>NZ_JAFKOJ010000009.1 GCF_017303275.1 Bacillus sp. NTK034 | reverse complement strand
TTCCTCCTAAGTTTGAGTTAGAGTCGTGTCTTACTCATATCTTACTGAGGAGCCCTATTTTTTTCAAAGCTCAGAAATAACGATCTACAGGAATGCTAACCTGCCCCGTTAGTCGAATAAGAAAAAAGAGCTGCCGACCCCCATTGGACCTTCAACTCTTGCACCTGTTAGTTAAAGAAGCAGTATTAATATTAGGCATTATTATTAATAAGGATTTGGTTGTTAATATGATGTTCCATATGTTTAAGATAATCTTTTATGAGCCACTCTAATGTTTCTTGTTGATTATTTCCTATATCACAAAGATTTGATAATCTCTCTTTTGGTATATTCGATATAATATTTATGATTTGCTTATTTAATACTAAAAAAAGGTTCAATATCTCATCAAGTGGTCTTTCTTGATAATTCTGAAGTATGACCCATTGGTTTTGATTATATGATTGGATAACAAATGGTTGTTCTTCGTACTGAATCTTTATAAACCTATTAATATTATTTATTGCAGAGTCGCATAGATGTCCTAAAACCTCTTTTTTTGACCATTTATTTGGTAATGGGCGTTTTGATATTTCTATTTTTGACATTGAGTTATATACCTTCGGTAATGTTTGTATCCAGTGATTTACTCCATTAATTATATTCTCCACACGCCTTCACCCCTTCAATATGTCTAAAAAACATTTTTATTCTAAAGACATTAATATCCCTTTTTAAACTAAACTGCCCTATAGTTAAACAATGAAATTGCCGGCTGATTACAGCCTGCTCTTAAACTCTTGCACCCAGTATTTCAACAAGGTGGACGACCTTATAAATTGCCTAAGTAAATTGTATTAACCTCGTTTTCAATAATTTCTCTATCAATACATTTAACAAAGTATGCCTTTGCTATTGGTCTGGAACTAACAGGAGAAGTTAATGTTTCATTTATAAAGTGGAGAGCCACACCGTCATCAACTGCATAACCTTCTTTTATTTTTCCTTCTTTGATTAATTTGTGATACGAAGGCTTTCTTTTGTTCTCACCATCATAGTGGGGACAGTTGCTTCCCTTTAGAAAACCTAAACAATCCAATTTAAACAAAGGAGCATTCAATGGGTCAGTTAATCCTTCTTCGAACCAACAAATCGAACCAGCACTTATGCCTGCAAGTATAACCCCTTTTTTATAAGCCTTTTCCAAATAGTGATCTAAACCCCATTCTTTCCATAAAACAAGCATATTTCTGGTATTGCCTCCACCGACATAGATTACATCTTGCTCAAGAATATAACTTTCTAAGTCAGTAAATTCCGGCTTAAATAATGATAAATGAGATGGTTGGCAAGGAAGAGTATTAAATGCCTTATAAAATCTTTCAATATAATTTGTTTGGTCTCCACTAGCAGTTGGAACAAAACATACTTTTGGTGAATCTTTCTTGGATTGGGCTAGTATATATTTATCAAGTAGAAGGTTATCTGGCTCCATAGAAAAGCCTCCGCCACCCATTGCAATAACCTGTCTCATTGCTTCATCCTTTCAGTTTTGTTACTTCGTAAATACTACAAAGGGCGGTTATTTCCCTTCTTATTTTTATGAACCCTTATTCAACTAAACTGCCCCTTCTGTTGACTAAGAAAAAGCTGCCTTACTCGGCAGCTGATATTTAAGTACAATTTTGCACAATCTTATAGCGTAACAAGTACGTGCTTATTGGAAATAGGTTCATATCTGTGAATTAGCTTTTGGAGGAACTTCGAGTAAAATGTATAAGAAAGGATGAACAATCGCAGAGTGCCAAGCGCTACGCTTCAGATATCAATATACAATTGTTCTAGATATATACATAATTCAAAAAATAGTGAAAGTATTACAAAAAATGCAATATTATAATGGATGTAAAAATAAAAGAGATAGGGAGAATTTTTATGGAGATAGTACACATAACAAATGCTTTTGATGAAGATATTATTCCTTGCTTTACTGGATTAAAACAAATGATTATATCAAAAATCAATTCAAAAAAATGGAAAGACTACTTTTCTTCATTAAAACTTTTATTACTATTTGATGAAGAATTTATGAAAGATTGTAATCATAAAGAGATAAGATTTAAGGTTACTTTGACAACTGGAATATCTAATGATGAATTGCAAATTGGCAATGTTGATGAAGAAATTAAGGTTGTTAAAAATGATACGGATTATATTCTGATTCAAATAATACAAAATTTAAAGGCACACTTTATAAAAGAGGTTATAAAAATAGCAACCAACCAAAATATAGCTAATTATTTTTATTCTATGTACAAAAGAATTCATCCTGGTTTGAAGATGCAGGATTTTGGTATTTATAAAAAACTTGTGCTTTATAATTGGAATTTTGGAAGTGATATGCATCCCTTTACAACAAGACATATAAATCTAATATTTCCAATGAAAAAATCATTAGATGCCGATACTATTAAAGACGACACTGAGGGTAATATAAAAGTTATTATCACAAATTCAACATCGGAAAACTTAAAAGACCACTATGTCGGCTTTGATCAAATCATTGGTATTAATGATTAATGGCACAGCTTTTCACTCAAGGATTTATTGATGATATGAACTTCTACAAAGTAGTAACGCAATTAGACAGTAATGAGATATTTGCAATCTTTAATATAGTAAACAAAACGGGCCATAATGCTATATACGATATGCAAATAGAGTTACTGAATTTACCTGAATCAGATGGTCCTGTTTTAGAAGAATATACTGAAAGGTTTTTAAAAGTTTGTTTCTCAAATTTTTATGAGGAATTTGAACTTAAAGAACAAGTTCCAAATAAAAAGGGCATTAGAATAAGGGATTTTATATTGCATAACAAAAACCCAAACAATATTTTCTTAAAAAACTAGAACAACGAAATGCAGAAAATTTGCTGTTTGATGCGAAAAATTACTCTGGGAAATTAAGTGTTAATGACTTAGATACATTTCAGAATTATATAAAAGAAACTCCATCTTTTAGAAACTTTGGAATTATCCTTTCCAGACATGGTTTAAAAGATATTGCAGAGGGATATTTTGTTGATTTGCTAGGAAGACAGGGAATAGAGATTCTTGTCCTTGACCAAGATGATATGTTACAAATGTTAAATCTTCTAAATAACGGCAAAGATCCTATAACTATAATTGAAGAAAAATACAAGCATTTAGTTGTACAATTATAACAAAAAAATAATCTTTTAAAATTCAAGGGTAGGCAATGTCCTACTCTTATTTAATATACTCAAAGGATATTAACGGTGGTAAATACTGAAACATCTACTTTATTAAATAATGCTCCTCTTATACCACTAACCTGCCCAAAAATAAAGTTAATCCTATCTGGATTAACCCCCTCGTTACAAACTATTTATTGACGGGTGCTATACCCTACATTAAGTTATTACTGACAAATATCCCTAAAAGCCAGCCAACAATTCCGCTTATTATACCTAAAATAATCATTGCTGATCCTTGCTTATGCCTGATTTAGCAGCTGAGCTTGAATATAACCCCGGTTACTTAAATTAGATTAATCTACCTACTAGGTTATAAGGACTGACTTCCCAAGTTTCATAAGGAATTGTATTCTTTGCATTCATTGCATCCAGTACCCTTGATTGCATATGGGGGCGTGTTATATTCTGGTTAATATTTTTTTCATTTAATTCGACAAATTTGGCTTCGTTAATCTCTTCAGGTGGAACTTTTATTTCTCCAGTGATGTATTTAGCTTTAAAAACTACTACTAAATTTTGTTTTGTCGAATTATAATAAACTCCTGTAATACCAATTGGTTTGGTAACCAATCCTGTTTCTTTTAAAACCTCTCTTGCGACAGCCTTATCAAGCGCTTCTTCCTCTTCTACTTGTCCACCAGGCAATTCCCAAGTATCTAGTCTCCATTGAACTTTTGTTAATAAGACCTCATTTTCATCATTAGTAACAAATGCAGTTACTGCAATATGTAAAGTGACAATAAAGTTATTTAATTTTAAAACCTCAAACAAGCATAACCCCGTTCTAAGTAAGGACGGGGTTAAAAATATAGTTGCTTAATTTTGATGTAAGATACTTCACTACACTAAAAAATATAACAATAAAGTCGTTTAAAAATCTAAGTTTTCTTCAACAATCGCGCCCGATAGCTGAAGATCAAAATAATGATCATGATTGCTGCCTTTAGCTTGTTGAACTAACTTATCCGTTAGCGTATTCTACTTTAGGAGACAAGGTCATCTAACCGTCTGGTAAACGAGACCTATGGCTCCAGAATCAAAGGTCTTGTTTTCGATAAGTTTAAGATTGATCTTCTCCTTGAGACCTTGGAATAACGGCAATCCGCTGCCGATCAGGATGGGAGAGACCGTAATTTTATACTCATCAATTAAATCAAGCTGCATAAGGTGGTGTGCGAACCTAGGACTGCCGAGGATGACCATATCCTTGCCTGGCTGCTGTTTGAGGTTCTTGATCTCTTCCTCGACATCTTCTTTCACCAGTCTGGAATTATTCCATTCGACTTTTTCCAGCCTCGTGGAAAAAACGATTTTGGCTGTCTTTTCGATCCACTCTGCATGATTCCGTTCATGCTGGGAAGCTGATGGGTTCGAAGGCACAGATGGCCAGTAACTGTGCATCATCTGATAAGTCCCACGTCCCCAAATGACAGAGTCGGCACTACTCAGAATTTCTTTCGCGTGTTTCTCCAAATCAGAATCGTAGGAAACCCAGCCAATGTCCATTTCACCGTTCGGCCCTTCTACAAAACCGTCAAGCGATGCGTGCAAAAACAGAACGAGTTTTCTCATTTTCAGTTCTCCTTTGTTCATGAAGGATATTTAAATTAACCATTTTAGGACATTTCAGCTTGGGTTGTTTCTTATGGATTGCTAATCTAAACTGCCCGTCCTAAATGAAATATTCTACTATTCCACAAAAATCCCTTCCATTCTATTCTGCAAAACTGCCCGTTAGTTGAGTAAGACAAGATAAAACCAAAATCGTTGCGAACAAATCATATCAAAAAAGACCAAACATATTTTATATATAAATTGTTTGGTCTTTTTATTTACATACATTTAAAGGTTGTTACCCTAAGATAAGATATCCCAAGCTTATTGTTATTGAGTGGTTCATCTTATTGAATCAAAATCCTCGTTAGTTAAAAATAACTTTCACCATATAAAATCAGATGATACGACCATTAACTTCAGTTGTTCCTGTACAGACATTTATTCGCAAATTGTTTTAAATCGACCAAAGAGGAAATTGTTCTTTCGTTCATATATTTTTCCTCAAAGTTTTAGATGCTTACTCTCCTACCATACCATCATTGTCATTATCTCGCATATACGGGTATAACCAATGTTATATTAAGGTTAGAGGAATACATTGCTTGATATTAAAAGAACCACACATAATAGATATATCTAAAATGTGTGATCATATTTTGATTTCTTATTCAACTAACGCACCCGTTACTTTAAGTGTATTTCTTCACAATCTTAACAAAAGCACTCATAGCTAAAACAAAAAGGGGAAAATTCGATTATTATTCTTGTGTTTGTAGAGCTAATCTTAATCCCAAACCAATATAAAGCATTCCTACGGCTTTCCCAAACCACTTTGAACTCTTAGTAGATTTAAAGGGTAGCTTGTTACCAACTACACTTGTAATTAACGATAAGAGAGTAGTATAGAGTATAGACATTAACACAAAAGTTATCCCAAGTATTAAAAGTTGAGTTGTTACGGGAGTACCGTTACTTCGCACAAATTGTGGTAATAAAGCTAAAAAGAATAATGAAGTTTTAGGGTTTAGTAATTCAATAAACAGAGCCTGACGAAACGATCCACTGGTTTTTACATTCTTTACAAAAGGTTTCTTGATCTCTTTTGATTTCTTAATCAAAATAATTATCCCTAAATATATTAAGTAAGCTGCACCCAAATATTTAACTATTTCAAAAGCAAGTGCAGATGTCATTAAAATAGCAGAAAGACCAAGTACAGACGCACAGGTATGTATTAAGTCACCAAGAGCAATACCCAGTCCAGTGACAATCCCATTTTTCTTCCCACCTGTAACTGTTTTTGAAATTGTTAAAAATACAGCAGGACCTGGTGTTAGAAATAACACCAAAACAAATAAAATAAAAGTTGCCATTTATACCATACTTCCATTCGTTAAAGATTACCTTACCTAAATTCTTTGAGGTTTTTTTTCATGAGAGATGCTATTTGTAAATTATTTTTTTCAGCAGAGTTTTCAAGCTGTTTTATCACTAACTGTTGTCGTTCGACTGAGTGATTTTGACTTAATTTAGCTTTTGCTTCGATTTTTGAGATATTTATTTTAAACGCTACAATTCCTTTACTCATTCCTTCGATTAAACTAGGGTCTACATCACTTAAATTGTACGGGCTATCCGAGCTTTCATATTTTTTTACCATGTCATTTAAAGAATTGAATATTACTTTTGGATCTTCGACAGTCTCCATCTTTCCATATAAATGGATAGATACATAATTCCAAGTAGGTACTGCCTTCATTGTTTCGTACCAAGAAGGAGAAATATAACAGTGAGGACCTTGGAAAACAACAAGAACTTGCTGTTTTTTTATATCCTTCCATTGTTCGTTCGGGCGAGCAAAATGACCATATAAAGCACTTTCGCCTTTATTTAGTGTGAGTGGAAGATGGGTGGCGTATGGTTCTCCATTGTGCTGAGAAAATAAAGTAGCAAAGCTGTACTTTTCGATAAAATCATAAATCATTTCTTCATCATTGAGTTGAAAATCTTTAGGTATAAACATGATTTAGCTCCTCCTTGATTAATCCTTTGTTAATAGTGTTATTTGGATTTGAAAATAAAGATTCAATATGAGATATTGTACAATGTAAATTGACATCTAAAAAGGTACAATTATAAACAATTAAACATGTCAAAGGTGGTTTTAAATGAAAAATACTATTTTTGTTTTGAAGGAGGACTCCCCAAAATACAAGCAAATATACGAGCAGTTTAAGTCTTTTATTGAGCGTGGCGACATACATCCTAATGATCCATTGCCATCCATTCGCCAACTTGCAGACTCCCTTCAAGTCAGCCGCAATACGACTTTGATGGCATATGAACAGCTTGTCGCTGAAGGCTATATTCGTGGTGAGGGGCGTAAAGGGTACTTTGTAAATGAAATAGAACCGCTTTTATTTCAAGATGCTTTAATTCCCCCTCTTAAAAAGCATAAAGAGTCGGTAACACCAGGCAAAATTGATTTCCGTGCAGGTGCCGTAGATCAAACAAATTTCCCCTTGAAAATTTGGAGGAGAATAGCCAATAATGTGTTAACATTACAGGAAAGTTTCCAATACGGAGAACCCTTTGGTGAAATGTGCCTACGTGAACAGATCGCCACGTACTTATTTCATTCACGAGGGGTGAAAACAGAAGCGGATGCCATTATAATCGGCAGTAGTACCCAACAAATGCTGATCAACCTTGGACAAATTCTGAAGGATGATTTCTCTCGGATTATCGTAGAGGACCCAGGGTATGATGGAGCTAGAGAAGCTCTTCGGTTTCATCGTTTCACGATTGAGACTTTACCAGTTCATGAAACAGGTGCTAATTTTTCAAAATTAGAACAAATGAGATCACGGTTAATCTATGTAACCCCCTCCCATCAGAGCCCTCTTGGTGTGAGCATGTCCATTCAACAAAGGCAAATGCTTATTCATTGGGCTAACAAGAGGCATGGATATATTATCGAAGACGATTATGATAGTGAATTTCGCTATACGCAACAACCATTTCCAGCACTTGCATCGATTGATTCAACAAGAGTTATTTATCTAGGGAATTTCTCAAAGTCCTTTCTTCCAGGAATCCGTTTAAGTTATATGGTGCTGCCACAGCTGCTTTTAAACCGTTATAAATACCAATTTCAGAATTTTGAATGTACCACTTCCCTTCTTAACCAACTCACAATGGCTAAATTTATGGAAGAGGGAGAATGGAACCGCCATATTAAACGTATGCGCCATGTTTATAAGAAAAAAATGCAGTGCATAGTTTCAGAATTAAAAAACCAATTCAAACAAAATATATCCATTATTGGGAAGCAATCTGGTTTGTACTTATTAGCTAAGATACATCTTAAACATTCAGAGGAATGGCTAATCGAGCGTGCTTCCGATTTTGGTGTAAAAGTGTATCCTACCTCAATTTATTTCATAAAAAATCATTATGATGATCCAATTATTAAACTTGGATTCAGTAATCTTTCTTGTGAAGAAATTCAGTTAGGCGTAAAGCTTTTAAAAAAGGCTTGGTCATAAAAAACATACATTTTATAACCCTACAACTACAAGGAATACTGGAGTAAGCTTAGAGGATGCAGTTTTATGCTGCATCCTCTATTTATTTCTCGTATAAAGCTAAACTACTTTTTATCTACAGTATGAAAACCCACCGTATTCAACGTAAGTAAAAGATAATAAAAGTGCCAGGTTTCAATCTTTGCGGAAGCAATATCTACAGTAAGTTTTTAACGTATCTACCCTTTAGCCGTTGTCACATCTTTCACTATACAAAAAGTTATAGGAGTGATTTGGTCATTATTAAGTCCACTTGTTCTTCATCACCCATATAAAAAGAGTGAGCTCCTGTTTGAACAAATCCCATTTTTTTATAAAATGCAATCGCATTTTCATTTCTTTCCCATACGCCTAACCAGATTTTCTGTTTATTATGTTCCACCGCAACTTCAATAGCTTTATTTAGTAGGTATTTACCAAGCCCATGTTTTTGAAAGTTGTTCTTTATATAAATCCTCTCTATTTCAAGTGAGTCCTCACCCATTTCTTCAGATTGAGCATCATTGGTATTAACCTTTAAATATCCAGTGACTTCATTATCAAAATAAACAAAAAAGAATTCTGAAGAGATATTAGACAATTCCATTTCCAGCTGTTTGGAATTAAAAGCTTTTTCTAGGTAGGTTTTCATATTTTCAGCTGAATTCTGATCTTTAAATGTATCATTGAATGTTTCAATACTAATTTCTTGGAGTTTTTGTAAATCCTCACGGTTGCATTTTTTTATTTTGACAGTCATCTATATGTCTCCCCTTTATATAATCAATAATTTCTCTTGTTTCCCTTCTTTACAAATTCCCAGTCTTTTTCTATATTTTTTCTTACTCTTTGAAGAAGTTTGAAAATGGTTTCTGTTTCTTGTTCTGAAAATCCGTCTAAAGCAATACTGTTCGAGTGCTCATTTTCACTTTTTATAAAAGAAAAAACATTTTTTCCTTTCTCTGCTGGAAAGAGTCTTTTTATCTTTTTGTTATTTTCATCTTCTTTTTTTTCAATAAAGCCATTCATTTCAAGTTTCTTTATAGCACGAGCTGCTGTGGTTCGATCTACTTTAATAAGCTCAGCTAACTTTTCTTGAATGATTCCTGGATTTTCACATATTCGCACCACATACAAATACTGCCCTTTGGTAAGGTCATATTCTTTAAATTCTATATTACTTATAGAATCTAATGCTCTTGCTATCATTCCAATTTCACGAAGTATTTCTCTCATGGTTGCCCCTCCTTCTATATTTTTGTTGCAAATACAATAAAAATAACATATATTGATTTTAAGGCGAATTTGTTGTATTTGCAACAAAAATAACAAAAAAGAGGTAGAATAAATTGAAATATGTTTTTTATGTAATAGGAATTCTAATATTAACACTTGGTATTTCTTTCACAATACTATCAGATATTGGAACTACACCTTTCGATGCACTTTTAGTAGGGCTGTCCATAAATATTGGGCTAACTGTGGGAAGTTGGGAGATAATACTAGCTATAATATTAATATGTTGTAATTCATTTTTAAAAAGAAAAAGACCTGAATTTTTGGGGTTGTTAACGGCATTTATAACGGGCATCGGTCTTGATATGTGGCTTTTTTTATTGCACTTTTTAATAACACCTGAACTATGGTACAGCAAACTTATTTGTTTTGGAATTGGCTTAATTCTTATAGGATTAGGTACTGCAACTTATTTACACACAAATTTTGCACCGATTCCAGTAGACCGTTTAACATTAGTAATACAAGAATTATCTAAAATAAGTATATTTTTTTCGAGAACAATCATTTATCTCGTGTTCTTGATAATGGCAGTCATTTTTAATGGACCAATTGGAATTGGAACTTTATTAACTGTTTGTCTAGGGGGAGGAATACTCAGTTATTTCATGCCACTTACTAAAAAAGTGATAGATCCCATATTAAGACACTCTAGTACATCAAGAGATTTTGATAATGATAAAAACCATTCGTTATAGGATGGTTTTTATTTTTCTTCTTTAACTAAACTGCACCGTTTGTTCAATAAGAAAAAGCATTCCTCGTTTAAGGAATGCAAGGTTACGTTCTTTTACTCACTCTTTTCGAAATAGTGTACTGTCCTAATTTCTATCCTCCAGCCTAATTCCTCTCCAGCATCCAACTGTGTGGTCGGATGTAAAGATGCGATACGTATTGCTTCTTCCATATCATTAGCCTCTATTAGGAACACACTACCTATTCTCTCGTCAAACTCGACTAAAGCGTTTTCCGTTACCTTGATATTCCCTTTCTCACGCCGTATGGATTTGACTTCCGTTTCCACACCAACATCCATAATCACTTGACCGCTAAAATAAAATTTCTGAAGGTGGGGGCTACATTCGCCCATAATAGCTTCGATTTCACCTTTCGGGAGAACATTCATTTTCTCTGGACTAAGGTAACCAAAACACAAGAATTTCATCTTTAATCTCCTTTTAATTGGATTTTTAGCTTATCAATGATTCTTGTACACTAAGACTTTCTACGAGCTTTAAATAATTCCTTCTTGAACCAAATAAATCATCTTGTTCAACTAACCTGCCCCTTTTGTTAAATAAGAAAAAGCTGACTGATTCAGCAGCTGATCTTGAATATAAGTACCCGTTACTTTAAGTACTTTTTTCACAATCTACTCTACACTCTAAATGTTTATAAAGAAAAATTGAATGAGTTACTTTTTTATTTATATTAAGTAAATTTTGTACTAACATTTTATTAGAGTTAATGGTCACTAAATAACAAAGGTGTAATACATTAAATCACTACTTTTTGCAAATAATGCAATATAGAAGTATAAGGTGGTGTGAATATAATGTCCAATAAACTGATATTATGGTTACTATTAATTATTCCATGGTTAACATTATTTTTTTTAAAAAAAGAAGGAATCAAAAGGTACATGCCAGTAACAATATTTACTGCATTATTAGTAACCATCGTCTATGAAATAGGCTATACATATAAGTTGTGGCAAATCAAAGAAGCGATAGTGCCCTGGGGATACATAACAAATGTGAGCTTTGCGTACGGAGCATTCTTTATAACTACAATATGGATTTTTTATTTTACATTCAGAAACTTTTGGTTATACCTTGCAACAAATATTGTTATTGATACATTTGGTGCTTGGGTGATACTTAAATTTGTTGAAGCAAGGAAAATGGCTCACCTTACAATAAGTAATTTAAGTTTATTTTTAATTTTTGTTACAATAGCCTTAATTGCTTATATTTTTGAAATATGGTATGAAAAAGTTTAAAATATTGAAAAATTTTAGATTGCATTATATAAGCCAGTAGAGGTTATTTAAGATGTTCTTATTTAACGTTTCAATCTTAAAAAGCAAATAATTGTCCAGAATACCGTATTATTCCGAAATGAGCGACGGACATTCCATTAGTTTTTTTACATTTGGTTATTTTTTATCTTTCTATGTCTGAAAAAAAACAGACCTAGTGACGTAATGCCTAAAATACCAATAACGGAATACAGAACAAAATTATCACTGTTTCCGTTGTTCTCCTGCATCCCATAACCTCCACCCATTTCTGGGTTGTTATTTACATACTTGTATCTTTTGTGTATTATTTTTTGATATTCGCCAACAGATTTTTCTCTTTCATCAGTTCTTTAGCATTATCATTTAAAGGTTTTAATTTTTTCCCATTGAAGGTATACCAGGCATCTACTGGTCCTTCAAAGAGCATGATTTCCCCGCCTTTAAACTTACCCATCTTTTGTGCTAATTCATAACTGAAACCAAAAGTGGAGAGCTCGAATAGTCCTGCTTCATTTTTATTGGTGCCGATAACGTTTACAGGCTTACCGTCTTGGTAAACTACGGCCAAATACTCATTAGAAGGACCAATGCCTTTAGACAGGTCAGGATTCTTTTCTGTAATAAATTCCGAAGTAACATGGTATTGTTCATATAGAGGCCCAAAAGTAATATTTTCAGAGTCGGGATTCAAATTGAATGTGTTTGAATGCTCCGCATGAAGTTCCTCTGCGACGATCTCATAGAAAAATTTATCAGCAAATTCTTGTGCTCCTTGTGGAATATTCCCCTCCGCTCCCACTGATGTTTCGATGTCACAGACAAGAAAAGCCAGAATTATTGCAGTAAGCATTTTCATTTTTCCCCCATTAATACAACTAAAATGACCCTTTAGTCGAATAAAAAAGAGCTGTCGATCCCACTTAATCTTTATCTCTTGCAGCCACTTGGTTAAAAAAGTGGAGATATACGTTTTTGCATTCGAATTCTTGGAACAGTATCTTCCTCTTCTATCCTGAGAAAATTAAAGCCCTGTTTTTTATAAAACCGTATTGGCCTTTTGTTAGTAGTGGATACCCTTAATTGATACTCAATGATATTGTTTTCTTGAAAGAAATGTTCCGCATACGCAATTAGGTTAGACCCATACCCTTTACCACGATATTCTGGGATAAGGTAAAATAAGTTAACATATCCAACCCTCATGCTATCAAATGCCTTAATTTGGAACTCAACTTGCCCCTCTGGTTTACCATTGTTTTCTACAAGAACAATACCGCCTGGAAATTTCACAAGCCTATCTTCAATCTTTTTTAGGTAACTTTCGTTATCTCCAAATAAATTATCGTCACCAAAACTGATTACATATGAATCTCTTCTGAACTTAATTATCGTTTTTGAATCTTTTGATAGGTCAATGCTACGAAAGGAAATCAATGTGAATCCAAACCCTTTTAAGAATTCTATTATTTAATATTCGACATAAACAATCTATCAGTCCTTCTTCAATAAACCTGCCCCTTTTATCGAATAAGAAAAAGCAATGCTTATTTGAGCATTGCCTGCTTTCCTTCTGGGCTGTTAAATAATACTTAATTCTAAATATTCGTCAGATTCCTTAAACCCAAACTTCTTATATACAGGTCTTCCCATATCTGATGCACCAAGCCAGATTCTTGGTATACCAGATAACTTGACCTCTTCAACTAATTTTGATAATAGATGTTTTGCAATGCCTTGACCTCGGTAATTTTCGTTAGTGTACATATTTGCAATATATGCCTTTTTTCCAGTTTTATTGGTATAGCTGGGTGGGAAATCATAAAAAATTACTGCACCACAAGCTATAATTTCATCATCATCTTCTACAAGCCATTGGATAAGCCTGCCCTCACTTAACTTATCTTTAAAGAAAACTGATAGTTCCTTATCAATATCAATACTTGGTTCTAACCCCTCATCAACTAATTGTTTTTTTCTTAGCTCAACCATTTTTTCAATATCGTTCATGTTTGCTCTACGATATTTCAACATCTTATCACTCCTAACGATGAATTGTATTCTTCATTCTTAATTATAAATCCTTCTTCCATAAACCTGCCCATTTTATTCTACAAAAAAAACCACCTAGTTTGGCAGCTGAGGTTGAACAAAAGTACCTGTTAGTTCAACAAGGACCGTGAATAATTTCTTTATTTCTTCGACACCTTAACAATTTTAAATAATAAAAATCCCAAATCTAACATTATAGCTAATAATAATAACGGAAACAGGATATTTGAAATCACCAACTTCTCCTCCTGAGATTATTTATATCTAAGTTAAATTTTACTATAAAATCCCATTGTATTGTTAATGGTTCTTGTGCTAACCTGCCCCTCTTGTTGAATAAGGAATTCAGCAAAAAGGGGCGATATCCTCTGCTTCTAATAAATTCACAATAGGCATCCAATAACACTCACGCTCTCTATGGCCACATGAGTACAGTTATTTAGTTTAATCAAATCCACTAACTGTGAATATTCTTGTCTTTTAAATGATGAATACCCCTAATTCTACCTATTTTTTCAACATGTATCATTAAGGACCTAAACTTAAGGCGGTTCCAGGCACCGGAATTTTTTCTGCCTGTTCAAGTGGAATAAAATGAATCCTTCTAATTCCCTATATAACCTAGTCTTTCATGACCTTCCTCTTATATACAGTATAATTATAGATTGGTATATTCAAATTATTCAAAAAAAATGAAAGGAGTTCCAAATGGAAAAGTGGTATAACAAATTTATAGTTTTCTTCACTGCTCTAGTAATGGCTTTGGGGCTGTACGCAGCTCCAGCAGGTGCTGTTTCTAATTTAGCGAGCCCCGTCGCTGAAAGAGTTTTATCTGCTGAGATTGAGGAAGCGACGATATTTGAATTGCAGCATGCGATGCAGAAGGGGGAGCTTGCCTCTGAGGAATTGGTTCAATTCTATCTCAACCGAATTGAGGAGTACGATGACAGCATTAACTCCATCATTACAATTGACGAAAATGTATTAGAAGAAGCGAAACAACTAGATAAAGAGCGTAAAGCTGGAAAAGTTCGGGGTCCCTTGCATGGAATTCCGGTTATATTAAAAGACAACTATGATACATATGATATGCAAACTACTGCAGGATCCCTTTCACTTGAAGGTTCCATCCCACTAAATGATGCCTATCAAACAAAAAGATTAAGAGATCAAGGTGCTATCATCTTAGGGAAAGCAAACCTACATGAATTTGCTTTCGGATTCCAAACAATTAGTTCCCTTGGCGGACAAACCTATAATCCATATGATTTAACAAGATACCCAGGTGGTTCAAGCGGTGGTACGGCAGCAGCGGTAGCTTCCAACTTTG
Source organism: Bacillus sp. NTK034 (assembly GCF_017303275.1). Lineage (GTDB taxonomy): Bacteria > Bacillota > Bacilli > Bacillales > Cytobacillaceae > Cytobacillus. Next base: position 242,672 of record NZ_JAFKOJ010000009.1, on the reverse strand, counting down.
CCGCTGTCGGATTAGGGACAGACACTGGCGGGTCCATCCGAATACCTTCGTCCTTTAATAACCTGGTTGGACTTCGCCCTACTATGGGACTTGCCAGCCGCGATGGAATCATTCCACTTGCACTATCACAGGATGTTGGCGGACCGATGGGACGTACGGTTGAAGATGTGGCTGTCGTGCTCGATGCAATTGCTGGCTATGACCCAGCAGATCCAGCTACTGAAGCCAGTATCGGGAAAGTTCCAAAAACCTATACTCATTATCTTAAGAAAAATGGATTAAAGAAAGCTCGGATAGGCGTTATTCGCGACCTTTTTGGGATTGATCCTAAAGTCCATAAAGTGATGGATCAAGTGATTGCGGACATGGAAGCACTTGGAGCAGAAGTGTTCGAGGTAACCGTTCCCAGGCTTAGTCCAATTCTTTCTTATCCAAGCTTAAGCGGATACGAATTTAAATTTCAGTTAAATGATTATTTGGCTAGCCTTGGGCCGGATGCACCAGTAAGAACATTATCAGATATTATAGATAGCGGGAAATTCCATCCAAGCTTGGAAAGTGGATTAAAATCCCGAAATGAAAGAGAATCCTTGGAAAATGATGAGGAATACCAAGACATTGTTACCAATCGTCCTAAAATGGCAAGGGAAAGCTTAATGGCAACGTTTAATGAACATGACCTTGATGCACTACTCTATCCAACTTCGAGTGCTTTACCGGCACAGGTGGGCAAAAGCCAAGGTGCAGGGAATGCTAATCGCTTAAGTCCTTATTCAGGATTCCCTGCAATCACGGTTCCTGCTGGCTTCAGTGACAACGGCCTTCCAGTCGGGCTCGAGCTGCTAGGAAAAGAATTCGATGAGCCAACATTGATTAAACTGGCCTACGCTTATCAAGAAGGAACCAACCATCGAAAAGGGCCGGAACTAAAATAAGAACTTCTTAGAAAGAGGTCAGTCCACTAGCGCTGCAAGACTTAAGATAGTAAAACAAGTTTTACATCATTTTTTGTAAAAAGGAACTCAGCAGAGTACTGCAGTTTTCTTACTTCAATTCTTTATTCTTATTCCAAATTTGGGCCATCTCTTTATTTCCATAATCTAAGAATAGGGATCGCTTAAGCGATCCCCTTCTTTTAACATTAGCACCCGTTGAATAAGGAAAAGGCATCATTCTTAATTAATAATCGAATTTTAAGCTGCATAATTATCAGCTGATCTTGAACATACGCAACAAGGTATACTGCCCGTTAATCGAAAAGAGATCCCTCTTAGCTCTAAGTTTGACAAAAGATAAAATGATCATTAGGATTCCAAACGTGCAGATAATCTGCAATGTATACCCGCAGCCATAACACGCCGTTTATTCGTCTAAGATAGTAGCCTTTTGGAAAATCATCATCTTCGCACAGTATCTCCGAGCTATTGTGATAGACCCAGATGGCGCTTGAATTCCGCTGTAAAGTATTCCCCGAATAATCCTCTGGCTGATCCAGATATTCCACTCTCAAATAAGGCCCCAGTTCAAGCGGACACAATCCCAAACCTAGATCTTCCGCTTTTTTAAAGATTTGAGCCGTAGTAGCTCCATCAGGGAAGCCTAGATCGCCTACCAGTTTTTCTCCATACTCATTCCCACCGAAAATCCCACAAAAAATAAGGCTGCCGAACCATTTCAGCAGCCTTAAATCCAATTTATTTTTTCAATGCTTCATACTGTTTCAGTACTTCTGTAGCAAGCTCGCCTGATTCTTCCAGTCCGCATACTTCTTTCAGCACAAGCAGTACTCCGTTGTCTTGAATCATCTCCTGGAGCTTTACCGCTTCTTCGTCTTCCCTGTTATCAAACAATAGTGCCGCAGCAATAGCTTTAGCGAGGTTAGTGTAAGATAAGCCTGCTTTTTGTGCCTGCAGTGCCGGGCGAACGAGTCTGTCTTCAGGGCCAAGCTTTCTTATCGGCGAACGTCCTACTCTTGTGACACCGTCATTCAAGCGGGCATTTTGGAATCGGCCGATAATTTTATCAATATATTTTTGATGCTCGTCAGGATTCAGACCATATCGATGAATCAAATAGGCCCCTGTTTCACCGAGTGTTGCCTGAACCTGCTTATAAATTTCTTCATCTGCAAGTGTCTGGTCGATGGTTTCTTTTCCGCCCAGGTATCCGAAATAAGCAATGACGGCGTGTCCAGTGTTAACCGTGAACAGTTTTCTTTCGATAAAAGGCGCGAGCTCCGGAACAATTTTCATTCCTTCGATATGCGGAATGTCTTCTGTCGTTTCCACAACCCATTCATGGTACGGTTCAACAAGAACATCCAATGATCCGTGGTTGTTTTGGATTGGGACAATTCGGTCTACAGCGGAGTTTAGGAAAGAAACACCGGTTAGATTTACATCGCTGTCAAGATGCTCCATTATATAGTCTTTTAAAAGGTCAGTCGCAGAAATCTGATTTTCACATGCAATGACATAAAGCTGCTCGTTAATGCCTGCCTCTGCTCTTGCAGCCAGGCCTTTTGCAATTAATGGGGCAATCCGCGGAAGGATGTTAGGGCCGATTGCTGTTGTTAAGAAATCAGCCTGCTTAATGGCCTCTATTACTTCATTCTCCTGTTTCAGGTTATTCAATCCTGAAACATTTTCAATGGTCATGGATCCCTGTTCGTCTGCAGCCAGCAGCACTTGATATTGTTTTTCTTCGTTCAGCTGATTAATGATTTCGTCGGCAATATCCACAAAAGTTACATGGTAGCCTGACTGTGAAAATAGGGCCCCGATAAATCCTCTTCCAATGTTCCCTGCTCCAAAATGCACTGCTTGTTTCATCGAATCATTCCTTTACTGATTTATTTTAAAATGAGACTGCAGATATTCCGTAAAAATCAATTCCAGCTTCTTGTAAATCATGTCTTCATTAGCTGAAGAAAAAATTAGAATTGCTTCCTCTGTCTCAATAATATTTGTGCTGATTAAACTTAAAATCTCCTGCTCACTTCTGCTCAGCTCGAGTGGTGCCAGCATGAGCAGCAGGTTTTTCAGAAGAACATCTTTCCCGTCCATCCCCTTCACCATGCATGGCTCGGGAAGATGGGCAATCTGAAAAATAAGCTCATGGACGTTTTTACTGCGGGCATGAAAGAGAGCCATATTGGTTTCAGGTATGCCAAGCCCGCCTTTTTGTTCCCGCTCCCTTAAGGATTGCAGGACATCTTCAGCATTCGCCAGCAAATGATCCCGTTCGGCAATCCCAAGCATTCTCTCAAGAATCTGCTCCTGGCTTTCTCCTCCATCCATCCGGTAAAAACGAAAGTTATGAATAAGAGACTCGATGCTCTCCTGGATATCTCTTACTTCCTCAAGCATTGCGGATAAAGTAAGGTTTCTCTGTTCAGCCTGTTTGATCCCATCCTCCGGCTGATATTCTTTTCCTTTGGTCAGGCTTCCAATATTGTTCTTCAAATAGTTTTTTATGGTGAGTATATTTTCATCGCTTAAGAGCGGATTCACCAATATGTACTCAGCATTTATAAAAGGAAGTCTGACTGTAGAAAGAATTAAATCATATTCCTTCAAATCAGCACCCTCTGATATTTCCTTCATCGACTTGATTTCGATTACATCAATCTCAGCTGCTTCTTTTTTCAGCCTGCTTTTTAGCATCTTGGATGTGCCGATGCCCGTCGGACAAATGACAAGCGCCTTAATGGAAAGATTCTCTTCCTGCATGACCAGGGCTGAGCCAAAATGAAGGACGATGAACGCGATCTCGTCATCGGAAAATTGATCAATGTCTGTAAATTCCTCTTCAAGGCTTTTTTTTACAGCCATGAACAGAACCGGATATTTTCGCATAATTTCTTCTTTTAGCGGGTTATAAGATTCCATATTCTGTTTCATTCGGAATATGGATGGCTCCATATGGGCCAGCAGTCCCTGGAATAAGGAAAAATCCTTGGTCAAATCCACATGCAGCTGTTCCGAAACAGATTTAATCACGTTTTTGATCATTTGGGCGAGCACAAGGCTGTCATATGGAAAAGCCTCGGCTCCGCTCAATTTGGTCCCTTTAAGTATTCGTGCGAGGTAAAGGACATCCCCTTCTGAAAAAATGCAGTCAAATTTTCGTTCCAGCTTGCTTGTTACCTGCTGAATCAAACCGTATTCCGCTATAACTTCCTTTTCAGGAAGGGTATCACTTTGATCCACAAAACGCTTTTTTAGAGTCCGCTGCAGAGAAATGCATACATGCAGCACAACCTCCAGATATCCGCTGTCAGCAAACCGGGCAGGTGCACCAGAAAAAACAGTCTGAACAATACTGTTCACGTGGAAAAGATAGTCCGGTTCAAAGTAATGAAGGACCCTTTCTTCACCCAGCTTCCTTTTTTCAAGCAAGAATAGTTTCTCAATTAATTCTTCATGAAAATATTGGAGGAAAAAATGGGCGAGCGCTCTTCGTTTGTTTGCTTCTGCTCCGTGAAGCTCTACCCCGACTCCCCGTTTTCTGGTAAGCTGCACCTGGAAAACGGATAGCCATTGGGCAAGTTCATCCAGATAAGCTGACAGGGTTGCCGTGCTGATGCCGAGGTAGCTTGCCAGAACCTGAGTTTTGTATAAATCTTCTTCTAGAATGGCTATAAGAAGGCGGAGTTTCTTTTCCTGAGGAGTCTGGTCGACCGGTTCACTGCTGGTCAAATGCTGTATCAGCCGGAAAATCTGCTCATTTTTCCCTTCAATAGCAAGGCCCTGATTTACATTGCGTGTTAACTTCAAATCGAACTCACTAACGATTTTCTCTACTGCCTTTAAATCCCTCTGTATTGTCCTCGCACTGACATTCAACGAAGATGCAATCGACAATGCCGTGTGTTTACCAGATGTTTTTATAATAGATTCAATAATGGCTTTTTCCCTCGATGTAATATACATGAGATCAGCTCATTTCTAAAATTAGTGACAAAAACACTGAATAGAAAAGCGCATAATAACGCTTTTCTATTCGGAAATATCTTTATTTTTATTTCTTGCCGATAATATCCATAATGGTCTGTGCCGATTCAGCCTCAGCCAATTTTTCGATATTATCCATGTCAGAACATGTTACCGCGATTCCTGATAGGATTTCAAGGTGTGTGCCGTCTTTGCCTGCTATTCCGAAGATCAGACGGACCTTTTGGCCATCGAAATCTACTCCATTTGGCACCTGGATAACAGTAAAGCCGGATTTGATCACAGCTTTTTTGGCTTCTTCGGTTCCATGCGGGATCGCTACATCATTTCCCATATAAGTGGACGTGATATTATCACGTTCAATCATCGCTTCAATATAGCTTTCTTCCACATAGCCTGCATCGACAAGCACTCTTCCTGCGAAGCGGATTGCTTCATCCTTATCAGCAAATTCTTTGTTCAGGAAAATATTTTCCGGACGCAATAAATCGTCATCGTGAGCCATTTCTTCGTCCACGGTGTCAGGAACATTTTCTTCAGCATCTTCAACGATTTCATGCAGTTCCGAGTTAGCCGGGAACTGGAGGGCGCTGATCAGCTTGTCATACTCCGGACTTGATAGGAAGTTATCAACCGATACATGGAATGCATTCGGCACTTTTTGGCGTGCCCTTGGTGTCAGTTCTTCCTGTGTAATGACGATTTCTGCATCTGATGGAAGATTGGAAATCGCTGTATTCGTAACAGCAATGTCCATGCCTGCTTCCTTCACCTTTTTTCGGAGAAGTGATGCACCCATGGCACTTGAGCCCATACCTGCATCACAGGCAAAATAGATTTTGGAAACATTATCGGGCATTGCAGCCTGACCGCCTTCAAACACATTGGAAACAGAACTTTTCTTGCCTTTCATTTCCTGCATCTTTTTCGCAGCTTCTTCAATATCCTCTTCACCCTGCTTGCCCGTCTTCATAATAAAGGCAGACACGATGAATGACACAGCAGCAGCCACAAGCACACCTGCGAAGTTCGCAATATACGCACTTGCATGATGAGGCGTTACAGCCGTGATGGCGATGATGCTGCCCGGTGATGAAGGAGCGAATAATCCGCCGCCTAAAAGAACCAGTGTGAACACACCGCTCATTCCGCCAAGGATGACAGCAATAATGAGCATAGGACGCATTAAGATGTAAGGGAAATAAATTTCATGAATCCCGCCGAAGAAGTGAATGATTCCGGCACCTGGAGCAGATTTCTTGGCATTGCCTTTTCCAAAGAACATGTAAGCAAGCAAGACACCGATACCAGGTCCAGGGTTTGCTTCAAGCAGGAACAGGATGGATTGTCCTGTTTCTTTTACCTGTTCAACGCCAATTGGCGAAAGAACACCATGGTTGATGGCATTGTTCAAGAATAAAACTTTTGCCGGTTCAATTAAGATGCTTGTCAGCGGCAGAAGTCCTGTGCCAATCAGCCAGTCAACTCCAGCTACAAGCCAGCCCGTGAATACATCAACCGCAGGGCCCACTCCCAGGAATGCAAGGATGGCAATAATTGCACCAAGAATTCCAGCTGAGAAGTTGTTCACAAGCATTTCAAAGCCAGCACGGACCTTTCCTTCGATCATCTGGTCAAATTTCTTAATCACATAACCGCCTAAAGGACCTATAACCATGGCGCCAAGGAACATCGGCACCTCAGCACCAGCGATGACCCCCATTGTTGCAATGGCACCCACAACAGCACCGCGCTGATCATGTACAAGCTTACCTCCGGTATAACCAATTAATAATGGAAGCAAGTATGTCACCATTGGACCTACCATTTTGGCAAGGCTTTCATTTGGGAAGAAGCCAGTAGGTATAAATAAAGCTGTAATAAGACCCCATGCTATAAAAGCAGAGATGTTCGGCATAACCATTGAGCTCAGAAAATTACCGAACTTCTGTACAGCTACTTTTAGATTAGATTGAGCCATGTACACTCATCCTTTCGAAATATAGTACTTTATTATTAATGGTAATGGACAAATGGGCTATACTCAACAAAGGAGAAACCTAACTTTGTCGCGCAACGGATGACAAAACTAGTGTTTCTCCTTTCCCAGCCTCATTGATTATATTTATAGCTGTTGAAATTAAAAACCTGAACCTTTACCTTGATATCAGTAAGAGAGTCTTTCTCCAAATAGAAATTGCCTGTTTTTTCTAATTCTGCAAATTTCTCAGGATGCATCCGAAACCATTTCTCGCCGGCATTCAGATAATCAATCTTATTTTCCACTCCATCCAAATATAGTGTTCTTAGTTTTGCTTTTATTTCCTCTTCAACCAGACTGGTTAATCGGTTCATGGAAATGTCCTGTACTTTTTCCAGGACATCAGCGCGAATGGATAAATCAATAGAAAATTTGGGGCTGGAGGAATCTTCATCATATTTGATTTTCAGCCTCGGGCTTTCGAGCTTTACTGCTGCAGCCAATTTCCCCTCTACATCGACTCTTTCATCTACAGCAATATATTTTTCCATCAGCCAATTAAGAAATAAGGAGTCCTCAAAAGCTAGTTCCTTCATATATTTTCTGTTTTGAAAAACGGAATAGCCATCAAAATATAATACAGGATAATCCTTGTCTGCCTTCCAGCTTGTTTTATCAATTTTAACGGAGGGCAGTTTCGCTGCATTCATTGGCTCATAATATTCCCGCAGAAAATTCATTAATGCTACCGGCCTAATTTCATTTTGCGCAACCTCATAAGCATCTTTTTTAAATAGAACGGTGTATACGGCTGGATAATTAAACAAGGCATTAGTATTTAAAACCTCCTCAATCCCTTCTTCTGTTGTTACGACATGAAGCGTAGGGCGAATAGAACGGTTCTTTCCAATCTCCTCCACCACTTCCTGAAATTTGTGCTGAACAATCCGGTTTGTGATAACAAGAGTCTTTACATGGCCAAAATATAAGGGAGGTTCAGATACTTTATACAGCTTTCGTACAGCTAAATTTAATGTTTCTCCTTTTGCAGAAGCCACAAAAATTGGGACAGGCTCTGCAGATTTTCCGCCTTCCTGCTTGGCGACATTTAAAAAATTTAAACCCTGGAGATATACTGTATATTCCTCTTTTTCTTCATCATAATCCATACCGATTGAAACAATATAGGTTAAATCCTGTATATTTTTGATGCCGGAACAGCCTGAGAGCAAAAAACAGCATGACGCAACCATCAAAATCACGCTTCTGGCCATTACTTCTCCCTCCTCGTGGGATCGTCAGGGCTGGTGGAAGTGGAGCGGGATTTATAAAATTGTACAGGCAGCATCAGAAATGCCTTTATGCTTTCTCTCCAGCTGATTGGAGCTACAGCTGAGAGGTAAGGAACTCCAAAGGATGAGAGCGTCGAAAAGTATAAAACGGTGATTATATAGCATAAGATGACCCCAAACAAGCCTAAAAAAGTACTCATAATGATGACGAAGAATCTAATAATGGTTATGGCAGAACTAAGGGACTGACTCACAAGGGTAAAAGATGAAATATAAGTAATCGCTGCAACAACCAGCATCGTTGGAGAGGTTAAGCCTGCTCTTATAGCTGCATCCCCGACAATCAAACCTCCCAGTACGGCCACTGTTTGCCCAATGGCTCTCGGCAGCCTGATTCCTGCTTCATTAAAAAGCTCAAACAATAGGAGAATGATGAACATCTCAATTGGGGCACTCAAAGGCAGCCCAAATCGGGATACCGAAATAGTTGCAACGAGCAAGTAAGGTATTTGTTCAATATTAAATGCGGAAAAAGCGATCCATACCCCTGGCAGGAAACCTGATACCGTTATCCCAATCATTCTGATAAATCTTTCCATACTCACAAACGCATAATTCATGTAAAAATCTTCAGGCGATTTAGTCTGCAATAATAAACTGACTGGGGCATATGTGACGGTTGGATTCCCATCCACCAATATGGCGAACCTCCCCTGATTCAGTGCCTGAACGATAAAATCCGGACGGCCGGTATAATCAAGACTGGGGAAAATCGAATAGGGGCGATCCCTGATTAGGGAGTCAAGTTCATGGATGCTCGTCAAGACATCAAGCTCAACATTCCCCAGCCTTTTGTGAATCTCTTCGAGAACACGCTTATCAATAATGTCTTCAATATACATTAGGGCCACTTTCGTTTTGCTTCGTTTTCCAAATGTATATTTTTCAACACATAAAGTGCTGGTATTAAGCCTTCTGCGTATTAAAGATATATTGGTCTGCAGATCTTCTACAAATCCATCCTTTGGACCTCTAATGGATGTCTCCAGCGCAGATTCTTCAGGCTGTCTTTTTGGAAGGTTTGCTGCCCTAATACTTAATAGGTCTTTATCAGCCAGGAACAGAAAATTCCCCTCAAAAAGCATTTGAGACAAGTCATCAATTGACTTATCAGTTACCAGGTCAGCTTGAAATAAAGTCCTGAGCTTATCTTTTGCCAGGCCCTCCTTCTCGGCTGCAATCATCGGCAGGATATATTGATCCAAATATTGAGTATCCACCAACGTATCAAAATATAATATGTCAAACTGATCTTTCTCTGTAACATGAGCTTTGCTCACAAAATCGCCGCTTTTGCTTAATTGCTGTTTTAACTCTTCAGCCTTTGTGCAGCCATTCTCTTTAGGTTGAGGATTGGACTTTAGAATTCTTGTTCTTGCCATGTTTCTCATCCCTTTTCTTCAAAACTAATACAATCAGGGCAGATAAAAGGATATAGGACAGAAAAAACAACATACTGACTGGAAGATAATACTTATAGATAAATTGATAAAAAGTGTGGGTTTCGATCTTAATGCACATCAATCCAAACAAAATCATATATAAAGTAAGGACCAATTTGGGATTCAGTCGATAATGTTTCTTTTTGACTTGAAAAAATGCACCTACTAAATACATAAATAAGCCAATTCTGATTAATGCTCCGCTCAGCCACTGATATAAGGCGAGAAAGTCCAGATGAGAGATGTACTCTCCAATGCTTAAAACCCTCCATTGCTCATGGGCAGGGTAAAGAAATTTCGTCGCTTCTACAGGACCAAATTCCATGATCGAGGCTGTAAGCGGCCCCAAAGTTAATCCTGTCAGAAGCGTCAAAAGGAAAACTAAATGCTTGAATTTAAAGGGTTTTTGTGAGTATGGCTGCAGTAAGAGGATGATATAAATCTCAAGCAGCCCCGAAAGAGTATAAACAATTCCGCTCATGAAAGGTTCTAAACCCCCTGCAAATAGGGGAAACAACAGGCCGGGGTCCTTCAATCTGGTGTTTGTAATGGAAATAAATACTCCGAAAAGCATCACTAACGGCAGCAGTACACCGCTTGATATAGCCATATATTTCACACCGGCCATAGTCATGATGGAACAAACAATAATTAAAATGATGTTAATCATTATTACAGAGGCATCTGCCAGGAAAAACGCATTTAACCAAATCATTAAGTCTCTGAACGTTATATAGGAGCTAGTAATTAAAAAAACAATAACGGGAACCGATAAAAGTACGGAAAACGTCCTGCCAAGACGCTGTCTCAGCATGAAAAAGAAACCTTCATCTGATGAGTTTTTAAGTATGTAGTAAATAAGCCACATGAAAAAGAGCGAGATTGGATAAGCGGCAACCACACTCAGCCAGCTGTCTCTTCCGGCAGCGGTCAATAAATTCGGAATCAAAATAACATGGTTCAGCAAGCCTGTAGACAGGATGAGCAATAAAAACAGTTGTCTGGGTATTAGGACTTTAACTAAATTTTGCATAACGTTCTCCAGCTATTAGTTTTATTAAGTATGCTTACCAGACAAGAGCAATTTATGTAATGAGATTCTAATCCAAAATCAAAGAGGGATGAAATGAAAGCGAATGTCGCATGAGCGCTTTTGATTCATCCCTTTTCATTTAATTTCCTTACTGATGCTCTTCCTCAGCAGCCATGGCATCTGCCTTCGTTTGATGCACCGTTCCAAATGGATGCTGTGGCGGTGCGTAAATGGAGTATAGCTTGAGGGGTTTGCTGCCTGTATTGATGACATTATGATATTTTCCTGCAGGGATGATAATGGCAAAATCGTCCGCAACTTTCCGCTGAAAATCTAACCGATCCTTGCTGTTCCCCATCTGCACTATCCCTTCTCCCTCTTCAATTCTTAAGAATTGATCAAGTTCAGGATGAATTTCCAGACCAATATCCTCACCTGCTTTTATGCTCATCAATGTCAGCTGCAAATGCTGTCCTGTCCATATTGATGTCCGAAATGTGTTATTTTGCTTTGTCGCTTCCTCTATATCAACGACAAATGGCTGAGGCCCATAATCGGTAATCCGGTCATTTAGTGTAACAAGGCGCGCTGCATTTTCCTGTTCCCCTGTCATAGCCCAAATGAACACATTTTGAACCTGCGGAAGCTGTGAAAGTGCGGACCCCCGCTGATACTCCTGGAAACCCTCCATTTCCAATTGATAAGCCCTATGCAAACCATCACGGTAATGCTCAATGGATACATCGCCAATCTGATACTCCGGCTGTTTTCCTGTTAAATTGTAATAAAGATTGCAGAAATGGGTTAAATGGACTTTTTTCCCTTCGATAGCCTGAATAATATTTTGCTTATGCTCTTCATTAGGGGCTTGTTCTGCAAGCTGCGTGTATAGCTCAAGTACCGAAGCTTCCCTTTTGACTCCTTCAAGGACCGTTTCACAAAGCTGCTGAAAATGATCCTGATTGCTTCTTAACATGTCGTCAGTATGAAATACAGGTGCATTTACTAAAGGGTAATATGGATAGGAATACGCATTAGGATGATACAATACATGTCATTCCCTTCACAGATTTATCAACACATCATATGCCTATAAAAAAAGAAGGTACGTTGGATTTTTCATGTTGGGCTTATGGACTAATTAAAAAGAACCAGTCTTGTCCTGTTTATAGGACTGTAAGACTGGCTCTTTTTTAATCGTATTATTTCTTAGGAATTTCACAGCCATCATCATCACAGATCATACCGTCATGATCATTTAAAACAGTAATCTCATCCTCTGCAATAATCTTCTGCAAAGCTTGAACAAACATCTCAGTTGGCTGTGCTCCGCTAAGGGCATACTTTTTATTGATAAGGAAAAATGGAACCCCTGTGATGCGGTATTGCTGGGCCAATTGCTCATCTGCACGGACTGCATCTGCAAACTCATTGCCGGCAAGCATTTTTTCAGCCCCTTCACGGTTCAGGCCAACTTCTTCGGCTAATTCTGCTAAAGCGGCATGATCCCCTATATGCCTTGAATCTGTAAAATAAGCACGCAGCAGCCGTTCAGTCATTTCTTTCATTAGCCCTTTCGTTTTGGCAAACATCGTCAGACGGTGAGCATCAAACGTGTTTGTGAGAACGACGGTATCAATGTTGAATTCCAGCCCGGCGTTTCTTGCCATCTGCACCATGTTTTTCGTGTTGGCTTTCGCCTGTTCAATCGTCATCCCATATTTTTTGGATAACTTTTCATACATGTTATCCTTTATATCCCGTTCAGCTGTCGGGTCCAGCTCAAAGCAGCGATAAGTCACTTCAATCGGATGATTAATCTGTTTAATGGCATCCTCCAGATGCCTTTTGCCAATATAGCAAAACGGTCAAGCGAAGTCAGTCCACATTTCAATATGCATTTTCCATTCCTCCAATACTGTATATTCTTCTTTAGTATAGTAGGCGGCATTTTATTTTACACGGAAAGTGCTTAAGAGTGCTGATTTGGGATTAACACCCGTATAAGGATGGGCATTGTCATTTTGGTCGCTATTGATTGTGATTAACTGCCATTTCTTATGGGATTCTTTTATTTGGTCGTTAATCAGCTTGATTAACGACCATTTCTTACGGCACTCAGCTTTTTTCGTCGTTATTGATCAAGATTAACGACCATTTCTTACGGCACTCAGCCTTTTTCGTCGTTATTGATCACGATTAACTACCTTATATAGTCGAAAAAAAGCTGGAAAAAGGTATACGTCCCTTCCCCAGCCATCAGCAATTATATATTTGCCAGTTCATCATGGTCTGCCGGATGCGGCGGCTCCTCGAACCAGCCATTTTTTATGAGAATGTTTGCACCATCTTCAGCAAAATTAGCAATTTCAGCAGATAAACGAATGAAATTAATCGCAATATCTTTTCGCGCACTTGAAGCAGCACTTGTTGCATAAATCCCTGCACTTAAGGCAATAAGGGATGTGGTCATAAACATCATTAATTTATCTGAAAAAGGTGGATCAGTGGAATCTGTTACTTCCATATCCCAACTCATGCTAACTGGCAAATAACTTTCTTCGAGCATTCCAGCAAAGACTTTTGTATGTTTGGCCGCTATGTCCCTGCCCCTTACCATGAATTGGCCAACTTCCTTCGATTGGGCAACCTGGCTAAATCCCACCATAATCGTTTTTCCCATGGCATTCTTTTTCAAATTCATATATATATTACTAATTTCAATAACATTCGGCGGTCTTTTATCACCAAACAATCCACCCATAAATTTTTTGCTTTCTACAAAGCTGGTTTCTTTTACTGGGATGACATGGGGAGATTTCATATACAAGCCTTTTTGGAGCAGCATATTTTTAAGCTTTGTTTCGTATTCATTAACTTCCATTAAACAATTATTAAAGTAATTAACGATATCAGACCGGACAGAAAGTGTTTTGGCCAGCGCATAAAAGCTGACTGCAAACATGGCAATATTATAGAGGAAATGAAGGGAAAAATTTTCTGAGAACAGCTTTGAATCTTTTGCCTTTACATCCTCTTCGGCTTTAAATCCATATGGCACGGATAACCCTTCGTTTTCAAAAAAACCAGTAAGCTTCTGTAAATGTGTTTCTGTTAATTGAATGCTATCCCAGAGCATGGACTGCAGTTCCTTATCTTCAACAGTATTTAAAAAGTATGTGAAAATACAATTACACATGCTGCTGTTCAAATAAGCAGACCATAATTGCGCTATTTCAGCTGCAGTTAATTCCGAGTTCTGATTATTACTCATTGGCTGCACGTCCCCCTTTTTTATTTTATTATTTCCAAAGTCCTGAAATAAAAAAGAAACTTTTTATTAAAAACAGGGTTTCATGCTGGATCATTTCACCATTAATAACAGACCCAAATATGGGGCATCCTATCAATGGGAGGTGTCTCTATTGATCGTATATCACGGTTCCACAAGAAAATTTGACCACTTTCACAAAGAGCAGGCCATTCAAAAAACAATGAAAGAGTTCGATACGCTTGGCATATGGTTTTCATCTGACATAGAGTCTGCTAAGCCATTTGCTGTCGGGACAGAAACAGTCATCGAAACATCAGAAACTGAGCTTTGGGAAGATGGAGTACCCAAAGTAATTCAGTATGACAAGCCAGTCCGCGGATTTGTTTATAAAGTGTATATAGATGAACCCATTTTAAAGGACTACGATTCCTTTGAACATTTCATGAATGAACGGGATCCCTATTGTGACTATGCAAGCGTAAAAAAAAGACACCTTACCTGGAAAGATAAGGCGATCTTACTGAATAAAGATGAAGCCAATGCAGCGTTTCGCAAAAGTCTTGCGAAGCAAGGCTACGATGGTATTGCCGTACAGAAAATGGGCATTGAAACCGGTGATAAGGATATGTATTGCATTTTTTCGGATGAAATTCTGCAGATTGCCGATGTCTATCCAGTGGAATAAACGGCTGCCCAGATCTCTTATAATATTTCTTTCAGCCAGGAAACTGCCTGATCGAGGTCCTCTTTTGCCGTATATCTTCCAAGACTGAATCTGACAGCACCCATTCCCACATGTTCAGGAACCTTCATTTCCCTCAAAACAGGGGACAATTCAACTTTGCCTGAATGGCAGGCAGATCCTGTAGAGGCAGCAAGCTGTGGGATGGCGGCTAAAATATCCTGGCCAACCCGATTGACAAAACTGACATTCAGGGTATTCGGCAGCCGTTTTTCTTCATGGCCGTTAAGGACTACCTCATCACCAAATGCCTCCTTCAATTGAACCCAGAAATAATTCGTTAAGTCAGCAAGCTTCCGGTCCCTTGCGTGCTCCTGAGCTAACTCACAGGCTTTGCCAAGCCCGGCTGCAAGCAGTGTGTTCTCTGTTCCTGCACGCACTCCAAACTCGTGTCCGGCCCCATGAATGAGCGGCTCAAGCTTTATGCCCTTTCTGATATATAAGGCGCCAATTCCTTTAGGAGCATACAGTTTATGACCCGCTATCGTGAGCATATCCACATTCAGGAGATTAACATCAACAGGTACCTTGCCCACAGATTGAGACGCATCGGTATGAAAAGCGATCCTGTGTCTTCTGGCGATTTCCCCTATTTCTTCAATCGGCTGAAGGGTCCCCACTTCATTGTTTGAATGCATGATGGTGATCAGGATTGTCTCTTCCCGAATCGCATCTTCAATTGCCTCGGGAGAAACCATCCCATATGCATCTACATCCACCATGGTAATTTCTGCACCCAGGCGCTCCAGAAATTTCAGGGGCTCCACGATGGCAGGATGCTCTATTTTTGACGTAATGATGTGTTTGCCTTTTTCCAGATGTTTATAATAATAGCCCTTTATAGCCAAATTATTCGCTTCACTTCCGCCGCTTGTAAAAATAACCTCTTCCGGCGAACATGACAACAAGCCAGCTGCCTGTTTCCTTGCAATCTTCAGCTTCTCTTTTACTGGCTGCCCAGCCCAATGCAATGCGGAAGGATTTCCGTAAAAGTCCGTCAGCAATGGACTCATGGCATCTATAACCTCTGGTGCCAAAGGTGTGCTTGCATTGTAATCGAGATAGACTTTGTTCATTCCCTTCTCCCCCTTTTCTTTAAGAATATCAAATTCAATAAAATAGAGGAATAGAGCTGCTTCAGCTCATAGAAAAAGGGATATCAGTTCCCCCTCAAACTTCATTTAACAAAAAATTTACAGGCCAATTATATTCTATTAATAAAGAACACTTAGAATAAAACTATGCACAATCGAAAGGAGCTGGCGGAATGCTTGAGAAACTGTTCAGATTAGTGGTCCTGACGATTTTTTGTACACTTTTTCCGTAAGTTGTAATCTAAAAATACTGCTTCAGGCACCTCTTCTTTTACCTCTACATCGAAATATACTTGATACAAACTTGCATCCTCCCTTGAACTGACATTCCTCAGGATATCCTGTTTAATCATGCTCTTACACTCATTATTACACATCAAAATTAAATCAATTAAAAAAAGAGCCCTGCCCAAGGACAAAGCTCTACCCCTTTAATAATAGTAAGGATATGGCGGATACGGGTATGGCGGGTAAGGGTAGTATGGATATCCAAATCCCGGGCCGGGTGTAAGCAATGCTCCGGTCGCTAGCCCCCCTAAAAATCCAAGTCCAAGTCCAAAACCAGGTCCTCCGAACCCGAATCCCGGACGCCCAAAACCAAATCCGGGCCTTCCGATTCCAAATCCAGGCCGGACTCGATGGTCAGTGAAATACACGCCATTGTGCGGGACATACTCCTGTGCCACTGGCATGTGCTGATATTGATAATCCAAACGGAACTCCTCCTCTATATTTGTCTACAGTAAAGGATATGCGTCAGTTGCCTATGGGGTATGGGCCCCTGCCCTTTATCCGAAAACAATCTTCATTTAGTAGATATGTAACCACACCACAACTAGGGTTATGCCATATCTATAATTAAATTGAAATTAAAAGAGGGATACTATTGACAAGAAGAAAACAGATTCCTTGCCTTTTCCCCGGCTACAGATGGTGCGGTCCCGGATGCAGCGGACCAGATGCCCCTATCAATGGCGTGGATGACTGCTGCAAGGCACATGACAAATGCTGGGGAAGCGGGAGATCAAAATGCAGCTGTGACCAGGAATTCCTCAGATGCCTTAAGCCTAAGACAAACAGGCACGGCGAAGAAGGAACAATTGCGACGATCATTTATATTTATATGAAACTCCAAACCGATTTTACCTGCAGCCGGTTTCGGAGAAGAAGACTGTATTAAAAAGCGGCGCCAGCCGCTTTTTTTAGGACAACTCTATTGCTTTATAAAATGGCTTCGATTAAACTCAAAGTGTGTTGTCTGAATTATATAAAAACTAATACCTTGGAGGATCTATGAAACTGGGAGCATTTTCAGTAAGTCTAAGCGTTAAAGATATTAAGAAGTCAAAGGAATTTTACGAAAAACTAGGGTTTGAAGCACTCAGCGGGAATATTGAGCAAAATTGGCTGATCCTAAAGAATGATAACTGTGTGATAGGCCTATTCCAGGGCATGTTCGAGAAAAACATCCTTACTTTTAACCCTGGATGGAACCAAAACGCAGAAAATTTAGAGGGATTTACTGACATTCGGGAGCTTCAAAAGCAGCTGAAGGAACAAGGGATTCATATCATAAATGAAGCGAATGAGTCAGGCTCCGGCCCTGCAAGTTTCACCCTCGAAGATCCGGATGGCAACGCTATTCTTTTCGACCAGCACAGATAGAATTCCACTTACATAATAAAGCTGAAACAGCAGTACCAATTGGCACTGCTGCTTCAGCTCAAAGCCATTACAACCGTTCATTTCCCCGTTTAAAATTCCCCGTTATCTTCGCCATGATTAATTGCCTGCTCTTTTCATCTTCCGCATCATTCATTTTTTTTAGAAACTTCTCTGCCTCTATTCCTTTGAGAATTTTCACTTGTTTTCCATTATAATCAAGAAATACTGTGCTATTCTTATTTACCCGAAAACTAAATGGTTCTTCATCCAAGCGATTTCTTTTATCAATAGGATCCATTTCCTGCCTCCTTGCTTAACCAAACTATAATATAGAATACTCAACAAGAAAACAGAATTTTATAAATAATAATAATTAAATCAGAGAATATTCTATATGCACTTCAGCAAAATAAAATGTATATAATCATCCCATTGAAGAAATGGAGATCATGTCTATGAGCATTATTTTAGCTCTGCTGGCCGCCGTTTTTGCATCCTTCACAGCCATTCTCGCAAAAATTGGCATTGAAAAAGTTGATTCCAACCTGGCTACTGCAGTCAGGACGATTGTGGTGGTCATCATGGCCTATCTTATGGTTGTCATTACAGGGGAAACGGAAAGCATCTTGACTATTTCTGTAAAATCGTACATATTTCTCGTTCTTTCTGGCCTGACAACAGGCTTATCCTGGATTTGCTTCTTTAAAGCCATTCAGATCGGCGATGTATCAAAAGTAGTTCCCATTGATAAGTCGAGCGTCGTCTTAACCATCCTGCTATCATTTATTATTCTCAGGGAGCCCGCCACAGCTTTGGTCGTTTCAGGGGGAGTCATTATCTCCATTGGAACCTTTGTTTTAATCGGCAAAGACCGGAAAAAGAGCCGCAAGAAGAAAGTATTCAATACAAAATCGTATATTTTTCTCGCAGTCCTTTCAGCTGTATTTGCGGCAGCCACCAATATTTTAGCGAAAATAGGAATTGAAGACGTCGACTCCAATGTGGCTACTTTCATCAGGACTGTGGTTATCATTCTTTTCGCCTGGGGAATTGTGTTTTTTCAGGGGACCTTTAAGGAGCTTAAAAGCATTTCGAAAAAGTCTTATTTATTTCTTTTCCTCTCGGGAGCTGCAACCGGATTATCCTGGCTGTGCTATTTCGGCGCTCTTTCCATCGGAAAGGTTAGTGTCGTCAACCCCATCGATAAATTCAGTGTGGTGCTGACAATGATTTTAAGCTTTATTATTTTAAAAGAGAAACCGGCAATGAACACAATTGGAGGTGCCATTTTGATTACGATCGGAACGGCTCTGCTGATAATCTAGGCGAAAATTAGAGTTAAACACATAAAAAAACGGCTTTAATCCTGAGATTAAGCCGTTTTTTTATGATTTTGCATGGAGATTGGACTTCCCGCAGCCGTTTTTCAGAGCTATATAAGCAGTATTGACGTGCAAGTGAAATTTACGTGCGGATAGACCAAATTTACTTTCGGATAAAATATTTTATTTGCACATAGCCCTATTTTACTTGCGGATAAAACTATTTATTTGCGTATAGCCCATATCAACATTCCCCTATCCAAAAGCCTGCGAAGCAATTGCATATAAGGAATGGTTCCTCTGCGGCATAGCCGCTGAATTTTTCATCATGACTGGTGGAGTATTTGCTTTAACAAAACCGCTTCGCTCCAAAAAAGACATAAAATCCGTTCTTCCCTCTGGAACATCAATTCGCAGCTTCCCTTTATGATGTAAAGCCAATTTTCCTGCGATTAAAGCAGCGGTTTCTGAATCAGCTGCTGCAATGGGTCCGAGTATTAAATTGACTAGCCCCTGTATGGATAATCCATATCCAATGATTTCTCCATTATTATTTTTAGCAACAAGACATTGTTTGGACTGGCTGATTCGATTGCGGAGAAAAACGCTTCGCTTATCGCCAAAGGCAGCAGCATCTATTTCGAGGATTTTCGGAAAATCTGCCTGGATAAAGGCTTCAATAGAAATTCCATCTGCAGACTTATCGGAAGCAAACTCATCACAAATAAATTTGTGAATAAAATCCACAGTGATAAAGCCCATTTTTTCATACAAAGGCTTTCCTTCCTTTGTCGCAATTAACATGACAGCAATATCGGCGGGTACACTGGATGCACACGTTTGAGCAGCTTCCTTTCCCAGCCCAAGTCCTCGATAATCCTCATGAACAATAACCATGCCGATAGAGGCCAAATTAGTATCATAACGAATGATAGCTGCACTGGAAACAATCCTGTCCTCAGCATTTTTATGTCCGAAAACTCTGCCGGACCTCAACAGGGTTTCAACCTCATGTTCGTCATAATCCCAGCCAACTGAAGCCGACAGATCAATCAGTCCGGGGATATCTTTCTCATTTAGTTCTCTTAACTCTAATATCATTGGTTTCTCACTCTATATCCCTTCTGATAAAATATACTCCCTCATTATAATTAAGGATTGCTAATGCATTATCCTTCCTGCTTTCCGCATCCCTTTAATGTATTTTGTAAAACTGCCGGTCCCAGATTACCGGAACGGGAATTGGAAAGGCGCAATTGCACGATTGCATCAGCAGAAAGTTCTGCGGATATTTCGTCAAACTTTCCGGCCAATGGGAAGCCGCCAAACCAGCTTGGCTGATCTTCTTTAACAGGATACATTTTAAATCTCCAGCTGATCACACCAGGTATTTGTGCAAACCCTTCATATTGATCATAATCGCCAAATGCTGAAGGCAAGGGCATCCAGTCAGCGTAGACTCCAATAGCTGTCCGTTCTCTGACAGGACTCCCCGGCATATCTGAATATGGTTTCTTCACTTTAGTTATAAGAGCTGTCCCCTGGATATTCGGGATATCTTTTACAGGCTCCAGCACAATGCTGCAGGGATAGGAAAGAGAAGCTGCATGCGCTGCATTTATTTGAAGTGCAAAAAATGCAAAAAATACCGTTAAAATCAAGAATTTATTCATCAGATTTCCTCCATTTCAAAGAGTAATTTTCCCCTTCCTTCTTTTTAAAATTCGGAGGAACCTTTGACTTTTTTAATAGATGAATTTATAATGACCAATGTATCTAATTATTTTAGGAGGATTATTAAAAAATGACACACGCGATGAGACTTCGATTCCCAACTTTGAACCAGTAATTTAATACGTTCAAAGGCTCTGTTTGTGTTAACAGAGTAAACGGGATTAGTCTGTCCTTTTTTAATAATCTTCAGTTCATATTGAAATAGCCCATTTTGGTGTTATTTCTTAAATTGCCAGTTATCTGTGGCAATTTTTGATATGAATGGAAAGGCGGATTTTTCTGCCTTTCTTTTTTTTATGTCTATACGTCTTTCCATAGACAAGCAAAAGGAAGGTTTATTTGCTGACGGCTCCTGATCAGCCCCTAACCGAATAAGGATGGGTCCTCTTCCCTTTACTCTGAATCACAGGCAGATGCCTGTGATTTTTTTATTGAAAGGAAGAAGAAAAATGGAGAATCATGCAAAATATAAAAATTTCGGAAATGCACTTAGATGCCCGCTCTGTGAGAAATCACTGCAGGTTGTTCAATCGAAAAGCCTGATTTGCCCAAACAGGCATACCTTTGATATTTCACACCATGGCTATGTGAACATGCTCAGCCATTCACCGAAGAGCCGTTACAATAAAGCCTTATTTGAAGCCAGGAAGAAAATCATTATGGAGAGTGACCTTTTTAAACGACTTCATGAGAAGATATCAGCCGTAATTGACACCTATTCCGCCAATTCTGACACCCCTGCCTTTATCCTTGATGCAGGATGCGGTGAAGGATCCCATTTGGATAAAATTTTGGGCAATTCCAGAAACGGAACAGTGACAGGCATTGGCCTGGATTTATCCAAAGCCGGTATTGCTCAGGCTGCAAAAAGTTATAAACATTCAATTTGGCTTGTCGGGGATCTGGCAAAATCTCCTCTGGCAGATCACTCTATGAACATGATTTTAAATATCTTTTCTCCTTCTAATTACGAGGAGTTTAAAAGGATCTTGGCTCCAGATGGGCTCATCATTAAGGTGGTTCCGCGAGCTGCCCATTTAAAAGAGCTGCGGGATGCCATTCATGGAAGCAAAGAGAAAAGTCTTTACAAGAATGATGAAACCCTTTCTCTTTTTAAAAAGCATTTTACTCTTACTGACAAAATCACTGTGACGGATGCAAGAGAGTTGGATAAAAGCGAACGGACACATTTAGTGCAGATGTCTCCGCTTGCCTGGGATTCAAATGAGAAAGCTTTGGATGCATTTATCACCAGGAGAAGCCAAATCACCATCGACGCCGATATTTTAATCGGATTAAACCAAAAAGAAATGAGGTTATAAGAATGGAAAATGTACTTTTTGAATTAGAAAATATAGAAGTGTCCTATTTAGATAGATTAGTATTAAACATACCCCGGCTGGCCGTGCACCAGTTTGACCGGATTGGCATTGTCGGTAAGAACGGGACTGGTAAAAGCACCCTGCTGAAGCTGATGGCTGGACAGTTAAAGCCTGAAAAAGGAATGGTTAAAAGATTTGCTGATTTTGCCTATTTCGATCAGCTGTCAGCGCCAGAAGCGGGCGAAATAGATTATAAACTGGCTGGTCAGCTATCGATTCCTCAAACCGAAATAGAAAATTTAAGCGGCGGGGAAAGAACCAGGAGGAAATTGGCGCAAATTTTTTCCAGCTATTATGAAGGCTTATTAATTGATGAGCCAACCACCCACCTCGATAAGGAAGGCACACAATTCTTTATTGAAGAGCTGACCTATTATTATGGAGCCCTTGTGCTTGTCAGCCATGACCGGTATGTGCTTGACAATCTCGTCACGAAAATTTGGGAAATTGAAGATGGTTCTGTGACAGAATATACCGGGAACTATTCTGATTACACGGAACAAAAAGACCTGCAGCGAAAACAGCAGCTCGAGCAGCATGAAAAATTTGTGAAAGAGAAGTCCCGCCTATTAAAAGCGGCTGAGGAAAAAATGAAAAAGGCTGATAAGATTACACAGGCGAATGGGCATATCTCCAAAAAGGAAACAAAGGCCAAAGCCAATAAAATGTTTATGACAAAATCCAAGGATACCAGCCAAAAAGCTGTCCAGCGCGCTGCCAAAGCAATTGAACAGCGGGTACAGATGCTGGAGAATGTGGATGCGCCAAAGGAAGAAATGACGATTCGTTTTCATCAGCAGCCTGCACTGGAAATGCACAATAAATTTCCCATCATGGGCGATCGGGTAACATTAAAAGGCGGAGAAAGAACACTCCTGAAAGAAGCAAGCTTCCAATTTCCCCTTGGCCATACCATTGCCATTACAGGAAAAAACGGATCAGGAAAAACAACTCTGCTCAACCACATCCTGAATCGCGGCGAGGGCATAACCCTCTCTCCTAAAGCAGTTGCAGGCGCCTATGAACAGATGGATTATCAATTCGATAAAAGCAAAACGGTGCTGGAATATATGAAAGAAAAAAGCGATTATGAAGATAGTAAAATCCGTTCTGTTCTTCACTCCATGTGTTTTACAGGGAATGACCTGAAAAAGGATGTGCGCAATTTGAGCGGCGGAGAAGCTATCCGTCTCGTGCTGTGCCAGCTTTTCCTTGGCAGATATAATGTGCTGATATTAGATGAACCCACAAATTTTCTGGATATTTATTGCATCGAAGCGCTGGAACGGTTTTTAGAAGCCTATAAAGGAACCGTCCTGCTGGTTTCACATGATAAAGTGTTTGTTGAACGGGTGGCTGATTGTGTGTATGCCATAGAAGAAAAGATGCTGGTTCTAAAGAAGAGCTAAAAGAAAAAATAGACCCGACTGCTTTTGCAGGAGGGTCCATTTCTGTAGTCAGGCTGCTTATTTTGCGTTTTGGGGTAATGCAGCAACCGCTTCTATCTCAACTAATTGGCCGCTATAACCCAAAACGGTGACACCTGACAATGTACTTGGAACATCATGAGAACCGAATTCTTCTCTAATTGCCTGCCATGCGGCCACCAAATCTGACTGGTCAGAAGATGCGACGAGGACTCTTGTATATGCCACATCCTTTAATTCAGCACCACATTCCTTTAAGGCAGCTTTCAGGTTTTCAACACAAAGTTTGGCCTGTTCTTCATATCTGATTCCCTCAGGCACTTTTCCCTCTTGGTCGAGCGGGCAGGCTCCTGCCATAAAATAAAGATCCATTCCAGCAGGAACATGGGAGGCGTAAGCATAGTCAACTGCAGGCAACATCGACGAATGTATTAACGAAATATTTTTCATTTCTAAAATTCCTTTCAAACCGTATTACCTATTTAAATTCAACCTATTTGCATGATTTCCTTTTTAGATAACTGTTATAGGGCTTCCTGACGGGTGGAAATATGGGATGTATATAGATATGATTTTAGTTTTTTCCGTTCTCCAAATGTTTGAATGTCCAAATAAAGCTGTTGAAGAAACTGGTTTTCCTCCTTTGCGCTTTTTTTCTTTCAAAAGAGTCCCAGCACAATATATTTTCCTATTGTTAACTGTTTCACCTTTAGAGTTCCTGAAATCCCTTCGTATCTAGCAGGTGGCGGCAATGTGGAAGCCACCTGCAAATGACCTCACTATCCTACTTCATCATTAGGGAAACCAGTCTCCACCATCCATCTCCAAGCTCCCCCGTAATGGACAAGTCGATTTCTTTTCCGCTGCTGCCTCCATCTAAATCAAAATGGAGCCATTTGAATTGTCCCGGTGCCAGCGTTCCGCCTGTCTCAGCAAGCATCTTGTTATCTGAATGAATGATCGTGTTTGCTGAGGTATAAATGGCATCTCCTGTTAGGAAATAAATGCGATGAATACCCGCTGGAATCGCCAGCCTTAACGTTGCTGGAGCATCCCGGCCCACGATCATATCGCGCTGCAGCTCATCCAGCTTATTTCGATCCCTCGCCGAATGGGAAGTTCCGATCCATCCATACCCCTTCGCATTATCCCAGGTATCTTCTGGAACAAAGCGTTTAAAGGACGTAAAGACAGGCGACGTTGAAACTCCGGCATCAAGAGCGAGCAGAAACTCGTCTCCAGCGGGGACAGAGACTGCCTGAACATCTCTTGGCCGGCCAAAAACAGTTGTTTTGCCGGCGTCCACCTCTACACGAAGTCTTTCTGCAGCTGGAACAGCTGCTGGAGGTGTTGCCATTACCTCAACCGTTAATGAAGATTGCGCTTCAATAACCGCAGTCACACTCTCACTCTTCCAGCCCTTAGGAACTGGAATGCTTACATGAACTTTCGCTGCTTTTTTCGTCCCATTGCTGAGGGAGACGGTAACAGGGCTTGGTTTTCCTGCTATCATCGTGTTCGCTTGAATGTCTGTTACATCCACTCCGCCTATTCGCATCGCCCCAGCCTTACCATTCTTTACTTCAAAGGAGGCGATGGTGCTTGCGGCAGCCTCTGGATTACTAGGTGATGAGACAACTCGATAATCACTTTGCCATGATTTATGTGTGACGTGAAATCGTACATATCCACGATATTCACCATCAAAGAACTTGACATGCGGATTAACCGATAATGCTGCTTCAACCTGATCCTTCCAGCCACAGCCAGAGCTAATCGACGTCCCGACAAACTCGGTAGCAAGTGTCTTGGATTTTGGATCATTGAAATCCTCCTTTAAATCATTTACCCAGCTTGAATGCCAATCCCCGCCTAGAACAATTGGATTGGATGGTCGACGCTTCTTAATAAATTCGAAAAGGCGATCCCGATCTGCCGAGTATCCATCCCACTGATCATGGTTAACACTAATTCCCTCACCTGGATCGTAGTCATATTGAGCCATCATTGTTTGCTGTGCCAGCACATTCCATTTTGCCTGTGAACGGTGAAGATTTCCGATGAGCCATAATCCTTGTTCAGATCCTACCATCGTTCTTTCCGGATTAGAAGCTTCAGGATCAAGCGGACCGCCTGGAAATCCTTTTCCTACTTGATTGTCACGGTATTGTCTTGTATCCAGCACACTGAATTCTGCAAGATCTCCATATGTAAATTTACGGTAAAGAAGCATATCTGGGCCATTCGGTTTGGAGCGGCGCCTTAGCGGCATATGCTCATAATAGGCCTGGAACGCAGCCGCACGCACTGCCAGAAAACGTTCACGCTCTCCTTCCGGATAGTTCGGATCAGAAATATCATTGGACCAATCATTATCTACCTCATGGTCATCAAACGTCACAATAAAGGGGAAAGCACTATGCGCTGCCTGCAAATCTGGTGATGTTTTGTATTGTGCATGAAGGAGGCGATAATCTGCCAGTGTTTCAGTATCCCCTTTTTCATAAATATAGTCACCAAGGTGGAACACAACGTCCAGGTCCTCCTCAGCCATATTTTTGTAAGCGGCAAAGCGTCCACCTGCCCATGCTTGGCAGGAAGCAATTGCGAATGAGAGACTCTTAAGATGTGAGCCTTCACCAGGAGCAGTTTTTGTTCTCCCCACGGGACTAATTTCATTACCAGCCTTGAAACGGTAATAATACTCTCTCCATGGCCTTAAGCCAAAGACTTCAGCATGCACTGAATGACCTAGTTCAGGCCCTGTAATTTCTTTTCCTCTACGAACAATCTTCTTAAAAGCTTCGTCTTCTGCCACTTCCCATTCAACAGAAACATAGCGCTTATCCATCCCTCCATTTCCGTCCTCTGCAAGCGGATTAGGAGCAAGCCTTGTCCATAAAACAACACTATCCGAAAGCGGGTCGCCAGAGGCAACACCCAGCGTAAATGGATAAGCTGAAAAGTCTGGTGTTTCCTCTGCGTTTACTGACGTAATGACAGGCAGCGAAAAAAAGGCTGCAACTGCGGCTGTTTTCCCTGTAACTTCTAAAAAATTTCGGCGAGTCATCTTTTTTGCGGTAATGTCTTTTAACCATTTTTGGTTATTCAATGTACTCTCTCCCTTTTACTAGATTTAAATAACTTTAAACGAGCTGGCAGGAAATTTTTCCAAGCTGACTATGCAGCTTCTAAGCTCGCTTTCTAGCTATTTCGATAACGAAAGCAGCTGCACTTAATAGGTGCAGCCAGAAGGGCGTTTATTTAGCGTCCTTATTTAATACTTTGTCTTATTTGCTCAATTAGCGCTTCCTCCCTTTCAAAAATAAAGGTTTCTATATTGAATCCACTTTCGTGGAGGTCAATTGACAAAGACAACCGAAGCAGTATAGGCTATTTCCTCATCCTATATTGACTAAAGAGAACAAAAAACCCAAGTATAGCCAGCCCTAAAAAGCATTCCTATGCTTAATAAAACTAGTAACTATACCTGGGTTTTCTCCATTTACTCCACCCTTGGCAGTTAGATAATATGTAATTTTTGACATATAAGTATTCATCATCTACATTGTCATAGTAAAACTTCATTATTAAAACAGTATTGTTATTAAGTAAAATAATTGTTAAAGATTTCTTCACATTTCAACTAGAATTTAGAGTCTAAACTCCATAAAACAGGTTCACCGATCGCTACACCGTGTGCTCCAGCCTCTAACACCTCTTTTATCTCATTCGGATTTTTAATTAATCCAGCTGTAATAATAGGACAATCTATTTTTTCGTAAATCTCCCTTATGACTCTTGGCATTAATCCGGGCATAATCTCAATTGCATCAGGCTGTACATTAGATACGTTTCGAATTCCATTTTCATATGCTTGTGTATCCAGCATAAATAAATGCTGGATCGTTAATAATCCCTCTTTTTTAGCAGCCTGAATCAATTGATTTTTTGTCGAAACAATCCCATCTGGCTTTACTTTTTGAGATAAGTACTTTATTCCTTCTCGATCATTCGCTATGCCTTTGATTAGATCAACATGCAGAAAAATAGACTTGTGATACTTTCTGCTTTCTTCAACGCAATGCTCAATTGAGAAAATATCACCTGTCATTAAAAAGATCGTCTCAACAGGTGAAAGAACAGCTCTCTCAATTAATGAGACATCGCGTACGGCAGCTATGATAGGATTATTTTTCACTAAAACCTTTTTCTCCATCACTTCCACCTCCAATAATATGTTTATAGCACTTTGTCATTAAGAAATAGGTACCCTTTTGTAAAGGTTTATTAAGTTTCTGAGTAAACAGAAGGAGGGTAACTGATAGTGTACAAACAGATGGTAAGTGTAAAAAAAATGACAGTGTAATTTGTACCTGTCATTTTTCATTAGCATTATTATTAGTAAGGTAAGTACAACCTAATATGGACGTTGGGATAATACCCCATCACAAAGTATCCTTTTTCTATTTTTGAAACCAGGCATCCAGCAGCTCTTGCTCTTTTTCACGAGATATTCCAGCTTTTCGTCCGGAATCCTGTCTCCCTTTCTCCCATTGATATACATCCTGAATTGTATCTTCAAGCGGTCTGAAGGAAAGTCCGTTTTCTATGGCCTTTTTTACGCTGATGCACATGTGCCACGGTTTATCTTCTCCATCTAACGGGAAATGTTCAGGAATCCATAACGGCATTTCAGTCCATGGCTGTATTTGATGATCCAATACAAATTGTTCATCGGCCCAGACAAATTTGGCATTGCTGTTTGTAACTGATTTACATGTATTCAAAAGCTCTTCCATCGTCAATTCATAATCGGGGCCTGTAATATTATACGTTCCAGCTTTGCTATTTTCCGCCATATTAAAGCCCCATGCTGCTATATCTTTCACGTCGATCAATTGAATTGGACGATCCGGACGTCCCGGCACCACTATATTTCCGCCTTCCGAGACACGCTGAACCCAGTATGGGAGCCGATCTGTATAGTCAAACGGCCCAACCAGCTGACCTGCCCTGATATGCAGCACTCGCCCCGGCCAATGCTTTTCTGCTTCAGCTTCGCATAACACCTTCAACGCGCCGTAATACTCATAAGGAGAAATTCTGCCTTCCTCAACATCTTTCAATCGATCCTGCGGCATAGACTGTAAATGATAGTCTTCCGTGAGATTGAGCGGAATCCAGTCTTTATATACAGAGATGCTAGAAATGTACGTATAATGTTCGATGCTATCTCCAAGCACTGCTGCGATTTTGTTAATTTGGTGCGGTGCGAATCCGCATGTATCCATTACGGCATCCCATTTTCTGTTTTTGAGCTGCGACACATCACCATCTCTATCACCTGCGAGCTGTTCCACTTCGGAAAACGCTTCTTTATTATTCCCGCGATTGAATAATGTAATATCGTGACCTCTTTTCAAGCCTTCTTCTGCCAGCGCTTTTCCTAAAAAACGAGTACCTCCCAATATTAAAACCTTCATACTTTTCCCCCGTTCACTTTAATAGCTGCAATAAATACATTCATCTTATATAACGTTTTTCCTTCTAAATAAGATACGGAGAGTATTAAGAAATATGGGAATTTTGGTAAAACATTTTATCTGTAAGCTATTTATTCCTGCATCCTTTTTACAATTGGGAAACCATAAACATGGTTTCCCTCAATAGGATCAGTTAAAATTACTCTTTAATGATCACTTTCTCCTTCAGTACTTCTACAGCAATATTCCTGGCCTCCGTACCTGTTCCATCGATATTTACCGCAAACACCCATGTGCCCTTCTCTGTTTCAATAAAACCAACGTACCAGCCCAGTCCCATGTCGGACAGCCTTGTCCCCGTTTTGCCATGCAGTATGAAATGATCCTGTTCATCCTGAATCATCATTCTCTTGACAGTTTTTTGATTTTTCTCTGTAAAAGGCAGCTTCTCCTCCACAAGCTTTTCTATAAAATCAGCTTGCTCTGCTGCGGAAATTTTCAGGCTGCTGTCCAGCCAAAACGCATCAATCCCACCGGAAATATCCTGGTTGCCATAGTCTATCTTTGAAACGTACTCTTTCATGTTCTTTTCACCAATCGTTCTCGCCAGGTCCTGATAAAACCAGATAGCTGATTCCCTCATGGCAGAAGCCAGTGAATGGTCCCTGTTCCAGCTGTCGAATTCGCGTTCAACTCCATCCCACCTATTCACTTCGTATTCATCCCTGACAGCGGCAGTTTCCAGCCCGATCAGGGCATTGGCGACTTTAAAGGTTGATTCAGGCGTCAGTCTCTCTTTGCTCCTCTCCTTGTTGTAGACATAAACCTTGTCATTCTTAAGATTTTTGAGGACCATGGTGCCCTCTGTTCCTGCAAAAGCTTCTTCAATGTGCAGGTCTTTTATGTTTTCTTGCCCGCCTAATGCCCCAGCTCCTGTACCCGTCAGCAGCAGCAGCACGGAAAGGGCCGCAATACCCGCTCTTCTCATCCACTTCATCTTTTCTTCCTCCTTCATAAAATAGGATTTCCGTCATGATGTCAGCTCTGTATTTGTCACTTATACTATAAACAGCATGATGGATACAGAAAAGAACAGTTTTGGCCATCTGTACCCATACAAATCAACGAGAGGAGTGTAAACTTGGGCACTAAATATGATGAAATCATAGGAGAAATCCAATCGAGATTGGCTGATGAACGCTTGAAATCCGGAGAAAAGCTCCCTTCCATCCGCAGCTTTGCAAAAGAATACAGCTGCAGCATCAACACTGTACTGAAAGCTTACAGTGAATTGGAAAAGGCCCATCTGATTTACTCTGTGCCAAAAAGCGGCTATTTTGCGGTAGGCACCGATTTGCCTAAAAAACACAAACCTGCAATCATTGACTTTGTCTCAGCAGGACCGGATAAAAGCAAGATGCCTTACCGTGATTACCAGCATTGTATGAATCAGGCAATTGAGCTTTATAAAGAGGAAATGTTTCAGTATTCCAATCCCCTCGGTTTGCCGAGTCTTCGGCATCAGCTTTCAGCTCAGCTTCAGGATCTGCAGGTTTTCGCCCCGGCTGAAAGAATTGCGGTGGTATCCGGCTCCCAGCAGGCTCTGGATCTCTTGGTCTCACTCCCTTTTCCCAATAATAAAACGGAGATCTGCACAGAACAGCCAACCCACTTCAGTTTCATAGATTCCATTACTTCCCGCGGCTTGAAGCCTATTGGCATAGAGGTGAATCAGAAAGGCATTGACCTCAATTACTTAGAAAAGATATTCAGAGAGAGAAACATCAAGTTTTTCTACACTGTTTCCAGATTTCAAAACCCTACAGGCTGCAGCTACTCCAACCAGGAAAAAAAGGATATGGTCGAGCTCGCTCAGAAATATGATGTCTACATAGTGGAGGATGACTACATGGGTGATCTTGATACAAGAAAAAAGGAAGATCCCATGTTTGCCTTTGATCCTTCCGGAAGAGTCATTTACACAAAAAGCTTTTCGAAAGTTTTGCTGCCAGGGCTGCGATTAGGATTGGCAGTCCTTCCAGAAGCCTTAATGAAAAGTTTTACACAGGCCAAATTTGCAGCGGACGTCCATACACCCGTCCTCACACAAGGGGCACTTGAGATTTACTTAAGCAGCGGTATGTTTAAAGCCCATATTGAAAAACTCCGGCGTCAATACAAGAAAAAGGGCACCATTCTCAAAAAGGCATACCTGGAGCATTTGCCTCCCAATACTTCATTTACGGGCGGGGATTCGGGATTCTATTCGACAGTTGTCCTCCCGGGCAGAATGAAAGCCAAGAATCTTGTGAAGCATCTCCAAAAGAAAAATGTATTGGTTCAGGATGCTGCACCAATGTATCTTCCAGAATATCTAAAGGAAAATAGAATTCGATTGAGTGTCTCTCAGGTGGAGGACCGGAAAATTGGAGTTGGAGTGAAGAAGATCGGGGACGGGATTCGTGCGTTAACCTATTCTTATATCTAAAAGGTAAGCTTAAATATGGACTAGCCGCCACCGCCCAAAATGACATGACCCCCGATTAACAATCATATCTATAATGATGGGGTTCCAATATCCATAAAAGGAGATGGTTCGATTGAATCCTTATTATTATTATCCATATTATCGGGCAACTGGCTGGGGAGATATATTAACACTGCTGCAGCAAAGTTTATATGCTGAGGAAATGGTTTGTTCCATGAGTTCTGAACTTTTTCATATTCCAGAGACCAAAGATTTAAAAGGAAATGCAGAGATGCACAACCACCTCGTTCCGGCTTCGTATCACCGCGTGACCGCTGTTGGATGTGCACATAGACTAGTAAATGGAGAACAGCGGCAATCGATTATCACCACAATGGCGGCTTGCATCGTGAATGCGGAAAATCAGGATAAAAAGGTGCGGGAAGGACTAAAAACGATGGAGGAAAATGCAGGTCCAGAGTATAAGGCGTTTATAAGTTTAATCATCAGATGGCAGGACCAGGCAGAAAATTACCTCTCTCAAGCTAAAGAAGCTTTGCGAACGATGGGTGTAACTTTTCCTTCAGCTGGAGGCGGACCGGAGAACTCAGAATATAATCTTTATTAATGAATAAGGAATCCAGCCACTGCAGGTACAGTGCCCCAAGACAAGTATGAGGTAAATTTGAGAAGGTATAGAAAGCTCAGGGATACTGAGCTTTCTATTGTTTCAGCATAGTTTTTATTGTTTTAAAACAACTTCACTCCCTATACTTCCAGACGTCTTCCTCTTCCCCCTAAACCAGGCAACCACAATCGCCGCAATCAGTGTAAATCCCAGGTATCCCATCAAAGGATAAACCGTCCCTACCAGTGTAATGAAGCCTGCGAAACTGGCACCGAATGCTGCTGCACCAAATAATACGGCAAAAAGATTGAATTTAGGATTTTCTTTTTTCACGACCCTGGCCGTGAAGGCATACAGCATACCAACAGCTGTGTTGTAAATCATGCCCAGCAATACAACGAACATCAATAATCCAAACACAGGTGAAATTTCATTGGCAAGAGCAAGAATTGGCATGTCTGAGCCACTCACCACATCCATTTTGACCAGCATGGCTGCATTGATAAGCAAAATAAGTATACCCAGTCCAGCACCGCCCAGGATGCCGCCTACCCCTGCCTGCTTTTCATCTTTCGTTGTTCCGCCCATGACAGCCAGCATCGCGGCCCCAGCCGCAATATTGTAAGAAACATATAATAGTCCGCCCATGAACCAGTTGGAAGCGGCAGGCGTTTGGCTTTCCGCCAGTTTCTGAACTTCTGATAAATCCACCCCCATCGTGCTGAGGGCATAACCGCCAATGATCACCACCATGATTAATAGAAACGGTGTGACCAGGCTGATAATTGAAACCACTTTTTGGATATTCAGGCAAACGGTCAGGACCGTCAATACGGCCATGATGATATTCCCCGCCATGCTCGGGATTCCAAACTGTTCCTCAAAAATGGATCCCGATCCCGCAAGCATGACAGCTGCCACCCCAAAAAGAAAGAAGGTAATGATGAAATCAACAGCCATCCCCAGATACCTTCCGCAAATATGATATATCACGTCTTTGTGAGAATCTGTCTGCAGACGGCTTCCAAGCTGAGTTAAATTCATGCCAAGAAAAGCAAAGAAAAAGGTTGCAAGTATGGCTCCGGCAATCCCCATCCAGCCAAAGCCCGTGAAAAACTGCAAAATCTCCTGGCCTGAAGCAAATCCCGCTCCGACTATGACCCCAATAAAAGCACCGGCAATTTGAATACTCTTTTTCATTCTGATCCCCCTTTTATATATTTGAATTTTTTGACAATTTAGCTTAAAAGAGAAAGAGAGAATCTCTCTCTGAGCCCACTCGCGGTTATTTATTCGACTTCAGCGGAGCTATTCCTGGCGTTGGGTGACACTCACATTTGACTATCTGACTTAAGCGGAGCTATTCCTGGCGTTGAGTGCCACTCGCGTTTGATTTTCCGACTTAAGCGGAGCTATACATGGCGTAGAGTGCCACTCGCGTTTGATTATCCAAATCAAATGGAACTATTCCCTCCAATGAGTGCCTCTCGCGCTTGATTATTCAGCTTGCTTAAGAAAAGCTTTTTTCAAAAACAGTAAACTGTTTAATGGTCTCATAATTTGGTTCATATCCCAAGCCTGATTTTTCAGGAACCTTAATCATTCCCTCTTCAACAGTTACTTCAGGGTCAATCAGATCCTTCTCCCAATAGCGGGACGATGCAGCTGTGTCCCCTGGCATAATAAAATTGGAAAGTGTGGTTAAGGCAATATTGTGCGCCCTGCCAATTCCGGATTCCAGCATGCCTCCGCACCATACCGGAATGCCACGCTCCTTGCAGAGATCATGAATTCTCCTGGATTCTTTCAGCCCCCCAACCCGGCCGATTTTGATATTAATAATTTTGCAGCTTCCCAGCTCAATCGCCTTGCGCGCATCTTCATAGGAATGAATGCTTTCATCGAGGCAGACAGGCGTTCTGAGTTCTCTCTGAAGGACGGCATGATCAATAATATCATCTGATGCCAGCGGCTGTTCGATCATCATTAAATCGAATTCATCCAGCTGTTTTAATAGTTCGATATCTTCAAGGGTATATGCTGAGTTTGCATCTGCCATAAGCGCTATATCCGGGAAATGCTTTCTCACTTCCCTCATGACCTCAACATCCCAGTCTGGCTTGATTTTCACCTTGATGCGCTTATAGCCTTCCTCTACATATTCTCTAATAAGGTTCAGCAGGTCATCAACACGATCCTGAATCCCGATGCTGATTCCAACCTCAATTTCATTCGCTGTTCCGCCAAGGGCCTTTGCAAGCGAAATTCCCTTTTGCTTTGCATATAACTCCCAAACCGCCCCTTCGAAGGCTGATTTCGCCATATTGTTTTTCCGTATGTAGGAGAGAGTTTCCGAAACCTCATCAGGGTGTTCGATTTCTTTGTTTAATAGATTCGGGATGATGAAATCTTCAAGCATATGCCAGTTTGTTTTCAGCGTTTCTTCGTTATACCATGGTGAATGAAAGGCAACAGACTCTCCCCAGCCGCTCACACCATTTTCGTCCTTGGCTTCCAGCAAGAGAAATTCCTTATCCTGAAACGTGCCGAAGCTTGTTGTAAATGGAGCTTTCATTCTCATTTTCATATGCCGCAATACGACTTCTGTCACTTTCATATTCATTCCCGCCTTTTCCTGTTAGTTGAGTTTAAGCTGATTCCTCTGAACGAATACATAATAATGCACCGGGCCTTCCAGCCCTTTTTGAAATCCTGCCATGGCGTACCCTTTAGAAAATAACTCCTGAAAAATCCTTCTTGTTTTAAAGCGCCAATCGATCGCAAGCTCGAAATTCTTATTTTTAATAGTCTGGAAGTTTGCCGGAATTGGAACTAGCACTGGACCGGCAGCAGCATCCCATTCAGTATTTAATAAAACAGGAAAGTCATCCTCCGATACTCCCCAATCGTAGGGATTCTCTGCGTGCGCTGTTTCAATGCCCAATGGCTCCTCCACATGTGAACTGGTGATCCACCATTCTGCCTTTAAACGGTCTGTCGGCAGCCCATGGTTCAGGCTATCATCCATATCTCCGTAGCAATTCTCCACATATGTGGAACAAACCGCATTCAGCTTGGAAAGATTCAGGTAAGCATTCCGGCTTTCAAGCGGATCAAAAGTCCAGGTGATCAGGTCATAGCCCATCCCGGAAGCCAGTTCTTTTTGTTTCTGCTTCAATAATGCCCCCATTCCCTTATCCTGGTGGTCAGGATGAATGCCCAGCATATGGGAGCATAAATAGCCTTTGCCCTTGTGAAAGCCGGGAAATCCGTAGCTGAATCCCACAAGATCATCTTCAATAAATGCCCCGAGGAGCAGCCCTCCGTTCTGGGCAGCTGTGATGGTTTGATGAACCGGAAGGGGAGCCATATTCCAGATTGTCTTCTCCAGCTTTTGAATGAGATTCATATCGGATGCTGTCTTTAATACTCGTACATCCATTGTCACAGCAGCCATCTTCACTCCTCCTTTTCCAAAGTGGCCATTACCGCTTTGGCCAGTATTTCCATTCCCGAGTAAATCGCTTCCCGATTGAACGTCATGTCCGGATGATGAAGCCCCGGCTTTAAATCACAGCCCAATCCGAGCATCGCGGCCTTAATATTCGGCTTCTTGAGAGTATAAAAATGGAAGTCCTCCCCGCCTGAAGTCAAGATTGGCTCCCTTAATTGTCCGGCTCCAAGGACATCAATTATGGCCTTCTCCAGAAAATGCTGAGCTTCCTCATCAACTTCAGCTGCTGCCACATTCGCTTTTGTCTCAAGAGTAATCTTGACTCCATACAGCTTGGATAAATACTCAGTGATCGTCTCAATTTTTTCTGCCAGTGCATGAATGACTTCATTTGTTTGTGCCCTCAGATCCAGGCTAAAGGATGCTTTTCCCGGAATGATATTGCCTGAGTCACTGCCGGCATGGAATTTGGTCATTTTAGCCGTATGCGGAACCATCGGATCCAAATAAATATTTTTAATTTCATGGATGAAAGAAGCACCGATCTCGATGGCATTCTGCCCAAGGTGCGGGCGGGCCCCATGGGCATCTTCCCCGATAATTTCCCCGGTCAGAAATCTTGCAGCACCATGGTAAATGGCTGCAGACGCTTCTCCATCCCTTATTTCCTGGATTGGCCTAAGGTGTACACCGTACAGGTAATCCACATCATCCAGCACGCCATGCTCAATCATTTTCAGGGCACCAGTGCCCTTTTCTTCAGCCGGCTGGAAGATGAATTTCAGTTTGCCTTTTTTAGGAAAGCCTGCCTTTTGAAGCAGCAGCATGGCCCCAACCCCCATTGTCATGTGGGCATCATGTCCGCAGGAATGATTAGCCTGGAACTTGCCGTCCACCTCCTGCCAAAGTGCGTCCATATCCGCTCTAAGCGCAACGCATGGACTCCCTTCCCCCACTTCAACAGCCAAACCAGTGCAATCCCCAAACAGCTGAACCTGGAACCCCCGGCATTCCAGGAATTTTTGCAAGTACTCAGTGGTTTTATATTCCCTCCAGCTCACTTCCGGGTTTTCGTGCAAATGATCAAAAACCATATCCAATGCAGGCTTAACCTCTTTAATAATTTCCTTCAATCCATCTTCCCTCCCGGCTGAATAAAAAAATGTTCACTTTCAAGCTTTTCATATTGCTCTTTCCTTGTTTGAAACCGGTCACAGTCTTGAATGGATACACCCGCAATCACCGCATTCAGAAAGGAAAAGAGTGCCGGCGCCGCATCAATCGTCGATTTTTCCGATGAATGGATTTGAAAAAGCAAGTCGGCATGCTCCTTAATCGGCGCGATAGCTGAATCTGTTATGCCAATTACAAATGCTCCCTGCTTTTTCGCCAGTTCCGCCATTTTAATCGTATCTTTCATGTAGCGGTCAAATGAAATGGCAATGAACGTGGCTTCTTCATCCATTTCAGTGATCGTCAGCAGCAGATCATCCGTATCCGGCCGGATCAGCTTCGCATTTCCCCTAACAACACCAAGGGTAAAAGAAAGCCAGCTTGCTGCCGCAAAGGAAGACCGCAGACCTGTAACATATATTTTTTTCGTTTGGATCAAACGCTCCACTAAAACATCAAAATCGTCCTGACTTATATTCTGAATCGTTTCTCTGATATGGAGACAATCCTTTTCCATCACACTCGCAAGGAACTCCGGCTTTTCTGCCAGTTCCACCTTGCTGGTAAAATACTGACCAAGTGTGCTATTCGCCTTCAATAGCTGTTCCCTTACCATCTTCTGCAGCTCCGAATACCCGGAAAGCTGAATGGAATAACAAAATCGAATAACTGTCGTTTCACTGACCCCGATTCTCTTGCCGATCTCACCGGCTGACTTCACGGCGAATTCCTTTGGATGATCGAGCAAATACTTTGCTGCCTTCTGCTGTCCTTTGGAAAGGTTATTAAACTCTTTTTCTATTGTTTCTGTTAATATCATTAGACTCACCTTAAATCAATGAAGTTTATGCTTTTTTTTTATATTTTTGAAGTCTGAACTTCGTTTTAACTAAACTATCACATATCCCCCCGGAAAACAATAATAATTCTGAAAATTTTATAATTAAAAATGACACCCGCACGGATGCCAATTTCAATTATAGTTCACATGATCATTCAATAATCCCGGACTGAACAGCATTTACATCTGCTTCGATCTTAATTTCCATTTCACTATACTGCTCTCTCCATTCCTTCCGATTGAAATCGGAGCGCTGCCTGGCCTTTTCACCGATGCGAAGAGGATCTGTGTTCAATTCCTGAAACCTCCTGACCATTTTCTCCGCTCTCTCAGTTATTTCTTTTTCCACTGCTTTTTCAATTCTCTCAATCGTTTTCTTGTCTGTAAGATCTAAATCAACTCCTTCCATTGCTCTGCCGTTTACTTTCACCTTAAAAGTGGCTATATATTTTCCATTCCTCTTGTCCACCATTATTTTAGGTTTTGATGACAGGTTTTCCAGACTTACATCTTCTCCGCTGCTAAGTTCAACTTCAAATTGGCCCCGCCGGAATTTTTCATAAAGTATTTTAAAGATATAGGCATCACCAAAGCTGATTGTATCAACAAGCTTATCGTCTTTAAAAATTCCCATTCCGCTGACTTTTAAATGCTTACCCTTTTTCTCTATTAAAGGTAAAAAAGGGTCTGCATCTTTGCTGTAATAGTGAACAAGAAAACGGTGTAAATTGATCTTTGGAATGGTCTGCTCAAGATTCTGTTCAACTACATCGATTAAATACTGTGATACAGAATCGCTTTGCGAGTAATTAGAATCAATGATGTCTTTCGCCTTCTCCTTCGATACAACAAGCAGCAATTTCCGGCCGATGCTGGGGTTTCTCTGCAAACTGTCTATTTGATTTTCAATCCCATGCTCTGCGAGTTCCTGATTGAAAATGACTAGTCCCACCCTGCCGATGACTATGGGCCTTGCTGCTTCCGCCTGAATCTTTTGCCTGATCCGTTTACTTGTCTTCCCTGTTGCGGTAAAAACCTCATTTACCGGCAGTGACTGTTCACCTGGAGGGATATTGGAAGACCCTGCTGTTCCTTCAAATTCCTCACCATTGACATAATCATACCCAATGGTCTGCACCAATTGGAGATCCTCCAATACTTTTGGACTTGGAGTACAGCCTGCCAGGAGGATTGGAATCAAGGAACAGCATAAATAGTTTTTAACATTCATCCTTTTTTCACCTTCATGATGATATATTGTAAGACCAGTAAGCATGGTAAGTAAAAGTAGATGGTATATAACCCGATTTGGGAGACTGCTTTCTGCAGCAAATCAATTTGCTGTCTATTTGTTAATAGAACGCTGATGAAAAACAGCAATAGGCAAAAAATCCTCAAGGCACTTCTTTGAGAGACGGGAAACAGACGGTTCAACCCTCGGCTGGCACACCAGAGACCGATGCAAATATTCGGAAGAATGGTAAAGAACCATACGGAAATTCCTATGTATTCGAACCTTTCCACAATGATTAAGTCCACGATTTTCCATAGTGTGAGTGTAGCCCAAATGGTGCCTTTCAACTGTTCCTGGTTGAAGTAGACAAACGTAACAAAAGCAGTCAGCAGGTAAATAAATATACTGAAAAGTACGCCGAAATAGGCCCACTTTTCAGATTTCGGCCCATCTTTAATAAAAGGATAGAACATAAAAAGCGTCTCGAACCCGAGAAAATTAAGGGTCATCTCTTTTGAAGCTTTAAATAATTCTGCAGGAGAAGCATTCAGGATTGGCAGGAGATTTCCATAATCGGCATACTGTAAAGGATAAAATTTCACCAATAATAATGGCAATCCGTATAGAATCCCTAAATAGCTTACTCCTGTTACAACCCGGAAACCTCCTGTAACATAGGAATAGGCTAAAAAAATGATAATAAGTATGAATATCCATTCAGAGACTTCTGGAAAAACCCATACCTGGAGCACTTCCACATATGATCTCAGTACAACCAATGCAAAGGAAAAGAAATATAAAGAAAATAAAAAGCTGAAAAAACCGCCGATCCATTTTCCCATAATTTCAGCATGTATGGCTACGATGTCATTGTTCCCCTTATTCAGGATGCGATAGGAAACCCACACCAATCCGATAATGGAGGCGCCGGATGTTAAGATTGCGATCCAGGAACTATAACCGGCAGACTGGACAATAATTCTTTCGAAGCCCAGGATGCCTACGCCTATTTGCATTGCATGTATTAAATAAAATACAAAATAGGGAGATACCTTTTTATCCTCTTTAGGCAAT
The DNA here is from genome assembly GCF_017303275.1 of Bacillus sp. NTK034. Classification (GTDB taxonomy): domain Bacteria; phylum Bacillota; class Bacilli; order Bacillales; family Cytobacillaceae; genus Cytobacillus. Next base: position 202,912 of record NZ_JAFKOJ010000009.1, on the reverse strand, counting down.
GGAAACATCAGCTATCCTCCTTTATCGGAACATATTAACCCCAATTAATCTTCTATGTCTGTTTTCGATTTCTCGTGCTTTTTAGGCTGAAAACGAGCTCGTACAGGTGATCTGACCTGCAATGGCCGCTTCGTTTGCATGAAAAACGGAAGTCGGAAGAGAGAATCCCTTAAATCATCCAGCCGCAATGGATAGACGGGTGCCAGATATGGGCGTCCCAGAGAAGTCATCTTTAGCAAATGGCTCAAAATGTATGAGAAACAAAAGGTAACTCCGAGAAGTCCCCATAATTGGGCAGTGATTAAAAAAGGAAAGCGGATTAATCTGATCGTGTTGCCCATTTGGTATACAGGCGTTGTAAAAGACGCCAGGGCCGCAAGCGCCACGATGATCAGCAGCACATTACTGGTCAGCCCAGCCTGTACAGCCGCAGTCCCAATTACGATACCGCCTACGATACCAATCGTCTGTCCGATTTTTGTCGGCAGCCTTGCTCCAGCCTCACGCAAAAGCTCAATGGTCAATTCCAGAATAATCGCTTCCAGAATCGGCGGGAACGGGATGCCGCTCCTTGAAGCGATGAGCGGATTAAGCAGGTTCTCCGGAATCATTTCGTAATGATAGGTTAGAACGGCGACATAAAGAGAAGTCGACAAAACGGAAAAGAATACCGCAAACAATCGGACAAGACGAAAAATAGAAGCAATATGCCACGATAGAAAATAATCTTCAAAAGCGGAAAAAAACTCTACGAGAGTTGTTGGGCCGGTTAGAGCATGCGGTGAGCCATCTACAATGATCGTTATTTTCCCTTCCGAGAGCACACTCGCAACCCTATCAGGCCTTTCCGTGTCAATTAAATGCGGAAAGGGAGAATTGTGGTTATCAGATATGATCTGGTTAATAAAGGAGCTGTCCACGATTTGATCAAATTGAATCTCATTCAGGCGCTGAAGAATCGTATTCACGTTTTCTATATCTGTAACTCCTTTAATATAAAGAACAGCCACCCTTGTTTTTGTCAGGCTTCCAATCTTCACTTCCTCCACGATGAGATCAGGAATAGGCAGCCTCTTCCTGACCAGATTGATGTTAGCATCAATCGATTCGACAAAGGCTTCTTTTGGCCCCACAACACTGTACTCGACTTCCGGCATACTGACGGGCCTTTTCTCAAGCGATACTGCAGAAATGACAAGAGCCTCTTGCAGTGAACCTTTTACTTCTATCACAACACAGCCCGTCAGCAGCTTATCCCTTATTTCATGAACATTATCTATAATTTCAGTATTATCAATGGGAATAGCCTGCTGCAGATCAAAAAGAGTCTGGCTTTCATTCTCTTTGATATAAGGCAAGACATATTGATGCAAGATATTAATATCTACAATTGTCTGGTAATAATGAATATAAAATGGGCTGGATTCTGAATATCTGTAGGAAACAAAATCTGTAGATTCTTTACAGCGATGAAGGAGTTCATCTATCCGCAGTTCATGCTCACTATTTTCATTCTTCCTTTGTTTATTGTCCCTATTAAACCTTTTTAATTTTGATTTAAAAAAACCCACCGGACACTCCTCCAAAACTTAACAAATCGTAGTTTTAGTATGTGCCGGCGGGTTTTTAATATTCTATTTCAATATGTTAGCTTAATTTTTACTTTTAGCGCTTTGAAAATCAATATTACCATTAATAAAGATCTACAATTCGTTTTCTAAAGGTGCCTACATGACTCTAACCTTTAAACTTTCTGCAGCTATTATGCTTACAAATAGTAATTAAAGTATTACATTTAACCCTTACTTCGTCTCACGGTGCAATGTATGCTTCTTTAAACGTGGAGAATATTTCCTTAATTCGATCCGGTCAGGATTGTTCCGCTTATTTTTGGTGGTAATATAATTCCTGTCCCCTGTTTCTGTACAAGCAAGTGTGATTGTTACTCTCATTATAAAACTCCTCCTATAGTTACTTCTTATACACTTCTGACAATTCTCTCTGCCGCCTGGCGCGCTCCTGAAATATTTCGGGCGATCGGCCCAATCTCCAATTCTGCCAGTGGTCCTGTTACATATAGATGCTGGCACCATTCAAGGGATTGACTTATGATCGGATATCCGCACTTTGCACATGGAAGGCCAAACGTTTCAATGGCTTTCTCGAGCCAGCTTCCGCCAGGTCTGGATGGCCTGAACCCGGTTGCAAAAACAATTGACTGCACCTTGACTTCCTGCGTGTCCACGGAAAGAATCAGTTCCTTGTTTTCTCCTTCCTTCACCGAAGTAACCACTCCGTCTGCCAGCTTAATCGTTTGATCATTTTCAAGCTTCCTAAGCTTATGAAATAATTCTGAGGGCAGCGATCCCCGGTTTCTTGCCTTTTTGATTACATCTCTTCGTTCGGAATAATCCGTGATTCGCTGGTAGTTTTTTTGATATTTGGGTCCCAGCCATCCCGGATCACTGTCAAAATCACAAACCTTAAAGGGATGCCTTTTTATTAAAGTGACTTGACCTGGATAGAGTGCCGAAAGCTTGATGACTGTATGGGCAGCTGTAATCCCTCCTCCAATGACGGCAACTGGCGTCCTCAATTCAGTAAAATCTGCAGCTTCATCAAAAATATGAAACAGCTGATTTTGGGTGTTTTTAATAGAATCTGCCCATTCCGGTACATGCAGCTGGTCGTTTATGCTTAACGCCAGTACGACTTTATTGGATTTTAGACGTTCTCCTTCAGCTGTGCTTACAACCCAAAAATTGTCCTCTCTATCGAGACCGTTTACATATCCCTGATGCCAGCTGGCCCCTAACCCAAGATCATGGAGCAGTGTTTGACTGTGCTCATTGAACATTTCCAGGGATGGTCTTTTATAGACCCCATAGAACTCACTTTTCTTCCATTGGTGATTTGCTGCATAACTTCTTAAGCTGAACGGATCGACATCAAGGTGATGTACAAAGGGTGAGCGCAGAAATTTCATGCCAATCCGTTCCGTACTTTTAGTCCACTTAAATAATGGCATTTCATGTGGATCAATAATGCGCAGCTTATCAGTTGATACCTTATTATTCTTTAATAAGAAGGCTGCAATGGTACTGCCCTGAATGCCGCCTCCTACAACGATCCAATCATAGATCATATGACCCTCCTGATGCAGGTTTTAATACGAAATCATTACGATTTAAAGTACAAACTTTTTTACGATTTACTTTCGTTTAAGGAGAAATAAAAATATTTAACTTTATTCCTTTTTTTTCTTGCCCGGACACTGTCTGTTAATTCGACCCATGTTACATGTTTCAATTTATTCTCAAGCTGCCTGTTAATCATGTCTTCAATTTCATGCATGGTCATCATCAGCTGTCCAAATGAAAGGTTAAAATGTGCTGCAGCCTGCGTATGAGGTGAATGCTTCACAAGAAGAGCCATAAATTCTTCGGAAGTCGAAGCCTTTTGAGCCAGCTCTTCTTCCAGGCCAACGACAAATTCATAAATCTCCTTTTGGTTAGGAGGGAGTGACTTTACAATCTCTCTTGAGATCATTTCCATAAGATGTGAATTCATATCTTTCACCTCACCTTGCCAAGTGGAGAAACCTTACTTATTATTCATGTTATATTTCTTCATAAATCGTTCAGCACGTCCGCCGCGATCCGTGAACTTCTGAACACCAGTATAAAAGGGATGTGTGTCTGAGCTTACTTCAACTTTAATTAGTGGGTATGTGTGTCCATCTTCCCACTCGATTGTTTCATTTGTAGTCTTTGTTGATCCTGTCAAAAATTTATAGCCGCTGTTCATATCCATGAATACTACTTTATGATATTCCGGGTGAATATTTTCCTTCATTTTCATTCCCTCCACATTTTATTTTACCAGCTGGATTTCTTTACTCCCGGAACTTGCCCTTTGTGAGCATATTCCCGGAAAGCGATTCGGGACATTTTAAATTTGCGGAGATATCCCCTTGGTCTGCCCGTCACCTGGCAGCGGTTTTTCAGCCGTGTCGGTGATGAGTCTCTTGGCAGTTTCCTTAGAGCCTCATAATCCCCTTTTTCTTTTAGTTCCTTTCGTAATTCTGCATACTTTAATACAAGCTCCTGGCGTTTGTTTTCCTTTGCTACCTTAGATTTTTTTGCCAAGGTATGTCACTCCTTTCTGATGAAAATCGTAATTATTACGATTTGAATAATGCTATTTAATCACAAAAATTTTGATATTGCAACACATGTAACTTCAGAACTCCTTTAAGCTGATATTAGGTATGTAATAATGTTTTTTGCCTATTAATGTTGTCCGTTGATTTCCGCTCCAGGCTGCTCGCTTTCCGCGGGGCGGGCGGTGAGCCTCCTCGATGCTGCGCGTCTGCGGGGTCTCACCTGTCCCGCTACTCCCGCAGGACTTTGAATAATCTTCCTTGAGTAAACACCGCACGAAGAAAATGCGAATGTATTTTCGAGGATCTCGCACCTTCCGCTACAATCAACTCTTTAAAATATACAAAAAGCAACAAACCTTGCGAAAATAGCCTAAATAAAAAACGCAATCCCTATATGGTAATTGAGTTTGATATGAAGTACAAAATATTAAAAATAACCATCAGAAAAGAGGTGCCAATTCTCACCTATTTTTTGTTTACCGTTTGAATAGGAATTCGCACCTCAATTAGCTTACCCAAGTTTCTTTCGACTCTTTAATTTTCCATTCTCTATTTTTATAATAAACTGTACTCTCTACACCGATTGCACCTTTTCCCGACTTAAATTTAGAGCCTTCGAATAATACATTGTTATTGAGTTTAAAATCAACTTTCTCAATCCTAAGATGCACACCTTCCAATGCCTGTGTGTCTGAGTTGTAATAACCTTGTTCTTCTAGTTCATCCATTGTGGCATTCATTACCTCAACCTTATATTTATCTTTAAAATAGTTTAAAATCGCTTTTTTCTGTTCCTCATTTACTCCATCAAAATTACTCATATCAAAAGCTATAAATTCCATATCACTATTCAACTCTTTATCCTTTTGCATAATGGAGTCCAATGCAATGGTGTATATTTCTTCCAAGTGGTCCTTTGGATTTTCCCCAATGTTACAAGCAGTAAGAAGAGTTGTTAAGATAAATAGAATAGGGATAAATCTAAATTTCAATTTAATACCCCCTTTATTTATAGACGAAAGTTGTTGAAAAAGATTACAATTACCTTATTTAAATAATAGCATTTAAGCTCAATACCTTGTTAGAAAATCCCAGTCTATATAAAGTGTGTTGCAGTACAATTAAACTTACGATTCACAATAAATTTGGAGTTGTAATTAACAAAGGTTTTGGTAAGTTGCCATTGGCTTTTGTCAATTCTGCTAATGTATTCGTTAATTCAGGTGTTAATTTATTGATAAAAAATCTAAATACATAGATATATCAACAAAAATTAAAGATTCAAATCGTATGCGATTTGAACCTTTAATTGATATACTAATTTATTTTTTGTACTCTTAAACAGAACCCGTTTCCTATATGGAATGCGTTTCTTAATTTCCATTTTATTATTTATTACTGCTCAATATCCCGCTTATTAAATCCTATAAACCCGGCTAACGCCAGCACCCCGGCAGCCATACATAAGCACAGCAGCGGAATAAGTGTAAATTCCTCTATCGGCGCCTGCGGAATATGGCCAAAAGGAGAAATGCTGCCGATCCAGTCAGAGAATTGGAACAATCCTCCTAAATACAACACAATAAAAGAATATAAAACATAAAGCCAAATAAAACCCGTGAATTTTGGCAGGAATCCAATCAGAAAGACAGCCAGGCTAATCATGACCAGCATGGCTGGATAATAGGACAGTGCTGCCCCAAAGATCATTCCAAAGGATAAACCTCCTTCAACTGCTGCAGTTCCCGCAGACCATAGCCCGAGTGCTGCCAGCGAGATCATGAGAAATCCATTAATGACAGAAATTACGAAATAGCTGCCTAACAGTTTGGTCCGAGAAACAGCTCTGCTTAAAAGATGAACAATTCGTTCCTTCTTCTCTTCACCTCGAAGTTTATTCATGGCCATCACTGGAGGAATAGTTGCCATCAGTGAAATAACAATCATCAGCATGGGAATGAATTGTTCCACCAATGTTACCCCTTCTGTTGGCTTAAGGAGCTGCTTCATGGCTTCATTATCGGAGAAAAATGATTCCAGATCCCCTAATACTGAACCGTAAGAAGCCCCCAGGACCAACATGCCTATTGCCCATGAAATGATTCCGGTCCGCTGCAACTTTAACGCAAGGCCGATTGGACTCTGTAAAAAGCGGGATGCATATTGTTTTCCGGGCCTGGATGGCAAAAATCCGCGATCCAGATCCCGAATAGCGTTCAAATAATTCGCAACAGCAAATAGAACCATGGCTGCAGCAATCATTAAGACAATTGGCCACCAATTATTAGAATCATACACTTCCGCTTTTGTTACCCACGCGAGCGGCGAAAGCCAGGATAATGATTCATTGCTGATGTCTGTGATCGCTCTAAAAAGATAAGAAATTAGAAGAATGGCTATCGAATAACCAATTGTTCCCCGTGAACTATCTGAAGCTTGAGCAAATACGGCTGTTACACCTGCGAAAAAAATACCCGCCGCCCCTAATGCTGCACCATAAAGCAATGACCCTTCCAGATCCATGCTTTCAATTCCTAGGGCATAAAGGCCGAATCCATTAATCAGAGCCAATCCGATGCAGGCTGCCGATACTACAAGCAGTGATGCATTTAAATAGGATAGACGCCCTACTGGCAGTGAACGGAGCAATTCCAGGCGTCCATCCTCTTCATCAGCCCTGGTATGCCGCGCAACCAGCAGGATGCTCATTAAGCCGGTTACAGCAGCAGTCATTAAAAGCATTTGATGAGCTGTCATGACACCAATTGTATAATTGTTTAAATCAGCAGGACCAGTCATGGCAGTCATTGCCGGGTTGGCCATCGTTTGTGCCATAGCGTCTCTTTCCTGCTGAGAACTGTATAATCCCTTGAAGGCTGTTGGGACAATTATCGTAAAAAAGGAAAGTGCCACCACCCAAATTGGAATCCGCAAACGGTCCAGCCGGAATATAAATCTTGAAAGGAAAGCGGTTTTTGCCAAGTGATTGCCTGCCATCAGAGGACACCTCCAGTATCCTTTTCTCCTTCATAATGACGCATAAATAAATCCTCTAATGTTGGCGGAGCACTTTCCAGCCTGCTGATGCCAAATTGGCTAATATGCCTGATAACTTCATCTATTTGCATCGTATCAACCTGAAACTTCATTCCATGCTCACTTTCTTCAATGCCGTGGATGCCTTTCAGCTCATTAAGACCCGTAATCGGCTGCCTCGTGTCAACGAGCATTTGTGTCCTGGTTAAATGGCGAAGCTCACTTAAGGTCCCAGACTCAATAATCCTGCCCTGGCGGATAATACTAATACGGTCGCAAAGTTTTTCTACCTCAGATAATATATGACTGGAAAGCAGGACACTTTTACCCTGCCTCTTAATATCCATTACACATTCCTGAAAAACCTTTTCCATCAATGGATCAAGTCCTGATGTCGGCTCATCCAGAATGAAGAGGTCAGCATCAGAGGAAAAGGCCGCAACCAGAGCAACCTTTTGCCTGTTCCCTTTAGAGTAGGTTCTGCACTTCTTGGATGGATCCAGATCAAACTTCTCTATTAACTCCTCACGTTTTGCCTTATTGGCAGTTCCGTTCAATTTTATAAATAAATCAATGACCTCTCCGCCTGTTAAGTTCGGCCATAAATTCACATCACCAGGCACATATGCCACCCTTTTATGAATGTCGACAGCATCCTGCCAGGCGTCCTTGCTGAAAATCTTTACTTCTCCATTTGTCGCCTTTAAAATTCCCAATAACACCCGGATGGTGGTTGACTTGCCCGCGCCATTGGGTCCGATGAAGCCCAGTACTTCACCTTTATCCAACTCAAGATTTACCCCATCCAATGCCGTAAATTTGCCGAATTTCTTTGTCAGGCTGGTTACTTTTAAAAGGCTCATGCTCATTCCTCCCCATTTTTATAAAAACAGCGCTTTAAAATTTCCTTATAGCTGTCCCATTCGTTAAAAAGCTCGATACCGATATCCTCAAATGACTTGATTTTCGCGATTTGCAGTTCTGCGAAACCCGTCATGGTCCAATTCAGGATATTCATCGCTTTTTCAGGTTCTATCTCCTCCCGAAGCTTTGACCAGTCGATATTTTCGTAGATTCTTTTGAAGCCATCTTTTTGAATGTTTGCCAGCAGTTGATTTATATCCGATTTTACATCCTGCGCATCTTCTTCCAGCAGCGATTTTAAGAAATCAAATACAAGGGGATACTTTTTTTGAATGTTTAATTTAATGAACCCCACCTGACTGATTCTTTCAAAAATGTCCCTTTCATTCATGTCTATTTCAACATAGATTTGTTCAATAATGTTTACTGCATTCTTAATCAAAAAAAAGTACAAATCCTTTTTATTGCTGAAATAGTTGAACAATGAGCCTTTGCTTATTTGTGCATCCTTTACAATTTCATTTGTTGATGCCTTCTCATAACCGCTCTTTACAAATTCATTCATGGCTGCATTGATAATTCGTTCCTGTTTTTCGGGTTTCAAGCTGTAAAAAGTAGTATTTATTATATTGCACTCCTTTCACAATAATGACCAATGTGGTCATATTAAAAATAACAAAATTGACCACTCTGGTCAATATTATTCCTTCAATCATTTTGACAAAAATTATCAATTTTTTATTCTTAGTTTTATTTGAAAATACAGGGGGGATACATGCTATTAAGGAGGTGATTAAATTGACTTTGCTTTTCTATAAAGCAATGGAGGCTTTCAAGAAGGATGCTGAAAATCAGAAAAAAGAGAAACAGCAAAAAGAAATGTTGAACGTGCAAAAGAAATAATGACATGAATCAGCTCTTTCATCCTTTTGGATGATTTTTTTTTGCAAATGCATGATAAGTTCTACTTTAGGCGATAGGCAATCACAAACAGGATTACATTGTTTGCGTAACAATCTCCAGCAATCTCTTATATTGTTCCCCGGAAACATTTTCAGATAGCCTTGCAGCAGCAATAATAGGAGCCCACTGGAAGATTTCGTCTCTTGTTAAGCCTGTATTTCTACAATAAATATGCACATACATTTCTGCTAGCTTCACCGAAGCTTCTGATAACAATAGAAATGTGCGGATGACATCAGCACGTACATCGCCAGAACTCGAATCAACCCAATCTATAATGCTTACAGTACCATCATTCAATATCAAGTTAAATGGATGAAAGTCTCCATGGCACAGTCTTGGTTTAATAATCATTGATCCTAATTTTTTCAATAGAAAATTTTTCTGAGTTCTATTTAGTGTTTCCGCTAATTCAATCTGGTATTGCAGCTTATCTGTCATAGAACCAATAACAGACTCATCGGCTGGCAAAGCATGGATCTTTTGCTGCATATCCACACAAATGTTTAAATAATTCTCTGCGGATTCCATATTACCGAGTATCAATTCACCAGCTGTTTTACCTTTTACATACTCCATTATAATTGCCTGTCTGCCCTCAATTTCTGTTACTTCGAAAATTTCGGGAACAGGCAGCCCATATGAGGAGGCATATTCTTGTTTTTTTGCTTCATGTAAATGTTCAGAAGGCGGTAAATGCTTTTTAAATACTTTAACGATTTTGTCATCAAATTGATAGATTTCAGCGGTATTTCCAATAGCTATCGGATTGACTAGATTCACTTTTTTTCTCTCCTAATAATAAATAATTTTATACTTTGATTAAGGTTATTCGATTTCCCTAAATTAGAATCCTTCTTTCACAAATTTCTCCAAAGATTTGAATCCCGATAAACTTGACTATCCGAAAAAGTTACTGATATCCTTATTCCGTTGCAAAGGTCTTGTATTTTTATACTGCTGGAGGTTTATTTTGAAAAACATCCCTATTAAAAAGTTCTATTTTTATATCATATTGGCAATATGCATAGCTGCCTCCGTACTGTTTGTCCAGAACAATGATTCTTTCTATGAACGGACAATAGCTGAAGTAAAGGAAGTCCAACTTGTTCACTCTGAAGAAGTAACGGATATTTATGATAATGTAGACCGCGTATATGAACAGCGGATCATAGCAGAAATTACGAATGGAAAAGCAAAAGGACAGCATATTCTCTTAACAAATCAGTATTCGAAAGCCAAAGCATATGACTATGAAATTCAAAGCGGCCAAAAATTATTTGTGTCCATAAAGGAGAATAAAGCGGATGCTGCAGAATTAAGCGGAGATATCCTTGATCTGAAGCGGGATCATTACATACTGCTAACAGGATGAATCTTTATCCTGATACTTCTCTTTGTCGGTAAAAAGCAAGGTCTCTTTTCCATCATCAGCCTGGCAGTTAATGCCGTGCTGCTTTCCTATGCATTAGATGTTTATCTGAAGAATCCGGAAATAAGCCTGCTGCTGATATGCAGTGCGGCAGTCATTTTATTTACCGTTACCTCCCTTCTGCTCGTAAACGGCTTTAACGAAAAAACATATGCTGCCATTATCGCAACTCTTGCAGCAACATTCTTGTCATTATTGATCACTTATCTGGTCATATGGCTAACTGGCGGGAAGGGTCTAAGATACGAAGAACTCCAATTTATAACCAGGCCCTATCAGATGGTTTTCTTAGCCGGTTTATTTATCGGCTCGTTAGGAGCGGTTATGGATGTAGCCATTACCATGTCATCTTCACTGTTTAGCTTATATGAAAAGAATAACAGCATTCCAGTGCAGGCTCTTAAACGCTCTGGAATGGAAGTGGGCAAAGACATTATGGGCACCATGACGAATATCTTGTTTTTCGCCTATATCAGCGGCTCCATTCCGATGCTTATTTTGTATATAAAAAATGACTCACCGCTCGGATTCAGCCTATCCATGAACCTTTCTCTTGAATTAGCCCGGGCACTTGCCGGAGGAATCGGAATCGTGATCACCATTCCGATTGGCCTATATACTGCCATATATTTCATTAATAGAAAGAGGGCACGAAAATGAATGCAATACTAGTGCTGGCAGCCATATTATTTATTCTGATGACCCTTATAGGCGGAAAAAAAGGAGCCAGATCATTTTTTGCGATCTTCCTCAACTTCGGAGTGATTATTTTCGTCCTTTTCTTCATGAACGATCCAAACATCAATCCAATTATCGTTACATTAATTGCCTGTGCCTTCATTGGCTGTATCAATCTATTTTTTATAAATGAAGTGAACATTAAGACGATAACCGCATTTCTGGCTTCGATCATTACTACGGTCGTTCTCATTGTGTTCATTGTCATCATTGCAGAAAAGGCCATGATTCAGGGATTTGGTGAAGAGGAAATAGAAGAGTTGAGCATATTTTCGCTTTATATTGGGGTTGATTTCGTTAAAGTGGCTGCGTCTGTCATCATCATGAGTACTATCGGAGCCATAACGGACGCTGCCATGGCCATCTCTTCCCCCATGAGGGAAATTCATTATCATCACCCGGACATTAGCAGAAAAGAATTGTTCCAGGCTGGCATCAGCATCGGTAAGGATATTCTCGGAACAAGCACCAACACGTTATTTTTCGCCTTCTTTGGCGGATATTTAGCACTGCTTATATGGTTTAAAGACCTATCTTATTCACCAGGTGAAATTATCAATTCTAAGATTTTCAGCGGCGAGATGATTACGATCTTCTGTGCAGGAATTGGGGTAACAATGGTGATTCCTATTACTTCTTGGATTACCGCACTGTATTTAGTGAAAAGAGGAAACTCTGCTGATTCCTCTGAATAGCCCTTGAAGCTCAACTGCAGTCCCAGTGAATGACTGCAGTTGAATATTACTGGGCAAACCCATAACTGGAGTAAAATTTTTCTGATTTCTTGCTACTGCTTATTATGTATCAGCATCTTCCTATTTGTTACAAGCGGGGGCTGTTCGAGCCATTTTTGCTTTACCACTATATCAAAGGTATCCTTTGCATAAAGCATGACTTCTGCAATGATCTTACTATATTGAGATGTTAGATCAGTTCTCATGGACACTGACATGGCATGTGAAATTAAGCTAATGTCTACGGAATTCAAAACATTGATCATTGAAAAAATAAGTTTATCCGAGAAAGGTGATACAATCGATTCTGTTACTTCCATTCCGACAGTCACGGTTCCAAGAAGCTCTTCCTCCATTAATAAGTTATTGAAAAAGGATATCTGTTTTTCGCTGATCGTTTTTCCTTTCATGATATGCTTCTTTAATTCTTTATCTTTAACCACTTGAGCAAACGCAAGCATGATGAGTACTGAAAAGTAATTTCGTTCAATGTTGAAGAAGATTTCCGATAATTCAATTGCATTCAAGGGACGCTTAGTCCCTATGATTCCTGTAAGAAAGGATTCTTTTTGAACATATTCAATTTCTTTAGGATAGTTCATTTTTGGAGGGCGATCATAAATGCCCTTAGACAGCATCATCTTGACAGCTTTACCAAACATTTCAGTTGAGGTATGTATACATTCTGTAAAAAAATCCAGTACATCAAGACGAACATTATTTGATGCAGTATAGCTGAAGTTAATCATTCCCAATCGATTCATCATATAAATGTAGCTTAAGGTGAACACATCATTAAATAATGGAGGGGCTGACAGATTGATATCCCCTTCAGAAAAAGCAGCAGGCACTGGAAAATTTTCAGCAAGGAAGATTTTTTTTATCTTATCTAATCTCCCTTGCGAAATGTTCAATGACTCTTCTGCTAATGGAATGATTTCCTCATCTTGAAGATGGTGTAAAAAATACTTAAGAAAACAGGAACTCATGCTTTCTTGTAAGTAAACTCCCCAAAGGCCTCCAATTTCTGTGCAAGACAGTTCAATATTTACCTTCTTACTCTCGAATTCCACAGATAACCCCCCTACAATGTTTTTGTAGGTTTAGTATTTCATAAAGGCTTACAAAAAAAACCATATTTTATAAAGTAAAGTACCCCATGAATATGACCATCACTTTTATCAAACAGCTGCTGTTCAGCATCTTAACCTAACTCACAAATAGATTTTTTAGGATAATTTATCCATTTTTACATATATTGGTATTTTATTTCAGATGTCGTCAATACTAATTACCAGAAAAATGAGGTGAACGTATGCATTGCATCCTTGTTATACTGGTCATTATCTTTGCTTATTTTAGAGGAGACTGGAAAAGTTGGGAAAGTTATTATCCGACCATGCTTTATATATCCGTGGCTTCTTTCATTTATGAGTTTATTTCACATAGCCATTTTCACTTATGGGAACTTGAAAAAGGTCTTTTAAATCTAATGGGAGTTCATCTATTGCATAATATATTGATCAATCCTTTAATGGGGTTTGTGTTTTTATCTAAGTTTCCCAGCCAGTTTAAAGATCAAATCTTCTATTACGCAAAATGGATTGTCTTGTTTTGGGCTGCTGAATGGCTCGCATCACGATTTAGTTTCATAAGCTACCATAATGGATGGAATATTTGGTGGTCTTTTTTATTTGTCGTCATTATGTTTCCTATGATCCGACTGCACTATATCCATAAACTGCGGGCATTAATTCTTTCGGTTCCGATTGCAGCCCTTTATTTATTTATCTTTGATTACCTATAAATAACGTACCGAGGGATGCCGGTCAAAAGCATAGCCTTTGAAAATGACACTTGAACGCAAAAGTTATAAATTGTGACAAGAAGCTCCCTAAGCGGAGTTTTTCTCCTTAACCTGCTTTAGCGTCGCCACTATAAGGAAGCTGACAATTACTAATAGAAGCCAGGAACTCACCTTCCCCAGATGAACGAGACTCCATGCATCGGTCTGATTGGGATACTCCCACGCCCCAAAGAATGTTGCGATATTTTCCGCTATCCATATGAAGAATCCGATAAGCACAAAAGATAGTGCAAGCGGCATACGGTACAGGATACCGCCTACCTCGTAACTGACCCAGGATCTCCAAAAAACGACCAGAACCATTCCGGAGAGCCACCAGCGGATATCGATCCAATAATGGTGGGTGAAAAAATTCAGATAAATAGCAGCGGCAAGAGGCACTACTGCGAGAAATGGCGGCCACTTGACCAGGTCAACCTTGAGCCTCCTCCATGCCTGGCACAGATAACTTGCTACACTGGCATACATGAAGCCGCTGTACAAAGGAACCCCAAAAAATTTGGAATAACCCTCCTCCGGATAAGCCCATGAGCCCATATGTACCTTAAATAGTTCAAGTGCAAGGCCGATAATGTGGAACAAGGTAATAACCTTCAATTCATCCTTTGTTTCAAGCCCTGATTTCACCATCGCCCACTGCATTAGAAGACAGATGATCAGCAGCCAGTCATACCGCGGCAGAATGGGCAGCGGCAGAAATTTGGTCAAAGCTAAAGAAGCAAAAATGACAACAGGAAACAAACAGGACAAAGCCTGCTCCCAGCCGAAACGAAAAAGCTGCTTTAGGAATCTCGTCGGCTGGGCTTCTAATTTTCGAATAGTCAAATGCATTCTAATCCCTCCCTTTTAGGACAGGTTCTTCGTCCGTCTGGTACAAGGAACCTGTCCCCTAGTCCCGCTTATTCATCACTTCGATATTCCAGGATATCTCCAGGCTGGCAGTCCAATGCCTTGCAAATGGCCTCCAAAGTTGAAAAACGGATCGCTTTCGCCTTTCCATTTTTCAAAATAGAGAGGTTTGCCATGGTGATTCCTACCCTCTCTGAGAGTTCTGTTACACTCATTTTCCTTTTTGCCAGCATCACATCAACATTTATAATAATAGCCATGTTCTCACCTCAGACCGTTAAATCATTTTCTGATTTGATATCAATTGCTTCTTGCAAAAGCTTCTGCAGAACTGCCGCAAAGACTGCGATAACCATTGAAGCAAAAGGAACCAGCAAGCCAACAAAAATGACACCCGGGGCATCGTCTAATTCTGCAAAAATATAGAATACCGGCAGAACCAGTACATGCAAACCGGCGATGGTGATGGCACAGTATTTAATTTTCTTTAAAGCTATGACGGATAAATCAGAGAAAGCTTTATTTTTGTCAATATAGCGCAAAAGTTTGAACGCCTGATACAGAGCAAAGTAAAAAGGAATCGTTGAAGCATAAAACACGATGTAAACCCAATATTTAAGGAAAGCAAACTTCGGCAGCAATTCACCTGCAACTCGCCCCAGTTCAGGGACCAAAAAAATACACAGAACTAAAATGGGGACTCCTAAAAGAAAAACGGCTATTTTTAAAAACAATGTTGTTACTTTTTCCATAAAAAACACCTCACTTGTTATTTTCAGTTTGATTTTAATCTATTATTTATCGTTTTTCAATAAATAATTAATGTTTTTTATTATTTTTTTATTGAAGGAAAGATAATCCTCATTCTGAAATACTAAAGGAATGGTCTTCATTCTCATAAAAAACTAATCAAAATCAGGAGGTCTAAAGCTTTTATTCTTACGTGGCACATTCTTTTTTTCATCAAAAAACCCGGCCCACTCAGGCCAGGCTTTCACGTTTCTATTCTACACTTTGCTTAACCTCTCGATCGTCCTTGCCAGTAAAGCCGTTCGCTTCGGAAACGTTTTTAAATCGATATACTCATCTGTCTCACTGTGGGAAAATTCTCCGAGCGGCCCCATGCCGTCCACGGTTGGGACGCCTTCAGTGGAAGTATACGCTGCATCCGAACCTCCGCCCGTGCTGACTTCCCTAATAGACATTCCTAGTTCTTCCCCTGCAGCCTTTATTTCCTCAATCAATTTATCCGTTCCTGCGACTTTTTCCATTGGCGGCCGTCCAATTTTGCCTGATAAGCTCGTTTCTGTTCCCTGCACTTCCTCCTCCTCTGCAATTTCTGTGATTTTTGCCGTAATCTCCTTTGCCTGTTCCATATTCTTCACTCGAACATCCACTTGCGCTTCTGCATCCGGGGCGACGGTATTAGAAGAGATGCCGCCGTCAATTAAGCCCACATTGACTGACAAGCCTCTCTCGTAATCATTTAAATCATGAAGTTTAACTACTTTATGTGCCAGTTCATCGATGGCGCTTCTTCCTCTTTCGGGTTCAACCCCGGCATGGGCGCTTTTTCCTTTAACATCAAAGATAAATCTTCCAATTCCCTTTCTTTCTGTGACTATGCCATCATCTGGCCTTCCGGATTCAACAACAAGTGAGAATTTTTTACCTATCGACGCCTCTTTAATAATGGCTTTTGATTTTCGAGATCCGATTTCTTCATCACTATTAAAAATCAAGTGTACATTTTTATATGCGTCCGAGCCATTTTCCTTAAGAAGTTTCAATGCGTACAAAACGGATACATGGCTTGCCTTTTCATCACTCACTCCCGGCCCATATGCTTTATCCCCGATCATTTTGAATGGGCGTTTTTCTGCTTCGCCTTCCGGAAATACGGTATCCATATGGGCGATAATAATAATATTGGGGTCACTATCCTTTTCCGCTTTTATCTCCAGATGGTCCCCATACTCTGATTCACGGTGAACAAGTACATCCATATCCAATTCCTCAAATTCCTTTCTCAAAACAGTGCCAACCTTGTCCACTCCTTCTTTATGATAAGAGCCGCTGTCTATATTCACCAGTTCCTCGAGCAAGTTCATCATTTCAGGCATCTTGTCTTCAAAATAGGCTTCATATTGATTCAACGAAATCACTCCTTTGTAAATAATCACAGGGTTACGCTTCGTTAATTCCAATGGCTGATCCTGGCCTGCTTGAATCAGCAGCTCCATGCAGCATTCCAGTTTTTTGGTCAATGAAGATCGCCTGGACGTTGCCAATGGGCCTGTCTGTATCATCAAACTGAAATCCCATTTGACGGAGCTTGTCAATTTCACTTTGGCCAATGCCCTGCTCAGACCAGACATCCGGTCCCACACTGTTATAAATCCTGGGTTCTTCGATTGCAGCTTTTACATCCATTTCAAAATCGAGAATATGACTGATAACTTGTGAAACTGATGCAACAATAGTTGGACCGCCAGGAGAGCCCAGCGTTAAAGCAGGCACCCCATCCTTGAATACTATAGCAGGTACTTTTGCGCTGACCGGCTGTTTATTTGGTGCCAGGCTATTGATATGGTCCGGTTCCGGGGTAAAATCGGTCAAATCATTGTTCATCAAAAATCCGTAACCTGGTACCATGATGCCTGAGCCCATAATATGCTCATTCGAAGACGTGCATGCAGCAATGTTCCCCCATCTGTCAGCTACGGTAAAATGCGTAGTATCTTTTCCTGTTTGATGCACTTTTACTTCTCCCCTGGGACGATCGCTGCCCTGGAACTTCCAGGGATTGCCGCATTCAATTTCCGGATTTCTCGATTTCCAGTCGATCATTCCCCGCCGTTCTTCTAAATACTCTTCTTGAAGCAGACCTTCAACCGGAATTTCAGAAAAATTAGGATCTCCCATATAAGCCAGCTTATCAGTGAATGCCAATCTCATTGCCTCTGAGAATAAATAATACTTTTCCCAGGAAGATACTCGATACCTGTTAAGCTCAAACCCTTCCAGAATCCCTAACATCTGCAGCAGTGAAATTCCCCCGCCATTAGGTGGTCCTGGAACGGCAATTTCATAGTCTCTGTAGGTTCCTATCACCGGTTCTTCTATAGGAGCCCGATAGTTTTGCAGATCCTCATTCGTCATAATACCGCCCTGCTCTTTAAGTGTCTTGATGATAGCATCTGCAATTTCACCTTCATAAAGCGCTTGTATTCCTTTCTTTTGCAGGATTCTAAGAGTCTTTGCCAGGTCTTTGTTTTGAACCCAGTCTCCTTTCACTAAAGGAACTCCTTCCGGCATAAAAAACTTCTTTGCTTCTTCCCCCAATCTGATATGAAGAATTTCGATGACTTCGTCCCATTGCCAGTTCACCCTAAAGCCTTCTTCAGCCAGTTTAACGGCAGGCTCAATCAGATCCTCCAGCGGCTTTGTCCCAAACTTTTGATGCCCTTCATCCATAGCCTTCATGATTCCGGGAATGCCTACTGACTTGGCATCAATGGTCTGCTGAAAGTAAGGAGTAATCTCTCCTTTTTTATTTAAGAACTGATCTTTATCTGCCCCTGAAGGGGTCTTTGAATGACCGTTGATCACCTTCGTCTTTTTTGTTTTCTGATCATAATACACGATATATCCGCTTGCTCCAATGCCAGTGTTAAACACTTCAACCACACTAAGAGCAAATTGGATTGCGACCAGGGCATCCATGGCGTTGCCGCCGTTTCTTAAGATTTCGGCACCAGCTCCTGTTGCTTCATGAACCGCAGAAGCAGCCATCCCATTGGTGCCAGCCGCCTTCTGCCGCTTGTCCTCGGTGTCTCTTGCCATATGCCTGGTATCTACCTTATCCATTGATATCCCTCCTATGGGGTACAGCCAAAATCTCATTCATATATCTTAAAAGCTTTTCATTTCTTGTACCCGGCTAAAAATAGCTGAAACATACAAAAAAAGGCACCTTACCTTAAGCCATTTAGATGACTTAAGATCCGGGCACCTGTTATAAATGGATCTTTTATTTGAATTTATAATTCTACTCAAAAAAACTCATCCTAAAAAGTAAAAATCCAACTCAAACCTTTGAGTCGGATTTCTACCTTTGTGGGGAACCTGGAGCATAGTAATAGGGCGGAACTTTGAGCCATCCCCTTTTCCTCATCAAGGTTTTTACAGTTGCTCCTATTGCTGTCCATTCTAAAAAGAATTCAGTCCACATGAGCCCTACATCATTTCGGACAGCATCAACCTGGCCCGTTGCACATGCTTGTGAACATATTACTAATTTGAATGCGACGCCATTGGCAA
This sequence comes from Bacillus sp. NTK034, assembly GCF_017303275.1. Taxonomy (GTDB): domain Bacteria; phylum Bacillota; class Bacilli; order Bacillales; family Cytobacillaceae; genus Cytobacillus. The sequence goes on along the minus strand of NZ_JAFKOJ010000009.1, from coordinate 183,941 downwards.
TTTCATCATCCGTTAACTTAACTCCCAAAGGAATATCCTTCGGGTTTGAATTTGGTTTTGAAGATGTTACGTCAGGTAAAGGAATCCCTTCGTTTTTCATGAATTTGCTTAATCTTTTTACTTGCGCTTCACATACCTTTACTACATCTGTAAGCATTTCCCGCACTTCATCATCTGTAGTTGTGTTTAAGCTCATTTCTTCATACCGGATAAATTCTTCTACCAGGGTTAAATACTTCCACAAGTCTCCGACTTCAATCACATGCAGCGGAGATTTCGGTTCATTAGTATTATCAAATGAAATTCTGAGCATATTAAAGATTGCTTCTAATGGGTTAGGCATCTTTTGACCTCCTTACTTTTATATGTTGTCTATTGGTGGAAAGAAAATACAAAAAAGCAATTGAAAATAAGTAAAAAGAATGGGGGCGCAGCCATGGCGTTTGAAAAAGGACTGGCCAAGTCTGAACAAGCATACGAACAATATACGGAGATAAGCACAGCATTCGCGGATATAGTGAAAAACGAATTTATTACTACGGGGCAATGGTGGGCTGGTCTTGCTTTGTTTATCATTCCCTGGCTGATATGGTTTAAGTATAGGAAGAAGGACAGCACCGGGCGTCTTCTCTTAGCTGGCTTATTAGTCATCATAATGTCTCTTATTATCGATTTAGCTGCGTTATCTATGGGATTATGGTCATACCCTATGATCATTATTCCACTGGCACCATTTTTATTTTTGCCATATCACTTTTCATTAGCTCCAGTCGGAGTAATGTTTGCCCTTCAAATAATGCCTAAAATGAATAGCTTCTTTAAAGGAATACTCTTCTCTGCCATTGGAGCTTTTGGAGGGATGAATTTCTTTGATGCCATCGACTTTTATAACCCAAAAAACTGGTCTACTTTATATGACTTTGTCATCTTCCTCACTCTTTACTACAGTGGGTATTGGATAACGAGAATGGAGAGTTTTCATGGTCTGGAAAAAGGATCAGGAAAAGAATAAAAGACTTTCTTTTTATAGAGAAAGTCTTTTGGGCATACAAATCACAGCTGCTGTTTTACATCCAGTATTGCTGCCTTTTCCCCTGCCGATTCTCCAAATGAAGCAAGGCTATCGGCAATCAGAAATTGGGCAGAGTAGTAAGTAGTCATAATAAACACATCTGAATAAACAATATCTGAAACAAACATATTCCATGAAAGGATTGAATCCGAGATAACAAACAAAATGCTTCCGGCAATGGCCCTCTTGTTCCCGGTTAGTATGGATGATAAGGCCATTAATGAAATGACAAGCATGTAGGCCATAACCGGGATCACTAATGCATCATTTCCTCCTTCAGATAAGGAAGCAATCAGCTGGCTGCCAATAATCAAAGAATAGAAACCTATCGGGATGATGGCTGAAAGGCGCAGCTTTGACATCCGAGACATTTTGAAAAATCCAGTCAAATAAAAAAGATGCCCTACAAGGAAAGCACCAAGACCTGCAACAAACGAAACAGCAATGAATCCATCACCAAGCATGCAGAAAAACAGGCCAATAACGACAAAACGCAATGCCGGCTCTGGACTGGCAGGGAGTCTTCGGAATGCATAAAAAATAATGAGCACCATAGGAATCAGCTTAAAGATAATTTTGATTGCCAGAGGCTCATGGGGAACAATGAAAATATAGAAGATAGCCGTCAGTACAATTAAAATAGTAATCAGCATTTTTTTCAATAGAAATCCATCTCCCTGTGTCGGAATGAAAGTTGCTATTTGTTTAAAAGGTTTTAAACCCTTTCCAGCTTTTTAAAAGGCTTAGGCGGAAATTGAACGCGGATTTCATCGCCTGGCTTCACTTCTCCGCTCTCCAGCACGATCCCCATAATACCAGCCTTTCTAATGAGTTTTCCATTTTCATCCTTCTCTATTACTGCATGTAAAAGGCCAGGCTGAAATTGATCGATTTGAGCACAGGGATTGCGCAATCCTGTTATCCTGATAACAGCAGATTGCCCCAAAAAAAGGATTGTGTTTACAGGCAATTCAAGAAGATTGATTCCGGAAGTTGTAATATTTTCACCAATTTGCCCTGGTTCAATAGGGAAACGGTCTGCTAACTCCTGAAATAACTCACTGTGGATTAAATGAACCTGTCTTAGATTCGGCTGGTCAGGGTTTTGTTTCACTCTGGACCGGTGTTTAACTTTTGAACCAAAATGGGCATCTCCTTCAACCCCTAAACTCTTCACCAGCTTTATGATATTTTGATTTTTTTTACTGAAAGTATGCTTTTGGCTTAAGCTAACCGCTATGACTTTACCCACTAGTGAAAATTTCTTTATGTCATCCTGCATTTATTCCACACACCTTTTTTTTCTTTAGTCTCCTGTTAGTTATTTATTCCATAAAGAATTAATTAGTCCTTCACTACTTCAACATTGTTTGATAAACGATAAGTTAATGATTAATCCTTTCTCAATATCCTTTTATAATCACACATATAAAAATAAGAAATTTGGAAATATAGACATAACTAACTCGCAGCTAAAAGGGGTTCATTTGCCATGGAGGAAAACCGGCTAAAAGTATTTGATCATATTGTCAAAATGGGTAAAGAGGGACAAAAAGCTTTAAATGATTACTGGTTGGAATTCAGCATTTACACTTCTTTTGAATACTGGTTTATGGTTATGCTATTTATTGTTCCTTTACTTGTGTTATTTTTTAAAATTGATAAAAGGAAATTATTTTTTATAGGATTTTATGGTTATAGTATTCATATGCTTTTTGGCTATATCGACTTGTACAATAAAAATTCCGGGCTGCTGAATTATCCTTTTCCAATGATTCCAATGATTCCAGGTATATCCCTTGACTCAAGTTTCGTTCCTGTTACATTTATGCTTGTTTATCAATGGACATTGAATCATAAAAAAAATTACTATGTTTATACTGTGCTGACTTCTGCCGTTTTAGCATTTGTTTTTAAGCCTCTTCTTATAGGTCTCGGTCTTTTCAAGTTATATGGAGGCACGAATTATTTTTTTCTTTTTGCATGTTACCTAATCGTAATTATATTAGCGAAGGTAATAACGGACGTTTTTTTATGGACAGAGCGTAAATTTAGTAAAGCTGACCATTCACATTAAACGTGGAATCCCGGTTGTGCATTCTTAGACTTTGCAAGGAGTAAGAATCACATAAAAAATGCTGCCGTAATGGCAGCATTAACTTTTTATGGAGATAATAAGGCCGTTTGCAGAACATCATTAACCTTCCATCTCAGATAAGTTCCGATTATTCTTTAATCGATCCAATGTTTTAATAAACCCGACAAATCCTCTTATAGTGAATAAAGTAAAGTTCACACTGCCAAATGTATGGAAAATGGACCATTTCCTCCACCTAAATAGTCTCGTGTTTCTTTCAAAGAACCATTGGGCAATGCTCATTGGCACACTGAACAGCAAGCTTTTGAGAAGAATATTGCCTAACTTGTCATTGTAAGAAATTTTAACCCAAATCACACTTAAAAGCGGGAAGAACAAAATATCATAAATCAGATTCGTTTTAAAAATTCTTGAAAAAGGGCGGACTGGATATTCTACTCTTTTTGTTCCAACAACATAGGCATCAATCAGAGTGGCAAGAACGCCTTTCGAGAAAAAAATAACTAATGTCTCCCTCATTTTTTTCCCTTTAAACAAAAACGGAACTGAACAAATGCACAATCCGAGAAGCAGGTTTAATAATTTTTTCTCCATTGAAGACCAGCCTTTCTATTACAGATAGTACTAAATTCACCCATTTTGAATTTATTTATTCTTTGAACCTGTTAATTCTAATTTGCACCTAAGCTTTTAGAAAAAAATAAAGCTGCCATTTGGCAGCCGGATCCATTATCATATAGAATTATTCATTTTAATGATGGTGATGATGTTCATAACCGTGTTCTTCTGCATACTTACGGAAATTTTCCAGGTCCTGCATTCCAGTCGAAGTGCCGTCAAGGGCTTGGTTCATACGCTCTAATAGCACAGTTCTCAGCTTTGGATGGTAGCCGAAGTATTCAGCAATATCTATGGTTATTTGAGGATAGGTTTCTTTAAACTGTTCGGACATTTTGTTCATTCTTTCCATTAAAATGCCGGTAAATAAGAAATACGGCAGCATGATGATTTTTTTGGCGCCAAGTTTAATGCAGCGCTCTATCCCATCCTTGACGGTTGGGGTTGTAACCCCCATGAATGCACATTCAACGAATGATACATTTAACATTTCCCACAGCAATCTGCTGATCTTATAAAAATCAGCATTGGCATATGGATCGCTGCCGCCTCGTCCGATTAATAAAATGGCTGTATCTTCATGCGTCTGATTTACATCAAAGCCGGTTTCTGCAAGTCTTGTTTTTAATATTTCAAGAACCTCATCATGAACCCCTATCGTCTGGCCATAGGTAAACTGAATATCCGGGAAGTGCTCTTTGGCATGTTCAATTTCTGCTGGAATGTGCAGCTTGGAGTGTCCCGCATGCAATAGGATGATGGGAATGACATGGATTTCATCTGCCCCTTTTTCAGCACAAATCTGAATTCCGTCTTCAATATTGGGGGATGCAAATTCTAAGAAGCAGGTTTCTACCAAGAGGGCTGGGTCAATATAGTCTCTCATTTGATCAACGAATTGGCGGACTTCGTGATTCCCTGCCTCCATCCTGCTGCCATGGCCGACAAATAGGACAGCTTTTTTCATTGTTCCTTTTCCTTTCTTGTATTTATCGATTCCTTTTATGCGGTTTTCATTGCGTTTGCGTTCGCCGTGTTCCATGGAGTAAATGATTGACTCTTCCTTCACTGCTTCATGAACAATATCGCGGGCTGTTTCTTCCTGCTGGACTGAATACCAGGTTCCTTTTGGGTAATCAATGACGACGCATTTGTCTTTGCAGCGGCCGTTGCAGCGGGTACGGGATGTGTGAATATGCTCGTCTAAACGGTTTTTCCGGATTTCATCGCGTATTTGCTGTGTGACTTCTTCTGCTCCAGCACCCATGCAGGTTGCGCCGTTGCATATTAGCAGGTGACGCTGCATTTGCGTTAGGTTCCAGGTTGTCATTAGGTGACCTCCCTCTATTAATTTTGATACTCTATCTTGAAATCTTGTTTAGGCTTAGTATTAAGCCCGTTGCTTTCCGCTGCGGGCACTTGCTTTCCGTGGGGCGTGCGGTGAGCCTCCTCGGCTTCGCCTGTGGGGTCTCACCTGTCCCGCTGCTCCCACAGGAGTCAAGTGCCCTCCGCTCCAATCAACTCAGCGGTTATATTTAAATAACCGTTCAAAAGCAACAAAGTTCTCATAAACACCCAAATGTTAAAAAGCCTCCGGATAGAAACCCTTGGCCAAAACCTCAAGCGCTTCCCCTACACGAACTCCTTCAGATGCTGCCGACAGCGGGAGGATGACAAAGCGTTCGTTTTGTACGGCAGGTGTCTGGCTTAAGGCCGGGTCCTTTTTAAGGAATTCTATTTTTTGTTCGGCAGTTGTTGAGCCATAATCTATCACTACGATGACATCAGGCTGGCGTTCTACTGCGTCTTCTTTTGAGACGGTGGCCCAGTTTCCTTTTACATCACCAAAGACATTGTGCCCGCCTGCCATTGTGACAAGTGTGTTCATGAAGTTTTGTGTGGCCGTGAACACGTCTGTTTCCCCGCTGTCGTAAACCAGCACATCTAATGGCTCTTTTACTTCAGGCAATTGGGATGTAATGGCATCAATTTCTTGATTCATTTGGTTAATTAGTTTTTCACCGCGTTCTTCCACACGGAAAATTTTTGCGATATTGCGGATGTCACTATAGATATCTTCCAGGGTTGGTGCCACTTTCACAGATGAAGATTGTAAGTAGCTGTTAATGCCTAATTCCTTTAGTTCTTCACGTGTTGCAATGTTTTTCTCATTGAAGGCACTTTCCCAGCCGCCATATAGAAAGTCTGCTTCTGATGAGATGACTTGCTCTTTTGATGGATATTGCTCTGCCAATACTGGTACTTTGCCGTATGCCTCCTGTAATGGCTCATAAATTTCGTTATCCAAGAATGCAGTACCAGCCATTGAATCTTCTAAGCCAAGTGCCAGCATGATTTCTGTCACATGCTGATTCAATGATATCGCACGCTTTGGCGCTGCTTCGTATTCATTCACAAAGCCTTCATTTTCAATAACCACTTTCTCCGTCTGCTCCGCTTGTTCACTTTTCACCTTTGCTGTGTTTGCTTCCTCTGCTGAGCATGCGGCCAATAATAATGCTGCCGCTAAAACCAGGAAAGCCCAAATTCTGCTGCTTTTCATTTTCATAGGTCCCTCAATTCACGTTAATAGTTTGTGTGAAAAAACAGATGAAGTTTTTTGGTAAATGGATTTTTCGAAACACCGGCCTGCATATGAAAGACTTCCTTCAATGTCTCTTCTGTCAGGACTTGCTCCGGTGTTCCCGACATATAAAGAGCTCCATCGTTCATGACAAGGAGTTCATCGCAATACCCTGCGGCCAGGTTTAAATCATGAAGGGCAGCCACAATGGTGATAGGCAAATCCTTCACTAAATCCATTAATTGATATTGATGTTCAATATCCAGATGATTGGTCGGTTCATCCAGAATTAATATGTTTGCCTGCTGTGCCAGGGCGCGTGCGAGCATCACCCGTTTCTTCTCGCCGCCGGATAATTGGTTAAACATGCGGTTTTCCAAGTGAAGCACATTTGCGAGCATCATGCTTTCTTCGGCAATGGCAAAGTCCTCCTGTTTATCAGCGTCAAGCCATTTTTTGTACGGCGTCCGCCCCATCATGACCAAATCTTTTACTGTAAAATCGAAGAGTACCGGTGTTTCCTGACTGACAGCAGCTAACTCCTGAGCAAGCTTTTTCTGCGGAAGATCGAGAATATCTTTTTCATATAACGTCACGAAACCGCTCGTTTGTTTTAAATGACGATAAATGATTTTTAGCATCGTCGATTTTCCGCTTCCATTCGGTCCAATGATTCCAACGAATTTTCCCTGTTCCACAGAAAAAGTGATATTATTTAAAATTTGCTTGTCCGGCACTGAAAAGGACATATTTTTGACCTGGAGCATCCTTACTCACCGTCCCCAAAAGAATAACGCTTTCGCCTAAGCATCCAGATAAAGAATGGGCATCCGCAAATAGCGGTAATAATCCCGATTGGCATTTCTTCAGGCGCCAGCACCATACGGGCGGCCATATCCGCCCAAACTAAGAAAATGGCACCGATCAGTGCGCTTATCGGCAGAACCAGTTTGTAATTAGACCCCACCAACATCCGCACGATGTGAGGAATAATCAGCCCGACGAAGCCAATGCTTCCGCTGACCGCGACGACCACACCGGTCAGAAGGGATACAAAGAGAATGATAAAGATTCGAAACCGGTCCAGATTAACGCCAAGTGTCGCGGCCGTTTCCTCTCCAAGCAATAAAGCATTAAGCTGCCGATAATTCATGAGCAGCAGAATAAAAACGAGCAGCAGTGAAAAAAACGGGATGCCAAGATTGGACCATTTCGCGCCCGCCAGACTGCCGAGCATCCAATGCATGACCGCTTGAATGCCGCCCTGCTGCTTGGACATCATCAGCATAAAATTGGTAATGGCGGATAACACCATCGAAACCGCAATTCCTGCCAAAAGGAGACGAATGACCGATACGCGTCCATTGACGCGTGCTAAAAAAAACACAATCATGACCGCAAAAATGGCGCCTAAAAATGCGGCCAGGGAAATGGCATAGACGCCAAGCACGCTGAATGCACCAAGTAAAATAACAGATGCAGCTCCAACAGATGCACCGGAAGATACACCCAGAATGTAGGGATCTGCGATTGAATTCTTTACTAATGCTTGAATGGCTGCCCCGCAAATGGCCAGTGCGGCACCTACTATGGCCGCAAGTACAATACGAGGGAATCGTATATCCCAAATAATAACCGCCTGTGCCTTAGAAGAATCTGTTGCTATGAATATACCCAGCTTGGAGAACAGCACTTCCCAAATAAGGCGCGGGGTAATGTCCACAGATCCCACCATCACGGCAAAAGTCATGGAAGCAAGCAGCCCCGCCCCCAGTGAAGCCAACAGTAATGCAAACCGTCCCCTTGTCATATATGCTTCACAGGCTCCCAGCTGATGATTGCCGCATGGAAAGGATAACGGTACACATACCCGCCATCCTCTTTGGAAATAAATCGTTCCAATGAAGCTTCTACATGTGCCTGCTCAAACCGGGGAGATAAGATTTTCTTGCTCCCGGCATCAAGTAACTGCTGCCATGTATCATAACGGTGCTCCCGCTCAAGCTTTATTATTTCACAATCTGCATAAATGCCTAACTGGTACAGCATGTTGACGATCATGATATAATCCCTGCGCGGGTATTTAATGTCATAGCCAAACTGTTCATCCAACAGGACGTAATGCGGCTGAATAGGACCGGTCGTTAAGCCGATTATGGCACGCTTTTTTGCCAGCCTGTTCATTTTCTTCAACGCTTCATTCATTTCATACATTCGATAAAAGCAGTTTACCCCCACCACGACATCATGCGGCTCCAATGGTGCTTCTTCCCATTTACTGTGGACAAACTGGATAGGGGTCTCCTCTTCAAAATACTGCTTTAAGTAAGCGAGCACGCTCTTTGAACCATCCACGAGCGTTAAACTTCTGACATCCTGGCTGAGCGGAAAGGTATAGTTGCCCCATCCCGGACCGAATTCAATACAGCTTGAGTCTTCCGGGATATGCTTCTTCATTTTTTCGTAGATCCTTTTGGCATACTCATCTGTCTGCTTGTATTTCTTTTTCTTCATGGACTGCGTCCAAAAGGCTTCCTCCAGTCCATCATCTACCATTCGCTCCGGCATCCTGCCATGCCAATCCAGCATGCCTTCTTTCCAGAGCTTCTCAAAATCGTATTGCAAAGGGGATTCTTTTATCATTGAAATTCTCCTCAATTTCCAAAACCTAACTAGATACAGGGTCCTAAATAGCCGGGCAGGCTGCTTAAAACTCCAGCCCCTTCATGGCTTTAACATCCTGTTCGGCATAATAATGTTTGGTGGCATCAATGGTAGACGCTAAATCGGCTAATTCGAGAATGGCAGGATGTGCAGAACGCCCTGTGATCACCAAATGCATCGTTTTGGGACGGTTTTGAATGGCCTCCAGCACCTCTGCTAATGGCAGCACATCATCAATGGGAAAACGTGTGATGGCCAGGGCATTATTCAGTTCGTCCAGCACTAATACATCTGTTGTTTCATCTTTTAATTCTTCTTTTACCGTCTGCCAGGCTCTTGCAAGTGCTTCACGGTGCTCCTCCGGTGTTTTCGTCCAGGTAAACCCGATTCCCAGCTGCACAGTTTCAACACCCAGTTTCCTGAGGGCCAGCTTTTCACCATATGTACGTTCCGGTGATTTAATAAATTGATAGTATTTTACCTTCATGCCCCGGCCAATTGCCCTTAATGCGACACCAAGCGAGGCGGTTGTTTTTCCTTTGCCATCGCCTGTATAAACCAGCAGCATCCCTTTTTGTGCCATAGACCATACCTCCTTAAAGCCACGTAGTCTTTTCAGCAAATGGTGTACGCTTTTTCTCGGAAGCAATTTCTTCTGCCGGGTAGCCGATGCATAGCGTTCCCACTAATTGCTCCTGCTCAGATGCACCAATAAAATCATGCAGTGAGGTATCATGCACCAGACCAACGCCTCTTGTACGCCATACCATGCCTAATCCCAGCTGTTCTGCCATCAGCCACATCGACATAATGGCACTGCTTACGGCAAAGACATTATCTTTTGTCGCCCCTTCATCGCCTTCAACAATGGCGGATGTCACAACAATAATCAGGGGTGTGTTCGTGATGGCTTTCATGGAGCTTTCCACTAAATGCGGCTTCGCTGGAAAGCGTTTTTGCAGGTAATCAAGTGCCACCTGCTTGTAGCGTTTTAAGCTTTCTCCCTGCAATACATAGAAATGCCACGGCTCACGCATGCGGTCATTTGGTGCGTATGTGGCTGCTGCTAATAATGTCTCGATTTTTTCCCGTTCTACTTCGCGCAATTCAAAATTTCGAATCGCACGGCGTTTTTTCAAGGCTTCTAACATAATTCATGCTCCTTTTCTATAAACCAGGCAATTTGATCCCGTACTCCAACCACATCTCCAACCAAAATCATCGATGGATTCGAGATGCCATGAATCCGGATATCCTCTGTAATCGTTTCGAGTGTCCCTGTAATCGTCCGCTGCCTGGCAGTTGTGCCCCATTCAATCACAGCAGCAGGGGTTGTTCCGCTTTTTCCATTAGCTATTAAGCTTTTCGTAATGTGTTCAATGTTGCCAATGCTCATATAAAAGGCGACCGTGTCAATTTGAGCAAGCGCAGACCACTTTAGAAAGTCCTGCTCCTTTTCGGCGCGGCCATGGCCAGTTACAATCGCAAAGCTTGCCGCATGATCACGGTGTGTCACAGGAATTCCTGCATACGCAGGCGCAGCAATTCCGGCAGTTATACCTGGAACAATTTCAAAGGGAATACCTGCTTCCCGCAATATGGCCGCTTCTTCAGCACCTCGTCCAAAGACAAATGGGTCGCCTCCCTTTAAGCGCAGCACCTGCCTGCCAAGGTTTGCCTGTTCTACCAGCACCCGATGGATTTCATCCTGAATCAATCCATGCCTGCCAGGCTCTTTCCCGCAATAAATCAGCTCTGCATCTGCTTTTGCGTGTGTTAACATTTCCACATTCACAAGACGGTCATATAAAATCACATCAGCCTGCTGGATGCATTCCAAACCGCGAATTGTCAGCAGTTTGGGGTCACCTGGTCCAGCTCCAACAATATAGACAAATCCACTCATTGCTTTTCTCCAATACGCTTAAGCAGCCGGTCTTCACATTTTTGCTTCTCGCCTTGCTCTATCCACTCCAAAATTTGAGGATCCAGAAGCTCTGCCAATAGCTGCTTTTTCTCATCCCCAGTAAACTTTTCTAAGATCCGCTGACGGGCTTCCTTTAAAAAAGATACATACTGCGCATAATGCTCTCCATATTCCTCTGCTAATTCTGACTTCACTTTGCGGGTCAGACCGGGGCTTGCGCCAGATGTTGATACGGTCAAAACGAATTCACCGCGTCGGACAACTGCGGGATTAATGAAATCAATACGGCCCTTTGCATCTGCACGGCTGAGCAGCTGCCAATGCTGTGCGGCTTCTTCCACTGCATTGTTTACTTCTTCGTCGTTTGTTACAGCAAAGATCAGGGCCGCGTCATCTAAATCAGCCGGTTCGAACGATTTTTCTTTCCATGTCACAAGTCCTTCATGGATATACTGCTCTAATTTTTCAGTAACCACCGGGCTGATCACAGTTACTTGGGCTTTTGTCGGCAGCAGGGCTTCAGCCTTCTGGCGTGCCACATGTCCGCCACCGACAATAACCACCTTTTTATAATCAAGATTCATTAATAACGGAAAATAATTCATGTTCTGCCTCCAAACAAGCTGCCAGCCAATTTTTCACAAGCTGCGGATTCGATGCAAAGTGAAAGTGTGTATAGCCGGCTACAAGATTATCAGTTAAATAGCCTTCCTTCTGAGAGCGGAAGCGGCCCTTGCTGAAATAGGCCGGTGAAGGATGATTCCCTTCATATGCCGAGTAATGGAATTCATGCCCTTTTGCCTGCTCTCCTTCATTCATCAGGAAGTTGCCCGGAACACCTGTAATTTCCCGATACCCGAGTGCAGCCAATTTATCCTGCATCCTGACCCGGCCCGGAATCACACCGATCATCGGGAATGCCTGTCCTTTTCGATCCACAATTTCTTCTGTTAAATACATAAAGCCGCCGCATTCTGCCAATGTCGGCACTCCCCGCTCCAGCGCGGCCTTTATAGATAGCTTAGCTGCCTCATTTTTAGCCAATGCTTCAGCAAACTCTTCCGGGAAGCCGCCGCCGATGTAAAGCCCCTGCGCTATTTCAGGAACTTCCTCGTTGTCCAGCGGAGAGAAGAAATGCAATGCGGCACCATGGGCCCGCAGCAATTCTAAGTTTTCTTCATAGTAAAAATTAAAGGCCGCATCTCTGGCAACCGCAATATGTACTTCCTGTCTTTCCGGCTGTGCATCAAAAATGGAAGAGGAGACCTCCCATACCTTGGCTTTCATTAGTTTCAGAAGCTGATCAATATCCACTGTTTCTTCAATCGCTTCTGCCAGACTTTCAAAATAGGAATCTAAATCACCGCGTTCTATGGCCGGCACCAGCCCTAAATGACGGCTTGGCATCTCGGCTACAGCTCCTTTTGGGAGATAGCCAATGACAGGAATTCCGCATTCTTGTTCAATCGCTGATTTGACAATATCAAAATGGCTTTTGCTTCCTAATTGATTGGCAAGGACTCCAACGATATGGGAACTTTCATCCAGCATTTGAAAACCTTTGACAATCGCCGCCGCACTTCTTGCCATACTTGCCGCATTGACAATTAAAATGACGGGACTTTTTGTAATCCCGCTAATATGGGCAGCAGAACCTTCATTGGATAATGGTGATTTTCCGTCATAAAAGCCCATCACTCCCTCAATCACCGATACGTCTGTATCGCGGCTCGCTCTTGCGACAATGGCACGCACGGTATCATGGGACATCATGAAACTATCAATATTTCGGGAAGGGCGTTTGGTGACAGCTGTATGATACGCAGGGTCAATGTAATCAGGGCCGCATTTAAAGCCCTGTACGGTTAACCCGCGCTTCATCAGCGCACGCATAATGCCGATAGTGAAGGTTGTTTTTCCGACACCGCTTCCTGTTCCGGCCAGAACAAATCGATTCATCCTCTTCCCTCCTCAAAATTGATGCGTGCAATACTGATGGTCACATTGCCGCTTTTCTTCTTCTCCAGCAGCAATTCCTTCGCATTCGCATACCTCATGGCCGCCGGCTCACTGACTCCATACGCGCCCGTATATTTAAAGACGGTGTCCGACGGATTTTGCATCAGAATCTCATTCAGCTCTTCAGGTGTGTATGTAACAAACGGCCAGTTATATTTAGCTGTTAATTCCAGCAATCCTGCCTCGTCTTTTTTCAGATTAATAGATGCAATCGCTTTGACGCTTTTTTTGCTCAAACCTAGCTCCGCCAATGTTTCATCAATTACTCCTTCAATCTCTGCCAATGATGTGCCTCGATTGCAGCCAATACCAAGAACTATTGATTTTGGACGGTACAGGACCCCGTTCTCAAGCATCGCCTCTTCATACGGTACTAGAATGCGATCTGTAATAAGCAGTGCTGCTTGCGGCTTTGCCTTGATGGCTTCCTCTATTGATGGATAAATTTTTAGATTGTCCGGCATTTCCCTGTCATACGTCCACCAATTCTTTTCCCCGGTTTCCTGCACGATCGCCACATGCTCTTCATTGACAACCGATGCACTGACAGGTGTTAATTTTTCTTCGCTATCCCACATCCACCCAAATTGGGCGCCAAATAAATCGACCGGAATTGTTTTTTGAACATCTGATGCGGTGGTCACAACAGGCGCCGCCCCAATCGCATGGGCAAATTCATGTGTTAATGCATTGGCACCGCCAATATGGCCGGATAATACGCTGACGACATACTGGCCTTTATCATCAACCACCAGCACGGCTGGGTCCTTCTTTTTATCGATCAAAAGCGGGGCAATCATGCGGACAACAGCACCGAGGGAAATGATGCAGATAATCCCTTTATACTGCTGGAACAATGCGGGCAATAATAGGCGGACCGTTCCATCAAATAATTGAATCTGCCGAGCTTCCTCATCGCCCTGTTCGAATTTTTTCATATAATATAGATCTGCATATGGAAATTTTTCCGCATAGCTTCTTGCATGCGCCACCCCATGCTTTGTAATGGCAACAAGGGCATAGGGTTTGCGCTTTTCGATTACCGGGATTTCACCTTCGCGCAAACTAATCATTCGCCGTCACACCTTTGCGGAAGCCATGTGTGAACGTTTTGTCATATAGCTTCGAGCGGTATTCTTTCTCATGGATATGCGGGTCCAATGCCCAGCCTGCCAGAATCATCGCATGCTTGCGGATGCCGTTGACACGCATCGCTTCGTCCAGCTCAGACAATGTGGTGCGGACAATTTTTTGATCCGGCCATGAAGCACGCTGCACTACCGCCACCGGTGTATTGTCTGCCCAACCGGCTGCCTGCAGTTCTTTTGTGATTTTCTTTGTTAAGGTCGCACTTAGAAACATCGCGATGGTACAGTGATGGCTGGCCAATGCCTGTAATTTTTCACGCTCCGGCACTGGTGTCCGCCCTTCAGCCCTTGTTAATATAAGGGTTTGCGTTAAATCCGGAATGGTCAGCTCTGCCCCGACTGCTGCTGCGGAGGCAAAAACAGAACTGACGCCAGGTACAACTTCACAGCTGATATCGTGCTGCTTCAATAGTGCCACCTGCTCCATCGTTGCCCCGTACATGGCCGGGTCGCCTGTATGTAAACGTACAACCGTTTTGCCTGCATGGACTCGTTCAACAATGCAATCCACCATTTCTTCAAGATGCATCCCGGCTGTGCGGATAATCTCTGCCGACTCCTTGGCTTCCGCCACTAATGTCTCGCTGACAAGAGAGTCGGTATACATGACAACATCAGCCTTATTTAATAGCTTTAAGCCTTTTACCGTAATTAAATCGGGATCTCCAGGACCTGCCCCGATAATCCAAATTTTCTTCATTTGCGCACCACCATACATGACAAGTAATTTAATTCTGCACCCCGGAGCTCATGGACATTCCATATGACCTCTTCGTCAGATGTAACTTTTGTTACAACATGTGTTTTGTCCAATAAATCCATTTCCTCCAGCAGATTCAGCATTTCATCCAATACCTTCGCTACTTTAATGAAGACAATCGCATCATGAGTTTCAATCACCCGCCGCATTTCCTCCATATTCTCGGTTGCCGGAATCATCGCGACATGGTCATCGCCATCAGCCAGGGCAATTCCTAACCGATTAACAGAACCATTAAAGGACGAGATGCCAGCTACCGTTTCAATCGGAACATCAGGATGCATTGCCTGCATCAGCTTCATTAAATGGATAAATGTGCTGAACAGCATCGGATCCCCTTCCGTCACGAATGCGACATCTTTTCCCTGAGACAAAAAGCCATATATGGCTTCAGCGGATTTTGTCCACTCAGCCCTTAGTGTATCTTCATCTTTTGTCATTGGAAAAACCAAACCGAGCATCTCTTTTTCTTCGGGATTTATATACATGTCTACAATGCGATGTGCGTAGGATTTACTGCCTCTTAATTTTTTGGGATAAGCAATGACCGGGCTTTCCTGCAATTTGCGGAATGCTTTTACCGTGATTAACTCCGGATCTCCCGGCCCGACTCCTAATCCATACAAAGTTCCAATTCTCATTTAGTTCTTTCCTTTCTTTGCAGTCACAATAAAAATGGGATTTAACGGTACGAAGCGCGTTAAATGCAGGATTGGCTTGCTTTTTGAAATCTGCGCCTGCAATACGGATACTTCGCAGCCCAGATTTTTCAAATGCTGCATCGCTTCAGCGAGATTTTCGATTGTGGCAATATTCATAACGAGCCGGCCGTTTGGCTTCAGCCGTGAATGGCATGTCTGTAATAAAAGCTCCATATTGCCGCCGTTGCCTCCAATGAAAATCGCATGCGGATCAGGAAATTCATCCAGCTTCTCAGGCGCCTTTCCAAGGACGGCCGTGAAATCTGTCCGGTGTTTTAATTGATTTTCCAGGCAGTTTTCCAGATCGCCCTCATTCTTTTCAATCGCATACACGGCACCTTCCCGGGCTATTTTAGCCGCTTCAATCGCAACGGAGCCTGTGCAGGTACCAATATCCCAGACGATGCTGTTTTCCTTTAACTCCAGCTCTTGGATACAAAGAGTCCTGATCTCCCTTTTCGTAATCAAGCCTTTATCCGGTTTTCTCTGCACGAACTTATCATCCGGAATTCCCAGTGAGGCGCGCTCCACTGCCTCACGCTGCTTTAAAATCACTACATTCAATGGAAAAAAAGACGATTGTTCCATTTCGTCCAAGGTGAGAAACTGGCAGCGCTCCTCGTCTCCCTGCAGATTCTCAGCAACAAAGGTATCATACTCCGTCATGCCGAACTTCTTTAAATACTTCGCAATGGCCTGCGGAGTATTTTTTTCGTCTGTTAAAATAGCAATCTTTTTCCGCCCGTCGATTCTTTGGGCAAAGCCTTTAATTGAACGGCCGTGCAGGCTGACAATATACGCATCCTGCCAGCTCTCCTGCATTTTTGAAAAAGCGAGCTGAACAGAGCTTGTGTAAGGATAAATCTCCAATGGAAGCTTTCTCGCCAATACACCGCCAAGCCCATAAAACAGCGGATCACCTGATACCAAAATAACCGTATTGCGTGTTTCCTGCTGCAGGTCAGCCGTTAATGCCGACAAGCCGCCTTTGATTACTTTTTTTTCTCCAGTAAATTCCGGGAAAAATTGCAAATGGCGTTCCCCGCCAACCAGGACTTCACATTCATGAATCCAGTCTATGTATGGGGGGAGCAATCCTTCCGCGCCATTATCCCCGATACCAATCATCTTCATCCAATTTGTCAATATTCTCAGCCTTTCCTAGACAGCTTCCGTTCATGGCATACAGAGTTGTCGACACTTTGACGTTTGCGTTCATATGATTCAGTGCATAATAGCAGCAGTTTCGGCAAAGGGCTTCAAAAAATTCTTCGTTTCCCTGAAGCATTTCACCAACCTGTGAAGCCGTATTTGCCTGTAAAATGTCCTGCTGAATTTCCTCATTGACTTCCACTTTATTGGCCATACCTGCTAAAAACTCGAAACTGACTGGGGCACTTTTCGAGTGCACCATCATAACTCCCTGTGCAACCTTTGAGAATTTCCCCATCATCCCTACAAGAGAGACTTTAGGAATCTTCTTCCTTGCAATATTCTTCAAAGTAAAACCGACAAAGTCGCCCATTTCGATAAAGGCTTCTTCCGGCAAATGCGGATACTGCTTCATGGCAAATTTTTCACTGCGGCCGCCTGTGGTAATGACTAAATGCTCACAACCTGCTTCTTTTGCGACATTGATCGCCTGAGCGATACTCGCCATATAGGCGGAACTGGAAAATGGCACCACCGTTCCCCGTGTTCCTAAAATCGAGATACCTCCAATAATCCCTAATCGGCCATTCAATGTTTTTTCTGCAATTTCTACACCGTCAGGAACCGAAATGACTACTTCAATGCCCCGATTTACTTTATATTTATCCATTGCTTCCTGGACGACACCATGGATCATTTTACGCGGCACAGGGTTGATCGCTGCCTGCCCTACCGCTACTGGCAGCCCTGCTTTTGTGACTCTTCCCACACCGATCCCGCCATCTAAATGGATGCCTTCTTTTTTTGCATATGTGACCGTACTTTGAATTCGTGCCTGATGTGTGGCGTCCGGGTCGTCCCCTGCATCCTTGATCGTTTCGCACATGACCCGTCCATCTGACCGATCAAAAGCCGTCACTTTAAAAGTGGCATACTGGCCAACCGGCAGATAAATCGTTACTTCATTGGGCACCTCTCCGGTCACAAGCGCCTGCAGTGCTGCCTTTGTCATGGCTGCGGCACAGGCACCTGTCGTATAGCCGTGCCGCATTTGGGAAGGATCTTTTTTATTTCGCTGCTTTTGCCCGTTCATCCGCCATAATCGAAATGGCATTCAGCGCAGCGACCGTCACTGTACTGCCACCCTTTCTCCCTGCATTCGTTATAAATGGGATTCCTTCAAGCACGGCCAGCTCGGCTTTGGACTCTGCCGCTGATACAAAGCCGACTGGCATGCCAATAATCAAGTCAGGTTTGGCGAGCCCTTCTTTCACTAAACGAATCAATTCCAGGAGCGCTGTTGGCGCATTGCCGATGGCATAGATTCCTCCTTCATGCAGACTCGTTGCTTTTTGCATGGAAATGATCGCACGTGTTGTTCCCTGGGCCTTTGCTTCTTTAGAAACATCTTCATCCGCAATATAACAATGCAGGTCCCCGCCATGCTTTTGGAATCGCTTGCGTCCTGACCCGCTTTCAATCATCTGTACATCTGCCACGACATGACGGCCAGCTAAAATCGATTGAATCCCTGCTTCAATGGCATCTGAAGTAAAAATCATGCTGCGCCCCAGCTCGAAATCAGCCGAGGCATGGATGACGCGCCTAACCACCAGCCACTGCTCATCTGTAAATGGATGCTCGCCCATCTCCTCTTTAATAATCGCGAAGCTGTGGTCATAAATTTTATCCGGATCTACCGTTAATGGTACAAATGTGGTATTAAAGTTCATGTTTGCCATGTGTAAAGTCCTCCCAATTTTTGAGTCACTTCTTCAAAAGAAGTGCAGAAGTTTTCATATACAAGCGGCGGCCGCTTAATCAAAATAACAGGAATCCCCAATTCCAGGGCAGCGGTCATTTTTTCATCCACCGATCCCACTTTGCCGCTTTCTTTTGTAATCATCAGGGTCACTTCATACTGCTCATAAAGAGCTTTGTTTAATGATTCGGAAAAAGGTCCCTGGATCGCAATAATGTCCTTTTGTTTAACGCCAAGCTTTTGGCATTTTTCCATGTTTCCCATGTTTGGAAGCATCCTGCAAACAAGCCGGATCTCATCCCGCATCAGATATTTTGTGAAGATTTCGAGCGTTTTGCTGCCGGTTGTCAGCATGATTGTCCCTTTATGCGATTGAGCCAATTTTGCTGCTTCCTCATAGCTTTCAGCTTCAGTGATGAGCGGTGAGGCAAACTGTTCATTTGGCCTTTCGTAACGTATGTAAGGAATGCTGCAAGCTTTAGCTGCTGACATGGCCGTTTTTGATGCTTCTTCCGCATAGGGATGACTGGCATCAATTACAGTGGTCATCTCCTGCATCTGAATTAATTCAATCATGTCATTTTCAGACAGCCGCCCCACTTTATAAGAAATGCCTTCAGCTTTCAAGCTGTCCGCTGCCGATTCTGTAACAACGGTTGCCAATAAAGGAAAACCTTGATTTTTCAATTGAATGGCTAATGCTCTCGCATCACTTGTGCCTGCTAAAAATAAAATCATGAGATCCTCCTAATCCCCGCATGGAGCCGGCTCTACTTCGATCCTGGAGCTCATATCCTGATAGGTAAAATACTGAATTTTTTTCACGCGCTTAAAATATTTAAAAAGCCGTTCATTTGGATGCGCATTTTCCTTGTATTCTTCGATAATCTCCTTTAATAACGGCACCAGCTGATCGGGCTCAATTCCCTCTGCCACCGGCTGGGCAGCATGGGCGGTCCGGCCAACCGGCTTTGCCCCGATAAATAAATCAAACTTCTTCTTTCGGTAAACAATGCCGATATCATCAAATACGGCCCGATAACAGGCCATACCGCAGCCATTAAAGCCAATATGCAGTTCCTTTGGAAGCTTTAAGCCTCCGAGTTCAGCTGCAATTTCCTCTGCATACGGAATGGATTCTGCCTTCTCCCCGTAGCAAAAATCGCACGCTTTTACATTTAGCACATCACCCACCGGCATGACTGTCAGATCGTGCTGTTTGAGTTTTTCCACAATCGACTGTGGCCGCCCGGTTGGAATCTTGATTAAGAATCGGTGATCCGGTGTATATTCCATGGTGCCTTTCTCGCCAACAGCCTCTGCCAGTACACGCATTTGGTCAGCTGTAATAAATTTATTGGCTACACCAGGCGAAACCGCAAATTCAAAAATATCTTCGATTGGCTGCTGCACCAAATGTGTTTGGTCAATCTCCGATTTCGTCACCATCGATAATGCCTTAAAAGCCATATCCAGTGAGCTGTCTGCTTGTTTTTTGCTTTCAATCTGCTCGTAGCCGGCTTGGGCTTCCCCGGTTTCCTGATTTAATGCCCATGGCTCCGCTTCCTTTTTTAAACGCTGATGCGGCTTTAAGGTTTGCTTCTCTTCCCCAAGCGTGTACTTGCGCTGATAGCCTCTCGGCGTAATGATCTTGTTGTCATAAAAGAAAGTGGAGGAATTCCCGATCACAACTGTTGTCAGCATGCCTATATCGTGATCAAGCATTTCCGCCAGTGTCGTCAGAATGACATTCTGATTTTCACGGTAAGCACTTTTCACCAGCCCCACTGGTGTATCAGGAGAACGATATTTTAATAGAATCCTTTGTGCCTCGACAATCTGGCGTGTCCTTCTGCCGCTTTTCGGGTTATATAAAGCAATGACAAAATCCGCCATCCCGGCTGCTTCAATGCGCTTTTCGATCACCGTCCAGGGTGTTAAATGATCGCTCAGACTGATGGTGCAGGAGTCATGCATGACAGGTGCACCCAGTAAGCTCGCACATGAATTAATTGCAGAGATGCCAGGAACAATTTCCACTTCGATTCCTTCTTCTTCCTTCCAGCCCATTTCGATCAGCACTTCATACACTAGGCCGGCCATGCCGTATACACCCGAATCACCGCTCGAAATCACGGAAACAATTTGGCCGGCTTCCGCCCGTTTCACTGCATCCTGCGCACGGGATACCTCTTCAGTCATCCCTGTGCTGACAATGGAACTTGCTGTTAAGAATGGCATGATCAGATCAACGTATGTTTTGTAGCCAATAATGCAATCACTCTGCTGCAGCGCATCCACAGCCCGTTTGGTTATATGCTCACGATCGCCCGGACCAAAGCCGACAACAAAGATTTTTCCCTTCTTCATAGACTAGCCTCCAATTAAGAAATGCACATGCGCCTTGCCTGCTGCCGTACTGCTCGAGCAGGAACTCTGCGCCAGACCATTCTCAAAGTTCAATGCTTCTTGCCAAATAAAAAATGCCTGCACTCCTTTTCAAAGGAATACAGGCATATGAAATGACAGTATAAAAATTAGCATACTGAAACTCAAAAACAATTGATCATAATTGTCCCGCCTATACTTCTCCCTCCGAAAAGCAAGTGTCGTTTAAATAAGCAGGTTTCCTGACTTAAGCTTCTTCTTACTCTTACACCTTCCCGATTTCTCAGTGGCATTGTAATTTCATCAGCTCTTACAGTAGCGGGGGCTGTACCAGACTTTCACTGGTTTCCCTTTTACCTCACCAATAGTGAGCACTTATTCAAATTGATATATTAATTTTTTACTAATATAACATATAATGACCAAATTTGACATATTATTTTTTTCTTAATTTTTTAAATGCTATGTTAATGCCTTTGACTTTTAGATATAGGAATTGGTAAAAAGAACTTATATCTGCTATTCAGGAGTTAATTTTTGCTGGGATATAATTCACAAAGTTAGACCAAATAGATGTTGTTTAATTTATTTAAAATGACCGATTGTCCCTTTGACATTATTAAAATCATGCCGTTTATACTGGACCATAGATACAATGCCAAGAATTGGTCCAACCGCTAAACAGGCAAAGACCCATTCCCAGCCAACTAACCTCTGAATAATAGGGATTAAATTTATAGAAAATATAGTAATCAGGAAACCAATGCACATTTGAAAAGTCAGGGCTGTTCCTACATACTCAACTTCTGCAACTTCTGAAACTGCGGCAGAAAACTGTGCAGAATCAGCGATGACAGACATTCCCCAAATGATAGAAAGGAGTAGAGTTAACCAAATATATTGACCAAAAGTAATGCCAATCAAGATACAGCAAATGGCACTGATACACATAGAAATAATCGTTAGATTTGCTCTTCCAATTTTATCTGAGACTAGCCCGCCTGCTACACAGCCAATCCCCCCTGCAATTCCGATAATAATAAAAGAGGACAATGCAATGAACCAGGGAGGAATCCCTGGAGAATAGCTTGTAAAACTAGCAGTCAAAAAGATAGGAATCCACGTCCACATCGCATACAATTCCCACATATGCCCAAAATAACCGTAGTTCGCAAGCATTACTGGTTTATTCGAAACTACCTTTTTTATTAATTTAAAAGAGAAAGGTAGTTTTTTCGTTGTTACTGGAGCATCTGTTAAAACCCAATTGACAATTACAGCTGCCAGGAGAGCCAATATTGAACTGCAAATAATCACTAATTGCCAATTTAAAGAAGAAGAGAATATAACAATAAAATGTGGCAAAGAGGACCCTAGAGTTAAGGCGGCTATTAAGATACCAACAGCAAGCCCGCGTTTTTTCGGAAACCATTGAGATAATATTTTAACAGCTGTCGGGTATACACCAGCGAGTGATACACCGGTTAATATCCTAAGCATAATACCGAAAAAAGCCTGATCTGCCAATAAAAGCAAGGCATTCAATAGCGCACCCAGAAACGCTGAAACGGCAAGAACCTTTCGGGGATTAAAACGATCTGCTAACCCAAAATATGAACTAACTAATGCACCCATTACAAAGCCAATTGGGACAGAAGCAGACAGCCATGCTTCTGAGCTGGAGCTAAGATTCCATACTTGAATCAGTTCAGGGGCTATAACAGAAGCACTAAACCACAAGCTTAATGCGCATAATTCAGCTAATCCAATCCATCCTAACGCTCTCCATGAACCTGGAATCATAATATCCCTCCCTTAAAATAACGCGTAATATTATAATTATTCAGAATATAACAGTCTGTTCTCCCATAAAATAGATTTATTTTCTAGAATATCAGATTAACTACCATTCTTTCCACATCATCTTCTTTTTCGTCTTTATTCATCCAGATTAACTACCATTCTTTGCACATCATCTCCTTTTTCGTCGATATTCATCCAGATTAACTACCATTCTTTCCACACTATCCTCTTTTTCGTCGATATTCATCCAGATTAACTACCATTCTTTCCACACTATCCTCTTTTTCGTCGGTATTCATCCAGACTAACTACCATTCTTTGCACATCATCTTCTTTTTCGTCGGTATTCATCCATTCAAGATAAAGAATATTAAGGTTTTTGGTTTTTTATAAGATTAAGATAAAGCAGTAAAAAAACCGGACTGCCAAATGGCCATCCGGTTAATCCAGGTTTATAGTCACACCGAAAAATACAAATGTCTGCGATTGCTCTCATGCACCTATTTCATTATTTGAACTAACTTTATCAGTTTTCCGATTTTTGAAGTAATAGAATAGATAGCTGACAAGCAGGAATCCTATTCCGATAAGCAGTCCTGCCAGCTGAGTTGGGTCAAAGGCCAGGAATACCAGGATAGAGACACAGAATATAATACAAATCAGCGGGATGATTGGGTAGAATGGAACTTTGTATTTTAGATCCTCTGCCTTTCCGCCTGCTTGTATATACTTACGCCGGAACATGAATTGAGAGAGAGCGATTCCCATCCATGAGATGGTGACAGAAATACCAGCAATGGACATTAATAACACAAACACGGTTTCAGCTGCAAATACGCTTGTGAGTAATGATAAAAGGGAAAAAATCATGGTGAATACTAGAGCTGTGAAAGGAACCTTTCGTTTTGAGAGTTTTCCAAAAACTCCAGGTGCCATTCCATCATGGGCCATCGCCCAAAGTAAGCGGGTCGAAGCATAAATACAAGAGTTTCCTACTGATAAAATAGCTGTTAAGATAACAAAATTCATGATATCAGGGGCAAATGGAATTCCAGCCAGGTCCATTAAGGTTACAAACGGGCTTTCTAATATCCCGAGCTCCTGTGTTGGAAAAATGGCGGATAATATAATAATAGAAGCAATATAAAAAATGATGATTCTAAAAAGGACATTTCGAATCGCACGAGGAATATTCTTTTGAGGCTCCTCGCTTTCACCGGCCGCAATTCCGATTAATTCTGATCCCTGATAGGAAAAGATGACATTCATCATCGTTACAAACACGATGGCAATTCCAGCAGGGAAAAGGCCTTTAGGAGCTAAATGTTCCATGTATGGCGCCGGCCTGTCCGCCAGTGGTATAATGCCCAGGATGGCACTGAAGCCAATAATAATAAAGAAGATCACAGCTACCACTTTAATACCGGAAAACCAATATTCCGCTTCAGCAAAGCCTCTTGTTGTTAAGGCATTCAGTGCGAACAAAAGAAGGATGAATATGGCACACCACACCCATACGGAGATATCCGGAAACCAGCGTTTCATCAAAATTCCGGCAGCCGTAAATTCTACTCCAGCTGTTGTGGCTGAACCAATGAAATACATCCAGCCTAACGAGAAACCAGCCGAAGGACTAATGAATTTACTGGCATAAGTCTGGAACGATCCCGTAACAGGCATGTACACAGCAAGCTCCCCCAGGCAAACCATGACAAGATACAAAATGACTCCACCGAATAAATACCCGATTAAAGCCCCTCCTGCCCCCGCTTGATTGATCGTGTAGCCGGCGTTTAAAAACAGTCCAGTTCCTATTACTCCACCCAAAGATAACATAAATAAATGACGGCGCTTCATAGACCGGTTTAATTGATTCTTCTGACCCTCTTGCTCAACCATCTAGATCACATCCCTTAATTAAATTGGCATCAGGCACATTTGGCTTGCGCGAATTGTCCACGTTGAATGGACAAGATCACCATTTTGTCAACTAGCTGCGCCTGACACCATTAGGTCCTTTTTTGCCAGCATTTTGACCATCCCTTCAACAAGGGCAGGTACTTCTTCGAAGGCGCTTTTGATGTGGAGGCGTTCGGTTCGTTTGTGAGCGTCTTTTCCGAATGGGCCTACGTTTAGTACCGGTGCCTGAAGCTGTGTCATTTCATCGAATGGAATGCTGTAGCTGCTGCCCCAAACCGGCGTGTTTTCTTTAAATACGATCCAGCCGTCACCTGTATCCTGATAATTGACATAGCTTAAATCGCTAATTCCATTAAAATAATGAACTTGGTTAACAGGGAGTCCAAACTTTTCAAAGCCTTTTTGTTTTACATATTCAATGCATTCTGTGACCAGCTCATCCTCAGAGGAATTGACTGCCGGATAATAAGGCGGTGCATAAAGCAGAATAATTGCAGGTGTCAGCTCCTGACACTGAATGATTAAGGCATCAGCAATTCGGATAGATTTCTCCCGGTCATCCCATTCCGCTTTTTTCTGTACCAAGTCTTTGATGCCCGCAACAAAATCTGCACCAAATTTTCGAACGGCATGCTTTTCCAGTTCTTCATAACGCAGCACCCGCACTTCTCCGATGGGAGATACATTCCGTTCACTGCAGATTTCTTTATAGGCTTCGTTGCAGGCGTGAGCGGCATTTAGCGCTACCTTTTCGAATATATCCATGATTTCCCCGGCATTCCGTTTCATTAAAAATACATTGTACAAAGCCGCTGAACGATAAGGTGTTTGTGCGGAATACTCCAGACGAAGATCCTTTTGCTGCAGTGTCACCGGAAGCGGGGTTTGCTCTCCCATTTCCGTTTCCTGCAGTGTTAAATTCCACTCCATTCTTTGTGTTAGAAATGAGGCAA
Source organism: Bacillus sp. NTK034 (assembly GCF_017303275.1). Lineage (GTDB taxonomy): Bacteria > Bacillota > Bacilli > Bacillales > Cytobacillaceae > Cytobacillus. The sequence continues at coordinate 158,372 of NZ_JAFKOJ010000009.1, read as the reverse complement.
TATAAGGGGCTGTAATGCCGCTAAGCGGTTCCCCCACATGCGTTTCTTTTCCATAAAAAAGAGCGGCAGGCATGATTTTGCCAATAGAGCCTGAATACACATAATAGTTCCTGTCACCCGGTTCCTGCGTAAATACCGGTTCCCCGTTCAAGAAAAGCTTATAGGTGAGCTGATGTTTTTCCTTCAATTCTAAAAGTTTCTGAACCGCTGCACGCATACCGGAAGAGTTAACTTCTTCATCCGGAACCGTCAGCAGAATAAGATTAATAGGCCAATGTTCAACAGCAGCTTTTTCTAATAATCCCATATGCATGACAAGCCCCATTTTCATATCCATCGTGCCCCTGCCAAATAAGAACTCTCCCGAGAGAAGATCCTGCCTGGCTTCTTCCGGCAGCTCATCTGCCCTGGAGTGAAGCAATTTCGTCAATTCCTCCGGGAGATGCGCGTACTCCTGAAGATCACCATATTCTTCGGTATTTACTGTATCAAAATGGCTGATTAACACGATCGTTTCCGTGGCATCAGGGTGTTTATATAAAGCGGATACAAACCGACGGCCAAAATCGGCATCATGGAGCCCCAAGTGATCAGGATTCTCCCGAAAATAGGTTAACTCCTTGAGCTTCGCTGTCACTTTAAAAGGAAATTTACGCTCTCCATCCGTAAGTGTCATACTTTTCCAGCTTACTACTTCGCACAATAACCTGCGCAATGCATCTGGGGTTCCCCACCTTAGCTGTGTCATAACTAAACGCTCCTTCTATGCAAAATAAAACGACCCTTTTTCAACTAGTATTAAAAACGAAGTGACAAACAGCTTAATCCCCCATCAAGTTTACGGAACTCAGATGTATCAAGTTCAATCGTCTGGAAGCCGGCTTCATTAATTTTTTGCTTTGTTTGCGGGTATCCGGACGGGATGATGATATAGTCATTGACGCGAATACAGTTTGCTGCATATTCCTCTTCCGGAGGAACAACAATTTTTTGATAGGAATTAAAATCCGGGTGGTCTACAAATTCTCCAGCAACGACAATCGTTTGATTGCCTATATATGCTATTCCGGTTTTCAGGTGGAAGAATTTTTGTAATGGAACGATGGTTGCATTATAGCCTTCGGATTCTAAAATTTGCTTAAGCTGTTCGGCGCCTCCCTGGTTTGTCCGGGCAGAGATCCCAATGTAAAAATGATCTTCGATTTGTAAAATATCGCCGCCATCAAGTGTGCCAGGCGCTTTAATATAGTAGATCTTATCAAAGAAGGATTTGATTGCCGGCTCTATTTCGTGAATTTCGCCATTTCTTTTTTCCGCACCAGGGTTAGAAATAATTGCAAAATCTGCAGTTAAAACAGCTGTATCTTCTACAAAGGTAGAGTCCGGAAATTGATCATTGCTTTGAAGGACAGTTACTTCTGTACCGCATGCTTTAAGTGCTTCAATATAGGCATCATGCTGCTCTAATGCTTTTTCTAAAATAGGTATTCCAAGGTCAGAAGTTGTTAATCCATTGATAAAAGTTGAGCCGGGTCTTTTTACAATTGTGTTATGAAACATTTTTGCAGCTTGTGCTGATTTTGTTGCTGATTCTCTTAACATGTGTTATTCCTCCATCATTTTTCTGATTTGTAAGCTTCGGTTAAATACGTTCTACTGGGCATGTGAGGCATGTTGGTCCTCCAGTGCCTAAATAAGAAATTTCATTACCTTCGTATTCATAGACGGTCGCCCCTGCATCCAATAGTCCCTGTTTGGTTTGAGGATTTCCGGAAACCATGACACAAATGCGCGGTGCAACAGCCAGCACATTACAGCCGAGCCGCCGGTATTCATCGTCCGGTACTTCAACCAGATGGAAACCGCGTTTCAGAAGCATCTGTCTTAGAAATACGGGCATAAGCCGTGAATACACCACAGCAAGATTTTCATCTACGATGCTTATAAAAGACATAAGGTGAAGACATTCCTCTTCTCCCTGATCATGCGGGAGCGGGACAACTATACATTCATCAACTATCTCTTTTGTCATTTCTTTCATTTGGCGAATCGCCTCATCGTTTGTTCGATAACCGCGTCCAATTAATAAAGTGCGGTCATCCAGCCAAACAAGATCTCCCCCGTCAGCTACAGCATCACCAGTTAATTCTCCCAGAATCGGGATATTTTTTTCCTGTAAAAATTCTTTATAAATTTCTGCTTCAGGCTGGCGTAATTTTTTCCCTGATTTTAAAATCATTGCGCCTTTTTTCGTAAATTTAACGGGATCATGGGCATAAAGCGAATCCAGCCCCGCCTTTTCTGAAACCGGCAGAAATTTAATATGGCCGACATGCTTCTTGATTATGGATAGAAACTGTTCGTATTCCTGCTGGGCTTTCAAATAATCCGGCTCGCTGATATAGTTAAACTTTTTCCACTCACTTCTTAAATGCTCCTGACTGATAAAGGCTTCTTTTGGATGCTTTAATATGACAGTTTTTAGCTTTTTGTACATTGAAGTCACCAATTGGCTTAACCTCCTTTTTCCACATATCGGAATAGGTTTCCTCTGACAGGAAAACTTATAATATGATATTATAGTGATAGATTCTTCATGTCAATATATTTTGAATTTACTGACTAATTTATTTCAATACACTTATGTAAATTAAAAGGAATGGAAGGATAAAAGATGCAGACAATCGATCGCGCCATGCAGGTAATCAAGGTTTTGTCTAAAAATGATACAAGAATGTGGATTTCCATTACAGATTTATCAAAGGAATGCGACTTGCCTGTCAGCACACTTCATCGCCTCCTGCAATCCATGAAGCAGCACGGGCTTATTCAGCAGGACCCAGATTTGAAATTGTATTCCATGGGTAACACCTGGTTAGAATATGGACTTAAAATGTATGACACCTTTGATTTTGTTGGACTGATTCGCCCAGAGATGGAAAAATTAATGCATGAGGTGGAGGAGAGTGTGTATTTCAGCAAGCCTATTGGATTAGAATCACTTGTAGTTGAAAGAATTGATTGTCTCAACAATCCGATTCGAATCAATGATCAGCTGGGGATTCGTATCCCGCTGAATATTGGGGCAGCCAACAAAGTGCTGTTAGCTAATATGCCAAACTCCGAGTCTGTTAAAGTTATTAATTCCTTAGTGCCATCTGAGGAAAGAGATTCGTTTATAAAACTATTGAGCAAAGTTAGAAGGCAGGGCTATGGGGAGAGTCATGGCGAACAAACGCCTGGAACCTCATCTGTCGCTGCGCCTATTTTCGATCACGCCAATGAACTCCTGGGAGCCATAAGCATCGGATATGTTAATTTCAATATCACAGAAGAAAGACAAAACTGCTTAATTGAAAAAGTAATCGAGTACGGTATGCGAATCTGCAATAAATTAGGCAGTAAAAACTGAGGTAATTAAAAAAGAGTGCATTTTAACAACAAGGATTAGGAAGAAAATTGTCCTTAAGTCTAAATAACAATAAAAAAAACGCAAGGTTAAAAATTGCCTTGCGTTTGAAATGTATATTAACCAGCAAATTAGTTACCTGTTCAACCCAAAAACACTTAAGAAAACCATTACATAGATTCAGACTTTAAATAGTTAGAAATGAAAAAATGCATCCTTCACACTGTACCTTTCTAGTCTCTTGCATATATACTAGTATCCGTTCTGCTATTAAATCCTTTCTCTTTAGAATTCCTTCTAACTCGTACCCTAACTTTTACCTCCCTTCAATTAGTAATCTATATACCATTCCATTGTATAAATAGTTTTTGATGCTACACGAAATGCTCCTTCATATCCTTTTTCCGTTTTACTTACCCTGGTCTTATGCATTTTTTGTAAAAAAGTATGGAAAAATATTTATTGTGTCTTCATTAACCTTTGTAATGAAGTTTAATCCTGATCAGACAGTTTGGCTAAAAAATTTAATATTAATAAGTAATTGAGGTGACAGTACATGCCAATGATAAATATGAACAGTGCCAACCTGTATTATACTGTAAAAGGAAGCGGAACTCCGATTGTTTTTATCCACCCGCCTGTATTGACTTCAGTGAACTTCCAATATCAATTAGAAGAACTCTCAAAAAATTTTCAGATAATTACTTTTGATATACGCGGACACGGAAAAAGCCCATATTCCCCAGAACCAATAACCTATCCACTGATTATTGAGGATATCATTCGACTATTGGACCACCTTAATATAAATAAAGCATTTTTATGCGGATATTCTACGGGCGGTTCTATTGTTTTAGAATTCATGCTGACGTTTCCTGAAAGAGCTTTGGGGGGAATTTCAATTGGGGCAATGCCCGATGTAAATGACGATTACTTGAGAAAGAAGATTTCTTTAGGAATCAAGCTTTCAAGCAAAGGGGCTATTAACTTATTAGCCTGGTCCATCTCCTGGAATAATTCAAATAATATCAAGCTTTTTAAAAATATGTTTTCAGAAGCAAAAAAAGGGGATTACCGCAACATTGAGCAATATTACCGCTATAGTCTAAAATACAATTGTGTCAATCAGCTTAATGAGATTAAATTGCCTACCTTATTGGTTTATGGTAAGAAGGATAAGCCCTTTCATTCCTATGCAAAGCAATTGCATGAGAAATTGCCACAAAACGAATTATACTTTATCGAGAATGTTGACCACCGTATCCCGACCAAGGCTGCAAAAGAACTTAACCGGCTAATTTTTCAATTTGTAAACGCAAAATGACAGGTAGCTATAGATACCTGTCACCATTAACTATTTATTGTTAAATATCTCGGGCTTCTCTTTATTTGGCTATCTTTTCATGAGCACGTTCAATAATTACTTCACCTTCCCCACATCTGAATATTCCTCATTTCAGCAGATAATTCAATAAGCGCTTTGCTGCTGCAGCATGCTGGGAAAAAAGTGTTTTAAAAATGCCTCTTAGTTGAACAAAAATGGCCCCTAGTTTTTCAACTCCCTCAATAAAAGAAGTGAAAACGGCTACCCCGGTTGTAGAGTATGTAACGTGAGACAGACACCATATATAAATATCTAGTTTCAAAACCAGATTAATTTCTACCCGTTTATGCAAAAGCAACATTTTCTTTTGGATGAATATGGTAAACTGTTATTAAAGGAGGATGGCATGAAGAAGTTTGCTTCTACCTTAATAATAGTTGCTGTGCTATTTGTATTTGATTTGAATGTAAAAAAAGATGATGTTCCCATTGACGAGGAAGATAAGAGCAGCCAGATCATGTCTGTTCTAGATTTAGTGAATGATGAATTTGGTTTATTTGGCTATTCAGTAAGTCATGAAGAATCAATTATTTATATTTTTATGGATGCAGCAAAGAGTGAAAAAGAACTAATGGAATATCTAACAAAGCAAGTTGCTAAAGAAGATCTGGCGCAATATAGTTATGACATCGAAAAAAAACCTCTGGAGGAAGTAGAGGCAGAGAATAACTTAGTTAATATAGAAACTGTTCTATTTGAATATATAGAAAGAAAAAAATATAAAGATATTCAAAAAGTAATTAGTTTTATCGATCCAGAACCAACTGTACAAATTGATATAGCAGAAACGAGTGAAAGATCTATTGAGGAATTTGAAACTGAACTAAAAAATTTTTTAGCCTCTTATGATACCAATACTCCTAAAAATTTTAAATTTAGGATACAAATTGAAAAGGCAGATAATGTGAATATCCTTCTTTCTATACAGAAACAATAGCCCTTTTAGCTGCCGCAAGCCAAAATCCCTTTAGGGAAAATCTCTAACAAAGCCATACTTTAAGCACCGAATGCTGCCCTTCTAGTTGAACAAAGTGTGCCGCCTTGTTATACACCATTCATTGTTAAATAGTATCCATAAACTAAATGATGTTCTAACTTCAGGAAGAAAACCTTCTGTTAATTATGCAGCAAATCCACGGGAGAACATACCTATTGTAAGAATTAGAACTTTTTCATGTAACTTCTTCCCGCTTTTAAAAGTTAACTATTGATACAAATTGTTCTTTCTTTTTATGTTGTTATTTATCTATTTGTTTTCGGCTTCTAATTTGGGAACTAATCTGTTTAACAAGAGCAAATTTATAAGTGTTAATCCTGCAATAATGAGATAAATATAATGCCAGTCTATATACGCAGCAGTTAGAGTCCCAATAGGCACCCCAAATGCTAGGGATATAGTAAAACCTGTAGTAACTTTGGCCATCGCTTTACCTTTTTTGCCAGGACTTCAGGTTGCACATTAAGCTTTTTTAATGCTAATTCACTTGAATAAAAAAAGCTGCCACAACGACAGCCCTGATCTTCAACTCTTGCACATTTTACGTGAAGTAATTTACTATACATGCAGAACAAACACTCTGCACATTTTATTCAAGTAATATTGCCTCATCCCCAACACTTACCTCACCACATTGTTCAACCTTTGCCCAAACACCAAACATTGCAGCATGATTAGTTACCAAGGTTTTCAATATTCGAGCATCCTGTTTTAGTTCCTCTTGAGGATTGTTGACCATAATGCACCTTTGAAGTGGGGCAACAATTTTCAGAGTAACACTTTTTCCTATTTGAATTTGTCGATCCACCCATTCATCCTCAAGACAACCTGTTGCTTCTGTTTCGATTAACAAGTTTGCTCGGAATCGACGAGGGTCTACTATTTCTCCTAAATCCTTACTTAACATTTTTAACGCAGAGGTTGTGATGATACTTATTGGCCCTTCATCGAAATGTGATATTGACTCTTCCTTTGCCAATGTTACTGGAAACCCTAACAACTCACTTAATGCTTTGTTTATCCCATCCTGATTACCTCGATATTCTGTTCCATCGGGCATAGTTAATAGAGGAGTGTTCCCCTCATATCTTGCTTTATAGTTAAATAAACTTTCCATCTGTTGAAAGCGTCGTGTAGTCTTACCACTGCCAAATTTTCCATTCTCATTTTTTATTGCCCATAAACGGTCTCCAAGTATGCCTCGGCTATCAACTAGGGCAGAGGATAAAGACTCCCCCAAAATTGATTTCACAGGAAACCTATTGATTTCTTTGACTCTTCCTATACGATCTTTCTTTTGATTCAAAGTTTATCCCCCCCATATTTGACCAAACTGCACGTTTGTACAATTAACTCTCATAAGTGACCATTTTCTATATAATTAATGAACTCGTCATTTTTCAAAACAAAATGGGTGTTCAATTCTTTTAATCGTTCAACCTCTTGCTGAAGGTTTTCTACCCATAAACAGAAATGAACAAGTCCTTCACTATTCCTCCACAATCTGGCCCTTAACATAAAGAAAAAGCACAATTCCTGCTTTAGAATCGCGCCTTTAAGGAAGATCGTTTTCCTGCTGTACTGGCAGCCACACTCACACCTGAAGTTAAACCTGTAGTATTTCTGCAGCAAAACCATCCGTTTTTTTCTGTCATCTCTTTTTCTAATAGAATTTACACGGCTGAATCGAAAAAGAGGTTGGCATAGGAAATAGAAGCCTTGCCTATCTTTTCTATTATTCTCCCTTATTGTAAATCCATTTTTCTTTTAATCGGCCAAATTCTCCATTGAGCTCCATCTCCTCCATCCATAGATTGACCCAGTTCTGAAATACCGCATCCCCGCGATGCATAAGGTAGCCTTTCTGGCTTTTCGTGAACGTATTGTCCGTCAGAGCCGCATACAGCCTGGAATCCTGGCTTGCGTAGTAGATGGCCTCAATGCTGTCGGTAATCATCACGTCTACTTTTCCCTCAGCAACCATGTTAGGAATATCCAGATTGTTTTCGATTACGACAACCTTCGCCTGTGTAATGTTGGCATCCACGAATTTTTGGTTGGTTCCCCCCGGGTTAACTCCGATGGTGACATCTGGCTGGTCAATTGCTTCCAAGCTTGTATATTTCTCTTTATCTTCCTGTCGGATTAAAGGAGCCTTTCCGTCATTAATATAAGGATGTGTTAAGTGTGCTGTTTTTTGCCGATCGGTATTGCGGCTTATCCCGCCAACCGCTAAATCAAACTTATTTTTATGGAGGTCCTCCATTAAGGTTGGCCAGGAAGTTTTAACGAAAGTGATCTTGACCCCAAGGTCTGCTGCCATTAATTTAGCCGCTTCGATATCATAGCCTTCAAACTCTTTTGTTTTCGGATTAAAGTACGTATATGGCTTATAGTCACCAGTTGTACCTACCCGAATCACACCTTTCTTTAAAATACGGTCGAGTCTTGAGCTAATGACGAATGTATTGGCCTTTTTATCTACATACCCTCCTGCAGCCTCGGCCACCTGTTTCACTGATACATAAGGTTTTTCATTTACAGTAACCGTGCTTAACGTCTTTCCGTTTAACTCAAGCTGCTCGGTTTGGCTGTCGGCAAGCGACAGGCTTGTCCCTCCGGTAATCAATAATGCAACAAGTGCAAACACGATGAGTACTTTTTTTTGCAAACTGTTTCCCTCCTATTCAATTGGTTATGTCTATTATCTTTAGGAAGGTACATAAAGTAAATTTATTTTCTGAATTTTCGATAAAACAGTTCGTTTATACGAGGAAAATAGCCCCTATATTTCTTAAACACAAGAACGTTGAAGCCATTGATCCTTTCTTGTGGGTATCATGCTTATGTATTGAGGTCTCGTTCTTCGTTAGGTTAATCGTATTGAGGCCTTGCCGCGAAATTCCCAAGTTATTACGCTGGTCATTATTGTCTCCTGCGACAATTCTCGCAGTGGCCAGACCTGGATTTTCAGCAAGCTTTCGCTTCAACGATGGGACATCACCAGAATGGATCGCCTTGACATCTTCGGCGGCCAGCTCCTCATCTTCAAAAATAAAGTCCATGTCTAACTCCCCTCGCAAATAATAATATTAAACAGGATTGCTGGCTCTTAACATAAAGAAGGAGCACAATTTTTTTGCTGCAGAATTGCGCTCCTTTTCTGGTATAATCACAAAACGCTAACATTCAAAAAGAAAATATACATAATCCGTAGGTACGCCTCGTTCACCTTGCTGATGCAGCATCGCTGTCACATTTCCGCGATGGTAGGTTCCATGATTCACTACATGGTGAATGAGATCGGCAAGTATGAACTCACAGCGACCATATTTAGGGTGCTCTGTAATGATGATACGTTCTGGATCCTGATTCTCTGCAAAAAAATGGTAAAATTCATTTGAAAGCGAATCATAGAACACTTTAAGTTCATCTATAGACGCTCTTGATGCTTCTGTTTTTCGACGATCAACTTCCCTAACAGTATCGTGGAAGCTGCTTCCTTTCATCGTCTCCAACCAAGTAATGTCTGTTGCATATAGGTGAATCAGCACCTCTGATATCGATGAAAAAACACTATTAACTGTCTCGTTATAAATCCTATCAGGCAGCTGTTTCAAGTGCTGGATCAATTTTTGGTTAGCCCAGACGTGGTAATCGTACATTTTCTTTGCGCGATTATTTTCCATTAGCTCACTCCACCCTCTTCTTAAAATTGAAAATAGTTTTAGAACGATCAGAAAAAATTTAATTTGTTTTCTTTTGATCCGCTTGCTTCCAAATCTACATTACACAATATTCTATATATCCTGATTGAATCCACATTATAACGCCTGAGCAGGAAGTGTCATTTTTTTCACCGCTCCTGGAATCAGTGGCGTATTCAATTGGCTGATCCAGATACCCCAGTCTTAGGTGAGGCCCAGCTCAAGAGGGCACAATTCCAAACCAAGATGATTCGCCCTATTAAAAATCTGAGTCGAAGTAGCCCCTTCTGGCAAGCCTAGGTCACGTACAGATAGATCAACGGTCTTCAAAGTAAACGGCATATTTATTGCACTATGTAGGTTTTCCCGTTAGCAGATTTATTTTGATTTATATGAAATAGAACATGTTTATTTAAAGGACTGTCTTTCTTAACTTTCGGGTGATTGAATGTTTTAATAAAATTCATTCCGATTTTAATCATTACGTTTTTCGAAGGCTTATTAACATCGGCAGTAAAACTAAAAACATCTCTAAAACCCAATTCGTTAAATCCATATTGTAAACAGGCTGACGCTCCCTCAGATGCGTATCCTTTTCCCCAAGCCTCTTTTTTCAGTCGCCAGCCAATTTCTATACACGGTGTAAAATCAGCTTTAAATGTTGCTCTATGAAATCCTATAAATCCTATAAACTCTTTATTTTCCTTTACTTCCACGGCATATAATCCAAATCCGCATTCTTTAAATTCATATACAATTGATTTATAGAACACATTTGTTTCTTCGGCTGATAAGGTTTTAGGAAAATACTTCATAACCTTTTCATCTGCATTTAGTCGACTAAATGGCTCTATGTCTTCTTCCTCCCAGTCGCGTAATTGCAATCTCGATGTTTCTAAATATATCATTATACACCTCCCGAAAGTTTAATTGGTTTAGTTTATTAAATTAGTTGAACTATGCATTAAGAAACTTTTGTTCCAGTTCACACTTCTGACGCAAGTGATGGCGAAAATGCATTCCTACAAGATCGAACCACTCTCTCGCGTTCAGCCAGCCAAAACCTTCATGTTTAATTTTATAATTGAGATTTATAGTATCTACTTTAGATTCCCATTGTCTCAGCCTCTGCATTATCAGATCTAGCCTATTCGTAAGGTCTTCTTTACTATCTGAATTGCTTGGCGGGGTATTTAGTTCGTCCGGTAATTTGATTTTAATTGGCGGGAAATCTCCAATTTTATATAAATGCTCACCAAACTCCGTTTTCCCGAGCTTTTGCTCTTCCTTTGATGCCGCACATGTTTCCACATTGTCAAGATACTCCATAGCAACAAGAATCACATGGTCGTACATTTGACCAATGGACCAAACCCCTTCAGCTGTTATATATCTTAGTTGATCAAGTGAATAGTTTTGCAAATCGTGTTTGTATGTTTCAATTAGTTTTAAATTACTCATTTAATCACTCCTTTACCGCTGTGCTGCCATTAATGTTTTGAAAAAAAGCTTCATAAGCTTTTCGGGGATTCGCAAACCATTCTGCAACTTCATCTGCAATCTTTTGATTTTCTGCGCCCGCTAACAGGATTTGAACAACATGCTGAGGCAATGCCTGAGTCATGGCATTTGTCCATTCTGTTACTTCTTTTACAACTGTTTTTGTTCGATCCCAATATGTCTCGCCAATTCGGATGTCCCAGATTGAATTTTTATATTGAATCAACGTTTCGTACAACTGTTCAGCACAAAAAGAAGAAAGATTACATCCCTGACCAGTAATTGGGTCATTAAGAAAAACACTATCTCCACAACCAATTACTATTTTATTTTTAAAGATTACGTATGGTTTTCTAATTACAGGTTTAATGGCAACATTTAGGAAGGCTTTATCATCGGAAAGAGCAAAGATATCTTGCTGGATACGTTCGTGGATGTCTTGGAAATATTTTTGTGTAATATTTTTCATTTGATTTGTAAATTCTTTTACGTCCTTTATTTCTTTAAATACATCTAACTCTCCGCCTGGAACTGCCATAATGAACAATATGGTAACTGGCCCTTGTTCTGTCATTGCAGGAATCTCAAACATTTCACCTGTCTCAGGCAGAACGGTTACGCTTATACCTGGAGGATCATTTGGCTTTATCCCCAAAAAATAACCAACGATACATTTTCGTTGAGGCACTTGGATAGGAGAAAGCTGCTTTTCAATAGGAAATGGAAAGAGAGGGCCCGATTTTCCAGAACAATCAATCGTTAAATCAAACTCATCTGCCAAACTTTCTATCTGATCTTTATTTACTCTTAAAAGTCGAAAAGAGACACCCTGGTTTTCAAGATCCTTCAAACAGTGTGAAAAGCAGAAACGCTGGTCAACGGATAATGCTGGTTCTTTCAGCTTGCCAACAAATAGTTTTTGATTACCGATCGTCATGTGAATACTTTTAAGAAGAGTTTTATCCTCCCATTTTGGCATTTTAAAGCGATTTTCTCGGGTTCTCGTTGAACCAAAATGTACTTGGGTAGACATAATTCGTCCATTTCGGATCTTTTCCGAAGAATTTGAGTGAATAACAGTCACATCAAATTCTTCTTTCAGAGAATAAGCCAGCTGTAAACCTGCTGTGCCGCTGCCTATAATACAAATTTTCTTCCTCAAGGTTCTCTCCCCTTTGTTATCAGGTAGCCGCGAAGATATTATAATAACATTGGTAATTTTCCGCCTTTTCAGTCTAAAGAATACACATGGTGATGTAAATACGACGATTTATTTATTTTCCATATTATTGATGTCTAAGCAAGTCAAACGATCCCTTTTCCATAATCAGGGCCTATTCACAAGGAAAGAGCATATTTCTTGCTCCTGATTGGCCCCAGATTATGGAATAACTCATTACAATAATGCTGATCTAAAAATTAAAAAAGAGCACTTCCTGTTCAAGGTAAGTGCCTGTTTCTTTCATATCTATAATTGAGAATTCTGCACATGATTCTGGTTGAACAAAGCCATTTATTCCCACATATATCCATCTGGGTCTTTTAAAAAAACCTGGATACCGTGATCACCGTTTCACTTTGTAAAACTGATGATGAAGCTGGCGAACTTGTTCCGCGAGCTCAGGAACAGGACCGTCAATTGTAGTATCACGAATGACTTCGTGGATCCGAAGGCTGCGAACGCGCGATGCAGCAACCCCCATCTCTTCCAGCCATTGACCTAGCTGTACAGAGGAACTTGCAAAAACGATCCGACCTAATCCAACCCATCCATGGGCCGCAGCACACATAGGGCAATGTTCGCCTGAGGTATATACTGTCGCCTTGCTTCTTTCTTCAGCTGACATGTTCTCGGCTGCCCAACGCGCCAGCGCAAATTCCGGATGTTGGGTATGGTCACCATTTGCAACATGGTTGTGGTCTTCTGCAAGAACCTCACCGCTGGCTGAGACAAGGACGGAGCCAAATGGCTCGTCGCCTTTTTCCAGAGCAATCCTTGCAAGTTCAATACAGCGTCGTAAATGCTTCAAGTCTGTTTCATTTAACATGACTGAATCCTCCTTGTATGCAGCGCAACTCTCCAGTTTTTTAATGTGAATATATGCTCCTGAATGGAAAAGAAGAGCACCCGTCATATTTGTGAGGGGGGCATTAGTCCTTATTCCATTTAAAAGTACACGACACTAATCCATTTCATAATAGCTCATCTCAGCAAGCATTTTCTTTTTAGCGAGAGCCCATGCCTTTTCGTTTTGCTCTGATTTGATATAATACCGAAAAAGCTTAACTTCAAAGTGCTGGATTAGATCCTCGTTTCCGGACTGAATGAAATATGGAAGCACCTTATTTTCAACATAGCCATAATAGGAATCTTCCTCCCCGTTCAGTAATAAAACATGCAGATGAAAAAATAAGTAACTTTGGTCGTTTCGTTTTTGGGCGAGGTGCAAACCTTTTTTTGCATCGGATAATAGGTCTTCTTTCGATTTTAAGTTTCCCTTATAACAAATGTCTATGTATAAATCTAACATGGTTAGATATAAGAAATCTTCTTCTTTCAGTAAGGTCAACCCTTCATCAAAATACTCTTTTGCCTCTCGGAAATGTTTTCTTCTAAACAGCTCTTGTCCAAGATTAAAATAGAGTTTAGTTAACCTATCTGCAGATTGAATCTTTTTTGCAGATTGGATTAATTTATCATAATAGCTGCGGGTCTCTTTTAGGCTAAATTGCGATTTGGCGTTTAATTGAAGGATAATAAGCGACTCTGTATCGAGTATGCGTGTGAAATTTAATGTTTCTTGAAAATAGCGCAAAGCTTTTTGAGCATAATAGTAAGCTAAAGTGTTGTCATGAACTGCATGATAGGAAATAGCCAGGTGGTAGTAATATTCTTCGCTCGAATAACTGGAATCAATTTTCTTTAGGACTTCAATTGAATCCTTGTAGTTTCCGATACTAAAATAACAGATTCCCTGGACATGTTTATATAGATTGCTCTCATAAGGTGAAAGGCTGATGTCCAGTTTCTTGATCTTTTGCATCACTTTATGACATTTTTCATTTTCATAAAGAATGAGATAATGACGGGCTAAAAGCAGTGAGTAGTGTACTTGAAAGTCGGGAAAATCCTTTAATAGATTAGCGTCAAGTTCTGCTTTTTTTACTTTCATGTTTTCGGTATCTAACATAACAATAGCATTTTTCCATTCTTCTAATGTTTCTTTAAACCTATTGAAATCCCTTACTTCGTCTTGAAAATTTTTGTTTAATTTTTTAGAAAGAAGTGTAATAATTTCCCCAGAATATTCTGTTATGCCTCGCTCAATTTTACTTAAATGAGTGACAGAACAAACCCCTCTTGAAAGCTGTTCCTGTGTGTATCCTTGTTTTTCTCTGTAGTATTTTAGAATTTTCCCTTCGATCATTTTTTCTCCCCCCTACTGATAGTATAAATAACGAACATAAAGGATGGAATAGTTTATAAGAGGATGAAGAAAGATGGTTATTAAGATCCTTATAATTCTTATAAAGAAAGTAGAGAGACTGAAAAATCAATCAAGTATTCGTCTCGATTTGCTTTCTCAATATTGCACCTAACAAAACAATAGTTTATTGTTGTATCCAGTAATATGGTTTATCAACTTAAACCATTAAACTGATAATGGAGGTATTTTACTCTAATGAATAAACAGGACCAGCTAAATATAATCAAAGAGGATTTTATTAACTGTCAAAAGGTACTAATGGCAATTGGTGATGAAACACGTCAATCGATCTTGTTAGTTCTAATGGGGACGGATTGTCAAACAGGATTACGTGTGGGTGAAATAACAGAACAAACACATCTTTCTCGACCAGCTGTGTCCCATCATCTTAAGGTTTTACGAGACGCAGGTGTTATTTTAATGCGTAAGGAAGGGACAAAAAACTTTTATTATATTAATGTACGTACAGAATTAGGTTTGTTAAGAACGCTTGTGTTGGATATTGATAAGTTCATGAAGAACTTTTATTGAATTGATGGAATTTATTTGGAGGTATAGGCTATGAGAGCAATGGTCATTGATAGGTATGGGAAGGTTCCAATGCGTTTGGCAGAAATACCCGCACCTGAAATTGGTGAATATGAGGTACTCGCAGAAATTCATGCAGCAAGCATCAATCCTGTTGATTTTAAGATACGCGATGGGAAAGTGAAAATGTTAATAAAATATAAAATGCCACTTATCTTAGGGAATGACTTTTCTGGTGTCATTGCAAAGGTTGGCGCAAAAGTGACTCGTTTTAAAGCTGGTGACGAAATTTATGCACGACCACGTAAGAGTAAAATCGGTACTTTTGCTGAATATATCGCTATTCATGAAGATGACATCGCCTTAAAGCCAAAAAATTTAAGCTTTGAAGAAGCAGCATCGATCCCGCTGGTTGGGTTAACCTCCTATCAGGCACTGACAGACATTTTGCAATTACAAAGGGGACAAAAGATTTTAATTCAAGCTGGCGCTGGTGGTGTAGGTACATTTGCTATTCAACTGGCCAAATTAATGGGCGCCACTGTTGCAACGACTGCAAGTGCTGCTGGTGCAGATTTAGTGAAATCTCTTGGTGCAGATGAAATAATAAATTACAAGACAGAAAAGTTTGAAAAGATATTGAAAAACTATGATGCCGTCTTTGATACACTTGGGGGCGAGATACTCGAAAAATCATTCGAAGTGATAAAGAGCGGAGGAAAAATTGTTTCCGTTTCAGGATTACCGAATGCCCGTTTTGGTAAAGAATATGGTTCCGGTTTTTTTAAAACGCTGTTGTTTTCAGCAGCAAGTCATAAACTTACTGCGCTTGAAAAAAAACATAATGTTGAATATACGTTTTTGTTTATGAAGCCAAGTGGAGAGCAATTACGTATAATCGCAAACCTTATCGAGAATGGTAAAATTAAACCTATAATTGATAGAGTTTTTCCTTTTGAAGATGCTCAAAAAGCGATGGAATATGCGGAGTCAGGAAGGGCGAAAGGAAAAATAATTGTAAAAATCAGATAGTTGGAAAGCGAATTTCCTTTTTTCTTTATAATGACAGTGTAAAAGCTTATTGGCACATGCTATTATTGCTTGTGTAAATAAGCTCTTACACTGGATATTTTCACTTTTAAAAAACAAAACGACTTTCCAGGATCTAGCTTAAAAGTTGTTATTGAAATAGATTGATAAACTATTTGCTGGTAATTCAAAGAAAAAAAGAGCTGCCAATAATACACTAAAAAAGCTAATCGATTAACGCGGATTAGCTTTTTTTACTGATTGGCATTTCCCTTTTTGAAATATTTACATCCTTTTATACAGGGACCTCTAAAGCAGGTAAGTCCTCTTCCAATTCCTCCCTTTTCGATTCCAGCCAGGAAGGCAGCATAAGCCTGCTGCCAAGTTCCTTTAGTGGTTCGTCAACCGTAAATCCTGGAGGGTCTGTGGCGATTTCGAACAAAATGCCGCCTTCTTCATGAAAGTAAAGTGCTTTGAAGTAATTGCGGTCGAGAATTTCAGTTGGATAATAGCCCTTCTCCTGAAGAAGGTTTCTCCACCTCATATGATCCTCTTCATCTTTCGCTCTCCAGGCAATATGATGAACTGTACCTGCCCCCATCAATCCGCGAACAGAAGGGGTAAGTTTTATATCGATCGTATTTCCGAGTTCGGCTTCTGATTTAAATCTTAAGAATCCCTCTTCCTGGCCTAGGCATTCAAGCCCTAATATATTTTCAAGCACTTCAGCCGTTTTATTTGGCTTTGCCGAAATCAGGGTTGCACCTCCAAATCCTTTAATAGCGGCTTCTGGAGGAACGTCTTTCAAAGCCCATGTGTTCAATGGCCCCTCAGACCGCTCAACCAGCTCGATTTCAAGGCCGTCCGGATCCTGGAATTGCAGGTAGGTTTCACCGTAGCGAACCGTTTGTATAAACTTAACGCCAAATTTACTCAGCCGTTTTTTCCAAAATTCAACTGAATGTTCAGGGATCACATAACTGGTCACCCCGACCTGGCCCGTTCCAATCCGTCCTTTTAGCTGCTTCTCCCACGGGAAGAAGGTCATAACCGTCCCAGGATCACCATTTTCATTTCCGAAATACAGATGATAGACTTCCGGCCGGTCAAAATTAATCGTTTTCTTTACCAGCCTAAGTCCCAGTACCCCTGCATAAAAGTCGATATTTCGCTGGGCATCGTTAACCATTGCCGTAATATGATGGATACCTGAAGTGATTTGCAAAATCATTCCCTCCACTTCTTTAAGAGTGACTTAATTCTACTTTGGTCTCTCGATGGAAAACATCTCGCCAACCTTTGCATAATTAATGCCCGCCAAACGGCTCACTGCAGCGAGTCCTCTTGGATCAATTCTTCCTTTTTCATAGATGTTTTCATCAATATGAAATTGAACAACTTTTCCAATGATTAGATCACAGCCAGGAGTATCCGTCCCCCCTAATGAAAGCGATTGTTCCAGGATACACTCCATACGGATTTTCGCTTCCATCACTCCAGGCACTGAAATTTTCGTACTTTCAGCTGGAGTTAATTGTGCTAATTCTATTTCACTTTGATCAGGAGGAAGAGCTGCTGCTGTCTTATTTATTGTTTCTACATTCTCCTCATCGACAATATGAACAACAAATTCCTTTGTGCTGATAATATTTCTGGCCGTATCCTTCTGTGTTCCTGCATTTCTTTGAATCGCCAAGGAAATCATTGGGGGATTTGATGTTACGATATTGAAATAACTGAATGGTGCCCCATTCAACACGCCTTCATTTGATATAGTGGTTACAAAAGCAATAGGCCTTGGTATGATGCTTCCTATTAAAAATTTATAATTTTCTCTTTCTCTATTGTCCGCTGGGTCAATTGAAAGCATAGCGGGTCATCACCTCTTTTAAATTTAATCCAATTCCCTGACTGTAAACGGAAGCAGAACACTTTCTATCTTATCCCGTTGCGGCTCATATTGTTCAGGCAGCATTAATTTCCCGCCCATTGTCTCCTGGGATTCATCACGGGCAAACCCCGGAGGATCAGTAGCAATCTCAAATAATATTTCCCCATGCTCCCTAAAATAGATCGCATTAAAGTAGTTTCGATCCCGAACTGGTGTAACCCCATATCCATTATCGGCAACATATTTTTGCCAATCTAATTGGTCCTGATCGTCAATAGCCCTCCAGGCAATATGATGGACGGTTCCCACACCCATTCGCCCCCGTCCAATTGGAGTTAATTTAAGATCGATGATGTTTCCAATATCAGCAGAAGAACGATATCGGATAAAATCTCCTTCCTGACCTAAAACTTCAAGTCCCATAATGTTTTCCAGCAGCTCAGCCGTCTTCTCTGGCTGAGCTGATAAGAGAGTTGCTCCACCGAAGCCTTTTATAGCTGCTTCAGGGGTAACCTCCCCGTAAGTCCAGGAATTTAGTTCCCCTTCTTCTCTTTCAACAATCTCCAAATGAAGTCCATGAGGATCATCAAATTCCAAATATCGCTCTCCGAACCGTTCCATTTTAGTAAAAGGCACCTTGAATTTTTCAAGCCTTTCTTCCCAAAACTTCATGGCACCTGCCGGAACGACATACGAAGTGACTCCAACCTGGCCATCGCCAATAACCCCTTGACGGGCACCTGCCCAAGGAAAGAAAGTAATGATTGTTCCTGGCTTGCCGCCCTCATTTCCAAAGTAAAGGTGATAGGTGCCTGGATCATCAAAATTGACCGTTTGCTTGACTAAACGCAATCCTAACACTCCAGCATAAAAATCTACATTCTCCTGAGGATGGCCAACAATTGCAGTTATATGATGAATCCCCATTGTTTTTTTACCCATATCTTCCACACTCCTTTTAAACTTGGATTTTAATTATATTCTGTAATTAGGACATGCCCTGCTATCAATTCAGTTAATCAATTTATATACAAGCTGGAAAGGAACAAAAATTGTCGAAAGCTTTATTTGAGGTATTTCTAATTCGGGATAGTTTAGAATAAAAATATATCCAATGCATATCGTCCAGGGCCAATTAATGCGATACCAATGGCAACAGAGATTAACGTTAAGTTATATTCATATCCATTAGATGTTGCCCATAAACCATTTGGACCATGCACCTTAACGATAGCCATGATCATAGTTCCTGCAATCATTAGTGCTGCGAGAGGAGTTAAAAATCCTAATGCAAACAAGATTCCCCCTATAAGTTCTGCTAATCCTGCAAAAAGAGCCATCATTACTCCCGGCTTCATCCCAATGGAATCAAACCAGCCTCCGGTTCCCTTTAATCCATGACCCCCAAACCATCCAAACAATTTTTGAGCTCCGTGACCAATGAATAATACGCCAATTACCAGCCTAATAATTAATAAACCTAAGTCCATCATTTTTATTTCCTCCTAATTTTAATTATCTTGAATTCGAGATATTATATAAAAAAATATTTGATTTTCTTCCCTTATGCCTCAGTTCCTCTGCATTTAATAATCTAACCGTAAATTAATGTTTTTTGTGGTTCCCTTTGTAACTGCTGCGCGCTTTCTGGATAATATATGATTTACCAAATGGGCTTAACTTTATGTCTTGCCTGGGCTCTCTTTAATTTTTCAGGAGTTACATCATCTCCTATTGGATCAACGATGGTTGTGTTTAATAGCAGCTCTTCCATTGATCCGCGAAATTCTTGAATATATTGACTGCGCAAATTGATTATTTCTGCATTTTCAATTTGTGTTAAGCCTTCCTTCTTTCTTTTTGCTGCGAGTTCATTAATTCTTTTTAGAATCTCATGCATAAGACTTACTCCTTTCAATTAATAATCGAAAGATATCTTGAAACCAAATATCTTGAATTAAAGATAATATATTTTATTAAATATGTCAACACTCTTCTCTTGTTTATTCAGATGGAAATTTATCATCTTTGCGATATTTTGCGTGTATTTTAATTTAATCTAACGCACTCTTCAATGAGTGCTGATTTTTATCCCCTCATTTAATGCACATTTTAGGCGAACACTATGAACTTCCATGGTTCCCCGCCTTCCTGATTTGCGCACAATTCCTTCTGCATTAAATTCATTTAAAAGTGCTGTCACTGT
The DNA here is from genome assembly GCF_017303275.1 of Bacillus sp. NTK034. GTDB lineage: Bacteria > Bacillota > Bacilli > Bacillales > Cytobacillaceae > Cytobacillus. Next base: position 138,233 of record NZ_JAFKOJ010000009.1, on the reverse strand, counting down.
TTCACGGATACTGCCCATCATCGATGCTAATTCTTGATGAGTTATGTAAATATTAAGTGCAACCCATTCTTCCGCACTGCCGCTTGACAATTTATCCCCAAACTTCTCTGTAAGTTTATTTAGCAGGAATAAAAGCCGTTTCCTTGTACTGCTATATGCCATATACTCCAGTAACTCTTCGACTTCCTTCAGACGGCTGGAAATTATTTCAAGAAGCTTTAAAGAAATACTTGGATTTTCACGTATTATTTTTTCAAACTGAACTCTATCTATTCTACAAATAACAGAATCCTCCCATGCCTCAGCATATAAATTTTCAGAACCGGTTGTAAAAGTACCAATCTCTCCAAACACATGCCCCGTTTCTAAAATATCAACTGTAAGCTCTTTGCCGCTTTCAGTTAATCTATACAAACGAACTTGACCCGATTTGATTAAATACAATAACTTTTGATCCATATGAGGAGAACAAAAAACGGTACCTTTCTCCACAACTTTCATAGGTGTGGCCGGTTCATATTTCTTTAATTCCTCCAAGTCCAGATCCTCAAAAATCTGTATTCTCGATAAATACTTAATTTTATCCATATGGCCCTCCCCAAATTCTGCCGAATGTAGTCCAGACTACATACTCACTAAACTAACAAGCCTAGAATGTATATATAGCAGCTACGTCTATTATACAAAAGGAGGAAACTGTGTGGATGTTGTAACTATGATCATTCAAATTATTTTAATTTTTATTTTCGCCATATCCGTTTCAATGAAAGCAGCACGTACCAAGTCAATGGTTAAGCACTGGGGAGAATATCGCTACCCCCTATGGTTCATGCAATTAATTGCTTTCCTGGAAATATTGAGCGCAGGCGGATTGATCATAGGATTTTGGCTTCCTGAATTTATCTTGCTTTCAGGATCCCTCATTACTATTCTTATGCTAGGTGCCCTGCACGCTCACTTCTTTAGAGCTAGACATAGACCAATTATGGGATTAAATGCCTTAACCATGCTTATTTTAGCTATTGTAATCACCTTTTTTCAAATTAATAAGTAGTCAAAAATAACCCAGTTTACATTGTCCGGTATCCAGTTTGAAGACTTGAGAACTTAGCACATACCGTTACCATTCCGGGAAGCCTGCTATCCCAAAAATCCATTCTTATAAAACTCCAAACACCGCTGCCCCCTTCTAATTCAAGACGGGGGTCATAAACCTTTAAAAGGAATTTGTGGGGATAATCCTAATGTTCTTTTATAACCCTATAAGCAGAGGCATAGAAACTCCGCCAAAACTGCTGATCAGTCTTAGGCTACTTTTTAGTGGCGGTTACATTCTTGCGGTTCAACTCAAGCTTTTGCTGCATTTTCGGCACCATGTATTTATTTCTGCAAAGGTTATCTTCTGTAAATTCACTCCGGAAAGGATTGAGGTAAAGATAAATCACCACTTGTCTATATACAAGTTAGTTCAGTGAGATTATCTTACTAACTAATTAGTAAGTTGAAACTACCCTCAGGAACACGGACAATTTTAATTAAAATTAACTATATGGGAAAACTGTAACCATTATTACTTTAGGAGTGATTACTGTGAATGCTTTATTGGCATTGAGTCCGTTTATAGATAAATTTCTATTGTGGTTTTTACCGTTACCACTAGTATTGGGAGTCCTTTATGGTATGTTAAAATTAGTCTTTCGGAAGTCACTGTGACCTATCATATAGAAGCCTTATCAAATAGTTATTAATAAGAGCAAATTTCAATATTGCATTCATCCTAGCTCCCTCAATAAAAACCCCCTAGCGCTGTCCAAATATATCCTTTTGAATTAATATTACCACCCTTTAAATTATTTCCCTGCAGGTAAATAACTATGAATTTCTATGAATAGACAAGCAATACGGCGTATTCTCTAATGCAGCCTGTATTGGCAATTTTTTAGAAGGCTCCTCGTTAATAGAATACAAGAATAGTTCGTTGACATTTGGTATTGTTAATCTTATACTACTATATGACTTGAATAATAAAACCTATTTAGGACGTGGATTTTTCTAGAGTAAGCTCTATTTTCGCCACACAACTGTCATCTGACAATTGTGTGGCTTTTTTATGTGAAGAAAGGGGTAGAATAAATGAAAACTTGGCAATATGCACTAATGGTTTTTTTAGGTGGATGCTGCTATGGGGTGTTGTCTACATTTGTTAAGCTTGCTTATTCAGCAGGTTATTCGGTGACAGAGGTAACTGGTGGCCAATATCTATTTGGGGCATTCCTTACCTGGGTGCTGGTTCTGTTTACAAAAAAGGAAAAAACAACTTTAAATCAAATTCTCAAACTACTATTATCCGGAATTCCGTTTGGTTTGACTGGTGTGTTTTATTATCAAGCGCTGCAGACGCTAAACGCTTCACTAGCAATCATTTTTTTATTTCAATTTGTATGGATTGGTACGCTTTTCGAGTGGGTCTTTAATAAGAAAAAACCATCGAAAGGGAAGATCACCTCTATTGGTATTCTGATTATCGGCTCGATCCTATCTGCCGGCTCAATTACAAAGAGTGAAGCTGCTCTATCTTTTCAAGGGTCTGCGTGGGGACTGCTTTCGGCTTTGACGTTTACTACTTTTATATTTCTCAGCAGTTCTGTCGGAAAAGATACTCCCCCTGTCCTGAAAAGTGCTTTTTTATCTACCGGTGGATTAATTGTCGTACTTTTAGTATATCCGCCAATGTTCCTATTTGATTTGCCTGTCTTAATGGGGGTAGCACCGTATGGCTTATTACTCGGCTTGTTTGGTGTTGCTTTACCGCCACTTTTATTTTCAATTGGAATGCCCCATATCGGACCCGGGCTTGGCACGATCTTAACTGCTTCGGAGCTTCCAGTAGCTGTAACATTATCTGCCCTTATCTTAGCTGAATTTGTAAGTTTTTCACAATGGCTGGGAGTTGTCATCATATTAATTGGGATAGCAGCCGGCAATTTAAAACCAAAAGATAAAATAGAATCCCTGTCTATACAAACCAAATCCGCTTCGTGATGGGCAGCACCAGCAAGAAGTCTTGTTGGTACTGCCTTGGTTTTATCTTTAGAAAATCCTAGGCTAGACGACCTAGGGGTCCCCTATTCCTTCAGACCTTTCTTTTTTTTATTGCCTCCATTCATAAATTTTCCAAAAACCGGCGACAATAAGCGTAATGCCGAAGATAAACAAATGTGCACTTTGGGCTTACCTTATTAGCCACTTTAATTGATGAAAATATGATCCAGATGGTATTCTCCCATATCTTCTGGAAGGACGAATTCCAAGAATCGCGGACATTAAACAGCTTGTACCTGCTGTAGATGTGCAGATTTGTGATAACCCTTCATTAATCAAACAAAAAGTTTTAAATGGTTACTTCATGCTGACGATTGAGCCAGAACTTAAGCATCTATATCCACAGATATGAAAGATGTATTTAACAGGCTTCCATTACAAATGCAATCCAAGAGGCCGCTCTTTTTGTAAACTAAAAATCCTATCCCCTTTAGCAAGAAAAAAACACAAGAGACAAAGGAATTGAATAACGCGGGAGCAAGAACCCAGTTTTACAGCAGCCAGTTACCAACCGTGAAACGGAGGTGAATCAGATACAGGAGCAGCCAATACCAGACAGATTGAAGATATCCCCATTTCTAGTTTTTTATTTAATTATGTCCATGCAAATTGGCATTGGGGTTCTTGGCTATCAGAGAGTCATCGCAAAGGATGCAGGCTATGATGCCTGGATTTCCATCCTGCTTGCCGGGGGATGCATACATGTCATCATTTGGATGATTTATAAAATTTCCGAAACGGTTGATGGAGATTTTGTGACAGCCCATAAGTACCTTACAGGCAATTTGATCGGCAAGGCAATCAGCTTCCTTTTCATAGGCTACTTTTTTTTGTACGTCTTAGCTATAGTACGAACATTTATCGAGGTCATTCAAGTGTGGATGTTTCCGGAGCTTAGCACATTCTGGTTCTCCTTTGGATTCATGATTCTTTGTACTTATATCATTTTTGGAGGATTCAGAACGGTAGTCGGTACGGCCTTTTTCGGCCTGGTATTGCCGGCTTATCTCCTTCTGACATTTGGCTGGGCCATTAAGTTCTCAAATTTCTATAATCTCCTCCCTATTTGGGATCATTCAGTTAAGGAACTTCTCATCGGTTCCTACAATATGTCGCTTACCTTCATCGGTTTTGAGATTATTCCGTTCTTTTATCCTTTTATAAAAGAACCAAAGAAATCCAAAAAGTGGGCTCACCTTGCTGTTTTCACCACTACCTTGATATATACGATTTTAGCAGTCATTACGTTTGCCTATTATTCGGAAGATCTGCTTGCTAAACAGGTCTGGCCCACTTTGACCATGTGGAAAATTGTTGAAATGCCTTTTGTGGAACGTTTCGAATATATCGGAATTGCAAACTGGAACTTAATTATGCTTCCGAATGTGTGTATTGCCATTTGGATTTGTTCGAGACTTATCAAAAGAATCTTTAATATTAGACAAAAAATCGGAGTTTTTTTTATAGTGGGTGCTTTATTATTATTGATTAACTTTATTAATACGCGCGAAGAGATTAGTCAGCTTAATGAATATTTTGGGAAAGCAGGGTTTGCCTTTACATTCATTTATATCCCCTTGCTCTTTGCCGCCATCATGATTGCCAAGAGGGTAAAAAAGAAGGTAAAAAAGAAATGAAAAGGCTTATCTTAATATGTATGGTTCTGCTGCTTGCCGGATGTATTTTCTTTTGGCTTTAACCGGCAAGCATAATAAATCGCTGAATATATTTGTATTCGCTTAAGCACCTTACTTTTGCAAATATATTTAGTTATTTCGAAATAACAATAGATATTCTTAACTTTATACTTGTGCGTCAGGAAATTTATCCGAAACAAGATTCAAAATGATGTTATGCTCAAGAAGTGCTTTTAAACCACACAGAACAATCGTAAAGCCGCCAGTTGAATCTATCACTTGATTAATTATTTCATCTGGATTTCCTTTAAAACCTGCGTTAATAATGGTGACAAAAGTTCCTTCCGTACGGGGTGTAAAAATCCACTCCACCGTAGTATCATCATCAAATTTGATGAGAATTCTATTGTTTTGTTCCAATTCTATTACGTCAAGTTCAGCAGAAACTCCATACATCTCCCAATCCCAGCGGAGTCGTTTTCCCTTTTCTAATCTTCCGCTGCTTTTGGTAAACCAGAATTTAGTAGTAATCGAAGGATCAATAAAAGCATCGAATACCTCCTTAACAGGTTTTCTGATAAGCATTTCTACTTTTGAAATGGATGCTTCTTTTAGGTTCGTCATTATGTATACTCCTTTCCAATTGTTCAAATATAAAAAAGTTTACCCAATCAAATCTCAATTTACAAGAAATCTTAAATAGGGGTAATGTTGATATGTTGACATGAGATAAACGAGTCATAAAAAAACGGCCTTGACATTTTCTCAAAGCCGTTTTTCTCCTATACCGTATGTACTAACCTTGATGTCCTTTAGTATAAATTTGAAAGGTTACATCAAATTTATCTTTAATGACCCCGTAAGCAGGACTAAAACTTGTTTCGGATATCGGCATTAGAACTTGTCCGCCATCCTGTAAGGCTTCAGAAACTTGTCGCGCTTTGTCTGCATGGTCAAACGTAATACAAATGGTCACCAGGTTTCCCTCTTGAGCTGGCTGACCTGGGAATGTATCTGAAAACATAATAGCTGACTCTCCAACCCTTATCGTACCGTGTGCTACAAGGTCCTTTGCATCCTCTGGTAAAGGAAAATTCGGGTCAGCAGGCATTTCACCAAAAGTGATCACTCCTAAATTTTCGGCACCAAATACCTTTTCGTAAAATCCAATCGCTTCTCTTGCATTTCCGTTCAGCTGTAAATAAGGTATAAATTGCATGACTTCCGCTCCTCTAATTTTATTGGATATGCACTCCAAATATTATTATAACCAACAAGCTCGTGAATCACACTAAAATTCTGATAATTATAATTATTTAGCGCCGTATACTCACAAGTCTTGTTTCAAATAGGCCGAACAAAAAATTTACTAAGCGAATCTGAATAATTCCACACGCTTTTCTTCTTCTAGTTCAACCAAAACCTTTATCATTTTTTGTGCTACAATGAAGATAAAAATTTTTTGAACCAAAGAAAGAATTAGACTCTAAGCGTCTTAATCCTTTAATCTCAGACATTTACTGTTTTTGAGGCTCCCATAAAAAGCAGTTTGATGACCATGATAATGATAGTAAGTATAATTGATGATCAGCTTTTTCTTCTAGTGTAATTGAAGGAGCGTGGGCGGAAAACATGTACACTGTTCTTACCTATTTTGTTTCCCTTTTTGTCATTGTAATATCAGTATTTACTACACTTTTTATCAAAAATGAACTAGAGCGAATGTTCCGGGAAAAAAATAAAATGATCCCTTTTCATATATGTAATGTGCTTCTCACCTTAATGGTTTCTTTTGCAGCACATGCTGTATTGACGATTTATATCATTGGAGATAAATTCAATTGGTTACGGCAATTGGTAATTCTCATATTCATTATCTTACCAATTTATATTTTAGGGCACTTGGCATTCGAAAAATATAAATCTGTGTATAAAAAATACATACCCGCTGAAAGCGGGAAGATTTTAGTACTTAATGAAAAGTACTTAAAGAAGAAAAAGTGGCCTTCTAAGTTCAAAAATTATAATGACTTTTCTAAGGAAAAATAAGTTAAGGAATTTTAAAAATAGGAGTCTTCATTCAGTTAAGCAAACTTAAGGAACTTTTTTGGTATTTATTTATGCAGGGATTGGAGCATTTAAAATGAAGAATGAGCATTATTGGGTTTCAAAGCTTGGATTAACTCCTCATCCAGAAGGAGGATATTATAAAAGAACGTTTCAATCAGAGGAATGTACTTCTGATCAAGAATTATCTGTGAATTTTGCAGGAACACGTAATCTCTATACAAGCATTTATTTTTTATTAACGTCCAACGATGTGTCCCACTTTCATCGATTGAAATCAGATGAATTATGGTATTTTCACGCTGGAAGTCCATTAACCATACACATCATCAATGAAAATGGTGAATATGAAGAAATTAAATTAGGAATAAACCTTGATAATGGAGAAGTACCTCAAGCTTTAGTGCCGAAAAATTCAATCTTTGGTTCGTCTGTTATGGAGGCAGATACATTCTCACTAGTAGGCTGCATGGTTTCTCCAGGCTTTGATTTTCAGGATTTTGAACTGTTCACACAAGCAGACCTTATATCCAAATACCCTCAATATAAGGAAATTATTTTAAAATTAGCATATGAAAAGATTCCTGAATAGAGAAATTTGTTTTCTTCCGGTTTACTGCTGCTTGTCTTAATCGGCCATGCTTCCCATCCTTATCAAGACAAGCTAACCAATTATTCTCGAAAATCACCATATTTACATAAAAAAAGAGGGGTATCTCCCCTATTTTTAGTTTTCTTATTTGAGATCTTTTTCGTTATCCTCGTTTAAATCATTTCTAAGGATATTCAAATCCTGCATTGCTTATAGGAATTTAAATTTGCTTCTCTTCAAACTTTAAAAGGGCAAATGGCTCTTTTGACCGAGCTCTATTTCAAGAAGTTTCTTATAAAACTTTCTCACCTTACCATGCAGAATGACTGAATTTGTCCGAATTATATGAGCATATTTTCCGAACCAAGAGAACACTTACTAAAGAAAAAGGACGCTTTCTATACTCAGGAAAAGCGCCCGCTTACTGAATTAGTATAAAGGATCTTAAAAGTCTCTAACGAAATGTTAGTTGCTGAATAGGCGGATTAAAAAACCATTTTCTTCAGCATGAGGCATAAAAAAGGTGATTCCATAACTTGAGGCTACAGCCATAATTACTGTCCAAAGGAATAAACTGGTCAGCATCCAGCCGGTTACCCTCTTTCTTGTCGAACCAAAGCTCATTCCCATAAAAGCGGAAATATGAGATCCAACGAAAAAAGGGCCAATAATAGCTAAGCCAGGTAAGCCATACTTATCAAAAAGTGCCCGTGCGCGTTTGCCTTTTTTCGACTCTTCCATACCTGCAGCTTCAGCTTGCGTCGCCGCAACTTCTTCCACATGCATAATATCTTGCATACGTTTTTTTTGTTTTCGCTTTCTCATCCATTTCTTCACTTGATCCACAAAAACAATTAGCAGAACCACTGTCAGAGCATTCCCTAAAAAGGCAAATATCGCTGTCAGTACTGGAGATAGACCTCCGATGATAGCCAATGGAATCACAGCAACAAGTTCAAATAACGGAATCGCTGCCAGAAGAAATACAAATAGATACGATAAAAGCATATCCTTCATCCTCCCCTTTATTCATATAGTTTTTTTACTTCCGACCAAAAAATAAAATACTGCCCAATGCCAAGTACAGTCAAAGCGATGACAGGGAGCAACTCGACTTCTCTAAACAGGGCAACCGCAACAATGGCTGCCGGAATGGCAAAGTAGTAGTAAATATATACTTTTCGACAAGCCCGATACGTAATATATTGATGCCCTTCATCTTCTTCTTTGAGCTCATAAGGGATGAAGGTAAGAATACGAATCTTCCGGTCTGGGTATTTACGGTTAAAACAAACCATTGTTCCGAAATAGATGATGACAAAAATAGCATAAGCAATAAAAATAATAGTCGTCATGTCATTCCGCTGCTCCAATACGATACTCACCGAATAAATTACCGCAAGCCCAATAAGAAACACACTCATTGTAAAAGGTGAACGCAAAAACCTTTCCATGTTCACTCATCCTCTCCTTCTATCCAAAACACTTCCTCTAAATTGACACGTAATGCTTTAGCAATTTTCAATGCTAACAGCACAGACGGAGCATAGTCACCTTTTTCAATCATGCCAATGGTTTGGCGAGTGGCTCCAACCAATTTACCTAAATCAGATTGAGTAAAATTATGCCTCGCTCTTAATTCCTTCACTTTATTTCTCAGCATATTTAACATCCCCTATTACCGTTTCCTGCTTCTTCATTGTAAAGAATACTTAACATTAGGTCAAGAATATTTGTCATTTTGCCAAGAATTCATACCATTTAACTTAGTTGCTCATAATCCAAAGCCTGTGGTTATGATAGATTCTCAAAAAATTGAGGACTTAAATGTGATTTTCGATGCTATTTGCTTCGTGGATTCTCGACAACATTTTCATTAATCTCCTTTAACCAAACGAAATGATCCATGAAAAGCAAAAAAAAAGAACCTCCAAATTTGTAATGGAAGCCCTCTTGCTCATGATTGTGTTTAAAGTTTCTGTGGAATATAAGGTTTTTAATTCGATGACTTCGCCAACTTGCAACTGTCGGTACATGTTTTCATCAATTATTTATTGAGGCTTATCTAAATATAGGCAGCAAACTGATTAAAGATGTTCGACATGTGATAAGGGATTATTTTTGCTTCTCACCTATTGGTAATTAAACAATAAATTAACGATCCTATTCTTATGCTATTTCTTTTACTGCCTTCGATGCTTCTATCACTTCTGTGCCGGTCCAACTATCGGTAAAGGTTCTCTTTCCTTTTGAAAGAAGGAACATGATCCCATCCATACATAGATAGATTATGTAAATAAAAATAGGTAAATAGAGGTTCTTGTAGTCCATGTCATTTGCTATATGATAAGCAAATAAGAATATAAATAGACCTGCTATTCCGTTTCTTATAAACCACCATATAAACAATTTAAATTTATTGCTATTTTTTACTATTAAACCGTTAAATCTGTAGCCCCATGGTAAGGTCATTTGGAAATTAGATCCTAGTGATGTGATCATAAACACCAAAACACCCAACAGCAGTATGCCATTCATTATTCGAGTCAGCAATGGATTCCATGTATCTCCGTCACTTGCAACGAAAGGCAAAAAGAGTAAAGCGATGATTGCTGCAATAATAAAAGTTAGGATTGAAAGAATTATAGGGATAATGATTGAAAGAAATAAATCAATTACATACCCAAGTAGCCGTTTTCTTATCTTCACTTTTTCACCTCCCTTTCATATTTTACGATAAGACTCTTTTAAATAAAAAACTTTTCTTTTGTTATTCAACAATATGGCCCGATTGTTGGACAATAGTCAAGACGATTATCCCATTCACCCTTAGATTCTTAACGTTAATTATGATATAGAAAAAAGTGCCTAACCCCTTATATACCAAGAGATTAGACACATTTAAAACAGGTTTATAAAAGCGTTAATTCGCATTATGCGAACATTCGTTCCTTCTAACTCTGAAGCAGAAATAGTCATCGGTTGATCAATCATCTTCAAATAATTTTTCTCCTCGGTGGAGGCGCATGGCAATTTGTGCTGTATGCGGCATTTCTCTAGCAGTTGGGGTATTGCCTGCCAGATAACGTGTTAATGCGAGGATCAATGTTTCCTGAGCATATCCAGCGTTGGTTCTTACCAACTCCTTTATTTTGGCTGTCAGGGGACGTATTCTTATTCAACAAAACCAGCTAATAGGAGTCAAGAACTTCTTATTAAAAATTTTTTTCTTCCGTGTTATACTTTGGAAGGCACGCCAAATAACCCTCCAAATACCTTTTGGAAGGTTTTTCATTAGCTGCTTTTTCTTGTTGATTAAGCCATATCTAGGAACTGCTCATTCCTTTTTAGGATTGCATAAATCCAGTGTAAAAGCTTGTTTACACAAGCTATCATCGCTACTTTTGAAGGCTTTCCTTCATTTCGTTTCCGATCATAATACTCTTTTAGCTTCTTGTTCCTTGAGCTTCTTATACCGCATAATACGGCCATATATAAAGCGTGCCGTAATCGGCTTGAACCTCGTTTGGTAATATGATTTATCGTAGCGGTGAACTTACCTGATGAATGGACACTTGGATCTATTCCTGCGTAAGCCACAAGTTTTTTAGGGTGATTAAACCGGTCAATTTCCCCGATTTCAGAAATAATCGTTGCCGCGATTTTTTCTCCTATACCGGGAATTGATTGGATTATCTTACATTCTTCAATTTCTTCTGCCAGGACATCTATCTGCCTCTCCAAGCTTGATAGGTGTTCTTGGTATTGAAGAAGCATATTGATATACATATCCAAACTGAACAACTGGCTTTCATAAACACCTTGTTGGAATGGATTCCGCTTAGCTGAAGCCATTAATTTGTGTGCCTTCTCCCTCATCCAACTTGGGGATCGTTTAATACGCATTTCCTTAATTCGTGCCAAAATCTTTGCTTCTCCTGCCATCAGTACATCTTCGGATGTTGGAAACTCCTTTAATATTTTAAGAGAAACTTTCGAAAATAAATCCCCGAAGACTCCCCTGTATTCAGGAAATATCTGATCAAGAAGAGTATGAAACTGAAGTTTTGCCTGGATGTAAAGGTTCGTAACGGTTTCGTATTGCCTTGACAATGTTCTCAGGTTTAGAAGTCTCAGTCCTCTTTTCTTATATGGCTCAAATTCTTCCTTGTAGTAAAGAACACAAAGGTGATATGCATCAACTGCATCAGTCTTTACCTTTCTAAGGCTTGTTTTCTTAGCTTGATAAGAAATGATGGGATTTACCAAGATTTATAGATACTGACATCCCTCAAGACATTGAATAATCGGTGTATGGTAATGTCCTGTAGATTCAAGAATAACTGCTGGCCTAACCCCAGTATGTCCCTCTATCTCTCTCAAAAAAGAAATAAGCGAATCTAAATCCTCCTTGGTATGCTTTTTACACTGAAACTTTTCCCGAACGGCTTGTCTTTATCTAAAAAGGCTTGAACCTCACTTTCTCCTTTGGCTACATCTAGGCCAATGACTGGATTCATTAATATCTCTCCCTTAGTTTTACTCACCAGTAACCCCTATACCTTCCTGTAGTTCCATAGCTTCGCTTGTTATACGAGATCATTTGTCCCAACCAGCCTCAAACATCATTCTACAAGTAGGGGGCGAACAGTTTAGTTGACGAGATCTAACTCCCACGCACCCGTACGTTCTACCCTGGCTACTGAAATAATAGGTCCTATAAAAAAAAGAGCAACCAGTAAAAACTGGTTAACTCTATAATACGAAAGCACCCATTACTTTAAGTACAGGATTTCACAATCATTTTTTACACCCTCGTACATGCAAAAAGACGCCTTCTTATTTAAGAAAAGCGCCCGACTGTTGAACAATGAAATATGCGAAAGATCGCTCTGCAAATACGTTCAAATTTATTTGACTAACACACCCGTTCTGCCATCCATAAGCAGGAAAACACCCGCTTCACCATAGAGAATGAAAAGGGCTTCACACCGTCAATACTGCTTCTGCGGCTGGGCGTGGAAGTCACTGAATTATGGTTCTTTAGGACCAATCAACGCCACCCCAAGAGGATTGCAGCTTTCGCAAGAGAACAATTTGGCCGATATGATACGTATCGTGCATCATGATATTACTGAGTAAACGCTCAATAGAGTACCTGTTAGCTGCATACGGAGCTTTTAACTTTTCATCGTCAAGGTCCGCAATGACCGTCTTTAATTTATTCATAACTTCATTAAGACGCTCTACTGTCTGGGCCCACCCAATTTCGTCTTCTGGATCCCCCGGATTTCCAAAGGTTTCTTCATTGTCTTCTGCCTTATGCGGATTCTGTGTGCCCTTAATTCGATGGATTACGTCTTCATTCCAAAATATCAAGTGGTTGACAATCTGCCAAATCGAATTGCTGATTCCCGAACTTGTCCATGCTGCCTCAGCTGCGATGACTCCATGAAGTGCCTGATCCATGGATGCAAACCAATCATTCTCATGGCAATGCATGTCGAGCTGTTCTAAAAGCATTTTGGTTACAACCTGCATACAACCAATCTCCTCACTGTTTAGTGTAATCTTTCAAAGTTAAAAGACATGAAATAATTTGACTATAGTATAAATTCCTCTATTGGGTACATTGGATCTTCAAAACTCACAAACTTTCCCGTTATTGAACAGTTAACGGACGATGCTTTATTAAAACATTGCCTCCTCATAAAATTATCTATTTGGAAATGAGATATTTTTCTTTGAAGATTGGACTAAGCTCACTCCATACATCAAATTTATTACCATCTAAATCATAAAAAACAAAATTTCTTCCTGTGTGTCCTCTATCCTCAATCTCTCCAACTCTAATTTCACTTTGCTTAAAGTCTTTATGAATTGCTTCTAAGGCATTTAATCCATTTACTTCGAATGTTAACGAAAAACGCTCATTTCCGTAAATATCGAAGAAATTAGAGCTTTGGTTTTCATTAGACTTCACAAGAAAAATGCTTTGATTAGCAAAGTTTAAAATTGCTTTATCTTGATCTTTGTAGCTTAACTCTGTTCCTAATTTATTTACATACCAATCAGATGAAAGGTCTACATTAGTTACTGGTATATATGTTGTACCAACTCTTAATAATTTCTCGCCCATTTTTTATCTCCTCCCAAATTCCGAAATATTCTAAATTTAATCATTCAACAAAAAATCCTTACTTCCTGCATTAAGTAAGGATTTTATACTGATTTATGCAACTGTTATTCAGCTAACTTCTCAATCGTTAAATAAGAAAGAAACCCAGGGCTGCCATTATGAACAGCACGAAGAGTTATTAATTTCAATTTTGACTGGTTGGGGTGTGCAACAGGATGAATCAGTCTTCATTGACTCCACATCAGCTTTAGTATAGAAAAATTCCCATTCGTTTCCGTCAGGATCCGTCACCCAAAATTTATCCTGCGTTGCATAGCAGCAAGTAACATCCATTTCTTCACGGGCAAAGAAACCGAGTTTCTCTAATCGTTCTTTGTGCAGGAAAACTTCTTCCCGATTCTCGACCTGAAAACCAAAATGCCCCACCTGGTTTCCTGAAACCTCATCCTTTAAATTCAAGGTGAAATTAAGACCTGGATCTTCCAATAAAAACTTTGCATAATCATCTTTTACTTTCACTGGTTCAGTATTAAATACCTTTGTGTAGAATTCAATTGATTGATTTAAGTCCGTTACATTAATTCCTACATGTACCTTCATACTAACCCCTCCTCTAGGTCCTTATGATTTTTTATATTAGCAGCAAGAGGACTGTTGTTCATCAGATGTGCTGCAGCAGGAAGGCTGTACCTTCGAAGTTCCGCAGCAGTGGTCTTCCTGTGTCGTTGCCTCCTTGATTTCATTATCACAGCAGCCAGATGACTTAGAAGATTTGCCAGTAAACTTGTTAACAATTTTCATCTTTAACAGCTCCCTTATTTAGTTTTAACTATAAATCAATTTTTTTTGATTTATAATTAAAGTATATTAGCAATTATTTCTAAATGCAACCGATTTATCAAAATAATTTGATTAATTATTTTTAAGTGGTTTTTATCAATGGATTCAAACCTAATTAATGAAAGTCCCCACCTTGAATTAAAATTAACATTATGATAATTATCTATTTTGCATATTAATCAAATTATTTTGATTTTACCGATTGACATATGAAAATTTTGGATATATGATTAACTCATCAAGAATTTTTGATTAAAGAAAGAGTGGTTGCAATGAAATCAGAAATGACAAATCAAAATCAATCGACAGACCAGCTTTTTGATCATTATGAGGGAAAGTTTAAAGCCATCGCAGATAAAAAACGGCTTCAAATTATGAATATACTAACCCAGAATGGCTCCATGTGCGTGTGTGATCTCGCTCCACTAATGGAAATGAGCCAATCCAAACTGTCCTATCATTTAAAGATCTTACTGGATGCCAATATCATAAAAAAAGAAACAAAAGGCACCTGGAGTTTTTACGAGCTGAATCAAAAAGAATTAAATCACTTATTATCCTCAGAGTTATGCTGCTTGTTTAAACCTACTTGCTGCTAAATTTTTTTAAAGTATATATCAATTTTTTTTGATTAATAAGGAGGAGTTAAAGATGGATTATTACAATTATGAATTGATCATTAAAACAAAACAGCAGGAAATTGAAAGAATGTCTAATGAGGCATGGAAATTTGCAAACTCAAACGGAGAATCCTTTTTTAGAAAACTTGGCACAAAATTCTCTTCAGTAAAAGAAGTCTCGGAACAAAGCAAACAAAATCAATGTGTTTGCATTTGCGAATGCTAGGATGAATAAGCAAAATGGACTAATTTAAGGATAAAAAAGTAAAGGAGCTGGTTTTTCACCAAGCTTCTTTACTACAACTCACAGCAGTATCTAATAAAACGTGTTAATGGCCAGAAATGCCTGAGCTTCACATTCCTCTTTGGCCACATCCATGCCAACTACTGGATTCAATGATTGTCTCTCCCTTAGTTATACTTGCCAATTATATAATTCGAGTGAATTTTTAGGTGGAAAGAAGCTATTTAGTTATGTGTGTGCTTTTCCCTACATCAAGTTATTACTAACGAACATCCCTAAAAGCCAACCAACGAGTCCGCTTATTAACCCTAAAACAATCATTGCTGACCCTTGCTTATCCCCCTGGTAATCTCGCCTTATTACAACTCCTATGGATATCGGAAAAAACAAGAGCATAGGCGGAATTAAATTAAAAAATAATAAAACAACAGATAACCACCCGATTGTTAGGAGTATAGCTTTACCATTTTTTTGTTCATCTTTCATCAACATACCTTATTTCACATCCTGAATTTTACATTTATACCGAATTCTATCGTATAGAGAACTTAATAATTATAGTTCTTTGTTTACTTTACTACCTTCTGGAATTAAGAAGTTTTTAATATCCGTTCTTTATTTGCTTCCAAATGACTGATAATTTCTTGAATTTGAGGATCATAGCTGCGAATGGTTTCTTCATTCGATGTGAAATTTTTCTGAACAAATTCTTTCCATTCCATTTCAAGCTGCTCTACTTTTTTCCCATAGATCTTATCTATTTCATCAGTCAAATTGGGGCGATCATATATTTTCAAAAACTCTTCAATACCATATTGATTAATAAGATAGTTTGAGAATGAAGCAGATTCTATATACCCCAGCCACCTTAAAGAATAGGAGTCTTTATTTAATTTTGAATGGGTGAAAATTTGATCCTTACTCAGCAGCGTTTCCAGAGGAATACTGATTTCTTGGGTCATTAAATATTTCATAATGTCGTGAACATCTCCCTGATAATTGGGAAACACTCCTCTATCCGAATAGAAATCCTGCATAAAGATTGCAAGACCTTCCAGTGTGGCATGCCCTTCAGTAGAGCCAAAAAAAACATGGGTAAGTTCGTGAATAAGAGGATAATTTCCTTCTTTTACCCAGTAAAGATGGATGGTGTTACCGTTCGTATAGCTTACCTTCTTATCATCATACAGGTGTAAATATATTATAGAAGGAGAAGACATCGGTGCATTTTCTTTTTGAAGAGCATTGTAAAAACTCAGAGTTTTCTCTTTAATTTGCTTTATGGTAGCTTCAGAAAAACTGCCATTATTGAAAATATTTATTTCAATTTCCCCATCTTCCGTTTTAAATTTGTGAAAATCATTCTCTTGTGAAGAAAGTTCTTTATCGGATACTGGTGAATCTGTTTTATGGCCGCTGCAGCCAGCAAGAACTAACAATATCAAAAATACAAAAGAACCAAGTGTAATATACCTGCTCAACATTCTCCCACCTTCTTTAGAAAAAATAGTTATATGAAATTTCAATCCTAATAATCCCTTATGTAAAATTCTTTTGTAAATATTTAAACGTACCCTCCTTATTACTAATTTTACGATTTAACTATTAATTGGTTTCAATATTCCCATAATTCAATGTATTCTTTACCTGCATCCTGCCTTTTTACCTGCCCCTTGAGTACATTCCTTCGTAAAGAAGAAAAAGCCGATTATCCTACTTAGTAAAAGGAAAATCGGCTTTTTCTTAATAAAATAAATCTTATTGTAAAACTTGATAATCGCCTTGGCGAGCCTGGCCGGAGGCAGCCTTTTTGATAATCTGGGCATTCTGAACAGCCTATTTCTTGGCCATGCAAATTAGTCATCTTCAAATAATTTTTCTCCTCGGTGGAGGCGCATGGCAATTTGTGCTGTATGCGGCATTTCTCTAGCAGTTGGGGCATGGCCTGCCAGATAACGTGTTAATGCGAGGATCAATGTTTCCTGTGCATATCCAGCAAACTCGGAATCCTCTTTTTCCCAATGATCATGTTCGACCATTGCTGCTTCATACATTTGAAATGAATGAAACTCTGCATCTTCTCTTAGTAAAGCATGCCCGAGCGTATTGAAGAGTTCACTTTTATCACCGCCGCGTGCCAGGTAATTTACTACCCATCTTGCTGATTCTGCAACCTGTTGTTGTTGATTCATCATCTCCAATAATTCTGAAGGATTCTGCGGTTCAGTT
This sequence comes from Bacillus sp. NTK034, assembly GCF_017303275.1. Classification (GTDB taxonomy): domain Bacteria; phylum Bacillota; class Bacilli; order Bacillales; family Cytobacillaceae; genus Cytobacillus. The sequence goes on along the minus strand of NZ_JAFKOJ010000009.1, from coordinate 120,763 downwards.
TCCACATCCTTTGGTTGCGGTCTTCTTGCAGACGGTGTATTGAGAAAACGATCAAGATACACACTCATTGCACCATGGAAAACAGCTCGGGTCAATTCAGGTGTAGTAGAGCGGCGTAACGATTCATGTACCGCATGTGCATGTGTAAAAGTATGAAGTACAGTAATCCAATCCCTGAAATCATTTTGTACATGGAAACGGGAAATCCGATCAGCAGCCGCTAAAGCTACGAGCTTGGCCAAACGGGAAGGTCTGACTCCGCTTTTAAGTGCATCCAACATCATATTTACCGTTTTTATAGGGTCATCTGATAAAATTTGTTCAACCAATACTGCTTCATCGATATCAGCGCTGGTTCTTGATGAGACATTAGCAAGGATATCAGGTAATTTCGGGAACGCCTCCATTAATGGTTTGACCAAGTTCACAGGTGATTGCCAGCTATGGGATTCTTCACTGCGGGATATATCACCGATACCAGGTAACAATGATGACAATACATAAGGTTGATGCTCAAAACCGATCTGATTTAAAATCTCGAATGCTTTATTATGAAAATCAAGGGTATGACCTGTATTTACATAAAAATGATCGGTGACCGCTGTCATCATTATGTCAGCAAGCTGCTCGTTCGAGAATCCCAATTCTATCGCGGTCAATAGCACCCGCTCAGCTCCCTGTGAATCCCGCACCTCCACACAATGACGATACCATTCTGATAATTGTTCGAATGTTTGGGCATTCTTTTCATTTGATACAGGAAGAGATCCAAGTAAAAAACGTGTTCCCATTCCGGAACTTTCCCGTGCAACGTGAACCAGGCCTTGGAACAGCGCTAAAACCTGCCCGGTTTTATCCAATTTGGGCAATACATTTGTCATGGCTGTTAAAATCGTTAATCCCGATCCCCATCCACTCCTCCGATGTGTTGTTCCGAATACGACGCCAATTTTTGCAATCTCAGTCACTGGAAAACTAGCTTCCATCAATCCGACAACCGATTTGGCGATGACAAGACTAATATTTTGCTCAAGGCCGTCACGTAATCGCTGCCTCAATTTTTCGATTGTCACCTTATTAAAAGGAACCGGGTGAACCCAAACCTCATCTTCCTTAATCTCGACAGGATAAGTAGGAACATCATCTGCCCATGGATCCAAGGTTCCTCCGCTTTTTAAATCAAAGCGGGCATGATGCCAGTGACACGTCAAAATCCCATCACATAGGCTTCCTGTATGGAGGGGAAAGCCCATATGCGGACATCGGTTATCCACCGCATAGACTTGTTTTTCGTAAACAAATACGGCAATTGCATGACTTCCACCTTTAATTACCTTTGCACCTTCAGCTTCAAGCGTCTTTATTGAACCTGCATAAATCAATTCTGACAATGGTATCACTCTCCCTAATGAATTCATAGAGGATTTACAATAATTGTTGTCTTTTAGTTTATATTATTGATGGAATACAGGAATCCTTCATAGGTGTGGACTTTTTTCATCCAAAAGTCTGAGAATCGACCCAAAGACAAAGGTCTAACTTCGGTATGCACTCGCTTCCAATGGCCATTCATATACTGATACTCTTATGAATCTGAATCGCTTCCATGTTATTCAGCTGTTCCCTGCTTAGAGGAAGGGATAAAGTTTTTTATTGCCTCCTCTCACACCAACTATGACTGGTAACCTTCAATTCTGAATTTATTACACAGATTTTAAGTAATTGTGTTATCTGTTATGTTCTTAAAGTTACCTGCCCCGTTAGCCCGTTTGCTAAAGAAGAGAATTACTTTACTTCTATGGCAAATGCATAATTAGCATCTCCATTAGATGTGTTCTCTTTCTTTTCATCCATCCACCATGCGCCATATGAATAGTAATAAATCCCTTTTTGTGCAGGCGCTGTGAAATGATTGTTCCTTATTTTAACTTCCGATTCTTCAGAGCTGCTTATTTGCAGAACATGAATTTTATTTGGTTTTGGTTCATATTCCATAATAAAAGCTACACTTTCACCAGGACTTACTTCAATTGGTTCACTGCCTTCCAAAAGCTCGATTGGTCCAGCTTTATCCACACATTCCGCTTGACCTTTCGACGACCAGCAATAAGTTCCAAGTATAGTTTCGAATCTTTCGTTATCCACCTCTATAAAGGCTTTAGGTGGCTCAGGCTCTTCTTGAGTCACACCATTATTTGTACACCCAGTGATGATTAAACCCAAGAAAGCTATAGTAAGGTACACTTTCTTCATGATTGTCTCCTCCTAAAAAAGAATGCACCAATATCTGAGCAGGCATCTGTTTATCTATTTAGACGATGTTCGTTATGTATTGTTGCATCCAAAACGAATGAATATATAAAAACGCAAACAAAAAGGGCAATTATCCTTTTGAGGACCAATGCCCAATTATTATTATATGATTGTTTTGTTGAACAAACCTGCCCTTTCGTATTATAAGGTCAACTAGAAATGAAAATATTTCTGGTTGACCATTTTTTATATCGATATATGATCTAACGGCTCCGTTAACCAGAAAAAGTAAAGTGGGGACATAATAAAATAAAAATTATATAAAATTTTGAGCCGCTCTTATTGGGAAAAATAGCCATTAATAATATAACCAATTTTCCACATCCTATTTAAATAACAAATATTTGGAGGTATTATCATGGCACAATTAAAAGATATCATGACATCAAATGTTGTTACAGTGAACGAAACACAGAGCGTACAAGAAGCTGCGGCATTAATGAGCCAATATAATATCGGAGCTATCCCTGTAGTAAATAACAGCAAGCAAATAGTTGGGATTGTAACAGATCGTGATATTACCCTTCGTACGACTGCTCAAGGAGAAAATCCTCATACACCGGTCTCTCAAGTTATGACTGCACAGCAAATCGTACAAGGGACACCTGATATGGATGTTCATCAAGCATCAAATTTAATGGCACAGCAGCAAATTCGCCGATTGCCGGTAGTTGAAAATGGACAAATAGTGGGGATGGTAGCTTTAGGGGATTTAGCCGTACAAAATCAATATGCAAACGAAGCAGAACAGGCGTTGCAAAGCATTTCAACTCCTTCTGCACCACAAGAATAGTAAGGAGTTCCTTTGATTTTACGAAATAATATAGCACAGACCTACACTAGGTCTGTGCTATTAGGTTATATTCAAAACAAAACAAAGAAACTGAGAACTTCCGATAACAGCCGACATCTTCGTTAAGCTCAGGACCGAGTCATCTTCCCCTTTAAATGAGGAGAAATTATTAACATCTACTTGTAATATATTGTTTTTATCTACTTCCAGACGTGAATTTCCGTAAATAATTACCTTTTATCTATAAGTATTCTGAATCCTCAATTAACGGGAGTATAATACATCGCTTCCTCTGCCTTTCCGTCTTGAAAAATTAAAAGCGGTGTACCATTTGAAATTTTTATCCACCCTGATTAACCTTTATAACTGATATATCCAGTTTCAACTAGTTCTTTAAGTCCCATAAACATTAAGTTCCAACCATGTTCAGACTGATCATGATACTCGCCTAGAACCCTTTCAAGATCTGCTTTTGTCCAGCTTTCTTCTGGAGCAACGTGGATGAGCTGGGTAAAAGTCATTTCACAACCTGTAGGAATTTCTTTTATCTCAACAGTAATTATGTCTTCTAACTCACTAAATTGAGGCATCTTAAAAGTAAATACCAATTTTTTTGGAGGATCAATTTCAAGATACTCTCCTACTGCTCGGTAGTCATTTCCCCCTCTATGGTCCACGATCTCCCAACCCCCTCCTACTTTGGGTTCATTTTGTGTGACCTTGTTCGTCCCTTCTAACGTAAATAACCACTTTTTCATCATTAAGGGATTCAACCATGCGTCAAAAACTCTTTCAGGTTTTACATTAAATTCTCTTTTCATTGTTAAAGTTTTAGTTGAGATGTTATTCATAGAATTCTCCTTACTTTGGTTTAGTGTTCTTTCTTTTTGGCTTTCAATAACTCACTTTCCAGAAAATCAAAACGATTGCTCCAATATTTTTCATAAAAATGAAGCCATTCCTTTGCTTCAGATAAGGATTCAGTATTTAAGCGACAAATGTGAGTTCTTCCATTTACACTCCTTTCTACTAAATTTGCTCCCTCAAGAACCTTAATATGCTTTGAAATCCCAGCAAGGGACATATCAAAAGGCTCTGCTAATTCAGAAACTGTCCTTTCTTTTTGCGCCATCATCTGAACCATTTCTCTTCTTGTTGAATCAGCTAAAGCATGAAATACTTTATTTAAATTATCATTATTATGGTTAACCATGTAGTTAAATATAGCAGATATAATATTCACATTCAACCATTTGGTTAAATATAAAACCTTTCAACTTATTTTTTCTCCTAAAGATAAATTTTATTTTGGCATTTCCATAATATAGCCCGATTGTTGAATAATAGTTAAGACGATTCCTTCACTAACCCTTTAATGAATAAAAAAGGCAGCATCAAAAGGGAACTTTGCTCATCGGTTGCAGCTAAATTAAAGGATGCATTAGATTGTTTTTAAAATACTTGTAATCCCCATAAAGATAACAGAGAGAGAAAGAAATACTAAAAAGCGTTAATTCATAAAACAAGCGTTAATCCTTCTTAACGTTAAATATGATATAATTAAAAAAACGCCCAATCCCTTATATACCAATAGTGTGGACACTTTTTCAACAAGGTTTATGAATACGTTAATTTGTATTATACGAACATTTATTCCTTATTTTACATCCATTGATATAGCATAATTCACTTTTTTTACGTTTCCCTTTTGGGATTGTTATTATGCGTCCCGGTCAATTAATATCCTCTTTTTTCATGACAACTAACTCTATAAGGAACACCGCCCTGGCATAATGTCATAATGAGTAAATTGTCCCTTTTGAGAGTAGGTTGTACTCTAGAAACGCCAAAGGAATGTCTCAATTTTGAAGACATTCTTTTTCTAACTAGAAATATTTAGTTCCCATAATAAATAAAAGCACTCGTTCGTAATATAAGGTTAGCCAGATATATCTGGTTGACCTTTTTATTTATGGTCTTAATATTACGGTAGTCGGGGTAGAACGTCGCACCCGTGGGTTAAATCCCGTCAGCTAAACTGTTCACCCCCTACTTGTATAAACATGTTTCAGGCTGGTTAAGGACAACGATCCCGTTTAACAAGCGAACCTATGACATTACAAGAAGCCTTAGGGGATACCGACAATTGTTGTTACAAAGGAGGAGATATGATTATGAATCCAGTCATTGGTCTGGATGTTTCAAAAGGCGAGAGTCAGGTTCAAGCATTTTTAGATAAAGGCAAACCGTATCGTAAGAGCTTTAGTTTCAAACACAATACTGATGGTTTAGGTAGTTTATTAGAGTTCCTTCATGAAGTAGAGACTTCAGCTGGTGGTCATCAGCCAACGGTGGTTTTAGAATCAACAGGACACTACCATTTTCCTGTAATTCAATAAGAGCAAAGTTATGTTTATATTGTTGTCAATCCTCTTATCTCCCATCGAGCCAAAAGTTCGAGTTTAAGGAAGGTAAAAACAGATGCAATTGATTCTTTTCACCTTTGCGAACTGTTTTATAAAGAAGAGTTAGAGCCTTATAAAAAAAGAGGAATTCAACTATTAAATCTTCGTAATCTAACAAGACAACAAGAAAGTATTGCCGAAGTATCAGGACAGACTAAAATACAGCTTCATACCCTTTTGGATCAGGTATTTCCTGAATATAGAGGAGTTTTGGAAGTTTATATTCCAAAGTCTCATTGCTTACATTATTAGAATTTCCTACTTTAGAAGTAGTGTTAAGTGTGAGTGAAAGAGAAATAACAGAGAAAATAGCTTCGCTATGTATGAGTCGTTTAGATGCATGGGCAAATGAAAAGGCTAAAAAATTAAGGGAAGCAGCACTTCGTAATCCGTTTCAAAGTAACCTCTACCAGAGTAATGTTTTTAATCTAGAGTTATTAGTCAAGATCGTTCTTCAATACCAAGAGCATCTATCTAAGATTGCAGGTGAAATAGATGCCCTCGCTAAAGAAATTGAAGAATATCATATACTCCAGTCTATCCCTGGAATTGGTGAGAAAATCGCCGCCACGATTATTTCCGAAATTGGTGAGATAGATCGGTTCAATGATGCCAAAAAACTCGTTGCATTCGCTGGAGTAGATCCAAGTGTTTTCTCTTCTGGTAAGTTTACCGCATCTGTAAATCGAATTACCAAACGAGGTTCTAGCAGGCTTCGACATGCCTTGTATATGGCAGTTCAAAGTGGTATTCGTGATGCTCGTAAAAAGAAAACGACTGATGAAATCATCGCACGCAATAAAAGATTAAGAGAGTTTTACGATAAAAAACGTGAAGAAGGAAAACCCTTCAGAGTAGCAGTTATTGCATGTGTTAATAAGCTCTTACATTGGATTTTTGCCTTACTAAAAAGCAGAACTATTTTCCAAGATACAGTTTAAAAACTATATCTAACTAAATACAACAAAACCTTCCAAATGAAAAAGGAAGGTTATTTGGCATGAACATTTTTAGTATATCATGACGTTATTATTCTTTTTATTGAAAAATGTTGACAAACTATTAGCTGGTTTTGTTGAAGATCATTTATCAAATCTTATTAAAGTAAAGCCCCCCATAATTAATTTACGAATTACCTTCGTCAATTGGTACATAATTTTTATTACACTAGGTACCCTATAGTTGTTAAAAAAATTATTACTATAAATATTATTGGAGGATGTTTAATGAACTCAAAGAATTCAGAACAATTACCATATCACTCATGGACTCAAGACGATCCATTACCAGAACAAACTCTTGAGGGTTTTTCTCCTGAATACAGTATAGAATCATACTCTGTTGTTCCACTCACTGATCCTAACACTAAAACTACTGTCTGGCTACATTCTTCTGCTCGGAAGCGATGGAATTTATTTAAACAAGAAAATTGGTCAAAAGCATGGACAACAAAATCGAAAGATGGAAATGACTATGTTGATGTTTCTGAATTGACTACATGGTTATATTCATACATTGAAGATGGTAATAACACAAAACATAAAACTATTTATAATGGACACTATGTAGAACAAGGCCCATATGTCCAAGATCACTTCCCTTGGCCAGGTTTTACTCCTCATGAACTATGTCACCGTGCATGGTGTAAAGGTCCTAGAATAGAAACAAATCAGCAATGCTTTTAGTGTCTTTTCATCTTAAACAATACTGCCCCGCTAGTTGAGTAAGATAAGATAAAACCAAAACGTTGCGAACAGAATCATATCAAAAAAGACCAAACATATTTTATATATAATATGTTTGGTCTTTTTATTTACATACGTTTAAAGGTTGTTACCCTAAGATAAGATATCCCAAGTTTATTGTTATTGAGTGGTTGATCTTTTTAAATCAAAATCCTCGTTAGTTAAAAATAACTTTTCACCATATAAAATCTGATGATACGACCATTAACTTCAATTGTTCCTGTACAGACATTCATTCGCAAATTGTTATAAATCGACCAAAGAGGAAAATGTTCCTTCGTTCATATATTTATCTCACTATACATTTTCCATTTCTATTTTCTTTATCGATCAAAAAGAGAATGTTATTAAAAAGTTTAATTAGTATCCAAAACAATTCCGTTTAAACCTCGTGAATTTACAGTGCCAACTGATCCTGGTGGAACTAAATTAATAGTTATTCGCAATCTATATATATACGTCCCCGGTGGTGGACTATCAATCCAACTTATAGAACAACTCCCTATCCATGAGTCTTGTTCATTGTTTGAAGTCCACGATTCTTCGTTAAAAGCTAGCATATCCAGCCCTACAGCTTCACGAAATAATGTTAATGTCACACCACCGGAATTAAGACCTTCCGTTAGGTTATTACCTCCACCAGAAACAAACCCATTTATTTGAACTGTCTGATTTTCTAATACAGTAACAATAACTTCGCGATCTTCTGTAAAATCTAGTGGACTCTGTTTGTTGATCAGAAGTAACTATAATAATTCCTGATGGTCCTTGTTCTCCTTGTGGTCCTATTGGCCCTCGTTGCCCTCGTTGCCCAGGAGGACAGACGCACCTTTGCTTTGGTGGTTTGGGAATGGGTGTGAGTGGACAACATCCTTGAAAACCTTTTTTATTATTAGCCATAAAATCACCTCAAAATTTTAAAATGTTCTTATTGTTCTTATATAAGGTATGTTGGGTGACTTTGGATGTTTAGACGAAAGTGTTATTCGTACTATTATTCATCTATTCCGCCTTTAATGCTTAATACTTCTATCTTAATTAATGTGAATGTCTATATGCTAAATAAACGTGTACCAGTGAATTGATTATACCCCTCATCTGCCAAGACACTTAAAACAGTTGTACTTACCTCTAGAAAAACTTCAACACGATCCCCTGCTAATAATTGAAAATTTGTACATACAGCAGGGTTTAATATTGTCAATCCTCCTGAAACTGTTTCAGTTAATTTGATTTCCCTTTCAGAAATCTCACCTTGGTTTACTATAATGTGTAAAGTCCCTGTTGAGTCTGAATCTTGTATGACTAATCCAATGCTTGCACAGTAGGAATACACTCCATTTTCCTGAGCTATGAATTTTGATGTTGCTTGATCATATTCATTATTTGTATCAAATTGCTCAATAGGATATAAAAGCTTGGTCAGAACACCTGGAGGAATTTCTTGTGGTGTTACAGTTGTTGCTTTAAATACTGATTCTATTGCTCCTGACCCTGGAGGTCCTTGTTCTCCTTGCGGTCCTCTTGGTCCTCTTGGCCCTGGAGGACAGATACACTTTTGCTTAGGTGGTTTTGGAATGGGAGTAAGTGGACAACACCCCTGAAAACGTTGATTATTATTAGACATTTAATCACCTCATATTATTTTTACCTAAATAAATAATATGTTGTTTTTTTAGGTGTGGTGTGGACAAACATCCTATTTGTGTTTTCATCTAAATACTGAACTTCAAACCATTTATGTCCTAGTATTATCGTACTGCTACACAATAAATATGTTGATTTTTATAGCTAATCGGTGAACCCCGATTAGATTTTCCCAATCCTTTGGAGTTACCTTTTACTAATATAAATCAAAGTAAATTCTATTCCATAGATTCGAAATGGTGTTGATTTATTGCGGAGAGGGAAATCTTGCAGCTTCAAAATGTGTTCCTGATTGAGTGGGATCAGAAGTCAATGGTTGATCAGTAATTATTCCAACAAGCACGTTATCAGTAGCCTGCAATTGAGTAACAGTACAAACATTTATAATACCAAAATTTGTTGTTCCTCCTACAAAACTAACTTTATTTTGTGCTATATCAGTACCATCAACATTAATTACAATAAATACATCTTGATTCACAGCTGGGTTATCCAGAATAAACGCAACACTAGCGCAAATAGAGTAAACCCCATCCTGATTTGGCGTAAAGAAAACAGGGGGATTGTATTCATTATTTAAGTCAAATACTTCAATAGGATATTGAACAGTTTCAAAAATGCCACTACCAACAAAATCTTGTGACTCATTTACTGTAGCTCTAAACGCTGATTGTGGTACTGTTGGTCCCGGTTCTCCCTGAGGTCCTTGTTCACCTTGTGGTCCAGGAGCTCCTCTTTGTCCTCTTGGTCCTGGAGGACAAATACATCTTTGCTTTGGTGGTTTAGGAATAGGTGTAAGTGGACAACACCCTTGAAAACGTTGGTTATTATTTGACAAATAGATCACCTCATAATTTTAATCTTATAAAAGTATATGTGGGTATTATTTTAGAGGATTGAACACTAATCACAGAATATTCGAACTGTAAATTGTCTCAAAAGTCTTATCGTTGTTAAATCCTTCATTTTTTACACTTCAACAAGCTTAACGTTGTAAATCCACATTTTCTGGATGCTACCCCTTCTTGTAGTTTACCTTGTACATTTAGTTTATAAGGTGGACTGTGAACGATGCATTGCTATAGGCTGAAAAAGCATCCACGTCCAACGCTAAAACTCGTAATCTATCACCTGCTTCTAACGATACTTGAATTGTTTTACCAATAACATCCCTTCGTATGATTTCTGTCTCACTTTCTATGAGCTGGGTATAACGGATTATAGTTTCAGGAATTGTTGTGGTTTCATTCTCTTGTACAGCAAGAGTTATATTCGATACACTTCTGTATATTATTACCAAATCAAAGGTTATTTCATATACACCTGATTTTAATACCGTAATAGTATCTGTAACAGGATCGGGAGTAGTACCTTTTGAAGGTCCATCAATATCAAAATCTATAGGACCTATAAACACACGTTCTAAATTTGGATCCTGATATAATGAACCAAACGCAGGTGTTATTCCTATTCCAGGTTCTCCTTGTGGCCCACGTTGCCCTCGTGGCCCAGGAGGACAGACGCATCTTTGCTTTGGTGGTTTGGGAATGGGTGTAAGTGGACAACATCCTTGAAAACCTTTTTTATTATTAACCATAAAATCACCTCAAAATTTTATAATGTTCTTATATAAAGTATGTTGGGTGACTTTGGATGTTTGGACGAAAGTGTTATTCGTACTATTATGCACCTATTCCGCCTTCGCCATTAATGCAGCAGTTTGTATCTAATACGCATATCAGTTTATGTCTCTTTTTCAACAACCCCCCCACTTTAGTTGAACAAAAAAGCCGCCTGGTTTGGCAACTGGATCTTAAAGTAAAGCACCCTATAGCATTCCTGTAGATCGCTAAATTTGAGTTTTGATAAAAACAGGGCTCCTCAGTAAGATATGAGTATGACACGACTCTAACTCACCCGTAGGAGGAACCCTTACTATGAAGTTTAAAAATGCAGGACAAACAAAATCAACTAATCGAAAGAATTTCTGATAAGCATCTTGTCGTTGGAGTAGATATTGCCCAACAATTCCATGTAGCCAGGGCTGTCAATTTTCGTGGAATTGTTGTAGGAAATCCAATCACTTTTGAAAACAACGAAGGCGGTTTCTCGGCCCTATTAAACTGGATTAATAATCTTAAAAGATTACATAAATTAGAGGTATCCATTATCGGAATGAAACCTACAGGCCATTATTGGATTAACTTTTCAAAATGGCTCATAAAGCGAAATATTGAGGTAGTAACAGTTAATCCACATTTGGTTAAAAGGAATAAAGAAAATCGTGATAATACGCAATCAAAGAGTGATAAGAAAGATGCCTTGGTCATAGGCGATATGGTGAAGAATGGTTACTACTCCTTTATGAGACATGCTTCTGAACCGTTTGAAAAACTCAGGGTTCTCATGTCTAACCGGGATGTTGTTGTTAAAGGCTTGTAAGCTCTATTAATCAATTAAATCGCTGGGTGGACATGGTTTTTCCCGAAATCAGGCAAGTCTTTAAAGACATTACCGCAAAAAGGGCAATCGCTACACTACGGCTTTTTCCAACCCCAATGGAACTGGGTTCCATGAAGCCAGAAGAGATCGTTGCCGGTTGGAAATCATTCATGAAAAGGCAGCCTGGGTTAAAGAAAGCCTATTTACTCATAATTTAGCCAGAAAATCTGTCGGTATAAGGCAAGCCATTGATGCCTATAAATTTCATCTAGAACAATTACTCGAATAGTATGACTAAACAGAGTCGAGCTAACATTCAAGAAGGAACTTCTTAAAATCCCTTTCGCAGATAAACTGCTTAAAATCAAGGGAATTAGTGATATTTCTTTAGCCGGTATTTTAGGGGAAGCGCATATTTTCTTCGTACTGAGACATACAACATATTGGTTGTTTTATCCATAATTGAGTAATTGATGATTTTTATCTTGTAATTGTTACAATTTGTTGGACAACCACACAAGCTAAATTAAAAAGTAAAAATATACTAATCTAGATATATCAAAGGGGGTGAATTTTATAGCTTGTCATCGCTGTTTGAGTACTATCTGCTGTTGCCCTGCTGTTCCAATCCAAGGTCCTAGAGGTCCTCAAGGGCTTCGTGGACTACAAGGAATACGAGGTCCTAGAGGGTTTAGTGGGCCTCAAGGAATACCAGGACCTCAAGGTGAGCCAGGAACTCCAGGAACTCCAGGCATCCCAGGTATTGGTGCTATCATTCCGTACGCATCCGGTGTTACTTCGTCACTCATTACTGTTCTTGGTGGTCTCACAAATACAGGTAGCGTTATAGGGTTTGGAAGTTCTGCAAGCGGAATTGATGTTGCTGGAGGATCACTAGATCTAACAGGTGCAGGTGGAGGACTTCTTAACTTTTCCTTTTCGGTTCCCCGTGATGGAGTAATTACTTCGATAGCTGCTTACTTCAGCACTACAGCGGCATTAAATCTCTTAACATCAACTCTAACGGTTACAGCTCAACTGTATCAATCAACAGCACCAAACAACATCTTTAGCCCAATTCCAGGTGCAGTAGTCACTTTAGCCCCATCTCTTACAGGTGTTGTTAATGTTGGTACTACTCTCAATGACATTACTACCGGATTAAATATACCAGTAACAGAACAAACTCGTATATTAATGGTATTTTCTGTAGCAGTCACGGGTGGTCCTGATATAGCTACGACAGTTGTAGGCTACGCAAGTGCTGGTGTCGCAATCAGCTAATTGAAAAATAAAAAAATAAAGGAGAAACATTTGAAAAAGTTAATTATAAATCACTCCTATATGTTAGAATGCTGAATAAATCTAGATGGGCTTTGGCTCATCTTTTTTAATAATAAAAAATAGGCTTAATCCAATCTGGATTAACTCCCTCGTTACAAACCATTTAGTGACGTGGGTGCTTTACCCTACATTAAGCTATTACTTACTAACATCCCTAAAAGCCAACCAACGATTCCACTTAATATACCAAAAATAATCATTGCTGTTCCTTGCTTATCCCGCTGGTAATCTCGCCTTATTACAACTCCAATGCATATAGGGAAAAATAAAAACATAGGTGGCATTAAGTTAAAAGTTAATAACGTCACAGATAACCACCCCATTATTAGGAGTATTCTCTTACCACCTTTTTGTTCATCTTCCATCAACACACCTCATTCAAATCCCTAAATTTTACATTTATATCTCGTTCTATCATAAAGAGAGCTGGAAAATTAATTATTCTTGTTTAACAAACCTGCCCCTATGCATAATAAGAAAAAGCTGCCTGATTAGCAGCTGATCTTGAACATAAGAATCCGTTAGCTTAACAACAAATTATATTTTCGAACCTATTCGCATTGTTGTAAAAAAGGCAAGCATAGAATTGTGTTTGCCTTTTATGGAATTCATAACACTTACTAAATTGGTAAATAATATCCAAGAGGTGATATTGTGGATGAAAACAAATTAAGACTAACATCTTCCGAGATAGGCACATTATGGGGAGAGTATGTGAACGGCACAATGACAGATGTCGTAAATCGATATATGATCTCTATTATTGAAGACGAGGCAATAAAAGCGATTTTTAAGGATGCTATTAAGACGTTCGGAAAACAAAAACAACAGATTGTAGCATTTATGGAGAACGAGGGATTTCCAATTCCAATTGGTTTTAATGATTCTGACCTCTTTAAAGGTAAACCGAGATTGTTCACGGATATATTTTGCCTAAATTATTTACATATCATGGCATTACATGGCTTGCTAGGACACAGTACTGCATTAGGTGTTTCTGTTAGAAAAGACTTAAGGGATTTTTATGATTCATGTGATAACGATGCGAAAAAGATGTATCATAAGACAATTGAATTATTGCTTGAGAAAGGAAATTTTCAAAGAGACCCTTTATTTTATCCAGCTAAAAACCCTGAATATGTTACTGGCAAGGATTTCACTGATGGCTTTTTCGGAAAGGGTAGAAAATTAGCAGCGACAGAAATCATTAGTATTTCTTTCAACCTTAAAAAAAGCATTATGGCTAAAACCCTTTCTATCGCATTTAGTCAAGTCGCTCAAACAAAAGAGGTAAGAAAGTTTTTAACCGATACCGAGAAAACATCTGATGGTCAAATAAAATCATTTTCAAAAATCATGCAAGCGGATAACTTACCGGTTCCAAAATCTTGGGAAACAGAAGTTACAACATCAACGGACTCTCCTTTCTCCGATAAGTTAATGTTGTATCATATTGGATTCTTGTTTCAAGCTGCACAAAACTATCATGGGGCAGGTTTAGCATCAGCCATGCGAACAGACCTTGTGACCGCTTATGAGAGTACAATTCTAAAAAACCTTATTGTAACAAAGAAATGGTTTAATATTATGGTACAGAATAAATGGTTAGAACAACCACCACTCGCACCTAATAGAAAAGAAATAGCAAAAGAAGTGTAGAAAAACAATTTGGGGTTTATTGAGTGAATAAAAGCATATTTGAAAAAATAATTTGGAGCATTGCACTTCCTGGAATCGGTCAGTATTTAAACGGAAAATATTTTAAAGGCACAGTATTTTTGGTACTTTAATTTCTGATTAATATACAATCCAATTTTAATCAGGTCGTACTCCTAAGTTTTCATGGAGAAATTAGTGATGCCATAAATCACGCGGAGTATCAATGGTTGATGTTTTATCCATGTTTATACTTTTTTTCTATGTGGGATGCCGTGAGAGATGCAGGCGGAGGGAAAGACCCTTATTCCTTTTTCCCGTATGTATTCACTGCGTTTTTTGTGACTGTTGGTGTGATTTTTTCAACAAACTTAAAGATACTTGGAGAATTATTTGGGCCTATCTGGCTCCCGATATTGTTTGTTATTCCTGGAGTAATAATCGGAAGTATTATTAGAAAAGTCATAATTAACATTTATTGAAGCCATCCTCTATTTTATTTAAGAGGATGGCTTTTAATGCTGAATAGACAGCAGAGTTTATTCAACTAACCTCCCTCAATAAATGAAGCGTACACACCCGGTTACTCCTGATTTCTTAGATTTTCATAGCTATTTACCTGCCGGTAAATGGATTAAAGTTGGAGGATAGTCACTGAAAAGGATATATTTGGACACATCGAGAAAAATGAGCTACATCCCACTAACCAATCTATTACAGAAATTGGTGGAGTAGTAAGAATATGGCCGCACTGGTAGATGTCCACATATCTCATGGAGGTCAACCCTCTCATGCCTCACAGAGTCTTCGCTCTCAAATTCCTTCGTCCAACCTTTCCATGAGGTGGATGTCGGCAATGCTGCCCCACAGGGTCCATGCCCGTAATTTAGTTGCTTTGCCGACTAATCCGTGCTTCAAATGTCTCCAAAACTATAAGCCAAGACCTATTTCTATTCTAAACGAAACCAGAATTAAGCGGCCAGTTCTGCCTTCTTTGATCCTGCCAATTGAGGGATATCTTTTAACATCTTTTCTTCACTAAATTCAAATTGCTTTTTACTTATAATAAAGAAAATACGAATCAATTTATTACACAAAGCGATAAGGGACTGCATCTTCTTTAGCGGGTTGTCTGACCGTTGTGTAAAGTAAGCATGCAGGGCCTTAAAAGCTGAATTTTTGGCAACGAGAATCATGCAAACCCTAAACAACAGAGCCCTTAGCTTCTTCCGTCCTCTCTTGGAGATGGTGGTTTTTCCCTTATGCTTTCCAGATTTCCCTTCAGACTCAAGCCAGCCAGCTTAATAATTTGTCGGGGGTGAGTGTACTCACGTAGGTCACCCACTTCCGCAAAGAAACCAGCGACTGTATCTTCCAACACCCTTGATCGCTAACATTTGGGCTACTCCTGGAATTTCATCAAGCAGGTAATCTATTTTTCCGTCCAATTCTTCGAATTCCTTCTGAATTAAATCATATTTAGCCAGAAGAGTTTTCAGCTCCATTTTTGCCATCTCAGAGCCTTGGCGAAGTCCGATGGACTGACTCGCTGCTTGCTTTAATTCCCGAATCTTATTAGCACCTACACCTATTTTTACGGATTTTCTTAAATGGATAAGCAATTCATCTTCTGTGAAATTGGCTATTTCATGCGGTAGAGCATAAAGCCGTAAGAATTGTAATGCCGCCTTGCCCTCCCACTTCTTAAAGACCTTAAGAAATTCCGGAAAATACCGGTCAATCCAGTTATGCACCTGGCCCTGGACCGTTTGAAGGTCCTCGGTTAAAAGATCGCGTATTTTCTTTGCCACACGGAGTTCGGCATAAACACCTTGCGGTATGGTAGGTTCGGCGTATCTTCCGTCCTTGACCAGTTGGGCAATGACCTTGGCATCTTTTACATCATTTTTAGTTGGAGAATTATCATCAAGTTCCTTGCTTTTCTTTACGTGCAAGGGATTTACAGCTACAAACTTAATCTCGTTCTCTTTTAAAATATGAGCCAGGTTAAACCAATAATGCCCTGTTGGTTCCATACCGACAATCACTTTCTCCATACTACGTGCTTTCTTCGTTTCCGAAATCCAATGAAGAAAATGCTCAAAACCTTCTTTTGTATTTTCAAAATAACAAGGGGTTCCAAACTCCATTCCCCTGAAATCCTGGGCACGTGCCACATGCTTGAATTTCGCAATATCCACCCCTATAATCAGGGTGTAAGGAGTAATTTGAGCAATCTTCTTATTCTGGTTATAATTCATTAAAGCCTCCTTGTATTTGAGTAATGTCCTTTTCGCTTGCCGGCTTCAGGACTCTCTCATTCTACCAAGAGGTTATTTTTTAGTTCAAACTCCATTTTCCTTCATTACAGGAATGCTGCCCCGTTTGTTAAATAAGAAAAAGCCACCTGGTTTGGCAGCTGATTCTGAAAATAAGTACAGGCTACTTGAATAAGAATTTTTAAATCATTTAAACAGATATGATTCAACCCTTTCGTCACCTGATAACATATCTTTTATTTTGAATTGATTATTTTTCACCTCATTCTCTCCAATAATTATCACGTAAGGGATCTTCTCTTTGTTTGCTTTATCAAGAGCCTTGCCTAACTTCTTGTTGCTCATTTCATATTCAACTTTATAGCCTTTATTTCTTAAATAATTTGCTACCAATAAGGATTCTTTTTGAGTGCCTAGTGGAACTATATAATAATCTATATTCGGATTCTCTCTTAATTCCTTATCAGATGTACTCATAGCCGTATAAATTACATCTAAGCCGAATGATATTCCTACTGTTGAGAAGTTTTCAGTTGTACCTATCAACCCACCGATTGCATTATCGTATCTTCCGCCACTTCCAATACTTGATTTTATAGATTGGTCAGATAAGAATATCTCATAAATAGTACCTGTGTAGATCTCTAAACCTCTTGCTAAGAATGGATTAAAAATGCACTGTTTATTAATACTTAGAAAATCTAGATAGGATGCCAGCTCTTTTAATTCATTTAAACCTTGCCTTACCTCTTCATTTTGTTCGGAAAAAGACTCAAAATAGCTGAGAGTTGAATTCCTTTCATCAGTTAAAAACTGTTTAATTAACATTATCGTTGAATTTGATAATCCTTGATCATTAAGTTCGGAAATAACAGCTCCTAATCCAACTTTTTCAAGCTTATCTAGAATTAATACTACATTATTAATTTTTTGAAATTCAGTACCAAATACATCAAGCATTCCAGTGAGTAATTTTCGATTGTTGTATTGGATCGATACCTTTAAATTAAGCTTTCTAAATGCGTCCAATGCCATAACCATTAATTCAGCTTCGGCTATTTGTGAATCTACACCTACAATATCAACATCACATTGTGTAAATTCTCGAAACCTTCCTGTTTTAATTGGTCCATCTCTAAATACTTTACCAATTTCATATCGCTTAAAAGGCATCTTAAGCGTCGGGTTCATCGCAACAACTTTTGCAAACGGTATAGTGAGATCATATCGTAAAGCTAAATCTCTTTCACCTCTATCAGTTAATGTATACATTTCTTCTAAAATTTCAGCTCCACCACCGTATTTAGAAGCAAGTAGTTCCGTGTAATTTAATATGGGGGTTTCCAATGGTTTACATCCGTATTGGATGAATACGTCTTCTAATGTTCTTCTAATGTCTCTTCTAATAACTTCAGCATTCGGTAAGTAATCTTGCGTACCCTTTACATTTTGATAATCCATTTTCTTCATTTTCATTACCTCCAAAGTTTTAAAAAAAAATAAAAAACCGCACTTGATTTAAGTGTTTAACTTAATCAAATACGGTTTAATGATAAATAGCCTTCCTATTTCCGATTTTTATAAATCGAATAGCAAGGCTACAAGATATGATGATGTAGTTGTGAGAACGAGATAGTTATCTTCTTTATTGAACGCATATATACTCACTCCTAATTTCCATTAAATGTATCATAATGAAATTTAAATTTCAAGAATCTTTTTTCAAATAATGCTGCCTCGGTAGTAGAAAAAAAGCTACATTAATAAAAAAAGAAAGCTTTACAATTAAGTAAGCTTTCAAAGGTGCTTTAATTCACCAAGATAAGATTTAAGTTGTTGCAGACTATGTGTACTATAAATCACCTTTTCTTGTTTTAATACATAATAGGTTGGAAGCTTTTTAAGATTAAGTTCAGGATATGCTCTTTTTAAATAATCTAATTCCCCAGATATAATTCCGGCCCTAATATGTCCTAAGTATAACCACCTGCATCAGAGATAACCTATATTATGGAGGTGCTAACCATGGGTAGAAAATTTGAAAAAAACCTTATAAAATTGCTTTATTTCTTTGGTATTAGTTCCTTTATTTACTTAATTAAAAAACCTCTTGCAAAGGACTGGCTCCTTGTTTTCTTTATAAAAAGTTATTATGCATCATTGGTAGATCAACTAGTTGTAAATAAAGGTTACGTTAAATATCCCACCCGATTTCCAAAACAAGTTAAAACAAGTTTGGTTTTTGATTACATTCTTTTCCCAATTTCATGTGTTTTTTATAATCAACTGACTAAGGATTCTCGCATCCTTCATTGCCTTTTAAAAGTTCTGTATTTCAGTGTACCGTTGACTATTACTGAGCTATGGTTAGAAAAAAATACACAGCTTGTTAAATATAAAAAGGGATGGAATTGGAAAACCACTTTCTATTCGCTTTCTTTTTCCTTCTTATTGGTCAGATTTTCAATGTCTGTTATAAGGAGTCTCTTCAATAATAAATACGATTTTTCTTAAGAAGGAGGTTCTAATCAACAAGAGAGTAAAAAGGATAGGGCATTTCTTCTTCCTTTCGTATTTAAAGTTCAACCAGATATTTCTGGTTGAACATTTTTTTAGATACAAGAAAAAAGACCGCCGCAACAATCATCCTCAGCCATCACATTAAATGAATTTCCCCCACTGTATGAATATTCCAACCGTTAATTTTAAAAAACATTAAAGAATGTTTCCCTCCTATTTTGGAACAATACAATTGATTGTACTTAAGAATAAGGAGGTTAATTTGATGGATAATCAAAAATTAGCTGATCATGAGTCATTGGATCTACATGAAGTTATAAATTTTAAAACCCTTTGCTTAGCAAAATCAAAACTTATGCAAGGACTGGTATTTGATAATGATTTAAGAGCATTAATGCAAAAAGATGTTGAACAATCCATTCAAGCGCTTGGAGAATTACAGGCAGTTTATCAACGCGCACCTTTTGAATCTCCTGTTCCTCAAAACCGGCCAACACCAATAGTAAATTGAAAAGGAGGCAAATTCATTGAATAATGACTATTTAGACCCTATAAACTCGCTACACGTACCAGAGCTAGCAGATACCACATTTGCGATGGATTTACTTCTTCGTGCCAAAGAAGGTGTCCGCAATATTGCTGTAGCATTAACGGAGTCCGCATCACCTGATGTCAGAAACCTCTTACGAAAACAGTTAATGCAAGGGATTGCCATGCACCAAGAAATTACAGAACTAATGATTAATAAAAAATGGTTCCATCCTTACGAACTAAGTGAACAGTATAAACTAGATCAACTCTCTGCCAACAATACATTGATGATTGGCAAAATGAATCTATTTCCCGTTGAGAGCAATAGAAAAGGTATGTTTGACCGGACACCTGATGATCACTAACACTGGAGGCTGTATAGCATGAAGGCAGTAACGTATCAAGGTATTAAAAATGTTGTAGTTAAAGACGTCCCAGATCCAAAGATTGAAAAACCAGATGACATGATTATTAAAGTAACGAGTACAGCTATATGTGGGTCTGATTTACATTTAATCCATGGAATGATTCCAAATATGCAGGAAGACTATATTATCGGTCATGAACCGATGGGAATTGTTGAAGAGGTGGGACCAAATGTTACGAAAGTAAAAAAAGGGGATCGTGTTATTATTCCTTTTAACATTGCCTGCGGGGAATGCATTTATTGTAAAAACCATTTGGAAAGCCAATGTGATAATTCTAATGATAATGGTGATATGGGTGCGTATTTCGGATACTCGGGAACGACTGGCGGTTATCCAGGCGGGCAAGCTGAATATTTACGTGTTCCCTTTGCCAATTTCACTCACTTTAAGATTCCAGAAACCTGTGAAGAACCAGATGAAAAATTATCCGTTATCGCAGACGCTATGACCACTGGTTTTTGGAGTGTTGACAATGCAGGCGTAAAGGCCGGAGATACAGTTATTGTATTTGGCTGCGGTCCAGTTGGTCTTTTTGCTCAAAAATTTTGTTGGTTAAAAGGTGCAAAGCGTGTGATTGCAGTAGATTATGTCGATTATCGTTTGCAACACTCCAAACGGACCAACAAAGTTGAAATTGTAAATTTCGAACACTTTGAAAATGTGGGAATGCATTTGAAAGAAATGACGAAGGGTGGCGCTGATGTTGTCATTGATGCAGTTGGTATGGACGGAAAAATGACTGATATGGAGTTCCTTGCGAGCGGAATGAAGCTTCAAGGGGGAGCATTAAGTGCGTTTATAATGGCTTCACAAGCAGTGCGTAAAGGCGGGACAATTCAAGTTACGGGCGTTTACGGCGGCAGATATAATGGTTTCCCTCTTGGAGATATTATGCAGCGAAATATCAATATCCGCTCCGGTCAAGCTCCTGTCATCCACTATATGCCATACATGTTCGAATTGGTAACAACTGGTAAGATTGATCCGAGCGATGTAGTAAGTCATGTCCTTCCTCTTAGTGAAGCAAAACATGGCTATGAGATTTTTGACACAAAAATGGACGAATGTATTAAAGTCGTGTTGAAACCTTAAGGAAGGAGGTATGAAAAAATGAACTACGCCTTGCATGAAGTTCTTGAGGTCCATGAGATGGCTGCATTTAAGACTAATTGTCTGACTAAGTCCAAAACGATGAAAGCGTTAGTTACAGATCAGCAATTAAAAGATATTATGCAGCAAGACATTGATGTATCTACGAGACAATTACAAGAATATGCTTCTATCCTTACAAACGCTAAGCAGTAAATTAGGAGGTGAATGAACATGAATCCAATCATTGAAACTTTAACTGGCATGGACGCACTATCAGATCAAGTGGTTGCAATGGATTTATTGATTGCAGCTAAGAGTGGCGTTAGAAATTATGCCATGGCAGTAACAGAATCAGGAACGCCCGAAATTAAAGAAATGCTCACTCGCCATTTAGTGGAAGCTCTTGATATGCATGAACATATATCCGCATATATGGAGGAAAAAGGATGGTACCATGCTTGGGATACAAACGAACAAATCAGTTTGGATTTAAATAATATAAATACAGCATTGAACTTACCAACAATATAAAAAATTTCCAGGAGCAGTTTAAAATTCACCAAATTAAACTGTTCCTAGTAAACCATTTTGAGTTTATTTCGCAGAAGTAAATAAAATTAATACTTCTTGCTTACTCATGTTTGTTTTACACTATATAATGTAAACAATTAATTGACAATTCTTATTATGAAATGGTCGGAGCAGGAAATTCATCAATTTTCATACGAAGTAAACTATAAGGTTTCTGTCGCAGGTCTTTTCCATAATGAAATCTAGGCTGCCGATGTAATTGGTTCACAATGAGATACAAATATTGATCCGCACCAATTGAAAAAGTATCCGGCCACAAAATTCTCGGATCATGTGCGATAGTTTCCATTATTCCATTTGGCAATATTTTACGGATACTGTTGTTTTCATAATCTCCAGCATAAACAGTTCCCTTTGCATCGGTGATCATTCCATCAGACGCACCTTTTTCTCCCCAATACTCCACATGATAAGGTAAATCCATGTCTGGTATATTTCTGTCTCTCAGGGCTTCTGTTGGAATCGAGAACAGATGACGGCTTGTTAGTGGACAAAAAAATAATACCTTCCCATCGGGAGAAATCGCAATACCGTCAGACGCCAATCTAAAAGGAGAAGTTCCGCTATCTTTATTTCGATTCATCAACACTTTTCCTTCTACTTTCGGTATAAAATAGGGATCAGGTGAAGTTGAAGTTGCTCCATTTAACCGTCTAAACGCGTTTCCGTTTTCTAAATCTACGACGATAATAGCTCCTGGTCCTTTGGAAGAAGAATCCGTTATATAGGCATAACCCGCGTTTCCAACACGAAAATCAAATCGGACGTCATTCAGGTAAGTTGTTGGCAGGACTACGTCCTCTGTAAAAGTATATACTCTTCTAATTGTATTGGTTTTTAAATCAACAGCGACTAATTTTGCACCACCTTTAATTGGTTCAGAAAAATTTGGTGCCGCTGTATCCAATACCCAAAGCGTTCCCCATCCATCCGCAACTACACTTTGGACACTGATGAAAGTCATTGTGATATTCCCTGGGTTAACCAAATTTGTTTGTAAGTTAGGATAAGGCTGCAATTCATCCTCAATAATTTCGGCAACCGTAAATTTAACATCGTCTCCCCATTTCGGAAAACAAATGAAAATGCGACCAGTTTCCGAAATACTAACACCTGTAGGCATAGCCCCATAAAATGTATGAACTAGTTCTAACTTACCGAAATATTTTTCAATAGGCAGCATATGTTTCATGTTATCCTCCTCAGCCATTAAAACGGGATATCACCTATATATGATTTATTTTTTTTCAAGTGCATGTTTTTTTAAAAAATTTCCTATACTCAAGCTGATGGAATTGATTGTTTAAAATTTAAAAAGTCTTGTCAAGCGGAACTTCATATGCTTTCAGAGCAAATGACAAGTTTAAGAAATTCAGGTATCTAACAGCAAAATCATCAGGGTTCCCAGCTTCGCATTAAAGTATATTTTTTTTTACAAATCTTAATAAAATATGTAAGATAATGCTGATTCAAAAAAAACAATAAAGGTCTTAAAATTGTACCATGGCCATTTAGAAAGCCATTTTTTGTTTAGTCACTTTGATGATTTAACATTACCTCCTTTTAAACGTTAATAGGTTGGTCGCCTAAAAATACCATTCCTATTCAAAATTTCTCATTTACACAAAGAAACAGACCAATTCAGTTGCGAATTGGACTGCTTCTTTGTGTGCTAATTTAAGTTTTAAACTCAAAAACCGAACCGGTCTCTTAATTTTTGTTTTTTGTTGTTCCTTTGTTTATTAAATGGCATTTTGATGACAGGTTAAAAATTAAAATCCCAATATACCCTTTATTGGATACTTTTTACGATTTGGGACAACCCTTCGCCGAGTGGTGCAGCCGGACGGCCAAGTAGTTTTTCAAAATCGCTGCTCTCGATTTCAAGTGTGCCCTCTCGAATATCTTTCTGGATACCAACTAGAAAAGGAATGAGGAATTCTGGAACGCCAGCACCCTTTATTACCTCAGCATAGGAAGCACCATCATCAACCTGGTGAACTGGTACTTCCTTACCCAATACAGCGCCAAGTGCAGAGGCAAACTCTTCCTGTGTAAATAACTTACCAGAGAGCTCATAGATAGTGTTTTCATGCCCGTTACCAGCTAATACTGCTGCTGCCGCCTCTGCGTAATCCTGTTGCAGTGCCCAGCCAACTTTACCAGTTCCTGCAGAAGTCACCCATGGTGCTCCTGCCAGTACACCTTCAATGCTTGAACTTTCATTCTCCAAGTACCAATTGTTACGCAAGAAAGAATAAGGAATTCCTGTTTTCAAAATAGCTTCTTCCGTTGCCTTATGTGTTGGAGCAAGCATGTTCTTACTTTCCCTGGCGTTTACAATGCTAGTATATACAATAAATTTAACACCGGCACGCTCTGCTGCAGAAACCGCATTTGTGTGCTGACGAATTCTTGTTTCATTGTCTCCATCCGCAGAAATAATCAATAAGCGATCGATTCCTTTAAAAGCCGTATCTAAAGTTTCTGGACTGTCAAAATCCCCCTGGCGAACTTCTACTCCTCGAGTTTTTATTCCTTCTGCCTTCTCCGGATTCCGAACACTAACTGCAAGTTGATTTGCTGGAACAGTTTTCAACAATGCATCAACAATTTTGGTGCCCAATTTCCCTGTAGCTCCAGTTACTAACAATCTCATCTTCCATTCCTCCCAATAAAATTGTTTATCGTTACATCCTTCAGTTACATACATTTAAATTAAATGTAACCACATCAGTTACATGTAATCATAATAATTACATTTTAAGATTTTGTCAATAACTATAAATGGTCATTTTTTAAGGTATAATATTAAGGGTGTAACCACATTTATTACAAGAAAAAATTTATCCTTATGAAGATGCAAGAAAGGTGATGAATAAATGTCCATTAGCAGCCGATTCGCTGTAGGCGTTCATATATTATCTCTTATAGAGTTTAATAAAGACGGTGTAAGTTCATCTGAATATTTAGCAGAAAGTGTAAACACAAATCCAGCACTTATCAGGAAAATTATTGGAATGCTAAAGAAAGCAGGGTTAGTAGAGGTACATCCTGGTATTCCGGGAACTAAGCTTGCAAGGAATTTATCTGACATTACTCTGCTAGATGTATATAAGGCAGTTAATGTCGTACAGGATAATG
Organism: Bacillus sp. NTK034; assembly: GCF_017303275.1. Classification (GTDB taxonomy): domain Bacteria; phylum Bacillota; class Bacilli; order Bacillales; family Cytobacillaceae; genus Cytobacillus. Next base: position 95,773 of record NZ_JAFKOJ010000009.1, on the reverse strand, counting down.
AGTTGTTTAATGTTCATGAAAGTCCAAATCCTAAATGTCCTGTAGGAAGAAACATTCAAAATACGATTATTCCTATATTGTCTGCTGCACAATTAGCGATGGAAAAGGTCTTAGAAAATGTAACCATCGAGTATGTAGTTAAGGATATGCTTGAAAAAGAAAAAATAAATTAACAACTAGTCATAGTTTAATAAAGGTATGTCATTACAATTGGCATTTACAATCTAATAGATATGTTTTGTCAGCCTTTTACAAGGCAAACAAAGAAAAAGGGGCAATGCTATATCACATTGCCCCTTTCTATATTGTGGTGCTATTTGCCTCAATTTATATAGTCAAGTTTTAATTATTTGACTCTTTCTTAGGGTTTAACCCTGCAGTCTCCATATAGTTTTTACCCCATTTATACATAGCATCAAGAATCGGCATCAAGCTTCTCCCCTGTTCAGTAAGGGTATATTCCACTTTTGGAGGAACAACCGGGTACACTTTCCGATCTACTATCAAGTCTTCTTCCAGTTCACGCAATTGGTTCACAAGCATCCTTTGCGTGATTCCTGGCATGAGAGCCTTCAATTCACCAAATCGCTTGGTTCCTTCTTTCCCTAGATGCCATAAAATCAGCATTTTCCACTTACCACCGATAACTGATAGCGTCAATTCCTTTTCACAGTTAAAGATCTTATCCTGCATTCGTGACATTTCACTCACCTCTATCGTTATTATACCCCATAGTATACTTTTTAGCACTATGTAAAATAAAAGTGCGTACTTCCACTAAAATGTTATAGGTTGTATACTTGCAATTGTTCAGCGATTGGGAACATCATCGATCCCGGCTGCTGGTACAGATAATACTCCAAAAGGATAATATTCCTGAAGAGGATCTATTTAATTTTGTAGACAGTATAACTGTACGAAAAATCCGAATAAAATTAATAGGAGTGAACATATATGGAATTACAATTAGCTTTAGATTTAGTCAATATTCCAGAAGCAATTGAGCTTGTTAAAGAAGTGGGGGAACATATCGATATCGTAGAAATCGGTACCCCAGTCGTAATCAATGAGGGTCTCCATGCAGTAAAGGCAGTAAAAGAAGCATTCCCTAATTTAAAGGTTTTAGCAGACCTGAAAATCATGGACGCTGCTGGTTATGAAGTAATGAAAGCCTCTGAAGCAGGTGCTGATATTATTACGATTCTAGGCACAGCCGAAGATATGTCTATTCAAGGTGCTGTAGAAGAATCGAAAAAACAAGGCAAAAAAATCCTTGTTGACATGATTGCTGTAAAAGATTTAGCTGGCCGCGCTAAAGAAGTCGATGCAATGGGTGTAGACTATATTTGTGTCCACACCGGCTACGACCTTCAAGCAGTAGGAAAAAACTCTTTTGAAGATCTGCAAACGATTAAAAGTGTTGTAAAAAATGCAAAAACTGCAATCGCAGGCGGCATTAAATTAGAAACACTTCCAGAAGTCATTAAAGTAAATCCAGACCTTGTCATTGTTGGCGGCGGTATTACAGGTCAAGCTGATAAAAAAGCTGCAGCAGCAACAATGCAAGAAATGATCAAAAAAGGGTAAGGTCAAGCATGCATACGTCGCAATATTTAGCTAAGATCTTAAAAGAGTTAATCAGAACAACTGACCACATTCCGGATGAAGAAGCTGAGAAATTGGTTCATGGGATTCTTGAAGCAAAAAAAGTGTTTGTAGCTGGCGCAGGTAGATCTGGATTTGTGGCCAAGTCATTTGCGATGCGAATGATGCATATGGGCATAGATGCTTATGTACCAGGTGAAACGGTGACCCCTAACTTTGAAAAAGATGACATCTTGATCATCGCTTCAGGTTCAGGAGAAACGAAAAGCCTTGTTTCCATGGCAGAGAAAGCAAAAAGTATAGGTGGAACGATTGCTGCCGTAACGATTTTCCCCGAATCCACAATCGGAAAAATAGCGGATATAAAGGTTAAGTTACCTGGTTCACCTAAGGATCAATCGGAAGGTGATTATAAAACCATTCAGCCTATGGGCTCATTATTCGAGCAAACTCTTTTACTATTCTGCGATGCTGTCATTCTGAGGTTTATGGAGAAAAAGGGCTTGGATACGAATAAGATGTATGGCAAACACGCCAATTTAGAATAAAACGTTGTTTGTCTATGAAAGACCGCAAACTATCTATGCAAGATTGCGGTCTTTCTATTTTAATTTGTATAAAAACCTTGTTCATTGGAGTGAAAAAAATGAATTCATTAAATGGCAAAACTGCTTAGTTTCTGGTGGAGGCAGAGGTATTGGACGAGCTACTGCTATCGCCTTAGCAAAAGAAGGAGTTAATGGTGTTTTAATCGAATCAACTAGTTGAAGTCCATTTGTAAGGGGCTTTCTTTTCAATAAAGTTCGAAAGCCAAATGTTAGCAGCAAAAACAACCAAATAAGTGATATAGGATAAATACAATTTCCAGCCTGTATATGTAAAAACTTGAAACTTTACTGCAATCCATTCTAGAGCAATCGCTACCCCAGCCCAAAAAATAATATAAATAGATACTTTAGACCTTTTGGTTTTTTATATTGATAGAAGTTTACGACAAAGTAAGAAAGAGTAGGATAAGTTACAAAGTGCAATAATACATCAAATAATTCATGCTTTTTATGATCAATCGTAAAGTATAATTCATATGGTTTTACACCAAGGGTAATATCAGCTAACAAAGCAAGAAAAACATTAAATGTCCAAATAATTGTGATGGTAGCAGCACGCAATCGTCTAGGTAATATAAACATGAGGGACCAAGTAAGTATTGTGGAAAAGATAATAAACATTTCATTTGAATCAAATTTCTCAGGAAGAGGTAACATCATGACGTATTCACCTCTTTGTCTCTATAAATAAGTTTTTCTAAATAAAATGAGTAAATAGCCAATAATATAATAATCAGAGTGTATCTCAAATATGAATAAAATACATTCCAATTTACCCATTCCAAATATCCAATATGAACGAAAAATATTTCAATTAAAATGAGTGCTGTTAAGAAGATGAAGAAATGAATAAGTTTACTGAAAATAGTTCTTTTAGAGAACAAAATATAAATAACCCATAAAAGTAACGCTGGCTTGAGTGACAACTCAGGAATTTTTTGTGTCCAAAAAATTAACTGACTTGGATCTTGCTTTGTAAGTTCTAAATTTAAATTAATGATTAGACCTGTATTTGTAATAAGAATATTGGAGAAAAAATAACAGCCCAAGATGTTAGTGACGTTCATTTTCTTCATCAAGATGTATAAGGAAGTAAAGGATAATATTGCTAAAATAAGAAAAAGCCACAATGTTTTCATAATAGCCACCATTTTTATTTTCAACTACATTATTTTGTACATAAAATGTCAAAAAAATACTGCATCTAAAAAAAACAAACAGTAAACGGAAAGCTGAATTCTTATTTGTTATTCGTTATACTAGCTAATAGGATGTCAACTTTTGAGGAATAGAAAATCTTATGCATGATGATATTTATGCCTCCCACGAACTTTCTCGCTTCACTCGGCGGAAAGCCTTTGTAACATCCAAAGGTCTCTAAATCTCCCTCTCGATTAAAGTCACCTCAGTTTAAAAATTAATCCGTTATTCCTATGTACAAGTGAAATACTGCTTACCTCCATCGCCTTTCATAATAAATCAGTTTCCCATAACCCAAGCTGGCCATTTGCTGGGATACGTTCATTCAAGATCTTCATGTCTTGAACTTCCCAAGCATATCCTCCCACAGTAAAGTCTCCAAAAAAATAATCATTTCCTGATACGATTTGTCCATTTTCCAGGACTGCTGATGTCTGATTTTTTTCAATTATCTTCAGACAATTTTCAAGCCGGCCTACAGCAATGATCATTCCGGTTGGAAGGGTCTCTTCTGTATATCCATGCTTACCGAGCAGCGAACGGATGGCCACATGCCTGCAGACAGCCTTATCTATTTTTTTACTTGTATGAATGGCCAGCGGCCCGCGATAATTTGTTTTCCATGACCTTGTTTCAAATTCAATCTCTCGAAGGACAAAAAGACTTGCCCAAGGCTGAATCATAGATAATACCTTCATTCTCCCGGCCACCAATCTATAAGTTCCCTTTGTTTTATCGTGTCCGTAGAGAAGAATATTATTAGCAAAAAGGTTTAATTTCCCACGGTAAGCAGTAATCTTCCGGAAAAATAAAAATTGAGGGGGTTACTACTAAAAAGTACATTGAAACCTGTACGGCGGAAGCGACTTATTTTTCCCAAACTCATTCTTACTTTATTTGCTAATAAAGCCCATCCAAATAATTCATTATCTTAAAAACCTGGAATGGTTAGTGATCAGGAAAATCCCGACCACTAATTTAACCTTTATTTAGAAATAAATCACTTCCAAAATTCCTCTGAATATAAAAAAGCTGACCCTGTAAGTGTTCATAAGAACCTATGGGTCAGCCTGAATTATTGATGAATCGATTGGATGATTATATTTACTAAACCTTCCGCATCTTTTAGTTCTACAGTCGTTAATTAGATGCGACAGAAGGTTTTTAACCGGCACTCCATGCACCATTTTCATAAAAGGTTTTAGGAACAGTTTTATTTGTCAATGTTAAACTGTTCCTAAAAATTTTTTATAGATTAGGTAAGTTAAATGTTGTATGAATTTAGTACGGTTCACATAAAAGTTCTAAGCGAAAGGTTCCCTTCCGCTATTAACGGACTATAGTTGGACCAACTAATGCTTCTGGTTTTTCCCCCAATGCCAACTTGCTAATATTAGCATAGCTAAGCTGTTTATACGTTTTGAGTAACTGTTGTAAATCAAGGAATTTTTTATCTGTTTTTAAATTTTCGATTTCCCGATAATAGACAGACAATACATAATCATCTTTTGACGTCGAATTGAATTTACCTGGGTCTTCATCCATAATTAATGCGCCCATATATTGATATCCAAACTGCAATTGACGAGTCAGTTTAATGATATTTATAAATTTTCTATAAATAGATGGTTTTGCGTCTTTTAATTTACCGATAGCCATTTGCGCATTTTTCAATTGGTCGTAACTCGATGTTGTCAGCATAATATCTCTCCTTTTTGATTCGTATTAGTCCCATGGTTTATCCAGTGAAAGTTTGGACACGAGTTCTTTATTTTTTTGTCTTTTTAGCTTGCGAACTCTTTCACGTTCTTTTCCCGTTTCATAGAGAAATTTTTCTTCATCTGTTTCTGGAATAACAGTTGGCACTTCTATCGGTCTTTTATCTTGATCTAGAGGTACAAAAGTTAAGAATGCAGTAGCTGCGATTCTACGGTTTCCAGTTTCAAGATTTTCGGCAATTACTTTACAGAAAATCTCCATTGACTTTTTACCTGTGTAGCTGACAAATGATTCTATACAGACCGAATCACTTTGTCGAATCGGTTCGAGAAAATTAACTGAATCGGTCGATGCAGTAACACATTCCTTTACCCGTGAATGCCTGCGAGCGGAAAGCGTCGCACAAGCATCCATCTTCTTCATTAGAACTCCACCAAATAATGTATGATAGTTGTTCAAATCATTAATGAGTACTTGATCCGTTTGAACAACACGCGTTTCTTTAACTTTTTTAGCTTCCATGAATTACTACCACCCTATATAAATTACATTGAAGCGTTCGCCTCATTTGCATTAGCTTTTTCACAAGGACAATTATAATATGACTATTGTGGAAAGATACAATGCCAATCCCATATACAATTCATAACAAAACAGTATGTAAGCGCTCTTTAGCCTATACAATTAAAAAACCTCCCCTCTTAAACAAGGGGAAGCCTTCTAATTTTTGACTTATTCTAGATTATGAATCATGGTTATGATTAGCTGTCGACAGCTTTACTTTGGCAAATCGGATAAATTCTTTCGCAACCTGTGATAAGTATGCATCTTTTTTCCAGATCATCGCTAGATTCCATTCGATTGTCGGATTGGTTACGGTTATAGTCCGAAAATCACTTGCTAGTTCTAAACATGTATTCTCAGGCAGCAATGTAATACCTATATTGTAAGCAACTAATTCTTGAATAAAATCTAATTGTGATGTTTCCGAAATAATTATCGGTTGAAAACCAGCTTCTCTGCAAGCAGTGGTGACAAGGTTTCTTAACTCAAAATCCCGGTTGAACATAATAAAGCTCTCTTCTTTAAGTTCTTCCAATAACACTTCCTGTTTCCCGGCAAGACGATGAGACGCGGGTACAACTAGTTTCAATTCCTCATTAACAAACATATAATAGTCGAAATCATCAATTTTATCTGGAAGAACGACAACCCCAAAATCTAGCAAGCCATTGATAACCTTCTCTTCAATCGGCTTAGATCCATGCTCCTCCAATTGAAATGTAACCTCTGGATATTTTTCATGAAACGAAGCAATCAGTTGTGAGAAGAAAATGGAATTGGTAATCGCAGGGAGCCCAATACGGACATGGCTCTTTTTCAGCATGAACATCTTACCAAGTTCCGCATCCAATAGCTGCAACTGCTTTTCAATTATTAATGCATGTTTTTTTAGAATAAATCCTGCATCTGTTAATATCAGCTTTTTTCTTGTACGAATAAATAGCTGTGTACCAAGTTCAACCTCTAATGATTTGATAATTCTACTGAGGGCAGGCTGCGTAATGAACAGATTTTCAGCTGCATTAGTGAAATTGCAAGTACGTGTAACTTCAATAAAACACTCCAAATGTTTAATTTCCAATTTTATCAAACACCTTATATACTTTTTTAAAGATAATTTATTCTACCACAGTTTTTACTTTGGCAACCTCGCTTGTGATTAATCAAAAAAGCAAATCAATATTTTTTAAAAAGCCTCATTTACTTATGGAATGGTTCTCCACGATTAATATTAAACTAGTCAAAGCCCTTAACTTCTTACAGCCTCTTTCGTAATTTCCTTCAGGCTCAAGCCGGCCAGCTAAAAGATTTGACGGGAGTGAGTGGAGTCCACTTTGGACACCCACTTCCGCAAAGAAACCAGCGACAGTATCTCTTCCAACACCTTGACAGTTAACATTTGAGCTACACCCGGGATTTCATCAAGCAGGGAATCTTCTTGTACGTTCAATTCTATCGAATTCCGTCTGGATCTAATCATATTTACACAGAAGAGTTTTCAGCTCCATTTTTGCCATCTCGGAGCCTTGGCGGATTCCGATGAGCTGACTCGCTGCTTGCTTAACTCCAAATCTTATTGGCACCTACACTTCATTTTGCCGTTTTTCTTAAATGGATAAGTAAATCTGCTATTTCATGTGGTAATGCATAAAGCTGTAAGAATTGTAATGCAGCCTTGCCCTCCCACTTCTTAAAGACCTTCAAGAATTCCGGAAAATTCCGGTCAATCCAGTTGTGCATCTGTCCCTGAACCGTTTTTAGGTCCTCTGTTAAAGATCGCCAATTTTCTTTGCCACAAGGAGTTCGGCATAAACACCTTGCGGTTGTAGGTCCGGCGTATCTTCCGTCCTTGACCAGTTGGGCAAGGCCCTTGGAACCTTTTACATCATTCTTAGTTGGAGAATTATCATCCAGCTTCTTGCTTTTCAAGTTAGAGGTACTCGCCCTAAATAGGAAACGAGCACTTTTTTAACTAATATTATCGTTTTGAAGTAGTCTTACATATTTCATGGGATACTTCCTCAAAAGCTCTCACTCTGCAAAAGCAACCATCCTATGTGCATTTTTTCTGTGCTATTTGCACAGCTTACAATCTAGCCACAAAAAGAAACCCGGTTCCTCCTCATGAAGGAATCGGGTTTCTCCAATCGAATTATTTATCTTTGTTCCATTCCCTTGTGTGGGAGATAGTGCCTTTTAAAGTAATTAAGGATTACACCGCGCTCTCAAATTTCTCTTTTCCTTCATCCGCTTTAATTTTAGTTTTAAAGGTATCAAAATCCCCTTTTTCAATGATTAACGAAACGATAACTCCACCAATAAGAGCCCAGAAAGGGGAACTTATACTAAAGAAAGAGACTCCAGACATCGCAATAACTAATGAAAAAAATGCACCAATTTGAAATTTCCTCTCAGAAAAGGATGCTTGAAGGGAACTTACCAGTACTCCGATCATTGCTAGTCCCGCAACAGTTGAAATCAACGCACCTGGTAAGGCAGTCACAAATGGGACAGCTAAACCTGCAATTAAGCCAAAGCCTCCAAATATTACTGCATTTACAATAACAGAGGCATAGCGCCCTTCCTTATTTTCTCCAGATTCTCGAGATGAACAGATCGCTGTCATCGGTCCTGCAATATTAGCATTATGTCCGCCGAATAGAGATGTAACTATCCCGCCTATTCCGCTCCAGATCGTCATTGAATTAATAGGGGCTTTATATCCCTCTGCCATCAAGACGCCTATGGCTTGAGCATTCTCCGCCCCAATCACCAATAGGGTCAAGGGTATTGAAACTGATATGATTGATTCAAAACTGAATGTCGGCAGTAATACTTGCGGCAGTGTAAATCCTGCTTCCATACTGGACGATTGAAACTCTCCCATTATCGCTGCCAAAATTCCACCAGCGACAAAGGACATTAAAATAGGAGGCACTTTTTTTATATAACGTGAAGAAAATAAATAAACCAAAATGGCTGTCCCCACTATTAGAGGAGTCCCTTCAAGAGATGTAATCATTCCAGTGCCAAATTTGATCATTGCCCCTACTATCATCGCCATAACAATCGGTACTGGGATCCATTTCATTATTTTCCCTATTAGCCCTGAAATCCCCAGAATAAATACGAGAATACCGGAAACTAAATAGGCTCCTGAAATTTCACTAAGGGAGTAATTCTGCAGGGCACCTGCGACTAAAACAGCCCCTGGAATGGACCAGGCTCCCGCAATAGGTTGACGATACTTTAATGCCAAATAAACCCCAATCAAGCTTCCGAGAAAATAAACTGCAAACAGCCAAGAAATAGTCTGCTCAATTGATAATCCGCCATCAGCAGCACCGCCAATGATAATTAAAGCTGGTCCGGTACATCCAAAAATCGCCGCAAGTGTTCCAGCACTAAAGGTGTTAATATTTAAATACCTGGGCAGCATTCTCAAACTTTCACCCATTGAGTATTTCATATATACCCTCCATTTCCCTATTCAACATTCCCATTTATCTAGTAAAAAGGATTATATTCCTTTGAAACTGGGTTTCACCTTATTTCCAAACGACTGTACACCTTCATTAAAATCTTCAGTAGATCGCAGCATTCCATATGCAAATCCTTCAATCTCCATCCCTACACTTAAAGGCGCATCCTGGGAACTATTTATGACCTTTTTTAACACTTTTAATGTCATTGGTGATAGTCTGACAAGATCTTTAACCAATTTATTTACCTCTACTTCTAAATTCTCCTGACTTGTCACAGTTGTTAACAAGCCCCATTGATGTGCTTCGTGTGCTGGTATCCGTCTTCCCCTCATGACCATATCCTTTGCACGGCCGACTCCGGCAATTTTTGCAATCCGCTGTGACCCGCCGCTGCCAGGAATCATGCCAAGATTGATCTCGGGTAATGCCAACTGCGTGGTTTCTGATGCCACTCGAAAATCACATGCCATTGCGATTTCAAGACCTACCCCAAATGTATACCCCTGCAATTGGGCAATAACTGGTTTGGGAGAACGCTCTGGCGCAGCAACATTTACATGCAATTCTGAAAGTACAGATGGATGCTGCTCCATGAATTCTGCAATATTCCCGCCCGAACTGAAGGCTTTTTCACCCGCTCCCTTTATCACAATCACCCTTACATCCTCATCATTATTTAATTCAGTGAAAATTTGATTAAGATGTGAGCGCGCAATAAAACTTAGCGTGTTCATTTTTTCTGGCCGATCTAATGTAATAGTGGCTGTCTTTGCTTCAATGTTCTTGTCTACTAAAATATGATCCCATTGATAAGTACCTTTGTTATTAATTGTTGTCATTAACCTACACTCTCCTCTTTTTGTATTATGGATGAATAATTTTCTTTTAATTTTCTCCTTAATATCTTCCCGACAGGGCTTTTAGGTATCTCTTTTATAAAACAGTAATCCCTGGGCCGCTTAAAGTTTGCCAGGCTGCCAGATTCCCTGCAATAGTTATCCAGCTCTGCAGTTGAAATAGTTGGGCTTTTACTAACTATAAATGCGACAACCTTCTCTCCAAAACGTTCATCAGGTAAACCGACAACTGCAGCCTCTAATACTTCCGGATGTGAAGACAATACATCTTCAACCTCAAGAGGGTGAATGTTTTCTCCACCAGAAATGATCATGTCATCCACGCGGCCAACAACATAAAGATCGCCATCTTCATCCAGAACACCCATATCTCCTGTGAAATACCAGCCGTTTCTGATCGATTTGATGTTTGCATCAGGTCGTTTCCAATAGCCCTTAAATGCTTCTAATGAGTCAATATTTACAATAATTTCTCCTGGAGTTCCATGCGGTACAATATCAGCAGGTCCTGAACTTCCTTCAGGGTCAGGTTCAACTATTTTTAGTTGCTGATGGAAACCTGCTTTGCCCGCACAGCCTGGCTTTTTATCTAAATAGTTGCAAATGCTGAAAGTATATACCTCTGTACTGCCATAGTGATTTACGAAAACATCAGGCTTTAATTTCCTAAAGCAGTCTTCTGTTAACTCAGTTGTCATGGATGCTCCAGCGTATCCTATTTTCCGAACATTCCGTAAATTATACCTATTAAAATCTTTATGATTTAACAGATCATGAATAATGGTAGGAACTAAATAAACGCAGCTAATCTTTTCATCTTCCATTACTTTTAACATTTTCATTGTATTATTATCAGGAATCATGACCATTTTCCCATTGATAAATGCCATTGATAATAGCGAGCGCATCCCCATCGTGTGATAGAGCGGCATGACACCCAGAGTGCTTTCATGGAGTACATATTGGTTTTGAATAATGTGTGCGATAGCCGCGCTATATTCATTCTTGTGGCTTCTGGGAACACCTTTTGGTTTCCCTGTAGTTCCTGAAGTGTATAACATTAAGCAAATATCATCCATGTCGATATTGGGGTGATGAAACGTTTCTTGGTTATGATTTAATAGCTCTTTATAGGTAATTTCTGCACCTTCCGCACCTAAAACGCTTATAAAAAGAGGCTTACTTGCATATGATGCGTTTAATGCAGCATCCTGGCTGCTTGGTTCAAAAATAACCGCTTTCGCATCAGCATTATTTACACAAAATGCCACTTCATCTGTTGAAAGACGAAAATTTATTGGTGTAAAAATGGCACCGATTTTTTGAACAGCCCAATAAATAGCGACCATCTCCAAGCGGTTCTTAAGAATAATAACAACACGATCTCCTTTTTCGATCCCCAGCTTCTGCAATGAATATGCAAGTTTATTAATTTCTAATTGAAATTCCTTATAGGATAACCGTCTATCATCCTGAACGATGGCTGTTTTATCAGGAAATCGATTCACTGTGAAATCAAACAGCTTTCCAAGATCCACTAATTGTCACCTTCTTTAAATTTATTTGTCCCACATGCTCTTTCAATAGCTTCAATAATTCCTGTGTACCCAGTACAGCGGCAAAGATGGCCGGATAACATCTCTTTAATCTCTTGTTTTGTGGGTTCTTCGCCACTATTCAGCATTTCTAATGAGGACATTAAAATCCCCGGTGTACAAAAGCCGCATTGGAGTCCATGGCACTCCGTAAATGTCTGCTGCAAAACATGCTGTTCTCCATTCTCTGTTAAACCCTCGATTGTTTGTATATATGATCCATTTGCCTGAACTGCAAACATTAAACAGCTTCGTACGGCTGCACCATTATAAAGCACCGTGCAGGAACCGCAAACACCATGTTCACAGCCAACATGTGTACCTGTAAGACCCAGATCTTCTCTTATAAAATCACTTAATAGTTTTCTAGGCTCAGCTTCTGCTTCCACCTCCCTTCCATTAATTGATAAAGAAACGTTCATTTTCTGTTCAATGGAGAGATTCGACATGTTACACCCCCTTTCCTAAAGCTCGGTTAAATGCTTTTATCAATGCTTTTCTTGTTAGAACTTTAGCCATATGGACTCTATACTCTTTTGAAGCATGTAAATCCCCATCAGGATCAGCATCCATCACAGCCAGCTCTACGGCTTTTTCAAGTGTATCCTCTGTTAGACTTTTTCCAGCCAAATATTCCATTGCTTCTTCTGCCAAAAGGGGAATTGCATCCACCCCTCCTAAGACAAGTCTCACTTTATCTATTTTTCCAATTTCATCAACTGATAGAATGCAAGCAACAGCTGCTAAGGCAAAGTCACCATGTCTCCTGCTAAATTCCTCAAAGGCATACCCATTATGTTCAGATAAGGGAACATGAATTTCAGTTAATATTTCCTCCGGCATCACCTCTGTTGTTAAATAGGTAATAAAAAAATCATTTATACTTATTTTCCTAGTCCCATCTATACTTTGGATAACGATTTCAGCATCCAGTGCTAAAAAGCAAAGGGGCAGCTCTGCGCTTGGATCTGCATGGGCAACACTTCCTCCAACAGTTCCTCTATTTCTCGTTTGGACATGACCAATATATGGAGTGGCTTCCGAGAGTATAGGAACATGGATTTTAACGGCATCTGACTGTTCAAGTTCCCTTTGCTTTGTAAGAGCACCAATTTTCAGAACCCCTTCTTCTACCCTGACTCCGTTTAACTCATTGATTTGGTTAATGTCAATGAGACACTCCGGTTCGGACATCCTCATATTTAAGATGGGAATAAAACTTTGCCCGCCAGCGATGATTTTCCCTGTATCTCCATATTCCTCTAATAGTTTCACTGCTTCCTCTATAGTTGAAGGACTGCAATAAGTAAATGTTGCTGGTTTCATACAATCGTCCTCCTTCCTAGTCAGCAATATTTACTTTATCCAGCTCTCTTTTAATCTTTTTAAAAAAGTCTTTAATAATCAGTTTAGCTACTCCACCTAACATACGCTGGCCAATTGAAGCGACTTTTCCACCTACAGCAGCCTCATAAGTGTACCTAAGCTCTGTATTTTCATCGTCCACCGAAACCAAATGAATGGCTGCTTCGGCATCTACAAACCCTGGTGCCCCTTCACCATGAACAATTAACTTATAGGAATGAGGGGGCTCCAGGTCCGTAAGACGAATGGTTGCATCATATTTCCCTTTAACTGCAGCAACCCCAACAGATAAGTCCGCCACATACACATTGGTTTCTTGTTTATATAGTTCTTTGCATCCCATAATGCAGTTTTTTAATACTTCCGGATCTAATAAACTCGAGAATACTTTATCTAGATTTCCGTTAAGCTGAATATTTCCTTCACCATTCATGACAATTCCTCCTTAAGTTAGATTTGTATCGTTTTCTTATTATTAATTTTTGACCAAATCCGATCTGGAGATAAAGGAAGTTGATCAATTGATATATTAAATGGTTTTAACGCATCTGTAACCGCATTTGCGATGACAACCGGTGCACTCATTGTATTTCCTTCTCCTAACCCTTTAGCTCCAAGAGGGGTTAGGGGGGAAGGTGTTTCAATATGCTTTATGGTCACATTTGGGATTTCTGTAGCTGTAGGACATAAGTAGTCCATAAAACTTCCAGTCAGGAACTGCCCCCTTTCGTCATAGGCAAGTTCTTCATAAAGTGCGGCTCCTAGTCCATGAGCTAAACCACCCATTATTTGACCTTCCACAATATTTGGATTTAATAGTTTCCCAGCGTCATGGATCGTTGTATAGTCAAGAATCTTCACTTCACCGGTATCAATGTCCACTTCCACTTGAACAGCGTCAAAAACAAATCCATAGGTGACGGATCCATTAACAAGATCCAATTCATTTGGGGACTCAGCTGCAGATAATGTATAAAATGCAGATTCATGGATACCTGGTTCAATACCAGCGGGAAGGCCTTGTGGATTCCAATGTGCCAAACCTACTAATCTCTTAATGGAGATACTCTTAGTAGGATTTTTTTCTGCAATTACCTTCCCTTCTGCCATGACCAATTCGTCCACTGTTGTATCTAATTGGCTTTTGGCGATTTCTAACAGTTTCAATCTTACTTTTTGCGCTGCTTGATAAACGGCACTTGACCCGATAGGGGCAAACCTGCTGGAGTAACTACCTGATGCTACTGACCATGGGCTTGTTAACGTATCCAATTCAGCAATGACCCGGATAGAAGCAGGATCAACACCTAGAACGTCGGCAACGATTTGGGAAGTAACTGTTTCATGGCCCTGCCCAGTTGGTACCGTACTGATCCGGACTGTGATTCCACCCATTGGATCTATCGATACCGTTGCACCTTCAGAACAGCCTGATTTCGGCAATGATTTTGCTCTCTCTTCCGGCGTCAAAGCAATGGTCACATAACCCATATTCGAACCGGAAGGCTCAACGATGCAAGCAAACCCTAACCCCAGATATTTCCCTTGTTTCCAGGCTGCTTTTTGTTTCTCTTTAAAGCTATCGTAATCAATCGATTCAAGCGCAAGGTGCAATGCCTTATGATAATCCCCGCTATCGTATATCCCGCCTGAAGCTGTATGATAGGGAAATTCTTCTTTCGTAATTAAATTTTTCTTTATGACTTCAATCACATCCAGATCCAATTCAGCTGAAATGATTTGCATCATTCTTTCCAGCGGAAAATAGTGCTGGGGACCGCCATAGCCTCTTATGAGCCCTGTTGGACTTTTATTCGTAACGACTGCAATCGCTTCCATTTTAACGTTTTGAATTCGATAAGCTCCAGTTGAATTTGAGTGTGTTCTATATAAACAAGCAGGTTCGGGCGCACGTATATATCCGCCAACACTATCCGCATATTTCATTTTCAAACCAAGAATGGTTCCATCTTTTTTTACCGCTGCATCAATCCACGTTACACGATCTGTACCACTGGAACTCGCCATAAGGTGTTCTTGTCTGTCTTCCGTCCATTTAACGGGTACACCCAATATTCTTGACACTACTCCCATTAAGACCATGTATGGAAATACACCTGACTTGATCCCGTAGCTTCCGCCAATATCCTTTGGCGTAATAATCCTCAGTCTGTTGCTCGGCACCTTTAGTGCAGCAGTCATGACGGAATGAAGTGTGAAAGGTCCATGAAAGTTTGACCAAATGGTATACGCACCTTCACTTTTTGTATAATTCGCGATTACTCCGTAATTTTCCACAGGAGTTGCACTAACCTTTGGAAAAGTGAACTTTTTACTTATTATATAATCGGCACTTTTAAATGAATCCTCGACATTGCCGTATTGGAATACACGATGATTAACTATATTCGTACCTGCTTCGTCATGAAGAACGGCTGACTCAGACGAAAGAGCATCTTCAATTTGGACCACAGGATTCAGCGGTTCGTACTCGACTTTTATCTTTGCGAGAGCATCTTCTGCAATATAACGATCTTTAGCCACAACAACTGCAACAGCTTCTCCCACAAACCGGACCTTATCTACTGCAATGGGGTAGTATATTATTGGTGCCTTTACGCCGACTGGAAAAGGATTGGTTAAAGCTTTTACATGTTCTCCAACAACTACTCCAATTACACCTGGTGTTTTTGCCGCTTCTTCTAAAAAAATCGCTTTAATACGGGCATGTGCATGGGGGCTTCTAAGAATCGCAGCATTGTGGATATTTGGCAATGGAGAAAGATCATCAATGAATGTTCCTTCTCCGGACACTAACCTGGCATCCTCTATTCGTTTCACAGGCTTACCTATATAGGTCAATTTCATTCCTCCTTTTTAATAGTCTCCTATAATCTTCAATAGTATCGATGTCCTCCGGAGCTTCTTCATCCTCATAATAAATGTGCGCCTTTTCTTTATTAGCACTAATTAGTAATTTTGCTCCTTGATCTCCCTTTAGGTTCAAGAGTTCATTGAAATACAATTGGCCAAATAAAATGGGGTGCCTGATTTTTCCTCTATATGAAGTTATAATTAAGGGATTTTTTGATATGAGATACTCTGTAATTACTTCGTTCATTACTTTTACTTTTATTTCGGGCTGATCAGCTAGTGTTATCAACAAAGCTTCACACGCAGGAGACAAGCTTTCAATTGCTGCAGCAAGGGAACTGCTAATTCCAAGTTTCGGACAAGGATTCCATACAATAGATACTGGCAAATCTCGGATTTCACTTTCCAATTCAGGAAAATCCCTATTCAATACAACCATCGTTTTACTGGCCATGTTAGCCGATATTTTATTCACGGTATATCTTAGGATTGTTTCATCTTCAAACTTTTTAAGTAACTTATGAGTTCCTTTCATCCTGGTAGAATGACCAGCCGCTAAGACAATGTTCCAGATTTCCATCTTCAACTATTGAACCAATTCTTTTAATCTTTCATATGAAGCGGGATTTGGAGTATGAATTGAATCCTTTTTCCATTTAAGCGATTGGCTGCTCGTTTTATTTTTGTGGGCCATAATTTCTGCTGCGATACTCAGTGCTATTTCCTCAGGTGTCTCAGAGCCTATATCAAGACCTATAGGTGAATATATTTTTTCAGCAGCTTTTGCAGGTATCATGAACCCTTGTGCTTGAAGATCCTTTTTAAGATTATTGAACCTTCTCTTCGGACCCAATAGGCCTATATAGCTAAGATTCTGCTGGAGCAATCCCTTCAAATAAACAAGGTCTTGTTCATAATGGTGAGTCATGATGATTGCATAAGAATTTTCACTCGCATTTAAATCTTCCGGAAACTCTCCCTGCGGCACTAAGTTCAATTCATCTGCGTAAGGAAAGTTATCCTTATTTAAATATCCTGGACGATGATCCACTATTGTTACTCTCCAATGTAAAAACTTTAATTGATCTATTAACGAAGATGCATCTGGTCCTGCTCCGAAAATGATGATATGAGGCATCGGTGTAATCGTTTCCAAAAATATAGTTACGGTTTCCTTTTTTCCATCCACCTCAATTGAATAATTTTCTAGAATCCCGCTTGACATAATCTTAAATAAGGGCAACTCAATATTTTCTAGAATAGTTCCTGGAAGAAGCGCATTATGATTACTTGATTTAATGACTGTACAGACTGGATATGGTTCCTTACTTAGAGATTGCTGTTTTAATACTTTGAATTGCTTTACAGCTGATTTTCTATTATTTACAGGATCTATAAGCGAAAGCAAAACTGTTATCACGCCATTACACCCAACACCTAACCCCCATGGCACATTATGATCATTTCTTAGGTCATAAATAATCTGTTTTGGTTCACCTGTCTCAAATACATCCCTTGCATGTTCAAGCAAGTCTTGCTCAATGCACCCACCGCTAAGTACACCATAAGCACTTCCATCTGAGAAAATGAGGCTTTTTGCCCCAACTTGGCGATAGGAAGAACCCTTTTTATCAATGATAGTTGCTAGGATTGCTTTTTCATTATTTCGAATGCATCTCTTAAGTTCATTTATAATCAAAGCTCCTTCGCTCCTTTGAATGTGTTAATTGAATTATATGAACATTCGTAATTTTGAGGTTTTAATATATTTGCAAATGATCTTTTAAAATATTATTAAAAAAGGATAAATCCCGAAATGGGACTTATCCTTATATTA
This sequence comes from Bacillus sp. NTK034, assembly GCF_017303275.1. GTDB lineage: Bacteria > Bacillota > Bacilli > Bacillales > Cytobacillaceae > Cytobacillus. Next base: position 78,064 of record NZ_JAFKOJ010000009.1, on the reverse strand, counting down.
ATTATCCTTTATTTAATTTATAAAAAGACTTCTATATTCAGATGGTGTACAGCGTTCGCTTTTTTTAAAGGTCGTTGCAAAATACCCAGAACTAGTAAAGCCTATTTGATGGGCTATTACCTCAATAGGTAAAGAGGTCATTTTGAGCAATGACTTCGATTGCTCTATTCTATATGCAGTTAAATACTCGATAAAGGTTACACCCATTTCTTCCTTGAATAAACGGCTAAAATGGGAAGGGCTTAAATAGACTGAATCCGCAACCTGATTTAGTGTAATAGGGTTTTTAAAATGACTCTGAATATATTGAATAGATGATTCAATTGGATGGGCAAGATCGACACTTGCGGTATCTTCCCGCTTTCCTGTAAAACGGTTTGTCTCCGTCGATAGACTATGGACAATTATTCGCTCAAAAGCCTGTTTGATTTCACTTCTTGACACCGGTTTTAGCAAAAATGCTGAAAACCCTAGATTAATAGCACTTTGGACATATTCAAATATTTTTAGCTGAGTATAGATTATTACAGAAATTTCCGGATCCCACCGCTTTGCTTCTTTTCCCAGTTCGAAACCATTGTTGCCCGGCAATGAGATCTCAACTATAAGGATGGAAGGCTTTAGCTGTTTAAGCATTAACAGTCCTTTTTCATATGTTTCTGCTTCATGTACAGAAAAATAATGATATTCACTGGAAGTTATAAACTCACGAAGGACATAACGGCTTTCGTATTCATCATCTACAATTAGCATATTGGGCATTTCAAGCCTCCTGCCTATTTCATGTTTAAAATATTGCTTTTATGATAAAAATTTGAAAGTCCAATCTATCTTTAATAACTTGATTTAATTTTTTTACGCATTATTTTTCCTACAGCCGTTTTTGGAAAAGATGCTTGAAAGATATATTTTCTTGGCCGTTTATAGTTTGATAATTTAGGGTGTCTTTTGCAAAATAAATCCAATTCATTAACGGTCAAAGATGGATCACTTGGAACGATATATGCAACCACCACTTGTCCCCAGCGTTCATCATCTTCCCCAACCACAACAGCTTCCTGAACCTTCTCATGTTCTAATAGTACAGATTCGACCTCTATAGGATATATATTATCTCCAGCGTGAAGAATCATTTCATCTAGGCGTCCTATCACAAACATATCTCCATCTTCATCTTTGTATCCTAAATCCCCTGTATAAAACCAATTTTGAATCACACTTCTTTTCGTATGATCCGGTTTATTCCAATACCCTTTAAACGATTCAGGGGAGCCGATATGAACAATAATTTCACCTATTTCTCCATCCTTAACGGTGTCAGCAGGTGTCTTGGATCGGCTGATATCAGGTTCTATAATCCTTAAATTTTGATGGATGCCTGGCTTCCCAACACATCCAGGCTTTTCCGAAATATGATCACAATAGGAATAGGTGTAAATTTCTGTACTACCATAGTGGTTAATAAAATACTTGGGACGGAAAACTTCCATACATAAGCCAATTAATTTGCTTGTCATAGGAGCTCCTGCATACACAATAGTACGCAATTCATTAAAATTCGATTTATTCGCTTCAGACAATGTTGCCATATCATGATACATATTAGGGAGCAGATATAGACTATTTATGTTTTCTTGTTCTATTAATTGAATAGCCTCATAAGAGTCGAAATCCCGAAGAATGATGAAGGTACCATTTAACAGCACCATACTAAGCAGGGAGCGCAATCCCATTGTGTGATACAGGGGTACTACCCCTAATGTGGAATCATGCCACTCATAATGACATTGGAAGATATGGGCAAAAGCAGCTGCATATTCATTTTGATGTGAACGTGGAACACCCTTTGGATTACCTGTTGTACCAGAGGTATATAATATGACGGCTAAATCATTTTCATTAATTTGATTGGGATTAAAGTCGTAAGATTCTTGTTTTTTTAGTTCCTCATAATTAATATCCCCGCCATTTCCATCTATATTTATAAATACTGGCCTTTCCATGAACCTTTTTTTGTTAATTAAATACTCAGTCGAAACATCGTAGATAACAAATTTCGACTCTAAATCACTTAAACAATAATGAACGATTTCTTGGGATTGTCTAACATTTATTCCTGCAAATATAGCACCAAGTTTTTGAATGGCCCAGAATATAACCACTGTTTCAAAACGGTTTTTCAAAAGCACAGCTATTCGGTCATTTTTATTAACACCGAGTCTGTGTAAGGAAGAGGCTACACTGTTAACCTCTAAACCCAGCTGCCTGTATGTATACCTTCTATCCCCGTCTATAATGGCAACCTTTTGAGGATGTCTTTCAATAGAATATTCAAATACTGTTCGAAGATCCAAAAAGAGATTCCTCCTTTAAAGTGCTTAACTACATAAAAATTCGCTAAAATGTGGGGAAACCCTTCTGACAAAGCAATATAGAAATATACACGAGTTATAAAGAAGCAAATATTATCTAAACAATACTTCCACAACTTATATCTATTAATAGATTTAGTGATACTATTTGCAGATTGAATATTGTATAAGAAGAACTAATGAAGACAAAGATAAATATTTAAATCAATAGGTTAGTACGAAAAGATGGATTATCGAGGGTGTTCATAATCATCACTGGGCAGGCAAAAGTTATAAGAAATGCTAACTTAATTATATTTTTTGATATACCGTATTCTATAAGGATATTTCACGATTATTAAAAGGTACGTGCGACAATTTTTAGGAGTAGAATCAGGTAATTATGAAAAAGCTATTCAACTCAAAGCTGCCGCAAACCGACATCCGTTTGAAAAGACTTTGTATCAGCGTCAAATTATTGAGTCTTGGTATGTATATAACCATCATTCTTCAATACAAAGAACACCTATCCAAGTTAGAGTCAGAGATAGATGCCCTCGCAAAAGAAGTTGAAGAATATAATATTATCAAATCTATCTCAGGTATCTGAGAAAAGATCTCTGCAACGATCATTTCAGAAATTGGGGAAATAGAGTAAGTTTAGGTAAGTTTACAGCCACCCAAAACCGAATCACGAAAAGAGGATCTAGTAGGCTTTGTCACGCCTTATATATTGCTGTTCGTTGTGCGATTCGTGACTGTCGTAAGAGCAAAACAAGCGATGAGATTATTCCTCGAAATAAGAAATTACGAGAGTTCTATGATAAAAAAAGTGAAGAAGGAAAACCTTTTAAAGTAGCTGTTATTGCTTGTGTAAATAAGCTCTTACACTGGATATTTGCCCTTTTAAAAAACAAAACGACTTTCCAAGATATAGATTGGAGCCTAAATTAAAGAAAATAGTACAAAACCTACCAAAAATATATGCAGATGGCGTTTACTTCAGTTTTCGAGAAGAAGGATTTATATCTAGAGGACGCCTCATAAATAGAAACGATGCCAAATCAAATCTGATCTTAGATAAATAGCGTGCTGCATTGCGCGCTATTCTTCATCGTTTTCAACACCTAAAAATTATAAAAACTAATTCTAACCAAGCCCTTGTCTTTAGTTTCCAAATAGATCATATATTGACTTCATCAAGCCTCAATCTCGAATTGCCAATTGTTCCTCCCATCCTAAATAGTCAAGACGATTTTTTTCACCCTTTAGTGAATAAAAAAAATCCACATCAAAAGGGAACTTTGATTATCGGTTGCACCTACAAGCGTAATTCATAAATAAGCGTTAATCCTTCTAGGATTAACGCCATGTTAATTCATAAATTTTCAGCAAAACTTGCCTTCTGTATGTTAAATATCGTTATTTGATCTCGTTCAAATGTTCTTCCAGACGATTCCAAGTATCTGTAATGCCCTGCAGCATACCCATTTCCATTACGGATTGGAGCGCCTCTGCGGATACATATTCTCCACGGTTAATTAATTTTGTTTTGCCGTCGACATCCACAAATTCCAGAGTCACTTCTGTAGATGGCATTTCCTCATTAATAGTCCCTTCAGCATCGGAAAAGTAGTCAGTATAGCTGATGCTCTCCGGCTCGCTAATTTCTTTGTATATCCCCTTGCCCCAGGATTCCATGCCATAGAATTGGCCCTGATTCCGGTCAACACACTTCATGCAATAATGCCATACTCCACCAGGTCTGAAGTCAACGCTGCAAACTGGGAGCTCCCAGCCTCTCGGCCCCCACCAATGTTTCAGGTGTTCCGGCTCTTTAAACATTTTAAAGACAAGCTCGCGCGGTGCATCGAATACGCGCTCCAATACCAGCACTCGTTCATCTTCAACTCTTGAAAGCATTGCATTATTTGACATTGTTACTCCTCCATTAGAAGCTGTATTTTTAAAACCGTCTGTAACTCAAGAGACAGATCTTGTTGAGCTTACTCCATTTTTATGTCATCAATTCAAAGGTTTTTTGCCCTGCAATACGTTAAGGTAATCATCCAGCCTATCCATCCTGCCTTCCCATAATCGACGATAGGAATCAAGCCACCTATCCAGTTCTTGAAACGGTTCAGGCCTGATTTTATAAATCCTGCGGTTGGCGATCGGCTGAACCTCCACAAGGCCAGCGTCACAAAGAACGCGAAGATGCTTGGAAGTTTGGGGCTGGTTCAACTCAAGTTTTTTTGCGATATCCCCCACCGGAAGCGCTCCTTCCAGCAGCAGGTCAATGATATCCAGGCGGTTGGGCTCAGCCAGTGCACTGAAAATTTGCCCGTTCATGTTGAATCATCTCCCAGTGTGATTGTGTTCACTTTTCCCATTTCAATAGTAGATCCCACCCCCGCTTCCTTATTGTAACTTTCCTTAAGAATAATATACACCATTAGGAATATTCCTGTAAAGGAATATTATAAAAAATTTTAAAAATAGGCTATATGGACCCGCCTTCTTCATCAGCAAAAAACAATCAGAAAAGCAGGATTATAGTCTTGAATATTTCTTCCTGGAATAGTATGAATAGACATCTTAAATGGTATTCATGTGTTATCTGAATAATTAGGAGGGATTCTTTCTGAAAGCAATCGTGTATCAAAAATATGGTTCTCCAGAAAATCTTAGATTGACCGATATAGAAACACCGGTACCCAAGGATCAAGAGGTACTCGTCAAGGTTCACGCATCGTCTGTGAATTATGGAAACCTTGTCCTTTTAAAAGGAAAACCTTTCCTGGCACGCTTTGCCTACGGTCTTCTAAAACCAAAGCACACGATACCAGGTGGTGACATTGCAGGACAAGTGGAAGCAGTGGGCAAAGAAGTCACACAGTTTCATCCAGGCGATAAAGTGTTCGGAGATCTCTCCGGCTGCGGGTGGGGCAGTTTTGCTGAATATGTATCTGTCCCTGAAAAGGCCCTTGCTTTAAAACCAGCTAATATTTCCTTTGAGGAAGCAGCCGCAGTACCTATGGCGGGAGTCACGGCACTACAGGCCCTAAGGGATAAAGGAAATATTCAGGCAGGCCAGAAGGTCTTGATTTATGGGGCCTCAGGCGGTGTGGGAACTTTCGCCGTACAAATTGCCAAATCATTTGGTGCAGAGATTACCGGCTTATGCAGTACAAGAAATTTAGACATTTTACATACGCTTGGAGCGGACCATGCCATCGATTATAAAAAGGAGGATTTCACCAAAAGGACAGAGAAATATGACCTGATTCTGGCTGTTAACGGCTATCAGCCGATTTCTGTTTATAAGCGGGCTTTAAGATCTAATGGAACTTATGTGCTTGCCGGAGGTTCAGGAGCACAATTTACACAGGCAATGGTCCTGGGTCCGTGGATTTCTTTAACAGGAAATAAAAAAATGGGCAGCATGCTGCAGAGGCAAAACCAGAAAGACCTGATTTATATGAAAGAACTTATTGAAGCAGGCAGAGTAAAGCCAGTCATTGATCGATCTTTTAAATTAGGTGAAGTGGATAAAGCTTTCAAATACTTTGAAGAAGGTCACGCTCAAGGAAAAGTGATCATTAAAATTTCAGATGCTTATTAACGGATAAATCCATTTAAAATATTGCATTTTACAATTTTCATGATTTCAACCAAACAAGGATGTAACTGAAATAAGAAGAGTACAAATTAAAACCATACGATACAAATACAATTCATCCTTTTTTCCAAAAAAATATTCTACAGAAATAAGAAGAATTGGCATAATCCTCAACCTCCTCCAATCCCCTTATATTCAAGCTTTGGGGAAATTCTTTAAAAGCGAAAAACAGCTGCCCACTCTTATATCCATTCCTGCTTTATCTGCCTTGTATGCAACAATTAAATCTATATACTTTTCAATAACATTCACGCTAATAATATTCATTAATATAACCAAAATAAATATACCCTGGATAAAAGGAATGTTCAAAACGAGAAGGCTCCTAACAATCTACAGGCAGAGCGTTTGACCTTGGCAGCCATGTGGATTTTTAGGCTTCTTTTTGTTTATCAGCTAAAAGAATCTGCTTACAAAATGGTTATTGAGGGGCTTGTTATGTTATGCAAACATCGTTTGTTGTCTTTTTCATCATCGTTAGCTTATTGTTTGGTGCCTGGAAACGGCTGAATGAATTTTATCCCACCTTATTATTTTGGATTATAGGCGACCTGCTATATGCTTCGCTGCTTCATGACTTCAGGGTTTGGGAATTCCGTCCTGTATGGATTGATCACTATATACTTCCCACACACACCATTATTGCAACAGCCATAGCATTTCTAATCTATCCATCTGTTATTGTGGTGTACTTGGGAAGATTTCCTAAAACCATTTTCAGAAGAATAGGCTGGGTTGTTTTCTGGGCTCTGATTTTCGAGGGTATCGAATTAATTGCTTATTTTAATAAAAGCATCATTCATCAGTATGGATGGACACTTGCCTATTCCTTTCTTTTTAACCTTGTGACTTTTTCCTTGCTGCCCATCCATAAATGGAAGCCATGGGCTGCCTGGGTGTTAGCCTTTATAAGCATTCTTCTTTTATGGATAATCTTCGATCCCCCGCTTCCTCACTAAATGAATCCGGCCCGCTGCCCCGGACACATAGGTCGCGGGTCCGGATTAAAAGGATGGCGGAGTCACAGAGAAAAGGATAGCAGCTTTTCCATCAAAATTATTTTCCCACTTATGCTTCATATAAGCTGGTATTTTGACACTGTCACCCGCTTCTAATATGTATTCAGCTTCATCCAGGTACACCTTGATTTTCCCTTCCAATACATAAGCAACCTCTTCCCCTTTATGCTCCAAAAGCTTCTCCGATGAGGAGGTTCCTGGTGGGATATTCATGATCGCGGTTGCCAGTGTTCCGGTAAAATCAGGCGACAATAATTCATAGGAAATGTTTTCAACCACCATATGTTTACGTTCATTGACTCGCACGACTAAATCCTCCGTATTCGTCTCTTCGAGTAAAAAACTGAAGGTCGGAACATCAAGAGCTTTGGCTAAAACCTTCAGGGTTTGAATGGAAGGATTCGCGATCCCCCGTTCAATCTGGCTTAACATGGAAGGTGTAATGTCAGCTATTCTGGCTAATTCTCTGCTGCTATAGCCCTTCTCCTTCCTGAATTTCTCCACTTTTTTGCCAATATCTATATTTTCCATAACCCCGCTCCTCAATTTTTTAAAATATTTGAACAAAAAATCCTCATCGTATGTTAAATTATATTTAACATCTGTTAAATTGTATTTTAACACATTAGCAGGGAGTGAAGAAAATGAATGATTTCTTTACGTTTTTGGTTCTTTCATTGTTTGTGGTAATGAGTCCAGGGATCGATACAGCCCTTATTACCAAAAGGACGATTGCAGACGGAAGGACAGATGGCTATAAAATGGGACTTGGGATTACAGCCGGCTCTTTATTGCATACCTTTGCGGCTGCTTTTGGACTATCAGCCATCTTAATGCAATCTGCTGCTGCATTTGAAATCATTAAATATGCAGGGGCTGTTTATTTGATTTATCTCGGGTTATCTTCATTCATCTCGATGAAAAGGAAGAAAGATGCTGGCATTGAAACTGAGGTTAATTCCGATATGAAAAAGTCTGCTTTTAAACAGGGACTCCTTTCAAATGTTCTCAATCCCAAGGTTGCGATGTTCTTCCTAACCTTTCTGCCGCAATTTGTGAAGACAGGCGAAAATGCATCACAGCAGCTGATCATCATGGGAATTATTTACACACTGCTGAGCATAACCTGGTTTTTCATTTATGTCTATTTTATCAATTACATGCGGGAATGGCTTATGTCCCCAAAAGTTCAAAGGTTTATGGATAAAGCAACAGGGCTTGTTCTAATTGGATTTGGATTAAAGTTAGCGCTGGATAAACAGCATTAAATTGTAAAAAACATTGGATAAGCCCAATGTTTTTTTTACTCTCACGCTTAAGCACCCCAGAAAAAAAGTGGACCACATACAGATGAACCTTCATATTAGAGAGGAGAAGGTAATGGAGAAAGAGCAGCAATGCTTCGGCAATCAATGATAAATTCTCTTTCTGCCGGAACAGCTCCCGGCTGCTGGGAGAAGGTAAATATTGCGCAGCACGAATCTTCTTTAAATCGGACAAAAGAAAACTCAGTAGCCTGAGGGCTTTGACCAGGACCTAAAGCTAAAAATTCCGCAGTACCTTTCAGCATAATCAAAAACTCCTGCCCTTCTCTCGCATTCCTTAGAATACTGCAGGCACATCCCTCACAAGCCAATGGCAGCAGTTCACACCACCAGCATTTTCCTAAACCAAACATACTATCACCTCCTATATAACCATCATATTTCTGAAAATTTATTTGGACAGACCATAGTCCCGATGTTATAAAAATGAATACATTGCCCACCTGAGCCTGGATTTCAAATGGAAGTGTTTGGCCTGCACATCTGCTTATCCAAGCAGTACCAGATTTATTGACAAAAAAACTGAAAAGAAGCAGTTGATTATTGTCACGTCCATACTGTATGATACATAGTATAAACCATATAGTGTATGTCATATAGTATATCAAGCGAGGTGAGTAAATGAGTACGCTGCTGAATTCGTTAACAACAGAGCTTCGGAGAGGAACACTGACACTGGCGGTTCTGAGCCAGCTGCGGACACCGCAATACGGGTATTCGCTGGTTCAGTTATTGGAGGACTCCGGCATAAATATTGATCAGAGCACGTTATATCCCTTGCTGCGGCGTCTGGAAAAACAGGAGCTGGTGACCAGCAGCTGGGATCATACTGAGAGCAGGCCACGTAAGTATTATGTATTGAGTGATCTGGGACTGGAGACTTTTCTGAAATTAAGAGAGGAATGGATCAACAATTCCAAACAGCTATTCGGGCTGTTGAAAGGGGATGAGGAAGATGAATTTAATTGAGGTATATATACAGGAAGTGACCAGGAGGCTGCCTGAAAAGAGTCGTGCGGACATCGCACTCGAGCTGCAGTCAACGATTGGGGATATGCTTCCGGATGATTACAATGAGGAGGATGTTAAGGAGGTCCTCGGTAAATTGGGAAGCCCTGCCGCTTTAGCAGCCGGATACCGGGATCAGCCGATGCATCTCATCGGGCCGCGCTATTTTGATGTTTATGTGTCATTATTAAAAATGATCCTGCCGATTGCCGCAGCCATTTCATTGATTTCCGTTGCTGCCGAGTTTATTTTTGAATTTAACCGCGATGATACCATCATCAATGCGGTGCTCGGTTTCATGGGCTATGGAATCTGGAGACTGATTGAAGTGGCGGTTCAGGTATTCTTCTGGCTGACGATTGTGTTCGCGGTTATTGAGAGGTTGGATAAAGGAAAAGAGCAGCATCCGTTGTCGCCAAGCTTAAAACCGTGGACTCCGGAAGATTTGAAAAGCATCACGTATATTCCGAAGAAGAAAGCCATTTCCAAGTTTGAGGTTTTTGGAAGCTTAATGTGGACTGCCATTTGGGCAACCCTGTACTTTTATGCAGACCGGCTAATGGGAATCTATAGAGGCGGCGGTGAAGGACTGGAGTTCCAGATTGCCGCAGTAAACCAGGAGGTTCTGCTCGGATACTGGCCAATTGTTGTGGTCATCATTGCGCTCGAAGTGGGATTGGCACTCTACAAATTAATCATTGGCCAATGGACGAAAAGGATGGCGATCTTCAACACCGTCCTTGAATTGTTTGCTACCATCGTGTTCATCTTCATTTTACTGAACCCGAATTTGCTCCAGCCTGAATTCACAGCATACATGACTGATTTATTCTCAATCTCAGCCGCACAATTTAAAAACTGGCTGCTTGGCGGCATCATGATTGTATTTATCTTTTATGCTGGAATGAGTATCTTTGATGGGATACGCAAATCAAGAATTCAATAATGTGAAGTCCACAATCAAAATGCCTGTTCTCAAAAATATTGAGAACAGGCATTATTGAATAGATTATAGAATTTTAACATTACCAGAAGAATATGAGTCTGGCTCGCTGCTAATCTCGGTAAAGTGATCAGGTGCCACTCTTGCTTTGATTTTCATGGCAATGATATAAACAAGTGCTGAAGCAATTATGGACTGTACAGCTGGGAGGCCAAAAGAATGTACATATTGAGTATAATAGCCGACAAAAGTTCCGGCTGCTAATGCAATGGTAGCCATCCAATTCCATCCTTTATTATCGGTCCATTGCTGTTTTCTGATAAAAAAGAAATCTGCCATCATAACACCGCCAATGGCTGGATAAATTAAAGCCGTCATATAAAGAAAATCCATAAAATAATCGAGTATGCCTGCTAAAGCAATGACAATGGAAATGATCGTACCAGCCAAAGTCAGCAAGGCTCTCCCTTTATTCGAGTTAACATTCAGCATATTAGCCAATGCCAGACCCATACTATAGTTATTTACCAATTGACTGGTCCAAGTGGCTAACCATAAGATAAGGAATCCCCATACCGGAAATCCTAAGTTCATCATGACATTTACAATATCCGCATCGCCAACCCCTATGGACATGATGGCGCCTACATAGAATAGCGGAAAACCAACGGCAATTATGCCCAAGGGAATTAGTACGTTGTCTTTTACTGCAGGCTTCGCATAGCGTGTATAATCTGAGGCAATGACCCATTGTGAAACATTTATGCCAATTACTAAACTGACGGCAGCAAGAAAAGTCATTTGTGGTTCAGGGTTCCAGGATGCTATCTTTTCCCAGCCGATATTTTTTAAAGCATAGAAAATGCCGCCTGCAATTAATAATAATCCAGCAGGGACAGCTAAATAATCTGTCCACTTCATGGAGGAGTATCCAATAATGGATGGAAGGGCAAATAGAAGGCCGGCAATGATGGTTACAATGGCCCAAAGGAACCACTCAGTCTGATAATCTATTCCAAACATCGCTGCTATGGCATTTCCTGCCACAGCTGTCTGGAGTGCCCACCACCCCATTGAAACGATAAATATAGTCAATCCTACAATAAATCGTGCCTGATTGGACCCAAAGCTTGTTCTGGCAATTACTGACGATGAGCGGCCAGTTTTTGCACCGATGTATCCTGCAAGGGCATTACCGATCCATTGGAAAATAAACAAAGCTGCTGCCAGGATCCAGAATAGCTTCCCGAGACCAAAGCTTGCTGTCAATGTTGCACCAACCATTAAAACTGGAATTGTAAATTCAAGTCCCCCAAAAATGATGGCAGGTGATATCCAGTGCTGCCTTTCATTTATAGGCACAGAAGCAAGAGCTTCATCTTTTCCTCCGCTTTTTCTTAAAGACACATCCTCCATCCCTGTCCAACTCCTTATGATTTTATATCGGAATATTCTGTAAAATTTCCTTATAATAAAGACCTTGCCCATGCAAGGTCTTTATGGGGAAAATGGTTAACCAACCAATACCCACACAATTTCACAATCTTCATCACTGTCATTATAGGCAATATGTTCTTGCCCTGCAGGAATAAAGGTTGCATCTCCGCTTGAAACCCGATAGGTTCTTCCCTTCGTTTCTGTTACAATTGAACCTTTTACTATAATCGAATATTCATTTTCTTTATGATTCGAAACTCCTGTTAAAGGGACTCTCTTTCCTGGAGGAATGACAACCGTTCCAACTTTCAAGTCTCCAGCTAATGCTTTTTGTGAGAATACTGTTTTAAGAGGAACTGCGGCATTTGAATCAATCTGGATATTCTCTATATTTAATACGTCCACTTTATTCACCTCTTGTCTGACGTTCTTCTGTTAAACCTTCGACAGCATATGTTTTCTCGTTTACTTTTACCCCAAAGTCCGCTTCTGCCTGCGATGCAGTGATATAGCCATTTTTCACATCTTTGGCTACTTTTTCTGCAGGGCGCTTGAAAGGTTCTCCGTATCCGCCGCCTGTGGCAGTGACTAATTTTACGACATCACCTTTATTCAGCGGGTACCTGGGATAGATCCCAAATGGGCCATCGGCTTCACCATTTGCTTTTTCAATATAAACCTTGTTAGCTGATCCGTCATTCCCGTCATTCATTCCCCAAGGAACAAATTTATTCCGTCCAAAAGTTACAGAAACCATTTGGTTGTCGGTTAGGGCTTTATAAGAGCGAATGACACCAGAACCGCCAATATACTCTCCTGCTCCGGCTCCATCTGTATGCAAGCTGTACTCATCAACCATAATGCCATACCTTGTTTCAGCTACTTCAACTGGAACATTATACGTTTCGCCATCTCCAATGCAGAATTGTCCTCTTGCACCATCCTGACCTTCAGATGCGCCCCAGCCGCCAACAGAAGGCTCAACAATTAAAAATGGTTCATCTGTATCCTGATGCAATCCTGATAATACGACCGAACAAACAGATAACAGGTGGCCAGCATTAAGCCTATGTGGAATTACTGGAGCAAGAGCTTTCCATATCAAGTCCGCTCCTGCAAGCATGCTTTCCCAATAGATTGAAACAGGAGCAGGCCGTTCTGCTGAAAGAACTGAGCCCTTATCTGTAATAACCTCCAGTGGACGGAACACTCCATCGTTCGCATCTTGAGAAGGATTCGTAATGGCGAGGAAAATAGTCCGTACAGCTGAGACAAGTGCAGTATAAGAACAGTTTACAGGTCCTGGAACCTGAGGATGGCTGCCCCTAAAATCAGCAACAAATTTGTCATCAGAGATGGTTACTTTAACTTTGATCTTGAATGGCCCATTTCCAAAGCCATCATCATCAATAAATCCTTCTGCATGAAAAGTGCCCTTTGGCAGTTTGGTTAATTCCTGACGCGCAAGCTGTTCGCCGTGGTCAAGGAGATAATCTACTGATGATAAAAATAATGGCTTCCCATGCTTTTCACATAATTCCTTAACCCGTTTTTCACCTGTTTTAAGGGCTGCAACCTGAGCCCACATATCTCCCAGCGACAATTCCGGGAATCGGACATTCGCTTCAATGATATCGACAATAGCCTGATTGATTTCGCCTTCATTGAAAAGCTTTACACTTGGAAATTGCAAGCCTTCCTGAAATATATCTGTAGCATCGTTGCTGAAGGAACCTGGATCTTTTCCTCCCACCTCAGTCCAATGGGCCTTATTGGCAGAGAAAGCAACAATTTCTCCTTTATAAAATATCGGCATCACCAGTCCCACATCCGAAAGATGGGAACCGCCTCCGCCATATGAATCATTAATGATGATAATATCGCCCTCTTTTAGCTTTCCATCCCCGAATTTCTTGAGTGTTTGCTTTACCATATCTGAAAGCATCCCAATAAATCCTGTAACACCATTCCCTTGTGTCAAAAGCTGGCCCTTCGCATCGGTAAGACCGCTCGCATAATCCAGGACTTCATAAATAATAGGGCTCATTGATGTTTTGGCAAGGGCAATAAACATCTCATCTCCGATGGCAACAAGTGAATCTTTCACAATCTCAAGTGTAAATGGATCTACTTTACTGCGAACAATTTGCGTCATTTATTCCACCCCTGTTTCAATGATTAGATTTCCGTACTCATCTACAGTCAAGGACTGACCTGGATAAATAACCGTAGAAGCAGACTGTTCCTCTACAATGGCTGGCCCGGAAATTTGCATGCCTTTCCCAAATAAACTCCGGTAATATACTTTTGTTTCAACCCAGCCTTCCTCTTCAAAATAGACCGGCCGTGTTTCTTTGTATGCTTCTTGTATGTCGCTGCTTATAGAACTAATTTTTTTCATCTGAGGTTTTAGTACTTTCCCAAAAGCTGTTAAATGCAGATTTACAATTTCTGCTGGTGTACCTTCAAGCTTAAAGGTATAGTGCTGTTCATGAAGATCGCCAAAGCGCTTAACTACTTCTGAGAGGGTTTCCTTAGACCATTTCCCATTTGGAACAGGAACCTTTACAGTATGCTCCTGCCCAAGATATCGAATATCTGCAAATCTCGTAAATAACACCTTTTCTTCCGAAACGCCCTCTTCCTGATATTGGTTAAGTGCTTGTGCTTCAATTGAATTCCATTCGTTATTCAACTCAGCAGGATCGAGTTCATTTATTCTTCTGATATATGTCTGGATGTAGTCATGCCTTAAGTCAGTCATGAGCATTCCCCATGCAGAGAACACGGAAGAGGCGACTGGAACAATCACTTTTTTCACACCCAGCTCTTTAGCCAATGCAGGTGCATGCATCGATCCGCCTCCGCCAAAAGCGACCAATGAAAATTCACGGGGATTATGACCTTTTCTTACTGAAATAAGCTTCAATGCATTCAGCATATTGGAGTTTGCAATTCGAATAATCCCTAATGCAGCTTCTTCAACCGTCATTTCAAAATGATCAGCAACCTTCTCTTTAATGGCCGCCTTTACTTTCTCCAAATCTACTTCATAATCGAAATTCTCCGGAGAAAGCCTGCCAGTGAGCAAGTTGGCATCTGTGGTTGTTGGTTCTGTTCCGCCTTGACCATACGCCACAGGACCAGGCAGCGCGCCTGCAGATTGCGGACCAACCTTTAAAGAACCAGCTCCATCGATCCATGCGATTGAACCCCCGCCGTTGCCGATTTCAACGATATCAACAACAGGTACTTTTATTGGATAACCAGCACTCCGCTCATTTTTTTCAATAAAGTAATCCGTTGAAACCTTTACCTCCCCCTGATTAATCAGAGAACATTTCGCTGTAGTCCCGCCAATATCAAAAGCAATGATATTTTTCTCATTCAAGATTTCACCAAGAACTGCAGCACCATAAATCCCGGCTACAGGGCCGGACTCTACCATATTAATAGGGGTTTGTTTTGCACTATTAAAGGTTGTTGTACCGCCGTTTGACTGCATAATGTAATTCTGGCTGTCAGTCTTGTTTTCTACTAATTTATTATGCAGACGGTTTACATAGGTAGCCGCAATCGGCTTAACATATGAATTAAGAACCGTAGTGCTGGTCCGTTCATATTCCCGCCATTCCTTTGTCACTTCATAGGATGCTGTAACGGCTGCTTCAGGCCATAGCTTTTTTATTAATTCCACTGTCTCAATTTCATGAACTGGATTAACATAAGAGTGTAGGTAGGCGACAGCAATAGCTTCTACTTTTTGTTCCTTGAAATAGTTAATAACAGCCGTTAACTGCTCCTTGTTTAACGGAGAAAGTACCTCACCTTTATAATTCAGGCGCTCCTCTACTTCCTGGCGTAAATAGCGCTCAACAAAAGGCACCGGCTTTTCGTATCGTACATTAAATAGATCCGGACGGTTTCCTCTTGCAATTTCAAGCACATCACGGAAACCTTTGGTTGTAATTAAACCTGTCCTGACCCCTTTGCGTTCTGTAAGAGCATTGATAATTACCGTGGTACCATGGATAAAAGTCTTGATGGCTGTCTGATCGATTTCACTTTTCTCAATAACATCGATCACTCCCTTTTCAAAATTGGGAGGTGTGGTATGGCTTTTAGCAACCCCAATTTCACCTTCATCATTGACATAAACCAGGTCAGTAAATGTCCCGCCAATATCTGTAGCTACACGCATGATACTCCACCTTTCGTTAAATAAGATATTTATAATCAGCCAATTAAAAAATAACTGGCGTCAAAACACAAAGTAATCTTGATTCTTCATTTATGGGATTTTCCATCGTGTGCGGGTAAGTGGATGGAAAGTGAATGGAATCACCTTCCCTGACAACATATTCCTTCTCATCTACATGAAAAATAACAAATCCCTTTAATACGTAATAATATTCCTCACCTGGGTGGCCAAATTGCTGTATCTGTTTTTGGTTCGGGGCTAATGTAACCAAGAGCGGTTCAAGGTTTCTGCCTGGAAATTCACCATTTACTCGAACATAAGTAAACTCCGAGCCCTTGATATTAAACGGCTTATGTTCACTGGCCTTTACCATAAAATTCTGATTTGGTTTCTCATCTTCGAAAAACTCAGAAATCTTAACATTAAGTGCATCCGCTATTTTCTTTAAAGAGGTAATAGCTAATGAAGTTGCCCCTCTCTCTACTTGAGAAAGGAAGCTGATTGACAAATCAGTGCGTTCACTTAATTCCTTTAGGGTATAACCATGCTGAAGTCTTAAATCTTTAATTTTCTTATAAATTTCTTCCATAATGAACTCCTTTGAAGCAGAACTGAAAAATTATAGTGTAGATGTAATTTATTTTAGTAATACTGTAATTAATCGTATAATATCATAAAATATTTTAAATTAAAAGAAAATTTAAAATAAATAAATGGCTTTTAGAAATGAACACCTGCTCTTTGCATCCTGAAAGCTAAAGCTAAGAATAAAAAAATCCGGCTTTCATATATGAAAACCGGAATAAATTAACTTTAATATGAAGCCCTCATTGTTGAACAAGCTGCATTACCCTCTGGTACTTTCTGTTTCCGGGCTTACTGATACATCTTCTCTTTGCCTGCTGGCTTTGGACCATTGCCAGCAAAAGATGAATATGAGTATAATGTCAATCGCGTCCCCGCCATAATACATGATCATCCCTCCATTTTCAGCCTGAGAAGCTGATACACCAGCAGGCGGATGAGCATAAATGTACTTTGAAAGGATCCCATGCCCTGCCAAAGCAAAAACGAATACAAGTGCACGGTACAGAAAAGGAATCCGGTGAGGGATCGGATCAAAATAAATCATTGACACTGTAAATAAATATCCTGCCAGGAATACATGGAAATGAACAATGAGATGAATAAGAATGCTCTCGTGCATAAGCGAGTAAAGAGAGGTTGTATATAATAACCAAAGCCCTCCTATATTAAGGAAGGATGCCATAATGGGATGGGTAAACATCCGCGAAATCCAGCTCTTCAGAACCCTTAAAAGCCTTCTTGCTAAAGGAACACTTAGAGTTCGCAGCAAAAGCGTCATGGGCGACGCAAGTGTCATGAGCAACGGAGCAAGCATGCCTAAGAACAAATGACTGAACATATGTGCCGAAAAATCTGAATGGGCACGGTCAGCAAGGGTACCTATTACGGCTGCGACAGCGAAAAAAACGCCAAAAATCCAGCAGACAGTCCGGTATACCGGCCATGGCCTGTGATTTCTGCTGGAGACGAAAACAGCAAGGATGTATATAAATAAACTCAGCACAAACGGCAATGCCGCGAGTAATTGAGGGATTAGATCAGGTGCAGGAGTTCCGTCAATATGATGAATATGATTATTGTTCATATGGGACAGCCTTTTCAGGTTGCTGTTTCTTGTTTGTACGAATAACAAGGATAAGACCGATTATGATCATGAATACAGCTATTGCATTCCATATAAGATCGTAGATAAATACATTCTCTACATATCGAATTTGATGTATCCGCATTAATTTGTGCTGGATGGTACCATCATATAACTGGAAACCTCCCGCACCAAGCAGCTTCCCACCCCACCACCTCTTCAAGCACAATGCATTTCGCCGGCGAAGATCGGCAAAAATAAACAAACCTCCAATTGTCGCAAACCAACTGAAAGCATGAAAAAGCCCGTCGGAGATAAGTCCAATATCCGTAGTGGATTTGTCATAAAAATGATGCCAGCGCAGCAGCTGATGAAAAATTGTCTCATCTATAAAGGCAGCAAACCCAATGCCAAACAGCACACCAGACCACAGATTGCGGGCTGAGCTGGCAGGATGGTTTGATTTAGCTGAACGATTATGTTCAATAGTCATAACCTTATTCCTCCATTCGTATCCTGACGATATCCCGAGTACACCCATCATTCTATCCAGAATGAGCAAACATTACTCGAATTCATCACCTTCAAAGAGCTATCTGTTTGATAATAAATACCCCCTTTTAAAGTGAAATATCGAACTGTCAGGATTTTGTTATAAATTGAAATAATCTTTTTCCTCCTTCAGACTTATTTCCTTATTGGAATCCAAACAAAAGAATAACAGCAGAACATTTTTTCTATGGAGTGACTCATTTTAAATAAGATGACTCTTAAGATTTAAATTACCTAACCAATTCGTACACAGCTCATTTTTTAATTCTAAACTGTTTAAATTTTTAGAAAATAATGCTATAATTAAAAAAAAACAAAACATAGTTTTATATATAAAACACAAAAGTGTTTTTTATATAAATATTTCTAGGAGGGATTACATGTTTATCAAGAAAAGTGGAGCTGTGCTCCTATTAGTTTTAGCCTTATTTTTAGCAGGATGTTCTGGTGGCGGAAACGCTCCGGCAACAAACGAAGCCGGGAAGAAATTGACCGAGATTACTTTTTCTGAACCAGCTAGAATTCTCTCTTTGGCACCTTTTTATGTAGCAGTTGAAAAAGGCTTTTTGAAAGAAGAAGGAATTAAAGCTGAAATTGCCTCTGGTGGCGGTGGTTCACAAGTTATTGCTTCTGTTTTATCAGGACAAGCTCAATTTGCCATCTCTGGACCCAGAAGTATGTTTGTACCATTGGAAAAAGGTGAAGATCTTGTAGCAATTCAATCTTTAAATTCAGCGCTCACCTTTGAAATTGCCCTATCTAATGAATACATAGAAGAAAAGAAAATAAATATGGATGCTCCCCTTAAAGACCGTGTTGCTGCATTAGAAGGTGCAAGCATCGGAACAAATGTAGTAGGCGATTCAGGGGACATTTATACGAGATATTTAATGCAATTACATGGCATTGATCCATCGTCAGTTAAAATGGTCAAATTAGCCGGCACTGGACCTAAAATTGGCGGTATGAAGGAAGGCGTTGTTTCAGGCGGGATCAGTTCACCTCCATTTGCCGCACAAGTCAAGAATGAAGGTGTAGGAGAACTAGTGATTAAAGCGAGTGAAGAGCCCACATATGCGAACATGGTTTGGGAAGTTGTATTTGCAGATCGGGAATATCTTGAAGAAAACCCTGACATAGCAGCTAAAGTAGTGCGGGCTATTGGAAAAGGAATCGAGTTTACCCGTGAAAATCCAAAGGATGCTGCAGAGTCCATAGCTTCCTATTTCGAAGGAACTGACCTTAAGGTTTTGGAAAATTCATTAATAGACTTAAAAGATACCTTCCAGGGTTATGGAGAAATGACTAAAGAATCTTGGGATAATGCTCAAGTTCCTTTGGTTGAATTTGGAGATTTAACTGGAATTACCAAGGAACAGAATACAGAACCTGGGGGTATTTGGACAAACGAATATATAGAGGAAGCATTTCCTAAATAATTCTTAATGAAAAGTGGTGAATATAGTGAGCGGAGCAGCGATTGGACAGGGTTATAAACTATCATCAAATGATCTTGACGTAACTTATGTGAACAATAAAACGGGTGCAGAAGTCATTGCGCTTCAAGATATTAATTTGAATATTAAGGAAGGCGAATTTATTTGTATCGTTGGACCCAGTGGATGTGGTAAAACAACCTTTTTAAATACAGTGGCCGGTCTAATAAAACCAAGCAGAGGTTCCATTTTACTCGATGAAAAAAAAATAAATGGACCGGGCATTGATCGATCTGTTGTCTTTCAAACTCCAAGTCTCTTTCCTTGGCGTACTGTTATTCAGAACGTGCTATATGGCGTGGAGATTCAAAAACGAGTGTCCAGGGAAACTAAGATAAAGGCAAAAGAGTATATTGAGATGGTTGGGCTGAAAGGATTCGAAAATCATTATCCTCATGAGTTATCTGGAGGTATGCAGCAGCGTGTCAATCTTGCAAGAGCATTGACAGTAGAGCCTTCTCTTTTATTACTGGATGAACCATTCTCTGCGCTTGATGCTCAAACACGGGAATTTATGCAGAAAGAGTTACTTCGAATTTGGAATGAAACTAAGAAAACAAGCTTGTTTATTACCCACCAAATAGATGAAGCCGTATATTTGGCAGATCGGGTATTCGTATTTGGAGCAAGACCAGGCAGAGTTGTCGATATAGTGGATGTTACAATTCCAAGACCACGGGATTTAAATATAAAACGCGATCCTGAATTTTTAAAGCAAATAGATTATATTTGGTCTTTGATAGAAAAAGAATCTACTAAACAAGGTTTTCATTAAAGGGAAAGGAGCGGGCCATGGCAAACACTGAAATTACTCAGGAAACAAGGAAGCTCATAAAGGAAAAGCCAAAAGTTTTAAGAAAGAAAGACTTTACTATCGTGATAAGTGTCTTCTCGGTTGCTTTATTTATATTAGGGTGGGAATTAGTTTCGAAAAAAGAATGGATTGATCCACTGTTTGTCAGTTCTCCTTCCGAGATATTTCAAGCTGCTGTTGTAATGGTGCAGGAACCTGCATTTTGGAGCAATATGGGCGTAAGCGGCTATGAGTTTGCAATAGGCTTTGTTTTCGCCGTCCTTATCGGGATACCTATTGGTGTACTTTCGGGCTGGAATAAAATTTTTAATGCCATTGTAAACCCTTTTATTTCCGGATTATACGTTACACCAAAAGTAGCTTTATTACCTGTAATCGTTATTGCATTAGGAAGTGGGGTTGAATCCAAAATGCTGATTGTCTTTTTGATGGCATTCTTCCCAATTGTTTTAAATGCACAAAAAGCAATGCAAACACTGGATCAAAACTTGATAAAAGCCGCTCGCACCTTTACAGCCAGCGAGTTTCAAGTTTTTAAAACGATTGCTTTGCCTTCGACTGTTCCGTTTTTATTAGCAGGTATCCGTTTGGGTATTGGTCAAGGTTTGATCGGGGTAGTAGTCGGTGAATTATTTGCTTCATCTGCAGGTATTGGTTTTCAATTAACCATTGATGGCCAGAATTTACAAACAGCCAGAATGTTCGTTGGGATATTTGTTATTACGATAACTGGTCTTATCCTTTCTGGATTAGTTGGATTATTAGAGAAACATTTTTCTTCATGGCGGCCGCAAAATGATTAACTCTGAGTAATAAACTATGCCCCTCTCAAATTTGAGAAGGGCTTTTTAGTGACTTAATTACAATATAAATCTACTATATCCGCAGCTTGATGCTTTTACAAATCAAAAATAATCCCCATCATTGAGTAAATAATAACCGTCGAAAACAGGACTGTCATATGAACAAGCTAAAAGATAAACAGTGATTTTGCCCATTTTTCCGGGTCCATCCGTTTATAGCCGTACACACTGAGCGCCAGCCAGGCAATTCCCAAAAGCAGGGCCACCAGCATAAGGCCAATGCTTAAGGAGCCTAACAGGAAACTGATTCCGATCAAAACATTCAATCTGGATATAGGGTCTCTTATCCCCTTTTGCATATTGGTTTGTTAGGAATAATCCTGACTGACCAAATATATAAATGAAGAAAATATATTATTATTGGTGGGATAATAAAATGAGGTATGTTTTTGACCAGGGGGAAATTCTAGATGAATCTAAGGTTTCAGTTAGCATAAGAAATAAAGGTCTAAATTATGGATTAGGATGCTTCGAGGGAATTAGGGCTTACTGGAATGAATATCAAAAACAATTATTCATTTTTCGAATTTGGGATCATTATAAACGCTTAAATGAATCTGGAAATTCTCTACATATACAAGTTCCTTATACACCAATACAATTAATTAAATGGACAATCCAGTTATTAAGACAAAATAATGTCCGGGAGGATGTATATATACGGCCTATGTGCTTTAAGGGGGCAAATACACTGCGTCCTGATTTAACAGATCCTTTTAATAGGGTTACAATTTATTGCACAGCATTTGAATATAAACCTAAGCCGGCCTTAAAGGTTTGTGTTTCTTCATGGAGCCGTACAGGTAATAATATGATTCCGCCTCAGGCAAAATCAACGGGAAATTATTTGAATTCTGGATTGGCAACTACGGATGCACTTTTAAATGGTTTTGATGAAGCTATATTTTTAACGGATGAAGGAAATGTAAGTGAGGGGCCAGGAGAAAATATTTTCATCGTGAAAAATAACAGGTTAATTACCCCGCCAATATCCGATAATATACTCGCAGGGATTACGCGAGATACTGTCATTCAAATTGCTAAAAATCACTTATTTCTCTCAGTTTCTGAACACAGTCTGTCAAGAACGGAACTATACTCTGCTGATGAAGTGTTTTTCACTGGCACAGCAATAGAAATCAAACCTATAATTAATATTGATCATAGGAAAATAGGAAAAGGGATTGAAGGGGATTTGACTAAAAAAATTCGCTTTCATTATGAAAATATTGTGAGAGGAAACAATCCCCATTATTTAAGCTATTGTACACCGGTGTATTAACACTTAAAATCTTTAGTATTTCGCTTAATTTTATTAGAATATCATTTAAGTAATGGATATTTTGGAAGTTCCCTTCTCGTCAAAATAAGGGTGCAAACCTTTCTTAAGCTTGATTCATTAGATAGTCCTGTTTTATAAGTCACCCTTTCTCCCCTGATAAAACCACAAGAAAAAGCGTTAA
Organism: Bacillus sp. NTK034; assembly: GCF_017303275.1. GTDB lineage: Bacteria > Bacillota > Bacilli > Bacillales > Cytobacillaceae > Cytobacillus. Next base: position 55,238 of record NZ_JAFKOJ010000009.1, on the reverse strand, counting down.
TCTTAACGATTAACGCTTTTCAATAATCTAAATCCATTCAATTGACAACCTTTTCTATGGAGTCTATAGCCATTATTCCCCATAAAAATCTAAAAGTTATAAATCAAAAATAATCCCCATAATCGAGTAAATAATAACCGTTGAAAACAGGACTGTCATATGAACAAGCGAAAAGATAAACAGTGATTTTGCCCATTTTTCCGGGTCCATCCGTTTATAGCCGTACACACTGAGCGCCAGCCAGGCAATTCCCAAAAGCAGGGCCACCAGCATAAGGCCAATACTTAAGGAGCCTAACAGAAAACTGATTCCGATTAAAATGATTAAATATATATTCGTCTGGATATATGTTCTTCTGACACCCTTTACAACGGGCAGCATCGGAACGTTTGCCGCTTTATATTCATCATGCTTCCGAATGGCAATCGCATAGAAGTGCGGCATTTGCCAAATGACCGTGATGATAAATAGGCCAAGGATCGCAGGATGCGTGATATCCGGATGGATGGCAGCCCAGCCAATCAGCGGCGGCATCGCACCGGAAATGCTTCCGATCTCCGTATTGTAAATGGTTCTTCGCTTGCTCCACATCGTATATGGGACCACATAAAAAAATAGCCCCAAAAACCCGAGGAAGCCCGCTAAAGGAGTCGTGAAGGCAAGAGCGAGAATTCCAAAAACAGACATGAAGGCACCAAGCCACAAAACCTGTTTTGGCTTGATTTCCCCTGTGACAGTTGGTCTGCTTTGGGTCCGCTTCATAATCGAATCGATGTCACGGTCATATAAATTATTAAAAGCCCCGGCTGCCCCCATTACCAGGCTTGAGCCAATAAAGGCCAGTAAAATCTCAGGCAGCTTCTCCAGAAGGCCGAAGTCGTAGGTATATAAGGCCAATGTTAATCCTGCAAACATCGGGATCAGGTTAGATTTGATAATCCCTGTCTTGACTGTTAGTGCGAGGATCTTTGATAAAGGCCGTCCCTGCATTTTAAGGGTTGCTTCCTCTTTCATGATCGATCTATTCCCCTTTTATTGATTATCTCTCATCTCTATCTAAAAAAATACTAATTAGATTAACAGTATACACTTATTATAACAGGAGTTGCCACTTAATGATTTCTGAAAAATCACAGTGCTGAGTCCTGATGGCAAATTGAAAAGAGAACCTTGCTCAGATGCATAGTTCTCTTTGTCCATTCTACCATTATTCACATTGTAAAGGGGATTATAATCGTGACATCTTTGTATCGCTTTACTGGATACGCAGTCTAAAAAATAATTCCCCCCTCGCCTGCTGCAATTTCTTCACGTTCTGCCTTCTGCATATAACTTTCTTTTTCAAAGGTATGGATATACCTGCTTAATTTATAATAGCCAATATCATTGACCGTATAGAAAACAACTGTCGGATTTCCATTTTGATAGAAGAAATGAGGATGCAGGATATCGGGAATTTCATTCAGTTCATCCCATGGGTGAATGAAATTCAAGTAATCTTCAATGCTGGAATCTGTATCTGCATCGTCTATTTCAGAAAGCATTTCTACCTTGTAATCATCCGTAAACGGCAATATCCGATCCTGTCCCCAGGAACAGCCATGCCACATTGCCCCAAATTCATGAAGCTCATGCCATGCAATCGCCGCCTGCAGATAAGATAATGGAGACCTGTCACCATCAATCGCACCCATAAAATCATCCAGGGCCATTTCAGGCTTAGGAGGACCAAGAAACATTTCATCTAAACGGTCACAGTTGTCAGGATGAGGAAATTCCTCTGAAGCTGGGATCGCCCAGACAATGCCATTGCCATTTCCTCCGCTGAAATATTGATAGCCTCTTAGCTTGTATTCTTTCTTTATCTTTAATTGAGAGAAGCCATGAATAATATACTCTGGATTTTCAGCCGAAATGCTCCAGCCGTCTGTTGGTTCAATTCGGTCATCTGCAGAATTCACAAGCAGATTAGGTTTAGCCGCTGAGGCTGTGAAAATGGTGAGGTTTTTCATGTGTTATTATCTCCCTTTAATTTGTGATGTTATCCTCTTTGTTCTTAATTATATTACGTAGGCCTATTAAATTTTCAGATGGGTGGATGTAAAACTAAAACACCTTACCTTTTGTCCTAAACGGTACATGAAGGTCAGGTGTTTATTTTGGAAAAAATATTTTTGATGAAGAAGCGAAGAAGAATTTATGGAGAGGTTCATTGATTGTTCAATTTATAAATCTGCCTGGAGTGTTCAGAAATCTTTTGGTCATAATATGCAAGGTCATGCTTCGTAGCCACGGATGCATTAATATCAGTAATCTGTTCAATTGCCTGGTCAGCCTTTGCATCAATAACAGACAATTTTTCATTCGCTTCGGTTATGTTCACATTTGTAGCAGCTACACTGCGAATCAATTGCTGTATTAGGTCTTCATGCCTTTTAAGGTCTGCTGTAAGCCTTTTGTCCATAGAGATAACTTTATTATCTAATGATTCAAGCTTATTCAGGATTAAATTAAGCGTTTTATCCAATTCTATCACCTCCTTTAAGACAAATTATATCAGGTTTACTGGAAATGTGTCGAAGCTTCTCATGAATACCTGATTCTAAATTGGTGTCTCCAGGATTTTAATTGGGGAGGTGATATGCTGACTGGGTACAAATAATCGTATTCATTATTTAAAAATTAGTGGAAGCATATAATTCAGATGACCGCGCAGAGGTTAGCAGGAAATACTCGTAATCTTCAACCTTAAGCTCTTCCCTGTTAATCCTGGTTTCTTCCTTCACCTTTCCCTCTCCAGCAGACTCCATACCCGGCCTTATAAATCTGTTTGTCAAGAAGAGGGTGATGAGAAGGGCAAAAATGATCAGCAAATTTCTTTTCATAATTGTTTAGACCCCTTGCATGTTAAATTTTTACTTTTGATTAATTCGCACATCCCTTTAAAACAGCTATCCGGCAGTTAAAGAAATTGAAGGATTGCTAAAGCTCTAAAAAACCCCTCTTAATTTACTAAGAAGGGTTTTTCAACAGTTCCATTGGGTTATTCAATTCACTTTTCCAAGGGTTTTCACAGAGTATTGGTCCAAATTTTGTTTTTACCAGCATGGTGGCCGAACCATTTGCATATTCCAATAAAGAAAACGAACCTGCGGGCGTTTCAGCCTGTATATCAACTCTTGAAGGGCAGCTCTTCATTGCATTCATTATTTCTGCTGCTGTATGAATAGGGATCGGATCAGGAGCATGCAGGATAATATCAAGATCGCTCTCCGCTGTTACAGTCACATTTCCGGTGGCCAGTTCAAACCCGGCACTTCCCCCTGGCCCCCATACAAGCTTATGTTTTGCCAATATCTCACTTGCTATTGTAAGAGATACGAATACAGGTGATGGCTTCTTATCCCAAAGAGTGCTTTCGATTAAATCCTGAGGCTTGATTTGGTAAATCAACGCATCATCTGGTATAAAGGCACCGAATCTTTCATTCCTTGCCCTCCCCCTAATCCCAACAGCGATCTGCTCTTTCGGAGCATGCGCCCTCCGGACAACCACATATGGTGCCACGTTCAGTGCTTGAATCGCCCAGTCCGGTATTGGTGAGTGGCTTATGAGATGCTTTGCGTCAATCTTCAATAAGTCATGCGGCTCGATCACCATTGGTCCGCCAGCATCTTTCTGACTAAAATGGAAGCGGATCTTCCTCCTTCTTTGGCATAATCCGAGGAAAGCCTGCCGCTCAAATCACGCGGACTATTTTTTATATCCTCAATGGCTGCCTGAATCCTGTTAAAGATTACATCACGGTCAGCTTCCCCTGGTGCGTCAGCATTTATATCGGAAATTAGTTCATGGAGCGCGCCCAATTTTTCAAATGACCGGATATCATAAGCCATTGACGGCACTTTTTTGGTTGCTTCTTCAAGCTCTTCAATGGTTCTCTGCGTGATTCTTGCAGCTGATTTCTTGGACATCACATGGACATTGACGCCTTCATCATCCAAGGCGATTAATCGGTTCGCCTGCAATCCATGAGATAAAAAGGCACCTGAAATAGCCTTTCCTGGAATAAAAGCAATGACCGGATGGCCGGCCAATCTTGCTGTTGCATAGGCATCAACAGCTGCAGCACATGCCTGATGGATTCCCAAAAGCTCTTCACGGTACCCATAAGCCTGGCTTGGAACATCAACGACCGCTACAATTGCTCGTTTTTCTTCTTTATATTTATCTTCTTCGATCGCGTCACGGACATGCTTGGCGATCATCCATCCCTGCTCCAGGCCAAATTCACCAGAGCGGGCTCGAGGGAATCGGCTTGATTCATCCGGGACAACTGCCAGGAAACGAACTGATTCATTGTTGATTTTTGAATCGGAACATAAAACCGAAGGAACTGCACTGATGTTTTTGCTGCCGGCAGACAAAAGGTTAAACCATCTATGTCCCCTGCTTTTGATTTTTACAACATGATTCTTATTTTCTCTATCATAATCCTCTAAATGATAATAGTCAGATTCTGCCCACAAATCCTTCACTTTCTGAGGAGTGAGCACGGCTGAAGTATTGATAGAGCGAAGAAAAGAAAGATATTTTTCAACCTGTGAGCTTCTTGGCTTTTCCACAGGTCCCCGCAGGATCTCAGACAATATTGCTTTTCTGAAAGAGGCGATGTCATCCTCGGCCTCAATATCGGCAAATCCGGAAGCCACCCTTTGTCTGCCTCCAATCGTGCTCCAAATCTGCTGGCGGTCAGTTGAATCAAACTCCTGTATCCCCGCTTCCTGCTCGATTACCTCTGGCCCATTTAATCCAAGCCGTCCTTCACGGGTAATGATTAACGTGCTGCATAATCCTGCGTTAATGGACATCCCGCCAAACGCGCCAATTTTCCCGGGAATGACTCCAATAACAGGCACGTATTCCCTTAATGCCACGATCGCCGCGCCTATTTCGACAATGGATAAAAGGCCATAGTTGGCTTCCTGGAGTCTGACACCCCCTGTATCAAAGATAAAAATGGGGTAGATGGTATGACCGGACTTATTTTCATCAAGTGCCCTTTCTAAAGCACCAGCTATCTTCGCACCGGAAACTTCTCCAATACCGCCTCCCTGAAAGCTGCTTTCTATGGAAATGACGAGTGCTGGCTTTCCCTCAATCTTACCTTTGCCGATCACAACCCCATCATCACTTTGGGGAACAATTCCCTGAGGTTCCAGATGTGGGGATTCAAGACCTTCAAATGGTCCCACTAGCTCCCTGAATGTGCCTTCATCCATAAGCACTCTTGCCCGCTCTCTGCCTCCGCACTCTACAAAGCTATTTTTTAATGTATCCAGCATTTCTGCCCACCTCCAATGCCTGTGAGAGCCTCAATGAGACAACGCCCGGAGTTGCCCCAAAATCATTGATTTTAATGTTTGCTGAAATAGCATGATGGCTGAAAAACCGTTCTAATACCTTTTCCCATATTTGATTGAAGCCGGTTGTACCAGTACGGACTGTTACATCTGCATATCCCTGGTCGGATGGCTCCATTAAAATCTCCAGGTCGCCTGATCCTACAACTCCCACATGGGCATTTGATTCAAGCATTTGAGTTGCTGGAAAGCGAAAGTTCAATTTCTCCATTCGGCAGCTCTCCTTCTGCTAAATTTGTAAAGCTTCTAATCTCTTAGACTCTCTTTTCGAATTCTGATCCAGATAATCCAGGAATATGGCAGCGGCAAGCAAATCAGCGCTTCCGCCTGGTGATACATTCATGCTGCATAACAATTGATCCAATTGTTCCAACAGCTGCCATCCTTTGTCGGCAGAAATCCCTCCTGCCATTACTATTTCCTTTGCATAAGCTTTTGTGATTTCGAGGGCTTCCGCGCCTCCCCTATGCAAAATACATGTGTCATTTAGCTCTGCCATCAGTCCGATAAGTACGTTTAGCCTGCAAAAATCCTCTTTCAGACCTCTTTCTCTTGATTCAGCAAGAGCTGGCAGCGCTATCTGTCTGATATGGGGAAAACCTTGCTCGGCCTCTCCCCTTGCTCCGCCCACTCCATACCTTGCTTTAACCCGGCTGCCATTTGTTTTATCAGGTAGCAGGTTACGATCTTCATATAGAGCAATCTTTCCTGCCTGAACAGCTACCTCTTTGCCTGGGCTTTCTCCCAGGTCCATTGCAGCACTTGAAACCAGGAGGCCTAATGCCCATATTGCTCCTTTATGGGTATTTACGCCACCCGTGGCCAGGAACATCTCCTGTTCACCCCGCCTGCCAATCATGGCGATCTCTTCGCGCAGCTCCTGAGAAGGGGTCCGATTAAAGCTTGTTTCAGCTATTTTCCTGAATGTATCTTCAAGTGCAATAGCTGACCGGATCAATGTGCTTAAAGACATATCTCTATGCGAGCCTGAGCTTTTCTTATCAACCAGTCCTGGTTTTGGCGTGAGCTCAGCCTCTTCAATGAGTGATTGTACGGCCAGCTTTCCAAGATATAGGCTGTAAGATTCTAAGTCTTTCATTGTTCCCTTCAGCCTCCTTTTACCAGCTTCTGAATTTGGCAGGCGGTTCATATAACCCTTCCGACCATTCCACAAGCTCCTCTACATTTTTGGCAGCCAGCAGGGATCGTTTTGCATCGGTTCTTCTAATGCCGAGATCCTCAGGAAGAGCGATTAACCCTTCTCTTCTTAATTTTTCCGTCGCCTTTATATCATGCTTCAGGCCAATTGGGGTCACACCGGCAATGGCTGCGATGGCCTGTCTCCGCTCCTCCATGCTGTCCGTTTTATATAGATAGGCAATGCCCTCTTCGGTGACTATATGTGTCACATCCTGCCCATAAATCATGACAGGTGCTGTTTCAAGGCCTATATCTGCTTTAGCGCCAACAGCATCCAGCGATTCAACAAATACAGGTTTATTTCCGTTTTGGAAGGTTTCTACTACCTGAACAACCAATTTTCTTCCGCGTGCAAGCGGGTCATTGTCCGTCATCATGTCAAGCCATGCCTGAGAAGAATGGCGCCTTCCTCCCGGATCATGTCCCATGTTCGGCGCTCCCCCAAATCCGGCGAGGCGCCCTCTCGTTACGGTTGAAGAATTCCCTGCTTCGTCAATCTGCAGGCTGGAGCCTACAAATAGATCAACTGCATACTGTCCTGCAAGCTGGCAAAGTGTCCGGTTTGAGCGCAAGCTTCCATCATGCCCGGTAAAAAACACATCACGCCGGGCAGCAACGTATTTTTCCATGCCTACTTCTCCGCCAAAACAATGGACACTCTCTACCCATCCGCTTTCAATAGCAGGGATGAGTGTAGGATGAGGATTCAATGCCCAGTGCCTGCAAATTTTCCCCTTCAGGCCTAAGGATTCACCGTAGGTAGGGAGAAGCAGTTCAATCGCGGCAGTATTATAGCCAATCCCGTGATTCAGAGATTTTACTCCGTGCTTTTCATAGATTCCCCTTATGACCATCATGGCCTGCAGAATCTGAATATCAGTAATATGGCGAGGGTCCCGTGTAAATAGCGGCTCAAGCTGATAAGGCTTGTCAGCAACAACGACAAAATCAATCCAGGAGCCTGGAATGTCTACGCGAGGCAATTCATCAGTCAGTTCATTCACCTGTGCAATGACAATTCCGCTGCTGAAGCCTGCTGCTTCAACAAGAGTCGGTGTTTCCTCCGTATTGGGACCTGTATATAAGTTGCCTTCTGAATCAGCTTTATCCGCAGCGACTAAAGCCACTGAAGGAATCAAATCAATGAAGAGTCTTCCATATAACTCTACATATGTATGAATCTCTCCCATTGTCAGCTTCCCATCTTCAAGCATTTGCGCCATCCTGAGACTTTGCGGGCCGGCATATGAGAAGTCCACTTTGCTGGCAATGCCGTACTCAAATATATCGAGATGTTCAGGTCGGGAAATGCTGGACATGATCATATGCAAATCGAATAATTTTTTCGGGTCAGCCTGAGCAAGAGCAGCTGAAAGAAAGGATGCCTGTTTTTGATTGTTTCCTTCAAGCACCACCCGATCCCCCGGCATAATCAGTGTTTCGAGAGCCTCGACAATTTGGCTGGTTGGAATAATTCGATTGCTGGTGATGCCCTTCATTCCCTCTAATCGTTTTTGCTTGGCTTCAAGACGTGTATTCCACGATCGCTGTTTGGCAGCCTGCATGATAAATTCCCCTCTCTATAAAAATATTTTAAGAACAAAATCTCTTTGCCAGGAAAAGACAATTATCTAACCCGTTTTCATCCACTGAGACTGATCGGGCACCAGGCAGTGTTCTTTTATTTAAAGTGGTCAGGACATTCCCTGGAGGCATTTCAATTAAAAGCCTTGTGCCATGCTCACAAAGCAAGGAGCTGATTTCATACCAGCGGACTGGATTCGAAACATTATAAGCGAGGTCTTCTCGAATTTGCTCCGAATCCCGTAATAGCCTTGCTGTCCGATTTGCGGCATATGGGATAAACGGGGCCCGGATAGGGACAGAAGCAAGCTTTTCATATAAGGAATCACCGACTGAATTCAACAAAGGACAATGTGATGGCACACTTACATTCAGAAGCTCGGCCGTTCTTGCACCGCGTTGACCGGCTTGATCAAGAACCTTTTTGATGGCTGGAATGGAGCCGGAAATGGTTACTTGATCTGCTGCATTAATATTCGAGGGATATACCGGGTTCTCTACTGAAGAAATGGCTGCAGCGATTTCCTTTACAGTAATGGCATCAAAACCTGTAATCACTCCCATCCCATAGCCCGATGGAAAAGCATGTTCCATCAGCTCTCCTCTTAGCTTTACAATCTCCAAAGCATCGGTAAAATCCATCGCCCCGCACATAACGGCAGCTCCAAAGGCTCCGGCTGAATGGCCTGCAGCAAAATCCGGCTTCACCCCTTCTGCTTTAAATGCTTTTGATACAGCCACTGACGCAATAAGCAAAGACAATTGAACTGAAACAGTGGACTTTAAGGCTTTGGCAGTATCAAGATCCAAGACATTTTCACCGATTACTTCTCTTGCTTCCTGCAGTACTTCAAGAGCGGCTGGATGTTCCGGCAGACTGTGCAGCATACCATTTTTTTGGGAGCCCTGGCCGGGAAATACGAATGCAAGCTTCATTTCTTTTCCTCCCGCTTGCCCATCTTTCGTTTCATGCTGGCTATTACATCCTGATTATGCCTTGTAAGCAAATCTGCTGCCTCTGCTATTTTCTCCTCCTTTAAAAGACCAATTAACAATTCATGTTCACGCACTGACTTTTCAATATTCCCCTGGCTGGCAAATGAAAGGCTCTGTATTCTCAGTAATGGCCATCCAAGCCGGGAATACATGGTCTTAATCGTTTCACTTTGACTCATTTCTACAAGAGCAGTATGAAACGAGTGGTTCAGCTGCGTGTATTGATGAACATTCGTAACATCGGCCATCTGGTCAAAAAGTTCTTTCATTTTTTTCAGCCTATCCTGATCGATTCCGTTTCTGCTTATTCTATCCATAGCCATTGACTCCAGCATGATCCGAATTTCCAGCAAATCATAAATTTCATTTTCCGTATATTCCTTAACAATGGCTCCTTTTCGGGGTATCCTTTCCACGAGCCCTTCAATCGAAAGCAAGTAAATGGCCTCTCTAACTGGTGCACGGCTTGTTCCATACTCTTCAGCATAAATATGCTCAATCAATTTATCACCAGGAACCAGCTCTCCCTTTATAATTTGGTCGGTGATATGCTCTGCTATATGATTTGATAATGCATTTTGATTAAATTTATCCGCTTTCATGACACTGTCTCCTTCAGTGTAAAAATGTTTGGTCGACTGTCGATTTTAATTATAACGTTACATTTTCAATAATTCAATATTTTAAGAAAATTGTAAAAATTAATTGACTTATTCTTTTCATTCGTTTTATTATGAGTTCTAGGAATACAGTCGACTGTAGATTACAAAAATGCAAACGCTTTCTTTACTTCAAACAATTTATACGACCCCTAAGTCCAGTCATATTATTGGTCTCATTTGCCGTTCTGTTCCTTAGCCCAAAGCAAAAAATTAAAAGGAGAGATGAAATGGTTATTTACGGGGTTGCTTTGTTATCTATCTGCTTATTATCGGGTGTATTTTTCGGAGATCTTCTTGGAAATTTTCTTGGGATCGACGCAAATGTCGGCGGTGTAGGCATTGCTATGCTGATGTTAATACTTCTGGTTGAGTACTTAAAGAAGAAAGATAGATTAAAGACTCCGACCCAGGAAGGGGTATCGTTCTGGAGTGCCATGTATATTCCCATCGTTATCGCAATGTCGGCACAGCAAAATGTGGTCGCAGCTCTGGATGGAGGACCTCTTGCCCTAACCGCGGGAGTAGCTGCAGTCGTCATCAGTTGGGCTGTTGTACCTCTTTTAAGCAAAGGCGGCAATGCAAACGAAACGCTGGAAAGTGAAATGACTGGAGGGGATCAGCGTGTTAGAAACATTAGGTAATGCTCTTACAGACAATGGTCTCATCGTTGCTTTTACTGTCGTAGGGCTGACAATGCTAGTTTCTTATTACCTCTCTGATAAACTAACAAAAGGCAGAATACACGGTTCAGCAATCGCCATAGCTCTTGGATTGGTGCTCGCCTATATTGGCGGAGTGGTAACCGGCGGTGAAAAAGGCCTTTCGGACATCGGCATTTTCGCTGGAATCGGATTGATGGGCGGAGGCATGCTCCGTGACTTTGCCATTGTGGCCACTGCCTTTGGCGCCAATTTCAGTGAAATCAAAAAAGCCGGTGTAAATGGCGTTGTTTCCCTCTTTTTGGGTGTTGTACTCTCCTTTGTAATCGGAGTCGGAATTGCCCTGGCATTTGGATATACTGACGCGGTCAGCCTTACAACAATTGGTGCAGGAACTGCAACGTACATAGTTGGGCCAGTAACAGGAACGGCGATTGGAGCCAGCTCTGAAGTGATCACTCTCAGTATCGCAGCGGGTTTAGTAAAATCCATTCTTACGATGATTGGAACTCCTTTTGTCGCAAAGTATATTGGCCTTAATAACCCTCGCACGGCCATGGTTTACGGAGGTCTAATGGGAACGACAAGCGGAGTAGCCGGCGGACTGGCTGCAACTGATCCAAAACTGGTCCCTTATGGAGCGGTTACGGCAACCTTTTACACGGGACTGGGCTGTCTGATGGCACCATCTGTTTTATTTTTAATGACAAAAGCTGTGTTCGGTTAAGTTGCATCAAATCAGAAAAAGCGGCATTGTGCCGCTTTTTCTGCTGTTATGGGCGCCTGCCCCCAGTTTATCGGAACAGGCTCCTGCTTCTACTAATCTTTCTTCCTTGTGATAATATAATTCCGCTTTCCTTTCTCAACCGAGTAGGTATCCCTGGTCCTTTCCATAATAAAACTGAAGGTGTTTACCCTGCGCTTGGATATTCTTGATTCCAGCTTCTCTGTCCGATCATATTTGTAAGAAAGATCCTTTTCAGCAGCGTTCAGCTTAAAACAATGTCCGCCGCTTACATAAACGTTAGAAAGATCCTTATCTTCAGGCATGATAGCTTCTACATGATGGAGAGCAAACCACACACACTCCTCCTGCCCCGGCGAAGTATGTGGAAACCAATACATGTCGACCTCTCCTGGAATTCGTACAGGCACAGCCTTACATTGGCCAAGTATGGCTCTCGAACCGCTGATGGCACCATTGAGGTCAAAACCATAATATTTAATGCTTTCATCAATAATCTCGATTGGTTTCACATCTACCTTAAACGTATAGTCACCCTCCAAAATCAGACTGTGGCATTCCCCATTATCATTAAACTCCGCTCTGATCGATTTCGTTTCAGGCACAATAATATAACTGCATATTTGTGTTGCTTCCATCGTTAGTAACAGCCTCCCTTTAATTTAACTATTTAAAAAATGAAATTTAAGGAGTATACTAACTTATGAGTTGGTATACTCCTTCTCACTGAGACTCTCAGGCTATCGTCTTCCCGGACCCGCCTGAGGGTTTTTTTTTGCTTACAAATTACTCACCTCCTTTGAGACTCCAGCCAATTTGCCATTTCGGTTATATTTCTTTTATTATTTTCCAGGTAAAAGAATTCCCCTCTTACAGTTCCTTCAAATTTCCGCCACTCCGGATTCCTGCTGCTCCAATTCATTCCCTTTATACTATCCATTCTCTGAGTTAGGCTTTGTTTTTTGGCAGCAATTGATTGATTCTCCAGGTCTTTAATTGCGTATAGAGCTATGGCCTGAATAAGGGGAAAGCTCGCCAGCATGGTTTCATGATAGTTTCCGATTTGATTAGGGTGATGAAAGGTGAAGAGTTTTTCGAGCCATAGATTCACAAAATCCATATTTGCTTCATCTTCTGCCCCTCCCTTCTCCTTCCATTCTTCCGATCTGCTTAACAGCTTCCCTGCCAGAAAAGTAGCCACAAGCAAGCGGAGCTGAGATAGTGAAAGGAACTTTTTATTCGCTGGCCGGATGACAGCCCTTTTTTCCGTTTCCACTCCTGCTTCATTTAACTGGGCATTGGATCTAAGAATTCGATTGGTAATCCCATTTAAGATATTTCTGGAATCATAGGAGATTCGCTTGGACAATGCCACCTGTTTCCCTTTAGTGTTTAAATCTATAAAAAGCTGATTCTCCTCATCTTTAGAGAGTCCTTCAAGAACCTGAATAGCAAAATCTGTTTTCTCCAATAAATTTTGAAGGTGATAAGCATTCCTGACTTCATCATCCTTCTCACTTTTCATGCTCATAAAAATTTGATCTTCCAGCTGCAGCAAAGCTTTCATCCGGTGTGAACCATCTACAATGTTAAGTTTGTTAGGAATTTGTTTTTCTACCATTCCTGCTTCCACTGTCGCAACAAGCGGCGGCAGATATATTTCTCCCCCGGCTGCATTCAAGAAGATATACTTTTTAATCCGTCTGACTTGAAGCTGGTTCGTATCTCTCAGAATAAGCCGTCCACCTTTATGCATTTTGAACAGTTCAGAAACACGCAGTGTTATAAAAGTCTGCCTCTTTGTAAAGATGTCATTAACAATCACGGCATTATCCCTCCCTGTTCAATTTTCTTTTTGAACTCCAATGAGGTTTGCTGAATTTTTCTTGATGAAGAGTGCCCTTTAATTCTGGAAGTCCCGGATTCGAACAGATGCCGGAACATCTGATCATTGTGCTTCCAGCTGCACTCATATTTTAGGTTTTTCAGCTGTTGTATGGCTTCTTTGTAGGATATGTTATGAGTTCTGGTCAGCTGGTTGGCACAATAGGCAAGAGCAATTTGTACCCCTGAGTAACCGCTTACAAACCTAACCCTGTTAGCGCTTTTCTTAGGGAAAATTTGCTGCCATGTTCGAAAAAATTCTATCGCGATCTCTTCTGCTTCCATAGGGTTGCATCTATAATAAGGGGAACCTTTTTTTACAGTTAAAATACCTTCAAATAAGGCTATGATGCACCTCTTCATGGTGGCTAATGATGTAAGTGCCGAGTTGTGAATGGATATTCTGGATAGGTTTTGTTCAATTTCAAAGATAGTCTGCAGCTGACTTGCTACGTTTCTTGTCAGTTCAGTGTATTGATCCCGCTGGTCATAAAGGATGATTTGCCCTATATGAGCTTCTCTTCTTTCTGTATTGATATCAGTAAATAATTGCCTCTCCTCAGACGTTGTCAAATCCAGGAATACCTGCATGGCAACGGGATATTCTTTCAGTTTTTCAATATATGTCTGAAGCAGTACTGCTTCATCAAGCCTGCCTGTTTCTTCAGCTGATTCTTTCCTGGATTTCAGATGGCTAATAGCAGATGAAAAACTGGCGCTCCGATGCTGTCCATCAATGATGTAAAGCTTGCTGCCGGGAGTCAGTTCCCATCCATCATCAGCTTCTTTAATCGCACCTCTGGCAGAAAAAACAAATGGTGAAAAGTAAAAATCCTTGCCTTCTTCCAGCGATTGGATAATAAACTCTCTTATCTCTACCCGCCTTTTTGGATCCAGCTTTCTCTGAACTTCTTCGTCCACTTCGAAAATCGCTTCCAAAGTCGCATACCTCAACTGAGTGACCAGTACCTTTTTACCAAACTGAACGCACGAGGATCCCATTATTCTGGTTAATACGCCAATATTTGTCATATATCTCACCCCGAGGTCTATTATAGGCTTATTGTCTGATTATTGTAAATTCCATTTTCCTCGTTATCTTGGTGTTGTTGCTTCTTAGGCTTGATTTTCTAGACTCAGCCTGATTTCATACTATTGACAGAGGCTTTAAGAGAAAATATAATATGTTTTTCAAATTATTAAACTGAAAAGAGGTCTAATTTTTGTGATCTATGTCACAAACAACACCTCAGCTCCTCCTTTTCATCCGTTGTCAGAAAAGTCATTCATAAAAAACAGAAAATATTCTCTTAATTTCGAACATTTTGTGACTGTTCCCTTTGAGACTGTTACAGAATGAAAAAGAAACAGGTTTGTCTGTTTCAAGGTATAAATGATATGTTAAATTCAAAAAAAATGCGTGCCTATCTTTTAACCAGGCACACCATTTCATCTACTATTAGGAGTCTTCCCCGTTTCTATCAGCCACCATATTGCCAGTTGAGTCAGTGATTGTTATAAATTTGTTATTGCAGTTAAATGCAAATGTATTCTGTACTCCCTATCTGGTCATTGGCATTCGGCTGTTCGATCCATTTTTCGGAAAACAACTGACTGCTATTCGATAAACCCGGATCGGTAACAGTGATGTACTGTCCAATTTGGAATCCCCCATGGTTAAATATACAAATCAATCTCCCTGCAAATCCCTTTAACTTCCTGTACAAAACGATTTCGCTGCCGAACAAAATAAGTACAAGCAAATAAAAATATTTCTGGTGTGGTATTTTTATGATAAACTCCTTTAACTTTTGCCAAACCCGGATAGGGATGAAAAGGGAAGGTGTTGTCATATTCATATCTGCTAGAGTATGAAAACATCAACCGATTTAACGTACCAGATACCTTTTTCAGCAATTCATTTAACCGTTTTTCATTATGATTCTCCTTTTCATGTAGTTTCTTGACCTTACTCATTAACACTTCTAGAGACCCATAAATTGGGGTGAAATCAAATTCTTTGTCGCTCAGTGAATCAATTTGCTCCAGGGTATTTCTGCTAGAACTCAAAAATTCATCAAGCCGGATTGGCAATACTCCACAGTTTGAAAGTATATTAACAAGACTGCTATGAATTTTCGTATCCCGTACCAGCAAGTCAAAATCAACTTTGTCAAACAAATCTTTCTCTGTATGCCACCACCAATTGCCCCCTGGTGTTTGATAGATTTTATTCTCACTGGCAGGTTCATACTTAAACATAATGTGAATGGGGATATTAGGTCCCCAAAAGGACTGGTCTGCACCACGCGGAAGATAGGTTAATTGTTCTGGTTTATTCCCTGTATAAGTTTTGATAATTTCTTCAAGCAGGTTCTTGTCTTCCATGGAAGTGGATCTTGGAAAAATCACCTCATTTCCTTTTGAACCTGGAAAGTCCACATTAATATGAGCAACACACCTTTCATTTAGGTCCTCCCAGAAATGATCACAGTACCATGCCGATCCAGCATATCTGCCATTGGAGTGGCCAGGCCACCAGGCAAATTTTATTCCTCTCTTTAACCTGGAATTACTAATACTGAACAGTCTGGCAAGTTCGAGTAATAAGGCATTTCCTACAGCATTATCAGTGGCTCCTTTATGCCAGGAATCATAATGGCTAGAAATTAAAAGAAACTCTTCCTCTTCGCCCTTTATGGTGCCAACTGGTAAACTAACAGTCTTAATACCTTCTTTTAAACCTGTTTTTATGGTTACGTTAATTTCTTTGTCAGCCAATTCCTCTAAGAGCCTAATACCGTCATGATAATTGACTCCGACAACTGGAAGCTTTGTTAGTTGGTCCATATTTTCAATCGTGGGAGTCCCCCAAATGGTCCCTACGGTTTCTTCATGAATGGCCTCTTCTTCTGATGGCCAAATATGTATTAAACCTAAAGCTCCAGCCTTTTCAATTTGCATAACATAATCCTCAAGGTAGTTCCAGCTAATAACTATTTTTCCTTTGAAATCTACAATACATGATTCTCCTTTTCTATCACTTGATTTATCATACACAAGCTTAGAAGTTATGCCATTAGGGCAATTCCTGCTAAAGGATCTGGCCTTGGCCCTTAATGTATAAGGAATTTGCGAATTCACCAATACTTCACCATAATGTGGATCACTGAAATATCCATCAAACTGATAACGTTCATAGGAGACTCCATATTGTTTAAGTTGATTGATAATGTAGGTAACCGCTTCTTCTGCCTCGGGTTCACCGGAAAGCCGTTCCAGCTCAGAAAGGAATTTTACATGTTTCTCCAATTCACTTTTATCAACTAGATGAGATACATTCATACCCGGTTTTTCCAATCTTCTCACTCCTGCCCATTCAGTAATAAAAACAACAAAACTCCTGCAAAAGCTATTTTTCGCAGGAGGAATATAAAGTCTTGATAGGTAACTTAGGGATAAGGAAGCTGAACGTGAATATTAACCAGACAATTGTAACTTAAACATTCTACTGTTAAGATGTCGATTGCCTGATACCAGCTCCGTGCCTTTAATAACTTATTCCATGAGCAATTAATACAAATACAGCTCCGATGGAAAACCAGATTAGGAAAAGCGGCCACATGAATCGGATCCAGCGGTTATATTTGATTTTTGAGACCGCCAAGCTTCCCATTAACATGGCAGATGTCGGCAGCATGATATTGGATAGTCCATCACCCAGTTGAAAGATAAGGACCGTTGTTTGTCTTGTAATATTGATAAGGTCTGATAAAGGAACTAAGACAGGCATGGTTGTAGCCGCTTGACCTGTTCCTGAGGTAATAAAGATATTTAATATATTTTGAAACGTGTACATCCCAAGAACTTGAACAGATGCTGGCAGTTGACCGATCGTTGAGGCAAGTCCGTTCACCACAGAATCAATGACATAACCTTGCTCTAAAACAACGACAACCCCTTTTGCGATACCTACAATAAACGCACCGAATGTAATGGCACTTGCACCTTTAACAAACTCTCCTGCAATTTTACTAGGTCCGTATTTTGAAAGAAAACCAACAATAATTCCTAGACTCAAGAAAAATGCCGCTAATTCTTCCATCCACCATCCCTGGCTGGAAACACCCCAAATTAGAACACCAAACCCTGCTATTACTGAGAGTATTGTTAAAATATGAGTCACTTTTACTGCTGGTAAAGCTGATAAATCTATTTCACCGCGATTTTCCTCTATTTCTAAATCATAAACAAGACTTGTAGTCGGATCCTTTTTAACCTTTTTTGCATAACGAATGATATACAAACTCGTTGAAAATAACAATGCCACTAATAGAATGGCACGAAGCCACATACCCGAAAACATAGGAAGTTCCGCAATGGCTTGGGCTATCCCTACATTAAATGGATTCAATAATCCTGCTGTAAAACCTGAAGCAGCTCCTAGCATAACCATCGCTGTTCCAGTAATGGCATCATATCCCAGCGATCTAGCAATTACAATTCCGATCGGTACAAAAGCCATAACCTCCGCAGACATCCCCATTGTAAATCCACCAACAGAGAAAAGAATAAGGAATATTGGAATAATAATTAGACCTTTATTCACAAAAGCCTTTCCTACCCGAGCTGCGACAGCTTCTATCGTTCCTGTTGAATTAATAATTTGAAATACCCCGCCAATTATAAAAATAAAGAATACAACATCTGCAGCACCTACTAAACCATGAACAATCGCTAAGGGTATATCTAAGATACTAACCGGGCTTTGCTCAACAGATTTAAAGGTATTTTCAACAACAAGCGTTTGACCAGTTGCTTCATCCTTGACCCGCTCAAATTCCCCAGCTGGCAGCAGGTATGTTAATAAGGCTGCAAAGAATATAAAGAAAATAATGATGACAAACGTGTGAGGCATTTTAAAAAAATTCCTTTTTTTCACTTGATTAGTTTCCATTCCAGGAATAGGCTTCATTTATCAAATCCCCTTTCTTATATTTTAGATAATTTAGCATCCTTATTCTTTTTCCATTTATCAAATTCGTTTCTGATTTCTTGTAATTTTGCAGGATTAAGACAAATATCATACGCTGTCATAGCTAACGCTTTTGCTGCCTTATTTAAGCCGGACATCCCATATTCTGATGCTGCGGCTTCCACAAATTCAGGAGTGTGTGTTGCAGCAGTATCCGTTATTTTTATATAAGGATGAATCGTTGCCGTTACTTGTCCAACATTACCAATGTCAGAGGAGCCAATTCCTCCCTTTTCAGGAGGATCGCTTACCAATTCACCTAGCTCTTCAAGATTTTTCTTAAAAATAGAAGCCAATGCCTTGTTGTTATTTCTTTCTGCATAAATTAAACCCTCAGAAATCTCTAATCTAGCCCCAACAGCTTCGGTTGAATATCGTGCAGCCGCACAAACTTTTTCTCTAACAACATGTAACGACTCGACGTTTTCAGCTCTTAATAAAAACTCTGCTTCACAATACGCTGGCACAACATTTGTTGCTTCACCTCCCTTGGTAATAATTCCATGTATTCTAACGTCATCCTTAAAAAATTGACGTAAGGAATTAACCGCAACAAAGGTATGGATAACTGCATCCAGTGCACTGATCCCTTTTTCAGGAGAAGCAGAGGCGTGTGCTGCTTTCCCATAGAATTTAAAAGTAACGTCAACACATGCGAGTCCCCCTCGTAATACCATTGTCTTACCGTGAGGGTGGCACATCATCGCTACATCGACATCATCAAATATCCCATGTTCGACCATTAGAATTTTCCCCCCTCCTTCTTCTTCAGCAGGTGTTCCGATGACAATAATTTTCCCATTAAGATTTGGGTGTGCGTCCTTTAGGGCTAACGCAGCCCCCACTGCAGCAGTACCGATAATATTATGGCCGCATCCATGTCCCAGCCCGGCTAATGCATCATATTCTGCTAAAATAGCAATGGTTGGTCCTCCTTTTTGCCCCTCCCATGTTGCTCGAAAGGAAGTTTCCAAGTTGGCAAGTCCTCTTTCGATAGAAAAACCCGATTTTTCCAGTGGTTCAACTAACCAATTCATTGCTTTATATTCTTGAAAACTAGTCTCTGGATTTGAATGAATTTTTAATGATAATTCCCGAAGCTCTGTATCTCTCTCATCTATTGCATGCAAGATTGCATTCTTACCTTTGACCGAAATATCATTCATAAAGTACACCCCTCAATTTTTTCAGAATATTATAACTTATATTTTTTAATGTTACACACAGACATACTATAAGTAAAATTAATCTTTTTTTAGATTACCCAAAAAATTTTTTTGGATAGTAGTGAGTACTTTATATCTTATTTCAAAAAGAAAAGACTAGAAGAGCAACACAAGCTGTGCCTTCTAGTCTTTTTTGATATAATATACGGCTTTAATGGATTCAACAAATTTGAAGATAGCCGCTAGCTGCAGAGAGGATTCACGGTACAGAAGCCAGGTTCGTTTCTTCATCTTTTGCCCATTTTTATAAGCTAAATCATAACAGAAGAGATGATCATGATCATGATTATGGATAAATGCTTGAGGAACAATGGAAAAGCCCAGCCCCATCTTAACCATTTCTTTACATGTCTCATAGCTATCTACCAGCATAGTTGTATTTGGAGATGTTTCATACCGTTCATTCCACCAGCTCGATATATTTTCCACATCAGACAGTTCCTTGGAATTCTTGTACTTAATTAATACGAAAGGTTCTTTTCGGTTGATAAATGGAAGAGAGGGAAGGTCCTCTATATTGATTTCCTGCTTTGTTATTAAACAAATACTTTCTTCATCTAAAAGATAAGACTTATCAGACCAATTATAGTCTCCCCTAACAATCGCGACATCGATTTCGCCATCATTCAGTAAGCCCATCATCTCTTTACTGAATCCTGAATCGACGTTTAAATGAACATTCGGATAATTCGCTGTATATTCTTTTAAAATGGGCGGCAAGTTATATTGGCAAAAATGACTGCTGACCCCAATTCTCAAATTACCTTTTACTTCATCCCCCATATTCAATAAGTAATCCTTTGCTTCTCTAAAGTCCGAAAGATATTTATTTGCATAGGAAACTAAATACTCCCCTGCCGGTGTGAATTTTACCCTTTTTCCATTTTTGGATATTATCTCTACCTGGAATTCCCTCTCCAACTGTCTTAATCGATACGTAAGAGCAGGCTGTGTCATATATACTCGCTCTGCTGCCTTTGTCAGATTCAATTCTTCATAAAGATATTGTAAAATTAGACAATCCTTTTCTTGCATTTCCTCCCCCTCTTTAATAAACATAAGATTCTTTTTTCATTTATACTTTTTTGGATAATCGACATAAATAAATTCACTTGCTTAAGAGCTCAATATCGTTAGAAACATTATAAACTATTATTATACTAACCAGTAAGATTACATTCTAACTTAATAAATTATTGATTTTAGCTTTCTTAGTTTCTATTTGCCCACTAATTTGCTATCATTCACCTGCCGCTCTCAATCTCGTTCATTAACTAACGATGCGGTTTTCTTTTTTGAAATTCAATTCTTTAAAAATGGCGCGCCCTATAAAGAGCACGCCATTTTCATTCAGATTTATCCACCTTTTGTAGATAGTATTTTTACCAACCCAGTATCCTTTGGATTTTTAGAGCATAAACATCAGTATCCAGTAACAGAAAAGAGGGGTAGCCATGTCCTTTATCGGATTTGAACTGATAGCCAAAAGAGCATGGACGATTTTGCCTGGCCACACTTTCTCAATGTCCATTCTATGGAACAAAAAAAAGATCCCTTCCTCTATTGGAAGAGACATCTATCATGAACCTGGACTGATTCTCCCTGATAAAAGAATTGCAGCTACAGGAAGGATTCATCATCTGTCTGATCATACAATAAATCACTATGAACCCATACAAACAGCACCATGTAAGCTTATTCGCCGGACTGACTTCCCTCTGGATGATCTTAAAATTGAACTACTTGCACCGAAGAAGAAAGGGATTATGGAACCATTTCATCAAACGGCCGTTCTTTTCTTATGGAACGAGGAAAACAATCTTTTAAGCAAAACAGAGCTCGATCTGGATCCCCAATCAATTGAAAGGAACCCTCCAGATCAATATTTTATCGATCTATCTTTTTTACTGGGTAAAATTTAAAATCTTATAAACAATCCTTAAAGCCATTTTTTCACCTTCACTCCCATTAAACTAATATCGGTGTTAAGAAATAAACAATTAAAAATGCTGTCAATATACGCATAACGATTCCTAATACAGCTGCTCCCAATGCTTCTTTTTCACTGAGGTCAGAATTAGCTGCCCATATAACCGGGATTTGACCAAAGATTGTTGACAGGGGTAATCCCGATGACGCCAGCACAAAAGATCCAATCACCAAGCGCGGATCCAACGAACCCGCAACTTCTGATAACTGGGCCATTGCAAGCGCAGGACTAGCCAATATGGAAAGAATACCAGTTTCCGGGTGAATATTTAGAGCTAACAATACTGTTGACAAGCCGGACTCAAATTTTGACCAAATTCCGATGTAGTCCAAAACACCAATAGCAGCAAACACGACAGCGGCAGCCGGTATAATGAGAAGGAATAAAAGCTCTGCTCCCTCCCTGGCTGCATTAAATAGAGTCGGTAAAAAGCCAGTCTTTGGCGTAAATTGAGGCAGCTTTGCAATTTGGACAGCTCTCGTATCCCGGTAAATGGTTTTAAATAGTAGAAACGGAACAACAATGACAGGCATGAAAACAGCCAGCACTACCACTATAAAGGCATTGGCCCCTACAGCCGTTAAAGCAACCATGCCTAACATAAATGTAGCAAAAGACTGCTGGGATTGAACCATGGTTGCTACCGCTATTTTTTGCTCTGCTTTTGTTGCTCCCGAACGGATCAAGATCGGTCCTGCAATTTTTCCGGCTGCATTAATATCCCCAAGAATATTATATATACTTGGAATGATAACCGCTGAATTCACTTTCATCAGCTTTGTAACAGGAATGAATATCCGAATTAACGCATCCGTAAACCCCAGCCTTTCCAGTACCCGGCCTATTATGACACTCACAATAATGGAAACTCCTACCGTGCCGGTTAAAAATATCTCTACGATAACCGGGAAAACTTGATCAACAATGGAAGTAAATAACCCGGCTAATGTTCCTGGAGTGATTAACAATACCAGCAGTGAGATTATGACTAAACCAAGACCTACTACTTCGATTTGTGTCCATTTTCTAGTTAAAGGAATCGGGGCACTATTCTCTTCTATTTCTAAATTTTTTTGTACTAAGGATTTAACCTCGCTCATCTACCTGCACTCCTTTTTTATAGTGTATGGACAGCCGTTTTTTTCAATAGATACCCCTCAGCCATTTCTTCTGCATATTTCTTTAAATGAGGTGATCCCATTTCATTTAAGGATATGCTTGTCACACGTTCCCGGAAAACAACAACTTCAACATCAGGCAGCAGTCTGTCTAAGGCATAAGCTAAAGGCAAACCATTTTCGAGTATTTCTAACACATGGCAGTTGCCAATAATAAAATTAACTCCTAACTCCTTAGCCGTTTCAATCAGGGGATGTCCATCATAAACCCGGCTAATGGAAGCGAGAACCGTGTCAGCCTCAGGGTGTTCTTTGATGACTTGCCGCAAATGATCAGGCGAAAATCCCGTATGCGGGAAAATGTGCACTATATTGTTCACAGGGCTGGTTTCTTCACCAATAACAATTCTCGCGCGCGTCACCGTACTTGTTTCATTCAGAGATGAAGCAGTGCGAAGTTCCTTTTCAGTATGTAATAGATCTTCTTCCTCCTGCAGACCCATATATTTATCTAACCGGGTTAAAATATCTCCGAGAGTGTTCACCTCTGGGAATACTTTTCCTACAAATAAAATATTTCCGTGTATTCCTCCATAAGAAACCTCTGTCCGGTATACCTGATGGCCGTGCAAAAATGGGATGCCAGGGTGCAACCCATGGAAAGCTTCATGTAATTCAAAGGCAGCTACATTATATAAATCCAGATAGTTTTTCAAAATAACACCGCCCGAATTAGCCGCTTCAGCTATCGGATGGTGAGCAACAATGGCATCGACTCCAGTAGCCCCGGCAAGTTCGATGCATCCTTCCGTCATTGTCATTGCGACTGCGATTTTTTTTACTTCTTTTTGCATTTCACCATAGACAAGACCAGGCGTTTCAATGATCTCTTTTCCGGGAATGTTGGAAGACTTCATAATGACAAATGGATGCTCACCTCTCGTAATATCATTTAGAGATTTAATCACTCTTCCTCCTGTAAGGTCATCCAGCGCATTCAATACATCTTCTACTGTTTTCATAATATGTTGCCTCCTTATTATTTTTGGCTCTTTTCGTATAAATTGTTGTTTTTAGCCTATCAATGTTGTCCGTTGATTTCCGCTCCAGGCTGCTCGCTTTCCGCGGGGCGGGCGTTGAGCCTCCTCGGCGCTCCGCGTCTGCGGGGTCTCACCTGTCCCGCTACTCCCGCTGGACATTGAATATGCTTCCTCGAACAAACACCGCACGAAGAAAATGCGAATGCATTTTCGAGGATCTCGCACCTTCCGCTGCAACCAACTCAGCAAATAATATACAAAAATCAACAAACCTTGCGAAAACAGCCTAATTTTTATAAAAAAAACCGTCAGCACAAATCAAACAGACGCTAGTCTGAAAGATTGTACTGACGGTTTTTATGCACTCTTAAGAGTTCAATGGACCAGTCACCATTATTTAGTTACCTGGAAATATAGGCACATGTATCCCGATCCAGGGTAATGATAGTGCCTGAAAGTTCAGTAACGGGATCATAGTCTTTTAAAATAGAAAGTACCTTCATCCCATATTTTTCTTCCAGGACATTCCTTAAATGTTCCTTATAACTGTCTATGATGGCAATGTCTGTCATTCGGGTTACAAAGCGATTAATCTCGTCCAAATGTTTAAGAGATGGAATTCTCTTGTGATAGGCGAAAATTAATATCTTATCCCCCAAAAAGTCGATTCGCTGACTTTTGACACCAATGTTAAACAAAAGAAGGTTGATATTGTTGTAGTCCTTAATTAGTTCCTGTTTAAATGGGCCAGCAGTCCAACTCATTTACTCACACCATCTTTTTGAAATTTCAGAATCATTCGATAAATAGAATTTAACATAGTTAAACCTATCTGTAAAGTGTTTATATTAAAAATATATTTTACTAGATATAATTTGCACCATTAAAACTCTTCCTTCAGAAACTACTCATTCCGCAATCATTTCCAGGTTTTTATTTGTATGCTTCATAAGAGCTTTTCCCCTGATTACAACCATCTCTATACTTTCTAAGTTACTCAGGCACTCATGCGGATTTTCCTTAAGTAAAATCAAATTTGCCCTGTATCCCTCTTTAATTTGCCCAACGTCACGTCCTAAAATTTTCCCGGCATTTACAGTAGCTGTTTTAAGAACCTCTTTCGCATCAGGAATCATTTCATACATGGTATACAATTCATCCAGCAGCGCCCGGTGAGAAGTACATGGGGAACCGGCATCTGATCCGGCCCCAATTAAGATATTCCGGTTAAAATAGGATTTAAATGCATTCCGATGAATGCTGACGATTTCCTCAGCTTTGTCTTTTGCATAAGAAGGAATTCCTTCCTGTGTAGCAATTTGCTTGTAGACGAACAATGTTGGAATCCAGGCGGTATTCCGTTCCTCCATTAAGGCAGCCAGTTCATCATCCAGAAAATGGCCATGCTCAATCGTATCCACACCCGCAAGTATCGAATTATAGATACCATCACGGCCAATCGCATGGGACGCTACTTTGAGTCCAAAACGATGTGCCTCTTTGCAGATGACTTCCTGCTCTTCCAGGCTAAGCTCTGCATTGCCGACCTGTTCCCCTTCTATTCTTCCATAGACCCCTCCAGTAGAACTTACTTTAATCACTTCGGCACCCTTAAAGATTTGTTCTCGCACACCTTTTAGCGCCTCTTCCTTTCCATCGACAAATCTTGCCCAGAACGGATCATGCCCGCCTGTCATGGTTAAGGTTTTTCCGCTTGCAATCACATCAGGACCTGAAATGAGCCCCCTTTTGATCCCTTTTGCCACATGCAGAGCAATGTCATCAATGGAGCCAATGTCCCTGACAGTTGTTATACCGTGCTGGAGATAGGTTTGACAATTGGCAACTGCTCGTATCAGCATCTGCTCATAGCCTTCTGTTTCGGAGGTTTGAACTGGATTCAATGAACCGTCCCACATCATATGAATATGTAAATCTATTAAGCCTGGAGCGAGAAACCCTCCATTTCCATCGATGACCTTTACATTGGCTGGCAGTTGAGACTCAGGGATAATACCCTTGATCAAACCATCTTTTATCCAAAGAGCAAATCCCTTCTTACAATCCAATTCTTCCCCATACAATAGCTGCACATTTGATATCACAACCTCCATCACATGTTCCTCCTATCACTATTAAAAGGAAGAAGTATACTACTTCTCCCCTTCTCATTTGGTATATGAATTAAAAAAGCAGGGACTCCATATCGCGTGGATATTCTGTAATTAATCGGCATCCATCAGATGTGATAAGAACTGTATCAGAGTGTCTAAAACCGCCAACCCCCGGTATATAAATCCCCGGTTCGATCGAGAATGCCATTCCTTCCTCTACCACATCATAATGGTCATAACGCAAAAATGGCTGCTCATGAGCTGATACACCTATTCCGTGTCCGGTACGGTGAATCGCATATTTTTCAAGTCCAGCCTTTTCAAACACTTCACGGGCAACACCATCTACCTCTGAAAATTTCACACCTGGCTTAATAAAATCAATTGCACGCTGCTGCGCTTCTATAGCAGCCTGAAACGCCTTTTCCTGCTGGGATGTTGGCTTTCCGACAATGACGGTTCTCTCTAATTCTGCACGATATCCATTTAGCCCGACCTGTCTGCTGTGAATAATGACATCTCCTGCTTCAATTTTTCTTGTGTTGGAGAAGACGTGCGGCATGATACTTCGTTTTAACCCGGAAGGCGACATAACCACAATATCAATTACGGAATCCGGATATTGGGCAGCAGTTGCTTCAAACAGCGCCGCATTTCCCGCTGCATCTATTTCCATTTCTGTTATTCCCGCTTGAATTTGCGCTAATGACTTGCTTACTGCCAGATTCACTAATTGTCCGGCCTGCTCCAGCATGTGAATTTCTTCTTCATCCTTAATAAATCGCATTTGATAAATGAATTGCCCAACATCAACCACCTGATAGCCTGATTCCTGAAGATAGAGAAGAGCATCACCCGGAATAAACGCTAAATCCACACCAATTTTTGATGAGTCGTGACTTTGTTTTACCAATGCACGTATATGCTCTATATGCGAAGTCTCATCCCTGCCGGCTCCAGGATGCTCATAATAGACCAGGACATCATCTGCATGTGAATGCTCCAGTGCATGGGTTTCTTCAAGGCCAGGAACAATCATGGCAGTCTTTTCCTGTAAATGAAAGATGATGGGCCGTGAATAAATTAAAGCTTTAAAATTCGTTAAATAAAATTGATGGTCCGGATTAAAGACAAATACGGCAGAAATTCCTTGTTCTTTCATATACTCTTTTAATCGATTGATTCGTTTCGCTGAATTCACGATTTCCAACTCCTTTTCAAATCCTTTTAGCTTGTATGATCTGTCGTAAGATCTGCTGAGACATTTTTATTTCTGGTTAATAGGCTGACAATAATGAGTGTTAAAACAGACAATGGCAAGGCAAACAGGACACTATTCCAATCTAAAGGCCGGTCAAGACCGATTTCCCAGATCATAGTTGCAGAACCACCCACAAGCATGGAGCTGATGACGCCTGCTTTTGTCGCATTTTTCCATAATACGGTTGCCAGAATGGCCGGAGTTAAGGACGCACCATACATCGTATAGGAATACATTTGGATCGCCAATACACTTGGGAAGAATTGCCCTAACACATACGCAAGGACCCCTAATACCACGACAATCATACGGTTGTACCACAGAAGTTTACTCTCTGATAGCTTGCTTTTACTTGAGCGCTGGATTAAGTCACTAACGATATTTCCTGATGCTGATAACAGATAAGAAGTAGCTGTTGTGATAATAAAGGCAACGGCTGAACAGAGAATAAGCAATCCGACTACTAAAGGTACACCATCAATCGCGAGCGATAGTATAGCTGTATCAGGCTTGATTTCTGGAAAAAGCACAATGGAGGTAGTTGCTAAGATGATGGTTAAACTTATGACAAACACACTGCCAACAAAAAATCCGATAGTGGATTTCCGGGCTACGTTCGGATCTTTCGCAGCGGAAAATCGCTGATACATGTTTTGATCACCCAGAACGAGTAAAAACAATGGCAGGAAGAAGCCGAGAAGCTGAGGAAATGATAAGCCGCCATTCCAGGTCTTATTCATTTCAGGCAAAGATAGAGATAACCCTTCAAATCCCCCGACAGCATTCAATGCAAAGGGAACCCCGAATAGAAAGCCAATGATAATTAGAATGGCACTTAGTGCATCAGTATAAGCAACTGAAAATAGCCCGCCGCTTACCGTTAAGAAGATAACCAGTGCACACATAATGATGGCTCCAATTTCGAGTGGAATGCCTGTGGTTAATTGCAGCACATAAGCTCCACCTGTAAACTGGTAGGCTGTTATTCCGACAAAGGCAAAGATGATAATAACGGATGATATATAAAGAGCTGTTTTTCCAAAGCGCCGTTCCAAAAGATCCGGTACTGTATAGATTTCAATCTGGCGAATTTTAGAAGCTATAAAATACAAAATGATTGCTCCAACAATTCCGCCTGACAGATTAAAAATAGCGGCAAACGGTCCGTATTGGTAAATAAAGCTTGCTCCGCCGACTACAGTTCCAGACCCGACAAACGTTGCCAAAAGAGTACCCATGACGACGAATAGAGGCAGGCTTCGTCCTGCAACCATGAAATCATCACTGTTTTTCACCGATTTTTTTGCGAAATACACACCAATCAACGCCATGAAAACCAGATAAATAACAACTGCAACTAAATAAATGTTCAATAAGCTCACTCCTTTTACTATTTTTATATAAGGCTGTGTGGAAGCTTAATGCTTATTTAATCTGGAACAGTGATCCATTTTCCTTATTAAATTTTCTTTAGAATTTACCCAAGGGAGACCCCGCACTTGCAGAGCCCCGTTGCAGTATCCGTTTCAGCTTACAGAAGACTTCAGCTGACCAAAACACCATTTTTCATAACCTGCTTGTCTCCCCGCAAACTATTTAAATCATTTAAAGGATTGCTGTCTACAATCAGCAAATCGGCAAACTTTCCTGGAGAAATACTGCCGCGCTGATCTTCAATCCCGAGACATTCAGCGGCAACATTCGTAGATGCTTTGATGACTTCCATTTCCGACATGCCCGCTTCATGCATAATCGCTAATTCATCATAATAATAGCGAGGCGGTGTTAATGGAGAGCCACAATCAGTACCTGTCGCAATCTTTACTCCGATTTGAACTGCCTCCTGCAGCATCAAGAAATGCGGTCCCACTACTTGCTTCGCTTTTTCAAGAGCATATGCGGGAATGTCCGGACTGCTTATAAGCTGCCTCATGACAGCCATTGTCGGCACTAAGAAGGTTCCCTGATTTTTCATGATTTCAAGAGCCTGACGATCTGCGTAAATTCCATGTTCAATTGTGTCAATTCCGACCTCTAAACAGTTCATAATTCCTTCAATCCCATCTGCATGAGCAGATACCTTTTTATTTTTCTTTAGAGCCTCTTCTTTTGCCGCACTCAGTTCTTCTATTGTTAACTGAACGGAACCAGGTTCTTCCCCTTTGGTATAAATACCGCCCGTTGCCATCACCTTCACCAGGTCTGCCCCTTCTTTGAGCACCCTTCTAGTATTCTTGCGGACTTCGTCCGGCCCGTCCGATTCGTAGCCTAAATAATAGACATGTCCTCCTGTCATGCAAATGGGTGCTCCTGAAGCAATAATGGTAGGCCCTGCAAGCAAGCCGGAATCAATGACATTTCTTACATGCAATACGGTTCGATCCGGAGCTCCCAAATCTCTCACTGTAGTGACTCCTAATTTCAGTGTATCTAATGCATGCTTGTAGGCTTCCAAAGCAATCCTGTCATTTTCCTCATTTTTTATGACAGATTGCGGATCTGCACTGCCATTCCAAACGAGATGCACATGACAGTCAATCAATCCCGGAAGTATATGTTTTCCGGTACAATCAATGACCTCAAACCCTTCTGTTTCAGCTGGCTCCCCTTGCTGCACCTCTGAAATTTTCCCATTTTCAATCTTAATGTATGAATTCTCCACCACCTCATCGTTTAGTCCGTCAATAATGCTGCCATTTTTTAAGATCCATTTCGTGTTTGCCGGCATTGTAAAGCCCTCCTATTGTTTGATTATTCAAAATCATAACAATAGAAAGAATATTTATCATTGTATACTACAAACAAAAAAGAGACAGTAATTTGTCTCTTTTAAACAATTCTATTGAAATTGACCTGCCTTCTGTTTATAGCTCTTTATAGAAAATGCCAGCATCAGCATCGAATAATTGGATGGATTTTGAATATCCACCTGTATTAATTCGGTTATTTTCTGCAATCTGTACTTTACCGTATTGGGATGCACAAATAATTCACCGCTCGATTTTTGCAGATTAAAGAAGTGTTTTAAATATGTATATAGCGTTTCGGTTAAGGAAGCATTTTTCTCCTGATCATAGGCAAACAAAGGACCCAGTAATTCTTCATCGAAGTTTTGAAACAAATGATGGGATTGTAGATTGTAGGCTATCTTTTCAATCCCCATCTCATCCCAAAACACCAATTGTGCATCTTGAATTTGGCCATGCAGCAGCCCCACCGATGATTGGTCATACATAGCTTTCATTTTGCTGCAATGATTCACCTCGTCTATCGCACTTACACCAATACGGATTCCTGGATAATCTGTCAGGATTTTTGCTAATCTATCTCTGTCTAAAATTGAATCGATCACCCCGACAATTTTTCTGTTATAAATCCATAATCGGGAGTTTGTTTCATTTTCTATTAAACTCTCAGAAAGCATTTGAAGCTTTAACGGAAGTGTTTCCGGAGAAGAGGACTGCACCTGGAAAATGCATCTTACCTTCTTAAGGTCCATATAAAAATCGGAAAGATTTTTATCAGCGGACTCACCTTGAAAAATACCCTCAAGCATTTCGATATCTTTGCTCTTTTGATAATGAAGCAAGGTATTTTTATTATAGGCTGCTAAGCTTAAGGCACGTATACCATTCTTAATAACCTCTTCTGAAAACTTATCCGCCGTTCCATTTTGACAAATGATCAGATATCCAAGAAAGCTCATCTTAGAAAACAGCGGGGCTACCTTGAAATTTTGATCAGAAAAACCATCCATTTTCACAGCTATATTTGCTTCACGATTGGTGAAGCGCACCTTTAACACATTCTCTTTATGCTGGTTTATGATTAAATTAATCAGGTGCTTAATCTCATCTCTGGTTTGCTCTTTCATTTTCCAATATGCAATCAAATCAAAATACGGGTCTAGCACGCACACAACATTGTTTATATATTCTCCTATTACTTTTACAATTGAATTCAAATCCTTTTCCAGGAGAACAATTTCCATTAATTTTTCATTTAATTTATGGATTTTCGAAGCCTGTTCATTTTCCTTCTGATTTACCAGCTTATTATATTTTTCGTGGATGACATAGTATGGGATCTCTTGGGGGATTTCAAAAAGCGGGAAAGAATGGGTATGGGAATAGTCAATCACTTCCCTTGGAATTGTTTTCAATGCTGCTGTATGAAAACCAATTGCACTTATACCGATTTCCTGCATCCATTCTAAATGGCTAATCATTTGCTTCACATCTTTAAATGCATGAAACGTAGTCATAACAAACCCTTTTTCTTTCATACGGGATGTTTTTTCCGTAAGCTCCATGCTTGTTAAGTAGGCAATCTCTTTATTCATATTTTGACTGCCGCCGCTCACCTGCAAAATATGATCCCTTTCTAACACATCAGCAAAGTCTTTGAGTGTAATCATAAGATTCCCCCCTTTTGATAGAAAACAATAAAACTCATCTATGAATTTCTTATTTTTTTCAATAGTTTGTTAATATTATAAAGGCAACTTATGATAAATAAAATGGATAAAACCTAATGGTGATTTAAACATGTATGGGGTACAGCATTTGGCTGTACCCCATCATTAAGACCGCTCATTCATTCACCGAATGAAGTACCCCACAAGAATCGACCCGGCACTATACACCAGCAGCAAAGCCATTATCACATTAAACTGACTTCTATACTTCGCCAGGAAGGATTGAAAAATCGATCCAAAAACACTCCAGCAAAAGGTGCTCAAGAAACCAACAAATGCAAGGAAAATGGAAAAGGATATCAGGCTCGTATGTGAGGTATAGTATGGAAGGATAAAGGTTGATATAACTGTAACCCCATATAAGATCCCCTTTGGATTAATAAATTGTAAAAGCATCCCGATTAAAAAGCCGTTTTGCTTTCCATCATTATTGTTTTGATTATCCGATTTACTGGTCATGATTTTAAGGGCCAAAAACAGCATATAAATGACTCCAATGATGGTCATGATCAATTCAATCTTTGGAATGAATTGATGAAGCAATAGATTAAAATAGCTGCTAAGTATCATAATGACAAAGAACCCCGCGCTTACCCCCAAACAAAATCGTATCGTATTTCTTAAACCGAACCGGTTAGCGAATACCATGGCCATAATATTGTTTGGACCTGGCGTAAAGCTGGTAACAAAAACATATAAGAAAAAAGATAATAAAGACACAGCTGCCTTCCTCCTTTGCGTGTATGTTATAATGTACAAAAAGACAATATAACGATTTACTACATATTGTATATTACGGACGTTATATTGTACAGATGAAAGGAATGCAGGTATGGAAGAAATTCATTTAATTCTTGCTAAAAACTTAAAAGCATATCGAGAAAATAAAAAATTAAGTTTAGAGAAGGTGGCCGAATTAACGGGAGTTAGTAAAACGATGATCGGCCAAATTGAACGGGGCGAATCAAGCCCGACCATCACAACCATCTGGAAGATTGCAAATGGTCTAAAGATCTCTTTTACCTCACTGATTAATCATCCTCAGCCGGATACTCAAGTTGTTTTAAAGAAGGAAATTCAGACATTATCAGAGGATCATGGCAGGTATCGGGTATATCCTTACTTTCCTTTCGAAAACGATAAACGATTTGAAGTGTACACTGTCGAAATCGACAAAGGAGGATACCTGAGTGCTGAAGCTCATATCGAGGGAACCGAAGAGCTGATTGTTGTCTTTGATGGGGAAATAACCATAAGGGTTAATAACGATGAATATACATTGGAAAGCGGTGACTCCATCAGATTCAAAGCTGATCGGCCCCATACCTATCATAATTCAGGGAAATCTTTGGCACGTGTCAGTATGATTTTATTTTATCCGGCAGAATAAATGCATTGCTATGATTGGCGTAAATTTAACTGAAATCTTAAATTGACAGACCCTTCCGCACAAAAAGCAGCCTCCCGGGGCTGCTTTCCTCGGTTAATGTTCCCCACAGCATATCATCAACCGGTTTGATAAAGAAAAGCTTACTGGTTTGCTTAACGTTGTGTAAGTGACATTATAATTGGTTGGATGTAAGGTCCTGCCATTTACAAAATATAAATTTATTAATTTCAAACTAATCCTTCTCCGTATATAAAAGAAAACAATAATCCATTTTTCAGTCCATTGACACTCCTAATCTTCCCGGATTTTTGGTATATTGACAGATGAGAATATTTGGAAGGGGAGAAAAGAATGAATGAACTAGTGTTTAAACAGTTTGAGAAGACAAGAGGTTATTTTATTAAAAAGATCGAGTCAGTTTCAAAGGATGTAGCAAGGGTACAGCCAGACGGTTTTAACAACACGATCCATTGGCATATTGGCCATGTATTAACGGTCTGTGAACAGTTTATGTTCGGCTTTCCCCGCAAAACGACCCATATCCCTGCAAACTATATTGAATTATTTGGGAACGGTACAAAGCCGGCTGATTGGAAAGGTGATATACCTGAAACAGATGAGCTCATTGTACAGCTGAAGGATCAATTGGTCCGAATCCAGCAAATTCCAGCAGAACGGTTAAATGAAAAGCTGGCTAAACCATTTTTGGGACTTGAAACCTTTGGTGAATTAGCCGAATTTGCGTTGTTTCATGAGGCAAACCATTTGGGGCATATTCAAGCGATGGAACGGGTTATTCATCATACAGGTGTAAAGAACTAAAAAAGGAAAGATTATTTTAATTTTAGTCTTAAAAGTGACAAAGGGTGCCCATTGATATTACGAACAGCACCATTGGGCATCCTTTCTTATCTAAATCTAGTCTCTCGTCCCCAGAACATCTGTATTTGGCGGTTCATACCCCAACTGGCGGGCCATCGCCATAATCTGTCCTTTGTGATGGTATTCGTGAGTGACAGTATGCATGATCAGTTTTCGAGGAGTCATTGAAATCTCCTCAGTTGATTCTCTCCAAGGAATAGGCTGCACGATTGATTGATCCATTTTTTGAGCAAATGACTCAAGAACTTCATACACATAAGCATCTGCTTGTTCAAAAAGTGTCCTGATTTCCTCGATGCCGATTGTCGGAATGTTTTCTCTAGGCGTGATAGGCTTCTTCGTTTTTAATAAAACAAATGATCCTAGCCAGCCATGATAACAATTCGCTACATGAACAAGTGTGTCACGCACACTCTGCCAGCCGAATCCCATTTCACGCGTAAAATCTTTTGGATCCATTTTACTGCAAAAGTCCAAAAGCACTTCCCGATTCTCTTTGACCCATTCGTATTCCTTCCGCTCCTTTGTATCCGTCCTCTTTTCTTTCTACTCTTTACTTTTCCTGGAACCCTGGACTTTTCGAATATAGATGATCTGTCCAATTTGATAAGTGTTATGTGTGCACAAATTTGATAACGCCCCCCTGAGAGACAGGCACTCATTACCGCTCCTTTTCCTTAAAAAACAATTGTTTTGTTTTCATGAACAATAATCCGGTCTTCTAAATGCCATTTTACCGCTCTGGCAAGAACACTTCGTTCAATAGAACGTCCGCTCTTTTTTAGATCATCTATATGATCCCGGTGGTCAACACGCTTGATATCTTGTTCAATGATTGGTCCTTCGTCAAGATCGTTTGTAACATAATGAGACGTTGCCCCAATTATTTTTACCCCGCGCTGATGGGCCCGATCATATGGCCTCGCACCAACAAATGCAGGAAGGAAAGAGTGATGAATATTAATGATTTTGAATGGATGAGCCCCAACAAAGGCTGGCGTCAAAATTTGCATATATCTTGCTAAGATGATTAAGTCAATATCAAATTCTTTTAAAAGCTGAAGCTGTCTTTCTTCAACTTCCTCTCTATTTTCTTTACTTGCTGGTATGTAAAAGAATGGAATATGCAAGGATTCTGCAATCTGTCTTGCTTCCTCGTGATTGCTCACAATAAGAGCGATGTCGGTAAGCAAATCACCACTTTGCCATTCCCATAACAGCTCACGTAAACAATGAAGTTCTTTTGATACGAAAATAGCTGTCTTCTTCAATTCATAAACAAATGCTAATTTCCATTCCATTGAAAATGTTTCTGCGATTTCCTTAAATTGACTCTTCAACTCTTCTTCCTTCGACTGTAAACCAGGACATTCAAACTCGATCCGTATAAAAAAGGTTCCACCCTCTGGATTTGTCGAGTATTGACTCGATTCAATAATATTAGCATCATGCTGGAACAGAAACTTGGATACAGCAGCCACAATGCCCGGCTGATCAGGACAATTGATAAGCAGCCGCCCCCTGTTTTTTTGACTTTCTCTAAATACTTGAAGTTGATCTTGAATAGATGAATTCATATGAATCTCCTTTTTTAATTTTAATAACTATAATAGACTTATTGTTCTGGATTTAAAAGCATAATTTTTTATAAAGTTATTTATTTGGGTTTAAAAGGAAAGTAATTAACCTTTAATTGATAAAGACGGTTTTCACTTCGTAAGGATATTACACTAGTCAATTACCTAACAGCCTATGACATGAATGGTGGTTTAAACATTTATGGGGTACAGCTTTGAACTGTACCCCATCATTAAGACCACTCAATCATTTACCGAATGAAATACCCCACAAGAATCGACCCGGCACTATATACCAGCAATAAAGCCATTATCACATTAAACTGACTTCTTATAACACTATAGAGCAGTATTACAAAATGGTAGTCGCTGCTACACCCTGGTATATGCAATATATCCAAAATTGATATACTTCCGCCTTATCGCCTGTCGCGTTCTCCTAAATTTATTCCAATCCCCATATACATAACGGCAATCAGTAGCATTAACGAAACCGGCAGCAGAATCTCACTCCAGCCAGCACCAAAAAGAGCAGCATCCATCATCGTTTCAAGTGCATAACCCATAGGGAACAGGTCAGCAATAAAGGTAAATACCGGATTATCCATTACACCCGGCGGCACATACACACCGCTGATAATCGGGATAATCGGAATAACAGATGGATAAACCATATTGAACTTTTCCGGCGTTTTGGTAAAGCCGGCAACCAGCATAGCCAGGCTTACACTGCTTAATGTAAACACGGCGGCTATCGTCAGAATAAGGGAAAGCGGTCCTATTTCATAGTTCATGACATATTCGAATATCAGAAAAACAACGGCCATTTGAAAAAATCCAATGAAAAAGCTATACAGTAAATGACCGGTATACATATTGGTTTTACTTACTGGCGAAAGGTTCAGACGGTTCCATACCCCGCTGACTTTATCCGCATTTATGCCATTAACCTTAAATCCAATGGTGAACATGGCAATAAACAGGGTAAAGCCAAACAGCAGCTGGGTCCCCATATTATGGCTGGTCAATTCTCCGCCATTCACGCTTTTGATGTTAACGGTCAGGGGCGGTTTTTCCAGGTAGCGATCGATTTCTTCTCTTAATTCAGCTGTATCAGCTGAGCCAGTGATCGCCTGAAGCTGTGCTTCCTCCGTAAATACTTTATGGACCTCCTGCTCGATCAGCTGGATGTTGGGCATATCAGAGGCGGTTATTAAGCGATAATCCTGTTCCATTAATAGAATAGCAACATCCCTTTTTCCCTCTCTAACCTGTTCACGTGCTTCCCCTTCTTCTGAAATAACATATTCGGTATTTTCATTATCCTTATTTAATAACGTTACCCATTTTTGTTCAATCTCTTCTGCATTTGGCCCGGAGGCAAACACAGAAACAGTGGTACTCGTCTGCCAGGCCGAGTTTCCGAAAATGAGGGTAGCTAAGATGCTCAGGCCAATAAATGTCAGGATTAGAAGCGGCTTCCGTTTGTCCTTTAGAAATTGAGCGTAAAACACTGGATACATCAGCTTCGCCCCCTTTTTGGAAAGATTGACACACTGATGGCAAAACACATGATAAATACACCCATTAGAAAGAGAATCGGGAATAACAAGTCATTGAAGTGACTATATTGAACCCATTCAATAAGGGCAGTCTGCGTCAGGCCATTCGGTGTCCATTCGCCGATTTTTTGAATAGGCTCCGGAAGTCCTTCCAGCGGAAAGAAGCTGCCGCCCAGAACCCCAAACCCCATAATGATCAGGGTAGATATACCACTTGCTGCGTTAGTGTCGCTTAAATGAAGTGTAAGAGCCGTAAATAAAGCGGAAAGTCCCCCTACTGTTAAAGCAAATGCCATCAGGACTACCATTAACCCCGCCCAAAACGTGAATGATTTATCCGGAAATACATTTAACAGCAATTGAACAACCGTCAGGGTAATCGCAAATTGCAGAATGGCGAGAATAAAAGCTGATACCGTTTTCCCAATTAAGAAGGACAACGGATGGCTATTCGTTAATAAAATCCGATTGAACACCTGCTCCCGCTTTTCTGTCATTGTTTTTAAAGAAACCGTTTGAGCCATAAATAAGGCAAAAAGGGTTCCAATTGCGATCGTGAAGTATTGTGAAATGGTATACGCATCCGCACCATCATCCCCTTCAACCACTTCCTTGCCTCCCTTTGGCAAAATGGGTTCAGCCGTGGCCTGGACTCCTTTACTCCCAAGGGCAAACTGTGTATTTACCGTATTGACAAAGGTATGGACGACCTCTTGAAGGGTGCTGACCTCTGCCGATTCCTCCTCGGCTAAAATCGTTACGGACCCTTGAGATGTTTCTCCTAATAGAACACCGGATAACGATTCAAACGTAAACCCTTCTGGAATTTTAATAATCGCATCCAGTTCCCCGTTTTTCATCTGTTCCGCTGCTTCCTGTTCACTGAAGTCCTTTATAGTCACCCATTCCTTTAAGTCAGAGCTGTTCAGAAAATCATGAATAAGCTTTACAGGACCAAGCTTATCTGCTTCTGCAAGTAGTACACTTTTTTCTTCGGAGGATAATCCCTTCGCTTCCACAGCAGCAGCAAATTGCTCCTTCCCCTTCTTCACATCATCCTCCTGCACCACTGAAATATTTATTTGCATCGCTTTTTCATCCTTAAAAAGGCCTGAAAAGGCAAAATTCAAGATCACAATGATCAGGATGGGGAGCAATAATGCCATTAAGATCTCTTTGCGGTCTCTCCAGAAAACCAGGAGATCTTTTTTAATAAAAGCGCCCATTTTTCACCTCTCCTTAATCCCGCAATGTTTTACCTGTCAGGTGCAGAAAGACGTCCTCCAGGCTTGGAATTTCTACTTGATAATTCATAATTTGAATGCCTTCTTTTTCAGCAGCATGCACAAGGCTGCTTAAAAGATGATGATTCTTTTTCGCCAGAATGCGAAGGCCGTCACTCGTTTGTTCCACTTGAAGGACATCCGGCAGCATTTTAATTTTGTCCGTGAATGCTTCGCTTCTCTTGCTGAGCTGAACCCCGATAGTATCTTCACTGGATAAGATACTCAGCAATTCTTCCTTGCTGCCAGTTGCGATAACTTTTCCATGATCCATAATATAGACCCGATTGCATAATTGCTCGACTTCTTCCATGTAATGGCTCGTATACAGGACGGTAGTGCCCTGGGTTTGATTTAATTCACGAACCGTTTCTAATATATGGTTTCGTGACTGGGGGTCAATGCCGACAGTCGGTTCATCGAGTATGAGGATTTTCGGATTATGCAGCAGCGCGGCAGCGATGTTGATCCTTCGTTTCATTCCGCCGGAAAAGGTTTTAATCAGCTCCTTTTGGCGATCCTTTAAGCCAACCATATCCAAGACTTCCTGAATACGGACTTCCAGGGTTTCTTTCTCCACCCGGTAGGCTTTTCCGAAAAACTTCAGATTTTCATACGCTGATAGCTCCTCGTATAGGGCGATTTCCTGCGGTACTACTCCAAGTACTTTTCTGAGATCAGAAGGGTTTTGGATCGTGCTTTTCCCATCAAGCTTTACATCCCCGGAAGTCGGCTTAATGAGGGATGCAATCATGGAAATTGTTGTTGATTTACCTGCGCCGTTTGGTCCCAGCAGACCGACTGATTCGCCTGTATGCAAGTATAGGTTAATTTCATCCACCACTTTTTTATCTTTAAAGCTTTTCGTCAGTTTTACTGTTTCGAGCATGGTTCCACACTCCTTTATTTAGTTGATACGTTCAGGATATTAAAAAAGAAACAGCATCACTACTGTCTCCCGTCACGAGTTATGTATTTCACCATTACTTTCATCATTTTTTCTGAATTAGACAAGGTTATGGCGGATGGCATAGATGGCGAGCTGTGTCCGGTCTCTTAAATCCAGTTTCGTCAAAATCTGGCTTGTGTTATTTTTTACGGTGCCTGTAGAAATAGCAAGACGTTCTGCGATTTCGTTATTGCTGAGCCCTTCTCCAATGCATTTTAGGATGGCCCGTTCCCTGGGTGTTAGAGAAGGATCGGGTTCCTTGGTGTCCTGCTGTTTCATTAGCTGGGGAACGACTTTTGCAGCTACCCCTTCTTCAATGGATAAACCACCTTTGAGTGCACTACGGATTGAACGGAGCAGTGAATCCGTGTCACCGTTTTTTAGTATGTAGCCGCTCACGCCTATTCGAAGGGCCTCCATGACATAATTATCGTCATCGAAGGTTGTCAGCATTAAGATCTTTGTTTGGGGCCAGCGTGATTGGATGGTCTTTGCCGCTTTTAGTCCATCCATTAAAGGCATGCGAATATCAAGAATGGCAATGTCAAATTGCCTTTTTTCGCAAAGGGCGATGGCTTCTTTGCCGTTATCTGTTTCGCCTGTGACTTTGTACTCCGGTTCGGTTTCAATCATCATTTTTAAGCCTTGTCTTACCATTACCTGGTCTTCTGCCAGGAGTATTCGAATCATGGTTTTCACCTCTATTCTCATAGATTGTCTTTGAATTTTGCCCGTTGATTTCCGCTGCAGGCACTCGCTTTCCGTGGGGCTACCGGGAGCCTCCTCGCCGCTGCGCGTCTGCGGGGTCTCCCCTGGTTCGCTACTCCCACAGGAGTCTCGCACCTTCCGCTTCAATCAACTCAGAGATTATACTTAAATAAGCGTTCAAAAGCCTTTACGAGAACTACCTTATTTTAATGAATCCGGTAACTATGAAATGTCCTTCAGTTTGGTACACCTTCAAACCACCATTATGCTTCTCTAAACGCTGCCTCATTTGGCTTAGTCCGAATCCTTCTTGATAGCCCTCCGTTCCAGTGGCTGGGTTCCGAATTTCGAATCGGAATATGCTGCCGCCTGGTGCTTCGAAGGTGATTTCTGCTTCTTTTGCATCACTATGCTTCATGATATTGGTTAAGGCTTCCTGGACTGATCTGTAGATTACAAAGGATTGTTCACCGGTCAACGGAGCAGAAAAGGCACCGTATTTAACAGAAAAATGAATGTGCATCATATTTTCCAGTTCGAGCCTGCGAATTAACCGCAGGATGCCTGGAAGCCCGCCGGTGTCATTTGCCTTAAGAGATTTTACGGCCCTGCGTGTTTCGTTGAGGCTTTCATTAGCCAGTTCCTTTAATGATTCCACTCTTTCCTGTTCGTTCTCAGAGGTTTGCAGACGAAACATTTCGAGCTGCATGATAAGGGCGGTCAGTTTATGGCCAACTGAATCATGGATTTCATGGGCAATCAGGACACGCTCCTCCTGTCTGGCAAGCTCCTCCTCAGAGACAGCTCTCCGTTTTAAATCGCGAAATTCACTGAAAATAGCTTCGTGGCGTGCTTCCAGATCCATTAGATGATCCTTGGTTTTTTTATAATGAATGAGAGCAATCAAAAGGAAAAGGATATATACAATTATGAAAGTCTGAAGGAACCAGCCCAGATTACTATGTAAAGTGGTGAACCCTAATGCGATTGCACCAATTGCCCCATTCACAATACTGTATCGAAACGGTAGTCGATAAAAGCCCTCAGCAATTAGAAGGGAAAGGATGAGAATAAGAAAGGGATTAAATTGATCATTGTAGGGAAATAGGGTTGCTGCTGCAATAACCGTATTAGTACCTAATATGAAAAATAAAACAATGGGCTTTTTCTCGATCAATGGAACGAGAAAAAATAGCAGGAAATAAAAAGCTACTCCAATTATGTATACTGGTAATTGATTTATAGGAAGGTTAAGATAAGCAATAGCAAAAGGCCAAACAACCATATTTATTAGGATCCAAAGCCAGTAGGATTTCATGGAATGACTCCGTTTCTTGAGGGTTTATAGCTGTTTATTTTATCATTTGTTAACTAAATTAACCATATTTTGTTTCCTACAAGCAACGTGACACTTCATATTTCCCTTCAGAAAAATTGACCTTTGCATGTACCCTGTTATCCTTATTTCCCTTCTCATAGCCGAAAAGAAATATTTCCGTACCATCTGTACGATCTGTGAAATCATGCTCGTTGGTTACAACGTCCCACCCTTTTTGCTCTTTAAAATACTGAACTGCAGTTCCTGTGGACTTTTCTACTATCTCTTGTTTTTCTTCCTTTGACTTATCATTGCACCCCTGCAAAATTAATGCTGTCAAGACCATTAACAGGATTATCCTCAGCATCTACATCCCTCCTACCACTTCGGAACGGAATTAATTTCAGCTCGCTTGAGCGAATCCAACCTCTTTCAAGAATTTAGCATGAATTAGAGAAAGCCTTATGGACAAATTAAAGAAATAAGGGAATTCTTAGGGATAGCAAAATTAATAATAACAGAAAAACCCTTGATGACATCACCAAGGATTTTCTACAGTTACCCAAGCATATTAATGATTAAAAAGACTTAATTGCTGTGGTTTTTCTTTTAAAGATTTTAATTCATCCTGCTCAATTTGCAAGATTCTATTGCCCATTCGCTCTATCAAACCAACAACTAATGCATTTCCCATGCAGAAATATCTCATTCTTTCTGTCATACCTTCTGTCCAATTATCAGGAAAACCATTAAGTCGTTCACATTCCAAAGGTGTCAAAATGCGAAGTCGTCTTGTCTCAGGATCCTCAATAACATGACTGCTTCTGTTAACTGTACCTTCACTTGTCAGCATTGTCCGACCCGGTTTATCAAGTGGTTCAGGAAATGACATGCCACCTTCAGAAAAAATATATTTATGACCAGATGCAGCAGTCCGTTCTATTTTCTTGGCACCTTTTAAATATTTGAACTTTTCGATTGCATTTTCATTAAGATAGTATCTTTCATCAACATTGCATTGAAGAATTTCGCCTAAGGTTTTTGCTTCCTCTACCTTTGGGATAACTTCCTCTGTATATACTACTCCATCCCTCATAATTCCTGAATTATGATATTTCTTTGAGAAACTATCTGATATCTCTAATATATCTTGAGGTAATAAAAAAGAATGAGGTTTATGCTTATTAGAAGATTGGTCAAGTATCGGAAATGGATTGGCAAAAAAACCATCCTCATGTATTATCCGCGAATCATCGATATTGCTTCTCTGTTTAATATAGTTCGTATCATTACTTACAGCAAAAATAAATATTCTACGACGCCTTTGAGCTTGTCCATACTCAGCAGCATTTATTACACGCCATTCCACTGAGTAATTCAAATCACGTAAACTTGCCAACATAATTGAAAAATCTCGGCCTCTTTGTTTAGAAGGTGATTTTAATAATCTATCAACATTTTCAAGGAGAATATATTTTGGTCTAACTTCATTTACCAAACGTATAATTTCCCAAAAAAGCACTCCCTTTTTACCTTGTAACCCTTTCTCTCCGGATAGGCTTCGAGCAACAGAATAATCCTGGCAAGGAAATCCCCCTACTATTAGCTCAATACCCATGCCATTGAATAACTTTTCATCTACTTTCGCTATATCTTCATTTGAATGAACACCATTATCTTTAAATTGTCTTGAATAACAATTAAAAGCATCTTGAGCTTTTTTAGATGGTTCCCATTGATTACCCCAGACTACTTCAAATCCGTTTGTTGCCTGGAGACCTAATCGAAACCCGCCTACACCAGCAAATAATTCCATTACCTTTAACATTCTCGAACATCCTTTCGGTACTAAATATACCTTTAACACATTATAATAAAAACTGAGTAAAAGATCAACCATTTAAACTATAAATTAAATTGTTTTTATATTATAAATATATATTGGATTTCACTTCTATATTATATCACCAAACGAAACATTTGTT
Source organism: Bacillus sp. NTK034 (assembly GCF_017303275.1). Lineage (GTDB taxonomy): Bacteria > Bacillota > Bacilli > Bacillales > Cytobacillaceae > Cytobacillus. The sequence goes on along the minus strand of NZ_JAFKOJ010000009.1, from coordinate 12,170 downwards.
CTATTTTTAACTGATATTCTATTAAAAAATGGTTGTCACTTGCTATGAATTAACGGAGAAAGTTCAGGAAAATACTAGGGTACTGAACAAGCATATTAAATCAAAAGCGGGGAATAACAATACTGGTTTAATTCTAAGGAAAAATGTTCTAAACGATACTCTTCGCAATTGTTTAATGGCTAATGAAACACGATATAAAAGTTGCCTAGTTGTTTGAAGTACTATTTTTTTATTACTAGGCTGCCAAAACACCCAAATATTGGTATACTATATATTCAGCATGTGTTTGACTTTGGAGGTGTGAATTATTTTGAGTAGTGTTTATAATACGATGGAGAAAGTACATAAAAGAGCATTGGAAGCTGTAGGGAAAACGCTTGGAGAGATCGATGCGAATAACACTAAGAATGTGAATAATAAATCTTATCCAGGTAATGTAATAGAGCAAGTCTGGTTTGACCATCCTGCAGATAATTATACAGAACCAGATTTTCCAGAAGCCGGTGTAGAATTAAAAGTAACCCCTATCGATCAACAAACAAAAAATGTCAAAAAATTCATTGCTGGGGAAAGACTCGTTTTAAATAAAATTAATTACCAAAATGAATATGGTATATCATTTGAACAAAGTTCATTTTGGAAGAAAAATAAGTTAATTGAATTAATTCAATATTATAGGCGTGATGTTTCATATAAGAAAAAAATTTCTAGCGGAGAAATGACTGAAGATAAGACAAAATATAAAGTATTATATGCAAACCTACTTTCAATGACAGAGTTGAAAGATTTTGGGTTGCCTAAAGATACTGTAATCGAAATACCTAAGAAAGATTTAGAAATCATCAAGCAAGATTGGAATAAAATCTCTGAATATATAAACTCCGGTAAAGCTGACCAATTATCCGAAGGGCTTACAAATTATTTAGGGGCATGTACAAAGTCCACAACCGGTGCTGATTTTACAAAGCAGAAGTATACAGATGTCCCAGCAAAGCCTAGAGCCTATTCATTTAAAGCAAAATTCATCAATGAACTAATAAATAATCATATCGTTGGACCTGACCATACTGAAGCGATTAGTAGTATTGTTAAGGATGTTAGTGAGCTAGAAAAGAAAACTCTAGAGGAAATTATTGTCTCCCGATTTACTCCCTATTATGGAATGAAACAAAGTGAATTGATTAAAAAACTTGGTATCGAAGTCCATAAAAGTCAGTCAAAAAATATTAATATTATGATAATCCGTGGAATTCTTAATTTGCCAACCACCACAGATGAAGTCACATCAGAAGAAATCGAAAAAGCTGACATTAGTTTAAAAACGGTTCCTTTAAGGAAGTCGAAACCAAAAGAACATTTTAAATTCATGGGAATTCCTTCATTTATAGAATTAGTTAATGAATCTTGGGAGGAATCTAAAGTTTATGATTTCTTAGAAAGAAAAAAATTTCTATTTTTAGTTTTTAATGATTTTAATGATAGGAAAAAAAATAGTAATTCCTACGAAACAAACCCTGAGAAAATTATTTTAATAGGAGCCAAATTTTGGCATATGCCAATCCTTGATATAGATGGACCAGTAAAAAGAGTTTGGGAAACTGAGATAGAAAAACTAAAAAGCGGTGTTGAACTAACTTTTACCAAAAATGAGAATGGTGAAATCAAAATAAATAACAATTTCATAAAACCATCTCTTGAAGATATTTTAGCCATACGTCCCGATGCCAGTGTTGCTCAATATAAACCAAAACACTATAAAGACATTTCAGAAAAAGGGGTTTCTAAAAAGAAATTAATGAATAATTCAAGAAAATTACCTCACCCAGCAAAATGGATTAAACGACCAGAGAGTGAAAAAGAAAATTTCACTGATGATTATATGACAAAGCAAGCTTGGTGGTTAAGTAAAGAATATATCTATGAACAAATTAAAGATTTGTTATAGGATTATGCATAAGTAATTTAAAATGCAAACGAAATTGTTTAGTTCCCTTTAAGAAATCATTCGCAGATAACCTTCATGTTACCATGGAAGAGAATGCAGCTTGGAGGAGTATTCCATGAACAATACACCACATCAATATACCTATCAACTTTAATAGTTATAATAAAATAATTGGTTAAAATGATTGAAAAGATTCCTCTTTTAAGTTTCAACAAACAAAAACACTTACAAACATTGAAGTATCAATATTTGTAAGTGTTTTATTCTTTATAAGTATCACTTTTACTAAAGAAACTGGTGTTAAGGTTGGAACAAACATATTTGAATCTTTTGCCACAAAAGTAAAAGTAAATTTAGAGTAGACTTGCCTATCTACTATTCATAGCCGGCACTTTCACAATATTATACGAAGGATTACCTAATCCCTGATCCGCTTGTATAAACTGTCCTAGCACAAGACACTGCCCCTTTTGCAACATGCGTAATTCATCAGGTGTTGCATTGCCAATCCTACTTGCTAGTACACGTACTTCACTTTCTGCTGGATTGAAGTATACCTTTGTTCCCGCATTATCAAGAATGGATAGCTCATCCTTTGAGAAGTTATTAAACGTTTGTGTTGCAAACCATGCAGACCAACCAAACTTCCGGCCTTCACGTAGGATTTTGGCAGATGGGGAGCCATCTGCGAAATCGAGGTTTTGTGCTTCATCCAATATTACTGGTATTGACTTATCCTTTGTTCCATTTTGCGTGTAATACCATAAATCCCAGAGAATAAATTCAGCCATAAGACGTTTGATTTCATCTTGGTCATAACCAGCAAGCTGGATAATTGTAATGTTTCCACCAGGAGCAAAGTATTCGTCCCATTGATTTCGAGATTCATAGTCAAATGGATCAATATCAACGAATTGGACAATTCTAGTCATAATTGACGATAACACAGAGTTGGAGTAGGAGTCCAATTCTTCTAAAATTTCAAGTAAATGCTCCATTTTCATTTTGTCATCGTATAATTCGATGCCACGCTTTACAGCCTCGTAAAGGGCACTTTTTTGCTGCGAACCAAAGCCATTATAGACAGATGAAAAGACATCAACAACTCGACGAGCTACTTCAGTTGGCTTTTCTTTTCCGACGACTCCTGCAACTTCCTTTTCACGACGCAGGAATGGATTGAGCGGAAAACCTTCATGATACACGATTCGTTCCCTTAACTTTTCACCCATATCCGCTAAAAAGACTGGATCTAGCTGTGTTCGCGTATAACTACTGGAGTAATCAATTACTACTGCAGATTGGTTTGCCCTTGATAAATCTCGAAGTAATGACTGAATAAAATAGGTTTTCCCTTGTCCGGAACGTCCTCCGATGATTAGATGTCGATTCGATAATCCTGAATGATCAAATTCCCAGAAGATGTCTTGATTATTTGTTATCCCTATTAGTGGACGTACGCAATTCTTAACACCTGCTGACTTTATAGAAGTAGGTACGGTTGCCCCTTTTCCACCATACTGCGCTCCAACATCTACTGCATATTGTTCATCACTTGCTTTTTTCTGATCATCTACATGAGGAGGTTCCATAATACCTTCTGTTTGTTTCTCAACATCTTCAGAAGTTCGTCCAGCATTAGCTTTTTTATCATCTTCAGAACTTTGGGCATTTTCCGTTCCAGCCGCACTTACCTTACTATTTTCCCCACTTCCAGCTTCATGCTTTTTATACCCATCGGAACCTTCAGCAGCAATGTCATCTGCGCCATCCATTCCAGTTGGAGTTGTATAAATTTTCTCAGGCTGCTCCTTGTAGTTCTGAGCTAATTCATTCATCGGTTTTGCTAATGTATCATACCCGCTTTGTTCAGGAAGCTCCAGTACAATAACACCTTTGCGTCGTTCCTTCACCGGTAATCTTGCACCCTTTTTAAACGAAATAACAAGACCTTGTCCATGTTCAGCACGCAGTGTATCTACAATTTCAAATTCATCATTCAACAACTGATGAATAACATCTGGAGTAAGAGTATAATCCTTTGCAGGCCATATTTTGTTATATTTCAATTTTGAAGCATTATTAATGAAGAGTCTTGTGAAAAAGTTCCGTAGAAAACGAGCATCAAACGTATCCTGTTCTATTAATTGTTCGTTTAAGCGTTGCTTTAATTCTTTTACCTGGTTAATTCCCTTTTCAATCACACTGGAATCGTTCAGACCGATCTTTACTTCTACAGGATACATATGGATTTTCAATCCATCTTCTACTTTTTCTAACCCCACCATTAACAGGTCGTCACTGCAGTTTCCACGTTTTCCAATTGTTTTTCCTGAGAAAAGCCCAGCTTTTTTGCTTAGTTTGACACTACCAGCCACCCGCACAATTTCTTCCATTGACACAGGGACCCAAAGTACGTCTGGATTGTCAAAATGCAGGAGAGCCTGTTTGATTGCAGAAACAACACTCATTTTTTCACGTTTATCATGGGATCGTCCTTGTACAGCGCGAAGAAGCCACTCTCCATTAAACGTATTGAATAATCGAATCACATCTTCAATGTTCTCATCACTTACTGTTACATGTTGGGACTTCAAGAAATCATGAATAACATTAAAATATTGGATTGATTTATCGGTTACTGTAATTGCGTCATAATGATTAGAAGATGAATGTTGATCACTGTAATGAACGATCACAAGATTTTCTGAAGACTCTTGAAAATACTTTAAATCCAGGACAGGATCAATAAAGGTCAACCAGTGAGATTTATTATAAAGTGAGGAGAGATACTCCTCATCCTCTCCACTTATATGCATGGCAAAGGCAATTCCTTTTGTATAAGGATTTTGGCCTTTATCAGTCATGTTAGCGGCTAGTTCGTTCATTTTTACAGCAAACCTCGCTAATAGCGTCTGGTCCGCCTTACTGTCTCCCCCAGTTCCAAAGCCTATCCGATATCCTCCATTCTCACTTTTGGAGGATGTAACAGTTGTAAATAAGCCATTTAGGTTTATGCTACTAGGTGCATCCTTGACTAACTGCTTAACCACTTGCTCTTCTGTTTTCATTTTATAGAAGGTAATATGACTATATTGCACTTTGTCAGTGATATTTCGCTTCGAATAACGCAACACCTGCTGAATTGTACGCAATATATCTTCCGCTAAATAATCCCCCATCGAGAACTTTATTCCAAGTCTATTGGCAATTTCTTCAGCATTCCCCATATCATTGAGTTCATCAAACGCACTATAACCATCAAAATCCTGCCGATAAGAAACCACTTCAATTGGTCGTAATCCGGACAAACTATTTGTTTCCTTGATTTGCTTCTTCAACCAGGCTACGATACCTCGTAACAATTCTTTATCATTAGGGATATTAATGACATTTAATAGGATGGCAGCTTTTGGGTCTAGTGAAAACAGGAAATCATAATGGTCACAAAATTGGTCAAGCTTTTCCTCAACAACCTGGGCCAAATACGTATTTGTTTCTCCCACAGTCACTTCTTCACTTGGTAAAAAGGCATGCCATTCAGGCAGTCGACTATCCGTTGTTGGTTTAAACAATTTCCCTTCATATGAAACAAGATAAGGGAGAGTGTAAACTGCATGAAGCCTATTGAGGATATTGGAATCAATGGCCTCCCCTTTACTCTCTTTCATTATCTGCAATTGATAAGCTACATTCAAGGGTGAGAAAGGTGTCATGAAGATAACCTGTTCATCCCTAGCATTCCCTAAATGAAATAACCCTCTCTCCTCATTCGTCATTATCTGTTGATCACGAATGTTCTCAATCGCTTCAATATAGGATTCTATATATGCTTCTGCCTTTTCCAGAATCGCATCGGTGTAATACAGTAAAGAAGGAATCGTTCCTGCTTGTTCGATTGAATCTAAGAAAGCATCATATGTTTTTTCGACCGCTTCCGGTAGTACTAACTGCTCAGGGATTAATTCATTAAACTTGATGGATGCTTGACGAACCCTCGTTTTTATCCAAGCAAATTCCATGACTAAAAATGGACGATCCTCTGCAAAAGTAACAAATGGTAGATTATCGATTTCGACACGTTTCGCCTCTTGGTCTGTTAAAAAGGAGCTCTGGATACTACGTTTCTTTTCCCATAGCATCCTTCCATTTATAGGTATTGTTTTCAGCACCTCATCAGCGACCTCGATTGGAATTTCAAACCGTGGAGTGACAATTGTAAAGCGAATGTTCTTTTCATCTTCCTGTAATAATCCAGGTGTGGCCTGGACTGTCGCACCATCTTCGACTGAAATTGATTGCCCCTGTACTAATAGATCGATTTCATTGGATCCATTACCAAACACTAAATGCTGGTTATCCAATGTTAAATGTATCGCTCTTTTTGCTTTAGAGGTAGCAACGACTTGAAAGGATTTTCGGAACGCTTCAAAGAATGTATCCTCGCTTGCCAAGACAACAAACGTAAAGGTGTAATTCCCATTTGTGGCATTTTCATGCTTATACACCACTCTCCCAAATGTAGCCCCATCTTGTTCGAGTGTTAACTCGGCGATTACAGAATGACCACTGGTTCTCGCAACCTTTTTACTAGTGGAATTTAAAAACTCTTTCTTGACATGTCGATCAAAAGGTAACGTAATCTCGATTTTTTCCCCTTCTTTATAGGTAGGGTGAAAAATAAGAAAACTCCAATTCCTTCTTCCTGCAGCAGTATCTGATTTCGGTCGTTTCCAGAAAGACATTAATTGTGAATCCATACTCACTTTGACTTTATCAGCATAAAACTCGATTGCGCGCTTTGAATTCGTTGCTTCCTTCCAATCCTCGATATCCGAAAAATCGACTGTATACCAATCTTCTCTGTTAAGTTTCGTCCCACCTTTGTCATAGGCCTCTTCTAGCTTTTCCTTAGGATTACCAAGTGAGCGGATCCTTTCAATTTCCTCATGTTCGCTATTATTCTCTGTTAGCTTTTTATCAATTTTCTTCTCTAATTGCTTCCACTTGGCTGAACCAACAGATTGAACATCCTGTTCCCGTACAAGATCCTCAAGCCCTGAATCATAGAAATATTGAAGTGAACGATAATCGTCATGTTCAAGTGTTCCTTTACTGACAAGGGCTAACACATCCTCGAAATCAAGAAAAGAAGAGTTTTCCAGTTTATGTTCCGATTCTCTTCTATTTAAATAATGACTAGCAATTTTCCGTTCGATTGCATTTAATTCACTGTCTAGCAATAACTGGTCAAGATTTCCTGCTATATGACTAACATGAAGTGGTAAACCTTCCCCTGTTAAATCTCGACTACCACCGCGGATCGAATCATTCAAAGTATTACAGAGAAGAATTAACGAAGTATTCTCCCAATCTCCCTTTTGTTCACTCATTTCATTCCGTAGCGTAACAAGAAAGTCAATATTGGTTTTGTTTGTTGTTGCTATTACATATTTTATTTTCCCAAATTGGAGAGCGTAGGTTTCATATGACTTGGAGCCCTCCTTATGACGGTAGGGGAAGGGTACTTTACTTTCATGATTACCAATGGCTTGATATAAACTCGAAATAATCTCTTCTGTCGGTAAATATAAGAAATAACGATCTGTTTTATTCCTTAAGGCTTCTTTTTCGAAAAATGAAACCAGCTGGTCACCGATATAGTTATAAAATTGATTTAACATATTGTGCATCCCCACTATCACTTTTCTTTTCCATATAATTCAATTTGTCAAGCATCTTCACAACTTCCTCTTTCGAATGGTGATCAAGCCATACACCACGATTTTCAAGTTCTTTCCATAATTGTTTTAATTCAACCCGTTCTTCTGTGATGGATACTGCCACCAGCATTAACAGATGCTCTTGTGACAAGGCTAGAATCGTACCAAGTGACCCGCCATGCTTTCGGAAAAACTTTAAGACAATAGCTTTAAATGCTTTCAGATACCTGGAATTGATCTCATTTGAAATACCTTTTCTCACAGCATGAATCAAATCATCAAACGCCATCTCCAATGTTTTCTCTTCTGAGTATTCCACCACATCAATATTTGTTTTCTCCTGGTATACTTCCTTCAGCCACTTGTAGATTGATTGAGTAAAGTCCCGTTCTGCTTCTGGACCCGCTTCCTCTAGCTGACGGTAGATATCATGATAAAATTGGTTACTCTCATTTGAGAATGTATTCATTCCTAAGATGTTTAACGCATGCTCGTGTGCAAAAAAGCCGTCAATCTCATCCATCAGCATTTTATTCCCTTGCTTATAGCTATCTCGCCACTTTGCAGCTTTTTCCCATTGTAAAATGTAATAGACAGGTAACAGCTCATACTGACTAAAACGTGTCCCTTTATTCGTTTGAAGGATAAGCTGTGACATAGCAGTAAAAGTATAATGAACAAACAACAACGAAATATAATCAACCAGAAAGCTGGGATTCCTTGCCAAATTCTCAAAATCTTTTAAGAATTGTTCCTTTAGTTGAGGAAAGAGACTATCATAGCTTGCAATACTGTTATTCTTTAATCCTGGAGTTGATATAGTAAGGTCCATTATCTCTGATAATAAATTAGAATCATCTTGGTTTTGTAAGATTTCTCGTACTCGCTCTTCATCATTTCGAATGAATGTATCAAAAAGGAAATGAATTAAATCGATTTCTCCCTTTTGCTCATCAGCATTTTCTGTCAGTGGGATACGTTCTAATTGATGAAGATTCGTAATTTTCCCTAGGTGTAGCTCTTTGATTTGTTCCTTTAAGTAATTTTCAAAAAAGGTTTTGTCCGCTTCATCAGAAAATTTTCCGTTTGCAAGTATAACCTCTAAACTCGCATCGCCTGTATCAATAACTACGTTTTTCCCATACACTTTTCGGATGACTCCACCAGCAATGGAAGAAAAGCCTCGCTCGAATTTCGCACGTTCTGGTTCCCTTGTTGGAAGTGGTAAAATACTTGTAACCGCCCTTCTTCTAAAGGTATACTTCCCACTTTTTTCTATAAATTTAATAATCTTATCAAAATCTAATTGATACACCATCTTAATTCACCTTTCCAACTTCATAATTAGCCCTTGAAAAGCGTGGCTTCTTCAACTCACGCATAGTTCCATCGTGTGTATGAACAAGAAGCACATTGTTTTTCTTATCCGCGGATTGTAGGAGTTTATCATGAAATTCCGAGAATTGAAGTGCATCTTGGATATCCTGGCGATTCGGCCGATACCCGCCATTAACCTGTTTAAGCAGAGAATATAATTGATAATCTAATTCAAACAAAAAGGTCTTTCCTCTTTGACTAAAGCCAAGTCTAATTGAGGAAGTAAAACGCTCAACATTATCTTGGTGGGATGCTGAACCAAATACGTTATCATCTACTTCAGGATGAATCGTGATTTCATACGCAGCTCGATACATCTTGTTCGGTGGATCAGCAAAGACATAGCGATCCTTTGGTGACCCCTTCCACGCATAAATTACTTTTTCGATTAACTCAAACAATTGACCTATGTCTTCTTCATCCCCCGTATAGAAGGAATACAGATAGTTTATATACTCTTGATATGCCTCATCATAATCTTTTCTATATAACAAAGCATACTGTCGTACAAACAGGCGAGAAAATTCTGTGTGATTTCCCTTTTGATGCATGCTGTTTACCTGCTTCCAAGCACCAATACTCGTCTTTTCCCCTAGCTCTTCTTTCACATAGTGGAAGGGATTAGACTCAAGCATTAAATTAGCAACTAACCGATCCGTTGCTTCAAGCCTTCTTTTTACAGGATCGACCTCATGTAATGCAGCAAGCAGTGGGGAACGATCAGGGTGGCCATACATTAGATTCGGTAGCATGTCGTTTACTGGTATCTCTGCGTCAGTTGATAGGAATTGATGATTAATTGGTACGATGATATCAAACAGTAAATTGTAAAACGCCCTGGTCGAAATAAATATTTTTTTCTTAATCATTACTTCAATCAGTGACTGAACAATTGACTCTTTTACTTCCTGATGCTGTAGAAAAAAATAATTAGAATGTGCAGCACTTGTTATTTCTTTTTCCTGATCCTGGATCCAGGCTGAGAAAAATGGATTACTATGATCTTGGGCTGTCACCTTTTCAATGAGCTGCAAGAAAAACGGTGACTTCGGTCCTTCCTTCGTTAAAACATAAGGCTGTGTATCTGCAAAATTAAGCAAATAAAAATCACCATCTTGATTGTTTCCTTGCTGACCTTTATCAAAAACGCCACAACTGTCGATAAAATCACATAAAGCTTGGAATTTTCCTTCTTTTCGTTGTTTGCTATAAAAATTATGTAAGACACCAAGATTTATAGCTATAATCACAGGTCTGCTAGCGATTCCGGATTCATTAAATGGGGATAATACTTTTTCAAGAGTTTCCAACGAGTTTTTATCATAATCATACGACTCAGTAGAATCATTATGAATGAAGAATCCCTCCAAAAGGTCACGGTGCTTTTCCTTCATGTATGCTAGCAGGTGACTCTTACCGTCTCCAACACTACCACATAAAAGAAGTAAGCCTGGCTTTTCCTTCTGCTTTAATTCGTTTAAAATCTTTTCGAAATCCATTTGAATTTCCCGCTTCACATGCATATAGCTGCTAAGTCTTCCAAAAGAATCTGCGTTTGCAACCGATTCCTTAGAAGAAGACTGCAAGACTTCTAACATAGATACAAACTTACTCTCTTTAGTTGAAATGGTATTTTCAGTTGATAACCTATTTGATTCACCGTCAATTGTAACAGCTGTTTCTGTTTCACTTATCCTAGTATCAGATGGTACCTCCGTTTTAAATTCATCACTTACTAGTTTTTCTGCAATGAAAAGTAGTTGGGACAATCCCTGTTCGGCTTCTTCTGCTGATAAGCTACTTTTAAACTTCTTCCTGCTTAACGTACAGTATTCCAGGGCACTAGTATATTCTGTTGTTGAAATCGCAAATTTATTTTTTAATAACTTCCACCCGGTTTCAATCATGGATGCCTCAAAATAAGATTCATCCATCTCTTCACTTTTTGCTGCCATCGCCAACTGTTTCATTCGTTGAAGCGAAATAGCAAAAAACACTTGATCCATATAAGCAACAGCAAGTGCTGGATTATTGCTCAACATTGCTTGTATTTCACTATAATCTATTAAACTTTCATTAATCTCTACAAGCCTCGCTAACTTCTCCCACGTTACGTCTTTCACGGTTCTAATCTCCCTTTTTTAACCTCTTTGTATTAATTATATTATTTTTGTATATTATTTACAAATCGACTTATTTCTTTATAGTACTTATATACTTACCATTCTATTGCCTTTTTAGAAGAGCAAATGATTCTTTTTTCCAATAATTACTTTTTGTTTTTTTATTGGAATACATTTTTATGCAAATTAAAAAATAAAAACAAAGGGTCAGTTCTTCTGCATCCTTAACTGAAAGATATAACCGCCATTGTGGTAATCCACTTCCTAGAAGAAGGAATATGGTGATTCATGGAAGTGGAAATCCAGATTTTCTTCTGGCTAATGCTCGTTTTCGCCATCTTTGAACTGGTAGATAAGGGAATTCTCTGCGATACGCACGCATCTAGTGGCCCCTCCGAAACTTTTTAATTCAGTTGGTACATTAAATTAGCTATCGCATTATCAATAGCTACCTTTTTATCATCACCATGGTATCCCGAACCAACTATGCTATCTCCAACTTCTTCAATGTTATCTTGGAATGAAGCAAAGGCTTGTATCCCATTATCAATATAAAAAATTTCTATATAATAAATTTTTTGGTCCTTAATATAATTACGAATGATTTGAGCGGATTTTACAATTATCATTTTTAACACTTCTCCTCTAGTGAAATATGAATATTAAACGCATCTTAGTTGAATTTTCGAAATTCGTTAGTCCTTATATCAATTTTTTAACGAATGTAGGTTAAATTAACCTTTTATTTGCAAAAAATATATCTATTAATATTGTTTTGGAATCCCTTGCCAATTCAATTCCCTATTAACTTCGACTTTTATATAAAATAGCTTCTAATTCAATGGTAACTGAATTAAACAAACTGTAAATAATCTAGAAAATCAAACGATAAATAGAAAAAGTTGTAGACGTCAAGTCGAATTTTACACTTTTTGCTCGTTTCCTTTTTACACTTTTGCCGAAAAAATGCTTTTTCGGTTTTTCATGCGATGACTTTCCTCG
>NZ_JAFKOJ010000008.1 GCF_017303275.1 Bacillus sp. NTK034 | reverse complement strand
GCTCGTATTCGGACTGCTTCACCCTTTTTTTCCTTCATCCTGTCCGAACCTGGCTTGTATTCGGACTGCTTTTCGCCTTTTCTGCTTCATCCTGTCCGAATCTGGCTTGTATTCGGACTGCTTTTCGCCTTTTCTGCTTCATCCTGTCCGAATCTGGCTCGTATTCGGACTGGTTTTCGCCTTCTCTGCTTCCCTCTGTCCGAATAAGCTTCCTATTATGACCCAACCCCAACCTTTTCTGACTTTGTTTTGACGAAACCTGGTTCTCTGATAGATAAATTATATAAATATTTTTCCCGTGTTTTTGAAACTGCTTCACAGCTCACTCTATGCTATTAAGCATCTATTTTTATACTAACCTGGCTATCAGTCTTAACATCAGTCCCATCTGTATCTGTTTTGCCTAAAATATAATAATCAAGTGTACTTTTAGGTATTTGATTGTATTCTTTCCTTTTATATAGATAGAAAGCTAATCCTAATACTGTCCAGACGATTAAGGCAATCAGTGAAGGTGCTCCAAGCGCTGATGGTGATCCAGGCACGAGCAGCAACCCAAGAAATGCAAGTCCGCTTAATGCTCCTATCAGAGCAACCAGCTTTTTGCCGGGTGAGACCATTTTTCCATCGGCTGCTTCTGTCCAGCTGAACAGTTTATAAGCTGTGTAGCAAGTATAAAAATAGGCAATGGTTACTCCTGTTGCTGACATGTCAACAATCCATAATAGGACGGGACGCCCAAACCATGGAGCAAACAGGCACAGGGCACATGTGAACAGGATCCCTACATAAGGGGTGCCATGCTTCGGGTGAAGCCTGGAAAAAGCTTTAGGAACTACTTTTGCTCTCCCCATCGCAAACAACAATCGGCTGGAAGAAACATAGAATCCATTAAGCCCTGTGAATACACCCATGCAAAGGGAGATTGCGAGCAGAAGCACTCCGAAGGCACCTAACGTATCAGAGATGACATCACCTGTCCCCCAAATCGGCTTTCCGGCAATAAGGTTTTGCCATGGCATTGCTACTGCTGTTGCAATAATCATAAAGGAATATAAGACACAAGCTACAATTAACGAATAAATGATAAGCTTGAATGCCTTTTTAGGAGGAAAATTAAATTCTTCAGCCGCCTGCGGAATATTATCAAAACCAACATATGCCCATGGAGCAATCGCGATGATTGCGATGATTCCAGTCAGTGCAGGTATCCCCGGTTTAAAAAAAGGCTGAAGATTTGACAGATCTGAAGATGGACTTAGTATCATGCTTATGGTGAGCAGGAACACACCGGCAACGAGGATAATGCAGAATATATATTGGAGACTGCCAGAAATGGAAGCACCCTTTATATTAAAATAGGCAAAGATCAGAAGTGCTGAAGTCGCAATCACTACTTCACCCAGATATACCTGCCAGCCTCCTATTTCATATAACAAACCGATATTTGTAAGCGAGGGAAGCATAAACTTTCCAAGCAAGGCCAATGCAGATGCATTCAGGGCGACAATACAAATATAGCCAAGAGTCAGAAACCATCCGCAAATAAAGGCATGTTTCCTTCCAAACCCTATATATGCATAAGCAAACTCACCGCCGGAAACAGGATATTTTTCAATTAAAACCCCGTAGCTGACGGCAATCACCATCATTAATAAAGCACCAATGGTTAACCCGATCACCGCCCCGATCGGGCCTGCTTTCCCCATCCATTCAGCCGGCAGAATAAAGGCTCCCCAGCCAATGGCAGAACCAAGCGCGATAGCCCACACCCATTGCGGCTTAAACGTTTTTTCAAGCTGTACCCTTTCTTCCATGTTTTCCCCTCCATTATTAAGGCTTCTCTCAAAATTTATTAAGGACTGCTTAATCTTGTTGAGCTAATGCCTTATCCTTATACTGGAGCAAAAAGCGTACCCCCGGCTTTTGCTTCAGTATCGAGGATTTTTTGAATAGCGGTTATCTATGAATGAGTGTAAGCTTTTTCTGTATTCTCCCACACAACCTTACCGGAAATGATGGTCGCCAATATAGGTATATCTTTTAAGTCCATTGCTGGGCAGGTAAGAGGATCGGCATCCAGGACAACAAAATCTCCTTTTTTCCCTTCTTCTATTGTGCCAGCAGAATCTTCTTCAAAGTTTAGAGCTGCACCGTAAGATGTCATCGCTTTTAAAGCATCCAGAACATCAATTTTTTGATCATCACCAAGCACATCACCTTCTAAAGTGATTCGGTTTACAGCCGCCCATATGGAAAACAGGGGCGAAATTGGGGTAATTGGACAATCAGAATGCAGTGTGAACAGCAAATTGCGGTCAACCGCATCAGCCAAAGGATTAATTCTAGCCGCCCTCTTTTCACCCAGGAATATTCTGCGGTGCCGATCTCCCCAAAAATAAACATGATTGATGAAAAACGAAGCAGCAACACCTAATCTTTGCATGGCATCAAGGTCTTTACTGCCTGCAGTCTGTACATGTTCAATCCGGTGCCTGTGGTCATCCATCGGACTTTTTGACAAAACATAATCGAAAGCCTCAAGGATAGATCCAATAGCCCGATCTCCATTTCCATGAATCGCTATTCTAAATCCTCTATTATGGAGATCCAGCATTTCTTCTGCAAAAGTGTCCTGATCATGCAGGAGCTCACCAAATACAGAATTATCACAATGATAAGGTTCGCGGAGTGCACCGGTAAGTCCCTGGATGGATCCATCCTGAAATAATTTGGCACTATCGAGTGATGCTCTGTTTTTGGTGCGCCTTTTTAATTCAAGATCGAGCTGATCGGCGGTATAACCCGAAAAAGCACTTCCCTCTCTTAAAAGGTGATGCAGGATCATTAGCCGCATATTCAGCGGATTCTTACCTGAATTAATGGCTGCTATATGCGCATTTAATTCCTCTATTCCTCTGTCCAGGCCTACACCGACATCTGTACATGTGGTGATTCCCTGAGACAGGTACACCTCTGCTGCATTTTCTATATTTTTGATTTGTTCATCGCTTGACGGGGAAGGCAGCACTGGAAAAATAAATTCCAGGGCAGGAATTTCGTGAATGACACCATCCAGCCTGCCATTATTATCGCGTGTAAAGTACCCGCCATGCGGATTCGAAATGCTTTCATCGATTCCAGCCATTTCAAGAGCTTTGGAATTGGCAGCACCAAAGTGCCCTGAAATATGCCGAATAAAAACGGGATTGTTTGGAGCTGCTTGGTCTAAATCAGACCTGTTCGGATGCCTTTTATCCTCCAATAGGGTATCATCATATCCCCACCCCATGATCCATTCTCCAGGTTTTGCTTTACTGGCCCTTTCTCTTATTCTTTCCTTTATATCACCAATGTTTTTATTTCGCGGGGATCTGCAATCAGCATAATTCAGCATTTGCCCGAACATTAATAAATGACTATGAGTGTCTATAAAACCAGGAAGCAAAGCAGCCCCGTTTAAATCCAAGATCTCAATATCAGGGCTTTTTGGAATTTCCGAACGGTCCGGTTCGGTTTTATCCCAAATTTTTTCGATGATGCCATTACTGACAAGCAATGATTTTGCCTTCGTATTATGTTGATCAAGTGTGATGATATTTGCATTTTTTATGATAAGGATACTCATCCTTATCCCTCCTTATTAGACAGCTTTGTTTTCTGCTGAATCGGTATCGTCAATCTTTCTATTTGCTGAAGGAAGGTCTTCCCAGTAAACAGCTTTTACATTTTCTGCTGATGAATGTTTCGTCCAGAGACTAATTATGACAAGTGAACAAAAAGAAGCGATAAAGCCGGGTATTGTCTGATCTATTCCTGTATTGATAAGAGGCCAAAGAATGGTAGTGAAACAAGCCAGAAGCATGCTGGAAATGACAGCGGTGTTGGTTGTCCTTTTCCAAAACATAATGGCCAGAAACGGAAACACAAGAGTTGTTGCTGACAGTCTGAGTGCCCATTGATACATGCTGACTATATCTGTTAATGCAAAAGCAACTAACAGTGATAATACCGATATAATCACTACACTCAAGCGGGAAACAAACATCATTTGCTTTTCCGTAGCATTGGGATTTAATAGACGGTGATACAAATCCTGAGTGATATTAGAGCTTCCTTGTAAAATGAAGGAGTCTGCACCTGTCATAAGTGCTGATAGGAGTCCGATCAGAATGATGCCGCCAATATAAGGAGGAAGCATTTCCACGGTTACATAGGAGAAAATTAAATCTGGGTGTATATCGGCTGGCACAAATTGCCTTGCCATAATTCCTATACTATATGGAAGCACAGAAATACATAAAGTAATGGCATAACCTGTTAAGCCAGCTTTAATGGCAATATCCTCTGTCTTGGAAGCAAAGATTCGCTGCCATGTGGATTGCCAAACTAAGTAGAACGGAGCTACAGAAAGGGCAAATAGCAGGACATCCCCGAGTCCATTCGCACCGAGCGGAGTTAAAAAATCTCTCGGCGTGTTACTAAAAATTTGTTCCATCCCCCCGGCAAAATTCAAGGCGGCATATGCAAGCATCACAATCCCTGCAATCAGAATTATACTTTGAATGGCATCCGTTACAATCGTTGCTACTAAACCGCCCAAAATCGTAAAACCGAGAATCAAAATAAATGACAGTACAATTCCAGTTTTCACATTCATATTAAAAGCAATGCTAAATACGGTACTCATCCCTACAATCTGCAGGGCAGTAGTGGGAACTGAGTATATAAAAGCAGATAACACTGATGGAATAATACCGGTTTTTGCTCCGAATCTTTCACTAAAAAGGTCGGCCAGTGTATACAATCTCTGTCTTCTTAATGGACGGCTAAAGAAGAAAATCAAGAGCATACTGACAAGCATGGCTGGTAATGCAAATTTAAAAAATCCCGATACCCCCATTGTGAACCCCATTCCAATCCAGCCAATAAAAACGGCAGCGCCGCAATTCGTGCTGATGATTGTACCGACAATATTCCAAAACCCCATATTCCAGCCTGCAATTAAATAACTGTCAGAGGTTTTAATTTTTGTAAAATAATAGATTCCAATTGCAAACATGAATATGAAATATGCCAAAATGTATCCAAAATACCAGCTCATCGACTGCCTCCTTTTTATTTTCTTAATATTCTGTAAATTATTGGCAGTAATATATTGTGATTCTTCTATTTACTTCCACTTTATCGGTCACTTTCACATAATTATCGGTCAGTTTTTGAATTTATCGGTCAACTCTTCCATTTATCGGTCAATTTTCATTTTTATTGGCCGCTTTTCCACTATATCGGTCAGTTCGCGTCATAGCAACTTTCTAACTTCAGCACCGTAACGATATAATTCAAACTCCTAAGCTTTCTTTAAAAAAGGAGCTTAATCAAAAATCTATTAAGCTCCTTCCATTTTGCCTACCAGTTTTTATGATCTAGGTGAGCATATTTCGGCAGAAGGCGAGTCGGCATCTTTAAGGCATCTTTACGGAATGGAGGTGCCAATTGCGTGCCATCCACCTGAATATCAATAACTGTCGGTTTGCTGGATTCTATTGCACGGCGGATAGCTGGTCCTACGTCCTCAGGTTTGTCTACACTTATTCCCTGTGCCCCCATGGACCTTGCCACCTCTGCAAAGTCCGGATTCTGGATATCCGCTCCTACAAAGCGATTATTATAGAAATCTACCTGGTTTTTCTTTTCTGCACACCAGGCATTGTTATTAAAAACACATGCTACTACTGGAATATTCTCCTCTACAGCCGTACTTACTTCATGCAGGCTCATTCCCCAGGCGCCATCCCCTACGATGGCCACTACAGGACTATTCGGATTTGCAAGCTTTGCACCTAATGCCGACGGATAGGCAAAGCCTGTATTCCCAAAGGTTAAGGCTGCCACATGCTGGCGGCCGGAATTGAATTTTAAATAGGCATTTGCGGTAGAAGATACATTCCCGATATCTGTAGTGACAATTGCGTTTTCCGGAAGGACCTTTGTAAGCTCAAGCAGCGCCCTGCGCGGATTAATTGGACTTCCTTCCACCATGGCCAGATCCACAAGTTCTTTTTCCCATTGTTCTTTTTCATTTGTGACTCTCGCCATTCTCTCAGAATTGAATTGCTTATTTGGTACTTTTTCTTTCAGCCGTTTTGCGATTTCAGCAGAAGCTGCTTTGGCATCACCAATAATCCCAATTTCTACTGGATGGGTTCTGGCGATATTACGGGGATTGATATCAATTTGGACAATCTTTGCGTTTTTCGGAAAGTAATCAATGTCATAGCATGGCAATGTTCCAAAGACAGATAATCTGGTACCGATAGCGAGCACCACATCTGCATCCTTTAATGTGTTCATAGCTGCTTTTGACCCCATATACCCAATAGGCCCCACCGCTAAAGGTTCATTTGCCGGGAAAGCATCATTATGCATATAGGAAACAGCTACAGGGATCGTTAAATGATCGGCAATTTCCTTCACTGCCTCTATTCCATCTGAATCCACTACTCCCCTGCCGGAAATGATGACTGGATTTTTGGCAGATGAAAGCAATTCCACAGCCTGATCAATCTGTTCCAATGATCCGCAGCCCCTATTATCTACGCGATACTGATGCGGTTCTAGGATTACATCTTCCACTTCACCATAAAAATAGTCCCGCGGAATATCAAATAACACTGGACCTCTCTCTGCGTAAGCAATTCTAAAGGCAGTCCTCAGGCAATCCGCCACCCGTCCCGGATGTGTGACCCTAACGGTTTCCTTCGTGATCGCTTTAAAAACTGAAACCTGATCGCACTCCTGGAAACCGTCCCATCCGACGGTAGGTGTTCCTGCTGAAGGAGAAATGACGACCATAGGAGTGTGAGCCTGATTCGCTGCCGCTACCGACGTTACCATATTGGTGATTCCAGGTCCATTCTGGCCAATGACCACCCCTGCAACTCCGCTTACTCGAGTATAGGCATCTTCCATGTGGGCAGCGCTTTGCTCATGCCGAACGCCGATGAAGCGGATCCCGGCAGTTGGAAGCAAGTCTAATAGATCCATGAAGGCTGATCCCAAAATCCCGGAAATATGTGTGACACCTTCTTTAACTAATGTTTCTACAATTGCCTCACTTGGTGTCATTTTCACCTTTCTTGTTTTGATTACTGCTAGTTCTTTTTCTGCTTTTGCCATTGCGGGCACTTCCTTTCCAGTTTTAATAGGATGATAGCTCTTAATCAGATTCAAATTTTCCCTATCTAAATTTCTTTAAATGCATTTTTGATCGTCTCAACAACAAATTTTAAGTCTTCTTCTGTAGAAGAAAGCGGCGGAGCTATAATAAGGACATTATTGAAGCCAGGCACTGTATCCCCATTTCTGCCAATGATCAGGCCTTTTTCTTTACACAGTGCAATGATCTTTGCCAATAAATGATCAGAAGCCGGCTGCTTCGTTTCCTTGTCTTCAACCAATTCAATGCCATACAAGAAACCGGTGCTTCTGACTTCGCCTACATTTTTATGAGCCTGCAAATCTTTTAAACTGCTTAAAATGCTTTCACCCAGCACCTCTACCCTGCTGACAATATTCTCCCTTTCTATGATTTCGATATTTTTCAATGCAACTGCACAGCTTGCCGGATGTCCCCCATAGGTTGAGACATGGCGGAAATGGTTATCTGCACCTTGCTCCTTAAATTTCTCATAAATTCTGGAATGAACTGCTGTAGCACCAAGCGGCAGATAACCGCTGGTCAACCCTTTTGCCATTGTTACGATATCAGGCTGAACACCCTTTGAATGCATAAATCCAAACATCTTGCCCGTTCGCCCGAATCCGGATACTACTTCATCCATTATCAGGAGGACATCATGTTTTTTGCAGATTTGTGCCACTCTCTGCAGATATTCAGGGGACGGGATAATAACTCCCCCGCCTGAAATGAACGGCTCCATTATGACTGCAGCAACCGTTTCGGCACCTTCCCATTGGATGACCTGGTCAATCATGTCAGCTGCGACTTTATCGCAATCCTTCACATCCTCGCCAAATGGACAGCGATAGCTGTAAGGAGGCGGCACATGCAGGAACCCCGGCATGCCAGGATCGTATTTCACTCTTCTGTTGGCCTGTGCAGTAGCACTTAAAGCACCTAAAGTGGAACCATGATAGGCACGGTAGCGCGAAATAAATTTATATTTTCCCGGATTGCCATTCTGATTATGGTATTGCCTCGCTAATTTGAATGCGGTTTCATTCGCTTCGGAACCGCTGTTTGAGAAAAAGGTTTTATAGGAATCCCCCAGCAATTCACTAATTTTTGCAGATAACTTAATGGCTGGTGCATGGCTTAATGTCAGAGGAAAATACGACAGCTGCATCATTTGCTCTGCAGCAGCCTCTGCAATTTCTTTCCGTCCATGTCCCAGGTTCAGGCACCAAAGACCGGATACACCATCCAAATATCGATTGCCATCCATATCAGTAAACCATGAGCCTTCCCCTGATTTGGCAATCATCGGACTGCTTCCTTCTGTATGCCGGCTCATCGCATGCCACAAGTGTTCCTGGTCCTGATCAGTTAACTTTTTGTTATCATTAAGTTCTAGCGTAGACATATTGCTTGCCTCCTTCTATTCATTAATTCAGGTTTGTTTTTTGTCTTTCCTTATGGGAATCATGTTGCGGCTGGAATCTTGTTTATTAATTCTTGGGTGGGTGTATAAGGATAGTTATGCGCCTCTGCAACTTTCTGATGAGTGACGTTTCCATTCATGGTATTGACCCCTTTTTCAAGAAAAGGATACTTTAAAATAGAATTTTCAATTCCTGTATTAGCGAGCATTAAGGCATATGGTGCTGTAGTGTTGGAGAGGGCATAGGTGGAAGTTCTTGCTACAGCGCCCGGAATGTTTGGAACCGCATAATGCAAAACACCATGCTTTACATAAGTTGGAGAATCATGTGAGGTAATATGATCGATGGTTTCAATTGAACCGCCCTGATCAATGGCAACATCAATAATGACCGAGTTCTTTTCCATTTGCATAACCATTTCTTCGGTTACTAACTGAGGTGCTTTTGCACCGGGGATAAGGACAGCCCCTATCACTAAATCGGCCAGTTTTACTTCCTGGGCGATATTGAACGGATTTGACATGACTGTTCTCACTCTGCCTGAAAAAAGATCGTCCAGCTGGCGGAGTCTTTCTGCACTTATGTCGATGATGCATACATCTGCACCAAGGCCGACAGCCATTTTTGCGGCATTTGTCCCAACTACTCCCCCGCCAATAATCACCACTTTTCCAGGCTTCACACCAGGAACCCCGCCTAATAAGACACCTTTACCGCCATGAATCTTTTCAAGAAATTGCGCTCCGAGCTGGACAGACATCCTTCCGGCAACCTCGCTCATAGGCGTTAGAAGAGGCAATGATTTGTTATCCAGCTGAATGGTTTCATAAGCAATCGAGGTAACTTCTTTTTCGACCAAAGCCTTTGTCAATTCAGGTTCAGCTGCAAGATGCAAGTAAGTAAAGAGAATTAATCCTTTTCGGAAATATTGGTATTCGACTGGCTGAGGCTCTTTAACTTTCATAACCATATCCGCAGCCCAGGCCTCTTTTGCACTTGACACAACCGTTGCACCAGCTTTTTCGTATTCCTCGTCTGAGATGCCGCTTCCTGCACCTGAACCCTTCTCAATCCAGACCGTATGGCCTGCATTAACAAATGCAGAAACACTTGCTGGAACAACGGAAACCCGGTTTTCATTATTCTTTACTTCCTTTGGCACACCAATAATCATGTCATCACTCCATCCTGCAAAATAGAAATATTAACCATCTCGTCATGACGTCATGTCGTCCGTACCAGTTGTTGTATGACTAGCCTCAGTTGTAATTAAAACATAACCATTATTCCTTTTCAATATTTTCTAAAAATTTTATATTATCGGAATTATCAATAGATATTATTGTAAAATTGAATAACACTGCATTTAACTATAATTCTTTGATAGTTTTATTCTAAATGAATACATATCCGAACGAAAAAAAGCAGAATAATATTCTATTAAGCTGCCATTTGTGTCTGATAATAACCGCTCTATGTGAAGCACACTTAATGTAGAGGGTACACCAAGCAGGTCGGCTTCTTCCTTGGATAAATAAGTACTTGTAATGATCTGTTCAGCTTCTGAAAACTTTAAGTCTAAACTTTGCTCCAGCAGATCATACAATGTACCCTTTTCAATATCATATCTGGCGAGATTTTCACCAATTTCAATAGGGTAATACTGACTTTCAAGGGCCAATGGCTTATCGTTTGCATAGCGAATTCGCTTTATAAAGTATGCCTCTGTAAGTCCGCTGGCTTCCACAATTTCTCTTGATGGAACAACAATGCCATTGTCCAGTAATTTTGCATCAGGCTTCATCCCCATTTTTTTAATCACTTCTGTTGTACTCGTAATATTTCCCAGCCACTCCTCAATCGGTTTCTTTGAAATAAAAGTGCCTTTTCCGTGGACTTTCTTTAGCACACCTTCGTTGACTAAATGGGAAACTGCCTCTCTCACTGTACTTCTGCTCACTTTATAGGTATCCATCAACTCCCTTTCACTTGGAATTTTCTCATTGAAAGAACGATTGTCTATGAGCTCCTGCAGCTTATTTTTTAATTGTATGTGAAGCGGAATAGGACTTTTAGAATCTAACTCTGTCATAATGGATGCCTCCTTACTATTTTTCGAATAATCAAAATGTATAATTAATTATATAGGTTACCCGAATGAATATCCATCCATTTACAGCAGATCCTGTTGCGCGTATTTAAAAATTTTTCTAATTATAGGTTGTCATTAACTGAGGATCAAGACAATCCAATGAAGCGATGGAAAGAGAACGTTTAACAATGAGCATCCCATCTGCTTAGAGATGGGATGCTCATTGTTTTCGATTTTGGTCATCCTTTGATATTCTCACTCATTCTTTTAACAAACATTGTCAAAAAATAGGCTGCATAAGCGATCGAGATATCGATCAGAAAGATATAGAAATGATTCATTCCCTTTTTAAAATGCACCATGCCTGCCCATTCCTCAAGTGTGGCAAATCCAAAGGCAAAAACGGCACTTGCTAAAATCGTGTAAATCAGAAAGCTTTTCTTGTGGTTTGTGCAGAACTGATAAATCAGCAGGAAACCGACTGGTAAAGCTGATGCTGTCATGTTCAGGGCATAGGGAAACATGGGAAATAAAAAATAGGTGTGAACAAAATAACTATATCGTTCCAAAAAGCTGTCGGCGTACGTCCAAAGAATATGCACGGTATAACCAAAGAAGAAAATCTCAAATATCCTGGTCCTGTCAATTGATAGATATACAATAACGAGCGGCAGCACCATAAGTGCCAAAACCACCCAAAACTGCCAGGTTCCAAGACCAGAGTATTCTCTCCAATAGGAAGAAATGAGTCCATTCATCTTTTCACTTTGGGAGAATATCTGCTCCCAGTATTCACTATAACTCAAAGAATTACCTCCCTAAACGCATCATCATCTTAATAGAATTATGCATAATCATAGTTTTCTACCCGTGCATCAATCAGCATTTTTCTAAATGTATCTCCTTTTTGAACCCCTAATATCTTCTGCCCATATTCAAGGAAAGACATAAGCTCGTTTTCCGATAAATGACTCATATTCAGCGGAAATTGTTCCATCTCTTTTACCTCATCCATAATCTGATCCAATAGTTCCTTTCCGCTTTTGGAAATTGCTACACATTTATAGCGGAGCTGCTCTTTATTGGCCGTGATTTCGATCAGTCCTTTTTCCTTTAACGGTTTTAAAAGCCTGGTTACAGTCGATAGATGCCAGCAGCCCAGATCACTTATTTGGGTCGGGCTTAGTTTTTGATTATGGGTGCCAAGCAGGAACAAAATATGCTGCTGAGCAGGCGTCAGCTTAAATTTCTTTTCAAGCTCTGCCCACTTCTTTTCCATACAGAAGTATAGTGCCCTTATGACAAGCAATGTCTGCTGTTTCAATAAAATGTTCATCCTTTTCCCCCTCACTTGCAGATACAATTGTATTTACAAGTATTGTTTGAGAGATGACTGATTTTATGCAAAAAAAATAGAGGTTCGCTTTCCTGCCTCTATTTTTGTCCTATTCTTTTTTTCACAGAGTTTCTGATTGACTCTATCATCTCCTCAGACAAATTTGCCGGAAGCGACGAGCCATCATGAAATACCCAGGCGTTGATCACTTCAAGATCAGCTTTTTTAAATGTTATGCTATAAGTATTATTTTCCTGGAGAAATTCAATTGTGGCATATTCTTCTCCATCAAATTCATCATCAATAATCATACTGGTAATTTCGTATGGATTCACAAATAATCTCCTTTAGCTTTTTTTACTATTTAGAATGCACCTGGCCCATCAAATTTATCCGAAAATGTTTAAGTCTTCATAATAATGGTATCTATGGTTTTATATGCAACAAAAAATGTAGCAAGGGAGTATGCGGCTTCTGTAATGCCGAATAAAAAAACAGAACTTCCAAAGATAATGGTATTCATTAATAGGATGCATTGCCCGATGGTTAAAGGCAAACGCTCGCTGAATAAAATAGCCAAAACTTCTGTACCATCCAGACAGGCTCCAAACCGGATAATGAGACCCACTCCCATTCCGAGCAAAAGACCTCCCAGAATTATGATCAGCAGGGGATGGTCAGTCACTTCCTCAAATGGGGCCAATATGTATGTCTCACCTGCCAGCACGGAACTGGCAAAAAGGCTTAACACCAAAAATCTTCCCCCTAAGTAGAAAAAGCCCGCCACTAAAAAGGGGAGATTCAACAGCAGGATCAAGACACCCACATCTACATGAAATACATGTGAAAGGATGATGCTCAATCCAACAATGCCTCCATCAATAACATAATTTTTCACAAGGAATAATTGCAGGGAAACAGCCACAAGTGTTGCTCCGAATATGATAATCAGCCCATTTTTAAAGGCGGAAAAATTACCCCTTCGTCTTTGGCTTAAATAGTATTGAATCCTATTTTTATACACTGGCCATCTCCTTTTGTTCAGACTGGCTTATGTATTGAAATATATTCCCGAAAAATCAATAAAATGCAGAAGCCTCCTTTCTATTTTAATAGTTTCCAGTAAAAAAAAGATAGAATTCCTTCATATCAGAGTGTAAAATAAATTCAGCCAGTTGAAAAACTGACACAGACATCCATTTGTATAGGAGGATGGAACGCACTAATAGAAATACTTTAAGCAGCCTTTAAATATATTGAATTTTCAGAAAACTAAATAAAAAGAGGTTGATGTATATGGCAATGGATGCATCTATTAAAGAACCAACGATTTTTGATCATGTTGGAAATAAGATTATTACAGAAGATCGGGAAATTCATATAATTGCCAGATTAGCAGAACCATTGATCGTGATTCTGGGAAATGTCCTGAGCGATGAAGAATGTGACCAGCTGATTCAGCAATCAAAAGAGCGCATGCAGCGTTCAAAAGTTGCCAACTCCATTGAAGCTGATGAACTGCGAACCAGCAGCAGTACTTTTTTCCATGAAGGGGAGAATGAAATTGTCTCCAGAATCGAAAAAAGAATCTCACAAATCATGAACATTCCAGTTGAGCATGGTGAAGGGCTGCAGATCCTTAATTATAAAATAGGCCAGGAATATAAAGCTCATTTTGACTTTTTCTCTTCAACCAGCAGAGCAGCAAGCAATCCGAGAATCAGCACGCTCGTCATGTACCTGAATGATGTGGAACAGGGCGGGGAAACGTATTTTCCTAAGCTTAACTTCTCCGTTTCTCCACAAAAAGGCATGGCTGTTTATTTTGAATACTTTTATAATGATCAGAACTTAAACGACCTGACACTTCATGGCGGTGCACCTGTTGTCATCGGAGATAAATGGGCTGCTACGCAATGGATGAGGAGAAAGAAATTTTAGATAGAAAAAACACTTGGGAAAATTTTTTCTCCAAGTGTCTTTTAAAATACAATCAATTGAAATTGTCCAGCCTCAGCGCCTGCCCCCTCGAGTTCACGAAACCGGGGCGGGCAAGGCGCTGAGGCTTTTCTTAGAACCACAGTCTCTTATGATAGTCATATTCAGAGGTGTCGTAACTCTCTTCCCCTTCTAGATTAGGGGCACACTTTTCACAAGGTTCTTCCTGCTGGCCATGTTCACATTGTTCCATTAAAAGTTCCACCTGAACGCATCCCCCTTCCTATCTGTTAATTTAATTATAATGAAAGCGTTTACAGCTGTCTTGTACAATTTGTTGGAAAATCTTTAAAAAGTGCCTATCCTATGGCACATTTTAA
Organism: Bacillus sp. NTK034; assembly: GCF_017303275.1. Lineage (GTDB taxonomy): Bacteria > Bacillota > Bacilli > Bacillales > Cytobacillaceae > Cytobacillus. The sequence continues at coordinate 244,602 of NZ_JAFKOJ010000008.1, read as the reverse complement.
CGTCAAAAAAAGACATTCCTGTCGCATTTTAGCTTTTGCCGCCCCTAATAGCTGCGGGGCAAATCGGTTACTTCAAGTGCAACCCTTATTCCTGATTGAATCGCCCCTTCAATCCATCCCGGGGCTGTGGACGTGTGTTCCCCGGCGAAATGGACTCTTCCCTCCGGAACAGGAATAAATGGGAATAACTCTGTTTCCTGGTTCGGTTTGAACATGGAGAAGGCTCCGCCAGAAAACGGATATTGTGACCAGCTATGGGAGGCGCCTGTTAAGAAATACTCGTAAACCTGATTGCCATGAACGACAGCTAAATTGTCAAGGGCATTCCGAATCCGATCTCCTTCCTTAAGGTTATCCCAGGATAAAGTATCATCTTCCCATGTATAGCTTGCCATAATGATGCCGGAACCTGCTGACCCAATTAAATGGCTCGGATAGGCAGCGAACCGAATGGGCAGATCCGTCATCAGCTTTCCTCCCTGCAAACCTTCGCGTTCCCAAAACCGCTGTTTAAACTGCAGTCCAATTTTCGTGGAGGATAATGCAGTTCCCTTATGGCTTTCCATTTATTCGGGGAAAATGATTGCCGGGGAACGATTTCAACGAAGGACAGCAAAGAAAAAGGTATAGTTAAGATGGCAAGATCACCACTGACCATCAAAGGTCTTTGACTCAAGGTATGTCTGGCATGGATTGTAACCTGCTGAGGATCCTGTTCTATTTTTGTCATTTGATAACCGAAATAAAGGTCTTCTTTTAACTGGGGCAAAAAAGCATTTGGAAGCTTGTCATTCCCTCCTTCTACTTCATAAAAATGAATGTCCGGGCTAAATAAAGGAAGCAGTTCCCGCAGAATCGCAGGAAACGACAACTCCGGGAAACCTTCCAGACCAAGCAAAACTTTAATGCTTTCAAGGGCACCAGGTGATAAACTCGGTCCAACCGGGTTGTATCTGAGAAAGAAGCTTATCGGATACCGGTCAAATTCTTTTACTATAATACTCCAATTTCGAGCAGGGTTTTGATTAATAAAATCTGCTACAGGCTTAATGGCCATCGTAAGCAGATCCTCCGCCGTCTTCCCTTTTTCATGCGGAGCAACAGGGTAACGCAGGATATCAGGGTTTTGCTGATATATGGTGCGATTTATTTTAATGCCATTGGCAAAGATAAGATCCTGAGGAGTTGTGTTCCGGAATTCATTTACCTTTAAACGGAATTTTTTTATATATTCCAAAACTAAAGAGTGAGTATGAGGAATGCGCATGGCTCCCACATCCAGATACATTCCGTCCATAAAAGGCTCCCTCATTGTAAATATTCTGCCGCCAACCCTTTGTGTTGCTTCTAAAACCGTCACATCATGCCCTGCTGCCTTCAGCAGGGAAGCGGCAACAAGACCTGACATACCGGCACCGACAACGATTATTTTTTTTTGGACCTTAGAAAGGCCGAGACCGTTTCTGATGATGGATAGCATTTCTTCTGTATTTAACTGTGGATCCCGATAAAAGACCATACCTATTCTCCTCCTGGGGATCTGTCAAAAAGTTATTACTTTATCATACTGCCGGACAACTTCAGATTATGATTCTTTTATGAATTTGGCAGCTATGCATGAATCAAGTCACGGCCAAAACCAATTAGCTTATTTATCGCAAAAAAAGGCACCAAATCTTCATGATTTGATGCCTCACCCTATAAATATGATTCTGCTAGAACGCTGCTGTCCATCCGCCATCAGCAACGATCACGGATCCATTAACAAAGCTGGAATCATCAGATGCCAGGAATAATGCAACCTGTGCAATTTCCTCCGGCTTTCCGACTCTTGGCATAACACCCTGAACAGCCTTTGTACGGCTGAATCCAAATTCATTCAGGCTTTTCATTGATGAGGCAATGTTTGTTTCCACACCGCCTGGTGCAATGGCGTTACAGCGGATGCCGCTGTTTGCGTACATATAGGCAGTGTTTTTTGTAAGCCCTATCACGGCATGCTTTGATGCCCCATAAGCAGCGCCTGCATGGGCGCCATTTAATCCGCCTGTAGAAGCAGTATTGATGATTACCCCTTTCCCTTTATCTAAAAAGAGAGGGATGGCTTTTCTTATTGAACGCATGACGCCTTTTGTATTAATATCAAATATTAAATCCCATCGTTCATCCTGGATGTCTCCAACGGGTTCAAACCCGTCCATAATTCCTGCGTTATTCACCAGGATATCCAGCGCTCCAAATTCATGAACAGCTCCATCTATCATTCTTTCAATATCATCTTGTTTTGAAACATTAACCTGAACAGCTTTGGCCTTTCCGCCATTCACAGTGATTCCCTTTACCACAGCCTCGGCCCCTTCCAGGTTCAGGTCAGCGGCAATGACACTTGCACCTTCCTTTGCGTACAACTCCGCAATCGCTTTTCCCATTCCGGATGCTGCACCTGTTACAATCGCTACTTTATCCTGAAGCTTCATTTAGATTTCCTCCGTTCAGCTGAATAATTTAGTGAACACTTGTTGATTATCTCTTACATCTTTATAATATGTTAATAAGGACGCCCATTCAATCAGCAAATTATCAGCGATTTGTCTACTATTGAACACATTCATTGTATTTTGATTATTTTTTCATCCTATTTCAACTATGGAGGCCTTTTATGTCCAGTAAGCAGAATCTCCCTATAGACCGAAGAATAACAAAATCAAAACAAGCTTTAATGGATGCCCTATTATCCTTAATGCAGACGAAGGAATTCAAAAAAATAACCATAACGGATATCGTGAAGACAGCCAATCTCAACAGGGGTACATTTTATAAGCATTATGAATACAAAGAGGATATCCTCGATGAAATGGTCGATGATGTGATATCAGATCTAATCTCCTCCTATCGCGAACCATACAAGAACACAGAAACCTTCCAGTTAAAGACCCTTACCTCTTCTGCCATTAAAATTTTTGAACATGTTAGTCATAAAAAAGAATTCTATTCCTTAATGGTAAAATCAAATGCCTTATCCGGATTGCAAAGCAAATTGTGCGATGTACTGAAGGAGGTAACTTTGAAAGACCTTAAAGATGTAAAGTTTAACCCAAAAATCAATCGTGAATTGCAGGCAAGCTTCTATGTACATGCAATATTGGGAATGATTACGGAATGGATAAATCATGGATTTAAATATGATTCAAACTATATGTCCGAACAGCTGCTGGAAATCTTAAAGAGCAGACAAGAAGATGAGGTATTCAAATTAACTTGAATGAAACCAATACCTATATTAATTCATCTTAAATTGCTTAAATACCATAATAAAACAAACACATTTTTTTCTCCCACCCCCAAAATTAAAGAATGACAGCCTAAATTTTTGTTGATGGTCATTTTTTGTCGAAATAATGATTCTCTGGATATTTGGAGCATACACTCCAAAAAGCTATTAAATTATTATACATAATTCGACTTTACTTTTGGGAGGAATGAATGTGGATCGTTTTTTCAGGTGGATTGTCAGATCTTTGTTTGCACCTGTCTCCGGAAATGCAGGAGCGATTGCAAGTACTCTTGGTTTTTTTCTGGCATTTTTACCTTTGGAAGGTTTTAGTATTCCATTATTGTTTGTTTGTTCACTGCTGCTGCGCCTAAATATTATTGCCTTATTCCTGGGCACTCTGATTACTGTTTTTATACCTTACATACACAAGCTGCCTTTCATGAATTTTGGCCCATTTGCAGATTCCTGGTTCATTTCAACACTTAAAAACAATATTTTAACCTCGGAATCTATTGCATCAGGTGTCTTCGGAGGAGTGGTAGGACTAGTCTGCTATTTTTTCTTCCACTGGTTTTATAACCTGGGGCTGAAAAAAAACGAGGGAAAACAGGAATCTATATTTCTTGATCCTGCTAAAACGCGGTGGTCCCTAATTAAGCGAATGAGCACTGGCTTCATCCTATTAATTGTTGTGATATCAACATTTTTTATAGAGAGTTTAAATACAGCTCCAAAGCTTCCTGAGCTTCATCTGGATCAAAGCGCATCAAGTTCCGGTATAGATCCGATAAATAAGCCCTTTAATGAAGAGGAATTGGCACCACAGATTCAAAAGACAAATTCTGCAGCAAATATTTTAGAAAAGCCAAAGATGCCGCAAATGACACAAAAACAAGAGGTTTATGGATTCTATGTCAATTGGGACAAGAATAGTAAAACATCCTTCAGAAAAAATAAAGAGTCCATAACCACTCTAGTCCCTGAATGGATGCAGGTAACACCAGATCTAAAGCTCAAATCTTCTACTGACCGGTCCATTGTAAAAGAAGCAAATAAACATGAAATTAAGATTCTGCCATTAGTGAATAATTTTATAGACAACAAATGGGATTCAGATGTTCTCCACCGGCTATTCACTGCTCCAGGTGCTGACGATCTCTTTATAAAAGAAATGCTGTCTTATGTGATAACAAATGGCTTTGATGGTATTAATATTGACTTTGAAGCAATTAAACCAGCTGACAAGGACCATTTTACTCAGTTCATGAGTAAAGTTTATAAAGCCTTCCACAAAGAAGGCTTAATGGTGACATTGGATGTTCCGCCCAATGACGAAAGCTATGATTATACTTCTTTAGCAAAATACGCTGACCGTGTGATTGTCATGCTCTATGACCAGCATTATTCCATGAGCACACCCGGCCCTGTCGCTCAAACCGATTGGGTTAAGGACAACTTGGATCAGGCTGAAATTCCAGCCGGAAAATTGGTAGCAGGGTTGGGAACATACGGTTACGACTGGGAAGAAGGTTCAGATAAACCCGCAGCTGACATGACTTTTGGGGATATCATGAAGCTGGGCAGCGAGGAGAACCTTACTATCAATTGGAGCATGGAAGCTGGAAACCCCTACTTACGCTATAAACAAAACGGAAAAAATCATACTGTCTGGTTTTTGGATGCTGCTACTTTTTATAACCAGATGAACCTTGCGATTAATGGCGGCTCTACCGGAATAGCAATATGGCGTCTCGGTTCGGAGGATCCCTCTATCTGGAGTTTTGTTAACAAGCCTAAGGAAATCATTAATCCATCTGAAATGCTAAGTGCCTTTGAAAGTCCTGTCTCAGCACTTCATACATGGAACGGAGAGGTATTGAAAATCGCTTCACAAACTGAAAAAGGAAAAAGGAATATAGAAATGGATTCCAATGGAATGATAAAAAAGGAATCCTATGTAAAATATCCAAAGCCTTTTGAAGTAATCCGCCATGGAAATTCCAGCAAAAAAGAAATCGTTCTTACCTTTGATGACGGCCCGGATCCGGAGTACACACCAAAAATATTGGACATTTTGAAGAGTTATGGGATAAAAGGCACCTTTTTTATTGTTGGAGAAAATGCATTGATGCATCCCCAGCTGGTTAAAAGAATTTATAATGAAGGACACGAAATCGGAAATCATACCTTTACACACCCTGATACTACATCCATCACACCATTTCGTTTACGAATGGAATTAAATGCAACACAGCGCTTAATTCAAGGCATAACCGGCCATTCTACGACTCTTTTTCGCCCTCCTTACATAGCGGATACGGAACTGGGCACAAGAAACGAGCAGCTTCCTATAATGGAAGCTCAGAAGCTGGGCTATACCATGGTCGGCCAATCCATTGACCCGGGTGATTGGCAGGGATCCTCAGCAGATGAACTTGTAAATCGAACATTGGATCAGCTATCCGAAGGCAGCGTCATTTTGCTTCATGATGCTGGCGGAGACCGCTCCAAAACAGCAGAAGCCCTTCCGGTTATTATTGAAACACTTAAAAATAAGGGCTACACTTTTACGACAACTGCTGGTTTAATTGGGAAAAGCGATACTGAAATCATGCCTTTTGCTGATCAGGATAACCCTTATTCTGTTTATGATATGGCGGTATTTAAGGTCATTAAAAGCTGGAACTCTGGACTTAGCTTTTTGTTTTACTCAGCCATCCTTTTAGGTGTTCTGCGCATCTTATTTCTTGTTTTCCTGTCCTGGAAACAGGTTAAAAGGCACGAAGAGACCCAGATTGACCCTGACTTTACTCCTTATGTCAGTGTAGTAATTGCAGCTTATAATGAAGAAAAAGTAATTTGCAAAACTGTAGATTCTATTTTATCGAGCGACTATTCAGATTTTGAGATACTGATAATCGACGATGGCTCAACGGACCATACTGCTCGTGCAGTTGAAGAAGCGTTTTCAGACAATCCCTGCGTCCGGTTAGTTAAAAAAACCAATGGCGGAAAATCCTCGGCTGTAAATCTTGGATTTAAGGAAGCTAAGGGAGAAATAGTAATTGCATTAGATGCAGATACACTCATTGCTGAAAATGCCATCTCTTTGCTTGTTAGCCATTTTAAAGATAATCAAGTGGCTGCGGTTTCAGGTAATGTAAAGGTTGGCAATAAGGGGAATCTCCTGACGAATTGGCAGCATATTGAATATGTGACAGGCTTTAATCTGGAAAGGAGAGCGTTCGCAGCTCTTAATTGCATTACCGTAGTACCAGGTGCCATCGGTGCGTGGAAAAAGTCTGCGGTTGAAGAAGCTGGTTACTTTAGAGAGGATACACTTGCGGAGGATACGGATATCACTCTTGCACTATTGCGAAACGATAAGAAAATTGAGTTCGAAGAAAAGGCTTATGCCTATACAGAAGTGCCTGAAGATATTAAAAGCCTGACAAAGCAGCGCTACAGATGGGTATATGGTACTCTCCAATGCCTTTGGAAACATCGTGCGGCATTATTTAACAAAAAACACCATTCATTAGGGTATGTAGCCCTGCCTAACATGTGGCTATTTCAATATGTTTATCAAACCATTTCTCCTATTGCAGATATATTGTTCATCTTTGCCCTTTTCAGCCCAAAACCTGAAAAAGCAGCCATAGGATTTGTCCTTTTTTACTTGATGGATTTCTTTGCCGCCCTATATGCGTTCAGGCTGGAGAAAGAAAGCCCTAAGCCACTGGTCTCATTGTTCCTGCAGCGAATTTTATATAAACAGTTGATGACTTATGTAGTGGTAAAATCGATCTTCTCCGCTATCAAAGGAGTAACCGTTGGCTGGAATAAACTTAAACGAAATGGCAATGTAACTCAGGATAATTCCATTATGAATATTAAATGAATCAAAGGGCCTTTCCCAAACTGGGGAGAGGCCCTTTTACTTAACTATAGAAAAAAAAGGACCACCATTACCTGGTGATCCTTTCTGATAGATTTAATGATTTTTCCCATTGTTTTCTTTGCCTTCTTTTCCTTTGCTGACCCGATTACTCACAGCTTTTTCTTTTGCGGCTTGGGAAACCTGCTGTCCATGGCTGAGTGTTTTTGCAGCAGGACTCGTTGTACTGCTTCCTCCCGTGCCAGAGACAGGTATGTTTGGATCTTTTGTGCTGGTCTCAGGTATTGATGCTTCATTTGTTGGCTTGCTTCCCGCAGGTGCAGTGGCAGACTCCGGTGCCGAAGGTTTTTCGTTTGAGACAGATACAGCTTTTGAAACAGGATTTACAGCAGGTTTTTGATTGGAAATTTCGGTATTCGTTTGAGCAGCAACAATCATCTTATTGCTTTTCTCTTCCTTTTTTAATGATTTTTCAAAAGCAGGAGCACCTTCTGTAACCGTTTTTTGTTTCGCATTCTCTTGCACAGCCAGTATGCTTGCTTCCGCCTTTTCGTCAATTTGTCTGTTTACTTCAGATTTTTGTTGAATACCTGATAAAACAGAAGAGTGTTCCTCTGAAAAAAGTTTAGTAGCTTTCAGCATGCCATTGGCAGCAGAAAACGTTATAGCCCCTGCTAATACCATGGCAAGGGCCCCCTTAGCTGGTGATTTCATATGTTTCCCCTCGAGACTAATTATTAATTATATTTAAAGAGTACGATGGAGAATCCTTATATTATGGGGGTATAATTAGTTATTTTCATAATTCCATATTTCTTTATCTGAACATTTACCGTCATGAGAAAAAGTTTCAGATATTCTTTACTTATGCCTGGAACTCCTTATTGTCAATTTTAATTATGTCAGAATTAGAACCGGCGGCAATTTTTTTCGTTTCGTTCACCAGCTCCAGAATATTTCCGCTGCATTTCTGTGCTCCTTTAATAACCAGTGGAGTCCCTATGCTGTTCAGACCTAAGCCTTTGGATATGAATCCTCCGATGGTCAGGGCAAGAGGGACTGCAGGTGAAGTATCAGAGAGGACGATTTTATCATTAATTCCTTTATGACTATTTAATAAATGGCAAAAGTGATGCAGTGTTTCAACTGCCAGCTTAGAAGATCTTCTTCCAAGGGTGTACACCAGACTTCCTTCCTCATCCTCACCATGAAAAATAAATTTTCCTGCATCTTTCTTTGTCAATTTATTAAAATACGGCAGCTCAATTATTTCTTCTTTTTCGAGTTTGCGGCTCTGAATTATTTTCAGATGGTATGCTGCTGCCAGTGATGTCGTATGAGTTCCCCCAAAATCGTGGTAGATATAAATCACCTGCTTCATCTCCCTATTCATCAGACTTTCCTGAACACCAGGGTTATTATTAGCACCTCTGCCATATCATTTTCCTGGACTTAGTTCATATTTTACTCCATAAAGATTTTTTAATTAGTTAATGAGTAAATTTCTCATAATAACACCTGCACATTTAACTTTCTAAACAAGGAAAGGCTGCCCCCAGGCAGCCAGTTAAGTTTGCTATAGTTTTTCTCCATTTGACCCGATTACATCTTTATACCAATAAAAAGACTTCTTCTTCTTCCGTTCCATTGTTCCGCTTCCGTCATCATGCTTGTCCACATAAATATAGCCATAGCGTTTTGAAAACTCGCCTGTTGACATGCTGACCATATCGATGCAGCCCCAGCTTGTATAGCCCATTAGCTCGACGCCATCTTCTATAGCTTCACCCATTGCTTTTATATGCTCGCGAAGATAGTCGATCCGATAGTCGTCATGGATGCTGCCATCCTCTTCTTCCTTGTCATATGCACCAAGTCCGTTTTCTACGACAAATAGCGGTTTCTGATAGCGGTCATATAACTTGTTCAAGCTGATCCGCAAACCTTCAGGGTCGATTTCCCAGCCCCAGTCACTTGTTTCCAGGAAGTGATTCCTAACCCCGCCAATGATGTTCCCTTCCGATGAATCTGCATCTGACTTAACCTTCTTATCGGTACGGGACATATAATAGCTGAAGCCAATATAATCAACAATACCGTCCTTTAACAAATCCAGATCGCCTTCCTGTATGTCCAGGCTGATATGATGTTCCTTAAAGTATCTTTTAATAAAAGCCGGATACTCCCCGCGTACCTGTACATCAGCACAAAAGTAATTGAAAAGCTGTTCTTCCTGCAGAGCATACATGACATTTTCCGGGTTGCTGTCATAGGCATACACAGGCGCAAATAGAATCATGCAGCCAATTTTTGAGTCAGGAATAATCTCATGGCATGCCTTTACCGCGATTGCGCTTGCGACCAATTGGTGGTGATAGGCCTGAAAGGTCGGCTGGTATTTATCTTCTTCACCTTGATAGGAGAAGCCAAGCCCATTAATTGGCATGACCAATCCGCTATTGATTTCATTAAAAGTCATCCAGTACTTTACTTTATCTTTATACCGGCCCAAAATCGCTTTAGCGTACCTCTCAAAAAAACTGACAACTTTGCGGTTTCTCCACCCACCATACTCTTTTACTAAATTAAGGGGCATTTCATAATGTGAAATCGTTACAACCGGCTCAATTCCATATTTCTGCAATTCGTCAAAAACACGATCATAAAAAGCAAGCCCTTCTTCATTTGGCACCGTCTCATCGCCATTCGGAAAAATGCGGGTCCAGGCTACCGACATGCGGAATGCCTTGAAGCCCATTTCTGCAAATAAGGCAATATCTTCTTTAAACCGATGATAGAAATCGATTGCTTCATGATTGGGATAATAAAATTGATCCTCATGAATTTCAAAGTCAAACCCTGGCTTCATTAAGATATTGTATCTTTCTTTTCCTCCGGGAAGAACATCCGCAATATTCAAGCCTTTATTCCCTTCCTTATAACCGCCTTCTATCTGGTTCGCTGCAGTGGCGCCGCCCCATAAAAAACCTTCAGGAAAATTGTATTTTTTCAATTCATTCCCTCCAATACCTGCTATTTTTACTATTTGTTTAAATGGAGTTTTTATGTTACCCGAAAAGGGATATAGAAGAAGCTTAAATCGAGTCAAAAGGAATGTAAATAATTAGAGTTAATTAAGTCTTATTTTACCGCATTTTGATATTTGTTACATCAAAGTAACATATTGTTTCCACGTGTGATAGAATAAGCCTAACTATTTTTACGCCGGGAGATTAATGAATCATGTTCTCAAACGAAATCATCGCATCTTTTAATAATTTAGAAACAGCCATATACCATTACATTTGTCAAAACAAAGAAAAGATTCCTTATATGCGGATTCGAGAACTCGCAGATGAAACCCATGTTTCCACTGCCACCATTTTACGATTCTGCAGGAAGCTGAATTGTGAGGGTTTCACTGAATTTAAGATAAAGTTTAAATTATATTTGCAGGAAAATAAAAAGTCCTCTATACAAGGTTCCAGGCAATCTATCGTCGAGTTCTTCGAGCGAACGCTAAGGGGTGATTTAGAGGAAAAAATCAGAGAGGCAGCAGAACTAATAAATACGGCAGATAACGTTATATTTATAGGAATCGGCAGTTCAGGGATACTGGCTGAATACGGAGCCAGATATTTCTCCAGCCTTGGCAAGTTTTCACTGTATATCAAGGATCCCCATTTTCCGATTCATTCGAGTATCCGCAGCAGCAGTGTCACAATTGCCTTATCTGTCTCAGGGGAAACTCCTTTTACAATCACCCATCTTAACCAGCTGAAGCAGGAAGGCAGTAAAATCATCAGCATCACAAACAGCCGGCTTTCAACGATTGCGAAGGTTTCTGATTTAAACATCGCCTATTATGTGACAGAGGAAACCTTTGAGCAGTCCAATATTACGACTCAAGTTCCAGTTGTGTACATTTTGGAAGCTGTCGCCAGAGAAATACATAAGCTAAACCCTTAGATTAAAGGGATTTTCCATCGGATGGAGAATATGTAAAATAAACACAATGAAAGCGGTGAGTATATGAAATCAATTGCTTCCCCGATTGCAAGCAAAGTGAACAATGTTTTTATTCATGTCAGCGACCTGAAAAAGTCGGCTGAATGGTATAGCACCCTGCTTGGAGTGCCTTTTCATAAGGATACTGTAGAATCCCCGGTATATAACATTCCTGTCACCTCTGAAACCGGTCTTACATTGGATGACCACACCTTTGATCCAGCCTTTACCTTAAATCCTTCCGGCCACGTTTTATTTAATTTCTTCGCTCAGGATATTGATGAGGCATACACTTTTGTGAAAGATCAGGGAATCACCATTGTAAAGGAAATAGAGCGTATTGGAGATTTTGCTTATTTCAACTTTCAGGACTTGGACGGAAATGTATTGATGATCTGCAATTGTTAATGATTAAATCTGTGGCTATTCTGCCATAGATTTTTTTATTTACAGCATTCTCCGCTGGACATCCCCCTTTACCTGGCGTATACTAGCCATATTTATGTAAAAGATTAACAGCTTCATAGAAAGAAAGGTGTTTAACATGATTCACAATCCGACTGGAAAAGAGAGGCTTGCACTGGCTTTTCTCCTCAGCATGCTTGGAATATTGGGGCCATTCAATATTGATATGTATTTGCCAGGCTTTCCAGATATCGCTGATGATTTCAGTGCCCGAGCTTCACTTGTACAGATGAGTTTAACAGCGTGTTTGATTGGACTTGCAGCTGGACAGGTTATTGTCGGACCGCTCAGTGATTCGCATGGCAGAAGAAAACCACTGCTTATCGGGATCTCACTCTTTGCCGTATCTTCCCTTTTATGCGCCATTTCACCAAATATTGCAGCATTTATTGGAGCCCGCTTTCTGCAGGGATTAACCGCCTCTGCTGGAATTGTCTTATCCCGGGCAGTTGTCCGTGATGTGTTCAGCGGAAAAGAGCTCACCAAATTTTTTGCCCTGCTTATGGTCATTAATGCAACGGCACCGATGATAGCGCCAATGACAGGCGGTGCCCTGCTTCTGATTCCTTTCGCAAGCTGGGAAACCATATTTTATTTTCTAAGCTTTTTGGGATTATTTATTACCATTGTGATCTATTTCCGATTAAAAGAAACCCTTCCCCCAGAAAAACGGGTCCCAAGCTCCATTGGAAGTTCCGTTAAAAGCATGGGTGGCCTTTTCAGGGACCGTTCCTTCATCGGGTATGCCCTTATCGTAGGATTCATACATGGCGGAAGCTTTGCTTATGTTTCGGGGACACCTTTTGTCTATCAGGGGATTTATGGAGTATCGCCTCAGGTGTTCAGCATCCTGTTCGGCATTAATGGGTTGGCCATCATTACGGGGAGTTACCTGATTGGCCGCCTGGCAGGTGTCATTCCGGAAAGAAGCCTGCTCCGGACAGCCGTCTGCATTGCCGTCAGTGCCACTTCGTTCCTTTTGATCATGACGATCATTAAAGGGCCGCTGTTCATGCTTGTCATTCCGATTTTTATCTATATGACTTCAATGGGGATGATCATCACCAGCTCATTTACATTAGCCATGAAAAATCAGGGGCATCGTGCTGGCAGTGCAAGCGCCGTTATTGGAATGCTTCCCTTAGTGCTGGGTTCAGCTGTTTCCCCTTTGGTGAGCATTAATGAAACCACTGCCGTACCAATGGGTGCCATCTTGTTTGTAACATCATTCATCGGCTTTGTTTTCTTCTTCACCTTAACGAAAGAAAAAACAAATAGAAGCAGACAGAACCTGAAGCTGCATGCGGAGGGGTAATTCCCTCCGGCTCCCATGCCGCCTTTATAACTTTACTCTTTTACTTCCTCGATAATTGAATGACCTTCAGTCCCCTCGTCATCCTGCCATTGCCATTTTTCATATAGCCTGATGCGGCCGTCCTGCAATATTTCAGGTTTTGAATGACATTTTCCGCCGCGTATTTCATTTTTGTTATTCACATGGTTATATCTAAATTTTAAACTCCCATCTTCATTTACAATGCCAATAAGTGTCCCCTGAATAATCTCTCCCCCGCCATAATCAGCAGATATAATGTTTCCCTCCTGTTTGTACTGAAAAAAAGTCTTTGATGATACTTCACCATTCTCTGTATTTTGAACAGAAACAAAGGTACGGCCATTGTAGTTCATTAAAATATCCTCCCGGCGGATCTGGTGTTTCACTCAAACCCAATATGTATTCTTTAACTCCAGTACCTCTACAAATCCCCTTTTAATATAGAGTACATATACAGATCATCAAATTTTCCATTTGCATATTCATAATGCCTAAGCAAACCTTCTCTCGTGAATCCCTGCCTCTCAACCAGCTTCTGGGAGGAGAGATTTTTAGGCTCTATCAGGGCTTCTATCCTTTCAAGCTCAAGATGATCAAATCCGAATTTTAAAACTCTCTCAAGTGCTTCATTGGCTATCCCTTTTCCCCAATGCTCTCTGCTTAGTTCATAACCGACTTCACTTCGGAAATGTCTGGGGTTCCTGTTTAGGAAACCGCAGCTCCCTATGACCTTCCCGGAATCCTTTAGGGTAATACCCCAGCGCATTCCAGTGCGATTTTTATAAATGGATTTATACCATTCTATTTCACCCAGCACCTCTTCCACAGATTCACAGGCCGAGATTCCCATATGCTTTACAACCAGGTGATCAGACAGATATACAAACATATCTTTTGCATCTTCTTCAGTTGCTTCTCTTAAAATTAATCTTTCTGTTTCAAGGATCGGAAAAACTGTTTCCAACGGATTGCCTCCTCTGCTTTCTACCTTTCTTCAACTATACCAAATTGCTGTAAAAAAATCCTATCATATGGAAATTACTTCAAACCCAGCTTTATCCATGATAAACTCAATTATTAGTAAAACTTAAAGAAAAAGGAGAATTTATGTGAAACGTTATGCTTTATGGCTGCTGTCTGCTGTATTGATTCTTTCGGCATGCAGCAATGACAAAGAGAAAGCGGCAGCTGATTCATCAGGCAAAGAAGAACAAAAGCAAGAAGACAGGAAAGAAAAAAAGCAGGAAAGCATTTTAGCAGAGTCTGAGAATATTAATTTAGAAATCTCTGAAGAAAACCTGCTGAAATTGACCCCTGGAACATTAATGGAAGGGCTCACATACGAAAAAGACATTGAGGCCATTGAATTCAATGTGCCTGAAACCGATCCAGAACTGATAAGCAAAATGACCCCCAAACTGGAAGAGCTGACGAAAGAAGCCAAAGATACAGACTCGATTAAAAAAGGGCTTCTTTCCCTGCTGGCGAGTCCTAATTATAAAAACATCATTGAAAATTCCAATGCCTACCAGCCAGATTTTGAAGAGCCTTACCTGCCGGATCCCACTAAATCAGAGCCTGGGGAAGAAAAAAAGACTTCAGAACAGGCCATTATTCTTCTTGATGCCAGCTCAAGCATGCTGATGCAGGCAGGCGGCAAAATGAAAATGGATATCGCTAAAAGTGCCGTAAAGAGTTTCGCGCAGACAATTGGCCAAAGCAGTGAAATTTCCCTTGTTGTATATGGCCATAAAGGCTCTGAAGCGGACGCTGATAAGGAAATTTCCTGTACAGGAGTAGAGGAAGTCTACACGATGGGGAAATATTCCAAGAAGGAGTTCCACGAAGCCGTTGATTCGTTTGAAAGCAAAGGATGGACACCGCTTGCCGGTGCCATTCAAAAGGCTGCAGAAATGAGCAGCGGTTATGATGGGTCAACAACGATCTACATTGTCAGTGACGGTGCCGAAACATGTGATGGCGACCCTGTCCTGGCCAGTAAAAACCTTGTGAAAACCAACAGCAGCAATACTGTGAATATCATTGGGTTTGATGTAGATGGAAAAGCCGAGAACCAATTAAAAGCAGTTGCCGAAGCCGGCAATGGGGAATATTTAAAAGCGGATAACCCGGATGAATTGAAAAACACGATCCAATACGAGTGGCTTCCTTCTGCAGGCGACCTGGCCTGGGCTTTTACACTGTCGCCAAGCCCATGGGAAATGATAGATGAGTATAAACTGGGAGAAGTTTATCCCCGCCAATTATTTACGATCGGCAGGCGTGAAGCACATCGAATCCTTGATGCTGTTACAGTCATGGGAGACAACGGCTGGATCACTGATGAGCAGAGATCAGAACTTCGTGATTGGGGCTATGAACGAAGCGAGCAAATGAAGGACCTCTATTTAGAACTCTATGAAAAAAACCGAAATTCAGCTGATGCACAAAGTGCTGAAATTAAGCAGAGAGTCGACGAATGGGTTGAAAAAATGAAGGCTCTAAAGAAGGAGCGCGGTGACATTTGGTAAAAGACTTACGAAATTTAGATTGCTCAGGGCGAAATGCTCTGAGCATTTTTTCGAACAAAATTATAAAACTCTTAATATTGCAAAATTTGTCCAATTATGTGATAAAGTGTAATGGTAAAAATTAACTCATCCCGGGAGGTCAGTGCTTTGTTCAGTGCAGGTGTATTAGGAATCGGTGTAAACATTCCAGAAACTATTATTACTAATGAGATAATTGCCAAACGTTTCGGTATTACACAAGAAGAAATATGCAGAAAAACAGGCATACTGGAAAGACGCTACGAATCTCCAGACTCATCACTTACAGATATGTGCGAAATTGCTGGAAAACGTGC
Source organism: Bacillus sp. NTK034 (assembly GCF_017303275.1). Lineage (GTDB taxonomy): Bacteria > Bacillota > Bacilli > Bacillales > Cytobacillaceae > Cytobacillus. The sequence goes on along the minus strand of NZ_JAFKOJ010000008.1, from coordinate 228,755 downwards.
GATAGAAGACGCAGGGGTCAACCCGAAGGATATCGACATGGTCATTATTGGAACAAACACACATGACACCCACATTACAGCAGCCTTGGTTCAGGACAGGATCGGTGCTGAACAATGTGCGGGGCTGGATCTTCATTCAGGCTGTTCCAGCTTTATCACAGCCCTGGCAACCGGGGCCCAATTTGTTCAGACCGGGTTGTATAAAAACGTATTAGTCATTGCTGTCGACAAATGCTCTTCCCTCTTGAATCCGATGGATAAAAAGACGGCGCTGCTATTTTCAGATGGAGCTGCTGCTGTTGTCTTAGGTCAGGTGGAAAAAAGCAATGGTATTCTCGGCATCCATATGCAAATGGATGGAAGCGGGGGAAAATATCTTCATCTTGATGAAAACAAGCACATCAGGATGGACGGAAGAGCCGTTTTTGAATTTGCAGTAGACAGATTTCCCAAAGCGGTTCATAAAGTTTTGGAACTATCAGGCCTAAGCTTGCCGGATGTCGATTTCATCATCCCTCACCAATCCAACTTGCGGATTATTGAAGCAGGTACTGCACGCCTCGGATTTCCTATGGCAAAAGTGCATACCAAAACCATACAATATTACGGAAACTCTTCTGCACCAACGATAGCAATTGGTCTTCATGAAGAAGTGAAGGAAGGCAAAATAAAAGACGGGGATGTGGTTGTACTGGCTGGATATGGTGCAGGTCTCGGCTGGGGAGCCATTGTCATGCGCTGGGGACAAACATCAAAACAGCTAATTTAAGGCCGCCTACAGGGGGCTTTTTATTATTTGACAACCATAAAGGAGGTATTTATCCCCCTTTGGCAGCATAGCTGTGCATTAAAGTAAAATGCCTGGACAGCTCGCTTTCATTAATGGAAATCCTGATCGATAAGTCTTTTGTCCGCAATACATACTCTTTAATGCCAATAAATTCAGACTCAGCAATCAGGTAAAAGTGAGTTCCCTTCTTTAAGCCTTTAAAATGATTCTTTAATTTATATTTTTTCATGATTTGATCTTGGTGCTCCTATAACTTTTCAGATTAGATGAGATTGAATCCCTAAAATAGATATTATACACCTTTAAACAGCAAATGTTCATGAAAACAGAAAAATGCGGCCATCCTGATGAGGCCGCCTAACGTTTTTCTATTCTGCTGCTGTAAGCTGTTCTTTGGATTTGAGCACCTGGATATAAACTCCTGTCAGTGTTTGAGTCAGCAGAAAGATAGGAAATGAATGGATGAGCTGATATTCTTTTTGCAGAGTAATTATTCCAGCTGCCGTTAGTACCCATTGTACAAGCACCCCAAATAATGCCCAGACCAAAACATATAGAATGAAAGTCTTTTTGCTGACCTTCAGTTTTTCATAAAAATAAAAAAAGAAGTAGCCAAATGGAGCGAATAGTAAGTAATAAAGAACATCTGTCACTTCATAATTATTTAAATCGTTCACCTTATAAAAATCGGTTCTCCCTCCGCCTATTGTGAAATCATACAAAATCCCAATTGCTATCCCCCACAGCAGACTCAGTACTCTGATTTGCTTAGCCAGCTTATCCGGCCTTCTTATGAGGAGAAAATAGATAAGATAGGCAGCAGCATTCATGATCAAGAGATACAGCTCATTACCACCGAAATCCTCCCATAATTTCATGATTCGTTCACCCCTCTTGTTTTAAGCTGTCCAAAATACTTCAGCATGGATTGAACCGCTAAATGAAGGAGGAATAAGTAAATAATCTCATAGCCGATATTCCACATTTTATATTCTACAATGTCAAAGTATAGGGCAATCACCACAGCCAGGATTAGGAACAAAACTGACAGGGCGGTTTTAAATAATTTTGAACCAAAGGAATGGGCTGTTCTATATAAATTTAGTGTTATAGCAACTGTGAGCGGAATAGTTATGCTTCTATGTATTAAGAAAGCGGAATTATCTAAAATATGCTGGGAAATCTTCGCCATATTCAACTCTTCATACACAATCCACGTAAAATTGATATGTATGACCAATGCCACTAGATATACGAAGGTATTTTCAATAAATGTCAGCTTTTTATTCATTGATGTGAACAGCATTAGCACCAGCCATGCTAGAAAAACGATAAGTACAAATCCCATGTAACATCAGTCCCATACTTTTTTGCTAGTTTAACCTGAGAATTTGAATATTATTCTGATGTTATGCCTTTGGGTAGCCCCGTTCCATGGATTTCTCAGGAGTTCGGAACCACTCTCCCGGATTTTTTCTTCCCCTGTCTGAAGGATGAGCCTTGTTCGGACTAACTTGATAAGACTTCTCTTTACCTGTCCGAATGGACACCCTCTGATCCTTTTTAAAATGCATCAAACAAATAAATAAACGGCTGGGATCAGCCGCTTCAACCATCATTCTGCTATACCGTTTGCCGTTCGATCAGCTTCACCGATATTTCCTCATGTGTGTGCTTTTTACCATCAATCGCTTGAAGAAGCAGCTGCCGTCCCATTTGAACCAGCGGTATTTCAAGTGTTGTAATGTGCATGATTTTGGCGATTGGCTGGTTATCGAACCCCATGATTGCCAGGTCATCCGGAATATGGATGCCTTTTTCCCTGCAGGAGGTTACAATTCCGGCAGCAGCAAAATCACTTGTTACCAGCAAAGCTGTCGGTGGATTATCCATGTTCGATATGCGGCGAACCACTTCTTCGCCATGCTCAAAATTCAGACACTCATAGAATATATATTCTTCGTTATGCCGTTCGTTAATTCGTATTAAAAAATCAGCATAAGCCTTTCCGCGCTGCATGCTGTTGGCACCCGTCTTTCTTCCAATGCAATACCCGATTTTCTGATGCCCTTTATTATGCAGATACTCTAAAGCACTAGAGAAACTCATGTAATGGTCGATAAAGGCAGAGGACACATTATGATTCCTCGCATCTTCACATAGAACAATGGGGCCATACTCGGTAAACTGATTGATGACATCCCATTCGCAGATTCTGGAACAAATAATTAAAGAGTCGATTTGTTTATGCTGCAGCATCTTTAGAGCTTCAATCTCCCTGTCTTGCTCGTAATTTGTTTGAAAAAGAACTAATTTATAGTTGTTTTTCATGGCCTCATTTGCAATCCCTTCTAAAAGCAGGCCGAAATAAGGATGATTGGTAAAAGGAACCACGACTCCTATAAGAAGTGTTTCCCCTTTACTCAAATGAACAGCATTGATATTCGGCTGATAATTGAATTCCTCCATCGCCTGCAGGACAGCTCCCCTTTTATCCTCACTCACATAAGGATGGTTATTCAGCACTCTGGAAACGGTTGTAACTGAAACCCCGGCCTTTTTAGCAATGTCTTTTATATTTGCCATAAAACCACCTAATTTTTTTCACTTTTTTTCTTGCTCTGAAATGCGTTTCATAATATAAGCTTTTTTTAACAACTAAAGGAGGTATCCTGTATGTACATTCTAACTGGAATCTTATATCTGGTTCTATTATGCAGTTCGATTCTTGCCTTGTCATCTATCCCTATTTCACTCTATCCAAAAAAAAAGGCTGAAAACAAAGATATTTATGTGAAAGATTATTACAGACTTCTCTTTGATGTCTATAGCGATGACTCATCACATAAGTAGCTGGCGGGAGGCTTCCATTTTCCTGCTGTACATATTTCTTTTAAAAATTACAGTCTCCCTTTTGAAGAAATTTCTGTGTATAGTAACATGTATCCAAAACCGAAAGGAAGGCATGATATGTTTTTAAAAATAACAAAAGAGCAGCAGCAAAAGATGATCGAGGATATCCAGATTTTTTTCTCTGAGGAAAGAGATGAAGAAATATCTGAGTTCGGTGCAGAAAGGGTGCTGGATTTTGTTAAAGAGTCATTGGCCCCTCATTTCTATAATGCAGCGATTTCAGATGTAAAGCATGTAGTAGAGCAGCAATATGCTTCAATGGAGGATGAAATCCTGACTCTCGAGCGTCCTATAAAATAATTGTTGGTTGGTGTTTGACTTTATAGCAATCTGACGGGCATAAGACTCCCTCATCTAGACTCAAAGGAACCGAATGAGGATATGCGGGAGTCCAGCTGCCCATTCAATTTCTTTAACCTATTTCTTATCATTAAATACGTCATTCACAAACATGGCAGAGTTGCCGCTCGAATCAAAAAAGATTGTCCACAGCAAAATAACCGGTAGAGCAGCGACCCATACTGCAAATTTGAACATTTTCTTCATGATTATCTCCATCCTCCCACGTCCAGTTTTTTACATTATATCAAGATTCCACCTATTTTTCTAATAATTCCAGTTATTCGAAATAATGGCGTTACCAGTGTAAATAAACTTTAATACTATGTCATCTGCTTGTTATTTTTCTGAAAGTGTTCAGTGATATGATATTTTTGACTGATAAATAGATTTTATAGAGAGTGAGCATGAAAGATGAACATTACTGATGCTGTGGCACAATTACACAAAGCTGGAATTAAGGCGAATGACGCAGACCTTGAGCGCTGGATAGAAGAAGGAAAAATAAAAGCGGAACGAAGTCCCAGGAGGCAAATCAGCTACACAATAAAGACGAAGGATCTCACTGATTTCATCTTCAAAAAACAGGAAGAGCTTTATCAGCAAAAACTCGAAGGGATCCTTCTGCAAGTTAAAGATCTTAAGGGACAAATGGAGATCCTGAATACCCGTGTCCAAATAGAGGAATCCAAAGTTAAATCATTGAAGAAAATGATACAAGCACAAAAGATGATTGATGATGAAGAAATCAAGCCTGCAAAGCTCCTGGGCCTGAAGCCTGATGAGGATTTGCAATTGATCCGAAAAGAATTCAAGAAACTTCTAAAAGCCCTCCATCCAGACCGCGGCGGAGACGAAAGGCTTTTTAAGGTGTTTACTGAGCATTATAAAAACATCTTCTAGAATTCTAAACGTTTGATATGGAATATACATACATCTAATTTCCGGATCTGAGGAATGTTTTTTCCATTTTCATGCCCGCTTTTTCGGCAACACGGATAGAAGCAAGATTGTTCACATTTATAATAGAAACCAGCTTCTTATATTTTAAGCTCAGCTGATCCAATCTTAGGCCTGCCCACTCGTTTTGGTGGAGCGATACCTCATGGCCACCGAGTCGGGAAAAATTTCCATTAAATGAGGCAGATCGCTTTTCTGCATTTTTCTTAACATTAATCTGTCTGTTTTGATAATTGGAGTACCCACCAATTATCCCCCTTTCGCTGCACTAAAGCCCGTTTCTTTCCTTTCTAGCAGGCATTAACATTTCAAACTCAAATAAATAGTTCAGCAGCTGGTCAAATTCGTCCGTCTGGAAAACTAATTCCTTATCATTAAATACATAAACAGCAGCATCTGTGACTGCCTCTCCATTTTTTAATGTTAGTGTCTCTTGAATCTCTATGTTTTCCACCAGCTTGAAATCTTCCTTATTTGGAGATTTAAACTGCTCAGTAAAGGCAGATGGTCCAATAGCAAGAATAGAAACCTTTTCAGCATCCTTCGCTAGCCATTTAGCAGCGGAAAAGACCGTGTCAGGAGCTTTTATCACATTGATGTTCTCGGTTATTCGATAGTAAGGGATGTCCTTATTTAACTGATTCACCTCTATAGAGATTCTCTGTCCAACTTTAACCTCTTCCATATCTGCAGCAGTAAAAACTTTATCATCCACTTGGATTACTCCCAAATCTCGATCCAGCTTTATAACGTTTCCCTTTATTGTGCTTTTTTTAGAATACGTATTATCTTTCATATATTTTATTAACTCTTCTATAGAAGCTGCGCGAAATGCTTCCTTCATATGATCAAATAATATATAACTAGGCTCTTCCTTTACTTGCAATTCAGGATAAATAGCATTTACATCCTTTAGACCTAATGAACTGCTTGTTTCGAAAAGAAAGTGAACTGGTTGAGAATAAAGTTCATCAATTACATTTTTATCAGTATCTCCAACAATCAGAAGTGAATGATACCCTTTATTTCTTGCAAGATAGTTCTTTTCCGGACTAACCTCTTTAATGTTAACAGGTATGATATATTCAGCCCGCTTGCCATCCTTCCAGTAGGCTTTTATAGAATATATTTCTTTGCGCGATTCGTTTCCTAAAAGTGTAAATCCACGATACAGAGTTTGATAGGGCTCTACTTTAATTTCGCCATTATAATAGTTTCCTCTTGCAATGAAGATTGGCTGCTGATTTTTTGGAAATTCTATGTTAAGATTCTCTCGAAATTCTGCATGCTGATATTCAATCAATTTCGTGAGATCTTTTATCTCCTTCACATTTTCTCCTGCGTTCCAAGTATAAGTGCTTAAGATCGGATCTAACTCCTGCTCCCCAAATAATACAGTGGGCATTGGCGGTTTTTCTTCCTTGTGTAACTTTTGCATATCTAAATAAAACATTGCTAAGAGGGTCGAAATAATCGATATTCCCCATATGACCTTTTTAATCAGCCTCAAACGTTTAGATGACTCCCTTTTTTCTTCCAGCTCCATATAAGCACCCCTCTCTTGATGAATCTTGGCACTTAGTAATTTGATAATAAACCTTATCCCGCCAACAAAGCTGAAAAAAGCCGTCAAGATGACAGCTGGTCATTTCGTACATTCATAAACAGGAATTGAAAATTACAGCGTAAGCACCTTTGCATATTTTATAATCAAGTCCTTTTATTTGGTTCCCGAATACGTTGTTCATTCTCTTACCTTCTTTGTATCAATGGCTGCTTTCATCAGTGATCCAGTCTTGCTTTCAAAATTTCACCAATCAATTTATTCCACATTCTTACGTGATTCTCCTTTATAAAAAATGCCAGAATCAGTAAAATAAAAATCTGAAATTTCGTATTGCGAATTAAATTCAAAATCTTTAAAATAAAACAGAAAACATCTTTGAAAATCTGGGAGACTCACATGAACCGCAAAATTTTTTTGTATGTAAAAGCTTTTTCCGATTTGGGCACGTTCATGGACCTGATTGCCATAAATGTGCTCATGTATGCGGCCACCGGAAGCTCTGCCTGGCTTGCAGCGACCATGGCCATCAGGACACTTGGCGGCGTTTTATCAAGCCTTTTTTCAGGGGTCTTGGCCGATCGCTTTGACCGCCGAAAAATTATGATTTGGACGGATGTATTCCGGGCTGTCATCATTTTAAGCTTAATACCGTTTCCAAATCCAATCATGATTCTCATTGTCTGCTTCTTTATCGGATTGACATCAAGCTTTTTTGCAGTTAGCTACAGCGCCGAAATCCCTCAGATTTTTGGCGAGGATAAAGTACTGGAAACAAATGCGTTAATTTCCCGATTAACATCTGTCAGTCTGGTATTTGGTTTTATCGGGGCTGGAGTCATAACTGATTTCCTCGGATACCAGGTAACTTTAATCATTGATGCCGCAACCTACATCATTTCAGCACTCGTTTTATTAAAAATGAAATGGCAAACGTCGGAATCAGCTGTAAGAAAAAGGATCAGCAGCGGCTTTAAAGATAAACTGGCAATCATCGGCAGAGATTTGAAAGAAGTCTATTCCTTTATTTTGGTGAAGCCGATGCTGCTTCTTGTCAACATTGTCTTTCTTATTGGGGCATTCGCAGGTGCTTCGCATAATTTGGGGATTCCGCTGCTGGCCGAGAATATCGACAGCAGCAAACAAAGTTTTTACTACGGATTAATCTGGGGTGTATGGGGAATTGGATCAGTTTCAGCAACCATGATTCTGCCAAAATTAAAAAGCCTCCGGGAAAACCGCCTTTATTTTGCATGCTTTGTATCCGCCATGTTTATGTCGGCAGGTTTTATCACCTTCCTGTCCAATCATAGCTTATGGATTATTCTGCCGTTTGCCTTTTTAACTGGAATTTTTGATGCGGGTTTCACGACTCTGCATGCCACAATTCTGCAGAAGACAGACAACCATATCAGAGGCAGAATTTTTGGAGTAGGCATGCTTTTAAAATCATTCGGCTTTGCACTTGGATTTGCTGCCGCCCCTCTTGTACTGGAAGTATTCTCATTAGCTAAAATGGTTTGGCTCTTCCATGGGACATTAATATCGGCAAGCATTATCGTCCTGGTCTTTGCTGCTGGGACCCAAAAAAAAGTTAAGAGAATGAGTCAAGGTGTATAAAAAGAGCCCAGTTTATGAACTGGGCCCGCTATAACTTAGTTTATTGACGAGGAGCAAACATATATTAATTAAAAAGATAAACCGCATCCCCTGCTGAAATCTCACCAGTTTTCATGACAGAGGAATACACCCCAAAATGATTATCCCTTTCACTGATAACCTTTTTATGCAAACTGGAATCCCGCTCCCCGCTCTCTGGATCTACTGTAATAATCATACACCGTTCGCAATGCCGCTTAACTTTTATCTCAGCACTGCCAATTTTCATTGTCTTCCCAAACCATTTTTCCTCAGCAAAAGGATCGTCCTTTATCAGGGAAATGACTAAATTCGGGCGAAACCGCTGGAAGTCCATTTTCTCTTTGCCCCACATCTCTTTCATTTTTTGCAGGGACGCGTCAGTCACTAATAGAATGTTTTCCTCTTCTATTGCTCCTACAGGTACATGAACAGGACTATATTTCACAGGAGTGATTTTTCTGGAAGAATGGTCTTCCATTTCTTTTAACAATTCTTTATCATCCCAGGGGATCCGTCTGCCGTCGGGAGTAGTTATTCTTACTGGAGGAAATAAGTTCTCATTTTCCTCTCCCGTAAACTCTGCTTTATATCTGACCATTTTGGGAAACTGAGTAATCGTCAAATATTTCCCCGGCCTTGATTCATCCAGGTAGGCATGGCTGCGATCACCATAGAGTCCATAATCCATTACGTTTGTTTTTTTCACACTTTCCCCGTAAAAGCTTTTCACCGGATAGCGGACAATCTTTTTAATATGTCCTATTAGCACCTTCCATTCCACTCCCTTCAACCAAATGAAAAATCCATGACAGCGCGTTCGGCTGTCATGGATATCATTTACTGCGGCCGTTTTGTTTGTCGCTTTGCTTTTTCATCCCTGTCCGCTTGAATAATTTTTTCACGGACGTCAGCAGGTATGGACGCAGAAGTTCGTTTTTGCTCAGATCTCACCTTTAACCCTCCCTTTTTATTTTTCGACTTTATAGCGCTTATGGCTGATCACCGTTTTGATGGGCTCATCCTTTTTCGGATTAATTCCAAGCTCCACAATGACTGAGTTATCCCGTACCACGATTACTCTGCCTTTTTTCCCTTTTTCGGAACCGCTTAAGATGCTGATCGTATCGCCGACATCTGCTTTTTTACCTTTGCTTACCTTTTCTGTTTCTTCAGCCATCGCCATTCTCCTTTAAATACTTTAATTTTTTTAGCTGGTTTTCGCTATGAGGCTAGTATTGCCGTTTCATCCTTCCGCAAAACCCATTTCATTTTCAAATTAACTTACTCTTTCTTTGGTCCTGTAATCTTATTAATATGAAGGTCCTTCAATATATTTAAGCCTGCCCTGATAATCATCATAATACTTCCTGCAAGGAAAAATGATATCGAAACCGCCTGGCTGACATCTGTTAAAAACAATATGCTTCCGATAAAATATAAAACACCCAGGAGCAGATCATTAATAAATGATACTACCCTATATCGCTTTTCAATGATCATTTCGTAGTCGCCTATTTCAATATGCACATCTTCCTGCTGTTCCCTAACTATATTTCTAATCTTCATGAATAACACCTCTGTTTTGTCTTTTCCACATAAGGTGCCAAACATTCATTAATATATAGTTAATTTCTGGAAAATACTATGAAAAATGATCAAGCACCAATGAAGCCAGCAAACCGGTAGCTGCAATGAATCCGGTCATCGGTCCGCTGTCCTCAAAGGCTTCAGGCATCATCGTGGAAGCCACCATGGCAATAATTGCACCACCAGCAAAGCCTGCAATTCCTGACAGGACCTCTTTTGAAGCTCCATCCAAAAATATGTATCCAGCCATCGAAGCAATTCCCGCAATGACAAATACCGAACTCCAAAGGAGGATAATTTTCTTTTTTGAATAGCCGCTCTTTTTCATTCCCGAAGTACTGGAAAGGCCTTCCGGAAAGTTGCTGATAAAAATGGCTGTCACCAATAGAAAACTCACCTTACCTCCTTCAAGCAGGCTTGTCCCGATCATGATTGATTCTGGAATGGCATCCATAATGGTCCCGGTAAAAAGGACTATACCGCTGCTGGCTGCTGCTTTATGGCCGGACCTTTTCCGGTTCTTAGCCCCCTTGTTTGAAATCATGATATCAAAAAGGGTAAAGATAATTGCTCCAGCCAAAAATCCAATGCCTGTCGGAATTAAGCCGCCGTTATGGACTGACTCCCCAAGCAGCTCATAGGAGGCAGCACCAATCAGGACACCTGTTCCGAATGCCATAATGTAACCGATCATTTTTTTCCGGATGGGCAAAAACATCGCTGCCAATGCGCCAAAAAGGACTGCTGATCCAGAGACCCCTCCCCATAGTGCAGCATTCCACATCAAGTTCACTCCTTCCATTTTGTTTTGTTTCTCTCATTATTTCCTTTTGGCCAATCCTAAAAACCACTATTCAGAATAAGATTAAAAAAGCAGAACCTCGAGGGTTCTGCTTAGACTCTATCTAATGGTTTTTAATGCACCGCTCCAGGATATCACCTGGTCAATCATTGCGTTCACATTATTGAGATGAAGATCTTGAGGTTTAAATACTGTACCATTTTCAAAATCAGTAAATAAAGACAATGTTGGATGCACGCGTACATCAGCAATCATTAATTCACCCATGATTCCGCGCAGATGTTCAGCAGCTCTCGCACCGCCGGTTGACCCATAGCTTACAATTCCTGCAGCTTTATTGTTCCAGGGTTCACGGGCTAGATCAAGTGCATTTTTTAATGCCCCTGTAATACTGTGGTTATATTCCTGAACGATGAAAATGAATCCATCCAGACTATTAAGCTTCTCATTCCATGCAGCAATTCCTTGCGAATCCGCTTCACCTAAGAATGGCAATTTGAAATCAGCGATATCTATAATCTCATAATTGGCATCTCCGCGTTTATCGGCAATCTCTTTTACCCATGAACCGACCTGTGGGCTGACTCTCCCCTGACGTGTGCTCCCTAAGATAATCCCAATGTTTAATTTCTCGCTCATTGTTTGTTCCTCCTTAGATTTTCTTCCAAATAATTGATTAAAAAAACCCATGACTCACACCACCTGATGATAATTTAAACTCCTATAATAATTCGATTTCCAGAAGGGTCTTCAGTAACCGCCTGATTATTTTCAACAGACACAGCCGCGCCTATCTTTTTCAAGTTTTCTACTGCCTGGTCTACGGCTTCTTCATTTTCAAAAATGAGCCTGAAGGATTGTAGCCCAACACTATTCTCTGAAGGCTGCGGCGCTCCTACCCCATTCCATGTATTCAAACCAATATGGTGGTGATATTTTCCGCTCGAAATGAACAGTGCCTGTGTGCCATATCGGCAGACTGCTTCGAATCCAAGCCCCTCACTGTAAAACGTTTCGGTATGCGCCAGTTCTGCTACATGCAAATGGATATGCCCCATGACCGTACCGCCAGGCAGGCCCTTCCAGGACTGCTGCTGCCCAATTGACAGCAGGTCAGGGAAGTCCAGAGGATCAACAGTCATATTTACCTCCCCGTTTTTCCATGTCCATTCAGAAGGGTTGCGGTCAGTGTAAATTTCTATCCCATTGCCATCCGGATCTGACAGATAAAGTGCTTCGCTGACAAGATGATCCGATGATCCAAATTGCAGCCCAATCTCGACGAAATGACGTACTATCTTAGCCAAATCAGAACGCTTTGGGAGGAGCAGGGCGAAATGATACAAACCTGTTGTTCTTCCTATTGCAGGTTCGACATTTTCCGGCTGTTCGATGGTCAGCAATGCCGTTTTTCCATCAGCAGTCAGCTGGGCAGTTCTTTCTGTTTTTGTTAACACTTTAAATCCAATTACTTCTTTATAGAATGCAAGTGACCGTTCCAGATCCTGTACTTTCAGATTGACCTGAGCTACAAAGGTAATCGGTTTTTGATGAAAGTTCATGTGAATTTTTCCTCCCACTAGTTTGCTTTTGATTGTATTAATTTGCTCCCAAGAGATAGTGGTGATTCCTTAGCTAATACAAAATAGATCGATGCTGCAAGCAGGATTAAATCTAATTCATATCCAGCCATTTGACCGTTCCCCAGCAGGCCTGCGGACAGCTTAGCAGTAAAGATCGCTCCCAGCATGATGAAAGCAAATAGTACAGAAACCATTTTTGTGCCAATACCCAGAATCACCGCTATGCCTCCTGCCAGCTCGATTACGGCAACGACATAAGCCATAAAACCCGGAATACCGATACTGTCGAAGAAGCCGGCAGTATTGCTTATGCCTCCCTGAAATTTTGATAATCCATGAATAAAGAAAATAAATCCTAAAATTACACGCAGAATGAAATGGCCTAATTCGTTTTTGTTCATGTTTTCCTCCTTGAATCTAATGTTAGTTACTTACTTTATGTAAGTTAGTATATAATTGATATTTATTTTCGTCAAGTAATTATTTTATAAAAAGTGATTTAATTATTTCCGGTTTATGACTATAATAAGAAACAAGGAGTGATTATTATGGAAAAGTCGCTAATTTGTCCAAGATTTGAAAAAGCCATAGGCATATTGAGCCAGCGCTGGACCGGATTGATCATTTATCAATTGCTTAACGGGCCGCAGCGGTTCTGCAGTATAGAATCCTCTATCGGGATAAGCGGCAAAGTTCTTTCAGACCGGTTAAAGGACCTGGAGAATGAGGGGGTCGTAAAACGCGAAGTTTACCCTGAAACTCCTGTAAGAATCGAATATTCCCTGACAGAAAAAGGCCTGGCCATGGAACCGCTGATGAAAGAAATAGAAAAATGGTCGCAGAACTGGTTATAGGCTTAATTTATATATGAATATCAAAAAAGAGTCCTCCCTTTTTGGAAGACTCTTTTTTGCGTTATCTCTTTGATCCTGGTTATTTCTTTTTTGACTGGCGAGCCAGTTCGGACTCATTCCCTCCGAAAATCTTGCTTCTTCTGTCCAAAGGTGCCTCGACTTCGGACTCAATTCCTCGGATTTATCCTACTCTGTCCGAAGGTCCCCTGACTTCAGAAGCAACTCTTCGGATTTATCCTTACGCTGTCTGAAGGTTGTCTGCGTTCGGACTCATTCTCTAGGATTCGTCCTTCTTCTGTCAGAATAGGTAAACAGCAAATTTACTTTCCTTTTATCTCTGAAATATACTGTTTTACAACTTCATATACGTAATCCTGGTTTGCGGCCGCAGTGTTGGGGTCGTATTGGCCTCCGTTTGTTTTATTATTAGAAAGAATACGAATTCCCAGGAATGGAACATTGTATGCTCCGGCAATCTGCGCTGCTGCAGCGCCTTCCATTTCTTCTACCGATGTTCCGTAGTTTTCATGAAACCAATTGATGCGGTCTACTTCGTTATTCCATAGGTCCGCTGAACCGATTGTCCCTTCGACTACTTTGCCCTTCTTGTGCTTATCTTTAACTGCATTGGCAGCAGCAAGAAGATTTTCATCTCCCTCATAATAACGAATCTTTTCGGCATCAGGGTCTTCACCGGCACTTCCCTCAGAAGCCATCAGGTCCATTGGGATCCAATTAGTTGGTTCAATCCCTTCCCCTGCTTCCAAATGACCAGTCTTCAATGATCCGATATTGACTGTTCTTTCTCCTAAAACGATATCATACACATTCAAGCCCGGATCATGGCCGCCTGAAGTCCCCTGGTTGATGATGGCAGCTGGATCATACTTTTCAATGGCGATTGCTGTGGCAGCTGCTGTATTTTCCATGCCTTTTCCGGTTTTAGCTACGATAACCGGGTACTTGTCCAGCTTGCCTTTATAAAAAACAAAATTACCTGATTTTTCTACTTTAACTTTATCTAATCGTTCAGCAAACTTTTCAGCCTCGATCGGCATTGGCCCCTGGATAAGAATTGGCTTTTGGGCTCCTTCAGCCTCGGTTTCTAATTTTCCTGCCGAAGAGCATCCTGCGAGCATCGCTGCAGATAGTGCTGCAATCGCAGCGAGTGAAGCTAATTTCTTTTTCATTGCACGTTCTCCCCTTTTCTTGTTGTCTGATACACCCGAATTTCTAATCATAGAAAAAGGCCTGTAAAAGCAGAATGATTTCTACCTTCCAGACCATAGAGTTAAAGCAGCTGCAATAAAGATTGCGGCCTTTCCTATACTTTAACCCGTAGTCCGGTTCTTTGATTGGGAACCAGGTAGAAACACTCAGACCATATTACCGAGCATATACGAGTGATGAAATTAGTAAGATTACAATGCCAATATAACAAATAGCTTGTGAGAATTCAACTGAAATACGAACAATTAGTACATATTAACTATTAAACATTCGTAATTCATCAATATTAATCCATAAAAAAACCTCCAGTATTAAACTGGAGGCTCTAATCATTATGCTGCTTTTTTGGCATCAGCAGAAGATGATTGGCTGTTATTCTTTATGGCAGCAGCAGCCAGACCGATCAGACCACCTGCGATAGCTGGGACAATCCAGCCTAACCCCACATCATATAAAGGAAGGATCGCACTGAATAGGTCATTGATTGGCGCAAACGCAATGCCTGCTGCATTCAAACCATCAAACAAACTTACCACAAATGTGAATAGCATGCTTCCCTGATAAACTTCTTTCTTGCCTTTAAAGAATGGATGCAGGAAAGTAAGAGCCATTAATGCAATGGCCAATGGATAGATTCCCACCAAGACAGGGACGGAAATGGCGATAAGCTGGCTAAGGCCAAAGTTGGCAAAAACCGCGCTGAATATTGATAAAATAATGACGAACATTTTGTAAGAAACTCTTGGCATCAGTTTATTAAAGTATGAAGAACAAGCTGTAATTAGACCGATGCTGGTTGTCAAACATGCACCAAACACAATGACACTTAAAAGCAGCATACCAAATGAGCCAAAGTAATGGGAAGATGCACCAGATAGAACAGCACCCCCGTTATCCAATGCTCCAAGACCGCTGACACTTGAAGCCCCAATAAATGAAAGCGATGTATAAATGACTGCTAATAGACCTGAAGCAATCACACCAGCCTTCGCAATGGATACCATGATATCCTTCTTAGTTACTGCGCCTTTTTCCTTCACAGCATTTACAACGATAATACCGAATACAAATGCTGCCAGAGCATCCATTGTCAGATAGCCTTCCTGGAACCCTTTAAAGAACGCACCATTCATATAGGATTCAGTCGGAGCCTGGAATGCTCCCATTGGATTAAAGAAGGCAGCGCCGATTAAAACTGCGATTACAATTAGAAGAATCGGTGTTAAATATTTTCCTACGATATCAACAATCTTTGAAGAATTCAAAGAGAAAAAAGCGGTAATTCCAAAGAAAATAATTGAAAATACGATTAAGCCAACTGATCCGCTTCCTTCTGATAGATATGGCTTAATTCCGATTTCGTATGACACTGTAGCTGTTCTCGGAATGGCAAAAAGCGGTCCAATTGATAAGTACAGGGCCACTGTGAATCCCAGTCCGAACAATGGATTGACACGGCTCGCCAGTGATTGCAGATCACTTTTTCCCGAGAAGCCCAAAGCCAGTATACCAAGAAGAGGCAAACCTACACCTGTCATGATGAAGCCAGCGTTCGCTGACCATACATTCGTTCCTGCGGATTGGCCAAGCATCGCAGGGAAAATTAAGTTTCCTGCCCCAAAAAATAAGGCAAAGAGCATAAAACCAACTGTCACAATATATGAGAATGGTATTTTGCTGGTCATTTCAATTCCTCCTATTAATCTGTCTGTCTAAATGATTCTGATTTTATTAAATTTAAATTTTCTGAAATATTATAGCGCTGTAACATTATTATTTTTGTACGCTAGTAATATATTGCATAACTCAAGATAACATATTCAAAATACTTATGCAATATATCGCACAAAACTTTTTGTCGAATCATGCGATATATTGAATTTTTCAAGATACTTCTATATACTAAATTTATAATCTATTGGAAATAACTATAATTTCACAGATAAATTGCATGAAATGAAAAGGTGGTTACAGCTATGCCGATACCCTCCAATTATTCATCACCTACCCGTGTGTCAGCCAAGGATCGCGCCTTCTCCCAAATCCAGGAGTGGATCATTGACGGCACACTACAGCCGAAAGAAAAATTGAATGATGCCGATCTTGCCAAAGCGTTAGGCGTCAGCCGAACCCCCATCAGGGAAGCTCTTCAGCTGCTGAATGTTCAGGGGTTCGTCGAAATGTTTCCCGGAGTTGGAACGCAGGTCACTTCAGTTAACCCTGAAGATATTAGTAAAATCCTGCCCCCATTAGGCGTATTGCAGGCACTTGCTGCAGAATTGGCAGCTCCTGTTATCAGCCAGGAAACGATTAATATACTTAGGGATATTAATCATAAATTCGCTAAAGCTCTAATTGCAGGAGATACCTTCACAGCTTTGAAGCAGGATGAGAAGTTTCATAATATTATTATAGATCTTGCTCAGAATCCTTATATTACGAATACAGCTTCCATGCTTCAGGCTCATGTCATGCGGCTTTACTACAATAAAACAATTATATTGAAAGAGCGTTCTATAGAAGAACATGAAGATATATTAAAAGCATTTGAACAAAAAGACAGAGAAAAAGCCGGACACATTGCACGTGTCAACTGGCTTAGAGCAATTGACGAGTACTACTCCGAGGAAAAATGATCAAACGGAAAAAGCAGCCTCCTTCGGCTGCTTTTTCCGTTATCCTAGCTTTTGTAGATAATTTCATCGATAATCCCATATTCCTTTGCTTCTTCAGCAGTCATGAAATAATCGCGGTCCGTGTCCCGCGCCACTTTTTCTGCAGGCTGGCCAGTTCTTTCTGCAATAATTCCATTTATATGCTCCCTCAGTTTTAAGATCCGCTTCGCCGAAATTTCGATTTCGGTTGCCTGGCCTCGAGCACCGCCCAGAGGCTGATGAATCATGATTTCACTGTTCGGCAGGCTGTAGCGCTTTCCTTTTTTTCCTGCCAGGAGAAGCATAGCACCAAATGATGCGGCCATTCCTGTACAAATCGTTCTCACATCAGGCTTTATATATTGAATCGTGTCAAAGATGGCAAACCCTGCGGTGGTCGAACCGCCCGGACTATTAATATAAAGAGAGATATCCTTTTCAGGAGATTCAGCTGCAAGAAATAGCAGCTGGGCAATCACACTATTGGCAACCACATCATTAATTTCTTCTCCTATCATGATAATCCTGTCTTTTAACAGCCGTGAGTAAATATCATAGGAACGTTCTCCCTTGCTTGACTGCTCAATTACATATGGTATTGCTGTCACCTGTATCCCTCCAGTTCATTGCGGATCTATGCCGCCATGCAGAGAGTATTAGAAGGAGATGGAACTGGCAGTACAGGCTTCTTTGCTTGGCTTTCCAGGGATCGCAGAAAAGGTATGGTTTTTACCAGGATGGACGGATCTTCCGCAGCCACAGATTGCTGCAGCAGATGAAAAAGCTTTTCTTCTTCATCATTTGCAAAAGAATCCTCAGTCTCATCTTCAACTGAGTGCTGTAGCTGCTTCCGAGCACGGTTCAGCGAGGACTTCACTGCAAATTCAGTGGTCTGCAGGATATCCGCAATCTCTTTTGTTTTGTATCGAAACCCTTCCTTTAGAGTAAAAATAACAGCCTGCTTTAATGTCAGACGGTTAATGAGATGGCTGATTGCTTCTCCTCGATCGGTGCTGTAATTCTTCATTTCACTTTCAGGCGACTCTTCCAGCTGCTCCCGCTTTCTGTTTCGAAGAGTATCCATCCAGCAATTATAGGCAATCTTCTTCAAAAGAGCCTGATTGATATTCTCCGGAGAGTAGCTTTTATAAGCGCGGATGATTGCCTCATGGGCAAGATCGTCCCCATCCCAGCTGCTCTGTGCAAGAAACCGGCTATAACGCTGCAGTGAAGGATAGATATCTGCAATACATCTTTCCTTCTGCTCTAAGAAATCCCTTGATTCAGCCTGAACTTTCCCTTGCTTCATAAACCTGTTCACTCCTTTAATACATCTCTGCTTCTATAACGGAATAAGAGAACTAAAAGATACGGGGTAATTATAATTTATTATCATTTTATTCTAAGGATAGCTGATATTATCCTGCTCATATACCTTTTTTGATTTCAATCCAAAAAAAAGCCCCAATCCCATTGGAATTGAGGCTGCAGTTTTATATAATTCGTGACGTTACAATGCCGTCAATTTGATTGATCTGTTCAAGCAGTCCAGGGACCACTTCGCCATTGACTTTATTATCGATATCGATCATGGTATACGCATATTCACCGCGGCTGCGGTTCACCATGTCTGCGATGTTCAGCTGGTAGCTTGAAATGGCAAGCGTGATTTGGCCGACCATATTTGGGATGTTTTTATGAAAAGCAGTGACACGCCGCTTGCCTGTGTAAGGAAGAGCAGCATTTGGGAAGTTCACTGAGTTTTTAACATTGCCTGTTTCAAGGAAGTGCTTCACCTGTCGTGCTGCCATGACAGCGCAGTTTTCCTCAGATTCTTTTGTTGAAGCGCCAAGGTGCGGAATTGCCACAGCGTTTTTCATTTTCAGGACATTTTCATTTGGGAAGTCTGTAATATACTTGCCCACTTTTCCGCTCTCAAGCGCTGCTGCCATATCTGATTCATTCACAAGCTCTCCGCGTGAGAAATTCAAAATATGAACACCATTCTTCATCATGCTGAATGTATCTTCATTGAACATTTCCCTTGTATCATCGGTTAATGGAACATGTACAGTGATATAGTCGGATTCTGCAAACACCTGCTCAATGGTCATGGCACGCTGAACATTGCGGGACAAGTTCCAGGCCGTATCAACTGAAATGAATGGATCAAAGCCTATAACATCCATATCAAGTTCAAGTGCATCATTGGCCACAAGTGCCCCGATTGCTCCCAATCCAATTACACCGAGAGTTTTCCCCTTAATTTCTTTTCCGACAAATTGCTTTTTCCCTGCTTCTACAAGCTTTGGAATTTGATCTCCTTCATCTTTCAGCGTTTTGGTCCAGGCGATGCCGGCAAAGAGATTGCGGGATGACGCCATTAAGGAAGTAAGCACCATTTCTTTTACTGCATTTGCATTGGCACCAGGAGTATTAAAAACAACAATGCCCTGCTCAGTGCATTTCTCAACCGGGATATTATTTACACCCGCGCCTGCACGGGCAATTGCTTTTAATCGATCGCCCAATTCCATTGAATGCATATTGAAGCTGCGAAGGACAATCGCATCCGGATTGCCGCTTTCATTATCGATTGTAAATTGATCCTTGTTAAACACCTCAAGACCGCTTGGCGCAATCGCATTCAATGTTTTAATCGTCTTTACTCTGTCTAAAGTCATGGTACTCACTGGATTCTCCCCTTTTCAACTAACTTTGTCAGATTTTAAAACAGAAAGAGGCAAGGGTAGAATCCCTTACCTCTGCCCAGGCGAACGGCTTCGACACTATGTGCTCCCTCGCGGTGATCCGCGTCTCGCCAGTTACACATAGCCTTTTCGGTTTTTTAAATCTTATCAAAGTCTTCTGAAAACTTCAACCCTTTAAAGCGCTTACATTATTAAAATTATTTTTTATTTTTTTACAGTATATTTTCTTATTTTGTACATATGCTTTTGAAGTTAGTAATTGGAATAACATTTTCCTTTCAGCTGTATGCATATTAATTGCTGGTATTCTGTTCTAAGAAATGAAGCATTTTATCTGGAAATAAAATTGGACTATCCGAAAGTAATTATTAATAAACTGTTTCCCTTCACCTCTCTCCTTTATCAGATTCTGCGAAGTTCTGTAACTGCTGCTTCTGGGGAACATTCATACTCGCCAGAATACTCGACAAGCCCAATCTCGCAATTTTTGCCGATTTTTACATTTTTCCCTCTTACGACAAGAGCTGCTGTGCCTTCGAGTTCGATGTCATCCCCTTCAATTAAATCTGCCTCCAGCTTCAAGGGAAAGATGGATTTGATTAATTTAAATAGGGTCTCTCTATGCTGTGTCACTTTAATTATTCTGCCGCCAATCTCTTTCGCTTTACTGTCTCCAAAAAGCTTAATATCAATCGTTTCTGCATTCAGTAAACCTTCTACTGAAAAAGTCCCTTCAGCACTGAAGATTTCCGCTTCACAGTCTCCCTCAATAGATACTTTTCCATTCACATCGATTACATCGCATTTTACAGAGCCTCCAATAGAGGATTTCCCAGCGACCTCAAGCTTTTGACAGCTGACGGCTTCAGAAATGGCAGCCGAGCCATTGATAATCAGGGATTCAGCTTTAACAGCTCCGTGGATTTTTGCTGCACCACTGATCTTTCCTTTTTCGGTTTTTACGTTTCCATGGACAGTGCCCGTACCGTTACAAAGGAATCTCTCGCATTCAATATCACTGTTTACAGTTCCCTTGCCATTTAATTCAACCTTTTCAAATGAACCTCCATTAGACGATCCAACTCCATTAATTATTAAGTTCCCTAGCGTTTTCATATTCACAGCAAATTTTCCCCCTATGCCAATTTGGATTTTAATTCCTCTGCACAATGTTCTATCGATAAAGTGGCTGCCACTTTTGTTCCTTTTTCAAGCAGGACTTGTTCCCCGTTAACCGAAACCAGGCAGCTGGACATTCCAAGTTTGCGAATAAAGCAAATAACAGCTTTTGGCTGCTGCAGGATACTTTGATGATCGTTCAATAACTGAAGGAGCATTTTCCCTTCCTCTATATGGATATCTCCCGATTCAAGCAGGATGGAAAGTATATAAAGCTTCAAAATCTCATGGTAATTGAATTCTTTAAGCTCCCCCTGAGTTTCGAGAAAGATATTCATAACCGGTTCAGAAGCTATCCCTTTAGCAATCAGACTTTCCTTTGTCAGCTTCAGATGTGAAGCATTCAGAGAAAACACATCTGCCAGCTCATCCAGCGAAAGGCTATCCTTCATCTTTTGTATTTTATCGACCCGCTCCAGAATTTTCTCTTTTGGGAAAAAAGTCTCCTGCCCTGTAAAGGTTGATTTTCTGACAAACCAATCCTCCGGTATCAGGCTTTTCCTTTTCCACCGATAAAGCTGCCCATAAGAAATCCCAGTTAGATCAAGGACTTCTTTTTTTGAAATTAATTCATCGCTCAATTCCAGGACTCCTTTCTAATGTTACCATTGTAACATAACACTGTTACGTTACAATGTTGTTTTATTCATTTTTTTCTGATATTTTTCGACAAATTTATGGTTTTGTACCGTGAAATCAATCCTGGAAGCTCTCCCCTCAACAAAACAATGTTCTATTGACACAAAAAGACCTGGTTCTCTATAGAACCAGGCTTCACTTCATTCATATATTTTTAACAGATTATACTGCTTTCCAAGATACTGATAATTTTGCCTGCGGTACATTTCCTTTGGAGTATCTTCTCCATCTGCAACAAGGATGATGGTTTTATCCTTAATCTGATCCATCACC
The DNA here is from genome assembly GCF_017303275.1 of Bacillus sp. NTK034. GTDB lineage: Bacteria > Bacillota > Bacilli > Bacillales > Cytobacillaceae > Cytobacillus. The sequence continues at coordinate 207,036 of NZ_JAFKOJ010000008.1, read as the reverse complement.
GCTTTCTGCAGGCGGCTGCCGATGCCCTTTTTCTGAAAATCCTCATGGACCATCAATCCATCAATTTCAGCTGTTCGTTCCTTGATAATGACATCAACAGATCCGGCAGCTTTCCCTTTATAGTATGCAATAAGCTGCTGAATGCATTCATCGCTGTAATTTCTAAGATGCTGAGCTTTCTTTTTCTCTGCGAAATTTCCCCCATATACCGAATCCTGCTCATACTGGAATTCCAGATAATCATTCCATGTTTCATCCGTAACATTTTTGACTATGATTTCTTCCTTTTCCTGAACATCAGGAAAATCAGCCGGATGGATGGCAAATAACTCTAAGAAACCAACCGTATAATCCTCATCTTTCTGAAAAAAAGCCAGAAGCTCTCCAGAAAGCTCCTCGTCATCGGGAAAATAAAACCTTACATGCTTTTGGCCATATTTCTGATGAAAATCTCTTAAATATTGATGCGCCTCCTCAAACTCTTGAACAGAAGGCATTCTTTTAAAAACAACAAAGTTGCTGTCATACTGAAGGAGCATGTCAGGATTATGGTTGTGAATAAATAGTTCATTTTCCAGAACGGTGTGTCCCGGTTTATAAATATCATGAAAAGTGATCTTGTCCATCGGTATCTCCTAAAATAGCAAACACTTTAGTTTTGCAAGTATTTATATTCTTTATCTGTAATTAGCACATCATGGCAGCGCATTAAATTATTCTTTAATTCCAGAGGGGTAATGCTGTTATCATAAGCACACAGGGAAATCAGACCCTGTTCAGAAATGACCTTGTCAATTTTCTTTTCATACGCTTCCACTAACGGAATATAGTCCTTCACGTTTCCCCATTCAACCAGGCCCCATGTAAAAATCTTTGTACCGCTTTCCAAATAAGGATGTATGTTTTTGAGAAAAAAATTCAACACTGTTTCAGGATTAAAATCCCCGTTCGAATAATAAAAATCAAAGTTATTCGCGAAGTGGACTCTCTTTAATTCCTCTTTGTTTAACAGCTTTCTTATCTCTTTATCAATCTGAAGGAAATTACGGTCGTTCTCCACAAATAAAACATGGCAGCCGCTTTTGGCACCTGCAGATATATAAGAGACTGCATTTTGAAGATAGCAGTCTCTTTGATCGAATTGATAAAGGATATGGCCGCCGTTTGACCTTTTAAGATTATCCATTAAATCGATTAACCATTCATTCATTAAAATTACCCCTTATAATTCAAAGATGTTTTATCTATCCACCTTCATATCATGTATTTTGGAATATCCGTTTTCTAATCTTTATCAAATATTTCATCAAGTTTGTCTGCATAAAAGGTAATCGCTTTTTTATATTGCAAAACTTCTGGGTCATCAGAGGTTTCGGCCACACACTTTAGAAGCAGCTCCATGGCCTGCCTATGCTGGCCTAAATTATGGAGCGTCATGGAATAAAACACCTGGATTGCACGATTAGCCGGAAACTGGGAGATCCCTTTTTCGAACACCATCTTTGACTTTTCATATTCCCCAAGTGTCCGGTATGTGCTCCCAAGACCCAAAATAGCACCTTGCAGATCTGATTCAGGAAGCCCAAGTTCGATCGCTCTTTCATAATAAGAAACTGCCTTCGATTCCTCCCCTAAAACGTCAAAACTCCAGCCGCACTGATAATGAATAACTGGGTTTAAGGGATACTGTTCAGCCAATTTTATAAGCAGAAGGTTGGAATCTTTGTATTTTCCGAGATTGCGAAGTACTATCGCTTTTTCTAAGTCCGTGCTCATATGTACCTCCGATCAGCGCTTTCTTTCTATTATATCTAAAAATTGAAAATAATGGTTGGTAAGGCTTCAACTTTTCTGCAAAAATTGAATTATGACTCTCTGCACCGTTCTTTCACTTCAACCGCAGTGATTTCGTCAAACAGGACCTTCTCAAGAAACCCATCTTCCATTTCCAGATAAATTTTTCTGCTGATGCTATCCAGCCTGTTTACCCTCCCTGTGTATTCGCAGAAAAATCCACCACGCCAAACCTTTACTTTTAGAAAAAAGGCAAATTCCATTGCATAGTGAATTTTGTTTTCATAATCCTCCAATTCATATTCATCAATAAGCGGCTTGTTTTGTGCCATTTGTTCAGTTTCCAATTTTCTTAACATCGCCCGGTGTTCCGGCATGAAATGAGCTGGCAGCCATTTTATTTTCCCTCTGTCTTTTAGCGGCATAGTAAATCCCTCCATCCTCTATTATAGAACATTTGTTCTGTATTTAAACCAGTAAAGCATAAAAAACTCAAGCTGGTTCATTTGGATAATAAAAGTACGAGTGGTAAAATAATCTTTAACTCTCTAAAAAGATTGGTGAAACAATGAAGCAGCTCCCTATAAAACACCGGTGGCTCGGTCGATTGCTTGCATCCGATCCCGGGCTTATCCGATTTCAAAAAGCTGGACGGGCCACTTTAAGTTTAATGGCTTCAGTCTTTACGACTTTGCTTATCATGCAATTGGCCGGCGCTGGTGCTAAAGCCGCTCTCACTCCGGCGATCGTGTCCGGAATGGCTGGCATGCTTGGCATCATGATTGTGATGGATGACTCTAAAAAAGGTAAGATGCTCACAACTGGCCTGCTTGGAATTTCTGCCATGGCGGGGGTATCGATTGGTTCACTATTGGCGGGAAGCACGGTCTTTGTCGATATTGCAATGGTGCTGTTAATATTCTTAAGCTTTTATTTAACCCGCTTTGGCGTACGGTATTTTTCTCTATGCATGATTGCATTCATGACACTTTATTTTTCATCTATCCTAAAGTTATCAGGCAGTCAGCTTCCATCCTTTTACTTCGGCATCTGGATAGGGGTCGCGTATGCTTTCCTGTTCAATTTCATCCTGTTTCAGGACACCGCGAAAAACCTGAAAAGAAGCATTCGCTCCTTTCATTTCCAAAGCAATTTTACGTTCAACCTGTTAATTGAGGGGATGAAAGCCAAGGAAATGACTCCCCAGCAGCGGGAGGAATTGCGGAGAAACGTGCTGAAGCTCAGGGAATACGCAGTAATGGTTTCAGAGTATGTAAATGATGAAGATGTTCAAAAATTATGGCCAGGGCTGACCTCTACTCAGCTGAGGTTATATATATTTGATGCAGGTATGCTGATTGAAACACTGACAGACTCAATTCGAAGCTTAAAAAAAGCGAATGCTCTTGAAATTGATGAGCTGAAAAAACTCCTGGTTTGGGTAACCCGTTCTCTTCGCGATGCTGAAGTTCTTGCCCAGCAATATGAAGAACAAAATCTGCGTGAAGCAGAGCTTGCTGTACAGGCCCTTCGCCTGCTTATTATTGATTTGTTCAGCCGGGAAGACAAACCTGCTGGATGGCTGTTTTTGATCAGGCGAATCGAGTCCATTGCGAACCATGTAATCGAGGGCGGCATAACCATACAGCAGGCACTTCATAAAGTGAAAGACAATGAGATTAAATCATCCGATGAGGCAGCTGAAGGCGAAAATGAAGATGAACCATCTGAAGAAGATAAGGGCATCAAGCCTTCCACTAAAAAAGCTTTTCAGGCATTGACTGCTGCAATCATTTCCATCATTGCCGGCCAGATTCTTTCGCCTGACCAGCCTTACTGGGTTCTTTTAACCGCTTTTATTGTTTTGCTCGGAACCGAATCGATCGGACGCATTTATACGAAGGGTTTTCAGCGTTCGGTTGGAACAATTATTGGAGCAGTAATAGGATTTACACTTGCAAGAGTTGTCAGCGGCCATTCCGTCCTGGAAATTGCGCTGATTTTTGCAGCAGTTTTTTTCGCCTTTTATTTGTTTGAGGTCTCCTATACGTTAATGAGCATGTTTATAACGATGCTGGTTGCTTTTATGTATGACCTTTTACTGGGTGGAATTACATTTTCCCTTATCAGTTCAAGGGTTATCGATACAATCGCCGGTGCCGGCATTGCATTCGGAGTTTCCTTATTTATTTTCCCAAAGAAAACGAAGGAAAAAGTGGCGGATACCATAAATGATTACCTTCAAGAACTGAAACCGTATGTCACTGAGTATGTGCGAAGCTTCCGGGAAGATGTGAACGTTAAGGAGCTTTCAGGCAAAGGCTTCTTATTGGATCAAAAACTTAAAACCATAAACGTTGAAGCGCAATCCTTGATAAAGAAACCCGGATCCCCGCGCCATGCTGATGTTAACAGATGGATTACATTATTTTCAGCCATCAATTACTATGCAAGACACCTTGTGGCTTCCTCCTACCGAAAAGGATTTGACTATCCCGATGAGCTGGTCGATGTTTTCATAAGGATTGAAGAAAAGCTTGAACTAAATATTGAGACATTAATGGACCTGATTAAAGACAGCGGAGACGGCATGCTTGTTTATAGTCTTGAAAATGAAAGGGAACAAATTGAACGATTGGCACCGGCAAGGCAGCAATCCCAGCGAGATTTGATTCATCATCTTTATTTCGTCTGGAGAATCAACAAAGCGATTATCGAATTGGCAGAAGACCTTGGTGCAGGGAAGGAGCAATAGTGCTCCTTCTTTTTTATGCTCTTTCAGGACCAATAATAGATTAATACATTCCCAATATACCTCAAAAATGAGCGATGCACTAAATGCATCACTCTGACTTTGTTTTTGTTATTTTGAACAGCCGTAAACCATTCAAGGTTACGCCAGAAAAAATGATATTATATAAAAAAGGACTCGGATTGCTCCGATTCCTTTTATTTCATTACTTCCTCTTTCAATTTTATCAATAATTCATCCGAATTCTCCGCTGCAATCAGTTTCCCGTCTGCAAGGGCATAGGGTGATTGCTTGCATTCTTTGCATCTGCTCTGACATTCGTATTCTTTATAGTTAACACTCTTCTGGCTCAGAAATTGATTAAATGCAGCAACACTCTCTTCTTTTAAAAAAGCATCCAGATTCCGCTGACAAAATTCAATCGAAGCCGTTTTTTGCTTTGAGAATAGTTTGTTGATGAGTTTCACCTGATCAAACTTCCTTCTGATTTTTCTTTAAAAGCTCTAATGGCAGTATATATTGTTTTCCATTCCCCTTCCTGCCTATATCGGGGACTTTATAATTATATCGAATCTGCTGCCCCTCTGTCGTCTCTATTGCTTCATTTCCAACAATTTTAAATAAAGTCTCATATACAAACCTGTTAGTATTTTATTATACATTATTAATGAGGGGAACTGAATCGATTTACCTGTTAATTCAGATGGTTCAAATGTTTAATTGCACATAAACTGATTTTCTTTTGAATGCCGCTTTAAATTCTTATAGATTCCATGGCGACTGTTTTCTTACTGCTGCTCTCATTTTTGTCTTCAAGACCTTCACAAAAAAACAGGAAGAGCATTCCACTCTATCCTGCACAGCCTTAATTTTACTTATTACCCTCTACATTTCTTCTCATTTTCATTAAAACATCATCAACAATTCTCAGCTCTTCTTTCGTAATACCTGATGTGACGATCGAGTGAAATTCCTCTGTGATTGGATATACATGCTCGCTGAGATTTTTGCCGTTTTCTGTTAGATAGACATTCAGAGATCTGCTGTCCTCTTTATTCATGCTTTTATTGATAAATCCTTTCTTTTCAAGACTGCTCAGCATTCTGGTAATGTTGGATTTATCTTTATCCAGCCGCCTGGCGATTTCATTTTGGCTTAATCCGTCTTCTTCCCAGAGAAGCATAAGAATAAGGTTCTGCTCAGGGGCAATATTTAAATGGGCTAATTTAGTCTTAATATAGCTTGTTAAGTTCAGGTCTGTCTGATGGATCTTAATGCTTATATAGTCATTAAATCTGGTTTTCATTTAAAATCCCCTATCCTTTTTATGGTGGCATTTTATTGAAATCTGTCGTATACACCAGATAACTTTCCTTTACTTATCCAATCATGATTTTCTCTTCTGCATATTTAAAGTTAGCTTTTTCTCTTTTTCTGGCTAGTGCGAATGCAAGAGTTAACGGTCCCACCCTGCCTGCAAACATCATAAAAGCAATTAATTGTTTTCCTAATGGACTCAGCTCTGGAGTTAATCCAAGAGACATCCCAACGGTGCCGAAAGCAGAAATAACTTCAAATAAAAGCATATTCAGCGGTGCATTTTCTGTCAAACAAAGAAGAAATAGAACCAGTGCTATTAAACCCATAGAGTACACCGTAATCGTAAACGCCCGAAAAATTAATTCCTTCGGGATTCTTCTGCCCATCAGATTGACTTCCTCATCTTCTTTGATGAGGGCTCTGACAGCAAGCAGGATCAAAGCAAAGGTAGTTACTTTAATGCCTCCTGCCGTTCCGCCTGATCCTCCGCCAATAAACATTAGAAGCATGGTAATAAGCTGAGAGCCCATGGTCAGCTCACCCGTATTAAGCGAATTAAAGCCAGCTGTTCTAGGAACGACGCCATGAAAATAAGATCCTAACAGTTTTTCCTTCATTCCCAAGTCACCAATTGTCGCAGGATTATTGAATTCCAAAAGAAATATGAAAACTGTGCCTAAAATATTTAGAATCAGTGTCATCAGCAAAACCAATTTGGTATGGAGAGAAAGTTTCCGCAAGCTTTTATTGATTTTTAAATCAAGCAGCACGATATAGCCAATCCCCCCGATGATAAACAGTGAGCTTAACGTCATAATGACAGTAATGTCACCTGCATAACCGGTAACACTGCTAAAGTCGCCCATGATATCAAACCCGGCATTATTAAAAGCTGAGACAGAATGAAAAGCCCCATAATATAAAGATTGCGGAAATCCAAAATCTTCTGCCCACCGAACAGCCAAAATGATGGCGCCAATTGCTTCAACAATCAGAGTAAAAGCCACCACGAATTTTACGAGACGGACCATCCCTTCAATTGTAAGCTGATTTAATGATTCCTGTATCATCAGCCTTCCCTTTAAGCCAATATTTTTCCCAAGCATAATGGCAATGAGAACTCCAAAGGTCATAAAACCAAGTCCGCCTATTTGTATAAGAGCCATAAGAACTACCTGGCCAAAAACAGTAAAAGTTGTTTGTGTATCCACGACGACTAAACCTGTTACACATACGGCAGAGGTCGCTTCAAATAATGCATCAATAAACGATAAATGATGTCTGTCACTAGTCGAAAAAGGGAGCATGAGCAGCAGGGTGCCAATGGCTATTAGAATTAAAAAGCCAACAGACAAAGCCTGGGCAGGATTCATCCTGATCCATGTGCTGGGCCGCTCAATTCTTCTTGTCTTTCTGGTTTCTTTGTACATGGTCCATAATCTCCTTCATTTAAATGGTAAACATCATTGAAAAAGCTTATACTCCATGCCTCTCAAATCTGCCAATTCCATTATTGTGTCCCATTACAATCAGGACATCTCCCCTTAAAATGACCTCTTCAGCTGGCGGAGTAACGATTATTTCTTTCCCGCGCTGAATCCCCACGATATTACAGCCATACTTAGCCCTTATATTCAATTCAGATAGGGATTTGCTTGAGATTTTATCTGTAGCCACAATCTCAACCATACTGTAATCTTCAGACAGCTCAATATAATCAATCATTTTTTCTGAAACAATATGGTGGGCAATCCGCTTAGCCATATCCCGCTCCGGATGGATCACACGATCGACGCCAATTTTTTCGAGCACCCTGGCATGATACTCATTATGTGCCTTTGCCCATACCTTTGGAATCCCCATTTCTTTTAATAACAGGGATGTCAAAATGCTGGACTCAATATTTTCACCAAATGAAACAAATGCATGATCAATATTTTTTATTCCTGATTGCTTTATCGCAGCTTCATCGATACCATTGATTTGAACTGCATATGTCACAAACTGTGAGTATTGATTTACTTTCTCCTGGTCGACATCAATTGCGAGCACTTCCACACCCAATTCATGAAATTCCTTTACGAGACTTCCGCCAAAGCGGCCTAAACCAAATACAGCATACTGTTTTTTCATTGAAGAAATTCCCTTCTTTTTGAAAATGAACACAAAAAAACCACTCTTAATAAAAGAATGGCTAATGGTTTCCATCAACCCTTCTCTCGATTCGGCTTACGGAGTTAGCTGTCGGATTAGGGATTGAGAGTATCCCTTCTTAGCTTTAATATGCTAAGATTCACCCCAAGATAAACCAGGTTTATCAAAATTGGTTCCCCCGCTCAAAATGATTCAGCAAAAAGGTTACTATAAAATTAATAAATATAAATTACTCCCATGTAAAACTCTTGTCAATCTTTTTTTTTACATAGCATGTAAAATAAAAAGCACTTCCCTGTACGGAAAGTGCTGCCAGAAGGTTATTCCCAAATTGCTGATGCCCACTCGGGATGATCTATAAATGGATTGCGGTTATGCTGGTAATCAGAATAGATGATTTCGTTTCTTCTCCGCTCGTTATCATCTACTGGATCTTCCTTATGCCACTCAAGCAGGACAGACATTTTGCCATGATAAGGAGCAGAGCCATTATTGACCTGATTGTTCAGCTCCAGATCCACCTCTCCGCTGTCTCCTTCATAACGGACAGCCATATAAAAAAGCATTCTCGCAACATCGCCTTTTACCGTATCCCTTGGTTCCCAGGAATCTGAATCATAGTAGTTTCCCAGTGCCTCTGAATGCTGGGTGCCTCCATCGTCAAAGTCAAGATTTCCTCTCGAGCTGTTTACGGAAGCATCTGTTGGCCGCAAATGATGCAGGTCTGTTCCCGCACCCATCGCTGTACCAAAGTCCCCATGCGATTTAGCCCAAACGTGCTCCCTGTTCCAATCATTGACGCCAGAACCATTAGTGAATTTCCCCTGAGAGCGGCCAGTATACAAAAGAATGACGTTATTGGGATTGGCAGGATCTTCATCAGTTTCGCGCAGCGCTTCCCATACATTCGAATAGGAAATTTCCGTGTGGTCATCAATGATTGTATGGAGGGCTGTTTTTAAATCCTCTCCAGTTTTTCCGTTTGCAGCATCATAATATCCCCCTGGTTCCGGGCCGGGATCGGCTGTTCCATCACCAGCTTGTTCGAAGGCAGTTCCATCTTTTAGCCCTGGATGAGAAAAATAGGCGGTAAGCGTTCCGGTTACCTTAATTTTTTCTCCAATCAAAGATGGATTGGATTTTAAACCAAAAGCTGATCGGAACGAGGAAGGTATTTGAACATAAAGCATCCTGTCTGTGCTGGTCTCTGATGGACTATCTGACAGAGCCAAAGCATAGTCATTTGGAAACCCGCTGGAAATAACCGTATTTGCCGCAGTCGGCTGTCCTACCACATAGCCTTGAACAGTTTTGGAAGAGTTGTTTTGAGTACTGATTCCCTGTGAAACGGAATAAGGTGATGACCAGGACCCATCCCCGGCAGCTGCCCTGGTTATTGAATTTTGAATGGGCTGCATCACGATCAGAATGACAGTAACCAAAATAAAAGATAACAGCAGGCCTTTTTTCTTACGATTCAGCATTCATTCGCCTCCACATTTTTTTGAAAGGACTTATAAATATTCAGAAAAGTCACAATCATCTCCAAGTATAAATGAACACCTTCGGACATAGCATGAGGTATTGGTCCCAAAAATTTACTATTTTACAATACTTAACATTAATGTAATTTATTTAAAGTTCTTCCTTTTTTAAAATGCCCAAATACTCAATCCAAGGACCAACATCTGTCCTGTATCTATTTGCCAATACTCTTGAAATCTGTGAAATATGCGTAAGGTCATGCACTGCCCAAGTGGAAATCAATTCCCTGACTCTAACTGGACCAAATGCCGGATGAAGCCCTGTTTTTTCGAAATGAGTTTCCAGATCAGTTATACCAGTAAGTGTGGCTAAATTCTTCATTCTAAGGGTCTTAAAGGCTTCAAGCTTGTCTTCAAGTGATAGATCATCTGACACATTTAAATGAGCATACCGGTCAAATGGAGGGAATGGCTTGCTTTCCCCTTCCTGCAGAATCAATTTCAGCCGCGGAATCCAATTTTTCTCCTCACCATCAATCAAATGATCAACCACTTCGGCTGCATTCCACGTGCCATCCCCTTCATTGCCTTTAAGCCATTCCGAAGATAGCCCGCTTAGCAATGAATCCAGCGTACGGGGTGTCCGTTCAAGAATCTCCATAGCTTCTCTTAAATTAAAATTCATATAACCGCTCCTTTTTTAACAGACCCGCTCAGATACAAAACTGCGCGTCTGTATCTAACTTCTCTACAAGTCCTTTTCAATCTCTCCCATTATTTTGAAGGGACCATATGATTTATTTGATGGCACTACGAGGGTTATTCCGCTTTCAGGATAATAGGCAGAATGAAAGCTGACTCCCGGGTCATAGCCCATGAGGTGATATTTGAAGATGGATCCGTTTTTCTTGCTGATCCATAATCCGTAGCCGTAATAATCATTCTCATCTGTTTTGGCATGCGGGCTCATAAGCTTTTCAGTATACTCTTCGCTCAGGAGCTTGTTTTTACACAATGCTTCCCAAAATAAGGTCATATCCTGAGCAGTAACATAGGCTCCTCCGTCAGAACCGCCTCTAATGGGCAATGAATAAATATTGGTTCTCCATGTCCCATCTTCTTCATTATCTATATAACCAATTGCTGTATTTCCAGGAAGACTGTCAAATCGGAAAAAGCCTGAATCCTTCATTCCGCATGGTTCAAAAATATGGGACTGGATATAATCCTGGAAACTCATTCCTGCCTTCTTCTCTATAATTAAACCCAAAAGTATATATCCGGCATTATTATAATGAAATCTCTCCCCCGGCTTGAACATCATTTTTTTATTCTGGAACATAGGAAGAAAATCTCTAAGATGATTTAATAGGTACATTGGCCTTTCTTTCCACAGGTCCTCAAAATCATCCATAACTGACTCATCAAAATAGTCAGGCATTCCAGATGAATGGGTTAACAGGTGATGAATGGTCATTGTCTCATCAAAGAAGGGAAAAACATCCTCCAATACATCTTTAAATCTTGTTTCAAATGATATGGATCCTTTCTCGGCCAATTGACAAATAGCAACCGCCGTAAAAACCTTACACCCGGAGGCGATGCCAAACCTGGTTCCTGGATTATTGGAAGTTTCATTTGCTCTATCAGCATACCCCTCTGCTAATTGAAGGATCATATCTTCGTTTTCTTTAACAAGTACGACACCAGAAAAACCAGCATTATTAATTACAGAACTTAACCTTTTATCATAATTCTTAATTAACATGAGTATTCCCCTTTAAGGTATTATTCCATGACCTAAAACAATTGCGGGACAGGAATAACGGTCTCTAATATTTTCGGTAATAAGCATGATTCTTCCAATTGAAAGAAGCGCTTAATCATCCAGTATTAAACAAATATTTCTCAAAAGCAGTAATAGTCAGTGATTCATTTATCTCTATTTTCTCAAGCTCTTTAAAACCATTCTTTAAATAAAAAGCGACAGCAGGTGTATTCTTAGAACCTGTTGTGACAATCATTTTTTCAATCATTGGCCTCAGTTCAATGAAGTTCAGCAGCTTTTGTGCAATACCCTTTCTAAAATGTTCAGGATGAACAATCAATCTATGAATATCTAAAACATTATTTTCCTCTTTAAACGAAATCGCACCGCATAATGTTTCACCAATAAAATACCCAAAGAAGGTCTCTCCGGTTATTCGCAAGGCATCAGCCGTATCCTTCAAAGGCGGTAAATCTGGACATCCAATGATTTCAGCCTCAATTTTATACGCGGGAAGCTGTACACTTAGAACCTGCTCAGCAGCTTTTCGGTCTTTAATATTAATTTCCTTAATCATTATGGTCCCTCTTTTGAAATTAGTTTTAAAAATTAATTTCTCTATCAAAGATCATTTCCCTCTTTTTTGGACGAATGAAGGCATTCCAATATAAAATGATAACTAAGGGGGTGAATTGGATGAATTTAAAATATGAAGTGATAACAGAAGAAAAAATCAGCCTTTGCCGGGATTTATGCAATGAGCTGATGACTTTCCAGAAATCTAAGGCACATATAACACCTGAGCGTTTTGACAGTATGAATTTTGAAACAAGGATGATTCCATCCGCAAAATCTGCTATACATAATTTTATTGTGATTGTTAAGGACCATGAAGAAATTGTGGGCTATGTCTATTCCAATGTTTCTCCGAAGGAAGCCTACTCTAATGATTTCGCCACATTTTTTGATTTAAATTCAGTGGGGAAAGACAATGTTGGGTGCTTATCACAATTCTATATAAAAGATGGCTACAGGCAATATGGAATTGGATCAGTGCTTTTTAACATGTCGATGGAATGGTTAAGTCAATTTAAAGATGTTGAAGATTATTTTATCTATGTGTCAAATGGGAATACAGAGGCCCTTGAATTTTATACACGCAAAGGGTTTACTGTCAGTCACGATATTCTGGAAGGCTTTATTACAGTTTTGCGCAAATAGGAAAGGCCATTCCCCCAGGTTCTGACAACAGGATAAAACTTTCCCCATAATCAATAAAGCTGCTGAACCAATTGGATAAAGTCAGAAGCGAAAAATATCCAGCGGAAATCTGAGCTGGATTTTTTTCAGTCATATTTTTTCATCAGCAATTTTCCCAAAACCAATACCCATAATCTTAAAAAATAATGGTGGACATTGTCATAAATCTTGTTATAATTCTATAAGAAATTACTTTGAAAAGGGTGCTTTATGGGAAATACATGCAGATATGTTGTGAGTGCCACTGGGAAAAACGGCGAGACTTATTATACGCAATGCAAGGATAAAGAAGAGTTAAAAGAGTGGCTGGCGGAACATGAAGACAAGCTGAATAAGAAGGAACTGAAAGTGAAGGACAAAAAAAGACATCCTCTTTTAAGCTGGCTTAACTTCTAATCTTATTGCTCAAAAATCTAATTGACCTTTTCTATTAAATTACTATTTAATTAATAGTAATCATAGATAAGAAAATCGTATGATTTACAACTTTTATGATTATTGTTAATATATTAAAAAATCATTAATAATTTTTCGCTTAATCTTAATTGAGCGGGGGAACCAACTGTACTTTTTTATAAAAGTACCTGGGGTGAATCCTTTTACAGGTAGGGTACTCTCAAGACCCGAACCCGACAGCTAACCTCGTAAGCGTGTTGAGAGGGAAACACTGCATAAATGCACAGTGGTTATTACCTCTGTGTTTTTTTGTTGCCTTTTTTAGTTAGGATTATGTTTTTTGGGGGTAATATAGGAAAGGCAAAATATTTTTTGTTTCCGGTTTACATTTTTTTACATTATTCATTGGAGGAACGTGTATGAAATTATCAACTAAAATTATTATTGCTCTAATCGCCGGGGGAATCACAGGTCTTTTGATTAACTTATTTGCACCTGGCATTTTCCCCGAGCTAGACAAGTTTTTATTTACTCCGCTTGGAAAAATCTTTTTAAATCTCATCAATATGCTGGTTGTTCCGATCGTCTTCTTTTCCATCACTCTTGGGACAGCAGGCCTCGGTGATCCTAAGAAGTTAGGAAGAATTGGGATTAAGACCATCTCCTACTTTCTGGTAACCACCAGCATTGCAATCGTCATCGGTCTTGCTTTGGCAGCTGTTTTCCAGCCAGGGAACGTTGGTGAATTTGACGTAACAAACGTAGAGTATGAATCTAAAGAGGCTCCTCCTGTTTCAGAGACATTATTAAATATTATTCCAACCAATCCGGTAAAAGCCTTCACGGAAGGCAACATGCTTCAGATTATCACTTTTTCAATTTTTGTCGGATTTGCACTAACCATGCTTGGCAATAAAACAAAAGGCATATTAAACCTTATTGAACAAGGCAATGACATGATGATGTACCTTGTTAACCTGGTGATGAGATTTGCCCCTTATGGAACGTTCGGACTTATCGTTTCTGCTGTAGGCAGTCAGGGTCTGAGTGCCATTAAAGCTATGGGACTTTATATGATCGTTGTTCTTCTTGCATTGTTTATACATGCGATTTTAACTTATGGAGGTTCTATTGCTTTACTTGCAAAGAAAAACCCGCTATGGTTCTTTAAAGGCTTTGCGCCGGCCATGGGTGTTGCTTTCAGTACATCAAGCAGTAATGCGACACTGCCGATTTCCATGAATACTGCTCAGAAAAATTTGAAGGTTCCTGAATCAATCAGCAGCTTTGTTCAGCCTCTCGGTGCAACCATCAACATGGATGGAACAGCCATCATGCAGGGTGTTGCAACTATTTTCATTGCTCAGGTATATAATGTTGATTTAACATTGACACAGCTTATTACGGTCGTCCTGACTGCCGTTCTTGCCAGTGTTGGTACAGCTGGTGTGCCAGGTGTCGGTTTGATTATGCTTGCCATGGTCCTTAACTCTGTCAATCTTCCTGTTGAAGGGATTGCATTAATCATTGGTATTGACCGTCTGCTTGATATGACGCGAACGGCAGTCAACATTACAGGTGATGCTGCATGTGCAGTGATTGTAGCGGAAACAGAAGCAAAGAATGAGGCAGTTAAAGCCTAAAATATAAATAACACCGGTTATCCGGTGTTGTTTTTTTATGGAAATCTCTTCCTTCCTGCTTGCTTCTTTATTCAAATTCATTGATTTTCTATTAATTTTTAGTATAATTAGTTTCATAACCATCACGTAACAGTTTGGAGGAATCCTCATGGGGCTGAGAAGTTAAGAATAGGAGAATTGGCTGAAAAAGCAAAGGTTACTAAGAGAACGATTGATTACTATACTTCACTTGGCCTGCTAAAAGCAGAACGTTCCCCTTCAAATTATCGCTATTATGATTATTCCGCCATCGAACGGATTGCTTTTATCGAAAGATGTAAAGCGGATGGTTTATCGCTGGAGGAAATAAAGAAAAAAGTTATCAGCCGATTTTCTGAAGAGGTGGATGTTCTTGAACTAAGGCTTAAAATTCAGGATCTGGAGGAAGATGTCACAAAAGCACTTTCTCAGCTGAAGAAATCTGATCCCGAAAAATACGAATATGTCAAAAAAAACATTTCACATGAAAGCTTATCATTAATTCAGACCTTGCTTTTATTGCTTAACTGAATATCCTGCGCCCAAACAGTTTTTTGGGTTTTTGGAGCATTATGGATATCAATTTGGGCACAATTTAAGTAGTGAACTTTATAAGGATTATTACCATTTTAGGAGGTGTATGTCTTACTTTTAAGTAAGACTGCTCGTTGACAACCATAAATTTATTACTGATTGCACTATTAATAGCATTAACCGCATTCTTCGTAGCAACTGAGTTTGCGATTGTAAAAGTACGTGTTTCCCGAATTGATCAGCTGATTGCTGAGGGCAATAAAAGGGCTATTGCAGCTAAGAGAGTCGTTACTCACCTTGATGAGTATTTATCAGCCTGTCAGTTAGGGATTACCATAACCGCATTAGGTTTGGGGTGGCTGGGTGAGCCGACAGTTGAAAAATTATTGCACCCGGTATTTGAAAGATTTGAAATCGCCGAATCGCTAACTCATATTTTATCCTTTGGCATTGCGTTTGCTTTAGTCACCTTCCTGCATGTAGTTGTAGGTGAGCTTGCACCCAAAACCGTTGCCATTCAAAAAGCTGAGGCCGTTACAATGGCGTTCGCAACACCAATTATTTGGTTCTATCGTTTAATGTTCCCTTTCATTTGGTTCTTAAATGGATCTGCTCGGGTACTGGTTGGCATATTTGGTTTAAAACCGGCTTCTGAGCATGAAATTGCCCATTCTGAAGAAGAATTGCGAATCCTTTTATCCGAGAGTTATAAAAGCGGTGAGATCAATAAAAATGAGTTAAAGTACGTGAACAATATCTTTGAATTTGACGAAAGAATTGCGAAAGAAATAATGGTTCCGCGTACCGAGATGATTACGATTGCCTCGGATGATACACTGGCAGATATTATGCAAACTATCCAAACAGAGAATTACACGCGATATCCAGTTGAAGATGGGGATAAAGACAATATCCGCGGGTTTATTAATGTAAAAGAATTTCTGACGGCCAGTCTTACAAACAAGATCACCCCGGAGAATCTTGAGCTTGACTCGTTTATTAACCCGGTAATCCATGTAATTGAAAGCATTCCGATTCATGACCTGCTTGTAAAAATGCAAAAAGAACGCATCCATATTGCCATTTTAATGGATGAATATGGCGGAACTTCCGGATTAGTGACTGTTGAAGACATACTCGAAGAAATTGTCGGAGAAATTCGTGATGAATTTGATGAAGACGAAGTTCCTGAAATTAGAAAGCTAAACGATAACCATTATATTCTGGATTCCAAGCTTCTTATAGACGATGTCAATAATCTGCTTGGCACAGATTTTGAGCATGAAGATGTTGATACAATTGGCGGCTGGTTCCTGACACAGCATATGGAAGCAGAGATAGGAACAGAGATTGAAGCTGATGGATTCACATTCAAGGTCCACGAAAAAGATGGTCACCAGCTTCATTATCTGGAGGTTTTTAAAAGCAAGCCCCTATTAGCCTAGGAAAAACGGCGGCTCCAATTTCGGCAGCTGCCGTTTCTTTTTGCGTCTATATAAATACTTGATTGTTTTCCTATTACCCGTTAGACTGACTTATGTACGTTTTATATCTTTGAACTTCGTGAACTGTCTAGCGCAAGCAGGATGTGGGTCATGCAGACGTTGCCACAGGACGTGGCGTTTTTAGTCTGCGTTCATTCGTGAGCAAGGCGCTTGCGCTTTTCTTATTGTCTAGCTTCAGCGCCTACCCCCTCGAGGTCACAAGCCAATCCTCTCAAAAAGGCAAAGGACGCCTTTCCGTGAGGCTCGTCTTGTGCTTGAGGCCCACAGGATGTGGGTCATGCAGACGTTGCCACAGGACGTGGCGTTCTTAGTCTGCGTTCATTCGTGAGCAAGGCGCTTGCGCTTTTCTTATTAATCAACAGGATGTGTGGCTATGTCAGAAATTATCATCAGCTTTATTGATTTCTTAAAACAGTTTTCTTACTTTGGTATTTTGCTTTCATTATGCTTTGAATTTATACCGGCAGAAGTGGTTCTTCCTTTGGCAGGCTTCTGGGTCTTCCAGGGAGATTTTAATTATTATTTAGTCGTATTAGCAGGTACAGTGGGAGGAACGATTGGACCGCTGACATTATATGCATTGGGCCGATATGGCGGCCGCCCAATGGTTTTAAAGTATGGGAAATATTTCTTGGTTTCGCAAAAACAAATTGATGCTTCGGACAAGTTTTTTGAAAAATATGGCGCAGGAGTAGCTTTCTTCGCCCGTTTTATGCCAGTTGTCCGTACAGCGATCTCCATTCCATGCGGGATGGCCAAAATGAATGTGTGGAAGTTCTCTATCTATACATTCCTGGCAATGCTGCCGATTACCGCATTCTATGTTTATTTGGGATATAAACTGGGCCCTCATTATAAAGAAGCAGAGGAAATCTTTAATAGCTATGCCCTGCCTCTCGCCCTGATTATTATTGCAGGAATCATTATTGTGTTCACATACAAATATGTAAGCAAGCGCAAGAAGAGTCAAAGCATTTAAATATAAAAACAGACGGCACTGAATCGACAGTGCCGTTTTTTCTGTTTATGTTTTATACAAAAAACTTTGAAGCCCAGGCAATATAATACGCACCAGGTATAAACATGATTTGTGCAAGGACTGTTCCAATCAATCTGGAGGTAACCATCATAATGGAAATTCCTTTTAAATTCGTATACTTGGCCTTCCCATGCACCACATTATCTGACATGACAGATATTTTCGGGTCCACAAAAATGGTAAGAAGGATCGTTGCCACACCGTTTATGAGTCCAGATGCCATTATAGCAGTTCTTTCACTTTCCTGAGAAAGCAAGGAAGCATATAGAGCTGCCAATACTCCAATTGTATAAATGGCTGTTACAAACATATTGAATAAAAATAGCCGTTTCGGTATTTCACTTAGTTTAAGCCCATTTAAATAGGAAATTTTCGGAATCTTAAAATGTTTGATTGCTTTCATTGCTGATTCCCAATTAAACCCGATTTTCAGCAGTGAAGGCACTGACCCTCCCTCATCGGCAAGACGGATTATTGCTCTAGAGAAAATGGCTATGAACGTCGGGAGCAATAGAATACCAATGATGGTACCTATTGTGGATGCCCCTATTAACACCCTGAATTGACTTTCAACATAACCGAGAAAGTCTTGTTCGGGCGCAGTATCAATAATACTGCCAAGCAAAGGCTGCTGACCCATATTTGCCATTCGTGAAACAATGACAATGGTACTGAACAAAGAAAGCCCTGATGCTATCAGTTTGACCCTTGCACCCGATAATCGGACTGCATAAGCCAGTGTTTCAATACTATGTATAAGGATAATAAATAAAGAAGTAAACACGATTTTCCCTGTAATTAGATCCAAAAAGAACACTTCTTTCGATTTTTCCTTATTATACCATTAGGCTAGTAATGTATGAAGCGCGACGAAGTAGATAAATACAGACGAAAAAATATTGCAAATATTACACTGCCTATTGTCCGGCATCATGCTTGTCGAGCATTTCCTTAAGAAATTCATCAGATTTCCCTTTTGGAATACTGAGGCTTTCCCACTCACCGTTTTTAATTAGCTTCCCGATATAAACAATCTGTCCAACATGATAAGAATAATGCGCCATTTGCCTTTCAATTGCATCCACTACCATATGACTTTCGCCGCGAATAGTGATATTTTTAAGCAGATCCTGCTCTTTTAAACTATCTAAAGCGGAAAACAGCACCTTCCACCCTTTTTCCCAAATTAAAATTAGTTCATCCTTTGAAGCCGTAGCTGTCGAGAACTCCTCATCCCTGTTTCGATAAGGCTTTTCTCCATCTGATGTCAAAAAATCGGTCCACCGTGAAACCATATTGCCGCTCATATGCCTGATAATCACCGCTGTACTATTGGACTCTTCATTGCAAGCCCAATTCAATTCCTCCTTGGAAAGCCGCTGAATGGTTATATCCGCTAACTCCTTCACAGCCTGGAACCTTTTCTTTACGATTATTAGATAATTTGCACCTAAGCTCATAGTATGGCCTCCTATTTATCTTCAGTAAATTTGGGACTAATTAGAACCAAACCTGCGAAACTTTTTTGATGCAGACACAGGATTAAATACCATTCTCCTTCGACCTTCGTCATTTCCGTCGATATTCATCTCGATTAACTACCATTTTCCCTTGACCCTCTTCTTTTTCGTCGTTATTCTACTTGATTAACGACCATTTTCCTTCGTCCCTCTTCTTTTTCGTCGTTATTCTTCTTGATTAACGACCATTTTCCTTCGTCCCTCTTCTTTTTCGTCGTTAATCTTCTTGATTAACGACCATTTTCCTTCGTCATTTTCGTCGCTAATCTTCACAAGCATCTGGAGCATCACCATATATTTGTTATTTACCTGCTCATAGCTTGGAATAGTCTTACACAAAAATACCATTGAACTTCATCCCGCTTATGTAACTATCGATAATTTCACCATGTTTCAAGCTGCTGTTTTTTATTTTACTGCCTTCTACGTTACATCTTTCAAATGGAATAGGAGTCTTATCCTCCCTAAGATTCGTGTCAGCAATCTTACTTCGCTTAATGTAACTTTTTCAATTAAGAGTTCTCCTTTATCATGACAGAAAGCAAGAGGGATGCCCATCTTATCCCTTTCTCTGAATAAGCCCAAACCCAAGCCCGACCGGATCCACCAGATAGGCAAGATAAAAATCAGCAAATTCCATTTTATCCCTTACCACCATTGCCCCATTTTCTTTTGCCAATGAAATGGATTCGTCAATCGATTCCACTTCTATCTGAATACGGGTTCCATGCGGGTAATCGTGTGGCCCTTTACTAATGCCCCCATTTATTGCATGATTTTTGTCATTCCCTGTCTTGACTGGCCAGTATCCCCAATTCGGTTCTTCAATCTCCCATCCGAAAACATTGGAATAAAACTCAGCTGCTTTTTCCGGATCCTGGCTGTTTAATTCAAATCCAATTACTTTTGCCATAATTTCGCCTGCTTTCTTTTATTATTTTATGGCTCAATTAACCATTTCGAGTACCTTATCCACCCAATCTTCATTTTCTTCCAGTCCAACCTTGTGACATAGACATGCATGTACTCTTTTGAATTCCGGGAAAATGCTTGTCATCACCTTCATAATTTCAGAGTGTTCCGCACTGCTGAACCATTCCTCCAACAGTTTTAGCTGCCAGGTCTCCAGTTTGCTCCTTGGTCCCTGCAATTTGGCCCAGTCTCCAAAGGTATTTGGCTGCAGTCCAGCCTCCATATGCCATGCGGTTATCATAGATAACCGGAGATTGTCCAAGCAGTGCAGAGCGTAATATATCTCCCCCCGGCTCACTCTTCTGTATATCTCATGTATATATGCAAAAAATTTATTTCTCCAGCTCTCTACTTCTTCAAGAGTAGGCTGGTAAGTTAAAACTTTTGACTTTTCCGATAATGTAAGCATTAGTCTATCCGTATCATGAACAATCTTTATATTTTGAAGCCATACAGATGGCTGGAGCTGTTGGGAACGATAATAAAATGCATCAACTTTAATAAAATTAGTATAGTGTGCAACAGTATATGATGAACGGGGATTATCTTCAAAGAATAAAACATTTCCCCATTTTTTCGCCCTTACCTTTTTATTAAGCCTATATTCCTCAAATACCTTATCATGCACGACAATCCGCAGATCAATGTCTGAAAATAAATCCGCACTGTTCTCTCCTATTGAACCGCCATAAAAAACAGACAATACATTTTGATCATGGATCAAATCTTTTTCAATGGAATGCATTATTCTTTCTCTATGTCGTGGAAGTTCAGAGTCTCTTCCTTTGTATTTAGCATATAATCCCATTCATTCCTGGCCAACTCCCTTATACATTATTCCGTCTATACTTTACCAATTCTGTGATTCTACCAACTCCTGTTCAGTATGCTCACCGTAAATTCCTGCTTTCTGCTTTAATATTTTTCAGCCTTTTAAAATCCTTGCTCAAGCATGCTTGTTTAAAACGCTTTGTCTGCTTGAGGCTGTTAATGTCAGAGCGATTATCATAAGATAGCTGAATATGAAAATAGTTAATATACTCCAGAATGGCAAAGATATAGATAAAGGCGGCAATGGTTATTCCCTGAGGGATTGATGGTTGCCACATATAAAAATCTGCAATGAAAGCAGCCGGAATTATTAATATCGTAGCAATGTTCCATTTTTTAATGGCCCATAAATGCTCAACCAACCTGATCGGGGCAGCTGATGTATTTTCCTTTTTTAGGCGCTTCCATTTTACAAACCAATAAATGGAGCCTTGAAGGAGTAAGTACTCCAGCAGCAGAAATGATGACCAGAAAGAAGATAGTGAATATAAATGGAGATCAGGATATGTATAATTCACCAGATAACTGATAAAAACAAACATTATGAGGCTCGTCGTTTCTCCGGTATAAAGATATGAAAGTCTCTTCAATACTCTATTCCTCACCTAAATTCCTCACTTCCGGGTAAAGATACCACTTAAAAGTAATACGAATTTTCTCAAAAATAGTTTCAAAAAAAAATTCCAGCCGAGGCGGCTGGAGAATTTTTTATATTGCTTTTTTAGGATTAGGTCCGTATTTATTTGATCCAGGTTCGCTGTCCATTAGAGTAAAGATGAGGATAATAATCCCTCCGATTAAAGGAATCAAAGATATTAAAATCCACCAGCCGCTTTTCCCTGTGTCATGGAGTCTTCTGACAGTTACAGAAAGACTCGGAATTATCATAATCACAGAGAACAGGGTTGTAAGAATTCCAATGTCCTCTGTAATCTCCAATCCCAGCGCCATCTCAATAACCGTTAAAATGATTGAAATGACAAATGTAAACAGAATAAACATCCAATAATCTTTTCGTCTGGATCTCCCGCTGAAATTAAATGATTCTTTAAGCACCTTAATAAATGCATTCATGCTGTTTCACCTCCGCTGTACACATCCATCTATTATATCAATAATAAAAACCATTTTTCAGCAGGGAAAAATATGGTTTTATAACGAAAATTGAGATGTCTCCCAAAATGCAAGAAAAGACTCCTGCCTCTGATAATCGAAGCAGTGGTCTTTTGTTCATTTTTTTCTCATATTACCAGATAAGGACTGGCACAGAATAATTTTTTTCGGCGTATTTCTATAGTGGTGATGAACTTGAAAATACTAAAAACAATCCGAAATGTGATAAAGCACGAGGCCAAGAGTTTCTTCGGCAACAGAATGGCCAGGCATAAAGATAGGCTCCCAAACAGATAAATGAGCTTCCTGCACAAACAGGAAGCTTTAATTTGACCTAATAAAATGCAAATGCCAGCGCACAAATAAAAAAGCTGCAAAATAATAGGGGGCAGAATACCACCATTTCCAGGAAAAGTAGTTTAAAAAGTTCAGCTTGACGGTAACCATTTCGAAAAGAAGTGAAAAAATGACCCAGACTGCTGTATAAAAGAAAAAAGAACGCTTGCTTTCTGGCATGAAATTTAAAAAGATAATCCCAAATGATGCTCCAAGAGTCAGTTCAATGATGTGGACTCCCAGCTGCACTCCCCCGCCATTTAGCTCATAAAGCCGAAAATAAAAACTCAGTATTACATCCGTACTTAAGTTAATTAAGGCAATAACAACCCAGCTGACATAAATTTCTTTTCTCGTTAAACGCCTTGGCATGTACCTGATTACCAGCAGATTTATAGCCAATGAAAGATAAGGAAACCAATACATACAATAAACCGCCTTTAATTGTTTCAATACTTTTTATGTAAGAAACTTTTCTGCTCTAATAAAAGCATAAATTTATAAAATAAAACGAGAGACAGCAGAAGAAATGGATCAACCATAATCGAATACCATATCTTCCATGTGCCATAGTTAAAGAAACCCCATGGTTCGGGAAGCAGAGCCGCCATTTCATATAGGATAATTCCCGCAACAAAGAAAAGCAGATAAACCATTTTTTTAAGAACGCCTTTTGAAAAAGGGAATCCATTCAAAAAAATGATGTTCACCGGCGGAATTAAAAATAACCTCGGCAGCAAACCTACCCATTCAACACCTGGAGAAAAGTACCAATAATGATGATGTTTAAATTCAACAATTAAATCAAATAACATCTGAAAAGCAATCGTAAAAGTCCAGATTTGCAAAACTTGGCTGGGAGTCATTTTATTATTTATTTTGAAGGCAGCCATATTAAAGGCGATTATTGAAGCTATAAGTAAGATCATATCTATTCCTTATATCTCTTTCTCGAAAGTTTTTATTATTATTTCCTAATTCGGCCGTCTGCTATGCAAAAGCATATAAGACAAATAACCGTGAAGAAAACAAGAGTTTGAAAAAGTCATAATGCCATCCGAACCAATATCGATAAGAAGTACGGGTCCATTGGAACTGAGTGCAGGATGGGTAAAATATAAAAGAGAGCAAGCGGCCGATCTTATTGGCCAATTGCTCTCTTTTTCGTTATTATGCGCCCATTTGCACCATCATTTTCAGCTGCTTTCGAGCCCTGAAGATCCTGGTTTTTACAGTTGATGGATTTAAATTAAGCATAGCCGCTATTTCCCTTTCCTTTAATCCCCGGTCAATTTTCAGCAAAAGAATATCTCTATAGCTGCCTGTCAGCTGCTTTACGGCTCCGGTGATTTCTTCAGCAGCAAAGCCGGATTCAACTTCCTGCTCGACATTCTGTTTCGCAGCTACACCGAGGCATTCCAGCATGTCCTGCTCCATCGGCACAGCAGCCTTTCGCCTTTCTCTTCTAATAACATCCAGGGCGGTCCTTCGGGCAATGACAGACAGCCATGCGCCCGCTTTTTCTTCATCGATAATCGTTTCCGCTTTCTTCATGGCTTTAATAAACGTTTCCTGAACGATATCCTCCGCAAGATAAGCGTCTCTTGTCATCGAGAAACATATATGATAAAGGCGTTTATAATGACACGTATACAGCTCGGTAATATCCATAATTCATCCTCTTCCCTTACTCCTCTATATTCAGTGAAATGCTCACCTTGAACAAGTCACCATCTGTATCTATTTCAAGATTTCCATCATGAAGATCTATAATCGATTTGGCGATGGCGAGGCCAAGACCTGAACCATCTGTATGCCTTGATTTATCTCCTCGTTTAAAACGCTCGAACAGTTCTTCACTTTGATCGTCTAATTCATATTTAGAAACATTTTTAAACGTTATAACTGCCTGGCCTTTCACTTTCGTTATCGCTATATAAACCCGTGAGTTTTCCAATGAGTATTTCAGTATATTGCCAATTAAATTATCAAAGACTCGCCAGAGCTTTTGACCATCTACAAATGCGATTGCCGGATGATCAGGCTTGGTTACTCTGAAATGAAGGTTAGATTCATTAATCGCGTTATTATGCTCCGCGAGAGCCTGCTGCAGCAGCTGGACGAGGTCCACTCTTTCTTTCCTAAGCTCGATATTGCCGCTTGCCATCTTTGAGACCTCGAATAAATCATCAATTAAAACTTTTAATCGTTTTGACTTTCTGTCAATGATTTCAAGGTAGGCTGAGCGATCTTCTTGTGAAACCTCACCTGACTTCAGAAGCTCTGTATACGTAATAATTGAAGTCAATGGTGTTCTTAAATCATGGCTGACATTTGTAATCAGCTCCGTTTTCAGCCTTTCGCTTTTTGCCTGCTCGCTAAGGGATGTTTTTACGCCCTGCTTCAATACATTCATATTTCCTGCGAGTGAAGCGAGAACACCTTTTCCTTTAACCGGCAGATCCTGTCCCATGTGACCCGTTGCCAATTCATTTGCGGTGTCGACAATTCGGTTGAAATAGCCTACGCGCCTGATTAGTGCCATAAATAGCGGAATACCAGCAAGCGCTAAGACCATTACATAAAACAGGGCAAATAGCGGATGGAAGAACATGACAATGGAACCCATTCCCATTCCAAAGATAATGATTAAAACAACAAACAGCTGAGTTCCTGTACTCCGGTTTAAAAAGGCTTCCTGCAGGCTGGATTTCAAACCACAAGCCGCTCTATAAACCAGACTCTTTCTCAAAATTGCCTTTGCTTTTTCCCAGTCTTTAAATTCATCAGCAATATATTTCAGCTGCACAATTGTCAGACCGCAAAGAACCGATGCTCCCAGAAGCACAATAATCAATTCAATAATACGCGGCAGGATATTGTAGGAGTCTATTAGAAAATCATTTATCAGAAAGAGCGCCAAAATGCTGCCCATTACAGCAAATCCCAGAAAGATTATTCTTAAGTCTATAGGCAGCTTATTATATAAAGGCTCCCACCTTTTAATTTCAGCTGATAGGGCCTTTGACTTTCTGCCAGCAATCAATGCAGCGATAACGGCCAAAACAGCTGAGCCGCCATAAACGAATAATACAATCTGCTTTTGTTTGAATTGATTATTTTGGTCAATGAACATATTTGAATCAGGAAGATTTTTATCCAGGCCTATTTGACCCTTAAAGTAGCCTGATTGCGATTCTGTCAGCGACTGTTCATACTCCTCATATCCCCCCATGATAAAATGAAGGAAATAATTTTTGTCCATGGTGTAGTCGGTATGATATACCATCTCTTTTTTCATTACTTCATCCGGAGACTCATTTTTGGACAAAGTTAAATTGGTGTACACTTCACCAGTAGCAGTGTCCTCAAAATAATAGGTAAATGAATCCTCATAAAAATCGTACTGATCCCGCAATTGTTCTTTTTCCTTGAAAAACTCTTCTATTTTTTCTTCTTTTTCTTTCATTACCTTAGGCCGTACGTGTTCATCACTCTCAAAGTTCTTCGTAATATCT
Source organism: Bacillus sp. NTK034 (assembly GCF_017303275.1). GTDB lineage: Bacteria > Bacillota > Bacilli > Bacillales > Cytobacillaceae > Cytobacillus. Next base: position 181,079 of record NZ_JAFKOJ010000008.1, on the reverse strand, counting down.
TCGATTCTTTTGTTCATCTGATCGGTCAAAGCCTTGGCAAATTCATTATTTTCAGTGTCCTTTGCCTCTTGGATTCTATATTCATATTGGTTTCTAATATTATCTATTTGTTCAGGCAGAGTACCATAACGATAGCGATGTTCATTAATGTCCTCTTCCGTCACCTCAATCGCTTTCTTGGCTTCTTCCAGTGTGATGTTATTCAGTTCAAACATTTCCAGGTATCCGGCATACTGATCCAAGTCGCTTCTGAACTGATTTGTATGATAATAGTCAGGGTTCGCATATTCCCTTCCGTTTATCAGAACAGATAAAACGCCGCTCGCTCCGAAAGCAAATAAAACCGTTATCATCGCAATGATGAATTTATTTTTCCATCTTGTATCCAATTCCCCATACCACCTTTAAAAATCTTGGATTCTTCGGATCGATTTCAATTTTTTCCCGGATTTTCCGAATATGGACTGCAACCGTATTTTCTGCGTTATAGTACGGCTCGTTCCATACCCGTTCATAAATTTCATTAATGGAAAATACGCGCCCGGCATTTGTCATTAAAAGTTCCACAATTTTATATTCGATCGGAGTCATTTTCACTGGCTCGCCATTAACACTCACTTCTTTTGCTTCCTTATCCAGCATTAGACCGTTCAGATCGATCACCTTTTTAACTCCTTCAAACGTTCCGAATGTCACATATCTTCTCAGCTGCGATTTCACACGGGCAACCAATTCCATGGGATTGAAAGGCTTGGTCACATAATCATCAGCTCCAACCTGCAGCCCCAGGATTTTATCTGTATCCTCTGTTTTGGCGCTCAGAATAATAATCGGGATGTTTTTCTTTTCGCGAATTTTATATGTAGCAGAAATGCCGTCGAGCTTTGGCATCATGACATCCAAAATGATCAGATGCACCTGGTTCTCATTCAATATCTCCAGAGCTTCGATTCCGTCTTTCGCCTTCAAGACGGTAATGCCTTCATTTTTAAGATAAATTTCAATGGCATCTCTTATCTCTTTTTCATCATCTACGACAAGTACATAATAGTTATCCATAATTCCCCTGCTTTCAAGGTGCTCTTTTCATATTTTTATACTAAACGCAAAATCTTAACATTAATGTAATAGAAATCTTAAGAATTTCTTAAGATTGAATCTGCATTTCTTAAGTTTGACATCCCTTCTATTTTATAATGGATGGAAATGGAAATATAGACTTGAAATTGTAAGCCATAAAAAAGCACCATCCGCCAGCTGACCTTGCTGGTGAATGGTGCAAAAGATTAATTACAGCTGTTAATACGAACGGACGGGCGAAACAAGCTGAATATACGACCCGTCTCTGAAAGGCTTGACTATAACAGGCTTCATTGAACCGCTGAAGCATAAAAGAACATACTCTTCCTGTATAGCTTTTAGGGCATCCATCAAAAAGTTTCCATCAAGCGATATGGATAGTTCCCGCTCGCCAATGATTTCTAATAGAGGCTGTGTTTCTTCAATTTTACCAATGGCAGAGGAAACAGAAGAAATTTTCAATGTTTCTTCCTTTATCTCCAAGAGGACATTGTTATTCTTCCACTCGAGGGCAAACAGGCAGGCGCGGTCAATTCCCTTTAATAGTTTCTTTGCATCCAGTTTTATAACTGTTTTCGCTTCATTAGGGATCAGTCCTGTTACATCAGGATACTTGCCTTCTATAAGCCGTGAGCAGAGCATGATTGAATTTGTTTTGAAAACTAAATAGCTCTCAGATGAGAAGATTTGTATTTCACTTTCGTCCTGATGAGCCAATAGCTTTAAAAGTTCCTTAAGGCTGGAGCCGGGAACAATGAAAGACCCTTGGGAAGCAGAAACGATTCCTGTCTCCAGAAATGCTAATCGATGTGAGTCAGTTGCCGCACACGAAAAGTGATTTTCTTTAACAATCATATGCACGCCTGTGAGCACCGGCCTTGTATCATTCTTGGAAACTGCAAACACGGTCTGCTTTATCATTCCCGATAATTTAGCAGCTGAAATTTCGATCCCGTGCGAATTTTCAATTTCAGGAAGTTTTGGATACTGTTCAGCTGGAAAACCATTAATATATGTGATAATTTCATCTGATATGATTGTCACCTTATGCTTTTCATTGACTTTGATATGTATATCACCAGGCAGCTTTTTAATTAGCTCTGTCAGGATTCTGGATGTTACTACAACACTCCCGGTCTTTACTATTTCCAGCCCTTCTGCAGCAGCAGGAATGACTTTTTCAATCACAATATCAGAGTTGCTTCCGGTGAGTCTTAAAAGGTTCTCACTTGCAGTCAGCTTAATCCCGGTTAAAATAGGAAAAGGTGTCTTGGCAGAAATTGCACTGCTTACTTCTCCAACAGCTTTATTAAAATAATCATTCTTAATTTTAAACTCCATTCATACCCCACCTAATTTTTTCGATTCCCTTATCAGCTTAACTTTGTTTGAAACAGTTCTAATGGATAAAGTTTATCAGCTTTTACAGCATCATGGATTTGCCTTATGACTTTGGCATCGCGAAGCTCCTCGTCTTTCAAGCTATTAAGGTTTGACAGGTTCACCCACGTGCTATCGGCAATTTCCTCTTCCTGAAGATGTAAAAAGCCCCCTCTAATTTGAGCGATAAAATGAAATAAGATGACCTGATGGTTCGTACTGCTGATAAAGTTATAGATTCCAGTGGTATGGGTCAGGTTTACATCCAGGCCCGTTTCTTCTTTAACTTCTCTGCAGGCAGCCGCAAGGATATCTTCCCCTTTTTCAACATGGCCAGACGGGAAATTCCATTTATTCTTTACTGTGGCTTTATTCTCTTTTATCATCAGCACTTTGCCTTCTTGTATAATTGATGTGCTGACAACCAGCACGATTTCGTTCTGTGTCATTCGGTTTCTCTTCTTTCCCTTTTATTCACCCAATGCTGCGGTTTCTGTATACCCTTTGGCAGCTTCGTATACATATCCCCTTTTGCTGAATTAACCTGAGCCTGTGTTAGAAAAATACTTCCCATTAGATTGGCTCCGCTTAAATTTGCGTCCCTAAAGTCTGCACCAATAAGATCCGTGTATCTTAAGTCAGCTTTGCGAAGGTCAGCTGCAATAAATAAGGATCCTCTTAAATTCACTCCGCAAAACACCTCACCGCTTAATTTGGCTCCGATAAAATCTCTTCTGCCGCTATATTTTTTCGCGGATTTTTGATTCAAACCAGAGTTCTTCCTGGCAAACTCACTGGCTTTTAGAAGCAGCTTATTGACTTCTTCCCTATGTGCCTGGACATCAACAGCCATAATTAAACCCGGTTCCATATTAGTTAAATCCTCTGTTTTGTCCAAAATTTCTCTGACTTCACCATGAATAGGCTTAGCGGCTTCCAAATGTAGAATTTCTGTTAAGTAGAAAAGCATTTCATGAAGCTGATGCATAATTGGAAACACATCAAACATCTCTTTCTCAAGTCCGGGATAGCTGCGCCAGTCTCTATTCTTAAAAGTGTGTTGTGATACTTTTTGGCCTGCTCCAAAGCATTCAAATGAGGTGCATCCTCTGAAGCCTTTTTCCCTGAGGTCTGCATGTATTTGACAGCGAAAATCAGCCTGCAGATTGTGGCAGGGCTTACCTGCTTCCTTATCAAAAGCAAAGTCAGCAGATTTTGCATATGGCAGGGCCACACAGCAAAGCCCGAAACAATTTTCACAATCGGGTATTAAATTACACATTTGTTTAGGCAAAACGCGCACATCCTATCGTTCAAAGTACAGGAAAGATTTCAGCAATATTTTATCATTTGCTGCTGTTCTTGACTTTCCTGCCATTAATGTTTATTCTTTCTGCAAATGGAAATTATTCTTAATATCTCATTATTAAGGAGTGACTTCATGTCAAGGAATAAATATAAAGAAAAGGCAATGAGTGCCGTAAGCAAGCTAAAATCCAATCTTAAAGGGAAGCTTTATGAAATGGCAGACATTCCTTCCGTTACTGTTAAGCAGCTCTCAGATTTCATCCTTCAGCATCCCGACACACAAATAACAAAGAAAGAACTCCTTGGAAATACTTACACTTTTTATCATCTAAATGCGAATGATGACTTTCTGTATATGGAAACAATTAATGAACGGATTCTTCAATTGGATGGATCCTCACACGGAAAAAAATTTGTCTCTTATCGATCCTATCGGGATAGCCATAACTTGAACACACCAATGAGGATGACATAGCGGCCTCACTGAAGTGAGCTTCATATCAAGGGAAGCTCACCTGTTTTTGATTGCTGCTGATTGGCTGATAAGATATTTTGACAGCTTAATAGTCTCTTCAATTCGATCACGCTTTCTTGCATAATGTCTCTTTTCCTCACCTCTGCGAATATTGATGGCATCCACTATGATTGGGTGCCATTTTTCCGGCAAATGCTTTAATGAGTACTCCCCGGCCCCTTGCTTAGAGATAATATCCTTCTCTCTCAATGTGTAAAACTGGCGCAATAGGCCGAGCACCGTCCATTCAACTTCTTTATCAATCTCAGAGTCGTCTATTTGTGTAAGTTCATCAATCGATTTCTCGAATGTCCGGATTCGATTTGCCCAATATGTATTCATGTTCTCGTAAGTGTATGAAACCAAATCATTGTCATTTATCTCTATAGCCGGAATAGCCCCATAAATGGCAATTCCCTTCCTTTTTAAAAGCCACCAGGTGACCGGATTCAGGAAGTGTCCATAATTCATTGTCCTGTTATTATAAAAGAAACATTCACCAAGCGTTCCCAGGTCATTTTGAGTTAAATAAACCCCATCCATCTCAGGAAACTGATATTTGTCTGCTATTACCCTATGAATCTCCTCAGCCTTTTTCAATTCTGTTTCAGTTAAACCGCTTTGTGTAACCGCAATAAAATCAATATCGCTTGATCCTTCCACAAAAGCATCCAGTGCAAGCGATCCGTGCAAATATAAGCCTGCAAGCTGATTGGGCATATATTCATTTACTAAATGTATGTACTCATTTAATAAATCTTCAACCACTTTTGGAAGTTCTCTCATTTTCACTTCTCCCCTAATTTCTGATAGAAAAAGCCTTTCACATATCATTTTAAAACACAGCAATCTTCTTTTCTATATCGGTTCGTCCCATATTATGGAACAAGGATCGATATATTAAGTTTACTAAAAAAGTGAATTTTTTCAAAATTAGTAACGTATTAAATAGAAGGTTAGGAATTTTGCAGGATAGAGACATCCAACTTGTCATGAAAGCGGGGAAAATGAATGACTGTGTTAAAGGTAAGGAATCTACAAAAATCCTTTGGCCAAATAAAGGCTGTCCAGGATATAAGTTTCTCGGTTAATGCCGGGGAAGTCTTCACGATTATCGGTCCAAACGGAGCTGGCAAAACGACTACACTGGAAATGATCGAGGGCCTTGTTTCACCCGATAATGGTGAAATACAGTTTGGCGGGCTCGATTGGAAAAAGCATGCAGTGTCAATAAAGAAGAAAATTGGCGTCCAGCCTCAGTCGAGTGCCATGTTTGATTTATTAACACCCGAAGAAAACCTGAACCTTTTTGCTTCCTTTTACGACGATGCCCGACCAACGGAAGAAATACTGGAAATAGTCAATCTTACTGAGCACCGCAAAAATCATGTAAAAAAACTTTCAGGCGGCCAGAGGCAAAGACTTGCCATTGGACTGGCGCTGATTAGTGACCCTGAAATTATATTTCTGGATGAACCGACTACCGGCCTTGATCCACAGGCCAGAAGAAACATTTGGGATATCATTCTTTATCTTAAAGAACTAGGCAAAACGACCATCCTTACCACTCATTACATGGAAGAAGCAGAGAAATTAAGTGATCGTGTATGCATCGTGGACCAGGGGAACGTGATTACACTTGACTCCCCTTCCGCACTCATAGAGAAACTTACAGATGAACGGGAAATAAGATTGAGTTTTCTAGATGGCGAAGGTGCCGCAGAGGATGCTGATATATTCTCGAAGGATCTGGAATCCGTATCCAGAACGGAACGGGAAGGGGCAACTCTGAAAATATGGGCAGCAAAGCCTGAAGAAACCCTTTTGGACTTATTTAAGTTTACAAAAGAAAAGTCATACGGGGTGGAACAGGTCTCCATAAGGGAAATGAGCCTGGAAGATGTGTTTATTGCGTTTACCGGCAAAGAATGGAGGGATTAAGATTAATAGATTCAATCAATTTAAGATGATGTTTTTGGCACAGCTGAAATTAACTCTTCGAGAAAAACAGGCATGGTTCTGGGGCATCTTCTTCCCGGTTATTTTATTGGTTATATTTATGGTCATCTTCAGCGGAAATTCGGATGAAAAGTTTAAAACTGAAGTGGCTGTGGTGGATTCAAACCCGAATCCTGCTTCAGAGATGATGCTTACACAAATCAGCGGACTTCCCGTTTTTGAAGTCAAATCAGGTAAGCCTGTCACAAGGGATAAAGCGGAGGAATGGGTAAAAGATCAGGAAGTGGCTGCCGCCATCATCCTGCCGGAGTCAGCAGAAGCTTCCTCTGTTTTCCTTGTAATAAATAAAGAAAATGAACAGGGTGCAGCAGCCCAGGCCATTTCCGGCATACTGGATAAGTTTGTCCAGCAGGCCAATTTAATGGCTGCAGGTGCTTCTCCGAAATATGATCTGCAATATGAATCGATTACATCAGGCACCAATGAACTGGATTATACAGATTTCCTTTTAACCGGGATGATTGCATTATCCATTGCCCAGGGCGGCATGTTTGGCATGGTGGATCTGGTGGAAATGCGCAGAAAAGGGTTAATCAAAAGGCTGCGAATGACACCGGCAAATATGGGCATCTTCGGTTTAAGCGATATGGTAATGAGGCTTTTGTTCAGTATTGTTCAGATTATCCTGCTTTCCTTAATAGGAGTCTTCGTATTTGGCGCCAATCTTTATATAAATCCTTTTACCTTGATTATCGTATTCCTGATAGGAGCTTTATCCTTTAATGCACTTGGCTACTTCTTCTCATCTTTCAGCAAAACAACAGAAGCTTATATGGGAGTAGCCAATATCTGCAGCTTTCTCATGATGTTTTTAAGCGGAGTGTTCTTCCCAATTGAAACGATGCCTGAATGGATCCAGCCAATATCAAGCATCCTGCCGCTGACCTATTTTGCTGAAGGCTTACGGGAAAGCATGGTGTATGAAACCGGCATTGCTACAGCAGCACTTTGGGCAGGAATAGGCGTGATGGTGATCTGGGGAGCAATCACCTTCCTTTTGGGATCGCTGCTTTATAAAAGAAAGGCGATTGCAGCAGATAGATAAACATAATGTGTCCGGCTGCCTATAAACAGGCGGCTGGACCTCATGGCTATAAACATTTGAGGAACCACCTAATACTTGGCCCTCTCAAAACTTTTTCTTTGACAAATCTTCATGGTCAGTTGCCATAGGCGGTTTTTCGAACCATCCTTGTTCTATTAGGAGATTCATCCCGTCTTCTGCCAGCAATCCAATTTCAACAATCATTCGTGCATAGCTTGCTGAAATATCCCTCCGCTGGGCCATGGACATCGCTTCCCCATAATAGCCTATAGAAGCAGATAGGAGGGTTGAGATATGATACATCATAAGTTTATCAGAAAAGGGGGGTATCGTGGAATCCGTTACCTCTGCCTCAAAAGTCCTCGGGATATTCAAATTCGACTGCGTTAATATCCCGGATAAAACTTCAAGATGTTTGCGGCATATTTGTCTGCTTCTCTCCATATATTTTTGAACATCTTTAGATTGGGCAACTTGTCCAAATCCGAGTTCCAGAACAATTTTCATCATCGTTTTCTGCATATTCACATAAATTCCGCTGATTTCAATCGCATTTATAGGTCTCCGCTTCCCGAACCATCCAGTTAAGTAGCTCTGTCTCTCTACAAAGTCAATCTCCTGTTGGTTGTTCAATATCGGCGGTTTGACAATTACTCCTTTGTGAATCAAAACATCTGAAGAACGATCATGTAATTCCATCGTTTCATCGATAACCTGCCTCATATACTTCCTAATATCTGCCCGGGTAGCATTGCCTAAGGCACCTGCATATCTTGTCCCCCCATGTATAGCCATAATATGTATGTATACCCCCATATAAATATCAGTAAATAATAACGGGGCATCCACATGAACATCTTTGTCAGTAAAACCAACAGGTATAGGCTGATTCTCTCTAGATAAAAACCCTTTAATTTTTTTTATGTGGCTTTCTGATAATTTAAGGGCATATTCGAGTACCTTACGGACCTCTTTGTCCTTTACATGGTTTAAGAAATACCGCAGGATACAAACAGCAAGACTATCATTCACATATTGGGACCAAAGGGTTGCGTGTTCAGCTGCAGTAAGCTTGTCTTCATTATTTCCGCCAGGCATATCTTTCCCTCCAGCACTTTGTCTGATATATTCTTTCCCGCCCTTCTCTGATTTATTTAAAAAATTTCCTGCTTCATATTTAGTGCGATAAGAGGTTCTTCTCCTATTACCTTAACCCTAAGACACTCCAAACTCGTTTAGACCATGCTAAAAAAATGATTCAAAGAACCAAAAAGGTGAAACCACCTGGGTTTCACCTCAAACTCGCCAATCATAAATTTTCAAAAAACACTCTGATTACATCAGCTCCCCCAATAAAGGTACCCAATGAGCTTCCCAAATTGGATAGAACAACAATTAATAAAATCCGGCTTACTTTGTTTCTCCAGAATCCTTTAACACTGAATACATCTTCAGTTAAGGTTTCAAAATCCCTTACATTCGGACGCCGCATATAAGCCTGAGTCAGTCCGGCAAACCAGCCTGCTGCAAGAAGGGGATTCAATGATGTAATTGGCGCTGCAACAAAGGCAGTTAAAATTGTCAGCGGATGTCCCATTGCAATGGCAGCCCCCAGTGCTGACAAGGAACCATTCCAGATAATCCAGCTGATAGTCTGTGCAAGACCCGCAGAAGGGTTTGCGAAGAATGTATAGGCGATTATGGCTAAAATAAACACCGGAATACTCCAGCCAATGATCTTTGGAACATTGGATTTTGGAGGACGCTCAGTCAATTTGGCCATGTCCTGTTCTTTTTTGATTTCCTCTTTGATCCCCGGTACATGGGCTGCCCCAAGCACCGCTACTATTTTTTCTCCTGGTGCATCTTTAATTTTTTGTGCCAGGTATTGATCACGCTCGTCAATGAGCGGTTTCTTTAATCGCGGAAAACTATCTGTAAATTCATTTAGAATCGCATTTATCGTATCCTGATTTTTCATTTTCTCAAGTTCTTCTTCAGTTATGGTATCTTTGCTGAAAATACTTGCTATTACTTGACTTAGAAGCAGGGATTTTCCTTTTAATCCGAGGTTGCCCCAAATCCTGGCAAAGGTAATCTGGATATTCCGGTCCGCCAGAACAAGCTTTGCCCCGGCAGCCTTGGCTGATTCAATTCCCTGGATCATTTCCTGGCCGGCTTTAATGCCGAATTGGTCAGCCATGCGGTTTTGAAAGGATGAAATCGCCAGATTCATTAAAAGCAGTGATGCCTTCTTCTCCTTAATGACCTGAATGATATCCATTTCCTTCCACTTGCTGCCTTCTGTAATCGACTGATATCTCTGTTCATCCAATTCCACGCAAACAGAGTCAGGCTGTTCAGCCTCAATGACTTCCTTCACCTGTTCTGCACTGTGCTTTGAAACATGTGCTGTTCCTACCAGTATGTATTCCTTGCCATTTAAATGAATCCTCGTTATGTTTTCCTCTGACATAAATACCTTCCTTAGATACAAATTCTAATATGTATGCTTATAGCTCAATGTATTGATTATACCATGAACTGTTTTAAGTATGCCCAGGATAATTAACTGCAGAGGGAATTTAGTCCTGAAATAAAAAATAATTTATTAACCTCTAAACAGAACAAATGTTTTGATATAATATAAGAATGCATGAAAAAAATGCAAATATCTCATAAAGGTGGAAATTATTTTGAATGGCACCGCCCATGCAGCAATAGGAGCAGCAGCAGGATACGTGGTTGCGAACACTGTTCATGCCAGCCCATCCACAACTCTATTATTAGTAGGACTGGGGAGCGTTTCTGGATTAATCCCGGACCTCGACATTGATGGAAAACTTCGTGACCGGCTAACACTATCACATGAAGTCGTTCGGACTGTTGCCCAAATCATAGGAATTTTAATGATCATATATAGCTTCTATGAAGGCTCGCCGAAAGAGAAATGGCTGGGAATCGCTATAGGAATCAGCATGACCGCCATTTCTGCGAAAATCAGGCAAAAGCATATGCTGACCATTACGGGAATTGGCGTCCTGGCGGGAGGCATCTCTTTGCAGGAACTTTGGCTGATATTATTTGGGATTTATATATTGATAGCTTCCTTCGTTTCCCACCGCAGTTATACACATTCTATCCTGGGTGTTATTTTTTTCGGATTCATCTCTGCAAAATTTGAAGCATCGCTTGGCATAGAGGGTGTATTTTATACATGCCTCGCCGGTTATATAAGCCATTTGTTAGCCGATATTAAATTGCTTCCATTTAATAAAAGGGGAATAAAGCTTTTTCTCCCGGTTTCGTCGAAAGAGATCTAAGAAAGGCAGCCGCTCAGAGTTTGAGCGGTTAGTTTTTAATTGGAATATATACTTCTACATCCTCATCCTCATTTTCAATAGGATAATAAACTTCCAAAATATAATGATCAAAGGACTCACTCTGATAACCCTGCTCATTAATCCAGTTAGTTAGCCGCGCATACAAATCGCCCATCTTAGCTGCCTTCCCTCTAATGGATGCATACTTATGCTGCACCTCCAAATACTCCATCCCATCTGGTAATGTATCAGCTTTTTCACGAACTAAGTAACCGGTAAAAAATATTCCTTCTAAGTGGGCTTCCCCTCTCTTAGGTTCATAAATGGACACTTCAATTCCGCTGCTATGCTGTACAAGGTGTCCCTGCTTCAAGAAGTTCTGAGCTGCTTCAGGCACCAGATGGGCATATTCCTTAAAAAGACCCTTGCTCCTTATGACCGTTGCTTTAAACTCCTGCGAAACAACTTTACACATTATGAATCCCTCCAAATTATTAATACTAAGGATTTCTCTAACTTTTGGAAAATTCCTCCTTTAGTCTGATAGATTAAAAAGGAATCTTTCTAATAGATTGTTGTTTTTGCCCATGAATTCAGCCCGTTGATTTCAGCACGGGGCACTTGCTTTCCGCGGGGCGTGCGGTGAGCCTCCTCGTCGCTTTGCGCCTGCGGGGCCTCACCTGTCCCGCTGCTCCCGCAGGACACTGAATAAACTTCATCGAACCAACAACGCACGAAGGAAATGCGTCAGCATTTTCGAGGATCAAGTGCCCACAGCGAAGATCAACTCAGCAAATTAAACTAAGTAATTAAAAAGCACCAAAATATACGAAAACAGCATAAAAAAGACGCGTCTCAAGAGTCGCGTCTTCCGTTCTAAACTTTAAATGTCAAACCTCTGTCTGCCATTGCCTTGCGAAGTTTTGCCATGGCATTTGGTCCCATTCCGTGAAGTTCCAGCAATTCTGCTTCAGAGGCACCGGCTAGCTGTTCCAGTGAAAAATAGCCCGCTCCCTCAAGTGCACGCACTGCTGGCTTTGCCAGCTTTTCAGGGAAGCTGCTCCCCTTCAGATTATTTTCAGGCATGGTATTTCTCCTTTTAGATCATTAATATTTCGCGTATATCTTCTTCCGTCAGTCTTCCGGCTGCACTTTCATTCGAATCGATGATTTCTTCAATTAAGTTTTTCTTTTTATCCTGAAGTTCATTCATCTTCTCTTCGATGGTGCCTCTCGACAATAATTTTATTACCTGGACAGTATTTTTCTGTCCTATGCGATGAGCCCGATCGGCTGCCTGTTCCTCAACGGCGGGGTTCCACCACAAATCATATAAGATGACTGTATCTGCACCAGTCAAATTTAGACCCGTACCGCCTGCCTTCAATGAAATCAGGAAAAAGTCGCGCTCTCCCTCATTAAATCGGCGGCAGATTTCCACCCTTTCCGCGGAAGGTGTCTGTCCATCCAGATAGAAAAACGGCAGATCCAGAAGGGCAAGTTCCCGGCCAATAAGATCAAGCATTTTAGTGAACTGCGAAAAAATAAGCACTCTTCTTCCAGACAATCTGGATTCTTCGATAATTCTTTTGAGCTGTTCAAATTTTGCTGAACTCCCTTTATATCCATCCACAAATAAAGCAGGGTGGCAGCAAATTTGACGGAGCCGTGTCAAACCAGCAAGGATTCTTATGCGGTTTTTTCTGAGTGTATCTTTATTTAAATGCTTTAAGGTATCTTCTCTCAGTTTTGCCAGGTAAGCTGCATAAAGCTTCTTCTGATCCGGCAGCAATTCAGCAGAATCAATAAGCTCCATCTTTTCAGGCAGCTCTGAAAGAACATCTTCTTTCAGCCTCCTGAGCATGAAGGGACGAACCCTTCTGGCAATCGTCTTCCTTGTTAAATTTCCGTAATCCTTTAAGCCGCCAAACAATTCAGGGAAGACGACATGAAAAATAGACCACAGTTCCTCCGCAGAATTTTCAACGGGTGTGCCTGTTAAAGCAAAGCGATACTTGGCGTTAATTTTCTTTACTGCTCTCGCTGTTTGGGTTACCGGATTTTTAAATGCCTGTGCTTCGTCGAAAAAAACCGTGTAAAAATCCTGCATTTCATACCATTTAATATCTTTAAGCACCAAGGGGTAGGAAGTAATCACCACATCAATGCCAGATAAATCCGTTTGAAGCTCAGCCCGTTCATTTTGAGTTCCATCGATGACAATTGCCTGGATGTCCGGTGTGAACTTCGTCAGTTCGCTTAACCAGTTATATGTTAAGGATGAAGGGCACACAATAAGTGCAGGACCGGTATAGTCCCGAATTTCCTTAAGGTCAGACTGAATAAAAGCAATGCTTTGCAGCGTCTTCCCCAGTCCCATATCATCAGCCAAAATGCCGCCAAATCCATAATGCGCCATTGTCTTTAACCATTTAAAGCCGTTTTTCTGGTATTCCCTCAAAATAGGATTCAGGAATTCCGGCACAGGAATCTGGAGGCATGATGGATTCTGAAGCTCTTCTAAAAACTCCCTGAAGGATTCCTCATGGCGGAACATCTCCTGATCACTAGCTGCCTCCAGCATTCTAAGACCAGATACAATCGGCATGTTCAAACCGCTCTCCAGATCCTCAGCCTGTTGGGGCACAGCTTTCAGAAAACGCTGGATTTCCTCAAATTCTTTTGTTTCCAAAGAAAGGAGCGCGCCATTTTTCAGGCGATAGAATTTCCGTTTCTCCTCAAGTGCAAATAATACATCCCGTATCTCCTGATCAGCTATGCCGGTCAATTCAAACTTGAATTCCAGCCAATTCGTCCGCTCTTTTTTCATTTTTATCCGTATCTGCGGTTTGGCATTCTCCCTGAAAATACGATTTCTGACAGAAGTAGTGGCATATATTTGCACCAGTTTTTGCAGTTTAGGGACAACATGATAAAGGAATTCATATTCCAGCTCTTCATTTTGCAGAAAATAGCCGCCATCCGTCTTTGCAAAGGAGCTTTCCTCCATAAGCTGAAGGATCTCATCCTCTAATTCCACATCTCTAATAATCCGCGTGCCGCCTTTCGGCTCTCTACTTTCAAGCGGATTGATCACGATATTTTCATAGTGAAATTCAATTCCTGCCAGAAGCCGGTTCCGCAGGCGATCTAAGTATAGCTTGGCAACCAAAGGTGTTTTCATAAATTTTTGTGACATGTCTTCAGAAATATGGACATCCCCCAGCTTTCTCAGTCCAGGGACAACTTTTTCCAGAAACAGTTCCATTTGTTCAGCAGCAACCGGAATCTGTCTTCTCCCGGCTGACTCCAGCATTTGTGTTAAATCATATAAACGCTGGCAATCTTCTTTATTGAGCGTGATTAATTTGCCGCCAGATAGAACAGCATAATACGAATCCAGGATCAGCATTCGATCCAGGCCAAAAACATTTAAATAACATTTCTCTTCTTTTTCGCTAAGCTCAAACCTTAAAGGCAGCCGTTCCTTTGAAAAGGCCATCCTTTCAAATGTCTTTCCCATTATCTCAAGCCTTACTTTCTCAGCGAGCGCCAAAACAGGCTTCAAACGTTCCCACGATGATGGAGGGATTAAGAGCATATGCTTGGTCGCAGTATAATCGAAATCATCCATTAAAGCCTTTATATAAATGGATTCATCGTGTATAAGCTGTATCAGCTGCTGAAGGACTGCATCAGCCTCTGGCGGGAAACAATGCAAAGCGGGGTCATAGGTAAAAGACAATGATAATGGGCTTGGCTTCCCCTCTTTTACAGAGTGAAGAAATTGCCGGATATCAAGGACAGCGAGTTGACCGATGGTACATTTTACTGCTAGCAAATAATGCCCCTTCCCCAAATGAACAGGCACACATGTGAATTCTGGATGGAGCACCTGCCTGTTTTCAAAATGAAGCTGGTGTCCGCTTGACCTTCTTGGCTGTTCACTGAAAAGTGTCATGAGACCATCAGTTAAGACGTGTTCGGGAGAAACCCTAAGGGTGACTGCTGAATCCTTTATCATAGGCGATCTGTGCTGCTGCATATCATAAATTGCCAGCAGCACAGCCGCTGCATGCTGGCATTCTTTATCAAACGAAGCCAGCTTTGGACAGCTGCACAATATCTTAAAACTGTTTCCGGATGTTTTCTCGACCGAAACGAAAAAATCTTCACCAGCAGATACTGTTGCTTCACAAATCTCCTCATCGTAATTATTTATTGTTACCCTCTTATTACGGAAAAAAGCGTCCCCTCTTTTGAAGGAGACAGTACCGCACATTTCTTTTATTAATTTGTGAGTCAATTTAATATCCACAAACGTTCTCCTTCCGGGAATATGTATTACTAAATTGTATCACAGTCATCTGCCATAAATCATTTCATCTAACACAAAAAAGGGAGAGCAAATCCCCCTTTTAGAACATCATTTATACACTGTTATTTAAGTTCCCCTTCCAGCCTTGTAATCAGCTTATAGAATTTGAGTATCAATATTAGCAGCAATGGATCGACTAATGCTGCATGCCATATTCTCCACCAGCCATAATTAAAATATCCCCAGGGCTCGGGCAATAAAGCGATGACTTCATACAGCAGAATGGCAACTACCCAAAAAATAATATAAGAAAATCGTTTAATAAGATCTCCTCTGAAAGGATACCAATTCAGAAACATCATATTTACTGGGGGAACCAGTACAATATGTGCCAGCAGTCCTCCCCAATTTGGCTCTTTGTCAAAGTACCAGTATCCCCAATATTTAAACTCAATCATGACATCAAATATCAGCTGAGCTGAAATTGTGAATGTCCATATATGTAAAATTTGATTCTTAGTCAGACGTTTTTTTGTTGTAAATGCAATGAAATTAAAAAGAATGGCAGCTATTATCAGTCCAATCATGAGCAGAATCCTTTTTATTTGTTAATGTCTCATAGCTGGCTATTATTATGCATGATTTGGTAACATTATTCATATACCAATTCTTATTAGAAGGAGATCTCGATGGAGTGCTCATACTTTCGAAGTATCTTCCGGCCATTGAAAAGCTGCCAAAAGGCGGGCCGCTGACAAAGGATCAATTAATCCAATAAAAAAACTGCTTTAACCTATTTTAGAGGTTAAGCAGTCCCTTCTTAAGGCTGTTTCTCAAGTGCCAATTTAATGCCAAAGCCCATTAAAACCACACCAGAAACTCCTTGAATTGCATTATTAACAGAAGGTTTTTTCAGCCAGGCCCTGAAGAAGTCGATCAGATATACATAGAAAAAGAACCAGATGATTGTAATAAGACTATATATTAAGCCCATCGCAAGAAATTGCGCAAAGTGATTCCCTTCCGTACTTAAAAATTGGGGAAAGAATGTTAAAAAGAACACAGCTACTTTTGGGTTGGACACACAAGTAAAAAATCCTTGCAGAAAATGCGATTTGTTCTTCTTATGCTTTCTATCCGTATCAGCTGGTTCTTGCTTATTCGATAGAGACTTTAACGAAACGATGCCCAAATAAATAAGATATAGCGCACCAGCATACTTAATAAAAGAAAAAATGTAAGCAGACTTTACAATTAATGCCGATAAGCCAAATACCACAGCCATTGTATGGACCATCAGCCCAGCGACAGATCCGAACATCGTTTTAATGCCGCTTTTTTTCCCGCTAGAAATCGTGTTTTGTATTAAGATTCCAGTATCAGGTCCCGGCAAAATGACAAGCAGAAACGACATAAACAGAAATAACAGTAAATTCTCCATATCCCACCCACCTCATAAAAAATTTTAAGAATATTATATCAGTTTTTATGAAATTTCCAATAAAAAAAAGCAGTTTTCCTAAAGGAAAATCTGCTCCAAATTTCTTACGCTCTTACTTTTTCTAATCTTTCTTCCACTTCTGACTCGGAAAGACCGTGTTCAGCTACATAACGGTTCCTAGGATGCGTTCGGCATTCATCAGAACAGCTGCGCATATATTTATGCTCATTTTCTTCAGAGCATAGGATTTTCTTATTGCATGCAGGATTTGCACAGTTGACATAGCGTTCACAAGGCTCACCTGTGAAGTAGTCCTTGCCTACAATTACATGCTCCTTTTGGTTAACAGGAACGCCAATGCGGTCATCGAATACATAAAGCTGACCGTCCCATAGCTGTCCCTGTACTTCCGGATCTTTTCCATAAGTGACAATTCCTCCGTGAAGCTGTGCTACATCTTCAAATCCTTCCTTTACAAGCCAGCCGGAGAACTTTTCACAGCGGATGCCGCCTGTGCAATACGTAATGATCTTTTTATCGCCAAGCAATTCTTTATTCTCACGCACCCAATCCGGCAGATCGCGGAAATTTTTGATATCCGGCCTGATCGCCCCTCTAAAGTGGCCAAGATCATATTCATAATCATTTCGTGCATCTAATACAATTGTGTTTTCATCCTGAAGTCTTTCGAAGAACTCCTTTGGCTCCAGGTATTTGCCTGTAACCTCGTTCGGGTTCACATCATCTTCAAGGCGAAGAGTTACAAGCTCGGGACGTGCACGAACTTTCATCTTAGGAAATGCATGTCCATCTGCTTCATCTATTTTGAAAACCATCTCCGCAAAGCGCGGATCCTGCTTCATTGCTTCCATATACCGGTCTGTCTGTTCCACTGGTCCGGAAACAGTCCCGTTTATGCCTTCACTCGCAACAAGAATACGCCCCTTAAGGCCCAGCTCATCGCAAAAAGCTTTATGCTCCTTTGCGAACTCCTCAGGGTCCTCAATAGGAACATACATGTAGTAAAGTAGAACTCTGTATGGTTTTTGACTCATTTGTATTTCCACCTATCACTTAATATTTGCAAGATATATCTGTTAATAGGTTAAAACAATATATACTTACCTAGATAAGTATAACAGATGATGTCAAGTTTCAAAATTTCAGCGGTACGAAATAATGATGCAGCTTAAATCAATTCCCATGTGAACCACTTTCCATGTCCCTCTGTTTGGCCGACTAATTTCTTGTGCTCCTTGGAATCCAGATAATAATCAAGATGCAGATTCCGGTCCTTGATATTGTTATAAAGATGAAAGATATCCCTGCTTTGTCCGCTTGCTTTTATTTTTGCAAGCAGGTTCTCTTTTACTTCTTGGGGCATTTGATTCGCCACATGGGTGTGGAAAACACAAATTGAATGTTCTTCAGGTATTCCTTCAATCAAAATTGGCAAAAGCTCAACTCCATCTCCTTCAATCAGGCTGATTGGATTTGCTTTAACACATTGGGCTGCTTTTTCGAATAAAGTTCTTCTTTCATAGTGTTCTGGCCAGATAAGTGATTTCAGCCATAGAAAATCTTCCCCATTATTCAGGTCATTTATATGCAGATCAACTCCAGTTCTTGAAGCTACCGGCGGCATTTCTGGCGGTAAAATCGGAACATGGCCTCCTTTTATTTCAGAGGTTAAATGAACGTTCGTGCTTGGATTCCCAAATGTTTTTCCTGTTCCATAAGAGTATCTGTATTTATCCCAAAGAAGCTGCAGGCCTGCGCTTGTCCCAATTTCAATCAAGGCCAGGGGCTTTTTGGTTTGCTGAAAGATCCAGGCAAACACCGGGTACAAGTAAGCACAGCGCCTGACTTCGTTCGTCTGGACTAATTTTGATTTTACTATTTCTTCAATTTCCCGTGAATTTATCCTGCAGAAATCTTTAAAGCATTTGAAAGATTCCAGAGCGTTCCTTGGATTCTCCACTAAACTTGGATAGAATTCCTTAAGATCATGCTCTTTCCCGCTTAAAAGCAGATAATGAATGGCCCCAAGAAATAAATTCGGCACAGGCTGGCCTTCTCTCGCTTCAGATGCCAAACACAGCAATTCTTCATCCTCTGCAATCTTATAAGACAAGAACTCATAAAGCCCGCTCGATCCGTGACATTCATATTGTCCAAATGTTTTAAATCTGGATGCCAGATTAGGTTTTACCATTCTCCTTCCCCTCCTTTATAAGATGTAGGTATCTGCATTCCAGTGCTTTGAACCTGTTTTTCTCTTCCCAGCCCATCCGGCTTTTTGAAGCTCCCTTGCAATTAAAAGGTTGAAAAAACCGTGACCTATGAGAACGGCAAAGTGATGTTCTTTTGCAATAGAGGTTAATGTTAATGATGCTTGCTTTGCCCGCAGCTTTGCATCTCTGTATGATTCACAGCCCTGTGAATCGCCGCATAACCATAGTAATCTTAATAAAACAGCCCAGGTATTTGGCCTTAATCTCATACCAGGAAATTTACCGGCAGGTATGGGGAAATCAGCTTCCCTGAATAATGGATCTGCTTGTATTTTCGCAGATGGATTTATGCTTCTGGCCGACTCGATTGACCTATTTAAATCACTTGTGAGTAAAAAAGGTGCTGAAATCACTTTTTCTATTACGTCAGCAGGACAAGTCTCACCCTCAAGAATGCCTAAGTGATTGTACCTTTCAACCCATTTTTTAAATTCACGCCTATTCATGCGGTGATTATCCATTTGCGATGACCTGCCATGTCTGATAAGTGTTATTTCCATTTAAAAACCCCAAAATTTATATATTTTTTTCCTTTATGGATAATTTAATTAACATGGAGGTGAATACCATGCGGGAACAAGAATATCCAAACGTAAAACTCGGCGGCAAAAAGGTACACGAAAAAGGAAACGGCGGAGACCAGGTGCGCGGACATGAACAGGAAAACAAAAACGGCACATTTAATACAAATCCTAAATCTGACCTTTAACCAAAATAATGGGACACCCCCATATTGAATGGCGGGTGTCTTTGAATTTATTTATGCCTAGTTTTTCTCATGATGTAATGGAAAAACGGTTCTCCATCAATCTCTATTTCGCCAGCAAGCTTGAATCCGCACTTTCGCAGAACTTTATTGGAACTGGCATTGCTTGTTAATGCAACAGCATTCAGTATTTCAAGAGCCGTCTTTTCAAAAAGAAATCCTATTAGCCCTTTTGCAGCAAGGGTAGAATAGCCTTTATTCCGCCAGTGCTTTGAGATGGCATAGCCAATTTCCCTGTTCGGTTCCGGCAATTCATCCTTTATTCCTGTATTGCAAAAGCCTATAAACTCTCCAGTTTCCTTTAAAATGATCCCCAAATTCAAAAATCCGGCATCTTTCAGGTCTGGCATTGAGGACTTAAATTTTTCATTCGCCGGAATTTCATAATTCTCCATCCAGTTCACCCGCTGTTCCAGTGTAGCCTGCGCACCTGGAATAAACTCATAAACTTCCGGCTGGGAAGTAATTTCATAGAGTGCCTGGACATCCTCCATCCGGTATTCCCGGAGGACTACTTCACCACAGTCAATCATGATTTCTTCCTTCATTTTTTTATCTCCAATGAGTATACTTCCAGTGTGTGTTCTTCGATAAAATCTATGTTTCTTCTATTTTTTACATATTCTAAGATTTGAGCTTTCATATTAGGATACAACACTATATTGGCCAGCTCTGAAAGCGGCACCCACCTAACTCCTGTCTGGTTAGGATCGGGATCTGAAGGCATTTTAGGCAGTGAGCCCTCTCTTAACTGGCATTCAAACATTAAGCCCAGAGAATGTATCTGCCCATACCTGAATTCATTTAAGTGAGGGGCGTATTCATAAACGAATGCCAATGGGCCGACCATCACATCCACAGATGCCTCTTCTTTTGCTTCCCTTTTCACTGTATCAATAACAGATTCATTAGGTTCAGCCCCTCCTGCAGGCAAATTGTAATGAAGGCCTCTTTCATCCTGAAACTCAATCAGCAGAATCGAATTATTTTCGATAATAACTGCACCTGCTCTGACTCTAATATGATAAGTCATTCGGTCTCATCCGCCTTTTCTTCTATAGCTTGCTGCATTTAATAATAAAAGCAGCGGGTATAGCTTTGGTTTTTTCATAGGAATACCAGCGGTTGGTATGCCGCTGAACATCTTCCTCAGTAAGGCTTACGTCTTCAATTACCCTGTCAATCACAAACCCGTTTTCTATTAATAAATTAATATATGTACTTAGTTTATATTGCTGCATAATGGCAGGCTGGTTCCAGGCTATATGCTGATAGGAGCCTTCCTCATGATAGGATTTATCCATAATTAATGCACCATTTTCAGCCTTAATCCGGTTATACATCGGATGTTCCCAGCTGAAAATAAACACCCCGCCTGATTTAAGGTAGGAATGAACATTTTTTAGCGTCTTGTCTAAATTCGTGGTCCATCCAATCGCATAGATGGAAAAAACGACATCGAAATATGCAGCAGGGATTCCCGGATTTTGTTCCATCGGGGATTCAAACAGCTTTACCTGCGAAGAAGAATTTACCAGAAGTTCCTTTGCAGATTCGATCTGCCTGGAAGACAAGTCCAATCCCCATAATTCACCTGCTCCTCGCTCGTCCAAATACTTTAGGGAATGCCCGCTGCCGCAGCCAATCTCCAGCATCTTTAAGCTGCGCACATCTCCGAACAATTGAAGGTCATCTTCAGTTGGCGCTAATGGTCCATATTCAGGCAGCGGATTGCGCCCATAAAACCTTTTAGCCGCTTCATCCCAGCTTTTCTTATTTAATTCCAGTGTTTCATTAATCATAAATAACTCCTTTATACCGAAAAATAGTAAACCTCTTCCTCTCCCCAAATCTCTCCGGTCGGGATAAATCCGAAGTTTTTATACAGACTTCTTGCGTGGCGATTATCTTTATGAACCGTTAAGCGGATTTCCTCGCATTTTGGAAATTTCGTTTTTATCCAGCAGATCATCTCGCCTAATGCTGCCCGGCCATATCCCCTGCCCTGATAATTCTGGTCAATAAAAAAACCGTTTATCCAATACATATTAATCGTGTCCGGTTCATAAGCATGCATGATAAAACCGACCATTTTTTCATTGTCATATATTGAGAATGGGATATATTCTACTGCATCCCCATCTGGTTTAATATATACCTTTGCTAGTGAAACAGCCGCTGATGGAACGAAATCACGCTGCGATTCTTTTACTTTCATCTTAATGACTTCTTCCCAATTGTCTCTTGTGACGGGTTTTAACTCAATGTTCATTAGCTCTACCCCTCTTACAATTTCCTGTTTTTCTTACCAGACTGAATAAAGAGGCTTACATAAGCTGATTCTCCATTTTCAACGTGGTTTTTGATTTTTGACACATCGATCTCTTTCTCAATCCGGACAACCTTAGCTTCGTTTGGGAGCAATTTAACGTTACTAGGATTACCGCTGTTCATCAGTGAAAGCATCTTTACATCCTCTTCAAATAAATATCCGTCATAAAAGCCGATAGTAAAAGACACTTCCTCATTGCTGTAATTTTCAAATGGCAGCTCACAAGTTCCCTGCAAAGTATCTTCACCAATCATTACAAACTTACATTGACTTTCATCTTTTATATAGGAAACGGCATTGATGCCATTTGCCAGCGTTTTTTGATAAGCCTCTGCCAGAGAAGGAGGAAGAAGGGAAACGATGATGATAACGGCAAAGAAAGATCTCAAATGGTATTTTTCAAGTGAACGATGAAGCAATACCATACCCAGGATAAGTAATATGAGAATAAATACTCCTGCAAAATGAAAGCCATCTGCTGATTTGATTGGAATATTTAAAATCGTTATTGCTGTATCACCTAGTGGATTTTCATGCGGAAAAGGAAAGTTTAGAGCCATGGAAATAACGATTAAGACAATTGATGTCAGAAAGAGCTTTTTATTTTTAATCAAGGCAGATCCTCCTTTACTTCTTTTCTGAGGATCCAAACGATGCCCCAAAAGCAGCTCCCATAGCAATGCCCAAAGCCCAATTTTCAAAAAGCATTCCAAAAACTAATCCCAGAGACAGACCAAATGCCATTCCGCTTCCTGAAAAACCCCAATTCATTTTTCTCATCCATTAAACCGCCTTTAAATGTTTTACCTTATATACGAACTAATGGAACTTTAGTTTCATATTTTTGGAAAAAGGCAGTTGGTTATCTTATTAACTCTGAGCAGCCAGCTGTCTTTTTATCACCCGGATTTGCCCGCGATGGCTGATTTCATCCTCCATAACGTGATACCAGAACCAATAGTTATTAAAAGGCACTCCGTTGCTCCACTTACCTTCTTCGTATAGCCAGCTATCCTGTTTGGATGCTAAAAGTTTTAACGTTTTCTCTCTAATTGCTGACAGTTCCTCCAAGTAAAATTCAAGAGGATGGTTATTAATTTCATTCCTCGCTTTCTCTCCCAGCTCATACGCTGCAGCCCATTTTGAAAGTTCTTTGTCGTTAAGATCTCTATTTTCAAAAGTAATAATTTGGTGAACATATTCAACAAAAGCGATATGCTTCAGAAGTGATCCTATTGAATTACTGTTTTCATCAGGAAGAAAATCCAGCTCTTTCTGTGTCAACCCAGCAACATCTTTGAGAGTCACAGACCTGGCATGTTCAAGCATTGATACAAGATTTCCTATTTTTTCATCGTAGCCTTTCATATGCTTAATTCGATAATCTATCACTTTTAAATTCTCCATTCTTCTTTTTTCAGGGAAAAGACTGCCGGGTAGGCAGTCTTTTAACATTATGCTATCGTATCCAGCAGCTCTATATCTAAATCCTCTATACTTTCCCAGCTTTGATGGATTTCTATGTGCCACTTATTTTTTAGCCGTTTGTATCCCTTTTCTTCAATCCACTTGTGTAATTCCCTATAGGAATTTTTAATCTCATTATTAGGTCCTTTGTGCCGGATAGAGGCATATTTTTGCGGTGGAATTTCTAATGAGAACATACCATCAGGAATGCTAATAAATTCCTTCACCTCAATGCCAATCCAATATCCGTCTTCTTCAGGACAGTCTTCCTCCACTTTGAAGGCACCAACAAGCCGATCTGAATGTGCAGCTCCCTTAATTTCTGTAAGGCGTTCCAATAATAGATTAATAGCACGCGGAATTTCATCTGAATACTGATCCGGCGGGCATAAGACGCGGATCCCTATTAGTCTCAATTCTCCGAGTTCTGTCTCAGCAGCCTGCAAAGTCAAATCAGACATCTTTTCCCTCCTTATTAAGCAACAGGCAATGCCAGTTCTCTAAACCTATCAGCAGCTTTTTGAATATCTGCCTCAAAGCCCATTTCATTCATGGTTTCACCGATCAGCACAATGGCTTTTTCAAGCATGTCTTCAGTCGTATTCCCCATATGGCCAATTCGGAACGCTCTTCCTGCAAGATGAGCCAGTGCTCCGGCAACAATGACACCTTTTTTCGCAAGGGATGCACGGAATTCAGCATCATCCATTCCTTCAGGATAAAGGATACAGCTGAGAGTTGCTGCAGCAGCATTTTCGTCGGCAATTGCCTTCATACCATACTCAGCAAGTGCTGCCCGAACAGCTTTGCCGTATGCTTCATGGCGCTTGTATCGATGTTCCATTCCTTCAGCCAGGACCAGTTTCATGCCCTCATCATAGGCATAAATCAGATTCACTGGAGGTGTGGCAAAGTATTTTTGCGGATCATGCATAATGGGAATCCAATTATAGATATCGCAATAATAGGCAGGGACCCGTTCCATTTGTTCGCGGGCAGCAAGCGCCGTCTGGTTAAATGCTACAATTGCCAGTCCTGGGGGTACACCGATCGCCTTCTGTGAACCTGTCAAAACGACATCAATCTTCCCTTCGCCATATGACTTGCTCATATCCTCCTCCATTGCTGCTGTTGCACAGACCCCATCCAAAATGACAAGAGCCCCGTGCTTTTTAATGATAGGCACTAATGTATCCAAGTCAGCCGCAACACCAGTAGAAGTATCAGCGTGAGTAATGGTCACAGCTTTATAGGAATGAGAGGCAAGCTTTTCTTCAATAATTGCCGTGTCAACCTGCCTTCCCCAGTCAGACTGAATGATATCTGCCTGGATTCCGAACGCCTTTGCTAAGTGCTGAAAACGATCACCGAAGAAGCCCTGGCTTATAATTAATAGCCTTTCTCCAGCTGCCACCGTGTTGACCAGAGCCATTTCCATTGCAATCGTCCCGGAGCCGGAGATCACAAACACTTCTCCATCCGTCTTCAGCATCTCCCTCGTTTTCTCTATCGCACTCTTATAAACAGCGGCAAACCTTGGATCCGTATGTCCCCTTGTCTCCTGTGACATTGCCTCATAAATCGAA
Organism: Bacillus sp. NTK034; assembly: GCF_017303275.1. GTDB lineage: Bacteria > Bacillota > Bacilli > Bacillales > Cytobacillaceae > Cytobacillus. The sequence goes on along the minus strand of NZ_JAFKOJ010000008.1, from coordinate 156,206 downwards.
TCCACAACAGGTGTAGGTCCCGGAATCAAAAGCATTTCCTCGTTTGGCATGAAAATTCCTCCTTTGGCAGGTGTGTAGATATCTAAATGTTTCGACATTTACTATTAAATACCTCTTTTAATTACTGTTGTTTCTTCGGGGAGTATGAGTGTATATGTTTTATTTTTATAAGCGCCAGTTTCAGGTAGATTGAGGGATTGGAGGAGTCGGGTTGCGGTATAGGAAGAAGAGATATGGAGAAAGTTTCTGAGCTCCCTGTTCGTGATGGCAGCCCCCAGCAGAAGGCTGTAGTCATGCAATGCTTTCATATGTGCTTCTTTGCTGGTAATCTTGCATCTGGGACATCTCCAGGTGCGACTTACTCTTTCGAGAGGCAGAAAGCTGCAGACAGGGCAGAATACACCCGTAAGTATTTCAGATTGATTGATCTGGAATCTTGATAGTATTGAGCTTTCCAGCTCTGTATTTTGCTTTTTTAATAAGCGAATGATCTTTTTAAGGAGTTTCTCACTGATTTCTCTATTTATGGACTTTTCTATTTGCTCAATTTTTATAGGAAGAGTATTTCGGTGTATAATTTTATGGCTGAGGTCAATATGAGGAGGAATAACTTTAATTCCTGTATGCGGATTACTTATGACTACAAAAGAATTGACCGGTAAACCTTCTTTGCTGACATTGGCATTAAACCACCTTCTAAGTTGTGATGCCTGTCTATTAACCTGAATTAAAGGGCAGGGAAAAACTTGCTCTTTTCCATTCTTTATACGAATTAATTGATTATATACTGTATCAAAATGCAAGATACCTGTTATATTTTTCACTTCAAGTATTAAAGCAAACTTTTTTGTAAGTATAAGAGTATCAATTTGGAAAAAGCGATCACTATCTGGCAGGCGGAGATCATGAAGGATAATATATTCCTTACTATCTAGAAAATCAAGAGGAAAATCCAATGAAGCTTCTCCTTTATAACCTGCAAGTCTTTTATTCAGTTCTTCGTTAATGATAGGGATTTTTGGGTGATGAGCTGGAAGCCTGCGGAGGAGAGCTTCTGTTTTAAGGATTAAAAGAGGGATTTTTCGTTCTTTGAGGATCATTTTTTCACTCCATTCTTGTTTAATACTAAAAAATTCTGCATTGCTCCTTCAAATCCTCTAAGAAAAACTCAGAAGGGAATGTTTATGTGCGGATAGCCAAAATTTATGTGCGGATAGACTTTTTTGTGTGCGCATAGGCATAAAATATGTGCGGATAGAAATATTTACGTGCGCTCGGCTCCTGCACACAAAGAAAAAAAGACAGGGCCCCCGCCCCGTCTTTCTCAACCTCAACCATGAAAATTAGTCCCGTCCGTTGTCGCTTCAATAATCCCCGCCCGGACTACGAAGTCGCCAAAATGTTCGCCATCCTCACGTTCACGGGCGTAGCGCGGCAGGATGACGCGCAGCTCGTTCAGGATTTCTTCTTCGCCAATGTTTTCGCGGTACATTTTACTGAGGCGGCTGCCGTCGAATGCTGCCCCGAGATACATATTGTACTTGCCGACCGCCTTGCCGATAAAGCCGATTTCGCCGAGTGCGTGACGCGCGCAGCCGTTCGGGCAGCCGGTCATGCGGATAGTGATTTCTTCGTTCCGCAGGCCTGCTTTATCGGCGATTTCATCAATTTTATCGACCAATCCAGGAAGATAGCGCTCTGCCTCTGCCATTGCCAGACCGCATGTCGGCAGGGCCACACAGGCCATGGATCCGCGGCGCAATGCACTATAGCGGCTTCCATCTGTTAAGCCATATTCATTAATCAGCGCCTCGATCTTTGCCTTATCTTTTGTTGGCACACTTCCGATAATCAGGTTCTGATTGGCAGTCAGCCTGAAATCACCTTTATGAACTTTGGCGATCTCCCGCAATGCTGTTTTTAGTTTATATCCATCGAAGTCCGCCACACGCCCGCCTTCTATGAACATCGTAAAATGCCATTTACCGCGGACACCCTTTACCCAGCCGTAGCGGTCTCCATTGGAATCAAACTTGAATCCGCGAGCTTCATCCAGTTTCCAGCCCAGACGATTCTCCAGCTCTACAATAACTGTTTCCAGACCAAGGCGGTCAACCGTATATTTAAAACGGGCATTTTTCCGGACTGAGCGGTTGCCGTAATCGCGCTGGATTGTAATTACCTTCTCAGCCACTTCGTAAATCTTATCAGGTGTCACAAAGCCGATTACTTTTGAAAGCTGCGGATAGGTCGCCTTATCTCCATGAGAGAAGCCCATTCCGCCGCCGATTGCCACGTTAAAACCTGCCAGTTTGCCGTTTTCCACAATGGCAATGAAGCCGAGATCCTGTGAAAAGACATCAATATCATTGGAAGGCGGCACAGCTATCCCAATCTTAAATTTGCGGGGCAAATAAAGCGGGCCATACATCGGCTCAACTTCTTCATCCACTTCAGGAGAGCCGGCTACCTTTTCTTCATCAAGCCATATTTCATGATAGGCACGTGTACGAGGAAGAAGATCGTTACTAAGCATCTTTGCCAGCTCATACACTTCCGAATGAATCTCCGATTGATCGGGATTTGAAATACACATTACATTACGGTTCACATCGCCGCATGCCGCTATTGTATCAAGCATGGTCGAATGGATTGCCTGGATTGTCTTTTTCATATTCCATTTAAGGATTCCATGCATCTGGAAGGTCTGGCGTGTTGTCAGTTTTAAGGTGCCGTTGCCATATTTTTCGGCTAAATCATCCACGACAAGCCATTGTTCTGGTGTTGCGACGCCTCCAGGAAGACGAAGCCGGAGCATAAACTGGTAGGCAGGCTCAAGCTTCTGCCTCTGGCGTTCATTCCGCAGATCCCGGTCATCCTGCAGATAGCTCCCGTGGTGCTTCATTAATCTATTATCATCATCGGGAATTCCGGCGCTGATCCTGTCCTGCATAACTTCCGCCAGCGTTCCGCGCAAATAGTTGCTTCGATCCTTAATTCCCTCAACATCACTCGGAGGGCCATCCGGTGCTTTTAAGTTTGGGTTTACCATGCTGTAAAACTCCTTTCCTTCCAAATCAATATACGTCGCGCTGGTAGCGTTTATTTTTCTGCATGCCGGCAAGATATTCTGAAGCATGATCGCGGCTCATACCGCCTTCTTTTTCAATAATATCTATGAGTGTATTATGGACATCATGAGCCATGTTTTTCTCATCACCGCAGATATAGACGGCTGCGCCTTCCTGAAGCCATTGGAATAATTCCTTGCTATTTTCCTGCATTCTATGCTGAACGTATACCTTCTCATCATCATCACGGGAAAAAGCGACATCCAGCTTCGACAAGACTCCATCCTTGAGCCATTTTTGCCATTCAGTCTGATACAGAAAATCAGTCACAAAATGCTGGTCGCCAAAGAATAGCCATGATTTCCCATCAGCGCCTTTTTCTTCACGCTCCTGCATAAATGAGCGGAATGGTGCAATTCCGGTTCCAGGACCAACCATAATGATTGGTGTGTCCGGATTTTCAGGCAGTTTAAAGTTTTCATTGTGCTGAATAAATACTGGCAGTGTATCGCCAGGCTGGAGACGTTCCGCACATAAAATGGAGCAGACACCTTTTCGTTCACGGCCATGGGCATCATAGCGGACAGCACCGATTGTTAAATGAACTTCATCGGGATTCGCCTCAAAGCTGCTGGAAATGGAATAAAGACGCGCAGGCATCTTACGCAGTATAGAAACAAACTCCTGTGCCGAACTGTTCCATGGTTTAAAGTCACGGACTAAATCAATTAAGTCCCGCCCGTCCATATAGGATTTCAGTTGATTGCTGTCTGACACAAGCTGGTGCAGATCTTCATTTCCAGAAAGCTTTGCAGCTTTTTCAACAAGCGGTTTGGTCAGGACAGTAATCTCAAAGTGAGCGGTAAGCGCTTCTTTTAACGTTACTGTTTCCTCCTTGACTCTGACTGTTTCCTCGGGATCCCAGCTCATCTCAGCTAAAAGCAGATCAACCAATTCGGGATCGTTTTCAGGGTATACCCCAAGGCTGTCACCAGGCTGATAAGTCAGCCCGGAACCTTCCAGTGAAATCTCAAGATGGCGGGTTTCTTTATTGGAGCCGCGTCCATTGAGATTCAGATTTTCGAGAACTTCTGCCCGGAAAGGATTGGACCGGGAATAGACTGACTCGGCAGGTGCTGAAGATAAAGCTGAAACGGAAGCTGCAGTAGAATGACTGCTGCTTTCTCCTTCGCTCAATCCGGCTAAAACGGCTTCCGCCCACACTGCTGCTGGCTCCTCGAAATCAAGATCACAATCTACTCTCGGCGTTATTCTTGTTCCGCCAAGCTCCTCGAGGCGTTTATCAAAATCTTTTCCCGTTTGGCAGAAGAATTCATATGAGCTGTCGCCAAGAGCCAAAACAGAGTATCGGAAGTCTTCCAGTTTTGGCGCCCTTTTTCCGTGAACAAATTCATGGAATGTCAAAGCGTTGTCCGGCGGATCTCCCTCACCATGGGTACTTACGACAATTAACAGATTTTTAACCTTTTTAAGATTATTGGGCTTAAAGTCACTCATTGCTGAAACCGTTACTTGAAAGCCTCTCTCCTCAAGTGTTTTCCCAGCTTTTTTGGCCAGATTCTGGGCATTACCGGTTTGTGATCCAAATAAGATGGTTACTTCTTTTGGAATGGCCGGTACCGCTGCAGGTGCGGGACGTTCTTCCACTGCCGGGGCAGCCTGCAATGATGAAGACTGTATCGCGGCAAGATACCCGCTCAGCCAGAGGGATTGTGTCTCTGTCAAAGTCGGAAGCAGACGATTAAGGAGCTCTGCCTGCTCCTGATTAAACGGACTGTTTATTACCTGAAGTTGCAACATATTCCACCTCGCAAACCAGCGCAAAAGGCTGGTTTTATAGTATTTCTTTAAATTTCCTCTTTTCCTATAAAAAAAGTCGGTTTTATACGCAAAAAATATATATCTATTACTTTACCGAATGATATTTCATTAGTAAAATAAATATTAATTATCGCAGCTATTAATATTACTAATTATAGAAAGGGTGATATTTTGTATTATGATGCGTTAAAAACATTCGTCACATTGGCTGAAGTGAAAAACTTTACGAAGACGGCCGAGCTCCTTCTTATGTCACAGCCCAGTGTCAGCCTGCATATTAAAAATCTGGAAAAGGAATTTCAGACCAAACTATTTCAACGCTCTCCAAAATACTTGAAAATTACGCCCAGCGGTGAAATATTATATGACCGGGCCAAGCAGATGATTACCATTTACGAGCAAACCAGGCAGGAAATTTTAGAACAGCAAAACACCATTAAAGGTGATCTGAAAATTGCGGCCAGTTTCACTATAGGGGAATACATCCTGCCTCCCCTGCTGCTTGATCTGCAAAATCAGTACCCTGAGCTGAATCTTCAGGTGACGATTGCCAACACAGAGGAAGTTGTCCAGTCAACCCGTTCCCATCATGTGGATATTGGGCTTATTGAGGGCCAGACAAATGAAAGAGAGCTTATTGTGACTCCCTTTTTAGAGGATGAATTATTTATAGTGGCTTCCAACCAGCATCCATTGGTGCAAAAAGAAGAAGCAACCATTGCTGACCTGCAAGATCAGGCATGGATCATGAGGGAAAACGGGTCAGGAACCCGTGAGTATTTTAATCATGTTGTAAGATCAAATGCTCTTAAGGTGAAATCACTCTTAACGATCAGCAGCAATCAGGGGATAAAAGAAACACTCATCAATGGGCTGGGAATAAGCATACTTTCCGGAAGCGTCGTCGAAAGGGATGTTAAACAAAATAACCTGTCTATAATCAAAGTGAAAAATCAGGAATTCAAACGCACTCTTTCCTATGTTCTATCCCCCATCATGCAGGAAAAAAAGAATGTCAGCATTTTTATCGAAGCACTCGAAGAAAAATGGAAGCACCCTAAGGAAAAATAGCCATTTTTGAACAAGCTTTTTTCACACTAGTCCCACTTTATTCATATACTATAGCAGCGAAGTGTATAAAATCTGCCCATTTTATTCAAAATAAGGAAAAAATGGCTGAGGTGAAAAAAGATGGGATTATTGAATGCCTTTAATGAATGGCGCGAAAGCAGATATCAAAATCATGTCAATCGCATGAAGGAAGAAAATAAGTGTCCTGACTGTTACGGCAGAGGTTTTTCACTCTATCCGGGGAATGAATTCGCTTATCATGCAAACCAATTCGACTGCCAGGGCTGCAATGGAACCGGACTGTATTCAGAATGGAATAGTTTATCATAATAGAATGGCCATGATCCTCATGCTTCTTATGGATCATGGCCTTATTTTGGATTTAAGCTAATGTCTTGTTTGACTCGAATTCCTCTTTAATCTGTTTTAAAAGCTCCTGGTTGGTTAACACTTCATACCCCGTAAGTGCCATTGCCTTAGCTCCAAGGATCATGGCTTCTCTAGCCTGCTCACTCATAGCAGCTTCGCGGAATTCATGTGTGTGGCATGCATACGCCTCGTTGCAGATTTTAATATAAGGATGAATGGAAGGTGCCGCCTGGCTGACATTCCCCATGTCAAGAGAACCTGACCCGTCCTTCTGTTCCAGAATTTCCTCCTCATTCACACCAAGGGAAATCAGTTCTTTATTGAATGCTTCTGATAAAGGACTGTTCGTAACCATATCATCATAAGAGAATTCATAAAATGACCACTTCATTTCGGCACCAGTCTGCAGAGCTGCCCCTTCTGCACATTTCTTGACCTTTTCTACAAGTTCATTCACATACTCACGTTTGGCTGCACGAACATAAAATTGGGCAACCGCATAGTCCGGAACCACGTTTGCAGCTTTGCCCCCCTCCGTGATAATGCCATGGATTCTGGCATCAGGTTTGATATGCTGGCGCAGAGCATTTATGCTGCTGAACGTTTGCAGGACAGCATCCAATGCATTAATTCCCAAATGCGGGCTGGCAGCTGCATGCGCTGATTTTCCAAAAAATTCAAACTGTATCGCATCCATTGCCAGTGATGTCCCGCTCTTCACATAATTGTCAAGGGGATGAACCATGATCGCTGCATCCAAAACATCAAAAATACCAGCTTCGGCCATGGTCACCTTACCGCCTTTCGTCTCCTCTGCAGGCGTGCCGAAGACAACAACCTTTCCTCCAGTTTCATGAATCACTTTACTTAGTCCTATTCCTGCAGCAATCCCCATCGTTCCGATCAGATTATGACCGCATGCATGCCCTACTTCGGGCAGTGCATCGTATTCAGACATAAACCCAATCACAGGACCTTCTTTTCCGCTATCATAAGCTGCCATAAATGCAGTCGGTAAACCGCAGGTGCCGATTTCTACAGAAAAACCATGCTTTTCAAGCTCCTCTGTCAATACTTTGCATGCCTTGTACTCTTCATGTCCCAGTTCGGGATTGTTACCGATATAGGTGCTTATTCTATTAAAGTCATCTTGAAGTTCATCAATTTGTTTAATAATCAGATTCTTTCCCATGAATTATCTGCTCTCCTAATCCGCAAATCTATATATTTATTCATTAATAATTATAATAATACAACACTATTTTGATTTCGGCACGAAAATATGACTTCTATTTCGTTATTTTTTCCAGTGGCCGCTCAATGATCAGCTCATCTTCCCAGTCCTTGCAAACATCCACCCAGGCTTTTGCATCTGAATATGTATTAATTTCAGCAGGTGTCAGTTCAATGGCGGAATTGCTGCTTCCGCATGCAGGGAAAAGGGTCTCGAATCTTTTCATAGATTCATCCAGATATACATCCAGGTCATTCTTCAATCCAAATGGACAAACTCCTCCTACGGCATGGCCGGTCTGTTCGAGTACTTCCTCAGCTGAAAGCATCCGGGCTTTGAAACCGAACGTTTTCCGGAACTTTTTGTTATCAATTTTGGCATCGCCTGCTGCCACCACAAGAATTGCTTCATCCCCATCACCCCTGAAGGATAGAGTCTTGGCAATTTGTGCAGGACAGACACCGATTGTTTCTGCAGCCTGTTCCACTGTTGCGCTTAAAGAATCAAACTCCATAACATCTTGTTCCCGATCCCACTTTTTAAAATGGGCTTTCACGCTTTCAATTGACATTCAAACTCACCCTTCCTCAAAGTCCGAAAAATCTTATATATATATTCAATATTTTTACTTTATAGTTGTCTATTTTAACATACTATCAGATCATGTCACCGGGATATTTTCTTTTTATCAGAAAATTCACATTTGCTCTTATTGGTTTCTTGCACTAATATTAATTTATATTGAAACCACAGATTTAAAGAAGGATTATGTATGAAACAGACTATTCCATATAAATTTATTGGAGGAAGAATAGCCAAAACCGGACTGGCTGTTTTTATAACAGCTTTTATTTGCCATATGCTGGATTGGCCAGCCATGTTTGCTGTGATTACGGCCATCGTTACGATTGAGCCCACTGTTGCGGACTCCATTCGGAAAGCATATGTCAGGTTTCCGGCGGCAGCCATTGGTGCGGGATTTGCTGTATTATTTACGTTCATTTTCGGAGACAGCCCGTACAGTTATGCTTCCGTATCGCTTGCGACAATCATCGTCTGCCATAAGCTGAAGCTTCATGATGGAATGCTTGTGGCTACATTGACGGGTGTCGCAATGATTTCAACGGTACAGGACCATTATCTGTCCTCTTTTTTCATTCGATTGGGGACTACCACTACCGGAATTGTCGTTTCCACAGCAGTTAACTTTTTTGTCATGCCTCCCAATTACTCAAAATCAATTATAAAAAACATACATGCCCTTTACAGACGATCCGGTGACATTTTACATAAAAGAGGCCTTGAAATTTTTTATTCACAGGGATCTGATGGCACTGTCCGTTCAGAATTTCAAAGACTTATTAAAGATATCGATAAAACTGAAACTTTATGCCATTATCAAAAGGCTGAATATAGGTATCACCGATTTAGCCGTGAGGATATGCGCGACTTTCATTATGAATATAAAAAACTGACTGTTTTAAGGCAGATTACCTATCACGTGGGAAACTTGATCTTTCTGCCGGCTGGCCTGCCGGAGCTGGAGGAGGACAGGAAAAAGACTGGCGCTGCTGTTCTTGAGGATATAAAAGACAGCCTGTATGACCCGGGATTTTTTATTACAGAAAGCCATCATAAAAAAATCAGCGAAGTAACACAGTGGTTTATTGAGCAAAAGCAGCTGAACCCTGCGGGCGGTTTAAAACCCCGCACACACCACCATGTCCAGCCTGAAACAGCCATTCTATATGAGATTCTCTCCATCCATGACTTAATTGAGGAATTAAAACAAATTCAGACTATGGAAATTAAGCATCGGAAACTTTTAAAAGCTCCACTTGAAGCAGATGCCCATAAAATGAGGGGAACAGGCATGAATGAATAAATGAAGACCGGGAATTCAAATCCCCGGTCTTTTCTTTCGTCAGGAAGATATACTCGCTTTATCGAGCAAATATCCTGCTATTATTCTTGTTAATACATCTCGGTCCATTTGCAGCATGGGAACCCCTGCATCTGCCAGCAGCTTTTCAGTATTGTCTGATGGAAAATCAATGGTCCGCTGGAAATAACTGTTGAAAATGCTCATCGAATCATGAAAAGCCTTTTCCTCGTTCGTCATTTCTGCAAATGATCCAGGGACACACATTTTCAATTGCGGAAAATCCAGGACCTCTTTTACTATTTCGTACACATCTGACTGCAGAGGCGGATTTGGATTTGTAATGTTGAAAATCCCGCCATTTTCTGCATAAATCAAGGCGGCATTCAGTGTATCTATTACATAATTCACTGGCACAAAATTCTGGGCAACGTCAGGATCCAGATAGATTCTGCAGCTTTGGCCGTCTTGTCTTCGGATGGCCCGCTTTTTTAAGATCTTGATGCCTTTTAGAAATCCATATAAGCCGAAGTTTGTATCAGCTTCACCTGTCCTGGAATCACCGATGATAATACCGGGACGGAGAATAACAATATCCAGTTTATCCCGGAATGTAAACGCGAGGTGTTCTGCCTCGCACTTGGAAGCTTCATAGGGATTTACAAAACGCCTATCCCCAGAGTAAAGAGCCTCCGCCCCCAACACCTCTGTTCCAACCGTATAGGCCGTACTGATATATAAAACTTTTGGACAACTTATTTCCAAAGCAAAATTCAGAACATTTGCTGTTCCTCCGACATTTACTTTAAAAGTCTTATCCCGATCCTTTTCATCAAAAGATAGAAGTGCTGCACTATGGTATAAAGCATCCATCTTTCCTTTTAATGAATTCACCAGTTCTCTATTTAATCCTAGATGCTCTTCTGTAACATCGCCTTCCAATATATGAATCTGTCTGGAAAAATCGCTCCCATCGCCTTGCATGAAGGCATCCAGCCGCTTTCTGCTCCTGACTAATAAATAAAGTTCATGCCCCTGTTCCAAAAGCTTTAATGAAAGCTTTTTCCCTAAAAAACCGTTTGCACCTGTAATAAGTATATTCAAAGAAGAATCGCAACCTTTCTATCTAACATCCCTGTAAAAACTTTAGCGGGAAATTCATTTAAAAGCAATGGAAATACATTCACCTTAAACCGGTTCTGGATGTTCATAAACAGCAGAAGCGCCTGGTTTTCCCCAGGCGCCCTTTTTAGCATAAGTATTTTTGTTTTCTCTCATTCTTTTCATCCCTGTCGCAGACTCCCTGAAAAGGACAGGCAGGACACTCATTCATATTGTACAAATCCGAAAACAGCTTTGTGTCTTCGAGAAGTGTCTTCAGCATCTGAAGATAGTTTAATCCCGCTTCCAGGCTAGCTTTATTTGGAGTGAATATATGCTTCTCTCCATCCATTAATGTCACGACCTCAATCCTGGCCGGCCTTATTCCAAATACCTTTTCTGAAAAAACCACTGTTAAATGACAATAAAGCTCAAGCATTTGCTCATCAGCATCCACCAGGAATTTCTTCACTATAAAAGAATCCTGCTGCCATTCCGCGACATCAAAAGTTAAAGAAAGATCTGCATTCAGCTCTTTAAGATTCATTTTAAACTTTTCATACAAAAACAGCGGCTGAGCTATTTCAGATTCACTGCTTAAGTTTCTCATTAATCCATCTGTTACGGCAGCTGCAGCCATATAATATTGGAGCTGGGAATCAAACATGCGCAGCTCCAGCCTTCCCCAATATTGATCGATAAGCGCCAGCACATTTGCAGGGGACCGATGGCTTTGCGGCAGCTGAAAATAGGATGAAACGACCTTATTGATAATATGCTGAATGGCCTGACGCCAGCCGAGAGGATGTTTTTTCTTTTCAATATGTGTGTAATAAAATTTATAGGGACACCGGATAAAGTCGGTTAAGTTCTGGTCAGTCATTGTGCGGACGGATACTTGAGGGTTTTTGATCAACTCCTCGCCTCCTTAAAATCAAAACTGTGTATGTAATAAAACGATTATCATCTAACTTTATTTTAATTGATAATGATTATCAAATTCAACAGGTTTTAAAAAATAAATAAAAAAACACCTCCAGCTTGAAGGCGTCTCCTTATTTGTATGTCTCATCCTGCTTTTCATAGGGATAGATCATCTCTTCGTCAAGGTCCATTTGTTTTAAAAAATGATCATGAATGAATTGCCTGATTTCCATAAGCTCTGATCCTGTCGGAAATGCAGAAACATTTATGGCCGGCAGATCCCCTTTAAGCTTGGAAGAATGATCAAAATCGGTTGATATGACCAGATCAAACTCTTCATATTCTGATATTAAATCGATGCTTGATGAATCAAGCGTTGATATAGAAAGCTGTTTTCCAAAATGATATTTTAGCACTTCCCTAATATAATCTTTTTCATAATATGTCCGGCATACAAGCGCAGCTTGTATTACATGCCTATTCCTCTTTCGCAGAATAGCAGCCTGGAGAAGAGTAAAGATTTCAAGAACATCCAGCTTTTTAAAAATAAGGGGGACTTTCGAGAATGTTTTGACTCCCAGGTCCTCTATTGTTTTGAAAAGTGGATTAGTCTCATAATATGGAAGATATTGCATCATTGAGCTATGGAGTGTTTCGGTATTTAATTCTTTTTCAAGATAAATTCTCTTGAATGTCTGGTAAATGTGAAATAGAAAGATATCATCATCTGTTAAATTGAAGCCAGCAATATTCGAAAGGTCTTCTAAGTAGACAGAAAAAGGATGTTCCCTTTCGCCTATCCTTCTCCTGCGGAGATAACGCAGATGCTCCGATCTATTCGTCGGCCTTTCCTCACTCATTAAATAAATGGCAAAGAAAAGTATTTCCTGGAGCTGTGTTTCCCTGGAAGGAATATTGGCTTTAGGCATAAAATGCACTATTTCCTTAGCAGATAGAAAAAATTTACTTTCCTTATATGCATCCACCAAAGTTTTTGGAAATGAAACAAAATAGCCCATAGACATACGCAGGTTTGAAATATATAAGATCATTTTGAGGCGTTGAACGGCTCCTGTCCGGAGAGTCATCGAATAGCTCGAGGTCTGCTCCAGCAACGCCGACTGAAAATCCCCGGAATACAGCCAATCCTTCTCAGCTTCCGGTTTAAAGCTCATTAAATCTAAGTATTGCATGATAAAACGCCTGATATTTCTTTCATCACCGATTACTTTGAAAGGACTCGAAGTTAAAGTAAGCTGTGATTCCTGAAGAACCTCCTGAAGCTTTTCAATGTGGCGGTATGCGGTCGAACGGCTTATATGCACCTCATTGGATATCAGAGAAATATCTATTCCATCGCTTAATAAAATCAGCTTTAACGTATGGAAATAAGTATTCTTATCGCGAATTTCTCTTAAAATGCTCTCCAGAGTCCCGCTTTCAGGTTTTCTCAGCCTAACGCCAAAAGCCTCATGCCTTTCCAGCTTCCAATCCTCCGGCAGTATAGTGTCCAGGAATTCCAGATCACGCCATATCGTGCTTTTTGAAAAACCTGTTCGTTCTGCCAGCTGAGCTAAACTGATCCATTTATTTTCACTGAGCAAATGAAAGATTAAATCTGAATAGCGTTTATAAAACCGATTCATTTTATCACCTAACTTTCAAGCTCTTCAAAGTTATCTTTTCTATTACCGTCTCTGCTTACTCATCCATTATTGCTGCTCAACGAGAAAAAAGACATGCTCAGGAGAACATGCCTTAATTTTGAAATTACATCATTGGCTCTAACTGATTCTGACCCAGCCCTTTTTGATGGCAAGAAGGACAGCCTGTGTCCGATCATGAACTTTTATCTTTCTCAAAATGCTGCTTACATGATTTTTAACCGTTTTATCGCTAATGAAAAGTGCTTTACTGATGCCAGTATTGCTATTCCCATCAGCCAGCAGCTGCAGCACCTCGCATTCGCGGCGAGTCAATATATGCAGAGGGCGCTGATAGTTCTGACTTGAAGCATGATTGCTGCGTGAATTCATTTCTGTAAGTCTTTTGTATTCCTTAATAATATTTTGCGTAACCTTGGGATCCAGATAACTGCCGCCGCTTGCAACGATCCTGATGGCTTCGATTAACCCTTTTGCACCAATATCCTTAAGCAGGTATCCGGCTGCACCATTCTGAAGCACCCTCGTGACATAATTTTCATCATCGTAAAAAGATAAAATAATGATCTTGCTTTTTGATTTGTTTTCATTCAGCTTATCCGTTGCTTTGATGCCATTCATATTAGGCATATCGATATCCATAATCATAACGTCAGGCTTATAATTCTTATCTATAATGAGAGCATCACGGCCATCTGCCCCTTCAGCAACTATTTCAAGGTCCTCTTCCATTTCCAGTATCCGTTTGACCCCTTCTCTGAAGAGCTTATGATCATCTACAATCGCAATTTTTAGCGCCATTTCCCTGTTCACCTGCTCGGATGTATTCTGAACCAATCGTATCTATCAAACCTATTTTACATAAGTTTTTTCAAAGCATAGTTTCAAATATGAGGTTTGGTGTTTCATTATAGAAATTTGCTGGATGCCTTCAGACGGCCATCAAATAAACTGAATTTTATGTTATGATCGAAATACAATGAGGAAGGAGTATGTGGACATGAACTCTTACAGCAAATCCTTAAATGGTGTTTTCCCATCCGTGTGCTCCTTGGATTGCCCCGATCAATGCGGCCTTCTCGTTCATAAAAAAGAAGGAAAAATCGTAAAAATTGAAGGAGATCCCAGTCATCCCGTAACACAGGGAAATATTTGCAATAAGGTCCGCAACATGCCATCAAGGATCTATGATAAAAATCGGCTCAAATATCCAATGAAGCGAGCTGGCACCAAAGGTGATGGCCACTTTGTACGGATTGGGTGGAAAGAGGCGATAGAAACGATCACCTCCAGGTGGAAGGACCTAATTGTCAAGAATGGCCCTGAAAGCATCCTGCCATATAGTTTCTACGGAAATATGGGCAGATTAAACGCAGAAGGAATGGACCGTCGTTTCTTCCATAAACTCGGAGCGACACGCCTTGACAGGACGATTTGTCAATCTGCCGGTACTGCTGGATATACATATACAATGGGCGGGAGCTTTGGAATAGATCCGGAGGATACCATCCATTCAAAGCTCATTATTCTATGGGGCATTAATGCAGTCAGCACGAACATGCATCAAATGGTTCTCGCACAAAAAGCAAGAAAAAGCGGTGCGAAAATCGTCGTGATTGACGTCCATAAAAACCAGACTGGCAAAATGGCCGACTGGTTTATACCTATCACTCCCGGCACTGATGCTGCTCTGGCCCTTGGCATGATGCATGTCTTGTTTGCCGAAAATTTGGCGGATGAGAACTTTCTGAAAAAGTACACGGTTGGCCACCAGGAACTTCGTGAACATGTGAAGGATTATGATCCTGAAACAGTAGCAGGCATAACAGGTGTGCCGAAAAATGATATTTATAAATTAGCCCGTATGTATGGAAAGGCTTCCCCTGCTTTTATCCGAATCGGCAACGGGACACAGCATCACGACAATGGCGGAATGTGCATCCGCACCATTTCATGTCTGCCTGCCATTACAGGCCACTGGCTCTTAAAAGGCGGCGGTGCCATTAAGGGAAACTCCGGCTTTCTCACTTTTAATACTGGAGCTCTTCAAAGGCCTGACCTCCTGCACAAAAAGGATACACGCATCATTAATATGAATAGGATTGGTTCGGCACTGCTTGAACAGGAAAAATCGATTAAATCTATGTACGTCTATGGAACCAACCCTGCTGTTGTTGCACCAGAAGGGAATAAAGTACGTCAAGGGCTGCTGAGGGAGGATCTGTTCCTTGTTGTCCATGATCTGTTCTTAACCGAAACAGCCAAGTATGCTGATATTGTACTGCCGTCGGCTTCTTCTTTTGAGAATACGGATATCTATTCCTCCTATTGGCACCATTACATGCAAATTCAGGAGCCAGTCATTGAACCATACGGCGAGTCAAAATCTAATGTCGAAGTGTTTCGGCTTCTTGCAGAAGGAATGGGCTTTCATGATGCTGTATTTAAAGAAACGGAAGAAGAAATGATGGATGCCGCATTAAATTTTCCAGCAAACCCCTTTATTGGGGAAATCAATGCTGACTCCCTTAAGAAAAACAAGTTTATCAAAGCGAGGGTAAAACCGCTTTTTCCTGGCAGGCTGCAAACGCCCAGCGGAAAAATAGAATTATACTCGCAGAGAATGAAAGATGATGGATTTCCTCCTCTGCCGGTATACATACCGCTGAAGGAAGAAAATAAATTCCCTTTTCTGTTTGTGCCTGCACCGAACCATAACTTTTTGAATTCAACTTTTTCAAATAATACAAAGCATGCAGCGATGGAGAAGGAACCGCGTCTTCACATAAATACAAGAGATGCTATAATTGCTGAAATAAAAAATGGTGAACTGATTCGAATTTGGAATGAACGGGGGGAATGCGAACTCAAAGCGGCAGTTGGAGACCTTGTCCTTCCTGGTACTGTTGTTTCACAGGGAATATGGGCAGACGCCCCAGGAACAAAACATCAGGTCAATTCGCTGACTCCGGACCGGCTTTCCGATATGGGCGGCGGTGCCGTCTTCTTTTCAGGCCGGGTAAATATTTCGAAAATCAGTAAAGAATAACCCCTGCAAAAATGCAGGGGTTTTTGTATTCTATGAAGCATTGTTTGTCTTAACATCAAAATCTTCTATGTATGAATCAATATCCGATTTATTTTTCAGTACTATAACTTTTTTACCTTCTGCTGCAAATCTGTCAAGCCGTTCAGCCATGTTCTTTTTGCGGGATCCGTAAGTTGTCAGAATGAACTCTATAAATTTCCAGTCCATTTTCTCTTTGCACCCGGCTGCCATATCAGGCCGTGTTTTACCAAGATTGGTCAGCCACCTCTTCATTACCCTGTACAGGCAGACATACAGGGGAAGTTCAATATATATGACTGTATCACACGCAGCTGCTCTGATTTCAAAAGTATTGCTGTAATTGCCTTCAATAATCCACTGCTGTTTTTTCACAAGTTCACGCTGTGCATCCGAAAATTCCTGAAGTCCGCTTTCCACCCAGCCGGGCTTCCAGAATACAGCATCCAGATGATGTACCTCAATGCCTGTTTTCTCACCCAATTTTCTGGCAAATGTTGATTTTCCTGCGCCTGCTGAAATCCCAATCACCATAATTCTTTTCAAATAATCAGACTCCTTTCCAAAGCTGATCTTGATTCTTAATCCAGTCTTTACAAATAAGAATAAGAACCACATTAAAGGAAAAAATATCAATCATAGTTATTAATCGTAAGATGGAGGCAATCCAATGCAGAAGAATAAGACACGGCTCACAGCAGCTGAAATTGCATCTTTATGGACTTCCTATATGAATGACAGCATGGCTAAGTGCATTTTAGGGTTTATGCTTAAAGATCTGAAGGACAAAGAAATTAAAGGAGCAGTCCAATACGCATATGATTTGACCGTCACCCATTTAAAAAAACTTGCCAGGTTCTTTCAGCAGAGTGAGCTGCCGGTGCCAAATGGTTTTTCTGATAACGATGTCATGATGTCTGCCCCATGGCTCTTTTCTGATATTTTCTGTTTAACGTATATAAACCATATGGCTCGGACAGGTCTTATTTCTTATGGCGGCTTTCTCTCTATGAGTTCACGGGAAGACATATGTGACTACTTTACAAATGGGCTTCATGAAACTTCCGTTCTATATAATAAGTCAACCCGGATTGCCCTTACCAAAGGCCTGCTGGCAAGGCACCCTTCTATTGAAACACCCCCTATGACTGAATATATAGACAGCAAGAGTTATTTAAGCGGGCTGAATCCTTTGTCCAATAAAAGACCATTAAATGCTATAGAAATATCACATCTATATATGAATGTCATGACCAATGCCATGGGGGTAAACTTAAGCCTCAGTTTTGCTCAGACCTCACCAGTAAAAGAGGTTTCAGATTTTATGCTCAGAGGTGCGGAAATAGCTAATAAACATATTAAAATCTTTACAGATATTCTGCTGCAAAATGATATTCCAACCCCCCGTCTGCCTGATGTCAGTGTCAGCAATTCGGTTACACAGACTTTTTCAGATAAGCTGATAATGTTCCATATGAGTTTAATCAGTGCAGCGGGAACCGGAAATTATGCGACGGCAGCAGCTGCCAGCCAGCGCAGCGATCTGGCCATGAATTATGAACGCTTGTCCATTGAAATTGCCAAATATGCCAAAACGGGAGCAGACATTATGATTAAAAATCATTGGATGGAAAAGCCGCCCGGCACAAAAGACCGAAAAAAGTTGGCTCAGAATAAAAACGGATCATGATGGAAAAAGGAGCAGGCCTGCTCTTTTTCCTTATGGTTCACCAAATAATCTTTTCATTGCTGCATTCAAAGCCTGAGCAAGTGTTTCATGCCATCCCTCGGAAAAATCAGCTATTTGCAGAGGATCGACCAGCATCCTTTCTGATGACTCGTACCGGGCTTCAAAGTCGAGCATCCTTTCTATATTCATATGATAAAATACTTGATAGCCTATTTTGGGATATACACTTCTTTCATTCCACAGCAGATTCTCGGTATGGTCCACAATAATATATCCCACTTGTGTGCACTGCCCTTCCACATAACCTTCTTCCTTAGCTTCTCTCTTAAAACAATGTTCTGGGCTTTCACCTTTTTCAATGTGTCCTCCGGGAATATCCCACCCCCGGTCCTGCAAATTCACTAATAAAACCTTTCCTTCTAAAAAGCAAAACCCATGGGCGCTGGTTATAAATTCTCTATCTGGAGGAAATGCTGCCTCCTTCCAGGTTAATTTTATCCTTGCTCCGCCCCAATCCACATAAACAGCAGTCATATATTTACCTCGCTTTTTTTAATCCGATTAATTACATTCAACATTTAGGTATTTATTTCCTTTTTTTTGCAGTAAAGTGGTTCCTGCTTAAAGATTTTTCTAAACAAGTGCTATAATATGAAAGTATTTAATAAAGAAGGGCTTGATCATATTGGCAATGACAAAGAAAAAAAGGGTATTAAAAGAGATTAGACAGCTCATCATGATCACGATAGGTGCGGTGATTGCAGCGGCAGGACTTGAGTTTTTCCTCGTTCCCAATAATATTCTAGATGGCGGGGTTATCGGTCTTTCCATTATCGCTGCTGAACTGACCGGGATGACCATGAGTATATTCCTGATTGTTCTAAATCTGCCATTTCTCTATATTGGCTTCCGTAAAATAGGAATGAAATTTACGATACATACGTTATATGGTGTTATAGTTTTATCTGCCAGTACCGCTTACCTGCACCATTTTGAGCCGGTAACCAATGATTTATTTTTAGCCACAGTCATTGGCGCTGTCATTCTCGGTACAGGGGTCGGCCTTGTGATCAGAACTGGCGGTGCTTTGGATGGATCAGAAATTATCGCCATCCTGGTCAGCAAGAAGCGACCGGTGTCTGTAGGCCAATTTATCATGATTGTCAACGTATTTATATTTATTCTTGCGGCCTTCCTCGTTTTCAGCTGGGAAACAGCCATGTACTCCATTATCACCTATTATATTGCTTATAAAATGATTGATATCGTTGTGGAAGGTATGGAAGAGCTGAAGTCGGTTACGATCATTTCTGATCTGCCTGAAGAAATCTCTGCCGAGCTCCTGAAGCAATTGGGGCGGGGAATGACCTATATTCAGGGCCAGGGTGTTTTTACTGGAGAACCGAAAAAAATCATTTATACCATCGTAACACGGATTGAATTATCTACGCTCCGTTCGATTGTGGAAGATATCGACCCGAATGCATTAGTGGCTATAGAAAATATTGCTGATGTCAGCGGCAGCAACTTTGACAAGGGTACAGGACATTAAAATGTAAATTGAAAAAGCAGGCTCCCTTCACTTGCATCAGTGATGGAGACTGCTTTTTTAGTTATAAAAACAGCAGCAAGCTGAGCGCCATGACGGCCATCCCTGCCACAAGACCATAAATAGAGGTATGGGCTTCATCATACTTCTTGGCAGCCGGCAATAATTCATCAAGAGAAATGAACACCATTATCCCGGCAACTGCGGCAAAAATGACACCAAACATGACATCGTTTAAATATGGCATTAAAATCAAGTATGCCACAAATGCGCCGATTGGCTCTGACAGCCCTGATAAAAATGAGAGCTTAAAAGCCTTCTTCTTGCTCCCAGTGGCATAATAGACAGGAACTGAGACAGCAATCCCCTCTGGAATATTATGGATTGCGATAGCCGCAGCAATGGCGATTCCCAGCGACGGGTCCTGGAGTGCCGATGTAAAAGTAGCAATTCCTTCCGGGAAGTTATGAATCGCAATTGCCAACGCTGCAAAGGTCCCCATTTTCAAGAGTGCCGGATCTTCGACGACCTTGCCTGCATCATTCATTTCTTCAACTGTTCTCACTTCATGCGGGTTATCCTTTTTAGGAATAAACCGATCAATTAGTGCAATAAGGACTATCCCCCCAAAAAAACCTCCAACAGTTGCCCAGTTGCCGTTTACTTGACCTAATGCTCCTACAAGTGCATCTTTTGCTTTTACAAAGATTTCAATCATAGAGACATAAATCATTACACCTGCGGAAAACCCAAGTGCCAATGATAAAAACTTCGTATTCGTTCTAGAAGTAAAAAAAGCCATTAAACTGCCAATACCTGTCGCTAAGCCGGCAAACAATGTGAGACCTAATGCAAATAAAACTTCCTGCGACATTTCACTCTCTCCTTTTTCACTGTTGCCAAAAAGTTTCTCCAGGGCAACTTTTGCCTTAAAAAAATATATATCCAAGATTACTAAAAGTATATGCGCCTATCTTAAAAAGTTTACTTTGGTAAACATTTTATCTCCAACGCAAACCAAAAGCAATAAAAATAACTCTGCAATTCATTTTTCTTCAATATTATAAGAATGATGGAGAAAAATGTGCATTAAAAATAGCAAAAAACCTCCGCCATTTACCACAGCGAAGGATCAATCCCAGACACGCTTTAATTTGAAAAATTCCTGAAAGTACCCCCATACCGATATGGGCGACATAATCATCTGATAGAAAAGGATAAATGTAAAAAACCCTATTACATTTTTTCTAACCTTCAGATTCAGATTATTAAAAACATAATGCTTTTGATACATATATAAAATACCGTAACTTAAAATGGTAAGCGGCAAGACAAACAATGTCATCGGGCCAACTATCCAGAAATAACCGAAGAATGCCAGAATCAATCCAGGGATCCAGAAGAAAGTATACACCATGTCCAGATATGGCATAACCAGATTAACGCCTGTTAAGTATTTTGTGTAAATTTGGGGCTGATTCCATGGTTTAATTTCATTCAAGCCCTCAATCATTCCCCTTGCCCACCTGGACCTTTGCTTTGCAAAGTGTGCTAGATTGGAAGGAACATCAGTAAATGCTGCAGCCAGCGGCTCAAAATACACTTTCCATTCCTTCTGAAGAAGTCTCCATGTCAATACAATATCTTCGCCAATTGCATCGGGCCAGCCATTTACCTGGCGGACAGAATCTGTTTTGTACAAACTGAATGCCCCCTGAGCAACCAGCGTTCCCTGATATAACCCCTGCAGCCTTTTTATTGAGGCAATGCCCAGGTAATAGTCCCACTCCTGTATTTTAGTCAATATGTTTTCTCGGCTATTGCGCACAAGCATGGAGCCCGCTACGGCACACACTTCTTCAGGACTGCTTTCCATGCGTGCTACTAAAAAGCGGACAGCTGAAGGATGAAGCAGGGTATCGGCATCAAGCGTGATAACATACTCTGTTGTCACATGCTGCAGCCCTTTGTTTAATGCATGGAATTTTCCCGGCTTGGATTCCTTCAAAACTTTGATTTCAAGGTTAAGCTCTTTTGAAGCCCTTACTAATTCGCAATAGGTATTGTCTGAAGAACGATTGTCTATAACAATAGCTTTAATTTTGCCTTTATAATCCTGGCTTGCCACATAGCTTAACGTTTGAAAGATTGTATTCTCTTCATTAAAGGCAGCTACCAGCAAAGTCACTTCCTTATCGGGATCCGGATTTTTAAAGGAAGGCTGCCTGTCCAAAAGCAGGCTCATCACCAGAAAAGCATTCATATAGCCAGGCACATAGGCAATGCCTCCAATAATAAGAATACTGATCGGGAGCGTGACAATTTCCGATAAGTCCTTCAGCCAGGGCAGCGATAGATATATAGAAAAAGTCAGCCACACTGCTGAAACGAGGTGGCTGAGTACAAACTTTTTATTAATGGAGACATATAATTTTTTACTTCCGCGCCTTGCCACCGGCTTGATGGGTGTTAGACTTGGCTGCATAAGCTCACCTTCAAAATAATATAGTTAATTAAAAAATATATTATTCTGAAGGTGATGTAACCTGGTAAATAATACTACAATCCCCCTCCGGGTGGATTTGCACTAAGTCTTTCTTCCGCATAGGTTCGAGATAAGCTGGACTTCCTATTACTCCGGGTAGGTCTCCCTTAAAAAATCAATTGATTGAATAATTAATTCCTTTAGAACTTCTACATCGATATCTGAAATCTTATTTATGTAAACGCAAGCTTTTCCGGTTGTATGTTTTCCAAACCTTTCAAGCATTTCAGCTCTTTTTTTATCCCCGGGTGCAAAGTATAGGCTTATTTTTGCCTTTCTCGGCGAAAAGCCAACAAGTGGTGCATCCCCTTCATGACCAGTTGCATATTTATAATGATACGAGCCAAAACCTATGATGCTTGGTCCCCACATTTTTGCCTGATAACCGGCCGTTTCTGTAAAGTTATCCAGAAGCTTATATGCATCCTCCCTCTTTTTAGGGCTCTCAACTTTTTCTATAAATTCAATTACACTGTTATCGTTCTCTTTTGTTTTTACTTCGTACATAATAGTCAGCTCCTTATTTGGATTTGATTTGTACTTCTCTAAAAACAGGTAATTTCCTTCTGAAAGCATACCTCAACAACAATAAAGAGCAACCATATGATTGCTCCTCACCCATATTTTTATTTTAGAAAGGTTCCTTCCATATATTCCTTATAAGCGGTTCGTATTTCTTCTACCGTGTTCATAACAAACGGTCCACGTGCAACAACCTGTTCTTTGACTGGCTCGCCTGCATAAAGTAAAAAGCGCATAGGCTCTTCGGCTTTAACAGAAATTTCGCTTTCAGCGTTCCCGCCATCTCCCAATTCAAGGACTTGGCCTTTTGCTGCATGAGCTTTATTTTCTCCAAAAACACCGCTTCCTTCTAAAATATAGATGAAGCCCTTGTAACTGCCAGGCAGGTCAATCGAGGCTGCCGCGCCTTTTTTCATCCTTGCTTCAACCATCGTTACAGGCACATGATTTAGGGCAGGAGATACAACCCCTTTCGAGGATCCGGAGAAGACTTTAAAAACAGCACCCTCTTCCTCTCTGACTGGAACTTCACTGCCTTTAAGATTTTGATATCGTGGCGCTGTCATTTTCTTTTCGCTGGGAAGATTGATCCACAGCTGCAGAGAATGGGCAGTTATTCCTTCTGATGGCACTTCGTTATGAACGACACCGCTGCCCGCTGTCATCCATTGAACATCTCCAGGACCTAACACGCCTCCTTCACCGGAATGACTATCGAAATGCTCAATAGCCCCTTCAATGACATACGTTACAGTTTCTATACCGCGATGGGGATGGACGTCAAACGCGCCCTTTTGAAATTTATCCTCCATCATCAGAAGGAATGGGTCAAACCTTTCCCAATTCCCTGGTTCAATCACAGGGCCTGCTGTATGAATAGGGCTATGCTCCTGCAGTTTTACTTTTCTGACTGAAGCGATTTCCCGCTTAGTTATCTCCTCATTTCCCATACGCCATTTCTCCCCTTTACATGTAGAGGGAGCAATTGGAAAACAATTGCTCCCTCTATGATTACTGATTCCCCTTTTTAATCCACCCGGCAACTGTGACAGTTCTTTTCGCCTGATGCTTAACAGCTTCTTTCACATCTTCAATCATTTTTCCATCCTGGTCAACCGTTACGCTTGTTCCATATGGATTGCCCCCTGCTCCAAAGAGAACGGGATCTGTATAACCAGGAGCAGCCACAATCGCACCCCAATGGTACATCGTGGTATAAAGCGAAAGAATAGTTGCTTCCTGACCGCCATGCGGATTTTGGGCTGAAGTCATTGCACTTACAGCCTTATTCGCAAGCTTTCCTTTCGCCCAAAGTCCTCCCGTTGTATCAAGAAACTGCTTCATTTGGGAAGGCATATTTCCGAAACGGGTCGGCACGCTGAAGATAATGGCATCTGCCCATTCAAGATCATCCGGCTTAATTTCAGGCACATCCTTTGTCGCCTCGACAGTTGCTTTCCATACAGGATTACCTTCAATTGCTGATTGCGGCGCCAGCTCTGGAACCTTAAAAACTTTAACTTCCGCACCAGCTTCTTTGCCGCCTTCCTCCGCCCATTTAGACAATTGATAGTTTGTTCCGCCCATGCTGTAAAAAATGACTGCCAATTTTACATTTTCCATATTAATCGTCTCCTTTTTAGCTGAATTTCCAAATAACCTTGATAGGATACCCATGTCAGCACCGCCTATTCACTCATTATCTTCCTTTTATTTCATTAGATTAACTATTTTTATATTTCTTTATACCAGCGGGCTGCAGCCTGAACCTCACCCATGGTTAATTGGTGTCCAAAACTTTCCCAGTGAAGTTCGACTTTCGCTCCTGCACCTTCCAATAAAGACTGTAAATCAGTGGATTCTTCTGCTGGACAAATCGGGTCATTGGTTCCTGCTGCGATAAATACTGATGTGCCGCTAAGGTCAGGCAATTCAGCACCACGCCTTGGAACCATTGGATGATGCAGAATCGCTGCTCTTAAGGCGTTTTCATGATGGAATAATAAGCTTCCTGCAATATTAGCTCCATTTGAATAGCCAATTGCCACAATATTTTCACGCTCAAAGTCGTATTTCTGTGCGGCTTCATCTAAAAAGCCGTTTAATTCTTTAGTGCGAAAAATCAGATCTTCTTCATCAAAAATACCTTCTGCCAGCCTGCGGAAAAATCTCGGCATACCGTTTTCCAGCACATTTCCGCGCACACTTAAAACAGAGGCCTCCGGATCAATATGTTCTGCAAGCGGAAGCAGGTCAGTTTCTGTACCTCCTGTTCCGTGAAGCAGCAATAATACAGGTTTAGATGGATCTTTTCCTTGTTGAAAAATATGTTCCATAGTATCTTCCCCCTTCGTTTTAATCCGGTTCCCTAACTACAATAGGAATTAATTTCCGCTCGATGGCGATTTCTCATATCCTATTTAATGTAACCTAAAATTAGCCATTAAAACTCATTTTAATCCAAGTATTTTCCTTTCAAGATATGAAACCGCAATTTAAATCTCTGTTCGTCTTTTCACTTTTTCAAGTAGTTTTATTAAATGATCCAGCTCAGACGAATCCAATTCCTCAAAATAAGAGTTCACCCACTGCTGGTGTTTCGGCATAATCTCTTCCAGTAACTTATTCCCTTTATCAGTTAAACCAATATGAATCGCCCGGCGGTCATTCGGACATGCGATTCGTTTGGCATATCCCTTTTCCACAAGCTTATCAATTACATAGGTCATTGAGCCGCTCGTAATTAATATCCTCTTTCCAATTTCGTGTATCGTTTGCATATCTTTATGGTATAGAGCTTCCAGCACTGAAAACTCGGTCATGCTAAGGCTATAATTGGTGATACTGTCCTTTATGCATTCATGAATGGATTTGGATGTCTGCATGAGAATCAGGAATGCCGGGTTAGGGCACAACCTTTTCATATTATCACCTGCCTCAATACCTCGAATTGATTTATCTTGATTTCGAGATAATTATAAAATACATTTATGATTATGTCAATATTCCGGATTGAAAGACTCTTTCTTTATTACACAGTGAAAACAAGAAAAGCTCAGAGTATGTTGAATTCATTTGTTTTAACGGATTTTAAACACTGAACATTTTATTCATTCAGCATATTGACTTCATCTTTAACATAAAGGTATATATGATTTATAATATTAGAATTTTCCGATAAATTTAGGGGTGAGGGAATGTATAATGCATACTGCCGAATAGTTCAAAAAACTTTCAAGCTGGCATCGCCATTTCTGCCATGGCGGGAACCGGAATTATTAGAAGGTTCCAATAGCCTGGACAAACTTCCTGATGTGATTAGGAAGAAAGACATCAGCAGAATTCTGATTGTAACTGACAGCGGCATCAGTGCTCTTGGCCTAATGGATGGTTTGCTGTTAAATTTACAGAAAAAGAATATTGAATTTTATATATATGATAAAACCATTCCAAATCCTACAATTACTAATATAGAAGAAGCACTGGAGGTATATAAAAAGAACGATTGCCAGGGGATAATTGCTTTTGGCGGGGGTTCTCCGATGGATTGCGCCAAAGGAGTTGGTGCAAGAGCTGTGAGGCCGGAGAAAAGCATATCACAATTGAAAGGTCAATTTAAGGTTAGAAAAAAGCTCCCTCCAATCTTTGCAGTCCCAACCACAGCAGGAACTGGAAGTGAAGCCACTGTTGCAGCGGTCATTACCGACAGCCAATCACATGAAAAATATGCGATCATTGATTTGAACTTAATCCCGCATTATGCAGTTCTTGACCCCTTGATTACATTAAAAATGCCTCCTTCTATAACAGCAGCAACCGGTATGGATGCACTAACCCATGCCGTCGAAGCCTACATTGGCAGAAGCAATACAGCAGAGACTAAAAAATTCAGCATTGATGCAGTCAGGCTAATTTATGATAATCTTTATGAAGCATACCAGAATGGTGAAAACCTGACGGCAAGAGCCAACATGCAGAAGGCTGCTTATCTCGCAGGACTGGCTTTCACCAGGGCCTATGTTGGCAATGTTCATGCTATTGCCCATACGCTCGGAGGCTTTTATTCGGTCCCTCACGGTTTGGCAAATGCCGTCATCCTTCCATATGTACTGGAGCATTATGGTGAGGCAGTATGGGATCCTTTAGCTGAGCTGGCAGTGGCCGCACGTATTGGCAATGCGTCAGATTCGGCTGAAGAAAATGCCAAAAATTTTATTCTTAGCATAAAATCCCTAAACAGCAGAATGGGGATTCCGTCAAAAGTCAGCGGAATTCAAGACAGTGACATTCCAATCATGGCTGAACGTGCCTTAAAGGAAGCCAATCCCCTTTATCCTGTTCCGAAAATCTTCAGCAGAGATGAAATGTTAAGGCTGTACCAGCTGATAAAAGATTAAAAAGGGATATATTTGTACGTTACTTCGTCTAAACATCATTTTGTAGGGCCGTGCGATTCATGGTTGATTAATAAGAACGAATGGCTCTCCTTAAATTTAGATAGTGCCCTTCATGCTGAATCTGCTTGAGTGAATGGCACTTATCTATGCCAATAGTGCCTTTCAGGCTGATTTAGCATCAGTCAATGGCGCTTATAAATGAGAATAGTGCCTTTCGGATTGAATAATCAAGAACGAGTGGTGCTTACCGACTTGAATCATGCCAATGGTTCAAACAAATAAAAGGCGGATTGCACATGACTGCATTCCGCCTAACTAAAACCGTTTCTTTATAAAATTCATGAACACAAGCATGGAAGTTGATATCAGTAATATAATTGAAACCCACATCCAAGCCAGTTCCATATCTCCTGAATCCATAGCAACGTAGATCGCGGTAGGAAGTGTTTGTGTCTTTCCGGGTATATTGCCTGCAAACATTAATGTGGCACCAAATTCTCCTATTGCCCTTGCAAAGCTTAGTATTGCTCCTGTCATGATGGCTTTAGAAGCCAGCGGCATCGTTACATACAGAAAAACCTTTAAATCTGATGCACCATCGACTCTTGAGGCGTCTTCAATCTCATTGTCAATGGATTCGAAACCTGCCCTGGCTGATTGATACATTAGAGGAAAGGCTACAACCGTCGCTGCAATAACAGCAGCCCACCACGTGAAAATGACTGGCCCGTTAAACAGCCATTCAAACCCTCTGCCGACAAAGGATTGCTTTCCGAAAACCACAATCAGCAGAAATCCTACAACAGATGGCGGAAGGACCAATGGCAAAAGCAGCAAAGTATCTATAATTGCCTGGCCTCTAAATGTCCGATTTGCCATCAGTTTTGCAGCAAAAACCCCTATCACTAAAACAGCGAGAAGCGAAATAGAGGCAATTTCCAGTGAGAGTTTAACCGGTGACCAAAAGTATTCGGATTGAATCATTTCAGCAGGCAGGAAAAACCGTATTGCTCCATTTTAGACATACCTTGTTCAAATTGCATAAATCCGTAGAAAAGCTGTGCCGCTTCCCGGTTTTTACTCTCATTTAAAACTCCCAGCGGTCCCAGCGGATAGAAAATAACCATATAAACTCCTTTGTAAATAGAAATACATCTGTTAAATATAATATACCTTATCATTATAAATGAAAAATTAAGAGCAGCCTTCTATTAACTTGAAGTTTTTGTGTCATAAGTCAGGTTTAGATTTTTATAGTAAATCACTGTTGCCTCCAGATCGCCTTTTTCAGACTGTGCGAAGCCTGGTATGATGCCTGCTTTAACATATCCTGCTGATTGATAAAGGATATTGGAAACATCACCTTCTCTTGTATCAAGCACAAGCAGGCTTCGGCCCTCCTGTTTCGCTTTATCTTCTGCCGCTTTTAATAGCATGCGTCCCAGACCCTTTCTGCGGATGGAGGGATCAGTCATTAATTTTGCAATCTCCGCACGATGGCTTCCATTTTCTTTCTGGCATAAATGGAGCTGGATTGTTCCGGCAGCTTTCCCATCCATTACAGCTATAAATAAAACCACATCATCGCTTTTTAACAAATTCCCCCAGTACTCCTCTGCCTCAACATGATCAAGCGGGGGCAGAAACCCTATTGACGCCCCATCATTTACCACCTCAATTAATAGTTTGGACAGCTCATTTTTATGTCCTTCAATGGATTTTACCTCGAAAATATCCATTCCCGTTCACCCGTTTCTTTGTTTTATCAGACAATTCCGCTTATAGCGAATCCAATACATTAACATTCCATATAAGTAAAAAGTTCTCCTCCCTGCCTCAAAACAAAACTCCAATAAAAAAGCTCTGCCAAAAAATTCAGGCAAAGCTTTCATTATCCTCTTATCGAAACCAGCCCTTTTTCTTAAACCACCAAAACATGCCTAAGGCAATAATAAACATTAAAAACAGCGTTTCAAAGTATCCATATTTCCATGTTAATTCCGGCATGTTTTCAAAATTCATACCGTAAATGCCCGCTATGAAGGTTAATGGCATGAATATGGTAGTTATAACCGTAAGGACTCTCATCACCCTGTTTGTCTGATGGGAGTTGATTGATAAATAGCTGTCACGGATATCGGTCGTCAATTCCCTGTTTCCATCAATCATTTCAGTCAATTTCAATAAGTGGTCATGAATATCAGCAAAGTATTCGTATCTTTCCTTTACGCCTTTAAGCCTATGGGAATTAATTACACGGTATATTAAATCCCGCATCGGAATGACTGTATACCTTATCTGCAATAAATGATGACGGATATCAAATAATTTCTCCAATAATTCTTCCATTGTTTCATCATTTGGATTATCTTCAATGAGACTCAAACGATCTTCAAGCTGATAAACGATGGGAAAGTAATTATCCACTATTTTATCAATGATATGATACATGACCAGATAGGGGTCCCATTTGTTGATTTTCTTACTCAGGCTTAGCCTTTCCCAAACATCATTCATTTCTTTGGAAAGTTCATGGTGGTACGATACTATGTAATTTGAACCGATGAAAAAGTTGATTTCCTGCTTATCTTCGTTAATATGATTTAAGCTATGGGTGACAAAAAAGCTATAGTCTTCATAATAATCCATTTTGGGGCGCTGGAGTTTGACAACACAATCCTCTATTGCCAGGGGATGAAAGTGAAAGGTCTTGTCGAGTTCAGCTGTTTCCTCCTCGGTTGGCTGATCAAAATCAACCCAAAACCACTTATAGCCTTCCCACTCTGCTTTCAGCCTCTCAAGTGTTATATTTTTCTCCAGTTCATTTTTCTTATTAACAGCTTGTATTCTAATCATGATTGTCACCTGGTCTTTCCAATCTGTAAACGTATTTTTTCCACTTTTGATAATGATATCCTAATAAGGACTCTTCCAATGGTATATTTATTATTTACCTCTTTAACTTGCTCTGTTAAACAGGAAAATGCTTTGCTACATTTACTATTACCATGCGATCATTTCAGCTTTTTTTTATATTTAATGAAGAGTCTTCACAAATCCAGTACTCATTGCCTGATAGCCTAAACTTAAATAAAAATGATGAGCGGCTTCGCGCTCAGTCCTGTTTCCGCTATTTAGGACGATTCCGGCAGCCCCCAATTGTTCTGCAAAATTTTCCACAGCCATCATCAACTGCTTGCCTGCGCCAACCCCTCTGTAATTTTTATCAGTTACTAAAGAAATAACCCTGATATGAATGCCGTCAGTATTGTATAAAAGACCGGTGTGGAATCCAACCATGCCAATAACCTTATCTTTTAGACATGCCACTAATGTACAGTAATCAGGATGTGAGCCGATGTTTTTAAGCCTTGTTTCCATTTGCTCCTGCGATACAGGATAACCCAAGTCCTCCATTAAACGGGCAAGGCGTGGAATATCCTTGATAGCGGCTTTCCTGGTATGTATTTTATGCTCCATTTTTCACCTTCCTGCCTTCATGCGGTTTTATTCCCTTATCCAAATTGCTTTTGTATATCCAATTTTCAAACCTGCTTTTTCCATATTATTCTGGCTTGCCGAACCAAACCTCGCCTGACCTGTCACCAGTTCAGCATTATTTGTTATCGCTTGGTATATTCGGGCTTGAATAAGCGCGCTGTGGACTCCCATGTTTCTAAAAGAAGGCAAAACAGCTGCAGCCGCAAGATTTGCTATCCCTTCCTCCATAAAAATGACACCTATTCCAGCTGGTTGGTTATCTGCAAAAGCGAGGTAAAAGACCCAGTTCTTATTGCCATAAAGCACCTCATTATTTTCAGCTATCCCCTGGCTGAGGAATCGAGGCATGCCAAATCCCTTTGTATAAACCTCGCCGAAAAGATCAAAATCAGTTCTTTGCATCCTGCGTATATCAATACCAGCATGAATGGGAAGGTCCTTAAGATCTGAAGGCTCCGCAAACAAAGTGGTATGGAAAGCACATTGATAAAATCCTTTTTGATGAAGCATCTTCAGTAAATCTGATGATCCGTTTGACGGTGTGATCTCCAATCGAATGGGAATCCCTTTTCCCTGGTAGAAATCAACTATTTGATCCAGAACTTCGGCATCGGCTTCCTTAAACCCCTTTACGAGATTGAAGGTTGGACCCGGAATATTCCTGGCAAAAAAAACGGTTGTCTGGCCTATTCTTTTAATCTCCACACCCATTGGGTTTCCATCCCGATTTTGAATAGCTGTCAACCTGGAGTGCAGCACACTGGTCTCTGCCTGATCCAGCCTGTCAGCTAAGTCACTTTTCATCACTAGATTCATAATTTGCACCTCATTTATTAAACGTCAAGCCTTCCAAAAGAATGCAATATTTTATATCGCTTAACTGCAAGTATTCCTTTCCAATAATTGCGTGCGATTTGGAATTCATTATCAAATTGTCCCCAGCTCCAGGAAATATCCCATGTTCCTTCATTTGAGATCTGCTCAATATAGAAATCAAGATTATCATCAATTAAGTTTCCAAATTTCATAGAAAGAGAATCTTCAGGATGCTCAGCAAAATCCAATGGAGTGGCTGTATAGCCTAATCCCCAATCTCCTTTGTTCTTCCCGGCAGCTTTGTATGCAAGAGTATTCACTTTTTCAGTCGTATGCTTGAGAGAGTAATTAATTCGGGAATCAAATTCAGTTTCCTGCTTAGACATTAACTTTATCAACTGCTGAAAGTTATTGAGTTCATGTCTATCCATCTCATCAGCTTCCATTAAATATGCAACTGCATTCTTTACGGTTTCCCATCCTATTTCAGCAGCACTGCTTCCAGGCAGTGACCAATGCAATAAGAACCCGGCAAGCTCTGCACTTGGATTATAAGACCAAGTTTCCTGAACCCCCTCGGTCCAATGCCACCAAGGAGCATGGGGGTAGTCGTTGTTTGAAGGCATCACTGATGGCCAAATTTTCTTCTCATGCATATAGATGTGTTCCAAATAATTCACTAGTTTTTGTACAACATTTAACCCGGGTTTTGCTCCAATTTCCATCAAAATTTGTCCGGCCGTCCAGGAAGCCATCGGTGACGAGTAAGGTGACCAGAAATCAGGTTCAATGCCATGGCCGAATCCTCCATCTTCATTCTGAAAAGCTTCAATACATTTTATTACCCCTTCATCATTACGATCCTCAAAATGGTATGACCATAAAGCAGATTCAAGAGGCCTTGCATTCCTTTTTATCCATCTGCCTGTATTCTCAAATCTTTCTTTTGTTATCTTCATAAATAATTTCCTTTCTTAATTAGGAGCGTTTGATTACTTATTAGTTTTCTAGCTGGAATTTCAATTTCCTTTTTTAAACAATAAAAAAGGAAAAGAGTCAAAGCTCTTTTCCTAATCAATCCACTTTACAATATCATCGAATGGTCTGCGTGTTTTCGGCCTTGGGTCTTTCACCCTGTACCCAAATGCACACATTACTGACAGACCGAAGCTTCCTTCTTCAAGCAAACCTTCCTCGCCAAGCAGCTTATTCATTTTTTCAATGTCAAAGCCTTCAATAGGGCAGGAATCTATGCCAATTTGCGCAGCAGCGGTCATCATATTCCCAAGTGCGATGTAGCTTTGCTTGCAGGCCCAATCAAAAAGAGGGCGGTCTCCTTCCAGAAGATCAAAATCAGACTTCTGGAATTCCTCAATCCGCTGTAAATATTTTTCCATCATTTCTTCCGGCATACCCAGGGTATTTCTAAAGTGATCCTGCAAATACTGGGAATCATATTTAGTATCTTTTTTCGTTCTTGCCAGAACTAAAACAAAGTGGCTTGCTTCAGGCAGTTTACCGAATGCTCCCCAGGAGGCATTCTTAATTTTCTCACGGAGCTCCTGGTTCTGAACAACCACAAAACGCCACGGTTCAAAACCAAATGAACTTGGTGACAGACGGCCTGTCTCCAATATAAATTGAAAATCTTCTACGGGGATTTCTTTATTTGGGTCAAACTCCTTTGTCGCATGCCTGAATTGATAGGCATTCAGAATGTCTTCCTTTAAAGTTTCCTTTTCACGCAAACCCAAACACTCCTTTTCTGTTCTAATTTTAACGTAACACATTACAGCATAACATTCATGAAATCAGCTTTTAGTCTGCCCTTTTCACCATCGTTCCTAGTCATTTGGGGACTGTCTTTGTAAATCCATAGACAGTCTGATCATGTCCCGGCAATGAATTCCATTTTCATGGATATCTTCTTTGTAATGCCGCACAAAAAAATCTCTATCGACCCCAGTGATTCTAAAACCGCATTTTTGGTAAAGAGCCAGCTGTACAATACTGGAATTCCCCGTACCAATTTCAAGGGTCTTATTTCCACCTTGAAAAGCATGCTCAATTGCATGCTGAAGAAGCTTTCTGCCGATGCCCTCTCCCTGGTATTTTTCACTAACGGCAATATTAACAATCTCACAGGTTCCTGGCCTTGTGGCAAGAAGGATATAAACGCCGACTGCTGCTCCGTTAAGTTCTGCAATGTATGTTTTCCCTCGATTTAGATAATCCTCAATAAATTCAATTGAAGGATCTGCCAATAATAGCAGATTCATAGGAGGGGGCTCTGAATGGCCAATACTTCGAATCTTCATTACGTCCTCCTTTTTATGTCAAGCTAGCAAAATAATCTTCGAAAATACTTTCTGTTTGTTTTTTTGGATCAAAAACGGAATGTCCTCTTAAATCACGTCTTTGTATTCCCCATCTTCCTTGAGAAAGTTTTTCTCCTATCCACCTGAACATTCTTCCATTTGAAAGGTTCCCATGAATGCATATTACTGGAAGGCTGTCATTCTAGAATGCAGGTATCCATTCCAGATAATGAAGGGTAAAGCCTTCCTCTCTCTCTATAAAATGATGATCCATAGCAGTCATCTCCCCAGTGTATTTTTAATTGCTTTTATTATTTGATTTTCCTTTTCATGCTTATCGATATATTCAAAATATCCAATTCTATTTCCCCATGGATCCGAAAATGTAGCCCACTTAACAGGGACTTCTTTCCTTGTATGGATATCAAATGGTGTTATTTTTAATTCTGTAATTAGTCTTTCACGTTCCTGTTCAAGATCAGGCACGCCCAGCCTAATTGGACCGCTTCCTATACTAGGGGTACCCTCAGCTATCTGAAGCCAGCACCCTGTAATGAGTTCCCACTCTGCAAATCCTTCATGCGGAATGCAATCAGGCTTTTTATTAAACAGAGTTTCATACCACCACAGACCCTTTTTCATATCCAGAACCCGGAATTGAACCGTCATTTCATAGATCATTTCAGCCCCTCCAATCTCATGCCAAATTATGTAATTCGTTAAAATCATCACATTTCCTTTATTTTATTGTTTTTGAATGAAAGTAAAGGGAATTAAGAGTATTGGATAATAGAAAGGGAGTTGATTAAACATGCCAATTAATGCTTTGGTGTTAAACTGTACGCTAAAAAAGAGCAGTGAACCCTCCAATACCGGTGCACTTATAGATGAGGTTATTAAATTTTTTGATGAAACGGAAGTGGAAACAGAGGTTATTACAGCTGCAGACTTTAAGATTGGTTACGGCATTACTTCTGAAGCTGTGGATCAGGAGGATGAATGGCCGGATATTTTTAAGAAGGTGGAAGAGGCAGATATCCTTATCCTTGGTTCTCCCATATGGCTTGGCGAGCAGAGCAGCATCACCACTCAAGTTATCGAAAGATTATATGGGGGAAGCAGTCTGACCAATGAAAAAGGCCAGTATATTTATTACAACAAGGTTGGCGGCGTTGTGGTGACTGGCAATGAAGATGGGGCCAAACAAGTTTCCCGTTCTGTGCTATATTCACTCTCCCATATGGGATTCACCATACCGCCAAACGTTGACACCTATTGGGTTGGAGAGGCTGGTCCCGGCCCATCCTTCATTGAAGCTAAGGGCTATGAAAATGACTTTACAAGACAGCATGCCAAAATAATGGCCTACAATTTAATCCATTTTGCCAGAATGTTAAAAGCTCATCCTATACCTGCGGAAGGAAATATCGTCAAAGGCCAGTAACATTAATAAGAAGTAAAAAACCAGCATTGGCCCTAAATGCTGGTTTTTACTCTTTATTTTTTAGGAGAAATCTCCATTCCCAATTGATCTAATGCGTAGTTGATACCCTGCTGCAGAATAGAAAAACATGGAATTTGTGTTTGCTTATTACCGCTCTCGATTATTTGGAGGCTGAGATCCGGTGAAATCCCGACGAATATGCAGCTGCTGCCCAAAAGGGAAGCGGCCCTGACAAATTTCTTCAGGAAATCCAGAGTATATTTATCTACACCCTTTAATGCAGTTAAGTCCAGTATTAAATACTCAGCTTTATATCTGGGAAGATTCAGTAATGTTCTGTTCAGCAATTCCTCTGCCCGCAGCTCTTCATATCTTCCAACCAAAGGGATGACCAAAATGGAGTCGATCACAGGTATAATAGGAGAAGAAATCTCTTTAATGATTTCAGACAATACTCTGGTCTGCTCAGTAATTTCCTTTTCCAGCTCTTTCTGGGCGCTTTGAGTCCGCGCCTTTATCATTGCACTGATATTCTGGGAAGGTGTAATTTCGGATTTAAAAAATTCATATTCGGAATACTGATCCCCCTGGACCTGGCTATGACTCACCTTATACCACATATTTGTTTCAAACAGGCCGCTTAACACCCCTGCCCAATGTCCAGGCAAAAAAGCACCTTCTGTTTTTTTCTTTTGAGCCATATTAATCTTATATTCCCAGCCGCTGTTTACACGTACAATGGCTTTCTTTTCTTCAAGACAGAAGGAAACAATGTCTGTTTTTCCCCATCCGGCAGTTAGATAAATATTGGGCAGATGATTGATAATATCTTCTTTTTCTTTATTCGATTCCAAATAAAATTTGCTGACAATTTTCCCTGTACGGTATCCAGCTGTTTCCATCACAAGCTCGGCCGACTTTTCACCAGAGATTTCTTCAATGGAGTCCAGCAGTGTCTTGAAAGCTGTGTTAACCCAAAATACCACTACTTCGTCATTCTCAAATCTAAAAGTTGCATCATCCAAATCCCAATCGAATAAAGATCCATTTACATTTATTTCATACTTGGAAGAGTTAGTCTCCATCGAATGCCCCCTCATTTAAAACATTCATTACTGTCTAGTCATCTATTTAAAGAACATTATTATTCTACCCTCCAGATTATTTCGGAGTCAAAAATGTATATGCTGCCGGTAAATTCTTATTAAATATGAAAAAAGGCCATGAAAAATAGCTGCTGAAATTTGCCGCCTGCGAGCCCAAAATCCATTCAACTTTCCGCATCTCATCATGCAAAGTTTTTATTCACCTCCAAAAAAGGATAGGCAAGCAAGTCTTCCCCGCTTATACCTACCCTTCTTCTTCCCACTTAATCGTAAATGTACTGCCTTTTGCCGAACTTTCTTTTAAAAATAAATTTGCGTTCAGAGCATTAGCCAGCAGTTTGCTGAAAGGAAGCCCCAAGCCAAGCCCTCTTACTTTCAGCTTCTTCTGTTCCCCCCTGTAAAAACGCTCAAAAATATAAGGCTGCTCCTCTGCGGCTATTCCTGATCCGTTATCATGAACCTCAATAAATCTTTCAGTTAAAATAACAGTAATGCTGCCATCTTCATCAATGGCATGATAAGCATTATTCAATAAATTAATCATAACCTGCTGAAGACGGTACGGGTCTGTTGATCTGCAAATGGTTTCAGCGGGCACTTTCACACTATAGTGAAAATGGCCTTTCTGTGATAAAGCCCATTGCCTCACAATATCATTCAAGAGCTTATTCATATCACAGATTTCAGGCCTGATTGAAAAGGCACGAGCCGATAATGAATTGAAATCGAGTAAATCCTCAATCATTTTCTGCAAACGGCTTACTTCTTTTAAGGAAATATCAAGAAATTCCTCTTTTTCTTCACCGCTTACAACATCGTCACGCACTGCCTGAATTAGGCCGCTTATAGATGTGACAGGTGTTTTCAAATCGTGTGTGACACCAGCCAGCAATTCTGCCCTTAGTTTTTCTAGGTGCATTAGCCGCTCTGTCATTTCTTTAAACGATATGATTAAATTATGAATCTCTTCCTCATTGGCCCTGGCTTTCAGGTCGATTTTATAGTCTCCTTCGCTGACTTTCGAGGCAGCCTGAGCTACTTCCTGAATAGGCCGCGAAATTTTCCTCGAAAGAAAATAAATGACGCTCCATCCAAGCAATCCCAATCCTGTGAGCATGATAAATAACAGGGAATATTCCTGATTTACGTTCGTCAAATCATCTGCGCTTTGGACCACCACGACCCATCCAACCTGGTTATTGTCGAATGATATTACCGACTTGACCGCATACACGGCCTGCCCATCCTGTGTATCCAGTTTTTGGACATTCTTCTGGTTCTCAAGCAAATCTGCAGGCAAAGTACCGAGATTAGGACCAGCCTGGTTATTCCTCTGCATACGTCCAGTTTTCTTATATAAAATTTGTCCATTTAAATCACTTATAAAAACCTGGGGATCAAATTTAAATTCCAGGAGCTTCGCTCTTTCCTCAAGCATTCTGTTAAAAAAAGGATCGAATTCAATGCCGCCGTCCTGCTGTACGACACGCCCCGCTGTTTCATCAGCAACATACTGCAGCAAATTCAGCCGGTTTTCAAGGGTTGTCTGCCTGATCCACCACATAGATCCCGCTGCCAGTATGATAAGTCCGATGACAAGTGTAAAAAGATAGCGGGTTGTCCAATAGCGGAGCAGTGTTGTTCTTTTGTTACTTTTCATAAACATGGAATTGGTACCCCATTCCTCTGAGCGTCCTTATTTCACCTTCTGTTTCCGGCCAGTCCGTTAATGCCTGCCGTATCCTTTTTACGGCCAAATCGACAGCACGGTCGCTTCCGTCATAATCCATTCCCCAGACATGTTCAATCAACTGATCCCTGGTGAAAGTTCTGTTTGGCCTTTCAGCCAAAAACAGCAGCAAAGATAAATCCCGCGGAGTCAAACTTACTTCCTTGCCATTCAGGAAAATGGTATGCGCATCAAAATTTATCGTTAAGCTTCCATATTGCTTTATTTGATCATCCGTGTACATATTTGCTGATCGCCGTAAAACGGCATTCACACGTGCAACAACCTCATCCCCAATAAATGGCTTTGAAATATAATCATCTGCACCTGTATTCAAGCCCTTCAACTTGTAATCGATATCCCCCAGCGCTGTAAGCATGATGACAGGACATGCGCTTTTTTCACGTATTTTTTCGAGTACACCCCAGCCATCCATGCCAGGCATCATAATATCCAGGATCACAAGCTGAGGTGAGTGATTGAAAAATTGCTCAAGGGCATTGGTGCCGTCATATGCTGTTAGAACTTCAAATCCTTCCCGCTGCAAATAGGCGCTTAAAACCTTGGAAATAGCTAATTCATCTTCTGCTACAAGGATTTTTTTCATTTTTACCTTCCTCCAATAAATTAACTATACAGAAAAATCCCCGAATTTGTACACGGGGATTATTAAAACTTATTACAAAGAGCCTGAATCTGTACTTGTATCAGTAAGATCTTCTTTAGATACCCGCTGTTTCATGCTGCCATCTTTGCCATGCCCATAACTGCCTCTCATTTCCTTTTTGCCAAATCCTTTGATCCCCATAAATGTTTCTCCAAGAACGTCCTGTAATTTAGCACTGTCTTTTTCTTCTATTTCCTCTATTAGGTCTGCTGTTGATTTGTCATTGGTGGGAATACCCAAGTCCTTAGCGAGGTCTGCCACTTTTTTCTCCCTAACCTCATTGGCGATTTGCTGAATGAATTTCCCATCTATAGATATGCCCAGTTCCTTCGCTTCTTTCTTGACCTTCACGGAAAAGACCTCTTGTGCAGCTTCCCTGATATCTTTGCCTTCTATGGAGATTCCCAGCTTTTCAGCCTCTTTTTTTACTGATGCTGTAAATATCTCTTCAGATAAGGTCTGCAAATCTTTTCCATCAGCAGAAATTCCAAACTCCTTTGCCTGCTTTTTTAAGGAAGCAGTCTGTATATCCTTCTTTAGAGTCTCCAAATCTTTGTCTTCAGTCGATACTCCCAGTTCTTTTGCCTTCTCTTTCAGCTTTGCTGTACCGATTTCTTCATGGAGAGCTTCTGCATTTTTTCCTTCTGTCTTGATGCCCAATTCTGCTGCTTCCTTTTTAAGCTTAGTAAGCAATACTTCTTCCTTAAGGTCTTCAGTGTCTTTCCCTTCTGTTTTAATCCCAAGCACCTTCGCTTCTTTCAGAATTTCTGCTTCCCTGATTTCCCCAATTAATGTTTCAGCATCTTTTCCTTCTGTTTTAATATCGAGCTCTTCAGCCCTTTGAAGGATAGATTCAGAGTCATTAGTACCCCCCCTGCCTTGATGGCCAGGCCCCTTGCTTTTAAATTTCCAGCTTAACCCGCCTTTTTCTGCAGAAGCATCTGTATCTGCGGCAAAAGATGTTGTTGCATACCCCCCTGCCAGTAATAAACCGGCAAGGCTAAAACCAATGATTGTTTTTTTCATTACTATACCTCCTGATCATTTTCAAGGCCAAGCATTCTTAACCTCGACTTTACTATATCGGTGCAATATGTCAGGAAGATGTCAAAAAAATTTACTAATAAAAAACTGCACCTCCATTTGTTAGTTGTGTCTAACAAATGGGGTGCAGTTCAATGCCGCATTAATCGGCCAGACGGTTTTTTAGCCTGCTTCCCTTATTTCTTCATTGATAAATCTCTTCTTCTGGATAAAGATGAGCCTCATTGAAAGACAAACACCTGCAGCAAGAAGCCCGAACGTAAGGCCAAGCCAATATCCAGTAGCCCCAAGGCTGGTATGATGTGCAAGGACGTAGCCAGCAGGCAGACAGATCAGCCAATAGGCAACCAATGTGATAACAAAAGAAATATTCACATCTTTATATCCTCTTAATGCAGCTTGTGCAGTAGCTTGGATGGCATCGGAAATCTGGAAAAACAGGGCGTAAATTAGAAAATGGGCAGTTAAGGTAATAACAGCGCTATCAGTAGAATAAAAACCTGCAACTTTATAGCGGAAGAAAACAACCAGCAGCCCAGTAAACAAGGCAATCAATACGGCTAAATAGATGCCAAGCCAGCTGTAGGCTTTTGCATCCTTATACCTGCCTGCCCCCACTTCAAATCCGACTAACACTGTCTGCGCCATAGAAATGCTGATCGGGATCATATACAGGAAAGAAACAATGTTTAAGGCGGACTGATAGGCCGCAATAGTTGTCACATTGAACCTGCTGATTAAGATGGTCACCACGGCAAACATACTTGTTTCAAAAAAGATTGACAATCCCATGGGTACTCCAATCTTTAAGATTTCTTTACCTTTATCCCATGAAAAATCATGAAGCCCGCTGAATATCGTATAACTCGAAAAAGGCTCCTTCGTTTTTATAATAAAAGCAGTCATGACAAGGATGAACCAATAAGTGATAGAAGTTGCATACCCTCCTCCTGCTCCTCCCAATTCAGGAAATCCCCAATAGCCAAATATCAGGACATAATTCAGAAAGAAATTGATTGGAAGCGAACAAAACAAAATCACCATTACAACTCTCGTTTTGCCGAGTGCATATATGAAAGATCTTAAAACATTAAATATGAATAAAGGAATGATTCCAAAGCTGAGTCCCACAAGATAGCCCCGAGCCGTTGTTTCCACAGCATCAGTAAGATTCATGCTCCCAAGCAGCGGGTCAAGCAAAAATGAACCCAACAGGATGACGGCAAAGGCAATAACAAAGCCAAGAAATATTCCATTTTTCACGATAGCAGAAACTTCTTTGTTCTTTTTCTCTCCAAACGCTTGAGCAGCAATTGGAGAAACAGCCATTAAAATTCCGCTGAGCCCGGTAAAAACAGGATTCCAAATGGATGAGCCTATCGCTACACCAGCAAGGTCTGAAGCATTATATCTTCCCGACATGATCGTATTAAAAAAGACCATTGCAAACATGCCAAGCTGCGTGATTAGTATAGGAATCAGCATGATGGTAATTTGCCTGATCTTCTCCTGTAAAGTAAACGTCTGATACATCCTAAGGACTCCTTCTCAAAATAGTAAACACAAATATCATTATATTATATCTTTAAGAATAAAGACCTTACTTTTATACAAAAGAAAAAAGAGCTGCAGAAGCTCTTTTTCCAGGACATCACTCATTTTCTTCTTCAACTATATATTTAAGTTTTTGCAGCTTATTATTCCAGAATTGTTCATAATAGGACAGCCATTGCTTCAATTCTGTCAGCGGCTCAGGCTGGAGATGGTAGATTCTTTCTCTGCCTGCCTTTTTCCCTTTTACTAACTCAGCTTCAGAAAGGATATGAAGATGTTTTGATATGGCAGTCCGGCTTATGGGAAAATGAGCGCTTATCTCTGAGATCGGGCGTTCTTTTTCGGCCAGCAGCCTCAATACTTCTCTCCTCGTTGGATCGGCGATTGCCTGAAACACATCATGTTTCCTGGCAGAAGCACCCATTATTCCTCAACAACCTTGCCAAGCTTCGCAAGAATTCCAGTCCATCCCTGAGACATTCTTTCACGGATAACCGCACTCTCGGCTTGAGCTTTCTCAACTAGTTCATCTGCCTGTTTCCAGCCGCCATGTATAAGCGTAAATTCAGTTTTGCCGCCCAAATCTTTCAATAGAAAAGATACAAACCAGCCATCTGTATCCCATTTAAAAGAAAGCCGATTAGGTTCATCCAGTTCTGTGACCTTACACGGGGACGGACCAAATGGGGACTGAATATGAAATTCATAGCCCAGCTCAGCCTTAAAATCATTTGGCATAAACCAGGCTTCAATCCCTTCAGATGTAGAAACTGTCTTCCAAACTTTTTCAATCGGTGCATTAAGTATAACTGTCTGTTTAATATCCTGAAGTGTTTCCATATACATACTCTCCTTTAATTATAAAGTACAACCTTTTGGTTTCATTTAAATCATATACAACCTTTTGGTTTTATGTCAACTGGAATATTATGATGTTTCCTAAAATTAAGCCTAAATATGCAGGTTAATCCATATAATTTACAGAATTATTCTAATAACTAAAGGAGGGATCATGATGCAGGAAACGATTCAAGCCCAAAAACTTTCTGATCTGGAAACTGCGATTCTTACATATGTGCGACCCGATACTTTTCCGCTGGCTATAAGAGTTTTAAAAAAAGGGGAGGAACTGCCTGACAGGGTAAAACGTCCGGCAAGAGACTTTGGCAAAACATTCAGCATCTGCCAGGGTGTGACCATGTCAAGAAGATATGGCTGGTCCATTGCCATGGGCAAGGAAGACTTATCATGCCCAATTGCCAAAATCGCTTTTGGATTTGAAGTGGAACTGGACTATTACTCAAAAGGAAGCTTAACAGATGGCATGTATACAAAAACCTGTGACCTTGGTGCCTTAACCGAAGCGGCCGTTCCTAAGTTTTCAAAGGAGGAAGCGGGAACTATTTTAATGGCTCCTCTGGGGAGAGCAGCATTTGAACCGGAAGTAATCACTGTTTATGGGAATTCAGCCCAAGTCATGAGAATGGTTGCTGCTGCCCTCTATCATACGGGCGGTGAAATTACATCCACATTTACAGCTAGAGCTGACTGTGCCGATATCGTTATTAAGACCATAAAAACGGGTAAGCCACAGGTGATACTGCCATGCTATGGTGATAGGGTTTTCGGGCAGACACATGATCACGAAATGGCCTTTACTATTCCTTTTTCAATGTCAGATGAATTTGCTGAGGGATTAAAGCAGACCCACAAAGGCGGTGTGCGCTACCCTGTCCCAACCTACCTTCAGTATGAGGCAAAGTATCCGGACACATATGAAAAGCTGAACGAAATGTTCGACAGCCTCCCTTGATTTATTGATGCTGGTGCCCTAAGAGAGGTACCAGCTTGTTTCATTTTCGGAAAAGGGTAAAATAGAAAAAGACAGCTATTAAGAAAAGAGTGAAAATTTTGAGCAGCTTATTCCCATCCCTATATGATTTGGCCATGCAGCCTCTTGAAATAAGAAAATTCCGGAAAATCAGAAGTGAAATTCTTTCCATGGCGGACGGCCGGGTACTTGAAGTTGGCGCCGGCACAGGCATCAACTTCCCATTATACAAAAATGCGGCTCTGGTCGATGCCATTGAACCAAGTCAGGCAATGATTGAAAAATCTATTCCACGCAAGAATGCGGCTGGTGTTCCTATCCATATCCACCGGCAGTCTGCTGAAAATCTTGAATTTGCGGACAAAACATTTGATTCAGCAGTTGCCACTCTTGTTTTCTGCACGATACCAAACCCTGACAAAGCACTCGCGGAGATCAGACGAGTCTGTAAGCCAAAGGCAAAAATACTATTCTTTGAACACGTAAAAATGGAGCAGCCCGCTCTGGCATTTGCCCAGGAAGCCTTAACCCCTCTATGGAAACGAATTTGTGACGGCTGCCATCTAAACCGTGATACACTTCTGGCTATACAGGATTCCGGCATGAAGGTTACAAACGTGACTTCCTATTATAAAGGATTGTTTCTAGTAGTGGAATGTGAGAATAGCGATGGCAGTCGTTGATTTTTTATAAGCGGCACCAATTGTGATTATTTGGGGATTGCAACTCTATTTTTGTTGATAGCAGCTGATTAGCTGCGGTTTTTCTCCCTCTTACCTTTTTACGCGTTAATCCGGCTGGTTAACTACCATTTTCCTCC
Source organism: Bacillus sp. NTK034 (assembly GCF_017303275.1). Classification (GTDB taxonomy): domain Bacteria; phylum Bacillota; class Bacilli; order Bacillales; family Cytobacillaceae; genus Cytobacillus. Next base: position 112,448 of record NZ_JAFKOJ010000008.1, on the reverse strand, counting down.
TCCACACCACATTTTTGGCGTTAATGCGAAAGATTATTTCCCATTTTAAAATCATGATCTCTTTCGGCTTTTTTCAGAGTACAAATTCAGTTCTCCACAAAAAAGAAGGCCGATTCAATCAGCCTCCTTTTACTACACCTTTTTTAATTCGTAGTTCCGGTTATCCACCAGCTTCTTATCATCCTTCTTAATTGAGCCTGCCGCTGTTAATTCCAGGATTGGCTTGACCCTGATCACGTCCTGAATTTTTGATGAAAGCTCAGAGTCCAACCCTTGCTCAGATTCTACGAAAATAGTAAGCTGATCCTGCCCGTTCTCATTTGTGACAAAAGCCTGAAAAACTGAATACCCTGCTTCATTCAAAACCTGTGCAAGCTGTTTTTCTCGTACAAACATTCCTTTAACCTTTACTCCATCACTAACACGCCCCAGCACTCCTGCAATCCGTTTTCCCCCGTACCCTTTAACCCAGCGGGAGAGGTCGCCAGTGCCAAAGCGGATGAGCGGGTAGCTTTTATCAAATAGAGTGACAACCACTTCACCTTCTCCATCTGAAACCTCCCACCCAGTCTGCGGTTCACAGATTTGTACAATGGCAGAATCAGTTATTCTCAGGCCAGGGCCCTGCTTGTCTTCAAAAGCAATGCACCCGCAATCGGCAGTTCCATAGCCTTCATATACCGAAATCCCATTGTCTTCACACCTTTTCCGCATTTGTTCAGTCAGCATTTCAGCAGTGAAGAATACTTTGTTAATCGCTATTTCGTTACCAATCTTCCATCCTTTCTCTTCAATGGCATCGAGCAAAAGGTTAAAGAAGCTCGGAGTTCCCACATAGCCGGTTACCAGGACATCCTTCATGATCTGGATCTGCAGCTCCCGATTCCCGGTTCCGGCCGGAATTACAGTTGCACCTAATTCACGAAGTGCCGAGTCAAACATAAAGCCTGCCGGTGAAAGATGATAGGAAAATGTATTCTGTACAATATCATCACTGTTAAACCCGGCTGTCCTGAGAGCTTCTGAAAAACGCCAAAAATCCTTCTCAGTGGTTTGCGGATCATAAATTGGACCTGGTGACATAAAAATCCGTGCCATCTCATTTGGCTTTACAGCTGCAAGGCTTCCGAAGGGCTGGTCTGCTGATTGCAATTCCGGCAATCGATCTTTTTTAAGCACGGGAATTTTTTGTAAATCCTTGAGAGATAGAATGTCACTTGGAGAAATGCGTGCCTCTTCAAGCTGACTTTTAAATCCTTTGGCACTGTCATATGCATGCTGAATCACTTCCTTCAGCTTTTCCACTACAGCCACCTCTTTCTTCTTTTATAAGATTTAATATCTTTATAGCTTTTCCGTCCCTTATCTCCCATACCAAGGTAAAATTCACGCACATCCTGATTGGAAAGGAGCCGGTCCACCGTTCCATCCATTACAATCCGGCCGTTTTCCATGATGTATCCATAATCGGCAATCGATAAGGCAACATTGGCATTTTGCTCAACTACCAATATCGTGGTACCCTCTTCTTCATTGATTTTTTTGATGATCCCGAAGATCTCTTTTACCAATAGCGGGGCCAGTCCCAATGAAGGCTCATCGAGAAGCAGCACCTTTGGCTTTGCCATAATCCCCCTGCCAATGGCCAGCATTTGCTGCTCTCCTCCTGACAGATATCCGGCCTGCCTGTGCTTCAGCATTTCAAGCTTTGGAAAGTAATGATAAACTTTTTGAATATCACTTTTAATATTCTTCCGGTCTTTCCTGGTATGTGCACCCGCAATCAGGTTATCTTCCACAGAAAGGTGCTTGAACACGCGCCTTCCTTCCATGCACTGAAAAATCCCTTTCTTTACGATGGTTTCAGCATCGCTAACATCAATGCGCTCCCCATACAACTCGATAAATCCGTCTGTCACTTCACCATTCTCACTCTTCAACAGTCCGGAAATGGCTTTAAGGGTGGTGGTTTTCCCTGCGCCATTGCTGCCGAGCAAAGCAACTATTTTCCCTTTCGGCACCACCATCGACATCCCCTTTAGTACAAGGATGACCTTATCGTACATCACTTCGACATTGTTAATTGTCAGCATACATCTGTCCTCCCAGCTTTATTAACTCTTTCTCTATTTATTCGTTCCAAGGTCAAGTTCTGAATTATTTGTTGTTTGCTGGTTTTCCAGGTTTGTTTGCAAAACCTGAGATTTATTTGCGAATGCCAAGCGCTTGTTTGCCAAATTTCGAATTTATTTGCATAGTTCACAATTTAGCGATATTCCAAGCCTGTAAAAGTTAACAGGAGGCGGGTAAAAAACCTCGCCCCCATCATTTTAGTAGCCGATATAATCAGTGAACACTTCAAACTGCCCGTTCTTCACTTCTGCCAATCGAATTTGGTTGGTGCCAGCATGATTGTCAGGTGAAAAAGTAACTGGAGCGGCTAGACCGCCAAGATCCAGATTTGAGATTTTCTCCAGGCCGGCACGGATTCCTTCACCTGAAGTCGGGTCTTCAGCAAGTTTTAGGCCTTCAACCATAATTTTGGCGGAAACCCATCCCTGGATAAATTTCTGGTTCTTGTCTTCCAGCTTTTCACCCTTGCTTTCTACGAACTTCTTGATTTCTTCCATTCCAGGAAGATCTTCATAAGGGAATGCATGTGTGACAACCCCGATAAATCCTTCAGCCGCATCACCCGCAATTGGAAGCAAACCTTCACCTGCAGCCCAGTTTAAACCGATGAATTGTGTATCAAGGCCAAGCTTTTTAGCATCTTTTAGAATCGTTGCGGTTGCCCCCCAAGTTTGGTTGATAATCGCATAATCAGGATTTTTCTTTTCCATGTTCAGTAATTGGGAGGTTGCATCAAGTGTTTTCAGGTCAACTATTTGCTCATCAACAATTTCAATGCCATTTTCCTTTGCATAATTCTTGGCATCTTCAATTGGGGATTTTCCAAAAGCCGTATCGTTGTATATTAATGCTACAGTAGGTGTGCCGCCAGTGTGATTGTCTTTTATCCATTTCAGTACGGATCTTGCCTGATCTGAGTATGAAGCTGCGGCCAGGAAGTTATATGGGCTTTCGTCAATATTTTTTAGATTCTCTGAGTATGAAGCCGAGATGAATGGAAGTTTGTCAGCTGCCACCTGCTGGCGAAGCGCTTCTGTGTCACCTGTCCCCCATCCTAAAATGGCCGATACTTTATCTTTTGATTTCAATTTCTGATAAAGTTTTTGGGCTTCAGGAATTTTATAAGCATAGTCATCACCGATTAATTCGAGCTTATATCCATTGATCTCCTTTCCTGCAATGGATTCAAAAAATGCTTTTTCACCCTCTGCATATGGTGTTCCAACATCCCCGGTACCGCCCGTAAGGTCAAAGATACCGCCGATTTTGACTGTGCCTTTCTTGTCACCCGATGCTTCCTCGCTGCCTCCTGAACAGCCAGCCAGCATTCCAGCCATTAATGTTGCTGCCAATAAACCTTTCCAAACCTTCTTCATAATGTTCCCCCTCATTTTTACCTCTTTTTTATAAAAATTTGAAAGTTTTACTTTCAAAATTTTCAGAAATTATTACCCGGGAATTAATAAGAAAACGGCCATAGTTTAAAGTAGTCTTTAATATTTTTCCATATTTTCGCGAGTCCCTGCGGTTCATAAATCAGGAATAAGATAATCACTAGGCCAAATACTACCTCTTTCATACCTATTAAGACTGCAGATAAGTCTGGAAAAACCCCGCTCATCATTTCTACACCTGATCTTAGAACAACTGGAAGCAATGTAATGAAAACAGCTCCGTAGATCGACCCGAATACACTCCCTAATCCGCCGACCAGTATGATTGCTAAGTATTCGATGGACACTGTAATGCTGTATAGCTCTGGACTTACAACCATGGTATAGTGGCCCAGTAAAGCTCCGGCAATGCCAACGAAGAAGGAACTCACAATAAATGCCAATACCTTATACTTAAACAGATCGATTCCCATCACTTCTGCTGCTACATCACGGTCACGTACTGCTATGAATGCCCTGCCGACCCGCGACCGGAAGAGGTTCAGGGTGAAGGTGGCTGTAATAATCAGCACTGCAAACATCAAATAATAATAGCTCCGCTCACTGTAAAAGACAAAACTGCCAAGTTCAGGCCTTGATAGAACCATTCCGGCTGTTCCGCCTGTCAGCGCATCCCAGCGGGAAATAATAAACAAAATGATTACCTGTGCTGCCAGTGTCGCAATGGCTAAATATAATCCTTTTAGCCTTAAGGAAGGCAATCCGAATAGTCCGCCTACAATCGCCGTCACAATGCCGGCTGTCGGCATGGCAATCCAAAAGCTTAATCCAAGCTTGGCTGTCAGAATGGCCGACGTGTATCCGCCTACTCCGAGAAACGCGCCTACCCCTATGGAAATCTGGCCCGTAAAGCCCGTCAGGATGTTCAGGCCAATCGCACCAATCGCGGCAATTCCGCAAAGCGTTGCCAGTCCAATGATATAATCGGATGCAAACATCGGAAAGACTGCAAATATTGCCAGAAGAATGAATACCCGCATCCTTACTCTGGAGATTTTCCAGATGGCCATATCTTGTTTATAATTTACATGGAATTCTCCACAATCCATTACAAAAGGATTTCTCATCGGTTACACCCTCTCGATTTCTTTTTTTCCGAACAAACCATATGGCTTGAACATAAGGATAAATACGAGGATGACAAACGGCATAACCTCTTTCAGACCGCCACCAACCAATGGATCCAGATATCCGCCAGTCAAGCTCTCAAGAATGCCGATGATCAGTCCCCCGATGATGGCCCCGGGGATACTGTCAAGTCCTCCTAAGATGGCAACCGGAAGTACTTTTAAGCCGATCGCTGAAAGGGATGCATTAACACCATTTATGTTCCCGAGAAGGATGCCACCAACCGCAGAAACAATTGCAGCAATTGCCCAGGCAACTGCGAAAATCATCTTAACGCTGATACCCATTGACATAGCCGCCTGCTGATCATCTGCGGTTGCCCTCATCGCAATTCCCAGCTTCGAATATTTGAAAAAGAGGGTGAAAATGATAAGCATAGCCACAACGATTAAAAGTGACCATAAATAGACAGGTGCAATGACAATCTCACCAAGATTAATCGGCTGTTCTGAGAAGATTTTTGGAAACACACGTGTTTCATGTCCCCAAATAATATGGACAATCCCAGCAAGAACACTCGATAAACCGATCGTCGCCATTATCATCGATATGACCGGCTCTCCAATAAACGGACGCAGAACAATACGTTCAATGACAAATCCTAAAACGGCACTGAACATAAGCGCAATTAAAAGGGCTGCAATAAACGGAATGTTGTAGGCTGTAATAAGCGTTAAACATACATACGTTCCAATTAAAAGGAACTCTCCTTGTGCAAAGTTGATGGCGTCACTGGATTTATAAATAAGCACAAAACCCAGTGCCACAAGTGCATAAACACTTCCTACAACTATTCCTGTTACGAGCATCTGCAAGAAAAAAGTCATTAAGCTGCCCCCTCTCCTTCATCCAAAAAAATGACTTGAAGTGTTGTTTGGATGGTTTGTTCCATGCCATCACGATACTTGATCGTGCCATTGACCCGTATTTTTTTGTCCTCTGTATAAAGACCATCGATTAAGGCCTGATATTTTCTAGCAACAAACTGCCTGCGGACTTTCTTTGTTCTTGTAAGCTCTTCATCATCTGCATCCAGTTCTTTATAAAGAAGAACGAATTTTTTCACCCGGGCTTTTTCAGGCAGGGTCTGATTGATTTCCTGCACCTGTTTTTCGATCAGTTCCAGCACTTCCGGTTTGGATGATAAATCGGTATAAGTTGTATAGCTGATTTGATTTTTCTCTGCCCAGCGCCCTACATTTTTCATATCGATATTGATCATGGCAACCACATATGGGCGATCCTTCCCGATTGCTACCGCTTCCTGTATGAACGAACTGAATTTCAGCTTATTTTCGATAAATTGCGGGGAGAACATCTCACCTGTATCAAGGCGAATGACATCTTTAATACGGTCAATGATATACAAATGCCCATCTTCATCCAGCCTCCCTGCATCCCCTGTATGTAGCCAGCCATCCTGAATGGTTTCGATTGTACTTTTCTCGTTTTTATAGTACCCTTTGCAGACGCTTGAGCTTTTGATCAGAATTTCTCCTTCATCAGAAATTTTCACTTCTGTTCCAGGAATAGGAATTCCAACACTGTCCAGCTTAATGTCTCCGTCCCTGTGCACAATAGATATGCCTGAAACTTCTGTCTGCCCATAAATGCTTTTCACATTGACTCCTATGCTGTGGAAGAACTCAAATACATCTGGGCCTAAAGGGGCACCTCCGGTATAAGCGCGCTTGATCTTCAGGAGTCCGAAATGATCGCGAATCGCACTGAACATCAGATAATCAGCAATTCTATAGAGAACCTTCGTTCCAGTGCTGACAGGTTTGTTTTCAAAATGTGCTTTGGCTGCCTTCTCGCCTATCGGCTTGCACAAATTATATATCTTTCTTTTTAGCCAGCCGCTGTCCTGAATTCTGACCTGAAAGCGAGATACCATATCTTCATATATTCTTGGAGGTGAAAACATAACCTGTGGCCCAATTTCCCGAAGGTCTTCCAATACGGTTGCCGGCTCTTCAGGGAAATTAATCGTCATCCCATTGTATAAGCCCATAGCAAAGGTCATCATTTGTTCCCCGATCCAGGCAAGCGGAAGGAATGATACATATTCATCCTTATCAGTCAGCGGATCGATGTCTGATAGGTTTTTAGCCATGTCTATCAGATTCCTGTAAGTAAGCATCGTTCCTTTCGGATTGCCTGTCGTTCCTGAAGTATATGATAAAATAGCCACGTCATCTGCAGAACCTTTATCAACTTCCTGTGCAAATAAATCAGGCTGCTCAGTGTGATAAACCCGTCCCATTTGCAGAACCTCTTCAAATTCAAAAAGAAAATCCTCCCGGTAACTTCTCATGCCCCGTGAATCATAATAAATAATCGTTCTGACTTTAGGAATGGAGTCTTTAATTTCCAGAAGCTTATCCACTTGCTCCTGATCTTCTGCTACTATTATAGTTGCGTCACAATTATCAATGATGTAACTAAGTTCAGCAGGTAAGGATTCCTGATAGATTCCGACTGAAATGCCGCCCAAGCTTTGCACAGCAAGCTCACTGATTACCCATTCAGGTCTGTTATCGCCAATAATGGCTAGCTTATCCTCCCTTTTCAGACCTAAAGATGCCAACCCCAAGCTGAAATTCATAACTTTCTCCAAGAACGCTTCATACGTGATTTCATTCCAAATTCCAAATTCTTTTTCTCTTAAAGCAACTTGTGACCCTTTTGTGTAAGCCCTTTCAATCAGCAGCTGCGTAAATGTCATGCTCATAGAATCGCTCCCCCCTCCTAAAAAATAAAACTAACTTTTAGCCGAATTATCTGTTATACGGCATTCTCTTCTCCCAGATAAGCTTCTATGACTCTAGGATTATTCTGAATCTCTTCGGGCGTCCCGTAGCCAATCAGTTTCCCGAAATCAAGAACTGCAATGTGATCGGATAAATCCATAACAACTCCCATGTCGTGTTCAATTAATATAATGGTTGTATTCATTTCTTCATGAATGTCGATAATGTATCTGGCCATGTCCTCTTTTTCTTCACTATTCATGCCTGCCATCGGCTCATCCAGAAGAAGGATGTCAGGTTCCAGTGCCAGAGCCCTGCCGGTTTCGACCCTTTTCTGCAATCCATACGAAAGAGTTCCCACGGGAGTATTGCGGATATCCTCAATTTCAAGAAAATCGATTACCTGCTCAACTTTTTTCCGATGTTCAATTTCCTCTCTTTGCGCCTTTCCCCAATAAAATCCTCCTGCAAGAAGCCCGGTTTTCATTCTGACATGCCTGCCAAGCATCAGATTGTCCAAAACAGATAAATGCGGAAAAAGTTCGATGTTCTGGAATGCCCGGGCAATACCCATACTGGCTCTTTTGTGAGGTTTATAGCGGGTAATATCTTCCCCTTTGAAGTGGATGGAACCAGATGAAGGCTTGTATAGTCCGCTAATGCAATTCAGCATACTTGTCTTCCCTGCCCCATTTGGCCCAATAAGCGAAAAAATCTCTCCTTCCTGCACTTCATATGAGACATGATCGAGAGCTACTACACCTCCAAACCTTAAAGTAGCATCTTTTATCTCTAAAATCCCCAATCTTTCAACCCCCTTTATTTCGATAAGCAAAGTATTTTTTATAAAATTATGAATAGTTTAAATATTCTTTACATGTTTATTTTCTCCTTTTAATATTTAAAATATTTTTCAGTGCTAAGCTATTTTTCATTTCTATGTGATTGGGAATATTGATATGACAAATTCCTTATGTGTAAGTATTTTTCACTATGAGCTAAGTCGTAAATAGTATGCACACTCTTTATGTAAATAGAAAGAAGAATAGCTGAACACAATGTGCCCAGCTTAGTTTGGTCTTAGTCCAGCTTCACCCATTATGAAGGCTGCTGATGCCCCGCTTTTGGATTACTAGTTAAATCACGACTAAATCATTTCCTCTCTCAGATTTTCCTTAAATTTATGTGCTGTCCCTTTTTTGGCATTTTACTGCAGCATGGCAGGTTTGCAACAGATCCATTAATTTCTTATTGGCTGGTGATTAAAAAAGTGCCGCTTACATAACAATGCTAGTAATTCGAAATTAAATAAAAGGAGAATCTGACTTGATCTGTTTGTGTGAAGAGCTTTCCTTAGCCTATTGCGGCCGAGAAAGAAAAATAGCCATATTAGAAGATAAACATACTGTTTTAAAAAACTTTGGTCTAAACGATGAAAACTGGCTGAGCTTTTGGAATATTGACTGCAGACTCCTGACTATGTTTTATCGATCCCTGGATGCGCATTATGAATGGTTTATTGTCGTCTATGATTATGAAAAGTTCTGTTCAGACAGAGAAATAAAAGAAGCCATAATTTTGCATGAAATTGGACATATTACCTATCCGGCTGGAAAGAATATAATCTGTACAGATACTGAAGTTCAATGTGATCGGGTAGCTATTGATTACGGCCAGAAGGAAGGAATCAAGAAGATTTTGGACCTCACCCTTAAAATGGCACGCTCGCTTAATAATGAAGTGCTGCTGAATATGACAAAAGAAAGACAAAAACAATTACACTCTATATAATCCAAGCATTTAAAAATTTTTTCAGCAGTACATGTAGCACGGCAAGTTTTGCATGATCTTTAGATGATCGAGTTCTAAATGTTCCGAAGATAGGAGGGCAACCTGCAGTTCACTAGGTTTCTGGGGCCAGGCAGAATCCCATGATGCTTTTAATGTGGATTACATATGAAATTTATGGTACTCTTTAATCTTAGAATAGGAAGTGATGATATTGATAAAAATTGAAATTCCCGAGCCAAATCTCGTCATTACAAGAAGCAGGCAAACGGGGCAGGCAGGAGAAAGTGACCTTAGCAGTGTCTATGGTTTCACAGATTATCATAAGATACCAAGAGACAAGGGCGGCATGATTCTGTTCTTCGATGCGAATGAAGATCTGCTCTTTGCTGGGAAGGCACGAAAATTAAGGCAGCGCGTGAAAAAGCATTTTGAAGATAATGTTTCCCCAATAAAAAATCATCGTGATGATGTCTATAAAATTGCAGTCATTTACGTTGAAGACAGCATGGAGCGCGAAATTTATGAGACTTATATCATTAATACCCTTCATGCAAAATATAATATAGACAAAGTATTTTACAAATAAAAAGGCCATTCCGGCCTTTTTTTTGTAAAAAAGTATAACTTTAAACTTCGATAACTTTCCTGCGCAAGCAGCCCCCCTCAAGGTGCCGAAGGTGGGCAAGGCGCTTTCTCTTTTCTACTTAATCGATATCTTTTTTGTTTTTACCTTTAATGAACCGGTAGGTCAAATATGCAATGTATAGCGGAATCGCAATATAAATTAAATCGGGGAATGGTCCATAGGAGCCCTTATAAATAACGTACAGGACACTTCCTAGAAAAATGGTAACAATCGTCCCGTATTTTGGAAGAGGAACTTCCTTAAAGCTGGGGATCCGAATTCTGCTTACCATTAGAAAGCATAGTGCAGTAAACACAACAGTTGTGATGATATTGGGAATACGGTCACCAAAAAGGGTCAGTATGGCCATGATCCCTCCTGCTGCTGTTATCGGAACTCCTATAAAATAATTTAATGAGGACTTTGGGGGACTGATATTGAATCGGGCAAGCCGATATGCCCCGAATAAAGGAAAAAGACCTGAAACAATCAATCCAAGAATTCCAAATTGAAAAAAATATGTATAAAAGACCAAAAATGAAGGGGCAACACCAAATGTAACAATATCTGCCAGCGAATCAAGTTCTTTTCCAAGCGTACTATCCGCTTTAAGCATTCTTGCCAGCCTGCCGTCCATGCTATCAAGCATCATGCCGATTAAAATTAATATTGCTGCATTTTTAAATTCGCCATTGGCTGCCATTCCGATTGAAAGAAAACCGCAATATAGATTACCCAAAGTGACTATATTGGGGATTGTTTTAATAAAACGCACTAGTGACCATCACACTCCAAAAATAGAAAAAAGTTTATTTTAATATATATTCCCCTTCATTATACCATTTAATCTCAGCAGCATCCCCTCTCTTTCGAATATTCAAAGGCTAAAATCCATTTGGAAGAGTGACTCGACTTAATCTCGCAAGTGTCACAATTTTTGAGGCATGAAACATGAAGAGTCCCTAATCATCTTCATGATTAGGGACTCTTCATTCTTTCAGGACATACTTTAATTTTCTGTCATAAATTTAATTTCTCTGCTGACATTCCAGCAATAGTGTTTAAGACTTCCTCATTATGTTCTCCCAGTTTTGGAGGGCCATCCACTGCCGAGTCCATTCCTCCATGCATTTTAACGAAAGGGTAATTCCCGTCTCGTTCATAAATCCTCCTAAAAAGTGGAAAGTCTTTTAATTCACCCGTCTCCAATACCGGAGTCAGGCAGCAATCAACTCTTTGCCCGAATTCAGTCCACTCTTTTAATGTCCTGCTTTTAAATAATTCGGTCATCTCCAAAAATACAGGATTATTGCCAGAGGCACGGGAGAAATGGGAATCAATCCAATCCTCTCTGCCGGCACTCCTGCAGAAGTTTATCCAGAACTTCGGCTCTAATGCAGCAAGTGCAGCAAACCGCGCATCCTTTGTCTCATAAATGGAGTAGGCGACGATTTCCCCGCTTAGTACCGGAAGTCCATTTGGATAACCCATTTCTTTTTCAATCAGCAAATGGTTTCCCATGATGGAAGCCATCACTTCAGCAATGGAAATGGAGTGATGCCCGCCTTTGCCGGAAAGCAGGGCTGCCAGTATCCTTTCGCTCGCAGCCATTCCTCCCATAAAGTCCGCTATTGTATTGGACGGGTGAACAGGACGGCCGCTGCGGTCCTTCAGCTGGGAAAGGGCGCCGCTTACTGCCATATAGTTCAAATCATGACTGCCTAAATATTGAAAATCTTTATTCTCCCCGTAGCCTGTAAGGGAGCAATAAACGATAGCAGGTTTATGTCTTTTTACAGTCTCATAATCAAGTCCGAGTTTTTTCATGACTCCTGGCCGAAAGCTTTCCAGCACGGCATGACTTTCAGAAATCAGCTTTAGGGCTGCACTTCTTCCTTCCTCACTCTTCAGATTGAGTGTAATGCTTTTTTTACCTCGGTTGTTGGCGGCAAACACTGCTCCTGTACCCTGTATTTGAATATCCAGCTGCCTTGCGGGGTCACCCGTCAAAGATTCAACCTTAATCACTTCAGCTCCAAGCTCTGCAAGCCTCTGGGAAGCAAACGGACCAGGAAGATAATTGGAAAAATCGATTACTCTTATGCCTTTTAACATCATGCATCCCTTTCTTCCGGCTAAATTTTTCCGTCAGCGAACAGATCCTCCAGCTGCTTGCGGAGCATAAACTTCTGTATCTTTCCGCTCGCATTCCTTGGCAGCGCTTCACAGAATACGTATTTTCTTGGCCGCTTATAATTAGCGAGTTCATCACTATTCCTGCACAGTTCATCCAGCTCATTTTCAGATAGTGCCGGATCTTTTTTTACGACAAATGCTGTGACCGTCTCACCCCAGCGGTCATCAGGCTGGCCAATCACTGCCACATCCAGTACGCCAATATGCGTATATAAAATATCTTCCACTTCCCGGGGGTAAATGTTTTCTCCGCCGCTAATGATCATATCATCGACTCTGTCTTTAACGTACAAATAGCCTTCATCATCCAGATATCCTATGTCACCAGAGTGGTACCAGCCTCCATGCATGGCAAGGCTGTTTGCCTCATCCCGATTGAAATAACCATTCATCATGCATGGACCTTTTACAATGATTTCACCTGTTTCCCCTGCCGGCACCATATCATCAGGATCAGATGGACCATTTTCATTCGGTCTTACAATCCTTATTTCATGGTTTAAACATGCCTGTCCTGCAGACCCTGCTTTCCGGATCTGATCATCTTCAGATAAAAACGTAATGGCAGGCCCCATCTCGGTCATTCCATATGCCTGTACAAGGGAGATGCCTAATTTTTCCCGGCATGCATACACAAGTGCCGGCGCCATTGGAGCTGCTCCATACAGTCCCAGCTTCAGGCTTTCCAGATTATAATCGCTTAAGTTTTCCTGCAGCAGCATATTCCACATGGTAGGTGCTGCAAAAAACTTTGTAATCTTCTCATCTGAAATTAACTGTAATACTTCTTTTGCATCAAAGTGATGGAGGATGGTATTTTTAGCCCCCACATGCACCCTCGGCAAAAAGGCACAGTGAAGCTCTGCACAGTGGAACATTGGAGCAGTCACAAGACCATTGTCACTGCTTTCAAGCTTTGTGGCTCCTATTACGATTAAACTTTGTTCAGCCATATCCCGATGCCTGTGTACAACTCCTTTTGGCCTACCAGTGGTACCGCTCGTGTACATAATCGCGTACAAGTCATTTTCGTCAATTTCTATTTCGATTTCGTCGTGCGATGCTGCATCCACTTTTTCCCGATAGGATGAAGCATATCCGGGTGCATTGTCATCAATGAACCAGAAGGCAGTATGAGGAAAACGTTTAGCAATTGGGGTAATGCCGGATTCCAGCATTTGTTCAAATAACACTACTTTTGGATCTGCATCCTGAAGGATATAAGCAACTTCTTCTGACATCAGCCTAAAGTTGATGGGATTAAAAATGGCACCGATTTTTGCACATGCAAAGAATGCTGTTGCAAGTTCCTCTGTATTAAAAAGGTAGGTTGAAACCCTGTCGCCCTTTCTGACGCCGTCATTCATTAAGGAATTCGCCAATTTATTGATCTCAAGACTCCATTCCTTATAGGTAAGACGAAGATTTTTCCTGACATCATACAGGGCTTCTTTATTCGGAAACTTTCCGGCAGTTAAATCAAAAATTCTCCCAATAGTAGTAGTCATTTTTATTCCTCCCCATTTTTCAGTCTAATCGTTCAATAATAGTTGCATTCGCCATTCCAAGGCCTTCACACATGGTCTGCAGTCCATAGCGCCCCCCTGTTCTTTCCAGTTCATGCATCATGGTAACCATCAGCCGTGCACCGCTGCCCCCCAGAGGATGGCCGAGTGCAATGGCTCCGCCGTTTGGATTAAGCTTTGCGGGATCGGCTCCTGTTTCTTTCAGCCAGGCGAGCGGAACAGGAGCGAATGCTTCGTTCACTTCAAACACGTCGATGTCCTCAATAGCCAGTCCAGCTTTCTTTAACACTTTCTCAGTTGCCGGTATCGGTCCAGTCAGCATTAAAGTAGGATCAGAGCCAACTGCTGTACGGGCAAGAATCCTGAACCTTGGCTTCATTCCAAGCTCCTCTGCTTTATCCCGTGACATAATTAATAGTGCAGCGGCCCCATCGCTGATTTGACTTGAATTCCCTGCATGAATGACTCCATTCTCTTTAAAAACAGTTCGTAAGCTTCCTAGTGCTTCCAGCGAAGTTTCCTTTCTGGGGCCGGAGTCCTCCGATACCGTCATAAGCTGCCCATCAGACAATGTCGCATCTAAGGGTGCAATCTCTCTCTCAAAACGCTTTTCCGCCTGTGCTTTTAAAGCCTTTTGGTGGCTCTCTAATGAATAGTGATCAAGTTCTTCTCTTGTAAAACCATATTTTTCAGCAATGCGTTCAGCTGATAAACCCTGGTGAATGATTTCATGTCTGTCTGTCAGTTTTTCACTGAATCCTGCACCCTGATAACTGGAGCCGATAGGGACACGGGACATGCTTTCGACACCGCCTGCGATCACAATATCCATATCTCCCGCCAAAATCGCCTGAGCTGCAAAATGAACAGCCTGCTGGCTGGAGCCGCATTGACGGTCAATGGTGGTCCCCGGCACTTCAATCGGAAAACCGGCTATCAATGCTGCGACCCTTGCAATATCCCCTGTTTGTTCGCCTATTTGCGAGACACATCCAAGAATGACATCATCAATGAAATGCGGATCTATGCCTGCACGTCCGACAAGTGCCTTTAGTGCTTCAGCAGCCAGATCATCCGCCCTGATATCTTTTAAAAAGCCGTTTTTTCTTCCTACTGGTGTTCTGACACCTTCGACAATGACAGCTTCACGCATGTTTACTCCTCCTTATAAACCCATGTTCTTCGCAATAATAGTTTTCATGATTTCATTTGTACCTGCATATATACTGGCAACTGGTATATCCCTGTATCTCCTCGCAATCTCGTATTCTTCCATGTAGCCATAGCCGCCATGAAGCTGCATGCATTCTGCGGCAATATTCCGGGCGTTTTCAGTAAGCTTCCATTTCGCCATGGAGACCTTTGTAACTACATCTTTCCCTGCCATATGCTCTGTGATCAATTGATCAAGAAACGACCTTCCCATCTCAATATCTGTTGCCATTTCGGCAATCTTAAATTGAGTGTTTTGAAACTGGCTGACCGGTTTTCCGAATGCCTCGCGATTCTTAACATAATTCATTGTTAAATTAAGCATTTCCTCTGCAGCCACCTGGGCAGCGATTGCAACGACAAGTCTTTCCTGCTGCAGCTTATCCATCAAATACAGAAAACCTTTCCCTTCTTCTCCAATCAGATTTTCTTTCGGAACCATGCAATCTTCAAAAATTAACTCTGCCGTATCCTGACAGTGAAGGCCAACCTTGTTTAATTTTCTTCCTCTTGAAAACCCCTTTGTTCCCCTCTCGATCGCAAGCAAGCTTACTCCTTTATGCCTGGGAACTGCATTGGGATTGGTTTTACAGGCTATGATGATTAAATCGGCATGAATTCCATTGGTTATAAAGGTCTTTTCACCATTCACTATGTAATGGTCCCCATCAAGCCTTGCTGTCGTTCTGATGCCGGCTAAATCAGATCCGGCGCCAGGTTCAGTCATTGCGATAGCAGTAATGATTTCACCTTCTGCACACTTTGGCAGCCACCTTTCCTTTTGCTCATCTGTTCCATAAGCAGTAATGTAAGGAACAACAATATCATTGTGGAGCCCAATTCCCACCATGCCTGAACCAACCCGTTCAAGTTCTTCATTAATGACTACTGAGAAGCCCCAATCAACATTGCTTCCGCCATATTTTTCATCAATATCAGGGCATAAAAAACCTTGCTCCCCCATCTTGTGCCAAAAATCCCGGGGAATGATCCTGTCCTCTTCCCATTTGTCATAATACGGATATGCTTCCTTCTCTAAAAACTTACGCAGAGATTCCCGAAAAATTTCATGCTCTTCCTGTATGTATGAAGCAGCCATATTATGATCCTCCGAATCTAAAAATTTTTTGACATAACACAAAGTATTATTCACTGCCTTTGTAAAGGCTTACAATTATATTGTACAATAATTATCTATATTTTTAGAACATTTAAAATTCATTTTTTTAAAATATCTGTCTTTCGTAAAGTCTTTTTTCGTATAAATTTTTTTCGCCTATCATTGTTGTCCGTTGATTTACGCTCCAGGCTGCTCTCTCCAATCAACTAATTAATTAATATACAAAAAGCAACAAACCTTGCGGAAACTGCCTTTGTATAAAGAACCGCTCTCTCTTTATTACTTTGGCTGCATACGGATGCCGCCATCCAGACGGATCGTTTCTCCATTCAGCATCGGATTCACTAAAATACTCTCTGCCAGCCTGGCATACTCCTCAGGATATCCCAGCCTTGAAGGAAAAGGCACCATTTGCCCCAAGGAATTCCTTGCCTCTTCAGGCAGCGAATCAAACATAGGTGTATTAAACAAACCGGGGGCAATTGTCATAACACGAATTCCATAACCCGCCAGCTCTCTGGCAATTGGCAAGGTCATGCCAACCACACCGCCCTTTGATGCACTATATGCAGCCTGGCCAATTTGTCCTTCAAAGGCTGCTACGGAGGCCGTGTTAATAATGACGCCCCTTTCACCTTGTTCATTCGGCTCATTCTTTGCCATTTGTTCAGCAGCCAGCCGAATGACGTTAAAAGTCCCGATCAGATTAATCGTAATGACCTTTTGGAATATCTCCAGTGTATGGACTCCCTTTCGGCCAATCAGCTTGGCGGCAATTCCTATGCCGGCACAGTTAACGGCAGTATTAAAGCTGCCAAATTGTTCAGATGCAAATGCCACTGCTCTTTTTACGTCTTCTTCTTTTGTTACATCCGTTTTCAAAAAAAGAACATTTCCCCCCAGTTCCTTGATAAGATGGCTTGCCCGATCCTCCGCCAAATCTGCAATAAGAACTTTTCCGCCGCAGCCGGCTATTTTTCTCACAGTCGCCTCGCCAAGCCCTGAAGCACCGCCAGTGATAATGGCCCTGCAATCTTTCACTTCCATAGTGAACCTCCTTTTATTAATCAGGTTTTTCTATGAAGACATTTCCATTAGGAATGCAGATTTTCCTGCTGAGTGGCCGAATTCCTGCTGATTATTTATCAATTCCCTGTAATTGCACAAAAAAACAGCTCCCTTTCAGAAGCTGTTTTTCTATGCCAAATACCGATCGCCAAGAATTTCTCTAAGGTGCTGCCTAACCCGATACAATTTTGTTTTGACAGTGTTTGGGTTGAGATGGAGAATGTCCGCTATTTCTTTCTCTTTCAGCCCGTGCTTTGTTTTAAGCAGGAAAACCCTTTTCTGTTCATAGGAGAGGGAATCTACATAAGCATATATCTGCTCCTCAAGCAAATTGACTTCTGCTTCAAGCCCGGCATCAATATATTTATTTCCCATGCAGTTTTCAAAATCAACGGAATCCTGTATTCTCTCATTTGTCCTTCTTTCTTTTCGGACAAAATCAATCGCAGTTCTGGTTGCAATCGAGGATAACCAGGCCCCCAGCTTTTCCTGATCATCAATGCTGTCCATTTTTTTATATGCTTTGAGCAGCGATTCCTGCACAACATCCTGTGCAAGATAATGATCCCTTGTTATATTATAAGCAATATGATAGAGCCGTTTATTGTATAGCCTGCAGACCTCTGTCATATCCACTGAAGGTTTAATCACTTTAATCCCCCTCTCCTATAGGTTTCTAACCTTTTATTGAAGCCGTTCTTTTATAAAGGCTGGAACTGTTTTTTCTGTGAAGCTTTTAATATCAATTGTCCTTTGCTCATCAAAATAGAACGCAATAATATAGTCTCCATCAATGAATCCTTCTGAATTTTTCAAGCTGCTTTCTAATTGTTCCTTATCCGTTAATTTGACGGCAGATTTGCTATTTCTCATTTCTTCAAAAACTTCTTCATACGAGTACCCGGCTGCAAAATTGATATCGATATCCTTCGCTTTTGCAGCCAAAGCATAAGAGATATCATTGCTGTTCACTCTTGCTTCATTCAATAGTGACTTTTCTTCCAGCCATTCCTCAAACCTTGCATAAGAAGGATACCAAGGCATATATGCTTTATTGCTGTCATTATAAAAAATCTCAATGTGCGCATATGGCTCGTCACTTCCCTGGAGCTCTTCAAAGGAAGCAGAATCAACTTCTTCCGTCAATATCTCAATAGCCTCTTTTAGATCTTTATCGTCTGTAATGACCGCCCGTTTATTAACAGGTCCAGTTGGAGTAATCGTTATCTTTGTAGTGTCATCGGCTGAAACCTGATAGATTTCATTGGTAGCCTTTTTGTATTCATCGGATTCATAAATCAGCTTAAGAAATGGCTGGTATTCCTTTTTATTAATCCTGTAATCACGGATTAGCTTTTCGCCATTCTTCAGTTCATACACGATAAAAACTGAATCGCGGCCCGGAATCTGCGCAAGCCTGTTTTCGTCCTTTATAATCGTCTCATGAAATCTTCTGACCAAATCTATATTCTCGTATTCTTTCAAATATAAGGGTTCCTCATGATCGATATCACTATAAAGGTAAAAACTCTCGCTAAAATGAACCCGCTCAATTTCATTGCCCCGTGGTACACTTTTTTCATATTGAGTAAAATCAAATTGGAATAAGACGAATAAAGCCGCCATTAAAGCTGTGTATGCCAGCAATCCTTTCACATTAATGGTCACACGCCATGATTTTTGCAGAACCATTTCGGCAGCCGCATATCCAATCAATGCTCCAAACACGTAGCCAGCTATAAGCCAGCTCATGCCGCCGCGCATCTCACCGAAATATCCCCCCCCTAAAAGCATCGTGCAAAAAGTTACACCATATTTAAAGATGGGTTTTGTAATCGGAAAAACCAGGGCATGGGAGACAGCCTCCATCCTTCTCCTTTTATAGATCTGCAAACCAAGACAATACAGAGACAAAATAAGCAAGAGATAAATAACAGCCTCTGCGCTTGAGGGAGTGCGCATGTTCATCTGAGATAATGCAATTAAGGGAGAAAACTTCTCAAATTTGCTTGCCATATAATATTGGTCTGGATAGCCAAATAAATAGAATGGCAAATTAATAGAGACTAAAATGATCATGCCTACAGGGAGCAAGAGGAAAATATACGTTAAGGCACCCTGAACGGCGGATAATCCCGTCAGCATTCCTACAGAAACTCCTGCCAGGTAAATCACAATATTAAATAAAAGGGTGATGCCCACCCAATTGAATATCTCCCCAATTGAATAGAACTCCTGCAAATTCATGGGCTGGTAAAGGATCAGGACTATTAAAGCAATGAGTAAAACAGGCGTAATTAATAGCATGATTCCTGATAAAGCATACTGATGGAAAATGGAATCCCGCTTGACTGGGAGGCTGTGCATTAAATCGCTATACTGTTTTACCTGTGTGTATCTGAATAAGAACACAGACAAGATCACCGGCACTGATATATTAAAAATAAACTGGATCTGGAAGTTGTATTGAAACAGATTGTCAATGTCCAGAAATTTCCGCTGTTCCTCTGAAGAATTCATTATTATATCAAGTGGAATAGCGAAGAACAGAACGAGAAAATATACAATGGAAACCCAGCCGACACTTCTGAAAATCGTTTTTAGAATTTCCCTCCTAACCAAGGATGTTTTGGACTGCATATCCAATGTCCCCCATTTCATAAATGAAGATTTCCTCTAATGTAAGGGGAAGCATGTCAAAAATCACTGGCTTAAATTGTTCTACATATGACGATATTTCCTTCGCATTTCCCTTTACAATGCAGATCATAATACTGCCTCTTTTTTCTTTATGAAGAATTTTCAGTGGATCGAAAATGGCTGGTACAGATCCTTTAAAAGCCACTTGAATCTTATGTGTATCTGTTTTAAGGTCATCCAGGTCTTTTTCCAGGATCATACGCCCTTTATGCATGATGCCAATAAAATCACATAAATCTTCCACTTCACGCAGGTTATGAGAGGAAATAAGAATGGTCATTTCTCTTTCGGCAACCTCGTCTATAAGCAGGCTTTTCACTTTTTTTCTCATAACCGGGTCCAGGCCATCCATAGGCTCATCCAAAATTAAAACTTCCGGCCTGGCAGACAAAGCAAGGATAAAAGCAGCCTGCCTTTGAATGCCTTTTGAAAATCTATGAATCTTTTTATGTATGTCCATTTCAAAAATTGCAGCAAGTTCCACAAAGCGGCCGTCATCCCATCTGCTGTAAATATTTTGATAAAATTGAGCCATTTGCTTAACTGTATATTGAGGAAGAAAATAGGGATGATCCTGAATAAAAAAGATCTTTTCTTTAATTACCGGATTTTCGAAGACCGGCTGGCCGTCAATAGCAACAGACCCCTCATCCTCCGCATAGATGCCTGCCAAAAGCTTCAAGAGCGTTGTTTTCCCTGCTCCATTTGACCCAAGCAAGCCGTATATGGACCCTTTATTGACTTCGATGGAGACATTTTCGACAGCATCCATCTCCTCGAATGATTTACGTACATTACGGATTTTGATCATCTTCTATCCCACCCCCTATAGCTGCTTCTAATTTCTGAATCATCTTAAATAATTCATCACTTGTGATTCCAAGATATATAGCTTCTGATAAAAGCTTTGAAAGCTCATTTCTCACTTTTTCTATTTTTTCACTGTTCAGATTGGGAGTCGCTGGACTGACAAAACTGCCCTTCCCCTTTATAGAATAAATATAGCCCTGGGATTCAAGTTCCCTGTATGCTTTTTGAATCGTATTGGGGTTGATTGTCAGCTGATGGGCCAGCGTTCGAACGGAAGGCAGCTGTTCATCTGCTGCTAAGACCTCGGTGATGATCAGCTCTTTAAGCCGCTCAACCAGCTGTTCATATATAGGCTTTCGGCTCCTTACGTCCAATTCAAACATGCTTACCCTCCCATCTGTATACAGTGTACTACCATTCATAGTACAGTTAATACAGTAAGATTATATTACAAGTAATTGGAAAAGAGAAGAGGAAATATAAAATTTTTTAAAAAAAAAACTGATTCAGCCAAAGGGCTAAACCAGTTATAAGTATTCTTATTTAGCAGATTTCACATTCACCGGAGGCGGAGGCAAAATCATGTTGGAACGTCTATTGTTTGTTGCGATGATATATACAGCTGCGACTGCGATGCCAACCGCAACGAAGGAACCAAGATTGAAGATTCCTTTTTGCGAATACCATACAATCGAGTAGCCGACTGATCCAGCCAGCAATGCATAATAGAAGAATGGGAACAGAGTCTTACGAATGACAGCGCCTTCTTTTCCGACAAGACCAACAACAGCTGATGCAGCCACCACGTTATGGACACATATCATGTTTCCAGCTGCTCCGCCGACTGCCTGAAGGGCTACAATCCAGGTTGCATCCACTCCTATCTGCGAACCAACATCATATTGGAATAAAGAAAACATCATATTACTTACAGTATTACTTCCTGCGATAAATGCACCAATACCTCCTATAAACGTTGCGAAGAATGGCCAGAATTCTCCAGCAAGAGCTGCGGCACCATTTGCGAGTTCGATCGGCATCTGATTATAGCCAGCATCTCCCCCGCCGGTATTGATGAAAACCTGTACCATCGGAACTGTGAAAATTAAAGCTGTTGAAGCAGCTACAGTTGTCTTTCCTGAATCTGCCCAGGCTTTTTTGTATGAACTGGAATTCATTCCATGAATAAAATAGGTGATAACGGATACAAGAATAAAAATGGTACCCGGCAAATACAGCGGCTGGAAACTTGAGGTGATGCCGGAATCAAAAATGTTTTCAAACTTAACAGTCCACGACTGAAGCCACCCTAAAAATGGAAGCGATTTCAATCTCGACAATACTAAAAACAGACCGACTAAAACATAAGGAGTCCAGGCACGCATCATGGTCATGCTTCCGCTTTTATGAGCAACTGCTTTGATTTCAAGTTTGCCGGTCCACTCAGGATCCCACTTGGATTTCTCTTCAAAATCCCAGACCTGATCCTTAGGAGGCATAAGAAAACCTTTTTTAGCTGCAAAAACAACAATTGCTAAACCAGCTAATCCGCCAATCATAGACGGGAATTCAGGTCCAAGAACATTTGCGACAATTACATAAGGGATTGTCATGGCAAAAGAAGCGAACAGTGCAAACTTCCAAATTTTTATCCCATCTGTAAATGATTTGTTCTTGCCAAAGAATCTTGTCATTAAAGCTACCACAAATAAAGGAATTAATGTGCCTGCAATCATATGGAGAATAGCTACTTGTCCGGCAATTTGCGTTACCAGGCCAAGCAGATTATCTGTAAGGCTCGCATTGCCAGATAAGCCGGTCTGAACACCAACGAGCATAGGAGTACCTACTGCACCGAATGAAACTGGTGTGCTTTGAATGACCATCCCGGCAATTACAGCTGCCATCGCCGGGAAGCCCAGCCCAACCAATAGCGGTACAGCTACTGCTGCAGGAGTCCCAAACCCTGATGCGCCTTCAATGAAAGATCCAAACAGCCAGGCAATGATAATCACTTGAATTCTGCGGTCAGGAGAGATATCGGTAAATCCCTGGCGTATGGTCTTTAATCCGCCGCTTTCCTGCAGAGTATTCAGAAGCAGAATTGCACCAAAAATAATGTATAGGAGTGTTCCGGCGACAACCAGGCCATTAATGGATGCAGCCGCTACTTTTGCACCCGACACCTTCCAGACAAATAGCGCCAGTACAACTGCTACAAGGTACGAGATGGGCATAGCCTTACTTGCCGGCCATCTCAGTCCGACAAGGAATACTGCGACTGCGATTATTGGCAATAATGATAATAAAGCTAACATTCCAGTACTCATTAATTACTTTTCCCCCTTTTGTTTTGTAATAGCGAACAATAATTGCACTTTGTTGCGGACTACGAAACATGTTATATAACTATAATTGTTTTGTTATACAACAATGAACCAAGCTTATTTTTATTATACAAACATTTTTCATAATTTCAATAATATTTGGAAAATTTAATCTATGTATTTACACAAAAATATTTGTATGTATATACAAAAAAATTAGCCCAATATATCTTTTTATCAAGATATATTGGGCTAAACCTAACTTATTCGGCTGACATGTCCCAGCCGGACGGAAATCCCTTGTCCTGTTCTTACCATTATAGATTTTAATGCATCAAGACGATCACTTGTCATTCTCATTGTCGGGCCTGAAATACTGACTGCAGCAATGACCTTGCCGAGGTGGTCAAAAATAGGAACGGCAACACATGTAATCCCGTATTCATTTTCTTCAAGATCAAGTGCATAGCCATTTTGCCTGACCTGCCCCAGTTCTTTCATAAATTCATCCTTATCCGTAATGGTTTTATCTGTATGGACCGGCATCCCTTTTCTTTCAAGGATATCAATAACAACACTTGAAGGCAGATGAGCCAGAATAGCTTTACCGACAGATGTGCAATGCATTGGAGCACGTTTTCCGACTTTAGAATGCATCCTTAGAGTCTCATTGCCCTCAAGCTTCTCGATGTACACAACCTCTCCCTGATCGTAAACGACCAAATGAATGACTTCATTAGTTTCATTTTCCAGCTCCTGCAAAAAAGGTCTTGCCTCTGCACGCAGATCGATTGATTCAAGCAGTTTTGAACTGATCTCCAGGAATTTATACCCTAATTTGTACTTGCCGGTCTCGCTATCCTGTTCTATATATCCGTACTGAACAAGAGTAGAAAGAATACGATAAACAGAGCTTTTATTGATATCAATCTGATTGGCAATTTCCGTTACGCCAAGACCGCTTTTTTTCAGGCTGATCAATGTAATAATATCCAGTGCCCTGCTGACGGACTTGACCATGTTTTCTCTTTCCACAACACTCACCTCTGGTGCAAAAACCTTAATCGATTACAGATAGATTATACCGTTTTTGCGCTTTCACGTGCCACTGCAAAAGTATTCCGCAGAGTCCCAATCTCTTTGATCTCACATTCGATAATATCGCCTGACTTAACCATCTCAGCTCCAACAGGACTTCCTGTAAGGATTATGTCTCCTGGCATCAGAGTCATGACATTAGTCAGGTAGGAAATCATTTTTCGGATCGGGATAATCATTAAATCTGTGCTGCTGTTCTGTTTCTCTGAGCCGTTTAATTTTGCTTCCACTTTAACCTGAAACGGATCCAGTTCTGTTTCAATTACGGGACCAAGTGGAGTAAATGTGTCAAAGGATTTGCCAATAGTCCAATGCCCATCATTATGGAAGAATTGAGGTGCAGTAACATCATTCCCAACTGTATAGCCAAAAACATAATCAAGCACATCTGACTCTGCTACATTTTTAGCTTCTCTGCCAATGACCACTGCCAGTTCGGATTCAAATTTCACCTCTTCAATGCCTTCAGGAATGATAATATCCTCATCTGGCCCTATAACAGAAGATACAGGCTTATAGAAGAATACAGGAATTTCCGGGAGTGTCTCAGGCAAATCTGATTTCACTGACACATAGTTAGCTCCAATTCCAATAATCTGATTTGGAACCAAGGGTGCAAGCTGTTTAGCAGCATCCTGAGAAAAACTCTGGCCAGTATATTCCCAATCTCCGAAAATATCACCTTTGATTTCTTTTAATTGGCCACCCTCTGAGACTCCTGTATATACTGCTCCATTAACTTCAAACCTAGTAAATTTCATCTTTTCCTTCTCCCCTCGATTTCTTTAAGTCTGCAGATCTTTAGAAAAACAGGGCATATCCATGCCCTGTTCTAAAACTACTACTGCTTAACAGCATACTTGGACTTCGCTTCAAGACGGCGGCGGTGCAAAATCGGTTCTGTATAGCCATTTGGCTGTTCATAGCCCTCAAAAACAAGGTCACATGCTGCCTGGAATGCAACCGATTGATCGAAGTCAGCAGCCATTGGGCGGTAAGCGGGATCTCCACTATTTTGTTCATCTACAACCTTTGCCATTTTCTTCAGTGTCTCAAGCACTTGCTCCTTCGTGCAGATTCCATGGTGGAGCCAATTCGCAACATGCTGGCTTGATATCCTTAATGTCGCACGGTCCTCCATTAATCCAATATTATTGATATCTGGAACTTTAGAACAGCCGATGCCCTGCTCAACCCAGCGGACAACATATCCCAGGATACCCTGTGCGTTGTTATCCAGTTCTTCTTGGACTTCCTCCGGATTCCATTGCGGATTTTCAGCAACCGGAATCTGCAGGATTTCATCACGAAGGTCCGAAATTTCTCCCAGCAGCTGGTTTTGCACCTTTTGAACTTCCACCTGATGATAGTGTAAAGCATGAAGAGTGGCAGCAGTTGGAGACGGTACCCAGGCAGTATTTGCTCCTGCGTTCAGATGGCCGATCTTCTGCTCCATCATGGCAGCCATCAGATCAGGCATAGCCCACATACCTTTTCCAATTTGTGCACGGCCCTGGAATCCTGTTTCAAGGCCTGTATTGACATTGGATTTTTCATAGCCTTTTAGCCAGGCTGTTGCCTTCATGTCATTCTTGCGGATCATTGGGCCAGCTTCCATGGAAGTATGCATCTCATCCCCAGTCCGGTCAAGGAATCCGGTGTTTATGAAGACGATGCGCTCCTTTACTTCACGGATGCAGGCTGCCAGGTTCAAAGATGTACGGCGCTCTTCATCCATTACACCAATTTTTAGTGTATTCCGCTCAAGTCCGAGCAGATCTTCTGTCCGGTCAAACAACTCGTTTGCAAAAGCAACCTCCTTGGAACCGTGCATCTTTGGCTTAACGATATAAATAGAACCTTCTGATGAGTTTTGGTATGGGCCATTTCCAAGTAATGTATGCTTGCCAATCAGGCTGGTAATTACCGTATCCAGGATACCTTCCTGCACTTCATTTCCGTCTGCATCCAAAATCGCATTAATGGACATTAAATGTCCGACATTCCTGACAAACATCAATGAGCGTCCTGATAATGAGAACTCCTTTCCATTTGGAGAAACATACGAACGGTCAGGGTTTAATGTACGTGTCATTGATTTAGCGCCCTTCGTAAAGTTGGCGGAAAGGTCACCCTTCATTAATCCGAGCCAGTTACGGTACACAAGGACCTTATCTTCAGCATCAACTGCTGTTACTGAATCTTCACAATCCATAATTGTAGTAATTGCAGCTTCAAGCAAAACATCCTTTACTCCGGCATCATCCGTTTTTCCAATCGTGTGGCCTCTGTCAATTTGAATTTCAAAATAAAGGCCATTATTCTTTAGAAGTACCGCAGAAGGCTGATCCTTCTCTCCCTGGTATCCGGCAAACTTTGCTTCTTCTTTTAGATTTGCAATTTCGCCATTATTAAGTACAACAGCCAGCTTATCTTCTTCCACTTTATATTGAACAGCATCTTTATGGGAACCGCTTGACAGAGGAGCGGTTTGATCAAGGAATTCCCTGGCAAACGCAATAACCTTTTCTCCCCTTACAGGATTATACCCGCCATCTCTATTTGCCCCGTTTTCTTCACTGATTGCATCTGTGCCGTAAAGTGCATCGTATAAGCTTCCCCAACGGGCATTCGCTGCATTGATCGCATAACGCCCGTTATTAACTGGAACGACCAATTGTGGTCCAGCCTTCACAGCTACTTCATCATCCACGTTTTCTGTAGTAATGTTAAAATCTTCGGCCCTTGGCTCAAGATAGCCGATCTCTTCTAAAAATGACTTATAGCTATTAAAATCAAAATCTTGATTTTCTCTGTGCCAATTGTTCAGCTTATGCTGAATTTCATCCCGCTTCGCCAGCAATGCTTTATTTTTAGGCGTCAGATCGTTTATAAGCGCTTCCAAGCCTGACCAAAATGGTTCCTGATCCACTCCGCTTCCCGGCAGTGCCTCAGAATTAATAAATTCATACAGCTCCCTTGCAACTTGCAGGCTTCCTGTTTTCACATAGTTCCCCATTATTCATTTCCTCCTTTGGTTGCTGCTTTACCATTTTAAGTTTAATGCGATTGTTTCTTATTACAAAACGGCGTTTCTAACATTCTCTTAAAAAAATAATAGCATGTTTCCAAATGAATTTTCAATAATTTTCACACAACTTTATTCTGCGATTTGATAAAATTTTCCAACATTCGGTAAATGCCCAGCCTTCTTCTATTTAAGGCTGGGCATTTCTTATGAAATTGCCTGGGCCTTCATCTCTTTTTTGATTTCAGCACATCTGCCTGGCGATGGGAACAGCTTTCCGGCATTCAGCAGATTATGAGGATTAAAGACTTCCCGGATTTCTGTCTGGGCAGCTATTTCTTCTTCTGTGAAAACAAATCGCATTTCTTCCCGCTTTTCTATGCCGACACCATGTTCTCCAGTTATGGTACCTCCAACATCGGCGCAGACTTTTAGGCACTGGCTCCCAGCTTCAAGAGCTTTCTCTGATTCTCCTGGTATCCT
Source organism: Bacillus sp. NTK034 (assembly GCF_017303275.1). GTDB lineage: Bacteria > Bacillota > Bacilli > Bacillales > Cytobacillaceae > Cytobacillus. The sequence continues at coordinate 84,996 of NZ_JAFKOJ010000008.1, read as the reverse complement.
TGCGTCAAAAAGGACAAGAGGATGCAGGTTTCCATCTCCCGCATGAAAAATATTAGCAATTCTCAACCCCGATTCACTGCTAATCTGGTTGATCCTGCTCAAAACTTCAGGCAGCTTGCTTCGAGGGATGACCCCATCCTGAACCAGATAATCAGGAGAAATGGCTCCCATGGCACCAAAGCCTGTCTTACGGTTCGCCCACCATCTTGCTCTTTCCTCTTCACTTCCGGCCGCACGGACTTCACGGACATTCCTCTTTCTGCAAACCTCAAGGATTTGGTCGATCTGTTCCTCAATTCCCGCTGCAATTCCATCCACTTCTATTAAAAGAACTGCTTCTATATCTTTTGGATGGCCTACCGGAAAAGCAGCAGCTTCCACCCCTTCAATAGCAGTCTTATCCATCATTTCAAGGGCTGCTGGCACAATACCCGCAGATATTATATCTGATACTGCCTGGCTTCCATCTTCAACCCGATCAAAGTAGGCAAGGACAGTCTGCTTTCCTTCAGGGTTTTTTAGTACCCTTACAGTTATTTTTGTCACAATTCCTAGGGTCCCTTCAGAACCTGTGATCAGACCCAGCAAATCATATCCGGGAGCATCGGGAATACCGTCTTTGCCAATTTCCACTATCTCGCCATTAGGCATGACCACTTCAAGTCCAAGAATATGGTTTGTAGTAACTCCGTATTTCAGACAATGGGCACCTCCGGCATTTTCTGCAACATTGCCGCCAATTGTACAGCAGTATTGGCTGGATGGATCTGGTGCGTAATAATAGCCTTTATCGGATATTGAGTTCGTGAGTTTCAGATTTACAAATCCAGGCTCCACTACGGCGCGGCGATTTTCAAGATCAACGCTAATAAGTTTTTTCATCCTTACCATACTGATTATTATTTCTCCATTAAGAGGTATGGCTCCGCCGCTCAGCCCCGTACCTGCCCCCCTGGCGAGAAAGGGGAGATTGTTTTCCGAGCAGTACTTGACAATTTCCGCCACTTCTTGTGTATTCTTTGGAAAAACGACTGCCTTGGGCAAGTGCTTATGGATCGTAAAGCCGTCACAGTCATAAGCAACAAGATCTTCCTTCTGGTAAAGAATGGAACGGGAACCGCCCACAATTTCAGCCAAATTTAAGATATGTTTGTCCTGTGATTTAATCCGATCTTTCGTTCTCACTCTTTTCCCTCCTTCACACGGTCTTCCTTTTGGTAAGCCCAGTCAAGAAGCTGGACAGTATGGACAATTTTCTGATTCCTGCCGTATTTTTGAACTCCCATTGCCATTTGCAGCATACAGCCGGGATTTCCCATTGAGATCATTTCCACATCATCTGGAACATTTTCCATTTTGCTTTCAAGTACCGCATTGGCCATTTCCGGATTGGTAATATTGTATATCCCTGCACTCCCGCAGCAACGGTCTGAATTTGGCATGTGGACCATGTCTACACCAGGAATATCAAGGAGAATATCGCGCGGCTGCTGGCGGATTCCCTGACCATGCGCTAAATGGCAGGCATCATGGTAAGTTATTCTAGTGTTCATTTCACCCTTTGGCTTTTCATAGCCTGTATCATGAAGAAATTTTGAAATATCCTCAACCTTTTCAGAGAACTTTTCCGCTTTTGCATGCAGTTCCGGGTCTTCCTTAAATAATTCTGCGTATTCCTTCATCATGCACCCGCATCCGGCTGCATTAACAATCACTTTATCAAAGTCTTTGAATGCTTCCATATTCTGCTTCGCCAGCTTCCTGCCCATATCACGGTCTCCCGCGTGAACATGCAGGGCACCGCAGCATGTTTGGCTTTGGGGAATGACAACATCATTTCCATTTCGGGTCAGTACATTTATCGTCGATTCGTTAATATCACTGAACATAACATCCATAACACAGCCGGTCAGCATCGCAACTTCCTGCTTTGTCTCCCCTTTTGCTTTGATTACTTTAACGTCTTTATATTTCTTTTTTATAGGCTCTTTCACCTCAGGCATGATGGATTCCATATCGACAAGGTGCTGCGGCATGATATTGATTAATTTGGTTTTCCGGACCGCTTTTTGCATGCCGCTTTTTTGATAGAATTTCAGAAGGCCGCCTAGCGTATTTAAGCGATTCTGGTGAGGGAAAAGGTCATGAAGAAAAAACTTGCTGATGGCTCCTTTTACACCAGTCAATGGCATTGCCTGCCGAATCTGGCCGCGTGCTTCCTCAATCAAACCGCCAACATCGACATCAGCCGGGCATGCAGTTGTACAGGCGCGGCAATCCAGACATTGAAACACAGGGTCCATGAATTGCTCATTTACTTGAAGTTTCCCTTCAGCCACAGATTTGATTAGGTGCACACGCCCCCGTGGAGAATGCTGTTCCTGACCTGTCTGTTCATATGTCGGGCATGATTCCAGACACATTCCGCAATGGACACAGTCAGCCCATTTCTTTTCATCTGGCGGATCACTCCATAAATAGTTTCCCAATCCCGACGTACATGGCGGTTCCTGCTTTAAATCGAGTTCCCGGACACTCATTTAAATCCCTCCTATGAATCTGTTTGGGCTTAATGTTTTATTTGGGTCGACCTTTGTTTTAATCCCCTGGAGCAAAAAGAAATAAGAAGGTTTATTTCCCCATACATCCACTTTTTTCCGAAGTTCAAATGGAAGGTGTTTTGCAATCGCGTATCCTCCATCTTTTTCAGCGATCTGCCTTACATTTACAGCAGCATTGGCGACATCTGGCTCTGCTCCTCTAATGGTCACTTGACTCAATCCATGACCCAGACCTCCATGTGATTCGATTTTCACATTGAATTTATCCTGCAGCAGTTCAGTTTCCTTTAATACTTTTACCGCGTCGAGATTTACAGTTCCAATTTTAAAGGAGGCTTCAGTTTGGATTGGCAATTCCTTATGTGCCCCATTAGGGATGTGCCTATAAAAGCGGTCCCAAAACAAATCCGCGTTTTCCTTAGAGCTTATACTCAATTTCGCATCTTTCGGCAGCATATTTCCCACAAAAACTTCCTGATAACGAACTGAACTCTCCACATCTTCAAAACTCATGGCAACGGTGTAGGAATTTATTCCGGCAAGCTTATCTGAAAGTGCCGGATTCAGCAGCTCAAGCGAAACCGGTTCAATCATAGAATCCAAAACCTTTACTGCAAACGCCTTTATTTCCTCGAGATCTCCTTTTGCGAACGAAACGAGAACCAAACTCTCACATTTAGGAATTGGGCGAAGCTTTAAGGTTATTTCAGAAATTACACCAAGTGTTCCCATCGATCCTATAAACAGTTTATTCATGTCATAGCCGGCAACATTTTTTACAACTCTGCCGCCGGAGCGTATTACCTTTCCATCCGGATAAACTGTCCTTAATCCAATGACTGCATCACGGGCTGAACCATAGCCCAATCTTTTGGGTCCGCTTTCATTTGCTGCAATGACTCCGCCTATTGTGGCATTTTGGGGCCAAAAAGGATCGAGAGATATTTTTTGATTATGCTTTGCCAGATAATCCTGAAGGTCTTTAAAACGAGTACCGGATCTTACTGTTACTGTCATATCACCAGGTGTGTGTTCCACAATCCCTGTATATTTTTCAAGCGATAAAAGAAGATCTGCTTTTTCATTTAAGCCTCCGAATCCGCGTTTTGTGCCACCGCCCATAATGTTGATGGTTAGACCATTCAAATCTGCATGCTTAAGTACAGCTGCAATCTCATCTTCTGTTTCCGGTAAAACAATCAATTCCCCAGAGTTGCCTAATCGGCTTGAAACTTCATATTTACTTATCTGGTCTTCTCTAAAATAAGTCTTTAAAGTACTTATCGATTCTGCTGCTATCAACATATACACCCCGCTTGTTTCGTAATAACAAACAATGTTTCTAATAAATTTCAAAAAAACGTTATTGTTCCTGCAGGATACTTATTTGTAAAAGCTTCTCAACCAGCTCTAAATGTTCAATCATATTCTTATGTGCCTGATCCGGCTGCTTATTTTTAATAGACAAATAGATACCCAGATGCTGCTCTTCAATCTTTTTGGCGATATCATCCCGTGTTTGAAGATATTGATGGAAATCGATCATGGATTTTTTCAATGTTTCAGATATAAATTGCACAAATTGGATAAGTATATCATTGCCTGCTGCATGGGCAATCGCCATATGAAACTGATAATCTTCCTCCCATCCATGGATGGCTGCATCGGAAATCAGCTTATTCATCTTAGCCAACTGTGCTTCCGACCGATTTGCGGCTGCCATTTCAGCGAGACCTGTTTCAACCATTTTTCTTGCCTGGAATAACTCGTGGATGTCTTTAATGCCAGGATGCAAATGAGGACTTTTAAAAAGCTTTGATGAATCAAATTGGGATATGTATGTGCCTTCTCCCTGTTTTACATGCACAATTCCTTTGCCTTGCAGTGAGGTTAGAGCGTCCCTGACAGCTGATCGGCCGACACCAAACAGTTCGCATAATTCTCTCACTGATGGCAGTTTTTCTCCCGGCTTAAAGGATCCTTTGACAATCATATCTTCAATTTGCTCTGCAGCAATTTCAGAAATTTTTCGCGTTGAAATCTTTTTTACATTCAATCCTCTTGCCTCCTTTCTTGCAGACGTCACATATCTGATATGTTATATGTTACTTCCTATTAAATCACGGCAAATTGTAATAATCAATAAAATATTTAGAATTTATTAAAAATTCCTATCAGGATCCGAACATAGGGTTCATTCGGACAGATGTAGAAGAAATCCGGGAGGTTGAGTCCGAATACATTCCTCATTCGGACAGGTGTAGAGGATATCCGTGAAATTGAGTCCGAATTCAGTGCTCATTCGGACAGATGTAGAGAATATCCATGAAATTGAGTCCGAATTCAGTGCTCATTCGGACAGATGTAGAGGATATCCATGAAATTGAGTCCGAATACGATGCACATTCGGACAGGTGTAGAGGAAATCCGAGAAAACAAGTCCGAATACATTGCTCATTCGGACAGGTATAGAGGATATCCGTGAAATTGAGTCCGAATACATCGCTCATTCGGACAGATGTAGAGAATATCCATGAAATTGAATCCGAATACATTGCTCATTCGGACAGATGTAGAAGAAATCCGAGAAAACAAGTCCGAACCTGAGGTACATGCAGGCACAGTATCATAGAATCTGATAAAGAAGTTATTACAATCTCCCTCTTCGCTGAAAGCAAGAACCTGGAGTGAAAATCAACTTTCAAAATTTACAACGTAAAACAACAATCTATGTGAAAACAGCAAAAAAACCTGACTTCCACGTTTTCACATGAAAGTCAGGTCAATTTTTCTATTCTATAACGCGTACAACTCGGCCATTAAACTTAGTTTTCCAATAGCCGCTGGACATGTTTGCAACCGCAACACCCGTTGAGCTTTGTGAACCGATGAATTTACCGCCGCCGAGATAAATGCCTACATGGCCGTCCCTTTTATAAGTATCAAAGAAGACAAGATCTCCCGCTCTCATCTGGCTTGCTGAAACCTGGCGCCCAGCGAATTTAAGAGAATCTGTGCTGGCTCCTACACTAATTCCAGCCTGTGAGAATGCCCAGTGTACAAAGCCTGAGCAATCGAATCTTCCATTGGCGATATCATAAGCATTTCTGCCGCCGCCAAACACATAAACTGAATTACCGATATATTTATTTCCTGCAGTTGTCACAATGCTGATTGCACTGCTGCCATTAACAGTTGGCTTTGGAGCTGAGCTTGCTGACCCTTTTGCTTTTTGGGAAGCAGGAGATTGCTTTTGGGCAGAAGCTGAACCTGCTGGAGCTGAACCTGCTGTCTGTGCAGCTGGTGCTGTTTGCGCTGCAATGCTTTGTTCGATTTGAGCAATCATAGAAGCATATTTAACATCTTCACTTTGCAGCTTTGCCTTCTTATCTGCAATTGAATTTTCTTTTTCTTTTAGCTGCTGGATTAATGAGCTATTTTGCTGCTTTTGCTCTTCCATGATGGACTGCATGCCTTTTAATTCGGTCATCATGCTGGTTAATCCCGCTAACTCTTTTTCCACAGCAGCCTTCTTTTCTTCAAATGCCTTTTTATCCTGTTCCTGTTCTTCCAGTAATTGTTTGTCTGCCTGAACAAATGTGGTTACTGCTCCGACACGGTCAACAAAGTCACTGAAACTGGAAGCACCAAGAAGAACATCTAAATATGCCACTGTTCCGCCGCTTTCCTGAAACGATTGTGCACGCTGCTTTAGGATAGCGCTTCTCTTTTCGATTCTTTCCTCAATGATAGCCATTTCTGCCTTCAATTGATCTACTTCTGATTTAGTGCTTGCAATTTTAGTCTGCGTTTCTGCTATTAATTTATTATTATCTTCAATCGCCTTTTCTACTTTACTAATTTTAGTATTTAACTCAGCGATTTCTTTAAGTACACTTACCAATTCCTTATCCGCTTCAGCCAATGTGGCCTGCAAGCTGGAACGCTGCTGCTGAATTTGGCTTTTTTGATTTTCCAGTTTATGGATTGATTCAGCATTTACACCTGGGATTGAAAAAGCACTTCCAAGCCCAAGGATAATAGTTGTATTTAAAACGAGGAGCCTTTTTCTCAAAGTCATTACCCTGCTTTCTTATATGTAATTGGCCATTTATTAGCCGTATCAATATCAAACTATTTATCTATGTATATTTTTTAAGCGATTACAATAAAAAACTCTAGTAAATTTGTCTTTCCATGGAGGATTATACCATCCTTATTTGACAGACTTGTTATAGCAATATTACAAAAATATTTCAAACGTGACATTAAACCCCTTTTTTCGCCATCCTTATATGACATAATTCCCTATTTTACTGAGAGAAGATATCCAACGACAGTTGTGTACTGTTTTCCAAAAAATAAAAAAAGACTGGAATCCGCATTATAACTTCCGGATTTCAGTCTTTCATGAATACTTTTTAATCCATAAACTTTCTTTGGATATCCTGATCGAACACAAATACCGACATTCCAAAATCCCGTTCGATATCTATATCTACAAACAGGTCAATTAGTTTTGCCTGCAGAAATTCTTCCATTTCAGCCGGCCGGTTCTTTTTATACATCTCCTTGACCATTTCTGTTCTGGCAGCCCTAAGCATTTGCTTTCCCTCGTCTGCACTTGCTATGAATTTTTCCACAGGAGATAAATTACCTTCCATTTCACATATAGCCCAATGTTTGCAGAAAGTTGTCCTAACTTTGCTAGGTCCTTTGCCCATATGTTTTTTTCGGAAGGAGCGCACTAAATTACTGAATTCAGCTTCATACTTGTTCATAATCCAACCCTCATATACCCTATTATCATGTATAATTCCATTTATACATGTTCAATACAGGTTTCACTTTAATAAGTTAATCAATTAATACAATAATTGTCAAACTAAACAATTTTAATTTCTTGTTAAACTGAAATTATATGCTACTATTTTGTTAGTTGAAAGGTTCTAGGAGGAAGAATTATGGATATTCTAAGCAGCAGAAAAATTGTCAGATTTCAGAATGGAGTTCTGCAGGATGCAGAAGATTCAATTGTTTCCGAACACCCTCTCACAATTCATCTAAATGGGGAAGAGTTCGCAACAATGGTCTGCAGCCCAGAGAATATTCGGGAATTAACAATCGGCTTTTTAGCTTCTGAAGGCTTTATCAGGAGAATTGAAGAAATCAAGGATATTCAAATAGATGAAAGCAAAGGATTTGCGTATGTGGAATTACATACCCAAACTACTACAGCAAGCCATGAGTTTCACTCCAAACGGTTTATTGGTTCATGCTGCGGAAAGAGCAGGCAATTTTACTTCCACAATGATGCCAGGACAGCCAGAACTTCTACATCTAAGCTGACCTTGTCTCCCAGCCAGTGCATTTCATTTATGAAACAGCTGCAGGATGGCAGTCTGACTTTTCAAGAAACCGGTGGAGTACATAATGCTGCCCTATTTTCTGCGAATAATATGATTGTCAGCAGAACAGACATTGGCCGTCACAATGCTCTAGATAAAATTCTTGGGTACTGCATTGAGAACAGGATTCCTGTTAGGGATAAAGTCATTGCTTTCAGCGGCAGAATATCTTCGGAAGTTTTGCTTAAAGCCTCCAAGATCGGAGTAGGCATCATCCTATCAAAATCAGCTCCGACTGATCTGGCCATAAAGCTGGCAGAAGATCTTAACATCACAGCCGTTGGCTTTATTCGCGGTCAGTCTTTTAATGTTTATTCTCATCCTGAAAGGATCGTTGCAAGGGCGGAAGATTAATAAAAAGTTAAACTTATTTATTATTAGCTAGCAACCAAGGTGTTTATACGCACCTTGGTTTAAATTTTTTTCAGACAAAAAAGCCAATCAAGTTCTGATCGGCTTTTCACACTGAATTCAATTATTAATTTAATTATACAATGGAACTGGAGGATCAATTCCTAATACAGGCTGTCCATCTACTGTTAACCATACATAATAATGGTCAATCTCTGTTTTAAGTATCACTTCAATTTTTGCAATTAACTTCTCTTGCATTTCAAATGATAACCTTGCAGTTTCCTCTCCTAATGGAACATCTTTCAATCCCAGCAAATCAGCAATTTTCCTTGCATCTTCATAGGAAACTTCGACATATTTATCATACTCCGATAAATATGCAGCCTCCGCGGTTTTAGTACCTAATACGGCAGTCAAGATTACTGCCATTAAAATAAACCCTATCTTTTTCATTTTTTCCCCCATAAATTTAAATTTGATCTATAAGCTCCAGGAAAACATCCAGAATTTCAGGATGATACATAGTTCCACGGTAATTCAATAATTCTTGTTTAGCTTCTTCCTTACTCCTGCCCTTTTTGTATACTCTATCCGTCGTAATAGCATCATAAGAATCAATAATCGAAATGATCGAAGCTTCAATAGAAATCTCGCTGCCTATCAATCCCAGAGGATAACCTTTTCCATCAAATCTTTCATGGTGCTGCTCAACTATTTTTCCTGCATCTACCAAGAGCGGCAATCCTGTTTCCTCTAATATTTCTCTTCCGAAAACAGAATGTTTCTTCATTATTTCCCATTCCTCTGGAGTGAGTTTACTGGGTTTTTGCAATATTTCCAAGGGTATGCGCAACTTCCCAACATCATGTAGAAAAGAGGCTAAATTCAAGTTTACTAGTTGCTTAGAATCTAACTCTAGTGTTTTACCAACCAGCATAGAAAGCTTATTAATTCTTTGACAGTGATCTCTGGTATATCCATCTTTTTCTTCAATCGATATTGATAACTCCATCATTTCCTTTGTTACCTTACTATAATGAAAAAAAACTGGTCTTGATGTTACATAAAGAAATTCAGTGGTAGCTGCTGCTTCAAAAACATAATGTTCTTCTACTGGTGCCTTAAAAAAAGAATTCCCTGTTTTTATTTTCTTGGTTTCATTTCCATTTCTAAGAATTAATTCCCCAGAAAGAACGCATAAATATTCTAGTGCTTCCCAGCCTTCTTGGGGTTCAATCCCCCACATTGTACCAGGCTCCAGCTTATGATAAATAACCTCTGTCCCATCCCCCGAAGCAATCAGGGAGATTTGCAAGCCTTTCATGTGGACTGTTTCAATGAAACTATCTTCATTTATAATGCCCACTTTATTACCCTCTTTCTTATACTTCGCAAATGATGTATGTATTGGGTGGCAAACTAATAAACTTTCCTATATTGCCATTCTAGTACATGATTTTCCATTTTTCCACAAAAATTTTGCTATAAAATTGATATTAAAGAGAATATTGACAATATTCAAGGCTATTTGCCTAAACTTATCATTTCCAATAAAAAACCAGTGACCCGAAATGGCGGTCACTGGCTTTATTTCATTCTCTTTTGTTTGGAGGGACATCTCTTTCGTTTTTCTCCATTTTGTGCATTTTCTGGTCTTCTGGAAGCTGGGTGTTTCTTTCCATGTCACTTGTGTCTTCTCCCATTCCTTTTAGGAAAGTAATCAGAAGCGTAACTGCCCGATTGACTTCCGGATCTTTTAATGCCTTTACGAGATCAAGATAGCTTGTTTTTTCATCTGTATCTTTATATTCCGCAACTCTTGCAACTCCGGAGTTTAACTTTAACAGCAAGGGTTCAAGCTGCTGGACATTTATGGTACCAAGAGTTCCAACCATTAAAAGCAGGTTTTTGATTGTATTGGTAGCTTCCGGTTTATCTACTGCTTTAACAAGTACATTTAATACTTTATCTCCCTGTCCAAATAGTCCATTCAATAATGAGAGAACTCCCCGATCATGCATATGTCCGACAGCTGTAAGAAGCTCAAGAATAGGTTCCTTATTTTCGATCAGGGCATTCTCCACTTCTTCCAGGTCTTTTTTTCGTTTATCCTCGGGGGTTAACTCAAAACGCTTGATGCTATTAATCGCTTTAGCCATGCTGCTTCCGCTCCTTTTTCACCATTTCTCCAGGGAAGATATAATCTTTTCTTGCCCATTTCTTTTCAACATTTACACCAATTTGCGGCTGCGGATTGCCATAGCGGTGATTAATTCTAGGAAGCGGATTGCTTCCTTCTTCACTCAGGATTTCAAGCTTTACTTTCGTTTCCTTATATGCCGGTGTATCGGTATCCTTGTCGGCATAACTGCTTGTTAATAAATTTATGGCGGCTTCGCCTCTGTCATTCATAGGAAGGTAAACTTCCTTCCCTTTAACCCTATCCGTTATATGGCACTTTACTTTCACATTGCCATATGGCGATGTCAAACGAACAAGTGTACCGTCTTTCAACCCTCGTTCTTCGGCTAGTTCAGGTGATACCTCCAGGAAAACTTCTGGTGTTTTCGAGCTGATTCCTTTTGACTTGTAGGTCATATTGCCTTCATGGAAGTGCTCCAGAAGACGCCCATTATTGACATGAATATCATATTCCATTGGATATTCAAGAGCAGGAGTCCAATCTACTGGAAAGAGTCTTGCCTTGCCATCCGGGAAAGGAAAGCCTTCCGTGTAGAGGAGAGGACTGTCCGTTCCATCCTCAGCCACCGGCCACTGCAGACTATTGTATCCTTCCAATCTATCATAAGTAACTCCTGCGTATAGTGGCATAAGTCCAGCTGCTTCTTCCATTACTTCACTTGGGTGCGTATATGTCCAGCCCGCTCCCAGCCGATTAGCCACTTCAATGATAATCTGCCAATCCGGCTTCGAATCCCCAAGCGGCTCGAACGCCTGGTAAAGACGCTGAATTCTCCTCTCTGTGTTTGTAAACGTTCCTTCCTTTTCCAAACTTGGACTTGCAGGAAGCACTACATCGGCAAACTCAGCTGTACGGGAAAGGAAAATGTCCTGCACCACAAAGAAATCAAGCTTTTCAAAAGCAGCCTGCACATAATTGATATTTGAATCCACAAGCCCCATATCTTCACCCTTCAGATACATTGCTTTCAGCTTGCCTTCATGAATTCCTTCTACCATTTCGTGATTATTCAATCCTGCCTTTTCCGGAAGCTTTGCTCCCCAAGCATTTTCAAATTTCCTTCTCACATCAGGGTCTGAAACCTTTTGATAACCAGGCAAATTATCTGGGCTGCTTCCAAAATCACCTGCCCCCTGCACATTGTTGTGGCCCCTTAAAGGATAGGCACCTGCGCCAGGTTTAGCGTAATTGCCTGTTACAAGAAGCAGATTTGAAATAGCTGTACTTGTATCACTGCCTCCAAGATGCTGTGTGACACCCATTGCCCATAATGCAGAAACACTATTGGCTTCATGAATCATTTCTGCCATTTTGATTAAATTGCCTTTGGAGATCCCGGTTGTTTCTTCTGCAAATTCAAGCGTATATTTCTCCAGGTTTGATACAAATTCTTCAAGGCCATTTACTTTTTCCTTCAGAAACTTCTCATCCGCCCAACCCTGGTCGATAATATATTTGGTAATGGCAGAAAGCCATACCATATCCGTACCCGCACGAGGACGCACAAACAGATCAGACCGCTCTGCCATTTCATGTTCCCTTAAGTCAGCTACAATTACTTTTTGGCCGTTTAGTTTCTGGGATCGCTTCACCCTGGTAGAAAGCACAGGATGGGATTCAGACGTATTTGAACCAATAATCAGCACTAATTCAGAGTTTTTAATATCTTCGATTGAACCAGCATCCCCTCCATATCCCACAGTTCGGAATAACCCTACAGTTGCAGGGGTCTGGCAATATCTTGAACAGTTATCGATATTATTTGTCCCTATGACTGCCCTGCCAAGTTTCTGCATTAAATATGATTCCTCATTGGTACATTTAGATGAGGTAATAAAGCTCAATGCATCTGGGCCATGCTGTTCCTTAATTTCTGAGAATTTTCGTGTAATCATTTCCAATGCTTCTTCCCATTCTGCTTCACGGAATGAATCACCTTCCCTGATTAGCGGCTTCGTTAATCGTTCCTCACTATTCACAAAGTCCCAGCCAAATTTCCCTTTAACACATGTAGAGATTCCGTTGGCAGGTGCTTCTGCCTGAGGCTCCACCTTCAGTATTTCTCGGCCCTTTGTCCATACATCAAAGCTGCAGCCGACACCGCAATAGGTGCAGACTGTTTTGGTCTTTTTAATTTTCTCTTCCCGCATTGCCGCTTCCATATCAGATATAGCCAGGATGGATCCATATCCCGTTTCAACATTTTTAGTGATTTCAATCATTGGACGAAGGGTGTTTTTAGCAATGCCAGTCAGAAATCCTGCTTCCCCCTCCATTCCCTTTTCCATCATGGCATTACATGGACAAACCGTAGAGCAGTGTCCACAGGAAACGCAGGAGGACTCGTTAATTGGCACATCATTATCCCAGATAACCCTTGGTCTATCCCGCTCCCAATCAATAGTAAGGGTTTCAGTAACCTGGACGTCCTGACATGCTTCCACACATCTTCCGCAAAGTATGCACTGATCGGGATCGTATCTGTAAAATGGATGAGATTCATCCTTATCATAAGGCTTTTGATCAAACGGGATGCTTTGATGATTGATTTTCATCGACTTAACCGTATTATGTATTTCACATCCCCCGTTGTTATAATCACAAACCGTACAATACAATTCATGATTAAAGAGTATCTTATCCATGGCAATGGTCTGCGCCTGTTTTACATCTGGATCCACAGTATCAATTACGTCTCCATCTTTCATTTTTGTGGAGCACGAACGGACGAGTTCTCCATTGACAGAAACAATACAGGTATCACAGGTTTCTATTGCTCCAAGGCTCGGATGGAAGCAAACCTGAGGAATTTCAATCGAACTATCGTTTAATAATTGCAAAACGGTTTGATCCTGCTTTGCCTTGATTTCTATACCATTTATCTTTATATTGAGAGATTCTGGCAAATCAATCATCCTTTCAATAAATCTGTTTCTTAGGTTTTCACTACCCTTGCAAGCAAAAGTTAAACGTTTAGTTAAAGATATTGGCAGATAACTCCAGGCATTCTAACAAAAATAGATTTTATTGGACACAAAAAAACGGCTGTAAATTCAGCCGCAGGTTTAACAGCAAGATATATATTAAAGAAAAAATCATTAGGGGCTTTCTTTTTGCTTTGTACTCCGCTAATTGATTTAATTCTAATTGCAGCAACTACCATTGATTTGCACAGAGGAACAAAGGCAACCATTTTCCATGGCATTGCAGCAATTTATATTGTGTAACCGTCGCCTATGGATCTTCTGATTCAATGGGGAGACGAAAGATTTGCCTATAAGTTCGAAAATGGACCAAAACCCGAGAAGCCTGCAAAACACGGCAGAGAACATGCAAGGAGAGAAAGAAACGGATGGTATAGGCATCTTCTCGCATGGATAATTGGTTTAGTTTTATTAATGGCTATGATCCTTTTTATTGGCAATCCCAAGCAAACGGAGAGTCTCAAAGGATTAGCAAGAATATGGACATTGGCTCTTGCAATCGATTTTGCCATCAGCTTCAGTTATACTGTTTGGCCGAGAAAAATGAAAGCAGAAAACTCAAAGATAACTCTGTAGTTTCACAGGTCAAAAGTTTAACATTATAACCGTCCTTTTTTTAGGAGATATCAAAAAACAGGAGCCTTCTTGGGACTCCTGTTTTTTAAATATTATTGGCTGCCGTTTTTCTGCAGAACTTTCAATCCAGAACCCATATCGGATGCAAGTACATAATTGCGATCTACGAATACACCCCAAATGTTAGATTTGCTTGGAATATAGACACCAATTTCTTCCGGATTCGACGGGTTTGTAATATCAACTGTCCTTACACCCCCTGCATAATGTGAGAGATACAATGTGTTCCCCTGAACCTTTGGATCATGGACCGTCGCTCCTCCAGGAATCTTCTCAGTGAAGTCGGTTCTAAAAGTGCTTAGAAGCTTTGGATCTGTCTTATCTTTGATATCATAAATCATTGTGTAGCCATAGGCACTCTCAAAGCCCTCTCTGGTTGGACCAAATACCTCCCTTGTCTCTATAAGGACATTTCCTCCTTTAGCTAAATCCATCGAATGGGCTGCTCCCTGAACATCATTGGCGAAATCCGTCCTGCCCAGATAAATTGGATTTTTGGCATCGCTAATATCAAGTATGATTGTTCCTAAATCCCAGTACGAAAGGAAAGCTGTTTTCCCAGTTCCATCTGTTTTGACGCTATGAGCAAACGCTGCCCTTTGAATTCCTCCCTCATCAGTCCAATTATATCCATCATAATTATCATCGTTCACTTCAGGTATATAATTGCGCGGATTAAATTCATAAATTGTTTCAGGCGTTGAGGGATTTGTAACGTCTACAATATTAACATCCATTTTTTCACCATGAGAATACAGATCTGCATAGCAATTTGCAGTCAGCACATAAACATTATTTCCTTGAACGGTTAGGTAAAGTTCATGTGTTCCCCGTGCCCCCGATGTATCTTCCCAAAATCCCAGTTCCTTTGGTTCCCGAGGGTTTGTTACATCGTATAATACAAATCCTCCTTTTGCATTTGGGTTGGTTCGATCTACCTTTTGAACGCTGACTGCAGCCAAATCACCTTTAAAGTGCTTCGTATTAACAGTTTTTACAATTACTTTTTCCTGCCATGTCCCTGGAATATGAGCAAATGACGACACTTCTACTGGATTTGAAGGCTCTTTCATATCAAATACACGCACTCCGCCTTCTCCGCCATTTTTCGTATGTGTGCCTACATAGGCAAACCCTTTATGCGCATAAACGTCACCCGATGAATTTTGTACCCCCTCTTTAACTTCTTTTAGCGGAACAGCCGCAACTTCTTGAAGATTACCTGTATTCTTAGTGCCTTCAAGTAATGGTACAGATAATTCAACACCGGCCAGACTATCACCTTTTTCAATACCTCCACTGAATTCATCATGTGCAAGTGCTGTTGTGCCACCCGCAGAAAGTACAAGAGCTCCAGCTAATGCGGTTTTAATTAAGATTTCCTTTTTCAAATGGACTCCCCCTTAATATAATGCTGTATGTAGTCGGCACTCTAAGATTTAAGTGTCCCGAAATACTGCATTTTTATAGTAAAGAAAATTCAGAATTTTATACATCACCCAGATTTCCTAAAATTTCTACAAAATAATACATGTCCTCCTTCATCCTATGTAACTATAAAAATGTTTAGCATATGAGATTTACACTATTTAATTTCAGATTATTCCGCATTTCTTTTGTCCCAAAAAAATGCACCTTCCAATGGAAGATGCCTAAATTTATCTTCTGTTTTTCAGCTTCCTTTTAACAGCAGGGACAACATATTTTTTCACAAGCGAAACACCTTTCTTTGCAATAAACGCTTTTATTAATCTCTTTACGGCCATGAACAGATCCCTCTTTTCGGTTGAACATTACTATTATATTCATTCCCTTTTTCGTTTCCCCTCTAAACATAAAAATAAAAAGCCCTTAAGTATTAGGGCTTTTTGCAGATTATAAAGGCAATAGGGAAATATATTCCTTCTCTTTTAACTGCTCTATCATTGTATACCAATCCTGCGGTTTAGCAGATAAAACAGAATAATATTCTGTTAAGAAATTAATGACTAATTCAGCATGAATTTCTGTGATTTCTTCATCAGCTGGCATGAAGCAAAAATCAAGTCCTTTAACTGCTTCCCCATCATTTTTCCAGGAAGGATGAAGATAAGGAAAATCAAGCTTTTGATAGCCCATATGAGACAAAACCTCACGGCGGACGAATGGGTTCATTGGCTTGGCACCGCCAAATTCATGGTCTTCAATCCCATAAGGATCATAAATTTCTGCAAACATGCCAAATAGCTCTTTACCGTTTTGGCGGGCAAGTTCCGTCAGATCCTTGGATCGATTTCCTGCAAGGAAACGGCCAATGCTTAGTCCCTGACGGCCAATGATGGTAAAATCAGTCATGGCAATATTCCATTCCGGATAGTAGCGATATTCGGTAGCACCAACCACATCACCTTCATGAACAGCCGCAAACACACGAATTCCCGAATCTTCAAGAGGTTCCTTCCATAGTTCAAACTCAAGTACTTCTTCAGGAGGAAAGACTTCTTTCATTAACTCATGCATTTTAACAAAGAGCGGATCATGAATACTCGTAATTCTGATATATTCCAATGTACTATCTCCTTTGCCGCTTATACTTTAAATGGATTCTTCCACTCCATTAAGGCACCGTAATTAAGTGACTCTTCATCTTCTAAATAATTTTCTGCAACAGTGAGCGGAGTTCGGCCGCACCTCAGCAAAAAAGTGATAACCGGATCTTTCTTTTTCCCATTGATCAATTGCTGAAGATATTCCTGGGCAGACAATTCATGGGCAAATTTATGGTAGCCTGGCATCCGCCCCCCACCAAGCAAGCGATCGAGACCTAAGTTTATGACAACCTGATACATAGCCTGCATCATTAATTTGCCCAGCCCAAGTTTTCGGAACTTGGGGCGGACACTTATATCAACAATATATAATGTGTTGCCTTGAGGACTATGATTGCGAATATAGCCGCTGTCTGTTATTTCTTCCCATGTATGCTCCGGGTGTGAAGGGTCAAAATCAACAATCAGCCCGGTTAAAGACCCTGCTAATACTCCTTCAACTTCGATGCAAAGTGCACCATCCGGAAAGAGCTCCACATGGTTAGTCAATTGCTCCTTATTCCACCATAAATCTGAAGGAAAAGGGGGCGGAAAGCATTCTGCCTGAATGTCAATTAACTGATCAAAATCCGCTTTACTATAATTCCTGATTACAGCCGGAACCGGCTTATCCCCGTCAAACACATAAAATTCGCTTCTATATGACATATTTCAGCCTTCGATATTTTCTTTTTCCCAGTCTACATACAGATCTGTTCTGCGGTCGCGCCAAGTCGTAACAGAGCCTCGTTCGCGGACTTCATATAAAAGGCTAAGGTCAAGATCGGCAGTCACAATCATATCGTCATTCAACTCGCCTTCCACCATAATCCCCTTTGGCGGAAATGGAATATCATTTGGTGTAATGACAGCTGCCTGGCCGAAATTGGCACGCATAAAGTCGACAGTAGGCAGGGAACCAATTGTTCCTGTGACCACAACATAAACCTGATTCTCAATAGCTCTAGCATGGCTTGTATAACGGACACGGTGGAAACCATGCCGGTCATCCGTGCAGGAAGGACAGAAAATAACATCTGCTCCTTTTGCTTTAGCCATACGGACGATTTCCGGAAACTCAATGTCATAGCATGTCAGGATGGCTATTCTGCCTTTATCTGTATTAAATACACGGAGGCCTTCGCCAGGCGACATATTCCACTCATGGACTTCAGTAGGAGTGATATGCAGTTTTGCCTGTTCTTCAACCCGGCCATCCGGATAAAATAAATGAGCGACATTATAAAGACGGCCATCTTTGTTAATAACGTGTGTACCGCCGATAATATGCATTTTTGTATCTTTAGCAAAATTGGAAAATAGCGTTTTATACTGATCGGTGAAACCAGGCAGTTCGTTAATCGTCAGACTTGTTCCCTGCTCACTTCCAATGGACAAAAGCTGTGTGGTAAAAAATTCAGGAAATAAGACAAACTCCGTTCCGAACTCCTGGGCAGTTTTAATGTAATGCTCACATTGCATGGCAAACTCTTCAAATGAACGAATGGTGTGCAGATGATACTGCACAGCGGATACACGAATTTTCAATGTACTCCCCCTCATCAGAAAAATGTATAGATGAGTATCACTCTATCTTTAAAAGATTATCAATGATTTTCCTTCATTGCACAATACTTTTTTATCGGAATGCGAAATTTTTTAATTAATACTATTTAAGATAACAAACAATACTTTTACGATTTTTTTAGCTCCAGCTAATAGACTAATAGTCCGAATTGGAAATAAAATAAAATATTAAAAAAGCATTACTCGTCAAAGCAATGCTTTAAGTCCTTATTTTAATAACTTGCTTATTTCTGCAATAAGCCCGACACCTTTTTTAAAGTCTTGATTTGCAGCTTTTATTAACCTCATATAAATGCCTATTAGCGATGCATTTTGTTCCTTTAATTCACTTATCTCTCTTTTCATAAAAATCAGGTCAGCTTTCATTGATGCCATTTGTTTCCTTAATGCTTCTATATCTTCAAGTTCGATATTCTCTTCACTTACTGCATCATCCTCTTGCATCTCTCTTAAACCTTCTGACAGATTCATTATAGAATCATCTTGAATTATTTTACTGGCCAAACTGAATAATGAAGTAAAATCTATAGTCTGGTCTTTCAGCAGTTTAGCAGCTAGCTTTTCCAGATTTTCCGAATCCTCTAATGCACCTTTCCCTTCATTATTATCAACCATAATCAGACCGCCTTTCTTAGTTTCTATCCTATACTATGTATAATCTCAATAAGTGGAATGGACAAACATACAGTAAAAGCAGAAATTGAGGGACACCAATTTAAAAAACCCTGGACGTTCACCAGGGTTTCAAACGGACTCAAATTCTTTTATATTATTATGCGCAAGGAGCTTGACATTCTAAAAGCCGACAAATTGCATCTCTAATTTTCCCTGTCAATCTCGGTGCGAAAATGCTTGCTAAAAGCAATAAGAATGCTAAAGCAAACACAATTAACCCCGTTAATGGTCCTACCATAGTGATATCCCCCCTTTTTATTCAATTAATAAGGGTACCCTTACGCTGTTATCGTATGTTCCAAATATGGACATGCTTAAACAAACATCCCGAGCCAGCAAAAATTGGCTCTTGTCCAGTCACCACCATACGAGAATAAAAAATCCGGCCCTTCAACAGAGCCAGATTACAAATTTTATAGTTTCTTCTTCATTTCATTTGAAAGGAACTCTACATCCGTTCCAACTATTACCTGCAGACTGGTTTTGCTGAGCTTTATTACTCCTTTTGCCCCAATCTGTTTTAAATGCCCTTCATCAACCAGCGCTATATCTTTCACCTTTAAACGAAGACGGGTCACGCAGTTATCAATTTCTTCGAGATTTTCTATACCGCCCAAAGCCATCAAATAGGCATTTGCTGCTTCGGCATAATTGCCTTTAACAGCATAATTATCTTGGAATTCACCTTCAATTTCATCTTCCCTTCCCGGCGTTTTTAAATCCAGTTTCTTGATCAGGAAATAGAAAACCACAAAATACAGAAGACCATAAAGGAGACCTATTCCCGCAAGCAGCACTGGCTTCTGGGCAATGCCGAAGTTTAGGATGTAATCCAGGGCGCCTGCAGAGAACCCGAAACCATGATGAATATCCAGGGCATAGGAGATGGACATAGCCAGACCTGTTAAAAGAGCATGAATTAAATATAAAACTGGTGATAAAAACATAAATAAGAATTCAATCGGCTCTGTAATACCGGTCAGAAAGGAAGTAAATGCTAGACCTGCCATCGCCCCGGCAACCGCTTTCCTTCTTTCCTTTCTAGCAGTGGCAACCATGGCAAAAGCAGCACCCGGCAGTCCAAACATCATGATCGGGAAGAACCCTGTCATGAAAATTCCTGCTGATGGATCTTTAGCAAGGAAGCGCCATAAGTCCCCTTTAATGACATCCCCGGCTGCATTGGTAAACTCACCAAACTCAAACCAGACAAGCGTGTTCAAAATATGGTGGAGCCCAACAGGAATTAATAATCGGTTCAAGAATCCGAAGACTCCAACACCTGCAGCACCTGCACCAATAATCCAATCGCCCACACCATTAATGCCTGCCTGGACCGGCGGCCACACATACCCGAACAAAAATGCAATGACAATCATAACAAGTGATGTGATAATCGGCACAAACCGTTTTCCTCCAAAGAAACCAAGCCATTCCGGCAGCTTAATATCATGATATTTATTGTATAATAGCCCTGCAATAATACCGGAAATGATTCCACCAAAAACACCCATATTGACCGTTTCGTTTATTGCTGCGGCACCTTCAGTCAGAACAAAATACCCCACTGCGCCGGCAAGGGCAGCTGCCCCGCTGCCATCCTTAGAAAAACCGATGGCAATCCCTATGGCAAACAAAAGTGCCAAATGTCCAAAGACCGCATTCCCGGCTGCTGATATAAACGGAATGCCTAATAGGTCATCCTGTCCCAACCTTAACAAAAGTGCAGCTGCAGGCATGACTGCAATCGGCAGCATTAAAGACTTGCCAATCTTTTGTAAAAACCCCAACATTGTTATACACCTCTTTCTGCATGGATTATTACATATTATGAACAGGCTTTATCATTCAGTACCAGACGCCATCAGTATTATGCCGGCCCGCCTAATAATTAAAAAAAGAACCTGGGGCATTTTGCCGCCAAGTTCTTTCCTGCCAGTTTAATAGAGTAAATATTCTTCACGTGTCTTTTTGAATAGTTTTAATTCGGTCTGCCATTTGGAGGAAATTTCTTCAACTGTCTTCCCTTCCTCAATGGCTTCACGGACCCAGCCATTGCCCATCAGGTTGTCAAAAAATGAAATTCCAGCACTGTTCTCTGCACGGAATTCGAAGTCTTCCGGATACATATCATGGATCGCCTTCACGATGTGAAGTCCTGTCTCGACAGGCTTGAACGCATCGCGATGAGTAACATGAATTTGAATCCCATGGGAAAGCTGCCCTGCATGCTTAGAGAAGCTTGGTGTAAACGAAGCAGCTCTAAAGGTTACCCCCGGAAGATTAAGACTGTTCAAACGTCCAGCCAGGTCATCGGCATTGATAAATGGAGCACCAATTAATTCAAACGGCTTCGTTGTTCCACGTCCCTCAGAAACATTCGTCCCTTCAATCAAAGCAGCTCCCGGATATACTAAAGCTGTATCCAGCGTTGGCATATTAGGAGACGGCATGACAAACGGAAGGCTGGTGTCATCGTAATACATATTGCGCTTCCAGCCATTCATTTTGACAACAGTCAAATCTGCACCAATTTCGAACTCTTCATTGAATAATTCAGCCAGCTCACCTACAGTCATCCCATGCCGGAGCGGGATCGGGTAATTCCCCACAAATGAGGAATACTTCATATCAAGCACTGGCCCTTCAACCTTTGTTCCACCTTGAGGATTTGGCCTGTCCAGCACGATGAAAGGGATATTGTTTTCTTTTGCTGCTTCCATCGCATATGCCATTGTGTAAATATACGTGTAAAAACGTGTTCCAACATCCTGGATATCAAACAGGAGCACGTCGATATTCTCCAGCATTTCAGGTGTAGGCTTCTTGGTTTTTCCATATAAACTGTAAACAGGAAGCCCTGTCTTTTCATCTATATAATACTCAACGTATTCTCCTGCCTGTGCACTTCCGCGGACTCCATGCTCCGGACCATATAAAGCTGTTAATTCCACGTCAGGATCTTTGTGCAGAATATCGACAATACTGTTTAAATTCTGGTCGACCCCAGTAGGGTTTGTAATTAAACCAACTCTTTTTCCTTCTATGAGATCCTTTTTATCATCTAAAAGAACTTCAACACCAAGCTCGAATTTCTTTTTCTTGCCTTTTCCTTTTCCATTGCCGTTATCTGCAAGCACAACAGTTAAAGAAGAGAGTACGAGAATCATTGTCAAAAATGCCATGAGCCATTTCTTCATTATATTTTCCCTCCTTGGTTAAGAAAGAGGTACGGGCAAAACCCCGGGGCTGCTGCCCGTACCCTTTCCTTTTCAAAAATAACAGTGTGCCTAATAGCTCAATCCATGGCCAAATTCATATAAAACACTGCCATCTGTACCCGGAATTGTTACAGGCAATTTACCTGAAGGATTAACCTGGCCAAAAACAACACCTGCAGATGCATCAAAGCTCGCAGCTCTGAATCCGTATTGTGCAATGTATGCATCAACCTCCGGATAGGCCATGATGTCATATGGGTTACGGATGCCAACCGCAATAACCGGGGCTTCTGACTCAGCGACGATGGAATTAACCATTTTCATCTGCGCGCTGTCAGGTGAGCGGCCTGATACATTAAACGTATAGGAGCCAACAATTACAGCACTGGCATTCCTGATTAGCTGCTTCTGCTCTTCCGTTAATGCATAGCTTGAGGTCTGGATGACCGTTGTGTTTGCATGAAACTTGCTGATTGCGTTTTTTAAGTCTGCAATATACGTATTGCCGACAACGACAATATGATCTTCAGAAGATAATTGCAGCGGCAGTACATCTTTATCATTCTTTACCAGTGTGACTGAACGTTCAGCTGCTTCTTTTTCTATTTGTTTATGTTCTTCTGATCCAACAATCTCAAGTGCGTTTGCAATTTTTTCATCAATCGGCTGTGGTGTCTCTTCTTTAATAATTCCCCGCTTTATTTTCAGTGTTAAGATTCGTTCAACTGATGAATCAATGCGTTTTTCTGAAATTTCTCCATTCTCCACCGCTTTCAATAGCCCTTCTGCAACTTCTTGAAGTCCAACAGGCATTAGGACAATATCTGTTCCAGCTTTAACTGCTCTAATAGCCGCGTCAACTGGTCCAAAATGTTCTGCGATGGCATTCATATTCATTGCGTCTGTTGTAATAACACCATCATAGCCCATTTCTTCTCTCATAAGTTCAGTCAGCACTTTATGGGAAAGAGTGGCCGGAACTGCAATTTCTTCACCCGTTTTTTTCGAGATTGCTTTTGTATCATCAATCTTAGGGAAGGTAACATGTGCTGTCATGATGGCATCAATCCCTGCTTCCATTCCCTTTTGGAAAGGATAAAGTTCAACTTCTTTTAGGCGATCTTTGTCATGTGGTACTTCAGGCAATCCAAGATGTGAGTCCACTGCTGTATCTCCATGTCCGGGAAAATGCTTTGCAGTTGCGGCAACACCTGCTGATTGCAATCCTTGTGTATAAGCAACACCCATGTCAGCGACAAGCTGCGGGTCCTCACCAAATGAACGAACGCCAATTACCGGATTGTCGGGATTATTATTTACATCCATGACAGGTGCAAAGTTCATATTAATGCCGAGTGATGCAAGCTCCTCTCCAATCGCCTTGCCGACCTTGCGGGAAATTTCTTCAGAACGTGCAGCCCCTAATGCCATATTGCCAGGCATGTCCGTTCCTGATTGAAGACGTGTAACAATTCCGCCTTCCTGGTCAATCGTCATCAATAAGCCGAATTTATCGGCAGCTTTCTGATAGTCTGAAACCAGTGTGGCTGTCTGTTCTGTTGTCACTACATTTTCACGGAATAATATAACTCCGCCAAGATGATAATCTTTCACCAGCTTCTCAATTTCTGGCAGCATTTCAGTGACATTTTTTCCCTTCCAGGTGCGGAAATCCGGCATCAGCATCTGGCCGACCTTCTCTTCAATGGACATGTTTTTCACTGCCCGGCTAATGAGATCATACTGTTTCCCATGCTCCTTAATGATTTTCACTTTAAAAGCTGGCTTGCCTTTGCTGCCCTTTTTGCCGTCAGGTTTTATTTGAAGTGCAATACGGTCCTTATATACTCCATCCGTTACACTGATGAAGGTTTTTCCGGGTTTCCCCATTAAGGTGATATTCCCCGACTGATCAACTGCTGCAACATTTTTATTGGAAGATTTCCATTTCACATCATCTGAAACTCCAACGAAATGTCCTTCCTTAAATACATGAAGAGCCTTTAATCGAAAAGTATCTCCACCAATCTCTGTACTGGCCTCAGGCACATTCTGCAGGATGATTAAATCCTTTGCTGCACTTTCTGCTGATGCTTTTTTCAATGTTCCTGCGATCCATAACTGTGAAACGGCAAGTGTAATTGCGAGAAGGGAAATGAACATTACTTTGCGGGCTTTAACCATTTCTTCCACCGTCCTTACTGCATTAATTTCATATGCACTTAAGCTTACTTTTCACTAAAAAATCGAATGCTAGTAATTTCTTTTTTTCCACCCGTTTCCTGAGAAGGAAGGCGTCACTTTTTGGCCATCTGAAAATATGAGTTTTACATTATCAACATACCAGCCTCTGCCGTTTACTGTACTGTCTGTCTGGTATCGGAATCGAATGTGAGAGGTTCCTGCAGGAATCGTTAGTTTTTCCTTCTTCCAATCAATGCTGCTGCCTGTTAATGGCTGGGCAGCCTGTGTCCAATTGATGCCATCCTCTGATACCTCAACAAAGGCCATATCCGCATTGGTTTCAGTTCTGTACCAGGTATCAAACGACAGGACTGCTTCTTCATTGAGATCCACTTTAGCCGTTAAATTATGCTGAATTTTATCCCCATATCCTGAGAACCAGGCATCTCCTTTTCCAGGGATTGCAACAGGAATGGAATCTGCTACCTGTCTTGCAAATGTCCGCCTTGCAATATTTGTTGTAACTGTATTTCTGGATGGATGGACCCGATTTGTTAAGAGAATCGCAATCGTGCCATTATTCCGGTTTATTACAATGGATGTTCCAGTGTACCCTGTATGCCCAAGTGAAGTTCCCTCTGATAAGGCATCCATGAACCATCCCTGACCAAGCTCCCAGCCAAGGCCATGATCATCACCAGGAAATTGAGGAATCTGGTTTTGAATCAGCATTTTCACCGTCTCTTCCTTTAAAATCCGCTTGCCGCCATAACGCCCGTCATTCACATACATATGGGCAAGTTTAGCAAGATCGGATGCAGTGGAAAAGACACCTGCATGTCCGGCAACACCATCAAGGGACCAGGCATTTTCATCATGAACTTCCCCCCAGACAAGACCCCTGCCGATAGCAGGCTGGTATTCCGTGGCTGCAATCCGCTGTTTTAAAGATTCAGGAGGATTATACATCGTATCCTTCATACCGAGGGGGTTGGTTATGCGTTTTTTCACAAACTCATCCAGACTTTGTCCTGACAAGCGTTCGATTATTGCTCCGAGCGTAATCATATTTAAATCGCTGTATGTATACGCTTCGCCTGGTTCATTGGCTAATGGATGTTTAAAAACGATTTGCATGCGATCGTCTCTGCTGCTCCCTTGTGAATATAAAGGAATCCATGCAGTAAATCCTGAAGTATGTGTCATCAGCTGGCGAATCGTTACATTTTCCTTGCCGTTTTCCGCAAACTCGGGGATATATTTCGCAACAGGATCATCCAGTTGAAAGCGGCCTTCATCATACAATATCATCGCAGCAGTCGTTGTAAAAATTTTACTGATTGAAGCCAGATCAAAGATAGTATCTTCCGTCATTTCAATCGGATTCTGCGCTTCAGTGAATTTATCATCCGTATAGCGGTAGGAATATCCGTATGCATCATGTTTGACAATATGGCCCCGTCTTGCGACAAATGTAACAGCACCCGGCATGACTCCCTCTGAAATCATCTCTTCCATTAATGGATCGATTTCATTGAGCGGCTGCTGAACCATTCCAGCTCCCGCCGCTGAACCTGGATGAAGAATAGGAGAAATCGGCCCAGGGCGATCCCACGAAAAAATTGGATGAATTTTGTGTTTCACATCTTTATGATTCTTCATTTCCATCGTTGGCTTAACTCCTTCCGCGCCCTGCGCAGATGCCGGATATGCTGCCGGAATAAAGAGTGATGTGCTAAGTGCTGCAGATAGCACAACAAGCTTGGTTTTATTTTTCATACTGCCTCCTTTAATTTTATGAACTTTCATCAGCCAATAACCTCCTTTATGTTTGAAAGGGTTTACATACTGTAAGATTAATAGAGATAGAGTATAGTTGTCTATACCACATAAGTCCTGTTCTAGTTAAAAACTTCCATATTTTTGACTAAATCGATAGTTCTTTTTGACTGTTCTGAAAATTATGCTTTTATTTATTGGCTCTCATGAATTGTTTGCAGATTTCCCGGCATTGTTTGTAAAAATGAATGCTTGTTTGCCAGTTTCTAATATCTTTTCCAGGTTTGTTTGATGAAACAGTATTTTGCAGAGGTCACCATTTAGACAAAAAAGCAGAATCCATTACGGATTCTGCTTTATCTTTGGAATTGCACATTATGGAGACCTGCGAAGATCCCGCCCTGTTCTATTAACTCATCATGTGTACCTTCTTCGGCAATGCCGTCTTCTGTGACAACCACCACCCTGTCTGCATTGCGAATGGTTGCGAGCCTGTGAGCAATCACAAGTGTGGTGCGGTTTACGGCAAGCTCATTCAACGCCGTTTGAATAATCTGTTCGGTTTCTGTATCCAATGCCGAAGTTGCTTCATCCAGAATCAGAATTGGCGGATTTTTCAGGAACATTCTCGCAATGGCAATTCGCTGTTTTTGTCCACCGGACAGCTTTAATCCCCGTTCCCCAATTTGTGTTTCGCAGCCATCCGGAAGAGATGCAATGAAATCCTGCAGGTGAGCTTTTTTAGCAGCTTCAGCAATTTGCTCATCTGTTGCCCCAAGCATTCCGTAAGCTATATTTTCTTTCAGGGTACCGGTAAACAGGAAAACATCCTGCTGGACAATGCCGATTTGCGATCTCAGTGATTTTTTCGTCATATCCTTGATATCCATGCCATCGATCTTAATGCTTCCGCTATTTACATCATAAAAGCGTGGAATCAAAGAGCAAATCGTTGTCTTTCCGGCACCTGAAGGTCCAACAAAAGCAACTGTTTCACCTGCTTTTATTTGAAGGTGAATCCCCTCAAGCACAGATTTATGCTTGTCATAACTAAATGCTACATCTTGAAAGCGGATATCACCCCTTAAGGATTCAACCTCAATGGCATCTTTTGCATCCTCTATCTCCGGCTCAGTATCAATGATTTCCAAAAAGCGTTTGAAACCAGCCATTCCTTTTGGGTACAGTTCCATAAGGGCGCTAATTTTATCAATCGGTTTTAAGAGTACATTCACATAGAGCACAAATCCGACCAATTCTCCATATGATAGCTGCCCATTGAAGCTCAGCCAGGAGCCGTATACAAGAACAATCAGCGTAACTAATCTGGTCAACATATAGACTCCGGAAGCACTGAAGCTCATAATCTTATATGCTGCAAGCTTGGCAAGACGGAATCTGCCATTGTTTTCTCTAAATCTTTTAATCTCATAGGCTTCATTTGTAAAAGACTGAACTACACGTACTCCAGATACACTATCCTCAACCTGGGCGTTCACATCGGCAATTTCACCGTACATCCTTTTCCATGCTTTGTTCATTTTAATATTGCAGAATGTAATCAGCCATACAAGAAACGGGAGAACAAATATCGTTACAAGGGCGAGCTTTACATTGATCGTCAGCATGATCCAGAATGCACCCACAAACGTCATGACCGCAATAAACAAATCCTCCGGGCCGTGATGGGCGAGCTCTCCGATATCCATAAGATCATTTGTCACCCGGCTCATAATGTGCCCTGTTTTGGTATTATCGAAGAAGCGGAAAGACTGCCTTTGAACGTGCTGAAAAAGCTGCTGCCGCATATCTGTTTCGATGTTGATGCCCAGCTTGTGTCCCCAATAGTTAACAACAAACTGCAGTAGTGTGCTGGTCAAATAAAGAGCAAGCAGGCCGGCACTTACGGATACAATCATGGACCAATTCCCGCTTGGAAGCAGGCTGTCGATAAACCACTGAACCGCAAGCGGAAAGCCCAATTCAAGAATTGCCACGAATACCGCCGAACTAAAATCAAGAATGAATAGGCGCTTATGTGGCTTATAGTAGCTAAAAAACCGTCGGATCATCATATTCTCCTTTTTCTGAAAAAATCAAACATAATAGGATTATAAATTCACCAGGAATTTATTACAAGAAAAACCCGTCCCTATTTATTTCTGGAACGAGTCTGATAATTTAGAGGAGATATTACGGCTTAATTCCTAAACAAGGCTGATGTAATAATTCTTCCCTGCAATTTAGATTCTTGATTTAAACTGAACTTTGCGGATCATTTGATTGATTACCTCTGAAATGACAAGCCCGACTGCGATTGCCCCGGATATCATGAACGCCTTCGCGGCCAGCTGAATTGCCGTATTATAATCATTTTCAACAAAATTCCGCATTGCATCATAAGCAATCCCTCCTGGGACCAGTGGAATGATGCCGGCAACACTGAAAATAATGATAGGTGTTTTATACATTTTGGCAAAAATCTGGCTGATTACAGCAATGGTAAAAGCTGCGATTAGTGACGAAATGACAGCATCGTACTGCCAATTGACAAGCAAAATATAAACAAACCAGCCAACCATCCCGACAAACCCGCATTTCAGCAGCGATTTTTTCGGGGCATTGAAAAGCACTCCGAACCCTGCTGAAGCAATAAAGCTTGTCATCATATGTGTCAACATAAACATACGCATATTCCTCCGCTCATGCATTTAGAAAGTGAATACAAGAGCAATCCCAGCTCCAATGGCAAATGCCGTCAAAAAGGCTTCAGCCCCTTTTGACAGACCAGAAACAAGGTGCCCGGCCATTAAGTCCCTTACTGCATTTGTTATCAGCAGGCCCGGAACGAGCGGCATTACTGAACCAATGATAATCTTATCAAGTTCTGTTCCCGCTCCCGTGTACACAAAGAAATAGGCGATAAGGCCAATTAATAATGAAGCAATAAATTCAGAGAAAAATTTTATGTGGACCACCCTATGTACGTATATAAAAGAAACAAACCCCAGCCCGCCTGCAATCATGGCTGGAATAAAATCTGTCCAGCTTCCAAGGAACATAATTAAAAAGCAGCCGCTTGCAATGGAGGCTGCAAGAATCTGCTGATAAACAGGGAAAGTATAGTCGGCACTTTCAATTTCCTTCAGCCTTGCCAGGGCTTCCTGTCCATCCAGTTCACCGCTGCTGATCTTGCGTGAAACTCCGTTCACTAATGTCACTTTGTACAAATCCGTTGACCGTTCTGAAATCCGAATCAGCTTTGCCGGTTCAGTTCCATCCGTTGAAAATATAATTCCAGTTGGCGTCACATAGCTATGTGAATGCGGAATACCCAGGGAGGCTGCAATCCTGGTCATTGTGTCCTCTACCCGATACGTTTCTGCACCGCCCTGAAGCATGATTTTCCCCGCAAGCAAACATATCTCAATTACTTCTATTGTTGGAGGGAATTCTTTCCCCATTCTTTCACCTGCTTTATTAATCAAAAATTTAAAAACCCTCTTATATAGGGTTACATCTTAACGGAAATGATAAACGAATGAAAGACCTTTTGTCTAAAATTTATATAAAAATGTTTCGTAAACCTAGTCTGCATTATTTTATAAGGCAGTATAGAAATTGAATAAAAAAAGCGATTATCCCTTACAGAATAATCACTTTCCCATTATTTCTTCCGTATTCCAAACTGAGCATTTAGCTGACCCTGAATCATTTTTGAACGTGATGCCTGATCGTCTTTTTTCTTTTTCCTTTTTAATTCCGAGCGGATTTCCTCCGTTCGGACTCCCTCCTCCCTTTTGTTGGCTATGTCGATGAGAGTCTCTACATCGAGAAAAGAATATTTCCTGCTCCCGCGTTCTGATCTTTCAGGGAAAATCAATTTCCTCTCTTCGTAGTATCGAATCTGGCGTTCGCTAAGTCCTGTCAGTTCGCTGACCGTCCCAATCGAAATGACTTTTCTGGTTTTATAGGATGTTTCTCTTTCCAATCATGTCACCTCAATCTAACCAATTTCTTTCATTATACTAATCTTTCAAATTTTTTCATTATTCCTGTCAGAAAATCTTACAAAGCAGCAAAAACAATGTAAGAAAACTTAACATAATAACTGAATAAGAGCTGAATTTCTTTTAGAATAAACAAAAACATTAAAGAAAAGAGGAGATAGAAAATGCAATATTTACGGAAAGCCATTGAAAAAAAACGGCAATATCTAATCGATCTGCTGGTCAAATCAGGAAGCGAATATCAGCATTCTGAACCGGCTCTGCAAAAGCTGACCCTAACAGAACTTGAGGTTATATTTAAAAAACACAGCAATCGAAGCCGTTATTAACCAGGGGGCCTTTATGGAAACAAAAAATACAATAGATTTGGCAAGAAGAATTATTGAACTCGATTTACTGCGCGATCAGCTGTGGGAAAGTTTAACGGCAGCAGCCGGTGATCATGCTTATGAAATTTTAAGAAATGAACAGAATAGTTAATATGGAACGCTTGGAAGAGCGTTCTTTTTTATGTCAATGTTAAAGTTTTGTAAATTAATAATTCCCCCTTTTCTTATCATGTTTATTTTGGTATCATCCAATTATCGAATTCCGATATCGATTTTCGAAATTAATAAGGGAGGCATTTGCTTGGAAGATAAAATATTGCGCAAGCTGTTCCTGGGGTTTATTCAAATCCATATTCTTCACCATGCAAAGGAGCACCCTGTATTCGGCGCTTGGATGGTGGAAGAGCTGAAAGAGCATGGATATAGCATCAGTTCCGGAACATTGTATCCTATCCTGCATTCAATGGAGTCAGACGGGCTGCTCCATCAGGAGAAGAAAAATGTAGATGGCCGAATCCGAAAATATTACACTGCAACAGAAAAAGGAATTACGGTCCTGGAGGAAGCCAGAAAAAAAGCTTATGAGCTTTTTAAAGAGATTAAAGATTAAAGGAGATGCATATGAACAAAAACAGAACTGGCTTAAAATCGTTACTGGAGATATTAATGGTTTCAACAAGGCTTGGACTAACCTCATTCGGGGGACCTGTAGCTCATCTAGGCTATTTTCACGATGAGTATGTCCGCAGAAGAAAATGGATGGATGAGAAAAGCTACGCAGATTTAGTTGCACTTTGTCAGTTCCTGCCCGGACCTGCGAGCAGCCAGGTTGGCATTGGCATTGGTGTCATGAGGGCTGGAGTAGCCGGCGGCATTATGGCTTTCCTTGGTTTCACATTGCCATCTGTTATTGCCCTGATTATTTTTGCCATTCTTCTTCAAGGCATTAATCCGGCGGAAGCCGGCTGGATCCATGGACTCAAAATTGTCGCAGTCGCTGTAGTGGCTCACGCGGTATTGGGAATGGCCCAAAAGCTTGTACCTGACCTGCCGCGAAAAACGCTGGCACTGTTCGCGATCATCGCCACACTATTATGGCAGACAGCCATTACACAGGTTGCGGTCATCCTTATCTCTGGTTTTATTGGATTTTTAATCTATAAGAAGCATGCAGATAACGAAGAAGCAAGGATGGATTTTCCCATTTCAAAAGGTTTTGCCATTGGCTGTTTAGTGATGTTTTTCGCCCTTTTAATAGTGCTTCCCATTTTAAGGGAGCTGACTGCATTGGATTGGGTTGCCCTTTTTGACAGCTTTTATCGCTCAGGATCTCTGGTTTTCGGGGGCGGCCATGTTGTCCTTCCTTTACTGGAACGTGAATTTGTCCCAACAGGCTGGCTTAGTGAGGAAGCTTTTCTGGCTGGCTATGGTGCAGCTCAGGCAGTGCCAGGGCCATTGTTTACTTTTGCTGCCTATCTAGGTGCAGTGATGAATGGCTGGCAAGGCGGCTTGCTTGCAACGGCAGCAATCTTCCTGCCCGCGTTTTTGCTGATACTAGGCACCCTCCCATTTTGGGAAACACTTCGCCGCAACCCTAACATAAAGGGTGCATTAATGGGTGTAAATGCTGCAGTTGTCGGCATTTTAATCGCTGCCTTTTATCATCCAATTTGGACCAGCAGCATCCTGGAGCCGGCTGATTTTGCCTTTGCAGCAGTCCTATTCAGCATGCTTGTTTATTGGAAGCTGCCGCCCTGGATTATAGTTGTAACAGGTGCCATCGGCGGAACGATATTAGGATCAATATTTTAAAATCGCATTTTTTAGAAAAGCTGCCTGGATTAGGCAGCTTTTTTTTATAGCGGAATTTCGAGTACAATTCTTGTCCCTTTAGTTTCTGCTGAATAAACATTTAGGGAACCTCCCGCAGCTTTTGCGCGTTCCTCCATACTGAAAAGACCGACTCCTCTGGAGACTTCATTAACATTGAACCCTATTCCTTTATCTTCAATGACTATACGGATTTCATCTTCCATCTGCCTGATAGTGACTGCTGCTTCATCTGTTTCAGCATATTTCCTTATGTTTGTCAGAGCTTCCTGAATGATCCTGTAAATGGTGATTTCTTTATTTGAACTAAGACGGGAAGCCAAGTAGCAATCAAAATGGACGTTGATATTGTGATGTTCTGAGAACCGGACCAGGTAGGATCGAATCGCTGGAATCAGACCAAGATCATCAAGCACAGAAGGACGCAGCTCCCATGAAAGGTCTCTCAGTTCCTCAATGATTTCAGCAGCCTCATCCTGCATTTGATCAAGCAGCGGGTGGCTTATTTCAGCCTGAAGCCTATTAATGGTAATCAGATGGCTGTACAAATTCTGCCCTATTCCGTCATGAAGCTCCCGGGACAGTCTTTTCCGTTCATCTTCTTGAACATCAATGATCCTGGTCATCATTTTTTGCAGCTCTTCTTCTGCATTTTTTCTTTGCGTGACTTCATGGCGAATAGCAAGATGCTGATAGGGCTTCCCTTTTTCATTAAGGAAAGGGACGATTGTGGTATCCACCCAATAATGTGTGCCATCCTTAGCTCTGTTCTTGATCTCTCCTTTCCATACCTTCCCGGAAGAAATCGTCTTCCATAAATCTCTAAAAAATTCTTTGGTGTGGAAACCTGAGTTGATAATTCTATGATCCTGTCCAAGCAATTCTTCCCGTGAATATTTTGAGATGCTGCAGAATTGATCATTCACATACGTAATGGTACCTTTCTGATCTGTAATCGCCACAATGGATGAAGCATCCAGGGCAAACTTTAAATCAATCAGCTCGTTTACGGAATTTTTCAGTTCCTCCACAACACGCTTATATTCAGTAATTTCCTTCCGGATCGCCAGGTATTTATATGGCTTTCCTTTGTCATCAATGAAGGGAACGATCGTGGTATCCACCCAATAATAAGTTCCGTCTTTAGCTTTGTTTTTAATTTCACCGTGCCAGACTTCCCCGCTCGAAATGGTTTCCCAAAGGTTCTCCATAAAATTTTTGGAATGGTAGGATGAGTTGATAATTCTATGGTCTTTACCAACCAGCTCATCCGCAGAATATTTCGACACCTCACAGAACTTTTCATTCACATACGTAATTTTTCCTTTTTTGTCTGTAAAGGCCACAATTGTTGATTCATCCAGGGCAAATTGCAGGTCAACCAATTCCTTTAATGGATATGATTGCTGCTTTTTTAATCGGGAACGGTCTTTGACTGAATGAAAGACGATTAAATAATAGGTTTCTTCTCCCTGCTTGAAAGAATTGATTCTATAAAAGATTGAAAATACCTGACCATTACGATGCTGGCCATATTGGTGAACCACTTTGCCCTCTTCAGTTTCATGCAGAGTGATCTCAGGAAGCAGTTCCTTTAGGCTCTTCCCCTGCAGCTCATTTACCCTATATCCAAATTGCTCTTGTGCCTGCTCGTTCGCATAGGAGATGATCCCAAATTTATTAACAAGAATCGTTGCATCACTGGAATCAGGAGCAATCTCTCTCTTTTTCGGCAACTGATTATTCCTGTCCATTTACGTTCCTCCAGTTGCATTTTTTAACCATTCAGCTTTAGTTCAAGTGTCCTCGCTGCATCCCTTGCAGTGCTTTGCTTGTTTTCATTTATAGGCTGACCGGACCGGTTCCCGATCAAAAGGACTCCTTTGGGGATTCCTTTAAAATGAATGGGAACAGCATAAGCATACTTCAGGGCTTCAGCAAGCATAATCGGGTATTCCAAAGCTTTTCCAGCGACATTTTCAGGGAAGTTTTCTACGCACATCGGCCTGCCGGTTGAAATCACCTTTCCTGCAATGCCTTTGCCGTACCTTACTGTAATCCGCTTATATTTTTCGTTGATATTTCCAGCGGCAAAATGCCACCTTACATCCGGGCTATCTGTATTTTGCAGTGCCAATCCCACAAAATCACAGTCCAGCTCTGCCAGCACCTTTTCACAAGCCTGAGCAATAAGCGCGCTTTCTCCCTGGCTGCACCCCTTATATTCCATAACCAAGCAGCCCTTTCTTTAAGGCATAGGCAACAAGTTCCGGTCTGGTTTTCATCTGAAGTTTTTCCATTAAATTACCTTTATGGGTTTCAACTGTCTTTACACTAATCACAAGCTGTTCAGCAATTTCCTTATTGGAAAATCCTTTGGCTATTAAGGTAAGAACCTCTTTTTCCCTGTCAGACAACAGATTGAATGTATCGGTGTTACCCTGCTTTACACTTCCGATATATTCTTCCATCAGCCTTTTAGTTGCTGAAGGATGCAAATAGGCATTCCCGCTTGCAACAGACCGGATTGCCGCCAGCAGTTCATCATGAGGGGCACTTTTTAAAATACATCCCGAAGCACCCGCTTGGATCGCCCTGAATAAGTACTCTTCATCATCGTGCATGGTCAAAATCAGGATCGCTATTTCCGGCATTAATTTTTTCAATTCTGACGTTGCTGACATGCCATCTTTTCCATGGGGCATGCTCAAATCCATTACTACCACATCAGGCTTTAATTCAAGTGCCTGCTGAATCCCTTCGTTGCCTTCCGAAGCTTCACCAACCACCTGCATGTCTTCATGGTTATTTAAAAGCATTTTCAACCCCATTCTGACTACCGCGTGGTCGTCGCAAAGTAAAATATTGATCAACCTTGCTCCCCCTTTACCATTTATCCACACGAGAAAGTGCAAGCCTTGCCTATCCGAGGGGGAAGGCTGCATACGCCAGCCAGTCCTCGAAATACAAAGTAGCAATTTCCGTGAAAAAATTATCTTTAATAGGCAACAAGGGAGCCGCTTTGCGCAGGTCCCTTGTTAAGTATAATCTTAGTATAACGGAAGGCTGATATCTATTGTAGTCCCATCGCCGATTTTGGAGCTGATGACACACTTGCCGCTGATTAAACACATTCTTTCAATCATGGCAGCCAGGCCAGTCGATTTTTGCATCCCGGCATTAACATCAAAGCCCTTGCCCTTGTCTTCAATGCTAATAGAAAGCTGTCCCGGTTTCCATTGCAGGAAGATAACTGCACTCATTGTGTCAGCATACCTGGCTATGTTTGCCAAAGCTTCCTGGCAAACTCGGAACAAAGTTATGCTTTCCCTTTCACTGATTTGGACTTCCATCCCCTCATTTTTAAGATCCACTGTAATTCCATATGTGGAGGTGTATAATTTCAGATAAGTTTTCAGCGCCGGCAGCAGGCCGAGGGTTCCCAGAGCAGGGGGATGCAATTCCACAGCCAGAAGCCTGATTTCCTGAATTGTTTTTTCCATCAATTGCGCCATATCTCCAACATAGCCTTTCATCTCGGGCTGATCAACAGCGGTTTGAATGAACTGCATGCCTGTATATAAGCTGTAAAGCGTCTGTCCGACCCCTTCGTGAAGCTCCAGGGCAATGCGCTTGATCTCATCTTCCTGTGACTGAATAATATAGGAACTGATATTTTTCTTTGCTGGCTGTGTTTCCATTTCATCCCTCCTCCTTATGACTTTGTTTTTGCTTCTATTTTGCTTTTTTGACCCGATGGCTGGAAATGTCACTGAACATGCCAGCGTATTGGACCACATCTCCAGCATCATTTTTAATTGCACTTATGGTAAGCCATTGGAGATATTCTTCTCCGTCTTTGCGGCAATTCCATATTTCCCCTTGCCAGAATCCATTTTTTTCGATTGAAGTCCATAAGTCCTGGTAAAAGCCCTTAGCCTGCTTTCCTGATTTAAGGATATTCGGATTTTTGCCGACTGCTTCTTCTTCCTTGTATCCGGTTATTTCTGTGAAAGCAGGGTTTACAGAGATTATTTTGCCGCCCTTATCCGTTACCAGAATTCCTTCAATTGTATGATCAATCACCTGGCTTGCAATTTCCATTTTCCCTTGGAAATACATCCAAACAACCAGAATCAGGCTGGCAAGCGCCACTTCTGACAATGCCATAAAGCCAATCGCATAATGGCCGGTGATATTAAATAACAGGGTCAATATCAGCGGCGGGAAAAATCCTCCCAGGCCGCCCATTGCGGAAACAATTCCGTTTACGATACCCGCCTGCTTCTGGAAGTACATAGGCACCAGCTTAAAAATCACACCATTCCCAATTCCAGCTGATAGAGCAATACTTAAACACCCAAATGTATACCATGTAATGGACGGAGATAATGACAGAATTACTGCAGAGATGGTATAAACTCCAAAGACAAACATGAGAAGAATTAAAGAATGGAATCGGTCTGCAAGCCAGCCGCCAATTGGTCTCATGGCAGTTGCAAGGACGATGAATCCGGCTGTCCTTAATCCCGCATCCACTTTATCAAGTTCAAAATGAGCCACAAGGAAATTCGGCAGATAAATGGTAAACGCAACAAATGATCCAAAAGTAATGAAATAGAATAAGCTCAAGAGCCACAGCTTTTCATTTTTATAGACGCCTTTAATCTGTTCCAGAAGCGGTGTCTGCACCTTAACTTCTTTTTTATCACCAAGAAGGAAGTTTGCTGCAATGAAGATTCCGAGCAGGACAAGATAAATTTGTACGGTTAGGGACCAGCCAAACTTTGTGGCAACGACTGGAGCCGCAAATGCGGTTATAGCTGTTCCAAGATTACCTGCACCGTATATTCCATTTACAAACCCATGGCGCTCCTTTGGATAATACTTTGGAAGAGAGGTAACACCAACAGAGAACACGGCTCCTCCAAGACCGAGGAATAATCCCCCGATCAGTAAATCAGTAATGGAATCAGCTATACTGATATAATAGACTGGAAATAATAGAAGAATAAAGCTCAGCATAAAGATTATTCTTGCTCCAAACTGATTGGCATAATACCCCAGAGGAATACGAAGCAGAGACCCGAGGATCACCGGAACTGCTGTTACTAGGGCAAGCTTGTCGGCTGGAATATGGATATCTTCCTTAATAAACGGCATAAGGGAGGATATCAGCACCCAAACCATAAACCCGGCTACTAAGTTTAACGTCTGCAAAGGCAGCTGTATTTTTCTTATCATTGTGTTCACGCTCTCTTCTTTATCACATATTTTAATCCGGCTTCCT
Organism: Bacillus sp. NTK034; assembly: GCF_017303275.1. Taxonomy (GTDB): domain Bacteria; phylum Bacillota; class Bacilli; order Bacillales; family Cytobacillaceae; genus Cytobacillus. Next base: position 47,378 of record NZ_JAFKOJ010000008.1, on the reverse strand, counting down.
GATCAAGAGCAGCCCACCTGCTCTCAGATGCTTCCACAGAGGAAGTCAGCGGGACCGCAAAAAAGTTCATATGGTCAAAATAAATACGCAAATGTGTACCATCTGGGCAAAACCCGGTTTTTATAATTTCTTTGTGAACAAAAGGGGCTTTGTTATTTCCCTCTTCATCTAAAATTGCCACCTGCACATTTTGCCGGACAAAGCGGTCCAAATCTTCTTTTTTAATGAGTTCCACAGCTGCCGCACCCTCTTTTATCAGGGTAAATATACATTTGATAACCCTGCAGATATTTCCAGAATGATTCACTTGCATTTTCTTCTATAAATTCAATGGTTTCCTCCTCTGATTGCCATTTGCTCATGCCTTTTATCTCCGCTACAACAATATCCATTCCATCATGAGATTTCTCATCCAAATACCAGTTGAGGCGTACTCCCTTAAAGAGTTTGGTAAGGAGCCGATCAACTTCTGGAGCAAAATCTCCTGATTTTTCTCTTACAAAACAAAAATCAAGATATGTTTCACTGTTCATAGAAATCACACCCTCATGTTAATCGTCTTTTTATAAGCGAATACAGCCAGGGGAAAAAGAACAATATTCAGTCCGCCGAAAATGAGTACATTTATATAGTTTTCATAATAGTATTGGTGGACCATATATTGGGTAAAGACAATATTCATCAATAATATCGCGGCCAAAATGATGACACCCAGATAGCTACGCTTCATAACGTTTCACCCTCACAGCAAAGATTGCTCCATCCTCCACCTTAACCTGGATTTCCGGAAGCGGCCTTCTTGGCGGCCCCGCAGTTGGCGAACCAGTCTCCACATCGAACTTTCCATGGTGGCAAGGGCAGATCATTTCACCTTGCTCCTTCACCCAAAATACCGGGCAGCGCAAATGTGTACACGCATTCTGATAGGCAACATACTTGTTCTCTGATAAGCGGATTAATATTGCGTCATCATGATCTCCGGGAAACTTGAACTCCACTGCATCGCCGATTGGCAGCTTGCTTAATTCGGTTATTTTCTTATGAGGATATTCCTTTTCGCCAAGCCCCATTAATTCTTTGGCAGCTACTGCCCCCCAGGGAAGGGAGGAAACTGCAAATACACCTGCGGCACCAACCAAAGTTTTCATGAACCCGCGTCTATCCAGTTTTCTTTCGTTATTCCGTTCGATATTATGCGTATAATTATCTTCATTAAAGGGAATCTTGTTATTCTTTTCAGACATCCCTAATCCCTCCTAAAACAGCTTTGTAATCCCCTGCAGGATTCCCGGCAGATTTACCTTTACATTTGTTTCGCCTTCTAGATATGGCATGCTTGTCACCCATTTGCCGTTATCAAGGTTAAATTGCTTCTTCTTGTTTTCAATTTCTTCATCTGACAGCCATTGCAGTGTATTGGATGGACATACACTCGCACACATAGGAGGAATTCCATCTTTAGTACGGTCAATACATAGGTCACATTTGTACATTAAGTTCTGCTCTTGATCAAATTTTGGTATGCCGTATGGGCAGGCAATTGTACAGTTCTGGCAGCCAATACACTTTTCCACCAGTGCAGATAACACAGCGCCTGTCTCATGAATTTGAATGGCCTGGGCCGGACAGCTTCGGGCACATGCCGGATTTTCACAGTGAAGGCACATGAGAGGCATCGTCTGCCGGTTCACAAGAGGATTTACATCATACACATAGTTTCTGTTTCGCTCCTCATGCCCCCCGCATTGTGTACATGCTGCCAGACAAGAACGGCATCCTATACAGTTTTCAAGTTCTAAATACAGCCTCTTTTTCATTTATTGCACCTTCTTTAATTCGACTTTTTCCAGCTGTGCAGCACATGCCTTGAACTCAGGCATACGTGATATTGGATCTAATGCTGCAATCGTCAATAGATTAATAGAATCTTCATGTCCAAAATGGTATGGAACAAAGACGGTATCTATCCGGATGGCTTCCGTAATTTTAACTTTATAGATGGCCTCGCCTCTTCTTGTAAATAAACGGACCCTTTCTTCATGTTCCATATTATATTTTGATGCTGTTTCCGGATGGATCTCCACAAATGGTTCAGGGCACATATCATGAAGGAATGGTATTCTTCTAGTCTGATTGCCAGATAGATAGTGGTATACCACCCTTCCCGTTGTTAAACGGAGCGGATATTTTTCACATGGTTCTTCAGCTGGCGGACGGTATGGCAGCGCGCAAATCTTTGCTTTGCCGTCCGGATGGTAGAATTTTTTATCTAGGAACATATGTGGTGTACCTTCATCATTCTCATCTTTGCACGGCCAAAAAACCCCGTCCTGCCTGTCGATTTTATCCCATGTAGCTCCATAGTAATCAGCATAGCCGCCTTTGGTAGCCAGTCTGAACTCATCTGCAACATCTCGTGCCGTTTTTAGGTGTGAAAAGTATTTTCCTTTTCCTAAGCGTTCAGCCAGCTCCACTTGGATTTGCCAGTCCGGCTTCGATTCTCCGACAGGTTCCTGTGCCTTATTGATTTTAATAATGCGGCCTTCAATATTCGTTACTGTTCCTTCATCCTCTGACCATGTGACAGCCGGAAGAACAACATCTGCAAATTCTGCCGATTCAGAAAGGTAGAAATCGGAGCATACCATGAAATCCAAGGTCTTAAATGCTTTCCTGACAAAATTTTGATTTGGTGCAGATACTGCAGGATTCGAACATAGAAGGTATAAACCTCGAATCGTTTTTTGCTCCATCAGCTCAATCATTTCATAAGCAGATACACCAGGCTGCGGCATTTCTTCAGGTGTGATTCCCCAAACACAGCATACTTCTTCAACATGTTTTGGATTTGTAATTTTCCGGTAGCCTGGAAGCAAATCTGATTTTTGTCCATGCTCTCTTCCTCCCTGTCCATTGCCCTGCCCGGTGAAAGTGGCTACTCCGGCATTTGGACGGCCGATCTTACCTGTAACAAGCGCCATATTGGTGTAGGCGGAAACATTATCAACACCCTTATGCTGCTGTTCAACACCTCGTGCAAACATGACAACTGCATTTGGAGCTTTTCCGTATATTTCGGCAGCGCGAATGATTTTTTCCGGCGCCACACCAGTCAGCATGCTTGTATATTCAGGAGTGAAATCCTTTACAAGCTCCTTTGTTTCTTCAAAACCGTTCGTGTGCTTATTAATGAATTCTTCATCTATATAGCCCATCTCAATCAATTGATTAACAATCCCGTTTGCAAGTGCAAGGTCTGTTCCGGGCTGCAGGTCAAGATGAAGGTCAGCTCTTCTGGCAATTGGCGTTTCCCGGGGATCAGCTACAATGATATAGCCTCCTCTTTCCTGAACGTTCCAAATGCGGAACATGGAAGTTGGATGGCATTCAGCTGTATTGCTACCAGCGATAAACAGGCAATCCGTTTCATGAATATCTGTCCATGGCAATGTTGAGCCTCTATCCACTCCGAAAGAACGGAGGAATCCGCCGGCAGCACTTGACATACAGAAACGGCCGTTATAGTCAATATATCTTGTTGCAAGAGCAACACGGGCAAATTTACCTGTCAGATAACATTTTTCATTTGTCATAGATACCCCGCTGAAGACGGAGAGTGAATCTTTTCCGTATTCCGTTTGCAGCTCTTTGAATTTTTTCGCAATTAAATCGTATGCTTCATCCCAGCTTGCTTCACGGAACCCTTCTGCCGTCCCCTTCAAAGAAGCATCATCCCGAATCAGCGGTTTCAGCAGGCGGTCTTTGTGGTTGGTCTGCTGATAGGCGGTAACCCCTTTCGGGCACATTTTCCCTACCGTAACCGGCCAGTCATAACGGGGCTCGACCCCGATTATTTTATTTGTTTGTGTATTAACCCTTAAATTCATTCCGCATTGCATGCCGCAATAGCTGCAGTGTGTTTTTATCAATTTTTCATTCGGATGGTTCAGATTCTCAATTTCTTTAAAAAACTTATCCCTTTGCATTCTGGTTTGCCTCCTTGACCTTCACTTCATGGGTAGGGAATCCGGAAAATTGTGCAATCCGGTATTTTCTTCTGCAAGGGAGGCACATTTCTGCAAGATGATGTCCTTCCTTTGCTTTAAATTCAATATCGTTCACGCCGAGTACATCGACGACATCTTTTGATTGTTCTGATGAAACAAATTGATCTCCGCAAACTTTGCATTCCTGCATGCCTTGTTCAGCATAATGTTCTCTGTAGTTTCTTGCCAAAACACTCATTGGGCGGAAAGGAATATGTGCAAGCTTTCCAAATGGCAGGTAAATCAGTGTAATGATGACTGACCACTGATGGATCAGTGACATCGCCGGCTGTCCCGCACCGTGTAAAAAGATATTCATAAAGGTTAAAGCCAACCCTGTGATGCTGACTAGAAGCAGCATATAAAGAGGCATGAAATCATATAGAAATTTCTGCTCTGCTCTTGCCTGCATATTTTTCAGACGGCGGTACAGCGCCATGCAAACTCCAGCGATTACCATTACTGCTGTAATATTCAGCGCGTTATAAGAAAGGTTGGCAATGATGCCATCTGCCGGGACAGTCATTACCTTCATGCCCATTGCAATAATGTTGTAATGGCCATTGTCATCCATCGTAAAATACATCCAGCCGAAAACGAGAGGGAATGTAACGAAGCAGGATAAGATGCAGCCCCAGCCGATCAGCACGTGCTGAGTCCATCGGTAAATTCCCCTATTCCAGATAAAATTGTAAGTTGCAAGATGCTCAACAGACGTTTTTGGCGTTGACTTTCTAAATAGCAGCTTCAGTCCTTTTTTCAGGATAAGCTTTGTTGGCGGCCTTTCGCCCCAGGCAATGAACCTGTAGAAAAACCCTCCAATGAACACAATCGTTCCGACCATATATCCGTAAAGGTTTAAATCAACATGTGTAAACATTCTAGTGCCAATAAAAGAAAGAATGGCTAATGCTGTAACAGATAAAAACATCGACTTGGCAAAATGAGATGCAAACGCATTGTTTAATGTGTTTCCCGTTTTTTGATTGACTGTAGCTTTTGCCTGCATATTAACTCCTCCTCATTCACAAACAATTACCTTAACCTTATTGTAAAAGCGGGAGGAGTTTTTCAATATCAGGGAACTTCCCCATTAGAGGGGGGAAATTCCCCTATCTTTAAGAAAGGATATTAAATGAGCATGTTGTTGCAGAGTTGTGTCAACTAAAAAAAGACCTTCTCAAAGGTCTTTGCAGAAAAATTGAAACTTTTTCCAAAATCAGGCGTATTTCTAATAAGGAGGCGGAATTATGAAAAAAAATATATTTATATTGTTTATTACATTAGCTGCAGAAGCTCTGATTACCCTGATCGCTTCAAGTGCCTTTTCAATCCGATTCATCGAAATCATGTTTTTTTCAGGTGTGGTTTTTACAGCTTTGACCGTATGGTTTTCAAGCACCGGCGGTATAGTGACGAGGTTTATGGACAGCACCGCAAGTGCCATGACAGGATTCTTATCTAAAAGGGAGGAGTTCAGCTTTAGGCCTAGTTATGCTGTTCTCGGCTCGGTTATCTTTTTACTTATTGGTCTTGTATTCTTTATCTTACTGTTAACAAATGTCATTCCTCCAATTTAAGCATTATGGTACAATCATGAAAAGGAGTTGGTCATATGGCTAAATCAGCTGCGAAGAAGTTAAGGGAAAAAGCAGTACGTGAGGGAAAAAGAAACCCTGAGTGCAATCGAAGCCCATTTGCGTATGCGGACATGCGCACAAGGAAAACAAAAACCAAAAAAGAACAATTATACAGGAGCAAATATAAGAACCGTTATTCTGATGAAAACAGAACAGACGGTTCTTTTTTTATGTATTCTCTTTTCAAAATGCAGCCAGTCCGATTAAAGACCGGCTGCATTTTTCCGATTATATAATTCCCATCCTTTCTATATGTCTCCGGGCTTCTTCATCACCGAGTTCATAAATCATTTTATATATGCCTTCCATGGATGCATCATATTCATCATTTTTGGACTCCTTGTGGTATTCCAGGAAAGGGACATGTGCACGGGCAAATGTTTTTAGATCTGCATCATAATTCTCATTAATGTATTCATTTAACTGAGCCAGTTCTTCATCTGTGGCAAAAATTCTAAACTGCCATTCGGCTGCTTCAACCGGTTCTGTGTAGATCTGCGCATTTTCAATATCTATATAATATGTTTTTTTTGTCTGGTCCATTGTTTTTCATCTCCTCTATCTTTTATACGGTATTTACCACAATCTGAGGCAGTTTAACCATTTAATATTCAATGACATTTTAAGACACTTTTTGGGCATGATATAGCTGTGCAATACAAGGAAGGCGGCACAAAAAATGAATCTTTTCGGGAGGTATACAATGGGTATTTTAAGCGGAAATCCAAAGGACGAGCCTTTGCATTATGGCGAGGTTTATAGCACATGGTCTTACTTGCTTGCAGGAAAGGGAATGGCCTCTGCCTATCAAACGATGCTTAGCCACTCTGGGGATGGGGACTTGAAAAAAATGCTTGAAGAAGCCATCCGCCTCTGCAAGCAGGAACAGGAGCAAATTGAGGAGATGCTAAAGGAAAACGGGATCGCCCTTCCTCCCTCACCTCCTGACAGACCTGAAGCTTGTGTAAACGATATTCCTGCTGGCGCCAGATTTATGGATCCTGAAGTTGCTGCAAAATTAGCAGGAGACCTGGCAGCAGGATTGGTTGGCTGCAGTACAATCATGGGCCAATGTATCCGTGAAGATATCGCAGGCATGTTTGGCCAATTTCATACTCAGAAAGCTGCGTTAGGTGTTAAGGTTCTTCGAATGAATAAAGAAAAAGGCTGGTTAATTCCTCCGCCGCTTCATCTTCACAAATCAGATAATTGCTAAGGATTTGCTGAAGAGATGTCCATATGTAAAAAGAGAGCAGAGTCCATTGTCTGCTCTCTTGCCTAAATGTTATTTCTTAAAACTTGGGCCCAGTTCACTCCATACATCAAACAAGTTGCCCTCCGGGTAAGAAACACAAAACTCCTGCCAGGATGCCTGCGATTTTCGATAGCTCCTGTATTTACTTCCTTCTCTAGAAGTTCCTAATACAAGTTTTTGAGCTCTGTTATTCCATCGACTTCAAAGGTTAAACAAAATCGCAATCTTCCGTCAGAATCCTTAAAATTAACACTTTCCTCTTAAGGTGCTTCCAAAAGGAAAAAGCTTTGGCTTGCCATATTGATTATGGCCATTTATACCTTTTCATCCCTATAGCTTTCTGCAGCTCCAAGCATACTGTGTACCAGTTTAAGGATTCCATTACATTTCTGGCAGGTATGTAGACTGTCCCCACTCTTAAAAGCTTTTGACTCACAGATGACCCTCCTCCAATCAAATTCTCTATATGTATTAATTCCTTTTAAAAGTAGGCTTTGATAAATAGTATTGTTGTTTTTCAGGCAAAAAATATGGGAACGTCTGATTTGGACGTTCCCATTCTTATTCCGTTAAAGCACCCGATAATGAAATTAGGTAATTTATTTATTATAATTTTACCAGTGTACTTGAAGTTTATTACCATTTGGGTCATAAAAGTGGAAAAAGGCATGGCCATTATCTTCTTTTATATCCTCTACCTTAACTTGATTACCAATTAAGTGTTGATGAAATTTAGATAATTCTGGACTTGTAAACCCAATGCTAAATTCTTGTTCATTATCAATTGTAAAATGTGCAAATGTTTCATCTTCGGTAGGAATTAAGATAAGTAAGAAAGGTCCTTCATTTACTTTTAAAATTGCAAGTTCCTCAGTATTGTTTAGTAACTGGAGCCCTAATACATCTCTATACCATTGTGCAGACAGTTCTAAATCTTTTACAGGAATTCTAATATAATGTACTTGTTCAATAAATGATTTACTCATAACCTTGTCTCCTTTATTTAATCCGGTATATCAAATAGTTCCCTTTCTATATACCTTTTTCCTTCCGATTATTGAATTAATCTGCCCTTTAACGGAACAATAAACTTCCTATTATTCGGAAAATTCCGATAATCTTAGTTTATAATAAGTTGTGTTAACTGAGAAAGAACAACTGTCTAAAACCATTTTGGTTATCGTAAAGTTATCTTTGATATAACAACTTTATTCTTTAACAAAGCCTAAAAATAAAAAAACCTTAGTCCGAAATGGGACTAAGGCTCACGTTTCTTACTCAGAGTATTTGCTTTCACTGGAATCAGGGGAGACCATGCCGCCGGCACCGCTGGAATTGATATCAGGTTCTGCTCCTTCAGGCTGAGATGGCAGCACTTTGTTTTTCTTTTGATTAGGAAGGCCGGAATGCTCCTTTAGATATTGATCATTTTCCATGATCGTTACCACCTTAAACCCTGTTCCTTCGAACTGGTTCTTCAATTGATCAAATACTTTTGTCTCATTATCATTCATTTCCTGATCATCATACTGAAGCTCTACATTTAAAGTTTTCATGTCAAGACCTCCTTATTAACCTATTTTCCCGAATGTCCTTTCATTAAACTAAACATAACTTTTAATGAAAGAGATGTTTAGTTCAGTAATAATAGGCTATTAAAGAAAACATCTAAAACCGGATTTTGTTCATTGTCATTCAGTCGGATAAATAATATGGGTTATTTTTCCATTAAAAATCATTCTTTATTCATTACTGAATATAAATAAAATGTATGCAGATCAGACGAAAGGAGCAGGGGCATGTGGTTATGGATTCTGGCGATCTTCATTCCTATTATTATCCTCGCTATTTTGGAGGAAACGATTCAATTTGCGGTTCATCGTAAAGTCTTCGGAAAAAGCGACAAACCGGTCTTCATTAAAGAAAAACTGAATCACTTTAAAAGCAAACTCAGGTATAAAAAAAGCCATTCCCAATAAGGAAAGGCTTTTTTGTCCAGCCGTTTTTACCGCTAAAACTCATACTTGAATTAGGATTCTTCTGTTTCGGAACCTTCTTCTTCCGCCTGTTCCTGTTCTGGTCCTGATATCCGCTTCTTTTTCAGCTCAAAATAGGCATCTAATACTTTTCTGCCAATTTCATAATTGGCTGTATGTCCGCTTCTCCCCTGGTATGCCCATGGAACAATGACAGACATGGCGATTTCAGGATTATTATGAGGTGCATAGGCAACAAGGCTCAAGTTCATAACATCTATTAATTTATCTCCCTTTTTTTTGAGAGGGCCGTCATAAAATGCTTCTGCAGTACCTGTTTTTCCTGCTGGAGAATATGGTGCATCTGCAAACCTTCTATATGCAGTCCCTTCAGGATGCTGCATCACCTGTCTTAACCCTTCTTTGACAGTGTTTAGTTCTCTATCACTTACATCTATCGTATTTAAGACAGTTGGCTGAATATCCTTCCAGATCGGGCCAAGTTCCTCCTGCGCCCTGGCTGGCTCACGGATTTCTTTTACAAGGCGCGGCTGGATACGGTAGCCGCCATTTGCAATTGTTGATATATATTGCGCCATTTGCATCGGAGTATAGGTATCATACTGTCCGATTGCAAGGTCTAATAGAAATCCCGGCAAGCGTAGAGGTCCTTCATAGCCTATTGCCTCATTCGGCAAATCGATGCCAGTTCTGACCCCCAGGCCAAATTGGCCGAAAGACTCTCTCATATCTTCAAATGCATTAGGATTTTTAAATCCCAGAGGCTGATCATAAGCATACCGCGCATCCGCAATTTCAATTGCTGTTTTGAACATATATACGTTTGAGGATATTCGCAAAGCCCTTGTTTCGTTCATAATTGCCTGAAAGTTAAACCAGGATTTTTTCACCTGTGGTGTACCTGCTATTTTCATGGGTGCATCTAAAAAGGTCGCCCCGGGTGAGATTGCACCGGTTTTATAGCCTGTTAACACAGTCGCCCCTTTCACAGAGGATCCCACATTATAAGAGGAGGCAATCGTACCCAGGGCATAATCCTGCATAACCGTTTTGCCATTATCATCTTTGTCGATCATTTTTCCTGCCATCGTCAGAACTTCACCAGTATGCGGATTCATTAGAACGACAAACGCACGATCCATTAAAAAGGTTCCCCGGGTCCCCTTGGCAGCCCAAATTTCCTCTTCCAATATTTTTTCCACAGCCTTCTGAAGATCCATATCAATTGTCAGGACAAGATCCTTACCTCTCTGTCCTTCAGAAACCAGTTCACTTCCGAGAATATCTCCTTTTTTCGTAATAAGTTTTTCCTTTGATTTTTGACCATGCAGAACATCCTCATATTGCATTTCAAGATAGCTCTTTCCGACACGTTCATTTCTGCTGTAGTCCCTTGCCAGAAAATAATCCAGCCTTTCCTGCGGCAGCCCTTCGTTTGTATCCGTAACCTTCCCCAGGACTGTCTGAAGCGTACTGTCAAAAGCATAAGATCGATCCCAGTCAGTGGTTGTATTGACACCTGGAAGATACTGAAGATTTTCGCTTACTGCAGCATACTCCTTGCTTGATACACCTTCATTTTTAACTATTTGCGGCGTCATTGCATATCCGCTTGTAAATTCCCGAAAGATCGCCCGTACTTCCAGATCCTGCCTGCTCAGCTGTTTTAGATCTTCTTCTGTAATTCTTTCAAGCTGCATCTCATAAATTTGCTTATCATCCAGCTTTTTCTCTTTAAACAGCTTCCATTCCTTATCAGTTATTTTATCCCGGGCAGCTTCAGGTTTTTTTAGAATCCAATGATCCTTTTTATCGCGTTCTGTCACTTTATCCGCCTTTTTATCAATCAAAACGGCCAGCCGTTCTGCCACCTGTAGCATTTCTTTTTGTTTGGCATTCCGGTTGGTGTATGTAATTGCACTCTTTGGGATATTATCCACGATAACCTGATGGTTCCTGTCAAGCATCCTTCCCCTTGGAACCGGGTTAGATACGATGACATCTTCCGTCCTGTCCACTTCTTTTTTGTATGTCTCACCATTTACAATCTGAACGACTCCAAGTCTTAAAATTAGTACAGAAAATAAAACAAAAACAGCAAAAAACAATAAATTGACCCTAAAAGGCACATGGCTTTTCTTTTTCTTCTTTTTCCCCATGTTTGAATCTCCCCCCTTACGAACACTATGTCTGTATTATAGAGATTCTTCTAAATCTTCCCCTGTTAAATAATTCCACGTTTTTTGTCAAATCCCTGCCAATCCAAAAAACATATTTTGAAATATAAAGGAATTTAAGGAGATTAAGTGGAACTATTAATCTGATTATTTTTTTAGGAGGAATTTAATATGGAAAGAGCGCAAAAATATCTGAACTATTTTTTATCGCATAGAAAGGTGACCAATGAACTAATCAAGAAAATTGATGAAAATAACTATGATTACAAACCAACTGAAACAAGCATGGCAGCCGGCAAACTGGTTACTCATATGCTTACTTCTTTTTATATGTTTGCCAAAACAGTAAAAGAAGGCAGCCCGGCAGTGTTTGGCGAGAAATTCGATGATATAGTGCCAAATCTTTCTGAAGCTGCTGAAAACTATACAGAAAAAACCATTGAGATCATTTCATCATTAACAAATGATGAAATGGATAGGACCATTGATTTGACGCGAATATTTGGTATGGAACTTACAGGCAGCCAGCTGCTGCAGCTTGCAATGGATCATGAAATTAATCATAAAGGGAATTTGTTTGTTTATGTACGGGAAATGGGTCATACGGAGCTTCCGATGTTTGTGAGCAGATGATGAAAAAACGGACGCGTCAACCGCGTCCGTTTTATAAAGTATTAAGGGGAGAAATTAATTCTGCCAGCTCATTTTTTGGTGAATTCACTTTACTTGATACAGGGTACTTATCCATTTTTTCAGCCGGATAAGGTTCAAGTAATGACTTTAAATATTCAGTGTCATTAAAACGGGGATTAAGCCAGTCCTCAAAATCGCTTTCCATTAATATCACCGGCATTCGGTCATGAACATCCCCGGTTACTTCATTTGGCCCCGTGGTAATGATTGTACAGCTCGTTAAAGAATTATCTCCTTTATGCCATGTATCCCAAATACCTGCAAAGGCAAATGGTTTTTCATCTTTCATAATGAACCTGTACGGCTGTTTACCTTCATCTGTTTTCATCCATTCATAAAAGCCATCTGCAAGAATTAAGCACCTTCTGCTTTTAAAGGGCGCTTTGAAGCTTGGTTTCGAATCAATGCCTTCCGCTCTTGCGTTTATCATTTTGTAACCTATCTTTTCGTCTTTAGCCCAGAAGGGGACCAGCCCCCACTTCATCTGCCTGCCGATCCGCTGTTTGCCATTATCAATGACGGTTAAGATATTTTGGCTTGGCGCGATATTATATCTGGGTATAACCTCTCCTTCTGCGTATTCAAATTCAAACAGCAGCTGAAGTTTAGCGATGGTTTCTGTTAATGTAAAACGGCCGCACAATAAAATCACCTCTATAAATTCAATTTAGCAATATAATGTTCATCTATTCCCGGATATAGCGCATATTAAAACTGTCAGCTAATTTAAAGGGAGGAATAAGATATGACAAAACAAGGAAGACAAAATGCAAATCAAACGAGAGCCCAAATTGAAAAACAGGATAAGCGAAACGATGTTGAACTGGGAAGCGAGTTTCAGTCAGGAAATGATAAATCTCAAAGCCAGAAAAAAAGCGGAAAGCAAATTAATAAGAAGTCATAATGACAAATCCCCCATTTTAGGGGGATTTTCATGTCCTGATTGTATACAGCTGTCCTTCGACTGCAAAAGAAATGCGGCCTGTTTCCTCTGAAACTACAATGGCAACAGCATCTGATTTTTCAGTCAGTCCAATTGCCGCTCTATGCCTTGTCCCAAGTTTTTTTCCCTCAATGGTTTTATTGGCAAGAGGCAGGATGTTGCCTGCAGAAATAATGGTATCTTCTTTTATTAAAATACCGCCGTCATGCAATGGGTTTCCGGGATAAAAAATGGTTTCAAGCAAAGTGCTGCTTACTTTTGCTCCAATTGGCGTCCCATTATGAAGGTAGTCGCCTAATGGAAGTCTTCTCTCCACAGCAATAAGCCCTCCATGTCTTTTTTCCGATAAATGCTGGGCGGCCAATGATAAGCTTGAATATTCCTTGGTATACGGCGATAAATATGACTGAAGATAATAAGTCGAAGCAATTGTGTGAGCCTCTGTTACCGCCCTCTGCAGGTTTTCAAAATCGGATAAAATACAGCAGCTGAAGTCCTCTAGCGTTTTGGAAATAGAATGAATCTGATTGTCGATATTGTCAATATACCGGTTTAAATCTTTTCGGTATTGATCTTCGCCATAAATCACCGGACTTCCTCCAATCTTAATTCATATTAGTACCTTTTCCAGTTAAAAATTATTTATCCATTTTACGGAATAGGTTTAGAACCTCTTTAAAGGGACTAAATATAAGTATTAAGCAACGAGGTGAGGGACATGTTCGATATTTTAGCAAAACAATTTGAGAAACCCGCAGGATTACTGGGGAAGCTTGCCGGGAAAATCATGTATCTTGAAAACCGCAAGATTAACAAATGGACAATAAAAAAATTAAAGATTAATCGCAGGGACTCTATTTTAGAAGTGGGCTTTGGTCCTGGCTTCAGTATTAGGCATATAATGGATCACTGCCGCCATGCAGAAACGGATGGAGTTGATGTATCCGAAGATATGAAGACTTCTGCAGCCAAACTGAATGATGACTATATTCGGCAGGGCAAGGTCCGATTGTTCGTAAAAGATATTCACGATTACTTCCCCGATAAAACTTATAATAAGATATTTTCAGTCAACAATTATCCATTATGGACAAAGCCAAGAGAATCTCTGCAGCATCTCTATGGGATGCTTGAGGAAGACGGAATAATTGCCATCACAATTCAGCCAAGAGAAGAAGGGGCAGATGACACCATTGCCAAAAATCTCGGTCAGGTAATCAAAGCAGATATGGAAGCGGCTGGTTTCCATTCTATTTCCATTTCTTATAAAGAAGCCCGCCCTGTATTAACCGTTTGTGTAACTGGAATCAAATAAATAGAGAAAAGCGGGAGATTGCTGCTCCCGCTATTTTTTCAATTATCACCAGCCGCGGCTGGCTCCTCCTCCTCCAGATGAACCGCCTCCCCCACCCCGGGGACCGCCGCCTCCTCCGCCTCCCCCTCTTGAGAGAATTGAAAGGATTGCATATGAAAAGGCTCCTCCAAAAAATTTAATGTCTAGGAACAATAATCCAACAGCAATTACAATAATCAGCCAGGAAGGGATGCCAATTCCTCTATCCTGTGTTCCGGCATCAGCATAATCGCCGCCTAAAATCACTTCTTCCCCGGCAGCTTCCTGTACAAGCACCTTATAGGTTTCAATTACCGCTCTATTTGGCTGGCCATCCTGAAGATATGGAAGGGTCACTTCATCCAGAATCCGTCCTGCTTTTCCATCGGGAATCTGGCCTTCAAGCCCATAACCAACCTCAATGCGCACCTTCCGATCCTGCATGGCCACAACCAATAGGACACCATTATTCTCTTTGGCACTGCCTATGCCATAAGACCGGAAAGCTTCATTTGCATATTCTTCAATCGGTCTGTCTCCAGTAGTATCAACAGTTAAAACTGCAGCCTGTGCAGATGTCCTATCTTCCAATTGCCTCCCCAGGTTATTCAATTCAGATTTTTCCTGGTCATTTAGGACATCTGCAAAATCCTGGACATAAATATCTCCAGCAGGCTCCGGTATGGGTTCATCTGCATGTACTGGAAATGCCCCCATTATTAAATATACTAAAAGAAGGGTCAAAGAGACCCTGCGAATGATCATTCTCCATTGCCTCCAAAGTCAACTTCAGGTGCTTCATTCGCCAGCGGATCCGCCTTAAAATACTCTTTTTCATCAAAGCCAGTTATCCCTGCTACAATTGCACCCGGGAACCTTTTTACTTTTTTGTTATATACAGCAACCTGATCGTTATAATCCTTTCGGGCAACCGAAATCCTATTTTCCGTACCCGCAAGCTCGTCCATTAATTGGGTAAACTGCTTATCCGCCTTTAAATTGGGATAGTTCTCCACCACTACAAGCAGACGGCTCAAAGCGCTTGACAGCTCGGCGTTTGCGGCAGCTTCCTCTTCAGGTGACCCTGCTCCCGCCAGTCTTGCACGCGCATCTGATATTGCCTGAATTGTCTCCTTCTCATGAGCAGCATATCCCTTTACTGTATTTACCAGATTAGGAATCAAATCCAGCCTTCTCTGCAGCTGGTTCTCAATCTGAGAATAAGCCTGGTCCACATTTTCCTCAGCACTTACAAACCCGTTATAGCTGGACATCAGCATCATGCCTGCTATGACTACTGCCGCAATAACGGCAATTAAGACACCCATACCTTTTTTCATTTGCGCCACTCCTGTTTCTAAGTTGTTTTGTCACTTGCATGGTATTTTTCCTTTTTTGGGTGAAAGTTAAACCAGGAGATGGTTTACTGATGTTGTTAAGTTTGCGCGGGGATTTTACTTTTGAGCGCGGATTCCGGTGAGTTACGCGCGGGTGGGCTTCTTCTGCGCGGGTAGTACGTTTTGATGCGCGGCCTGACTTAGGGTTTGCGCGGGGATATTACTTTTGCGCGCGGATTCCAGTGAGTTAGGAGCGGGTAGGCTCTTGGCAGTTTCGAGCTTATGGCTTTTTTCATTATCAATAGAAATCATGTCAATATTTTTCATTATGGCTTCATGAATGCTTCTACAGGACCGGTTAATGCGCTGATTTTAAAGTTTTTTGCTCTATCAAATCGTATTTGCGCCTTACTCCACCATAAACGCACCATCCAGCAGGTCATTCGCGCCGCCGCATCACTTTTTCGCACCGTCAGCTTTCACAATTGCGCCAAACAAATTTCCTTTCCACTAACATCAAGAAAAACCGGAACCCATCAGGGCCCCGGTCCAAGCATGATTATTTAATAAAATTTTTCGCAATCAGTTCACTGAATTCAGGTTTATCTTTCAGGAATTTTAAAGTGTAGGATGAATCTGCAAATTCCTGGATTGTGTCTGCATCAACTTCGTAAGTGAATCCAATTCTTTCCCAGGCGCGGTCTACGACTTCTTTTTCCAATTCCTGGCCAGTTACTTCTTTAATGTCTTTGATGGTAATTGCTTTTGCCTCTTCAGGATTGTCTTCGATAAATTTAACTGCATCTTTATGTGCATCAACGATTTTTTGTACTTTTTCAGGGCTGTTCTTTACTGCATCGCCAGTTGCAACCAATACTGATGCCGGAAGTGTTTCACCGAAGGATACTTCATCCCAGCCAATTACGACTTCAGCGTTTGTTTCCTGTTCAATAACTGCTGCCCATGGTTCTGGAGCAACTGCAATATCAACTTTACCTGTTTTCAGCATACTTGCATATTGTGCCGGGTTGCCTGTTAAATGCTTCATTGTACCGCCGATGCGAGCTGAAGTGATGCCGGCTTCTTCCAGATATGTTTCATACTGGACGTCGTGCGTGCAGCCCACGCCAGGTGTAATGAACGTTTTCCCTTCGAAGTCTTCAAGTGAGTTAATTTCTACACCTTCTCTGGCGAGGACAACTGTTCCGCCAGTTGAAGCACCGGCGATAATTTTAACATCAGCCCCGGTTGAAAAGTTGTTCATTGCTGGTCCTGGTCCTACAAGACCTGCATCAATGTCACCTGTTTTCAGGGCAGTCATGAATGAACCGCCTTCAGCAAATGTCTTGTATTCTACTTTAGTTCCATCGCCAAGCTGTTCTTCAAAATAGCCTTGATCTTTCGCAACCATTGCTGGCACATGATTGATATTCGGGAAATAACCGATGACAATCTTGTCTTCCTCACCGCTGCTCTTCTCAGATGATCCGCAGCCGGCAAGCAGACCGGTGAAAGTAAATAATACAGCAACCCATAAAATAGCCTTTTTCATTAATACCCCTCCAAAATTAAGACTCAAGTCCCCATTTTTTTATGACTGATTTTTCAATGCGCTGGAATATGAATTGGTCAACAATCATTCCAATCGCTCCAATAATAATCATGACACCAATCACGATGTCCATTCTTCCAAAGTCTGAAGCATAACGAAGTGTGTAGCCCAATCCTGGTCCTGTGCTTAAAAGCTCACCGGCCATCAGTGCGCGCCAGGCAAATGCCCAGGCAAGACGTGAACCAGTGACAACGTATGGAATGGATGCCGGAAAGATGACTCTTGTGAATAAGTCAATTCCATTCGCACCCATTGTCTGAGCTGCTTTGATATATAAAGGTGAAACATTTTTAATCCCTGTTCGCATGTTCAGAGCCATTACAAATGTACCGCCAAGTATGGTTACAAAAATAACAGCCTTTTCATTTAAGCCAAACCACATAATCGCGATCGGCAGCCAGACGATGCTGGGAACACTTTGCAAGGCGAGGATGACTGCACCCAGTGTTTCATCAGCTGTTTTGGATTTCCCTAAAAGAATTCCAATCAGAGTCCCAATGATAAGGCTGATAGTTAAACCGACTGCGAGCCGCTTAAAACTTGCAATTAAATCATAGATGAGAGTTTTATCCTGGAACCCTTCAACAAGAGCACTGAATACGCTGGACAGGGAAGGAAAAATCAGAGGATGCCAAAGCTCTATACGTGATCCAATTTCCCAAAATGCAATGATGGCTGCAAAAAATATGATCCTTTTAATGGCTGTTTGCATATTGGAGTTCCTCACTTACAACTTTATCAATTTCCTTCTTCAGGTATTTCATAATGTGTTCTTCAATCTCAAGCATTTCGTTTTTGTGTTCCTCACGGGGTCTGGGTATGTCAACCGCTATATCCTGTAAAATGATTCCCGGCTTTGTCCCCATAACAATGATCCGATCTGAAAGTTTAATAGATTCTGAGATGCTATGAGTAACAAAAAGAATGGTTTTCTTCGTCTCAGTCCAGATGTTTTCCAGCTGTCCGTGCAGACGCGAACGGGTCTGTTCATCAAGAGCTCCAAATGGTTCATCCATTAAGAGTGTTTCCGGGTTCATCGCAAGCGCTCTCGCAATGGCCACCCTTTGCTGCATTCCACCAGAAAGTTCATGAGGATAATGGGATATATATTTTCCCAGCTGAACCATTTGCAGATACTTAAGTGCTGTTTCCTCTGCATCCTTCTTCTTCATTTCCTTTTTTAGCGGAAACGTGACATTCTCCATGACTGTCAGCCAAGGGAATAAGGCTGCCTGCTGGAAAACCATCCCCCTGTCTTTTCCAGGTTTTGTTATGGCTTTTCCATCAATTTGAATTTGTCCCGAAGTTGTTTTAGTCAGCCCCGCGACGATTGAAAGAAGTGTTGACTTTCCACATCCTGAAGGGCCTAAAATTGAAACAAACTGGCCTTTTTCAATGGTTAGATTAATATCTTTCAAGACGTCAACAGGACGATTTTCTTTATCGCTATATTGTTTATTCACATCGTTTATCTCAATGAACATTCAAAATCACCTATTCCCATAAATCTCATTAATTTACTCGGATTACTTGTAATTATAATGTATTCACTTTGCATGTCAACCTTTACAATAAATATTTTTATAAATGGGCTTAATCAAATAAAAAGCCTCCCCCTTCAAGGAGAAAGCTTTTGTTTCACAATTTAATTTCTTCTATTTTAGATGAAGCGATCAGTTCTTCAACTTTTGCTAACTCACCGCTTTGAAAGAGTTCTATGATCTTGCTTCCAACGATTACACCGTCACAATGCTGATTCATATCTTTTACGTGCTCTGGTTCAGAAATTCCGAAGCCTGCCAATACCGGTATCGGACTTACATCTTTAACATTCTTCAAATGCTTTCCGAGCTCATCTTTAAATTCTTTTCTTGAACCCGTAATGCCATTAACCGTTACAGCGTATAAAAAGCCTTTCCCCTTGTTAGCAATCGCCTGGATCCGCTCCAATGGACTGGTTAAGGTCACAAGCCGGATGATTTCAATTCCAGCTCTCTCTGCGATTGGTGCAATTATCTCCTCTTCTTCTGCGGGAAGATCAGGCAATATTAAGCCGTCTACCCCAGACCTTGAGGCATCAGAAATAAAGTTGCCAATGCCATATGCCATGATTGGATTCATGTATGTCATAAAGATAAGCGGGATGTGAACAATAGGCCGGATTTCCGCAATTTTAGCTAAGACGCCTCTAAGTGTTGTTCCGGCTTCTAATGCTCGAATGCCAGCTTGCTGGATTACTGGCCCATCGGCAACCGGATCCGAAAATGGAATCCCAATTTCAATGGCAGTTGCTCCCGCTTTTTCGAGAAAAGTGATTTTCTCGGCCAGTGTCTCTAAGCCTCCATCCCCGGCCATTATATATGGCACAAATGCTCTTTCATTGTTTTGCTTTAGGCTCTGAAAAACTTTTTCAACCCGGTTCATTGTCCTTTCCCTCCTAATTTTGCTCTTACAGTTTCTACATCTTTATCTCCTCTGCCAGATAAACAGATGACAAGGCCTTCGTCTTTTTTCATTTGCGGTGCAAGCTTTAATGCATAGGCAACGGCATGGGAGCTTTCCAGCGCAGGGATAATGCCTTCCAATTTGCATAAAAGCTTTAACGCATCCAGCGCCTCATCGTCTGTGATGGATTCATACTCTGCCCTTCCGCTGTCTTTCAAATAGCTGTGTTCCGGGCCAACTCCGGGGTAATCAAGCCCAGCTGAGATGGAATGGGCCTCCTGAATTTGTCCGTGTTCGTCCTGAAGCAAATACATTAATGCCCCATGAAGAACTCCTGGAGTTCCTTTTGTTAAAGATGCGGCATGTTTCTCAGTATCTGTACCCAATCCTGCAGCCTCCACCCCAATCATGCGGACAGTTTCATCTTTTATGAAAGGATAGAACATTCCCATTGAATTGCTTCCACCGCCAATGCAGGCTACAACTGCATCAGGAAGCTTCCCTTCTTTTTCAAGGTATTGCTCCTTGGTCTCATTTCCGATAACACTTTGAAAATCGCGTACAATCATAGGAAAGGGATGAGGTCCCATGACAGAGCCAAGGATGTAATGTGTATCCTCGACATTTGTCACCCAGTAGCGGAGTGCTTCGTTGACTGCATCTTTTAATGTGGCGCTTCCCGATTTCACCCCAACCACCTTCGCTCCAAGCAGTTCCATTCTGAATACATTCAGCTGCTGTCTTCTGATGTCCTCTTCACCCATAAAAATAATGCATTCAAGATTTAAGAGAGCACATGCAGTTGCTGTTGCAACTCCATGCTGCCCTGCACCCGTCTCAGCTACTATTTTTCTTTTTCCCATTCGCAGCGCCAATAAAGCCTGGCCCAGTGAGTTGTTTATTTTATGGGCACCTGTATGATTCAAATCTTCTCTTTTAAGATAGACCTTCGCACCGCCGGCGTATTTTGTGAGGTTCTCCGCAAAATAAAGAGGAGTTTCACGCCCGACATAGTCTTTCAGCAAACCCTGCAGCTCTTTCTGAAAACCTTCATCAGCTTGTGCTTTCTTATACTCCTCTTCCAATTCAAGAATGGCCTGCATAAGTGTCTCAGGCACATACCTTCCTCCAAATTTTCCAAAATGACCTCGTTCATCAGGCAAGGTGTATGCTGCGTTCATTTTACTTCCTCCCTCTCCACACATTTAGCGTTATCTATAAATCTTTTTATTTTCTCCGGGTCTTTCTTCCCTTCAGTCTCAACCCCGCTGCTTACATCAACCATATAAGGATTGGCTGCTTTAATTCCATCCCCCACATTTTCAGGATTGAGTCCTCCAGCGAGGATCATTTTTTTGTTCTGCTTTGGTTTATTGTTTAGAATAGACCAATCAAACGATACCCCGTTGCCCCCCCGATATTTTCCTTTCGGACTATCAAGAAGAACGTATTCACATGAATATTCATCCAGTTGGTAAAGATCTTCTGGTGAACCAATGCTCAGAGCCTTTATAACTGGTAAAGAAAATGAGCTGCAAAATTCCGGTGTTTCATCTCCATGAAGCTGAATGACATTGATCCCTGAAACACTTACAATTTCCTCAATGATCTCTTTCGTTTCATTTACAAACACTCCGACTTTTAAAACCTCTCTTGGCAGCTCTCTGATTATCTCCCCTGCTGACTCAGGATTAATTTTTCTTTTGCTTTCAGCAAAAACAAATCCCAGGGCATCCGCACCGCTTTCAATCGCAGAAAGTGCCGTGCTGATATCCCTGATTCCGCAAATCTTCACCTTCATTGTCTGACAGCCCCCTGCAAAGGAAGCTTCATGGCCTTCAAAAGCCCTTCCAGGTTCTCTGCTTTCATAAATGCTTCCCCGACAAGAATGGCGTCGGCTCCTGCTGCAATTACACGCCGTACATCATCTTCTGACTTAATCCCGCTTTCACTGATCAGGAATCTTCCCGCCTTCTTAATTAGCGGCGCAAGTTTTTCTGTTACACCAAGGTCTACTTCGAAAGTTTTTAAATTCCGGTTGTTGACTCCAATCAGCTGTGCACCGGTTTTCAGCGCTATTTCCAGTTCTTCTTCATTATGAACCTCCATCAATACTTCAAGGCCTTCATTTTCTGCAAAATCGAAAAGCTCTTGAAGCCGTTCAGCTTCCATGGCAGCAGCAATGAGTAAAATTAGGTTTGCCCCTGATGCTTTTGCTTTTAAAATTTGCACCTCGTCTATAATGAAGTCTTTGCAAAGGATAGGCAGGCCGACTGCCTCTCTGACAGCTGACAAATCCGCAAAACTGCCTTTAAAAAACCTATTGTCTGTTAAAACGGAAATGGCATCCGCACCATACTTTCTATAAAATAATGCCTGATCTTTCGGATTCTGCCCGGTATTTATATCACCTTTTGAAGGTGAAGCTCTTTTGAATTCGGCAATCACAGCCAGTTCACTGCCTGATGCAAGCTTGTTAATAAATGAACGTTTTATCACTGTTTCCCCAGCTTGAAAGTATTCTTTTTCCTGCTGCAGCATGATGACTTCTTTTCTTTTTTCAGCCAGTATTTTATCTAGAATTGTTCCCACTTATATCACCTCTTTATGGACACTTTTACTTGCATCAATTAACCTGTGCAGTTTTGCTAATGCAGCACCTGAATCAATGCTTTCTCTGGCTAAATTTATCCCGCCTTGAATTGTTTCGGCCTTGCCTCCTGTAAAGATGCCAATCCCGGCGTTAAGAAGGACCGTGTCCCTTCTTGCTCCCGTCTCCCCCTTAAGGACACTCAGGAGTATTTCAGCATTTTCCCTTGAATCTCCGCCTCTGATCGCATCATTGCTGCTGACGGATAGGCCAACTTCCTCTGGGTGAAGAACCTTTTTCGTTACCTTGCCGTTATTAAGAATGGCCAGGTGATTTTCCCCCTGCAAGGATGCCTCATCCATAAAGCCTGCACCATTTAAAACAACTGCCCGTTTTCTTCCCAAAGTTTTTAACACCTCTGCAAACATTTCAATATAATCTCTCCGATAGATCCCGAGAAGCTGATGATCAAGTTCAACCGGATTGGTTAATGGTCCTATTAGATTGAAGGTTGTGGGTATTCTCAGGTCCTTGCGCACTTTCATGATTCTTTTAATATTCGGATGAACGTGAGGAGCGAAAAGAAAGGCAATCCCAATTTCCTCCAGAATCTCCTCCGTGCGCTCAGGGGAGTGATTTAAATTTATCCCCAAATGTTCCAATACATCGGCACTGCCTGTTTTGCTGGATACACTTCTATTGCCATGCTTGGCAACAGGAATTCCGGCTCCCGCAATCACAAATGCCGATGTGGAACTGATATTAAAGCTGCTTGAGCCATCTCCTCCTGTACCGCAATTATCCAAAACATTAGGAATTTTCTTTCTAAATGAAAGGGATTTATCCCTCATCGCTTTTACAATCCCTGCAATTTCTTCAACTGTTTCCCCTTTCGTTTTAAGACTCACCATAAATGCCGCAATCTCACTGTCTGTCACGTCATTGGCAAATAAATTTTCCACGGCTTCCTTCATTTCTGCCTCTGTTAATGACTCCCGATCAGATAACCTTTGCAGTATTGTTTTCACCCTTATTTTCCCTCCCGATAGTTTGTAAAAAGTTTTCCAAAATTCTCTTTCCAAGGCCTGTTCCTACAGACTCCGGATGGAATTGCAAACCGTATAAAGGATAGTCCTCATGCTTGATTGCCATTATTTCATTGTCATCCATTGACCTGGCCATAACCTTAAAGCTGCCAGGCAACGTTCCCGACTGAATAACTAAGGAGTGGTAACGCATGATGTTGATTGGCTGCGGCATGTATTGAAACAGCTGCGATCCGTTATGCTTAAGATTAGACACCTTGCCATGCATAATTTTCTTTGCTTTTTCAATTTTTGCACCAAACGCATAGCCAATTGCCTGATGGCCAAGGCAAATGCCCAGTATAGGAAGCTTCCTGTAAAACTCCTGAATAACATCCACAATGATCCCTGCTTGTTCCGGCCGACCGGGTCCAGGTGAAAGAATAATTGCTTCAGGATTTAATTTTTCAATTTCTTCGATTGTGATCTGATCATTTCTTACAACTTTAATTTCTTGTCCCAGTTCACCTAAATACTGATAAAGGTTAAATGTGAATGAATCATAATTATCAATCAGCAGAATCATTTTTTGTCCTCCAAAAATGCTTTTAATTTATGAAGTGTTTCTTCGTACTCTTTTTCAGGAATAGAATCATGCACGATGCCTGCCCCAGCTTGTATATAAGCGAATCCATCTTTTATCACCATTGTTCTGATTGCCAGGGCGAAATCCATATTGCCGTTTCCGGAAAAATAGCCGACTGCCCCTGAGTAAATTCCTCTTTTCACTGTTTCAAGTTCATTGATGATTTCCATTGCTCTAATTTTGGGTGCACCTGAAACCGTTCCGGCAGGCAGACACGCTATTAAGGCATCAATCGCTGTGTGTGGATTTTTCAGTCTCCCGCCAACTTCGGAAACAAGGTGCATGACATGCTTATATCTCTCAATTACCATGTTTTTTTCTATAGTTACAGATCCAAATTCGCAGACACGGCCGAGATCATTTCTGCCCAGGTCGAGCAGCATCCTGTGTTCGGCAAGCTCCTTTTCATCTTCTATCAGTTCCTTTTCAACCTGTAAATCTTCATCTTCTGTCTTGCCTCTTGGCCTTGTTCCTGCTATAGGGTTAGTAATTACCTTATTTCCAGTTGCTTTTATAAGACTTTCAGGCGATGCCCCTGCAACCGCATATTCTTCAAAATCAAGATAGTACATGTAGGGGGAAGGATTTTGCACTCTTAACTTCCGGTAAAATGCGAAAGGATCTCCAGTCAATTCTGCTTTTAACCGCTGAGAAAGCACTACCTGGAAAATGTCTCCCTCTTCAATATAGGACTTGGCTTTATTTACTTTTTCAACGAAGTCTTCTTTAGATATGGATGCTTTGAATGCCGACAGCGTTGCTTCTTCCGATTCAGATGCCACAGCCCCCTTTTGTATTTCAGACTTTCTTTTCTGTAATCTTTCACGAAGCTGGGATTCATCGGTTGCTGACAGTATAGGCATGGCTACCAGATATACCTTTTGCTCGAGATGATCAAAAACGGCCACTTCCTCAAAAAACATAAGATGAACATCCGGAACATTCAACTCATCATGAGGAATCACCCCAATATCTTCGTATTGCCTGATCACATCATAGCCTGCATATCCAACAGCTCCTCCACAAAACGGGAACTGTTCTAAGGGGTGAGGCATTTCCTCTGGCATCAGCCTTCTTACTACATCAAGTGGCTTTTCATCGAAAACTTCAATTTGTCCGTCTGCAGAAACAGCCGTTCGAGATCCATCCCCTTTTAGTTCCATAACAGGGTCTGCACCAATAAAGGAATACCTTCCCGACTTTTCATGCTTAAGTGAGCTTTCAAACAGAAATTTCTTTCTTCCGCTCATTCTCTGATAGATTAAAATAGGTGTTAATGTGTCCCCCTCAAGCTCTTCGATGATATACGAACCTTCCAATATCGTTTTCAATATATTTCTCCTCCAGTTCTTTTGGATTCAGAAAAGCGTAAGCGCCTTGATCACCCCCGACACCTCGAGGAGGGTAGGCTACTTGTGCTAGACAGTTATCTAACTTCAGAATTTATACTTAACTTTAAATAAAAAAGTCCCCTATACACACAGACAGAATCTGCGGGTATAGAGGACGTGTCTTGTGAACGTGGTGCCACCTCTTTTTAGAGCAACATGCTGCTCCCTTTTTCGGGTACGGAAACATATCGATACCCTATCCTTTTAACGGTGGAAACCCGTGCTTCCCTACTATCGTTCAGGAAGCCTCTCGCAAGTCCATTCGAATGATTTTCCGTACCGGGCTTTCACCTTTCCCCGGCTCTCTTGAACGGACTCCATCAATCTACTCCTCTTGCTCAGCGATTTAAAGTAATAAAGCTATTTGAAAATAAAAAAGGGCCTCCCGTCTAAAAAGGACGAGAGACCCGTGGTGCCACCTTCATTAGCTGATAGAAATCAGCTCACTTTAACAGATATCAAAACGAATAAACGTTAAAATATCTGTCCCTTGTAACGATGAGACTGTTCGCCAAAGCCTACTGCTTAAAAAGGTTCGGTTTGGAGGCTCGAAAGTCCATTCACTGCTGTTTCCACACTGATTTGCACCAACCATCAGCTCTCTTTAGCTTCCACTGCAGCTACTACTCTTTGTCATTGCCGATCGATATATTGTTTATTATACTATTCCGATAAATGAAAAATGTCAAGGGTATTTATTAATTTTTTATTATAGAGCTTTTTCCAGCTTTTCTCGCCAGACATCTGCAAGGGCTTCAATCTGCAGCAATTCTTGAATTGCTTTACGATTTTTGCGGTCATGGAACATGATAAAATTTCCTTGCAGAACCGATACCTTTTCCTGCTTTCTTTCTTCGAGCTTAAGTACGCTGCCTGCTGTTACAGTTCCTTCCTTCAGCACCCTGAAAAAATAGCCTGTAAAGCATGTTTCAACAATTCTGCTTAAAAGCCGATCTTCTTCGTTATGATTTGAGATGGTTGAACATGGAATGCGGCCCTGTGTTATTTGGATAGCGGATTCACCAAACGAAAAGATATCACCTATAAAAACATCCTTTTCCAGCATATTACCCGCACAAATATTTTCACCAAATGCCGGTGGACAGAATGTCTTTTTAAATTCTTTTTCCCACATCCCGTAATGTTCGAATGGGTATAGGCAAACTGCCCGGTCGGGTCCGCCATGAAAATCAGTGTTTGCCACTCCATCCCCCTGGAAACCATCCTTCGTTAAGAACGCACTTTCAATTTTCTCTTTGCCGATTCCCGATATCTCCTCACGGTTTTTCCAGCTGTGCTTTTTCGGCTTTCCTATGCTTAACGCAATAATTTCTTTCACAATATCCCCTCACCAGATTCGCTTTTCTCTATATTTTAACGCTTTCCTTTTAGTAAATCGAAACATATTTTTCCAGAATTTGAATTTCCCATAAAAAGACAGAGGTTTTTCTAGTTAGTTTTCCTGCAATTAGCCCATATTAAGACTAGTTTGATTAACGAAAAGGAAGGTCAGAAATATGGAGCATGTTGAAAATTTACAATCTGTAAATTCAAAAGCTAAAAAGAAGTCAGGTGATGATGTCCATAATCAAAAATGGGCCATTCTTTCACTTTCTTCAATTCCTCTCGTTATGACTCTTGGGAATTCCATGCTGATTCCTGTTCTGCCGGCGATGGAAAATAAACTAAATATTTCTGCATTCCAATCCAGCATGATTATCACCGTTTACAGTATTGTAGCTATTATTTTGATTCCAATCGCAGGCTTTTTATCAGATCACATTGGCCGTAAAAAAGTCATTATACCAAGTCTTCTCATTGCAGGAATTGGGGGGCTGATCTCTGGATGGGCGGCATGGAAAATGGCTGATGCTTATTGGATCATATTAGCCGGGAGGGCATTGCAGGGTGTTGGGGCAGCAGGTGCGGCACCAATTGTTATGCCTTTAGTCGGAGATATGTTTAAAAATGATGATGATGTCAGCAGCTCCCTTGGCCTGATTGAAACTTCCAATACCTTTGGAAAAGTTCTATCACCTATTCTCGGAGCGTTTCTGGCAGGGTTTATTTGGTTTTTACCGTTTTTTTCTTTTCCTGTTTTTTGTACGATTTCAATCCTGCTGGTTTTCTTCCTTGTAAAAACACCAAATAAAAGAGAAGAGCCGCTTCCGCTAAAGAGATTTTGGAGCAATATCAAGGATACCTTTAAAAACAACGGAAAATGGCTTTATGCTATTTTCTTAATAGGTGCCATTCTCATGTTTGTGCTGTTTGGTATACTTTTTTATTTATCTGATGTGCTTGAAAAGACTTATGATATTAAAGATGTTAAAAAAGGGCTTCTCCTGGCTGTACCGCTTGGCGCACTATGCCTTTCGTCCTATCTGACAGGAAAAAAAATAAAAGAAAATAAAATACTGATGAAGTGGATCATTTTTTTAGGCTCAGTACTAGTGGCTGCTGCCACTGCAATCTTAAGCTTTTCAAACAATATGTGGTTTATGATCAGCATGTTCCTGTTTGCCGGAATTGGAATAGGAGTTGCATTGCCTTCATTGGATGCACTAATTACGGAAGGAATTGCAAAAGAAGAACGTGGAACCATTACTTCTTTATACAGTTCAATGAGGTTTATAGGCGTTGCCGGCGGCCCGCCGGCCATTGCCATTCTGATGAAGCATTCTGATCAAGGGCTTTTTTATATATTAAGCGGAATAACCATTCTTGCTGCCCTTGCAGCCATTATAGCAATCAAACCTGACGCAAATGAGGGCTAAAAAAATCCGTATCGTGCAATGACGATACGGATTTTTTTATTTAAAATGCTGCTGTACAAAACCAGTTACAACCTGATTGAAAAGCTGCCACTTTTTGGTTGGCGCCTGGTGGGAAACACCTTTGATTATTGCCGCCTGAAAACTGACATATCTCCTATAGCTCCTAATATGCTGATTAACAAAATCTCTTGATCCATATATCAGAAGAAGGGGGACGCTTAAGTTCCTCAGGCGATCCGTGCATGTATAGTGGAGCGACCTATCGTAAAATTGAAACCACATGGTATGATTCGCCTTTTTCATGTGTTCCAGAATATCTTTTCTGACTTTTGGATCATTTGTGTGACTTGCTGCTATGACATAACGCAGGAAACCCGGAAAATGTTTCACGAAATACATTCCCATTATATGCTCATATTTGAAAGTTTCTGTTAAAACCTCTGGAAATCCGCCAGATAGTATGACACCAAACGTCCTTTCAGGAAAAGAGAGAGCAAATTCCTGAGCAATTATGCCCCCGGACGAATAACCCAGGATAACGGCTTTTTCAATTTCCAAGTGGTCTAATACAGCTTTAATCTCTTCTGCATACCCTTGGATGGTTACTGTTTTCTCGGGACCAATCGTATCTCCATTCCCGCTTAAATCAGGAAAAATAACCTGAAAATGCTCAGCCAGCAGGCCTTGATAATAAAATACCTTTCTCCCCATGGCAGGCGGATGTATAAAGATAATCGGTACACCATTTCCCATCGTTTCATAAAATATCTGTGTATCCTCATAAATAAATGCTGGCACAAGAAATCGTCCTTTCCATTCACAAAACATAGATGGCCCTAAAGCCTCCTGTTCCATATAAAAATGGGACAGTTTTAGTCTGCCCCATCTCGGTCAATTCTTTATTACCAACATCAGTTAGGTCTTGTCTTTTTAGCTTTTTTGCTTCTCTGATCAAGCTCTTTCGAGAACTCCATATCGTTAATGCTCTTGTTTGTGCTCTGCAAGCCTGATTTAGTCTTAATATTGCGTTTTGTCATGTTAATCCTCCTTTACAGTACGTCATCATAGTATGACACCTTAGTCTTCAAATCATTATGGATTTTCGGCTGGAATCTGCATATACTAGATGTAATCATGTGATTATGCTTATTTCCGTGACTTTCTGAACAGTATATGATATTCTTGAATTAAGAATATGAAAAAAAAACGACCGCAGGTGTTGCCGCACCCACGGTCATTCGCAATAGTCGTTCCCTTAGGGGATCGGCCTGTCAAAGACATAGACCTCTCCCTCAATTATCAGATCAAGGGAGGTCTATTTTTTATGGTTAAAAGTCATGACAGCAATGATCAGACTAGAGAAGGAAATCATCATCATGATCGATTCGAAAACTGTCAAAAGGCATCACCCCCTTTCGTACGGGGCTAGCCGACCACCCTTGAGAAACTCCCATTGCTTCTTTATTATAACACATCCTTGTCCATTTAGTCGAACGTCTGTTCTGTTTTAGGAAAATTGATTCTTCTTTCCTATTTTTTCAAGTTTCACTATCTTTATCGCCTGCAGATTTCCTTTGAAGATATCCGCGAAGAAAACCCATTTCTTTATTAAGCAAATACTCCATTTCCCCCAGCTGCTGCTTAGCAATTATCTGTGGACTGCCTGTCCATTCAGCACTGTGGATAAAGTAATAATTCTTTATTCGTTTAAAAATGATGACCGCTTCAGGAAAACAATCAAACAATCCTTTTACCTGATTTCTCCGCATGTAACTCCATCTTACCAGTTTCATGATATCAGCCTTTTTATACTCTTTTTACCCAGAAAACACTGCCGCATGTTCTTAATGCAAAAAAACTGCCAAATAGGCAGCATTGAATTTATTCTTTAAGTCTCGGCTTTGCCGGATCACATTTCGGCTTTTCAGACTGAGTGGACTCAGCAAGCTTTGACAGGTAGTAGCATTCTTCACGGTACATGTGATCAGCCATTAAAGCTGCAAATGTACCCAATGCCTCTTTGCTCAATTCAAGCTCCTCAATTTCATTGAGAAAGTTCATAAACAAAGATATTTCAAGTGCAACATCGCTGTTGAACTTTTGAAGGGCCGGGAATGACTCAACATTTGTCCGAAGGAACCCGGACATTTCAACCGCCTTTAAATAAAATGCTTCAAAATCCTTGGTATAGCCATCACTGATTTTTTTTATTTTCTTCTCAACACTTTCCATATTATCTGATATGGCTCCAGCATGGCCAGCTGCATCCAGAAGCCAGATTAAATGGTGATGGAGCTCATGAAGTACAGGCGGGACTTCCCCCTTTTTTAAATATTGAAGGACCAGCATATATTCTTCAAGTTCATTGACCATATGGTTTATAAAAACAGGACCAAGATGAATGGTAATTTTCCCTGTCAGATGACGTTCGAGTAGGTTCAATTTAAATTCCCTTAGCTTTTTAGCTTCCTGTTCTGCCCTCCGGCTCAATTGCTCCAGGTTATCCACTTCAACCCTGCCTAAAAGCTGATCGAAGGTTTGTATAAAGTAGTTCGCCCTTTCAATGCTGTCCTTTTCCTTTGGTGACAGTGAATCATGTATGAAGCGTGCATGATCACCCAAAATCTGAAGCCAAAACCCGTGTTCAAATTTTGCAGCACTTTCAAATCCAGCAGCCAAAATATCTCCCCTTTCAACCTTACTCATAAAAACATATCAGGAACCGTCCGAAATTATGCCTATATGCACGAATCTCAAAATTAATTGGTCACTTAGTTTTTTGCAGAAAGGGGGAATCCTGACTAGGCATCAGGCAAAAGCGCTTTTTTCATCATTACCTGGCCAATCTTTTTTTCAAATCCCATTTTAAGCAAAGCTTGAGATGCGGGATTGGAAGCAGAAATATTAACTGCAGTGAAATCAATTGATTCATCCTGATCCAGGAACAGCTGGCCCAGAATACTTTCAGTCATTGCCTCATATGCACTGCCAACCGTGAATTTTAGCTGATAAATGATAATTCGGTCTGTACGCCCTCCTGCATCCAGCACTCTTTTGTATAAAATGTAGCCTTCCTCTTTCCCATCTTCACTCATAAGTACAGCCGCTTCCCCTTGTCTCGCACTCTGCCACTGGCACTGCCAGGCAGCATCGCTGTCATAAAAGCTGAGTAACTGCAGCTGTTCGGGATATATCTTTTTTAATGATAAATGTCTTTCCATCAATGAGCCTATTTCATTATGTGTTAGCTTCATGTTTAGATAAAGCAATTGATCAGTAATCGCATAGCCTGCTTTCTTGTATAGCTTAATCGCTCTCTCATTTTCTTCAATTGCTTCAAGAACAGCAGTGTGCGCATTTTCAGCTTTATATATGCTGAGCACTTCCGACATCATGGCTGCGGAAAGACCTTTTCCCCTGTATTGTGGAGCAATCCCAGTGCCTCCGTTCCAGGCAATTTTTCTGCCGTTAATCTCCCGGAACCCATTCATTATGATTCCGCAGGGTTCTCCGTGCATAAAAGCGACAATCGATTTTTCAGGCGAAAGTCCCTCAGATGCCATACGATTAACAAAGGCCTGAATATCCATTTTTATTGGAACTATATAACCTTCAAAGCCTTTATTCCAGGCGGTCACCGCCTCCTCCAGGGTAACTTGAGAAAGTTTTTTTATTTTCATAAACGCTCTCCTTCAAATTTTACTTGGTGCATCTAATAGTTATTTATTTATGCTTGTTTCCTCTTTTAATAACAATGATAATGGCCATGGTTCCACACCTCCAACTATATAGACTTGGCAGTTTATTTATTTATAAAAAAAAGACCGGTTAGTTTATTTCAATTAAATCATTTATTTTCAGTTTTTTCAATCTTTTCTAAAAGTATTTTTTTTAAAATTTAAAGCCGATACATTAAGTATCGGCTTTAGTTTATTCACTATTTATTTAATGGTTTTTTCAGGAACCCTATAAGGAATGCAGACAAAAGAGCTCCTGCTATTATTCCTGCAAGGTAAATTCCCCATGGGCCATCGACGAGAGGGACGACAAAGACTCCTCCGTGCGGCGCTCTTAATCCGATTCCAGCCATCATTGAAATGGCGCCTGCCACGGCTGATCCTGCCATGATGGATGGGATGACACGCAGTGGATCTGCAGCTGCGAATGGGATTGCACCTTCTGTAATAAACGAAAATCCCATAATGTAATTTGCTTTTCCTGCATCCTGTTCCTGTTTTGTAAATCTATTTTTGAATAAAGTGGTGGCAAGTGCGATGGCAAGTGGCGGAACCATACCAGCTGCCATGATTGCTGCCATTGGTTCATATACTCCATTCGCAAGCAGCCCTGTACCAAATACGTATGCCGATTTATTAACCGGGCCGCCCATATCAAATGCCATCATCAGCCCAAGCACTACTCCAAGCATGACAGCATTTCCAGTACCAAGACCTGAAAGCCACTCGGTGATAGCAGTATTTAATGCGCCAACTGGTTTGTTGACAACATAAAGCATCAGCAATCCTGTGATAGCAATTCCAAAGAGCGGATAGAGCAAAATCGTTTTAATTCCTTCAAGTGATGAAGGCAGGCCAGCAAAGACCTTTTTCAAACCAACTACTACATAACCTGCAAGGAAGCCGGCGATGATGCCACCAAGGAATCCTGCGCCTCCAGATGCTGCCATCATTCCCCCGACTGCACCTGCAGCAAATCCTGGGCGATCAGCAATACTCATGGCAATGAACGCTGCAAGGATTGGAACGATTAATCCAAATGCATTTCCCCCGCCAATGGTCATCAGTGCTTCTGCGATAGGATGATACGACGGATCATTAGGATCTGCTGCTTTATATCCGAACATAAAGGAAATGGCAATAAGTATTCCGCCCCCAACAACAAATGGAAGCATGTTGGAAACGCCATTCATCAGATGCTTATAAATTCCTGCTTTTTGTTCTTTATTATTCTCTGCATTTCTGCTGCTGTCTGCGCTTCCGCCCTTGTATACCGGTGCATCCTGCTTTAGCGCTTTTTCGATAAGCTCCTGAGGTTTTCGGATGCCGTCAGCAACTGCGGTTTGGAGAACATGCTTGCCGCTGAATCGCTCCATTTCAACCTTTGTATCTGCTGCGACTATAACTGCTGCTGCATTTGTAATTTCTTCCGGTGTCAGAACATTTTTAGCGCCGCTTGAGCCATTTGTTTCAACTTTAATATCAACGCCCATTTCAGCTGCCTTGGCTTTTAGTGAATCAGCCGCCATATAAGTATGGGCAATTCCTGTTGGGCAGGCTGTTACTGCTACAACAAATCGTTTACTGTCTGCAATATTTTGGACTTCCTCTTCTTCTGTCACGTCATAACTGTCTATAATTCCAATAACTTCGTCTGCAGAAGCAGCATTCTGGAGTTTTATGCGTGCTTCCTCGTTCATTAGTATCGATGAAAGCCTGGAAAGAGCTTCCAGATGTGTATTGTTTGCTCCTTCCGGTGCTGCAATCATAAAGAATAGATGTGCTGGCTGACCGTCAAGTGATTCATAATCCACTCCTGCTTCTGATTTGCCGAATGCAATAGCAGGCTGCCTTACCGCACCAGTTTTTGCATGAGGAATGGCTATTCCGTCGCCGATGCCTGTTGTGCTTTGTTCTTCCCTTTTTAAAATGGCATTTTTAAAGGCAGAACTGTCATGAAGCTTTCCTGCTTGATCAAGCTGGTTTACCAATCCATTTATGGCATCCATTTTGCCTGTTCCGCTCAACGAGAGCAGAATCGTATCTCTTGTAAGTAATTCTGTTATTCTCATCCTAAATCTCCCCTTTTAGGCTGACCTTTTCAATCGAAACCTGAGAAAGCAATTCCTCTGCTCTTTCCTTTGTGCAAATACCAAGTGAAAAAGCCGTTGCGCTTCCGGATGCAACACTGTATTGAAAAGACTTTTCTATATTTTTGTTTTTTTCATAAGCTGCAAGAAAACCGGCTACCATGGAATCTCCTGCACCTACAGAACTTTTCACTTCCCCTTTTGGAACGCTTGAAATATACGCAGCATCTTCAGAAATCAGGACTGCTCCCTCCCCTGCTAATGAAACAATTACATTCTGTGCGCCCATTTCTACAAGTTTCTGTCCATATGGGATCACTTCTTTTGCGGAAGTAAATTCTGTATTGAATATTTCACCTAATTCATGGTGATTGGGCTTTATTAAAAACGGTTTGTATGGAAGGACCTTTTTCAGTAACTCTCCCTCTGCATCTACCACAAAAGCTGTCCCGTTTTCTGAACAGATTCTAACCAGCTCTTCATAAGTTGATTCAGGCAATGCAGATGGAATGCTGCCAGCCAGGACAAGTAAATCTTCTTCTGACAGGCTGCGGATTTTATTTTTAAGATCTTCGAAATGCCTTCCTGAAATGGCCGGCCCTTTGGCATTGATTTCCGTTTCCGCCTCTGTCTTGATCTTTACATTGATTCTTGTGTCATCAGCAACTTGGACAAAGTCAGTTTGAATATTCTCTTTGTTTAAGTAATCAACAATATAATCTCCAGTAAATCCGCCTACAAAGCCAAGGGCCTTGCTTTCCACATCCATTCTGTTCAGCACTCTGGAAACATTTATCCCTTTTCCTCCAGGGAACTTTGTATCCTGCTGCATGCGGTTAAGACCGCCGACTATTATCTCATCCAATTCTACGATGTAGTCCACTGACGGATTTAGCGTCAATGTGTGTATCATGCTGTCACGACCTTTATTGTAGTTTTGCTGATATAAGGCTCTTGCTGATCCTCATTCAGTTCATTTGTAATAATTGCTGCTGTATGCAAATCGGCAATCTTGGCAAATGCGATTTCTGAAAACTTCGTATCATCGGCAAGTACGAATGCCTCCCTTGAAAGCGAAATGGCCATTTGCTTAATCATTGCCTCATCCTGATCCGGTGTGGTGTAGCCGAATTGAGGATGGATACCGTTAACCCCCATAAAGCATTTATCAAATCGGTAATTTTCCAGGCTCGCCAATGCCCCCCTGCCGATGATGGCTTTTGTCTGTTCCTTGGCAAAACCGCCGATTAAAAATGTTTTTATATTCCTTTCGAGCAATGCGTTGATATGCATTAGTCCGTTCGTTACAACCACAATTTCCTTCGCAGGCAAAAAGGGAATCATTTCAGTTACTGTCGAGCCTGCATCCAGATAAATGGAATCACCTTCCTCAACTAGACTTGCCGCGTATTGGGCGATTTGACGCTTTTGCTGAAGGTTTCTGGATGACTTCTCAGACATGCTGGGTTCCTGCAGCTTACCCTGAAGCCTGGCTGCCCCTCCATGTATTCTTTTTAAGTACTTCCCTTCTTCAAGCTGGGTCAAGTCCCTTCTTATTGTTGATTCCGATGTTTCTGTCATGTCAACGAGATCCTGAATTTTCACTACACCTTTTTCTTTTAAAAGCTGCAGAATCAATTTGTGGCGCTCTGGTGTTAACAAAACATCACCTCCCTGGGTGTGTTGTTCTTCTTGATTACATCATACTGAAACCGATTGCAAAAATCAATCATTTTCATTCAAAACAAACCAAAAACAATCAAAATTTGATTGTTTTTGGTTGTTTCAAGAGTGTTTACTCCCTGATTCGTAAAATGAAAGAATATTTTAAATATATTAAAATAATAGTTTGCTCTCTATGTTTTATTATGCTAGAATCAGAAATAACAATATATAGTTTCTAAAACCTATTATGCTACTATATATTGTTCCAAATTTTAGAATTCACTCGTTCCAAGGTCTCTTTTTGAACCGCTTTCTATTTGAAAGCGGAATTTTTTTGTTTTAGAAATAAGGTCTCTTTTGTTCAATCCCAGCCAAACAAAAAAAGAGCACTACTCAATGGTAATGCTCTTCTTAATTAATTATTTATTTATCTTCATAATTAACAAGATCATCTATTTTTCCATCTTCATTATGCAAGATTGCCATTGTACCAGCCTCCTCTGCCATGCTCTTCGCTTTCTCCACTGCATCTGACTGTGATTCCGCCGTAAACTCAGGCTCGTTTTGCCCCTCTTTCTTGACTGCCCATCCTTCCTCATCATGCGGTACTACATGGAATCTTGCTTCATCTGTACCTGCTCTGTCCTTAAAATATTGTTCCTGTTTATCACTGTGAATATTGTTTTTACTACTTGCCATGTTTATACCTCCTCTATTTCGTCATCTATTAATGTGCAGTATCACTTTACCCTCCATTTCTGGACAGAAACATATTATATGTTAACCCATTATAAAATTAAGTTGACAATTAACGTTTTCTGCTATTATTCTAAATTGTATAAATATAATTCTTTCAGGAGGCATTTTATGAAGACAGGTTTAAGAACGATTGATTTAACATTGGCTGGCATGTTTGTCGCCCTAATGGCTGTTGGAGCAAATATCACTTCATTTGTCCCATTTTTGGTTATTGGGGGAGTCCCTATTACTTTACAGACCTTTTTTGCCATTTTGGCAGGTGCTATTTTAGGAAGCCGATTAGGGGCTATCACTATGGCTGTCTATGCTTTTGCCGGGCTTGCAGGCGCTCCTGTATTTTCAAAATTCGGCGGCGGTTTTGCTACCTTATTAAGCCCCACTTTCGGTTTTATCCTATCGTTTATTTTAACAGCCTATGTCACCGGCAAATTGATTGAAAAGAAAAAGTCTGTTCCGGTGTATATTACTGCAGCTTTAATCGGAATGGTGATCAATTATGTTTTTGGGACGAATTGGATGTATATGGCCTATAAACTCTAGTTTACAGCACCTGAGGGGTTTACCTATCAAATGGCTTGGCTGTGGATGGCAGTCCCCCTTCCAAAAGACATTATTCTTTCTGTTTTTGCCGGGTTAATGGCCCATCGGCTGGAGCAAAGAGTATTTGCCGGCAGTCAGTTCAGAAAAATGAACCGAGCAGCATAAACCATTTTACTAAGGAGGATACATATGAATTTCCAAGAGCTAGCCCTAGACGTACTAAAAGGACATGAACTGACAGACTCGGAGGCAATGGGTATTTTAAATTGTCCAGATGAAGAACTGCTGAGCTTATTGTACAGCGCCTATAAAATCCGTCATCATCATTATGGGAATCATGTTAAATTAAATATGATTATTAATACGAAATCAGGCCTATGTCCTGAAAACTGCGGCTATTGCTCACAATCGAGCATCTCAACAGCACCTATTGAAAAATACCGGATGATGGATAAGGAAACTATCATCCAAGCTGCTAAGCAGGCCCATCAGCTAAATGTCGGAACCTATTGCATCGTTGCAAGCGGAAGAGGCCCGAGCAATAGGGAGCTAAATGAAGTAGTTTCAGCGGTTAAAGAAATAAAGGATACCTATAAAATGAAGGTCTGTGCCTGTCTCGGGCTCCTAAAACCTGAACAGGCTGAGCAGCTCAAGGAAGCTGGAGTGGACCGCTATAATCACAATATTAACACCTCGGAAAATCATCATGAGAGCATCACTACCTCCCATACATACCGGGACAGAGTCAATACGGTCCAAATAATAAAGGAAGCAGGCATTTCACCTTGTTCCGGGGTAATTATTGGTATGAAGGAAACCCAGGAAGATGTCATAACAATGGCCAGAAGCCTAAAAGCCCTGGATGCCGACTCAATACCGGTTAACTTTCTGCATGCAATCGATGGGACGCCATTAGAAGGGACAGATGAATTGAATCCCCGCTATTGTCTGAAGGTGCTTTGCCTGATGCGATATATCAACCCATCAAAGGAAATCAGAATATCCGGAGGCAGAGAAGTGAATCTCCGGAGCCTTCAGCCGCTTGGACTTTATCCGGCTAATTCTATTTTCGTTGGAGATTACTTAACCACTGCAGGGCAGGAAAGCACCGCGGATCACCAAATGCTGAAAGATCTTGGTTTTAAGATTGATTTTGTATCTGGAGAACCTGTACGCTCCTAATAAAAAAGATTCTGCGCCAAAGCAGAATCTTTTTTATTATATATATCCTGATGACCCTTTATAGTTCATCAAACCCATTATCAATTTGAACTTTTGTATATTGCCTCGATTTTTGTTCAAAGAAATCAGACTTCCCATGGTCAACCTGCTCATAAGCTACAATCCAGCGGAGCGGATTAGTCCGATAGTCTTCAAACGGCCGTTCATACCCTAGCTGATTGCAGCGGACATTAGCATAAAATTTGATATAAGCTTCAACATCGGACAGCAGGATGCCTTCTGTTTTGCTGCCGATCACCTCGCGGGCCCATTCAATCTCCAGTTCAGCTGCTCTTTTGAAAGTCTCCTGGACGAATTCACTTAATTCATTAGTATTAAGTTCCGGATTTTCCTGCAGAATTTCTTTAAAAATTTTAACAAACAAGTCAACATGGATTTGTTCATCCCGGTTGATGTAATTAATCATCGTGGAGGTGGCAACCATTTTCTGATTTCTTGCCAGGTGATAAAAGAATGCAAAGCCTGAATAAAAGAAAAGCCCTTCCAGAACGACATCATACACAATAGATTTCAGCAGGTTCTCCGCGCTTGGATTCTCTGCAAAATCTTTATATCCGTTCACAACAAATTCATTTCTTTCAGCTAATATAGGTTCTGTACGCCAGAATTCAAAAACCTCATCCTGTTTTTGTTTTGGAACCAGGCTTGATAGAACATATGAATAGGAGTGATTATGAATCACCTCCTGCTGTGCGAGTATAATCATGAGTGCCGATATGCTTGAGTCGGTAATATAATCAGCAACTTTTCCGGCATAATCCGTCTGGATGCTGTCGAGCAATGCAAGCAGCCCAATAATTTTCAAAAATGCATCCTGTTCACTTTTCGTTAATTCCGGAAATTGCTTAATGTCCTGTGACATGTTTATTTCAAAAGGCGTCCAAAAGTTAGCGAGCATTTTTTTATACTTTGGATAGGCCCAGGAGAAGCGGACATCATCCCAATTAAGAATATTGGAGCATTCCCCGTTAATGATTGAAGTTGATTTGTTAGGCGCCGATTGATTAATAATTGGCCGTTTGTTTAAAGTATTCATAAGGTCCTCCTTAGCTGGAGCAAGATTCACAGTCTTCAATCTCAGATGAAGTTGATCGGATATAATACGTTGTTTTTAATTTTTTCTGCCATGCTGAAAGATGCAGATTCAAAAGATCGATTGCTTTAATATGGTTCGGTATATAGAAATTAAATGAAATAGCTTGATCTATATGTTTTTGTCTGTTTGCATTCTGCCTGATGCTCCACTCCTGGTTAATATGATAGCCAGATTTGTAATACCAAATGGTCTCACTGTTAATATCAGGAGCTGTTACAGGTATCCGATAATCCTTTTTCTCTTCCGAGTACTGCTTGTTGAAAATAGGATCAATACTTGGAGTGCTTCCTGCAATTAAAGCAGTTGATGCATTTGGGGCAACCGCCAGCATATAGGCATTTCGAACGCCGTTTTCACTTACCTCTTTGCTTAATGCAGCCCAGTCCATATCTGACTCTGCCTCCAGATATCCCCGCTTTTCAAAGTAAGCGCCCGTTTCCCAATCAGAACCTTTAAAGACTGAATAGCTTCCTTTTTCTTTTGCCAGGTTCATAGAACTTTTTATCGCTAAAAAAGCAATTTGCTCATATAGAATGTCAGCAAATTTTTCTGCTTCTTCGCTTTCCCATGTGATTTTTTTCAGTGCAAGAAGGTGGTGCCATCCAAAAGTTCCCAGTCCAATCGCACGGTATTTCTGGTTTGTGATCTGGCCCTGCGGCACTGGAATACTATTAATATCAATGACATTATCAAGCATTCGCACCTGTATTGGCACTAGCTTTTCAAGAACTCCCTCATTAACGGCTCTTGCAAGA
Organism: Bacillus sp. NTK034; assembly: GCF_017303275.1. Lineage (GTDB taxonomy): Bacteria > Bacillota > Bacilli > Bacillales > Cytobacillaceae > Cytobacillus. Next base: position 7,587 of record NZ_JAFKOJ010000008.1, on the reverse strand, counting down.
TTGATGGATGAAAGATTGCAGACAACGAAATCTCCTGGATGTTTTTCGATAATAATTCTCCCATCCCTTGTATATTCCTCAACCCGCTTTGTAACACTTTGGTTTTGTACGATTTCCGTGCACAGATTTGTACAATAAATCATTCCGCAATGTGAATTGGCATTTTTCCGATTTACTTCATCCCGGTAAAACATAAATGGTGTCCCTGTTTCAAGCTGGCTTCTCATGATGGATTTCATTATATCGATGGCAGGAACTTTTTCCCTTGATAGATTCGGGTTATCTATGCACTCTTTATATTTCTGGCGGAATAAACCTTCGCCTTCACCTTCGTCATAAAAATCCTCCAGTGAAAAGCCCATAACCTTGCGGACTTCATGGGGATCAAATAAATACCAATATCCCCGGCTTTCCACTTTTTCCATAAACAAATCCGGAATGCAGACACCAGTGAATAAATCATGTGTTCGCTGCCTTTCATCTCCGTTATTAAGCTTTGCATCAAGGAATGAAAATATATCTTTATGCCAGACATCAAGATAGACGCTTATAGCACCCTGCCTTTGTCCAAGCTGGTCGACACTGACGGCTGTGTTATTCAGCTGCTTCATCCAGGGAATCACACCTGAAGATGCACCCTTAAATCCTTTAATATCACTGCCTCTGCTGCGGATTTTCCCCAAATATACTCCGATTCCGCCGCCATTTTTTGACAGTGATGCAATATCGGTATTGCTGTCATAAATAGAATCAAGACTGTCATCAACGGTCTCAATGAAACAGCTTGAAAGCTGTCCCCAGTTCTTCCCTGCATTAGCGAGCGTTGGAGTGGCAACAGTCATATACAAACCGCTCATTGCCCAATAAGCCTCTTTAACAAGTTCAAGCCGCATACCCTTCGGCTCCTTTTTCATCAGCACCATGCTGATGATCATAAACCGCTCCTGGGGAAGTTCATAAAGATTTTTCTGTTTGTCCCTGGCAAGATATCGGTCAGCCAGCATTTTCAGCCCCAAATATGTAAATAAGCGATCATTTTCTTTCTTTATGAAGCGGGCAAGTTCATTTATCTCATCTGTTGAATACTCATCTAATAAATCCTGTTCATAAATTCCCAGAGCCGTCAGCCGTTCAATTAACGTATAAAAATGTTTGTAGCAATCATCCGGCTGGCATTTTCTATTTTTTCCTGACTCAATATAGAGCTTCTTAAGAAGCAGACGTGAAGCGGCAAAAGTCCAATCAGGCTCATCAATGCTGATAAAAGATAAACAATCCAGAATAAGCTGGTCATACATCGCCTCTGCTCCCCGCTGGCTCATTTCTTCATACCTTTTTAATAGCTGCCCAATGCCGAGCTGCGGAAATTCTGTCTTAAGTTCTTCTAAAATTTCGATCGGTTGTATGGTTTGAACCATCTTACTTCCTCCTAAAGGCAAAATAAAAATCCGCCCGGAAAATGAGCGGATCAAACGATAGAATAATAGCAGGAAGAAGATGACAAACGGCCATTACGCGATCGTTTCATCATCTCAATCCCCGAAGATAAGAAACTTTCGATCGCCCTGGCAGGTCTCCTGGCTTGTGCTTCACTCTACTAAAAGCCCTTCCCATACAATCGCCTTAACGCGTATTGTACAGTGGCATGCTCTTTTCGTCTGCACTTACAGTTGCGGGGACAGCTTCGGTTTTACACCGAATTCCCTATTAAGTCCTCTTAGGACACCAATCACGATCTATATGTAGTTTTTATTCTTTTTAATATATACTATATATTGTAGATGATTCTATCATATAGAGAAATAGATTACAAACTTTTAATCCTTAGTACACAAAAAAGAACAGAGGGAATTTCCTCTGTTCTTTTTCTCATTCATGATTTTCCATTTCATTATCATGTGATACCGGCTCTGGGGTAGCCCCCAAAAAATCATATACAGCATATCCTGCCATTACAAGAACGAGGTAAGCAATCGCTGCACCGGCCCATTTTTTCATTTTATCTGCTCCTTTTTAATTAAACGTTTTTTCAATTATCTTAGTCTAGCGGTCAGTAAGATTCCACTTCAAGGCCTAGAGGAGTCCGTATAGGCTCGATTGAATCAACTAATAATCAGTGGAGAAAAAGCCCACACTGTTTCACTTTATTTTTACTCTTTGTAATCTAAGCGCGTTTAAAACGACAGATACGGAGCTGAACGCCATTGCAGCGCCGGCAAGCCAAGGTGCAAGGAATCCTAACGCAGCTACCGGGATGCCAAGTGTATTGTATGCAAAAGCCCAGAAAAGATTTTGTTTTATATTCCTTATGGTTTGTTTACTCATTAGGATGGCGTCTGCAATACTATTTAAATCCCCTCTCATCAGCGTAATATCAGCTGCTTCCATCGCAACGTCTGTACCGGTTCCGATCGCCATTCCAATATCAGCTACAGCGAGTGCAGGTGCATCGTTTATGCCATCGCCGACCATGGCAACTTTTTTCCCCTGTTTCTGAAGTTTTTTTACTTCTTCTGCCTTGCCTTCAGGTAAAACCTCTGCAATTACAGAATCTATGCCCACTTCCTCAGCTATTGCCTCAGCCGTACGTTTGTTATCTCCCGTAATCATAATGACTTCAATGCCCAGTTTCCTTAAGCGATTAATTGCATCTCTGGAAGTTTCCTTTATTGTATCCGCAACTGCCACGATACCTGCATATTTGCCATCAACTGCGACAAGCATTGCCGTTTTTCCGTTTTCCTCAAGTGTTTCCATTTCAAGTTTGGCTGATTGGACATTAACACCGTATTTGTCCATTAATCTTCTTGTGCCTATCAAAAGGTCAATGCCATCTACTTTCGCTTTAATTCCATACCCGGGAACAGCTTCAAATTCAACTGGATTAAATAGCGTGATCCCTTTATCCTTTATTCCCTTTACGATCGCTTCAGCTAATGGATGCTCAGACTGTTTCTCTGCTGAACCCACCAGCCGGAGAAGTGTCGTTTCTTCAACGTTGCCTTCCGTAATCACATCTGTTAAAACTGGTTTGCCATGTGTAACTGTTCCAGTTTTATCAAGAACAACTGTAGTGATTTCATGTGTGAGTTCCAAGTGCTCTCCGCCTTTAAAAAGAACCCCAAATTCCGCAGCCCTGCCGGAGCCGGCCATTATAGAGGTTGGCGTCGCCAGACCTAGTGCACATGGACAGGCAATTACCAGGACGGCAATCAATTTTTCGAGTGCTTCTGCAAAATCCCCAGGACTTACCCATATATACCACACCAGGAATGTAACCGCAGCTATGGTTACAACAATTGGAACAAATATCCCGGAGATTCTGTCTGCCATTCGCTGTATGGGGGCTTTTGAACCTTGCGCTTCTTCAACCACTTTTATAATCTGTGACAATGCTGTATCTTTGCCAACTTTTGTGGCTTTAATTTTCAGAAAGCCATTTTTGTTAAGGGTCGATCCAATAACTGTGTCGCCTGCTGCTTTATCAACAGGTACACTTTCCCCTGTCAGCATGGATTCATCCAAAGCAGACTGGCCTTCGATAATTTCACCATCAACTGGAATTTTTTCGCCTGGCTTTACATATATGATGTCCCCAGCAATAACTTCTTCAAGAGGAATTTCAATTTCTTCCCCTTCTCTTAAGACAGTTGCTGTTTTTGCCTGCAGACCCATTAGCTTTTTAATCGCTTCAGAAGAACGTCCCTTAGCCCGTGCTTCAAACAGCTTGCCTAAGATTATTAATGTTATAAGGATCGCACTTGTTTCGTAATAGAGTTCCACCATTTGTGCATTGGTGCCAATTGATAAAATTGATTGGTACAAGCTATAGAAAAATGCAGCAGAAGTACCGAGTGCAACCAGCACATCCATATTGGCGCTCTTATTTTTTAATGCCTTATATGCCCCGGCATAAAATTGCTTTCCTATGAAAAATTGAACGGGAGCTGCAAGCGCCAGCTGCACCCAAGGATTCATAAACATATCTGGAACATAAACAATTGATGTAAACTCGAAATGTCCAACCATGGACCAGAATAAAGGTATAGAAAGAATCAACGAGAAAATGAACTTGCCTTTTTGTTTTTCAATTTCCTTTTCCCGATATCCTTCGATATCTTCGTCTCTATCCATTTTTATTTTTGCCTGATACCCTAAATTCTCCACTTTCTTTATCATGTCCTGGATGGAGATTTCTTCAGGGTTATATTCTACAGTACCAGTTTCAAGTGCCAGATTGACTACAGCTTGTTTGACGCCTGGAAGCTTATTGAGTCCCTTTTCAATCCTGCCAGAGCAAGCTGCGCAAGTCATGCCCAGCAATTCGAACTCAGCTCTCTCCGATACTACCGTATAACCTAGATCCTCAATTTTTTTCTCAAAAGCTACAACAGAAATGACTTCAGGATTATATTTAATTACTGCTTTTTCCAATGCAAGATTGACAGTCGCTTCCTGAACGCCGTCCAGCTTATTTAACCCTTTCTCAATTCGAGACGAACAGGCTGCACATGTCATCCCTGATATTGGAAGGTAAACCTCCTTTAGGGCAACATCACCCATAGCTCCCACTCCTTTATTAAACAATGTTTCTTATACTTAATATACTATACCACCCTACCCTATATGTCAATCAAATAAATCCAAACAATTTACTTATTTTTCAATTCCTCGTTTACTAAAAAAAGAGAACGTGCATTTTATTCACACGTTCTTTCCCGATAATTACTCTACATCATATCCTTGATCGTCAATTGTTTCTTTGATTTGTTCAAGTGTAACTGCTGATGAGTCAAATTGAACCTGCACCTGGCCATTATCAAGGTCAACTGCTACTTTATCTACACCATTTAATTTGCCGACACTGCCTTCTACCGCTTTTACACAATGTCCGCATGACATTCCGCTAACTTTCAAAGTAACGCTTTCCATAATAATTAAACCTCCTATTATTTTTTCATTAGCTTTTGAATAGTTACTAAAAATTCATCAAGTACCTCATCATCGCCTTCGTGAATTCTTTCTACCACACAGCTTTTCAAATGGCCTTCAAGTAAAAGCTTTGCTACGCTATTCAAAGCAGACTGAGTTGCAGAAATTTGTGTTATTATATCGTCACAATACACGTCTCTATCAATAAGTCCTTTTATTCCGCGTATTTGACCTTCAATCCGATTTAAGCGGGTTGTCAAATTCTTTTTAACTTTTTCTGAATGATGACTTTTTCGCTCCGATTCAATCGAACAGCAGCTTTCAGACGATAAATTCTCATCTTCCAATTCAAACGCCATTTAATCAGCCTCCTTAATATCCATTATATTATACCCCGGTACCCTATGTAAAGCCCTGAACTCAAGATGAATTAAATTACGGATTTTTATGTATAATTTCCCTTTCATGATATTGAAAATCTCTGTTTATACTAACGGAAACACTTTATTAAAGGAGGCAGCTGATGTGGAAAGAAAGCATGAAAACCTGGAAGACACAGGCAAAGATCTATATGGGATCGATAAAGATATCAGCCTGCAGTCAGTAAACTTTGCTTCTGCTGAGAATCAGTATTTAAATGAACGAACAGAAATTGAATCCAATCAGGAAATATAGAGTAAAAGCCGCCAAAAATGGCGGCTTAGGATCATATTTACAATTCTGTCAGTTCTCCAATTTCTACCTCGGATCTTTCTTCAAGTGGACCGCGCAAATGTACCGTTGCTGTCCTTCCGTCCTCATTCAGCTTGTCGATCCACACGGAAGCACCATTATATTTTACTTCGATATCTGCCGATGATGAAAGAATTTGCTTAACTCTTTTTGCATCCATAAGAAACACTCTCCTCTGCTTTTTTCATTTTATTTTTTGCATGGATGAGAAATTTATGCTTACTTTATTTAAAAGTGAACCATGTAATACTTTTGAGGTTTAAGGTTTATGGATTATGCCAGCTGATTGGCTGTTCATAACTTGCACTGGATTAAAAGTTGTCCTATACTTCCAATCCACTGAATAGACTTTGTACAAACAGGTTTGGCAGTTAGGAGCTGTACATTTATGAGCATATTTCTAGGCTATGTTTTCTTGGGTCTGTCGCTTGCAGCGCCAATCGGTCCAATTAATGCTGCACAGTTGGATAAAGGAATAAAAAATGGCTTTTTCCATGCCTGGCTGGTAGGGCTGGGTGCTATGACAGCAGATGCCATATATATGGCGGCCGTTTATTTGGGCGTTGTACACTTTCTTGAGATTCCATTCATGAAAGCCTTCTTATGGTGCTTTGGATTTTTCGTCCTTGTTTATACAGGTGTTGAAACCCTAATAAGTGCGGGAAAAGTAGTTTCAAGCTATAGAACCAAAAATGAATCTAAAGTTAAATCTTTTATGTCAGGCTTTCTCATGTCATTGTCAAATCCTTTAACTATACTTTTTTGGCTTGGCATCTATGGTTCCATTCTGGCCAAAACAGCAGCCGAGTATGACAAGGCACATGTTGTTTTATACAGCGGCGCAATTTTTACAGGGCTTCTTGTCTGGGACATAACGATGGCAGCTGTTGCCAGCAGCTTCAGAAGATTTTTAACCGGGAAGATTCTCGCTCTAATTTCCATATTATCTGGCTTATCACTGATTGGCTTTGGGATTTATTTTGGAATGCAGGCTTATAAACTTTTATTTTAATACATATTCCATTCATTCGGACCAGGTGGAGAAAAACAGATAATTATGTGCTGAAATATCTATATGAGCTTGCATGATGGTATGCGTTGCAGTTAATTTGGTTAATCTGGCAAATTCGGGGATTTATCTAAACCTTATTAGGGTTTATCTAGCATGTCTAGGAGCTTATCTAACAGGTTTTATTTTTTATCTAGTATATTTTGAAGTTTATCTCACATTTGGCACAATTTATTTTTGTAGAGAACAGCTTATAACACTTAAAACAGACGGTGAAATAAGGAGTGGCACAAATAATTCGATTTAGGCTTATATACGTGTGAAAGTGACGCATATATGTGCCAAAGTGAAGCATAACATGAAAAAGTGGCATTTGTTCACAGGTGTGACGCATATATCTATTTTCCCATTAAAAAGAAGAGTCCAAATAAGCTATTGGGTACCGTAACTCATCCAAGCACACAAAAAAGAGCACCCATCAGGTGCTCTTTCATATGCCCGGCAGCGTCCTACTCTCACAAGGGGACAGCCCCTAACTACCATCGGCGCTGAGAAGCTTAACTTCCGTGTTCGGTATGGGAACGGGTGTGACCTTCTCGCTATCGCCACCGGACTATTTGATTGAAGAAACTTCGTTCCCTCAAAACTAGATAATGCATGAAGAAGTATTGCCGAGTATTCACCAATGACTTGTCTAGCTTCGGCTCCTAACTTCTCGGCCGTTTCGATCCGTCCCTCCAAATCCTAAAACCAGGATTTGAATGGCCGGCTCTCCAACGTCTTTCGAAGTTGAACAGTCGCCTCCGCTTTTCGTTTTGGTTAAGTCCTCGATCGATTAGTATCAGTCAGCTCCACATGTCGCCACGCTTCCACCTCTGACCTATCAACCTGATCATCTTTCAGGGATCTTACTA
>NZ_JAFKOJ010000007.1 GCF_017303275.1 Bacillus sp. NTK034 | reverse complement strand
AGAAGAAAAAGGCTGCCCTTTTGTTGCAAGATGTCCTCATAAAGAAGCAGTTTGTCATACGCAAGTGCCGGAGTTAGAGGATGTAGACAGAGGACATTCAGTTTCTTGCCATTGTCATATTGAATTATTAGAAAAGACTTCATAAAAAAGGGGAAACATATGGATACGCAAAGAAAAAAAGTAAAGATAGCTGTAAACGGGGGTATACATTTTGGTGCAAAACTAACTGCCAAGCAACTACTTGTAATTGCAAAATATATGGATGATCAGGATGAGCTTGAACTGACCACATTTCAGCAGCTCTACATCGACATATTTGATGACAAGAAGGATGAAATTATTTCAGAGTTTGAACAGGTAGGGCTTCGATGTTATCCAGTGGGAAAATTTGTTAAAAGTTTACGGACATGTAATTTTTGTAAAGGGGAAGAAGAAGAAGGAATGCCTGTAGCAAAAGAATTGAATGAGAGTATAGCAGGAATTCCTGTCCCTTTCACATTAAAGCCAGCTTATACTGGCTGTCCTGTCGGCTGTGGTGAACCACTCATCAATGACATAGGTATAATGAAGGTTAAAAATCATTATGATTTATATATTGGAGGAAAATCGAAAGGGAAAGATGCAGAAACCGGGTCCCTATTAATGACTAATCTTGAACCTGAAGATTTATATTCAGCTGTAGAAAAGATCATTGAATTTTACCAGCAACAGGCCAAGAAAAGAGAGACGTTCCATAAATTTGTAAACAGGGTCGGGAATGAGGCAATATTAGCGGAAATAAATAAATAAAAAAATATAACCTTTAAATTTTTCTTAGATTAAAAAATCATCAAAAATAACAAAATTATTCATAACTCCCCCTTTACATAGGGTACGGGGGTATGATATATTAAATTTGTAAGGGGGAATCTAAATGATTTCTAAATTAGAAATAAATGAATTGCCAACCGAAGATGAAAGCTGCTGTGCAAATGAGGGTACGAGAAAAAGCCACCATTCTGATAAAGTTAAGAATAATCTTGTCGTTCGATTAAACCGAATTGAAGGACAAATCCGCGGTATAAAAGGTTTAATTGAAAGGGACACTTATTGTGACGATGTCATTACACAAATTTCAGCTACACAATCTGCGTTAAACAGCGTTGCAAAGATTCTTTTGGAAGGGCATTTAAAAGGATGTGTGGTGGACCGCCTTCAAGAAGGAGATTTAGAAGTTTTAGATGAAGTACTCATTACTGTACAGAAATTAATGAAAAAATAAAGGAGAGAATGAATGATGGAAAAAGTTACATTGAATGTAGAAGGCATGTCTTGTGGTCATTGTATTAAAGCGATCGAGGGCAATGTCGGCGAGTTAGCGGGAGTTTCCAATGTAAAAGTTCATCTAGAAAGTGGAAAAGTTGATGTGGAATATAATTCCGCAGTGGTTTCTTTAGACAAAATCAAAGAAACCATTGATGATCAAGGGTATGATGTAGTTTAAATAAAAAGAAAGGGTGTGCAAAAGGCAACACCCTTTCTTTTTAAACCTAACATACCCATCATAGGTATATTAAGTACGACCTTCTACGAAATTATTTATCCTTAATCAGTTTAAAAGGAGGAATATAAAAATGGCTGAGCAATCAATTGCCAAAACACAAATTGATGCTGCCGGGGAAAATGTTACATTGAGCTTAACCGGCATGACATGTGCAGCATGTGCAACTCGTATTGAAAAAAACATTGCTAAGGTTCCAGGTGTGCAAAAAGCTAGTGTTAACCTCGCTACAGAAAAAGCTTCTGTTACGTATGATCCAAAAACAGCTAATGTTAACGATGTCATTGAAAAAATAAAAAAGACAGGTTACGGTGTTCAAGAGGAAAAAGTCCAGCTTGATATAATAGGAATGACATGCGCAGCATGTGCAACTCGGGTTGAAAAAGGATTAAAAAAGGTGGAAGGAATAACAAGTGCAACTGTGAATTTAGCTACTGAAAAAGCAAATATTGAGTTCATTCCTGGAAACACGAATATTGAGCAAATCATAGCCGCTGTAAAAAAAGTTGGCTATGATGCAAAGATAGTTGGCGAAAGAGATGAAGATTATGAGCGGAGTGCTAGGGAAAAAGAATATAAAAAGCAAATAAGGAAGTTTACTATAGGAGCAATTTTATCCGTATTCTTTTTAGTTCAAATGATATCGGATTTTGCTATGGAGTATGGCAATGGAATGTTCTTTCATATGAGTCCTTGGGTACAATTCCTACTTGCTACACCAGTGCAATTCTATGTAGGCGGCCATTATTACCGTGATGCATACAATGCAGTTAGAGGCGGAAGTGCGAACATGGCTGTTTTGGTTGTACTGGGAACTTCAGCAGCCTACTTTTACAGTCTGATTGTTACAATTTTGGGAACTGGTCAATTTTTATATTACGAAGCAGCTGCTATCGTCATGACTTTGATTGTTTTAGGAAAATTGCTTGAAACAAGAGCTAAAGGACAAACATCAGAAGCTATTAAAACCCTGATGGGACTTCAAGCGAAAACCGCAAGAGTCATTAGGGATGGAGAAGAACTTGATATACCCCTGGAAGAGGTTCAAACAGGTGACCTGATTTTTGTTCGTGCTGGAGAAAAGGTTCCTGTTGATGGGGAAATAATTGAAGGAAACACTACCGTTGATGAATCTATGCTAACTGGGGAAAGCATGCCTGTTACAAAAGGGGTTGGTGACACAGTCATTGGAGCAACGGTAAACAAACATGGTTCATTTACATTTAAAGCTACTAAAGTTGGCAAGGACACGGCACTTGCACAAATTATTAAACTTGTCGAAGAAGCTCAGGGCTCAAAAGCCCCTATTCAAAAACTCGCAGATAAAATTTCAGGAATTTTTGTACCAATTGTAATCTTAATTGCTTTAGCAACATTTGCCATCACTTATTTCATCGCAGGATTTACACCTGCCCTTGTTAGTACGATCGCAGTCCTGGTTATTGCATGTCCTTGTGCGTTAGGATTAGCAACTCCGACAGCTGTAATGGTTGGGACAGGAAAAGGCGCTGAAAATGGACTTCTTATTAAAGGTGCTGAACATCTCCAAACATCACAGAGTGTAACTACGGTTGTTTTGGATAAAACAGGCACAATTACAAAAGGTGAACCAGATGTCACCGATATTATAGCTTTTGGAAAATATAAAGAAGATGAATTACTGCAGATAGCTGCATCAGCTGAAAAAGGATCGGAGCATCCTCTTGGGGAAGCAATTGTAAAGGGTGCAAAAGAAAGTGGCATTCAGCTTCAGGAAACACAAAACTTTACTGCCATCCCAGGTCACGGAATCCAAGTAAGTATCAAAGATCAGAAGGTGCTAATTGGAAATAAGAAGTTAATGATCAAGAATAGTATAGAAATAGGCAATGCATTAAGCCGCATGGAACAGCTTGAAGGGGAAGGAAAAACCGCTATGCTAATAGCAGTTAATGACAGCCTAGCAGGTATAATAGCTGTCGCGGATACAGTTAAAGATACTTCTGCCAAAGCTATTAAACACCTTAAAAATATGGGTATTGAAGTCATTATGATCACTGGTGATAATAAATTGACGGCCGAAGCGATTGCGAAGCAGGTTGGTGTCGATAGGGTTCTTGCTGAAGTACTTCCTGAAGATAAATCTGCAGAAGTTGAAAAATTGAAGCAGGAAGGAAAAATAGTTGCAATGGTTGGGGATGGGATCAATGATGCCCCAGCACTAGCTGCTGCCCATGTTGGAATTGCAATTGGAACAGGTACAGACGTTGCAATGGAGGCAGCGGATATAACATTAATGCGCGGTGACCTGATGGGAATTGTTGATACAATCAGCCTTTCCAAAACAACAATGAGAAAAATCAAACAAAATCTTTTCTGGGCATTTGCATATAACGTTGTATTGATTCCAGTTGCAGCAATCGGCCTTTTAAATCCGATTCTTGCTGGTGGAGCGATGGCTTTCAGTTCTGTTTCAGTAGTTGGCAACACATTATTTTTACGCAAATGGAAACCAATACGTTGATATTTCTGTACTAAATTCTAATTAAATAAAATTGCAACTATAGAAGAGGATGACTCACACTTATGAGCCATCCTCTTCTTTTTATATTAAGACTCATGTATTGCGTTTAAATTAAAAAATGAAGAACTGACCAACTCAATAAAAATAATGTGCCACCTGAGGCTAATAATATAGTAGTTAACTGTCTTTTTTCTTTAGCTAGAAGACGTTTATATTCTTTATAAGTAACTTCACCCTTAGCAAATTGAAGCCCTGCTTTATCTGGTGAAACAGAATAGTGACTTCCATTAGCATCTTGAAGCATGACCTTTGTGATCAATGGTAAAGCTTCTCCAGGTAGTAAATTAAAGTTACTTTCAATGGATGTATTTTCTTGAATCTTCCTGATTTGACCACCAGAGGTAACCACACCCACTAGGCTATATATGGAAAGCATCTTCATCTCTTCACATATTTTAAGGGCTTGCCGTTCAATGACATCATGAGTAAAACACAATTTCTTTCACCTCATTTTATTAAAGAGTGTGAGAGGAGAGTTTTTCTTAATTTTTCGGCTTGTGTTGTATATTCATTGACCTCCACATTTTTCTTTTTTTAAACAATTATATGCATGGTCAATTTCTTCCGTGTATGCATAAATTATGCATACTTATATGGTAAAAGTGAGATGTATCTAAAACACTTTTTATAATTTTAAACTCTTCTATGATAAATGGTCAACAATCCAAGAAAAGGAAATAAACTCTTGCTTCTGAGTTAGATATCCAGAAAACCCTCGTACCATTATCTTTATTAAACTTTAATACTCATAAGATTGGAGATAAAAAAATGGTTTTTTTATCTTGGATTTTTCAAATTTTGATCATTATCGTCATAATTATTATAGAACATCTTGAAAAAATACAGCTACAGAAAGTTTCACTTTTAATTGCGATAGTGTTTGCTGTAGTGATTTTGTTGGTCATGGTGAAGTAAGAATGAGTTTGATTTTAAAGGAAACCAAGATTACAAACAGCTTTGCTCAAGGAAGGGAGCAAATCAAAAACGCTTGGGTTTATTATTTCCAAGCGTTTTTAAATTGCTAATTATGTTTTTAGTTCAGCTGCTGGTTTATCCAAGTTTAAAGATTGACTTTTGATTTTTTTATTGCCATTTTCACAGTGAAAAATACTACGATTCCAATCATGGTAAGATTAATTAGCCAACCTATAATACCAGAACCCATCATGCCAATTCCATATCCGACCATCATTCGGGATCACCTTCCCTAAAGGTTATTCATCATACTTTCAGCATCACTTTGTTGCATCATTCCATCCTTACCATGGCATGATTCAAACATTTCTTTTTGCTCCTTTGTTGAGAGTTCAGGATGCATTTCTTCAATCATGGGCTTCATTTGCCCGAAGTTTAAACCTCCGTTTCCGTTTTCCTCTGCAAATGCATATGTTCCTGTCCCTAAAATAAACCCTGCACCTAAGATACCAATCACAAATTTTTTCATGTATATTCATCTCCTTTCTTGTTTTAAGAATACTCTAAGGAAATGAAGATCTTATGGAGAACTTATGTGGAATATATGAAGATTACAATTTTAATAATCGAGGATGATAAAATAAACATAAGGAGTGGTTACCCGTGACAAAAATTCTTCTAATAGATGATGAAGATATGATTCTTGAGGTATTAAAGGCCTACTTTGAAAAGGAGGGCTGGGATATACTGATGGCTTCCAATGGGGTAGATGCCTTAAAAAAAGCAAAAACAAATGACATTGATATTATTATTCTAGACCTAATGCTTCCTGATATTTCTGGAGAAGAAATATGTCGTTTAATAAGGAAAGAAAGTGATGTACCAATAATCATGCTGACTGCAAAATCAGACGAAGAGGACTTGTTAAATGGAATTAATCTTGGAGCGGATGATTATGTAAAAAAACCCTTTAGTCCAAGAGAAGTAGTAGTGAGAGCTCAAGCAATTTTAAGGAGAGTGAATAAAAGGATATCAGCTCACGAGCTTATATTTAATGAAAAAGAAATGATTATTGACTCAATAAAAAAAGAAGTAAAATTGAAAGGCAAGATTATTACCCTCACACCAATTGAATATAGACTCCTATTTACACTGGCCAGTTACCCAGGCAGGGTTTATAGTCGGACGGAGTTGCTTGAAAAATGCCAGGAAGACGGAACTTATTATGAAGGATATGAACGAAGCATAGACACTCATATTAAGAACCTTCGCAAAAAGATTGAAAGAGATTCACGACACCCAGATTATATACTGACCGTCTTTGGAATGGGTTATAAGTTTGGAGGACGGCCCCATGAGGAAAACTTTGCGCTCTAGAATATTAATTTATTTCTTAATAGTATCGTTATCAGGCATATTATTAACTAGTCTTTCGATATTATGGGGTTTTGAAGATCGATTTAATGATTATTTATTAGAAGGAAGAGAGAAAAATATAAATCAGATTAAGGAAGAGATACTCAAAGAGTATAAAAAGACTGGCTCACTACAAAGTGACCAAGTTTTAAGTGTTCTGCATGATCAGGCTATGAGGGAAAATCTATATTATGAAATATATAATTCAGATGGAAAAATCCTCATTGAAACTAACTCAATGAGAAAGATGATGGAGAATATGGGGAAGGGTCATCGGCAAGATTCGGAGGCTAACTACAATTCAGATACTTATCATCTTTCATTAGATAATAGGATTATTGGCAGCTTACAAGTGTACTACCAAGAGGAATTATTCGCTGAGGATTTCTCATTTTTTCAAGCTATTAAGAGATATGTTTATGCTGCAGCATTTTTTACACTTATACTCTCAGTTTTCTTTAGTATTTTATTTTCCAAATGGCTTTCTTCTGGATTCAATAAACTTTCCGTTGCTGTACAGGAGCTCCAAAAGCATAAATGGAACACCCGCTTGAACGTTGAGGAATTGACTGGGGAAATGAAGCCTCTTGGATGGTCTTTTAATAATTTAGCCAGTACACTTTCTACTGAAGAAAATCTTAGAAAGCAGTTTACCGCAGACCTCGCACATGAGCTTCGCACACCGCTTGCAACATTGAGAAGTCAAATTGAGGCTTTTCAGGATGGAATTTGGGAGCCTACTCCAGAAAGGCTGCAACAAAGCCATAATGAGTTAATGCGCTTAGTGCGTCTGGTAAATGAGTTAGAAAAACTTCTTGCTGCTGAGAATCCACAGATTAAGTTAAATATGAATAATATAGAAGCAAATAAGATGGCGTGTTTCTTAAAAAATCAATTTGATCCAATTTTTAAAGAAAAGGGAGTAAAACTACAAATCCATAATTATGGAAAAGAATTATGGTTTCATGCTGATCAAGACCGAGTTACTCAAATATTAACTAACATTCTTAATAATGCCCTTCAATATACTACCCCAAATAAAAAGGTGGAAATCTCATTTCTTGAAGAGAATGACAATATAGGTTTCGTTGTAACCGATGAAGGAGTTGGGATAGATGAAGAGGATCTTCCCCATCTTTTTGAACGATTTTACAGAGGAGATAAATCCAGAACTAGAAAAACCGGAGGAATTGGTATTGGCCTCTCCATAGTAAAAGCACTTTTGAATGCACATGGGGGAGACATAAGGGTTAATAGTGAATTAAATAAAGGCACCACCATAACGATTTTGTTCCCCAGAAATTAATAAGCACCAAAACCTTTTTCAATTTTGAATTCACAACTTTTGGTGGGGGATTTTGCTAGCTGCTATTTACTTTTGTAAATCCTCAATCTTAAACTTGAAAAGTGCAAGAGGAATAAATATATATCGAATGGGGAAAAAATTAATAGGATAGTTTTTTATTACATGAACTTACTTCATATTTTCTGCACATTTTATAGGTATGATATTGTAAATTGCTAAAGGAGGATTTTGTGTATGTTAAAAAAAGAATTTAAAAAATCAATGTTATTTGCATTGCTAGCTGCTCTTTTATTACTTTTGGGAGCCTGTACAAATGCAAATGATGAAAACGCAGATAACAATGAAGGCGCTGAGAATACAGAAGAGAGCCAAGACAATATGGATGAGGATATGGAAGGCATGGATCATGGAAATATGGATATGTCTGGCTCGGGCGAAGTTCCTGAAGGTTTAGAAGAAGCAGCTTCACCAACTTATGAAGTTGGCAGTAAAGCCATTATTGAATCAGATCACATGTCAGGTATGAAGGGTGCTGAAGCAACAATTGTAGGAGCATATGATACCACGGTTTATACAATATCTTATACCCCGACGACTGGGGGAGAGAGAGTGGAAGATCATAAATGGGTAATTCATGAAGAGTTAGAAGGAGTCGAAGAAGAGCCGCTTGAACCTGGAACAGAAGTTACTGTAAATGCGGAACATATGGAAGGTATGGAAGGAGCAACAGCTGAAATTGACTCTGCTGAACAAACAACTGTATATATGGTTGATTTCACTCCAACTACCGGCGGTGAAGAAGTGAAGAATCACAAATGGGTAACAGAAAGCGAGTTATCACCAGCTGAATAGATTTATAATACTTAAATAGAATAAACCAGAATATAAAAAGTCGATTCCAAATCATCATGGAATCGACTTTTTATATCGGGGCTACTTTAAATCCTTAATCAGAAAAAGAGTTATATTACTTGCCTGTCCATTTATATCCAACACCCCAAACGGTTAGTAAAAATTCATCTGCGGGAAATCCTGCCTTTCTCAACTTTTCCCGTATATTTCTAACATGCGAATCAATCGTGCGGTCTTCAATTGATACGCCATATCCCCAAACCGATTCAATTAAGTGATCTCTAGAGAAAACCTTGTTTCTGTTATTTATAAATAACTGTACCATCGCAAATTCCTTAGGTGTAAGCAAGATCTCTTTATCTTCAAAAAATAGTTCATAAGAATCAGGTTTAAGTAATAGGCCATTGAATGAGATAATCTCTTCTTCTGTTGTAGTTCTTCTAAGTACGGCTTCAATTCTTGCTACAAGTTCTTCTTCATCAAATGGTTTCAGAATATAATCATCTGCACCAATTTTTAATCCTTTAACGATATCAGGCTTCTCACTTCTGGCCGTGAGCATGATAATCGGGATATCCTTGATTTTTTTGAATTCTTTGCATGCTGTCCAACCATCCATTTCAGGCATCATCACATCTAACAATATTAAATCCGCAGGATTCGTTTCTATAAACGTGATTGCATCTCCAGCAGAAGATTTTTTGACACAATTATAACCTAATGGGGTTAAATACAGGGCAAGTAAATCGAGCATTCTGGACTCATCATCAACTAATAGTATCGTTTTCAATGCTATTTGCTCCTTTAAAGACTAGTTCAAATTCAGTTCCGATGCCTTCCTTGCTTTTTACAAAGATTGTACCACCATGGGCAAGGACGAGCTCCTTTACTATGGCAAGCCCCAAACCTGTTCCTCCTAATGACCTGGTTCTGGACTTATCTACTCGATAAAAGCGGTTTAGAATATAAGGCAGGTCTTCTTCGGGTATTCCTTTTCCATTATCTCTAACTTTTATATTGACACCCTGCTTTTTGCTGTTAACAGTAAGGATTGTTTTGCTTCCAGATGGTGAGTATTTAATAGCGTTATCCAGCAAGTTAAAGATGATTTGCTCAAGTCTTATAGGATCAGCCATAATATATACTCCTTCTGGGCAAATTACTTCAAATTCCATTTTTTTATCGTGGAAAGCCGGAGAAAATTTTTGCTCAATATTCGCAATAAAGTCAGTTAAGTCTATTGCCTTCTTTTGTATTATAAATGAATTTTTGTCCATTTTCGCAAGGTCGAAAAGGTCCTTAATTAAATCAGAAAGGCGATTCGTCTCCTCATGAATAATTTTTAAGTATTTGTAACGGTCCTCAATAGATAGATTGCGTTTATGAACAATATCTGCATAGCCCTTAATATAAGTGAGGGGAGTCCTAAGTTCATGAGAAATGCTCGCTAAAAAATCGTTTCGCTCTAGTTTTAAATAATTCAAGTCGCTGGCAAGCTGAGAAATAGAATCTGCTAAATCCCCAAGTTCGTCATTTCTGTTCTTTGGGAGTGAAACTGTAAAATCCCCCTTACTAATTTTGGAAGTAGCTTCCTTCATTTTTATTAAAGGTTTGACAAGCCCTTTAGAAAGAAAAATGATGACAGTTAAAGTTAAAAAAACTGCTATTAATCCTGTTAATATAAAATGTTTGTTAATTCTTTCAATTAAAGTGTGTACGGATTCTGTTTCTTGAAACATAAAAACCTTGCCAGATACTTTGCCATCTAAATCAATTGGACTAACTGTTGAGATAAACTTTCCCTCTTTCCAGTTATTATCAACAAACTCTCCATCACGGGGGATATCTGAGTCTGAACTGTTAATATGGTCTTCAACATCGCTGCTCCTTACTGATGAACCAAGGATCTTGCCATTTATATCAGTAATAACGACATCGGTATTTGCCTCCGATTCCATTAAAGTTACATGAGAGATTGTATCAGTATCAAAGTGCTTTTCAAGTATGTCCCTATGCGCGTTACCTCTTGCTTGCAAAGAAATAAACTCTTCTTCTATCCTTGAATCCACAAGTGCTGAATGTAAAAAGAAGAACATAAAAATCTCAAGGCTGAAGATAATTAGAAAGAATACAATTCCAAGCTTAATTGAAAGTTTTGTCACTTAATTCACCCGTTTCTTAAGAAACTGCTAATTTAAATTATATTTCTTAAATTTGAAGAATTTATGCAGAATGAGGCGTATTTTGTTGAACTAAGAATTTTTTTATCTGTGTGGCAATACCAGGAGGCGGAATAATAGCTCTCGATGTTTTCCATGAAGTAGGATTACCGTTTGATGGGGCAGGTATCGCAATTATTCTAGGTTTTTTAGATCAGTTGATATGGCATTAACATAAATAGCAAGGAGAAACTGTTTGTGCAAAATCTTGGATAAGAGTAAGGATAAATACAGTGACGTTATCAAACTAAACTTTGTATCTTAATTATTGTAAGTGTCATGGATTAAAACCAGTGTATTGATTTAAACCGCTACAAAAAAGAACGATGAATAATTTTGGCACCAATAGCAATCCGCCAGTGGGATAAACGTTTCATTTGGCAACCTCCTTAGACCTGCAGGATCCAATGCTTCTACCAAGAATGCCAAGGAACTTACTAACGGCATTTGAAGCAGCAAGACGCTAATAAAAAAAGTACCTTTAGCAAGAGAATTAACCCAAATGTACCGAAAAAAGCCCCGTGGGATGCCACGTGAAAGCGGATCTTGTTTAAGTGACCAGGAATCTTGTCTATTATTTTTCTTTTATTTAGTGCCCCATTATGTTTTTACTTCATCAATATGCATCTTAATAAAAGAATAGCCAATTTTCTTAGCAGCATTTAGTCTGTGGCTTTAAAAGAAAGTTGCAAAGTTTAAAATTTTTGTCGGTGGAGACATTCCGATTAACAACGAAGAAGAAAAAAGAGCAAATGAAAAATACACAAAAGCATATGAGAAGAAATTCCATTTGAGATGGAAGACTAACGGGTGCGAGCGACTAATTCTGTAATATGTGCTTCTAGCGTAAAAAACAGGGAATTCAACAGATGATTTCTAACTTTACAAGGGAGGATAGGACTGACGGTAACATGTTTCCCGATACTAACCCATCAATTATAACTAACAGGTTTTAGGGTGCAAAGCTCCGTGGCATGGTCCCTCAAGTAATTACATACCGCAAATAGGTTACTTTTCTTTTTGGTTAAATATAACTCATTAATAATAGCTTATTTCATTGTCATTAAATGAAAAAGGGAGCTGAACAGCTCCCTTAATACGAAATTATATTATTATCATGATAAATCCTTAGCTGGCCTTGTCTTTCAATATGAGGTACCGTCAGGAAAATGCGGATTTACAACGTTAAGGAAATTACAATATTAAAAGGCCCAATTTCTCAGCACTATAATTGAGAAATTGGGCTGTGTTCGTTCCTACTGAAAAGCGCACGAATATTGAATAAAGATATTAAAAATGATTACTTAAGTTTAAAAAGTCGATAAAGCTACCCGTTCATGAATAAGGTATTCCGTAAGGAGTAACCTACCCTTTTTTTAGATAGCACTTGTCAGCCACCTTCTATACAGGTAGCAGTAGAACTGCCAACAATATCATTTAACTCAATAGGAAGGACATTAAGAGTATCAGCTTCAATAAATGTTTCTAATGACTTTTCAGTAAGTGGTATATTGTGTTTTTGAAAAATAGTTAATGTATTTTCCCACACTTCAACTATGGATTTGGGTGACATATTGGGTTGTATGACCATCTAGTATCTCCTTTGCTTAGGTAGGGTGTAAACAACATCTCTGATCATCGAAACACCAATTAAACATATATCTGAACCTCTCGAATCAAAAAATTAGGACTTTTGCAAGACTTTCTCGCGTTGCTTCATTTCAAACTTTTTAAACGCCAATACCGAACCTAGAAAGAATACAGATGCAATTAATGCAGCAAACGGCAACTTTGCAATAATCTCCTCTGGGAACACAAACGGAAGCAATGGAATAGCGTACACAGCTGGCATACGAATCCCAACAATACGCAACAAAATAAGCATTAACAACATTGCTAGCAACGTAATTAGTATCCAAGAATCAATGGTAAAGTACAAAATGGTTCCTACAGTTGCCGATATGGTCAGCACCATTCCTTGCTTAAATGCCATTTTTCCATTGTACATTGGTTTTTGAAGCACTTCATACACTACAACAAGACTAGGAGGGATGGGTGCGAGCTACAGGTAGCCAGTGCCCCAGACCAAACCAATCCAAACGATATTCAGTACGAGAAACACAAGCATATACTTGTACTCTATGTTCATTTTCTTTTCAAGTCCTTTACTTAATCCAAATACGAGAACTCCGAACATTAATATCAGGGTAAAAACGATTACCGACAAAATAAAGGTCATTTCAGTTGCATTCATCACCAGTGGCAGTAAGCCCGTTGCAATAGAAGGTGCCAGGTTCGATTGGATGAGACGTAAAATGAGCATGATGAGTGCCAGGGTAAGGATGACTTTCCCCACATATGTCGTGTCTAACTGGTTGACCGCAAAACCGATAGCAGCTGTAATAGATGGGGCAAGAAAAATCTTCGATGGCTGCCTAATCCATCCAGCTTCTCGATATACCCACATGGCAACCGCCATCGCTGAGATTTCAGGCAAAATCACTTCACGATCGTCCAACAGCATAGCTGCCGTAACCATCAGCAAAATAAGAGCAAAAGAAATTACATAAGAAATTACCGTTTTTTTATTTGAAACCGTCGTATTCACGGGCAACTCACCTTTCTATTCAGAAGAAAACAAGGGTGGGATATTCCATCCACCCTTGCCATTCCCTGTTTATTGACCTAAGCCAGCAGCTTTTAATGCATCAATATTAATACCGTTATTGTTGCAGCAGTCCACCAATTTCCCATTAATTGCAACGGCTGGAACAGACTTTACGACATACTCTTTCACTTTTGCTTCACATTCAAATGTGTCACATTTTTTATTTAGATCATAAACCACTACTTCGCAATTATCGCAAGATAAATCTTTCACATGTTGTACAGCACCTTCACAAACACTACACCCTACTGTAAACACTTCTATTAATCGTTTAGCCAATTCTAATTCACTCCTTTAAAATTTTTAATAATTGGACATTCACCTTTTGTAACCCCAGAACCAGGACATTTTCTCGCCAAGCTGCTTCAAATGATGAAAATTTTCGTTCAGAGGAAAAGCGTGTTTTTCAACAAGTAAAATGAAAGAGATTGAAACAAAAATTCATGATTTACAACAAATGAGAACATTGCTTGAATAAGAAACAATTATTTGTTCTTTTCCGATAGCCTTCTATATAATGAAGCTCTAGACACATTTGTAATTTCACAAATTTGATTTACATTCATATTACCTTCTTTAAACAGCTTTACTGCATAGTTCTTTCCCGATGATGATTTTTATGATACTCCTTAACCGACTTTTAAATTTGCCTTCTTTCTTAGCCAACTCAATCCCTTCACGTTGTCGCATATGAATAAGATCTCGCTCTAATTGATTAACACCAGCCATTACGGTAATTAAAAATTGGCTGTATAGATTATCTTCTGATAAATCTAGCCATGTATTTATTTCAGTGATTTTAAACTTGCCTTTTCCCTCGTATGTTATCGATGAATTCAAATAGATCTTTTGTGCTACGAGTGATTCGTTAAGTCTGTAACATGAATGATGTCATCTTCCTGTAAATCCTCTAACATTTTTTTTGAAGTTACTCGCGCTCCTTTGTTACCCCTGAAACTTTTTCTTCATATATAATATCCATTCCGATTTCGTTCAGCTACTGAAATTGCCTTGAAGGATTTTGGCTTACGATATTAACACGTATATAACCCAGACAAATACTTAGTCTGTTATCAAAAGGCCTAAAGCTCAAGAAGAAATTCGAAACAAAACGGTAAAAAGCTAAATGAGAAAATTATACACTTTACGAACATCGGACAAGCTTTAATCAAAGCAAAACAGGAAAGTTAGACGTGTTTGAGGTTTTAGAATCCTTTATCGAATGGAATTCTTTTGTCTCTTCGGTGGAAGAAGCTCAGGAGCTTGCACGTCTTGATGACTATGATTATTTAGACTTATTGCAAAAACGATTTTATTGACTTAGAAAATATACGCCAACGCTATTAAGGGTATTGGAATTTCATTCTACAAAGGCAAATGAGCCACTTTTACAAGCTGTTGAGATTATCCGATGAATGAATGAATGAATCCGGAAATCGGAAAGTGCCTGATGACTCACCTGTGGATTACATTTCAAAACCTTGGAAAAAGCATTTATACGAGGATGATGGTACAACAATCAATCGTCATTAGTATGAAATGGCTGTATTAACAGAGCTTCGGGATGTAGATATTTTCATTGTTGGGAGTAGATAATATAGAGAGTTTGAGGAACATTTGTTTTCAGAAGATACATGGAATCAAACGAAGGAGACTACGAGATTATCAGTTAGTTTAGATGGTTTGTTGCATCATGAGACGGGTCTAAACATAGAAGAGCATTATTCAGACAAAGCTGGTTACACAGAACAAATATTCGGACTGACTCATTTATAGTATTTAAATTTGTTCCAAGAATAAGAGGTTTATCGGACTCGAAATTATTTGCAATAGATAAAGCAAGTGAATATCCAAAATTAGAAGTCATTTTACGTGGACAAATAAATACAAAGGCAATTAGAGAAAATTAAGAAGATGTTTTTCGACTAGCTCATTCTATAAGGGAAGGAACAGTATCAGCATCTCTTATTATGGGGAAACTAGGTTCTTATTCAAGACAAAACAGCTTAGCCACTGCTCTACGTGAGATGGGCTGAATGGACTCGCAAGAGCTATTTTCTTTGGAAAACAAGGAGAGATTAGGGAGCGCACTATACAACATCAATTGAAAGGGCCAGTGCTTTAAACATAATTATCAATGCCATTAGTGTCTAGAATACTCTGCATTTAGCAAAAGCAGTTGAATATCAAAAAAGGACAGGTAGTTTTAACGAAGACTTATTGTACCATATGTCACCTTTAGGCTGGGAACATATTAATTTACTAGGAGAATATCATTTTAAATTCGGAGAAAATAGTCTCATTAGATTCTTTAAGACAACTAGAACTTTCTTAACCTTGTTAAAAATGGGAGAATCGTCAGGAAACTAGGCTTAGCGTTGTAAATCCGCATTTTCCTGACGGTACCCCAATACTATCTAAATTCGTTATTGAAGTAGAACCTTTTTTCGAATGAGCTTCTAACGATAAATGGGAATTTGGATAGAATTTAACATGTTTCTCAGTTCCGTTGGAATAGAGAACTTCCCGTTGCTAAAAATTACTTTAGTGGTGTGCTAATCACTAGCAGGCCAGCTTCCTTATATATAACATATTCTCCATCCTTTACACCCAACTTTTTCTAAAGTGCTACTGGGCGTGAGATTAGATAGCCACCTTTTCAGTAGCATTAGTAAACATTTATTGATTTGTATTCTTACCATATTCTTTAATTCATTCGATAGTTTTTCGATAAGCTTTTACTATAATTCCGTCATCAGCAGGTTCGAAATCGAATTGAGGTAGTCTTACAAAACCCATACGTTCATACAACCGCATAGCGCTATTCATGAAATCTGCGGTGTGTAAACCTATGAATTGAAACCCTTTTGCTTTCGCACGACGAATACATTCATTTACTAATGCTTCTCCAATACCTTTATTTCGCACATGGGGTGCGACTGCAAGCATTCTTAATTCTGGATAATTTAACGAATCAATAAGTCCCTCGTAAGCATCCGATTTCGCAGGGTACAAAACTACACTTCCTACCACTTCCTCATTCAGCTCCGCAACAAGAAGTTCAACATCTACCTGTTCATCAGTATCCGATAGGATAGATTTTTTCAGAGTATCCCAATGCCGTTTAGGGATTTTTTTTTCATGCTCTCCATATGCATTCACTCTTTGTTCTCTAATCCATTCTCCTTCATTAATTAATGCATCTCGTATTTTCAGCATCTAATCAACTACTTTCCTTATAATATATATTTTTTTAAAAAGTTTTTTAAAATAGCTTAAACAAGTCTTCAATTGTATAAAAAGACATTAAATTAAAACTATTTATTTTTCAAGGAATTAGAATAGAACTATAGCTCTTAATATATGTATATATAAAATTCATATTATTTCTTACATTTTAATTGTTTTTATAATAAAAAGGATAAAAGCGCATTTATGGAGAAAAGTATGCAATGTTGTTTGCGGCCTTTAAAAAATAGGGCTATGCCCAAAAATAAAATTGCAGAACTAATCGGATTAACAAAACAACAGAAATTGCTGCAATCATTATTAACTCCCTAGTTAAACTCTGTACGATAAACGAAGTACGTCTTTAACTAAAATAACATTACTGCTATTAAATAAAGTTTATATTTGTAATTCGAAATTCTACTGCTTTTCCACGTAGCATCATATCACTCCTACTTTAATAGTCTTATATATTAAAGAACCTAAATTTATTAAGAATGCCATATACTATATACGTTATACTAATTAAATTCAACTTGAAAATTTAGACATAAAACTAAGTCCACTAAAAAATATCCTGTATTTTTAAAAATTATGGAATTTCATACAGAATTGTCCCAAGATTGGTTCCTATAACATTTGGATTAAGAGTGGCATGCAAACGTGGGATATTATCGATTCTTTAATGACTTTATAACAGTTCCTGTTTTATTTCAGACACAAAGTTTCGGAAAAGTACGTGGAAGTGTTGGAGCAATCATTGAGCCAATAGATGTCCTTTATTTTATTGATACTCTTATATTGCTAGCATTGGTCATGAAGCGGGAAAAACCAGCAGCAGGACTGTCTAGACGTTCTTTGTCAACCATGTTTATCACAGGTTTCTTGTTCTTTGCACTAACATTACTCTTGCGGAAATTGACCGCCCGCAACTATTGACGCGTGCCTTTGACAGGAAGTATCTAGTTAAATATCTAGGAGCTTATAATTACACGATTTACGATATTATTCAAAATTCAAAGTCGTCGGCTCAGAGGGTTTTGGCTGATAGTAATGATGTAACCATTGTCGAGATATATACAACTGTGAACTACACCAACCCAAATCCGGAGAATTTTGAGGCGGCTAAAGGAATGAATGAATGTAATTTATATATCGATGGAATCATTCCAGAATTTCTTAATTGACTATAAGCTAAACGGTGAAGAAGTTACGCCATTCTTAAATTCATTAACAAGAAATCCTAACACTTTATATTTTAATGAATTTTTCCATCAAACAGCCAAAGGCAAGACGTCAGATGCAGAATTTCTAATTTAAAACTCTTTATATCCTCTTCCGCAAGGTGGGGTATTTACGACAAAAGCACAAAATACGTATCAGGGACTTCCAGCTATTTATTTCATGGGAATTACAAGACATTTTGAATCAGGAAGAAATGTACAAGTCTTTAGGATATGACATGTTTTATGATGCTTCGTTTTATAATATGACAGAAGAAAATGTGATTAACTATGGCTTAAAGGATAAACCGTTTTTTAAAGAAACAATTCCTTTTTAGAAAGTTTGCCGCAGCCGTTTAATGCAAAATTAATCACTCTATCTAATCATTTTCCATATCCTTTAGATGAAAAGGATCAATCAATTTCCCCGGCTGATACAGGCGACAAAACGGTTAACAGCTATTTTCAAACAGCACGTTATCTTGATGAAGCATTAAAATAGTTTTTCAACGATCTTAAGGAAACAGGGCTTGATAAGAACACGATGGTTGTTATATATGGAGATCATTACGGAAATTCCGAAAATCGCAAAGAAGCTATGGCAAAAGTAATAGGCAAAGAAATAGATGATTTTGAACAAGTGCAACTGCAAAGGGTTCCTTTTCATCTATGCCCCTGGGTTAAAGGGGTCCGTGAATGAAACTTATGGCGGTAAAATTGATGTTCTCCAACCGTTTTGCACCTTTTGGGAATTGATACTAAACATCAAATCTCGTTTGGAGATGATTTATTATCGAAGGAAAGAGACCAAATTGTGGCATTCAGAAATGGGGACTTTGTGATCATGTGACGGGGATTTGTTCCGTTTTCACAAACTTAAGGGAATTAAAAACATAGACCGTTCTATGCTGGATTATTCAAAGGCAAACATTTAAATGAAGACTGGCAGGAAGAACAAGAATAAGAGTTAGAGGAGGGAAAAGATTCCCTCCTCTAAAACCATGTCTCAAAGTATTCTTTTTGAAGGGAATACCTTTTTGTTTAGCGTACAAAACTAATATAGGGGAAATTCACACTTTCTGCAGATATCAATGTTATATTTTTATAGGTTTTATCAAGAGACTACCTACAATATATTTTACTGTAGAGGGGAAAGTGAAGAACGAATGAATCTACTATATTTACTAGAAAAAAGATGGTTTATTTGGGCGCTTTTTATCATTAACGTTCTAGGAACAGTCTATGGATACATTTGGTATAAATATCAATTGATAGAAACACCAGCTGAATTTCTAATCTTTGTACCAGACAGTCCTACAGCAAGTTTGTTTTTTGTTTTTGTTTTAGGGGCTTTTTTATTAAAAAAGAATTGGCCATTATTTGAAGCATTAGCAATTATTACTTTATTTAAGTACGGTGTATGGGCTGTTGTCATGAATATACTTACATATATTGTTACTGGTTCTCTTCATTGGACAGGTTATATGTTGATTTTGTCACATGCTGCAATGGCAATACAAGGATTATTGTACGCGCCTTATTATCGAATTAAGTTTTGGCATTTGGTTGTAGCAGCAATTTGGACACTTCATAATGATGTGATAGATTATGTGTTTTCTATGATGCCATGGTATGGAGTGTTAAGTACCTACATGCCACAAATCGGCTATTTCACATTTTGGTTAAGTATTGTATCCATTTCTATTGCATATTTGACAACCTTTAAATGGAAACACAATAAGGTGATGTCCATGCTTTAATGTCCGATCTATCAAACAGGATTACTTTTCCGTCGTTTATTATGCTAATTTATCAGTTGAATTTCCCGATATGTTCCTAATTTAAACTAATAGTTAAATATAAATCGAATTAAATGAAGAGGGCGTTAATCGTTTCTCTTTTTTTATTTACGAATTTAAATACATAGCTTGATAATTATTTTCTGAAAAAGCTTTATATAAGCTATGAAAAGAAACTGTAATATTTTTTTCGGTTAATTCGACAAAAACAGATGATAAAATAGGACTTAGGGTAGAAAACGACATAATATTTAATCTATTAATACAGACTTTTCACTAGAAAAAGTCGAATTTTGCTAGCTGAATAGAAATGTGGTTAATAGGTAGTTCTTTTATTTTCTCCCAGAAATTTATGTAGAAAATATGGTGTGATTACATCAACCATGGTTTGTCAAAAGGAGATTTCAAAATGAGAAAAACTATAATAATAGTATCGGTCGCTACTATAATAGCATTCAGTTTTACATTAACAGGAGTGCAAGTCAAAGCTGCAGATGATGCTTCTAAATTAGAGGAATTAAATGATCAAAAGAGTGAACTTGACAATAAACGTTCCACTATCAAATCTAAAATTATTGATGCTGATCAAAAAATCAATAGATTACAAGAAGATCAATTAAAAGTAAATGAAGAAATAAAGCGATTAGATTTCGCAATAAATGATAGTGAACAAAAAGTTATTAAAAAACAGGAAGAAATTAATGTTACAGAAGAAGAAATTGCAAAGCTGAAAGAACAGATCAAAATAATACAAGAGAGAATTGAAAAGAGAAATGAGTTATTGAAGAATCGTGCTCGTTCCTTTCAGGAAAATGGAAGCATGGTTAGCTATTTAGATGTATTACTTGGTGCAATGAGCTTCAGTGATTTCATTGATCGTTTTGGAGCAGTTGCGACAATTGTAGAAGCGGACCAAGACATTCTCCGGGAACATTCTGAGGATAAAAGCTTATTAGAAACCTCGCAAAGGGAGGTTGAAAAAAAACTTAAGAACCTTCAAACGATGCTAGATGACCTTGAGAATTTGATTAAAAGCCTAAACTCTCAAAAAGCGGAGAAGGATAAAATAATGATGTCCTTAAAGATGGAAGAAGAGGATATTGAAAAGTATAAAATGGAACTTGGAGAAGAAGATCAGTTATTATCATCACAGCAGTCAGTAATGCAAAAAGCAATTCAACTGGAACAACAGCGTAAAGCAAAACAAGCAAGAAATAACTCTGGCGGTGGGGGAGGAGCTTCTGTATCATCTCCTCCGGTTTCTAGCGGGAATTTTACTAGTCCTACTAGTGGCACCTTAACTTCTGGGTTTGGCAGTAGAAGTGGCGGTACACACTATGGTGTGGATATTGCCAAACGTGGAACGGTTCCAGTTGTTGCAGCTGCCGATGGGGTAGTTATGCGTTCTTATTATTCATCCAGCTATGGAAATGTAGTCTTTATTTCTCACTCTATAGATGGACAAATCTATACGACTGTTTACGCTCATATGAATAGTCGAACAGTAAGTGCAGGCCAAGCAGTTTCAAAAGGCCAGCAAGTTGGTTACCAGGGGAACACGGGTCAATCATTTGGTCAACATTTACACTTCGAACTTCATAAAGGCCCCTGGAATGCTGGAAAGACGAATGCTATTAATCCAGTTGGAATTGTTCCTTTATAACAGTGTTGTATTAAAATAAATACCGTAAACAAAAAAATAGGGGGAAAGTGAAAAATCAAATGTAACAAACAAAAATTAGGCGAACTTACTAAATAATTATGAGGTTTTGGAAACAGCTTGGTTAAACATCTACCAAGCTGTTTTTTTATTGTATAGAATACTGTAGATTGTATATCTTTGTGAGTAATTGAACTGCATCCAGCTCCAGCGCCTAGCCCCTCGAGATCATAAGCCAATTCGTCATGAATGTTAAAGAACAACCTTCCCGCTGACTTGTCTTATGCTTGTCGGGGCTGATCAAGGCACTTGTGCATCTGTTCTTAAACGAAGGAATTAAGATGGGGAAATTCAACAGTAAGCAGGTACTGCTCACTTGCGGCTTATAGAAAATGAATCAGATAGCCATACACCTAGTAAGCAACCTATAGGTGTACCGATCTTTTTTTACCTAAGAATCTTTCTTGGGATTTGAACTACAAAAAAACCCCGAAAAAGATTTAACCCTTTCGTTCATTATTATTGGTAATTTTGAATAATTTGTGTCTTTTATGTTATTTCATCTAAACTGCATCCTTTCTTGACAATCATATCCTATATTTACAGTAACTATGTGTAAAACACCATGAAAGAAGGTGAAATATTTTGGAGCAGATAAATTTATTTCTTGCATTTGGAGCAGGGTTTCTATCATTTTTATCTCCTTGTGCACTCCCTCTTTATCCAGCGTTTCTCTCCTATATTACAGGGATGACAATCAGTGAATTGAAGGCTGAACGAGGAATTTTAAGAAAAAAAGCTATGATACATACAATCCTATTTTTAGCGGGATTCTCAGTTATCTTTTTAGCACTTGGACTATCGACATCATTCATCGGATCATTTTTCGTAGATTACCAAGATTTGCTGAGGCAATTGGGTGCTATTTTAATGGTGTTTTTTGGTCTAGTTCTTACGGGGGTTCTTAGTTTTAAATTTTTACTCTCAGAAAAAAAATTTCAATTTCAAAATAGGCCATCCGGGTATTTTGGATCGATACTGATTGGCTTAGGGTTTGCTGCCGGGTGGACTCCTTGTACAGGACCGATTCTTGCTGGCGTCATTGCGCTAGGTGTTTCAAACCCTAGTATGGGACTCGTGTATATGACATTCTATGTTTTAGGATTTTCTATCCCTTTTTTAATTATGACTTTCTTTATCGACAAGATGACTTTCTTAAAAAAGCATGGAAATCGTTTTATGATATTTGGCGGAGTATTAATGATCATAATGGGCATCCTTTTGTATTTTGATTGGATGACTATAATCATTTCTATTTTAATCCCATTGTTTGGTGGCTTTACTGGATTTTAATATATTCATGGACTTTGTGAGTGGAGGCGGAAAAATGAAAAAGAAAAGAAGACTTATCGTTCGTAGTCTAATATTAGGAATTATGTTTGCTGCTGTAGTTTATACGCTTTATGCAAATTTTACAAAGGATGTAAGAGGACAAGTTGCAACTGGGGATAAAGCACCGGATTTTGTTCTTTCCGATATGGAAGGCAACAAGCATAAATTATCTGATTATAAAGGCAGAGGTGTATTTTTGAATTTCTGGGGTACCTGGTGCAAGCCTTGTGAAAGAGAAATGCCATATATGAATAATCAGTATAAAGTGTATAAAGATCAAGGAGTCGATATATTAGCTGTTAATGTAGGGGAGCCCGATTTCTCCATTAATAAATTTGTGCAAAGACATAAACTGGTTTTTCCAATCCTAAAAGATACTAACAAAGACGTTATGACTTTATATGATATTCAACCGTTGCCTACGACGATGTTGGTTGATCCCGAAGGAACCATTATAGAAATAGAAACAGGCGAGCTTTCAGAAGAGAAAATAATAGAAATGATGGAGAGCATCAAGCCTCAATAGGTGGTATTAAACATGAAAGAAATAAAATGTATATGTGGTCATGTGAATCCAAACGGGACTATTTTGTGCGAAGCATGTGGCATAGCTTTAACTGAAGAAGCAAAGATTGAAAAGCTTCACGATA
This sequence comes from Bacillus sp. NTK034, assembly GCF_017303275.1. Classification (GTDB taxonomy): domain Bacteria; phylum Bacillota; class Bacilli; order Bacillales; family Cytobacillaceae; genus Cytobacillus. The sequence continues at coordinate 285,710 of NZ_JAFKOJ010000007.1, read as the reverse complement.
TGCGCTACGAAGGAAGCGCCCGCAGGTCGCAAACATATGACAAGACGGCAGTGGATAAAATATGGACTTTCTTTTCTTTCTGTAAAAGTGGGGGTGTGGCTGATTGTAATCACATTGATTGCATCTGCACTTGGGACGGCTTTACCTCAAGAAATGTATATACCTCCAATTGCACCTCCTGAAGTTTATTATGAAGAGCAATATGGCGTTTTTGGAAAAATCTTTTATCAGTTGGGCTTCAATGATTTATACAGTTCCTGGTGGTATTTAATCTTAATTGCTATGATTGGCGTATAAAATTAGTCATTTGCAGCCTCGATCGTGTAGTGCCGCTATATAGGGCGTTAAATGAGCAACGAGTAAATCGCCAAGAGAGTTTCCTGAAAAAACAAAGATTATTTAATCGAACGGAAGTCTCGGAGTCGGAAAAAGATTTTGAAATGATAAAGAAAAGATTGAAAGAAAAACGATATCATATTCGAGAAGAAAATGGCAACATCTTTGCAGAGAAAGGTCATTTTTCCAGATGGGGTCCATATGTTAACCATGCCGGACTGATTATCTTTTTAATTGGCGGAAAGCTGAGGTTCGTACCTGGTATGTACGTTGACGAAGTGCTATGGCTCCGTGACGGAGAAACAAAAACAATCCCAGGAACGAATGAAGAATACGTATTGGAAAGCAAAGGATTTAAGCGGGAATTGTATGATAAGGAAGTTGATAATGAACTATTTGATGAAGCAATAGACAGGGTGGGTCTGGTTATTAAAAACTTCCAATCGGATGTCGTTCTCTATCAAAGGGATCCGAATCAAACAGTCGGAGATGATAAAAGGCTAATTAAATTAAAAGATGCTGAAATACGAGTGAATGAACCATTAAAATTTGATAAATTTGCAATCTATCAGTGACTATAAACTTGACGAATTTAGAACGATGTCATTTTCTCTTCAAGATAAAATAACACAAACGGCAAAAGGTGGTTTGACAACCGATTTATTTGACCCGAAAAATGAGTATGATCTTGGTAATGGTTATAAGGTTGAATTACTTGGTTATTATCCTGACTTTTCTGGGTTGGAAAATGGTGAACCGCAAACAAAATCCTCTGTGCCGAATAATCCTGCATTTTTATTTAATATGATTTCACCTAATTATCCCGAGGGTGAAGTTATCTTTACAGCCATTAGGCAAACGCTTGAGCCGCCTGGAGAAGCGGAATATAAAATGAAACTTTCAGGTGTAACAACTCGTAACGTTACTGCATTGACAGTTAGAAAGGACCTCACACTTTGGACGATTGGTATTGGTGGTGTGATTTTTATGATAGGTGTTATTCAAGGGTCGTACTGGAATCACCGACGTTTCTGGCTGCAGAATTTGAACGGTAACCTCCTTATTGCCGGCCATACAAATAAAAATTGGTACGGCTTAAAAAGAGAAATTGTCGATATTGTAAAAAATACGTCAATACCAACTCCCATTGATCAGCAAGAGGAGAAGAAAACTGATAAAGGAGAAAAAAATGTCAAACTTTCTGCAAATAAGTAGTAACTTATCATAGCTGGTTTAATCTATCTTCTAAATTCGGTAGACCTGCACGTGAAAAGCAAACGATCTTTCTGGCTTGAAGCCATCATGTACAGCATCGTTTGTGTGATTGGCTTTATTACTATAACATCAGTATTTTCCATCGCTGATTACAAAGTTGACTTTAGTTGGACTGATAAAACAGACACTGAAAAATCATGAAGTATAAACTGCCTGCACTTGTAGGTCCAAATGAAGGAGAAATTCTGACGAAAGATAGATTTAGCCCCATCACTGAATTACCAGCAATTATTCATGCACAAAAATTAAACTCTGTAATTTGGACCCTTTTCACTGGAACAGTCCTTTATGCAGTGATTCGCCTTGTAACAATAAGAAGGGGGAGTGTACTTCTGCAACCACTAGTCAAAAAAGTAAATTTGGATTTAGTAGATGAAATCAGTTACAGACCGTCTTAATTGGTTTTCCTGTCTTCTCACTTGGCAGATTAATATTTGCAATGATTTGGGCACAAATTGCCTGGACACGATTCTGGGGCGGGGACCCAAAGGAAGTATGGGCTCTAATTACATTTTTATATTATGCAGCATTTCTTCATTTACGCCTTTCAAAAGGATGGCACGGAGAGAAAACAGCGTGGCTGGCGGTAATTGGTTTTATAATTATCATTTTTAATCTAATTGTTGTTAACCTTGTGATTGCAGGATTGCATTCATACGCATGATGAAATGTTGGAAATAACCAATATAATAATAGTCGCAGTGAAAATAAACTAAGATATTCTGAGGTAGATAAACATGTATCAGGAAATCAGCAAAATAAGCCAATTCTTAAGCGAACCCTTTTTTTCATTGTACAATGGGACTCAAGCACCTATTATCGTTGCTTTTATACTTGGACTAATAGGTGCGCTTGCACCTTGTCAGTTAACTGGAAATATAAGCGCCATCACTTTCTATGGCAATCGAAGCCTGCAAACTTACCGGTACTGGGGAGATGTTATTTTCTTTATTTTTGGTAAAATTGCTGTCTTTAGCGGACTTGGATTATTAGTTTGGGCGGTTGGCCAGAATTTTGAGCAGAATATAACAATCATATTTCCGCTCTTTCGAAAAATGATAGGGCCGTTCCTTATTTTATTGGGTTTATTTTTACTCGGATATATTCAGCTTAATATAATAAATAAAGTTTCAAGCCGATTTCCATTAAGACTAAAGAGTGGAAAAACAGGTTCGTTTATCATGGGTGCAAGCTTTTCAATCGCTTTTTGCCCCACAATGTTTGTTTTATTTTTTGTAACACTCATGCCTGTTGTTTTAACATCGTCCTACGGTATTTTTCTTCCTGCCGTCTTTGGAATTGGCACCTCCATTCCGGTCCTTATAATCATTGGGGCCATATCATTTCTTGGGCTAAATGGTACATTAATAAAAAAAAGCAAAAAAATGGGTCGTGGGATACAAAGCATTGCCGGAGTAGTTCTAATTTTGTTTGGAATTCTTGATATAGTGACCTATTGGTTATAACTTGTAAATAATAATAATAATAGAAATTAATTATTTCCAATTCGCGAATAATAATACAGCACTGTGAAGAAACATGTGAACATATGGTTATTATTTGTTATGTCATCGTGATGGCAGGAGAGATTTCTAAGTAAAATTGTTAAGAGATTATGCTGAACATTGCCGAAAATTGCTTCTTAATTAATGGTTCAACAAGTGAGATAAACTTTTATATTCACTTTAAGTGTAAATATATTTGACAATTTAGGTATTGAAATCTTTCCTTAATTTGTAAATCGTTTTGGCCAATCGATGGGAGTAGCCCACAAACATTATGCCCCTAAGCCGATTTGACTATCTCATTTTGATCCACTGATAAAATCAATATCTTTTTGAAGCTGACCATGTTCAGCCTGTTTGTGCATGGGAATTGTGCAACAATGGATTTGAAGTTGAGGTAAATCACCTAAATCCGGCAATTTAGATGAATTAGGCTAAAACTGTTTAATAAAAATTTGATTGAAAATAATAAAGAGGAATAAAGAAAGGAGCTGTTTAAATGTTTCACTACACGGTTGAAACTACTAAAACGATTGAGGAAGCCATTGCATCACTAGAGGAGAGCTTAAAGGAAGAAAAATTCGGGGTGCTTTGGGAATTTGATATAAAGGATAAATTACAAGAAAAAGGTTTTGATTTTGACCAAACCTATCGTGTGCTAGAGGTATGTAATCCACATGAAGCCCAACGTGTTTTATCAAAAAATCAAATGGCTGTTTATTTCTTGCCTTGTAAAATTGTTGTTTATGAGGATGCTGGTCTCTCAAAAATTGGGATGCCAAGACCGACAGCACTAATCGAAATGGTGAATGATCAATCAATTAAGGATCTTGCCAAAGACATTGAGGAAAGATTAATTAGATGTATTGATAAAGCAGTTTAGTTATTTAGGTGAACGACGATAATGATGGAGTCATATTGTCGTTTTTATATTTCTCATTTATTATATTTCCTCATTTAGGATACCACCAGATTATCTCGTATTTACAAAGCCCAATTTCTCAGCATTTAGAAATTGGGCTTTTTTCCATACATTTCGGACCACTAAATATTTTTTGATTGAGGTTTATTCCACCTTTACCTGAGCCATCATTCCGTTATCTTCATGTTCAAGAATATGGCAATGGAACATATACACGCCCTTATACTTAAATTGTATAGCAATTTTTACTCTCTCATCTGGTTTTAAGGAAAAACTGTCCTTCCAGCCCCTCTCATTTTCAGGTGGTTCTTCCCCATTTCTTGAGATTATTTTAAATTGAGTTCCATGAATGTGGACTGGATGAATCATTCCTCCCATAGCGTCCGGTTTGTTGAAAAATTCCCACACTTCAGTGACCCCTTGCTTTTGCGTGAAATCAATTCTTTCCGCATCAAATTTCTTTCCATTTATCGTTACCTTGTCCATCATCCCAAAGAATTCCACCTTCTTTGTAACTGACAAGTTCATCTCTTTGTTTGTTATTGAAAAATTATTCAACTTTGCCGGAGTGCTGCTGTCCTCTCCGCTTTGATCAGAAACCTCAAATGGTAAAAGGATCGATCCATCCGCATTTATTAACGCCAAGTCTTTTTCTGTATTAAGCTTTGAAAAATCAACAACTATTTCCGCCCGTTCAGATGGTGTCAGTGTAATTTCTTTCAATGTCACTGGTCCATTCAAGAAACCTCCATCAGTTGCAACTTGCACAAAGGAATCACCTGTATTCAATTTAAATGTGTAATTCCTCGCATTGGACCCATTTAATAGACGAAGACGAACCTTTTCTTTCTTTACAGTCAATTTCGGATTCATCGTCCCATTGATCAATAACGTTTCACCGATTGTTCCGTCTTCATTCATTGCAGCACTGTAATTCAATTGTTTCTTATCATCAAATGTTTTATCTTGGAAAATCAAAGGAATATCATTCTTCCCATACTTATTTGGTAATCCGAGACTCTTTGAATTGTCATCTTCAATATAAATCAATCCTGCAAGTCCATTGTAAACCTGTTCAGCGGTGTTTCCTTTTGGATGGGGATGAAACCATAACGTTGACGCTTCTTGTGTTACTTCAAATTCAATCACTTTTTCTTCTTCCGGTTTAAGTACATTATGAGGTCCACCATCTACTTCCCCCGGTACTTCCAGCCCGTGCCAATGAAAAGTTGTCACCTCATCCAGCTCATTTATCAATCTGATTTTCACATTATCACCTTTGCTAAGACGAAGCACCGGTCCTAAAAATTTCCCGTTGTATCCATATGTTTTCGTTTTGGTACCATCGAATATTTCAGTATTTCCTTCTTGGGCTCGAACAGTGTATAACACTTCTTTTTCATTATCGCTTTCAAGCACTGGAGGCATTTTCAATTCATTTCCCCCGGTGGAGTTGTTTAAACTCACCACCTTGTCGTGGCTCATATGCCCCTCCGTCGTGTCTTTATCCATCTTGGAATGATTCATTCCTTCCATGGACTCTCCATTCATATCCATATTTTCATTTGACTCATTCTTCGTTTCTGAGTTATTATTGGGTGCTGTTTTATTTTCGTTATTTCCAGTACAAGCTGATAGAACAAAAACTGTAATTAAAGTAACTAGACCTATAATTAGTTTCTTACTTCTCATTATCCTTGCCTCCATTTAGTTAATTTCACCTGTTAATCAATCTTTAATAATTGAGTATTTTTGGAACAAATAATAGTATTTAGCGACATAATAACTGCCTAAAAATTGCTGATGTAATAACGAATCCTAAACTAATCAGAGCACCTGCGGTAAAAGGTATGGCAAAAATGTTGTAGCCTGCTGTTCAAACTAAATTAAGGAACATCTTTCGTGAAGTAGGTTAAGAACTTGAGAATATTGAGTATATCGTTTTGATTAATATTTACTAAGAAGACATCAGCCGTTTCAATAGCAACATCCGTACCAGCACCTATGGCAATGGGATAATGTGCTGTAAAAACGTAAGCTGTTATATTTGCAAGGGAAAAAAGCATCATCATATCCAGAGGACATCCTTAAACCCTGCATCAACAAATTTTTTAGCCACCTTCTTCGAAGAATTACCATATGCCTCGAATCCTGCAAATTTCTTTATGATTAGGCATCTTATTAAGAACTTTTGATAGCCACTAGTTACTCTCCCTCAAAAAATGTAAGTTGTCACATATCCTATCGAAAGTGTTCCTGATCTTTGATTCATCTTCCTTTATTATTCTTTAAATGATGAACCTCATTCGTGGTTTCAATTTTTACTCCATTTTATATACTCAAACACCTTTACTTTTAAGACTACTAGAAACTCCGAAAAAGAATAAAGGAAGCGTCTATTTCAAAGCAGCCTGTTTGTATTTTGTTTGACACGATAATTTAATTATCGAAAATTTAGTTTGATGTATGTAAATTTATTACAATAAATACTTTCCATCCAATCCTGTATTATCTCTGTTTGTTTATAGTATACCTATATGGGGTATAGTAAATACACTTAACTGTATCAATTTAATTTAATTTGAGAAAAGTATTAGAAATCGCAATGAGAGAAAGGAGAAGAAAAAATGACAACAGAACATCGAAACCATAATTCAAACGCTAAATATCATAGTAGTAAGATTGAAGATCCTATCACTCCTAATCATAGAGGTCAATCCGATGTACACAAAGACAATCATGAACACAGCGATCATGACAGCAACAAACACAAAAGTCATATGACCCATCATGATCATAGCCACCACAACTATGTAATGAATGAAGAACATACTGAAATGCATGATAGCCATAAACATCAACACGGTAACAGCAATCATGAACATGGTGGTGGGAATGGAGGACATGGAGCTCACCATGGTCATATGGTAGAAGATTTCAAGAAACGTTTTTATATATCACTTGTCGTTTCTTTACCAATCTTTTTCCTCTCACCTATGATACAATCACTATTCGGTTTTGAATTCACTTTTCCATTTGATTCAATTATGCTATTTTCACTTTCATCATTTGTATTCATTTATGGGGGCTATCCATTTTTAAAAGGAGCCACTGATGAGATAAGACAAAAAAGGCCTGGAATGATGACTCTAATTGCTTTAGCGATAGTCGTTGCTTATCTGTACAGTACATTGACTGTTTTAGGATTAGAAGGAATGGATTATTATTGGGAACTGGTCACGTTGATAGATATCATGCTTTTAGGGCATTGGCTTGAGATGAAGTCCGTGATGGGGGCTTCAAACGCTTTAGAACAGCTTGTCAAATTAATGCCCTCTGACGCACATAAAATCACAGATGAGGAGACTGTTGATGTCCCTGTATCAGACTTAAAACCAGGTGACAAGGTGTTGGTCAAGCCAGGAGAAAGGATTCCAGTGGATGGTATCATTAAAAAAGGACGCTCCACGATAGATGAATCCATGTTAACTGGAGAGTCGGTTCCAGTGGAAAAATCACAAGAGCATGAAGTAACGGGAGGATCCGTAAACGGTGATGGCTCACTAACGATAGAAGTCAAAAATATAGGTGAAGAAAGCTATCTTTCGCAAGTCGTTAAAATGGTTCAGGAAGCACAAGAATCAAAATCAAGAGCACAAGATCTCTCCAATAGAGCAGCCAAATGGCTATTTTATATTGCATTAGGAACTGGTATTTTAACTTTGGTTGGTTGGCTTTTATCTGGTTTCACCTTTAACTATGCTTTAGAACGCATGGTTACAGTGATGATTATTGCATGTCCTCATGCACTTGGATTAGCAGTTCCTTTAGTTATAGCTACCTCTACAGCTATCTCAGCTAAAAAAGGTTTGCTCATTCGCAATCGCACGCAATTCGAGGAAGCAAGGAGAATTAATGCAGTTGTATTTGATAAGACAGGGACGTTGACTAAGGGTGAATTTGGAATAACAGACCTAATCGTTGCCGATGGCTATACCGATGATACAGTATTGAAAATGGTTTCATCAATAGAGGGACAATCTGAACATCCAATAGCCAGAGGGATATTGAACAGTGTAAAAGAAAAAGAGATAAAAATACCCGAACCTGAAGAATTTGAATATATTCAAGGTAAGGGGCTCAAAGGAAAAGTAAATGGAAAAGAGGTCCTTGCGGTTAGTCCAGGGTATATGAAGGAACATAACATTCCTTATCCTGAAGAAAAATACAAGGGACTTTCATCGGAAGGAAAGACAGTGATTTTCGCTGTCATTGAAGGAAAATTTGCTGGTATGATTGCACTTGCCGATAAAATTAGAGAAAGTGCAAAAAAAGCCATACAGGATTTAAAGGAAATGGGTATAGAATCCATCATGCTAACAGGTGATAACAAACAGGTCGCAAATTATGTAGGAAAGCAAATTGGATTAGACGAAGTTTACGCTGAAGTATTGCCTCATGAAAAGGCAAACAAAGTAAATGAAATTAAGCAGAAAAATAAGAAAGTCGCTATGACAGGTGATGGTGTGAATGATGCACCAGCCCTAGTGAATGCCGACGTAGGGATTGCGATTGGAGCCGGAACCGATGTAGCGATTGAGACAGCTGATGTAATCCTAGTCAATAGCAACCCACAGGATGTAGTGGAAATCATTGAATTATCCAGAAAGACATACAGAAAGATGGTTCAAAACCTTTGGTGGGGTGCGGGATACAATATAATTGCGATTCCGTTAGCCTCAGGATTATTCTATAAAGCTGGATTTGTGCTAAGTCCTGCGATTGGAGCCATTCTTATGTCTCTGAGTACGATAGTCGTTGCTATAAACGCAAGATTATTAAGAGCATAGTTAAAGGAAAAACCTATAAAGGTCAAGTTTCTTCCTATTCTGAAGTAATTAAAAGCTGTTGGGGACCATAAACGTAATGCCCGTGAAAAAGTGTATATTTTCCGTACCCTAGGATGGGTAGCCTTATCCAATTGTAATTAAAAGGATAAATCAGTTTATGAAACAAATGGAACAACACAGATTCAATGTTACCCTTAAGTCTGGAGGCATAAGTGTAGATTCACTATCTAATCAAACTTCAATAAATGTGGGATGAATGAGGATAAAGTAAAAATGGAAGGCATGGTTAAAAAGTAGTCGAATGAAAAAAATTTCAATTTAAACAAATAAAGACTTCTATTGAACTTACATGTTCGAATGACCTCACCAGATCTGTGGGAGAAAATTTCAAATGGTTGCGAAGAAAATATATTCCCTAATGTACACGACCTTGAGGGAGATGTATTTATTCGTGACATTGGCAAGTTGTATAAAATGATTATTGAACAAGAATGTATCTTAATTATTAGAAACCCTGACTCTTTCGTCTTAATATGAAAAAAAAGTCAGGGTTTATCCTCTACAAATACAAATGGATTCATGCGTGGTTTCCAAATATCAATGTAATTAGGGAATATCTCCAGCCCACATGACTAGATTGGAAATTTTTGTTCTCCACTAATTCTCCACATTTTTAAACTATAATCCCCTTTGTATCCTAGTCATATAAAAACGCCTTATTAGATGACAAAAGGTTTCCTGATAAGATAAAAATCCCAAACTCAAAATCTTAAAGATAGTAAAACAGGTGAATTATGAAACTTAAAATACTTTTATTAATACTATTTACGTCAAACCTTTATTTTTCTGATAAGACTTTTGCTGAGAATAACCCTGCTATTTTAAGTGAGTCAGCCATTCTCATGGACTCCAAAACTGGAGCAGTTTTATTTGAAAAAAACTCTAGTAAAAAAATGTACCCTGCAAGTTTAACAAAGGTTACTACAGCAATATATGCACTAGAAAAAGGAAATATTAATGATATTGTCACGGTCAGTAAGAACGCCAGACAAGTTGAGGGTACAAGGGTATATTTGGAAGAAGGAGAAAAGGTCCAATTAAGGAAACTCGTTCAAGGTTTATTAATAAATTCGGGAAATGACGCTGGTGTAGCAATTGCAGAGCATTTAGATGGTTCTGTAGAGATTTTTGCAAAAAATTTGAACAGTTATTTAAAAAGGCTAGGAGTGAAGAATACAAATTATGAAAATCCACATGGTTTATTTAACCCTAATCATGTAACAACAGCTGAGGATTTAGCAAAAATAACACAGTACGCGATGTATAATGAAGAGTTCAGACAAATCTTCGGTACAAAAGAGTTAGAATGGATCGGGGAATCCTGGAAGACAACTCTTTTTACTCATCATAAACTTATGAGAGAAAACCCATATGAGGGGATAACAGGTGGAAAAACGGGATTTGTTGATCAATCTGGACACACTTTGATAACGACAGCCAAAAGGGATAATATTAGTTTGATAGTTGTAACATTGAAAAGTTCTACGCAGGAGATGGCTAACAACGATACAATCGAATTACTAGATTACGGCTTTGATCATTATCAAACATCCTATATCCCTAAGGGCACTATATTTACAGCGAATGATAACCAGTATTCAACAAAAAAAGATTTTTATTTTACACAGGATTCCAAAGAAAGTGTAATAAATAAGGTGGATGAAAAAGGGATATTGGAAATTATGGATCAAAATCAAGAATTAGTAGCTTCCGTTCAGTTAGAAAATGTTCAGAAAAAAAGTGATGACTTGAACAGAAAACAAAAGGAGTCGACAGAAAGTAGTCTTGGGCTAGATGTATACAAAGGAAGCTTATTGATTTTATCTCTGGCTTACAGTGTTTTACTTCTCAGGAAGAAGGTTAATCAAAAGAGAAGGCGAAAAGGTTGGCTGTGATACAAATACCAGGATCGTTAAGTAATATACTATCGAGGAGGAGGGGATTGACCATTGAAATGGTTTTCAGTAGGGCCAGTAACGGTACCTGCCTCGTGGGCAGCTATATTGGCAGCTTTCATAGTAACATCGGCTTTTTTATTTGTAAACAAAAAAAAAGCTGTTGGAGATTGGTATGGAAATGTAATTTTTGCTTTTATTCTGACGTGGAAGCTGAGCGTCGTAATTTTTGATTTCAAGTTGACAATAAATAACCCCTCTAACATTCTCTATTTTAACGGAGGTATAAAAGGGTATTGGCTTGGGATTACGGTAGCAATTTTGTATACAATCTATAAAAAGAGAAAACTAATTTTATGGTATGGTGAAATCATTCTGTCTTGGATTTGGACTGTAACTGTTTATGAACTAATTATTGGGATTTTGAATCAAGCAACGATCTGGCTAACAATAAGTCAGTTTGTTATCAATCTAGTTTTTCTTTCATTAGCTATTTCAAAAAAAGAAAATCAACAATGGATGCTGCAAATAATTATTTTGTTTACATTCTTACAGGGACTTGCTTATTCGCTAAAAGCTGATTTTCTTTCTGTACCAATGGCTACATATGGATTGCTTGTTTTATTCATTACATTTTTAATGAAAAATAGGGGGGGTACTAAGTGAAAAAAAGTATCTTCGGCCTTGTGTTAATTACCATGCTTGTTGGAATCTTCATTGTAAATGTTTTTCAAGAAGTACGTAAGAATAAAGAAAATGCCAGGGAACTGGAAGAAAATATAACCCAAATAGCAAGTGTCGAAGGCTCCATAGCTCCTAATAGTGAGGGACTTTCAGAAGGAGATGCTCCACCGGATTTTGAATTAAAAACCCTTGAAGGAAAAACAATCAGGCTTTCTGATTATAAAGGAAAAAAAGTCATTTTAAATTTCTGGGCGTCATGGTGCCCTCCATGCAAAGCTGAAATGCCTCACATGGAAACTTATTATAAAACAAACGCAAAAAAGCAAAATATTGAAATTATTGCTGTTAATTTAACAAATTTAGAGCGAGGCAGCAACAAGCTCGAGCAAGTTAAAAATTTTGTCAAAGATTATCGTTTAACATTTCAAATTCCATTGGATGAAAATGGGGACGTAGGAAGAACCTATCAAACGCTCTCAATTCCTACGAGCTATATGATTGACTCCAACGGGTTGATCAATAAAAAAATCATTGGACCCATGGATGGAGAAATGATTGAGAAACTTGTGAAGGAAATGGACTAATAAAGCATAAATGCTAATTAGCTTCTTATAGGTTAATATACCTGTATAATGTTCGGGATACCAACAGCCACGGTTAATTTTTCATTTTTTGACTTAAAAAATCTAAGAGACATTGAATTCTATATTTTTGTTTGCCTTCATATATTTGAAAAGATAGAAATATATAAATTGGAGGTAACAAGTGATTGAATTTAATAAAAACCTAATTGGAGATTCTCTATGATCAAGCAAAAATTTATTTGTTTGTTATCATTACCATTTTTCTTGTTATTTATTTGGCGGAATGAACTGGCCAATGCAAAAGAGAATATTCAAAATGAAATTAATGCAGATGCTTGGGTAGTTATGGAAGCAGAAACGGGAAAAGTCCTTTTAGACAAAAATATGAATAAACAGCATTTTCCAGCAAGTATAACCAAAATAATTACAGCTATTATTTCCATCGAGGAAAGAGTATTAAATGAGATCATAACGGTTTCTGAACATGCGGAAAATACGGAGGGAAGCAGTTTAGCATTACAAGCTGGTGACGAAATTAGTCTGTTAGATCTCTTATATGGAATTATGCTCCATTCCGGAAATGATGGAGCAGTAGCACTAGCAGAACATATCTCAACAAATGAAAATGATTTTGCTCAGAAGATGACGTCCTTTGCAAAGTCGATCGGTGCAAAAAATTCCCACTTTACAAACGCAAGCGGCCTTCCTAACGATGAGCATTATACCACTGCCTACGATATGGCCATTATAACTCGCTATGCTATGAAAAACGCCATTTTTAAAGAGATGGTGCAGCACAAAACGTATAACTGGAATGAACAGTTATGGAGAGATACTTTAATGAAACATGAAAAAAGCGAAGCCAAAGAATATGGCATAGCTTGGGAAGGGAAACCGCAAGTTATCAATCATAATCGATTACTTGGTTTATACAAAGGGGCTACCGGTATCAAAAATGGTTTCACACACGAATCACGATATACTCTAGTAGGGTCAGCAAACAGAAATGGTACAGAATTAATCGCTGTTGTGTTAAGATCCGAAAACGCTGATACCGCCTATAAAGGCATCATCTAAACAGATCAAGGAGACTAATGAAGAGGTATCAACAAATATTGTGGACGACGAAATCATTTCAAAAAATAGTAGTTCAAATGAAGGCGGAAAAGAATCTAACGCTTCTATTCCAATTGAATATCAAATAATCTACTTTTTAATTTTAGGAACTATAGTTTGTCTTATGATTACTTTTTTGCTAAAAAGAGGACAAAAAAAGTGACTGTTTTTCAACTCAATTTTTCTTCTTAGAATACTTTGAATTTTCCTGATTACGATAATAGTACAGATAAACACGTAATTCCAGCGCTACCCAATAAAAGGGAGAAATTATTACAGAAGGAAGTACATGAGGAGTATGTCTTGCGAAAAAATTCAATATGAAAGTGTGCAAGTCCATTTTCTTATCTTTTAGAGAGTCCTGCTTAAGCATGGAGAATTATCTCTTGTCTATGTCATCTGGTATTCAATTGGAAGTTTTTTCTGGAAGGTCTAAGAACAGACAGTCTGATGCTTACAAAGCATTAAGGATTCCGCAGTTATTTTCCTTAGTTCTTATTGCAGCTGCAGCAATATAAATTTTTTGAGCGACGGAAGGGCAAAGCCATAAAAGGATATGCAATACGGTTATTAGTGGAATTTTGGTGAACGTTTCATGGAAATACTGTAATGAAATCATTTTAACCTTTGATGATGTTAAATATGATGTACAGACCTGACTGAACGCCAGGAAGCGAAAGAGTTTCTTTCGCAACATCAAATTGACTATATCCAAAAATATTCCAAAATGACATCCTGGTTGCGGACATGCTTTTTCTTTGGAAGTGAAAGCAGGTTCAAAATAATAGCCTCAAATGTACAAAAGGCCTAATCAATTATTTACCCATAATTAACAGTTGATCGTAAATGATTAGTTTTAATTCACTTAGCAATAATACGTTTATTTTTCTTAGTAACCTTTTATGAGTGTCAAATGTTCAGCAATAAGACTTCGAAGGATTCTACTTAAAATATCGGGAATCGAACTATTGACAATCCGGATATATTTACTTAATATTATGATTAGTTATTTGATTTTGAATTTTCAAAATTATAATCCGCAATTCATATATAGTCTACAGTTATTAGTTGAATTAGGGGGCTATATCGAATTTCTTTATGCATTATGCATAGGTTATTCGATATGCCTCCTTTTTTATTATTCAATTAGATGTCGGAGGTGATATTGTTAGAAGTTTCATAAATAACAAGAGTTTCCGCTGTTTAAAAAGAATATAGGGGGATATGTGATGATTAAATTAAGAAGTCGATTTGTATTTCTAACCTTCTTTATTGTAATTACCTTACTTATAAGTGCATGCAGTAATAATAGTCAGGTGAATAACCAGACAGATAATGAAACCAAGGATGCGAAAAAAGATTCCACCAAAGAACAGGTGATTACAGTAAATGCCTTATCTGAACCACCTAGTCTCGAACCTGCTTTAATTGATAACCAGGTTGCTGGGGATATATCAAACCAATTATTTGAAGGCCTCGTTCGTTTGGATAAAGAAGGAAAAATAGTTCCAGGTGTGGCTGAAAGATGGGAAACTTCAGATGATGGGACAATTTACACGTTCTACTTAAATAAAGATGCGAAATGGTCAAATGGTGACCCAGTGACTGCCCAAGATTTTGTCTATTCCTGGGAAAAGGTATTAAGGCCTGAAGTAGCATCTCCGCTAGGAAGTAATTTATTTTTTATCAAAAATGGAGCAGCATATAATGAAGGCTCGTTAAAGGATCCTGCTCAGCTTGGTGTTAAAGCTGTAGATGAATATACTCTTGAAGTTACTTTAGAAAAACCAACTTCCTTCTTCTTGGGACTAACAGCCTTTTTCACATTATTACCAATCAATGAAGAAGTTGATAAAGCAAATACAAAATGGGCATCAGAAGCTGACTCTTTTGTTTCAAACGGCCCCTTTAAAATCGCAAGCTGGAAGCACGGACAAGAATTAATAATGGTTCCCAATAAACACTATTGGGGGAAAGAAGTCGTTAAACTGGATAAGCTAAAGTGGGTAATGGTAAATGAACAAAATACTGAATATGCAATGTACCAATCAAATGAGCTTGACTTCTCTACGAACATACCAAATTCGATAAGAAATAAATTAATTTCTTCTGGAGAGGCAAATACAGCGCCAAGTGCAAGTTTAGCTTATTTACGTTTTAATCACAAAAATGACATTTTCGCGAACGAAAAAATACGCCAAGCATTGGGTTTAGGGTTGGATAGAAAACTTTTAGTTGAAAAGGTAACACAAGGAGGAGAAATTCCAGCTTTAGGCTTAATTCCAATTGGATTGAGCAGCGGCGCGGGAGAATTTAGGGATTTGGCTGGAGAATCCTTGTTTAAGGATAATGATATAGAAAAAGCAAAACAAATGCTGCAGGAAGGGCTAGATGAATTAGGCCTCTCCTCTTTACCGAAAATCAATCTACTATTCTATACAGATGATACGTACAATAAGCTCTCCCAAGCCATGCAAGAAATGTGGAAGAAAAACTTAGGGATAGAAGTTGAACTCCAAACAATGGAGCGTAAAGTATTTGTTCAAAATGTTCAAGCAGGGGATTATCAACTAGCAATTTATAGTACAGGTGCGGACTATGATGATGCAAGTAATTTAATGGGGCAATTCATGACAAGGGATTTCTATAACTATAGTAATATCTCTATTCCTGAGTACGATCAATTAATGAAAAAAGCAGAAGCTGAATTGAATTTGGAAGATCGTGCTCAGTATTTGGTGGAGGCAGAAGAGGTCCTGATAGACCAAATGGCCATTTCACCTCTGTTTTACCGAACGAAGGTATATCTGCAAAAGGATAATATTGATGGAATCTTTCAATATACTATCCATGCCATTGATTTCCGGGAGGCGTCTGTGAAATAAAGACTAACACCACTTAATCCGAAAAATGAGTTTAGGTTTTTGTTAGAAATTTCGCTGAAAGAGTGTACGAAAAGTACACTTTTTCAGTTGTTTTCAAGTAGTTCCTGCTAAAAGAATATAGGAGGGGAATTATGCGCCAATTTCTGGTTAGGAGAATTATTAGTGTCTTTATGACACTGTTCGTTATTATTTCACTTACCTTTTTATTAATGTATGCCATACCAGGAGATCCTTTTACGAGTGAAAATCGAATACCTGAACAGGTAGTCGAAAACTTAAAGCAGCATTATGGGCTTAACGATCCCATGTTAATTCAATATATTAAGTATCTTAAAGGAGCGTTATTATTCGACTTCGGACCTTCAATCAAATGGGATAATCAAACAGTAAATGAATTAATAGCAAGTGGTTTTCCAGTTTCGTCCATGATTGGTCTGCAAGCCATTCTTATTGCAACTTTTTTTGGTATTGTATTAGGAATATTTGCTGCTATTCGCCACAATAGTGCAATTGACTATTTTTCTATGATTATCGCTATTCTTGGCCTTTCTGTTCCCAGTTTCATATTCGCAACAGTTTTAATCAACTTTTTTGCAATTAAGCTACAATGGTTTCCAGTTGCAACCTGGGGGACATGGAAGCATTCCGTCTTGCCAAGTGTTGCACTCGCCGTTACACCAATGGCATATATTGCCCGCCTAACTAGATCGAGCATCCTTGAAGTTTTATCTATGGATTATATTCAAACTGCAATGGCAAAGGGTGTAACCGGTATCAGATTCGTATTTAGGCATGTGCTTAGAAATGCTATGATTCCAGTTGTAACCATACTGGGACCTATAACAGCCACTGTATTGACAGGAAGCTTTGTTATTGAACAAATTTTCGGTGTGCCTGGATTAGGCAAGTACTTTGTGGAAGGAATTACAGATAGAGATTATCCATTAATCTTAGGGACAACAGTTTTTTATAGCGCTATCTTAGTATTCTTTATTATATTGGTTGATATTGCATATGTTCTGATTGACCCAAGAATAAAACTTATGAAAGGGAGGGGATAACAGATGCAGCCAGTGCGGGATGAACTCTTTGTGTTTAGGAAACAAAACAAAGATGAGGATTTACTAAGTAAACCGAGTGTCTCTTTTTGGAAAGACGCATTGGGGAGACTAAAACATAACAAGTTGGCTATGACAGGTCTTGGAATCATAATCTGTTTAATCACGATGTCCATTATAGGTCCCATGCTTGTACCTTATTCATATTCAGACCAAAGTCTGTTAAATGCTAATCTCCCTCCATCAACAGATAATTGGTTTGGAACAGATGATTTAGGAAGGGATATATTTTCAAGGACTTGGGTTGGCTCCCGAATTTCCCTCTTTATTGGGATAACAGCGGTTATATTAGACCTAATAATAGGTGTTATATGGGGAGCGATTGCAGCTTACAAAGGTGGAAAAACAGATGAAATTATGATGAGAATCGTAGATATTCTTTATGGACTGCCTCATTTGCTTGTAACAATTTTATTAATGGTCGTATTAAAACCAGGTTTACTTACAATTATTATAGCGATGGCTGCCACTGGATGGATAGGAATGGCACGTTTAGTTAGAGGGGAAATTCTAAGATTGAAAGAGTCTGAATTTGTATTAGCATCACAGGTATTGGGAGGAAGTTTTTTCAGAGTACTTTTTAAACATCTTATTCCGAATGCGATGGGTCCGATCATTGTAAGCATGACATTATCTGTTCCTGGTGCCATATTTGCAGAAGCAACATTAAGTTTTTTAGGGCTTGGTGTGCCGGTTCCGCTTGCAAGTTGGGGAACTATGACGTCAGAGGGCCTTGTCACTTTATTAACAGGGGAAACATGGAGACTATTTTTCCCTGCATTGTTTATTTCCTTAACTATGTTTTCATTTAATGTACTTGGAGATGGTTTAAGAGATGCCCTAGATCCTAAGCTGAAAAAATAAAGATACCTCATAGTTTAATTCATATATTAGGGGAGGAGATAAATGTGAACAGACTACTTGAAGTGAAAGACCTTCACGTTAATTTTAATTCTAAAAACCAGCATATCCAAGCTGTCCGCGGGATTTCCTTTCATGTCAATAAAGGGGAAGTTCTTGCTATTGTCGGTGAATCGGGTTGCGGGAAATCAGTTACTGCAAAAAGCATTATGAAATTGCTGCCTGAGAAATCTTGCACCATTCCAAAGGGATCCATATTGTTTAACGGTGAAGAAATCACAACAATGAAGAAAAAACAGTTATCGAAGATTCGAGGAGCAAAGATAGGAATGGTTTTTCAAGATCCGATGACCTCATTAAATCCGACAATGAAGGTTGGCGACCAAATTGCAGAGGGTCTCATTATTCATAAAGGCTACAATAAAAAGTTGGCACGCGAAAAAACAATTGACATTATAAAGCAAGTGGGTATACCCAACCCTGTACATTGCTGTACCAAATATCCTCATCAGCTCAGCGGAGGAATGAGGCAGCGAATTGTCATAGCTATGGCGCTGATCTGCGAACCTGATCTTTTAATTGCGGATGAACCCACGACAGCTTTAGATGTCACCATTCAATCTCAAATTCTAGATCTATTAAAAGAACTCCAGCAAAAAATGGGCATGGCGATTATTCTTATTACACATGATTTAGGAGTAGTGGCAAGGTTTTCGGATCGAGTCAGTATTATGTATGCTGGAAAAATAGTCGAAAGTGGTACAAAAAGTGAAATCTTTTACAATCCTAAGCACCCCTATACTCTTGGATTATTAGAATCTATACCCAAACTTGATCACAGCCGAGACCAAAAGTTAACGGCCATTGACGGAACTCCGCCGGACCTTGCAGAACCTCCAAAAGGCTGCGCTTTTACTCCGCGATGTCCTTTTGCAATGGATGTCTGCGATGAATATATTCCGGAAAAAACGGTGCTATCACGTACTCATCATTTAAATTGCTGGTTAATGGACCCAAGAGCCCCGAAAGTCGCAACTAACAAAACAGTATCCCAAGCGGCTAATGAATAAGAATCCTTCCATGCATCCATTATTATATCTTGTATTTTTTAAAAAAGTGAAAACCAACTAACCCTGCCGATGCCGGGATTTTATTAAATAGGAATTAGTAATGAAGGGAGATCTTGATGGAAAAAATCCTGGAAGTAAAAAAACTAACAAAACATTTTCAAGTGGGAAAAGGATTCGAATTAAAAGCGGTTGATGATATTTCGTTTGATATTTATGAAGGAGAAACACTTGGATTAGTAGGCGAGTCCGGCTGTGGTAAATCAACAATTGGAAGGACTATTATTCGATTATACCAAGCAACATCAGGAAAGGTATTTTTTAAAGGAAAAGATGTGCACAAGTTATCTAAAAACGATAAAAAAGATTTTCATAAAAATATACAAATGATATTTCAGGACCCATACGCTTCATTAAATCCGAGGATGACGGTTGCAGATATCATTGCAGAAGGACTAGATATCCATCGCTTAAAAAAAGGGGAAGAAAGAAAAAAGGCAGTATATCAGTTATTAGAAACCGTAGGCTTAAAGCGAAAGCATGCTAATCGTTATGCACATGAGTTTAGCGGTGGCCAGAGGCAAAGAATAGGCATAGCACGGGCATTGGCTGTTGAACCACTGTTTATTATAGCGGATGAGCCCATATCAGCGTTAGATGTATCCGTTCAGGCACAAATTGTAAATCTTTTGATGGAGCTTCAGCAAAAGAAAAAGCTGACCTATTTATTTATTTCTCATGATTTATCCATGGTAAAGTTAATCAGTGATCGAATCGGTGTAATGTATTTAGGAAATTTGATGGAATTAGCACCTAGTAAAAGGCTCTATGAAAACCCGCTTCATCCATATACTACTTCTCTTCTTAAAGCGATCCCGATCGCTGACCCAGCTATAGAGGAAGCTAAAGAAAAGATAACTGTTTCAGGAGACTTACCGAGTCCAACCAATCCTCCCTGCGGTTGTGTTTATCAAACAAGGTGTTCTCTAGCAACAGAGATGTGCTTTCAGCAAAAACCTATTCTAAAACAAGTAGACAAACAGCATTTCGTAGCTTGCCATTTAGCTTGAAAAATTGTTAGAAAATTCGATATTGACAAAATATTAATCTGTTAATAAGATTAATATAATCCTTTAGTCATATAATCTAACAGAATTGTGAGTGTCTGCCCTATGGACGTAAGACCTGATTCAAGAATTGGAAGAAACGCAATGCTATTGGCTCTTTTAGGTAATGAGAAGCTAGAACCTGAATTTATTAAAGATTTAAGATTACAAGGTTATATATATTGTCAGGGTAAAACCGGCTCGATGGAAACTCAGAAGGTGGTTGCTGCAATAGAAACAGCTGCCAGGCAAAATCAAGTCATTGAAAAAGACTTATACCGTGAAACGCATGCTTTATATCATGCAATCATGGAGGCGCTTCATGGGGTTACAAGAGGGCAAGTACTACTAGGAACTGTTTTACGAACCGTAGGATTAAGTTTCGCTGTAATAAGAGGCAAGCCATATAGTTCCGAGGAAGAAGGAGAATGGGTAGCGGTGGCCCTTTACGGAACAATTGGTGCTCCAGTAAAAGGTTCTGAGCATGAAGCAATTGGTTTGGGTATCAATCATATTTAAATTAGTCCATAGTGATTAAGTTATCAGGGGACTATATCATCAGATTTCAACAGTAGGAATCTGGTGGTATGGTCTCCTTTTGTTTTTAAATATTTCTTAAATCTACTACTATCTCACGGATAGTTAATTTACCAGAAGGGTGGAATAGTTTTGATCGAATTGACAGGAAATTCATTAACCATGGAAAAAGCATTTAAAATTATATTCGAAAATGAACCCGTTTTTGTCCCTGATTACATTTGGGGTCAAGTAAATGCAAGTAGAAAAGCTGTATATGATATTGTAGCTAACCAACAGGTAATATACGGGATTACAACCGGGTTCGGTAAATTTAGCGATGTTTATATACAACAAGAGAATGTAGAAGAGCTACAATTGAATTTAATTAGGAGCCATGCATGTGGGGTTGGTGAGCCTTTTTCTGAAGCTGTGACAAGAGCTATGGTATTATTCCGCATAAACGCTCTGCTGAAAGGTTTTTCGGGCATTCGAAGGGCGGTGATTGAATTATTAATAAACTTATTAAATTATCAAATTCACCCTGTTGTACCTCAACAAGGATCACTAGGTGCGAGTGGGGATCTTGCTCCTCTTTCCCACATGGCACTTGTTTTAGTGGGAGAAGGGGAAGTAATTTATCAGGATAAAAGAATGGAAACACTAGAAGTATTTAATAAAACTGGGCTACAGCCTATTTTTTTAAAAGCTAAGGAAGGGTTAGCGCTTATTAATGGTACCCAAGCAATGACTGCAATGGGAGCAGTTTCTTACATTGAAGCAGAAAATCTCGCATTGCAGGCAGACTATATCGCCTCGCTTACTTTAGAAGGACTTCAAGGTATTATAGATGCATTTGATGAGGACATACAAATAGCAAGAGGGTACAAAGAACAAATAGAGGTAGCCGCAAGAATCCGGCAGGTTTTACATGGTAGCCAGCTTGTAACAAAGCAAGGTGATCTGAGGGTTCAAGATGCTTATTCATTGCGTTGTATCCCTCAGGTCCATGGAGCAACATGGCAAGTATTGTCCTATGTTAAAGATAAATTAGAAATTGAAATGAATGCAGCGACAGATAATCCGCTCATTTTCGATAACGGTAAAAAAATTTTGTCCGGTGGAAACTTTCATGGGCAATCAATTGCCTTTGCAATGGACTTTTTGGCAATCGGAATGTCGGAACTCGCAAACATCTCAGAAAGACGAATTGAACGTTTGGTGAATCCTCAATTAAATGATTTACCGCCTTTTCTTAGCCCTGAACCCGGGCTGCAATCCGGTGCAATGATCATGCAGTATTGTGCTGCTTCTTTAGTTTCTGAAAATAAGAAATTAGCTCATCCGGCTAGTGTAGATTCTATCCCTTCATCTGCTAATCAAGAAGATCATGTTAGTATGGGTACAATAGCTTCCCGGTACGCATATAAAATTATTAATAATACAAGAAAAGTACTATCAATTGAATACATTTGCGCTATGCAGGCAGTTGAATATAGAGGTATTTCAAAAATGGCACCGTTTACTTACCAGTTATATGAATTCGGCCGAAATATGGTTCCATCGATTAAAAAAGACCGAGTCTTTTCAAAAGATATAGAGCATATGGCATCCAGGCTAATAGCTTCGGATTTCAAACAAAATATCTTATGCAGGTAGAGAAAGCTGTATCAATAAAAAGGGGTTAGCTTTTGCCCATCCAACAAAAGTTTAACTAGCTTAAAGTATATTCCTCAAGTGAGGCCAGAATCAGATCTCACTGGCTAAAAGGAAAAACAGTTATCTAAAAATAGAGCATCTATATATAAGATTAATATAATAAAATCCCCCCTGTAAGAATGAAGTGCTTATCTTACAGGGGGTTGCTATATTAAGCAAAGATTTTTTATTCCGAAATTATAAAGGACTTAACCATTGAGACTTCATCCAATTTAATGCGGGAATGAGCTCCAAAATAAAATTGAAATCACAAAAAAGCTTCCTTTAATACGTTTGTAAGTAATTCAGAGCTTTCCATTGATTTTGTCATTTTTCTTTTCAGTAGATATATTGATCTTTTCGGCACAGCTATGTCTGTATGAAAGGGAACAATAACTACTTCATCTTGCTGGATCAAACGTTTAGCAACTGCATTGGGAAGAAAACCAAGTCCATTTCGTGTTTTCAAAAACTTTAATAAGAGTGAAACATGGTCAACTTGTAGATGGCAATCTTGATTAGAGGAAACTTCTCTAAACCATCCTGTAAATGTTCCACCCCAATTCAGATGTATATAATTGTAATTCTTCAGGTCCTTTCTTAAAACGAAATGATCAGGAATAGTAAAATTCGAGTCGGCAACCAGAACAAAGGAATCCTCAATAATTAGCTCCATAATGATATTTGCATGATTAATTGGATAGAAAACGATCGCGACATCGATTAATCCATCAATCATTTTTCTAATTAGGATATCGGAATGTTCCGTTACTAAGGTTAATGAGACTTCAGGGTGTGTTTGTTGAAAATTATCAATGGATTCAAATAGCACGTAATCCCATAATGCGTGCGTTGTGCCTATTATTAAATGATCTCTAAAGCCATTTTCTAATTGGATAGCCTTTAGTCCTTCATTGTTTAATTCTAATATCCTCTCCGCATAAGGGAGAAAAACACTTCCGGATTCTGTTAATTTTATGTTTCTCTTATCCCTTTCAAACAAGTCTTTTCCTAATTGCTTTTCAAGCATTTGGATTCTAGATGTAACAGTGGACTGTACAACATTTAGTATCTCTGCTGTACGGGTAAAGCTTTTAGTATTGGCAACAAATATAAAGGCTTTAAGCTGTTCAATATCCATCAGACTCCCCCTAAGATTAATTCAAAAACCAAATTACAGTAATTAAAAATATTCGTTTTACAAATAAATAGCTACCTATTAAGATTATCATATATTCAAATAATTCTAAATATTTTAAAAATATAGGAGGGATGGGTATTGTGCAGACTTGGAATAATTCTGTGAAAGTCTTTGAATGCATCAAATGTAATCAGCAATTTTCTCCCAATGATTACTTTACAGGCTGCCCTGTGTGTTTGAAAAAACAGCAACCTTCAAGTCTCAAGTTTTTGTATGAACAAGACATGCCATGGAAAATAGACAAGTCAGCTAAAGGTATGTTTCGGTACGCAGATCGGTTACCCTACAAAACTTTTCCTACTCTTGGTGAAGGAGAAACTCCCATTATTAGTATGAACGGCCTTGAAAAGGAACTTGGCATACCCGAAATTTGGTTAAAAAATGAGGGGCAAAATCCTACTGGATCCCATAAGGACAGGATGAGTCCACTTATCGTTGCAAGAGCTGCCTCGTTGAATCGTTCGACGGTTATTGCTGCTTCTAGTGGGAATGCTGGTGCATCATTGGCAGCTTATGCAGCAGCTGCAGGATTACGTTGCAAAATCGTGACAACCCCTAAAATTAATGGACCGTGGGAAAAAGCAATTCGTCTTTCTGGAGCAGAAATTATTAAAGTCCAGAATTCATTAGAAAGATGGGAGACAGTCCGGAAGTTGGTGGAAGAAGAAGGTGACTATCCAGCTACGAACTACAACATTCCCCCAGTGGGTAGCAATATGTTTGGAGTTCAAGGGTACACAACGGTGGCATATGAAATCGTTGAGCAATTGAGAGAATGCCAACCTACTGCTGTTATTATACCTTGTGCAAGAGGGGATCTACTTTGGGGAATTTGGGAAGGATTTGTTGAATCGCTGCGGCTAGGATGGATTGAATCCATACCCCGTTTATATGCGGTAGAACCTTTTCCCCGCTTGGCTCATGTTCTTCAAGGACGCGATTACAGAGGGGAATTTAGAGGCGATTCAAGACTATTACCTTCTATCGGAGGAGAAACGGTAACGTACCAATCTTTAGATGCAATTAAATCTTCGAGAGGAGACGCTATAGTAGTTACCAATACTGAAGTTGAAAAGGCTCAATGGGATTTAGCTAAAAGAGGGATTTTTGCTGAAGGGTCAGCAGCTATAACATGGCCGGCTGTCTCAAAACTGGTCAAAACAGGCAAGATTGATGAAAATGACCGTGTTCTTTTGATGATTACATCACATGGATTTAAAGGAGTGTAATTGTATCAGGTTATTAATACTATTTTAGCAAGCTTATTCTAAAGGGGGAACAAGGGGTGAAATTAGCAACCAAAACGCTTATTGCTATTATGTTAGGAGTCCTGGCTGGATTATGTTTAAGCATCTTTTCTCCAAATATATACGGAATATTAAACACCTATATTTTTAGTCCAATCGGTGAATTATTCATTAAAGCAATAAAAATGATTGTCATTCCGCTTGTATTTTCTGCAGTTGTTTTAAGTATTACCTCAATTGGAAGTCCAAAGAAATTAGGACAATTGGGAGGGAAAACAGTTGCTTTATTTGTAGTGACCACCATGATAGCCTGTACCATCGGAATTACAACTGCAATCATAATTGGACCCGGTAAAAATATTGTAATCCCTGAAACTTCATCTATATTACAAGATGAAGACCATAATGACCATGGTGCTTCGTCAACTGACACTTTAGAAATACCAACATTGAAGGACACAATTTTAAACATTATTCCAAGTAATCCCTTTGAAGCTTTTGCTTCGGGAGATATGTTGCAAGTCCTAACATTTTCTATATTTTTCGGATTTGGATTGGTACTTCTCGGCGATAAGGCAAAGACTATAAATCAGTTTATTCATCAGCTTAATGAGCTAATGATGAAGCTTGTTCAAATTATTATGAAGGTGATCCCTTTCGCGGCTTTCTCACTTGTTGCTACATCAATGGGCACTGCAGGCTTGGAGCTTGTTGGATCAATGGTAAAGTATCTTATTGTTATTGCTGTGGGATTAATTGTTCATGTGTTAGTTACTTATAGCTGCATGATATCTCTCTTTACAAAGTTTAAGCCAATTCATTTTTTTCATAAAATGACACCGGCCATTGGGACTGCTTTTGCAACAAGCAGCAGTGCTGCCACACTCCCTGTTACAAAAAGCTGCTGTGAAAATGACCTCAAAATATCTCATGATGTAAGTTCTTTTGTTCTCCCTCTTGGAATGACTATAAATATGAATGGTGCTTCTTTAAGTCATGGAGTAGCTGCCGTTTTCGTCGCACAGCTTAATGGGATAGATTTAGGTCTAGCTCAATATTTAACAATTATTTTTATATCTTTATTGGCTTCAATAGGTGCACCTGCAATACCAGGAGGCGGAATAGTATCGCTATCAATGGTTTTCCTCGCAGTAGGCTTACCGATTGATGGGGTAGGAATTGCAATTATTTTAGGTCTATTTAGATTGGTTGATATGGCATTAACCTCCGTAAATGTGCTCGGAGATGCTGTTTGTGCAAGTATAGTGGATAAGAATAAAGGAAAATCCAGTGACGTTATCAATCAGAATTTTGTGTCTTAATTCAGCAAGTTCCATAGGTTAACCTCTTTTATACCGACACAAGGAAAAGGAACGGTGACTTTTACAGGGATATGAATATGATCCTCTGTCCTGCAAAGTTAACCTATTTTGGTGTGCATCGATAAGTAAAAAATTAACTACATTTATTTCAATTAATCCTTTTGGACCTTAATGGCCCAAAAGGATTTTTTGTAAGCAAAAAAAATCTAGCCAGCGTTTGTTAATTTATCGAATAGGACCCCAACGAAACAGTCATAAATTCATGCTTTTACTTATATTGTAATCGAACTATCTAGATAGTAAAAAGGATTTTCTTCATCTCCATACTTTCTCAAAACAAATGTGCAATAATATTTTTTTCTGAAATATAAAAAGGAGGATTTACATGTTTAAATAAAATTCATTAATGCTTCTAATCTAGTTTTGTAAAACGAAAATAACACTATTTGAACATTATAACGATAGAACGGAGATGTGTATGAAGTCAAAAATCTACTTTACGCTATTTGTTGTCAGCTTTGTAATAATGGGACTAGAAATGACCGCTACAAGACTGATAGCACCTTCATTTGGTAACACAGTTTACACATGGGGAATAATTATATCGATATTCCTGATTGGATCAAGTGTAGGATACATAGTAGGAGGATATCTAGCTGATAAAGCAAACATTCGCGAAATCATGTTGTTTATATATCTTTTTGGTATTCTTTCGATAGCCATTATTCCATTGATTAAAACTACGCTTTTTCCATTACTTGAATCACTTTCAAGTACCCCCGGTACTACGCTCGGTGTGCTTTTGCTTTATTTAATTCCTAATTTTCTTCTAAGTGTAATTGGGACTGTACTTATGAAGGATGGTATAGGAGAATTGGCAAGTGGAAAAGTCATTGGTAGCTTACATTCAGCATCAGCTATCGGAAGCGTTCTTGGAACACTTGTGACAACTTTCTGGCTAATACCCTGGACTAATATCAACTCCATTATTGGCCTTCTAGCTGGCCTGGTATATTTAACAAACATTATTTATTGTGATACTAAAACCAAGATGCAAGGATTTTTATTAATTATCCCTGCACTGTTTATTGCTCTTCCTTTTCTTTTAGTTGGAGAGAAATCCCAAGATATTCTTTTGAAGAAGACAAGTCTTTACCATGATATTTATGTATTGGAAAAGGATTTCTATCAAGGGAGAGAAGGAAGATTCCGTTCACTCACCTTTGGCAATAAAACTACTATTCAGGGAATGATGGATATGAATCAACCTGACAAACTTCTCCTTGATTATTCAAAAAGCGTGTGGGAGATTTCTAAAACATTTTCTCCAGAGAGTAAAGAAGTCTACATGATTGGCCACGGTATTGGAACATTAACACGGAAGTTTGAAGATACCAATAAAAATGTTCTCGTTGCGGAAATCGACAAAGAGGTAGTAGACGTCAGCCGCCAATATTTTCAATACAATGGTAATAGTGTAGAGATAGGTGACGGGAGAAAAATTCTAAAAGAGCAGAAAAAAAGATTTGATCTCATCTTTTTGGACGCTTATAACAATACAACTCAAATTCCCTTTCATTTAATTTCAAAAGAGTTCTTTGAGCTAACAAGTGAGAAGTTAAATAATAATGGTATTTTAATTATTAACGCAATCGGCAAACAGAAAGGAGATTTGCTGATTGAATCAATGAATAGCACTTTAAAATCAGTTTATCCCTATGTTTACATCTATGGGAGAGAAGATGGAAAAGGAATTCAAAACTTTACAATTATTGGAAGTAAATACCCGATTGAGGATAAAAAAATAAAGGGCCATAACTTGATCAAAGTTGGAAAAGGGAAAGTAATTCTAGATAGCGACACGAAGTTAACTAACCTAAATTAATTTTATAATTCCAAGCTAGTAATTGTCATATTAATATACCCAAGAATAATAAAGAATGTAACAGATATAATCATCCAACAATAACAGAAAGCCCTTAGGTTTTTTTATTTTTTCAGTGATGACTATTAATAAAAGAGCGACATAAGTGAAATTTTTTTGTTACCATGAGAGAAAAAATAAAAAAAGCTGGTGGAAAAATGGGGAAAACAATTTTAGTTGTCGATGACGATCATGATATTGTACGGCTAATTACAGAAAGCTTAAAATTTGAACAGTTTAATACGATACAAGCTTATTCTGGAAAAAAGGCTTTTTACTATTTGAAAGAAAACAAGATTGATTTTGTTGTTTTGGATATCATGATGCCGGAAATGGACGGTTTTGAAGTTTGCCGGAAAATTAGAAGTGAATACAATATCCCCATTCTGTTGCTAAGTGCACGCAGCAGGGATATGGACAAGATTATCGGACTGGAAATTGGAGCAGACGACTATATGACGAAACCTTTCAGCATTCAGGAGCTTACCTCACGGATAAAAGCTCATTTCAGAAAGGTTGACCGGTTGCATCAGGAATGGAATGGCATTATAAAGGAGAAGGAAGTGAAGTTTCTAAATTCAAACTCGCCTCTTGTGTTAAATGACAAGACTTTTGAAGCTTTTTTAAATCATCAAAAGTTAGAGTTATCGACTAAGGAATTTCAAATTTTATCCTTTCTGAAGAATCATCCCAATAATGTCCTCACCCGTGAACAAATTTATGATAGCGTCTGGGGAGACGAATACGGAGATTTAAACACCGTCACCGTTCATATAAAAAATATCCGAAAAAAGATTGGCGTACAGCATGATTTCATCAAAACCGTCTGGGGTGTTGGTTACAAATATATTGAAGGGAATACATCAACATGAAGCTAAAAACCAAGCTTCCATTACTATTTCTCTTCATATTTCTTCTAACGCTTCTGCTGATTGCTGCCTTTTTTGTTTTTTATATAAAATCGTTATCAGCAGATGAAGGACACGTATGGCTAGAAAATATATTTAGTCCGGTTCATTTTCAAATGCTCTTACTTCTAAGTATTTTAATGGGCTTGTTGTTTGTTGTTTTAACAGTGTTTTTTCACTTCAATATTACTAAACCCATCCAAGCACTCAATTTAAGACTGAAAAAAGTAAATATAGGAAACTCCCGAACCCCCTTGCATTCAAGAAGGAAGGATGAAATCGGAGACCTGTATAATCATTTTAATGAGATGGAAGAAAGACTATATCAAGCCCATAGGGAACAGGTTGATATGATAGCAGCTATTGCTCATGATTTGAAGACTCCATTAACTACAATAACAGGTTTTGTTGAGCTTCTCTCTATACAGAAAGATCTGACCAGAATGGAGACACAGGATTATTATGAGCTTATTATGAAAAAAACAAAACACATGGTGGAGCTGATTGATTCTTTCTCAATGTATACTAAGAATGAGGCAATGTTTGAAACCATAGCTATGATACCGATAGCAGCTCATAAGTTGTTTGACACTATATCATCTGAATATGAGACCGAGTTATCTAGCTTCGAGTTCAGGCTTACATGGAAACATACTTTTAACCCGAACCAGCTCATTAGTATCAATGAACACATGATACGGCGTGTATTTGGAAATCTTTTCAGTAATGCTGTAAGATACAGCAATAGTAATGAACTTCATGTCTATTTGACCGGTTATGTACAGGAAGGTTATGCATACTTTCTAATAGAGGATAATGGCGTTGGAGTGCCTAATCAGGACCTGTCTTTACTGTTTCGTAAATTTTACACGGTGGATAAATCTAGACAAATGAGTAATGGCGGTTCTGGACTAGGTCTAGCAAGCTGTAAATTAATAATTGAACATCATGGCGGTCAGATTCATGCGTTTCATTCAAATCATGGGGGATTGGGAATCCGTTTTTCACTCCCACTATCAGTATAGGAATGTGTTCTGAAAGACTTTCAGTTGAAAAACTGAAGGTTTTTTTGTTTAAATGCCACTTCATAATTCTTTATATTTTTTCATAACTTTTTTATTTTCTTTTTATAGGAGTTTTAGTTTTCTTTTTTACAATAAGACTGCCAGGATCCTATAGAGCTTTAAAGGATTTTACAATAAGTATTTGACCAATTAACTAAATAGGAGGAAACCCCAATGAGTAAATTATCAAACTCCAATCACGACAATGGCGGGAAGCAAGCTAAGGAGCGGCAGCCAGTTATGCCACGCTGGGTAAAGGTATCATTAATCATTCTTATAGCTCTGTTCCTGCTTTTTGTCATCATAAACATCACAGGCATAGGAGGCAAGCACGGACCTATGCGGCATTTTGGCCAGACACTGCCCACAGAACAAATGGAGGCACAACAACCATGACAATGAAGCCTGGACTCCGTAAGTTCGCCCTCACCGCGCATGTCACTTGCTCCGTTGGCTGGATTGGAACTGTTATTGCGTACATAGCTTTAGCCATCGCTGGTCAAATCAGCCCGGATATCCAAACGGTACGTGCCGTTTGGATCGCGATGGAATTGATCGGATGGTACGTCATCGTCCCGTTGGCGCTCATCTCGCTACTCACTGGAATTATCATGTCACTCGGCACCCCATGGGGCCTTTTCCGTCATTATTGGGTTATATTCAAACTTTTACTAACGGTATTTTCTACGTTCGTCTTGCTCCTTCATATGCCGTTAGTGAGCTCCTTGGCACGATTGGCAGAAGAAGCGGATCCTACAGGTCTGAGCAGGCTACCGAATGAAATATTTCATCCCGCTGGCGGCTTGCTATTGTTGCTGCTTATCGTGACATTGTCGGTGTACAAGCCGCGGGGTATTACCCCATATGGTTGGAAAAAGCAACAGAAGCAATATAACCATTTGTAGAAGCAGAAGCCTCCTCTATAGCATTCGGTGCAGCAGCCAACATATTTTTAAAAAAGAATAACCTAAACTGAAGAATGGTTTTGATGTTTAATTGACAAATTCCTGTTGAATATTGTGATTACCCTTAGACAAACTGTTTTTATCCTAGATATTTGTTATATAATTAAAAAAAAGCATGGAGGTTTTTAGACGTTGAATACTAATGCGGAACAAATAATAACTGATCTTTTAATTAAAAAAGTTTCACCTTTTTTAATTGTTTTATTTGGTTCAACCGTCAATGGAAACATCCATAGAGAGAGCGATATTGATATTGCTTTTTTAAGCGATGAAAAAAACTTAGATAAATATGAATTGTTTATGATCGCTCAAGAACTGGCCGCAAAACTAAACCGAGAAATAGATTTGATTGATTTAAATAAAGCCAGTACGGTTTTTCAAGCTCAAATTGTCCAGACAGGTAAAACCATCTATTGTACGGATGAACGAAAAAAGGAGGAATTTGAGTTAAAAGCATTAAAGATGTACGTAAAGCTAAATGAAGAACGTTCTGAGATAATAAAAAAGATAGATGAAAGCGGGACCATATATGAAAAGTGATGTGATTCTAAACAAAGTAAGTATTATCGAACGTTGTATTAAAAGAATACATGAGGAATACGATAATAACTCGAAAAACCTAGAGAATTACACTAAACAAGATTCAATAATATTAAATCTTCAGCGGGCTTGTGAAGCGAGATTGATCTAGCCATGCATATAATTGCTAATAAGAAGCTAGGGCTTCCGCAAAATAGCCGGGATGCATTTTCAATATTAGAGAAAGAAGGGATTCTACAAGCAAATCTATCTCAAAAAATGAAAGCGATGGTTGGTTTCCGAAATATTGCAGTTCATGACTACCAAGAAATTAATTTAGAGATATTAAAAAAAATACTTGATGATCATTTAGCTGATTTTTTTGAGTATACCAAAACAATTTTAATGTTTTAGCTTATTCTACAAAATACTAAATTAGGTTTTACTACAATACTGAGTAAATTAGTATATTAAATCCTCTCATGACAAAGTCAAGGGGATTATTTTTTTGTTGTTTATAACATAAAGGTATAATCATGGTTAAAATGAACTCACTAAAAGAATAAGATGTTTGCTATAGCATGAATTAAGGAAAG
This sequence comes from Bacillus sp. NTK034, assembly GCF_017303275.1. Classification (GTDB taxonomy): domain Bacteria; phylum Bacillota; class Bacilli; order Bacillales; family Cytobacillaceae; genus Cytobacillus. The sequence continues at coordinate 253,486 of NZ_JAFKOJ010000007.1, read as the reverse complement.
AGAACAAGAAAGGTTTTTTATGTGTGGATATTTTAAGTTTTTTCTACATTTTAATGGGTGAAGCGGTGTATCATCTGGTTTATTTAAAATGAATCTTGAAGGGGTAAAATATCTAATGAAAAATAGATTATTTAAAGGAGTAGGTAAACATGCAAAGAGTTCAAATAGAATTATATTCAAGACCAACTTGACTGGATTGTAAAGAAGCGAAGGAGTTTCTTTCGCAGAACGGTATTAAATACATTGAATATGATTTAACCCGGAACCCTGATAAAGAGGAAGAAATGAAAAAAAGAACGGGCTCTCGCATTGTGCCTGCTTTTGTTATAAGAGATACAAGACTCCTAAGTATTATGAAACGTCCTAAAATTTTTATTGGTTTTGAAGTGAATAAGGACAAAATTATTCAGTTACTTAAAGTGCAAAGATAAATTTTAAAACAGATAAGAGTGTGGAAGGAGTTCTGCTGACAACATGCAGCTGAGACTAATCCAAGATTTTGGGCATACTTGTAAAGTGATGAAATAGTGAATTTGAGAAACCAGACTCAAAAGTTAATTCCAAAAAAATACAATTAATGGACTTTCTTTTTTATGAAAGTCCTCTTTTTAATTATCAAGTAAGGCCTTTTTGAGGGTTTTGTAAAAATATATTCCGAATAGTAAAACCTCGATTACACCACCCAAGTATTATTAAGTAAACCAGCATAATTTTTAATTTAATGAACCTATATGCCAAACACCTATTTTTAATCTTAATAAAAAAATCCTTCACATACTATAGAGGGGTATAGTATTATGTGATTAAAGGGAATGTTGATAAATTCAAAAAGTCTTGAAGAATTTATTTAAATCGAGAAATGCTAAGAAGTTGCACTGACTAAGACTCAATCAGCTTTAAATAGTGACGCTTGTGATTTTCTATAGAGCATGTAATAAAGACTTATGTTTTAGGAAAAAATCTAGAAGGTGATTGAACGCTTTCCATTGTTATAGAGGTTAAATAAAAAGGGAGAACAAGGGGGAATTCTTATGAACTTAGATGGAGTTAGCAAACATCTATTAATTTGCAACGGGAAAACATGCATGAAAAATGGAGCTGAAGAAGTAACAGAGACCGTTAGGGGAGAATTGAAAAACTTAGCGCTGCAAAAGGAGATTCATACAACAAAAACATTATGTAACGGCCAATGCAAACATGGTCCTATCGTTGTTCTATATCCAGATGGAGCCTGGTACAAAGAAATGAATAAAATTAAAAGTGAAGAACTTATTCGTCAATTAAAAGAAGAGAGAACTGGTAATTTAAGTTCTAAACTTTACTACCATGATGGAAAAACATTTAAGAAGGATGAAAGTGAAATATAACATTATACTAATTCATCGAAAAAGCGTTGCTGTAAAACAGGACGCTTTTCTACTTTCAGTGACAATTACACTTAAGTAAAATCTATGGCGGTATTTTGTTTCTTCAAAACTAGTAACCGATTAATTGTTTAGTTGTTTATAAGGGAAAAGAGAGATTTTTAGTAACCCCCTGGATAAATGCAAAATTGCTGGTGCTCACGTTAATGAGGATTCTTTGTTAACAGAAGGGGAGCGTATAAATTCAAATCTCAGCCTTAAACTATAACTATTCGTATAATACTAATTTTACGAATAGTTATAATCGACATGTAAACAGTGGCTTGCTATAATTAACATACATAGTATTCATTATATTTTTGAATAAGAAATAAATTCATTAGTATTACTACGATAAGATTATACATAATTGGAGTTATACCAGTCCGAGTACATTTTCCACCTTTAAAGTTAAAGATCAAACCTAGGATTTTTAGTAAAGGAGCGGTTTAAAATTGAATCCACACCTTGAAGAAACCATTATAGATGTACTTCGTGAAAAATTATCCCCCGATTGGATAGTTATGTTTGGTTCAACCGTTAGTGGAAATACCCATAAAGAAAGTGACATTGATATTGCATATTTGAGTGACACAATTAAAGCAGATAAATATCAAATATTTATGATTGCTCAGGAATTAGCAGCAAAACTCAACAAAGATGTGGACCTCATTGATTTAAATCAGGCCAGTACAGTATTTCAAGCCCAAATAGTTCAATCCGGAACAACTATTTATTGTACCAATGAGCGAAAAAAAGCTGAATTTGAAGTTAAAGTATTAAAAATGTATACGAAGCTAAATGAGGAGCGATCAGAGATATTAAAAAAAATTGACGAAAGCGGGACAATATATGAAAAGTGATGTAATTTTAAATAAAATAAATATAATTGAACGCTGTATTAAACGAATTCACGAGGAATACGACCAGAATCCTAAAAATCTAGAGAATTATACAAAGCAAGATTCAATTATTTTAAATCTGCAGCGGGCTTGTGAGGCAAGTATTGACTTGGCCATGCACATAGTAGCCGTAAAAAAACTGGGACTCCCACAACAAAGCCGGGATGCATTTACCTTATTGGAAGCTGAGGGTATTATTCCCTCCTCTCTTTCAGATAAGATGAAAGCTATGGTTGGATTTCGTAATATTGCAGTTCATGATTACCAAGAGATTAATTTAGTGATCCTTCAAAAGATACTTGATAATCATTTAGTGGATTTCTTTGAATATACAAAAACCATTTTAATGCACTGATATAGTTTTAAATAATATAATTATGTAAACTACTATTCGTAATAATTGTATTATACGAACATTAGTTCCATTATTTTACACCCATAATCATACAGTTCTTTTCTTGCCTCATGATTTAAACGAGCATACAGCTGCGTTTGTTGTGGGCCATTATGCCCTAAAAGAACCTGTATACAGGCTAACGGCATTCTATTCCGTGCTAAATGCAGAAAAGGTAGGGCGAAATATAAACAATTCGCTCTTTTTTACGTTTCCCTTTTGGTATTGTTATCATACGTTCCGGTCAATTAATATCCTCTTTTTTCATGTCAACTAACTATATAAGGCACACAGTCCTGGCATATTGTCATAATGATAGTAAGTTGCACTCTAGAATAACCAAAGGAATGTCTCAATTCTGAAGACATTCCCTTTTCTATCAAGATATATTTAGTTCTTACCATTTTTATTTAAATACAACTCTTCACAATCTTTAAACTCATTTTCAATAATTACAGGAATGCTGATCTTATTGTCAAAAAAGCTGTCTTCTGACTGCTCTTAGAGTTTTCCCATTCAAACATTTTTATAAATCAAACTTTAGCTTCACATCTTACTAAGTCATAAAATAGCACCTCATGTGAGATGCTAAAAAGTTTTGCTATTTAACTATGATGGGAAGTACGCCTTTGGCTAAGCGTGAACCCCATTAACGTTTTTTCAATAATATCCGTTTCGAATAACTTTTCAATTCCATTGATGATTTCCTCTTTAGAAAACCTATTTGCCTTATCTTCTGACCAGCACTTAAACTCATCGACAATTTCTTCCTGAGATAGTTCTCCTTTCTCCTTTAATAAATAAGTAATTGTCGATAAGCATTCCAGTTCATGGTTAGAACTTAAATTGTTAACGTACTCTGCTGCTATTTTGATAAATGGCACTAAAGTTCCCAATTTAAATTCTACCTGACCGCTCACAATTTTATTGTAGAGAATCCCATATGCTTCTTCAGTATTCATCACACCATGATATTTCTGAAATTCTTTGATATTCCTGCTAATGATGGCAATAGAGTTATCGTATGGACCGTATTTATGTCTAGTGAAATTGAAGTAACTTTCCCTAGAAAACACATCCATATAGAAAGCTGTTTTTTGAAGTCTTAACGTATCAAATTTATTAAGGTGATGTTTAATACTCATTAATATAAGCGCTGATAAACTTAGATTAGGTTCTGCTTTTGGTTGTGATACGTAATTTTGAGATGGTTCAAAAATGTAAATTTGAACCTTTTCATCTACTACTGCCAATTTTTTCTCGATTATCGTTTTCACTTCGCTCCAAACTAGTCCTCCATTACCAGCTCCTAAAGGCGGAATAGCTATGGATTGAATACCTAAATTATCAATTAATGGTATGAGTTCATCCAGTCCTTTTTCTACATATTCTATTTTGGATTTTGCTCTCCATTTATTTTTAGTTGGGAAATTCACTATAATTTTACCGTCTTCTATAAAATAGTGAAGCTTTCCAATCTGTAGCTCACCTGTCTTACAAGCTTTGACATAATCCTTATTGTTCTCCGGAAATTTCAACTTAAATTGATATGCAATACCTTTTCCCATATACCCTTCACAGTTTACAGTATTAACCAGAGCCTCAGCTGACGATTTTAGTAAGTCACCTGTTGTATAAATAATCACGTTTTCACCTCACTTTCTTTTAGCAGATTTTTCTATAACCACCGTCCAACATCCACAAACGGTGGCGTTTTGTTAATACCTTTAGAATGCAATTTATTCATAACAACCGACCTTGTTCCTTCATTTTTCACATAAATGCAATGAAAGAGCTTAGCAGGAACAGTTAAAGGCGTCAAACATTCAGCCATTTTTACATTCTTAGTATATCGATCTTCCGTACCTAGTTTGTGCATCGTATCCCAATCGATTGCTTCAAAACCTTCTTCATAGTCATATAATTGATAATTTTCTTCAATATTAAGTGGATGTCTTGGTAATATTTTAAACTTATTATGTTTAGCTAATTCTCTTGTAATACAAATATACATAAAGTCTTCATCTTCATATGTGCTTTTTACAGCAACATCAAATGAAGAATAGGGATGAAAGTGAAATGGAGTATATACATCCAGTCCAAGTTCTGTACGTTTAGAAATAATCTTTGAATCTGCAATATCAAAGAAACGAACATCATTATCCTTAACTAATTTCCTTGATATTAAACCATGCTCCAATATGGAGTCTAAATTCGACAATCGAGTCAAATGATATAAGAGTTTTCCCTTTTTTATATTCCCTATCGCCATGTTAAAATTCCACCTTAATATAATACTATCAATATAGCAAGCATGTTAGTTTCATTCTATAATTATACCATATTGTGGAATAGCCACATTAGCAATTTTATAATAAAGCTAAGTACATTCCTTCCAGAAATAATTTTTTTGCACAGTATAGGTCTAATACGCCATAACAGATTAATTTATCTTATTCAACAAACCTGCCCCGTTAGCCATCCATGAAGCACAAAAATCAGTGCTTCACCACAGAGAATGAAAATGGTTTTGAACCGTCAATACTTATTCTACGGCTGGAGAGGAAGGTCGCTGAACTATAGTGCGTTAGAGCCCATCCGTTAGTCTAACTCCACCGACCACGGTGCACCACTGACTGTAGCTCCCTTACGGGAAGCACACATGGTAGATTAATCCTATTTCTGGTTGATGCACCAGCCTCTACTTTAATGATTGCCGTAGAAAGGATGTTTTCAATGGATGTAGTCAATGAAAGAGCTTGTGGTATGGATGTCCATAAGGACAACATTACTGCCTGTATTATCACGCCTGAAGGAAAGGAGGTTAAAACTTTTTCTACTAAGACTGTATTTCTATTGAAGTTGATTGACTGGGTTAAGCAATATAACTGTACACATGTAGCATGGAAAGCACGAGCGTTTATTGGAAATCGTAAAATTACTGGAAGCTGAGGATATCGAGTTTTTAGTGGTGAATGCCCAACACATGAAGGCTGTTCCAGGACGTAAGACAGATGTAAAAGATGCAGAATGGATTGCCAAACTGCTTCGCCACGGGCAGCTTAAAGCCAGTTATATTCCCGACCGGAATCAACGTGAACTTCGCGAGCTCGTTCGTTATCGCCGAAGCATCATTGAGGAGCGTGCAAGACAACATAACCGGATTCAAAAGGTGTTAGAAGACGCAAACATTAAGCTGGGATCAGTGTTTCGGGTGTACTAGGTGTTTCGGCGAGACATCCTTGACGCAATCGCAGATGGCGAAGAGGATCCTGAGAAACTAGCAAACTTCGTACGACGCACCATGAAAAAGAAGAAGGAAGAATTGAAACTAGCTTTAAAAGGCTATATTAACTCACATCAACGGTTAATGTTGAAAACCATTTTGGGCCACATTGATTTTCTGACTGAACAGATCGAGATGCTCGATCAAGAAGTTGCGAAAAGAGTAAGCTCTCATCAAGAGGATGTGGAAATACTTGATTCAATTCCTGGCATTGCGACAAGAATGGCTGAACAAATCCTTTCTGAAATCGGAACTGATGTAAAAAAGCAGTATCCCACTGCAGCCCATATGTGTTCCTGGGCAGGCTTGGTTCCAGGACAGAATGAAAGTGCAGGAAAAAGGAAATCGGCTAAAACTAAAAAAGGAAACAAGTATTTAAAGTCCGCTTTGACTGAGGCAGCTCATTCGGTAAGGGGATCCAAAAACTATCTCGGAGCACTGTATAGGCGTACAGCCTCAGGAAAAGGCAAGAAACGCGCTGGTATTGTCGTCGCTCACGCCATATTACGTATCTCTTATTATCTTCTAACTCGTAAAGAATTGTATGTAGACTTGGGCGAAGACCACTTTGATAAACAGAGACAACAATTAGACGACTCGAAAGCTTAGGATACACAGAAACGTTGGAAGAGCCTAAAGCATCCTAATTCCAGTCAAACTAATTACCATAGATCCTAATGTGGCGCTCTCCCCTTAAAAAAAACAAATGAGCTGCGTCTTCTTCAGTATTGCCTTTTTTTGAGAATTGCAGAAGTTAATTTCATGGTAGTGCATAATTCTATAGTACTATTTAGCGAAGAGTTCACTGTGAACACATCTTGTCTTTACCCTTAGCTGTAACAAAGATAGGTATATTTCATTTTTAACTTTCTTCAATTTAAAAAGACCTGGTAACATAACCAAGTCTTTAAATTGTTCTTATTAAAATAACATGAAGAATTAAAGCTTAAAAAGTCTTTTAATCTTATCAATTAGACGATTACTCTTTTGAACATGCTTTTTTACAGACTCTTGATCATTATTTATAACTTCTTGAATGGCAGTTTTTGATATTGATCCTGCCCAAACTATCTTATCATTTGTAATAAAGTAATGTGATTGACAAGGGTGACTCCAATTTCCTATAGATGGGGAAAGTGATACCGTTTCGCCGTCATATGTTAATTTCCATCTCGATGGTGAAAGCGAAGTGACAATGTTAGCTCCGCATCCACACGCACATTTATGTTTCGCGATATCATACTCAATCGAAATATATAATACATTTTGTTCAATTTCTGATGGGATAAACTCAACAAATTTATGTTGCATGACTTACAGCTTCTTCATCAAGAATGAATGTTGAATGATAAATTGTTTCATCGCTAAGATAAAAACCAAACATCTTCTTCCATGTAACTATACCCATTACAGCATTTAGAGCATTCAACTCCGAAATTTGAATGTTTTGAGCATACACATCATCATCTGCTGCTTGTCCCATTGCAATTTTATTCAATGATGAGCTATTGTCAGGGGTAATCAGTGTTTTTCTAACGGTTCCCCTAATGGAATCTCCTACAACTGTTAGCCCTATGCCCAAGTCAACAAACGGAATATTAGTCTTGGTAAGATATTCAGTAATAATCCTTTTAGGTTCTGCTAGGTCCAGAGCAAGAAAAACAAAATCATGTTCACCTAACATATGCACATTTGACTCATCAAGATACTCCTCATGTGCAATGATGCCATTTCTTAGTTGATCATACTTACTCTTAAGAAATGCAACTTTACTTGGTTTTTGCTGAAGCTCATCTATAGCTACTGCACCCGGCATTCTAAAGACATTATGATTGAATAAAGTATCACCGTCAAAGAGAGAAATCTGTTTTACCGGTGTTTTGCTAACAAAATCCAAAATAAATGATCCTGTGCCTCCTAATCCTACAATCGCAATTTTCTGTTCCTTAAATTTATTGGCAATATGAGATAAACCTGCTCTGGCTGTATTGGTATCAGGATACAGAAATACACTTTCGTTGTTATAGTCCTCAAAATCAAAGTTCTGTGCTGTTACGCTTGAATCGATGGACTTTGCTGGGGCAGATAACAGGTTTGCGTACTTTAGAATTTTTGTATAGAAATCCGGATATTGACCGCTTGGTGGTTTTGCCGAGAAATAGTAATTTCCCACAATATCTTGATTTAAAGGATAATGCGACTGTGAATTTACGTATGATTTGTCTTCGTTTCCAAATTGATCGCAAGGATGCTCCCCTGCGAATCGAACTGTGTGATCTTGGGGAGCTACTGTATTTAATCCAGATAGCGTCAAAGGACAAAAAATTGTCCCAAACAGGACTTTTTTATCCTTGTTAACATAAGGAATTCCTTTTACGACAAGATTATCTTTTACGAATGATACGTTATATCCTTCATCAACCAACCTTTTCAAATCTTGATTATGATCTATTAGTTGAGTCGACATTTATCCTCATTCCTTCCTTCATCTTTATTGAATCTCCGAAGGAATAATCCCGGCTGTGTTTTTCACCTTTATCGTTTTTTAGCGTAGACACCATAGTGTATGATTTTTGTGAATCATCGTAGCTTCCATATGCAAGAGTAACTATCTCTTGAAAGGAATAATCTCTTTTCTCAACTTCCTTTGGTTCACCGTTAATAATGACAGTAAAATTTTTTTTCATTTTGCTTGCTCCTTCTCAATTTATTAGAAGAAAGAAGCTCCACTTTTTAGAAGATATGAATTTGATTTACATCAAAATTTACGATATAATTTAACCGACTAAAGTTTTTATTTCATATCTTTCTAAGGTGGAAAAGCTATTTTTAGCTTCTTTCCACTTTTTTCATTATATGAATTTTTATTCAAAAATACTAACAATTTTACTTTTTTTTCATTAATTGTTCGTGTTTAGTCAATAAAAGATCCGTTGATGATCTTGAATGTTGGTGTAATATCGATTCCAATAGTTTTTAAAGCTTCGTGAAGAAATAGTAAACATAGAACAAAACCGGTTAGTTTCTTTACTACATTCTCATACAAAACAGTCATTTACCAAATCACCCCTTTAAATTGTAAAATACTGCTTGTTTTTTGATCCATAAATCGACTGGTAAAGGCTTTTATTTTATCCAATTTCCATTACTACGCCAATACGACCATTTCCTGTTTTTCCTTCGTTTCCATGTTTCTCACCTTCTTCTATGACCCGTTTTCAATTTCAAAATTGAAGTCCTCTTTTTAAAAAAGCCTGCTATTTAAAACAAGCTTTTGTAAACAAATTGTCTTCCGCCTTCAGGCATCTGTATCTCTTCCCGTGCAATCAAACGTTTTTCATATAATTTTGAAAGTTGAGTGCTTGCGGTATTAATCTGTTTGTCAAATGCATCCACAACATCTCTGGCAGTAACTTCTTTTCTCGTATACACAAATTCTAGAATTTGCTTTAATGATCCCTTAGATCCACCGAGATAGCCTAGTATGGAGAAGGAATCCTCCTCTTTCGCCATAATACATAACTGTTCGATGTTTAACGTACTATCAATGTTATAGGCATGATCATGTACTTCTTCTGGACTTAAATTTACTAGATAAATATATTTCTCAACTTTTTTATCTATAAATTCACTAATAAGCCACTTTAATGGTTTAGCGATTACTTCGTCGATACCAGATCCATTCGTATCCCCAATATAAGACATGTCCAATACAAAGACTGTATTTATTTCTGCGTCATTCATCTTATTCATTATTGACTCTTTGAGATTTTTTAGTTGAGTACGATTTAATAATTGAATAGGTTTTTCATGAATTCTTAATAGTAATTCAGTTTTCATGTTTTTCGCCCTCTCGATTTCAATTTCAATTTTGAAATCTATAATGTTATTAAAAACTATTGTTTAAAGCCTGTCAATACTATAATTTACTTTTATGGAAAAAAAGGTTCCAAATGAAGTTTTGCCTTCTAAAGTAGGATTTACTTCATCCTTTGTAATTTCATATACAGAATTATTAGTTCGTAATGCAACTGATGCTTCAGACCACCTGAAAGCTCTTTGTTTTATATCCATTAATCCTTTACCACGATCTTCTTCACTAAGTCTAGAAGCTTTGGTAGTGATGGCCGCTTTTACGATATCATGAGGAGAATTTTCGGATAAAACATCTTTTAAACTATTGTAAATTCCTTCTCCACGATCCGCGACTGCTATTTCTATTTCGTTTTCATCTTCATTGTTTTTTACTGCAATGAAACAACTAGAATTTGTATGATCAATCACATTGTTGCCCAACTCAGTAATAAAAGATTGAATATCTGAAATACGATTCCCCTTTAGACCTTTGTTTTTAAAAATCCTTTTAATCAATGTACTTATTTCTACAATTTGAGGGTGGGTTGTTGCTACTCTAATCTCTAGCAATTTATCCTCTAGGCTATTACGGTGTCGATTATACAAGGTTGTCATATCCTTTTGTTCTTCAAATTGTTCTTTTACATTTTTACTGCAGACTTTAAAGAAATTCATTCGTTCCATATATTTAATAGGACTGATATTAAAAGGAGCGACAATACCAACTTCAAAATGGTCTTCAAGATAATCTAGCACTGACAAAAGTCCGGTGAAGCCAATAGGCGTAATATACCTCAATCTCTTCATATTTAAGGTTACAGCAGCACGTGAGTTTAATTGATCAACTACTTCCATTGTTTTATTTAGCAATTGATGAATGTCATCTATTGTTGATAATGTTCTATTTATCATTATTTCCATCTACATCAAACGCCGCCTTTAGCCTTTAGCTTTTTGTTCCAATAATTATATCACGAGTTGATAATCTGGTTAATATTTCTCATAAAATTCGGGTTAAATATTGAACCAGCCCCCAATTTAAAACATATCTAAGTAGTTGAGCTATTTTACAACCCTACCTTAGTAACACGTATGGAACTGTCGTATTTGGCTTGTTCATACTGCCCAATAATTAAAACTTACTTATTTAATATTAGCAACGAGATTGTTAAAGATTTTGTTATTATACAAATTCCTTAATATTGATACACAGTATTAGTCAAGAATGCATAAAGCAGTTTACCCTGGAAAAAGCATGGCCAATCTCTTGTCCAGAGATTACCTCAATAAGGTCCTTGCTCGCAACACCAAGCTTATTTTGTTTGGCCAAAAGTGTCAACAATGCACATAAAGCAACTTAAGCTAGGCAAACTCTTAGGAGATTTCCACAATACTAACTCTATGCTGAACATTAAATCCTTTATTTTGCAAAAAGATGATGATAAAACACTTCTTTTATTAGTACAATACACCCCGGAGAAATCGGATTTTTTATTAGAACGACTATCCGGGATATATTCTTATCTCACTCATTAGTACCCTAGTGTAGAACTTCGTCCTTTAGAATTGGTTTTACACTTTCTTCAAGTTTATGAACCCAAGTAACCCCGTAACTATATAATTACCTTTGCCCAGTTTTCTCCCTATAGGTATGTACTTAAATACTATTCAGCATAATCCACCTAATACTCCTGGAAATGAATTACCCTTAAATCTACCCCTTTAACTCTTGTTTCAGGATCTCTAATCTCCATATAACCAGATGGGTAGACAAAAAGTATCTTGTAGACTTTATCTTTATGTATCACTCTATAATTCTTCATAACTCCTCCATGTTTGTTATCAAGGTCTTATGTCTTTTTTTTCATTATACTATTGATAGCCAAGTGACTTTCGTATGGACGAGTAAAATTTCATGATCAACTTCCAATGTGCTCATAAATCTATAGAATGATTAGGTGAATATTCGAAAATTATAAAGAGGATTACTGGGTACCAGAAGGATTATTACCTGGAGAAAATATGTTAATAAAACTACTTGAAATAAAAAAGACGGTTGAGATATTTCTTAAATAAGAAGAACCCACAAATTGTATCGTTAAGGTGGATTTTGTGTCGAGCTTGTAAATGTTACGGATATTCAAAAAATAAATGATGATGAAGCCCCTCTCGATTGAGGAAAGCTTCTTCATCTATTCATTTTTTATGTTTATTATGTTCAAAATTAATAAGCTGGTACTTTACAAGCTGCTTAAATGTCGATATTTTTATCAGCATTTCCATAAGTAGGTGTTATCCGGAAAGTAATGTATCAACCCCTAGCTGTTTCCTTTTTACTCTATGAAGCAAGAGTTTACTAAAAAAAGGATTCCAGAGAGAAGGAATCCTTTTTAAACCATTCGCATGGTTATAACTTCACGCGTTACATATTTATATGTGTTTCAAGTAAATTAGCATGTTTGAATAGAAAACCTTATCATTTTAAAATAAAACAATAACGATTATCCTACCAGCCCCATTAAATATACAACTGTAAAAATGAATACCCATACAACATCAATAAAATGCCAGTATAAGCTTGCTATATAAAATTTTGGAGCATTGTATAGGTTTAATCCACGTCTCGCATTTCTAACCATGAGAGTCACAATCCATAGAAGTCCAAAAGCAACGTGTGCACCGTGGAAACCAACTAGTACATAAAATGCAGAGCCGAATGCACTGCTTGTAAAAGTATGTCCCTTATGAAAATACTCTGTAAACTCGTAAATTTCCAATCCTAAAAATGCAACACCTAAAAGAACCGTAATCCCAAGCCATAATTGCATTTTCTTAAAATTAAAATTTTTCATATGATACATTGCACAAACACTTGTAAGTGAGCTAACTAGTAAAAGCATAGTCGCAACAAAAACTATTTCCATGCTGAAAAGCTCATTTGTCAAAGGGTGGTCCCCATTTGGAACCTTGTTTTTTAAAGCAAGATACGTTGCAAAGAGGGAGGCAAAAAGAACTGTCTCTCCACCTAAGAAAAACCAGAAACCTAAAAATTTATTTTTTGCTTCAAGCGTAGCTCTTTCAGGCGAAGTTGGCCATGTTTCCAATGTGAATTTCTCTTCAGTTTGCATAATATAAATTCCTCCCCTATTACTTCAAATATTTTAATTTTGATTAGTCTACCTTCTTAGCTGAGAAATTTTACTTCTTTTATGTCCCGAGCATTTATAATGCATATTAGGCCGTTTGAAAATTACACCTTACGCATATGAGTGTAGACCTGCTATAATTAGATTTACGAAAATCAAATTGAAGATAATAATTCCGAATCCGATAACTCCAAGCCAAGCTGATTTCTGACCGTGCCAGCCCTTAGAGAGACGCAAGTGTAAATACACTGCATAAAATAACCATGTAATTAATGCCCATACCTCTTTTGGATCCCATCCCCAGAAACGAGTCCACGCAATTTGAGCCCATATCATCGCAAAAACAAGAGCGCCTAGAGTGAATATTGGAAAACCTATTGTAACCGATCTATACCCAATTTCATCGACTAAATCAAGGTTGACATTCTTCGTTAATGGCTGTATAGCAGCTGAGATTCTTTTTCTTAAAATCAGTCTTAGCGACCCGTATAAAAGTAAACCAGTAACAACTGACCAGATGACTGTATTTAGTCTTCCTGCTGCAATGATTGCAGGCACCTCAACAAACGCTTCCATTTTACCTTTTGTAAGTAATTCACCTTGATTTGGCCCTATAATAGAAGGCAGATTATATATCATTTCAACCTCTTGATCATTTTTATTAACCCATTTATAGACTGCTTCATACTCCATCCCTCTGAAAATGCTTGTAATTACTACAAAAGAAAGAGTCGCCACAATCGTGTACATGATAACCTCAAGCCCAAAAGTCCCTTTTGAGCGTTGCGTCTGATCAACAGAACGAAGTAAATAAATGATCCCTGCAATGAAACTGCTAGCCAAAATAGCCGAACCTAGTGCAGTGGTTGTTACGTGGATAGCAAGCCAATCGCTTTGCAGCGCTGGTATTAATGGGGAAATGTCTCTCGGAAACATACTCCCATATGCAATGATCAATAATGTGATTGGTAAAGTAAATAAACCCAATATAGCTGCCTTATATATAAGGTAAAGAATTATGAATGCCAAGACCATCATCATGCTAAAAGCTGTAATAAATTCAAACATATTACTAACAGGAGCTTGTCCAGAAGCGACCCATCGAGTAATAAAATATCCCAAGTGAGAAGCAAAGGCTACTATAGTGACCGTTATTGCAACTTTTGCCCATTGACTTGGGTTTTCGTATTGTTTTCTCTTATCTCTAATGGCTCCTCCAAATAATAGTGTTGCCAATAGATATAGGTAGAATGCTAGGTATAATAGGTTACTGCTAAGAGCTACCATCTTTATCTCCTCTACTACATTTTTTCGATTATTTGATCGGAAAGTTATTGTATGCAATTTTTTTAATGGAAAAAGTAGGTTTAAGTACCTGCCTAAATCTGTATTTAATTAAAAATGCTTTACCACTTTTTCTGGTATGTCTTCGGAAACTACTAACAAGAGAGCTTTCTCTACAACACATGTATGTCCATATTTTAGTGAATTTTTAATATGAAATCTTCATGTTTTCTTCTTAATTCAATATATTTCTCCACCTCAAAAAAATAAATAATAAAGTGAATAATTTAATTTCGGAGAATTTTAGGATTTTCATAAAGCCATTTCTCGAGATGAAAGCAAAATACTGGGTAAGAGAAATAACCGGCCTGTATTATTTGTGGAAAAAGTACAAATAGGTGTTTTACTCTTGTGAACTTGCCAAAACTAACCTACAACTAATAGTTCTATCAAAGCAAAAGAAAAAGGCTTTTTAATTCTATTGGTTAACACCCTTTCTTTACAGATGACATAAGTATAGATTATGAATTTGCAAAAACTGTGGAGATTTTTAGATAAAAACAAAAAGGAACCTAAAAGGCTCCCTTCTGTTTAGTTTGTTTACCATTCATTTTATGGTTCAAATATTAATATATCCGAAATGTATGCAGTTTATGTGAAGAGTAAGAAAATAACATTTCTTTCTTTATAGCATGCTTATTTCATACACATTTTTCAAAATTAGTAAGTCAGACCCTACAATATCTATCGCTTCCCCTTTATGTTATACTTTTATTAATCAGATTACTTAACATATATCTCTAAGAAGCCTCTTTTTGGGTAATTTTTTTCTATATATATTTAAGGGATTTAGAAATACATGATATATTCAAGTAATTTTTTTAACTTGATTTTTTTACAATTCATATTTTTGCATTGAGATAATAGAATTCTTTATCGAAAGGAATGTTTCATCCTGTTTGCTTATTCACATCATGTTATGTCTCTACAGATCCAATCGTTTGTTAAGGAAAATTCACAATACAGTGTAGATACACCCACTTTTTCTTGGGCAAATATGAAACCTGACTTTATACCTAATCTTGCAAAACGGAAACATTATATAGAAGAATCTTTTGACTTTGTTGTAGATAAAATTCTATCACTCCTTAAGTTACCTTCTTACAACCTATTAGATAAAAACAAGCGAAAAAGAATTGATGTTGAAATGGGTATTATCTGCCATTTCCTCACAGACTTTTTTTGCGTCCCTCATAATCAGAGATGGGAATTTAAGCATCACATGATACCGCATGTGAAATATGAATCTATACTCGACCAAAAAGCAAAATCACTTAATATAGTAGAAAAATTAAAAATGCCGCTAATTTTGCATAACTCAAGAGAGAGTATTTCAGATTTTTTAAAAGAGCTTCTTGAAGAGTATGAACAGAAAAAAGATTATATGAGAGATGTTGTTTTTTCTGTGAATGTAAGTACAGCTATCTGCAGCTATATAATTAAAAGTATTATGTCAAATGATAAAATGTAAAATCGGTCAAAAAGAACCCCCATGTTAAGCTTTTAATGCTTACAAGGGGGTTCTTTTATAATGAGAGCGATTTATTAATTACAAGTAGGGTATTGGCCTGGATTATTAAGTAAATTATTTTATTTTGAAGCACTTGACGTTTCAAGGATTCCTTTCAAGTCCTTGTCATTGATCTTCACTTTAGCATCTTCAAATTCTTTTTTCATGACTTCTTCAATTTTAGAATTATCTAACTTAGATACCTTCAATTGATATTCAAGCTCTTTTTTCATAGATTCAAAGGACTCTTTCTCTTTCTTTTCAGTAACTTGAATAATATGGTAACCATTTTGAGTTTTTACCGGATCGCTAAATTTATTAACTTCAAGGGCATAAGCGGCCTCTTCAAATTCTGGAACCATTTTTCCCGATCCAAACCAACCTAGATCTCCACCGTTTTCCGCAGAACCTGGATCCTTTGAAAATTCTTTGGCTAAATCTTCGAACTTCTCTCCATCATCTAGCCTATTTTTGATATCTTTTGCAGTTTTTTCATCCTCTAAAAGGATATGGCGTGCTTTTATTTCAGGTTTATAGTTTTCATAACTATCCTTTAGTTCTTTATCTGTAACTTTTATATCTTTAATTGCCGCTTTTTCTACAAGAAGTTGTTCCTTAAGGATTTCTTTCAGTTCCTTTTCATCTTTAATATTATTTTGCATTAATAGTGCTTCAAAGTTTGATCCTGCCTGGTCCTTGATTTCCTTTACTTTTTTATCCAATTCCTCTTTTTCCACTTTATATTTATCTTCTAGGACTTTTTTGTATAACAGCTCCTGAAGGGCTTGCTCTCCGTACTTTTCTTTCATAGCGATGTAAAGGTCATCGCTGGAGATATTGCCTGCTTTTGTTTCTGCGATCACTTCCTCGTTATCGATTCCTTGTGAGCTGCTGCATGCACTAAGTCCAATAAGCAACCCAGCTGTTGATAAGGATATTAACAGTTTTTTCATATTGTCACTCCTAGTATGGTATTAATTTTTTTACGAAGATAATTCTGGTATATAAAGATAATTACCAAATCATAAAAAGTTATATTAAATTTTATCTTACAATTTAAATATGACGATTTTATGAATAAACTATAAATTAAATAAAATATTTTTGAATCTCATTATAATTAAATCTATGTAATATAATTGTTATGCTTCTTGCATGATTTCTGCAGATTTTTATACTATATTTTAACCCTAGGACACTTTTCACCCCTTAAAATATTTACAGCGAAGTTTCCTTTTATAAGGTACTTCGCTGTAAAAAACTAAATTAAAATTTAAGGAGATTTGGTATTGCTATATACAGTAATAGTTTGTCTGGTGTTATCAATACTTTCTGTTGGAGTTATATATATTTTTAAGAAAAAATCAGATAAAGAGCTTCAGGAACTAAATTTGCACAGCTATAAGGGTGAGAATAAAACCAAAAATTAAGTTGAGCATTCAGGAATAATAAAACGGGTGGAGCTAAGGCCTTCTACCCGTTTTATTTGTTCATTTCTTATTTACTCTTTTACTTTTAAAAGTCTCATAGAATTTAATACTACTATAAGCGTTGCACCCATGTCTGCAAAAATAGCCATCCACAGGGTCAGCCAGCCGGGAACGATTAAGACTAATGCAAGAAGTTTTAAACCTAACGCAAAGGTGATATTTTGTTTAATAATCCCTAGGGTTCTCCTGCTAAGCTCGATGGTATATGGAAGTTTATTTAAATCGTCAGCCATTAATGCAATGTCAGCAGTCTCTAATGCTGTATCTGTACCTGCTCCGCCCATCGCAATTCCAACTGTTGAGCTTGCTAAAGCTGGAGCATCGTTTATTCCATCCCCGACCATAGCGACTTTCCCGTGTTGTTCCCTTAATGAATTAATGGTACTTAATTTATCCTGAGGCATTAGTTCAGCTTTTACTTCGGTTAAACCAACCGAATTACCGATAGCCTGGCCAGTTGCCTTATTGTCACCTGTCAACATAATGGTTTTCTCTATACCAATATCGTGTAATTTTCGAATCACGTTTCGGCTGCTGTCCCTCAACTGATCTGCAACGGCAATCAGTCCGATGATAGTTGTCTCAGTTCCTAAGAGCATCACTGTTTTCCCTTGGGTCTGCAATCTTTTTATCTCTTCTTCAACAGAGGAGGTGAGGTGTATTATTTCTTTAAAGAGTTTGGGGCTTCCAATAAAATAACTTTCACCGTTCACCACTGCTTTTGCACCTTTTCCAGTTATTGATTGAAAATCTTCGGCCTTAAATTCATTTGAAAAAATCCCCATCTGTTCTGCCTTCCTGATGATAGCTGATGCTAAAGGATGCTGTGAAAATTTTTCGATGGCCATAGAAATCCCTACTAATTTTCTCTCGTCTATTTCACTTAAGACTTTAAGGTCTGTTACTTCTGGTGTTCCTTTTGTTAGGGTTCCAGTTTTGTCAAATGCAATGACTTTGATGCGTCCTGCTTCCTCAAGATAAATACCGCCTTTAATCAATACTCCCTTTTTGGCAGCATTTCCGATTGCAGTAACGATAGCAACCGGTGTTGAAATAACAAGTGCACATGGGCATCCGACAACAAGTACAGCTAACCCTCGATAAATCCATTCGGACCAGTCTCCTCCCATAAATAACGGTGGAATAATTGCGATTAAAAATGCGAGCGACATGATGGCCGGCGTATAGTACTTAGCGAATTTCTCCACAAATGCTTGAGATGGAGCGCGCTCTGCCTGTGCTTCTTCTACCAAGTGGATAATTTTCGCAATGGTAGTATCTTCAACTCGTTTAGTCACCTTAACTTCCAGTGAGCCTTCTTCGTTTAAAGTTCCTGCAAACACTTCGTCTCCAATAGTCTTAAGAACCGGAATAGATTCTCCTGTAATGGCTGCTTGATTAATGGAAGATTGGCCATTTACTACTTCTCCATCCATAGCTAGCTTTTGGCCTGGCTTAATGATCAGGATGTCGCCTACAACAATATCTTCAACATCCATTTCCATTTCTTGATTGTCCCTACGGATTAATGCCTTTTTAGGTGCAATGTCCATTAGAGAGCGGATAGATTGACGGGCTTTATCCATTGAATAACTTTCCAGTGCCTCGCTTACGGCGAATAAAAAGACAACAACAGCGCCTTCACTCCATTCCCCTATAAAAGCTGCACCTATAACAGCAATCGTCATAAGGGTTTTCATATCGAATTGAAGCTTAGTAAGGTTTTTGAGACCTTCTTTAATTAATCCAGAACCACCTACTAAAATGGATGCCGCAAAGATTGCAATTGTACTTATATGGCCCTCCCCAATGGTGTACAGGGAAAAGTATCCGGCAATTAGCAAAAGTAGTGACAACAGTGTTTTTTGATT
This sequence comes from Bacillus sp. NTK034, assembly GCF_017303275.1. GTDB lineage: Bacteria > Bacillota > Bacilli > Bacillales > Cytobacillaceae > Cytobacillus. The sequence continues at coordinate 234,285 of NZ_JAFKOJ010000007.1, read as the reverse complement.
TTCGCTTTTTTTCCAAAAAGACTCATTTTCTTGAACTACTCTCTGACGTTCAGGATACACCTTGATTCCGTCAAAGGATCCTGCCTGTTCTAGCTCCTGGATAGTCGCATCACCAAAAATGGTTATCTTTGATGCTCCGAAGTTTAATTGCACATCATTAACTGTTTCAATCTCCCGGATGTTTTTTTCAAATTTAGCTGCACAACTCGTACAGGAAAGACCTTGTAATCGATAGGTTTCCTTGCTACTTGCCAGTGCTTTCCCCATCTCCTTCACCTTCCTTTGAGTGTATTAAAGCAATAGAAACTAGTTGATGGACGTGCTCATCTGATAAAGAGTAAAATACCATCTTTCCCTCTTTCCGATATTTAGCCAAGCCCATTTTACGCAGTAAACGCAAATGGTGGGAAGCGGTGGCAGTACTGGATCCGATAATATTAGCCACATCACATACACACAATTCTTCTTCAAGTGTAAGTGCGTATGCAATCTTTATTCTTGTTGAATCGGATAGCGCCTTAAACAGTTGCTCTACTCCCATTATCTCATCTATCCGCCCGCTTACTCGGCTAACCTTTTCTTCATCGTAGCAAAACGTCTCACATGTATCTTGGGAAGATTTGTTCAATACTTTATCACTCATATTTGTCACCCTTTATTCAAATATTTGTTTGAATATGTTATATCGTTAGTCTATGCTGATTTAACAAATTTGTCAAAAATTTATTCAAATGTACTTTTGAATAATTATATTTACTCTGTTAAAATAAAGTTCGTTAATACTATTAGGAGGTTTCTTATGATTAAAAAGCTATTCTTAATTACCTTTATACTTTTTATCGTTTCTGTAAACAATGCCTTTGGGCATACAGGTTTAGAGAGCTCCAGTCCACAAGATGGAGAAGTCATTACAGCTGGACCAAATGACATAAAAATGACATTTGAAACAAAGGTTGAACAAGGGAGCACATTTGAAGTAACGAATGCAAATGGTGATTCGATTTCAATCGAGAACATCACTTTAAGCAATAATCAAATGACCGGAAGACTTTCAAACGATTTAGCTAACGGTGCTTATAAGGTTAATTGGAAGATAATTGGTGCAGATGGACATCCAATAGAAGGACAATTCTCATTTTCTGTAAACGCGCCAACAACGGTGGATCCTACTGAGGAAAATGAAGATAGCGGGCAAAAGAGCACAGAAAAAAATAAAGATGACTCAGATTCACTTAATGAAGAAGAAGTTCAAACAGGACAAGAGCAGACAAAGCCAAAAACTAATTGGATCCCTTCATTAATTGGAATTTTAATTATTGCAGTAATCGGAAGCTTTTTATGGATTATGAGAAAGGGAAAATAACAAATGTTTATTGCAGGTATCATAACTGAAACCCTTTTATATCTATGTTTTTCCATTTTAATTGGAGCCTTTCTATTATCCTTAGTGCCATTTCAGTCTAAACCTGATATAAAAGTGCCTAAAGGTATTTTGATGGCTGCGACAGGTGGGGTAGCAGTATTTTCCTTTGTTCCAGTATTGCAATTGATTTTATTTCTTTACCAAGACATTGGAATGGGACAAACCTTTCAATCTGTTCTTTTTACTTTTGAAGTTGGCAAAGCATGGATTGTAACCTATCTTCTATCGAATCTATTATTTATTTATATCATCTGGTTTGACTATAGAAGGAAGCGATTATTTGCGTTAATCGGTATTTTCATTACATTCTTATTGATTTTAGCGCTTGGGTGGTCAAGCCATGCTAGCTCCCTGGACCAGTGGAAAGGTTTTATTGCACATTCGACCCACTTTACTGCTGTTAGTATCTGGATTGGAATCCTGATTACTGTCAGCTGGTTCTCAAAAAATCATCATAACTGGCTGAACTTCTTAAAATGGTTTACGCCTGTTGCTCTCGTATGTTTAATGGTAACCATAGGAACTGGTCTGGTATTAACGGCGTTTGTAATTGATTATAGAGATTATACAAATGCCTGGATGGTTCCATATGGCCAAGCGTTGTTAATCAAACATTTACTGATTATACCTTTAGTATTGTACGCGGGCATTAATAGTGTCCTAATCAGAAGGAAATTAAAAGCAGATGCAGAGTTTAACCCAGTCCCCTGGACAAGGGTTGAAAGTGCAGTGATATTAATGATTTTTGCAGTTACAGCCGCATTGGGACAGCAATCGCCTCCTCATGATATTGAGGTGACAGTTAAAAGCGGCGTCTCCAAACTATTTGCCTTGTTCTATCAAGGCCAGATTGATTCTGCCATGCCTGTCCAAATGACGGCAAACATAACTGGTATATCTCTCGGAGTAGTAGCTATTCTGTTTCTTGCTTTAACTTTACTTTCCTATATTAAGAGGTCTTCAGCTGCCCTTTCATTTCTAATGAGCATATTGTTTGTTGTTTCTGCCTATCTATCATTGCTTTTAAGCATTAAATAGAATTCTGTCTTGATAGAATACAAAAGAAAAAAGATTATTAGGAGGTAAAAGTATGTCAAAGAAAATTCAGTCCCCTATGAAATTGATTATGGTTATAACTTTGCTGGTTTTTGCGATGATTGCAGCTTTAGTGGTCATCAATAATATGAAATCTGAACAAAATGCTTCCCCTAGTTTTGAGGAAGGCCCATCCATTGAAGGACAGCCAGTATTAGGAAAATCGGATGCTCCTGTAACGGTCGTAGAGTTTGGTGATTTTAAATGTCCCGCTTGCAAGGCTTGGGGACAAAATATCTTTCCAAAGCTTGTAGAAGACTATGTTGACACTGGTAAAGTTAAGTTTTCTTACATCAACGTTCTATTTCATGGAGATGAATCCAAGCTAGGTTCAGTAGCCGCGGAAGCAGTTTATAAACAAAATCCAGACAGCTATTGGGAATTTAATAAAGCCCTTTTTAATGCGCAACCTGATGAAGACCATGATTCTTTATGGATAACAATGGAAAAAATTAAGGAGGTTGCTAGCTCAATTCCTGGGATTGATTCTGACCAGTTAGAAAAAGATATCCAAAGCCAAGAAGTCATTGATGAGGTAAATAACGATTCAGCGCTTGTGGAGAAGTTTAAAGTAAAGCAGACACCAAGTATTATGGTAAATGGCACAATGCTTGAAGATCCATTTGATTATGAGAAAATAAAGAGTCTAATAGACCAGGCATTAGAGGATAAATAATGAAAGAACTTAACGTAAATCAAGCAAACATGTATTTGGCATGGATTGTTGCTTTGACTGCAACCCTTGGCAGCCTTTATTTTAGTGAAATACGGGGGTTCATCCCCTGTGAGCTATGCTGGTACCAGCGAATTCTTATGTACCCGCTCGCCTTGATTCTGGGGGTAGGCACTTTCCAAAATGACCTTTCTGTCAAAAAGTTTGTGCTCCCGATGGCGGCTATTGGATGGTGTATTTCCTTTTATCATTACCTTGTTCAAAAAGTGCCGGGATTTGCCCCTATCAAGCCTTGCGTGAATGGAGTTCCCTGCAGTGCACAATATATTAACTGGTTTGGGATTATCACGATTCCATTTTTAGCCCTTACTGCTTTTACAATCATCATCTATCTAATGATTTTTATTAAGCAAAAGAAGAACTAGGCAATTAAGACACCCTTATCGTGTACGAATTAGACGTGAACAGTTATAAAATTCTAAAAAGAAACCAGATTATATTTTAAATTACAAATTATCGGCATCGGTTCTTTAACCGATGCCGATAATTTTTAAACCTCAAGGCTATTATCAGTGTTAGTATAGGAATTTACATAGGTAAACAATTATATAATATAGTTTGGACTCACTTTTTGTTGCAATTAAATGGACAAAAAGTATAAAAAATCGCATAAGCTGTATATTTTTATATCAAGTTGCATGTTTGGTTTTATAAGCCACATAAAGAATATTAAGTGTTTATACTCGAAGTACCAGGTAATCCCCTGACTTCATTTGCACAACATCTGCTTTCATAGCTTTAGCGATATCTACAGTTAGAGATTCAGCATCTTTCTCATCCTTGGCGAGTAGCATCAGTGGTTTTCCTCCCAGCACCCTTTCTTTATTAGTGGTTATAAATGCTAATATTTCATAATTAGGCTTTTGTGTTGATTCGCGTCCCAAATTACTCTCTCCCTGTTAAATTAGTTTTCATTACTGCATGACTTTTCTTAGAACTTTCAAGTAGTGGAGTCTCCTTTACTGTTTCAATCAATTTATTAATGTCTTTTACAATAGGAACTAACGTGATCACCACTCTTCCTGCCTCATAGTCTTTCCGTGTGAAGTGATATCTCTTTACGCCTATTGACCTGGTAGCTTCAAATAATATGGCTTGCCTTTGACCATAATTATCGAGTGTAATTCGAAAATGTTCTTCGCGTGGATAAATAACAATCGCAATGCCCTCTTTTTCGAACAGTTTACGAGCATTCTCAGTTCCAAGCTGATCCGAAACATAAATGTCGTCTACAAATAGTTCAGAATCTCTTATCTCCACTTTTCCTTCCTTAATATCCGCAATATCGCCAACAGTTTTTCCTTTTGAAAAACGCTTCAAAACATAAAATACAAAAAAGCCGACAATCACCCCACACACTACATTAATCCAAGGCGTATCATTGTTAATTAGCTGAATTGTGAGACCTGTTGAAAATGAGACAATTAAAGCAAAGTAGTTCCTTGCTTCAAAGGTCTTGGCGATACCATCAATATAAGCATCCCCTCTATAAGTTGCTTCAGTATTCTCAAGGTCTTTTAAACTATCCCTTTCGGTCTTCCGTACATCCCTGAACTGCTGTATAGCCAGTGTCAAGAAAGTTACCGCAACAAAGTTTTTAGTCATTAAAGCCGGAATAGCAACCGCTCCTAAAGCTGCTGCAACAAATCCAGTGATAAGATGTGTTAAATAGCCATTTGGATAGCTAGGATATTGCCGATAGTCTTCTTTAATGGTTAAAACTCTTGCTAGTGTTCCAACTACAATTGCAGTAGTTATTAATACAATTTGGTCTGTTGAAATAATTCCGTCTTTCATTTTCTCACTCCTTAACAACCCATTATTGCCTTTTTCAGAAAAGGTATTCTTTTGAACCAAAATTGTTGATCTACTGTACTAGCGTAGCTGGATTCTAATTAATTAATTTTTTGATTTTAATGGCCAAGTATCAAAAGAGCTTGGGGTTATTAAACACCCCATTTACAACAATATTCTAATATGCATTTGAATATTGTATTTATCTTTACTATAATAGTAATTAAAGACAATCTAAGCAAAGTTTGAATAAAAATTAAGGAGATTGATATGAAAAGAAAAAGACTTATTATTCGAAGTGTGATTTTAATCCTGCTTTTTGGTGCTGTCGGATATACTCTTTATGCGAACTTTACAAAAGACAAGACTGTGATTGCAGAAGGAACAGCTGCCCCTGACTTTTCATTAGAGACACTGGATGGAGAGCGGATAAAATTATCTGATTTAAGAGGAAAAGGAGTCTTTTTGAACTTTTGGGGAACTTGGTGTAAGCCATGTGAAAAAGAAATGCCATATATGGAGAATCAGTATAAAAAGTTTAAAGATAAAGGAGTAGAAATTCTGGCTGTTAATATTGATGAAAGTGATTTTTCTGTTTCAACATTTGTGAAAAGACATAATTTAACGTTTCCGATACTGATGGATCGTGGGAGTGTTGTAACGGAATTATACAATATTGGTCCTATCCCCACTACAATATTAATAGACAAAAGTGGGAAAGTTGTTAAAGTATTAACCGGCACAATGACGGAGGAAGATATTAGCAATTACATGGAGTCGATTGCTCCTTAGTATAAAAGCCCTTTACAGGGCTTTTATACTTTCATGCTGATTACGTTAGATACCACATTGGAAGTTATAGATAACTTATAGAATGGCCGAAGCCAACATTTAAGCTTTGATGGAGGTTGTATTTTATGGATTTAAATTTGTTCTTAGCATTTGGAGCTGGTTTGCTGTCCTTTATCTCACCATGCTCTCTTCCCTTATATCCTGCATTTATTTCCTATATAACGGGTATATCCGTTAATGACCTTAAAAGTAAAAGAGCCCAATTCTTTAAAAGCAATGCATTCTTTCATACTTTATTATTTTTGGTCGGCTTTTCGATTATTTTCTTGGCGTTAGGATGGTCAAGTTCTCTAATCGGTGTACTGTTTATTCAATATAAAGATTTGTTGGAGCAAATAGGAGCCATCATTATTTTCTTTTTCGGTCTTATTATGGTAGGTGTGCTGAAGTTTGATTTTCTGATGATGGACCATAAGGTGCAATTTAAGAAGAAACCAGCAGGGTTTTTAGGATCAATATTAATAGGAATGGGGTTTGCAGCTGGATGGACACCTTGTACAGGGCCTATTTTGGCAGCTGTTTTTGCTCTTGGAATCACTAATCCAGGGCAGGGCTTGTTGTATATGGCTGTATATTGTCTTGGATTTTCCATACCTTTTCTATTTATGTCAATGTTTATAGATAAACTGACATTCTTTAAAAGGCACAGTGATTCACTTATGAAGGCTGGTGGGATTATAATGATACTAATGGGTGTTATTTTATATTTCAATTGGCTTACAAAATTAATCTCCGTCATTACAAACAGCCTTTTTGGCGGTTTTACTGGTTTTTAATTAGAAGAATCATATAGCAGTTTGGTGTAGGAGATAAAAAAATTAAATAGTAATAAACGATTGTAGTCTAATTTATTTATTAATGTATTGGTATTATCTAAAGAATATGTACGAGTTTTTTACATATTAGGGTTAGATTATGTCTCATAATTATTGTATTCTCTAAAATCTTGAGGCTGTTAAATACCTAGTAAAAATGAAAAAAAAAGACCGATTTGACCAAAAAACTAATTTGACTCAAAAAACTTAATTAGATATAAAAGGCATTGTTTATATATAATGCCTTTTTACACTAAATTTAGTATTACCTTTAGAAAAAATTAAGACATTGACTATGTTTATTGTTATCCTGTTGATTAGTATGTCAATTTCGGTGCTGCATGTACTCACATCATTTTAAGTCTGCTTTATAGACACAAAAGGTCCAAATCTTATGCGATTTGAACCTAAAATTACCTTCTATATTCATATTTTGTAATCTCAATAAAACTGTTGAGCTTGTAAAAAAGATCTATAAAAAATATTTCCATCAATAACTGTTAAGGTTAGCTGGGGCATGAATATACTTTTGATTGATTAATGGAGCTTCTCTGAGGGACTTGCTCCCAATTGCTGGTATAAAGATGCTACGTCCTTCTTTTGATAATGATGGTAATAGTCCAGGATTCCCAAATAAATAGCTTTTGCAGCCAGTTCTCTCCATTGAGGGGACCGAAGCTTGTCATTATCAGTTTTATTATCAATGAATCCGAGTTCAACTAGCACCGCGGGCATTGAATTTTCTCTGATTACATGAAAATCCCCGTTTTTCACCCCTCTGTCATTTAACTCCCATGCTTCCAATAACCTATTTTGGATATACTTAGCTGCTGCTTTACTCTGATTAACATTTGGATTTTGTGAAGCAGAATAGTAATATGTCTCAGTTCCATGGCCTGAACCGTTAAATGAGTTTGCATGGATGCTTACAAATAAATCGCCATTAGCATTTTGGGCTTTAGATACACGATCTTTTAATTCAATTTTTGTGTCCCTGTCTCTGGTCATCACTACAGCAAAAGGAGACTTTTTAATATAGGTATTTAACCTTAAAGCAGTATCTAGTACAACATCTTTTTCATATATCCCATACCCAGATGCCCCCGTATCGGGATAACCATGCCCGGGATCGATAATTATCGTCTCATCACTGAGTGGATTTTTTGTTCCAGATGAACCTTGTAAACTATTTATACTTAAGTAATCTTGATGTACGAAACCTTTTGAACCCCCTACAGATATATAAGCCCATTTTCCAATGGAATAACCAATATTTACTTGCGTTCCTGTTTCGAGCTTATTGACAACTGGATACTTTATAGAAGGGCCGCTTCTGACATTGAGTACATCAGCATTCACTAGTGCCTTTTTTGAAAAAGAAACAGACGCTCTCCTAGTTCTTAACTCTTCATTGATTGACCTAGCTAAAAACACAGCAAAATCTGATCGTATAAGTGTTTTATTAAGACCAAATGTTCCATCAGGGTATCCTTGTGCTATTCCAAGGTTCATAAGAACTGTTCCTGATGAACTCGTATTAGACCCACCGAGGTTAAATGCCCGGTTTAACATAAGTGCCATCTCACCCCTTGTTACTGACTTGTTAGGTCTAAAAGTACCATCAGGATAACCCGAAAGAATCCCGTTTTTGTATGCATCATTGATGTACCCTGAGGCAAAATAACTTGAGGACACATCCTTGAAATTGGTAGAACTATTTCCTGAGCTATACTGCAAAGCTCGTCCAATCATAGCAGCAGCCTCTCCCCTTGTAACTTGCTTATTTGGCGAAAATCGGGTAGCGCTTGTTCCGCTTACAATATCTCCAATTTTTAAGTAATTTATTTCTCTTTCAGCCCTATGATTCACTCCTAAATCTGAGAATGATTCGGCACTTCCAGGCGATGCGAATGTAAACAATAGAAAAGTAGCAGTAAACAAGAGAATTAACAAACGTTTCATTTATTAAAAAACACCCTTTTCTTTAAATTTTGATCCTTTAAATATATTATCGACATAATTATTCGCACTTTTTAATATAAAAGTCTGCTTCATCTCCTTTTGCTGTTTATGAGTGAGTATCGTTGTTATATGGATTAATAAACTCATATTTCACTAAATAAACATTGTCAGCCGAAACTGTCAATAATTTTAAATCCGAAATATTTGACAATTTTGTGAACAGGTTGAATAATATATAAAAAGGAGGTTGTTAACATATGGAATCTCGAGTAAAAATTTTAAATGCCCTAAAGTTTACAAGCGGCACTATAACTTTGATTGGCATCATTATTTTTTTTCTAGGACTTTTTGAAAACGGTTACAGTGTTTTGACACCCATCGGTGTTGGCACAATAGTAGGAGCTGTTTTTATCTTCCTGATGGGTATGTTCTTGGTAGCATCTGAAGAGATGGTAAAAAAGATTGGGAGACAGCAATAAGATTCGAAGCAATAAAAAGAGCGCCCTTTCAAGACGCTCCTTTTGTTACATATTAATAATAACCCCAAATTAATGACAGTAATGTACCGAAAACTGTCACTAAGGCTATGAAAAAACCATAATACAGCGTAGTGTAGATTGACCTCTTATCTTTCGATTCACCAGCGTGCATAAAAACAACCAATTGAACAGCTGCTTGAATAAAAGCTGTTATAAGAAGAATGGTCATAGCTAACTCAAATGACATATCCAAAAAGTAAACTGAAAGAGCAATTACCGTTAGGACAATAGAGAATACAAACCCTAATACTTGTTTTGGAGGAAATAATTCTTTCATTTCTATATCATTCCTTTCAGGAAGACGAAGCTAAAGATGAAAATCCACACCACGTCCAGAAAGTGCCAGTAAAGCGAGAAGATAAATGCTTTATTCGCTGTTTCAGGTGTCAAGCCCCGCTTTATAACTTGAAGGATAATAAACGCCCCCCAGAATAAGCCAAAGGTAACGTGTGCTCCATGTGTTCCTAAAGTTAGAAACAAGATAGCTGTAAAACCGCTAGTTTGCAGTGTTGCTCCTTCGTGAACATAGACAATAAAATCATATATTTCTACTCCTAAGAAACCAAGTCCAAGTAGTAGAGTAATTGCAAAGAAAGTAATCATGGCTTTTGCCTTGCCTAACCGCATGGCATGGATCCCGAGCCCAATTGTGAAACTGCTTGTCAAAAGTAATATTGTTTCAATCAGTACCGGTGTAATCTCGAAAATCTCAGCTCCAGATGGACCGCTGCCTGTCCGATCCACCAAAGTAAAATAAGAAGCAAAAAGCGTCCCAAAGAGAGCAATTTCAGCTCCAAGAAAAATCCAAAATCCTAATATGTTAAGGCGATTTTGTTCTGTTCCATATTCTAAAGGGAGCGAGTGATCTATTTTCATTTTTTGGCACCTCCCAATTCTTCTTCTGTTTTTTCGATTTCTTCAACAGAAATATAACGGCCATGGTCTTTCTCGAATGAGCGGTGAGCCAAACACGCAGCTATGCCGATTGAAGCAAGAACCGCGAGCATCCACATGCCGAATACAAAAGCAAAGCCCCATACAAAAAAGACTAATCCCATTAAAAACGGTACGCCACTATTATTAGGCATATGAATCGGTTCATACTTGCCTTTAAATAATTTATATCCTTTTTTCTTGTAATCCCAAAATGCTTCAGTTGAATCAACTTCCGGCACGATTGCAAAATTATATTCAGGGACTGGATTATGTGTAGCCCACTCTAATGAACGCGCGTCCCATGGATCTGCAGGGATATCCCTTGATGAGTATCGAATACTGTAATAGATGTTATAAACAATTAACGCAAATCCTATTGCCAGTCCAATGGCACCAATAAACGAAATCAGATTCCATATTCCAAATCCAGTTGATTCCGAATAGGTATACATCCGGCGTGCCTGGCCATCCAATCCAGAAATAAACATAGGGAAAAAGGTTACGCATACACTGATCGCAATAAACCAGAATGACCATTTACCAAGCCTTTCATTCAGCATAAAGCCGAACATTTTCGGCCACCAGTAGAAAAGTCCAGCTATCATGGCAAAAACAACGCCAGGAATGATAACCAGATGGAAATGAGCAACCAGGAACATTGTATTATGGTATTGATAGTCGGCGCTGGCCATCCCTAGCATAACACCCGTCACCCCACCGATTGTAAATATCGGGATAAAGCCGAGCGAGTAGAGCATTGGGGTGGTAAAAACGATTTTCCCTTTTCGAAGGGTGAACAGCCAGTTAAAAATCTTAATCCCGGTAGGAACAGCAATAGCCATCGTGGTAATCGAAAAAATACTGTTTACTAATGCTCCCTGACCCATTGTAAAGAAATGGTGGACCCAAACAAGGAAAGAAAGCACAGAGATAGCGACCATTGATATAACCATAGATTTATAGCCATATAGATTACGGCGTGAAAAGGTTGAAATAATTTCACTATAAATACCAAATGCGGGCAATATTAAGATATAAACTTCGGGATGGCCCCAAACCCAGAACAAGTTAGCCCAAAGCATGTCCAATCCGCCATTACTTGTTGTGAAAAAGTTAGTAGCAAATAGACGATCCATGGTACCCATTAATAATGCTACTGTCAATACTGGAAAGGCAAAGACAATAATCAGATTAGTAATTAACGCTGACCATGTGAACATGGGCATTTTCATTAAGGTCATCCCGGGAGCTCTCATTTTCAGAATGGTCGTAATAAAGTTAATACCAGTAATTAATGTACCAAGTCCAGAGATTTGAAGAGCAAGCATGTAGTAGTTAGTACCTACAGATTTACTATATTCAGTTCCTGCCAGCGGGAAGTAAGAAGTCCAACCAGAATCTGGAGACCCCCCGATAACGAACGAAATATTGAAGAGCATTGCTCCGAAAAAGTACAGCCAAAAACTTAAAGCGTTTAATCTTGGGAAAGCCACATCACGTGCACCAATTTGCAATGGAACAGCAAAATTCATTAATGCCATAATAAACGCCATTGCCATAAAGATAATCATAACAACACCATGTGTTGTAAAAATTTCATTGTATTCCTGTGCGCCAAGCAGCGTATTCTCTGGAACAGCCGTTTGGGCACGCATCATTATGGCGTCTACCCCTCCACGGAAAAGCATCAGTAAAGCTGATATTAGATACATGATTCCAATCCGTTTGTGGTCCACGGTCGTCAGCCATTCACGCCATAGGTATCCCCATTTTTTGTAATATGTCAGTCCTACAAAGATAGCGACCATTGTAAGGGCTATGGCAACCATCGATGCGTAAATTGTAGGTCCTGGATTAGGTACGGCAAATCGTGCTAAGAAATCCATACTATTTGACTCCTTTCGGAAAGTGTGTTGCTAAAATATCCAGCTAGAAATAGATTAGAAAGCTAGGCAACTCTTACTTTATTGGTTCATTTTGCTGTGATCCATTATTTCATCCGGATCTTTTTCGGATTTGCCAGGCTTCATTTCTTCTTTCTCTGAATCACCTTTCTTATGATGGCCTTTAGGCGGTGGTGAGAAAGATAAGTGAGTGCCAGTATAAGTTGATTGACCAAGATGTCCTGGCTTTAATAATTCCTCAAATTTTTCCTCTGTAAGAGGTTCTGCAGTTGCATTAATTTCCTCTACCCATTCATCGAACTCTTTGGGCGGCATTGCTTTTACATTAAACGTCTGTTGAGCAAAGCCTTCACCAGTAAAGCTGGCATTCCTACCGCTATATTCACCTGGTACATCAGCAGCAAGATTTAGGGTATTTACCATGTCAGCCATCGCATATTTTTGTCCACCGAGCTGAGGAATCCAAAAACTTGAGATTGGCCCGTAAGAATAAAGTTTGAATTCAATTGGCCGGTCTGTAGGAATGAACAGATAGTTTACAGTTTCAATGTTCTGTTCAGGATAACTAAAGTGCCATTTCCAATTAGATGATGAAGCGTAAATAACTAATGGTTCCTCGTCATATCCTTCTGGTGTTGCCTCAACTTTGTAGGTGGATACAACAGTCACTACCGATAGAAACGCAACAATTAATACCGGAATAGCGGTCCAGATGATTTCTAGTTTAAGACTGCCTTCAATGTGTGGAGGTTCATAGTCTTCACTCTGATTAGAAGCACGATACTTTCTAACAATGAAGATATATAAAGCAAATACAACCACTACAACTATAGCCATGGTCCAAATTGAGATCATGATTACATCTGCTGTTGTACGACCTTGTGGCCCTTTTGGATCTAAAACCAATAACGGTTCACATCCTGTTAACACAGTGGCAATAGTGAAAATTAATGTCAGTAAAGCCCATTTCATTTTCATAGGAGTTCCCCTTTCCGTATTTGCACAAATTTAAAGAATAAACTTAATGATTATATGTGCATGTGTTCACTTAAAGATGTTTAAAATATTATCATAAATTCAGCTGCCAATTGTGACGATTTTGAAAAGGAATTATTTTACTATAATTAGAGAGAACAAGACAAACCATCCTTCCATATTTTTCAATTAGAATTATTACACCTTTAAAAAAACATTTTTATGCTCACTTAATCACATTATCTCATAATCCACATTCAATAAAAGTGACAATAAAGCAACAAATTTATGGCGAAAATATGCACTATATCAATTTCCCCTCAATTACAAACCCCCAAAACTGGACTATTTTCTTTTGGAGAGGGAATAAACGAATTGTAGTTGACTATTATTGGTTAAGATAAAACTAAGTGCTAATTATGTTAAGTGGAGGAACTGCGGATGGAAGAAAATGAAGTGAAAAAAGGAGAAAAAGGTGCCTGGATTAGTATATCAGCATATATACTCTTATCCATTATCAAGCTTATCATGGGGAATTTGGGAAATTCGGAAGCTTTAAAAGCGGATGGATTAAACAATTTAACTGATGTCATTGCTTCTGTAGCCGTATTAATTGGATTAAGGATATCTCAAAAACCGGCCGATGAGAACCATAAGTATGGACATCTTAGAGCTGAAACGATCGCTTCTTTGGTTGCTTCATTAATTATGCTTACTGTTGGTTTGCAAGTAGTGATCGATTCTTTTAGAAATTTATATAATCCTGTTGAAGAAAGACCTGATTTATATACTGGGGCTGTTGCTTTATTTAGTTCTCTTTTTATGTACCTAGTCTACAGATATAATTTGAAGCTATCTAAAAGGATTGGAAGTAAGGCCCTTTATTCAGCAGCACAGGATAACCGTTCCGACGCATTGGTAAGTATAGGCGCTGCAATAGGAATAGCTGGTGCACATCTCGGGTTGAATTGGCTGGATTCCCTCGCGGCAGCAATTGTGGGAATAATTATATGCTTAACTGCCTGGGTAATTTTTAAGGAGGCGGCTCACGATTTAACTGATGGTTTTGAAGTAAAACTCTTGAAGGAAATTGAAGAAACAATCAATCAAACGGAAGGAGTAAAATTTGTTAAAAATCTAAGAGCAAGACTTCATGGAAACCACCCAATAGTAGATGTGACTATTTTTGTTGAACCTTCACTAACCGTTATTCAAAGTCATGATATTACTGTGAAAATTGAGGATAATTTACGTAAGTTTCATAATATCCATCATACTCATGTTCATGTAGAGCCTCACTAGATTAAATTGCCTGATTACTAAGTTCAAAAAAATGAGCCGCCATTACTGACGGCTTATTTCACTTTATGAATTGGATCTACCTTTTGTTTATTTATCGGAAGTATATCCTTTCTGATTAATAAACCTTAACAGATCGCCGTAGATAACTTGATCTGATGCGTTCAATTCCTTTTGCGCCCTTTCAGCATTCTTTTTACAGTTTTGTCCATCAATTTCGAGTGCAGTCTGCTTATCATAGCATCTATTTTTTGTATACAAATATTCTTTAGTAATAAAACTACCGTCTCTGAGAACTGTAAAATTGTCAGGATCTTCGGTAAAAAGATCTGAGCCAAAAGTAACATCCGTTTTATCTTTTATACCCAATAGGTTAAGAATAGTGGGTTTAACATCAATTTGTCCTGATATATTTTCTATAGTCTGTCCTTTATTTATTCCGGGAATATGAACGATCATAGGGACTTTTTGAAGCTGTGTTTCTTGGAATGGAGTAATCTCTTTACCCAGAAATTGAGCCATGGCTTCATTATGATTTGATGAAATCCCGTAATGGTCTCCCATTAGTATGAAAATAGAATTCTCATAAAGCCCTTCTTTCTTTATCATCTCAAAGAACTTTTTCAGAGACTCATCTTCGTATCTTACGGTCGTAAAGTATCGATTTACTGTTCCATCCTCAGAATTCCATTCGGGAATTAGCTCATCCTCTTCCTCTAAGGAAAATGGAAAATGATTTGTTAAAGTAATAAATTTAGCGTAGAATGGCTGCTTTAAAGTCCTTAAATATTGCATTGACTGTGCAAAAAAGATGTCATCTTTAAGACCCCATCCAATCGAGTTTTCTTCAGTAATATCATAGTATTCATCAGAAAAATACTGATTATAGCCTAAGGATTTATACATAACATCCCTGTTCCAAAAACTTTTGTTGTTAGCATGAAAAACTGCAGTGGAGTACCCTGATTGACTTAACAACGAAGGCAACCCCACAAAGGTATTTTGAGAATGTGTGAAGAATACTGCCCCCCTTGGAAGTCCGTAAAGAGAGTTTTCAAACAAAAATTCAGAATCGGAGGTTTTTCCTTGTCCGGTCTGATGATAGAAATTATTAAAATAGTAAGTGTCCGTACTTTTTATCAAACTATTTAAAAAAGGAGTGATTTCCTGGCCTTCAACTTTTTCGTTTATTATAAAGTTTTGAGTAGATTCCATAGAAATAACAAATACATTCTTCCCCTTCGCTATTCCTGCAAGTTCTTCATTGTTTGGTTTTTTAATTGCATTCGCATAATTTACGATTTCTCCTATTTGACTGCTGTCAGCAAAAGCACGATTCATACTTGTTTTTGTCTGCAAGTATGCATCATACAGTTGATAATTAAAGACTCCCAGGTTTTTCACAAGCATATTTCTATCAAATGATCTGGTTAATAACTGGGGTCTTTCAATATTGGCAAGAACTAGATTAGCTGCCATAACGAGTATGGAATAAAATAAAATCTTCCGCTTTTTAATTTTAATTTCACCAAATCGTTTTTTTAAAGGAATCAGAAATCCCAAATCTAATACTAAAAGGATGTCAAGCGGGTTAAGAAGACTGATAATACTGCTCCCCAAATCACTTGCATTGTCAGTTTGGAATAACACTGGAATTGTAATAAAATCATTAAAAAAACGATAGTAAATCAGATTAAAATATAACAATGTGGTAAGGAAGAAATTTGTAATAAAAAGCCTGGATTTAATTCCCTTTTTATTCCCAAATAAACACAAACACAATAAAAATAAAATTGAACCCCCGCAAGCTAACATTAATATGACTTCTTGGATAAAATTTTCAATTTCTAAGCTGAAAGCAAACCGGGTGACAACATATGTTTTTAAAGTTAAGGTTAACCAAATTATCCCTAAATACGAATCCTTTAATTTTTTCCCTTTCATATGGCTAGTCCCCTTTATACTTTTAATACATGTACATCCTCTCATATAGTTATCTATCTTATAATCTATCCCTATTTTTGTCAATTAATCTATAATTATTAACTGTTGAGACTCGTTATGATACATGTTAAGTTTGTATATGTCTTTAATGGGATTATTCATATTTAATAATGTTAGGATGATTATTAATTGAAGAATTTATTTTCTAAACTCACCATACTTTCAACTCTATTTGCACTTATTCTAGGGAATTTAGTTGTTGCTACAAATTCCGGGGATGCGTGTGGCACTGATTGGCCAAAATGTAATGGTCAATATGTTCCTGACTTTACTAAAATTAATATATTAATTGAATATTCACATCGGATATTTACCACTTCTCTCGGTTTTATTTTACTATTGAATGCCATTCTGGTTTCGAAAAAGCTAAAAAAAAGGCATACTAAATCTTGGTGGCCTGCAGTTACTGTAATTTTACTAATCGTTCAATCCCTAGTGGGTGGAATAAATGTAATATTGGGTACCCCTATTGGTTTTACAACCATTGATGTCACAGTGAGCTTGTTATTACTTGTATCAGTTATTTATACACATACCTTATTAGAATCACCAAAAGAAGGGCCTAAAAAAGTTATAAAAAAAAGTGCTCATTATTTATTAATCATAACCTTCATAGAAATAGTAATTGGAGCTTTCTTTAAACATTCTAGGATGAGCGAACTGCTCTATCCTGGTCAAACCGATGCCCTTATCAATAACCGAAATTTTTCACAGATGATTTACTCAATTCACGGTATATTAGGGCTAGCCTCTATCTTAGTGACAGCCTATCTTCTGTTTTTATCCTATAAACACAATAATTTTAAAATCCAATCAACACTGCTAATGTTTTTCTTATTAACCACAGCTATTTTTGGTCTCATTACAAAGATAAGTTTTTTGAGTCCTGTAACTTCATCTATACACATGATTTTTACTATTATATCCATTGCACTCACCTGCTCAATATCAGCTGACAGAAAGGGGATAGGAATTTAAGAAATTTAGTTATGCATGCTGATTAGCTGATTACTAACTTCTAATTGCTTGTTTTAAAAGTTAGGTTTTGGGTATTAACCCTTTTAAAAGGGGGATTACTATGAGCGCAAAAAATAACAAAACACAAAAAAATATGGGGCTGGCTTTCTTTTTGAACTTAGTCTTTACAATAATAGAAATAATTGGCGGTTTTATTACTGGTAGCATCGCTATTATATCTGATGCAGTTCATGATTTGGGGGACTCAATTTCTATAGGAGTGTCTTGGTATCTTCAAAAGAAGTCAGAAAAAGGTGCAGACTCTCATTTTACTTTTGGGCATAAAAGGCTGTCCTTAATGGGTGCACTATTAAATGCAGCTGTCTTATTAGCCGGTTCCATTTATGTTTTATACGAAGCAGGCAAGAGGTTATTTAACCCTGTTAATCCCAACTCGGAGGGTATGCTTTGGCTTGCCATTTTAGGGATTGCAGTGAATGGGTTTGCAGCTTACCGGTTAAAAAAAGGTGATAGCGGCTTAAACCAGAAAATTCTCTCCTGGCATTTAATTGAGGATGTATTAGGATAGGTAGCAGTTCTAATTGTTAGCATTATTTTGTTATTTAAAGATATTCCAATCCTGGATCCACTTTTATCTATAGGGATTACTTTTTACATTCTATACCATGTTATAAAAAACCTAAAGGATACCTTAGGTATCTTATTAGATAAAGCACCTAAGGGAATTGATACCAATATTTTAGAAGAAAAAATTCTGGGAATTTCATCGATTGAAGGTCTTCATCACTTGCATTTTTGGTCCATAGATGGAAAGGAACACGCATTTTCTGTTCATCTTGAAGTGCCAAATGACATGGACAGAGATTCTATTGTTACTATTAAAAATAAAATAAGGGAACATCTAAACGAATTTAAAGTGGCTCATTTTACAATACAATTCGATTATAGTGGAGAGAATTGTGAACAAAAAGAATAGCATGCAACTTATTCAAAAAATGAGGGGGATTTAATATCCCTCTCATTTTTTTCTATTAGTTATTCAGCGACCTCAAGTTCAACTTGAGGCATATTATGCATTCCTCTTGCTGTAACATGCGCTATAACATAATAAAGACCAGGCTCATTAAAGGTCTTTTTTACAAAGTAGGTACCTTCTTCTTTATTTAATTCACCTTTTATTTTTTCATGCTCCTGATCAGGAGCCCCTTCTTTCCAAATTTCAAACTTCATGTCATCTGCATCTGTTACCACTTCTTTTCCCTGGGTTATTTTAGCCTGAATCATTATTTCATCATTGGGCTTTAAGTCTGCAGGAACAGTTTCAACCGATACTTCTATAAGCTCCGGAATTTTTTCTTTGCTTTGTGTTTCGTTTTTATTTGAACAGCCAGCTAAAGTTAAGATTAAAAAAAGCAAAATAATTAATTTCTTCATCAGGTCGATTTTCCTCCAAATTAATAATGATTTTTTTGTTTTGTTCTTAAAACAACTTTAAAATTCCCTATGTTCTGAGTTAAGACTTCTGTTTGTTTCCATTTTATTGATTTTAAAATCTGAGGCTTCCTGATCCTTTCGGTACCATTCAAAAAATGTTGAAGCCAAAACAATCCCTAGAACTACTTCCTGTATAATTTTCATGAGGACTCCTCCAAGTTGCTGGTCCTGAACCAGAGACATTGAATTAAAGATCTCTGGGCCTGTCAATTCCAATCCTGACAGTCTATTAGATGGAACACATAACTTTAAAGCTTCTTGCCAGGCAGCAGGGTTTGAGTAAGTAGCATACAAAGAGGTATCTGCAAAAATAATCAAGGCACATGCGGGGGTTAACAATACTCCTTCAGCAAAGATATAACCCACCTTTTTTAGTCCATTCAGGGTTTGATGTTCTTCAAGCTGGTTGATTAGTGGCCACCACATATTTATTGCTAATAGGAACAGAACAAAGGTATAAGACGCATGAATTATTTTATCGGTTTTAACCATATCAAAAACCATGGGAATATGATAGATAGAGAAAAAACCATTAAAAAGTATTAATCCAATAAGCGGCTTGGTTAATAACATAAAAATCGGTTTTATTCCTGCAACATTTATTAAATTCCTCCAAATCCATTGAGGAATTCCAATTATCAATAATGGAGGAATAATCAAATATAAAATTGCCATCTGAGTCATATGAGCAGAGAACATTAGATGACCAAGCAGATCGACTGGAGCCCCTTTAATAACGTATAAGAGCAGTATCCCCAAAGAAAAAATGATTCCCTGTTTTGTCGTTAACGTCTCACTGTTTTTAAAGTTTCTACGGTAGATAACAGTAATAAGAAAATACATGGTTAATAGCATCAAAAGAAATACCAAAAAATAAGGACTCCAAAGAGCGCGAAAACCAAATATATTTAGTGTCCCCAAAGCACAGCCTCCCCTTTATAAAAAATAATAAGTACAGATCTTTCATGTGTGTCAAATTAGACTAACCATAGAAAAATTTTTAAGATTATGCTTTTCACCATTTCAAATAAAAAATTTAAAAAACCTCCTGCAAAAGGACGTGTCAATATAATTATCTATCTTAATTTTTATAGATTAATGAAAAAACCCTATATTTTTATATGCTCATATATTAAATTAATAGATAGGCTGTTAAAAGACAATCTTTATATTAAAAGTTCTTTTTTTCTTCACAATTCCTTAACAATTGAATATTTACGCTGTTAATTTACAAAATTTAAAAGGAGGAAGTACTATGCTAAAAAAGTTTATTCCCCTATTCCTTATAACTTTTTTTATTCCCCATTGGGTCTCAGCTGAAGCAAATGAAAAAAATGAAAGGAAATGGCAAGATGAAACGATCTACTATATAATGGTTGACCGCTTTAATAATGGAGACATTAAAAATGATTTCAATGTTGATGCTAAAAATCCTGAATCCTATCAAGGCGGAGATTTCCAAGGAATAATAGACAAACTAGATTATCTCAAAGATATGGGATATACAACGTTGATGCTCACGCCAATTTTTAACAATGAAGAAAATGGATATCACGGTTATTGGATTAATGATTTTTATAATACCGAAGAACATTTTGGTTCTTTAAAAACGTTTAAGAGACTTATTAAGGAATCTCATAATCGTGATATGAAAATCATCCTAGAGTTTCCATTCAATAATATTGGTCCTAACCACCCCTGGCTGAAAGACCCCCAAAAACGTGATTGGTTTAAGGGGAATATGGAACCGAAGGTTACAGGTGAAAATACTAAAGAAAATGAGTTCAGCAACCTGCCAGAATTAGATATGAGAAACCCTGAGGTTCAGAAGTACTTGATTGATATAGCGAAATGGTGGATAGCAGAAACGGATATAGACGGATATCAATTAAACTTAATCCAAAATGCACCTGAAAGCTTTTGGGAAAAATTTTCAAAAGAGGTTTATGAGGTAAAAGACGATTTCTATTTAATTGCTGACACAGTTCCAAGTGATTCAAATCCTGACAAATACGAAAAAATGGGTATAAAAAGTTTAATACATGAGGCATTCAGTAAAGAGCTAAGATCAGCATTCTCAAAACCTGACCAATCGCTTGAAAACTTATTCTCAAATCAATTGAAAGCTGACCTTACTGAAGACTCCCCTTATTTAATGGGAAAGTATTTGGATAATCCACATACACCACGTTTTACCAGCGGGGCGGTAAAAAACAATCAGCATCCGGGACCAAGGTGGAAGCTGGCACTTACTTATTTATACACCACACCTGGCGTACCTATTGTGTATTATGGGAGCGAAATTGCATTAAATGGTGAAGAAGAACCTGATAACCGGAAGATAATGGACTTTAGAACTGATAAAGAATTAATTGATTTTATAACTAAGTTAGGAGAACTCCGCCAACAGCTTCCTTCCTTATCAAGAGGACAACTGGAAGTATTATATGAAGACCATGCTGCAGCAGTGTATAAACGAGTCTATAATGATGAAGTGACTGTAACGGTCATCAATAACAGCTCCCGATCAACCACCATTACTTTATCAGCTGAAAAGCTTGGAGGAAAAGACAAAGAGTTAAGAGGATTGTTAGCAGGAGATCTTATTCGTCCAAAAGATAATAAATACATCTTTGTTCCCGAACGGGAGGAAAGTGAAATATATGTACTTAAAGAGAAAACCGGACTAAACATTCCACTTATCTTATCACTGGCAGCTGTTTATACAGCATTTATAATATTTATTATTGCTCTTCGCAAGCGCGCAAAAAAGAAGAAAAACTAATCAGTTGAACTGTTGGAAATGAAATAAAAAGAAGAACAGTCTTTAAAATATAGACTGTTCTTCTTAAAATTCTACATGTTAAGCCTCTGAGTAACCCTCCCTGAAATTATACTTCATCTATTGGCGAAATAGCCAAATTGCTAAAAGAATGAGGAAGAAAAAGCAGGTTAACCCAATGAACATCCACATCCTGCTGTTATTTGATAGGACAAAATATCCTGCTAAAAAACAAGTAAAAGCTAGTGATATTAGAAGAGTTCCTTACCTGATTAACATGTTGGATCTCCTTTTGTAGTGCTCCTTAAGCTATACCGTTACTTGATCTACACCCAATTGAAGATACGAGCTAATTGTGCAATAAGAAAAGTTACAAAAAACGCAATACCAGTAGGAATGATAAAGGACCAAAAAGTCCACTTTGCACTTTTGGTTTCCTTGTATATATTTACAAGTGTAGTGCCACAAGGATAATGCAGTAAAGAGAACAGCATCATATTTAAAGCAGTCAGCCAAGTCCAGCCTTGCTCGATAAAGATTTGTTTTAAATCCTCAATCCCATCTACATCTATTAAAGCACCAGTTGACAGGTAACCCATTAATAGGATGGGCAACACGATTTCATTAGCAGGAAGTCCAATTAAAAATGCCATTAAAATATATCCGTCTAGACCAATCGCCTGGCCAAGCGGGTCTAAAAATTGAACAATATGAAGCAGTATACTTGTATCTCCTGCCTGAATGTTTGCAAGTACCCATGTTAATATGCCTGCTGGAGCGGCGACTTTAACCGCACGGACTAAAACAGACCAGGATTTATTCAAAGAAGCACGAATAACTGTATCAAAGAATTTAGGTTTTCTGTAAGGAGGCAACTCCAAAGTGTAGTGAGTTGGCACGCCCTTCAATGCCGTTTTGGCTAGAGTCCAGGATACAAAGAATGTTATAATTATCCCGAAAAGCACGATCCCCACAATAACTGAAGTCGTAACAATTGACTTCATTCCACCGGTAAAACCTGTCGCCATAAAGAGTGAGGCCAAAACAATTAAAGTACCCCATCTACCGTTGCAAGGGACAAAATTATTTGTTAATATAGCCAGCATCCTTTCCCGGGGAGATTCGATAATCCTCGATGACATAATTGCTGCAGCGTTGCAGCCGAACCCCATCGCCATTGTCAGTGATTGCTTTCCGTGTGCCCCTACCGTTTTAAACAGCCGATCCATATTAAATGCTACACGTGGCAGATAACCGTAGTTTTCAAGCAATGCAAAGGTCGGAAAGAAAATGGCCATGGGTGGAAGCATTACGCTGATTACCCAGCTCGTTCCACGGTAGAGACCCAATACCAAAACTCCATGAAGCCAATTAGGGGCATTTAATTCAGTGAAAAATAAGGTTAAATACGCTTCCACCCAGCCAAAGAATTCAGCAAGCATGGACGAAGGGATATTTGCTCCTGCAATTGTTAAATAAAACACAACACCCAGCATAACCAACATGATTGGAAATCCAAATACAGGGGAGGTAAAAATTGCATCTAATTTTTCAGTTCTGTGGTCAAATCTATTTTTTGTAAATGAGACACCTTCTTTTACTAATTGATGGCTTTTTCTATATAACTGCTCAACTATTTGGTCACGTATCTGTGTCGAGGAAAGAAGATCTGCCTGCTGGAACAATTCATTTAATGCCTGTTTTTGTTTTGTGGATTGTAGTTCCATTGATCAAAACCTCCCTGTTTCTGGCCTTTTCTACGATTTGTTCAAATAGTTCTCTGTCTCCGTCTAATAACCTTAAAGAAAGCCATCTTGCAGATATATCATTTCCAACAGTTTTCTCAATCATAGGCTCCAAGATTTTTATTTTTCTTTCAGTCTCCTTATCATATTTCATTTGAAAAGGAGTGCACTGAATGGCTCCCGAAATAACTCGGCTCATAGTATCAAGAAGCATCGGTATCCCCGTCTTATTTCTTGCAGAAATTTTAATTACCGGTATGCCTAACCTCCTCATTAGTAATTTTTCATTAATATTAATTCCTAATTTCTCTGCCTCATCAATTAAATTAATACAAATGATTACTCGATCAGTCATCTCCAGTACCTGCAAGGCCAAATTTAAATTTCTTTCAAGAGCAGTAGCGTCCAAAATAACAATGGTGATATCGGGATTCTCAAACACAATATAATCTCGAGCGATTTCTTCGTCTAAGGAATTTGAATAAAGTGAATATGTGCCGGGTAAATCAACAATTTCATATTGATCATTTTTATAAGTGTATACACCCTTTTTCATGTCCACGGTTTTTCCTGCCCAATTTCCAGTATGTTGTTTTAGTCCTGTTAGTGCATTAAATAAGGTGCTTTTGCCTGTGTTCGGGTTGCCGCAAAGAGCAATTCGAAAGTTACCCATGCTAAACCAACTCCCCTAAAATTTTGTGACTTTCCTCTTTCCTTAAGGCTATAGAAGTGTTGCTTACCCGAAAAGCAACAGGGTCCCCCAATGGGCTTTTTCTTAGCACTTCGACATTTGCCCCCGGAACAAATCCTAAATCGAGTAGACGTCTCCTCATTATTCCTTCTATGTTTAAATCAGTTATTCTGATAATGTCCCCTTTTTCTCCTTCAAATAAAGAGAGTTTTTTAGACAACCCCATATTTTTTTCCCCCCTGCTTGTTTTTTTCCCTAACGCAACTTTTAGTATTATAATATGAATATATTTTCATGTTGTCAAATTTATTTTGAAAAATAAAAAAAACTGCCATCTCCATGACAGTTTTGATTGGGCTGATCTATTTAATGTCCTATGGGTACCAAAATAAAAAATAAGATTATAAGAAGTGCTCCTAATAAGGTTATGGATAGCACTTTAATTTTCGACAGGTGGAAGGAATGTTTCCAAAGTACCTCATAGATTGTTACATAACTTAATGTACCTATGGCGGTTCCGTTTAAAATAGTAGTAAACTTCTCAGATGGCGATTGCCACTCCAGTCCCCCTAAAGCATTCAAACTGACCGCAAGCGATAGGATAAAGCAAAAAACCCCAAAAATAAATAAGTTCATTTCTGTATATATGAGGGTCCCCATTAGAATAACTCCCTCAGGAATATGATGAAGAAAAACTGCTGCTAATAATATTGACGGATTGACAACCTGTTGCTGGACATTCATACCAAATGCTAACCCTGTAGGAATGCTGTGGAGAAATAATGCCGTAAAGAGTAGGAGGAACATTCCCGAGTCACGTTTGAAACGATTTTTGGTTTTATGGATTAATCCTTCCATTGCAATCATAGAAAATACACCTAATGAAATTCCAGCAAAAACTCCGATAAAATCTAAATGTTTAAGTGTTTCTGGAAGGAGTTCAAATCCAATCAAACCGATTAGTATCCCGCTGCAAAATATATTAATGTAATGGCTATTCAGCTTTAGTGTATGACAGATTAGCCACGTAAGCCCTCCTCCAATCAGAGTTCCAAAGAAAATAATTAAGAAAACATTTACAATTACCGCTAAATCACTGTTCATTAAAGAACCCCCATGTATGTTTGTACAAGTATATTCATAGAGTATTTAAATAAGAATTCATTAAAAATATAGAAAATGGAATAAGTATCAGAGATTTTCATTGACAGTATTTTCTTTTTTGTATAGGATTTATATGAGTATTTATTCATATACTTGTGACAAATTCGGGTTTTTTATGATTTATGATGCAGTTTTCTTAGATTTACTCTTATAGTCTTCTTTATTAAAATCTTCTTTCGCCTTCTTAACCTGGTTTAGTAATTAGGTGGCATCCCTAAGGGTTTCTTAATAAAATAAGATACTAAGGTTTTCAGTTGTCAATTCAGTTTAACTCTCGAGTGAACAAGGTAAATAAAGAAAAAGAAAATTTTTAGAACAAATCACTGCTCTTTCCAAGCAAAAGTATAGATTTCACAACAGGTGCATTTAACAATATGAGGATTCCATCATTTGCGAGGTGACTTCGACCAGGTTTTTAAATCCACCCTTCACAATATAGGATTTCTTAAGATGAATTGCATTGATTGTTGGTACCACAGCATCAGCAATTGATTAAAAAGTCACTATTAATTGATCAATCTTCTTTTAGTGTCATCAATATAAACTGTGCTACAGATTTTCGTCCATTTTTTAAAAGGAAAGATTACACTTTATTGAAAAATCTTATACATATACGATGATCCTCTTTAGAGGTAGCATATTTGTTGGCCTCCCCTGGTAGCGGTCCCCTTTTGTTATAATATGGAAATGGGGTTAAAAGTTTGTATTATTATATAAGAATAAGAACAAAATAATTAAAAGGTGGAAATATAAATGAAGCAACAGGAACATACGTTTTTATCAACTCAGACAGTGGATGAAGCCTCTAGGATTTTTAAGGCACTAGGAGATCCCACACGAATTAAAATTCTATACTTATTATCACAAGAAGAGTGCTCGGTAAGCCATATAACCGAAGTCTTGGAAATGACTCAATCTGCAGTCTCCCACCAGCTTAGTTTACTTAGAAAGCTAAGGCTTGTTAAATACAGACGCGAAGGAACTACGCTCTTTTATACATATGATGATGAGCATGTCATCACGGTGTTAAATCAAGTTATAACCCATATTAAATGTTAGAATAGGAGGATTATTAATGGGACATCACCACGACCACGGACATGGTCACTCACACGGACATAACCAATTTGAAGAATCACGAGAAGGAAATAAAAAAGGATTAATCATTGCTCTGATTATTACAACGGGCATTATGATTTTAGAATTTTTCGGAGGACTGATTACCAATAGTTTAGCTCTACTCTCAGATTCAGGCCATATGTTGAGTGATGCAAGTTCACTGTTTTTGAGTTTAATTGCTATCTGGTTTGCTTCTAGGCCCCCATCCCCTCGCAAGACATATGGATTCTACAGATTCGAGATCTTAGCTGCATTGTTTAATGGAGTTACTCTTTTTGTAATAGCTGGCTTTATCGTCCGGGAAGCTTATGGCAGATTCTTTGAACCACCAACTGTTGCAAGTGGATCAATGATGCTGATTGCTTCTATAGGCCTAATCGCTAATTTGATTAGTGCCTGGTCCTTAATGCGGAAAGGAGATGTGAAAAATAATGTTAATTTAAGAAGTGCCTATTTGCATGTTCTGGGAGACGCTCTAGGTTCTATTGGTGCAATTATTGCAGGAATATTAATGCTATTGTTTGACTGGTATGTAGCAGATCCTATTATCTCTGTTTTGGTTGCTTTATTAATATTGAAAAGTGCCTGGGGAATTATAAAACATTCTGTTCATATTTTAATGGAAGGAACACCAATCACTATTGATCAAGAGAAAGTGAGAGAGGCTTTAACTGAAATTGATGGAGTCATTAATATTCATGATCTCCACATATGGACCATTACTTCCGGACTTGATTCACTTAGCTGCCATATCCTTATCGATGATAACAGAGACAGCCAGGAAATACTCCAACAAGCAATTAGCAAAATAAATGAAACCTTTCAAATTGAACACACTACAATACAGGTAGAAACTTCTTCTATTGCTCATAATGAGTTGAAAATATAGACAGTTAAAAATACAACTTCTAAGCCAAGAGCCTTTCTTCTTGGCTTTTTATAGTGTGTTTGGGGAAATAAAGAATTCAGGTAATAGTTAATTGAATTATTTAAAAAATATTTCTTCGTTTATAACCTTTTAAGTGGCTATAATTTTTCTAGCTGCAATTTAATTCTGCATAAAATCTTCAAATTTCAGGGATATAATTTAACTATTAGCATGAAACAGGTGATTACATGAACAAGCTATCAATAAAGCTAGGAGTAATTTTCTTTTTAATTATATTTGGCCTTGTTATTTTGATGTTTTTCTTCTTACATTCGGCTCTCGTCGACTCGAGAATAGAAGAAGAACTGCTTTCTTTACAAGCGAGAGGAAATTCTCATAGAGCAATCCTAGAAAAACACTTTGACGCAGATACTATCTCACATGTAACTCTTATGGAATCTGAAGCAAATACTGACGTGGTAATCACGGATGTAAACGGTAAAATACTTGGATCATCAGCTAATAGCGAGAGTTTTGAGAGGTATATTTATAGTTCGGGGTTTAATATTCCAAGAAAAGGTGAAATTTTAGAGGATAATTGGAAAAATGGGTCCTTTATTTCAACCGTAAGCCCAATAGAGATCGATGGCAGGACAGAAGGTCGCGTTTATATGTTTCAGGATACAGAATCACTTCACGCTTTGATAAAACGGCTGAATGGGAACTTTTTATTGGCAGGAATAATTGCTGTATGTTTGACTCTGATTATTATTGTCTTTCTTTCCAAAGGTCTTGCTAAACCTCTTATAAAAATGAAGGAGGCTACCTTTCAAATAAGCAGGGGGGATTTCTCCGTGTCTCTCCCAAAAAACGGCAATGACGAACTTGGTGACCTAGCTCATTCCATATCAAGGCTTGCCAATGACCTAAAATACTTAAAACAAGAGAGAAACGATTTTTTAGCCAGCATTTCTCATGAGTTAAGGACCCCTTTAACTTATATAAAAGGGTACGCTGATATTGTCCTTAGCCGAAACCTTTCTATTGAAGACCGTGACAGATATTTAAATATAATTCATGAGGAGGCGAATCGCCTTTCTGATTTAATTAAGGACCTTTTCGACCTAGCGAAAATGGACAAAAATTCATTTATAATACAAAAAAAAGCAATAGACTTAACTGACTTTATGATGAAAATAAATCAAAAGTTCACTCCCGCTTTCCAAGAAAAAGAGATGGAACTTGAAGTAGTTTGTCCGGAAGAGTTATTTATTATGGCGGATCCATCCAGACTTGAGCAAATCATTTTTAACTTATTAGATAATGCCATAAAATATTCTCCTTCTGGAGCAAAAACACTTCTTTCTGTTAGCAGAAAGAAAAAGGATATTTACATTCAGATTCAAGATAACGGTAAAGGCATTCCAGAAGAAGACCTTCCTTACATTCTAAATCGCTTTTACCGTGTAGATAAATCCCGTACAAGATCATTAGGTGGAACAGGTCTAGGATTGGCCATTGTAAAAGAACTGGTTCTTGCTCATGGTGGTAAGATCTCTGTTAAAAGTGAAGAAGGCAAAGGAACTGAGTTTGAATTAATCTTTAAAGGAGCAGGTAAAATTGAAAACGATACTATTAGTTGATGATGAAACTAGGATGCTTGATTTATTAGCCCTATATTTAATGCCGCTTGGTTATAATTGTGTCAAAAAGCGATCAGCCATAGATGCAATCCTTTATTTAGAGTCCCATCCTGTAGACCTTATATTGTTAGATGTTATGATGCCTGAAATGGATGGGTGGACAGCATGCAAGGAAATTAAGAAATTCAGGGATATTCCAATAATCATGCTTACTGCTAGAAGTGAGAAGCCAGATATTGTAAAGGGGTTAAAAATAGGAGCTGATGATTATATTTTAAAGCCATTTGATGAGGAAGAACTCCTAGCAAGGATTGAGGCAGTTTTAAGAAGAACACAATCAGAGGAAGGAATCCTTTCTTTTAAAGGCCTTGTACTAAAGCCAAATTCTTATGAACTCTTATTTGAAGATAAAGAGATTTTGCTGACGCCAAAAGAGTTTGCAATGATGGGATTGTTTTTAGGAAATCGAAACAAAGTTTTCTCCAGAGATCATTTTATTGTGTCCGTGTGGGGAGATCGAGTTTCAATTGAAGACCGAACTATCGACTCTCATGTTAGGAACCTACGGGACAAGCTCAGAAAAGTAGGGTTTCCCGCAGATGATCATTTGCAAACTGTTTGGGGTGTTGGCTATAAATGGACTGAAAAAAAATAACAAGTCAATTAGGTGTATAGTTCATTTAAATACATTTTCTTCGAATTGAAAGTAATCGGATCGTAATAATAAGTATATGATTATGCTTGAATATCAACAAGATATTACACTATGACCAATTTAAAGACTCAATCTTATATGTTCAGCTTCACTTTCTGGAAATTTTGAGCTATTTAATTTAATAATTTATTATCCATACTTTCTGCATACTTTTTAATTATAATAGGTTCGAACCTTAAGCGTCTAACTTCATTTAATATATCGTTATCCTGGTTACATTTCTGAACTTCTCCAAATAAAACTTGTTCGAGTCAGAGTGTGGACATATTTATAATTATGGAATTCGTCTAAAAGTTGCAATTTGAGGATTATGCTGTATTTTGATGGACATGCTATATATAGGGTGACAAGTTTTTAAGGTACAAGAATGCAATTTCACTAGAACATATCAGGAAATTCCATGGAGTATTTGTTTGAAATGTGACAAGGAAGTAGGAAATTATTCTAGACAGCGATATATACCATAATAGATAGGAGGTTGTCCCTTGGGTATAGTAATTATATTTGGTTTAGTAGCATTGTTATCAGGTTTTGGGACTATCACTGCGATAAAAAATAAAAATCTTCTTGGAGTCCTTTTTGGTGCTGGAAGTTTTCTTGTCTTTGGTTGGTTCTCAATCATGACTTTTATTAACTCTGGGTATCCAGCTATGTAATCGACTTGTTGGATTTTAAGGTAACAAACCCATATTTCAAGAAAACTTTTAGGATATTATAATACATACACTGAAAATTACCATCAACCTTTTTCTATAGGTAAAGTCAAGAAAAGGGCAAAATCAATAGCTAGCCCCTTCTTGACTTATCTTATTAACCACCACGTCAATAATGTTTCTAATAATCATTATTTAAATCAACTACTAATCTTCTTAAACACTAATCTGGCAGATATGTCACCGCTTGACTCCCCATTTGCTTCCAGGCAGCAAGAAATTCCCCCTTTGAAATTAGCTTATTTTTCATGCCGTCAATTGGGTCATTAAAATAAATTGCCTTTTCATCGTAGCCTGTAATAAGAACAGAATGTTCTTTATAAGTTATTTTTATCTCCCCATTAGGTGTAAACCACTTTACAAATGCAGAATCAGGCAATTCATTATAGGTAGTATTGGTTATAATCCAAATTGGAATACCAAGCGAAAGATAAGCCTGAAGTTCCACAAAATCCCTACCTGTTAAATCTATTATTTGACCTGGTATATATTTTTCGGCTAGTTCTCTTATCGGTTTATGATAAACTCCATAGCCGGGATTTTTATAGGAATACATATCACCAACGAATCCCTCATTTGGATCTCCCCAAAATATCTTCCCGCTTTCTTTTTTTAGCGGAACAGAATTCTTTTTTATATTATTGGCAAGTGTAATTTTATTTGTTTTAATTCCTTTATACTGCAGAAGCATTGCCAGACTAGTAACCTCACAACCTCTTGGCAGTTCAGGAAATTGTTTAATAATAGGTGCATCCAAAAGGACTCGGTCCTTAATCTTTACCACCTTTTTGTTATATCTTCCGAATCTACAGATGCACGAGATGTTTGTTCAATATTATCTAAAACTTGAATATTACCAAGCTGCGTAAGCTCTTCTCTTCCTAATAAGAGAAGAACTGATAGGCTTATTAATGTGAAAACTAAAAAGTGAAGAATAAATTCATGTTATATTCCCCATTACAAAGTTTAATGTAAACAGAACTTACATTTCTTTAAATTCCTATTTAGAGAGTGGTTCTTTCCGAAAATACTTATTATCTCCGCAGAATTATGCTTAAAGCAGGTGGCCTTTATTAAAAATTCATTAATCCCTATCAGCATATCTATGAACAGCTTTTTCTAAGCGTCTTCTAAGGACAATGACTAAAACGGCTGCTGCAATCAAAGTTAAGGACATAGCTTGAGCTATTCTAACTGATTCTGTGAGCATTAAACTATCTGTTCTCAATCCTTCAACAAAGTACCTCCCAACTGAATACCAAATAATATAAGATAGAAAAACTTCACCACGTTTTATGGATAAACGTCTGAGAAAAACCAAAAGAACAAAGCCAAGAATATTCCATAATGATTCATATAGAAAAGTCGGATTATAGTATGCTCCTTCTATATACATTTGATTAATGATTAAGCCTGGGAGTAAGAGGCTTTCGAGGAATGAGCGGGACACTTCTCCCCCATGCGCTTCTTGGTTTATGAAATTCCCCCACCGTCCAATTGCCTGGCCTAATATTATGCTTGGTGCAGCAATGTCTGCAAGTCTCCAAAAAGAAATACCCTTTTTTCTAGAAAAAATAACGGCAGTTATCACTGCTCCTAATAATCCTCCATGAATAGCAATACCACCTTCCCATATCGCTAAAATATCTCCTGGATTTTTAATATAGTATTCCCATTTGAAAATTACGTAGTACAATCTTGCACAAATAATTGAAATGGGAATTGCCCACAGCTATAGGTCTGAGAGTAGTTCTTTTTCCATTCCAACTTTTTTCGATTCTCTTGCAGCAAGAATCCATCCTAATAACAGACCACTTCCGATAATGATACCATACCAATAAATCGTTATTGGGCCTAACTCAAAGGCAATTCTATCAATCGATTCAATTTCCCCCAATATATTCACCTCTTTAATGTTTTTATATCAAAAATATTTTAAGGGAATAATATCAAGAAAGTGTGCAAGAAGATAACTTTAATGAAAATATTAATACAGAAAGCATAAATAACCAATTTGTGGATTAATGAGATTAATTTTTTAATTGGATCTATTTAATCTAATTTTAGCTTGAATTCAATTAAAATAATTTCTAGTGTTTTTTGGAAGTCTTCTAAAATGCAAAATTTCTTCATATTTTTTTAGTAAGGTAAACGTAGATTACTAATGAAAAGAGGAAAGCTAAAATGAAAAAAATTATGGTGATTGATAATGATCAAAAAACACAGAACTTATTGTCTTCCCTTCTTTCGCCATTCTATCGATGCATACAGTTCCGTTCAGCTAGTGATGCAATTTCATTTCTTTCACAGAAGAGTGTATCTCTCGTCATATTAGAGGTTGTTATGCCTGATATGCATGGTTCGTCTACTTGTGAAAAAATTCGAAGGGTTTCTAATGTTCCAATCATTATACTATCTAAAAAAAGTGAGAAAGAAGATATAGTAGATGGATTTAAACAGGGTGCCGATGATTATCTAACTAAGCCTTTTAACAAAAACGAACTTTTAGTCCGAATAGAGGCATTGTTAAGAAGGTCTTCCCTAGTAATCAGTGATTCACTTTTTTTTCAAGGGTTAAAATGGGATGAAACATCTTTCAATCTTTCTTTTAACGGAAACACCATATCTATGACTCCTAAGGAATTTGCACTTGTAGGGCATTTGTTAAGTAACATCAATAATGTTTTTTCTCGTGAAGCCCTTTTACAGACCATCTGGAGTCAGGAATGGAAAACAGAAAGTAGAACGATTGATTCTCACATTAGGAACATACGAGAGAAGTTAAGACAATCTGGTTTCCCAGTTGATCGCCATCTAAAGACCATTTGGGGAGTCGGCTATAAATGGGAAACAAATTAATATAGAGATTAAGGGAAAGGATGAAATGCCTTTGTATGTAAAAAAGTTAACAAAAAACGGTCAAATTTTACTTCCTGCCGCTCTATATAGAATGTTGGGCATGAAGGATGGAGAGTTCGTCTTTATTTATGAGGAAGCTAACCAGTTGGTTGTAAGCAATCATCATGAAAATGCCCATTTAAATAAATGCATTTTCAGGAATGGAAAATTATCTATTCCAATGGAATTAAGAAAAATGTTAAAAATCGATACAAATACACTATTATTATTGCAGGCATACCCAGAAAAGGGATTTATAAAAATAATGAAGTTAATTGAAGACCAGGCCAACAGCCTACATCTCGAAATATAAAGGAACCATAGCCTATGTTAAGATATTAAAAACTGAGGTGGAAGCTTCTACAATAATTCCAAAATCCTTAAAAATAAGCAGAAGAATGGAATTTTCCTGATTTGCCTCCCTCTTGTCCTTTAAACGAAGGGAATCAGGGGTTTTAAATTTCGTACAGGAACCTTAAGACAATCTTTTTTCCTCTACAAGATAATAATAAAAAGGAGTTAATCAACGCTGTTATAGCATTGATTAACTCCTTTTTATAAAGCTTGCAACTGAATCAATTGTCATTTCCATCATTTTCTCTGTTGATAGCGGTGAATCATTTTCTAATAAAGGCCCTCTTGCCGCAAGTCGGTGAACCATTCCCAGTAGATTATTAAATGTCCATGCCGTTAGGTCATTGGCTGTAAAATCAGTTCTTATGCTTCCTTCATTTTGTCCTTGTTCAAACACCAAAGGAATTGATTCCCCATTTATTTTAATTAATTCAAGATAATAAGCTTGCTCAATTTCTAATTTATGTGATTGATAATAAAGATCAAATTCTGCTTGAAATCGGATATGATCGTCTTTTTCTTTTAGATAAGAGTCCCATTGTTTAAGCCAATTTATGATTTGTTCATATGCAGTACTATCAGTTGATATCTCTTTGAAAAATTCCTTCATTTCAATAAAAATTTGTTGTTTAACTTCAGCAGCAATTTCATCAACAGACTTATAATATTTATATAAGGTAACCGTAGATACCCCTACCTCTTTTGAGATATCTCTCATCGTCACTCTTGGCAAACCTTTTTCCAAAAATAATTCCCTTGCTTCATCTAATATCTCTGTGCGGCGTCGTATCCTTAGTTCGTCTAACTCGCTATCCCATTTTAAACTCAAAAATAGCCCTCCATTATATTAATTAATTTTATTTCAACACTTATCATTTCTATTTAAAAAAATTGATTGCCTAGTGCAAGATCTGTCCCTTCATAATAAGTACTCCTCATCTCACCTTATATCCTAATAGTTGTTCTTCTATCTATAACTTTGAAGGTGTCATAACTGTTCTTCAATGGTTGTTT
Organism: Bacillus sp. NTK034; assembly: GCF_017303275.1. Classification (GTDB taxonomy): domain Bacteria; phylum Bacillota; class Bacilli; order Bacillales; family Cytobacillaceae; genus Cytobacillus. The sequence goes on along the minus strand of NZ_JAFKOJ010000007.1, from coordinate 199,776 downwards.
TTGCTATTTTGTTACAGGTTCTATTTCCTAATACAATAACGGAGACTAATAAAGTAATTAATATGGTGCCAAATATATAACTTCCTTTTGCCAACTTCTCATCTTTTTGATTCGTCGATTGCTTCACTATTTTCTTTACTTCTTTATTCTTTTTAATAGCATATCCTAATTGGATATCAGAAAGCAGCTTTGCACTCGGGTATAAAATTTCAATTTTCCCATCATCCTTTAAAGTACTTAGAACATTACTTTGAGTGGACTGAGTAATATAGAGTTTAGTTGTTGCATTATAAACAATATTGTTAATTTGAAAATCAGTTCCTTTAGATAGACTTGATGTTTTAAAGTTATTAAATCCGAAATCAAGTAATTTCATTGTGTCATTATAAGCAATTTCTTGTGATGGTGCCTTAAGGGTGACTGCAATCAAGCTCAGATCCTTTCTTTGGGCAGCAGTTACCAAAGTATGTCCAGACTGATCAACGTATCCTGTTTTCCCACCTATAACACCCTCATATGGGAATTCCCTCATCAGTTTATGATGCGTATATAAAGTTGTATCCCAGGATACACCTTTCCACTTTAGCTCTTTGGTTCCAAAAATTTCTCTAAATATACTATTTTCCATTGCATAACGGGTTAAAAACGCTAAATCTTCTGCCGTAGTAACATGTTCAGGATCGTAAAGGCCATGTGGATTTTTAAAGTTAGTTTCCTTTAGCCCCAAATCAGCTAAATACATATTTAATTCTTTTGAAAATCGTTCATTTGATCCACTTAAGTGCTCAGCTATGGCAACGCCTGCATCATTACCGGAATTAATTAGCATTCCTTGAATAAGTTTTTGCAAATTGACTGTTTCACCTTCTTCCAAATAAACCCGTGTACCTTCAGTTACTCTTGCATTTTTCCCAACTGTAACGATATCGTTTAAATTTCCTTTTTCTATCGCGTATATTGCCGTTGCTATTTTTGTTAGACTTGCAGGATACATCCTTTTATTTGAGTTTTTTTCAAATAAAACCTCACCTGTTTTTGAGTCAATTAAAATAGCTGCTTCGCTTGAGATCGCTGGTTCTTCTTCTGCTTGAACTATTATAGAAGGGCTATTCAAAAAAACCAAAATAGAAACATATATTAGTAACATTTTCACGGAATTCCTCCTGAGGTCGATCGCTGTTAAGAGATACAGAGAATTATTCTCTTATTACCACCATTGAATTATAATAAAAAAATATGAAGAAAATATGGAGAAGCTAGTTTCCGGCTCATAGAACTAGTTTTAAATAAATCTCTAGAAAGATAATGTTTAGTAAATAATGTATCCTAGTTTCTGGATTTTACATGTATTGTCTGGAATTATCTTCTGAAAACGTTTGATTTAAGTATTAAAACATTCTCACTATAAAAAAAGCCAATTCCCCTTGTTAAGGAATTGACTGACTATCCAAACGAAAATGGTATTATCTGGTGATTACTCGCTTTCTGTTACCCATTTATGATTTTTCACTTCATCTCCGCCGGTAGTTGGAGTGAAATCAACCATATATACAGTTGTTTGTTCAGCAGAGTCAATTTTAGCTGTTACTCCGTCCATTCACTTCATATGTTCCGTAGATACAGTAACTTCTGTTCAAGGTTCAAGCGGCTCTTCTCGGGCTCCTTCTAACTTAGCTTACCCTTTTAAGTAAATAAACAAAATGTGCTTTAGGCTCCTCCTGTTAGTCCATATAATTCGCTCTTATAAAAAGTTGCTTGGCAGTTAGCTTTACTCCAAAGTGCTAGTTTTGAATATTTCTTTCAGTATCCCAGTAATATTCACTGACCACTTCCGGAATTGTAATTCAAAATTTTCACCTTTGCCCCTTGATAGGTAAATCTCTTGAAGACCTGATGTAGCCTAATAATCAGTATTTTAAGATGCACAGCAACATTGTGCAATGTATCATCTGACTAATTGAAGTTTCATCCATTAATTTGCTTTATTTTCGCTGTGGTCAGAGCGCATACTTGAATGAAACGCATCTATAGTCGCATCTGTTTTGCTAAATATTCAGCATCTGCCCCGACCCCTTGAAGCAGTGCTGAACCCCTTCTATATTGCCATGGGAGTCCTAAGAAGTATAAGCCTTGAATTTCTGTAACTCCTCTTTCATGAATCGGCAACCCCTTCTCATTAAAGATTACGGGAATCTTTATCCAGCTATAATCCGATCGAAAACCAGTGGACCAAATTAGATTTCTCACTTTCACAATGCTTTGGTCCTCAAACATGATCTCATTATCATTAGCAGATATAGCTTTCGGCTTTTGCTGTACTTTTCCGTCCATGAGCAGTCCTTTAAGTTCGAAACCAAAAATTGTATCAGGCTTATTCATTATCAACTGACCAATTTTGCTGTCTATATTTGCCTTTAATAATCCTAATTTATCAAACCACCAAAAGATGCTTTTGCCCAAAAAGTCCTGAGGCAGGAAATTAGGTTTGTGCCCAACCGACAGATATACTTCGTTATGATCCGCCAATTCTACCGCAATTTGTGCTCCAGAATTCCCTCCGCCAACAACTACTGTGGTACCGCTCAGGAGCTGATTAGGATTTTTATATTCTGAAGAATGCAGCTGAAAAACTTCATCCGAAAGGCGTTTAGAGAATTCGGGTATATTTGGCTGCTGGAAAGGTCCTGTGGCAACTACCACCTGTTTGCTTCGGTATACACCCTGGCTGGTGGACACAACAAAAAGATCCCCTTCTTTATCCAGTTTTGTAATCACTGTTTGGAGCTTTACTGGGAGCGAAAACGCCTTTGCATACTGCGACAAATAGTCACTGATCTCATCTTTTTTTGAATATCCATTCGGATCCGCGCTTAAAGATAATCCTGGAAGAGAACTGAAATAACGCGGTGTAAACAGCTTTAGAGAATCATATCTTTTTCTCCAGCTCTCGCCTATTTCGTCCCCCTGGTCCAGGAGAAGAAAAGATACATTATTCTTTTTAAGGTAATAGCCTATCGAAAGCCCGGCTTGTCCTGCGCCAATAACCAAAACATCGTATAACAAGAATATCCCTCCTAATAAAAATGAGCTTCCCATGAAAACGGGAAGCTCCTAGCTTATTTGTCTTTAATTCTGAGAAGTCGCAAGCCGTTTAATGTGACAATAAGAGTCGCACCCATATCTGCAAAAATCGCAATCCAAAGCGTCAGCCACCCTGGAATGACCAGTAGTAATGCAACAAGCTTTATCCCTAATGAAAACGTAATGTTTTGCTTAATGATGCTAAGTGCTTTCCTGCTTAACTTAACTGTAAACGGCAATTTTCCAAGGTCATCTGCCATCAAGGCAATGTCCGCTGTTTCAAGAGCCGTATCTGTTCCAGCTCCTCCCATGGCAATCCCCAACGTAGAAGCAGCTAATGCAGGGGCATCATTCACGCCGTCACCGACCATTGCCACTCGGTCATATTGATTCCTAAGATCTCTAATAAACGTTAATTTATCTTGCGGCAATAATTCAGCTTTAATATCCGATACGCCAACTTGTTCACCGATCGCGTTTGCGGTTCCTTCGTTATCACCAGTAAGCATAATAGTCTTTTGAATTCCCAAAGAATGAAGATTTTCAATAACATTTTTACTGTTTTCCCTTAACACATCCGCAACGGCAATCAAACTCAATACTTCTTCTGAGGTTCCTGCCACCATGACGGTTTTTCCTTGATTTTGAAGGCGGGCAATTGTTGTTTTTAATGCAGCCGGAATGCCGTTTGATAATAGTTCTTCAAACAAATTCGGGCTTCCAACATAATACATCTTATTTTGAAAGTTTCCTTTAATTCCTTTACCCGTAATGGAAGAAAAATCTTCAATACTGAGGTCCTGGTATGGCGCTTTTTCTTCTTCCGCTTTTTTCATGATAGCTGAAGCCAGTGGATGCTGTGATCCTTTTTCCAGCGCTGCAACAATAGACAAAAGTTCTGCCGAATTTGTATTAGACTGTGGAAGATAATCTGTTACCATTGGAATACCTTTTGTTAGTGTTCCTGTTTTATCAAAGGCAATGGCTTTGATTGCTCCCATCTCTTCCAAGTGAATGCCGCCTTTAATGAGCACGCCATTTTTTGCAGCACTCCCAATCGCTGTTACAATCGCAACAGGAGTTGAGATCACAAGCGCGCAAGGGCATCCAACCACAAGTGCAGCTAATCCTTGGTAAATCCAGGTATCCCAATCGGCTCCAAAAAACAGTGGGGGGATAACGGCAACCCCTAATGCTACAAGAATAATAAGCGGCGTATAGTATTTCGCAAATTTGTCCACAAAAGCTTGTGACGGAGCACGCTCAGCCTGAGCCTCTTCAACTAAATGGATAATCTTCGCAATGGTTGTGTCATCCACATGCTTTGTCACCTTGACTTCAAGGAGACCTTCTTCATTCAAGGTTCCTGCAAACACTTCATCATCTGGTGTTTTTGAAACAGGGACAGATTCCCCCGTAATAGCCGCCTGATTAACGGAAGACAAGCCTTTTACCACGATTCCATCCATCGCAATTTTTTGCCCAGGCTTTACGATCATAATGTCGTCTATCTGAATATCATCCACTTCAATCATCATTTCCTTATTTCCTCTTCGGATTAAGGCTTCCTTGGGAGCAATATCCATTAAGGAGCGAATGGATTGACGGGCTTTATCCATAGAATAAGTCTCTAGAGCCTCACTAATCGCAAAAAGAATTACGACAGTAGCTCCTTCTCCCCATTCCCCAATAAAAGCAGCACCGATGACAGCGATAGTCATAAGCGTTCTCATATCAAACTGAAGGCGAAGGAGATTTTTCAAGCCTGTTGTGAAGAGGCGATACCCGCCAATTAACATGGATGCACCATATGCTAAAATCGGTGTGATGCTGTCCTCCCCATTCATTTTTACAAAAACCCATCCAAGAATAAGAAAAACAAAGGATGCAATCACAGTTGCGTGTTTTATTATAAAAGGAACCTTTTTCTCAACGAATCTCTCTTTTTCAGGGATGATTTTTAAACCTTCAAAAGCTCCCGCCTTCTCCAGTTCTTCAATGGTTGCTTCTCCATGTACGGTAAGCTTTGAAGCACCAAAATTTACAACTGCATCAGAAACACCATCCAGGTGTTTTACGTTCTTTTCGAACTTTGTGGCACAGCCTGCTCAGGTGAATCCCTGCACACGATAGACCGTTTTTTCATCTGATTTCGTTAAAGCTTCATTCATAGTTCTCCACCTCCTTTTGATGTGCAAATGCGATTTGGATAAGCTGTCTGACATGATCATCATCCAGCGAATAAAAAACTAGTTTTCCTTCCTTTCGATATTTCGCTAGTCCCATATTGCGTAACAAACGCAAATGGTGTGATGCGGTTGCTGTCGTACATCCGACGATATTCGCAACATCACAGACACATAACCCCTCTTCTTCATATAGGGAAAAAGTAATCTTTACTCTAGTGTCATCAGATAATGCTTTAAATATTTGAGAAACAGCCAAGGTATTCTGCTGTTTTACCGATTCCTTAACACGCCTTACTTTCTCTTCATCCACACAGGTAACTTCACAAACATCATCTTGTTTCAAATTAAACCCCTCCATACTCAAACAATCATTTGATTATTAGTATATGTAATTCCTTTTATTTGGTCAAATAATTATTTGAATGTTTTCGTAAAATGTTTGTTGACAAAAAGGTTGTCCTTGTCATAAATTATTGGCAAGTACTAATATTTTTGGATTAAGGAAACTTTTTAAGAGGAGGTAAAACAATGTCAGAAAATAAGATATCCCGCCGTGATGTATTGAAGCTGGGGGCTACTGGGGCACTTGGGATAGCAGGAAGCATGTACTTAAATAACGTTTCGCCATTCACAACTGAGGTTCAGGCTGACAGCGGGAAAGCAAAACATAATAATCATGCTGCTAACCACACTAACATGAAGGACACAGCAAAAACAGAAGGCTATAAAATGGCTGAACAGCTCCTGACCGAGTTTGATTATGGGAAAGTGACAACGCTGCCTGACGGACGGACTTTAAGGGAATACGAGGTTGTTGCCGTCGATAAGGAAATTGAAATTGCCAAAGGCATTAAGTTTCCTGGCTGGACTTATAACGGAACCATACCTGGACCAACCTTTCGCTGCACAGAAGGAGATTTCTTGAGATTTCACTTTACAAATAAGGGAAGCCACCCCCACTCCATTCATTTTCACGGGATCCACCCACCCGAAATGGATGGGATAACTCCTATCGCTTCAGGGCAATCCTTTACGTACGAATTCGAGGCAAAGCCCTATGGCTTGCAGGTTTATCACTGCCATGTGCTGCCTTTAGCCCGCCATATTCATAAAGGCTTATACGGAAATTTTATAATTGACCCGAAAACGCCAAGGGAGCAAGCTTTGGAATTAAATATGGTCATGAATGCCTATGATTTAGATTTGGATGGTGCAAACGAATTTTATACGGTGAATGGATATGCTTTTGCTTTTATGAATCATCCCATAAAAGTCAAGAGAAATGAGCTTGTCCGAATTTACTTAAGCAACCTTACTGAATTTGATTTGCTCAATTCTTTCCACTTGCACGCGAATTATTTTACTTATATTCCGACAGGGAGAAATGAAAACCCATCTCAGTTCACAGACACCATTATGCAATGTCAAGGCGAACGCGGGATCCTAGAGATTCGTTTCCCTTATAAGGGGAAGTATATGTTTCATGCCCATGTCAGCGAATTTGCTGAGCTGGGCTGGATGGGATTCTTTGAAGTTGAATAGAGAGGAGTGTAAATGATGAAATCAAAATGGCTTTTATCAGGTATTATCCCGCTTGTTCTATTGCTTATGGTATTGGGATGGCTTTTTAAAAATGGAGCTGGGGTGGAACGAGATCCTGCTGCTCCCATTGAAGTATTGAATATTGAGCAAATCAAAGTGGTCCCTTCAGGATTTGAGCTTGATGTCAGTAATACCGGACCCGAAGCATTGACCATATCACAGGTAATCGTCGATGATTCTGTTTGGAACTTCTCCATCAAACCAGGACCAACTCTTAAACGATTCCAGGAGGGAAAAGTCACGATACCCTATCCTTGGGTTGAAGGCGACCCCCATACTATTCTATTAGTTTCAGAAAATGGAATCATTACAGAAGCAGGTATTGAGGCAGCTACTTTGACCCCTGAATTTTCATGGGTTAATGTATTGAATTATGGGTTTATCGGCTTCTATGTAGGAATTGTCCCCATTACTCTTGGTTTATTATGGTATCCATTTATGAAGCGTTTAAAAAAGAGCTGGATTAATGCCATTCTCGCGCTTACGGTTGGGCTATTATTATTCTTATTCTTTGGAACACTATTTGATGGTTTCGAAATCGGAGCAGAGGCACCTTCTGTGTTCCAGGGCAACATGGTCGTTATTATCACAACTGTTCTCACCTTCCTTCTTTTAATAGGATTTGATCAATACCAGCACCGAAAACAAGAACGAGCAGGATATTCTCCATTTGCGGTTGCATTTATGATGGCAATTGGAATTGGACTTCATAATTTTGGGGAAGGTTTGGCAATTGGCTCTTCCTTTGCACTGGGCGAAGCGGCTTTAGGAACATTCTTGGTGATTGGTTTCACTCTTCACAATATCACGGAAGGGATTGGTATAGCCGCTCCCCTTTTAAAGATTAAGCCTAAATTCCGCACCTTTTTGCTACTGGGAACTATTGCAGGCGCTCCTGCCATCCTGGGTACCTGGTTCGGCGGGTTTGTTTTTTCACCTATTTGGGGAGCTGTCTTTTTAGGAATAGGCGCAGGTGCGATTTTACAGGTGATTTACGTGATCACCAAAATGTTGATTGAAGATCAGAGGAAAAATCTTGAACCTGCTGTTTCATGGAAGAACTTCGCAGGATTCACAATCGGGATATTGATTATGTATTTCACAGCTTTCTTTGTAAAATTTTAAGGGGTGAAACATATGGCGAATATAGGTGTAAGCGGGGCGCTATTAATCTTTGTTCTTGCATTAATTATTATTGGGCCGAAGAAGCTTCCTGAACTGGGGCGTGCAGTTGGAACCACACTTAGGGAATTTAAACAGTCCACCAAAGGTATAATGGAAGATGATACCCCTAAGGGCAAAGAAAAAGAATAAAAAGAGAAGGTGGTTCAATGGATTTGATCCTGGACCACCTTTTTTGCACTTACTTATTTGTTTACTACATTTACCGTGAATTCTTTGGTAGGCATATTTTGCAACCCTCTTGCCCTCACGTGCGCTGTTACCGAATAGGTCCCCGTCTCTTGAAAAATCGTGGTAATGGAATAAACACCTTTGCCTTGATGCTCCCCAACCATTTCTTTTGATGTATCTGAGCTGCTTTTTTCACTTCCAGCTTAACCTCAATGGCGACTTCAACTTTTTCCTTCCCCTGTATAACGGCTGCCTGGATGACAATCTCTTGATTAGCTTGTATCACTTCTGGAATGTCAACTGAAACCTCCAACAATTCAGGACTTTTTCGGCAGCGTCATTCTCCTTTAAACACCCTGCCAGCAAAAATAAAACACATGCAAAAAAATGGCTTTTTTCATATATAGCACGTCTCCTTTTATCATGTTCCAATAACTGTGCACCTTTTCAATAACGCGATGGCTGATATTTTATTTATGTTTTTTCTATGAACTCACTTGCCATGTTAATTTTAATAGGCATTGAATTATGAAATATAAAATTAGAATTAGGTATTCTTACATTTCATCAGTAGATTTGCTATCAATATAAAAAGTTAATTTCTTGGGTGTATATAAGTAGGAAATTTAGCTTTAGAAACTTTAGAAAAAGTGCCCGATAATTGAAAATAACTTTACATCCATTTCTATCTATAACCCTTAATATATGTTTTAATTTTCGTTGGTTTCTTTTTCGTAATTCTTTCAAAATCATGTGTAATCCCTTTAGCCAGTCCAAGGATTAGTGTACTGTACCTTACTGCACTTACCTCCCTCAATAAAAGAAGCGAAAACAGCTGATTACTCTTGTTTTCTTAGGTTTTCATAGTTAGTGACATCCCGATAAGTCCTTTATTGTTGGAGATTATCACTTGAAAGGATATATTACCTTACCCACTTTACTCTGTATTGGTTTGGAGAATCTCTATTAACTTGTCCTATTTGTGACTTTCATCATATACATTCCATAAAAATTTATCTAATCTGAATATTGATATCATTCTAAAAGTGGGATTACAAATGAAGAAAATATATGAAGTTATTATAAAATCAAACAAGTTGTAAAAGAAATTCAAAATGAATTAATTGAAGTTATCCGTTCACCACTGGATGCCAGCCGTATTGCCCATTATTTTTTTGGGGATGATGACAGGGAAGTCTTCCTTGTCCTTTGCTAAAATACAAACCAAAACGTCATCGCCGTTCACCACTGCCATATAGGATCATTAGACTGGGCACTCATTTCACCAAGAGAAGTATTTAAAGCCTGCATCCTAAATAATGCTAGGAAGATCATCGTTGCCCACACCATCCATCCACTAAACTTAATCCGTCACATGAGGATCTCGAAATCACGCAAACATTATTAAAAGCTGGAAAAATTCTAGACATTCCCCTCCAAGACCATATAATTATCAATGCAGAAGGCGATTACTTCAGTTTTCGGGAAGAAGGATTTATATCTAGAGGACGCCTCATAAATAAATACGATGCCAAAATAAATCTGATTTTACATAAATAGCGTGCTGCATTGCGCGCTATTCTTCATCGATTTCAACACCTACAAGATCATAAAAACTAATTCTAACCAACCCCTTGTCTTTAGTTTCCAAATAGATCATTTATTGACTTCATCAAGCCTCTGCAATACCCTCTCTAAACCACTGTATATCCCCCTATCTCGAAATGCCACTTGATCCTCTCTTCCTAAATAGTCAAGACGATTCTTTCACTCACCCTTTAGTGAAAAAAATCCACCTCAAAAGGGAACTTTGATTATCGGTCACCTACAAACGTAAATTCATAAAAAAGCGTTAATCGTTCTAATGATTGTAATGCGAGTTTTAATTTACTGCTATTTTCAACGAAATAATTAATCTGCGTTATCGGCAATAAAACACAAAAAGCTGGATAAAACCAGCTTTTTAAACTTTATATTGATTGAACACCTAATCCACCACAACAACCACATCTTTTGCCACTATGACAACACGGGCAACATCCACTTGTCTGGCAGTGGTGACATCCCCTTCCACCACAACAGCAGCACATACCAGAACCGCCACAGTAACGACAACATCCTGTTCCTTGGCAGCAACGACATTTATGCATACACATACCTCCATAAGATAACTTTACTTAGATATATATATTTACGTGGTTTGAATTTGAGCATGCCTATGTCATCTAAATTAATAAAGGATTTTTAATCGAAGATCCCTTTTAAGTTGTTTGTTGATATAGATTGTAACATTTCCTAAATAGCAACTACCTTGAAGGTTTTGTTAACATATTGTTGGCATCCTATACCTACCTTATATTCTTTTTCCTTTTGATTGGTGTAATTTATTAAAAAGTTGAAATGAAGCGAAGTGTAAATAGAAATGCTAATACAAGTATATCTTAGCCGCCTTTTATATGGTAATAACAAACTACAACAGAAGCTGAAAAGGACATTCATATTCTGAAGAATGTAGAGGAAGGACTTCATTCGAAAGGAATTTTGAGAATTCGAGTATATTTGGCTTCTGGAAAGGACCTATTGCAACTATCACCTGTTTGCTTCGGTATTCCCCCCTGCCTGGTGTACAGAACAAAACAATCCCCTGCTTTATCCAGTCTTGTACAACTGTTCGAATCTTTACCAGAAGGGGAAACTCCTTTGCATAATGCAACAAATAGTCACTGATTTCATCTTTAGTTGTATAACCATTGGGATCACCACCTAAAGATAAACTTGAAAGAGTACTGAAATAACATGCTTTAAACAGTTTTAAGGAATCATATCGTTTTCTCCAGCTCTCACCTATTTCATTGCCCTGATCGAACATAAGAAAAAATAAATTTTCCTTCTGATTTGCAGCTGTCCCCTGATAATAAGCACGGCAACTTGAATGAGAATCTATCTGTTAAACTGTATTGCTCGCCCCTCCATCAGTACCTAGTGTATTGGAACAAATAAGAAGACAACAAGATTTACTTCCGTTACATAGTAATCATAAAAGAAAACTAAAATATAAGTATGTTCGCACTTTACATGAGTTACTGTTATAATTAAAGAAACACGAACTCTAGTTCTATATCTAGGTCTTATAAACTTAACGCAAAAAATTACTCTTTTGAGGCGATTGCCTTCCTAATAAAACTGTAATGTGAGGTGTCCCTCTTGGCTATTACTAAACAGCATGAATACTATGAGCATCGGTTAGAAGTACTTATAAAAGACATGCCCGATTATGTGGTTAAATACGTTGATGATAAATTAGACATCCGCTCCCCCCTAACCCTTTTTAATTATGTTAGAGATTTTAAGGAGTTTTTCGGCTGGTTAATTGCTGAAGGAATTGTTAAATCAGATTTAATGAAGGACATCCCTGTTGATGCATTAGAAACCCTCTCACTTGATGATGCCAATAACTATTTCAAGTTCGTTTCTAGAAAAAAATATAAAGTTTCTAATAAAGATGATGAAACAAAGAAAATAGACACAAAGACCGTTAATAGGCATAAATCATCCCTTAGATCATTATTTAAATACCTGACAGTTGAAGCTGAGCTCTCTGCTGGGAAGCCATATTTTGAAAGAAATGTGATGGAGAAGATTCCTATTAAAAAGGTATCAGAAACATTGAATGAACGGGCAAAAAAAATTACCGATAAGATTTTTATTGAAGACAAGGATGTAGATTTTCTTGAATATGTTCAAAATGAGTATGCAGAATCCCTATCCCCTGCTCAAATGAGATATTTCAAGCGTGATAAAGAGAGAGATTTTGCTATCCTCTCTCTATTCTTGGGTAGTGGTATTCGCGTAAATGAACTTACAAATTTGAGAATTAAGGATATAGACTTTAGTGCTAAAGAGATTAGCGTTATTAGAAAAGGAGGAAAAAAAGATACTGTATCTATTACCCCATCCTCTCTTGAAGACGTCAAGGCGTATTTAGAGGTTAGAAAAGAAAAATATAAAGCTGGCGACGGTGAAAATGAGTATATTTTTGTGAAAAATTTAAAGGGCAATCCACAACCGCTTACTAACCGTGCTGTTGAAGATATCGTTTATAAATACACTAAGTCTTTTGATAAGCGTATGTCCCCACATAAACTTAGACACACTTATGCGACTAATTTAGCGGAGCAAACCGGTGGTGACATCCCTTTAATCATGAATCAGTTAGGCCATACACAATCTGATATTTCTCTTTTGTATATAAACACAACAAGGGAAAAACAAAGGTTAGCTTCAGAGTTGTTAGATAAACGAAGAAAGAACAAATAGAAATCCATTGGGGATTAAATAATGTAAAATGCTGGCCAAATGATGAAAAGATTCCTATTAATGTGAAAAAAAGCCCCATAAATACACGATGTATTTATGAGGCTTTTTTCTAATATTTTAAATTACTCTGGTTGGCAGCAGAGTTCACCTTCACCTTTTTCAAGAGAAGATTTTAAGCTGCTTAGTACACCGGACCATGCCATCTCATGTCACTTATATGCTTGATCCCACTCTTCTCCATTTTTCCACCCAGTGTGATTTACTTTTACTTCTGTTGTATTTTCATCAATTTCTTTGAAGCTTACTTGTACCAGTGTCAATTCACCATGGTTCATAAGTTCATCGAATTGATCAGGACCCTTCCATTGATAGTTTAATTCTTGTTGAGGAATGAGTTTCTCTATTTTACAACCTATTGAGCCAAATTAGATAGGTCACCATACATTAACATTCTATTTTTATACTAAAAAAAAAACTAGGATAATATGCCATTCTCCCACTTAAATGTAGTATTTAGAAATTCACAATCTCGAATGTGTGCCCTCGTTTTGCATAATTCACCGGAATCTTTTCTAATAACGTGGCCATAAATTCCCTCCCCCCTGGTTGCAACCTCGGTAACATAAAACAAGACCTCTTTATCTGCTAAATGTTTGCCTTTGTCTCCAGCTGTTCTGGAAGAGCATCTCCTTACATTCATTACAACTGACCCCACGGTGGTACTATTTTTTATTCTACATACATTACACATTGTTATCCGCTCCCTAATGAATTGGCTGATTATTTATCCCAGTAATTATCATTGTCTAAATCGCGATCTGATCCTCCAGATTCATAATCCCAGATGTTGTCATTATCTAAGTCTCTGTCGGAACCTCCGGATTGATAATCCCACATTTTATCGTTATCTAAATCGCGATCTGATCCTCCAGATTGAAAATCCCACATGTTGTCATTATCCAAGTCCCTGTCTGTTCCCCCTGATTTATAATCCCATGATCCATCATTATCCAAGTCACGATCTGAACCGCTTCTTGGTTATAGTAGCCTCCGGCAGAAGAACCCTCCTGAGTAGATGAATCTTCTGTAGAAGTATCATAGTATTCCGAGGAGCCAATCTCATCATCTCCATAATCTATCTCGTAATCAAATTCTTCTTCAATTGGTTCAAAACCCTCTTCAAGAAATTCCTCTGTTATTAATCCATCCTCCTCCTGAATCTCATACTCTTCATAATAGGTATCTGCTTTTACTCTACCCTCTTCATAGGAATCCTCTTCTATATTGTCACTCACATTTATATTGCTCTCTGATTCACTTGAGTTGCAGCCGGATAGAAGAACAACAGCAAACGCTAAATATACTATTTTATACACTAACTAACACCTTTTTCCATTTTTCTTAATTATAACGTTTACAATTGAAAATTAGAATTTGATTTTCAATAGAAATAAATACCCTGGAACCCCTCCCTATTCAATTAAGCAAGCCGGCTCATTAACATTTGATTTTATGAAAGAATACTGGAGACACATAAAATAATAATGAGTGAGGATTTATGAAAGTAGTTATTGAAACACAGCTCAATATTGTGGGCAATAGAGGCTCAAGTCAGGGGGCTTTTTTTTGTTAATAATCGTGACTTTAAAGAAGATCCCAACTTAGCGGTTGCGGTAGTCGCTTATGATTGATACAACATCAAAAAAGGGAAACTGGCCAAAGAGAAACAATAATCGAAAAAGTTACCTGGAATGAAGTGAATGATATTACAGATATTGTGAAGAAAATCCAACCTCTTTTACCTGAGGATAATTTGCCTTTTTATGCTCCCTAAAGGGGGCTTTAATTTTTTCACATAATAGACACAAGGACTTTCCCTCTTTATGACAAATTATTACATAAAGGGAGTTGATTTTATGAATGTAAACCAACTTAATGAGAAATTAAAGAATGTGGAATCTGATGAACATTGAGCTTGCTTTTCTTTAAAACCAAGAAAAAAATTGCGTGGAGTAATGCATGGGAAGGAAGTGGCAATCATTACAATTAAAGATGGGCATGCTCGATATACATATGTAGGTTCTGAAATTAAAGTGTTTGCGCAATCAATAAATTGCATAATATTTAACTTTTAAGCCCCTCTCAAATTGAGAAGGGCTTAAATTATACATACTCAGGTAATGCTTGCTTTATTTCCTGCTCAGCATATTCTAATCCAGCTAACCAAAGTTCAACAAGCTTAACACCATCAATTAATTCAATGTTTAATTCTTCTGCATATTCTTTAGCATTTTTAGTAAAGGACCCTGTAGTTACAACATATCCACCTATAGCCCCATCCTTGACCATATTAGAATGAATTATAGCAATACAGTCAAATGCTAGATCACCTTTATAACATTTTATCTGACCTAAGTATTTCCCTTCCTTAGTAATATGTTCAAAGTCAACTCCAAAGTCACCAGTTGGTGGTGATACCCAGGTACTACCTCCCCTTGCTTTTTCAAAAACATCAGCAACAAAGGATTCAAACAATAAAGGGTCTTGTTTTATAAAAATCGAATTTTCCTTTATAGAGTTTTTATCTTCCTCAAATTCTTTCCTAAACCTAAGATACAACCCCATAGCTAAAGTTCTTTTCATCTCTTCACTGCTATCAATATGACTTGCTAATAAGTAGTCTTATAATTCGTTTGCCTTTTTACTCTTTGGAATTGAATAAAGGCTGCAATTAATACTACAGCAATCATTATTTCGACTAATAACATTTTACCGCCTCCATATAGTAAGGTATCGGTAACTTAAATGGAAAATATTCAAAGATTTCTTCTTACCTTCATAAAATATTGCTCCATCTCCTATTTCGAGTAACTGATTATTTAAATGAATACAGTTTACATTTTCAAAATTATTGGTAATCATAAGTACTATAATAAGGAGGTTTACTATATGTGCGGACGATTTTCACTTGCTGAAGATATTTCAGCTTTGCAGCAATACTTTGACTTTGAAATTTCTGAGGAAATCTCTCCTCGCTTTAACATTGCCCCAAGCCAAAGAATTTTAACGGTTATTTCCGACGGCCAAAATCGAAGAGGTGGAACGATGAAATGGGGATTAGTTCCGTTCTGGGCGAAAGATGAGCGGATTGGATATAAGATGATCAACGCTCGATCTGAAGGAATCGATGAGAAGCCTAGTTTTAAACATGCATTCAAGCGAAGACGGTTATTGATACCGGTCGATGGATTTTATGAGTGGAAAAGAAAAGATGATGGTACCAAGCAACCCTATCGATTTATCATGAAAGATAAAAGACCTTTTGCCTTTGCTGGGTTATGGGAAACTTGGAAGAAGGGAGAACAGCCTTTACATAGCTGTACTGTTATAACAACTACACCAAATTCTGTCACTGAGGAAATTCATGATCGAATGCCAGTTATTCTACACCAGGATGATTATGATTTATGGCTAAATCCGAAAAATGATGACACTGAGCATCTAAAATCACTTCTGGTCCCCTATCCTGCAGAAGAAATGGATTTGTATCCTGTTTCTACTATGGTGAATTCGCCCAAAAATAATATAGCCGATATTCTTGCCCCATTGAATAGCTTGTAACATCTTCATCATACTAGGCTAAATTAGCCGTTTCAAAAAATCATTAAGGGTACTTTCTTAATATAGGTACTCTTACTTCCCATATGATATACTTTTTTTGTACAGCAAACGCAGGGTGGGCAGCGGTCTCCTCCAATCCATTAAGGAAAGGGGGTGCCGCTGATGGTTACGTATGAAGCAATGAACTTGATGGTGAGCTTTATCAATACCCAAATTAAAAAAATGCACATAAAATATAGGGTTATACACATTATTCATGTTTAATATGTATAACCCTTTTTTGTACACTATCGCATCATTTTTTTAAACCATAGTAAATAAAAACCACCATCCAATGATTAGAAAACATGTCATTAAACGTGGAAAAAGGAGAGTGATTTATTCACTCTCCTGGATTATGGCTTTTTTTTATTTGCTTTTTCCAAAAGTTTTTTCCAGTTTGAAGGAAATCCAATATGAACAAAGTCAATATCTGACTCATATTCAGATATAAGAGCATCCAGATCCGTAATAAATCTATTTCCTTCAGTTCTGGTTAGTAATCTTTCAGTTATATAAATACCAGAGTATATATACTGATTGCTAAAATGCTTAAATTCATCCCTGAATAATTTAGGTTTGAATGTGAGCTGCTTGTTATATAGTCGGCCATAATGAGCACAAACATTACGGACGTTGGATAAAGTTTGTAGCCAACTTTCCATATAAAGATAAGGGACATTGTAATAGTTTTTTGCTATATGTCTTTTTAAATCTTCTTTTAGATTTCGATAAAATTTAGAAAGAAATCCAAAAGAAGTGACTTCTATGGCAGCCCAAATTGGGAATTCACCGTCGTATTTTTTGAAGTGATGTTCTACAAACAGCTCACCTCTACGACTCTTTTCAATTAACATATCTAGCTCGGATAATGAATCTTGATGGAATTTTTCATTAATAAAGTTTTCTTTATCTCTATATCCCAAAGGTCCGAATTTATGTGCTGTTTCATAGGAGATATGCGTTCTAAAGGCAATTTCAATGGTTTCCATTGCTCCTAAGAGTAATAAACGTAAGCGACGATCAAAATCATATATTGAAAGCATTTTATTAAATGATGAACCTGCTACATAATCATCTTTTATTAGTGGATCCTTAAGAGTAAGTCCATAAGCTGTTAGTCGATAATAATTAACACGCTGCAGGGTATTTTCGGCATATTCTGAATCTTCAATGTAAAGTTTTCTACCCTTATATAACTCTACTTGTTCTTTAAACGTAGTAGGTGGTTTTATTTTGGACTTATCTCTTTCAGAAGTCAAAATTATTTTCTCCTTAAATAAAAAATGACCCACCTTGGTCCGCATTGATAAGAGGCGTGGTGGGTTCTGTTACCATTATAATATTTGATTTGACCACGAATGTCAACAAAATACCACTTTAGATAGGTTTAAATGATATATTTCTGAGCTGTTTTTTTGTTATCTAAAAAGACTCTTGAAGTCAATAGTATATTTAAAGAATAAATAAATATTCGGCGGGTCTGAGATTCTCAGTTTTTTATTTGTTGTTATGAACAACACGAAGAATTTTTAATTTCAATTTTGACTGGTTCCGGCGTACAGCAGGAGGAATCAGTCTTCATTGACTCCACATCAGATTTAGTATAGAAAAATTCCCATTCGTTTCCGTCTGGATCCGTCACCCAAAATTTATCCTGCGTAGCATAGCAGCAAGTAACATCCATCTCTTCACGGGCAAAGAAACCGAGTTTCTCTAATCGTTCTTTGTGTTGGACAACTTCTTCCCGATTTTCGACCTGAAAACCAAAATGCCCCACCTGGTTTCCTGAAACCTCATCCTTTAAATTCAAGGTGAAATTGAGACCTGGATCTTCAAGTAAAAACTTTGCATAATCTTCTTTTACTTTTACTGGTTCAGTATTAAATACTTTTGAGTAGAATTCAATTGATTGATTTAAGTCCGTTACATTAATTCCTACATGTACCTTCATACTAATCGCTCCTTTAGGTCCTTTAAGATTTTTTTATATTAGCAGCAAGAGGTCTGTTGTTCATCAGATGTGCCGCTGCAGGAAGACTGTACCTCCGAAGTTCCGCAGCAGTGGTCTTCCTGTGTCGTTGCCTCCTTGATTTCATTATCACAGCAGCCAGATGACTTAGAGGATTTGCCAGTAAACTTGTTAATAATATTCATCTTTAACAGCTCCCTTTTTTTAAATCAATTTTTTTTGATTTATAATTAAAGTATATTAGCAATTATTTCTAAATGCAACCGATTTATCAAAATAATTTGATTAATTATTTTTTAAGTAGTTAATAGTTTTTATCGATGGATTTCAAATCTGAATTAATGAAAATCCTCACCTTGAAAAATTAACATTATGATAATCATCTATTTTGCTTATTAATCAAATTATTTTGATTTTACAAATTGACATATGAAAATTTTGGATATATGATTAACTCATCAAGAATTTTTGATTAAAGAAAGAGTGGATGCAATGAAATCAGAAATAACAAACCAAAATCAATCAATGGACCATCTATTTGAGCATTATGAGGGAAAGTTTAAAGCCATAGCAGATAAAAAGCGGCTTCAAATTATGAATTTATTAACCCAGAACGGCTCCATGTGCGTGTGTGATCTCGCTCCACTAATGGAAATGAGCCAATCCAAACTGTCCTATCATTTAAAGATCTTACTGGATGCCAATATTATCAAAAAAGAAACAAAAGGCACCTGGAGTTTTTACGAACTGAATCAAGAAGAATTAAATCACCTATTATCGTCAGAGCTATGCTGCTTGTTTAAACCTACTTGCTGCTAAATTTTTTTAAAATATATATCAACTTTTTTTGATTAATAAGGAGGAGTTAAAGATGGATTATTACAATTATGAATTGATCATTAAAACAAAACAGCAGGAAACAAACGAGGAATCCTTTTTTAGAAAACTTGTCACGAAGTTCTCTTCAGTAAAAAAAGCCTCAGAACCAAGCAAACAAAATCAATGTGTTTGCATTTGCGAATGCTAGAATGAATAACAATGAATTGGAGTAATTTTTGGAGGAAAAGTTAAAGGAGCTGGTGTTCACCAAGCTCCTTTAATAATCCTAGCAGCAATCACTTTCATTCCCTAATAGCACAAGTCCATTCGCTTCCTGGCTAAAATCCAAAACAAGATTTTGTGTTACGTTTTCAATGTTAGGATCGATTGCCACTGTGATGCCGTTAATCTCACTAATTTTATCCTCTTCACCTGGCTCATCCAGAGCCAGTCCTACCTTTGGCTGTCCTCAGCCAAAGCCTGCAAAATAAAAACGTACGTTTTTGGCATTGTGTTCTTCAAATAACTGTTTCAAGAAATCACGAGCCTGATCTGTAATATTCACGTTCTCCTCACCCCTAATTTATATTCAATGAAGCCTCAAACCATTTTATCATTAAGCATTGGGGAAAAGACGATGAAGGGACTCTTTCATTTCTGGTTTTACATTGATTTTAGGACGTGCGGCCTTCGCCATCTCTTCTGCTTCTTCGATTGTCTTAGCTTTTCCTAGCGATAACAATGATCCAATTGCAACAGTCCCAGTGCGGTTGCTTCCTCCCGCACAGTGGAAGTACACTTTTTTCCCCTCATTATAGGCATTCACCACATGCTCAATAGACTGCTTAATGGATCCATCCTGATTTTCTGCATCATCCACAATAGGACTATGAATCCGATCATAGTCCGCTTCTGGAGCCTCTGCCCGCAAATCGAAAATTACATCTGCTTTTTCATTTCTCATCATCTCTTTTACATCATCGGCTCCGCCAATGTAGATACGATCTTTTATTAATTCATGATAGTTTTTTGTCATGATGCTCCCGCCTTTTATAGTGATTTGCTCCAATCGTGTGTTGGAGTTCCTTCTAGGTACCGTTCGGCATCAAGTGCTGACATGCATCCTGTTCCTGCAGCTGTAATTGCCTGGCGGTATTTCTTATCTTGTACATCACCGCAGGCAAAAACGCCAGGGATATTGGTTTCCGTTGTTCCAGGTACAACATTAATATAGCCTGTTTCATCCGTTTCGATTTGTCCATTGAGGAAAGCCGTATTTGGCGTATGTCCAATCGCAACGAAAATCCCGTCTGTTTCGATCACTTCTTCTTTTCCTGTCACATTGTCTCGAACTTTTAAGCCTGTCACTTTCATTCCATCGGATATCACTTCAATCGGCGTATTGTTGAGCGCCCAAGATATTTTCGCATTCTCTTTGGCACGATCCTGCATAATCTTTGAAGCCCTAAGTTCGTCACGGCGGTGAACAACGGTCACTTCTGAAGCAAACTTCGTTAAGAAATTGGCTTCTTCCATAGCCGAATCCCCACCGCCAACGATAATCACTTTCTTGCCGCGATAAAAGAATCCGTCACAAGTCGCACATGTGCTGACTCCCCGTCCAATATTTTCTAATTCACCAGGAATGCCTAGAAGTTTAGCGGATGCACCCGTGGAAAGAATCAGCGCTTCCGTCTGTATTTCTCCTAAACCGCTCACTTTTAGTGTAAATGGCTTTTTGGAAAGATTTGTTTCAGTTACCCACCCTCTTTTAAACTCAGCTCCAAATCTTTCTGCCTGCTTTCGCATATTGTCCATTAATTCAGGACCCATTACCCCGTCTGTAAACCCTGGAAAATTCTCTACTTCGGTTGTTAACGTCAATTGTCCTCCTGGCTGCGTACCCTCGATCACTATTGGCTTCATATTTGCACGCGCTAAATAAATGGCTGCTGTTAATCCTGCTGGACCTGTCCCTAAAATGACGACCTTTTCCATCTTAATCCCTCCGCTATTGGTTGATAAACTTCTTCAATTCCTGGTGTCCAGAGCCTTCTTCGCTCTGTAATGGAACAATGGCACATTTTTCGCTTAGCTCATTGGTCACTTTTTCAATCCAGTTGATCTCAGCACTTGCTCTTCCTTTTAGAACAGGATCTTTTGTTTCTGTTGCATATAGACTTTGGTTAATCAGCCACCACTTAGGCGTAATATCTGCTCGTTTTAAGTCATCCTGCAAACGGCCAGCTTCCAGTACAGGAGTTGCTTCAGCCAATGTAACAATCACGACTCCTGTTTCTTTTGGGTTTCTTAACCTTGGAAGCAGCATTTTGACACTTTCAGGCACCTCACCCGTTGAGCGCGCAAGCTCTTTATGATAGGACTGAGCCGCATCCAGCAGCAAGAGGGTATGTCCTGATGGAGCGGTATCAATGACCACCACTTCATCCTTCGATTTCTCAACGACTTCTGCAAAAGCCCGAAATACTGCAATCTCCTCTGTACATGGGGAATTTAAATCCTCTTCTATATAAGCTAAAGACTCATCATCCAGTTCACCACTTACATTGGATAGTACCTCGGCTTTATACGCCTCAACTTCTTTTTTTGGATCGATGCGGCTGATGCTCAGGTTCTGATTCAGCTGGCTATTCTGGAAGACAAATTCGAGATGAGCTGCGGGATCCGTGGTGGTCAAATGGACTTTGTGACCTTTTTCTGCTAAGCCGACCGCGATAGCAGAGGCCATTGTTGTTTTGCCGACTCCACCCTTGCCCATTGTAAAGATAACTCTTGTATTAGTAGAAGAAAAATCTTCAATGACTTCACTTAGTCCAGGCAAACTGATCAAATTTTGCTCCATAGCCAATTCAGTCTGCGGAAGGATAAACTGCTTAAACAAATAGCGCAGATTTTTAATCCCTGTAAGGGAATAGGAGACAAATGGCAGTGAATAAGTCGCCACTTGCTTCAGATCGTCTGGCATCCGTTTTAAGGCGTTCCGCTGACGATGGAAGAATGACGCTGAAACCTCATCATCATGAATATGGGACTGCATTAATCCATTTATAATCAGACTCTGGTTCTTGATGCCAATCTCTTTTAATTCTTTGGCAGCACGGCTTGCTTCAACTAAAGAAGATTCATCTGGTCTTGCCACCAGAATTAATGTGGTTTGGGTCGAATCAGCAAGAGCGTCCATCGTAATGGAATAAATCTGTTTCTTTTCCGCAAGTCCTGAGAGTGGTCCCAGGCATGAAGCACCATGCGTGCTTTCTTCTAAAAATCCGCTCCAGGCGGTTGGCAGCTGAAGGAGACGAAGAGTATGGCCTGTTGGTGCGGTATCAAAAATAATGTGATCATAAGCCTCTACAACGGAGGCGTCTGAAAGCAAACTAGTGAATTCATCAAATGCGGCAATTTCAACCGTACAGGCACCTGATAGCTGTTCTTCCATTGTCGCCACAACTGAATCTGGGAGCTTGCCGCGATAAGGTCCAATCGTCTTTTCCCGATAAGCGCGGGCTGCTTCCTCTGGGTCAAGATTACAGGCAGAAAGATTCGAAACCCCAGGCACAGGCATAGGTGTGTTTGTTAGCTCTACCTCTAAAACATCCTGCAAGTTGGATGCCGGATCCGTACTGACAAGCAGAACCCGCTTTCCTTCATCCGCAAGCTTGACAGCCGAGGCACAAGCCGTTGACGTTTTCCCTACTCCTCCTTTTCCTGTAAAGAAAAGAAATTTCGTATTCGTTACCGCCCTTGTATCAAATGGTTGAAACATGCATCTTCCTCCTTCCTATTTTCAGATCAGCTTGAATTTTACGTTTGGCTTTTTAAGAGCGAGATCTTCCACTTTCACTTCAAACCATTGTGCAAGTTCATCGTTTGAAGGATACTTGCCTTCCTTCACGACTGCTCCGTTTAATAACGTGACTGGCAGTGCATCAGGTCCCTTTTCATGGAGTACCTTATTTACCTCTTTATTGTCTGCAAACACAGCTGGTTCATTGGCCAGGTTGTATCGTTTAATATCAAAGCCTTTTTTCTCCAATGCGAAGACAGCCGATGCCATTCTGGTTAGTTCTGGGTCTACACTCGGACCGCACACACCCGTTGGACAGCATAGTGCAGGGTCAAAGATTTCAATTTTATTCATGATTTTCGCTCCCTTACAATTAAATAAGCATATACTTATATATAAGATGAAAGGATAGCCAAGAGAGTGATTTCTCTTGGCTATTTTCTTTTACTTCCCTGTTTCGGCAAACGTTTTAATGCGGTCGCCAATTTCATCACGCACACGCTGGAAGAACGCCCATTTTTCTTCATCTGTTCCTTCTGCTTTTGCAGGATCATCAAATCCCCAGTGTTCGCGTTTCACGTGAGGAGGAGTCATTGGACATTTGTCAGCTGCATCTCCGCAAAGTGTGACAACTAAATCAGCATTATTAAGGATTTCAGGGTCAATAATATCAGAAGTTTGATTGGAAATATCAATGCCAGCTTCTTTCATTGCCTTTACAGCATTTGGATTCAAACCATGTGCTTCGATTCCTGCGCTATATACATTCCACTCATCACCTAAATGCTGCTTTGCCCAACCTTCAGCCATCTGGCTGCGGCAAGAGTTACCTGTACATAGAAAGTAGATTGTTTTTTTAGTCATGTTGAGATTCTCCTTTAGGTAAGTTTTTTTAAATGATCAGTAACCAAATATATAGACCAACCAATGTAATGAACAATGTTGGAATGGTTAATATAATGCCAGTTTTAAAGTAAGTACCCCAGGAGATTTTAACTCCCTTTAAAGACAACACATGAAGCCATAGTAAGGTTGCAAGGGAACCAATCGGTGTAATCTTCGGACCTAAATCAGATCCAATGACATTCGCATAAATGAGTGCTTCTCGGATCACACCGCTAGTATTGGTGTCAGCAATAGCCAGTGCGTCAATCATAACGGTTGGCATATTATTCATCACAGATGAAAGAATGGCCGCAATGAATCCCATACCGATGGTTGCCGCAAATAATCCCTGGTCAGCTGTCATTTGAATTAAATCAGCCAACACATTAGTAAGACCTACGTTTCTCAGCCCGTAAACCACTACATACATTCCGATGGAGAAGAACACAATGGCCCAAGGTGCGCCTTTGATAACGGTACGCGTATTAACTGCTGGGCTTCTGCGCGCCATTAGCAGGAAGAAAATCGCTACAATTCCTGCAATAATGGAAACTGGAACGCCAATAAATTCACTTGCAAAATAGCCGATTAATAGGATTCCTAACACAAGCCAGGACAAACGGAACATTTTGCTGTCACGAACCGCCTCAGCTGGTTTTTTCAAATGTGATAAATCATAATTCTTCGGTATGCTTTTTCTAAAGTATAAGTATAAGACGGTGATGCTTGCTGCTAGTGAAAAGAAGTTTGGAATAATCATTCTGGATGCAAATTCCACAAACCCGATTCCAAAAAAGTCAGCCGAAACGATATTAACAAGGTTGCTGACAACCAAAGGCAGTGATGTCGTATCGGCAATAAATCCGCTCGCAATGATAAATGGAAAAACCATTTTTTCTTCAAATTTCAAGTTTCTTACCATCGCAAGAACAATTGGCGTCAGAATCAATGCTGCTCCATCATTCGCGAAGAATGCCGCAACCAAAGCTCCCAATATGGAAACATACACGAACATCCTTACTCCGTTTCCTTTTGCAGCTCTTGCCATATGGAGAGCTGCCCATTCAAAAAATCCAATCTCATCTAAAATAAGTGAAATGATAATGATGGCAATGAAAGCAAGCGTTGCATTCCAGACAATCGATGTAACATCTATCACATCATTGAAGTCAACTACTCCCACAAGTAAGGCAAGAATAGCGCCTCCACAGGCAGACCATCCGATTGATAAACCTTTAGGCTGCCATATTACTAATATGAGGGTGATCAAAAATATCACCGATGCTAATACAATTTGAGTCAATGTGATACCCCCTCTTACTCACAAGAAATTCTTAGTCCCTGTTCTTCCAGTTCTGTTAGTTTATAATCCTGGCTTGGAAGGTGATCCAGCAGGTTATGCACCATTGGATAGTAGTCACTGTCCTTATTCAGTGAATAAATAATCCATTGACCTCTCCTGGCTTCCCTTACCACGCCTGCATCTTTTAACTTCCGAATATGCTGGCTGATGGCAGGCTGGCTCATTTTAAATATCTCCACAAATTCACATACGCAACAATCGTTGTTGTCTAGAATTTTCACCATAGTTAGTCGTGTCTTATCGCCTAATAATTTTAAGATGGTTGCTGCTTTATCGATTTCAACTGTAGAAACTTTCATCCTGTGTTCACCTCCGACTTTCGATATCAGTATATAATAATTCACTTATATAAGTAAATGCTTTTTTTCTTATTTGCAAAACCTTTACTTATAGTTTGCTTTTTTTAAGTTAAATTATTAGTGGTGACCCTCTAACTGATTAGTAAACAAAGGGCTATAAAGTTCCAATACAGTTATTTAATTTTAAACCTTAAACGTGCATAACCCCGTTATAATTTTATGACGGGGTTATAATAAAGTTATTAAATTTTTTTAACTACAAGTAGCGTTTGAATTAACCTTAGTGAAACATTCTGACCAGGTTTGACATTTGCACTTTAAACCATTATTTAAAACTTCTAACATTTCTTCAATATGCTTCTTTTGTTTTTCTAAATCAACACACTTGGTAAACGCCATTTGTTCCCACCTTTCAGATGGAGTATCCTTGCTATCGAATCCCTCCAAAAGTACGGTTATTTCTTGAATACTAAAACCTGCTAACTGAGCAGTTTTTATAAACTTTAGTTGGTGCAAAACATCTATTGTATAGCGTCTCTGTCCACTTACCCTTGTAGGTATTGGCATTATTCCTATTGATTCATAAAAACGAATAGCAGAAGGACTAACATTAGCTTTTTTTGCTAACTCTCCAATTGAAAAAAAGAACCCATCTAAATATCACCTCTTGACTTAAAGTTTACTTTAAGTATTACACTTTAAACAAATATTAAAGGTGGAGTTTCTTTGAAAATATATTTGCAGGCTTTGGGATCATTGAGTTATGTGCACTTTGTTGTGCGTTCCCTTTCCTTTTAGTTGGATTAACTGGGGTATTAGGAATCGGTTTGGTTTTTTTCGAATTAGGGATTCTTACTAACCGCTTTGTCCTTAGCTGTTTTTATATTTTAAAAGATCGGTGCGTGTAGTACAAATACAGGATGTAATTATAATTCAGGATCATGTAAGCATAGATAATTTCATAATGGAGGTCTTAATAATATGGCTGAATGTAATTGTTGCAAAAGGTTATCAAATGTAGTTTGCAATATTGGATCCTATAATGCAGAAGAAAGGAATCATTATGTTGAGCTACGAAGAGAGTTGACCGAAAATCGCTCAGTTGAGGAAATTCCTTTTGGATATACTTTTATTTATCCCAATCAATCGTCGTTGCTATTAAGAATTGCTGAATGGATTTCTTATGAGAATCGATGCTGTCCATTTATTAGGTTCTCACTTTATGTAAGTGGAGAAGCAGACTCGATAAGATTAGAACTAACAGGAAGTAAAGAAGTCAAAAATCTACTAAAAAAAGAATTTCACTTACCTTAATCCCTCTCCCTCTAAACCTTGTCGGTTTAGGGGTTTTTAGAATAAACCAAATAATAATTATGATAATATTAAGTAAAAGTTCCTGTCCAAATTAAATATTTTCTTAACTATCACTTATTACATAAGCCTCTTATTAACAACAATGCAGAAAGTTTGTTTAGGAGACAATAAAAAGGAGCAACCAAATCATGATTTCTAGAGAACAATTAGAAAACAATCAAGTTTGGCTATATGTCATTGTACTAATGATAGCAGCTGGATTTGGATTAATAGTTCCTGATTTCGGATCACAATTAGATGCAACAATTTCTTTAGTCATTGCTATTTTAATGTATAGCATGTTTTCGCAGATTCCTTTTACTTCTTTAAAAGAGTCGTTTGCTAATCGTCGTTTTATTTGGGCTTTATTAACGGTTAACTATATTGCAGTTCCTATTGTGGTGTGGCTTCTATCAAAGTTATTACCCGAATATCCACCGTTATTACTAGGGGTTTATTTAGTTTTACTTACACCTTGTATTGATTATGTGATTGTTTTTACAGCTCTAGGGCGTGGTAATGAAAAGCTTATTCTTATTTCTACGCCTATTCTCTTCATAACTCAAATGCTACTACTACCTTTGTATTTACTATTGTTTATTGGAGATGATGCAGCAGAAATAGTAAACCCAGGTCCATTCCTTGAATCATTTTTTGGTCTTATCGTTATCCCTTTAGGACTTGCTATTGTCCTACAGATATATGCAAAAAAATCACTTGTTGGAAATAAAATAATAGATAAATCAGCATGGCTTCCCGTTCCATTCATGGCTCTTACTCTTTTTGTTGTTGTATCGTCTCAAATAGGTAAATTATCAACATATATTGACCTAATTATTAGTGTAATTCCTATATATATTGCTTTTATGATTATTATGCCTATCATTTCTAGGATTATCGCAAAGTGGTTCAAGCTTGATATTGGTTCAGGGCGTGCACTCATTTTTAGTGGAACAACACGTAATTCACTTGTAGTTCTTCCTCTTGCTTTAGCCTTACCAGATAATTTAAGCACATTAGTAGCAGCAATAATTGTGACTCAAACAATTGTTGAACTTGCAGGTGAACTAATTTATATTCGTTTAGTACCAAATATACTTTTACGTAAAGGATCACCTTAATTTTATATGTCTTTTTAAAAACCGCCTGAAATTAGTATCAGGTTCTCTTTAGGGGGAGTTTTAATAAAAAAACACCCAATTTAACAACAATTTTAGCAAGGAAAATATCGGGTAACACAGTTGTAATTTCAGCAAAAAAAGAGCATCCCTGTCGATGCTCTTTTAATATTCAATATTGGTTTAAGAAGTAGCCTACTCCTTTTTAGAAGGCATTTGTCAGCCACCATCTATACAAGTTGCACTTGAACTACCTACAACAGCGTTTAATTCCTTCAGGATTACAGAAAGAGTAGACTCGTTTACTAATGTCTCCAATGTTTCATCAGAGATCGGGATGTTGTATTTGTTAAAAGTATCTGTTGTTTGTTCCCAGACTTCAACAATTGCCTTTGAGGACATGTTTTCTTGAATTACCACAATTATCACTCCTTTTTATTAATTGTACCTCTATAGGAAATCAATTTTGAAATTTAAACTCATTTTCAGTTAAAAATCTACTCCATTTTAACATCGATAGTTGCAATAAAAATCGGATTATAAGATGTGTACAT
This sequence comes from Bacillus sp. NTK034, assembly GCF_017303275.1. GTDB lineage: Bacteria > Bacillota > Bacilli > Bacillales > Cytobacillaceae > Cytobacillus. The sequence goes on along the minus strand of NZ_JAFKOJ010000007.1, from coordinate 171,406 downwards.
AAACCTTGCACAATCTTTTCCTACTAAAATTAGTGGGGTTTTATATAAACGTATTTAACAATAGACTACCTATCAACAAAAAGACCACCTCGCCAATTACGAAATGCTCTGCTATTATTTTCCTTGTTATTTTAGGTAAAACCCCTTAAAGGGAACCCCTTAAAATATTTGCTGCATCTTTTATTAACAAATTGCCATTATAAATTAAAGAAGTTTTTCCATTGCCATTACATCAACAAATTTTCCATCTAAAACACCTTGGTTTTGAAAAATACCCACTTCTCGAAAACCCATTTTTTTATAAAGCCCTTGCCCTAATCCGTTAAAAGGGAAAGTAAATAAAACTAATTTGTGAAAGTTATTTTCTCTAGCTTTGGCTTCCAAAGTGGAAAGAAGTTTTCCTCCTACGCCTTTGCCTCTGGATTCCCTGGAGATATAAACTGAGATATCTGCAACCCCATTATATGCACTACGATTGTTATATGGATTTAAGGATGCCCAGCCAATTATGTTTCTTCCCTCTTCTGCAACCACTACACTAAATCTATCTTTATGATGCTTGAACCATTCTTTCATATATGAAGAATCTTTTATCTCTGTTTCTAACGTTGCAATCCGATCTTCTATTCCTTGATTATATATAGCCAGTATAGCTTTTAAATCTGACTCCCTGGCTCCGCGAACAACTGCTTCACTTATCATTAAAGTTCCTCCACTCGTCCCGATTAATCTTGTTTTCAAGTATATATACAATACGACCTTTAATAAGCTTTGTTAAACCCTTTATTATGGCTATTGATTAATGTATTTAACCTTTTTGCTAAAACTGACCATATAATAGCCAAAATAAGGAGTGTTACTGCACCACCCCAATATATAAAGTTAAAACCAGCCTCTAACTGTATTAAAATGAAACTAAGTGCTGGTCCTAAAGCAGCCCCTACATCTTGAGAGATGGAGTATATGGTAAGGAAAGAAACCACGTTTGCAGTCTTTGCTGTGTCCAGTGCAATCGTGTCCAGTAGGGTAGTTAAAATTGTAGCTCCAGCCATCACTAAAAGAGTAATGACTATCCATATTCCTAACGGAAGTCTAATAGATATCATTCCAAAGACAACCCCTGCAAAAATTAAGGAAACAATAAAAATTGGCAACCTTCCTCGAGAGCCATCAGACCATTGCCCAACAGTCCTTCCCAGGAAAGGCTCCCAAGCCCATCTAACTGCTTGGATTATGCCTGATAATAACGTTACACTAATAACCACACTCAATATTGAAATATGCTCTCCGTAAAAATGTTCAATCATGGGACTCAGAGTGGATGTTAGTATTCCTTGATATAACATAGCAATGAGAAAACCTGAAACGATGATGGATACTTTATACCCTGTCTTGCCAATGAAAGGCTTACTTTTATTGATGTCACCTTTCTCTTCAGAAGTCTCATTATCCTGAGTAAAATTAGATTTCAAAATTAAAGGGAGGCCCAATAGGGTCAAAATACCAAACCCAACTGAAACCGTGCTTAAGCCAATGATCGGAACTAACAAACCGCCAATCAGCATACCCACTAGACTTCCTGTTCGGTAGAGTCCATTATATAGCCCCATGGAACTTCCCCGCTTATTGTTATCAGAATATAGGGCAACAACCGATAATCCGCCGATTCGAAAAAATGACCAAGCAATCCCCCATACTGCACGCAGGATTACCCAGGCGATAAAACCTTCAAAAACACCATAACCTATCGTAGTAAATCCGCCTAATAGAACAGCTATTATCAGTCCAGTCTTCAATGAAATACGTTTATACATCCAACCAACCAAAGGATTAAAAGGCAATCTTATGAAGCGATTTATAGAAAGTAGCACACCAACTTGCCAAATTGATTCAATGCCTGCAGTTTCCCAATAGATAGGCAAGGCAATGTACAGCATGGAATCTCCTAAGAGACTTAAAGCTGTGACTAAGGCGACTATTATAATAGGATTTGAAGACATTTTATCTTTAATAGTCACCATGGTTCATCCTCTCGGAAGATATAATAAATTCTTTAATCATTAGATTGGGTCATTAATTCTTGATAAGCCAAGAGAAATTGTGTAAAGGTTTCCTGACCCATGTCATTTTCCTTTAAGCGAAACAGCCGTTCGAAGGTTCTTTCTTTAGCTTCGTCAAGTGAACATCCAAAAGCATTCATAATTAAATTCATATAAGAAATAAAATATTCTTTTTTGAGCGTTCCGGCATGATTAATTGTCATTTGCATCACCTTTAGATTCGTTTTTAGGGGAAGCGCAGGCTTCCCCTTTAATAAGATTATTATTAATTGCAGCAAGAAGACGCAGGTTCGTCACAGGAGGAAGTTTTACTATTAAGATTGACGCTGCAGACACCTGTTTCTGGTAAGTCTAACTCCACTTTTTCAGCAGCTGCCAAGTCACCACTTAAATAAGCCACAACTGACCTAACTTGTTCATATCCTGTTGCCATTAAGAAGGTTGGAGCACGCCCATAGCTTTTTGCACCTACAATATAAAAATCTTTCTCAGGCTGTCTTAATTCCTTCTCTCCATGAGGACGAACAGTTCCGCAGCTATGAATATTTGGATCGATTAACGGTGCTAAAGCTTTTACACTCTCAGTTGCAGAATCGATGGAGGTACGCAGTTCATTTATGATTAAAAAATCCGGACGGCTTCCTGTATTAACAATCATTTCGTCGATCCCCTCAAGGCTTCTCTGCTTGCCATTTTGGCTGCCTATTAACTCGATTCCCTCTTCTATCTTTTTGACCAATTGGATTCGGAATGGAGTAATGACCTTCACTTGCTGATTATCTACCAGATTGTGAATCCTGCTTCCGAGAAGGCCGCGAGCTTCAAGAGCATCCTTCTCTTCACCGCCATAGGCATCCTCAACACGCTGCCTTCTCATAATCCATATGATCTCCGTTTCAGGATAGGATTCTTTCAATTTGGCTAAATCCAATAAAGCGTTTATGGCTGAATGGCCACCTCCAACAACAGCTATTCGTTTATTTGCATAACGTTGCTGTTCCTTCCCAAGAATATCTGGTATTCCATAGAATATTTTTTCCTTGAGAGATTTTTCTTCAGTGAGCCATACACCACTTGAGACGACAGGGTTGGGGTTTCCCCATGTCCCCGTAGCATCTATCACTGCCTTGGCTTCAAATGTTTTGTACTCTGTATTACTTTCAGTATGGATGATAAATGGGACACTTTCCCGATTTGCTGTTTTCATTTTATCCATATCTTTTCTGCCAATCGATAAAACTTTAGTATTGAGATGAACGAATGGTTTAATTTCAGGTACCATAGCCAATGGCTGCAAATACTGTTCCACCAGCTCCTGCCCAGTCGGCAAACTTTCTAATCCCGGATGAATCCAACCACTGGCATTCAATAAGTCCTTAGCAACTTTATCAACATTGTATTGCCAAGGTGAGAATAAGCGTACATGGCCCCAAGTTAAAATATTTGCACCTATTTGTGAACCAGCTTCTATAAGGATAAAGGGAATCCTATTTTTTGCTAAATGGGCTGCAGCTGCCAAGCCTACAGGCCCACCTCCTATAACCGCAACAGGTAGTTTACTTGTTTCATTATTTAACGTAATACTTTGAGTTGATAAGCTAACATTTGTACCGCAGCATTCGTTTCCACTGATTAGAATATTATTTGCCTTCGTCATTTTAATCTCCTCTTTTCTTTTAATTAGATAATTGATAAATCAGTATTAGTATTACTGTATATATGACTTTTTTTGAGAAAAACAATAAAACACTTGTTTAATCTTTTAATACCTATTATTTTTCAAATGTCGCCGTAGCTTTCTAACGATAAACCGTGAATCAGGACCAACCCCTCTTAATGTTGCAGAAGCAAATGACCGCTGTCCTTCTAGCCCCACATAATATAGTCCTGGCACCGAGGTGCTTATCCCAGCGATTTCCATGGGTTTCCCCTCGTTATCGAGGGCACCTAGATCGCTTAAGTAATCAAGGTTATAACGGAAACCTGTAGCATAAATGACAGTGTCTACTTGTTCTTTTTTTCCGTCTGGCCAAATTACCCCATTGTCATAAAAGGAAATAAACATGGGTTGTTGATTAGGTTTCCCAGATGCCAATCGTTCTTCGTAATTATTAAGATTGGCTACTGAACTCGAAATCAGTGGCTTTTTGCCAAATCGCCAGAAAGGGAATGTATCTATCCCAATAGCCCTTATCCAAAAGTGCAGATCCTGCCCCAAAAATCTTTGTCTTATTAATTGAACCGGCTTTCGTACAGCTAGTGTTGTTTTACTTACCTCTGCCAACTCAATAGCAATCTGCACTGCCGAATTCCTACTTCCCACAACAAGCACTCTATGATTTATAAAAGGGTCCGGATTTCTATAATCTGATGAATGAATAATACGTCCTTGAAAAGTCTCTTGCCCTTTAATAAAAGGTATAAATGGATTATTAAAAGAACCAGTTGCGTTGATAATAGTCCGAGCATGGAATGTCTCACCCGATTCTGTTAGTACCTCAAATACTTGAGCTTTGCTCTTTACGGATACGACCCTCTGATTGGCCATAACAGACAGGTTAAAGTGTTTTTTATAATCCATTAAGTAATCAATTACTTCCATTTTTGATGGATAATGATCAGGATCTCCAGGGAACTTCATCCCAGGTAATGATGAAAATCGTGCAGGAGAAAATAGTTTGAGGCTGTCATAATAATTTGGCCAGGAACCTGTAGCTTGCTCATTTGCTTCCAAGATTAAATAATCTAGTCCTTCCTTTTCCAAATAATATCCTGATGCAAGACCAGCCTGCCCCCCACCAATAACTATAGCCTCCCAAACTTTACTCATATGAATCCTCCTTTCGTTTATTTGCATTTTGCAAGTATTAGGTACAAGGGAATTACCCCTGTATTGGTTTGCAACATACACTGGACTTTGCCATTGCGTTATTTAATAAATGAATTGAACGAATGACCGTCTCTCTTTCAAACTCATTCATCTGGGAAAAAACTTCATTTAAAAATGAATTCATTTGTTGTTCAATTGTCGTTGCGATATATTTTCCCTCTGTAGTCAGAGAAAGAATACTAATCCGTTTATCATCTGGGTCTGGTGTTTTCTTTACTAAGTTCATTTTTACTAATGATTGTACCTGCCGACTAAAAGTAGTAATATCAGTCCCCAAGGTTTCCGCAATTTGCTGCATAGATGGCTTATGTTGATTATCTATCTCATATAGAATGTGACTTTGAATGAGGGAAATATCGCATCCACCAACACTGCAGCAATTTTTATTAAGCAAACCAAATCGGCGTGTCATTACTTGAAACATCCCACGAAGATTTTCCAATATTTTCACCTCTTGATCACATTATATGCAATTAACTTGCAAAATGCAACTAAAAACCTCAAACTTATTTTACCTGGTTTGGCAGCTACTCATAAATAATCAACCATTGCTTCAATGACTTATAAAGACGATTTTCATAATGTTTTATTATTGGAATGGGTCTAGAAATAATGTTTTTAACTATCCCCCCCTTTTAAAAAAAATTAAAAAAACCCCCTTAAACTCTAATTAGACAAAGCCCCATTATCAAATAAGGAAAAAGGGCTGCTCGCAACCCTTATTGAACTCAAGCTATGAGAAAAAGAGAGTGAAAAAGATGTTGTATTTTTGAATTATAAATTTTTATATACGTCTGAATAAGCTATTTTCAATTGCTTTTTGAGTTGTTGATTTTCATCTTCTAACTTTTTATTCTTTCTCTTTAAAGAAGCAATAATTGCATCCTTGTTGCTTTCATTCATTTCTCGTTTCACCTGTTTTGGGGTCGGTACATTAGCCTGTTGCTGCCTTAAGGTTTCAATTCTGTCACGAATCTCTGGGTGATTATATAATGTGGCTTTAGAAACCCCTGATTCGTTTGCAACATTATTAAAATTAATATTCCCTTTAATCTTAATGAGTCGTTTTAAGGCATCATTAACCTTCTTTTCAGTAAGTGCTTTTCTTGATGCATGGATAGATTTTAGATGTATTTTCCGGTCGTAATTACTCATTACTCTCACCTTGCTTTCGTTTAATTCTATCCACTCGACCAAAGATTATGTTACCGGCTTTAATAGTTTCTAATATACCTCGGTAACGTTCTAAATTCTTTCTGTTTTTTTCAACGATATCATTCCTTCCACGGTGTTCTAATACATCTATTGTTTTTACTGTAGTTTTTATTAATAACTCATATTTTTGAGTATCTAAGTCCGAAAAGCCGATGGCCAAGTCTTTACATGGACTTCCTGAGTTACAAGTTAGACATGGTGGCTCTTCAGCATAAGGACAATTTCCATTTATTCGTGCATGACATGTACCATATGGATTATCAATTGCATTCAGCTTATGATCGCGCCACAATGTTTCAAAAATATTAGTTGGGATATCTTCGTTAGACTTTATTTCTTGAACCTCACCATTTAGGTCAAAACTAAATACACCTTGTCTCAATGCTTCCTCAAAAACTTTTCTCTTAGTATTATCTAACAACTTCGCATAACGCATCGTCATTTCAGGCGAAGCATGAGCTAATAAATCCTGTAAAGTAATAATATCTACACCATTATTTATCATCTTAACTGCGTATGTATGTCGGAATTGATGTGTTTTAAAGCGGAACAAATCCCCATTTTCATCGGTAATATTTTTTAATTTAGCCAACTCATTTATTTTAACACCAATCCATTGTTGTTCATACGGGCGTCCCTTTCTAGTACCTCGATAGCGAACAAATATTAATTTTTCGGGGTTGTTATCTTGATTACTATGTAAAATGGAGTTATTTATTATAGCTGCAAGTATGTCAGCCAGTTCGTCATCTATTGGAATACGATGACCTACTACATTAGTTTTCTCAATATCAGTCTCGATATAATATTTTCCGTTTAGCTTTATTAAACAGTCTTGTGTTAAACCTAAGACATCTGAGATTCTAAGACCTGTTTTAAAAGCAACCCATACTACAGGCTGTGCATCTTTGTTAAGTGAATTAATGTGTCTGAATAACTGTTCTAAAACGTAGTCAGGAATGTAGTCTACTTGATCAATGGGCTTCTTTTTTAGTGTGGGTCTATCCTCCTGAAAAACAAGAAGACTAACTGGTTTTAATGGACAATCTGCTTGATTATAAGTAGAAATATCCTCAAGAAATTGAGTAATATAATGCAAATTAGTATTTATATGATGTTCAAAGTGAGTAATTTTCTTATCTTTTCTGGTCTCGTTTTTTAACCAATCCAAATATTTCTCAATATGCTTTCTTTCTAGATATTTAAAACTTGTCCAGGAAGGTTCTGCAGCTAGTATATAATTGATAAACCTCGTTACTTGTCTTACATAGCCTATTGCACTAGTCCAAGCATAATTATCAAGCAATCTTCTTTTTGTATTCTGTTTTACAATATTTTTAAGCTGGTTTGACATAATCTTAGAAAAATTTATATAGTGGGCTGATGTACTTTTAACATAATTAATACCATAAAGTTCATTTAATTTTCTTATGTCCCACCTGTCTTTTTCCCATTCAGCTCTTAAATCTGAATACTTACAAAGATTCTTATAAATTAGTCCAAAAAAACCAGCTATAGGAGTTTGATTAGTATATCCACCATTCTTATTTGAGCCTTGCCTAGTTAATACGGAGCCATTGTCATTTAACCAACTTAGCCACATCAAATTAGCTTTATTAAAGTCAATATCCAAGATCGAATCAATATTAGGGAATTTTTCATTTAAGAATGAAGTAAGTTTGTATAACTTTGTCGCACCAACTCCATATATTGTAGATAGAGACCATTCATCTTTAAACAACCTTTTATACCAGAGATATTTAAGCTCTATATTAACTTGTGGATTGTCAATTTCAAACCTTATAATATTTTTCCGATAGTAGTACCTCTCTAATTGATCCTTAAAGTTATTGATATTTCCAATATACCTTATATCCCAATGGTCATTAACTAAAAAATATGGATCATTTACGACCTTATAAGTTACTGACCCATCTATTTCTACCGTTTTTTCCCTATAAGTTGATAATTCCTTTCTAATTTGGTCATGTAAACTAAAGGAATGCTGAAAATAACTATCTACATTTTTTCTGCTCAAATCTTTACCGCCTCTCATATTCTATTAATATCAAAAGCTGATTGCGCCTGTTCCCATGACTTTCTTATTTCCTCATCGGATGGATGAAGGTAAAAATTACTAGTAGTTTGAATTTGTGAATGACCTAACCGTTCTTGGACCTGTTTAATGTCTCTGGTTTTAAGGTAAAATAATGTAGCGTGTGTATGGCGAAACATATGTGGATTTACTTGTAACCCAGTTTTCTTGTTAAGACGCTTAAATAAAGAAGATACATCCTGGTAATTCATAGCCTCTCCTGTGTTCCTACCTCGTAACTTAACAAATAAAAAATTCGAATCAATATCAATTTCATCTAAAACTTCATATAAATAGTCATCATATGTATCCATTAATTCCTGAGATATATAAATCTCTCTTTCACCGGTTTTCAACTTACCCCCATTTTCAAGTTCTCCTCGATCTACTAAACGTAATCTATGGCCATTCTTATGATCGAAAATAAAATCCTCTATAAATAATGAAAGAACCTCTCCAATACGTAACCCTGTTTCAAAAAGGACTTGGATTAAAAGCCTATCTCTAATATTTGTGGTTGCTGCTAATAAGTTCTTAACATCCTCCTTAGACAAGATTTTTATCTTTTTCTTCGGTTCCTTAAGAATTAATATATTTCTGGTAGATGGTTTAGCTTTGTTTACATGATGAAAAAAATCTTTATATCTTTTTTTTCCTCCTAAATAGACTTGCTTTAACAATTTTTCAACCATGTCATTTTCTATTTCTTCGTTCCGATAGAGGTAGTCATAAAATCCTGTAACAACAGTTATTGTGTGATTAATTGACCTTTCTTTTCTCATTGATTTAGCTGGTTTAAGTGAGGTAATATAGGGACTTCTCAGCCAGGAGATAAAATCCCTTAAATCTTCTAATCTGACACTTTTATAATGTAATTTTTTTTCGTAAAGGAAAGTGAAATAGTGTTTTAATGCGTAGCAATAACTCTTTTGTGTATTTGGGGCTTTCTTGGTAGCATCTGGGAATTTAAGGTATCTAATTACAACAACTTCAGGGTATCCATCATTATTAACTAATATATATCTTTTAACTTTCCCCTCTAAAATAACTTCTTGTACCCTCAAGACATCATCTCCTATAATACTTTTTAAGTTCGTTAAGAAAGAGGCATTACATTAGTGTTAATACAATTGTACATATTATACATAATATACAATTAGAATTTAGTTAAGTTAAATAGAATATTATGTATTAAAAAAGAGGATAGATGGTTATATTCTAAACATATTATCCTCTTATTATAATAGTATATTTAATGAGCTTTGCTACACTTATCGTTGCCGTGATCGCAATAGGTATTTCTTCAAATAAAAAGAAGTAGCCTACCCTGCATCGCCACAATGTGAGTAGGACTACTTCTATTCCGGATTGGCCGCTGCACTTCAGGCAGCTTGCTGTACGTTGAGATCCTGGTTCCAGCCAGGATCTCTTTTTTTAATATATGGACTTTATAGTTAAATTATAAACATAAAAATAATTGTAAGTAAAGCAGACTATAGCTAATTCTAAAAATAGCCTCCATTTTAAACAATTAATTGTTTCAAACCGAATACCCCGGTAATAAATCACCAATTAAATGGGGGAATATCTATTGGAGGCACCCAAGGAATAATTGAGTCGGAAATCAATTCACCAAACTTATTATAAACTGTTCTACTCGATATTCCATTTACATCCCAAACAACAACTTCCTTAATGTCTTCTGAGTTAATAATAACTCTCTCTAATATTTTTTCTGCCTTCCCAGAAGCATCTGCCCATACTCCCTTCCAATACTTATCAGGACCGCGATTCCAGTATTCATGAGATAAGACGCCATTAAGGTCAATAATAATGCATTCTATCATTTTTTCTGCATCCTCAGTGGCATCTGACCATATCCCCTTCCAATATTTTGCAGTATCGCTATTCCAATATTCATGAGTTAGTACATCGTTCAATCCAATTTCGACTCGTTCAATCAACTTTCCAGCAGCCGAGGAATCAGTCCATAGTCTCTTTAAATATTTTAAATTATCTTGGTTCCACAATTCCTTTGTGTACAAACCATTTGCAACACTTGTTATTTTTGTCACCAATTTACCTTCTGTTAAAATTTCTTCTGTGTAAGTAAATGTAGCATCCCAAACTTTTTTATAAAATCTCTGTGGAAATCCTATAAAGTCACTAAATTCCTCTTTAACATATTTTCCAGTTTCATTAAACGTTTTCTTTATCCCATCAATAAATATATTTTTCGCATCTTCGAGTTCTGAAGGGGAAAAATTTAACTTTATAGATAAATCTGGAGGAAATTCAGCGCGATGTCCTCTTCTACTTAGACCTTCAAGAATTAAGAAATCTAGCCTTGGAGATTGTTTTCCTTCTTTTGCACTGGGTTCTTTTTTAGGTTTTGAAACCCAGTCATTAAACTTAGCTGAATCAAATGCAAATTCCCACCAGTAATCAGGGTCATGTGATTTAATCAAATTAAGTTGTTCATAGACGATGTTCGAATCAAAAGCTAACCAAGCCCAAAGTCCATTAGGATTCTCGTCTTTTTCTAGAAAGCCGGAAAACTCTGATATGGCGGAACTTAAGAGATAACCAATTTCCGGTCTTGTTTCACATTCAGCAATATAGGGCCATACAGTGTAATTGATTTCAGCAGGCTTCTGTGTCTTGAGCAGCTGCAGTGAAGCCAAGAAGATGACTAGCTCGTACCAAGAATTACCGGTAAACCAAGGATGAACCTGCTGAATGGTTTCAGTCAGCTTTGATCGCCAGCTTTCAGGTGAAATTTCCATCGGTAACTTGTCCAGGATTCGGTTAATCGCAGCTCCGATTACATCAGGTAGCTGGTCTGTAGTATTAAGCCGGACATATTCTCGAATGATTTCCTGGAGAGCATTTCTAAAACCTTCAATGATTTCCTCGCGCGTCTTTGAGGGAATTTTAAGTACATGAAATCCAACGATACGTCCAAATGACCAGTTATCGGGACCTAGTTGAATGCTGTATTCAAACGGATAAGCCCATTTTTTAAGAATGCTGTCAAGAACTCTACAAGCCACATCAACGATGAGCGGCACAGCGTAATCAATTATTATTTGTATAAGTTCTTTATTTATGTTCTTCCTAACATCCCAATGGCTGGTAGGTATACCCATTTTAGCTGCTACATTTTGCAATGCATATATTTCGTGAGACCATAACATGAAGGAATCAGGTCCGAGGAAACTAGTTTTTTCGAATTTCTTCTCGAAAGGATTGTACCCGCGTAAATGTAAATATTTCCCTTCATTATCTTTTTCTAACTCTTCACGGATGAACATGGAGTGGGTTTTCCATTGGAATTGGATCAGGTATTCTGACCACTTTCTTATTAATTCATAGGCAATGGAACGAACTTCTTCATCACTATACCTGCTAGTGAAAGAGTAATATGCGGCCACAACGATTGCACCGAAACTATCTTTTGACATTGGTCTGTTTCTAAGTTGAATACCTGAAGTATCATAATCGTGCCAATCAGGATGTCGAATGGGGTGTTGCCGGCCAAATGAATCCTTGTTCCCCCAACTTTGATGAAGTAATGTGCTTAATAACTCCTTTAGATATTTGTTTGCATTTTCTCTCTCCCATGACTCCGGCATAGAATAATTACCGGTAGCAATCGCAATGGCAGTAATCGCTGTTAGCAATGTTCCTTCCCCAAGCTTATCCGGTATCCCCTGATTGTAATGTACAATGTATCCATAATTGTCCCTAAAACCCCTCATTTCAGAGCTAGTACGGGTTCTTAGCAATTCTTCTCTAACTTGATCTCTGTCGAAAGACAAATTCATGCCACCTCTAATAGTTTTCATTTTTGCTACACTTAGAATTTTTCACCCTAAGTCAGCCGATTATTCATAGAATATCTCTCCCTTTAAGTAATCAAACAGATTATTTTCGCTTTGGTGCCCGTTACTTCAAAAAACTAAAAAGGAGCTGCGCTAGTACAACTCCTTCACAGTTTCCGTTCCCTACAAATGGTTTTATTATCAGGCTGAATCCCTATCAATATTGAATTAATTTAACTAAAAAATCCTGGTTCTTCAATTTAACAATCAAAAATCCAGGATTTCCTAAATGTCATTAGTTCCTATTAAAGGCCTTGTTAATAAATTCCTTTATATATTCTAAATTTGATACCCACTCCAACCTTATATATGCTTCATGTGGATATTTAACCTCTTCATAAGGTTTCCGTTCATATTCCTTTCCTAATAGTGAGTCGATTGCTTTTTGCACTTGTAATCCCAGTTTTTCGTCTTTCCTTCCTATATGGAGGATTAAACATCTTTGCCGGGCTGTGGTTAAAGTAGCAAATTTAGTCCTCCCCTTTTTTCTATAACCAATGCCATCTTTTGTTCCGGCATCTTCTATGTAAGGAGCAAATTCACTACAAATATATCGGTCAACCTCTCTTGCCAACTTCTGGGCTGCTTCCTTTTCGAAATGAAGGAAAAAGTACTCCTTTGACTTTTGGCGGTCCCCTATACTATTTAACAGGCAGAATTCCTCAAACTGCTTTATTAAAAAACAAGTTATTTGTTCTCCTCTTTCCTCGAACCAGCTAAGCTCTCCTTGAAAGAAGTTCCGAATATCCATCCAGGTTATGATAATCGGCTTCTCTTTGATTTGCTGGCCCGGGGCAAAGCTACTTTTATGCCCCTCTAACTGTTGATGAGTTAGGTATGAGTTATAACCTATCTTACTTTCAATTAGAACAGATACATCTTCCGATAAAACGGCTCCATCAGGAATCGTAAACGTCTTTTCTTTACTATTACGTACTTCATCACTCTCTGCTATTCCGATAACAGCGCCTATACTTGATACATGACTCAATGCATTAGCTACTTGGTATCGATATTCAAAGGACTGAGTAACTATGGGGCTCAACCCGGCAAATTTGAGGAACTTTGATGTCATTTCTGGTGAGGAATGCTGCAGGACATTAAGAAATGCCTTTGTTAAATTATTCTCTATCTGAAGTTGCTTTGTTTCTAGTGTTGAACCTCTTGACTGGCCGCGATAATATTGAAAAATATTATTGTATCTAGACATACTACCTCCATAGATTTATTTTAATCTTTTCAGATAATCATCCCATGCGGTCGTAACCTTATTCGGAACTTCTTCATTTAAGTATAGGTTTGGGGAATATTTAAAAGCACCCCATTCTACTAAGACACTTTCCTGGAGATTGTTTGAAGAATATATGTGATCAACATTGATTTCATGACATTTAGAGTTTTTGAAACTACGCCTCTTTGTTATTCCAATTCTACTTAAATAATCAATAAAATCTCCAGGAGCAAAAATATAATAATTTCCCCATTCATCCTTAATCCTTTCCACACGGAAATAGCCTTGTCCCTTCATCCATTTGAATTTTTCATTAACACTCGGCACCCATACATAAGGGAAATCCTTCTTACTTTGTATCCGCTTCTGGTTATAGATAAATTGATCATAGATCCATAGCTGCCATACAAATGAAGGCGTCTTTATTAAATGTGCATTTTCTATTTCTGGAAAGAATAACCCGGGCAGTGTTTCAATAGAATAGCCATGTTTGTTGCATAAATGATTAAATAGCTCTCGTTCTTGATTTGTAAGCATGTCATATTGTTTCTTGCGTTGTTGTACTAAACTCTTATAAAATTCGTTATAAACTGGCCTGTTTTTTTCTTCTCTTTTTCTTCTCTCATCCTCTTCTCTCTCTTCCTTTTCCTTCTCTAAACACAAAAGATATTCAGAAGCCATAGAGTATAATACCGGCTTTTCATTTAGTTGAAGAATTGTAGAGCGGTTTGCGAAATACTTCAAGATCTCCTCATTCCATAGTTCATCTTCCATAATAGAAGTGGAATTTAGATTTATCTCTGTAAACTCAGCAGCCCGCTCTAAAATGGTTTTGGTTACTAGCTTGCCCCCGCGTAGAATATTAAAGCAATAATTCTTCTCTTGGCCCTTCAATGAATTGGGTCCAAAATAGTAAACATAGCCATAATTATTAAAGATAGCCCGCTCCAAATCTCTTCTCAAATAAATATTTGGACGGTCAGAATCCTTCCAACCATTAAAATGACTTCCCAATATCCAAAAATCTTTTATTCCTGCAGTAATGTATAGCCGATGCCGCTCTTCCCAAACTTCACCCGGGATAGACTACATTGATACTCGAAGGCCCACCTTTCACCTGAAGGATGTAAAACAAGTACATCTGAACGTTGATTAGTCTCAGAAATCTTATATTCTAACTCCACTTGTGAAGAAGGATATAACTTCTTCAACCAGTTGGCCAACTGTGATTTACCGTTCATATGTTGCTCTGACTCCGGCTCACCATATGGATAGCTGCACTCTCTACTCTTATGAGCAAAGTATGATCGCTGGATTTTCCCAGCACGGAATTCTACCGCTCCCCGGCACTCCGGACATAGCAACTCCTCTTTATTACACATCTCTTTTATTTTATATGTATTCTCCACATCCAAAGAATTAATTCGAGCTCTCAATCTATCCTCAACGATAAACAAGGTCTTCCCCTCCCTCATTCTGAATTTGGCATAAAATACTTCCTTAGGATTTTGGTTCCTTTATAATCCATTGCAGCCGACCAGAATCTCAGATTTCCCTCGTACCCATGCGCGAAATAACCGTACTGCACGAAATCTTCATTTACCTTCTTAGGACCAATCACCTTAATTTTCAATTTCCTCAATTGCTTCCTAGCACTAACTATATCCACTCTCAGCCTCTTTAGATGCTCGTCTATCAAGGACTCATATACTTCTGGAATCTTAAATGGGATGCTTCTAACAGACAGACGATCTTCCTCCAAAGCTTTTATCAGAAAGTCTATATAAATATAATCTACAATTAGTTTCTCTTCACTCTCTGGAATAGGAGCCTTCATAATATCCCTCTATTTTTATCATAAATAGAAAATAATTCCTCATCTATAATTTATTTTATCGTTTCCAGGAAAAAAAATTAACTTGTTTAATTTATTAAATTGAGGTTATTATAAGAACAAACGTTCCCTTAAGGAGGGATAAAGATGGCCATACGCGATCGAGGCATTATGAAATTTCGAATGGTGGGATTTCAACCTGAATTTGTTCATAATCTTAGGCAGCAGCATAAAGAAAAAGAAATCATCCCAAAACCTACATTAGACGAACAACAGCTGGAGTATTTCAATCAAGTAATATGCGAGAGTATGGAGTCTCATAAAGAAGTGACTATCACTTATTATTCTGGGGCTAAATCGGAGTATTTAAAAGGCTTTATACATTACTTCGATGAGAAGAAATTCACACTGAAGATAGTTTGCTGCTCTAATAATAATCACACGATTCAATGCCGCGATATAATTGATATACAATAAGGGCTGAATAAAACCAAAAATCATTGGAAATGATTGTAAAACACCATGACTTACTTCCAACAAAGGACTCTCACTAAAACAGGAGAGTCCTCATTCAGATTATTTAGATCAGATCAAAAGATCCATCAAATGATTTTTTCATATCAAATGCAAAACGGTCCTTCCAAATTACCTCTGTTCTCCATTCTCCTTCTCCGTCCATAGATGTATTATGATATTCTAATTGAGCAACTGCATGAATACTAAATTGACTTTGCAGCTGTTGGAGAAATTTCTTTATATCATAGTCATATTCTTCCTCAAGGATTGCTAATTGTTCCGGAAAGTCACTAAGATGCTCCGTTTGCTCATTATAATAATCAGCAATGCTTACGATGGAATGATAAAAGGAAGTATTTATATATTCCCTGTCTAGATCTTCGTATTTATCTTCACAGCCACAAACACTTACAATTTTACATTCAGTGTATTCATGATCATCTTCTGCCTTAAGATGAACGATTAAAAGTTTAAAGGTTCTCTCTCTGCATGCCGAACATTTCAATTGTTTTTGTAATTCAATAGTTTTTTTATTCAAACCCCATAGATAAGAAAATTCATCACGAGTAGGGTTAATAATTGACTCATCATAAAGTTCCATTAAATTTTCGAAGTTATTATTTGCATTTTTGCTCCAATTGAATGAACCAATAAGCAGCTTCTTATTATCAATAATACAGAATTTGTGATGCATATAATTCCAATGGGACCACATACGTAATAGCTTTATCTTGATGCCTACATTTTTTAACTGTTTGATCCAGGCTTCATGTTGGCTATTCTTTTTATCATCATTCACAACAATTTTGACCTTAACATTTCTAGTAGCAAGGCTCATAAAAATATCACTATATAATTCAAAATTTAACCAGGCAACAGCTATTAGAACTTCCTTTTGAGCATGTATTAAGGAATCCATAATAACTTGCTGCTGATCTCGAAAATGGATCTTGTTCATTCTGCTGGCGCTCCTAACTTGGAAGAAAACTCCCTTCAATTAATATAAACAAAAAAATATGGTATGATATTCCATCATACCACCTTCTATTTGAATCATAAATCTAATTAACTACACCTACACTATAAAAATCGTATTCCTCTTTATTTCTTCTTAAGTGAATAAATACCAAATAGGATCCACCCATAAAAAATAAGACCATAGATAGAAGTTCATTTTGAGTGTTGATTGTTAACAAAGCCACAACAATCAGAGTCTCTAATGCAGCATACAATGTATTTTCAATTCTAGCCATTTTAGGCAACTCGGAAAAGTCTGAATAGCCCTTGAAGTTAGCATACCTATACTGTCTTTTTGTGCTAAATATGTGAAAGATATATGTACCCATGATCATACAACCTAACCCATAAGCAATAATATTGCTCTCGATTAATCCATCAAACATAAAAAGCAAAGAAAGCATGATGAAGCTAATCCAAACTGAACGAAAATACATATACATTTTAGGACTCTCCCTTCTTATCTCACTACTTCAACTTGTTCGAGAAATGGTGTAATATTTACCGGGTCATCATTATTTGCAATTCGGCAATTTATTGCTAATCCCTGTTCTCCTGTAAGGACATTTACTTCTGGGATTCCAACCATAAATCCAACAATCTTAAAATTGGATGGACTCGCTAATAAAAATCGTTTTACCTTTTCATTCATTTGCACTTCTCCCCTTTTAAATTTATATATATGAAAACAACATCGGATATCCAGATAATAAAAAACGCCAAACCCCTAGACGGGGTATTGGCGGTTCTTCCAGCTCAATAGGTATTATATGCAGGTTTCTTATACACTAATATTATCATGTTGTTTATTATCCCTCAATAAACATTTCCATTTTTTTAATAAATTCTTTAAAACTTCCATATTTCTTCTGAACTTTATATAGAGATGGCTGTTGACTTAATCGATATTGCTGATATTCTCTTTGGCTAAATGAATCCTTTCCAGCCTGCTCTTTACAATATTGATAGGCAGCAAAATAATCTCGTTCACAAAACTTAAATTTCTCTTCAAACAGTTGCTGATCAAAAAAAGGATGATAATAGCCTGGCTGATTGTGCTGACAAAACAGGTATAGAAAAGTGAGAAGTTTATAATTAACATCCTTCTCCTTATTAACAATATCTTCAATTTCACTATATTCTGTTATGGGAATGCTAAGAGAAGTATTATGCATCGGATATAGCCGCTTATATTCAGTTGCGCTTTTATCAATTATTCGATCGACGCTTATTTCAAATGGAGCACATTTATAAAGGGAAAATCCTATTAATAGACCTTTGGATAAGGTTACATTCCCCTTAATCTTAATTAATTCTTGGTAAAAGTTTTTAGGGATCTTAAGAGGAAGAAGAACTCCTTTTTTTTGCAAACGCAATCACGCCCTATACCTTAAGTATCTTGTTTTTGCTGCTTAACCCTCTACACGTTAATTCCTTTATCATGTGAGTCATTCGTTAAATTGATTTTCAATGTCCGCAGCCAATCATAAGGGATTTGGTAATAGTGTTGGATTTCATCATCCAACATCACCTTATTGTCCTGAACAAGAATGCGATGAGAATTCCCATGGAACTCTAATGAATTCTCCCCGTCCCAGGTAAGTATGTTTTTTTCAAACTTATATTCTTTAGCTACAGACACATTATTCTTATGGATGATAAATAGTCTATAAAATAAATAAATGAGATTAGACCTAGTATTATTTACTTCTTCATTCATTTCAGGTCCAGCTTTCGATTGGCTCATCGCTAAGCCATTGGTTCTGAGGGTTTCGATATCTTCCTTGCTTCTGTAGGTATGCCTGCTTTAGCTTAGGAACCCCAGGCCAATTCTCTTCTTCAGGTAAGATGGATAACTTCACGCCCACCTTTTTTGCTTCTTCCAACGCAATTTCAGTACCCAGATCAAAGATCATTTCACGCTGCCCCTGATAAGTTAGTATTTTTGGAGAAACGCCCACCAGCATATCGCTGACCAGGTTTACGTTTGGATCGGCCGGCACTGCCCTCTCGTATCCTCTCTTTGTCATTACGAAAAGCGGGTCCCCGTTTTTATCCTTAGGTAGCCGGCTAAAATCTGGCTGCCAGCCTCTTGGGATATTTTCTCCCAATGGGTATATATGATAGCTATCCGGAATAACATTTAGATCTCTGGTAAAGCGGCCGCTTTTTTGACAATCTGCCGCTATATCATATTCCATCGAATTGACTCTTTCTCCATTTAATTTACATGTACTTCTATTTGGATCAAAATGTTGGCATAGATTGCAGGTAGCATATATTTTTTTCATTTCTATTCCCCTCTCTTCTTCAATAATTGAGCCGGTATATCTTTTCGACAGTATTTAATTCTAATATTGTTTTCTTCCAGGAATTTTAGTTCCTCTAAAGTTAGAAGGTTTCCACATTTAACACACTTCATGGATGATTCCGCTACTACAGCTGCAGTATTTCCCTTATCAACAGTTAATCCTACAGCCGGGTTATTCGCCCACTTTCTATATGGAGCTAAATCCTTCCAACCCATCATATATTTATCACACGCTTTTCGAAGCGCATCGCTTTCAGCCGATAAAATGGCACTCTTAAGATTTTGGATCTTCCCCGTATCTTGGTAAGTCTTAAAGTTAGAAAAACCAATACCCTCTCTCTCTACATCAAGTATTTTTAGAATACCCTTTACAAGTATTTGTTCATCTTGATGATAAATGACTGGTTCTCCAGATAACCTCCAAGACCAATAGGGTCCAGCCGCATCTTCTAATCTCTGAATATATGCTTGTACAGGTATAGAAGCTCTTCCGGGAGTATCCGTATTTTCAACCGAACCCTTTGGGAAAGGCATTGTAAGTTTTTGACTAATCGATTTATATAATACGTCTCTTTCTTCCGATGACATGAGCTCACCCCTATATGTAGGAATTTCGCAATAAAATATATGGATATTTAGTATCTTAATTGATTCGATTATATATTATAACTTTTTTCAAATCAAGGAATATTATGGAATATTATTTAAAATTATTCAAATAAAAAAAAGGCCTCTTCACTTATGAGTAAAGAAACCTCTTATTCTTCTAACTTTGCGGAACAAAAAAGTGATAAATATCTAACGAGTATTGCATAATTACCCAAAAAACTGGTGCTCCAAATACCATAGCCATTCCAATGCGTTTTCTTGGTGGATTTTTGGCAGCTGTTAGCCAGAATATTATGCCCAAAAGTGATCCAATAAAGATCATAGGTTCAAAAAATATTTTAAATAGATGGTGTACATCATGTCCTTGGGAGCTTGTAGAATCAATCAAAAACCTAATATCTTGATTATTATCATTCACTTTAAGCAAACTATCGCCTTTCATATAAGCAATGATTAGAGGAAGATAAAGGATTAATAGCATTCCTAATGCTCCCCCTATAGAAAATAGGTAAGCTGCCCTCTTCCTAAATGGGTTTTTTCCTGCGTACAGCAAATAAAACAAAGCAAACAAAAATAGGAAACCAAAAGTAGGAACAAATACTAATTGAAGTAACCTTATTCCAGTCCATAGTGCTTCATTAACACCCGTCATTTACTTCCCTCCTTCAATACTTCCTAAGAGATCCCAAACGGAAGAGTCGATATAATAGTAATTTGATTCATGTTCATGGATGTGTTCATCTTCAGAGTGCTGTTCCAGCTTTTTTAATTTCACATTGATTCTTATGGGCTCTTCTAAATCAGAATAATTCAAATCTGCCACCACCCTGAGGCTATCCTTTTCAAAAACCATCATACTCTTAATCATTTCTACAGACTCCAGTTTCTGATTTCTGGATAGACGGTTCATAATTTCTGTAACAAGCTTAATTTTATTGGGTTCTTCATTTCCAAAGATATCTTCATTGTATTGCTCGAGTGTAAAAGCGTCAGGATAGAAGTCTTCCTGACTCAACATGGCCACAGCAAATAAATATTCAACAGCTGACTCTGGTTTTGAATACCTGTCATTTAAGTATTCAACAAACTCTTTACTTACTGGCGAATCAGACCATTTCCTATTTACGGTGTCTTGTTCCTCTTTGACAATATTTAGTGATTCATCCATTTCCTTAACTACATTTGGAATATCAGGTGTTGTAATCTTTTTATAAATAAAAAGCCCAACAAAGACTACTAACAGAATGATGAACACTATAGCGATTTTTTTCATATAGACCCCTTACTTTCCCATAAAAGTAAAAGAAAAATTTAATAGTAAACTTTTTGTGATTCTAGTGAAATAGCAACCTATCATTTACATAGATTAAATTATTCTTCTGGATTCTCTCCAGCGGCTACCAGCTGTTGCGCCAGGACCTTCCAATCGTTCGCGATTACTGCTTGTTCTTGTTTTATTGCCAAGAACTCTACTCTAAAAGGATCCTTCTCAATTTCTTGATCAGGGTTATTGGCTTCATCAATGGTATTTAAGAGCAGTTGATGAGAACGATTGACAAGAGCTAACAATTGTTGGTGAACTTGAAATAGCTCAGGCTTTACGTTTAAGCTTTCGACATTTTTAATAAGAGTGTTAGATTCCTTAATTTGTTCTTTTAAAACTTTTGCAAATTGCTCATTGCTATACTCTTGTGTATAGATGCCATCCAGTCCATTGTTATAGACTCCCAGAATGCTATTCATATCTTCAATTGTTCCTTGTAGAGATTTATTGTACTCCTCAAGATACGCCCTATTCTCTTCTGTTACCTTAACCTTTGCTTCATCATCTTTCCCACATGCTATTAGAGTGCCGATCATTACAAAGCAAAGGAATATGAATGCATACTTTTTCATAGATTTCCCTCCATAAGGGGATAGTTTTCTATCCCTTCAAGTTATTTTTCAGGCGGAGTTGGAATATATAATAGTGGATTCTTAGCGTTCGATTTACCTGCATTCCAACTAGGTTGATGAATCTCAAAGTGCAAATGCTTTCCATATGATTGTCCGGTATTTCCCATATAACCTATGAAATCACCTTTTTTAACGGTTTTCCCTTGGGCTATACCACGCTGCGCTAAATGAGCGTAAACCGTTTCAAATTCAAGACCGTCAATCTTATGTTTTATATAAACAACATTTCCGTAGGAGCCAGACAGATAAGATCTACTCACCACACCATCAGCAGCAGCCACTACAGGCACCGTCGGCCTTCCTCCGCCACCAATATCCACTCCATAATGGGTTCCTCCTGATCGATTTCCGAATCCTGATGTAATTCGGCCGGTTGCCGGGAATGTAAAACTACCTTCAGCAACTGGAATGGAGCCGCCACTTGGAACACCATTCTTAAACATAATTCCGCGATTATAAACTTCATTCACATAGGAATTGGAATGGTTATAACTCCGAATGGCTTTCTTTATTTTAGCTTCATCTTCTTTTTTATAGCCGCTGGCAGCTAAGTACTTCGCTGCAGTGAAAGCTGCGTCTTCCAGTTCCCAGGGAGAAGCCTTACCATTGTTATTGGCATCAACCCCATACCCACCATGTTTCTTTATTTGCTGAACACTTGATATTAGATCAACTACTAGATTAAGAGGCCCTTCTATATTTCCTAATCTAGTAACCGAAAGTCCATTTCCGCCTTTGTAGGACCAGCCGAGCCAGGTTAATCCCATGAACTGAAAGTGGCCTTTAGCCCCAACGCTTGACCCCTTACTTGGGTCTGTAGCTGCCGGGTTTGTACTGAACTCAGTTTCTTGGGCATGTATTGAAGCTAATATCCACCAATCCACGTTATATGCTGCGGCCGCTCGTTCATATAGCTCTTTATATTCTTCCGGATACCAGCCACCACCGCCGGAACCAACAAGTCCGCTAAATGCTGATCCTTTTAAGTTTGGCCCAATACACGAAGCGGCATTCATCAAATTTTTATAGTAACACTCAACTAATCCTTCAAAATCGATTGTGAATTTTGGGAAGTTATCATCTATTTCTTTTAGCTGTTCTAACACATATTCCAGGTCTTTAGGTTTCACCAACCTGGCAAGTATACCTTCTGGATTATCAACAATAAGAAAAGAAAGAAGACTTTCTCCGTTGTATGTAACGTTTGGTGCCCCTGAGTCATCAAGTTGGTATAGTGTATATTTTTTATACGTATCTACAGTACATTCTTCAGTTGATTGGGATCCTTCTTTAACCCAATCACCAGTACTTAACGAATAAGAGAACAAAGCGGTTGCATACATAGCACTAGCTTCAGTTACAACTTGTCTACTCGGCATGTCTTTCGTTGAAAAAGCCGTGCTGCTCTCAATTTCGTATTCAATTTCTTTATTATCTTCTGGTTTAGCATTTATACCATCTGTGTTCGTATTGACTGGCCTCTTACATGTAGTGACCGTCTTTGTCATTACCTTTTCCCCTGAAGATGTTCCATACTGGTATTCCACTTGCATAGTAGGATCTTTGAAATAATAATCGATTTCCTTATTGATTACATTGTAAAAATAGGTATGCGCCTTCTGCCTATCCGCCTTTGTTTTCATAGGTTGATTCTTATATTTTTTATGCCAAGGCACATATGTTTTAGATTTTAAAGACTTATAGGAATATAAAGCTGGAGGAATAGCATCACTCGGTCTAATCATATCTAAAACTTGAGCTATGTATGATTGATTAACAGGCTGATAAGGCGACTTGTTTTGGCCTTCGCTCAAAACGCTATATAAGTCACTTCCCACTTCTTCAGATCGATCGTCAATGACTTCTTTTATGGTTTGATCAAACAGCTTCTCTGCTTCATTCCTTTCGCCTCCTCGGCCAAACGTATCAAACTGAACCACGCTTTCCATAATGATCAATAATAGGATAATCAGTAAGATGATGAGGAAGGCGTATGGACCGATAAAACCAACAACCGACTTAATGATAGCAGGGATGAGTTTTTGAAGAACCAACCTTAAAAGCTTGTATTGCGCCTTTAAGCCCTTAACAAACATATTTCTTACCCTCTTGTTCTTAAGGGCACTCTTCCCGATATTAGCCATTTGGCCAGCGGTTTGTTTTCCAATATCATTACTATTTTGATCGTTCAAACTATCCCTCCTTTCTTAAGAGAATCCTTTATGCCGGTTTTGATTAGCAGGAATCCATCCTCCTATTTTTTGTATTCCGTCTGCTACTCTATCACCAGTTGACTGACTAATCGGGTGATTATTTCTATCTATTAAACCTGCCTGGAAGTAGCTATCCGGATTGACCCGGGATGTATCGAAAGATGAATCAACCAATCTATAATTATTCGGGCCGCCTAACATGGCACCGGTGGTTTGCTGTAAATATCCGGTCGAATTGTTTAGCGGGTTTTGAGGTAGAGAATACCCCCCAGCTCCATTGGGTTTCAGTCCTTCAGGAGAATTGAAGCGGTAACCGATTTCCCTAAACGATCCATTTTTCAATGAAGGATCTGCTTCTCCTAATGGACTAATTCTTTCAAAGTTTTCGTTACCTTTATCCATATACAGGCCACTGCCTTTGTTATCTTGGATCCATTTCAAATCTGCCCCAGGATACATATCTTTTAACCGGTCTAGACTAAGCCCACCAAATCCGCCTTGCTCTTGTGAATTAAGCAAACGACTCCTAGAAACCCCACTTAATGCATGTCCTATATTTCTTCCTGCTTCCCCTTTTCCAACCAATGCCCCAGCTGTTTCACCGAGATTGCCGAAAAACTCTTTCCGCTTCCCAATATCGCTAAAGGTATTTTTTATGCCGCCATTATCTTTTAGCTCACCAATCAACCCTTTAGAATTAACCCCAAAAGCTGCAACATTTCGTGAACCTTGAAGAAGACCGCCGGCTAATCCACTTCCTGCTTTCATTCCCAACATCGCTCCCGATGGACCCAATGCCAAGCCCGCAGTCCCTCCAATCACTCCACCTAAACCTCCAACTCCTTTTTTCATCCCACTCCATAGTTTCGAATTTTTCCCATCCGCTAAAGCACTAATTTTAGTCCGTCCTTGTTGACTAATATTATTTCGTTGAAGGGCTGACGCATTCTTCATATATTTAGAAAGAGCAGCTGCTGTGGCTAATGTTTTAACACCCATCATTCCTGTCTTTTCCATAGCTGAACTCGCATCTGAAAGATGGAGCCAAGAAGTGATCATACTCGTTAATGGGATGAACATAATTAACATGACCATTTTAAAAACGGTTCCATTCACTCCGCTTAACAGTGTGGAAAATAGCAGAAAAATAGTTAGTAATAGTCCATGAAAACTTTGCAGAAAGACTATGCCAATTAAATCTCTCACCCACGAATTGAACATCTTACTCGTAGAACTAAAAAATAAAGACATTCCGGCAACCGGGCCCAGGATCAGCAGCATAAGAATCATAATCTTTCTAAAGATATAAATGAAATTCATAAAAAGAGCTAAAATCCATTCAGCAAAAAAGACTACTATATCCGTAAAGGTGAATTTCGAATTGCTTGTCATCATGCTAAGGGAATCAAATTTTAATCCATGAGAATCCATTAATCCTTTAAAACCGCTTAAAATACCTGCATTCAGGGAGAAAAGAGTTTCGATTATAAGATCAAAAGAATAGATAAAGACGGTAACAACCAACCACATTTTTACCTTCTCCCAGAACTCTGATCTTTGAGCGCCCCCTACTCCACTGAATGCAAGTTTCAGAGATGATATAAGCATGGATAATAGTAAAATGATTGAAAAAACACTTTTGATATAATCAATGAGAGGGGTAATAATTTTGTCAAATTCCTTCTGAGTAAAAATTCCATACACAAGAGTAGAGTCACTGGTGTCATTCCAGATACAATGAGGATTACCAAATACTAAAGTCGATAATGAATTTATCCCAGCAACTCCTAAGGCTGAATTGATAAAATCAATCGTATACGACTCAACGAGGGATGCATCCTCTTCTTTATACTTTTCAATTTTTTCTTTTGTTGAATCGTTATATATTTCTTTCCCGCAGCTTTGCGAATCATTTGAATTGGCCAGAGCTGGTGTATTCGCAAATGTAAGGATAAATATTAAAAGGATTATGATTTTCTTCATGGATTCACCTCCCATCATTAAAGGAAGAGAAAATCGTATGTGTTATACGATTTCTCTTCTTCTTTCGTTCACTTTTTTTCCTCTAGTACCACTCACGACCCACCCAGTCGCACTCTTCATGGTGCTCTGAGTTCTATTTAATGTCTCTGCCATCCGGTCACTGCCTGTATTCGCATTATGATTAAGCGCTGAATAGGCAACATACGCATCAGGATTTATTTTCGAAGCGTCAAAAGTAGAATCGACAATCCGATTAGGGGATTGCGCCGTCACTAAAGTAGATTGGTCAATTATGCCGTCCCGGTTTCCTCCTCCTACAATATAAGAGTTGCCCGTTCTCATAAGATAAGGAGTTGATCCTGGTAGGCCTACTGTTGTATTTTGAGGACTCCCCTCAAAGCCACCACCTGTTGGGATTCCTGCAGCATGATTAGGACTCTCTTGAATCCCTGCACTTGGAACGGAAACGAGGGTACTGCCTGTATTTTGAATACCTGCGCTTGAAGCGGGACTGAATGTACTTCCTGTATTAATCGGTTGAATGCCTCCTGAAGCTTGTATCGAGTCAGCTCTCATAATTCCTGGCCCCATGGCTGCCCCTGGTGCATTAGCTGTTATATTGGAAGTCATAGTGGTAGTGCCTCCGCTATTGGTATTCATCCCACTATTGAAACCTTGTGTACCATTAGATAGACGATAACTCCCGTTAGGTTGCAGTTGGGGAACCCCTTGTTGTGCATTTCCCAATCTAAAAGAAGTGGCTCTGACTGAACCGTTTTTCAGAGTTGAATCTGCTGCTCCCTTAATCCCTACTTGAGACCATTGCCCACTTTGATCCTTCATATAAAAGGCTGATGATCGATTTGTTTGGACATTCATTACCTCTGCCCCGGGGTTTAGCTTAGAAATCTGTTCCCACGTCTGGCCACCTGCCCCTCCTATAGCTGGAGAAGCATGCGTTAAATCATTTCTGGACACACCGCTTAGCCCATGGCCAATTCTTCTTCCCATCTGGCTTAATGCTTGTGACCCTGTCATACTCCCTAGAGACTCACCAAGATTTCCTGCAAATTCTCTTCTTCGGTCGAGGTTACCCATAAAGGCTCTGAAACCAGCCCCATCAGCGCCGCTGTAGGCAGCTGCTTCTTTTACAGTACTAAATGTGTTCATCAATCCTGCAGCTGTTCCTCTGGAACCTTGTAGCACACCTTCCGCAACCTTCTGTCCAGCTTTTGCACCGGCCATGATTCCTAGGGGGTTCATCGTCACAGCTCCAGCGGCACCACCAATGAATGCACCTACTGCTCCGGTTCCTTTCTTAACTGCTTGCCAAGAAGAGGAGTTTGATCCAGTGGCTAATGAAGATATCCTTGTGGACTGTGAATCACTTCCGCCACCAGCATTTATTAAACTGTTTTCAGATGAAGCAAGCGTTGAATTAGATCCAAAGGTTGAAAGGTTTCCTCCTCTAATGATGTTCCCAGCCTGATTTGCTACCATCATGGTAGTCATAATACCGCCTAATCCTGTCATGGTTAGAGCTTGTCCAAGTTTAGTAGAAGAATCTCCAATGTTTAACCATTTTGAAATCATCCCACTAACAGGGATGAACATCATCATTAACCCTAACTTCATAATTACTCCTGCTCCGAGAGCTGAGAAGGAAGCAAAAGCGAATAACACAATGGCATGGATAGATTGGAGGAATGTATTTCCGATTAATTCTTTGGTCCATACACCGAAAAATCCTCTGGACTTATTGAACATCAATGAATATGCTGCAATTGGTCCCATAACCAAAAGGACAAGAATAATGATTTTTCTAGATATATAGACAAAGTTCAGGATTGCTGACAAAATCCATTCAGCTAAAAAAGTAATAATCAGTGACATTACACCAAATACATTTTTCATATCCTCGAAACCGGAAATAATAGAAACTCCGTCGATTTCAACACCGCTTTTGGTTAAAACATCCTTAATTCCAATAATGACAGCTGTATTCAAACCGAAAATGATATTGGTAAACTGAGTAAAAAACACCATGAATAATGCAGAGACCATCCACATTTTAGAATCCTGCCAAAAATCAGCCCTCGATTGAGGATTCATGGAATTAAAGCCTAGCTTTAATGCAGAAAGTAGAATCGCAAGTGTCAATATCGCAACATAGGCACCGGCAAACAATTTAAGCATAGGATCAATAATTTTCTCTCTTTCCTTGACCGTAAAAATACCATCATTAGAAAGAGTGTCATTTTTATCCATCCAAACGCAGTAGGGATTACCAAAGACCAAAGTGTTCAGTCCGGCAATTCCTCCGATGTTAAACATGTTTTCCACCTGGCTTACCATAAACTTTTCTGCCATATTGGCATCGTTTTCTTTGAAGTCTTTAATCTTTTCATTTACCTTCTCATCAATTAATGGGTTTCCGCATGACCAAGTGTAAGAAGGAACGAGATCTGAATTCCCACTTGTCTTTGATTCAGCTAAAGCAGAAGGAGGAACAATGGAACTAAGAATGCAAAATATCAGGAGAGATAATAGGATATTCTTTTTCATTACCTACCTCACTTAACTTCCAACACTGATATTTTGATTCGTGTTGAGGTAAACCCATTCATCAGGAGTCGGCTCACTCCGAAAATAAACGATCTCCTTACCCGCTTTTAAAAGCACATCCCCTGTATCTGCAGTTCGTATCATTTGGCCAACCTCTTCTGAAAAGCGGAAGGTCTCAAGTATAGGCTCTATGTCTTGGTCTGACTGTTTTAGGAAAGCCACTGTATTTAATTGAGCAATAATATCCTGTGCTTCTTGACTGCGATGGAACATTTCATAACGCTGAGAAACGATGGTCATACTTACATTCCATTTCCGTCCCCTCGCAGACAAAAGTTTAAAGAACTCCAACATACTAGGATACTTTAGCTGCATCCAGAACTCATCGGCCACTACCCGCTTTTTTGTTTTAGGATCATTTTTAATAAAACGATTCCAGGTCCAAATATTTAGAACATGTTGCGCTAAGGGTCTCTCAATTCCATTCGAAGATAGCCGTGAGATATCAAAGCAGATAATTGGTGCAGTATCCAAATCAACATCATGCTCCGTAATTAATTCCGTTTGGCCATCAAACATTCCAAATGCCCGCCCAGCCGTAAAAAGAGTGATAACGCTTTTTAACTCCTCTAGATTAGGGGTTCCTTCCTTCATCCTCTTTTCAATTTCATGTAGGACGTCGGAAATGGTTGGCATCTCAACATATTTCTTAAGCCAGATAATGTTTCCTTGCTCATCTACTTCTTGTTGCTGTATAAACAGGGATTCCGGGTCTTCTGTAATTCCCTTGTCGTGATAGAGTAGATTTAGTATTTCATCTAGAATTCCTAACTCTGTAGGAGTTAAGCTTGCACCTGCTACCCCAGTGGCAGCTTCTTTCATAACTTTAAAAAACTCGATGGCTTCTTTAACCTTTTCATTAATGTTTACTTTTTCCTGGATGTATTCATCTTCTGTATTTTTGTTTATTACTTCTTTTTCAACATATATATCTAATGGGTTGATTCTGCTGCTTTTTCCTTTATAGGTGTCGGACCTTAATTCGATGACACATCCACCTAATGCACGAGTCAATCCTGTGTATTCAGGCTCAACATCAAAAATCACAACTCTATTTATTCCATCACTGAAGCCACGGCCAATAATTTGCTTAACAAAAACACCCTTACCGGCTCCAGACTCCCCAAAAATGCCCACATTATAATTGTTCAGTTTCTTATCAAAGTTGTTGTAATAAACGTATTCGTTACCATACACACCAATAGGCATCCCACCGGTGTGGTTTAGTTTAGAAGAGGTGTGTGGGAAGATGGCAGTTAAAGCAGTTTGATCTAGATTTCGAGAGGTGTTAGCTAAAAAATTATTTCCAAGAGGCAACGTACAAAGAAATCCTTCCCTTTGCCGGCCATAAGCATTAATTAACTCAATAGATTCACCACCCAATGTGGTCTCGACATCAACACATTTTTGGTTCAACTCAGTAAGTGAATCTGCATAAACCGTAGCTGTAATACTTGCATAGTATAGTCCGTTTTGATTGTTACGGATTTGGTCCCTTAAAAACTTACTATCTTGAAGTTTTTGCATGGATTCTTCCATTCTTGCACCATTCTCATTTTTAGCAGCAGAGTGGAATACCGTTTCAAGCTGGTCTATCTTATTTTTCAACTTCCTTACTGCCTCGGTACGATGGAATGGTTCAACTAGCACCGATACATCAATGTCATTTCCCATAAATAATCCTTCTAGCCAATTAATACGAACTGTTCTGGGATAACCACTTGGTTTCACAAAAATGGTTCTGCCATATTTGATATTCCCTAACCCTGATTGAATGGTGAAATAATCATCTAAAAAAGTTACTCCATCATTTAAAGCATTATCTATTAAGGAAGGAAACGATAATTCTTTATCGTTATTAACTGGCTTCGGAGACTCCAGCTGTTTCTTCTTGAACAGTTTCATAGTTATCCATAACCTCCCCTATATCTTGAACTAATTCATCAAATCCCGGTAAAGTTGTAGGATCTGCTGTAATAAAACTAGTGATTTTTTCTTTACCATTTTGGACAACAGATTCAATTGGATGAACCAACATACGGTCGCGGTTCAAAGCTCTCTTTAAAACTTCCATCGCTTCCAAAGAATCCAAAATTTCACTTTCAATTTTTGCTCTGGCTAACATTTTTTGAACAATAACCGCCTGTTGATAAAGGGTTTCAGCAATTTTCCTCTCTTTTTGGGCAGCGGTTAATTTCCCCATTTTAGACGGTTCATATATGTAGCTCACAACGTAAAAAACGTTTCTTGTTAATCGGAAGTCATTTATCGTACGGGATTTTATATGGCTAATAACCCGCTCGTTGTATTCTCTAGTTTGGGGATTGACAGCTTCTAAATTTTCCTTGAATCGAACTTCCTCTTTTCTTAGATCTTGCCTTACAGCTTGACCTAAAATTTGGACAGGAAAATTTATGACTCGAAATAATGATTGATACCCTAAGATAATACTCTGGCGTTCGCTCGCATTAAGAAGGTCAAAGTTAACAAAATCAGTGGCAATAATTAGAGAGTACTCATTTTTTGACTTTTCGAAGATTCCATACTTAATGTCCTTTAATCCAATTAGATCTTTAAGCGACTCTCCGCTTGGTTTCTCTGGTTTAGATTTTTTATCAGCAACCTCTGAGTAACCGTTTTCCGCTTCCTGTTGCTCTTTTAGATATTGTTTTCTTTTCCATCCAGCAATCGGCTCATTATTATCCATTCTCTTTTTTGCAACAGCCAAAAAACCTAAAACAGAAAGAGTAAAAACAGTGGAGATCATAATGAAAATATTAAACATTTTACCCCTCCTTTTTAGGGATGATAGATTTTTTGAGATCGATGATATTTAATTTTGACAAGGATAAACTCTGATAAATACATCTCATATTTATCAAGTTTTACATAAGCAAGGGCAATTGCTGTTCCGAGCATAAAGACAGATAAGGTAAAACGTAAAATCCCATCTAGAATCCCTACAACAAAGGGGATATTACCAAATACGAAGTTAGCTAAAGCTAAAAATATAGTAGGAAATACAATCATGAACTGTCTTTTCGAAAAGATTGCTAAGATTTCTTTCTCTTCTTCGGTCAGATCGATGGGTACGATAATTTCCAAATGTTCATACCTCCTTTAAAAAAGAAGAGTGGATAACTCCACCCCTCCCTTACTTTGCTGCTATACCTGCAATAGTATCTGATAGATAATAGGCCGCGTAAAAAACAAAGGCGCCACAGCAGCAGCTAATTAATGAGATCCAAACAGTACGCATCTTTGCAGCACTTATTGATCCAAAAATAATGAACAACGTAATAATTAATATGGCTAAAGTAAACAACAAACCGCCAATACCGCCTACTAACTCAACAATTTTCTTTACAGCACTGTATAGATTATTACTTTGATTCGTTGTGTAAATGCTGTTAGTTATACTACCTAAATACGCAATGTTATTAAACAAGCTATAAAAGTTCATTCTTTCACCTCCCTTAAACAAAAAAAACGGAAGAACACACAAACAGGTTTCAAGCCTGAATGCGGTTCTTCCGCTTTTATTTCAATATTTAATTTCTACTATGATTCTATAAGAATCTTACATTTATGTCAATATATTCTTATATTATCTGTTTCCGAAATGGCGTGTCATGTCGCGATTGAAATGAACGGTAAATACTTTCCCCAATTCATTATCTGCCTTATAGGTATAATAAAGGGTTGTATTCCCCAGAAACTCATGGTTATACCTTAGGTTTTGGATTACAAGAGTAATAAATAATTTATATTGTGATTCATCCAGCAGTGCTTTATCATTCTGCTCCTTCGGGTCAATACCTTGCCCATCCACCATAATTTCTTTATCTGGAACCTCGTAATTCATTCTCTGTAATGAATAGTTTCGAGTATGAAAACTGAAAGTACCTTCTAACGTTTGTGTGAACTTCCTTTTATACTCCAAGTCATTCGATAGTTCTAACTTGATTTGTTGAGCCAATGCGACGTTTTCTTTCTGGTACGATTTAATATTAGTTTTATTATCCATAACGACCTCCTGTAATATCCTATTATTCGTCTTTTAGTTCGGAATCAATGTCTTGCGAAGTGAGGTTAACAATCCACTATCTTCGTCCCTTGTGTACGAAAAGCTGGTTACTTTATCCTGAAAGTCGTCATTACTGTATTTAATAAGATGGGCTAATAGTTTCACGAAATTATAAAACGATTTCCCATTCACGTTATTTTCAATACTTTTATTAACTTTTGGATATTTTTCGGATTGACGGATTTTGAAACTCTTTAGTCCATCGCAAGTCTCGATACTAATTTTGATTAACTTGTAATTACGGGTATGAAGGTAAACAGTACCTTCTGAGTTGAAATTAAAAAAGCTTTGTAAATCGTGATCAGATAATAGCTCGTTCGATAGCTTGTTTGCTAGCGATGCATTTTGCAGCAAAAAAGTATTAATATTAGACACTTTGCAAATCCTCCTTAATAATTTTAGTGCTTTTTGCCTACCCGAACGGATTATCTTATTAAATCTCCATTTTTTTAAAAAATTTTTCTCTATTTTTTTATGAAACTATCAACATTATAATACAAAATATTCCTTTTGCACTATGTTTTAGTAAAATTTCCATAATTTTTTTAAAAAAAATCGACAATCCCCTTCAAAGTAAGTCTATCTGCACCCCTCTCTATATCTTCATCGCTATGAAAACATAGAGAGGGAAACAGATACCAAAGTATCTTTTCCCTTTCTCATTACATCACTGCAGCTGTTGCATTATCCTCATTATCTTGGTGATAACCAAGAGCCTCCAATTCAGGGTCCAAGTATTCTTCAACATGAAACTTGTCCGCTGTAACAAAATGTCCTGATACTAAAACGACATCCCCGTAATATCGAGGGACCTTAGGGCCTACCATCTCAACCGAATGGTCTCCGTACTTTAATGTAAACCCATAATCGTTTACATCTACTTTCCCAATCATGGTATGTATCCCTTCAATCATGGTGTTAGAGGGAGTAGCTGTAATCATCCTGGCTACTTTATCTCCGTATTTTTTAGAAATAGCTCTAAACTGATTGTCAGGTAGAACACTCTCCTGCGCGGGATGTTCATCTGTAAAGACGTTTACTTGTTCAAAATTCACCAGATTGTGCATGCTTTCATAAATCTCTGCAAGGTCTTCGCTATCTTCTTCAGATGTCAGCGCAATTAGCTTATCAACATTTGCTAAAGTATCCTCTGTAGGGATACTGTATTCTACCTCTGGGTTAAAGCTATCAGCTGAGAATACCGGGATATCCGATGTTGTTTCCGGCTTTTCAGGTCCAATGGTAGATATAGCTGCTTCTCGGATCAAATCCCCATAATCGCTATCATCTTCAAATAAAGAAGTTTGAACGGATGGGGTTTGAATGGATACCGGCTGCATATTCACATCCCAAGTAAACTGCTGCGGCGTGTTCCATTTCCTGGCTTTTCTTTCGTATGCTGCTTCGGTAAATACAGGAAGCATCCCAATTGCGACAATAATTCCAACAAAGATCAGAATTGCATGTACACCATTAATCATTTTTCTTCCTCCTTAAAAAAGTTAAGCTTATATATAAAAAAGCCCATTAAGGAAATGATCGCAAATTGCATCACTTCCCTAATGGGCTTGAATATTATTTGAACTGTTTACAGTAATTAAGTATATACGCATCTCCTGAATTGGAGCTTAAAAGTAAAACAACAAGCTCTTCTTCCGCATGGAAAAAGATAAAAAAATCAAAAGAATATATACCCTTATATTAGCAAAGTTATCCAAGTTTATCAATAAATGTGCAGGTAAATATACTTTTCACAACTAAAATAGTAACGTTTGACCAGCCAAGACTTTTGATTTTTTGTCATCTCGCTCTATCACTTTTCCATTATAAGATGGAGTACTATCAGTATTTCCAATAAATTCTTCTATTGGTGGTGACGTTTCTTCTTCTTCAATGATATCTTCTTCAATCATCTCATCGGAAAAATCACCGACTTCCTCAATTTCGTTAGTCTGTTCACTTTTAGCAGTATTTATGACTACTTCTTCTTCTTCCAATGGAATAATCTCCTCATCATCCAACAATACAACTTCTCCCTGATAAAAATCCTCTACAACTTCCTCTAAAGTTGGAAATTCTATAGATTCAACATCAAGGGAATCTAAGTCAATCACTTCTTCGTTCTCTGTTATTTCAATAACTTCCTCATTTTCATCTATTTCTATATCAATTTCTTCTAAGTGCTCTATGTTATCCGCTAAAGATAAAGAATCTGGCAATGGCAATGTAATTTCCCACACCAACTCCGCTAATTTACCCTCTGCTTCAATTCGATTCTTATAGTCTTCATCCGTATCACTTTCTTGTCTTATGGGTATGACGTCCTCTTCTATCAGAAGACATCCACCTTCCTTTTCACAGGTTTCAGGTTCAAAGTATAAACCAAAAGATTGAAAAGCAGCAGGATCAGTCAACAGGTTATTTTCAATAACTTGAAGATTATCATTAATTTTTTCTTTTAAGTCCGCACAAACATTTGGAACTTGTTCCAACAGTTGTCCGATGGCCCCCTTTATGGTTGGCGATGATAAAGGATTCTCTAAAAAACCACCCCATCTTGCAATCCACCAACCAGACTTTCCCTCTTGTGACAGTGCTTGCACTTTAAAGGTATGATGATCAGCATAGCGTTTTAGCCAGGCAGGCATCTCGCCTGTAAAGTATGCACGCACTAACTTACTCCTCTCCTTAGGATGAAATTGAAGTTTTAGAGGTTTTTTTTCGTAATAATGACGCTTGGGTGATTCCCCCTTTTTACTCTCAATCCACTCAATAATTAGTTTTTCTGAAGCTGGATTAAAAATGGGTTCCATTATACTTCCTCCTAAAAATTATGTTATTATGAAACAAAGATTTCTTCTCTTTTGGTGCCTGAAGATAACATGTCAGTAGCAAAAGCCTCATAGTCAATTTCATCTGGCTCTATACCCTCGTCACCTTCAAATTCCTTAGCGATTTCTTTAAAATCTAATTCTTTACGATCAATGGCCAGGTCAACACCTGATTGCTTGGACAAAACCAGCCCGTGCATATTGGCATCTATAGTCCCGACAGAAATTAGCCAATGAATATCTACTTCAAAATGCTGCCCCCATCTGACAGCACGTGAATAACATTGCTCGATCTTCTTTGAGTTAAATTCTAAATCATACAAGAAGACAGCACGCGCTTCAGTTAACGTGTAGGACTCGGCTCCAGTTTTGGTCGTCATGATTAAAATTGATAGATTACCATTTGGATCTTGAAATCGATTCATCAGTTCAAACCGGTACTTCATATCAACAGAGCCATGAATATATCCTGCAGACTTACCAGGCAGTATTTCATCTAAGAGGACACCTAATTGTTCGGCCGTTGCTTTGTGAGAAGTAAAGACCAGCATTTTCTTCCCTGTTCTTAGATAGTTTTTTGCTTTATCGATTAGATATCTAATTTTGGTAGGCTGCTCTGTCTTAGAAGGCTTGTATTCCTCGAATGTCCATGGACAGCTCGCTGCTTGACGAAGCTTTGTTAACCACGAACAGACCTGTATGGCATTGATTTTATATTTTTCGCCTCTAAATTCCGCGGCCTCCCTTTTTGCAAGCTCCTGTTTATACCACTCTTTGAATTGATTGAGGATATTATCATATAGATCTTTATCAGCTTTAATCATGTCCAGATGCCTACGAATATGTTTTGGCTTAGGGACCTTTATATAAGAATTAACGTCTTTGTCTTGTTTGGTCTTTCTTAGCATTAAGGTATCTAATAGATTCCATAATTCCTCTTGATGAGAAACACGTGATTGAATAGAATCTGTCTCAAGCAAAGTCTTGGCATGGCCCCCACCGTAATAAACCCCAAAGTGTTCTTCCCCTACTTTCCCATGTCCTTGAAAAGGTTCACGGAAGAGAGGATCCTCAAAATGAGAACCACAACCTGTTAACCAAACTAACTGCCAAAAAAGATCTGAAGATCCATTTTCTGCTGGAGTGCCTGTCAATATTGTCCTCCGTTTAGTTTTCACTCTACGAACGACTGACTTGCTCCTTTGAGAATCTCCATTTTTTAGATAGTGGCCCTCGTCTACAATAGCGGCATCATATCCTCTATGAAAGTAGGAGGATAAAGGCTTTTTTCGCTCTTTAATAACTGTAAATCCACATTCACAAAAGAGTGTTTTATTCTTCCACTCATTATGGCAGCAAGGGCATTTTACCGGGAGTCTATCCATCGAATAGCGCTCACTTTGCTGTAACGCTTTTTCTTTGCAAATATGGCAATATTGCATGTTTTCATTAAAGTTCAAAGCACTTGTACAAGTCGGACAGGATTCATGCTTTATTGTTGCAAACACAATTCTTCCCTGAGACCATTTTTCATAACTGACAATATGAATCCTCTTTGATGAGTGAAGATCTGCAGGGTTTTTAAGTTGTATATACTCATCTTCCAAACCGAGTACCTTTATTTCACGGATCCAGTCATTTAAGTTACGACTCATGCTGATAATTAATATCTTGTCATTATCCGGATTAGCAGTTGCTCCAACTAATGATGTCAAAGTTTTACCCAGCCCCATGTCAAAGCACAGGAAAAGTCTTTGATTCGCAATCATAAGGGCGGCCCCTTCTTTTTGATATGGGGCTAATTGCTTTCCATCTGATAAGATGCCACCATATTGACTTTCCACTAAACCTAAGGCTCTTTTATACCTTTCTGAATCCTTAACATCCTCTAAGGATTTACTATTCCAATGGAATTTTTTCAATTTAGCATTTAAGACTTTTTGCACGCGCCCAATTGAACCACCATCTATATTAAAACCCCACTCATTTAAAGCACTTACAGCGGGATTATCCACGAGCTCTTTATTTGCATACTTTACCTGATGGTGCCAAGAAAGTGGATTTGTGGTTCTATAATGAGTCTTTTCTTCCCCATTTCTATTTGTTACGGTAAAACTAAACCGAAGTTCATGATTATTTGAACAAGATAAACATTCATTTTTCGTAAGCTCAGCTTTCAGTGAATTGGTTTTAAAATCGATTCCCTTATTGGTATAGAACATTTTTGTCATAATAGAAAAAGCACCACGCAAAATAGCGCAGTGCTTTTCACCCCCTTCAGATTATTTCTGCATTTGCCCAACAAGTGCTCGAATGTGATCCGTTTGTTCACAGGCGATGGTAAGCGGAGAAGTTTTATCCTTAAACAGAATTAAAATTTCCTCTGTTCGGAATAAACTTGCTGCTAACTCAACATATTCAGCGTTAACCGCGAACTCAAACTGTTCACCCTCACACATTGCTCCGAGCTGCTGAGTCAGAATACTCTCTAAATCAATTTTTGTTTTAGCTCCTTCTGTTCTAAAAGTAATGACCGGGCGACTTGGTGCCAAACGTCTGGCCCTCCTACATAATTCAATTAATTCCATCCGATCAAACGTCCATTTCGTACCTGCCGCATCTTTATCACTGTAAGATCGATCAATATCAGGAAACTTCCCTGCCAATAATCTGCTCACAGCGGTTGTCAATCCAGCTTGAAATACTAAAAGCGTCCTGGCCTCATTAATACCAATAGATATTTCACTATCTGAAGGCAACAAATCAGCTAATCCGCAAATGCTTTCTGTAGGAATTGAGAATTGCATACCCTCAAACCACTTAACTTTTTCTGAGCGTAATGTGACTGCTCTAGCACCATTGCTGGCTCTTATCAATACTTCCCCCGTATCATCCATAGCAAAATATAAACCTTGAAGACAAGGGTTTGCTTTCGCCATTTGGGAATTGCTTAATGCTGCAAAGGGTGGCATTGAACGGGAGAAGGAATGTAATATTCCAGGTTCCCAGGTAACAGTCTCAATTGTATTCGGAATATCAATTAGCGGTGCTGTCTCAGCTATGGTTTCACAAGCAATTTTTGAAGATCGGCCCCAGCGTAAATTTAGAAGGCTACCTTCTAACTCCACAATGATTTCTTCATCCGAAGGCAGGGCTGATACTTTTAGATCTAGTTCCAACATAGAAGTAGCAATATCTAAATTTCCTGTGATCTCTGCTTCAATTTTTTTCTCAACCTGAAGATCATCTCCGTTGAAATAAAAAGAAACAAAACTGCCTTCTGTTTTAATAAAACAAGCCTTTTCTCCCAATCTTGCTTTCTTTGCACCTTTCACTAATGATGTGACGGTATTTTGCAGCACCTCTCCATTAACTTTAAACATTCAAAATTCCTCCTTAAAAAGTTTATAAAAAAATAAAAAACGCCTCAGATCGCGATTGAATTAAAACAATCACCATCTGAGGCGTATTTTTTAAAAGATAAGTTATCCTCTCGCATGAGCGGATAGTAAAAAAAGAAAGTTTATAGGTTAATATTACCTTTAATCCCTATTTAATTCAATAATTATCCAATAAAACTTTTCCTCTCGAGTTACTTTGAATAGAGACGCTACCTTAATACTCATCCTTTCTTTCATAAATGATTTAAGCAAACTTAATTATTCACAAAGGCCTATATTCAGATATTTTTTCTTTTTGGTCTTGATCTAAAAAATTTATCGTATTAATTTGTTTACACATGTATTCACATGTGATATTATAAATTTGTAATCACATGTGAACACAAATTCTTCCGAAAAAGGTGATATGTAAAATGAAAGTTAATGTTTGGTTAGTACGCCCTCTTCCACATGGAACGAACCACATGCAGGATTTCTTAAAACACAATCGAATCGCTGTAGGTTATCCTGTAGGAAAAAATTTAACTAACTTAGATTACAGTCAAATTCGTCAGCTCCTAGAACAACATAGTTGGGAAGAAGGCATTGGAAATGTTAATACATTGGTAAATGTTATGAATGACGGGGATATCGTAGTGGTACCAGATGATAATAAAAAAGATGTCTATTTCGGAGAAATTGATAGTGATTATATTTATGAGCCTTTATTAGACAAAAATAAAGCTGGAAGTGGATACCCACATCAAAGAAGTGTGAAGTGGTTCTTTAACAAAAAACCACTATTGCGTTCTGAGTTACCAGAAGAGCTGAAGGGCTCTATGCGCTACCCTGGTACAATTGCCGATTTAACTAAGCATTATGAAATAATAATGAATGTTATTCATGGGGATAAGGTGAAAAATGAAATCCATGAAACATTGGAACAAAAGGCACTATCGGTTATTGAAGAATTGTTAGATAGCGCAGTTCCAGAAATTCGCTTAAAGGCAGCTGAGGTCATTTTAAAAAGATAAACCCCTTATGGTTATAAAGAGAAAAACTCCCTTTACACTTAAAAAAGTAAGGGAGTTTTTTAACATATTCCATTCATTTTTGTAAGAAAGTAACATCTCCTATTTGTAAATTAGGCTTTTTCTAATACCACATCTACATACGCATTTGCTATTTAGAGTCTTCACTTATACGAACAACTTCCTCTCCACTCTCACATTTAGGACAAGAACTTTCGCCCATATCAGTCTTCTTACTAACAGCAAAGTCTACCTCACATAGACCGCAAAAATAGACATTCCAATTACTCATTAACTCACCTCTAAAGTCGCGTATTTGCGTTTTCACATCAATCTCCAACTACGCATTAAGTCTTTTTAAAATTTCTGCTTCTAGATTATCTTTATAAGAGTATTCTCCTGACGCACTATAGTATTGAATCCTGTTGATTATCCGTTCAAACTCTTTTACTAGTTCTTCATTTGTCATTTTTTCTATGAAATTCACTAAACAGCACTCCTCAGTAATATGTTTCAAATGTTTATCATTAAAAGTTTGTAATTAGGCAGCTAATGAAGCTTTTTGCAAAAGTTGTTCTAATACTAGGATATAGTTAGTATTAGACCTTAACTTCTCTTTGGCAGTTACAACCTCTTCTAATATAGACACCAAGTCATTAATCAGGAAATGGTTTCGAAAATGTTCAATCAATTGAGCATGCTCATTTAAAGAAACCCTTCTTCCTAATTGGGAGTATAGGACCTCCTGGAACCATATAGCAAAGAGCTGCATGCTTACTTGTTGCTTCTTCTTATCGGAAAAAACCTCCGGCCATTCAGTCTGTATTTTCACTACAGCTCCGAAGGGGTTATTAGCAAACTCTTCTAGAGTATTGAAAAATAGATTTTTAGCATTTAAGAACCAAGCCTCTTCCAGCAACTCTTTTCCTCTTGTCACACTCTTAGTGAT
This sequence comes from Bacillus sp. NTK034, assembly GCF_017303275.1. GTDB lineage: Bacteria > Bacillota > Bacilli > Bacillales > Cytobacillaceae > Cytobacillus. The sequence continues at coordinate 130,689 of NZ_JAFKOJ010000007.1, read as the reverse complement.
ATTAGATAACAGATATGCTGCATCAGGGTCTAATCCTTCATTCAATAAATTTTTATATAAAACTTCACTTGAAACTTGTTGAAATTTATACACTTGTACACGAGATATAATCGTATCAAGCATACGATTCTTGTTTTCTGTTAAAAGAATTGCCAAGGAAGTTCCATTGGGCTCTTCCAAAAACTTTAACAAGCTATTAGCTGCCTGAACAGTCATCCTATCAACATGCTCAATGATATAGCATTTCTTATCAGACTCAACTCCTTTAAAGTGAAACTCTCTTTGCAAGGAGCGGATCTGCTCAATTTTTATACTTTGTCCATCAGGTTCTATGAAATGTAAATCTGGATGGTTGGCCGAGTCAATTCTTTTACACTCTGTACACTTCATACATGGTTCATTGTGAATAGGATTTAAACAAAAAAATCTTTTGGCCATCCAAAACGCGACATCCTTTTTACCAGCCCCAGGTTCACCGCTAAATAAATAGGCATGAGTAAGTTTTTGGTTTGAAAAGGCCTTTTGAATGAGTGTGGTCACCTTTGGTTGAATAGCTTTAATATCCATTATGCTGCTGCCCCCTCACCTAGTGCGATTTCAAATCCTTTAACTATGACATCATAAGGAAGTGCTTTACCAAATTTTGAGATGTCTTGAATAAGATAAAATACGCCTTCATCATAATTACCAATAGCTAATAACTGATCGGTCTTTTCCCAGGCTAGTTTTGCTTGCTGTCTAGAGCAAAGCCTGTTTCTTCTTGCTGCAGCAATATACCTTTTAAAATAATTTGTAGTTTTTTCAAACATAATAACTTCCTCCTTAAAAAGTTAATGAGTGCTGAAACAAAAAAAAACACTCTAGTAACGTTCGACTGAATTTGTGCTGGAAAAGAGCACAGTCGATCACTACTAGAGTGTTTCTAAAAATACATAATTAGTCCCGCATGGGTCTAATAAATCATTAACAAGTTTTATAAATATATTCTATCATATTCAACTTACAGAAAACACCAAAAATGCCAAAAAGCCTTGGATTTTTCCAAGGCTTCGCTTTTAAACTTATTGGTGATTCTCTTCTGTAGAGAATAACCATTCAAATGTTTGGTCTATCATTTCAGTTCTCTTGGCAATCTGTTCATTAGTCATTTTGGAATAGTCAGGACGAGGAATACTGCTAAATTGAACATCCGCCTCAATGAGCCTGTACCTCTCCTCGTAATAACTATTTTTATCCTTCAATGCTTCAAGAGTTAACCAATGAATATCGCTTCCATTCAATGAACTTGAGCATGAATGAATTTTCATTAATGCCTTTTCAAGTCTATCAATATTTTTTTTCGATTCTGCCAGCTCACTTTTCAATCTTACAACTTCATTAAAGAGATCTGTATTAATATCTTCCTGGCTTAATTGCCCCATTATGAATCATTCCTTAATCGATTTAGATGAAATTTATTGTGCTACTTCTTAAACTCTTTTTTAATTAGATTCCATTCTTCTTCATCAATTACGATAAGCTCTAATGATAATCCTAACACTTCTTCTATAACACTTTGAACAATACTTCTGTTCATTACTTTTTCAAGCAGTTTTACTTTTGCCTTTGTGGGCATTGTGACGACTATGTGTTGTGCACTAATTGCACGCACAGTGGCCTCTCTATATAGAGCCATTACCTGCATACGCTCTGCCTTCAATGTTGACAGGATCTCTTCGTGATTTTGGTTATACTGTTCTCTATACTCTTTCTTTGCAACTGAACAGATACCTAAAACCTTTTTTAGCTTTGGAGATTCTGTAACGGTTCTTTCCTCCGGTTGTGTCTCTGGTAAGTCAATTAGATCTTCAGGAGGAACTAATTCGTCAGATGCTAAGTTATCGTCATCAATCACCTGAATATATTCAGCACCTTCTTCCATATCTTTTTTAAATTGGTCAAAGAATTGAGCTGGTTCCTCATTAGTATTCAGGTTAAAATTGTCTTCTTCCTGTTTTGAATTCTCCTGCAGAAGTACAGAATCTTGCTCCATGGAGGATTTTTCATCCCTACCGTTCAAATCATTTTCAATCATTGAAAGTAGATCCAATGGATCTATATCTGCTTCAATAGTTTCATCTGCAGAGTCAGAAACAGTGGTTTCTTCCACTTGATTCTCCTGTTCTCCTTGAACTTCTAATTCACCAGAAAGTTCCATGATTTCTTTCTCAAGATTTGACGGCTTGAACTCTTCTTTGGATGGGCAGCTAACGCTTTCCCCGTCCATTTGCCGGACAAAAGCTTCAACTTCATCCTCAACTGGGATTTGTTCATCCAATTTAGCAGTCATTTCCCGAGACTCAATTTTTTGTTCTGGTTTGTTGTCCACTGCATTACCAACTGCTACCTCTTCAGCCATTACTGAGAATTGACCACTTGCCAGCGTCCTCTTTAGATTTTCTACTTCCTGTTTCAAGGATTCCAACTCATCAAGTGGATTATCTGCAGCTGCCTTAATTAACGCTACCTCGAGAATAACTTTATCTTGGCCGCTGAACTTTATTTGAGACTGGCATTTCGAAAGGATTTCAATAATGCCATATACCCTTCCTACATTAACCGAACGAGCAATCCCTTTGAACGATTGGTCTGTCAACGCTTTTGTTAAGTTTGCCTTTTCCCCCACCCTGCGATATACAAGGATGTCCCGGTAATAGGCTAATAGATCTTCTAACAAAAACTTGGGCTCCTTACCCGTTTCGATGGTTTTATCTAATAGATCCAATACTACTGAAATATTCTTTTGTTCAATTGCATTAACCATTTCTCCAATCATTCCTATATCGACAGACCCAGTTAGGTCAATCACATCAGCTGCAGTTACCTTTCCTTCAGAATGGGAGATTGCTTGGTCAAGCATACTTAACGCATCCCGCATCCCGCCTTGAGCAACTCTTGCCAGGATTTCCAGAGCCTGTTCATCAACCTCAACATTTTCTTCTTTCACTATATATTTCATTCTGTCCATTATCGCTTTATCCGTGATCCGTTTAAAGTCAAAACGCTGACATCGTGAAAGAATAGTTAATGGGATTTTATGAGGTTCGGTTGTAGCAAGAATGAAGATAGCATGCTTTGGAGGTTCTTCAAGAGTCTTCAATAATGCATTAAAAGCTCCAATCGTAAATAGCAATAGGTAAGACTTTGAGGTTATCTCCGTCTTTTCCCCTGCTCCGCACCGTACGTGCAACTTTCATCGCATACGGCGCTCCATCTAACTCTATGTCAATTAAATACTTTCAAGTTTACAAAGGGCTCTTAATTGATTTAACTTACGTATTTGTGCTGCATTAAGGCTCAGAATTTTGATGTATTTGTTAATCGTTTCTGGTTTGATAGCATGGATTAGTCTGTGCACCGTTTTATGTACAAAGACCAGATTAGCAAAGCTATCAGTACCACCTAGAGAAACGGGTAACTTATGGTGACAGTGGGCTACGTCAGCCGTGAGAAGCATATTTGTAATCGCACATTTACCTTTTTGCATTGAGTATTTTGAAAGTCTGTTATCAAGATATTCAATGGAGCGATTTGGAATGTTTGCTTTCATTAGCTTTGCTAGTTCCAGGTCCCATGAAAAGACGTTAGGAGTGTCGTATGGATTTAAACTTTGTGAAAAGTTAAGGTTGTTTTGTGTTTTAACACCACAGATAGGAAATAGATATCCTGCCTTTTTAAAGGAGTAAGTCTTTTTCCTTCTGTAACCATACAACCTATAATAAGTCGATGATTTCTCAACCTTTATATATCCATAACTTGCGACATTCTTTAGTTTTCTTCTGAGTGCTTTAAGTAAGTTAAATTCAATTTTCTCGAAGTCTTTATTTACGTGAGTAGCATATTTGAAGAATTGCTGACTTCCTAATACTACTGAGTTATAAAGAGCTACGTTTTCGGGAGTTGGGTGCTTCTTCAACCGCTTAATTTGTTCTCTTAGTCTAGTTTTGATTTGCTCAACGTTTCTATCGGCAATATTTGTTTTAGCAACAAATTTCTTTCTCTTAGGGACGGCTTTAATTTTGTAGCCCAGAAATACAGAACTGCGTTTTCTGAGGTTAATAACCTTAGATTTTTCTTTGGAAATGTCGAGTTTAAGTCTATCTTTAAGATAGCCTTTAACTGCATAAAACCATTTCCATGCAGTTTTGTGGTCTCTAGCCATTATTCTAAAGTCGTCTGCGTATCTCACAATGTACCCCTCTTTTAGTTGTGAGGCTCGTCTTAGATTGTAAATCTTAACATCGTTACCAGCGTATTTATGCTTAGTTTCGAAGGATTCCCACTGATTTGCAACCCATTGGTCGAGGTCATTTAGAACAACATTTGATAAGAGTGGAGATAGAATTCCTCCTTGCGGTACTCCCTTTGATGGGATACCTACTCCTTGTATTGGGGCTTTTAACATTTTCGAGATTATTGCTAATACTCTTTTGTCTTTTACTCCAATATTCCAAAGTTGTTTAATGAGAAGATTGTGATTCACATTGTCAAAGAAACCTTTTATATCAATATCGACTGTATAGTGTAACTTATTGATGTTGATAAGAGTTTGCACTCTTGCTATAGCATGTCGAGTTGATCGTAAGGGTCTAAAACCGTAAGAGTGATTGTAAAACTTTGCTTCACATATGGGTTCAAGAACTTGTAAGAACATTTGTTGGATGATTCTATCCTTAATAGTAGGAATCCCCAAAGGGCGTTTCGTACCATCGTGTTTAGGGATATAAACTCTCCGAATGCTCTGTGGCTTGTAATTGGTTAAGGTTCTTCTGATTTCGGTAAGGAAAGATTCCTTATCTTTCTCAGCAAGATGAATGATGGTATATCCATCAGTTCCTTTCGTTTTGGAGCCAGAGTTCTTTTTGACGTTCCTATATGCAAGCATTATGTTTTCATCCGATAGGATAATTTCGAGTAAATCCTTGAAGTTGCCTCCAGTTTTACTAGATTCAAAGAGTTCTTTTTGAATTTCCCCAAACTCGTAATATTGCTTGTATCTTACGCCATTTGCGCTCATAGGTGCATCACCTTCTTTCAGTGATTAACTCACCTTCCTACCAGAATTATGAGCTTCTACTTGTTTTGTCGTATTAATTGCTAGTAGTCAGACTTGGGGCTATCTCTCCATTATGTTTCCATAACTTCAGCGGTACTGTACCCCTACTCTCACAGAGACAAATGCATTTCGTTCGTAGTTGAACTTATAGCAAACTCCTGATGATAGTCATTTTGTGGAGTTCTCTGCTTTCCACGTTCCGATAAATGTAGCTGTACATATACTTTTAGGTGTCCGCTTTGAGCCTGTAAGTTTATAATCTCATCGCTGATTATCCCGAATTTCATAACATGCAATCTTACTTTTCGGTAACTTACCTTGTACTTGCAAGACCTATCTTTCGATTAGGTTAGTCCTCTAGACTCTTTCATTCGCGGGTTTCGTCAGTCTCTCTATAGAGACATTCTCACCATGAGTATTTTGTAGCACTCCGGCCTATCTCTCTCCATATCACTTTAAAAGTGACTTAGGTTCGATTCAGCCGACTTTACCTGGCTTCACACTAAAACGATTCTATCTATCGCTAAAGCATGCAGGAGTATCAAGTTGTTAGTTTCAATCAGCATGATGATATCATTCCTAACATCCATTTATCAGTTGTAACTTGATTTAAAATCAAGCCCACTCTTTTCCTAGCAAGAGCTAGTTATAGAGTAACGTGTCGCACGCATGTGCACTTCATCAATAATATAAACCTTGTATTTTCCATATACAGGTGTATAACCGATTTTATCCCTTAACTCTCGAATTTCATCCACTCCATTGTTTGAAGCGGCATCAATTTCAATAATATCGGGATTATTATCAGAGCATATATCACATGCTCCACAAGGCTCTCCATTTACTCCACTGGTACAGTTAACAGCTTTCGCAAATAATTTAGCTGAGCTGGTTTTACCAGTACCTCGGGGACCAGAGAAAACATAAGCATGTGAAATTGAGTCCTGATTTAATGCGTTTAGTAAAGTCTTCTTGATATGGTCCTGACCAATAAGGTGATCAAAACCTTTTGGACGATACTTTCTATATAAAGCTAAATGTGCCATTCTAATCTCTCCTTAAAAAGTTTTTATTTTTGAATTAAAGCGTTATATTCTCTCTGAATGTCCTTTGAGACATAAGTAGGGTTTGCCCCACACATTTTTGCATTGAAATCTACAGCATGAATCCCAATTTCATTGGTATGAAACAGCGTGTTCATGATATTGTTTGCAATTTGAGCGGCAAATTTATTTGTCGCACATCTTTGAGGATTATTGATGATTGCTTCCCCGCATGATTGACCAGGAAAAGCCGTTTCTTCATCCGTCAAGATATCCTCAAAAACCCTTCCAACTGGCGGCAAGAATACTTGGCCGTTCCTTTTGAAACCCACCACGATCTGACCGCTAAAACCTGAGTTGGCCGCAATTTGTTTTTCCATTTGACTATATTGGCGTTCCTCTTTTCCTGGAACAACGTAAACGCCCTCTACTCCCGCATCAATATAGATAAGATCATCTAAATAATTGCTGTGAAAGAACTCATCCATCAGCTGCCGGCTTCGATTATTATCAACCATCCCTATTAATACTGGAATAATCCGCTTATTTTCTTTAGGGAAAGTAAATAACTTTTGAAAGAACTCCAAGTCCGTCACATACTGAGGGACTGAAGAAAACGGGACATTATAATGTTCCGAATATCTTTCTCTTAAAGCATCTACTTTAAATGAACCTACATCCTCCTCATCAAAAAGCTGATTCTTAAGATTTTTCTTTTCAACTTCATCAGCATCACAAACATACATGGTATATTCGAAAGGACCAACTTGATGATAAGAGAACGTTTTTTGGACACCGTATGTAGCAATATCTTGGCAGAGAGAACGAATAAAGTGGCTGCCATTTGCTCCTGCACCCACCTGTACGATGAAATAGTGAGGCTTTACATTACTCTCTTTAAACAACTTTAAACCCATTATGATAATTCCTCCTTAAAAAAGAAGAAGAGAGTTCCTCCCTTCTTCCATCATTGATATTTCACTCTTGTTTCCCATTCAGCAGGATATGGTACCTCCACTAAAGCGCCAGATTCAAAAATCTGATCAATTGGGATAGCAAGCTCAGTGTCATTGCCTTTCACTCGAAACTTAGCTTGTGGCGTATCTGTATTTAGCAATCCAAACACCCCATAAATCATAAAGGCTTTCTCATCCTGATTATCAGTGGCACTAAAATAAGCACTCATGGAATTGTGTGAATGTACTTGGGCCACTTGAATAAAGCGAAGCGAATTCCTACCCAAATATTTAGGATCGAGTTCAGCATGAACTTTTACCTTTGATACATGCTGAACCGGACATTCTAGAAAATATCGTTTCGTTTCTGTATCAAAATATAACTGCAGCATAACCTCCACGTCGGATCTTAAGCAGAAGTCTTTGAAAAAAGAATACATCTGATTAAAGATATGACCTGGAATCTTAGGAAGCCTGAATGAAAATCTTTCCGTTAAGTTATCTAATGAAGGAATTGCAGGAGGCTTTGCCACCATTTTTCCTATCATTGACTCTCTCACTTCATATATCTGTCCATCAGCTGCACCAATATAGGAAATTCCTCTTTTATCACTCTGGCTAAAATATTCAGTCACTCTCCAAAAATAAGAAACAAGGGACATTAAAATGCCCCCTTTGCAGCTCCTAATGCATCTGGAAATAGTCTTTTATTTTCCTTATATAGTGATAGGTAAGATTTTGAAGTTATCGCCATCTTTTCCCCCACTTCACACCGTACGTGCGACTTTCACCGCATACGGCGTTCCATCTATACCTTTACATAGGGATTACTTCGAGTTTACAAAGTGTCCTTAGTTGGTTTAGTTTAATAATCTGCTTCTCAGAGAGATTGAATTTACTTAGAGTTTTATTGATGACTTCCTCATTAACAGCATGTATGAGCTTGTGTATGTCTTTATGGATAACCACTAAATTATCAAACCTATCAGTACCGCCTAAACTAGCCGGAGTTTTGTGATGACAGTGTACTAAGCCGTGTGTAAGGGGTAAACCCGATACTGCACATAGACCTTTCTGCATTGAAAACTTGGACAGCCTATTGTCCGTGTATTCAACAGAGCGGTTTGGCAACTTAGATTTCATAAGTTTGACTAATTCAGTGTCCCAAGAATAGCCTATTCCATCTTCATAGATATTTACGTTTTGTGAATAACAGCGGTTATTCTTCGTCCTACCTAGACTTATGGGGTATAGATAGACTCCCATTACTTTGTAGGTTTTGTAAGATGTGGAATAAAATTTAGTGTAGGTATCTGACTTGGATAAACCCGTCGGATAATCATACTGGGCACATCTTTGTAACCTGTTATTCATCGTAATTCTAATTTTATGGTGTATTTCTTTTAGGCTTTTGCTTACATGTGTTGCATAACGGAAGTAATTTTGAACCCCAAGTACCACTGAATTATATGCAGTAGCACTTTGAGCGTTCGAATATCTCTGTATTTTGTAAATTCTTTCTCTTAATGTGTTGATGATTTGTTCTTTCTTCTTATCGTCAATGTAAGAATGGCAAACCCATTTACTACCTTTGGCAGCGGCTTTAAGTTTAAAACCTAGAAACCTAGTAAATTTCTTTTTAAGATTGATAATCTTGGATTTTTCTTCGGAAATATCCAGTTTCAATCTATGTTTAAGAAAATCGCTCACAGCATGGAACCATCTGACAGCATGTTCATAACTGTCGGTCATTATCCTAAAGTCATCAGCATATCTAATGAGATAACCTGGTTTAAGATTAGAGCTGGTTTTTAGGGCATAATAATGATGCCTTTGTGTGTAGCTGTGACGAGTTTGAAAGGTTTCCCATTGGTCAGAGATCCACCAATCTAGCTCATTAAGTACAATGTTAGCAAGCAAAGGAGATAATATACCTCCTTGTGGTACTCCTTTGGTAGGAATACCTTCACCTTTTATAGGGGCTTTCAGCATTTTACTTACGATGGCGATTACTCTTTTGTCCTTTATACCGATTTGCCACATTTGTTTTAGTAAGAGTGAGTGGTTCACATTATCAAAGAAGCCTTTAATATCAATATCAACTGTGTAATATTGTTTGCCTCTATTGATAAGGTGTTGCACCCTAGCTACAGCGTGATGTGTGGAACGGTTGGGTCTAAAACCGTAAGAGTGTTTATGGAACCTCGCTTCACAGATAGGCTCAAGCACATTTAGGAACATTTGTTGAATTATCCTATCGATAATACTTGGTATTCCTAGTGGTCTTTTGCTATTTCCATCAGCTTTGGGTATCCAGACTCGTTTGACCGCTTTAGGTTTGTAATTTTCTAGGTTTGCTCTTATATGATTGACAAAATGCTCTTTATCCATTTTAGCTATGTCCTCGATGGTCTTTTTATCCGCTCCGGAGGTCCTAGCACCTGAATTGGATTTGACCAATCTATAAGCCAGTAGTATATTTTCCTCTGAGATTATGATTTCGTACAGATTTTCAAACTTTTTCCCATCACAACTTTTTCGGAACAACTCGTTCTGAGTATTCCCAAAGTCGTAATAAGTTACTGGTCTCTTTGTTCCCACTGGTGCAGTATCACTCCTTATTACTTATTAGGACTAATACCAACTCACCTTCTTACCTGAAAGGTGGGATTTACTTTGTAATTTCCTACCATAAAGTAATATAGACTAGGGACTATCCCTCCATCATATTTCTATGATTTCAACGGTACTGTGTCCCCGCTCTCGCAATGGTAAATGCACTTCGGCCGAAACCTTATAGCAACCTTCGTATCGGTAAATACTTTAAATGAAGTCCATTACTTTCCACGTTCCTGCATTTCTATCTGTACATATACTTTTAGGTGTCTGGCTATACGCCTGTGAAATTATAACCTCATTGTTGGTTATTCCGAATTTCATAACGTCGAATCTTACTTTTCGGTATTTCACCATGCCATTAAGCATGACGACTATTTCTAGTCGTTATGGGTCTAGACGTGTACATTCGCAGATTCGTCAGTTTCCTATCAAAGAAACATTCTCACCATGAGTATTTTATAGAGCCCCGACCTATCCCTAACCATGCCTATAAGGTTTAGGTTAGATTCAGCCGACTTTACCTAGCTTCACACAATATAATTTACCGATTATATTGCATGTAGGAGTATTAGGCAGTTGGTTTCAGTTCAACATGACGACTTTCATTCCCAACTTCGAAATGCAAGTTAATCCTTTAAAGTTGCTGACAAGGATCGCCTATTTCGCTTAATTAAAAGCTTATAAGGCAACGTGTCGCACCGACATCCCACTTCGTTCTAGTGGCTGTAAATTGAAAATAGTTTTTCTCCAGCTCCACTCGAAGCTCTTCTAAAGTAATCCCTTCCTCTGGGATTTCCTCCACAAAATCAGAAACAACAAAATGTTCCGTTGCAAAATGAATAGACCATTCCGCAGTTACCTTTATTTCTTCCTTTGGTTGAACAGGTGTTTTAGCAGTAGCTGCTCCTTTACTGGCTGAAGTGTTCTTCTTCTCTTCAACCTTTTTTTCTTCTACTGGTTCCACCCCTAAATCAAAAATAGATAATTCGTTAGTCATACTTTTTTCCTCCTTAAAAAGTAATGGTTGTTTTAAGAGCATAAAAAAATACACTCTATTAAAAACAATCGACATAGCTGCTACATGAGCAGTTTGTAAAGTCAATCACTTTTAATAAAGTGCATTCATTCAGAAATACTTATCCCGCATGGGTTAAGTAAAAAAAATTAAGAAAATATAATTCTATTATATACCAATTGTCCCAGAATTGTTATCATTAATTCTTGTGAATTCGCGGAATTCAAATCATAGTAGTACAATGGAAAAAAATTCGAAATCGAAGTGAGGAGGAAAAGAATTGCTGAACCAACAAGCAATTTCTAATCGTATCTCGAACACAGAGAAATCAGCTAGAACTTTTAGTTTAGATAAATTACAAAGGCAATTTCTTATCAATCAAATAAAGCCACTAAAAAAAATTAATGTTCCTACGTTAAAATATACAATAGAAGCAGACGAATTAGTGGAGTGGATATTTGAGAAATTAAGTAACGATGAAATACAAAAGGTTAGCTCTATACTCCGAATTGCACAGAAGAGATCCGCAGATATTAGACCTCTTATTGGCACCATTGCCTTAAGCTTATTAAAAAAATAATTTATTTTTCCCTTTAATTATTGAACAAAAAATAAACGCCCGTAAGAAAGCCTAACGGGTTCGGTTTTCGAGTACAAAAACATAATTCGCATACAAATTAGCAGTCCAATTCGCAACTGAATCGGACTGCTTCCTTTTGTTGATATATTAAGGTTTTACAAAAATTGAGGGGTGTTTTAGCACTCGAATTATCACCCTTTTAGCAGGGTGACAGAAGTTATTGTCAGTGTGTCAATTTGAATTGCTATGCGAATTGGTGTGTTAAAAAGGATAAGCAGGTTTCTGGATATTTATGTTGAAATGATAAGGTGGCTTATTCAACTACGGGGCAGGTTAGTTGAATAAAGAATAACAAATTAGGGATATTAAGCGGTAAATCTGAATAAGGGGTGAATTTTATTGGTTAAACAATACTTAATCTTATTGGGTATTTTTTTATTTGCTTTTACTCCTTTACAAATGGTTAAAGCAGAAACTATTCCAAAGGCAGAAGATATATATATGACAACTGAAGATATTGTTTCAGACCTTGTGTTTCCAACTATTGATAAAAGAGTAATTAAAGAGTATGGGGGCGATACCCTTTTTGACTGGCAATGGCAAAGAATCGTCGGTATAAATTACAATGACAATCATTCTTATGATGTTGCCGTAAGAATTCTCATTCCTTCTAAAAATAATGATAATGATAAAGAAGATTTAGTTAAGGTAAGAGTATCCCCATCCTGTGACAGTGGAAAGCTTAATAAGCTGAAATGTAATCATGATTTTAAGATTGAAATATTAGATTACAAACATTTGTCTCAATAAGAGGTATTACCTTATTCAACAAACTGTGCATTACTTAAAGAACCAGCTGCCATCTCAGGCGGCTTTTCTTATTGTCCTAAAGAGGGGCAGGTTTATGGATGAATAATTCTCGGATGAAGAGTATTAAACCAGCTTTTGTAATTTAACTATGTGTTGGAATCAAACTATATTACCTGGTCATCCTATACTTAGGAGGGATGACCTTGATTGTTAGAGTTTTACTATTATTAATCTTTATGTGTTTTCAACTTTCCCAAATGGTAAGTGCATCTTCACTTCAGGCCGCCTTTATCCGTGATCACCAGTTATGGATAAAAAAGGGAGACCAAGAAATTCAAATTACAAAGGATCGTTACGTTTATTCCCCGAAATGGTCCTATGACGGACGGTTTATTGGTTATATAGATGGAGACGAGCAGGGTGAAAAATCAGATTTATTCATTTATGATACGGTGAAAAAAGAAAGTTATCAGCCGTATGTAAGAGTTGAAACATCTGACTTTAAATGGTCGCCTGTCAAAAATCAATTAGCATACAATGACCGGGGCTTATTAAATGTTACAAAAACAAAGAACAGCCGTCCTGAAGGGTTCGAGAACGTTTCTTTAGGTGTCAGCGGCTTTGAATGGTTTCCTAATGGAAAAGAATTTATCGTTTCCTCACAAGCGAGTATACGTCCTACTGGATGGGGTCCTATACCTCTTTACAGAGTTCCGGTTGATGCCAATCTTAATGCTGATAAAATAAAGACTTTCTATACTATTCAAACAAAGGAACCAGATTTATTTGCGATAGATGCTGACTACTTTAAGTGGAGTGCTGATGGAAACTGGGTCAGCTTCTTAGCGATACCTACTGCTTCCTGGGCAAATGATAGCAATACATTATGCGTTTTATCCTCAGAAGGAAAAAATTTTCAAGTTGTGGGGAAGATGCTGTGGTACAAAGACTGGATAAAGTGGGCACCTAAAGCTAATCAACTAGCCTACATCTCAGGAGAAGGAAGATTTTTCGTCGAAAACAAGAAAACAAAGATTGCTGACATTCCGATTTCCAGGCAGCAAAAAGAGTTCACACCAAAAGGTTATGTTGACCTTGATTTGGAGTGGTTCTCCCCGGATAAAGTAATTGTTGCTCGTGCAAAGGAGAACAAGGAGTGGAATGAAGGGTCTGTTCCCACAATGTATACATCCCTATTTACAATCAACATTAAAACGGAAGAACAGACTCAGATTACCTTTCCTAAAGATAATGAACTCGATGAGGATCCTGTAGTTGTGGGTTCCAATCTTACTTGGTTTCGTAATAAAGGAAAAGCCCATTCAGGAGTTGTATGGGTAAGGGATGGTTTAAACGGACAACAATATGTATGGATAGAAAATGTTGATTCTGCCCCTGTATTTTTCCAACTTAGCAAAAATTAAGGTGTTAACGGGAAAAGGTGTTGCCTCTCATTGACAGCACCTTATATTTTCAACTTTATAAAAAAACGGGGCAACGTTCCTGTAATAAAGCTAAGTTTGTGAACAAATGTACTTAAACAATAGGGTGCGAATATCCTTTTAAGCAACAATATTATCTTAAATCACTTCAATTTCAAACAACTTTTAAGAGCCTTATTACATATCAAGTAGTAGGGCTCTTGTTTATTAGAGCGAAACTAAATAACTTATTTATCGGTTCTACTTTTGCTCTTGAGTATTTAAAGGAATTTATGTGTTCTTATCGAAAATAAGTAACCAAGATCCCAATAAATATGTACTTAAATACTATTAAATATATATAGGAGTATCAAAATGAAACTAATTGTTTGGAATGCTGCAATGCGTTTTAGAGATAAATTGGAACACTTAAAACCCTATCAAGCAGATATTTTAATTATTCCAGAATCCGAATCTCCGGAAAAATGGGGACAAACTAAACCTCAGGACGTTAATCAATTCCTTTGGTTTGGTGAGAAAGTTAATAAGGGGATTGGTATATTTACATTAAATGAACATTATAAAATTGAACTTCACCCTTTATATAACAAGGATTTTCGCTATATTATTCCGTTGTTGGTAACTGGAAAACGGAATTTTATTCTCTTTGCGGTATGGTCACAAAATATAAAAGCAAAATTTGAAAGTTACATTGGTCAAATATATTTAGCCCTAAAATATTATGATAGTTTGTTGAATGAACCCTGTGTTATTGCTGGGGATTGGAATAGCAATAAGAACTTTGATCATATCAAGAGGGTTGGTACTCACACGGATGTTGTCAATTTATTGAAAAGTAGGGGTATAACTAGTACATATCATCATTTCTATAACGAAGAGCATGGTGATGAGACACAGCCTACCCACTATTTTCGAAAAGAATTTGCAAGACCATTTCATATCGACTATATTTTTACTTCTACAGAAATACTATCATCGCTAAATAAAATGGAAGTAGGGAAACATGAAAATTGGATTAAATTAAGTGATCATATGCCTTTATTTACGGATTTTAACGGTATCCAATAGCCAAATATTTTCAGAATCAGCTGCCAAACTAGGTGGCTTTTTCTTATTTAACAAACGGGGCAGTTTAGCATTACACGACATAAATAAAAATATATGGAGGTCTAGTTATGTGGGTAATATTTGGGGTTATTGCAATAGTAACAACATTTATAAATCTTTATATGTATAAAGCAGGAAAGGATTATAATCTCGCTATGGCAATGGCATTATCATTTACAGCATTAACAATTTGTGCAGATTACAGTTACCTAACTCGGTGGGTAAAAACGGAAGATTGGGCGGCTTTATCGGATGTAATACCTGGTATGGCAAGGGCATTTTGGTTCTTGACAATTGTTTCTATCTTACTAAATATAGCACCTATATTTTTAGAACGAAAACGCAAGAAATAAAGGCTTACTGTGTAAGTCTTTATGTGTAACTATCGGGTGCAATCTTCAACAATAATGCGATAAAAAAAGCTCGAAGCATAACGTCTCCGAGCTTTTTTGCGTGCTAATTCAACTGCTAAAGTATCTGCTAATTCAACTGCGAATTACACTTCGAAAAGCATTGCTGATTCGAATTTTGCACTTCAAAACCGAACCCGTTAAAGAAAGCCCGGGCGTTTATTCAATTTAACTTACTAAGCGAAACTGAATAATTCTACTCGCTTTATTTCTTCAAGTTCAATCAAAAATTTTAAATTTTGCTTTATAATATCATTGGTATTTAACTCTGCCGGTGCATCGACCCTTTCAGCATTCGGCAAATACAATTTACGTTGTGAAGGATTCCTTCTGCCATTAAGGTAAGCGGTGCTATCACTTGAAAAGAACGGATATTCTAACAGCATTTCATTGGCTCCCCCAAGGAAATGGAAGTTTATATTAGGATATATATTAAATATTCTATCCAAAATAACTCTACAGTAGTTCAATCCTTTCTTCATTAACGGAATCAACCCTCCAAGTGCAATGACCTCATGTTCTTCCTCAACTAACGTTTCCAGTGACTTCAGTGAATCCGAAACCTGAAAGACAGGGATGATGTTTGCTCCTGGAACCATGGCCTTTAATTTAGCATAATTTTCTTTTGTGGCTTCAGGATTTCCTATTACATCTAAGGGGAAGAACCCTAAGATTCTTGGATTATTCTTATTAGCATTAATAAAGTCAGCATACCCTTTCAATATCATATCCTGTTCGGTTTCTTCATCAAACAGGGATAGATTTTGTAAACCTTTCTTAAATTTTTGATTATGAAGAGAAAAGCTACCACTATCAATATAAGCATATAAATTATATCGATCTAATTGCTTTAGACAGCTAGTACCTGACTGCAGGATTTGAAAGAAATTAAAGAGCACAAAATGTCCTCCTATTGATTTAAGCAGCATCAAACCATTCTTTTCTCTTTCAAGTCCACTCGCCCAAAAACGTAGGGTCTTAAGTGATAAACGGTACCCCTCTCTTAATTTCAATAACCTGGCAATATGATAAAAAATCCTATTTATCATTCCAAATAGTGCTGATGAGTAGCTGGAGAACCCCTCCATATCCTTTCTAATGATGGTTCTTTTAAATAACGTAAAAGAAATAGCACGTCTTAGTTGCCCTCTGGTTATTGAAATTGTGCCACCCTTTTGCGTTTTAACAGTAATAGCATTTTTACCATACTCAACAATATAGTTTGTTATTCCACTGGCCGTATTATAAAAGCCTGCTTTCTTCATTTCCCGCTTAAACATGCGTTCATAACTTCTAGCGCTTGTTTGGTGCTTTACAATCATTCCTCATCCCTGCCTTTGCTGTAGTAGTGTTTTTAAGCTAAACTTAATGAATTTCAACCTAACAATCTTCAGTGAGGTCCTGCAGGGCATTCTTTTCATTAGTGTAAACAGTCACTTCTTCGGCCGGTATTCCATAGTTTACTCCGCCAACTATTAATTCTGCCTTAGATTCCTCAAGGACTGCATATTGAACATATACGTTTTCTTTATGTTCCCAGCCACTTAGAATAGCTTCAGCATCCTTTCTACAGAAAAATAAATTATCAAACACTCGGTAAACCTTTTTGATGATCATTGTAATCCCCCTTAAAAAGTAATGGAAAATGCAAAAAACGCACTTTACCCAAAGGATTAAATTAACTACGATAGTAGTTTTAATCACTTGGATAAAGTGCGTTCATAAATTTAATAATAACGCCCGCCTGGGTGTTAGTAAAAATGAAAAGAAGAAGTATGAGTCTAGTATATCATTCCCATTAGTCGTAAAAAAGGAAAGATTGCAGCTATTTGTTTTCCGCTTTCTTTTCTTTTAGTACTTCTATTATCTTTTCGTTTTCCTCTGCCACTTTAAATCCCATATCTTTAACAACGGTCTTCTTTCGAGGTTTCAGATTCTTATCTTCTCCCATAGCTATCCTCCTTATATAAGAAGTATATCCATGGACCTTTTGTAATATGACCATAAAAAAAGCAAAGGCGTTTTGCCTTTGCTTCCAGTCTCTATTGATTATTTAACAACTCTAACACCTTTTTATTCATTTCATTTACACCACTAAATGAGTCTCCTGGTGCAACTTTGGTTAATTTCTTTCCGCCATTATTAATTGCAGAGGTTTCTCCAGAGGGAGTTACCATTCTGCCTGCTCGGCCTCTATACTTCTTAACCTTTTTTCTTGAATGAGCAATTCTGCTAGCAATCATAGTTAATCATCCTCCAATGGATTGATTATTTTTAATTATACCACTAATACGCGTATTAACACATCTCCCATTCAAAAATACTGATGAGATTGACAATATTAAGAGCATCAATTCCTGTAACTTCAACATCTTTGCTGCTAACTAAAGCTAAGTAGGTATGCTGGCCATAAAAAGGAACAATAAATAATTCTTCTATGACCAATGGCAAACTTTCTGCATCAGCTAGTCGGTTCGAGACGTCTTCCATATCTTCAATGTTCACATTATATCTTCTTTCAACCTGCTCAAGTGAAACCATAATGGCATTGACTAATTCCTCCTGATTTTGATAATCGGGTATCAGGAATAATTTTAGATTGAAATCAAAAAAACCAGTATATTTACTTACGTATTCACAAAGCTCTTTTTCATATTCTGTCCAACTTGAAACCGGCTGCTTTCCCATGAAATAGTCTTCTGATTCTTGGATTACTGCAGTAAAGGTATTTGCTTTTTGAGTAACAAAGCCTAATGTCCTTTGGTTCTTCTCTAGTGTCTCACGAATTAAGTCTTCATGCTGAAGTTCAGCATTGAATATCTTTAATATATTAGGTGTTTGAAACACTGCAAGATCCACAAAGACAATGAAAGCTGTCATTTGGAGCAACAGCTG
Organism: Bacillus sp. NTK034; assembly: GCF_017303275.1. Classification (GTDB taxonomy): domain Bacteria; phylum Bacillota; class Bacilli; order Bacillales; family Cytobacillaceae; genus Cytobacillus. Next base: position 112,717 of record NZ_JAFKOJ010000007.1, on the reverse strand, counting down.
CCAGTCCTTATAATCCATCTCTTGGAGGATAAATCCCAGACAAAGGGCCGTTAAGAACATGACATATAAGCTTTTCCGAAGTCTTCCTATGTGTAAGATAAAACCTTCACGGTTCCTAAAATAGTAAATTAAGCTTCCCACTAAGTACAAGATGCAAACGCCAAAAAATATTTTTAAGTACATGTAAGTACTCCTTTCATCCAGGTAAAGAAACCTAAACCTAACAATCTATGTGTGTACTTATTCCAATAGATTAATTATATGAAAAGAGCCTTATTGGAGTATACCAATAAGGCCTCTCATTAATCTTTTGCAACAAATTCAGCAAACGTTTTATTGGATGGAGACAGCGTCTCATCATCAAACTCTGCATTTTGATATTTCTCAAACAACATACGGGTTTGAGGATTCACATGACCATTATTAGGAGTAGAAAGAAATACATAAGGAATGTGCTGCAGCTTATCCAGTGAGTCTATCTTATATTCCCCATAGCTCCAGCAAACTCTGTGATCTCCAAATACATTCGAATATGGATAATGGTACAAGCGAGTGTCTTCTTTCAAAATCTTATCCTTTACACAGGCAATTTTGATTTTACTAATTCGATGATTATGAACACGAAAATAAAACAGTAAAGAAGGATGCCCTACCTGCTTGTATTCCACATCATGAAAACGAACATTACGCTTCTCTTTCGATACCTGAATAATGACCGTTTCACTTATCAAGTCTTTTTGGTAGTACAAAATATTTTTAGGCATAAAACTATTACAAAGCACACGATTCGGTACGGCTGTACTTATGGCTTTTTCTAGCCAATCGTTTTGTGCTTTCGTAACAATGGAGAAAAATAGCTCCTTTAGTTCTTCTTGATTCTCTGTCATGGCCACTTTTTTAGCTGCGACATCCAAAATCTTTGAAAGGGCAGGAGTAGATAGCTCTTTGTTTACCTCTGCTTTGTTTAATAATGTAAGCAGTAATGACTGAAACTCCACTGAGTCAGATTCCATCTTATCAACATTTTTTAAAGCCGATCCAAGGATGCCTCTCAGACCCATCAGATCAATCTTTTGAATGTCTACTTTATCTAGTAGAAGTATCAATAAATCTATATAATATTGGTTTTTTTCAAGAGAATCTTTTTTATTGTTTATTTTTTGAATTAGATTTTCAAAAACCGTTCCTACATAGCGCACGTCAGCCTCTTCATCGATATACTTCTGAATAACTTCTAAATATTCCTTTTCAAATAAGTAATTTAACAATTCCTGTTCATCAATAGCGCTGAGCATGCTTCTAATAAAATCGTCAGTCAGCGCTTTTCTTCTTCCAATTTGAATATCTCCATCGAATTTCTTTATTTCTACATGTTTTGACCCATCTAACACAACTTCCATTCGCATTAAGCTACACTCTCCTTCGATAATTCTTGTCTTATTTCCTCCAATAAGGCTTGTAATCGATCCTTTAACAGCAACATACTTTCAAAAAAGCTGTACATAGGGCCGTAACAAAAATCAAAATAGAGACCAATATTTCCATCCTCGCAAAATAGCATTTTTCCGGTAAACTCCCCAAAGTCTCCATCCCAAAATTCATGGTAAGACTTAATGATTTGCTGGAACTTTAAGTGTATCGACTCTGGAACCGTACCAATTTCTTTATAAATTTGTTTCAATTCGGGACTATTTATTATCACCATTTCTACACCATTGCCATTGGTATTGGAATCTATTTGTGTCCATTTATTTCCTAGACAAATCATACTTAGTAGGAATTCCACTCCCTCTTCACTACTTGCATAATATTCAAAGTGATCAGGTGGATAAATTCCTCTCATTTCAAATAAGATTTTTGCTTGGATGACGCGATCAATTGCATCCTGAAATTCACTTTTATCCATTTCTGATAAACCAGGCAGCATCAATATTCCTCCTTAAAAAAACCGTTTCTTTTTAGGTTTCGATTGACTCCAAATAGTAGAGATAATTTCACCTATATAGCAAATCTCCCTAAAGTCATTTGAATATAAATGATATCTTTCCTGAATCTCATGATCTTCGTACTCTCCTGCCTCCATGCTGGGAATAAAGTAAATATCACCTAAGGCCATTTCTAATGTTTTTCTATCAGTTTTCTCTATGAATTCCTTTATCTCACCAAATGTATTTCCAGGTGAAAAAATAAGAGTATTAAACACATCCATCGTATTTTCGCTGTCTATTCCCGGCTCTCCGTTACTTTCGAGTTCAGTCCAGACTTTTTCAAGATTCATATCAATTCCTCCAAAATACAAAAACACTCAACCAATTATGGATGAGTGTTTCTTTCTTCTTCAATAATGCAATTTTATTTATTATCCTACTTGTGGAAGACCTTCATAAAAAGTCGGTCTTGTATCTAATCCTGGACCACCATGTATCACAATATACTTAGGAAACTTCTGTTCGAATTTATATTTCATATCTTCGAAAGTATCCGCCTCATTCTTAGAGGCCATTTGTGCATTGTGAAAATAACCAGTTTGTTGATCCACAACAATTAGCCAAAATATACGAATCATATCTTATCTCTCTCCAATTTCGGTCTCTATCTCTATATCTATTTTTTTCCTTATTTTAGCATGATAAAGTATAATTTTACAATGCTATCGCAAAACTAGACATAAATTGAGATAAACTGACAAGATAAAATACTAATTTATATTTTATATTTCCCTAGATTCAAGTCACGTAAGAAAGATTGAAACCCCAGTTCTGAACAGGCTTCTTCTAAATACTCATTATGCTCTTTCTTACTTTGATATAGAATATCATCCTTATGTTCGATTGGACAAATATCGCTTTTTAGAGTTGTTAAGGTCTTAGACAGTACCCCGCTTGCCTTACCTTCCTCTAGCTTCTTCTTATATCGGTTAAATTCTTTGGGTAGATTATCTATGGACTCAAAAAGAGATTCAATCGTTTGAAAAGCTTTTATTAACCCCATAGCTCCTTTTTCTCCTATACCTGGGACCCCGGGAATATTATCAGAGGAATCTCCCATAAGAACTTTAATTTCGATGATTTGAATAGGCTCCAAACCTTGATATTTAGACTTAAATTCTTCACTGTTATAATAAATATCCGTTTTCTTATCGCGAAAGATTTGAACAACTTGATTACTTACAATTTGAAGAAGATCTTTATCGTTTGATAACGTAAAAACTTTCATATCGCTCTCCAGCATGCGGGCCAGCGAAGCAATTAATAGTGATAGGTAAGCCTTTGGATTCGGTATCCTCCGTAAACAACTTTTCAATAATACTAAATTTTAGTAGGTATTATTTTACTCGGTTGAACTTTTCCCCCACTCCACACCGTACGTGCAACTTTCATCGCATACGGCGTTCCATCTTGTGATGTTATTGATTAACTAATAGGTTCTAAGTTACACATTTTACGATAGTTATCGATTTTGTTGATTACTTCGCTACTAGGGCGTAGTTTATCTATATATTTTTTAATCGTTTGTACATCCACTGCATGGACTAGGATATGAATATCTTTCTTTAAGATTCGCAGATTATTAAATTCATCTGTTCCTCCTAAGCCGGTGGGTACTAGATGGTGACAGTGTACTAATTCAGCAGGTAGGAATTCTCCTGTGATTTCGCATTTACCGTTTTTCATACTGTACCTACTAATTCGATTATCCATGTATTCGATGCTTCTGTTCGGGATGTTTGACATCATGAGACGTCTGATTTCAATCAACACATCGCCTCTAAGTTCCTTGTGAATATCGTCTCTACCTTTTTTAGTGTAAGTAGTCAAATGTTGTGAAAAGTTCATAACATTTTTATGGCTTACATCCGTGATGGGATAAAGATATATTCGTCCTATTTTGTGTGTCTTATAGGTGGTTTTATAGAACTTAAAATAAGAAGGCGGAGGTTTCTTAGGACGTTCATACTTGCCGACTTTTTTCAAACGATTGAATAGGGTTTTACTAAGCGCGTATGCTAGTTTATTAAACTCTGGAAAGACGTGTGTTGCAGCACGGCTATAGTTGTGAATGCCTAGCACCCAGCTATTGTAGAGTAAAGCATTTTGGGCTGTTGGACTTTTTTGAATTTGAATAATTCGTTTTCGTCCGTCTTCCTTGTATTGCTCCATCTTTTTCTTGCTAGGTCGAGTGAATGCTACACATTTCTTTCCTTTTCTTTCAGCTTTGATTGAAAAACCTAAGAACTCGGATTTTCTTTTTCGTAAGTTTATCACTTGTGATTTTTCAGGTGATATGTCGAGTTTAAGTCTATCCTTTAGGTATAGCTTTACAGCATGGAACCATCTCTCAGCAGTTTGTCGAGTACGACAAAGAATTTTGAAGTCATCCGCATATCTCACAATATAACCTTCTTTGAGATTAGAGAATTTCTTCAGACTTACATATTTGTTGTACCCTTTATTGAATGTATGTTGGGTTTGGAAACCTTCCCATTGACCATATATCCACATATCCAAGTCATGTAAAACTACATTGGATAATAAAGGTGAGAGGATTCCTCCTTGTGGAGTTCCTTTTGTAGGGATACCTTCTCCATCTATCTCTGCTTTCAGCATTTTACTTATTAACCTTAAGACTTTCCTATCTTGTATTCCTAAATTCCAAAGTTGTTTAAGTAGTAGTGTGTGATTTACATTATCGAAGAAACCCTTAATATCCACATCCACTACATAATGTAATTGTGAGAGATTGATTAGACTGTTTACTCTTGATAAGGCGTGGTGTGTTGACCGAAATGGTCTAAAACCATATGAGTGATTATAGAATCGTGCTTCGCAAATTGGTTCGAGAACCTGTTTGAAAGCTTGTTGAATAATTCTGTCACTCATACTTGGTATGCCTAAAGGTCGTTTATCTCCATTGGGTTTAGGTACAAGAACTCTTCTTACTTTCATTGGCTGATAGTTTTCGAGTCGTTTTTGAATAAAGCGGACAAATTTATCTTCATTCCAGTCTTGGAAGTCTTTAATTGTGCGCCCATCTGAACCAGCAGTTTTAGAACCCTTGTTATTTTTAATTGTACGATAAGCTAGTAGGATATTTTCCCTTGTTACGATGGTATCGTATAGGTGTTTATGTGATGTACCCTGTTTACTTATTTCATACAATTCATCGAATTTTTCGGTCATACCGTAGTATTCCCGATATCGTAATTGTGCTTGCATAATGGATCACTCCCTTCTTGGAATGATATTCCCATCTTCATACAAGACCCTTGCAATTCACTGTTTAGAATATTAGTTATAACTATCACAAGACTTGAGGCTATTCCTCCATTACCATTACGGTAGTTTCAATGGTCATGCCTCTACTCTCACAAAGGTAAATGTATTTCGACTATAATAAAGCCTTATAACAACCGTTTGGGCTGACAGTCCCATTGCAACGTCCTTTGTTTTCCTTGTTCCGCTAATTCTATCTGTTCATATATCCTTAGGTGGCATCCTTTGAGCCTGTAAGTCTTTCATTCCCATAGTTGAATGGACGAATTTCATAACGATCAATCTTACTTTTCGTCAACTTACGTAAACATATATTTACGAGATACCGATTAGATATCTTAGCCGTATAGACCCTTACATTCGGAGCTTCGTCAGACCAGTTGGTCATTCTCACCATAGATATTTTATAGACACCCGGCTTATCAGTTACACCCCTTACCGCTAAGGAGCTTTCGTGAGATATTGTAAAAATATCTTTTAACGGTAACTTTCAGCCGACTTCACCTAGCTTCACACTTTTTGGATGTCTGTCACACCAAAAGCATGTAGGAGTATTAGTGTGGTCGCTTCGGAAAACTTGGATTCCTCATTTCAACCATCGAATTAGAAGTTAAATCTAAAGTACTTAGATTCAAACATTTCCCGTATGGAGAATACGGTTATTGTTTAACAAGTCGCACGATCATCAGCTTCATATTGTTTGTGAGAGAAAACTGGAATTCCAATTCCCTTTAAAATTGACCTTAACAATGGAAATTGTTCTTTTAGTTCATCCGGCTGCTTCCCCCTTGTCCCTTTATATTCTTGGAACAAGTCTTGCCTAAACCCTCTTCCCTCATCAAAAACCACAGCTAAATGAGTGGCTTTTAATTCATCCTTGTATTTAAGTATCATTTTCAAGAACCCTAAAACACCGTTGGTATATCTTCCATCAGGAGATTTCATGATATTATCGGGATTTAATGCAGATGCATAATAGGCTCGATTTAATACGTTGTTTCCATCAACAATGAGAGCTACTTGCTCACCTACTGTTTCCCTTATTACTTCCTCAATGTCATTAAACAAAGATAATTGCAGCATTTCATATTCCTCCTTAAAAAAGTTTCTAAAATAAAGTCAGCTGTTCTGGATCCGATAATACCTTCTCATCTTCGGTAGCTACTGATGGAAAGACTTCCTGGTCAGTTGAAGAATCTAATGCTTGCTCAACTTTATAAGCTGAAGCATCATCTACTAGACCTCCGTAATGCTTTCGTTGATAACAGCGACAGAATTCCTTGGCTTCCGGGTCCTCCATTTCGTAAGAACAGGTTTCTCCCATATTACAGCTTTTCCAACGAGAACAACACGAAAAACCAGCTTTACTAAAGCCGGTTACAGTAGTGGACCCTGTAGTTGTTTTCATTATTTCTTCCTCCTCAATAAAAGTAATTAAAGCAAAAAAAAGCCCAATTTGAATCACCAATAAAAAGCGAATTTCTTTCATCGGTAACTCAAATTGAGCTTTTCAATTAAATAATCCCTTTCCTGCATAGGTAAGGTTGAAATTTCTAAAAATAATATATGCATAGTATACCATTTTTTCTTTATTTTGGTATATGTTAAATGCTATGATTATTTTATACTATTTCTTTTGTTACCTAATCTACCCACGCGGGCAGATTTTTCTTTACTACAATGCATTCATTTGAATGGTACCTTATGTCCTTGTGACAAATGCCATTGAATGAATGCTTTTTTATTACTTTTTAAGGAGTGAGGTTTATGTTATCAAAAATGAAAATGGTGATCTTTTGGGCTGTCATTGCCTACCCAGCAACATGGATCCTACAGTTTGTATTTAAGATTCCTATTTTTAATGAGTACAAAGAAATATTAGAGTTTTTTTACACTGCCTTTTATTCATGGTGGGATTGGATGTTGATTGCCTTATTCTCTTATTTGGTAACAAGAGAAATTGTAAATACCAAATTTGAAACTATGGAAAAAATTCGGTCTAATCGATTAGTAACAGAAATGGAAAGATGGGTTGAAACTCCCTATATTCCACCAATCATGGCGTATTATCTAAGTAACCCGCCACAGGCAGTGAGTACAGACATTCGAAAAGTAGTTGATAACCGGTTCTATCAGAGAGTCATTACTTTTTTCAGAGACAGAATCTATATTAATGCTAGCTTTAGTAGCCTGGATCCTTTAGAAAGAGATTCGAATATAAAGAATATCGGATATAAGGACCTTGCGGCGCTTATAGCAGCCTTTGGCTTTGTCTTAGGTTGGTTTGGTGCAGTAACACTATCAGATCCTTCCAAATGGATTTACGGATGGGAGAGATTCTCCATCCCCCTTGTGCTTTATCTGAGCTTATATACATCCATGAAGCTGCAGGCGATTATGGAAATGCGTTATAGCAAATTAGATAAGGTACTCACAAAACATTTCGGTGAAGCTGAGCCCCATTATCGCTGGAGAGAATTTTTCCCTGACCAACCTAAAGGTGAGACTCTTTTACTTGCCTGGAAAGCGGAATGTGAAAAGAGGCAACGGTATACGAACATGCTTCAAGGAGGACTTATGGAAGTGCAGCATTATTCAAATCCTGCACTTGCCCCTTACCCTTACCCATCTCAGGAATTACCTCATTGGGTAGATGAATTAGATAATTATTATGTAGAAAAAATGGAATTAATGGCCAATCCTGAGCCAAAAACAATCCCATTAAAAAAGAAAAATAAACAACAAAACAACGTGGTTAATTTTAAACGTAAACCATCATAAGAGAAGCTATTGCTTCTCTTATTTTTTTGATTTCATAAAAAATGTGACGTAGTTCAATTTCATATTCAACAAGCCTTAGGACATAATTCGTGAGCAAGGCTTGACCCCATCATCATTAAATAAAACAGCTAACACTATTTTTTATTTTTCGTTTAATAAGTGGGCCATACCCCATTCATTGATAAATAATATTCATAAAATGACCTAAACAAAAAATTTAGCCTTCAGCCAGCTAATTAAATGCACCTGAAAAAGGTGCCTTTTTTTTATGAACATATTTCTTGTTACAGAAATATTCCTTTTTTCTAAAAGATGCTAATTGAAGAAAAGCACCCTATTGTTTAAGTACAATGTTTCACAACTTAAATAGAAATAAGAAAGGCTGTCGGAACAGCCTTCCCTTGTCAATTTATTAAAGGCTTTAAAAATAGACTTAATCATATTTTATTACAGTTTGATTGTTTAATCTTTCTAGTTCTTCTTCAATTCTTGCCGGGTCTATTCGCTCAAATAAAGTTTCAACATTCGATAATGTTTGGGGTTGAACCAAAAATGAATTCCAGCTGGTTTCCAATATATTTAACATTTTATTAACTTTAACACTGGAAAAAGGAAGGAAAGGTTTCAAGATATTTGCTAAATTACCGATTAAGTAAACGCAATTTGCAAGAGTCTGTTTACATGACTCTTTATCCTCGTGAATCTGTTTCCAAGGTTGTTGTTCATCAAAGTATTTATTCGAAAACCTTACTAGCTCAAAGACTTTTTCCAGCCCTTGTTTGAACGAAGCATTTTCAATGTTCCGTCCTACTTCACCATACAAATCATTGACTTTATCTTGAATAGCCGAGTTAATGACTTTATCAGGGATAACCCCATCAAATGATTTTTGAATAAATTTCAATGTTCTGTTTACAAAGTTACCATAGGCCCCCAATAATTCACTATTATGACTATAGATGAATTCCTTCCAAGAAAAGTCTGCATCCCGACTTTCTGGTGCGTTTATTGTTAAAAAATATCGTACAGAATCTGGTTCGTACCTATCCAAAATATCTGGAACCCACACTGCCCAGTTGTTACTTGTAGACAATTTCTTCTTCTCTAAAGTCAAGTACTCATTTGAAACGATGTGAGTTGGTAAAGAATCCTTCCCTAATCCAGCCAAAATTCCTGCCCATATAATTGAATGGAACGGTATATTATCTTTCCCGTGGACGTAATAGGATGTGGCATAGGAATTCCAAAAATTTGAGTCATCATTTTTAGTTTCTTTTGACCACAGCTTGCTAGCTGTGTAATATCCTGAAACTGCTTCAATCCAAACGTAAATTTTCTTATCTTCATAACCAGGCACTGGAACACTTACCCCAATAGGCAAATCCCTGGAAACTGCTCTATCCTGCAAACCTTCTTTCAAATACCTTTTTGTCAATGAAATTGCATTTTCACGCCAAAGATGTCTACTCTCGGCTCCCTCTGTATAGTTTTCTAAAATATTCTGTATAGAACTTAAAGAAAAATAAAAATGCTCTGTTTTTCTTGTGTTGGGGGGATTACCACAAATTTTGCATTTCCTTTCCAGTAATTCAAGTGGCTCAAGAACAGTAGAGCAGTAATCACATTGATCACCACGTGCATTTGCCCCACAATTTGGACAAATGCCTTCAACGTAACGGTCTGGTAAGAATTGCTGATCGTATTCGCAATATGTTTGTTCAATTTCCTTCTTGTAAATAAGACCCTTTTCAAGCAGCTCCAAAAAAATCTCCTGGACGATTTTATGGTGATGTTCAGTGTCAGTCCTTGTATAGATGTCGTATGAGAATCCTAATTTCGAAAAACACTCTACAAATTCATGGTGATACCGATCCGCTATCTCCTTTGGTAAAACCCCTTCTTGTTTTGCTCTAATTGTAATAGGTGTGCCATTACAATCGCTTCCTGATACATATAAAACCTTTTCACCTTTTAAACGATAATATCTAGCCAGTATATCGCCAGGCAACAAACTAGAAATGTGACCAAGATGTAATGAGCCATTAGCATAAGCCCAAGCACCACCAATAAAAATACTCATACGTTTGACCTCCTAAAATAAAATATAAAAACAAAAAAACCTCGCCTTAACCGTAATAGTTAAGGACGAGGTTTAAATTCCACGTGTTACCACCTTATTTCGCAAATGATTCACACCATCTGCCTCAGCAAGTACGGAGTAAGAATCTACTCTTATACTGTGACATTGATAACGAGTGCCAAAACTCGTCGTATCCTACTAATACAAAAAAGTATGTTCAGTACGAAGCTCAGAGACCATTGTTCAAATGACTGTTTTTGCTTCTTTTCAGCTACCGAAGCTCTCTGGGGAAAAACAAAATCATTTTACTTTTTCTCTTCATTGCCTTTATTAAATAATTAAAGATAGTTTATTCAATAATCTTCCATAAGTCAATGTAAATTCAATTTTTATACATTTGAATTCCTTCTTCAGCTAACCTCCCTCAATAAAAGAAGCGAAAACACTTATTTACTCTTGTTTTCTTAGAATTTCATAGTTATTTACCTTTCGGTAACTCACTTTATAAATGGAGGATCTTCACTTGAAAGGATATTTTTGGACAGAGTGAGAAAAAAGAGTTAGAACCCACTAACCAGTCCCTTACAGAAAATGGTGGATGAGTAAAAATATAACCGCACTGGTGGATGTCCACATTTACTCATGGAGGTCAACCCTCCCATGTCTCACAGAGTCTTCGCTCTCAAATTCCTTCGTCCAACCTTTCCATGAGGTGGATGTCAGCCATGCTGCCCCACAGGGTCCAAGCCCGTAATTTAGTTGCTTTGCCGACTAATCCGTGCTTCAAATGTCTCAAAAACTATAAAAGCAAGAACTACTACTTATCTAATCTAAACCAAAGTTAAGCTGCCATTTCCGTCTTCTTTGTTACTGCCAAATGAGGGATGTCCTTTAGCATCTTTTCCTCATTAAAATCAAATTGCTTTTTTCCTATACTGAAGAAAATCCGAATTAGTTTATTACACAAAGCAATCAGGGACTGCATCTTCTTTAAAGGATTATCCGGACGTTGAGTATAGTAAGCATGTAATGCTTTAAATGCAGAATCCTTTGGCGACGAGAATCATACAGACCCTGAATAACAGTGCCCTGAGTTTCTTTCGGCCTCTTTTTGTGATGGTCGTTTTTCCTTTGTGCTTGCCGGATGTATTTTCTTTTAAGCTTAAGCCGGCCAGCTTGATAATCTGCCTTGGATGATTGTATTCACCTAAATCTCCTACTTCCGCAAAGAAGCCGGCAATTGTATCCCTGCCTACACCTTTTATCGCTAACATTTGTTGTACACCTGGTATTTCATCAAGCTGGCTGTCTATTTTGGCGTCCAATTCTTCGAATTGTAACTGAATTAATTCATACTTAGCCAGAATGGTTTTTAGCTCCAGCCTGGCCATTTCAGCACCTTGTCGAAGTCCGATGGACTGGCTAGCTGCCTGTTTTAATTCGCGGATCTTGTTTAATCCAACACTCCGAGATACGGACTTTCTCAAATGGACGAGTAGTTCTTCTTCGGTGAATACAGCTATTTCATGTGGCAAGGCATAGAGCTTTAAGAATTGTAAAGAAGCCTTACCTTCCCATTTCTTAAAAACCTTGAGGAATTCCGGAAAATACCGGTCAATCCAGTTGTGCACCTGTCCTTGGACCGTTTGTAGGTCTTCAGTTAAAAGATCGCGTATTTTCTTTGCCACACGGAGTTCTGCATAAACACCTTGCGGTATTGTTGGTTCGGCGTATCTTCCATCCTTGACCAGCTGGGCTATGACCTTGGCATCTTTCACATCATTTTTGGTGGGTGAGTTATCATCCAACTCTTTGCTTTTCTTGACGTGCAACGGGTTTACTGCGACAAACTTTATCCCATTTTCTTTTAAGATATGGGCCAGATTAAACCAATAGTGGCCTGTTGGCTCCATGCCAACCATCACTTTACTCATACACTGTTCTTTTTTGATTTCCGAAATCCATTTAAGAAAGTTTTCAAATCCTTCTTTTGTATTTTCAAATTGACACGGGGATCCAAACTCCATTCCCCTGAAATCCTGGGCACGAGCCACATGTTTGAATTTCGCAATATCGACTCCTATAATAAGAGTTTGAGAAGTGATTTGAGCAATCTTCTTATTCTGGTTATAATTCATTGTAAAGCCTCCTGGTGTTTGAGATTTTTGTCCTTTTTGCTTGCCGGCTTCAGGACTCTCTCATTCTACCAAGAGGTTATTTTTTTGTTCAAACTCCATTTTCATTCATTACAGGAATGCTGCCCCGTTTGTTTAATAAGAAAAAGCTACCCTTCGGCAGCTGAATCTTAGAGTATTGCCCTCTTCATCTGAAATATGGACTGTAATAATACAGTCTATTTTTAATCTGATAAAACTGAAGCTTGGGCAATACCTCTATCGGTTTACTCCCCTACCATACCGTCATTATCACGATCATCCATATATGGGTATAACCAATGATCGCTCGTTATTGGCATTCTAAAACCTGCTTCCTTTGCTTCTTTTATCGTCACCTGTCCATTGCTGTTTGTATCTACGCTGGAAATATCAACGTTTGTGTTTGTTCCTGTTGATTCAACGGGTTCGGTTGATTCAACTAAATCACTGTCTGTTAAACCGAGTGATGCGTTTACTTCGTCTGGGTTCCCGTTGTCAAATGAATCAACAATCTTGTTGCCCATTATCGTGTAAGTATATTGATAATTTGAAGGAATCTGTGTTTGTGTATTCGGATAAGTGATAATTGCTTCAAAGTCTGTAGCACCACCCGCTCTACTGATTGAATCTTCTATATAAGCTTGATCACCGTGTCGATTGAGTATGCTATCTTGTGGAGTGATATTATAAGCATTTGCTACCCCTCCAAGAGAATCAGCAATGATATGTCCTTCATCTAATGTTTCGCTTTCAACACCCGGAACCTTTGCCTCATCAGGATAGTATCTGCCAGACGATAATACAGGTTCGCTACTGTCATCTTGTAGGATGATTTTGTCAGCAATGACACGTACTAGTTGCCCGTATTCATTAGTAAATGCCCAATATTCACGGTTCCCATAACCAATGTCAACGACAACATTACGTTCACGATGTCCAGACTGATCACCGCCATCAACTTCAATAAGTTTGTAGCCTGAGAACAGTTCATTATTTGGTTGGGTTGCCGTTTCTTCCGCACCCGTGGTGAGAGTTTCTTCTTTTGCATTATTTTTGATTCCTTCGGCTGCTACTACTTTATGTGACTCTGTTTCTACAACCGTATTGGATGTATCTTCTACGTTAGTACAACCAACCATAAAGGTTATTGTTAAAAGTAAGAATAAATTGTTCATTTTCTTTTTCATTTTAGTCCCCCCTATCCTCAATTAAACTGCACCGTTTGTTTAATAAAAATTATTACTAACAAATATCCCTAAAAGCCAACCAGTGATTCCACTTATTATACCTAAGATAATCATTGCTGATCCTAGCTTATCCTCCTGGTAATCTCGCCTTATTACTACTCCTATGCATATAGGGAAAAACAAAAGGATAGGCGGTATTAAGTTAAGAGTTAATAAGATCACAGATAACCACCCAATAGTTAGGGGTATTCCTTTACCACTTTTTCGTTCAGCTTCCATTAATAAACCTCACCTAAACCCCTATATTTTACATTTTTATATCATTCTATCATAAAGAGAGATTAAAAATTTATTATTCTTGTTTAACAACCTGCCCTTAAATGCTAAAGTCTAACCGAATTTAAGTGTTTTGTAAGAATGGTTCTGTATTTTTAAAATAGAATATTTGTTCATAATAGTAATACATAAAATACGGCAGTCTTAAAAAGCGGGAACTTGCCTCTGATTAACCAAAATAATGAGATGGTGTTCAAGATGACAGGATTAAAGCAATATGAAATTAAGGAAATCAAATTAACATACAAAATGACAAGCTTAAATCCAAAATATAAAGATAACGATAATCTAATAATAAAAATACTTGCCGATGAGTATAACGTACCATTTGAGCGTATCCAAAAAATCTTTATTGGAAATAAAATTCCTGAAAACATTGGGACTAAACTAAGGTCACTGAGGATAACAAGGAACTTAACACAGCAAGAAGTAGCAAATGCGATTGGGATTGCTAGCAGTACTCTTGGGGGTTGGGAGCTAAATAAAAGTTTTCCTAGAAGAAAAAATTTAGAAAAGCTTGCAGAGTTTTATGGCATTACTGTTGAGGAAATTACCTAAGAACGGAATATCACCACTTTCCAATTGCAAAAGAGATGATTATTTCCTTCTCCATTAATCTTAAAATTCTTTTACGAAATTGACAGTCCCATAGATTCATGGTAATTTTTTAATACTCCTTAAAAAGTTTTTGGGCTTAGAGCACGAAAATTTTTTACAAAAAGGCCTCTGTAGCGGAAACTATGGAGGCCTTTTTCGTTTTTATCGGATATTTACTTTTTACTATTTAGCCACTTGGCCATCTTCTCATCATTCTTCTTATTTGGCCGCTTATTTTCTCTCCGTATGTACCGTGATAGAGTTGTATGAGCAATCCCTATTTCCTCAGCAGCCTGCCTTATACTTAACTTACATCTTTCTAAGGTTTCCTTCATTGCTTCTGGAGTTAATGATATTTCCGGTTCAGTAAATTCAAAGGTTTGCTGAACATATTGTACACTGTTTGTTGAGTGAACGGGTACAGGCATATCTATAGTTGTAGCAATCTCTTTTGAAGCCTCAGTTAATCCTGTTGGAATTTCAGCATTTGTAAGACTGTTCATCTTATCAAAAATCTCTGGCTGCTGATAAGTAGTAAATGGAATTGAAAAATTCCGTTGATTCTCTTTGATAATAAATTCCGGAGGGGTTAATAAGATATTTAACTTTGACCAATAATTCTTGACCCAATTAACCCGTCCCACTCTGTTTTCATCAATTTCCTCTACATAGGACCACTCTTTAATTACTCCATCATCTTTCAAATCGTCGAGCGTATTTTCGAATAGATCCCGTATTTCTACTCCGCTATATCGAGATGAAAAATCCATTTCTTTCAACAAGGTTCCAACTTTAAAAGGCTGATTTAAATTCCTTTTTACTGTGCGAATTCTCCACTGAAGATTAAGATAGCGTGTTAATCTTTTATGCGCTCTCTGGGTGTAATGATTGTATTGGAACACTTTTATATCTAAAATTCCCAGGGTGCGATTCGGTCCTTCTAAATATGGCGTTAGCAAAGAGGTTGGCCGTACCTGAACTGCAAAAATACCTTTGGCTTCATTTGTATTTCTATCGTATGCCACCCTAATGGCACCAATTTCGAACATTCGTTGGAAATCTTTAAATTTATAGAGTTCATTTTCTTGTATGTTTTCACTGTTTAAGATATGTACTTTTCTTTCCCCTAAGGATACCCATATGCTAGAAAGAGCAGCTACCCGCTTCATGATATTAAAGCGATCCTCTTCCCTATAATCATATTCCTGGCCCTTAACGGTACGTTTTTTAATGTTTCTGAGCTGGAGAGCGTCATTGCTGTGAAATTCAATATAACCGTCAGCTGTTTTAGGAGATGTTAACCACAAGTAAGAAATGAGATCAAACAGATCCGCGGTTAAATCGTCCAAAGAGTTTAATGTCTCTCCGAGCATTTCTAACCACATTTGCTGCTGATCTGCAGTAAATGTAGCTTGTATCTCATTTGGCCGCAGCTCCGCTACTCCTTTAACCTTCCCCTTGTTGTCTATAATCTCGGTTGCCAATTTTCCCGTTTCCCCTGCTTTAAAATCTTTCTTTTTTGTGACGATATTTCTCATTAAATGAAAATCAATGTCCGTACTAGATAATATGTAGTCTTGCTGCATGGCCTCGTCAATTTGAGGTTTATTCATACTATGTCTTTTCACATCGTCCGGAAACTCCTGATAAAAATTACCGGCTAGTATAGCTTTTATAGTATCTCCATAAACATTCACTACTTCACGTATCATAGCCTTTGTAATGGGCTTTTGATGATAAAATGCCTCAGTAAACAACAAATAAAGTGCACCAAAAGATAACATATCCTCAGTAGGCTTATTGTTTTTAACTTCTTCAGCTGTCATGGAATAAGCTTGTTTCTTCCATTTTTCAAGGATATACGGTCTATCCTGGAACAGATGTTTAGTTTCCTCGAATAGAACTATTTTTAAAGTTTCATAGTTCAGTATTAAATGATCCAATATCTCATCATACTTCATCATGATCCCCCTGCTAGGCACTTTATTACAGTGATAATAACAGATTATGCACCAGTCTGTAAGTGTTAAAATTTCATTTTGCACCACTTGGCCATTATGCACCATAGATTAGCGGAATGTGTGGGGTAAAAAACCTACAAATGCACCAGATTTATTAGGTAAAAATGTAAAATTAGCGGGATGTGTGCACAGTTTTGGTGCATATTTAATTTTGAAAAAATTTTTTTGCACCAACTTTAGCGGAATGTGTGGAACAAAAGTATGAGAATGCACCAATTTGGTCCATTAGCGGAATGTGTATACATAAGACTAGCTTAAACCGAACCATTTTTGCACCAGCATTAGCGGAATGTGTGAGCATAGATAAACCTTCTTCTCCCAAAGGTTTAAGAGAAACAGCTTTCGAATGAGACATTATGATATCTCGACGAAATAATTCGTTTCTAGCGGTACCTGTACAATAAAAATGCACCACTTACTCATTTTATTAGCGGGAAGTGTATATAAAGGGAACCCTTAATACATTTAGTGGCCCCTTGATATTAAAGGATTTGGTGCAAAAATACACGGTGGTGCATTTATTTTAACTGGTGCAAAACTATAGCGGAGGATGTGGAACAAAAAATTTGTCACTTTTTTTTATTCCATTGGTATCACGCTAACTAACCTGTTTTTCTTTGTGGTGCATTTTCTCTTAGAGAGAGACATTTTACAAATTTCGATTTTGATAAACTAATTTCCAATAAGAATTTGTCTATCAAAAGGAGTTCTAATCATGTGCTATATACCAAAACTAGCCAGGGAGCTGCAGTCATTTAATTCTGTAGAGGAATTAAATCATCATATGGATCTTCATTACGGTGTATTAAGAAATATTTTGACGAAAAGCAACGATTCCGTTTTTCATCTGTTAAAGAAATACGCTTGTAAGGTTGCTGGTGTATGTTGGCTAAAGCAGGATTCATTGGCTTCATTAGCTGGAGTCTCTACCAAGACAGTAGAGCGCACCATTAAACTATTAAAAGATCATGGTGTTATTAAAATTTTTCACACCAAACGTTCCAATGGGTTAAATGGGAACTGCTATTATGTTTTGCAGCCTTTTAGTGGAGAAGCACTCGTTGATGATGAAGAAATCGTACAGATTGAAGAAGCTGAAAATGTCGGAGCAGGTGAAGTGCCAGAGATTATTGAAAATACTGGTGAAGTCATTCCTGAAAAGAAAGACAAACTCTTTTTAAACTCCCAAACTCCTAAAAACTTTGAAGAAGAAAATAATATAAAAGCGCATGCGCGCGTAACAAAAAATTCACTTAATGACTCAGAAATTGAAAATCATTACAAACCTGTAATTGATCATTTAGTGGAAAATCACTTTTCGGAAAAAGCGGCTAAAAACATTGTTGGACAAGCAATAAATATATTACAAGTTGAGCCATTTAAATTACTAAAAGCATGCTCTAAAGCCATTATGAAACTACATAAGAGATTATCCTATCCAGAACCAATATACAGTATGTCGGCTTACTTTCTTAGCTTAATCCAAGATGAAGTACTGCCTGATTTCACTAAAAGAAAAGCAAAAACTATTAACAACCATTCAAAGCCGGCGTCCCCTGTTTTTTATAACTGGTTGGAGCAGTTTTAGAGAAGTAACAATGATGTTTTATATACCTTAAAAAAAAGAAACCCTCTTTGAGTTTGTCTCAAAAAGGATTCCTTGATTGTTAATAGAAATATATAAACATGCTTAAAAAACAGATTAATCCCATATTGGTGCTAGACCATTAATATAGCACCATTCCTTATATTCCTCTTCTAGGGATTTTATAAAATCTTGGTTAAGATCCAATTGATCACATACATGTCAGTATGCCACTCTTTAAATGTCATTGTTCTCTTTCCTTTCTTTTGGATATTAGGAGAACAATAGTTGCAGCTGTCCATTATTGGTAACAGACAAGCTTTGAGATTCTTTTTTAACTATAGAATTCTCGGCTCTTGATTTTAATTTCATAAAAGTATGGGCAATACGATTGGCAATGGCCTTTATTACCCTGCAATCTACACTTTGCCCCAGGAGTTCATATTTTCTTAAATCCGAAATATGGTCTGTGAATTCAAACCATTCCGGAACACCTAATATTTTTCTGATTTCATTTACAGATAAGAAGCGCCAGCTTTTCTTATTTTCTTCATTTAAAACATAACTCGAAGAAGCTGAGTGGCCGGCATAACGCTTGGGTATGCATTGTATCTTAGTCGCATCTTTTGTTACGAACGTTAAATCTAAGCTACGATCTTTCCATGCTTCTCTGCTATTAAATGAATCCATCCATTTCTCAAGGCTTTTCCATTCATGTTTCACATTAGCTGGATCCATAATGTCCTTAAGTTTGCGTCTACGCATCTTCTTTGGTACTGGAAATTGAAAAGACTTAAAAGCTCTTTCTTGTCGAAAGGCACAGCAATAAATGCGTTTTCTGGAGGCTATGCTGCCGAACTCCCAAGCTTCTAATTCTTTTTCAGTCCAATATAGATAATCATCCGCTAGAAGATCTCTTAGACTAAACCATGCTTCACTTTTAAAAAAGGACGGAACATTCTCAAAGAATAACATCTCAGCCTTGGAGCTTTTAATGATTTTGGCAGTTGCAATCATGAGATTATTCATAAGGTTACCCTCTTGATAACCTAAACTTGAAAATTCATTGCATGGAACCGATGCAAAAACGACATCTGCTTCATGAACTTCATGTACATCCCAGATATCACCATTAAAGATATAGGAATTCGGAAAGTTTCTCAAGAGTACCTCAGCACTATCATCTTCCAACTCAACCTCTTGAACTGCTGAGAAGAGCTGGGTATCACACATGGCGGCTGTTCCAACTCCAGCTCCTGCTGCGATACTTAGAAGCCGAATTCGCTCATCTTTTTGTGAGGGTAGAGTTTTATTCGTAAATAAGCTATATCTAAGCGGCTGAATCACAATACGGCTATTCTCACCTTTTCGATAAACGCTTATTTCTACTTTCTGTTTCACATCGATAATTGATGAGTACTTTTCACCTGCAGTATCAACTAATGGCCGGCGCTTGCCGCTTACTTTACTTAATCGGGATGCTACATGAATTTTATGTTCTGTATCCATAGGATAATTTTGAATCTGAATCTCTTCATTCTCTTCATTGATAGAAATAAACAATTCTTGGCCAGGCGTTAATCCCGCTGCTTCGCATACTAAATGTTGGAGAAACAAGCGAGGTTTTTCAGCTTTTTTAGATACCATATAGACTTTCTTCAATTTTAGATTCATATTCTTTACTCCTTAAAAAGTTTTATATTTTCACTGTTTAATAACTCATCTGCTGACTAGGCAACAGATGAATAATTTTGAAAGTATCGTATTATTTCCTGCCCTACCCAGCGGCCCATTTCGACTGGAACGGCATTTCCGATCTGTCTGTATGCTTCATTATCCGTTACAGGAAACTCAAACCAGTCGGGGAAGCCTTGTAGTCGCCCGTATTCCTTCACCGAATAAGGTCGAATAGACTTACCATCATTAATTAATCGTGTTGAACGATCCTTAGCATAATGAGCAACACATGTTGGAGCAATTCCATCCAAATCAGTAATAATCGGTTTGTCTCTATACGCACCATTTAAGCGTCTTAAAACATAATCTGGAGAATATACTTCAGTCCCCACATCAATGATGTCTCTCATCTTCACAGGCTTGTTATTAGTTGGATAGCGTAAGCTGTTTAACGGTTTCTTACTACCTATAATTATCAATCTCTTGCGCTCTTGCGGGAGCCAGAGATTAGCATTAACAGGGCACTCTACCCGGACATAGTAATTAGGCAGCTTCGTTAAACACTCCATTACCACCTGAAATTTCCTCATCCCCGGGACATTTTCAACAACATACACTTCAGGTTGTGCTAAAGCAATATGCCGGAAAAAATGAAGAAATAGCTCATCCCCGGTCCGGGTTCCATGGATGTCAGCGATCGAACTATACTTTGTGCACGGAAAAGTCCCGATAAACACGTCAGCAGCTTGCTGATCCAATACTTTAATCTTAGCAATGTCACACTGGTTTACTTTGTGTTTAAAATTCCTCTCTAAGGTTTTGCATGCGGCCAGGTCAATCTCAAAGGACTCCACCACATCAATACCGGCCTCTTGCATTCCTAAATCCATTCCACCGCAACCGCTAAAATAGCTCTTGGCTGTAATCATAATTTGTTTTCCTCCTGAAAAATGGTATAAGTTTTTAATCATAAAAAGTGCATGGAAAAAGGCTGCTGCCCTGGCAACAACCTTTCTTCAAACTGATTTATCTATCAGCAATTCATATATTCTTCTTCCATAATGGGATCGTTAAGTACATATCCATTGAAAATGATTTGGTACACATCACTTTCATCTTTAAAGCCTTTTCGACTAGGTCTCTGAAGACCCTAGACAACAATAGGTCTTTGTTTGTTAATTTCATCATTCTTTCCAAATCAAAAACATCATTCATTTTACCCCTCCAGCAAGAACTGTTACTCTTTTTGTGGTCACAGTATTTAACCGGTAATTCTTACTTTCTGCCCCAAAGACCCATACGCTGATAAAAGAAGGCTCTATTTCAGGGTAGTTTTCGAAAATGAATTGATGTAGTTCGTCTATATTTTTAAATTCACGCTCATTTATTGATGCGCGGTAATGATGAACATTCACCTGCAGCATGTCTTCCCCTTCCCAAACATGAGGAAGAAAGGCAGCAAAAATTTTATTCGTATTTTTACTTTCATCCGTCCACTTAAAGCAATATTGATGATTCTGGACATACGTAGTAATTCCTTTAAGGTGAAGGTTCTCAATGTTTTGGTCCATTGGCAGTCCGAGCCAGCTGCAAATAAGCTTTCCCTCTTCGAAAAGGTCTGCTTCCTGATTTAAACTAATATGCACAGCTGTTAAGAGGTCCTCTGCAGAAATCTCTTTCCTACCTTGATATGCTGGTGCGATCTCATATTTCATTTTTTATTCCTCCCAATTAATTTGTAATAAAAGACGAACGACTTATATAAGCCGCTCGTCATCCTCATTTAACATATTTAAAGCTTTTACGCCCATTCGAGTAAGAAATGAGTTGTTCTAACTCCCCTGTTTCATCCTCTAGAAGCCACTCTGCTAAAATAGCGGGTTTTGGATTTAAGGCCTTCTTAAGATCCAAGCCATTTCGCTGAGCAAAATCAATTAGGGCATCCACATCCTCACATTTAGTACTGGGCTTTTGTTCAATCATCCAAACACCAGTGCCTACGTGAACTGACTGATTTTCCTCTACCCACTTCTTGAACCCACTCTTCATATTCTTTAAAGCAAGTTCCTGAGATAAGAGGTACTCTCCTATTTTTTCAGCCTCCTGAAGGTTCCGGGGTTCACCTGTGCTGGATAGTCCCGCTAACAAGCCTCCTGCACATCGAGCTGCATATGGGCAATAATCGCATTTTGAACGGTCCTTAGCCATCTTCCAGTCCTCTTGGTCATCCGCATCTTTGTCTTCAATTTGGGTTATCGTCTGGATTAACCACAATTTAGCTTTCTCTAATTTTTCATTTGTAAGGAGTACTTCATTGTCCTCACTCTTATCTAACCGGGGAAAAACCAGCTTTCCTTTAAAGGTGCTGCCAACATACCCTCTATACTGTTTATAGAGCCAGCCATAGAAAGGCAATTGCATATGGGTCTCTGCAGAAAAAGAACTCCAACTAGTTTTAAAATCCCATAGATAAGTTACATCATTGGCCGGATCATCAATGACCAAATCGATGATAAGTTTGATGACTCCTTTAGTCGTTTTTATACTTAAATCTAATTCACTCGATATTTCGAGATAATCCATTTTAGGAATTCGATCAAAAGCCTTATTTAACATTCCTAATAAATAGTAAGTCTTTTCTCCCTCGGGTAAGCCTCCTTGTTCCCCAATGGAAAAATATAATGCTTCTGAAGAAGAATAACCCTCTCTAATCATAAGTTCAATGGCCCTATGAAAAATCTTCCCTACCCTCATACTATGGTTGGATGGATAAGGGAGGCCTAAAACGTACTTATAATAAAATTGACGTTCACAGTCGCGAAACATAGAAAGCCTGGAATAGCTCCAATAACTTGAATGCACACTCGAAGCTGGTTTAGCAAATTCAATCTTTTTCGGAACCGATGTCATGAAAACATCACAACCGGCTCAACTTCTTCCACGTCCATAGATGGATCCCAGACTAATCCTGTATCAGCATGCTGGAAACCGAAGTCTACTAAGAGAGGATACTTAATGTCTGATAGGATGGGAGATTTAGCCCTTTTTGTCACCCAATCTAATATGAATAACAAACCGCTTTGGCTGCCCTGCATATCCATGATCAGTGGAACAATACTGAAACCAGAATATTTTCCATCCTTCATAGAGATTTGCGCAGCAATCCTCCCTTTCTCATTTGCAAAATATGTTGCGACTCCATTGTTAAAGTGCGTTTGAATAACCAATGGATACTCCTCCTTAAAAAGTATTTGGTCGAAAAGCAAAAAAAAACGCTCTTCAGAAAAGGACCAATTAATAGCTGATTTTGCAGCATTAATAGATTGGTCACTTTCTGAAAAGCGCATTGCGTAAAAAAAGTTCCTCCTGCGTAGGTGAAACATGAATAAAATAAAAGAGTAATATGCTATATCATACCATAATTGGGCAATAATTGTAATGTTTATAAGGGAGAATCATAGGGAATTTGCTTTAATGTAATTAGCTATGATAAAAATGAGATACAATCTTACAGATTGAATTAATAATATGGAGTGTGCTTATTATGCTAAATAAAACAGAACTTACAAATCAGGTAGCTGAAACAGCGGAATTATCAAAAAAGGATGCAGCTAGAGCAGTGGATGCTGTTTTTGCATCCATTCAAACAGCACTAAAGAATGGAGACAAGGTTCAACTTATCGGATTTGGTAATTTTGAAGTTCGTGAGAGAGCGGCTCGAAAAGGAAGAAATCCTCAAACAGGAGAAGAAATTGAAATTGCTGCGTCAAAATTGCCGGTATTTAAACCAGGTAAGCAATTAAAGGACTCGGTGAAATAGACTAAGATACAACTTACATAACATTACTTGTACAGAGAAAAAACCTTCAATAATTTTGAAGGTTTTTTTGTGAATTTTGGAGTAAAAAATCTAAGCAGCATCCTTTTTTCTAAGGAACTCATCGATTAAGAAATATAAAGTAGCAACGATGAAGGCATAGAGTACATACACCAGATTAGGTGAAAAATAGGAAAACACAGCTAAAGAAACTAAAAAGGTCACAGCTTTTATTTTTTTCCGATTTTGACTACTCGCTCGCAAACTAAGAAGTTCTGCTATCAATGATGAAGATACTCCATATAATAAAATAAATAAAATTGCATAAAAAAATACAACCACTAACGATAGTACTAATGGCGAATTTTCTTGTGAAAAGCTAGGTAATAACATAATAGTTAGTACTATAGAAACTAATATTAAGGTCAGAATATTTCTTGAGATGAATTTCTTCAATCTATCCCACCTTCCTTACTGTTTTTAATAAAATTCAAACGTAAATACCAATATTATTGAGTATACAAGTTTATCATGGATAAACCATCTTAGTAAGAGAAATAAGGGCTATGAAATTTCTAAGGGCGATGACATGTCGTCATCACCCCAAGTTTATGAGATATTTCTACTAGTTATAAATACTGAATTCAATATCTGCATTTGGATATGGTGGAGCAAGGTATAATAACCCCTTATTTTGATGTTGGAAAATAGGCAACATAGCATCAGAGTTCGGGATATACACATACATTTCATGGGCAGGTGCCTGATCATGTTCACCAAAAACTTGGATGTCTCCATCATAACTTACGTTAGCAGTATATGTGTAATCAATAACTGGCGGAGCAATATTGATAATATCAAATGGATCGCCTACTGCGTGAACGACTCTCCATGAAACAAATTGAGAAGTCGCTTCTAGATTTGTTTTGGACATTGTATAGCTTGTCTGAGTTTTATAATCAGTTGTACCATCACAATTATATCTTGCACTTTGACCCACATCTCTTGTTACCCAACTAGTGGTTCCAGTAGTTGACCCGGTTAAATATGCAGAGACTTCCGTTTGTGTACGATACCTGCTATGGTCAAATGCGAAACCTCTATTATCTCCACGGAAAGTTGGACAAGAAGCTGGATTTCCGGGTATACCAACCTTTGCTTCTGGAATGAATGTTGTATACCTAAAGTTATATCTTTGTGGAATCGCAGCTGCAATTGCATAAGACTGAGCTTGTTCTACGCTTTCATTCGTTACTTGCTCTTCAGAGAAAGTTTGAATGATTTTTCCTAAATCAAAAGTCTCATAAGATAACTCTTTTAGAACATCTTCAGTAATAGTCCAACCGTCTTTCTTAGCTTGCTTAACAGATTGGTTTATTTCTGCTTCACTTTTCTTTTTCTCACCTTGTACACGATATGTATAATACTTACCTGGTTCTATGTCAGTATCCACATAGGAGTTACCTTTTATTTGACCGAGGTATTCATCATTTCTATATAGATCAATAGCTCCATCTTCATCCGGTAATTTTTCATCCCATTTAACAATGACCTTGTTCTTTTTAATGATTGCATCAATGGTAACACCATCTAATAATCGTTCATCTTTTTTTGCTTTTTTTAATAGCAGGCTTTTTTTCTCTTTCTCACCTTTTGTAATGACTCTTAATTCTGCCTGATCTACAACTTTATCATTTGGATCCAAAGCAACTAATAGATATTTATATTGCTTCTTTGATTTAAGATTTTCAGCTGTATATTCCTTTTTAGAACCTGACCAAATTAATTTCTTACCTGAGTATAGTTTAAATGATGCAGCATCAGACTCCCATTCAATATGTACACTGTTTGAAGTAGTTTGGTAATCTACTTCAAATTGTGAAGAAGCGCTTACAGTAGTGAAAGAAAAGATTAATCCTACCATAAGCATGATGCTAGTAACAAACAGCTTTTTCATTTCTACCCCTCCGATTGGTATTTTTGGAATCTTTTTATAAAAAATTCCATTTAATTTACAAAAGTCATGGTATCATACCGAATTTTTAGCATCTATGGTCAATAAGTACCCACTTTCCAGATTTTAAAATTTCTAATACCGATAGATTTAATGTCAAATTGAATATATTTTCCCATTAAATATATTGCATAATGAATTCTCCCTTTTAAAATGTGTATTTATTTTATTATCAATTACAGTAGGGACAGGCTCTTGGTTAGAAATATCCAAATTGTATTGAACTTACCTAACAAGTCGTGCTTCAATTTAAAAATGAGTCCAAACCCCTGAAATGTTATTTGGGTATATTAATCTATATAAATTTGAAAAATTTTACTTGAATGATAATATTTTATTTTATCTGAGAGAAATGAGGTAGGAGAAAAGAAGAGAAGTAAAAAAAGCGGCCTATCCACTTAAAAAGTATGAGCCGCTTTTTTTTCATTACACTAATGTACTTGCTTGATTAATCGTATACATACTGAGCGCTAAAACGCCAATTCCTACTTTGGAGAACCAGGATTTATCAAAGAGACATCCTAAAGTATACATTACTCCACCACCAATAAGAAAAATTGCAGTCAAAACTAAATACAAATAAATCATCAAAACCATTTTTGGTTTCCTCCTATAATTTTTATAAAAAAAAGCACCCCTACCACAATTATTATTGTTAGTAGGGGTGCTCCCTTTTCATCTTATATATATAAATTCTATCAAGAATTATTGGATATTTCTACTATTTTTTTAAAAAAATAATTAAAAAGCGAACATAAGTTGCTCTTTACTTACTCCTTTATAATCAGTAGTTATAAGCTCCATTTTTTGTTCAATATCTTCCTCAATTTGTTGGAACATGCTGAGGCGTTCCCTGCTTTTCCGTTCCTCTACAAATGCCTGGTTCCTCTTAATAATCTCATTCATGTGCTCTTTTTCATGCTTTGGTATTTTCGCATTGAAAGGAGGGTTTGTCATGGTTCTATCAGGTTGAATCTCCCTGGCCATTGCTGCGACTATCCTTTTCTGCATCTCAAATGATAATGACTGCCAAGGCTTACTAAGTTCCTCTTCGTAAAAGTAAATTTCATGTTTTTCCAAATCAAGTGGATGGAAAAACACATCAACAAACTCGCTGCCTTCTAAGAAAATGTTTTTAGGGCAAGTGAACTCCCCTAGAAGGGAATCGCCGCAGTAAATTCTAGAGTCAACTTCAAGCTCAAAGTACTTGTTGATTCTGAGCTCTTTTGGATCTGCGTGAAGGCCGATTACTGGTCTAGGTACATACAGCATGGAAGGCTTATAAAGAAAGGCCTGGATTGCCGCTGCGCGTACCATAAGGTGCGATAGATCACTTGCTACCACATTTAAACTTTTGGATGGTAACACCATAGCTCCTGTTCCTACGCATGGTTCATAGACTAAATCTGTTAATGATTTATCATCATCACCTTCTAGCATTCTATTCATTGCAATTGTGATATGAAGGGGAGTTGGAAAATACGAAAGATCACCTGATGATCCATTCTCAGCTAAGAATAGGCTTAAATAATCTGATGGATACTGCAAAAAAAAATCAAAGTTAAAGTTTTCATAGAGATGTTTCCAGGACTGATCATCAATGTTTGGTTTTTCAAACCATGAAATTCCCAAAGCATAACCTATCCAACTAAGAAACTCGTAACTTCGTATCCCTTTGTATTGAAGCGGCTCAAATGATTTCTTTAACATCTTCCTAACTTCATCACTGCCGCTTGGTGAAAGTTCAATTTGCGGGTAAGGATCATTGGAATCCCATTCGCCTTTATCTAATATTTTCAGCCATTTGTGCCAATTGCCATGGAGTATGGTCTCAATATACATGACAAGGCCTCTTGCCCAGCCAAATCTATATGAGTCCGAAATCGACTGTGGGAAAGGGGTGAATAGCGGATGTAATGAGATTTCAGCCAGTTGTTTAATCTTTTCTTCTGTTAATTCAATTTTATCATGTTTCATTCGTTTTCCTCCTAAAAAAAATACGCACAATGTCTTATAAGACGATGTGCGTATCAATCCTAATTTAGTTTTTATTATCTCTTTAAAGGAATATACAAAAATGTCTATATTGCCTATTAATAGCTTCCTTTACGATTAAATCCACTTCTTTCAGAGCTTCCATATAGGCTGCTTCTTTTCCATTCCAGTAGCTATGCTCTATGTTGCTCGGATGAATTTGTCGTTGAAATAAAAGGAAACCTTCTAAATATCCAATCCCCTCACAGAAAGACTTAATTGCTTTTTCTTGGGCATATTGTTTACTTTCTTTTAAAGGATCTTGAAGAAGTAAATTTACTCTGCTTTCCAAGTGTTTTTGAGAGCTTGAATTCTTTAAAATGTTATTACACCGGTCCATTTCCACCATCCCTTTTACAAGAAAATAAAAGACCGATTACTCATAAGTAATCAGTCTCCCTCTTTCAAAACAAAATTAATTTTTTCAATCACTATTCCTTCTTCATTAATTGATTCGGAGTCTATGTTTAGAAAATATGTCCCGAACAAGATAAGGCATCTAGGAGAAGTTCATCTACTTCCTCCATATGCATATCAAGTTTTAGAAGAAAATCTTCTTTTGAGGACGGGAGAATTGGTTTTCTATATTCCTTTTCTCTCGCCCTTTTTTCCGATGTTTTCATTCTTCTTCCTCCTAAAAAGTATATTGGTACTTAAAGAGCAAAAAAAAACGCCCTTATTTACACCAACAATAAAAGCTGCCAAAGCAGATTTAATAATTGTTCGCATAAATAAAAGCGTTTTGGTTTTAAAGGAAGTTCCTCTCGCCTGAGCGGAACTTAACATGAATTGGTAATATAGATAAATTATATCATATTGAAAAATTAATAACAAACGAACCAATGTAAAATCATGGTAAAATATAACTATAAGTAGTTATGGAAAGGCGGTTGGCGATGGCAAGAGGAAAACCAAAAAAATATCATTCTCTTTTTCAGGAACCCATAAAGAGAGAATTTCTAGATCAATTTGATAACCAAGGAACTTATAGAAACTATTTATCTCGACTTGGAACCATTGGAGAATATGAATTTTTATTTGAAAAGGATCTTTATGATTTTGATATAGAGGAAATTCAGTTAATTTTAAATGATATTGGAGGAAAGCCAGCAGCAATTCATAATTGGGGATCATTGATAAGAAGATATATAGCCTGGGCTATGGAAAATAACTTCATAGTTTTAGATGAGCAAATTCTAAAACAGTTAAACAATGACTTTTACCTGTCCTTTGCTTCAGATCTTTTTTATACGAAAGATGAAATAGAGTATTTCCTTCAACATCATTGTAACAATCTGGAGAATAAAATAATCCTCCTCTTATTATTTGAGGGTTTAAATCCTAAAGAGATTTGCTGTCTAAAATATTTAGATGTTGATCATCCTTCCGCAACCTTATACATAAGCAGCAGGAATAAATATATAAGAAATATTCCTGAAGAGCTATTGGCATTTATTGAAGAATCAAAAAGTCAATTAGAGTATTTAAGTGATAATGGCAAAAGAAAATATATTGGAATAGAACACGGGTATATCTTAAAAAAGATTAATACGAATGCTAACGAAACTAAAACTGTTGGCGAAGAAAAGATAGGTCAGGCATTAAAAAGAATAAATAAAGAGTTAACTCCTAATGCTGTTAGATTTTCTGGAATGCTATACTTTGCTATGCTCGAATACCAACATGCTGGAAAACTATCGAATAAGCATTACGATAAAATTATTGAACGTTTTAATATAAATAAGGTAATGAATAATAAAATTCCTACGTCACCCTACTATCAATTACGTACCATCAATTTAATTAATGAAGACACAATTAAGAAATACTACATCAACTTAAATTTAGCTGATGTTCAAGTCAAAAGTGACCCTCTATGGAAGATAAAAGAGCTTAATGGATTAGCTGGGGAAAAAGTTGTGTGGAATTACCTTGAAAGAGAATTTCCAGATTGTCATTTATTAAAACCTGCGGATAAAGAAGGCTATGACATAGAAATTTATAAGTCAGGAAGGAAAAAATCAGACCGAGTGATACTTAAAAGAATTGAAGTCAAAACAGTTCAGAAAAATGGTAGTACTATTCACATCACGCTTAATGAATTAAAAAAAGCTAAGGCATATGGGGATCAGTATTCCATCTACTTGGTACGTAACTTTAAGGAGGAAATGTGGATCTATAACTTAAGCAATCCCATCGAAACATTTGACATAAATATTGATGAGTTAGATAAAGTAATAGACTCCCCTAATTTTTCTATAGCAGTATCATCAATAAAAGTAAAAATTAAGGAAGAACTATTAAATACAATTTCTCCAGTGAAATTAACGCGGTAATATATATATAAAAGGAGTGAAGAAAGTGGCAAACTGTGATTGGGGAAACCCATGTAAGGTGCAGAAGTTGCTTATTGAATAAAGAATCCTAGCAATTCCGCTAGGATTCTTTTTATTTATGTTCTAACTGGTAACACCAGTTGTGTTACTGAATCGCATTTCTCTCCTTTAATGATAAAAGGTCTAAGAGCTTCAACAAATTGAAACTGGACTTTTTCATCTTCAAAGGCACTTAAAGCATCTTGAGTAAATTTATAGGAAAAGGCAATTTTGATATCCTTTCCTTCAATCTCAAAGTCTTCAAGATATTCTTCTATTTGCCCAACCTCTGGAGAAGAGACCGTTAAAACAGCCTGCTTGTCCTTTACTTCTAGAACAACTACCTTGTTCTTTGATTCAATTAAAGCACAACGATTCAATGCTGCACTTAAACCCTTTCTGTCAACTTTCAATGTAGTATTGAATGTTGTTGGCAATAACTTAGATACTTGTGGGAAGTTGCCATCCAGGAGGCGAGAATAGAACAGTAGGTTGTGAGACTTAAATAATGCTTGTGTATCTTTAAGAATCACTTCTACTTGCTCCTCTTGGTCCTCAAACACTTTTGATAGCTCGATTAATGCTTTGGCAGGTATAGTAACATTCCTGTCTTCACCGGCTAATTTGAGTTCCTTGATGGCCAGACGATGCGAATCTGTCACTATGGCTTTCAATCCATCTTTCAAATTAAGGTTAATTCCTGTAAGAATCGGCCTTAATTCAGATGTAGCAGCTGCGAATGCAGTTTGCTTTACGATTGAGTTTAAATCACCTGCAGATAAAGTGAAATCTGCCTCTCCTTCAATTTCAGGTAATTTAGGATATTCCTCAGCTGGGAAACCATTTAAGGAGAATACCGATTTACCTGACTTAATCTTTGTGACATTATTCTTTTCTACAGTGAAAGTTATGTCATCCTTTGGAACTTTCCTAACTAGTTCATTAAGGAATCTTGCGTTTAAGACCACGCTGCCCTCTTCATGAACCTTTGCTTTTTCATCCCCATTTTTTTCTAATGGGACAGTTTTTTGAATGGATATATCGTTATTGCTGCCGACAAAAATAATCTCGTTACTTGTAGCAGTTATTTTAAGACCAGACAAAATCGGTACAGAAACTTTTGGTGAAATGGCTTTAATCACCACTCCTACAGCATGAATTAATACTTCCTTTTGAATTTCAAATTTCATAATACTTCCTCCTCAAAAAGTTAATGGGTTTATTTTGGATTTACTAGAATTCTTTATAAAAAAGAGAGGAAATAGTATTTCCCTCTCTTCCCTCATTTATCTCAAGTCAAAATGGCAGGTCGTCATCTGAAATGTCAATTTGTCCATCATTAGCAAATGAATCTTTGTCCACTCGAGTATAGCCACCTTGATTTTGGTTATCCGGGCCTTGACTTTTATTATTTCCGAACGGGAAATCCTGACCTCCAGAAGAACTGTTATCTCCTCTGCTGCCGGAATTTTTCGGTTCAAGGAATTGCACACTTTCAGCTTGGACTTCCGTTACAAACACACGTTTTCCATCCTGACCCTCATAGCTGCGACTCTGGATACGTCCGTCAACACCCGCAAGACTTCCTTTTTTTAGGAAATTCGCTACGTTTTCTGCAGGCTTTCTCCAAACTACACAATTAATAAAGTCTGCTTCCCGCTCCCCTTGCTGATTTGTAAAGGTACGATTTACAGCAAGTGTGAAGCTTGCAACCGGCACCCCATTTGGTGTATAACGCAAATCCGGATCCTTCGTTAAACGTCCAACAAGTACAACTCGATTCATCATCAGAATCAACTCTCCTTTTTATTTACCTCGCCTTAGGCGCCTGTAAGAATTTAATAGATTCTATTTCCACTTCCAGCCTGGTCATAGGCTGTCCGTTCTTCGTATAATTCGATGATCGCCATTTTCCGATAATCGCCACTTCTTGTCCTTTTACAAGATAGTTGGCACAGTTAACGGCTTGCTGATGCCAAGCAACTGTAGGAAAAAAATCTGTCCGATTTCTTTCTCTATCTTCCACGGCTAACACCATTTCACATCGAGCTTTATCCCCTGAATATACTAGGTTTGGCTCCTTTGTAAGTCTTCCAACGGCAGTAAAGCTTTGCATGACTCTTCCTCCTATTAAGAAACTAAATGTAGTTTCTTTAAGTTTACCAATTTTCTTGCCTTCGTTTTGAAGTCAATTTCCATTGGCAACTTTCCATTTTGAAGAAGATCATCCAGGCCTTTGCCGTCTTTGATATCCCATGTCCAAAGATAACAATCAATGCCTAAATTCTTTACCTCAGTAGCCAACTGGGCTACTTTATCGAATAATAATTGCTGCTTCTTCTGGGCTTTAATTGAGTCATCCTCACGTTTGAGAGTGTCCATATCGTACGCTAAGATAAACTTTTTGGTTCCCCAATCCTTCAGCAATGGAATGAGCGGGGCAAAGTTACCTACGCCTGGAATCCCCACAATCGTTGATTTTAGAATGTTTGCTGCAAGCTGAGACTTGTGCTCCCCTTCTGTTCCGATAATAACTTTGACATTATAGACCTCGGAAAGATCATTCCCGACTTCCCAAATCTTAACCTGAGAGACGGGAGGAGCTATATGAAGCGGGGCTCCACTTGCAGCACCATTACGGCGAATTTGGTATTTCTCTTTTTCCGTTGCAGTATTGTCAGTAGAAGAGAACCAAATATACTTGGGATTCCCAACATCGCGACGAATACGCATTCGCGCTATTCTTCCCTGGCGGTCCCGAACAGGAATGAAGTATCCGCCTTTCCCGGCAGAGATCGTCCAAACCCAATATCCTCTACCTTCCTTATCAGGCTCCACTAGCTCCTTCGGATACTGGCTGCCAACTGATTCAGGAATTAACCGCTGAACGAAGCCTGGGACCCGGGCTAATGGATATCCTTTTAAAATCAACTTATGCAAAATTGGCATCAATTCTTCACCAGAGGGAATAGAACGAAAACCCAAGGCTATGATATCTTCCTTTGTATATTTTCGTTTCTGCATCCACTCAATCGCATGTTCCTTTCTGATCGGACATAAGGATAAAAAGGCACGATATACCTTATCGCAAATGTCATCATTTAAAGGTTCCAGCTCTTTTGTTTGAGGGCGAACGTATGGCTTTCTTTTGGTTTGAACGGTACTTCCATCGTCATAGACAATTGGAATTCCTAGTAAACCAGCGATTGCCTCAATCACTTTAGGAAATGTCTTCTTGTCTTCCTTATTATTCTTGTCATAAGCTCTACCGAACTCATTCCAAAAATAATAATTGAATGCACTCGAACCGCTTGCCTCACAAGCAAAACACTTAAATAAATTCTTGTTTGGCTCAATGTACGTGTTGTCACTGACTCTTGCTAAGTGGCCAGGGTTAGGGCAAGGAATTTGGTATTGCTTCCCTATACGTTTAGGGTTATTCCCCAACGCATAAGCTAAATCCAAAATCCCTGCTGAATTCACTGCTTCGATTGTTTCGCTGCTGATTCTAGCCATAAACAATCTCCTCCTCCTTAAAAAGTTCCTCCTCTACACAGGGCTTGAGCACAAAAAAAAGAGCACTCCTTCAAGTCATCAATTAGTATCACAACAAAACAGATACTTTTGATCACTTCAAGGAGTGCTTTTTGTTAACCCGTAGATTCCTTCCGCTTGGATGGAAAAAGAAGAAATAAATAGAAATATATAGATATTATAGCATAACTTTCAAAATAGAGTATCATTTTTTTAATCCAGATAAAGTTTGCTCTTAAAACTCCCCTTTTAGGTCATCGGCCAAGCCTGCTCTTTTTATTGAACCGGTTAGACAGTTATTAGAACAAATTTTTTTTCTATATTTATCTATTAATGTCCCAGCTATATATATTAGTAATGTACACGCTAATATGATTAAAAACGAATTTGTAAGTAAATCAAAATCCAGTTCGTTTGAGGTCTTGGCTGTATTCCCTTTATCATCCATTTCGTAAAAAATCCAACCAGTATAATCTAGAGTAAAATACGAAATTATAATACCAAGTACTATTCCGCCTATTAAGTATGTAATTTTTTTCAAAATATCACCTCATAGAATGTACCTACAATATTCAATTATTAGGAAAATAAATCATCTTCTTTTATTGCTTCTTTATCCGTAACAGCAATGTTAGAAGGTACTATAACAATTGTTTTAGGTAAAGCCTTTTTTCTACATAAATAATGTCCACCTCTCAAGAAATGAAAGGAGGACATTATTTATGTACTATTTGATGAATTAGTAAAATCGAATTAGCCTTATTACTTATTCAATTAATCATAAAAGTCCACATCTACAGATCTTGTAGGAACTGTCATTTTGATTATATAAAACTCTGCTTTTTTATTATCACCGTCTACATAATTTCTAGCGTTAACAATTATCTCTTGTGGAGTTCCAGTGTTGTTTAAGGTAACTGTGCCCACCGTATCATCACCTACAGCCCCATCATCTTCCATGATTTTATACATCCATGTGAAGCCAGGACCAACGGAAGGTTGATCAACAATAAACAAAAAATCCCCACCATTTGAACTAACTATCTTAGAAGCCCCCGTATTAATAGTGTCAGAGGTAATATAATCCCATTCTCCAGCACCAAAGGTAGTAAACTGTGATGAATTTTCCTTCAGTGGTATAAGTGATTCCTTAACGGTAATCGTTTCTTCTACAAATCCTGATTGGGTATTTAGTCCATCATTAACATTTTCAGTTTCAGTATACTCTTTGAGATTTTTGGCTGAAGCTAAATCTAATTCATCATAAACCTCTATCACTTCGGCATTTGCAATATCACTATTTGAAGAATCAATTTCTTCAGCGCTTACAGCTAATCCTCCCATTGTAAAAGTTGAGATAGCTAATAAAGATATTAGGGATTTTCTCATTTTTGGTATAGCTCCTTTTTTTAGATATAATCCTAGTCATTAATAGTAGAATACGAGGTTATATCAGATTTATAGATAAAGAGAAAGGTTGGCCAACCCTATGTAAAATAATAACAATTTTATGTTATTATTTCCATAAAAATTGAAAAGATTTGAAATTTTAATTTTTTTGACAAGATATTTAGCTAGATCAGATTTAGAAATATTAATAAATGAGGTATAAGGTAATTACAGATTTGAGATGTGTTTTACCTAATGAGGAACTAAGAATTAATCCTTTATTAAAATATTGAAATTGAAGGACTAATAATAAATTAGAGAGGGAGCACTTAATTAGAGAGGTAAAAAGCGGGCTAAAAAAAGATCAATACCCATTCAAGGTATGATTCCTAAATATCAAAAATTTTATTTAATAATAGAATTAGTATAAATAATAAAACAATAACTACATCGTATATCCCCCACTTGTTCTTATTCTTTTCTGGTTTATTCTGTTGTGTAAGTTTTCTATATACAGTTTGAGCCTTCTTTTGTTTCTGACTTTTAATATCATCTTTAGACATTGAATTCCCTCCATTTTTTCCTTTGAAAAGGTTTTATAGATTTTTAATAGATCATACAAACCCAGTACCAAGATTCCTATAGGTAATATTTTACCATGTATTAGCTTTTTCAAAGAATATTCAGTTAAATATAACACGCAGTTAGAATATTAAAATAATCCCGTCTAAAAGACGGGAGTGAAGTGTGTAAATTGTGCCATTCAGAAGGTTTGATTATTGCTTAATATTTATCTATTGTTGCTCCCAGCACAGATGCTCTTATTAATTTCAGTCCTTTTAAGCGTTCCAATTCCTCTGGAGTTCCGGTAAATACTGCACCACTTATCAACAACTCTCCATTAGAGTTTTTTGTATTTTCTCTAATAGTATTTAATGCCTTTTTAATTGTGGAATTTGAATTGCTAAGTTCCTCCATGGTACTTAAAAATACTTGCCCGGTTTCTGTTGTGTAGGGGGAAGTCCCTGACACATCAATACCGAAAGCGTCTTCACCCCATTTGGTTTTAACAGTTGCAACCTTTATTTTATTTATTTCTTCTTTCTTTGAATGGGATGTGGTATCGACCCATAACCAATTAACATTCTTGTAGCCTAGCTGTTTACTGAGTTGATCTAAAGTCATTGGTTGATTAAAGGAAATAGCAATTTCAATAAGTTTGTTGTTATCCAACCCCAGGGCTACATCCAGTTCATTAGGAATGTGACTATAAGAAACATCAGGGTAATAAAATTCTATTTCTCTTTCGTTATTGAAGTCATTATAACGGACTGTTCTTTTAGCTTCTTTATCCAACGTGTTTATTCCTGTCATCCCACTTCCTTGGCTAACTGTTTCTATCTTTCCGATTAACGGGATCCTCTTCGTTTTTTTATCCCAAATTATATAGCGATCGCCAAGTTGCTTACGATATTTAGTTTCTTCAGTAACACTAAACATATCATGAAAATAATATGATTCACTCCTATGAACATTTGCGCCGGACACTGTTTCTTTTAGTGATTTTTGTTGATGTTCATTTATCTTATTGTTTAGAATGGCCTGGCTCCCAAATATTACAGCAGTAATTACAATTGCGGTAGTAAGGAACGCAATAAAGACATATTTAAAGGTTTGTCTCCTCCTGGTTTTCTTAAAAACTTTTTGAACAGATGGGCTGCTTGTAAAGTCAATTTCCTCAAAAGGTTCACTTTGCTCACTATTTTCATGTGCCATATCTCTTGGATTTTTATCGCTCATTCTTTAACCTCCTTATAAAACTTAATGAATTGGTTCCGGGCCCGATATAAGTTTGTTTTCACAGTATCTATTTTCATATCAAGCAAAATTGAAATATCTTTATACTTTAAATCCCAATAATATTTAAGCAAAATCAATTCTTTATAAAGGGGATTAAGTCGATCTAATGTTGTCCGTATTTCTTCTTTTTTTTCATTTCCAAGTAAAAGGTCTTCAGGCAAATCATTTGATAATAATTTTAAGTGTTCATCATTAAATCCAAGTTTTATTCTTTTTTTCTTTCGATATTGATCATGATGAAAATTTAAGGCCACTCGAATGAGCCACCCTCTAATGTTCTGGGATTTTATAGAGTCTGAATAGGACAGAAATTTAAAAGCAGTCTCTTGGACAATATCTTGAGCATCGACATGTGAAATACCATGCTTTCTTAGATATTTATAAACGACATTTAATTCGCTGTTTAAAGTCTTTGCTTGTTCTTCCTCAAACATCTCTGCCCCCTTTCCCATCAAACATAAGACGAATTAGTTAGAGAAAAGTAAACAATAACTTTAAAAAAATAAAAAGAAGTTCTTATTCATAATAGGCTTTTAGTGTATGTCTGTACAAGAAAAGAAAGTAATATATCTAGGTACCTGGAAGGACTATCATTTAAATAAAGAACCCTTATATGGTTGTTTTTAGCCACAATATAGAAAAAGGAGGGATGCAGGAGGGACTCTTTCAGGTCCTTGTACAAATTATTTAAAACGAAATGGATTAACTTACT
Organism: Bacillus sp. NTK034; assembly: GCF_017303275.1. GTDB lineage: Bacteria > Bacillota > Bacilli > Bacillales > Cytobacillaceae > Cytobacillus. The sequence continues at coordinate 75,289 of NZ_JAFKOJ010000007.1, read as the reverse complement.
TTAAACAAAATTTAATGGTAATACTAGTACAAATTTCTTTGTATCCCTCTAAGTACCTCCTTCGTTTATCATCATGCTGATGTAAAATGGGATTAGAGGTGAAAGTATGTTTGTATCTTTAATGTTGCTGCATAAAGCACCAGAAAATCTTCCATTTGATGATGAAAAGTGGATTACCGAGCTGAAGCTGGATGGGATCCGCTTACTATATACAAAACTTAATGGCATTACCCGTTTATATACCCGCCATAATAACGATTAACTATATTATAATTTTTAGAGGATACAATGTTCATTATATGTTCATTGATTCTCTTTTTTTTATATATTAGAAGGATAAATTAGATTTAAATAAGTATGTCTACTTTGTTCAAATTATGTGGGGTGAAATCTATGAGAGTTCAAGAGGTTATTTTAGAAGATTGCAGTAAAAGGTATATGCTAATTGACGACGATGCTATACCCATTCTTCCTGTATTGAAATACATAAAATACTTGGATTCAACAGGTAAAAGTCCGAATACTCAAAAGACTTACTGCTATGCTTTAAAACAGTACTTTACCTTTTTAAAAAAGAAGAACATTGACTATAAATATATTAAGCTGGAAGACTTAGTTGATTTTGTGGGGATGCTTAGAAATCCATATGCATGTATAAAGACAACACCAATATCTGAAACTGCAGCAAGAAAAACTGAGGGAACTATCAATTTAACAATTACGGTTGTTACAAACTTTTATAACTACCTTTACAGAAATGAGGAAATTGATAAAGCTATTGCAGATAATATAATGCAAGAGGTCTTTAATAGAGGGCATAGGCACTATAAAGATTTTTTGTACCATGTTAATAGAAAAAAGTCATTACATAAAAACATCTTGAAAATCAAAAGAGGGAAAAGAAAGATTAAGACATTGACCAAAGAGGAAGTTGGGGAATTAATAAACGCGACTAATAATATCAGGGACAGGTTACTCTTGCAAACATTATTTGAAACAGGATTGAGGATAGGAGAATTGCTTTCATTATATCTAGAGGATTTTGTATATGATTTTAAAAATGGACATAAGATCCGTTTAGTAGAACGTGGAGAATTACAGAATGGAGCAAGACTGAAAACAGGTGAAAGAGAGATATTCATATCCCAGGAATTAATGGATCTTTTCGATGATTACCTCTATGAAATAATTGATGAAATGGGTTATGAAAACGGATTCGTGTTTATAAAAATTCGCGGTGATAATACTGGAAAACCAATGGATTATCATGATGTTTCAGCTCTTTTTAAGAGACTTAGGAAAAAGAGCAATATATCCGTTCATCCTCACCTTCTTAGGCATACACACGCAACATTATTTTATAAACAAACCGGAGATATTAAACAGGTACAGGAAAGATTGGGGCATCGCAATATACAGACAACGATAGATTTATATCTTCATCCATCTATAGAAGAAATTCAGAATAATTGGGAGAAAGCCCAATACGCTTTTCGAATTTACGATAAGAACAATAAAGGGGAAAACAGAGAATGAACAACCCGGCATTAATTACTACAAATATACATGAATATATGAAGAATCAATTATCTTCTTTCCAGTCTCGATATATAAATGAAAATGGTGATTTGGAAATAGTAAATATCAAGGATAGCTATTTCTTCGACAACAATAGATGGGAAATTGAATTTTTAAAAACTATCCCTAACTTTGAAGTTCAGTTGCAGAACCCAACTTTTAACAGAAAGTATATATACTTCTCATTTGAAAATGAATTGATTAATCTAGAAATAAAATTTTTCGTGCATAAGAAGATATTTGCGGATGAATGGTCCATGAGTACTCTTTGTGTAGGACAATCAAATAATATTCAAATTTTAAAACGTTTTTTCAAGGAAAAGTGCCCTAATTTAAACTCTCTAACCGAATTAGACACAGATAAGATTAATCGAGAGTGGTTGTTTTGGTTAGAAAGCCAAGGAATAGCGACTCAGTATGTCGATAAGCGTAATGGACACTTAATAAAGTCGCCCTTGGGTAAATACTTACTAAATTTATTAACCGAATTTAATAAGTTGATAGATTTTAGGGACGAGTGGGAAAAGGACGTTTGGGAAGCGAAGAATCTACATCGTATATACGGACTTTATTATAATCAAGCCGGAAGCCATACAACTATGGACTTCACAAAAATAAGGTATACAAGATTTCGTGAAGTTACTAAACAGTATTTTAAGCAGCGATTATTATCAAGTGATTTATCTTGGGGATCTGCAAGAAATTATTTGAATGATATCCCTGTTTTTCTGGATTTTATATTCTCAGTGGAGAGCGATTGGGATGATTTAACTAAATTAAGCAGACATCATATAAAAAAGTATCTTGATTTGCTCAACAACACTGTTAAACAAAATTACCGAATAACAAATGGTAGGCATCATATTATAAAAGCTGTAACACATATTAAAGTGTACCTACAAGGACTCCAAGAGATTGCACCCGATCTTGCACCCGAAAAAGACATAAGGGTTTTAATATTTCCGGAGGATAAACCTAAATATAAGAGGCGTTCAGATAGAATAAACTATATACCCGATTCTGTTTTAGAACAGCTGTTTGAGAATATCAACTCTCTTCATGAAGAAGTCCAACCAATAATATGGATTGCATTCAAAACAGGTCTTAGGGTATCTGATGCTTTGAGATTAAATCATAATAGCTTAATTAAAATAAACGATAAGTACCAAATAGTTACGGATATCAGCAAAACTAATGTTTCCGATCACTCAATACCAATTGATGATGATTTGGCTAATATTCTAGCAGTCCTAATTGATAAATCTAAAGGACTAAGTAACGAAGAGAACAACCCCAATAATTATATTTTCTTTAGACATAGAGGTATTAGAAAAGGACGGCCATATTCTAACGGTTGGATAAGAGAAGAGTTAAACAAACTCGCCAAAGAAAAAAAAATAGTAGACGAGCATGGTGAAATATATCACTTTAGGATTCATCAATTCAGACATACTTACGCTGTAAAAATGTTAAACAGTGGAGCTGATATTCTTACTGTGCAGGAGCTTTTAGCACATGCTTCACCAGAAATGACGGTAAGATACGCCAAGTTATTAGATGGAACAAAGCGTAGAGTATTTGAAGAAGCCATGAAACAAGGTCTATTCAGTTTCAATTATAATGGCGAGGTGAAACAAATTACTCCTGATGAAGAAGTACCTTCCGATGTTCTTGAAATGTTGTGGCGTGACCATAAGTTAAATGCCATAGATAACCCATACGGAAGCTGCCACGCAAGGATAAACGGAAATTGCCCTTATTCTGAGGAGCCCCCATGTTTAACATGTAATGGTGGACGCCCATGTAAAGATTTAGCTATAGGATTCTCTGAGTTAGACAAACAAAAGTATGAATTGCTGATAAAGACCGCCTCTAAAACAATTGATATTTTGAAGAGTCATGGCAGGGCCGAGATTGCTGAGAAGAATGAAAGAAACTTGGAAAGGTATCAGAATATCTTAAACATAATTAACGAGGGTAATTTTATTTTTGGTCGTTTAGACCGGATGAACAGAAAGAAGGATATGGCTAATGGCTAAATTCAATCTCCAGGAGCATTTAAAACAGGTGCATTCTATCCGTAAAGCTGAAACCAGCAAAAAAGTCGATGAAGCCATAAAAAGGCTCTTAAAAGCATATAACAGTATTAATTTTAATAGTGTTTCTAAAGAGGCAGGAGTAGCTAAAGCGACCTTGTATAACAACAAGGAGATCCGTGAAAGGATTGAAGCTTTAAGAGAGCAAGAACGTGGCAAGGTGGGGTTGAAAAAACAATTAAAGAGAGAAATAAAGGAAGAAAGCAAAGAAGCAATCATTGAATCCTTAAAGCGGAGGATTAAGAAACTAGAGGCCGACAACAAAGAGTTAAGAAGTCAATTAAAAGTTGCCTATGGGGAGATATACAAGCAGATGTAAGGAAGAAAATCTCCTATCTACCTAGTTACAGTAATGGAAAAATTGAAAAAGCGCTGTTCCTTGTTTTTCAGGAAAGCGCTTGATTGCTCCACTTTTAGCTTATAATTTTTTCCCGAAGTCGGTTTATAATATGATAATAGTTCGTTAGAGCAATTACTATACAAGATACACCCCCCATTAAGAAAAGGTAATATATTATTTGTCCACCAGCTGTTGAAGAATTAGAAGTAATATAGCTCAATATAAGTATTCCACTCCCTAAAAAGGTTAGATAGTAGGCTAACCCCTTTTTCTCTTCTTGGAAAATATAATACCCAATAAGGATTAACATATATAAACTGCTCAAAAACATAATAATAGGGAAACCGGGTTGGAATTTAGCTGCATAAACAAAGTAATCTAATTGTGATATATCGCTTGGTTTATTTACTTCTCCATATAAAAAGTGGCTGAAAGGTGTTGAATATCTCCACTCAAATGAACGATTTAGTATTTCACTTCCCTCATACCAAGAAACAAACGTAGAAAATAAAAGTAACAAAGAGGAAACACCAAATTTAATTATAAACCTAATAATAATACCTCCAATCCTTTTAGTATTAGCATATTATATAATCGTGCTCTTGAAGTTCGTTCTTTAACATACTAGTAACTCTAATATATAATCATCTTACTTGTTTAAACTTCTTCAAGAGTTCCTTGAGCTTCTCAAAAGAAAAATCACCTTGTGTAACTACTTCAAAATACATATTATTTCTCTCACCTCTTAAAATAAAATCTTGATGAGTTTTATCCTCATAGTACCCCCATGAAATACCGTTTATTTCAAAAGACTTTATTAGAGAAGGCGGTATAAATTCTTTCTGCCTTATTACCTCATTCCCATTTTTTATTCGATTCCACCCATTTTGTGGAAGAAATCGAGAGTTGGGAGGTGGTAAATCTTTCTGGTATTCGCGGATAAATAACATTCCATCAATATTTTGTTCATTATCCTTTATATTAGCTTCCGGAACATTATAAACTAAATCTACACCCGGTCCGTTTTCGGGCAAATAGTCAGCGGCATATAGATTAACTCTCTTCTCAATACCAATGAAATGATGAAGATCTTCCACTTTCTCTATAATGTTTCCGAAAGCGATTTGAACTTCTTCTAAGTCGCCTTTAGAATTTAGTATAGATTCTTTCTTGGGTTGTTCGACGAGTTCTTCCTTCTTAAAAACAATGTATCCAGCTTGATTTTTACCTTCTTTATAAATAATTCCTTTTCCAGCGATATATTCTTTAGTATCTTTTCCTTTAACAGAATAGATTGGACCTGGTGGGATTTCGTTTGAGTCCCCGGACTTCTTAAATTCCCAATCACCTATCCTTTTCACTTCCGCAATTTGTTCACCTAGACCTTCAGGTTGTATTACTTCATTGGTTTTTTTATAGTAATATCCATCCAAGACAATATATGGGTAATAAGGTTTAATGCTTTTTGTTTCAAGTTGATCTTCGTTCTGTACTTGATGTTTTTCCTCTTTACTTGTATCTAAAGCAGTGTTACTTTGTGGTTTATTGTTTTCTCTGTCCTTTACTTCATTAAAAACAAATGCTCCTATTCCAATGAACAAAAAAGTGCATACTGCAAATGAAAGTATGGAATTTAAATTAAAATGTACTTTTCTTTCATTTCTATTTAATCCGTTTAAAATTTTTGTTCGTTCATATGATTCGAGTGATGTATCTTTAAACACAGTCTTATCCATACTTTCTCTAAGATGTTTCAATTTATCTTCCATTAACCTCACTCCCTTCATACATTTTACGTAGCAATCCTTTTGACCTGCTTAATCTTGTTTTAATAGTGTCTATATTTAAACCGGTTAATTCATGTATTTCCTTTATTTTCAGTCCCTCATAATAAAACAGAATAATAACTTCCCTATATTTTATTGGAAGAGAAAGAACATTGTCAGAAAGTTCTTGGTCTTCACTTTTAGTTATAACTTGCTCCTCTGTTGATCGTTCACTTTTAGGCACGTGATCTTTTAATTTCTCTGCCAATCGAAATTGCCAAAAACTCTTTCTTTTTAACTCATCTTTGCATTTATTTACAGTTATTTTGTATAGCCAAGTTTTGTATGAGGAATCTCCACGAAAGAGGTGCAATTTTTTATAACAAATAATAAATACCTCTTGGGTAATATCTTCCGCCTTTCCCCAGTCCTTAACATACATATACGCAAGTTTTTTTATATCCTTGCCATACTTATTTACTAGGATTTCAATATTTATATCACTTGGATTAGTTGTTTCCAAAACCTCCATGTTTCCTCCTTAATTTTGCTTCTTACAACTTTGACGACGGCTTCCTTGTAAATGTTTCAAAAACCACCAGAGGTTAAGTTTATTGTTGGTTTTTACAAAAATTAATTTCACTAAATGCTATCGACATTAAAATACTGTCACCCTTATAGCTAACTTTCTTCGTCATTGTCTGAATTCAGATAAGTACAATGTGGATTAATATGGTAAAATTATGGATGCTGACACACAGGAAAATTCCAATACAGGAGGATGCTTAATGTGTATTAAAAAATACAAAAGGGAAACAAAATGGAGATATAAAAAGCATGCAGAGAAAACAAGCTAATATAAATTTTGGAGCAACAATTTTGTTTGTGGTATTTTGCCTCCTGTTTTTAATACTATTATTCAGACTAATTTCAATACAAATGACAGGTGAGATATTAGGTGTAGACCTTGCAGCCAGAGCTCAAAGCTTATATGAGAAAGAAAAGGTAATTGAAGCAAAACGGGGAACTATTTACACTCGTAATGGTGATGTAATAGCTGAGGATACAAATTCTTATAAGCTAGTTGCCATCTTAAATAAGAAAGTAACTAAAAATAAAAAAAAGCCTATGCATGTGGTTAATCCAGAACTCACAGCAAAGAAACTGGCAAAATTGATTGATTTAGAAGAATCAGAGATCCATAGAATACTTACCAAAAAAACGAAAAAGGGAGTACCTTTCCAAGTTGAATTCGGAAAGGCGGGTAGAGACCTTTCCCTTCAGACTAAAAGGAATATTGAAGAATTAAGGCTACCAGGAATAACATTTATTCAGGACTCACAGCGCTTTTATCCGAATGGAAAATTTGCTTCACACTTAGTAGGATATGTCGAAAAAAAGGAAAATAGTGAGGATAAAACAGACGCTATCGGTATGTTAGGGATTGAAAAAAGCTTAAATGAAGCTCTTACAGGACAGAACGGATCATTTAGCTATGAAAGTGATGTTTGGGGAGATTTATTGCCAAATGGCAAGGGTTTAGTAAAACCTGCGAAAAATGGACAGGATGTATATCTAACAATCGATAAAAAGATTCAAACATTTTTGGAAGACTCGTTAAATAAAGTGGACAAAAAATATACACCAGAAAAAATAATTGCAATAGTTGCCGATCCAAAAACAGGTGAAATTCTTGCAATGGCTCAAAGACCATCATTCCATCCCAAAACGAAGGAAGGAATTAATGAAAGTTGGCATAATGAAGCCATTGAAAATTCATTTGAGCCTGGTTCAACAATGAAGATTTTCACTCTTGCTTCAGCTATTGAAGAAGGTGTATTTAACTCAAGTGGAAGTTTCCAATCTGGAAGTTATAAAGTCACCGAAAATTCAAGCCCTGTAAAGGATCATAATGGTGGAAGAGGCTGGGGAACAATAAGTTATTTAGAAGGTGTCCAACGTTCTTCCAATGTAGCGTTTGCTAAAATTGTTAAAGAACAACTTGGATTTGAAGTGTTTAAAGAGTATCTATCGAAGTTTGGTTTTAATCAATCTACAGGAATTGATTTACCAAATGAGACAAGTGGCAAAATACTTTACGAATGGCCATTGGAAAAGGTAACAACTGGATTTGGACAGGGTTCGGCTTTTACTCCCATCCAGCAAATTCAAGCTGCTACGGCAATTGCGAATGATGGTAGTATGATGCAACCTTATGTTATAAGTAAAATTATTGATACCAATAAGAATGAGGTTGTAAAGAAATCGAAGCCGAAAGTAGTTGGCAATCCAATATCGGCTGATACTGCCAAACAAACACGAGATATACTAGGAACTGTTGTTACCGCAGAAGAAGGAACAGGTTATAACCGTTATAATATTGAAGGGTATGAGGTTGCTGGTAAGACTGGAACTGCCCAGATTCCTGATCCCAAAAGTGGTCGATATTTAAAAGGCCATAAAAACTACATTTTTTCATTTTTAGGAATGGCACCTAAAGATGATCCTGAATTGATTATTTATGTAGCAGTTCAGCAGCCTAATATAGATTTAAATACAAATGGTGCGGAGCCTGTTTCGGAAATTTTCAAACCGGTTATGAAAAGCAGTCTTCAATATTTAAATATAGAGCCATCTCAAAAAAAGAAAACACAATCAAGTAAGACTCCTGATGTTACTGGAATGTCAGTAGTTGATGCACAGAAAAGACTTGAAGAAGAAGGATTTAAACCCATTGTAATCGGTGAAGGGAAAAAGATTATTACTCAAGTACCTGATAGCACCTTTAACATGCTTAATGGAGAAAGAGTCATAATTAAAGGAGATGGGAAGTTAAAAATGCCAGATATGTCTAAATGGTCCTTAAGGGATGTTTTAAAGGTAACTAAGGCAGCTAACCTCAAAATAAATACGGTTGGAAATGGATATATAGTTAAACAAAATATCAAACCAGGATCAAAATTTATTGAAGGTGACTATTTAATCGTTGAATTGAATAATCTTTCAAAACCTGCAAACCAAAAAATACCATATGATGAAATTCTAGATTAACATAATAAGAAACATGTAAAGAAAATCTCACAATAAAAGCCCATTTCTTAACTGTTTATTGAGAAATGGGCTCTTTTATACTGAGTATATTTTCATAAGTCCTTTTTGTATACTTTGCCCCCCTTAGTTGAGTAAGTAAGTTTGATCTGAAAACCATTATTGTAAGATTAAAATGGTTTTTATGACATTTTAATGGAGGTAGATAGTTAATAGCATCTGTGCTTTAACAAATACATATGAAAATCTAAGCTGTTTTATATATTATACATGTCAAATATATGAAACTAATGTATTATAGGTATTTTTAAAAATTTGGTCTTGATAAGAAATGAGGTTACCTCCTTGTTCCCAGAGATTGCATCTGTCCAACTTCCAGATGGCGTATACGATGGGGAGTTGATTGTACCTGGTATAGATGGCAAACCCGATTTCGAAGCGATGATGAGCCGATTTAAAAGTGTAAAAGCCCCCTATCAAGTTCAGTTTGCTATATTTGATGTGATTTATGTTGGTGATAAGAAGGTCACGCATTTGCCACTTCTGGAACGAAAACAGCTATTAGAAGAACTCCTACCTACTGATTCTGAGCTGGTAACAAAAGTGAAATGGCTGAGCGGCAATGCAAAGGCATACTTTGAATTAATAAAGCAGCATGATCTTGAGGGGATAGTTCAAAAAAAGGCAGATGCCCCTTATCTTATCGGCCGGAGGTCAAAAGAAGTTTTAAAGGTCATCAATTATAAATACACCACGATCAATATTGTTGGTTATACAAAAAAGAAATTCGGCCTCCTGTTGCAATTTGATAATAAAGAATCTGCTGGAGTCATGGAGTTTATGCCTCCAATTGAGCGAAGAAAATTTTATCAATATACTCACAATAACCGAATAGCAGACAAAGGTGACATTATATTTATTAATCCTCTCCCATGCAGAGTGAAATATAGAAATTTAACAAGCAATGGTAAACTAAGAATACCGAGTTTTGAAAACTGGGTAAGCTAATATAACTCATAAAAACAACTAACCCCCTTAAATAAAAAAATAAGGGGGGTTAAAATGTTCTCTTCTACTTATTAGAGAAGAATTATTGTTTACTTGCCTTAACCTTTGACTCTTTTATAAATTGATTTAACTCTTTCCCTTTAAGTTCTTGTAGACTACCGTAGGTGCTAACCTTTTCATTTTCAATTTCAAATTTACCGTTGGGTCCACCTACCATAATCAATTTAGTTTCATTTCCTTCTTTATGAACATTTAAAAACAGAATATAGTCTTTATTTGATTCAAGAAGAGGATGTTTATCAAATGAAATCTCTGAGTTGCCATCTTGAGTGACGATTAGTTTATTATCTTTGTACTCATTATTTAATTTTATATATTCTTTTACTTGAAATTCAAACTCACTGAATGGGATGTCTGTGTGGATATTATACTCTTTCACTGTTTTTTTAACTTTTCCAACCACAATTAAATCGGATTGCTTATAGAGTTCCTCTTCGGTTAATGCTGGAAAAGATGCGGAATCATCAATAATCTTTTCCTCACCGGCAGCAACACGATCATTTAACTCTTTTACCTTATTTGCTGCTAATTGTTCTTCGGATAGGTCTTGTTCCCCAGCGTTACCCTTTTCCATATTTAAGTTGAATACCAACAGTGCTGCACAAATCAAGAAGGAGAATGTAATCAAATACGACTTTTTTTTCATTGTTAGGCACCGTCCTTATTAGTAGACATTGTAAACATAATCTAGGCCGTCTTTTTCTAAAACATCAAGGTAGCGTGTTCCGTTATCATAACCATACATAAGTCTTTCATCATTGTAAGACTCATAAAGGTCAGCTAATCCATATACATGCCCAATTTCATGAGCTGCAACTGTAGTCCAAGAATTAGCGGACTTTGCACTATTAAATTGAATTCTCCATCGTGTTGGGTGATCAGCTGAGATAGATGTAAATGTTCGTCTTGCTACCCAAGTGCATGAGGAGCAGCTATATGATTCTATAAAATTACTCGTGTCAGATGAGGTCCGTTCAATAAGTGAAAACCTATTGCCGGTCTCACTCTCAAATTTTGCCTCTCCATTTTTGAACCTACTCTCCCATGTATCTGAAGTAGCTTCAAAATAGGTAGTAGTAGTTGATGGCCAGTGGGAGCCAACATATTTCCATCCCCATGTTTCGCCTCCACCTCCTGGAAGGTCATGAGCAAAACTAGGAGAAGCGGAGACTAAAAGTATAATGAACATTGTAAAAATAGTGAACATCTTTTTCATGAATTCATCTCCTTACCTAAATGCAGGCTTTCAATTTATCAGTTATCTTCTCTTCTTAAAATACTTTTTTCACCCGAAGGTTCTATCGCCATGGCTAAACCTTCGGCTCCTTTCACACTATAAATTTTGGTCCCCTCGTCATAATAATTTGATTGGCCATTACCTGGGGTTTCATCGGGTTCTGTCTTCTTATTAATAGTGACAATCAACTTATCCTGTTCATAACTTTCAGGGTCTTCATTAGAATCCAAGGACCAAAAATCACCACTTTCTGAAACAGCCAAAATCTGATACGATCCACCTTTACCTGTATCAGCACCATTACCACACGCTGATATTACTAGAAATTGCGAGATTAACATTAAAGTGACTAGTATTTTTTTCATGTTCAATCTCCTTTTTTTAGATTCCGGAATCTATGTAATATTTTAACAAAATTTATATTTTTTAGAAAAATCAATCTATTATTAATACAGTTGATTTTCTTCAATTTATTAACAGATACCTTTAATATTCAAATAAAAAAATAACTGAAGGAATATATGTGATTTTTAGCCTACTGTTCTTCTTTATAGTTTACTTAAATTGGCAGATAACAGTTATAAAGGAACTAATAAATTGACTCTTGTTTTTCGACAACTCTATATATTGAGATTATATTAAAAGAAAAGGAGGAATTTTTATGAGGAAATCACACAAGGCTACCATGTTGGCATTAATTGAACAAAACAAGCAGGAGTTATTAAAGGATTCTGAACAACTTCAACAGATTGAGAAGCGTGTAGATGAAAAAATTTCTACCCAGAAATCTTAAATATTATTGAAAAGCGATCATTTAATTAGGAATGGTCGTTTTTTTGTAAAAAAACATGTACATACAGTATTTCATTCAATTTAGGGATATAAAAAGTAACAAGTTGTAAAAATAAAAAAGCTCAATTATTAAAATATAGAGCATATCTTCAGTAGTGTAGTGTATTGGCGGAGTAGGGCTTGTCCCCTCTTTAGCATCTGAAAGAATCGAATTAACACCAGTTTCCACGAATACAGTAAAGAACTATCCATATTTACACAACTTAATGTACCAATAATCCTCATAACTCACATATTGAATCTCCAAATATCCACGAATCCACAAAAGATTACTCGTAATTGAGATTAAAGGAATCTTAGTACGTTCGGGATTAGAAATGTGGCATTATTATCTTTGGATACAACAAAAAGACCGGTATTCATGAAATTGAACATGAATACCGGCCCGTTAGCTTGAAAAATTATAATAAATGATAAAAGGGTTAAAACCCAAAAAGCCATGTGAACCCTCGATTTTTTCACATGGCTGAAGTTCTATTCAATTTGAAAATACAACTGGGTATTTTTGGTATCGTTCGTAATAACCAGAGGCAATTTCTATTCGATCACCAGGATCTAGCTCAACAACAACTAACGATTGCATGGAGCTTCTTAAGCTCTTTCTCATGAAAGATCCTATGTTGCCAAAAGTGAAATTGCTGTTTTCCATTGACTTTAACTGGTAATAGTCAATTAAGCTATCTAAAGCGGAGGAGAATACGTTTCGAATAAAATGTTTCCTCTCCTTAAATGTCTGCTGGGTTGAAAACTGCATAACGTTAATGACTTCTTGTTTAACAGCTGTCAGCATATCACGCAATTCTTTCGAATGGTAGGATATCCCGGCATTCTCTAGTTTGACAGTTAATTCTTTACGGAAAGCGGCTTCTAATGTTTTAGTTGCATGTTCGTCTTCTTCGATAAGCAATAAATCAGGGTTAATACATACCTTGAACTTTTTAATAACAATCTGAATTACATTCTTCTTAGTTACAGCAACCCGCTCTTTATTCGGCCTTCTCTCTTTATAATCACAAGCTTCAAATGAGAAAAAATCCCGTATCAAATTAATGATGTGTCTGATCTTTAAAGCGGTTTTTTTCGTCTTGTCTTGTAAAGATTTCATTGTATAGGTAAACGATGCCTGCATTGCCTCTGCTTGGTTTTTCCCGATAAAACGAGTGAATCGATTGAACAGGTCCAATACTAATAAAATGCCGGCAGCTTCTCTTGCTGAAACTAAACATTTAAGAAGGGGCTTTGTTAATAATTCATAAGGAATACGGAAATAGCTTAATTTTTCCCCTTCAATACGATGTTCAGGTGAATTTAATTCTTTATATCCTACGATCTCAAAGGAAGGTAAGTCATTAATAATGACTTCACGAATAAGCCCTCTTTCAAGCAATACCATTTTGCCAGTATGTAAAGTTGTATAAGGTATTCCGCTTTGCTGAAAATCCGATAGAGAGAATTCCTTGCCTTTAATTCTTCCCAGGTCATCACATTTGTGATGCATAAGTATATATAAAGCTAACGAGGATGCAGGAAGAGGAGAACGTTCTTGTTCAGCTTTTAATAAATCTAACTGCTTTTGAAAAAACTTAACGCCTTTAACCGAAATTGATTGTTTTTTCTTCACTTTGGCTCTCCTCCTCCCTGTCAGAATATGTATGATAAAGTCTTATTTTATTTGATATAAAGTAAGTCTGAACCGTTGCGCCTACTGTGAAAAATAAGTATAATAAAGATAACAATTTAAAAAAGCCAATAAAAAACTAGCCCTCGAAAGTATATTTTTTTCGAAGGATACTAAAGTATTTAATTTTAAGTTTTAAGTTTAAGTGGCTTTTCTTAAATTTGTTGGCGCAAATTTAAAGGTCTTATCGGGATCATTCGTCTATCAGAATTGGCGTTTTGATGGACACTAATTTTAATTTTAAGCTGGTCGTTGGCGCGATCAGCTTTTTGCTTGGGAAAATTATTTTTGCATAAAAAAAACGCCCTATTTATTAAAAACGGTCGCTGAAAAAATAGATACACTTCTCCCCTAAAAAGGATGGACGTATCCCCAGCCCCGTAATCTGATACTTTTATACTACCATAACTTTCTAGTCGAGTAAAAGAATTTTTAAAACTCTTGCAACTTTGAAATTGGTCTGCTATTATAAAACTAATTTAATAAACAGCCTTAAATCTGATAGCAGGTCCCCCTTATCTATGATGAGGGGGATTTTGCTGTTTCTTAGAGCTTGCTAGACTTAATATGGTGCCAAGTAGGTGATTTAAACCTATTCCATATTCCCGCTGTGCTGCTAATTTTTTTGCTGTTACTAGAATAGACCGGAAGTCTTTACTAGGGGAATCTTCGTAAGCTTCATTTAATACAATCAACTGCTGTTGGGCAAAGAAAGGTTCCACTCTTTGGCTGAGAAAAATTCGATTAAATGTATCTATTAGCATCTCTTTTTCGATTGTTTCACTGTCGTGTCTTAACCGGTAAAGTAAATCCTCGATCAATATCATTTGAAGTCCCCCCTTTTTAACAAAAAAAGGCACACGGGTAGCGTATACCCATGTGCCGGTTCTTCCGTACACTAATAAATATTAATTTGATTCTATTATCTTAAAAGCATATATGTTTGTCAAGAAGACCTCCTACGTTATCCGGTTGAGAATGGCCTTCATGACATCAACATTATTCCCCTTTTCTTTAATTTTGGCAATAAAATCAAGGTAAAGGATAGCAAATAATTCTTCAATCTGAAGCTGCTCTTTATGAAGGAATGGAGAGAGATCATGAAGAAATATTTCTCCCCTTAAAAGTACCTTATCTCGAATTTTGACTGTCAGGTAGGCTTTTCTGCTATCTTCCTCCTTCACAGACATTACCTCTTCAGTCGTTTCAAATGAAAACAGGTTGGTATTCACTTTTTTTAATACCCGGGTTTCTTTCTTAGGAGGCTCTAAATATTTGTATTTGTTATCCACTAAGAAGCGAGCCATGCTTTCATATTGGGTATTTCCCTTTTTTATTTGGTTAAGAAAGTCTTCAAATAAAATAGACATTAAGTCTACGACTGAAAAAGTATAAGGAGCCTCATCGAATAGGTCCATAAAGTCCTGGCAAAAAACCTGCCCTCTTAAGTATTCATAGTATGGTAGTTTGATTTCTATGTATCGATACTTGGAAGTAAACAAAAAATCTAGAAGGCTATCCTTCTGGTTACTTAGTCTTTCTTGCAGAACATTCCATTGGCTATATGATTTCTTCAAGGTCTCCGCCCCTCTCCAGCCATTGAACACCGGACTTTATCATAATATAAACGGTCTTACGATCTGAAAAACCCTTTTGGATTGCCAGTCCATAGGGGCCGCTTATTTCTCTGTGCTCTGTCTTTAATAAGTTCGTATGCATGTATCTTTTGCTATCTTGATATGGCCAATCCCAATTGATTATATCCTGGTGATTTAATACATACCGTAGCAGCAATGTATTGAACTTAGTCTGTGATAATGGTTTCCCCATCTTTCTCATATATAGGGGATACGCTAATTTAACATAACGTCTGAGCTGCATATGAAGAATGTGATCTACAGGCAGCTTGACATTTTTAGTCTTATCCACCCGCTCTTTTCGCGGTTTTGTTGGTTTTGCTTGTGGCTGTGAGATCGTGTTAGGAACTTTATTTAGCTTCATATCATCAAACATAGGATTTATGCTACTCATATAATCTTCCTTTCTCAGGGTCACCTTTCCACTTTTCTATTAATATAAGAAGGTTGTCTTATTTTTAGAACCTAAATTGATTAAAAAAAGTATGGTTTGACCATAATGGGACTAATAAAAAGAAGAGTGAGAGGAAGAGAGATATGAGCAAAAAAAAAGAAAAGGATATTAAAAAGAAATTTGCTGAAGCAATGAAGAAATCCCAGCAAAGAACTGGAATGAAATTGCTTAAAGTAAAGGTGAAATAAAAAAAGACACCGGCTATCTTGGCCGGTGTTGGAGAGAGGAATAAAGAATCTGCTAGGGTTATACCTATAACAGAACAAATGTTCTTGTTTATTATACAAAAGATAGAAAGTATATACAACTAAAACATTTAAATAGGATGCTTTGCTTTTCCCTAGCAAGGTCACCCCCAGATTTCAAACCCTTTTTATGTATGTAATATTGCATTAAAAGGTTTTTTATTGTCCCATTATAGTTCACAATTCAAAAGTAAGAGAGATCAGCTAATATTATTAATATATTCTTTACATAGATTGTATTGAATTAATTTACATATTTTCCTATACTTAGTAAGTATTTTATTTGGGGAGTGATATGTAAATGATTGGAAACCTAAGAAAGATGGCCGCTTTACTTACTTTAACTTTAGTGTTAATAGTTTCTTCAGTTATTGTGAGCCCAGGAGCAGCAAATGCAGGATATGCAGATAATTACAACCGTCTATATTATGATTTATCAAGACTCGTTTATTCTGCAGAATACAGCTCTTATACTCGTAAAACTATCCAAGACGATCTTAACAGTAAGCATGGGGCGGGCAAATTTAAAGTTATTTCAGCAGTCGATGTTAATGCAGATGTCTACCATCCGATGAGTGCTTCTTCCAGTACTGGAGAATGGTTGAGACTGGATGGGACCGGTTTTAAAGCAATGGCAGTGGTTGCAGAAGGCAGCAATAAGTTATTTATCGCTTTCTCCGGTACAGATAAAAGCTGGAATTTCATACCGGACCTTAATGATGCCAACACTGCCAGAGAGACTCTATCAAGTAATGCACCTGGACAAAACTATCAGGCTCAGTTGTTTACAAATTATATTTATGAAGCTTTCCCGGCATACAGGAGTTATCAATGGTACTTTACTGGTCATTCATTAGGTGGTTGGTTAGCAACAAAGACATACTTAGATATACGCTCAGCTAATTGGTTACTTCCAGATAAATCAAAGTTTAAATATGGTGGGGGAATAAAGAAATCCTCTATTAGCGGCGTTTATACATTTAATCCCCTGCCAATGGGTAAATCACAAATCAGTTCTACACAATGGAATGCAAATAAGAACGGATTGTACGATACTGATGTGAAAAATTTATATCTGAATAATGAATGGCTTAATGGTGTATACGATATGAATACCGATAAAATGGATTACATTGGTTTTCAGGGTAGTATTAATTCAGAAAACATCCTCCATTACAGCAGACTTGACTATTTGAGTAAAGGACCAACTCTTGATCTAGTAGACTATGCAAGGCAGGCATTAACAGCACAGAAAGATATTCTAAATGCTCATGGCTTATCTAGATTAAGCCCTTATGTTTCTTATTAATTGTAAAATCAATGCCTAAAATTTTTATAAAAAGTCCGTAGTTATTGATAACTACGGACTTTTTTTCACGAACTCCAAAAGTGCTTTTTTTCAGCAGACGAGCTTTTTGAATTTAAAATTAATTCTACCAATTCATAGCGGTCTATTAATTTAACATTAGAAGATTGAGCTAGTTTTATCGCTGGTGTTGTAAAAAAGTTATTCGTAATTACCCAAGCCTCCTGAGCATTGTAATAATCCCAGGCTGTATTTATTTCTTGTACTGCCCTTATACCAACCTTCTTTTTATATCTTTTAGCTTGTATTACGACTTTAACGTCTCCTTCGAGTATAAGGTCAGCACCAAAGTCATTTGATGCTTTTGTTACCCTGACACGGAATCCGAGTTTATCAAAAAGGACTCTTAGATATTTTTCAAACTCATCACCCTTCATCAAATCTATTTCTTCTATACCTGCTTTATTAAGACGCTTGTTTAATTTAAATTGTTCAATAAAGTGATAAAGGATGAGCCCAATAAAAAATAAAAAGAACAAGATTAGCATACCATCTAACATGCTTCAATCCCCCGTAACAAACGCTTGGTTCATTTTGTTTGTTTTAAGTATACCTGACTCACTAAAGTAATCCATCAATAATTGGGTCTAAATCTACAAAAAATGAGCTTATAAAATCAAAGCTTGTCCTTTAAAGCCTCTTATTAGCTAAGGTTGAATCGATTACTTCCCCCACTTTATTAGTGCTGCTGACCAGGCTAAACCTGATCCAAAGCCTGCGAGGGCGACATAGTCTCCGTCTTTAATTCGTCCCTCTGTTACTTCATCAGCAAGAGCGAGTGCCACACTTGCTGAAGAGGTGTTGCCATAGTACTGGACAGCATGAGTGGCAACCTTCTCAATTGGGAAATCCAAGTTATATACCGCTTTTTCAATAATACGAAGGTTAGCCTGATGTGGAACAAGATAATCCAAGTCATCAAGAGTTAAATTCGCTTTTAGTAAGACCTCATTTACAATTATCGGAATGTATGTTGAAGCAAACTGAAAAATAGCCTCGCCATCCATTGACGGCCTATGGTTACTGTCTTCACTCATATACTCAGACCCGGATCCGTCAGAACCTACCGTTGATGATAAAAGGCCGAACCCTTCTGACACTTCTCCTACAATAGCAGCACCCGCTCCGTCGCCAAACAATATATTTACCTTTCTTTCCTTCTTATTTTCTAATACCATGTTTCGGGAACATTCATCTACACCAACTACCAACACTTTTTTCGCAAAGCCGGTCTGTACATACTGGAAGGCATTTAACAGAGCGAATACAAAACCAGCGCAGCCTACACTCATATCATATGCCCCAGCTGTCGTTGGGATGCCGAGGCGATTTTGAACTTGGCATGCAATAGAAGGATATATACGTTCCTGTGTAATAGTGGAGAGAATAACAAAATCAATTTCGGTTGGATCTACATTCGCATTCTCAAGTGCCGCTTTCCCTGCTGCATATGTCATGTCTATCATATTAATGCCTGGAATCGTAAATCTTCTTTCTTTGATGCCTGTCATTTTTTCGATAGATCTACCAGAAATGCCGCACTTCTCTTTGAAGTATTCATTTGTTACTACATAAGGTGGCAAATAGCTTCCTACACCAAGTATTCCTGCGCTTCTCAACATGTTCGTTTCTCCTTTTTTGACGAATTTTGGGGAACCCTCTTCAATAATATCCAATATTTTCATATTTTAGGAGGAATATGTATATTTTTGGCTAATTAATAAGGGGTAAAAACAAAATTAGGAGGAGAAAAATGAAGAAATTTAGTAGTATCGTATGTTGTACTCTGTTGTCTTCTGTTCTTTTATCACCGTATGCGGGAGCTGCAAGTGCCGCTGGGGGAGTTGAAACTCCATATTTCGACGGGGTGCAAGATCCTGTCGAGCAAGAGTTGGGAATTAATGTACTTGTGGATACTGATGAGCTATCAGTCTATCAGATCAATGAAGATGGTAAATTGTATGAGTATCGTGAGACGGTTACCTTTGTGAATGAAAAACAAGATATTACCGTTCAAAAATATGAAGTGAATGGTTCTGAGAAAGTACTTGTGGAAGAATACAGTACCTTAGTCACGGAGAATAAATTAACAGGTACTATTACTGTGGAAACTGAAACAGGTGAAACGGTAGAGATTAGTACTAAACAATCCTTCGGGGACAATCCAACAGTCATGCCAATGCCTATGGCAACATACTATGGCTCATACATTTCTGATGTTAGATATAGGTTTACTTCGAGCACTCAAGGTCAAGCTATCATGGCTGGCCAGAGTCCCTATTATAAGTATGCATCTAGGAAAGACGGAGACTTTATTAGGTTCCAAGGGCATGCTGATAACCTTAGAACTATAGAGAAAAACCTAGCAACCTTTGGGGTAGCTGGTTTTGCTGATGATATTGTAAAGGCATTAAGAGCTGGAAAGATTTTAAGTTATACCTTAATTAAAAACATTGTTAAAGGTGCGGTAAAGGTAGGACCATTTGGAGCTGCATTAAACTTATATTATTATGGTGCTGAATGGTTGAAGGCAAGAGATGATTATAGAAAAATATAAGTGAAAATTAAGCCACCGGTAGGATATCAATGTCACCCAGCCGGTGGTATAATTTTTACATATTTAACAATTATTACAAAAAGGATGGTAACGTGCGAGTACTAATATTTATTTTAATTCTTTTATTAGCGGCGCTGATCTCCAAGGGTATTGAAAAAGTAGCGGGCATCTCAAATAAAGGTTTTACAAATGCTCTTTACTTCCTATGTGTAGGTATAATTTCTTCAGTCACTTACTTTTTAGTCGATAATGAATTGCAGCTATTTGTATCAACTTTAGTCATAATAGGATTTGGCTTAACCATTGTCTACTTCATAATAGGGATTATCCGTAAGAATCAGGGGAAAACGAATGAAATACACTGATAACAGTAAAACCATAAAACAAAAACCCTCAATATGCTACTAATGCGCATATCGAGGGTTTTATTAATTATATAAAGAGAGTTTAGTCATATAACTTGGAAGATTCTGAAGTTAATCAACTATTTTCCAGGCTACTTCACTATATGTTCCCTCTTCTCGAATTATAGATTTAATGTCCGGATGACTGGCATCTTGCTTCGCCTTTTCTTCGATTGTCATCCCTTCATCATATTCATACTCTTCTGGATCATACTCCCAAGTTACGGTCATTGATAATTGAATTTTTTTAGGCATTGATCTTATCCTTTCTAGCTTAATCATTATTCTGTCAAATCGGCAAAATTATGGTTTAATCACCCGGCGGCAGTATCTAATTCTACAAAACATCCACATGCCCCGTAATCGAATATATCATATTGCATTGGCTGTTGTTTTAATTCATATAGGGATTTGGTTTTCATGAACGTAAACGGCTTCTTAATATCTTCACCGTGACGATTTTTACCGAATCTCCAATTCTTAGTATAGGGATGAGTGTCTATTATGTGTTGGATTTTTGCTGACTTCTCACCGGTTGAAACAAACTCCCAGACATCCTTATACATATAGTCTTTACATTTTCCGCTTTTAATGGCAGGTTGCTTTGTATAACGGATATAATCGCTTATAACAATTTCTTGTTCCATTAACTCAATAAAGCTCTTCTCGTCTTTCATAAAGAGGTTTTTGAAATGAGCTTGGCCCCCCTTTATGCATTTACCACCACAATTATTATGGTGGAAACCTTTGGAATAAAGCTGTCCGGGCAAAATAGAATATTTCCTTAAAGACTCATCGATGTTTATGTCATGGTAAATGAGCGGATTTACAACCTCATAAGGTGCCCAGTTGATTTTAATGGGCTCTTCCCGGTGTAACTCATTGACGCCTATACCAAAGTATAAAGTCGCATTACTAATAAAGTCATCCGTTTTAATATACTTCTTGTTATGCCATACTTCTATTTCAGGTTTAATCCCCTTTTTAATGTAATCGGATGCTACTTTCATTTTCAATTCTTTCGAGCACGAACCAACTCGGGAATTGGCCATGAATTTTTGCTTTACCATTAATTGTGGCGGAGTCAAACCCCTACTATGTATTAACATAGGGAGCTCCAAGCGATTTGAAGCATCTATAATAAATCGATAGAGATCAAAGTCTTCCCACTTCACATCGGTAAAGTATAATAGAATACTATGTCCTTTCAAATGTCCGTATTGCTCCTTTACCCAAGCGGCTACAGCGAAACTAGCATTTCCCCCTGATAGAAATACGATATGATTCATATTTATATTCCTCCTTAAAAAGGTATCAAATTTGTCCTTATCCATATATAAGAAATTAAGGTTAATTTTCCGAATTGTGATTTTATTAAGTAGATAACTATTTTAGAGTTTTCTATTATTCGAATAGTCTCATCTGATTTTGCTGCTTCACATAAGCGTACTTCCCACAGCAAATCACTTCTTCTGCCCCAAGTACAGGCTTATTGGCTCCTGCTAGAGTAAATAGCGGCGTATGGTAAGGGTTGTAATGCACTTGGAGAAAATCGCCCGGTACTAACTCATTTATGCCGACCAATTCTCCTCTAATATAGGCATGCACTCTTTTCCGCTTCTCCTGAATAGTCTTTTGTCTCCCGCTCTCGGAAACGATGAATCGAACATTCCGGAGCATAACCGTGCTGCAGTGTGAGAGAACCAGTCCAGATTTAGAACAGCGGATGCTATATCCATTGTTCGTGTGTAAATTCCTATACACGTCTACCATCTGCTGTGGTACAACCTTTCTGTCTTTGAATGGTGTAAAAAACATTCCATTTTGGTTAACTGATTCCCCAATTAGATTGCTAGTATTGAAGCTGCTTAACATCTGAAAACCCTCCTTAAAAAATTTTTAACCTATTAAAAAACCGCCCTAATGGACGGTCAAGGTTTTTACTTCCGGCGTTGCCGAATAATTCTTTTTACTTGTTTCTGCAGTTCCCGAGCAATGTTCTGTTCCGAAAAAATAGCGCGGCCAGGATACATGTCTCGAACAGTTTGAATAGTATGGGGACTTGGTTCTCCTACAAATAGACATAGAACATCAATTCCCTGTTTCTCTGCCTTCTCCACCATATTTCGTATAGTCTCAGGACCTTCTCCATGTTCAAAAACAGGAAGACCATCAGATAGGATAATGGCTAATCGGATATCCTCTGGACGCTTTATTAGCTGATCAAGAGACCACTGTAAAGCTAATGTGTCACGATTCCCCAATTCCGGCTTTATTGCCCCTAAGTAACTCTTTTCTTCCTCACCATAGCGGTGTGGATTTGGCTTAATAGGATAGATAATGGTTTCATCATCTTCCGTAAACGCATGAGCTGTTGTAGGGATGCCTGCCTCCACACATGATTCTAAAAGAAGCAGCATGGCTTTCTGAATCTCCTGATAAACGGGAATACCACCAGGTAGCAAGCACCAAGTCGATCCACTAATATCTCCTAATAAAGAAACAAAAGCATTTCCCTTTGGTGTGCCTGCTTTGTATTTCTGAAAGACATTCGAGTCACTACAATGGACCGCTTTCCAGGCTTTATTTGGCATGAAGCGGCCACTGCGGACATTCTTCCTCACTTGGTCCTTCTCACCTTCCAGAAGCTCTCTGAGAGCCTTTGAAGTAGGTTTAATGAAGCGTTTTATTTCTTCACGCAGTTTGGCGTATTCGTTTGCGTTTTCGCGGTGGTACGCTTTCACAACGATCTCTTCGTTAAGACGTGTTTTCTTTTCTGGAATCTCAATGGATACCTCAATTTTCTTTTCTTCAAAGTCACTTACTAATTCATCAGCTTCTTTAAAGTCTTTTTCCTGCTGCTTTTCTTCTATCCGGATGATATGAGAAAAATCAGGCTTAGATGGCTTCTCTTTGTCACTTTCGTCAGTTTTCTCTGGTTCTTTGCCTTCGGATTCATTCATTGAGCCAGTGGTGTTTTTTTCAGTTGAACTCTCTTGTTCACTAGCAGAGTCTTCTTTTGCTATCTCGACTTGAACAAGGATACTCTGAGCATTTTCTCTCGTTTCTTTTGAATCCCCCCACTGCTGTCCATCCTCGTGTGAATCAGATTGGTAATCTGCAGGCGGTTGGTCCATTTCCATATCATTTAACTCCATCCACTCGGCTAAAGTTGGCCAAACCTCCTTCATGATGGAGGAAACTAGCTCTAAGCATTCCTTGGTGGAGGGAGCAAACCGTAATTCCTCAATTTTCTCCTGGACGGTGTTGACCAGTTCAACCGCTTCTGGCAGCCAACCCTCTAAATCGTTCATCCCTAATACTCTGGAAGAATAACAATCTTGGAAGTCCTGGATAGGATTTTCTCCTATACCTTCCTCCCGGATTCCAAATCTCCACTCATAATTTGTAAAATCTACATAATCTTTATAAGTAGGGAATTTAAGAACCACAAAGTTTTCCATCCTTCCGTCCATGCTCATGTTTCCAAAGAATTGAAGCCATTGACTGGGATACTTGGGATTTGAAAAGTCTTTCCAGTCCTCAAGCCTTATAGAATGGTTGTCTACCTGCCATTGAACATAATCCGGAAGGTAATCAAACTCAATATGACCTCTTTCATGGAGACCATGTCCCTTTCGTAGAATACGGCATTCTTCAGGAGAAAAGAGTCGATGATGTTCCGTTTGAACTTCATACTTTACCCAAATGGTTTCTCCATCTGTATATGAGGTTGAATCATCAGTCCAAAGAAAGCCAAAATCTTTGCCTCCAAATAAAGAACGAAGAGTGCGTTTTAAACGCACTCCTTCTCTTTGCTTAACCTTTTCCTGGCGTAATGAAAGAGCGGTAGTCATCTACATAGCCCCCTTCATATATTCTTCTTCCTCTTTCGATGTCGGGAAGTCTTTCCAGGCTTCAGTCCGAATCATATCTCTAGCAGACATGTACTCATCAAGGTCCTCGATTTTGTTGATAATATAGTCCTCGATTACCTCAGTTTTTGTGTCATTAGTTACTCCATAATCACAAAAATATTCCGCAGCATCGATATAGCCACGTAAGGTGTCAGCAGCATGTCCTTGAGACTCCTCTGAAATTAGTTTGCTTATAGCGTTTTTCACTTTTTCAAGAAACATCAGAGCATAGGAGTCATCCAAACCGGTTTTCTTCTCGATTAACTGCTTGAAATCCGATGTATAAGGAAGTCGAAGGATTGCAAAACGGTCTTTTAGCGCATCGTTTAGCTCCTTCACTCCTTGATAGCCTTCACCCACGTTCATACTTCCGACAATGACGGAATGATCATGACGGTGAATGGATCCTATGGGAGTAGCTAACACTCTGTTTTCATCTGCAACGGAATGAAGGATCGAGGTAACATCCCCAACAAGCATATTGATTTCGGCCATGTTGACAATGCCACCATATTCAATCACCTTTGCAAACTCAGAAGGGTCGAATGTTGATTCTCCATTCTTAAAGGCCGGTTCCCCAACTAAACTTTCTTTAGTTTCATCTTTGTTCCCAACATAAACAGTCATTGGTAAACCAAGGATCCAAGAGATCGTGTTGATTAAAGTATCTTTACCGCTCCCTTTATTTCCTATCAGCAAAAGGTCTTTGCCTTTTAAGATGTGTCGTAATGAGCGGGCCAACATCTCTCCCTGATATGGAAAATTAGGTTTTTGAGGCTCAATTGTCATTGGTCTAAGTCCAACTGTAGTATGAATCTCAGCTCTCCTGGCTTGTAGCTTGGAGATCATTCTGGTAGATAGGCCTTCATTTTGAAGATGCTCCTGGATTTCGTTCCAACCCGCTTTCCAGTTCCTTTTTAAAACGGGTGCTGGAATTGAGGGGGATGCTGGAATAGCCGCTGCAGGAGCGGTAGAAGAAGTACTTGGTTCTTCTTCTACCGGCTCTAGCAATTCAAAAAGACTATTCATGCTAGAGTATTCCTTATCCTCTTTGGGAAAAGGCAATGCTTCTATCCCGGCAATATCAAAACCAAATGAAGCCTTCTCTACCTGAAATCCTACTTTTTCTGCTATAGCGGCGCCGAGTACTAAATGGGTACATTGGCTATTCTTTTCGTTTTTCTCACAATAGTGATAGAACTTAGCCTTACCTTTCTCTGCTTCATCTGAAACGATAAAGGCATGAGGTTCCAAGTCTTTAAATTTCACCCGATAGACCTGCTGAGCTTTGGGACTATTTAAGCTTTCGATTCTTTCAACGGTCTCAGGAACCTTCTCCCCTACCATCTGAATAGTTGCTTCTGGTAATTTCATTCTTTTAAAAACTGCTTTTGCCATTTTAAATCTCTCCTTAAAAAGTAATTTGGACTATCTTAAAAAACAGAAAAGAGCCAGTACCTATGTACTGACTCCTCTTCAATAATGAATATTAAGCTGCTCCTGAACCCTCAATGACAGGTGCCTTTGATGCGTCTACACGTATCCGGTCGTTATTCAGCCAGCCGGTTACATTTATGATCTGATCGACACCTAAGTGGTCCATGTAAGCTTTATGTTGCTTTGGTACCACTACCTCAACCTCTTGTCGTTTATGGGTCAAAGCATGGAATATGCAGCTGCCATCTCGGTTGAATTTCGGCAAATCAAGGACCTTGATCCGAAAAACAGATGGAGAATTATTATTACCACTCGAATTGTTATGGTTATCACCAGTAGGCTTTTCAGGGGATTGATCCTCTTCTTCACCTTCCGCACCGTCCATTTCTTCTGCCGATGCAATACCTGTCCCGATAAGCCCATAACCTAAAAAGCCTAATGCCCGGCCAATTGCACTGGTTTCAGCCACCTCGAGCGGATTATCTCGTTCTGCCCCACTGGCATTTTCTCCTAAAGGAACTAACGAACTACCAGTAGCCTTACCAAGTAATTCCGATTCAATAGTAACGCTTAAGCTTTTTCCGTTATTACTAATAGCAGGCTCGTTAAAATGCAGAAGTTTGCCAGCCTTACGATGGTCATCCCTAGCCATCTTAACCCGGCCGTTGACTGCCATGTATGGATAAGAAACCGATACATATGTACCGTTCTTAGTAGCAAAGAAACCAAGCTCAGATGCATGAGAATCAATGTCTACCTGGGTCTGACTAACTTTTACATTTTGAGGCAACAACACAACAAATTCATGATATTCAGCTGGAATTTGTTTTTTTGCCTGTTCATAACGAATTTTGGCCTCTTCAATGATTTTTTTCCCTTTTTCCATTGCCCATTTAGGTGTTGTAGCCGCCATTATGCAACACTCTCCTTTTTAAATGTTCTTGTATTTGTTCTTTCCTGTCTCAAAATATGATTGGAAGGAATCTTTTTAAGAACATCACTAAGGCGAATGACTTCATCTACTGCTTCTACCATATGCTTTGCTGGTGTATCAAAAGAGACAATTGCTTTTACAATCGTGCCATTCTCTCTCGCGCGTTGAATAGCAGGTACGATATCCCCATCCGCTGAAAAAACGTAGATTTCATCATAACCTTCTAATGATAGATCTACTAAATCTAGCGAAAGGAGGACATCCACCCCTTTTGAAATAAACTTCTTTTCATGGTCTTGCACCACGAAACCTTTATGAACACTAATTCCATCACGAATAAGGGCTCTAAAAAATTTCTCTCTTAGTTCGTATCTTTGAGGCTCTAATTTCTTAGGAACATTAGCGCCATAAAAGTGATACTCAGCTGGGAGTGAGCTATTAATAAAAAATGTTTCAATCGTTTTGTAAAGAGAATTCCAAGGTTTGATTCCTTTAATTCCTAATTTATGAAGTTGTGCCATTGCATTCATTTCATCAATAAGTACGGCTGTTTTTTTAGTCATCCGATTTCTACCTCCAATTGTAATTGATAGTCATAATAGGGAAGATACGATAGAGCATGAGTTGGAACTCCGTGCCCTGTTCGTTTCTCTATCATGAAACACCATTCATTTGCACCAAATGGAACAGCTAATATACTGATCTCATTGTGCGGTAACTTCCACAGAGGCCCCTTTTTATGAAGGCCTTTCTCAAGAAGAAGTTTCTCTGGAATTTTCCCATTAAAAAAGAGCTTCAAGCTGCGACAACGAATGCAACCCGCTCGTTTGATTTGAACAAACTGCGAACTTACTTCGTCTAATGTAAGTTGAGAAGTGAGGACAGTAATAATACGTCCAAAAGCTCCTTCACTCACACGCACACTTGATACTCCTTTTCCTGTTACAACACTGTTAGTGTCCAAGTCACTGGCTGCTGAGTCCCAAACGGTCATCATGCGCAGCAGGTCCATCTAGATCACCAACCCTTAGTAAGAGCGGAAGCGGGACTTGTGAAATTTCCCTATTCCCTCCATAAACTCAACTTTCTTGTTAAAAATGTGTGTGTTCATCAATTACTCCTCCTTAAAAAAGTTTTAGGTGCTTTAAAATACAAAAAAGCCCTCTAAGAGAAACGAATCAATTTGTATTCATAAGAATACATTCGTTCACTCTTAGAGCGCTTTCTTGTTACAAAGTGTCCCTTCTGCATAGAGGGGATGTGAAATGGTTAAAGTTAAATAATATACCTTATATTACCACGAAATTTAGAAGTCTAGCAACCAAATAAAAAGAACTTTCAATCCTTTGTAGGGTGAAAGTTCTTTATTTATATATCAATAGAGGACTACTCATTAGGTGATTTCCGATAGATCCTCTCAACCACTTTAAATTCTTCTTCATCGGTTATATCAGTAAAGCCGGTATGGCCAGTATTGTCTATGGTAAGTTGGGCGAACGAAATCCCCTCATCATCCTGAAGAACAGCAAATCTTTTTGAATTAACATCGATAAGCTTAATGAGGGAAACATCATCATGAGTTTCACCTTCTTCATTCACTAACACCATTCCTATAGGCTGAATCACTCTATTTCCCCTCCTGTGTTTCTAAATAATAGTCATAATACTTAAACATACTTTCCTTATCTAAGTATCTGTATTTTATAAATTGATGAAGGACCGCTTCAAATGATTCCTTTCGCATGGAATATATCCTTTTATAGGCGCCTGGAGAGGCCGTGACGTTGTTATATTTAAAGTTTAGGAGCTCTAAGGTATGTTCGTAAACCTCAGTTTGCTCTTTCGTCATAAGAACGTAAGGAATGGTTTTATACTCTTCTGTTTGGTATCTTGCAATGATTTTTAAGCGAATCGAATTTCTAATATCAGGTGGCATTAACTCAGGAAACACAATCCAATTAGCTAATGTGGTCAGGGCAACACCGAACTTGTTTAATTCTAAATATTCATAAAGGCCCGTTAGGTTGGTTTCAAAGGACAATAATCCCCAAAATTCCTTCCCCAACTCCATAATCTCGTTATTTATCACGGTTTTATTCCTCAAATTCATCCTCATCCTCTATTTCAAAAGTCTGTGATGCGAAGAACTCTGTAGCAGACATACCTGCATAATCATCTGATAAAAAGTTAATGGGTGACCGTTTCATTTGATTTGTTTGGTGGTCGTATAAAAGGAAACTATCTACTCCAATTCCCATTAGTAGTCTTTCATCAGTTGTATATCGCACTTCAACGGAAGGCATATGTTCTTCTGCGAGCCGGGCAATGTAGGGAATCCTTGAATCACTGTCTAATATGACAATAACCCTCTTCGGCTGTTCTTGTAAGGGTAGTTTCTCAAATGCAAGCTGAGTCTTTTGAAAGCGGCTGGTCACATGTTCAATCCAATCAGGTGTAATTCGGAATATTTCAACCCAGAACGTAAGGAATTGACCCTTATCTTTGATTAGTTCAGTTGCTATACCTGGTTTATGGGTAGTTCCATCCTTTAAGCGGATAGATGGCTTGCGCTCCCAAGAAATGACACGATCGAGTCTCTTAAATTCAGAGAATAATTCATTACTGACCAAATCATGAAAGAATCCCGACATTTTAGGACCTCTTGAGTGATTGAAGACGACTGGTTGGAAAATGAATTCTTTTGGTACTTCTCTTTGGAACAGGACTTGAGCGGCAGCGGCTCCAATTCTAGTGAGTCCATAAATTAAAGGCTTCTTTTTACCGTTATTGCATGGAGTAACCCATGAAAAGGCAGTAATGATTCCCCTTTTTCTGCACTTCTTGATAAAATCCCTAATCTTTAGGTCACTGTCTTCATGCTCAAAGACCACTCGTTGAATCTGATTCCGGGTAGCGATTCTATTTGTGGACAAGAAGTCAATTAAATTTAGCTCTTTGTCAGTAAATGAATGCTTCTCCATTCGCTCATTAAGCCAATACTTTCCGCTATGGTTCCCTTCCCTCGGTTGGTAAAACACCATTGTTGCATAAGGATCGGCATATAATCCAAACATCGATCCATCAGGAGGAAGATATTTAAGAATATCACTTGGGCTTGTTTCAGGATCGTATGGATTGTTTGTAGCTAAAGGCAATTCAGCTAACTTCTTTGGGGAAGAAGTTAGCCTGCCTTTCATGAGCGGATCATTAATATCTAATTGTGCGGTAAGGTTATCTGCCATATTGATAGCTCCGGTTTGATTTGTTTTTATAGTTTTGGTTCGGTGTGATAATAAGCCCTTTGATTCTGCGTTCCTTAACATTGATATCCTGAATTTTGAAGTTTACTTCATCTCCAACTTGAAGGCGAGCTCCGTTTGATCCAGGTGGAAAGCCGCTGCGAACTGTAATTCCTCTAGGCTCCAAGCTGATAAAAATTCCGTGATCTACGTGAATCTTTGTGATGGTGCCTAAATAAGTGGACTTTTCTTTGTATTCATTAATGAAAGACATTGGGTCAACTTCCAGTGCTTTCTTGCTGACAGAAATGTTTCCTTCAATGGCTCTTTTCTCTTCTGCTGTTGGTTCGTCACCTTCGATTTCTAAATCCGGATTGGGTTTGTTAATTTCTAGAACCTTCACATCGATGGTTTCTCCAATGAAGATCTCTTCTCTTAGGTCATCGGAAAACACGTACGAAAACTCATCGCGATGCATTCTTGTAGGGACACCGCTAACGAGTAGGTATACATGATAACGGTCAACACCGCGAACAAATGCAGGATAGATATCCCCCGGCTTTCCATTTTTCCAAAAACGTCTTGCTGATTTTTCAAGTGCTAGAATACGGTTTGCAGCAAAAATCTGATCATCAAAGCTTACATAAGAGACAACAAATTCAAAAGTCTTTCCGACAAAGTTCTGAATTCCTCTAAACTCATAGGTATCAATAAAGCTAGTAGGCAGATACCCATAAATGCCATTGTAATTCAGTTTCAAGCACTCTTGCTTTAGTTCTCCTAGTTCAAAATATTCGATACCAATGGCTTTCGCTGTTAATACATTTCCTGCACGCTGGGATTCTTTTATGTCTGCCCAAGCTGCTGCTCTTTCAGCTTCAATTTCATTCGATAAATACATATACCACACTCTCCTTTTAAAAGTTCCTGAAAACAAAAAAAGAACCGCTTCAAGCCTTTAATGGCTGAAACGGTTCTTCCGTTGTTTTGGGTTTAATTTAATTGTAATGCTTATTTATTAATATAAGGAATTACTGGAAGGAATGCAATAGTTTTTTACAAATCATCTTCCACTATTTCAAGATTTTCGGTAATACCGCTAGAATTTGGTACCTTTTGATTGTCTTTATTGAAATTCCGAGAAGCAGCGGCCTCTTCTACAGCTTTTAGGAGGCTATCAACAGATTCATTAGTTTCTTTATCTGGAATGCTATGAATATGACTTTCACTTCCACTCGTCTCTTCTGTATTCGGTGGTGAGGTAATCATATCTTGCAAAGTTAATTGTTGAGTACTCATTTCTTCATGATTTTCGACGTTAGCTTCACTAAGCTTTTTTTGTTTAGGTGGTTTAGCGATTACCCCTGTCTCAACTTCTTTGAAAAGAAGAGTACCTTGGGAAACTTCTTTATCCTCAAACACATAGGTGCTGTCAATGTCATCCATTATATCATTAAAGCGCCATTTATCATTAGGATCATCCGTTTGGTTGTCCACTGTTGTTTCAGGTTCATCTATATCTTTTGGTTGAGTTGCAGTAGATGCTAGTGGTTCATTCGGTGACTCCACTTTAGTATCTTTACTTCCTCCGCCTTCTGCGTTTTCCATAGATGGGAATTCATCGCTTAATCCGCTAAGATGACCCAATGCTGAATCTACTAGGTTGTACTCAGTGTCGTCAGTCTCTTCTGACTGCTCGGACTTTATATCCAACTGCTTTTTAAAGTAACGCTTAAGAAACTTGGACTCGGATACAAATGTACCCGTCGCGATTCTTGCATCCTCTAACGATTCATCCTCATTAACAAGTTGTACAATCATATGTTTAAACGGAAGTCGAGCAATATCAGATGGGGTAAAAGCCGGTGCTAATATTTTCTGTGTATTGTGACGGTATCCCCATTGCTGCTTTTCAATTGTAACCGGTGTGGTTGATTCGTTTAGGGATTCTTCTACAAACTTATCTTCTAAGAATGTCTCTGAGAATATTTTGTTGTCATCAACCACTCCACGTCCAAACACTGTCTTGGAAGAAGCGTTTGTCATAATCGTTTGTCTATATCCCTTAATTACTGTCTCAAGTTGACCCAAAGACTGGATAGCAATTAATGAGCCAACGTTGTAAGAGCGTCCTAAGGTGAGCATGCGTTCAAAAGCCTGATTGATATAAAGCGGAAATTCATCGACATTAAAGAAAATAGGAATCCGTTTGTATATTCTTTTGTTTTCATCACTTCCGATTTCCGCGCCATCCTTGGGACGTCGGAATACTGCACTTTGAAACTGACGGATAAAGAATTGGCCAAATAAGAGGGATAACTCCTCAAGCTCACCAAGAGCGGTGTTGATTAGAAGGACTCCGCCATTCTCTAAGAAGTCATCTAAATTTAAAACATTTTCTCCGTCTTGTGAAATCATAAGCTGACTCAACATAGCGTTCATGGAGATGTCGTTCAAATACTTTTTAGCACCAGTTACGAATTTATCTTTTTTACTCTCAACCATTTGTTTCCCTGCATAGCGGTGCCCTTCAGGATATAAAACAGGTTTTATCTCGTCTTTATCTCTGAAAGTCTTATAATCCAATACATCATCCTCAAAATATCGTACAATCCCATCCCATTGATTTAATACCTTCTCTGGCATGGACTCATTTTTATGATGTTCCTCAATTATGGCTCTAGCTCTTTCCGTTAAAGTAGCTAAGTAGCGGGCATCTAGAAACATTTGTTGTATGTGTGTTATATTCGTCAAATTTCCAAACAGTATTTTTGCCAGCATCGTGTAGAATGCGGCTGTTTCCTCCTGCTGTCCTTTGAAAAAGGTATCTTGATTTTCCGTCAGCGCCGTTATCGTCCCCCGGAAGGATTCGGCAGCAGCACCTATCGGCCCATAAAACGGGTTGAATTTTGTAGATTGGTCTTTTGTCGGATCGATTACCATGATTTTTTCATCTGGAACACCTAACTCTTTTGCAAGTTTTACTACATCATCTACTAAGTCACCTTTCGGCTCAAGAACAACAATTCCTCCAGGTATTCCCTTTGAAATCTTTATTAAATCCTGTGCAATTCTGACTAAAATAGCAGTACTTGTTTTACCACTACCTGTTGCTCCATTCACTAGTTCATGTAGAAACCGTTGTTTCTGCTTTAAAATTAGCGGTTTTTTGGTTTTCTTATCCCAGCCCACAATGACATCAAATTGGTCATATACCAGATTGTGCGAAAACCGAGCAAGAGGGGGGAATTGCCACTTAAAGAATTGGTCTCTGAGAATATCCTTATTAATCGCATAATGACGATAGTAGACAACCAAAAGGATAAGGGTGAAAAATACAGGCAAAAAGTACAAAAGCTTAATTAAGGAATCCATGTTTGTGACCAACAATTGATTATATTGGTTGGGATCTACTCGAATAGGACCAATTAATGGTTCATAATTTTCATGAATGTATTTTGCTGCAGAGGCCCATAAGAGAAAGATAAAGGGGATAATATTCCTGATAAAGGCATGCAGCCTACCCTTCTCCTCCTTTGTCCAATCAACTTTAATTTTAAAACCATCTTTTATTGGCTGAGTGATTGTTGAGTAAAACCACGTCAGCAACGGTAGATAGACAATCAGTAAGTATGATGGCCAATTTACATTAACAAAGTGAGGAATAAAAAATGATATCCCAAAACATAATTTGAACCAGGTTAAAAATCCGATAATCCCTAAAGACATGTTAAGCAATGTTAAAACCTGTACAGCTCTTGTGTGGAAAATCATCCTTATCCAATGTTCAACACTTTCATAGTCTCTCACCCACGCCTTAAACTTTTCAATATTTGTCACTCTAATCTAACTCCTTCCCCTTTAAAACAAAAAGACCGCCCCCAAGGTATGAGGACGGTTCTTCCGCTCTATGAAATATATTAATTTAATCAAATTATATTGAATCACTGAAATACGTGTCAACAAGTATTAGCTAAATTTACCTTTTCATACTCACCTGTGGCAAGGTTGAAGTAAATTGCCCTGCTAAAAAACTGCTGCTGATTTTTCATGATCGTAAGCCCGCTTAATTGCGGTGGTTCAAATAAATAATAAAAAACCGGAGTAGCCAGATCACTCTTATCTGTTTCTTTTGAGGCATTTAATTTATTGTAAAATTCTTTGAAGCGGATTGCTGTAATCAGCCCCTGGGTTTGAAATCCTTCTACTCTAACAAAATAATTAAAGTTCTCCTTATCGTCTCTTTCACCAACTGAGATAGGATATTGAGGGGCACCTTGGAATCTTTGTACTTTCTCCCCTAATAAGTAATCTCCATTTTCGTACATCTTTGAAACTTGTTCATTTAACAAGCGTTCTTCATGTTTGAACGTAAATTCTCTAATTAACAATTCTTGAAGCTTATTTATTGAAGTGAAGTATAGGTTCACTTGCTCAGAGTATTCTCCAATTTCAGCAAGAAAACGATTTGCAATACTCGACCATCTTTTAGTAATCATACGATTATTCAATTTTTCTTCTGCAATAAAAATGATTCCTTTGGGGAGCGGCAGTTCTTTTTCAGATAAATAATCAAAGTATCTCCTATAACCTTCAAATTTCAGGTTGAACCTTTGCCCTCTTTCTGTAGCTCGGTCTATTTCTACTGGATAGGTGTATTCACCAATCTTTATTTCTGAATCAGGCTTATAAGAGTACTTAGTTTTAGTTTTGTCTGTCCGAAGATAGAAATTTTGAGACGCATATAGATTATCTCTGAATTTCACAAGGAACGTATGTTCGTCAGTCGAGGGTTTTATTTCTGCTTCATCTTCCGAATGTATGTTCGTCTGTTTCTTTTTATCCAGTATCCTTTCGTTTGCCTCTTTTACTTCAAGGTATACATCGCAAATTAATTTGAAGTGCTCTGTTTGTTTTAATGGATATTTGTATAAGTCATAGGGGAAATCACCAAGATCATTATCATACCCTTCTCCTTTATGCCCTGGCGCTATGCCGTTATACAAATCCATTAGTTCATGACCTTTTTCTGTCAAGTAATGAAGGTGTTTATTAGTTCCCCTTATACTGTCCGAATCAATAAGTTCAGAATTCTTAAGTTCCAAAATGTTAGTGTATATCCCTTTCTTAGAATTATAGTTTAGGCGGTAACCTAACCCCCTTGTAATTTGTTCAGTTGTTGCAGCTCTTCGTCTAAATAAAAAATCTAATATCTTTAGTTGTTTAGGGAAAAGTTTATATCCACAAAAAATTGGCATTGTTCCCATTAACCTCCATAAAACAGTTTTAATTTATTGTAGATTAGTGAGTGAAAAACCTAAAGGAAAATTTAAAAAAATAGTATAGTATGAATGGTCAATTTCAAGGTGCAATAAGCCACAATAAAGTCACGCCTTGGAACTGTGCACCTTTAGCCACGTTTTTTAGTCTGTAAACGTTGATATATAAGGGTTTATGTTGTTCCATTTCTATAATCCTTTTCATTCATCCCTTGACATTAGAGAAAAGGATTATAGAAATGGATTACAAATTCGACAATTTTCGCACTGTTTCAAAACAGTTTAAATTTACTAGTAATACAGTTGGTAGATTGAAAGATTTTCGAACTATTAATCCCAGCTCCCCCTCCCTCTTTTTGAACACCCCAAAGGAGGAAATCTGGATAAATGACCATGACTTAAACGCAATAATCGGTAAAAAATATGGTGGGGGAGTCTTTCTTAAAGCTCTAGAATTTCATGTTGGATGTATCCTAAACTGTCTTAGCAGAGAATACAAAATGAAAACTTTTATATAAATATTAGTATAAATATAAATATAAAAGCGGAACCTATTTTTATATAAGTATTTATATAAATTTTGGAGTAGCGTTGACAAAAAAATAAATATTGGTATAATTTTTTATATAAATAAATTAATCTTCCTGAGGAGGAAAAAAACGGTATGGCAAAAACACCAGAAATTCATTTAGATTGTACAAATGATAATGGCAACTCAGAGCAAGCTTTATACATAAACGGAGATTTAGTTAGACAACCAAATGTATATGCGGAGCCGACCTCAAAAGGCTTTGTAGATAACGTATCCCCAGAATCACAAATCGAAAACTTAATGAATCAAATTGATGTCACAATTTCTTCGCGCAGCATTCAATTTAATGGGGATTATTATATAGGCCTAAAAGCAATTAAAAGCAAATACCAACCAGTTTCGATGGATGTTGAGCTAGATACTAAGTATGATAGTGATTTGCCAATCATTAATACTCTAGGAACATTGGCAGCAAAAGCAGTTCAAAATTACTTTAAAGAGAATAAGAAGATCCCTTCAGAACTAGATGTGACAGTTGATATGCTGACAGCATTACCTGTTGAACAATGGAATCCAAAGAATGCTGACGTTTTTGCCAAGCGATTTACTGGAGACAATGAATCTTTAATTCATAATGTAACTGTCCATATTAACAATGTAGATGTGCTTGTTAAAATAAGATTTGGACAGGTTAAGGTTGCAGCTGAAGGTGTTCCTGCCCTATTCGCGCTCTTGTTTGATCAAAATCTTAACAATCGAAACGATGAAATATTCAAACATTTTAGTGAAGATTATGGGAAAGAAATTACTGGAGAGTATCTAAAAGGCAAGCGGATTTCTCATATTGATATTGGAGATGGAACTTCTGATATGCCAGTTACCGACGGATTTAATCTTGATACCCATTTTGTAACAGGGTGTAATCACGGTGTAGGACATGCAATAGAAGCAGCTATACAAAACTTTAAAGAAAAACATTCAACATTAAAAAAATTAACAAGACAAAAATTTAGTGAGTATTTAAAAGATGAAAATCATCAATACCATCAAGATGCAGTAAGGTTTTTCCAAAAAACTGCACTAGTACAATCTAAATTCATTTTTAAACACTATCAAAGAGTCCTTTCTGCTTTTGATAATGAAGTCGATTTAATTGTGGTCTATGGAGGAGGCAGCATTGCACTTAAGGATTCTCTTTATCCATTATTAGAAGACCTTGGAGGAAAATTAGGCAAAGAAATTCTTTGGGTTCCTGAAGAATATGCTCCCCTAATGAATGTTGAGGGTCTGTTGGTATTATTAAATCGAATGAAAAACCAAAGCAAGAAAAAAGTGAAAGCCTAACCTTATAAGATTCAAGGTATAGCCTCTGAGGTTATACCTTCCTTCATGGAAGGAGGGTGAAAATGGGTAGACAAAAAAAGTCCATAAAGAAACCTGGTAGTCAGATACCGTTAAAATTGAAAGAAAACGAGCCGGATCATATTGTTGATTGGTTTAATGCTCAAGGTACCATAGCTGATTCGATTAGATATCTAATCGAAAAAGATATAGCCGAAAATGGCATCCGAGACCTTACATATGAAATGAAGCAGCGTTTTTCATATTATAAACCAAGCCATAAGGTTGCTAAAGAAAGTAGTCATCCAGTTATGCAGAATGAAGTAATGGAACAAAATTCTTTAAACAATAATGATTCAAACCCAGCTGTTTCTTCTCGTAACGATAATATAGGGAGTAGTGGTTCCTCTGTTTTACCTGTTGATAAAGAACAAGAGAAACCTAAAATTGAAGAGCCTTCCCTTTCCCCTGTCAACATCAATCAAGAAAAATCAAAGGAAAAAAAGATTATTGAAGAAATAACTGGGGAAAATGACGATGATTTAGATATTGATGACTTAAATATATTTGGATGAAAAAGTGCTACAAGCCTCCAAAGGGGTTGTAGCACTTTTAATTAATCATGAATTATTGTATTTAACATACTCACTTTTAATTGAGCTTTTTTATAGCCCTTCTTAGCCCCTCTTAGGATTTCCATATTTGTTGCAGTTCATATTAGCAATCACACTGCACAATCCATGAAAATAAGTAATTCCTCTTCTGGAAAATGTCTGCCGCAATAATGGCAAATCACTTTTTCCCACCCTGGATCAGAATCAATTCAGGCCGGTAACCTTTCTTCTTGCGTTCTTCCTGGCGCTTGAAAATTCTTTTAAAAACTTATCAGGAGCCTGTTGGAGTTCTTCTCTGGAGACTCTTTACATTAGTTAATCACATTCCCCTTTGATTTCATTTGATTAACGAACAAATTCGATTCGTCTGGAGTCATTTCGAATAATTCATCAAGATATTCCATGACTTCCTGAATAGACATTTCTCCATCTGAATACGGATGTAGCCATTCTCCAGTATCGCCAACCAGCTTCTTAACAAGTGAATCGATTACTCCCGTAGGTTCAATTCGGTCAAAGAAATCAAATATAACTCCTGTTTGCTCATATTTCTCATAAACTTCCCAACGCTTCTTTTCAATCTCAGCCAATATGGTCAGCACCATTACCCATTCCACGTTAAACACTTTGTTTTCCATTTGACTGAAGAACAGCAACCGTTCCCTAAGTCCTTCCTCCGGTTCCTCTCCCCTTAGAAATTCACTGGTATTATCATAAAAATTCGGGATAGGCTCTCCAGCCAAGAAAGAAAGAATTTTCTCGGTATCGTCAAACATATCAAAAATATTGTGAATCTCCATTCCGCTCATTACGGTAATTTCTTCAATTGCCTGAAAAACAGACCGGTGCATTTTCATAATTTCCATTGCTGCATCAATTTTTTTCATGTCAATTCCCCCACGTTTATAGAGAATCAGCTACTAAGCTGGCTCCTCTTCTTTTTCTCCAACCCTATGCATTTTTTAATTAATTCCGTTAGCCTTTCTTCCAAATCTTCCGTAACAAAAAGTTTCCGGCTCGGATTAATCTTTACCCATTCTCTCACAAAGTCTTTAGCTATTACCTTTATGCATCCTTCCGAACATGCACGTTCCAAACCAGTTTCTGTGGTAAATTCCAAATTCCAATTAAGGCTAGGGTTAATTGTAAAGTAATTTCCACCGTCTTGGCTGGAGACTTTGGTGGAGCAATTTCCACACTTGAAACTCCATTTTCGGGAAGGGTTAAACTGTTTTTTATCAATCATCAAATATTCTAAAGGGATAAGGTATTTCCCTTCAATCTGTTTACGTTGGGAGTAATTTCGGCTTAAACGAGTATGTCTATTTTGCGTATTTATTAATTCGTCAAATCTTTCAATCTCCAAGGGTTTTCATAATTTCACAGGCCAATAATAACATATCATCCGAATCTAAATAACAGCCTGAACCATCATAAGTGGCAATATACACGCTTCCGTCTTCTGTATTATCCTGAAGCTCTGTGGATTAATAACTTTTGCATCTCGCAACCCATTCTCTGTTTTGCAAGTCGGACAAACATATATATGTTTTCGTTTTGATTCATTATTTGGATTTTCAATCATAACTGCTTTTACAGTGTATCTTCTGCAGCTAGCGCTGCCATTTAAGCCCCCCCCCGATAATGCTCTTGAAATTATCCTTCCTGTATAGATTACTAACCTATTTTGATGTACCCCACTTAGAAATGCTAATTATTGAATTCAATTCTAAAAGTCTCGTTACCCCTGCGAAACTATTAAATCTCCCCTTCTCCCCTCTAAAAATCATTTTATTATTAATTATATAAATATTTATGACTAATTTATATAAATAATTATAAATGTTTATATAAAAATTTATACCCAACAATAATTAAAGTTAATGCGAGAGTAATTTCCTGCAAATCGTTATCTAAATACGAAATCTCATGTAGGACAAGATAACATATTAGCCTATTAATATGTTATATGGATGTTCAAGCTGTGAATTACAATGAAGAGCAAGTCCCTATATACCCTATTGAGATGTTAAATAATATATCCAAATACGAACTATCATGAATAGCAACTTATATATGCGACCTCTTAGTATGTTACTTGATAAATCGATATATGAATTCTCATGAAGGGCAAAATATCAGCAGGGTTATTAATAGGTTGAATATAATATCGAGCTATGAGTTATGATGTAGGGCGAGAGAATTGGAAGGTTGTGATTATTGGGGAGCGGAACATTCTGGCTGCAAAGAGCTGGAAAAGGTGAATTGAGATGTGAGTTCTCAAGTAGAGCGGCTTGTTTAATAGGTTATAAATATGCGATAATTGAACTATTAATAGGTGGATTCGAAAGGGAAGATGCAAATGGAAGTTGAATTTATAACCCTTGGTGATGCTGCGGATCGGCTTGGAGTTCCAGCATCAACTTTAAGGAATTGGACTGATCAATTAGAACAATTTGAAGTGCATTATGTGAAACGGAATAATCGAAATGAAAGAATTTACTATGATGACGACCTGCAAATATTTAAATTTATCCAAGACTTGAAAGATGAACATGGCAGAAGAACAACTATGAAAGATATTGCGGCAATGTTGAAAGACATGAGAGAACGTTTCAATTTAAGAGATGAAGAAGATGCTCCAGTTCCGAAGCCAAGTAATAAAACTGGTGATCTATTAAATGCTGATGATGTACAAAGATTGCTGGATAACCAACGTGTGAGGACACTGTTCAGCTACATGATAGGTGAAACAACTAAACAGATTCGAAATGATTTGGTTGAGGAATTCCAGCAGCAGCTTGCTACTGAACGTGAAATTTTAAAGGAGACGCTTAGAGAAGAGGTTCGAAAGGAGTTACTTGATAATCAAAGTATTGTAGAAACTAAGTTACAAGGTCTACAAGATGAACAGGAAAAGCGCGATAAAGAATTAACTGAGGAATTGAAAAGGCGAGATGCAGAGTCATTAAAGCTATTAAGAGAGTTAATGGAGCAAAGAAAGAAAGAAGCAGAAGAACAGAAGAACAAGGGATTTTTCAGCCGTTTATTCGGGGGATAAACTATAATAGAGCCTACTAATAGGTGAAGAATTGATCTCTTAGTAGGTGAGATACTCAGAAAATATATTCAAAGTATTGTAATATGTGGGATGTTAAGATATATTTACCATATAAAATCTAATAATTAATTATAAGCGAAGAACGCAATCTACCGGTAAGGGCAGGATTGCGTTTTTTTTCTTAGGAGGGGACTACAGTGCAAAAACTAATGAATCCGTTTCAGTTCGTAGATGAAAATTTTGAATGGCATTGGTATGATTTATACAGTTCAAAAACAGCAATAATTGGTGACAAAAATCAATCCAATAAAATGCAGCTGTTAGAAAAGATAAGTGATACCTTGTACCAGATTGATCACAAAAGTCTTTTCTGGATAGGGGATGTAAGGCCAGGTGAGTCAGAAACATCAGACGATTTCAATATGATTGAATTTGAATCGCAGCCAGCTGAACGACATGTAAGAAATGGTCCGTTTGAGGAAACAAGGATGTCCTTTGTGCAACTGTATTTTGAAGCGTTATGTATTAAAAGAGGTGTTACTAGAAGTGAGTTAATTCCTCTTGCATCTTATCGTAAACATCAAGAAGGACCACTGGTCGGCTATTTAAGGGCTATTAATAGCTTACAAGATTCTGAAGAAAAAGAGTGGTTACTTAAAGAGCTAAAAAAATTGGAGACAATAACTTGGAACTACAAAAGAGGGTATGTTTATGAAACCAAAGACGTTGAAAGTCCTGTTGATCTATTAATAGAGTACATAAAAGGTATGTGGTCGTATTGGGCTTTAACATCATCCCTGGCAGAACCTCAGCAAATGCTACTGGTAATTGATATTCCGAAGAAATTAACAGAGATGGACACAAGCGTAGAAATTAAGGAGATTATAAGAAAGCTATTGGGAAGTATTGTTCAGCTTTCAGAAATTATTACAGTGAGTGTCATTATAAGTACGGAAACAATGTTTCCGGTCCCTGAGTTAAATATCAGACACCAACTGTACCTACCATATAGCTCAAATGACTTTAGTTGGCATCAGGTAGAAAACCAGCCATTTTTCAACAGTGATGTTATAGAAGCATGGAGTAACCATAACTCAAGCTGCGGCTTATGGATTGATTTTGCAACTGGTGAAAAAACAACCTTACATGACACAAATAAAATTTTATTTAAAAATAGGGTTGAAATTGAAAGCGCAATTGAATAGAATATGTGTTAGAAAGAATTACCAAGAGAACCACCAAATTATTTTTCTAACAATACAACTATTAATATGTGATTAAGATGCGAAGAACGCACTCTTGCCTTAAACGGGTCAGAGTGCGTTTTTTTTTTCGGAAAGGGGTGTAATCGTGAATGCAGATAAAAAACACATAGTCGTGGGAATGATTGATCCTGCAATGGCAAATGCTTTTAAGACGTTCATACAGAAAAAGGAAGGCTATATAATTCCGGAAGTTGTGGTATCTGAAGAGGATCTACTTAAGTACCTTGAAGAGACTGAGGAAGAAATATACGGGTTGATCTTAACAAGTGACTTAGCAAAAAAATTAAATGATTTAAGATTAGATTATTTATCAAACTTATTGGTAACGTTACGAGAAAAATTTCCACATATTCGAATGGCCATACTTTCTTCCGAAAGGGTAGGACACCCATTCTTGGCAGAACTCGTCAATATGGGTATTTATAACATTTTTTTAAGACAAGATAACAATCTATCAGTACAGCTGATATTGGATGCACTTGAATCTGGAAAGAGTTTTGGTGAGGTATCGCTGTTCAGAAAAGTTGACCCTGGAATCCCTTGGAGGAAAATGGACAGCGGCCCATCAACTATTAAGATAGAAACCTCTAATAAAAGGAATCATCCGGAGCCGAAAGAAAAAAAGCAGGAAAAGGAAAAAAGAGATAAGCAAATAATAAAAAGAGAGTTCAATATTAACTTTCAACAAACAGAAACAAAAGTAATCGGGGTAACAGTTCAACCCAAATTGATTTTAGTCGGTGGAGCAGCTAGTCGGGTAGGTAGTTCCTTCTTTGCACACTATCTCTCTTTCATATTAGCTGAAAAGGATATATCAGTGTCCTATTTGGAGAACCCTTATCGATATGGATATACCTATGATCGATATTGGGGAGAAGGACTATCGGGAAATTATGTTAGTCCCTTTTGCGACTTTCACTTTCAAAAGGATGATTCAACTGATTGGAATTATAAAAATGTATATATGAATGTATTAAACCCACTAAAAGAAAACCCATATGACAAATTGGATTTTGAGACGTTTCTAAAGGTGCTGCTTAGCCAAAGAACTCCTATTAAGATAGTCGATGTAGGTGTTGATTGGAACAACGAAATTTACCTGGAACTTTGTCAAATGGCTGATTATATTTTCTTCATTACAGAGCCTGATCCATTTCTAAATCAAGTGATTATTGAGAAGAGGCCATATCCCTCATTGTTGAAAGAAAATGGAGAATGGATTGAAAACCTTCAGATTGTAATGAATAAGGCTACATATAAAATTGCCAATCACTCTATTTTCAATGATGTATTCGATGATATTTGGATCGTACCTGATCTTAACAGAGAAGAAATCTTTAAGTGTGAGAGTGAGAGGGTTCCCATTACAAATTCGAAAAGTCTTGTTGAAGATTTAGAGAGCTTAACTAACGAA
The DNA here is from genome assembly GCF_017303275.1 of Bacillus sp. NTK034. Lineage (GTDB taxonomy): Bacteria > Bacillota > Bacilli > Bacillales > Cytobacillaceae > Cytobacillus. The sequence goes on along the minus strand of NZ_JAFKOJ010000007.1, from coordinate 31,930 downwards.
TTAATTGAAATGATATTACCTCAAGAATTCCTTAAAAAGAAAACAAAAACAAAATGGAAGTTCCCAAAGATAACCGTAACAAGGTAGGAGGACCAAAAATTGAAAAAGACCATTTTTATGAGAGGTTTAGCTGTATTTTTTATTATAAGTTTTATAGCTTATATCTTTCTTTATGAAACGAAATTGCATGGAATGTTAAATACCTCAACTGTTGTATTTGCTAATAAGGACTTTGAACCTAATGAAGTAATTGGGGAAGACGATATTTATTTAGGCAAATACCCAAATGATTTGCTTCATGAGAATGTGATAGTAGACCCTAAAAAGATTGTAGGTCAGAGAGCTACAGGATTTATTTCAGTAAACGATATTTTTACAGAAAAAAAGGTAGATAGTCCATTATTAAGAGCTAAAGATGGAGAAAAATTCTTTGCTATTCCAAATAGCTGGATAGAAACAATTCCCGGGAGTTTAAGGCGTTTAGATATGGTGGACTTATGGTTAGTTCAAACAGATAAGAGCAGACCTGAAAGTAATCAATTTTCAGTGGAGAAACCCATCTTGGAAGGTAAGGTGGTCGCCTTTATCAAAAACAGCTCCAACACTGAGGTAAAAGGTATCAATTCAGAAAAAGATCGGTTGGATGCAGGCTCCCAGGCTTCACAATTGGAGATCAACATGACAAACGAAGAATTTATAAAAGTTAAAAAGTCTGTAGAAGCAGGTTACAAGCTGATTTTTAGCTACTAGGAACGGAGGATATGAAATGAAAGTAGCCACACTATCAAATCACGTTGATTATATTCAAATAATTGAAGGGCAGCTTCAAAGTGAAGTTATTAAATTAAGTAGCGTTGACGAATTGGACAAGTTGAAATGCGATGCGCTTTTGGTGGATCAGGAATTTGTTGACTTCTCATCCATAATAGATTTTCGTGATGTGCAGCCATCCATAAAAACGATATTACTTGTTGACAGCCCACTAAATGAAACACAAAAAAGAATATGTAATGCTCAGAGAATTGTTCCTTTTTATAAGGAAAATTCCAGAGATGAATTCAAACAATTAATCCTGCAGGAATGGTTAGAACATATTGTAAAACAAAATCAAAATGTAATTAGTATTTCCGGCACACACTCTCAAAGTGGTGTTACACAGACCGCCTTAAGTCTAGGGGTGGCTCTAAGAGAACTAAATTACAAAGTCTGTGTAATAGGATTGAATTTCTATAATCCTGGGGAAATAATCGGTTTCCCCTCAGAGTTTTCTTTTGATTCTATATATCACTCAGTATCTAATCACTTGTTTGATGCAGAAGGTTTGAAAAAGCAACTGATTGAAATTCATGGAATTCAATATTTGGTTGGTAACCGAAATTTCTTGAAGAAAAATAAATATCATCCGGAGCCGATCCATTCACTAATTAATATTGTTAAGGAAGAATATGATTTTGTCATTCTTGATTTAGGTTCTATATATGATACTTCTGGTGCTCTCGCAGGCATTATGGCAAGTGGGACAAAAATCTTAGTTGCTAATCAAGATGAATACTCAATTAGAAACTTTAATAGATGGTTTGATCAATTCCTCTCACCAATTGGAATTCAAAAAGAGGATTTATTAATGGTAGTCAACCGCTTTGATCCAATCCATCTTATTAAACCTAAAAAAATCGAAGAGGAAACGGGTGTTACTTTATTCGAAAAGATTCCTCTTATTCCAGTGGATGGCTCTGATGGGGTTTTATATAACTACTATGTTAAATCTTATAACCGGTCTTTTAATCGTATGGCTAAGGGGATTACAACATTACCAACTGAAAAGAAAAAGAAGAGTTTCTTTAGTTTTGCTAGGTAGGGAGGAGCTTTAATGAGTTTACTAGAGAAAGACTTAATCGAGAATAAGGTGGGCTTTAAGTTGGATCCTGTAACACCAGAGAGTCTGATATCAGAAATTAACAATGCAGCAAGTTTTGATGCAAGTGAGTTTGTAATTACCAATAAGAAGGAATCCATGAGTGATTCTTTTATCAATGCAAACTTCCCGACACTCTGTAGGTCGATACAAAGTTATATTCAGAGAATTGTAGAAGATATGTTAAAAAGTGAGATGACAGAAGATGGGGTGGAAATTCACCATGGTGCTATAAGTGGAAATCCTAACTCCATCCGGATCATTAAAGAACATATAGAAGAGTACCTAACCAACAATGGTTTGTTAAATTCAAATTTCCCTAATTACTATCCAGACTTAACAGAAGCGATTTTTCAAGAAGTGTTCGGGTGGGGGCCGCTAAGTGTGTGGCGAAACGATCCTGAGTCAGAAAAAGCAAAGGTTGTTGGCCAAAACATTTGGTTCATGAAAGAAGGGAAATGGGAGCTACAGCACTTTAAATTTAGAAGTATGACTCATATTTATGATCTTTTTGAAAGAATTAAGATGTTGAACCCTGAGAATAAGCTGGATAGGTTTCAAAACACAGAGTTAGAATCGGTAACGGAAGATGGAATCCGTGTATCTATAATGGTTCCTGGGAGAACGTATCAACCTGTCATTACATTGAGGAGACAGACGGTTACAAATTATAGTTTTGAGAAGCAAGCAGCACTTGGTACATTGCCAACAGAGGCAATCGAAGTCTTTAAGATTTTATCAATATTAAATCTAAATCAAATTATAGCGGGTCCACCAGGTACCGGAAAATCTACTTTCCTTTTAACAATGCTTTCGGAATCAAAAGATATGCATACAGCTTATATAGAGTCTAGATTTGAACATTTTCCTAATATTCTTTTTCCTAAGTCTCCTATTATACACATACAAGGTACACAAAGAGATATTGAAGGTGAACTTGAAAATACTGTTTTTCCTGCGCTGTTGCGACACGATATTGAACAGGTTATAGCAGCAGAGGTAAGAAGGGTAGAAGTGGAGTTATATGGTTCCGCAGGGGAGCGAGGAATCCAGAAACTTATGGGAACCTTCCATAGTAAGTTTCCAGAAAACATTCCCGGAATATTAGCAAGATTAAGTATTCAGCACAACCAATCGAATGGATTAAATTATTCAGATGAATATTTACGATTTGCAGAGAATCTTCATTTTTCCATTACGATGGAACAATTAGACGAAAAGAATAAGAAAGTTTCAGGCGTCCAATTTTATGAACTAAATGAAGAAACATGGGAAACGCAGATTGTGAGGATTATGGCATACGACCGTAAAGGAGATAGCTGGTCTTTTAATTCTAATATCCCTGAGAGAATTAAATCGATAGCGAAAATTTATCATGAAAGTGACGTTGAACGATTAGAAATATTGCTTAAAGAACTAGAAGAAAAATATCCAATGAAAGAAGAACTAAAAAGATCTATCGGATTGAAAGCGAGCAGATCCTAATGATTCAGTACATTGATTCGATTGTAAGGATATTTGGCTATTTAATAGGCTTCTCCGGTTTTGTTCTATTAATGTATTCTTTTGGATTTAATTTTAATTCAGTTAAATACAAATTGAGATCTAATAAGGAGACCAATAATAAACAAATTATACTACGATCCAATTTTATGCGTTGGTATGATCAATTGCTTAAAGCAACTATTAACTCATATAAAACCAACCATCTAAAACCATTAATCACCTTACAGGCAACTATTTTAGTTGGATTGTGTATTATTTATTGGCTAATTACAAGAAGCATGATATCTTCTTTTATTTTGCCATTTTCAGTAGTGTTTTTGTTTCCTATCACGATTTTGTATATACGCTTGTTAAATATTCGTCACTCTACTCAAGCTGTTATATCAGATACGATTATTCAACTATTACAAGCTTATACCAAACAGCATCATAACATCTTATTTGCCTTAAAGGATATTTACCCTAACTTAAATAAACAGACAAAGTTTATTGTAGGTATGCTCATTGTTCGACTAGAAAGCGGAATATCAACACGAAAAGAATCGATGCAAATCTTCTCTTATCAAATTGGAGGAGAGTGGGGCAGGAACTTATCTATAACCATCTTAAAAGGTCTAGAGGATGGTACAAATATCGCTGGGATCCTTGAAGACTTATCAAAGGATATTACAGAAATAGATAAGAAAATTGGGGAAGTCGAATCTGAAGGTATTGAGCTAATTCGATTAGGTTACTTACCGGTCATTGTTTTACCACTTATTATTGTTGGAATGCATTACATGGTGAGTCAAATGGGCGGGAATGCGTTTGAGTACATTTTTCAAACAGCAACCGGGCTAAAAACATTTACTTTTTCGGTCGTATTAACCTTAATCAGCTTTACCACATCCAAAGTCTTTCAACGACCTAAGAGAGGAGGATAATCTTTATGCCATTTCAATACTTGCATTACCTTATAACTGGTATGTTTATCTTTCTAATATACTCAACGATTGCAAAGTCTATTGGTTTAGATAAGGCAAGAAGTAAATTATCGCTTAGGAACTCATTAAGAAAAAGTCTTGCGAAAAATGGTTTTCTCTCTAAGTATTTTTACAACGAAAGAGCTGAAGTATCAATTACCTTTGTTGGCCTCAACAAGTTAAAGGTGAGCAGCGTTCACTATAACTTTTTTCGGCACATTTCTTTGTATGTGGCAGTTTGGTCATATTTTATCAGCTTATTTTTAGCTGCGGGTCAATTCTCGCTTGTGAATCTGTTAATGGTCTTAGGAGTCTTTCTCCTAACTTCGCCTTTGAAATTCAATTTAGTTTTTGATTATGTATTAAAGAATCTTGCTGCAAATCATAAGCGAAAGATGAATGCTGAAGTTTATTCTTTGTATGCTCAATTAAAAGCAGAATTCCAAACAAGACGAGTAGGAAATATATATGGCTTGCTGTTTGAATATAGAAGTTATTTCAAATCAATAAAACCAGCTTTAGAAGAACTTTTATATAAATGGAATGAGAGTCCTGACAAAGCTTGGGACTCCTTCTCAAAAAGGATAGGTACTGAGGAAGCAAAAACCTTATCTATCATCATGAAGGAAGTAGAGTACTCTTCCCAGGAAAGGTCATTAGCATTACTAGAGCAAAAGAGAGATCAGTTTGCTAATAGTAATTATAATGCGTACCGAAATTACCTGAAAAGCAGGGAAATGGTGCTGTATATCGTAATCTTCTCGACAGCATCTGGTGCAATAATCCTTAATATGGTGGTTATATTTATGCTGTTCTTTAAAGACATAATGGGAGCAGCCAACAATATTTTTCAAATGTAATACTAAAAAACTTGAAGGGAGTGTTGCTCGACTACATATTCTTTCTCAATAACAGTTTCATCAATAAAAATATTATTTCAGGAGGATTTTATAATGAAAGAACTTGGAGCAACTTTACTATTAACATTTTTCGTAATCACACTTGTCCTTACCGCTGTATTTGGAAATAATGGTTTGAAAACAGAAAATGAAAACCTGGTACAAAACTCTGTTAACCTACTAAAAGAAGCACAAACAAACACCAGCACAACACCGCCAACTTCCAATTAATTATTTTAAAAGTAAAAAAGGGATCTTTTATAAGTATCCCTTTTTTAATATCTAATAGGAGATAATACTATGAAACAATTAATTTCATTTACAATGCTATTCCCCATATTAGTCTTTTTTCTTTTACAGCCTATATTGAATTATATGGAGGAAACCAGAGGGAAAGCGGTTGAAATTACTGTCCAAAGAGCCACTGAAAAAGCTGCAATTGAGGGATATTATTCTCCAGAAACTCTACTGGAAATGAAGAAGAAGCTAAATAGCATCGGATACCAAGACAATGAAATTGACATAAATGCTACACAATCTGTAACCCTGAGAGGTGGATATGTAGAAGCAACAATAAAAGTGCCCAATAAATATTATTTTCTCTTATTTAAACCTTTATTCCTTTCAGACAAAGATTATAGTAGCGATTTATATCACGTTCGCTCAGCAACTCGTATGAGTGAATATATTAACTAAAGCTGGTGAAATATGAAGGCATTATACTTCTTAATTGGCATATGTTTTATAGCTTTTGGATTAACGATCTCGCAAATTAAGTACTTTATATTGGATACTACTTATGAAAAAGTCAATTATTCCTTAAAGCATGCTGTTCATGATGGTGCCTTACAGATTGATAATGAAAAGGTAGCGGATGGAATAATTGAATTCGATGAAGCTGTTGCATTAGATACAATACATTTAACATTAAGTAAAAACCTATTACTAAATCAAGATCTATCTCCAAAAGAAGGGTCATATATAACTGATCCTCTAAAAATTGTTGAGACAGTATATATAGACCACAATTTTATTGATTCAGATTCAGGTTTACCAGTTACTTTTCCATTTACCTATAAATACAGCAATCCTTTATTAAACATTGATATTGAAAGGCCTATTTTTGGGCCAAGCATTGTTTGTGTTATAGAGGCAAAAGTAAGATTTGATGATGAATATCAAAGGTATGTGACTATACAAGAGTATAAATACTAATAATAGAATTTTGTATGTAGATATTCCTGTGAGGTAGTTGGTATAATAGTAGATAATTACTAATTTACCAAATCTTACTCATGCGAGGAAGAGATATTATAAGTCTTCTTCAGTTCTGCATACATAAATGAGTAAATTAGGAACTATATGTTCAAAAGCGGAAGCACCGCAATAGGGGAATCCCTGATTGTTGGTGTTTTTTTCTTTTTCCAAAATCTTCATTATACTTAGATTATTAAACGAGAGGGAGTGCAAAAAATGAAAAAGTTAATTTTACCAATGGTTTTAAGCTCTAGTTTAACGGTTGCAGGAATAGTACCAATTCCTTTTAATGAACAGGTAGCTGTAGTAGAGGCAGCATCTTCATTTAAAGACCTGCCTAGTGATTACCATGCGTTAAAGCAAATTGACTACCTTGTATCAAAAGGGGTAATTTCTGGTTTTGAAGATGGTACCTTTAAGCCTAACCAGGTTGTAACAAGGGGACAATTTGCTGCCTTTGTTGCAAGGGCTTTGGATTTAAAAGCATCTAATATAACCTTTAAAGATGTCAAATCAGGTAATTCCTTATATACAGAAATCAATAAAGCGGCGACAGCTGGCATTATTAAAGGTTACAAGGATGGTACTTTTAGACCAGATCTACCTGTTAGCCGTTCTGATATTGCTGTGATGTTAGATCGTGCTTTGCAGTTAAAAGGAAATTATACAAAAACTGTTTCCTTACCTTATTCTGATGCTGGAAGTATTGGTGGTTATGCTATAGAGAGTGTAAAAAGGATGGCTGCATACGGCATTATGGGGTCAGCAGAGAACTCTAATAAATTTCAGCCAGCAACAAGTGGGACGCGCGTTGGAACAGTAGTTTCAATTTATAACATGTTGCAAACAATAGCATCTACAAAACCAGTAGAACCGCCACAAAAGAAAGATACAGAAATGACAGCTGCTGAACTTAAAGCAAAATATGGGGAGCAAAAATTTGCATTTCGTTCGAGAGGGGACGGGGAAATTTATCAAACAAGTTTTATCGATAGATATGTTTCATATTTTAATCAATCCTATAACACATTTAATGAATATTTAGATTCGGAGAAAGATGCTTCTTTAATGCAATACAGACTAGACTACCCTTACTCTGAAACAATTCATTACAATGGCAAAGCTTACAGATCATCAGAATTCTATATTGAAAACATAGATTTTGTTGATGATGAAATCCTTCCGGTTAATCCTGAGAAAACAGGTGATTTTTCTATAGATCTTCATTTAGCTAGTAACGATTTTGCCACTTATGTAAAAGATAATGTACTTATTAATCGATTAACTAATCTATCTTACTTTAAAAATAACAAAGCGTTTGTTGAGATAGAAACGATTTTAAAAGGTCAAGTTGATGTAAAAGTATCTTCTAATAAATTGATTGTAAAGGCAAAAAATACAGTTGAATTCACAGCTGGTTCAAAAAAGGTTTTTGTTAATGGGATATCACAAGAATTAAGTACTGCTGTTGAAATGAAGAATGGAAAATTCATGGTTCCTATAAGAGAATCTGCAAATCTTTTAGGCCTATTTACAAGAACTTATACGGGAGTAGATGTAAGAAAGAGAGAAGATATTACAAGAATTGAAATTGCCAATTTCCCTTTGCCTGAAGACTATAGAAAAAATTAGAGGTAGCTATTCATGAAGCTAATAATAGGTTCAAAAAAATTTCGCTTTATAGGGATATCTTTAGTCTTCCTTACCATGATAAATATTTCAGGTCATAGAAACTTGGCTGCTGAAACTGTGCCTCACTATCATGACGGTATGACGATATATCCTGAACCGAATAACCAAGAGATATACGAACCATCTCCTCGTTTTGACGGAGTAGTAATTCCTCCTCATTATAGGTATGAAGGAGTGTGGCCAGTATATACAAAAGAAAAGACTGATCCTGCATCATTCCAAGGAACTTACGTTGGAAATATGGGATTTCTTAGGCCGATTGATTTTAACCCAGGTGATGGATTATATGAAAATTACCACTTAGGACGTACATTTGCCCATAAAAGTACGTTGTATCGCTGGGGGAAGGTTTGGAATGGGAACCCAAGTTATGTAGAAAGAATGTCACAACCAGTATCCTTAAAGAGACTAAAGGATAATACATCTTTTAATCGTTATCACTCTGTAGAGATTGCTCGACATGCTGGGGCTGAGGTGGTAGCCAGAAAAGATTCTTCCGGAAATGATTATTTAGAAGTTTTTACAACTTCCTTTCCAGTGGGAAGTATAAGAGGTCCTTCTTCTGCAAAGTCAGGTGAAAAATTTAATGTTGAGATAAATGCAGAAGAATTTAATCCGTACTCTCAATTTATTAAATACGAAATTTATAAGGGAAACACACTACTTAAATCCGGTGTTGAGTTTAAGGATAAGATAACAAAGTTATATGAATCGATTTCAATCACAGAAACAGGGAAACATGTACTGACGCTAAAAGTAACAGATGGAATTGAAAGAACTACTACAGCAACTATGGCGGTAACTATTGCTGCTGGAGATGTGGAACTTCCACCCGAACCTGAAGAAAAGCCCAACCTTTCTCCAATTGCTGATGTAAACGTTGAACCTTCTTATTACTGGGTTGAAGAAGTACCATTCCAGGATAATAGTTATGATCCAGACGGTGAAATTATTTCTAGAGACTTAACAGTTGATGGACAGCATTCAACAAATCCAAAGAAATTTCCGAGAGTAACAGAAATTGAGGATCACACTGTAGAACTAATGGTAACGGATGATCAAGGAGCTTCAGATACAGATTCTGCAGACTTTAAGATTTTGCCGACAACACCAAAAGCAGAGTTTAGTATCACAGGTACAACTAAAGTAAATCGAAGAATATCATTAGATGGTACTCTTTCTAATAAAGTATCGCCTGTTCATGTCGCCCCAATTGATTATTCATTATCAAAATGGACAATAAAACCCTTAACGGAGGGAGTTGGGCAACAGGGAATCTTTATCCGAAATAGCAGTAACCCTTCAAAAAGGGATTTTTTAGTTAGAGAACCAGGTGAATATGAAATAACTTTAACTGTAACAAATAAATACGGAGAAACCTCAGAACCCACTACCAAAACTATTACTGTAGAACCTGACCGGCCGCCTCTTGCTCAATTTACTGTTGATGCAGGGAAGGCCATTCGGGATATAAACGGGGGAAAGAATGCTACTATAACACTAAAAGACAGTAGTACTTCTCCGGATGAAGACAAAATTAAACAACGAATCTATTATATAGATTTTGACAGTAATAATGATGGTTTCTTTGGAACTCCGCAGGATGAGCCAAAAAGAATAATCTCAAGCAAAAATGAAACAACCGTCCAATTTAAATCTAATAAAGTGGGTAATTACCGATTTAGTTTAGAAGTTGTAGAAGAATTTGGACAAGAAACTTTGCCTGAATTTATCCAGGATGAACATTATTTGAGGGACTCCTCCGGTATAATTGATAAATCAGGAGAGGTAGCAACTTATCAGCTACCAGATTACTTTAATTTACCGGAATATGATAAATCAGTCGAAATCATTAATGTAAATCCAGTTATTGATTTTGGAGTGCGAAGACAGAATAAAATTGATGTTGTCTTAAACTTTGGCGGAATGGATACAGCAACGCAGCAACACCAAACAGGTTCTAGACCTGGGGCGGGCGTTAACAACGGTGGTGGCGGTGGAACGTACGATCATAAATATTATACTTATGATGAAGCGGATAAGAACCGATTAACCTCGTACGCATCAACCCTTCAAGCAAATCTTTTAGCCAAAGGCATTGATGCAAGAGTAACGTTTAATAATGCTTATTATAAACAACCGGATACAGACGGTGTGGGTGTTCGAAACGTACCGGTCTGGGGCTGGAGAGATTATGGAAGCTACCAGTACAGCAGCTATTCAGGAACTTCTCCTTATAGTGGAGATTGGGAAGTCACTTCAAGTTCCTCTACACCAATTTATGAAGTAACCTGGTGTTATTTTGATAATAGACCTAATGGAGGAAAGGAACATTCACATGCCCCCCCATGTTCTGATCCAGGTAGTGAAATTCTATCTCAAACAGGAACAAGGTATACGGCATCATTACGAAAATACTTTCCTGACTATCGGTTTGAAATAGTCAGTTACCAAAATGAAGGGCTAAATTCTACCGAACAAGTGAATACTACTGATTTTACGGATTCATATGCCAGTCAAACATATAGAGCCGGTGCTCAAAATTTGTATCTTAGAATGGATAAAAGGCCGTGGGATTGGATAAGTAACACTTCGAAGGTAAATCTAGTTACCAATAAATCGAAAAGCAATAGTATCTTCTTCTGGAATATGGCTGTCGCAGGTAACCGAACCAATGCGGAAAGAGTAATTCAAGGAGGCATTGGTATTGGCCAGTTTTCGATTTATGATTCTCAATATCTCAATAAAAATGTAAAAGATGTTGAGAACTACATTATTAATAAATATTTTATGGAAGAGGATGGAGTCAATACAACAATTGTATTAGGTGACAAACTCGATTACACCGTAAATTATACTGACCACGAAAATGACCCGGAATTAAAAAGAGAATGGAAATATTCTCATGACCCAACAAAGATAAATGGAAGGGTCATAGACAATGCACCAGCAGGTCCAATACCTCAAAGCGGATTATATATCGATTCTCCGCTGCAGCTTACACAAGTAGGGACTTATCGGGTACAATTAAGAGCTCAAGATGACCCTATATATGATGGAGATGAACGCTTTTTCAATTACCGTAAATGGTCAGATGAAGAAGTACAAAGAGAATATATAATTAATGTTCATAGAAGGCCAATAGCAGATTTTACTTATAGTATTGACCCTGGAACATTAGATTTAAGTTTGGATCCATCAATTTCTTATGACTTGGATCATCAATTCAATCGTCCAGATAAAGGGATTGTGGAGCATAAATGGGTAAGTTATTCTGTTGACGGTAATACCTATAATGGTGCTCCTCCATCCAGATTGGCAATTAACAAGGATTATGACGTTACCCTTCAGGTTAAGGATATTGACGGAGCTTATGGCGTTGTCACAAAACGAATCAGCACACAAGGGTATAATATTAAGCCAGTTGCGCTGTTTGATGCTCCTGATATAGTAGTAGATACTATGGACCTGAATATTGTAGATAGGAGCTACGATCCAAACGGTGATCCATTAACTGATTATAAGATTACTGTTCGCAAGCAAGGTGAAACGACAATCCTTAGAAACGTAACAGAGTTTCCAAAGAGTTTCAAAGAAATGGGGTTAGGAGCTGGAAGCTATATTGTGAGTTTAACAGTTAGGGATATTCCTAAAATCCCACCGTCCTTAACATCGGATCCTTTTGAGAAGACAATAAAGGTTATTGAGAATAGACCACCAGTGTCTAATTTTAAGCTAACTCCCGCTCCACTATTGGTAAATGAATTGAATAATTACCAGGACCTTAGCAGTGACCCGGATGGTCATCCTTTAAAAAATTATTCCTGGACTATTGAAAAACTTGATGAGGAAAACAATGTTACTCAAACATGGAACACTGGAGTACCTCCTAGAGATTGGCGGGAATATGGAATAGGGACATTCCGAGTCACACAAACAGTATTTGATGATCCGCCTTATCCATTGCCTTCATTGAGCGGGACACATTCTGAGATTGTAGAAGTTGTAATGGGGCCACAGAGACCTTTTGCTTTATTCGACTACACTCCTAAGCCCGCAATCGAAGGGAATAATATTAAATTAGACCCTGATAAATCATTTGATCCGGATGGAACTGTTCAAGCATGGGAATGGACTATTAAAGCACCAAACGGCACAACTACGACTTCCAGCAGTCATTATCCGATGATAAACAATGCAGTGGTGGGCACTTATGAAGTTACTCTTCATGTACGAGATAATGACAATATACGTTCTAGAGTCCCTTCAATACAAGACAAAGTTGTACAGCCGAAGCCACCAAATTTACCGCCGGTTGCTGCATTCATTTGGGACCCATTTAAACCTTTCTTGGGTGAGTCTGTTCAACTAGACCCAGATGGTTCCTACGATTTAGATGGAGAAATAGTGGCATGGAAATGGACGATTAGAGCAGACAACGGTTCCATACAGACAAGCTCACAAAAAAAGCCTACCTTTATTGCCAGGACAGAGCGATACGATGTAACGCTTGAAGTAACTGATAATAATGGTTCAAAAGATGCTGTTACCGAGATAATTATGGTCGATATTGCTGCTTTGGATGCTTTAGTAACTCACACACCTGAGTGGAATAGGAAGTGGATGGATGAAGGTTTCCCTTCTGACGTAAATCTCTTCCATGCAGGAGAGAAGTTCATTATTAGATTAACCTCAACTCCAGCTCAACGTGTATGGGGAAGTGTTCATTTTGGAGGTGAAGTTGGAAAAGTAGATATTCCTTCCACCAAATTTAAGCTGATCAGTAAGGGTGAATTTGAATATATTTGGGAAGCGGAATTGTGGCGAGAGGATTTTATCTATATTGAAGAAGGTCAATACATGTTTGATTTTGGATCTATACATCCTGTTGACAATCCAAGAGTAGAAGCTGCTGCAAACTATTTAATCGAGATACAGGGTAATGTGTATTCAGAACTTAATTTCCACAGAAATCACTAGAGTCTATACAAAATTTATGTTATTTTTCAATAATATCCGGAATCTTATAATTTTCCGGAATTAAAATTCTCGAGACCCTTTAAGTAATTTTTTGAAGGGCCTCTTTATCTCGGAAGAGGCAGTTTTCAAATGGATCAAGAAGGAAATAAGGTAGCTGCTATTGTATGGTTGCCAATGCTTTGCTTCATTGAGGAGCAAAGCGTTTTTCTTTTTATGCTAACTTGAAAGGAAATTCTAAAATCAATTTTAGGACCGAATTTTTTATAATCTTACGAAATGGACTCTTATAATATCCATGATTTTTTCTAAATTTGTTCCTAACCTACAGGAAAGGTTGATCGGAACTCAACTTTTAGGTTTTTTTATTTGGAATATGTGAAGTTTCTTCTAATGACCGATAAATTTAAAAAGGATTGGATCCAACCTATCTAGAATGATTTGATTAATTATTAAAATAAATTAAGGGGAAGTATATTCATGGAAATTCCTACTTATATTAAATTTCTTCGAAAAGCAATTAATAATGTTAAAGAAGTTTATTTTGGAAATCAGGATTGGATCAATTCCATGCTGAATGCTCATGAAATTGAATCGAAAGATCCAAAGCGGGAAGAGTTAATACCTTATTTGAGTATGCATCATGAGAGAGTCTTTTGCTATGAGCTTTATCATCAACTTCGCAAAATTATGGAAGAAAACCAGTTGGATGAGAAGGTGATTTTGCAAGCTGAGCTCCGAAAAACTCAAGTAGGCAGTGAAATTGAACAATTATTCGGAATACAAAGCACCGAAGGAGTATATTATCCTGACTTCTTAATACATGAACCAGATACATTTGATAATCAGGACTTAATTATTGAAGTCAAAGCTAACCCAAAGCTGACTTATGAAGACATGATAAAGGATATATTGAAAATTGATCAATTCATTCACAGATATCAATACAAAAAAGGAATCTTTTTAGCAATAAATATTAACGAAGAAAGACGGGAGCAGCTTACAACAAATGATCATTTACTAAAATGTCTTAAAGAAAAAACTAAATGTAAAAATGAAATTCTACTTATGTTTAGAGAATCAGCTACGAAGTCGACCATCTCTATCAATCTAGCAAGGTTGTTACAATGAACAATTAGATAATTTAAAGTAAGTCAAACAGCATTTTTCATTTTAAGTTAGATTGTGAGCCCTATTTTGTAAATGAAGAATAGGGGATTTTCACAAAAAAGGTTAGATTTTCCTATCGGTTCTTGGTATAATTTAAAGTATTAATACATCTTTCCATTTTTATTCACGCGAGAGAGAACAATAGTAATATAATTGTAGTAAAACTTTGTGAGTAAAATTGGGAAACTATAATTTTGAAAAGCGGAAGCACCGCAATCAGAGGATTCTCTGCATTGTGGTGTTTTTTTCTTTTCTGTAATAATCCTTTATACTTAATTTAAAGGAAATGAAAGGAAGTGTTTAAACCTAATTTCCTATATCGCCCATATTTTAGGAGGTTGTTATTTGTGAAAAAAGTTGTTTTAGTAGGAGCGGTTACGGCAGCATTAAGTTTAGGAGCTGTTATGCCATTTGAAAACTCAGGTCTAGTAAACCCTAATAAGGTGGAAGCAAGTGCTCTTGCTACTCCGTTACCAGTAGATCTACCACTTGATTATGTTTCAGGTGTGGATGAATACGGATTAAACAAAAGCCAATATAAGATTGACTTAGGCAATCGAACAGGTACTTTAATACTTAAAATGTATATGACAGATAAGTATTCTAAAAGTGGCTCAGATACTTTATATGCAAATGTTGAACGAAAGAGGGCTTCAGGATTCTTTCTAATGGATTCTAATTCTGCTTTGGACCCAGGGAACGCTAAAGGCTTAGCGGCATTTGATCGTTATAGTGCTATTTATGATGAAAATCCTGAATTTCCTAGGCCTAAATATACTTCTGGTTTTCAAGATACGGGAGTTAATAAAAAAGGAGAACGTTTTATCGCATTAGGTATTCACCTTGATAAAGTAGTTAATAAAGGAGTCTACTACTTAGATACACCTAACATGGCAACAGGGTATTGGAAAGTTAAGGCTTACTTCTATGAAAATGTCAATGTGGAGCAGAAAGTCTTTAATGAAGTCAATCGTTATTTTCCACTTTTGGACAAGGTAAGATGGGGTGTTGCTGAATTAAAACATAACCAAATTGGCCGTTTAACCATGTTAAAAGATACTCCACTTTTAAAGGAAACGGATGGTAAGTTCAACGTGGCTCGGACTTTGAAGATGGGCGAGCAGTATCGTATTTATGGTTATAAAGAAATTAGCGGCAAAGGATATTATGCAGTAGGCGGCGGACACTTTGTTGAGATGAATCCTAAATTTGCTAAGTATGAAACACCTGCAAAAAATAAAATGCGACTAGTGAAAATATTACATGAGGAGTAATACGAATGTTCAAGTATAGAAGATATCGTATAATAGGTATTTTTGGCTTATTATTCATATTTCTATTAAACTCTTTTACTCTCATCGGAAATGCTACAGATCCACCAATGAGTAAAATCGGGACAGCAGCCAAGTCTTATCCACATCTTAATGATGATGAAGCTGGTTGGTATAAAACATCTATAAATGGATACTTTGTTCGTTCAGACACGAACCAGTTAAGAGCTAATTGGCAATCTAACCGTGCATCTGGTGTGGATTTAGGTGGTATTGGGTACGACTCACCAACAGGATATACTCCACCTAAAGGGAAGATCATTCACTCAATCCTACGTTATCCTGTTTACGAAATGCGAACCTATGATGTACAAAAAGAAAAGTCAGGCTGTGATGGAGGACTGCCGACTGAAGATCGATGTAATCCATTTTATTTTAGTGGCGTTGCTGGTGAGGATAACAGGTGGGCTAAAGAAGGGAATATAGAGAAAAAAGAGCATTGGAAATATTATGATGATGCTTTTCGTGATAATGATGTTCTAGGTATTCCAAATATGCACTACTATCGATTTCGTACAGCTAAACTTCGTGTACAGGGTGACGACGGTCTAGGGCATGGGGGCACTCCTTGGTATAAATATGACTTTAAAATCATGGATGATCCAAATGCAAGAGGTCTTAGGATTGAGCCTCCAACACAAACCATTAAAGTGGGAGAAACAGCTACTTATAAAGCTATATATAGTGCGCTTGATGGGAAAGAATACGATAAGACGCTGGACAAGCTAAGTACCTGGTCTATTTCTGATACTTCATTGGCATCTACCTCTTCCAAAGGGAAGTTTGTAGGTAAAAAAGTGGGCACATCAACAGTCAAAGTGGATTATGGAAGCTTATCTGCAACAGCAACCCTTAAAGTTGTTGCAGCCGATCCTCCAGTGGAACCTGAGGAACCAAAAGAAAATCTTCCTCCGCTTGCAAATTTATTTGTGGAGCCAGAATATTACTGGCCGGAAACAGTAACTTTTCAAGATAACAGTACGGATCCAGATGGTGAGATTGTTTCAAGAGAGTTAACAGTAGACGGCTCGCCTTCAAATTTTTCAAGGAATTTTCCACGTGTTACAGCTGAAGAAACTCATGATGCTGCTTTGAAGGTTACGGATGATGCTGGGGCTTCTGACACTGATGCCAGGTCGTTTAAGATATTACCAACAACTCCAACTGCTATGTTAGAAATTAATGGGACCTTAAAAGAAAACCGAAAAGTTTCTTTTAATGCTCATGGTTCTGACAAAGCAACTAAGGCGATTAGAGTAGCACCAATAAACTATAATCTTACTACTTGGGATTTTAAACCCGTCACTCCTGGAATCACACAGGGGGATTTTAAAATTGAGCACACTTCCGATGGTGGTATAAAAGATGTTTTATTTAAAAAAGCAGGTGAGTATGAGGTTACGATAACGGTAACCAATAAGTATTCAGAAGTCAGCGAGCCTTACACTACAAAGATTACTATCATGCCCGATGAGAAGCCGATAGCTAAGTTTACGGTTGATCAAAAGGTTGCACTTAGAGATGGTACAACCAAAAAGGCAACTATAGAATTAAAAGATTTTAGTAATTCTATAGACGATGACTTTATTAAACAGAGAATTTGGTATGTGGAATATGACACCAATAATGATGGACTTTTTGGAACAGCGATGGATACCTCTCGTCAGGTTATATCAAGTGGAAATGAAACAACTGTTTATTACGAAACTGATCGAGTAGGTCATTATCGTTTTAGCTTAGAAGTTGTAGAAGGATTTGGACAGCCAACCATTCAGAGGTTTATTACCGATGGTGATTATCGTAGGGATGTTACCGAAAAAGTTGATAGCGGCGATCGAGTTTCAGAATACACAAAGCTAACCAACTTTAACATAATCGACAAAGATAAAGCAGTGGAAGTATCAAATACTCCTCCGGTTGTTGATTTCGGAATGCAGACACATCGTAAGGTTGACCTTGTATTAGATATTGGTGGTTTGACAAAAGCAAGTCAGCAGCATATGACAGGAAATCGTCCTGGTGGAACATCGAATAATGATGGTGGTGGTTATTATGACCATAAGTATTATACCTATGACTATTCGGAAAGAAATGAGATTGCAAGTCTTGCTGCCAGTCTAGAAACAGATCTGAAGACCAAGGGAATTGATGCCAGAGTGGTAATAGATAATGATTTTTACCACTTATACGACAATGATGGAACATGTATTAAAAGCATTCCACAGTGGGGTTGGTCGACCTATTACCGAACTATCCAAACTACAGCATCGAATACCGTTTCAAATTACTCTTCTTCACCACCTGGAGGCTCCTATAGTCCGCCACCGGGTTATACGATTACAAATACTGTCCATACCGGTTCTTATCAAAATACAAGCAATTATACGGTTGTAGGAAGCGGGTCATTCTCGAGTGCAGCAGAAGCTGATGCTTATCCAGTTGGACGTGATAGCCGAATTTGCAGCTGGAATGCTGATAATACAGTATATAGCTGTACGTTTATTCGTTATCAATGGGTTCACTCCTACACATATTATTTAGAAAAACAAGAGCCTTATCAGGTGTGGGAAGTTCAATACTATTACAACCAAGGTTGTAATTCCACAGAACAAACGGATCCAACGAGAATGAAAGACAACTTTGTTTCACAAACCTATCGAGATAATGCGGATGTAGTTTATTCTCGGTTTGATAATCAAAGTTGGACATGGGTGAATGATACGAGTCAGGTAAATCCAATTGTGAGTAAAATGAGGCAGGATAATCCTTTCTTCTGGCACTTTGCCTATAATTCAAATCGTGCCAATTTTGATCGGTTTACCACAACTGCTGCAACATTAGGTAAGTTCTCGCTATATGATTTCCTCTATAAAGGGAGAAATGTACAGGATATTAAGGATTACATTATCGGGCAGTATTTAGTTACAAACCCTGGTGAGAATCATACAATCCTTTTAGGTGAAGAAATTGATTATAGCGTCACATATGAAGATTTTGAGAATGATCCTGAGCTAGCAAGAGAGTGGAAATTTTCTCATGATCCTACAAAGGTAAATGGCAGAACGATTGATAACCAACATTCTAAAATTGCACAAAGTGATTTTTGGGTAAGTGCTCCACTTCAATTGAAAGCGGTCGGTACCTATAAAATTCAACTAAGGTCCAAGGACAACCCGGTGCATTTTGGTGATAATCGCTTTAATAATTATCAAAAATGGTCGGATGAGGAAATCGTTAGAGAATATACGGTAAATGTTCACCGGCGCCCAATTGCTGACTTTACTTTTAAAATTGATGTGGCTGATAACTACAGGTTGGATTTAGATCCCAAGCTTTCATACGACCCTGAACATCAGTTTAATCGAGATGATAAAGGTATTGTAGAGTACGAATGGACGTCTTATATGGTGGATGGAGTGAAGTACAATGGTGCTCCACCTAGCAATTTGCAAGTAAATAAGATATATGATGTAACGCTCCAAGTAAAAGATATTGATGGGGCATATGGCAGCACAACCAAGCGGATAAGCACTATGGGCATGAACCAAAAACCAATTGCTTTGTTTGATGCACCGGATGTAGTTTATCGAAGCCAGCCTTTAAATATCGTTGATAGAAGTTATGACCCGGATGGGGACCCATTAACGAACTATCAATTTACTATTCGTAAACAAGGTTCTTCAACCATTCTAAAAACATTATCAACTTTCCCGAAAAGTTTCGCTGAGTTGGGATTAGGAGAAGGCACCTATACAATGGGATTAACCGTTGATGATATTCCGAAAACTGGTCCTAGCTTGCGCTCGGATTTGTATGAGCGGAATATTAAAGTCATCTTAGACAATAATCCGCCTACTTCTGTCTTTTCACTTACACCAAATCCAATTCAGTTGGGGTTAAACCAGGAAGCTACGTATAAAGATTCTAGCTATGACATCGATGGGCACCCATTGATAAATTATTCTTGGAAGATTAACAAAGTTGATGAGGATGGAAATATTATAAATAGCTGGGAAACTGGGGTGCCACCTACAGATTTTAGTCAATATGGTGTTGGCACATATGACGTGTATCAGACAGTATTTGATGATCCTCCAGCTCCTTTACCATCCCTTTCGGATACAAGCATGGTAAGAATTGAAGTGATCATTGGAAAACAAAAACCTTTTGCTTTAATCGATTGGTCACCGAAAATGCCAGTAGAAGGAGATACTATTACACTCGACCCTTCAAAATCATTTGACTTGGATGGTACAGTAGAGAAATGGGAGTGGGAAATTACAAATCCTGCTGGCCAAAAAACTACCTCTAGCGCTAAGAATCCAATAATCACGAATGCAGTTAAAGGTGATTATAAGGCTCAGCTTCATGTGTATGACAATGATAACTTGAGAAGTGAAGTACCTGCTGTCCAGGTTATTACTGTTAAGGAGAAGCCGCCAAATGAAATCCCAGTAGCATCATTTACATGGAGTCCTTTACAGTTAACCTATGGAGATACTGTCAAATTTAATCCTGACAACAGTTACGATCCCGATGGAGAGGTTGTAGCATGGAATTGGACATTTGAGGATTTAAGCGGAAATGTAACATCAAGTACGCAGCAATACCCAGAGTTTCCAACTAACTCATTTAGAAACAAAGTTTCTTTGGTTGTTACTGATAATGAAGGGGCTAAATCAGAGATTGTTACACAGTATGTTTTTGTGAATCCTGTTTTAGAGCCGCTTGTTTATCACACTCCTGAGTGGGAAGAAATACGGATTAAAAATAATCGACCATTCAAGCTCTTTTATGCTGGTGAGAAATTCTTAATTCGTCTCACTACATCTCCTGCAGAGTCGGTGTCTGGAACTGTTGATTTTGGAGGTTCTATCGGCCCTGTTGAAATTCCAACTTCTTTATTTACAAAAGTTAATGGAGTTGGAACTATATGGGAAGCGGAGTTGTGGCGAGAAGACTTTGCATACATTCCGGAGGGGCAATATTACTTTGAATTTAAGTCCGTTCATGATGCTGGTTCAGAGAAGGTTTTCGCTGAAGGCCTATATGATGTGACAATAGATTCAAATATTTATGAAGCCCTTAATTTTCATAGAAACCAATAAGGGTTAGCACAAGATGTTATTTTTTCTTTAATAGCCGGAATTTGTTCTTAATTTTCCGGAATTATTTTCTTAATTTAGCGGAATAAAAATTTTAGGGCCCTTCAATTTTTTGAAGGGCCTCATTAATAGAATATGTGAATTTCTGTATTTATACTAACGCGGTAATTTAGTTTAATAAGAATTTAGGCTTTAATGAATTTATTGATGTTTATATGTTACATCTTCAAATCACTAATTCATACAAAGGGTGATGAATGTTGAATTATGAGCAACTACTTAAACTTAATGCGGTTTGCTTTTTAATTGCTGGAATAGTTTTTTTGATTTTTGTAGTTTTAGGTATCAATAGGACTCTCTTTTTCATTTTAAGTGTCCCGGTTATCGTTAATTCAATTATATTTATTACATTAATTAAACGTAGAATTACAGAGAAGAAAGAAATTTAAAAAGAGCGATAGTCCTTTATGGATTATCGCTTCTCTTATAAAATAATTTAACTAATTTTAAACGAGAGTTTCAAATATCATTAAGATATTATTCGACCTCTTTGATTTGATATATTTTAATAGAAGGAATATATTACTATTTTCATGTATAAAAAAGGTGGTCCCAACTATGAAGTTTGAAGGGAAAATTATCTTCTATGTGAAAGATACTTATAATTGTGTTCATATTTATAAAAAGAAGTCCAAAGAACCTGCAGAAATAGAAAAATACCAGGAATATGTTGATAGGTTGGAAGAAGAATTGACGAATAAGTTAGTTAAAGCATTCATAGTTAAGAATGAAGAAGGCAGCAATACTTATATTAGGTGTACCGACACCTGGAGGACAGGCCTAAATGAAACAATCTCTCCAAACCATCAAAAATACATAAACTTCCTTTCAGAGAATAGAGAAGATATTCGGTTTGTTGGTCCGTATAAAGCTATGAGACGAAAAGGACTACACTTATGCAGCAGAGGTCATGAGTGGGTAATTGAACCAATCAAAGTTAAGCGAGGTGAAACTTGTAGCCATTGTAGAAAGAAAATCAAGGAGTCAAATGGAGCCAAGTTTATAACAAATTTACTGGCATCTCAAAAAATTGAATTTATCAAAGAAGTGTCTATGAAGCGATTTGGTTGTGATAGAGACTTCCGGCTGGATTTTGTAATATGTCAAAATAACTTTCCGCTGTTTGCTATAGAATTCAATGGGATACAGCATTATAAATATATGAGATCAGAATACTTTGGAGGTTTTAAGGGGTCTAGAGAGAGAATGAAGCGGGATAGAATCAAAAGGGAGTTTTGTTGGTCGTTAGGATTACCTGTAGTTGATATACCGTATACGGAATCAGAGGAACAAATTTTGAATACAGTTATTTATTTCTTAAAATTGTTTGAATTGGTGTAGCAACGTTTCAGTACTTAGCAGAGAAATCGCTTGTATCCATGGAAGGATTTTCTATATAATAAATATATACGTCTAGTTTTTATTATTATCCCACTCATGCGAGAAGGACTTTCCCATTTTATTTAATACGCCCTATATTGGTGAATTTTTGCTGCTTAAAGCATTAATTAGCCGGTATAGGGCTTTTTTATTTTTTAGGAGGTGAAAACATGGACTTTAATCCATTTGTAAACAACCCTCAATTTAATCCTTCAAAACATTTAAAGAGTACTAAAAGAAAAGTTCAGCCATGGGAGCAACTGCAGGAAGGAAAATGCTATGAAATTAAAATTGAGGGAGAAGAAACAAGAACTTACGAAGTAAGAGGGTTTTGGTGTGATGAGAGTGATGGAACTATTTTTGTCATTCTATGGCCAGAAGGAGAAACAAGAGCAACGGATTTTGTTTCAAATGAAATTCTCTCTGTTAGAGAGATTAATAAAAATGCCGATATGTAGTATATAAATGTCAGAATACTTTAATCGGACAGATAATAATAAAAACACTTAGTGATTTAAATCGTTTAATGTAAAGGAGGAATCAATTCTTATGAGAAAATCAATCTTTGGATGGATATGGGGATCAATTGCCTTTGTTTTCTTATTAATCAGTTTTTACAGTACCCATATGGGGAGTGAATTGGACAAGCAGTTACAGTCTAATTAGGAATCGTTATTAAGGCTTCAACAAGAAAAATATTTGCTTAACAAGGAAATAGGAGGCCTTGATAGCAAGAAGCAAGCAGCCTTAATTGAAAATAAGGAATCCTTGTTAGATAAGTTGGTACAAGATGAGTTTGCAGTACAAACTGCGGGACTTGGGTTGCAAGATCTAAAAAATGATTTTACAACATTTCAGTCTTATATGGCGGGAGCGGGTTTATTCTTAACAATTGCTGCAATAGCGATAACATATTCGCTTAGCAGCAAACCAAAGAAAAAATCTAATCAATTAGAAGAGCGCCGATTGGTATCTGGACAAGGTATATATATACCTGCTAACCAGGAGCAGTTAGCGAGGGATATAAATCATGAGGTTGAGAAATATCTAAAAGAGTCAGGAAAAAAATAGTTCATGTAATCAAAAACTTTCTTGATACTAGGGGAGAATCAGTTTAAAGCATCTTGTTATGAAAATATAAAAATACGGATAGTAACGGTATTTACCTTAAAGAGCATTGTTTTTATGCTCTTTTTTCTTTTGGCCGGCTTTTTGCTGGAACGATTGCCCTTGATGATAATGGTTGTAGTTCTACAAAATATTAAGAATATAGGGAGGATAATAGTGATGACTAAGACCTGTATGGAGAAAGACTGTCAATTTGGTGGGTTAGTGCAAGAAATCAATGACGGACAAACCGTGAAAGTTCTTTGTGGAGTTCACTCCATAATGTACGCCTTAAACGAATCAAAATTAACTTATAAAAAAGGATATCCGCTTAAGAGTGAGTTAAAGGAACAGGCTGATTGTAGCTGTTGCAATAACCTAGCCATTAACATGATTGAACATCTCCCGACCGAGAATACGCAGTGGACGCTTTGTGAAACCCATTTGAAAAAGCTGCTGACACATTCATTAAGCCCAAAAGAATTTCACCAGCTTTATAACCAATATGGTGATGTCTATTTATTACATGATGATTTTTATGACCCTGAAACAGGAATAGCCTTTCAACAAATTGAATAGATTCTTTCATCCTTTACTCTTTGGAATACACATAGTTGAATAGAAAAAAATACCAAGAAATCTTTTTTCATTATGAAAATTATGGTATAATTGATTTGGAAATTATACGGGAAAACAAATTGGAAGCACCAATTAGCTGTTAAGGCTTATTGGTGCTTTTTTGCGCTTCTGCTGAAATTAAGACATTATACCCTTAAAAGGAGGTCAAATAAATGGCAATTAGGCATGCAAGTAAAGGTGACTCTATACTATTCTCCCGCAGAGGAAATGAAATTGAAGGAAAAGTCTTTTTGGTAAGAGACAACAGTGTGCTGGTTGATATATCAGCAACTGATGCGTTTCTATTAGGTTTGGAGAGCTCAAACACCGTTGTGGCACATAAAAATTATAAGATACTTAAAAGAAATAAAAGGAAGTAAGCTTCAAATCAAGAGGAGGAGAATCAAGATGTCAATGAAATGCATGGAAAAGAACTGTGTCAATGAATTGATGTTAATTTCAATAAATGATGGAGAAGACAGGCTGAACCTTTGTTTTAATCATGCAACAATATTTGCAAGTGACGAGCGGTTGATCACACTAAAGGAAACAGCTCCTCAAATAAGTAGCAGCAAATTAGATAAAACTTGTGATTGTTGCTCTGAAGCGGCATTAGAAGCTTCAGAATTGGATCCATTTAACGATGATATAACATGGAATTTATGCATGGATCATTTAAAGAAGCTATTGACTCATCAACTGAGTAGAGAAGAGTATAAATCTTTATATCACATATACGGTGATGTTTATTTGCTGCATGATGATTTTTATAATTCCACTTCAGGTGTTGCTGTAACTAGTCTGTGATGGAATTAAAAAATAAAATTGTTCAGGAGATTATAGGTTCAAGATATTGGAACAATAAACAACAATTTTTATTTACCAGTTACGTGAAAGGAAAGCAAACCTTATGATCACAGAAGCAAAGATTATTGGAGAGATTCAGACATTTAACAACCAGGAGGAACCCTATAGAATTTTTATAAAAATTAGTTCAAACAATAAGGGGTACCGTCAGGAAAATGCGGATTTACAACGTTAAGCACAATTCCGAGACAATTCCCCTATTTTTAACAACGTTAAGAAAGTTTCAATGGTCTTAAAGAATCTAACGAGACCATTTTCTCGGAATTAAAATGGTATTCTCCTAGCAAATTAATATGTTCCCAACCTAGAGGCGACATATGGTGCAATAATTCTTCATTAAAACTACCAGATTGTTTTTGATATTCAACTGCTTTTGTTAGATGTAAGGTATTCCAGATACTAATGGCATTGATAATTATGTTTAAAGCACTGGCCCTTTGAAGCTGATGCTGTATGGTTCGTTCCCTAAGCTCTCCTTGTTTTCCGAAGAAAATAGCTCTTGCCAACCCATTCATGGCTTCTCCTTTATTCAATCCTCTTTGTATTTTTCTTCTTAGAGATTCATCTGAAATGTAATTAAGAATAAAGATCGTTTTTTCTATTCGGCCCATCTCACGTAAGGCTGTGGCTAAGCTGTTTTGTCTTGAATAGGAACCTAGTTTCCCCATAATGAGGGATGCTGAAACCGTTCCTTCCCTTATAGAATGAGCTAATCGCAAAACATCCCCATAATTTTCTTTGATGGTCTTTGTATTTATTTGTCCACGTAAAATGGCTTCTAGTTTTGGATACTCCCTTGCTTTATCTATTGTAAATAATTTTGAGTCCGATAAATCCCTTATTCTTGGAGCAAATTTAAATCCTAATAAATGAGTCAGCCCGAATATTTGGTCTGTGTAACCAGCTGTGTCTGTATAATGCTCTTCTATATTTAGATCCGTCTCATGGTGCAACAAACCATCCAAAACATGAATCGCATCCCTTGAATTTGTATGAATAATCTTTGTGTAGTAAGAAGAGAATTGGTCACTTGTAAATCGATAGATGGTGGCTTCTTTTCCAGTTCCGTAATGTGGGTTTGAATCTGCATGTAGTGACGAAACACCCAGCTGCATTCTCATACCATCTGACGAGGATGTTGTACCGTCTCCCCAATGGGAAGATAATTGTAATTTGTGATGAAAATTTACTAATACAGCTTGGGCTTTATTCATGGCATCTTCATACATGCGCCATTGAGTTACATTGGCTAATTGTTTATATGTAAGTTCGGGTGTTGCTTCAGCCATCTTGCTCAAGCCTATATTCATTCCCATTCCTAAAAGGGCGGCCATGATAATGGTTGTTTCTTCTTTATCAGGTTTTCGATTATTGGAAGCATGAGTGAATTGCTCATGAAATCCTGTTATATGAGCAACATCCATGAGTAAATCAGTTAATTTTATTCTTGGCAGCATTTGATAAAGGCTTGAACTAAACTTTTTTGCTTCTTCTGGAACATCTTTTTCTAAGCGTGCAAGTGACAGCTTTCCTTTTTCAAGAGAAACTCCGTCTAACTTGTTGAAATTGGAAGCTAACCACCTTAACCTTTCGTTAAGGTTGCTGGCTCTCTCCATCATATAATCTTCGAATGATAAACTAACTGATAATCTCATATTTTCCTTCGTTTGGTTCCATGTATCTTCTGAAAACAAATATTCCTCAAAATCTCTATACTGTCTGCTGCCAACAATGGAAACATCTCCTGCCCGTACATGCTCCCGAAGTTCTGTTAAAACAGCCATTTCATAGTAATGACGATTGATTGTTGTACCATCATCCTCGTATAAATGCTTTTTCCAGCGTTTTGAAATAAAATCCACAGGCGAGTCATCAGGCACTTTTCGCTTTCCGGATTCGTTCATTCCTCGGATAATCTTAACAGCTTGTAAAAGAGGCTCATTTGCCTTTGTAGAATGAAATTCCAATACCCTTAATAGCGTAGGCGTATATTTTCTAAGTGAATAAAATCGTTTTTGCAATAAGTCTAAATAATCATAGTCAGCAGGACGTGCAAGCTCTTGAGCTTCTTCCACCGAAGAGACAAAAGAATTCCATTCAATAACGGATTCTAAAACCTCAAAAACGTCTAAATTTTCCTGTTTTGCTTTGATTAAAGCTTGTCCAATGTTCGTAAAGTGTATAACTTTCTCATTTAGCTTTTTACCGTTTTGTTTTTGATTTTCCTCTTGAGCCTTACGGCCTTTTGATAACAGACTAAGTATTTGTCTGTCATGTATTTCAAAAGCTTTGTCCGTTAGCTCCTGAGTAAGATGTAATAAAAAGACGGTTAATATCGAATATCGTTTATTTTCTTGAAAGTCTCGAAATGCATAAGGCTCATATCTTGAACCTAAACGAGATAGCTGTAACAGGCGATTGCGATGCAAATGACTAATTTTTACCGTCTCTAATTCTATTCCCCGTATGTATTCGAGTCGTTCTATTACTTTGAGAAATGTTTCGGGTGAAGGATGACCCGGTGGTTCCTTTAACCAACCCAATATCGTTTTATTGGACTCGGATGGATGCTGCGAAGTAATGATCTCTTCAAGTTTTACTTTTTGCTCATTTGCTAGAGACTGACTAACTGTATTAAATAGCTTTTTTTCAGCCATTGTTCTTGCCTCCCACACCATTCTCTCAAGTGTAGTGATAGCAGGCAGTATGATTTTGTTTTTTCTTAGAAAGTCGATACATTCATGTAGTAGATGAATGGCATCGCCATTTTCCAAAGCTAATTGATGAAGATGCTTAAATGTCATTCGGTATTCTTTTAGGGTAAAAGTTACAAAATTGTGTTCACTTCGAATTTCTTTCAAATGATCCCAAAGTGTATTTTCTCTTTGAGGATAAAGACTAAGTGAAGGTGGACTGGCACCGATTTGTTTTGATATATAATGTATGACCGAATCTGGGATGCTTTTGATATGTGTGTACGGCCAACCGGGATACCGAAGAACGGCTAATTGAACGGCGAACCCTAACCGGTTTTCTTCTCTTCTTCGTTTATTTATAATTTCTAAATCTCGTTTGGAAAAGGTGTAGTAGGTTCCTAGCACCCACTCATCTTCAGGAGTTTGCATAAGAGCCTGTCTCTGTTCGGGTGTAAGTAATTCCCTACCTCTCGCAATTTTCATTTAGCATCATCTCATTTCTGTTTTTTTTAATTTATTACTTCAATTATATATCAATAGAGTGTACTCTATTGATACAAGTGAAGTAGACTGATAGAATCATAGTTAAGAGTGTCTCACAAGACTTGTCTCAAAAGTGAGGTGGTATTTTTGCGAAAGATCGGTTATATACGTGTCAGTTCGACTAGCCAAAATACTTCAAGGCAATTTCAGCAGCTGAACGAGATCGGAATGGATATTATTTATGAAGAGAAAGTTTCAGGAGCAACAAAGGATCGCGAGCAACTTCAAAGAATGTTAGGGAATTTACAGAAAGATGACATCATTTATGTTACAGACTTAACTCGAATCACTCGTAGTACACAAGATCTATTTGAATTAATCGATAACATACGAGGTAAAAAGGGAAGCTTAAAATCACTAAAAGATACATGGCTAGATTTATCAGAAGATAATCCATACAGCCAATTCTTAATTACGGTAATGGCTGGTGTTAACCAATTAGAGCGAGATCTTATTCGTATGCGACAACGTGAAGGGATTGAGTTGGCTAAGAAAGAAGGAAAATTTAAAGGTCGGTTAAAGAAGTATCATAAAAATCACGCAGGAATGAATTATGCAGTAAAGCTGTATAAGGAAGGGAATATGACTGTAAATCAAATTTGTGAAATCACAAATGTATCAAGAGCTTCATTATACAGAAAGCTATCAGATCCGGACAATTAGTTGATCTTTAGTCCAATAATGGGCAAGGTAATATTAGCTTGTAAGAGGAAGTGTGCATTTTGATAAAATAATAAAATATAAAAGCCTATGTCAAATTGAATATTAAAATCTTTGACATAGGCTCTTTATTTCAATTATCAAATCACTTATTTATTTCCCCACTTTTAATATGTTTTAGTGTTTTTTGATTTATTGAGACAAAAAAGGCTGAAGCGAAAAGTAGAAATGCAGCTAATAAAAATGTAAATCTCACACCAAATTGATCAGCAAATATCCCAAATAAAATAGTTGAAACACCAAATGTTCCAAAGACGATACTATCCTGTGCAGAGTATACCTTTGATAATAATTTTGAATTAACACTCGTTTGGACTATAGTTTGTTGAGCAACTCCCTTAATTTGACTACCAAAACCGAAAAAAAGGGAAATGACAAGTGCGAGCCAAGGAGTTGAAATTAATCCAAAAATAAGTGTAGTAATACTGGTAAGAAATGCTCCACTAATGATTACAAATCTCAAATTATTAGTTATTGTTTGTGACCACTTTAAACTAATAAAACCAGCGATCATTAAACCAGCAAAAAAGCTTGAATTGATATATCCCCACCAATTTTCACTAACCTGTAGAACTTCTTCAACATAGATATACAGAATAGCTGCAACCCATACCACATTTGCTATGGATTCCGTAAATTCTACAATCGTAATTGTTCTTAAAGAAGGTGTCTTCCATATTGTATTCCATCCTTCCAGCAAAACCTTCTTTGTCATTTTTTCTGATTCTTGTTCGTCTTTATTGAGTTCATCCTCAATTCTATCTAAATCCTTAATTAAAAACATAAAAATGGTTGAAATAACGAATAATATAGTTGTTATAATTAGTAGATTACCTGATCCTAATAGAGTGATTAAAATACCAGCTGCTGGCCATCCTCCTAAAGTGATTGTCTGATCGACTATAGAAAGAAAACTATTTACTTTAACCAATTTCTCCTCTGAATCGAAATACCTGGGAATCAATGAATCTCTAGCAGGGCTAGCCCACCCATCTAGAAATGAAATAAACATTACAAATACAAAGGTGAAAATTATATTATCTATTGAAAAAAGATAGATTGAATTTACTGTGAGCATTAATACAATGATTGTTTTACCAAACTGTGAAAATGCCAAAAGTGGCTTCGTTCTATATCTTTCTAAAAGAATAGGAGCAATAAAACCACTAATAAACCTTGAAACTGTATTAACAAAAGGAAATAGAGCCATATAAAATGCAGACCCAGTGATTTCGTACACTATTGAAATTATGCTTACTATATATAATATGTCTCCTAAATTTGCAATTGACTGGCCTATCCATAAAAAACGGAAAGATGTTTTTATTTGCAAAAAATATACTCCTTTACATATAATTTGAGTACTATTTATTAGGATTACATATTTTAATCACCTCTACTCTATTCTTCTCCTTTGAAAAAAATTAAATTCGGCTATGTAATAATTACACGGAAAACACTTCTTTTGCAATTAACTTATATGATTTTATCCTATCTTCAAAACAGAAAGTATTAGTTAAGATCATAATTTCATCTACTTTATATGTATTTTGTATATCTATTAGTTTTTTTTTCACTTCTGTTGGTGATCCTATTATCATTTTATTCTTAAAGTTTCTTATTAATTCCATCTCTTGTCGACTAAAAGTATAGCCGTTTGACTCTATAAAAGACGGAAGTCCTTTATCGCCAATGCCTGTTGATAATTGTACCTCCCATAATAAAGCACTTCTTGCAAGCTCCTGGGCGCGTTCATTTGTCTCTGCACAAATCACAAAAACAGCAAAAATTGTTTTCGGTTTAATGCCGCTTTCTTTACCTTTTAAATTATTATGATAATAATTCATGATTTCTGAGCTTTTGTTTGCACTTAAAAAGTGACCAAATGCATAAGGGACCCCGTATAATGCTGCAAGCCTCGCGCTTTCTAAAGAAGTTCCTAGAATCCATAATTGTGGAGGAACTGATGGGATTGGATAAGCATTTATAGTCGAATACGGGTGTTTATGTGGGAAACTATTATCAAGAAAGTCTTTAAGCTCTTTCACAGTATCGGGAAATTTTTTTGCTTGCTCCGAAAAATTATCCGAAAGAGCTAACTTCGCTTCTGGAGAGCCTCCAGGACCTCTTCCTACTCCTAAATCTATTCGGTTAGGAAATAGAGATGAAAGCAAATTAAATGTTTCAGCTATTTTATAAGGTTTATAGTAGGGGAGAAGTGTAGCTCCAGAACCAAGACGGATAGTTTCAGTATTAGCACCAATGTATCCGAGCATAACTTCAGGTGATGGGCAACAGAGCGCAGATATATTATGATGTTCAGCGATCCAAAATCTTGTATAACCAAATTCTTCTCCGGCCTTTGCCAATCTGGTGGAATCCTCTAAAACATCCTTTGCTGTTTTCCCTACAGCGAGAGTAGCCAAATCAAGAATGCTTAATTCCATTCAATAAACACCTTTCTTTCCATTGATCCTTTTAAATTTTTTTCTGTAATAGATTGACAGCACGGAATATATGCTTGCAGAAAAAAGTTCTCTGCAAGCATAGTTTTCAAGTAATCATTTACCGCTTAGAGATAGTGTAATACTATCGAAATCATAAGTATTGATAAAGTGATTCATTTCTTTAAGTATTTCTAGTCCACGTTCTCCTAAGAATTGAGTTTTATCATTCATTTCTACGATAGTACGTTTCAGATCTTCTTCGTACATTCTAGATTTCTTTTTATCGCTTAACAAATGGTACATATGCATTATTCCAATAGATACATTAGCAGCGTG
This sequence comes from Bacillus sp. NTK034, assembly GCF_017303275.1. Taxonomy (GTDB): domain Bacteria; phylum Bacillota; class Bacilli; order Bacillales; family Cytobacillaceae; genus Cytobacillus. The sequence continues at coordinate 342 of NZ_JAFKOJ010000007.1, read as the reverse complement.
GAAAGATTTGTCTAATGGCCGCTTCTTTTTTAAAATCGTCGACGTAGTAAGAGCTTCTTCATTCTCACAAGAAAGGGGATCTGGGAAAATACAATTGACCATGTCATCCAAGAATAAACTATTAGGGGTCCTACCAACAAAACGCGGAAAACATACGCTAAGCAAATTTCGACATAAAGAAAGCCGATTTTTCCTACGCTAAGGAATCATCGGCTTTTAGTATTATTGAATAAGAGGGCGTAGTTGTAAACGCTAGAATAAAGTTGACAGTTTTTGCTCGATAAGATTTTACACTTTTGCTCAATCAACCTACTACTTTAGTAAAATAAATCGTGACGTTAT
>NZ_JAFKOJ010000006.1 GCF_017303275.1 Bacillus sp. NTK034 | reverse complement strand
TATTAGGCACGCCGCCAGCGTTCGTCCTGAGCCAGGATCAAACTCTCCATATAAGAGTTGATTAAGCTCATAAGTTGTCTTTTCAAAAAAGACTAAAGATTTAACGTTGACGTTTATGTTCGTTCAGTTTTCAAAGATCAATTTCTCTTTGTTATATTTTACCTGATCGCTCAGAAGCGACTTTATAAATATAACACGTGCTGATTTTAGTTGTCAACACTTTTTTTATAAGTTATCCGTCGTCTGTGAAAATGTTTTTCGTTCATATCGCAGCGACGGATATAAATATAACAAGGATTTAAATAAAGGTCAATAACTTTTAAAGTTTTTTTACGATAATTTTTTTTTGAGTTTGTAATACCTGTGATAAATCCCTTGACCTTTTGTTTCCACATTTACTACTTCGATAAAATGCTTATCAATCAAATACTCAAGAAGCATGCTTAAGTCAACTGCATATAGATAAAGCTCCTCATGGTTCATAATATCGTGGATGGACCATTCATCTTTCTCAGCAAGCACATCTGCAAGATGGCTGATTCCTTGCTTAGTTCTTGAATGAATTAAAAATTCACTTGCAAGGAATAGAAGCTCCAGTCTCTTTTCGAGAGGCTCCTGGCTATTCACCAATTCTTCATATAGCTTCATTATTTCAGGTTCAATTTGCTTTACCTGATTCCAGACAGTTACCTCTGGATGGAATCCATTTTCGATAACAGCCAGCCTGGCCAGGTGATGAAGGGAATGAACAATATGGTTATAGGCATCGAAATAATGGCGATTTTCAAAAAAGGCTTTGCCATCCATATATCTTCTAATCAGCTTGGCAAACTCAAGACCCATTTTTAATTTTCGCCCATAGAACGGAAACTCTCTTAATTCCACCTTCAGGTTATGAATATATTCATTTCGATCAAATAAAACTTTCCCATTATAGAGCCAGTCAAAGATCTTTCGGTTCGTCCCCAGCAGGATCCATTCACGAAGCTGCTTGTCTGTCACGATATGAAGAGCAGCCTTTTTATCTTTATATGTGTAATGTTTAACAAACACAGGTTCATCTGCTTCCTCTACAAGGATCAGCAGTACAGCATCAAATGTATCAGTAGCAGGAATCGCTTTATGCAGTTTTTCGGTCATAATCACGCCAAGAGTGTTTGTCTGGCTTGCCCGTTCTTGATATATAGGACGGAGAATATCTTCCATCATAATTCCTCCATTTTATTGATAGCGTATATCTTCGACAATTATAAATGAAATCCTTCCTAAATGTGAGACATTTTTCGACACCATTCTATATTAATATTTATTTAAGCAAAAGGAGTATGGTATAGTTAGTTTTTAGGAGGGAGCAGAATGGCTAAGTACTCAAATAAAATCAATAAGATTCGTACATTTGCCCTTAGTTTAATTTTTATCGGATTTATCGTTATGTATCTCGGAATATTCTTTAGGAATTCCGCTCTTCTCATGACAATATTTATGCTTCTTGGAATGCTCTGCATTCTTGCTAGCACCGGTGTATATTTTTGGATCGGCATGCTTTCAACAAAAACCGTGCAGGTGGTTTGCCCTAATTGCGGAAAACATACAAAGATGCTTGGCCGCGTTGATATGTGCATGTACTGTAATGAACCTTTAACGCTCGATCCAAAACTTGAGGGCGTTGAATTTGATGAAAAATACAACAAAAAAAATACGAAGCAGAGCTGATTTATCTCCTGCTTCATACTCAAGTTCAAGAATGACCGGCTAAATGACAGCCGGTTTTTTAATGGAAAAATAAAAAGCTGACAGCACACAGCCGGCAGCTTTAAATAATTTATTAGTGAGCTTCTTTACTTGCACATTCCGGACACGTTCCGTAAATCTCCATTCTATGATGGCTAATTTTAAAACCTGTAACATGTGAAGCAAGGTGCTCTACTTCATCAAGACCAGGATAGTGGAAGTCTACAATCTTGCCGCAGCTTTCACATATGACATGATAATGATGAGTGGTTACAAAATCGAAGCGGCTAGATGCGTCACCATATGTCAGTTCCTTTACCAGGCCAACCTCACGGAATACTCGTAAATTATTGTAAACTGTTGCCACACTCATATTTGGAAATTTACCCTCTAATGCTTTGTATATATCGTCAGCAGTAGGGTGTGACATGGAGTTTATTAAATATTCAAGTATCGCATGACGCTGCGGAGTGATACGGACTCCAGTGTCTTTTAAAGTATCCAGCGCCTCTTTTAATTCCATATGCGCCACCGCCATGCACCTCTTTTCCAACAAATATTCTTACTTTATAATCTTTATAAATAGTGTACTAATTTTTTACCACATTTGTCAATATTACAAACTCCTTAATAAAGGGAATCAACTCTTTTCAGAGTGAAGCGATTGCTCACCAGAACCTAAATGATGATTGACAAATCGGGCAGCAACAAACAGCAGATCTGACAATCGGTTCAGGTATACTAAAACGAGCGGATTCAATTCTTCGCCGAGTGAGACCGCACATCGTTCCGCTCTCCTCGCCACCGTTCTAGCCACATGGAATGCAGCTCCCGAAGGATGACCGCCGGGTAATATAAAGTTATTAAGCTCTGCAAGGTCAGCTTCCCACTCATCAATTTGCTTTTCCATGAAGGTGATATCCTCTTCTTTTATCGTCCATTTAACTTCTTTTCCAGCAGGCGTTGCCAGCTCTGCTCCTGCATGAAACAGGTCTGTCTGCACTTTATGAAATACCTGTTCCACTTTTTCTTTGCCGCTGAAATACTCACTTTTTAGATAGCTTAAGGCCATTCCAATCATTGAATTTGCCTCATCACATGAGCCGTAAGCCTCAACGCTAATGTCATTTTTACCGACTCTCTGCCCGTATATTAATGACGTTGTTCCCTTATCTCCCGTTTTTGTATAAATCCTCATCTTAATACCCTCTTTCAAAATCGATCACGTTAATATAATCTTTGTTATTTTTTATATATGTATGAAGGTTATGCTTAAAAATTTCAAAAGATCTGGGCAAATAGCTTTTTGTTCTGCTTGGTAAATGAGGAGTGACTGTACTTCCTTCAATACTCCATAATGGATGCCCTTTAGGCAGAGGCTCTCTTTTTCAAAAACATCCAGGCAGGCATGTGAAATTCGGTTATTTTTTTCAAGTGCACTTTTTCCTCGGCATAAATAATAAATATAAAAAAAACGAACCTGTTCAGGTCCGTTTCGAAAAAGTATCTGAGGAGGTATGCCCTAATAAAATGATATGCAAAACTTGTTCTTAGGAATGGACAAAAGCCTTGTTCCGTTAAAAAATAGGCAACCCATTTACAGCTAGGCCAGATTCTCCTTAATATATTCCAGTGCCTCCTCGACATGCCCTTTTACCTTCACCTTGCGCCACTCTTTAACCAGTTTGCCTTCCTGGTCAATAATAAAAGTGGAACGCTCAATGCCCATATATTCTTTTCCGAAGTTCTTTTTCAGTTTCCAGACACCGTACGTCTCTGCCGCTTTATGGTCCTCATCTGAAAGCAGCAGGAAAGGCAATCCATGCTTTTCAATAAACTTCTCATGCCTGCTGAGGGGATCGGGGCTAACTCCTAAAACGACTGCGTTCACTTCTGCAAAATTCTCATGCCGGTCCTTGAAATCACATGCCTGAGTTGTGCAGCCAGGCGTCATGTCTTTTGGGTAAAAATAAAGAACAATATTTTTCCCGCGGTAATCTGATAGCTTTATTTTTTCACCATTGCTTGCCGCCAGTTCAAAATCCGGTGCCAATTCTCCAATTGAAATTGTCATCTTTTATTCCTCCTGTTGGATAAGTTTCTTACTCTAAGCCTATCCAACTTTTTGTTCAAAAACAACTCCTGGCATTATGGAGCCCGGTCACCTGCATCAAATACCACCCTGGCTACAAATGCTGCAGGGATCACATAGCCAATCAAAGCCTCAAGTACCGCGATCAGCCTGCCTATTCCAATAGGACTGATATCTCCATACCCAACCGAAAAAAGGGTTACCGCACTAAAATAAAAGCCCGTCTCCAGTCTTTCGAGGAAACCAGTTTCCATATAGTCAGTGCCATCCATTAAAACCACCAGCCCATGTAAATCAAGCCAAATATATATCAGGCCAAACCCAATCATAATCGTTGCATACAAACTTATTAGATAAAGAAAGTTCTCAACAGAAACCCATCTTCCTTTTATCTTGGCGGATGAAAAAAGAGTCTGCAGACTCATGATCATGCACAGCACAATTAAAATCAGCGATAAATAAAATGCCATACTGCACCTCATTTCGAAATGCTTTTCAATTCATTTATACGCTTATGGCCAGTCCTGTATGACAGCCTGTCTCTGAAACGTCTTTCTGCTTATAGCCAGAATTTCTTCCCATAAAAAAAGCCAGGTTTATAACCCGGCTTTAATTGCCCGCACCGCGATAACGCTTAACACCCGAATTCCAAGTCAGGATTGAAATGCCGAAAAATACTATACCGATTACAGGCGTTAAAAAGGAATACAAAAACCATTCCTCTTTCCCCAAAAAGTATGAAGCAGGATATACACCAACAAAGGCAAACGGAAGCACCCAGGTTAAGACGAAGCGTATGACACTGTTATAAATATCAACCGGATACCTTCCATAATTCCCGATGTTGTACATCATCGGCATGATTGATGTTCTGGCATCCGCCCAAAAGCTGATGCAGGCAATCATGACAAAGATGCCTCCGTACACTAGCATTCCACCTATCACAAATATGAAGAATAAGAATGGATCTGTCCAGCTTATCTCTAACCCAAGACTGTTACCGGCGTAAATCATAACCGCAATTCCAGTAACAGCCCCAAAAAGAGATTCAAGTTCCATCCGTTCTAAAACGATTTGGAATAGACTATGGATCGGGCGGGTCAAAATCCTATCGAGTTCTCCTTTTACAATATACCTCTCATTAAAATCCCAGATATTAAAGAAAGATGAAAACAGTGCATAGGGAACAAGGAAAAATCCGTAAATAAAGATAATTTCATCCCTTGTCCAGCCCCCAAGGAGATTTGTATGGCCAAAGACTACTAAGATAAAAATTAAATTAACTGCCTGAAATAATAGATCTGAAAAGATCTCAACAAATAAATCTGCACGGTACTGCATTCTTGTTTTCATATATTGGGCGACATATTGAAAGAAAATAGTTATATAAAACATCTGTCACCCTCCTTGAATAATGAGCTGTTTTTTCGCTATGATCCACAAAACCTGAATTGGTATGATTAGAACAATCACCCATACACCCTGCATCACGATCGCCTGAACGGCTTCAGTATTCGAAAAACTATTAGTAAAAATCATACTCGGCACATAGCTGATCCCCTGAAAAGGAAGAAATCTTAAGACATCCTGTGCCCATAACGGAAAAAAGCTGATAGGAATCAGAAGGCCGGAAAAGAGATCGATTACAACTCTTTTCGCCCGGATAAGCCCAGTATTATTAAATAAGAAGAAAGTGGTAATACCTGTCAGCAAATTAATTTGCGTATTTATAAGAAAACTTAATAAAATCGATGCAGCAAAGAAAATCCAGGTAGTCCAATCCCCAGAAAATTGGAGCGGAAAAATAAACGAGACAATGACCATTCCCGGAACCGAGAAAAAGAAGAGACGGAATATCCCTTCTCCCAATCCCTGCATCGTTTTCATGCCCAAATAATTATATGGGCGGATCAGTTCCACCGCTACTTTACCTTCTTTAATTTCAGCAGCCATTTCCCGATCTATATTATTAAAGTAAAATGCCCTCGCCATCCAGGCTACAGCCACATATGTCGACATCTGGATCACAGACATTCCCTCAATCGCATCTTTTTCTCCATAAATGGCGCTCCACAAGAAATAGTAAGCGCCAATATTAATGCTGTATATCAGAATGCCTGTATAGTAATTCGTTCGGTAGGCAAGCATCATCAAAAAGCGGATCCGAATCATTTCTATATATTTATCCACAGGAACACCCCCCCCCGATATAAATAAATCCTTTCATTAAGAGATCCCCCGGTCATAAATTTTTCTAATTATTTCCTCAGTTGAAGTTTCTTTAATATTGATGTCTTTCACTTTCAATTCCGCCACGACTTTAGCTATCAGCAGGGAAATCAGTTCATCATTATCCTCTGCAAAGGCTGTAAAGATCGCTTCTTTCTCATCCTTCTCCCATTTCACTTCCGATGATGCCGTTATTTTGTTTAAATCACTAAGATCCACTTCTTCAAGAAATTGAAATTCTATTTCCTTCCCCTCTCCCCATTTTTCCTTAAGGCTTTTTAAAGCCCCATCATAGATGATTTTCCCGTCATCTAACATAACCACGCGTTCGCATAGCGCCTCAATATCCGACAGATCATGAGTAGTAAGCAGGATGGTTGTATTATATTTTTCATTAATTTCTTTTAAAAACTCCCTGATTTTTAACTTAACAAGTACATCAAGCCCAATTGTCGGCTCATCCAAGAACAGCAGCGGCGGATTATGGATGAGTGCTGCTGCCAGTTCACACCTCATTCTCTGCCCGAGTGAAAGCTTCCGGACCGGCTTATCTAGCAGTGGTTCAATATCTAAGGTTTTGATAACATGCGCCATATGGCTGTTGTATTGCTCATCAGTAACTTTATACACCTTCTTGAGCAGCCTGAAGGATTCCTGTACAGCAATATCCCACCAAAGCTGAGATCTCTGGCCGAAGACAACTCCAATCGTGCTGACGAATTTTTCACGGTCTTTATGAGGGTTCATTCCATTCACAATCACTTCACCGCTGGTTGGGGTTAGAATCCCCGTCAGCATTTTTATGGTGGTTGATTTCCCTGCTCCATTTTCACCAATATACCCAACCATTTCCCCTTGCTTTACAGTGAAACTGATATTGTTAACCGCTGGCACAATCTTATAATTCCTTGTAAGCAAATCACGGAAAGCACCTTTTAATCCTGAGCGGCTTGAATAAGCTTTAAACTCCTTCTTTAAGTTCCTTACTGTTATTGCATCATTCATCATTACTCCTCCTGCCGATTAATGCCCTAATGAAATAGTTTAGACAAACAGCGCATTCTTCACAACTAGATTGCTCCATTTACGCTTTCTAAAATACAGAATAGTCCGCCTTCCTTTTAGATTGGACGAAGCCCCTTCCATACATGTTAAAATAATGATGAACTTATAATTGGATTCTATCAGGAGGATTAACATGCAATTTACTAATTCTGAACGGCTGCATAAACAGGCTTTAGAACATATTGTCGGAGGAGTGAACAGTCCTTCCCGCTCCTATAAAGCTGTTGGCGGCGGCTCGCCGGTTGCAATGGAACGTGCGCAGGGCGCTTATTTCTGGGATGTGGACGGCAATCAGTATATCGATTATCTTGCTGCGTACGGTCCCATCATTACCGGACATGCCCACCCCCATATTACAGAAGCAATAAAAACAGCAGCTGAGCGCGGAGTATTATATGGAACTCCTACACCTCATGAAGTGAAATTCGCGGAAATGCTAAAGGAAGCAATGCCTAATTTGGATAAAGTCCGCTTTGTGAACTCAGGAACTGAAGCGGTCATGACCACGATCCGTGTTGCAAGAGCCTATACAGGCAGGGACAAAATCATTAAATTTGCAGGCTGCTATCACGGCCATTCCGATCTTGTACTGGTTGCTGCAGGTTCAGGGCCGTCGACACTTGGAACCCCTGACTCTGCCGGGGTTCCAAAGAGCATTGCCCAGGAAGTGATCACAGTTCCTTTCAATGAAATCGAACCATATAAGGAAGCGCTGGAAAAATGGGGCGACCAAATCGCTGCCGTCCTGGTTGAACCGATTGTCGGCAACTTTGGAATTGTTGAACCTAAACCAGGGTTTTTGGAACAGGTTAACGAATTAACACATGCAGCCGGTGCACTAGTCATTTATGATGAAGTCATCACAGCTTTCCGGTTTATGTATGGCGGCGCACAGGACCTGCTGGGCGTAAAACCGGACTTGACAGCTATAGGGAAAATCATTGGAGGCGGCCTTCCAATCGGTGCGTATGGCGGAAAAAAGGAAATCATGGAAACAGTAGCTCCGTTAGGTCCTGCATATCAAGCCGGTACAATGGCTGGTAATCCAGCTTCGATTCTGTCAGGAATTGCATGTCTCGAAGTATTGAAACAGCCGGGTGTCTATGAATATCTGGACCAACTTGGCGAAATGCTTGAAAAAGGCATTAGCTCAGCTGCTGAAGAACATAACATTCCAATAACAATTAACCGATTAAAGGGTGCCCTGACAATTTACTTTACAGAAGAAAAAGTTGTGAATTATGAGCAGGCGGAAAATACAGATGGAGAAATGTTCGCAAAATTCTTCAAACTGATGCTCAATCAGGGAATAAACCTGGCTCCATCAAAATATGAAGCATGGTTTATGACAATCGCGCATACCGAGGAAGATATCCAAGCAACGATTCACGCAGTACAAAATGCATTTCAGCAATTAAAAGGCGAATAAATATTCATATTTTTATACATTAACGGGAGCAGAAATGCTTCCGTTTTCTTTAACTCCAATAATGAAAACGTTTACAAACAAGGCGATTTTTTATTCATAAACCAATGTCCTCCTTTAAATCATATCCAACTTTTTGTATAAATAATTGATTTCTGAAAATTCATATGATATGATAGGAGAAATCTTTTGTGTAAGAGCGGATTACGCTGACATAAAGAGTTAATAATTTTATTAGCCTGTCCCGAATAATCTAACTATTCATTTAATAAATGCCTATGCATTTATCCTTTCAAAACAAGATTAACTTTGCAGTAGCCTCATTTAAAACCCGTAAACATTAAATTTTTATAGATTACTATTTTTCAGGAGGTGAACGGCTTTAAGGCACAGCCTTATTTTCAGCCGAATTTTATGACATTACAGCAATGGAGTCCTTCACTTTTTACAGAGTTTCACCGCCAGGAGCACGATGCGTGCGGCATTGTTTCTGCAATGGAGAAAAAGAAAGTCCCAACCCGCGAAAATATTTTCAGCTGCATCAACGCACTTGTTACGATGAATCACCGTGCCGGTTTTATAAATGGAGAAGGCGACGGCGTAGGGATTCATATTGATATCCCGAGAGAGCTGTGGAAAGAAAAGTTAAAGGAAGCAGGAGCAGATCCTAAAGCAGCAGAAAAGGAAGGATTTGTCGTTGGACATGTGTTCATGTCCAGAAAGCAGGATACTGAATCACTTAAAGCCATTTTGCTGCAAAAGCTTGCTGACGCAAAACTAATGGTTATTTATGCATCTGACGAAGTAACTGAGTCGTCAGCTTTAGGTCCCATTGCCATTCAGGAGAATCCTGTATTCTGGCAGTTTGCCTGTTTAGCAGAGGAAACTGGAGGGGAGCTTTCAAAAAAGCTGTTTGAATTGATTGTTGACTTTGAAGAAGACGAACATGTTCATGTCGCTTCCCTAAGCCAGTATCATGCTGTATACAAAGTAATGGGAGCGGGAGACATTCTGCCTAAATACTACCATGATTTAGCAAGCCCTCTTGTTGCTTCAACAATGACTCTTGGGCACAATCGCTACTCCACTAACACATTATCAAGCTTTTTCCGCGTACAGCCTTTTAGTGTGTTAGGACATAACGGAGAAATCAACACGATTGCCAAACTCAGGGATGAAGCCAAAATGGTTGGCGTTCCGCTTGTAAAAGACGGCAGTGACTCTCAGGATCTGAGCAGGACACTTGAAACGTTTATCTGCAGGGATGGCTATACCCTCTTTGAAGCAATGGATGTCATGTTCCCGCCTATCGTGAATGAAATCAAGTCATACCCTGATCACCTTCAGGATATGTACGCCTATATCCGTGAAGCATGGGGACATTTTGCTCAAGGTCCAGCAGGAATTATTTCCCGATTTGCCGATGAGGCTGTTTTCAGTGTCGATGCGCTGGGTCTCCGCCCGCTTTGGATGCTGGAAACTGAAAGTTCCTATCTGTTCTCTTCTGAGCCTGGCATCATCCCATCCAGTGAATATGTAAATGAACCTAAGCCGCTTTCACCGGGTGAAAAGGTTGGTTTAAAATGGGACGGCGATACACTTGCCGTTTACGAACACAGCCATTACCAGGCTGAAGTTTTTGACAGATTTTCAAAGAGAGTGGACGCTGAAAACTTCCGGATTCGCCTGCAATCTCCTAAACTGGAGAAAACCATCTCAGTAAACTATCCGGATAAGATTCATAACGGGCAGTATAAAGCCTTCGGCTGGGAGAGAGACCATGTCCAGCTTGTCGAGCAAATGGCAGAAAAAGGAGCGGAGCCAATTCGTTCTCTTGGACACGACTCCCCTTTAGCAGCACTAAATCCTCAGCGGAAAAACATCGCTGATTTTATTAAGGAAAGTGTTGCTGTCGTTACAAACCCTGCCATTGACCGTGACCGGGAAACTGAGCATTTCTCAACCCGCACGATTATCGGCCAGCGTCCTTCATTATTTGAAAAACAGGAGCCAGGGGCAGTAATTGAATTGCAGACTCCTATTTTAATAGAGGGCAAGGCAGGCTTTGAATGTTCCGATGAACTTAATCAGCCGACCTACGATCAGGTAACCTGCTTCTATCAGGAACAAAAGCTGATATCTTATCTGTCTACCACATTTAATAAAGATGAAACGGTAAAAGAAGCATTGGACCGCTTATCAGCAGAAGCAGTTGATGCTGTCAAAAATGGCAAAACCCTGCTTGTACTCGATGACGCCAATGCTCATCAGGAGGATGCTTACTGGATTGATCCGCACCTTGCCGTCTCTGCAATCGATCAAGCTCTGGTAAAAGAAGCTATACGCCGTGAATGTTCCCTATTACTGCGCTCAGCTTCAATCAGATCGCTTCATGATATCATCACAGCATTCGGTTTAGGCGCTGATATTATAAGTCCTTACTATATGTTTATGACAGTTCTAGGCGAATCTGAAACACCGCTGAAGAATCTTTACTCAGCTCTGACTAAAGGACTTGAAAAAGTCATTTCAACAATCGGCATTCATGAATTAAGAGGCTATGGACGTTTATTCTCTGCCATTGGTCTTCACGAAGAATTAGCCGAATATCTGAATATAGTAAATTTCTTCGGATCTAAGGAGCTTTCTTTTAGCTTTAGCGCTTTAAAGGAAGATGCTTTTGCAAGAGCAGAAGATTACCAGAATGAAAAAGAACGGATCGGAAAAACATTCAGCCTTTTCCCACGTATCTGGAAAGCGATCGGCGAAGTTGCCTCAACTGGTGACTACAATGCATATAAGGAAAAAATAACAGAACAGGAAGACCAGAATCCAACAACAATCCGTCATTTAACCGGATTTAAGGAAACTGATTCTCACCTAAATCCTGAGGATATCAGCTTGCATGTGGGCGAGCATGACCTGCCATTTGTCATCTCCTCCATGTCCTTTGGGTCTCAGAATGAAACAGCCTTCAGAGCCTATGCTGAAGGTGCTGACCGCTTGAACATGGTCAGCCTCAATGGAGAAGGCGGAGAAATTAAGGATATGCTTGGAAAATATCCGAGAACCCGCGGACAGCAAGTAGCATCAGGGCGCTTCGGAGTTAATGCAGAGCTCCTTAATTCATCCAACCTGCTGGAGATAAAAATTGGGCAGGGTGCAAAGCCGGGTGAAGGAGGTCACCTTCCTGGATCCAAGGTAACTGCAAAAATTGCAGAGGCACGTAATGCAACAATTGGATCGGATTTGATTTCACCTTCGAACAATCATGATATATACTCGATTGAAGATTTGGCACAGATGATTCACGAACTTAAAACAGCCAATGACATAGCTAAAGTTGCTGTAAAGGTGCCGGTTGTACCAAATATTGGAACCATCGCAGTCGGTATTGCAAAAGCTGGCGCCGATATTATCACATTGAGCGGTTTTGACGGAGGTACAGGCGCAGCCAGAATTCATGCCTTGCAGCACGTAGGCCTACCGGTTGAAATTGGTGTTAAGGCAGCCCACAATGCCCTGCTGGAAGCAGGAATCCGCGATAGTGTGGAGCTTTGGGCTGATGGCGGAATCAAGAGTGCAGCAGACGTATTGAAGGTTATGCTGCTAGGAGCTAACCGTGTAGGCTTCGGTACACTTTCCATGCTTGCTATCGGCTGTACGACATGCCGCGGCTGCCATCTTGATACTTGTCATGTCGGGATTGCAACACAAATTGATTCAGAAGCACAGGCGAAGGAACATGGCTTAAGAAGGTTTGTTCCACGCCAATTCGACCTTGCTGTCCAAGGCATTATGAACCTGTTTACTGCTTTTGGCAACGAACTGAAAGCATTGGCAGCTTCAATTGGTGTAAAAAACCTGCAGGATGCAGTAGGGCGTTCTGACCTGCTTGTACAGATTAAGGGGCAGGATCAGCTCGATCTTACTCACCTTCTGAAAACACTTGAAATCGGCCAATTCTCTATTCAGGAAACACCTGAAGCCCTGCAGGAAGCCCAGCTGCAGGTAGCTGTTGGAGCAGAGTATCTGGACGCAAGTGTGGAAGAATTACATCAGTCACGTGAGTTCCATAGCATCACTTCCGAGCAGCGTGTACTGGGAAGCCGGGTTTCCTGCCACCGTGTAAGAGACAGACTGGACGGTTCTTATAAAACTCTTCCGCAAGTTGATTTGAAATACAAGGGCGGATCCATCCCGGGCAATGGCCTTGGAGCTTACAACAGCTTCGGCATCAACATCGAAGTTGCTGGAGGAGCACAGGATGGCATCGGAAAAACTTCTTTCGGCGGACAAATTAAAATCTTTAAAGCAAAAGGCAAGAATGGCAAGTTTTACAATGGCTCTGTTGGTAAAGGCTTTGGTTATGGTGCTCAGCAAGGTTTGCTTGTGGCTCAAGGAAACGCTGACGCCCGTGCCGGAATCAGATTATCTGGAGCAGATATGATTATCGGCGGCCAGCTGCAAAAGCCGCTGCCTGAAAAAGAATACGGCAATATCGGTTCAGATGCCAATATTAAAGGGTTTGCCTTTGAGTATATGACTAATGGCCGAGGCCTGGTCCTGGGCGATGCTGGTCCATGGATCTGCGCAGGAATGACAGGCGGTGTTGTTTACTTAAGACATCAGCCGGAAATGGGCTTAACAAAAGAAGCCATCCAGCGCAGAATTGCCAAGGGAGCAAAAGTCTCTGTTACTACTCTATCCGATAAAGGAAAGGAAGATGTAAAAGACCTGCTTGGCCAATACGTTGCATTGCTTAAAGATCAATGCCAGGAAGAAGAAGCTTCAAAGCTTGCTTCCCTTCTTAATCATCCGGAAGACCACTTCGTTCAAGTCATTCCGGTTAAAGAACAGGCAGATCCTTCTGTTTCCACAGAGTGATGATCTGCACCAATCAAGCCCCATCCGTTTATGCGGATGGGGCTTTAAGTTTTAGTTTGGCTTCTTTATTCTGTTTTGGCACAACTCTTTAGTTCCCTTTACTGCTTCTGTGCCTCGTCCAGCGGCACTATTCCGTTTCTTTAGTTCCTTTCGTTGCTTCTGTGCCTCGTCCAGCGGCACTATTCCGTTGCTTTAGTTCCTTTCGTTGCTTTTAGTTCCTTTCACTGTTTCCACAATTCGCCCAGCGGCACTATTCCGCTCCTTGTGTTCCATTCGCTGTTTCCATGCTGCCTCAGCGGCACTATTATCCGTTCTCTTGAACTTTTCACATCATTTAGGCACCCTTACCTTTTTTAATAACTTTTTATAAAAATTTCATGAAAATGCCCCTTGAACTTCTTTCCATATCCCTGTATAGTACAATATTGTTTAATAATGAGCAAAACCGTTTAAAGTATGTATAATTACTGTAATTACGGTTTAATTCAAGTTGCTTTTTAATGAGCCATAAGATAAAAAAATCTTAAAGAAAGAAAGGACATTTATTGTATGAAACTTGGCGCCCGCATACTTAAGACGGGAATCGCAATCATTCTATCTCTTTTATTATCGGAACTTTTTCATCTGCCTGCCCCTATCTTTGCTGGAATAGCAGCTATTTTTGCCGTTCAGCCGACTATTTACAGATCTTATCTTTCTATTGTTGAACAGATCCAGGGAAATGCGATCGGTGCATTAATTGCCGTGATATTCGTGCTTTTATTCGGCAACGATGTATTCATCATAGGTCTGGCAGCTATCATTGTTATTACGATCAATCTAAAGCTTAAAATCGAAAATACGATTGGCCTGTCACTAGTAACCCTGATTGCCATAATGGAAACACCAGGCGATACTTTTTTGCAGTTTGCACTTATTCGTTTTTCAACCATAATGCTTGGTGTATTATCAGCTTTTATTGTTAACCTTGTCTTCCTGCCTCCTAAATATGAGAATAAGCTTTACTTTAAAATATCCAATAACACAGAGGAAATTACTAAATGGATCAGGTTAAATATACGGCATGCATCTGAGCACAAGCTGCTGAAAAACGATATTGATAAAATGAAAGAAAGCAATGTGAAGCTTGATCAGCTGTATTTAATGTATAAAGAGGAAAGAAATTATTTTAAACGAAATGATCTGGTTAAATCCAGAAAACTCGTTATATATAGGCAAATGATCTCGACTGTTAAACGCTCTCTGGAAACGTTAAAAAAGCTTCACCGCTATGAAAATGATCTGCAGCAAATGCCAGAAGAATTTCAGCATGCAGTTCAGCAGCAGCTTGATATTCTTATCCATTATCATGAACACGTCATGCTTAAATTTATTGGGAAAGTTCGGCCCAATGTAGTGTTTGAGGAAGGCGATTTCAGCCTTAGCAGAAAGGAACTGGTGAACCTTTTCCTGGCTCAGCAAAAAGAGTATGAACATGATGAAGAGTCCATTCTCCCGCATATCATGCAAGTTGTATCAGCTATTGTTGATTACGATGAACATGTGGAGCACCTTGATAAACTGATATCCAGTTTTCAGGCATATCATAAAGAGGAAAATGAGGTTTCAATACCGGAGAACGCCGAATAGACCGGGGTATATGATATACGATTCATAGGAAAAAGCAGCTGATTTCAGCTGCTTTTTTGTTAGTTCTTCATTCTTGGATCAAGTGCATCCCTTAATCCGTCACCCATTAAGTTAAAACCTAGAACCGTAAGCATAATCGCAAGCCCAGGGAAAATCATCGTCCATGGAGCTTGTATTAGATATGCCTTAGCATCAGAAAGCATTTTTCCCCACTCAGGATTTGGAGCCTCAGCACCGAGACCAAGGAATCCAAGGGCCGCACATTCAATGATTGCAGTGGCGATGGCAAGTGTTCCCTGTACAATAATCGGAGCCATGCTATTAGGCAGCACATGCCTGAAGAGAATCCGGCTGTTGCTCATTCCGATCGCTTTTGCGGCCATTATATATTCCTCCTGTTTGACACTCAGCACCCTTGAACGGATAAGTCTGCCAAAGTTAGGAATATTGATTACCGCAATGGCAATCAGGGCATTTCTCAATGATGGGCCAAGCACTGCCACAATCGCAATGGCCAGCAAGATGCTTGGGAAAGCAAGCATGATATCAAAAATGCGTGAGATAATTGTATCAACCCATTTGCCATAATATCCCGCCACAACACCTAAAAGGCAGCCAACTACAATAGATCCGATTACGGCCAGAAACCCTACCCATAAGGAGATCCTTGCACCATAAACAACCCTTGAGAAGATATCCCTGCCGAAGTCATCCGTTCCAAACCAATGCTCGCCTGATGGCGCCTGAAGCCTTTTTGACAGCATTTGTTCATTAATTCCCTGCGGCGCAATAAGCGGTGCAAATACAGCAAGAAGAACGAAAAATAATACAATAATGGTGCCGATTAAAGCCAGTTTATTTTTTCTAAAGCTCCTCCATGCTTCCACCCAGGGGGAAACTGCTTTTTCTTCAGCTGGCATAATAGGCGGCTGAAGGTCTTTTTGTGTTGAAAGTTCCAAGTACGTTCCCCCTCCTTAATTATATTTAATCCGCGGATCAATTGCTGCATACAGCAAGTCCACCACTAGATTGATCATGACAAAGATAAATGCAATGATAAGTATGCCTGACTGGATAACAGGATAGTCCCGATAGTTGATAGCCTCATAAATATATCGTCCGATTCCCGGCCAGCTGAAAATTGTTTCAGTTAAAATGGCGCCTCCCAGCAATAATCCCATTTGAAGACCGATAATCGTAAGAACAGGAATGATGGCATTCTTTAATGAGTGCTTATAAACAACCCAGAACATTCTCAAGCCTTTGGCCCTCGCTGTTCTGACAAAATCGGATCTCATTACTTCAAGCATCGTAGAACGGGTAATCCTCGCAATGATCGCCATTGGGATGGTCGCCAAGGCAAATGCCGGCAGAATCAGGTGTCTGATGACATCCCAGAATTGATCGATTCTTCCCTGCAAGAGAGCATCGATCATATATATGTTCGTTATGGCCTCAATCGGATTTCTTACTTCTTCCCTTCCCGATGTAGGAAGCCAGTCCAGCTTTATGGCAAACGCCCATTGTTCCATTAAGCCAAGCCAGAAGATTGGCATGGAAACACCAATAAGTGCAAGCACCATTGCCACATAATCAAACCATGAATTCTGATACCATGCACTGATGATTCCGGCATTCACACCGATAAAAACAGCAATTAACATGGCAACGAATGTAAGTTCAATTGTTGCAGCCAGATACGGCCAAATTTCCTGGCTTATTTCTGTTTTTGTACGGAGTGATTCTCCAAGGTCCCCCGTAAAAAGCCCGCCAAGATATGTAAAATATTGAAGGTACCAAGGCTGATCAAGCCCCAGCTGCTTCGTTAATTCCTCTACTGCTTCTTTTGTTGCCAATTGTCCCAAGATAATCTGTGCCGGATTACCAGGAATTGCCCGAATCATAAAAAAGACGATAAGGGAAAGCCCCAGCAGAACTGGAATAAGGGAAAACAAACGCTTTAGTGTATAGGACAGCATTGCCATTTCACCTCTCTTGAAGGTTATCTAAAATTGTTGGAATAGAAAAGGGAGCTACAGAACTGTACTCCCTTTTCCTTGAATATAAGAAGTATACTTATCTCACTTGAAAAGCATCTTATTTAAATTCTACAGTTGCCAGTAAATCCGAACCTGTTGGATGCGGCTTGAAGCCTGTGATATCAGCCTTGCCCGCAAGGATAGGTCTTGAGTGGACAAGCGGAATCCACGGAGCATCTTCTTTGATCAGAACCTGAGCCTGTTTGTAAAGCTCTTCACGCTCTGCCTGGTCTGCACTAGCCTGAGCTTTTACAAGCAATTCATGCACCTCAGGATTTTCATAGTAAGTGTAGTTGTTGGAGCCGATGCTGTCCTGGTCTAGAAGCACATATAGGAAGTTATCAGCATCCCCATTGTCGCCAGTCCATCCTAATAGGAATGTATCAGCTTCACCATTCTTTGCTTTATCCAGGTAAGTACCCCACTCATAAGTAACGATTTTTGCCTTTACGCCAATTGCATCAAAGTTGGCTTGAAGTGCTTCAGCCACTTTTTGTCCGTCCGGCATATATGGTCTAGGAACCGGCATTGCCCAAAGTTCCATTTCAAATCCATTTTCATATCCTGCTTCTTTTAAAAGTTCTTTAGCCTTTTCAGGATCGAATTCATAATCTACAACATCATCGTTGTAACCCGCTACTACTGAAGGCATAGGGTTTTTCGCGGGCTCAGCTGCACCAGCATAGAAGGCATCAATTAGAGCTTGCTTATCGACTGCATAGTTTAATGCCTGGCGGACTTTTTTATCTTTTAATGGTCCGCGAGTACTTGTTAACCCGAGATAAGCTACGTTTAAGGATGGACGTTCAAAAGTTTGAAGATCCGGATTTCCTTCAATTTGGCCAATATCACTGAAGTTAACACCATCGATTAAGTCTACTTCGCCTGTAGCCAATGCATTTAGACGCGCAGAGTTTTCTGGAATGACACGGAAGATAACCTCATCAAGCTTTGGAAGACCTTCCTGCCAGTATTCTTCATTTTTCACAAGAGTGATGCGGTCATTTGCTTTGTATTCCTTAAATACAAATGGTCCTGTCCCAACCGGGTTGTGAAGGAATTTTTCACCGTGCTTTTCAACAGCAGCCGGGCTTGCAATTCCAAATGGAGACATTGCAAGGTTCTTTAAGAATGGTGCAATTGGCTTGTTTAAAGTAAATTCAACTGTGTAATCATCTACAGCTTTTACTTCAGAGATCTTGTCTCCAAACTGAGAGTTATAGTAATAGAACTGCTCAGCGTTTCCAGCTTTCCATCTTTCAAAGTTGAAGACAACCGCTTCGGCATTAAAATCAGTTCCATCGTGGAACTTTACACCTTCACGAAGCTTTAATGTATGCTTTAGCCCGTCTTCACTTGTTTCCCATTCAGTAGCAAGGCCAGGCTGAATTTCTGTATCCTGCTCACCAAATTCAATCAAAGTTTCATAGATGTTTTTTGTTACTTTAAAAGATTCACCTTCTGTTGTGATAGCGGGATCAAGCGAAGTTGAGTCACCGCCGCGGCCAAATACTAATGTGCCGCCTGAAGACGTTTCTTCTGTATCTGTACCTTTCTCATTATCCTTTTCGTCTTTCGTTCCGCTGCTTGAGTTGCTGCTGCAGCCGGCAAGAGCCAGTGACAGAAGCAAAGCTGCAACAAGGAACCAAATGCCATTGCGCTTCTTCATTGTTTTCCCCCTTTTTTCTTTTGCCGGTATCGGCTATTTACATATTTATCATCCATGCAGCCCTGCCCTTTTTATAGCTCAGCTATAAAGATGACAGGCTGCAAAGTGACCTGGTTCAATTTCCTTCAGCTGCGGCCTCTCTGTTTGGCAGATCTCCATGCATTCTTTGCATCTAGTATGGAATGCACATCCAGCTGGCGGATTCTGCGGACTTGGAATGTCCCCTGTTAATAGCTCCCTGTCTTTCTTTAAAGTCGGGTCAGGGATTGGAACTGCACCAAGCAAAGCCTTTGTATACGGATGGAGCGGTTTATCGTAGAGCTGGTCAGATGTTGTGATCTCAACTAGTCTCCCAAGATACATAACACCAACTCTATCACTAATATGTTTAACTACCCCGAGATCGTGGGCAATGAATATATACGTCAGCTGGAATTCCTTTTGCAGATCTTCCAGCAGGTTGAGGACCTGCGACTGAATGGATACATCAAGAGCTGAAACAGGCTCATCTGCAATGATTAGCTTAGGCTTGGTCATTAATGCTCTTGCAATTCCAATCCTCTGCCTTTGGCCACCGCTGAATTGATGCGGATAGCGTTTTGCATGGTAGCTGCTGAGGCCGACAACCTCAAGCATCTCCCTAACCCGCTGTTTCCGCTCTTCTTTATTACCGATGCCGTGGACAATGAGAGGCTCCTCCAAAATCTGCTCAACTGTATGGCGCGGATTTAAGGAAGCAAAAGGATCCTGGAATACCATCTGCATTTCCTTTCTCATTTTTCGCATCTCCGCTGAGTTTAGAGCAGTCAAATCCTTGCCTTCAAAAACTACTTTACCCTCTGTTGGCTCTATCAGGCGCATCAGCATTCTGCCTGTGGTTGATTTGCCGCATCCTGATTCACCAACCAATCCGAGCGTTTCCCCTTTATTAACGAAGAAGCTGATATCGTCAACCGCTTTCACATCACCTTGTTTTCTTCCAAACAGACCCCCGGTTACTGGAAAATACTTTTTTAACTGATTAACTTCCAACAGCACTTCGGTCATTAATGACACCCCCAGACTCATGCAGGAAACAGCGCACAGTATGCTGTTCTGCTTTTTCGACATTGTAAAGCGGAGGACTTTCCGTCATGCATCGGTCATGAACAAATTCACAGCGCGCTGCAAAACGGCATCCAGTCTTGATGGAGCCCGGTTTTGGGACATTTCCAGGTATGGAATATAGACGCTCCTTCTTTTCTCTTACATCAGGCACAGATTGAAGAAGTCCTTGGGTATAAGGGTGCTTCGGGTTTTTGAATATCTCTTCTACCGGAGCTTCTTCCACTATCTTCCCGGCATACATAACAATTACTCTTTCACAGACTTCGGCAACGACCCCTAAATCATGAGTGATCATAATAATGGCTGTATCCAGTTTTTCATTAAGATCCTTCATTAGAGATAGAATCTGGGCCTGGATTGTCACGTCCAAAGCGGTCGTCGGC
Source organism: Bacillus sp. NTK034 (assembly GCF_017303275.1). Lineage (GTDB taxonomy): Bacteria > Bacillota > Bacilli > Bacillales > Cytobacillaceae > Cytobacillus. The sequence goes on along the minus strand of NZ_JAFKOJ010000006.1, from coordinate 344,202 downwards.
TCATCCGCAATCAAAAGGCGCGGATGGCAGGACAAAGCCATGGCAATCATTACCCTTTGCCTCATTCCCCCTGACAGCTGATGGGGGTATTCCTTCATAATCTGCTCTGCCCTTGGCAGTCCAACAAGCTTCAGCATTTCAATTGCCTGCTGGCTCGCTTCCTTCTTTTTTAATTTTTTATGTAATTTGATTCCTTCTACCAGCTGATCTCCAATTGTAAATAACGGATTTAATGAAGTCATCGGCTCCTGGAAAATCATAGCCACTTCATTGCCTCTTAGTTCACGCATTCTTTTTTCTGATGCATTAACAAGATCTTCTCCATCCAAAAGGATTTCGCCGCCCGTAATTTTTCCCGGTGGCTGTGGAATCAGCTTCATAATGGAGAGAGAGGTAACGCTCTTTCCGCAGCCTGATTCACCTACAATTCCAAGAATTTCGCCCTTGTTAACCGAGAAACTGATATCATCCACGGCGGGAACTTCTCCATCGGAAGAGAAAAAGGAAGTCCTCAGCTGCTTTACCTCTAAAACTGGAGCTTGAGTCACACGGATACTCCTTTCTTGATCGTCCGTTTCTATGAATTAGGACATTTTTAACAAATTTGAATCTAAGGTCACTATCTTTTTTTCATTCTATAAAAAAAGAATGATGAAGTCTACTTATTTTTCTAAATTATTTAAATATAGTAAACATTATATATATTTTTCGACATGAATAGGTAAATATAATAACAATATCCTGCTAATATTTATGAAAAAGATGGAGATTATTGACCGCAATGTGCCTGCAGCTGTTTTAACACTATAGTAATTTAACGCATTGCAATAAAAAAGCACACAATAAAGCCGGCCCTGTAATAGAGCCGGCTTTTAGACCTAATTTTCAAGCTGCTGAACCTGAAAAAGCTTATAATAATTACCCTGTTTATTCATTAATTCTTCATGGCTTCCCGCTTCCGAAATTTCACCATGCTCTATGAGGATAATTCTATCCGCATGAGTGATGGTGGAAAGGCGATGAGCCACGATGAAAGTCGTGCGGTCTTTAGCCAATTTTTCCAACGCTTCCTGTATCAGATGCTCACTCTCTAAATCAAGGGCTGAAGTGGCTTCATCCAGCACAAGGATCGGAGGGTTTTTCAAAAAAATTCTCGCAATGGCGATCCGCTGCTTTTGCCCCCCCGATAGTTTCACACCTCGCTCGCCAACCCTGGTATCATATCCTTCAGGCAAATTCATAATAAATTCGTGGGCATTGGCAGCCTTGGCAGCTCCTATTACTTCCTCCTCCGTGGCATCGGGCTTGCCGAGAAGTATGTTTGTTTTAACCGATTCACTGAACAGAATATTATCCTGAAGCACCATGCCGATTTTATCGCGAAGACTCCTTACTTTAAACGAACGGATATCAGTGCCATCAAGCAGGATTCTGCCTTTGCTGACATCATAAAAACGCGGAATCAGCCCTACTAATGAGGACTTCCCTCCTCCGCTCATTCCAACAAGGGCAATAGTCTCCCCTGCTGATACATCAAGATTAATCTCCTTTAACACTGGAGGCTCATTCTCATTGTAGGAAAAGCTCACTTCTTCAAATTGAATATGCCCTTTAACATTCCGGCATTGGATTGCATCAGTGGAATCGTCAATATCATATTTCTCATCAATTAACTCAAATACACGATCCATGGATGCTATCGATTGAGTTAAGGTTGTTGATGAGTTAACAAGCCTTCTCAGCGGGCCGTACAATCTATCTATATAAGCGACAAACGCCATCATGACACCCAGAGAAATTTCCCCCTGGATCACCTGATATCCTGAATAGCCAATAACTAAAAGCGGTGATATATCTGTAATGGTGTTAACAACTGCAAATGCCTTTGCGTTCCACTTCGTATGGTCGATCGCTTTTGTCAGGAAGTTTTTATTTTGCGCATCAAATTGGGTTTGCTCATAATCTTCAATTGCAAAGCTTTTAACAACTGCCATCCCCTGAACCCGTTCATGCAGATAGCCCTGTACTTCTGCAAGAGCCTGTGAACGGGCCCTTGTCAGCTTTCTGAGGTTCCCAAAAAAGTATTTGACTGAAAAAGCATAAAACGGAAATAGAAGCAGTGACACAATTGTCAATGTAACATCCATATTCAGCATAATGACAACTGCAATTAATATGGTTGCCACATCAAGCCATAAATTCATTAAGCCTGTTACTACGAAAGTTTTGGTTTGCTCAACATCATTTATGACCCTGGAGATGACTTCCCCTGTTCTTGTATTTGCATAGAATCTGAAGCTTAACTTTTGAATGTGGGTAAAAAGCTTATCCCGGATATCGTATAGAATTTTGCTTGCCACCCATTGGGCAAAGTATTGGCGGTAATACTCAATTGGCGGACGGGCGATGACAAATAAAGCAATCATCACAGCCATAACCATTAAAAGTGTGCTGGTCTTATCGCTCTGGCTCAATGCCTCATTGCCAATAATATCATCTATTACATACTTAATCAGAAGCGGAATCAAAAGCGGAATGGCAAATTTAATGATGCCTATTATTATGGTTCCGATAATCTGAAGCCGATACGGCTTTACGAATTTCAAATATCTCTTTATACTATCCAACCGGATCGCTCCCCCTCTCTGCATCATGCAGCTTTCTTATATTTGACTATCAGCCGATATTTCCAGTTATTTTCTTAAACTTACCCCTAAACTTGGTAATCATGCAGATCTGGACAAAAATAAAAACCTGCTGACTCAAGGTCCAACAGGCGTTTTTTTTCGGCATTCAGCCATTTTTTAGCGTCTGTAAGTAAGATAACGTTCATACCATATATCAATAAAGTCGGGTGCAAAAGGACCTTTTCTCTGACGGATCCAATGGATGAGATTGTCAACATTCGATTTAAGGATGCTGTCAATTACATCGGGATAATTCATCTCCTGACGGTGCCGTTCATACTCATCTTCGTCAAGCAGATTGAATGTCATGTCAGGATACACTTTAATATCCAGATCATAATCAATATACTTTAACGCTTCTCCGTCAAAAATAAATGGTGAACTGATATTGCAGTAATAATAAACACCATCTTCCCGAATCATTCCAATCACATTAAACCAGTGCTGTGAATGGAAATAACAAATGGCCGGCTCTCTTGTTACCCATGTTCTTCCGTCAGATTCTGTTACGATTGTCCGGTCATTTCCGCCAATCACTAAATTTTGTGTCCCTTTTAATACGGTTGTTTCCTCCCAGACGCGGTGGATATGCCCATTATGTTTATAGCTGTGTATTTGCATTGGTTCGCCTTCGATGGGTACCGCCATTTTTTTCCCCTACTTTCCATTCCGGAAGCTTTGCAACCTGAAAATACTTTTTTTGGCGCCATGAATAGGCGTCCTCCCCTTCATGCCTGTGTTTACTGCACAGCATGACTCAATAATATCCAAAAGAAAAAGGCAACAAAGTACGATTCCTGTTTTCTACTATTATAACGGTAAAAGGAAATTTTTAAAACAAAGAGCCATTGAAATGTATCAACGGCTTAAAAAAAAGGATATAATAGCTGATTTTATAGGTATTAAAAAACAGATAGATTTAGGGAAGGAATGTCATTTTTTAAACAGTTACATTTACTTCCTGATAGGAGCGGATGACCTCTTCGGTCTGTTCCTCAAATATACGATGAATTTCTTTTAGTTCTTCTTTCATCCTTGCAATCTCATACTGTACACTTTCCAGCTCCGTTTCCTGCTGAATAGCCTTCAATTCTTCTTCTATCTCTTGGCAGCGCTCCAATTCACTTTGGAGATAAAGAAGCTTTTCCATCGTTTTCATCTGTTCTGAAACTAAACTGTTAAAGTTCTCCATGTTTGTTTCACCGTCCCCATTATTTTTCCTATTTCTATATTTCGCTGCACCTTTTTTTAACCCTTTGACTAGTTATGTTGACTTTATGGAAGTTTTGTCGAAGAGATGGCCAGAGATAAAATTAACAGAGGACTTTATATCTAAACCGAAGCAAAAAAAGAAGCCGCCCTTTCCAATTAAAGGCGGCTTCTTTCTTTAAATGCTATTAGCGGCTTTGTTTGCCGGCATTTTGACCTTTGCGGGCTTCAGCTTGCTGATTCTGCTGTCTTACTTCAGCAGCGTTTGTTTCGCTGGCAAATTCAGTACCGAATTGTCCTTGGCCAGCAGATTGTGCGTTTTGTTGTCTTACTTCTTGAACGTTAGTTCCAGCTTGAGATTGGTTTGGTTGTTTAGCCATTATAATCACCTCCACGCTCATTAATTTAACCGGGAGTGGAGGAAACTATCCAACTTTTTTAATAACCAAAGATATCCATTTTTTTATTAAACAAGCAAAGAAATACCACCATCCACAATAATCGTTTGGCCGCGGATCATGCTGGATTCCTCACTTATCAAAAACATAACGGTATCAACCATATCTTCAATTTCCACCATACGCCCTGCAGGAGTTTTGGTCTTTGCTTCTTCGAGAAGCTCTGCACGGTTAGGGAAATGCTTTAAAGCTTCAGTATCAACTGCACCGCCTGAAACAGCGTTTACGACGATATTTTTAGGAGCCAGCTCAATAGCCAAGTAACGTGTCAGTGCTTCTAATGCCGCTTTTGAAACCCCTACAGTTGTATAGTTTTCCAGATAGCGGATCGAACCCAGCGAGCTGATGCTTACAATTTTTCCGCCTCCATTTTTCTCCATTAGCTTTGCAGCTTCCTGGCCGCAGAATAGGAGGGCTTTGCTGTTAATATTCATCGTCCAGTCCCAATGAGATTCTTCCAGTTCCATTGCCGGACGCAGAACGCCGGATGCTGCATTGTTTACAAACACATCCAATCTTCCAAATTCACGGTCAATCTCCTGGAAAAGCACTTTAATTTTTTCTACATCACCCACGTTTGCTTTTACAACCAGAACCTTTCTTCCCAGTGCCTCAATTTCGGATGCTGTTTCATTTGCAGCTGATTTGCTCCGTACGTAATTGATGACAATGTCATAGCCTTCTTTGGCAAGCCTGATGGCCGTGGCTTTTCCAATTCCTCTGCTGCTTCCTGTTATCAATGCTACTTTTTGTGTCATGACTCAGTTTCCTTTCTGTTATGTATTCCTGTTCGTAACTGTTTAGCGATTTGTTTTTCCGGGAAATTAAAAATTAAGCTTTTTTCTCTAGTTTGTTGATTTAGCCTAACTTTAAAGAATTGGCCTAAACAAAAATACCTTACCGATTTCATTTTAGCTTTTTCCATGTATATATGGCAATTCGAATTAAAACACTATCTGTAATCCAAATGAGGAAAGGAAGATGGCAAATGTTTGTCGGACGTGATATGACAGAGCTTTCCATGATGTCAAAATCAGACTGGAAGGACAGTGAGCTTGCTTTTTACCATCATTCGTTTCAGCAGATCATGCCTTATCTAAATGCTGAGGGCCAAACCATCCATAGGGAGATCATTGAAGAAATAGAAAACCGCGGCGGCTTGAAAAGACAGGAAGCTGATTATACGCATGGAACCCGGGTAAGCTACGATTAACTTAAAGAAAAAGGGGGCACGCCCCCTTTTTCTATGCTTTGCTTTCCAAATATTGCTTCCATATCTTCTGATGGGAAACCGGAAAAGGAAATTCCTTAATTTCTTCAAGGCTGACTAATCTCAAATCGCTTTTTTCCTTTTCGAGTTTTAATATTTCTCCTTTATACACATTTATGTTCCATGTTAGGTGGGAAAAAACGTGCTCAATCTGACCAGTCATTTCTTGTATTTCCACCATGGCACCAAATTGTGTGCTGAACACATCTTTCATCTGCTCTTTGTCGCTTACATAAGAAATATTGATTTCTGCCATCGGAAATTCCCAAAGATTACCAAGAAGGCCTTTTCCAGGTCTTTTGTGTATCAAAACTCTTTTGTGATCATCTATGAGGACAGCTGCTGCTAATTGGACATTTCTTTGCTTCTTTGTTTTGGTTTTTACAGGGAGCTCATGCTGCGTCCCCTCATAAAAAGCAGTACAATGTTCTCTCACCGGGCATAATAAGCATGAAGGTGACGTTGGTGTGCAAATTAATGCTCCAAGCTCCATCAGGGCCTGATTGAAATGGGACGGATTTTCATGTGAAATTAATTTCCGGACGGAAGCCTCAAAGATTTTCCTGGAAGAAGGCTTGGCGATATCATCCCAGATAGAGAGGATACGCGAAAGGACCCGCATGACATTGCCATCCACAGCCGGTTCCGGTATCCCGTAAGCAATACTGAGAATTGCTCCTGCTGTATAAGGCCCTACTCCTTTTAATGAAGAAATTTCTTTTGGTGTATCTGGAACAATTCCGCCATATTTTTCATGGACTTCCCGGACGGCCGCCTGAAGGTTTCTTGCTCTTGAATAATAGCCCAAACCCTCCCAGGCTTTTAATACCTTTTCTTCGTCTGCTTCAGAAAGATCTTTTATGGTTGGAAACTTTTCAATAAAGCGATGAAAGTAAGGAATAACGGTATCCACACGCGTCTGCTGAAGCATAATCTCAGAAACCCAAACTTTGTAAGGATCCTGGTCCTTTCTCCAGGGCAAATCCCTTTGCTCAGCTTCAAACCACCTGAGCAAATCATTTTGAAAACCTTTTATATCAACTGATTCAATATTATTTTGACTAATTTCTTTCAATTTTTAATCCTCCTGATGTTAAACAATCGGGAAATATGGGAATATATTAGTACAGTTGCTTATTTAATCGTTAGTTCTTGATGATTGAATATTTTGTTTCAATTTCAGCAACTCCTTTAAAGGTACCCATATTCAGCTGTTAATACAAGAAATTTGCTGGTACACTTTAGAAAGCGGCCATTGAGTCCGCAATATATAAAAACAAACAATAGATCATGTCCCAAGGAAGGAGGTATTTTCCTCTTGGATACCGGCACACATGTAGTTATGGGGCTGGCGATTGGCGGGATTGCCACTCTTGACCCCGTTGTTGCGGAGAGTTCTGCTACAGCAACAAGTGTCATGATTGGAGCCATAGTCGGTTCACAAATACCAGATATAGATACTGTCTTAAAACTAAGAAATAATGCCGTTTATATTCGCAATCACAGGGGAATTACCCACTCCATACCTGCAGTTCTGCTTTGGCCACTTGTCATACTTGCAGTTGTTTACCCATTTTTTCCAGCGGCAAATTTGCTTCACTTATGGCTGTGGACATTTTTGGCTGTTTTCCTGCATGTTTTTGTCGACATTTTTAATGCTTATGGAACACAGGCACTTCGCCCCTTTTCATCGAAATGGGTAGCATTGGGAATCATCAACACATTCGACCCATTCATTTTCGGGATTCATGTTGCTGGATTATTTATATGGGCCTTCGGGGCTCATCCTGGTTATACATTTTTAATTATTTATGGCATTATTGTCGTGTACTACCTTCTTCGTTTTGCAGCTCAGAGAAGTGTACTGAGGGCTGTAAAAGTAATTATTCCGGATGCCACAGAAATCATCATTGCCCCAACCATGAGGTTCAATCAATGGCGTGTTGCGGTGATGAGCAGGCAGCAATTTTTCGTTGGGCGTGCTGTAAAAAACCATGTGAGGATTCTCGATCAATTTAATCGCGTTCCTGTCCCTGAGACACCAGTAATTGAAGCGGCGAAGAAAGATAAAAATTTATCTGCATTCCTATCCTTCTCACCAGTTTACCGCTGGGAAGTGGATGAATATGATGATTATTATGAAGTTCGATTCATTGACCTCCGCTACCGGAGCAATGGACATTATCCATTTGTAGCCGTGGTCCAGCTCGATCGGGAGTTTAACATTCAATCATCCTATACAGGCTGGATTTTCAGTGAGGAAAAACTTCGAAAAAAACTGGATATTATTCCCGGCTAACGAAAACAGGCTGCTAATATACGCAGCCTGTTTTTAATTTAGCTTATTTTCGTCCTGTTCAAGCAAATGCTTGTAATTAGGGTTATCAGCAACAAATACATGGAGCCTGCTTCCATGGTTTTCTACCCATTGCCTTACGATTCTTTCTGTCATTTCGGCACCTTTATATTCTCTGCCAGCCTTGGCATATGTTGCTTCAAAATCTTCCCATAAAAGCTCAATCCATGTCTGGGCCTGGCTTGCTGAAAGCATGTGGTTTTTTTTCAATAAAAGCTCATAAAGCTTTTTCTGGTACTCATTCATAAAAGTCACCTCATTACCATTAATTAATAACCTGTATCCTTCATAGCCTCCCGAAAAAAACAAATAATAGTATTACGTGATTGGCAAATTTGCCGGTCGCGCCCGTATTCCGGTTTAGGAGGCTGCATATGCGCAATAAAGCGAGAAATTTCCCAAATCAAAACAACATAAAACTGGAGGGGGAGCCGCGGGCTAAAGCAGAATATGCTTCACGCCGGGCTGATGGCACGATTAATACGCACCCTCAGGAACGAATGAGAGCTTCATCAAACCGCGAAAGTGACACACCAGAATTTTAAATACGAGGAGGGCTTGGTTATGGGAAACAGCAAAAACTTTTTTGGGGATAATCCTTATTCCAGTCCATTTACTTCACCGCACTTTAGGCCTAAGCGTGCACATTCACAAGTAAATGGTGAGACCCAGCAAACTCAAGACCTCATTATTTTAAAACGGCAGATTCGCAAAAATTCATAAAGCAGAAAGAGGATGGTTTACATCATCCTCTTTCTTCCAGTTTTTTCAGCATGGAGATCGGCAAAGCTTCTTCACCTTTACTGCCATTTAGCCGGAATCCCCAGGCAAACACGCCATTCATATATTCAATTTTAAAGTAAACTCCTGGATCCCCGTCGATTTCATAAATTTCACCAGGGGAAAAATCATCCGGATTGAGCAGGTAGGATTTTCCCATTATTACTTTGCGCTCAAGCACGGCAAACTCATTTACCATGCCCATCTGTTCCGCTTTCCTTGCTTTTTCATTTAAGCTGGCAATTTCTTGCTGAAGCTCATACGTAGTCATTGTACTGTACCTTTTCTCCTGCATACTTAATCCCTTACTTTCTTCAGATAGTTGGCCAAGCTAATTTATATTCACTTTTACTTCATTTCCACTCCACATTGCTAAGTATATGAGAAAATGCCTGTTTAGAAAAGGCTCCAGCTTTTTGTTTTTCATACCATTTCGCAAGTATTGAACTTTTTTGTTAAGATGGGGTTTATAAGACCTTCAAAGGAGCGAAACATATGAAGTCTGTCATCATTACCGGCGCGGGGTCCGGATTAGGTAAAGAGCTTGCCTTATTATTTGCCAAACAGGGCTACCATACTATTTTAACAGGAAGGACATTGGATAAACTGCAAAGTGTAGAAAAGGAGATTCATGAAGCTGGCGGAAGTACTCAGGTCTTTACATTAGATATTACTAAGCCCCAGGAGATCAGCAGCTTGTTGTCGCAAATCCAAAGCCATGAACTTTACGGCTTAATTAATAATGCCGGAGTTGGATATTTTGGGCCATTAGACCATCTTGGAGAGCAGGAAATACAGGATATGCTTCAAACAAACGTGCTGGGCACTATTTATATGACTCAGGCTGTTTTGCCTCATTTTAAAGATAAAAACTGCGGCTTGCTGATGAATATCATTTCGACAGCTGGCTTAAAAGGAAAAGTAAATGAATCAGTGTATGCTGCAAGCAAGTTTGCTGTAAGAGGATTTACAGAGAGCCTTCAGAAAGAACTTGAAAGCACTGATATTAAAGTTAAGGCCGTTTATATGGGCGGAATGGATACCCCATTCTGGGATGAAAGCGACCATATCAAGGATAAATCCAGGCTTCGTTCTCCTGAAGAAGTGGCAGCAATAATTCTGGATAATATGGATGAAGAATCAATTGTAATCGAATCTAAAAAATAACACATGGGTTTCCATGTGTTATTCTTCTCCATCACTTAAATATTGCTCAATTAAATTGAAAGAAAAGCCCTTTCTGAATAAGGCTTGTTTCATTTTTTGCCTGTATTCGAATTCGGGAAGGTTCTCATATTTCCTCTTGGCTTTTTCCGCCTGGTACTTTAGGGCTGCCAATTCTTCATCCTCTTCTTTTTCAATCTCCGTTTCAGATACTGCTTCTTGAATGATGTCAAAATTAAAACCTTTGCGCATTAACATCTGTTCCAGTTTTTGTTTGAGGATCTTTGATGAATCACGGGCATATTTCTGTGAATGCTTTTCACACAGCCTTTTTGCTGTACTTAATTCAGCTTCCCATGGATACTCCTTCAGCGCTTCTTCGATTAATTCAGGGGAAATCCCTTTCTCTTTTAGTTCAGTGCGGATTAATCCTTTCCCTTTATCAGATGTGTTCATTTGTGTACGCACAAATGCTAGTGCATATTCTTCATCATTTAAAAATTTGTAGTCGTACAATTTGTGGACAACTTCCTGAATAACCGGTTCTTCAACTTCTTTTTCTGCTAAATGTTTGCGGACTTCGGTTTCTGAGCGCATCCTTCTGGATAAATAATGAATAGCCATATTATATGATTTTCGGATATCATCCTGGAAGCCAATTTCATTTAGTGAAAATTCATCCAGCTCCATTCCTTTTTTGAGCTGATGTTTTATTAACACATCTTCATCCACACTAAATGCATATTCTTCACCTTTCCCATAATCCATATATATATTGTAGCGGTCTGTGTTTTTTTTCTGAAATGTGATTTTCGTAATGATCGGCATTTTTCTCCACCTCTTTTCTTAAATGTAACATATCCAAAAAAGGAATTTGAAAGAAAACGTCGTAAATTGTAACAAAGTATTTGCCACTTGAAAGGGGAATCTCCCATGAGAATAGCCATCACAGGCGGAACTGGGTTTGTTGGAAACGCATTGGTGAAAAAATTCCTGGAGAAAAAACATGAAATATTTATTCTAACGAGAAATATATCTGATAAGCAGCATTCTAAAAATTTGAATTATGTACAATGGCTGAACGATGATGATTCACCGGAGGATGCTCTGGAAGGCATTGACGTGTTTATTAACCTGGCAGGTGAGTCCATTAACAGCGGAAGATGGACAGAAGAACGCAAAAAACGGATATTAAACAGCCGCATTACAGCCACGAAGGAAGTTCTCCGTATTATTAGCCGCCTGGAAGAAAAGCCGTATACACTAATCAATGCCAGTGCTGTCGGTTACTATGGCACTTCCCAGACTGAAACCTTCACCGAAGCTTCCAGGAAAAGCGGTACTGATTTTTTGGCTGAAACAGTACGACGCTGGGAGGAAGAGGCATCCAAAGCAGAAGAATTTGAAGTCAGGACAGTTTTCTGCAGGTTTGGAATCATTCTTGAAAAAAACGATGGAGCTCTTCCGCGAATGGCCTTTCCTTATAAATTATTTGCCGGTGGGACTGTCGGAACAGGCAGCCAATGGGTTTCATGGATTCATTTAGATGATGCCGTAAACGGAATCCTTTTTTGCATTGATCAAGGACAGCTTCAAGGTCCCCTAAATTTTACATCACCATATCCTGTGACAATGAAGGAATTTGGACAAATACTTGGAAAAGTCCTTAATCGCCCTCACTGGATGCCTGCTCCGGGTTTTGCTTTAAAGATAGCTCTTGGGGAGATGAGTACACTGGTATTAGAGGGGCAAAAAGTGCTTCCTGAAAAATTGCAGTCATTAGGTTTTGATTTTTTATATCCAGATTTAAAGGCAGCTCTTGACGATATTTATCAATGAAATTTGTATCATTTTTTTCAAATAAGGGAAAAATAAGGGAAGTGTGAACCTTATTCTGAAAGGATGTTGCGAAGTGGATAAAAAAAAGAAAGACAAATCCAAAAGCACTTTATCAAGCATGCAGGAAGTAACTTATTCAAGAGAATTCAAAAGAGCTGACAAAGCAGGCGGATTTACAGGCAGACAGTCAAAACATTAATTTCCACCCATACCAGCCCTATTAATGGCACATGATAAAGGTACGGAAACATTCAGGTTTCCGCACCTTTATTGCTGAAAGGGGTTATTTACAATGGGCCGTGCACATGGACATAAAACTCGTGATAAAAACAAAGCATCACTTCCACAAGTACCAAAGAATATGAAATCTGACGGCATCGACGTAGAGTTCAACCGCGAGCTTGCCGATCAAGAAGATCTCGAGGCAATGGCACGTTCCAATGCAGCCAATCAGCGGGTTAAGAACAGTCAAAAACGCTAAGGTGCAATTTACACAAAAAAGGAGCAGGGACATTCAGCCCCTGCTTCTTTCAATTCAGTGATTGTGTGCTTCTTTTTTGCCTATTCCGTGTCCGCCTTTCATCATTGTCTTAATATATGGGATGGCGACTTTGTCAACTCCCCAGTAGTAAGCACCTGCACCTGTAAATAGAAGGATGATTGCTGCTGTATATAGTATTGGGTTAGTGCTTGTTGTTCCTGCTAATAAGAAGTTTAGATTCATGAATGCGCCTGCTATTAATGCCGGAATGGTTGCTGCTCCGAGTATTAGTCCAATTCCAACAAGAACTTCACCCCATGCAACTAAAGTGCTGAATAAATCTGCGTTTGGCAATGCTACATTTTCCAGGAAGCCCGCATACCACCCCTGCACGGCCGGATGGTCGCCAGCGGCTTGGGCTATTGCCCCCTGCATGAACCCTCCTGCATTAAATCCGTCTGCTACCTTATGCCATCCTGCTTCCAGCCATTGTATACCAAGCCAAACCCTTAAAATCGTCCACACGACTGCTGCCTTAGGAGTTTTCCACCATTTCATAATAATCATCTCCATGTTATTATTGTGAATAATTTCACATAATCTCTTAAAAATTTTTCCCTATCAGGGGACTTAATAAGCCGGCCAGCTCTTGAGAAGAAAGATTGCTGAAGTGAAGTTATTTGTGAAGTACTTCACTAACTTTCCTCACTTTTAATATACTCCTTACCTTCCCTTTTCGCAATATACTTCACTAATTCTTCACAAATATTGGGCTATCATTGATCAGGCTGTTTTCATCCTGCCAAAGCGGGAATAGGATTAGTACTGTGTAAAATCATTGCTGCATTAAAGGAGGACCTTTGACACATGCTTGAAAGCTTACTGAAAGATCTCATTTCTATTAAAAGCTCTTCTAAGGAAGGAGCAAACCAGGCTATCGAATATTGCCATCAATGGCTGTCGGGCCAGGACCTTCCTTCTAGAATAATCGAAAATAATGGCTATAAAATGGCAGTATGTGAAATTGGAAGCGGTGATCAGACCGTTATTTTTAATGGACATGTGGATGTTGTCTCGGGAAAGGATGAACAGTTCATTCCTGTAGAACTCCGCGATAAGATATATGGACGCGGGGCAGCAGATATGAAAGCCGGGGTGGCTGCCATGATGTGTGCAGTGAAAGAACTACGCAATAAGCCAATTGGTGTAAAAATACAGCTTCAAATTGTATCAGATGAAGAAATTGGCGGTTTTAATTGCTCCGGTTATTTAGCAGAACAGGGGTATCGCGGGGATTTTGTCATTTGTTCTGAACCGACGCAGCTCGGAATTGCGCTGGAAGCAAAAGGAGTAATCCGGCTGGACATCCAGATAGACGGAGATCCGGCACACGGCAGCCGTCCATGGGAAGGAGTCAATGCCATTGAAAAGGCTTTTGAAGTACATCAAAAACTATTAAAATTGCCCTTTGCAAAAGAAGCATCTGAATTCTTTCCACAGCCTTCGATTAATCTGGCAAAAATTACCGGAGGAGATGTTTATAATAAGGTGCCTGAAAAATGTATAATGTCGTATGATATCCGATACTTGCCTGAACAGGATCATGAAGAGATTATCAAACAAATCGAAAATATCACAGATGGGGAAATTATCATGAATATGTTCTCAAAGCCGCTTGTGACAGACAGAGACAATCCTTTCATCCTGATGCTTGAACCTATTGTTGAAAAACATACAGAAGATAAAGCTGTTTTCTTTGGACAGCATGGTTCTGCTGATACTGTGTTCTTTGCCAATTACGGGATACCAGCTGTCGAGTTTGGTCCAACCGGCATGAACTGGCATGGTGATCATGAATATGTCCTGCCGCATTCCATCCATTTATATGAAAAAATGCTTATCGACTTTGCCATGAAATTTTCAAATTAAAGCTTTATTAATGCTAATAGTCTCCCGATATGGTAAATTTTTGGATAGATAATTAAAGGGGGATTCACAGAATGAGCTCTATTAGTTTATTAAAAAAATCAGCGGGAATTGTACTGGAGAAAAAGGAACTGACAAATGTTACTGCCAGAGTAGGACTTGTGCTGGACATTTCAGGCTCCATGCGCAAGTTATATAAAAACGGGACTGTCCAAAGGGTTGTGGAGAGAATCTTAGCAGTTGCCAGCCAATTTGATGATGACGGCGCACTTGATATTTGGGTCTATGATAATGAATTTTCCAGGTTGAAGCCTGTAACAGAACATGACTTTGAAGGATATGTGGATCAATATATCTTAAATAATGATCTGATTCACAAATTCGGAAGAAATGATGAACCGCCCGTAATGGAGGATGTTATTCAGAAATATACCTCAGAAGATATAAGTAAAGACCCTGCCTTCATTGTTTTCATTAATGATGGAGGCTGTAAAAGAACGATCAAAAAACCCGTTGTTGCTTCATCCGATAAACCATTATTTTGGCAGTTTGTCGGGATAGGCGATTCTAACTTTGAAGTACTGGAAAAGCTGGATGAAATGGATGGCCGCTATATCGATAACGCAAACTTTTTCCACATTAAAGATGTCGAGACCATTTCTGATAACGAACTATATGACCTCTTGCTGAATGAATTCCCGGACTGGCTAAAAGAAGCACAAGAAAAGAATATCATTTTATAGGTAAGCAAAAAGGCGGATTTGATTTAGTCAAGTCCGCCTTTTGTTTGTAAAATTCAATGTTTCGCTAAAGGGCAAAAATCTTTTTTGTATCCAACTGCCATATCATGCATTCGCACCCACAGACGCTTTACCATGAAGCCGATAATAAAAGCCTTCCTGTTCAAGCAGAGATTCATGTGTACCTTCCTCAATAATCCTGCCCTCTTCAAGAACAAAAATTTTATCCGCTTTCTGAATCGTATTCAAACGGTGGGCAATGACAAAACTGGTCCTGCCTTTCATCAGTTCCTGAAGGGCATCCTGAATTTTAAGCTCTGTCACCGTATCAATGCTGCTTGTCGCTTCATCCAGAATTAAAATGCACGGGTTGGCAAGAAATGCACGTGCAATGGAAAGAAGCTGCTTCTGCCCCTGACTAATGCCATTTCCATCCTGACTCAGCAGTGTGTCATACTGTTGGGGAAGTTTCATGATAAAAGAATGGGCATTGGCAAGCTCAGCCGCTTCCACCACTTCTTCATCTGAGGCTTCCAGCCTGCCGTAGCGGATATTTTCACGCACAGTGCCGCGGAATAGAAATGAATCCTGCAGGACAAATCCCATATGCTTCCTCAGGCTTTCTTTTTTCACATTAGCTATATCTTCGCCGTCAATTAAAATACGGCCTGACTCCCGTTCATAAAATCGGGAGAGCAAATTGATCATTGTTGTCTTTCCTGCACCTGTTGGGCCAACTAAAGCAGCAGTCTGTCCTGCTTTTACATGAAGGCTTACATCCCTGACCGTATTTCCATCTTCTTCATATGAAAAAGATACTTTATGGAATTCAACCTCACCTTTCACTTCGGTAAGTTCTTTTAGCTGCTCCTCATTCCTGAATTCTTCATCTTCATCCATAATGTCAAATACCCGCTCTGCTCCTGCAATCGCTGATAAAAGTGTGTTAAATTGGTTTGCAAGGTCATTAAGCGGGCGTGTAAATTGTCGGGAATACTCCGTGAATATGACAATGACACCGATTGAAATCATTCCATTCAGGGCAAAAATGCCTCCAACCCCCGCAATAATGGCAAAGCTCAAGTTGTTTAGAACATTCATGAGCTTCGGGATAAATCCGGAATATGTCTGAGCCCAGAACCCTGCCCCCCTAAGTTTTTCTCCTTTTTCCCTGAACTCGGCCATAACTTTCTTTTCCTGTGAAAAGGTCTTGATGATCCTCTGTCCTGATATGGTCTCTTCAATAAAACCGTTCAGCTCTCCAAGATTCTTTTGCTGCTCTTTGAATAACCTTCCTGTCCGAGCTGTAATCCATTTCATTCCAAAAAACATCAGCGGCACAATGATCAGTGTAATGAGCGTCAGCAAAGGGCTGAGCCAAAGCATAACTGAAACAGTGCCAATTAAAGTCAGCAGGCTGGAAAAGACCTGGATCACTGA
Source organism: Bacillus sp. NTK034 (assembly GCF_017303275.1). Lineage (GTDB taxonomy): Bacteria > Bacillota > Bacilli > Bacillales > Cytobacillaceae > Cytobacillus. The sequence goes on along the minus strand of NZ_JAFKOJ010000006.1, from coordinate 327,852 downwards.
ACTGTTCAGAGTCGAGCTGACATTTTCAATATCGTTTGTTACCCTGCTCATCAGTTCCCCCTGCTGCCGCTTGTCAAAGAACGGAATGGGGAGCTTATGCAAATGTTTGAAAAGCTTCGTTCTCATTGTAAATACAGTTTCCTGTGCGATGCCGATCATCCAATAATTCTGAAACCAAAGTGCAAGCGAATTCAGCACATAAATGACCCCTAGCCAGATCAGTAAGGCTATAAATCCATTGCTGTTTTTTGTGACAATATACTCGTCGATCGCCATCCCGACTAAATATGGACCAAGCAGCCCCATTGCTGAGCTGATAACCACCATTAATAGAACAAGAGATAACAATCCTTGATTGTAGGCTAAGTATGTCCAGACTCTTTTTAATGTGGAGTTAATGTTCTCAGATTTCGGCTTTTTCCCTTTAGTAAATTCAACATTTAAGTCGAGAGGAATCTTTTTATATTGGAAAGGTTCTTTGAGCTGTTTAAGCATAATTTCTGTTCTCCTCTCCAGATTGAGATTGAAAAATCCGCTTATACAATCCCGATGTTTGAAGAAGAGTATCGTGGTCACCCTCAGCCAGAAGCCTTCCATCTTCAAGCAATAAGGTTCTGTCTGCTTCCATTGCTGTACTGATTTTCTGTGTGATAATCAGTGTTGTACAAGTATATTTTTTTAAAGAACTCAAAAGTTTTGCCTCTATTTTCATATCCAGTGCACTTGTGCTGTCATCAAGCAGAAGGATTTTCGGCATTCTTACCAGCGCCCGGGCAATGGATAGACGCTGTTTTTGCCCGCCCGATAAATTAACACCCTTTTGTCCTACTTTTGTTTCATAACCTTGAGGCAGCTTCATAATCGTTTCATGTATTTGCGCATTGACAGCTGCTTCAGTTATTTCCATCATCACGGCATCTTCCTTGCCCCATTTAATGTTCTCTTTCACACTTCCTGTAAAAAGCAGGGCTTCCTGAGGCACAAAGCCAATTTTCCTGCGAAGATTCTCCATTTTCATTTCCCGGACATCATGCCCGTCAATTTCAACCTTTCCTCCGGTCACATCATAAAGCCGGGGGATGAGCTGGAATAAAGAGGTTTTCCCTGAGCCTGTTGCACCTAATATCGCTACTGTTTCCCCGGGATTTATAGTAAAGCTGATGCAGTCCAGCACCTTCTCTGAAGTACCTGGGTATATAAAAGATACATTTTCAAAATGAATTTTTCCCTGATTTACTGTTAGGACATTCTTGGATTCTGAGCTGTCTGTCAAATCCACATCAGTCTCCAGTACCTCTGCAACACGATTTGCAGAGGCCCGCGCCCTTGAGAATGCCATGATAATCCAGGAGAAAATGGAAAAAGCGGCCGTTATTCTGGTTGCATAGTTAACAATGGCAACAATCTCTCCTACCTTTACATCCCCTTCATTTACCTGTATACTGCCAAACCAAAGCACGCCAAGAATACTCAGATTCATGATTAAAAGCAAAACAGGCATGGTCACTTCCATCAGACGCAATGCTTTAACCGTTCCATCTCTAAGATCCTCATTCGTGCGCGTAAATCGTTTTACTTCATGATGTCTGCGGACAAACGCTTTAATTAGCCGAATCCCAGTCAGATTTTCCTGCATGACGCTGTTCACAGAGTCCAGCTTTTCCTGGACAGCTTTAAAGAGCGCGCCGCCTTTTCCCATTACCCAGAACAGAAATAGAAAAAGGAATGGGGCCACAGCTGACAAGATAAGAGCAAGCTTCACATCTACCACAAAAGCCATTATAAGGCCGCCAATTATTAATAAAGGAGCTCTCATCATGATTCGCAGACTCATAAAGACGGTATTTTGCAGCTGCGTAATATCATTAGTCATTCGGGTAATTAATGAAGATGTCGGGAAAAGATTAAAGTTGGCAAAAGAGAAGGACTGCACTTTGTCATATAAGCTTTTCCTTACATCAAAACCAAAGCTTTGGCTGACGTGGGCAGCATAAAAGGAATTAATGACTCCAGCTGCAAAAGCGGCAAAAGAAGCAGCCAGCATAAGCCCTCCCCACTTCACGACCTCCTGAAGATTATTCTGAAGGATGCCTTGATCTATGATCTTTGCCATTAATAATGGCTGAATAAGCTCAACAGCAAGCTCAGTCAGCATTAAGCATAATGCTATTGCCACCGCTATCCGGTAAGGCTTAAGAAATGCTAAAACTTTCGCCATTTATAGTCCCCCAAGCTGTAATTTGCAATTTATAATATATGTATAATAAGACACCTGAAATCCTTCGACAAACTAAATAATCCTTATTAATATCATAATCCTTTTTACAAAATTTTTAAATAATTCCATTAAAAAAATCAAAAACGCCTGGATAAACCAAGCGCCTATTCTTACTTATATATGGGGGCAATCAGGTCTATCCTGTTTGTCCAGATGCCTCCTGAATAATCATCAGGCAGCCGTTCCAGGTCTTTAGGTCTATCAAATCCTTCCGACCAGCTTCCGTCTCCTGCAACCACAATAACTCTTGTGCCTGCATCGTCCATCCGATTTATAAATTTATTCGGCCAGCCCCACATCAGCTTCGTATATGATTCAGGAATATGAAGCTGTGTGTTTTTGCAGGAGTTTGGAACATACCCTGTCCATCCCGCCCCTATATAAGGCAGAAGACAATCTTTCAATGTTGCCTTTGACATCACCCTCATTGCAGGCATTTCTTCCTTCAGTGCAGCAATAGGTTCGTCTCCTCCATACACAGATATTTTCTCCAATCTGTCTTTTGAAAACATGGACAGGTACTCAGCAAGCTTTTCTCCTTCCTGGGGGTCATTGCTTTTAATATGGAGTAATAAATCGCCTTCCGGAAACTCTTTCATGACCTCATCGAGACTTGGCATCATCCCGATTCCTTTACCGCGAAACGGAAAGGTTTTTCCATTATCCGCTGTATAGCCGTAACCAATGTCCAGCTTTTTTAATTCCTGCATTGTATATTCTCTCGTATTTCCCTTTGCATTTGTCCGGCATTCCAGCTTCCAATCATGGAACACAGCAAACTGTCCATCTTTTGTAAGCTGAATATCCAATTCAACTGCATCTGCACCTGCTTCAAAAGCTGCTTCCATGGAAGGAATCGTATTTTCAAGTAAGGAATGCTCAGGCTCGTAGATTCTTTCAGCCGTACACGTCTCCCCCGTTATCCCTTCCATATGAAAGGTCTGGGCCATTCCTCGATGGGCGAGAAGCAGCGGCTCAGCATTTCTTTCTTTTGTAAGCAGGGAGGTATTGTTTAAAAACATAAATACGCCGAGAATTAATAAAATTATAATCAGCCGTTTTAAGATCTTCTTTATTTTTTTCATTTATCCTCCGGTTTTTGCACTAATAATTCTTTTCTCATCCGATTTTACCATAATGCAATAGGTAAAAATATAAAAGGCCAAATCTAAAGATTCGGCCTTTTATTGTTAGCTTGATTTCCGCCCCAGGTAGGCTTCCATGATTCTAGGGTCATTCAGCAGCTTCTGTGAGCTTCCCTCAGCAACCATTTTTCCGGTTTCCAGGACATACCCATAATCGGATATTTTTAGTGCCTGCCTGGCATTCTGCTCCACCAGAAGAACGGTAGTGCCCATTTCGTTAATTTCTTTAATAATCTTAAAGATATCAGCCACTATCAGAGGTGCCAGCCCCATTGACGGCTCATCAAGGAGAAGCAGCTTGGGTTTACTCAGGATCGCTCTGGCAATGGCCAGCATCTGCTGCTGTCCGCCGGATAAGGTTCCACCTTGCTGTTTCTGTCTTTCTTCGAGGATTGGAAAACGCTTCATTACATCCTTAATATCCTGGTCAATTTCATTGTCCTTACGGTGATACGCACCCATTTCCAGATTTTCGAGCACTGTCATTCCTGAAAGGATCTGGCGGCCTTCCGGAACAAGGGCAATCCCTTTACGGAGCAGCTGGTCCGGCCGAAGTCCCGTTACATTATGCCCCTGAAATTGAATATTTCCGGCTTGAGGCTTAAGCAACCCGGAAATGGTCTTCATGGTTGTTGTCTTCCCAGCTCCGTTTGCGCCAAGTATCGTAACAATACTGCCTTCTTCCACTTCGAGGCTAATGTTCTTAAGCACCTGGATTTTTCCATAAAAAGCGTTAATCCCGTTTACCTTAAGCATACAAATCTTCCTCCTCACTGCCGAGATAGGCTTCGATGACATCAGGATTATTTTGGATTTCAGCAGGTGTGCCTTCAGCAATTTTTTTGCCGAAGTTAAGCACGGCAATACGGTCGCATAATTTCATGACAAGCGGCATGTCATGCTCGATCAGGAGGACAGTGATGCCCTGTTCCTGAATTTTTTTGATGAGATGAAATAATTCACTTGTTTCTGTTTCATTCATTCCGGCTGCCGGTTCATCCAGCAGCAGCAGCTGAGGAGAGCTGGCCAGTGCCCTGGCAATTTCCAGCCTTCTTTGCTGGCCGTATGCCAGGCTGTCAGAAACGACCTCCGCAAAACCTCCCAGCCCAACAAACTCTAATAGTTCATTCGCTTTGCTGCGGATTCTTTCTTCTTCTTTTCGCTGTGATTTTGTCCTGAATACACTGCTGAATACGCCGGACTTACTTCTGCAGTGCTCCCCAACCATCACATTTTCTTCTGCTGTCATCTGCGGAAACAGGCGAATATTCTGGAATGTTCTGCAAATGCCCTTTTTCGTGATCAGGTGCGGCTTTAAGCCATTGATGTTGTCTTCATTAAAGATAATCTCGCCTGAGGTAGGAGTAAACATCGATGTAATCAGATTGAACATCGTTGTCTTCCCGGCTCCGTTAGGACCGATCAGCCCAAAAATTTCACCCTGATTGATAGAGAACGAGACATCAGACAAGGCACTTAGCCCGCCAAAGTTTTTACATGCTTTTTTGACTTGAAGTACCATGCTTTTGCCCCCTCTTTGATGTTTTAAGCTTAAGCCAGTTTAAAATATTTACATCAATTAATCCCTGCGGCCGGACAGCCATCATAATAATAATGATCAGACCATAAATCATGTAGCGGTATTCGCTGATAAACCGGAGCACTTCAGGCATTACAGTTAAGAAGAGCGCTCCAAACACCGGTCCCCATATTACTTCGCTTCCCCCGAAAACCGCGAAAATCAGTATCTCAACAGCACGGTGATAGGCAAAATCGGCAGGACTTATGTATGCAAGAACATGTGCAAATAATGCCCCTGCAAATCCAGCTACCAATGCTCCCTGTGCAAATGCCAGGACCTTATAATAAGTAATATTGATGCCCATTGACTCTGCTGCTTTTTCATCCAGCTTAATCGCTGCGAAAGCACGTCCCACCCTGGAACGGTTCTGCCTTCTGAAAAAAGTGATAATGATAATCGTAACCCCTAATAAAATGAGGAAAATAGCAAGAAATACAAACTGGTTATTTTGAAGTCCAAGTATTTTCGGATCAAAGCCAAAGTCTTTTAAAGTATTCAGCAGTTCACGGCCCATATGCGGTATGCCTGATAAACCTACAGCTCCCTTTGTCATAGACTCCCAGTTTACAAAAATAACCCGGATAACCTCTCCAAACCCGAGGGTAACAATGGCGAGGTAAACCCCCTGAAGCCTTAGTGTCGGTATCCCGATAAGGATTCCAAATAACCCCGCCAATAAAGTGCCCGCCAGTATCCCCACAATAATCGGAAGGTCAAAGTTCAGCGTCAGAAGGGCAGATGTATAGGCACCGATCCCCATAAATCCTGCATTGGCAAGCGAGAGCTGACCGGTTGATAGAGTAATATATATACTAACCCCTAAAATTATGTTGATTAATATAAAAGAAGCAACTTGTAAATAATATGGATTTATTAATTCTGCAAGCATGAGTTCACCTTCTTACGCTGAAATTTTTTGGCCAAACAATCCCTGCGGCCTGATGAGAAGGATGACGATAATAGCCGCAAAAGCTATTGCATCCTTGTATCCCGAATTGCCGTAAACAACGACAAAGGTTTCCGCCAGACCAAGGATAAGGCCCCCGGCCATCGCTCCCTTGACATTCCCCATGCCGCCAAGAATGATAATGGCAAGTCCTTTTAGCCCGATGGACAATCCCATTTGAGGCGTAACAGAGTTAAATGCCATTCCGACCAGGATCCCGGCAATCCCGCCCATCGCAGATGCGATGATAACAGTCATCGTAATCGTTCTTTTCACATCAACACCAAGAAGGCTGGCAGTTTCCAGGTTTTCAGCAGTTGCCCTTAAGGCTTTCCCTGCCTTTGTTTTGCCTAGCCAAAAAGAAAGGGCGTACATGAGAAGGACAGAGATGACAAAGATGACAATCTGCACAAGATATACGGTGATCGAACCAATCTGGAAACTAATTTCCGCAAATGAAGCACGGAAAGGATGGTTGCCTGGGCCAAAAATGTGGTGAGACAGGTTTTCCAGCAGTATGGAAACACCAATTGTGCTGATCAATGGCGCGAGATGGGATACCCCCTGTTTATTCCGGAGCGGTCTCAAAGCAAATCGCTCAAGCAGATATCCCATTGCGGCAGTTACCAAAATTGCTGCCATAAAGGCCAGCCAAAGCGGCCCTTTAAATGTAGAAGTGACAACTACACCAATGAAGGCCCCGAACATAAAGATTTCTCCGTGTGCCATATTGATAATGCCAAGCACTCCGAAAACCAATGTAAACCCAAGAGCAACGATGGCATAAATGCTGCCAAGGGTAATTCCGTTTATTAATTGTTCAATTAACACGGTATTCACCTACTAACCTTTATTTATATGAATCATTTTCTTAAAAGTAAGCTCTGGCACTGAAAGCGCCAGAGCTTTACTTTTGCAGCTTTCTTAATTAAATTCTTTAAATGCCCCGCCTTCGATAACCAAAACGGTCGGATCCATTACGACATCCCCTTCTTCATCAAAAGAGAACTCTCCAAGGATTCCGTTAAAGCCTCTGATTTCGGCCAAAGCATCACGAAGTGCATCACGGTCAGCTTCACCTGCATTTTTTAATGCTTCAGCCATAATGTATAGTGCATCATAAGCCTGGGCTGCAAATTGGTCAGGCTTTTTGCCGTATTCTTCCTCATACTTACCGACAAATTCCTTGACCTTATCATCTTCTTTTTCACCATACCAAGGAGTTGCCACAATCAGGCCATTTGCTGCATCCCCTGCGATATTGATGACCTCAGGAGAATTGAAGCCGTTTCCTCCGACAAACGGGACATCAATGCCCATTTTCCTTGCCTGATCCATTATGACTGCACCTTCATTGTATAGAGCCGACGCCAGAATAAGGTCCGGCTTTAAACCTTTAATTTTCGTCAGCTGTGCGTTATAGTCTGATTGTCCTTTTTGGAATGTCTCAATCGTTAAGATTTCAAGGCCCTTCTCTTCTGCTGCTTTTTTCATCGTGTCAAAGCCCGATTTTGTAAAAACATCATCATTTCCATATAGAATTGCTACTTTTTTAGCATCATATTTTTCAATGGCTTTATCTATTGAAGCCGGAATTGCCAATGCCTCAGGCAGCGAGTTGCGGAAGACATAATCCCCAATTTGCGGAATCCCTTCTGCAGTTGTTGAAGTACCCATGATCGGCACCCCATTCAGATCGGCTTCAGGACCTACTACATTCATTTCTGTACTTAATGTAGGCCCGATAATGGCTGTCACATTCTCTGAATTCATAAGCTTTTGTGCTGCTGTTAATGCCTGATCCTGCTTGCCGGCAGAATCCTCAATTACAAGGTTTATCTCGACTTCACCCTTGCCATTGATTTCTTCCTGTGCGAGCTTTAAGCCATTCGTGATAGCTTCGCCATATGCTGCACCTGGCCCGCTGATATAAGAAATAACTCCAATATCCGCTTTAACAGCTCCTCCGCTGCTCTCCCCTTCCTCATCCCCAGCAGCCTGATTGCCGCCGCAAGCAGCGAGAACAAGCAAACTGGACAATGCTGTAAATTGCGCAAATTTCTTTAACTGCTTTCTCATTTTCTCTAACCCCCATTTTCAGAAATAAGTTAATATTCAAAACTATATTACTATTTAAATACAAATGCTTGTCAATGTAAACAATAATTATGGAAACTTTTCTTACATATTAATTGACAACAGAAAGCGGAAGTTGCCTGGAACTGAAGCAGATGTTTTCTCGTCTGGAAAATGCAGCCTTTCATTGTCTTCAGTCAACAATAGAAATATAGAATCTTTGTTTTAAATGAACATTGTCGTAACTTGTCACAGAATTGTAAGATTAATCTAAAGAAATAACCATTGGAGGTGCTTGTTAAAATGGAAGCGATTACAAGAGATTTTTTTCTATATTTATCAAAAAATAGCTTACTGAATAAAATTGCCCAGAACAGAGGCGGAAGTTTTGCCGCAGGTAAATTAATTGGCGGAGTTGATTTTAAAAGCAGCGTCCGCTTTATCAGAGATCTGAATAATCAAGGACTTTCTGTAACAGTGGACCATTTGGGAGAATTTGTTGATTCTGTTGAAGTGGCCAATGAACGGACAGAGGAATGTATTTCAACCATTGAAATGATCAGCAAAGAAGGACTTGATTCACAAGTATCCCTTAAAATGACTTCCCTTGGCCTGGATATCGATCATGATCTTGTTGTGAAAAACATGACCAGAATTCTTGATACTGCCGAGAAGCATAAGATAATGGTGACAATCGATATGGAGGATGTTCCTCGCTGCCAGGCCACTATCGATTTGTTTAAACAGTTTAAAGAGAAGTACAGCTGTGTAAGCACAGTTCTGCAGGCTTACCTGTACCGGACTGAAAAGGACCTAGAGGATCTGGGAAAATACCAGCCTTTCTTAAGAATGGTAAAAGGTGCTTATAAAGAATCACCGGAGCATGCATTTCCTGAAAAGACAGATGTAGATGAAAACTATAAGAAATTAATTGAGCAAAGTCTGTTAAATGGAAATTATACAGCAATAGCTTCTCACGATGATCAGATCATCGAGTACACAAAAAAATTAGCAAAGAAGCATAACATTCCAAACGATCGCTTTGAATTCCAAATGCTCTATGGCATGAGGAATAAAACACAGCTGGAACTGGCAAAGCAAGGCTATAAGATGCGTGTCTATGTACCTTATGGAATGGACTGGTATGGATATTTCATGAGAAGGCTCGCTGAACGCCCGTCTAATATTGCTTTTGCATTTAAGGGCATTTTCAAAAAGTAAAACTTTAAAATTATTTTTCTTCCAAAACAATAAAATATGGCTATAATAATAAACAACCATTCTTGATTTCTAAGTAATGAGAAAGCTATTCCACTGCTTTCTCATCGCTTATTTTATCTAAATATTTTGTTAAACTAACAAAAAGGAGGCTTACAAATGGATTATGCATTAATGATATCCATTACCGTGTATATGATTGGGATGCTTTGGATTGGCTATTATGCCTATAAACGGACTTCCAATCTATCAGATTACATGCTCGGCGGACGAACACTGGGTCCTGCAGTAACTGCTTTAAGTGCGGGCGCATCCGATATGAGCGGCTGGCTGCTGATGGGACTCCCGGGAGCCATGTATGCCACTGGCCTAAGCGCTTCCTGGATTGTCCTTGGCTTAACTCTCGGGGCATGGGCGAACTGGATCTATGTTGCGCCAAGGCTTCGCACATATACTGAGGTAGCCAATGATTCAATTACGATTCCCGGTTATCTAGAAAACCGCTTCGGGGATGCTTCCAAAATCCTGCGCCTGATTTCAGGATTAGTTATCTTAATTTTCTTTACCTTTTATGTATCATCAGGCATGGTATCCGGTGGAGTATTATTCCAAAGCACTTTCGGACTGGATTACCATACGGGTTTATGGATCATTACAGGTGTTGTAGTAGCGTATACACTATTTGGAGGATTTCTTGCGGTTAGCTGGACAGACTTTGTTCAAGGTTTGATTATGTTTATCGCCCTTATTCTTGTACCATTAGTAACACTATTCCATGTTGGCGGGTTTGGGCCGGCAATTGATACTGCAAGAACAATCAATCCAGCTTTCCTTGATGTCTTTAAAGGGACAAGTCTATTAGGCATCATTTCCCTATTTGCATGGGGCCTTGGCTATTTTGGCCAGCCTCATATTATCGTCCGTTTTATGGCTATCAGTTCTGTAAAAGAAATCAAGAAAGCCACCCGAATTGGGATGGGCTGGATGATTTTCTCGAGTATTGGAGCTATGCTGACTGGTTTCGTCGGAATTGCATATGTGGCTGATACAGGCATTTCAATTGACGACCCTGAAACCATTTTCATCCTTCTCGGAGAGGTCTTATTTCACCCGATCATTACCGGCTTTTTAATCTCGGCAATTCTCGCAGCTATTATGAGTACCATCTCATCACAGCTGCTTGTAACATCAAGCTCATTAACTGAAGACTTATATAAAACATTTTTCCGCCGCTCAGCTACAGATAAAGAATTAGTTACAATAGGAAGATTATCTGTATTGCTGGTTTCTGTCATTGCATTGATTATTTCATGGGAGAAAAATGAAACGATTCTGGACCTTGTGGGTTATGCATGGGCTGGTTTCGGATCCGCTTTCGGACCTCTTATCATTCTTAGCTTATATTGGAAGCGCATGACAAGATGGGGAGCATTAGCCGGAATGGTTGTTGGGGCCAGCACTGTTATAATTTGGTCTCAGGCCGGTTTATCTGATGTACTTTATGAAATGATTCCAGGTTTTGCTGCCAGCTTAATTGCCATTATAGTGGTAAGCCTTCTAACTGCAAAGCCATCTGCAGAAATCGAAAAACAATTTAGTGACTTTGAAAAGTCATTAAAATAACCTAAATGTTTCAGGACTGGGCGAAGAAAATGCCCGGTCCTTTTTCTTATGGCAAAATTCGAGTGGTGTCTCCCATTATTTTTCACTATAATAAGAACAGCAATGTTTAGGAGTGAGCCTTAATGAGTCAGCCGCTGGAGAAAATCCTTAATATGTCAGATATTGATGAGATTACAGAAATGGTCAGTACTTTTTTAAAGAAGCCTGTTGTCATCGAGGATGAGCAATTCTCACTGCTGGCCTATAGCTCGTATTATATTGAACATTTTGATTTGGCGAACCAGCAGACCATATTTTCGAAGAGATGGCCCATTCCCATTTTGGAGAAATTTATGGATGAAGGCATTGTTGATCAGTTAAAGACAATTCCTGAGCCTTTTAGAATTAAGAAAATGGAAGAAATAGGCCTTAACCAGCGCGTGGTTGTAAGTGCAAAATATAAAGAGCAGATACTGGGTTTTATTTGGGTTCAGGAAATAGAAGACTTTCTATCTGAAAGCGAAATGAGCTTTCTGCATGATGTTTCCTTCCATATTGGAAAGCTATTATATCAGAAAAACCTGAAAAAACTGCGCAAAGAAGAAGAAAAACATCAATTTTATCAAAAGATTATTGATCGTACCTATCAGACGGAAGATCAGATCAAATGGGAAGCGGCGAATGTTAAAATCATCCTCCCGGAGGCCTTTATCATCAATGTATTTACGGTAGTGCAGGCAGATGAAGAGATATTTGCGGAATTGAATGAAACCGTTCGGCTGTTTGCGAATGCCCTCAGCCATCCGGCTCATATATTTACAAACCAGCATGAAATTATCGTCATGATCGGCAGCAGTTCCCCTGCACCTGGCAGCCTGGCAGAAGACGCACATGAATTAACCAATACCGTCCTTAGCCAATTCAGATCGAAGATTGTGTATGCAGGAATTGGAGGAGAATATTCCTCCATCTTAAAACTGCGCAAAAGCTATGCAGAGGCTTTGGAGGTTATCAAAGCCGCCAAATTCATTGGATCGCCTGAAGAATTGCCTTATGAATATAAAAAGCTGTGGGTATTCCGGTATTTAGAACCTATCGCACAGCATAACAGCATGACTAAATATGTAAATGAAGATCTTATGAAGCTGCAGAAAAAAGACCTGGAAAGCCAAACCAGCCTGCTGAAGACGCTTGAAGTATATTTATTGAATAACTGCCGCCTTAAGCCGACAGCGGAACAGCTTTTCATCCATACAAATACATTAAAATACCGAATGAAACAAATTACTGATTTAACATCCATCGACTTTGATGACTTTAACACAAGATGCCAGCTGTACATTGATTTACAGCTGCTTAAGCGGAAGAAATAGGAGAGCTGGCTGGCGGAAGCGATTCATGATGACTTTTTCATGTTTGTTACCTGAAATTCGGCTTCATGTAGCGCTCATGGCGACACTTTTTCTCTTTGCTTCCTGGTTTTCGGCTTCATGAAGCGCTCATGGCGACCATTTTTCTCTTCGCTTCCTGGTTTTCGGCTTCATGAAGAATTCTCTTCTATCACCGGCTTCTAAACTTGCCTGGATTCTCAACTCTAATAGAAACCACTTCTCCGCAGCTTAAACAAAAGCGATAGATTTTTAAGGATCCTGCTGAGAGTTTTTTATTTAATGGTTTAACCGGCATGAAGTCGGTGCCTTCCGCAAATTCAGTACCTTTGCACCCTGGGCATTCTTCAATATGATTCACCTCTATCAACCCCTTCTGCTTATATACGATCCCAAATGGGAAAGGTTACAAAAAGAAATGCCAGTCCCTTTACGAGGGAGCAGGCATCTTTATTGTTCTTCTTTTTCCGGCTTGAATAGAAAGTATGAGATAACTCCTGATAATAGTGCTGCACCAGCTGCTATCATCAATCGAATCAACACATCTATTTGCTGATAATCTTTATTAAGCATCCACATTGCAGCTGCAGCTACAAGAATCATAATGGGAATGACAATAAGCTTCCTATTTTTCAAGATTTCTTTACATCCTTTCGAATCGTGCTAATCATAACTTATTATATAAGAATTAAACAAAAATAGATAATAACATCCCCTTTTGCAAACCCTCCCAATTTTCATAATTATTAAACCTTATTTTTTTGACCTTATTCCCTTTACAAAGGAGCTTTAAGGGCTTTATAATCCCGTTGTTCCACTTTATACGGATCTCGAAAAAAACTATAAAAAAGGAGGTTGCGGCGATGCGGCAAAAACTGTTTTCTTTTACCATGATCAATCTGGGAGCATTCCTGGTTTCTATAAATGTCCACTTTTTCTTGTCCCCCAATAATTTAGCAACTGGAGGGGTCAGCGGATTGTCGATTATCATGAATGACTTATTTCCCGTTTTCTCGATTGGTACTTTCATGATTTTTGTCAATTTGATCTTGTTTGCAGTTGGTTTTATTTTTCTTGGATCAGGTTTTGGGGCAAAAACCATTTATGCGAGCTTCGCCTTGTCTTTTTATGTGTGGGCGCTTGAAAAATTCGCCCCAATGGCCCAACCGCTAAGCAATGACCTGCTTATTCAGCTGATCATTGGGCAATGCATCGCCGCGACCGGAATGGCAATTGTCTTCAACCAGCAGGCTTCTACTGGCGGGACAGACATCATCGCCATGATTTTTAATAAATACTTAAATATTGAAGTTGGCAGAGGAGTGCTTCTTGCCGATTTATTGATCGCCCTGTCTTCTGCCGTTCTGTTCGGCCCGCAAGTCGGCATGTATGCATTTTTTGGGGTCATCATTAATGGGTTTGTCATTGATTATGCACTCCAGCAATTCAATTCAAACAAGGAAATTGTGATTATCAGCCGCCACAGTGATGAAATTAAAACCTATATCGTTCATGAACTGGGCAAAGGGGCAACCATCCACACTGCAACCGGTGCTTTCACATCCGATAAAAAAGAAGTCATTACAACCATCCTGGGGAGAAAGGATTTCACAAAGTTGAAAAGTTACATTACCCAGGTTGATAATAAGGCATTTATCACCGTTCATACAATGAATGAAATTCTTGGCCAAAATTTTAAAAGGCTGGCATAATGGCGAAGCTTCATCCGCAAAGGATGGAGCTTATTTTTTTACAGTGAGATTTGCTTTGGGCTGCAGAGCCATGCAGTGATTTATAGTAAAAATGGAATCCTATAAGCGGTCCTAATGGTCCGCTTTTTTGTTTGCCTCATTTTGGTTTTAAATAAACCCTATGTGGAAAAAGGGTAGAAAAGGAGGCGTTAGCATGAAAGTAATTGTAATCGGTGCCAATGGAGATGTAGGTGAGCATGTCATCAGAAAGCTCGCGGAGAGAAAGCATGAAGCTCTTGCCGTTGCTGCAAATGAAAACCAAATTGAAGATCTTGTAAAATTGGGTGCAGCCCATGCAACTGTTTATGACGAGCAAAAGCTGATTCCCCATCTTCAGGCATCAGATGCAGTGATTTATTTAACAGGCGTCAATCCTAAAAAACATACGAGCAAAACAGTCATGGTCGATCACCAATCTATTTCAGATATCATCGAATTGGCTCAACAATCCGGCGTCAGACGATTTGTGATGATGAGTGCAGTCAAAGCGGAGGAAAGTGAAACGGACTCTTCCCGCAAGATTGCGGCGAAGGATCTTCCAGAAGATATGCTTAAAGCTGCCGATTTGGTCTACACGGTTATCCGGATTGGCCAATTGACGGACAATCCCGGCAGCGGAAAGATTACCCTGTCAAAGAAAATCCATGACCGGGATGCTGAGATTCCGCGTGAGGACGCAGCCGAAGTTCTGGTAGAGTCTATTGATAAAGAAGCTGTCTTTCATTCAACCATAGAGGCAGCCTCTGGCAACATCGCTATACGAGAAGCCCTAAGCCAGTTTTAGAGAAGGAGGACAAAATGAGTTTAACAGATTACCTTGTGATTGCTTTATTTATATTTATTGCAGTAGTTATTTTAGTACCAGTCATTCTATTTATTTATTGGTATGTAAAAGATGACAGGCAGAAACAGCACTCCATACTCAGAAACTTCCCGGTAATTGGGAAGGTACGATACATCACAGAAAAAGTGGGACCTGAACTAAGACAATACCTATTCAATAATGATACAGAAGGCAAGCCTTTTTCCAGAAAGGAATACCAGGATGTTGTCAAAGCAGGCAAATACAAAGAAAGGTTAATTGGATTCGGCTCTATAAGAGATTTTGAAGAAGAAGGCTTCTATATACGCAATACCTTGTTCCCTAAACTCGTTGATGAGATGAAGATGGATAATACACAGAAAGTTAAAACACGTGTTTATAAAGTGGATGGAGACAATCTGTTTTCAAGAAAGGAACACAGCGAAGAAAAATTGGCAGATCCTTACTATCTGCGTGATGAAGATGCGGTTGTGCTGGGGGAAAAGACCTGCCGGCAGCCATTCAGAGTCAAGGGACTTGTAGGCCAATCGGCCATGAGCTATGGCTCTCTTGGCGAAAAAGCGATCACTGCACTTTCAAAAGGCCTTGGCCTTGCAGGCGGCACCTGGATGAATACTGGTGAAGGCGGTCTGTCTCAGTATCATCTGGCCGGCAGCCCGGACATCATAATGCAAATTGGCCCTGATATGTTCGGTGTCCGAAAGGCTAACGGGGAATTCTCCTGGGAAGAATTTAAAAAGAAAAGTGAACTGCCTGAGGTAAAAGCCTTTGAATTAAAACTTGCGCAGGGTGCGAAAACCCGCGGCGGCCATGTTGAAGGTGAAAAAGTAACCGAAGAAATTGCCCGTATCCGGCTTGTAGAGGTTGGCAAAACGATTAACAGTCCAAACCGTTTCTATGAATTTGATGATGTCCCTTCCATGTTCAATTTTATTGAGGAGCTCCGAAGTGTAGGCGGAAAACCTGTCGGAATGAAAATAGTGGTAGGCGATCTTGATGCCCTGGAGAGCATGATTTCCTATATGAAGAAGAGCGGCAAAGGCCCTGATTTTATTACAGTTGATGGCGGTGAAGGCGGAACAGGCGCTACTTATCAGGAGCTTGCAGACAGTGTGGGGCTCCCCATTCAATCAGCCCTGACAGTTGTGGATGAAATGCTGAGAGAGTACGGAGTCAGAGACCGCGTAAAAATTATCGCTTCCGGTAAGTTAATCACTCCTGATAAAATTGCCATTGCTCTTGCGATGGGAGCGGATCTTGTCAATATTGCCAGGGGCTTTATGATCAGCGTCGGCTGCATCATGGCCCAAGTTTGCCATACCAATCATTGTCCTGCAGGGGTTGCAACAACAGACAAGAAGCTGCAGGACGGATTGATTATTGATGAAAAGCATTACCGTGTCTGCAACTATGTCATCTCTCTAAGAGAAGGACTATTTAATCTTGCGGCAGCTGCAGGTATCGATAATCCGACTCAATTTGAAAGAAAACATATTGTTCATAAAGATAAATTCGGCAGGGTCTCTCCTATTGAAGATATACTGCATGCAGCCAAACGCGCACAGCTGCAGAAAGAAAGCTGACAACCTGATGCCTGGTCCTGTATGGACCGGGCTTTTGTCCTCTTATTTTCCTTTTGATAAGAAATAAGATTTACCATCCGCACCTTTTTCTTACATAAATTCAGGACTATCGTGTTATTTTTGAGTTTATCATTCGAAATCCCCCGGCATTAAAGGTATAATTTATTTTGGTTAAAAAATAGATACATAGAAAAAATGTGTTTACATAAGGGAGGATTTTAGGATGGGATGGGTAATCGCCATATTATTTGGTTCAGCAGTCGTGCTGCTCATTTTATCGTTTTTAAAAACGGCGCAATCCAAATCAAATATTGAGCAGCAAATCGATCAGGTTACTTTTACATTAAAAAATGAAATTCATGAGCTGCAGCAGCAGATCAGAAATATTGAATTGGATGCTGAGATTACAGCAAAGCAATCAGGGGCAATGAGCGGGCCATCAGAAGAAAGACTATTGCTTCGCGAAGTATTGGATATGCATAAACGCGGATATTCTAATGAAAGCATTGCATTAAAGAAACAGCTTACACCGAACGAGGTCGACCTGATGCTCCTGCCTTATTCAGCGAACAAAGGTGAAAGGAGCATGGTTGCCCAATGACACCAAATACCTTGCGCAGTTTTGCAGCAGGCCTTTTAGCGGCGGCCATCTTAACAGGAAGTGTCTACCTTTTTGGACCCTCTGAAGCAAAGAGTACAGAAAAGCCTTCTAATAAAACTGAGAAAGCAGAAAAGCTGTCAGATAAAGAAATGATTGAACTGCTGGCATCTAAAGGATACGTCATCAACACTGAAGCTGAATGGAGCAAACAGCTCGCTGCCGCAGCAAAGTCCAGCGAGAAAAAAGATGAAAAGGCAGAAGAGAAAACTGAGGGCAAAACTGGCGAAAAAGTTGTTTACCGGACTATTTTAACCGTATCAATGGGAATGACCAGCATTGACGTTGGGAACGCACTTGAAAAAGCCCACATTATTGAAAGCGGAGTCCAATTCTATAAAGATGTAGAAAAACGCGGTCTTGAGAATGATTTGCGTCCCGGCACGTTTGAAATTGAAAGCGGTATGACGACGGATGAGATTATTTCAGTTATATTTAAGTAAGATAAAGCTCCTTTTCTGGTGAAAAGGAGCTTTTTTTCTATATTTCAATCGCAAAAATGATTAATTTGGCGGCAAAGGAACCTTTCTGTGCGCATAACGCCAATTTATGTGCGGATAAGATTTTTTATATGCGGATAACCCAAATTTATGTGCGGATAACCCAAATTTATGTGCGGATAAAAAAATTTATGTGCTCTCCAAAACAGAGACTGCTTACTCTTTCAAAAACCCGAGGATAACCTCTGCCAGTTCATCCGGTGCTTCGTACATGCTCATGTGCCCCGCACCATTAATGGTCACCGGCTTGATGTTAGATCCTTTAACTGTAAATGATTTTTCTGGAGGGACAATCTGGTCTTGTTCTCCAGCCACAATTAAAACTGGGAACTTTGTACTTTTCAAGACATGACTGCGGTCCTCACGCTGTTTCATCGCTTTCAGTGCAGCCTTTGCACCTTCAGCTCTTGTACGATAGCCAATTTCTTTTGCCATTTGAATTTCGTCCGGGTGTTTCTCCCCAGGTGCAAAAAGCTTCGGCACCAGCCCATCTATAAAGGACTCCATTCCTTCCTTATCAATTTTACCGGCAGCGACATCCCTTCCCTTTTTCCCTTCTTCAGAATCCGGGCTGGCTGTTGAATGGATAAGTGAAAAGGATTTCAGCTTCTCCCCATACGCTTCAGCAAATGCAAGGCTTACATAACCGCCCAATGAGTGGCCAAAAAGAGATACTTTATCAAGTCCGAGCTCATCTATAGCCCCTTTGATTGCTTCAGCCATCTTTTCAATAGAGGGTTCACCCTCTGGCAGCCCTGAACTCCCATGCCCCGGAAGATCCACCGCAATGACGCGAAAGTCCTCTGCCAATAATGGAATGACCCTTGCCCAGTAATCTTTGCTGCCGCAAAATCCATGCAGTAATACAAGCGGATCCCCTGTGCCTTCATCATAGTATGAAATGGCTGTTCCATTTACATCTATTATTTTTGCGTCCATTCAGAAAACCTCCTTTAGTTTGCAAGCAAATCCTGATATCCGCTCTTTCGGTCAAAAACAGCTTTTGCATATGAGCAGGCAGGCACAATCTTATATCCCTTGCTGCGTGCCTCCTGAACAACGCTTTCCAAAAGCTTTCCTGCAACTCCCTGACCGCGGAGGGACTCACTTACATATGTATGGTCTATGGTTATGACAGAATCACCGCTTGGAATATAGGTAATTTCAGCAATCATATTCCCTTCATCATCATTCATAAAAAACCGGTTTTCTTCTTTTTGTATATTTGCATTCATATCATTTCCTCCTGTATTTAAAATTAACTTAATCTTTCTATCTTGCTTTCCCTCCTTATTAGAAAGACTAAACATACCTTTTCATGATTTCCTCACACAGAACTCTCGCATGGTTATGAATGGGATCTTTGGCAGCATATAATAAAGTAACCTTCTGCTCTTTTGACATTCTCGCCAGCTCATCTAATTTGCGGATTTTATCGTCCTGTGTTCGCAGCTCTGCAAGATATTTTTTCCGAAATTCTTCAAAAAGCTCAGGCTTATGGTTAAACGCCTTTCTAATCTCATTGCTTGGCGCAGCCTCTTTTTCCCATGCTGATAAACGGGCATCTTCTTTTTTAATTCCGCGGGGCCACAGCCGGTCAATAAGCACCCGATAGCCGTCTGCTTCGTTGTATGGGTCATAAATTCTTTTTATAAAAATTCCAGTCAATTTAAGACACCCCTTGTATATCCCTTGTGATTTGCTATTATTATAAACATAATATACAATTTTTTCTAATTCAATCAAATGTGAGGTGCAGGAAATTTGACAGGTATTATTGCTGTGGTTATGACTTTCTCTATTCCCATCATTGCCATCATGACTGTTCATACTCAAAAACTCGCAAAGATCAAACATAATATGATAAAAGATGAAATCACCTTGGAAAAGCTGAAGCAGGAAAACTTTTTGCTTGAAACAGAAAAAATGAAGCTCGAACTGGAGCAAATGAGAATTGAAAGTCCTAAGGATCTTTCCAAAAGCATATAAGCTAAAAATCCCCAGCTTACACAGAAGGGGATTTTTGTTTTACATATTCTCAATAATTTTTCCGGCAGTTTCTGCCCCATTTTCGATGCAGTCAGGAATGCCAACACCATAATACGAGCAGCCGGCAAGCCATATTCCAGGGTATTCCTGAGCCAATCTGTTTTCAATTGCCTCTACTGTCTGAGGATGGGATATCAGATAGTTTGGCATTTTTTCAGTCCACTTCGTCACTTCACTTGCAGCGGGAACAGATGTAATGCCAAGGCTTTTTTCAATATCGGCCACAGCCGTCTGCAGCAAATCGTCTTCGTTCATTTCCTTTAGAGTTGCAAAGGCCGGATGGCTGCTTTTATAAAATAATCTTACAAGTAAATTACCGCTTTCAGAAGTATGCTTCCATTTGCGGCTTGTCCATGTACAGGCATTGCAGGTCAATTCTTCCATATTTGCAGTGATGAAGCCTGTCCCGTCTTCAGGCAGCTCGCTGTCTGGAATATCATAAGCAAGATAAATAGAGATTAAGGAACTGTTCTTCAAAAGTCCGAATTCCGCTTTCAGCTCCTCATGATCGAACAGCGCTGCAGCGGCATTATGCGGAATGCTTAGAACCACATGATCGGCCTCCAGGCTTTCCCCATTCGAGAAATCGACTATATATCTGCGATCACTTTTCTTTATTTTAACTGCCTTCGTGTTTTTAAATATTTCTGTTTCATCCAATTTTTCCTCATAAGCATCTATCATCGCATCAAGACCTTTTTTAAAGGAAAGAAACTTCTTGCCCCCTCCAATCTGGAACACCTTTTTATTTTCTTCAAAACCTTTAATGATGCTGCCGTATTTTTCTTTATAATCAAACACCTGCGGAAGTGTCGAAGCAATAGTTAAGTCACTGAGATTCCCGGAATATACTCCAGAAAGAACAGGCGCAATTTGTTTTTCCACC
Source organism: Bacillus sp. NTK034 (assembly GCF_017303275.1). Classification (GTDB taxonomy): domain Bacteria; phylum Bacillota; class Bacilli; order Bacillales; family Cytobacillaceae; genus Cytobacillus. The sequence continues at coordinate 307,367 of NZ_JAFKOJ010000006.1, read as the reverse complement.
AGCTCTTTTCCGAAGAAATGCTCCAGGAAATCACCGATGGAATCGTTCTTTGTAAAGCCATCATTTTTCGTATAAAAATCTTTTAGGGCTTCAACTTTTCCTTCTGCTGAAACAAGAGCAGATTTGGCAAGAGATTCAACACTGGCCGGTATCCCAAACACAGAATCTGCAGGGATCAGCTTCAGCTCTCCATCACTGTATATATAAGACCGCCCCGCAGCATTGTAGACAACAGCTTCTTCCAGCCCCAGCTCCTGGATAAAATTCATCGCATTTGCTTTGCGGGCAACAATCGAATCAGCTCCCGCCTCGATTACAAATCCGCCTTCCCTGACTGTGCGGATTTTTCCGCCGAGCTGTTCTGCTGATTCTGCCAGCACAAGCCTAATATCCTGATCCTTTTCTTTTTTCCACTTATTCAGTTCATACATAGCGGACAATCCTGTTACACCGCCGCCTATGACCAATACTGTTTTCACGTGTATGCACCTCAGTTTACATCCAATTCATATATAAAGTGTACCACAACATAAAGATAAGAAAGAATGTGAGGGTTTGTCCAAATGATGAATATATTCTTTCAAAATAGGAAAAAAACGGAGAAAGTAACTCTCCGTTTCATCATTTCCTAAACCAATTCGCCTGTTCATCCATATGCAAAAAGGGAATGTCCGTATCAACTTCACCAGTGATTCTATTCATTTTAATATCCTGGCCATCGAGCCAGTCCCTGAAATCAAAAATTACTGGCTCTCTGTCACCGCCGAGCGCAAACCAGGCTTTCATCTCTCCCGGCAAATAGGCTGATGTATGAATTGTCCCGGCCCAGCTCCCATAAAGATCCGAGAAAACGCCTTTATCGTTATCATTCAAGAGGCGGAAAGCATCATGTACATCTAAACGCTCACCCTGATGGCTTTTCATGACATCCAGCCTGCGCAGGCTGTCAGCTAGATGATTGCGATTTTCATCCTTCATGATTTCAAAATGGTTAGTACAGGCAGTTGTCTGACGGACCTGTACACCTCTTGGAGATGTTTCCACTGCATAAGCCTCTCCGCTTGTGTCATACACCACATATGTAAAGGAATGGCGGTGCGGTATTTCCTTCAGCATCTCAACCGCTTCTTCCACATTTGCACATGATTCCAAAATCAGGCGGCCGATCATGCAGCAGATAAAGCCATCAGCAGGCTTTTTCCGGTTCATAAAATTATAGCCGATTACAAGTCCTTTTTCGTTCATGCCATCCATCCGTCCGGTCATCCTCTGGCTTGGACCAATCATCGCATATCCCTGATCTGTTGGCTGATAAAAAGTATAGCGCCCCTCATAGGTTTTCGGATGGTAATCATAATTGCGGATCAGGTAATCAGCCCCTGTAAGGATGGAACATCCCGAGCGGACATAATCGAGGCGATAGCCGCCAAACTCCTTCAAAACCCGCTCCATCGGCCAGTGCAATGCTTCCCGTATCCCAAGCAGTTCATCCCAAATACCAGGGGCAAACCTCGTAATCGCTTTTTTCACTTCGGCTTCATTTATTGAAAATCGCGGCTTTCTTACCTTCCATTGATCCTCCCGATTTTTCACAGAAAGAGAATCCTTTATAAGTTCTCCCTGCATGAAGCCAAAATCAAAGTGGGTTCCGCGGAATTGAATAATATCACTGTAAATCTTTTTCAAGATGAATCCCTCTTCTATTCTTTTCTTTTATTAAGAATAAATGAAGCCTGCATGAAATTCCAGCAGATGGCTTATCAGAAAAGCGGAAGCGCCTTGCCCACCTCCGACACCTCGAGGGGTAGCACTGGAGATAGACAGTTATCGAAGTTCAAAAATTTTACTACCTTATAAAAGACTGAGCTGCATTTTTCTGCAGATCAGCCTCCTTTATTTATCGTTAACAATGATATATACAGCCTGCACAGGACCATGTACACCTACAATTAAATTCATTTCAATATCGGCACTGTTGCTTGGGCCTGAAATGAAATTTACACAGGATGGGACAGGTTCGCCATTCTCCACAATTGTGTGGATATGCTTTGCAACCTGGGTCATTCTTGGAACAATTGTGCTTTTTGGGATAATGGCAAAGTAAATCACTGGAAGAAGGCTTACTGCTCGCCCCTTCCCTTTATCACTGAACAAAACAACAGTTCCTGACTCTGCAAGCGCAGCATCACTAAAGGTAATTCCGATGTCTGCATGTGCGGAGAAAGCAAGATTCTCTTCTCCTCCTTCTTGATCCCAGACATGGACTGCTATTCCATTGCCATTCAAATCAATAGGGAGGGAAGATAATCCAAATTCTTCAAAGCGCGGATCATCCCATGTAACGACCGATTTGCCTCCGTATTCTTTAATCAAGCGGCCGATTTGCTCAGGTAGCTCTGCAGAAGGTGTTTCATATACATCCGTATGAATTAACAAACATTGCTTCTTCAGGACCTCTACAAGCTCGTCCTGTGAGGCGCCCTTTAAAACGTCCCACTGAGGATTATGATCCCATGCAGGTTTTTCTACCTCAGAAAGACGTTTTCTCCCCAGATTTTTTGCCAGATTGTCAAGGAAAGAAGTGCGATTATACACTTGTCCAGCTGCCATCATTCTCCCCTCTCTTTCTTTCTCTTTTTATATAAATCTCTGAATCTGTCTTTCTTTGGTGCGGGGAAATCCCGAATTTCCGTCCAATTTTTTAAAGGGCCGGGACCAGCTGAAATTTTATCATCCTTTGTGAATGCTCCCAATGCCTTGGGTGCCAGCTTTGAGCCGATATTGTACATGGATGGTGAAGCTGTGCCGAGACTGAAGGCTTTCATGGATAAGTTTTCAAACACCGGTGCTCTGCCTTCTTTTTCAACAATCTCCTGGCGGTGGCGGAGCAAATGCTCGTGTAATGGAATTTTTACCGGACAAGCTTCCGTACATGCTGCACACAGCGTTGAAGCATATGGCAGTTCTTTATATTCATCATAGCCGCCAAGAAGAGGAGTCAATACCGCTCCTACTGGCCCCGGATAGATAGATCCATAGGAGTGACCGCCGACATGGCGATAGACTGGACAGACATTAATGCAGGCTGCACAGCGGATGCAGTGAAGGATGGACTGGAATGCTGTTCCTAAAATTTTTGAACGGCCATTATCCACAATAACAAGATGGAATTCTTCTGGACCATCTATTTCTCCCTCTTGCTTTGGACCAGTTAATGCAGTTATATAACTCGTTAATTTCTGCCCGACTGCTGCGCGGGTCAGCAGGCTTACCAGAACTTCCATCTCTTCCCAGGTAGGCACAATCCGCTCCATTCCCATTACAGTAATTTGCGTTTTTGGAATGGTTGTCACCATCCGCGCATTTCCTTCATTTGTCACCAGGGAAATCGTTCCGGATTCGGCAATGGCAAAATTGCATCCCGTAATGCCAATATCCGCCTGAAGAAACTCTTCCCGCAGTTTTTCTCTTGCAAAAAATGCAAGCTCTTCAGGCTTCTCGGTTTTGTCATAGCCTAATTTATCCCTAAAAACATCGCGAATCTGTTCTTTATTTTTATGAAGGGCAGGTGTAACGATATGGGACGGTGGATCATGATCGTCCACTTGCAGAATCCACTCGCCAAGGTCGCTTTCAATGACTTCACAGCCAGCATTTTCAAGCGCTTCGTTCATATTAATTTCTTCTGTCACCATCGACTTGGATTTGACAACCTTTTTACCATTTTTCTTTTTAACTACATTGGTAATATACTCATTTGCCTCTTCAGCTGTTTCAGCGAAAAAAACATATCCCCCTCGCTTAGAGACATTTTCGCTCATGAGTTCCAGATAATAATCCAGATTCTCAATGGTATGGGTCCGAATCTCTTCACCCAGCTTGCGCCATTCCTCCCAATTTCCTAATTCTTCAGCTGCGTTCAGCCTTCCGCTGCGAAAACGCCCCTGTGCAGAGGAAACAGCACCGCGCATAAAAACATCGCCTATCCCGTCTTTGACACGCTCTTTAAAAGGTTTTTCCCCTATTTTCATAGCCATATGTGTTTCCCTCTTTTCCTATCTGCTATTTAATACAGAAGCAATATGCATCACCTTAATCGGCTTCCCTTTTCTGTCTATCCGTCCTCCAATATTCATCAGGCATCCGCAGTCGGCTCCTATTAGAATTTCAGCTCCGCAATCTTCAACACTCTGAACCTTTTCATCTACCATCTGCTCTGAGATTTCCCCCATCTTTACCGAGAAAGTGCCGCCAAAGCCACAGCAATTATAGTTGTGTGCGAGCGGCTTCATCTCAAGACCTTCTACATTGCTTAACAGCTTCATTGGGGCTTCCTTTACTCCTAATAATCTCGTCATATGACAAGAAGTGTGGTAGGTCGCTATTCCATTCAGCTTTGCCCCTACGTCCTCCACTCCTAAAACAGCCACGATAAACTGTGTCAGTTCATACGTTTTTTCAGCTAATTTTTTGGCGCGCGGCTCCCACACTGGGTCTCCTTTAAAAACGTGCGGATACTCTCTGAACATAGTTCCACATGATCCCGAAGGAGTTACAACATAATCTGAATGTTCGAAAACAGAAATCATATGCTTCATGGATTCTTTCGCCTTATCCACATATCCGCTATTATAGGCAGGCTGCCCGCAGCATGTCTGCTTTTCTGGAAAATCTACTTCGCAGCCCAGCTTTTCCAGTAGTTCTAAAGTATCCATTCCTACATCCGTCTGAAAAATATCTATTAAACAGGTTACAAATAATGATACTTTCATAGATCTCACCTTTACTTTCTTCAAGTAAATATATTCATTCTGGGTCTTAACTAAGTTTAAGCCCAGATACCCGCACAGTCAACAGGTCATCAGATGACTTTAGTGTAATATAGCAAGCCCCTCAATGGAGCTTGCACCATTATGCTGACTTTTTCAGCCTTTTATCTTCCATTCTGTTCTGTTCCTGGCCTTTAGCAATAAAAACTGCAATGAATACTGCCACTGCGGCCAGGATAAGCGTTCCAATATTCATGCCAATTCCATTGATGGCCACATACCCGATTCCGCCTGCAAAAATAACATAGAAAGTCATTGGGATAAGCGTTTTTCGTATTAAGCTTCCTTCCCTTCCTATTAAACCGGCAGAAGATGAAGCAGCAACAACATTATGGACACAAATCATGTTACCTGCTGCTCCGCCGACAGCCTGCAAGGCAACAATGGTGGCGGGAGAAGCAAGGATATTATCAGCTACTCCGAATTGAAACAAAGAGAACATCATGTTGCTTACTGTATTGCTTCCTGCAGCAAATGCTCCAATCGCACCGATTGTTGGCGCCGCAAGTGGCCAATAGCTCCCAAATATATTGGAAATCCCCTCTGCCAATGCCAGTGGCATGCTAGTAAAATCGGCTGCATTGATTCCTGAGTTGATAAATACCTGGACCATTGGGACCGCAAATACCAGAGCAGCCATTGCACTGACAATCGTTTTAAAAGAGTCTTTTACTGCCTGTCCGTAATCTCTCACATTCATTTTAAAAATAAAGATTGAAAGCAAGGATACTACAATAAAAATGACACCAGGAAGATTTAGCGGCTTGGATTCAATTGTTATAGCCGTCCCGAAAACGCTCTCAAATTTCAGGACAAAGGCTTGAAGCCAGGCCGAGAAAGGCAAGTATTGCACACGTGTTAAAACTAATAGAACAGCCACCAGCAGGTATGGCAGCCAGGCAGCCAGAAATGATACTTGTTTCTTTGGTTTGTCTGCCGCGTCCACATCAAGGGAGCCCGTCCATGAAGGATTCCAATGGCTTTTTTCTTCGAAGTCCCATGCTTTTACAGGGGTAAATAATCCTTTTTTAGCGGCTGGCACCACAATCGCCAGGCCGATTAAACCGCCAATCAAAGATGGAAATTCAGGACCCAGTAAATTGGCAACTAAAGCATATGGGACTGTAAATGCCAAACCTGCAAAAACGGCAAACTTCCATATGGCCAGCCCTTCTGCAATTGATTTATTTTTTCCGAAGAAGTAAGTCAGCATTGTTACCATAAATAATGGAATAAATATGCCGATGACACCATGAATCAGGGCAACCTGTCCTCCGATTGCATTTATGTAGGCATCAAATGTCGTGCCTTGCTCTGCAATATAGCTTTGAACAAGAGGCGAATCCTTCAACCCTGAATGGACCCCGATTAATATCGGTGTTCCTACAGCCCCATAGGAAACGGGTGTGGATTGCAGAATAAGCGCGACCATAACTGCACCCATTGCTGGAAAGCCAATCGCAACTAAAAGAGGACCAACTATAGTGGCTGGAGCCCCCCAGCCAGCTGCCCCTTCCAGGAAAGATCCGAATAGCCAGCAAACGATAATTGTTTGGACACGGCGGTCAGGGGAGATGCTCATAAAGCCTTTACGAATGGTAAAAATAGCACCACTTACTTTCAGTGTGTTCAGCAGCAGGATGGCACCAAATACAATCACTCCCACTTCAAGCGCCGTGACAATCCCTTTCGCACTTGCTGCAGCTATTTGGTTTCCCGGAACTTTCCATATGAACATAGCCATAAGGATGGTCAGAATCAGAGAAACCGGCATAGCCCTCTTAGCTGGCCAGCGTAAAATAACCAAAAATAGAAAGACAGAAACAATAGGCAATGTAGCAATTAAAGCTAATAAACCAATACTCAAATTTCTCTTCCCCTTTCATGATGAAGGAATACTTCCTGGATGGAATTAATCCTATTAACAGGTCATCTGATGACTTTAGTATATTAAACAGTATAAATAAAACGCTTTCATATCTCAATAGAATTTTTCGAAAAATTTGCAGAATTAAACCCAATCGTAGGAATTACGATTGGGTAGTCCTATTACATTTCAATTTCCTGAAAGTATTCCATTAATACATCTTCCACACTTTGAAGATGCTGAAGCAATAGTTTTTGTGCTCTTGCACCATCCCTTTGTTCAATTGCCTCATAAATGCTGGCATGCTCAAGGGTCAGCCGGCCAAGTGTAGATTTTTCCGAATAAAGCCATAGCCTGCGGGTTTCACGCATAGTTGTGAACATCATTTCTGAAACATTGTTCATGAGGCTGATCAGCAAATCATTTTGGGATGCTCTTGCGATGGCCATATGAAAACGAAAGTCAGCTTCTTCTCCTAATTCTTCATCATTAGCATTTTTCATTTTCTCCAGTGCTTCTTTAATTTCAGAAAGTTGCTCTGCCGTCCGTCTTGACGCTGCGGCTTCAACAGCTCCTACTTCAAGAATCCTGCGAACTTCAAGCAAATTCTTCACATCGTCCTTTTTCATTAAGACGGCAATTTGCACTGGCAGCTTAAGCATATTTGAATTGAATTCACGGACATAGGTACCTTCCCCCTGATGCATTTCAACCAGGCCCATAGCCCGCAGTGCACTCAGTGCCTCCCGAACCGCCGAACGCCCAACCTGAAAATTCTCAGCCAGCTGCTGAACAGAATCGAGCTTATCACCCGGCTTCAGATCACCAGCTTTTATCATATCCATAATGGCTTCAGCCACTTCTTCATATATTTTGCGTGGTTTAATACGTTTATAATTCAATCATGTTCACCCCATTATGTATCTAACTATGATTTTATAGTAATATGTGCGGTGAGACAAACGCTAATTTGTAAGCGGTTAATCCATATAACAAGGAAAATGCTATTTTTTCTGGTCCTTCCTGCAAACATTAGGTTTCAGCTAAATCATATACCACAGTTTCTGCTAATCAACTGATGACGGACGGTCTCCGCATTTAGCTTTTAGTTCTTTTAGCTTAATGCTATAAAACCTCATACTTTTCGGAATTCCTTTTATGGCAAATATTCCGTTATAAATTAAGGATCTTACTCTATACTCGGCAAAGCCATCACCAATTGGCTCATCCAGATGCCCTATCACTTCCCCAATTAATCTGGCTGATTTTATAAAACCTTTATTGCTTTTATGGAGCTTTTTGGCTGATTCGATGATATTTTCATCAAAATAACTCTCTCGTACACTATGTATTTCATTATCTTTCCATATGCGCAATAATTCCTTTGTTTTGGAGAGGGACTGCCAATCAGATACAAACCTATTTCTTTCTTCTGCAGATAAAGGGCTTCCCATTTTTTTTTCTAATATGATCTTCAGTTTTTCTGGAGCTGCTTCACCTGAGTGCCTTAAAATGTATTGTTTCTTTTTCGCAGGAAAAAGCTCCTTATATGACCGAGCAGTATTAATAACATGCACAATATTTTCTTTGTTTCTTAATAAGTGAAGGAAATACCGCAAACCGGTTTGTTCATCTGCATTGTCAGCTGTCCAGATCACGATCGGTTTTCCCGCTGGAATTTCATCGATCTCCTCAAGTGCTTTGGCTATTTTTCTTTCATATTCCTTTTCCAGATAATCTTCATGCATATTAATATGATCCATCAGCCATTCTAATCGCTTTTTTCTCCCCTCCTCTTCATGCAGCCTCCAGAGAGGTCCATTGCTAAAGAAGTCAGGAAAACCAATGACCTTATTTTCTTTATTAAGCCCAACCTTTAAAGCGCCTGCCGGTGATTCTCCGCACACAATGTGGTATGTTTCATATTCCCGTTCCAATTTCCTCTCTTGGGAATAAAAGATTATCTTTTTTTGGATATTATTGAGCAGTTCAATGATATCTTCCTGGGAATCAACGCTGTTTTTCAATAAGTGGACCCGAAGTAATATGTGGAATAAATAGCTCTTCGCTCCCCTCTCAGGGAGTTTCTCAATCGCTTCCCGCAGTTCGTCCAACATCCTGATCACCCTTTGTAAATGAATTAGAAATCTATCTTTCTACGAATGAACTTTAATGGTAGTTTCATAAAAAGCTGATTTGTTTGCAAAAAGACTTTAGATCGCTTAAGATTAAATCGCACACGATTTAAAATAGGAGGGATTCTTATGACAACAGTTTATGATTTTGAAGTCAAAAAAACGAATGGTGAATTGAAATCTCTGAAAGAATATGAAGGAAAGCCTCTAATTATTGTAAACACAGCCAGCAAATGCGGGTTAACGCCACAATTCAAAGGACTTCAGGAGCTTTATGAAAAGTATAAAGACAGCGGCGTTGAAATTCTTGGGTTTCCTTGTGATCAGTTCAATAACCAGGAATTCGATAATATTGAGGAAACAACTGAGTTCTGCCAGCTTAATTATGGTGTGTCTTTCCCGATTTTCGCAAAAATTGATGTAAATGGTGACAATACTGACCCATTATTTGCTTACCTAAAAGAACAGAAAAAGGGAATTCTGTCTAAAAACATTAAGTGGAACTTTACTAAATTCCTCGTGGACCGCAATGGCCAGGTTGTAGAACGGTATGCACCTACAACTGAACCAGGAAAAATCGAGGATGATTTGACGAAGTTATTGTAATTCTGGAATCAGGTGATGATGTGAAAGATTTTTATACACTGGATAAACAGCTGTGTTTTGCTGTTTATGAAACAGCAGGCGAATTTACAAAACTGTATACAAGTGCCCTTCAGCCATTTGGCTTAACCTATCCGCAGTATCTGGTTCTTCTGGCACTTTGGGAAAAGGATGGACTGACAGCAAAGGAGCTTGGAGAAAGACTAAATCTTGGCACGGGGACACTCACCCCTATGATTTCCAGAATGATTTCTAATGGATGGCTTCGAAAAGAGCGTTCCAAAGCTGATGAACGCAAGGTGTATATCTTCCTTGAGGAAAAAGCACGCAAGGAAAAAGAGGTTATCACGCAGAAAGCCGGAGAGGCTATTCAGGCTTGCAGCATTGAGCGGGAAGAATATGAAGAACTTATGGAGCTTCTCGGAAAACTTAGATTTAAGTTAAGGAGCAGAGTACTTCGCTGATGCGGAGTACTCTTTTCACAGTTCAATGTTTAATCCCTCCAAAAAAAGCCATATTAAGGGATAGATAATCGGAAGGGAGCAAGCATAATGGAGTTTTTACCAAGAGAGCAAATTATCAGTGCATTGCAGGAGCCATTTCAGTCATATTTAGACAAATATGAAATCGATGATATTGGTATTTTCGAGGAAGAAGGCCAGGATCATAATTACTATATAGGATACACGGTGAAAAAGGCAGGGAAAACTTATCACGTACATAGTCCATTCATTAAAGATGGTAATGGAGGATTAACTCCTGCAGAAAATGAGTGGACAATTGAATCGGATGAACCTGATAGCATTGACCGAAGAGGCTTCAGTAATATAGAACAAGCACTTCAAGAATTATAAAGATGTTCTGATTTTGACTTTTGAACTATATTAATTTTAGAATATTTTGTCTATAATGGAATTGTATTAGGAAGGAGTGAAAGGAATGGCTGTTAATGCCTATCTTAATTTTGAAGGAAATACTCGTGAAGCAATTGAATTTTATGTAAAGGCTTTTGAACTGGAAATGCCTGAGATTTCAACTTTTGGTGAATCACCGCAACATCCTGAATATCCTCTTCCAGAGGAAGCAAAGAATTTGGTCATGCATTCAAGCCTTAACATTTGCGGCAGTAATGTAATGTTTTCAGATACTTTTCCAGGTATGCCATTTACAGTAGGAAATAACATTAATCTCGCAGTTGTCATTAATGACCTGGATGACCTGAGAAAGTATTTTAACAATCTGCAGGAGGGTGGCAAAGTAACCATGGAGCTGCAGGAAACATTCTGGAGCAAGAGCTTCGGCCAGTTAACCGATAAATTCGGTATAAACTGGATGTTCAGCCACGAAAGTGAATAAGATACATAGACAAAATGGAGGCATTCGGCCTCCATTTTTTATTCATCCAGCAAATGGTGAAGCATTCTTTTCTTATCATCAAAGAATTGTTTCATGATGCGGTAATGATTCGTTTCCTCCAGCTTCTTTTCTGAAATGCCTTCCTCGCTGAATTCATATATTACTGCGTCCGGATAGGCCATAATGATCGGAGAATGTGTGGCTATAATAAATTGTGAGTGTTCCCTGACTAAATCATGAATTCTTGTCAGCATGGACATTTGCCGCAAAGGAGAGAGTGCTGCCTCCGGCTCGTCAAGGATGTAGATTCCATTGCCGCGAAACCGGTGAAGAAATGTGGAGAAAAACGCTTCTCCATGAGATTGCTCATGTAAAGAACGGCCTCCAAAGGAGTCGATTACTTTTGGTGCGCTGCCTCCCCTGTCCATTTCCTCAATATTGGAAGCGACATTATAGAAACTCTCCGCCCTTAGGAAAAAGCCATCAGACGGTCTATCTATGCCTTTTATCACCTTGAGATAATCTCCCAGCACAGAATGCGAATCGAAGGTTGAAAAATTAAAATTGAAAGATCCCCCTTCAGCATTAAATCCTAAAGCTACCGCTACGGCCTCCATCAGTGTCGACTTTCCCATTCCATTCTCGCCGATCAGAAAGGTTACTTTCGGGTGGAAAGGCATCTCATCCATGGTTTTCAAGCTGGGAAGGCTGAAGGGATACTGATTGAAGGATGGAATATCTTCTCTTTTAAGCCTAATGCCTCTTACGTACTGTGAACTTAATAGATCCATAATAATACCTCATATATCCTTTAGTCAGCTATTTGCCATCAGGGCTGAACCCCGTCTTGGATACACCTAATTGAATGGGTGCACCTTGAAATTCCTGCTCCAGCATTTTAAGAACCACTTTATATGCAGACGGATTATACCATTTCTCCAAACCAAGCTCATCAAAAATCTTGCGGATTCCCAGTCTTTCGGTCCTTCTTCCTCCGCTTCCATCCCCCATCCAAAAATCGTCAATCGTCACACGGTTTGCAATAGATTTAAGTTTTGCAGGAAATTCCCTCGAGCATGGAAGTAACGGGGCCAGTGTTGCCTGAGTTATAATTCCTGCATCTTTTATGTCTTTTAGTGCAGCCATTCTTGCCGGGATGGGAGGTGCCGCTGGTGCAAATGCTTTTCTGACTTCTTCTTTGTCTGTCTCGATTGTCATAGAAATTCTGATTCTTTCTCTGAATTGCTGGAATAAATCGATATCCCTCTTTACCAATGGCGAACGGGTTTGTACATGTAAAAAGTCAGGCTGATTTTCAAGCATAACTTCCAATAAACTTCTGGTCAGTTTTGAGGTATATTCAATCGGCTGGTAAGGATCAGTGGAAGAGGACATAAATAAAGCAACTTTTCCGCTTTTTTTAGCTTTAGCCAATTCTTTCTCCAAAAGCTCGGCCGCATTTGATTTTATATCAATCCACGCACCCCATTCCTCTTCACGGAAAATGGAAACAGGGAGCTCCCTTACGTAGCAATATTTACAGCCAAAAGCACAGCCCGCATAGGGGTTCAATGAATGAGTAAAGTTGTCTATTGCACCTTTGGCAGGTGTTAAGATACTTTTTGATATGATTTCTTTAATTTGTATGTTCAAGTTAACCACCAAACAGAATGTATGTTCTGTCTTAAAAGTAACACTCTGATAACCTGATGTCAACAATAAGCACTAACTTCTCCTGCCATTAGACTCTTCTATCAATTAGTGAACTCAACTATTTCAATTTGATTTCCTGAAGGATCCTCAATAATGAAGTAACGGCCAGGAGGACAAGGCTGAGGATTTTCAAAAAGCATTTTCACACCAGCTTCTCTCATTCTGCTAAAATCACTTTCGATATTCTTTGAGAGGATTCCAGGCAATACGTTTGATCCCGTTTTTTCATCTGCGCTTTCTTCCAGAACAACCGGCACATCATTATGTACAAGACTGACAATTTTATCTCCATAATGTTTCGATACTTTGAAGTCTAAAACCTCAGTGTAAAAATTCACCGCACTTTTCAAATCCGTTACTTTGATTGTAATAACACATAATTGATTTAACATGGAAATTCCCTCCTTTTTTTAATCATAGATAGTATTCTTTTCTAAAATGAAAATTCCTGCATAATAAAAAATGCCTGACCCGATAATGGGTCAGGCTTTGCCCATTTATTAAGTTCCGCAAAATGTTCGATAGGGTGCGCCGGTTGGCTCTGGAAGTTTGCAGTATTCTTCCTGATCTTCCCTATAAGCATAAGGATTCTCCAGCACTGCAAGAAGCTTTTTCATCACGCTGTAATCTCCATTGTTAACAGCTGCTTCCAGAGCTTCTTCCACCCGGTGGTTTCGCGGGATGACGGCCGGGTTGCTGGTTCTCATTAATTCATTTACTTCTTCTTTCGATTCCTTCTGCCTGGTCAGCCTTTCCTGCCATTGACCATGCCAGCCGGCAAATTCCTGATCATTACCTAACACAGTGTTCTCAAGATCGCCCAGCGTTAAGGCACGGAATGTGTTCGTATAATCGGCTTCAGACTTTTGCATAATCTTTAGAAGTCCGGTAAAAAGGGCTTCATCTTCTGCTTCTTCATTAAAGATCCCAAGCTTTGCCCTCATGCCGGCAAGCCAATAGTCCTGATACATTTTATTGTATTCTGAAATGGCGCCCTGAGCTATTTTAACAGCTTCCTCTTCATCTTCATGCAGCAGAGGCAAAAGGGTTTCCGCAAATCTCGCCAGATTCCAGCCGCCAATATAAGGCTGATTTCCATAAGCATAACGGCCTTCCCTGTCAATGGAACTGAAGACAGTTGCCAGATCATACTTATCCATAAAGGCGCACGGACCATAATCAATCGTTTCTCCGCTGATTGCCATGTTGTCGGTGTTCATGACTCCATGGATGAAGCCTATGTGCTGCCATTTTGCAATGAGCGCAGCCTGACGCTGGATCACTTTCTTTAGGAGAGCCAGGTAAGGATTGTCATCTTCTTTGATTTCAGGATAATGACGCTCAATTGTGTAATATGCCAGGGTTCTAAGCTCCCCAACAGGCCGCCAATTCGCCGCATATTGAAAAGTCCCCACCCGTATATGGCTATCCGCAACTCTTATCAGGATCGCACCCGGAAGCATAGTCTCCCGGATAATGGCTTCCCCTGTTGTTACAACCGCCAGACTGCGGGTCGTGGGAATTCCCAGTGCATGCATGGCTTCACTGATAATGTACTCCCGGAGCATAGGGCCCAGAGCCGCCCGCCCATCTCCGCCGCGCGAAAATGGCGTTCTGCCGGAGCCCTTCAGCTGAATGTCGACCCTTTTATCCTCTGGTGTTATCTGCTCGCCAATCAGCATTGCCCGGCCATCCCCAAGCATATTAAAATGTCCAAACTGATGTCCTGCATAAGCTTGAGCAAGTGGTTCAGCGTCTTCTGGAACTTGAGAGCCTGAAAGGACCTCAATGCCTGTTTCACTTGTCAATGCATCCATATTTAACCCCAGAGATTTCGCCAGTTCCCCGTTAAAGATTACCAGCTCAGGGGATTGTACAGGGTTAGGCTTCATTTTTGAGAAGAATGTCTGCGGAAGCCGCGCATAGCTATTATCAAAATTCCATCCGATTTCATTGCTAATTGTCATCATAACTCCTTCCTTGCCTTCATGGTTTTATAGTCATTTTCCTTTATTATACCCTTTCTTGTAAAACATAGTGGGCATCTTTTTGTATGTAAAAAAACCTGACAGCCGGGATTTTTCATCCTCCGGCGGTCAGGCTTTCTCATGCTTATGCATCTGGCTCAAACGTTTTACAGGCTGTTTCCTCTATTTCATCCGCTTCTCGGCCATTCTGGCCAATCACATAAATAGAGTCAGCTACACATTTATCACCTTCAGCCCAGTACTTACAGTTTTCCACGTTACACAAAACTTCTACTTCCATTTTTGGCCACCTCCTTTTGGTTTAGTGATTATATACCCCTTTTTCGGATAGTTAACCATATGGGATAATATTCCAAATTAAGGCAGGAAAGCCTTGGAGGGAGTTAGTCTGAGAGGATTAGGCTTCTTAGTTTCTTTGTCATTTGCGGTGAAGTCTGGTAAATATCTTCATTGGTAATATACATGAATGCGCTCTTTTCATTATCCTCACCGAGCCATAAATGAATGCCGTGAGAAGGAAGATCTCCTTTGTATTCTACTGCTATATCATACTCAGGTTTACTGATATCGGCCTTCCCTGACTGTTTTACAGCAGTTGTTATTGCTTTTTCGAATACAGCGATCGATTTTCTGTCCTTGAAAGAAATAAAACTTTCTTCATTTATTCCGCCTAAACCCTCTGATTTTGAAACTTTGATTTCACGTATTTCTTCATCCAAGAGAACCATTGTTTCAGCTGATTGACAGCCTGTTATAAGTGCAAAAGAAAATACCATGAATGTGCATAATAAAAAAGCTTTCATCCTCGTACCTCAAGTTTAATATTTTAATTCTTTTCCTATATATTGTTGTTTTCGCTTAGCAATGCTGTCCGTTGATTTCAGCTCCAGGCTGCTCAGCGAACCGCGGGGCGGGCGGTAAGCCTCCTCGACGCTGCGCGTCTGTGGGGTCTCACCTGTCCCGCTACTCCCGCTGGACATTGAATAAGCTCCCTTGAGTAAACACCGCACGAAGAAAATGCGAATGCATTTTCGAGGATCCCGTACCTTCCGCTACAATCAACTCAGTAAATATAATACAAAAAGCAAAAAACTTGTGAAGAAAGCCAAAATTTATTTTTATAAAAGGAGGATAGACCGCTAGCCCATCCCCCTTAAGAATTCAATTATTATTTTCAAGGTTCTGTAAAGCGAAAGCATTAAGCAATTCACGTACTTCATTTGTTGACCTTGTGTTCATCAAATGATTTCTTAGTGCACTTGCCCCTGGGAATCCTTTGACATAGATCTTGAAGAAGCGGTGAAGAGCCGTGAACGGCCGCAGCTCTAAATGTGAATATTGATCATGGAGATCCATATGCAATCTTAAGAGGTCCAGCAATTCCTCACTAGTATGATCCTTCTTCTCCATTTCAAAGGCAAATGGATTATGGAATATGCCGCGCCCAATCATGACTCCATCAATCCCGTATTTCTCGGCAAGCTCCAAGCCCTTTTGACGATCAGGAATATCTCCATTGATCGTCAAAAGTGTATCCGGTGCAACCTGGTCACGAAGTTCCTTAATCTCCGGAATCAGCTCCCAATGCGCCGGCACTTTGCTCATTTCGTCCCGTGTCCGCAGATGAATGGATAGGTTAGCAATGTCCTGCTCCAAAATGTGTTTCAGCCAGACCTTCCATTCGTCTACCTCCGTGAAGCCAAGCCTTGTCTTTACACTTACCGGCAAACCTCCTGCTTTGGCTGCCTGTATTAGTTCTGCTGCCAGTTCGGGACGGCGGATCAAGCCGCTTCCCTTCCCGTGCTGTGCCACATTGGGGACAGGACAGCCCATATTAATATCCAATCCCTTAAAGCCCATCTCCGCCACACCAATACTCATTTGCCGGAAATATTCAGGCTTATCCCCCCATATATGGGCGACAATCGGCTGTTCATCCTCTGTAAAAGTCAAACGCCCTCGCACACTATTGATTCCCTCAGGGTGACAATAACTATCTGAGTTTGTAAACTCAGTAAAAAACACATCAGGTCTTGCTGCTTCACTCACCACATGGCGGAAAACAACATCTGTCACCTCTTCCATGGGTGCCAGTATAAAAAATGGCCGCGGTAACTCACGCCAAAAATTTTCTTTCATCTTTTTATTCCAATCCTCTCATTATGGGATACCATACTAACCCATATCCCAAAATTAAAAAGCAGCGTGTCTCTGCTTCTTTTACACTTATACCATGGTTGGGCACTTTTTATCAAACTGCCTGCAGAGGTTCCACATTAGATATTTTTTCCTAGTTTTTATCAGCGGCTCTTTAGCGTTTAGTCAGTCAAGGTTAAAATCTTCCTCCCGCAGCTGTTTTGCCTGCGGCTTTTGATTTAAATACGCTTCAAATTTTGAGCCAAACAGTGTTTCAGGTCTCAGGTAGCGGAAATATTGCGGGTCTATCTTCCACTCATGTTTTAGGCGCGTTAATTTTACGAATATTCTGTACACATTTAATACAATTAGATTATACTTTTCTTATCAATGATTAAGGAGGAATTTCAATGAGAAACATCGTGAACAAAACCGTACAGACATATAAGGGGGAAACACTTCTTTAATTGTAACGGTGTACTCCCTTATATGTGTTTATTTAAATAACACATAAAGGGGTAACTCATGGATTTTTCTGTCAAAAAATTTTTCTCTTATTATAAGCCTTATCGGAAATTGTTATTGTCCGTATTGGCATGTGCCTTTATCGTCTCCGCCTTGTCTCTGTTGTTTCCACTTCTCGTAAGGTATATTACAAAGGATGTCCTGGAAGGGAACCTGTCAATCGCATTAAAAAAAGTGTTTTGGATTGGCGGGCTGATGCTTGTTCTAACCGCAATCCAAAATCTTGCGAATTACTTTGTTGACTTTAAAGGACATGAATTAGGCGCTCGCATGGAAAGCGCCCTGCGCGGCGAACTGTTTGAGCACATGCAAAAACTTTCTTTCAGTTTTTACGATAAAGAAAAAATCGGCAAGCTCATGTCGAGGATTACGAACGACCTATTGATGCTTTCCGAGCTATACCATCATGCACCAGAAGATTATCTAAAATACCTGGTTCGCTTAATCGGCGCGTTTGTCATCTTATTCTTAATCAATGCCCCCCTGACGATTATTGTATTTTGCTTTTTGCCGTTCCTGGGTTTATTTATTTTTCAGCTCAATAAGATTGAAAACAGGGCATTAAGAAAGAACAAAGAAAGGATTGCCGACGTAAACGCTCAGGTAGAGGATAGTCTGGCTGGCATCCGCGTTGTAAAATCGTTCACCAATGAAAAGGTGGAAATTAAAAAATTCGCTCGTGAAAATAACCTCTTCCTTGAAAGCAGGATAGCCTTCTATAAAGCAGAAGCGATTTTTTACAATGGGGTACAAACATTTATCCAGCTGATTACAATTGCAGTTATTATTTTCGGCAGTGCCAGTATTGTAAAAAACACACTTGATTTAGCAGATTTAATTACTTTTTTGCTGTATATAAATTTTATGCTGGAACCGATTCAAAAAATGGTGCATATGAGCACGCAACTCCAGGAAGGAATTACCGGCTTTCAGCGCTTTATGGAAATTATGAATCTAAAGCCCGCAATTGAAAGCAAACCTAATGCCGTGAGTCTCAAGAAAGTCCTTGGTGAAATTGAATTCAGGCATGTTCAATTCCGTTATGAAGACCATTTGGATCATGTTTTGGAAAATATGTCTCTTAAAATAAAACCGGGAGAATATGTTGCCTTGGTTGGCCCATCGGGTGCAGGAAAAACGACTTTCTGCTCTCTTATCCCCCGCTTTTATGATGTAACTGACGGCAAGATAATGCTGGACGGAATTGATATCCGTGATATCGATCTTTATTCATTAAGAAAAAACATCGGTATCGTTCAGCAGGATGTTTACCTGTTTTCAGGAACGGTAATGGAAAATATCCGGTACGGGAATCCCCATGCAAGTGATGAGGAAATTATCGCTGCGGCCCAGTGCGCCAATGCACATGAATTTATCATGAAGCTGACAGACGGTTACAATTCTGAAATTGGTCAGCGAGGGGTCAGACTTTCGGGCGGACAAAAACAGCGGATAAGCATTGCCCGTGTATTCCTTAAGAATCCGACAATCCTCATTTTGGATGAAGCAACGAGTGCACTTGATAACGAAAGCGAAAGCATCATTAAGGATTCACTAGAATTGCTCGCAAAAGGGCGAACAACCCTCGTCATAGCCCACCGCCTTTCAACAATTCGGAACGCACAGCGGATTATCGTTTTGACTGAGGAGGGTATTGTCGAAGAAGGAACACACGATGCACTGCTTGCAAAACATGGAGCCTATTCAAGCCTCTACTCCAAACAGTTTGAATCGATATTCTAATTTTCTTGTTAACTCTGCTCTTAAAATAGGGCCGAGTTTTTGTTCGTGCCTTGGTATCCTCAGACATTAAAAACGGGAATGAATTAGTCGGATTTCCATTCCACAAACAAAAAGGCAACTCCCTTAAGGGTTAGTTGCCTTCTTTTAAAATAAGCTGCGCCACACACTCAACATGCGCCGTCTGGGGAAACATGTCCACAGGCTGTATGCCATTTACTTTATATTTGGAGCTCAAGACTGAAATATCCTTTGACAATGTAGATGGGTTACATGAGACATAAACCACTTTCTTCGGCTGGACTTTTAAAATAGTTTTTAACAGCTGCTGGTCCAGCCCTGTTCTTGGCGGATCGACGATGATAACATCCGGACGCCATCCTTCTTTTGTCCATTTCCGAAGCCATTCTTCTGCTTTGCCAACCACGTATTGGGAATGTTTAATTCCATGCCGTACAGCATTTTTCTTAGCGTCCTCAATGGATTCTCTGATGATATCCATGCCGCGGATTTCGGCTGCCTGATCGGCTACCCATAGTCCAATCGTTCCGACGCCGCAGTATGCGTCAGCTACTTTTTCTTTGCCGGTCAAAGCCGCTGCTCTTTTGACTTCATTATAAAGCTTCACTGTCTGTTCAGGGTTCAGCTGGAAAAATGTCCTGGCTGATAGTTCAAACTGAAGATCTCCAAGTGTTTCCTGGATAAAGTCGCTTCCGTCCAGATTCATGGTTTCCTGTCCAAAAATAAGGGAGGTTTTTTCACCATTCACATTTTGGATGATTGATTTTACTTCAGGTAGCTCGGTTTTGATTTTTTCTATAATGATCTCTTTCTTTGGAAGCTCTTTTTGAGTTGTGATCAGTACAATCTGAAGCTCTCCTGTCTGGATTCCCACCCTGGCAACGATTGTCCTTACGATGCCTTTTCGGCTTCTTTCATTATAGATTGGGATTCTCAAATCCTGGAGAATCCGTTTCACTGCTTCAGTCGCCTTTGTTGTTTGCGGATGCTGTACCGCACAGTGCTCAATATTAATCAGGCGGTGCGAATTCATGCCATATAATCCGGCAAGCACCTTCCCGTCTTTTTGGCCAACCTGGAACTGGCTTTTATTTCTGTAGCTCCACGGATCTTCCATTCCAATGGTTTCTTTGATATCCAGCTTCTCAGGATTCAGCTTTGTATGGCGCTCTAAAGCCTGAATGATGATATCCCGTTTCTCCTTCAGCTGCTGATCATAGCGGAGATGCTGCAGCTGGCAGCCCCCGCACTCATGATATACCGGGCATGGCGGCTGAACACGAAATTCCGACTTTTTGCGGATTTTCTTTATTTTCGCCTCAGCAAACTTCGGATTTACCTTTGTTGCTTCAGCTGTGATTTCCTCGCCGGGCAGCGCTCCCGGAACAAAGACGACCTGCCTTTTAAAATAACCGACACCTTCGCCATTGATGCCAAGCCTTTTGATTGTCAGCGGAAAAGTTTGCTTAAGTTTTAATTTAGCTGTTTGTTCTTGTTTCATGGTGCTCCATCACACTCCAAATTACTCGATACTTCTCCACAAATAAAGAGAAGCATAGCTTAAATAAGGATCCCAGTTCTTCGAAAATGTCTCCATTTCCTCCCGAGTCGGTTTCGCTTCTAATTTATATAATTTCTTTAAGGCATTCTGGATGCCTATATCTGCTGCTGGAAAAAGATTTGGCCGGCCAAGCCCGAACATCAAGAAGTTCTGAACAGTCCAGGGACCGACACCGCGCAATTTGATAAGTTTATCATAAATTTCTTCATCTGAAAGG
The DNA here is from genome assembly GCF_017303275.1 of Bacillus sp. NTK034. Lineage (GTDB taxonomy): Bacteria > Bacillota > Bacilli > Bacillales > Cytobacillaceae > Cytobacillus. The sequence goes on along the minus strand of NZ_JAFKOJ010000006.1, from coordinate 286,676 downwards.
TTTTTAAGCTCGTCAAAGTTTAATTTTCCCGCAGCCGTTTCTTTTGCGATGCCAATGACATATTCAGCCTTCCGTCCGCTGAACTGCAATTCCCTGAGGTCATCCACCTTAAGACCTGCCACTTTTTCAGGGAGCGGATAAAACCACACACCGTCCTTTTCAAATCCAAATGCTTTTACAAACCGTTCTGTTAATGTGTGGGCAAAAGCAAGATTAAGCTGCTGGTGAATAATGCATTTTAATATACAGTTATATGGATCAAAGTCGAGGACAATCGGAGTACCATAATGAGCATCGAAAATTGGCTGTAATTCCGTGTTTTGAAAATGTTTGTGAATTCTCTCAAGCGGCAGATGCCATTGAAAAATTTCCGATATGCGGTCAGCTGCTTTTTCTTTAAGAGGGCCCTCCGTTCCGGTTATTAAAAATTCCGGATTATCAGTCGTTCCGAATGCTTTTACTTCTGCCACAACCGGCTGATTGCTGAGCAGCATTGGCACTTTCACAGACCGATTTTCTATATCCACCTGATTAAGAGGATCATTCGAAAGCCTGTCCAGTACCAGATCAAAATTATAAGGTCCTTCTACCTGAATCTTTTCCAAAAGAGAATCCGTCCTTTATCATTTTCCCCGATTATAGCATTTTTTAAGGAAGTTTTACTAAATAGGCTGTAAAAATAGGAAGAAACCCGAAGAATGGGCATCCCCGGGTCTTTGAAGAATAAAAATTTCCTATAGTTAACGGTCAGAATTTCATTTTATCGGTCAGGTTTTTCTGTTTATCGGTCTGTTTCCAAATATATCGGTCACTTTTGAAAGTTTATCGGTTAACTATCCGATTTATCGGTCACTTGTTGATATACCGGCTTTGAAAAATCAGTACAGCATCCTCTCCCCAATTGCCTGTTCCCATGTCAGGTCATCAAGGCTCTTAAAGGTATATCCGCGTTTTTTCAGATCCTGTATGGCTTTTTGGAGAGCATCGGCATTGTCCTTTGAAACAGTGTGCAAAAGAAGGATACAGCCTGGATGGATCTGGCGCATAATATTGTCGTAAGAATACTGCCAGCCCTTTTGACGGTCTGTGTTCCAATCGACAAAGGCCAGTGACCAGAAGACATGAGTGTAGCCCTCCTTCTTAGCCAAAGCCAAAGTGCGTTCGCTGAAAATGCCGCGAGGCGGACGCAAGTAAGACATATGCTTAACACCTGTAAGCTTTTCGTTTTCAGCACGGACCATTTCAAGCTCTTTGATAAATTTTTCATCGCTCACTCTTGTCATATCAGGATGATGCCAGGAGTGATTACCTATGATATGCCCTTCAGCTGCCATCCTCTTTACAAGATCGGGTGCGCTTTTTAAATAATGTCCTGTTACAAAAAAGGCAGCAGGAACGTTTTCCTTTTTCAGAACATCTAAAATTTGCCCTGTATAGCCGTTTTCATATCCATTATCAAATGTTAGATAAATGTCTTTTTTTCTTGTATCGCCTTTATAATAGGAACCATGTCTTTCAAGCAGTGAGTCGAGCGGCTTTCCTGCTTCGGCAGGCACTTCATTTTTTGCTTTTTTGAATCCCCAGTGAACCGGCGAGTTGCCATAATTCGCATAAGCTGTCCCGGAAAAAAACAAAATAAAAACACTCAGGAAGATACTTAATTTTTTCATCTGAGCTCCTCCAATATTTTTTCTTAGTGTTTGTGAATGTAATAAAAACATTCGCAGGGATCATTGGCAAAAAAATGCACAAAAAAGAGAGGCCAAACAGCCTCTCTCCCGTTCATCTATTAGAAAACACGCTCTTTAAATTGAGCCAATTTCTCAAGTGAAGATTTATCTACATCCCTATGAAGACTGTTTCCATGGGAATCCATTGTCACAACTGCAGTAAAGCCTTCAACCTTCAAGTGCCACATTGCTTCCGGAATACCGAATTCCATGAGGTCTACGCCTTCAACCGATTTGATGCAGTCAGCATAATATTGTGCTGCTCCGCCGATTGCATTTAAGTAAACACCGCCATGTTCCTGGAGTGCTGCCAGGGTTTTCGGACCCATTCCGCCTTTACCGATAACAGCGCGAATGCCAAACTTTTTCATGATATCGCCCTGATATGGCTCCTCACGAATACTTGTAGTCGGTCCAGCAGCTTTTACATGCCACTTGCCGTCTTCATCCTTCATCATGACCGGGCCGCAGTGGTAAATAACCTGCCCATTAAGATCAACTGGTGCATCATGGTCCATCAAGTGGTGGTGAATGGCGTCACGGCCCGTGTACATCATGCCGTTGATTTGAACCACATCACCAACCTTAAGATTGCGTATCTGTTCTTCAGTGATCGGTGCCTGCAATGTCACGATGTTTGTTTGCTCTGCTGATTCTGCTGCTGCCGCTGTCTCAAGTTCGGCTTCAGAAGCACCAAAATCGATATGCTCGCCTTCCTGGTACATCCATTCATTAATTTCACCTGTTTCCATGCTGATTGCTGCGCCAAGGCGGCGGAACGCCCAGCAATTATAGGCAACAGATACGAAGAAGCTTGCAGGAATACGGTTCATAACACCGACTTTACAGCCTAAAAGGGTGGTTTCCCCGCCGAAGCCCATTGTTCCGATTCCTAACTCATTTGCATTCTCCATCACGTAATCCTCGAGTTTGCGGAGGTCTTCATTAGAATTCACATCATCTACAGAACGGAACAGCTGCTCTTTCGCCAGGTCATAGCCAGAAGAGCGGTCTCCCCCGATGCCGACACCGATAAAGCCGGCACTGCATCCCTGTCCCTGCGCCTGGTATACAGAGTGCATGATGCATTTGCGGATTCCATCAAGGTCTCGTCCAGCTCTGCCAAGGCCTTCAAGTTCGCAGGGAAGACTGTATTGGATATTTTTATTTTCACAGCCGCCGCCTTTAAGAATCAGGCGGGCGTCAATATAATCCTTTTCCCATTGTTCAAATTTAATGACAGGTGTTCCGTAACCAAGATTGTCCCCGCTGTTGGCGCCAGTTAAGGAATCCACAGAGTTCGGGCGAAGCTTTCCGTCCTTAGTCGCCTGAGCGATTGCGTTTTTGATCGCTTCCTTCATAACCAGCTGGTTAGCACCGACTGGCGTCTTGATTTTGAACGTCGGCAATCCGGTATCCTGGCAAATTGGCGACACATTATCATCAGCCATTTTAATATTATTCGTAATGGTATCTAAGCTCATCGCCGCTCTCGTGCCAGCATTTTCTCTTTCTTTCGCTGATTTGATTGCACGGCGCACATCACGCGGAAGATTAGTGGATGTCTCAACAATCAGCTGATACATGCTTTCCTGAAATTTGTCGATATTCATTGCTTTAGTCCCCTTCCCTTTGCTCCCTATATAGCTTATATCTTTTATGAAAATTACAATTATTAATCGTCTACCATTATACTCCTATCTGATGCGTATTTAAAGACAAAGGTTGCAATCGTTTACAGGATGAAAGAGGAAATTTCCAAATCAATTTCCATAAAAAAAGAGCCATCAGGCTCCTGTTTTAATCGCGGTTATTAAATTCACGGCATTTGGATTCGAGGTCATCGATCATCGCAATAAGACGGTCGATGTCTTCGATTTCGGTGTCTTCCGGCTCAATAGCTTCCAGTACATCCAGGAACATATTTAAGCGCTGTTTTAGAAAAGTAACCTGTGAATTCTTATCTTGAATCGGACTGCCCAAAACGTTCTCTCCTTTCGTCTCGATTACATCCTACATGAAATTAGTTATTTCAGCAAATAAGTATTTTACTTAATATACCCTCTATTGGCTTCATGCAATATAAAAGAATCATTAATCGTCCGTTTACTGCCTTCCTATAAAAGGAATAAGAACCATATAGAAGGGAGGCACTCATGCTTTTTTCCAGCTGGCAGGATTTATGGAGAGTTCTTTCTATTGGAGCTATGAGCTATATTTTTCTGATTCTGTTCCTGAGAATATCAGGAAAACGGACCTTAACAAAAATGAATGCATTTGATTTAGTGGTAACAGTGGCCCTTGGGTCTACTCTGGCGACTATTTTCCTTAACAAACAGGTGTCACTTGCAGAGGGGCTGACTGCATATGTTCTATTAATTGGCATGCAGTATACAGTAGCCTGGCTTTCTCTTCATTCATCCAAATTCAATGAATTCATTAAATCCAGGCCTGAACTGCTTTATTATCAAGGACAATTCATAGAGTCAGCCTTAAATAAAAACAGGGTTTTGAAATCAGAAATTATACAGGCTATTCGTTCCAATGGGTATTCCTCAATGGAAGGTGTTGAGGCAGTTGTATTCGAGACTGACGGAAGTATGTCAGTCATTAAAAGGAGCAGCTCAAGCAGCAATATGAGCACGCTATCAAATATTGACCCAAAGAAAAGCTGACGCCAGGCGGCATCAGCTTTTTATTTGGTCCTCTGTAATTCCGGCTGCCTTTCCTTCGCGGCTGGAGTCAGCCGCGCCATACAGACGGCCTTTATCCCGGTCGATCTGAATGGCCTGAACATTCCCGATCCGGCTTGGCTTATCGCCAAATTCAAATCCGCTTGATTCCATTTCGCCTTTGGATTCCATGCTTATTCCCGGCTCCCATTCAATGAGCGGGCCAGTTGTGGCAAAGATCCGGGGCTCTTCAATGGCTTCCTTCAAATTCATTTTATGATCAATGATATTTACGATTGTTTGAAAAACTGAGCCAATAATGGTCGGTCCGCCTGGTGAACCAAGAGTTAGTACGGGCTGGTCATCCTTAAATAAGATTGTCGGGCTTTTACAGCTGACTGGCCTTTTGTCCGGTTTTGGTTCATTAATTCCGCCAGGGTTGGCATCAAAGTCTGTAAGCTCATTGTTTAATAAAAATCCGTAGCCCTTTACCATAATCCCTGACCCAAATGGATGCTCAACGGTTGATGTACATGCGGCAATATTGCCCCATTGGTCGACAACCGTGAAATGAGTTGTTTCACTTTTCTCTAAGTCATCAAGCTGGCGAATAATCTGCTTTGGTTCGCCTTCCTGGTATTTCCAGGGGTTTCCAAAATCTATTGCATCATTTCTTCTTTTAAAATTAATGGCTTTTACCCTTTCAGCAATATAATCATCATGTAGCAGTCCTTCTATAGGGAGATCAGAGAATTCCGGATCCCCTGAATAGGCAACTTTGTCCGCAAAAGCCAAACGCATAGCTTCGGTAATCAGATAATACTTTTCCCAGGACTTTGCGTCATATTGGCTTAAATCCAACTTCTCCAGCATTTTAAGAATTTGGATAACGGTTACCCCGCCTGCACTTGGAGGAGCTGACGAAGCAATCTTATAGCCTTTATACTCGCCCCATATCGGCTCATCAATGGTAAGCCGGTAATTCTTTAGGTCCTCAAGCGTCATAAAGCCTCCTTCCTCTTTTAACGTATCTACGATGGCTTCAGCTATCTCTCCTTCATAAAAGGAGGCTATTCCTTCCTTTTGCAGGATCCGGAATGTCTTCGCTAAATGATCCTTGACCAGTCTGTCACCTTCCTTTAAAGATTTGCCTTCCGGAAAATAAAAGGCTTTCGCTTCCTCACCCAGCCTGTAATGAAAGTTCTGAAGTGCTTCCTCCATCACCCAGTTCACTTCCACACCGCTCTCTGCTGCATCTATTGCCGGCTGAATCAGATCGGCTAATGGCTTGGAACCGTGTTCCTTAATAGCTGTATCAAAAGCTTTTAAGATACCGGGAATCCCTACTGCTGTACCATGCGTTGAACGTTTGCGAAAGTCGATAACTTTTCCATTGTTATCGAGGAACATCTCAGGATACACGCCTTTTGGCGCCCTTGTGTGGCCATCATATATTTTTACATCTTTCTTTTTATTGTCGTAAACCATTAAAAATCCGCTTCCGCCAATTCCTGTCATCATTGATTCTACTACATTTAAAGCAAATTGGATGGCTGCTGCAGCATCTACTGCATTGCCTCCCTCCCGCAGTATTTTTTCACCTATATCTGTGGCAACTGAATGAGGAGTGACTACCATCCCTGCAGTTCCAACAGCTGTTTCTCTTTCGTAAGATTGTTTTTCCATATCCTTTGATAATGATTTCCCTCGTCTATAACCCATAAATGTAACCTCCAAAAAATGTCCTATACCTATAGTTAAGGGTTACCCCCTCCGTGTATATATAAAACAACCATCATTAGGAAACAGAACCAATAAAAAATCCTCCACTCATAAGAGCAGAGGAAATTTTATATTATTAATTATAGGTTATTGCTGTTCTTTTGAGTCTCAGGGCTGTAAGTGACTGCACTTTCGCCACGCTCTACCGGAAAAGCAGTGTCTGAACTGCTCACTGAGCTTGTTGCCTGATAGTTTGAGCCAGAGGAAGTTCCGCCGTTTTCTACAGGGCTTTCCATTAATTCTGAACCTGCTTCCTTTACTTTTGACCCGATATCAGCCAGCTCGCTTTTCGCTTCCTTTGCTGTTGACATGGCTTCGTTAGAAACTTCTTTTACCATATCCATGTTGCCGAAAACATCTTCGTTGACACGCTGGTACAAACTTTGGGCATCTTTAATGGCTTCTTTAAGAGTATTGGAAGCACTCTTAAACTGGTTAATCATATTTTCCTTTACATCTCCAGGATTTTCTTTCACTTCGGATATAAGATTTGCAGAAGAATCCTTTAGATCCATCGCTTTTGTTTTTACTTTTGTTCTTGTTGTACTATCCAGCATTGCTAAAGCCCCGCCAATAATACCGCCAATGACAATCCCTTTCATCAGCTTGCTGTTTGGTCCGTTATCATGGTCATAATTCATGTCCTGTCCATAATCTGATCTCAAAGCAGTTGTTGTGTTTGCTGTATTATAAGTGTTATTCTGTTCCATGTTAAATCCTCCTCTTAAGTTAAAAAGTGTTTCGCGTTTGTTATTGAGTTAATTCCCGCAGGAGGAGAAATTAAACGTTTTTATATCATTTTTAGTCCAAACTATCGATTGACAAGGGATATGAAAGATTAAATAATGACAAAGGACTTAGATTTAAAAGGAGATACATATGAAAACACAACTTTCACCTATCACACCGGAAAATGATCCATGGGAAGCTTATTCTGATATCGATCAGCACGGAAAATTGGTGCTTTCAAATATTGAATTCACAACAACTGTATTATGTAATATGCGCTGCGAACACTGCGCTGTCGGCTATACACTTCAGCCTAAGGACCCCGATGCCCTGCCCATTGATTTGATGCTTAAGAGGCTTGATGAAATTCCTCATTTAAGCTCATTGAGCATTACAGGCGGGGAGCCGATGCTTTCAAAAAAATCGGTTAAAAATTATGTTGCGCCGCTGCTTCGCTATGCGCATGAAAGAGGGGTCAGAACACAGATTAATTCTAATCTGACACTGGAGTTAGCCCGTTATGAAGAAATCATTCCATACTTGGATGTCCTTCATATTTCTCATAACTGGGGAACTGAGGAGGACTTTATCGAGGGCGGCTTTGCTATGATGGAGCGAAAGCCGACGATAGAGCAGCGTCAGCGGCTCTTTTACAGAATGATTGAAAACAGCAGGGAGCTCGTGAAAGCGGGGGTAATGGTTTCTGCTGAAACAATGCTCAACAAACGGACATTGCCTTATCTGGAAAAAATTCATAAACAGATTACAGAAGAAATGAACTGTCAGCGCCATGAGGTCCATCCGATGTACCCATCAGATTTCGCCTCAACATTAGAAACTTTAACTCTTGAAGAAATGAGATCAGCCATCCATCATCTGCTGGATATCCGGGATGAGAATACATGGATGCTGTTTGGCACTCTGCCCTTTTATGCCTGCAGCAGCAATAAAGAAGACCTGGAGCTTCTAAGAAGATTGCACTCATCCAATAATGTAACCGTCCGGAATGACCCTGATGGAAGATCACGGCTGAATATAAATATTTTTACCGGTGATGTCATCGTGACTGACTTTGGCGATACACCGCCGCTCGGTAATATCCAAACCGATCAGCTTGAGGATATTTATCAAAAATGGAGCAGAACGGAACTCGCTGATTCTCTGAACTGTCATTGTGCGGGGGTTAGATGCCTTGGCCCTAACGTTCTTGTTAAAAACAGCTATTATAAAGAAACAAATTTTAAAACAAAACGCTCGAATATCTAAAAGATTAAGCCAGCCTATATGTCAGGCTGGCTTTTTTATTATCTAGGCCTTTCGGAAACAAGAAACCCAAACGTCACATGATCCTGAATCGGAATCCAGGCACCTATTCCCTGTGAAGTGACATTTTTAATAACGATCATTTTCTTGCTGCCTTTTAACATTAAATATACTTCTCCATACGTTACTTTCCCCTTTTCGTTGATTGCAGGGGCATAGCCGTATAGGTACCCTAATCTTTTGGGCGGAATGTTATAGATATGATCCTTTTTAGTGCCTGCTCCAACAATCGTCTCAAAAGCAAGAGGCAGACCCGATTTTTCCATGGCTTTGAGGAGCATCATCTTTTTTACATCCTCGGCATTGGGAACCTTGGCAGTCAGACCTCCGCGGACAACCTTTTGGGCTTCCTGCACGTAATGAATCTGATAAGGAGCTTTGCCGCCGCGGTTGTCGAAATAATTCGTGTTAATCCTCTGATATTCCCAATTAGGGGAGGTTTCAGCAGACTCATAATTAAGCGGCCACTGACCGAGATATACAATGGCTCTGTATCCAAGTGCGAACGGAGTGCTGCTCACAGATGTTTCATTCAGCATCCGAATGAGATCCGGATTTTCGATTTTAACCTTGGAAGAATCAATGAGCTGCTGGGTTAATTCACTCGGCTGGAGTGTCGGCATATCCTGAGCCGGATTCGGATACGTATTTTCCTTTGTAACATTCAGCACCGAATTAGGGACAGCAATGGCCTTCGGCGGCTGTTTTGCCGATTTCTCAGTCCCTTTCTGCGCTTCTGCGGCCGGATGGAACGACAGCATTAATATAAGACCTAAAAAAAGAATGCTTACGTATTTTTTCATGATGTCTTTCTCCTTTCAAGTCACAATCTTTTTAGGTTGATATTAGTTTTTTCGGAGAAAGTGAATATTATCCCTCCCGTGAAAAATTAGAAAGTGATTAATGAAGGAATGAACAGTAAAAATATTTCATTTGTAATGATTTTGTAAAAATCTGAATATTTACAAATATCTAATAATGTTTTATAATAGGCTTACTAAACAAAAGGAGGGCAGTGGAAATCAACCCCACTACTATGTAAAAGGAGGAGAATCGTTTTTTTGTTAAGTCATCTGCAAGTCAGGTTAATGGTCAAATATCAGCGTAAAGGTTGGTGATCAATGACTGAAAGCGAACAGAACCATTCTCTGAAAAACATAATCCATTAAAAAAGTACTTAAATACCCATATAAATAACCGGCCCTGAGATTTATTCAGAGCCGGTTTTCTGTTTGGTCTGCCCTATAAAAGATAAAACCCTATTCCCATGATAACGTAAGCTGCCAGCAAAGTGGCGCCTTCAAACCAGTTGGTTTCTCCATCATTGCCAATGACAATCATCAGCAGCACCGATGTGACCATGGCAATTAACTCAGGCATTGTAAAGACAAGAGGCATTGCAGCCGGGAACAGCAATGAAAGCAGTACAAGGACAGGTGCTACAAACATCGCAATCTGCAGCGTGGAACCAACAGCAATTTCAACAGCTATATCCATTTTATTTTTATAAGCCATAATGATGGCAGAAGCATGCTCAGCCGCATTTCCCACGATTGCCACAATGACTACCCCAATAAACAGTTCTGTCCAGCCAAACGCTTCTCCCACTTCTTCGAAGGTGTGAACCAGATTCTCTGATACATAAGCAACGGCAATGGTCGCAATGGCAAGTACAGCAATGGCTTTCCCTTTGCTCCACTCCGGAGTTTCCTCCTCATGAGAGCTTCCGCCTTCTTCGTTTGTTTGATAGACGCCCCGGTGAGTGACCAGCTTGAAGAACAAAGCCGCTAGGTAAAGAGCGATTAAAATGACCGAGATGCCGATGCTGAAAGTAATTGTTTCTGCTTCATCCATGGTCATTGAAAACACTTCAGGAATCACAAAAGCCACAATGACGGCAAACATCAAAAGTCCTGAGTTATGGCGTGCATCATAGACATTAAAGGACTGGGTCTTGTATTTAACTCCGCCAACGAAAAATGAAAGGCCTGCCACTAACAGTAAATTCCCCAAAACGGATCCTGTCAGTGATGCAAGAACCACACTAATCAGGCCGGCCTTCAATGCAAAAATCGATATGATCAGTTCAACCGCATTTCCAAAGGTGGCATTCAGCAACCCTCCAATTCGGGGGCCTGCAACTATGGCAAGGCTTTCTGTCGCCCTTCCCATATAGCTGGCCAATGCGATAATGGTGATACAGTAAATCACAAACAGCAAAATATTGGACCAATGCATCAATGTTCCGATAACAGACAGCGGCACACCTGCAAATGCCAATACCATAAAAATTTTATTAGTCATATCTCTTTTCTCCTTACGTTTTAATATTTTTAGTATTGCCTGCTCATTCCCGCCTATGTGATTATATGCAGTGAGTTTATGTAAAACGTTCTTTCTCTTTAGCCGATTTCGTAAAAATTCAAACTTGGAGCAGGATTTAGGCATTTTAAAAACAGGCATAAAATTTGGCTTTTGCTTTCCGAACTCGGGGCAGCTTCGGACACAATCCACGGTTTTTGCTGTCCGAACTTAAAGCTAATTCAGATTTGAAGACAACAAAATAGCCCAATCACCAGGCGATTGGGGCTACAATGATATAAGTTTTTTTAAACAATAACTAAAGCTGCTAAGACAGCTGCCTTCCAGGTTACTTTATAGCTTTTTTTGCTAAGGCCTGAATCGTCATATCATCCATTGGCGGATTATGGAGGCCGGCACGCACATCCCTGTAATAACGCTGCAGAGGATTTTTTGCTGATAAACTGCGGGCACCTGCCACACGCATGGCTAAATCGACTACTGCAATGGCAGCGTTTGTTACAGCCAGCTTGACTGCTCCCAATTCAGGCTGCATTGTGCTTCTGGCTTCATCATTTGCTTCATCCCATTTGTTTGCAACGGAATAGAGAAAATGGCGTGCTCTCATCAGTTCAAGCTCCATCTCGCCAATTTTTTGCTGAACATTGGGCAAATCAATGATGGCACCGCTAATGCTGTTCGGGGAATAATTTTTGGCAAAAGTAATGGCATAATCTTGAGCTGCCTGTGCAATGCCTAAATAACAGGCCGGTATATGGAGAAGCCAGCCTGCCGCTCCTTTTTTGCCGGGCTGAAACAGCTCAACAAGAGCGTTCTGCTTAACCCTTGCATTTTTTAAAAGAAGGTCGTGGCTCCCCGTTCCCCTCATAGCAATGCTGTCCCATGTTTCTTCTATCTCCAGGCCTTCGGAACTTCTCGGAATTAAGAAGTTCCCTATTTCCCCGCTTTCTTCAATCGTGGCGCTCACATTGAAGTAATCAAGCACAGGAGCCATTGTCGTAAAGCTCTTCCGGCCATTAATAATCCAAGAATCTCCTTCTTTTCTGGCAGAGGTAACTGGCTTTCCTCCCCTTGTAGGGCTGCCCGTCTGCGGTTCTGTTGCACAGTTATTCATTAATGCTCCCTTTTTCACTTCTTCACATAAAGTCCTAAATATGGATTCATCCCAGTTGTTTTTCTCGCCCAGGCTTTTGATAATGCCCATATGCCAGCCAATGGATAAGGCTGTGGAGCCATCTCCTTCAGCAATTTTTTCCTGGAGGCGGAGAAATTCAGAAAGGGAGATTTCCTTTCCTCCATATCGTCTGGGGACTGTTAATGATGTATATCCTGATTCTTTAAGTTCTTTTATATTTTCAAAGGGGAAAAGACCCTCTTCATCATTTTTGCCAGCTCTTGATAAAAACGCTTCCGAGAGTTTTTCCATGAGCTGGATTCTTTCTTCGGCTGTATGTAAGTCTTGGAATTTCATTGAGAGGCACCTCACTTCAAATTTTTAATTCTTATTATTTTTATAGGAATTATTATACTATTTTTCATTCACCCTTCACAAAGATACCTGATGAAAAGCTTGCCTATAAAAAAAAGAAAGAGGCACCCTCTTCCTTTTTTGCGTTTTAAATAAGTTCAAATGTCTCTTCAATTTCAATGCTTCCCTCAACTGAGCGTACCATTGAACAATTCTTTCTAGTCAATTCCAATGCTTTGTGAAGCTTATCCTTATTTAAGTCAGTTCCTTTTATGATGAAATGAATATGTACCTTCTCAACACGGTCAGCGACTTCAGGGTTTCTTTCCACATTGGTTTTTATTTCGATGTCTTCAAATTCCATGCGCATTTTTTTCATGATTTTCCTCAAAACACCCCCGCTGCACACAGCCAGCGAAGCGACAAGCAGCTGGTACGGTCTGAAGCCATACTCTTCATCCCCGGCAACATCCAGGCGTCCAAATGGCAAATCGGTATAAAAGCCTGCTTCTTCCTTCATTTTAAATTCCATGGTATTCGCCCCTTTTTATCTTATTAATATTAGAGATTACACTATTTTACCTACAAACAAAAATATTATGACCAGCAACTTTCTCTTGCCAAGATTCCCTAATCCCGATACCATCATTTAGGAGACATTTATATTTCACGTCAGAAAATGAGGTTTTAATATGAATAAAGAAACGTTGCGGTTTTGGATTCTCATCACCATTGTGGCCATCTCAGGTTTTAGCCAGGGAATGCTGCTTCCTTTAATTGCAATTATTTTTGAAAATGACGGCATTTCCTCAAGCTTAAATGGTTTGAATGCAACAGGTTTATACATTGGGATCCTGCTCATCTCTCCTTTTATGGAATATCCATTGCGCAAATACGGCTACAAACCGGTTATTATCCTTGGAGGTTTATTAGTGGTGGTATCTCTCATCCTTTTCCCTCTCTGGAAATCCTTTTGGTTTTGGTTCATTCTCCGGCTGTTAATTGGAATTGGAGACCATGCCCTGCACTTCGGCACACAAACATGGATCACATCCTTTTCACCTGAAAACAAGCGCGGCCGGAATATTTCATTATATGGACTTTTCTTCGGGGTAGGATTTGGAGTAGGGCCATTAATGGCACCCCTTGTCAAAATTAATGAAACCCTGCCGTTTGTCATTTCTTCCATACTGTGTCTGATTGCCTGGCTGTTTTTATTTACATTGAAAAATGACTTTCCAGAACAGTCCATTGAAATCAACTCATTCAGAGAAACAATGAAGCGTTTTTCGAAAGCTACGAAATATGGATGGGTTGCCTTCTTGCCTGCGTTGGGCTACGGGTTCCTTGAAGCCTCCTTGAACGGCAGCTTCCCTATTTACGGCCTGCGCATCGGGCTGGAAGTTTCAAGCGTTTCGCTGCTGCTGACTTCTTTTGCAATTGGCGGAATCATATTCCAGCTTCCTTTAGGAATCATGAGTGATAAATTCGGAAGACGCAATGTGTTAATGAGTGTTCTTTTTATCGGGTTTATCAGCTTCGTCGCCGCAAGCATGCTCGAAGAATTGGTCTTTGCTCTGACAGTTTGCTTATTCATTGCCGGCATGGCCGTCGGATCAACCTTTTCACTTGGCATCACCTATATGGCAGACTTAATGCCAAAAAACCTGCTTCCAACCGGCAACCTGCTATGCGGAGTAGCATTTAGCATTGGCAGCCTGATTGGCCCCTATTTCGGCGGCCTGTTCATTGAACTATTCAAATCCATAAGCTTCTTCAATATTATCAGTGTCATGCTTTTGATTATCTTTGTCGCCGTCACATTGTTTGGGAATAAACAGCAGATATTGGAGAAGAGCCAGTCGTTTTAATTTCGGTATAGCAGAATTTACAAAGGTTATATGATAGTTTGGCCTTGAAATACAAATAAAGTTTTACCTGCTGAGTTGATTGTAGCGGAGGGCACTTGACTCCTGCGGGAGGAGAGGGAAGTGAGAGACCCCGCAGGCGAAGCCGAGGAGGCTCTCATGCCTCCCCGCGGAAAGCAACGGGCTACATCAGAAGCTAACAAGTTTAAATATAAAAAGAAAAGTAACTGTTTAACTTTTCTTTTCATAGGCTATATAGTAATATAAGTGTAATAGAATACAATATTTGCATAATGCTAGCTGCATTACCTGTATGACTGGATTTTAACGCTGTCACCTAATTGGTGGCAGCTTTCGTCGTTTTTTAGGGGTATTGAATGTGATTATTCTTCTCAATAAGACAACTGACAAAACTTTAAATTCATTTTTAGGAGGACAAACGATGAGTATGGAGGCAAAGGCATTGCTTAAAAGCAGCAGAGTATCTGAAGAAAACCTTTTAGAAAAAATCAAGCCACATGCTGAACTGATTGCCGCTCTCTTAAGCGGTGTATTGATTCTGGCAGGCTGGTTATTAGACCGAAGCGAAATGGAAGCTGCATCAATTGCAGCTTACCTGCTGGCTTTCATTATCGGCGGCTTTGCGAAAGCAAAAGAAGGCATCGAAGAAACCATCGAGAATAAAGAACTGAATGTTGAAATGCTGATGATATTCGCTGCGATCGGATCAGCGATTATTGGCTATTGGACAGAAGGCGCCATCCTGATATTCATCTTCGCGGTCAGCGGCGCATTAGAAACATATACCATGAACAAAAGCCATAAAGAAATCTCTTCCCTCATGGAACTGCAGCCAGAAGAAGCCCTGAGGATCATAGATGGGGCTGAGGAACGTGTGCATGTGTCTGAGCTGGAAATCGGGGATTTAATCCTGGTAAAACCAGGTGAGCGGGTTCCATCGGATGGAATGATCGTAAAAGGCATTTCATCATTGGATGAGGCAGCCATCACGGGTGAATCACTTCCAGTTTCCAAAGGAGCAGATGACCAGGTCTTTGCCGGTACTGTGAATTTAAACGGATCGATTACAGTTGAAATAACAAAACCAAATAATGAAACTCTTTTCCAAAAAATTATTGAACTGGTGCAATCAGCCCAAAGCGAGAAGTCTCCTTCACAGCTTTTCATTGAAAGGTTTGAAGGAACCTATGTCAAAGTAGTTTTGGCTGTTGTCGTTTTAATGATGTTTGCTCCTCACTTTCTTTTAGGATGGAGCTGGACAGAAACCTTTTATCGGGCAATGATTCTGCTCGTCGTCGCTTCACCTTGTGCCCTGGTTGCATCAATCATGCCCGCGACTTTATCAGCCATTTCGAATGGAGCGAAACACGGTATACTGTTTAAAGGCGGCGTGCACCTCGAAAACTTAAGTCATCTTAAAGCGATCGCCTTTGATAAAACCGGCACACTGACAAAAGGAAAACCGGAAGTAACTGATGTAGTAGTCAAGGATGGTCTTTCCGGGGAAGATCTGCTTCTGAAGGTAGCTTCTATCGAGAGTCATTCAAACCACCCGCTCGCAAATGCCATTGTCAAATATGCCAAGGAAACACTGTCAGAATCCCTTATTCGTCCGGAGAGCATTGAAGATGTTACCGGATTTGGAGTGAAAGCCAAAGTTGATCAGGATGAATGGAAAATCGGCAAAGCCTCTTTTGTCGGTAAAACTGAGGCCAAGGTATTTGCAAATGGAGCAGCCGATCGCATGGCAAGTGAAGGAAAGACTGTTGTATTTATACAGAAAAATGAAGAAGTCATTGGCCTTATTTCCCTCAAGGATGTTGTCCGTGAAGAAACCAAACAGGCTATTGATCTATTGAAGCAGCAAGGAATTTACACCATTATGCTTACTGGAGACAGCCAGACAACAGCAGCAGCCATTGCCAGCGAAAGCCATGTCAATGAGCATATTGCCGAGTGCCTGCCTGAAAACAAGGTTGAGCATTTGAAAAAGCTAAAGGAAAGATACAGCAATGTCGCCATGGTCGGTGACGGAATTAACGATGCCCCTGCCCTTGCAACGGCAAATGTCGGAATTGCCATGGGCGAAGGAACGGATGTAGCGCTTGAAACAGCTGATGTTGTGTTAATGAAAAATGACCTGCCAAAAATTGCCGAAGCCATTGAACTTTCAAGCCGAATGAATCGCATTATCAAACAAAATGTCATCTTTTCAATAACGGTCATTATGTTTTTAATTGCATCTAATTTCCTGCAGATACTTGACCTTCCTTATGGAGTAATCGGCCATGAAGGGTCTACCATCTTAGTTATTTTAAACAGTCTGAGGTTATTGAGATCATAAGGAAAGCCTGGGAACTCAGTTTCCCAGGCTTTATTTTTAATGGTAGCCGTTCTGCCCGTTAGCAGATCCGGATGTCTTTTGCTTAGGTTTATTTTTGCCTTTTTGCTTTGTGCCGCCGTCTTTTTTCGTGTGTTTTGTCATATCAATGCCCTCCTGAAGAATTCATTTTCCCCCATTACTATTGTGTTACGGAAAGTGCTTTTTTAAGAAGGAAACTTTTTCATCAGCAATCCTCTTTATTGATCCTGGAATTGATGGCATTGATTTCCCCGCCAAGAATGATGATAATCCCGGATATGTAAAACCAGATCATAAGCACAATAATGGCCCCAATGCTTCCATAGGTAGCGGAAAAATTGCCGAAGCTGCTGACATAGTATGAAAAGGCAAGGGATGACATCACCCAGCCGACTGTGGCAAAAATGGCACCAGGTACAACACTAATACACTTTAACTTTTTATTGGGGGCAATCCAGTATAGCCCTGTAAACACCATAAAAAGGATAAATGGACTCACTAACCAGCGAACCATATTCCAAATCGCCAGAAATTGACCTGACAAACCAAATTCCGAAGATATAAACAAACCAATCTGTCTCCCAAAAACAGGAAGGAGCAGCGCCAGCACAAACACAAAAATCATCGCAAACGTCAGTAATATCGCCATCCCGCGTGCAATAATAAAATGACGGGTTTCCTTTACGTCATACGCCTTATTAAACGCCTTCACCACAGCATTGATTCCATTTGAAGCTGACCAGAGCGTAGCGATGATTCCAAAGGAAAGCAGCTTTCCATTTCTTTGCGTAATTTCATAGATATTGGTTTCAATGAGCTTCATGGTCTCTCCTGGTGCAAAATCACGGACAACATTTAAGATATCCTGCTGTGTGATCGGCAAATAAGGAACGAGTGTGACCAGGAAAATAAGGAGCGGAAATAGAGAGAGAAGAAAGAAATACGCCAATTGGGCAGCAAGTCCAAACACATCATCTTCTTCTACTCTCTTCCATAAGTTTGGAATCAGTGCCGAAAAAGTTCGTCCCACTCCAACACCTCACTTGTTTTTAATGCGGAATCTGAACTGAATCGTCAGAAGATTTTTCCGGCAGTTCACTTGATCCCTTCTGCTTAATATCTGAAAAGGCCTGCTTTGTATTCTGAACAATCTGTGTTACTTCCGGTGCCATTTCTCTTATTTCTTCCACTGTTCCAGTAATAAAAGCAACGTCTTCACTAACCTGGTCAATAGCTGTTTTGACCTTGTTGGAAACATCCTTTACCTGATTCACAGCTTCACTTGGATGCTTTATGTAATAGCCGACATTGCTTGACGTTTTCCTGCAATTGTCAAAAACGGTTTCCCTTGTGGATTTGTCAAGAAGGCTTAGCGCACCGCCTGCAAGTGCTCCATATAGTACACCTTTCCAAAACAATGATTTCCCCATATTTTATTCTCCTTTAGCAAAATTATTATATGAAAATTTGGTTCAATTTTTCCCTATTTTCCAGTTGACGAAACCTGACTCGTTCTTTTTTTGAAAGATCCTATATAATTTGTCCAAACTTCTCCTTTATTTTCTACTAATTTCCATGGTACATGCAAGTCTAATTTATGTTGACAATTTGCTGATATCGTGGAAAGATGATAAGAAAAGCGTGAGCGTTCAAATACATAGCTATGAGAGGGTGTTGGGAATGAATAATTTGTCGGAGAAATCGGTTGAGAATGTGGAGTTTATGATTGAGGCTATTAAGGAAAAGCTGAAGGTGTTAAACTTAGGTGCTATTAAGCCTTCTCATTTTGATGAGGAAATGTATGAGGAATTGAAGGATATTTATGATCTTGTCATGAAAAAGGATTCGTTTAGTCCTAATGAAATGCAGGCTTTGGTGGAAGAGCTGGGGAGTTTGAGGAAGAATAAATAATTATTGGAGCAGCCTTTTGATGGCTGCTTTTTAATGTCTTTGAGTAGACTTATATAACATAATATGCAACTGTTGAGTTGGTGCTGATTTCCGCTGCAGGCACTCGCTTTCCACGGGGCTACCGAGAGCCTCCTCGGCGCGACCGCCTGCGGGGTCTCCCCTGGTTCGCCACTCCCGTAGGAGTCTCGCGCCTTCCGCTCCATCAGCACGTATTAATAATAACCATTCTTAATCAAAGCCCGTATCATTTATTTCAATACAAAAACCCCCTGCCAAATCAGGCAGAGGGCTGTCAATTTTATTAGCCTAACAACTTAAGCGATTCACGTGTAAATGCCGGAATGTCTTCTGGCTGGCGGCTTGTGACTAACTGGTTTTGGCAGACGACGACTTCTGAGTCCTGGAATTTGGCGCCTGCGTATTCCATGTCGACTTGGATGGATTTGTAGCCAGTTGCGTCGCGGCCTTCGAGTGTCTTGGCTGTCAGCAGCAGCTGCGGCCCGTGGCAGATCGCGAATACTGGTTTCTTTTCGTCCATGAAGGATTTTGTAAATTGAACAAATCGGTCATCGGCACGAAGCTGGTCCGGTGAGAATCCGCCTGGCAGGAACAGGGCATCGAAGTCCTGCGGGTTTACGTTATCAATGCTTTGATCTATTTGAACAGTGGCTTCACCCTGTTTGCCTTTAATGGATTTGCCTTGTTCCTTTTCAATTGTCACAACCTCATGGCCGGCTTCTTTAAATGCTTGAGCAGGTTCCGTGTATTCACTATCTTCGAACATTTCGGTAATTAAGCATGCGATTTTTTTACTCATTTATAACATCTCCTTTGAAAAATCTTCACATAAGGAGATTTCCCTGAATTGACAATCTTAAACGTAAAAATGCATGTTCGCCCTTAAAACACCCCACTGTCCATTCTTCTGGCAAAGTCAACAAACCTGAATTTGTCGGGTCTATGCCTGGATTCCGTATATTGAAAAAGGGTGGCGTCGTCAAAGTAAATATAATTTTTTACCACAACAATGGCATGGAATCCTTCCATATCAAGGAGCCTGCGATCTTCAGCTGTTGGTTCCTCCACTGTAAATTCCTTTTTGGCAAAGCTGATTTTTTTTCCAAGTTCGCCCTCAATATAGGCAAAAATAGAGCTCTGGCATATTTCTTTGGTTAAGCCCGGGACATATTTCTCAACTAAAAAATCCTTATCCAAAATTATCCGCTCATCTTCAATTTTTCGGACACGATAAACTTTCCATACCTTTTCACTTTTATCAACATGGAGATGCTTCATCTTTTCTGCGTCAGGCTGAATAAGTGAAAATTCGTCCACAATCGTTTCGGCACGCTGACCCATTTTCCCGGCCAGCTCTTTAAAGCTGACCAGTCCGGATATGGGGAACTGCAGCTTTTTTAAATCAAGGACCATCGAGCCTTTTCCGCGGATTTTCTGGATAAAACCGTTTTGTGCAAGCAAATTCAAAGCTTTGCGGATGGTTTCCCTTGAAGTGGAATACATCTCTGTCAATTCATGTTCAGATGGCAGAATGGATCGGGCAGGATATTTGCCTTCCTGTATTTGCTGGGCAAGCTCCTCATAAATCACTAAATATTTATTATTTCTCATTTAAATCACCATTTCAGTCATGTTTTACACCATTCTACCATTTATCCGGCCTGCTTTCATTTACCTGTTGGACAGCTGGATGAAATACCACCCTCCTTCGGTTACGACCGGCTTGAAGGTTTTTACTTTCAGCTTCAGCTCTTTAGCGATTTGATGGATATCCTCCTCAGTCGGGGTTGGATATAGGTTTTCAAATGCAGAAAAGAAGCTGTTAAAAACACTTGAAAACTCTTCCCCTTTTTTCGAATGAAGAATGGGCGTGATAATAGTTATGGATCCTTTCCGGCTAAGCCAGCTTTTCAAGCGGGATAAGAGCTGCTTGCGATCCTCCGGCTGGATGTAGTGAAGCAGGTTATTGACCATAATTAAATCAGCCTGCTGCTCAGTTGAGTACTTATGAACGTCCGCTGTAACAATTTTAATGTTGGGAATATCCCTGCAATTTGTACGGGCAGAATCTGCGACCTCTTCATTAATTTCAATGCCTGCCAGTTTTGCCTGCGGGAACTTTTGGCTGATTCTGCTTAAATAGCCGCCTTCCCCGCAGCCAATGTCTATGATTCTTACCATTTTGTTTTTCTTAATGGTTTTCATCAGACGCGGCAGTGCAAGCTGTTCAAGCAGTGAAGAGGTTCTTGCTACGGTAGGTCCATGCTCTTCATGGTCAAAAGTGTTTTTCTTATTGGAACGGAGCAGTTCTGGATAAGAGAGTAAAGTCGGGATATGCAATTCCATCATTTCCTTCAGGATGATTCCTGTGGATCGGGGGTTTTTCGGCGTGGATGGAAGACTGAATTTAGATGCTGTCTTAATTTTATCCTTCCCTTTCTTTTTCAAATGGCGGATCGAAAGCCCCACCTCCACCCACCTTAAAAGCAGCTCTTCCTGAAGATTTCTGCTTGATGCCACCTCTTTTACTGTCCTCCAGCTGCGGAACTGGGAGAAAAGGTCAAGCTCGAAGCCTACATATGCATGCCAGCTGTACAAAAAAGGCTGGTTCTTTTTCATCCAATTTCGTGCTTTTAGTAATCTCACATATTCATTTATCATTGATGTTCAACCTTCTTCCAGGGATAGTCATCTTTTTCTGTATAAAAATAATGGCTTTTATCCGCCGCTGATAATTCTGTTCTTCTTGCCGGCAGCATTCCTGCCTGAATCAATCGATCCCACAGGCTCTCTGACCAATATCCAAGGCCCGAAACATTCAGCATTTGCTTATATTGCAGGGTTTTATCTCTTTCGATCTGCTTCAGGCCTTTACGGCGTATTCCAGTAAAAACCCGGTTGGAATAAGAATAGGCTAAGGCCGATAAATGGCTGAGACTAATCATATTTTCAGCCCGGGGCTTCCTGACTTTTTCATACCATTTAAGCTTGTCCGGCGAAATTCTTCCGCTCGCATACATCTCTGCAAGCAATTCACCAAGCACATCCGCATCCTGAATCGCCATATTCATCCCTTCACCTGCCATAGGGTGGACCGTGTGGGCTGCATCCCCCAAAATAGCGAGTTTTCCATTCACATATTTATCTGCATAAAAGGCTGTCGGAATCATTAGCTGAATATCCTTCCAATTTTTCAGCCTGTTCACATACCCCTCCAATTCCGGAAAAAGCTCTAAATAGTTTTGATGGAAATGGTGAATTCCTTTTTGGAAATGTTCCTTATAAGTGCCCTCCGGAATTAAATAGACAGACCGTACCTTCGCATCCGGCAGCGGAAATAATCCGAGGAACCGTTCATCTTTGGAAATGATCTTCCCTTCTTCTAATGATTGAGGCCGCGGAAACGTGACAGTTAAAAACTGATGATTGTACTCAATCTTTTTAATCTTGCAGTTCATTACTTTTCTTGTTATGGAATTCCTTCCCTCAGCACCTATAAAAAAGTCAGCCTTCACTGTCAGCTGCTCCTTTACATCCTTCCGCTCAACCATTAATTCGCCATTGTCATAGCCTTTTGCCAGGGTCCCTGACAAATAATGAAAGCTTGGATATTGAAGCGCCTGATTCAGAAGGATTCCTTTCAGCTTTTCATGCTCGATCATGAGGGAGTAATCATAATTCCCCGGCAGAATGCTGTAATCCATGGTAAACTCTTTTTCCCCTTCCTCAAACGCAATACGGGAAAATGAAAAGCCATTCTCGCGGATTACATCCAAAATATCCAGCCGTTTAAAAATTTTCAGGCTCTTCGGCTGCAGGAGTTCGCCTTTATAAATGGAAGATGGGGCATCCAGCTTTTCTATAACGAGGACATCAATATTGGCTTGAGCCAGCTTCAATCCAAGCGTCAAGCCGCCAATCCCTCCGCCCACAATTGCAACCTCTGTATTCAAGGACATGTTTCCACCACCTTTGCCTTTTATTTAACCTCCTTTTTAAAAAGCAAAACCAATGGATATGCTGATATTACAAAGTCTGGAAAAAATTATAAGAACAAACTTTTGAAAATAGGAGTATGATTGTGGGTGACACCTATATTTTCAAAATCCTGTATAATAGAGAGAGTAAAATCAATTAACGTTCCTTTTAGGGCGATATATAGCATTATCGCAGTCTAACGGGCAGTAAGATCCCCACTTAAAACTGCAGTAAAATTCAAAGTTGAATTAACGTGGCCCAAACTGCCCGTAAGGCCCGATTAGTTCAACTAACAATCAGCGGAAAAAACCCCCACTGATTGAAGTTTCACTTTATTTTTTGGAGGCATTAAAATGAGAGAAATAGCAGTCGAACAATATATCCAAATGGACAACGCAGTTCCGGTCGATGTCAGGTCTCCAATTGAATTTGAGGAGTGCAGCATTCCCGGTGCTGTCAATGTGCCGCTTTTCACTAATGAAGAACGTGTAGAAATCGGAACACTATATAAGAAAGAAGGATCTGATGCGGCTAAGTGGAGAGCGATGGAAATCGTTTCACCTAAAATTCCGTCCATGATGCAGAAAATCAGAGAACTTAAAAATGATGGCTTACAGCCTGTCATTTACTGCTGGCGCGGCGGAATGCGCAGCAAGGCCGTTACTACATTTATCACATATGCGGGCGTTTCAATCCCCCGTTTAATTGGGGGCTATCGAGCGTACCGTCAATATATACTTGAAAACACAGCAGACTTGATTCCTGAAAAAGCAGTTGTTCTGCACGGAATGACCGGCGTAGGGAAAACGGATGTGCTGAAGGTGTTAAGCGAAAAAGGATATCCTGTTATTGACCTTGAAGAAATGGCCGGGCATCGCGGATCAATCTTCGGTTCCTTTGGCATGGGAAACGGCAGCACACAGAAAACGTTTGATGCTCTATTGTATCAAGCCCTTTCTAAGATTAAAGGTTCCCCTTATGTTATTATGGAAGCTGAAAGCAAACGAATAGGCAAGATTGTTCAGCCGGACGAGCTGCTTGATACCAAAAAAACCGGAATTCACATTGATATGTTCGCCAGCATGGAATCCCGTGTCCAGCGCATCATTCGTGACTATGTTGAGCTTTATAAAAATGAAGAATGGTTCAAGCCGAAAGTGGATGAAAGCCTTGTGTTTATTAAAAAACGTCTGAAAGATACTGAAATCCGCGAGCAGCTGGATGAATCAGCTGAAGCAGGAAACTACGAGCTATTTATCAAGCTTTTATTAGAACATTATTACGATCCACGCTATGCCTTTAAGCAGCATGATTATGAAGGCCAATTCCACCATGTGAATGCAGATGATGTGGAAGCAGCTGCACAGCAAATTATTGACATTATTGAAAAGCAAAATGCTCCCGTCCTCTGACGCGGAGCATTACTTTTTGCGAGCGACAAAAGATATATTTTTATAAAACTTAGATAACTAACTATTTAAATCGGTTGACACTGTGGTATGATGATAATAATATTGAACAAATCGTTCTTAATATGGAACTAAATATATGATATAATCCTATTACATACAAAATAAGGTGTGTGGTATACCATGATCGGGGATCGTGTAAAAAAACTTCGCCAGGAAAAGAAAATGTCCTTATCCGAGCTTGCGGACCAGGCTGGTGTGGCAAAATCATATTTAAGCTCACTTGAGCGCAATCTGCAAACCAACCCATCGATTC
Source organism: Bacillus sp. NTK034 (assembly GCF_017303275.1). Taxonomy (GTDB): domain Bacteria; phylum Bacillota; class Bacilli; order Bacillales; family Cytobacillaceae; genus Cytobacillus. The sequence goes on along the minus strand of NZ_JAFKOJ010000006.1, from coordinate 262,767 downwards.
AATTCCTTGAAAAAATTGCTGGTGTTCTGAATGTCCCCGTGGATCATTTAATTCATGAGCAAATCAACAAGGAAGATCTTGATTCAGAATGGATGAAAATTGTGAAGGAAGCGATGGAGTCTGGTGTTTCGAAGGAGCAATTTCGGGAGTTTTTGGATTTTAATAAGTGGAGAGTTGAACAGAAGAAGGACTAATGTATAACCTGTCAAATTGGACAGGTTTTTTATTCGGTTTATATTATCCAATTTAGATGTAATACCATTACGGCTGTATATAAAACAGACGCAATGAAAGAAAGCTCAGGGATAGGCCTCCTAAAAGAAACACTCTTTACAGAAATTAAAGCAACAAGAAAACAAGATAAAACTAACTTTAGAACAAGAAAAAATACAGGATTAGCATTATAAACGAGCTCCATTAATGGGTTCCCTTCTTTAATGTGACCATACTGTATTCCAATATAAGTAATAAAGCCATCTAGAAAGTTCAAAAATGCAAGGTATGCAAATATCCACTTCATCTCTTTCCCCTCCTCTATTTTTAAATAAAAGCAGACCTTGTTGGTCTCCAATCCCCCATCAAGGCCTTAACTAATCATGTTTTACTTTTCTCTTCCTTTTTTGACGAATAAACAAACCTCCACCGCTTATGACTAACAATATCCCTAACAACAAATTGTTATACAAATTTGTAGCTGTTGAAGGCAGAATTTGACCATCTACTGGAGGATTATCTAATTCCTCTGCCGGTATAGGACGCTGTGGCAGGATTGGGTCACCACCATCATCAGCAGGATCACTTGGATCTGGGTTTCCTGGGTTAGATGGCTCTTCAGGCTCTGTAACCGGATCAGAAGGTTCGGCAGGATTTTCTGGATCTGGATCTGGATCTGGATCTGGGTCTGGATCTGGGTCTGGATCTGGGTCTGGATTTCTACCCTCAATAATGAATCTCAACTCAAAGTCAAAACTTAAGTTCTGATATTCATTCCCAAGTTCATATGGAAACTTAACCTCAAATTTCAGGTCTTCTTGTTTTCCAGCTGGAAGATTTCTTGGATTTAGCCCCTGGAATTTATGCAATTTTTCATTAAATATTAGACCGTTAGAATCCCAAATTTTTAATTGAAATTCATTGTATAGTTTTTCTGATCCATTTGTAAATTCAACTCTGGTATTATAGGTAAAATTGCTGTTCCCTCGATTTTGAATGGCTAGATTTCTAGTTACCCAGTCACCTGGTTTCATATTAGTGAGATTGAATAAGTATCTATCAGCCTGGTGAGTATCTATACTAAACTTAGAGTCTATATGTGCTGAAGTACTTAATGGGGAAAATAATAAAAAAATTAACATTAAAAATACATATAAACTCCAAAATTTTCTCTTTCTCATATATAACCCCTTATTATATGTGATTACATTATTAAATTATAGAAAAGGCGGGAAAGAGCCCGCCTTTTCTATTAACCAATATTAGTTATCAACTACTTCATTACCATTATACACTGGTGCAGGTGTTCCAACTGATGGATTAGAAGGTTGAGTTGTAGGAGTAGTTGTATCATCAGCAGAACCTTGGATTCCATTATTTACAGAACCATTTGGATCGTTAGTATCAACTTCTACACCAGCCCATTGAGTAGCTTCTAGGTTAAAGAAGAAGTCAACTTTATCACCTTGGTATTTATTTTGGTCATAGTTCTTACCATCAGTTTTAGTAAGGTCATTTTTGTATTCAATTTCAATAAATACAGCATCACTATCAGTTGGATTTACAGGTATACCACGATACTGACTATCAGCTGCCGTTAAAGGAGCTAAATTAATACGTGTACCATCAGTTCCAAGATAAGTTGGATTCACCTTAGAAACAAAAGATCCATCTACTAATTCAGCCAATGTTACTTCACTTGTGAATACGTTATTTCTAGGTTCCCAGCTAGCTGATTCACCATCAACAGAAGCGAAATTTATTACAAATTGAGATAAGAAAGCGCTCTTTGAATTTTGTCCCCCATTCTCTGCTACCAAGTCATCAACGAAATTTTTGGCCGTAACATCCAATAAAACTTCTTTAATTGCAATTGAACCTGCATTATTTAATTTAAATATTCTTTGTACACTATCTCCTGGTTTCATGTTGGATAGGTCAAAATTCATTTGGTGACTTGGGTGATTTTTTCCTACTTCCAAATCTAAAGTACCGGATGCAAAATGGTTATTAATAGTCGCAGTATCATTAAACGCAGCCCAAGTCCCTCCACCTACCAATGACACTCCAAGTACTGCAGATGCTACACCTAAACCTAATTTCTTTTTAATAGACATTTCTTTTCCTCCTTGATTTCTCCCCCGCTTTTGAGGTATGTAGTTTTTTATATTGACTCTTACGTTACCATAAGAGAATCAACCAATTTATGCAGTCTTTTGATCAGTTTGAGGCTTACTATTCTTTTCAATTTCTCTTATTGCCTGGTAAATCGTCAGTCCAGAGTAAGCAAGTAATAGAATTCCTGGGATGATTAGTAGCATTGCTGTTCCCTTGCTAGATTTTGCAAAATCTATTAAATATCCTAGATAAGGAATGGTTATACCCGTGTAAACAGCTGATACGTTTTGAGCCAACACTGGCTGGCTATCCAAGTCTTCGTTATTATCACCTTTGGTTTGGAACATGGTATTTTCTCCATTTTTTATTACTTCTATTACTCTGTGTGTAACAAAGCTTCCATCTTCTTGGACATATGTGATGACATCATCTTTTTTTATCGTGGTTGGATCTTCAACCGCTTTGACAGCTATGATTGAGCCTGTTTTAAATGTTGGTTCCATTGAACCAGATAACACTGTTTTTAACTGGTTGCCGAATATCTCCGGCTCCCCTCCTGAAGCTTTAGAAGAGATGACAATAAAAATCATCGTTAACAGCAATAAGAACAAAAGGAGAGTTAAGGTGTTACTTAAGATCCTCATAACTAGTTTCAATTTGTTCACCTCAGAATTTACAAATTTTTTGTTATTTTTTTTATTTCATCATTGTTCTTCAACCGACGAGATTGTATTTGCACTATCTGTTTCTTGGATAGGATTAGTTTCAGTTTCTGAATTTTGACCACTTATATTGCTAGTATTTCCAGCACTGTTATCCTTGCCTTGTTCTTGGTCTGGGTCTTTGTCATTCCCGTTGCCTTGGCCTCCGTTATTTCCATTGCCTTGACCTTTGCCATTTCCATTGTCCTGACCTCCGCCATTTTCGTTGCCCTGGCCTCCGCCATTTTCGTTGCCCTGGCCTCCGCCATTTTCGTTGCCCTGGCCTCCGTCATTTCCGTTGCCTTTGTCCTGGCCTTCTCCATTTCCGTTGTCCTGGCCTCCACCATTATTATTACCAGGACCCTGACCTTGATTTTGGTCATTGCCTTCTGGACAATCTTTCCCGTGTGCTGGGTTATCCGGATCACATTTTTCTCCAGAATCTTCACCATCAGCTGGATCTTTTCCGTTTCCTATACCAGCATTGTCTTTGCAATATTTTTTTGTGTATTCATCATCACCTTCGCAAAAATCTTTCGCTGCACCAATTGTTTCGGAAAAACTTTCAGTGTCATTAAAAGCTGAATATGTATCAGATACTAAATAGCTAAAACCTATTAGTAAGAAGTAACAAACCCATAAGTTAGCCACAAGCTTTAACTTTTTATTTTTCTTAAACCGCATTTTTCGTGATTTGTTTTTGCGACTCAAGTAATAACTCATGGAGTCCCTCCTATTTTGCCTAATCTTTTATTTCGTTCTTTTTTTGTTCGTTTTAAAGAACTTATAACTTGAGTATATTCCATGGTTTTAAAATTGGAAAACCTCAAATATAGCCAGTTTTTCGTTTTAAAGAACGTTTTTCTCATATTTTCTTTATTTATCTCTAGTTTTCTTACTTTTTTGTAATTTATTTAGAACATTTTGTTCATTATATAAAACAACTACGAAAATAAAAAGCATTTCTTAAAGGATCAATTTCTCCTTTTAAGAAATACTTAGACAATTAACATTTTATTAACTTCTCACCAATTGCTCTTTTGCCGAGTTCTCTAGAAAGAACCTTTTGAGTTCTTCTTTCTCAATGCCCAAGTTCTTTGCCTCAATAATAAGCTGGACCCAATCCTGATCTAATTGCTCAGTTTGTACCTTAGTGTTAATCACTCTTTTCCCCCCAAAATACGATGCGTATTCCAGGCAATCCAGCCATCCTAGTATTTCTCAATACCTTAGATCTGTGACTTTGCGTCCTCATTTTTCAATGAGTTTGCCCTTTTCTGTGTCTTTACTATTATTTTCCTATAGGTGTATTCTACTATGCCCATATTGATAATTATGTCTCTTCTTGTCAATATTAAAAATTATTTTAATATTAAATTAATTTATGTTTCGACATTTAGTTGCTGATTTTAACAAGAATTAATTATAAATCGGTTAAAAAATTAGTCTAATGAGTCGATCTAATTTTAGAATAATAAGAAAGACCAATCCTTTTTCTATAATTTCTATTAACCTGTTTTACGGAACTACGTGGAACAAAAGTCTTAGAGTTATAAGAAACAAAGATTCTTTCCCTTGTCATTGCATCAAAAAATGGATTATCAGTTAAATCTGAACCACAAACAGGACAAAGCCATTCTCCAATTTCACTGCTGCTAAAAGAAGTTTTTTTACAGTGTTCACACACCTTTTGATACATTACGTCCACCTTCCTTACTAATTAGTATATTTATTCCGGATTAAGCTTTGTAATGCCATTTATTTAGTTCCTTGATGAATAGTCTAGGACTAACTAACTGTTTTTGAAAAATTCCAAATTCAGCCGTTTTTTCGTTTTAAGGAACGATTTTCGTTCTTTTACTAAGAATATCTCGAGAATTCTCATTATTTTGTATTTTTTATTGAACATTTTGTTCGTTATAATGAAAACATCTTTACATTTTATGATAAGGGAGTATTATGCCTATGATAGGTGGCCGGATTAAATGCTTAAGAATCAAGAAGGGATACTCGATTAATGAGCTTTCTGAAAAAGCCGAGGTATCGAAATCGTATTTGAGCTACATTGAGAGAGGCATACAGGAGAACCCTTCATTGCAGGTTTTATCACGAATCGCCAGGACACTGGATGCAAATCTTGAGGATCTGCTGGAAGAAAACAAAGATGAAATTACCGATTTGTCTAAGCTGGATGAGGAATGGGTGTCCCTTGTCAAAGAAGCAATCCTACAGGGAATCACAAAAGAGGATTTTTCCTATTATCTGGAGTTTATTAAATTTAAGAAGATGAATGGGGGTAAAGTTTAGTTGAAGGTCAAAGGCCATTTGCTGATTGTAGCTGCCTCCTTCCTTATCTTAATCGGAGGCGGATTGGTTCTTTTCTCGCTGCAGGAAATGTACGCTCAAGAGAAGAAAACAAAGGATTCTTTAGCCCTCGCACAAGAAAGAGTTCAGAATGAAGTAAACAAAGAAAGCAAAAGTGTTCTCCAATCAGAACAACCTATTGATGTTTCCTTTGAGCAGGGTGAAGCCATTGGCATCTTAAAAATTCCCCGCTTGAAAGCTGAACTTCCCATTATAGAAGGAACAGATGAGGATGATCTGGAAAAAGGAGTTGGCCATTACTCCACAACTGTATTTCCAGGGCAGCCCGATCAGATTTTATTATCTGGGCATCGGGATACAGTATTTCGCAGCCTCGGCGAACTTGAAATCGGGGATATTTTTGAAGTCAGCATGCCATATGGTGAGTTTACATATGAAATTACCGATTCCAAGATTGTTGATGCAGACGATACCACTGTGATCCGATCCACCGCTCCTAACGAAATTCTCACTGTTTCCACCTGCTATCCCTTCTCTTATGTGGGAAATGCCCCTTCCCGGTATATCCTGAATGCCAAAAGAATACAAAATTAAGAGGCACATCCACCAGGAAAGTGCCCTTTTTACTGTATATAGACAAACACCCTTCCCCCATCCAAGAACCTGTACATATCATCTAATATATGGGTTTCCAGAAGGGACAGATCCTGATGATCAATTTCTTAAGATTACTATTCTATTTAGCCATCATCATCACAGCTATCATTCTATCAATATAAAAAGCCAGACTCTTAAGTCTGGCTTTTCCCCTTACTTATTCAAACTAACAGCAATCTTAGAACCCACTTCGGCATTATGCTTCACCAATGCAATGTTCGCCGTCAAGCTTCTTCCTTCTGTTAATTCCTTCACTTTTCCAAGAAGGAATGGTGTTACTTTTTTGCCGGCGATGTTGTTTTCTTTTGCTTCTTTAAGAGCAGTTTCAATAACATTTGTGATAAACACTTCTTCCAGTGCATCTTTTTCAGGGATTGGGTTGGCAATCACAACGCCGCCTTTTAGGCCCAGTTCCCACTTTGTGCGGATCATTTCGGCTGCTTCTTCTGCATTGTCGACCCGGTAGTTCACGCTGAACGGACTTGTGCGAGTGTAGAATGCAGGCAATTCATCTGTTTCAAAGCCAACGACCGGAACGCCGTGGGTTTCTAGGTATTCAAGTGTCAAACCGATATCCAGGATGGATTTCGCACCTGCACAGATAACGGCCACATTAGTTTGCGCAAGCTCCTGAAGGTCAGCCGAGATGTCCATTGTGATTTCAGCTTCGCGGTGAACTCCGCCTATTCCGCCTGTAACAAAGACTTCAATACCGGCAAGCTCTGCACAGATCATGGTGGCCGCTACAGTTGTTGCACCATTTTTCTTCTTAGCCACCAGATATGGCAGATCGCGGCGGCTTGCTTTCTCCACGTCCTTGCTTTGGGCCAGGAACTCCAGCTCCTCATCAGACAGACCAATTTTAATTTTCCCGTTTAAAATGGCAATGGTTGCTGGAACCGCACCGTTTTTGCGGATAATTTCTTCTACCTCTTTTGCTGTCTGAACGTTTTGGGGATACGGCATTCCATGTGAAATAATTGTGGATTCAAGGGCAACAACCGGTTTATTTGCTTTCTTTGCCTCTAACACTTCTTCTGAGTACTCAAGCCATTTTTCTAACATGATGTCACTTCTCCTTAGTCGAAATATTGTTTGAATGTTTCCTGCAAGCGTGTGTTGTTTAAATTCGGATTAACGGTTTCTAGGGACTGCAGAGCCAGCATGGAGCAGGACATCCCGATTTTGCACGCATCCTCTGTGCCCAAGCCCTTTAAATGGGCAAATATAATTCCCGATACAAGGGAGTCGCCTGCCCCAGTGACATCAGCAATTTTTACTTTCGGAGGAAGCTGCACACCTGCTTCCCCTGTGCTTGTAAAGTAGATCAGCCCTTTATCTCCCCGGCTGATGACGACTTTTCCAACGCCTTTTTTCATAATTTCCTGTGCTGCCTTGAAGAAGTCTCCTTCATTGCTGATCTCCATCCCTGTAAGTGCTTCTGCCTCATTCTTGTTGGCAATCAGCCAGGTAACACCCTTCAAATCTTCCGGCAGATTTTTTATTTTTGGTGCAGAAACAGGAGTGATGCAAAGCGGAATGTTCTCTTCGTAACACCTTGTAATAATCTGTTCTAAAACCTTGGGCGGGAAGTTTGTATCCAGAATCACCATTTCCGAAGATGCCAGGTAACCCCACTTTTTCTCAACAAATTCTCTGCTAACGCTTTCATAAATGGACATATCAGCTAGTGCTACAGCCATTTCTCCTTCATTATCAAGCACAGCTGTATAGGTACCGGTAGTGGTTCCTGCCAGCGACTGTGAAGGAGTGACATCCGCAAAAGCTTTCGTATATTCAAGAAGCCATTCGCCTTCCGGATCATCTCCCACTACTGTCATCAAACCCACATCACAGCCCAGCCTGCCAAGGTTTTCAGCAATGTTGCGGGCCACTCCGCCGCAGGATTGGGAGCTCTCTGCAGGGTTCGAAGTTCCGTATTGGAGCTGGCCAGTTGTCTGGATTTTTCTGTCCACATTGGCCCCTCCCACGCAAAGCACTTCTTTCTTTTGAGGCAGGACATAAGCTCTGCCAAGAATTTTCCCCTGCTTGGTCAGTGAAGAGATATAGCCGGCTACCGCAGACCTGGAGAGTCCCGTTTTTTCAGCCAGCTCGTTTTGGGCAATAAATGGATCTTCTTTAATCAGCTGCAAAATCAATATTTCTTTATCATTCATAATTGATCAGCCCTGCCTTATTAAACTTTTGTCTATATTATAGACTTATGTCCATTTGTAATACAAGTGTTATTTTTCAAAAAATTTGCCAAGTTAATAAAAAAGCCTCCCGCCTTACGGGAGACCACTTTTTACGCAGCATTATCGTCTTTTTTAATATCCTTTAAATAATACTTTTCCGAAGTGAAAAACTCGTTTTTCAGCTGTTTAACCTCTTTGCTTAGAAGCAGAACAGCCACGATGTTTGGTATCAAAATCATGGCAAGAGCCAGGTCAAGGAACTGCCAGATCGTTTTAGCTGCTCCCACTGAACCAAGAACAATGGCTGCAATGTAAACCACTTTAATGGCTTTTCCAGCAAAAGAGCCAAAAAGGAATTCTGCCATTTTGGCTCCATAAAAGACTACGACAATGATCGTTGAAATGACAAAGAATACCAGTGATACAGCTACAAGAATACCTCCAAATGACCCAAAGTATTCCGTAAATGCCGCTGCTGTCAGGGCTGAAGGATCTTTCATTGCCCCTTCCCTTGTCCACACCCCGGAGGATAGGACAACAAATGCAGTTGCAGTACAAACAATCAGCGTATCAACAACGATACCGACAATCGCCCAGAAGCCCTGTCGCACCGGGTGATCGGTTGTGGCTGCTGCATGGGCGATCGGTGCCGTCCCGAGTCCTGCCTCATTGGAATATAATCCTCGTGCAAATCCCCAGCGAATGATTTCGCCAATTGCCGCTCCGGCAAATCCGCCCATTGCAGACATTGGCTGAAACGCATAAGTGAAGATTAATTCCAACACTTCAGGAAGTTTGCCCAGATTCATAAATAAGACTACTAACGCCGCGCCTACATAGATGAGCGCCATAAACGGAACAAAGATTTCGGTGACTTTGCCGATTCTCTGAATCCCTCCAAAAACAACTAAAGAAACAAGTACTGCTACAGCAATTCCGGTATACAAGCCATCAATTTTAAATGTCTCGCCAACAGCAGCGGCTACTGCATTTCCCTGTACCATGATGCTTGGGATCAGTTCAATCATCAGTGCGAAGGCAAAGATCACTCCAAGCCACTTCATGTTCAGCCCTTTTGTCATGTAATACATAGGGCCGCCCACATATTCTCCATCTTCATTTTTCTCTCTGTACTTAATGGCCAAAACACTTTCCGAGAACTTGATGGCCATTCCAATGAGGGCAATGACCCACATCCAGAAGACAGCACCCGGACCTCCAAACATGATGGCTGCCGGTACACCTACAATGTTCGCGGCACCAATGGTTGAAGCCAGTGCAGATGTGAGTGCCTGCAATGGTGTAACGGTTCCTTTTCCCTTCGGCTTTTTAAAAACACTTCCGAATGTTTGCTTAAAAATATATACCGGATAACGGAACTGGAAGAAACCAAGCAAAAAGGTTAAATACAGCCCTGTTCCGGCTAATAATAGGATGATGGGATATCCCCACAGCCATCCTGAAATATCTCCTACGAATTCTAATAACGTATCCAAAAAAATTTCCCCCTTATTGTTATGCACAGTTGCCCTTATAACTCCATTCCCTTTTATTTGCCAGTTAAACACTTAGTTAGCATAAAGAATAAGTGAGGTAGACATTTTCATAGATTTCATGTATAGTTAGCTAGGTAACTATTTTAAGCAGGTGAATACAATGCACCCTAATCAAAGTGAATTTTTTCATTCCATTAACCAATTTACCCGCCATTTTTCCAAAGTACTTAATGAAAGTTTGGTGCCCCTTGGTTTATATGCAGCTCAATGGACAATTATTTACCGTCTGAAAGTTGGAGGCCCGAGCACTCAAAAAGAGATTTCTTCTTATCTGGGAGTTGAGGCTCCAACCATGACCAGGACATTGGCCCGTCTTGAGAAATCGGGCTGGATCACCAGAACGGCAGGAAAGGACAAACGTGAAAAATTGATTTCACTGACTGATGCAGCCATCCAGGAGTACGACAATTGGCTTGCAGCCGTGCGATCAAGTGAAAGCAATGTTTTGCAGAATATTACGGAAGAAGAAATCAGCACGATGATCAGACTTATGGCAAAAATGAGAGAAAATATGGTACCAGGCACCTAGACCAGTTCACCAAATTGGTATAGGTACCTGGTACTTCATTGTTAGGAGGACAACATGAAGAAACAGCCATTATGGACGAAGGATTTTTTGAGCATTTCTATTACAAGTTTTTTCTTATTTATGGGGTTTTATGTTTTGCTGACTACGCTTCCTCTTTATATTTTGGATGATTTAAAAGGGGACGAAACACAGGTGGGGCTGATTATTTCGGTCTTTCTGATTGCTGCAGTGATCAGCCGGCCTTTTACAGGGAAATGGATTGACGAGGTTGGACGCCGAAAGATCCTGCTTGCTTCCTTGATTGTGTTTGCTGTATCTTCCCTGCTTTACTTCTGGGCTGATTCTACCCCTGCTCTTTTAGCACTGAGATTTCTGCACGGAGTTGGATTCGGTATGGCTACCACTGCAACTGGGGCTATCGTTGCTGATATTGTGCCGAATGAACGCAGAGGCGAAGGGCTTGGCTATTATGCGATGTTCATGAATCTGGCCATGGTCATTGGACCGTTTGCCGGTTTGACGATTGTTCAATACGCAAGCTTCACATGGATTTTTGCTTTATGTACAGTCTTATCATTTATTGCTATAGTGCTGGGTGTTTTTGTAAAAATACCGCAAAAAACAGAGAGCTCTGTGAAGCATCCAAAATTTACACTTTCAAGCTTATTTGAAAAAAATGCAGTTCCTGTGGCGATTTCGGCAGGCATCCTTGCTTTCGCTTACTCTGGAATTCTTTCCTTTATTTCTGTTTATGCGAAAGAGCTTGATTTGCTTGAAGCTGCCAGCTTCTTTTTTGTGGTATATGCGGTATTCATTATAATGTCCCGCCCCTTTACTGGCCGCTGGTTTGATGCGTACGGAGAAAATAAAGTGATCTATCCGGCCACTATTCTTTTTGCCGCAGGGTTATTTTTGCTCAGCCAGGCAAACAGCACCTTTGTGTTTCTGCTGTCAGGTGCGATAATCGGATTAGGATATGGCACCATTGTTCCGAGTCTTCAAACGGTTGCAATTAAACAGGCCGATCCTGCTAAACGCGGGCTTGCTACCTCGACCTTTTTCACACTCTTTGATACCGGAATTGGATTAGGATCCTATGTGCTTGGAGTACTTGCTGTAAAAACAGGCTTCGCATCACTTTATTTTATGCTTGCGGGCGTAGCATTGTTTGGATTGCTTGTTTACTACCTGCTTCATGGAAAAAAGACAGAACCAAAAACCATTCATTCAGAAGCAGATCTTCCATTATAAGAGCCCGTATGCGGCTCTTTTCTTTTTGTCAATCTAAAATTATGTATATTTTCTGAATATTGATTGTCTTTTCTGTGAGCATTGGCATATAATGTAATTAATACCTTAGGGGAGGTTCGCTGATGACCATTGTTCATGTATTGAATTTTTCAATTCCAATTGCCTGTGTATTTCTGTTTGGTGTAATGGTCGACCGCATGTGCAAACCGGATGGCACGGAACATGAAGCAAATGAATAATGTTTTTTTATTCAAAGCGGCTGGATCACAGCGCTTTTTTAATTTTCAAGCAAAAAGAAACCAGCCCCTATGGCTGATTCCCCGTTCTTGGCAATATTAAAATCTCTACCCGTCTGTTCTTCGCTCTGCCTTCCCTGGTATCATTTCCGGCAACCGGCTGGAATTCTCCAAAGCCTTTGGCACTGAACCATTTAGGGTCCAGCTGGCCATTTTTCAGGATGATTTTCATAAAGTTGACAGCGCGCATCACACTGAGCTCCCAGTTGGACTCAAAGTTTGAGTTGCGGATCGGGACATTGTCTGTATGGCCGCTGATGATAATGTTCCTTGGCGGGTCCATGATGAGAAGCTCTGCAATTTCACCTGCCATATTTAAATCCTGTTCACGGACTTCTGCACTCCCTGAGCCGAACAGGACATTATCCCTGATTGACACAAGCAGTCCTTCGGTGGTTAAAGAGGTTTCCAGTTTATCTGCCAGGTTTTGATTTTCGATAAAGGCATTGACTCTTTGCTGCAGCTCTGCCAATTCTTCCTGATCGGCAGCCTGCTTCAGCTTTTCTTTTTCCAATTCATCCAGAGCTGCCATCTCCTCGAGATCCTTGCTTGGCTTTTCGGACACTGCATCAGTGGATTGCATTTGCCCTTCTGGCATTGGGCTTGGGAATTCAAATACCCCGGTCCCGCCTGAAAAGACATCGTTGAATGCCTTTGACAGCTTTTGAAATTTCTGGGCATCTACAGAACTCATTGCGAAAAGGACAATGAACAGGGCCAGAAGCAGAGTTAATAAATCAGCATATGGCAATAGCCAGGATTCATCTACATGCTCCTCATGGTGCTGCTTCTTTTTCCGCCTACTCATCCTTCGCCACGCTGCTTTCTTCAAGGAATTTCCGGCGTTCTCCTGCAGGAAGGTAGGAAGCAAGCTTTTGTTCTATTACCCGGGGAGCCTCCCCTTCTAAAATAGAAAGAATTCCTTCAATCATCATGCTTTTAATTTTTGCTTCCTGCTTGGATTTTCTCTTTAGCTTATTGGCAAAAGGATGCCAGAACACATAACCCGTGAAAATCCCCAGTAATGTTGCTACGAATGCCGCACTGATAGCATGTCCCAGGCTGGTGGTGTCCTCCATATTTCCCAGTGCTGCGATCAACCCAATAACTGCGCCCAATACTCCAAGAGATGGGGCATAGGTACCTGCCTGGCTGAAAATTTGCGCTCCGGCCTGATGTCTTTCTTCCATCGCTTCGATTTCTTCGCTTAATACATCACGTATATAATCGGCACTTTGCCCATCAACAGCCAGAGATAAGCCGTTTTTTAAAAAAGGGTTTTCGATTTCGTTCGTTTTGACTTCAAGTGCAAGCAATCCTTCTTTTCTTGCCAGCTGAGCCCAATCCGAAAACATCTTAATCATCTCAGCAGGGTTCATCAGCTTTTCTTCTTTAAATAAAATGCCAAAAAGCTTTGGCACCCGTTTGATTTCATTCGTTGGAAATGCAATTGCCACTGCTGCTGCAGTTCCCAGGATAATGATCAAAATAGCGGCCGGATTAATCAGAACAGAAGGGGAAACCCCTTTAAAAACCATCCCTATTCCAACTGCTATGATCCCTAATATAACTCCTATTATCGTTGTCTTATCCATACAAGCCACACCTTCTATGTAGTCTGAAAATCTCTAATACCTTCTATTATTAATTTCGGTTGATTTTTACAGTTCTTTAGGAAAATTTTCATATATAAAAGGCAGAGGTGCTTCCCCTGCCTTTTTTTCATCGATATTAGATCCAGCGGCATCCGCAGAAACCTCTTCTTCTGCGGTCATCGTCATCCCGGCGGCATCTGCAGCCTCTGCCAGATCCGGCTAAGTCTCTGTTGTACCATAAGTCACCTGCACCGCGTACATTGTCACGGCGGTGTTTTCTGCGGTCATCTTCTGCTCCGCCAACATTATTCCGGCAACCCCAGCCGCATCCCCAGCCACATCCGCATCCTCTTCTGCGTCTATCTTCAATTCCAGCTACATCGTCATCCCGGCGGTGCTTCCTGCGACGGTCTTCCGCCCCTCTTACATCATCATCCCGGCGATCATCATCTTCTTTTACAATAACTCTATCGGCTCTGATCTCCACTTCATCTGCATTAACCTCAAATCTTCTTCTCCAATCTCTCGACATATGTCTACCTCCCTTCTCATGGATACTATAGATTATGTGTCGCAGAAGGTTTTCGCATGGACAAATCCCCAATCGGAAAGAAAATGTGCCTGTTTAAAGAAAAAAACCCCTGTCCTTTTCAGGAGAGGAGTTTGCAAATTTTATACTTTTTGAAAGACGAGGCTGTTTATTTTCATTAAATGCTTTAAGGCCGCCTGGAAAGTAGCATGTGTTTCAGCATTTAATTGAATGCCGGATAAGACAATTTCCTTTATCAGCTGCGGGGTCATTCCCACAAAGTAAGGCTTTACTCCCATGAGGTTAATGGAATCAGTCAGGTTGCGGATTTGCTGTCCAAGTTCGGAAAGGCACATCTTCTCTATGCGGTCGACCGTAATATCTGTAAAATCTATGATGGCAAATTCAGTGTCATGTTCTTTAATATGATTCAGGATTTTAGCTGTAATTTTTTCGAATCTTTCTGCCATGAGCAGGCCTGTAATTGGCACCAGGATCGTCTGGGGAATAATCGAAGGAATAATCGGTGCAGTCATATCCGCAATGGCTGCCTCATATTCTTCCACTCTTTTTTCAAGGACCGCTATATATTCATCTTTGTTCATGTATTCTCCTCAATTCCGATCATCTAACCATTAGAATAATTTATTGTTAATTTTTTCTCCGTAGTTCTTGAAAAGGGATGAGTTGGTGTTTTGTCTTCGTTTCGCCATCATGCTGTTAAATCGGAGCATCTTTTCGTTCAGTTTCTTCTGCAATGCCTTTTTTTCTTCCTGATCCTCACATTGTTTAATAAGATCTTCGATCGTCAGCATTTCTTTCTTCATTTGGTTTTCTTCATCAGTGAATCCGGCATTCTTCATGATGCGGTATGCCATGCGCAAATTCTCAGGGACGGAAGACAGGTCATCGAACGGAAGCGGTTTTCCATAGCCTGGCAAATGATCAAATTCGCCATCCTTATACGCTTTCTTTATCCGATCTTCAGACAATATAGAAAAGAAGTCCAATCTCAAGTTCCCCCTTCACTTCATTTGTTACTTATTATTATATATTTTCGTCGCTGCTTATTAAAGTAATTATGTATATGGAGGATCTGCAGAAAAATCAAGAGAAAGCTTGCGCCTCCTCCCTTCAGATTTTGCCTATTAAGTTCGGATCCATGTTAATCCCGGTCTGGCCAGGCTGCCAATTAGCCGGCACACCTTTCCCTGTCTGCTGTGCATATTGAATTCCCTGCATGATTCTGACATGTTCATGCAGATTTCTGCCGACTTCCCCGGGGTAAATGAGCTTCGCCGCAATAATGCCATTGGGGTCGATAAAAACAGATGCCCTGACCGCCGCTCCAGACTTTTCATCCAAAACCCTATAAGCTCTGCTTATTTGATGGGTTCGATCGCTTACCATTGGATAATTTACATTTTTTAATGAGGGAGATGTTTCCTTAAATACTTTATGGGCATATACACTGTCCGTACTGATGGACATTACTTCACAGTTTAAGGCTTTTAAATATGGATTCACAGCGGCGACCGCCGCCAATTCTGTCGGTCAGACAAATGTAAAATCACTCGGGTAAAAAAACAGCAGCACCCATTTTCCAATAAAATTCTCCAAATTGACCTTTTTTATTTGATGATCAATGACAGCATCTGCAATAAATACCGGCGCCCGGTCACCCCGGCCCGCACAGAATACGGAAGCATTCGGATCTTTCATGGCTATCCCCCTCCCTTCCTCTTTCGTCTCTGCTATATATACTTATGCGCATAAAGGCAAAGTTGAACGGAAAATATTGAATGAGAGAGCCATACATAGTCCTGATGCCCAAGGGAAAAATAGTGAAAGAATGCTACTTCAAGAATGAAAGGAGCCTGATTATGTCACGCGGAGTCCATTTTAATCATAAAAGAAAACATCACCCCGGGGAATTTCCTGAACACACAATGGTCGAGCGCCACACTACAGAAGCCCAGGAAGATGAAGAATTTATTGTGACACAGGAAGCGTTTAAAAACCGCTTTGAAGAAGATGAAGCAAAGCAACTTGAGGAAAGAGCCAAAGATTAAGTAAAGCGGAAGCGCCTTGCTCACCCCGGACACCTCGGCGGCAGGCTGCTTGCGCAAGACAGTTCTCGATGTTCAAAATTATTTACTTTATTAATTTAGAGGGGTCTGAGAACATTCAGACCCCTGCTGCTTATATTGCGTCTATTTCAACTTCTTTCAGCCAGGACGCGCATGCTTCAATATCTTTTGAAAATACGCGGTCTTTTGTAATGGAAGGCACCACTTTCCTTGCTTCTTCATAAAAACGTTTTGTTTTATCAGCCATTTTATCAGAACCGCGGTATTCCGCTGCCTGCAGGGCGCAAATCAGTTCAATTGCAAGCACTTTATTGACATTCTGGATAATCTGATAAGCATGTCTTGATCCGATGGTTCCCATGCTCACATGATCTTCCTGATTACCGGATGAAGGGATCGAATCCACACTTGCCGGATGGGCAAGTGTCTTATTTTCTGAAACAAGTGATGCTGCAACATATTGGAGAATCATCGCACCTGACTGGAGTCCAGGCTCCGGGCTTAAAAATGGCGGCAAATCGCTCAGCTGAGGGTTAACAAGTCTCTCAATCCGGCGCTCTGAAATATTGGCCAATTCCGCGACCGCAATTTTCATGAAGTCCATTGCAAGTGCGATTGGCTGCCCATGAAAGTTTCCGCCGGATATGACGCTTTCCCCATTTTCAAAAATAAGCGGGTTATCCGTAGCTGCATTCATTTCAATTTCAAGCTTTTCTTTTACATAATCAAGAGCCTGCCAGGATGCCCCATGCACCTGCGGGATGCAGCGGATGGAATAGGCGTCCTGCACCCGGATTTCTCCCTGTCTTGTGATCAGGCTGCTGCCTGACAGATATTCCCTTACTCTTCTTGCTGTATCCACCTGCTGCTGATAGCCTCTTGCCTGATGTATATTTTCATCAAACGCATCAATAATGCCGTTTAAGCCCTCCATTGTAACTGCAGCGATCAATTCACTTTGATAAGCGATTTTTTCCGCTTCCAGATAACCAATGACTCCCATTGCCGTCATCGCTTGAGTGCCGTTAATCAGGGCAAGCCCTTCCTTCGCCTGTAAAGTTAATGGCTTTATTCCCTCCTGAACAAGCACTTCCAGCGCAGGCTTTCTTTCACCCTTGAAAAACACTTCACCTTCTCCCATTAGTACTAATGCCAAATGGGAAAGAGGCGCCAAATCGCCGCTCGCTCCAAGAGAACCCTGCTGCGGGATGACGGGATGGATTTGTTTATTCACAAGCGCTAAAAGAGTTTCTATCACGACAGGCCGGACTCCTGAGAACCCTTTCAATAAAGCATTGGCTCTTAATAGGAGCATAGCTCTCGAGACAGGCTCAGGGAATGGTTCCCCTACACCGCATGCATGAGAGCGGATTAAATTCAGCTGAAGATCCTCTACATCTCCCTGATCAATTCGTACATCGCTGAATTTGCCAAATCCGGTGTTAATGCCGTAAATGACTTTTTCTTCACTTACAATTCTCTTAACGGCTTCACGGCTGTTTTTTACACGCTGCATGCTTTCTTCTGATGCTGCAGCCATTACTCCTTCAAAAAGCACTCTTTTGACTTCAGACAAAGTAAGGGTATTTCCATTTAAAGTAACCACGTTGCTCTCCTCCCCGCGAGTTAAAGTCATCATCGATTCTGTCAATTTTTCCATTTCAAATCCTCCCCGGTACGTTAGCGAGATAAAGAAAAGGCTGTATCTCAAACACAGGTTTGAAATACAGCCTTTTTAAAAAGATTATTTGCAGTATCCGTTTTTAGATGCCTCATCTTTATCACAGCCTATTTTTAATATATTTTCTGAATATAATTAATTCTATGTGCCATATGAGAAGATGTCAATTAATTTTTACCATTTTTTAACAAGTTAGATTGTTAGAATGGTAACACAGTAAAGCGTTTTTATTATAGCCATATAAAAAGCCGGCATTTCTGCCAGCCTGGTTTCATTAAATGTCTTGTCTTTTCAATGCTTGCTTTAACGTACCGTAAGTATGAATGCCTGTGAAGTCCAGGCCAAGCTGAATGGAAGTCTGGGCAACTTCAGGGCTGATGCCGGAGATGGTGGATTTTACCCCCAGGAGCTTTAAAGCTGTCGTTAATGAGAATATTTGATGGGCAACCATCGTGTCGATGATGGCCACACCTGATAAATCAATGAATAGATGTTCCACATCTTCTTTTGCACATTTTTTCGGAATTTCCTCCAGCAGGATTCGTGCACGTTCGGTGTCAATATTGCCGATAAGCGGCAGTACTGCTGTATGGTCTTTTACAGGAATGACCGGAGTTCCAAGTTCATTGATCAGACTTTGCTGGGCAACAAGCCGACTGGTCGTCAGTTCATAATATTTCTCTGAAAATTTATTGATGAGCTTATCAAAAGCCTTGTTAATGATCGTGCTCCATTTCAATACATCATCTGTTTTGACTTCGGACTGGTTTTCGTTAATAAACTTTTCCACAAAATGCCAATAGGTTTCCCGCACATTGCTTAAAGCTTCAAGCACTTGAAATATGGGCGTATTAGAATCCACTCTGCTCTCCGCTACTGTAATGGCCCATTCCTCCATATTCTCGTTAAATGTGTCCTCATCAAGCAGAGCTGCTGAAACGGTGCGGTTGGTAAACGTATTTTGTTCTCTCAGGAGCTTCTCATAAGCGGGGTCTGCATCTGCAGAATAAATGGAGCCTTTTTGTTTATCCCTTAAAGACAGCCACATGTCTGTGATATTTTTTGAATTCTCCTGAATGTAATCATAAAGATGCTGATTTTTTGCATTCATTCATTTCACCTTGTCTCTTTCTATTTGTAAACAAACTGGTAAGTCCATTGTAGAATGAATTGTGACTAATGAAAAGCAATACAACTTAGGCAGTAATTTACTTCTCTGCCCAGCAAAAAATTTATCCGATTACAAATATGGATGATTTTCAGCTATACTTAGTTTGGACGAAAATGGCTGAATGTAATTTGAAAGGAGTAATTATGAAATCACTTGTTCTTGCTGAAAAGCCCAGTGTTGCCCGTGAACTTGCACGGGTTCTGGGATGCCGGCAATCTCATAAAAGCTATATGGAAGGCGATAAATATATCGTGACATGGGCTCTTGGCCATCTAATCGAGTTAAAGATGCCTGAGCATTATGACAGCAAATATAAAAACTGGAATCTGGAGGATCTGCCGATTATTCCTGATCAAATGGGCCTGAAGGTGATGAAGCAGACCAGCCACCAGTATAAAGCCATTGAGAACCTGGCAAAACGGATGGATATTAAGGAAATTATCATTGCTACTGATGCAGGCCGCGAAGGGGAGCTTGTCGCACGCTGGATATTGGAAAAAATCCGCTGGCGCAAAACAATCAAACGCTTATGGATTTCTTCTGTAACGGACCGCGCCATCCGGGACGGTTTTCAAAACCTTAAGCCAGGAAAACAATTTGAAGATTTGTATGAATCCGCCGTCTGCCGGGCAGAGGCCGATTGGCTCATCGGCTTGAATGTCACAAGGGCCCTGACGACTAAATACAAGGATCCCCTATCCGCCGGCCGGGTGCAGACGCCGACACTGGCTCTCGTGATGGAAAGGGAGCAATTGATTCAAAAATTTGTTCCAAAAGAGTACTGGACGATTCGCGCTCAAATTGGCCCCCTGCAGGCTGACTGGGAGAAAAATGGTGAAAGGCGCCTCTTTTCTAAAGAAGCAGCTGATGGAGTCCTTTCTAAAGTGAAGGGCCAAAAAGCGGTTATCCAGTCCATTAACCGGAAGGAAAGAACAGAGCCGCAGCCGCTTCCTTATGATTTGACGGAGCTGCAGCGTGACGCCAATAAGCGTTACGGCTTTTCCGCCAAGAAAACGTCTAATGTGCTGCAGAAACTTTATGAGCAGCATAAGCTTGTCACCTATCCGCGGACAGACTCGCGCTATTTGACAAAAGATATGGAAGCAACCATGATGGATCGCCTTCATGGCATTGCAGCTTCCTATAAGGACGAAGTGAAGCCAATCCTTGCAAATCAGGGCAAGGTCCTGGCAAAGCGAGTCTTTAATAATGAAAAAGTAACCGACCATCATGCAATTATTCCGACTGAAGAACGTGTACACCTCGGTGATTTGTCGGCTGATGAGCGGAAGCTGTACGAATTGATTCTGCGCAGATTTCTGGCCATCTTCCATAACCCTTATAAGTATGAAACCATCCATGCTGCTATTGATGTTAACGGTGAAACATTCACAGCCAGGGAAACAGCAGTTATCGACCTGGGTTATCGCAAGGTTGAAGGCAGCAGTGATGAAGAAGCAGGAAAACAGAGCCTGAAGAACATCTCAAAAGGACAGAGTTTTACGGTACAAACGGCTGAATTGTCCGCCAAGCTTACTGAACCTCCTCTTCGCTATTCCGAAGCTGACATTTTGACCCAGA
The DNA here is from genome assembly GCF_017303275.1 of Bacillus sp. NTK034. Classification (GTDB taxonomy): domain Bacteria; phylum Bacillota; class Bacilli; order Bacillales; family Cytobacillaceae; genus Cytobacillus. The sequence continues at coordinate 242,276 of NZ_JAFKOJ010000006.1, read as the reverse complement.
TGGAAAAATATAGCTTAGGAACACCTGCGACTAGAGCGGAAATCATTGAACGGCTCCTTGATACGGAAGCGATCGAAAGGCAAAATGGACGCCTGTTTCCGACTAAAAAGGGCAAACAGCTGATGGACCTGGTAAATGAAGATCTGAAATCACCGGAACTGACTGCTAAATGGGAACAGGAGCTGGAGAAAATCGCACGCGGAAAAGCAGACCCCAAAGAGTTTCTGCAGAATATCCGCAAGCAGACACGGACATTGGTTTCTGAAATTAAAAAGAGCGACAAATCGTATCGTGCCCACAATCTCACTGGGTCAAAATGTCCAGAATGCGATTCCTTCCTAAAAGAAAGGAATACCAAGGACGGAAAAATACTTGTCTGCTCCAATCTTGATTGTAATTTCCGGAAACGCAAGGATCCAAAGCTTTCAAACCGCCGCTGCCCTCAGTGCCGCAAAAAGATGGAAATCCACCAGGGCAAGGCAGGCGCCTACTTCCAGTGCAGGCCATGCAATGTGGTGGAAAAAGCACAGGACAAAAAGAAAGCCGTCAACAAACGGGAAGAGCGAAAACTTGTTCAGAAATACACCCAGAAGGAAGATTCCTTTGGAACAAGCCTTGGCGATTTGCTGAAGGCTGCCATGGAAGATAAGGATTAATAGATAGCCCTGGCTGATGTCAGGGCTATTTCTGTATGATCTGGCATACACAGCTTGTCCTCTCCATAGCATGTACTAATACTGAAAGGAGAGTGAAAAGATGTTAACCAGAGTGGCAGACCGTTTCTCCAAGCTTGTGGAAAGGTATCTCCCGGACGCCTTTGTCATTGCGGTATTAATGACTCTGTTTGTGTTTATTGCCGGTTTTTTCATGAAGCCTTCCGAGCCTGTTGAGCTGTTTAAATCCTTCGGTGACGGATTTTGGGTGTATCTAGCTTTTACCATGCAGATGGTGCTCCTCTTAATGACAGGCATGGCGCTTGCATCTGTTCCTTCTGTACAGCGGATACTTGAAAAGCTGTCCTCAAAAGCAAAGACAGCCAACCAGGCTTACGTGCTGACTTTTCTCGTTTCATCTGCTGCTTATTATATTAACTGGGGCCTTGCTGTTGTCGTTGGCGCCATTATTGCCCGTGAAGTTGGAAAAAGAAATCAGAACGCACACTTTCCTCTATTAGTGGCTGCAGCCTATGCACCAACTGCTCTTTATACTGCCGGTTTATCGAGTTCAATTGGTTTGACTGTTGCGACCAGGGGCCATTTTCTGGAGGAAGTGGCTGGCGTCATCCCAACTTCGGAGACCATTTTCCATCCTGGAACAATTGCTATTTTAATTGCTCTTGTTATTACGATGCCGATTTTCATTGTGCTGATGGCACCCAAAAAAGGCATTATCTCATACGTTCCCCCTAAGGCACCCAAGCAGGAATCTGAACAGGAAGTTTTAATAACACCCGCCGGAAAGCTTGAAAGAACACCCTTTCTCGGCATCATTACCGGATTAATCGGGATAATCTATGTCATATTTGAGTTTGTAAACGGGCGTGACCTTGACTTGAATATTATCAATATTGCCTTTCTATCGTTAGGCCTCATCCTTCATAAATCGCTCGTACAATACGCCAATGCTTTTAAAGAAGCGGGTTCTGCCATTTCTCCTATCATTCTGCAATTCCCGTTTTACGCCGGCATAATCGCCGTTCTCGGCAGCTCCGGGTTAGCAGAGTCTATCATTAATGGGATGGCATCCATAGCAAGTAAAGACACCTTTGATATATTCACCTACTGGGCTGCCGGACTCGTCAATATTCTTGCTCCTTCAGGCGGCGGGCAGTGGGCATTGCAAGGGCCGCTTCAAGTGCCTGCAGGTCTGCAGCTGGGGGTGGATCCCGCCATTACTGCTATGGCTGTAGGCTGGGGGGATGCCTGGACCAACCTGATCCAGCCTTTCTGGGCCCTTCCTATACTGAGTGTGGTTGGCCTTCATATTCGTCATATAATGGGCTACTGTGCATTGCTGGCCATATGGGTGGGCATTGTTACGACCGTTTTGATGTTTTTTGTATATTGATTAAGAAAAGCCAAGCCTGATCAAGGTTTGGCTTTTTTGGAAAAAGTCTTCTTGTGTTTCATCCAATTTTGGTAGTATGATAGCGTTATTCTGAGATTGAAGTTGGGGAAACAGCATGAAAATAAAAGATTGGGATAAGAATTTAAAAGTAAGGTTATTTGGGGAAGCGCTTATGAACATTACATTCTGGATGTTCTTCCCGTTTTTAACGATTTATTTCGCGGATGAATTCGGAAAAGACAAGGCTGGTTTATTGCTCATTTTTTCTCAGGTATTCTCCGTGCTTGCCAACTTAATGGGAGGTTATACTGCTGACCGTTTTGGACGCAAAAAAATGATGGTTCTCTCTGCATGCGGACAGGGACTTTCATTTATCATTTTTGGATTTGCCAGTTCACCCTGGCTGGATTCACCTGTGCTTGGTTTTATCTGCTTTGCTTTTGTGGGAATCTTCGGTTCATTTTATTGGCCCGCAAGCCAGGCAATGGTTGCCGATGTGGTGCAGGAAAAGGACAGAAGCCAGGTTTTTGCTATTTTTTACACTTCCATTAATATTGCGGTTGTGGTGGGTCCCATTCTAGGAGCCATTTTCTATGTCCATTACCGTTTTCAGCTTCTTATGGCCGCCGGCATTATCTGTATTCTGTTATCTTTCATCCTTTTACGGTGGACAAGGGAAACATTGCCAATACAAGTACATGCAGAAAGCGGAACTAGTAAATGGCATGCCGCTTTATTAAAGCAAACGAAAGATTATGGCATTATCTTCAGAGACAAAACCTTTCTCCTTTTTATCATAGCAGGTGTTCTGGCTGCACAGACCTTTATGCAGCTTGATCTTTTAATACCTGTCTATACAAATGAAGCAGTTCATAATCAGGCGCTTTTTAAATGGAATGACTGGTCCTTTTCTGTTCATGGAGAACAGGCTTTTGGCATTCTGCTGTCTGAGAACGGCTTCCTCGTAGCCTTATTTACCGTAGCCGTAACGAAAATGATGTTAAAGTACAGGGAAAGAAATGTCTTTATCTTATCATCTCTTACTTATGCAGCAGCCATCATCATGTTTGGGCAAACGCAATGGATTTGGGGATTAATTCTGGCTATGGCCGTTTTCACTATGGGTGAATTAATGACAGCTGGCCTTCAGCAGAGCTATGTATCCAAAATTGCTCCAGATCATATGCGGGGTCAGTACTTTGCAGCTGCCTCCCTTCGATTTACAATCGGGAAAACCATTGCACCTATTTCCATTCCGCTTACAGTCTGGATCGGATATGACTGGACATTCTTTATACTGGCGCTGCTGGCTGTTGTAAGTGCGTTTTTGTATTGGCTGATGTTTGCTTTGCCTGAAAATAATGCATTCCATGCCAAAAAGGAATCTGTATAAGATTCCTTTTTAATTTTGTCTCCGTCCATAGATGGAGATCCAAGGTTCTGGAGGACGATTTTCAGTTCAATAGGTTTCTTTTTGCGAACAGAACAGCTACAATGAAAATGAAGATTCTGACAAAGGAGAATACATAATGAGTCAATTTCAAACGAATTTAGAGAAATACGCAGAGCTTGCCGTAAAGGTCGGCGTAAATGTACAAAAAGGACAGACGCTTGTTATTAACACAACCCTTGATGCCGCTGACCTCGTTCGTACAATTGTTAAAAAGGCCTATGAAGCAGGAGCTCATAACGTAGTTGTGAACTGGAGCGATGATGCGGTCACACGCACAAAGTACGATTTGGCACCGGATGAGTCCTTCTCCGAATACCCGGAATGGCGGGCAAAGGAAGTCGAAGATTTAGCTGAGAAGGGTGCGGCATTCATGTCAATCGTTTCAGCAAGCCCTGATTTGCTGAAAGGCGTGAAATCAGAGCGAATCTCAAGCTTCCAGAAAGCTGCCGGAAAGGCGCTTGCAAAATACCGCAAATTCATCCAGTCCGATAAAGTAAGCTGGACAGTCATTGCAGCCCCATCTCAGGCCTGGGCAAACATGGTATTCCCTGACGCACCGGAAGAATCCCGTGTGGAAATGCTTTGGGAAGCTATTTTTAAAGCGACTCGCGCTGATTTGGATAGCCCGGTTGAAGCCTGGAAAAAGCATGATGAAACACTTCATGAAAAAGTGGATTATTTGAACAGCAGGCGATATCAGAAGCTTCATTATAAAGCTCCAGGTACGGACCTGACGATTGAGCTTCCAAAAGGCCACTTATGGGTCGGAGCAGGCAGCGTTAATGAACAGGGACATGAATTCATGGCTAACATGCCGACTGAAGAAGTATTTACAGTACCTTACAAGACAGGTGTTAACGGCACGGTTACCAGCACAAAGCCTTTAAGCTATGGAGGAAATATCATCTATAATTTCAGCCTGACCTTTGAAAACGGGCGCATTGTCGATGTGAAAGCGGAAGAAGGCGAAGAGATTCTTAAGCAGCTTGTTGAGACAGATGAAGGATCCCACTATCTTGGTGAAGTGGCCCTGGTTCCTTTCAACTCGCCAATTTCACAATCCAATCTGCTTTTCTATAATACTTTATTTGATGAAAATGCTTCAAACCACCTTGCCATTGGCAGTGCGTATGCATTCTGCATTGAAGGCGGCAAGAAAATGTCCAGTGTAGAACTGGCTGAAAACGGCTTGAACGAAAGCTTAACACATGTTGACTTCATGATTGGTTCCGCTGAAATGGATATCGACGGAATCAATGAAGACGGCAGCGCTGAACCTGTATTCAGGAAAGGTGATTGGGCATTTTAAGAAACGCCAAAAATCATGCGGTCATTGTGCCGCATGATTTTTTGTTTTCATTAATACTATTTCACTAACATTTCCTTCTAAATCAGAAATGATTTCGATGGAATATTTATCTGCCAGGTAGGTGGAAATAGTTTCTCCTGACAGCATCTTTTCCAATACCTGCGCAGGGGTGCCAAACATAGCAGTAATCTCTTCAATTGAAGTTCTCACCCGCTGTCCAGGAATAGAAATAGCCGTTACATTGCCGGTTTCCCGTTCAAAATAATAGGTGATTTCAGGATACATGACAAAAGTGCTGCCATTTTCAAACCCTTCCTTAATAAAATTTGGATCTGATTTCTTAATTTCAGATATGTTTGTGCCAATCGGATATGGGCTTCCGAGCGGAATTCCCTGTTTTGCTTTTTCAATGGCATCCACGCTGAGTGCCAGGTTTTTAAAAGGATAGTACAGGGCTTCCTCTTTTAACCACAAATTCATCCAGTCGATCTCAGAATGATCTTCTTTGTTCAGCTCTATTTGGTCATGCAGGCTCATCGTTAGGGTTTCGTCATTAAATTGCCATGTTGAAATAACCCATCTATCATTCTTATTTTGGGCAGTTTGAAGATACTTCTGATTAATATTTTTTATTTTCGCTTTGGAGGAAGTGATCACTTCTTTTTCTGTACTGATTTTCAGCACTTCTCCATCGTTAATAGCCAGAAGCTGGGCCTTAACTGCATTTTCCCCCTTTGGCTGAAAGATTGAGACAATGGTTTTGTTCCTCATTATTTGAGTGTAAACCTGCTCCTTCGATGGATTAAATGACATTTCAGCACTGTTATTCAAGACCTCTTGTCTGTAAGCCTCTTTCGAACCTTTTTCAGCCAGGTAAACTGAATAATGTCCTGTAAAATAAGAATCGCCTTTCTTCCCTTTCGAACTGTCCTCTTCCAGAATGGTTCTTCTTTGGTCTGCCGCATAAAGGTAGACTGAATATTTCTTTTTCCCATCTGTAGCGTCCACCTGGAATAGTGACTTGCCTTCAAGCCATACAGTATCTTTTTTCTCTTTTCCGTCCTCTTTTACAGCTAATGTATTTTGCTCAGCTTCCACTTTATCTTCTTTTTTAAATTTTATTTCTTCTGTATTTAAAGATGCGTTTATTTCACTTGAGCAGCCTGCTATAACGGATGATAGCATGGCAATCATAATCATATTTATAAAATTTTTCATTATATTCTCCCTAATGTTATAAAAACATTTCCATTTAAAGTCAAATGTTACAATTACGTTTCAACTAATTAAGTGTAACAAATAGGGATCGTTTCTACAAACCTATCAATATGCTCATTTTTTTACAAAAACAAGGGTTTCCTCCCGTATCCTTTATATATGACTCTTCTCCTGCTTCAATCAAACGTTTGATTGAAGCGCTCCGTTCCCTATTTATCAGCCTTTTGCCGTTACATACAAGAGGCTCCGGAATAGTCTCCGGAGCCTCTTGCTTAAATTTCTGCAGATTCTGATGCTGATTTTTCCGTAAATAGACTTACAGCTACATAAGCCGCCAGTGACAAAGCAATAGGCAATACGACTGTATTCATGCCTAATGCATTTGGATAAAAAGTATGGAATAAAATATAGGTGGCCGTTCCGGTTATCATCGAGGCCACTGCACCATATCTATTTCCCTTAGCCCAATAAAGGCCCAGCACAACAGGCCATATGAAGGCGGCTTCCAGTCCCCCAAAAGAAAAGAGATTCAGCCAGATCAGCAAATCGGGCGGACTGAGAGCCATGATGCAAACCAGAATGCCAAGCAGAGCAGTAACCGCAAAACTCAGTTTTTTGATGGCAGCTTCTTTGGCATCAGGCTTAATGTAATTAATATAGACATCTTTCACAATCGCCGAGCTGACCAGAAGGAGCAGGGAATCCACTGTTGACATGATGGCAGCCATCGGTGCTGCCAGTACAATTCCCGCGAGCCATGGAGGAAGCACTTCCATCGCAATCATCGGCATGACTTTATCCCCCACTTCAATCCCTGGAAGAATTGGCCGGGCAAATACGCCAATTAAATGCATGCCAAGCATGATAAAGCCGACTACTATTGTTCCGATGATAATGGCCCTATGCATGGCTCTGGCATTTTTATAGGACATGGCCCTCACGGCTACCTGCGGAAGTCCCACAACTCCCACTCCCACCAAAATCCAGAATGAGGATACATATAAAGGAGTCAACCCGCCATCAAAGCCAAATGGTGTAATCAGATTCGGGTTTTCTGAAGACAGGTCACTGATAATATTCGGAATTCCCCCGCCTGCCACAATAACAGCAATCAGAAGGATCATAGTGCCGATGAACATGATTCCCCCTTGGACGGCATCAGTTACGGCAACAGCACGGAAGCCGCCGATCACCACGTAGACCATAACGGAAGCTGCAAAAATGAATAAAGCAGATAAATAGCTTAATCCTGTCAGTGACTCAATTAATCTTGCTCCGCCAACCCATTGGGCAGCCATGGCAGAAAACAGGAAAATAATGATGCTGAGAGAGGATAGCCAGACGACCCATCTGCTGTTATATCTTTCTTTTAGAAAATCGATGAGCGTCACAGCATTATATTTTCTTGCTGTAATGGCAAACTTTTTCCCCAGAACCATGAGAACGAAATAACCTGTGACAACCTGTGACATCGCAAGCAGCACCCAGCCAAGCCCCTGTGTGTATGCAACGCCCGGCCCACCAATGAAACTGCTGGCACTTCCGTAGGTTGCAATCATGGTCATAGCCAGAATAAATCCGCCCAGCTGCCTTCCTCCAAGAAAGTAATCCTGCAGGAACGAGCTTCCGGTATCAATCTTTCTGCTGGACCATAAGCCGACGAGAAAAATAATGATTAAGAAGATGAGAAGAGGAGCAATAACCTGCCAGTTCATTCGGATTCTCTCCCCTCTTCATTTTCTTCGAATGGAACTTCTTTAAACAGAAACTTAACAGCTGCTGTTACCAGAATCACCATTACAGCAAACCCTGCCACACAGCTCCAGAAAAACCAGGCAGGCAGCCCCATTATGTATGTATACTCATCTGCGGGCCTTGATCCCATCCCGTAGGCAAACCCATACCACCATACAAAATTGAAGAGTACCAGACCAATGCCAATCCATGCTTCTCTCTCTGCGATTTTGAAGCGCGGATCTTTTTTATGTATGCCTTTCTTCATTTTGTCCCCCTTCAGAGCTTTTTTATAGTAACGCTCACAAAAATACAGAATATTCCCTAAATATAATCCCACTTATGTATTTTTTCTGCAACAAAAAAAGCAGATTGCTCTGCCTTTTTTGATATTATTTTAAAATTGCACTTTAAGCAAGCTGTGGTCTTAACGATTATCAATTGTCTCCGGGTAAAGGTCATGGTTCATCAAACGGTAATCCGCCATTTTTTCATATTTCGTCCCAGGCTTTCCGTAGTTGCAATACGGATCGATGGAGATTCCTCCACGTGGCGTAAATTTGCCCCAAACCTCAATATAGCGGGGATCCATTAATTCAATAAGATCATTCATAATGATGTTCATGCAGTCCTCATGGAAATCGCCATGATTTCTAAAGCTGAAAAGATACAGCTTTAATGACTTGCTCTCTACCATTTTCTGATCCGGAATATAGCTGATATAGATGGTCGCAAAATCCGGCTGTCCCGTTTTAGGGCAAAGACTCGTAAACTCAGGGCAATTAAACTTTACAAAATAATCGCGGTTTGGATGCTTATTGTCAAAAGCCTCCAGAATCTCAGGCGAGTATTCAAAAAGATAGTTTGTACCCTGATTTCCCAATAGTGTAATATCCGTTAATTCCTCATCTTTTCTTCCTGACATCAAAAAAGCCTCCCTTTATATGATCCCGCTGATCCTAAGGAGAGGTCCAAAAAGTACAGCTTGAAAAAACAAAAACCATATCCTCTTATGGATATGGTTGATTATTGTATAATCAAAGCCATAGTTTTTTATAGAGGGTGAAGCTATGAACCTCTCCCGTTCGCACGGGAATATTCGAAATATAATTGTCATTGTTACTATAGAGAAAAAGCCTGTTTCTGTCAATAGGGGCTTCCTTATCTGGTTTTCATTTATTCTTCATAGTATAATTACGGTAATTTTTCAAAGAAAGGTGACATGTTATGTGGAATGAGTTTAAAAAATTCGCCCTAAAGGGAAATGTGCTTGATTTGGCTGTCGGGGTTGTTATCGGAGCTGCCTTCGGAAAGATTGTATCTTCTCTTGTAGATGATATCATCATGCCGCTTGTTGGATTGCTGATGGGCGGAGTAGACTTTAGCGATCTGATGATAAAGGTCGGCAGCGCGGAAGTCAAATACGGTTTATTCATACAAAATGTGGTTGATTTCTTCATCGTGGCATTCTCAATCTTCGTCTTTATCAGGATTATCAACAATCGTTTCAAAAAGAAAGAAGAAGCAATGCCTGCACCAGCAGTGGATAAAAACGTTGAGCTTTTAACTGAAATAAGAGACCTTTTAAAAACAAAATAAAAAATGAAACTTAAACAATAGTTCTGACGTATATACATATACAAATGATTTTAGAGGAGAAATGAAAAAATGTATGTACAGCATACTGCAAATAACAGTTATTTGCCTTCTGTCTTACGGGCGTTTGCCTTATCATTGGGTATTGCTTTTATCGGAACGATGGCGGGTGTCTTCATCCCTCCAGCCCTATTTTTGCCGCTCATGATTCTTGAACTCGGAATGCTGCTTTTCGCTTTCCTCCTTCGCCGCAAAAAGGCTATTGGTTATCCATTCCTGTATGTATTTACATTTATTTCCGGTATGACGACTTATCCAATTGTTGCCCATTACCTGGCTGCCATTGGCCCGAACCCCGTACTGGTTGCACTTGCAGCGACAACGGTTGTATTCACAGGTTTGGCCGTTTACGCTACGACAACCAAGCGGGATTTATCTTTCCTTGGCGGCATGCTGATGGCAGCATTGCTTGCCCTTATTGCAATCTCGATTTTCAGCATCTTCTGGCCGCTAAGCTCTAATGCTATGCTGGCATTCTCCTTCATCGGAGTGCTTGTATTCAGCGGATATGTGCTATTCGACTTTAACCGCATGAAGCATTATGGAGTGTCACCGGAAGAAGTGCCTTTGATGGCTCTTAACCTATACCTTGATTTTATCAACCTGTTCATTAATATTCTTCGCATTTTTGGAATTTTGGGGAGCAGGGACTAAACAGGAGTGCGACCTCCTGTTTTTTTATGTGCAAGCCGCATTTCTTTATTCCTTTAAAAAGTTTAGGTATGATCAGAAGTAAAATCCGAGAGGCGGGATAATAATGAATTATATTTTAGAAACCCAAAATCCTGATAAAAATATTACTCTTGAACAGGCCATTAATGGCCAATACACAATGGCTGTTTTCGTCCGCCACCTTGGCTGACCGGTCTGCAGAGAATATCTTGCGCAGTTGCGCGAGCGCATAAGTGAATGGGAATCCAGAGGTTTTCAGGTCATTGTCGTAGCTCCTTCCAAAGGAACCTTCATCAATCAATTCCTTGAGCAATTCGGACCGTTCCCTTTCCCGATCCTTGGCGATCCTTCCCGGGAAGCTTATAGAGGAATGGGACATAAAACGATGCCAAAGTGGAAGCTTCTTTCAAAAGCAGCTTTTGGATTTATTACTGGCAAGGTAAAAAGGTTTTTCCCTGATAATGAAAAACAGAAGGAGTTTGTCATGAAATCCATGAAGACCCAGGATGTCTACATTCAGGGCGGGACATGGCCTTTCTCTCCGCAGGGAAAAATTTTATGGAAGCATATTGATGAATCACCTGAAGATCACGCAAAGATTAATGATGTTCTAAAGAAAATGGACGAAGTTAAAGCTTAAAAGGCAGTCAATTACCTGGCTGCCTTTCTTTTGTGATCTCCCATATTTCACGCAATACCGGCATCTCTTCCATTTGTTCCTCGGTTACAAGATCCCATTGAATGCCGCTTGGCTTTGAATATGGCGTATTGGTTCTGATCAGTTCCTTTTCGGTTGCAATCCAGTCGACGGTCAAATCATACGGGTCCCTCGGGATATCTGCCTCTGTAACCTGGACGCTGTTGACTGTTCCAATCACAGGGATTTCCGGATTTCCCAGCTCTCTGATGATGGCATATTCACGGTCAGCATAGCCCTCCCCTTTTCCGACACGCCGGCCATCCCGATGAAGGCCTACAGATCCGGCAAAAAACAAATCAATCCTCGGCAATTCTGTGAGAGGAACTTCTTTTCCATATGAGCGGATATGCTTAAGGCTCGCTGCTTTCCGCTCCTCCCCGGCGGGTACCCATTCGGGCTTTACCATAATAAATCCAGCTTTAAGCCTTGGAGTGGGCACCAGCAATGTCTTTCCATCTTTCAAAATTTGAGTGCGGATCGGCAGCTGCGGAGAATCAGGATTTACTTTAATTACCTTTGCCTCTTTATACTCAGGCATCTTAAAAATAAATGCAGCCGCTTTTTCAGCTCCTTTGAAATTGGGGATTCTATTTTTTAAAGGAAACGGAAAGCGGCCAAGCTTATTCTCCTCAAGATAATTCCATATGTACTCACGGATTTCTTTCTTCGTATTCATTGCGTTCACTTCCTTTCTTTCATTTTATCTATAAAAGAAAGAAACTCCAATTTTTTAAATAAAAAGGTTTTAAGACAAGTACACGGGGTAAACAAATAATGCAAGGCCAATAACAAAACAGAAGGGACTGGTTGACGATGAATAGCGTAACAGCGACTTCAAGGTTCGTCATTGGCATTGCAAGAAACCAGGGAGGGTTTGCAGAGCGTTCGAAAGGCACTCTCGTCTATAACCGATATATTTAAAATCGGTTCGGCCCTATGCAAATCATAATCCTCAGGTTGTCCGTCATCGGACTTAAAAAAGGTGCAGACCAATCGGTTTGCATCTTTTTTAATGCCTCATATATCCCCTTCTCTCCCCTCTTCTTTTCTCCCTATCTCCCAAAAAAATTCCTGATCATTGTTTAGACATGTATGTTTTTCACCATAATGGCAAATAAAAGGAGGTTTCTAGGTAAATGTCTGAACATGAACAAAAACAAGAATCAACCATGTCCCGTAGGAGATTCATCCGCAATTCCGGGTTAGTTGCCGGCGGTTTGGTAGGAGGCGGCATTCTTGGCGGCTTAATTGGTGCCAACATGAATAAAGACGGTACAGCAACAGAAGAGAATGCCCATACAAACGGGCATAATCAGGTTGCCTACCAGCAGTCACCTTTATATTTCACAAACCCTGAAATATTCGGAATTCTGCAGGCTGCAGTTGAAAGAATTTATCCAAAGGATGAAAATGGCCCTGGTGCTAATGATTTGGATGTTCCTTTTTTTATCGACCATCAGCTTGCGGGCTCATGGGGAAACAATACAAGGGAATATATGCAGGGCCCATTCTTCCCAGGCTCAAACTTTCAGGGTTACCAATCCCCTTTAAAACGGCATGAAGTCTTTGATGTCGGCCTTGTCGCCCTGCAGACCTACAGCAATGATAAGTTCAAAAAGCCTTTCGCTGAACTTGAGGGTGAACAGCAGGATGAAATCCTTACGGCCTTTGAGGAAGATAAAGTAGAGCTTCGGGGTGTTACCTCAAGGACATTTTTTAATATTCTCAGGGCAGCAACTATTGAAGGCGTCTATGCAGATCCTGCCTATGCTGGAAACAAGAATATGGAAGGCTGGAAAATGAAAGACTTTCCTGGCCATCAAATGAGCTATATCAATCAAATAGAGTCTGAAAAATTTGTTGAAATTAAACCGAACAGTCTCCATTCATATACCAAATAGTACTATCTCTTAAGGAAGTGGTAAACATGGCTAAAACATTGCCAAAAACAGATGCAGTCGTTGTAGGAGTCGGATGGGCAGGCGGCATCATTGCGGCTGAACTTGGAAAACAGGGGTTAAAAGTAGTTGGTCTGGAGCGGGGAAAAGAGCGCGGAGTTAAGGACTACTATGTTGTCCATGATGAACTCCGATATGGAATCCGCTATGAATTAATGCAGGATCTTTCAAAAGAAACGATCACGTTCCGCAACCATGGGAAGGAACGATCTCTTCCTATGCGTCAGCTTGGCTCCTTTTTGCTTGGCGAGGGCTTAGGAGGATCCGGTGTTCACTGGAATGGGCATACCTTCCGCTTTTTGCCCTATGACTTTGAAATTAAATCACAGACGGTAAAAAAATATGGCGAAGCAAAAATTAAAGGTCTTCAAGTTCAGGACTGGGGCATTACATACGATGAATTGGAGCCCTATTTCTACGAATTTGAAAAAGCAGCAGGGATTAGCGGAGAAGAAGGCGAGTTAGGACCGAAGAGAGCAAATCCGTTCCCGAATCCCCCAATGAAGGAGACGCCCATTACGGCTAGATTTAAAGAAGCAGCGAAGTCATTGGGGATGAAACCTTACCATATGCCATCGGGCAATATGAGCCAGGCTTATGAAAACCAATATGGCGCCAAGCTGGCTCCTTGTCAGTACTGTGCGTTCTGTGAACGTTTTGGCTGTGAATATGGAGCCAAGGCAGATCCGACCGTGGCCGTCATTCCATTTGCGAAAGAAACTGGAAATGTAGATATCCGCAACTTTGCAAATGTAACAGAAATTATTCATGACGGCAAAAAAGCAACCGGTGTGCGCTATGTGGATGTGCAAACAAAGGAAGAATTCATCCAGCCGGCAGAAATGGTTATTCTGACAAGCTATGTCATGAATAACACCCGCCTGCTGCTGACATCCAAACTTGGACGCCCTTATAATCCTGACACAGGCAAAGGAGTTATTGGAAAGAATTATTGCTACCAAATCCTTCCTGGATCAGCGGGATTTTTTGATGAAGAGCAATTTAATACATTTATGGGTGCAGGTGCTCTTGGTGCAACTGTGGATGATTACAATGGAGACAATTTTGATCACTCCGATCTTAACTTCATCCATGGCGGTTCCATTTCGATCAACCAATCAGGATACCGACCAATCCAATATAATATGGTTCCGACTGATACACCGAAATGGGGCAGCAAGTTCAAAGAGAACTCCATTAAATATTTCACCAGAGCCTTGAGCATTGGAACACAGGGGGCTTCCATGCCTGTGCAGCACAACTATATGGACCTGGACCCTTCATATAAAGATGCTTACGGGCTCCCTCTGCTTCGCCTGACATATGATTTCACGGAACAGGATAAGAATCTTTATAACTATATTGGAAAAATCACAGACAACATCATGAAGGAAATGGGACCGGCAAAAATTAACGACAGGCAGCAGCTGGAGCACTATGACATCGTCCCTTATCAGACAACACACAATACCGGCGGCGTGATCATGGGGGCTGAGCCCGAATCTTCAGCTGTAAATAACTATCTGCAGATGTGGGATGCAGAAAATGTATTTGTCATTGGCGCATCCGCTTTCCCTCACAACGGAGGGTATAATCCGACAGGAACAGTTGGGGCACTCGCCTACCGTGCTGCCGAAGGAATCATCAAATACAGCAAAGAAGGCGGCCTTCTGGCATAAAGGATACCTTTTAAATCTGACAAAAAGGAGTGAACATCATGGGGCTTTCAAATATAGGAATTCCCGGATTGATTATTATCCTTGTTATTACCTTAATTATCTTTGGTCCAAAAAAGCTTCCTGAGATCGGGTCTGCCTTTGGAAGGACCTTATCAGAATTCAAGAAATCAGCCAGAGACATTATGAGCGACGACGATGAACCCGATTCAAAAACTCGCTCTATTGAAACGGCTGATCGGAAGGATAAACCGCTTTAATAGGAGGGTTTAGATTGAAAACGGAAGAACAAACCCTTGTAGAGCATTTAACGGATCTTAGAAAAGTGCTGATTCGATCACTGTTTTTCTTTATAGCCAGCTTTGCCCTATGTCTGATTTTTATCAACAGACTGATACCCATGCTCGCGAATGATCATGAGCTTGTCATGCTTGGACCGCTGGATGTCATTAAGCTGTATACGGGAATTGCAGGAAGCATAAGCCTTGGACTTGCGCTTCCTTTTATCTCCTATCAGATTTGGCTATTTGTAAAGCCGGCATTAACGGAAAAAGAAAGCAGAGTATCCTTAATGTTTTTTCCGGCCATTCTCTTCAGCTTTATCGGCGGTCTTTGCTTCGGCTTTTTTATTATATTCCCTGCTATTTATCAGTTTCTAATGCTATTGGGTGAATCACATTTTGCGATGATGATCACTGCCAGGGAGTATTTTTCTTTTCTGCTGATGTCGACCATTCCTTTTGGTTTTCTGTTTGAAGTGCCTTTGCTGTTATTGTTTCTGACAACGATCGGCATTGTCACCCCAGCCATGCTCAGCTCGATGCGAAAATACGCTTATTTGATCATGGCTGTCGTATCAGCTCTTATTACACCGCCTGATTTATTCTCACAGATTCTTGTCCTTGTGCCCCTTATCGGGCTATATGAAATTGGCGTTATTTTGTCAAAAGTAAAATTCAAGAAATTGAAAGCAGTTCAGGAATCTCCATCCAGCGAGATTTAAACAAGTTTAGGTTTGCCCCCAAAGGGATATTTAATAAGAAAACGTTCCTTTGGGAGGTCTATAAAAATGAATGAACAGGATCATGTAATCAAACAAGATGGTGAATTGGATGCAAAAAATATCAAGAGCGCAATGGCCAAGATGTCGAATGAAAGAGCGGAAGATATTTTAAGCAGCTTCGAGGAGTTTAAAAGCTATCTGGCTGAAAGAATCGAGCTTGGAAAAAAGCTGGGCTTAAATGAGGAACAGCTTGCGGTAACAGCGGAAAAAGTGGCAGGCTACCTGGCTGAAAATGTGGAACCAAAAAACCGTGAAGAACAGCTTCTGAAAGAATTATGGAAAGCTGGCAATGAAGAAGAAAAGCATAAGCTGGCCCATATGCTTGTACGCCTGACAGAACAGGCCTAATAACAAAGCCGGAATTGTTGTGTATGGCAATTCCGGCTTTGTTACTTTTTTAAATCTCTATAAAGATTTATAAACTGGTTTGGCGCTGACTTTACTTGAAAAGAGAATAGTCCCCGATTGGTATGAAGATAAAGGAAACCAATTTCGCAATTGGAAGATCTGTATGACATATCCCAAACTTCATCAATCAGAAATTTATCCGTTGGCGAAAGGATGTGATCTTCAAATAAATGAAGATAGAGTTCCTTTTCAATGTATTGCTGCTGATTCCAGTCGATTTTCCGGGTGACTGTTATAAAAGGATGGGAAGCAAGGATCCGCACATGAACCTCCATATTTAAAGATTTGCTTCCATTGAAACATATTGCAGATCAGGATTCAAATGCAGGCACCTTACCCTAAGTATTCATCCCGTAAAATTGCATAATAAGTCAGGTCTACCGGCCTGCCATCTTTCATCGCATGCTGGCGTAAAATTCCTTCATGCTTCATTCCTGCTTTCTCCATAATCCTCCATGATCCGGGATTGTCCGTAAAAGCAAGGGCATAAATGCGGTTATGATTCAGCTCTTCGAAACCATATTTAATAACTGTCCTGGCTGCCTCTGTACCATATCCTTTTCCCCAGAAAGGCTTGCCGATCCAATAGCCGATTTCTGCTCTTCTGTTTGCATTAGTGCCTGTAATATTGATGAGGCCTATTAAGCTATTATCCTCTTTTTTTGTAATGGCGAAAATCGCAATTTTACCGTTTCTCTCTGCTTCGAGGATGCTCGAAATAAACTCCTTTGCTCCACCTTCAGGATAAGGATGGGGAATATTTAGTGTTGTTTTGGCTACATCATAATCGCTTGCATATTCTTCAACCTTAGGTGCATCGTCCAGGATAAGGCTGCGAAGAATTAGGCGGTTTGCTTCAAGAGTTTTCATTTCTCGGACCTCCTTTTTAACCTTTAAAAGCAGTTGTTCCTGCTTTCGCTAACTTCTCCATAAAAATAAATATGGTTTCTTCTCTATCCAGCTTTTCTTTCTTATATCCCGCGTAACCGAGCTTTTCATAGAAACAAATATTTTTTTCGCTTTCACTGCCGGTAAATAGTTCAAATCGTTCCACATTAAACTGACGTTCGATTTCATTCATTAGTGCTTTTCCAATTCCTTTATTCTGAAAGTCTGGATGCACCATTAATTTTCCTATATAGCATGTTCTATCTTTTTGATATGCTCTAACAGAGCCAACTAGCTCTCCATCTTCTATGTATTTTAAAATTAGATAATCTTCAAAAGCCTTTTCAACATCACTTACGGTTTGCTTTAATGGCTCTATATTAAAATCCCCATAAAGTTCTGCTTCACTTCTATATGCCAGCTTTTGTATGGATAATATTTTCGCTGCGTCGCCAATTTTGGCTTCAATAATCTTTCCCATTATTTGTCCCCCTATAATAAAACGAAATTTTTTCAAAAAAGCGCACCACTTGGTGATGCGCTCTTGACTTACTCCACAGTCACAGCCAGCTCCCTGATTAATAGAGATGGCGAACCAATGTAGCCTGTGGCCATGAATCCCATCGAAAATTCCAGGTCTGAACCGATGGCTTCAATATTATTCAATAGCTCATAGAAGTTTCCGGCAATCGTCATTTGGTTTACTGCATTTTGCACTTTTCCGTCTTTAACATAATAGCCGTTGGCCGCAATGGAGAAGTCACCTGATACGGTATTGGCACCGGAATGGAGGCCGGATAATTCGGTTATGATTATGCCCTCCGGCAGCGAAGATACCAGCTCATTATAGCTTTGATCAGATGGAATGACATGAAGGTTCGTTGGAGCTACCGTTAGAGCGCTCTTATAAGAAGCTTTGTAGGCATTGCCTGTCGATTCCACTCCATCTTTTTGAGCTGTTTTGCGGTTATGCATCAGGGTAACAAGCCTGCCGTCTTTCACAATATCTTTTCTGGCAGTGGCGACCCCTTCGCTGTCGAAATTAGAGCTGAGCAGACCTGCTTCTAAAAATGGATCATCTACTATATTCAATGACGCTGCTGCAATGACTTCACCTGTTTTGCCCTTTAAAGCCGATTGCCCTTTTTGGGTATTTTCCGCTGAGAAGATAGGGATGTATGTCTGAAGCAGAGCGCTGGCAGCATCATTTCTCAATAATACAGGGTATTTCTTGCTTTCAGCACTTCTGGCATTAAGCTGAGATAATGCTTCTTCTACGGCATGGCTGGCAATTTCCTCGGGATTCAAGATGGAAAAGTCTCTCGTAAACTTGGAGTATTCACCGTTCTTCACTAGATCTCCCTGCTTAACGATAACTGATATATAAATGCCGGCATGATTGGTCTTTTCACTGAGATTCAGACCTTTGCTGTTGAGGAGAACCCTTTCTGTTTCACCGCTGCTCAGCATGAAATAATCAGTCCCGGTTACCCGCTCATCAAATGCATAGATATGCCTTTCTATTTCCTTAAGCAAATTTATTTTTTCAGCGATCGTAACTTCAGCAAGACTGCTTGAATAGTAGCTTCCTGCCTCATACTTTTCGCTGCCGGCAAAGATTTCTTCCTGTACTTCATCTTCAATGAATTGAGAGTTTTCCTTCGCATTCTCGACTAGAAAAGACAGGGATTCCTCATCCAGTTTCTCGGTAAAAGCATAGCCCATCCTGCCTTCGTAAAGGCCTCGGAAGGAGGTTCCGAACACTTCGGAAGTGTCGTAGGAATCGATTTCTCCTTTGTACAGCTCGCAGGCGAACTTTTCCTCTCTCTCATAATAAAGCTCCATATCTGTAAAACCATGCTGCCCGCCAAGCTGAAATAGCTTTTCCTTAAATTCCTGCAGGTTCATATTATTCGCCCCCCCTTGTGCCACCAACAGTCATTTCACTAACGCGAATCATCGGCTGGCCAACATTGACAGGAATGCTTCCGCTTTGTGAACCGCACATGCCTGCACCGTGGTCCAGGTTATTCCCCACCATATCAACCAACTGAAGAGTTTTCGGGCCATTTCCTATTAATGTAGCACCTTTTAACGGCTTGCCGATTTTTCCGTCTTTTACAAGATACGCCTCCATGACAGCGAAATTGTAATCGCCAGTTGTGGTATTAACTTGACCGCCGCCCATGTATTTTGTATAAATTCCATACTCTGTATTTGAAATGATTTCTTCCGGAGTGGATTTGCCGTTTGCAATGTACGTATTGGTCATCCTTGAAGTCGGTGCAAAGCGGTAGGACTGCCGCCTTCCTGATCCTGTTGACTCCATGCCCATTCTGCGGCCACCGAATTTATCAATCAAGTAACCTTTTAAAATCCCATTCTCAATCAGCACATTTTTACGGGCTTTTTCGCCTTCATCATCTATCGTAATCGATCCCCACTCATTGGCAAGCGTGCCGTCATCAATGTATGTAACGACATCTGAAGCCACTTTTTCGCCGATCCGGTTTGCAAAAACGGAGTTTTCCTTTGCCACAGATGTCGCCTCCAGGCCATGTCCGCATGCTTCATGGAAAATAACGCCGCCGAATTCATTATCGATAATGACAGGCAATTTTCCGCTCGGGCATGGCTCTGCTCCAAGCATTGTAACCGCGATGCGGGAAGCTTCATTGGCATAATGCTCAAGATTCAGATTTTCCATGAATTCAAAGCCTTTATGGGCTCCAGGTCCATAGAATCCTGTCTGCATTTGATTTCCTTCCGCAGCAATCGACTGAATGGCAAGGCGGCTTCGCACCCGGCGGTCTTCAACAAATTTACCATCCGAGTTGGCAATCAGCACATTCTGTTCTTCATCCAAATACCTGACCGTAACCTGCTGGATGCTGTTATGATAGTTTTTCGCAATTTCGTAAGCCTTTTTCATCACATCTACTTTGAGAAGCTTCTCCACTTCACGCGGATTAAGAGATATAGGATGAGCTGCCGGAATGATTTCCTTTTGCAGCTGTGCGGGCTGAATGATTTTTTCTCCTTTAATCGCCTGGGCAGCATTCCCCGCAGCTTTCAATAAACCTTCCTTTGAACCATCCGTTGTGTAAGCATAAACACTATGCAGCCCTTTAAACACACGAATGCCTATCCCGTAATCCCTGCCCGATAAGCTGCTCTCAATTTTACCGGCCTGCAATGCGAGGTTATTGGTAAAACGATCTTCAACAAACACTTCAGCAAAATCCCCGCCAGTGGCCAGGGCTGCTGTAATAACATCATGAATGACTGATTGTGAAAGCATAAAGACCCTCCCTATTTCCAACTTTTCAAACTATTCTAATCATATCGCACTGATCTTTATTTTAGTATGATTTTTTCCTTTTTTGACCAATAAGGAGGATGATTATGCCTCGGTCTGGAGACTTAAATAGGGGATTTACTTGTACGTGAGCTGGGCTATTTGCAGGTTTGCTCATCTATTTGTCATTTCGGTTGTTCTATTTGCAAGGTTGCTCGTCTATTTGCAGGTTGGTGGACTCTATTTGCATTTTACCTATCTATTTGCAAGTTTGGCTGGGCTATTTGCAGGTATAGGAGCACTATTTGCATTCACCTATATATTTGCGAATTCCACTGTTCTATTTGCAAGTACCCCTCATCTATTTGCAGATTATAGAATTTTACTTGCCAAGCAGTTGATCCACACAAAAAAAAGCGCCACAGCCATGGCACTTTCTTTATAATACCCCGGAAAACAGCCGGGCGAAGGATTCCTTCGATCTTTCCGCCAGTCCGCGTTTATAATACTGGACCGGGCTTATCTTTTCACTTTCTTCCATATCTTCTTCATAGTGGGCGGCAAGATCACGGATTGAGCTTGTACCGTATAGAAAGACGTTTACTTCAAAGTTCAAGTGGAAGCTGCGCATATCCATGTTTGCAGTTCCTATTGAGGCGAGGATTCCGTCAACGATAATGATCTTCTGATGCAAGAAGCCTCTTTTATAGGAATAAATTTCGACACCATATCGAAGCAGTTCCGCAAAATAAGACCGGCTTGCGTATTGTGTCAGGAAGCTGTCATTGATCTCAGGGACCAGGATGCGAACTTCCACTCCTTTAGCGGCAGCCACCCTCAATGCGGTGCGAATGGATTCATCGGGAACAAAATATGGTGTGGCAATCCAGATGGATCTGGTGGCGCAGGATATCATTGAATAATAAAGATCACTCATAATTCCCTGCTGTGTGTCGGGACCGCTGGCCACCACCTGCACCGCACCATCGAGCACATCATCATCAATTGGATACTTTACATCTCTGTATTCCTCCAGCACATCCTCCTTGCTGACATATTCCCAGTCCAAGAGAAATACTGTATGCAGTGTGTACACAGCCTCCCCCTTCAGGAGCATGTGAGTATCCCGCCAGAAGCCGATTTTTTCATTTTCGCCCAGGTATTCAACGCCCACATTCAGTCCGCCCACAAAGCCGACTTTCCCATCTATTACAACAATCTTGCGATGGTTTCGGAAGTTGAATTTCTGATTAAAAAAACCGTATTTCAGCGGAGAAAATGGCCTTACCTTAATGCCTGCATCCTCCATCGACTGCAAGTCCTCCAGTGTAATCCCCATGCTGCCTGCCGCATCAAAAATAAACAGCACTTCTACACCCTGCCTGGCTTTATCCATCAAGATATTGATGATTTCCTTGCCAAGCCTGTCAGACCGAAAAATATAATATTCCATATGGATAAACTCTTCTGCTTCACGCAGCTTATTCTTAATTTCATTAAATGTCTCCTCGCCATTTTTAAGGATCTTCGCCCTTGAATTGGTGCTTAGCGGGGTCAATGCCACATTATTGGCGAATTTTGCAAAGCAGTGCTGGCTATCCTGCAGGAATGATATATCTGGCGTGTCTTCTCTTTTCATCAGCCTTTTCCATTCATCCCTGTCCCTGCTTCTTTTGCTTTTAAACAAGTAGCCTTTCAAATAAAGCTGGCCGGAAAACAAATAAAACAGATAGCCCGCTACCGGAAAAAACACCAGCACATACATCCACAGTAAGGTCTGGTTAGGGCTGCGATTCTCAAGCATCAAGGAATAGGCGCTGATGAATATAACGGCTGAATAAAGCAGGACAGCACCGATTTTAATTGGCGAGCCGGCATCCGTGAAACATATCGTATACACTGATGCAATCAGGATAAAAACAAATAAGGATTCCACTCTTCTTTTTTTCATAGCCCACTTCTCCAAATCTAAAAAGGTTACAATATTTATGTTTCCTTATACCCTTTTTGATGCCCTATAGAAACCCGGCAACATTAGCTTTTCCCATTTTCAGGAGAAGAAAGCATGTTCCGGGAAAAAAGAAGAGCCTTGCTGATAACGCAAAACTCCATGGCTATTGTCCGCCTCCTGTATAATGATTATCACCCATCGTATAATTCGTGCTTTCCCCCGGTTTTTCACTTGAGCTGATTCCTTTTTGCATCGTATTGTTTATCTTTTTCCTTCTTCGGTCGATCCAATAAGCGGAAGCCAGAGTCGCGACAATTAAACCAAACAGCACTCCCATTCTGCATCCCCCTTTTTTATATGTATATTCAACTAGAGTAAATCATTGCTTAGTATTCGGGTCGGGAGTCTTTCTTCCTTTATAAAAGGAGAGCTATTCTTCATAGCTCTCTCTCTTAAAGTTACTTCCTCATATTCTCCTGATCCTTCAAACGGTTTTGCTGATCCGGCTTACGCTCCTGATCTTTTAATGACTGTGCTTGTTTCTGACCGGTGTTTTGCCCTTTTACAATATCTTTTAAGTCCTTGCTGTTTTCATGAGACATTCCAATCCCTCCTGTACCTTTTTTATCCTGTTCCCTTATAAAGGCAGAAAAAAACTAATTTCAGAAAAATGTTAAAGGAGTTTTTCCTGTTAACGAGAATCTAAGGGTTAGGAAAAAATAAAGGAGTGTCGAGGATGGAAATTAGGCTTCTGCTCACGGATGATGCTGAAATATACAAAGAGATAAGATTGGAAGGATTAAAAAAGAATCCGGAAGCATTTGGTTCAAGCTATGAGGAGGAAGCCGGGAGGCCCCCTGAAGTGTACGGAGAAAGATTTAAGGGTGATAACTCCTTTCACTTCGGAGCATTTGAAAAAGGAAAACTTATAGGTGTAGTCAGTTTAGTACGAGAAACCGGATTGAAAGTGAATCATCGATCCAATATTTATGCAATGTATGTTACAGAGTCCTCGCGTCAGAATGGTGTCGGCAGGAGACTGGTCGGCAAGGCTGTGGAAAAGGCCCGCTCCTGGGACGGGGTCGAACAAATCCACCTTGCTGTAATGTCTGAAAATATTCCAGCTAAAAAACTTTATGCTTCTTTCGGCTTTGAGGTTTACGGCAAGGAGAGGCATGCACTGAAGATTGATGGAAAGTACTATGATGAAGACATGATGGCATTATTTTTATAATAAAATAAGGCAGCTTCCTGTTTGAAGGGCTGCCTTATTATCATTGATATTTCTTTACAATTTCCTGCAGCTTCAGGGCTAGCCCCATTTTCCCATCCACTTTAAGGCTGCCTGTCATAAATGCCATTGTCGTATTGAGATCATCTTTTAATAACTTAGAAAAGTTTTTGTCTGACAGTTTCAGTGTCACTTCAGGCTCATGAGGAGCCCCCTCTTCCACTATGACTTTTCCCTCCTTTAATAAAATCTGAATGGGACCGCTTTCCTCAAGGTCCACTTGAAATACCCTATTTTTTTCATCCTTGATATGTACGGGATCAGCGTTCATTTTATCTGCCAGCTGGTATAATTCATCTTTGACTGCCATGGCATGTTCCTCCTTCTTTTATGAATACCTTCATAAATTATATTTCAACAGATAAACATAAATTCCTGCCGAAAAATGAACCCCTATTCATTTCACATCCAAAGAATAGCACCTTATTGATAAGGCGCTATTCTCACAAATCTTATTTGCTTTTCCCTTTTCCTTTCAAATCAACACCAATGGCAGCACCATTGCGGCTTGAATCTGCCACACCTTTGAAAATTCCTTTATCACGGTCGATCAAAATACTTTGGACGTTTCCAATCGTGGTCGGACTCGGACCGAAGCTATGCCCCATCCCTTTTAGCCTATTAATAACTTCTGAAGGAATGCCCTCTTCATAGCGGTAGGAATTCAGGCTATTTGTATAGATTCGTGTTTCTTCTACTGCAGCTTTTAGCTCCATGTCATATTCTATGGCGTAAAGAATCGTCTGCAGGACGGATGTTATAATCGTTGGGCCGCCTGGTGAACCGACTGTCAGTACAGGCTCGTCATCTTCAAAGACAATCGTCGGTGTCATCGAGCTTAAAGGCCGCTTGTTAGGCTGGACTTCATTTGCCCCGCCTGGTACGGCATCAAAATCTGTCAGCTCATTATTCAGCATCAGCCCGTAGCCTGGAACCATGATTCCTGTTCCGAATACCTGTTCAATCGTTGTCGTATAAGAGACAACATTACCCCATCTGTCCGTTACAGAAAAATGGGTAGTCTCGCCGTATTGGCGGTCATTCGGCTGTTCAGTTCTTTCATAATCTGCTTCACTCTCTTCATATTTCCATGGATCGCCTGCTTCTGGATTTTTGTTGACTTTATCCAGACTGATGAGTTCCTGGCGCTCTTTAATGTAATCCGGGTGAAGGAGCCCATTGACCGGGACATTTACAAACTCTGGATCCCCTGCATAAACGGCGCGGTCTGCATAAGCAAGATGCATCGTCTCAGCAAGCAGATGATATTTTTCCCAGGATTTTAAATCATATTGAGAAAGATTAAAGTCATCCAAAACCTTCAGCATCTGCAGCAAAAACACTCCGCCAGAGCTTGGAGGCGGCATGCTAGCAATTTCATATCCCTGGTAATCTCCCCAAATAGGCTCGTCAATAGTTACTTCATATCCTGCAAGGTCCTCAGGTGTCATCGATCCGCCAAAATCCTGCACCACACCAGCAAGAGCGTCTGCAATTTCCCCATTATAAAAAGCGTCTGTTCCGCCAGCACGTATCATCTTCAGGGTTTTTGCAAGATCCTTCTGTACCAGACGGTCCCCTTCTCCAAGAGGTTCACCCTTAGGCAAAAACACTTTGCCGGCAGCCGTTCTGCCAAGCTTATCCTGATTATCGGCAATCGCATCGGCTAATACAGAATCAATCGGGAAGCCTTTATCTGCCAGCTTAATCGCAGGACCGATAAGCTGCTGCATAGGGCGTGTTCCCCATTTTTCAAGGGCCGTTTCCAATCCCTTCAATGTGCCGGGCACACCGACAGCCGTACCGCCAGTTGAACGCTCCGCAAATGGAATCGGCTTTCCGCTTTCATCCAGGAACATATCTGGTGAGGCACCGGCTGGGGCACGTTCACGGCTGTTAATGATGCTGGTTTCTTTCGTTTTGCCATCATAGACCATCATGAAACCCCCGCCGCCAATTCCGGACATCATTGGTTCCACAACATTGAGGGCAAGTTGAACAGCGACAGCCGCATCGATGGCATTACCGCCCTTTTTCAAAACATCTGCACCAATTTTTGACGCAAGCGGATGGGCTGAAGCCACCATTCCATCCTTGCCGACATCAACCTGGCTATAACCGCCATAACCATCATCAGGCTTTGGCTGTTTCGCCTGCCCGGTTAAAGGCATGGTTCCGGCAACTAGTAAAATACTTAAAAGCATTAGAATACTAGCTTTCAAAACTCTTCTCATAATCTTCCTCCTTTTGTTAAGTTCTACACGTCTAACTTAAGAGGAAGGAAAAGGATAATCAAGAAATAAGAGTTAATATTCTGAAAGTTAAATCTATTTTACTAGACGCTGGTGTGTAAAAAGGTTCAATTATCCCTGCAGAATAGGAAGATATAAGGAGTCAGTTTTTTACAATTGACAGTTTCTTTAACTCGGCAGCCCCCAGCTCCACGGATGTTTCCACGTAGCCGATGATCTGCTGGAAAGTAAACACTTCAAGGGACTTTTCAGCGTCGTTTTTATCATATTCGAAGTCTTTTAAAATATAAGGGATGAAAGCACTGACTTGATCGGCAGAAACCTCATCTAAATCTGGCACCTTTACATTTTTCATCTCAAATTTAACTTGGCCGTATTGTTCAGACAGCTTTGCGTTACAAAGGCGAAAATCATTATGATAGCGGTTTAAGACTTCCTCATCTTTTTCCATTCTGTTTTTCAGCCAGGGAAGATAGAAGCCTGTCAGCCAGACATGGTCTGCAATTAAGTGGGTGTAATAGCCGAGGATGTAAGGTGAAAGACTTTTGCTCCTGTATTTATCAAGGAAACTCTTATAATCTATACTTCGCGTGTAATCATCCGTATTCCCTTTGTAAAAATGGGAAAGATCTTTGGGAGAAACAGCGTCAGGCGCTATTCCTCCAAGTAAAAATGCTGCTTTGTCCTCTATTTTCATTCTGGAAGCAATTTCATTGTTGATAATGCTATGCATCACTCTGGATCCCATTCTTCTCCCCCTTATTTACCAGGGCAGACCTGTACCGTATTTCTTTGCCCTGGCTTCACTGTCCTTTCTCCGTCTTTTGCGAATTTCGGCACGTTCTTTTGCTGATTCATATAAGCTCTTTTCCTCATCTGTCTCAGGCACAACCGCTGGCACCGGAGTCGGCTTTCCATTCTCGTCAACCGCAACCATTGTCAAAAAGGACATAGCACACACATTTCGGTCGCCTGTCAGCAGGTCTTCTGCAATTACTTTTACGAAGATCTCCATTGATGTCCGGCCTGTGTAGGTAACAAAAGCCTCCAGGCAGACTGAATTGCCTTCATAAACCGGATGAAGAAAGTCAACAGAGTCTGTAGATGCGGTTACGACATTTCTCCTTCCATGCCTCATAGCCGCGATGGCTGCGACATCATCAATATAAGCCATTAGCTTGCCGCCGAATAGTGTTCCATATGTATTCGTGTCTGGCGGAAGCACAATGCTGGTTTTTACCGTAAAAGATTCTCTGCATGTTTTGGTCTCACTCATGTTGTTCCCTCCTGTTTTAGTAAAGCATATCAAAAGCTGATGGCTAATAAAAATAATTTGAATAGACTGTAAAAAAACATTGCCAAAATATCCTCTTCGTCATATAATCTTATTGACCAGTGTTCAATAATGAAAGGTGATTCCATGAGTCCAAGAAAATCAGCCCATGACGAACTAACAAAAGAAGCAATCATCTCTGTTGCACGTGACCTGTTTGTAAAGGAAGGATATTCAGCAGCATCCATGAGAAAAATTGCTGACACCCTTCAGTGCAGCCATGGTGCCATCTATTATCATTTCAAAAATAAGGCTCAATTATTTTACGAAATGGTTGAAGCCGATTTCCAAAAGCTCGATCAAGTCCTCGACAGTGTGCTGGGAGAATCTGCAGATACCAATGAACAGAAGCTTTTCAGCATTTTTTACCGTTATATCCAATTTGGCCTTACCCATCAAAAACATTATGAGCTGATGTTTTTAATTCGTGATGATAATGTGAAAAGCTATCTAAATGAAGGACCAAATAAAAGCTACATGCATTTTGCGCAAGCGATTAATTCACTTGCACCAAGATCTCTTTCCATAAAGGATATTTGGTCTGTATTTCTAAGCTTGCACGGCTTTGTCACACATTATTGCAGATCGGAAACAACATTTGAAGAAGTGAAGGAACTCGCCTCTTCACATGCACAATTTTTAATAAAAGCAATTTTTTAAAGAAATGACATCGCATTTCTTTAATTTTTCCCTTTTATTGAACGGTGGTCAATTAAATAAAAAGGATGATGAATTAATGATGAAAACAGCTGCAGTTTTAGGAGCAACAGGCGGAATGGGATATGCTTTAACAGAGGCATTATGCCGCAGGAATATTAAAACTATCGCTTTTGCAAGATCTGAAGAAAACCTGCTTAACTTCCAAAAAGACTGGGGGTCAAATGCTGTTATCCATTCAGGCGATGCACTGAATGCAAATGATGTTGAAAAGGCCTTGTCCGAAGCAGATGCTGTTTTTCATGCCATCAATATCCCTTACCCGGACTGGGATCCCGCCCTCTCAATTATCTTAAATAATATCCTGCAGGCGTGCCGTAAACATCATAAGCCTTTTATATATGCTGATAATATATACTCCTATGGCCTTCAATCCAGCCCTGCTGCCGAAGTTTCCCCAAAAAATCCGCACACAAAAAAAGGGATGCTGCGCCAGGCACTAATTGAGACTATTAAAAAATCAGGCGTGCCATACATCATTGCCCACTTCCCTGACTTTTACGGCCCTCATACAGGAAACACTCTCTTACACTATACACTG
The DNA here is from genome assembly GCF_017303275.1 of Bacillus sp. NTK034. Taxonomy (GTDB): domain Bacteria; phylum Bacillota; class Bacilli; order Bacillales; family Cytobacillaceae; genus Cytobacillus. Next base: position 214,091 of record NZ_JAFKOJ010000006.1, on the reverse strand, counting down.
AGCCAGATTACTGAAAAGAATAAGGGCATGTTTGTCGGCAAAACCAATATACCGAGGGAATTCATTTATATTAAAGATGGAGCGGAAGCTTTAGCCGAACTTGCATTGAATGAAAACTCATACGGTGAAGTCTGGAATGTCCCTGGTGCAGGAACCATTACCGGGGAAGAAATAGCCAGCATTGTTTCTCAGCATCTTAGCAGAGGCGTTACCTTCAGACCTGTCCACAAATGGATGATTCGTGCCATCGGTGTTTTTGATCCCATGATGAGGGAATATACAGAATTGATGTATTTGAATGAGAAGCCTGTTATTTTGGACGGCAGTAAATATGAAGCGAGAATTGGCTCTCTCCCTAAAACACCATATGAGGCAGGGATTAAAGTGACACTGGATCATTTACTAAACGAAAGGAATGCCGCATTCTAACGGCATTCCTTTATTTAAAGAATGAATTCTTCTTTTTTCCCCTTAGGATATCACCCATCCAGCCTTTTTTAACAAGCATGATATAGAGGGCTGCGGTAGAAGCGATGATAATGATAATGGAGAACAAATACCCATACTTCCATTCCAGTTCGGGCATAATCTTGAAGTTCATGCCCCATAGCGCTCCCCAGGTTGCAATTGGAGTCATAAGGGTGGTAATGACCGTGAGCGTCTTCACAATTTCGTTTCCCCGGTGCATGGATACCATTTCTTCAAAATTAACCAAATCATCAATTTCCTGCTGATACTCCCGCACCAGCGTATATCCCCTTTCAATTCGCTTGCAGGTTCTTTTAAATTCAGTTCCTTCTATAACCCCTTCACCAAACGCTTCTTCGACTCCCATCCTGATTTCCTTAACAGGAATCATGATATTTTTCCATACAAGGATCTGGTGACGGAGCTCATAAATTTCTTCCAGGCGGTTAATATTGTTTTTCTCTTTTATTTTCCAAAGCAGTTCATTTAACCGTACTTCAAACTTATCAATCTTCTGGATGTTATCACTTAGAACCTCGCCTAAAATCACGAAAAATCCATCAATGGCATTATGGGTATAATCCATTTTTTTCAATAGCAGTGATTCATCGGACTGAATGACAGACGAATCAAAGTTGACGGTGATGAGAAAATCCCTTGTCAGAAAATAGTGGAACAAACTATTTTCATGCTGCTCTTTGATTGTTTGCTGATAAATGAGCGAGCCGCTGAGAAATTCCTTATCACGAACGAAAGTATCTATTTCCATTACATTGGTTTTGTTCTCGGAAGTGTTCCTGGCCCATTCCTGTAATGCCTCTTTATAGTCGCCGGCCACATTAAACTCTATTTCATCCAAATGATCATAACGATACCATTTCCAATGATCTTCATTATATTCTTTTTCCATCCCCATCTTCCTCCTGGAATCCTAATCCTTTTTAATAAATACATAATTCCCCTCTCACGGCTCCAGTAAAACCCTTTAGAAGGAGTAATTATTTCTAGTACTGGAAACAATGTTATTTAAACTATATGTTTGCATTTAATTATGCCGGGTAAATATACACCAAGAAATACAAATTCAATTATTTGAAGGAGGAGCATAATCATGAATTCTCGTCCGTTAAATCCATATCTGTTAGCCGGTGTTGGCATTACAAGTATTTTATTGTTGGCAAGCAAAAACAATCGAAATAAAGTTCAGTCTCTTGCTGTTAAAATGAAAGGCATGCTTCCAGACCGCTTTTTAAATGATACAGTTCCAGAAGAAAAACTTGGCCACCCGGACCCGCATAATATTGAAGATAACAAAATGGTAGATGAAGGTGCCATGTATTCAGTAAATTACTATAACCAAACCGTACAGCAATGACCTAAGGACTGGCTTCCTTAGGTTTTTTACATAATTCTAAATTTTCGGAGGAAATAAGATGGGTGTTCTTTTCATCCTGATTTATTTGGGAATCGTTTTGGCTGTTATCGAAATTCATACCCTTATCTTCACATATACTGGGCTTGATAAGCATATTGCGAGATTTCAGGTGATCAGCATGCTGACAGGAACCGGCTTTACAACCGGGGAATCGGAACTGATTATCGACCATCCGATCCGCAGAAGGTTCGGGGCCTTTTTAATTTTATTTGGTGCCTTCTCATTGGCAGTTATTATTTCTGCAATCAGCAGCATCCTTTCAGATGAATTTTTTACTGCTAAGATCTCGTTCGTTGCCGCCGCCCTAATCATGGTTATTTTTATTTTAAAGATGCCTAAAATGCGGGATTATCTTTCGGGGAAACTGGAGCATGAGCTCGAAGAACATTATGATTTTCGTGATCTCCCGATAAGAGAGGCGCTGCTTACAGATGATACTGATCAAGTATTGGATTATTTCATTGATGAAACATGTGGATTTAAGGAAAAGGAGTTAGGAGATATTATCGAAGAGGATGAGGATATCAATGTGCTGTATATCCAGCGGGGTGACATAAAGATTAGAAAAGAACGGCTAGTGACGGAGCTTCAGGAAGGCGATCATATAATCCTGTACGGAGATGAACATACAATTGAGAGTAAATTCGGGGAAAAAAATGAGGGAAAAAAATAGCATCTGCCCATGGAGGGGAGATGCTTTTTCATTTTCAGTAAAACTGCTTAGCTGGCGATAGATACAGAGTCAGTCCAATTTTCCTGCATACTGTTACATAATGCATCATGGCGAGGAGCACTGCTCCTGTATTCATGCCCATAATGATCCCATCCATCTGCAGGCTATGCATAGAACCAAGCAGGTACATGACTGTAAATGAAACAACCGTGGACCATACTGAATGATAAGCTGCATCTTTCATCAGGCCCAGGCCGATTAAGTAGGCCTGCATCGGGATAATGAAGAAGTGAAGCAAAAAGAATGGCCAAAGCATCTGCAAATACACTGCTGCATCTGTTGAATGAAAAAACACATCGGTCAGCGGCCGTGCGAAAAAGTAAAAAAGTCCAACTGAAGGAATTCCGTATAAAAAGGTGACAAAAAACACCTGCTGAAGAAGCCTCCTCAGTTCATCCAGGTTTTTATCCGCATATTCTTTAGACACAGTTGGAATCAGCATAATTAAAAATGAATGGGCAATGAAGGATGGAAAAAAGCCGATTGTCATGGCCACACCTGCAAGCATACCAAAATGCTCTGTCGCAATTTCTCCCGGCACCCCTGCTTTAAATAGCGCAGCTTTAATCAAAAATGGCTGTACTGCATGGGTCAAGGCATGAAAAACTCGTAAAGCGGTAGTCGGCACAGAAACAGATAGAAGGTTTTGCCGAACACTTTTACCGCTGATAAAACTCGATGGCTCTTTTTTAATGCGCTGATACTGAATAATAAACATATGCAGAAGATATAGGAAAACAACAATCTCACTTCCTACAAAAGTACAAAAAGCAATGAATACTGCGGTATTGGCATCAAATTGAAAGGCCTGGTAAAGAACCACAAGCAAAAGGAGCTGAACGGATTTGCGCAGAAAATTGGAGGCTGCAATTTTCCCCATTTGATGCTTCCCCATGAAAAAGCCTCTGGCAATCGAGGAAAATGACACGATTGGGATAAAGCCGATCACAACCCATCTCAGCAGCGGGTGGTACTCATTAAAGACACTGACGAACGGAATAATAGCCGATGCAGCTGGCACCAAAACGGCTGTAAAGATAATAGTAAGCTTGATGACATGATGGAGCATGCTGAGGTGGTACCTTTTATCTTTTTCTGCAATGAATTTGGAAATAGAGATCGGAAGCTCAAAACTTGCCAGCAGCACAATCAAAAATATGGTCGGCAAAATCGACATGTACATGCCGAGGCCCCTCTCCCCCAGTTCCCGGGCGAGCACCATATTCACCACAAACTCTATACATTCGCTTGCAAAAGCCGCCAGTGCAAGCAATATGACTCCCTTGAAGAATTTACTCATTGCGCCTCTCCTTATATAATGCAGATTCTATATAAGATATGAGACATGCCCCGATAATATATTGCCCTTTTGGAACTTTTAAGAAAATTAATATAACGAAAAGGAGGGCTGGCTATATGCCGCCCTCCTTTCAGCTAAAATACAAAAACATGTGCAATCAGTACAATAACAGGTAGAGTAATAACCGTTCTTTCAATAAAAATAACTAATAAATCCACAAAGCTCAGCGGAATGTTCGAACGCAGGATCAGGATCCCGATTTCAGACATGTATACTAATTGTGTTAATGACAGGCCCGCCACGACAAATCTTGTCAGTTCGCTCTCAATCCCGCTCCCGATAACGGCTGGAAGGAACATATCAGCAAAGCCAACAAGCATGGTCTGTGCTGCTGCTCCTGCTTCCGGCAATTGCATAAACTCCAAAACCGGAATGAGCGGATATGAAATAAACTTAAATGCAGGTGTGTATTCCGCAATGATCAGTGCTGCTGCTCCCAGGCTCATCACAAGCGGAATCAGGCCCATCCAAATATCCAAAACGGTTTCAATGCCATTGGTTAACAGCTTTTTGGGACCTGGAGCATTCCTTGCTTTATCAATTGCCTGCTCCCATCCCCATTTCAATTTCGAAACCCCTTCCGGAATGGTTTCATCAATCTGCTGTCCTACTGGCTCATAATAAGTATCCGGCTTCCGGGATAATGGCGGAATTCTTGGCATAATCAATGCTGCCACTACACAGGCGGCAGAAACGGTTAAATAAAAAGGGATGAATAAATGGCCAAGGCCAACCACATTCGCAACTACAAGGCTGAAAGCAACAGATGCAATCGAAAAGGTTGTCGCAATGACCGCTGCTTCTCTTTTTGTGTAAAAACCTTCATCATATTGCTTCGTTGTTACCAATACACCTACTGTTCCGGCGCCCATCCAGGACGCAAGGCAATCGATGGAGGACCTTCCGGGAAGTGTGAAAAATGGCCTCATAAATTTCTGGACAAGCGCCCCAATGAACTCCATTAATCCAAATTCCACTAAAAGCGGCAGAAGGATGCCGGCAAACAGGAACCACGTAAGTAAAACGGGAGCCAGGTCGTAGAGAACCACTCCGCCTGTATTTCGCGACCAGATAAATTCAGGCCCGACCTCAAACAAAGTCATAATTCCTACTGCGAATCCAAGGATTCTCATGGTTAATCCAAACTTCCCGGTATCAAATAATCCTTTTAAAAACTTATTATCCAGTATAAATGCCGGTTTTGCTGCTTTTGTCAGGATGGAAAGAAAAACGGATATCCCTAAAATAAAAATGATAATGGCAGGCATCTGTTCACTGAACGCATTGCCTAAAAGAGATGCTAATATACCAACACCAATCGTGACATCTCCCTGAAATTTAACTGGAACCAGAAATAGGAGCGATCCAATTAAAGATGGGATGACAAATTTCCAATACTCTCCTGTGACAGCCTGCGGCTTAACCCTTGTCTCAGCTTTCATTCTCATACCTCCTTATGATTTGGAAACAACTGCTTCATGTTCTGTAAGTGCTTCTTCCAATACTTTCAGACCCTGGTCGATTTGCTCTCTTGTCACGATAAGCGGCGGAATCATCCGAATCACTTCCCCTGAATTTCCGCAGAGATAAAAGAGGACTCCCTTATCAAGTGAAGAGTTCAGAATATCCATTACAGCATTTCCATCCGGTTTTCCGGTTTGCGGGTCGATTATTTCAATGCCGATCATCAGCCCCAGACCTCGGACACTGCCAATTGCAGGATGTTCGGCTTGCAAATCGTGTAATTTCTTTAATGCATACTCTCCCATTTGCTTTGCGTTTTCCAAAAGATTTTCCGTTTTTAGGACTTCAAGGGACGCTAATGCTGCAGAGCAGGCAATCGGATTTCCGCCGAAGGTTGTTCCATGGGCACCCAGCGGCCATTTTTCCATCAATTCTTTTGAAGCTGCAGTTGCGCTTAGCGGCAATCCTGCCGCGATTCCTTTTGCAATTGCCATGATATCCGGCACAACATCAAAAGCCTGTGCGGCGAACCACTCTCCAGTACGCCCAAAGCCGGTTTGCACTTCATCAAATATCAGCAGGATTCCATGCCGGTCACAGATTTCCCTGATTTTCTGCATCCATCTCTTCGGAGGAATGATATAGCCTCCTTCCCCGAGAACCGGTTCAATGATCATGCAGGCAACCTCTTCCGGGTCCACCTGATGCTTGAAGAGTGTTTCGGCATCCTTTTCCAGTTTTCTTGGAAAGTACTCTTCAGGATCTTCACCAAAAGGGCAATCCCGCTCATCCGCATATGGAAGTTGATAAGTCAGCCAGGACGGCTGCTGAAACTTGCGGTATTTACTTTTGGATGTGGATACACTTAGCGCCCCCATCGACCTTCCATGGAAACAGCCTGTGAAGGAGACAACATAGGGCCTCCGCGTGACATACTTTGCCAGCTTAATAGCTCCTTCGATTGCTTCAGTCCCGCTATTCGCAAAGAAAAAGCAATCCAGATTTCCCGGCGTAATTTTTCCAAGCTCATCTGCGAGCCTCAAAATCGACTCATAGATGATAACGCCTGACGGGCCGTGCACCAAATGGTCTGCACTGTCTTTAATAGCCTGTACAACCTTTGGATGGCGATGTCCGACATTTTCCACTGCGATGCCTGATGTAAAATCCAAATACTCTTTTCCATCGACACCGTAGTAATAGCAGCCTTCCGCCTTAACCACCGGCAAATTAGGGTGATCCTTTGCCATGCTTGGCGCCAATAAGTTTGAAATGTTCCCGACAAGATGAATCCAATTTTCTCCGTTCATACTTTCCCCTCCTGAATCCTGCATAGATGAAAAATGCTATGTTTGCTCTGCTATTCTTTAATGCAATATTCATGCCAAAGTATGTATTAACAATCATATTTTTTTTAATTTTCTTACTACTGAAGGCTGACTGATCCCCAGGGCACCCGCTATTTCAGTTGTGGTTCGGTAACGCTTCCTCGCATTGATTAATACTTTCTTCTCTACATCTTCCAAAATCGCAGGAAGAGATTGTCCCTCATAATCTATAAAACCATCTTTTTTTCCTTGCATATGGTATTCATAAGGCAGGTCCTCTTTTGTAATCATCAGGCTGGTGCTTGTCACGATAAGCCGCTCCATCAGATTTTCAAGTTCTCTTACGTTTCCCTTCCATTCCAGCTGCAGCAAGTGATCGACCAGGGATCTGTCCAGCTGTCTTTCCCGATTATGCCTCTTGGAGATTGAGTGGAGAAAATAATGAATGAGCGCAAATAAATCATCTTTCCTCTCCCTTAAAGGCGGAATCTTCAATGGCACCACGTTCAGCCGGAAGAATAAGTCCTGCCTGAAATCCTTGGATTCAACTGCTTTTTCGAGATCCTTGTTTGTTGCTGCCAGGAGACGAAAATCAGCCTGAACCGGCTTTGTCCCCCCCACTCTATAAAACTGCTTGTCTTGTATGAATTTCAGCAGCTTTGCCTGCAGATGGGCTGAGAGTTCACCAATTTCATCAAGAAATAGCGTGCCTCCTTTTGCCATTTCAGCAAATCCCATTTTGCCTTTATTCTTTGCCCCTGTAAAAGCACCGCCTTCATACCCGAAAAACTCAGCTTCAAAGATGGATTCCGGAATGGCACTGCAGTTCACTTCAATGAACGGACCGTCTTTTCGCGTGCTGTTTTGATGTATCCATTTAGCGAGAGCCGATTTTCCGACACCTGATTCACCCAGGAGCAGGACTGTGACATCTACATCCCGGATTCTTCTGATGGTTTCGGCAATATTTCTCATCGCCAGGCTGTCAGCTATCATGCCATCCATTTTGATGCTCTTATTGCGAAGGAGATCCAGTTCGCTTTTCACCCTGGCCATTTCTTCTTCAACGCTGTTCAGATATTCTTTTATAACAAGAAGCTCCGAAACATCGTAGGAATAACTGACAATATGATCGATTTTTCCAGTTTCATTGAATACTGGAATACCGGTAACCAGGATCTTTTTGCCTGATCCGGCTTTTTGCACCAGAATGACTTTTTTCTTTTTCTTTAATACTTCTGGAGTGATCGCAGGCTTGAAAACCCCTTTTTTTTCCAGATCATATACAGATTCGCCAAGGAGAGATTCCGGTTCAACTCCATAATGGCTGCCGCTGCCTTTACTGACTTTTATAATTATTCCGTCTGCATTGGTTACCATAATGTCTTCTTCCATTGAGGATATAACTTCTTTATCATTATTCCAGTCCATGAAAAAGCTGTTCATTAGTCCCTCCGAAAAAATTATTCAATATTGAATAGCGTTTCTTCTTTTGAATGATCTTATTATTAATAGAAAATATCGTAAAATTATTCAGATTTAAATAATTATTCAACTTTGTATATTACTATACAGGAAATAGATGAAAACTGAAAGGTTTATTTAAAATAATTTTATATTAATTCAATATAATGAATAAAAAAAGGCTAACCCGTTTGTTAGCCTTCACTCGCTTTTATAAAATAGCATCCAATTTCCCGTATAGCTCTTCCCTCTGCTTTTCAAGTTCTTCTTTTTCTTGATAAGCTATCTGCAGCTTCTCTAAATCCATTTCCTTTTCCAAAACCATTTCTAATTTTATAAGACTAGTCTCAATTTGTTCAATTGCGTACTCTAATTCCTCTGGTGCCAGCCCTTTATTATTTTTTTTCGGAAAAACAGCCTCTATCTTTGCCTTTTTAACTGCAGGCACTACAATCTCCTCTTTCCGCTTCTCCTCCATTTTCTTTCTGGCCCAATCATAATTCCCTTCATAATAATGAAGTTCTTTTTGATCAATCCAGTAAATTTTGCTGAATATTCGATTGATAAAATAACGGTCATGAGAGACAGCCAAAATCGTTCCATTGAATTCTTCCAGTGCCTCTTCGAGTACCTCTCTAGATTCGATATCAAGATGATTGGTCGGTTCATCAAGTATAAGAAAGTTAATATCCCTGTGCATGAGCTGGGCCAGGCGCAGCCTCATTCTTTCACCGCCGCTCAATTGCGATACTTTACGAAAAACAGTATGGCCATAAAAGAGGAAACCGGCAAGAATATGGCGTGCCTCTCCCTCTGTTATAGTCAGCCCTTCCCTAAAAGTATCAATTACCGATTGATCATCAGCTCTTGAGAAAACATGCTGTGACAGATAGCCAATTTTAAGGCTGCTTCCTTTCCTGATTTCCCCTGCATCTGGTTCCAGCTCTCCCAGGATCATTTTGACCAAAGTCGATTTTCCTGTTCCATTATCCCCGACAATAGAGGTCCGATCGCGGAATTGGATGTGCATGCTGACGTTTTGGAATAAGTGCTTACTCCCAAAAGACTTGCTTACTTCTTTCATTAAAACCACATCTTTTCCGCTCCGCTCAGATGATTCAAGATCCATATTCATTTTTTTTCGGTTTAATACTGGCCGGTCCAGCTTCTCCATACGCTGGAGAGCTTTTTCCATGCTGCTTGCCCGTTTATGGAGACCCGCGTTAGGCGGGGTGCATTGATTGGCCCATTCTCTTAACCTCTTGATGGCTTCCTTCATCTTCTTGATTTTTTTCTGCTGTTCTTCATATTGCTGAAACTCTCTCAGCAGCCTTTCTTCTTTCTCTTTTACAAAGCCTGAATAGTTTGTCTGATAAAGGGTGATTTCTCCATCTTCCAAATCCAGAATCCTGCTGACCGTTTCATCTAAAAAATACCGATCATGTGAAATGAGCACTACTGTCCCTTCATAATTCTTTATAAAATCTGCCAGCCATTCTACTGCCTTAATATCCAGGTGGTTGGTCGGCTCATCCAGCAGAAGCAGATTCGGGGATTTCAGGAGCATGTGGGCGAGGCATACCTTTGTTTTTTCTCCACCGCTTAGACTGCTGAAATCCTTGTTCAGAAGACTGCTGATATTGAGGCCATTTGAGATGCGGTCTATCTGGCTATCCATTTCATAGCCATTGTTCAGTGCAAACTGATCCTGCAGCTCCCCATACTCTCCAATAAGTTTATTTAATTGATCCGGAACCGTTTCATTCGCCATCTCCTGTTCCATTTTCTTCATCGTTTTTTCCATTTCAAGCAAATAAGCAAAAGCTGTTTTTAAAACATCAATTGCCTTCATACTAGCTGGATAATCTGGAATTTGCGCCAGATAGCCAATCTCACAACCCTTTTTCCAATGAATCTTGCCTGTATCCGGGACTTCTGCTCCAGCCAGCAATTTAAACAGAGTCGTTTTTCCGCTTCCATTTCTTCCTGTCAAACCAACCCTGTCCTTCTCATGAATTTCAAAGCATATATTTTCAAACACGATATTTCCGCCGTAAGTTTTTCCGGCTTGCTGTGCGCTGCATGCGATCATAGATAATTCCTCCAAATTTATAAAAATATACATAAAAAAGCCATAGGAAACATTCTCCTATGGCCTAGATAAAATCTGATAAAATGAAGCTTTTACTGGACGATTTACTGCTCACAGTTAGCTATGCGGCTATGCGCCGGCCACTCAGCTGCTGCTGCCAAAATGCGTCAGCATTATACTGAGTTCATTTAATCAGACTTATATGAAAGCTTGACGCAACAAGATTCCTTACTCTGGTTGCGAAGCTCACCGCAATTAAACGGGATAAAAAAAGAGAGCTTGAAGAAGCCCCCTTCACCGTTCTTGAAATGCGCGTTAAAGAGATGTTTTCACTGTTTTGTTTTCATATGAAATTTGCTAAAAAAGGACAGACTTGTCCCGTTAACAGCAAAACCATGAAAAATTGCACGGTAAATTGTCAGGAATTCAATCCATTCACCACGTGCCAAAACAGTTCCAATCATCTCTTCTCCACCTCCATTTCAAATAAGTTAGTTTTATTTTAATATTTCTTCAATTCAAAAGCAATGGGTATTATCCTGCATTTTCCAAAAATAATGTGCATTTTATAGGAACTGTTAAGAAAAAATTATACTTACTGAAAAAGGATGCCTTTGGTTCAGGCTTCCTTTTCATTATTATTTCCACGTCTGAATCTGGTCTGTTTCAAGAATACCAAGAGTTACATCACTAATATCAGGGTCATCAAGCAGCTGATTTCTTACACCAATTTTTATATCATCCGCATCGGCAAGCGTGAGGCCTTCGACCAGCTCAATATACCCCTCCACATGATATCTTCTTCCCTCCTGGATCAGCCGCAGCTGCTTAATATCCACGACTTGAGGATCACCGAGAATAATTTGGGCGATACGGTCTTCAATATCTTTTGGTGCCGCTACTCCAATCAGGCCTAACGTATTTTCAAATCCAATTTTCACAGCGATGCCCACCAGAAGCAGTCCAATTAAAATTGTGCCGACCCCATCCAGGAAGTAAAGTCCTGTAAAATGAGCAATTAAAATCGAAACAAGGGCAAGTAAGGCACCAAATGTCGCAATAATATCTTCATAAAAAACCAGGCGTGTTGGGGGGGATGCAAGCCTGACATTTTTAAAGGCAACAGGCACTATGCCAAATCCTTTGGCTGGAGTCCTGGTTTCATGGCCGATTTCTTTCATCGCTTTTAATAAAATAAATCCATCGACTGCTACTGCAAGAAGCATAACTCCCACATTGAGCCAAAGGTCGGTTGATTCCTTTGGATGCTGAATCAATTCCCAGCCTTTATGTATCGTTTCATAGGCCATGATAGAAATGACAATAACAGCAATTAATACGAACAAGTTGATCACCCGGCCAAATCCTGTAGGGAACCTTTTGGTTGGCGCCTTTTCTGCAAGCGCACTGCCAAAAAACACAAACCCCTGGTTCAGTGCATCTGCAAGAGAATGAAGGGTTGTGGCAAGCATGGCCCCGCTCCCACTTGCAAAAGCTGCCAGACCTTTGGCAATTGCCAGTGCCGTATTTCCGATTGCCGCCATCCCCGATGATTTATTTCCTTTTTTCAATAAAGCAATCACAGACATCTCATCACCGCCAAATTTTTTTGTTTGGTTTTATTGTTACCCTCATGAGCCGATTCTGAATCATTTTTTTCTGGTTCATCATTCATCATTCAGGCAAAAATAAAAAGAGCTAATCTCACAATTAGCTCTCCAGAACATTATTTAACCAGCGAGTGCTTGAAGGCATAGATGACTGCCTGGGTCCTGTCCTGCACCTGCAGCTTGCTTAATATATTGCTCACATGTGTTTTGACTGTTTTTAAGGCAATGAAAAGTTCGTCGGCGATTTCCTGGTTCGTTTTGCCTTCTGTCATCAAAAGAAGGATTTCCATCTCGCGGCTCGTCAGTTCTTCATGGGGCAGCTGCTGGTTTTTCTGCCTCATTTTCACCATCATTTTACCGGTCACTTCCGGCTCCAGCACTGATTGTCCATGATAGGTTGAGCGGACTGCCTCAGCAATTTCACTTGCTTTAGAGGTTTTCAGCATATAGCTTGTCGCTCCTGCCTCCAATGCCGGATAAACTTTTTCATCATCAAGGAAGCTTGTCACAATGATGATCTTAGCTTCCGGCCATTTCTCAATGATTCTTCTGGTCGCCTCTATGCCGTCCATTTCTTTCATAACGAGATCCATCAAAATGATATCCGGCCTCAATTCGAGTGCCAGATCAATAGCTGTACTCCCGTTATCGGCTTCTCCTATAACCTCAATATCCGGCTGTGCCGTCAAATAGGAAGAAACTCCAATCCGAACCATTTCATGGTCATCCACAAATAAAACTTTAATCATTGGCCTCACCCTCAGTATTTAGTCTTGCCTCGCAGCAGACATTATTTACATAATCGGAACCTTTACTTCAAGACGGGTTCCTTTGTTTCTTACACTGATGATTTTCATGCTTCCGCCAACTTCAGCAGCCCGCTCATGCATGTTCTGCAGGCCGTAGGAGCCGGCCCTCGTTTCCTCTACGTCAAATCCTACTCCATCATCAGCCACCCGGAGTATGGCATAATCATCTCTTTGAATCAGGAGGACTTCAAGATTTTGCGATTTTGAATGGCGGAGTGTATTAGACACAGCTTCCTGAAGAATGCGGAATAGATGGTCTTCCACCCCTTTATCAAGCGGAAAATTCTCTACCTTCCATTCAATCTCCATAGATACTTTTTGAAGCAATTCGACCAGAAGCTCTTCAATTCCTTCCTGGAGGCTTTTCCCCTTAAGGGCCGCTGGACGAAGGTGCAGCAGCAGGGCACGCATTTCCAGCTGTGACTGATGGATCATTTCTTCCACCATTTTCAGCTGTTTTGCCTGCCTGTCTTCCGGATCCTGCTGGGTTTCAGTAATCGCGGACATCATCATGGATGCTGCAAACAGCTGCTGGCTGACAGAGTCGTGAAGCTCGCGTGCAAGCCTGTTCCGTTCCTGGGAAACGATTTCCTGCATCCTGTTCTCGATATCTTCCGCTTTTTCATTTGCCAGTTTTTGAGAAATCTTCGCCTGATCTGCCATATGCTTTTGAATTTTCTCGGCCCTGACTGCTATGGATTGCAATTCTTTACCCGTTTCCTGCACATCCAATTGGCGGCCTTCCTCCACCTGGTGAAGCATAGTGTCCACTGCAAAAAGCTGCCGGCGCCAGTAAATGCCTGACAATAATCCAAAGATCAGGCCAAGAGCCAGGCTTACGCTCGGCACAAATAAGATAAACGGAATATCGAGTATTTCCGTTTCCCACAGATCCCGCCAGCCTGGAATGGGAAACATCGTAAAAAAAGAAGCTGTCAGGACAGCAAGAATAAAGAGGGACATGCCCGCTCCCCAGGCAATCTGCCGCTGAATGATACTCATACGCGCTTCACCTCGATATCCCCGACTGCAAGTGAAGTGAAAATCTTAACGCGCTGTCCTGATTGATCATAGCCGGGAGTTTGAAGCTGAAGGAGCTGGTTAAACATCTTTGATTCTTCGTGCTCGAAGATTCTGGCCTTACCCACAATGGCTGAATGGCTGACACTAACCTCCACGTCGTAGGGCACAAGCACCTGCACATTTCCGATGAAGTTGCGGATGAAAATAACGGTTTCTCCCTTGGGAATAACCGTATAGCTTAAGTCTATGACCGTATCGCCTATGCCGGTCTGTATATTTATATCATTCCATTCGTATACTTGCTCAGGTGTTTTTTGCTGGCCGACAAATATATTGGAAAAAAGAGGATTCTTTTTAATGACTGTTTCTTTCTGGAGATTCACTGCCGGTTCCTTGAACTCCGGCTGAATCCGTTTAGGATCTTTTTTCGACTGCCCAAATTGAATCAGCAGGTGAATCAGAATTGCCAGCAGGAAGAATTTCAGAGTCATCATGCTGAAAATATTGATGAGCAGAAAAATTAGCCCAAGCCAGAAAAGCCATTTTCCGGAGCTCTTAGGCATCCTCTTTCTTCCGATATATACCATTCCAATCGGCACTAGAAGAGAGAATAACACGCCGCTATTAAAAAAGGCTATTTCCACAAAGAGAAAGACAATGCCCAATATGATAATCCAGCTCATATAATCGCTTTTGTTGTTCATGTTCATGAGGCATCCCCCCTTCTGTGTTTTGGAATGATAAGAAAAGCGCAAGCGCTGTTGTCAATAGACTATAAAAGGCGCAGTATCCCTACGCCTTTTTAGAATACCATTTTTTGTTCATAAAATAGAAAGAGTTTTTATCTTTTTTGGGAAAAAGATAGGACAGGCAGGAGTATTTATTGTTTTTTTTGCATGTTACAGACTTTTCAAGTTTAGTAGGCTGTATTACAGTACAGGCTTCTTCTCCATCTCTTTTTCCAGCTGGGCGATGCGGGCATCGATTGTGCTGCGGTGATAGGAGCTTTTCACCTGATGTTCAAGACGGTCAAGATAGGATTCGATTTCCTGGAATCTTGTAAAGGACTTATCATTGTTTTGATCAAGCACCTTATCCATTTGGTGGTTGGCGCGTGTGATGTTTTCACGGCCCATCAGCTCCATGCGGCGGATGTGCATATCCTTCAGTTTATGCTTCATTTCCTCGTATTTTCTTTCAAGGTCACCCATTTGCTGTACAGCCTGGTTCAGAAGATCCTTCAAACGGCTGGCACGCTCTTCATACTGCATTTGCTCCTGAGCTGCAAACTGATAGAGTTCTTCTTCACCTGCCTGTGATGCAACCTCTGCCTGGCGCTTGCGTTTGTCTGCAAGGTTTTTCGCCTGCTCGCATTCTCGAGTGAACTCTTCCTTCAATGTATATTGACGTTCCAAAAGCTTGCGGACCTTTTCGGTTTCGCGCTCACATTCACGAAGGTATTGGTTTAAGAGTGCGATTGGATTCTTTTTCTCCTTTTTATCCAATGCTTCATGAAGGTCTGCCATTACTGTATCTTTGATTCTCGTTAATAGGTTTGCCATTTGTATCTCTCCTTTTTTAGTTTCTGTTTAAATCCGCCCATTGCTTTTCAAAGTTAGCAAAAGGGTCATTGTCTTCTTCCATTACACTTGAGCTTGAATCGTTCCACTTTTTATAGACCAGATATAGAACGTATGCAGCTGCAAGCCCTAAGATTGCCGGGAAGTTGGAAGCGGTGGCCATCAAAGCGATGAACCCGATGATTCCATAGCCGATTTTTCCCATCGTGCTTTCTGCTTTTAAAAATTGTTTCAACACAAAGTATAGAATCGCCGCGCTTACTGCCAGACCCACGATCGGGCCAAGATTTGAAATCAGCACCATGGCTGCAATTCCACCTGCTATCAGTAATCCAAGTTTTTTCATTTTCGTTTCCTCCTTTCTTGATTTCATCTTACCTGTTTAATGAGAATGCTATAACGAGCCTCAGCTTTATTTTCAAATAAGACCTGAGACGTAGCAGATGGTCGGACTTTTTCAATCAAGATGGGAAATATGGAAAAAGAATGTACGTTAATACGGAAAGATGCGGGGTAGACATGGGGTAGGCAAACAAATAATGATGCTGCATTGCGCAGGTTTTTCATACATCTATTGAAATGGAGGTCTTCCCGTGTTTGGGTATGATGATTTTTTGAAATTCATTCAAGCCTTTTTTGTGGTTTTCCCAGTGGTCACACTGATTCATTTATTGGGTCATATCTTCTTTGCAGGCCTTTTTGGAGGAAAAGGGATACGGGTTATCATTGGCACAGGCAAAATACTATTCTGTATGAGATTTTTGGAGGTTAGGCGGTTTTACTTCTGGTATGGAGGGTGTAAGTTTACATCTTTAAAATACAACAATAAACTGACCAAATCTCTTATCTTTTTAGGAGGGTCTATTTTTAACATAGGGAGTATTTTTATTGTAAATTACTTGATCCGGATTGGCATTCTGGAAGCTAACATGCTGTGGTACCAATTTGTATATTTCTCCTTTTATTACGTCTTTTTCGCCCTGCTGCCAATGGATATGGCAGATGGCACGCTTAGTGACGGGAAGGCCATGTACAAGCTCTGGTTTGATAAAAATAAAGATGATTCCTCAGCAGACTGCCAGCTGGTTGACGAGGAGAAAAGATAATGAGAAGGATTATGAGCGAATTTTCGGTTTTATCGGCGAAACTCCAAAGTTATGAGCGAAATCCCGGATTTATCGGCGAAACTCCAAAGTTATGAGCGAAATCCTGGATTTATCGGCGAAATTTCAAAGTTATGAGCGAAATCTCTGTTTTATCGGCGAAATTTCAGTAATATGAGCGAAACCACAAAATTATCCGCAAAATCCCTAATTAATAAGCCTATAAAAAAAGGAAGCCCCAATCATTCGGGGCTTCCTTTTTGCATGAATTTCTTTTCATAATGGCTCTGAGCCAAAAGCGGCCAAATATACCGGTAGCTGTGATAGTGCATGTACAGAAAACCTGCCATTCCCTGCCCTTTTGGGTAATCGTTTGTCCAGTCATTTCTTTGTCCTTCGCGGATCAGGAAGGCTATGCCTTTTCTGATCTCAGGGCTGTTTTCATTAGAAATGGCAATCAAAGCATCCACGGCCCAGGCAGTATGTGTTAAGGTACTGCTTCCCAATGGTACATAGCGTTTTTCCATATCGCTTCTGCAGGACTCTCCCCAGCCGCCGTCTTCATTCTGCACAGACTTCAGCCACTCTGCCGCTTTTCTGATATATTCCTCATCTGCCTTTTCCCCTGCAGCGGCGAGGCCGGTAAGGGCTGCCCAGGTTCCATACAGATAGCAAATCCCCCAGCGTCCATACCAGGAACCGTTTCTCCTCTGATTCTTTTTCAGCCAGCCTATTCCTTTTTTAATTGAAGTTTCGGCTCCTGTGGAAAAGGTGCCTAAATATTCAATGGTCCTGCCTGTTAAATCTGCTGTGGACGGATCGGTAAGAATAAACTCTGCTCCCTGAATGGGGATTAGATTCAGCAGGCGATTATCCACATTTTTTTCAAATGCCGGCCATCCTCCATCACGGTTTTGCATGGATAAAACCCATTGCACTCCTCTCTGCCTGGATTTCTCAAAAACCACTCCTGTTTGGTTGTGAATACTTCTCAGACTGGCGGTCGTATCATCCACATCAGGATGTAAAGTGTTGAAGTCTGAAAATCCCCAGCCTCCAGGAAGTCCCTCGCGGTTGTGGACCGTCCAGTCTCCATGAAGGGTATGCTGCTTTGAAAGCAAATATTTATTTGCTTTAAGAATCGCTGCATCTGAATCATCCACACCCGCCTCCTGGAGGGCGTGGGAAATTAAAGCGGTATTCCACACTTTAGCGTCAGTGAATTGAAAATGGATATGTCCATCTATTTTACAGGACATTCCCTTTAATCCCTTCACCGCCTTGATAATGACTGGATTTTTGGGCGAATAGCCGATAGCGAGGAGGGCAAAAATCATATAAAACGTGCTGCTGAAATAATTTAATGATGTTCCATCCGGTTCAATCCGATCGAGCATATATTGCTTTGTTCCCTCATATGCCATACTGCGGAGCCGATCCGGTAATCCAATTAAGCTTTCGGCCATGCCGGCAAGAATGTTAACAAGGTTTCTCCATTCATCAGATCGGCTTTCTTCCCATAGTTCTTCTCTGTCCCTTGTTCCATAGATTTCGTCCAAATCCGGACTATTTTCCGTTCTTCGCCTGAATTTTTTGCTGCCAAGCACGATCACCGGCGAGAGATGAATTCTGGCAAAGCTCGAAAGCTGGTAGATGCTGATTGGACTGGATGGAGGGAGCAGCACAATTTCGATGGGCACTGGAAAAACGGCAGGCCATGGATATTGGCCTGTCATTGCAAGCAGGATTTTCGTAAAAACCCCTGCTTTTTTTATTCCGCCCTTTGATAAAATAAATTTCCGTGCAGCTGCCAGATGCGGGTCATGCTTCTGTCTATAGCCTGAGTACAAAAGGGCGTAATAGGCTTCAATGGTTAATGATAAGTTCCCTTCTTTTTCGTCTTTAAAAAGCTTCCACGCACCGCTTTCATCCTGGCGGCTTTCTATTCTCTCCGCCAGTTTCTGAATTAGCTCTTCATCCTTCATTTTGAGCGTTCTCAGCAGGATAATCATATAAGCATCAGTCATGATTCCAATTTCAAACGGATACGCCCAGGAGCCATCCTGAGATTGGCTGCTTTTCAGCAAATCGGTTAACCGGCTTATTTCTGCCTTGACTGGCTGCACATTCCTCATTCCCTCACTAAAGTTTTATTACACTATATTCCATAATCAATTAAAGAATTCAACCTTCCGGAAGAGTTTGCTAAGGGCATTCTAACGGTCAGAGAATCCTGCAGCAGTCCGGTTCATGATGACATGGCTTCATGGCAGCAGTTCAAAGAGGGGACCTATAATCATTCATATTTTCGGCACATGAAACAATTCTCTCCTGCTCATACTAAGGTCGGAGGTGCGCCAGCGATATGAAATTCTCATGGGTATTGGGGATCATGCTATTAACACAAACTCAAACTGCCAGTCTACCTGATGACTTATCCATTGAACATGACGGCAGATCCATTGCAAGTGTCAACAGGTCAGAATATCAACTGCCGTTTCCCGAGGTTCCGCTAGTGGACGGTGAACGGTTCACTCAGCTCCTGGAAAAATTAGATCGCCAGACGTATATTCCGCCTATGAACGCGTACATAGGCGAAAGCGGGCGCGTCATTGCCGAGAAGCCTGGAAAAATACTGCACCGCAAAGCATTCACAGATATTTTTTATACATATTTTTATAGTAACGGGCCGGCTAAAATTGAGATCCCAATACTCCCCGTATACCCGAGAGTGGATCGGGATCTTATCTCCCATATCCGGGTTAAAATGATCGGCCAGTATGTTACGTACTTTAATCCGAATAACGCCTCACGCTCCCATAATATTCAGCTTGCTGCCGAAGCACTTGATAATTATGTTGTTTTTCCGAATGAAGTATTTTCTTTTAACCGTGCTGTCGGCAAAAGAACGGCAGGGAAGGGCTATAAGCGTGCACCGGTTATCGTTAGAGGGGAACTGTCAGAAGATATCGGGGGCGGGATCTGCCAGGTTTCCTCAACTCTATTCAATGCAGTTGACCGGGCAGGCGTTAAAGTGATCGAGCGTTATTCCCACAGCAAAAAGGTTCCCTATGTACCGCCTGGCCGGGATGCAACTGTAAGCTGGTATGGCCCGGATTTCACCTTTAGGAACCGTTACAGCTCTCCCCTGCTCATTCGGGCAAAAGCTATGCATGGCCAAGTGGTAATCAGAGTATACTCCTCTGATGAGATTGATTATGAGCCCCGCCAGGTTCCGAAAGCGTCAACAATGCTGCCGGAAGAAATCAGCATTGAAAAGGAAGCGGTTATAGAGGATTGATAGCCTTATGAATGGCATTTATGATGGCATCCGCCTCCCGGCAATTTAATGCCATCAATAAAAAAGGCCAAGGACCATTATGACCAGCCCGAAAATCGCAGAGCCGCGCTTCACGCTTCTGTTCTGCCCGGGCTTTAGGTATAAACTGATGACAAACCCAACTGGCAAAACAATGCCATTAAAGCTAAAAGTAAATGTGCCTAATAGATAATAACCAATCAGTTTCAGTACCAAAAGCTCTTCTTCCTCTTTCCTGCTCCGGTACAAAAGATAAATGCCGGCTGCCCAAAATAATAAAAAGATCATAAACATATGGTGCACCCCCTTTTAAATACGGTATTCTATGTTAAGCAGGAAAGTGAATATAAACAGAAAACACCCGCTTAACAGCGGGTGTTCATCTTTAGATAAGAGCTTTCGAAGAGACAATTACGCCATCTTCATCTGCATATACATATTCTCCCGGCTTCCAGTCAATCCCGCCAAATGTGACAGGTATATCGTGATCCCCTTTTCCCTCTTTCCGGCTTTTCAAAGGATTGCTGCCAAGTGCGAAGATTCCTATATCCAGGCTTCCTAGCTCCACAGTATCGCGAACACAGCCGTATATAATTACTCCGGCAAGCTTTCTTGATTGGGCAATCTCACCAAGCCGATCACCCATTAAGGCGCATCTTTTTGATCCGCCGCCATCCACCACCAGCACACTTCCCTCTGGAATGGACTCCAGTGCTTCTTTTACCAGAACGTTATCTTCAAACACTCTAACCGTTGAAATGGGACCGGAAAACTTTCTTTTTTGCCCATAAGATTTAAACTCCTGCTGGCAAATAAGCAGCTCTTTGCTGTGGTCATCACATAAATCGGCCGTTTTGAAATCCAAAAGAGATCTCCTCCTTTAGCGCTTTTGGCTGTAAAACACTATGCCATCTTCTTTACTTCGATAGGCAGCACCCTGTTCCCTTCCTTTTTTCATAATCGAAAGGGAAAGATTGAATATTTCAGGCATATACCTTTTAGTAAGGAAACGTTCTTGGTTCAGAAAAGCGGAAGCGCCTTGCCCACGAAGGAACGCAGACTAAAAGAGCCACGTCCTGTGGCAACGTCTGCATGACCCCCATCCTGGGGGCCTCAAGCACAAGACCAGCCTCCCGGAAAGGCATTCTTTGTCTTTTCGGGAGGATTGCTCGAAATGTGGAGGCGACTGCCCAGGGACGACAGGCATAAGCCGGTTCCTGTAAGAAGGCGTTCTTCCTTCTGAAAGGAAAAGGCTTATGACCCCGAGTCCCTAGGAGCCGCAACAAGACATGCTTGTGACCTCGAGGGGGCAGGCGCTGGAGCTAGACAGTTATCGACGTTCAAAATTTATACTTTCTATCTTATGAAAATGGGAGGTTAAAGGATGGCTCTAATGTGGGCAATTACAATCGGTTTTATGGTTTCATTGGGACTGGCCGGATTTATGCTTGTCCATTTTTTAAAGGGGGCAATGGATTCCAGTGATTCCACGACAGTTGATAGGATTCAGAGTGATCCGGAAGAGTAGAGAAAAGAGGCTGCAGTAAAGGCAGCCTCTTTCTTAGTTTTGGCAATTTGCGCAAAAAAACGTTTTCCGGGAAGAAATTTCTTCTTTCACTATAGGGCTGCCGCAGCGGAGGCATGGCTCTGCTTCTCGATCGTATACTCTGCATTGTTTATTATACCCCCCGGTTTTAGCATCTCCTTTAAACAAAGGCACTTCCATATAGCCGCCAAACTGGATGGCCCTGGTTAAGACACCCTTCATAGATTGAAAAAGGATTTTTATTTCCTCCTCATCCAATTCATCCGCTTTTCTCATAGGCAGCAAGCCCGCTTCAAAACAGATTTCATCGCTGTAGCAGTTGCCGATTCCTGAAAGGAACTGCTGATTGATAAATGTCGTTTTCAGCATTCCTCTTCTGCTTCCGATCAGTTCGCGAAAGGCCGGAAATCCTAATGTTTGATCCAAGGGCTCCGGTCCCAGATCTGAAAGCTCCTTTTCCAACTCTGTGTCTGTCAGCAAGTGGAGATAGCCAAGTCTAAGTCCAATAAAGTAAAGCTTTTTATCTCCAAAAGAGATAATGATCTGTTTGGTGCGGTCAGGATTGTCTGTTTCATTGCCAATATACATCCAGCCGCCAAGCATCAGATGCAGCAACAGATTTTTACCGGAGCTCAGCTTAAAAATAAGATGTTTAGCCCTTCGGTGGATTTCGGATATTTGCGTATTAATCAGCTGACTTTTAAATTGGACAGGCGGCACGTTGATGGATTTCTCCCGATTCACCTCTACATCTGTAATGACTTTACGGGCCAGCTGCTCCGTTAAAAGCCTTTTGTAGGTTTCCATTTCCGGAAGTTCAGGCATGGCGTCAGCTCCTTCCTAAAATACTATTACCTTAGTATTTAATGGAAGGAATCACTTCATTCCTGAAAACTGCGCCTTGAATTTTTTTACAATTGTTCGATATTTCGTAACAGTACTTTCCAATATTTTGATATTGAAAATGGTACGATGGTGTTATAGGGAGGTTTTTCAAATGCAAAAGAACCGTTCCAGCAAGCAAACTTTTATGTTTTTTCTCATTTATTTTGCGTTATTATGCAGTTTAATTTTTGCGGCTGTTACCCTTAAACCTTCTTTTCTACAAGAACAGCCTTCAGAAATTTCTTCTGCTTTTTCAAAAGAACTCGAGATTCACAAGCACAAACAGGAAAAGAAAACAGCTGAGAACGAAGGAAAATGGCAGCCATCCTACCTTTGTGATCACAGCTATTTCTATTGGCTCTTGTCTAGATATTATCGTTGTACTTCTCTGGGCCCGTCATGAAAATAAAAAGAAACGGGACGGACAATTCTCTAACCCTAATAGATTGACCAATAAGAAGTGGTTCTGGTACTTGGTTTCAATGGGCATTGTTCTGCACAAGGATGGCAAGTTGACATTCAGCCTGAAAAACTTCATCGTAACTATTATCTTTTTGGTATTATTGAAGCTTTGGCTGTTTGACCAGCTTGAGAGCATCTAATAGTCATCACAGACTCTGAATAATAGCCTTATTCAGCTGGGCAATGATATCATCCGCATGTTCAATTCCGATGGATATCCGCACCACCTGCTTGGTAATGCCGAGTTCCCTGCATACTTCAGGGGGCAGTGCCCGGTGCGATGTTGTCAGCGGATGGGATACTGACGTTTCAACACCCGCAAGTGTCGGCACAATTTTAATCCACCCCAGCTCTTTAAAAAACTCATTCACATCAGCACTGTCAGCCAATTCAATCGTCACAATGGCGCCAAACCCTTCTTCACCGTGCTGAAAAGGATAATAGACATTTTTTATTTCTTGATTTTGCTCTAATGCCCTTGCCGCTCTAATGGCATTTGCTGACTGCTGCTTCATTCTGAGAGCCAGGGTTTTCGCTCCCCTGCAAGTCAGCCAGGCCTCAAACGGACTTAAATTAGCCCCAAGGTTAACAATTTTTCCGCGTGCTTTTCCGATCAGCTCTTCTTCTCCAGCCAGGACACCTGCTGTAATATCGCTATGCCCGCCAATGTACTTCGTTGCACTATGAACAACTAAATCAATGCCTTTCAAATAAGGCTGGCAATGATATGGAGTGGCAAATGTATTATCGATCAGGGTAACGAGATTATGCTTCTTTGCCAGGCGGACGACTTCCTCAAGGTTTTCCACCCGCAATAGAGGATTTGTGATGGATTCAGAATAAAGAAGTTTTGTATTCTCCTGTATGGCTTCCTCCACTTGTGAAGCATCAGAGAAAGGAACAACGGTTACTTCTATACCGAGCTGTGTCAGCTCTTCTTTGATTAATTGGAAGCTTCCGCCGTACAGGTCATCCGCTGCCACAATATGGTCGCCGCTTTTGACCACAGCAAGCACTCCCGCCAGAATGGCAGATAAACCGGATGAGGCAGCCGTCCCGGCTGGTGCTCCTTCCAGGCTGGCAATTAATTCACCAAGCTCATCCGTATTTGGATTTCCGACCCGGGAATATAGATAATTGCCGTTTCCCTGATAAAATCCCTCGAGCTCATCCAGATCATTGAATGAGAAGGCTGAAGTTTGATAGATCGGCGTTACTTTGCTTTGAATTTTGCGGTTGCTCTTACTTTTCTTGTGCAGAACAGAAGTTTCGAAATTCATTTGGCTTTCCCCTTTAAAAGAAATAAGGGCTGGACAATGCCCAGACCTTTAATGCAATAATTAGCTGAATTATAGAAAAATTATATCAATACAGCTTTTATGCGTCAATGAAGGAAAGGATCTCTACTTTACTTCCTTCAAAAAGCTTTTAGTCCTGATGCCTGTTCGCCGAATGATTAAAGTTGTGTCTACATTTATATCAGCATCACTAAATTTTTCATCCCAGTTTTTCTGGACTTTTTTGAAATTCTGATAATCCTGTCTCAGCACAACTTCACCAAAACCAAAAATATCGGTACCATATTCCTGCTGAACCTTCTCAATCGTTTTTGTGACCATCTCATTAATCTGTTTTTGGGCAGTTTCTGCACTTTCTTTATAAGTCCTTGCTTTATCAAACTGATCGTTGCAATGAGTCCCGTCAATATACGCCTCAGCTCTGATTTTTATATTAATCTTTGCTTTTCCATTTTCGAGTTTTCCTTTAATCTTTGTCCTTGTATCATATATTCTAAGCCCCATATACCGGTTTTCACTGCATTTGACTGTAATGGATGTTTTTTTGATCTTATTCTGAAGCCATAAGTAATTTCTTGAATCCTCCAGTGTCAGAAATCCTTCCAGCTTATCACCTTTGAATATAGCCAGTGAGTCCAGGACGACAAGCGCATCCGGGGTGACCTTCATCATATTTTCCGCGCTGGCGCCAGCTTCCGGGTCACCCTTGATCCTGACAGCAGCCATTACAGGCTGACGTCCCGGAGCGGTCCATGCTGTAATGACATCATTCATCCTCACGCCTGGATCTCCGCCCCAATCCTTCATCATGGTGTCCAGCTGAGTGTGCAATTTTAAAGAAGTAGATTTCTGAAATTGATACGTCACTTTTAATACATCAGATCCCTTTCCCCCTCTTGCAATCAAAATATTAAAATCATCCCGGATTTCCCGGTTTCTCTCCAGAAAATCAATAAAATCAATAATCCCTTCTTTTGCAAGTTCTTCTCCAATAATCAAAGTGCGCATGTGGGAATAGATCAAATGCCTGGAAATCCCTTCATTCACTCTATAAGTCAGTTCTGCCAGAGAGTTTCCTTCAGCAGAATAAACAATGGATGGCGCATTTCCGCTGGCAGTGCGGTTATTCAATTCTGTTGCATTTATGCCTTCTACAGTCAGAGTATACTTTTCATCCTCGCCCTTATCCACAGCCATTCCTGTCACAACGGTTATTTCGCCCAGCTCTCTCTGATCCCAGCATCCAGAGAGCAGTATAGCAGTCAAAATAACGGCAAACACCACACCATAATTTCTCAATTGGACTGCTCTCCTTCCATTGGAGGAGGAGAAGGCGACCCGGTCTTTGAAAACTTTTCAGGATTCTGTGTTTTTAGGTAAGCTGGCCGCTTCCACATACTCCAAATCGGGAACCGGAAAAAGACATCTTTCTGCTGCTCAATGATAAATGGAGCAACAGGTGAAAGATAAGGAACGCCAAAGGATCTGAGAGAGCTTAGATGGGCGACAATAAAAACAAGAACAATCAGGACGCCATAAAGGCCCAGAAAAGCCGACACAATGATCAGCAGGAATCTTAACAGCCTTGCTGCAGCAGCAAAACTATAAGTGGGTGATACAAAATTGGCGATGGCTGTAATGGCGACAATGATGACCATTATATTTGATATAATCCCTGCTTCAGCTGCAGCCTGTCCGATTACGAGAGCGCCTACAATTGATACTGTCTGCCCGACAGCACGAGGCATCCGGACACCGGCTTCACGCAGAATCTCAAAGGTAACTTCCATCAATAGCACTTCAATGACTGCCGGAAATGGCACTCCCTCCCGCTGTGCGATGATACCGAGAAGCAGGGGTGTCGGCAGAAGTTCATGATGAAAGGTTAAAATCCCGACATATAAGGATGGCGTAATCAAGGCAATCATAAACGATAAATACCTGATCATTCTTAAAAAGCTTCCCATCATGAAGTTTTGATAATAATCTTCTGCAATGGAAAAGAAATCAACCAGAACAGCCGGAACTACCAGCACAAAAGGAGTCCCGTCAACAAGGATGGCAATTTTCCCTTCAAGCAAATTGGATGCCACCGCATCTGGCCTTTCTGTATTCAGCGCCAGCGGAAAGGGTGTAGCTGATTTGTCTGCAATCAGCTCTTCAATATTTCCAGATTCAAAAATGGCGTTCACTTTGATTTGGCCAAGCCTTTTGCGGACTTCCTGGACGATCTTCTCATTTGATATGCCTTCCATGTACCCGATGTATACAGAAGTATTAGTCTCAGATCCAATAATAAATTTTTCAAAACGAAGCTTTCTGTTTTTAATTCTTCTCCTCAGCAGACTAACATTTGTTGATATCGATTCCACAAAACCATCCTTTGGCCCCCTAATAACCGTCTGGGTGCTTGGCTCTGTAATGGAACGGTCTTCACCTGAGGCCATGGAAAGGGAAAGCGCTTTTTCCATATCTTTAAAAATAATAATGATGTTGCCATAAAGGAGTGCAGTAATGATATCATCGAATGACTTAACCAGCTGGTAACCTGCCCCTCCGAATTTCTCTTTGCATAGCGATTTCAAATCGTCCTCCGTTGTTAATTCAATTCCATCCTCCTTCCCGCTGAGCGATTGCAGGATCGTTTCTTTTAATAATTTTGTATCAATCATTGTTGTAAGATAGATGAGTAAAGCATCTTTTCCTTCTGTTTTCAGCTCATCCATGCTTAAATCAACCGTGCTGCCGAACTCTGCATTTATTCTTTTTTTCAGCTGTTCCAGACTCATGCTTTTAAGATCTGGGCCAGAGTCCGCAGCTTCCGCAGGCTGAACAGGATATTCTTTCTTTTGGCGCATTTTTAAAAGTGATTTAAGAATACTCAAAACTTCATCCCCTTCACACCGGGTTTAGCCTTTTTCTTTCGCCGCTTCCACAAAACTGCGATCAGCAGAAGTGATGGCAGTCCAAACTGCAATGGCAAGTGCAGGAAGTATGGGACCAACTCAAGCCCCTCCTGCCAATGATCACCGAAATTTACTGATATTAATATAGAAAAAGATGAAACAATCATGGCTACCGGCAAGGAAAAATACCGGTAAGGAAGCCGGAAGGTGTACTCAAGGCCTTTCAATCCAGCAAACATGAACACCGAACCCTTGACCAAAATCCCCAGCATCATAATAAAAACAACGAGTGCATCTATTCTTTCAATAAAATTGCCGATTGAGACTTCGCGTGCAGAACTGAGCATAGGAAAATTGGAACGCTGCAAAGCATCAGCTCCAAGTGTGACAATCATCAGAAACATCGCAAATAATAAAAGTGCACCTGCTATTCCCACTCCCATCAATGAAACACGCAAACAATATTTAAAGTTGGTTACAACCGGTAGAATGAGTGTAAATGCAATGAGCTCGCCAAAAGGGAACACGATTAAAGTTGGAAAAAGCGCATTCAAAACTGGCCGAAGCCCATCCCCAAGCACAGGCTTAATCTCATGTAGATTGGCATTGCCGCTTGCAAATAGCAGGATGGTTAGAAGAAACAAAAATCCGAATAAATAAGGAGTGAAAATTTCCGAAGTTCTCCCCAGGACTTCAAGACCGAGATACAAAATATAAGACATCAGCAGACAGATGGTCAGCGAGATGATTTCTATTGGTGTCGATGGCAGAATGGCCGAAGCAATCAATTCGCCAAAATCACGGACCACCCTGCAGGCCAGATACAGAAAGTAAACCACGTATATAATAGAAAAAATGATTGCAAGCGGCCTTTTAAAGCCAAACTCCATCATCTCGAATAAATTTTTTCCAGGCACCCGGCTGATTAAGAAATAATAGAATAGCATGATTCCAAACCCGATCATTATGGCGGCTGCGATTGCAATCCAGGCATCTTTCTTGGCATCCCCGCCTACTCCGACAACAATGGCGCTTCCTAAAAGGAAATTGATCAACAATGTCAGCAGCTGGCTGAGAGATATATTCTCTTTTAACATTCCATCACCAATCCCTTTTAAAATGTACGTTCAGTTAGCATGTCCCAGCGATTCCTTTACCTGGATGCCCCTGATTTTTTCTTCGCTTTAAAAAGACGAAAATCAATGACTGCACTTGAAAGCAATCCAATAAGTACAGAAACAATAATGATCATTCTTCCAGTGGCAATCTCCGTAAACAGTAAATTCCTCAAAGCTTCCCATATCGTATAATCAAATATTTTCATATCAAAAAGTGCAGCTAATATAGTCAATAGCAGAAATATGCTCAGATAGCTTAATGTAATCATGACTGTACCCCATTAACATTCGATACTGTATATCTTTTCTCGGCCTGCACATTTTATCCAGAATTGATAAAAAAAACAGTTGAGAACCTGATTTATCATTCCCCCTGATTAATTAACAATTTAATGGGTATGGTTAGAGAAGGAGAATTTGTATAGGAATAGGGTTTGCAGGAAAAATTATGGACGAATATAACGTTACAGGAGGACAGGGTATGACGACATCCAACCACAAAACGCCCCAATATCCAGAGCCTTATTGGAGGGAGGAGGAACTTCCGGCCTTCGACAAGCTCAGAGAAGATGCTCAAACGGAAATTGCCATTGTAGGTGGCGGCATCACAGGCATTACGGCGGGTTACCTTCTTGCCAAAGAAGGCTATAAAGTGGCTATTCTTGAAGCCGGCAATATATTAAACGGTACTACCGGACATACGACAGCAAAATTAACAGCACAGCATGGATTAATTTATGATGAATTGATCAGTCATTTTGGCGAGGAAAAAACCAAACTCTATTATCAGGCTTCAGCAGATGCTATAGATTTTGTACGGAACATTGTATCAGAAAAACAAATTGATTGTGATTTCAGCAACGAAGAAGCAATCATATATGCTGTTTCAGAAGAGTATGCCCGAAAAGTTGAAAAAGAGCGGCAAGCCTATGAAAAACTCGGAATTCCAAGCGGAATGAAAGAGAGCATTCCTTTTAACATCAAAACAACAGCGGTGCTCTCCATGTTTGATCAAGCCCAGTTTCATCCGCTGAAATACCTGAAAAAGCTTCTTAAAGATTTTGTGGATTTAGGCGGTATTGTTTATGAAAATACAACAGCTGCAGACATTGAAGAAGGCAGTCTGCCTGATGTCGTGACAAGAGAAGGCCATCGCCTGAAATGCAAATATGTCATTGCTGCTTCCCACTTCCCTTTTGCGGATATGAAAGGTTTTTATTTTGCCAGATTATCTCCGGAAAGATCTTATGTCCTTGGCGTAAAAACCAAAGAGGATTTTCCTGGAGGCATGTATTACAGTGCCGATTCACCTACCCGCTCACTGAGGTACACACCCTATAACGGAGACAAACTCATTTTAGTGAGCGGCGACAGCCACAAGACGGGCCATGGACCGGATACGATGAAGCATTACGAAGCCCTTGAAGTCTTTGCGGAAGAGGTGCTCGGCATAACCGATTATCCTTATCGCTGGTCTGCCCAGGATTTATATACGCTTGATAAAGTCCCGTATATCGGCCCAATTACGTCCAAACAGAAGAATATCTTTGTCGCAACCGGCTACCGGAAATGGGGAATGACAAACGGGACTGCAGCCGCCATGCTGATAAAAGATCAGATTATGGAAATGGACAACCCTTATGCCGAGCTGTTTACGCCATCCAGATTCCAGGCTGACCCAAGCATTAAAAAGTTTATTGCAGCCAATACAGATGTAGCCGGCCAGCTGATCAAAGGGAAGCTTGAATTCGTGCCTAAAGAAACGGCAGATCTGTCCCATGATCAAGGCGGCGTCGTGATGATCAATGGCAAACGGACAGGTGCATACAGGGATCCTGAAGGCAGTCTCCATCTTGTGGATACAACCTGTACTCACATGGGATGTGAATGTGAATGGAACCACGGCGACCGCACCTGGGACTGCCCGTGCCACGGCTCCCGCTTCTCCTATGACGGAACAGTCGTTGAAGGTCCTGCTGCCAAGCCTCTGAAGAAAGTTGAAGAATAAGGCATTAATACGTTTTTTTAATTGAAATGTAAAAAAAGACAGTCTTCAAAGGGAAAACTGTCTTTTTTATGCACTTTGCGAGGATTTACTTGCCAGTAATGGAGCTAGTACCGATTTATGTGCGGATAGAATTTTTTCTGTGCGTATAGCTCAAATTTATGTGCGGATAAAATTTATTCTGTGCGTATAGCTCATTTTATGTGCGGATAGTATTCTGCGTTGAAAATATGGCTGCATTCTAGTTTTTGAAATGCTGGATAGCCTGCTTTTACTTCCGGATAGCTGGATTTTACTTGCAGATAGCTCATTTTTATTTTCGGATAAACCGTTTTATTGCGGCATAGTTCATTTTTCTCCAGCAACAAAAAAATCCCCCTTCTAAAAAGGAGGATTTGGTTCATCAGTCCTGCACGTTGTTTTCTTTCTTTTCTTTGCTTCCGGTTGTAAATTCAACAAGCTCTTCGCTTGTGCGTTGTGGTCTGTGTTTATTGTTATTGCGCTGTGCATTGCCGTTGCCGCGTTTGGTTCTGCCCATATTATCATCTGCTCCTTTTTTGTTTTATCAGGAGTAGTATGAGTCAATAAAGGAACAGTTATTCTGATGCCGGGAGTTCAATTTCTGGAGCTTTCCTATGCTTAGTGGCCTGTTCAAAGGCATAAGCCAGTTTGATGAGAAGAGGTTCACTGTAAGCAAGTCCTGTAAATGTGATGCCCACCGGCTCGCCTTCCGGGGTATATCCGGCCTGCACTGTGATGGATGGATATCCCGCTTTTGCAGGGATGCCTGCACCATAATTATTCGGGAACACGATGGCATCGAGATGATGCTCTTTCATTACGTAATCAATGCCCTTCTCACCTGAAAAATAAATATCCTTCTCAAGTGCAGATATATAGGCCATTTCCGTCAGGTTTCCGCTTGTTTCCTCTGATTCAATCAGGATGGTTTGGCCATATTTTAAGCATTTTCCGCTATGATTTTCATTAAAATCAATGACATCGGACAGTGAGTGAATATTAAGGTGCTGTGCGACCGTTCGCAGGTAGGCATTCAAATCAACTTTAAATTCATATGTCAGGACATCATAGCTCCACTCTCCTTTGGCGGAAGGAATCACTACCCCGTCCAGCACCTCTGCACCCAGCTCTTTTAAATCGTTTACCGCCTTATTCATGACTGAGAGCTTCTCTGAACTTAGGTAGTCAAAATAAGTCTCCCTGGCAATGCCGATTCGCGCCCCCTGTAATCCGGCTTCATCAAGGAAAACGGTAAAATCCATGCCCTGCAGATCTTTATTTGTCAGGGTAATCGGGTCATTTTCGTCAGGTACTGCAAGCACGTTCAATAATAAAGCGGCATCCTTAACCGTTCTCGCCATCGGTCCGGCAGTATCCTGACTATGGGCAATTGGAATAATGCCGGTTCGGCTGACAAGTCCGACTGTCGGCTTAATTCCAACGAGAGAATTCTGGCTGGCTGGACTTAAAATGGAACCTGATGTCTCCGTTCCAATGGCTGCGGCCGCAAAATTAGCGGCGATGGCTGCACCGGATCCTGCGCTCGAACCTCCCACATCAAATTTTCCCGTTCCATATGGATTCAAGGTTTGTCCGCCCCGTGAGCTGTATCCGCTTGGCATCCCTTCCGTCATAAAATTGGCCCATTCTGTCATATTTGTTTTTCCTAAAATAACGGCTCCCGCTTGTCTTAATTGAGACGCCACAAATGAATCCTTTTGTGCACAATGATCCTTCAAAGCGAGTGAACCTGCAGTTGTATGCATTTTGTCCCCTGTATCAATATTATCCTTTATCAATATGGGAATGCCGTGAAGAGGGCCGCGCGCACCCTGTTCTTTTCTTTCCGCATCCAGAGACGCTGCTATATGCAATGCATCCGGATTGAGTTCTAAAACAGAATGAATCTTTTTATCCAGATGTCCAATCCGGTTCATGTACATCAATACAAGTTCTTTGGAGGAAATTTCCCCAACCTGCATTTTTTCCTGCAATTCATCTATCGTCGCTTCAATAAGATCGTTATCATGAAAGCTCTTTAGCATTGGATTCTCCATCATCGATTTCCCCTTATTCTTTAGTTAAATAAAGCTCCACATACTAATTCGCTTAGAAAAGGAGAAATTCCTTTTTATAAAAAGAATGCCAGGCACCAACTGATATGGGTGCCTGGCTGTTTGATCATTATACGATTTGGCCGCCTCGCATTACCTTCTTTTCTGCATTGAGGCCCAGTTCTTTGCCCATTTTCTTAAGTTCGCGCTCTTCTCTTTCAGTAACAAGGGAGATAACGGTTCCGCTTGCGCCGAATCTTCCTGTTCTTCCTGAGCGATGAACATATTGATTAACATCTTTCGGGAAGTCGAAATGGACAACATGGGAGACTCCTTTGATGTCCAGCCCTCTTGCCGCAACATCTGTAGCAATCAGCATATTGGTTTTGCCGGTGCGGAAGTTCTTGATTGCTTTCTGTCTGTCGAATTTGCTCAGATCACTGTGCAGGGTGCTTGAAGAGATATTTTTAAAATCAAGCTTTTCGGCCATAACGGTCAGGTTGCCGATATCCTTAACGAATACCAATGCTTTTATGTCCTCGAGCCTTGAGATTTTTTCAAGCATTTTAATTTTGTCCCTCGCTTCTGCCACAAAATAAATATGGTCCACACCTGCAGCCTGAATGGTTTCATCCTTCTCAACACGAATCACTTCAGCATCAGCTGTAAGCTCTTTCGCAAGCTGTTCAACAACCGGCGGCAGTGTCGCTGAGAATAATAGGACCTGGCGTTCTTTAAGTGTAGATTTAACAATATTTTGCACAGTCTGAGCATGTTCAGGCACGAGAAGCTGATCTCCTTCATCAAGGACAACAGTTTTTACTTCATGCATTTTCAGCTTTTTCTGTTTAATCAGCTCCAGCACCCGGCCTGGCGTTCCTAAAGCGATGTGCGGGTGCTTCTTCAATTTCTCAAGCTGCCTTTTCACATTGGCTCCGCCGATAAAAGAAGCAGCTTTAATCCCGCTGCCCTCAGCCCATTTTTGGATCTCACTTAAGATTTGCATCACAAGCTCCTGTGAAGAGGCTAAAATAACGGCCTGTACCGCCTGTTTATCCGGGTCAATTTTCTCAAGGGCCGGCAGCAAATACGCAAGTGTCTTGCCTGTTCCGGTCGGTGACTCGGCAATAATATCCCTGCCTTCCAAAGCCTGTGGAACCGCCTCTGCCTGAACGGTCGTCGGCTGTGCAAATGCAGACTTTTTCCATGCCTCCTGGATAAATGGCTTCATATTGTCAATAAAAGATTGTGTCATATGTTACTCCTTTTAACTTTTTCGAGTGTAATCAGATATTTATTAGTATAGCCGAAAATCGGAAAAAACTAGTATCGGTAATGATACTAGCTTATAGGCTGGGAGTTGTCCACCCTCAACAGAAAAAGGCGCGAAGCCATTGCTGGCATTCGCACCTTTAAAGCTTATTTGTGAATCCATACGGCTCCAGCAGAGTTATCCTTCGCTTCACCAATCACTTGGAATTTCAGGCCATGTTCCGGAACGATGCGTCCTGCATCAGGAATAAGGCTGTTAATATATGTTTTTGAATCATCAAAAACAGAAATTCCCTTTAAACCAGGGTAGTCATAATCACCGCGAGTTGGCGAGCTTACTTCCCATGCTGGTGCTTTGTCCAGGGAGAACGCAGCATCTGCAATCTGATATCTTGTGCTTTGAGATACTGTTTCTTTGCCGTCTAACAGACCGGTAATGGCTTCCGGATGTGAATCCACCACTCCAAGGAAACCTTCCCCAGGATGAACGCCAACCCAGTTGTCTGTGTGGCTGTCATCGGCATACCAAACAACTAAACCAGTGTTGTATTTAACTCCTCTTGATTGGGCAAGGGCAGCGTCGGAGCCTGCGTAATTTCTCCACTCCAGATAATAATGGTTCTTCGCATAGCTGATTCCGTTGGAAACAATGAATCCGTCAAGAGTCATCTGTGTCCCGCCTTCAGCATCGTCTGTGAAAATCACATTTCCATCAGCAGTTACAGTGATTTCATCAATCGCAAATCCGTCCAATGCCAAGCCGCCATCTGTTACATATTCGAATGTCAGGCTAACTTTTTTACCGGCAAATCCGCTTAGGTCATATGTCTTATCTTCCCATTCGCCTTTTGAAGATTCAGCACGGGCATCCCCATCTGTATCATCATCACCAATTACATCGAGCTCAGCTTCTGTCCCATCGTCTGCTTTTGCAGTAACAGTCAGATAATCATAATCAAACTCAATATCATAGTAAACTTTCGCATTGAAGGCAGCTGTTTCCGCATTTGTTAAGTCTAATTCAGGCGTCGTCAAAGTCGTATGAAGATCATCACCCTTCGTGCTGTAGTAATATTTCTCGCCAAACGCAGGTGCAATCCCCTTTACTTCTTTTTCTGGAAGATTTACTTTTACAATTCCAGGGTTTTTAGATTTGGTTACACTTTGGTCAATAACAGTTGCCAAACCTTTATTATCAATATCTTCATAATTTACTTCCATAATATTAGCCCAGTTTCCGCCCATGCCTTTTTGGAAAAATTCTTTATTTTGCGGTGAGAAACTAGTTGGTTCAGTACCTGCTATTTCGCCGTTCCAGCTGCCGCCGCTCATGATGGACCATGAAGCAACCGGCTCACCTTGACCGGTATATTGCGTATCATACTCATCCGGCAATCCTAAATCATGTCCAAACTCATGGGCAAACACCCCGACCGCTCCATCTTCAGGCTGAATGGTATAATCGAATGCACCCATTTTTCCGCCCCAATAATCTACCTTGGCTGTAGTATTCGGAACAGCAAATACTCCGCCAAGTGTCCAGCGGTGTGACCAGATGGCATCATCACCAAGCGCTCCGCCGCCAGCTTCCTGTCCTGTGCCGGCGTGGATAATCATGAGGTGATCAACTAATCCATCAGGCTCATTAAAGTTTCCATCTCCATCTAAATCATATAAATCAAATTCATCATATTCCGAAAGATCCATTCCAGCGTTCACAGCTGCTTTTAAAGCCTCTTTTACTAAGTCGCGAGGTCCAAGAGGTGATAGATTATCATGACCTCCGGCAGGACTATCATCACCATAATCGCTCGCATTTCCAGGGACTGTCAGCCATTCTGACACAGTGCCATCCACAGTGTAGCTGCCGCCGGACTGCTCTTCATAGAACTGCTTAAACGTTTTTACTTTATCTCCATTAAATAATTCAAATTCAGTATCGCCAAACATCAGCTTCTCATAGTGCTCTTTGTTGAAATCCTCAGCGTACATATATCCCTCTTCCTGAGTTACATTGTTATGCTTGAAATCTTCAAATTCAGTTAGAAGCACAAGCACTTTGTCTGTTCTGACATCACCATTGTAGCTTGCTTCTTTGGCCGGATCTACTTTTACATAGCCGTCCGGTTTGCCCTTTTTATAGTTTTTATGACCTTTATTCAGCTGCTTTGTCATCTGTTCTTTTTGTTTCGTTAAGAAATCCTTTGTTTTTTTATCAAACTCATCCTTATGGTCATGGCTATTTGCTGTATTTCCAGGCTGCTTTTCACCTTGCTTTTCTTTTATGTACTCCTTAACTGCCTTTTCTATTTCTTTAGAGGAAGCATCCTTTTTAACCAATCCTCTGTCTTTTAATGCCTTCCCCAGCCTGTCTTCATTCACAATATTCAAATCAATCGGTGCAGAAAGTTCCTCTGCTGAAACTTTTGAAGGAGCTGCTGTTGTCCCGGCAAAAGATCCCGCAAATAGTGCAGCTGCCATCATCGTGCTGGCTGTAATGGAAGATACAACCTTAAAAGGTTTTTTCTTATTACTCATTCTTATAGCCTCCTATTTAGTTTTTCTGAATTTTCGAAGTGCGAGATTAATTCTATCAAATTAACATAAAGTTTTTAATAGTCTAACAATACTGTTATTTTAATATTTCGATAACATTTGAGTAGGTAATTTTAATCAATTTATCCGCCGCTAAAAGAAAAAACGGGTACCTATACCTATTTTCGAGGGATATAGAAAAGGAGCATCAGACTGCCTGATGCTCCCTTCCTGTTATTTATTCAATTTAGTAATTCTTCCTTCAACCGCCGGGTTTACTTCTTTCTGCTCTTTAATGTAGTTGATTAAAGCATCAAGGTCGACGATATCCACAGTGCGGTTCCTGCCGTTTAAAAGGGCGCTATAGCCGTCTCCACCATCAGCCATATAGTTGTTTACCGTCACAGAATATTCCTGTTCTGCAGCGATTGGCGTTCCATCGTTCTTTACTAAAGAAACAATCCGATCTCCAGCAGCTCTCGAAGAATCGTACGTCACCTTTAAGCCGGAAACATGCATGATTCTTTCTTTTGAACCCCATTGCTGTTCAAAAAGTTCTTTTATCTGGGCACCGGTCAATGTCAATGTCACAAGGTCATTTCCGAAAGGCTGTACCGTAAAAGCTTCTTTCCACGTAATATCTCCAGCATCAATGCCTGCACGGACGCCGCCTGAGTTCATGAAGGCAAAATCGGTATTGGTCTGCGCAATCATGGAATCTGCAATCAGGTTGCCCATCGGAGATTCTCCATCAGCATTTACCTCTCTCGTAATACCTGTTGAAGTATGACCGATGACTTCATTTAAAATCGGAGCGACATCAGCAATATAAGCATCAAGCATTTGCTTAATTTCTGCATCAGGTTCAACGTCACGTGTGGCGCTTACGATTTCAGCCTTTTTAGCAACAATATCTTTCGTCACTGGATCAATTGTTAAGTCCACATCGGAAAAAGCAGTTCCATAGGAATAAGATTGAACAAGCAATTTCCCGTCCACCACAGTATTTGTGTACTGATGGTTATGGCCGCCAAACATCACATCCACTTCATCATCAACTGCATTCGCAATGTCAGCGAGTTCCTCTTGAGGATTAGACCCATCTATATCGGACTTTACAGGGTTATGAGTAATGACCACAATCGATTTAACACCCTGTTCCTTCAGCTCAGCTGTGTACTTGTTGATTGCTTCCGCTTCGTCCGTGAATTCTACACCTGCCGTTCCGCTTGGCGTAACAATTCCAGGAGTATCGGAATAGGCAATGCCAATAAAGCCGACTGGCACTCCATTTACTTCTTTAATTACATAGGGATCAAGGATTGGCTCCTTTGTTGTTTCATCCACTACATTAGCTGCAACATACGGGAAGTTTGCTCCTTCAAACTCGCCATACTTCTCTACAGTTTTTGGATGGGCCCCGCCATTGATAAGGCGTCGCATTTCGTCTACCCCTTCATCGAATTCATGGTTGCCGACTGTACCTATATCAAAGCCGATCTCATTAAGCATTTTAATTGTTGGCTCGTCCTGAAGTAGGGCCGAAACAGGGGAGCTCGCCCCTACTGCATCACCTGCATGCAGCATAATTGTATTGGGATTCTCTGCTTCACGCTGTTTTAAGTGTGCAGCTAAATACTCGATTCCACCCGCATTCAAACCGGAATTAAATGTATCAAGCTGACCATGGAAATCATTGATCCCCAAAAGTTGGACTTCAAATGGCTTTGGCTCCGGGAATTGAAGCGAATATTTCGCAAAGCCATTGGCTGCTTCCCCCGCATAGCCGATTCCGCTGCCTTCAGCAATCGCATCCTTTGCATCCGGTGAAGATTCGAACGTTACATTTACGCCACCGGCAACCGGTGCAAATGACCAATTGGCATCTGCAGAAGGATCGATGGTTTGTTCTTCTCGGATATAATCAATGATCGCCTGGCGGTTTTCATCCGGATAAAGCTCTACTGCCGTGTTGTTTCTGACTCCAGGGAAAGTGCCGCTGGCCCGATAATTATTTGTCACAACGATGAATTCCTGATCCGGATCAATAGGTGCTCCGTTATACTGAAGATTTTTGATTCTGTTTGCATCAGCATTAACCTGCTTGCCATCTTTATCATACTTAGCAGGTTCTGTTACATCGATCTCATATGTCACACCATCGATTACATCATAGTTATAAGTAGGGAAATCATTATTAATGAGTGACTGTTCTCCCGCTTCATTATCTTTTATCTGATTGAACTGGCCTGCAGACATTTCAAGCCATTCCTTCACATCTGCCCCTTTAATTTTTACCGTAGCGACTGTATTCGGATACAGGTATAGATCGGCTACATTTTTAATGGCGATTGTGCCTTCAGGGATATATGTGTAATAGCTTGCCCCGTTGCGGCCGCCTGCTTTAAAAGGAGCTCCCGCCGAAAGCACTGGTGTATTTTCATCTGGTGTTCCTTTTAATTGCTTCTCAATATACCACTTCTGTGCATTCGTCACAATTTGAATGGACGGGTCATCTTTTACAAGTGCAAAATAGCTGTGGATATCAGCTGTTGTTTCCCCGACAGGCTGGCGGACATAATTCACGGTTCCATCATGTTCTTCCTTTACAGCTTTCAAAATAGCAGGATCTGCATCTGCAAGGCTTTCCTTGACGGTCGCGCCGGATTCATTTTTATAGCTTCTGAAAATAGACCTTAAAGATGACTGGGAATCCTTAACCTCCCACTTGCCCTTTACCTTGGCAATAGTCAGGTCCATAACGCCAAGCTGATTGCCCCAGCTGCCCGGCATGATGAAGGGCACCCCGTTGACCGTTCCCTTTTCTGCATCCACTTCAGGAAGATCGGTGAAATCTCCCGGAAAATTCTTATGGTTGTGTCCGGAAATAACCGCATCAATGCCTTCTACTTTTGTTAAGTCGTAGGCTGCATTCTCTTCCATCTCAGCATATGCTGCGTCCCCCATGCCGGAGTGCGCAAGTGCAATGATAATGTCCGCACCCTCTTCTTTCATTTTAGGAATATTGGCTTCTACTGATTTTACAATGTCTTTTGTGATGATTTTTCCATCAAGATTGGCTTTGTCCCATTGTGTAATCTGCGGAGTCACAGCACCGATAACCCCAACCTTAATGACCTGTTTTCTTCCTTTTTCATCAACGACTTTTTTCTTGATGATTTTATATGGTTTAAAGTAATTTTTATCGTTTTCCGGATTATTATCATCGTCGTCTTTGTAGACATTGGCATTTACATAAGGAAATGGCGCATCATCCAGAACCTCATCCAGATAATCGAGGCCATAATTGAATTCATGGTTTCCTACCGTAGCGGCATCATAATCTAATAGTTCCATAGCCTTGAACACGGGATGCATTTCCCCATCCTCAAGCTGATCTACTTTTGCTTTATAATCTCCAAGCGGATTACCCTGAATGAGGTCTCCGTTGTCAAATAATAATGTATTCTTTGCTTCTTTTCTTGCCTGTTTGATTAAGGTAGCTGTTTTAGCCAGACCAAATTCAATGGTTTCTGCATCTTTATAGTAATCATAGTTATAAAGGTGTGTATGTATATCTGTTGTTCCCAGTATCCGCAGGCTTACTTCATGGCTGAATTTAATTTCCGGTTTCCCTGCATGATCAGGCTTTGCCGCCATGACAGAATCATATGAAATAGGAGCTGCTAAGACAGATAGGGCCATCGTTGTTGCGAGTATCGTCTTTCCAAGTTTGCGCATAGGCTTTTTCAAATGAATACATCTCCTCAAATTATAGTAGATTAGGATGATAACATTCATAATTCTATCTATTTTTAGACTTATTTGAGAATGAGCAATTAGTCGGAATTAACATAGGAAAATTATTAAATTTTTGTAAAAAAGAAGCCTATTTACCTAATAAAATACAGCACCCTCATAGGGTGCTGTATGATTTCGAATAGTATTATTATAATGTCAGTTACTATTTTCCAGGTCTGCCCTGAACATTAAATGACATCCTCCTGAATTCTTTTTATTGGGTTGGCTGCTCTATAGGAATAGTAAGGTTCACAATTGTCCCTTTCCCCTTTTCACTTTCAAAAGTGATTCCCGCCTTGTGTTCATCCACAATCTGCTTGGTAACCATCAGCCCTAAACCGGTTCCATCCGGTTTAGTTGTATAAAATGGATCCACGACCCGTTCCATATTTTCAGCATCGATCCCGCAGCCTTCATCTTTAATACTGATCAAAACCTGATCGCCCTCCGCCATTTTGGCCGAAATCAGGATCGTGCCGCCTTCTGTCATAGATTCCATCGCATTCTTAACCAAATTAATAAAAGCCTGCTTAAGCATATTTTCGTCGCACTGAATTTTAGGAACAGCTTCCAGATTTTCTGTTTCAAGACGGATGTTCTGATTGGCTGCCTGTTCATGTATGATCGAAATAACATAGTTAATCACTGCATTCAGTTCAACTCTTTTAAACATAGGCAGTCTTGGCTTGCTTAAGATCATAAGGTCATCGGCAATCAGATTAATGCGGTCGATTTCCTCAATCATGATTTTATAGCGGTCCTGATCTTCAGGATGTTTTTCCATCTGCAGCTGAGTAAACCCTCTTAATGCTGCTAAAGGATTTCTTACTTCATGGCCGACTGCCGAAGCCATCTGACCGACAGCAGCCAGCTTTTCAGTCTGGCGGAGCTCCTGGAAAACATGTGTCAGCGAGTGAATATAGGAATAGAAGCGGTTCAGCAGAACATATGAAACACTTGAAAAAATGGCCATAAGCACGATTGGCACCATTACCTTTTGGCTGCTCAACAGTAAGCCGGCAAGCAGATACTTCGCAATCATTCCGCCGGTTACTATCCAAAAATAGCGCTTATTCACAAAAATCGGTGAAAATATAATAAATAAAAGTTCTACTGCACTTCCGCTCTGAAATTCCTTCGATTCTCCGAAATAGATCAGCATGCTGTTACTAAAATCTATCAGC
Source organism: Bacillus sp. NTK034 (assembly GCF_017303275.1). GTDB lineage: Bacteria > Bacillota > Bacilli > Bacillales > Cytobacillaceae > Cytobacillus. Next base: position 173,216 of record NZ_JAFKOJ010000006.1, on the reverse strand, counting down.
AAAAACCCTGCAAAAAATAAGTATTTTACCTGAAAAGGGCGTTTTGTCCTGATTAAATACAGCGCTAAAGGCAAGAGCCCGATAATAGCCAGATAATAACCCCATCCAAGCCCGCCCTTTGGAAGCCCGATGCTGCCGCCAGTATTGAGGGGAAGCAGATAATAATAAAACAAATCATAAAGTGTTAAAATGATATAGAATAGCCATATAAAAAGCATAACTGCTTTTGTTTCTTCTTTTATCAAAGTCTGTTGATTAAAGCCTTTCATCTACATGCTCCTTGGTTAACTCTATTAATATTGTGTCTTTAGCACTATTATATACGTTTATGTCGAAACATGTATAATATGTTATATTCTTAAACTTCAAAAAACCGGCCATGGGATATCCAGGCCGGTTTGTATTTATTACGGTTTTAAGATGACTTTAATGCAGTCATCTTCATGGTCATTAAAAATTTTATACGCACGATCTGCTTCTTCGAGAGGAATCTGATGAGTGATGATTGACTTCGGATCGAATTCCTTATTCGTTATTTTTTCAAATAGCTCAGGCATGTAGTGCACCACAGGGGCCTGGCCCATTTTAATGGTGATGTTTCTCGAGAAAAATTCCTCGAGCGGGAACATATTATAAGTCAGCCCGTACACACCGGTCAGCTGGACAGTACCAAATTTACGGACTGCTTTCGTCGCGATTTGGATCGGGCCAAGCGTTCCGCCCTGGAGCTTAAGCTTCTGTTCTATTTTCTCTACAGCGGATTTCTTCCCGTCCATGCCGACGCAATCAATGACGACATCAGCTCCGCCCTGGGTGATTTCCTTTATATATGCTCCCATGTCATCATATTTCGTAAAGTCATAGACTTCCACATCATTGGTAAGCTTGGCGTGATTGAGGCGGTAATCGAGATGATCTACTGCAATTACCCGTTTAGCTCCTTTCATCCAGGCAAATTTCTGAGTCATTAACCCGATGGGACCGCAGCCGAGGACGACGACCGTGTCTCCCGCTTTAATGCCTGAATGTTCCACGCTCCAATAGGCTGTCGGCAGAACGTCCGATAAAAAGAGCAGTGATTCATCCTCCAGCTCGCACGACTCCGGTATAACAAATGGCATGAAATTGCCAAACGGCACCTTGAGAAACTCTGCCTGACCGCCCGGATGGTTTCCGTATTTCTCAGTATAGCCAAAATAGCCGCCTGAATCATTATGCGGGTTCGAATTATCACATTGGCTTTCCATATTATGCTGACAATAGAAGCAATGCCCGCACGATACATTAAATGGTATGACCACCCTGTCGCCTTTCTTTACCCTTGTCACATCAGGACCTGTCTCCTCAATGATTCCCATGGGTTCATGCCCGATAACATAGCCGGGCCGCAATGGCATATTCCCCTGATATAAATGAAGGTCCGATCCGCAAATGGCAGTTGAGGTGATCCGGACAATGACATCATCCCGCTTTTCAATTTTGGGATCCTCCACATTTTTTACTTGAATATCTTTCGCTCCCTGGTAGGTTACTGCTCTCATATTCTTCACACTCCCTTATCGACTTTATAGACTTTTACCCTCCTTATTGCATGATTAACTTCACAATATGAAATATTTACCTATTACTGAAAGAATATTATTATGCAAGTGAGGATGCCTGTCTGGGGTTTTTTGATAGAAATGATAAATTTAAGCAAATATAGGCCCAAAGTAATGTTTTATTATTCTGAATTTTATAAATATAATAGAGTTACAGCTCTTCAGCTGTGACCATACATATTCTGAGAGGAGATTTTGAATGAAGAAAAAAAGAGTCATTGGGTCAGCAATACTAAGTGCAGCAATGGGACTATCCGTATTTGCGTCAGGGGCATTCGGTCAGCAGGTTGAGAGCAATGAAACCTATCGGGTCGTCATTCAGGGCCCAAGTGCAGAAAAAGCAAAGGCAAAATCGAACTATGGAGTACGATGGGATTTTGGACAGAATGGTTTTACTACTACAGTAAATGCTAAACAGTATCAGGCACTTTTAAAAAATAAAAACTTAAAGATTGATAGAGTTGAAGAAGTTAAGAACTCACCTGTGACCGCAGCGAAACCTGGATCGGGGGCTGCATCAGCTCCGGCAGATGGTACACCTTGGGGAATTGAGGCCATTTACAATGACAGCTCCATCCAAAGCACTTCAGGCGGAAACGGGGTAAAAGTTGCCGTTCTGGACACAGGAGTAAATACAGCACATGCTGATCTCGCCGGGCAAGCTGAACAGTGCAAGGACTTTACACAAAGAAAGTCCCCTTTAATTGACGGAAGCTGCGGGGACAAGAACGGACACGGCACACATGTTGCGGGTACTGTGCTGGCTCATGGCGGCGAGAACGGACAAGGTGTTTACGGAGTAGCGCCAGACGCAGATCTTTGGGCATATAAGGTGTTAAACGACAGAGGATCAGGGTATTCTGATGACATCGCAGGAGCTATTAAGCATGCGGCCGATGAAGCGGTCCGCACAGGATCTAAAGTGGTCATTTCCATGTCATTAGGTTCAAGCTCTAAGAGCACATTGATTGCGGATGCAGTTGATTACGCCTACAGCAAAGGTGTCCTCGTAGTTGCTGCTGCCGGAAACGATGGTCCTGCCGATAATACGATTGGCTATCCCGGCGCATTAGTGAATGCTGTTGCAGTGGCCGCTCTGGAAAATGTTCAGCAAAATGGTTCATACCGTGTTGCCGATTTTTCATCAAGGGGCAACCCTGCAACTGATGGAGACTACCTCATCCAGGAGCGTGATGTCGAGGTGTCTGCACCAGGCAGAGCGATTGAATCCACATGGTATGATGGCAGCTACAGCACAATCAGCGGCACATCCATGGCTACTCCTCATGTATCCGGATTGGCTGCTAAGATCTGGGCCCAGAATCCATCAATGTCCCATGCACAGCTTCGCACCGAGCTTCAGAACCGCGCCAAGCAAAATGATATTCTTGGCGGAACGGGAGCTGCCGCTGGTGACGATTATGCATCAGGCTTTGGCTTCCCGCGAGTAAAGTAAGTGAATAATAGAAAAGCTTGGACATTGCGGTCCAAGCTTTTTTTGTTCTGATTTAAATTAAAGTTACTGCAAGAGAGCCTGCCTTTTCTGCTTTCGGTTATAAATGATTTTGGACAGGCTCACACTCGCCTCGTACAGCAGCAGAAGAGGCAATGTGACCAATATATCTGAAATAAAATCAGGGGGTGTAACCAAAATCGCAACCACAATCAGCACGAAATATGCATACTTCCTAATCTTCTGCAGTGAATAAGGATTGAGGATGCCAAGACTGGTCAGGAACATAATCACAACCGGAAGCTCAAACAGGAAGCCGAATGGCAGTGTTAAATGCAGCACGAATCGAAAGTATTTTTCCGTTGTAAAAAAGGCGGTGAACATATCTCCTGATAAGGTCATTAAAAAATTCAGAACCAGCGGCAAAAGGATGAAATATCCGAATGCTATACCGGTAATGAACAGGAAAAATAACGCGGGAATATAGGATAAGGCCACCTTTTTCTCCATTCCGGTAAGTGCCGGGCTGACGAACAGCCAGATTTGATGGGCAGCAACCGGGATGGCGGCTGCAATGGCGACAACAGACGCAAGCATGAAATAGACCCATAAAATCTCAGAGGGTCCGAGAACAGCCAATTTAAAGTCCAGATCCCTAACCAGCCACTGGTAAATGTCGCTGACAAAAATAAAGGATAGTGCCAGGAACGCTATAAAGACAGCAGCTATAATCATCAGCCTCTTCCGGAGCTCTTCAAAATGCTGGAGAACATTTACTGCCTCATTATTCATATTAATCACCTCAATATAAAAGGAAGGAAGATATCCCTCCCTTCCCTATTCATTCTTATAGCAATTCTTTTTTCTTTTCTTCCGGCTGTTCGTCGGAAACAAGTTCGCGTGTGGATTTCTTGAATTCTTTCAGGGTTGTGCCGAATGCCCTTCCGATTTCAGGAAGCTTGGATGGGCCGAAAATGATCAGCGCCAGCACTAGAACAATTATCAATCCTGGTATCCCGATATTTGATAGCATAGTAACCTCCTAGTATTTAAAGCCTGTAATCGCCACAACTCCCGGACGCGGCATAGTATCTCCCTTGCGGTGCGGCCATTTGCTTGTCAGATTGTTCAGGTCTTCCGTCTCTTCTCCAGGATGCTGAATGGACAGGAAGAGGGTTGTCTCGTTTGGTGTAAAGGATGGGCCAGTTAGTTCCGCTTCAACTGGAGCTGAAGCAAACTGAAAGGCTTCACCGGTATTTTTTCCGATCGTCGGGATGACGAACATGCCATTGTTGGCGAAATGCGTGTAGATTCCTGTATTCAGCTTGCTTGATGACATATCTGTTACAGTCCAAAGATTGCCAAGGCTGTCGAAAGTCAGATTATCAGGTGCACTAAATCCGCTCTGTTTTCCGCCGGCTGCGAAGATTTCAAAATCAAAAGTCAGTGCCCCCAGGTCATCTCCTTCTTCGATAAATCTGGTAATATGGCCGTGGAAGTTGCCATGTTTATCATTGTTGGTGTGGGCAATGAATACCGTTTTATCGAACGGGCTGATTTCTACATCTTCTGGACGGTCAGTAGGCGTTCCGCCCACAAGCAGAGCTGCTTCATGGCAGTGAACAGCCACATCAGCCTGTGTCTGGAATTTCTTTAAAAGGTCTGCATCCCCCTTAACGGCTTTCTGCACATTTTCGATCGTTAATGGCACCCAATTTCCGCTGCCCATATTAGCCACATAAAGTGTCCCTTCTTCCAGAAGGTCTGCGTTGGCTTTTCCGCGGGACTTTACATATTTATTTTTGCTGATGAACTTATACACGCATGCATCCTTTTTATCATCACCCATATATACCACAACCCGATTGTCATTGGTCAGGCCAACTGCTGCATTTTCATGGTTGAAACGGCCAAGGGCTGTGTGCTTGCGCGGCTTAAAATTAGGATCAAACGGATCGATTTCCACAATCCAGCCATAATGTGTATCATTTAATCCTGCATCCTTAGAGGTAGATTCGAAATTTTCCTCAGCTGATAAAACTGTGCCCCACAATGTCATGCCGCCAGAACAATTGGCAAAGGTCCCCTGTACATTCGTTGCACCGCCCACTGCTTTTGAACCTTTGGCAGGACCTGTAAGCTGGAACGGAGTCAAGCCTGTAATACGGCGCGCATATTTGGAATCCGTATCCATTTTCCATGTACCTTCTTTATCACGGTAGACCTCGATTATCGATCCGCCCTGGTTGTAAAGCATTTTCTGAATTTGCGCTGCGGTATATTTGCCATTTGCCGGCCTTGCACCATGAACAAATAGATCGCTTGAATATTCATGATTCACCCATAAGAGACCGCGCTTGTCCTTATCAATTGGAAAATATAATGTAAAGTCATTGTTAAAGCCGAATGTATCGCCTTTTTTGTTAATGACATCCCCATAGGCTGCCACAACATCGTATTTGTATCCACGCGGCAAAACAAGATCGTCTTTATCTGTCGGGTCAATCGGCTTAAAATTCAAACCAGAGATTTTCTTCTGGAATCCGAATAAATGGGAGGCTGCCTCAACACCCTTAGCTTCCGCTCTTGGAACCATTGCCCCCAAACCTGTCGAAGCTACAGTCAATGCTCCCACACCTGTACCTACATACGTTAAAAACTTGCGGCGATTCAATTCAGTCATCCTAAGCACCTCTTCATATTATTTGAAATGATTGCATCGTATTTATGTACCAAACCCAAGTACAATACTAAAAGATGAATATTAAGAGAATGCTAAGAAATAACCTGAAAATTGTAAAAGTAGATTTAAAAATTGTAAAAAAAAATGCCCGGCATCAGCCGGACAACTATTATCTTTCTATTAAGATACTTTTTCTTCCTGAGGCTTGTATTCCTCTTCCCAATACTCAGCATTTTTAATGCCAAGCTTCTTGGAATTGAATACTGGGTCAAGACCTTGTTTCTTCTGGGCCTCGTAATCTTTCAGTGCAATCAGAGCCGGTTTTCTTAAGATAACGATGGCAATTAAATTCAGCCAAACCATTAGTCCCAAGCCAACATCTCCGAGTGCCCACGCCAGGCCTGCTGTTTTAACAGCACCATAGAATGTTGCAGCAAGCAAGACAATTTTCAGAATAAACATCGCCAGCTTGCTGTTCTTGCCGCTAATCAGGTAAGCTACGTTTGTTTCAGCCATATAGTAGTAGGCCATGATGGTTGTGAAAGCAAAGAAGAAAAGAGAAACAGCAACGAATCCGGCACCGAAGCCTGGAAGAACAGATTCAACAGCTGCCTGTGTATAACCAGGACCAGCTTCCACTCCTGGAAGGTTTTCTACAATTGGAGTCTTTCCATCAGCGCCGACTGTATTGAACATTCCAGTAAATAGAATCATGAAAGCTGTTGCGGAACATACGAATAGCGTATCAATATATACAGAGAATGCCTGCACAAGACCTTGCTTGGCAGGATGGGAAACCTCAGCAGCTGCAGCAGCATGCGGGCCTGTACCCTGACCAGCTTCGTTTGAATAAATTCCGCGTTTTACACCCCAGGCGATTGCGCTTCCGATAATTCCCCCAAACATGGAGTCTGCGCCAAAGGCACTGCTGAAAATTAACGAAATTACACCAGGCAGCTCACCAATGTTCATGGCAATAATAATTAAAGCGACTAAAATATAACCCACTGCCATAAAAGGAACCGTATATTGAGCTACAGTTGCAATACGCTTAACACCGCCGAAAATAATCAGTGCAAGTAACCCGATAATTATAAGACCTGTTACTGTTTTATCTATCCCGAATGCATTTTCCATTCCAAGTGCAATTGAGTTTGACTGGATGCCAGGCATTAAAAGCGCCATAGCCAGCAATGCAGAAATAGCGAAAAGGACTGCAAACCATTTAATTCCGATTCCCTTTTCAATATAATAGGCCGGACCGCCTCGGTAAAGCCCATCTTTTTTCACTTTGTAAATCTGTGCCAGCGTTGATTCAACGAATGCACTGCCTGCTCCGATAAAAGCGATGGCCCACATCCAGAATACAGCACCAGGTCCACCCATTGCGATGGCAGTCGCAGTACCTGCGATGTTACCAGTTCCTACACGGCCGGAAAGAGCAATAGATAAGGCCTGGAAAGACGAAACGCCCGCTGCGGAACTTTTCCCTTGAAACATGAGCAGTACCATATCCTTGATATGGCGGACCTGCAAAAATCGAGTTAAGACTGAGAAGAACAACCCTATTGCTAAACAGATGTAAATAACAGGTGTGCTCCATAATATGCCGTTTAGCTGATTAACAAAAGCTTCCAAATAACTTCCCCCTTTTTCATATATATTCTGAATCTTTTTCCTATTAGGAATTATAGAATAAATACTGTTATAAGACAATGTTTTTTTCACGGACTCTGGTAAAAATGTCATAGAAATTTTGGCATTTCCCTTAAAAAAACCCGTTTTTATCATAGTTTACAGGATATATAAAGATTAGAGTAATAGCACATAACCCTTCCTCTTTTTTGAAATTTTTAGTATTATATATTTAGGGAAACGAAATGTTGACCGGAAAGAAGTGTTTCAAACATGATAAAACAGACGAAAAGAAATTTAATGATCATGTGGTTTGCCAATTTCTTTGTGGCAGGCAGCATGACGATGGTGCTTCCCTTTATTTCGTTATATATAGAAAGTTTTGGCGACCACTCTCCAACTTATGTGCAGCATTGGTCAGGGTGGACGTTTGCGATCACATTTGTGACTGCGTTTCTTTTTTCACCTGTGTGGGGAAGAATCGGGGACCTTTTTGGGCGAAGGAAAATATTGATTCTGTCCGGAATCGGGATGGGCATTTCCATCTTCCTGATGGGGTACGTGACAAACGTCTGGCAGCTGTTTTTTCTCAGGCTGTTTACGGGAATTTTTACAGGCTTCATCGGAATGTCCCAGGCGTTTATTTCCACGCAGACTCCGAAGGAAATTGCCGGCAGGGTGATGGGGACACTGCAGACCGGAAGCATTACAGGTTCATTGATGGGCCCTCTTCTCGGCGGAGTCCTCGCTGATTTATTCGGATTTTCAGATACCTTTAAATGGACCTCCATCGCCATCTTTGTTTCTGCCTTTCTTGTTTTTTTTACAAAAGAACACAAAGTTCAAACAAAAAAGGGCGAGCAGACAAGGTATTCAAGCAAGGCAGTCATCCAGCATATTATCAGCAATCCTGTCCTGCTGACAGTTATGCTGATATCAACGCTTGTTCAAATCGCCCACTTCAGCATCCAGCCTATATTATCTTTATATGTCAGTGAATTGCATGGACCGGAAAATCTGGCATTCTTTGCGGGAATTGCTTTTTCGGCTGCAGGGCTTGGCAATCTGCTGATGGCCAGGCAATGGGGAAAAATCGGAGACCAGCACGGCTATATTAAAACATTGGTTATTCTCCTCTTCCTCGCAGGCGTGTTTTATCTGCCGGGAGGATTTGTCTCAAACATGTGGCAGCTTGTTCTTGTCCGCTTCGCGCTTGGAATAACCATCGGAGGCATCATCCCTGTCCGGATCGCTTATATCCGCCAGGAAGCACCGGTCGCCATGCAAGGTGAAGTGCTTGGCTACAACACTAGCCTCCGCTTTTTCGGCAACATCATCGGACCGGTCATCGGCGGTTTGATCTCAGGCTATCTGGGTTTTTCTGCAGTGTTCGTTGTCACAAGCTTACTCCTCATCCTGAGCGGGCTGATTCTGCTCGGAGCGATGAACCGCCATCCCAAGCTTGCGAAGGATTCTTATTAGTAACTGGAAAAGCTGCCTTAAAAAGGCAGCTTTTCATTATTCTTTAAAATGGCATACGCCAAGCTTATTGCCGTCAGGATCTTCAAACTCAAACCACTTTACCGTTTCATCCGCCTGGATTGGACCGGTTTTCACCTTTTGTCCTGCCAGATGCTGATGTGCTTCATCAATATCGGAAACATAAAAGTTAAATGGCATATGAGAGGAAGGAATTACTTTTTCAGAACGCACAAGGGTTAATGGCGTTTCTCCGATTTCCAGGGCTGCATACCCTCCCTTGTCATCCCTCCACCTTACCGGGAAACCAAGCACTGTACTGTACCATTCAATGGCTTTTCCAAAATTAGTAACCTGCAGAAAGACTGTATCGATTCTTGTAAACATTTGAGCCTCCATAAAAAGGATTTTATATGGAGTTTATTCAACATCTTCTTACAAAAACCTTCTGAGAAAATTAAAAAGCCAGCGTTTCCGCCGACTTTAATCTATTTTTTCGCTGCGTTGCTTGCGATATGGACAGCATCCCATACACCTGCAAAAGGCGGGGCATAACAGAGATCCACCATGCCAAGTTCTTCTGCTGCCATATGATTGTGAATGGCAACGGCAAATACGTCAATTCGGAGAACCACCCCTTTATTGCCGATGGCGTGGGCTCCGAGGATTCGATTTGTTCCTTTTTCGCAGATCAGCTTGATCCAAATAGGAGTCTGATTCGGGTAGTAGCTTGGATGGTCTGCGGCTTTCACGAATTCAGTTGTATAGCCAATGCCAAGCATTTTTGCATCCTCCTCGGAAAGTCCCGTTCTTCCAAGCTCCATATTAAAAATTTTAATCGCGGCGCTTCCCAGAGTTCCTACATATTTTTCATGGCTGCCGGCTATATTGGCCCCAGCCAGCCGGCCGCATTTATTCGCGTTTGTTCCAAGCGGAATATAATCATTTTCTTCAAGCACTTTGTGATAAACCTGAGCGCAGTCACCCGCTGCATAAACACCTTCAATATTGGTCTGCATTTCACGGTTAATGATGATGGCTCCATTTTTAGCCAGCTCTATACCCGATCCTTCCAGAAACTTCGTAGCAGGCTTTACACCTACAGCAACTAGCACTAAATCTGCTTTATAAGTACCTTTATCCGTTTTGACACTCTCCACTTTCCCTTTGCCGCTGAAGCTTTCTACCTTTTCTCCCAGGTTCATTTCTACACCGTGATCACGAATTTCTTTTTCAGCGATATCTGTTATTTCCTTATCGAAAGGAGCCAGGATTCTCTCGCCCATTTCAATGACACGCACATTTTTGCCGAGGGTTTTCATCGCTTCAACCACTTCGATTCCAATATAGCCTCCGCCGACAATGACAACATCTTTCACTTCTGATTTGCAGGAAATTTCTTTTAATATCATCCCATCTTCCATTGTTTTCAGCACTTGTACGTTCTCAAGATCGGCTCCAGGAAATGGGGGCAAAATGGGAAACGTGCCTGTTCCGATCATCAGCTTATCGTATGTATCCGTAAACATTTTTCCTGATGCAAGGTCTTTAACTGTTACTTCCTTCTTGCTTGTATCCACTTTTAATACTTCATGCTGAAGATGTGTTTTGATGTTCCTCTCAGAAAATTGCTCCTGTGTTCTTGCGATCATTTTCCGGTAATCGTCATTTTCTCCAGATATATAATAAGGAAGACCGCAGGCACCGTAAGATAAAAATTTGCCTTTTTCATAGACGGTAATTTCAGCATTTTCATCCATTCTCCTTAATTTCGATGCGGCAGACATACTTGCAGCCACCCCGCCAATGACCAGCAGTTTCATCGGAATCTCTCCTCGCGTTTCAATAAGGTATTCAAGATAGGTTTCGTTAAAAGTTTAAAATTATACAACATTGCTATACCCTTATAGCTATCCCATTTTGGCTATTTTAAAACGTTTTTCAGGACTTCTTCCGTTACCTTTCGCACAATGCTTTCGATCATTTCTTCCGGCAGGCCGGGGGCTGTCCGGATTTTCTTCTCACTGCCTGGAACCGGTATTCCACCTGTTTTAATGCCCATATTCTCTCGGATTGAGATCAGCTCTGCAATTTGTTCTGTGCTTAGTTCGTTTGACTTTTGCATGATGTGTTCGGAATACAGCAGCATGAGTGCATAGTGTTCCAGTGATTCCATACGAAAATAGGCCTCTGTGATGTCCCTGCCCCAGGTTAGGGCTCCATGGTTAGCAAGAAGAACGGCATTGTAACCCCTGCAGTAAGGGGCAATTGAATCAGGCACTTCCTGTGTGCCCGGAGTGGCATACGGGGCAACCGGCACTTTGCCCAGCAGGACTATCGCTTCCGGTGATACAGGTTTTTCCAGGCTGATTCCGGCTATGGCAAACGAAGTGGCGACAGGCGGATGGGCATGGACAACTGCCTTTGCTTCAGGGTTTTCCTGATACACTCTGAGGTGCATTTTTACTTCGGATGATGGCTTCAGATTGCCTTCAAGCACATTTCCAGAAAGATCCACTTTGACCATCATTTCAGGGGTCATAAACCCTTTGCTTACACTGGTTGGTGTTGTCCAGAGTTCATAGTCCCCCACCTTAATGGAGATATTTCCGTCGTTTGCTGCAACGAAGTTCTTATTGTACGCTCTTCTGCCGATTTCGCAGATCAGTTCCTTTGCTTCCCAATCGCTTACATATTTATTTTGAACAGCCATGGCTGTCAGCTCCCTTCCTAAACACATTCACTCCTTATTGTATATTCAAAAACAATTTGAATCAGCAATTTTTATAAGTTTTCTTCTTTCGCTAAAATATGATCATTTCCGCGGAAATATTATGTAATTCGCGGTCATTCATTCTATAAAAAAACCGCCGATCAGAGGATCGGACGGTTCTTCGGGGGTATGATGATGCTTGCTTATTTCACACGAGGATATCCAAAGCCTGATGCATAATCGTCACCAGCTGCTGCTCCGTATCCGCCTTTAATGTCATATTGCTTAGCACGGTTTTGAAGCTCTGCGCGAAGCTGAGTATGACTCATGGATGGACTGGATGACCAAATTTTTGCTGCAAGGCCGGCTACATGAGGTGTAGCCATGGATGTTCCGCTAATCGTGTTATAGCCTCCGTTATACCAAGTAGACTCGATGCTTGCTCCCGGTGCAGACACTTCCACGTCTTTTTCCTGAATGACATAGTCACCGTCAGTGCTAGGGTTTCCGCGGGACGAGAAGTTGGCTACACGGTATGTACCGTTTTGCTGAACGTTTTCAAGGGCTGCAACCGCAATCGCATTCTTTAATGCTCCAGGATAGCCGATTGTATTAGCGCTGTAGCCGGAATTTCCTGCTGCGGCAACAACAAGGACACCTTTGCTGTAGGCATAATCAACCGCACTGCTGATTAGAGAATCTTTACCGCTTGAACCAAGTGACATATTGATGACCACTTTTGATCCTGTACGGGATGCTTCGTCTGCAACATGGCGGATTGCTGCTGCAATATCATCTGAGTAGCCTGAGCCATTATCGCCAAGCACCTTGTATGCCCATAATTTCGCCTGTGGAGCTACTCCATAAATTCCCTGTCCATCATATCCCCCATGTGCCAAAACGGTCCCGGCTACATGTGTGCCATGTCCCTGACGATCAGTGCATGAGCCATTTACAATCGGGCTGGATTGAGTGAAATCCTTACATTGCTCTGCTGAGCCTTCCAGGTCGATATGACTTGTATAAACACCTGTATCAAGAACAGCAACCTTTATTCCGCTTCCGCCTGACGTACTCGTAATGCTGCTGTTATTATAGATGGAAGCAATTCCCCATGGTGTCTGATCACTAGGATATCCTGCTGCCTGAATAGAAACAGAATCTTTCTTGGACGCTTCCGTTCTGGCAGTATCAAGAGTAACTTCGTTTACCTTTTCAATCTTTAAGTTCTTATTTTTCAGCAGTGCCTGGTATTGCTTTGCATTGACTTCCGCTGTCATGCCATCGCTGCCAAAATCCCAGCGTTTGTCCACCTGTGAATTCAGAGATGCTTTGGCGTTTGACGGCCCCTGGATTAATACCCGATAGGTTTCGTTTTGAGACTCTGGCTCTTTTGCAAATGCCCCCGCTGTGAAAACTGATAAACCCATAGTCATACTTAGAAGTGCTGCTCCTAATGCCCTTTTTTTCTTCATCCTTTTTCTCCTCTCGAATCTATATTTTTTCCTGTCGTTTCTTGTTGTAATTAAAGTATATTTAAAATATTCAGACTCTAACAATATGCTAAATTATTTAATTATCAGACTTTGGAATCAGGCCCAGAAACATAGCTTCAAAAAAAGTAACAGGGATTTAGACGGGTTTACAATTGGTTTTTACTCTCTGCGCATTGGTTACTTCATAAATTTTCCATAATTAAAAGTATTACCCCAAATTAAATAGTACATTTGATTGATGAAAAGAGTTAAATTACACTCTTTCTTTATCGGAATCAGGGATATTTTCCTAGTTGAACGCTTTAAAGATATGAAGAATAGAAGCAAAAGCATGAAAATGCCTCCTGACCACTGGGCCAGGAGGCTATATTATTTCTATTTAAACATTTTAGACAGACTTTCAGTGAACGGCGCATAAGCTATGCCATTCTCCGTGATAATGCCTGTGATCAGTTCATGATCTGTTACATCGAATGCTGGATTATAGGTTTGCACACCCTCTGGCGCCATCCGCTTTTCGTACCATTTAGACGTAATCTCTTCTGAATCTCTTAATTCAATATGAATATCGTCCCCTGTCTGGCATGCGAGATCGACTGTTGACAGCGGGGCACAAACATAGAATGGTATTTTATAATGTTTTGCAAGAATCGCAACGCCTGATGTTCCAATCTTATTGGCTGCATCCCCATTGGCTGCAACACGGTCACAGCCGACAAGTACCGCTTGAACCTTGCCTTCTTTCATGACGATGCTGGCCATATTATCGCAGATCAGCGTAACATCGACCCCTGCTTCTTCGAGCTCCCATGCAGTCAGGCGGGCCCCCTGCAGAAGCGGACGGGTTTCATCGGCATATACTTTAAAATCATAGCCCTTTTCCTGCCCTAAATAAATCGGAGCAAGAGCTGTCCCATATTTAGCGGTCGCAATCGTACCGGCATTGCAGTGTGTCAGAATGCCCCATCCAGGCTCAAGAACGGAAAGCGCGTGCTGTCCGATCGACTCGCACACTTTTTCATCCTCAGCGCGGATTTTTTCTGCTTCCACTTTCAGGGCTTGCTTTATATCAGCTGCTGCTTTGCCTTCTTCCTTCTGAAAACAGGCTTCCATGCGGTCGAGCGCCCAAAACAGATTAACCGCAGTTGGCCGCGATGACGCCAGGAATTCCTTCGCCTTTTTAAAATCCTGATAAAGTTCTTCATAGCTCACTGCCGCTGATTGCTTTGTGCCCAAATAGACACCGTAAGCCGCGGCTATTCCAATAGCAGGTGCACCTCGGACCTTTAAATGATAGATTGCATCCCAAATATCCTTTAACTCTTTCAAATGCAAAAAGTTCTTTTCATTCGGCAGAACTGTTTGATCTAATAGAATAAGCGTGTCGGTTTCATCATCCAATCTGACAGACTGGATGACATCCACTGGTTTCCCCATCATGCTGCCTCCTTTAGAATCTTTTTTCACAGTCTTTTAGCACACTCACAAAATCCGCTCCTGTTTTAAAAGATTCCCTATCCATAATAAACATTTTACCGGCTGCCAGACAAATTTTTTCCGCTGCAGCTCTGCTGCTGTAATCTTCAATGGAGGTGACATCCTTTACAGATGCCAGCCCGATAATTCTCCTGCACAGTTCAAGTCCGGCTGCAGCTGCTGTGTCACGCAGAACTGTATCCAGATAATATTCTTTAAATCCCTCATAGCGCGCTGTTTGCTCAGTTGCTTTCGCATCCCATGCCTGTAAAAATTTCGTTTTGAACAAGTCGATAATATCTTCCATTGTATTTTCGAGATATTCCAGCTGAACCTGTCTTTCTTCACCATCAGCCATTGTATATTTCGCGTTCACATAGGCGAAAATCAAGTTGGCGATCACATTGCCTACATCGTAGCCGGCTGGGCCGGAGAAGGCGAATTCGGGATCAATGATTTTAGTAGAATCTTCTTTGACAAAAATCGAGCCTGTGTGCAGATCGCCATGCAGCAGGGACTGGGCATGGGTCATAAACTCGAATTTAAGCTTTGCAGTTTCAAGCTGAAGCTTTGAATCTTCCCAAATTTCCCTTCTGGCAAATTCCCTGATACCTTCAAACACTTCATTTCTAGGACAGTCGTAAAACGGTTCTGTGAAGACGAGATCCTCTGAAATTTCGCACAATTCCGGGTTGATGAATTTTTGGACCAGCTCTTTCTTTTCCTTGTGCCCCATTACGACATCGGAAGTAAGCAATAGGGTATTTACCAGGAATGTCGAGATATGGTCAGCAAACAGCGGAAACTTTTTATGCTGCATTAAGGCTGTTCTCATAATGGTGTAATCAGACAGATCCTCCATCGCGGTACAGTTCATTATAGGATCGTAGCTAAACACTCTAGGCACGAAACCTGAAGCTAATTTGTTCTGCAGATCCAGAATTTCGTATTCAATGCGGTTACGGTCAGGAGAAAGCTTAAATTCATCTGAGATTCTGGCAACCGGTCCAGCCTGCTTGATGATCAGTGACTTATTGTGTTTATGGTCAGTCAGCTTGAATACATAGTTTAAATTGCCATCGCCAATTTCCCTGCAATCCAAATCAGCATCTGGAGCAAAATAATTCAGTCTGGTTTTGGCATATTCAATGGCTTCCTGTTCAGTCATTGTAAAATAAGCGGATGTGAAAACAGTCATGCAAAAAGCCTCCAATACGAATCTTTTTGATAGTCTCTATGATTTTGTGAATTTAATATATTTGAAAATATCTAAATACTATCATGTGATTGGGGGTTCGACAATATTTTTTTATATAAAAAGAAGCCGCTTTATGAGCAGCTTCAATCATTTCATTTATTTAATGCTTCTAATCGCCTGGAGGACGTTCGAATAGACTTCAAGGGATGATAAATCAATGCCAAGTGTAACGGCTTTCTTTGCCAAATCGGGTCTGACACCTGTGGCAATTGTGTTGACACCGATCAGAAGGAGGATATTCCGGATATCAAAAATATGCTTGGCGATTTCAATATCTATATTCACCGTGCCGGAAAAATCGATAATTAAGGTTTCGATTCCCAGCTGGCTTACCCGCGGAACTGTTTTCTCAATGATGATCTGTGCTCTGTCATAGTCAATATTCCCGATCAATGGAAGGATTGCAATACTGTCCTGAATCGGTACGATGGTTGCCGAAAGCTCATTTACCTGGGATTGAGTCTCCTTTAATTGTTCCTCGGAGTGGCGCTCAAAAGCGAATACGGTTTCATTAATGCTGATGTCGAGTATGTAGTTTACTTTTTTCACAATAGAAATAACTTCATCCGCTGTTAGCTCAAACTCTTTCCCTATATTGCGCAATCTATCGGTAAAAACGAGGCGAGTGTCCGGATATCTGGTGACTATATCGGAAATTTTTCCTCCCATGGAGGCAGCCCGTTCGCCGTTTCCTTTGCTCCATTCGACCAATCCTTCAGGAACCCGGTCTTCAATGTTCGCAATCATGGTTCCCAGATATTTTATAAACTCAACATACATCGAAACGGCCGCATCAAATTCCTGTCTGGGAATTTCGAAACCAAACCGGTTTACAATTTCTGCAACAATCTCTTCGGATAAAACCTCCGCATTTTGAGTAAGATACGCTGAAACATTTTGAATTGGCTCCATATGTGTGTATATCCCCTCTCTTATATGTTGCTTCGATTATATCCTACTATATCTTCAAAATGACAGAATGGGAAATAAATAGGAGGAAATCCTTAAGAGGAAAAGTCATTACGTATGATTTTAAAGGCATCCTCATACTCTTCTTCCCTTATATCGCTGATAAGCAGGGATTCAAACTTTTTGTAAAGCTCCCGGATATTGGGATCGCTGTTGATCAGAGGCAGTTTGTTTTGATAGTCTTCTTCCGACTCAAAAAAACTGATTTCTGTCCACTTTGTCTCATCTTTTATGTTTTTTAACATTTTGGTCTGAACATCGATGTAATTCCGGTAGATTTGACCAGCTTTCCGCTGGATCACCATCAGTTCCTGTTCGTTTTCCGGGCGGATATGATATTGATAGAGTTTTATGTACATGGCAGCTCCTTTGGTTGCTGTCGTTAGGGGCGAAAATTGGGATGTTATGAGCGATTTTTGTATTTATGGGCGAAATTCCTATTTTATGAGCGATTTTTTTGTGTTTATGAGCGAAATCCCCATTTTATAAGCGAATCCGGGTTTTGAGAGACATTCAGAAAAAAGCGATTCTCAGCCCGCAGCAGTTTTTCAATCTCCCAGTTTTTTGTAGAAGCCCAATGCTTCTATTAAAAACTCAATATCATACCCTGTCTTTTCATGAATCCGGGCTGCCCATTCTTCAATAGTATCCGCAGGTGCGTCATGATACAGGCCTTCTGTAGTACTGAGAAAGCTTTTCCAATTATAAAATTCCCAGTGGGCGGTTTCGTTTTTATAGGGAATCCGCTGTTCCAGCAATGCCTTTGGATAAATAGTGTGTTGAGACCGTTCAGCTGCTTTCAGGAAACTGTTCATGTCTGCTGTATCCGTATCATAACTCTGCCGCGATATTTTTCCGTTCGGGCGGTGATAGGCAATTTCCAGCTGTCCGTCTTCAAATGAGACCTGAACATCTGCCGCCGGAAAAAATCCGCTTACTTTTTCCGGCGTAAAGTCTCTTGCCTCTGGATCAATCAATATGGGCTGCAGCCATTGATCACCCAGATCGCATAGATAGCGGCGCCCCTCTTCATCCACTGCCACCACTGCCGCATGGGCAGAAGGCGTTTTCAATTCGTGGCCAACCGGATAGGCCTCGATTCCAGCCTCCTTAAATTCATGCAGGAGCCAGATCGCCAGGTCAAAACAGTTTCCGGTAATACCATATTGGGCACGGTGCTCCTTCATTAAGGAAACATCCCGCTGCTTTTTAATTCCTGCTTTATCGTAAAACCATGCTTTTGTCAGGGTCTCCATCGGAAAACAGTCAAACCTTTTCCAAATCGACAATATTGAATGGGGTGCGTTCAACATGATCATCCTCTCATATCTATACCTTTTTACTATTCTTTTTCGATTGTAAAATTCCTCTTCCTTTTGTTTGAACTGTGATGTATGATAGAGTATTTTCAGAAGAACGCATTTAAAGGAGGCTTCATATGGCCAAGTACAGAGGATACATAGGGACATACACAAAGGGTGAAAGTGAAGGGATTTATACATTTATTCTGGATACAGAAGCAGGCAAAATTTCCGATGTGAAATCGGCAGCGAAATTGAGTAATCCCACTTATTTAACGATCAGCCGGAATAATCAATTTTTATTCTCGGTAGCCAAGGAAGGCGAATCCGGCGGAGTAGCTGCGTATCGCCTGGAAAGCAGCAGCGGTTCACTTGAGAAGATCAACAGCCAGGTGGCAGAAGGCTCTCCTCCTTGCCATGTCAGTGTGGATTCATCCGTACGTTATGTCTTCAGTGCAAACTACCATAAAGGGACGGTAGAGTCTTACTTAACAAATAAAGATGGCTCTCTAAACCCTGCAATTTCAGTTATTGAACATAGCGGATCCGGTCCTGACAGCAGGCAGGAAAAGCCGCATACTCATTATTCCGGACTTACTCCGGACGAAATGTATTTAATTGCAGTTGACCTGGGAACGGACCAGGTAATTACGTATGAAATGAATGAAGGGATTCTGAAGGAAAAAAGCACCCTGACTGTAAAGCCGGGAAGCGGTCCGAGACACCTTGTGTTCCATCCAAATCGAAAGTACGCTTATGTGATGACCGAGTTTAGCTCTGAGGTTCTTTTGCTTCAATATCATCAGGATGGAAGCTTAGTTCAAAAGCAGGCTATTTCCACTCTACCGGAAGGTTTTACGGAGAATAACCAGGGAAGTGCCATTCATATTTCTTCAGACGGGCGCTTCATTTATGCCGGCAACCGCGGGCACGACAGCATTGCTGTGTTCTCCGTCAATCAGGATAATGGCGAGCTTGCGTTTGTGGACCATACCTCCACAGAAGGAAACTGGCCGCGCGACTTTGTGCTTGATCCAACCGAAAAATTTGTGATTGGCTCCAACCAAAATTCGAGCAATATTGTTTTGTATTCCCGTGATGATAATACCGGGAAGCTTTCATTGCTTCAATCTGATGTTATGGTTCCGGATCCGGTTTGTGTGAAGTTTTTACACTCATAAGATAATGAAGAGAAAGAGCCTGTATGAGCGCTCTTTCTTTTTTATATTTTAAACTTCAACGCTTTTTCGTGAAGCTCCTGTGCCATGTCAGCAAGTACGCCTGTTGCGGAAGATACCTCTTCAATGGCAGCGCTCTGCTCTTCCGTTGCACTTGCAACCTCCTGAGTGTGCGATGCTGCCTGAACGGCATATTCATCTACCGCGTTAAAGGAGGTCGACAGCTGGCTGGTGCTGTGCTGAATCTTTTTAATTGAACCTGAAACAAGCTCCATTTGTCCATACGTTTCTTTTACAGCAGCGGAAATCTCCTCAAAAGAATTCCAGGCCTCACTAAAAAGAGTAATTCCTTCTTTTACAGTTCCTTCCCCTTTTGAAATAGACTCAACGGCGATTTTGGTTCGATCCTGGATATCAAGAATGAGAGATGAGATTTGTTTTGCTGATGTACTTGATTGTTCTGCGAGTTTTCGGACTTCATCAGCTACAACCGCAAATCCTTTTCCATGCTCTCCAGCCCTGGCAGCCTCGATTGCAGCATTAAGAGCAAGCAAGTTGGTCTGATCTGCAATCTGACTGATGATTGAAAGAATCTTTTCAATCTCTGCGGACTTTTCATCCAGCCTATGAATAATGCTTCCAGTCTCATCCGTGTTTTGGCTGATTATTTCCATCTGCTTTATGGCACGATTAACGATCAGCATGCCGTCTTCTGACTTTGCAGCAGTATATTCAGAAGCCTGGGCTACTTTTCCGGCCATAGAAGAAATTTCTCTGACATCTTCTGTAATTTGGCTGATATGTTCCCGGGATTCGACAACTTTTCCAACTTGCCCTTCAGTCCCTTCTGATACTTCCTGGATGGAACCGGCAATCTGGTCTGTGGCCTTCGCTGCTTCGTCAGCATTAGCATTCAGCTGTTCCGCAGAGGCTGCCACCTGCTGAGAGGTATCCATCACATTGGTAATTAACTCTTTTAAGTGCTCTGTCATTTCATTGTAGCTTGATACAAGCTTTCCGAGTTCATCCTTCTGGGAAGAATGGAGCTTCTCGCCAGAAAGGTCACCCTGTGCCAGTCTATACATGCCTGACTGTATTTTTCCAAGCCTTTTATTGAAATCTTTCATAAAGAAATAAACAATCAGCAGGCCTGCGAGCACAGATACAGCAGCAATGACTAATGACTTATTCAAAAAATCCGCCCTTATCAGCAGTGCAAGCTTATGCATATCAAAATCAAGTCCTGCCACTCCAGCGATATTCCCATCTTCGTCTTTAAAAGCTTTTGCTAATGTAATAGTGGATTTGCCGGTTCCTGTATCAATATAAGGCTCTGTCCAGACCATCTTCCCATCAGCCAGCTTGGCACTTAAATACCAGTCACGCTGCCTCGGATCAAACTTCCTTAGATCAACCTCAGCCGGCGGGATGTTAGAGAGATAAAATTCTCCCTCATCCTCTGTTGCAAAATATAGATTTAAGGTGTTCTCGTAATTTTCTGCCCTGCTGCTCAGATATGTTTCATAGAATAGGGTTTTCAATGGATCGTTGGCAGCAGGCATATTTGTAATTTCTTTTTCCATTGTATTTGGGAATGAGTATGTATCTGACTCCATTTCTTCCGATTCTGTCAAAGCTGTAAGGAATTGCTCATAATCTGCAAAAATGTTTTTAAAATCAGGATTGATTTCTTCCAATGAGTTCTTGGGGATGATAGCATATTCAAGTACTTGAGTCTGCTGATAGGATAAAAAACCGATGATCATAAGCGGAACTAATAAAAGAAGGATCATAATCAGGCTCATTTTAAATCTTAAAGTTTGATAAAATTTCATATTAGCCCTCCAAAAGTCGAAACATGTAGAATTTAAGTCTATTTTACCATCTCAAAAGATCTATAACAATTAATTTTTTGAACATTCTTAAAATTTTATTGCTATAATAAAAAACACCTCATTGCTGAGGTGTCTGTGTTTTAGCTGATATTAAAAGCAATCTTCCCCCATTGCTCCGCGTTTGCGATTTTATCAAAAGCCTGTTCGTATTGTTCCAGGTGAAATGCCTGATCCAATACCGGCCTGATTTGATGTTTTTCAATAAAATGGAGCATTTCATGGTATTCCTCTGCACTGCCCATTGTTGAGCCAAGCAGATTTTGCTGGGCATAAAAGAGGCTGCGGAGATTAAGTTCCAGCACATCGCCTGTGGAGGAGCCAAATGTAACGATGGTACCGCCATTGCGCAGGATTTCGATCGACTTATTGAATGTTGCCGGGCCAACTGATTCAATGACAAGATCCACTTTTTCCACGCCAAGAACTGCCGTCCAATCTTCACTGCTGTTCAGTGCTTTATCCGCACCGAGTTCAAGCGCTCTCTGACATTTTTCCTCCGAACGGGAAGCTGCGTAAACGGTTGCTCCCGCTGCTTTTGCGAATTGCATTAAAAAGGTGGCCACTCCTCCTCCAATACCGGGAATGAACACTTTCATTCCTGACTGAATCTTTCCTCTTGTGAACAAAGCCCTGTAGGCGGTTAGTGCTGCCAGGGATAGGACGCCCGCTTCCTCCCAGGTTAAATAGGACGGCTTGGGTGCAGCGTTTTCAGCCGGAATGGTAATATATTCGGCGAATGTGCCATGAAACGGCAAGCCGACAATTTCAAAGCCTGACGGCGGTGCATCACTCTTTTCCTTCCAGCCCAGCCCGGGATTGATGATGACTTCATCACCTGGCTTCACGTCTGTAACGCCGTTTCCGACTGCGTCTATGATTCCCGCTCCGTCTGACCCGATGACAAGCGCGGGATCCTCAGGCTTGTGGCGGTTCAGGACAAATAAATCACGATGGTTCAACCCTGCCGTTTTTAATTTCACTCTCACCTCCCCGGCACACGGCTCGGGCTTTTCCAGTTCACCATAAGATAATCCGGCACTTCCTGCTTTTCCTTCATGAATGATCGCTTTCATTTCCTCCACCTGCTTTTCTTTAAAAATTTCGTCTATTCTATCATATCTTGAAATGGACGGGAGAAAAAAGCGATCTGCCTAGTTCAGCTTTAGTTTCACAAATTTTCTTTTTCCTGCCTGAAGAACTAATCCGTCTGTGATTTTCACGAGCATCTGAACATTGCTGACTTTCTCACCGTTTAAACGGATGCCGCCATTGGCAATCATTTTTCTCGCTTCCGTTTTGGAGGAAAGCAGACCGAGGCCGGCAAGAAGGTCTGTTATGAGGACTTCACCTTCACCCTTCCATTCGGCTTCAGGTATGTCATCCGGCATGGCTCCCTTTTGGTAAATAGTTTTGAAGTGCAGTTCGGCTTTATCGGCTGCACCTGTGCCGTGGTACATGCGGACGATTGTTCTCCCTAAAAGCATTTTGGCGTCACGCGGGTGCAGAGCGCCGTTTTCAAGACCAGTTTCGATTTGCTGTTTTTCTTTTACTGGCAGATCTGTTGCGAGATTGAAGTATTTTGCGATCAGCTCATCCGGGATGGACATGGTTTTGCCATACATATTCTTGGGATCCTCATCCACACCAATGTAATTGTTTTTTGATTTAGACATTTTCTCTTTCCCATCCAGGCCTTCAAGGAGCGGCATCAGAATGACCACCTGCTTTTCTTTTTGGAAATGCTCCTGCAGCTGGCGTCCCATCAGGACATTAAAGTGCTGATCATTGCCCCCAAGCTCAATATCGCTTTCAAGAGCTACCGAGTCATAGCCCTGCATCAGCGGGTAGAAAAATTCATGAAGCGAGATTGGTTTTCCTGTGGCCAGGCGCTCTGAAAAATCGTTGCGTTCCAGAAGGCGGGCAACTGTTATGCTGGCAGACAGGCGGATAACGTCTTCGAGCTGGAGGTCCGTTAGCCATGCTGAATTGTAATGAAGATCAACTTTATCCATGTCCAGCACTTTGCTGAATTGCTCGAAGTATGTTTTGGCGTTATGCTTCACCTCTTCATCGGTAAGCTGGTTTCGGGCTGCCGATTTGCCTGTCGGGTCGCCAATTTTTCCGGTAAAATCGCCAATAATCAGCTGGATGATATGACCGTTGTCCTGGAACTGTTTTAATTTATTCAGCACAACCGTATGGCCAATATGGACATCCGGCGCAGAAGGATCTAGCCCAAGCTTAATTTTTAAAGGCTGATTTTGAAAAATGGATTTGGCTATTTTATTCTTTAGCTCCGCTTCTGGCAGAATCTCCTGGACGCCATTGCGGTAAACCTCCAGCTGCCTCTCTGTTTCGAGTGTTTGCTTGGCTGTTAATTTTTCAAAAAAATTCTCCATGATCCCCATCCTTTCCGTTATTGAAATACAAAAAACCACGCCCCTAAAGAAAGGGACGTGGCTAACGCGGTACCACCCTTATTGAAGATTGCTCTTCCACTCAGCGGATTAACGGTCCGTGCCGTTCCCTGCTACTTTGTTCACAGAGAAAGTTCAAGAAGGTAATTCACTGTTATCTTTGTGCTGATTTTCACCAGGCATCAGCTCTCTAAAACAGGGAGATAAACAGCTACTTGTTTCTGTCATTACTTTAAAATTTGAAATTTTTTTCATTTTAGCGGAATGGAGGGAATTGTTCAAGTGTTTTTTAGTGAGAACAATAAATGAAGTTTAGAGGTGCTTTAACCTTAATACTAGATAAAAACCAGGAACATGCAATGTCCCTGGTCCATGGTTATTTGGTTAAGATAATCGGTCCTTCTTTTGTGATGACAACGGTATGTTCACATTGGGCGACATGACTTTTGCTAGGTGTAACGAATGTCCAGCCGTCGCTCATTTCCCTTACTTCTTCATCTCCGCTTGAGATAAAAGGCTCGAAGGCGACAACCATGCCTTCTTTTAGCAGCTGTTTATCCCATGGATCAAAGTAGTTCAGGATATGGTCCGGCTTTTCATGAAGGGAGCGGCCGACACCGTGTCCAGTCAGATTCATGATAACGTTGAATCCATTGTTTTTGGCAACTTTATGAACTGTCTTTCCGACAAGGCTCAGCTTGCCGCCCGGCTTTAATTTTTTCAGTCCTTCATCGAATGCTTCCTGAGCCGCATCACATAATTTTTGCAGCTTCTCGTCTTCACCAACAACAAATGATAGGCCTGTGTCTGCGAAGTAGCCATCCTTTGATCCTGAAACATCAATATTTACAAGATCGCCTTCATTAATCACTCGGCTTCCCGGAATGCCATGAGCCACTTCTTCATTCACGCTTATGCATGTGAAGCCTGGAAAATCGTATTCTCCTTTAGGGCCTGAAATCGCTCCATGCTTTTCAAAAAGCTCCCCGGCTAAGTCATCAAGCTCCTTGGTTGTTACGCCAGGCTTTGTTTTTTCAATCATCGCATCGCGAATCTCGGCGACAATTCTGCCGATTTCCTTCAGTTTAGCTAATTCTTCCTCATTTTTTACGATCATACAGAATCCTGCCTTTTCTTTAGTTGTTATTTCTCTATTATAATCTAAATGTGGCGCGCTTAATAAGATTTCGCATTTTCTCTTGCTAAAAACCTTAATTTAGTTTGTTTTTAAAATTATATGTTCCAAACACATTCATTTGTGCAAGGGAAACGGCCTCCATTGCATTATTTGCTCACGCATCGAATGCAGCACACGCTTATAATAGTAATCCTGATGCGGGACAAAGTCCCCTTTCCTCACAGTTATAGAGCCGGGGATTCTTACGCCATTGCCGACCTGGAATCCTTCTGCCTCAGAGAGTTCCTTTCCGCCAAACCACAGTTCATAAAAGTCTTCCAGGGCAATCCGGTAAATACCCGTAACCTCCTCTGGCTGCAGGCTGAACTCCTCTAATGAATGATTGCTGTAATAAAGGAACACATGGGCCAATTCCTTGTCGATAAAATTTTCTTTTTCCGCGATATAATCAATGACGCCCAGTGGCACCAGGTCAGCAAAATCAACATGAATCCCCAGTTCTTCCTCCACTTCCCGTATGCCGTCCATGACAGATTCATGGCTTAAGAGATGGCCAGCGGCAGTTATGTCCAAAAGGCCAGGATAATCCTTCTTCTCATTGCTGCGGTATTGAAAGTAAATATAAACCTGATCTTTTTCCCTGCTGACAAACCAGCAATGGAATGTTTCGTGCCAACAGCCTCTTTTATGGACCTCATCACGAGATGCCACACCGATTTGTTTTCTGTTTTCATCAAAAATACTCAGAAGTTCTGTCTCCAATTAAATGGCCTCCTTGATTATATAGCTATTGAAAATTTCATGCGGGTCTGCGTGATATAAATTCCGATACCTCGTAATTTTCTCCTGCTCTGCATAATGCCTTACCATTTTATAAGCAAATGAATAGCCGGCAAATACCGGGATGCCCATCTCTTTATTGCCAAAACAGATTTTGCTTTTTAAAACGTCGTCTGCTGTATTCAGATTTTGCCGGGCAATTTCTATATACTTCTGCTCGATTTCCTCAGTAAATTCTTTCTTCCACCAGCGTTTATCCTTATAAAGTGAAAGACTGAAATACTCAGCGCTCCCCTCCATTTTATACCAATCCGCAAGGGTAAAGGTTTCCAATGTAAGATTGTAGATCGGATTTTCAGGGGAGGCATGGTGGAGCTCATGGGCAAGCATATATTTTAAATAGTCGGGGTCAGGGTGAGGCGGAATAGCAAGAATGATGGTATCTGGACCTATTGTGTAGCCATTTGTCCACAGTGATTGATCGAAGTTTTGAAACCATGGGAACGGAAGTGCAGGCACGATTGTTATGGTTAGGCTTTCGAAGTGAAGATGCCTCTCAGCTTCTTTGCACGTTTCTTCAACGATTGCTTCTATTTCCTTAGGATATCAGCTGTATTTAAGAGCCTCTGCTTCTGGCAAAGCTGAAAATTTAAAGAGCTGAAATCTTTTGGCCAGCTGTTCCCAATCCTGCATCCACGATTTCCTTCCGATCAAGGGACTGATCTGAGATTGAAGGAAGCCCTTTATGCTGAGCCTTTTTACAATTAGTTCTTCAGGTGTAATTTGATTGAGGGTGTATTTCATAGAAATTCCTCCTTATTAATTAGAGGTGAGCAGAAGGGATGATATTCCTTCTAGATTCACTGCATATTCGATCATTTTATCAGCTCCCTTTTATATCAGAAAGACCCATTCAAAAATCCTCCTACCCCTTTAATACAATAAATTTTCGACAAAAATGCTGGAAAAGCCTGTACATTTTTTTGAAAAATTCAAACGGGTCATTTTTCATTTTCTCTTTAATCTATTAAAATAATGATAACAACTTGGTTAAAGGTGGCCTGCGGATGCTGGAATTGCTGATTACGATGCTGGAGCGGCTTGGAATCATTGTCACCATTGCGCTGATTCTGACAAGGTTCCGCTTTTTCAGAGAGATGATTTATGGCGAAAGATTAAAACGGCAGCAGGAGTATAAAGCCATTCTTTTTTTCGGTTTTTTTGGCATCATTGGAACGTATTCCGGGCTGGCCTTCAATACGGACACACTGCAGTTTAACCGCTGGGCATCCGAGCTTGCTTCAGATGAAGCCATTGCCAATTCCAGGGTGATCGGGGTCGTGCTCGCGGGATTGCTTGGCGGCCCTAAAGTAGGAATTGGCGCAGGGCTTATAGCAGGATTCCACCGATTTACACTTGGCGGCTTTACCGGGATTGCCTGCGGGCTGGCGTCCATAGTGGCAGGGTTGCTTGCCGGCTTTTTCCGCCGAAAAAATGAACATGTGAAGCTATCCTCAGCCTTCTTTATTGGTGCTACGGCAGAAGCTGTGCAGATGCTGATTATTCTTGGAATTTCACGTCCTATAGAAAAAGCGATTGCGCTTGTCGAAATGATTGGGATTCCCATGATTATAGCAAATGGACTTGGCAGTGCCCTATTTTTGCTGATCATAAAAAATGTTATTAACGAAGAAGAAAAAGCAGGTGCTTTTCATGCACAGAAAACGCTTAGGATCGCTGACCAGACGCTTGCCCATCTTCGGGAAGGCATTAATCATACGTCCGCTCTGGCAGTCTGCCTGATACTGCATAAGGAACTTCAGATGAAAGCAGTTGCAATCACCAATCACACCGAAATCCTTGCACATGTCGGCCTGGGAAATGACCACCACCGTTCAGGAAGCCCGATCCAGACCCAGATCACACGGGATGTCATTCAGCACGGGGAAATTGTGGTTGCCAATGACCAGACCATTCACTGCCGGCAGGAAAACTACCCTCTTGGCGCAGCCATTGTCGCTCCTTTAAAGCTTCGCGGCGAAACGATCGGAACTCTGAAATTTTACTTCACTTCTGAAAAAGAAATGACTAATCTCGTGATGGAGCTGATCTCAGGGCTAAGTGTACTGCTCAGCAATCAGCTTGAGATCGCAGAGGCTGATAAAGCCTACCAGCTGGCAAAAGAAGCTGAAATTAAAGCGCTGCAAGCGCAAATATCACCGCACTTTTTATTTAATTCATTAAATACGATTATCTCCCTTGTGCGGATTGAGCCTGCCCAGGCACGGAAATTGCTCGTATCCTTATCACATTTTCTGCGGCAAAACCTGACGGCCACGACAGTCAGCTGCACGAGCCTTGAACAGGAGCTCAGACATGTAAAGGCCTATCTGTCAATTGAAGAAACCCGGTTTGTGGATCGACTCGAAGTCATATACGACATTGATGAGGATGCTCTTTTGGAAAGAATTCCGCCGCTCACACTGCAGCCGATTGTGGAAAATGCCGTTAAGCATGGGATTAAGAACAAGGAACAGAACTGTATCATTATGATCAAAATTCAGAAACAGGACGGAATGACGATAGTAAAAGTGAAGGATAATGGACAGGGAATGAGCCGGGAAAGAGCCGAACAGCTCGGCAAGGAAACCCTGCAGTCAGAATCGGGCTCCGGACTTGCATTGTACAATGTAAACCGCCGGCTGACTATGATGTTTGGTGAGGAAGCTTCGCTGCAAATTTCCAGTACACCAGGCATCGGCACTGACATTCAATTCGCCATTCCGCAAACGGAGGAAAAAACTGATGGAAAAAACGATCCGAACCTTAATCGCTGATGACGAACGATACAGCAGAGATGAATTAAAGCATTTACTCGAGGAATTTCCTGCTATCCAGGTTGTCGGCGAAGCTGAATCGGGCGAAGCGGCCGTAATGAAAGCCATCCAGCTTCAGCCGGACGTCGTTTTCCTTGATGTGGAGATGCCCAAAATGAACGGGATGGAAGCTGCCCAATCTCTGCAGGAACTGAAAAAAGTGCCGCTCATCATCTTTGCAACTGCCTACCCGCAGTTTGCTGCTGAAGCCTTCCGCTATGAAGCAACTGATTATTTACTGAAGCCATACGACGAGGAACAGCTGGAACAGACCATCAGGCGCGTGGAAAAATTGATTGGCGCAAAAAAGGAAAGTGACATCAGCAAGCCGGCCGGTAAGCTGGCTGTTGAAGAGGATGGAGAAATTCTATACCTCGAGCCAAAAGAAATCCTTTATATCTACCGGGATGAAAAAGTATCCAGGATCATAACCAGGACCGGGGAGCATGAAACCAAAACCCCGCTTAAAGATTTGGAAAGCCGGCTGCTTCCCTTTTCTTTTTTCAGAATTCACAAAAGTTACCTGGTGAATCTGGATTACGTAACACGACTCACTCCCTGGTTCAACGGTGCATACCAGCTAGAGATGGATGGCCGGGAGGAACTTCTGTCTGTTAGCAGGAATTATGTGAAGGCACTGCGGGTACGATTGGAATTGTGAAAAGCATCGGGAACGGTGCTTTTTGTGTTTTGCGGGGGTTCAAGTTTGAGGTGATTGCGCTTTGCTTGGCGGGGATTGCGCCGAGCTGGATGAGGATTGCGCTTTCCCGCTAGGTTTTGAGCCGTTATTATCATTAATTGCTCTTTCCTTGAGTGGAATTGCGCTGCTTCAATGCTTAATTCCGCATTCAGCGATTTTTTGCACAAAATACCAGTTTAACTGCGCTCCCCTGCCCGGCTCCCGAATATAATGAATTTTCTATACACTCCCACCCTTCGATGCATGTTAATCCCCCATCACTGCATTTTAATCGTTGTTTTTTACATGTTGGACACAAATTGTTCATATATCCTCCACTTCTTATATAATTTATGTAAACGCATTCATAAAGGGGGATAATGATGATTACTTTTTTAGTCTGTATTGCACTTTTAATTATTGGTTATTTTACGTACGGCAAGTTTGTTGAAAAAGTATTCGGTGTGAAGGAGGCACGGACGACTCCGGCCTACACACATGCTGACGGTGTGGACTATATCGCTATGAGCACACCAAAGAACTCGTTGATTCAGCTCTTGAATATTGCTGGTACTGGTCCGATTTTCGGCCCGATTATGGGAGCACTTTACGGTCCTGTAGCCTTTATCTGGATCGTGGTCGGCTGTATTTTTGCCGGTGCCGTTCATGATTATTTAACAGGAATGATTTCAATCCGCAACCGCGGCGCGCATTTGCCTGAGCTTGCGAGCAAGTTCCTCGGGAAAGTCATGAAGCATGTTGTGAACGCTTTCGCTGTTCTTCTTCTGTTATTGGTTGGTACAGTGTTTGTTACAACTCCGGCTGATCTGCTTTATGTGGTAATGGATCAGAAAATCTCACTAACTCTAATCATTGCTGCAATTTTCATTTATTATATTTTGGCGACTTTGCTGCCTGTTGATAAAATCATCGGACGCCTTTATCCGTACTTTGGTGCCTTGCTTCTGATCAGTGCTTTTGGTGTTGGAATTGGTTTAGTTGCAACCGGAGCTGATATTCCGGAAATTTCTCTGGAGAATTTCCATCCGGCTAACGCACCTATTTTCCCATTGCTGTTTTTCACGATCACTTGCGGTGCACTTTCCGGTTTCCATGCAACACAGACACCGATTATTTCCCGTACAACTCAGAATGAAAACCAGGGACGTAAAATCTTCTATGGCATGATGATTGCAGAAGGTGTCATCGCCATGATCTGGGCTGCTGCTGCAATGAGCTTATTCGATGGCTATAACGGATTAAGTGATTTCCTTGCTAACGGAGGTCCTGGTGCAGTTGTCAGCGAAGCTTCCACAATGATGCTTGGGGCAATCGGCGGAACGCTTGCCATTCTTGGTGTAGTTGTACTTCCAATCACTTCCGGAGATACGGCTTTCCGAAGTGCACGTATGATTATTGCTGACTATATTAACTTCTCACAGAAGAAAATTTCCAGCCGTTTGTGGATCGCTATCCCATTGTTTGCTCTTTCTTTGGCACTTACGCAAATCGACTTTAACATCCTATGGAGATACTTCAGCTGGGCTAACCAATCAACTGCGGTTATTGCGCTGTTTGTCGGTGCGATGTATTTGTACATTGCGAAAAAAAACTACTGGATTTCCCTTATCCCGGGTACATTCATGCTGTTAATGGTCTTAACTTATATCTTTAACGCACAAATCGGGTTCGGTTTATCGATGAATGCTTCCTGGATTGGCGGAGCCATTGGTACTGTCATTCTTGTGGCACTGTTCTTCTCCGCTGCTAAAAAGGCCCGGGCGAATAACCTGCCGCTTGAAGAAGATATTTCTGGCTGGAAGAAATCCGCATAATGGGCTGCTGCAGTTCAAACTACCGTGAAACGGTAAATGAGGAAGAGAATAAAGTAAATGAAAAAGGCAAAGATTCTCTTCCTCTTCCTGCCAAATTGATTTTTGGTTTAATATTTGTAATCGGGTTATTCTTCTATTTAACTTAGCAAAGGTGCACGTACACGCGTGCACTTTTCCATTTAACCAAAGGAGGCACAATAAAATGAGATTATTAGTTGTCGGAGCCGGCGCCATTGGCGGCTATTTTGGCGGAAGGCTTTTGGAAAAAGGCGAGGATGTTACTTTTCTGGTAAGAGAAAAAAGAAAGCAGCAGCTTGAGAAATACGGGCTTCTGGCGGAAAGTGTGCATGGAGATATGACGTTCCCTGAGCCGAAAACGATTCAGGCCGGGGAAAAGGCAGATGCATTCGATGTCATCCTGCTCTCTACAAAAGCCTATCATCTTGAGGGAGCCATAGAGGATATACGTCCATACACAGGCGATAGTACCTTGATTCTTCCTCTCTTAAATGGAATTGCCCACATGGATAAATTGACAGCTGCTTTTGGGGCAGCGAACGTTCTTGGCGGCCTTTGCTTTATTGAAACCACTCTCAGTGAAAATGGGAAAGTGATACAAACCAGCCCGGTCCATGACTTTGTATTTGGGGAACGATCTGGTGAAAAAACGGAGCGGATCCTGAAGCTTTATGAGGCTTTTTCAGGTACAAAAGCAAACTTCCGCCTCTCCGAAAATATTGAACAGGAGATGTGGCATAAGTATCTTTTTATCTCCACACTTTCTGGCGTCACCTCCCTATTCCGGTCTCCAATTGGCCCGATCAGAGATCAAACATTCGGATTGAGTTCGGTAAAAGAAGTTTTGAAAGAAGCATCTGCCATAATGAGGGGCTTGGATGCACCGCTCGCTGTCGGGATTGAAGATGCTCAGGTTCAAAAAATAAAAGAAATGAGCTATGAAATGAAGTCCTCCCTGCAGCGCGATATGGAAAAACAGCAGGCAATCGAAGCTGATCATTTCTTTGGTTATTTGCTGAAAAAAGCAGAGCTGCTGGATTTGGATGCTCCTGTTATCGGTACGATTTATGCTAACTTAAAAGTTTATGAAAAAAATAGTCTTTAAACAAAAATCCGAGCAGGACTCCCTGCTCGGATTTTTAGTCTATTATTTCGTGCTGCTGTTCGTATTATAGAAGAATTTCGCCGTGATGGACCCATCGGCATTTTCTTTAATATCTGTTACATGGATTCCGGAATCAGCTGGCGTTGAGCTATAGCCCTTCCAGAAGTAGTAAGAACCAGTGTGAACATTTCCGGATACAGGTGTGATTTTCCCTCCGGTTTTGAAGAAATCGCCTCCATCACCGCGGTTTAGATTTTTCTCCAGGTCATACTTTCCATCTGCTTGAAGAACAGATAAGCCGTAGTGTGTTACGACTGTACCATCACTTGCTGTTTCAGATTGGTTGTACTGGAAGCGTTTGTTCATCCAATTTTCCACGTTGTTTGGACGGAAGCCAGCAGTCTGGTACAGGTTGATGATGTTCTCATCTACGTGCCATGCCATTAACCCTTTAGAATCTGCCCCCTGGCGAATTAAGCCTTTGTTAAAGCCATCCTGCTGAACGTTTTCAAATAGGAAGTATTCAGTGCCATTAGAGCCCGGCACTTCCATTTTGACGATGCCGTTATCAGCAGTTGCTTTATTGATCGCCGGAAGCGTGATTTCTTGCACGCCCTCTTCAGGCTTCACTTCAATTGGATTTACCCATCCTAAGAATATCTTAGAGAACGGATCAAAGTGCGTTGGAGAGTTTCCGGCATATGCAGCAGCATCCGGATAGCGCATCCAAGAGCCGCCTGCCATCATCGAGTAGTTTCCTACACCTTCAGAGCTGTAAACCGTATCATAGAAATCAGGCAATCCTAGCGCATGTCCAAATTCATGGGCGTAAACCCCGGTTTGTGCAGGGAATGGACCCGTTTTTGCTTCTTCTTTGTAGGTATTAGTAGCTGCATCGAAACCGGCAACGTTTCCGCCGATGCCTGGCTGAATGTTGTAGTTATTGACTACTACTCCGTCATAGGTCATATCTTCTGCAACTGTTTTATTAATCCATTCATTTTGAGACATGCCAGCATGTACATCTGCAGGTTTGCCAGTTTCATAGTATTTCCCATAATATAAAGCACTTAGCAGGCTCCACTTATGTGACCAGAACTGTGCCGGGTCACGGCTGAATTCAGCTCCTGTGCCTTCATGGATGACGAAAATGTTAGGCACTTCCCCATTCTCGGCATACTTTGAGAAATCAACCTGCTCGTCTGCCGATTTCAGCAAGTCGCGGATGAATTCGCCTGTATGGGCATCCCCATTCACATTGCCATTAACGTATGTACCATTTTCAGCATATTTACCTTCCTGATCCAAGTAGTATGAAGCACCTTTAGGCATCTCTACCCATACAAATTTGGTGTTTTCCTTGCGGACCAGGTTGGTTTTTCCATAGCTGGATTCTTTATAAGCGTTTTGCATCGTGCGATCTTTTGGAACATTCTCACCATCATATTTCTGGAATTGAGGAAGCTCATAAGGATTATACTCTGTTCCAAAAATTAAATCCTCATAATACTCAGCTGGAACTTGTCCAGGCATATCACCGACCGGCTCATCCCCATCCGGATACTTTGCGAGAAGAACCAGAACTGGTATATCCCCCGTTGCTTCCTTATACGCAACATGATTGTCACCAGGCTGCTGGAATTTTGCACCTGCCTTGGCTGCTTTCTCAGCCGGATCCACTTTTGACAGATCGATTCCCAATTCCTTCGCCTTTGCCGCAAGCTCCGGCGACGCACCTACATGATGGGCAAGACTGATTTGATGCTTACTTTCCTGCTTGGCCTGAGTATCTGCCGGTCCCGCTCCTGCAAAAACGGCACTTCCTGCTAAAGCAAGGGATAAAGCTGAAGTTGATAGAACTTTTAACAAATGACTCACTCCCCTATAATCTATTTCTGTAATCTAAATAGTATAGAATATTCAGTATTTTCTAAATAGGAATAAGGGATGGTTTGATAGGATTTCTCGTGGTCCAAAAGACTTATTTTTCTGAAAAGTTACAGGTATAAAGATAATTACTCTGTGAAATTTCCTTTAACTGTTTAATGATTTATAATAGAGGGATCTGTAAATAAAGGAGACTCTAACATGACTCATATAGAAGACAATGAACGAAAAAAAATCAGCCTTAAAGAAGCAATGAAACAGCAGCTTTTGAATAAGAAACAAGAGCAGGCTGGCGGAAAGTTCAATAATACTCCGGTTAAAACGGCGAAAGCAATGAAAAGCCAGCAGACAAAGAAGACCAATAATCAGCGGAAACGGACAGGTGTGTAATGGAAGGGCAGAATCGCGCTGCCATTGCGCATGGATTAAAAGTAAAAATTGTTCTTAAAAAGGATCAGCGGACAGGTGTGCTGACAGAAGGAATCGTGAAAGACATTTTAACAAAGTCACCTTCTCATCCGCACGGTATAAAAGTGAGACTCGAAGATGGTCAGGTTGGCCGCGTAAAACAAATATTACGTTAATAGGGACAGATCCCTTTCACTAGAATTGCATATACTGGGAGGAGACTATTGGTTACACTGATCAAGCCTTTACTGGTAAATATTACAATACTTTTTTCGTTTACGTTTAACGGGAATTTGTTTTTTCCATATCAGACAAAGACCCCTCTTACCCTTAAACAAAAATTGATTTACGGACTTCTTGGTTCATTCGGAGCACTTTTGTGCATGTTTTATCCCATTGAAACACTGGGGGAAACCCATTTTGATTTGCGCATGGTCGCCATCATGATCGTGACGCTCTATACGGGATGGCTTCCCGGATCTATAGTGATGCTAAGTACCGTCATTACCCGCTATTTGATAGGTGGCCAGTTTATTTATATTGGGATTTTGGTTTCCATTCTGGCATTTGTGATTACCCTTTCTCTAAGACGAGTGTTTCTTAATTCCAGCCATCGGGTGGTGACTGGTTCATTCATTCTGTTCTTTTATTTTTACTTATATATATCCATCATTGCTACCGCCGTCATTTTTCTGGATACATTCTTTTACCTGACTTACTTCGCGGCATTTTACCTGACATTTATTGCCCTTATCTTTGTAATCGAAAACCTTTTCAGAACGAATAAACAGATCAGTGAAATGATGTATATGGATAAGCTGACAATGGT
This sequence comes from Bacillus sp. NTK034, assembly GCF_017303275.1. Taxonomy (GTDB): domain Bacteria; phylum Bacillota; class Bacilli; order Bacillales; family Cytobacillaceae; genus Cytobacillus. Next base: position 138,107 of record NZ_JAFKOJ010000006.1, on the reverse strand, counting down.
CGGCCAGCTGGCAGCTTCTATCGCACATGAAATCAGAAATCCTTTATCCACTGTGAGGGGCTTCATTCAATATTTGAGCCAGGATACAGCGGATGAGAGCTTAAAAAAGTTTTCCCCGCTCATTATTGAAGAATTGGATCGTACAAATAGCATTATTACGAACTATTTAAAAGTATCAAAGCCCGAGCAGTTCCATCTGGCTAATGTCCCCCTGCATGACGTGATTCAGGATTGCGTACTGCTCATGAGGCCGCTTGCTTCTTATTCCAATGTGGTGATTGAGTACGCGGATAAAGGACCATTTTATGTGCAGGGAGATGAACACCACCTAAAACAGGCCATCATGAATGTGATCAAGAATGGAATAGAATCAGTTCCTGAAAAAGGAAGGATTCATATTTTCACCTCTGCTGATTATTTTCATAACACGGTTGAAATAACCATTGCAGATAACGGCCGGGGCATGACATCAGAGCAATTAGAGAATATCGGATTGCCTTTTTATACAACAAAGACCAAGGGCACAGGCCTTGGCAGCATGGTTACGAACAAAATCATTCGAGAAATGCACGGAACGATTGAATATGAAAGCGATATTGGCAAGGGAACGGCAGTGAAAATCATACTGCCCCTGCTTAAGAGTGAATAAAAAAAGAGTGCCTGTGTGCACTCTTTTGCTGTATTGTCTTTTAGCCAATCCGTCCCTGAACGGCAGGCTGGTATTTTCTCATCGGGCCTTTGGCCAGAACATCACGCATATAGAAATCTCCGGCAGGATTTGTTTGTTTCAGCAGTTCTAAGAGGTATGTAATATCATCCATGGCCCTATGCGTCTGGCTTTCTGCAATCTGGTGGGACTGAAGGAGCGTCAGCAGCTTGCTGTCTGTAAAACCGTATTCCTTCCATGGGACACTTCTCATCGTGCAATACCATTTTAATTCGTTGATGTCTTTTGGATACATCCGGTATAAAAAGCTGCGGTCAAAGGATGCATTATGAGCAAAAACGGAATCGGCATGAAAGAAGTATTTTTTTATTTCAATGTCATCAAAGCATTTTCCGCTGACAGCTTCATAAGAAATCCCGTGGACCCTGAAAGCACGGCTGTAATTGTTTTTGGCTGATTTGCTGATGGGCTCCCGCAGGAATGCAGCTTTATCCTTAATATCAAGGATCTCCCCTGTATCCGAACGGTACGAAAACAGCTTTAATGCCAGTTCGATGATTTCATCGGAATTTGGTCCAAGGCCTGTTGTCTCCACATCCAGCAGCAATCCCATCTTTTCCTGGTTTCTCATGGCCAGCCTCCTCTATTCATTTTAAATTAAGCATATAATAGAGGAGTGCTGAATGCCAGCGGAACCGCTCCTAGATCTTTTTATCGTTCTTTAAGCGGTCCACATAGTCGGCATGGTAATTCTGATGCATATATTCCCGGTTTTTCATGGAATAGAAATATCCTGTGGAAAGTGACAGAAATGCAAACAAAAAACCTACCCCAAAGCCGAAGGTATGGTAGCCCATGACAATGCTGACAACAGTAGTCAGCATAAGTGCAAGCAATATATAAAATAAAATATTTTTACTTTTCAAGGATGTTCCTCCCCTTATTTCAAGAAACTTTCTTAATTATTATACCAAATTCGAAACAAAACTGCGGTTTTCTCCGTAAGAATAGTAAGGAGGTTTTTACCATGATCGGACTTGTCATTACACAGATTGCAGTGATTGCGCTATTCCTGATTCTCGGATGGGCTGTGAGATTCAAAAAGGCTTACTGGCTCATTTCCGGATTTGCATCGCGGCCCGATGAAGAAAAGGAAAAATTAATAGAAAACAAATATCCGCAAAAAATCGGCAGCCTGCTCTTCGGCACCGCTATCGGAATGCTGATGCTTGTGCCTCTATCGTTTACCGAATTCAGATTTGGAACCGAAGCGCAATTCGGCTTCATGCTGTTCGTATTGCTTGGCGGACTCATCTACTTATCCAGATATGAAGTGCCGGCCAAAAGAAAACGTAGTTATGTAATCGCCATCATCCTCTCCATCGTAACGCTTGGACCTCTCGTTTATCTAACCGTCTCCAGTCAGAAATGCTATGAAATGGCAGTAGCAGCGGATTCATTTGAAATCTCCGGGATGTACGGAAATGAATGGACTTATGAAGATATTAAGTCCGTGCAATTATTGGAGGTGATGCCTGAAGTAACCTGGAGACAAAATGGCATCGGCCTCCCTACCCTTTCACAGGGTCATTTTAAAGTGACTGGTTATGGCAGCAGCCTATTATTCATCCAAAAAGACCATATGCCCATTTTGTACATTGAGCTTAAAGATGAGCAGATATTTGTTAACAGCAAAGATGCCGCCGAGACTCAGAGCTGGTATGACGAGCTCAAAAAAGAAGCGGAGTAACAAATGAAGCCGCCTGTGTACATTCCGGTGGCTTTTAGTTGAAGGTTTATAAAATTCATTCCATAATTGGATTAACATAGTAAAAATGGGAGGTGCCTTAAAAAGTGTCATATTTTCTTCTAATCATTGGATTTGCCCTTTTGATAGCAGGGGCAAACTTTTTTGTGGATGGCGCTTCAAAAATTGCCGGATTTCTTAAGATTTCTCCTCTGCTGGTCGGGCTGACAATAGTTGCGTTTGGAACAAGTTCGCCTGAAGCCACAGTCAGCATTCTGGCAGCCCTGGATGGCAGTGCAGATGTGGCTATTGGAAATGTCGTGGGCAGTAATATTTTTAACATCACATTGGTTGTCGGTATTACCGCAATGATTTTCCCCCTGAAAGTGGAAAGCACAACCATCCGCAAGGAGATCCCATTCACATTGCTTGCCACTGTAGCACTTATGGTTTTCATTAGCGATACATATCTGAACTCTATTGGCAGCAATGTGGTTTCACGCAGTGATGGTCTCGTTTTGCTTCTGATTTTTGCTGTATTTATGTACTATTTATTTGAAGTGGCCCGGGAAAGCCGAAGCAGTACAAAGGCTGATCCTATTAAAACAAGCGCAGGCCAATGGACGAAGCAAAGCCTTTTGACGATTGCCGGACTGGCTGCCATTATCTTTGGGGGTGACTTGGTCGTCAGAAGCAGTACAGAGATTGCTTACTCTTTGGGAATGAGTGAGACATTGGTCGGCTTAACGATTGTTGCCATCGGGACTTCTCTGCCTGAACTGGTGACCTCAGTCGCCGCAGCCATAAAAAAAGAGAGTGAGATAGCTCTTGGAAATATTGTAGGGAGCAACATCTTCAACATCCTGTTTGTCCTCGGAGCTTCAGCTGCCATATCGCCGCTTCCTGTAGACCCAAAAATATTCATCGATATTACGATTCTAATTTTAATCACCTTTGTGCTACTCATCTTCTCAAGAAGCCATTATACCGTAGGAAAATATGAGGGCAGCTTTCTTGCAGCCTCTTACATTATGTATTTGATTTATATCATTATGCGTAATTAATGCCAGCGCCGGTCCGATTGGGCCGGCGTTTCTTTTTAAGCGGAAGTTGTTTCTGAAAAATACTTCTGCTTCCCTGGCTTCAGCAGCTGCCAGCAGACATGAAGTGAAAGGATTAAATTCAGGCCTGCTAAAATAACAATCGTATAGCGAAGCGGAAACAGATCTCCGAGAACCCCGATTCCAAAGAGCAGTATAATCTGCGCCAAGCTTTGGATGACACCGATCACACTGGTCATTCTGCCCATGATTTCCACAGGCACATTATTCTGATAAAAGGTTTGGTATCCCGCACTTGAGAAAGCATTAAAAATGCCGAGTACAGTAAATCCAATGACTACCATCATAAAGGAGTTTGCCAAGGCATAAATCAGATAACCGGCAGCTGTCAAAAGCATGCCAAAGCCCATGAGCTGTTTGATGCTAAGCATTTTTGAAACGATGGTGATAAAGAGAGCTCCCAGCGCAAAGCCAATCCCGCTGATGCTGACAAGGAAACTATAATCCGCTTCTGTCAGCCCCACAACATCCTGGATAAAAACAACCTCCTGAGAATCCATTGCGAGCGAGAACAAGCCGAATGCCAGGAAACACCCGTAGACAGAAATGATAAAAACCTCTTTCCTGCCAAACGTGATGACCTTCTTCCAATCATACCGGAGCGTTTCATAGGCAGATGTTTGTACCGAAGGGTACTTTAAATCTTTATCCATATCCGGAAGCACCCAGATGATGACAGCTGAAAAGACAAAGGAAGCCGCATTTAAAAAGATGGCTGTTTCGATGGTTCCAATCAGAAATAATCCGCCTGCGATGGCTGGCCCCACGATAAAAGCGCCTGAAGTAACAAGACTGTTGATGGAGTTGAACCTTTTTCTGCTTTCAATCGGAACCAGCTTGGCTATATACGTTGCAGAAGCCGGCATAAATAGAGCCTTCGCCATACTGATTAGAAAGAGGACTGCATAAAGGAAGCCAATGCTTCCCAGAAATGGTATCAGAGCTACCCCCATGGCCCTGGCCATGTCCGTCCAAATCATAATGCTCTTTTTATTTTTCCGATCTATCAGGCCTCCGCTCCATGAATTGGTTAAAACGGAAGTGACTGGACCTATGATCCATAATCCTGCAACAGCAGCAGCTGATCCGGTCATGTCATAGACAATCAAATTAATAGCAATCAGGTAAATAAAATCTCCCAGTCTGGATATTCCAATCCCTGTCAGCAGGAAGGACGCCATTTTCCAATTAAATGGTTTCATAGATCACCTTAATACATTTAGATTTTTCCAATTATGAGCATATCAAAAAAATGCACAGAATCGGGACATTTTCTTTTCATTTGCCATTCCCTTTATTTAATTTAATTCCCTTCCAATCAGATTGGCTGATACCGGCTTTAGATTCATCTCTCTTGCCCAGACAGACAGCTGGCCGATATGATGGATTTCATGGGCAATGGCATGGTTCAGGATGTCCCCCTTTTTGTATTGCCCCTCCTCCATCCATGGCGGTGTAACCATTTCATTGAATGGAACAGGCCATTCCTCCTTAAAAAAGCTTTCTAATTCCCTGCGGTATTCTTCAGATAGTGCCATTACTTTTTTCAATTCATCATAGTCCGAAAACAGGGGGTCTTTCACTTCCTTGCCCTGAATAACACAAATCCAGCTGTATTCTACATCCACGATATGGAAAAGGGTTTCCAGAATGCCCCCTGCTCCTCCGGTCCGATTGGCATTCAGCTCTTCGGCTGAAAGCTGGCGGCACCATTCAAACCACTCATCACGCACTTGCCAGTTATAGCGAAATAATGTCAGCAAAATCTCTTACCTCCTTGTTCAGTTACCTATGGAATTTCGTCAGCATATGGGAATTTCCTGCAAATTTCTTTTTCAGCCGCATAATTACTTCCAATGTATTTAATCCTAAAGGAAGCGGCAACAGAAGAAAGGGGATTGTATGTGAAGAAGAACTTAATGGTTTTCTATATATCGGTGGGCATATTATTATTGCTTGTTTTATTCGGTGTTTTTGTCCCGGATTCGCTGGAGAGTGTGACAGCAAATGTACAGGCTTTTATCACAGATAAATTCGGCTGGTATTATTTAATACTTGTTTCGTTTATTGTCATTGTTTGTTTATATTTTTTAATCAGCCCTTTAGGAAGAATCAAGCTTGGGAAGCAGGATGATAAACCGGAATTTTCCCGCCCTACGTGGTTTGCCATGCTGTTCAGCGCTGGTATGGGGATCGGGCTGGTTTTCTGGGGTGCAGCTGAGCCGATTTATCACTATGCGGTCGGGTCCCCGACAGGCGGAGAAGTAGGGACGGACCAGGCCATTAGGAATGCCATGAGGTATACTTACTTCCATTGGGGAATCCATGCCTGGGCGATTTATGGCATTGTGGCTCTTGTGCTGGCATACTTCAACTTCCGCCATGGGGAACCTGGTTTAATAAGTGCCACTTTGAAGCCGATTTTAGGGGAACATACTCAGAAAGCTGCAGGGAAGATCATCGATATTCTTTCAGTGGTTGCGACTGTGATTGGTGTAGCTACGACACTGGGATTTGGAGCTGTGCAGATTAACGGCGGGCTGTCCTATCTTTTTGGCATACCGGTCAGTATTACTGTCCAGTTCATTATTGTGGTAATTGTTACGGTTCTTTTCATGATATCCGCCTGGTCCGGACTTGGTAAGGGCATCAAAATCCTGAGCAATGCCAATATGATTTTAGCAGCGGTTCTATTTCTGCTCACTTTTTTCCTGGGACCTTCATTGTTCATCCTTAACCTGTTCACCAATACTCTTGGGTCCTATCTGCAGAATTTACCTGGCATGAGTCTTAGAATTGCGCCGTTAAATCCAGAGGTCAGGGAATGGATTAATGGCTGGACGATTTTTTACTGGGCCTGGTGGATTGCCTGGGCACCCTTCGTGGGGATTTTCATCGCCCGCGTTTCAAAAGGGAGAACCATACGGGAATTTGTTTTCGGCGTACTCCTTGTGCCCTCTCTGATAGGCTTCATATGGTTTGCAACATTTGGCGGAACTGCAATGCTCCAAGAGCATAACGGTGTTGCCAAAATTTCCGAATTGGCTACTGAGGAAGCATTGTTTGGTGTGTTTTCGAACTTTCCGATGGGAGCTGTCCTTTCGGTCATTGCCATCTTACTCATTTGTACATTTTTTATTACCTCTGCAGACTCCGGCACATATGTATTAGGAATGATGACAACAAATGGTTCGCACCATCCTGGCAATAAGATAAAAATGGTTTGGGGTATATTGCTTGCTGCCATTTCATTGGTCCTGCTCTATTCCGGAGGGCTGCAAGCGCTGCAGAATACGATGATTGCAGCAGCTCTTCCTTTTTCCGTTATCATGGCTTTAATGACCTTCAGTCTGATCAAGGCACTGCAGAAAGAAGCGAAGGAGCTGGGGATTGGGAGAATTCCGAAGAGGAAGTCTTAATAGAAAACCTGCAGATCTAGCGTCTGCAGGTTTTCCTAATGTTTATTTTACGGGAATCCAGATCTTTGAATAATAATCCGGACTGGACGCATCCCCGGCAGAATAGACTTCCAGCTCTGGCGCAGCGGCATGTTCATAGCCGCTGGATGGAAACCATTCCGAGAAGATTTTTTTCCAGGTCTTTTGCATGGCATGCGGCATGGCGCCATGAACTTCGAACACCGCCCATTTGGAGGCAGGGACTTCCAGGCACTCTAAGCTGTCAGGCTTATCGCCTTTGAAGCTTGCCCCGATCCAGTAGTCCATGCTGTCAGGCTTCGCGCTGCGTTTATCGACACATACGCCGAGAATCCCTTTAATTTCGCCATTATTCAGCATGAATAGCTTGTCAGCGGTCCCGTTACTATTTACCTCATCCCACATTTTCGGGATGCCGGCCAGATTCTCTTCATTGCACAATGAGAACTCCCTATTGATTCCTGCTACTTGAAAAGCTTCTTTTTCGACAATTGCATATTGCATTGGTTCTGCCCCTTTCAGACTCACCTGGATCACCAGGCGGTTATATGATTTCAGCTTTCCGGAAAAGTTTCTTGCTTCAGTCGGGGTCATGCCATGCTGCCTGCGGAAAGCTTTGGTAAAAGCTTCGGGAGTGTCATAGCCGTATTTATAGGCGAGATCAATCACTTTGCGGTCTGTTAGGACCAGGTCCTGTGCGGCGAGGGTTAATCTCCTTCCCCGGATATATTCGCCGACCGGCATATCTGTCAAAATGGCAAATGTACGCTGAAAATGAAATACGGACGAGTTCGCTGCCTCCGCAGCTTTCCCAATGGAAAGATCATCTTCCAGCAAGTGCTCTTCTATATAATCAATCGCCTTCTGCAGCGATACGATCCATGACATTACTGATCACTCCCTTGATTTCATCCTACCTTTTTCTCTTTTTGCCTTCCTGTCATTTTTTGCTTTGTTTTGGCAGGTGGATATTAAAGAATTATTATTAAAGGAGGGGAATACCTGCATATTGGGGAAATTTTGTTGCGGCTGCTGGCGGGAAGAGTTAATCAGGAAAATACCGGCCAAAATTTAAGATTTTTCGGCCGAACTCAACGATGGCCGAACATTTTTCCGTTTATCGGTCACTTCATCAGCTTTATCGGTCATATTTTTAATTTATCGGTTACTATTCGATTTTATCGGTCAGTTTCTCCAATATTTCGGTCAGTTTCCAGCTATATCGGTCAGTCCTTAATCTATCAGGGAATCAGAAAAAAAGCCAGCCGCCCGATAGCGGGCAGCTGGCTTCAATTTTATATGGCACGCCCCCAATGACGGTGCATGGCAATGCTATTAATTAAATTCTCGCTTGCGGATGCTTCGCCGCTTTTGATTTCGACGATTCCCATATCGGAAAGAGTTTGGGATTGCCCCATCAGGTTTAAAGCTTCTGCAGGCAGCAGTTCGGCTCCTTCACCGCCAAAAGCAATGGTTTTAAAATGCTTGTAGGCTTCGCTGACGAATTCCTTTGCATGCGGCATCATTTTCAGAGCTTTGGCACTTTCTTTTCCTCCTGCCACATAGATGGCGTCATACATAACGGAGTGTGAAGTCAGAAATGTTTTCATAACTTCCAGTTCTCCGCCGTCTCCTTTGATCATACCCAGGTTTTTGCTGACAATTTCAGGCATAATCCCAGCACCTTTCAAGGCTTCCATTACGGTTTTGACTTCAGTATAGCTGAAGCCATTATCAGCAAGGATGGCGACTTTTCGGGTCTTAGGTGATTTGGCTGTGTTCATTTGGCTTAATGCTGGTGAAGAGAGCGTCACTTTCGATTCATTCGCAGCATCCGGCACGATTGCTCCAACTCCTAGGGCAATTTGCTCGGCCAGGAAATGATCCACATTGCTGAACATGTCGACAACCTGCTGCTTCACTTCTTTGTTCTGAACCTTTCCGACTTCAAAGCGGAATGCCTCGATCATATGCTGTTTTTCCACTTCAGACATGCTGTTCCAGAACATTTTCGCCTGGCTGTAATGGTCCTTGAAGCTGTCGCTGCGCTCGCGAACTTTGCGTCCTTCGACTTTTTCCTGATAATGAACATAGCCGCCCTCATCTGCTGTGGCAGGACTTGGATCATTATTCTGCATAGAGTTTTTATGATAAGCAACCGGCCCTTTATTAATCGTCATGCGATGGTATCCGTCATACTGATTATTATGGAACGGACAAACAGGACGATTGATTGGGATCTCATGGAAGTTCGGCCCTCCCAGGCGGATCAGCTGGGTGTCTGTATAAGAAAATAATCGTCCCTGCAGCAGCGGGTCGTTAGAAAAATCAATGCCGGGTACGACATGGCCCGGATGGAAGGCAGCCTGCTCCGTTTCTGCAAATACATTATCCTGATTGCGGTTCAGCGTCATTTTTCCAATGATCTTAACCGGGACCATTTCCTCAGGCCACAGCTTTGTCGCATCCAGAATATCAAAATCAAAGGAGAATTCATCTTCTTCATCAATCATCTGAACACCAAGCTCAAATTCAGGGTAATCCCCCATTTCGATGGCTTCCCAAAGATCACGGCGGTGGAAATCCGGATCCTTTCCGGCAAGTTTTTGGGCTTCGTCAAAGACAAGTGAATGCGTTCCGAGAACAGGCTTCCAGTGGAATTTTACAAAGCGCGCCTTGCCCTGCTCGTTCACAAATCGGAACGTATGAACACCAAAGCCCTCCATCATGCGGAAGCTGCGCGGAATGGCACGGTCTGACATCGTCCACATAATCATATGGGCTGTTTCAGTATTGTTGGCTGCAAAATCCCAGAATGTGTCATGGGCAGTTGAGGCCTGCGGCATTTCGTTATGCGGCTCCGGCTTGAATGAATGAACGAGATCAGGGAATTTGATGGCATCCTGGATGAAGAATACCGGAATATTATTGCCGACTAAGTCGTAGTTGCCCTCTTCGGTATAAAACTTTGTCGCGAAGCCGCGGGCATCACGTACAGAGTCTGCCGAGCCTCGGGAACCGGCAACAGTCGAGAAACGGACAAAGACCGGGGTTTTGACGGATGGATCCTGCAGAAACTTTGCCTTGGTATAGTCTGCCATGGATTCATACACCTGGAAGTAGCCATGTGCACCAAAACCGCGGGCATGGACAACCCTTTCAGGAATGCGCTCATGGTCAAAGTGCGTCATTTTTTCCCTGAAGTGAAAGTCCTCCATCAAAGTCGGGCCTCGGGAACCGGCTTTTAACGAATGCTCATCCTCTGAAACCTTGACTCCCTGATTGGTCGTCAGCTTCTTGCCTGTGTTATCCATGCGGAACTCCTCAAGCTGCTTGTCCTTACTGTGCTCATTTACGCCTTTGTTTTGCGGATCTTGTTTCAAATGGTCATCCTCCTTATATAAAGAAGCAATTGCTTCTTGGCTACGATGTAAACTATGTATCTATATGTTGGAATACCCCAGAATTAAGGCTGTAAACGGCAAAATAAAAGAAAGCAGCTAAAAACCGCTTTCCTCTCAGGCATGTGGGCTAATCTCTGTTTTAGGCTGATCTGTGTCTCTCAGCAGCTTGATAAAGGTCCTTTTTTGCAGATGATACAGGATTAGTACCAGAATACTGCCTCCGCATGCAGCCAGCAGGAGCCAGACAGGAAATTTTTCGAGTAAAAACCCAAAAAAGATAAAGCCGAGTGGTGTCATGGCACTTGCCCCTGTTTCAAGGAGTGACATCACCCTCCCCCGATAGGCATCAGGCGTGCCTTTTTGCAGCAGAACCATTACTGGAATGTTGATTACCATGATAACTGAAGATAGCAGCAGGACCATGCCTATTAAATAAGGAAACATGATGCTGTTTGAAATGCCCATTAAGCCGGGAAAATTCGGGAGGCCAAGCAGAGCTATGATAAGGGACATGGCCATTACGCCCCCAAAAATGGTCACTTCTTTTCTCTTTACCTCGGGACGGGCAGATAGAACGACCGACATTATCAGCATACCGACGGAAAAGGCTCCTTCAATGATGCCCAGCTGGAGTGAACTCATTTCCCGCACAGTCAGAACCAGATAAGGCATGGCGACGGGAAAAACCGCAAACCAAAAATTCAGCCAGATGCTAATAATAATGAGCTGTCTTATAAACGGCTGATTTTTCACATATGAAACACCCATTTTCAGATCGTAGATCATCCCATTTTCTCCTGGTTTTTCTTTTTTCTCTGCAAATAGATTGTATTGAATAAGTAAGCTGGTGATGCCGGAGACTGTGAAGGCGATGACGTTGATAAGCATGAAGACTGATAGATGAAAGATGCCAAAGAAGACGCCCCCTAGAACGGGCCCCAGGATGGCGGATGATGAAGCTGCGGCCTGATTGAGTGACATCGCTTTTTGCAGAGTATCAGGACCGACCATGTTGTAAATCGCTGAAGTGACTGCCGCTGAATAAAAGGTATTCAAAATGCTTAAAACGGCTGTGGCTGTGTAAAGGAGCCAGATTTCCTGTGTGACCAAAAGATAGAGCAGCAAAATGGCGATAAGCCAGACTGCACAGGCAAAATCGGAAATAATGATGATTTTTTTGCGGTCCCATCTGTCACTGAGTGCGCCCGCAACAGGGGAAAGCAGGATTCTTGGCAGTGCACTAAGAATGAGGGTTATGGCAAAATTCAGGCTGGACCCTGTTTCTGCAAGGATATATAAGCCAATGGCAAAGCCGTAAATGGACGAACCGAGCACCGCTGTCAATTTCCCTGCCAGAAACAGTGTTAAATTTCTTTTAATCTGTGCTTCCATCTATTCTTCCTCCTCGGAATCAAGCAATTTGAAGCTGCAGGAAACCTCATAAGAATTGCGCTTTAGAGCTCCCTTTACGCTCTTTTCCATGTATTTAACCATCAAATCATAAAAATCGTCCTGAAATCCCTTTAATTCTTCTTCTGTGAGAGAGATGTTTATTCCCATGGTGCTGCAGCTTTCTCCTTTCTCCTGTCCGCTTTCTTTCAAGTTGAATTGGGTCGCTTTTGAACGGTAATACTTTTCGATAATTCCCCTGTTTTCTTTCGTCTCCTCAATCTCGAGTATTCCGCCTTTATAAAGCTGCTGAATATGGTAATGAATGCTTCCCGCAGACTTCCCAAGCTCTTCGGCAACCTGTTTGGCTGTCATGGGACTTTTAGCGAGAAGATATATAATTTTAATCCTTAACGGGCTGGATATCAGCTTCTGCTGTTCAAGATTGATCTCCATCGTTTTCTTGATTAAATCCAAGTTAGTTCACCCTTTCTAATTCATACATTCTAATTTTATTATACGTTCTAAAAAATTAGAATGATACATTTTTTTAAAATAAATAAAAATACAAATCCGTTATAACAGTTTATCTTTTTACAGGAATTCTTTGTCCCGCCCTCCACAATTTCGTATTTTCTGACAATATTATATAAAAAAAGCAAATGAGTATTGTCATAAATAGTAAAACAATATAGAATTTTCTTATAACCTCACAAAGAGGCAGGTGAAACGGTGGAAATCACAAAGCATTTTTTCTTTAATCTATCGCTCTTGATCGTCATCTTGTTTATTGTGCTGGTATGGGCAGAAAAGAGCTCTAAATTCAGGTTTTCCAAAGGCTGCTCATTTATATGGCTTTTGTTTATGATCTGGATATGCTTTCAATTTTCCTATCAGCCAAGCCCGCATTACTTTTTTGATTTACGATTAATACCTGTCATCATCGGCGGTTTATATGCGGGTATTGGCCCCGTATTGGCCGGGTCTGTAATTTTGATGAGAAGTTTTTATGGAATAGAACCTGGGTTTTATTCTAATATTCTTTTATATTTGCCCCTTGGAATTATTCTTTGGAGGCTCTATCCCTGGTTTTGGAAGCAGGTGCCGCGAAAAAGGATTCGCCTTTCAATTATCGTTACCCTGATTTTAAGTGTGCTGACTGTTGTGGTTATGGAATTATCGGTGCCCCCTCAGAATCGGTTTGATGCCTGGTTTGCCTACCTGGTGATTCCGCCATTAGGCGTCTTCATGATTTCATATGTATTTGAGTTTGCCAAAAGAAATCTGGATATACGTGAAAATCTCGTCCGGGCAGAAAAACTTGAAGCTGTCGAGCAAATGGGAGCAGCCATCTCACATGAAATTCGCAATCCGCTGACGGCTGCAATCGGATTTGTTCAGCTCTTGCAGGAACAGCGGCTGCCGCCACGAAAAAGGGTTGAGTATTTGGGCATCGTAAAAGCCGAATTGGAATCGGCTGAGCAGGTCATTCAAAATTATTTAACCTTTTCCAAGCCATCCTTAGATAAGATCGAAGAAATTAATGTAAAAAAAGAACTGATGCAAGTTATGAATATATTAAAACCGACCGCCAACCAGAATTCCGTAGAGATCAATGCCCATTTTGCCCTTCTCGGATCGATTAAAGGTGATCGGCAGAAATTCCACCAATGCTTTTTGAATGTGATAAAAAATTCAATTGAAGCCATGCCGCGCGGCGGGCAATTATACATAGAAACGCACTATAGCAGCAGCCAGATCACGATCGAAATAAAAGACACCGGTGTCGGTATGACGTCCGATCAGCTTCAGCGTTTAGGCGAACCCTACTATTCCACCAAAGGCTCCAAAGGGACCGGCCTCGGAATGATGGTCGTGTTCAGTATTGTAAGGGCCATGGATGGCAATGTTCGCGTCAAAAGCGAAGTCGGTAAAGGCACCATTTTCAGCTTTACTTTTCCGAACTTTAAATCGGAGATACATAATGAATGAAAAAAACAGCAGCGGCATCCTGCTGTTTTTTTACTGGCTTAATATGATTTTATCCGCTTCACCTCAAGATGCTTCGTGCAGTTATACAGCTCACATTCCCACTGGCTTTCTTTGATCAAAAGCTTTGTGACGGATGTGTTTTTCAGCGGGGAGGACAGATCTGTCTGCGGCACCAGTTCTCTTAACAGATGGCGGATGAAGGAGCCGTGGCTTACGATCAGCACGTTTTCGCCCGGGTGCTTATCTGTAATTTCCTGCAGGAATTCAAGTCCTCTATTAATGATGCTTTCTTTCGGCTCAAAACCGAGGTCCATTTCCCACCAGTCTTTGCCCCATTTTTCAAGACGCTCTGCTTCGGTTGTACCTTCAATCATCCCGCCGCCGACTTCTCTTATTCGGGGATCGAGGTAAAGGGGGATGGAACTGATTTTCTCCTGGATGGCTTCTGCAGTCTGCTTTGCCCTTATGAGATTACTTGAGTAAATCACATCCCAGCTTTCTTCGCCAAGCCGTTCTGCCAGGCGTGCTGCCTCAGCCAACCCTTCCCTATGGAGAGGGATATCCGAGCTGCCCTGTGCCCGTCCCTCCTTATTCCAGGCTGTAATCCCGTGTCTGATCAATCCAATTTTTGTCATCTGTACACACGTCCTTTCTTTTCATTTGATTGTTATTTTATAAAAATAGTCGAATCTCTTATCTAATTAAAAAGAGCGGTGCTTGCCGCTCCTGAAGCTAATCTACTTTTCTTATGCTTGTGAAAGGATACCAGACAAATTCGCTGACGCCGATGATTCGTTCCTTCTCAATAAATCCGAGCCCATTTCGGCTGTCCAGGCTGACAAGGCGGTTGTCGCCCATCACAAAATAGTGATCTTCCGGAATAGTGAGGGGGCCGAAGTCACCGGTCAGTCTGCTGACAATTCCTTCTGCTGCTTCGCGATTTTCTGAGAGATAGTCTTCATCCCATTGCTTGCCGTTTATATACAGATGGTCATCTTTCATTTCCAATTCATCGCCGGGGAAACCTATTAATCTTTTAACATAATTTTTTTCTTCGCCCTTAATGATGACAATATCTCCTCTGTCCAGTTCTTCAAATTTATTTACGAATATTTTTTCCTCGTCATGAAGGGTTGGATCCATGGAGGCTCCTTCCACATAGTAAGGTGAAAAAAGGAAGACCCTGATCACCATTGCGATTCCAAAGGCAATTAGAAGGGATTTCAGCCAGCTTGCTATTTCATGCTTATTCAATGTGTTCCACCAAAGCTTTCTGCACCCATATACCTGTCTTTGATTAAGGTGCGGTGATGAAGTTCATGGCCGGCAATAATGAAGGCAATGGCACGGGCGGTTACTTCCGTGCCGTTCGCATTCCCGCTCCTTAGCAGTGCCTCATTATCAAGGCTTTTTAGTAAAGCAATCGTGTTTTGGCGGACAAAGAACAGCTGCTCTAATAGTTCCTGGATGCTGAAACGGTTGAATTGACCATTCTTCACATACTCATTATCATCATAGCCCGGCAGCATGGCCATCTCCCCTCTGCCAATGCAAAGCAGGCGGTAGCTCATGATGCGTTCGGTATCTGTGATATGGCCGATGACTTCTTTAACTGTCCATTTTTCCGGGGCATAACGGAAATGAGCCTGATCTTCATTCAGGTCTTTTACCAGATTCATCGTTTCCTTTATTTGCTCATCGAGGGTCTGCAGCAGATCCCCAGCCGGCACTGAGCTGACATATTTTTCATAATAGGGTGCATACTCATTGGATTCAGGCTTCTTTAACATAGTATTCCCTCCCATTCTATTACCTTATTTTACTAAATATCTGTTTGCAGAGCCACTATTAGGTTTGAAAAAGCTTGCCCTGGACTGCTTTAATATAGCGTTCAGCTGACCGCTGTACTGCAAGGTCAGCCTCTTTTTCTATAACTCTGTGAAATGCGTTGTAAATCCGGTCAAATGATAGCGGTTTTATTCTGCCGGCCATTCGTTCTACTGTTTCAGCCGGGAGCGGGATGAGATTCGGATAGCTGTACATGAAGCTGACCCACCCGCTGTCTGCGACAACTTGAATGATGTCGCCGGTGAGCATAATGCCCTTGCCCCCATTCCCATTTTCCCAATGAAGGACAGCACCGCCTTTATAATGGCCGCCGAGGCGGTGGATGACCAGGCCATCATGAAGTTTGAGCGATTCTCCGCTCCAGAATATGATGTGTTCACTGTCCCTCATCACCCATTCCCTGTCGTCTTCATGTATATAGATCGGCACATTGAATGTTTCCGCCCATTCCACCTGAGCTGAATAATAATGTGGATGGGACAATGCGATCGCGTCCATTCCGCCTAGTTCTTTTATGGTTTCAATCGTGTGCTCATCAAGATAGGTAATGCAGTCCCACATCAGATTAAATCCATTATGCTGAACGAGATAGGCTGTCTGGCCGATGGCAAACTCCGGAGCTGTTTTCAAGCTGTAAAGATTGGACTCCTCCTGTTTTATTTCATTAGTATAAATTTGGCTTTCCGCCATTTCATGTAATGTTGTCCATTCCTGGCCGCGGGGTCCAACGTACTGGCGTTCTTCCATGCAGATTGGTCAGCTTTCAGGCTGATGGGCCGATGGCGGAAATTGCGTTCCGCACGTTTTGCATATATATTTTTCCATAAGTGTTGCCTCCATTTCTAATACTGGTTATATTAGCCATTTTAATGCTGAAAACATTTCGCTAAATCGCCGTTCCGGCTGAAACCGGCTACAACTTTAGTCTGAAGACCTATACTTTAAACCCAATGTAAAAACCTCAAAGTCCAGCTTTTCATAATACCCGGCTTTCTCTTCCTCGGCCAGCAATTGTAAATGCAGCAGTGCCTTAGCGCACTCTGCTGCCAGCCTTCGCACCATTTCCTTGCCGATGCCCTGGCTGCGATAATCTGGATCAACGATTAATCCGCAAAGATAGGCATTAATCACACCGTCTGAAATAATGCGCCCTGTCCCGATCAGGCACTCTCCATCATAGGCACTGATCACAAGCCAGCTCTGCTCCATCGCCTTATGCAGTTTTTCTTTCGGCAGCTTCAAAAATTTATTCCAGCCGTCATTTTCATATAACTGAAATAATTGATTCTTATCCGGTATGGCAAATTCATATTTGATCATAAAAAATCTCCTTAACAATGGAAGGCTAATCCTATTCTGGCTTAAGGCGGAAAAATCCTGTTCTTTAACGGGTATGCACCTTGGATGCACAAGATTCTTTCTATTACATTACGTTGTACGAAACGAGGATCTGCTTTATGAAACTTTTTTATCTGCCGCCCGTATTAAATAGTAACGAACTTATTTTAGGAGAGATTCTTATGGGAAATATTTTTATTTTTTCACTGATTGCCGGACTGGCGATTTCTATCCTGCTGATTCCGTTCAGCTATAAAGCGAAGGCTAAGAAAAAGGAAAAGGAAGGCAGGAAGCTGGGGACGGGGATCATGGCCGGCACAGCCGCTGTTTCTGTGCTGCTTGTTTTTGCCGTGTATTACTTCACCAATCTGGACCGTAACTTGACCAGCCTGTGGCTGTTTGCAGTTATCGCAGCATTAATTGGAGCTGTTCTCGCGACAGGCAGAGAACGAATGATCAAAACGGGTGTGTTTGCCGTCAGTCTGATTGCAGGGATTTTCTTTCTGACAGCTTTTCTATTCAATGCAGATGATAAATATGAAAGTGCCAAAATGAATGAAAAAACGGAGATTGAGACGTTTGATGAAAAAGAAACACCGGCGAGCATGCCGCCGCAGTTTGCGCGAAATAAGATGAAGAAGGCTTTCGGGCAGGTTCCGAACACGAGCTATTATGAACTTGGCAGCCTGCAGATCCAGAAAGTCAATGGAGAATATGTTTATATTGCGCCTGTAGAGTTTTCGGGCTTTTTCAAATGGTGGAATGGAGATAAAACACCTGGCTATTTTACAATCAGCGCGACTGATTCCTCAGCTAATCCAAAGTTTGTGAAAAGCGATATGGTGTATACACCATCCTCTTACTTCAATAAAAATATTGAGCGCCATATCCGGATGCAGTATCCGCAGGCCATTTTTTATGGAGATGTGCAGCTGGAAGTGGATGACGACGGAAAGCCGTTTTATATTCGTTCATATGGAGAGTTTATTTCGGCGAGAAATGGCTTTGATGTTCAAGGGGTGGTCATGGTCGACCCGCTTAATGGACAGACGAAGTCCTATAAACTTGCAGATGTACCGGCCTTTATTGATGGAGCTGTATCTCCTGAAACGGTCAGTCTGCAGAACAGCTATTTCGGGAATTATGTCCATGGCTTCTGGAACAGTAAATTCGGAAAGTCAGATGTAAGGCTTCCATCGGATGAAGGAACGGAAGCCAATGTGAGTCCGATTTTTGATGAAAATGGCGACATGTACTACTTTACTGATTTTACAAGTCCAAAAGAAGGCGTCGATTCGATGCTTGGCTATTCTCTGACAAATTCTAGGACAGGCGAAGCGACCTTCTTTACAGGCAGCCTTGAGGAATCTTATATGGATTCGCAAGGTGCCCTCCAGATTATCGAGAAGAAATTCATCGAGAAGAAATGGAGCGGCGAAATGCCTGTTCTGTATAACTTTTACGGTGAAGCGAGCTGGCTGACGCCTGTGCTTGATGCAAATGGATTCCTGCAGAACTACTTTATTGTATCAGCTGCCAATCCGGAAATATCTGCTTACGGGACGACGCCAAATGAAGCATTGCGTCTATATAAAACCGCATTGCAGCGAGGAGGAGGCACTGTAGACGGAAGCTCGAAAGCAGAGGAAAAACAGATTAGCGGCACTGTTCTTCGGGTGTACAAGGAGAAATCCGGTGAATTCACAGTCGTATCATTCCTGCTGGATAACCGCCACAGCTATGTGGTTTCATCTGAAACCGTCCCGATGGCCATCTATCTGCAGGAAGGCGATCAGGTGGACGTGAACTATCTGGATACAGGTGAGGCATTCCTGCCTGTAAAGGAAATGAATATCAAAGGATTGGAATAGACGAGAAAACACGATGAAGGCACTCTTCATCGTGTTTTTTATTATCCTGCAATTATGTTGGCTGATTTAATGGCACTGGATAGCGTGGATTTGATGCTGACGTGATCAAATGACAAACCGAGCTGGACTGCGGTCTGGGCAATTTCCGGTCTTAAGCCGGAGATTGTGGTCTTTACGCCGATCAGGCTTAGCGCTTCTATCAGCTGGAATAGCTGATGGGCTACCATGGTATCAATCATGACTACTCCTGAAAGGTCAAGGAACAGCTGGTTGACGCCTAATTTATTGCATTGCTGAAGTGTATTTTCAAGCATGCTTTTTGCACGTGCCGTATCAATATCCCCGACAAGCGGCAGTAGTGCGATATCTTCTGTTAAAGAAATGACCGGGGAACTGAGTTCAAGGATTAAAGCCTGCTGAGCCTGCAGCCTCTTTTGGGAATGATTATTATACTCTTCCGTGAACCAGGTAACCACTTCACCAATGGTTCTAATAATGATCCTGCGCCATAGTGCAATTTGTTTTTCATCATATTGGCCCTGGCTGGATTCAACGAACTGCTCAAGCAGGTTCAAATACTGTTCCTGGGTGTTAAAGAACTCCTGCAGGATCATCTCTAATGGCGTGCGGAGGTGTTCATCATCCTGCGCCACTTTAACAATCCAGCTTTCCAAATCATGAAAGAACGCTTCTTCTTCTTTATGGAAGACTTCGGAGAACTGCTTGTGAAATTCGTAATTTTGCTTTTTTACGCTTTCAATGACAGCGGGGTCTTCCGAGGTATAAATCCCGCCGCTTTCTTCTTTGTTCACATTTTTATACCATTCTTCTGTTAAGTTCCATGTTTTCTCCAGAAAAAATTGATATAGATCATGATTACGATGCATGCCCGACTCCCCTAACCCGAACTTTTATTTCATAATAATTATTTTAACTGATGGAAAATAAAGTGTCGATTCTAAGCTCCTAACTATTTTCCGTTAATTCCCTGCTGTTCGCATACTGATAGTCTGCCCCTGGCCTCGGAAGCATTATGCTTAAGGCGGATGCCAGAACAAGAAGTACGATAGAAGCAATGAAAGAACTGTCATAGCTCCCTGTCAGATCAAATATTACACCAGGGACGAAGGAACCGAGAGCAGAACCCAGCTGATGGCTCAAATAGATCCAGCCAATCACTGCTCCGGCGGATAGATGCCTGAAATATTCCGCAGCCAGTTTCATGGTCGGTGCGACAGTTGCAAAATTGACAATTCCAAAGCTGATGGCAAACAGAATCAACAAATGGGATTGAGTGACGAAAAACCCAAACATGGTAGCATCATTTACTATGATGAGCAGAAGAACAATGGTCAGGGCCCGCACTCCGTAGAGAAAGGCAAGGATCCTTCTGCAATTCCACCTATCTGCGAGAAAACCGGATACGACTGTGCCGAGAATATTAAAGCCGGCCAGCAGACTGACAGCGGCTCCGGTAACACCAGGCGTAAATCCGCAATACTGGGCAAAGGGAATAAGATGCGTATCCATCAGGCCAGTAGTGGTGACACCGCACACGAAAAACGGGAGCATGAGATACAGGAATTCTTTTCGCTTTAAGAGCTGGAATATAGATAGCGTTCCTTTTGGGGCTTCCTTTTTTCCTTGCCTTCCCTTAACATTATCACTCACTTTCGCTCCATAAGCCTCGATATGCAGATCAGCAGGATTCGAACGGATAAAGAGCAGAAGAAGCGGAAAAATGAATACAATCAAAAAGCACCCGAGCACAAGAACGGTTGTCTTCCAGCCTAGCTGGTCAATCAGGAATAAGGACAGCGGGACAAGAATAAGCTGTCCTGCGGCTGTGCCCGCAGACATCAGTCCCATGGCCATTCCTTTTTTGTCGGCAAACCAGGTCGCCACCGCCATCGTTCCCGCTACATTGGATGCACCGCCAAAACCAACCGAGGCGATTACACCATAGATGATAATCAGCTGGACGGCATTAGTGGTGAAAAAGGTGAGAAGTGTTGAAAAACCGATCACCAAAATGCTGCAGGAAAGAATATAGCGGATGCCATATTTATCAATCAGCCTGCCAACATACGGCTGTGAAATGGCAAAAACAATATAGCTGACGAAGGCAATGAAGGATATAACACTGCGATTCGCGGAAAACTCATGCTCCCATGGCGCCATGAACGCCCCGAACGACAAACGTACACCCTGTGCAGCCAGCAACGCCAAGAACGTCAATATTAAAATAATCCACGCATAATGAACCTTAAGGCGCTTCACGATGTGAACCTTCTTTCCGGTGACAGGCACCTATACCAGTTAGCTTAAGTGGTATAGGTGCCTGTCACTTTTTTAAGAATAATCATATCATAAATTTTTTATAACTTTCTAAATTTTGTCTATTTTTCGCGGTAATTCAACAATTTACTATTCAATCAAACGTTTGATTAAAAAGGTAGACAATCCTTCTTATACTTGATTTTTTCCCGGGAAATAGGTGCAGGAATTGTCGTCAGTTTAGGAAGGTTTTTCGACAATATGAATAAGGCCATTCCCTTGTTGGAAATGGCCTTTACCTTTTATACAGCCTGTTTTTGCTGCTCCTGCTTCATTAATTTCATTTCATTAATGGCTCTCTTAGACTTAGTTTCATCAAATTCATTTTCGCTCTTTGCTACAACCATCGTTGCGATACCGTTTCCGATCAGGTTCACGATCGCTCTTCCTTCACTCATGAAGCGGTCTACGCCAAGAAGAAGCGCCAATCCTTCAAGAGGAATAACCTGCAGGGCGGCAAGCGTCGATGCCAATACGATAAATCCGCTGCCTGTTACACCCGCGGCACCTTTTGAAGTCAGCATGAGTACTAATAAAATGGTAACCTGCTGGCCGATTGTCAGATCCACCCCGAATACCTGTGCAAGGAAGACAACCGCCATGGACAGATAGATGGATGTACCGTCCAGGTTAAAGGAATACCCAGTTGGAATGACCAGACCCACAACCGATTTGGAGCAGCCGATGCGCTCCATTTTATCCATCATTCTCGGAAGAACTGATTCTGATGAACTTGTGCCTAATACGATTAATATTTCATCTTTGATGAACTTCAGATAATTCCATAAGCTGAATCCGTACATTTTACAGATAATATTTAAAACAACAAAGATAAATAAGAACATCGTCACGTACACGGACATCATCAGTTTGCCAAGCGGAACAAGTGATGCCAGTCCGAAATGCCCGATTGTATAGGCCATGGCTCCAAATGCTCCAAGCGGGGCTGCCTTCATGACATAGCCGATGATTTTAAAGAAGACTAATGATAGCTTATCCAAAAATTCAATGACGATTTTGCCCTTTTCACCAAGAGCAGCCAAACCGACACCAAATAAAATAGAGAAGAATAATACCTGCAGGATATCCCCTTTTGCAAAGGCATCCACCATGTTGGAAGGAACAATATGTGTTACAAACTCAATCCAATTGATGCCCTCTCCCCCATTGGCTGTATACTGTGAAACATCTCCTTTTTCCAATTCATTAAAGTTCAGGCCTGCACCTGGTTTAATGACATTAACGACGATCAGACCGATCATTAAAGCAAGTGTTGTAACAACCTCAAAATAGATGAACGCTTTGCCGCCAACCTTGCCGACTTTTTTCATATCACCCATTTTGGCGATTCCAAGGACGATGGTCAGGAAAATAATCGGGGCGATGACCATTTTGACTGCGTTGATGAAGGTATCGCCGACCGGCTTCATCTCTTTTCCGACTTCCGGCCAAATTAGACCGACCATAACACCAATAAAAATAGCCGTTAACACCTGAAAGGTTAAATTTTTATAAATCCGCTGCTTCTTCACTTTTATCTCATCTCCTTTTTTCTAACTATTCATTCTATTAGAAATGATAGCGTTTTCAGATAAAAGCGAGAAGTTTATGGTCATAACGGATGTTTTGTTCATTTTGGTCTCGGAATATGATAACTAAACTATGACATACCGATTGACAGGCCTGCCCACTCCCCCGTACTGCACATCCAGCCGGATCGCTCCGCTTTTTTCTAGGTAATCGAGATACCTGCGGGCGGTTACTCTGGCAATGCCGATGCCGTTGGCGACCTCTTCAGCAGATCGGGGTTCGGTTTGCTGCTGCATAAATGCGGTAATTTCATTCAAGGTGAATTCATTCAGCCCTTTTGGCAGATTGTTTGCTTCTTTCTTCGCCTGCCTGGCATAAATCAGGGCATCGAGCTGCTCCTGTGACAGCGTGCCTGATTCCTTCAGGCTCTCCCTGTAATGGCGGTATTTTTCAAGAGCCTGCTGGATCCTATTTAGCTTAAAGGGTTTGATAATATAATCCCTGGCACCGTTTTGAAGCATCAGCTTGATGGTTTCCTTATCCTTTGCTGCGGAAACGACAATGACATCAGAATCGAGGTGCTGCTTTCTGAATTCCTGCAGGGTTTGAATGCCATCTTTTTTCGGCATAAAAATATCTAAAATCACCAGATCAGGCTGCAGCTTTTTCGCAAGGCTGATGCCTTCCTCCCCATTTCCTGCTGCCGCGATGATCTTAAATCCTTCCACACTTGCAATGAATTCTTTATTCACTTCCTGGACCATTGGATCATCTTCAATCAGCAGCACACTGATTTCTTCTTTAACCGCCATCTGATTCTCCCTCCGCTTCCATCGGAAAAACAATTGTAAATGAAGTTCCTTCATCTCTGCTTGTTGAAACCTCGATCGCTCCTCCGCCTTTTTCCGTAATTTGTTTAACAAGGTAAAGCCCATAGCCTGTCCCGCCTGATTTATTGGCGGTAAATCCTTTTTCATACAACTTTGGCAAAATTGCTTCCTCTATCCCGCTGCCGTTATCCTCCACCAGCACCGCACAAATCTCCTCCGTCTGTTCAATGCTGATATCTATTTTTCGCTCTTCACGTTCACTATGCTCAAAAGCCCCGAAAGCATTCTCAATCAGATTGCCCAGCAGCAAAACAAAGTCATGGTGATCCAGGCGGTTAGGAAACTCCTCCAGATTGCTGTTTGGGTCGATGACTACTGTGATGCCCAATTCCTTGCCGCGCCGCACTTTGCTTAATAATAACCCTGCAATGGCATCGTTCCTGATTTTATCGCTGAGAAAATTCGAGAGGTTTTCCTGCTCTTCAGACGCATCGAAGGTCAGCTTTAGTGCTTTGTCTGCTTTCCCGAGCTGGATCAATCCTGCAATGGTGTGAAGCTTGTTCATGTGCTCATGGTTCTGCACCCTCAGTGCCTCAACAAAGCTTTTTACACCTGTCAGCTCTTCGGCCAACTTCGTCACTTCCGTGCGGTCCTGGAAAATAGCTACAGCTCCGATCATTTCATTGTCTTTCCAGATAGGAATTCTGGTGCTTAAAATGACCTTGCCGCTTACAATGATTTGTTCATTATAGACAGCACGATTACTTTCTACAATCTCGGGAAGCCTGGTATCTTTTAGCACAGCCCTAATATTCTTGCCTGCGACTTTGCCGGACACATTAAAAATTTTCTTTGCCTTCTCATTGAAAATCGTAATGTTTTCCTGGTTATCAATCGCGATTACGCCTTCATTGATCGAATGAAAGGTGGCTGTCCTTTCCTCCAGCATCCGTTTGATTTCATGGGGCTCCAGCTGGAACATCTGCTTTTTAATATGATTGGCAAGCATCAAAGAGCCGATCAGTCCAAATATGAGCGTCAGCAGGACAATAATGCTGATTTCGTCGGCCAGATCAGCGATAATCTCCGTAATCGAAGGAATCTTATTGCCGACAACGACCACACCGATTTGATTGAGGCTTTCATCTTTAATCGGGATGAATGCGCGGATAAAGGTACCGACGTCTCCCTCTGCCTTGGAAAAATAAATATGCTCGGCAAAAGCCGGTTTCTCATCCTCACCTGCAGATGGCTGGCCGATCAGTTCCCTGACCGGATGGGAATAGCGGATACGCTCCATATTCATGATCACGATATAGTCTGTTTCATTAATGATCCTGATTTCCTCTGCTACTTTATTAACCGTCTTCCAGCCCTGCGGCTGCAGGATTCCTTTTTTCACATCTGACAGCTCTGCCACCGTTCTGGCTGTATTCATCGAGCGTATCCTCAGTTCTTTTTCTTCCTGCTCCTGGATGTTTGCAATAACCACCATTCCGCCAATCAATAAAGAAAAAATAACGACTGCATAAGACAGGATGGTAATCTTCCAGCGGATGGGCATCTGATTCACAAGGGACCCTCCCTTCTGTCTTTACGGATAGAATTCTTGTAAGTATGATAACATTAATAGTTTTAAAAAGGAGGATTCAAATGAAAAGCGCCGCAGGCTATATTCTCCTTGCCAGTATGGTATTGCTGCTGGCAGCCTTCTTTGGCTATCAAAGCTTTTTTCCGCGGGATGCGATTCCTTACGATGATGACCAGGAAGGGCTTAAGGATCAAATTGTCTTCAAGTTCAGCCATGTGGTGGCTGAAAATACTCCGAAGGGCCTTGCCGCCCAAAGGTTTGCAGAGCTCGTCGCCGAAAAGTCGAATGGTCATATTAAAATTGAAGTGTTTCCAAATGGCAGTCTCTATTCTGATATAGAAGAAATAAATGCTCTTAAAGAAGGCCAGGTTCACTTTATTGCCCCCTCCACTTCCAAGCTGGGCATGCTTTCACCGCAATGGGGAGTACTGGATCTGCCTTTTGCCTTCCCTACGCGTGAAGCTGCGCTTGAAGGATTGAACGGGGATATCGGCCAGCAGCTGCTGAGATCCCTGCAGGGCGACGGCATTAAAGGGCTTGCCCACTGGCCCAATGGATTTAAGCAGATTACTTCGAATCAGGGTCCTATCCAAAAACCAGAGGATCTGAAAGGGCAATCCTTCCGTATCATGCAAAGTGATGTGATATCGGCCCAATTCAGCCGCCTGAAGGCAAAGGCTATTCAGGATTCATTCAATTCCACTTACAAGCTTCTTGAAGAAGGCGATGTGGATGGAGAAGAAAATACCATTTCCAATATCTACTCAAAGAAATTTTATAACCTGCAAAAGCATATGACAATCAGCAATCATGGCTATCTTGGATATGCGGTGATGATGAGCGAGAAGGTCTGGAATGAGCAGAGTGAGGGAACAAAGAAGATTCTGCTCGAGGCTTTGGATGAAACAACCGCATGGAACAGCCGGATGGCTTTTGAAATGAACGAAGAACTGCTTGAAAAAATCAGACAGAATTCCTCCATTCAGATTCATGAGCTCACAGCTTTAGAAAAACAGGAATGGCAGGCTAAGCTGGATCCGGTCTATGAAGACTTTTCACAGGAAATCGGGAAGAATCTGGTGGAAGAGATGAAGGAACTGCGGGCTAAATATGAATAAAAAGGTGACAGGCACCTATACCAGTTGGCCGAAGTGGTATAGGTACCTGTCACCCATTTTTACAGCTTCTGTATGAATGCTACTTTAAGATAGTCTCCTTCTTTGAATTCCTTAATGGTGCGGAAGTCTTCAGGAAGAGTGAATTCCTCAAGGATTTTGTAGCGGTCCCCTGTTTGTGCGAACGCTTTTTTGATAAAGTCTTTAAATTTTTTCATGTTGAATGTGCTGCAGTTTGATGATGCCACAATGATTCCGTTTTTTTCTGTGATCTGAATGGCCTGGGCGAGCAGATCCGGGTAATCTTTTCTGGCGCTGAATGTATGCTTTTTGGAACGGGCAAAGCTTGGAGGGTCCAGGATGACCATATCAAATTTCAGCTTCTTCCGAACAGCGTATTTGAAGTAGTTGAACACATCTTCCACAATGATATCCTGAGCCTCAAAATCAATGCCATTTACGCTGAACATTTCGATGGTTTTGCTTTTGCTGCGGTTGGCAAGGTCGACACTGGTTGTTTTCACTGCTCCCCCTAATGCGGCAGCCGCTGAAAAAGCGCCCGTATAGGAGAACGTGTTCAGGACCGTTTTTCCTTCCGCATACTTGTCCCTGATTGTCTTCCGGACATGCCTCTGGTCAAGGAATACCCCTACCATAGCGCCATCATTCAAATAAATGGGAAAGCTGATACCATTCTCCTTCACCATCAGCGGAAAAGATGCCCGTTCTCCTGCTGCAAAATCATCATCCTCTATATAAGTGCCTTTTACAGCAAACCGCTTCTTTTCATACAGGCCCTTAACATCAGCATTGTTCATCAATGCCTGAATCACCGCGTTCCTGAAGGTATAAATTCCCTGACTGTACCAGCTGATCACGTAAAAACCATCGTAATAATCAATCGTGATGCCCCCGATTCCATCTCCTTCTCCATTGAAAACCCGAAAAGCGGTTGTTTCAGGATCACGGAGTAGAGCTTCCCGCCTTTTTAAAGCTTCTTTAAATTTCGTCGCAAAAAAAGCTTCATTGAAGATTTCCTGAGAATTACGCGAAAGAATCCAGCCTCTGCCTTTATTCTGCTTTCCATAATACCCTTTGCCGATAAACTGCCCGCTCTCATCAGTCAGTACAATGATTGCACCCTCTTCGATCCCCTTCGGAATCCGCTGCACCGATTCCTCTGTTACCAGCGGATAGCCATCCTTAAAACCATTCTTATATTTAGAAGCCGCAACTAATTTGATAGCTTTACTCATAATTCCACCCAATCATTTTGTTTAGTATAGCTATCATTGTAACATTAAAAGTGCCAGGCACCTATACCAGTTGGATGAAGTGGTATAGGTGCCTGGCACCATAAGTTTTAACAGAAATTCCACTGCAGAGCTGCTGCCGCAGTTTCTTTCAGCATGGTACCATTATTGGAGAAGTCTGTATGCCAGGAGAGGGCTTTTTCCAGTACGTGCGGAGTCTGGCCGCCTCTTGTGAGGGCTTCCCGGTAATATTCGCGAAGCTGGTCACGGTACAGCGGGTGTGCACAATTTTCGATGATCCGTTCGACGCGCTGTCTTGGAGCCAGCCCGCGCAGGTCTGCATAGCCCTGTTCTGTCACAATGACATCGACATCATGCTCGGTGTGGTCGACATGGGAGACGAATGGGACGATGCTTGAAATCTTGCCGTCTTTGGCAATGGACTTCGTCACGAAGATCGCCAGGCGAGCATTTCTGGCAAAATCGCCAGAACCGCCGATCCCGTTCATCATTTTCGTTCCAAGGACATGGGTGGAGTTCACATTTCCATAGATATCAAGCTCCAAGGCTGTATTAATCGAAATCAGGCCAAGGCGGCGGATGATTTCAGGGTGGTTGGAAATCTCCTGCGGACGCATGATTAAACGGTCCCTGTACCGGTCAAAATTCGTGAAAACCTCTTTCATTTTTTCATCTGATAAAGTGATAGAACAGCAGGATGCAAAGTTCACCTTTCCGGCATCCATCAAATCAAATACCGCATCCTGCAGCACTTCTGAATAGACTTCCAGATTCTCAAACTCAGAATCAAGCATCCCATGAAGCACAGCATTTGCCACCGAACCAATGCCCGACTGCAGCGGTGCAAGGCTATTTGTCAGCCTGCCTGCTGCAATTTCCCCGCGTAGAAACTGAAGCAGATGCTGTGCCATAATGGCGGTGTCTTCATCCGGCGGCACGATTGTCGAAGGAGAGTCCTGCTGATTCGTGAATACGATGCCCTTCAACTTATCCAAATCCACCTTAATTCCAGGAGTGCCGATACGGTCGTCGGCTTTCGTCAGCGGAATCGGATTCCGTTCCCCCTGTCTGCCAGGTTCATATAAATCATGCAAACCTTCCAGCTGTGTGGATTGGGCAAGATTGATTTCGATAATAATGTGTTTGG
The DNA here is from genome assembly GCF_017303275.1 of Bacillus sp. NTK034. Taxonomy (GTDB): domain Bacteria; phylum Bacillota; class Bacilli; order Bacillales; family Cytobacillaceae; genus Cytobacillus. The sequence continues at coordinate 109,469 of NZ_JAFKOJ010000006.1, read as the reverse complement.
CATTCTCTGCGAAAGACAGCGAGTTTCCGATTGAAGTAGACGGAATGATCAGCCCATCCTCCGTAATAGAAACCGCTTCCAAAATAGCGAAATCAATAGGATCCATGACATTGGCGCGTACAAGCTCTGCCGTATGTGACAAATGCTGATCGACAAATAAGAAATCCCCCTGGTTAATCCCTTTCCTCATGGTCGGATCGGCCTGAAATGGCAGCCTTTTCCCCAAAATTCCCGCTTCCGCAAAAAGCTTGTCCACATCAGATCCCAAAGAAGCACCAGTATACACATTCACTTTAAAACTCTCATGCCTGGCACGGTCAGCCAGTGCAAATGGTACCGCTTTCACATCACCCGCACGTGTAAAGCCGCTTAGCCCCAGAGTCATGCCGTCCTGAATCCAGGAGGCTGCCTCTTCAGGTGTAACTACCCGGTCATGCAGGCGGCTGTCGCGAATCCGTTCTAAATTTTTCTCCATATTGCTCATCCCCTCCATTATGATATATAAAATCATTTTACCCGGATAAAGAGGGAGCCAGGACTTTTCCGATCATATTACGGAAAATTCCGATAAGACAGCAAATTACAAAGCTGAAACAGAAAGAATTTTCTAAAAACCGAGCAATTTGCGGAAATAGCTGGAGTAAGACTGGCTGACAGGCACCCGGTCCCCATTTTTCATGACGAGGAGAAAGGTGGAATGCGTGTCAGGAAAGATTTCCTTGATATGATTGACATTTACAATGAATGAGCGGTGGCAGCGGATAAAACTGTCCTTCGGCAGCGAATACTCAAAATCCTGAAGCGAGTATTTATGGGTGCCTGAATGGCCGTCAGTATGTACATAGGTCTTCTTATCCTTTGCCTCAAGGCAGACAACCTCGGAAAAAGGAATTGGAATCCAGCCATCATTAGTTTTCATTGTCACAACCGATTTGCCGTCCGTCAAAGCCGGAAAAATGGCGGTTACGCAGCCTTCAAGCTTTCCTTCATGCAAAAATGGCACGGCCATGCCGTGATACGGAACACCAAATACATCGCGGTCAATAAACTCCGACACTCTTTGCTGTGTCCCTAAAGCCTTATAGGCGATCGTTCCTTCTTTTATCATGTCACCCGGCCTGATCTTTAAATCGATGCGCTTGCTCGGCCGGTAATAGATATATTCACTCGTATTGGAAACCGCTATGGATATTTCATCGGAAAACAGCTCTCCAATCACATCCAGCAGCGATACAATTGTAATGCTTTCCAAGTTATCTCAGCACCTTTCATGATGATGGCTTTTTCTTATTTTACAAGTTTTCGCAGGGGGATTCACTTAATTTCTTATCATTGCCGAAAAGGCACCGGCATAGAATAGAGAAGGTTAGGGGTAAAGGAGGATGCTGGTATGCTGATTCGACATCAGATGGTGGAGAAAAAAGATGTTCGGTTTTGTGATGAAACCTTTAATTTGGAACAGGCGCTGCAGTTTTTAAATGAAACTGGTTACCGCTGTGTCCCTATTCTGGATGCCACACATACAAAGTTTGCCGGTAACATCTATAAGGTTGATATTTTAGAATATAAGGAAAATCATTCTATGGATGAACCGATTACGGCTCTGGCTAAAGATCAGCAAACCGTAATTGATGAGGATGACTCTTTCATGAAAGCCTTTTTCACTCTGAAGAGATATCCTTATCTGCCGGTTGAAAATGACCATGGGCAGTTTGTCGGATTGCTGACACATGCGGCCGTACTGGAACTGCTGGAGGAAGCGTGGGGGCTGAACCGAGGAAGCTATACGCTGACTGTAGGAAGCTATGGCACTCAGGGAACACTGAAAAAGATAAGCAGCATTATCAGTAAGTATAGCGATATCCAGGGAGTCATCTCCTTGGACTCATCCAGCTTTCATGTCAGCCTGATCCGCCGTATTCTTTTTACATTGCCGAAGGATACAACAGAGGAAATCCTGGATAAAATTAAGAAAGAACTGGACGCAAATGGCTTTCGGGTGATTGGAGTCGAGTGCCATAATGGTGAGTGTTAACGAGAAAAGTGTAAGCGCCTGACCTCACCCCGACACCTCGAGGGGGGAGGCTGCTAGCACTAGACATTTTTTAACGTTCATAATTTCTTCTTTAACGAGAAAAGCCGTTCCTTGATGGAATGGCTTTTTACTTACCGGTTATTCCGATGGAAGAATTCCTGATATCCGTAAATAATCCATGCGTAGGTGGTGAAGAACAGGAAAATATAGATGGGCTTAAATTTGACTAGCTTATATAAGTTAAATTTTTCATACAAATAATTAAGCGGATAGGCGAATAGAAAGTCCATGATAGCGTTGACAGCCAGATAACGCTTAAAGTTTCCAAAGGTAAAATGAAAGATCCATAAGGTACCTATAAAAAACGGGCCAAGTATGAAGGTTAAATCATTGAGCAATTTCTTGAAGTGTCCGCCCTCTACTGTCCACCATTTAAAAGGAATGGCCAGGATGCTCATAATGAACACTAAAATTCCAGCAAAAACCGAGACGGTGGAAAATTTATTGAATGACTTTTTAGGCAGAAAAAATATGGTCAGCCAAGGAATGACCAAATGAAGCAGCCTGATCGCTGTAGTTGCTTTCATGTAAAAATCCCCTTTCTTCCATATTATGGTTCAGGGGATTTTGAATTATTCTCCAATTGTTTAAACAGCTGATTCCATCTTAAACATTCCATCCATCTTCCTGACGATTTCTTTCCCAATTTCAATGGATGCCGTCGCGGCCGGAGATGGTGCATTTAAAACATGAATGGAGCGTTTGCTCGGCACAATGAAAAAGTCATCGACTAATGAGCCATCGTCCTTCAAGGCTTGCGCTCTGACACCGGCCGGACCTGGAACAATATCATCCTTCTGGATTTCCGGCATAAGCTTCTGAACATTTTTCATGAAGAGCTCCTTGGATGCTGAGCGGATCATCTCTTCCACTCCCTCTTTCATATATTTCTTTGCGAGCTTCCAAAATCCTTTATAGGCGACAACCTCCATAAGGTCTGCCACATTCAGGTCTGTTTTCTTATAGCCCTCCCGCTTAAAGCTTAGAACGGCATTTGGGCCAACATCAATGGCTCCGTTAATCATGCGGGTAAAATGGACCCCAAGGAACGGGAAGTTGGGATTTGGCACAGGGTAGATAAGATTTTTGACGAGGCTGCTTTTCTCCGGTTTGAGCATATAATACTCTCCCCTGAATGGCACAATCTTGACATCCGTTTTCAATCCGGCAAGCTTGGCGATCCGGTCTGACTGCAGGCCGCCGCAGTTTACATAGTAAGCTCCCCTTACCTCTCCCCTGCTGGTCTGGACAACCACTTCTTGAGCCGTTTCGTCAATGGCTGATACTTTATGATTCAGCAGGATGTCCCCGCCTTTTGCTGTAATGATTTCAGCCATTTTTTCCGAAACCTGCTTATAGTTGACAATGCCAGCCATTGGCACATGGATGGCCTTTTTTCCGTTCACATGCGGCTCGATTTCATGGAGTTCAGCCTGGTCAATCATGCGGATGCCAAGGCCGTTGTCCAACCCGCGCTGATATAAATTGTCTATGAGCGGCAGCTCGAAATCTTCGCTTGCAACAATGACTTTTCCGCAGATATCCACTTCAATGCCATGCTTACGGCAAAAATCTGTCATGGACTCACTGCCTTTTTTGGCAAGCCTGGCTTTATAGCTGCCAGGTTTATAGTAAATTCCTGAATGGATGACACCGCTGTTATGGCCCGTCTGGTGGGCCGCCACATGGCTTTCTTTTTCCAGAATGGCCACTTTTGCAGATGGAAACCGGTTCAGCAGCTCCATTCCTGTCGACAGGCCGACAATGCCCCCGCCAATAATGATGTAATCATACATGATCCTCCACCCTTTCTCTTATTTATGATCTATCCCGCAGGCTTCTGCCAGTATTTCAATAATATGGATAACACGGACCTTGTCTTCAAGCCCCTCGCGTTTGACCCCGAGGCACATCTGCAGATGGCAGCCGGGGTTGGACGTGACGATGGTGTCCGGCGAGATACTTTGGACATGTTCCATTTTGCTTTCAAGAATTTCCATGGATTCTTCGTAGTGGACAATATTATAAATCCCCGCCGATCCACAGCACATATCCCCTTTCGGAAGCGGAACATATGTAATGCCTGGTATGCTTTCGATGAGCTGAACGGGATCATCCGCCACCTTCTGAACATTTAACAAATGGCAGGATGGCTGATAGGTCACAGCACCTGAGAGTTCCCTGCTGAAGCTTATTCCGAGTTTGTTCAGTATTACACTTACATCCTTATTCTTTTGTGCGAACACACTGGCACGCTCTGCCCATTCCGGGTCATCTGCGAGAAGGTGATCATATTCAACGAGCATCGCACCGCAGCCGCCAATCGCATTTACCACAAAATCAAAGTTCCCTTTTTCAAAAGCCGCAATATTTTCCTTCGCCAGTTTCCTGGATGTTCCCGTATCTCCGCTATGGTTCTGCAGCGCCCCGCAGCAGGTCTGTTCTTTAATTACAGCTACTTCACAGCCGGCATGCTGAAGCAGCTTGATGCTGAGGTCATTGATTTTGGCAAAAAACACATCCATAATACAGCCTGTAAAAAAAGCAACGCGGGCTTTCGGCTGGCGCTCTGGCAGTAGGATGCCTGTTCTCAGGTGTTTATTTGGCATTTCCACAGCCGGAGCGATCTCTTCAAAAGCCCGAAGCTGTTCGGGAAGAATGCTGAGCAACTTGCTTTTGCGGGCAACCGAATCCATGCCTGTTTTTTGATAGGCCCGAAGTGAAGCTCTCATGGCTGCCAGCAGTTTTTTATTTGGCAAAGCCTTCTGCAGAGCCATGTTCTCCACGAATGGAGCTGGTGCTTCGACAGCTTTTACTTGCTTAAATGACTCGAGGATTTTTCCATATTGAACATTGGTTGGACATGCCGTCTCACAGGCGCGGCAGCCAAGGCAGAGCTCCATCGATTCTGTAATTTCACCGATGGTTATTTTCCCTTCCGCCGCCATTTGCACAAGATTGATCCGTCCCCGTGGAGAATGCCTTTCTTTCCCCATGCTTGCATATGTGGGGCAGGCCGGAAGACAATAGCCGCATTGGACACAGTCAAACGTTTCTTTATAGGCGAGCTGGCTAGTCATGGACTAACACCAGCCTCTGCCCTTTTGTCTCGGGAAAAATCTTGCCTGGATTCATAATGTTGTTCGGATCCCACACTGTTTTCATTCGTTTCATCATGTCCAGCCCTGCTTCCCCCAGCTCCATCTCCATAAATGGCGCTTTCATGGTCCCAATGCCATGCTCCCCTGAGAGGGTTCCTCCCAATTCTATCGCTGCTGTAAAAATCTCCTCTACCGCTTTTTCCACCCGCTTCATTTCTTCTTTATCCTGCTTATCAGTTATGATATTCGGATGCAGATTTCCATCACCTGCATGACCGAATACGACTAAGTCGATTTCATATTTTGCCTTGATTTCCTGAAGCCTTCTGAACATCTCAGGAATCTTGCTTCTTGGAATTGTGGCATCTTCGGAAATTTTCGTCGGCTTTTTTCTCACGATGGCCGGCGAAACGAGCTTCCTCGCTTTCCATAGGTTCCTGGCAGATTCTTCATCCCTTGCAATGATAGCTTCCCTTGCCCCAACTTCCAGACATACCTGCTTCACCTGCTCGCTTTCATCCCTGATGGCGATTGGATGGCCATCAAGTTCAATCAGGATAATGGCATCTACATCTACCGGGAGACCGATCGGCTGAAACTCTTCAACCGCCTGGATCGAAGCCTGGTCCATAATTTCCATTTTCGAAGGCAGGATGCCAGATGTGAGCACCGCCGAGATCGCTTTTCCGGCATCAATAATATCATCAAATATGACCATGATCGTCTGAGTGGCCTGCGGTCTTGGAATCAGCTGAAGGGTGGCCTCTGTGATGATGCCCAGCGTCCCCTCCGATCCAACAATCAGCTTCGTCAGGTCATAGCCTGTGACGTTTTTGACCGTCCGTCCGCCTGTCCGGATGATATTCCCTTCCGGCGTGACGATCTCGAGGCCCAAGACATAATCCTTTGTTACCCCGTACTTTAATCCGCGGGGGCCCCCTGCATTCTCGGCAAGGTTCCCTCCGATTGTGGATACATGGGAACTGCTTGGGTCCGGGGGATACATCAGCCCATGCCGCTGTGCTTCACGGTCAATTTCAGCTGTAATGACACCTGGAGATACAATCGCAACAGTATCTTCCGGGTCGATGATCAGCTTCTGGGTCCATCTGGAAAAATCAAGGACCATCCCGCCGTGGACAGGGAGCGGGCCTCCGCTCAGACTCGTTCCCCTGCCTCTTGGATAGACTGGTATTTTCATGTCATTGGCGAGCTTTACAATGCCTGCCACTTCCTCAGTCGAAACTGGCTGCAGGATGATCTCCGGCATATAGGCTCCAAATGAGCCATCGTATGAATATGAGACCAAGTCTGCTTTTTCAAGCAGAATGCGCTTTTCTGATCCCATAATGCTTTTAAGCCGATCAACAATCTGTTCGGTGATCACAACGGCACCTTCTTTCCTTCCCCTTCGTTCACCTTTAATTTCTTTGTCACATTCTCAAGATGCACCCGCATCGCCCTTGCCGCTCTTTCTTCATCCTGTTCTTTAATAGCTGTATAAATGCACATATGCTCCTGAAAAACCTGTTCGCGCTTTGCTGGAAGACCCACATTCTTCTTAAGGGAAAAGGCTATTGCTTTTCGGTACAGATCATCGATATTTTCCATTACCTGTATCATGAAGCGATTTTTCGTTGCAGCAATCAGGTGTTTATGAAAATTAACGTCTGCCTGATCGCCTACCGCTTCTGGGTTCGTCAGCGTGACTTCAAATTGAACGAGCGCTTCCTTCATTTTTTCCAGGTCGGCCTCATCACGACGCAAGGCAGCAATCGCTGCTGCCTGTGTCTCCATAACCATCCGCATTTCCAATAGCTCAAAAACCTGTTCCACAGGAATATATTCAATCGCTAAGGAACCAAGCATGTCTGCCATATTAACCTCTTTGACGAAGCTTCTGCCTCCTTGCCTGGATTCAATAATCCCGCTGGCAGATAATACGCTCAATGCTTCTCGAACAGGCGCACGGCTGACGCCAAACTGTTTGGCCAGTTCATTTTCGGATGGCATCGGCTCATTTGGCGTGAACTTGCCGTCCTTTATCATGTTCTTCAGCTGGTCCAGCACCTGGGCCGAGATTTTTTTCCGTTCGATTTTCATGGATGTTAACTCCTTATATGGTGATTTCGACTGAACTGCTTTTCTTAACTCTGATGATATGGAAGAGAATCGCAAACACACAAAGCCCGAGTCCGGCAATATCCGTGATCATGCCTGGCTTAATCAGCATTAATGCCCCTGCAAACATTAGGACTCTTTCAACAATCGTCAGCTTGGCATTCAGGTAGTTGCCAAGTGAACTTGCCAGGGCGTAAATGCCCAGCGTGCTTGTGATGACCACAAGTACTACGGATAAAATGGATATCGTTTCTCCCTCTGCTGCCTGAAGCAGAATGATAGGATTATAGGCAATCATGAATGGGATGATAAAGCCAGGAAGTGAGATTCTAAGCGCTTCCCATGATGTCTGCATCGCATTGGCGCCTGCCAGTCCTGCGGCCGTATAAGATGCCAGTGCCACTGGCGGTGTAATATTGGACAATGCACCAAACCAGAACACAAAGAAGTGTGCCGCGATCGGGTTAACGCCCGCTTCCACAAGTGCAGGAGCTGCCGTAACCGCAACGACAATGTAAAGAGCTGTGGATGGAAGCCCCATGCTTAAAACGATGCAAGTGAGCATGACGACGATTAAAATCAGCCAAAGCTGGCCGCCCGTTAATTCGACAATATTATAAGCTAATGTAGATCCAATTCCCGTCATGGTGACAACGCAGATGATGATTCCGATTGCTGCGCAGGCAATCCCGACTTGAATTGTCCCTCTTCCGCCTTCAATGAAAGCTTCAATAGTTTTAGAGATCGTGATTCTTGAAGATTTATCCTTTGCCAGCCAGCTCGCCACAATGACTGCACCGATTCCGGCAAATCCGGCAAATAAAGCTGTCTTTCCCATTAATAGCGTGGTGATGACAACGATGATCGGAATAAGCAGGACACCGCGTTCCTTCAGGATTTGGACGACATCCGGGATATTTTCTTTGCTGATGCCTTTCAGGCCTTGCTTTTTCGCTTCAATATCAATAGCAAAAATCAATGCGATATAGTAGAGAAAGCTTGGTATGATCGCTGCCAGGATGACCGTTGTATAAGAGATTCCAAGGAACCCGGCCATGATGAAGGCCGCAGCGCCCATAATCGGCGGCATGATCATTCCGCCTGTTGAAGCAGCAGCTTCTACAGCACCGGCAAACTTTGGCTTAAGTCCAATGGATTTCATCAATGGAATCGTAAAAGCTCCTGTTGTCGCAACATTGGCAACCGCACTTCCGCTCAAAGATCCTGTCAGTGCGCTGGAGATGACCGCTACTTGGGCAGGGCCTCCACGCTTTCTGCCTGCAATGGCCAAAGCCAGATCATTGAAAAGCTGGGTGGCACCGCTGACAGACAGGAAGGCACCAAAGAGGACGAACATGACGATGAACGTGGAAGCAGTCGAAAGCGTTAATCCCAGCACGCCCTCAGTCGTCATATAAAGACGGTATAGAAGGCGTTCTAGTGAAAAGCCGGCATGTCCGAAAATCCACGGGAAGTATGTGCCAAACAGGGCATATACAATAGCGCCTCCACACAGGATCGGGATAAATATCCCAACCGCCCGTCTCGAAGCTTCAAGGAGGACGATGATCGTAATGGCACCGAAGACATAGTCAATCATAATCGGCTGGGAGCCCCGGTCCACATGAATCGTTGTGTAATTCAGGAGCAGGTATCCAAGACCTGCAATGGCAAGTGCCGCAAATATATAATCAGGGGCTGTAAACCTTTTTTGATTGGAAGACTTTCCGGCAGGATAATAGAAAAAAGTCATAACCAAAAGGATGCCCAGGAAAATCAGGTTTCTATAAATCTCCTGAATATTGGATAACCCATTCGAATAAATGGCAAAAACAGAAAACAATACAGCGATGATGGCAGCCGCTTTTTTATATGGCCCCTCCAGCAGACGCATGCCGCCGCCTGCTTCTTTATCCAGATCGGCTGGCTGTACAATAGGTTCGCTTGTTGATTTTGTCATTATTTTCCCTCCTTTATTTCGCTTCCGGCGGAATTAGATTTTCAGGTATATCAAGACCTGCTTCTTTAAAATATCTGTAGGCTCCGGCATGCAATGGAACAGATACTCCATCAAGGGCCGTTTCCAATGTCATTTCCTTGGCAGAGCTATGAACCTCATACATTTCATCCAGATTTTCATAGAGTGTTTTGGTTAAAATATAGATGGTTTCCTCGTCCATTTCTTTTGTTGTGGATAATAGGTTCGGCTGGGCAATGGTGTTGATATCTTCGTCAATGCGAGGATAGGTCCCTCCAGGAATCACATAACGGTACCAGCTGTCAGATACTGCATTAATGGCATCCAGCTGCTCATCAGTTACTTCCAAAATCGATGCTTTGACATTACTTGCATACATATCCGTTACAGCGGAAATCGGGATTCCTGCCGGAAGCGAGCCTCCATCCAATCTCCCGTCACGCATCGCGGAAACCGTGTCACTATAACCAAGATACTCTGGTGAAATATCTTTTTTCGTAAGTTCAAGGCCATCCATCATCACGACTGTGGATTGCTCCGTACCGCTTGCCTGCGGCCCAACAGAAAATTGCGTTCCTTTAATATCGTCGATAGTTCCGCTTTTGATCTTGCTGTTCATCAGCACAAAATGCTCCACATTTGGCCAGAGCATGGAGATTGTGCGCAGGTCCTCATAGCGCTTTCCTTCAAAGGAGCCATCTCCTCTATAAGCCTGAGACGAAATTAACCCCTGAAGAATGGCAAGCTGTGCTTCCCCTTCACGAAGCAGTTCAATATTCTCAATGGATCCGGCTGAAGATTGGCCGCTCGCCTGGATTTTCTCACCCTTTAAATGGCTGCTCCATACATTGGCCATTCCAACCCCAATCGGGTAATATGTACCTCCTGTTGAAGCGGTGGCAACGGATACAAACTTTTTATCCTTGTTCTCGGCCGCTGTCCGCACACCAACAATGGCAATAAAAACAAGTGTCAGAACCGATATGATAATCTTCCACTTTTTCTGAATCATAAAATCCTCCCTTTCCAGTAAGTATGTAAGCGCTTTTTCTAACTTGTATTACAAGTATACAAGATTACAGGATTTGAATTCAATTAAAATTCAGACTTTTTGTTTTATTCCGGAAAATAAAATGGGCTCATCCTTTGATATTTCTATGTTTTCAAATGTAAAAACAGGAGATTTTACCTGGAGATAAAACATAAGAAAGGCCATTTTCTCTGTGCAGAAAATGGCCTTTCTTTTATAACAGCTTACCCATATAGTATTCATCGGCAAATTCGCCGTTTATCAGTAGCGAATGTTTTTTCGTGCCTTCAATCTGGAATCCCGTCTTTTTGTAAAGGGCGACACCTGCCTCATTACGGATAACAACTGTAAGTTCCAGCCTGTGGATATCGTGTTTACGCGCCCAGCGGTCAAGCTCTTCAAAAAGCTTGGTGCCGATCCCCTGGCCTCTGTGTTCGCTGAGGATGCCTGCAACGAGATAGGCTGAGTGCTTATTTCTCCTTGCCGCACCGCCAATGGCCATTACAAAGCCGATCAATCGGTTCTCTTTTTCCGCTGCGATGATGGTGGAATGATCTTCTTTTTGAATGGCTTCAATTCTTTTTCTTTGTGCCTCGGCTGACGTCTTTCTTTCACCTGGCTCGAAAAGCATGTAGTCTGATTCGTTTTCTGTTTGTGTGATCAGGTTGGCCATTGCCTGGGCGTCTGCTGGTTTTATGTGGCGGATGATCATGAGGATTTCTCCTTTTTACTATTTTTTCATAAGCCCTTCAACAAAATCCTTCAAAACGTGCACACCATATACACAGTCATTTAATGACGTCCATTCCCGCGGATTATGGCTGATGCCATCCCTGCTGCGGACGAACAGCATGGCGGCCGGCACTTCGGTTCCGACGATCATGGTGTCATGCCCGGCTCCGCTTGGGATGTAAACAGGATTAATATTGAACTTCTCAAGGGATTCTGCAATACCAGCCTGCAGGCTTTCATTAATTGGCAGAGGTTTGATTTTGGCATTCAGCTTCATTTGCACACCGATACTTCGCTCCTCTGCTATTTTCACCGCTTCATTCTTAATTTGATCGAGCAGCTGATCCCGGGTTCCTTCAAAAATATCCCTGATATCAACGGTTAATATTACTTTCTGGGCAATGACATTGAAGCCATTTGGATGCACGTTCAGCTTTCCGACAGTGGCAACAGCTGTATCACTGACCTGCTTTGGAAAATTCTCAATGGCAGCTACAAACAATGAGGCAGCCACAAGCGGATCTTTTCGTCCAGCCATCGGCGTATTTCCTGCATGTCCAGCTTCTCCTGTAAAAGTAACCTCCAGCGAGGCTGGCCCAGCAATGCCTTTTACCACTCCAACTGGCTGATTCTCTCTCTCCAGCACCTTCCCCTGCTCGATATGGACTTCCACAAAGGTTTCGATTTCACGCCTGTTTTCTCCTGCCTTTAAGCACTCTTCCGCACTGCTGCCATATTCGGTCAGCACTTCCCGAAACGACTTGCCATTTTCATCCTGCAGGCTATCCATTTCCTCCGGCCTCAGCTGATCCATAAATGCCCGGCTGCCTGTCAAGCTGCTCTTGAATCTCGAACCCTCTTCATCTGAAAAAATCACAATCTCATACGGCTTCTCCGTTATGTAACCAGTTTCTTTCCATGACTCTGCAACTTCCAATGCTGAGAGAACCCCTAACGGTCCATCGAAGTGCCCCCCATTTGGAACACTGTCTACATGGGAACCGGAAGCGATTGAAGGTCCTTCTGTTTTGTTTTCCAATCTGCCGAATACATTTCCTGCTCCATCTTCAGTCACAGTAAGACCAGCGTTTTTCATCCACTTGATTACTAGCTCTTTCGCTTTCTTCTCTTCAGCAGAATAGCCTGGGCGGGTCACCCCTCCGCTTTCCATGAAGCCTATCCTTGAAAGCTCATCAAGTCTTGAGGCCAATCTTTCTCCGTTTACACCCGAATGAGTAAGTTCTTGGTCATAATCTTTTAATAACTGTTCATAAAGGTTCATGGGTTTCACTCTTTCTAATTTTGTTGAGATACTATTGACACTGTGAGATTACTGGAATGTTGATTCTGCGCGAAGTGACCGATATTTTGGAAAACTGACCGATAAAATAGAATTTCGACCGATATATCAAAAAAGTAACCGATAAATTATTAATCTGGCCGATAAACCTGTAAAAGAGGCCGATATCTTTAGAAACAGTGCCAAAATAATGACTTTATGCCTGATTCAGAGCAAAAAGCCCGGCAGATATCCACCTGCCAGGCCGCAAATCATTAAATAATCCCCTGCATTCGTAGAATAATCTCGGCAATTACTGCAGATCCGATGAAGGTTCCGAAGAACACGAAGACTGCGACAATAATGCTTCTCCAGCCCAGCTTGGAAAAGTCAGCCCAGTTCTTTCCGATCGAGATCCCTGCATAAGCCAGAATTGGCGTAGCAAGAGCCAGGATATTGACCTGAGTTGTCCACTCGACAACATATTCAGATCCCGGTACTCCCGGAATGGAAACGATGATTCCGATAATCCCGATATATCCGACGCTCGGGATATTGCCTGGCAGCACTTTTTCAAGAATCAGACCCAGCACACTGATGACAATTAAAACTAGCATGCCCGGAATGGCTGCAGACGGCAGGATATCGTAGCCTACCCAGTTGCCGATCAGCGCTGAAAGACCAAAAATCGCCAATATTAAAAACCATTCAGTGATATTTTTAAGCATGGATATCTCCCCCTTTGTCCGCAGCCTTTTTCTCTTTGCGTTTCATCATGATGCTGTACAGCTTTTCAGTAAGAGGCAATCCAATAAAAATACTGGCGTACAGACCCGTTGAAAGTGAAAGCAGGTTGCTGGCGCCTGCGAAGGCAACAATCTGTGCCTCCATTTCAGGAAAGGCAGCGACAAGCGATCCGCTGGCGGCCGCCATCATGCTCCCGCTTCCCACCCCCGACGCCATCGCGAACGACAGCGGATGGAGCGGCGTAATCGTGGCCAGGAATCCGGAAATCAATCCAAGGAAGGCAGCACCAAATACAGTACCGAAAATATAAATAGCCATTACTCCTCTGCCTTCTGGCGAATCAAATCCGTATTTATTCATAATCAGCCCGACGTTCGGCTCCCGGCCAATCGAGTGGGTCATGCCAATAGCTTCTCTTTTAAAGCCAAGAAAAATGGCTACTGGCAGTGCAAATAAAATCGTTCCCAGGTTACCAAGTTCCTGCAGCAATAATGATGGCCCCGCCGCAATGATTGCCTCGATTTGCGGCCCGATCGTTACCCCAATTTTCGCAATTAAAAGAGTAACTCCCAGCACGATGAGGGGCTCTGCATTTTTAGCCTGTTTTTCTTTAATAAGCGGAGTGAAGTAAAGTCCCAGTCCCAGGAAAAAAGCATAGAGCATAGGCAGCAGCAGAATAACCCCTGCTCCTACTTTAAAGCTGATCTGTCCAATCGCTTCGGTAGCCGCAACCAGAACCAGCACAACGGCATGCAAGCGCCAATCTTTTAAAATTTCTGTCTTTTCATTTTTCATGTTTTCCCCCCTAAATTAAAAGATTACTAGATAGATCCGCACACTGCGGAAGAATCAAGCTTGCCCTTCCCTTGCTCCATCGCCTTTTCATAGATATCGCATACCAGCTGACCCAAAGGTGAATCTTCACTATAAAATTCGGCTGTTTCTTTGTATAAGTGAATATCCTTATTCATGTGCTCCAGGCTGAACAGCACATTCCCGTATGTATGCTGAAGGATATTCTCACCGAATACGGTAAGGACGCGATTATGTGCAGACCCGCTTTGAATGACTTCCGCCAGCTGAGTCCGGCTGACACCGGCTTTCTCCCCAACTGCAAGGACCTCCCCCAGGCCTGCAGTCGTTAAAGCAACAAGCATATTGTGGCACAGCTTTGCCACCTGTCCTGATCCTGAAGGACCCAGCAGAAAAATATTTTTTCCAACGCTCTCCAGGACCGGGCGAATGTCCGGCAAATATTTATCTTCTCCCCCAACCATTATAGTCAGCGTACCGGCATCAGCACCCTGCGGTCCCCCGCTCAGCGGACAGTCATAAAAATGGGTGCCTTGCTCCTTTGCAGCCTGATTTAACTCCTGGGCTGTTTTTGGGTCAATGGTGCTCATATCCAGAACGAAACTGTGAGGCTTTAAAGCGGAAAAGACACCACTTTCACCCATCATAACATCTTTTACAATACCTGGTCCAGGCAATGAAGAAATTACTAGATCCGCCTGTCTTGCTGCCTCGAATGGAGAAGGCTGGGGAATAGCCCCCAGCTCCCCGCATTTTGCGAGTGCCTCCTGACTTGGGTCATAAGCATACACCTGATATCCGTTTTTGATTAAATTTTTCACAATGCCTTTTCCCATGGCCCCGCAGCCAATCACGCCTATGTTTTTCATCCTCTCCCTCCTCAAGGTTTTATATAAACTGTTTTTGTATCCAGCCAGAAATCCAATGCCGTGCTGCCCTGTTCACGCGGTCCGATGCTGGATGTCTTTTTGCCGCCAAATGGAAGCTGGTTTTCATAATGGTTGGATGGGATATTCACGTGCGTGACGCCTGTTTCAATTTTCCGGACAAAATCGAATGCTTTTTGAAGGTCATTCGTAAAAATGGCAGATGACAGGCCAAAGTCCGTATCATTTGCAAGCTCAATTGCCTCGTCATAAGAATTTACTTCCATCACAGCCACAACCGGCCCGAAAATCTCTTCCTGGGCGATTGTAAAATCCTTCGTCACTTTACTGAAAACAGTTGGAGCGACGAAATAGCCATTCGCCATATCGCCATCTGTCAGCTGCTTTCCGCCATATTCGAGCACCGCTCCTTCTTCGATGGCACTATTGACATAATGGAGATACGTATTCAATTGATGCTTATTTGCAACAGCACCGTTGTCGAATCCTTCCCGGATCCCATTGCCAACCTTTATTTGCTCTGCTTTTTCAACCAGCAGTTCAATGACCTTTCGGGAAATGGAACGGGGAGCAATCACGCGGCTGGTTCCCGTACAGCTTTGGCCGTTATTATAAAATCCGCTGATGACCACGCTCTGAACAGCCTCTTCCAGATTGGCATCCTCCAGAATGATCGTCGCATTCTTCCCGCCCATTTCAGCCTGCATTTTTCCGCCATGGGCTGTCACAAGCTTGCCAAGGTGGATGCCCACATCAGAGGAGCCAGTAAACGACACTGCCTTAATTTCCGGATTGGTCCCAATCTCTTCTCCCACGACAGAACCCGGGCCCGTAATCATATTCAGAACTCCCGCTGGCATTCCGGCCTTCTCGAACAGCTCGACTACTTTCACTGCGATTAGAGACGTGTCACTTGCGGCCTTATAGATGATCGTATTTCCCGCCAGCATGGAAGGTGCAATTTTATAAATAGCGATTCCGAGCGGAAAATTAAATGGCGTAACGACAGCCACCACACCCAGCGGCTCCTGAATCGTGCAGGCGAAGGTTTTCGGATCAATCGCAGGCACGGTTTCTCCCGAGATCCGGTTAGCCTCGCCGCTGAAGTGCTTCAGAGCCTGAACCGTTGCATCCACTTCCTTGCGGGCTGACTCTATCGTTTTGCCTACTTCCTTCGTAATGATTTCAGCTAATTCCTCTTTTTCCTGCTGGATGAGAAAGATCAGTTTAAAAAGGATGTCCCCCCGGCTGATTGGAGATGTATTTTTCCACATGGGAAAAGCCCTCTTTGCACTCTCAATTGCTTTTTGCACATCAACCTCATTCGATTTCTGAAAGTAGCCCAGTACCTCATCTATATGGTTTGGATTCAAGCTGGGATACGTCTCCCCTGTCACAGAAGGAACCCATTCCCCTCCGATGTAATTGTAATAAGTTTCTGCACCAGTATTCCTGATCTCAGTTTTCTGGCTATTAACCTCTGTACTCATCCAATCTCTCCTTATCGCTTAAGTTGAGATTATTATAATATTTAGAATATTCTATGTACACGTGCCGATAGACAAATATTCCTTCCCTTCTTTGTGGCAATCCCCAATTAAGGGTTTAAAAAGTCGAAAACCTGGAAGGCCAGGACAACTGTAATCCAATCTTCTTTCCGGGAAAAATCAAGCTGCAGCTCGCTCTCGATTTTTTTCATCCGGTAAGCCAGTGTATTGGGATGAATATGCATCTCTTCTGCTGTTTGTTTGTGGCTTTGATTATGTGCCAGAAAGATTTGCATCGTTTTCAAATATTCTGGCTCCATCTTTAAAAGAGAGCCAATTTTATCGGATACAAATTTATTCAGCAAGCTGCGGTCGGTGTTGAGCCATAGTCTTTCAGCACCAAGTTCAGAATAAGTGATAAAGGATTTGTGCTGATGATTTTTGGCAAATGACAGGGCTTCGGCAGCTTCCTGATAGGTATCTGTCATATCTGTTAAGGCAACCTCTCTGCCCAAACCAATGACTGCTCTTTTCACCTTTCGCTGAATATCATCAGCTAAATTATGGTCATATTTTTTCCGGCCATTCACCAGAAGTGCAATGATTTGGTTTGATTTCGTAAAAATGATCGAAGTATCACAGTATGTAATCAGGATCTGCTCGATCGATCGGATAAGCTTTTCTTTCTGAAGGATGGAAGCAGCATCCCATAGAAAACCAGACTTGCAGTCCACCATCATACAGGCGACACTGCTTTTCTCGTTCAGGCGGAAAGTTTCCAGAATCCTGGTATTCAGGCGTCCGCCATTGATTAAATCATGAAAGGCCTCTTCCCTTAGATGCATCTCTTTTTCAAAAAGCGTATTCTGCCTGACAAACTCCAATGACAAAGCCGTTGAAGCGTGTTCAAGAGCAGCCTTCTGGATATTTGTCAAACGCTCGATTGGTTCATTCAAAAGGAAATACCCGAAAAGTTCGTTGGAATTTATGATCGGAAATGAATGGGAGGTCTCAACTGGCGACTCTGCAAAGATTACCGGGGTACTCAAAATATGACTGATCGTATCCAGGATATACGAAGTTCCCCTCCCCTCCAGCAGAATCTTCGTGAATTTCCGGTGGATATCAAGGGATTGGCTCAGTTCTTCATTTTTTCGCTTCACTTCTTCGTAAAGCTTCGAATTCATGATGGCAATAGCCGCCTGGTCTGCCACCACCTCCAAAACATGAAAGTCGTCTTCAGTAAACTGTACATCATTGTCGAAATTATCCACCACAAGCACACCGATGCAATCTTCTTTATAAACCAATGGGACGACGATTCCGCTTTTCACATCCCGCTGGAAAACGCCATTAAAAAAGTGAACATAATTTGTCTCATTCATCCGGCTCATATGCTCCCTGAACTCACTCCCTGAAGCAATTACGCCTTTCTTAGTCAGAAAAACCTGTCCAGTCAGGGATTCTCCAGGCTCAAACTTCACCTTGCTCATAAAGCCAGCCTCCACCCCAACCCCACTGGAAAAATGCAATAATCCATCTTCCTTTAATGTGTAAAGGATGGTTGTGTCAGCATGATCTACTAAATTAAAGGCTGCTTTTACCAGCCTCTTTAGAATCTCCTCCAGTTCAAGAGATTGGGTTAAACTCCGATTAATTTCCAGGAGGCTTGAGATTTTGTCCTGCATGATGGTCATGGCTGTTCTCCTTCCTATCATGATAGTTAAAATCTATTATAGGTGATATTTTGTACAAAATGGCCTTTTCAAAATGGTTTTTCCTAATCTGGTCTTTGAAAGTTAGATTCTGCCTTCAAATTTCACAATTAGACTTTGGAAAGTTATTATAAAGTTAGAGAAAATGCATATAGGAGATATCATGGCAAAAATTAAGTATCTTGAGATTTATAATGATTTAAAAAATAAAATAGACAGCAAGGTGTATGCGTTTCAGCAGCTGCTTCCTTCTGAGAATACCTTGATCAAGCAGTATGAATGCTCCAGGAATACCGTACGGCGGGCGATTGCCAATCTTGTTTCCGATGGGTATGTCCAAACTATTCACGGGCAAGGCGTCCGTGTGATTTTTCAAGAGCTAAAGCAAAAAGAGTACCTGTTTGGCGGTATCGAGACGTTTAAGGAGTCTTCAATCAGAAACAAAAATAAATACCGGACTGAAGTAGTTTTTTTTGAAGAGAGAATCGTAGATGAACAACTAAGACAGGTAACTTCTTTTCCAATCGGGATTAAAATCTATCATTTGCAAAGGGTCCGATATCTGGATGAAAAGCCTTTGATTATTGATTACAACTATTTTCGAAAAGATATTGTAAAAGGATTAACAAAGGAGATTGCAGAGGATTCTATTTACGAATTCATGGAAAATGAGTTAAAGGAAAGCATCATTACAACGAAAAGAATGATGACAGTTGAAAAGGTAAATGAGCTGGACCAAAACTATTTGGACCTGATAGAATACAACTGTGTCGCCGTTGTCACCAATTTCACATATAACTCAGATGGAGTCATGTTTGAGTTTACTCAGTCAAGGCATACCCCTGACTCCTTCGTGTTTTTTGAGCAGGCACAAAGGATAAAATAAACTATCCCCGGCATATTGACCCCGGGGATTTTTCTTATTATGCCCTCGCTTGCTGAACCTTAGCAGCCAGATAAATGAACGCGCTTGCCGTCCAAGTAAAGGACGGGTCCCTTAACCCTTCACCTGTAAGAGCATTAAAGTTTTCTGCAAATCCATTCAGATGAACAAGTTCGCAATATTTTTCGCTAACGGACAGCGCTGCCTCTTTTTCGCCGCATCTTTCCAAGGCATCGATAAGAATTAGCGTGGTGGGTGCCCAGATAGCGCCGCGCCAATAGGCATCGTCCTGGTAAAGACCGCTATCAACTGCCTCTGAAGCAATGCCCCAATTTGTCGTATATTTGCAGCCCGTAATGGTTTCCACCATTTTGTTTCTTGCAGAAACCGGCAGTTTATCTGCGATCAGAAGAGACATGAGCGGCAGGAAACTCTCGCTTTTAATCACTTCACCAGTAGACATGACACGTGCGGCAGGAAGATCATCTACAAGGAAATAGGAACAAAACAGAGCTGTCAGCCTTTTGGATTCCTGTTCCCAGAAGAATTTCTCTTCTGATTTTCCGAGCTTTTCTGCAACCGTCGCAAGCATATCCATATCCTTGATTAGAAAAGCGGTCAGATCCGGCGAGTCTATGATATTCGCATTTCTGAATACCGTGCTATTATCTTGTCCCGAATCATTACCATGATGGTATTCAGGGATGCCATCTTCATTGGAATCTTTATAGGTCAGATAAAACTGGACCTGATTCTCTATTTGATGATAAATGGTCTCAAGCTGCCCTGTTGTGAAGTCCATTTTTTCCATCATTTTTGCATAAGTCCAGCCGTGCACAGGCGGTTTGGCAAAATTCCAGCGGATGGTCGAGTCACTAAGCGAACCAGGAATTTGTCCAAGCTCATCCTGATAATCAAAAAGGACTGCCATTTGATCCCATGCCAATTGCGGATCAACGTCAGCCAAAGCAATCGCGTTAAAGCAGTGATCCCAGCTCCATGTGCCAAGGAAATAGTTATTTGAGACGAACATCGTATCCCTCTTCAGGTAGCCTTCCGGCTTAACAACTGAGGACCAATTAATATACGCCGCATTGATCTGGGTATCCCTATATTTTTCAGGGACCTCAGGCAGCTTGCTGCAATAATTCTGAAAGGCTTTCCTGCTGTTTTCAAAAGATTGGCCAAAGCTGTATTCCCGTTCTGCTGGCTTTCCTCCATGTGTAGGAAGGTCTTCAATAACACATAAAAAACCGCTCTCAGCAACAGGTGAAATTTCAATAGCAGACTGATTTTCTGCTTTATTTGTGCTTCCCCTGCTGTCCATGTAGACATCCTGATTCAAGGAAACGGATCCCCTAGGACAGAAAATCATAAATTTGGTTAAGTTTTTATAGCTGTTTACGATACAGTACTCGCTGCCTTTTTTCCCTAATAAATAATTATATTCAAAATTGTAGACGGGCTGCGTATCCAGAAGGAGTCCAACTTTTTCTCCTGTTCCTTTAATAACAATCCTCGAATCACTGTCAAAACAGATAAAAATTTCACCGCCGGATAATCGGATAGTGATCTGATTATAGTCTGCTATGTATTCGTAATCCACGGGTGCTCCGCTGACAGTCGGAATCAGCTTTAGCACATTCATATGGCTTCTTGACTTGCCTCTTAAAGAGTTTAAAAAAAGGCCTGTTTTTAATGCCTCCCCATTTTCCTGAAAGGCAAGAGCCATATAAGAGCCATAAAAGCTTAACGGTGTTTTCGTTATATCCATGATAGCCGGACACTCCTTAAAAATTTTTCAAAATTATTTGTATATACAAGTCGATTATATTATACTAAACTTGTTTAAACAAGTTGGGTATTTATGAAAGCCATTACATAGTGAGGTGTAAGCCAGATGTCAAACTTTAATGAAAACGTTTCCTCCATAATCGAAAACATCGGAGGAGCAGAAAACGTTGTAACCGCAACACATTGTGTCACCCGGCTGCGATTAGTGCTGAATAGCGAAGAGCTGGTTAATGTGAAGAAATTAGAAGAAAATGATCTTGTAAAGGGAACCTTTTCAGCAAGCGGCCAATTTCAAGTCATCATCGGACCTGGATTGGTTGAAAAAGTATTTGCCGAGTTTGTGAAACAAACAGGCACAGAAGAAGTTTCTTCAGAGGAATTAAGAGAAATTACTTCTAAAAAGAAAAACGTCCTTCAAAGAGGAATCCGAGTGCTCGCAGACATTTTTATACCGATCCTGCCTGCCATCGTTGCAGCCGGTTTATTAATGGGACTAAATAATGTACTAGCGAACCCTGGAATCTTTTATGAAGGAAAATCCGTGCTCGATGTTCATACAGAATGGTCCGGGTTTGCAGGAATTATTAATCTGATTTCAAATACAGCCTTTACATTCCTGCCCGCACTAATTGCCTTTTCTGCTGCAAAGAAATTCGGGGGCAATCCTGTATTGGGAATTGTTCTTGGCTTAATTATGGTTCACCCGGAACTTATGAATGCCTATGCATTCGCATCTGACCCAGAATCAGTCGAGAACTGGAACCTATTCGGTTTTGAAATTGCAAAGGTCGGGTACCAAGGACAAGTTATTCCAGTCCTTTTTGCGGCGTATCTGTTAGCAGCTCTTGAAAATAGCTTGAGAAAAGTCATTCCGGAAAGCCTGCAGCTATTGGCCGTTGCTCCAATCGCACTGATCATTACGGGTATTGCGACATTTACAATCATTGGACCTGTTACTATGGCAGGCGCTAACTGGATTACCGACGGTATTTTGTATCTGTTCGATGTTTCACCGGTTCTGGCTGGGGCAGTATACGGACTGATTTCACCGCCGCTTGTTATTACAGGAATGCATCACTTATTCCTTGGTGTGAACCTGCAAATGGCTGGCTCCCTTGGCTATGTTACCCTTTGGCCAATCGGCGAAACGGTTACACTCGCTCAAGGTATCGCAGCCTTAACCATGTTCTTCTTAATTAAAAACAATAAAAAACTCAAAAGTGTTTCGCTTTCCGCAACTGTATCAGCTTGGTTAGGCATTACAGAGCCAGCGATTTACGGAGTTAATCTGAGATTCAGATATCCATTTATTGCGGTCATGATTGGCAGTGCCATTGGAAGCGCATACCTTTCCTTTATGGATGTAAAAGCCACCTCTGTAGGTGTTGGCGGTATACTCTCCTTCCTTTCTGTATTTCCGGAATACTGGGGCTCTTACTTTACAGGAATGGCAATTACAGCAGTCATCACGGTAGGATTAACATTGCTGTTCAGCAAGGGGAAAATGTTTAAATCGAAGGAAGTTAAAGCAGAAGTGACGGAAGCAGCTTAAAAATTTTAAAGAGCCCAGAGGCTCTCATAACAAAGACACCCTCATCATACTGAGGGTGTCTTTGTCAGCTATAGTTTGAAGACTTTGTATACAAGGTTATAGGCTCCTATTTCTAACTTTTAATTATCAAGCAAGCCTATTTTTCTGCCAAACTCCCATCCCTATTCTTCCTTTTACGCACTTCCTCCATCTTCCCGTAAAACTCTCCTCCAGGTCAAAGCCAAAGAAGTTATAGAATTTCACCAGATAGGCCAGGCAGTCTGCGAGTTCTTTGCCAAGGTCTGCTTTTACTTGCTCTCTGGCAAACTGAAATGCCAGTTCTTCATCCATCCCTTCTTCTGCATATTCGCGGACAAGGTTAAAGGCCTTACGCAGCTCTTCAGCAACCTCCGCTACTTCGGTTGTCATGAGCATATAGTTATTAAGCAGGGAATCGCGGCTCTTGGCATAATTCTCGTCGCTGATTTCCCAGCCCATCCCTTTTTGATAATCTCTCATAAAGCTTTGCAATACTTTCAATCTATTAACACCTCTTCTGATACTTTCGACAAATTTCGGGTGGTGCCTGTCACCATTTATCTTTCTACCGTCCGAGCCAATAACGCCCCGGCGATGAGTCCCCAAACGGGAGCGCTGATATGCAGAAAGCTTACGCCTGATAGGGTGACGATGAAGGCTGCGAGTGCGCTTAACCGCAAACGGTTTTCGGAGAAGCCCAATTGCAGGCTTGAATGGAGGACGCCAATCAGGGCGAACCCGGCCAGCAATGAAACGAATGCCTGCGGAAGCGATTGGATAAAGGGCACGATTTTCCATGCAAATATGCCGAAGACTATCGTAATCGCGCCTGAAACAACAGCTCCCATATACCTTTTCTCCCTGTGGCCTGAATCCGGTCCGGCACAGATGGCGCTCATCATGCCGGCGATATTGGCACACTGGCCGCCAAAGAAGCTGGTAATCACGGAGAAGACGCCGCTTGATGAGACGATTTTACGAATTGGCGGCTTGAAATCCTCGCTTTCCAGTGCCCCGATTCCTGGTGCAGCATCATTGCTCAGTATCAGCAGCGCGAGCGGCAGGGCAATCGTCACAAGCCCCATCCAGCTGAATTCCGGCATTTGGATAGACGGCAGGAAATAGGCAATCTCTTTAGCCGGATTTAAATCAGCTGTCAAATACAAGACTGCAAAGGCAACTGCAACGGCCGCAAGTACAGGCGGGAACTTCTTCACATATCTCGTAAAAAGCAGAAAACTGATTAAAGCCGCTCCCCCGGCAACAGGCATTTCCTGAATGGCCGGTACGAGCTTCACGACATAGCCGGCAACCAATCCGCCAAGCATGGATGCGATGACTTCTTTCGGCACCCAGCCAATGATTTTAGTAAACAGCCCAGAAATGCCGACCAGAAAAATCAGCAGCCCGGACATCACATACCCGCCTATCAGTTCAGGATACGAATATTGGGCAGTCACAGTCGCTAAAAAGGCCGCTCCAGTAATCGAATGCCCTCCTGTGATGGGAATCCTATATAAAAGCGGGAGGAGGATGCTGTAGACACCCCCGAAAAAATAAACCGCAAACATCCAGTTAATCGTCTGCTGGTCATTAAATCCCCCTGCTGACGCAGCCTGTAAAATGATCAGGGCCGGCCCCGTCATAACTAGTGTGCTTGCAATGATTCCAGATGAAATGTTCTCCGCTGTCAGATCTCTTATGAACGAACCCTTCTGTACTCCTTGACTGTATCCGCTATGCCTTTCCTTCGGCAAACCCATTTTTTCTGCCCCCGACTTCCAATTATTTTACTTACTATCATGATTTTAAATGAGGTAATTGTCAAACTATTTCGCATTTGGAAATTTTGAAAAAAAAAGACCTCCTAAGAGGCCCCTAACTCATTCCGATTGAAATAGACATTTAACACTTGCTTTAGGGATTGATCGATCTGCACCCATTCATCCAGCTTATAGTTATTCAGCACTTTCGCCAGGTTTGGCTTAATGCCGATCAATTTGATGATGCTGCCTGTCATGAAGTTCAGCGTTTTAATCAGCTGGGTGAATTTCTCAATGCCTTTTCCTTCAATTTCCCCAACCGCTGTAAGGTCAAAGAGAATCTCATCATATTCGCCGGCAAAAACAGCTTTAAGACAGCTTTCGGAAATAACGTTTATTTTATCTGCTGTAATATCCCCAAATAAAGGTATGAGGCAAAGAGTTTCCGACAGTGGAATAAACGGCCCGGACAATTGATTCAAGCGGATCAGCACCTGCTCCAGCTCTTCTTTTTTCTCCAGAAGTTCAAAGTCGGTTGAGGACAGGCGCTGCTGCAGCTGCATCAGTTTATCCATCAAGCCTTCATTTGAGCTGTCTTTTGGCAGAAACAGCATATTGGCATAGTCCTCACTGTCCCATTGAATATGGACCTCAAATAAAGATAGCGATGTTTCTCTGGTCTTCATATTCAGTTCCAGCTTCACGGGATCCAGTCCTGGCTCCCTGCTGTACTGAATCAGCTTTTCGATGCTCTCCTCATCAATTATGCCTTTTAAATGCCCCTCGCTCAGGTCAAAGCTTTCACGTGCTATGGCGGAATAGCTAACTATTTTTCCGTTCCTGTCAGCTTTTAAAAAAGCAAGCGGAAGCGGCTGATCAAAAAATTGCATTTTGCTGTCCCCCCGCTTCATAGTTTTGCAGCCATTCCATTGTTTCAGGCAAATTCTTCAGAATGACTGTATGATCGGAGCAATAAGGAAGCAGGTCATACTTCCCTGCTAAACGCCCGCCAAGAAGAACCGACGGCTTATGCGGCAGTTTGGCAAATGCTTCTGCATATTCCTTCAGCTTCGGCAGGTGATAGACAATGCTGACCGAAAGTCCGATTACGCTTGGCTTCCAGTCTTTTGCCGTTTTCAGCGCATATTCCAAAGGCAGGCTCGGGCCAAAATACTTCGTTTCCCAGCCATGCTCTTCAAAAAGGCTGTTGACCATTTTCAGGCCAATATAATGCTGTTCCCCATCCAGGCATAGAAACATGGCTTTTTGGCTTGATTGTCTTTTTTCCCGCTGGTAAGCGAGTTTTGAGAGCACAAAATCACATGTAGCTGTTGCCAAATGTTCGTCTGCCACTGTGATCTGATTTGTCTCCCATAAAATGCCGATATGTTGCATCGCGGGTGTAATCAAATTTTGATAAACTTCGAGACGCGATAGCTGCGGGTGCTTTTGAATGGTTTCCCAAACTTTTGCAGAATTGCCTTCCAGCAGCAGGGAAGCGAGTGTTTCAGCCTGGTTCATCTTACACTCCTCCCTTCACAGGTTCACCTTTCAAAAGAGCAATAGCTTCAGCCAGATAAAGATGAAACTTTTCTGCCTTCTCAGCAGAACCTGTATCATCAGCCAGCACAGCTTGAATGATTTCGAAATTGTCGATCAGATGCTTGGTCTTCATCCCATGCTTCTTTAAAATGCCATCAAGCCAGACGGCATAATCAGTGAAAAAAGCAGATTGGTCCAGCTCATACGCTGTCTCGAGATGCTTCATATGATGATGGTTATCTTCGCGGCACTTCTCTTTTCCTTGTTCCCCAAACCGATCCAGCAGGGAAGGCTCCCGTTCATAGATCTTTTCGGTAACATTGTTTACGATCTTTTCATAGTTCACTTAGCCACCACCTTATATTGCGTCACTTTTGGAACCACTGCAGCCAATTCCTGATCCGGATACTTTTTCTCTAAATCATGGATTCTCTTAAAATCCTCACTCCGAACCCAGTTTAAATAGTTTTCCTTTGTATCAAAGATGAGCTGAACGGTCAGTTCACCGGCGCGCTTATCATTCTGCAGCAGCAGGAAATCGATAAACCCCTCCGCCTGGTCGACTGACCGTGAGCGATTTTTATATATGCGAATGACTTCTTCCGACTTGTCATCGGGAACGTCAAATGTTGAAAAAACGGTGTACATGAACTCTCCTCCAATTTTGGGAGTTTTCTGGCTTTATTAAGTATAACACATTGATTGGGATTGTCATTTTGGGAGGTTTATAGGCAATGGATGAGGTTTTTTGTTTGCTGGACGGTTAACTGCTGTTTCTATTTATCTCTAAATTTTCGTTGTTAATATGGACGATTAACTACCATTTTCTCCCTTCGCTCCACATTTTCGTATTTAATCCCCGTCCCCCTTCTTCTCAGCCTTAAGTCCGATGCCAAGATATGTCTCTGGCTCGTTATGACTCTCGTTATTCCCGGTTAAGATAGTATCTGTAATAATTGTTAAGTTTTTCCTGCAAACAAGATCATATTTTGGCGAATTAGGTCGGACGAATTATTGGAAAATTAAAGAAGTAGTAGTTATTAATACCTATTTTCCTCTGTATAATTAGATCTTGGGTGCAAATTTTCACTATTAGGGAGTTAGGAGAATGTTTATGAAATTATTAAAAATGATTGTGCAGAGAAAGATTCTGGTTGCCCTTATGACGGTGCTGATTTTGGCCATAGGCAGCTTTTCCATTATCGAATTGGATAAAGAGCTGATGCCTCCGGTAACGATGGATGGCGCTTATGTGGAAATCAGTGCCGGTGAAATGGCAGCTATTGAAGTGGAGCGATCGATCACCAACCCCTTGGAGCAGCAAATCAGGGGGATTGAGGGAGTGGAATCGGTTGACTCCACATCGGCGATCGGACGGAGCTCACTTCAAGTTACATTTGAACAGGGCCGGGGCGACGATCTATTTAAAGTAGTAGAAACCGCTGCGACCGCCGCTAAAGGGGAAAATGCCGCGATCACGGATGTCACTTCGGGCCAGTATGGGACCACGCAAAGCTTTGAATTCTATATGGATGTATCAGGCGGCAGCATGGAGGAGATGACCGCTTTTGCCAAAAAGGTTCTTGAACCGCGCCTGGAGGCATTGCCGGAAGTCCGCGACGTATCGCTTGCAGGGGTTCAGGAGCATGAGGTAATCATTGAAATGGACCGCAGCAAATTGGCTGAAAAAGGGCTGGATGCCGCCGCTGTGATCGGTGCGATTCAGCAGGTTAACAGCGAAGCCACACTGGGAGAACTCAGCAGTGATGACAGCTCTCCTTCCCTCCGCTGGAATACGAAGCTTGAAAATGTGGAGGATGTACAGAATATTAAAATCCCCTCACAAAACGGGTTTGCCGATCTGAAAGATGTTGCAGATGTTCAATTTCAGCCGATCGAAAGCTCATCATTCGTCTGGAAAAATGGAACGAAGGATTTCATTTTTGTCCAGGTTGGCCGTGCTGCAGATGCCACGCAAATTGAAATGGCAGCCGCGGTTCGCGATGAAGTGAAAAACATCCGCGAAGACGGACTTGTAAAAGGCTTTGAACTGAACGAAATGGTGGCACAGGCAGATTATGTGCAGGAATCCATTGATGGCGTGACCGGCAACATTTTAACTGGCGGCGTCATTGCCATTGCAATTCTGCTGATCTTTTTAAGGAATGTAAGGGCCACCTTTATCATCGGCCTGTCGATCCCAACTTCCATCCTGCTGACGTTTACGGCGATGTGGGTTTTTGATTACAGCTTTAATATCCTGACACTGATTGGGCTCGGTCTGGGGATCGGGATGATGGTGGATTCTTCGATTGTTATCATTGAATCCATCTATCGAAAGAAGGAACAGGGACTTGGCAGGCTGGAGTCCGTTTTGGAAGGTACGAAAGAGGTTTCATCAGCAGTTATTGCTTCGATGCTGACAACCATTGTTGTATTCCTGCCCATTGGCCTGATAGGCGGTGATGTGGGCACATTCATGATCATGCTGTCTGCTGTTGTAGCCATTACACTCATCAGTTCGGTTGTCGTCTCGTTTACTTTGATTCCATCTCTTTCGGAAAAAATGCT
This sequence comes from Bacillus sp. NTK034, assembly GCF_017303275.1. GTDB lineage: Bacteria > Bacillota > Bacilli > Bacillales > Cytobacillaceae > Cytobacillus. The sequence continues at coordinate 81,361 of NZ_JAFKOJ010000006.1, read as the reverse complement.
GATGCTCCGCAAGCCGAAGAAGGAGCGCAAAGAAGGGCCGATTATGCGCCTCTATAGCCATATTGTGGCCTGGACCATCCGGAAAAAGCGGTACAGTTTTGCGGTTATAGCGATTTTCTTCCTGATGTTTGCCGGTTCATTAACACTTGTGACGAAAATTCCGATGACGATTATGCCCGATATGTTTAACCGTTACACAGAGCTGATGGTTGACCTCGAAACGGGTATTTCCATTGAAGATAAAGAAGACATCGCTCAAGGAATCAATCAGAAACTGCAATCGATTGAAGATGTAGAGTCAAATTATGTCATGGACAGCGGCGGCATGTTCTATACGATCATTAATATGACAAAGGGCGATGACATTACAAGAGAGCAAAAAGATGTCAATGAAGACATTATGAAAGAACTTCGCAGCCTGTCTGATACCCTCCCGGTTGAAAATGTCCAGAGTGCGATGTCGGCTGGCGGGGGATCACCGGTCCAAGTTAATATTATGGGCGAAGATTTTGCAGATCTGCAGAAGCTTACCGGAGATTTTACAGAGGAGCTCGAAATGATTGACGGCATCGTCGGTGTGACCAACTCGATGGAGCGCACATCAGAGGAACAGGTTGTTGTTTTAAATGAAGAAGCGATTGAAAAGGCAGGCTTAACCCAGCTGCAAATCAGGCAGTTTATTGAGCAGGCATTCATGGAAATGCCTGTCGGGGAAATGGCCATGAACGAAGAAAATGTGCCGCTTGCCTTGAAATGGGCTGAGAAAACAGATTCCAAGTCAGATCTGCTGAATTTAAAGGTTCCAACTGCCCAGGGCGAGAAAGCATTATCTTCCTTCATTGAATTGAAGAGTGTAGATACACCAAATGAAATTCCCCATCATGACGGGGAGCGCTTCATCTCCATTTCAGCTGATATTGAAGGCAAGGACCTAGGTGCCGTGAACCGGGATGTCCAAAAGCTGATCAATGATTTTGAAGCCCCTGCTGGCTATAGTGTGGCAGCTGCCGGAGATATTGAACAGCAGCAGGAATTAATCATGGATATGGTGTTTGTTTTAGCGATTGCGATTTTCCTTGTATACCTTGTGATGGCTGTCCAATTTAACCACCTTGGCCACCCGCTGATCGTCATGTCTGTTATACCGATGACCATCGTCGGCGTCATTCTCGGTTTGTTCCTGACGCAGATGGAGCTTAGCGTAATGTCAGGAATGGGAATTGTGATGCTGATTGGGATTGTGCTCAATAACGCCATCCTGCTGATCGACCGTACGAATCAGCTCCGCCTGGAAGGCTTCTCGGTTGAGGATGCACTTCTGGAAGCAGGCAAAAACCGGATCCGGCCGATATTCATGACCACTCTGACAACGGTTGGCGGAATGCTTCCCCTTGCTCTGGCATCGGGAACTTCGGGCAACTACCAGGCGCCGATGGCAACGGTCATTATTTCAGGCCTGCTGTTTGCGACCTTTATCACGCTGCTGCTGATCCCGGCGGTTTACCGCTTGTTCACCACGTCCAGTCTCCGCTTTGGCTGGCTGAAGAAAAGGCAGAAAAAGAAAAGCAGTGATGTTAAAGTGATTCCGGAGACCGTTAATTAACATATTTTCGCCCCCTCAAATACTGAGGGGGCTTTTGCGGATTTTCAAGCACTATGGACAAGGGCTCTCTCCTTCTGTTTTTTCCCTCATATATTAGTAGGAGAAAGGAGTGAATCCCATGTGCCAATTTTGTGTTGAAGAATATTATTACAAGAAGAAAGTCTGCTGCAAAAAGAAAGACAAACATGAACATCACGGCTGCAAGAAATGCACCAGCGATTTTAAACCTCACTGTTCATGTACAAAATGCTCTGATGAGCATAAAAGATGTTCCTGCAAAAAATGCTCTGATGAGCATAAATTTCATCATTGCTCTTGCAAGAAGTGCTCATTTGAACACAAGCATTTCTGCTGCTGTAAAAAATGTTTCCATAGCTGCGACTATTAATCCAGTAAAACAGCGGCCAGCTTTGCTGACCGCTTATTAATTTTTTTCAACCGCGCGCTTTAAGGACAGCATTAAAAGTCGGACACCAAGAAAAAAGAGGATAAAACAGATGAAGGAAGAGGTGTGAGTCCAATTGATAAGGACAAACATATTCAAAAAGCTGAATAACGGTTCAAAGATATAAGCAAACATGATTCCAAGGCCTACGGCTGCAAAGGCATAGCTTTTCCACGTACTGAAGTACTGATAAATCAGCATGCCCGATATGGGGATCACCACAAAATCTGCAGGCAATAATGGCGGAATAAAATGCAGCAGCTTATCCGGATAACCCCACAAAAGAAAGTTCACTCCCACAACATCAAGAAAACAGGCGAAGATCGCACAGAGCAGCCCAAAAGCAAGTATTTCAAAGAACCGCCCCTTATCCACCAGCCTCCACCAAATAAAAAACGGCAAAATGCTCGCAGCCAGCAGCACCCACCAGTTAAAGCTGAATAAATCCTCCTTCAGCCAATGCTCAAGAGAAACATCTCTTAGCTTTTCTCTAATGTTTTGCTCATCTTTATAAGAAGGAATGCGGCTCATTTTATCACCTGTCCACCCGAGTTGGTATCTTCATACTCATCTTTCCCCATGGAAGTAGTTACATACAGTAAGCCGATGGTTTTAATGAAATATTGGCGGGTTTGCGGGGTAGGTGCAGATATTCTACTATGGGCGCAATATGGTGGGGATAGGTGATTGAAACGGCGCATATCTGGCGTGATGGCGCAATTACTAGTGATGTGGACGCATTTAACGCGCAATCATGATGCGGGTGGGCGCATTTGTTGGATGCAGCGGCGCATATCTGGTATGGCAGCGCAATTTCTGGTGATATCGATGCAATTAACATGGCGGACGGCATAATCAAAATAAAGAACAACACAATTATAAACCAAAACAACACAATAACCGGCAGCAGCGCAGCATACAGTTTTCACAAAAAAAAGCAGCTGGCAGAGCCAGCCGCTTTCGTTTCTATTGCTGTCCAGTATAGATGCTAATCGCATCTCTTAAAAACTCAGCTGCACCTGGACGAATTTTTTCATAATAGGCTTTAAACCTTTCATCTGCCACATACATTTCCGCCAGGCCGGCGTGGGCCTCTTTGCTGTATTCACTCCAATAGAATGTGATCCACTGCTTGTGCAGATCAGCCGCTTTTTGTGCAAGCTCGCCTGCCGGATTGCCTGTTTCCATGGCTTGTGCTAAAGTACTGTTCACTTCTTCGGACAGTTTGGTTACGGCCTCATGCTCCTCCTGGGTCATGTTCATTAGTTTAGCATTGGACTTATCAACCGTCTCATCGCCATACTTCTCACGGATCTCTTTTCCATATTGTTCCTCATTATCTTCAATCATTTTCTTTTTGAATCCTTCAAACTTCTCTTTGTCTGACATGGTCGTTCCTCCTTCTGCTGACGCTATGGTTTTTTCTACATTCGTAATAAGCAGATCGAGCTGTTTTCTTTTCTCAAGGAGTTTCTCGCGGTGCTCCTTCAGTGCATCTGCAGCATCGAAAGCGGGTGCTGTGATAATTTCCTTAATTTGTTCAAGGCTGACGCCAAGTTCTCTGTAAAACAGAATCTGCTGCAGTCTGTCAACTTCCTGCTGGCCATAGATCCTGTATCCTGACGAATTGGCTCTTGCCGGCTTAAGAATGCCAATTTCATCATAATACCTGAGGGTCCTCGAGCTGACCCCAGCCAGCTGAGCGAGCTTCTGGACTGTGTATTCCATGCGATGATCCTCTCTTCGAAAAGTTTTAGAAAGTACTTTCTGTTTCTTACGATACACCTTTACGCAGCGTGAAGGTCAAACACTTTTTATAAAAAAATGATTAATCCATCTTTTTAATCAGGAGAGCGGCGGTCGTCTTTGAAATTCTGCATCCATCCAGGTCCGCTTCCTTTAATAATTGAAGGTCCAGTGCCGATTTTATTTTACTTTCATCCGGTCTTTTTAAAATTAACTCCGGCAAGTTCAATTCTTCCAGTCTTTTCACCGTTGCTTCCGGATCAAACTTTTCCATTCTTCTAATCTGCCTCTGCAACCGGTAGCCTTCAATCCTCACTTCCCCTTTTTCATTCTGTCCCAACGCTGTATCGAAATACTGGTGGAACATGTCTTTGAGTTTATCGAGCTCGGCTTCCAAATCCTTTTTCCTGCGGTTCAGCTCATCAAACCGGACCAGCATCTCTTTTGTAATCATGTATGGATCGCCTCTTTTCATGGATGATATTTCATCTTATTTTGGAAGCGGCGGATTTATGCATAGACAAAGAACATATGTTCTAAAATACAAACACGAAGAATTTGGTGTAAAATGGAATTAATATTCCTGGGAGGGGACTTGATGCTTTTAAACATTTTTTGGGGAATTCTCGGCCTGTATGTATTGCTTTCTCTCCTAATCCTGCCAACGCAATACCGCTTTTTGACCACTTTAAAAAAGGAAGAAGCCAAAAATAAAGCGAAGGGAAAAACGCAGGGAGAGATGTACGACAATATGGGAGCAGGCGAACTGGTTGTGCATGAGAACATCCAGGGAAACCCGGTCTTTTTTCTGGCTAATTTCCTGGCATCGGTTATCTATCGGATTAAGCATTGACCGTTTCTCGGATAAGATATTTAGATTTCGCGGTTATATCGAGCATTTCGAGGATATATTTATTTTTTCGCAGTTATATTAAAAATTTCGCGGACATTTGTAAATTTTCCCGATTAAGTTACTAAAATAGCCTGGCGGGCTTCCGCCAGGCATCTTTTTTTACTGCAATTCTTCCAGCGCAATCGTCTGATATGCTTTAAAAAAGGAATCGCAGAACACATCCCACTCTTCAGCCGCTTCCATGGAGGCTTCGCTGACTTCCCCGCACACCGGACGCTGCAGAAGATCAGTCAGCTGCTCTGAAAATCCAGCAATCGTTTCCTGAGAAGCACCTTCCAGAACGTTCGCCACAAAATCAGCTGGCGGATACCAGTTTGCCACTCTCTGAATATCGCGGTAAATTTGCGTCAGCAGCAGATTGCGCGGGCCTTCCCACTGTTCATTGACGGCAACATCCCGGAATATGCGCGGCAGTGAGGAGAATTCCTCCATGACGCCATGGCCGGCAAAGACAGATATGGCATCGCGCAGGACCTCTGCTCCTTCATACGTTGCACAGATTTTCTGCAGCAGCACAAGCTCCCTCAGGTTAAACAGCTGTTTTCTCTGTTCAAGCGGCTGATCTACCGGAATCCCTGCATTCAGTGGCTGATTCAGGCGCAGAAACAGGTCATAGATTTTAAAAGCGCCTGCCGCGGTACGCTGTGCGGTGTTTTCAATTTTTTTCAGCGTTCTTGCAGATAGCGGATAATCTTTTACCTTCTTGCCAAAAACGGACCGGAAATCACCATAGAGACTGGCTTCCCGGGCAGCACGGAGCATGAATCCTGCGCAGGCAATTCCGATTTCAAGCCGCGATAATGTCAGGACTATGCCGACTGCCACTGCCACCCCTTTTCCTGCCGGTCCAACCGGATAAGCCAGCGCCCCATTATACTGGAACTCTCCTGTCGGCAGCTCGGCCGTGCCCATTTTCCACTTGATGCGGTTGATTTCATAGCCATTGCGTACCTCCTTTTCCTTATCCCCTGGAAGCCATGACGGAACAATGAATGTCGACACTTTATCAGTGCCGGAAATTTTCGCGGTGACTACCGAATAGTCGGCATGGGCAACCGAACAGAAAAATTTATTGCCGTACAGCCGATAGTTTTTTCCTTCTGAAACGGCCTCAAGCACATTGGCAGGCAAATCGGAACCGCCCTGAATCTCCGTCATGAATTGGGCACCGATTGCAAAGTCCCCGTCCAGCCCCTCTTTTGTATGCTGTAAAATTTGCTCCAGCTCTGGGATATCTTCATTCGGATATTGTTCAAGGAGTGCAATTAATCCAATCGTACAAGTCAGCGGACAGGCGACACCTGCCTCCCCCAGCTGATGAATCAGCATGCGCTTTGCGAAACTTTCCCAGGATGTCATTTGGCTGGAAAAAAGCCCTGCACCGAACACTTCTTTTTCCAGCTGATGCGTTTCCATTGGACGGACGACACGGTCAATGCGGTGATTGAAGGCATCAAAATGAAGCATATATGGGCGGACTTCCGGCCTTGCCGCTCTTTCTGCAAGGGTGTTCCATTTGGAAGAAACAGCAGGAGAAAAATCCAAAAGCTCTTTATGTATCTGCTCGTATTGTAGGTCTGCATATTTCTTCAGGGCTTTTTGCAAAAATGGATCATCCTTATACCAATCCAGATCGCTGCGCTTCTCTAAAAACTCATCAAATGAGTACGTATTCTTTCCTCTTGTCTGCACGTCCCGGGAAGTAATATTCATGGAAAAATCACTCCTTTTTTAATTGACAGAATATAATTTTCAGAATTATTATAAAACTAAGCTAACGTTAACGTCAACTAGGAGGATACATAAATGACAGAGGAAAAGGTTTTTACCATCAGTGAGCTTGCCACGATGTTTGATATCAGCTCAAGAACAATCCGCTATTACGAGGAAATTGGCATGCTGACATCAGAAAATCGGGACAGCCTGACCAAGCAGCGCAGCTATACGAATCGGGAGCGGCGGCGCCTGAAGATGATTCTGCGCGGAAAAAAGCTCGGCTTCAGCCTCCAGGAAATCAAGGAGATGATTGGTCTCTATGAATCAAATCCGGAAGGTGAAGCGGAAAAAAGCAGGATTATTGCATTCGCTGACAGCAAGCTAAAGGAAATCGAGGAGCAGATCATACAGCTGCAAATGCTGCGGGAAGACATTCTGACTTACAAAGAAAAATATGAAAACAGCCGGGTGAAAACATAAAATTATTCTTATTAAAAGGGGCTGATTGAAGTGGGAGCAACGATTCACGGAGTATTGGAAAGAAACGCAAGGAAGTTTCCTGAAAAGGACGCCTTTATTACGGCGTCAAACCGCCTGACATATGGTGACATGAACCGCACATGCAACAGGCTGGCACGATATCTTCAGGAAGAAGGAGTCCGGCGCGGCGATTGTGTGGCGGTGATGTCGCGCAATAATGAGCACTTCTTTTTTGCTTTTTTTGCCTGCATGAAAATCGGCGCCATTCCGATGCCGATGAATATCCGTTTGATACCGAAGGAACTGGGGGCTATTTTTCAAAATGCGAATGCTGCTGGGGTTCTGTATGAGAATGAGCTTGCTGAAACGGTGAATTCGTTAAAAGAGAATTTGAATTTCTATTTTTCGATTCAGAATGCGGCAGAGGCTTCTGCTCATTTTTCTGACGGGAATCTCGATGTGCCGATTGATTCGCTGGATATCTGCGAGATTCTTTTTACATCCGGAACAACCGGGACGCCAAAAGGAGTGGTGTTTAACCATGAACGCATTTTGGCAATCGCCTCGGCAGTTTCAGTTAATTTCAGCTTGTCGCATAAAGACTCCATGCTTACCCTGATGCCGCTCTCCCACTCTGCTCCATTGAATACTTTCTTCATGAGCGGGTTTTATTGCGGCGCAACCCATGTGATCGGGGACTTTACGCCTAAAGGCTTCTTGAACTGGATTCAGGAGGAAAAGACGACCTTCTCATTTGCGGCTCCGGTTGCCTATTTGCTTGCGGCCAAGGATCCGGATTTGCCTACTTATGATTTATCCAGCATGCGTGTTTTTGCATATGGCGGTGGTCCGCTGGCACTTGCCTCCTATCATCATGTAAAAAAAGCATTTCAAAACGAAAACTTCTATCAGGTTTACGGTCTGACGGAAGCGGGACCGAATGGAATTTTATTATATCCGGATGAACATCTGGAAAAGGCCGGAAGCATCGGCAAAAATCCGACGGTTAATATGGAAATCCGGGTGGTCCGGCCGGATGGCACAGATACAGACCCTAATGAATACGGCGAGATTCTTCTGACTGGCGACAGCATCATGCTGGGATATGACAATAACCCGGAAGAAACGAACGCGGCGATGAAGGATGGCTGGCTCTATACCGGGGACATTGCTTATCGGGATAGGGATGGCTACTTTTATATTGTGGACCGTAAAAAGGATGTCATCATTTCGGGCGGCGTCAACATTTATCCGCGTGAAATCGAAGAAGTACTCGCGAAGCATGAAGCTGTTTTGGAATCCTGTGTGGTCGGTGTGCCGCATGAAGAATGGGGTGAGACCGTCAAAGCTGTCGTCGTGCTGAAGGGAGATGCTTCTGAAGAGGAATTGCGTGCATTTGCTGCTGAACACCTTGCTGAGTTTAAATGTCCGCGTATTTACTCATTTGTGGATGAACTGCCGCGGAATGCGAGCGGGAAGATTTTGAAGCAGCAAGTGAAATTGGTGCATGCTTAATTGGATGGGGGATCAGGTACTTGGAAGGTGCCTGATTCTTTTTTGTGTATGGAAATTTTATGGCAGCAGGTTGCTGGCTCTGATAGTTTAAATGGCTTCATGGCGACTATTTTTCTTGACTCTGGTTCTTTTTCGGCTTCATGAGAGCTTCATGGCAACTATTTGTCTGAATCTGGTGCCAATTATTTAATCTCAATGAATAACGACGAAAAGGGAGATTCATCAAGAAATATGGGAGTTAATCCAAATCATTAACGACCATATGAGAGATCCATCAAGAAAAATGGGAGCTAATCCAAATCATTAGCGACCATATGAGAGATGCACCATGAAATATGGGAGTTAATCCAAATTAATAACAATCAGAAATACTGAACCCCCTCCCTCCCGCTCAGTTGCTTTTTTCGGGTTTATAATGAAAATAGCAGGAATTCTCCCCTAAAAAAAGTATCTTAATAGTACGACCAAACAATCCAGGAGGCCCTATGAAGTCAAGAACCGAAACCGATATGATGAATCTGATTTTATCAACAGCCCGTGAGGATGTGCGGGTGCGCGCGGTTATTCTGAATGGCTCGCGCGCGAATCCGAATGTGAGGAAGGATATTTTTCAGGATTACGATATTGTGTACATAGTTAGGAAAATGGAGTCCTTTACCTATGATCATAGCTGGGTGGATGTATTTGGTGAGCGGGTTATGATGCAGATGCCGGAGGAGAAGGTGCTGCCGCCTGCTGACGGCCATGGCCGCTTCCCCTATTTGATGCAGTTTATAGACGGGAACCGGATTGATCTGACGTTGATTCCAGCTGAAAAGATAGAGGAGCTGCTGGAGCCCGATAGTCTGAGTGTGCTGCTTCTTGATAAGGATGGGCTGATTGGATACATGCCGCCAGCCAGTGACCGGGATTATCTCATTAAGGAGCCGGATGCTCAGGAGTTTGCGGATCTCTGCAATGAATTTTGGTGGATCACAATGAATATCAGCAAAGGGCTTTGGCGCAGGGAGCTGACTTACGCGATGTTTATGCATGAGCAGATCAACCGCAATGTGCTGATTACAATGCTCGAATGGAAGGCCGGCATCGCAGCCGATTTTACAAAGAGCGCTGGCAAAGCCGGCAAGTATCTGCCCAATTTTCTTCCTGCCGAGGTATGGGAGGAGTTCGAATCCACCTATTCAAACGCCGATTTTAATCACATATGGGAAGCCCTTTTTACCATGTGCTCCCTTTTCAGAAAAGCGGCAGTCAAGGTCGCAGAAAAGCTGGGCTTCGAGTACCCATATGAAGATGATAAGCATGTAACTGCATTTTTAAAGCATGTCCGCAGCCTGCCTGCCGATGTATCATCCATCTATTAAAAAATCCCCTTCACAGGGGATTTTTCTAGTTATTCTTCAATTCCAGCTGTTCGAACGCAGACCAGTTCACCATTTTCTCAAGAAGAATGGAGATCAGGACGCCCATTAGAAGCCCGTTGGATAAGAATGGCTGAATCAAAACCGGCAATTCTGCGAACACCGCAGCGGGTGTATTCATCAAGCTGATGCCGATCAGGACGGGTGCGGCTAAACGGAAGATTGTGTCTGAGTTGAACACTTTTCCGCTTAAGCTGTTGAAAGCAGTCCCGAACAGCTGCAGGTACGCGACAAACAGCACGGCGTTCCCGACTGTTACCGGCATGCCGGCCAGCCATGAACCCAGGTGCGGAATCAGGCCAATGACCGTCAACAGCGCGCCGCCAATGAAGAATGGTGTTCTCATCAATATTCGCGTACTCTGAAGGAATCCGATCGATGAGGTAAATGGCGTATATGGCACCAGGCCAAACCCGCTTCCAATCACCGTAAATACTGCGGTGATAAAAATCGATCCGCGGTACTCGCGCTTCCCGGAATCTTTTTTAAATAGACGGTCACTGGAGCTGATCGAAGCGACTGTATTGCTCAGATTCATCAGACTGGCAAAAAAGGTGACTGCCACAATACCGATTTCAAGGTTAGGCTGTCCCAGCGGAAAAAGTGTAAAGCTCACATCTCCGGACGCTCCCCCCTGCACCGCTTCACCTGCAAACAGGAGATCATAGCCGATCCAGCCTGCCAGCAACCCAATTAAAATAGAAAAATTGCTGATGACGGCGTTCCCTTTTAATTTTAATAGACTCACAAAAATAACAAGTGCAAAGGAATAAAGGGAGATGGGAACATCAATGGTGCCATGTTCACTGACCTTCATCATGCCTTTGAAAAAGATGAAAATCAGCTGGAAGGTTAATAGGAACAGGTAAACGGACATCACCATCAGGCTGAATATCGATTTTAGCAGAGAGATGCCGTTGAAGGCTGCGAGAATGAGCGTGACAGCAGATGCCAGGAGTACACCTGTCGCAATTCCTCCCCCGATTTCCGAATAGCTCATTCCAAGGGACGACGCCGACAGGCCAAGGTTTAAGATGACTCCCCACAGCAAGCCGGAATGGCCTTCCATGAGCGGATAGCGATGTCCTTTCCAGCCTTGAAAAATGGTCGCCAATCCCGTAAAGATAAGCGAGGTTCTCAGCATCATCGCAATCGTTTCTCCCGGCAGCCCAAACACTGTTCCAACCGAGATCGGGACCATCACTGTATTTGCAAAAATAAAAAATAGCCATTGAACTGAAGAAAATATTGTTACGGTACCAAACCGTTTATCCAAGGTATCAACACCGCTTTCTATTATTTCGTTACTCTAAAAAATAAACCAGCTATTATTATAGTACAAATCGTGAAAAATTTCTTTGGATTTTTCTTGAAGAAAGGTGGAATTTGGAGGAGAGGGAGCTGGAGCCCTGGCCGATCAAATGACCGATATATCTAAAAAGGGATAGATAAATAAGCCGCGGGCTGGAATTCTTTTTTACAAAAAGATAGTTATAAGTACGGACAAACTAATCCCTATTTAAATATAATATCGTGTAAAAATTGTATGGGAATGGATGTGGAAATTATGTCTCCAAGGAAAAATACTGCTAATCCAAATCTCCTGACTCCCAGCGAACTTCATTCTATTAATTTCTGGATATCAAGCATGAAAAAATGGGAAAATAAGGGGAATTATTCAAAGGTCACTATGGCAAAAAGGACTTTGCGGTTACGGTATAGATTTCTGGGAAAAGGATATACCAGAATTGTCTATGATATGGGGAAAAATTATGTGTTAAAGGTTGCCCTTTCAGATCTTGGCCTTAAGTGTAATAAAACTGAATGTGAAATTTTCACTCATAGTCCTCCTGACATAAAAAAACATCTTTGCCCAGTCATACAATACGGAAATGGCTGGATTATAATGAAAAAAATCCCTAATAAAGTACCTGATAATAACCGATTTAATAATCAAATCCTGCAGCTGCATAATAAATTTATAAGCCACGGGATAATACCGAATGACTTTAAGAAGGCAAATTTGGCATTCTCCAAAGAACAGATCCTCACAGTTATTGATTACGGAAATTTTATTCAGAATTAATCATTTATCTTTTTAGTAATATATTTCACATCCCTCTTCTCAAATCATGATTCAACATCCCTGCTTCCCAAATCCCAATGTTTAATTCAGCATAAAAACCCGCAATAAGTTTTGCGGGCCCTCCTCCATTTTTACATAAACCCCGAAAACCACAGTCCGAGCGCGGTTCCGACGTAGTTGCCGATAATATAGCCCAGCGTTCCGACAACAAGTATCGGTCCGATCAAATCCTTCCAGCCTTTGGCGATGGCCATGGCTGCAGCGGTGGTCGGGCCGCCGACATTGGCATTGCTGGCCAAAAGAATTTCCTCGAGGTCATATTTTAGTAGTTTGCCTGCTGTTAAAGATACAGTCAGGTTCACTGCGACTATAATGAACACAAACACCAGCAGAAGCGGGGCATTTTCGATAATCAGCGGGATCGATGCCGGGATGCCGATCACGACAAAGAACAGGTAAATCAGGAATGTGCCGATTTCCTGGCTTCCGTTAATAGACTCGAAGTATCTCGGAAACATAGCCAAACCCAGGAACGTCAGAGTAGTCAGCATCAAATACTTGTCTCCAAACAGCCCATTTACGAGATTGATAAAGAAAGAAACGTCATCCCCGGAAGGAATGGCTGCGTCCAGGAATTCAGCGATTTTAAACGAAACAATCACAAGCAAAAAGGCTGTTCCGACGGATAACGCGATATCCTTTAAAGAGATGTCCTTTCGCTTCCAAAAGCTCTCGGCAAGTGTCTTCCCCTCTTCTCCTATACTTCCGTTTTCCACCTGGTCAACATGCGGCGTTTTAAAACGGCGCCGGAAAAAGCCAATGGCCGGTACCATCATAAGAACTACGAAGTAAATGGCCATCATTAAATTATCGGCGACAACTGCGGCGGAAACCATTTCTCCAGGCGTCTCGAATTTTGCCGCCATGGCCGCGAAATTTACCCCGCCGCCAATATAGGATGCGCTGAGCATCGCGCCTAGTTTATCAAGGACAGGTATATGATCTTTCAGTAAAAAGAAACTGATGATCACCCCTGCCACTGTTCCAATGGAGCTGATCAGAAAGATAATCAGCAGCCGGCCGCTTTCCTGCCAGATTTTTTTAATCTTCACATGAAAAAGAAGCAATGGGATCGCAAGCGGAATGATAAAAGTCCAGACTGCATCATATACTGGCGATGCAGTTGGAATAATGCCGGTATTGGATAGAATAATGGCGCCAATCAGGGCAACAATCGCCCCTGAAATTTTTGCTGCCCAGCTGTAACGCTGCTCCAGATAGATGCTTGCCGAGGCCCACACCACAATACTTCCCCATAATGTTACATAATCATCAGCTTTAATAAGTGTCTGCTCCAATAGCATTTCCTCCTTTTTTACAGTGTCACTATTACTCATAGTAGCTCTATCTCTTTTAAAATTCAAAATATTCAAACCCACAAAAAATGATTCGACAAAATTCGGGTGGTACCTGTCACCAAAAATTATTTTATTATTTTTTGAAGCCGAAAGTGCCCTTTCGTACGTCTAGATGGCAGACACTTTTTTAGAAGGAAGGTTATTGCGTGATAGAAGTTAGAGAATTAAGCCATGCGTTTGAGATTGGCAAAAAAGAAAAGAAGACGGTTATTCCGGTATTGGAGGGTGTTTCTTTTTCAGTGGAGAAAGGCGAGATTGTCACAATTGTGGGCAGGAGCGGATCCGGGAAGTCGACGCTTTTGAATATCATCAGCGGTTTCATTAAGCCGAAGCATGGTGAGGTCTGGATTCATGGCGAGAAGGTCAGTGATTATAACGAAGGAAAATTCGCTGATTTCCGCCTGGCGAATCTCGGATTCATTTTCCAGAGCTTTCAGCTGATTCCGAGCATGACGGCTTACCAGAATGTCGAGCTCCCTCTCATTCTCAAGGGGATGCCCGAAAAGGAAAGACAGCAGAAGACGGAAGAGACGTTAAAGCGTGTAGGACTCATTGAATATAAGGATCATTATCCAAGTGAGCTTTCCGGCGGACAGCAGCAGCGTGTCAGCATCGCCCGGGCGCTTGTCGTGAATCCTCCCCTCATTCTTGCTGATGAACCGACTGGCAGCCTGGACAGCGAAACAGAAAACGAGCTGCTCCAGTTCATTCAAGAGCTGAACCGTGATCTGGGCATTACGTTCCTGATTATTACGCACGACGAAAAAGTGGCAGCCATCGGCCATAAGACAATTGAAATCACAGATGGAAGGGTTATGGAGGGTGTATTGGCATGAATTTAAAAGATCAATTCCGATTTGTAAGGCAAAATATGAAAAAGAATAAAACAAGGCTGTTTATGACGATATTAGCCACAGCAATTGGATGTACCTTTCTGATTGTACTGGCATCAGTCGGATTCGGCCTCCATAAATCGATCATCCAGGATGTAATGGAAGACAGCCTTGTGACGGAAGTTCAGGTTCACGGCAAGGAAGCGGGCGAAGGAAATTTTCAGGGCATCAAAGATGAAGATATCCAGCATTTTCAAGAAATCACCGGGGTAAAAGCAGTCACCCGCAGGCAATCTCTGCAACAAAGCCCGATCTTTAAAACAGAGGATTATACCGCTCAATCAGAAGCCGTTTCGGCCTATTTCCCTGAAGAAGTGAAAGCAGGATTCGAGCTTTCTGAAGGAAGACTCCCGGAAAAAGGAAATGAAGTAGTGGTTGGCTCCTCCTTTGCGGATGGTCTGTCTCTAGAGCCGAAAGAAGGAGAGAATGCCTTTAATGAGGATGGAACGATAAAGGAAGAATACGCCTACAAGGGTGAGTTAGTCGGAAAGACGATTGAAATGGAAATTATCAAAATGGAGGATGGCAAGGAAATCAAAAAGTCCATTCCCCTGACCATAACCGGGGTCACAAAAAAGCCTTCTAAAGAATGGATGCAGATCCGCACGGTCTTCATTTCTGAAGACACCTTTAAAGAAGTCGAAGCTTTCACCGGCACACCTGGCGGCAGTCCCGAGCAAGTGGAAGGAGCTTCCGAGGATACCGGCCGAATATACGATAGAGTCAGCCTTTACGCTAAAGATGTCGAGGCTGTCACAGGTATCAATGACAAATTGAAAGACGGCAATTATATGGTTTATTCCATCGTAAACGAGATGAAGCAGATTAATATGGTTTTTACGATTCTAAAAATCGGCCTTCTCTTCATCGGAACCATCGCTTTAATCATTGCTTCCATCGGCATTTATAATACAATGACGATGGCCGTTACGGAGCGCGCCCCCGATATCGGCATCATGAAAGCGATCGGCGCCCATCCGAAGACGATTAAGCGGATCTTTGTCCTTGAAAGCAGCTATATCGGACTGCTTGGTGCCCTGATTGGCACGATTGTTGCTTATGGAATCAGCTATGCGGTCAACCTGGCACTTCCGCTCGTGCTGGAAAGAGTATTTGAGGAAGCTCCGCCTGAGGGCCTTATGCTTTCTTACATTCCATGGTCCCTTACTCTGATCAGTGTGTCGATTTGCCTGACTGTCACCATCTTCTCCGGCTGGCGTCCGGCCAAGCGCGCGACACAGGTGGATGTGCTTAAAGCGATGAGGCGGGAAGTATAAAGCACTTTAACTGAAAGAAACATCGCCGGCTGAAACCGGCGATGTTAATTTAATACCCCATGTAAGGCACCCAGAAGGGTGAAAATAATAAGATGATCTCCAATGGCAATCAGAAATGCCTTTTGGCTCATCAAACCGAAAAGCCTATTTTTCAGATAAACCATGGAAATTAAGAGGCCGATCATAAAGCCCAGTGCCAGACCTTCTATCCAGCTTCCGATTTCAATCGATTGTACAAGGATACCGATGAAAAAAGAACTGATAAACGCAATAATGACAGAAATCAAATATTTAAGAGGGCCTTCACTTTGGTGGTCCTTAATTTCATTGCTTCGTGATTTCTTCCCCAATAATGAAGAATAGTAGATTCCCCCATACATCATATATAAAACCCCGCCAATCAAGACAGCTAAAATATTCACTGAATTCCAATCCACCACTACTTCTCCACACACCTTTTCTATTTTGGTTCGATGGCCAGCGCAATAGCTTTAACTCGGCAATTAAGAGAAAGTGAGCCTGATTCTTCATCCAGCTGTACGAATTCAACCGGATTTCCGAGATATCTGTATCCGCTTCTTGGAAGCCAATAGCTGTAGAGCTCCGAGTAGCATTCAATGAACGTGCTTCTTTCACTGTAAGGAAGAGGCTCTTCAAATTCATAAACAACATGCTTTCCGCCTGCAAATTGATAAACAAGCTCGTCATCCTGATCTATGACCGCACTTTCATCAACCCCGATGCAGCAGTCATACCGGCTTTTTTCAGGAGGCGTAATATACGGATTATTCCTCGGGACACCTGCTATCATCGTATTCAGATTCAGGAGCCCTCTCGATTTGGACCAATGATAGATTTCTTCCCACACATCCGGAATCCCCTGTGTATACGGGCCGATGCTTTGCCTCTTTACGATTGTGCAAGCCGGCAGCTCAATGGCCTTCACTTTTGCCAGGTCCAGCCATCTAAAATCATTATAGGTGTTTGAATGAGATCCTTCTATCTGAATCTTGCTATAAAGTTTAGATTTCTTTTTAAAATTTTCCCGGAATGAGTATGTAAAATAGGATAAAGATGAAAAACCGCACATCATCGCAACTTGTGTGATTGGAATATGGCGTTCGTAAATTAAATAGTGGGCCGCATCCTCGAGGCGCAGCCTTTTGATATACTCAGCAGGCGTTTCACCTGCAATTCCTTTAAACGTCCGCTGAAAATGATAAACGGAATATGTCGATACTGCCACAAGCTTTTCAAGCGGAAGCGGCTCACTTAAATGGCCATCAATATATTCGAGCACTTTATTGATTTGTTTTTGCTGTTCTTTTCCGTAAGAATTCACCTTGTAGCCCCTTATTTTCATAATACTATCGATTATATCTTACATTAGCTTTATCGCCATAAGCAGGAAAAATTAAATGAAAACGCAGTCTCCTTTAGAGACTGCGTCAGCATAGGCTATTCCATCTTCATTGCTTCCTCGCGAACCTTCTGCAGGAATTCCTCTACCACTTTCAGGTTGTTTTTATCGCCGCCAAGCTTCAGCATGGCCCTTCCAACGAAGTTTACCCCTTTATTTTCCCCTTCATAAATAAACCTGGTGCGGGAGTCATCTATTTTGACCAGCGTAAATGCAAGTGTAATTTCAAAGGCTTTTCCCAATACAAAATGGATCTGCTTATGCTTTTTATCCTCTGAGTTCTCATAAGCCAGTGTTTCGACAATATAAGTCTCCAGGCGCTTGCCTTCTCTGTAGGTTTGCCTGTGCTTTGCCCCTGCTTCATCTTCCCTTTTTTCGATCAGGGTGTGCTCTTCGACCTTGGGCATGATTTTCTTTATGTGCTGGTCGGAAAACAAGATCCAGACCTTTTCAATATTTCTTTCAATCATGATTTCTTCTTTCCATTGAATCACAATTCTTCCTCCTTCCCCGAATCCAAAAAGGCATCGATTTCATCTATTTGACCTTGAAGCTCCTCCATCTGCTTATCGATCAGCTTTCTTTTTTGCAGCAGCAATGCTTCAAGATTGGCGAATGATTCATCCTCCATCACTGAAATCATTTCCTGAATGGTGAAGCCTAATCTTCTTAGTTTTATTAACAGGATAGCCAAAAAGTAGCTGCCGTCATCGTAATACCGGTAATTGTTTTTTGAGTCTATGAGAGCGGGCTCCAGCAGCTTCACTTCTGCGTAATATCGCAATGTTTCCTTCGTTAACCCGGTCATTTCCGCAAACTCGCTAATCTTGTACATCGCTTCCTCCCATTTATCTTAAACTGTGGGGTGCACCACACGGTCAATGCTTTATTTTCAGTGTACAAGAAAAAAGCCTTAACGGCATCGTCCGTTAAGGCCTCCGGGTTTATGGGCTCAGCATAAATCTCAATGCACGGCTTAAAACGGAAGCGGTCTTTTTCGATCGTTAAATCTCCCGTACCGTTCACAACGGCACGCAATATATGCTGATTGGTAAATATGGGCATAAAAAAACATCGCCTCTTATTGGCGATGCTTTACGGACTTACCCATTTAAAAATAAGGTAGCCGTTACATATTTCTTTGTCAGCGACTTGTAGTAGGCCGATAAAACCGTCAATGATGCCGTAACAAGAATATTGGAGACGATGTCTTTCTGCTGATCAGTAAAATCCTGAAAACTCTCCAATGTTTTCAATGCTTCTTTTTTGATGCATTGCTCTGTCTGATCGTGCATGCTTTTTCCGGCACTATTGTGCTGATGGGCTTTTTCAAAAATAGCCGCGTAAGCAGAATAAAAAGGGATCGGCTCTATCAGATCGTCTGTGCGGTCATCCAGATCATTAAAAAGTAGAGCAAGAATTTTTCGGATCGAATCGAAATCAAGCGTTGCTTTCAGATCCTCCACGATAAAAAGCATAGCAGCCTGGTCGGCCGAATATTTCTTGCCGAGCTGCGGACTGCCAATCAGGTCCTTCACATCCCGCTTCACCCAGTTTTGCACGGCAGTCGAAGATAGATGGGTAAATTCAATCTGGTTTCCCAGTGCGACGATTTCATTGAGGGAAAAGCCGATTTTCTGCAGATCTGCACGCAGCAATTTTTCGAATATAGCCGGCATTTTGGTATCCAGAAAAGCTTCGGTTGACATTCCATTTTTTTCATGAGCACCCGCCCATGCCTGCTGGAGGATTTGTTTGGGCGAATGCCCTCCTTCCCCCTTCAGCGACAGAAGGAAATCAGCCATGCTTTTCCTCGATAGCTGGAATAATTCCAATATAATCAGCCCCTGCGTTCTCTTTTCGATGCTTTCATCCTAATGGTTTCAATGATCACAGTCAACGTCTATTTCGTTACCGCCTAGTTTTTACTTGTCATTTCACTTGAAAAATTATATTATATAGTCAGAAGACAAGTTCATATGAACTCAAAAATAGATTAAAGGGTGAGGAAATGGGTAAACGTATTTTTTACTTTTTATTGACGAACGTGCTTGTTCTATTGACGATCAGTATTATTTTCTCGCTGATTGGCGGAGGAAATTACATCAATGCCCAGGGCGGCATTGATTTCGGCGCATTGCTTGTGGTCAGTGCCGTGATAGGTTTCACGGGCTCCTTCATTTCCCTGTGGATGTCCCGCTGGATGGCCAAGAGAATGATGAATGTCCAGGTGCTGGATCCGAATGGTGCCCTTTCAGCAACTGAACGCGACATCGTGGAAAAAGTTCACCGCCTTTCAAGATCAGCAGGCTTAACACATATGCCTGAAGTGGGAATTTATCATTCCCCTGAAGTAAATGCTTTTGCAACAGGCCCTTCGAAAAAACGCTCTCTTGTAGCGGTTTCAACTGGATTGCTCCAGGAAATGGACGACGATGCCATTGAAGGCGTCATCGCCCATGAGGTTGCACACATTGCGAACGGAGACATGGTCACCATGACCCTTCTCCAGGGGGTTGTCAACACATTCGTTGTCTTCCTTGCTCGAATCGCAGCCTGGGTGGCATCCCGTTTTGTCAGAGAAGAAATGGCACCGATTGTACATTTTATTGCCGTAATCGTGTTCCAAATCGCCTTTTCAATCCTTGGAAGCCTTGTGGTCTTCGCCTACTCCCGCCACCGCGAGTTCCATGCGGACCTTGGAGGAGCTGACCTTGCCGGCAAAGACAAAATGACACATGCCCTGCAGATGCTGAAGGCCTACTCCAGCCGCGTTAAGGGTGAAGAACAGACAGCGATCTCTACTTTGAAAATTAATAACAGAAGCAAAGCTTCCCTGTTCTCGACACATCCGGATTTGGATGAGCGCATTAGACGATTGAGTGCGAAGTAAGCAGAAAAACGCCAGCGCCTTGTCCGCCACTGACAGCTTGAGAGGGCAGGATGCTTGCGCTAGACATGTGAAAGGGTGCCCTGAATGGGGCACCCTTTTCATTTTCCTTCATCTCCAATTCTCTGAATATTGTTTGCCCCTCCATTATCCGGGTAATCTCCTAGTAGACAGCAGGAAAAGCATCGGGGCTAAGGCTGGGACGGTTGTCCCGATGCGGCACCCTGGAAAATTAATTAACGCGAGGAGGACATGAACATGAGCGGTTTCCAGCGCATTGCACTTGTACTGACGATCATCGGAGCCATCAATTGGGGGCTGATTGGATTTTTCCAATTTGATTTAGTTGCCAGCTTATTCGGGGGACAGGATGCAGTTTTATCAAGAATAGTCTATGGTTTAGTGGGAATTGCCGGATTGATCAATCTGGGTCTCCTCTTTAAAGCGAGCCGTGAATATGAAAGAGAACCGGAATCAAGGCCAGTTCGATAAAAGGAATTCCTCCACCCAATATGGCTGGGAGGTTTTTTAATCAAACGTTTGATTAAACCGATAGACCAAAAAACGCTCATTTTCATTGCCCTCGAGGACCACCTCTTTTATCAATTCAAATGGGGTGCTGTTTTCCAGATAAAAAATATAATCTTCTGAAGGGTAATATAAAATGATGTCCATTGTACGCGGTTTCTCTTCGGCCGAGCGCAGGATGCTGTTGACGACTTTCATGAAAATCTGCACCGAAAACGGATTGAAAAAGTAAAAATGGCTGTCCTGCGGTGTTATTTCATACTCCTGTGCCAGGATGCACTGAAAACTGATTCTGTCTTTTTCCCCTTTGTAAGTCAGCAGATTTTCCAGTGCCTCACGGTAAAAGTCTTCACTCATCTCCACACCGGCAGCGGATGCC
The DNA here is from genome assembly GCF_017303275.1 of Bacillus sp. NTK034. Classification (GTDB taxonomy): domain Bacteria; phylum Bacillota; class Bacilli; order Bacillales; family Cytobacillaceae; genus Cytobacillus. The sequence continues at coordinate 60,631 of NZ_JAFKOJ010000006.1, read as the reverse complement.
CGAAATGTATGGTGAATATAAAATGGCAGCCGGCCTTTGCCGCAGCCGAAATCCACCAGGCGGTCACTGCTTTTAAGCCCGTATTCGCTGAACAGTTTTTCCAGACCCTGATATGGAGTGGGCTCGTAGCGGTGGTAGTGGAATGATTTATGGAATCCTTTCTGGTCGTCGCTTGTATGGATGTTGAGTATTTCATCAAAATTTTTCATGCTGGATTCCTCCGCTAAAAAATGCCTGCCGCCATCCAAATTGGACAGCACCAGGCATTGTGATATGTAATACTTATTTCGATTCAATCACTAGATATTCTCTTAATGTCTGCTGTAATGTTCCCTTTGTTTCCGCCTGATTTTCGAATGTTACGCCGGCATGGATCATTTTTCGGACAAGTTCAGCACGCAGCCCTGTAAGGACCGCATCGCAGCCCATCATTTTGATGCCGCTCAGGATCTTTTTGAAGTGAACAATAACGTCAATTTCCATATCGGCTATTCCGGAAAGATCCATGATTAAGGTCTGGATCTTAATGGATGAGATATCCATCAGAACTTTCTCTTCAATCGTCTGAATCCGGTAAGAATCAATCATCCCAATCAGCGGCAGTACAGCGACAGAAGTGCTGACCGGAATAATCGGCACCGACAAATGCTCAACCAGTTTGCGCTGTGATTTAAGCATTTCATCTTTATAATCAGAGTAGCTGATGAAGAAGTTATTTAAAAATTGGTCAACATGATCATTGACTTCCTTTTCCATATTATAGAAGTCATCACCTACGGTCTGCTGCCCTTTGATTTTGTCAAACTGGTATAAAAAGTACCACAAAGTGCGCCGGATCGCCTGTACCCATTCCAGCTTAAATGACAGCGTCAGAGAATGCTCCGCCCAGGCAACGCCTTCCTGTCTGGCAAAAGCAATCAGCTCTTCTTCTTTATTTTCGGCTACATATAAAGCCATTTTCTCGGCATTTTTTAAAAGATCGATATTGCCTCTCTGGAGGATTTCATTGATTTTAGAGGCTACATTCACAGCCTCAGATAATAATTTTTGCTGAAAATTCTCACGATTTGCGACAATAAACCCTGCTATATCCTTGGTATCCTTGTAAGTTGCTTCCATTTTAAGCATACGCCCCTTTGTTTTATATACTATACACTTTCGTTTTTATCTCGAAAAGTCCTTCTCTTAAATATGGAAGATATCATCATGCTTCCAGACCCCAAAGTTTATATACCCTTATTAATTTGCCCATAAACCTTTAATTTGATTTTTTTATCACGAAAAAAAGCGCCGAAATTGGCGCTTCTTTTTAAAAAATTCCTGATGTGCTGATAAACACAACAACAATCGTAACAGGAACCAATACTTTCATCAGGATGTTCCACGCTGTGTACATGCCAGGGGAAATATCGCTGCCAAGCAGAAACTCCTCTTTTACAAGCTGTTTGTCCATTCTTATAGAAATAAACAGGGCAATCAGTAGGCAGCCGAGAGGAAGCAGGATGTTGCTGACCAGGTAGTCGGTTGCATCAAATATATTTTTTCCGAAAATGGTGAAGTCCCCAAGCAAGCTGAACGAAAGCGCAGCAGGAATCCCGGCGGCGAACATGACAATACCGGAGATCCAGGAGATTTTTTTCCGGGAATGCTTTCCGTTTTCGATGAATGCAGAGACGATGATTTCCAGCATGCTGAACGATGATGTCAAAGTGGCAAATAAGAAAAGCAGCAGGAAGATCGCCAGGAACATTTCCCCTAATGGGATCTGTGAAAAGACGGCCGGCAGGACCATGAACAGAAGCCCCGGGCCTTCAGCCGGTTCAAATCCGAACGCAAACACAACCGGGAAAATCGCCAATCCTGCCAAAACAGAGATAATAATGTTCATGATGACAACAGAGCCCGCTGAATTTGGGATGCTTACTTTTTTATCCAGATACGAGCTGTAAGTGACCATGCACGAGAAGCCGACTGCCAGTGCAAAGAACGACTGTCCCAATGCATAAAGGGCCGATTCCCCTGTGATTTTGCTGAAGTCCGGGTTCAGGAAGAACTTGACTCCTTCCATCGCTCCATCCAGTGTCAGTGCACGTACCACAAGCACGATAAAAAAGATGAATAATAGCGGCATCATATATTTGCTTGCAGCTTCAATCCCATTCTGAATTCCGAATGTGATGACCACAATGTTAATAAGCAGAAAAGCTGCCAGTCCCAATAGTGTCCAGCTTGGCGTGGATGTAATCATGCCAAACAGTTCCGGATAGGCTGCACCTGGCGTAATGATTTGGCCGCCAATCGACAGGACTGTATAAATCAGCACCCAGCCCCCAACAACCGAATAAAAACTCAGCAGCAGGAAGCAGCCGACAACGCCAAGCTTGCCGGTAATGGTCCACGGACTGTTTGGAGCCAATTTATAATAGGCAGACACCGCTTCCTTCTGTGCCCCGCGCCCGATAATAAACTCTGAAATGAGCATCGGTAGACCGATCAAAATCGTAAACGCGATAAACATCAGCAAAAAGGCGCCCCCGCCGCTCGTTCCGGCCACATACGGGAACTTCCAGATCGCTCCCAGGCCAATCGCGGCACCGGCCGAAGACATGATAAAGCCAAATTTAGAAGACCATTGCTCTCGTTTTGTACTCATAGTACCCCCCCTGTTCTCTATTTTTATGCAAGGCCCGATTCAAGAAGACTTTCGGGCCCCAATCCCCTTTAAATCCTAGATTACAGCTCTGTGCGGATATCCCAAAGTTCAGGGAAGAAGCGCTGATCCAATACTTTTTTCAAATAGCCGACACCTGATGAACCGCCTGTTCCCATCTTAAAGCCGATGATTCTTTCCACCGTTTTCATATGGCGGAAGCGCCACTGCTGCAGCCAATCTTCAATATCCACAAGTTTTTCCGCAAGCTCGTATAACTCCCAGTACTTTTCAGGATTTTTATACACCGTCATCCAGGCTGCGCGGACCGAATCATTTTCTTTATATGTTCTGGTTACATCTCTATTCAGAATGTCTTCATCAACTGGCAGGCCTGCTTTGTGAAGCGCGCGGATGGCTACATCGTATAAGCCCGGCTTTTCGAACGCTTCCGTTAACTTCGCATGCAGCTCAGGATCTTTTTGGTAGATTTTCAGAACATGCTCGGTTTTGTAGCCTAACGCAAATTCTACCATACGATACTGGTAGGATTGGAAGCCAGATGCCTGGCCAAGCGAATCGCGGAACTCCATATACTCGGACGGCGTCAATGTGGACAGCACATCCCATGCCTGAATAATTTGCGATTGAGTCTTCGAAACGCGCGCCAACCGCTTTTGTGCTGTAGATAAATCATTGTTTTCAATCGATTCGATGGCTGCACCCATTTCATGAAGAATCAGCTTCATCCACAGCTCGCTCACCTGGTGAATGACGATGAACAGCATCTCATCATGATGTCCGGAAAGCCTGTTTTGCGCGGATAGGATTTTGTCGAGCTGCAGGTATTCGCCGTATGTCATGTTGTTCGTGAAATCTGTATGGATGCTCTTTTCAGAGGTTGTCGCGTTTACGTCCTGGTGTTTTTCGTTGCTCATGTGAGTTCCCCCTTGGAATTGGTTCTTGTCGTTCTCGATTCGGTCTGGTTCTGAGGCCCGGTATATCAGTGACTGACCGATATATCTGGAAAGTGACCGATAAATTGAAAATCTGACCGATATTGTTATGTGATTGACCGATAAATTATTTTTTTGGCCGATATACCTGCTTCGGCTTGCGGCCGAACTACATTTGGCCGGTAAATCCCGCAGTTTGGCCGGTATTTCATTCAAATCGGCCGGTAAAAGCTATTTCTGCTGGCTGATGCGGTTCCAGCAAGGCAGAAATTTAGCATTGGCCGCCTGTTCGGGCGTTAAATAGGCTTTTTCGGGCGTTAAACCTTCCATATTGGCCGGTAAATGCGAGATTTGGTCGTTCCCGCGCTTAAATCGGCCGAATAACAGCCCGCACAGGGCTGCCATCTCCGTCTTGTATCGGGAGCGGCAGGGCAATTAGTTCGTAATTTCCTTCTTCTATCTCATCCAGCATGATATTTTCCAGAATATGAATGCCATTTCGATATAACGCATGGTGTGTTTCCATCTCTTTGCTGTCGAGGGCATCGACGGATGGCACATCCACTCCGAGCAGGCGCACGCCTTTACTGCCGAGGTAATCCGCCATATCCGCTGTCAGTTCAGGGATCCGATTCGGAAACACTTCCGAATTATTCGGAACCGCGGTCCTAAGGAGGACACGTTCTACTCCTTCAAGATCAAATCCTTTCAGAACTTCCGAATCCACCGTTTCATAGGCAGATACATCAATTACCCGCGCAGGCCCGATATACAGCTCGATGTCCAGGCCCAAAATCTTTTCGCCTTCGTCATTAAAATGGAACGGTGCATCGACATGGGTGCCGGTATGCAGACTGGTCGTAATTCTCCCGATATTGACAGAGCCGGTTTGCTCTTTTGTAAAAGCCGTTTCATAGCTGAATGGCGTATCTCCGGGCCAGTGAGCGATGCTGTTAGTCAGCGGCTGAGAAATATCGATCCATCCTTTTTTCATCATGCTACCACGCCCCGCTTATTTTCGAATTGCTTATATTTTTCCTCTTCCATAATACCTTTAAGGATCTGAACTGTTTTCCAGACATCTTCAAACGTATTGTAAAGCGCAACCGGCGCCAGGCGGATTCCATTTGGCGCGCGGAAATCCGGGATGACTCCCTCAGCCTTCAGCGCCTTGCAGATTCTTGCTGCTTCCGGGTGCTCCAGATAAATATGGCCGCCGCGCTTCTTTTCATCAAGCGGGTTGCGCAGGATAAATCCGTGGCCATCAAGTTCATGCTGAATCAGCTCAATCATATAGCCAGTCAGTTTAAGAGATTTTTCACGGATCCTTTCCATGCCAGCTTCATTAAACATGCTGAGTGATCCAATAATTGGCGCCATGCTAAAGATATTCGGAGTTCCAATCTGATATGCGCCTGCATCCTCTGCTGCTGTCAGCACATGTTCCATATCAAACTGCTTATCCTTCCGGGAGCTGAACCAGCCGGCAAGTCCCGGCACCTGGCCAAATTGGCGCTTGTTCACAAACAATCCGCCCGTTGAGCCCGGTCCTCCATTCAGATGCTTATAGTTGCACCAGAACGCGAAATCCACATCCCAATCACTGAGAGAATGCGGGACAGATCCAACTGAATGGCATAGATCAAAGCCAATCTCAATCCCGCGTTTATGCGCTTCTGCAGTCAAATACTCCATATCCAGCACCTGACCGCTGCGGTATAAAACACCCGGCAGGACAATCAGCGCGATTTCATCTGTCATCGCCGCGACAATGTCTTCTTCCCTCAAGGTGTGGCCATCAGCGCTTTTCACCTGGACAAGATGCTCATCAGGATGATAGCCCTTCAGTTTCACCTGGCTTTGCAGCGCATAAATATCGCTTGGAAAATTCAGTTCATCTGCCAATATCTTCGTTCTTTTTCCTTCCGGCTTATAAAAAGTCGATACAAGCTGGTGCAGGTTAACGGTTGTGGAACCGCTTACAACCACTTCCTCCGGATTTGCCCCTACTATAGGAGCCAATTCATTTCCGAGTTTTTCAGATAGATAAAACCAGGGATTGTCCCCTTCTGTCCAGCCGTCAATGGCATGGTGCTTCCAGGAATCCACCAGGTCGAGGAGTGACTTTTCCGCACGCTTTGAAAGCAGTCCAAGTGAATTGCCATCCAAATAAATTCCATCTTCTTTTATATAAAACTCTTCCCGGTAGGACAGGTCATTCCCGGCATCCAGTCCGATTGCATACTCTCTTGTAAAATCCATAGATTTCCAACCTTTCAGAATATTTATTATTTACGAAAATTATATGGTTTGATTGACACTATGTCAATGATATAATGTCAGTATAGTTATCAGAAAATGAACGAAGGAATGAAATAAATGAAGAACCCGATCGATCAATTGCCGGCAAGGCAGCAGCAGGCCCTGAAAACACGCCAAAAGCTTCTCCAGGCCGGAAAAGAAGTTTTTCTCGAGAACGGTTTCCAAAAAGCAACCATCTCACAAGTGATCAAAAAAGCAAAAACAGGCTACGGCACGGCGTACGTCTATTTTAAAAATAAAGATGAGCTTTTTATTACCTTAATGGAAGACCTCATGAACCAGTTTTACGAAGTGGCCGAGATGCCCTTCAAGCCGCAGGCCAAAGAAGAGGCCTATGAAAATATAAAGAAGCAGGTCAGGCTGTTCCTGCAGCTGGCTTTGGACGAGCGGGACATGATGAAGGTCGTAAAAGAGGCAATCGGCGTCTCACCTGAGATTGAAGAAAAATGGTACGGAATCCGCGAACGCTTCATCGAGCGCATTTCCGTCGATATCCGCTACGCACAGGCGCAAAGGCTTGCCAAAGAGCACCTTGATCCTGCTCTTACCGCTAGAGGCTGGTTTTATTCCAATGAGATGTTCATGTGGGAGCTGGTGATGAATAAGGAAAAGTATCAGATGGATGACGTGATTGTGAATCTGACCAGAATGTATACGGGCGGATTGTATGAATAATTTAATGCCACAAATAAGGTGCCGGCCCAAAGTTTCCTTTAGGCCAGGCACCTTATTTTCAGGAGATCATCTAACCTGAGTTTAATATTGAAAAAAAAGGAGTTACGGCTATGGCCAGCGCTAAAGTGAACACGGCAATGGAACCAGCCTTATTCTTATTTTGCCAAAGTTTAAACGCAAAACCAGCTGTATACATAAAAACCACGATCATGATTCCCCACGCTAATGCATTCAATTTTAATCCCTCACTTGCTCTAAACTTGGCAATTCACTTTGTCTGCCAAATTCACCAAATTTAATTTTTACAGCAACATTAACCTTCATATTGGGATAAGATTTCATCCAGTCGAACTTTTCGTATTCCGGGACCGTTGAGAAGTGTCTTCTGGCACTCAGCGACCAGCCGAATGGTTCTCCTTTAAATTCTTCTTGTGTTTTAGCAACGAGATCATTCATTTTTTGTGTGATTCTTTCCTCAATATATTGTTTTAACTGGGTTCTCTTCCCTCTATGTTTAGCATAGTTAACCATACTATGATCGGACAATATTTCCATATAAAGCGGGACCGCCACATCAATGGACGGTACTCCATGTTTCAGATTCATTTTTACTTCATTCGCTTCTTTCTGCATAATTCTTGCTGCAATCCGGTATCTTTCGTCAAAAGGGTCAGGAAAAGAAGTTAAAATGTCCGCCTTGACTATCGTATCATTTAAAAGGCCTGAAAGCCGCGTTTCTTCACCTGTAAGCCGTCCAATCATTCTTCCTTCTTTAAAAACAGCTGCCCCTATAAATTGGGTTTTATTTGTTTGCCCTTCGGTTTGAAGTCCCCCTGCAAAAAATTGCTCCTTCTGCTTCCCCTCTTTTTCTTCCTCAGCAGAACCGTATATAGCCAGGAAGAGATTAGCATCCGCTTCAGCAATCCTAAAAAATCTATGCAGATCTGAATCGGGTATAAAACCGGTTTGGATCCCGTGTTCTAATATTAAATTAAAGTATTTATGAATTCGGGTTTCCAATTTAGGGTCATTTTCATTTATAAACTTACTGGCTTCTTCTTTGGTTACGATCAATGGAATGTTTCGTTTAATCTCCCTGTCTTTTGTGGCATCATACATCCATCTGATAAAATCCCCGCTTTTAGCGAAATCTTCAGAGACGATCATAACACTCAATAGATCATAGACTATATCTTTCGCAATAGTAGTGTTTGCCAGGTTCTTTGATGTGATGATGTCACTTGTTTGAAAGGATAAGATTTCCCGCGGGGGTTCATCAGATCCTCCCTGTTGTTTGGATAATTCAGGGTTTGAAATGAGATAAGTTATTTTAATTTCATCCTCTTTTTCCCCCTTATCCAGGCCCACGGCAACCACATAGGCTCTTTTGTCTATACTGATTTGATCCCAGCAGCCGCTTAACAGGAAAATCATCACCAATAAACAGAGATATTTACATAAATGCCCGTATTTCTTCATTTCTTGAATTCCCCTCTTAGTTTTGCCGTAATCCATAATACAAAGGGCAGCCCTAAAAAGAATGGAGTAATAAGGTGGAGGAAATTCTGCCTTAGATTAAAGATCGTAAAAGTTGGGGTTTCCGGTATCATCCCAATGAAAACAAATAACGTCGCCAGTGTCGGGATGATATATTCAAATTGCTTAATGTTGAAAAGGCCTCCAAACAGCAAGGCACAAAGATACAAATAAACGGCAAAGCGAACAAAAGTGGACAGCAGCCAGAAAGGGAAGATAAACATCTCTACATTGGTCAGAAACCCGAATTGAATATACCGAATGGCTTCATGAAAAGGATAATTCATCATTTTTACAGCGATATAATCAAATACCAGCACAAAGCCAAACAGGGCAAAGGTAAGCTCTAAAATAACAAAAATAAATCCCAGCCGTTTCCATTTTCTATAGTCCTTTGAACTTTTTATTAAGGGAGCAATCAGACTGAAATATACAAAGTCTGCAAAAAGAGAGGAATTTGCTGTACTCTCCTTCATAATCTCCCATTTGCCTGGTCCAAAAATAGGAAATATAAAATGGATTTCCCCTTGGATATAAATCATGATCAACGCAGCGAAAGCGGAGATTTTGATCCAGAGCAATACAGTCCAGGCGAATGATCCAATATGCTCCAGTCCCTTTTTTGCTCCATACACGGATACAGCCATTAATAGGACATAAATAATAAGTGCGGGTGTTTTCGTAAAATACATAGTTCCGATTATGTCTGTATAAATCGCTGTGTCAATAATAATCGCATAGGATTGAATGCCCCATAATAAAAACAGAATGATAAATCCCATGTATTTTCCAAACAATTTTTTAATGATCTCGACTAAGCTTTTGCCTTCATACAGCGAAATGACTTTTATCAGAAGATAGAGAGGGATGATCGATATCATTCCCATTATTATTGGTGCCATCCAGGCTGCATTCCCTAATCTTTCATATAAAATGGCAGGGGTATCGTCAGCCAGTTTTGTCCCAACAGTCAGGATAATGATTGCGATAAATTCCCTTCCGCCTATTTTTCCCTCTATTTTCTCCATAATCATTCTCCTGATTTTTTCTGTAAGTCATCCGGCTTTAAGTACCCTGGCCTAAATATCTCCTTTTGTATCAGCCTCCTAAAAACCGTATCCTTGGATGATGTATAGGCAGGTGTCATCGGTGCTAAGTAAGGAACACCAAAGGATTTAATAGAAACCATATAAAACAGCCCAACTGAAAATGCGGCTGTCATCCCATAAAATCCGAAGGAAGCAGCTGAAAAAATAAAAAAGAATCTAATTAAACGGATGGCAAAGTTCATACTTATATCTCCAATCGCAAATGAACTTAAGCCTCCCAGGGCAACCACAATGACCACAAGAGGGCTGACTATATTTGCCTGGACGGCGGCTTGCCCTAAAATTAAAGCACCTACGATTCCAATGGTTGGACCAATGGGGCTGGGCACCCGCAAGCCGGCTTCCCGAATCAGTTCAAAAGCAATTTCCATAAGCAGGACTTCCACAACAGAAGGAAAAGGCACGATTTCTCTTGTCGCCGAAATGGCCAGCAACAAATCAGCCGGTATCATCTCAACATGGTAATTGGTTATCGAAATGTATATGGAAGAAATAAATAACGTAATAAATACGGCAAGTATACGCAATGCCCTTGTGAAATTCCCGTATATAAAACGTAAATAGCGGTCTTCAGAGGTATGAAAAAAGGACCAGAATGTAGCCGGGAAAATTAAAGAAGCCGGTGAATTATCCATTAATAAAACAATATAGCCGTCTTCTAAAAATGAAGCGGCACGATCCGGCCTTTCTGTATACAAAATCGTCGGAAAAAGGGTTATATGGCTTTCTTCGAGATATTCTTCTAAAATGGAGAGATTCTGTATAGCATCCACATCAAGTGAATTTACTCTTTCTTTAATCGTGTGGAGCAAATTTTCATTTGCCAGATCTTTTATATAGACGATAAAAAGTTCGTTATTCGATCGCTTGGAGATTGTGGTCGTTTCCACTATCAGATTTTCATTCTTTATTTTCTTTCGGATTAATGAAATGTTTGTGCCTGCTTTTTCATTAAAGGCTTCCTTTGGCCCTTTTATCACAACTTCATTTTCAGCTTTATCAATACCTCTGCCCTGAAAATTATTGGAACTGATAATATATGCTTTCTGATCACCCTCTACCAAAAGTGCTGCATTTCCTGTGTTTAACTCCTTTAAGACATCTCCAATTTCTTCCACAGCAGTTAATGATTGTGCAGAAACAATATCCTTAATTTCTTTAGAAGAACCATTATTTAAAAGTAAAGGCTGGAGGACGTGCTCCTCAATAATCTTCGTATCCGATATGGTGCTTATATAAAAAATGGCGGCTTTCCTGTTTAATCCGCCAATATGAAAGGTACGGACTTTTACATCCATATTATCCGGAATGGAATAGATCGATTTTAACTTTTGGACTGTTTTATCCAAATCAAGATCAATGTTTTTTTCCTTATGTGAATCTTCCTCTGCTGAAGATTGCACTTTAAATGGAAGATGCTTTCTAAAATAAATACTTTGTTTTTTCATTTTCAGCTCTCCGGACTTTTCTCTCATTGTGCCACTATAAAATAGAATTATGCGTTGAGAATGGGAGTTTGACTTTAGAGAGCAAGGTTAGCTATATAACCTTTCCGTCCAGCTGCTTATTGCAGTGCCATTCAAAAAAGGTGCCTCCTCCCTCAGGAAAAGGCACCTTCTTCAATTCGAAACCAGCTCGGATTCATTCAATGTAACCGTAATACCCCCTTTCGAAAGCTTCACAACCACATCCGAATCTCTCGCAATGTCGGGGTCATGCGTAACCACGATCACGCATTTCCCTTCTTCATGGGCCAGCGCCCGCAAAAGCCCGACAATCTCCCTGGCGGTATCTTCATCCAGGTTGCCGGTCGGCTCGTCCGCCACAATCAGCTCGGCGTCACAGCACAAAGCTCTGGCAATGGACACACGCTGCTGCTGGCCCCCGCTTAATGTAAGCACTTTTTGCCGGGCCTGGATTTCAGAAATCCCAACCCGCTGCAGCATTTCCAAAGCAATTGCCTTTTTGTTTTTCGCAGAAGACCCTGTAATCTCCATCGCCGTCAATACATTCTGCAGGGCTGTCATATAGGGAAGAAGATTATAAGATTGAAAGACAATCGAGACATATTTGTTCCGGAACCGCGTCAGTCCGATCTTTCGGATGTCCTTTCCTTCGTACAGCACTTCCCCCTCTTTCGGAACATCCAGGGCACTGGCCAGTGCCAGGAATGTCGTTTTCCCGGATCCGGACGGCCCGATTATGCTGTAAAAATTCCCTTTTTCAAAACTCACATTAATATTTTTCAAGATATCGTGTTTTTTATTTTCATGTTTATACCAGTAGCTGATATTTTTGAATTCCAGCAATGAACTCATTTTTCCATCTCCTTTTAATCCTGCTTGCTTAGAATGGCTTTTGGCTGAAGGCGCAATACGGTTAACGAAGGCAATAATGCCGACAATGCCGCAATCACGAGGCCAATTAGGGCAAGGAAGCCAAGATCTTCTCCCGTCACCTGTACATTCATTTCATCTACTGTCTCCACTGTTTCCTGAGCCTGCATCATTCCCGGACCGAAGCCGCCCATGCCCCTTCCTCTGAAGGATTCAGGTGTATTGGTCTGTTCCGCTGATGCCAATTCCTGATTCAGGAGCTGGTCGCCAAGCTGGCTCGCCACCACATTGCCGCTCGCTGTGGCAATGCCGAGCGATAACACAGCCACGACTAAAATTTCCGCCATAAACTGGCCTGCGAGTTTCCACCTTTTTTCCCCGATCGCCAGCAGGACGCCCATTTCATACTTCCGCTCACGGATCGACATCATGACGATCAGTCCCAATATGATAGCTCCGGCAATGGATACCAGGTACACAATATTTTTCGAAAATCCGGCTACATTCTCAATAGGGCCGACCATTTGCTGATAAAGCCGGTCATCGGCATCAAGCTTGAACGTTTCGAAATCGATGCTACTCTCTGCTTTTGCCTGATCGATAAAGCTCTGCATATCGGCAGGATCATCTATGTAGTAGATGGCGCTATCGATTGTATTTTCATAGTCAGATCCCTTTAGTGCTGCGCCAGCAGTGTATGGAACATATAGTTTGTTATAAGGATTCAGTGCTGTGAAATCCATTGCCTGATCAGATCCTGCAGAAGCTGTTTGATAGATTCCGATCACTTCAAGCTCCATTACAGCCGTTTCATCACGAGGGTTCGTGACGGTAATCTTATCACCAACACCAAGCTCATTTTCTTCCGCCAATGTCTGTTCAATCAGCGTGACATTTTTTCCAATATGCTCTACTGTGATCCCGGTTCCTTCAACCAGTTCCGAGGTTCCATCCATAAACTCCGCAACCGAGTCTGTAAACGCAACACCCTGCAGGCTGACATCCCCCTGCATCATTCCGCCCGGCATGCCTCTTCCAGGCTCCTGCCCTTCACTGCTTTCCTCAGATGTGTCAGAAGCAGCCGACTCGCTTTCAATCGGCTCAAAATCGGAGGCTAGCCCCGTAGTGGATGAGTAAAAATTATAGCCTTTAATCTGGTCATAAGAAGCCAGTTCCTCTGCGGCTTCAAGCGGGACAGGCACTGACTGGAACCGTACCCTCTCCCCTCCGCTCTGCTGCTGGGACATCGCCTGCTCTCTCAGTTTTTCCATATCTGCCTGCAGGGTGACATCTGCCCCCAGCTTTTGGCGGGCGAGATCACCCGACTTTTCGGCAGCTGTCTGGATCGATAATCCAGCCAGCACTAATACACAAATCACGGTAAATACGAAGATCTGCAGAATACTTTTCCCTTTTCGGGCCTTCACGCTTAAAAACGCTCGTTTTAAAAAATTCATCTCAAGATTCCCCTCAGCCCTCTAAATAATTCTTAATCTCATATTCTTCAAACTTTTCTTCCAGCCAGGCGGTGTATTCAGTCTGCATCTCTGTTTCGAATAATGAATTTTTAACCTCTTCTTTCACATCTTCATAGACTGCTTCTTTTGCTTCCTGCTTTTCTGCGACTTTGATTACGTGATAGCCATATTCGGTTTTAACAGGATCGCTGATTTTTCCCGGCTCCAGCGAGAAAGCTACCTCTTCAAATTCTTCGACCATGTCTCCCCTTCCGAAAAACCCGAGGTCTCCGCCAGCATCTTTGTTGCTTTCATCGGTCGAGTATTCAGCCGCCAGCTCTGCAAAATCGCCGCCATCATTCAGTTTTCCAATGACTTCCTTTGCCGTGTCCTCTTCCTCTACTAAAATATGGCTCGCTGATACCTGTTCCTCCTGGGCAAAGCTTTCTTTGTTTTCGTCAAAATAGGTTTTCATATCTTCTTCTGAAATCTCAATCCTTGGTTCCAGAAGCTTTTTCGTTGCAAGGTAGGATTCGATATCCTCCTCAAAATCAGCCATCGAGAGACCGCTTGATTCGAGTGTCTGCTTTAAAGCATCCTCCCCGCCGTATGACTCTGCATATACAGCCTTTTCCTCATCAATTTCTTCCTGTGTCACTTTCACATTTTCTTTCTTCGCTTCCTGATCAATCACTTTCTCGGTGATAAGCGAATCCAGAAGCTCCTGCCCGTACTGGCCAACGAGACGCTCATGCAGCTCATCCCTGCTGATTTTTTCCCCGTTTACAGTCGCAGCCGCATCATCCTCTATTATTGTAAAAAAGATGGCTGCCGCTGCTCCGATTGTTAATACACTGCCTAAAATCCAATAGAAAACTTTCTTATTCTTCATCCCGTTCCCCTCTCCTAATTCACTTTCTGATTGCTTGTCAGCGTGACTTCAGCTGTTTTCAATTCTCCCCCCCGGTAAAATTCAATTTTCACCTTATCGCCAATTGAAAAACCGCTGTATAAATGCTTGCGCAAATCTCCTGAATTCGTGATTTGCTTTCCGCCAATACTGACGAGAATGTCCTCTGCCTGCAATCCTGCTTTAGCTGCAGCGGAGTCCGGATCTATGTTTGCTACAATCGCTCCGCTAGTCACCCCATCAGGAAGATTGCGCAAATATTGAGGCGGCACTTCGTCAAAGCTTGCCAATCCAACGCCAAGATACGGGCGGATCACTTGACCATTTTCAATCAGCTGATCAATCAGTGTTTTCACTTCATTGCTTGGGATTGCAAACCCAAGCCCTTCCACTCCGTTATCCGCGATTTTCAGGCTGTTGATCCCGACCAGCTGCCCGGCTGTATTCATCAATGCGCCGCCGCTGTTGCCGGGGTTGATCGCTGCATCCGTCTGAATGACATTTAAGTTCCATTCCCCTGCAGAAGTGCTCACTTCAATCGAGCGGTCGACCGCACTCACGATGCCCTGTGTCACCGTTCTCGATAAATCTAGGCCAAGCGGATTGCCGATCGCCAGCACCTGATCGCCGGTTCTCAGCTTGGAAGAATCCCCAAACGTCATGGCTGCAGCGTCTACATCCCCTTTGATTTTCAGCACCGCAATGTCTGTCAGAGCATCGGTTCCAATCAATTCTGCTGTTGCCTTCTCCCCATCATGCAGCGTCACCTGAATTTCGCTTGCATTTTCAATCACATGGTTGTTGGTCACAATGTAGGCCGCATCATCTGTCTTTTTAAAAATTACCCCCGAACCCGTACCGCTTTCTGAAGCTTCACTCGACTGGCTGGACGGATTATTGTTTTGCTGCTGCATATTCACAACGCCGACAATCGCCTTCGAAGCCTGTTCAATTGTATCCGCCAGGGAATTGGATGTGGCAGTTACTGGCGTCACATCAAGATTGGATGAGCTTTCAGCTTGTCCAGTTTCTTCCGGAACCGTTGCCTGCGGTGTGTCTTCCTGGAAATACGGAACGGCTGTCAGCGTAAGAGCCGAGCCCAGCACACCTGCTGCCACGGTTGACAGGAATCCTTTCCATACCGGCTTTTTCACTGCCCGGTTCTCCGTTCTGCTTTCTTCGTTAAACTCTGTCATAATTGAACACTTCCTTCTTAATCTATTTTGAATTGAACTAGTTTTCGTTTGCCTTACAAGTCATACTTTAAAGGCCCAATGTGTCAGGAAAATGTCAAAGGCTTTTTTTTTCGAAAAAAACTTGTTCCACTCTTGATAAAAAGGGATTGGCCCAGCAAAACACTTGTTCCTGAGAAGCCATCAAATAAAAGACGCAGACCAAAACTATTATCGAGATCCCCCCCCCCAAAAAAAACACACATGGCGCAGAGGTTTGCACATGTGTGTATAAAGCTTATTTAATCGTTACTTTTTTCCCGTCAAATTTGGTTAGCGTAAAGCCGTTAAAATGCTCATTAAAGGATGAGCTGTAATCCCGCAGGAGCCCAATAGCCACTGCTTCACCAAGCTTTAGCCCTTCTATGCCATCAGAACGCCAATGAACACCTGCTGTGTCTCTGCCAAGGGAAATATTCACACCAAGCTTATTAAGCTCCCCTCCTGCTGTCAGAGGGGTGCCCGGATAAGGAAGCAGGGAGAGTCCATCGAAACTTGCTTCCACCGGATCCGGAATCACAAATGATTCGTTGAAAAATGCTTTAAGGATCGTAATCCCAGCACCTGCAATGCATGCATGGCCGGCAGGGTAGGCTGGATGCGTTGGACAGCCTTCCGGATAAGCCATAGGCAGGAGATAAGATCCATATCTGCTGTAAACCTGAGTAAGCACGCTGGATTCAAGGAGTTCTGAGTGGATCGGGTATTTAGCCGACCCATTCATATGGTTATGAACACGCCCGCCAAATTCTTCGGGACGGAGCCTGCGGTGGACGAGGAACTTTTGAAACCAGGCCGCTTCGAGTGCCATTCTCCCTGCTTTTGTGACCATGTCCAATATATGAGCAGCCCCGAAGGTAATGAATCCTCCCTGGGTAGCCGACTTAAGATAAGGGTTGTGCGCATCGAGAGCAGAGGGCCCATAACTAAGTAAAATTAAACAGGCCGAAAGCGGACATTGAAATGAAAAATCATAATGTACATACTCACCTAAATCACGCCCATTGCGGATATAGCGGGGCACCGGATCTTTTATAGGTTCTTTAGATGAAGAGCCATTTTGTATGTCCAGCCATTCTTCATAAGAAGTCATATGATCAGACCCAGCCAAAGTGGTGCGGTATTTCTGGGGAATGTCTGCAGCACCAAATGGAATGCCCTTCCAAAGAAACTGTGAAATATAGGGACCTGTAAGATTACCTGGAAACTGACTGCGGAACAATGTTTCAGGAGTGACCTTTCCGTTAACTTTCGGTCCTCGAAAATCAGAAAATCCTGATAGTTCAACAGCAGCCTCAGCAATCAGGGGATCACTATCATAGGCCATGAAAGGAATATCCCTTGTAAGTGCCTGCCAGTATAACTCTGCCATTTCTCCCGCCTCCCAGGCGCTGCTGAATGCTGGAGGCTTGGACAGTTTCAATTGATGGCAATCCGGTCCAATTAAATCATATACATAGGAAGCCTGTGGATTGGAAAGCTTCACCTTCCCTCCCATTGGGATCTTTTCGAAATCTTCCGGATTTCCTGACTTTAAAGCTTCCAAATACTGTTCATACGCATCGGATACAACTTCTCCAAGAGAATTGTGGGGAAGCCCTTTAGAGTAGCTGCCTATTTTCCCGGGAAGCTGTTCGTCCCCATTGCATGGATGTTCTTTCGGCGGCAGGAGCAGGTGGGAAGCAGCAGACATAAGGCGGATGCAAAAGGCTGCCTTCATGCGCTTCCACCCAGTTTTAGGAGCTATTAAGCAGCCTTTTTCCTTATCATAGTAAATTTTCTTTTCTTCCATAAAATCTCCCCTGTATCTTTTATTTGGTTTCTTCATGATGATCATTTCATTATATTCACAGGGCAGCTGCAAGCTTGGGTAACAAACTAGAATTCCCCTATTCATTTTGGAAAATGAAAAAGAGGATTAATGGAATTCTCTCAGAAACCCTGATTCCACAAAAAAATGCGCAGAGAAACTTTCTCTGCGCATGTCATGAATCCTTTTCAATCCCAAATCGTATTATAATATAACTAACTAAAAAGCGAGGTGTGGAGAATGTTTGTTAAGCTTTTTCATAAATCAAACCGCACAGGTAAAATCGCCATTCTCACAAGTACCATCCTTTTATTAATAGGCGGATTGACTGCCCTTTTCCTTTAACTGAACCCGGATGATTTGTCTGGGTTTCATGCTTCTAGGATGAACTTCCCCCTATTTTCAAGCTTTCAGGATAGATTTAGGCGCTGTCCTCAAATAAGCTTCTTTTATCAAGCCTTCTGCCTCATTCCACTCTAGTTCAAGATCGCCGAGGATCGAGGTCCAGCCATGCTGTCCGATATAGGGGGTCTTGAAAAAACGGCTGCCTCCCTGCAATAAAAACTCCTGCGTTTCTTTTGATGTTTTCATGGCAATGGACGGAATGCCCTCTTCGTTTTCTCCCAAAATAACAAAAGGCTTATCTTTCACCCGAAATGAAGTATGTCCAAATTTATCAACCTGTTCGGCGGTTTCAGGAAAACCAATGGCAATCTCCCTTACCTTTGCCAGAACCTCTAAGCTTTTTTGCGATTTCAATTGTTTATGGATCATCTAAAAACTCCCTTGTCTGTTCTTTAATGACACTATTCAACAATTTATTAAGAAATCCTTGTATAAAAAGGAAAGTTTCTGGCAGTTATGATTTTGCCAAAAATTTTTTTCAAAACTTCATTCATTTCTCACATTCCCCTTTTAAGATATGAAAAGAAGATGGACGAAGAGGAGCTTTGATGACATGGAAACGGTTAAAGAAATGACGGATATACAAAAACAGCCGCAGACTAACGCATCACTGTACAGAACGGTTTGGAGATGGCATTTTTATGCGGGCATTATTTTTGCGCCATTTCTTTTTATTCTGGCTGTAACTGGAGCAATCTATTTATTTAAGCCGCAAATCGAGGGTGTCCTTTATCAGGATTACTACGAAGTCACCCCTCAGGGTGAAAAAATTTCTGCTTCACAGCAGATTGAAGAAGTGAAGAAGCTTTATCCGGATGCAGCAGTGACGGTGTACCGTCCTGGGGAAAGCCCCGATCGTTCCAGTGAAGTCGGCATTGTGAATAACGATGAATCGATTACTGTTTTTATCAATCCTTATACAGGTGAGTCCCTCGGGGAATTAAACAGCGAAGACCGGATTATGGATAAAATTGAAGAGTTTCACGGGGAACTGATGGCTGGCACTATGGGAGACCGGGTCGTCGAACTGGCTGCATGCTGGGCGGTTGTGCTGATCGTAACAGGGCTTTATTTATTGTTTCCGAAGAAAACGACAGGCGTGGCTGGTGTGCTTTTTCCGCGTTTGAATAAAGGGAAAAAGACTTTTAGAAGAGATTTGCATGCTGTACCTGCCTTTTGGGTCACAGCAGGGATGCTCTTTTTAATCATGACAGGACTCCCGTGGTCCGGATTCTGGGGCACGAACTTTCAGTCGATGGCAACTAATACCGGGCAAGGTTATCCTCCTGCGATCTGGGTTGGAAGCGGACCCCAGTCAACCATCCAAACGAAAGACATTGCTGATGTTCCATGGGCAGCCGAAAATCTGGACGTGCCTGCTTCGGACATTCAGGGATTCATTCGCCTCCCGATTGATGATGTAGTATCTATTGCGGAACGTGAAGGAGTGCATCCAAGTTATTCAATCTATATTCCGCAGTATAAATCGGGTGTATACACTCTTTCCGCCTTCCCGCCAAAAGCGCAGGATGAGATTACGATGCATATCGATCAATACACAGGTGCGGTTTTGACGGATTACCGCTATGACAATTATGGCTGGATCGGAAAAATGGTCGCTTGGGGAATTACACTTCATACCGGAACACAATTTGGCCTGATCAATCAATTAATTAGTCTTTTCATTTGTTTAGGCATCATCCTTGTGGCCGTAAGCGGCTATTATCTGTGGCTCAAACGCAAGCCGAAAAAAGAAATAGGTGCGCCAAAACAAGCTGGGTTCAAAAATACAAAGGGATTCTTCCTGCTGTTAATTGCCATGGGAATCCTATTCCCATTAGTCGGCTTATCGATCATCGCTGTTTTGATGGTTGACTTAAGCTTGATTCGAAGAATACCTGCGTTGAAGAGGTTTCTGAATGCGTAAGTTTAGGTTAAGGGAGTCTAATACCGTGAAAAAATATATCTTTATGGTCCTGCTGCTGTCATTGCTGAGTGCATGCTCACTGGATGAGAAAGCAGCAGAGCTTTACAAACAGGAAACTCCGCTGAAGCTGGAAATACAAACACCTGACAATTTCACAGCTGGAGAACAGGAGACGATTAGAGCCACACTCACACAGGACGGCAAGCCTGCTGTTCATGCCGACTTTGTTCATTTTGAGATATGGAAACAGGACGGCACTGTCCGATATGGGATGGAGGAAGCAGCCGATGAGGGCGGTGGCGTCTACAGCATCAGCAAGGATTTTGACAAGGATGGCCTTTACTTTGTAAAAGTGCACGCCCAGCAAGACGATAGCCTGATCATGCCGCAAAAGCAGTTTATTGTGGGAGAGCTGTCGAAAAGCGACGTGGAATTCCTGCAAGAAGGAACAGGCAGGCAGGAAGCGGGGCAGGGTCATCATCATTAAGGAAAGATGGAGAAATATGAAAACAAAAGGGCAGAAATGACAGTAAAGACTGTCACTTCTGCCCTTTAATATAATTTCTAAATGTATCAATTAATCTACAACCGGAAACCACCCTGGAGTGTTTACGATTGCCTGCCAGAGCGGATCCGGGATGACCAGCTTTTCCTGATCCTTTTTGGATAAAGTGGTGGCAATTTGAGACTCTTTGCCTTCCTGCACCTTCTGCACCCAATCGGGCTCCATAATCAATTCCCGGCCTAGAGCAACCATGGCCACTCCCGTTTCCAGTGCTTTTACGGCTTCATCAGGGGTATGGATCGACCCTACTCCGATAAGCGGCAGGCGATTATCTATTTTTTCTAAGAGATGCTGAATTCTCGGCTTAGCTTCATCAGCCCCGCGTCTTGGCTTGGACCAGAACTCCATCAGGGAGACATGAAGGTAGTCCAGCCCTTTATCTGACAGCACATCGACCAATTGAAGTGTATCTTCCATTGTGATCCCTGGCTCAGTAGGCTCTTCCGGAGAAAAACGGTACCCGACAAGAAATGGCTCTTTCGCATGTTCTTTTACCGCTTTTTGGACTGCGTCTATCACAGCAAGAGGGAACGTCATGCGCTTTTCAAGGCTGCCTCCAAAACGGTCCTCGCGGCGATTTGAATGCGGAGAAAAGAATTGCTGAATTAAATAGCCATTGGCTCCATGAATTTCGACGCCATCATAGCCTGCCTGGATAGCCCTGCGAGTTGTTTCGCCGAAAGCGGTAATGATGTCCTCCACTTCCTTTTCCGACAGTGCTCTTGGCGTGTTGCTGCTTCCTTCAGATGCAATCGCACTGGCACTGACTGTTTCCCCATTTGGAACGAGCTCTGGAGGGCATTCCCTCCCGCCATGAAAGATCTGGAGAATGGCTTTGGCCCCCTGCTCTTTAATGCTGGCTGCCAGCCTCGAAAGACTAGGAATCATCCCATCGTGATCGCCGCCGAATTCACCATGGAATCCCTTTCCGTTGGCAGACACATTTGTACAAGCCGTAATCACCATTCCGGCCCCTTTAGATCGGCGTACGTAATACTCGATCTCGGCATCTGATACGGTTCCATCCGGATGGGATGCAAAATTGGTCATTGGAGCCAGGACCACTCTGTTTTTTAATTCCACATGATTTTTTAACTGAAGAGATTCTAATAGCGGTTTATAGCTTGGATTCATGTAAATCACTCCTTTTTTCGTTCAAACCTAGTTTGTTTAATGTTTACGCAAAATAAACTGACAGCGAAAACGATACTGTAATATTATAAGTTACAGTTTAGGAAGTCAATTATTTGAACCTCAAGCTCCTTCCGCCTGGCGGACAGGGGGACAGGTCCTCTGTCCCTCTGCTCCAAGTAAAAATATGTTAACCTGTCTCCTGATCCCAATAAGAAATATTTTCAATTACCACATCCAGCTGACCGCTTGGGATAATCAGTGAGGTTTGCTCACCCAGATTTTTTAACAGAAGCTGCCTGCCGACAGGAGACAAGAATGAAATGCAACCATTATCAGGGTCCGACTGATCGGGCAGGCATATATAATAATCCTCCCGGTCATCCTCCCCGTCGAATAACACGGTTACCTTTGTTCCAATCAACACTTTTCGCAAAGGCGGTTCTCCAGGAACCTGATTACAAAGCGCAATGTATTGCTCCACTTCACTTACATAAATACTAAGGAAGTCTTTTTTCCGCTCCTTTAACGGAGTGGAAGATACATAAAGGCTATTCAAATCCTGATAGTTTTCATCAATAAACGTCAGCTGTTTAATAAAGTACTCTTTTTCAGTCAGAGCCTCAAGACTATGGTTCATAATAGATACCCCCCTTGCTGGGATCAAACACCTGGCAAAACTTCAATTCTACTGTCATTTCCATGCACCATCCTTCTTTTGAATATATAAAAAGCAGACCTTTCCCGTTTACGAAGAAAGGTCTACTATATATTAACAACATAGCATATATGTACCTGAAAAGCCAGCTAACTTATGGGCTCACCGGCAGGCTTCCGGAGGATTATCATCTGAATCTAAGAAAGTTCTTTCACCATCAATTGGACGCCCCGCATCATTTCTGGGCCATCAAACCTGTGTCCCCCTTGAATAGTTTCACAATTATTAAGCAATCTAAACTGTGTATGGGAGGTGAAGATATTGTCACGTCAGAACGGCAAATCAGAGAAGCAAGCAGCGAAATCCTCAGTTGATAATCGTCAAGGTGCAGGCTCAGAATATGAAAGAGAACGTGCTGGGAAAGTGGAAGGATACGGTCAGCCATACCCGGAAAATGGTGCTAAAAATTAATTATCTTTAAGAGTGAATTAATCGTTAATTCACTCTTTTTGTTTACCACGCAAACTTTTCAGGCATTACGCCTGGGTTAACTGACAGTATCATAGTAGAAATCTTATTAATGGATTAATGACGCTCTCAAATCACTAATGCCATGTTCCAAATAGCCCTTGAGGCAAGTCAGCATATAGATCCAGCCTTCTTTTTGTCCCAGCATCTTGCTTACGGCTTCAGGGTCATTTTCATCAAGACCAGATTCGTTCACCTCAATGATTGTACTCAAATGATCCGGTTCATTCAGTGTAATGGCAACAATTGTTTCTTCATTCGTTTCTCCGCCCCATGAAAACACGATTTTCTTACTTTCCTCAATTTCTAAAACATTTAAAATGCCTTCAGCGTTATATTCATCATATTTTACTATAATCGACTTGCCTTGTTCCCATCTTTCAGAACTCGACGAGAACCAGAAGTGACCGATTTTAGCTGGGTCTACGATTGCTTCAAACACCACATTTGCCGGCTTATTTATTTTTATTTTCGAAGTTATTTGAGTATCCACAATAAATCAGCTCTCTTTCAGATCATTAATACTTCTTATTATATCCTGCACACTATATTTTTTTATAATGTGTATTTTAATTAGCTATACTGCCTTGACCACTTTGGATGCCTTCTCTGCAGGCTTCTTCCATACCAGCGTCAATCCAATCCCAAATGCCAGGATGACCGTTGCAAAATAATAAGGATAGTTAATATCGATATCAAACAGCATTCCCCCAATAATAGGGCCGCTTATATTCGCGAGGCTTGTAAACATCGAGTTCATGCCGCCAACGAAGCCTTGTTCATTGCCGGCGATATTCGAAAGATAGGAAGTGACAGCCGGGCGAAATAAGTCGAATCCTACAAACACAATGAAGGTTACAAGTAAAATCGAGAAGTAGGAATTAACAACAGTCATTAAAAACACAAGCAGGCTGGATAGTATTAAGCTGTAGCGGATCAGTTTGATTTCGCCCCAAATGCGGGTCAGTCGGTCAAACAGGAGGATTTGGGATACGGCTCCGAAAATGGCCCCTCCCGTGATTACAATGGCGATATCTGATGGTTTAAAAGCAAACTTGTGATCCACAAATAAGCTAAAGAATGATTCAAAAGCAGCCAGCCCAAATGAGGCAATAAAAATCAGAATAAAGGCCAGGAGATATTTTGGCTCCATCAGGCGTCGGAAGCCGCCTCTGCCCTCTACTGCCCCTTCCTGATTTTCCTCTTCAGTGCGCTCAGGCTCAGATAATAAAATCATCGAAAGCACTGCTGCAAGTGCACCCATTGCACCCGCAAAGAAGAATGGCACTCGCGTACCAAATTCCGCTAAAAACCCGCCGATGCCGGGACCGATAATAAATCCGGTACTAATAGCGGCTGACATATACCCGAGTGCCTTTGGACGGGTATCCGTCGTCGTGATATCAGCGATAAAGGCTGTCACGGCCGGCATAATAAAGGCCGCACTAATTCCGCCCAAGATCCGGGAAACGAACAGCAGCTCGATCTCTTTGCCGATCCCGAATAAAAATTCAGAAAGGCCGAAAATAAATAGGCCGGTAACAATCATGACCTTCCTGCCCCATTTATCGGCTGCTCTCCCTGCAAACGGGGAAACAATCAGCTGGGCCAATGCAAAAGCGGCTGTTAAATACCCGATGGTAGTGCCAGTTATGCCCAATTCATTCATCAAGGTAGGCAGGACAGGAATGACCAGTCCAATACCCAGAAAGGCTATGAATAAATTCGTCAATAATAATCCTAAAGTGATTTTTTGTGTTTTCATCTATATCATACTCCTTACAAAACAATCAAACTTGATTTAATTATACGTTTTATCCTAGTGTATATAGTAACTATATAGTCAAGGGCAGTGATGTAAAAAATGAGTAAAAAAGATGGCAAATATTTAACGACTGGTGAATTCGCAAAGCTTTGCAAGGTTAACAAGCAGACAATCTTTTATTACGATCAAATCGGGATTTTGTCCCCGGTAAAGAAAAATGAAAAAGGCTACCGCTATTATTCCATTCACCAATTAGAGTTATTTTTTGTGATTGATTTATTAAAGGATCTTGGCATGTCGCTTAACGATATTCAGCAGTACATGCAAAATAAATCGCCCGAAAGCTTTCTATCCATCATGTACCGGAAAAAAGAGGAAATTGTAAAAAAACGGCAGGAAATCGAAATGAAGGAGAAAATGATCGAGGCCAAAATCGGATTAATGGAAGAAGCTTCTCAGCTTGATTTTAATAGGATTACGCTTCAGCCATTGCCGGAAGCAACCCTATATCTAAGCAGGAACATTCAAAATATACCAGATGAAGAATTTGTGGAGGTCATCTCGGATTTTATTAATGAATTGCAGCTTTCACAGCTTGATTCAGGATATCCGATCGGATCTATAACAAAGCGGGAGCAGGTGCTGAAAGGGGAATTCTCCAATTACAGCTATTTGTATATCGAGCAGCCCAATCCAAAGGAGGGACATCCATATTTTCGGGCCGTAAAAGGTGATTTCCTCATCGGCTATCATGTTGGGAGCGAAAAAACTATCACCGATACCTATAAGCGCCTTTTCTCAGAGATGGAACGGCTGCATTTAACCTTAGGGGAGCATGTTTTTGAAGAGTACATTTATGATACCGTAGTACAGAATGATAAGGAGCATTATGTCACTAAAATTATGATGCAGGTTCACCGGGGATAGGATTCCCGCGGTTAGGAAAATTCACAATAATATGATACACTTGATTTACCATTTGATTTACCGTGTACATGTGCCCTGCTCATTCGTGAGCAGGGTTCCTTATTAGAAAAGCGTAAGCGCCTTGTCCACCCCCGACAAGCACAAGACGAGCCTCCCGGAAAGGCGTCCTTTGCCTTTTTGGGAGGCTTGGCTTGTGACCTCGAGGGGGTAGGCGCTGGAGCTAGACAGTAATCGACGCTCAAAATTTTTACTTCCTAATTTTTCACACAAAAAAACAGGCCCATAAAGAGCCTGCCCTGAGTTTGGTTATATAATTAAGCTTTACGCACGTTAGCTGCTTGAGCTCCACGCTGACCTTGCTCAACATCGAAAGTCACTTCTTGACCTTCTTCTAAAGATTTATAACCTTCGCCTTGGATAGCTGAGAAATGAACGAATACGTCTTCTCCACCTTCGCGTTCGATGAATCCGAAGCCTTTTTCACTGTTAAACCATTTTACTTTACCATTTTCCATTTTTGTTGCCTCCTTGTGCGTATCAACACACATTGTGTTACTATCCTTGCTCTCAGTGATCATCAAGACGTAAAGTTTTACTCAAACTATCCTTTACACCGAACAAAAATAATTCTTATTCAGATTAACACTTTTCAGAATTATATGCAAGAAAACACACAATAGAAAACATCGTATCTCCATTCGAGCGTACTCACACTTCAAATATTAAACAAAAAAAACTGCTATTTCATAGCAGTCATAGATAGAGCCTTAAGAAGTAAAAGAATATCCTGATGAATGCTGTTGCATACTTGATCATCGCTGCAGTTCTCAAAATCAGCCTGCAAACGTCCAAGTTCTCTAATAAATAGTAAGTTTTCTTCCTTACTAAGCATAGTGTATTCGCTCCTTTTTACATAGGAAATGCACTATGTCGTTTCAGGGTAACACTATTGCATTTTATTTACAATCAATCAACAAGGGTTTCGAAAGACGAATTTCTCCTTTCCCTGATGAACCCTTTTCAAGATCAAAGTATGATAAACTGAATTAGCAGGCATAAAATGTCAGAATTCTGCGGGGTGCAAATTTGGAAAGGATACATCTAAAAGAAGTTCATACTATGCAAGACCTTACTAAGGGACATGTATTATATTTCTTCAAGAACCAGGACCAATATATTTCAAATGTTATGGAATTTGTTCTTTCCGGATTAGAACGAAATGAATACTCCATCATTATAGAAAATGACCGAATGACTCCACTGATTAAGGAAAGCCTCACAATGAAGTTAAATAAGAGCTGCCTGAAAAAAGTAAAGTTCATCAATAATTATGACTTCTATTATGCCAAGGGGGACTTTAGAGTTAATTCTATTTTCGATTACCTCCCAAACTTAATTGAAGGTTATTCAGAACAGGATTTAACTGTCCGGAGCTGGGCTCATGTCGAATGGCGTGACGAACTGGAAGTCAGCAAAAAATTATCGGCATCTGAAAAAGAAGCTGATCTAATTGTTGCCAAAACAAAACTTCTGTCTGTTTGTGCCTACGATTCAGACAGGGTTAGTCAAGAATTAAAAGAAAGTCTTCTATTTTGCCATAATTTTTTTGTAAATGAATGAACAGAAAAATACAGACAGGATTTACTGTAAATAAAATTAGTCTCACCTTTAATACGTGAGACTAATTTGGCTCCCCCGTAACATTCCCAAACCTGCTTTGTTGGCAATAGTTTCACTATTTAGTAAAAACGAGGTATTTTTGCCCGATATAGTTAGTTGATGTGTAAATGCCCGCTCCCAAAAGAACCGCAAGCTCTTCAGGCGAAACATCATGCCCGAGCAGGGTAAAAGTCTGGATAAACTCTGCAGCCATGCCGCTTATGGAATAAGAAAGAATATAGCACAAAAACAGAATGAAAATGAAGCGCACCGCACTGCTTTGAATGCGGGCCCTGCTCCTAAAGGTGAACGATCTGTTGAGGAAATAGCTGACCGCTGCCCCCGCACTGTTTCCCAGAAATGTTGCAGTCCAATACGACATCCCCGCCAAATCCAGCAGCATAAATATCATAGATAGCCCGACAATTGTATTCAATGTTCCCACAAGCAAAAATCGAATAAAGGTATCAGTTCGTTTCAGATAATGTTCCAAAATGAATGTCCGCGAACTCATCATCATGGTCTCCGTCCGTAATTAAATGGCGGGAAATCGGTAAATTAAACGCATCTACTTCAATCGAAAATTTAGGTCTGCGTTTTGTCTCTTTATAGATTTTCCCGATATATTCCCCCACCAGGCCAATAGCTGTCAGCTGAAGCCCCCCAAGCATCCAGATCGAGGCGATTAATGATGTCCAGCCGGTTTCCGTTTCGCCAAAATAGCGCAATCCTAGGAAGTAGAGGCCAAATAGAAAGCTGATAAAAAAAGAACCGATCCCCAATGCCAATACCATCCGGATCGGCGTCACGGAAAAAGAAGTAATGCCCTCAAAGGAAAGGGCCAGCATTTTTTTCAGAGGATACTTCGTTTCTCCGGCAAGCCTCTCTTTGCGGTCATAGTAAACATGGGCCGTTTTATAGCCCAGCAAGGGCACAATTCCGCGTAAAAAAAGATTGGTTTCCTCATAGCGCTGCAGCTCTTCCAGGGCACGCTTGCTCATCAGGCGGAAATCAGCATGATTATAGACAAGATCTACGCCCATTTTCTTCATTAGTTTATAAAATCCCTGTGCCGTGCTTCTTTTGAAAAACGTATCACTGTCCCTTTTTTTCCTTACTCCATAGACAATGTCATATCCTTCACGGAATTTCAGGATAAACTCCCGGATCACGGCAATATCATCCTGAAGATCGGCATCAATGGAAACCGTGCAATCCGATATTTTTCCTGCGGCTGTTAATCCCGCAAGCAGGGCATTCTGATGTCCTGCATTTCTGGCAAGCTTCAGCCCCCGTACTTTTGGGTTATTCAGGCTCTGCTTATAAATGATCTGCCAGGTCCTGTCCCTGCTGCCATCATCCACAAACAATATTTTGCTTTTATCAGAAACAAGATCCTCATTCAGTAATTCTTCAAGCAGCCCATTCAGCTGATCAATGGTATCCTGCAGTACCTCCTCTTCGTTATAGCAAGGAACTACGATGGTGAGTACCGGGTTGGTCATTCTAATTCCCCCTGCTTATATGGCTTTATAAAGGTAGATTTTCCACACAGAGCTTTTTGATTCAAAAACCTTCTCCAGCCTAAGCTGATTATCTTCAGCATTGTCGATCGGGACGGATGAAAAAAGATAAGAACCGCCCATGGCCTTAAAGGCTTCTGTATTCAACTCAAGATTCTTCAGCCTTTTTTTCGTCCGCTTTTTAAACATATAATGCTTTCCAAGCTCGTCCGTAAAGAGATAGCACCTTCCGCCCCATTCATCAAAATAAATCCGGATACCTTTGTTTTTTTCCAGTTCTTTCTCAATGATTTTCCGAAATTGATATTTGTATGTTAAGGGGTAAAAATTATTATACGTATCCAGCGTGTAGAAGCCATTATACTGGGCAATGGCAGGATGAAGGCCAATGCTTGCAACACGGTATTCCTCCTGCGGTTGCCCAATATATTTTTTAACATCCAAGAACTGCTCTTCAGCATAAAATTGCTTGATCGTTGGCTTATCCTGAAAAAGGATTTCCTCGTTAAAAAATGAAACGGTAATCACCTGCCCCAGCACAAAAACCGGAACCAGCCGCCTCCAGAACGGTCCATGGGACCAAATGATTTTCAAGGAGAGCGCGAAAAGCACATAGATAACCAGAGGCCTTAAAAAATGATACCTGGCAAAGTTGAATGTATCCAGAACATGGTAACGCTCTGTAAGCGGCATCCAGCCTTTGTAAAACCAGAAGGCATACCATGCTGATAGGGCAAAGTTAAGCAAGAAAAGAAATAAAAACACCTTTTCCTTCTTCCAATTTTTCTGCCTTTTCGTCATAAATAGCGCCACGAACATCAGCGGAAGAATGACCAGAGTATGCATCGAGGCAACATGGTGGTGCCCTAGAGCAAAGTTTTTTAATGTCAGCCTCACGCAATGCCAGAAGGTTAATCTCGCATGAAAATATTCATCCCGGCTGTTCGGCTCATCGTCAAACAAAAAGGAAAAAACAAGCCTGTATTCCACGATAAAAAAGATTCCAGTCATATAGGCAATGGACAGTATAAATGGCCAATTCCATGCTCTTTTTCTGATTACATCTGTCAGCCAAAATATCCCCATGGCGCTCAGGAAAAAGAAAAATCCAAGAACGATGCTCGAGTATAATGGCAATAGAGTTAGGACCAGGATATTTTTCCAGGATCTTTCCCCTTGCCTGATATTTAAAAACGCCCAGAGCGCAAGCGGCATCCCAAGCGTGCTCAGCATACCGGAAGGCCAAAATGGCGTGAAAGCAAAAGCTAGAGCTGTCCCAATCGTAATGGGTCCCCACTTCTCTTCTTTAAGGAAGTGCTTTTTCAAAAGCAAATACATGCCGATAAAGGCAAATACCCTTGTAATCGTCTGGCTGAGTGCATAGGCAATCATCGTCGGGAAGAGGGCATACAGCCACACAATTAAAGTAAATTCAGAGCCAAATGCATTTCTGGACAGATTTCCATTTATAATCTGCGGAATAACAGCATCTATTGAACCTGTCAGCTGCCCGCTTTCAGCCAGGACTTTATACCAGGCCAGATTGGAATCCAGATTATCATGAACGCGGATATGCGCGTTTTCACCTAATATATACAAAGGGGATACAAACAGGACCAAAGCAATAATGGCGAGAATAAGGAGATTTTTCTCGGCTGTATTTTTTTTCAAAAGCAATCTCTACACCTCTAGGTTCAAGATTATTTACAGGCTTAGGGTTCACGAACACGTCCAAAATATTCCCGAACAGCCTAATTCACACCATAAAGGGATAATACAACCTGCCCGCTCATAAAAATAGGTGACAGCATTTCTAAATAAAGGGGGAATTAAATGATTAAAAAAGCGGTCATTCCCGCTGCAGGCCTTGGAACCCGGTTTCTGCCGGCCACAAAGGCACAGCCAAAGGAAATGCTCCCCATTGTCGACAAGCCCGCCATTCAATACATTGTCGAGGAAGCCATTGCTTCCGGGATTGAAGATATCATCATCATAACCGGTAGAAACAAACGGGCTATTGAAGATCACTTTGATAAATCGGTTGAAATGGAGCTGCTGCTGCAGAAAACCGGAAAGCTTGAAATGCTTGAGGAAGTTCGCGAAATAACCAATATGGCTGATATCCATTATGTCAGGCAAAAGGAGCCGCTCGGATTGGGGCACGCTATTTTATGCGCGAGAAAGTTCATTGGCAGGGAGCCGTTTGCCGTCCTCCTTGGCGATGATATAATTGATGGGGAGCCTCCTGCCATGCTGCAAATGATTGAGCAGTATAACCAAACAGGGGCAAGCATCCTCGGATGCAGTGAGGTTCCTTTGTCTGAAGTCAATAAATATGGAATTGTCGGCTATTCAGAACAGAGGGGCCCATTATACAAAGTGGATAGCCTCGTGGAAAAACCTCCTGCTGAAAAAGCCCCATCTGCCCATGCGATTATTGGCCGCTATATCTTAACACCGTCGATCTTTGACATGCTTGAGAACGGAAGCCCGACAGCAAAGGCGAGCTGCAGCTGACAGATGCCCTCCATGCTTTGCTTCGCCGGGAAAAAATTTATTCGTACCTGATCCGGGGAAGCCGTTATGATATTGGAGATAAATTTGGCTTTCTTAAAGCCTCGATTGATTATGCCCTGCAAAGACCTGAACTGAAGGAGAAATTTTCACAATACTTAAGGCAGATTCGATTATGATTTGCGATATCCGTC
Organism: Bacillus sp. NTK034; assembly: GCF_017303275.1. Lineage (GTDB taxonomy): Bacteria > Bacillota > Bacilli > Bacillales > Cytobacillaceae > Cytobacillus. The sequence continues at coordinate 29,842 of NZ_JAFKOJ010000006.1, read as the reverse complement.
AGGATGGGACCTGTGCCAGCTCCAGGCATCCTCGATGATCTGGCGGATACTTGTTTTTTGTGGCTCCCATTTCAGCATTGACCTTGCTTTTTCTGATGAAGCAACCAGTTCTGCCGGGTCTCCAGACCGACGGGGAGCAATCGTCACTTTAAAATATCTGTTTGTTACCTCAGCTGCGGTTTCAATTACTTCTTTTACAGAAATCCCTTTGCTGCCCCCCAGATTAAAGACAGTGCTATCCCCTCCCTCTTTCAGGTAACGGAGTGCCAGCAGATGGGCTTCAGCCAAATCTTCTACATGAATATAGTCCCTTATACAAGTACCATCCTTTGTTGGATAATCATCACCAAAAATGGAGACAGATTCTCTTTTTCCAAGTGCCGCCTGCAGGATAATCGGGATCAGGTGTGTCTCGTTCTGATGGTCTTCGCCAATCTCCCCTGATGCCTTTGCCCCTGCAGCATTAAAATAACGGAGCGACACGAACCTGGCTCCTGATGCCTGCGCCCACCAATGGAGCATCCGTTCAATGGCAAGCTTTGTCTCGCCATACGGGCTTGCAGGCTTGAGCGGCGCGTCTTCCCGTATAGGCTGGCTTTTCGCATCACCATATACTGCGGCGGTGGACGAAAACACAAGCTGTTTAACCTTATGTGCTTCTAAAGCTTTTAGGAGGCTATGAGAACCAAGTACATTATTATCATAGTAATTTAGAGGATTTTTCATCGATTCCCCTACCAGGGATGATGCCGCAAAATGAAAGACTGCCTCTATTCGCTCACTGGAAAGGACACTATTCAGAAAATCCTGCGATCTGATATCCCCCTCATAGAAGGCTGCCTTCGGATGGACCGCCTGCCTGTGGCCCGCAGCCAAATGATCAATTACCACTGTTTCATACCCTTTTCGAATGAGTAGATCTACAATATGTGAACCAATATAACCTGCTCCTCCTGTAACCAAGATTGCCATTCCATCACTCCTGCATAGGTTTATATTCTCTTTTCTATATGCAGCTTTGAGGGTGAGTATGATAAAACTGCGGAGTCCCTCATTCCCCGAATGAGTATCAGAATCGGCTCTTCTGTTCGGATTTCTCCTTTTCCTGTCCGAAGTGGCTCCAAGTTCGGACTCCTCTGACCGGTTTTCCATTCCCCTTTCCCTTGTCATTTTCAATTAAAAAAGGGCCAGATTCATCTGGCCCCCACAATTCTAATTAAATTTAAATCGATGCCTTTATCTGCTTCGTATAGAAAAAGCGCACTATAAAGAAGTAAACAACCTGGATGGCCAGGAAAACACTCAGAACAGCAACTGATTCCTTAAACAGGTTAAAGTAGAACAGGTTCGATAACGCTGTCAGGGCTACAGCACCATGGATAAGAGCGACGAGGATCGGCGCGAAAAACAGAATCATAGTCTGTCTGTTTAAAACCTTTTTCAGCTCTTTCTCGGTTAACCCCATCTTGGAAATCGATCTGAATTTTTGTTTATCTTCATCCAGGTCCATGTAGAGCCTGAAGTACAGGAAGCTGCCGGCTGATACGAAAAAGACAATCCCGATAAACAGACCGACAAATAAAATGGGCCCGTAGCCTTTCATAATCTCATATATTTCGTAGTCTACTGATGTAATTTCATATCTTGGCAGTTCCTTGTACAGCTTTTCAGAGGCAGCCATTACCCTTTCCTCTCCATCTGTTGCCTGCCAGGCGTAATAGCTTTCCTGAAACTCTGGTTCAGGAAGCTTTTGATAGTCTTCATCTGACACGATAAAATAGGAATCTGTTGCCGGCAGTGCTTTCGAATGAATGGCTTCCTCTGGCTTTAAAACAGTGCCGGACTTCAGTGTAATCGTTTCATTCAGGAGTTCCTTCGTTTGCCCGAAGTTGGTCCCTTCAAACTCAACTGTCATTACTTGCCCGTCTTTTAAGTCAACCGGATCTTCATCAATGAGCTCGGCAAAGCGGTTAAAATCGGATTGACCCGCAATCAGAATGGAATCCCCGCCAACTTCAAAGTAGCGTAAAACAGTATGCTCCGAATCCGCTTCAATCTTTTCTTCCTTTAATGTTTGATTGATAAACTCAACATTCTTCACTTCATTTTCTTCAGAAGTTTTATAGGAAAACGTTGTGGAATTGACATTTTTTATGTTTGAGGTCAGCACGGTTTGAAAACCGAATAAAGAACCAATTGCACTGAACGCAACTGTTGAAACCATCGCCACCATGAAGAAGGTTCGTGCATTATCCTTCATGCGAAAGGCCAGATCTGAAAACAGCAGCATATTGGTCTTAAACCAAAAAACACGTTCATTTTTCTTTAATCTTCTAATAATATAAACACTTAATTGCGTAAATAACAGGTAGGTGCCAATGCAGACAACGATGATCACCGGCACCATTGCCGCTACAACGACTAACCCTTTTGCGATTAGTGCAGCAGCATACCCCGCACCTAATAATAGGACAGCCAGCATCGTTAAGAAAAGATTCGCTTTTGGCTCACCCTTTGACATTTTATTTCCCTTAATTAATTCAATCAGCTTTTTGCTGCGCAGAACATACGTCACAAATAAGGAGATAAAGAAAAATAAAATAATAAAAGAAATGAAGGTGATCAGGATGGCCTTCACTGGAAAATAAAAAGACAGTGCCCGCTCAATAATCAGCACATTTTCAGCCAGCAGCAAAATCGCCTTTGCAAATACAACGCCGAGGAGAATTCCGCTTAAGGTTGCCAGAAAGCCAATCAGCATATTTTCCAAAAACACCATGAGACGAATCTGTTTCATGGACATGCCCTGCATCATTAATAACCCAAACTCTTTTTTCCGGGACTGCAGAAAAGAACTCATAGAATATAAAACAAAAAAGAACGAAAACACATAGATAATGCCTGCTGCTGCATTCATTCCCTTCGTTACAGTTGAGTTCATGCCATCCCCGCTTAATGCTGGATGATTCGCAAAAATCGAGAAGGTAAAGAAGACCATGACTGTAAATAAACTGCTGAGGAAGTAGGCTGCATATAAGCGTTTGTTCCGTATGACGTTATTAAACGCGAACTGACGAAAGGTCATGTGCATCCCCTCCAAGCAAAGAAAGTGTATCAATGATCTTCTGGAAAAAAGCCTGGCGGTTATCACCGCGGTGAATCTCCGAATAGAATTTTCCGTCACGGATGAAGACGACCCTGTTGCAATAGCTCGCGGCCTGCGCATCATGTGTGACGAGCATCATGGTTGTCTTCTCAATTTTATTAATCGACTCAAGCATTTCCATTACATCTTTGGAAGACTTGGAATCCAAATTCCCTGTAGGTTCATCCGCCAGCAGCAGCTTCGGCGTATGAATCATCGCTCTAGCCACAGCCACTCTTTGCGCCTGTCCGCCTGATATTTCATACGTCCGCTTTTTCATAATGCCTGTAATTCCCAGTTTTTCAGCGATTTCGTATGCCTTGTCTTTCATTTCCTTCACTTTTTTCCCGTCCAATGTTAGCGGCAGGACTATATTTTCTTCAACCGTCAAGGTATGAAGAAGGTTGAAGTCCTGGAAGACAAATCCTAATTCACGGCGGCGGAATTGGGCCAATGCCTCTTTTTTTAAGACATGGGGATTTCTTTCATTGATCAGGATTTCCCCTGTTGTCGGTTCATCAATGGTGGCAATCATGTTCAGCAGTGTCGTTTTTCCGCTTCCCGAAGGACCCATGATTCCGACGAACTCACCTTCATCAATGGTTAAGTTAATATCTGTTAACGCACGATAGGCGATCTTTCCTTCATAAATCTTGCTTACTTGCTTCACTTTTAGCATCACAAGTTCTCCTTTCACATTCAGTTGACTTGTGATCAGTATATCTTCTATACCCATTTCAAAAAATCGATTTCTCTTTCACTTACCTTACAAGGCTGTAAGGTTCTGTGTTTTTCCAAAGATCAGCCGGAAAAGAGACCCTTCCCCCATCTTGGATTCCAGCTCAATGCGATGGCCAAGATGATCGGCTGCCTCCTTCGTCAAGTACAGCCCCATACCTGTGGATTCTCTGAATTTCCGTCCATTTTCACCCGTATAAAAAGGTTCAAACACACGGCGCTTGTCTGATTCCGGAATCCCGGCGCCAAAGTCCTTCACTTCTAAAACAGCTTCTCCGTTTTTTTCAAAAATGGAAATATCAATTCGATTGCTTTTCCCTCTGGAATACTTGACCGCATTATTGATCAGCTGAGAAAGCATAAAGAAAAGCCATTTCTCATCTGTCTCCACGATCATGTCCTGCTTCTCCTGCAGGAGATTTGGATACACCCCGTTCCGGATATAAAGCCGTTTGTTTTCTCCATTCACTTCATGAATGATTTGGGATAAGTGTACGGGTTTTATATGAAAATCCTGTTCGATCGTCCGGAGTCTCGCCATATAGAGGATGGTGTTCAAGCCCGTTTTCATCCGATCCGTCTCTTCACGAATACTGGAGGAATCAGGTTCATCCAGGTTTTGCGCAATCAGTTCAATGACAGAAAGCGGGGTTTTCATCTGGTGGACCCATTGATCCATAAACTTCAGATGCTCCTCCTGCCTGGATTCCAGCTCTTTAATTCTCGTCTGGTAATGTCTGTACTGTTCCTTCAGCAGATGATCCAGCGCCTGTGAAATCGGTGAGTTCTCTGTTGTTTGAAAAGAATCGTCAAGGGAAGCAAGTTCCTCCGTCAGCCTCTTATAAAACTTGCGGCGGCTAAAATAGTGGTATGTCAGGTATGCCGTGAGAAAGAATAAGCCGAGAAAGATGCCATAAAGGGCTGGCAATAGATGACGATAGCCATCCAGCCAGTAAATGGCCAGAATCATAAAAAATTGAACGACCTGTACAGCGATTAGTAACGCATGCTCTTTAAGGAATAATTTCATGTTTCTCCAGCCTTTCACCAGGTAACGATCAAACGGTAGCCTGCGCCTCTCACTGTTTCGACCGCTCCTGAAAGCCCGATTGCCTCAAATTTTTTTCTTACCCTCGCCATATTCACATTCAGCGTATTCTCATCCACATAGACCTGTTCATCCCACAGCTTTTCCAGCAGGTCTTCACGCCCGGCCACACGCGGGTGCCGCTCCAGTAAATTCTCAATAATATCAGCTTCTTTTTTGGACAGCGGAACGGTTTTATCACGGAAACACAATTCCAGCCTTTCCGGAAACAGCTTCAATCCCTCTGCCTCGAGAACTCGTTCCTGGGCCTGCGTGGCATATTCCCCGTAAGCCCGCCGAAGCTGGCTGCGGATTTTCGCCATCACAATTTCTGGATGGAACGGCTTGGTGATGAAATCATCGCCGCCATTCTCAAGCGCCATCACCTGGTCCATCTCCCCTACCCGTGCGGAAATGAAGATAACCGGACAAATCGACTCCTTGCGGATTTGCCTGCACCAGTAATAGCCATCAAAGCTCGGAAGATTAATATCCAGGAGCACAAGATCCGGTTTATGCTTATGAAATTCCCCCATCACATCATCGAACTGTTCCGCAGCCGCAGCATCATACCCATACTTCACTAAGTGTGACTGCAGGTGCTCCGCGATTTTCGGATCATCCTCAATAATATATACTTTCTGCATCCTCTCACTCCTTTGTCTAGAAAATTATGCCATAAGGAGAACAGGAAAAAAAGAGCTGCCTCAGCAGCCCTTTTTAGACACAAGCTTTCTTTTCTAATACACTAATCCATTTGTAATACCCAATAAGTATGGTTAATAGAATCGGATTAACAATGGCAGAATACCATATACTCCACCAGCCATAATGAAAAAAGCCGAATGGATGAGGCAGCATGGCAATAGATTCATAGGTCAGCAGGAAAATTTCCCAAATAAGAAAGTAACTTACCTTTTTCATGAAAGATCCATTAAAAGGGTACCAATTGATAAACATCAAATTTATGGGCGGAATTAAGATTGTGTAAGCAGGAAGTGCTACCCAGTCTATTCCTTGAGTAAAGTACCAGTATCCTTTGTACTTTAGATCGATAAAAATATCAAAGAATAGTTGGAATGCAATAGTAAAAACCCAAATATGGACAATTTTATTGGCTGATATCCCTTTAATGGTCTTATATAATATCAAATTAAACACAGCACCTGAGGCAATTTGTAAGATCATTTTCCACTCCGGAAAGTTTTTAGATATTATTTGCATTAAGCGGTAATTCAATCCTCTCAAAACACTCCTCTGTTTATTAATTTTTTGTCATTTAGAGACTAGTTTTGTCGAAATGATTCAATGTTTTTCCTTAATTTGCAATAATAGTTCCTGGACTTTTATTATTTAAAGGAGTAAATAAATGTGTCATTTTTGCAGTGAACTTAGAAGGAAGATTCAACTTTTTAGAAAAACACTTATTGAAACTGGAATAAAGAAAGGTTTAGAGCATCCTGATACTATAAAAAACAGTCAGATATTGGATGAACTTATCTTTAGGTTCCAGTCCAAATGTAAATAGGATTCATTACAGTAAATGAACTACTTTTAATAGAAACTCACTTCTCCGCCAAATAAGCAGATAAATTTCAAAAAGAGGGCAAGATAGATAAGAAATAAATCTATAAAAACCCGGAGAATCTGAATGGTTTATATCTTAACAATAACAACGCTTGCTATCAACTCTATATTGATTTTCATTATTCCATTAAAATTAACCCGGCAGGAGCTTTATACAACCTGGCTGGCTGTCACTCTAAATGCGCTCCTTGCAGATTTGATTTTTGGGCATGTTTTAGACCTATACGACTTAATGGATCCAGGTCCCCAGCTTTTTGATTTATTTATTGAAATCACCCTGCCGGCAACATTCGGAATCCTATATGTTAACTTCATGCCTAAACCAAAGAAGAAATTTTTGCTTTACCTTTTGTTTTGGGTCGGTTTTTCAGTATGTTACGAAGTCCTATCCAGTTACTTTGGCTACGTAGTATATAAGGGCTGGCAAGTATGGTGGTCAGCCATCTATTATATTGGAGCCTGCCTTTATATGCGCTGGCATTTTAGTTTTATAAGGAAAGAAAAGTATCAGCATTAAATAGAAAAGGACAAGCCGAGAAGCAGTGCCTCAAAAAATGCACATACAACTAAGTCGAAAAACAAGCAGTCCATGTCAATGCGTCTGCTTGTTTTTTTCCCTTCAATAAGATCGTCTGCATTCGATCCTGCCGACTCTGCCTTCAACATGACAAAAGTGTCACTTTACATTCTGTTACATCGATGGCTGGCGGGAAAAATGGCCGGTATAGTAGGTAGAGAAGGAGGTCGAAATCATGACCAAGATGATACAAACAAAAAACCTATCGAAATCTTATGGAAAAACACAGGTCTTAAAAAATATTGATTTGACTGTTGAACGGGGGGAATTGACTGCCATTATGGGTCCCTCCGGCTCCGGAAAAACGACGTTAATGAATACTCTATCAACCATTGATGCCTTTAGCGGGGGGAATGTTTGGATAGAGGAAAATTCCCTTTTAGATATGAAAAAGAAAGACCTGCGGGAGTTCCGCCAAAAAAGAATGGGATTTATTTTTCAAGACTATAACTTACTGGATACCTTAACAGTGAAGGAGAATATCCTCCTCCCGCTTTCGCTGCAAAAAACACCTGTTTCCGAAATGGAAAAGCGAATAGCAAAATTGATTGATGCCTTAAATATTGAATCAATTTTACATCAATATCCTTCTGAAATTTCCGGCGGTCAGAAACAGCGTACAGCTGCCGCACGGGCAATTATTACTAATCCCGCAATTGTATTTGCTGATGAACCAACGGGTGCACTCGATTCCCGATCTGCTACCCAGCTGCTGGAACAAATTCAATTGCTCAATGAAACATTCAAGACAACCGTTCTGATGATTACTCATGATCCGTATGCAGCCAGCTACTGTCAGCGGGTAGTTTTTCTCCGTGATGGAAAAATCGTCAACGAAATGTTTAAAGGGGAGCAGACGGAAAAGGAATTCTTTGACCGCATCCTGACGATTCAAAGTGCTATAGGAAGTGGCCGGCGATGAACTTAGTGGATTTATCATGGAGGAACATGAAGCGGAACTTCCGTTTGTATTCCATTTATTTCATTTCCATGTTTGTCGGGGTTGTCATTTACTTTACCTTCTCTGGTCTAATGTTTAACAAAGATGTAGTCGAAGCCATTCAAAATAAAGAAAACTACAAAATGGTTATTTCCCTTGCTTCGGTGATCGTCTTTTTATTTATTGTCTTCTTTATTTTGTACGCGAACTCCTTTTTCATGAAACAGCGAAAAAAGGAATTCGGCATGTATTTACTTTACGGAATGAAAGAAAGACAAGTTGCCGCAATGGTCTTTTTTGAAACATTATTCTTGAGCGCGATTTCGGTTTCCAGCGGTATCTTAATCGGTGGATTGCTATCGAAGTTTTTCGGTGCTGTATTAATGAACTTAATGCGATACAATGAGGACATTTCTTTTGCTTTTCCATTGGAAGCGATTGTTTCAACAGTTCTGTTATTCGCCTTATTAATCATCATCATTACAATTCAAAGTTATTTTAATGTCCGGCGTGTCCAGTTAGTGGAATTGTTTCATGCAAAGGAAAAAATGGATAAATCGTTTACATTTTCTTTTGGCCTGGCATTATTGTCCATTATATTGATAGCCGGGTCTTACTATATGATTACCATAGGTGATACAGACATCTGGAAAGACCATTTTAAAGAAACATTAACTGCTGTAACTGTGGCTCTGATTGCCGGGACGTATTTATTTTTCCGCCAGTTTTCCGGCTGGATGCTGCAAAAGCTGAGTCAAAGGAAAAATTATTTTATTGGCAGTAAAATGTTATGGATATCCTCTCTCCGTTTTTCCATTCGGGGAAATACCATCAATTTTACATTCAATTCACTGATTAGTGCGATTGTCATCTTTACAGTCGGATTTATCGCTGTAGATTACGCTGTGAAAGGTGAAGTTGTAAAAAAAGAATTCCCGAACCATATTGCCTTTTCGACCCAGGATGCTGAAACTCAAAAACAAATTGAACAAATTATGAATGACTCTCATCCAATCATTGATCATGAGACCATTACGGGCATACAAACAGAAAAAATTCAAAATAGAAATGCATTTTTTAGCCATCCCGAATATTACACCGAGGAATTTTACCTTTTTCCGGAATCCCAATTAAATGCAATTGTTGATTTGCGAAAAATGGGTGAAAAAGCAGATCTAAAAGGTGAAGAAGCCATTGTATTAACAAGAGGAATTGATAAACCGGAAAAATTTAAAAGTTCTCAGCCTGAAATAACCGTTTTGGAAGACCATACATTTCGTGTAGTCGAAAAAATACGATACCCGCTGTTAAGTATCCCAACGAGCCCTGGCGGCAATACCAAGCCGCAGCCTTCAGTACTCATTATTTCAAACGAGGCTTTTGAGAACTTAAGAGAACATCACACCCTTTCTTCATTTGAAATTTATCAAATCGAAGATCCCAAAACATCAAATGATGTATCACGAGAAATATACGACCTCATTATGAAAACAGAAGATGCCTATTATTCTGCCTATATTGATATGTATTCTGTAGATACGGAGTCGTCTTCTTTAATCCTGTTCTCCGTTGCCTTTTTTGCCGTTATTGCATTGTTTGCTTTAGGGAGTGTCATTTACTTTAAACAGCTCCGCGAAGCTACAGAAGAACGGGAACACTACGCCATTCTGCGAAAAATCGGTGTGGACGACAAAGACATGAAAAAGATCATCCGAAAACAATTGCTGTTCGTATTTTTGCCGCCGCTCCTGCTGGGGCTGCTGCACAGCTGGTTCCTTTTATATTACACAGTCATCCTAATCATAAAAGATTTGCCTTCTTTAACGACGATTATTTTTTCAGTCATGGGATTATATGTGGTAACGTATCTAATCTTTTACGTTTCATCCGTATCTATTTACTACAAAATTGTCAGCGAAAAAAACACACGATGAGTTGCTTTACTCATCGTGTGTTTTTTTCATTATTAAAAACGGATCGCAATCAATCGGGAAGTGAACAATAAATTGGGTGTACTCTCTCACATTCGACGTACAGCTAATGTAATGCCCTAACTTATTGCTTAACTGCTGGGCTAAATATAAACCCATTCCGGTCGACTTCGAATACAATCGCCCCGTTTCTCCGGTAAAACCGCGATTAAATACTCTCGGAAGATCTTTCTGGCTGATGCCAATCCCATTATCCCGAATCAAAAGCTGTTTTTCCTGTGGAGTTTCTGATATGGAAATGGTAATCTCTCCGCCAGGTTCTGTATATTTCAAACTGTTTGTCAGAAGCTGATTGACGATGAACTGGAGCCATTTAGGATCACTTTGAACCTCCAGCTTATCTGCCTGTATGTGAATGCGGATGTTTTTTGAAATAAAGGTTTTTGAGTGGGACTTTACAATATCCTTAGAAATCTTGATAATATCACATTTCCGGATATCGTAATCCTGATTAAAGCTGTCTAGTTTAGCGTAATAGAGTGCTTGATCAACATAATTTTCAATTTTTGTGATTTCTTCTCTTAAACTGCCTGCGTCCATATCAGTTTGCTGCAGCAGGCGAAGAACGGCAATCGGTGTTTTGATTTCATGGAACCAGGAGACGATAAAGTCGTAATGATCCTTCTGCCTGTCCTGAATCCGATTCATTTCACGGATATGTTCACGCTTCAACTCATCTATGTGGGCTTTAGCGAATTCTCCTTCCAGAGACAGGCTGTCATATTCCGCCCTTTCCAATTGCCTAATCACACGCAGATTTTGCTGGTACCGATATACTAAAAACCCGATTAATACAATAGAAGATAGGGCGAAGGCATAAAGGAAAGTCCCCCATGCCAGGCTTCCATTGATATCAGTAAAAAAGATCGCTGCAGAGATCAGGAAACTGATCAGATAGAGGATTATATAAGGTTTTTCATAGGATAGAAAACTAAGGAAGTTCATTCAATTAAATACCCTAACCCTTTCCGAGTGATAATAAAGTCCTCTAGTCCAATTGCGGCAATTTTCCTGCGCATCCGATTCACATTCACGGTAAGTGTATTATCATCGATAAACTGCTCCTCATTCCACAGTGCCTGCATTAAGTCATCCCTCGAGACGATTTTCCCGATATTCCGCATCATCAATTGCAAAAGGATGAATTCATTCCTGCTAAGCTCATTGCTTTGCCCATTAAATTCAATCGTTGAATTGGTTACATTTAATTTCAGGCCGCGATGGATGAAACGGAGATTCTCCTCTTCCTGATAGGTGTACTTCCGGCGGATGAGCGCACTGATTTTCGCGAGAAGGATATCCAAATCAAAGGGCTTCTGGATAAAATCATCTCCGCCCATATTAATGGCCATTATTATATCCATATTCTGATTTCTGGAGGAAAGGAAAATGATCGGCACTTTTGAAACAGATCGTATTTGCTGGCACCAATAGTATCCATCAAAAACGGGAAGATTGATATCTAATAAAATGAGATGTGGACTTTTCTGCTCAAATTCCGTCAGCACCTCGTCAAATTGGGTTACCTCCACCACATCATATTGCCATTTTTTTAGCGTATCAGCGACAATCCGTCTGATTTTTTCATCGTCTTCTATCATCATGATTCTATACATAAAAATCCCTCTTTACTGGAATAATGGTTACCGTTCATTCCGGCACAATTTCTTTAAGTCATTAGGATAGGTCAGTTACTATTATTCCACAAGCAGTATATTTGAAATGATCTATTTTTCCATTAGTGATTAAGCTCATCAATGGTCTTAAAAATTCTCGCATACACATCACGAATAGATTCATCAGTCAGTTCGTCATTATACAACCCATACCCCCAACTATGAAATGCATCTTTTTTTTTCGATTTAAGAACTCCCACAGCATAGCTTTTACCAGCTTCCCACTTCCATGAATCATTATATTCTGTGTCTTTAACAGTAAACGGGATATGACTGCTGGCTGATATAAAAAAGAATGGAATGGATGAATCTGAATATGTCTCTGCATAGTTGGGCTCAGCAGCTTTAGGAAGATTTTTCTCCGACATTATTACTGCATCATAAGAGCTCAATTCCTCATTTGTAAGTTCATCAAAAGAAATTTCATTAAACTTCACTTGTTCTGCATTCACTTCTGGCGGTTCTCCAATTATCGCAATCCTTAATGTCCTTCCCTCATACAGCTCGAAGTCAGGGTTTTGAGTACAAGCTGATAGTAAAATGGTCAGAGTTAGCAATATATAAGAAATCTCTCTTGTCATACTCATCACCTTTGCCAAAATTAATATAAAGAATTGCTCCTATTATCCCAACAATCATTAGCGCGAGGCCCTTTTTAGCATTTCTTTGCTTGAAAAGAGCCATACATCCTGTAAGTATGCCGATGGTCACTAAGCCGGCGCCTATATGCTGAATGATATTGATTTCTGAAATACTGCCGGTAATACACACTTGAAAACCGATGCATCCGCCTCCAAAAATAAGGAGAAATAAAGGGTTCTTCAACTCTTCTTTAGCATCCTGCTGTTCCTTTTTGTCCATTCTTTTATAAGTTTTTATAAAAAGGAAAATCGGAATCGCCCATATTAAAATGATTAAAATAACCTGTAAGAAAATCATATGAACCCCTCTGGTAAGATATAAATCTATTACTTCAAAATCATACCATATTCTAACAAAAACGAAAAAGAGCGCCATCCATTGGATAGGCGCCCTATAAAAATAATTATGATAAATGCTTTATTTTCCTTTCAACCGGTGTACGCTCCTTCGCTTCAGGTACCTCCTCAGGAAAGCCTACTCCAAAAATACCAACTACATCGCAATCATCCGGGACATTTAAAGCAGTTCTTGCTGCAGCTGAAACCCCCAGGGAAGACCAGAATGTCCCCACTCCTGATGCCCACGCCATCAGCATAAAGTTCTGGATAAAACAGGATACTGCAGCCATGTTCTCATTTCGTTCCAGATCGGTTGCTCCATGCTTGGATAGAATGGCCAGCACGACCGGTGCCTGGCAAAAATCGGTCTTGTGATTCAGCTTAGCCCTTGTTTCCGGACCAACAAATAATACTTCCCATGGCTCCGTCATTTTATGGTTGGGTGCCATGGTCGCAGCCTCCAGCCAGGAGGTGATTAGACTATGCTCCACTTTATCAGATTTGAATTTTTTTATGTTGCGGCGAGTCGTGATTATTTTCTGTATATCCATTGTTAATTTCCCCTTTCATTTATCATTCATTTTACTGGATTAATAGGTTATTTACATCACAGCCTTCTCATTATCAATGGATTTCCCACTGGGCCGGGCTGCCAGGAACATATAGGACAGAACAGCCCCGGCACTTGCACATGCTATGACAATCCCCATCGATTTCGCCGGGCTGTCTCCTAAGCCGACAAGAGGAGCCACACATCCCCCAAAGATTAAGGATAGTACCCCCAGTAATGCGGAGGCACTCCCTGCCGACTTGCCCTGATTTTGCATGGCAAGCGAGAAGCCTGAAGTACTCACCATCCCAATACTTGAAACAACAAAGAATAACGGCGGCAAAATAGCGTACAAGCCTGCATCTAAAAGAAGCATGATTAATAGAGCAATAGCTCCCATGAAAGAGATGCATATGCCAGCCGTAAAAAGCTTCCTTTCACTGATCCGCCCCGCCAGTCTTCCCGTGATTTGACTGGAAATGATGATTCCAAGACCGTTGATGGCAAAGATCAGGCTGAATATCTGCGGGCTGGCCCCATAAATGTTCTGAAGGACGAAGGGCGATCCGGATATATACGCAAACATGGCAGCAAACACCAGGCCTTGCGACAATGCATACCCTATGAAACTTCTATCCAATAAGAGCTGCTGAAAGGTCGTTAATGTGTTTTTTATGCCGCCCTGTGAACGGGAATCATCTGCCAGCGTTTCTGGCAGACCAAATAGTACGACAAGAAACATTACCAAGCCAATTACGCTCAAAACGATAAACACTCCCTGCCAGGGAGCAATCCGCAATAACTGGCCGCCAATTATAGGAGCAAGAATGGGGGCCACACCATTCACTAAAGCCAGCAGAGAGAAAAATTTGGTCAGCTCGGTGCCTGAGTATAGATCCCTGACAATTGCTCGGGAGATGACAATCCCTGCTGCCCCGGCCAGACCCTGAATAAACCTCAGCACAATCAAGCCCCAGATGGACTGGCTAAAAGCGCACAAGAGAGAAACGGCAAAATAAATCAGTAATCCTAAAAGAAGGGGCTTCCGGCGTCCGCGTACATCACTGAGCGGCCCTGCAAGCAGCTGGCCTAAAGAAAGGCCAAGCAGGAAAAAGGTCAAACTTAGCTGTACAAGGGACGGCTTGGTATGCAAATCAATAGCGATATCAGGCAGAGCCGGCAAATACATGTCGATGGATAGAGGAGCAAACGCAGCCAAAGTACCAAGTACGATCGCCATCCATAATCGCCTGGACTTTGAAGGTGCACCCTGTGCATTACTTATATTTTCTAAAGAATCATTCATTGATTTTCCTGCCTTTTCCTATGAATTTGGACTTTGAGCTCAAAGATTATTGATAAGAATCCGGATGGCTTCTGAAACATCCACCTTTTTTTCCTGGCAGAAATGATTCAGCTTTTTAAACATCTCTTCATCCAGCCTGACATGGATGGAATGCTTAAGTTTTTGGCCTTCAGGCTTCTTGGGACGTCCCCTTCCGATTTTCCGCTGTCCTGTCTCATCTCTCCAAACGGCTATGGTCACATACCCGTCTTTTTCCAGCCATCTCTGAAGATCATTTTCCTTCCAAATGCGTGCCGCATCATTCTCATGTTTTTTTAGATATTCTGTAAGATCCTCACCTTCAAGACCTTTCTTTTTCGCTTTATGGATCATCTTATTTCTAAGAAACTCTTCATATTGTTCGAGTGAAGTTAAGGTTTGCTCTTTCATAAACCCTCCGGATTATTTTTTGTTCTACAAAAAATAATAAAGAAGTTTATTTCACAATGCAATCTTTTTTGTTCTACAAAAAAAGAAAGCCTAATTTCTCCGGGAGAAGATAGGCTTTCTATATGAATATCAATGTTTCTGAACCACTCCAGGCTCAAGATCTCTTTCAGAACTTTTTGGAGATCCTATCAAAACGCCAATTCCAAGCAATAAGAGAAGGATCCCTAACCAGGAAGTCATGTTTAAAGATTCCCCTAATAGAAAAACGCCTAATAATGCTGCAGTTAAAGGCTCCGCCAGCGCAAGTGTGACCGCTGTTGAAGAGGAAACATGGACAAGCCCTTTTGAAAAAAGGAAATAGGCAATTCCCGTAGCCAGAATCCCCAGGTGCAGACTGACAGTCAAACCCCGAACACTCGCAAGCCAGGACATGTCAAAAATAAATAAGAATGGCGATAGAAAGGTGGCACTTAGTGTGAACACAACGGCAACGACTGATAGTGATGAATAATTTTCAACCAGATCCCTGCTGACAAGCGTATAGCCTGCAAATGTCAAACCAGCCCCCAATGCCATTAATAGTCCAGCCGGGTCCATTTGAACCGAATTTTTGTTCATGAAAAGCAGAACACAGCCCAAAACGGACAGGAAGGTAGAACACCACCAAATGGCAGACGGGCGTTTTTTCAAATAGAGCCATTCAAGAAAACCCGATAAGATCGGCGCACTCCCGATCGCTGTCACGGTTCCAATGGCTACTCCTGTAAGGGTCACCGCTGAGAAGAACAATGGCTGGTACAGCGCCATGCAAAGTGAGGCCAACAGGGTGTTCCTGATAGGCCAATTTTTCAGGTCCAGTTTCCCCGCCATCAGAACCATGCATAATAAAAATAAACCGCCTGCCGCCAGTCGGGCAGCCCCGATGGCAATCGGGTGTGCGCTTTCCGGCGCAAAGGCCTGCGTTGTACCCGTAGTCCCCCAGAGCACTCCGGCAAGCAATATAAAAAATGGAGCCGCTTTCCCGTTCATGTTATCACCTCAATAAAAAAAGATAAAAGGAATCATTAAACTTATCTTAGAAAAATTCCTGGGAATTTTCTTTACCAAGTTTAATATCCCTTTTATCCATTCTTAAGGATCCTGTATTTTTGAGGTGCTATTCCTTCACTGCGGGTAAACCACCGTGTAAAGGAGGAAGAATTTTCGAAGCCTAATTCCCCGCTGATCACCGACATGGACCAGGAGGTTGACATTAATAAATGCTTCGCCTCTTTCAAGCGCAGATCAGATATATAGCCTTTAGGGCTTTTCCCGGTCTTCTTCTTAAACCATGCGGAATAATAGGCCGGATGATAATGTTCGATTTGCGCCAGAGTCTCCAATCGGATCGACTCCTTATAATGCTTATGAATATAGTCAATCGACGGGGGTTTGGCGACTTGCAGTTTGCTGGTCACATACCTGGTCAAATCTGCCAGGGAGGATGTATCCCCCTGATTCCCCGCCTCTCCCAGCAGCAAATAACGGATCGAAGACCATTGCTGATCTAGCTGAATGTACATACTGCTGGTCTCTTCCGGCAAATAAGGCGCCGGGATATCCAGAATTAAAAATTCATTCCGGTCCATCGACCGATAGTTATGATCAAACCCTGGCGGAAGATAAAAACAATAGTCGGGGTCAAGCTTGATTTCCTGCCATTTCGTCTCGATATCCAGGGAGCCCTGCAAAGGAAAAAGAAACTGGCCAAACTCATGCTGGTGCGAATGAAACTCTCTGGAATAGGATCTTTTTTCGCAGGTAATGCTTTCCATTTTACTCCCCCCCCCCTGATCATGCTTTAGTTTATTATAATCCGAAACTATGAGGGATGAAAGATTGGATAATGAATCGGACTCAAATCCTCGGTTTTCTCCTTATCCTGTCCGAATAGGCACTGCATTCAGACTCAAATCCTCGGTTTTCTCCTTATCCTGTCCGAATAGGCACTGCATTCGGACTCAAATCCTCGGTTTTCTCCGCATCCTGTCCATATAGGCACTGCATTCGGACTCAAATCCTCGGTTTTCTCCGCATCCTGTCCAAATAAGCCACACATTCGGACTCAGGACGTTTTTTTTATCCCTCTCCTGCCTGATTAGATCCGAATTCGGATTTATTTAGAAGTATCCAAATTAATATCGCCTCAAGCTATATACTCATCCCAGCTGCTGAATAATAAAAATAGCCGAAGATGACCATCTCTTCAGCCTTGTTTCTCCAATTCAAGCAGAAACTGCTTCATTTCAATCCCCCCGCGATAGCCGGTTATCGCACCATTTTTGCCGATGACACGATGGCATGGGACCGCGATTAACAGCGGATTGGCACCGATTGCTTTCCCTGTTGCCCGGACTGCCTGCGGCCTGTTTATTTTCTCTGCGATATCCGAATAAGAGACTGTTTTCCCGTATGGGATCTGCACTAATGCCTCCCAGACTTCCTCTTGAAACGGAGTCCCTTTCAAATCCAGGTCCATTGAAAAAATTTGTCTTTTCCTCAGTAGAAATTCCTGTAATTCCATCATGTATGGCTGCAGTGCTGCTTTATTTTCCACAAGCACTGCAGCTGGAATATATTTTTTCAGGGACCTTTCAAATTCCTCAAACTCCGGGTCAGATCCACTATAGCAGAGACCCTTTTCGGTTTTCGCCAGATAAAGGCTCCATTCCCCTTCCTGCAGGTTCGCCCATTCAATGTTCATTCTCCCGCTCCTCCCTTCTTTTGGTTCGATATGCCGCAGGTGTTGTACCCAGCTTCTTTTTAAATAAAGAGATAAAATAAGGGGTGCTGGGGAATCCTGCTGATGCACCGACATCGGCTATCGATTGCTCCCCGGCCTCCAGCATATGAACGGCTTTTTCGAGCCGGATATCCTGAATATACTCTGTGGGCGACTTCCCGGTGACCCTTTTGAACACCCGCTGCAAATGAAAGGGACTTCCATGAAACAGGTCCCCCAAATGATGCAATGTAATCGGGCCGCTATAATGCTGGTCGATCCACCCGGTTATTTGCTTAATCCATTCTTCTGCAGGCAGGCTGAGGCCTTCCGGTTTGCAGCGCTTGCACGGCCTGAAATTTTCTGCCAGTGCTTGATCAGCATTTTGAAAAATAGCGACATTGCCGATATTCGGAACTCTCGACCGGCACGATGGCCTGCAGAATATCCCCGTCGTTTTAACGCCATAAAGAAAGAGACCATCATAGGATTTGTCGCAATCCTTTATCGCGTTCCAATATTCTTCCGGAATCTGTTCATAAGCCACCTGCGATCACCTCTGCTAAAAAGTATACACAAAAAAGATTCATCATCAGCGATTTCTAAATATAAACGCAAGATAACGTAATCCTGAGAATTTACAATAAAGAAAAGGAGGAATCCAAATGAGCTCTTACTTTGTAAACTGGAAAGAGGATGAAAATGGCCTGGTCCTTTTCACTCCGCATGAATTCAGCTTTTCCGAAAACCTGCGATACTTATCAAGATCGGCAAATGAATGCCTCTATGAAATTTCCGGGGAGACAATTAGACGCGCCCTTGCCATCGGGAATGAAAAGCTGCTGCTTGAAATAAATGCTGTGTCAGATCAATCTCTCTCCGTCGTCATTCATAAGCCCGTCACGCATCAAATGAAAGCGGAAATTGCGGCATATATTCATGATTGGTTCGACCTCGGAGCCAGCCTGACCCCATTTTATGAGATGGCACAAACAGATCCCTTGCTGCAAAAGCCTGCCGAGCAATTTTTCGGACTGAGAGTTATGGGAATTCCCGATTTATTCGAGGCTCTTGCCTGGGGAATCCTGGGGCAGCAGATTAACCTTACATATGCGTATACACTAAAGCGGCGGCTCGTTGAAAAACTTGGGGAGTCCCTGGAAAACGGCGGGAGTAAATACTGGCTCTTCCCTGAAGCGGAAACGATTGCCGGGTTAACCATCGAAGATCTAGCCGACTTAAAAATGACCGTTAAAAAATGCGAATATCTGATAGACACAGCCCGCTTAATTGTAAACGGCGAGCTTTCGAAAAAGGACTTGCTGAACGCGGGAGATGTGAAGGCTGCAGAAAAAAGGCTGACCAAAATACGCGGCATCGGCCCCTGGACCGCCCATTATGTCCTTATGCGTTGCCTGCGCTTCCCAAACGCTTTTCCAATCGATGATGTCGGCTTGCATAATGCGATCAAAGTGATCTTAGGCTCTGAGAGGAAACCGGTGAGAGAGGAAATTCTGAAATATTCCGCTCGCTGGGAGAATTGGGAAGCGTATGCTACTTTTTATTTGTGGAGAGTATTATATTAAAATTATTTGCACAGTGCCATCTTTGAAAAGCTGATTTGACACAGAGTGACCGATATATTGAAATTTTGACCGATATCCTGTGAAAGTGACCGAAAAAATGAAATTCTGACCGATACCCATTTAAAAGTGACCGATAAAATATAAATCCGGCCGATTTCCTTTTGAAATTGGCCGTTAAAATGAAAATCCGTCCGCTCCCCTTAACATTTGGCCGATATATCTGATAAAGGACAGGTCCCCCTGTCCTTTCTATGTCAGAATAAAATATAGTGGTGTCATCACAAGAAATAAAGCCTGAAAGAAACACCCTCCGGCACAGCCAAGACAGCCATCATCCGCCAGCTGCTCCCCTGCTTCATATGTATTCTAGCCTACATCCCAGCCATTGTCCTCTTCTTCATTATTCTTTTTGCTATTATCCTTATCTTCTTGCAGCTGAATCATAGTATCCCCACTTTCATGTTATTACCCTAGAACAATAGTGAAATATTTTCCATAAAAAAGAAAAGACCTGCAAGGCCCTTTCTTTAGTAATGAATTTTATATTTCTCCGCAAGGATTTTTATATCAACCTTGTAAATGAGATCAATCATCCGGGTCCCGATCATCTGGCAGATCACCGCATATACAATAACCTTCCAGTCCACGACAACCCCTGTAAGCAAAAGCAGACTGCCATTTATGTAAAATAGCGTCCGGCCCGGCGCACTTCCCCTAGCTTTGGAAATGATTAACGCGAGGATATCCATGCCCCCAGACGAAGCGCCCATCCGGAATAAAATGCCGACTCCCACTCCAAAGACTACTGCTCCAAGCAAAAGATCCAGGAGAACCGGATTCAGCGGTTCCGTTATGTATGTAGTCAGAAAATCAATCGTAACCGAAGTAACGGAAACGCAAAACAGCGTCCAGATCACACTGCTTTTCCCAAGCCATTTGGCCGCTGCCAGCAGCAGGCCGGCATTCAAGACCCACAATGTCACCGAATAAGGCGCGTCCAACAGATAATTGAATAAAACAGCCAGACTTGCCGCACCGCCTGACGGGATAAAATGCGGAAACAAGAAAAAGGTCATCGCGATTCCCTGGATGCTGGCGGCCATTCCCAAAATCAAAGATTTATAGAGTACGTGCATGACAAAAACTCCTAACGTTTTTCCTCACTCTATCTTATAATATTTTCATAGAAGAGAAAACCGCACGAGGTGAATAGAATGACCATTTCTTTTGAAACGGAACGGCTCCTGCTCCGGACCATGCAGGCCGATGACCTGGAAGCAGTTTATGAGATTTGGGGCAGCCCGGAGGTAATGAAATACTGCGGCGGCGCCAGCACTAAAAGCCGTATCCAGCGCTCCATCGATTTTTACCGGCAGCTGCAGAATGAAAAAGGCTACTCGGTTTACACTGTTCTGCTAAAAGAAACCTCCGCCATCATTGGAGTTTGCGGGTTTAACCCGGCAGAAGATGAACACGAAGTCGAGCTCCTCTATCATTTTAATCAGCACTATTGGGGAAAAGGATATGCTGCTGAAGCTTCCGCTGCTTGCTTGACCGCTTTAAGGAAAAATTGCCCGAACGTCCGGAAAATGGTCGCGGCTGTGGATCCGGCCAACCCTGCATCAGGGAAGGTGCTCGGGAAAATCGGCATGACCACAGCTGGGATAAAGTGGTTTGAAGATACACAGCAGGAAGAACTGTGTTTTGAACTGGATCTTACGTAATAAGCTGGCCTGCAAGCCAGTTTTTCTTTTTGTTTTTCAGCTAATTTCATCCGATTTTCTAAGTTCCCGAACCGTTTCCTCAAATCTCAGGTTTGTTTCCCCATTATTGCTGGCCGTTTCCTCTATTCAGTAAGACTTTTTCCAAATAAAAAAACCTGGCACTCATCAAGAGTGCCAGGCTTTCCATTAACAAACCGAATCCGTAGATTTCGGGTTCTTCAATCCAAACAGCGGACGGATGAACAGAGCCACGCCCGTACCAAGCATGGCCATGATGGCCCATACCCAGCCGTGCAGGCTGAAAGATGCGATTCCGCCGAAGTAGGCACCGATGTTGCAGCCGAATGCAAGACGGGAACCATATCCCATCAGCAGTCCGCCAACAATCGCAGCACCGGCAACACCAGGCTTGATTTTTCCAGGCTTAAACGTTCCCTGTGATGCTGCTGAGATGAAGGCACCAAGGATGATTCCGAAGTTCATAACGCTTGTAGAATCAGCAAGAACTGTATTTTTCAATGCCGCTAAATTCGGCTCTGATGCAAAATAACCCCATGATGTTACGTCGATTCCCATTGCCATCAAGGCTTTTCCGCCCCATAGTGCGAATGCGGAGGTGATGCCCCAAGGCGTTCCGCGGACAGTCAGAGTCAATGCATTCAGCAAAGCCAGGACGATAGCGGCTGCGAACAATGGCCATGATCCTCTCAACACTTTTTTCCACCCAGCCGTTGTAGGCAAAGCTTTCATCATTGGCGCTTTTCGCTTTTTCGCGATTTGCAGTGTTACCCAATAGATCAATGCAAATAAGGCAAGCTGCAGAATCAATGCTCCTCCGTAGCCGAGTCCAGTTGATGTAGCCAGGGAGATTGGCGGCAATGCCGGTGTTTCTTCCATCCAGAATGAGAAGTGGTACGCACCGATCGTGGAACCAGCGATGAAAGAAATCAGCGTCAGGATCATGGAGGACTGCCCTCCGCCTACCGAATACAAAGTACCGGAAGCACAGCCATTTCCAAGCTGCATCCCGATTCCAAAAATAAAGGAACCAAACAGGACGCTGACTCCTACTGGAGACACATATCCTTTAGGCTCGATTCCAGTAAAACTGAAACCAGTGCTTAGAATAATCGCAAAGAATGCTGAAGCAACTGCCAGCATCAGCATATGCGCCTGCAGGCCCTGCCCGTTTCCGACGCTTGCAAAGCGCCTGAATGCAGATGTGAAGCCGAAGCGGGCATGAAGCAAGGTCATGCCGAGTGTAACTCCAATAATAAATAGAACTCCCTGTGTCATGTTCGCTGCATTTATAATGGAAATGAACAAAATGATAGCTGCAAGAACGCCAGCTGCAACAAAAGGCTTTTGAATCGGATTTAAGTTTGAAACAACTGTTGTTGGTGCTGAAACCCATGATTTACTTTTAACTTCTACTTGAGCCAACTTCATTCACTCCTTTTCTTATCACTTTAGTCGGATTAAAGTGTTATTTTATACTATATTTCTTTAAAAGTAAATGGTGAATTTTTCTCCAGCCCGATGATTTTCCCATTTTCACCTGATATAATTATATATTTGGAGAGTCATAATTTTAAAGACAGGAAAGGAAAGGATATCATTGCTTAAGCGGTTAAAATGGCCATCATGGGTATTATTCAGCATCTTCATTGCAGGCATCTATTATTTCATCAGCTCTGGAACTGACACCAGCCTGCAGGCTTTTTCCAGAACAGAAACCACTTCCCCGGCAGCTTTCCCCGGATTAAACCTTGAAACCCGGACAAAGGAAACGAAATCTTATACCCTAGCGATCAGTACTCCGATCACTGAAATTGAGAATTTGAACAAACCCATGAAAGAATGGATCCAGACTCAGGAAAGGGATTTCCTGGAACCTGTGAAGGCAAACAGGCAGGTGCTGGACAGCGAAGAATTCCGTGCCCATCTCAATATCAAGGCTGAGCCGAAAAAAGTCTCCGATACCATGTACACCCTTGTATTTGAAGCTTACCAGTACACCGGCGGCGCAAATGGGCAGGCGGCAGTCAAAACGTTCACTATCGACCTTGCGAATCAGAAAATGGTGCAGCTTGCCGATGTAATCCGTATGGATGAGGAGTCCCTGACGCCTCTCAGAGCGATGATAAAAAAACAAATCGGCGAGAAGGACGAACTCAAGGGCTATTTATTTGATGACCTGCTTGACGAAGCGCTGGAAAACCCGTCGAGCTGGAAATGGTCACTGAGCGGCAAGAATTTCACGCTTTATTTTAACGAATATGAAATTGCGGCCGGTGCAGCCGGAGCGGTCAAAGTGAAAATTCCAATCGAACAGATTCGTCCACTCTTAAAGGATGAAATCGCCCAGCACTTGAAACTCCCAGACATTCAGCTTCCTGAACCGGAAGTCAAGGAACCAGAAGCTCCTCCGCTGGATCCAAACGGCAAGTATATTGCCCTAACCTTTGATGATGGGCCACACCCGAAAGTCACACCGCTAATACTGGATATTCTAAAAAAGCATAACGCAAAGGCTACCTTTTATATGCTTGGCAGTCAGGCGCAATTCTATCCTGCAATCGCAAGCCAAGTGGCTGAAGAAGGCCATGAAATCGGAAATCACAGTGACAGCCATGCGGACCTTTCATCCCTCGGAGAAAAAGAAATCCGCAAAGAAATGGAAGAAGCCAGCAGCAAAATCAAAGAAGCAAGCGGCCAGCTTCCTGCTACCGTCCGCCCGCCTTATGGGGCCATGAATGAAGATGTGAAAAAAATTGCCGGAATGGCCCATACACCGCTTATTCTATGGTCGGTCGATTCACTTGATTGGAAAACACTCAATGCCTCGGCTATTCAAAAAATCGTGAAGGCCAATGCTGTGCCAGGCTCCATCGTCTTGATGCACGATATCCATAAGCCAACTGCTGAAGCACTTCCGGACCTGCTGGCCTACCTTGAAAAAGAAGGCTACGAATTCATTACCGTCTCCCAGCTTCTATCCCTCCAGGAACAGGAAGTGACCGGTACGTTTTTTGGAAAACGGCAATAATCATTCAGACAGACGCTCAGGATAATCCTGGGCGTTTAATTTTTCTTTTCATTCATTGATGCAGAAGCCCTGCACACTTTTCATAAAACTTAATGGCCCCGCCGTCCGCCCCGTAAACCTCTCCGCTATGCGTCCAGCCGTATTTTTCATAATATCCTTCCAGATCTGTCTGGAGATAAAGTTTTTTAAATCCAAGCTTCGCCGCTTCTTCAATAGCATGATCAAGCAGCCGGGAGCCAATCTTCTTCCCTCTGCTGTTGGGATCAACGTACAGACATGCCAGCCACGGATGCAAGTCCTGCCGGCTATTGAGGTCATTGCGGATTAGTGCATACGTGCCAATGATTTCCTCATTCTCGATCCCAACATAAAACCTCGGGATGCCGTCTCCCGATGTCCCTGAATGGATCATGCAATCCTGATAAAAGCGGAAGTTTTGCTCATTCCCCCACTGTGCCCAGAAAAATTGAACTGCGCTCTCAACTAAATGCGGATGTTCGTGCACTGCGATAATATTCATTTGTCTTTCCTCCCACTTTAATTATTCCTCTCGAGGTTTGATAATTCCTGGCTGAACTCTTGTTCAAAGTACGAAAGTTACCTCTTGTTTTAGCCGAGGGTTAAAACGCTAAATTAAGTATTTAGGAATAAATTTTTCCAGAAAGCGAAAATTAATAATATTTATGTCTTTATAAAGGGGTAACCCGCAATGGATCGATTTATTAATGAAATTAAGGCTGAGCTTGGGAACAATGGCGATTTTCATCTTCAAAGGGACTATCTTGCGGATGCAGCCGTTATGCTGCTGGGATTTAATACACTCATTGATTTTATCAAAACGAGAACGGTGCTTCACAAGCACGCCGAGAGCATCCTTTTGCAGAATCATCCTTCTGGGGATTTATGGCGGGCCATAGGGGAAGTGATTGAAGGGGATGTCCGGAAAGCCATTTCATCCATATATGAGGGAAAACTGATTATCCATTTTGAAAACACCGCCCGTTTTATCATTATGGAGCCTGTACCCGCGATGCTCGATCGTTCGATTGATTCACCCACAAATGAAAATGTTATTCAAGGAGCATTGGATTCCTTTACAGAAGGAATCGATACTAATATCGGCCTGGTCCGAAAACTGGTGAACTCGGACGAAATCAGAATCGACTCTTTTTCAGCCGGCCGCAGCCGCAAAAACAAAATATCCTTGCTGTATATAGACGGCCAATCGGATATGGAGCTGATTTATAGCATACGTGATCATATTGAAAAAAATATGCAAATGGAAGTATGTGATCTGCAGGGACTCGCCAAAATGCTGGGGTTTCCATCATGGAATGCTATTTCAAAATTTAATACGACTGAGCTGCCCCATCATGCGGTCCAGAATCTGAAAAAAGGAAAAGTCATTCTGTTTGTGGATCGATTGCCTTTTGCGCTGAATCTTCCAAATTTGCTCTGGGATATGTTTGCTGTTGAAAATGACCGGAATTTTCCTCTCCCCATCATGCTAGCCATTCGGGCGATCAGAATCATCGGCATTTTAATCACGCTGATAACACCCGGGCTGTATGTGGCACTGGTTTCCGTAAACCCTGAAGTCTTGCAGATACAGCTAGCTTTATCAGTTGCCCAAAGCCGCGAAGGAGTTCCTTATCCGGCATTGGTGGAAATTATTTTCATGCTGCTTATTCTGGAATTAATCCTGGAAGCCAGTGTTAGGCTGCCAAAATCCATTGGACCCACTATTACAATGGTCGGGGGTATTATCCTGGGGCAGGCTGCAGTCGAAGCGAAATTAGTCAGCAATCTGCTGATCATCATTCTTGCCGCCACTACCATTGCCAACTCAACCATCGTCGGCTTTCAGAATTCTGTTTCCATTCGGCTGTTCAAATATGCCATTGTGGTCCTGGCGGCGATTTTTGGCATCCTGGGGCTGGTTGCCGGCTTGGTTTTCGTTGGCGCTTACCTGGCAAGCCTCAATACCTACGGCAAATCCTATCTCTACTTAAATTTAAAAGGGAATGAAAGCAATGGCGGATAAAAGTTTGCATGTCATGCTGATGTATGTCATCAGTCATTTGGGCCTGATTTTTTTTATGTATCCCGGCAATGTTATTTCAAGCACAGAGCAGGGCCACTGGCTTCCTGTTCTGGTCGGCGTGGTCATTCATTTCATTTTCATCTCTATTTATATGAAGGGACTAAGCTATTTTCCGAAAAAAGACATTATTCGCATCTATGCAGGAATCGGAAAAGGGACAGCTATCTTCTTTATTGCCCCGGTATTCTTATATTTCAGTATGATTTTATTGATAACGCTCCGGGCTTATGCCGAAATCATCACCATTGTCTTTTTATCCAACACTCCCTTATGGGCCATCATGCTCTTATTGATATCTATTTCAACCTATATAGCAGCCAAAGGAGTCGAAACCATTTTTCGCACTGGCCTTCTCCTATCCCTTTTATTTCTTCCCATCATCATCTTTATTTTCTTCACTTCTTTTCAAAACGTGGATTGGAGGTACTTTGTTCCTTTAGATGCAGATCTCGGATTCATTATGAAGAGAACATACTTGGAAAGCTTTTTTGCTTTCTCTGGAGGCTTTCTGTTTCTCGGTTTTGTCCAGCCTTATTTATCCTATGACAGAAAATATGTATTATGGGCCGCCGCATTCCTTATTCCCTTTTTCCTTTTTTCAGTCTATATTCCGGTACTGACTTTTGGGCAAGCAACATCAGCCACAACCTTCCTTCCATATGTTGTGGCTGTGGACGCCATCAATATTAATTGGCTGATGTTCGACAGGGTTACGATGTTTTTTCTGTTGAGCCTCATCTCCTTTATCATGCTTTATCTTGCCCTTGTGTCCTGGAAAGCAATTCGAATCTTAAGTCATTACCTTCCTTCCATTAAACCGGTAAAATTGTTGCTCGTGCTATCCGCCTCAGTCTATATTTCATGTTTTTTCATTCCGGACTGGAAGGATGTTGAGAAATTATTTTGGTGGAATACGTTTCTGAGGTTCTACATTTTAATTGCAGTTCCATTTTCAATCTTTTTCTTTGGACGCCGCATGAAGAGGAAGGGTAAAGATGAAACCATTTAATGTAAAATCTAAAGCCCCTATTACGGTCTGTCTGCTTCTGGCAGTGATGACATTAACCGGCTGCTGGGACATTAGGGATATCAATCATCGGACACTTCCTGTTGTCCTTGGCATTTCTACTGTTGAAGATGATCAATACAAGGTTTTCCTAAAAATTCCTGAGCCTGTGGAAGGGTCTTTGGAAGTAAAGATTGTATCCGGTACTGGGGAAACCATTTCCCACGCGGTCGATGTCATCAGCCGAAACATGGAGACCAGTGTAGACCTGCTTCATGTAAAAGTAATCATGATTGAGCGGAAAACGGCTGAGGAAGGCATGAAGGACATTATTGCCGGTTTCATGAGATCACGGGAAGTATCCCCAAAAGCGCTAGTCACGATTTGTGACCAGAACATGGATGAGTTTTTTTCGATACTTTCAGAATCAAAGAATCTTAAAGGGACCAATATGTTCGATTATTTCGAAAAAAATGCAGGCTGGAATCCGGAAATTGCCCTTACAAGAATATGGGAAGTCTACCGCAGCATTCATTCCTATACACGTGATGTGGCCATCCCGCTGATTGTTACCGGTGAAACGACAACTTACGAACAAGTCGGCTCTGCCGTAATAAAAAACGGAAAGATGGTGGAGCAGATCAGCAATGATGAGACCCTGCTTTTCAATGCTTTTAATAATGAAAGCACCCATGGACAAATTGAAGTCCTGAATCACGCAAGTGTCATGATTATCGGCAACTCCATGGACCACCATACTGACTTGACTGATAAGCAGCCAGTTTTGCAGAGCCGAATAAACCTAAAGGTTGTCGTCCTCGAAACAAGAGGAAACACATCCAGTGCCATGATCAAAAAAGAATTGAGCCATCTCCTGTCAAGCCGATTCAGCAGCATGTTAGCCAAACTCCAGGAAAGCGAAGCAGATATTCTGGGCTTGGGGCAATTGTATCGCACAAAAATTGACCGAAAGGAACTGAAAAACTGGCGGTCCATTTACTATCCAAATTTGAAATCTGATATCAAGTTTCATATAGATGTTCAAAATGAGGGGTATTTAAGAACTACCTGATGGGACAGTGAACCTGTCCCTTTTCTGGTCACAGGTTGAATAAGTGTGACAATTAAGTACGCTTAATGTCGGTTTGCTAAATTTGAGTGTAC
The DNA here is from genome assembly GCF_017303275.1 of Bacillus sp. NTK034. GTDB lineage: Bacteria > Bacillota > Bacilli > Bacillales > Cytobacillaceae > Cytobacillus. The sequence continues at coordinate 1,442 of NZ_JAFKOJ010000006.1, read as the reverse complement.
TATTCAGCTTGATTAGTTCCGTTCATTATCCATATTGCGAAGAGAACGATTCCATCTCATTAGTGCCCCTATCTGCGTCCCCCAACTCAAAGAGAACGAACCCCCACATCCGTCCCGCTTGTTTTTGCACCATCCTCAAATTCTTTTTGGAATTACGATTAGATCACACTTATAAAATCGAAATTAACCATTAAAAAAGACAGGGTGAATAAAAATTTTTAATCAATTATGAAAATTTCATAAACAAATAAATAGAGGCTGCCCATTTTCGGCAGCCTCAGTTATGTAATCGTTTCTGCAGGATTATCTTATGCAAACCTTTTTCATCAGTATAAGTTTCAATCACATCAAATCCATGCTTAATATTTAAAATCAGCATGCTTCGCCATTTGTTCATCGTCTTCGTCTTGACCACTTTATATCCCGTTTCTTTTAGGTATTCATGCTGCTTTTCCATCAGCATGGAAGCAATCCCGTCTTTCCTGTAATCAGGGTCGACTCCGCCCAGCCAGCTATAAAATGTACCCTGATCAATGGCATACCCCATTTTATATCCGATCACCTTTTCTCCATCCATAGCCGTCAGCACCAGCAATTGGGGTTTGCTTTTCATTTTGCTGACTAAATGATCAGATTCGCCAAAAATGGTTTTATGCAGTTCTAAAATCCCTTTTAAAGTTTCTGCATCAGGGATTGAGTTAAAAAGAGTAAATTTCATATCCCCCTAATCACCCATATTCTCTAATAATCGGCCCAGCTTTTCCTCCACACGCTTCAGCCTGTCGTTTCTTCTCTTGAAAATAAAAAATAGAATGACGATAATCGCTGGAACCGTCAGTAAAAAGGCAAATGCCAAAAGTTGAAATAAGATATCGCCAGCATTGAATCCGGATTGAGATAAGATTAAGAAATTCATGAGGATTCCCCTTTCTGGGATGACATGGTTAAATTATATAAATGTCTGAGGGAAACCACGAGAGTAAAAACTGCCAAAGCATTAGTCACGGAAAAGAAGTCTATACCCGTTATCATGTTTCGAATCATCAATATTATGGCAATTACAGAAATAATGATGGCTGAGTAAAAATCAAACCTGCCGCTATTTTCTTTCAAAACCAGTCCCCCCTTTATGATACTTTACGATTTTTTTGGACGGAAGGTTTCATGTCCTGCCATAATAATGCCTGGTGAGCAGCAATTTTTTTTTTGCAAAACACAGGTTCGGGTACTCTTATTGCAAATCGAACGCACCAAATTTAATGAATTCAGACTATATTTGCAGGTTCAACCCATCTATTTGCAAGTTCCCCCTTCCTATTTGCAAGCTCCCCCATTCTATTTGCAAGTTCCCCCATTCTATTTGCAAGTTCCCCCTTCTATTTGCAAACTCCCCCATTCTATTTGCAAGCTCCCCCTTCCTATTTGCAAGCTCCCCCATCCTA
>NZ_JAFKOJ010000068.1 GCF_017303275.1 Bacillus sp. NTK034 | reverse complement strand
GCTGAGCTACTCCCCGTAATATGGCGCGCCCGAGAGGAGTCGAACCCCTAACCTTTTGATCCGTAGTCAAACGCTCTATCCAATTGAGCTACGGGCGCAAAATAATGGAGCGGAAGACGGGATTCGAACCCGCGACCCCCACCTTGGCAAGGTGATGTTCTACCACTGAACTACTTCCGCTTAAAGAATGGTGCGGGTGAAG
>NZ_JAFKOJ010000067.1 GCF_017303275.1 Bacillus sp. NTK034 | reverse complement strand
GAAAGATGATCAGGTTGATAGGTCAGAGGTGGAAGCGTGGCGACATGTGGAGCTGACTGATACTAATCGATCGAGGACTTAACCAAGTCATTGGTGAATTCTCGGCAAATACTTCTTCATGCATTATCTAGTTTTGAAGGAACGAAGTTTCTTCAATCAAATAGTCCGGTGGCGATAGCGAGAAGGTCACACCCGTTCCCATACCGAAC
>NZ_JAFKOJ010000066.1 GCF_017303275.1 Bacillus sp. NTK034 | reverse complement strand
AGGTCACACCCGTTCCCATACCGAACACGGAAGTTAAGCTTCTCAGCGCCGATGGTAGTTGGGGGCTGTCCCCCTGTGAGAGTAGGACGCTGCCGGGCACCCTAATTGGGTAATTATATATGGCCCCTTGGTCAAGCGGTTAAGACACCGCCCTTTCACGGCGGTAACACGGGTTCGAATCCCGTAGGGGTCACCATTTTGGAGGATTAGCTCAGCTGG
>NZ_JAFKOJ010000065.1 GCF_017303275.1 Bacillus sp. NTK034 | reverse complement strand
ATCATCTCCCTCTTTAACCGCCTCAACCACACAGCCTTCCAAATGATCTTTTAAAATTACTTTTCCGCAGCTGTTAAGGGCTGAACGGATAGCTGCAATCTGGATCATTAAGTCTCCACAATCCCGCCCACTGGCAGCCATTTCCTTAACAGAACGTACGTGTCCCTCAATTTTCGCTAATCGATTCACAACATTCTTTCTCTGCTTGTGATGATCATAT
>NZ_JAFKOJ010000064.1 GCF_017303275.1 Bacillus sp. NTK034 | reverse complement strand
CTGACTTTTTCTCCTTCTTTTACTTTTAAAGGCTCAATGCTGTCGCCGCTTTTTCCATTTATTGAAAAGATATCGTAGGCGCTCATGTCATGGCCCATTCCATTCATGCTGTCATTGCTATCTGACCCCATACTGCCGTGATCCATGCCGCTCATACTTGAATCCTCTGAATCAGCCTCTTTATCGCTGTCTTCTTCTGAACCCATGTTACTGTGATCCATACCTT
>NZ_JAFKOJ010000063.1 GCF_017303275.1 Bacillus sp. NTK034 | reverse complement strand
TGAAATACTGAAAAACTTATGTATTTCCTGTGCTGCCTGAGCCCTGCTTAATCCGTGTAATTGCATAGCTGAGATAAAGCCAAAGCAAACAGCCTCGAAGTAATCAATTTTGTAAATTTCGTTTATTCCGTACGGAAAACTACTTCCCTGCATACATTAACTTTGATTAATTAACGCAAATATAGTTATATTTGTGTACATTTTCACACATGGCAGCGGATAACGGACGTTCAACAATAAGAAAGATTTCAA
>NZ_JAFKOJ010000062.1 GCF_017303275.1 Bacillus sp. NTK034 | reverse complement strand
ACGACGATACGCTCGCGATCTTTGATATCTTCGTGGATGAAGAAGCGCGCAATGCGCATTTCTACGGCGCTGTGGCCGCGGCTTTGAACCAAAATGCCGACGCGCTGGTCGCCGGGGGCTGGGACGATGGTGTTGTCGCGAATATCAACAATTCCGATGTCCTGTCGGTGAGGGAACCGGTTGATCTCTACTCGGCGACGACAGCCACGTATATCACGCTCGAAGCAGCACCCGGCAAAGGGCCGGAACTGGCA
>NZ_JAFKOJ010000061.1 GCF_017303275.1 Bacillus sp. NTK034 | reverse complement strand
ATATTCAAAGTCGTCAAAACATCCTGATCTTTAGCAGATTGTAGCCAGTCCATGGCTTCGTCCAATCTCTTTTCGTGGTAGGCCAGGCGGGCTCGATTGAGCGCTTCGGTGGATTGAGCATATTCGGTTGGCAGGAGGGAGCTGAAGCGCTCCATAAAGCTCTGGGCCCGGCTGGGGTTGTTCGACTTCAGCGCCAAGGCGATCACATTACTATAGGTGAAGCGGGAAAGTTGGTCGTGATCCAGCAAGTAAGTC
>NZ_JAFKOJ010000060.1 GCF_017303275.1 Bacillus sp. NTK034 | reverse complement strand
AGGTCACACCCGTTCCCATACCGAACACGGAAGTTAAGCTTCTCAGCGCCGATGGTAGTTAGGGGCTGTCCCCTTGTGAGAGTAGGACGCTGCCGGGCGGAAAAACAAATTGTGATGAAAAATCACATAAATAATATTATCGCGGGGTGGAGCAGTTCGGTAGCTCGTCGGGCTCATAACCCGAAGGTCGCAGGTTCAAATCCTGCCCCCGCAATCTGGTCCGGTAGTTCAGTTGGTTAGAATGCCTGCCTGTCAC
>NZ_JAFKOJ010000005.1 GCF_017303275.1 Bacillus sp. NTK034 | reverse complement strand
CCGCTCGACTTGCATGTATTAGGCACGCCGCCAGCGTTCGTCCTGAGCCAGGATCAAACTCTCCATATAAGAGTTGATTAAGCTCATAAGTTGTCTTTTTAAAAAAGACTAAAGAATTAACGTTGACGTTTTTGTTCGTTCAGTTTTCAAAGATCAATCCGCCGCTTGAGGCGACTTAATTAATATATCATTTTTGATAATCAATGTCAACAAGTTTTTTTATCTCGTTAGATGATGATGTGAACCTCTTGCTGACTTGAATAAGTATACCAACCCTTCTCTATTAATTGCAAGCACTTTTTAATAGAAACTAAATCTTTTTTTTATAAAAGGAAGATCTGTTAAATTTGCCTGCTGTAATCAGCAATAAACCTTTAACAGCCTAAATAAAAAAGACCGCAGTATGCAGTCATTTTAACACTTCATCAATATATAACTGGCGGTTTTTCTCTAATGGAATTATTTCTCCGGTTTCTAGAAGTTTCACAAGCGGTCTCGTAGGTGATTTATCTTCTATAAAAAGTATTTCTGCAGTCTGGCCATCAGAGAGCTTTACCAAGCTGCCAATGGAAAAGTTCATGATGCCGGAACCCAGAGCTTGAATGGATGGGATATCATATTTGCCGAAGCTATCCTGAAGCAGCATTTCAAGCACTTTAAATGGAGATTGTTTCCGTCTGTAGAGTCTTTGGGATGTCATGGCATGAAATGCATCCGCTGCCGCAATGATTCTTCCAGCCTGATTGATTTTGCTGCTTTGTTCTCCAAACGGATAGCCGCTGCCGTCCAGCCGCTCATGGTGCTGGATAATTCCGACCTTCGTGCTTTCTCTTAATAAAGATATATTCTGAACCATTTTAAAGCTAAGGGTTGAATGTCTTTTAATTTCTTCAAATTCTTCGGAGTTTAATGAACTGCTTTTATGCAGGATGGATGGGTTTATTTTCGCCATGCCCGCATCTGCCAGGCAGCCTCCAAGGGCAAGCTGCACAATTTCCCCCTTATTCAAACTTAGTTTTTTCCCTATAAAGGCACTGATCATTCCCACAGCTATAGAATGCTGGTATAAATAATCTTCATTCGTAGAAAGATGATGAAGGGAAAAGATTCCTGAAGGGTTTTTCTCCATTTTTTCAATCAGCGGAATCATAATGTTTCTTATTTTTGCAATATCCACGTGAAGGCCTGATTGCCAGGACATAAATTCTTTTTTGAAATTTTGAACGCCTGTTAAGAATGCATTTAAAAAACTTGATTCATTTGATTCTATCAGTTCCTCAGCGTCTTCCAGGCTTCCTTCAGAAGCAAAAGGCTTTCCGTTAACCATGGTGGTTTCAACTTCCGCATCATCAATCAGGAATACTTTCATCATATCCAGCAGTTCCTTCGTCAGCACTGTTTTTTGGCTGATAATAGGGCGATTCGTCAAACTGAAAACATCCTCTGATAAAATACAGCCCTCTCTTAATTCCTGTATAGGTACACGCACCGTTTCCACACTCCAAATGTAATGAGTCTTTTATACCATTTTACATTATTTGGACAAAAAAAAGGAACACAAATCTGTGTTCCTTAAAATTTATTCTTCGCTATTATCTCCATTTACTTCTTCTTCAGGAAGTGAATCGGCATCTTCAAGAGGCTTTGTTAATTCTTCTTCATCTTTTTCCTCTTCTTTTTCAACTTTCGCTACAGTGGATACCGCTTCGTCAGCATCTTCATTTATACGGATGAGTCTGACACCTTGCGTGTTTCTTCCCATAGTGGAAATATCGTTCACTGCCATTCGGATTAGTACTCCGCCTGTTGTAATAAGCATAACGTCTTCTTCTCCCGTGACAGCTTTCATGGAAACGAGGCTTCCGTTCTTGTCTGTGATGTTGCAGGTCTTGATTCCTTTACCGCCTCTGCCTTGAACACGGTATTCTTCGGCAGGAGTGCGTTTTCCATAACCGTTTTTAGTTACGATCAGAATCTGGCTGTCATCCTCAAGGACTTCCATGCCAACAACTTCATCACCGGCACTTAAGTTTATTCCTTTAACACCAGTAGCTGTTCTACCCATAGAACGAACATCTTCTTCCGGGAATCGGATCAGCATGCCATGGTTGGTTCCAATTATGATCTCCTTGCTGCCATCTGTCAGACGCACCGAAATTAATTCATCATCTTCGCGAAGATTCAGGGCAATTAAGCCATTATTGCGGATATTGGCAAATGATGATAATGGTGAACGCTTGGAAATCCCTTGCTTAGTTGTGAAGAACAGGAACCAATCATCGGCAAATTCTTCAACAGGAATAATTGCATTTACCCATTCATCTTTGTCCACTCCAAGAAGGTTAATGATTGGAATCCCTTTCGCAGTACGGCTGAATTCAGGAATTTCATAACCTTTAGCGCGATACACCTTTCCTTTGTTCGTGAAGAAAAGGATGGTATCGTGTGTGGAAGTGGTAATGAGGTGTTCAACAAAGTCATCCTCATTGGTTCCCATTCCCTGAATACCCCGGCCACCGCGTTTTTGGGCACGGTAAGTCGAGACAGGAAGACGCTTGATGTATCCCTTATGAGTTAGCGTAAGAACAATATTTTCGCGCGGGATTAGATCTTCGTCTTCAATTTGTTCGATTCCGCCGGCAACTATTTCTGTACGGCGTTTATCGTTGAATCTCTCTTTTACTTCGGTTAATTCTTCACGGATAATTTCCAATACTTTTTCTTCATCAGCCAAAATAGCTTTTAATTCAGCAATTAATGCTACAAGGCTTGAATATTCGTCTTCAATCTTTTCGCGCTCTAAGCCAGTCAAACGCTGCAGACGCATGTCAAGGATCGCCTGGGCCTGTTTTTCAGAAAGATTGAACTTGGTCATTAAGCCTTCACGTGCGATATCGGTTGTCTGGGAACTGCGGATAAGGTTGATTACTTCATCCAGGTGATCAAGGGCAATCCTTAAACCTTCCAAAATGTGTGCACGGGCTTCTGCCTTTTTCAATTCGAATTCTGTTCTGCGGCGGATTACGACCTTTTGGTGATCCAGATAATGCTGCAGACATTGTTTGAGATTTAGAACTTTAGGCTGGCCATCTACAAGCGCAAGCAGGTTTATGCCAAAACTTGTCTGAAGAGCCGTCTGCTTATAAAGGTTGTTCAGCAGAACATTGGCATTCGCATCTTTACGGACCTCGATCACAATGCGCATACCGTTTCGATCTGATTCATCACGCAGGTCAGTAATGCCATCAATTCGTTTATCCCGAACCAGTTCGGCAATTTTTTCAATCAGCTTTGCTTTATTCACCTGGTAAGGAATTTCATTTACAATGATAACTTCTTTTCCATTGGACTTCTGCTCGATTTCCACTTTGGCCCTTAGTGTAATGGAACCGCGGCCTGTTTCGTAAGCTTTGCGGATGCCGCTTCGTCCAAGAATAAGACCGGCAGTCGGGAAGTCTGGACCTGGAATGATTTCCATGAGCTCCTGAACAGTGAGATCCGGCTCCTGGCTGATGGCAAGCACTCCATCAATTACTTCACCAAGCTGATGGGGCGGAATATTGGTCGCCATACCAACGGCAATTCCGGAAGTTCCGTTTACGAGAAGATTTGGAAAACGCGCAGGCATAACGACAGGTTCTTTCTCAGCACCATCATAGTTATCCTGGTAATCAATCGTGTCTTTATTAATATCGCGCAAAAGCTCCATAGAGATTTTGGACATGCGGGCCTCGGTATAACGCATCGCAGCTGCAGCGTCACCATCGACAGAACCAAAGTTTCCGTGTCCTTCAACAAGCATATAGCGATAGTTGAAATCCTGAGCCATACGAACCATCGTGTCATATACTGCGGAGTCACCGTGCGGGTGGTATTTACCAATTACTTCCCCAACAATACGGGCCGATTTTTTAAATGGTTTATCAGAATGCATCCCTAAATCATGCATTGCATATAAGATTCTTCGGTGAACCGGCTTTAAACCATCCCGTACATCCGGAAGGGCACGTGAAACAATTACACTCATGGCGTAGTCCAGGAATGATGAACGCATTTCCTGGCTAATATTAATTTCTTTTACTTGAGAATTCGGTGTATCGGCCATTTAAAGGAACCTCCTTTAAAGAGACGCAGGATGAACTGTCATCCGTTTGTCACTTCGTTTAGCTGAAACCTGCATGGTCTTTCCATACAGATCCTGCTTTTTTTCATAAATTAGACGCACTTGGGGCATTAAATAAAAAGAATAAACCAATTATGTAAAAGCAGGATAGAGAACCTCTATCCTGAAAGAAAGCGAAGGCCCTTGGCCTGTGCTGTAGGCTTGCTTTTACAATTAAATATCCAGATTCTTTACATAAACCGCATTTTCTTCAATAAAGTTCCGGCGAGGCTCTACCTTGTCACCCATTAGGATTTCAAACGTTTCGTCAGCTTCGATGGCATCCTCAAGATTCACCTGGAGAAGGGTTCTTGAATCCGGATTCATTGTCGTTTCCCAAAGCTGGCCCGGGTTCATTTCCCCAAGTCCTTTATAGCGCTGAATTCCCGGCTTAGGCTGGCTCGGAAGTTCGCCAAGAATTTTATCCAGCTCGCGGTCATTATAGGCATATTCAATCTTTTTGCCCTGCTGGATCTTGTATAGAGGCGGCTGGGCAATATAGATATAGCCAGCCTCAATAATCTGCCTCATATAACGGTAAAAGAACGTTAATAGTAACGTGCGGATATGTGCACCATCGACATCCGCATCCGTCATGATGACAATTTTATGATAGCGGGCCCTGGAGATATCAAAATCTTCGCCTATACCGGTTCCGATTGCGGTAATAATCGCACGGACCTCATTATTGGACAGGATTTTATCCAGGCGGGCTTTTTCTACGTTCAGAATCTTCCCTCTAAGAGGAAGGATCGCCTGGAAATGACGGTCACGCCCCTGCTTGGCAGATCCGCCCGCAGAGTCACCCTCAACCACATAAATTTCGCTTATAGAAGGATCTTTAGAAGAACAGTCAGCGAGTTTACCAGGCAGGCTGGATACTTCAAGAGCACTCTTCCTTCTTGTAAGCTCCCTTGCTTTTTTAGCGGCCAGTCTTGCTCTTGCTGCCATAAGTCCTTTTTCAACAATTTTTCTGGCTACAGCCGGATTTTCGAGCATGAATTTTTCAAGAGCTTCAGAGAAAATCGTATCGGTTGCTGCACGCACCTCAGAGTTTCCAAGCTTCGTTTTGGTCTGCCCTTCAAACTGAGGATCAGGATGTTTAACGGATACAATAGCCGTTAAGCCTTCACGGACATCTTCACCGGAAAGGTTTGCGTCACTCTCTTTAAAGACGCCATTTTTACGTGCATAGTCGTTGATAACCCTTGTTAAGGCTGTCTTAAATCCGGATTCATGCGTACCGCCTTCATAGGTATGAATATTATTGGCAAAAGAATAGATATTGCTTGTAAATCCATCATTATACTGAATGGATACTTCAACAGTAATGCCTTCCCGTTCGCCATCAATATAGATAGGCTCTTCATGAAGAACTTCCTTCGTTCTGTTCAAATGTTCAACGTACGATTTAATTCCACCCTCGTACATATATTCATTTTTCTTGTTTTCTTCACGCTTATCCTCAATCGTGATCTTTAATCCCCTATTCAGGAATGCCAGTTCACGGATGCGGTTTGCAAGTGTTTCATAATCATATTCAAGGGTTTCAGTGAAGATTTCACTGTCCGGCTTAAAGTGGATGGTTGTTCCGGTATGGTCGGATTCGCCGATCACCTCAAGATCTGCACTTGGGACTCCACGCTCAAACTTCTGATAATATTTTTTTCCATCGCGATGGACAAATACTTCCAGCACAGTTGAGAGAGCATTAACCACAGAAGCACCGACTCCATGCAAGCCTCCGGAAACCTTGTATCCTCCGCCTCCGAATTTACCGCCTGCATGCAGAACTGTCATGATGACTTCGACTGCCGGGCGTCCCATTTTTTCGTGGATTCCGACTGGTATACCTCGTCCGTTATCCACTACCGTAATACTATTATCCTTTTCGATAATCACATTGATTTCAGAACAGTAGCCTGCCAGTGCTTCATCAATACTATTATCGACTATTTCCCAAACTAGATGGTGAAGCCCTTTGGCACTTGTTGAACCGATATACATTCCCGGACGCTTCCGAACTGCTTCCAGACCTTCCAGTACCTGTATCTGATTCTCATCATAGGATTGTTCCTGCACTGCCTTTTGCTCCATTGCCACATCGGTCACCTACACTTTCCATTTCACTAATCTATACAAAAGCCTGGCTTCCTGAGTTGAGCCAAACTGTAGTTTTCACTGACTTGCCTTTCGTTCCATCAGGGAAGTTCTTCCGGCAGTCCTGCATTTCTTTAAAATTCGTGAACACTTAATTTATGGGATCGTTTCTTTAACGTACCTGAGGATAGCGGAGAAAAATAGATCTTTTCTGTTGTGACGACTACAGATTTATAGGAACCTTTTGCGAGGTTCACAACTGACTCCTCCAGGTTCTCTTTACGCTCTTCCGCATACTCGGAAGCAAGGGCTGTTTCTTTATCAATTATGGCGACAATATCCCTTGCCCGGACCAATACATCTTCACCTATATGGATGTACATGCGATCACCTCACTGAATCTTCTTGATTCTCCCTGCCTCAACACTGAACGCTGCTGCTTCTTTAAGTGTCTGGTGGTCTATTCCATCAACGCTTGTAGTAGTGACAAACGTCTGTACTTTCCCTTGAATGGTATTCAATAAATGGGATTGACGATAATCATCCAATTCCGAGAGGACGTCATCCAGCAGCAGAATGGGATATTCTCCAATTTCAGAATGGATCAGTTCGATTTCGGCAAGCTTAACTGACAGAGCTGTCGTTCTTTGCTGTCCCTGTGAACCGAATGTTTGCACATCGCGCCCATTCACATGAAAAATCAGGTCATCGCGATGCGGCCCAAACATGGTAACGCCCCGGTCTATTTCCCTGTTTTTCACTTTTGCAAATTTATCCTGGTATACTTTAACCATTTTCGACAAATCTTGTTCTTCTGATACCTCGGCAGAAGGCTTGTACTCAATTTTTAAGGTCTCGAGCCCTCTTGATATCCCTTCATGAATCGGCTGTGCCCAATTCTCAAGGAGTCTGAGAAACTCGTAACGCTTTGAAACAATCTTTGCAGCCATCTCAATGAATTGCTCTGTTAAAATCTCAAGCATGGTATGGTCGGTCTGCTTTTTGATCTGGAGCATTTTCAAGTAGTGGTTGCGCTGCTGGAGGATTTTCTGATACTGGCTGATATCATGCAAATAGACAGGTGAAACCTGCCCAATTTCCATATCAATAAAACGACGCCTTACTTGAGGGCTCCCTTTCACAAGATGGAGATCTTCAGGCGCGAACATCACAACATTCATATTGCCGACATACTGGCTTAATTTCTGCTGCTCTATATGATTGCATTTGGCTTTTTTGCCTTTTTTGCTGATGACTAATTGCATTGGCAGGGATCCTTGCCTTTTTTGGACCCTTCCTTCTATTTTAGCATATTCCTGATCCCAGCGAATAAGATCTTTGTCATTTGATGTCCGATGGGACTTTGCCATTGCCAGCACATAGATCGATTCCATGACATTTGTCTTTCCCTGGGCATTCTCACCCAAAATTACATTTACTTTATTTTCAAAATTTACTTCAAGCTCTTCGTAATTCCGGTAATTTTTTAATAGCAACTGCTCTATATGCATAGACGCTACATCCTTTTAAATTTTAACGCTGAGAACAGCGGGCTAGATGATCGTAAATTCACCCACATCCGGAATTTCGATTTTATCCCCGGTTCTTAGCTTTCTTCCCCGTCTTTGATCCTGTTCCCCATTGACGAAGACTTCGTATTCACTCAGGAACCATTTGGCCATTCCGCCTGTTTGAATCACATCAGCAGCTTTTAAAAATTGGCCCAGCGTAATATATTCTGTATCAATTTGAATTTCCGTCATATTTTCACTCTTTCCCATTGTCCGACTTCAAGTGCTGCAGTGATTTCTGCACTTTGGCAAAACAATTTCAGAATGGTATCTAATATTCTATTTTACTAAATAAATCGCAGATACACAAAGAAAACTCGCCTGCAGCTGTTTATTTTCATTATTCCCCTGCAATTGGCCGATATTCTGGCAGATAAGAGGTCAGTTTATAAAAAAAATTAAGCCGCCGGCAAAACCGGCAGCTTTTTCTTAATAAGTCCTTACTGGCAAAATCAATTGCAGGATGGATTCATCGTTTAAAGGTTTGATGATGAATGGTCTCATGGCTCCGGTGAAGCTGATTGTAATTTCAGAGCCTTCAAGTGCTTTTAGGGCATCCATCATGAATTTCGCGCTAAAGGAGATTTTTAATTCTTCGCCTTCTACGGATTTGCTCTGCACTTCTTCGACAACTTTTCCGATTTCAGGTGTGTTGGATGAAATTTCGATTACACCGCCATCAATTGTTGAGAACTTGACCACATTATTGCGGCCTTCTTTTGCCAATAAAGAGGCACGGTCAATAGCCTGCAGGAATTCCTTTGTATTGACGACAACATCTGTTTTGCTGTCTGAAGGGATCAATCTGGATGTATCCGGGTAATTTCCTTCCAGCAGCCTTGAGAAGAACAGCAGATGTTCAGCCTTAAAGAGAACCTGGTTTTCAGTAATAACGATATCGATTAAATCATTGTTGTCATCAAGAATTTTGCTTAGTTCACTTAAGCTTTTTCCCGGAATGACCACATTGTAGCTTTCGCTGGCATTTGTTTCGATTTGCGCTTTTCTTAATGCCAGCCTATGACTATCTGTTGCAATACAGGTTAATGTCCCGTTTTCCACCTTCCAGTTTACACCTGTCAAGATAGGGCGTGTTTCTGAGGTGGACACTGCGAATACCGTTTGGCGAACCATTGCTTTTAATAAGTCTGTAGGAATCTTAAACACATTCTCTTCCTCGATTTGAGGCAAGTGAGGATATTCCTCAGCATCCAGACCATTAAGATTGAATTCAGACTTACCTGAACGGATGACTGTCTGTAAATGGGTTTCAACGCTGATCTCTACACTGTCAGTCGGAAGCTTCTTAACGATTTCGCTGAAGAACTTCGCTTGGAGCACAATGGCACCAGCCTGTTTGATCTCGACAATTTCATCCCCTGCTTCTTCTTTAGGAATAAAAGATTCGATTGAAATATCAGAGTCGCTTCCCGTTAATGTGACTCCTTCTTCAGAAGCGACAATTTTAATCCCCGTTAGGATGGGAATAGTCGTTCTGCTTGTTACTGCTTTCATAACATCCTGGACGCTTTGGACCAAACGGTCGCGCTGGATTATAAATCTCATTTTTTAAATCCTCCAAGCATATTTTAATGGCGTATTGAATATATATATTTTTTATAAAAAAATAGTAGAAGTACTAGTAGGTCCTGTTAGTATGTGGATAACTGCATTTTTTGAAAGGAAACACAGCCTATCCACATGTGGACAGACTGTGTGTAAGTTTGGTCAAGTTATACACATTATACCTTTAGCATTTCATTGATTTCTTTCAGCTGCTTTTCAAATTGTGAATCTGACTGAAGCATCTTTGAAATTTTTTCATGGGCATGAATGACGGTCGTATGGTCCCTTCCGCCAAATTCCTCCCCTATTTTAGGAAGAGAAAAGTCGGTTAATTCCCTTGATAGATACATGGCAATCTGGCGGGGGAATGCGACAGACTTTGTTCGTTTCTTCGCTTTGAAATCCTCAAGCTTTACATTAAAGTGTTCCCCAACCACCCTTTGAATTTCATGGATGGTAATAACTTTCGGTTTGGAGCTTGGAATAATATCCTTTAATGCTTCTGCTGCAAGATCTGCATTAATATCTTTATTTATTAAAGAGGAGTAAGCTACTACACGAATCAGAGCGCCCTCAAGTTCACGGATGTTGGAGTCAATCTGATTGGCAATATACAGCATAACTTCATTAGGAATATCAAGTCCCTCTGCTTTCGCTTTTTTGCGCAGGATCGCAATACGCGTTTCAAGGTCGGGAGGAGTAATATCAGTAATTAGCCCCCATTCAAACCTGGAGCGAAGACGGTCTTCCAGCGTAGGAATTTCCTTTGGAGGACGGTCGCTTGAGATGATGATCTGCTTGCTTTCTTCATGCAAGGTATTAAAAGTATGGAAAAACTCTTCCTGTGTCTGTTCTTTTCCAGCAAGAAACTGAATATCATCGATAAGAAGAACATCCACATTTCGATATTTATCGCGGAAATCTCCCGCTTTGTTATCTCGGATCGAGTTAATGAATTCATTCGTAAATTTCTCGGAAGATAAGTATACGACTTTAGCCGATGGATTATGATCTAATACATAATGGCCGATTGCATGCATAAGGTGAGTTTTTCCGAGTCCAACTCCCCCGTAAATAAATAAAGGATTGTATGCCTTAGCCGGAGCCTCGGCTACAGCAAGTGAAGCTGCATGGGCGAAGCGGTTTCCGGACCCGATGACAAACGTGTCGAATGTATATTTCGGGTTTAGCATCGTTAATGGCAGTTCCTGCTGTTCTTCCTCCGGCTTTTTCTTTTTTGGAGGAAGAGGAAGATCGACTTCTTCTTCACTTTGATTTTGCGGAATGATGAATTTTACTCCTAATTCTTCACCGGTTATGTCATAAAGAATTCCGGAGATCAGCTGGGAATAGCGCTCTTCAAGCCAGTCACGGGCAAACTCATTCGGGGCCTTAACGACTAAAGTGTCTCCCTGCAGAGAATGCGCTTTTGTCGATTTCAGCCATGTATCAAAACTGGGCTTGCTGATTTTTTTCTCGATATTGGCCAGAGCATTATTCCAAAGATCCGCAATGTTTTCCAATGATATCCCTCCTTTTCCATTTATAATTGGGAATTTAGATTACTGTCCAGCTCCGGTGTCTTTCGAAGGACACCTTCCGCTTTTCTTTGTTTCGAGCCACAAAAACGATAGGTTATACACGCTGTATAACCCTGAAGTTTATAAATATACGAAACTGTTTATGTGGAAAAATATATAATAAGGAAGTAAAGTGGAATTTCGACAGTATCCACTGTCTGTGGACAAACTTTTACAAACCCCTTGGATAACCTGTCCACATGTTATCCACAATCTGTGGATAATGAAGATATACACAATGATTTATTAAGTGTTAAAACACAATTATGATAACAGATAATGCTTTTGTCTGCAATGCTTTTTAAACCTTTATCCACAACATGCCATCCCTGTTCATAAAAATTGTCCACAGCCTCTGGTTGTGTGAAAAACTTGTCAATATGTGATGTGGATAATGAAAATGCTGTCGAAATTTTATCCACAGCCCTGTTTTTTTAGAAAATCCAATTCTGAATATCAGATGGAGAGATGCCATTTTTTCGTGGCCAGGTCATCTGGAGACCGTCAGAATTTGCAGTCTCAAATAGCAGCTTTTACAATGAACTAATGAGAAAAACGTGGAAAAATGAAATTTTAGGATGACATTCAGGCAAAAAGAAGGTAAACTTTCTGAGTGGGTTCTTTCAGATATGCAAAAAGAGAAAGAGCAGCAAAGCGTTTTTAAATGTTATTTCGTAAGTTGTTTATTCATAATAAATTTTAACTGCTGAGTTGATTGGAGCGCAGGGCACTTGATCCTCGAAAATGCATTCGCATTTTCTTCGTGCGGTGTTGATTCAAGGAAGCTTATTCAATGTCCTGCGGGAGGCTCCCGTTCCTCCCCGCGGAAAGCAAGTGCCCGCAGCGGAGATCAACGAACTAACTTTATAAGAAAAAACAAATTATGAAAGAAAGAGCCGAAACTAATTTTTTTGCCATTGAAGGCAGATTGACTTATATGCATAGTTGACAATTTTCTAGTTACATCTATATAATTAGAAAGACTGTCTTTAACAGCAATTCCTCAGGGAGGTGTCATATATGAAAAGAACTTATCAACCAAACAAGCGTAAAAGAAGCAAGGTTCATGGTTTCCGCAGCCGCATGAGCTCTCCGAACGGACGTAACGTTCTAGCTCGCCGCCGCCGCAAAGGAAGAAAAGTATTATCTGCTTAGGCCACTGAAACGTCAGTGGTCTTTTTTTCCATGTAAAGATAAATGTCCAAGGCGCTCTGCGCTTTTTTGAAAAGGTGATGACATGAAAAAAGAGTTCCGTGTAAAAAAGAATAAAGAATTTCAAGAGGCCTTTAAAAAGGGAAAGTCATTCGCCAACCGTCAATTTGTCGTTTACATCTTGAGAAAAGAGGAGCAGAATCATTTCCGCATTGGCCTTTCTGTCAGTAAAAAAATCGGCAATGCCGTTATGAGGAACCAGATCAAAAGGTATATCCGCCAGGCATTCTTAGAACTGGAGGAGGAAATTAAGCCGCAGTATGATCTGATCGTCATTGCGAGGAAACCGGTGGCAGAAATGGATTTTCATGAAGTTAAAAAGAGTCTGATCCATGTATTGAAGGTTTCGCGGGTTTTGAATAAACCGGGACTTGGAAATACTAAAAATCAATAATCTTTATCTATCTTTATTTTGAAGCACTTCATTTTAAAAGATGGTAAAATAAGATACATATGAGCGTGTGCCCTCTGAGGGGGACAAGCAAATGATATCCATACTATTATCAGGAGCAATTAAGGAGGAAAAAACGGTTGAAGAAACGAATATTCCTATTAATCGGTTTAGTGTTTGTGATGGCCCTTTTATCGGGCTGTACAGAAATCAACCAGCCGATTACATCTGAAAGTGAAGGCTTTTGGAACGAGTATATTGTCTACCCGCTTTCGCTGTTTATTATTAAGGTAGCGGAATTTGCAGGCGGCAGCTATGGACTATCGATTATTATTGTGACGATCATTATCCGGCTGGTCATCCTGCCATTAATGATTAAACAAACGAGAAGTTCAAAAGCGATGCAGGCGATACAGCCAGAAATGCAGAAGCTTCGTGAAAAATACAGCTCAAAAGACCAGAAAACCCAGCAAAAGCTGCAGCAGGAAACAATGGCTTTATTCCAAAAGCACGGCGTTAATCCGCTTGCAGGATGTTTTCCACTGGTGATTCAAATGCCGATCCTGATCGGTTTCTATCATGCGATTACACGTACGCGCGAAATCGCAAACCATAATTTCCTTTGGTTTGACCTTGGTTCTCCGGATCCAATTTACTTATTGCCTTTAATTGCAGGTGTGACAACGTTCATTCAGCAGAAAATGATGATGGCCGGCACTCAGCATACGGGGCAAATGGCTGCACAAATGAAAATGATGCTTTACCTAATGCCGATTATGATCGTTATTTTTGCCATTAACTTCCCGGCAGCTCTTTCTTTATACTGGGTAGTGGGGAATATCTTCATGATCGTTCAAACGTATTTCATTAAAGGTCCGGACCTGAAAGCTGCAGCGGCCGGAAATGCAGGAGGAGCCAAAAAGTGAAACAAGTAACTGCTACAGGACAGACCGTCAAGGAAGCAGTAGAGTCAGCTTTAGCTCAATTAAACACAACAGAAGACCGCTTAGAGATTACTATCGTTGATGAGGGTAAAAAAGGCATTTTCGGGATTTTCGGATCCCGGCCGGCCGTGGTGAAAGCTGTGAAGAAACCTGATCCGATTGAGGAAGCCGAAAAGTTCCTCAAAGACGTCAGCGGGAAAATGGGCGTGACCATTGAAATTGAAACATTAAGGGACGGAAAAAATGTTCAATTTATCCTATCCGGTGAAAAGATTGCTCTTTTAATCGGAAAAAGGGGACAAACGCTCAATTCCCTCCAGTATTTGACACAGCTGGTCATTAACCGCTATGCGGAGCAGTACTTAAATGTAGTGCTTGATGCAGAGGATTACCGGAAAAGACGCCAGGATACCCTGATTCAACTGGCTGAAAGGCTTGCTCAAAAAGCTTTGAAGACGGGAAAAGAAATAGCACTGGAACCTATGCCTTCATATGAACGCAAAGTGATCCATACCGCCCTCGTAAATAATAAGCGAATCAATACGTATTCTGATGGCAATGACCCGCATCGTCATATTGTCATCGCACCAGCCAGAACAAGATAGCAGGAAAAGCGGAAGCGCAGCGCTGTAGCTAGACAGTTATCGACGTTCAAAATATAAAAATTTCTTATATTGCAAATCCCAGTCCATTTACGGATTGGGATTTTTTTTGTCGCACTTTGTCATTTCCCGCAAATTATTAAATCTCAATTGGTTTTATTGTTATTCACATGTGGATAAGTTAAAATAGAGCATATTAATTATGAGACGTGTGGATAATTTTTCAGCGGGTGTATTTAAGCTGGCTGTTGATAAGTAACATGTGACTGATGGACAAGCCGGAATCGCGGGCTGATATGCTTTTCTAAAAAAAAACCATGTGATATTCTATTAATTTGGGGAATCGATATTATTATTTCTAAAGATAAGAAAACTTTCCTTTGACTTGGATAACTGTCTAGCTCCAGGCGCCATCGGCTCGAGGTCATAAGCCAATCCGTCCAAAAGGTTAAAGAACAATCTTTCAGCCGGCTTGTCTTATGCTTGTCGCCGACAAGCGGGCGCCTTCCGCTTTTCGTTATATAGATCGATAAAACAGAAAAAAGAGAGGTGAATGAATTGGAATTTGATACAATAGCCGCGATATCTACTCCGATGGGGGAAGGAGCCATTGCTATTGTCCGCCTGAGCGGTGACCAGGCTTTTGAAATTGCGGACCGGCTGTTCAGAGGAGTGGGAGGCAAGCGTCTAAAGGATGTTGCGTCCCATACCATTCATTATGGACATATTATGGATCCCAAAACCGGACAGATTGCTGAGGAAGTAATGGTTTCGGCCATGAAGGGGCCGAAAACCTTTACTAAAGAAGATGTCATTGAAATCAACTGCCATGGCGGACTGGTTTCCGTAAACCGCGTGCTGCAGCTTTTGCTGAATAATGGTGCACGCCTGGCAGAGCCTGGTGAATTTACAAAGCGCGCCTTTTTGAACGGGCGGATTGATTTATCTCAGGCAGAAGCGGTTATGGATTTAATCCGTGCGAAGACTGACCGGGCTATGAACATGGCACTTGGCCAGATGGAAGGAAGGCTGTCAAAGCTTATTCAGAAGCTTAGGCAGGAAATTCTGGAGATTCTTGCGCATGTAGAAGTCAATATCGACTATCCGGAGTACGATGATGTCGAGGAAATGACCCATCATATGCTGATGGAGAAGGCTTCTTATGTAAAGAAGGAAATCGAAAAGCTTCTTCAGACCTCACAGCAGGGGAAAATTCTGCGTGAAGGACTTTCAACTGTAATCGTCGGACGGCCAAACGTTGGAAAATCTTCCTTATTGAATAGCCTTGTTCACGAGAATAAGGCGATTGTAACAGATATCCCGGGCACAACCCGTGATGTCATCGAAGAATACGTGAATGTAAGAGGAGTGCCTCTCCGCCTTGTTGATACAGCCGGCATTCGCGAAACGGAAGATATCGTGGAACGGATTGGTGTTGAAAAATCAAGGCAGGTATTAAAGGAAGCAGATTTGATTTTGCTCGTGCTCAATTACTCGGATGAATTGACGTCTGAGGATGAAAATATTTTCAAAGCGGTCGAAGGCATGGATGTTATTGTAATTGTCAATAAAACCGACCTTGACCAAAAAATCGACATGAAACGCGTGCGTGAGCTTTCCAAGCATCATAAACTGGTTACAACCTCTTTATTGGAGGATCAGGGAGTCGACGATCTTGAGGAAGCCATTGCTTCTTTATTCTTTGCAGGTTCCATCGAAGCCGGAGATATGACATATGTATCCAATACCCGCCATATTGCCCTATTGAACCAGGCTCAAAATGCCATCGATGAAGCGATGCAGGGTGTTGAGATGGGAACGCCGATTGACATTGTTCAGATTGATTTGACGAGAACATGGGAGCTGCTTGGTGAAATTATTGGTGACAGCGTCCATGAAAGCTTGATCGACCAGTTATTCTCGCAGTTCTGTTTAGGAAAATAGATGATTTAAGCAGGCTGTGTCAGCTGACGCAGCGGAAATAGATTTTTAACTTTTGCAATCGGCTGGCTCAGCCCGTGGCTTTTAAAAGCTTGTGCCTGTGCTTTTCTGATTGCAGCAAAGGAGGCCGCATCATGACATATGAAGCTGGAAGTTATGATGTCATAGTAGTCGGAGCCGGACACGCGGGTGTAGAAGCAGGCCTTGCTTCGGCCCGTCTCGGCGCAAAGACATTAATGATTACAATCAACCTGGATATGGTAGCCTTTATGCCCTGCAACCCTTCAGTCGGAGGTCCTGCAAAAGGGATTGTGGTAAGGGAAATCGATGCTCTTGGCGGAGAAATGGGCAAAAATATTGATAAAACCCATATTCAGATGCGCATGCTCAATACAGGAAAAGGCCCTGCAGTCCGTGCGTTAAGAGCTCAGGCCGATAAATTCACGTATCAGCATGAAATGAAAAAAACGCTGGAAAATGAACCAAACCTGACACTTATTCAGGGAATGGTTGAACGGCTGATTGTCGAAGATGGAGAATGCAGGGGCGTCGTCACCCAGACAGGTGCCGTCTATCATTCAAAAGCCGTAGTTATTACGACCGGAACCTTCTTAAGAGGGGAAATCATCCTCGGTGAGCTCAAGTACTCAAGCGGTCCTAACAACCAGCAGCCGTCCATTAAGCTCTCAGAACACCTGCAGGAGCTTGGCTTTGATCTGGTCCGTTTTAAAACAGGAACACCGCCGCGCGTCAACAGCCACTCCATTGATTACAGCAAAACGGAAATCCAGCCTGGCGATGATGTGCCCAGAGCTTTTTCCTATGAAACGACCAAGTATATTACAGACCAGCTCCCTTGCTGGCTGACGTATACCAATGAAGAAACGCATACATTGATCGACAATAATCTTCATCGCTCGCCAATGTACTCCGGCATGATCAAAGGAACTGGTCCGCGCTATTGCCCGTCAATTGAAGATAAGGTTGTCCGCTTTAACGATAAGCCGCGCCATCAGATCTTCCTGGAGCCTGAAGGCCGGAATACTCAGGAAGTATACGTGCAGGGGCTTTCAACAAGCTTGCCTGAGGATGTGCAGCAGCAGATTCTCAGAACTATCCCGGGACTTGAAAATGTACAGATGATGCGTGCCGGCTATGCGATTGAATATGATTCCATCGTACCTACACAATTATGGCCGACACTTGAAACCAAGAAGGTGAAAAATCTCTTTACTGCAGGCCAGATTAACGGGACATCCGGCTATGAAGAGGCTGCCGGCCAGGGGCTAATGGCAGGCATGAATGCCGGATTAAAATCGCTGGATAAAGAAGAAGTCATTTTAAGCCGATCAGATGCTTATATTGGCGTCCTGATTGACGATCTTGTGACTAAAGGCACGAACGAGCCTTACCGTCTATTGACTTCAAGAGCGGAATACCGTCTGCTGCTTCGCCATGATAATGCCGACCTGCGCTTAACAGAGCTCGGCCGCAAAGTAGGGCTGATCAGTGAAGAACGCTATGGGAAATTCCAGCTGAAAAAACAGGCGATTGAAGAAGAAAAATCACGTTTGCAAGGCATCATCATCAAGCCGACTTCTGATGTGCAGGAGCTGATTAAAAGTCAGGGCGGAAGCGAGCTGAAAGACGGCATCCGCGCCTCTGATCTGCTGAAGCGTCCGGAAATGGCTTATGATCATATCCATCAGCTTATTCCGGCTGAGAATCCACTTGATCCGGATGTTTCCGAACAGGTGGAAATCCAGATCAAGTATGAAGGCTATATTGAAAAGTCACTTCAGCAGGTAGAGCGACTGAAGAAGATGGAGAACAAGAAGATCCCTGAAAACATCGATTATGATGATATTAACGGGCTGGCTTCCGAAGCAAGACAAAAGCTGAAGGAAGTAAGGCCGCTATCTCTCGCGCAGGCTTCTCGAATTTCCGGTGTAAACCCTGCCGATATCTCTATTTTGCTTGTTTATTTAGAACAGGGCAGAATTGCAAGAGTTTCAGCGGAGTAAAAGGGGAAATCCGATCATGTCTGAGAACCGAAAGGATTTATAGATGAATACCGAACAATTTACAGAAATGCTGGCGGCGAAGGGAATTGCCCTTTCGCCACAGCAATTGCAGCAATATGACACATACTATTCCACACTTTTGGAATGGAATGAAAAAATGAATTTAACCGCCATCACGGAAAAGGAAGATGTTTATCTCAAGCATTTTTATGACTCGATAAGCGCTGCTTTTTACTTTGATTTCAACCAGCCGTTAAAGGTTTGTGATGTCGGTGCTGGTGCAGGTTTTCCAAGCATACCGATTAAAATTGCTTTTCCGGGTTTACATATTACAATCGTTGACTCGCTGAATAAACGTATAGGGTTTCTGGAGCATTTAGCGAAGAAGCTGGAGCTTGAGAATGTCCGCTTTATCCATGACCGGGCGGAAACCTTTGGCCAGAACAAAGAGTACCGTGAGTCTTTTGATGTTGTGACAGCACGGGCTGTTGCCAGATTGTCCGTTTTAAGTGAACTTTGTCTGCCTCTGGCAAAAACAGGCGGCACATTTGTTGCTATGAAGGGTGCCAGTGCAAAAGAGGAACTGGATGCCGGCAAAAAGGCCATCTCTGTACTGGGAGGAAAACTTGTGGATTCCCACACGTTTACCTTGCCTGAGGAAGAAAGTGAGCGCAATATTTTAATCATAAAAAAAGAAAAGAGCACTCCTAAAAAGTACCCGCGTAAGCCGGGGACACCCAATAAAACACCAATTGAATAGGGTGCGCAATTTGCCATTGTATGACATAATGGTGTAAACTAATCGATTTTTCCAGATATTTATATTGCTCCTGTCCGGCAGGATTTGTCATGATGATAGAGAATATGTTATAGGGAGTTTCGTAAAGGTGGTGCAGGGTGATGAAGCATTCTTTCTCACGCTTTTTTGGCCTAGGCGAAAAGGGAGAACAAGTTACAGCGGAAAAACCAGCAGAAGAACAATTGGATATTGAAGACTTAAGCGAAAGAGAAGAAGTTAAGAAGATACCTATTGATCGAATCGTCCCCAACCGTTTTCAGCCAAGAACGGTGTTTGATGATGAGAAGATAGAAGAGCTTTCTCGGACCATCCATACGCATGGAATCATCCAGCCGATTGTCGTAAGGGAATTTGAGGATGGCCAGTTTGAAATCATAGCAGGTGAACGCAGATACCGGGCCATGAAAAAACTGGGCTGGGAAGAAGCTCCGGCTATCGTAAAAAATCTAAGTGATACGGAAACGGCTTCAGTGGCTTTAATTGAAAACCTTCAAAGGGAAGAACTGTCTCCGATTGAAGAAGCTGTTGCCTACGGAAAGCTTTTAGAACTGCATAATCTGACACAGGAAGCATTGGCACAGCGCCTTGGAAAAGGCCAGTCAACCGTTGCAAATAAGCTTCGGCTGCTGAAATTGCCGCAGCCTGTCCAGGATGCATTATTAAACAAATCGATCACAGAGCGGCATGCCCGTTCGCTAATCCCGCTGAAAGACCCTGAAAAGCAGGTCGCCCTGCTGCAGGAGATTGTGGAAAAGAATCTGAATGTGAAGCAGACAGAAGACAGGGTTGTCAAAATTCTCGAACAGAAAAATCCAAAGCCGAAGCCGAAGCGCAAAGCATTCAGCAAGGATATGAGAATTGCGGTTAATACGATCCGCCAATCTTTATCCATGGTTTCTGACAGCGGAATTAATCTTGATTCGGAAGAAGAAGAATTTGATGAATTTTATCAAATCACGATTAAGATTCCTAAAAAGAAATAATTTTTTACGCGAAAGATAAAGCGGGGGCATTCCCTGTTTTGTTTTTCGCGTTTTTTTGAAGGAACGATAAAAAGACTATTAGAATCTTCTTATTTTTTACAAAAAAATTATTCTGCCCTGTTTTTCATGATAAAATAGACTACGTGATTTAACGATTCTAATAAATTTGCAGATAAATAGATTGTAATACTGATAGATGAAAGCAGGTGACACCGTGGGCAAGATTTTAGCCGTTGCGAACCAGAAAGGCGGAGTCGGAAAAACGACCACTTCTGTCAATCTTGGCGCATGCCTGGCATACATAGGGAAGAAAGTGCTGCTGGTCGACATTGATCCGCAGGGTAACGCAACAAGCGGAATCGGCATCGAAAAAGCAGATGTCGATCATTGCATCTATGACGTTCTCGTTGATGATGTGGAAGCATCAAAGGTTATAAAGCCAACTTCTGTAGAGAATTTATACGCTATCCCGGCAACCATTCAGCTGGCAGGCGCAGAAATTGAACTGGTGCCGACCATCTCACGGGAAGTAAGATTAAAGAGGGCTCTGGAAGAAGTGAAGGCAAATTTTGATTATGTTATTATTGACTGTCCTCCTTCCCTTGGATTACTGACCATTAACTCGCTGACTGCTTCAGATGCCGTCATCATACCAGTGCAATGTGAGTACTATGCGCTTGAGGGTCTGAGTCAGCTTCTGAATACGGTCCGCCTTGTGCAGAAGCATCTGAATCATGATTTGAAAATTGAAGGCGTTCTGCTGACGATGCTTGATGCCCGTACAAATCTTGGCATTCAGGTCATTGAAGAAGTGAAAAAATATTTTCAGGATAAAGTATATAAAACAATCATTCCCCGCAATGTACGGCTGGGAGAAGCTCCGAGCCATGGAGAACCTATCATTACTTATGATCCGAAGTCACGCGGAGCTGAAGTATATTTAGAACTGGCAAAGGAAGTGGTTTCAAATGGCTAAAGGTTTAGGAAAAGGTCTGAATGCTTTTTTCAATAATATTGAAACCGAAAAAGAAGAAACTGTGCAGGAAGTCAAAATAAAGGACATCCGTCCCAACCCTTATCAGCCGCGCAAAGTGTTTGAAAAGGAAGCCATCGAGGAATTGAAGCAGTCCATCCTTGAACACGGAATTCTGCAGCCGATAATCGTCCGCAAAAGCATCAAGGGCTATGAGATTGTAGTTGGGGAGCGCCGCTACCGGGCAGCAAAAGAAGCGAATCTTGAGAGAGTTCCTGTAGTCGTTCGGGAATTAACCGAACAGCAGATGATGGAGCTCGCTGTTCTTGAAAATCTGCAGCGTGAAGACTTAACTCCCATTGAAGAAGCGGCTGCATACCAGCTGTTAATGGAGAAGCTTAAGGTGACACAAGAGGAGCTGGCCAAGCGCCTTG
This sequence comes from Bacillus sp. NTK034, assembly GCF_017303275.1. Lineage (GTDB taxonomy): Bacteria > Bacillota > Bacilli > Bacillales > Cytobacillaceae > Cytobacillus. The sequence continues at coordinate 370,044 of NZ_JAFKOJ010000005.1, read as the reverse complement.
GAAAAAGCAGGCCGCATATTGCGAACCATATCAGGCTCCTGTCCCTTCCTCCAAAAATCCAAGGGCTGATCTCGGAAGGCAAAATCTCCATGGGCCATGGCAGAGCACTATTGGGTCTGCGAAAAAAAGAGAAGCTGCAGGCGCTCGTTGAAAAAACAGTTAAAGACGGCTTAAATGTCCGTCAGCTTGAACAGCTGATTCAGCAGCTGAATGATGTTTCACGTGAAACGAAAAAGCAAAATGCACCAAAAGATATTTTTATTAAGGAACGCGAATCCTCTCTCAGAGAAAGATTCGGAACCACCGTCCATATTAAACAGTCCAAAAACAAGGGGAAAATAGAGATTGAATTTTTCTCAAAAGAAGATTTGGAACGCATTATGGAACTTTTAGAAACCAATTCGTAAGCCATCTTAATGATGGTTTATTTTTTTACAGGATTCAATAAAAAAAGATTGTAGGTCAGTACCTTTCGTGGTAATTTTAATAGAAAATAATTCGCATTGCGAAATAATAAGGTGAAGAATATGTTTTTGCTAGGTACGCTTGTGAATGGATTATTGATTATTATTGGAACACTGCTTGGGAAATTGCTCCATCGCATTCCTGAAAGCATGAAGGGCACGGTGATGCATGCGATCGGCCTGGCTGTAATGGTGCTCGGCCTGCAAATGGGCTTGAAGAGCGAGAATTTCCTGGTTGTGATTTTAAGCCTTGTTTTCGGGGCGGTTATTGGGGAATCCTTAGCTCTCGAAGATAAGCTGAACCAACTTGGCGATTGGCTCGAAAGAAAAATCGGCTCAAAAGGCCAGGGAAGCATTTCCCAGGGCTTCGTAACGGCTACGCTTATCTTTGTCATTGGCGCTATGGCCATTATCGGCGCGCTCGACAGCGGCATCCGCGGCGATCACTCGGTTCTTTATACCAAATCGATTATTGACGGCTTCACCTCCCTCATCTTGACGACTACATTAGGGATTGGTGTACTCTTTTCAGCTTTTCCAGTCATGCTTTATGAAGGGCTTATTGCCCTTTTTGCCACCCAGATCGACCGGTTTGTCCCCCAGCTTCTTATGGACAGCTTTATTAAGGAAATGACCGCGACAGGCGGAATCATGATCTTTGCGATTGGTCTGAATCTGACAGGAATTACAAAGATCAGAGTTGCGAACCTGCTTCCTGGAATTGTGGTTACGGGGATTATTGTGTCGGTTGTTTATTTTTATGGGATTTATTTTTAGGGATGGGGATTTAATTGTTAGTGCGGTGGTGTGAAGCATGTGCACCGGAATTTATTGTGCTTTCGGCGCCTGTCAAAACCTCTGGGTGCAGCGCATAAACTAATGGAATTGACGCAAAAGCCGGCTGCAGCAGCGCATAAAATAGGAATAACAGCGCGAAAAGATGTGAGAACGGCGCATAAATCGGGTGAGCGCGCAAAAGTATAATCAGATAGCGCATAAACTAACCAAATCAGCGCAAAAAGATGTGCCAACAGAGCAATCCCCTCCCCTCCCCCAGCTAACCAAAAAAGCCGCAGGCCGATTTCCCCTGCGGCTTCCTATTCATTAAGGTGTTTGTTCACGGTTCAGTTCCCACTTGAATGCAGGCCATGCTGGCGCTGTCTGGTGGGTCAGGCTTGCTTCATAGATGCCCCCTGCGATGGTTTTGGCCATTTTCAGGACGAGGTTGAGCCTTGTGTTCTGGAGGACGAAGAATTCCATAAATCCGCTGACGTTGACGATGCCGGTTATGTGCATGTCTCCTACTTCCGGCAGGTCTTTATTAACTCCGGCGCCAGGCTTGACAGGGCCTTCTCCGATTTGAATGACTCCGACGCTTTTTAAGCGCCCCAGGCAGGCGTCGATCCCGATGATAAAGGGATTAAAATGTTTCTTTTTAATTTCATTCAGTTTTTCTTCCAGGTTTACGGCATGGATTGGGTCCTCCAGTGTTCCGTATACATGGAAAGATGAAATGGATTTTTCCTCGAGGAGTGTGCCTACCAGCGGACCTAATGAATCGCCTGTAGAGCGGTCTGTGCCAATGCAGACAAAAACGATGGGACGGCAGCTGATGCCCGCAGGCAGAATATTCTTCAGTTCAGCAGCCAATTTTTCAGCAGAGTTTGTTTCTTCATGCGAGATTCTGGCAGAAGCCCCGCCTTTTTTGTCAAACAAGTTCGGTTTGAAGTTCATATAGGTCCACTCCCTCTTTATTCCTTGCCATGCCCGAAAAACAAGTATTTATACGTTTTTAACAGTATACGGAATTTTTGTGTAATCTATACATACCTGTATTATTTAATCGTTAAACAATCGGGTTTTTAACTGTTAAGCCATGAGAAAAATTGATAAAATAATTTTGTTTTACAGAGGGGTTCGCACTGAGGGGCAAGATGCAGTATAATTTCATACAAGTTAAAGGCTTGAAATTTTGAACGTGATTACTGTCTAACTCCAGGCGCCATCGGCTCTCGGGTCTAAACTTGTCTAGTTTCGGCTCCTGGGGACTCGAGGTCATAAGCCGTTCCTGGGCAGTCACCTCAACATTTCTTTCAATCCGTCCAAAAGGTTAAAGAACAACCTTTCAGCCGGCTCGCCTTATGCTTGAGGCCCACAGGACAAGTAAGGCTTCGTCAGCCTAAACATCGCACGACCGAAAATGACAGCTTTTGGGAGGACGTGGCGTTTTTAGTCTGCGTGCCTTCATTTAGCGGGCGCTTTCCGCTTTTCTATATTTTCACTAATTTAAAGCAGGTGAAACCATGAGTCCTATTGAAAAAATGACAAACGGTATGATAGATAAGATTTCGAATGAAGAAACGTGGATAACCATTGGGGAAGGCATCTTTAAAGTTATAGCGATTCTGATCGTGACGAGCATTCTGATCAGGATCGGCAAGCTGGCCATCCGTAATATTTTTAAAGTTAGGACGCCGTCAAGGCTCCGAATCTCAGAGCGCAGGGAAGCCACCCTTCTGAAGCTGCTGGAGAATATGCTCACATACGTGGCGTTTTTCGTTGCGGCGATCATGATATTATCGGTGCTGACAATTGATGTAAAAGCTCTTTTGGCCGGTGCCGGAATCGTAGGATTGGCTGTTGGGTTTGGGGCACAAAGTCTTGTAAAGGACATTATCACCGGATTTTTTATCATTTTTGAAGATCAGTTTTCGGTTGGGGATTATATCCGGATTGATCAATTTGAAGGAACGGTAGAAGAAATCGGATTGAGGACGACAAAGATAAAAAACTGGACAGGTGAAGTTCATATCCTTCCGAACGGAAGCATTATGCAGGTGACCAATTTTTCATTAAATAATAGTGTGGCTTTTGTGGATGTCAGCATTGCGTATGAAGGCGATATTGTAAAGGTTGAACAGGTCCTTCAGGAATTATTCGAAAAGCTCCCGGAAAAATATGAGGATATGGTTAAGCCGCCGGAAATTCTGGGCATCCAAAATATGGCGGCAGCTGATGTGATGCTGCGTGTAGTTTCAGAAACACTGCCAATGAGGCACTTTTATATTGCGCGCCAGCTGCGGAAGGAAATTAAGCTTTGTTTAGATGCGCATGGCATTGAAATTCCGTTCCCGCGACTTGTAATGTACACACGGAATGAACAGGATAACCCAAAACTGAATGCGGAGGGATAAACATGGAGCAAAAAGAATTTGATTTACATGATGTGGTGGAAATGAAAAAGCCACACCCATGCGGGGTTAACAAGTGGAAAATCATCCGGATGGGAGCAGATATCCGCATTAAGTGCGAAGGCTGCGGACACAGCGTAATGATCCCAAGAAGGGAATTCGCCCGCAAAATGAAGAAAATTCTTGTTAAGCATGAGGAATAAGAGACAAACTGCAGGGAGATGAGGTTCGTGGCACAAACGTTCAAGTCAGCCTGTCCCCTAAACTGCTGGGACAGCTGCGGCTTTCATGTAACAGTTGAAGACGGTAAGGTGACCAAGGTAGATGGCGATCAGAACCATCCAATAACAAAGGGGAAAATTTGCGGCCGCGGCAGAATGCTTGAAAGCAGGACCAATTCTCCGGAACGCCTCCTTCATCCGCTGAAGAAAGTGGATGGAGAATTTGTGCAAATTTCATGGGAGCAGGCTTTGCACGATATTTCCCTGAAAATGAAAGAGATAAAAGAAACGGCTGGCACCACTTCGGTCCTGCACAGCCATGACTATGCCAATGGAGGCTTGCTGACGAACCTGGATCAGCGCTTTTTTAACTGCTATGGCGGAGTGACTGAGCTGACGGGATCCATCTGCTGGGGAGCCGGCATTGAGGCCCAGAGCTGGGATTTCGGAGATGCGTATAGCCACGGGCCTGAAGATATTTTAAACAGCAGACATATTGTTGTCTGGGGTAGAAATGTCGCGCGCACCAATATGCACCTGTATCAAAAGCTGCAGGAGGCAAAGAAACAAGGTGCCAAGCTGTATGTAATTGATCCGATTTTTAATGCGACGGCCAAAATGGCGGACCGCTATTTTTCCATTAAGCCGGGGATGGATGGCTGGCTTGCGGCCGGCATCATGAAGGAAATGCTCCGTCTGGGCTTAGAAGATAGAAGTTTCATAGATAAATATTCTATTGGTTTTGAAGATCTGAATGAACTGCTGAGCAGTGTGACACTCGAGGAAGTGGCAGAGAAAACGGAAGTGCCTCAAGAGGTGATGACTGAGCTTGCGATGGTGTATGGGGACCGCCCTGTTTCCACTTTCTTTGGACTTGGCATGCAGCGCTATGAAAACGGCGGGAACACGATCCGGCTGATGGATGCTTTAATTGCCGTGAGCGGAAATATCGGCATTCCGGGCGGAGGCGCAAACTATGCCAACAGGCAGGTTGGGCAAAGCTTTGATGGGGCAGCCCTCACCCTCCCTGAACGGAAAACGGCTTTCAGGCAATTTACGATGATGCGTCAGGCAGAGGGGATTTTAACAGCAAAAGACCCTGAGATTAACATGATCTTCGTCACGTGTGGAAACCCTTTAACTCAGGTACCTGACTCATCTAGGGTACGCGAGGCTTTTGCATCTGTTGAGACTGTCGTTGTGTTAGAGCAGTTTATGACAGATACCGCCAAAATGGCTGATTTTGTGCTTCCGGTTGCCACAGTCTTTGAACAGGAAGATGTCTATTACTCTTCCATGTACCATCACTTTGTCAATCATGGTCCGAAACTGGTTGAACCGCCAGGTGAAGCAAAGACTGATTTATGGGTTTGGACTGAGCTTTCTAAGCGTCTCGGATTCGGAGCCGATTTTGATTTTACACGAGAAGAGTTTATCAGCATGGGCCTCGGTTCGCTTAAAGAGAATGGGATCACATTGGATAGCTTAAGGAATTCCCACCATAAAGAGCTCCCGGTTGATACGGTGCCCTGGGCAGACCGGCAGTTCAAAACGCCAAGCGGCAAGTATGAATTCACCTCTGCTGCGGCGTTCCGAAAGGGTTCCGAAAGCAGGCTGACACTCGCTCTTCCCCGGGAAACAAAATGGACGGACAAAGAGCGTGCCAAGCAGTTTCCTTTTACATTGCTGACGATTCATCCGCTTCGCTCCAATCATTCGCAGCATTATCACCTTTTGAAGCCAGAGCCAAAGGCAAAGGTGGAAATTGCCGACAATATTGCTGATAAGCTTGGCCTGCAGGAAAACGATTATGTCAAAGTGTGGAATGACCGCGGGGAAATGAAAGGCTTTGTCCATATTATGAAAAAAGCCCATCCGGATACCATCAATATTGATGAAGGCATCTGGGCAAAATTCGGCGGTTCCGTTAATAATCTTACTTCCAGCCTCGAATCGGACAATGGCCTTGGAAGCACATTGTATGACTGCCTTGTGAATATAGCGAAGGTTTAATAGCGGTGACAGGCACCTATACCAGTCAGGCAAAGTGGTATGGGTGCCTGTCACCTTTTCTTTACATTTCTCCGGCAACTATCTATAATTGTTAGAGGCTTGTTTAAATGAGAAACAATCGTATTTTTAATAGATGAAATAATGTTGAGGAGTGACTTGGATGGCTTTAACAGCTGGTATTGTAGGTTTGCCGAATGTCGGAAAGTCTACGTTGTTTAATGCAATTACCCAGGCAGGAGCGGAGTCTGCGAACTATCCGTTCTGTACAATTGATCCGAATGTGGGAATTGTTGAAGTGCCTGACCACCGTCTGAATAAATTAACTGAATTGGTTCAGCCGAAAAAGACTGTGCCAACGGCTTTCGAATTTACGGATATTGCCGGCATCGTAAAGGGTGCGAGCAAAGGGGAAGGTCTTGGGAATAAATTCCTGTCCTATATTCGTGAAGTAGATGCTATCTGCCAGGTTGTCCGCTGTTTTGCGGATGACAATATTACACACGTTGCAGGGAAAGTGGATCCAATCGATGATATAGAAGTCATCAATTTGGAATTGATTTTGGCTGATCTTGAATCAGTTGAAAAGCGAATTGGCCGCGTGAGCAAGCTGGCAAAGCAGAAAGATAAAGATTCTGTGTTTGAGCTGGAAATTCTGGAAAAATTAAAAGAAGCGTTTGAAGCAGACAAACCGGCGCGTACGGTTGAGTTTACTGAGGAACAGATGAAGCTTGTAAAAGGTCTACATCTGCTGACAATTAAACCTGTTCTTTACGTTGCGAACGTAAGCGAAGATGATGTAGCAGATCCTTCATCAAACGAATATGTACAGCAGGTTAAAGAATTTGCTGCAAAGGATAATGCGGAAGTCATTGTAATCTGTGCAAAAATTGAATCTGAAATTGCTGAGCTTGATGGGGAAGAAAAAGAAATGTTTCTTCAGGAGCTTGGCATCGAAGAATCCGGTCTTGATCAGCTGATTAGAGCAGCCTACAACCTGCTTGGATTGGCAACATACTTCACTGCCGGCGTACAGGAAGTCCGCGCCTGGACATTCCGCAAAGGCATGAAGGCTCCACAGTGTGCGGGAGTTATTCACTCAGACTTTGAAAAAGGCTTCATCCGTGCAGAAACGGTTTCCTATGACGACCTTGTTGCTGCAGGCAACATGACAGCTGCCAAAGAAGCAGGAAAAGTCCGCCTCGAAGGAAAAGAATATATTGTTAAAGACGGAGATGTCATGCACTTCCGCTTTAACGTTTAATTTGCTGAGAACCTCTATATTAGGGGTTCTTATTTTTCTATGCCCACAGTATGATGTTGATTTCAAGCGAAGTGACCGATATATGGAAAAAGTGACCGATAACCCAGGGGATTTGACCGATATCATGCGGAAAGTGTCCGATAAACATGAAATCTGACCGATAAACAGGTGAAAGTGACCGATAAAGCAGTCGGTCATCTCTGCTGCAGCGAAATCGATTTTCAAAATTAAAGTTCGAAAAGAAATCCTCTCTCAAATAAACTTCCATCTAGCAATTAACTCCAGTGTTATTGCTTTTGCATAATTAATGTGCTATAATTTCAACTTGTGAGTAATGAATATATTGCTCCTTGCCCTTTTGAAGGGCCGTTAGACCAAAAGGAGGTGAAAGTGATGAGAAAGTACGAAGTTATGTACATCATCCGCCCAAACATTGAAGATGAGGCTAAAAAAGCCCTAGTTGAGCGTTTCAACACAATCTTAACTGACAATGGTGCGGAGGTTTCTGAATCAAAGGATTGGGGTAAGCGTCGCCTTGCATACGAAATCAATGATTTCCGCGACGGCTACTACCAGCTAATGAACGTTAATGCTGAAGCAAAAGCAGTTGACGAGTTCACTCGTTTAGCTAAAATCAGCGAAGACATCATCCGTTACATCGTTGTTAAAGACGAAAAATAATAGATAAAGCCATTTTTACCGAGAGGAGTTGATTCTGATGATGAACCGTGTTGTTCTTGTCGGACGTTTGACAAAGGATCCTGATTTGCGGTATACCCCGAACGGAGTTCCTGTCGCTTCATTCACTCTTGCCGTGAATCGTACTTTTACGAATCAGCAAGGTGAGCGGGAGGCAGACTTTATCAACTGTGTGGTATGGAGAAAGCCAGCTGAAAACGTAGCGAACTTCCTTAAAAAAGGAAGTCTTGCAGGTGTAGATGGCCGGATTCAGTCCCGCAGCTATGAAGGCCAGGATGGAAAGCGTGTTTACGTGACAGAAGTCCAGGCTGAGAGTGTGCAATTCCTTGAGCCGAAGAATAATTCTGGCGGCCAGGGCGGCAACCCGAACTACGGCGGTCCAAGAGATCAGGATTTCCCATTTGGAAATAACAGCAATCAGAATCAACGCCAGGATAATCGTAATCAGGGCGGCTATACTCGCGTGGATCAGGACCCATTCGCAAATGACGGCCAAATCGACATTTCCGATGACGACCTGCCATTCTAATAGTGCCTGATTATGAACGGAAATATATAATCATAAAGCTAAAGGAGGTAACTGACCATGGCTGGAGGACGCAGAGGAGGACGTGCTAAACGTCGTAAGGTTTGCTTTTTCACTGCAAACGGAATCACTCACATCGACTACAAAGATGTGGATCTTCTTAAAAAATTCATCTCTGAGCGCGGTAAGATTTTACCACGTCGTGTAACTGGCACTAACGCTAAATACCAACGTAAATTAACGATTGCTATTAAGCGTGCGCGCCAAATGGCATTACTGCCATACGTTTCAGGTGAATAATTAATATGAAAAGACGCTGGTATCCGGCGTCTTTTTTATTATGCCTTCTTCTTTAATACGGGATTGTGTTAAAAGCTTGATGAAAAAGCCGGCATTCCCTCTTCCAAAATCGCGAAGGTTGAACCTGCATTTAATACTAGCTACAATAGACCTTATGAGTTGTCTTATTTGGATTGGTTCAAAAAGCAGGGAAAATGCTTTCCCCCTTTTTGGATACACAGTTTGAGGGGTGTATCAATGAATAATGTACATAAATTAACAGAGGGTGCAGTGCTTCTGGCTGTTTTTGCCGTGCTTCTTCTGATTTCGCTCTACGTGCCGTTTCTCGGTACCGTTTCGGTTTTCTTCCTGGCTCTTCCGTTTATTATGTTTGCGGCAAAAAATAACCGGATGTATGCGATCGTATTTCTGACTGGAGGCATCCTGCTTTCTCTGATTATCGGTTCGTTTATGGCGCTGCCGCTTGTGCTGACATTTGGACTGACCGGGACAGTAATCGGCATTTTTATAAGTGAAAACAAAGGACGGCTGTCTTCCTTTATTGCGGGCACCCTGGTATTCCTTGCAGCGCTGCTAATCCTGTATGCGGCGGCAGTTGCTCTTTTTAATGTGAATATTATTCAAGAAGGCATCAATATGATGGAGGAGTCCATCCAAATTTCAGAAGGAGTGCTTGAAGGCTTTGGCCAGAATGCGGATAAAGCAGTCGAGCAATTTACTGAAGGCCTGAAAATGATTGAGACGCTGACGCCAAGTTTATTTGTCATGACATCGGTCATTTCCGTTTTTGTCATCCAGCTTGTCTCCTTTCCGATTGTCAAAAGATTCGGTATTAAAGTTGAAGGCTGGAAGCCATTCAGGGAAATGAGCCTGCCGAAAAGCATATTATGGTACTATCTCATTACCATTATAGCTTCTTTTCTTTTTAATCCGTCAGAAGGCAGCTACTGGTTTATGGCGCTTGTAAATATTGCTTTCATTCTGCAGATTTTCATGGTCATTCAAGGACTGTCCCTGATTTTCTTTTTCAGTCATTTAAAGGGGTGGCCGAAAGCTGTGCCGGTCCTTGCAGCCGTATTTACATTTCTTATGCCATTTCTCCTTTATATTGTGAGGATATTAGGTATAATTGACTTAGGATTCGATTTAAGGCAAAGATTAGGAAAAAAGTGATAAACAACACTACTGTTTAGGAGCTGAAAACATGCCTTCGTATTTAGAAAAGCGGTCCATACGCTATCCGATTTTTGGATTGATGGGCATAACAGTGGTGCTTCTTGGTATATTGGCGTACTACAATTGGCTATTTGCTCTTATTGGGCTGCTTCTGGCCGTCCTTCCTTTCTACTATCTTTTTCAGCTGATTCAGAAGCATCGAAAGGAGACGGAAGAATATATCTCGACCCTTTCCTACAGGGTGAAAAAGGTCGGCGAAGAAGCTCTGATGGAAATGCCGATCGGGATCATGCTCATTAATGATGATTATTACATTGAATGGACCAATCCCTTTTTAGCATCCTGCTTCGATGAAGATACGCTAGTCGGAAGATCGCTTTATGATGTCGCGGATTCGCTTGTTCCACTGATCAAACAGGAAGTGGAAACTGAAATCATTACCCTTCACGACCGCAAATTCCGGGTGATTCATAAACCGGAAGAGCGCCTATTATACTTTTTTGATGTCACGGAACAGACAGAAATTGAAAAAATGTATCAGGAAGAACGGACGGTTATCGCTATTATTTTCCTTGATAATTATGATGAACTGACTCAGGGGATGGATGACCAGACAAAAAGCAGCCTCAATAGCCTGGTGACCCAGATATTGAATAAATGGGCACAGGACAATGGGGTATTCTTGAAGCGGGTATCCTCTGAGCGGTTTATCGCTGTATTTAATGAACATATACTGCAGCTTCTGGAAAAAGGCAAGTTCACGATTCTCGATGATGTCCGGGAAACCACCTCAAAGCAAAACGTTCCATTAACATTAAGCGTGGGCGTCGGAACAGGGGTTTCTTCTCTTCCTGAGCTCGGTTCACTGGCTCAGTCCAGCTTAGATCTGGCATTAGGCCGCGGCGGAGACCAGGTGGCCATCAAACAGACGAACGGAAAGGTTAAATTCTTCGGGGGAAAAACCAATCCTGTTGAAAAAAGAACACGGGTCCGTGCACGTGTGATTTCCCATGCACTGAAGGAATTGATATCCGAAAGCGATAAAGTGATTATCATGGGCCATAAAAGCCCGGATATGGATGCGATTGGAGCTGCGATCGGCATTCAGAAAGTGGCGCGCCTGAATCAGCGTGAAGGCTATGTAGTTGTAAATTTCAATGAACTGGATACAGGCGTCAGAAGAATGATGAAGGAAATTGAAAGGAACGAAGAGCTCTTTTCTAAATTCATCACTCCTGAACAGGCGATGGAAATTGCAACAGACGATACCCTGCTTGTGGTCGTTGACACCCACAAGCCATCCATGGTGATTGAGGAAAAGCTGCTTCATAAAATTGAACATGTTGTCGTCATCGACCATCACCGCCGCGCTGAAGAATTCATCCATAATCCTCTTCTGGTTTATATGGAGCCATACGCCTCTTCCACAGCAGAACTGGTAACAGAGCTTCTGGAGTATCAGCCGAAAAACGGCCGAATCGAAATGCTGGAAGCAACAGCCCTGCTTGCCGGGATTATTGTAGATACGAAGAGTTTTTCACTGCGGACAGGGTCCAGGACGTTTGATGCGGCTTCCTATCTGCGCGGACAGGGTGCAGATACCGTGCTCGTCCAAAAGTTCTTAAAAGAGGATGTAGATACCTACATCAAGCGGGCTAAGCTGATTGAAACCGTTCAATTCTACAGAGAAGGTATTGCGATTGCAAAGGGACAGCCAGATCAAATATTTGACCAGGTGCTGATTGCCCAGACAGCGGATACCCTGCTGACGATGGATGGTGTGGTTGCTTCATTTGTCATTTCAAACCGCTCTGAAAACATGATAGGGGTCAGCGCACGTTCCCTCGGGGATATCAATGTCCAGGTGATCATGGAAAACCTTGAAGGCGGCGGACACTTAACTAACGCTGCCACACAGCTTCACGATGCAACACTTGATGATGTTGAGGTCCGTTTAAAAGAGGCTATAGATGAATACTTTGAAGGGAGAAAAAAAGAATGAAAGTAATCTTTTTAAAAGACGTTAAAGGCAAAGGCAAAAAAGGTGAAGTGAAAAATGTAGCAGATGGCTATGCACATAACTTTTTAATCAAGCAAGGGCTTGCTGTCGAAGCAAACCAATCGAGTATCAGCAGCCTGAATGCTCAAAAGAAGAAAGAAGAAAAGCTTGCTGCTGAAGAGCTTGCTGATGCAAAAAAACTGAAAGAAACACTTGAAAAGCTGACAGTTGAATTTAATGCGAAATCAGGTGAAGGCGGCCGCCTTTTCGGCTCCATTACCAGCAAGCAAATTGCAGAAGAGCTTCAAAAGAAGCACAGCATTAAAATCGACAAGCGTAAAATCGAAATGGAAGACGCGATCCGCACGCTCGGGTACACTAAGGTTCCAGTCAAGCTTCATACTGAAGTAACGGCAACATTAAACGTACATGTAAAAGAAGCATAAAATGAAACTTCAATGAATGCGATAAACTAATATTGGAAGTGGCTTTTGCCGATAAACATGTTAAAATAAAAGGGTTGATTAAAAATGTGATCAGTTTCGGCTGGTCACATTTTTTAAAGGGAAATTTAGAGATTTTTATATAGATATAGTGTTACTTTATGCTTTTTAAGCGCATGAACAAACGATTTGGCTTGTTCTGACAGGCGCTTGCGCATTTCTTATTAGGAGGTTTGAACAGATGAGTGATTTATTTGCGGATCGGCTCCCGCCTCAAAATATTGAAGCGGAACAGGCAGTGCTTGGGGCAATCTTTCTTGAACCCTCCTCTCTTACACAAGCATCAGAGATCTTGATACCAGAAGACTTCTACCGTGCGGCACACCAGAAGATTTTCAATGTGATGCTGAAGCTGAGCGACCAGGGAAAAGCGGTCGACTTAGTGACCGTTACAGAAGAGCTCAGTGCGTCAAAACTGCTGGAGGATACCGGAGGGGTTAGCTATTTAAGTGAACTGGCCGGTTCTGTTCCAACAGCAGCGAATATCGAGTACTATGCAAAGATCGTTGAAGAAAAGTCATTGCTTCGCAGGCTGATCCGGACGGCGACGGGCATTGCCCAGGATGGCTATACACGTGAGGATGAAGTAGAAGTTCTGCTGGGAGAGGCTGAGAAAAATATCATGGAGGTCGCACAGCGCAAAAACGCCGGTGCCTTTCATAATATTAAGGATGTTCTGGTCCGGACCTACGATAATATCGAGGAAATGCATAACCGTAAAGGAGATATTACTGGGATTGCGACTGGTTTTGCCGAGCTGGACCGCATGACTGCCGGCTTCCAGCGAAATGACCTCATCATTGTCGGTGCCCGCCCTTCCGTAGGTAAAACAGCCTTCGCCCTGAATATCGCGCAAAATGTGGCAACAAAAACCGGGGAAAACGTTGCGATCTTCAGTCTTGAGATGGGTGCCGAACAGCTTGTCATGCGTATTCTTTGTGCAGAAGGAAATATAGATGCTCAAAGGCTTCGTACCGGCTCCCTGACAGATGAGGACTGGGGAAAGCTGACCATGGCAATGGGAAGCCTATCAAATGCAGGGATTTTTATTGATGATACTCCTGGTGTCAGAATAACAGATATTCGCTCTAAGTGCCGCCGGTTAAAGCAGGAGCATGGGCTTGGCATGATTCTGATCGACTACCTGCAATTAATCCTGGGAAGCGGCCGTTCGGGCGAAAACCGCCAGCAGGAGGTTTCTGAAATCTCACGTTCCCTTAAGCAATTGGCCCGTGAACTTCAGGTCCCTGTTATCGCACTGTCCCAGCTTTCACGTGGTGTGGAACAGCGGCAGGATAAGCGCCCGATGATGTCTGATATCCGTGAATCGGGAAGTATCGAGCAGGATGCCGATATCGTGGCATTCCTATACCGTGATGACTACTATGACAAAGAATCCGAAGATAAAAACATCATCGAAATCATTATCGCCAAGCAGCGTAACGGCCCGGTTGGAACCGTTCAGCTGGCTTTTGTAAAAGAGTATAATAAATTCGTAAACTTAGAGAAACGATTTGATGATTCATTTGCGCCGCCTGGTGCATAAAGAGGGCCTGCATTTTGCATGTCCTCTTTTTTATTGTCTGGCTTCAGGCGCTTCTGCTTTTCTTATTTTCATATTTTCATGGTTTTACGAACATATTTTTATATTTTTATTAAAAATGTTCGTGTTTGATTGACTATCACACATCACATTGATAAACTAAAGTGGTTGAAATAAGTTACTTAATTAAAAATGATTTTATAGAAAATACTAAACCATGGGATTCCCGGAGGTGCTTTTTTTATGTCATCAGTAGTAGTAGTTGGAACACAGTGGGGAGATGAAGGGAAAGGAAAAATTACAGACTTCCTTTCTGAAAATGCAGAGGTTATTGCACGCTACCAAGGCGGAAACAATGCAGGTCATACCATCAAATTCAACGGTGAAACATATAAGCTTCATTTAATTCCATCTGGAATATTCTATAGCGATAAAATTTGTACGATCGGAAACGGAATGGTTGTCGATCCAAAAGCGCTTGTAAAGGAATTGGCTTATCTTCATGATAAGGGAGTTACAACAGACAACCTGCGCATCTCAAACCGCGCACATGTCATCCTTCCATATCACCTGAAGCTTGATGAAGTGGAAGAGGAGCGCAAAGGCGCAAACAAGATCGGTACAACGAAAAAAGGCATCGGCCCTGCTTACATGGATAAAGCAGCCCGCAACGGAATCCGCATCGCGGACCTTCTTGACCGTGAAGTGTTTGAGGAAAAGCTTGCGCGCAACCTTGAAGAAAAGAACCGCCTGCTTGAGCGCTTCTATGAAACAGAAGGATTTACAATCGAAGAAATCCTGGATGAATACTACGAATACGGCCAGCAGATCAAGCATTATGTCTGCGATACTTCTGTTGTGCTTAACGACGCATTGGATGAAGGCCGCCGTGTGCTTTTTGAAGGTGCACAAGGAGTTATGCTTGATATCGACCAGGGTACCTACCCATTCGTTACATCCTCTAACCCTGTGGCTGGCGGCGTAACAATCGGTTCTGGTGTCGGCCCTACAAAAATCAAGCATGTTGTGGGTGTATCCAAGGCCTATACGACTCGTGTAGGTGACGGTCCATTCCCAACTGAGCTTGATAATGAAATCGGAAATCAGATCCGTGAAGTAGGCCGTGAGTACGGAACAACCACTGGCCGTGCCCGCCGTGTCGGCTGGTTCGACAGCGTGGTTGTCCGCCATGCCCGCCGTGTCAGCGGTATTACAGACCTTTCTCTTAACTCCATCGATGTACTGACTGGAATTGAGACATTAAAAATCTGTGTAGCATACCGTTATAATGGAGAAGTAATCGAAGAATTCCCTGCAAGCTTAAAAGTACTGGCTGATTGTGAGCCGGTATACGAAGAGCTTCCAGGCTGGACAGAAGACATCACAGGCTGCAAATCACTGGATGAGCTTCCTGCGAATGCCCGCCACTATCTGGAGCGTGTTTCACAGCTGACAGGAATTCCATTATCAATCTTCTCAGTCGGTCCGGACCGCACACAGACAAACGTAGTCCGCAGCCCATGGAGACAGAACTAATACTTGATTGTAGAAAGCCCTAATGCGAATTAGGGCTTTTTTTTGTGTGGGCTTGTGTATGCGAACAGGAGAAGCTGAAATTGAAGGTGCCGGGTCCGAAACAGGCGCCCATTCGGACAGGAAGAGGAGAAAATCAGAGAAATGAGTCCGAATCAGGCGTTCATTCGGACAGAAAGGGGAGAAAATCAGAGAAATGAGTCCGAATCAGGTGTTCATTCGGACAGGAAGAGGAGAAAATCAGGGGAATGAGTCCGAATCAGGCGTTCATTCGGACAGGAAGAGGAGAAAATCAGGGGAATGAGTCCGAATCAGGTGTTCATTCGGACAGGAAAAGGAGAAAATCAGGGGAATGAGTCCGAATCAGTTATAGTTTGTTCAAATTGGGGAAAAGAACTGCAAAATTGAGGAATAAAGCATCAAAAATGGGGAATAGAATCCATAAATCAAGGGGCAAGCAATCCCTAAAACGGGGACTCCAGTCTAAAGATCAGGCACTACCTTGCCGCAGAATTCCGCTAAAATAATATTTTTATAAAAAGTTATTGCGCTTTTATAAAACTCTATGATATTATAAAAAGCGTCGCCAAGGTGGCAACCTTGGAAACACACACAGTACTAGTATGAGCCATTAGCTCAGTCGGTAGAGCAGATTGCAGCATCAGTGAATTTCTTCACCCGAATAGCAATCTGTGACAAAACACGCAGGGCTTTGGAACATCTGACTTAGCAGTATCAGGCTTTAGGAAACATTCAAAGTATGAGCCATTAGCTCAGTCGGTAGAGCATCTGACTTTTAATCAGAGGGTCGAAGGTTCGAGTCCTTCATGGCTCACCATTTATATTTTTTGGCCCCTTGGTCAAGCGGTTAAGACACCGCCCTTTCACGGCGGTAACACGGGTTCGAATCCCGTAGGGGTCATGGCGAATAACCGTCAGCAAACGGCTGGCAAGCCCAGCTTACTTGCTGGCGGTTATTATTTGGTCCGGTAGTTCAGTTGGTTAGAATGCCTGCCTGTCACGCAGGAGGTCGCGGGTTCGAGTCCCGTCCGGACCGCCATTTACATATTCAGTCTCAAAATGAATTAAGGATCAGTAGCTCAGTCGATAGAGCACGACCGAATAAGCTACCTTGAAACACTTCAGCGTACCGATTGATAAATCGGGACGAAGGACGAAGCCAAACATTTTTTAGGCAAAATAACTTAATAAGGCTCAGTAGCTCAGTCGGTAGAGCAAAGGACTGAAAATCCTTGTGTCGGCGGTTCGATTCCGTCCTGAGCCATCCCAAAAAGGAGTATGTAACCAATCATGCTCTTTTTTGTTATATTCATGTAATAAAGGCAGGTTCCGGCTACATGGCCGGTGTAATGTAGCACTCCCCTAACTCATCTTCTTTCGTACCTCTAATAAACCCCTATAAATAGGGATAATTTCCTACCTTTTCTTCGATAAAAAACCTCTTTATTCCTTTAGAAAATTTACCATTAATAGTCATAAAATGTCAGCTATTATACATTTTTGTTACATTCCCGAGTCTGGTAATCTATTTGCTTTGCTGTATGGTAAAGTAAATATTGTGAAAAAAACAGGTTGACAAATTCGTAGTTACATAGCACTAAATGAAAGTGTCTTTTGTTACCGTAGTCTAGGGGGATGTAACCATGTTCAAATGGGTGAAGAAAGTAACCTCAGCATCAGAATCAACAGTGAAGAGCTTTAATAAAACCATAAATAGAACGATTGCGGCTGGTTTTGCAGCAGCTGCTTTAACATTTGCAGGCGGCGTTTCCGCTTCCGCTAATGATGATAAGCTTGTAACGGTTTATTATGTCTATATGGGTGATGAATATATCGGAACGGTGTCAGATAAGAAAGTCATTGAGGATATTGCGGATAAAAAGATCAGTGAGGCAGAAGGTTCCCACAAGGGAATGAAGCTGGCGCTGGCAACTGAGCTATCATTCATTCCTGAACAGGTTTTTGAGTCCAGTTCAGAAGTGAATGAATTAGAAGCAGTCAATGGCTTAAAAGAAAAGATGGAAGTTCATGCCGAAGCGGCTGCATTAGTGATTGGCGGCAAAGAGGTGGCATATGTTGAAAATGACGAGCAGGCCAAAGCGGCGCTTCAGAAAATCAAGAGTTCTTATGTATCAGATAAAGATATAAAGACTCTCGAGGAAAGAAAGGCGTCTGCTAATACGCCTTTACCTCAGCTGAAGGAAAATGAAACACGTCTTTTAGATGTCCGTTTTACGGAAGATGTATCCATCTCTGAAACATCCGTGAAACCGGATCAGATTATCAGTGCAGATGAGGCCGTGAAGCTTTTGCAAAAGGGAACCCTTGAGGAAAAGAAATATGAGGTTAAAGAAGGTGACGCACTAAGCAATATCGCCAGTGCCCATAACCTCGATATGAAGCAGCTGATTGAGCTGAACAGCGGACTCAAGGAAGATTCCCTTATCAAAGCTGGGCAGGAATTAAATGTGACTGTCTACAAACCGTATGTAAAAGTGATAGCAGATAAGGAAGTTTTCAAGAAGGAAAAAATTGACTACGAACAAGAAGTCATCGAAGACAGCAGCATGCCTAAAGGCGAAACGAAAATAAAGCAAGAAGGCCAGGAAGGCGTTCGAGCTGCAACCTATCTGATTTCTGAAGAAAACGGCCAAACGGTCAAAAAAGAAGTAAAAGAAGAAAAGGTTCTTGAAGAGCCTGTGAAACAAATTGTGATCAAGGGAACCAAGGTCATTCCATCCCGCGGTGAAGGCACCTTTGCTTATCCTGCAGTCGGCGGCTATATCTCAAGTAAAATGGGCTACCGCTGGGGGAAAATGCATAAGGGAATTGACATTGCAAGGCCTAGCGACCGGACGATCAAAGCAGCTGACAATGGAACAGTTGTCTCTGCAGGCAGGGATGGCGGCTATGGCAACAAAATCGTCATCGACCATAATAATGGCTATCGCACAGTTTATGCCCATCTCGACTCCATCAGTGTCAGCGTTGGCCAAACCGTCTCAAAAGGCTCAAAGATCGGTGTAATGGGATCTACTGGAGATTCAACCGGTGTCCACCTGCATTTTGAAGTATACAAAAACGGAAAAATGCAAGATCCGCTTAAATATATAAATAAATAAATAAATAAATAAATAATTTCTGCTAAAAAGTCTCTAGCTTTCATGCTAGAGGCTTTTGTAGTTAAGAATAAGATAAAATACACACAAAAGTTTTACAGGCCTTTGCTAACTGTCTAGCTCCAGCGCCTACCCCCTCGAGGTCACAAGCCCATCCTCCCCAAAAGGCAAAGAACGCCTTTCCGGGAGGCTCTTCTTGTGCTTGTCGGGGGTGGGCAAGGCGCTTCCGCTTTTCTTAATAGGTGAATTCCCATTGTTAAAATGGTAAAGTAAAGTAGATAACATATGTATGAAACTGACTTCTACTGCTCCAAAAATAAATAAATGAGCAAGAAAAAGGAGATAGGTATGGATAAAAAAATTCTGGTTGTAGACGATGAGAAACCAATTGCAGATATACTGCAGTTTAATTTGAAAAAAGAAGGCTATGAAGTGGTGTGTGCCTATGATGGCAATGACGCACTCGATAAAGTAGAAGAAATCAAGCCGGACCTGATTCTGCTTGATATCATGCTTCCGCAGAGGGACGGCATTGAGGTATGCCGCGAAGTGCGCAAGAAATACGATATGCCAATCATTATGCTGACAGCAAAGGATTCTGAAATTGATAAAGTTTTGGGACTTGAGCTGGGTGCAGATGACTACGTTACAAAGCCGTTCAGCACGAGAGAATTGATTGCCCGTGTGAAGGCTAATATGAGGCGCCATCAGCAAATTGCTTCCAAGACGGAAGAAGAGGATGAATCCAACGAAATTGAAGTTGGTTCCCTGACTATTCACCCGGATGCCTATGTGGTTTCCAAGCGCGGTGAGACGATTGAATTAACTCACCGTGAATTTGAGCTTCTTCACTATTTAGCCAAACATATTGGACAAGTCATGACGAGGGAGCATCTCCTACAGACCGTATGGGGCTATGATTATTATGGTGATGTCCGAACAGTTGACGTAACCGTAAGGAGACTGCGGGAGAAAATTGAGGATAATCCAAGCCACCCGACATGGATCGTGACAAGAAGAGGAGTCGGTTATTACTTGCGGAATCCTGAACAGGAGTAAAAGGGTACATGGAAAAGGTTGGTTTTTTTCGGTCCATTCATTTGAAGTTTGTGATCATATATGTTCTTCTCATCCTGGTAGCCATGCAGATTATCGGGGTCTACTTTGTCAGGCAGCTGGAGACGACCTTAAAGGACAATTTCAAGGATGCCATTCAGGAGAGGGTTAACCTTCTCACCTATTATGTAGAGGAACAAATGACCAAGGTGAGGATTCCTGATGAGGAAGCAACATCCCAGGAGGAAGATATAAGAAGGCTATTAAGTGATTACAACTCGGCGGATATATCCGAAGTCCGTGTGGTTGATGAATCACTGAAAATACTTGGCACCTCCGATCCCGATAATCAGGGGGTTGTCGGGGGGAGGTCTACTGATAATCTGATCAAAATGGCCATAGCCACCAGGCAGCCGGTAACGGAGGATCTGGTTGACCAAGGGCAACGGATATGGGTTCTCGTCACGCCTATTAAAAATAACGGGGATGTCAATGGAGCCATCTATCTGGTTGCTAAAATCGAGAACATCTATGAACAGATGAGGCAGATTAATAATATTTTCACTACCGGTATAGCCATTGCGTTAGCAATCACAGCGATTCTGGGCATACTCCTTGCCCAGACGGTGACACGTCCGATTTCAGATATGCGGAAACAGGCGCTTGCCATGGCAAAAGGGAACTTCTCCCGCAAGGTTAAGGTGTATGGGTATGACGAAATTGGTCAGCTGGCCATTACCTTTAACAGTTTAACAAAGAAACTTCAGGAAGCTCATGCTACAACAGAAGGCGAACGGCGCAAATTGTCCTCCGTTCTTTCTTATATGACCGATGGAGTCATCGCAACCGACCGCAAAGGGCGTGTGATTTTAATTAATGAGCCTGCAGCAAAAATGCTGAATGTTTCACGTGAAACGGTCCTGTCTTCTCCGATTGTTTCTTTGCTCGGCCTTGAAGAAGATTATACCTTTGAAGAGCTATTGAACGAGCGCGATTCGGTTATCCTGGATTACAGCAGCAAATCGAAAACACTGATCCTTCGCGCTAATTTTTCGGTTATCCAAAAAGAAACCGGCTTTGTAAACGGCTTAATTACCGTTTTGCATGATATTACTGAGCAGGAGAAAATTGACATGGAACGCCGCGAATTTGTGGCGAATGTATCTCATGAACTCAGGACGCCGCTGACAACGATGAGAAGCTATCTGGAGGCTCTTGCGGAAGGTGCCTGGAGAGATGAGGAGATTGCCCCAAACTTCCTGGATGTCACCCAAAATGAAACAGAGCGGATGATCCGCCTGGTCAATGATTTGCTGCAGCTGTCTAAAATGGACAGCAAGGATTATCGCTTGACCAAGGATTGGACTGATTTTATTTTCTTCTATAATAGAATTATAGACCGTTTTGAAATGACGAAGCAGCAGAATGTTACATTTGAAAGGAAACTTCCGGACCATTCAGCTTTTGTGGAAATAGATGAAGACAAGCTCACCCAGGTGCTGGACAATATCATCTCGAATGCACTTAAATACTCTCCGGAAGGCGGAAAAGTGACCTTCAGCATTGAGGAAAAGGATGAATTTATTATTGTCAGCGTTTCAGACCAGGGTGTGGGGATACCAAAAGAAAATATTGATCAGATTTTTGAGCGTTTTTACCGGGTGGATAAAGCCAGGACGAGAAAGCTTGGCGGAACAGGCCTCGGATTGGCCATTGCGAAAGAAATGGTGGAAGCGCATGGCGGAAAAATTTGGGCAGCGAGTACAGAAGGGAAAGGGACAACGATTTCATTTAGCCTTCCATATGTTCGCTCGGAAGAGGATGATTGGGAATGAGTTATGAAAATATAAAAACCATCATACTGACCATTCTAGTAGTGACAAGCGCCCTCCTGACCTGGAACCTTTGGACCTACCAGCCGAACTTTGAACGGATTGAAAAAGAAGCAAATACCGTTCAGGAAGTAACAATAGCGGAAAAAAAAGAAGTGAATCAGATTGTCAGACCGGACACCCTCTTATTCCATCTCGGGGAGAAAAAGACCTTTGGAACAGTCAGTCCAGGTGAAATTGATAAAATCATGAAAGAAATCAGCGAGTGGAATTTTGCTGACTTTGAAAATATCACAGAGGAAGCGGGCATTCTTCCTTCGTTTGTCCATGATGAAGGAAAAGCCGTTCTTGCGTTTCCGGATTCTGTTCCGATTGAATTGTACAAATCAGTAATTAAAATTGCTGATAAAAATCTGACTAATTTTCAGTTTGACTATATTGTCATTGATACTAGGCAATTGGAGAAAAAGGATGGAATTGTCGATTTTGTATCTATGGATAACCGGCAGGTCTTTAGAAGCCGTGTGCCTGTTTCCTTTATTCAGAATTTCAAAAGTCAATTCTTCAATCTATCGGAGTACAACCCTGAATATAAAGCCTATTTTGCATATAAACCATCTGATGAAAGGACCATTTTCCTGCCTTCACAGGATACAAAAATGGTGAGATATCAGTATTTGGAGAAAAAATTGGACTCTGAACAATATAAAAATGCTCTATTCAGTGATCCAAGTGTCGTACAGAAAAGCTTTCAGCAATCAGAGGATGAGTATAATGATACCTTAAGCCTGTTGAGGGTAAATTCCGACAAAAATACCCTTCGATATGTAAAGCCGGCTGCCGGGGATAACCCGACTTTTCCGTCAGGCGACCTGCTGAAAAGGAGCATTGATTACATTAACGGACATTCTGGGTGGACAGACAATTACCAATTTGCCGAAATAGACGAGCTGAATCATAGAGTGGTATTCAGGATGTATGATTCGGCAGGTTATCCAATTTTCAGCGATGATCCGAAAATTTCTGAAATCCGCCAGATTTGGGGGCAAAATGAAATTTACGAATATTTTCGGAGCAATTTCCAGCTTGGACTGAGTGCTGAACAGCCATCAGAAGTATCTCTAAGTTCGGGGACCCGGGTATTGGAATACTTGTTAGGTCTGGAAGGGCTTGATCCGGAATTGCTGGAGAATGTAAAGCTGGGATATAAGATGATGCTGGTCAAGGAAGCTCAGACTACCTTCATCCGTCTGGAGCCTTCCTGGTACTACCGGTATGAAGGAACTTGGAAAAGCATTTCGCTTGATGAGACAGGGGGCATGAATAATGGATTGGAGTAAGATCAAAACAATCTTTATTCTAACCTTCCTGGTGCTGGATATTTATTTGATGTATGAGTTTTTCAAATTGAAGGAAGCCAGTGAATTTGAACCGATTGCACAAGCATCCCTTGAAAAACAGCTTAAGAGTGCGGATATCACATTTGAGGAGCCCCTTCCTAAAAGTAACCCGAAAGACCGGTATTTGAGGGCTAAACCGGTGGAATTTGATATTGAAGACCTTGAAGGAGATACAAGGCTGGAGGGCCAGGAAATTACGATTACAGAAGGGACAACTCTGAATTCTGTCCTGGACGAGTCGATCAAGATCAGTGATAAATTCAGTCCTTCCGAATTATCCGCTTTTATCAAAAACAGGGTGTTATACGGCGAACAATACCGCTTCTGGGAGAAACCTGAAAACAGTAATAAAATTACCTATTATCAGGAATTTGAAGGCAAGATGTTTTATATGAATTTAAATGGCGAGCTCACATTTTATTTAAATGATGAAAATGAAATTGTCTCTTATAAGCAGACGCTCCTGACAAAGATTGAGTCGAAGGAAGAAAGTGAAAAAGTCATTCAGCCGATAAAGGCAGTTGAAACACTTTACAAGAACGGCTCACTGCAGCCGAAGTCAAAAATTACAAATGTAGAGCTTGGTTATTTTACCTTTGTGCATTTGAGCTCTTCGCAATTGTTAACGCCTGCCTGGCGATTTGTCATTAATGACGAGGAGAATTTATTTGTTGATGCCTTTGAGGGCAAAATCATTAAGCTGAACAACGAGGAGAAAAAAATAGTGGAGTGAGGAGAACATGTCTTTACAATTCAGCGTTCTCGCGAGCGGCAGTACTGGGAATGCGATCTTTGTCGAGACGGAGGAACATTCCTTTCTGGTTGATGCCGGATTAAGCGGGAAGCAAATGGAAGGATTATTTCAGCATATTGGCCGGGACATCGGCAAGCTTTCAGGGATACTGGTGACCCATGAGCATAGCGATCATATTAAGGGTGTCGGGATTCTAGCCCGGAAGTATAACCTGCCGATCTATGCGAATGAAAAAACATGGCTGGCCATGGACGGACTGATTGGACAGGTCCCGGTTGACCAGAAGTTTCATTTTGATATGGAAACGGTGAAAACATTCGGAGCCCTTGATATTGAATCCTTTGGGGTTTCCCATGATGCGGCCGATCCCATGTTTTATGTATTCCATCATAATGGGAAAAAGCTTGTGCTGATCACCGATACAGGATATGTCAGCGACCGCATGAAAGGCCTGATTTCGAATGCGGAGGCTTATGTATTTGAAAGCAATCATGATGTCCAGATGCTTCGCATGGGCCGCTACCCGTGGAATATAAAAAGAAGGATCTTAAGCGATGTCGGACATGTATCCAATGAGGATGCAGCCCTTGCGATGAGCGAAGTGGCCGGCGACCGGACGAAGAGCTTTTATCTGGCCCATTTAAGCCAGGATAACAATATTAAGGATCTGGCGAGAATGTCCGTATCACAGACACTTGAAAGCCGCGGGATCATTGTCGGTGAACAATTCGACCTTTATGATACCGATCCGAAGGTCCCAACGATTTTAACAGCCGTTTAAATATAACCAGAAGAGGAATACACAGAGAGACAGCCGTTTCCGTGTGTTCCTCTTTTCTTTTTTTGAAAAAATATAAAAAAAGTATGAACAAAGTCGTAAGATTGCTGCAGCAAGTGCGTTTTTATTAGATTTTTAAAAACAGGAGAGTATAATATTGGGTATAAAGGAAGACTAAATTTTAGCATTTATTTTTTAAAAAGAGCTTTTTTAACAGCGGTTTTTTGCAAATGAAAGAAAGGATGGGTGCAGTTTGGGCTATTATGATCAAGATCATCAGAACCGTTATAAAGGGCAAAAAGGCAACAAGGGCGGATATTTTCTGGCCAGCCTTGTTGGAGTCATATTAGGGGCCATCCTGGTCGTGGTTGCGGTGCCAAAGCTATCTGACTACAACGTGCTCCCTTATACGGTTGAACCGGATGAAAAGCTGCAGGATGAAGCAGCAGAAAATAACAATAACGCCAATGTTCAGAATGTCTCACTTGATGTGACAACAGATGTAACTAAAGCGGTCGACAAAGCTGGGGATGCGGTCGTAAGCATTACGAACATCCAGACTGCCGGCTTTTGGTCGAATGAAGGAAACGGCAGTGCCGGCCAGCCCGCCGGAACAGGTTCCGGAGTTATTTATAAGAAGGAAGGAAATACAGCCTTCATCGTGACAAACCACCATGTGGTAGAAGGCGCTCAGGAGCTGGAGGTAAGTCTGCAGGATGGCACCAAGCTCCCCGCGAGACTGGTTGGCAGCGACATTTGGACGGATCTTGCAGTGCTTGAAGTAGAAGGAAAGGAAATTAAAACAGTTGCCGAATTCGGCGATTCAGACAAACTGAAGCCAGGCGAGCCTGTCATTGCCATCGGGAACCCTCTTGGCCAGTTCTCCGGATCTGTCACACAGGGAATTATTTCTGGCCTGGAGCGTGCCATACCGGTTGATATCGATCAAAATGGAACAGTTGACTGGCAGGCTGAGGTGCTGCAGACAGACGCCGCCATCAACCCGGGTAACAGCGGCGGAGCGCTGGTTAATATCAGCGGCCAGCTCATCGGCATCAACTCCATGAAAATTGCGGAGAGTGCAGTAGAAGGAATTGGATTGGCGATTCCGATTAACTATGCACGCCCAGTTATTGATGACCTTGAAAAGTTCGGAGAAGTAAAACGTCCGTATATGGGCGTACAATTGGCATCGGTCAATGAAATTCCTGGCTACTACCAGCAGGAAGCGCTGAAACTGCCTAAGGATGTTAAAGCAGGTGTGGCCATCACTTCCGTTGAACCGAACTCTCCAGCTGCACAGGCAGGACTGAAGGAAATGGATGTGATCGTCGAGATGGATGGACAAGAAATCAAAGACATCATCGAATTGCGTCAGCATCTGTATACGAAGAAATCAGTGGGTGACCAGATGAAAATTAAGTTTTACCGTGACGGCAAAACTCAGGAAGTAACGATGAAGCTGAGCGGCGAGACATTTTAATGGAAAGACTAAATGGGAAAGCGGGAATCGCTTTCCTGTTTTTTGTTGTTTTGTTAAGATGAGATGTGGATAACTTATATACATAGAAGAAATTAAAAATTATCCACAGATCGGATAAAAAAACAGGCTGCCAGCCTAAAAAGGAGCATGCTGAAAATGATTTACTGCTGTGACGAACACGTTGATCTGGCAATAGATATAGTAGTTGATGAGTACGAAACATTCCCGCAATTAACAAAACTTGAAGAGGATAAAAAGTTATCAACAACCTGTGAATATTGTCAAAATAACGCAATATATGTTGTAGCGAACGAATGATCCCATACAAGATGTGGATGAAAAATGTGGACATGTGGATAACTTCTGTGGATATCTTGTTTGTAAAGTGAGGACATGCTGTGAATATCTCTATTATTACGGTCGGAAAGCTAAAAGAAAAATACTTGAAGCAGGGAATAGACGAATACCTGAAAAGACTGTCGGCCTATGCTAAACTGGACATCATTGAGGTTCCAGACGAAAAAGCCCCTGAAGAACTAAGTGAAACGGAAATGATTCAGGTGAAGCAAAAAGAGGGTGAGCGGATCCTGGCGAAGATCCATCCGGATGCCCATGTTATTGCTTTGGCAATAGACGGGAAGATGAAATCTTCGGAAGAGCTTGCTGATAATCTGGATAAACTGGCTACATATGGGAAGAGCAAGATTGCATTTGTCATTGGCGGGTCTCTTGGATTGAGCCAGGAGGTTTTGCAGCGGGCGGATGATAAGCTGTCATTTTCGAAGATGACGTTTCCGCATCAGTTGATGAAGCTGATCTTGTTGGAGCAGGTTTATAGGGCTTTTCGGATTAATCGGGGGGAACCGTATCACAAATAGTGGTAAAACAAAAAGTTAAACTTGTCCTAGATAAAAACTTATATATAGACGTTTATAAAAATAAGGATACCGTTATTACGGTATCCTCAATAAAATTCAATTCATAGAAGAATTTTTAATAAGTTGTGCTAAATAAACCAGCCCTTCTTCTAGTTGATCCATTGAAGCATATGAATAGGAAATACGAAGGTGCTGATCATCATTATTATCATACACACTACCCGGGTTTAATAAAATTCCTTCTCGAAGGGCAGCGTTAAATAGCTTTCGGGTGGAAACACTTGTTAGTAATTTAAGCCAGATATAAAATCCACCTTTTGGGATGCTCCATGTTGCTATCTCAGAAAAATGTTTCTTTAAAATTTGAATAGTGAAATCCCTTCTGAGTTTTAATTCCTCTTTTGTTTCCTTTAAGAAATCCTCATACATACCACTACGAAGCCATTTGTCTACAGCATATTGTGATAAGGAACTTGACCCGTAATCTGTTTGCATCTTTATATCTGCCAAACGTTCAATAACAGATTCGGGTCCCACAATCCAGCCGATTCGTAAACCTGGGCTCAATGTTTTGGACATGCTTCCTATATACAGGACATTTCCTTGTGTGTCATTAGCTTTCAAAGGCTTTGGCGGAGGGGTTTCAAACCATAAATCACCATAAACATCATCCTCGATTATAGGTAATGACTCCCTTTGACAAACCTTTATTAATTCAAGCCTCCTTTTTTCAGACATTAATGTGCCTGTTGGATTATGAAAAGTGGGTATCGTATAGAGTAAAGCCGCATGATGTTGTCGCTTCATACGTCCAATTGAGTCACTTTTAATTCCTTCTTTTTCAAGGGGAATACCCAATAAATTCATTCCAGCCGACTGGAATACGTGTACTGAGTTCAAATAGGATGGTGATTCATGAAGTATTGTTGATCCTCTTTTTAATAATCCAATTGATATCAATTGCAATGCTTGGAGTCCTCCAGAAACAATTAAAATTGATTCTGGTGACGCTTTGATTCCTTTTGTTCTTAAATATGCACTTACCGTTTTACGTAAAGATAGACTTCCTTTAGGCTCCATGTATCCAAGAGATAAAGCCTGATCATTATCCATTTGCAGTATTTGCCCCATTTTTTTATTGGGTAACAAGTCTGGTGAAAGTTCTCCTGTTCCAAGCCTAATCATATTAGGGTCTGCTTCGGATTTATTAATTTCTTGGATGATCGTTATATTTGGTTTATGGATACCGGATTTTACATAACTGATCCAATCTGGAGGAGGAGTGGAAGCAAGCAGGCTCCAAGTATTGTTAATCACCCTAGTACCGCTTCCAACCTTAGACTCAATTAATCCATTGGCAGCCAGTTCTTCAAGTGCAGTTACAATGGTACTGCGATTTACTTGAAATCGTTTTGCTAAATTTCTTTGTGGTGGTATTTTAGTGCCTATTGTCCATTCACCGTTCATTATTTTGTTTTTCACAAAATCATATATTTGCTGATGTAAAGGAACGGATGAATTTTTTTCTGGCTTCCAATCTAATTCAGACATAGGCTATCTCCAATCACTTTTTTAAAATTATACCAAATGGTTGGATAGAATCCCATCCAATTGGTTGGAGACATATGACTCGTCCTTAGCTATTCTAGATAAGAATAGGGGGAATCATAATGGAACCATTATTTCATGGAATGATATTGGCATTTGGACTAATTTTACCTTTAGGAGTTCAAAATGTATTTGTATTTAATCAAGGAGCGACACACAACAAATTCACCAATGCTTTACCTGCAATTATTACAGCAGGGGTTTGTGATACAATACTGATTTATTTAGCTGTGGCCGGGGTATCCATTATTGTTTTTAGTTTTGAATGGTTAAAGATTTTGTTATTTTTAGTAGGATTCTTTTTCTTAGCCTATATGGGTTGGATTATGTGGAAAAATACACCCGAAATAAACGCTAATCAAGAACAAAACCGTTTTTCTGCACGTCGTCAGGTTACTTTTGCTGCTTCTGTCTCATTACTTAATCCGCATGCTATTATGGATACTATTGGAGTTATAGGAACTAGTTCATTGGCTTATACAGGATTTGAGAAATGGGTGTTTACCGTGGCTTGTATTATGATTTCTTGGATCTGGTTCTTTTTCTTAGCGATTTCTGGAAGGAAGATTGGTCAATTTGATAAAAATGGTAAGTTCTTAAAATATATGAATCAAGTTTCCACTCTTATTATATGGGCTATGGCTATTTATATGGGATATCAACTGTATTCATTATTAAGTTAGCATGAACTTTAGGAAGCTTTACCATAAATGCAAAGTGAACCGTATCATAAGCCGCTTTTAAATCCGATTAGTTACATGGTGGTCTTCCTTGATGTTTCATAACAGTTAGAACAAGATTATACTAATTTGTAATATGCTATATAAAAAGGGGGTCATAAAGTGAGGCAACTTTATATAAAGCAGAAGGTGTTTAGTCTTAGTGGCAAATTTACAGTAAAGGACCAGCAGGAGAACGATGTATATTATGTAGAGGGAAGTTTTATGCAAATTCCAAAGACATTCTCCATTATGAATACAGCAAGAGATGAAATAGCCCTCATTACGAAAAAGGTGTTTAGCTTTTTACCGAAATTTTTTGTTGAGGTAAATGGTCGAGAGGTGCTGACGATTAAGAAGGAGTTATCCTTCTTTAAAGCACGCTATACGATTGATTCGGCAGGCATTGAAGTACAAGGTAATTGGTGGGATATGGATTTTCAGGTATTACAGCATGGCGAAGTTGCAGGGAAAGTGAGCAAGGAGTGGTTTACTTGGGGCGACAGCTACAAGGTTCAAATTATAGATGAAGAGATGGAAGCCATCATGATTGCACTCGTTGTTGCAATTGATTGTGTGAAGGCCGACCAGGCAGCTGCTTCCTCCGCAGCGACACCGTAACGTGGGAATAAATAATAAAAGGCAGAAGAATTTAAAAAGAATCCGGTGAACCTTACAGAAGTAATAACAATAAAAAAAGTGCCCAACCCAGATGTTATAAAGGGAAAAGGCACTTTTCCTACTTTTTTATTTCTCTTTCTAATAAACCTCCCAATCCTCAGCCACTTTCAATACTCTTCCAGGAGAAACATCATTATTAGTTCTTGTTCGCTGAAACCGTTCTTCAAAGTAAGCATTCCACTAAGGGTCAGTACAAATTTTTGTCCTCTGGTCATAAGAGTCCGGTAAGTATTGCGTATAATTTGATCAGCTGCTGCTTGTGCTTTCTCAGAGTCCTTTTTGCTAGAGTTTTAATGCCACTTAAAGATTGATCTGTCTTGGCATGCGGATTACCTTGCCACTCAATTTGTTAAGTCGGAATCAATGATGACACAGCATATTTAAACAATTCCTAAGGAACTTTTTACACTATTTCATGCCTAAATTCCTATTCAACTAATTGCCCGAGTCCTTTAAGAAGAAAATGGAATTTTTAATACGGAGCTGATTCTGTTGAAAGTTCTTGAAGTAGATTCCTTGCTTGCAGGAATCCACGAAACCAGCAATCAATTATCGATTCTTAAGGAGCAGGTAAATCAAGTCCAGTTTTCCATCCAGGAACTAATCTCTCTTGATGATGCGTTCAAAGGCCAGGGCGGCCAGGCTATACGCGCTTTTTTTCAGGAATGCCACCAGCCATTTTTGCAATTCCTTGAATCCTGGATTGACGAGTATCGATCCTACTTAAAAAGTTTCATAGGTTCATTGAGTAATCTTGAACCCTACCCTTCAGGCTTTATCCGTCAGGAATTTCTGGAGGCATGAGCTCCAACAGGGGCTAAGAAACACTCTTCAAATCACTGCTGAGCTGACACAGGAAGCAAATGAAATCATGAAGTCCGTAAGCGATATTGTTGCGTTTCCACAGCTGGAGGATGGCCGTTTTATCCAGGCATTAAAGCGAGCCGAGGATTCAAGTCGCAAAACAGTTCAAAAATTGGAGGAGTTTGACCATCGGGAAACGGCTGCACTGGACCATTATAGGGTTCTGCCGCAAGACTAATGAGATGTAAGGAGCAGAAGGTTGTTGGAGTCATCGAGGGTGCATCCAAAGTTGTAGAAGATACATGGAAGGACTGAAGACAACCTACGAGCTGGGACGGACCATCATGGGATGGAAATTTTACATTATAGAATTCTAAATAATGACCAAGTAAGAAGTATATACGGAAATATACTATCTAAAGTAGATATCAAGACAAAAGAAACAATAATAAACTTATTGAATGATATAAAAAAGGAAGATCCAAACATCTTTGGCAATTCTGTAGATGAAGTATTAAAAGAAATATGGTTATAACCACAGCCTCAAGTAATAAAGATTTATCTTCTGTTTTTCGAAGCAGCTGCTATATTGTGGCTGCTTTTTAATTTGCAGTAGTTTTCACCTATATGGTTTCAATAAAATGGTATAATTTACAGTGAGATTATAATTTTAATATAAAGAATCTGCAACAATTTTTAAATAGAGAAACAGGAGTGGTTTAATTGAATTCAATGCTGCAAATGGGGGGAAATACAGTTTTAAGTTCCCCAAATGGTTATGTCACTGTTAGCTACGATATGTCTCATTTGATCGATATTTCCTTAACTGCTTTCCTTTTAACAGATTCAGATAAGGTACAAGGAGACAGCGGGATTATTTTTTATAACCAGCCAGAGAGCCCTTCTGGTGCAGCAGCTCTATTGCCGGCTGAAAATAAAGGGAATAGGAAAGTACATATTATTCAATTTGATATGAGTAAAGTCCCTGCAGGCATTCATAAAATAGCGATTACTCTGACAGAAGATAGCCACATGGGGTTCTCGAATGTAAAGAATTTAAAAGCAGATATATGTACGGGTCATACGACCATCGAGTTATCTCCATCGAGTTTTACAAAGGAAAATGGGATTGTGGTTTTAGAATTATATGTAAGGAATGGTCAGATAAAGGCAAAATCAATCTGGCGCGGATTTGAATCCGGGCTTGAAGGGTTATGTAAAAATTACGGTGTGGAAGTTGATTCCACTGAGGAAAATAAGCCTGCTGAAAATAAGACCGTTCAGTCTCTTCCTGTTGCTGCCGAAAACAAAAATTTCCAAAACACGATCACTCTTGAAAAGGTGAAGGGCACAATCAGTCTCGACAAAGGTCAAAAGCCGGTGATCATTGAAAAAACTCCAACGATTACAGCCACGGTATCTTGGAAAACTGGAACAGATTATGATATCTATGCTCTGGTTTATACAAAGAATGGCAGGCAGATCGATGTCGCAATGTTTGGTGCAAGCGGCACACCTCCACTTAAAAGTTTTGCAAACGGAGCAGTTGAACATATGGGGGATGTTAGAAGAGATTACAGTTCAACGAAGACAGAAGTAATTAAATTGAGGCTGAATAATGATATCCTGGCAGTTGTGCCTGTCGTTTACTCTGCCCAGTCTAATGGAACGGGTTCTTTCTACAGATACAAAGTGTCCATGAGTATAGATAATCATAGCGGCACCTCCGTTACGATATCAGCCAAAAATGCCAACAATGATGACCGCATTTATACCTGCGTGCCCGGAATCCTCCATAATACGCCAGATGGAGTAATCATAAGTCCATTGGAGCTGTACAGTTTACCGGATTCTGAGTATAGACCTAAACTCAGAATGGGGCCTTCCAATATGGTAGAGGTTGTAATGGATGCAGGTCCTAGAAATGATTACAAATAAAAGAAGAAATATGATAAATAAAAATACTTAAACCCGGATTAAAATATATACTAGGGAGGATAACTAATTATGGAAAATATATTAATTATGAATGCTTTTTTATCAGTATAATAATCATTTTTTACTTTATAAGAATAAAAGCAAACATATTAATATATCCATTATGGTTGTATTACTTATCCTCCTTTCCGGTATATTTTCTGGAACAGCATATATTATAAAATCTAACTATTCAATAATGTTATACACTCTGTACTTTACGAAAAAGTAACAGCACCCCTAATATAATGGAGAGGTGCTGTTTTGTAATTGCCTACATGTATTGTCTGTATCATTGTTTCATTGTCCTTAGAGTTGAATAATTTCTAACCCTAATACTCCCCTCTTATAACAAAAAACGATCCCCGAATAACCCCCGCCAATTTAGACTTCCGCCTGGCAAACTTAAATTTCCCGTCTAACTCCTTTGGTACTTCCATCCCCTCAGAAAGCTTGAAGCCAACGGCACGTTTCTTAGGATCATCAACCGAATACATAACGTTGACACTGAGGCCATCCTCATAAAAGACATAGGTCCATTTGATATTTTCGACTTGAAATTGCGACGTTTCTAAAGGTTTGGCTGCAAACTCTATATCCCGTTCTTTTTTCAAGATATTGTTTACATATTCAAGGGTTTCCTGGCTTTCGCTGGCAGGTACAACTGTAAATTCATGCTTATATTTGGTCATGAAGTAACGGGCTTCATTCGAGCGCAAACCAGCAAGGGCTTCTACTGCCGGTGAAGACTCTAAACCAATCTCAGACACGTTTTTAAAATCAACCATATAGGACATTGCCATCCCGCCTTTATTTCTTATTTCCTAACAACAGGAATCCACATTTCACCAAATACTAAGCCGTTTCGCTGGCCCATCTCAACCGCTGTATTTGGCCCGCCAACATAGGCAACATTCGTTGCTTCCGGCAAGACTTGACCAAAGGCCATGCCCGTAAGCATATTACTCAACATTTCAGATGTCTCGGCTTCCCCTTTAACAACGATGTATTCCCCTTTAGGGAATTGGATCAGTCTGGATGCTTCTGGAAGCGACTCATCTGTCATGACGCCTGCATAATGCATCATCTTGTTATTTACGGCTTCGTTTACGGTAAAAATGTAATCATTTGTGGCTACAGCTTTTAATTTATCGAGCCTGCCATCCTGTTTAACCGCCTGCCAAAAGTCCGCCTTTTCCTTATTGATGCCGGCATAGTCAGTGTAATCGCTCTTCAATTCAGTTCCGATGCCTAAAACGGTAAAGCTTTCTTTTTCTTCCAGAGTATAATTTGCCATTTTCAAACCCATCCTTTTTTAATCATTTCAAATGATTTGCCCATTTGATAAGTTTATAATAACGTTAAATCATGTCAAAAAATGATACTGTTTAGGAGAAGCCGATGAAAAAAGTTAAACGGATCAATGTGATGATGCGGTATATCAATAACCGCGCCCATTTTACTATTTCTGAAATCATGCGGGAATTTAACATCTCCCGTTCAACGGCTATTAGAGATATTCGGGAAATTGAAGCCATGGGGATGCCGCTTGTCGCTGAAGTTGGAAGAGATGGTGGTTATTTTGTTATGAATAATTCTGTCCTGCCCACTGTCCGCTTTACCGATAATGAAATCAAAGCACTGTTCATTGCCTTTATGGCTACAAGAAATCAGCAGCTACCCTATCTAAAGAGCCGTCAGTCTTTGGCTGAAAAACTGCTCGGCCTCATCTCAGAAAACCAGCAGGAAGACCTGGTTCTATTAAATCAAATCCTGCTGTTTGAAGGGACTAACCCCAATAATCCCGACCTGCTTGAACTGTCGGATCTCCCTCATCCGATGCTGGAAAAACTCATCCAAACCCTTCTTTTGGATAGCTATTTATTGATCACCATCAATGAAGAGAAGGGAATCAGGTCTTATCCAATTTATCTCTTGCACCTTTATCGTGAAAAAAGCATCTGGCTGATTGAAGGCTTTGACTTAAAGGAAGAAAAGAAACAAATTTTCCCCGCGGACAATCTCACCAATGTCGAACCATATCCTGTGAGCAAAAGAGCAAGCAGAAAAAACATTTTAGAAAAAATAAGCAAGCAGGAGGAAGTAATCAATATTGTCCTAGAACTCGGCCCACAGGCCATTGCCCAGTTCAAAAAATACCATCCTTTAAAAGTATCCATTTCTTATACAAATCCTTACCAAACAACAGCCGTTCTAAAGACATTTATTAATGTCAATAATTCAGAAGAGCTGACCGAAATGACCAATTGGCTGCTTTTCCTCGGAGGGGATATCAAGGTCAGGGAGATGCCGGAAGAAATCTTAGAAGGTTTGCAAGAAAGATTAAGTTTATTCTGTCCATAAGAAGAGTAAGATAAAACCTGCCAATTTACCAGATCTTATAGAATTACAAGGCACAATACGAAAATTAGACATATCATTCAGGTGCCCATTAAGAGTCTCATTGTCTGTTTGGCACTTTGAATGGCATACCTCAACATAGTCATGGCTGGAAGGATTTCTATGTGGAAGCAGCGAATCTATAACATGGTGTCTGACTCGAACTCTTTAAAGTATGGGGAGGCACCAAGGGACCAGAAAATTGCTTTCAGGGGGATCACATGATTGAATTCAGAGAAATAGACAGGCATAATTTCCTCGATGTCATAGATTTGCGTGTAGCAGAAGAACAGAAGTCGTTTGTCGCGCCAAATGTGTTTTCGCTTGCACAGGCAAAAGCCTTTCCGGAATGTATTTGCTTAGCGATTTATTATTTTGATGTGTTAGTGGGCTTTACGATGTACTGCATGGATTACGATGATAAGGAATATTGGATTTACCGCCTGATGATTGATGCAAAGCATCAGTCAAAAGGATACGGGAAAGCGGCCATGGAGAAGCTGATTGAGCGGATTAAGCAGGATCAGGAGCATAAGGTGATCTATTTAAGCTTTGAGCCTGAAAACAATCTGGCGAAGGGGTTGTATGAAAAACTGGGCTTTGAAGCAGATGGCAGGGTAATTGATGGGGAAATCGTTTATAAACTAACGTATTAATCAAAAGAGCTCCTGCTGAGGAGCTCTTATTCATGGAGGTGGACAAATTGTTGAAAAAAAATAAAACATGGATTATATTCTTCATAATTTTTATTTTGCTGATTGCGGGCCTGCTAGATCTTAAGTATCAAGGTCTGTTCTTTCAGCTGCTGCCAGAATCCCTTCAATCGAAAATTACAGGTGCCTAATCCGGGGATCAGGCACTTTTCATTCATAATTCCACTTATTTCGGTAAAGGCCAGTCCCCAGTTCAGATCACCAGCTGTCTGGTTTCCGTCCCTTTATTCTTCCCTTCCAATCTCCGGTAAACGAACGCAAGCAGCGCCGCTGGTATCGTACAAACCACCATCCCGATAAACGCGTATCTTGGTTCCATTTCATATAAATACCCGCCAAAAATCGTGAAGATGGCTGTGCTCCAGCTAAGTGCCAGGGCAGAGTATACCCCTTGTGTAATTGGCACCTGTTCATGCGGAACGTATTTAATTAAATATTTCATAAAGGCGTAATGTGCCATGGCAAATGAAAAGGCATGCAGTGTCTGGGCAACCGCAAACATCATCACATGCGGAAAGGCAAATACGAGTATCCAGCGTGAGGTTGAGCCCAATGCTGCCAATGCCAGTAATGAGCCGATTGAAAATTTGCGGAAAGTCCGGTCGGCAATGAAAAAGAATAGAATTTCTGCAATCACGGCAATGTTAATGATCAGGCCGATTAAATATTTGGGAGCGTGAATTTCCTGCAAATAAATATAGCCATAGTTGTAATAAGAAGCATGTGCTGCCTGCAGTAAAATGACTATGACGAGCACCAGGCCGAATTGTTTGATGCTGAATAATTTCATTATGGCCCCTTTTGCCTGGCCGGCATTTGGCTTTTCAGATAAAACTGCAGGCGTATTCATGAAACCGAGTCTTAAAAATACCAGAACGCCGAGCAGAAGTGCCCAGAATATGGCTTCGTCCCCAAGTGCCCCTGTGAAGAATGTCAGAATCATGCCGGATACGACGAATCCGATCGACCCCCAGGAGCGGCTCCTTCCGTAATCTCTTAATTGCTTACTCTGTACGAGAATGCCCGCAGCACTATCCAATGCAGGCATCAAAGCAGGGTAAAAGAAATGTAAAAACAGCGTTACCAATAGCAGGCTTGAAAAAGAATTGGCCGGGATATAGCAGAGAATGGCGATCAGTGTGCCGATTCCCATCCCGTTAAGCAGGGTTTTACTGCTGAATTTTCCTGATAAATAGGGAAAGGCAAAGAGTGTAGAAAGTCCCCGTATAGCCAAACCTAGACTCATGATCAAACTCGCCTGTGAAACGGTCATTCCTTTTATATGAATCAGCCACCCTGTCCAATAGGGCAGAAAAACGCCCCATGTCATAAAGAAACTGAAAAACTGTCTGCCCATCCAGCTCTGTGTATTCATTAAGTATCCCTCCGATATTTGCATGATATCAGGAAGATTCGTACAATAATATGAGATATCTCATATTCTGAGGTGGAGAATGGAAATTTATAAACAGGAAAAAAGGCAGCAATACCTGGAGAAACACTCCATTTCGCATTTATTTTCTTCTCCGATTGAGGAGTTTATGGAAGTACGCGAATATAAGCGGGATGAGTGGATTATTCGCGAAGGCATGAGGCCGGATTACTTGTATTATGTCATCGAGGGAAAAGCTAAAATTTACGTTACGTATCAAAATGGAAAGGTTTCCTTGATCAATATCATTAATGTCCATGATTATATCGGGGAAATGGAACTATTACATGAAGTGTACTATACAAAGGGGATTCAAGCCTCAACGAAGACGATCTGTTTTGCGATTCCTTTGCATCCCTACCGCTCAAGGCTGCTTGAAGATACGACCTTTCTGCGCGAGCTCACCAAGTTTTTAAGTGTGAAAGCCACAAAAATGGCCGAAAAGTATTCACAGAGTCTTTCCTTTCCGCTTGAAAACCGGCTGGCGGATTTCATTCTGCAAACGGCTGATGGGGATGTTTATAAAGAGAAACATGTAACCGTCTGTGACTATTTAGGGGTATCTTATCGCCACTTATTGCATGTTCTTGTGCAGTTTTGTGATAAAGGGTACCTGCAGAAGGAAGGGCGCCATTACCATATTCAGCAGACAGACGCTCTGCACAGGCTTGCTGATGTGCTGAAGAATGAGTGATTTTTATTCAGAAAATCAATAGAACAGAGAATTACGGGCAGGATAAGGCATTTATACAGAAACTATGATCGGGACAAACTGGATGAATCCCGGGAGAAATTATTAAATAATGATAAGTGCCAGCCCCTGTTTATGCTGCAGCTTATAGGGAACAGTGCTTTTATAAAAAGTTTGAGCAAAGACTTGCACGAAATCAAAAATATTGATATATTTTTATTGTGAAGTATTTCACAAATAATTATATCAATTATTTTTTGTGATTAAATGTGAACTAATTCACAATTAGAAAAAAACGAAATTAGAATGAGTGCAATTTTTTTTACGAAATCATGTGAAGTATTTCACAAATAGATATTGGGGGAAATCAAAATGAATATAACATTGGGAAACAAAATAGTACTAGTAGGTAATGGAGCCGTTGGATCAAGTTATGCGTATGCGTTATTAAATCAAGGCTTATGTGATGAATTAATCATTGTCGATTTAAATGAAGAGAAAGCAAAAGGAGATGTCATGGATCTAAACCACGGCATTACCTATGCCCCATCAGCTATGACGATTAGATATGGTTCTTATGAGGATTGTAAGGATGCCGCTCTCGTAGTAATTTGTGCAGGGGCGGCACAAAAACCCGGAGAAACCCGCCTGGATCTCGTAAATAAAAACGTTAAAATTTTCAAATCCATTATAGAGAGCATTATGGAATCAGGATTTAATGGCATTTTCTTAGTGGCAGCAAATCCAGTCGATATCTTATCTTATGCAACCTGGAAATTCTCCGGCCTGCCTAAAGAAAGAGTTATTGGGTCTGGAACTATCCTGGATTCTGCTAGATTCCGTTATTTATTGGGCAAGGAATTTGATACAGCAGCCGTTAGTGTTCATGCGTATATTATCGGTGAACATGGCGACTCTCAATTTCCGGTATGGAGCTTCGCAAATATTGCCGGAACCCCAGTGGCTGAGAGGTTAACAGAAGAAAGAAAAGAAGAAATCGCTGTCCAGGTCCGGGATGCTGCATATGAAATTATTAACGCAAAGGGTGCAACCTACTATGGGATTGCCATGGGGCTGGTCCGAATAACAAAAGCCATTTTGCGAAATGAAAATGTAGTATTGCCGGTTGGCGCACTGTTAGAAGGAGAATACGGCCATCGTGATGTCTATGTCGGGATTCCATCTGTGATTACCAGAAACGGTGTGAAGAACATTGTGGAGCTGTCACTGACCGAGGATGAAAAAAGGAAGCTTGCCAAATCTGTTCAAACCTTAAAAGACATTCAGAATTCAGCATTATAGCGAGTTGACATCCTAGACCAAAGGGGCAGATCATATGTTAGTGGAAACGTTCAATCCTTTTCATAACCTGGCAGTTTCATCCCTTGTGGCAGCCATCCCGATCCTTTTATTTCTGCTTTGCCTGACGGTATTAAAAATGAAGGGTATCCATGCAGCGCTAGTAAACTTAGCTGTTACTTTTTTTATCGTACTTATTATTTTTAAATTGCCCTTCGGAGAAGCGGCGGGAAGTGTTATTCAAGGTGCTGCGGCAGGAATTTGGCCGATTGGCTGGATTATTGTCATGGCTGTATGGCTATATAAAATTTCGGTGGCATCCGGCAAGTTCGATATTTTGCGCGGAAGCATCGCAGGGATTTCCCAGGACCAGCGCATTCAATTTCTGCTGATCGGATTCTGTTTTAATGCCTTTCTCGAAGGCGCTGCCGGCTTCGGCGTACCGATTGCCATTTGTGCCGTGCTGTTAGTGTCACTGGGCTTCAAGCCTTTACAGGCAGCGATGCTCTGTCTCATCGCAAACGGTGCCTCAGGCGCCTTTGGTGCGATTGGAATACCGGTCGGCATTGTCGATACGTTCGGTATTCCAGGTGTCACATCTATGGATGTGTCGATCATGACAGCTCTGACACTGCCGATTATTAACTTTACCATTCCCTTTTTATTGATATGGCTCATTGACGGAATTAAGGGAATCAAGGAAGTATTCCCAGCTATCCTGATCACAGCTGGGGTTTACACCGTCACACAAGCAATCATTACCGTATTGATGGGACCAGAGCTTGCTGATATTATTCCTTCCTTATTAGCAATGGGTGTATTAGCGTTATTTCTGAAAAAATGGAAACCAAAGAATATCTTTTTGCTCAATGGGAAAGAGTGTCAATTTGAACAGCATTCCTTAGGTGAAATTGTTAAAGCATGGTCACCTTTTTATCTATTGACCCTATTTATTTTAATATGGAGTTTTCCGGCATTTAAAGGTCTTTTCGCTGAAGGGGGCCTGCTGGAGTTCACAGTCATTAACTTCGGTATACCCGGATCTTCTCTTAGTGTCAGCATCAGCTTAATTGGAGCAACAGGCACAGCGATCTTATTGGCAGGCTTGACAACAATCGCAACGACAAAATGTATCAATATGGGTGAAGGCTTCAAGCTTCTCCAAAAGACTGTTTCAGAGTTCTGGATACCTATTATCATGATTTGTGCCATTATCGGTATTTCCAAGCTCATGACGTATGGCGGCATGACCGTCACTCTGGGAGAAGCTGTTGCTACAACCGGAAAAATATTTCCGCTGCTTTCACCGCTCTTAGGCTGGATTGGGGTGTTCATGACAGGATCTGTCGTGAACAACAACACTCTATTTGCTCCCATCCAGGCGACAGCTGGCCATGTGATCGGAACCAGCTCATCTCTATTGCTTTCTGCCAATACAGCAGGTGGCGTGATGGCAAAGCTGATATCCCCTCAGTCCATCGCCATTGCCACAGCTGCTGTTGGCGAGACAGGAAAAGAAGCTGATTTGACTAAAATGACATTGAAGTATAGCTTTGGATTGCTGGTGTTTGTTTGTATTTGGACATTCATATTGTCATTATTATTCTAATTTCCTCATAACAAAAGAGACAGGCTCTGCTGATGCCTGTCTCTTTTATATTTACATGTCTGAAATATTTAAGCCGTAAAATTCCCATCATAGCTCAACATAATCGCCGATTTGACTCCTTCAATGGAAGAGATGTTATTGATGAAGTCCATATCATTTTCTTTAACGCGGATTTCGTAGGTGACTTCAGGATCATTGCCGGGCATAACGGATTTGGATTTGAGAGAATGCTTTTTGGCATGTCCTGATATGACGTGCTCCAAAGAGTTTTCAATCGAATTTTCACTGTATCGGATCACCAGAAGATAAGGGTTTTCAATCTTGATTTTATTAATAAAGAAGAACAGGACGATTCCGATTAGAATAGAACCAATAACTGCGAGAGCGATGAAGCCGGCACCGCATAAAATGCCGACCACGATGGCCCAGAAAAGATACACGATATCCATCGGATCTTTGATAGGGGTCCGAAAGCGCACAATCGATAACGCACCAACCATACCGAGTGACAGCAGGACATTCGACGAAATGCCAATAATAATCAGTGCGGTTGCCAGCGCCATAATGATGTGAGGCCAGCCCCCTCAGGATGGCGGAAACCGCGGGGACATGTTCTCCAATCTGGATGAGGAAACAAGAGCAAAAGCTCAGGAAATTATGGAGAAAGAACGGGCAGGAACCATTACCAGAGAAGAGGCGCAGACTCAGCTGGCTGAGCTGGGGGTAGAATTACCGGGCGGAGGAGAGGGCGGTCAGCCCCCGCAGGAAGGCGAAAATATGTTCTCCAATCTGGATGAGGAAACAAGAACAAAAGCCCAGGAAATTATGGAGAAGGAGCGGAGTGGAACGATCACCAGAGAAGAGGCCCAGGCTCAATTGACAGAACTGGGGATAGAATTCCCAGGCGGAAATAGACCAGAATAACAAGACATTCTGATGGGCAACAGCAAAATATAAAAGGAGAAGGGAGATCATTTTCTCTTCTCTTTTTTTTGTTTGATTTAAATTGTGGAAGTCTCGGGGGGATGCTGTTATAAATCACATATTCAAACATAATTATATATAGGTAAAAAACATATTTAATTATTGTTCAAACAGAGGGGAGGCTTTACGTGTTTTATAATGTTTTACTTGAAGACCAGTTTATGTGGAATACGCCATTGTTATTGGGCCTAATGGGTATTGCCGTCTTGTATGTATTAGCAGCAACTCGTCTTGCGGACAAAAAAATGTATCATAAACAGCCTCTATTCTTTTTCTTTAGTTTAGGCTTGCTATACTTAACCATCGGCAGTCCTTTAACAGTGATAAGTCACCTCTCATTCAGTTTGCACATGATTCAAATGAGCGTTATATATTTTATTGTCCCGCCCCTTTTTTTATTAGGAATTCCCAGTCATTTGTTTCATAGGAAAATTTCGATGGTCAACAAAATAAGCAAATGGTTTTTTACTCCAAAGATTTCCTTAATCGTTTTTGCAGTATTGTTCCTGATGTATCATTTACCGGCTGTTTTAAATGTTTTTTCCCAAAATCCTATTGTTCACAATGGATATATATATTTACTGCTGGTATTGTCTTTTAGTATGTGGTGGCCGATTGTGTCGCCTGATCTAAAGCAGCGGCTTTGTGAGGGACGAAAGCAACGGTATGCATTCCTGAGTGGTGTTCTTTTAATGCCAGCTTGTTTATTATTCGTTTTCAGCGCTTTCATAGATGGAGCAAACAACCCCTTCCTTACCCAAATAACATCTCATCTCTGCATACCCTCTCAATCAATATCCTTAACTATACTTCCCCCTCCCTTTAATACAAATTATGACCAGGCAACGGCAGGATTTATTATGCTGGGAATTCACAAAGCTGCTTTAATGGCGACAACGCGGCTTGGGGCTAAGGCAACGGAAACACAGGGGGAAAAGCAAAATAGTTTTCATTAATAAAGCTGAACTTCACTTTTTGAGGTTTGGCTTTTTCTATGAATCTATCAATTCTATTTTTATTAAATCTATTGAGTGTTCTAAAGAGCACCTGTCTTCAATAAAATATATTAATTTGACGGAAAAGAAAGTGGTGAAATTGTTTTGAAAGAAACAAACCATTTAGAAATTAGAGGTATGCATTGTGCCGCCTGTGCAGCAAGAATAGAAAAGGCAGTCTCAAAAATCGAGGGGGTAGAGGAAGTCCATGTAAATTTAACAACTGAAAAGGGACGCGTCACATTTAGCAGTAATAAGATAGGTATCAATGAAATTATCAATAAAATTAATAAAATTGGATTTGATGCGAAAATAGATAGGCAGAATAACTCACAGTCAGAAATGGAGAAGCTTAGAGAAATTAAGGCTCTAAAGTGGAGGTTCTTTGTTTCGGCATTGCTGACTTTCCCCCTGGCATGGGCTATGTTTACCCACTTTCAGTGGGTATCTTTTGTTAAAGTGCCAGAGCTATTCATCAATCCCCTCTTCCAATTTGCTCTTACTATTCCCATTCAATTTATAATAGGATTCCAATTTTATGAAAGGGCTTGGAAATCATTGAAAAGCGGAAGTGCCAATATGGATGTTTTAGTGGTACTAAGCACATCAGCTGCCTTTTTTTACAGCCATTACTTAACTTTCACTAACTTACACTCCTTAGATCGTCCCCATTCGATTGTATTGTTCTATGAAACAAGTGCCTTTATTATTACATTCATCTTGTTGGGAAAATTACTTGAAGCAAGAACGAAAATAAGAACCACACAGGCGATTAAGAAGCTTTACCAATTACAAATGAAAACAGCCACATTGTATTTGAACGGAAAGGAATGTCAATCCCCTGTCGATAGAATATCACCAGGAGATATGGTTATTGTTAAATCGGGCGAAAAGGTTCCAATTGATGGACAAGTTATTGAAGGAAGCTCAATGATTGACGAGTCTTTGCTGACCGGGGAAAGTTTGCCTATTGATAAAGGCATTGGGAACCATGTATATGCAGGAACCATTAATTATAACGGAACATTAAAAATAAAGGTTACCAAAAAAGAATCTGAGACTGCACTGTCACAAATCATTCGAATTGTGGAGGAAGCACAATCTTCTAAGGCACCCATTCAGCACATAGCAGATAAAATAACAGGTATATTTGTCCCGATCATTATTTTTATTTCAGTGTTTACGTTTATTCTGTGGTATATGATGATCCAGCCGGGGCAATTAAGCGAAGCTCTGGAGAAGATGATTGCTGTATTAATTATCGCGTGTCCATGTGCTCTCGGACTGGCTACTCCTACTTCTGTAATGGTAGGAAGCGGACGTGCAGCACAGTCAGGCATTCTTTTTAAAGAGGGGAAATTTCTAGAAATTTTAGGGAAAAGCAGCGTCATCTTATTGGATAAAACCGGAACGATTACAAAAGGAGAACCCCAGGTAACGGACTCATATGTTGAATATTTTAGTGAAAGGGAGTTTTTTGAAATAATAGGTGCTGTAGAAGGTGCTTCGGCGCACCCTGTTGCAAAAGCAATTGTAAAAGAATCGAAAAAGAGGGTATTCCTTATTTCAAATGCAAGTGAAGTCCTATCGATTCCGGGGTACGGGATCAAGGGGTCTGTAAATGGGAAGAAGGTGCTGATTTCTAATCCAACTTACTTTATTCAGAATAAGCTTTTCATTCCGGCTAGAGCAGCTAGAAAGATTGCAAGACTTGAACAAGAAGGTAAGACAGTGATGATCGTATCAATCAATCATGTGTTTGCTGGGATCATTGCTGCAGCTGATGAAGT
This sequence comes from Bacillus sp. NTK034, assembly GCF_017303275.1. Classification (GTDB taxonomy): domain Bacteria; phylum Bacillota; class Bacilli; order Bacillales; family Cytobacillaceae; genus Cytobacillus. Next base: position 325,592 of record NZ_JAFKOJ010000005.1, on the reverse strand, counting down.
AAAGCACTCATCAAAATCTGCGGTTGCTGCTTTAAAAGGGATGGGAATGGAAGTCATAATGGTCACGGGAGACAATATGGAGACCGCCATGACGATTGCCCAAAAGACCGGAATTGACAAGGTGAAGGCCAATATCACACCACAGCAAAAGGCAGAAATCATTCAAACTCTGCAGAAGGAAGGAAAACACGTTGTAATGGTCGGGGACGGGATTAATGATGCACCTGCCCTAACAGTCGCAGATGTCGGAATTGCCATTGGCACCGGTTCCGATATTGCGATTGAATCTGGGGATATTACTTTGATAAAAGGCGATTTGAGTAAGGTAGCGGAAGCCATTAAGATCAGTAAAGCTACGATGTCCAATATTAAACAAAACTTTGTATGGGCATTTCTATATAATATTATCAGCATACCTTTTGCGATATTCGGAATCTTAGCTCCCTGGCTGGCAGGGGCTGTTATGGCTTTTAGTTCGGTTTCGGTCGTTCTTAACTCTCTTCGATTGCAAAAATCGAGAATCTAGTCTTAAATATTAATTTCAATTGAGTCAGATTTTCAGGATGGATTTTTGGCATATCCCACTGAAAGTGCCTGGTATTTCCATAATAAATCACTAACAAGTCTAGTCTGTTCTTCCTGGCACTGTATAACAACTGTAACCTCATGATTATTTCTTTTTTGACTGGGTTGGTTTTTCAGTTTTTTATATAAAAAGTATGACCCAACACCTATGGCAAAACCAATAACTGCACCAATTAGCCCCCAGATAATAGGCCCATAAGTCAGAGCGAATCCCATGCTCGCTCCAATAGCTGCTGCTCCAGTGGCAAATGAAATACCTACCTCAAAAGCATGTGGCCTAAGCGGGCTGTAATGTTGTTTCCTGTGGCTTTTATCCATGAAAACAACAAGGATATGCTCTCTTAAAATGGAGGTGTCCTCTAACTCAGCTAATGCCTGCTCTAATTCAATTGATTGTTCAAATATGCCAAATATTAACATTGTCAAGCACCTGCTTAGGGGAAAATTCTAAGTTTAGCATTCTGATAACGCATGGAAAGAAGCTGGCGTTGCGCCATCTCAAAAAGGTGATTGTGTCCAATGGTTGTGATGTATGAATGATAGATGGAGCCGCCCATAACGGATGGCATAAATAACAGCCAGTGTGGATGCAGCATGGAAATAGACTGGCCAAGGTGCCCGTGCAATAGACTAAATATAGATTCATGCATGCTGGACAACATGAGATATATCCACCACCAAAACATCGCATAAAAAGCAAGTCCAAACCGGTGGTTGTATAATTGCCCCAGTCCAGGAAAGAAAAAAGAGTAAACGGCCCCCATGACAGGGCTTTTCCTTTCAAGATATTGAATTTCAGACGCAGTAATATTGATGCTGGGAATCGGTTTATTCTCCATGCATGTTAGAACATAAAGCTTATTATGGAACAAGGCTGACCGAAAACTATCTCCCATAGCAATTAAATATATTAAAAGATATCCGAATGCCCATTTGGGTTCCAGTACTGCCTTTGCAAGCTCAAATTCTCCGCAAAAGGAATACATCATTGCTTCATTAATATGAGCTAAAGTATTTATGATTACTTCAGAAAGGGTTAATAAAGTAGCCCTTAAATACTGATTAAGCAAATAGTGTCCAAATCCCGGAAAAACTGCAGACCACCAAGCAACCATATAGGGGTTCTGGTATCTCAAATGTGTAATACCAAATGTATTAATTCTGGAAAGAGGTCTTCGCAGATAAGTGTCCATGTTTATTCCTTCTTACCTTTTTTTATTGCAATAATTAGTAGGTTACCCATTAATGGGACGGGCATGTAATTTTTTGCTATAAAACATCCTTTTAGATTTTAGGTGTGAGCATGCCAAGGTAAGCGCCCTTAAGATAAACTAAGACAGCCAAGTACTTTATAATTACTTGGCCGTCTTTTGATTTATTTATTTTTATATACCAATCTCCTCAACAATACTTCCAATGGCCCATTCAGGTTCATTTTTTCCAAAATCATGGCTAAGAGGACTGAAAGCCCCCAAATCCCAACAGCAATCATTGCGGCAGTCCCGTTGCTTACACGCCCTCCTAAATCAAGTGCTACTGGTGAGAAGAAGAGAACGAGAAGCGTCTCATTCCAAACATAGAAGGTTAGCGACCGTTTACCTAGGGCTGTTAAGGAGAGGATATAACCTCCAGGCTCTTTCATCTTTGCTCCAATGATCCCGAAAATTGCAGCATAAGCCAAACCGCCTGCAATTCCGGTTAAAATGTGCAGTCCATTTATAAACCCGGCTGTAAATAAATCCGGGTGCCATATGGTTCCCAAAAGGGATAAAGGCAGTGCTCCCAACAATGAGACGGTCAATCCTATAAAGGTAATGGAATAAATCGTTTTTAACTGCTTCTCCGGTTTGATTAATAACCGGTTTCTGGCAATCCACATGCCGAGCAGAACGGAGGGAAGAACCGGGAACATTAAATGTATGAGAATAGGGATGGAAGGAAAAGTAACTAGACTTATAAAAGCTGTGTGAAGGTAGTTGTCAGCTGCTGAAACTTCCGGCGGGAAACCATAACCTCCGACTTCCAGCATATTGAACCCCCATGCTATCGGAAGAAAAATGATATAGAATAAAGTGATAAAAATAAAGGCTCGTATCAGTGTTTTGGTTCCGCTTGTTAAAAGCCGGCTCACAAGCAGCCCGGCTAAACCGTAGGCCATAAGAATGTCCTGTCCTCCGATGATGACCGCCAAAACAACCCCAAATAGAATCAAATACCAGGAACGCCTTCTTATCGTCATTATGGCTTCTTTTTCTCTTATTCCTTTAGAGGCTCGACTTTCAAATGCCAGAGAAAGCCCGTACCCGAATAATACGGCAAACATCGCTCTTGCTCTGTTATCAATAAAGAAATGGCCAAAAAAGTTAACTATTTGATCAAGGAAGGTGATAGCCTCTACTCTTTGCATAACCCCGGGTTCGGAGGTGTACAAATAGAGCGGGGCATGTGCCAGTGCAATCAGCAGAAGCATTGTGCCTCTGGCTAGATCCAGTGAAACAGCACGTTTTTTTGGTCCAGCTGTTTTAATACTTGATTGATCAGACATGCTGATTTTCTCCTTTGTCTTTAATAAACACGCTAGCTTGATTAAATATTTGAATTGATTGGTTTATCTCTAAGGTTCGGTTTCGGATAAATTAAACAATGAGCTTCTTAATCAATAGAATACGCTCATCTGAATAAAGCTTTCTTAGGGAATAGACAAATTTATTATAAGATCACGAAAGCAGCTATTTCCGGTTTAAAAGGCAATTTAAATATTAGGTCGTATTTAAGGTTATGTCAATTGCATAAGATAGTTGGCAAAGTGCAGTTAAAGGGTGAAATCAGCAATCCAAAAAGGCAATTTATTATTGTTCCATAACCATTGCTTATTCCCTCCATCCGGATTATAGTGGATACGAAGGATTAGTATTACAAAACCTATATATATCTGAAAGGTTTATATAAAGGAGAAGAAGTATATGCTAGCAGCAAAGAACAGCTTCAGAATTGAAAAAGACTTTCTAGGTTCTAAGGAAGTTCCGGCTGGAGCCTATTATGGCGTTCAGACGCTTCGTGCGGTTGAGAACTTTCCGATTACAGGCTACCGGATCCATCCGGAGTTAATCAAGGCAATGGCAATAGTGAAAAAGGCAGCGGCATTGGCAAATATGGAGGTTAAGCGCCTTTATTCAGGTATTGGAGACCCTATCGTACAGGCAGCGGATGAAATGATTGAAGGACTGTGGCATGATCAGGTCATTGTCGACCCAATTCAGGGCGGTGCCGGGACGTCTATTAATATGAATATTAATGAAATCCTTGCAAACCGTGCAATTGAAATTATGGGCTATGAAAAAGGTGATTATTCACATTGCAGCCCTAATACTCATGTCAATATGTCACAATCGACGAATGATGCCTTCCCGACAGCAATGCATATCTCGGTTTTAAATCTGATGGATCAATTAATCGCGACAATGGAACATATGCACTCCGTTTTCCTTGAAAAATCAAAGGAATTCAGCCACGTGATTAAAATGGGACGGACTCATCTGCAAGATGCCGTGCCAATCAGGCTTGGCCAGGAATTTGAAGCTTACAGCCGTGTCATAGCGCGAGACATAAAGCGCATTCAGCAATCCAAACAGCACTTATATGAATTGAACATGGGGGCAACGGCAGTCGGAACCGGACTGAATGCCATCCCTAAATACATTGACTTAGTGGTGAAGCATATTGCCGACATCAGCGGCCTGCCATTTACAGGGGCAGAGCATCTTGTAGATGCCACTCAGAATACGGATTCTTATACAGAAGTCTCAGGAGCATTGAAAATCTGTATGATCAATATGTCCAAAATAGCGAATGATTTGCGCTTAATGGCTTCTGGCCCAAGAGCAGGCCTAGCGGAAATTTCACTTCCAGCAAGACAGCCGGGCTCTTCCATCATGCCTGGGAAAGTAAACCCTGTTCTGCCGGAGCTTATTAATCAGGTGGCATTCCAGGTCATCGGGAACGACCATACGATCTCACTTGCTTCAGAAGCAGGACAGCTTGAACTGAACGTCATGGAGCCAGTTCTGATCTTTAATCTTCTGCAATCGATCAGCATTATGAACAATGCATTCAATACGTTTACAGAGCATTGTGTAAAAGGAATCGAAGCCAACGAAGAAAGATTAAAGGAATACGTTGAGAAAAGTGTGGGCATCATCACCGCGGTTAACCCTCACCTTGGGTATGAAGTTGTATCAAGAATTGCGAGAGAAGCCATTTTAACAGGCTCTCCAATCAGGGAACTATGCCTGAAATATGATGTGCTGACTGAAGAAGAACTGGATTTAATCCTCGATCCATATGAAATGACCGATCCTGGCATCGCAGGCGCTGCGCTGCTGGAGAGGGACTGATGTCTTCCTTCACCCCCAATACTGTTGGGGGTTTTTTTGCTTATTCGGACAGGAAAAGCCGAAATTCGAGAGAAGGAGTCCGAATCCGGTTCCCATTCGGACAGGAACAGCAGAAATCGAAGGGAAGCAGTATGAACCTAGGCCTTATTCGGACAGGAGCAGCAGAAATTCGAGAGAAGCAGTCCGAATCCAGGTCTCATTCGGACAGGAATGGTCGAAAACCGAAGGAAGGAGTCCGAATCCAATTCTTAATCCATAAATAATCAATGAATCATTCAAACATAATAAGTATCCCTTGTAGTTCCCAATGCTTTATAGTTTTTCTTTAAAACTCTGCAAAAAGTCTTCTTGCTTAAATCTGCGCTGCACCACTCATAAATGCTTTGGGTAGTAATCTTCCGTTCGGGAAAAAGCACCATAAATTCACTAACACTACGCAGAATAGCTCGTTCAATTTTTTCATGCCCACCGCACTTTCCACATACAAAGTTATTATTCTTTACGGATAGGAGCATGGATTTACAGGCTTCACAATACATTCCTTTTAGCAGCTTGTCGTATTGATATTCGGGCACCGAAGTAAATGGATTTTTCGTTTGGTGTAGGGAAAGCAGGTTTTGTGCTAGTTTCCTGTGCCCATCATTCAGTTTGGATGGAAATTTATTTAAATCATTCAAATAGCGGTTTACCTGGGTTGGCAGAATAATGGGCTCGTCCAAAGGGGCTTGATATAAGGTGAATTCACGATTAATAAAGATAACGGAGGCTTCAACAGGATAGTTTTGCTTGAGGGTTTGGAGCAGCTGACGGAATAGGGTGGCACTTCTTTTTAATTGGTACACAGGGTTTTTATACTCCCGTCCGGTATTCACGCTAAAAAGTTTGTCCGATTCCAGGTAACATCTCCCTGGTAATTTTTTATATCTAAAAGATGAATCATACCTTGTGAAATGATCAAGGCATCGATTTGAAAAAATGAATTATTTACTTCCAAGAGCAGGTCATTAATAATTAACCTCTCTTCTTCCAGGCTTTCTGCCAGAAGGTCAAATTTCACCTCTCCTTCATAGTCCTTTTCAAGGTTGGAGTAGTGAAACCTTTCCTTTTCAGTAAACTCCATTCGGATGTTTAAAAATCTCATAGACATTAATTCATCCGGTACGGATCTTCTTTTAAGTAACATTATGCACTTCCTTCCTTAACCTCTAAGTTAATTTTATCAAAATACAATTCCTTCTAAAACAACCTAGCCTTAACTCCAGACAATTTCAATTTAAATTCATCCAATACTTTTCTTCTTTCCTCATAGTCCTGTTTATCACCTTCTTTCCAAAGGTGAAGGTCCCCGCCTTTTTCGAGGTATTCTTAGGGCTTTCTTTTTGATTTTGCTTTGCAGTGCCCGGTGCCTTAATTGCAGAGCAGCCAGTGAAATATAAAGAATTGATAGGTCTGCCTGGGCATCCTTTTCATCTTCATAATCCTGAAATTCCTCTAACCATGATTCAAGTATGATTTTTGTCGCTTTCCTTGGACTGCAGCCTTCATCCAGCAGATCATTCCATTCATCCTGAATGTCGCAGGACAAATCATCTTCCCATAGCTCAGGTCCCCATGCACCCATTGAAGCAGCCTCCTAAAAAAATTTATTTATAGACATAATTATACATCCAGCACGTCAGGCAGAACACTAGAAATAGACAAACACGGGGGATTGTGGGATTCCGAGGAAAGGGCAAAAGCAGAAGTTATGGAGACCCTCCCCTTCGCCGATATTGAAAAATTTTCTGAGGAGGAACTCACCTTTTAACGGGATGCAGTGATATCGAAGAAGGAATATCCCGGCTTTCTGAAAATCAGCTGACTATCGTTACATTGGTCAGTGACGGCTGCATCTTCTGTTATAAATGTGAGTTTCCGGGCTCCTTTATCGCATACATGAATCTTCTAAAGCTTTAGAGCATTCGCATGACGAGATGGCCACCATGATTCGCTTCGCAAATGTGTCAGGAGGCCTGGCCGTCACCAGGAAAGGTGCTATGAGCGGTCTTCCCTGCCTGGATGAAGTGCAGGAAATTCTTAAAAAGACATAATTTTACCAAACAGCAGACAAACCTTCCAATACTGGAACCGATTTGTCTGCTGTTTTGGTTTCGAAAATCTCCGCGCCGCTTTCTAATTTGTCTAAAATAGTATATAATTATCAGATAATACTAGCTATCTTACCCTATCAATCATTATAATAGAATAGAATGTGTATTTTGTGTGACGGAAAAGGTGTGTCCTTGGGTGATGCCTTTCTAGTGGTGACACCTGAGCAGAGCGCCTGCAGTTTTTGGCAAATATCTGGGATAAGGAAGGTTTAAAATGAGCAGCGTACAGAACAAAACAGACGTTATCTTAATTGGTGCCGGAATCATGAGCGCGACTTTGGGGTCTTTACTGAAAGAGTTAGCACCTGAATGGGAAATCAAAGTGTTTGAAAAGCTCGAAAGCGCAGGAGAAGAAAGCTCTAACGAATGGAATAATGCAGGGACGGGACATGCTGCATTGTGCGAGCTTAACTATACATCTGAAAAATCCGATGGATCAATAGATATCACTAAAGCGATTAATGTAAATGAACAATTTCAGCTTTCCAGACAGTTTTGGGCTTATCTTGTAGAAAACAACCTGATTCGCAATCCGCAGGACTTTATTATGCCAATCCCTCATATGAGTTTTGTTCAAGGGGAAGAAAATGTATCGTTTTTGAAAAAACGTTTGGAAGCGCTGTCAGCTAATCCGCTATTTCAGGGCATGGAATTTTCCGATGACCCTGAAAAGCTGAAGGAATGGATTCCGGTGATGATGGATGGCCGCACTTCGGACGAACCAATCGCAGCTACTAAAATCGACTCTGGAACGGATGTCAACTTCGGTGCGTTAACTCGCATGCTGTTTGGCCATCTAAAGAGTAAAAATGTCAATGTTCATTATCAGCACAGCGTTGAGGATTTGCAGCGTGCTGGCGATGGCTCATGGAATGTAAAAGTTCGAAATATGGAAAGCGGTAAAACCGAAAACCATCAGGCGAAGTTTGTCTTTATCGGCGGCGGCGGCGGAAGCCTGCATCTGCTGCAGAAGACGGGCATACCTGAATCTAAGCATATTGGCGGATTCCCGGTAAGCGGACTGTTCCTTGTCTGCAACAAACCGGAAATTGTCGAGAAGCATCATGCAAAAGTGTACGGAAAAGCGAAGGTAGGCGCACCTCCAATGTCCGTGCCGCACCTGGATACAAGGTTTATTGATAACAAGAAATCCCTGCTGTTCGGACCATTTGCCGGCTTCTCGCCAAAGTTCTTAAAGACAGGTTCCAATATGGACCTGATCAAGTCCGTTAAACCGAATAATGTCATCACCATGCTGGCAGCTGGTGCAAAAGAAATGGGGCTGACAAAATACCTGATTCAGCAGGTCATGTTATCCCATGAACAGCGTGTTGAAGAATTGCGCGAGTTTATTCCTAACGCACAGAGTGATGACTGGAGTGTCGTGGTCGCAGGCCAGCGTGTGCAGGTAATCAAGGATACGCCTGCCGGAAAAGGAACCCTGCAATTCGGTACTGAGGTAGTCAGTGCCTCAGATGGCTCAGTTGCTGCTTTGCTCGGAGCTTCTCCGGGTGCTTCAACTGCCGTAAACGTCATGCTTGAAGTATTGCAAAAATGCTTCCCGCAGTATATGGAAGAGTGGCATTTTAAAATCAAGAAAATGATTCCGTCCTACGGCATGTCATTGTCGGAAAACCCTGAGCAGTTCCGTGAGATTCATGAATCAACAGCGCAGGTGCTGGGATTGAGCGAAGCGGAAAATCAAAAAGAGCTTGCCTATACCTGATCTTTACCAGATGGAGCCTTTGACCCTAAATGCGGGTTGAAGGTTCTTTTTTATATGCTGAAAAACCAGTGGTAGAGCTCTGCAACCTATGCGTGCGGCCCCTGCAACCAATCCTATCTTTACTTTTGGCCAAAAAATTCACCATAATGGGAGTATCGATTTGCAGAAAGGTGATTGTGAATATGGTTTTTGCCGAGAAGCTTAAAAAGGAGAGGAAAGAGAAAGGATGGTCACAGGAGGAACTGGCTGAAAAGCTGTTTGTGAGCCGCCAGTCTGTTTCCAAATGGGAAAATGGACAGAACTATCCCAGCATAGAAATTATTATTAAACTAAGTGATCTGTTTGAGGTTACGATTGATGAATTATTAAGGAGTGATGAGGAATTGACGGAGAAAGTGATTAAGGACAGCAGACAATTAGCTTATCCAAGATTGAAAGTATTTTTTGATTGTTTATTTCTGATAGGATCCGCTATGCTTATCATTAAACTAAGCATTTTAGGACTTAATCATTTTACTGAACTAGAGATCCCTCTTCGTGGGTCGTTTTTCTGGAATTTCGGTCCTTTATTCTTAATGCTGGGCGGTGCCATTTTCTCTGACACATTAAAAAAGAAATATAAAAGTGAGTAACGTAACCCTGCATTCTTGTGCATGGATTGTCGTGCCGCACCCTGCAGCTCCTGCTATTCTGTAGATAAGAGGAGGTCATCCAAATGGATTTGCTGCAAAATATGAATCGGGCAATGAAGTATATTGAAGAACATCTGACGAGTGAGATAGACTTCAAAGAAGTGGCAAAGATTTCGTATTGCTCGGAATACCATTTCAAACGAATGTTTTCCTTTCTTGCAGGTGTAACTCTTTCGGAGTATATCCGCAGGAGACGGCTGTCATTAGCTGCCTTTGATTTGAAGGATAAGAATGCCAGGGTCATTGATGTAGCGTTCAAATATGGGTATAGCTCACCTGATTCATTTACGAGGGCATTCCAGCAGCTTCATGGCATCACTCCATCAGAAGCAAGGAGCAATGGCCACGCACTAAAGGCTTATCCGCCGATGACCTTCCATTTATCTATTAAGGGAGGAAATGAAATGAATTATCGAATTGAGGAAAAAAAGGCATTTCGAATTGTGGGCTTAAAGAAGCGGGTGCCGATCATTTTTAACGGAGTGAACCCGGAAATTGCAGCCATGTGGAAGAGCTTAGATGAACATATGATTATTAAACTTAAAAGTGTATCGAATACAGTTCCCCTGGGTCTGATTAGTGCATCAGCAAATTTTTCTGAAGGAAGAATGGAAGAAAAGGGGGAGCTTGATCATTATATAGGGGCAGCTACCACGAAGGAATGTCCAGAGGGTATGGCGTCCCTTGAGGTTGAAGCATGTTCATGGGCAGTTTTTGAAGCCGTGGGGCCATTCCCTGAAACGCTTCAGAATATCTGGGGACGCATCTACTCGGAATGGTTTCCTTCCTCTTCCTATCAGCAAATAGAAGGGCCGGAAATACTCTGGAATGAAAGTAAAGATACCACTTCCCCGGTATTTCACAGTGAAATCTGGATTCCGGTTGCAAAAAAATAGGACTCCCCAGCAGCTAGTGGAGTCCCAGATATTCAAATAAGTATTAGCATTTGGAATTAGATAACTGTCTAGCTCTCCAGCGCCTGCCCCTCGAGGTCACAAGCTTGTCTTGCTGCGGCTCCTAGGGACTCGAGACGTAAGCCATTCCCTCCAGAAGGGAAGAACACCTTCTTGCAGGGCTCGACTTATGCTTGTCGGGAATGGGCGAGGCGCCTTCCGCTTTTCTATTCTTTCAGCCGATCCGGCAATCCTTGGATTGAGGACACGACCACATCAAGCTTGGCTTCGATCCGGTTCAGTAAAAAAAGCGTGACCACAATCGGGAAGCCGAGTTCGCTGATCAAGGTGACCATCTGTTCCATCCTGTATGCTCCTTTCTATTTAAACAAGCTATAAAAAAGGCCGGGTTCCAAAGAATCCGGCCTCATTCCTTTCACCTCCCGCTTTGTTATTTTCAACAACTGGTCCACACTGCCTGATTTAAGATTCATATCGCTGCACCGCCCTTTCATCTCTGATAATCGAAATGAAAGGGGGGTAAAAGACAGGGGGGTTGGGGAAAGTTGTGACAGAATGGTGAAAAATCTTATATCCGTCTCCCCGCTGCCTGTGGCGGCTGTTCGAGCCATTTTTCCTTAATGGCAATCAACAGGCCTATTCCATAAAAGAGAGACATGTCTTTGGCAGTGCCCAAATTAATGATATAAAAATACCTTCAAGGTCCCCTTGCTGTCCATGGTAGCTAACAGAACGTTATTTATTTCTGTCTGATAGAAACGTTCTAAATGGGCGATTAACCAGTTTTCATCCTTTTGTATAGTTTGCAGCACTTTTTTATCCACTTTGCCTTCCTTAATGATGGTTCTGGGCATATCGAATGGTTCAGCATTCCTTTGGAGGAAATCAGGTGTAATGGGCTCATATTTGGGGTCTAAGAAGAAAGAAATGCTCCCGTTGGCTTCCCATAGAGCCAGCGCCACCTTTTTTACATCGTCTACTTTTTTCTCGCGTAATTCCTCCAGCAGCACATCAATGGAGATCCTTGCCTTGTTTAGGCCTTTGTATATGATTTCACCATTCTGCACGAGGAGGATGGGCTTGCTGTTCACCAGTCTTCTAACCGCTGGCCATTTCAGAATACTGAATAAACTGATCAGGTAAAGAACCACGAGTACAATGGTTGTAACAATTGAACCTTTTAGTCCTAGCTCCTCATCTGATAAAGGATGAGCAATGATATTGCCTATGACTAAAGCCATTACTAAATCCAGGAGTCTTAATTGTGAAATGGCACGCTGTCCCAGCACTTTGGCGACAATGACTAAGAAGAAATAAGCGATGACAGCCCTGAGTCCCCACTCTATGGCAGAAAGTGAGTGCTGACTCTGTAAAAAATCCATCTATGGCACATCCTTTAATCTGCTTAAAAAGGAATCCTGCATATTTTGCCTTTTTAAAAGTGTTTTCCTATCCAGCTGCAATTATTCAAAAGCAAGGAGTATCTGTATATTATTAACAGCACATAGAAAGTTTGCCTTTTTGAAAAACTAAGCGAAAGGAGGTTATTTAAATGAAAAAATTCATATTGATGCTTTTTCTATCTCTATATTTCGTAACGCTAACGGGCTGTGGAAACGATGAAAAGCCTGAGGAGGACGAACAGGTTGAAGATGTAGAAGAAGAGGATGAAATTGGCGACGGCGAAGTGGATGATGAGTAAAAGTCATTGTATGCAATTCGGATGAACTGAAAATCCTGTAACCACATAAATCATGTCTAGGAGTATTCCAATTGGAGTCTGAGAGATGCTTCGGACAGATAGCGCGAGAAAAGAAAGGATGGAGTCCGAACCCGAGGCAGCTTCTGACAACAAGCCCAGAAATAGAAATTGATCTGCTCTTATCCGAAAAATAATCAGCCCCCAATCACGATAAGATGGGGGCTTTTTCCTTGGTCCCTTCACAAAAATGGCTACCTGTGATCAGATAAACACAAAACAACGATTTTATAAGGTGTAGTCTGGGCAGGGATGCTTTTGGTAGAAGGACCATAGATGACAATTAAGTCTCTGTTTGCGGGGCTGCCGGTAAAAGCCTGCCCGTTTGTCAGCACCATCTGGGTATACGGTGAGACGTTTATTTGCAGCTGGCCATCACTGCTGACTAGCTGGCTATTAAAATAGTCTGTTTTCACATTTTGATGAGAAGTATGTTTTACGACCACAAGCGCACGGTATTGAGGAGGATATATCAGCGGAACAGGAGCATTGCCGTCATAATATCCAGTAATGATGTCCCCCGCAGACAGCATGGTTTGATCTAAAACGTAAGTGGAAGGAGATACGATGAAATTGGCAGTTCCCCCCATTCCATTGTCACCAGAAATGATTTTATGGCAGCCGTCTCCGTTAAAGTCAGAGATCTGCGTAACGGTTCCCGTAAAGTATTGAAAATTGGTCATGTTCTTCCCCCGTTCTTGTAAAATAAAGCCTCGATTTAACCAATATATTAAAGCAGCCTACTTTACGTTCATTTGCAAATTTACAAATCGTTACTTTTCATCCAATCTTTACATACAATTTACATTTGGTCTGTATAATTTCCTTATAGGTCATTAGTATGATACTTTGGGGGTTTTGGAGAAATGCAGAAGCGGCTGGACAACTTTGCGGCAGCCTTCAGCCATAAGCTGAACCTGGGCAAAAGATTATTGGCACTGTTTTTTACCCTGCTGCTGCTATCGATAGCGGCAGTCGGAGTTAGTTCTTATCTTAAAACAAAGGACATGGCAATCAAAACAATTGAAGATAGATTGGCAAGAGAAGCGGAATTGATGGGATACATAGCGGAAAACTTAAAGTTTGTGTATGTCAGTGATGATGCGTACTTTAAGCAGCAGCTCGAGGCCAGTGTCCGTTCTCAGCAGAAAAAGCTGCAGTCGGATGGGATTGACTCTGATTTTTTCTATATTGCAGATAACAAGATTATGCCTTTTAAGGTCAGCAGCAAGACAGATGCCACTTTTTCAAAGGATACGATCAATGAAATCAGCGCAATGAAAAATGGCGTCATACACATTGAGATGAATGGGACAGATTATACGGCGGCCTTTCAGGAGATGGAGGAAATCAGTGGAGTCTATGTAGTTCTCATCCCGGCAAAAGCGTATATGTCTGATGTTCATGAGATCGGGTATTTTATGATTGCAGCGATTGTGGTCAGTTTATCGGCTGCATCGGCAATTATCAGTCTTTTTGTAAGGAAAATAACACAGCCTTTGAACTTATTAAGAAACACCATGCGGGAGGTCCGGGAAGGAAACCTGCAAAACCCGCTTGAGATTCATACAGAAATTCCCGAAATTGTTTCTCTGCAGAAAAGTTATAACAGCATGATTGAACAAATGAGGAGCCTGCTGCGGGAGCTGACCGGGACAACGAAGGAGCTGGAGAGCACGGGAACTGAGCTGAAAGGGTCATCCTGCAGCGCTCTTGAAAGCGGGCAGCAGCTGGTATCAGCCATTCATCTTGTGAAAATGGGGGCAGAGCAAACCGCTGCCAGTTCTGAAAATAGTGCGGCCAGTTTTAAAGAAATGAAAGATAAGTTTGAAGATATGTTTTTACATATGGAAAGTGTAAACCGCAGCTCGGAGGTGATGAATGATTCTGCCAGGCGCGGCGGTAACAGCATCAGTGACCTGATCGCTGCTATTCATTCCTTTGGCTCGGAATTTGGAAAATTGACCCTGACAATAAAAGAGGTCAAAGACCATTCTTTAGCGATTACAAATCTTGTCGGAATGGTAAAAGGGATTGCTGAACAAACAAGGCTGCTATCCTTAAATGCTTCCATCGAGGCTGCCCGTGCAGGAGAGGCAGGGAAAGGCTTTGCCGTGGTCGCAGGAGAAGTCCGTAAACTGGCTGAACAATCTGCAGGTGCTGCAGAAGATATCACTCAGGGAATAAGCAATATGGAGAATATAACACTCAGAGCTTCAGAGGAATTTGACCAGCTCCATACAGAAATAAAAGGAAATCTTGAGATGGCGGGCCAATCCAAAATATCATTGGACGAGCTGATGAATGAGATTTCTAATGTAAGCGGAAAGCTTCAAACCATGCAAAAGGAGCTGAAAGGCCTGGAAAAAACGCTGCCGCAGCTTGAACAGGGAGCTGAACAGTTCTCCTCTGTTTCACAGGAAACATTGGCCAGTGCAGAAGAGATGCTTGCCGCCAGCGTCATTCAAACAGAACAGATGGAGAAAACGGATGAAATTGGGATGAAACTCAATACTCTGGCAAGATCATTGTCTGAAATGACAAGCCATTATAGGGCATAGGAATTAGAAAAGCGCAGGGGAAGGCTCATCGGATCCTTCAAAAGCTGCCCTAGCAGGCTGCGAAGTTAGACGGTTAACTGATCTATTAAAAAAATGAACCAGGCATTGGCTGCCTGGTTCATGCATCCTCTGTAAGCCATCCACTGCTTAACAAGAGGTTCATCCATTCTTCATTACTTTAAACCATAAGCCTTGATAATCTCCTGACTTACACGATTGCCTGCATCATCCCATGCACTGGCACGCAGGGAGACAGAGCTTCCCTTCATCTTTGGATTCTTGATTTCAGCGGTCCAGCCATTGCCCTTGGAAACTAATTTTGCCGCTTCCCATGTCTTTCCTTCATCAAAGGACACGTCAAGGCTGGCTCCTTTTATTTTGCCGTTTTCAGGAGCATCGGCTATTTGAACAGCTGATAAATCAAGCTTAATTTTTTTACCGGCAGTGGAGTTGCCTGACATGTCAGTATCCACTTTATAATCAAGAGAAATCAGCGGAAGAGCAGTCTGGAAATCTTCTTGCTTCTGTGACCAGAATGTCCACTCCGTATGTGTACGGACTGATGTGTTCCAGCGCTCTGCATCACGGGCAGCCTCACTTACGAGTTTGTACTGGGTTTTCTCTGCCGGAAATTCATTAAATAAGTAGAGTGCCTGGCCCTTTCCTTCTTTAACCAGCTTATCCCCTTGATATAGCTTTAATGTCTGATCGCCAGGGTAATTCATGTCTGCTCCTGTATGTCCAGGTCCTGAGTCAGCCCAGGCAGGAACATTTAGTATCAAATTATTGCCTGAACGGTATGGAGCCCAGAAACCATCACCAAAACGAGGACGGACCACAGGTGAAAACCATTCTTCATTCAATGTCTGACCCGGTGTATATTCTACTTTTGGCTGTCTTACTTCCCACTGGGCATCAAGAACACCAGCCTGGTGATACCAAGATGTGCCTTTTTGTGCCGATACCCACTCTGTTCTGACAGACGGAAGTGAAAGGGTCTGCAGGAAGCCTACTCCGGCAAAGCTGTGCGCCAGGATATCGTATCGGAACTCAGCACCAGGTGCAGGACGGTCTGATTTATATTCAGAGGTGATTTTGACCAGGTCCTTCGGTTTCGGTGAATAGTTTACCTTTTTAGGCACTGCCTGATGATGCATATCCACAAGGTCATATAAATAATCCGAGTCAGGAGTACCCTCGACTTTTAAGGTCAATTTTCCGGACTTGGCAGCTGCGATCAGCTCTTTGCCTTCAGTGCCGCTGACACCGGCAACCGGGAGAGGGCTGTTGGAAAGTGAAAAATCTTCATTTTCTATTCCTACCCATTCACTAAGCTCCTGAGGTCCATCATTAACGGTAATCAATAGTTTTGCTCCTGCTGCTAACGCTGCTACAGCACGTTCAGATCCTGTTAAATCATCACTGCGCTCCACTATTGCTGCTTTTCCTTTCACATCCAGCTTTTCATAATCCTCTGGAGATCCATTTCCGGCATAGACAGCCTTCAAATTATACTTGTCATTCAGGAGAGTGCTTCCTGCCTGCGGGATATCATCCAATTCCTTTCCTTTGTAGCCGATTGTCAGCATTGGTTCTGCCAGGCGCCAGCGCGTAGCCTGCGTGAATTCACCAACATTAACTTTCTCTGTAGGTGCAGCGTACATTTTGTCCACCACTACCGGCATAATGTAAATGTCATTCACCTGGTTTCCATTGATGCTGCGGTAATATTCCAGCTTTCTGTAATTGGCTTCTGTTTCTTTCGGAACATCCACAGTAATTTCGTTGGCCATGCGGGCATCCAGCATAACTGTCTGAGGTCCATCCAGATTAATTTCCGGGTCGCCGACAAGCGCTACACCTGCCTGATCTGTATCTGCATCAACAGCCATCATCGACATAACTGAATACGTTCCTTTCGGCAGCCGCAGCTCCTTCGTGCCTTCCACTGACATAAACTGTGGTTCGCCAGTTGGTCCCAAAAGGTAGAAGTATGCAGAGGCAGCTTCTCCGTCACGGTCAATCGCCTTTATGGTAAGCGGGTACCTTTCATCTTCTTTAATCATGCCTAATGACGTATGGACAACCTTTTGGCCTTCTGCCGAAGCACTGATATGGCCCTGATATCGGGCGCCAAAATCCCCCTTATTCGGGTCAAGTGTAACGGTAACCCCGGCACTTCCGTTAGCTGGAACAGTCACTTTTTCTGATGAAAGCTTTACCATTCCGGCAGGAGCGTCGGTTGCATGGCTATCTTTCATCGATACTGACAGATCCAATGTTACATCCTGGCTGCTGTCGTTTGAATACGTAATGGTCTTCTCAGCCGGAACATCATTCTCATGAGGCCAGTCATAGAAGCCGAAATCCAGGGAACCGGTAGCCCTTACATCACCAAGCGCGGCTACAGTGTCAAGACGGCCTGTTCCGCCTTCAAAAGGCTTAATGTCCTCTAGCTTCTTTGTGGTGCTCATCAGAGCTTCCTTAAGCTGTTCTCCGGTCCAATCAGGGTGGCGCTGGGAGAGAAGGGCTGCGGCTCCAGCAACATGAGGCGTTGCCATTGAGGTACCATCCATGCTCATATAAGAGCCGCTTCCCTGGTTCGTATGCTGAGAACGCGCAGCCATAATTCCTACTCCAGGAGCAGTGAGGTCAGGCTTTAATCCTGAGCTTCCAAAGCTAGGCCCTTTAGACGAGAACCAGGCAAGATTGTCGGACTTGTCCACGGCGCCAACAGTAAGAGCTTCATCAGCCGCTCCTGGTGATCCAATTCCTTCACTGCCAGTGTTCCCGGCAGCAATAACAAACAGGGAACCTGTTTCTTTACTAAGATTGTTTACAGCCTGAGCCATCGGGTCTGTTCCATCGCTTGGTTCAGAACTTCCAAGGCTCATATTGACGACTTTGGCATTTTCAGCAGCCCATTCCATTCCATCTATAATCCAGGAATCCTGGCCAAAGCCTTCATCACTAAGTACTTTTCCTACAAGGAGACGGGCGCCGGGAGCCACACCCTTATTCCGTCCTTCAGATGCTTGACCTGTGCCTAGTACTGTGGAAGCCACATGTGTTCCGTGTGCATGTCTGTCGGTAACTTCCTCTCCTGGCACAAAGCTCACTGCCTCATCCAGCTGGCCTGCAATGTCCGGATGCTCTGAATCAATTCCGGTATCAAGAACAGCCACCTTTACGCCTGTTCCATCATAGCCGGATTCCCAAGCAGAAGGCGCTCCGATCTGTGGGACACTTTGTTCAAGAGAAGCTTCGACACGGCCATCCAGCCAGATTTTTTCAATGCCCGGAGCCAGTGCGGCCTTAGCTGTTTTAGAAGTCTTGTTTGCTTTAGTGATTTCTTCCCAGAAATTCTTTGTTTCTTTCTTATTAGCTGAGACTGCTACACTATCTATGCTTTCAAGCACATGGGTTTTCTTTGAGCCCTTTGGGGCTGGATGGACATCAGCTGAACGGCCTTTGGACTCGGAATATTGAATGATGACCGGCAATTCCTCTTGATTCTCATCATCATAGCCATCTTTAATTAAAGCCGTAATATTGAACAGATCCTGGTCCAAAAATCCGGAAGCCAGATAGGGCATAGCCTGATCAGGAATGACATACGTTTCCTTGTTGGCTGTCAAAATGCGTGCTCCATTTGCGGAAGGGTCCACTGGTTCAACATGAATGATATTCTTTCCATCTGCAAATTCTGTTACGGTTACAACATCACCTGTAATAAGGGTGATGACATGCTTGCCTTTACTGGCTTTTGCATTCATCCCTTGCAGATCGGTTATGGCCGCTTTGCCATCTGCACCTTTTAGGATGCCCTTTCCAGAATCATCTGCCGAAGCCTGCAGGGGCGGAACAGCTAACATTGCCGCAGCCATGGCAGCTGTTAAATACTTTTTAAACCTGAAATCTCCCATTCGTGCCCATTCTCCTCTTCAAAAATATAGTCTTCCACCCTTAAAGCAGCTGGGGAATCACCCCTATTGACTGCTTTAAAATAATCAAGATCCAACCTCCCTAAATACTTGATTCATAGTTTAAAAGGACTTTCTATTGAAAAGTATAAAGAAGAAAGAACATTCTGTTAATTGGGGAAATTAAAAGGCGATTTAAGTATTAAATCTGGGCTAAAAGAATTAGGTTTCGATAAATTGATGGATTATTGGGAGTGTTTGTAGGTAATTATGACAATAAAATTTGGGGTTATTTAATAGGGGAAGATAATAATATTCTAATTTACTGCAAATCTATTACCTATAACAATCGAATTCTTATTCATTATGCAATGCTGATTATCTAATACCATCAGCTGAATAGTCAAAAAGGACCGGCGGAAAAGCACCGTCAGTCCTTCCTTTATACATCAAAAACACCCTCATAGATCCTCTTTAAATCATCACGCAGCCTCTCGACCGGTATGAACCGCGCCTCCCTCAAAACCTCTCTTCCATCAAGATATAAGGCAATCACAGGCACTGTAAAAGCCATGAGGTACCCGGCTATTTCAGTGACCTTGCCTGCATTCACAAATCGTGCTTCTATACGGGGATAATCTTTCAACACTTCCTCAACCTGAGGAAGCAGGCCATGACAGACGCTTCAGCTGTCAGTCAGCACATAAATTAGGCCAAGCTCAGCGTTCTGAATAAACTGATGCACCTCTTCCATCGCTGTCAGCTCTTTCATCTCCATCCACCTCTACTGCTGGCATTTTTTCCATTATACAATAGGATTTCCATAACCACTTCTAGAATACCTTAACAGGAAGGAGTGGTTATATTGGCAAATCTATGGGAAGAAAAGTTCTCCGCAGAAGGATATTTATATGGCGAGGAGCCCAATGAATTTATCAGAGAGCAAACATGGAGGCTTAAAGGGCATAAACGAGTTGCTGCTTTGGCCGAGGGTGAGGGCCGAAATGCTGTATTCCTTGCCAGGCAGGGGCATGAGGTAACCGCATGGGATTATACACAAAGCGGGTTAATTAAAACGCAGCAGCTGGCTGAACGCCATCATGTCAGAGTCGAAACAGGACAGAAGGATCTCATTCATGATTCTGTGCCATCTGGGGAGTATGATGCTTCGATTATGGTTTTCGGCCATTTTCGGAAAAAGGATCAAAAGACTGTTTTCGATAAGCTCGTTTCCGTTGTAAAGCCGGGTGGAATCGTCATGCTTGAAGTCTATTCGGAGGATCAGCTCCGCTATGGTACAGGCGGACCGAAAAGTATTGATATGGTTTATGATCCGGCAGATCTTCTCCAATGGATAAAGAGCTATAAAGTCCTTCATTTCTTTTATGGCGAACAGGAAAGAGTAGAAGGAAAAGGCCATACAGGTACGGGACATGTTATTCAGGCTATATTGCAGAAATAGAAAAAGGAGGCATGAGCGGCCTCCTTTTCTGTTTTTAAGATGTAATTGACTGGGTGCTGTTTACCTTGGATGAATAAACACGATACAACACGAATGCCATTCCGGAAAGCAGGATTCCCGAGATGTACGGGGCACCGATGCTCATGGTAAAAAGCCAGCCGCCCAGCGGAGGCCCGATAATGCGTCCCAGGGAGTCAAATGATGAAAGCAGGCCGGTTGTGCTGCCGTGTCCAGTCTGAGATGTCTTTGTCAGCAGGGAAGACACGCTTGGGCGGATAAACCCGTTTCCGATGCCGAAAACTGTTAAGAAAATCGCTGCTGTGGTAAAACTGTCAACCAGGAGAATAAGTCCAAAGCCAATGGCGGAGATGATAATTCTCAGCTGAATCACAGCTCCTTCTCCGTACTTTTTCGTCATTCTTCCTACTAAACCGCCCTGTACAAGGGCGCCTCCAAATCCCATGATCATAAAGATATAGCCAAGCTCCACGGTGCCAAGACCTGCCTTGTCAGCTGCAAAATACGCAAAAGTTGCTTCAAGGCCTGCCAGTGACAGCGAAACAAACAGCTGAAGGATAAATAAAATTCCAGTGTTCCCGCTTAAGGCTGTTAAAAGACCTGGACGCTTAGCAGTTCCCTGGCTGCGCTGCTCTGGTGAAAGGGATTCTTTCAGCACAAGCATGACAAGGAAAAATGTGATAAACGAAGATGTTCCTGCCGCGTAAAAAGGAATGTTCAAACTTTCCCGGGAAAAGATGCCGCCGATTGCAGGCCCAAAAATAAACCCCAAGCCCACTGCAGCTCCAATGATCCCCATTCCTTTTCCGCGGTCTTCTTCAGATGTAATATCCGCTACATAGGCCATGACAGTCGGCATATTGGCAGATGACAGGAAGCCGCCGATGATTCTGGCAGCAAACAGCATCCAAAGCTCAGTGGATAAGGCCATCATGAAAAAAGACAGGCCAAGGCCAAAAATGCCGATCATAATGACCGGTTTGCGTCCGATTTTATCGGAAACACGCCCCCACATAGGAGCAAACAGCAGCTGCATCAGCGAATAAACGGCCATTAACAGGCCCAGTTCAGTAGGTGAGGCCCCTAATTCTTCCGCATAAAAGGGGATGACAGGAATGATGATTCCAAACCCCACCATAACAAGAAACATAACTGCGAATAAAAGAGGCAGTGCTTTTTTTGTATTCAACGTGTTCACTCCAGTTAAGATCAAATTCCATCTAAGTATTATGATTATAACAAAAACATTCCCATACTTTCACCTTAGGGATTGAACAGGTAAATAAGTTCTATTTATCAGTCAATTTTAAAAATATATTGAAATATCAAAATAATATAAACTATGATGAACTTGTACATTTTTACAGTCAAGAGAGGGGGAAATGGTATGGAAAAGAAATTAGAAAAGAAAGTGCTGATTGCAAGCCTGATCGGAAGTTCCATCGAATGGTTTGATTACTTTTTGTATGGGACGGTTGCTGCACTTGTATTTAATCAAATGTTTTTTCATAGCGATGACCCGGCTGTCGGTTTGATGCTGGCGTATGCCTCTTTCGCACTTGCTTTCTTCATCCGTCCGCTTGGTGGCGTTATTTTCAGCCACATCGGCGATAAAATCGGCAGAAAGAAAACCCTTGTGCTCACACTGTCCCTCATGGGCGGTGCAACAGTCCTTATGGGCTTTTTGCCTACCTATGATAATATAGGCGCGGCAGCACCGATCCTGCTGATTCTCTTACGCTTAATACAAGGTATCGGCCTCGGAGGAGAATGGGGCGGCGCGCTTCTGCTTGCTGTTGAGTATGCCCCAAAAAATCGGCGCGGCTTCTTTGGCAGTATTCCACAAATGGGTGTCACAATTGGAATGCTCCTTGGAACGCTTGCCTTATCCATCATGACTTTATTGCCTGAAGAAGCCTTTTTATCATGGGGATGGCGTGTCCCGTTCATTCTAAGTGCCCTGCTTGTCTTTTTTGGCTTATGGATTAGAAAAGGCATTGATGAAACACCATCCTTTAAAAAGGCTCAGGAGAAAGGTGAAATCGCCAAGATTCCGTTTGTGGAAACGATGCGAAGCCATTGGAAGGAAGTATTGATTGCTGTCGGAGCAAAAGTGGTGGAGACAGCTCCATTTTATATCTTCGGAACATTTATTGTTTCCTATGCGACAACACAGCTTGGTTTCTCGCGCACGGTTACTCTGAATGCCGTTACAATTGCAACAATTATTACTACTATTCTAATCCCGATCATGGGGAAATTGTCTGATAAAATTGGCCGGAAAAAGCTGTATGTGGGCGGAACGGTCCTGATGATGCTTTATGCCTTTCCATACTTCTGGCTGCTTCACCAGGGTTCAGCAGTTCTATTGGTTGTGGCTACAATATTGGGTCTCGGCATCATCTGGGCTCCCATCACCGCTGTACTTGGGACGATGTTTTCTGAAATATTTAAGTCGAACGTACGCTATACCGGCATCACGCTGGGCTATCAAATTGGGGCCGCTCTGGCGGGAGGAACTGCCCCTCTCGTTGCAACTGCCCTGCTGAATGCATATGACAATTCCTATGTTCCTGTAGCGTTATACATCATGCTTGCAGCCGCCATCTCTTTGATTGCAATTGCATCAGTCCGTGACCGAAGCAATCAGGACCTTGATTCTGATCTGCCAGGAGATAATTCATTCCATACGGGCCTCGGACAAACCGATCAAAAAGCTTAGAAAGGTAGAGTTCATGCTTTTATTATCTGAAAAAGAAATCAAATCCATCTATACGATGGAATCAGCCATTAAAGATTTGGAAAATGCCCTGGTTCATAATCTGGAGGGGAAAATCCGGAATCCCCATAGAACCGTCCTGGACTTTCCGGAGAGACAGGCCTCTGCCCTTTATATGCCGAGCGCCATGCCGCCAATCGGAAAAACGGCTGTGAAGGTGGTCACCATCTTTCCGGAGAACCCTGAGATCGGCAAAAAGACCACTCAGGGAGTCATTTTATTAAGTGATACGGAAACAGGGGAACATCTGGCATGCATGAATGCCTCTTACCTGACAAGACTCCGGACCGGGGCAGTGAGCGGCATTGCCACCAAGCATCTGGCAAAAAAATCGGCAAGTTCTGTGGCCGTGATTGGCTGCGGGGCAATGGCTGAAGAACAGCTGAATGCCGTATTGGAGGTCCGCGAAATAGAAGAAATCTTCCTATACAACCGGACGGCTGCAAAGGCTAATGAGTTTGCTGAAAAATTTCATGAATTTAAAGGTGAGATGACCATCATGGAAAATGCAGATGAAGCTGTTTCCAGGGCGGATATTGTCATCTGCAGCACCCGCTCGGAAAAGCCGGTATTCTCCGGCAAGGCTCTCCGTCCGGGTACGCATATTAACGGGGTAGGCTCTTATCTTCCGCATATGCAGGAAGTCGACGCAGAAACGCTGCTGAGAAGCTCTAAAATCGTCGCAGACACCCTGGAAGGAATCAAAGATGAAGCAGGTGATTTTATTATTCCTGCCGCCGAAGGCATCTGGAGCTTTTCGGACCTTCATGGCGAAATCGGGCAATTATCAGCCGGAATGATCGCAGGCAGAGAAAACGATGAAGAGATTACCTTTTTCAAATCAGTCGGCATTGCCTACTTTGACCTCGCTGCAGCTGCCGCCGTTTATGAAAAAGCTATACTTGAAGGCATCGGAACAAAGGTGGACCTGTAAAAAGATGAATAGTGCCTGAAGCTTTGGAAAATCTATATCTATACTTCTAAAATAAAGGAGAGATAGTGATGCCAAAGCAGCCGAATAAAGTAACAGAAGAACAGCAGATTGTAACCGCCCAAAACCAGGCGGATCAATTCAAAAAAGGAATGGACACAGAATTTGCTCTTGAAGAAAACGTTCAGGATGCGGCAGCCAAAAGCCAGCAGTATCAGGCTCAAAACCATCAGCCGACCTATGAACCGAATAAGCCGTTTTAATGGAGCTGCATGATGGGTTTTATGCCTGTCATGCAGTTTTTTTGTATGTATTGGGGTGTTGGGCCAGGAAAGGCGGCTGTATCAGACTGCTGCGAGGGGGATATCAGCCGGAAATAGAATATATCGGCCACTTCATGGTAGATATTGGTCAAAAATTCATTTTATCGGTTACTTAATCAAGGATATCGGTCAGATTTTCATTTTATCGGTCACTTTGCGCCATACCGGCTTTCCTGCACCATACCGTGAAAATGAGTCAAACTAGCTGACAAGGAGCAAAATTGTGCCCTGCCCCAAACTCTTGTAAAATAAGTGGCAAACAAGTTCGCGAAAAGGAGTCATTATGAAAAGTCATATCATCATTGGTGCAGGAATACTGGGGGCTTCTGCAGCCTACCATTTGGCTAAGGCAGGTGCAAATGTCACCGTTATTGACCGCAAAGACCCGGGGCAGGCAACAGACGCAGCGGCCGGTATTATCTGCCCATGGCTGACACAGCGGCGGAATAAGGCGTGGTACGCGCTGGCCAGAGGGGGAGCGGCCTATTATCAAACACTCATCCGGGAGCTTGAAAAGGACGGAGAGACAGAGACGGGTTATCAGAAAGTAGGAGCCGTCAGCCTCCATACCGACCCTGTAAAGCTTGAGAAAATGGAAGAACGTGCTGTAAAAAGGCGCGGCGATGCACCAGAAATGGGAGAGATTACACCATTATCCCAAGATCAGACATTGGAGATTTTCCCGCCACTATCGAAGGAATATGCCTCGGTTCATGTAAGCGGTGCGGCGCGCGTCAACGGCCGGGAACTAAGGGACGCCCTGCTGCGGGCGGCTGAAAAGCATGGTGCTGTATTGGTTCATGGCTCTGCTGAACTTTTGTGCCAAGGTGACAGGGTCACGGCTGTAAAGGCCGGCGGAGAGCGATATGAAGCGGATAGTGTGATTGCAGCGGCTGGAGCGTGGGCTGGTGAGCTTTTAAAGCCGCTTGGTATTCAATTGGATGTGAAGCCGCAAAAAGCCCAGATTGTCCATCTTCAGCTTGAAGGGGAGGATACGGGCACCTGGCCGGTTGTAATGCCGCCAAACAATCAATACATTCTGGCTTTTGAAGACGGCCGCATCGTTGTTGGTGCCACCCATGAGGATGATATGGGCTACGATATAAGAGTAACTGCAGGCGGCTTGAATGAAATTTTTGAGAAAGCGTTAACTATAGCACCGGGATTGGCTGATGGTACGTTCGCAGAAGCACGGGTGGGCTTCCGTCCCTATACACCAGGCTTCTTGCCCATTATAGGCAAAATTCCGGGTGTTAAGGGTCTTTACATAGCAAATGGACTTGGAGCCTCAGGGCTGACCGCAGGGCCCTTTCTTGGCGCCCAGCTGGCCAAGATTGCTCTCGGGCAAGAGGTGGATATTGACCTGAGCCTCTATGATCCTGCTGGCGCGATAGAAAAATAATACGAGATAAAGGTGCCTGTTCGCAGCAGGCACCTTTTTTTACTTCTGCTAAGTTAATAAATCCCCTCCATTCGGGTATACACTAATCAAATGAATGATAAAAGGCGTTACATTAGGAGGCTGAAACATGAAGTGGAAAGGCAGAAGAGCGAGTTCTAATGTTGAAGACCGGAGAGGCATGGGCGGAGGGGGGAAAACCCTGATCGGCGGCGGCCTCGGCGGAATTATTATTGTATTGTTATTTACCTTCCTCGGCGGTGATCCGGGCGAGCTTTTAGGCAATATGGCCGGAACAGACTCCGGAACAGTTGTGCCATATGAAGAATCAGAGCAGGAAAAAGAGCTTGCTGACTTTGTCTCTGTTGTGCTGGCTGATACAGAAGAAGTCTGGACGGAAATATTCGAAGAACAGGGGCTGCAATATGAGGAGCCGACCCTTGTTTTATACTCAGGCAGCGTACAGTCTGCATGCGGGGCAGCGTCCTCTTCAGTAGGGCCTTTCTATTGTCCAGGCGACCAAAAATTGTATATTGATTTAAGCTTTTACGAAGAGCTGCAAAGGAAATTCCAGGCTCCCGGCGATTTTGCCATGGCCTATGTCATAGCCCATGAGGTGGGGCACCATGTGCAGACGCTGCTTGGAACCACTGAGGAAATCATGCCTCTCCGCCAGAGTATGAGTGAAGAAAAGTTTAATCAGTATCTTGTCCGCTTTGAATTGCAGGCCGACTATTATTCAGGCGTTTGGGCCCACCATGCCCAGGGAATGGGATATTTAGAGGAAGGCGATCTGGAAGAAGCCCTGAATGCTGCAACGGCAGTAGGGGACGACACCCTTCAAAAACGGGCTCAGGGCTATGTGGTGCCGGAAAGCTTTACTCATGGAACGTCAGAGCAGAGAAAGTCATGGTTCTACAAAGGCTTCCAAAACGGAACCATCAAAGGCGGAGACACGTTTAAACAAAGTAATTGAAGCAATTCGAAAGGAGCGGTTCACATGAAAAGCCAAATTCAAACAATCCAGCTTGCGGATGATGGGCAAATACCCAACAATCCTGACCTCCCTGTTATCATCTACAAGGCCGTTTTTATGGACCAGCCTGATGAAATAGAGGCGGCTTTTAACAGACATCAATGGACCGGCTGCTGGACGGGCGGGGTGTATGATTACCACCATTATCATAGCAATACTCATGAAGTGCTGGGTGTCAAAGCAGGACAAGCCACCGTACTCATTGGCGGTGACCAGGGGGAACGCCTTGTACTTAAGCAGGGCGACGCCATTCTCCTTCCTGCAGGCACAGGACATAGGGATGCTGAAAGCAGTCCGGACTTCGAAGTCGTGGGTGCCTACCCCGGCGGAACAAGCCCGAATATGAAGAAAAAGGATCCATCAGACCGTGTACAGGCGCTGGCTGAAATAAAAAATGTCCCTGTTCCACAGACTGATCCTGTCTATGGAGATGAGGGGCCGATGCTTGAGAAATGGGGGAAATAAAAGCAGTATTTTACCGGTCAAAATAGAGGATTTACCGGCCAATTATAAGAAAATACAGGCCAAATTGACGAACTTACCGGCCAAGCAGATTTTATCCGAATAAGCCGTACAAAAAAAGCCAGAAGAGCACACACTCTTCTGGCTTCCGCTTTTCTAAAATAACAAGGGGAAAATTAAAAAAATCGAAAACTGTCTAGCTCCTGCGCCTACCCCTCGAGGCTTGTCTTGTGCTTGTCGGGGGTGGGCAAGGCGCTTCCGCTTTTCTATTAACGTACACCCTTCATATATCCTTGAATCTTAGGACTCAACATGAATAGGATAATGGATAGCACGATCGCAGCTGCACCAATTACACCAAAGTAAGTCATTTCGGTTTCTGGTGAATAGAACTTAACAATCTGTGCATTGATTGCCTGTGCGGCCGCGTTTGATAGGAACCAAAGGCTCATCGTTTGAGCGGAGAAAGCAGCAGGCGCTAATTTTGTTGTGGCTGAAAGTCCGACTGGAGATAAGCAAAGCTCACCAAGAACAACAATAAAGTAGCTAAGAACCAGCCATAATGGACTTACAAGAGAATCTGTTCCGCCAAGATAGGCTGGAAGCAGAATTACAATGAAAGATAATCCGGCAAATAATAGACCCAGAGAGAACTTCTGAGGTACTGAAGGCTGGCGGTCGCCAAGCTTCACCCACAGCCATGCAAAAACTGGCGCAAAGAAAATGATGAACAAAGGGTTTAGAGACTGGAACCATGCCGGTGAAATATCAAGTCCCATAAAGTCAAGCTGGGTACGCTTGTCCGCATAATTCGCAAGAATCGTTGAACCCTGCTCCTGGATAGCCCAGAACATAACAGATGCAATGAATAATGGAATATAAGCAATGATGCGTGAACGTTCCACTTCTGTTGTTTTAGGGCTTCGGTACATCACAGTAAAGTAAATGATCGGAAGACCAATTCCCAAAATACCAACAAGGGCAATAAAGGAATCAAACGTTAAAAGCCCAGTTGGGATGCCCACTGCCACTAAGATGGCAATAATTACGGCGCCAAGGCCAATTCTTGTATATACCTTTTTCTTTTCGCCTTCAGATAATGGATTAGATACATAAGTTCCTGCTAATCCAAGATTTTTCTTTTTCGTAAAAATAAACACTAATAAACCAAAGAACATACCAACAGCTGCAATTGCGAAACCTAGGTGGAAATTATAATTCATTCCAACTGTTCCGACAATTAATGGAGCAAGGAATCCGCCAAGGTTGATACCCATATAGAAAATACTGAAACCGGCATCGCGGCGATTATCTTCCGGGCTGTAAATATCCCCAACCACGCTTGATACGTTTGGCTTCAATAATCCAGTACCTAATACGATCAGCACCATGGAAACAAAGAACATAGCCAGGCTGCCAGGAATAGAAAGGGCAATATGGCCGAGCATGATTAAAATTCCGCCATAGAATACAGCTCTGGAGGTTCCGAACAATCTGTCGGCCATCCATCCGCCGATGATCCCTGACATATACACCAATGATCCATAAATGGACATGATTGCTAAAGCTGTCGGCTCGTCCAGGCCTAAACCGCCTTTTGAAACCTCATAATACATATAGAATACAAGGATCGCTCTCATTCCATAATAAGAAAAGCGCTCCCAAAACTCAGTGAAGAAAAGTGTGAACAAGCCTTTAGGATGTCCAAAGAAACCTTTTTGAGGCACACTTTCAACAATTTTCTGCCTATTAAAATCTGACATGTTTCATCCTCCTTTTAGCTATTCTATAATATCTTTCATAGTTCCTAATTGTCAAAAAAAATTTTATGTAACGATGGTTATTATTGACTTTTCAGGCAGAATAAATTGATTTTTTCTGAGAATTAAATAAAAGAATATTTTTTCAGAATAATAACAGTATTAAAACTTATTCGAAAAGCAAAGGTATTATTCCCATAAAAAAAAGCCGCTCAAACCCGCGGCTGCTGCAAATATACCTATGCGTTTGTAAGTACTGCTTCTTTAGGGGTATGCTGATGGATTGGCTCTTCCCGGCAGGATAGCCTGTTTTTTCCCATGTCCTTGGACTGCAGAAGGAGCTGGTCTGCGTATACATAAGCTTTTTCAATAGAAAGCATCTCGTTCACTTTATAGTAAAAAAGTCCAAAGGATGCCGTGTAGGAAAGAGAAATGGACTGCTCTTTAAAGTCTGTATGAAACGTGCTGTTTTCAATGCCATTGCGTATGTTCTGGGCTAAATTCAAGCATTCTTCATATGACCTGAATCTCATAATTATGGTAAATTCCTCTCCGCCGCTTCTGAACAAGTAATCATCTTTGGAGAGATAGCTCTTCAATGAGTCGGCAAAATGCCTGATTGCCTGATCGCCCACAGCGTGGTTATAGCTGTCATTAATCCTTTTGAATTTGTCGATATCTGCCACTACAATCCCGATGTATTCCCCCGATTGATTGAGTTCTGTCATTTTTTTATCCATATAAGCACGGTTAAAAACTCCAGTAAGAAAGTCCGTATAGGCCATCTGCTCAAATTTATCGCGTTCGATTTTATTCTGCAGCATCTGCGATTTCGACAGGAAGGAGCGGCTTACAAGATAATTAAGTATAAACAGACTTATGAGCATTTCCCATTTTCCCTCATTCAAGAATAACAGCAAAAGACCATTAGTAAAGGCAATCTTCCCCATATCCAGTACACTTCTGGTTTTGATAAATTCAATCGCTTCCTGCTTCGTTTTAATGTCACCTGTCAATTTAAACACGGTAATCAGGAAAATGTCTGAAAGCATGGATGTTACGGTAATCAGCAGCAGCATGACTATCCAAAAACCGAATGCCGCATCCTGAAAGAGGGGATATAGCCGATTGAATAAATAGAATGCGATAGAGTTGCTCATCACAAAGGAGCCAATGTTATAAAATGTATGGAAAAATTCATCCGGATCGTCTGTTTTTGTGTGTTTTTTATAAAAATAAACGCAAAATCGATAGATGGCTTCAAATATAAATAAACCTAATGGCCCTGTAAAAAGCCCAATGGAGAGGCTGTAATTAATCCCATAATCAATCGAGGTATTTCCGTTTCTGCTGATAATCCGCAAATGGTGATACAAGCAGGAAAACAGCAGGTATATGACCAGGGCTTTTATATATGCAGAGCTCTCGACGATGATTCCGTCCGAGATAACAGCGATGAAAAGTGAAACACTAAAAAGCGTAACCATAAATATTCTGGAGCTTTGCATCTTTCTGTACTCCTTTGCCTATTGTTATACCTTTATTTTAAAGGAACTTTTTTCTCGAAAGTAGACAAATTTAATATATTTTCTAAATTTTTTAATATCAATTAGTTTAAATATTTTTTCTGGAGGCAAGAGGGATATTATTGCCTCTTTTAAACTATCAAATTTCATGAAAAACACCAAATGAATTTGCTTGTAAACAAAATTGAATACAAGTATGCAATTTTGTTTACGTTTGTATTCAAAAATGTAAACAAGTATACAAATATGTGTACGTGTTGGTGTATAAGGATGTGTGCAATATTGTTTACAAGTATACGGAAAGTGTATACAATGGAGGTACAAGTTTACATTTTGTTTACGTCTTTACGCTTTGATTACTTTTTATTTCCTCTCATTGATTAATCTCTCAATCTGAATTACTCTTAAAATAACAGCTCTATATTATGGAGAATGAAAGGATTGAATGATTTGACGAATTCAAGAATTGCAGCAGTTGACGTAGGTAACGATTCTATTAAAGCAATCTTTGGGAAACTGGATTCAGAATTAAACATACCGAATGTTATTGCGAGAGATGTTGAGGACCGTCCGGTTATCGGAATTGAAGAACTTGACAGCAAAAATCCGCTTGAAGGCATACATATTAGAGTTCACTCCCCTGCTTTGAAGGAAAACAATACGATTTACCGTGTGGGACACCTGGCAACAAAAAGCGACAACGCTACTGAATTGGATCCGGGCAGCAGCAAATCCGAAGAAGATCAGACATTAGTTATGCTTTTCACTGCTTTGGCACTGGATGCTGTACAGAACGGCGGTTCCACTGGCTTTAAAAAGTCCGGTAATGTGATCGATGCAAACTACACACTTGGCACAGGACTTCCGCTTCGTGAAGTAAAGGAAGGCAAGGATGCGGGCTACCGTTCCAAGCTGCTGGGCTCTGTCCATCAGGTTGAGTTCCTTGTAACACCGAAATACCAGGGGCAAAAAGTAAATATCAAGTTTGAAGAAATCAAGGTTTATCCTGAAGGATTTGCTGCTTACATCAACCTTGTAATGGATAACAACTTAAACATCATTAATAAGGATTTAATTGATAAGCGTATTTTAATCCAGGATATCGGCGGATTATCAACGGATATTGCTGTCATTAAAAACCGCAATGTAGATGATGATAAAGCGCAGGGATTCAACCTTGGCGTGTCTGAAGCGCTTGAATCCATCCGTGAAGAGATTCGTTCGAAGCATGGCGTTGAGCTAGACAGCCGCACAGATGTCGTGGAAATCATCACGAAGAAAAATGACCGCAATCATATTATGGTTAAAGGAAGCCGTACAAGTGTACATGATATTACAGACCGTATCCTGCTTGACCTGGCGAAGAAGCAGTATCGCCTGCTCCGCAATGTTTGGCAGAAAAACTCCCAGACGGAAATCTGCTATTTCGTCGGCGGCGGCTCAATTGTTCTAAAAGATTATCTGAAAACATTAAATAACAATCTGGATGGTTATAACATTGACTTCTTCGAGGATGAAAAAGAAAGCATCTGGATGATGGCAAATGCTTATTACAAGCTGATCTCAGATTTTTCAAGAAGAACGAATAAAGATAAGGCAGACCAGGATAAGAAACCTGTAAAAGCCAACTAGGGTGATTTTTCATGAGTAAAGCTTCCTCTTCTGAAATTAAGAGAGGACAATCTATATCCTTTCGGGTACCATCTGACACACCTGATCATATTCTGAAGCATCTGCAAAAGCTCAAGGAAACCGAAAAGCGGAATTTTTCGAGCAAAATGGCCGAGTTTGTGATGCAGGGAGTCAGCAGTTCACAATCAAAAGACCGGGAAACCATCACCATTCCCCTTCCTAAGGGGTTAAGTAAGGTTCAACGCGACTGGCTAAAGCATGAGCACTCAGAAGCCTTGCTTGGCAGCATCATTTATCAGCTGATTACGGACCCGGTGCGGGCAACATCCCTGCTGGCGTCCTTGAACAGCCGCTCTTCTGATATAGATGAAGCTCTATATCTGCAGGAGGAGTCGAGACCGGCTGTGAATCAGTATGATTCGGCAGCTGCAGCTTTAGAGGAAGATGGAATGGCGGAGGCAGATTTGGATATAGAAGATGATCTGCTTGACTTTGATTGGGACAAAGCTAAACAGGAACAGCAAGAAGAAACTGAAGAGGAAAGCGAAGAGGACCTGGATACTCTTCTTGGCGGCTTTCTTGCACATATGAATAAATGAGTTTGAGGAGAGTTTCAGTGATGAGACTCTCCTTTTTTGTATTTTGGAAGAAATTGGTTTTTGGAAGAAACTGTATTAAAGTCTGTTTTAGATACCGCTTATTCGATAAAACTAGAAAGGAGCAGCGTCAAAGTTCCGGATAGAAACCACTTATTATATAAAACCAAAAATAAGCTGCATCAAAAGCCCGAATAGATACCACTTCTCCGCCAAAACGCAAAAAAAGCAGCTGCAAACCCCGGATTTACCAACAAACCAAGTTCCCGCACCTCAAACAGCAGCCCCTCTTCCCAGTAACGAAGCAGACCATTTTATTAAAGTAGTGTATTTGGAAGCCGAATTTCTGGGTAATTTACACGTATAGCCTATATTGAAACGAAAAGGAGGAATTTCAATTGAATTATGATTGCCTGATTGTTGGAGGGGGTATTGCTGGACTCCAGGCTGCCATTCAGCTGGGCAGATATAAACATAAGGTTCTGGTGCTTGATTCCAATGATGGGCGTTCCACGATATGCAAAAGCTATCATAATATCTTAGGCTATCCGGATGGTGTGAGCGGCCCGGAACTCCGGGAGATTGGGAAAAAGCACGCGGAACGCCTTGGAGTGGAGTTTGTTAATGAAAAAGTGGAGCAGGCAGAAAAGACTGATAGAGGATTTGAGGTTTCATCCCAAAAGGGCAATAAATATAAGGGTAAACGGATTTTACTTGCAACGGGTATTATGGACAGGATGCCGCCCTTTCCCGAATTAATGCCCTGTCTCGGCATTTCTGTCTATGTCTGTCCTGACTGCGACGGATATGAGGTAAAGGATAAACGCACCATTGTGCTTGGCTCTGGGAATGCAGGAGCTAATATGGCATTAACATTGTCTTATTGGACAAATGATCTAGTTTTTATCAATCATGAGAAAAAGCCGGCAGATCAGAAATTACTGGAGAAAATGAAAAAAAAGAATATTGAATACCTTGAAGAATCTATAAGTAAGGTACTCGCAGACGACGAAAAATTCAATGGTGTACAGCTTGAAAATGGTGAAGAAATTACAGGTGACAGAGGATTTATCGCTTTTGGAGGAAACGAAGTAAAATCTGATCTGGCGAAACAGCTTGGTGCGGAGCGCCTTGAAAATAAGCATATCCTGACAGATCCCCGCTCAAAAATGACAAGCATCAAAAATGTTTGGGCAGCCGGAGATGTGGCTGCCCATTCGGAACAAGTAACGATCGCAATGGGGGAGGGTTCTCAGGCTGCTATTTGGATCCATAAATCGCTGCTTCAGAACAAAAATTAACCAATTGTGGTTTGAACATAGAATTTAAAGGGTATATATTGGTTTATTTCTGTACACTTTTCTCATATAATAGCCTATAAGCTATTAAATAGAGAAAGGTGTATGCATTGAAGAAAGAAAGCTTGGATCAAGTCGTTCGGGAGTTACTGGAGAGATCGGGGAGTCTGGCAGAGATTAAATTAGAGAGTCATTTTCCGGGAAATCGTATAGCTGGCGGAAAATACAGCATGGGAACACATACCGTAACCCTATATATGGAAGAGATTAAGAACCAATGTCATCAGCTGTTTTCTTCTGCTGATCGTTTCTTGGACTATTTCACTGTTGTGTTTGCTCATGAGCTTGGCCATGCAGAAGATGCAGAGCTGGAGGAATTGGCCAATCATCTTGATTCCTGCATAACAGAGCAGGAGCACTTCCTTACAGCATTGAAAATTGAGGAGAATGCATGGGCATTTGCTGAAAAACTGCTGCCGGATATGGATAAAGCCTTCATGCAGAAAATCATCTATCATTCGTTAAAACCATATCGGGAGCAGCTTCAAGTGGAGCCAGCCTGACATATATAAGAAAGCCGCAGTCCAAATTCTGCGGCTTTTAAATTTTTCCAGATTTTATATTCTGGAATCTTGATAATTGTCTAGCTCCATAAGGAACGCTTCGACAGCATCATCATGGCTCGTCAAAAGCTTTTAGGAGGAGCGCCTGCCCCTCGAGGTGTTGGGGGTGGGCAAGGCGCTTCCGCTTTTCTTATTTGTCCTGAAAAAGGGTATTGAAAAATCCAATTGTAAGCGTTACACTTACTGTAGTAGTATGCAAATGCTTAAAAGCAGGCAGCTTTTTTTATGGCTCTTAATGCAAACGTTTGCGCACCAACCGCGATAATAGAAAAGAAATTTATATAAAATTGAGGGTGTTAACATGAAGAAGGTTTGGTGGAAAGAAGCAGTAGGCTATCAAATTTATCCCCGCAGTTTCCAGGACACAAACGGAGATGGAATTGGCGATCTTCAGGGAATCATTCAGCGGCTAGATTATATTAAAGGATTAGGGATCGATGTCATCTGGATTTGCCCAATGTACAAATCCCCTAATGATGATAATGGCTACGATATTTCAGATTATCAGGATATCATGGAGGATTTCGGATCGATGGAGGATTTCAGCCAGCTGATGGATGAAGTTCATAAGCGAGATATGAAGCTGATTCTTGATCTTGTCTTGAACCATACAAGTGACGAACATCAATGGTTTATCGAATCCCGTTCATCCAAGGAGAACCCGAAGAGGGACTGGTATATTTGGAGAGACGGAAAGAATGGCAAGGAACCGAATAATTGGGAAAGCATTTTCGGCGGGTCAGCATGGGAATATGATGAGAAGACGGAACAGTATTTCCTGCATGTTTTTTCAACCAGGCAGCCTGATTTAAACTGGGAGAACAAAGAAGTCCGTGAGGCTTTATATGATACGGTGAACTGGTGGCTGGATAAGGGAATCGACGGTTTCCGGATTGATGCCATCAGCCATATCAAAAAGCGAGCCGGCCTGCCTGATATGCCGAATCCGAAGAAGCAAAAGTATGTTTCTTCCTTCGATATGCATATGAACCAGGAAGGCATTCACGCATTCTTAAAGGAATTTAAAGACCGCACATATGCGAACTATGATGTAATGACAGTGGGGGAAGCAAACGGAGTTACCGTGGATGAAGCTGATCTTTGGGTTGGTGAAGAACAGGGTAAAATGGATATGATTTTTCAATTTGAACACCTTGGCCTTTGGGATGCGGAAACCAATCCGGAGGTTGATATTGTCGAGCTGAAAAAAGTTCTTACCCGCTGGCAGAAAGGCCTGGAATCTGATGGATGGAACGCCCTATTTATTGAAAACCATGACAAGCCTCGAGTTGTTTCAACATGGGGAAATGATGAGGAATACTGGCACCAGAGCGCAACATCCATGGGTGCCATGTACTTCCTGATGCAGGGAACGCCATTCATTTATCAGGGACAGGAAATCGGCATGACCAATGTCCAATTCCCATCCATTGAAGATTATGATGACGTAGCCGTGAAAAACCTTTATCGCCTTAAAAAAGAGGAAGGCATGTCCCATCAGGAAATCATGGATATTATCTGGGCCTCTTCCCGCGATAACAGCCGTACGCCTATGCAGTGGTCTTCCAGGGACAACGCAGGATTCACAACAGGCCAGCCATGGATGAAGGTCAATCCGAACTATAAGGAAATCAATGTGGAAGTCCAGTCGCAGGACCAGGAATCCATCCTTTCGTTCTATAAAAAAATGATTCGATTGAAAAAAGATAATGAAGTCTTCACCTATGGCCAATACGATCTGCTTCTTGAAGAAGATAAGCAAATCTATGCCTATACACGTACATCAGATGATGACAAGGTAGTCGTCATTACAAATCTTTCAACAGAGGAAGCATCCTTTGAAGCTGAATTTAAGCTTTCTAATAATCAGCTTTTATTGAATAACTACCCGGTTGAAACGCATGAAGATATGGATTCATTTACGCTTAAGCCTTATGAAGCCCGTGTTTATCGATTGAAATAAGCTTTGTTCGCAGGATTCCTTTTAGGGATCCTGCTTTTTTAATAAGTCTGATCCTTTTTGAAATCATCCCAAAATGCTAAAATGAGAAAAATAACCAATGGAGGCGCAGGCAATGGCAAAGGGTAAAACAAATGCAATGCGTATGCTGGATGCTCAGAAAGTGGAGTATGGACTGATTACATACGACAATCAGGACGGGAAAATCGATGGGGTTTCGGTGGCATCGAAGATTGGCAAAGATCCTGAATCTGTCTATAAAACCTTAGTTGCTCAAGGCCACAGCAAGCAGATCTACGTGTTCATCATTCCCGTGGAGGACGAGCTGGACTTGAAAAAGGCCGCTAAAGCATCCGGCGAAAAGAAAGTCGAAATGATTCCGGTCAAAGATATCCAAAAGCTGACCGGCTACATCCGCGGCGGCTGCTCCCCGGTTGGAATGAAAAAGCAGTATCCCTCTTTCATCGATGTAAAGGCAGCGGAGCTTGATCTGATCATTGTCAGCGGAGGCAAAATCGGCATGCAGATGGAGCTCAAAGCGGAAGATTTACAGAAAGCAATCGGAGCTAATCTTGCGGATTTAATAAAATAATGAAAGTGAAGAGTGCTGAATCACCATGATTCAGCACTCTTTTTTACGAAAAAAGTATAAAATTTTGAACGTCGATAATTGTCTAGCGCAAGCAGCCTGCCCCCGACAAGCACAAGCCAATCCTCCTAAAAAGGCTTGTCGGGGGTGGTTAAGGCGCTTCCGCTTTTCTAAATAGGCTTTCACCCATCCTGCTCCCTTTGCATATTGTAAGGTGAAAATGCATTTCGAAAGGAAGTGTAAATAGTGGCTGGGAAAATATTAAAATACTTCGCCGGGGGGAATACAGCCCGGGGATTTCACAATTTATTCGAATCGAACCTGCAGGGGCTTGATCGCTTATTCATTTTAAAAGGCGGCCCTGGAACAGGCAAATCATCCCTGATGAAAGCAATCGGAGCGGAACTGTTCGAAAAGGGCTATGACCTTGAATACATTTATTGTTCCTCTGACAGTCAATCAATCGATGGTTTGATCATTCCTTCTTTGAAAGCAGGCATTGTCGATGGAACAGCACCGCACGTGATAGAACCAAAAGCACCCGGCGCGGTCGAAGAATATATCAATCTCGGAGAAGCCTGGGACTCAAGGGCTCTGGCTGCGAGTAAAGAAGAAATCACTGTACTGACTGGTCAGATCAGCAATTCCTTTGCAGCGGCCTATGACACGTTTGCCGAAGCACTGAGAATCCATGATGAATGGGAAAAAATCTATATAGAAAATATGAATTTCCAGAAGGCGGATGAATTGACCAAGAAGCTGATCTCCACCTTCTATGGAAAGATGAAATTAAATAAGACACCAACTGTAAAACATCGTTATTTAGGGGCAGCCACTCCAATCGGAGCGGTGGATTTTGTGCCGAATCTTACGGAGGATATTCCCAAAAGGTACTTCATAAAAGGGCGTCCGGGTTCCGGCAAGTCAACCATGCTGAAAAAGCTGGCAGTCGAAGCTGAAAACCGCGGATTTGATATTGAAATCTATCATTGCGGGTTTGATCCGCACAGCCTGGATATGATCATTGTACGTGAGCTGGGCCTCGCTATATTCGACAGCACGGCCCCGCATGAGTATTTTCCGAATCGTGATGGGGATGAAATCGTCGACATGTATGAAATTACGATTAATTCGGGCACAGATGAAATTTACGCTGAACAGCTAAAGGATATCAGCACCCGTTATAAAAATAAAATGACCGAAGCCATATCCTATCTGGCACGGGCAAAAACCCAGCGGGACACGCTGGAAAAAATCTATGTCAACGCCATGGACTTTACAGTGGTTGACCGGATCAAAGAGAAGGTCCGCTCTGAGCTGCTGCTGATTTCAGAGAAAGTCTAAATCAGGAAACGAAAGGAGCTTCAAAAATGGATTATACAAACTATCCGTTTTATCCATATATGTATGACCAAAATGAACATGGACGCATTTTTCCGGGCGGAGGATCGGGAGGCGGGTTCAGCATTCCAGGTTTTCCAGGCGGAGGATCAGGAGGCGGGTTCAATATTCCAGGTTTTCCGCCGGGACCTCCTCCAGGAGGGGGCGGCGGCTTTGGGCCTCCGGGACCTCCACCAGGACCTCCGGGCGGTGGAGGAGGCCCAGGGGGGCAGGATGGGCCTCCATCAGGGCCGCCGCCAAGCTTCACACCTCAAATGCAGCAGGTCAGCACGTTTGCTGTTGATCCTGGCGCCATAAGAGGCTGCCTATTCCGCTATACGTTTGTATGGCTTCAAAACGGTAACAGCTTCTGGTTCTATCCAACCTTCGTCGGCAGAACTTCTGTGGCTGGCTGGCGCTGGAGAAACTGGCGCTGGACCTATTATGGAACTGACTTGAGAAGAATTCGTTCTTTCCAATGTTTTTAAAATAAAGAGCTAATAAAAAGAGGTATCCCGCTTGAGGATACCTCTTTTTCTGAAGAAACAGCGCTTGTTACACTAATTCTTCAGCCACCCCAGCTTGATAATCTGCCAGGATTTTAATATAACGGTCAGTAAAGCAAGTTTATCGGTTAAAATGCTGAAATATCGGTCAGCTACCCAAGCATATCGGTCAGTTTCTCAATATATCGGTCACTTCCCGTCATATCAGCTTTTAGCATGAACCAGATAGCAAAACATTTAGAAAAGAATATGCGCAGCCACCACAATTACCGGCAAAGTAATAAGTGTTCTTTGAATAAAGATAATAATCAGATCCCATAATGTTACCGGGATTTTAGAGCCAAGCAAAAGGCCGCCAACCTCTGACATATAAATCAGCTGGGTAACGGATACAGAAGCTACGAAAAACCGTGTCATTTCGCTTTCGATGCCTGCACCGATTACAGAAGGCAGGAACATATCAGCAAACCCGACCACTAGTGTTTCAGAAGCAGCTTTTGCTTCCGGCACCTGCATTAATTCAAGCAAAGGTATGAACGGCATTCCTAAAAATGCAAAAACAGGAGTGTACTCCGCGATAATCAGAGCCAAGGTTCCCAAAGCCATGACAATAGGGGCTACACCCATCCACATATCCAGAATGTTTTTGGCGCCATCCTGGAAGAAGGCTTTCAAGCTCTGGTTTGTTCTTGCTTTAGAAACAGCCTGTTTAAGTCCCCAGCTTGCTGGAGTATGTCCTTCAGGGATGCTCTCATTCAGTTCTGCCTCCTGGCCGTTATAATACGTATCAGGCTTCCTGGAAAGGGGCCAGATTCTAGGGCTGATAATGGCGCAAATGAAGCCCGCTGCTGTGATGGTCAGATAAAAAGGCACAAACATATGGCCAAGGTTTACCTGTGAAATTACCACAAGACTGAAAGTAATGGATACTACAGAAAAGGTTGTGCCGATAATAGCTGCTTCCCTTTTCGTATAATAGCCTTCTTCATACTGCTTACTGGTCAGAAGAACACCAATGGTACCATCGCCTAGCCAGGATGCCACACAGTCAATTGATGACCTTCCAGGCAGCTTAAATACCGGACGCATGATTTTCGTTAAAAGCGCGCCAAAAAATTCGAGCAATCCGAAGTTCAATAGCAAAGGCAGGAACAGCCCGGCAAATAAAAAGACTGAAAACAGGATCGGCAGAAGGTCATTTAAGAGCAATCCTCCTGTGTTTTCAGACCAGATCTGTTCAGGACCGATTTGAAAAAGGGTAATAACAGCAAAAACAGCGCCTATAAATCTCGCTGCAGCCCAGATATAGGGAACGTCAAATAAGTTCTTGAAAAAAGGGCTTTTTTCGATAAAAGCAGGCTTAGCGAATTTTGCAAGCAATGTACCCAATAATGTAATGACAATAATAAAGGTCATGATTTCAGGAAGATAGTCTGAAAGCAGGTTTTGGATCCAGCCTGAAAAAATGGCTATGGGAATTGTAATATCTCCTTGATATTTGATCGGAACCATGAACAAGCTGATTCCAATTAAAGACGGTATTAGAAATTTTATCAGGTCTGAAGAAGAATGCTTCTTTCTGGATGCATCAATCAATATATTCACCTTTTTCTTATATTTATAAGCCAAATGTTATTTTAATTCATAACCCCTGAAAAAGCCAACCCTTTCTCTTAAAATCCACTGTTTCCCTTCTTTTTAAACTTCTAAAACAAACTTATTTTTACGCTCCCATATTATGTTAAAATATAAAATAATCAAAATAATTAAAAAGCGGGTGTGCGGATGTTCAGGATTCGGTTATATTGGACCTTCACAAAGAAGGCCTTTCTTCGATCAGCCGTTTATCGGTTTGATGTATGGTCGCGGCTTGGCTCAAATCTTATTTTTCTGCTGATGTGGGGCTCGATTTGGACTGCTTTATATGCCGGGAGGGAAGAAGCTGGCGGCGTCAGCTTTGAGTCCATGCTGACTTATATTGTCGTCAGTCAATTTTTATCCGGAGTAAATGGGGCGGGCACCCCGCTGTGGGAAATCCAGGAGAAGGTCCGGACAGGAGATATTTCCCTGGAATTAATGAGGCCGTTTGATGTGCCGCTGCGTTATCTTTTTGCCGACTTTGGAAGTGTGGCCTTTTACATACTGACAGCACTGCTCCCTTTATATACAGTCATGTTCTTTTTTATGGATTTGACATTGCCTTCAGCCTGGGAGACTTGGGCTTTGTTCATCGTATCAGCTTTAATTGGATTCCTGATTCGCTATTGCATTGAAATGTCTTTTGGGCTGCTTTCCTTTTTTCTCGTTGAAACGGGCGGCATTGTCGATGTCTTTTACTTTGCCATGTCCCTTCTTTCAGGATCAGTCATTCCTCTGTGGTTTTTTCCGGCCTGGCTGGAGAAGATGGCACTTTACTTGCCGTTCCAGGGAATCTATTACATACCAAATGCGATTTTTATTGGCAAAATCTCTGGTGAGGAGATCCTGCTATCCCTGGGTGTCCAATTATTTTGGGCTGCTGCCAGTTATCTGCTATTAAGGTTTGTCTGGAATCGCGCATCCCAAAAAGTAGTGGTGCAGGGGGGATAGAGTGT
The DNA here is from genome assembly GCF_017303275.1 of Bacillus sp. NTK034. Classification (GTDB taxonomy): domain Bacteria; phylum Bacillota; class Bacilli; order Bacillales; family Cytobacillaceae; genus Cytobacillus. The sequence continues at coordinate 284,014 of NZ_JAFKOJ010000005.1, read as the reverse complement.
GAGTGTTCTAAAATATTTCGATTTGTACTTCAAGCTCATCTCTGCAGGTGTGAGGGCTCAGTTGCAGTACCGGTTTGCCTTTGTCATGCGGATTGTCGGGCTCATTACATCTTATACAGGCACTGCTGTCACCATGTGGATCATGCTATATCAGTTTCAGGAACTGGGCTCATGGACCTTTTATGAGATGCTGTTTCTATTTGCTGTTGCTGTTTTATCCTGGGGATTCTGCATCATTCTCTTTTTTCATTTCAGGGGGTTGGACACCTATATTTTAAACGGCACATTTGACCGCTTTCTTGTCAGGCCCATCAATCCATTTTTTCATTTCATGGCGATGAAGTTTGACGTGGCCTCATTTGGGCAGTTCATCTTCAGCATCGGCATTTTTATTTGGGTCAGCTTTGAGCTGCACCTGGATTGGACAGTTGGAAAAAGTTTATTTCTGCTGTTATCTGTGGTGGGAGGCATCCTCATCCAGGGCGGTCTGCTTGTCATGATATCTGCCCTCGCTTTCTGGACGACGAAATCGGAGCAATTTTACTGGGTGGCCATGTTTCCTGCCCGAAATCTGACCAATTATCCTTTGGTCATTTATCCGAAAGCCGTCCAATGGTTTACAGCCTTTGTCGTTCCATTCGGTTTTGTGAACTATTTTCCCGCGGCTGTGCTTCTGGAAAAGGAAACGCCGTTTTTCCCGGAGAATATCGGTTATTTGTCGCCGTTTGTCGGCATCGTCTTTTTTGCCGTAGCTTATTCTATTTGGATGCTTGGTTTAAAGAGATATAAGAGTACAGGTTCATGACATAGTTTAGGAGGGCTGGAATTGCCGATTATAGAGGTTGAAAATTTAATGAAGGACTTTATGATTGCCAAGAGGGAGACAGGCTTTCTTGGCGCAGTGAAGAGCCTGGTTAAAAGAGAACATATTAAGAAGGAAGCAGTGAAGGATATCAGCTTTTCGATCGGAGAAGGAGAAATGGTGGGCTATATCGGACCGAATGGCGCCGGAAAATCAACCACCATCAAAATGCTGACGGGCATTCTTGTCCCAAGCTCAGGAAGTGTGAAGGTAAACGGCATCATTCCCTATGAAAACAGGCAGGAAAATGCCAAGAATATCGGAGTGGTATTCGGCCAGAGAACACAGCTTTGGTGGGATCTTCCTACGATCGAATCGTTTGAGCTGCTGAAGGAAATCTATCAGGTTTCGGATAAACGGTATAAGGAAAACATGGACACCTTTACAGAGATATTGGGGCTGGATGAATTCCTGAATACACCGGTCCGCCAGCTGTCGCTTGGGCAAAGGATGAGGGCTGATATTGCCGCATCTCTGCTGCATGACCCGCCAATCCTATTTCTGGATGAACCGACGATTGGCCTGGATGTCGTCGCCAAGGAGAAGATGAGGACTTTTATTAAAGAGATTAATAATGAGCGCAAAATCACCGTCATTTTAACCACCCATGATATGGTGGATATCGAAAAACTCTGTGAGCGGATGATTCTCATTGACCATGGGCAAAAAGTTTACGACGGGGAAATCGAAGTGGTAAAAGAGCGTTTTGGCAAAACGAGGACACTTATCGTTGACCTGGAGGAATCATCTCACAGCCTTCAGCTTAAGGGCGGTGAGGTGTTTAAAGAAGAAGCAAGCCGCTTCTGGATCCGATTTAACCGGGATGAAGTGTCAGCATCGGAAATAATTGCCCAAATTACCGAAACACATAATATCAAAGATTTAACCGTGGAAGAGCCTGCAATCGAATCGATCATCAGCCGCATTTATCAGGAGGGCTATCAGGAACTGCCTGAAACGGTCAAGGTGTAAGTTGCAGCACTAGCAAAAATAGGCTCGGCTAATATGTCAATATTTTCTGAAAAATTTATATACTGTAGAGAGGTGATCAAATTGATTCTATATTTGCTGGGCTTTTGTGCAGTATTGCTGGGTGCAGGAATGTTTGTGGACTGGTGGCATAAAAAGCATGGAATTGACGATTTTGACCCTGAGGAAAATGAAAAGCATGTATCTGAGTCAGAGAGAGCCTACATTGAGTCTTATATGCATAACATGAAAAATGATCATCATAACGGAATGTCATAAGAAAAGCGGAAGCGCCTTGGCTACCCCCGACACCTCGAGGGGGTAGGTGCTCCTCGCTTTTAGTCGTGCGATGATGATGCTGCCGAAGCGTTCCCAGTAGAGCTAGACAGCTATCAAAATTCATAAATTACACATTATCTCATAATAGAAGAGCATGGCGGATGCCATGCTCTTTACCTTTAAAATAATAAAAAACCTATTGAAATAATCACGCCGCTGACCAGCAGGGTCAGAACGCAGAATCCCATGATATCTTTTGCCTTTAAGCCTGCAATGGCGAGTGCCGGCAGCGCCCAGAAAGGCTGGATTAAGTTGGTCCAGGCATCGCCCCATGCGACAGCCATGGCTGTCTTAGGGATGGAAGCCCCCATTGACTGAGCGGCCTCAAGCATAATGGGTGCCTGAACAGCCCACTGGCCTCCTCCGGAAGGAACAAAGAAGTTCACAAGCCCCGCGCTTAAGAACGTGAAGAAATGGAATGTGTAATCATTCGAAATGCTGACAAACGCTTCGGACATAACCGCTGCCAGCCCTGAGGCAGTCATCATGCCCATGATTCCGGCATAAAACGGAAACTGAATAATAATTCCGCTGGCCCCTTTCACTGCATTAAGGACAGCTTCGAGGAACCTTTTAGGTGTTCCATGGAAAAGGATGCCCAGGAACAGGAATAAGAAATTCACGATATCAAGGTTCAGGTTAAACCCCTTTGAAGCGAAATAATAAAATAAGAATACAAGTCCAAAAATTCCGGCGAGCAATGAGATGATGCGGCTGTTTTCCAGGCGTTCAGCAGGTGTCATTGCCCCTTTTTCAAGTGAAGCTGCCTGGATGTCTTCTTGAAGAAGAGCAGGGTCGACCACAATGGTCTCCTTTTTAGACGGCATCATAAAGCGGTTTACAAAAGGCAAAACCAATAAAAGTGCGACGACAATAAAAATATTGAAGCCGGCAAAAATGGTCTGGTCAGTAGAGATGACGCCAATCATATCTTCAGAGAAGTGTCCAGGTGTAGCAATGGTCAATGGAATCGAACCGGAAATTCCTCCGTGCCAGACAACGAAGCCTGAGTAAGCGCTTGCAATCAACAGACGATAATCTACATTTTTTACTTTTTTGGCAAGCTCTTTAGCAAATAAGGCGCCGATCACGAGACCAAATCCCCAGTTAATTAAGCTTGCAATCATTGAGACGAATGACACAATAAGGATGGCCTGGCCGGGTGACTTGGCTAATGATGCCATTGCACCTAACCCTCTTTTAAAGATCGTGCTGCTGGCCAATACATGACCTGTGACTAAAACCAGCACCATCTGCATGGAAAAAGTCAAGAGGCCCCAAAACCCATTCCCCCAATGCTGAACCATCTGATAAGGTCCATTATCTGTAAAAATCAAGCCTAATCCAAAAACCGCAAAAGTTAGGATAATAACAAATAAAAATGGATCCGGCAAATACCGCTGCATAATGCGGTTAAAGAAAGAAACCAGTACTTTCATGATGCAACCCCCTAAAAAATATATTTCTCGAACCTAGTATATTTTCTGTAAAATTCAATTTATTCCTTCTTTTCTGAAATAAATCTTGTCTAAAATGCTTTGACCCTTTAAATTTAGAGAGTATACTTCCGAAAAGGAGACTGGGGACATGGACGTTAAAATAGTGAAAGCGGCAAGCGGGGAACAGGACATCATAAGAAACCTGTATGCATTCTATCTGCACGATTTAACAAAATACACTGATGCATTGGAAGTAAATGAAGACGGCACATTCGAATTTGATGCCTTCTCATTAATATGGGACAAAGAAGGCATTGAACCATACCTCATTAAAGCTGATGACAAACTGGCAGGATTCCTGCTGCTTTTACGTGCTCCTTTTCTAAAAAAAGCAGATTACTGCATCAATGACTTTTTCCTATACAACTCGTTCAGAGGGAAAAAAGTGGGACAAGCTGCTGTCGAACTGCTTTTTAGTGACTATAAGGGTACCTACTATATCGAGCAATTAAAACGAAACACGCCTGCCGTCCGCTTTTGGCAAAAGGTGTATCGTGATTATCAATTTGATGTTCAGGAGACTTCCAGAATGGAGGAGGGAGAAGAATGTGTGGGGCAGTTGGTAAAGGTGAAATGATAATTTATAAAACAATCCGAACCTGGTCCTAATACGGACTTATAAGTGAAAAAACAGACCTCCTTTTACAGAGGTCTGCCCCGTTATTTTTTCTGCCTGACAGGAATCGTTTCCTTGCGCAGCATTTTCAGCAGCGATACGCACATGAATATCAGAATGATAGTGAACGGAAGTGCCGACACCAGTGAGGCTGTCTGCAGGCCTTCGAGTCCGCTGCTTAATAGCAGGACTGCGGCAATGGCTCCCATTAAAATGCCCCACACAATTCGCGGGAAAAGCGGCGGTGTCAAAGTGCCATTGGCTGTCATAACACCCAAAATATACGTTGCTGAATCGGCTGATGTAATTAAGAACGTGAGAATCAGCAGAATGGAAAGCACAGAAACCAAAAAGCTGAAAGGCAAATGGTTATAGGTTTGGAATAAAGCAGAAGTCACATCGCTGTTAACGGCTTCAGCAATCTGCGTTCCGCTGAATAAATCAAAATGCAGTGCTGTTCCGCCAAATACGGCAATCCATACAAGCGCGATAAGCGGAGGAACGATCAGGACGCCTATCACAAATTCGCGGATTGTTCTCCCCCTGGAAACCCGGGCAATAAAGGCTCCGACAAAAGGGGACCAGGCAATGGCCCATGCCCAGTAAAAAATGGTCCAGTCGCGGATCCATGTTCCTCCCTTGTAGGGGGTCATTCGCAGGCTTAAATTAATAAAATTCGAAATATAATCCCCAATTCCGAGTGTAAAGGTATTTAAGATGAACACCGTTGGGCCGGTAACCAGAACGAAAATCATAAGGAGAAGTGCCAATCCAAGATTTAAGTTGCTCAAGTATTTGATGCCCTTATCAAGTCCTGTCGAGGAAGACAGAAGAAATAAAGAAGTCATTACCGCAATAATCAGAATTTGAGTCATAGTACTCTGCTCAATTCCGAATACAGCGTCAAGTCCCCCGTTAATTTGCAGAATGCCCAGTCCAAGCGAGGTTGCAACCCCCATGACCGTTGCAATAACAGCCAGGATATCAATGATCTTTTTCAGCAGAACAGGATCCTTTTTCTTGCTGAATAAAGGAGTTAAAGTCGTAGAGACCAATCCGTTTTCTTTCTTTCTAAATTGGAAATACCCCATTGCCAGTCCGACGATCGTAAATACAGACCATTGGCTGACACCCCAGTGGAAAAAGGAGTAGCCCATCGCCTCGCGGGCAGCATCTGTAGTTAAAGGATCCATGCCCTGTCTTGGCGGGGTGAAATAATGGCTCATTGGCTCGGCAATCCCCCAGAAAACCAATCCAATTCCAAAGCCTGCGCTAAATAACATCCCAATCCATGTGAAAAAGGGATAATCCGCATTATCTTCATCATGCCCAAGCTTGATGCGGCCATATTTGCTGATAGCCAGAAAGATACAGAATAAGACAAAAAACAAGACCGAAATTAAGTAAAACCAGCCAAATGCGTATGTAGTAAAATCGAAAGCTTTTGTTGCAGCACTGGCAAACAAATTTGGAGCCAGGGCTCCCAGTAACACTAATAGCGTTATAACAACGGCTGAAACCCAAAATACACTGTTAATACTGCCGGATTTATCATTCAATAAAATCCCCCCTAAAGTAGTCAATCACATTTGTATTTTGGTCTTCTTTTCTGTCTAATCATTCATTGGGATTTGTAAAATGCAGGCACAACTCTATAAAATGGAATTAAATAGAAGAGGGAAAGCTGTCCAAAAACGGAGAAAGCAACAAATCTCTACAGTACCTTACCCTTAACATGATGACATAAACCTGCATTGATGTAAAAAGGAGTGCTTATATGGATACCCAATTATTAAGAGAGCTTTTTGAAAAAAACAAAGACGCAGAAAAAGCAGTCCCCATGCAAAACTATATGAAAAACCACTTTTCCTTTCTGGGAATTAAGGCACCTGAAAGAAGAACTCTATTAAAAGAATTCTTCAATAAGACAGGCCTGCTGAAGAAGGAGTTTAATCCGGAATTTGTGGAAGCCTTATGGGACATGGAGGAGCGTGAATACCAGGCTTCCGCCCTCGATTACATTGGAAAATTCACCAGGAAACTGGACAAAAACCATCTGGCATTAATCGAAAAGCTGATCACAACAAAATCCTGGTGGGATACCGTTGACATGCTGGCCACCCATGCAGTAGGTGCCATCGCGTCTAAAAACCCGGAAGTCATCCCCGAAAAAATAGAGGGATGGGCAACCAGCGAAAATATGTGGCTCCGCAGGACAGCCATTCTTTTTCAGCTAAAATACAAAACCAGCACAGACGAAGACCTGCTATACCGCTACATCATGCAAAACAATGACAGCAAAGAATTCTTCATCCAAAAAGCCATCGGCTGGGCGCTCAGGGAATACTCCAAAACAAACCCTGAATCAGTTAAAAGGTTTATTGAATCAAACACACTTGCCAAATTGAGCATTAGGGAAGGGAGTAAATATTTAGGATAGATTCCTGGAGAAAGAGCAATTATTTAAAATAACCCAAAGAACATGTTAGAATGGCAAATAAGTTTTTCAGTAAAAATACTACAGCCAGAAGGTGAAATGATAATGATCAAATGCATTGCCAGTGATATGGACGGTACCCTTTTAACCGCCACACAGAAAATCACGCCTGATAATATCGAGGCCATTAAAACAGCACAGGAAAAAGGAGTCGAAGTAGTCATCGCAACCGGGCGCTCCTACTTCGAAGCAAGCTTCGTCCTCGATGAAGCCGGCATCTCCTGCCCGATTATTTGTGCAAACGGGGCAGAAGTAAGGGCTGCAGATGGAAAAGTCGTATCCTCCAACCCGCTCGACAAGGACCTGGCGAAAAAAGCGGCCTATATCCTTGTGAAGAACAACGTTTATTTCGAGGTATACACAAACCAGGGTACATATACAATTGATGAAGACCGCGGCGTCTCCATCATTGTCGACATCTTTTTAAGCGGAAATCCTGAAGCAGATATTGATGAAGTGACAAAAGCTGCCGAAGAAAGATTTACAAAAGGGCTGGTGCGAAAAGTGAACAGCTATGACGAACTTTTCAACAGTGACGAGCACCAAATATACAAGCTGCTTGCCTTCTCATTCGAACCGGATTTTCTCGTATCCGCCAAAGAAGACTTGCTTAAGCTTGAAGGTATGGCCGTAAGTTCATCAGGGGATGAGAACCTGGAGCTGACAAGTGTGAACGCCCAAAAGGGGATTGCCCTTGAAGCTTTTGTAAAAGAAAAAGGCATTTCACTTCTGGAGACAATGGCAATTGGCGATAATTATAATGATTTGTCCATGTTCAAACGCGCAGGAAGATCCGTTGCCATGGGCAATGCCGACGAAATAATAAAAGCACAATGTGATGCTGTGACATCTGCAAATGAAGACAGCGGTGTTGCCAAGGCAATCCGGGAAGTCCTGAAGTAAAATTCAAGGGGGATGAAAGCTGGATGAAAAAGGTGTTAGGTGCAGGTTTGCTGGTTTTTGGTCTGCTGACTGGCTGCTCAAGTACCGGCGAGAATGATAGCGGGAAACAGGTTGAGGATCAGGAGGCCAGCCTTCCTGCCGGTGAAGAGCCAAAAATACTGGCAGATGAGCTTGATATTCCCTGGTCCATTGCCAGAACAGGCGAAACCTTTTACATGACGGAAAGACAGGGCAGCATTGTAAAAGTGGAGGATGGCAAGAAAGAACGTCAACAGGTTGAGCTTGCGAAAAAACTTTCTACTGCTTCCGAAGCTGGCTTGCTTGGATTTGTGCTGGCACCTGATTTTTCACAATCAAACGAAGCATATGCCTATTACACCTATGAAAACACCTCAGGTCAGTTTAATCGTATAGTGACTCTCAGGCTTCAAGAAGGAACGTGGAAAGAGGAGAAGCTTTTGCTCGATAAAATCCCGAGCGGGCAGTTCCACCACGGAGGCCGGCTTGAAATTGGCCCTGACGGAAAGCTTTATGCTACTGCAGGCGATGCTGCCACTGATCCTGAAATTGCTCAGGATGTGAATTCTCTGGGAGGAAAAATCCTAAGAATGAATTTGGATGGAAGCGTCCCGGGGGATAATCCTTTCAGCGGATCCTATATTTATAGTTACGGCCACCGCAATCCGCAGGGGCTGGCATGGGCTGAGGATGGGACTTTATATGAAAGTGAGCACGGTCCATCGGCCAATGATGAAATAAATAAGATCCTTCCCGGTAAAAATTACGGATGGCCCGTCATAAAAGGGAATGAAACGAAGGAGGGCATGGAATCGCCGCTGTTTACCTCCGGTGATGATGAAACCTGGGCTCCTTCCGGGATGGCCTATTATAAAGGCAAGCTTTACACTGCCGCCTTAAGAGGCAGTGCCGTTCTTGAATTTGATCTGGAAACAAAGAAAGTCAGGAAAATGGTTTCTAACTTAGGAAGAATCCGGGACGTCTTTATTGAAGGAGATGTGCTATATTTTATCAGCAACAATACGGACGGACGCGGCAATCCGCTTGATAAGGATGACAAACTTTATCAAATTCGGTTATTGGATATATAAAAAGAGCCTGGCAGCAGTGCCAGGCTTTAGTCTTTGGCTGAAAGGCCGTGCATAATAAATTGAATGGTCCGTTCGGTTTCCTTTTCATCATCCCAATTGGCTTCAGGCAAGAGTAAATACCTCGCAATTAAATAGCCGAAAATGGAAGTAAAGGTCATTCTTACTGCGCTGTAGGCTGGAATCTCAATAATCTGGCCTTTTTTTTGATAGTATTCGACCAATCCGGCAAAGCGTTCAAACACCTTCATGGCAATATGCTCTTTAAATTGTTCCTTCAGTTCCGGGTGAAACGGAATTTCCTGTATAAGAATTTTTATCAAAGAGGCATTGTTTTTAAGAAATTCAATCCGATTCTCCATCATAGCCCTTAAAAAATCTTCATACCGCTCGTATTTATGATCAATTACTTTGTAAAGATCCTTGATGACAAAGGGAGCAATCAGCTTTGCCATCATAGGGGAAACAATCCCCATCAGTAAATCCTTTTTTGTTTTATAGTGTCTGAAGATTGTTCCTTCGGCCACTCCAGCCTTCTTGGCGATTTCGCTTGTCGAAGTGGCTGCAAATCCTTTTTCGGAAAACGATTCAATCGCAGCCATGATAATTTTCTTCTGCTTCTCCGTAAGTTTTTCTTCTTCCTGAAATAACTCTTCTAAAATGGAATCCTGCTCTGGCATGGTTAACTCCTTTATACGTGCAAAATCTATAGCATTATTATAAAGGAATGAAATTGCAAAAAGAAATTTTAAATTTTCCGGTACCGTCTTAGAGCAGCGATATTCAATATCATAAAGAGGAAGGAGAACGCGAGCAGCATAAGCAGATCTTTATAAATCATTTCCCATCCAAAGCCTCTCACCATTACATTTCTTAATGCTTCAGCAGCGTAATACAAAGGCGTAAAAGGGCCGATCCAGCTTAGCCACTCTGATATAGTCTCCAGATTGAATAACCCCGAGAAAAAGATCTGGGGAACCACAATAAGCGGGATGAATTGAATCATCTGCAGCTCGTTATTGGCAAAAGAAGACAGCAGGATTCCCAGAGTCAATGCAGTCAGCGAAAGAAGCAGTGTGATGAGCAGGACATAGCCAAAAGATCCTTCCATCAGCATGCCAAGCACATAGATTGCATACCAGGCGATGATGGCAGCCTGGATCATGGTGAAAATCCCAAATCCCATGATATATCCCGCAACAATTTCCCACCTCCGAAGCGGACTGGTCAAGAGCCGCTCAAGCGTACCAGTTGTTCTTTCTCTCAAAAAGGAAACACCGGCAATCAGGAATACAAAGAAAAAAACAAAGAATCCCAGCAGCACCGGGCCGAAATAATCAAACTGCCCCATGTCGCCCGAGCCGAATAAATAATCGATCTTTATTTCCTGATTCATGCCATTTTGCTGCAATGGCTTCAATGCCTCCTGAACCCATCTCACCACAGCTCCGTTTACACTCGGGTCGCTTCCTTCCAAAACCAATGATGGCGGCATCTTATCAAATATCAGATATGCATCCAGCTTTTTGTCTGATAAATCATTTTCTGCCAGCTTCTCTGTTTCATAGTGTTTGAGTTTGGCATTTTCAAGATTAAGCTGAGCCTCCAGCTTTTCAGGAATATCAACGAGGCCAATTTCAGGCGAATATTCATCTCCGTTAAACACAAGGTGAAGCATAGTCAGGACGAGGATAGGGGCGAAGATCAATAGAGCCATCGTCCGTTTATCTCTTACAATCTGGCGGAGTATCCGTATAACCAGGGCCATGATCCTCATATTAAGCACCTCCATATGCCAGGAAGGCATCTTCAATATTGGCAGAGCTGGTTTGCTGCATTAATTCTTCCGGTGTTCCAGCTGCAATGAGCCCTCCGTCTCTAATCATGCCCAGCCTGTCGCACTTTCCCGCTTCATCCATGACATGAGTCGTCACCAGGATGGTCGTTCCATTCTCCTTCAGGCTGTTAAAAGATTCCCAAATGCTTTTTCTGAGGACAGGATCGATTCCTACCGTAGGTTCATCCAGGATGAGGAGACCGGGACTATGCAAAAGGGAGATGGCAAGGGAAAGTCTTCTTTTCATACCCCCTGAATAATCGGAAACCAGCTTGCCGAGATGATCCGTTAACGAAACAATTTCCATGACCTCATTCATCCGCTGCTTTTTTTCTTTTCCTTTTAATCCATACAGTGCTGCGAAAAAATCAAGATTTTCCTTTGCTGTTAATTCGGTGTATAGGGCGTCGGATTGTGCCATATAGCCAATTCTTTTAATCAAGTTCAGCTGGGGCATTTTTTCGCTGAAAATATAGTTTTCCCCCTGTGATGGCACCTCAAGTCCTGCCAGCTGTTTAACAAGCGTCGTCTTGCCGGCTCCAGATGGACCGAGCAGGCCAAAAATTTCGCCCTCGTAAATCTCAAGGCTAATGTCTTTTAAAACCTGGTGCTTTCCATAAATCTTGGATACACTTTGAATGGAAACAATTGGACTTTTCATCAGTTCACTCCTTTTTAAAAAGTGAGTAATCACTCACATAAATAATAATCGAAATACAGCCTGTTTGTAAAGTGAGTAATCACTCATTATTTTCAGTAATACAGGAACTTTAAGTATGAGCAGGCTTTTGTGAGTTAAGTCACTACTTCCCGAACTCATGTTAGCTAAAATATTTCTAATAGAATAGTAAAAGCGGGGGATGGGAATGGAATATGAAAAGCAGGATCATAGGCCGTTAATCGATGAATTTTTAGGCAAGATTGAAATCTTTAAAGAACTCCCCAGTGAATCCATACTGCTGATCGATAAACGAATTATTAAGAAAGCTTATTTAAAAGGCGAAAGAATTATGTCTGAATATGAAGTCGCCAAAGGAGTTTACTTTGTTCATTCCGGCATTGTGAAGCTGACGAAACAGGATGAACATGGCAACGAACTCATTATCTGCATTAAGAAAAAAGGCGAGATTTTTGCAGAAGCCAACCTTTTTAACCAGACGGGCCAATTCTATCCTGCGACGGGTACAATGGTTCAGGATGGTGAAATCTACTTTCTGAAAACGGATGATCTGGAACAGGAGCTCTTGTATTCACCGGAAATGGCTGTTCAGATTATCCGCTATATGAGTGAATCGCTGCGTGATATGACCTCCATTCTGAGGGACATCGCCCTGCTTGATGTGTATACAAAGACAGTCCGGACATTGGAAAGACTCGCGGAAAAATTCGGCGCCAACCACTGTAATCGGATGCATCTTGAGCTTCCCATAACCGTCCAGGAATTCTCCACCCTTGTCGGAACATCCCGGGAAAGTGTCAGCCGGGTTTTTTCCAGACTGAAAAAAGAAGGAATCATCGAGATTACAGGCAGAAAAATCGTCATTGTGGACTGGTGCAAATTTTGCTCCCTTTACCATCAGAGGCTGTAAGGGCAAGTTACTTTTAAGGTGAGCAAGTACAAATTTAAAATTCAAGAATGTTTTGCTCCACAAGGAATGCTTCGACTGCTTTATCATCTCACATTAAAAGCGCTAGCTTTTGGGAGGACGCAGCGTTCTTAGCCTGTGTTCGCGCTTCCGCTTTTCTTAGTCAGCCCGGCTTTTTTGTTATATAATAGAGTCATAGAATCTATTACTCTGAGGTGCAAAGCATGGCTGATTTTCGTTCCAGTGAGATTATCAATAAACCTGTACATGAAGTATTTGATTATATGATTAAAATGGAAAATGTCCCTGAACTCATGCCGTTTGTTGTGAAAGTGGAAAAACAGACCGAGGGCGAGATCGGAAAAGGAACAAAGTTCATTGAAACCCGCATGGTCAGAGGGAAAAAAATCAGTGCAGATATTGAAATCATTGATTTTGAACAGGACAGATCCTATACCACCCGCAGCAATGCCAATGGATTGATAACAGAATATAAATATGATTTTCATGAAATAGAAGAAGGAACGCAGGTGGAGATGGAAGCAAGCGTCAAAACCAGCGGCCTTGTCGCCAAATTAACGAAGCGTTTCATCGTGAATATTGTGAAGCGGGAAGACGGAAGCCAGCTTCAGTATTTGAAGGAAATGATGGAGAAATAAGAAGAGCGCAAGGCGCCTTGACTATCCCCCGACACATCATGGGAGCAGTTTCTTAACGGTTTTCGTCGTGTGATGATGAAACTTGCTAAGCTTACCTGGAGCTAAAAGGAAAACAGGGAGCCTCTCCATTAGAGAGGCTCCCTGACTTATTAATCCCTTTTTTCATCCAAAACTAGAATGACCGTACCGCCCTCATTTCTGCCGGGCAGTTTGACTTTAATCTGCTGATTTTTGTCCACTGAATATTTCTTTCCGGAATATTGGTCAATGACCTTGCTGCCGGCGGCAAATGGGACTTTTACTGTTACTTTCTTTTTATCCGTCATAGTGTTTATGCCTACAACAGCATTTATGCCGTTATAGGAGCGGTTAAAGACTAGATACTCGTCAGCGTCACTGCCTGCGAGCTTTTCGTGTGTACCTTTTGAAAACACTGCCGAGTAATCCTTCCGGATGTTAAGGAGCTTCCGGTAGTGCTTGTGCATGTCATTTCCGATTAGGGACCAGTCAAAGTCATAGCGGTTTTCATTAAACTCTCCTTTATCCATATCTCCTGCATGTTTGCCGGAAAGCCCGATTTCTTCCCCATAATAGATAACTGGCTGTCCCTTTGCTGTTATTTGGAGGGCAGAGGCGATTTTCATTTTGCCCCAATCATTGCCCGCACTTGTAATCAGGAAGCCGTCTTCATCATGACTGCTTAAAAATTGGCCAAGAGCTGCCGTATTTGAGAGCTTATCATTTCGAGCCTGTAATTTTGCTTCAGCTGCGTCGATTTTGCCGTTAATGAAATCAGCAGCGGTATGTTTAAAATCAAAATCGAGGATGGAGTCCATTTCGCCGCTGTTCAGAAAGCCTCCATGTTCATCGGTATGGCCGCCGTAATATTCGCCGATGATTTTAAAGTCAGGCCTGATTTCAGTCAGGGCATTTTTAAATGCTTTCCATGTTGTGTGCTCCACGTGTTTAACGGTATCCACACGGAAGTAGTCAATCGTATCCCCGCGGTCAGTTCTTGCTTTTTCAAGCCAGTCTGTCTGCCAGTCAATAATTTGTCTGCGGACATCTTCTTCCTCCGTTTTAAAATCAGGCAATCCGGCAAGCTCGCCGCGGATGGCATCATTTCCTCCATCCCGCAGCATGCCGGCAAAGCGCTCACGGTCAGCATCAGAAGGGAAGTTGGGAATTCCAAGCCCAATGGAGGGATCGTTTTCCTTTAATCCATATCCGGTATGGTTCAGTACCACATCCACCATCACTTTTATGCCGCGGTCATGCGCTTTTTCCAAAAGCTCCTGGAATGTCTTAATGTCCCCAAGATGCTCATCCAATTTTGTAAAATCCTTTGCCCAGTAGCCATGATAGCCATATTGGTTTCCCTCTTTATCGTGGCGCAGGTCCCAATTGATGTTGTCGACGATCGGCGTAATCCAAATCGTGTTAATGCCAAGGTCCTCGAGATAATCCAGTCTTTCAATCACACCCCGGAAATCCCCGCCATGATAGGTTTCAAGATGAGTGGTATCATAATCTGAATGGTTTGGATCATCGTTGGAAGAATCTCCATTGTTAAAGCGATCTGTCAGCATAAAGTAAATGCGTGCTTCATCCCAATCAAAATCCTCCTTTTTGCCGCTGAAGGTGCGGGTTTTGACTTCAACGGAAGCTTCTCCCTCATGAAAATTCCCATATTCATCAATCACTGTGATCGGCAGCTTCTTAATGCCTGCCGTTACAGATTGATCAATGGAAATGGTGTGTGCATTTAATGCCGGGTCAATACTGACTTTGCTGCTTCCGCCGATAGCAGATAGGTCAGCGTAAGCTTCTTTAATAGGTACCTCAGGATCTGAAAGTATTGTTTCAATAGACAAAACGGCATTTTCATTGTATGAAACTTTATTTGGATTCACGTCAGTTCTGATCTCTGCTGCTGGGTTTTTATAGGTGATGGATGACTTCTCATTAAAAGGATCTTTCATTTCCGAAGTCTCTCCATCTCTAGTAACAAGGAAAGAGTACTCGTATGTGCCTTCTTTTAAGTGATCAATCGTCACAAAGAAACGTTCTTCCTTAAGGGAATACTGCATATCATAAATCTGTCCATTCAAGTTTGCCTGAACCTTTTCAATCGAATCCATTTTTCCCTGTTTGAACAGCTCCGGATCTCTAAAATAAAGAGTAAGACTGCCATTGTTCAGGAGAGGACCCGTAATAGAAGGGACCTGATAGAATTCACTCTGGCCGCTTTTGACAATAACCTTGGTGTACTTGTCATTCCCTGTTTTAATATAGCGGTCGGCACCATAAGGATCCTTTTGATCCCAGCCTGTTCCTTTGCGAAGCACAAATCCCATTTGCTCAGTCTGCTGGCCAATTTCAATCAATGCAACAGCCCCCTTGTCATTGACTTCGGTAAAATCTGCCTGCCCATCCTTTATGCCAGTCTGCCAGGTCCAAATGTTCCAGCCTTCATAATCGTGATGGTCTCTTACATACGTAAACTCAATAAAACGACGGTTATCTTCAGCATTCCGATCGTCAAATTCCTCTTTTGAGTAATAAACGGTTTGGTCGCCCTCAGCGAGCCATACTTCTGCCTCATTTTGGCCATCAGGCATGGTAATGGTTCTGGAAACATCCTGAGTATCCCAGTTTCCGGGACGGGGAATGACATGGATTTTACTCGAAGGAACGGAAATCTCAGCTTGGGCAAATCCTTCTGTCCGGTTAGTAAATGGGTAAGCCTTGCCGCTTTTTTCATCCTCCCATGCCCATAGATCCCAATTGAACTGCTCGCCGTCATTGCGCCAGTAGTTTATTGTATAGCTATTCATTTGACCGATAATGCTGAAGCTATGCTCCAGTGTATAGCCAATGAATTCGCCAATGACAGTTACGCTTCCTGCTTCAGCAGAATCAGAGATTGCCAGCTGATTATTTTTTACCTCAACGCCATCTGCCTCAGTTTTTAATTTCCAGGATGGCTGCACATCTTCAATAGTGCCGTTGCTATGTACTAGTTTGGCCGAAAGAGGAATCATGGTGTCTTTTACAGCTTCAGCAGGCATTTCAGTTGTTAATCCGCTAATAGCCAGTAAGCTGTTTCCATTTGCAGTCCTGCTGTTTGCCGGGTCTGTAATCCAATTGTCTTCATCCAGAATAAATTTATATTCATAGACTCCAGGTGACAAATGAATAGTCTTTGTCCAAATATTGTTTGCGCCTTTCGTCATTGCTAACGCTTTATTTTGCCAATCGGTAAAACTTCCGGCAACCCGAACCTGCTGAGCTTCTCCCTGATAGGAGAAAGTAACCTGACTCCCGTCCACAACAGGGCTTTCGCCTGAGCTGGCAGAGGATGAATGCGGGTGAATTCCTGTGAATAAACTGAGAATCAGGCTTAGCAGCATGATCAAGATGCCAGCTTTCCTATATCTGCCCATAAAATTCCCTCCCTATAATTGCTTGAGTAGAAGTAGTGCAATCGATTGCACTAAAAAGTAAATGAAACCGCTTGCAGAAACTTAAGTAAATTCTAACATCATCATAGGGAAAGCTCATGGGCAGAAAGTAGTTAATATTCAGAAAAAACAAACATAAAAAAGCCGCTCTGACAGCAGAGGCGGCGTATTCTATTTTTAGAATTTATAGGTCCAAAAACGCTCTTTATACATTCTGGCCAATACTTCAGGCTCTTGCTTTTTAATGCTTTCTTCCATATTCGCTGCCATCAGCTGTGTCTGTGAGGCATGCGCCTTGATGGCTGCAACTTTCCTGTCTGCAACCGCACTGACGTCATTGACAATATCAGCCTGGCCGATTTCTTCCTCGCAGTTATTGGCGAATGCGACACAGTGAACCTTCGGACGCTTGTCAGCAGGCAGCTCTTTTACGGCACGGATCACAGCAGCGCCTGTTGCGTCATGATCCGGGTGCACAGCGTATCCCGGATAGAACGTGATGATGAGGGAAGGGTTGGTCTCACCAATGATGACTCCGAGTCTGTTCGCGAGCTTTTCTTCATCCTCAAACTCCACGGTTTTATCCCGGTACCCCAGCATTCTTAAGTCCTGGATGCCCAGAACCCTGGCTGCTTCCTCCAGCTCTTCTTTGCGGATTTTCGGCAGAGTTTCCCTGGTGGCAAAAGGGGGATTACCCATATTGCGCCCCATTTCTCCGAGCGTCAGGCATGCGTAGGTGACAGGTGTGCCGTTATCGATATGTAAGGAAATCGTTCCTGAAACGCCAAATGCTTCATCGTCCGGATGTGGGAAGATGACGAGTACATGTCTTTCCTTTTCCATCATGGTCGTGCTCCTTTCCATTTGATGTCCTCTGAGCCCTGTTTATTCAAAAGGTGTTTCACTAATTTGCAGGGCGACTGCAAGCTTGCCGCTGAAATCGTGGCCGGCTAAAAGGAGCCTGTCTTGTTCATCGACTTCAAAGTGGGTAATTCCTTCAGCATACACCCAGCCAAAATTCATTTTCAATCCAACCCGGTAAGGGCCTTTTCCGGTGATTTTTCCATGCTCATATACCAATTTGGCATTGCGGATATAGGCGCCTGAAGAAAAGAAGCTTTCATCAAAATGGGAAGCATACGCCCCATTCGTTGTTTCCAGATGAATAAAGACCTCTTTATTGGCAAGGCGGTCGATCTCTTTTTGCAAATGTTCTATCACTGCTGGTTCCACTCTATAGTCCCCCTTCCGTTTTATCTTCATATCTTCGTCTGAGACGGCATTTATATGTTTATCTTACTAAAAAAAGAAATGAAAAGCGAAAAAGTAATCTCAATGAAGACTGCCAAATAGATATAACGGCGAAAAATTTATATTATCCGTGGGAAAACAAATATAACCGCGAAAAAATCAATATATCCGCTAAATCCCCGTTTTATACGCGAAACCGCCAATTTCAAAAAAACAGAGCCCCATTCGGACTCTGTTCCATCATGCTTATTCTGATTCCAGACGGCCTGCACCATATTTGCGGTACGCGCCAGGCATCGTAGGGCCAACATACTCATTTAATTTGAAGCCATGGTTGATAGCAGCCGTAATGAATTCCTTCGCAGTCTGAACCGCTTCTTTGACAGGCTTGCCTTTCGCGATTTCTGCTGTGATCGCAGAGGAGTAGGTGCAGCCTGCCCCATGAGTGTAAGTCGTTTCAACGCATTCGCTTTCATAAAGAGTGAACTCTTGTCCATCATATAGAAGGTCAACGGCTTTTTCATGCTGCAGCTTGCTTCCGCCCTTGATTAATACATACTTCGCACCAAGTTCATGAATTTTAACAGCTGCTTCCTTCATGTCCTCCACAGTCTTGATCGGACCTGTTTTAGCCAGCTGCCATGCTTCAAATAAATTTGGTGTTACTACCGTTGCAAGCGGTACAAGCAAATCTCTTAATGCTTCATTCAATTCAGGATGAATCGGCTCATCCTCGCCTTTACAGACCATGACCGGGTCGATGACAACATGGTCCAGGCTGTTTTCTTTAATGGTCTTTGCCGCAATTTTAATCACTTCTTCAGAACCCAGCATGCCTGTTTTCATTGCATCGATTCCTGTAGAAATAATCGTTTCAATCTGTGTTTCCAGAATGTCTGTAGAAATCGGGAACACGTTGTGGCTCCAGTTATTATTAGGATCCATCGTCACGATTGTTGTTAATGCAGTCATCCCGTAAACGCCAAGCTCCTGGAATGTCTTAAGATCAGCCTGGATTCCCGCGCCGCCGCTTGTATCCGAACCTGCAATGGTCATAACTTTTTTCATTGTCATATGCTTAATTCCTCCTTGAAATTCTGCTGGATATCTTTTTCTAATTATAACAATAATTGAAAAGGGTAAAAACTATAACGGACTGCAGATAGCATTAAGTTAACCGCTCCTTCAGGCAAAAATACAGCGCGATATTACCTGAACGCACATAAAAATAGCTATGCGCACATAAATCGAGCATATTCGCACGTAAAAAAATTTATCCGCACATAAACTTTGTCTATCCACACATAATGGAATTTCTGATTTGCTCAAAGTCACAATTTTGCCACCTCCAGCGGCCTTCTTAAAAGAAACAAGCCGGAATAGATGGTAAAATAAATAGATAACGATATGCTACATCGAAAGACGGTGAGGAAAATGAGCAGTACAGGCATCATTTTGGCAGGAGGGCATTCAAGCCGGATGGGGGAGAATAAAGCCCTTCTGAAAATTGGCGGCAAAAGGGTTATTGAACGAATCGCCGATCAGCTGTCATCTATATTGCCCCATATCATCATCGTAGCCAATAAACAGGAGGATTATCGGTTTCTTGGCCTTCCCCTTGTGAGCGACCACTGGAAAGAGAAGGGGCCTCTTGCAGGAATTCATGCCGGCCTGTCTGAATCCGGGACACAAAACAATTTAATTGTGGCATGCGATATGCCATTCATATCCGGGGAGCTTGCCAGGCTTCTGCTTGAACAGCTGAATCAGCATCAGGCATCCGTACCTGAAATTGAAGGGCAGCTTCACCCGCTTTTTGCGGCATACCGAAAGGATGCAAAAGATGCAGCAGAACGGGCATTGAGGGAAAATAAGCTGCGGATCCGCCAATTCCTGCAGGAAATAGATGCTGCAATCTTGAAGGAGGATCAGCTTAATGAGATGGGATTTTTATATAAGAATGCTCATTTTTTTAACATGAACCGTCCTGAGGAATACCAGCTGGCACTGAAAATGGCTGAAGATGTCTCAAAATAAGGGTACATTCATTTCCATTCCGGCTCTGTCTATGTCAAAATCAAATAACACGAGGTGATTCCATGAATTTTGAGATTTCTAAAGACCCGATCGATATCCAAAGTGTGATCGATAAAGTGGTGCAGCGGGAAGCGGGAGCGATTACGACCTTTATCGGAACAGTCCGCGAGCTGACACATGGCAAAAAAACACTTTACTTAATATATGAAGCGTATGAATCAATGGCTGTGAAAAAACTGGAGCAGATCGGAAACGAGATAAAGGAGCGCTGGAATGGGGCAGAGGTAGCAATTACCCACCGGACAGGCAAACTGGATATTACCGATGTAGCGGTGGTCATTGCAGTTTCCACTCCACACCGTGCGGATGCTTATGAAGCAAACCGCTATGCAATTGAAAGAATTAAAGAAATTGTGCCGATCTGGAAAAAGGAACACTGGGAAGATGGCGAAGAATGGATCGGAAACCAGCTGGAAACAGTGGCATACCCAAAAGGAAAACCGGAGGCGGAGGATTTACATGAATAAAATTATGTTTTTTGCCCATTTGCGGGACCGTGTTGGCGAAGAGTCTGTGACAAAGGATGTCGGCGGCAAAACAATCTCTGAGCTGAAACAGATGCTTGAGGAAAATTACGGGCTGAAGCTTGATTCAGTCATGGCAGCTGTGAATGAAGAATTTGCTTCAGATGATGAAGTCATTCAGAACGGAGATACAATCGCCTTTATTCCTCCAGTCAGCGGAGGATGATGGCAGCTTCAAGAGAGGAGGGGCCGCATTGTCTGAAAGGTATTCACGCCAGACTTTGTTTCCGCCTATTGGAAAAGAGGGTCAGGATAAAATCCGCTCCAAGCATGTGGTGATTGTCGGTGCCGGCGCTCTCGGCTCGGGAAATGCGGAATTAATGGCGCGTTCAGGTGCCGGCAAACTGACAATCATTGACCGGGATTATGTCGAGGAAAGCAACCTGCAGCGCCAGCAGCTTTTTGCAGAAAGCGACGCCTTAGAAAAAATGCCAAAAGCGGCAGCAGCAGAAAAACGGCTAAAACAGATTAATAGCGAGGTCGAAATCCGCTCAATTATTGGCGATGCTACTCCGGAAAAGCTGGAAGAGCTTGCGGAAGGGGTGGACCTGATTCTGGATTCGACTGATAACTTTGAAACCAGGATGGCCATTAATGATATCTCTCAAAAATTTAATATTCCATGGATTTATGGAGCCTGTGTCGGCAGCTTTGGCATGAGCATGACCATCATTCCCGGGAAAACGCCATGCATGAATTGCTTATTGAAAAAGATTCCGATCCAGGGGATGACCTGTGATACAGGAGGAATTATTGCCCCAGCTGTGCAAATGGTCGTCGCCCATCAGGCAGCTGAAGCGCTGAAAATTCTGGCTGAGGACTGGGAAGCCGTGCGTACCGCTATGGTCAGCTTTGATTTATGGCGAAACCAATACACAAGCATGAAGGTGTCAAGAGCGAAAGATGAAGGCTGCTTATCTTGCGGAACAGAAAGAACGTATCCTTATCTGCAGCCGGAAAACATGATGAAATCCACTGTTCTCTGCGGAAGGGATACTGTTCAGATCCGTCCGCCAGAGGAGCAGGAAATCGAATTCGCTGAAATCGCACGGCAGCTGAAAGCACTTGGCTTCCAGGTGAAGGGCAATCCGTATTTGCTTTCCGTCGAAATGGAGGAGAAGCGCCTTGTCCTCTTTAAAGACGGACGCGCCCTTATTCATGGAACAAAGGATTTAGCTCAGGCGAAGTCCATTTATCAGCGGATTATGGGTTAGAAAACTAGTGCTTTTTCATTATATATATGCCCCTTCCTTTTTTGTAAAATAAAGACAAAAAGACAAAAGAGGTTAACAATGATTACATTCATGTATTTTTTCGGGTATTTGTTTGACCAGCTGCTGGTCAATTTTATAGGGCTGGTTTTGATCCTTTACAGCTTTATCATTCCGGTTACCCCTATGTATAAAACAAAGCGTCCTTCAGATTTAATCGTGCATATAAGCCGGATTCTTTTCGCTATCATTCTCCCATTCCTGAACTTTTTCTACTTTTTATTCAATAGTGGAGACTGGGCGACAGGTGCCGGCATTACAGCGCCGGAGCATTTCAGCACGTTCATCTGGCTTCAGGCAGGTCTGATTGTGCTGCCTGAAATGGTTTTTTTCATCCTGTCAAAAGTCAATGTAACCAGAGTCTGGTGGTATGTGCTTTACCCTGTATTGCTTATTGGGTTATGGGTCTTGATGTTTTAAGGGCACAAAAAAGCGATGAAGAATCTTCATCGCTTTTTCATACTGTCTAGCTCCAGCGCCTACCCCCTCGATGTGTCGGTGGTGGGCAAGGCGCCTCCGCTTTTCAAATTATTTCACTTCGTCTGTACCAACAATAACTAACTTGCCTTCGTCCAAAACTTTTTCATATTGTTCTGCTTCTACTGTCGTTAAACCAACAGATTCAAACTTTGAACGAAGCTCATCTCCGCGCTTTTTGAATACGTTGCCGACAGAATCGAATAAACCCTGCTCTTTCATGCCGACTTCACCTGTATCCGTAGCGTCAGAAAGGTGCTCGGAACGATCCTTATCATGTGCGAAAATATAGATGTTCTCCTTATTGAATCCCTGGCTTTGCAGCAGTCCAATCGTATCAGTAGCCTGTACACCATTTTCAACAACTTCAACTTTATACATATATAACATCCTCCTTAAAAGATTTGCAGATTTATTTAAATGGCAGCCTGTCCTGCCGTTATATTTAATACATATCCGTTCTGAAATTTTTTAAACATGTATGCAAAAATGAAAGATTATGCCATGATAGCCAATGGGTAGTAAGAGTACATATAGACTTTTCAAATAAGAGGAGGGAGTGTTGGCAGATGAAGCGAGTCTTAAGAAATGACTGGCAGGAGATTTTGGCAGAGGAATTCGAGAAACCCTATTATCTCCATCTTCGTGAATTTTTAAAAAGAGAATATGAGGAGCAAACCATTTATCCGAGGCAGGAGGATATTTTCAATGCTCTCCAATATACAGCTTATAAAGACGTAAAGGCAGTGATATTGGGGCAGGATCCTTATCATGGGCCGGGGCAGGCACATGGATTAAGCTTTTCGGTTCAGCCTGATGTAAAGCTGCCGCCATCACTGAAAAATATATTCAAGGAAATGCAGGATGACCTGGGCTTCGAGGTGCCAAACAATGGCTATCTATTAAAATGGGCTCAAGAAGGAGTGCTGCTCTTAAATACCGTTCTGACCGTCCGGAAAGGGCAGGCGCACTCGCATAAGGGGAAAGGGTGGGAAATTTTCACCGACACAGTCATACAAAAACTGAATGAGAGGGAAAAGCCCGTTGTGTTTATTTTATGGGGAAAACCGGCTCAGGAAAAAGAAGTTCTGGTTGATGCTTCTAAACACTATATAATAAAATCGCCGCATCCAAGTCCATTTTCGGCAAGGAAAGGGTTCTTTGGCAGCAGTCCATTTTCAAGGACGAATGAGATATTACAAGAGCTTGGGGACGAGCCCGTTGACTGGAAGATTCATGATCTCTGATTCTATTCGTCATGTTTCACGTGAAACATACCGTTTCGTGTAAGAGAATAAGAGAAGTGCTCGAAATATGCTCTGTTCGAGAAGGGAAAGATAAATGAGTTCACAGAAAATCGATTGTTTTAAATGCAAATATTTCTATGTTACATGGGACCGGAACCACCCAAAAGGATGCAGGGCTTTTCAGTTTAAACTGTCTAGCTCCAGCGCCTACCCCCTCGAGGGTCGGGGGTGGACAAGGCGCTTCCGCTTTTCTTAAAACCAGACAGATGACCTCTCTCGAAGTTTTTCGGGCATCCTTGTTTGCGTTTTGAAAAGAAAAACTGATAAACTTTATATGACCGGTAACATAGGCCATTTTTTATAAAAAGAATGCAGCATTTTTTTGAACTTCGGGAATGTACATCGGAAGCAGCCTGATCCCTGAGGGTCGCTGCGGGCACAAGGTGCTTGTGCTTTTCTTACAGAAAGAGGTGTAGAGAATGAATATCTCTGTTCAGAGGCTTTTAGGGAAGATGGAAAAGGAATTGCTGGAAGCGAAAAGCAGCTCTTCAGACGCCAGAATAAGAGAAAGAGTGCAGGCGATCAAGTCATTATGCGAGCTTGTTTTGGAAGAGTCGGATACCGGAAGTGTGTCTGCTGCCGCTTCTATTAGCCATACATACAATACACCGCCACCGGCTCAGACAGCAGGGATGCAGCCAAAGAGAATGCAGATGGATGATGAGGCAAACGGCGATTCATTATTCGATTTTTAATAAAACGATAAGAGGTGCAGGGGACTATGAAGCTATTTATTATAATTGGAGCCATTAATGCTTTTTTAGCAGTTGCATTAGGTGCGTTCGGGGCGCATGGGCTTGAGGGAAAAGTGGAGCCGAAGTATTTGGAGATATGGAAAACAGGTGTAACCTACCAGATGTTCCACGCAACAGGCCTTTTGATTATTGGCATCCTGCTTGGCAAATTGCCGGCGACATCTTTATTATCCTGGTCAGGCTGGCTGATGCTGATCGGCATAATCCTTTTCTCAGGAAGCTTATATGTTTTAACATTAACAAAAATCAGTGTGCTGGGTGCCATCACCCCGCTTGGCGGAGTCTCATTCCTTGCGGCTTGGGTGCTCTTGATTATTGTGGCGGTAAAATATCTATAATAGAAATGGAGCTTTGACGGGGTGTCAAAGCTCCATTTTCATTATCTAGGAGAGTACTGCGACATCCCTTGCCCTCCGCCAAACGGATATTCATATTCTATTTCTTCATCAAACGTTACATAGTCTAAGTAGATCATTGGAAGGAGGATACGTTGGCCTGTTTGAGGGTCGCTCAGAATTAAGTGATCCCGTCCGGCCGCTTCAATGATGCCTTTGAATATTTTAGCGTTCCATTCCGTATTGTTTTCGAATGTTGCATAAACAGTCGCGAGTTTTCCTCTGTTCAGGCGAAGAATATTTTCGATGTAGGATTGTTCAAGCGGGAGCATGCCTGGAATAGAAGGAGCAGCTGCAGGTGCTCCCATGCCGCCGGCTCCTGTACCTGCACCTGGAAACATTCCGCCCGAGCTAGCACCCGGAACTGTTCCGCCTGTTTGAGCGGGCTGAAACTGCGGCTGGCTCTGGAAGTTTTGCGGCATTTGAGTGCCGTCCGTGTAACGCTGCTGCTGGTAACCATAAAAAGGGTATTGACCATAATTTGATTGACTCAATGTTTTCCCTCCTAATAATTATAATAGCCATTTCTATCCGCATTTTTGCCATGGACTGTCGAAAGTCCTGCGGGTTGAATTTTAAAATAGAAACTCACTATTTCATTACTATGAAGGGGCATGTTTATTTATGACCTGTGAAAAAAGAAAAACTCCCAGCAGAGTGGGAGTTTTGGTGATTAAACGTGAAGGAACTTTTCAACTTTATCCTCTTCAAGGATGTTTCCGACGAAGAAAGAGCCGAATTCGCCGTAGCGGGCACTGACTTCATCGAAGCGCATTTCATAAACAAGCTTTTTAAATTGAAGAACATCATCAGAGAAGAGGGTAACGCCCCATTCGTAATCATCGAAACCGACTGAACCTGTGATGATCTGCTTTACCTTTCCTGCATACTGGCGACCGATCATGCCATGGCTGCGCATCATATTGCGGCGGTCTTCCATCGGCAGCATGTACCAGTTGTCATTGCCCTGGCGGCGCTTGTCCATTGGATAGAAGCAGACATGCTTCGCTTTTGGAAGCTCAGGGTAAAGGCGAGCCAGGATCTGCGGATTCTGGTAAGGATCTTCTCCTGCCGGCAGGTAGTTGCTCAGCTCGACAACAGAAACATATGAATGAGCCGGAATCGTGAATTCAGCTAATTTGGTTTTGTTGAATTCGTTTTCAATTTCATTTAACTCTTCCATTGTAGGCCTTAAGATCATCATCATAAAATCAGCTTTTTGGCCGACAATTGTATAAAGGGCATGGCTGCCGTTTTTCCCGCTTTGTGTTGTATTCCACTTGTCCACTAGGGCCATAAATTCGTGGATCGCTGCCTGACGCTCTTCGCTGGGAGCCATTTTCCAAGTTGTCCAGTCAACTGTGCGGAAGTCATGTAAACAATACCAGCCATCAAGCGTTACTGCTGCTTCACTCATTATAATCACTCCTAATATGTACTAAAATTCTCATCATTACTATAACATAGTTTCTCCAATTAACATGTGTACAAAACTTGAAATGTTGGAATTCAGGCAGGGTGACAGGCACCTATACCAATTTGCCGAACTGGTATAGGTGCCTGTCACCGCAAAATCCCGTTTACAAAGCGGACATTATGGATATCTTAAAAAAGGTATGAAGATGGACTATCAGAAGGATATTTATTATTGGAAATTTACCGAAAACAAAAACTTTTTAGTTGTAAACGCTAACAGCATGTGAACTCCTTGAAATTATTAGGATGAAGAGTATTCTAAGGGAGTATATAGGAGAATTTCTATTAAACTGAACGGAAAAATTATCGCCGTGGGAGGAATTAGCATGAGTGATTTATTCACAGTATTGAAAGAAAAAGTAACAGGGCAGAATTTAAGAATCGTTTTTCCAGAAGGACAGGATGAGCGCATTTTAGCGGCTGCGGGCAGATTGGCTGCAGAAAAAATCGTTACTCCGATCCTTGTTGGAAACATTGCAGAAATTGAAGCGAAAGCAAAGGACATGGATATCAGCCTGGATTCAGCAGAAATTTATGACCCAAATAACTTTTTAATGATGGATGAGCTTGTGGCTTCATTTGTTGAAAGACGCAAAGGCAAAGCGACAGAAGAAGATGCGCGCAGGATCCTTTTGGATGAAAACTATTTTGGAACCATGCTGGTCTACGCAAACAAAGCAGACGGCCTTGTGAGCGGTGCAGCCCATTCAACAGCTGACACAGTGCGCCCGGCTCTTCAAATCATTAAAACAAAAGAAGGCGTGCGCAAAACATCCGGTGTATTCATCATGGTCCGTGACGATGAGAAATATGTTTTTGCCGATTGTGCCATCAACATCTCACCTGACAGCCAGGACCTGGCAGAAATCGCGATTGAAAGCGCGAAGACAGCCAGAATGTTCGATATCGAACCGCGTGTGGCCATGCTGAGCTTCTCAACAAAGGGCTCTGCCAAGTCTCCTGAAACGGAAAAAGTTTCGGCGGCACTTGAAGCGGCTAAAGTTCGCGATCCGCTATTGATCATTGATGGGGAATTCCAGTTTGATGCGGCATTCGTTCCATCTGTAGCTGAGAAAAAAGCTCCCGATTCACCAATCCAGGGAGATGCAAATGTATTTGTTTTCCCTAGCCTGGAAGCCGGAAACATCGGCTACAAAATCGCCCAGCGCCTAGGAAACTTCGAAGCAGTGGGACCAATCCTTCAAGGCTTGAACCGTCCGGTTAATGACCTGTCCCGCGGCTGCAACGAGGAAGACGTATACAAGCTTGCTTTAATTACTGCTGCTCAAGCATTGCATCAATAATACAGCAGCTTAGAAGCCGGTCCCTTGCGACTGGCTTTTTTGCTATAATGTATCTGTTATAGGCCTTTGGCCGATAAAGCTGTAGTTTTGGCCGTTAAATGGATACTAAATAGATAAATTCTGCCGATTTACTGGAAATATCGGCAAAAGGGGATCAAATGAAGATGAATTCGCTACAAGATTTGCTGATTCAGGAAGAATGGAGGGTCATTGACCAGTCTGCTGCGGGAATCCACTTAAATGCCCTGCATTCATTTGGGATGGATGATACGCTTTGTGCTTCTGTCGGGTCCGGTGCAGCGCCTGCGAGCGCGAGGACATGGGTTCACCATAATACGATCGTGCTTGGAATTCAGGATACAAAGCTGCCTTTCCTGAGTGAAGGAATCCATTTTCTAAAAAGCCAGGGATATGAAGTGATCGTTAGAAATTCCGGCGGCCTTGCCGTTGTCCTGGATCAAGGGGTCCTTAATATTTCGCTGATTTTTCCCGAAAGTGAAAAGGGGATTGATATAAACCGTGGCTATGATGCAATGTGGCTGCTCATTCAGGAGATGTTTTCCGATTTTCATATAGAAATAGAAGCGCGTGAAATTGTCGGCTCCTATTGCCCGGGAAGCTATGATCTAAGTATCGGGGGACAGAAGTTTGCCGGCATTTCGCAAAGGCGGCTGCGCAATGGCGTGGCAGTTCAGATTTATCTGTGTGTGGATGGCAGCGGTAGTGAGCGGGCAGATTTGATTGGCAAATTCTATTCTCTTGCTAAAAGAGAAGAACAGACGAAGTTCCTGTACCCTGAAATTCAGCCGGCTGTGATGGCATCCTTGTCGGAATTGCTGGGGACAGAGCTGACGGTTCAGGATGTGATGCTCCGCTTTTTGCAGTCATTGAAAAAGAAAGCGGGCCGCCTCTATGCAGGGCAGCTGACAAATGTGGAAGCGGGCCTATTTGAAGCCTATTATCGCCGTGTGATAGAACGGAATGAGAAAGTACTTGGCAGCGAATAAATAAAAGAAGAGCCGCAGTCATGATCGATCTGCGGCCCTCCTTGAAAGGAATTGCTGCCATTTTCTCCTGCTCCCGCTGCCGGGAACACCTTTTTTATTTTGGAATTTTCAGCGTCTTAACTCCTGGGGAGGAAGGCGCTTCCACTTTTCTATTCCGCTACTCTCTCCAAATTGCCGTTGCGGTCCATTTTAAACTTGGATGCAGGCCTTTCTTCTTCATCAAACAGAACAAAATTGCGGGCTCTGTTCATAATTTTCATCAGTGTCTCGTAATCTTCCTGAATGGTTACCGTATTCTGCTCCAATTCGCCGATTTTGCTCTCAAGCACTTCATTCCGGCTTCTTAGATCTGCATTTTCGCGCTTCAATCTTTCATTCTCATTCTTTAGTATATCAAGCTGAATGCCTGAATGATTCAATGTTTGCAAGTATGCGATAACGGTATCCATATCCAGCTGTGCAGGCGGAGTATAAACCGGCTCTGAATAGGTGTAGGATGAAACCGTTTCTGTTTGGGAGTGCACTTCATCCTCTGTGCGCTCCTCGTAAAAATCAGCCGGTGACGGCGGTGCAATCGCATTTGTCTGAATTGGCGCTGCTTCAACCTCCTGCATAGTTGGGACTGGCGGAGAGTATAAGAGTTTCTTTTTGCCGCCCTGATCCTTTCCTAGCATTCTTTGTCTCTGCTTGCGCTGTTTCTTGGCTAACTGAAGCGCTTTTTCATACTGGTGCCTTACCACAGCGTTCCAGCGGAATCCGCATGCCGCAGAGGTGCGGTTCAGCTTGTCTCCAACTTCCTCAAAAGCGTTTAACTGAGTGCTGCCTTCCCTCACATGCCGTAAAACGGTTTCTGCCAGCAATAAATCGTTTTCATCTGTCCAAGCGTCCTGACGTACTTTCATGTAACCTCAACTCCCTAAATTATTTCTTTTTGCTGTTGCCTTAGTTAAAGGATGGACAAACTTGGCAGATTTTATACAAAGGTGATTAAAAGGATAGTAGATTTTTTTAAAATTTTAATTTTCGCTAGATACGTATGGCGGTTTTGTGAAGATTACTAAGATTCACCACTCAAGTTAATGATTACACCTTGCAATAGAGCTGGATAAGTTTTAAAATAGCCTGTAGCAGTTGGCAGGGCAGTCCTTTTAATCTGAATAGGAATGCCGTGCAGCGGACATGCTTTAACGTAGAAGATGACCAGGCGCGAAATGCGAGGATAAAGCTCCCGGAACGGGGAGCGCACAATATAAAAGATTGACCGCAGAAAGGGTTGTAATAAATGGCAAACGAATTTCGTGTTTGCGACGATTGTCAGGCTGTAAATCTGAAGACATTGATACCTCGATTAAAAGAGATAGATCCTGAAGCAAAAATTGATGTTGGCTGCCAGTCCTATTGCGGGCCAGGCCGCAAAAAAACATTTGCTTTCGTCAATAACCGTCCCCTTGCCGCACTGACGGAAGAGGAATTGATGGAGAAAATTAATAAAAAGCTGAAAAAATAAAGATCACCTTGACTTCTGTCCTGAGGTGATTTTATTTTTTGCCTGAGTTTATGATTGAGCTCTGATTGGTAAATAGACTTAGGAGGCAAAATTGTTTTTAGAAAAGTCGAAAAATATTTCTGGAGCAGATGATTGGTGTATCGCGGTTTCTGTCGAAGAGCCATGAAAAACAGAGAATTTTGTGATGAATTGACACCGTAATCGGGATATAATAGGTATACGCCAGAAATTGGGAACAACAGGTTCGGAAAGTGTGGAAACAGGAAAAGCGGAGGGTACGGAATGGCATATTCAGCGGAAAAGTTAAGTGAGGAAAAAGTATTTAAAGATCCCGTTCATCGGTACATACACGTCAGGGATAGAGTGATCTGGGATTTAATCGGGACCAAAGAGTTTCAGCGTCTTAGAAGAATAAAGCAGCTCGGAACAACTTATTTAACCTTCCATGGTGCTGAGCATAGCCGCTTTAACCACTCGCTCGGAGTTTACGAGATTGTGCGGCGCATTTCCGATGACGTCTTTTTTGGCAGGCCGGAATGGGATGACGAAGACCGCATCCTGACCTTATGCGCTGCACTACTCCACGATTTGGGGCATGGCCCGTTCTCACACTCCTTTGAAAAAGTATTCGATCTTGATCATGAACATTATACTCGGGCGATCATTCTCGGCGATACCGAGGTTCATCAGGTGCTCACAAGGGTAAGTGCCGATTTTCCGCAAAAAGTGGCAGATGTGATTGCCAAAACTTCTAAAAATAAGCTGGTGGTCAGCCTGATTTCCAGCCAGATTGATGCGGACCGGATGGATTATCTGCAGCGTGATGCTTATTTTACCGGCGTCAGCTATGGCCACTTTGACATGGAGCGGATCCTGCGTGTCATGAGGCCGCGGGAAGACCAGGTCGTGATCAAGCAGAGCGGGATGCATGCTGTTGAGGATTACATTATGAGCCGGTACCAGATGTATTGGCAGGTTTATTTCCACCCGGTTACACGCAGTGCCGAGGTGATCCTGACCAAAATCCTTCATCGTGCGAAAGATTTGCATGAACAGAAATACAGGTTTAAATATGATCCAATCCATTTTTATTCTTTATTCAATGGTGAAATTACTCTTGAAGATTATATAAAGCTCGATGAAGCTATTATTCTTTATTATTTTCAGATGTGGCGGGAGGAAGAAGATCCGATACTGAAAGATCTCTGCTGCCGATTTATGGACCGGAATTTATATAAATATGTGGAATTCGATCCGGCGAAAGAGTATAAGAAGCTGGCAGAGCTGTCAGCTTTGTTCAAAAAGGCAGGCATCGATCCGGAATATTACCTGGTCGTCGATTCTTCATCTGATTTGCCTTATGATTTTTACCGTCCGGGCGAGGAAGAAGAAAGACTGCCTATCCATTTGCTGCTGAAGAATGGGGATATCCGCGAGCTTTCCCGCGAATCGGAGATCGTGGATGCCATTTCAGGGAAACGACGCACTGATCATAAGCTGTACTATCCGTCTGATTTTATTGCAGACGACAGCAAAAAGCCAAACATTAAAAAACAGATTAGAACGCTGCTGGAAATCGATTAAGACTACATAATTGGTTTTCTATAGATACGGGAAAAAACGGAGTAGGAGATGAAGAGCTTTGTTAAAGGATCACGCCAAACTAATGCACGCCATTGCAGTCTCTGATGAAATCGTGGGACGGAAAAAGCTGCAGAAAATGATTTATATCGCCAAAAACATCGAATTTCCCTTTCAGGAAAGATTTCAATTTCACTTTTACGGACCATATTCGGAAGAATTGACATTAAGGGTTGAAGAACTCTGCAATATGGGATTCTTAAACGAAGTAAAGGAAAAAAAGGGCGGCTACTATCAGTATCGATACACACTTACTGAAACCGGCAAGGAATTTTTGGACATTAACGCTGTCGATATGCCCAGCCTCCAGGACTGCCTGCATGATATGAACGGCCAGAATGCAAGATTCCTTGAACTCGTCTCAACGGTCCTTTATTTTAACGACCTCCCAAAAGAAGAAGTGAAAGAAAAAGTCTTTACCCTAAAAAGCAAACAGCGATACACGGATGAAGAAGTGGAACAGGCATATCAATATATTGAAAGCTTAAGAGAAAAAGCCGGGCTGCATTAACGCCTGGCTTTTCTTTTTTGCTGAATTTCTGAAAGGAAGTCTTCCGCACATAAATCGGAGCTATCCGCACATAATTTTTTTTATCTGCAAGTAAAATGGTGCTATCCGCACATAAAAAAATTTATCCGCACATAAAAAGCGTCTGGATGAGAAAAATCCATAAAAAAAAGCAGTTTCCGTATGGAAAACTGCCCTTAATAAGAAAGTTTACTGATCGCTTAAGCGTTTTCCACCGACAGCATAGTGATTTTTGGACATTTCTTCGATAAATACGACAATTTTATCTTCAGGTGCCCCAGTCGTTTCGCTTACTGCAGCTGTTACTCTTTCAGCGAGCGCTTTTTTCTGTTCTTCAGTGCGTCCTTCAAGCATTTTAACGGTTACGTATGGCATTTTCTTTTCCTCCTCACTATGTATGCTTGTATTTTTCCACTTTTTCTCGCAATGTGCAAGTCTGATTCCCTTTGCTCAGGCGTTCATGTATACTTTTAGGTAAATAGCATCGGCTTTTCCTACATAGTATGTATAAATAAAGCCTGGCTTTTCAGCCGGCAGGAGAGGGAGTTTTGGCATTTGGAACAATTTTTGGCATTTTCTCTCAGGGAGATTCCCTATGTCGCGGTAACGTTGATGATCGCCTTTACGGTCCATGAATTTGCCCATGCTTATGTGGCTTATAAGTTTGGAGATCCCACAGCAAAAAATCAGGGCAGATTAACTCTAAATCCCATGCAGCATCTGGATCCGATTGGAACAATCCTGATTTTTATTGCCGGTTTTGGATGGGCCAGGCCAGTACCGGTCAACCGTTTCTTTTTCAAAAATCCGAAGCTTGCCGGGATATCTGTCTCAATTGCGGGACCGATATCCAATCTGGTGATGGCTGTCCTGGGCTTTTTTATCTGGTATGCCCTAGCCGGTACAGGACTCGCTGCTTCGTTTCCAGCGTTTGTGGCAGATTTCCTTAATATCTTTATTCAGCTGAATTTAGTGCTGTTTGTATTCAACCTGCTGCCGTTTCCGCCGCTTGATGGCTACAGAATTATTGAGGATCTGGCACCAGCCCATATTCGCCCGAAAATGACTCAGTTTGAGGCGTATGGGTCCGTTATTTTCCTTATCCTTGTCATTACACCGCTGGATCAATACACCATCCAGCCAATTTTTAACACCGTTTTGCCAGTGCTGGCGAGCGGCCTAAATGATTTTTTCTATGAAATATTTATGACATAATAATAAGAGCCTAATATTTGCTTAGGAGGACTTGAAATGGAAGAAAAAAAGAAAAAGAAGGTTGATTTTAATATAATCAAGAGCGACCCGACTGAAGGACATGGCGGATTTGGGGTCGGGACTCTGAGCCTTGATAATGTAACACCGGTTATTATTGATGTGGATGCCGGGGAGGCGTCAATTGAAGTGGGCGCCATGCATGCTCGCAGTCCTGTTGAAAAAGGCATCAAGTTTTTGAAAAGCAAAGAGGAAGTGCCAAATGGGAAGCCGTACTGGCTAATTTGGGTCACCATAGACCGCAAAGAGGGCGGCGCTTATTATGCAGGTGTTACAGCATGTGAGATGACAGTCGACAGAGAAATCCGCCGGGGCTACAAATCGCTGCCAGAGCATGTGAACCGCATGGATAAATCGATTAAAAGACACATCATTGTAGATCATATGGATGAGAAATCCAAAAAAGTGCTGGCAGATTTCCTGAAAAATCATGACGCAGGCATGTGGGAAAGATCGGCGGAACGGCTAAAAACAGATTTACAAGCCATTTAGAAAAAAAGTCTAATTTTGTGACGAAATTGTGACATTTTTTTGACGTGATTTTCTAACTACTTGTACAATTCCAATAAAAAAAGTAAACTATTTAACAGTGTGGAGGCACAATATAGCACTAGGACACGAAAAACCCCGGGATTCGGACCCCGGGGTTTTTCAATGTAAAAAGACAGGCACCTATACCATTTTTATTAGTGGTATAGGTGCCTGTCACCATTACGAAGCCCACCGAAACAGTTTCTTATACCAAGGTGTCTCGGGCTTCTTTTCAGGCTCCTCGATTTTCTTCTCATCTTTATGGCTCAAATGGTCTGTACAGTATTCCGCAGGTTCTGTGCCTTCTGCGAAATAGGTTAGGCGCTTGACCGGGCAGTTTTCCCCGGCAATTTTCCCGTTGGCTGGATCAATGTAGACGCCGACTGTATCTTTGGGCGCTTTGAATTCCTTGGCCGGCTTTCCTTTATGGGCTTCCTCCATAAACCGGATCCAAATATTTTTGGCATACGTTTTGTCAACTGTTTTTGTAATGACCTGGCCTTTGTCATAGCCGGTCCATACCGCAGTGACCAGCTGTGGTGTAAAGCCGGCCATCCAGCTGTCTGTTTCTGTTGAACCGGACTTGCCGGCGTACGGGCGTGTCATGTGGTTGATGACTGTGCTTCCCGTTACCTGGGCATAGCCGTTCAGCTTCCGGTCAAAAATACCTGTCATCATATGGGTCATAACGAAAGCAAGGTCAGGCTTCAGAACCTTCATCTGAAATGGCTCCTGCTCGTAGATAACTTCGCCTTTATGGTTCTCCACACGCTTAATCAGTACCGGCGAGACCTTTTTACCTCCATTGGCGAACATGCTGTAGGCGTTCGCAAGCTCAATGACTCTCATACCGGATGTGCCGAGTGCAAGGGACGGTACCTTCGCCATTTTAGAGGTAATGCCAAATTTCTTGGCTGTATTGACAAGCGTCTCTTCTCCTAAAAATAAATGAGTCTTCACCGCATAGACATTGTCTGATAGAGCAAGGGCCTGGGCCATTGTGATTTCGTCATCCGCATACTTGCTGTTGAAGTTATGCGGTGTATAGTCCGGCGTACCGTCTTCAAACCGAAAAGTCGTCTGCTCGCTCCGGATTGGAGTGGAGGGGGTGAAGCCCTGCTCCAATGCCGCGTAATAGAGAAGCGGCTTTATCGTCGATCCGGGCTGCCTGACTGCCTGGACTGCCCGGTTAAATGGACTTTCCTCATAATCACGTCCGCCAACCATTGCTTTCACATACC
Organism: Bacillus sp. NTK034; assembly: GCF_017303275.1. Classification (GTDB taxonomy): domain Bacteria; phylum Bacillota; class Bacilli; order Bacillales; family Cytobacillaceae; genus Cytobacillus. Next base: position 249,092 of record NZ_JAFKOJ010000005.1, on the reverse strand, counting down.
CGTTTTTCGGATTCATGGCCACAACTCCGACCTGAATCTCCGAGTCTTTTGAAATAAGCTTATTTATTGTTTCTTCCGCGATTTCCTGTTCCTTCAGATTCAAAGTGGTATAAACCTTCAATCCGCCCAGTTCAATCGTGCGGTCATCCAGCTTCAGCTGTGTTTTAAGGGCATTGCGGACAGCGTCCTGAAAATACGGGGCTGTTTTCGATCGTGGATGCATGTGCTCACCAACCAGCTCAAGCTCTTCCGCCGCCGCGAGATCAGCTTCTTTTTGGCTGACAAGCCCGTTCTTCACCATCGTCTGCAGAATCACTTTCTGACGCTGATCTGCTTTTTCTGCTGATGCAAATGGCGAGTAGATGCCAGGACCCTTAGGGATGCCGGATAAAATCGAAGCCTCAGCCAATGACAGCTCACTTGCATCCTTCCCGAAATAGAACTGGCTTGCTGCCTGCGCGCCGTAAGCTCCATTGCCGTAATAAATCGTATTTAAATAGCCTTCGAGGATTTCCTTTTTCGTATAATTCATCTCCAGCCTAATGGTATAAAAAGCCTCAAGCAATTTCCGCTTCCAGGTTTTTTCATGTTCAAGGAACAGGTTGCGGGCATACTGCTGGCTGATGGTGCTGGCGCCCTGAACTTTGGCCATTGCCTTTATATCAGCGATGGCGGCACCTGCGATTCTTTTATAATCAAATCCATTGTGCTCGAAAAAATTCTTATCCTCTATCGAGACCGTCGCATCAATCAAATGCGGGCTGATGTCATCAAGTGGGGCCCAATAGCGTTTTTGGCCGTTGTGGCTTTCTCCGATAACCGTGCCATCATCCGAGAAAAATAAAGTCGATTGCGGAACGGCAAGCGGCGGAGGCCCTAAGATTTTGGCATATACGAGAATGCCTCCGATCATCACTGCGGCTATAGCCATTCCTATTAAGCTAATAATGAGAACCGCACGCAAATATTTCATCGTTTTCCGAAAACGCTGATCTGTCATTAATTCCATATCAAGCACCCCCTATTTATCTGTTTCAAACTTTTTTATAGTGAAAAGTTAATGCAGTGCCAAGTGACCGAAAAGATAAAAAACTGACCGATAAACTGTCCAAACTGACCGATAAACTAGAAGTCTGACCGATAATGACTCCAAACTGACCGATAAACTAGAAGTCTGACCGATAAAGACTCCAAAGTGACCGATAAAATTAAAAGCTGACCGATAAATGCAGCGAATTATCCAAATAATTTCCTAATAAGTGCTCTATGTATTCAGTATTGAAAAAACAGGAGGATTTTAAACATCTTTCTCTACTAATTAGCGAAATTTTTCTTGCAATTTTGCTAGATTCATCTATACTTTTTCTGTGTTTGTTATTTGCATGTTAGGGAAGTATAAAAGATGAAAATGCTTTTTGCTGCTCTTTAGTGATAATTCATTTTTTTATGGAAGGAATGATTAAAGAATGGGACTTTGGTTTACAGAGAAACAAACGGAGAACTTTGGCATTACGATGAAGGTAAAGCGTACTTTACATACAGAACAGACAGAATTCCAGAAGCTTGATATGGTGGAAACAGAAGAGTGGGGCAATATGCTTCTTCTTGACGACATGGTTATGACTTCAGTCAAGGATGAGTTTGTTTACCATGAGATGGTTGCGCACATTCCTTTGTTCACGCATCCAAACCCTGAAAACGTTCTTGTTGTTGGCGGCGGTGACGGCGGTGTTATCCGTGAAGTCCTTAAGCACCCAAGCGTGAAAAAGGCGACTCTGGTGGATATCGACGGAAAGGTTATTGAGTACTCAAAAAAATTCCTTCCTGAGATTGCAGGCAAGCTCGATGACCCTCGCGTTGATGTGCAGGTGGGCGATGGCTTCATGCACATTGCCGAAAGCGAAAATGAATATGACGTAATCATGGTGGACTCAACTGAGCCGGTTGGACCTGCGGTAAATCTATTCACAAAAGGCTTCTATGCTGGAATCTCTAAAGCCTTAAAAGAAGACGGCATCTTTGTGGCCCAGTCTGACAACCCTTGGTTCAAAGCGGACCTTATCCGCAACGTACAGCGCGATGTGAAAGAAATTTTCCCAATCACTCGTCTCTACACTGCGAATATCCCTACTTACCCAAGCGGAATGTGGGCATTTACAATCGGATCTAAAAAATACGATCCATTAGAAGTAAGCGAAGATCGCTTCCATGAAATCGAAACAAAATACTATACGAAGGAATTGCATAAAGCGGCATTTGTATTGCCTAAATTTGTTGCAGACTTAGTGAAGTAATGGACAGGCTGCTTTCTAAAGCAGCCTTCTTGAATACATAAAAAGTGAGGGATGACCTTGGTGCGTTTTGATGAAGCCTATTCAGGCAATGTGTTTATTAAAAGCCATCCTAGTTATGAGGAAAGTGAAGCGGTCATTTATGGAATGCCGATGGATTGGACGGTCAGCTATCGTCCAGGCTCCCGTTTCGGCCCTGGCCGCATCAGGGAAGTTTCCATCGGGCTTGAAGAGTACAGCCCATACCTGGACCGTGAGCTTGAAGAGGTAAAATATTATGATGCCGGCGATATTCCGCTGCCATTCGGAAATCCCCAAAAAAGCATCGATATGATTGAGGAGTTTATCGATCAGCTTCTGGCGGAGGATAAATTCCCGCTTGGCATGGGCGGAGAACATTTGGTTTCCTGGCCTGTGATCAAAGCAATGTACAAAAAATATCCGGATTTAGCGATTATCCATATGGACGCCCATACGGATCTTCGTGTGGATTATGAAGGGGAGCCATTATCCCATTCAACGCCAATCCGCAAGGCAGCTGATTTAATTGGGCCTGGCAATGTCTATTCTTTTGGCATCCGTTCTGGCATGAAAGAAGAATTCCAGTGGGCGAAAGAAGTCGGCATGCACATTTCAAAATTCGAAGTGCACAAGCCATTGAAAGATATTCTTCCTAAGCTTGCAGGACGTCCGGTCTATGTAACAATTGATATTGATGTTCTTGACCCTGCCCACGCGCCGGGAACAGGCACAGTCGACGCAGGCGGCATCACATCAAGAGAGCTTCTTGCTTCTATTCATGAAATTGCCTATTCAGATGTTAAAGTCGTTGGAGCTGACCTTGTAGAGGTTGCGCCCATCTATGATCCATCTGAACAAACGGCCAATACAGCCAGCAAACTGATCCGGGAAATGATTCTTGGATGGGTGAATAAAAAATAAAAGTGAAACTTTAATCAGTTGGGGAGTTTTTTATCCCCAACTGATTGTTAGTTGATCCAATCGTGCCTTTACGGGCAGTAGGCCCCCATTCATTCTTCTGAGTCTTGAATGGGGGCCTGCTGCCCGGTAGACTGCGATAAACGGGGACCTCGGTCTCCGTTTTTTTATTTGATAAAATTCGGGCGGTGCCTGCCACCCGCTCCTTGCACTTTCCCCATCAAGTATTTATACTTATATAGTTATATATGATGAAAAGGATGTGTTGCCGTTGTCCAGTCGCTCAGCGGAACAAATGCCTGTGAAGATTAATGTGAAGACAGATATTCGCAGCGGAGGCAGCAAAGAGACTTTTGAATTGACTGCTTTTGGCCGATACTATAGAAAAGATTCTGCCCGGTTCCTTCAGTATGATGAAATGATGGAAGAGGGAACAGTAAAGACGATCATAAAAATGTCCGATGCAGACGGACTGATTTTACGAAGCGGCGCCGTGAAAATGAGGCTCCCTTTCAGAATGAATAAAAAGCTCCGCGGCAGCTACGAGACGCCATACGGAGTGTTTGAGATGGGCACAGTGACCAAGCGGATGGTCCATCAATATGATGAAGAATCCGGCGAAGGTTCGATTGATATTTTATACGATTTGAAAATGCAGGGATCCCAGGCAGGTACATACCATTTGGCGATTACGTTTGAGGAGGAGAACAATGAACATAGTTGAGCAGGTGCAAGGCAAATTAAAGCAGGAAATTAAGGATGCGGTTGTTAAGGCTGGCTTGGCAGCGAAAGAGCAGATTCCGGATGTAATTCTGGAAATCCCGAAGGAAAAGGCGCATGGAGACTATTCCACGAATATGGCGATGCAATTAGCGCGTGTGGCTAAAAAAGCGCCAAGAATGATTGCAGAGGAGCTTATCGCTCATTTTGACAGCTCAAAGGCTTCCATTGAAAAAATTGAAATCGCCGGGCCTGGCTTTATCAATTTTTACATGAATAATTCTTATTTAACTGACCTGATTCCGGCCGTTCTGGAAGCAGGGGATCAGTACGGAGAAACAACGGTTGGAAACAGCCAGAAGATCCAGGTGGAGTTTGTTTCAGCTAACCCGACAGGGGACTTGCATCTAGGACATGCCCGCGGCGCAGCTGTCGGCGACTCCTTATGCAACATTTTAGATAAAGCCGGCTATGATGTTTCCCGTGAGTACTATATCAATGATGCCGGAAACCAGATTAACAATCTGGCTCTATCGGTTGAAGCGCGGTATTTCCAGGCTCTTGGCCTTGAAAAAGAAATGCCGGCTGACGGCTACCATGGCGAAGACATCATCGGCATCGGCAAAAAGCTGGCTGACGAGTACGGCGATAAGTATGTAAATGCGGATGAAAAAGAGCGTTTTGACTTTTTCCGTGAATACGGCCTGAAATATGAAATGGCGAAGCTGAAGCAGGATCTTGAAGACTTCCGCGTGCCATTTGATGTATGGTATTCTGAAACATCCCTTTATCATAATGGCAAAATCGACACAGCCCTGCAGGCATTAAAGGATAACGGCCACATTTACGAAGATGAGGGTGCAACCTGGTTCCGCTCAACTGCTTTCGGTGATGATAAAGACCGTGTTCTGATTAAAAATGACGGTTCTTACACATATCTGACTCCAGATATCGCTTACCATAAAGACAAGCTTGAAAGAGGCTTTGAAAAGCTGATCAACATTTGGGGCGCTGATCACCATGGCTACATCCCGCGCATGAAAGCAGCCATCCAGGCGCTTGGCTATGACCGTGAGGCGCTCGAAGTCGAAATCATCCAGCTTGTACACTTGTACAAAAACGGCGAAAAAATGAAGATGAGCAAACGTACCGGTAAAGCGGTAACGATGCGTGACCTTGTGGAAGAAGTAGGACTGGATGCAACACGCTATTTCTTCGCGATGAGAAGCGCAGATACGCATCTTGATTTTGACCTTGATTTGGCTGTATCACAATCAAACGAAAACCCCGTTTACTATGCCCAGTACGCACACGCGCGTATTTCCAGCATCCTGCGCCAGGGTGAAGAGCAGGGCATGTCTGCCGAAGCTGCAGATTACTCCCTGATTCAGGCGGAAAAGGAAATCGACGTTCTGAAGAAAATCGGCGAATTCCCGCAGGCTGTCGGCGAAGCTGCGCAAAAGCGCATGCCGCATAGAATCACGAACTATATTTATGAACTGGCTTCTACTTTCCACAGCTTCTATAATGCTGAAAAAGTACTGGATGCGGAAAATCCGGAAAGAACCAAAGCCCGCCTGGCATTAATCAAAGCGGTTCAGACTACTTTGAAAAACGCTCTGAAATTAATCGGTGTATCTGCTCCGGAAAAAATGTAAAACGCAAAGCTGGCACTTATTGGTGCCGGCTTTTTTCATGTTTTAGACGAAAAAGGGGAAGCTAAAGGCATATATTTAAAGGGTGTAGTTAAACTGGTAAAACATAGTAAGCCACTATAGGAGGATCTCATGAAAATCGTTCTTTTATCCATACTTACAGGATTTCTTGTCGGATTTGTCTTTGCTTTCATGAAGCTGCCGATTCCCGCTCCGCCAGCTTTGCCTGGCATAATGGGGATTGTCGGCATTTACCTCGGGTTTAAAGCATATGAAGTGGTTCTGCCCTGGCTGCAGGGGATATTGAGATAGATTGGAAAAGGGTGTCCACATTATTTGGGGGCATTCTTTTTTCTAAATGTGAACTTTACAAATAAATCCTGAATTTAGCAAATAAACCTTGGAAACCAGCAAACAAATCAGGAAAAATGCAAATAAACCTTGGAAACCTGCAAACAAATCAGGAAAAATGCAAACAAACCCGGTAAATCAGCAAACAAATCGGAAAACCAGGCAGCAAACCAAAAAGTAACGGGCAAATCCTCAGAAAATTAGTCAGCCAATCCGGAAAATCAGCAAAAAAATAATAAATTTGGCATACAATCCGCAAGTAAATCAAACTAAACTCCGCATTTTACATCGGGACGAGCATATCATGGTAGAAACCCTTCCGGAAAGGACATGCTCGCCCATGAAGCCACAATTGGCATCCTCTTTTTACGCAACCATTTCGATCAGTTTTTGGGGAGTCTCTTTTGTTTCAACCAAAGCTGTTTTGGATAAGCTGGACCCTTATACATTAATCATTCTCCGGTTTGCCATCGGGGCAGCTTTTCTGCTCCTTGTGCTTCTCTTAAAAAAATATCCGCTCCACATCCCGCTCAGATATATTCCCCATTTAATTGTTCTCGGTGTACTCGGCGTTTTCATCCATCAGGTCATCCAGGTAACATCTCTAAAGACAATAGACGCCTCTTCTGCGGGGTGGATCATTTCTTTTTCACCTGTTTTTACCGTGCTTCTCTCCATGATCTTCCTTCATGAAAAATTGACATTCATAAAGGCACTGGGCATTATAACTGCGATTTCCGGAGTGCTCATGGTAACAGGAGCAAGAAGCGGCCAGACGCTTGGATTTGCTTTAAATATAGGGTATTTTCTCATGATCCTAAGTACACTGAATTGGGCCATATACTCGATTTTGGTGAAGAAGCTGCAAATTAAGCTTCCTTCACTTGTGGTCACTTTTTATATGAGTTTGCTTGGATGTGTGTTGACCATTCCCTTTTTAATGAGAGATAGAGGGTGGGAGAAGTTTCATCTTTTATCCGATTCTGAATGGGTTCATATATTGTTTCTGGGCATATTTGTGTCGGGGGTTGGCTACTGGTACTGGTCCAGGGCACTTGAGGTTTTGGAAGCTTCCAAAGTATCAATGTTTATCTATATGGAGCCGCTGTTTACCTTTATTGCGGCCATTCTATTGCTTCGTGAAAAAATTTCCTTCATAAGCATAATGGGCGGAATCATAATTATTATAGGAGTGATCATGGTGAATGGTCAGCTGAAATATTTTTCATGGAGGAAACGATAATCCACATAAAGGGGGAGTCGTTTAGTGGCCTTGAAGGAACGGTTTAAAATGAGTTTGAATTCATTGAAATCACCTTCTGCAGAAGAACTTAGAAAGGCTTTGGCATCACTTGATATCAAACTTGAGGAGTTGCTTCCCCACTTGCAGCCGGCAGATGGAAAACCCTATTACCGCAAGCTGCTATATCAAAATAATGAAGTGGAGCTGCTCGTCATGAACTGGTCGGATCTCGAATGCGCCCCTCATGATCATGGTAATTCAAAGGGGTGGATTCAAGTAGTAAATGGAGATTCGGAAAACACCGTTTTTGAAGTGAAGAAAGGCGTCCCATTTGAGCTTTTTGCAGAGATAAAGTCCAAAGGATCCTTCTTTTTTGCTCCCAAAAAAGGGGTGCATAAAATGAAGAGTACAGGCAGGGAGAACCTTGTCACACTGCACCTTTATTCACCGCCAATTACGGGGATGAAGGTCTATGACCTGGAGAAATGCGCTGCCTGTGTAGTCTCTGAAGACTGTGGGGCCTGGTGGCCGGAGGAACAGAGACAGAAGGTGAAGGAGATTCAGTTAAGATAAAAGGGCGTTCCGCCATGGAACGCCTTCCATTACGAATGACAAACTTCGGAATTAGATAACTGTCTAGCTGCGGCGCCTACCCCCTCGAGGTCACAAGCCTGTCTAGTTGCGGCTCCTAGGGACTCGAGACATAAGTCGATCCCTTCCGGAAGGAAAGAACACCTTCTGGAAGGGCACGTCTTATGCTTGTCGCCCCTGGGCAGTCGCCTCCACATTTCTTACAATCCTCCCAAAAAGGCAAAGAACGCCTTTCCGTGAGGCTCGTCTTGTGCTTGAGGCCCCCAGGATGGGGGTCATGCAGACGTTGCCACAGGACGTGGCGTTCTTAGTCTGCGTTCCTTCGTGAGCAAGGCGCCTCCGCTTTTCTTATTTCCATTCTACCTCCGCCCCGCCAATCCTTTTCACCCCGCGGATGCTGCTGATATCCTCTGTCAGCTTAAGAGCAGCCTTATCTTTTGCTTTAGCTTCAATCATGAAATCGATATCTCGATTAAAGGTTTTCAGGAGATCGAGAAGCGGTCTGATAAAATCAATGTCAACATAGTCGGCATGGGACCGGAAGGCTTTTTCCGATTTGGGCGAGGAGATGTGGATTTTCGGCTTGAGTCCTGTTTTTTCCCATGTCTGAAAAATCTCTGGGAGAAGCTCATCCAGGGGGCGGGTGCCGAGGTTCGCCATATGGTGGTGATAATCGAACACAAGGGGGATGTTTTCTTTCTGGCAGGCCAGGAGAGTTTCATCCGCGTTATAGGTTTTGTCATCATTCTCGAGTGTCATTTGCTCTTTAATATGAGACGGCAGCATTTGGAGATTTTTATGGAAACGGCGGATGGTCGTGAGCTTGTCCCCGTAAGCCCCGCCAATATGAATATTAATGATGCTTTCGTTTTCAACGCCCATGGCCGCGAACATCCGGTAATGGTATTCCATATCTTTGACTGCATTTCGGGTCACATCCTCGCGCGGAGATGTGAACAGGGTGAACTGATTGGGATGAAAGCTGACGCGGAGCCCATGTTTCTTAATTAATTCACCGATTTCCAGCCATTTATCCTTAAAGGGTGTGACAAAATCCCATAAAACCTCCGGGTGTGTGGCCAGGGGCACGATTGAGCTTGAAAGCCGATATAGCTGGATTTCATGGGCGATATTAAAATAAAGCATTCTTAACGTACTTTGCAGATTCACCGCTGTGACGGCCTTCAGCTTGTCAAGCCTTTCTTCCTCAGGCATTTGCTGATAGCGCGTAAACGTTAACGTTCTCGCAGGAGATGCCTCCCACAAGCTGATGGCATGGGAAACATATCCCAGTCTGATTTTCACTTTGCAGCACCTTCTTTATGCTGGTATCCACTACAGAAAGCCTGCCACAGACCGGGCAAGCATTTCCTTGAAAGTCCGTAAAGGATCCAGCTGGTTTAATTCTTTTAGCGTCAATCTCTTTGCATTTAGTATGTCTTTGTCTACAACAGCTTGGATCTGCTTAATGAACTCTTTGTCATAAATAAAGCAATTGATTTCATAATTTAAGAACAGGCTCCGCTTATCAAAATTGGCTGTTCCGACATCACTGATTTCATTATCGATAATAATCGCCTTTGCATGGTAAAAGCCCTTTTTGTACTCATACACGTAAGCACCTTGTTTAATCAAGGTCCTTAAGTAAAGATAAGAGGCCTCTTTTACAAGAATATGATCCGTGATGCATGGGACGAGTATTTTTACTGTAACGCCGCGTTCCAGGGCATGAATTAAGTCCTGAAAAAGCCTTTTGCCCGGAATAAAATAGGGGGTCCCAATCGTAATGCTCTTTTTCGCATTGCGTATTAAAGAGGAGAAGCTTTCTTCTAAAAAAGCCCCTTTATAAGACGCAAACTGATGGCGGTATTCTCCTGCATGCAGCTCAGGAAAATAGATGCTGTTTGCGAGCAGGTCAGTCTTCGCTGCTTTATACCAATCAATCAGGAACTCTCTTTGCAGATCCTGTACCCCTTCACCGTGGAATTTCAAATGATAGTCACGCCAGGGGTTCAGCTTTTTGTCATGATTGATGTATTCTTTGCCGATATTGAAGCCGCCGCTGTAACCGACCTTTCCGTCAATAACGGTAATTTTCCGGTGGTTCCTGGCCTGAAAAGAATAGAAGAGAAAAGGCAGCTTTGGCACATGGGCAAACGAAAACTTAATGCCGCTGCTTTTTAGATCCTTAACAGTCTTTCTTTTAACAGGAAAGCTTCCGGCCCAATCAAGCAAAAGACGGACTTCCACTCCTTCTTTTGCTTTACCCTTTAAAATAGTTAAAAACTCCTTGCTGATTTTATCATCCTTCACAATATAAAATAAAATATGGATATGCTTTTGGGCCTTCTTAAGCTCGGAGAATAAATCATCAAACAAAGCAGGCCCATCTGCAAACAATTCCATATCAGACTGCCTGATGGGCAGGGTGGTCCGCTCAAGCTTTTTCATATGGCTTTTCCGGCCCAGTGTAAAATCAATATAGAGCCACAAGAAGATGACGAGTAAAACGACCATAATGATATTCCAGACAGTCAATGCAATCTTCCTCTCGACAGGATTTTCCTGTTAGTATTTCCTGCAGAGATTTTTCTATCATGGAATCTTCCCAAAAGGGGAGGACTTTTCACCTTTAAAAAGAATTTAATAAATGTAAATAATAAAATTTTTCGAACAAGTTTAACGAAAAATGGTTGACTGAATGCTCATTCATAATATAATGGAAGTAAGAGTAAATTCAGAAAATTATATTGTTTTTAAAATTTTCTAAGATGAAGAAAGGAGCACCATGCCTATGAACGGTTTATTATGGATCAACTTAATTGCATTTCTTCTTGTAACCGCTTACGCTATTAGCCTGTTTGTCTATGTTGTGAAGACGCGGATTGAATATATCAAGCTTGGCAAAAAGGTGGAGTTTGACGGCAAGGTGAAAGAACGCCTTGAGAAGATCTGGGTCAACGTATTTGGCCAGAAAAAGCTTTTAAAGGATAAGAAAAGCGGTATCATCCACGTGATGTTTTTCTACGGCTTCATTCTTGTCCAATTTGGAGCAATCGATTTTATTATCAAGGGAATTAAGCCAGGTGCGCATTTGCCGCTGGGCCCGTTATATCCTGGCTTCACCTTTTTCCAGGAAATTGTGACCCTTATGATCCTTGTTGCGGTAATCTGGGCTTTCTACCGCCGTTATGTGGAAAAGCTTGTCCGCTTAAAACGTGGATTTAAATCAGGTCTCGTACTTATTTTTATCGGAGGGCTCATGCTTTCCGTACTGCTTGGCAATGGAATGGGCATGATTTGGCATGGCCATGAAGGAACCTGGACAGAGCCGGTTGCTTCCATGATTGCCGGTGCATTCTCATGGATGGGTGAAACGGCTTCAATTGTTGTGTTTTACATCTCATGGTGGATTCACTTAGTATTCCTGCTCGCTTTCCTTGTGTATGTGCCGCAATCCAAGCACGCTCACTTAATCGCCGGACCGGCCAACGTATATTTCAACCGACTGGATAATCCGGGGAAATTAAAGGCAATCGACTTTGAAGATGAATCACAGGAAAGCTTTGGTGTCGGAAAGATTGAAGATTTTACACAGCATCAGATGATCGATTTCTATGCATGTGTGGAATGCGGACGCTGTACCAATATGTGTCCGGCAACCGGCACGGGAAAAATGCTTTCGCCAATGGATTTAATCCTGAAATTGCGTGACCATTTAACCAATCACGGTGCTGTTGTCACTTCGAAGCAGCCCTGGGTGCCGACATTCGCGTTTTCAAATACGAAAGGCAATCAGCTTGCCCTTGCAGCTGCCGGCCAGGGTGCAGAAGAAGCAGCTGCGGGCCTTGCTTACAGCCCAAGCCTGATCGGGGAAGTCATCACAGAAGAAGAAATCTGGGCTTGTACGACTTGCCGCAATTGTGAAGACCAATGCCCGGTTATGAATGAACATGTGGATAAAATCATTGACCTCCGCCGCTACCTTGTTTTAACTGAGGGTAAAATGGATGCTGATGCACAGCGTGCCATGACCAATATCGAGCGCCAGGGCAATCCTTGGGGACTGAACCGCAAGGAGCGCGAAGACTGGAGAGAAGCACGCGAAGACGTTCATGTGCCGACAGTGAAGGAAATGAAAAAGGCAGGAGAAGAGTTTGAATACCTATTCTGGGTTGGCTCCATGGGATCTTACGATAACCGCAGCCAAAAGATCGCTCTTTCCTTTGCGAAACTCATGAATGAAGCAGGCGTTAAGGTCGCTATCCTCGGAAACAAGGAAAAGAACTCTGGTGATACACCAAGACGCCTTGGAAACGAGTTCTTATTCCAGGAGCTTGCTACAAAGAATATTGAAGAGTTTGAGAAAAATGAAGTGAAGAAGATCGTAACGATTGACCCTCATGCCTACAACATTTTCAAAAATGAGTATCCGGATTTCGGATTAGAGGCAGAGGTTTATCATCATACTGAAGTGCTTGCCCAGCTTGTAGAAGAAGGCAAGCTGAAGCCGCAATATGCTGTAGAAGAAACGATCACATTCCATGATTCCTGTTATCTTGGACGCTACAACGAGGTGTACGATCCTCCGCGTGAAATCCTTAAGAGCATTCCGGGCGTTAAGCTTGTGGAAATGGAAAGAAACCGCGAAACCGGCATGTGCTGCGGAGCGGGCGGCGGCTTGATGTGGATGGAAGAGGAAACAGGACACCGCATCAACGTCTCACGCACCGAGCAGGCACTTGCAGTGAATCCATCCGTGATCAGCTCCGGATGTCCATACTGCCTAACGATGCTGTCAGATGGCACGAAAGCAAAAGAAGTGGAAGAACAGGTTCATACGTACGATGTTGCCGAAATTCTCGAAAAGTCTGTTATAGGTGAAAGCCAGAACTTAGCATCCTAACATATTGAAAGTGGAAATTGAAGCACTGAAGCAAATTTCAGCTAAAGCATTTTGACGAAAAATGTTTTTACCAGAATTTTGTGTAAAGTGTTTCAATTTCTGCTATTTTTCTAGTAAAATAGAAAATAATAAAGCGCTTACAATTCTGCTGGGTGACTGAAGATCGGGTAAATCCCTTTGTTTCGAGGTCTTTTCGAGCGAGCGTTCAGTCAACTAAAGCACCTTCACAAACATTTAACTTCAGCCAGAACAGCTTCAGAGACCCAATTTTTTTCTAATCAATTTTTCGAACATTTAAAATTAATAGTACAAAGGAGCGATTCTTTATGGGGAAAACCGTAATTCTTAGCGGAGTAAGAACACCTTTTGGAAAATTTGCCGGAGCGCTTAGCAGCTTTACAGCTTCTGACCTTGGCGGATTTGCAGTAAAAGAAGCACTGAACCGTGCCGGCGTCAATCCAGAGGATGTAGATGAAGTGATTCTCGGAACCGTTCTCCAGGGAGGTCAGGGCCAGATTCCTTCACGCCAGGCTGCGCAAAAGGCCGGCTTGCCGTGGGAAGTGAAAACGGAAACGATCAATAAAGTTTGTGCATCCGGTATGCGAAGTGTCACTTTAGGAGATCAGATCATCCGGGCGGGTGACGAGGAAGTCATCGTGGCCGGCGGCATGGAGTCCATGAGCAATGCGCCATACATTTTACCGAAAGCGCGCTGGGGCCTGCGCATGGGTGATTCCACTGTTAAAGACTTAATGGTTCATGACGGTTTGAGCTGCAGCTTTACAGGCGTCCATATGGGCACGTATGGAAACTCGACAGCTAAAGCGTTTGAAATCAGCCGAGAAGAGCAGGACAACTGGGCGCTAAGAAGCCATGAACGTGTCATTGCAGCAATGGAATCCGGCAAATTGGCAGAGGAAATCGTGCCTGTGGAAGTGCCGCAGCGAAAGGGTGACCCAGTCGTTGTCTCCAAGGATGAGTCTCCGCGCAAAGATACTTCCCTGGAAAAGCTTGCTAAGCTGGGGTCAGTTTTTAACTCCGATGGAACGATCACTGCGGGGAATGCGCCTGGCGTTAACGACGGAGCAGCAGCATTAGTATTGATGAGCGAAGAGCGTGCGGAACGCGAAGGCAAAAAGCCGGAAGCTTATATTCTAGGCCATACAGCGCTTGCAGTGGAAGCCAAGGATTTCCCGCAAACTCCTGGCCTTGTCATTAATGCTCTTTTGAAAAAGACAGGAAAAACCCTGGAAGAAATTGATCTATTTGAAATTAACGAAGCATTTGCGGCTGTTGCTTTAACAAGCGGAAAAATTGCCGGCCTTGATGAAGAAAAAGTGAATGTAAACGGAGGTGCCGTTGCTCTGGGCCACCCAATCGGTGCAAGCGGAGCGAGAATCATTCTAACTCTGATGCATGAACTGAAGCGCCAAGGAGGCGGAATCGGCATTGCGGCCATCTGCAGCGGAGGCGGCCAGGGCGATGCGGTGATGATTGAGGTTCCGAAGCAGTAATCTGTTTTTGGGACGGCGGGTGCAGCCGGAAAAGCATCGTTTTACCGGCCGAGAGATAGATGCAACTAATCACTTATCGGCCGGAATTAGGATTTTTACGGCCAAAATAATCAATTTAACGGCCAAACGGATAAATCGCAGGACTGAACAGACATTTACCGGCCAAATCAGCAGAAATACCGGCCAAACTGAATAACGATAGAGGCAGCTGATCATCTATTCGGACCAAATTAACAATTTACCGGCCAAAGCCCAAGAACGGAGGATACAAAAATGAATGTAAAAAACATTATGGTAATCGGTGCTGGACAAATGGGTTCAGGAATCGCTCAGGTTTGTGCGCAGGCAGGCTACAGCGTCATCTTAAACGACCTAAAGCCAGATTTTGTTGAACGCGGCCTTAGCGTGATTAAAAATAATCTTTCCCGCCAGGTGGAAAAAGAGCGCATGACAGCGGAAGAGATGGAAACAGTGCTTAAAAATGTAACCGCTTCAACCGATCTGCAGGATGCAAAAAAAGTTGAGCTCGTTATCGAAGCAGCCGTTGAAAACATGGAAATCAAAACAAAAATCTTCAGCCAGCTGGATGAAATTGCACCAGAGCATACAATCCTGGCGAGCAATACATCGTCTCTTCCTATCACAGAAATCGCAGCTGCGACAAAACGGCCGGAAAAAGTCATCGGCATGCATTTTATGAACCCGGTGCCAGTGATGAAGCTAGTAGAAATCATCCGTGGCCTTGCGACAGCAGACGAAGTGTATCAAACAATTGAAGACATCACAAAGACGCTTAAAAAAGTGCCTGTAGAAGTGAATGACTTTCCTGGATTCGTATCCAACCGCATCCTGATGCCGATGATCAATGAAGCAATCTTCACGCTTTATGAAGGGGTTGCGTCAAAAGAGGCAATTGATGAAGTGATGAAGCTTGGCATGAACCATCCAATGGGACCGCTGACTTTGGCTGACTTCATTGGCCTGGACACGTGCCTGTATATTATGGAAACCCTGCATGAGGGCTTTGGCGATGATAAATACCGTCCGTGCCCGCTGTTAAGAAAATATGTAAAAGCCGGCTGGCTTGGCAAGAAGACAGGCAGAGGCTTCTACGTTTACGAAAAATAATCACAGGAGCCGGCTAAAATAGAGCCAGGCAGCATCGGAGGGTATACAAATGAACCTGAGATTTACAGAAGAACAGGAAATGATGAGAAAAATGGTGCGTGATTTTGCGCAGACGGAGATTGCCCCTTTTGTAGAAAAAATGGAGCAGGGCGATTTTCCAAGGGAGATTCTCCGCAAAATGGGCGGGCTTGGCCTGATGGGAATTCCGATTCCTGAAAAATACGGCGGATCCGAAATGGATTTTACTTCTTACATTATCGCCATCCATGAACTGTCCCGCATAAGTGCGACAGTTGGCGTTATTTTATCCGTCCACACATCAGTAGGAACAAACCCAATCCTTTACTTTGGTACGGAAGAGCAGAAGCAGAAATATATTCCGAAGCTTGCTTCAGGCGAGTATCTCGGAGCTTTTTGCCTTACTGAACCGAGCGCAGGCTCAGATGCGGGAAGCCTGAAATCCCGTGCGGTAAAAGATGGAGACCATTATGTCATCAATGGCTCAAAAGTGTTTATTACGAATGCCGGTGAAGCAGATGTATATATTGTATTTGCATCCACAAATCCGGAGCTTGGCAGCAAAGGCATCTCCGCCTTTATTGTAGAGAAAGATACGCCAGGCCTTGTATTTGGAAAAGATGAGCACAAAATGGGACTGCACGGCTCAAGAACGCTGCAGCTGACATTTGAAGATATGCGGGTTCCGGCTGAAAATCTCCTCGGTAATGAAGGAGAGGGCTTCAAGATTGCGATGGCTAATCTGGATGCTGGACGAATCGGGATTGCTTCACAGGCACTTGGAATCGCAGAAGCGGCCTTTGAAGCAGCCGCAAGCTATGCAAAGGAACGTGTACAGTTCGGCAAACCAATCGCCGCTCAGCAAGGCGTCGGATTTAAGCTGGCAGACATGGCAACAGGCGTTGAAGCTGCAAAACTATTAATCTATCGCGCAGCAGACATGCGCCAGCGCGGCATCAAGTGCGGACTTGAAGCCTCTATGGCAAAGCTGTTTGCATCCAAAACGGCAGTGGATGTAACAACAGAAGCCATCCAGGTATTCGGCGGCTACGGCTACACAGAAGACTACCCGGTTGAGCGCTACTTCCGTGATGCTAAAATTACCGAAATCTATGAAGGCACAAGCGAAATTCAGCGGATTGTCATCAGCAAACAGCTGTAAAGCAGCCTTTTTATAAAAAAATCAACGAATCCATATAAAGAGAGGGACCAACAATGAATTTCCAATTGAGTGAAGAGCATGAAATGATCAGAAAAATGGTGCGCGATTTTGCCAGGAATGAAGTGGCGCCGACTGCTGCTGAGCGCGATGAAGAAGAGCGCTTTGACAGAGAGATTTTCGACAAAATGGCGGAGCTTGGCTTAACAGGGATTCCGTGGCCTGAAGAGTACGGCGGAATCGGCAGTGATTACCTGGCTTATTGCATCGCAGTTGAAGAGCTATCCAGAGTATGTGCCTCTACAGGTGTAACTCTTTCTGCACATACTTCCCTTGCAGGCTGGCCGATCTTCAAGTTCGGAAACGAAGAGCAAAAGCAAAAGTACTTAAAGCCGATGGCACAAGGTGAAAAAATCGGCGCATACGGACTTACTGAGCCGGGCAGCGGTTCTGATGCCGGCGGAATGAGAACGACAGCACGTCTTGAAGGCGATCATTACGTCTTAAACGGCAGCAAAATTTTCATCACAAACGGCGGAATTGCAGATATCTATGTCGTGTTTGCCCTGACAGATCCAGCTTCCAAGCATAAAGGAACAACAGCCTTTATCGTAGAGTCCGGCTTTGAAGGCTTTTCTGTCGGCAAGAAGGAAAAGAAATTGGGTATCCGTTCCTCACCTACAACTGAAATCATTTTCGAAGAGTGCAAGGTTCCGGTTGAGAACGTGCTGGGCAATGTAGGGGAAGGCTTCAAAATTGCCATGATGACACTTGACGGCGGCCGGAACGGCATCGCTGCCCAGGCTGTCGGAATTGCCCAGGGCGCGCTTGATGCTTCCGTGGAGTATGCAAAAGAACGCCAGCAGTTCGGCAAGCCGATAGCTGCCCAGCAGGGAATCGGATTTAAGCTGGCAGACATGGCCACAAGCATTGAAGCTTCAAGACTATTAACGTACCAGGCTGCATGGCTGGAATCAGAAGGACTTCCATACGGAAAAGAATCCGCCATGTCCAAACTCCTTGCCGGTGACACAGCCATGAAAGTGACAACAGATGCCGTTCAAATCTTTGGCGGCTACGGATATACAAAGGATTATCCGGTAGAGCGCTTCATGCGCGACGCCAAAATTACGCAAATCTACGAAGGCACACAGGAAATCCAGCGTCTTGTAATCTCTCGTATGGTAACAAAATAATATGTCTTACTGGGGGAGGCGGTAGATAACAATGAAAAAACGGGAAGTGCAGGCTTCTGTTAAAGATGAGCGTCTTGTCAAAAAAAGACGTGATCAGATGATTAAAGGTGCCGTCACCCTTTTTATCCAAAAAGGGTTCCATCGTACAACAACTAGAGAGATCGCAAAGGCATCTGGTTTTAGCATTGGAACGCTGTATGAATACATCCGGACGAAGGAAGACGTCCTATATCTGGTTTGTGACAGCATTTATGACCAGGTCGCCGAGCGGCTTCAAAAAGGTCTTGATACGAAGCAGGGCACGCTTGATAGCCTAAAGCAGGGCATCGCAGACTATTTCAAAGTGGTCGATGAAATGCAGGATGAAGTGCTCGTCATGTACCAGGAAGTAAAGGCGCTGACAAAGGACGCGCTTCCATATGTTCTGAAAAAAGAAATTGAAATGGTCGGCATGTTCGAGCATGTCATTACACTTTGCGTCGAGAACGGGGAACTGGAGCTGCCGGAGGAGAAAATCAAAATGATCGCCCATAACATCTTTGTCCAGGGGCAAATGTGGGCATTCCGCCGCTGGTCGCTGCAGAAAATGTACAGCATCGATGAATATATCCAGCTGCAGACCAATCTCCTTTTTCAAGGAATAAAGGATCCGGGCAGAGTTTCGGAAAACGCTTAATAATAGCGCGCAGGCATCAGCAGCACTAGTGTCTGCGCTTACGGACAAGGGGGAGAACGATGAGCAATCCAGAAGTCTATAAGCCGAAAAATCATATTCGCTTTGTTACCGCTTCCAGTCTATTTGACGGACATGATGCTTCCATTAATATTATGCGCCGCATCATTCAGGCAAGCGGTGCAGAGGTCATCCACCTCGGGCATAACCGTTCTGTGGAGGAAGTCGTAAATGCTGCGATACAGGAAGATGTGCAGGGCATCGCTATTTCCTCTTATCAGGGAGGGCATGTAGAGTACTTCAAATATATGTATGACCTTTTGAAGGAGCGAGGCGCATCCCACATCCGCATTTATGGCGGAGGGGGCGGTGTCATTATCCCGAAGGAAATCAAAGAATTGCATGACTACGGAATCGCGAGGATTTTTTCTCCGGAAGACGGCCGCCAATACGGCCTCCAGGGGATGATAGACCAAATGATCAAGGAGTGTGATTTCCCCACGTTCACAGCTGAAGCATCCGAGCAGATTGAAAAGCTTCAGGATGGGGAAACGAATGCGATTGCCAAGCTCATTACACTGGCTGAGCATCAGGTAACCGTAGGCAAAGAAGCGGCAGCATCGCTTGAGCCGGTCATGGAGAAAGTGAAGTCCCTTGAAAAGCAGGTTCCTGTTGTGGGAATTACGGGTACAGGCGGTGCCGGAAAAAGCTCGCTGACAGACGAGCTGATCCGCCGCTTCATAAATGAAATTCCGGAGAAAAAAGTTGCGATTCTTTCTGTTGACCCGACAAAACAAAAAACGGGTGGTGCGCTTCTTGGCGACCGTATCCGCATGAACGCCATCTTTAATCCGCGAGTGTATATGCGAAGCCTGGCAACAAGAAATTCCCGCAGCGAGCTATCGCTTGCGATTCAGGATGCGATATCAGTTGTCAAAGCAGCGGGCTTTGACCTGATTATTGTGGAAACTAGCGGAATCGGGCAGGGGGATGCCGGCATTGCGGAAATTTGTGATGCTTCGATGTATGTCATGACAAGCGAATTCGGTGCGCCTTCCCAGCTTGAAAAAATAGATATGATCGATTATGCAGACTTAATTGTCATTAATAAATTTGAGCGCAAAGGTTCAGAGGATGCGATGCGCCAGGTGCAAAAGCAGTACCAGCGCAGCCGGATGCTTTTTGAAAAAGAGCTGGAAGACATGCCTGTCTACGGAACCATTGCCAGCCAGTTCAATGATCCTGGCACAAATGCGGTGTTTGCTGCACTTGTGGAAACGATTAATGAAAAAGCAGGAACAGACTGGAAGACAAGTTTTACAAAAAGTGCAAAAGTTGAGAAGCAGAATGTGATTATTCCAAATGAACAGCGCTATTATCTGCGCGAAGTTTCTGAAACAGTCCGCGGCTATCACAAGAAAGCCGAGGAGCAGGCCGATCTCGCCCGCAAACTGTTCCAGCTGGAAGGGGCTCTGCTTGCTGTAAAAGAACAAGAAGGAAATGAAGAAGTCATTGCTTCTCTTGAAGGCATTAAATCAGCGGCAGAAGAGAAGCTGACTGCTGAAACAAAGAAAATCCTTGCTGGCTGGGATGATCTGAGGGAAAAATACTCAGGCGAACAATTTGTGACAAAAATCCGCGATAAAGAAATCGTGACGGTGCTAAAAACAAAAAGCTTATCCGGGCTGTCCATTCCAAAAGTGGCACTGCCTAAGTACAAGGATTACGGAGAAATCATCCGCTGGGTATACAGAGAAAACGTGCCGGGTTCATTCCCTTATACAGCTGGTGTTTTCCCATTCAAACGCGAGGGTGAAGATCCGAAGAGACAGTTTGCCGGAGAGGGTACGCCTGAACGGACAAACCGCCGCTTCCATTATCTGTCCAAAGATGATGCCGCAAAGCGCCTGAGCACAGCATTTGATTCTGTAACCTTATATGGGGAGGATCCTGACTACCGCCCGGACATTTACGGAAAAGTCGGGGAAAGTGGAGTCAGCATCTGTACACTGGATGATATGAAGAAGCTTTATGCCGGATTTGATTTGTGCCATCCATCTACATCTGTATCGATGACGATTAATGGGCCGGCACCGATCATTTTGGCGATGTTCATGAATACGGCCATCGAACAGCAGATTGAAGTAAAAGAGCAGGAGCTTGGCCGCGTGCTGACACCTGAGGAATTCACAGAAGTCAGGGCGAACACGCTGCAGACTGTCCGCGGGACGGTTCAGGCTGACATTTTAAAAGAAGATCAGGGGCAGAATACTTGTATCTTCTCTACGGAATTTGCTTTGAGAATGATGGGAGATATTCAGCAGTACTTTATCGACCATAAAGTCCGCAATTATTACTCTGTTTCGATTTCCGGCTACCATATCGCAGAAGCGGGTGCAAACCCGATTTCTCAGCTTGCCTTTACACTAGCAAATGGCTTCACCTATGTTGAGTACTATTTGAGCAGAGGCATGAACATCAATGATTTTGCACCAAACCTTTCATTCTTCTTCTCCAACGGACTTGATCCGGAGTATACAGTGCTTGGGCGTGTGGCGCGCCGCATCTGGGCAACGGTTATGAGAGATAAGTATGGTGCAAATGAAAGAAGCCAGAAGCTGAAGTACCATATCCAGACTTCAGGGCGCTCTCTGCATGCACAGGAAATTGATTTTAACGATATCCGCACAACGCTGCAGGCATTAATGGCGCTTCAGGATAACTGTAACTCGCTTCATACCAATGCGTATGATGAAGCCATCACGACACCGACAGAAGAATCTGTCCGCCGTGCAATGGCCATCCAGATGATTATTACAAAAGAGCATGGCTTGTCGAAAAATGAAAACCCGCTTCAGGGCGCCTTTATCGTGGATGAGCTGACAGATCTTGTGGAAGAACAGGTACTGAGAGAGTTTGAACGCATCAATGACCGCGGCGGCGTTCTCGGTGCCATGGAAACTCAATATCAGCGCGGCAAAATTCAGGATGAGTCCATGTACTATGAAATGAAAAAGCATACTGGAGAGCTTCCAATAATCGGAGTCAACACTTACTTGAATCCTAATCCTCCATCAGAGGATGAAATGAACAACATGGAGCTTGCAAGGGCAACGAAGGAAGAAAAAGAAACGCAAATCCGCAACCTGCGCAGCTTCCAGGAACGCAACAAAGACAAATCGGAAGAGGCACTGAAACAGTTGAAGGAAACAGCAGTCAGCGGCGGCAACATTTTCGCCGCGCTGATGGAAACCGTCAAAGCGGCAAGCCTCGGCCAAATCACCCGTGCGCTATACGAAGTAGGCGGACAGTACCGGCGGAATATGTAAAAACCAAATGGATTAACAGGGCCTGCAGCAGCAGGCCCTTGTTTTCTGCACTATTATTTAACATAGAATTAATATAAAATACATCCATATCCTATATAATGGAATCAGTACATAGCATTGCACTTCGGGGAACCTGAGGATGTGAAAAAATGAAAAAAATCTTGCTCTACATAGCCATCCTTGCAGCTGCTGCAGGAGTCTACTTCTTATATGGAAAACAGCTGGGAGCCATTGCATTCTATCTGCTCTCCATCTACTTCACCTGGCTCGCCTATAAAAAATGGGATCGCCCGTTAAAGCGCAGGAGGAGAAAAAGGGCAGATTAGCTTTATGTGTTACATTAATTTATCCGAACACTCGTATTCAAAAAGTGAAGGCATTTTTGATTCGGCAGTGATAGTAAAAAACGTGTAGTCAGCACCCTGTTGATTGAAGCGGAGGGCACTTGATCCTCGAAAATGCTGTTGCATTTCCTTCGTGCGGTGTTCATTCGAGGAAGCTTATTCAATGTCCTGCGGGAGATGCGGGTCATCGGGAGACCCCGCAGGCGAAGCCGAGGAGCTCTGTTCCTCCCCGCGGAAAGCAAGTGCCCGTAGCGGAAATTCCGGACATCATTCAAAGCCCTATTAAGATAATTAAAATCAAGAATAAATCGCATAAAAATACGCAGAACAGCAGATATAACTGGCATAAACCGTAAAAATTTGTTTATAATGAAGAATATGCCTTCTTGCAGGCTGTCCACATGCATTTACGGACAGCTGCGGAACTTCAGCTTAAATAGTTAGTGATTTACGCTGCAGAATGAGCGTTTACATAGGAAAGGAAGTGCTGATATTGAGTTTGGAACAGTTCTCAAAAGAAGAATTACAGGAAATGTCATTGATTGAAGTGGCTTATGAGCTTCTAACAAGCAAAAAAGAACCAATGGCCTTTAATGACATTATGAATGAAGTGGCTAAACTTATGAACCTTTCAGAGGAACAAGTTAAAGGGAAAATTGCACAGTTCTATACAGATTTAAATATAGATGGCCATTTTATCGGATTGGGCGATAACCGCTGGGGCCTTCGTTCATGGTATCCAGTTGACCAATATGAAGAAGAAATCGTTACCGTAATCAAGCCAAAGAAGAAAAAGGCGAAGAAAAAGGATGACGATGATCTCGATCTTGAAGATTATGATGAGCTTGATGAAGAGGATATCGATTACGACGATATCGACGGATTCGATGATGATGATCTGACAGAAGACGATGATGACGATCTTCTCGACGATGACGATGATCTTGATGATGATGATGACTTCGAAGACGATGATGATATAATCGATAAAGATGAAGAATACGACCTCGGCGATGAGGACGAAGAGCTTGAGGAAGATGACCTCGACGCTGACGAAGAAGAAGAAGATTTATAATCTTGACTTTTCGTTTCAGGGCTTGTAGAATACTTTTTGGGCTCCTTAAAAAAGGACGATTCGTTTAGACGCTAATAGCGCTCCCTTACTTACTTAAGTAAGAGGAGCGCTTTTTATTTTTTTATAGGCCATGTGCCTTTTTAAAAGAGCTAAACCATCCCTTTGCGATAAGCTTCTGCTGAAAAGTCGGAGGCTGAACAATAGAATTTTTATCATCAAGTCTTTAAACCAGCATCATTATGCACAAACTGATATCAAGGGGGAATTTTTCATGACTAAGTATATTTTTGTTACGGGCGGAGTTGTTTCGTCACTAGGAAAAGGAATCACGGCAGCATCACTTGGCCGCTTATTGAAAAACAGAGGGTTAACGGTTACGATTCAGAAATTCGATCCTTACATAAATGTGGATCCGGGAACAATGAGCCCGTACCAGCATGGTGAGGTGTTTGTAACAGGTGATGGCGCGGAGACTGACCTGGACTTAGGCCACTATGAGCGTTTTGTTGATATTAACCTGACTAAATACAGCAGTGTAACAACTGGTAAAATTTACTCAACCGTCCTTAGAAAAGAGCGCCGCGGCGACTATAACGGCGGAACAGTGCAGGTTATTCCGCATATCACAAATGAAATCAAGGATAAAGTTTTCCGTGCTGGCCATGAAACGAATTCTGATGTGGTCATCACAGAAATCGGCGGAACAGTAGGGGATATTGAGTCACTTCCATTCCTTGAAGCGATCCGTCAGATTAAGAGCGATATCGGCCGCGATAATGTTATGTACATTCACTGTACATTGGTTCCTTATATCAAGGCAGCAGGCGAAATGAAAACAAAGCCTACACAGCACAGTGTTAAAGAACTGAGAAGCCTTGGCATTCAGCCAAACGTAATCGTTCTTCGTACAGAAATGCCAATTTCCCAGGATATGAAGGATAAAATTGCGCTATTCTGTGATATCGATAAAGAAGCAGTTATTGAAGCAACAGATGCGGATACATTATATTCTATACCGCTATCCCTTCAAGATCAGAAGCTTGATGAAATCGTCTGCAAGCATTTGAAGCTGAATTGCGGAGAAGCGGACATGACCGAGTGGAAACAGCTGGTTGACAAGGTTCTGAACCTTTCCAGAAAAACAAGGATTGCCCTTGTCGGTAAATATGTTGAATTGCAGGATGCTTACATTTCAGTTGTCGAAGCCTTAAAGCATGCGGGTTATGCTTTTGATTCTGATATTGAAATCAAATGGATCAACTCTGAAGAAGTAGACAGCAATAATGTCAATGGACTGCTTCAGGATGTTGATGGAATCCTGGTTCCAGGCGGATTTGGGGACCGTGGCATTGAAGGGAAAATCCTTGCGATTCAATATGCGCGTGAGAACAAAAAGCCATTCCTTGGCATCTGCCTTGGCATGCAGCTGGCTTCCATTGAATTTGCAAGAAATGTACTGGGTCTTGAAGGGGCACACTCAGCAGAAATTGCTCCTGAAACACCGCATCCAATTATCGACCTTCTGCCTGAGCAAAAAGATATTGAGGATTTAGGCGGAACTCTAAGACTTGGCTTGCAAGCTTGTAAATTGAATGAAGATACAAAAGCATTTGAGGCATACCAGGATGAGGTGGTATATGAGCGCCATCGCCATCGCTATGAATTCAACAACCACTACCGCCAGGATATGGAGAAAGCAGGCTTTGTCTTCTCCGGTACAAGCCCGGACGGCCGCTTAGTGGAAATCATCGAAGTGAAGGATCACCCTTGGTTCGTTGCTTCCCAGTTCCATCCTGAATTTATCTCAAGACCAACCCGCCCTCAGCCATTATTCCGTGAATTTGTCGGGGCGTCATTGAAATTTAGCGAGAAATAATAAAGTGATAAAAATCCCTTCGGATTCGGAGGGGTTTTTTTTGTCCGGATCGTTGTTGAATGATTTATGCAAAAAATAAAATTCAGAAATTTTAGTATTGATTTTGAAAAGGTTTTCATTTATACTTTCACTAAACCGGTTTACTAAACCGATTTACTAAATCGGTTTTGCGAGAGGATAGTACAACATGAAAAAAATAACGATGTTAGATGTTGCGCAAAAAGCAAACGTATCAAAGAGCACAGTTTCACAGTATATCAATAATCGCTACGAGTATATGGCGGAATCCACTAAAATGCGAATTGAAGACGCCATTCGCGAGCTGGGATATATCCCGAATTTCGTAGCTAAAAGTTTGAAGCAAAAGAAGTCATCAACCATTGGAGTGATTGTTGCCAATATACTTCATACGTTTTCGACAGAAATTATCAGGGCCATTGAAGATGTCTGCGAAAAAAATGAATTTCATTTATTTGTCTGTAACGCAGACGATAATCCGGAAAAAGAACGTGCATACATTGATATGCTTTTAGCTAAACAAGTTGATGGTCTGATTATCTTTCCGACCATCGGAAATGAAGATCAATATAAACGGCTGAAGCTTTCAAATTTCCCCATTGTTTTTGTAGATAGAAAGCTTGATAAAGCTATTTATCCGACACTGCTTTTGGATAACGAGAGAGCAGCTGAGATTGCCGTTCAGGAAATCGTCCAAAAAGGCCATAAGAAAATAGGTCTGGTATCCATGTCCTTAAGCCAAAAAGTGACACCACGGATTGAACGGATAAATGGATACAAGAAAAAGCTGAAACAAAATGATTTGCCTGTAAAGGATGATTGGATTATTGCTGCAGAACGAAAAGACATTATCCCTAAACTGGAAAAAATGTGGATGAGTAAAGAAACACCAGAGGCATTTTTTGCTACAAACGATCTTTCGCTCATTGAACTTTTGAAATTTTTTAGAAAAAAGAATTTAAAAGTTCCCGAAGATGTAAGCGTTATCGCTGTAGATGATTCTGATTTCCTGGAAATCTCGGCAACACCGATAACAGCCATCAAACAGCCAACCTTTGAAATTGGCAATGATGCCGCTTCTGTTTTATTAGATTTAATTAGAAATCCTCGATTTGAGGAAGTATACGAGATTAAAAGATACGCTCCTGCTTTAGTTGAGCGGGAATCTTTATAGAGTGTTAGGAGAGAAAATAATGTCATCACCATTCAAAGTTTTAACAATCGGAGATGCCATGATAACACTGAACCCAGCTGTAAAAGGGCCACTTAGATATGTTACCCAGTTTGAACGCAAGGTGGGCGGTGCAGAACTCAACTTTGCCATTGGATGTGCAAGGCTTGGGTTAGGCAGCAAGTGGATTAGCCGGCTGGGGGAAGATGAGTTTGGCAGAGTCATATATAACTTCGCTCGGGGAGAGGGCGTAGATGTATCGGGTGTGAATTTTGTAAGCGGCTGCCCAACATCACTTAACTTTAAGGAAATCAATGAGGATGGATCAGGCAAGACATTCTATTACCGGTATAACTCGCCTATTTTAACTTTGACACCGGATATGATTCAGGAAGAACTGTTTGAAAATGTAGATCTTGTCCATCTTACAGGTGTTTTCCTTGCTATTGATCCAAAGAACATCGAAATTGCCGCTAAAGTGATAGAAGCTGCAAAACAAAAAAAGATTCCAATCTCCTTTGATCCAAATATCAGACTGAAGCTTTGGTCAATCGAAGAAGCGAGAAGAGCGTATAAAGACATTCTTCCGCATGTTGATATCCTGCTGACTGGGTTAGAAGAGATCAGGTTAATAAGCGGGATGGAAGAAGAAGATGAACTTGCGCTTTTTGCCAGAGAATATGGCATCAGAGATTTGGTCTTAAAGGATGGCGCTAATGGATCAAAGCTATTCAGGGATGGTATTTGGACACGGGCAGAGAGCTTCCGTGTGACTCCAGTTGACACAGTCGGAGCCGGAGATGGATTCGATGCCGGATACGTTTATGGCTGGCTGAACGGTTTCAGCAAGGAAAAGCTGCTTCAATTTGCGAATGGCGTAGGCGCCCTGGTTACAACCGTCTCAGGAGATAATGAAGGTCTTCCTTATCTAAATGAAGTAAACGCATTTATCAATAATGACCTTATTGTTGAAAGATAAGAGGTGGACAATGGATACAATTCTTACAATTCTCAAAGAAATGAGAGCAGTATGCTCACATGTCGATAAGAACGAATACGAATCTTTCGTAGCACTTTTAAAGAGTGACGCTCGTTTTTTCTTTACTGGAGAAGGTCGGTCAGGCCTAGTGGCAAAGGCGATTGCCATGCGTCTTATGCATAGCGGAAAAACGGTCTATGTTTTGGGAGAAACAACAACACCGGCCATTCAGAAAGACGATATATTAATCGTTTTATCTGGCTCAGCCAAAACAGGACAGACAATAAGTTTTTCTGAAAACGCCTTCAGGGCGGGGGCAAAAGTATTTTTAATAACCACTAATAAAGAGGCCATTCATCAGCCGTGCTTTACGGGGGGAATGCAAATTCCTGCGGCAACAAAATACCGCCATACAGGAGAACCGGATACGATTCAGCCTCTGGGAAATCAGTTTGATCAGGCCGCACATCTCATCTTAGATGCTGCAATTGTTGATAGTTTATCAGAAAGAAATTCGAACGAAGAAATGGTCAAGAAACATACCAACCTGGAGTAGGGGGATCATTATGTCTACTGTGACAATTCATCATGAAGAAGCTAAGAAGCTAGTAGTTCAGAAACTAACAGATGCTGGCTTGATACATGAACATGCAGAAAAAGTTGCGGAAATACTGGTTCATGCAGATTTAAGAAATGTTAATTCACATGGTGTTTTACGTACTGAACATTATGTGAATCGCCTTAATGCTGGAGGAATTAATCCCAATCCGGAGATTACATTCAATAAAACTGGTCCTGTGACAGGGGTAGTCGATGGCGATGACGGATTTGGACACGTCATTGCAGATGAAGCCATGAATCATGCCATCCAGATGGCAAAGGAAAATGGTGTGGGAATGGTCACAGCCATTAACAGCAGCCATTGCGGGGCACTTAGTTATTTTGTTCAAAACGCGGCAGAGCAAAACCTGATTGGAATTGCGATGACCCATACCGATAAAATTGTCGTGCCCTTTGGAGGCAAAGATGCTTTCCTTGGAACCAATCCGATTGCCTATGGCGTTCCGGCAAAAACACAGAAACCATTCATCCTGGATATGGCAACATCGAATGTAGCTCTGGGGAAAATTCTTCAATATAAAGAAGAAGGAAAAGAAATTCCAGAAGGATGGGGTGTGGACGAGAATGGGGAAACCGTAAGAGATCCTTCCAAGGTCGTTTCACTTTCTCCGTTTGGCGGGCCTAAGGGCTATGGACTATCAATGATTGTCGATATCTTCTCAGGTTTGCTTGCAGGTGCAGCTTTTGGGCCGCATGTAGCCAAGATGTATGGAGACCTGGATAAGAAGCGGAAGCTTGGCCATTATTTCTGTGCAATTAATCCGGCATTCTTCACGGATGCAGAAGCATTCCTGGGAAATATGGATCAAATGATGGCAGAAATCCGTCAGGCCCCTCCAGCTCCCGGTTTTAAAAGTGTTCTTGTGCCAGGTGAAATTGAACAAATGAATGAAGAAAGAAATCTCGAAAAAGGGATCATAATTGCTTCAACGGTACATCAGTTTTTAACAAACTAAATCTATAGAAAAAAAGGGGAGAAAAACAATGAAATTTAAGTGGTTATCCGGTGTTTTAGCTGCGACTTTGATGCTTAGTGCCTGCGGTTCTGGCGGTTCTAATGGGGCAAGTGGCGAGAAGCAAGAGGGAGAAGTAATCAAGTGGAAGTTTGGCCACTTGGCAGACGAGAATCACATTTGGCATAAAACAGCTGAGGAATTTGCAGATCTGGTTACTGAAAAAACAGACGGGCAAATTGAAATTCAAATTTTCCCGAATAACTCTCTTGGCGGAGAAACAGATACAATCAATGCCATTCAGGCGGGTACAGCTGACATGGTCATTTCAGGGGAAACCATGCAAAACTGGGCACCTAAAGCTGCTTTAATGGCAGTACCGTATGCCTTCCGTGATCTTGACCATGTAAAAACGGTTGTAGAAGGGGAAATCGGTGAAGAAATTGAAAAGGAAATCACTGAAAAAGTTGGCTTGACTCCTTTGTATTATCATACACGCGCTCCACGTAACTTGACTTCAAGTGAGCCTATTGAGGCACCATCTGATTTGAAGGGATTCTCAATGCGTGTACCAAATGTTCCATTGTTCCTGAAAGTTTGGGAAGCTGCAGGCGCTAAGCCGCAGGTTATGGACTTCAATGAAGTATTTACTGGCCTTCAGCAAGGAGTTATTAAAGGACAGGAAAATCCGGTTGACTTAATTCAGAGCGGCGGATTATATGAAGTTCAAAAGTATGTGAACCGTACAGAGCATGTATATTCATGGATTTATATCCTGATTGGGAACAAGCAGTTTGAGGCCCTGAATGATGAACAGAAAAAAGCTGTGACAGAAGCAGCTGCAGAAGCACAGGCATTTGGAGAAAAACTTTATGATGAGGAAATTTCAAAAATAGAGTCTGAGCTTGAAAGCGAAGGAATGGAGTTTGTTGATGTTGACCAGGATGCCTTCCGTGAAAAAATGCAGCCTGCGATTAAAGATAGCCTTAAGCCGGAACAGTATGAGCTTTATGAAAAAATTCTAGAGGTAGAATAATAGTCTTATTGGAACAAGTTAAAGGCACCGCTGACTATTTTGCCAGCTGTGCCTTTAATTAAAGGAAGGAATGAAAACATGAAGATTCGAATTTGGCTTGACCGAATATTAGCCTTCTTGACTGTTATGAGTTTTTCAGGGGTTATTATCGTGGTTACCATCCAAATCATGTCGCGCTATCTTCCCTACACAGCCATTTGGACGGAAGAGCTTACGCGATATTTGTTTATATACTCCATTTGCTTTGGGGCACCGCTAGCTTTGCTTCGAGGCGAGTTTATTAATGTGGATCTGATACTCGCAAAAATGTCACATGCTTTTCGCCGCTATTATGAAATTGGAATTTATTTGCTGATTATATTGCTAAGCGGGGTTCTCGTTAAAGAAGGATGGTTCTTTACACAGCTAGGGGGAAACCAGACTTCAGCTACAATGCCTTTTCAGATGTCGGTAATCCACGCTGCAATATTTATCATGAGTTCATTTTTATTATTGTATTCAATTGTCAAAATCATTAGGCTAATTCGAAATGAAGAAGACTTTAATTCACAAATGGGTGGTGGGGAGCTATGATGGCAGCCATTTTGTTTTTCTCGTTCATAATTCTGATATTCCTGGGCGTGCCAGTAGCATTCAGCCTTGGGCTGTCTTCACTTTTTTATTTAATTCTGGCTGATATCCCGTTAAGCATCATTCCGCAAAAAATGTTTGGAGGACTAAACTCCTTTGTTTTGCTCTGTATTCCCGGGTTTATTCTGGCAGGAAATTTAATGAATGCTGGCGGTATTACGGATCGCATCATTCAGTTTGCAAATAATTGCTTCGGCCATATCCGCGGGGGCCTTGGCTTAGCAAATGTAGGATCCTCAATGGGATTTGCAGGCATTTCAGGTACAGCATTGGCAGACACAGCCAGTATAGGAGCTATTCTTATTCCTGCGATGAAAAAAGAAGGGTACGGAGCAGGTTTTTCTGCAGCTGTAACGGCATCTTCATCAACTGTTGGCCCGATTATTCCTCCGTCTCTTCCAATGATTATCGTGGGGACACTTGCGTCAGTATCTATTGGCGACCTGTTTTTGGCCGGTGCTCTGCCAGGGATATTACTTGGACTGGGATTAATGATTCCAACCTATATTATTTCTGTTAAAAGAAATTATCCCAAAGGGGAAAGAAAGTCATTAAAGGAAATATGGAAAAGCTTCACTGGAGCGTTCTGGGCACTATTTATGACAGTTATCATTATGTATGGAATTCTCGGAGGCTACTTCACACCGACTGAAGCTTCTGTCATTGCAGTATTGTATGCCTTTGTCATTGGAATCTTCGTTTATAAAGAGCTTCCAATTAAAAAAATTCCGGAAATTATGCTCTCTTCCATGACAGGTACGGCTTCTATCATGCTTCTCGTAGGCTTTGCCAACCTGTTTGGCTGGATTATGGTAAGTGAGCAGATTCCTCAAATGGTTGCAGATGCAATACTGGGGATCTCTTCAAACCCAATTGTCGTTATTCTATTGATTAACTTGCTGCTGTTATTTGTTGGAACGTTCATGGAGACGATTGCGGCTCTAGTCATCCTATTCCCGGTGTTATTGCCAGTAGCGGCTTCCATCGGAATGGATCCGGTTCAATTTGGTGTCATGATGGTATTGAACCTTGTTATTGGACTTGTAACGCCTCCGGTTGGTGTATGTCTATTCGTAGCATCACAAATTGGCAAGATCTCAATTGGGAAAACAGCAAAAGAATTACTGCCATTTTTAGGTGTCAGTCTGGCAGTCTTAATGCTTGTGGCTTTTGTGCCGCAAATCTCACTGTTTCTTCCAAGTTTATTTGAATAGGGGGCAGTAAAATGAAAGCAGTTCAAATTCCAAGTGCAATGGAAATGGAAGTTATTGATATAGAAACACCAGTTATAAGCAATCCCGATGAAGTCCTGGTGGAAGTGAAAAGGGTCGGAATATGCGGTTCTGATATGCATATTTACCATGGGACAAATCCGCTTGCCACTTATCCAAGAATTGTTGGCCATGAAGTGGCCGGTGAAGTCGTTGAAGTCGGATCAAATGTTTCAGGAATAAAACCTGGTGACCATGTTGTAGTGGAGCCAATCCGCTACTGCGGAGAGTGCTATGCATGCCGGAAAGGGCGCCCGAATGTATGTCAGTCTTTATCTGTTTTTGGTGTTCATGAAGATGGAGGCTTGCGGGAATTCTTCGTACTGCCTGAAAAACAGCTACATATTGTGAATTCATCTTTAGAATGGGATGAAATCGTATTGGCTGAACCCTACACCATTGGAGCTCAAGCTGTGTGGCGCGGGGGCGTTGAGGAAGGAGATACTGTATTCATCCAGGGAAGCGGCCCGATAGGCATATGCATTTTAAAAATGGCTAAGCTGCAGGGAGCAAGAGTCATCATCAGTGATTTGAAGCAGGAGCGACTGGCATTTGCCAAGGAAAATGGGGCAGATGAAATCATTAATGCATCGGAAGAGTCTGTAGAAGATCGGGTATTGGAATTGACAGATGGTGAAGGGCCAAATGTTGTGATTGATGCAGTATGTCTGCCTTCCACCTTTGAGCTTGGCGTAAATCTTGTATCGCCTGCCGGCACAGTAGTTGTGCTGGGATTTGATGAACGGCCCTCATCCATTCCGCAGCTTCCAATCACTAAAAAAGAAGTAACCATTGTCGGTTCACGGCTTCAGACAAACCAATTTGAAAAGGTTGTATCTCTGCTGAATGCAGAAAAGCTTCAATCAAACGGTTTTATTACCCACCATTTTCCGATAAGTGAAGTGAAGGAAGCATTCCAATATGTAGAGAACAATCCTGACCAGGTTCGAAAAGCAGTTATTGTTTTCGATTAAGGGGAGATTAGATGAACTTAAAAATAGAGAAACTTAATCAGCTGACAGAATCGAAAGTGGTTGCAGTTGTGCGCGGAAAAACACCTGAAGAAGCGATTGAAATTTCGGAGGCAGCCATAGCAGGAGGTTTTCGTGCTATTGAAGTGACTTATACTACACCTGAGGCGGAAAAAGTGTTTCAGACTTTAAGAGGCTCAGACGGTATAATCGGGGCTGGGACAGTTCTGGATTCGGAAACAGCCCGTCATGCTATTTTAAATGGGGCGGAATTTGTAGTGAGTCCGCATTTTGATAAGGATATAGCCTTGCTTTGCAATCGATACAGCATTCCATATCTTCCTGGATGCATGACCATAACTGAAATCGTGACAGCTCTCGAATACGGCTGTGACATTGTAAAGCTGTTTCCGGCAAATCGCTTTGATCCATCATTTATCGGTGCAGTCAATGGACCCCTGCCTCAGGTGAGCATCATGCCCACTGGCGGTGTGAATCTGGATAATGTCAGTGCGTGGCTTGAAGCTGGCGCTGTCGCAGCCGGTATTGGAAGTGACTTAAACAAGGCTTACAAAGCCGGCGGCAAAGAGTCGGTAAAAGCACTTTGTGAAAAATATGTCGAAGCAATTAAGGGAGGCGGCGGAAAATGAATATGACCTTTCGCTGGTATGGAAGGGATAATGATACCGTAACTCTTGAACAAGTGAAACAGATACCCAATGTGAAAGGAATCGTTTGGGCCCTTCACAGAAAACCTGTCGGGGAAGTTTGGGAAACAGATGAGATTAAATCGGAAGTTGAGTATATAAAGTCCTTTGGGTTTCATGCAGATGTGGTGGAAAGTGTTAATATACATGAATCTATTAAGCTTGGAAACAATGAAAGGGACCTACATATAGAAAATTATAAGAAAACCATTCGGAACCTGGGTGAATTTGGGGTTAAAGTTATTTGTTATAACTTCATGCCTGTCTTTGATTGGACGCGGACTGACTTATACCGTGCACTTCCAGATGGCTCAACGGCATTGTTTTATGAAAAAAACAAAGTGGAAAATCTGGATCCGCAGGATTTAATTAAAACGGTTTCCGAGGCTTCTGATTTGACTCTTCCTGGCTGGGAGCCTGAGAAAATGTCCCGGATTAAAGAGTTATTTGCAGCGTATCAGGATATAACGGCAGAGGACTTGTGGGACAACCTGCGCTATTTCCTAAAGGAAATACTGCCAGTGGCAGAAGAAGCAGGCATCAAGATGGCAATCCACCCGGATGATCCGCCCTGGTCCATTTTTGGCCTGCCGCGTATCATGACCGGAGAAGAAAGTCTGCAGAAACTCCTATCTATTTCCGGCTCTCCCTCCAATGGCATTACATTTTGTACAGGATCTCTAGGAGCTAATCCGCAAAATGACATGGTTGACCTGGCAAGAAAATTTGCCGCAAGATCACCATTTGCACATATCCGAAATGTAAAGATATTCGACAATGGCGATTTTATTGAAACTTCTCATCTAACAGCAGATGGTTCCATCAATATTAAAGGGGTCGTCAAGGAGTTATCAGAGATTCAATATGAGGGGTACGTGCGTCCTGACCACGGCAGGCATCTTTGGGGTGAAGAATGCAGACCAGGTTACGGATTATATGACCGGGCTCTTGGAATCATGTATCTTCACGGATTATGGGATGCCTATCAATCTGAGAAATAAGGAGAATGCTAATGTTTCCAATACACGGAAATTTAAATGGAAAAACAGCTGTAATTACGGGCGGAAGCGGCGTGCTATGCTCGGAAATGGCCAGGGAGCTTGCAAGACATGGGGTGAAAGTGGCCATTCTTAATCGTACGGCAGAAAAGGGAGCTGTGGTATCAGCCGAAATTGAGAAAGCAGGGGGGACAGCGATTGCTGTTGCAGCAGACGTCTTAGATCGTGAATCCCTGGAAAAGGCAAGGGAAGAAGTGATCAGCCACTTTGGCAGGGTGGATATATTAATTAATGGTGCAGGCGGGAATCACCCGGATGCCATTACTTCTGTAGAAACCTATAATGTGGAGTCTTCTTCTGAAAAGTCCTTCTTTGATATGGATGAGAAAGGCTTCTCCCAAGTATTTGCCAGCAACTTTACAGGGACTTTTTTAGCCAGCCAGGTTTTTGGCAAAGAACTGCTAAAGCAGGAATCACCTATCATTATTAATATCTCATCAATGAGTTCATATTCGCCAATGACAAAAGTGCCTGCCTATAGTGCAGCCAAATCAGCCATTAATAATTTTACAATGTGGATGGCTGTGCATTTCGCAGAAACAGGGTTGAGGGTAAATGCAATTGCACCGGGCTTTTTCTTAACAACTCAAAACCGCAATTTATTATTGAATGAAGATGGTTCCCATACGGCCAGATCAGAAAAAATTATTGCTCATACACCAATGAAAAGATTTGGCCAGCCAAAAGATTTGCTTGGTGTGCTGCTGTGGCTTGCTGACGAAGAATATTCTGGTTTCGTAACGGGTGTTACGGTACCAGTTGACGGCGGCTTTATGGCATACTCAGGAGTTTAATATGAAAAATAAGCCACAGGAAGTATTCCTGTGGTTTTTGTTTCAGGCTGCTTCCTTATAAAATACAATTCTAAAAGAAGGAGAATAGAAGTGAAAATTCAGCTAGCACTTGACCGCTTAACCG
This sequence comes from Bacillus sp. NTK034, assembly GCF_017303275.1. Classification (GTDB taxonomy): domain Bacteria; phylum Bacillota; class Bacilli; order Bacillales; family Cytobacillaceae; genus Cytobacillus. The sequence goes on along the minus strand of NZ_JAFKOJ010000005.1, from coordinate 213,751 downwards.
AACATGATTGTTTCCGTATCGCAGATGAAACTTGTGACAATATCGATTGGATTGAGATTGGGACGGGCGTTATTAAAGAATATGGTATGAAGATAGTTCGGGAAATGAAGGCTGCTTATCCAGAAAAAACAATTGTGGCGGATATGAAAACTTGTGACGCAGGAAAACATGAGGCAGAACAGGCCTTTAAAGCAGGGGCGGACGTTATGACTGTGATGGGCTTTTCACATAACAGCACGATCAAACAGGCATTAGAGATTGCAAATGATGCTAATAAAAGAATTATGATTGATTTGCTGGGAATTAAGGACGCCAAAAGAGTTAAGAGCCTATATGATTTGGGAGCGGACTTATTTTGTCTCCATATAGGAAAGGATATGCAGAAAGAGGGTTCTATAGCGGATCCCGCTTTATTCAGACTTGTTAAAGGGTTAAATGATATCGAAGTCGCTATTGCAGGCGGGATTTCAGAAAAAACAATTGGGGAATTGAAGGATAGTATTGCTGATGTTGTCATTGTTGGAAGTGCCATTACAAGTAATCAAGCACCAAAAGAAGCCAGCTCAGCAATAAGGAACAAACTAGAAAAATGACAGCAGCCCCCGAAATTGGGGGCTGATTCTGCTCATCTATTATTCATACTCCGCCAAAATCTCTTCAATCGTAAACTTTATTCCATAATAAACAAATAAAGCAGCCATGGATGCCGGATAGCCGAAGCGGTTGCCTTCTTCATCAGGAAGAAGCCCTTTAGCAAGCTTCAAATCAATATGGACATCGGCTAAATCAGAGATGTTAACATTGTTTTCCGCCTTAACTGTGCTCACAGCCACAAAGGGAATTCCTTTTTCAGACAAAGATTTTGCCAGAGCAGCAGCGTCTTCGTCATCTGAATGTCTTGAGAAGATGATCACTCTGTCTGTTTCTGCGACTTTCGCATCACTTTCCAAAATCGCTGCATCTCTAAGCGGTTCCTGGCTATGAACGGCTTCATAACCAATGGCAGCCATTTCTTTAGTACCGTAAATATATATTTTTCCATCACCGGCGGCAGCCTGAGCCAATAGGCGTGCGCTGTCCTCGATGGAAAACTCCTCTTTTTCCTGAAGTCTTTTAAACAGCCCTGTCAGCTGGGTAGAAAACATCTTAAGCAATTATTTCACTCCTTCGCTCACTGCACTTAGCGGTTCTATTATAGTGAAAAGGGAGGAAAAGGTAAAATATTCACATTTGAAATTGCAAAAACCAGCAGGAATAATCATGTTTCACAGAGAAATTAGCTGTAGGAGAATGTATAGTTAAGTGACCTGCAGTCATAATTCAGTATGGTTTTAAACCTAAGTGCTTTTAATACGACAGGAAGAGGTGGCTTGATGAAAGGGAAAATTTTAATTGTAGATGATCAGTTCGGAATCCGTATTTTGCTTAATGAGGTACTACAGAAAGAAGGGTACGAAACATACCAGGCTGCCAATGGAGTCCAGGCTCTCGACATTGTTTCCAAGCATTCGCCTGATCTTGTTCTTCTCGACATGAAAATACCGGGAATGGACGGGATTGAAATCTTAAAAAGAATGAGAGTGGTGGATAAAGATATCCGCGTCATTATCATGACTGCATATGGCGAGCTCGATATGATTCAGGAGGCCAAGGATCTTGGAGCTCTTACTCACTTTGCGAAGCCATTCGATATTGATGACATCAGGGCAGCGGTAAAGAAATATCTACCTGTGCCTAACTCGAAATAATCCAAAATTATCCGTTTTTAAGCTGAAATTCCATCGCTATAAAAATGATAGCGTTTGCTTTATGACAATTAACAAAAACGCTCTGGAATAATGGCTTTTCTAAGTCCTTTTTGGTATGATAACAGATGAATTCCAAAGGATCGTATCTGTTTAGCGGACTATTTTAAGGGTACATATTCGATAGTGTTAAGGGGAAAACTTTAACAGTATTTAGTCTGATGAACTTAAACGATTATCAATAAGGAGGAAGAAAAATGCCTTTAGTTTCTATGACTGAAATGCTGAATAAAGCAAAATCAGAAGGCTATGCAGTAGGTCAATTTAACTTAAACAACCTTGAGTTCACTCAAGCTATCCTGCAGGCGGCAGAAGAAGAAAAGTCACCGGTTATCCTTGGTGTTTCCGAAGGTGCTGCACGCTACATGGGCGGTTTCAAAACGGTTGTAAAGATGGTTGAAGGACTGCTGGAAGATTACAAAATTACCGTTCCAGTGGCTATCCACTTAGATCACGGTTCAAGTTTTGATAAATGTAAAGAAGCGATCGATGCAGGCTTCACATCTGTTATGATCGATGCTTCTCATGATCCATTCGAACAAAACGTTGAGACTACTTCTAAAGTAGTTGAATATGCACATTCAAAAGGCGTTTCAGTTGAAGCAGAGTTAGGAACTGTCGGCGGACAGGAAGACGATGTTGTAGCTGATGGCGTTATTTATGCTGATGCTAAAGAATGTGAAGAACTGGTAAAACGCACAGGCATCGACTGCCTTGCTCCGGCACTTGGTTCTGTTCATGGCCCATACAAAGGTGAGCCAAACCTTGGCTTTGCTGAAATGGAAGAGATCGGAAGCCTTACAGGTGTTCCTTTAGTTCTTCATGGCGGAACTGGAATTCCAACAAAGGATATCCAAAAGTCCATCTCTTTAGGAACCGCAAAAATCAATGTAAACACTGAAAACCAAATTGCTTCTGCAAAACGCGTTCGCGAAGTATTAGCAGCAGATACAGAAGTATACGATCCACGCAAATACTTAGGACCGGCACGCGAAGCGATTAAAGAAACTGTAATTGGCAAAATGCGCGAGTTCGGTTCTTCAAACAAAGCATAATTAATATCATTGCATAAGAAACCGCTTCTGGATTTAGGGGCGGTTTCCCTGTATTTTATCCGGCAGTTCGCTGAGTGCCTGCTGGCGGAATTTCTGCATCCAAATGTAAGGCTTTACAGAATCACAACTTTATTTAATAATACATAGATATCCGCAGCATTAATTATCAAAATATTAAACAAGGTGGGATTATTATGAAGTTTTTCATCGATACAGCAAACATGGACGAAATTAAAGAGGCATATGCCCTTGGGGTAGTAGCAGGAGTAACAACCAATCCATCATTGGTGGCAAAGGAAAAGAATGTGTCCTTCCCTGACCGTCTGCGTGAAATCACGGACCTGGTGCCAGGCTCAGTAAGTGCAGAGGTTATCGCCCTTGATGCAGAAGGCATGATTAAAGAAGGAAGAGAGCTTGCAGCGATTGCACCTAACATCACAATAAAAGTCCCAATGACCCCCGATGGTCTAAAAGCAGTAAGTGCTTTTTCAAAAGAAGGCATTAAAACAAATGTAACTTTAATCTTCAGTGCAAACCAGGCGCTGCTTGCTGCAAGAGCAGGTGCTACTTACGTTTCTCCATTCCTTGGACGTTTGGACGATATTGGCCATAACGGTCTGGATCTCATTTCCACAATCGCAGAAATCTTTGCAATTCATGACATTGATACAGAAATCATTGCCGCTTCCATCAGACATCCTCAGCATGTGACGGATGCAGCATTAAGAGGAGCCCATATCTCGACAGTTCCTTATAAAGTCATCCAGCAATTATTCAACCATCCTCTTACAGATAAGGGAATCGAAGCATTCCTGGCAGACTGGAACTCAAGAGGATAAGGCTTTCTTCGGAAAAATAACTCTAGGAAACTGGCTTTGTTTATTTGTACTTTGAGAGCTGTCTAGCGCAAGTGCCTGCCCCCTCGAGGTGTCGGGGGTGGGCAAGGCGCTTGCGTTTTTCTTGAGCAAAGCCAGCCCCTTCACTTGTACCCCGGCTTTTAGTGCTTCTTTCTTAATTTTAACTTTTTTTGAATACAATACATGAGATTTGATTTTTCGTGTAAACTATAGGATAAAGATAATGTCGGAATCTGTAAAAAACACATGGAAAATTGTTCCTTATTCATCTTGCAATGTTGCAAAATGCAGATACATGATAATATGTAAGTGCATATTTTCCCAAAGACTATTTTTCCGATATTAAAAATAGACAAGCCTATTTGGTTTCTTATAGAATCTGGGGCTATTTTCTGGCGGAATTGGTTAGAAAAGTAGTGTGTAGCTTTTGGTGTAAGGGCTATCAATTTTTTAAATATTGAAGTCAAATGTCAGCATGTGTGTTTAACAACGGCTTAGAAGGGAGTTACAAATGGAAAAGCTAATGATTGCAGGCGGATATCCATTAAAAGGAACAGTCCGGATCAGCGGAGCGAAGAATAGTGCAGTAGCATTGATTCCAGCTACCATTTTAGCGGAATCGCCTGTGACAATTGAAGGTTTGCCGGATATTTCGGATGTACAAATTCTAAAAGATTTGCTTGAAGAAATAGGGGGCACTGTTGAATTCTCCGGAAATGATATGACAGTAGATCCCTCTTCCATGATTTCCATGCCTTTGCCGAACGGAAAAGTGAAAAAATTACGCGCTTCCTATTATTTAATGGGAGCGATGCTCGGCCGATTCAAAAAAGCGGTTATTGGACTTCCTGGCGGATGCCATCTGGGGCCAAGGCCGATTGACCAGCATATTAAAGGTTTTGAAGCTCTTGGCGCGCGTGTGACCAATGAGCAGGGAGCCATTTACCTTCGTGCCGATGAGCTTCGCGGAGCCCGTATTTATCTCGATGTTGTCAGCGTTGGAGCAACCATCAATATCATGCTTGCCGCAGTCAGGGCAAAAGGCAGAACGATTATCGAAAATGCTGCAAAAGAGCCTGAAATCATTGATGTTGCTACGCTTTTAACCAATATGGGTGCGAAAATCAAGGGTGCCGGCACAGATGTGATCCGCATCGATGGCGTAGATCAGCTGCATGGCTGCCAGCATACGATTATCCCAGACCGGATTGAAGCGGGAACCTATATGATCGTTGGTGCAGCGGCCGGAGAAGGTGTGCTGATTGACAATGTAATCCCCCATCACCTTGAGTCCCTAATAGCAAAGCTTCGCGAAATGGGCGTTCAGGTTGAAACGAACGACGACCAGGTATTTGTCGGGCCAGCTGAGAAAATGAAAGCAGTGGATATTAAAACGCTTGTTTATCCTGGCTTCCCTACAGATCTTCAGCAGCCGCTGACTTCTCTGTTAACTGGTGCAGAAGGGACAAGCATGGTTACGGATACCATTTATAGTGCCCGTTTCAAGCATATTGATGAGCTGCGCAGAATGAATGCCAACATTAAAGTTGAAGGACGCTCGGCGATCATCAATGGGCCAATCCAGCTTCAGGGCGCTAAAGTTAAGGCGAGCGATTTGCGCGCAGGCGCAGCACTGGTAATTGCCGGTTTGATGGCTGAGGGAGTTACTGAAGTCACAGGCTTAGAGCATATCGACAGAGGCTATAGCCATCTTGTTGAAAAGCTGAATGGACTTGGTGCCACAATCTGGCGCGAAGAAATGAGCAAAGAAGAAATGGAACAAATGAAGAACGCATAAATAGAGAAACATCTTGAGATATTGACAGCTGACTGATGATTGCTTGGGCCAAAGCTTAAGTGACATCAGCAGACAAATATAAATTAAGGATGGCTTTTGCGGTGCCGGCGGTAAAGACCCGGTCCGCATTCGCCATGCTGCCAGCCTTAGAATCCGGGGAGGAAGAATCGATGGAAAGAAGTTTGTCAATGGAATTAGTTCGCGTAACGGAAGGTGCCGCTTTAGCATCAGCACGCTGGATGGGCCGCGGATTAAAAGATGAAGCGGATGATGCCGCTACTTCTGCAATGAGAGATGTATTCGATACGGTGCCAATGAAGGGAACAGTCGTTATCGGGGAAGGCGAAATGGATGAAGCGCCAATGCTTTATATCGGGGAAAAGCTTGGAACAGGCTATGGCCCGCGTGTAGATGTTGCTGTTGATCCGCTTGAAGGCACTAACATCGTTGCATCCGGCGGCTGGAATGCCTTAGCTGTTCTTGCGGTAGCTGACCACGGAAATCTTCTGCATGCTCCGGATATGTACATGGACAAAATTGCAGTCGGTCCTGAAGCAGTTGGACAAATTGATATTAACGCTTCTGTTTTGGATAATTTGAAAGCGGTCGCAAGAGCAAAAAACAAAGATATCCAGGATGTCGTGGCTACAGTGCTTAACCGTGAGCGCCATGAGCACATCATCAGCCAGCTTCGCGAAGCAGGTGCCCGAATTAAGTTAATTAATGACGGGGACGTAGCTGGAGCCATTAATACAGCTTTTGATGAGACAGGTGTAGATATCCTGTTCGGATCAGGCGGAGCACCAGAAGGCGTATTGGCAGCTGTAGCCCTTAAGTGCCTTGGCGGAGAGATTCAAGGAAAACTTCTTCCGCAAAATGACGCAGAGGCTGAGCGCTGCTTGAAGATGGGCCTCGATATTAATAAAGTCCTTCTTATGGAAGACCTGGTAAAAGGCGATGATGCCATTTTTGCTGCCACAGGCGTAACAGACGGAGAGCTTCTGAAAGGCGTACAGTTTAAAGGCTCATATGGTTCGACCCATTCGCTTGTCATGCGTGCCAAATCAGGTACGGTCCGCTTTGTCGAGGGACGCCATAGTTTAAAGAAAAAGCCAAATCTTGTTATTAAATAATTTCCATAAAAGATAGATAGAAAATGAGAGCTGGCCATCTGTGCCAGCCTGCTCATTTTCATTTCCTTCCTTCTATATTTTCCATATCAAATTTAGTTATTGATTAATTTTCATATTAAGGGGTAAAATAGAGATTGTTTTTTAAATGGCTCCAGCGTCTAACCCCTCGAGGGTCGGGCAGGGCGCTTGCGCTTTTCGAAGAAGAGGATACCTCTAATATCAACTGAAAAACGGACAATAAACCGTTCCATTCCTCGAAACCTTTAATTAAGAACATAATGATAGATTCTTCAGCTATTTTCAGTGCCTCAAAGTATCTTTCCCTTTCCTTTCATATACCGTTCAATATTTATACAGCTGCATATGAAGGAAATGATTGAAAATTTCAAAAGTGTGGTGTAAAAATGGGTTTAAACATTTCAAGTTTAGAAAATATGAAGCTGAAAGAGCTTTATGAACTTGCCCGTGAATATAAAGTTTCTTACTACAGCAAGTTATCGAAAAAAGAATTGATTTTTGCCATCCTAAAAGCAAGAGCAGAGCAGGAAGGCTACTTTTTCATGGAAGGTGTCCTGGAGATCATTCAGTCAGAAGGATTCGGCTTCCTTCGTCCAATCAACTATTCACCAAGCTCTGAGGATATTTATATTTCTGCTTCCCAGATCCGCCGTTTTGACTTAAGAAACGGAGATAAGGTTTCAGGAAAGGTCCGTCCTCCAAAAGAAAATGAGCGTTACTTTGGTCTTCTGCAAGTAGAAGCCGTGAATGGCGATGATCCGGAATCAGCAAAAGAGCGCGTTCACTTCCCTGGTCTGACTCCTTTATATCCAAACCGCCATATGAAATTGGAAACAGGTACAAGACAGCTGTCTACAAGAATTATGGACCTGCTTGCACCAGTTGGATTCGGGCAGCGCGGTCTGATTGTCGCTCCTCCTAAAGCAGGTAAGACCATGCTTTTAAAAGAAATTGCCAATAGCATTACAACCAACCACCCGGAAGCGGAACTGATCGTGCTATTGATTGACGAGCGCCCGGAAGAGGTAACAGACATCGAGCGTTCAGTTGCAGGCGATGTGGTCAGCTCAACATTTGATGAAGTGCCTGAAAACCACATTAAAGTGGCCGAGCTGGTTCTTGAACGAGCTATGCGCCTCGTTGAGCACAAGCGTGATGTTGTTATTTTGATGGACAGCATTACAAGACTGGCAAGAGCTTATAACCTGGTTATTCCTCCAAGCGGAAGAACACTCTCCGGCGGTATTGACCCGGCTGCATTCCACCGTCCAAAGCGTTTCTTCGGTGCAGCCCGAAACATTGAAGAGGGCGGAAGCTTAACGATTCTGGCAACTGCACTCGTTGACACGGGCTCACGCATGGATGACGTGATTTACGAAGAATTCAAGGGGACAGGCAATATGGAACTGCACCTTGACCGCTCCTTGGCTGAAAGAAGAATCTTCCCGGCCATCGACATCCGCCGTTCCGGAACGCGCAAAGAAGAACTTCTTATACAGAAAGATCACCTGGACAAGCTGTGGGCAATCCGCAAATCCATGTCTGATTCACCGGATTTCGCCGAAAAACTGCTTCGCAAGCTAAGACAGACAAAATCGAACGAAGAGTTTTTTGCCAATTTGGCTGAAGAAATGAAGGCTAAGCGCTCGCAGTAAGAGTTCATTTGGAAAATCCAGGATGCCGAATTCGCTTATTGCAAAAAACACTTTGACTTGTTATAATGATGACAGTGTGTTTTTGAAGTTTACGGCAATTCATGATTGCCCGTAATATATAACTCTGTTTCGAATGATTCAGGGCGGAAGGAGATGAAAAGAATGAAATCAGGAATTCATCCTAACTATAAAAAAGCAATGGTGAAATGTGCTTGCGGTAACGAGTTCGAAACCGGTTCTGTTCAAGAAGAGATCCGCGTTGAAACTTGCTCTGAGTGCCACCCATTCTATACTGGACGTCAAAAATTCGCTGAAGCTGGCGGACGTGTTGACCGTTTCAATAAGAAATACGGCATTAAGTCAGAACAAAAATAATAAACAACAAAAACAGGCAAGTTAACTATCTTGCCTGTTTTTTATTGCGAAATAACCCTTATTGGATATGAAGAACTGTTTTGAGTGGACCGTTTTGCTTTGAAAAAAGCGCGAGTATAATTAAGATTAACAGCTCGACCCTTTCTTCATAAAATAATAATAACAAGCCATTCTATTAGTTAGAACGAGGAAGGAGAGCCGTTCATGTACGTTGTGAATCATCACGGATGGGTGGAAGTCATTTGCGGCAGCATGTTCTCCGGCAAATCAGAAGAACTGATTCGCCGTGTGCGCAGAGCTCAGTTTGCCAAACAGCAAATTGCTGTATTTAAGCCGCAGATCGATAACCGATACAGTGATGAAGCTGTCGTTTCACATAATGGAACTTCGGTCATAGCTAGACCCATTTCCCAGTCTACCGATATTTTTAAATACATTACAGCTGATATTAATTTGATTGCCATTGATGAAGTGCAATTTTTTGATGATGAAATTGTAAAAGTCATTCAGCACCTGGCTGACAGCGGACATCGTGTCATCGCTGCCGGACTTGACCAGGACTTCCGCGGAGAGCCGTTTGGCCAAATGCCTGCCATCATGTCGATAGCAGAAATGGTTACAAAGCTTCAAGCTGTCTGTGCCGTTTGCGGTTCACCTGCAAGCCGTACACAGCGCCTGATCAATGGGAAGCCAGCTTCGTATGATGACCCGGTTATTTTAGTCGGCGCATCTGAAGCATATGAACCGCGCTGCCGCCATCACCATGAAGTTCCCAAATCGCCAAATGTTCTGGATAAACAAAAAACAACTGAGTTTTTATCATAATTTTATACGAAGCGATCTCTCTGCCCTGGCGTGTTCCGGGCAGTTTTTTTATGGCCCAGAAAACGGAAAAATGAAGGCGGAATTAAAAATTTCAGCATGAATGCCTCATGTAGCCGAAAGTGGGAGGAGAGCAAAAAAAGGTCGTCATGAGCGGCTCAGGAAGCCGAAAAAAAGAAGCAAAGCAGTGAGAAGGTCGCCATAAAATGCTCGCTCCAGCTCTGCCTAATATTGGACTGCACATTCCTCCTTATAGCGGACATGCTATAAAAAGGAGGTGCAGTAATGAAAAAATTTAGTGTTTTCATTTTGATGCTCGCATTTCTGGCTGGCTGTGCCAACAATCAGGCAACCGAGAGTGAGTATGACCATGAGACCCAGGATGGAGTTTCATTTATAAATAATGATCTAGACCGCACCGAGGACAATGACACATTGGACCGGACGATGAGCGGTGAGCAGAACCCGAACTTTATCAATTTTGACGGCAAACGCCTGGATAATCAGGATGATATCAACCAGGCCCGCAGGGTGATTGCTGCTCACAATGGGTATCGCCCGGGAGCAGTTTGGGTAAATGGAGAGGATATGTGGGTGACTGCATACCGAAAAGGCAATATGACTCATCAGGAAAAGATTGATTCACAGGCACAATTGCATAAAGATCTCATTAAAGCTCTTCCGACTTATCACATTGAAGTAAAGGTTCAGGAAGACCGCACGTAAAAAATGCCCTGCTTACCCAGGGCATTTTTTTACGCAGCCTTTCTTTTTAATATGACTTTGTTCGAGGTTACATAACTGTGAAGCACCATGCCTGCGATCACAAGTGCCATACCTGTAAAAGAAATTCCAGACGGCAAGGGGCTTGACAGCAGCAGCACTTCACCAAGAACAGCAAAAAGGACCTCGAGAGATTGTGTTGCTTCCACTGCCCCCAGCTTTTGCATATTGCCGCGGACGAGGTCAGTGGCTGCAAAAAACAGTACCGTGGCAAAGACGCCGGAAAATATGGCGACTAAACCGGACTGAGTGACCTGGCCAAAACTGGGTACTCCGCTTGTTGCCAGGGCGGCTGCAGAAAGAACGACCCAGAAAGGAAGACTGGCAATCGTCATTCCGAGCACGCGCTGGTAGGCATCCAGCCGATTTTCACACACATCCATCATTTTGCGGTTGCCTAATGGATAGGCAAAAGATGCGATAACTAAAGGAATGATCACAAGCATCGTATCACGAAATGAAATGGAGGAGGCATGCTCGACTTGCATCACAGCAACTCCAAGAAGAATGATCAGGCTCATCATGAGACCGCGAAATGGCACTTTTCCTCTAACCTTAACAGTTCCATTTCCAGTTTGATATGCAACAAAAAAAAGCGGTGCAAGCAGGGAGCCGGAGATAATCGTAATCTGCCAGGTTCCGGCAATCAGCCAGCCGGGACCATAGGCTGCTGCAAAACATAACGGGGCATAAAATAAAGCGAAGCCAACAAAGCTCCATAACAGCCATTGCCCGGGAGCTTTTTTCATCTCAGTAAATAATGGCCGCAAATTCCCTCTGAATGCTACAATGGCACCCAAAAGAGGAATCATGAAAAAATAGCGGAGCGATGCGCTCCATAGCCAGCTTCCTCCATCCATTTCCATTGCGCGGTTTAATACAAATGTGAAAGCAAAAAAGAAGGCTGAACAAACGCCTAATAGAATAGCTTTCATGCCAGTTCACCTCATTTCCCTGTTAAAAGCCCGCCAAGGCTCAGCCAGTTTTCCTCCACCAGGCTGGATGCCAGCTGCTCCTGGCCATGCCTGCTCGCTTCCATAATTTTTTTGTGCTGCTCTACAGATTTCAGCCCATTCAAAGATCCGAATTGAGCAATTTCCAGACGCTGAATTTTGGGCATAATTCTCTTTAATGCTGAGATAATTTCGGGATTATCTGCTGCAGAAAGATAAACCTCGTGGAAGGCCTCATCTGCTTTTACTGCACTAAGAATATCCTGTTTTTTCATGGCGGCCTCCAGATTATTATTGGCTGCCTCAAGCCTCGCAAAATCACTCGGCACTAAGCGGGGAACGCCAAGCCTGGCACCTAAAGCATGCAGGGAAGCCGCCACAAGGAAGGCATGGCTGGCACCATCTTCATTTAGAGGTGTGACCCGGGTTGATGAACCGGGCGTTGATACAACGAGCCCTTCATCCTCCAGCCGCTTTAAGGCTTCCCGGACAGGAGTGCGGCTGATCCCAAAGTCTTCTGCCAGTTCCTTATCATGAAGGCGCGAACCCGGTTCAAAATCAAGCTGGATAATATTTTTCTTAAGTGTTTCGTATACTTCATCTCTAAGGGACAAACGTTTAATTGGAGTGATGTTTTTATTCTTCATAAAACCAATATATCGGATATCACAGTAACCTGCAATGATTTTTCAGAAAATTTATTAACAGGGAAGAAGTCATCCTTATTCCCGAATGGTTTTGACTGCAACTACGACCTATACTATAATTAGAATGTTATGGAGTTGCGGCTTTTTTAATAAAATAAAACTATACCCCGCTGTGACAATATCCGGCGGTTATTGGATAAAAAATTGAGGTGAATGGCTGTGTTTGATCGTCTTCAATCTGTCGAGGACCGTTATGAAAGATTAAATGAGCTTTTGAGCGATCCGGAAATTGTCAATGATCCGAAAAAGCTTCGCGAATATTCAAAAGAACAGTCTGGTATTCAGGAAACTGTTGACACATACCGCGAATATAAAGAAGTGAAAGAGCAGTATCAGGATGCGCGTGCCATGCTTGAAGAGAAACTTGATGCCGAAATGCGCGAAATGGTAAAAGAAGAATTGGCCGAGCTTGAGGAAAGAAAAGAGGATCTGGAAGCACGTCTGAAAATCCTCCTCATTCCTAAAGATCCTAATGATGATAAAAACGTTATTATGGAAATCCGAGGTGCAGCCGGCGGTGATGAAGCTGCCTTATTTGCAGGTGACTTATACCGTATGTACAGCCGCTATGCCGAGACGCAGGGCTGGAAGATCGATGTCATTGAGGCAAGCTCTACGGGCGTTGGCGGCTATAAGGAAATCATCTTTATGATTAACGGAAATGGCGCTTATTCCAAGCTTAAGTTTGAAAATGGCGCACACCGTGTTCAGCGTGTACCGGAAACTGAATCCGGCGGGCGCATCCACACTTCAACTGCAACAGTTGCGGTTCTTCCTGAAGCGGAAGAAGTGGAAATCGACATTCATGAAAAAGATATCCGTGTGGATACATTTGCTTCAAGCGGACCGGGCGGACAGAGTGTTAACACGACGATGTCAGCTGTTCGTTTGACTCACTTGCCGACAGGTACGGTTGTTTCCTGCCAGGATGAAAAGTCACAAATCAAAAATAAGGAAAAAGCGATGAAGGTTCTTCGTGCCCGTGTTTATGATAAGTTCCAGCAGGAAGCACAGGCGGAATATGACCAGCAGCGTAAATCAGCAGTTGGTACCGGAGACCGCTCTGAGCGCATCCGTACGTACAACTTCCCGCAAAACCGTGTCACCGATCACCGTATCGGCCTGACAATCCAAAAGCTTGATCAGATCCTTCAAGGAAAGCTCGATGAAGTTATTGACGCTCTGATCGTTGAAGAGCAATCTGCGAAGCTGGACAGTGCATCCAATGAGTAATCCAACTATGAAAGTATATGAAGCCCTCAACTGGGCTTCTTCTTTTTTAAAGAAGTCAAACCGTGATGAGAATGCCGGTGAGCTGTTATTGCAGCATTTTATGAAGATGAGCAGGGCAGGCTTTTTGGCTAATTTACGCGAAGATTTGCATCCGGAGGTCCTGGATGAATTCCAGAAGGCAGTGCACGCACACGCAGCGGGCCAGCCTGTTCAGTATATAATCGGCACTGAAGAATTCTACGGGCGCACCTTCCATGTGAATGAAGATGTCCTTATTCCAAGGCCAGAAACGGAAGAACTCGTTTATAATGCTCTTAAGAAGATAAACAAGCTGTTCGGCTCTGTGAACGGGCTTGAAATGGCAGACATCGGTACCGGCAGCGGAGCGATTGCCGTTACGATGAAGCTCGAGAAGCCGGAATTAAATGTCACGGCCACAGATATCTACAGGCCGACCCTTGAGCTGGCTGAGAAAAATGCAGAACAGAATGGCGCGGTAATCGATTTTTTTCAGGGGGACCTTCTACAGCCCCTTATTTCGAAAGGGAAGAAATTTGATATCATACTATCCAATCCTCCATATATACCGGAAAGGGATATCGAGTGGATGTCGGATATAGTCACAGAACACGAACCGCACCGTGCCCTCTTTGCAGGGGAAGATGGACTGGATCTGTACAAGCGCTTTATGGAGGAACTGCCAGCTGTCATCAAAGACCGTGCCCTCATCGGCTTCGAGGTAGGTGCCGGCCAAAGTGAAGCAGTATCTGCACTTCTGAAGCAGGTTTTCCCTCAGGCAAATATTGAAAAAGTCTATGACATTAACGGCAAAGACCGGATGGTTTTTGCAAAAATAGAGTAACACAGCCGCCGGAATGGCGGTTTTTTTAGGTGAGAGGGACTGCATCAGAATCCTATAAAAAAATTTAATTTTAATAGTTTAAGATTCTGGCATCCTGTCCACACTGTGGATAGTGAAGGGATGGTGCCGGAAATGATGAATACAAAAACGATAGTGAAATTATATGTACTGATTTTATCCTTAGGAACCATTTTAAGTTTATATATACCGCAAACAGAAGTCACAGCTGATGAGCCAATGGTAATACCAAGCGAGGCAATAAGGCTGCGCATTCTGGCCAACAGCGATAATGAAGAAGACCAGGCGATTAAAAGGAAAGTTAGGGATGCAGTAAATGCAGAAATCACTGAGTGGGTGGCAGAGTTAACTTCAATTGAAGATGCCCGTGAACTGATCCAGTCCAGATTGCCTGAGATCCAAAAGATTGCCGAAGAAGTAGTAGCTGATGAAGGGTCTGATCAGAAAGTAAATGCCGACTTTGGAAAAGTCAGCTTCCCGACGAAGTTATATGGACAGTTCTTATACCCGGCAGGCGAATACGAAGCGATCTTGATCACTCTTGGCGAAGGAAAAGGGGCAAACTGGTGGTGTGTGCTTTTCCCTCCTCTTTGCTTCCTTGATTTCTCAAACGGTGTGGCTGTAAGCGAAGGCTTTGAAGAAGAAGAAAAGAAAGGGGAAGTAAAGGCAGAAGAAATTGCTGCTGACACTGATTCCGAAAAAGAAACCCCTCCCGTTTATACAGAGGAAGATGAAGAACCTGTAGAAGTAAAATTCTTTTTAGCTGAAATATGGGAGAAAATCTTCGGTTAGGCCTTGCTGCAGAGCAAGGTCTCTCTTTTTTAGAATCACTTTAAAAACTGGAAATCAAATTACATTTAAGACAAGCATATAACATCTTCTTTTCATGAGTTTGATTCTACTAAAAACGGATATTTAAAGTAGTGTAACAACAAAACATAAACAAAAAGGAGATGAAAGATAATGGCTAAAAACAACAATAATAACAACGATAAAATGTCTCGTGAGGAAAGAGGGCGCATGGGCGGAGAAGCAACAAGCCGCAATCATGATAAGGACTTCTATCAGGAAATTGGACAAAAGGGCGGAGAAGCTACCAGCCAAAACCATGACAAGGAATTCTATCAGGAAATAGGCCAAAAAGGCGGAGAAGCGACAGCGGAAAATCATGATAGTGAATTCTATCAGGAAATAGGCCAAAAAGGCGGAGAAGCAACTGCTGAAAATCATGACAAGGAATTCTATCAGGAAATTGGACGCAAAGGCGGAGAAGCAACTAGTGAAAACCATGACCGCGATTTCTACGAAGAAATCGGCCGAAAAGGCGGCAACTCGAACGACTAAACCTGCCGCAGAAAAATTGTATATGATAGTAATATAAACACGGCAGCGGAATTCAGACAGCTGCCGTGTTTTATTTTACAGTAGTCATTCGTTCTCTCACATCCTGAAATATTTTTCAAATCTAGTTCTACTTTTTCTATTTTTTCATATTCATAGAGTGACAATAAGAAAATGGGGTGAAGAAATGGAAACAGGTGTAGTGAGATGTGCTGATGCTTCAGATGTGGAGAATCTGGCATCTTTTCTGGAATCGGCAAACTTAAGTACGGATGGGATAAGGGAAGCAATCGAATATTTTTTAATTATGGAGAATGATTCTGGGGATATTAAAGCTACCCTGGGAATTGAACCCCATGGGAAGAATGGACTTTTAAGGTCCCTTGTAATAACATCCTCAGCATCTGAAAAAGATCTATTTATTTTGTTTGAGCAAATATTAATGCTGGCAAGAGATCGGGGCATGGAGTCCTTGTATCTAGCATCGAATAAAAGAAACTCGCTGGCATTTTTCAGCCTGCTTGGCTTTAAACAGGAAGAAACAGCGCGATTGCCGGAAGTCTTATTCGAGTCGGAGCATGTTAAACATATCCTGACTGTGGATAACTCTTTCTTTTTGAAATTATCCATGTGAATTGTGGGTATCTTGCCAAAGTTATGCACAAATCGCTCTTATTTATACACAATTTGTGGATAAGACTTGAGTTATCCAGCTTCTTCTACTATACTTTCCAAAGGAATGTTCAAAAAAATGTCGAAAACAAAGGAATTTTGACAGCAAAAAAACATTTTTTGTGAAGGTGGATAACAATGATTACAAAAAGATGGTCGGTGGATAACAATGTGGATAAAGAAGATAGTTATTCACAGTTTTCACAGGCTGCCGATCTGTTAAAAAATAATGAAGTGGTCGCTTTTCCAACAGAAACCGTATATGGATTAGGCGGGAATGCGGAAAATGATGAAGCGGTCAGAAAAATATTTGAGGCAAAAGGACGTCCGAGTGATAATCCCCTGATTATTCACATTGCTGATAAAGCACAGCTGGACGCGTTTGTAACCGAAATTCCGCAAAATGCGCAGGCGCTCATGGATCAATTTTGGCCGGGACCGCTTACGCTCATTTTTAATCATAAGGAAGGTGTTCTTTCCCATTATGCAACGGCAGACTTATCCACTGTTGCTGTGCGGATGCCTGATCATCCAGTAGCCCTGGAGCTGCTGGAGAAAGCAGGATTGCCAATTGCCGCTCCTAGTGCCAACCGATCGGGAAGGCCCAGTCCGACAACGGCTGACCATGTTTGGGAAGACCTCAATGGTAGAATTGCAGGTTTAGTGGACGGGGGTCCGACAGGTGTTGGTGTGGAATCCACTGTATTGGATTGTACGGGTGAAGTGCCGGTCATCTTAAGGCCAGGCGGCATTACCAGAGAACAGCTGGAAGAGGTTGTAGGCAAGGTCAGCGTGGATCCTGCATTAGCGGATGAAAGCCAGGCGCCGAAATCTCCCGGCATGAAATACCGGCACTATGCACCGGATGCACCTCTTTATTTAGTAGAAGGAACAAGAGAAGACATCCAGCATTTTGTTGAGGATAAAAAGCAGGAAGGCCTTTCGGTGGGAGTCCTGACGACATCAGAAAACCTGGAATTTTATCATGCTGATTTTATCTATGCCTGCGGGCAGCGGGAAAAGCTTGAGACAGTGGCCAGCTCTCTCTATGAAGCATTAAGATACTTCAACACAACAGATGCTGATATTATTTTCTGTGAGATGTTCCCGGGTGAAGGCGTCGGGCATGCAATCATGAACCGCCTGATGAAAGCAGCAGGGCACAGGGTTATTAGCAGATAGATAAAGAAACCGTTTCGTCATGAGGCGGTTTTTTGTTTTGGGAAAAGGCAATGGCATTCTAAAACCTCACGGACGTGCATATGCTGAATTAGCAAGTCCAAGGAGGCGGAAAAATGTCTGCAATGATCGGGGAAATATTAACACTGGCTCTAATGGCATTTGCATTAGGGATGGATGCCTTTTCGGTGGGTCTTGGTATGGGGATGTACAAACTCCGCCTCAGACAAATAGCTAAAATCGGCATCACCATTGGCCTTTTCCATGTATGGATGCCATTATTGGGAATGATAGCAGGCAGATTTCTTTCAAATACATTCGGAGCCATAGCCGGTTATGCAGGCGGGGGACTGCTCCTTTTATTAGGTGTGCAGATGATTTGGTCAAGCTTCAGGGAGGATGAAGACAGCTTAATCACGCCAGTGGGCTTAGGGCTGCTGATCTTTGCCTTGAGCGTCAGCCTTGATAGTTTTTCAGTAGGCCTCAGCCTGGGAATCTACGGAGCCAAAACATTACTTGTGCTCGTGTTCTTCGGAGCAGGGGCGGCCATCCTCACATGGGCCGGCCTCCTCACCGGCAGAAAAGTCCAAAGCTGGATCGGCTCCTACAGCGAGGCTCTCGGCGGTGCCATCCTCCTTGCTTTTGGGGTAAAACTGTTATTTTTATAGAGGTTAGCGTGTGTTTAAATGTTAATATTTTGTGAAAAATGGAAAGGGTGCGGGTCGCCCTTTTTCTTTTTTTTGCACAGGAGCTATAGGTGTTATGGGAAATTTGACTTATAATGTAAGAAAAGTGCAAACTGTCATTTTGAATAAAGTTTTATGGTTATAGACCGATATATAAGGAGGGAGTTTCTCTGTGACAAAAGTATTGTTTGTATGTACAGGAAATACTTGCAGAAGCCCTATGGCAGAAGCCATTTTAAAAAGCAAATCGCTCCCGGGTGTAGAAGTGAAATCGGCTGGAGTATTTGCGGCAGAAGGCAGCGGGGCGTCCCCGAATACAAAAAGTGTGCTGGAGGAGCATGGGATTCCGCTTCAGCATCAGTCTTCCAGCATGAATGAAGGTTTAATTGACTGGGCGACCTATATTTTAACAATGACAGCCGGCCACAAAAATACCGTTTTGTCCATGTTTCCTGACGCAGTGGGTAAAACCTTCACACTAAAAGAGTTTGCCGGAGCGCCTGGAGATATTATCGATCCATATGGGGGGCCGGTTGAGATATATAGAAATACATTTAAAGATCTGACAGAAGCAATTGAACAAATTTTGGATCGCATACAGAGACCAGATTAATCAGGGGGGCAACATGATGGGGGAGAAAAAGGGCTATAAGTTTGGCCTTAGGAAAAAGCTCGTATTATTTATCACATCGCTGGCTATCATTACATACACAACAAGTGCTGTATTTCTTTACTTTATATTTCCTGGCATAGAAGAGATGCTTCCATTTGGAGAGGGTGTTTTTACTATTTTAACCTTAGGAATGGGTATTTTTTGGTCAGGTGTTCTTGCCTTTTTTGCTGCAGGTTTCATTATCAAACCTTTACAGAAACTTGAAAAAACGGCACTCATGGCTGCCAATGGCGATATCGGCCAGGACGCAGAACTTTCCAGGTCGGATGATGAAATCCGTTCATTGGGTATTGCATTCAACCATATGCTTTTCAATTTAAGGGATATGGTTCATAAAATTGACGAGAACTTTAGAGAAACGAATGAAAAAGTCATTGCGATGTCTTCCGAATCTTCGGCAGCTGCAGAGCAGGCAGATGCGATTGCCAGAACCATCAGCGAGATTTCCCAGGGAGCAGATAGTTCTGCGGTTTCCATTCAATCAACAGCTGAATCCATGGAAGATGTCCTGCGAATTGCTCAGGAGGTACAGGATACAGCAAAAGCATCACAAAATGTTTCCGGCGAAATGGTTAAGGACCTGATGGAATCAAAGAAAGTGATCCATTCACTTATTTCAGGTATAGACAAACTGGCCCACGATAATGAGGAATCACTGCAGACAGTGAAGCGCCTAGAGCAAAATGCTGTGAAAGTGGAGCAGATTATTCAGCTTGTCGGTGACATTGCAGCACAGACCAACCTCCTTGCTTTAAATGCTTCCATTGAAGCAGCGCGTGCCGGGGACCATGGCAAAGGATTTGCGGTAGTCGCTGAGGAAGTCCGTAAACTTGCAGATGAAAGTGCACAGGCAGTCCAGGGCATCTCAGAACTGATAAAAAACATTCAGGAAGAGGTCCGCAATGTTGTCACGCAAATCTCATATCAAGTGGAGACTGCTAATAATGAAGTGAAAAAAGGGACGAAAACAAATGAAGTGATTGAGGAAATGGCGAAAGTGGTCAATGAAATGGCTGCATCCGTTTCTGCCATATCAGGCCTGGTTGATAACCAAATGGAGGGAATACAGCTAACATCCACACAATCCCAGGAGGTTGCTGCAATTGCTGAAGAAACATCAGCAGGCGCACAGGAGGTTTCAGCAGCCACCCAACACCAGACCGCTGTGATTGGCAATTTGGAAAAACTGGCCATCGATCTTAAAGAACAGGCAGAAAAATTAAAAAGCACAATTACTAAATTTAAACTATAAACGATTGTTGAGGGAGCCCAAAATGCAGCTCCCTTTCTTTATATTTTCAAGGTTTTGTGTCAAAATAAAAGCATAATGTCAAAAATAAGCGGGCTTCAAACAGGAGGGTTTCATAATGAAAATTGCAATTGCATCAGACCATGGCGGACTTAATCTCCGCGAAGAAATCAAAAGCCTAATGGATGAAATGAACATTGAGTATGAGGATTTCGGCTGTGAATGCGAAACTTCAGTAGATTATCCGGATTATGCATTGCCTGTTGCTGAAAAGGTAGCGGATGGCGAATTCGACAAAGGCATTCTGATCTGCGGGACTGGGATTGGCATGAGCATCTCTGCCAACAAAGTGAAGGGAATCCGCTGTGCGCTTGTGCATGATGTATTCAGTGCTAAAGCAACCCGTGAACATAATGACAGCAACATCCTTGCTATGGGTGAACGAGTGATTGGCCCTGGCCTCGCTCGTGAAATTGCAAAAGTATGGCTTTCAACAGATTTTGAAGGCGGCCGGCATGAAAACCGTGTAGGAAAGATTACTGCTTACGAAACGAAGTAAAGTGAAACTTCAATCAGCGTGGGGGTATTCCCACGCTGATTATTAGTTGAACTAGTCGGGCATTTACGGGCAGTTTGAATCCCGCTTATCCTCCTTCGACTTTTTTGAGCTATAAAGGGGGAGTCTTACTGCCCGTTAGACTGCGGTGAATCTTCCGAAAGGGTGAGCATTTTGATTGAACAATGGAAAAAAGAGCTGGATACAATCATTCGTGAATTTAGTGAACAAGTTCCTTTAAGTGAAAAGCATATTCTTGTAGTGGGCTGCAGCACAAGTGAAGTAGCCGGGAAAAGAATCGGCACAGCCGGAACGGAGCAAGTGGCTGAAATGATTTTTGAGCGTCTGGACAAGCTTCGCCAGAATACCGGGGCTGCGCTGGCCTTTCAATGCTGCGAACATTTGAACAGGGCACTCGTAGTAGAGCGTTCCGTTGCCGAGGTAAAAAACCTGGATGAAGTGACCGTCACCCCTCACCGCACGGCCGGCGGCGCGATGGCAGCATATGCCTATGAACACTTCAAAGATCCCGTCATGGTGGAGTTGATCAAGGCAGATGCCGGCATCGATATCGGCGACACACTGATTGGCATGCATCTGAAGCATGTAGCCGTTCCGATCAGGACCTCACAAAAATCAGTCGGCGAGGCCCACGTCACCATGGCCAAAACCAGGCCGAAACTGATCGGAGGAGCACGGGCGATTTATGAACGCAACTCTGATAATGAATCGTGCAGGTAATGAAAGGTCAAGTATAGCGGATCAGTTTTGCAGAAAAAACTTTGATAATAATCTGTTA
Organism: Bacillus sp. NTK034; assembly: GCF_017303275.1. Taxonomy (GTDB): domain Bacteria; phylum Bacillota; class Bacilli; order Bacillales; family Cytobacillaceae; genus Cytobacillus. Next base: position 192,522 of record NZ_JAFKOJ010000005.1, on the reverse strand, counting down.
ATTAGCTGTCCCAATTGCCTAGCAATTGGGGCTTTATTCATTCCTATTAAATACTCAATTTCTTGTTCAGTTTCGCCACATCAGCCACCTATTCGGAGAGCAAGGGGAAGTCCTGTACCACGAGTCTGAAGTTGAAGCACATTCGGACAGGAAAAGCGGAAATCAGAGGGAACGAGTATATTGACAGGCGCCTGCCCCATTTTAACTAAAAATGGTATAGGTGCCTGTCACTTTTTTTATGGAACGTGTAACATTCAGGAAGGAAGAACGTGTATAAAGTGCAGCATTTATTGAGAAAGGGGGGAGAAACCGTTGAAAGAAAACAGGCGGGATAGGCTGGATGATTTATATCGGCATTATGCCAGACCGCTTTATTACTTTTTATATAAGATGTCAGGCTCCAAAGAAACAGCGGAGGATTTAACTCAGGAAACATTCATTAAGGCAACGGTTTCTCTCTCTTTCTATAAGCAGGAAGATGTAAGGGCATGGCTATTCAAAGTAGCAAGGAACGCCTATTTGGATGAATGGAGGAAACGGCAGAGGAGAAATAAGATTCCTTTTGCCAGCTATTTATTTTCCAGAGATGAAATGATAAGTCCATATGGGCTGCCGGAGGATGAAGCATTAAATAAGGAATCGAAGGAAAAAGTGGCAGATCTTATGAGCTGCCTGCCGGAACAGTACCGGTCCATTTTATATTTAAGAGAATTTGAGTCTTTTAGCTATAGTGAAATCCAGGAGGCGCTGGATCTATCGGAAAATCAAGTAAAGGTGACACTGCATCGGGCCCGGAAAAAGCTGACACAGCTCGCCGATGAACAATGGAGGGAAAAACATGACTGACTGGAACAAAGACCGAGAAAAGAAAATCATGGCTAGATACCGTTTCACCTTAACTTTCAGAGTAATAAGGGTCATTGCTGCCTGTCTGCTGTTGTTCTGGGTATATATGATGGCCGTGAATATAATATCCGATGCCGCCAATAGTGATAAGAAGCATGTTTTTTACAGCAAGGTAGCTCTTGATTGGAAGTATCCAAATCTATATGAGGATTTTGGCGGCTTTGTTAATAAAGAACTAACACCCTTTCTGACACAGAAAATATCCTACCCGATTTCCCGCCAGATTGGCCGCGAATCTCAAACAATCGGGGAGGTTTACATTGAGAAAAGGCTGCTAAATTCGTATTCAACCTTAAAAATCCAGAAATATGAGCCGCAAAACGAAAACATTTACCGTTTCTCCCTGCCTGAAAATCCGAATAGCGGAAAAAAGCTATCAGCTGAAGGGAAACCAGGTGTCTGGGCTTCACTAGAAAAAATACACGAGGGGACTGTGGCGGAAATGGCATTTTCCACACAGTCATTTATGAAGCCGGAGGAGCTTCTGAACCTGTTAAAGCCCTATGACCTGGAAGTTCTTTGGATGCCGCTCTATACAGGGGAACTGAAGGAATTTCAGACGGGGTATGGCAGTGGTGGCAACTCAATCGAATTAACATCCATTTATGGTCTGACTGGGGGAAGGGAAGCAGGAGAAGATTATATGTCAGAGTCGAAATTGGCCCTTAATGATGAATTTATGGAAAAAAATAAAAAGTTGATGCTGAAACAGATGGAAACCCTGTTAAAAAATGAATCTCAAAGCTATTATGAAAACTTTTTAGGACTGGATCATCTGAAAGACCGTCATCAATATCTTCAAAAAAATGGCTTCACTGTCTATGGAGCAGTCGTTACCGGCCCGGTAAAAGAACTATTAAAGCTAAAAGAAGAAAAGCAAATCCGTGCTCCATACCTTGGCGAAGTGGATTATTGGAACTGGGAATAAAAGGATGGTGACAGGCACCTATACCACTTCATCAAACTGGTATAGGTGCCTGTCACTTTTTCGGAAAACATGCTAAAATGAAAAAGAATTTTCACAAAAAGATCGATACATAAAAATGGAGAGCCTTCACAACGCTTTCCTTTATTAAAAGTGTGTTGGAGAAAAGGGAGGATTCTTATGAAGCATTTAGCACAGCAGGATGAGCAGGTTTTCAAGTCGATTGAGGAAGAATTAGGACGCCAGAGATCAAAGATTGAATTAATCGCTTCTGAAAACTTTGTCAGTGAAGCGGTAATGGAAGCACAGGGTAGTGTTTTAACAAACAAGTATGCTGAAGGCTATCCAGGCAGACGCTATTATGGCGGATGTGAACATGTGGATGTAGTCGAAGATCTAGCCCGTGACCGTGCGAAAGAAATTTTCGGCGCGGAGCATGTGAACGTGCAGCCGCATTCAGGAGCACAGGCAAATATGGCTGTATACTTCACTGTCCTGGAGCAGGGAGACACTGTTCTTGGCATGAATTTATCCCATGGCGGACATTTAACTCACGGCAGCCCTGTAAACTTCAGCGGCGTGCAGTACAATTTCGTCGAATATGGAGTGGATAAAGAAACACATCGCATCAATTATGATGATGTGCTTGAAAAGGCCCGTCAGCATAAACCGAAACTAATTGTAGCGGGTGCAAGTGCTTATCCGCGTGAAATTGACTTCAAGCGTTTCCGGGAAATTGCCGATGAAGTCGGTGCCATGCTGATGGTTGATATGGCTCATATTGCAGGCCTTGTAGCTGCTGGGCTTCATCAGAATCCGGTTCCGTTCGCGGACTTTGTTACAACTACTACGCATAAGACATTGCGCGGACCGCGCGGCGGCATGATTCTCTGCAAAGAAGAATATGCAAAGAAAATTGATAAATCCATTTTCCCTGGAATCCAGGGCGGTCCTTTAATGCACGTTATTGCGGCAAAAGCGGTTGCCTTCGGCGAAGCGCTTCAGGAAGAATTCAAAACATATGCAGGCAATATTATTTCTAATGCCAAAAAGCTGGCTGAAGCATTGCAGGCTGAAGGAATCGATCTTGTATCTGCAGGCACAGACAACCACTTGCTTTTAGTTGACCTTCGTTCCCTGGGCTTAACAGGGAAGGTAGCTGAGAAAGTGCTTGATGAGGTCGGCATTACAGTCAACAAAAACACGATTCCTTTCGATCCGGAAAGCCCATTCGTGACAAGCGGCATCCGCATCGGTACAGCGGCCGTTACGTCCCGCGGATTTGGCGAAAAAGAAATGCAGGAAATTGCATCCATCATTGCCTTCACACTTAAAAATCATGAAGATGAAGGGAAGCTTCAAGAAGCGGCTCAGCGCGTCGAAGCCTTAACAGGCAGCTTCACTCTATATCCAGAATATTAATTAATCAGCCGGTCTCAGCATGGGGCCGGTTTTTCCATGCTTATATAAGAAAATTTTGAACTTCGAGATCTGTCTAGCTCCACAAGGAACACTCCGACAGCATCATCATCGCAGGACTAAAAGCGTTAGCTTTTAGGAGGAGCGCCTACCCCCTCGAGGTCACAAGCCAATCCTCTCAAAAAGGCAAAGAACGCCTTACCGTGAGGCTCGCCATGTGCTTGTCGGGGGTGAACGAGGCGCTTCCGCTTTTCTTATATAAATGACTTTTCTTTTACAAAAACGAATCATAGTTGCCGATGGAACTGTTTTTCTGTAAAATTAGACGAAGTGTGGTTCGACTAATCTGCATATTGAAAAGGAGAGATACTCATGGCAAAGGTTTACGTTTTTGACCATCCATTAATTCAGCATAAGCTTACATACATTCGTGAAAAAAGTACGGGAACAAAGGAATTCCGTGAGCTTGTCGATGAAGTGGCAACACTTATGGCATTCGAAATCACCCGTGATATGCCTTTAGAAGAAATTACAATTGAAACACCGGTCAGCACGATGAAGTCTAGCGTACTGGCAGGTAAGAAGATAGGAATTATCCCTATTCTGCGTGCGGGAATTGGAATGGTTGACGGTATCCTGAAGCTGATCCCGGCTGCAAAAGTAGGTCATATCGGTTTATATCGCGACCCGGAAACACTTCAGCCGGTTGAATACTATGTAAAGCTTCCTAGTGATGTGGAAGAAAGAGATTTCATCGTGGTTGACCCAATGCTTGCAACTGGCGGTTCAGCGGTTGAAGCCATTCACTCCCTTAAAAAACGCGGAGGAAAAAACATTAAATTCATGTGTCTCATTGCCGCTCCGGAAGGTGTAGAGGCTGTAAAAGAGGCTCATCCTGACGTTGACATCTATATCGCAGCTTTAGACGAAAAATTGAACGAAAAAGGCTATATTGTTCCTGGTCTTGGTGATGCAGGTGACCGTTTATTTGGAACGAAGTAAAAAATTTTTACTATCATATTTTTTCAAAAGAGATTTTAACAGTTCTGCAATTAAATTTGTTGAAAATGCACCTCTTATAATTAGAGGTGCATTTTTCTGTTCTTTTCTAAAAAGGGGAGGGGAGAAGAGTGTCAGAATACTAGAAAATAACGTGGTTGATATGTTGGTGGTTGGGTGGTTGATAATGAGCAGAGGAATTTTTATAGTATTAATCAATATTTATGTTAAAAGTCTCTTTCGCCTCAATGCTGGAAAAGTTATGATAGAGTATAGAAGAAATGGAAGTGAAATTCCCGCAGTATATAAGCGGTTAACGTGCTGATGGTTGTATAGCTATTTATAAAATGTTGATATATCGGTTTTTTAGTGTGTTAAATTGGTTTGGTCATGGTTGAAGAAATGAAGCAGAAATGACTTTATTGATGGACTATTCACCGCAAAAATGTTGATGGTGGTTTTGTTGGCGGTTAGGTGGTTGGACATGGGTAATGCCCAGCAACGGCTGGGTGATCGGCAAAGATACCAAGAAAGGTGCTGAGGACGTTGGCAAATCAGTATTTGACAATGAAGGAGCTTAAAGAGGCGCTTCCGGACATACCTGAGAATAGCCTAAAGCGTTATTTGCAGGAGCATGCAGAATACATAAATTATCGGAAAGAACATAATCGCTATAAAATCCAGGCTTCTGAAATTGAAAAGCTTAAATTCATCAGGAAATTATATTCAGATGGGTTAAAAAAAGAGGAAGTCGCCGCAAAGCTAGAGGATGCAGGTATCCCAGTCATCATTACCGTGGAGGATGACGAAGAAAGCAGCACCACTTCACTGGTGAATGTGAATTCAGAGCTGACAGATATGAAAAAGCTGGTCAGCTTTCTCGTTCAGCAAAATGAACAGTCCCGTCTAACCCAGAATAAAATCAGAGAGCAAAACAAGCAGCTGATACATGAGGTGCATGAGCTCAAACTCACAATTGAAGATTTAAGAAATGCCCATGCACAAGGCTATGAAAAAGAGAGCGAAAAAGTCACTTCCCTCTATGAAAAACTGATGGCGACACAAAAGTCTGTAGAAGAAGTAGCCGGTGCATTAGAGGCTGAAAAAAGCAAAAGCATCTGGCAGAAGATATTTGGAAAGTAAAAGTATGCCCGAATTGCAAGATTTACGTTTAGACTGCTGTCTTCAGGGTATTGGCATAATGATTTTAAATACCTGGAGGTCGAATAAATGAGAGCATTAGCCGTATTAGAAGGAGCATTAATTGTCTGGATCATCATGCTGCTGGGTTCATTAATTGGTACCTTCATGTCTGAAGGTGTAATCGCTCTGGTATTTAAACTGGCAGAAGGAAAAGGGATCCTGCTTACAGTATTATTAATAGCCGCGACCATTACGGATATGTGGAGAGATAAGAAACGGGACCGTTTAATTCAAAAAGGAAAACTTGAACCGAATCAGCTGTTTTAATACATAAAGGGAGTAAGCCATCATTAATTTGATGGCTTTTATTCTATATTATAATCTAAAAGGACTATTTTCTGAAAATACTAAAAATTATATTGATAATCAATAAAAAGATAGATAAAATTAATTATACAGAATATTGTATATTGGTTAATCTGCAAAGGAGATGAAAATTTGAAAAGGTTAAAGTTATTGTTAATAGTACTGGCATTAGTCTTAAGTTCTGCAGTGTTTTCTGGAAATATGGTGAATGCCAAAGAGAAGTCCGGCCAGAAATTAAGTCATGCCCATCCGAAAACAGCGGGCTTTGATCCTGAAAAATTGAAGGGCATTGATAAAGCCATTACAGGTGCTATTGAGGATGGTGTTACACCCGGTGCAGTGGTTCTCGTGGCCAAGGATGGAAAGATTGTTAAAGAAGAAGCGTATGGATATGCACAAAAATACGATATGGGGGAATTACTCAGTAATCCCCGGAAAATGAAAAAGAAAACAATCTTCGATCTGGCTTCAGTTACGAAGGTGTTGGGAACAACTCAGGGTATTATGAAGCTTGTTAGCGATGGAGAACTATCAGTCAATGACAAGGTATCTAAATATATACCTGAGTTTGCCCAGCATGGAAAAGAAAATATTACAGTAGCTGATTTGCTGACACACACCTCAGGATTGACTCCCTGGAAGCCGACATACCTATATGCTGATAATTCGGAAGAGGTACTGAATTATATAAACCAGCTGCCCCTCGAATACCCGACTGGCACGGATAGAAGATATAGCGATTTTAGCTTTATGATTCTGGGTTTTTTAATTGAAGAGATAAGTGGATTAAAACTGGATAAGTTCTTAGAAGAAAATATTTATAAACCGTTAAAAATGCAAGATACGATGTTTGCTCCACCTGACCATTTAAAGCAAAAAATTGCAGCTACTTCCTGGGGGAATCCATATGAATATAAAATGATTGATGACCCTAATTTCGGGTACTATGTTGAAGAAAGCCCGGATATGTTTAAATACTGGAGAAATTACACCTTGGTAGGAGAAGTTAATGATGGGAATAGCTTCTATGGCAATAAAGGAATAGCAGGCCATGCCGGTTTATTTTCAACAGCAAGGGACCTTGCCGTATTGGGCCAGACCATGTTAAATGGCGGAACTTATGGAAAAACCATAATGTATGATAAAGAAGTGATTGATATCTTTACCTCACCTCAGCGCTTTGGCCAGGGATATGGCTGGGAGCTGGATAAAAGCTGGTATATGGGAGATCATTATTCTGACATAGCCTTTGGCCATACTGGTTTTACTGGAACCCAGGTTATTATAGATCCAGAGGAAAACCTGCAGATTATCCTGCTGACGAACAAACAAAACAATGGCCCTTTACCAAGCGGATCATACCGCAGCACTGGCGCTCTTTCTAAGGAAGTAGCTAATATTGTTTATGAATCCTTGAACTAGCCGTTTATTTTATATCGATTTACGCATACAAGGTACCTAATCAGCCCACCCTAAAACAAAAAGAGGGTGGGTTTTCTAATGAAAAAATTCTTACTGATCATTACAGTAATATCCTTGTATTTGAGCCAAACTCCTGTTTCTGCCCGGACACTTTCACACCCTCCTATTCCGAAAGAGTCAACTGATATAGAAAAAGTGGCTATTGTAGTACTAAAGGATGCGAAGAATGAACAGGAAATGAAAAAAATGATAGACCACAATCCTGATCTGGAAATTAGGCATACATTCAATCAGGCATTAAACGGCTTTTCAGTTAAAGGAAAGCAATCTGCATTGCAAAGACTGCAAAAGATAGAGTCAGTATCTTCTGTTTCACCGGTTAATACCTATCATGTTCATTCAGATGATAATATCAAGCTGATTGGCGGCATTAATGCCAGAGGCTTTTATGATAGAAATAATCAGCGCCTCACAGGCAAAGGTGTGAAAGTAGGCGTAATCGATACCGGCATCGATTATAATCATCCCGATTTACGAAGGAGCTATGGCGGCGGACGTGATCTGGTGGATAATGATAAGGATCCGATGGAAACAAAGGCTGCCGGGGGACAAGGCACACTGCACGGCACTCACGTCGCGGGAATCATTGCTGCAAATGGCAGAATTCAGGGGGTCGCACCAGAAGCAACCATTATCGCCTACAGGGCTCTCGGACCAGGCGGCAGCGGAACAACAGAACAGGTGATAGCTGCCATCGAACAGGCAATAAAGGATAAAGTTGATGTGTTAAACCTTTCCTTGGGAAATAACGTAAACGGACCTGACCTTCCAATAAGCATGGCCCTGAATAAAGCAGTTGAAAAAGGGATAACGGCTGTCACTTCATCGGGCAATTCGGGCCCAAATATTTGGACGGTCGGTTCACCGGGCACTGCGTCGAAGGCCATTTCTGTAGGAGCCTCTACACCAACAATAAAGGTGCCATTTTTAAGCTTAGGCGGGCGGGAAATTCGTCTTGATTTACTGCAGGGCTCAAAGGATTGGGAATTTGACCGTTCCTATGAAATCACCTATGGCGGACTGGGGCAGGAGGATGAATTGAAAAATGCCCAGGGGAAAATTGTATTAGTGGAAAGAGGGGAACTAACCTTTACAGATAAAGCCGTCCATGCTATGGAAGCAGGAGCAGAAGGGATTATTATTTTTAATAATACAAAAGGCAGGTTCTTTGGCAATCTGGACAGTGGAGTTCCAATTCCGGTTGCGGCGGTATCAAAGGAAGAAGGAGAGGGCCTTAAGAAGCTTATTAATGAAGGAAGACTCCTTGCCCGGACAAATATAATAGAAGAAAGAGATATACTGGCTGACTTTAGCTCACGGGGACCCGTTACATCCACATGGGAAATCAAACCGGATGTTGTGGCTCCTGGAGTCGCCATTAATAGCACCATTCCTGGCGGATACCTGCCGCTGCAGGGGACGAGCATGGCCGCTCCGCATGTTGCAGGAGCGTGTGCCATCCTGAAACAGGCTCATCCTGAATGGGGGCCGGAACAGATTAAGGCAGCACTTATGAACACCGCTATGCTTCTTAAGAATACAGAAGGACAAACATATAGAACTTATGAGCAGGGAGCAGGCAGAATCCAGCTTGATCAAGCGCTGAAAGCAGAAACGCTTGTCCTCCCGGCTTCACTGCAATTTGGGAAATTTCAGATCGCGGACAGGCTGCATGAACACAGCAGTTTTATAACGGTTGAAAATATAAGTGAAAAAACACAGACCTATTCCTTTTCCGTACCCTATAAAGACCAAGGCATCAATTGGGAAATGCCCATAGCGTTTCAACTTAACCCGGGTGAAAAGAAAAAGGCGGAAATCAAAATGTCTGCAGATCCTACTCTTTTAAAGAAAAAAATCCATGATGGGTACTTGCTGATGAAGGCAGGTGCCGAAACCATCAGGATTCCATATCTGTATGTGCTTGAGGAGCCGGATTATCCAAGGGTTATGGGATTCGGGCTGGGCAAAGGAGATAAGCCGGGCACGTATCGCTATGAAGTGTATCTTCCTGGCGGAGCAGAAGAGTTCGGAATTGCCTTGTTTGATTCGGAAAGCCTCCGGTTCATGGGATTTTTGGACTGGAAAAGAAATGCTGGCAAAGGACAGCTGCTGCAGGAAATTCCTGCAAATAAGCTTCCGGGGCCAGGGCTGTACCTTGCAAAGGTATTTGCCAAAAAAGCCGGAAAGGAAGATTGGATTGAAACTTATCTCTTTGTGAGACCGGATGGGCAGCTTGGGGACCCGGAACCATTGGCTAATAACAAGAGCTGGCTAAGCAGGTGAGACCTAAGAATAAAGCGCTTTCAGGAGAGATGCAGAAACTCGCTCCTTTTTCAATAGAAATCCGAAATTTAAATGTGATAAATATGTGAACATACCATATTTTTACCTTTTTGTTTGTGAACTTTTTCACTCCAAACGCATTGACATTGACAAAGCCCTATTGTATGCTTACAAAGGGTAAAAGATGATAGGGTTTTCAAAATATTTTTGCAGACATATTTCCCACTTCTGCATGATGTTAATGTGATTAATTATGGCCTCAAAACCCACTTACCATTCTCTTAAGGGAGGATGCGTTTTTATGCGTCAAAATGACCGCAACCCATTTAAGGCGATGGCCTTAATGTCCGCCATTCTTTCTCAGTTAGTAGGTTCCACGCTCATTGGCATTTTCGCCGGAAGGTGGTTTGACAGCAAGGCAGGAACAGAGCCGTTATTCCTATTAATTGGCTTGTTCATTGGACTGGGCGCCGGGATATACGCCATGCTTCGCTTAATCCAACATTTCTTCACAGGAGAATGAACATCATGCCGGAAATCAAAGTAACTTTTCAAAGACAGCGAAAATACATATTCCTTTTGTTGTCTGTATACGTTCTCGGCTGGGGTTTTACACCATATCAATCTATTTTTCTGGGCTTGATCTTTGGTACAGGCTTGAGTCTGTTCAATCTGTGGCTGATATCACGAAAGGCGCTGCAGTTTGGAGAGGCAGTCGAGAGAGGCGAGAAGGTGCGTTCACTTGGAACGGTATCCAGAATGGCTACAGCAGTTTTTGCTGTCATGATCGCTTTGGAATATCCTGATAAGCTGCATCTGATCAGTGTGGTATTTGGATTAATGACATCCTATATTGTCATTATGATAGATTATTTTCTTCAATCTTTTCAATTACGTAAATAGCGGGAAGAGAGGTGAACACTATTGCATCATGAAGCTCCTATAGTGGACTTTTTAGGATTGAATTTTAACTTATCAAACGTACTGATGATTACAGTGGCAAGTGCTGTTGTTTTCATTATTGCTTTGCTTTCAACCCGTCGATTGGCCATGAAACCAACGGGGATGCAAAATTTCTTCGAATGGATTATGGATTTTGTTAAGAATATCATTAACAGCACGATGGACTGGAAGACAGGCGGAAGATTCCATATCCTTGGATTAACCCTGATCATGTATATCTTTGTTTCAAACATGCTCGGACTTCCGTTCGCAATCACTTATGATCACACTTTATGGTGGAAATCGCCAACAGCCGATCCTGTTATCACATTAACATTAGCGGCAATGGTTGTTGGGCTTTCGCATTACTATGGCGTAAAGCTTAAAGGAGTAGGAGAATACGGCCGTGATTTTATCAGGCCAATGCCTTTCTTGTTCCCATTGAAAATCATTGAAGAGTTTGCAAACACTCTGACGTTGGGACTTCGTCTATACGGTAATATTTATGCAGGTGAAATCCTGCTGACATTGCTTGTCGGAGGACTGGCTCACGCCGGTGTAGGCGGAATGCTTGCAGCAATCCTGCCGACACTTGTATGGCAAGGATTCTCGATCTTTGTCGGATCTATCCAGGCATTCATTTTCTGTATGTTAACAATGGTTTATATGGCACACAAAGTGAGTCATGACCATTAATATATACCTGTTCATTTCATGGACAAAACATTTTAAACAAATAAATTTTTATACAATTTAAGGAGGAACTCAATAATGGGTCTTTTAGCAGCAGCAATTGCAATCGGTTTAGCAGCACTAGGTGCCGGTATCGGTAACGGTCTTATCGTATCAAAAACAGTTGAAGGTATGGCTCGCCAGCCAGAAGCTCGCGGTATGCTTCAAACTACAATGTTCATCGGGGTTGCGTTAGTAGAGGCTGTTCCGATCATCGGCGTTGTTATCGCGTTCATGGTTATCGGCGGTTAATTAATACTGTACCAATCGTTCTAAATGGCGAAGATCATTCCATGAACCTTCGCCATTCCTTTATGTTTTTTTACCGTAAAACTAATTCGGAATCATGCATATGACTCCGTTTCATAAGTGGAACAACTCTTGAAGGGAGTGAATCGAGGGTGTTAACAAACAGTCTAGTATTAGGCGCTGCAGGCGGCGGTTTTAACGGCGGGGACATTTTGTACCAGCTGATTATGTTCATCATCTTGTTGGCATTGCTGAAAAAATTCGCGTGGGGTCCTTTAATGGGCATTATGCAGCAGCGTGAAGAGCACATTGCCAGTGAAATCCAAGCGGCAGAAGAAAGCCGTACAGAAGCAAAAAAACTTTTAGAAGAGCAAAGAAGTCTTTTAAAAGAAGCACGTACAGAAGCACAGGGCCTTATCGAAAATGCGAAGAAACAAGGCGACGTGCAGCGCGAGGAGATCATTGCGGCTGCCCGCACTGAGTCTGAACGCATTAAGGAATCTGCTAAGCTTGAAATCGAGCAGCAGAAAGAACAGGCGGTTGCCGCTATCCGCGAGCAGGTCGCTTCATTGTCTGTCCTAATTGCTTCCAAGGTTATTGAGAAGGAATTAAGCGCAGCTGATCAAGAAAAGCTGATCAATGAATACATTCAAGAGGCAGGAGAAAAGCGATGACGGGCTCCACAGTAGCAAAGCGCTACGCGTTGGCTCTTTTCCAGCTTGCGAATGAACACCAGCTTCTTGACCAAATGGAAGAAGAGCTTCGTGCAGTGAAAGAAGTAGTAACGAATAACTCAGATTTAAAGTCTGTATTGAAATCTCCAAAGCTTTCAATTGAGAAGAAAAAAGAGATTTTAAAAGACGCATTTGCATCTGTGAACACGTTTGTACTAAATACGTTAATGATATTAATTGAACGCCACCGCGAAGATCATATCTCTGATGTGGCAGATCATTTTATAAGCCTTGCGAATGATAAAAAAGGGATTGCGGATGCGAAAGTATACACTGTTCGTCCGCTGACTGAAGCAGAGAAGGAAGCATTATCTGTGTCATTTGCAGCTAAGGTTGGAAAAAAATCACTTCGTATTGACAATATAGTTGATACTAACTTGCTCGGCGGCATCAAGCTTCGAATCGGAAACCGGATTTTCGACGGCAGCTTGCGCGGGAAGCTAGAGCGTCTTGAACGTCAATTATTAGGCTAAGATTCGTAGATAGGGGTGAAACTCATGAGCATCAATGCTGAAGAAATCAGTGCGCTGATAAAAAAGCAAATCGAAAACTATCAGTCGGAAATTCAAGTGAGTGATGTAGGTACGGTTATCTCTGTTGGTGACGGTATCGCTCGTGCTCATGGCCTCGACAATGTCATGGCTGGAGAACTTGTTGAATTTTCAAACGGCGTTATGGGTATGGCACAAAACCTTGAAGAAAATAACGTCGGTATTATCATTTTAGGACCATTTACAGAAATCCGTGAAGGCGATGAAGTACGCCGTACGGGCCGCATCATGGAGGTACCGGTTGGTGAAGAACTGATCGGCCGCGTAGTAAACCCTCTTGGACAGCCAGTAGATGGCATGGGACCAATCAACACAACTAAATCACGTCCAATTGAAAGCCCGGCACCAGGTGTTATGGATCGTAAATCCGTACACGAGCCGCTTCAGACAGGTATCAAGGCGATTGACGCTCTTGTGCCAATCGGCCGCGGACAGCGTGAGTTAATCATCGGTGACCGTCAAACAGGTAAAACTTCCGTTGCAATCGATACGATCCTGAACCAAAAAGATCAGGATATGGTATGTATCTACGTGGCAATCGGACAAAAAGAATCTACAGTTCGTAATGCAGTAGAAACACTTCGTAAGCAAGGTGCCCTGGATTACACAATCGTTGTAACAGCATCTGCATCACAGCCTGCTCCAATGCTATACTTAGCTCCTTACGCTGGTGTAACAATGGGTGAAGAGTTCATGTACAACGGCAAGCACGTTCTTGTTGTGTATGATGACTTAACAAAGCAAGCTTCTGCTTACCGTGAGCTTTCATTGCTATTGCGCCGTCCTCCAGGCCGTGAAGCTTATCCAGGGGACGTATTCTACTTGCACAGCCGCTTGCTTGAGCGCGCTGCTAAGCTAAGCGATGCGAAAGGTGCAGGTTCAATCACTGCGCTTCCATTTATCGAAACACAAGCAGGAGACGTTTCTGCATATATTCCAACAAACGTTATCTCAATCACTGACGGACAAATTTTCCTTCAGTCAGACCTATTCTTCTCTGGTGTACGTCCGGCGATCAACGCAGGTCTTTCTGTATCACGTGTAGGTGGATCTGCACAGATCAAAGCAATGAAAAAGGTTGCAGGTACACTGCGTCTTGACCTTGCTTCATACCGTGAACTTGAATCATTTGCCCAGTTCGGTTCTGACCTTGATAAAGCAACACAGGCTAAACTTAACCGTGGTGCCCGTACAGTAGAGGTTCTAAAGCAGGATCTTAACAAGCCGCTAAAAGTTGAGAAGCAGGTTGCAATCCTTTACGCTCTAACTCGCGGTTTCTTAGATGACATTCCTGTACAGGATATTCGTCGTTTCGAATCTGAATTCCTTTCATGGTTAGACCATAACCGCAAAGATTTGTTAGACCATATCGTGACTACTAAAGAACTTCCTTCTGATGACGATATGACATCTGCGATTAACGACTTTAAGAAAACTTTCGCAGTATCCGAATAATGGAGATTGCCTGGATGGGGAAGTGCTCCCCATCTAAGCAGCTCAATTCGGTTCTGACAAACTTGTATAAGGGTGGTGAGAACCTGTGGCATCATTACGCGATATAAAAAATCGTATTACTTCTACGAAGAAAACGAGTCAAATTACTAAAGCAATGCAGATGGTATCGGCTGCGAAAATGAATAAGGCAGAAATGAATGCAAAGTCATTCGTGCCTTATATGGAGAAAATCCAGGAAGTTACGGCATCCATCGCTTTGGGAAGCAAGGATGTATCACATCCAATGCTGACCAGCCGCCCTGTCAAGAAAACTGGTTACCTGGTAATCACGTCTGACCGCGGACTTGCGGGAGCTTATAACAGTAACGTTTTGCGGAATGTCTACCAGACGATTCAAAAGCGCCATAAATCACCGGATGAATATGCAATCATTGCGATCGGACGTGTTGGCCGCGACTTTTTCAAAAAGCGCAATATGAACGTCATTCTGGATATCGTTGCCGTTGCAGACCAGCCAGCATTTGCTGAAATCAAAGATATTGCCAGCAAAACAGTTGGCATGTTCGCTGATGAGACATTTGATGAATTATATATGTACTACAGCCATTATGTCAGCGCGATTCAACAGGATGTAACAGAGAAGAAGCTTCTTCCGCTTACGGATATCTCCAGCTCGAAAAAGCTTACATCTTATGAGTTTGAACCTTCCGCTGAAGAAATTTTAAAAGTATTGCTGCCTCAATACGCTGAAAGCTTAATCTACGGAGCGCTTTTAGACAGTAAGGCAAGTGAGCATGCTGCAAGGATGACGGCTATGCAAAATGCAACGGATAACGCTAAAGACCTTATCAATTCACTAAGCTTAAGCTATAACCGCGCACGTCAGGCAGCCATCACGCAGGAAATTACCGAAATCGTCGGCGGAGCAGCCGCGTTAGAATAATAATGAAAAGCGGAAGCGCCTCGATCAGCCCCGATAAGCATAAGTCAAGCCCTTCAGGAAGGCGTTTTTTCCTTCCGAAAGGGTTTGGCTTATGACCTCGAGGGGCTTGGCGCTGAAGCTAGACAAATGAAAAGCGGAGCTGGCAGGTGGAGTTGTTGCCTGCTCTCCATTATGTAAAACGAACGGAGGGAAAAAGATGAACAAAGGACGCGTTCTTCAAGTTATGGGTCCGGTTGTTGACGTAAAGTTCGAAAGCGGCCAGCTTCCTGAGATCTATAATGCATTGACTGTTACAAATCCTGCGCGTAACGAATCTGAAGTTGACATCAACTTAACCCTTGAAGTTGCCCTTCATTTAGGTGATGATACAGTACGTACCATTGCAATGTCTTCTACTGACGGCTTACAGCGCGGAAGTGAAGTTGTTGACACTGGTGCTTCAATCTCTGTACCAGTAGGTGATGTAACACTTGGACGTGTATTCAACGTACTTGGTGAATCAATCGACTTAGATCCTGCAATCCCTGCAGATGCCCGTCGTGATTCTATCCACAGAGAGGCTCCTAAGTTTGAGCAGCTTTCTACTGAAGTAGAAATTCTTGAAACTGGAATTAAGGTAGTAGACCTTCTTGCCCCTTACATTAAAGGTGGTAAAATCGGTCTTTTCGGTGGTGCCGGAGTAGGTAAAACCGTATTAATCCAGGAGCTTATCAATAACATCGCTCAGGAGCATGGCGGTATTTCCGTATTCGCCGGTGTAGGTGAGCGTACTCGTGAAGGTAATGACCTTTATCATGAAATGACAGACTCAGGTGTTATCAAGAAAACAGCGATGGTATTCGGTCAGATGAACGAGCCGCCAGGAGCGCGTATGCGTGTTGCCCTGACTGGTTTGACAATGGCAGAATTCTTCCGTGATGACCAGGGACAGGACGTTCTATTCTTCATGGATAACATCTTCCGTTTCACACAGGCAGGTTCAGAGGTATCAGCCCTATTAGGCCGTATGCCATCTGCCGTTGGTTACCAGCCGACACTTGCTACTGAAATGGGTAAATTACAGGAACGTATCACATCTACTAACGTAGGTTCTGTTACTTCCATCCAGGCGATTTACGTACCAGCCGATGACTATACGGATCCGGCTCCTGCTACAACATTCGCTCACTTGGATGCAACAACTAACCTTGAGCGTAAGCTTTCTGAGATGGGTATCTACCCTGCGGTGGATCCGCTTGCTTCCACTTCCCGTGCATTGTCACCGGAAATTGTTGGAGAAGAGCACTACTCAGTAGCACGCCAGGTACAGCAGACATTACAGCGTTACAGAGAACTTCAGGATATCATTGCGATCCTTGGTATGGATGAGCTTTCTGATGAAGACAAGCTCATCGTAGCACGTGCGCGCCGTATCCAGTTCTTCTTATCACAAAACTTCCACGTTGCTGAGCAGTTTACTGGCCAGCCAGGTTCATACGTACCGGTTAAAGAAACTGTTAAAGGTTTCAAAGATATTCTTGAAGGAAAATATGACCACCTGCCAGAAGATGCATTCCGACTTGTCGGCCGAATCGAAGAAGTTATCGAGAGTGCTAAGAAAATGGGCGTAGAGGTCTAATTCTGGACCAGGAGGGTAAAAAATGAAGACGATTAAAGTCAGTGTTGTTACTCCCGATGGCCCGGTGTATGAATCAGATGTGGAAATGGTAAGCACAAAAGCTCAAAGCGGTGAGCTTGGAATTTTACCTGGACACATTCCAATGGTTGCACCGTTACAAATTGGAGCCGTTCGTTTAAAAAACGGCGGAAAAACTGATTTCGTCGCAGTGAGCGGCGGATTCCTGGAAGTTCGTCCGGAGCAGGTAACGATTTTAGCGCAATCTGCTGAGCAAGCAGATGAAATTGATGTAGAGCGAGCCATTCGTGCGAAGCAGCGTGCTGAACAGCGCCTGAATGAGCAGAAGCGTGAGAACATTGATTTCCGCCGTGCAGAGCTTGCACTTCAGCGTGCAATCAATCGTATCGAAGTTTCGGAAAGAAAGTTTTAATAAAAACATCAGCACCCCTGGCTTAGCTGGGGGTGTTTTTTTAATAGTAATATTTACCACCGGAATTTTAAGAAAATTGCCCCAAAAAATAGATAAATCACTCGAATTCTTTAATATAGGCCTTTACAATAGAAGAGAGTATACCTTTAATGGGTTACTCTCTTTTTTAAAGCAATCATGCAAGTCTATTTGAATTAAAGGAGGAGCCGCAATGCTGGAGTTTGATACAAATATAGACCAATATGCTACGATCAAAGTCATCGGAGTCGGCGGCGGGGGAAACAACGCTGTAAACAGGATGATTGAACATGGAGTTGAGGGTGTAGAGTTTATTGCTGTTAATACAGATGGACAAGCTCTAAATCAATCAAAGGCAGAAGTAACCATGCAAATCGGTGCTACCTTAACGAGGGGCCTGGGAGCAGGGGCAAATCCTGATGTAGGCAGGAAAGCGGCGGAAGAAAGTGAAAGCCAGCTTCGTGAAGTATTGAAGGGTGCTGACATGGTATTTGTTACTGCTGGAATGGGCGGCGGAACTGGAACTGGTGCAGCTCCTGCCATTGCACGCATCGCCCGTGAAGTTGGCGCGCTGACAATTGGTGTGGTAACCCGCCCCTTCAAGTTTGAGGGCCGTAAGCGTGCAGCCAATGCAGATGCAGGCATTGAGGCGATGAAAAAAGCAGTCGATACGCTAATTATTATTCCAAATGATCGCTTATTAGAGATTATTGATAAGAAAACACCTATGCTTGAAGCGTTTATGGAAGCGGATAATGTCCTCCGTCAGGGTGTTCAGGGTATTTCGGACTTGATTGCCGTTCCTGGTTTAATCAATCTTGATTTTGCCGATGTTAAAACAGTTATGTCCCATAAAGGAACAGCATTGATGGGAATCGGAATTGCTACCGGGGAAGACCGGGCGGCAGAAGCAGCCCGAAAAGCAATATCAAGTCCATTATTAGAAACGTCCATTAATGGAGCACGCGGCGTCATAATGAATATTACAGGCGGAGCAAATATCAGCTTATATGAAGTCCAAGAAGCTGCAGATATCGTTGCTTCGGCTTCAGATGAAGACGTAAATATGATATTTGGCTCGGTCATAAATGATTCCCTAAAAGAAGAAATACTTGTTACGGTTATTGCGACCGGCTTTAATGAACAAGAGGATCTAAGGGCTAAACCTAGTTCAAAGCCACCAGTAGAAAAAGAATATGTTCATACATATCAGTATGCAGAAGAGCCGGGCAATCGCCGGCAGGGGAGAGAACATCGGGAACCGGTTCAGGAAGATTACCGGATGCAGGCTGACCCGCAAGAAGAGTCACTTGATACTCCTGCGTTCCTTAGAAACCGAAGAAGACGCTACTAATAAAAACAGGCTGCCTCAAGGAGGGCAGCCTGTTTTTAGATGAATATAATTGTTTATTATTGATAGTTGATATGTTGGTGGGTGAGTGGTTGATAGTCAAATGAAGAAAGGACAGGCATAGGCCTGTCCTTGTAGTATTTCAATACTTTGTCTGGTCATATAGGGTTAACTGATCCAAATTCTTATGCACGGTCATGAGCTTTTTGAGAAGGCTCATGAACTTTTGTTTATCTTCAAAAGGAGTAACGTCTAGTTCTTTTTTGAGCTCATTGCTTTTTTTAACGAGCTCATCGAATTTTTGAATAACTGGGCAGTTGTTTTTAGTCATATGTATTTCTCCTAATTTAAGCTCTTAAGGTAACTTTATCACAAAATATAATTTCAAAGGAAACAGCCATGTTTCATTTATATTAAAAACGAATGGTCTTTTTAACTAATTTAACTATTTTGTTAAAAGTGTCAGATTTTGTTGAAACCCGCGGAATAGAGTCATATATTATCAACATGTGCTAAGAAAGACAAGGTTGGAGAAAACCAGGGGGTGATTTCCTTGTCGACTGTATTATTTGGAACGATAGAATATTATGAAAGAGAATTAATCAGCTATTTTACAAATAATCATATAAGCAATAAGGATGATGCTACCATGAAAATCTTCATCATGCTTGAAGCGGAGATATTCAACGTATTTTTATTTGACGAAGCGATTCGGATAAAATGCATGCAGAATCTTTTAAAAGCATTTTGCCGTGTGTCTGAAATATACTTGGTTAAAAAGTAGCCATTATTATGAATGGCACAATTAAAGAGGTCCCTGAGAGAGACCTCTTCGTTAAAAGGATTTAATTCAGAATCGTAACTTTTACCTCTTTTCTTCCCCATTGCATTGCATCTGGTGTGGCAGGTATAAACACATCAATTTCATTTCCATTAATTCCCCCGCCAATATCCTCGGCAGTGGCATAGCCGTATCCTTCTACAAATACCTTAGAACCCAAAGGAATGACGTCCGGATCCACCGCAATTACTTTTGCATCCGGATTATCGATAAGATTTACTCCTGTTTTTGTAATGCCGATGCATCCTTCGCAGCTGGCTGTATAGGCAGTTGCAGTGACAGTCAGGCTTTTGTCCGTTTCAGCTGCAGGCTGTTCTGTGTTAGCCGCTTTTACAACTGTTTTAGGCGTTGATTCCTTAGCCGAGCCATTTTTATAGATGATAAGCTCTAAACCAGGTTTAATAAGGTCTGAGTTCAGCTGATTCCATTTTTTAAGGTTATGTACATTAATACCGTATGTTTTAGCGATATTCCAGAGAGTGTCACCGGATTTTACTATGTATATTTCTTCAGGTGAAACATTAAGTTTATCATTTGGGTGAATCAAATCTCCAGTTAGACCATTCCAGCTTTTTATATCCCGAACGGACACTTCATGTTTTTGTGCTATGGACCACAGGGTATCCCCTTTGTTTACTGTTACCTCTTCTGCTTGTGCGCTCACACCTGCTGTACTCCAGATCGTTATAGCTGCGAGCAGATAATAAAAATACTTTTTCATATTAAGCCTCCTAATAGCTTGTTTGACATTTTCTATGCTAGCACAGAAAATTCTGAGAAAAAGAACAGGGAAGTTATAATTCAATTACGCACATTTCATGAAATTAACGAAGAAATGGCAAAACATAATAATGTTCATAATAGATGAACAAAAAGCATCAGAAACGGTCATATTTGATATATTTAATCCTTAAGATGGATTAAATAGAAACTTTTGTATATGGTTTTATATTGTCAGCATGTTAATGCTGTAATGTTGATAGAACAGGAACTGACCGATAAATCGGAAAAGTGACCTATAAAAGAGGAGAACCAGCCGATAAAATACAAATTCTGACCGATAAAATTCTAATTTGACCGATAAATGCTGGAAATTGACCGAAAAACTTGAGGAACAAGGTTTTATTTTAATAAACAGCATATATATAAGAAGTTACAGCATAAGAAGTGTCATACTTTTAGAAATAAAAAGGTATATAAGTGAGTTGTTAATGAAAAATCCTCCTAAGGTGTTAGATATCTCACTGACAAAGCAGTAAGTTTCATTTTTAATGGTAGATGAATAATAAAGAAGAATTTAATGGATATCGACTGGGGGCAAGCTCATATAATCTAGTGAAGGTGTGTTACTTGCTTACAAATGCGTATGTAAATTCTCTTTCTCGGCGATTCGATTTGACGCCAGCGATAATTTCCAATAATAGTATGAGGTTGTGTCGACACATGTGGGAGTAGGGTGTATAATGGTTACGGTTACATGTTTAAATGTTGTGAAAATTTTCAGCATTGGAGGGGATGGGCATGGAGCTTTGGAATTTATATCAGAATAACTATTTGATAGTTTTTGTGTTTTTGTGCCTGGGAGTTTTACTGCCTGTGGTGGCTTTGTTTTTGGGCAAGCTTTTGCGGCCCTATAAGCCATATGATACGAAGTATACCACATATGAGAGCGGGATTGAGCCATTCCATGATTCGAGGGTGCAGTTCAATGTCCGCTATTATATTTTTGCCCTGATGTTTGTCATTTTTGATGTAGAGACTGTATTTTTGTATCCGTGGGCTGTGGCCTATGAGAAACTTGGGATTTTTGCATTGATTGAGATGCTGATTTTTGTATTTATGCTAGTAATTGGACTTGTTTATGCATGGAAAAAGAAGGTGCTGAAATGGATTTAAAGTTGGATAATATTACACCAGAAGAAATGGAAGAACTGCAGCGAAATGTGTTTATGGCAACTTTGGAACAGATTAAAGCGTGGGCGCGGAGTAATTCATTGTGGCCAATGACCTTCGGGCTTGCTTGCTGTGCCATTGAAATGATGGGTGTAGGTTCATCGCACTACGATTTGGACCGTTTCGGATCTTTTTTCCGTACATCTCCCCGCCAGTCTGATGTCATGATTGTTTCAGGTACAGTAACAAAGAAAATGGCGCCAATTGTCCGCCGTCTTTACGATCAGATGCCTGAACCAAAATGGGTGATTGCGATGGGCTCATGTGCAACTGCGGGCGGGCCATACGTAAAATCTTACTCAGTTGTAAAAGGGGTCGACCAGATTGTCCCTGTTGATGTATACATACCAGGATGCCCGCCGAACCCGGCAGCATTGATTTATGGAATTAATAAACTAAAAGAAAAAATCCGTTATGAGGCTAAGACTGGGAAGAAGGTGATCTAACCTATGAGCGGAGAAAAAGATCTTGAACAGCTGAAAAAAGAAGCAGCAGCTAAAGCGAAGGCAGCAGCACTGGCTAAAATGAAGGCGAAAGAGCAGGGTGAAGCGAAGGAAGAATCGCCAGCAGAAGACTTGGATCTGGCCAAGCAAAAAGCCGCCGCCGCCGCGAAGGCGAAGGCTGCAGCCCTGGCAAAGATGAAAGCGAAAGAGCAGGGCGAAGCGAAGGAAGAATCACCAGCAGAAGACATAGACATCGCCAAGCAAAAAGCCGCTGCCGCCGCAAAAGCAAAGGCTGCAGCAGCAGCTAAGGCGAAAGCCGCTGCTCAAGCAAAACAGGCTGGCGGGGATGACGAAAAAGCTAAAGCCATTTCAGCTGCAAAGGCGAAAGCCGCCGCTGCAGCAAAAGCAAAATTAGCTGCGGCAGGCAAAGCTGGCGGATCAGCTGATGATGAAAAGGCCAAGGCAATCGCAGCCGCAAAAGCAAAGGCCGCCGCCGCAGCTGCCGCAAAGGCAAAAGCTGCCGGAAGCAAGGCAGACACTGAACCGGCTGCAGAAAAAGCGCCATCCGTTAATCAGCCTTATCTTGATAAATATGTAAAGGTAATTGAAGAGAATCTTGGTGCTGACGTTCTTGAAGAGTACTATATTAATGATCTTTCCAAGGATGTGCCTACTTTAGTTGCCAAGGCTGAATCATATTTTAAATTGGCAGAATTCCTGAAATATAATGAACAACTTGGTTTTGATTACCTATCAGAGCTTCATGGCACTGATTTTGAGACGCATATGGAAGTGTATGCTCATTTATACTCATACAAAAAGCGCCAATCTGTAGCCCTTAAGGTTAAAATTGACCGCGATAAGCCGGAAATTGATTCTCTGCAGCCGTTATGGGCTGGAGCGGATTGGCCGGAATGTGAAACGTATGATTTGCTGGGCATTCAGTTCAAGGGCCACCCTAATTTATATCGGATTATGCTTGGGGAAGACTGGATCGGGCATCCGCTGCGCAAAGACTATGAACCGTACGATGTGGAGGTGTAACCAATGCTGCGAACCGAAGAAATGCTATTGAATGTTGGACCTCAGCATCCAAGTACACACGGTGTTTTCCGCCTTGTTCTGAAAATTGACGGTGAAATCATCAAAGAGGCGAAACCGGTCATCGGTTATCTGCACCGCGGAACGGAGAAATTAGCTGAAAACCTGCAGTATACGCAAATTATTCCTTATACAGACCGAATGGATTATCTTGCAGCCATGACGAATAATTATATCCTTGTCCACGCGGTTGAAACGATGATGGACCTTGAAATTCCGGAGCGGGCCGAATATCTGCGTGTGATCACCATGGAACTTGGCCGGATTGCCAGCCATCTCGTATGGTGGGGTACATATTTGCTGGATATTGGAGCGACAAGCCCATTCCTGTATGCATTCAGAGAGCGTGAAATGATTATCAATATGCTGAATGAGATATCCGGGGGCCGCTTAACGTTTAACTATATGCGTGTCGGCGGTGTAAAATGGGATGCTCCTGAAGGCTGGATTGATAAAGTAAGAGAGTTTGTTCCCTATATGCGTGAACAGCTGAAAGGTTATCATCAGCTTGTAACAGGAAATGAAATTTTCATGAACCGTGTCAAAGGGGTAGGAAAGTATACGAAAGAGGATGCTTTAAACTACTCTCTGAGCGGTGCAAATCTCCGCTGTACAGGCGTGAAATGGGATCTCCGCAAAGATGAGCCATACTCTATCTATGACCGCTTCGATTTCGAAGTTGCCGTACAGGACGGCGGGGATGCATGGGCCCGTTATCATGTGCGCATGCAGGAAATTGAAGAATCATTAAAAATCCTTGAACAGGCTGTTGAGCAATTCCCTTCAGAAGGCGATATTCTGGCAAAAGTGCCGAAAATCATTAAAGCGCCTAAAGGGGAAGGGTTTGTTAGAATTGAGTCTCCACGGGGAGAAATCGGCTGCTATATCGCGAGTGATGGAAAGAAAGAGCCATACCGGTTAAAATTCCGGAGGCCATCATTCTATAATCTTCAAATTCTCCCTAAATTGCTTGAAGGCGAAAACATTGCGAACTTAATTGCTATTTTAGGGGCAATTGATATTGTCCTTGGGGAGGTGGACGGTTAATGGTAGAAGAACTTCTCTATTCCGAAGCAGGTTTGCTGAATTTCGGCATTTTCTTCTTGCTTGCCACCGTTTTGCTATTAGTCGTTTTGGGATTTGTTACTTACGCCATTCTGGCAGAACGTAAAGTCATGGGATTTATGCAGCTGCGCCATGGCCCGAATCAGGTCGGCGGCCGCTGGGGGCTGCTGCAGACCGTTGCTGATGTATTGAAGCTTTTATTAAAAGAAGACACCATCCCTAAGCTGGCAGACAGGCCATTGTTTATACTTGCACCAGTTATTGCATTTGCACCAGCATTTATGGTGCTGGCGACGATTCCTTTTACAGATAAACTTCAGTTTGCTGATATTGGAGTTGGATTGCTGTATTATATCGCCATTTCCGGGCTGACAACAGTCGGTATTGTCACCGGAGCATGGGCTTCCAATAATAAATATGCTTTGCTAGGCGGAATGCGTGCCGCGGCCCAGATGATTTCTTATGAGATTCCACTCGTTATGTCTGTATTAGGCATTATCCTTTTAACAGGCAGCTTAAACCTTAATGAGATCGTGGAAGCGCAAAAAAATGGCTGGTTCATCATTTGGCAGCCAATCGCTTTTATCGTATTCCTGATTGCTTCAACAGCGGAGCTGAACCGTGTTCCATTTGATTTGCCTGAGGCGGAATCAGAGCTGGTCGCAGGTTTCCATGTTGAATATTCCGGCTTCCGCTGGGCGTTCTTCATGCTTGCGGAATATGTATATTTCTTTGCAATGGCTTCATTGACAACCGTATTATTCCTTGGCGGATGGCTGCCGCTTCCTTTCCTGGAATTCATTCCGGGTGCCGTTTGGTTTGCGATTAAGTTTACGGCTGTCATCTTTATCTTGGTTTGGTTCCGTGTCACATTCCCGCGCCTTCGTGCAGACCAGCTCATGGAATTTGGCTGGAAGGTTCTGCTGCCGGTTGCGCTTGCGAATATTTTCTTAACAGCTTTGCTGAAAGAATGGCTGAATATATTTTAATTGAGGACCGGCCTATAAAACTTCGAGAACTGTCTAGCTTCAGCGCCTACCCCCTCGAGGTCACAAGCCAATCCCTTCCAGAAGGAAAGATCACCTTCTTGCAGGGCTCGTCTTGTGCTTGTCGGGGGTGGGCAAGGCGCTTCCGCATTTCAAATAAGGGGTGAAAAAACATGCTTGGTTTAGCGAAAGGATTATCGTATACCCTAAAAAACCTGACACGCAAAAAGGTAACCTATGACTATCCGAATGAACCTCTTCCGCTTCCGGACCGGTTCAGGGGAATTCAAAAGTTTTATCCTGAAAAGTGCATCGTGTGCAATCAGTGTGCAAATATTTGTCCAACCGATTGTATCCAGCTTACAGGCAAAAAGCATCCGGACCCTGCCAAAAAGGGAAAAATTATTGATACCTATGATATCAATTTCGAAATTTGCATTCTTTGCGACTTGTGCACAGAGGTCTGCCCAACCGAAGCGATTATCATGACCAATAATTTTGAACTGGCGGAATATAGCAGGGATGAGCTGTTTAAAAATCTTGAATGGCTTGATGAAAATGATGAAAATATACGGAAGGTGAATAAAGCATGACGTTTTCAGGTGAGTTTTTAGCGTTTATGTCTCTAGCTTTAGTTGCGGTCATCGGCGGCGTGCTTTTATTGAACCTTACCAAAGTCGTGCATATGGTTGTCGCCCTGGTTTTTACATTTGTAAGCATTGCCGGAATTTATGTGCTGCTTTCAGCTGAATTCCTGGCTGCAGTCCAGATCTTAATTTACTCCGGTGCCATCACCATTATCATGCTGTTCGGAATCATGCTGACACGCCATAATGATACAAGCGAGCCGAAAACAGGCCGCTGGAGAAAGCTGTTATTATTCCTGGGTGTACTCGGCTTTGCTTTCGCAGTCTACATCGGGATATATAACCTTGATTTGCCGTCTGCGCCGAATGACCTTCATGTCAATAATACAGAGCAAATTGGAATTGAGCTTTATTCAAAATTCATTATTCCGTTTGAAGTTACATCTGTTCTATTATTGGTCGCTTTGATCGGCTCCATTGTTTTGGCCAAAAGAGATGATGAGAAGGAGGCGGAAAAGGAATGAGTGCAGTTCCAGTTCAAGCCTACCTGGCTTTGGCTTTAATTCTCTTTTGCATCGGGCTGTATGGTGCCTTGACCAAGCGGAATACCGTGATCGTCCTGATCTCGATCGAACTAATGCTGAATGCTGTCAATATTAATCTGGTGGCATTCAGCAAATACGGCATAATGCCATCCATAACAGGCCAGATATTTGCTTTGTTTACAATTACTGTTGCAGCAGCAGAAGCAGCAGTTGGCCTGGCGATATTAATTGCCCTGTATCGTAATAAGAAGAGTGTTAACATTGATGAAATGGATGCTATGAAGCACTAAAAGACTGTGAAAAATACAGCCGGACTGGCTGAGAATAGAGAGTAGTGAAGGCTGCCATAAATGGCGCCGCCTTTATGGACCTGATAATAAGGTCCCAATCTGACACGCCAAGCATTAGGGCGTGTTCAAAAAAGGGGATTGTGATAATGATGGAGAATGCATGGATCATACCGCTTTTCCCGCTTTTATCGTTTTTGTTCCTTATTTTATTCGGCAAACGGCTAAAAGAAGCGAGTGCATATATAGGAATTCTGTTTTCCCTGGCATCGCTTGTCTATTCAATATTGGTGCTATTTGACCGGTTTTCGGCACCAACTTTTAAAGCAGAAGGCGTTTGGCTGACTATAGGGGATGTTCAGTTAACAGCGGGTTTTGAAGTTAATCAGTTAAATGCACTGATGCTGGTGATTGTATCACTTGTCAGTTTCCTGGTACATACGTATTCGAAAGGCTATATGCAGGGTGATGACCGCTTCCCTGTTTTCTATGCTTATTTAGGGTTATTTACATTTGCCATGCTGGGCCTTGTCATCTCGCCTAATCTGCTTCAGACGTATTTCTTCTGGGAGCTTGTCGGACTGGGTTCCTTCCTGCTGATCGGTTTCTATTTTTTCAAAGAGGAAGCAAAGGCTGCGGCTAAAAAAGCATTTATCATGACCCGTATTGGAGACGTCGGCCTTTTGATCGGAATGATTCTGTTATTCTGGCAGGCTGGCAGCTTTGAGTATGATGAAATTTTTGCAGCTGTTGAAGCTGGTGCCATTTCGGGCACAATGATTACATTAACAGCCATTCTTATTTTTGTAGGGGCTGTCGGTAAATCGGGCCAGTTCCCGCTGCATACCTGGCTTCCGGACGCAATGGAAGGACCGACGCCGGTCTCCGCATTAATCCATGCTGCGACAATGGTAGCTGCAGGTGTGTATTTAGTGGCAGCGTTGTTCCCGCTGTTTACTGCAAGTGAAACAGCATTGATGACAGTTGCTGTAATTGGGGCGTTCACAGCCATTTTTGCAGCAAGCATCGGCCTGGTCCAAAAGGATATTAAGCGGGTGCTCGCTTATTCAACCGTCAGCCAGCTTGGCTATATGATGCTGGCGCTGGGTTCTGCCGGATATGTAGCCGGTGTATTCCATTTAATGACACATGCCTTTTTCAAAGCCTTGCTGTTTCTAGCAGCCGGAAGTGTCATCCACGCGGTTCATACACAGAATATTGAACATATGGGCGGATTATGGAAAAAGCTGCGCGTGACTGGCCCTCTATTCCTGATTGGGACACTGGCGATCAGCGGGGTTCCATTATTTTCAGGATTCTTCAGTAAAGATGAGATTTTAATTGCTGCCTGGGCACATGGGAATACAGTGCTGTTCTGGCTAGCGGTGATTGCTGCGTTCTTTACGGCATTTTATATGTTCCGTCTGTTTTTTATGGTTTTCGCTGGTGAAGCAAGAACCGATATGAAAAATGTTCACGAGTCGCCTGGTGTTATGACGCTGCCAATGGTGGCCCTAGGGGTGCTGGCTGTAGTGGCTGGATATGTGAATACACCATGGTTTGGTACATTTCTTGGTGATTGGCTCGTGGAAGATAACCATGCTCTGGGTCATGGCCATATTGAGGGGCCTGCATGGATAATGATTGTCGCCACTGCTGTTTCCCTGCTGGGAATTTTCCTTGCCTGGCTAATGTATGGCAAACGTTCGCTTGCCCGCGATTGGCTTACAAGCAGAATGCCGCTTTCATACAGTGTTCTGTACAATAAATACTATATTGATGAATTCTATTCGCTGACAGTAGTAAATGGTGTGAAATTCTTTAGCTCATTCCTGCGCTTCCTGGAAGTGTTCCTGGTTGAAGGACTTGTAAAGAGCGTAACTGGAATCGCGTCTGCACTCGGAAGACTTGGTTCTAAATTTCAAAATGGCCAGATTCAGACTTACGGAACAGTGGCGTTTGTCGGGCTTGCTATTTTAGTAGTCATCTATGCGTTTTCAGGGGGGTACTTAAAATGAACTTAGCTTATTTTCTATCCATTTTAGTTTTCTCCCCGCTGCTTGGTATTTTAGTATTATCATTCCTGCCGAAAACACAGGAATCATTGATCAAGGCCGTTGGTTTCCTGGCTACCATTCCGGCACTGGTATTGGCGCTGATAGCCTATTTTCAATACCGTGCAGGTGCAGGCTTGGAACAGCTGAATGAAAAAGTCAGCTGGATTCAGTTTGGAGATTCCGGCCAGCTGGGCAACCTTTTTTCCATTGATTATGAACTGGGGCTGGATGGATTTTCATTAATCATGGTTGTGCTCACAGCTGTGCTTTCAACACTGGCAGCTATTGCTTCTATTCATATTAAAAAAGAATGGAAGGGCTATTTCATGCTGTTCCTGCTGCTTGAAGTCGGCATGCTGGGTGTATTTGCAGCTGAAAACCTGATTCTTTTCTTTATCTTCTTTGAAATAACCTTGATTCCGACCTTCTTCCTGATCGGAAAATGGGGTTACTTTGAAAAGGAAAATGCAGCATACAGCTTCCTGATCTATAACGGACTTGGATCTGCTGTTCTGCTGATTGTCATTATGGTGCTGTTTGCCCGAACTGGCACAGCTAATATTGATGCTTTGATGGCCGCAATGAACGCGGATAATCCGCAGCTGGTTGCGCCAATCTCTGAAAATATGAAAATGGGCATGCTGATTGCGCTTTTAATTGCATTTGGAGTGAAGCTTCCTATATTCCCGCTGCACAGCTGGATGGTAAGGGTGCACGTACAAGCTCCGCCATCAATCGTCATGCTGCACGCTGGGGTGCTTTTGAAAATAGGGGCATTCGGCTTAATCCGCTTCGGCATGGGGATATTTCCTGAGCAATTCCAAAGCCTGGCTGTTTGGCTGGCTGTGCTCGGAGTCGTGAATTTACTGTATGGAGCGTTCCTGGCGTTTGTTCAGACCGACTTTAAAATGGTGCTTGCCTACTCTTCTATTTCCCACATGGGAATCGTTTTAATCGGGTTAGGCGCATTAAATGAGGCAGGAATCCAGGGGGCGATTTTCCAGGTTGTTTCTCACGGGTTAATCGCAGCGCTTTTATTCTTCCTTGTCGGTGTGTTTTATGAACGAGTTCAAACCTCCAATATTCAAAATCTCGGCGGTTTGGCAAAAGGGATGCCGATTACAGCAGGCTTCCTGCTTGCAGGGGCTATGGCTTCACTTGGTTTGCCTGGCATGTCAGGATTTGTAAGTGAATTTATGGCCTTCCTTGGCTTATTTAGAGAAATGCCGATTCTTGCTGCAGTCGGTACAATCGGAATCATTATGACAGCAGTT
The DNA here is from genome assembly GCF_017303275.1 of Bacillus sp. NTK034. Classification (GTDB taxonomy): domain Bacteria; phylum Bacillota; class Bacilli; order Bacillales; family Cytobacillaceae; genus Cytobacillus. The sequence goes on along the minus strand of NZ_JAFKOJ010000005.1, from coordinate 162,834 downwards.
TACCTGCTTCGCGCGGTACTGGGCATCACTTACGGCAAAGCGCATAGAGACTTTGCCGGCGTTACGGATATGAAAAAGTTTGAGTTCGTGCCTGTCCTGGTCTTATTCGGCTTAATTGTCCTGATTGGTGTTTATCCAAGTGTACTGAGTGAACCGCTGACATCAACACTTGAAACGATCATGCTGGGGATAGGAGGGTGATGAAGGATGGATCTCGAAACATTATTATCATATGAATGGGGCATTATGACGCCAGAGTTCATCATCCTTGGTGTTGCGACCGCTCTTTCACTAATGGATTTATTTATGCCGAAATCACAAAGCCGAAAAGTTCTCGGCTGGGTCGGCTTTGCCGGCATTCTGGCAGCGCTTGTTTCCTTATTGGGCCTTATCGGACATGGACCGGAATCCATTTTGCTTGATACGTTCAGGCTTGATTCCTTTGCAAAAGCTTTTAAGCTGCTGCTTTTGATTGGATCGGCAATGGTACTGCTGATTGCCATTGGCTATGAGCCAAATGAAGGATTGGAAGAATTCAGGGGGGAATTTTTCTATCTCTTCATGGCTGCATTACTTGGAGCGATGATCATGTCTTCAAGCGGCGACTTAATTACCCTGTTTGTGGGACTTGAGCTGCTTTCCATCTCGTCCTACATTTTGGCAGGCATGAGAAAACGAAATCTGCATTCAAATGAATCTGCCATGAAATATGTGATAAATGGCAGTATCGCCACAGCGATCACTTTGTTTGGAATGAGTTATGTATACGGTTTAACTGGAACTACGAACTTAAAGGAAATGGCAGGATTTTTGACATCCGTCTATAACGAGCAGCATATTTACCTGCTTGGCCTTGCGTTTTTTATGATTGTGGTGGGACTTTCTTTCAAATTGGCAGCAGCACCGTTCCATATGTGGGCGCCTGATGTGTACCAGGGCGCACCTACACCTGTAACAGCTTTTTTAAGTGTTGTTTCCAAAACAGCCGGGTTCATCATTATTATCCGCATCCTGTTCTCAATCTTTGCGAATGCACCATCCGGTGATGCACAGGGGCTGCCAATGATTCTTGCTCTCCAGGATTACATTGCCTTCCTGGCAGGAGCCACGATGATTATTGGGAACCTGATTGCGTTAAGGCAGCGAAATATCAAGCGTTTGTTTGCCTATTCCAGTATTGCTCAGGCTGGTTATCTGCTAGTCGTCATTGCGAGCATGTCACTGTTCATGTTTGATACACTCTGGTTCTATCTGGGAGCCTACTTATTTATGAACTTGGGTGCTTTTGCGATCATCCAGCATGTGACACATAAATCGGGATCTGAAGATATCAGTCAATTTGCGGGATTATACCGCCGGGCGCCGTTTCTGGCCATTGCCATGGCCATCTTCTTGCTGTCACTTGCGGGAATTCCGGGAACAGCCGGCTTTATTGGCAAACTGAATATCTTTATGGGTGCCTTAGTGCCGAATGAAGGCCATTATGTATTGGTATCGATTATGATTGCGACAACAGTCGTTTCATACTTCTATTACTTCGGCGTAATGGTGCAGATGTTCTTCAGGCCAGCAGCTGATACAGGAAAGGTTAAGATCCCAGCTGCATTAACAGCTGTTATCGGCATCAGCCTGGCAGCAACCATCCTGTTTGGAGTTGCACCAAATATTGCATTCGACTTCCTGCAGGGCAATTTCAACCAGTTTACTGATTTCTTTCAATAAAGTAGAAATCACTTTTTAAAATGGGAGTTTTAAAAAGCTGTACCAAAAAGGGGTATTAATAGGAGGGGGAATTTTCCCCTTCTTTTTGTTTGTCTCTATTTAAACTTCGTGTTTTTTCGACAATTCGATATAATGGACATATAATCTGCGAAAAACAAAGAAACTTAATTTTCAAAAAATAACCAGTTATGAAACTTACCTGATAGTATAAACGTCAAATGGTATTGTAGCGCACAAAACAGGTAAGCGACGTGGCAAACTTTTAAGGGAGGGAAGAAGATGATATCAGGATTTGGGCAGCAGGCACTTATCAGTATTATGTCTCATCTGGTGTTTATTGCACTGGCCTGGTGGGCGCTTCAGGCATTGCGATTTGAAACACTATTGCGGGCAAATCATGTTTTTCAGGCACGTGTATTATATGTTCTGCTTTCTATTGTGATTGGTTCAGCCGTAAGCAACTTCTTTCTCGACTATCTTCTATGGTCCCAGCAGCTGCCGCTTATACTGCAGAATATTACCTTTCTTTAGGTGATGCATTTGATGGCCATATTTTTTATAAATATAGGTCTTCATACATGTTTTCTTTTTGAAGATTATTGAGTAAAATCTTTTTGTTGCTTGTTTTCCTGCATACATACTATCTTGTGAAATGGTTTTCAAAGTATGCAAAAAAGGGCAGGAATAGCAATGGAATTAACAGTGATTTTGCTGCCTTTTCAGTTTGTCAAAAAGTGACGACAATTCCCAAGTATGCTCACTCTATCCTTGGTAACAATGGTACTAAGGGGAGGAGTTTACAGATGAAAAAATCATTCATTACATTATCCATTATTGCCATTATTGGTTTCATGATGATAATCATTGGGAATAAGACGACTGTAGCCAAAGGGGAGCTTGACCTGTTAACGATGGCCTCGGTTTTACAGGGCGAGAATATTTTAATCAAAGATTGGACTTTGCATGCGAGAGAAAAAATGGAAAATCTTCAAACCCTTCGGGAAGTGAAAGCATTCACCGATGAATTGCAGGCGAAATATCCTGATTGGGAATGGAGCTTTCAAAGATCAGAAAAGTCTTGGGAAGCAGAAGCTATTATTATGAAAACAGATACTCAGTCAGAAGCAGTAAAAGTTTTATCGACCCCCACAAAAGGTCAAGTTCAGACGTATGTGATTTATGAGGCCAAAGGTCAGGGGTGGAAGATAGAACAAAGCGAACTGGCTGCAGAACTGAATAGTAAGATTTCTGACATTTTTCGAGGAAATGCCACAATTTTCTCTTGTATCCAGGGTGAATTCAATGATAAGATTAATAAGTCTTTGCCTGATACTGCAACTCAATTGCTGGAAGCTTTTAATGCAACAGAAATAGAAGCACTAGAAGAGGACCAATTTATTTCAGCATCAGCAAATTCACCGCTTTTTGGTGAATTCATTGAGACAAATGGCAATAAAATGAACATGCAGCTTGGATTACGGACACAAGGAATGGGCGCCAAGACAAACATAGTTATTGGCACACCCATCATTACGATTGAATATTAATATAGAGAAAATGGACGCGGAGGGGAATACACTTTGGATAAAATCATCGTCCGCGGCGGAATTAGGTTAAGCGGTACTGTCAAAGTAGAAGGAGCAAAAAACGCTGTCTTACCGGTTATCGCCGCAACACTGTTAGCAAGTGATGGCAAAAGCGTAATTCGTGATGTCCCAACACTCTCCGATGTATATACTATTAATGAAGTATTACGCTATTTAAACGCCGAAGTGGAGTTTGAAAATAATACAGTAACAGTAAATGCATCTCGAGAGTTGAAGGTAGAAGCACCTTTTGAATATGTACGCAAAATGCGTGCTTCAGTTTTAGTCATGGGATCTTTATTAGCAAGAAATGGCCGTGCCCGTGTGGCATTGCCAGGGGGCTGCGCAATCGGTTCCCGCCCAATCGACCAGCATTTAAAAGGCTTTGAAGCGATGGGTGCGAAAGTAAAGGTTGGTAATGGCTTTATTGAAGCGGAAGCACCAGAAGGCCGCTTGCATGGAGCAAAAATATATCTAGATTTCCCTAGCGTTGGTGCTACGGAAAACATTATGATGGCTGCAACATTAGCCAAAGGCACAACGATTTTGGAAAACGTAGCAAAGGAACCGGAAATTGTAGACTTGGCTAACTTCCTCAATAAAATGGGTGCCAAGGTTAAAGGGGCAGGAACTGGCACGATTCGCATTGAAGGTGTGGACGTACTGTTTGGTGCAGAGCACAACATCATTCCTGACCGCATTGAAGCAGGTACATTCATGGTAGCAGCTGCCATTACAGGAGGAGACGTTCTTGTAAAGGGTGCTGTTCCTGAGCATTCCGCTTCTTTAATCGCCAAGATGGAAGAAATGGGTGTTACCTTCATTGAAGAAGCTGAAGGAATCCGTGTGCTGGGTCCAGATAAATTGAAGGCAGCTGATATTAAAACAATGCCTCACCCTGGCTTCCCGACAGACATGCAATCACAGATGATGGCCCTATTGCTTCACGCTCAGGGTACAAGTGTGATCACGGAAACTGTATTCGAAAACCGTTTCATGCATGTGGAGGAATTCCGCCGCATGAACGCTGATATTAAAATTGAAGGCCGTTCAGTCATTATGAACGGACCAAGCAATCTGCAGGGTGCAGAAGTAGCCGCTACTGATCTTCGTGCAGCAGCAGCCTTGATCCTGACTGGATTGGTGGCAGATGGCGTAACACGCGTAACAGAGCTGAAGCATCTTGACCGCGGATACGTGAGTTTCCACGAAAAGCTTGCTGCACTTGGTGCAGATATCGAACGTGTGACAGAAGTGGAAGAAACACCTGTTAATAACAGCCTTGTTTCTGACATGAACGCATAAGTGATGCCAATCAAGGCGGCCATTGCGAGTCGTCAAAATAGTCGCCTTGCGCGCATACCAAACTGAAACCGCAGAATCGAGCTGTCAGAGGACTGACAAATCGATTCTGCGGTTTTTAATTAATGATAAGAATAACTTTTGAACGTTGATAACTGTCTAACACCAGCGCTTTTCTTATTGGCCGACTAGTAAGAAGGATTCATGGATAATTTTGAATATTTATACTAATATAATAGAAAAAAGATAGGATATAGTGAACAGCTGATGAAGATATAATGAAAAAAATCCTAAAGGTTTCTTTGAAGGTGAAAATTCTGGGATTGGTCCTCATGCTGATTATTTTTATCATCACGTCTTTATCTGGCTTATTTATTTATATGAAGCAGGCTGATGATGTGGTAAAGGCGAGGGAAATTTCTTTGGAAACGGCCAAGACCCTGTCTTATATGCCTGCCCTGCATGATTTCTTTCGGCATGGCGGCGGATATGAAGATATCAGTATATTGATGGACCAGATTAAATATCAATCCAAACCCATGACTGTATTTTTCCAGGGCCGTGATGGGAGGCTGATTGCTTCAACAGATGAAGACGGCTTATATAATAAGCTGAATAATGAGAATCTCGATAAAGCGCTTACTTATGGGAGCTATTACGTACTTCAAACAACAGAAAATGGCAGAAAGGTGCTAAAAGCGGTTGCCCCAGTTATGGTGGATTATGGACCTTATAAAAAAGTCGAGGGTACAGTCGTTGTCTTATATGAAATGGATGCGATATATCTTTCTATTTGGGGCGACATCGCAAAAATTCTAAAAGCTTCCGTCCTAATCTTAATTATAGGAATCATTGGAAGCTTCCTTCTGGCCAACAGCATTCGCAAAGATACACTCAATCTGGAGCCATATGAAATCGCGGCTTTGTATAGAGAAAGAAATGCTATTCTCCAATCGGTGAGAGAAGGGATCATTGCTGTGGATGAGCGAGGGTATATCACCATGATGAACTCGTCTGCACAGCAAATGCTGGATATTGAGGCACAGGCAGAAGGAAGGCCCCTATCTGAAGTAATTTGTTCCTCGGACATGTTAAAGATTCTTACTAACAGCGAAAAACAAAAGAATGTTGAAATTCAATACAAGGAAAAAATTATGATTGTCAACACTGAGCCTGTCTTTGAAGAAAATCAAAGAAAAGGGATGGTAGGCAGCTTCCGGGACAGGACAGAGATCAAGCATATGATTGATGCCCTATCAGAGGTTAGACAGTATTCCGATGACCTGAGAGCTCAAGCTCATGAGTTTACCAATAAGCTCTATGCCATTCTCGGCCTTCTGCAGCTGAATAAGAAGGAGGAAGCGATTGAGTTTATTAAGAATGAGGACCATATCCATTCGATAGAAGAAGATTTATTACTATCAAAAATACAGGATGAAAAAGTCCAGGCCATACTATTAGGAAAAATGGCGCAGGCGTCGGAAAAGAAAATAAATTTTGTTATTGATCCAGAAAGCTCGCTGGAATCCCTTCCGGAAAAATTCAAGCTATCTTCCCTGATCATTATTTTGGGAAATCTCATTAATAATGCATTTGATGCCGTTGCAGAAAAAGAAGAAAAGATGGTTCATTTTTTTGTGACAGATATCGGAAATGACATTATTTTTGAAATCAATGACAATGGGAAGGGGATTAAGGATGAGGATAAGCCATTTATTTTTCAAACCGGTTTTTCTTCCAAGGGAAAACATAGGGGATATGGTCTTGGAAATGTAAACGATGAAGCACGATCATTAGGCGGAATGATTGAATTTGACAGTAATGAAGAAAATGGTACGGTGTTTACTGTCTACTTGCCAAAATGATTATCTCTTATAAAGGGGGAATTTGAGTGGGGTAATCAATGTTCTAATTGCTGAGGATGATTTCCGGATTGCGCAAATCCATGAAGAATTTCTATCAAGGGTTAAGGGCATGAAGCTAATCGGGAAGGCCTTAAATGCAAAGGAAACCATGAATCTATTGAACGTCCATCAAGTTGATTTGCTGCTGCTGGACATATATATGCCGGATAAATTGGGAACAGATCTGCTGCTGGAAATCCGTGAAAAGTTTCCCGCACTGGATGTTATTTTGATATCAGCTGCCAGAGAAAAAGAATATTTGCAGAAAGCTCTGAAGTTTGGCGTCCATAACTATTTGATTAAGCCGGTAACAATGGAGACTTTTGTAGGAACACTTGAGAAATATAGACATGATAAGCAGATCCTGGACTCATTAGTGGAAGTGAATCAGGATGCCATTGACCGGTTATTTGGAAGCCGCAAGGTGAAAGAAGATAAACTTGATTTGCCTGCGGGAATTGACTACCTTACCTTAAACAAAGTAAGCAAAATACTAAAGAAGGAAACGAAAGGCATGTCCGCTGACAAAGTTGGCGAAAAAATGGGTGCATCCAGGACTACGGCGAGAAGGTATCTGGAATACTTGGTAAGTGCCAATAAAGCGTATGTGGAACAGGAGTATGGGATTGTAGGACGGCCGGAACGGAATTATTACATAAAAGAAGGATGAGGAAAAGTCCGAATGATCAGGGCTTTTTCTTTTTATAAATATGTGAACCTCTGAACATATGAACACAATGAACAAAATGCATATAAAGGTTTATATGGACAATTTTTTGAAAACGTTTACACAAAAGTGTTTAGAATTTATTATAAATTCAGAATTAATAACTTAAAAGGAGTGGAAACCGTGAAAAACCTTGGAATTTTAATATTAGCTGCATTTATGCTGGCAGCGTGTTCATCAGGTAAAGCATCGAACAGTGCAGATTACCCCTCGAAAAATATTGAGATTGTAGCCCCGGCATCTCCGGGTGGCGGCTGGGATTTAACTGCCCGTTCCGTACAGAAAATCTTAAAGGATAACAAACTTGTCAAAGGCAATGTAAATGTCATTAATAAGCCCGGAGGCGGGGGTGAGGTTGGCTGGAATTATCTGCATAGCAAAGACTCTCATAACCTGGCAGTTAACTCGAGTTTGCTTCTGACCAATAATTTGCTGGGGCAAAGCAAACTGACCCACAAAGATTTTACTCCTTTAGCCACACTGGCCACTGAATGGCAGGCAATTGCGGTATCTGTTGATTCTCCATATAAATCTATCAATGACTTAATGGATGAGATCAAGAAGGATCCAAAGTCTATTAAAATCGGAGTCGGCCCTGGCTTAGGGAATGATGACCATTTGGCTTTTGTGCAGGTTGCAGACATGAAAGGGATTACACCATCGGACTTGAATTTCCTTGTTTATGATGGAGGCGGGGGAGATGTCGTTACCGCTCTGATGGGGAACCATGTGGATGTTGTAACCACATCGTTATCAGAGGTAAAGGATCAGCATTTGGCTGGAAAACTTAGAATCTTGACTGTATCCTCTGATAAGACATTGGAAGAGCTCGAGGATGTGCCTACGCTCCAGGAAGAAGGAATAGACATGGTCTTTCCACACTGGAGAGGAATTATGGGCCCGCCTGACATGACTGAAGAAGAAATAAACTATTGGGATGAGAAGTTAGCTGAGATGGTAAAAACGGATGAATGGAAGAAGCTGCTTGAGAATAATGACTGGGATGACTTCTATCAAAATAGTGAAGAAACGAAAAAGTTTTTTGATGAACAGGAGAAGTTATACAAAGATCTGATCAATGATTCTGGTCTGGTTAAGTAAGGGAGCGATTGCGATGAAAGCCGTAAAAATCGGAATGCCTGTGTTGATGATCATCATTGCCAGCGTCTTTTTAATCAGCTCTTTTGCCATTCCAAAGGCAAACCTCGGAAATCCAAACGGACCTTTATATTTTCCGGTCGGATTAAGCATTTTCATGCTGGTGCTTAGTGTTATCTACCTTTTTAATGAATTGAAAACCCTTCATGAACACAATGGAAAAATCCAGGGGCTTTTCCAGGGGAGGACACTGAAATTAATAGGGGTTACAATTGTGCTTGGAGTCCTTTACGCCTTTATCTTCGAGCCCTTTGGATTCCTGGCTTCAACCATTATATTCTTGGGATGTCTGCTGTTCTATGTGAATGGATGGAAGAAGTGGAAGGCTAATATCATTGTCACGGTTTTATTTTCGTTAATAACCTGGTACGGCTTTAGTGAATTGTTGGGTGTGAGTTTACCATAAATATGGAGGTGAGAAGATAGCATGGATGCTTTCTTACAAGGGTTCCAGATTGTTTTACAGCCAATGAATATCTTTTGGGTTGTAATTGGCGGATTTTTAGGCACGATTGTCGGCATGCTCCCTGGATTGGGGCCAGCAACAGCTGTTGCGGTATTAATCCCGATTACTTTTGGGATGGATCCGACAAGCGCGATTATTTTAATGGCTGCCATCTATTATGGTGCCATGTATGGCGGCTCAAGAAGTTCGATTCTCCTCAATACACCGGGAGATGGATCTGCAATCGCGGCCACCTTTGACGGTTATCCGATGGCTCAAAAGGGACAGGCGGGAGAGGCAATGGCCATTTCCGCAGTGGCTTCCTTTATCGGCGGGGTATTGGCGGTCTTTGGTTTTATCTTTTTGGCAAAGCCGCTGGCAAACTTCGCTTTGAAATTTGGACCATCAGAATATTTCCTATTAATGCTTTTAACATTATCGGCGATTGTATCACTTTCAATCGGTAAAATGGTGAAAGGCTTCATCGCCATGGCTTTGGGTCTTCTGATCAGTACCATTGGAATTGACCCCCAGACGGGTGTGCACCGTTTTACAATGGATATTCCCCATTTAAGTGAAGGCATTGAATTCCTCATTGTTATAATCGGTGTTTATGCAGTAGGAGAAGTTTTTTATAACTTTTTAACGATTGATAAAGTAAAAAAAGAAAAGAAGAAGGTTGGCAGGATCTGGTTTACAAAAGATCAGTGGAAAAGATCGAAGTGGCCGATTCTTCGAAGTGCTCCATTAGGGTTTATCGTCGGGGTGCTTCCTGGAGCAGGAGGTTCGATTGCTTCCATGATGAGCTATTCAACTGAGAAGCAGCTATCAAAGAAGCCTGAGGAATTTGGCGAAGGAGCAGTTGAAGGACTGGCAGCTCCGGAATCATCCAATAATGCTGCTTCTGTGGGGGCAATGATTCCGCTTTTGACCATGGGAATTCCGGGTTCAGGCACGACAGCGGTTATGCTGGGAGCTCTTATCATGCTGGGAGTGAGGCCAGGCCCCTTGCTTTTTGAAAACGACCCTGGAATGGTATGGGCCCTGATCAACAGCATGTTTATTGGAAATATCGCACTGGTCATCATCAATATTCTCCTTGTCGGCTTATTGGTAAAAATCCTGGATACACCAGCTAAGGTCCTGTATCCGCTTATCATCATGCTGGCGTTTATAGGCACGTACACGCTCAGCTATAGCACCGTTGACTATTTCCTTCTGCTTCTTTTTGGCGTAATTGGGCTTTTCATGAAAATAATGGACTTCCCAATTGCCCCGCTGGTGCTGGCAATTATTGTGGGCGGGGATATGGAGCAGAATTTCCGGATGGCCCTGACTTCATCTAACGGAAGCTTAAGTATTTTCTTCTCTTCTGGAATTTCAATCACACTGATCGTGCTGACTGTACTTTCTTTGTTCTATCCAATTGTGATCAATAAGTTCAAGAAGAAAAGCAGAAATGATGATAAAGAAGCTATCTCTGCTTAATATGAGTCCAGGAAAGTCCACCAGAATAATGGTGGATTTTCCTGTTTATCCTGAAGGAGAAACATAATGAAAAAGAAAATTCTACTGATGATAGCAATCGCGCTGTATCTGTTCTTTTTTATCCTCCCGATGCAATGGGATATAAAAGTACAGTCGCTCACCGCGCTTGTGATCATCCAGCTATTATGGGTCGGAAATGTATTTCCCCTGGCATACAGCTCACTATTAGTCATGCTGATGTTTTCCTTGCATTTTTTTACTTATGAAGAGGTGCTGGCCTATATCGCCTCTGATGTAGTCTGGCTGCTGGTTTCGACATTTATCATCTCAAGGGCCTTTATCGATACTGGTTTAGCCGACAGGCTTTCCTTAATGATTTTGAAATGCTCTCGCGGTGCGGGCAAGGTGCTTGTCTTCATCTCGTTTTTCCTTGTCTTCATTTTATCGGTCCTTGTCCCATCCAATGTTGGCAAAGCAAGCCTTCTGTCTTCCGTATTTGATAGTCTGATCAGAAGCTTAAAGTCAATGGACGAATCAAGCAATCTGGCCAAATCCTTATTTATCGGCATCACTTATCTTATTCCAATTACAGGTGCTTTTGTAGCTACAGGAGCAAGTTCTACGATCTATGCTTACAGTCTTTTGTCCGATAGCGGCCATCATATTGATTATCTGCAATGGACTCTTACTTTTGGAGTGCCAATCGCGATTTTTGCCGTGCTGCTCGGTCTGGCATTCATCATCATGTTTCCGCCGGAAAAAATAAACAAAGAACATTTGCTGTGTCTGCTTGAAGCCAAAATCAGTGAATTGGGAAAGATCAGTTCAAGAGAAAAGAAAATGCTTGCGATTATGGGCATTACACTTGCTCTTTGGATCACACAAAGCATGCATGGATACTCAATTCCCCTCATTGGACTTTTGGGCGCTTGTCTGACCATATTCCCGGGAATCGGAGTCTGGGAATGGGAGCGGGCGAGAAAATCGATTAATTGGGATATCGTTCTGTTCTTTGCTTCTACGCTCATGGTCTCAGGAATGCTCTTAAGTACAGGCACCATCGATGTTCTGGTAAAGTATCTCACGCAATTCCTTGCCCTGAAGACTCCGTTTATGACTGCTTTGATCCTAGTTCTATTAACTTCATTGATGAGAATCATGTTTGTGAATGTCTTAGGTTTCCTCGCCATCATGCTTCCTTTAGTGATTTCACTTGGGGATGTACTAAGTGGCTTCCCGGCACTAAACCTGGTGAAGGCCGTGCTTTTGGCAGGTATTCCAGGCTTCTTCTTTATCACACAATCGCCTGTCCATTTAATCAGTTATTCATATGGCCATTTTAGTGAGAGAGATTTGCTTAAAGCGGGTGCTGTTTCATTCTTGATTTGGATCGGGGTTATTTTAGGAGCTTTCGCATTTTATTGGCAGGGATGAGACAGCTTGAAGAAAAAATGGCGTGCCCAATTTAACTGTGCACGCCATTATAGTTATTTAATTGTAGCCCTGGATTGGTTCACTGCGAAGGATGCGGCCTGAGTTCCGGCGACTTTTCCATAAACAGCGCCGGACATTAAGCCTGATCCACCCGGATAGTTTTTATAAAAGATTCCCCCAACCATCTCTCCTGCTGCAAAAAGCCCTGGAATGGGGGTCTGTTCTTTATTTAGTACTTCTCCATCGGTGTTTACATGTAGTCCGCCAAAGGCAAAGGTAATTCCGCATGTAACCGGGAAGGCATAGAAGGGTCCTTTCTCAACCCGCAGTGCCCAGTTTGTTTTTTCAGGAGTGATGCCTGATGTTGATTTTCCATCTTTCACAGACGGATTATAATCACCATTTTGAACAGCATCATTATATTCGTGAAGGGTCTTTAAAAACTGTTCTTTTTCAACAGGAATCAGTTCCGCTAATTCCTCGAGTGTGTCTGCCTTATAAACAGTTGCTTCTTTCAGATTATATTCTTTGCGCAGAAGAGGTCTTACTTGACTATCAAAGATCTGGTAAGCAACATGTCCAGGCTGTTTTAAAATTCCCCGTCCATATTTCGCATAGGTATAGTTCCTGAAATCGGCGCCTTCATCCACAAAGCGGTACCCTTCTTTATTTAACATGATTCCCAGCGGGTATGAATGCTTCTTGAAGATATCGCCTGGCTTTGTGAAATCACCGACCTTTGGAACATTATAGTCTGTACCAATGGAGTGGCATCCTGACCATTCTCCAAATGTTTCGGCTCCAGCCTCAATCGCCATATTGATTCCGTCACCTGTATTGAATTCTGTGCCCCGGACAGCAGCTGCTTCCCACTCAGGTCCTAAATTCCTGGAACGCATTTCTTTATTGGCTTCAAAGCTTCCACAGGCAAGCACGACACTGTTTGCCTCTACGGTAAGTTCTTTCTCTCTTTGCTTAACAACTGCGCCGGTGATTCTGCTGTCTTCCGTCAATAGCTTGGTTGCCTGAGCCTCATACCATATATCAATGCCTGCTTCCTTGGCACGCTGGAAAAGTGCCTTCATTAAGCCAATTCCTTTTTCTTTCGTTTTAACAGGAAGGCCGCCCCAGAAGTGAATTTTATCATCCTTTTTAAATGATTGATTATCATAATTCAGTTCAAATTCAACACCCTGCTCCTTCATCCAGACGATTGTTTCATAAGACTTTGAAACAAGCTGATTTGCCAGCTCCTTATGGCTCTGGCCTTCCGTCACCCTCATTAAATCATTATAATAGTCAGAATCACTGTACTCCGGCATAACAATGTTACCGGCTTCTTCATCTGTCAATAATGGCATGATTCTTCTGATATCGCTTAAATCGTTATAAGCAAAACGGATGGCCCCATCTGTAAAATATGAATTGCCTCCGCGCTTATGTTCAGGACCTTTTTCAAGAACCAGGACGCTTGCACCATTCTCCTTTGCCGAAATTGCCGCACATAGTGCCGCATTGCCGGCTCCCACCACTACTACATCATATTTAGCCATTTTAAGTTCCTCCCGACGAATGTTTACTATTTATAACTTTATTGTAGGGGGAATGGTAAAATAAATGAAATATTGATATTTTATTGTTAACGATAAAAAATTTCTATTTCAATGGAGGCTGAAATGGACGAAAAAGATTGGCTCATCCTGCAGACGATCCATAAAGAACGGAATATTACGAAAGCTGCGGAACAGCTGTATATCTCGCAGCCTTCATTAACATATAGGATTCAACAGCTGGAAAAAGAATTTGCTGTAAAAATCCTATCACGCAGAAAGAGAGGAGTGGATTTTACATCCGAAGGGGAATATTTAGTGGAATATGCCAATAGGATGATTCATCAGCTAAGAGAAACGAAGGATTTTCTCAGCAGCATGGAGGGTGAGGTAAGAGGAGCATTAAGGCTTGGCGTCTCGCAAACGTATGCCAGATATAGATTGCCTGAAATACTGGCTGCATTTCTAATTCAATATCCACAGGTAGACTTGAAGTTAAAAACCGGCTTCAGCTATGAGGTTATCCAAATGATTCAGAAAGAAGAGGCGAATGTTGGCATCGTCCGTGACCCTTATGAGTGGAAGGGGCCAAAAATGTTAATAGATGAAGAGAGAATCTTCCTTGCTTCAAAGGATAAAATCGATTTAGAACAGCTTCCATATCTGCCGAGAATAGATTATAACACCGATCCATCCTTGAAAAATATAATCGATCTTTGGTGGAAGGAAAACTTCGACCTTCCTCCGGCTATTACAATGGAAGTAGATATTATCGATACATGCCGTGAAATGATTCTGAATGGGCTGGGTTATGGAATCCTGCCGGAAATTTGCCTTAAAGGCTGCAAGGATTTAAACACATGGGAATTGAGCTTCAAGGGTGAAAAGCTTTACCGGAAAACATGGCTTGTATTTAATGAAAGTTCAATGGATCTCTCGGCCTCAAAAGCTTTTATCGAATTTATCCGGGGCAGTAAAGCTTAAATTGGATAAATCGCATTCCGGTTCATTAAGTTGTCATAATAGCTTGTCCATAGCCATAAACATGAAATGAGTTCGAATTATTTATTTGCTATGGAGGCTTAAAACATGACAAAATTCAAACCTTTCATCGTACTAGCCGCACTGTTGTTTGCCGTCACGCTCATCGTTCCCGCCCTGCTCGTGATACCCTTTACAGAAGGGAAAGTCAGCGGAAAGCTTGGCGAGGAGCTTCAGACTGAGACCAAGAAAGAGACGGCGGCAGAAATTCCCCAAGGGCCAGCCATAGAGGTAGGGGTCTATCGCCTTGCACAGAAAAAGCTGGAGACGGTTCCGCTTGAAGAGTATATCGTCGGAGTAGTAGCATCGGAAATGCCGGCTGAATTTGAAGAGGAAGCTTTGAAGGCTCAGGCATTGGCAGCAAGGACATTTATTGTTAAGCAGTTAATGAATAAAGATAGCGTTGAACTTCCTGAGGGGGCATTAGTTTACGATACAGTAACCCATCAGGTTTATAAAAATGATGAGGAACTGAGGCAGCAATGGAAACAAGATTATAAGTGGAAAATCGAAAAGGTAAGAGAAGCCGTTACCGAAACCAGAGGTCAGATCCTCACTTTCGATGGCTCACCGATTACAGCTTCCTTCTTTTCAACAAGCAATGGATTTACTGAAAACTCCGAGGCCATCTGGCCAAATTCCGTTCCTTACCTAAAAAGTGTAGAAAGCAAATGGGACCTCCAGTCTCCGAAGTTTAACGGCAGAGAGGTATTCACCGTTCAGGATTTTGAAAGGAAATTGGGGGTGACACTCCCTAATGATAGCACGATAGGAAACGTGACCGAGCGAACAGCCGGCCAGCGGGTCTCAAAAGTGGATATTAACGGGAAAGTAGTCAGCGGAAAAGACATCAGAGAGAAACTGGGTTTGAAATCAACAGACTTTACCTGGGAACGCAAAGGTGACAACATCATTATCAACACCCAGGGCTACGGCCATGGAGTCGGCATGAGCCAATACGGTGCAAATGGCATGGCGGCTGAAGGAAAGAACTACAAAGAAATCGTTGCCCATTATTATAAAGGGGTAGAAGTTGCCGCTTCCGACCAGCTGCTGACGAAAGTCACGGCTAAGAAATAAGCGAAAGAGCTGGTTCATAGAGAATCAGCTCTTTCATGCTGCCCTTTTAAAGAAACCAAGAAGCTTACTAAGCCTTTCAAACTTCCCATAAAAAAGAGCCCTGCTGATAAAATACCAGCATACCGCTACACCGGTAATATCCTTAACAGCGTCAATCACAGCAGCAGACCGGTACGGTACAAATGACTGATGGATCTCATCGAGAACTCCGTAGAAGCACGCAAAAACAGCCAAAAGAATATTGACTCCCGGCGTTAGCTTGCATGCAGTTAAAGCAGCCAAAACCAGAAGAACATACAAAATACCAAACTCAATCAGATGCATAGATTCTTTTATAAAACGGTCCACCGCCAAATCCGGCAGCTCCACCACTGCATCTGCCGGCATGCTGGACAGGACCCAAATAAGCGCCATATAAAGGATAGGCAGCACACGTATTATCCACTTAACCATTTATCAGAAACTCCTTTTAAAATTTTTACGAAAATCATGCATAATCCGAAAACCTTTGTCGAAAAATAAGCCCAAAAAATTTTTTTTTAGAAATGTATATAATCCTCTCAATCTGTTCAGACTGATTGCTGAGGTGATGATAAATGAGAGAGGAAGAAAAGAAACGATCTTCTCAAGATTCCAGCTTTAAACGCTTTATGAAAAAGCGGTGGGCATTCCCAGCTATCTACATTGCAAGTGCAGCAATCATTCTAACCGGTGTTCTTTGGTATCAGACAAGCGACAACGCTACAGACACTGACAGCTACGATTATGAAGCCACTGATATTACCGGCAAAAAGTACGACGAGCCAGCATTGGAAGTTAACCGCGCAATGGAAAACTTCGTAATGCCTGTCAAAGATCCAGACTCAGCTGTCATTCAAAAACAATTCTATGACTATGACGGCAAGGCTGAAGAACAGGAAGCTGCTCTAGTATTTTACAATAACACATACCATCCGAACACAGGTATTGATATTGCTACCAAGGATGGAGAAACTTTTGATGTCCTTGCTGCATTAAGCGGAAAAGTAACCAAGGTAGAAGAAGATTCACTGTTGGGCAATGTTATTGAAGTGGAGCATGACAAAGGAATTGTAACACAATATCAATCTGTTACAGAGATGAATGTTAAGGTTGGCGACCAGGTAGAACAAGGTGATGCTCTAGCAAAGGCAGGCGAAAGCTTGTTTAATGAAGAAGCAGGCGTACATGTACACTTTGAAATCCGCAAAGACGGAATGCCGGTCAATCCGCTTGATTACTTCAATAAGCCGCTTAGCTCTTTACAGGAGTTAGATACAACTGACAAAGCAAATGCTGAAGAAAACAGCGGTGCAACTGAAGAAAACGACGAAGCTGCTCCTTCTGAGGACAAGTCAACAGAAGAGTCTGGCAAAACGGAAGACGAAGGTTCTGCTGAAGAACCTGCAGATGAAAATGCCGGAAATACGGAAGAAGACGAGTCTGCTGATACAGAAGAAGACCCAGCTGGAACTTCTGAAGACGAAGGTCAAACTGACGACCAAGTTGAAGAAGACACTGCAACTGAATCAACTGACGCCTAATAATAGGGAGTCTGCCGAAATGGCAGGCTCTTTTTTGGTGACAGGTACCACCCGATTTTTGTCGAATCAACATTTTTTCGACAATTCTGCCATTATCCTGTATAATACTTCGAAAAAACGAAGAGTTATATAGGGGGAGAAAATATGAAAAAGCTGCTATTAACCGGATTTGAACCTTTTCTTGATTTTCCGATTAATCCGACGGAAAAGATTGTGAATGCATTGAATGGCAAAGCTGTTGGAAACTATGAAATTATGGGACACCTTTTGCCGGTGGATTTTAATCTTGCACCTAAGAAAATAGCAGAGGAAGTAATGGAGAAAAAACCGGATGCAGTGATTTCTCTCGGACTGGCTGCAGGCCGCACAGCCATCACACCGGAAAGAATTGCAATCAATTGCCAGGATGGGGAGCCGGACAATAGCGGAGTTGCCCCTGAAGACAAACTGATAGAGGAAAATGGCCCCGATGGCTATTTTTCAACCCTTCCGATCCGCCGGATGGTTGATAGACTTAAAGAAGAGGGATTTCCTGCATCAATCTCAAACACAGCGGGGACTTATCTATGCAATAACGTTATGTATTCCGTGCTCCATCTGCTGAAATCCGCAAACATTGAAGCACCGGCGGGTTTTGTGCATATTCCTGCTTCCCACGCACTGGCAGCAGCAGGCAAAAAGAGCATGGCAAGCTGGTCAGATGCAGATTTGCTGGAAGCCATTACTCTTATTATCAAAGAATTGGATTAAAGAGCCGGACAGGCTCTTTTTTTTTGCGAGGTTTTTATTATCACTATAGTGTTTTCCTCTAATGCCCTAAAGTTTCTGCCAACCAGGCTTATTGAATAAAACCCTTAAGCATCAACGGAGCAATGGGTCACTTTTAAAAAAAATAATTATATTTCCAGCATGTACTTGACCTGGAAATGATTTTTGTACATAATGAAGTATGAATTTTCTTAAAATTAAGTGAAGTCAGAAAACAACCCAGTCGCCTGTTTTCAAACTTAAAGCGGAAAGCAGAAAAAAAATGACAGCGCTTTCTAAAAAGGAGGAACCAAATTGCTTACGTTAGTGTCTATGATGGTCATTACAGGGATTTGCCTTTTTCTTGCTTTAAGAAAGAAAAGGCCGATCTTCCTGGCAGTTCCATTTCTATCAATCTTTGCTTACTTCCTCGTTCAAATCATTCTTGTTCCCGCACCTTTCATGGATACAGTCAAATTTATTTTCAGTTTAAGGTAATGGTTTTGTCCGGGTCCGGATAACGGATCCGGTGAAATAGCAGCGATTTAGCTGCAGATAACCAATAAAGGAGTGATTCCTGATAATAAAGTCTGTTAATCAGAATCAAGAGTGGTGAATTTATCATTTTTACCGGGGGTGGAGTTTTGAAAAAAATTGATAAAAAAGTAGCGGACAGTTATTTCCGCGAAAAGACTCGGAATATGATCATTTATTTTGCTATTGGATTTCTTGCCTCTTTTGGCGTTGTCTTTTTTGCAGAACCGTTAAGCGATATTTCGATTAACGGATTTCCATTCCATTACTTTATGGGCGCACAGGGAGCTGTACTGACCTTTATCATTCTGCTGTTCGTTAATGCCAAAATGGGGGATGCCATTGACCGGAAATATGGAATTGATGAAAACAAAAATGAACAGATCAGTTCAGGGAAAGTCCTTGATCATTAAGAGAAATGAGCGGCTGTTCAAGCCGCCGCTATAAACAGTGATAAAAGGGGCATCATTAAAAATTTGTCCGTAAAAAAGGGGGATGTCTTTGGATACGCAATTCTTGGTCTCATTATCCATTATTCTAGCTACATTTGCTTTGTATATTGGCATAGCCATTTATAATAAGGCAAAAGAGACATCGGAGTTCTATGTTGCAGGCCGCGGGGTGCCGCCAGTCTTTAATGGAATGGCAATAGGCGCCGACTGGATGAGTGCCGCTTCTTTTATCGGGATGGCGGGAACGATCATGCTCCTGGGCTATGACGGTCTTGCCTATATTATGGGCTGGACGGGCGGATATCTGCTCTTAACCTTCCTATTGGCACCACAGCTGCGGAAATATGGCCGCTACACGGTTCCTGAATTCATCGGTGACAGGTTTGACAGCCACACAGCCCGTGTGATTGCAGCCCTATGTACGATCATTATCAGCTTCACCTATTCGATTGGCCAGCTTTCCGGTTCCGGAGTGGTTATTGGCCGCCTGTTCGAAATTGATGCGAAACTTGGAACTATGATCGGTGTCGTTCTGATTGCCTTTTATGCTGCATTCGGCGGCATGAAAGGAATTACTTGGACACAGGTTGCTCAGTATGTCATTCTGATTATCGCTTATATCATTCCAGTCGTATTCATGTCCCTTCAAATTACAGGAAACCCGGCGCCATGGCTTTCATATGGAGAGCTTGTAGGCAAAATGGGTGAGCTCGACCGGCAGCTTGGAATCTCTGAATATTTTGCGCCATTTACAAATGGAACGAAATGGCAGTTTCTAGCCCTTATGTTTACACTGATGGCTGGTACAGCCGGACTTCCGCACGTAATTGTCCGTTTTTATACGGTATCCACGATGAAGGCCGCACGCTGGTCTGGAGCATGGGCTTTGTTGTTTATCGGCTTGCTTTATCTGTCTGCACCTGCCTACGCTGCATTCTCCCGTTTCATTTTAATGACACAGGTTGCCGGCAGCAAAATTACAGAACTGCCTGCCTGGACGAAAACATGGGTTGATACAGGCAAGCTGCAAGTCGCTGATGGCAATGGCGATGGCGTGCTGCAATGGAATGAACTCATTATCTCGAATGATATTGTCGTTATGGCAACACCTGAGATTGCCAATCTTGGCATGTTTGTCATCGGTCTTGTGGCAGCGGGGGCAATGGCTGCTGCATTATCAACAGCCGGCGGTTTGATGATTGCGATATCTTCTGCGTTTGCCCATGATATTTTTTACCGCGTGCTAAAACCGAATTCAACTGAAAAGATACGTCTTTCAGTTGCTCGCTGGTCCATTGTAATCGCCACTCTTTTGGCTGGCCTTATTGCACTTAATCCTCCAGGAGCGATTACGCAAATTGTTGCCTGGGCATTCGCGCTCGCGACAGGAACATTCTTCCCTGCGCTTGTTCTGGGTGTCTGGTGGAAGCGTTCAAACTCACAGGGCGTCATAGCCGGCTTGCTGGTCGGATTAGGTGTAACTTTGGCTTATATCTTTGCTGCTAAATATGGCGGCTTTACCATCCTGGGTATCATTGATACAGGCGCTGGTGTGTTTGGTGCTGCTGCTGCATTTGCAGCTAATATCATTGTTTCTCTTATGACAGCTGCTCCTTCGCAAAAAATTCAGGAGGAGGTTATGGATCTTCGCTATCCGGAGCAAATGGTCTATAAAGATGGTGAAGTATGGATGAACGATGATGGATCAAAATCTGTATAATCTATACCGTTTGGAGGCTGTGCGGCTTCACCCCTTTTTTCAAGGGGTGGAATCTGACACAGCCCTTTCACTTCTATCGTTATGTGAAGTCCGCCGCTATGGGAAAAATGACATTATCCTGAAAAAAGATAAACAGCGTGAAGGCCTTCTGCTCATTTTAGAAGGTCTTTCAGAGGTGTTGGTAAAAAATGAACACAATGGACGGGAAGAAGTGCTTGAAGTAGTCCAGGCAGGGGAATTGATTGGTTTTTCCAGTCTTGCCGATTTCCTTGGAGTTTCCAAACAGATTGATACAGAGTCAATGGTCGAAGTCAAAGCCTCCAGCGAGGTAAGGGCGATGTTTATTCCGTTTGAAGTGGTGAGAAAAAGATGGGATGACCCTTCTGTTCATGATTACTTGCTGACGCAGGCAGCCATCAGATTGAAAGATGTTTACGCTTCACTTGCAGAACAGGTAAAGCGCGCGACAGATTGTGGAGAAAATGATGCATTCATGGTCAGGGTTCAGGATGTCATGAGTACTGAGGCAGCGGCAGTCGGTCCGGCCGCAACCATTCAGGAAGCCGCTAAATTAATGCATAGCAGGAAAATTAGTTCGGTCCTTGTTGCAGATAATGATTGCTTAATAGGGATTATTACGGAAAGAGATATAGTGGAAAGAGTCGCAGCTAAAGGTGCAGATTTATCATCTCAAGCAAGAACCATTATGACGGAAAACCCAGTCACGATATCAAGGTTTGCATATTACTATGACGCCCTTTCACTGATTCTGTTAAAGGGCGTCAAACACCTGCCTGTCATGGAAGATTCCAAGGTGGCGGGGATTGTGACACTATCAGATTTGCTGAGAAAGAAAAACGAGAATGTGATGAAGACAGTTCTAAAAATTGAAAAAGCCGACCGGGGCAGCCTTCCGCAAATCAAAACCGGCATCTATGACATTATTGATTCTTTAATAAGGGACCGTGTTCCCATATTAAAAATACTTGAAATCATTACAAAGCTATACGATCGCCTGACAGGCAGAATTATTGCTCTTTCTATTTCTGAACTGGTAGAAAAAGGTTTGCAGCAGCCATGCGAATTTGCTTTCTATCAAATGGGCTCAAGCGGCCGTGGAGAACAGTTCATGCTCACAGATCAGGACCATTTCCTGGTTTATGAGAATCATTCAGAGGATGCCTCGGCATTTTTTGATGTGCTGGGAAAAAGAATTACTTCTAATATGGAAGCGGCTGGCTTTGCACGCTGCAAAGGACTCATGATGTGCAGTGAACAAAAATGGCGGGGTTCACTGGCAGATTGGGAGGAGCGGCTGCGGACATGGATGCTTCAATCAACAAATGACCATTTATTATTAGCGCAAAATTTCTTCTCCTATCGGCTAATTGCGGGGAGTGAAGGGCTGCATGCGAAATTTGAAGCACAGTCTGCGAAGCAGATAAAAAGGTCCAGAATTTTTTTATACCGGCTGGCACAGCTGGAAAGGGACCATTCCATTCCCACCCTGGACCAGCCGATCCGGTCCCTATTCAAGCTGCATCGAAAAAGCATGGATATGAAAAAAGAGGTTCTATTTCCCTATCACCATAGTTTGCAGATACTGTCCCTTATGCATGGGAAAATATCAGGCACCCCACTTGAAAAAATAGATTTCCTGAAGGATAGGCAGGTATTCTCAAAGGAGTTTGCACACGATTTGAAGGAAGCAGTAAGTACTATTATGACCTTGTATGTAACCCAGCGCTGGCAGCAGGAAAAATCAGGTGCCGCTCTCTCTTCCGTTGTCTCATTTACAAGAATGTCTACCCGTGAAAAAGAAGAATTAATTCTAAGCTTAAAGACATTAAGGGAACTGCAGAGCCAGGCAATTGCTGGATTCTCTTAATATCTCTGAAAGGAGGCTGGTATGTTTTTTCTCAGAAAAAATGTGACATGTTCTTTAACATATGAAAACATTCCATTATCAACGCCGCTTGAAGATCTGAATTTTATTGTATTTGATACTGAAACTACAGGATTCCAAGTTTCTGCGACAGACAGGATCATTGATATCGGCGCCGTTCCGGTAAAAGGGCTTCAAGTGCAGGAAAAGGACCTATTTCAGACATATGTTAACCCAAACCGACAAATTTCTCGGGAAATAAAAGAATTAACCTCTATTTCCGATGAGATGGTAAAAGATGCCCCGCAGGCCTTGGAAGCTATTCAGAGCTTTTTTGACTATGTCGAATCCAGGGAAGCAGTATGCCTGGTTGGCCATTATGTAAGCTTTGATGCACTTGCTCTCAAAAGTGAATTTAAACGCGAAAAGCTTGCTTTAAAAAGGTTCCTGACCATTGACACGCTGGATTTGATTGGCTTTATCGCCCCGTCCTACGATATGCGCGACCTTGAGAGGTATGCCATGGCATTCGGCACCCGCATATATGACCGCCATAGTGCAGCGGGGGATGCTTTAACTGCAGCTTACTTATTTGTTGAATTGCTTTTTCAATTTCAGCAGAGGGGACATAAAACCTGGGGGGAATTGATTAATGCAACTGACAGTCTAATGAGATCCCTTTTTTAATGACTGTGGTTGGAATGTTGGTGAGCGGGTTGGTGATATGGATTAACCAATGGAAAGCCGGCAGAATGCGGCTTTCCATGCCTTTACTGTATATCGATCAGTGAACCGTCCTTATAAACCACCAGGACTTCTTTTCCTGACATTTTTTGATAGGTCTGTGCTGTTCCATAGGGTACCTTCAATGTGAAATAATCATCCCCGTTTTTAAATTCCACCGTAAAATTGTCTGCGGCACCAGTGATGACTGCTTTTATTCTGGAAATGTCACCTTTAATGGTCAATTTCTGATTGATGAGTACCATATCACTTTTTAACTTGTTCAATGTTTTCAATTCATTGACATTCATGCGGTAGCGCTTTGCGATCCCCCATAGTGTATCGCCGGGCACAACGGTATAAACAGCTGTCTCGTTATTAAAGGGTTCTTCTGTATGGCGCTCAGTCCGGACCTCCAGTGATTGGCCTGGATGAATCGTGTCAGACCTAAGGCGGTTAACCGCTTTCAATTCTTTAACAGTCATATCATGTTCTCTGGAGATCTTATATAAAGTATCTCCCTGCTTCACTTTGTAAGTGCCTGTTAATGCCTGAGCTTCTTTTGCTGAAGAGCTGAAACCGGCTGATGCAATTACTGCAGCAAAAACGGTGCTGGCTGCCGCCATTCCTCTTGCTTTTATCTTCTTTCTTTTATCATTTAGAATCCTTTCCTTGCGTGTTTGCATACTATGCTCATCCTATCTGTTGGAATATTGTGGTTTCATAACCAATTAAATGAATTGTTTTCCGAAAAAAATAGTACGGTATTAATATCCGCTTCACAATAGGGAGGAGTTCCTGGCTCTTTTCCCTTGTTTCCGAAAATGCATATAGTTCAATCCGCTCTGTAATTCCTAGATATATGAAATTATCTGCTGCTAAGGAATTTGTTTATTGGCTTTGAAATGAATTACCCGGCAATGGTGGATTTTGTCGAATATGCTGGAAAAGTCCTGGATCTTATAAATGGAACAATTAAAATTAGGACAGTTGTCACCGGTCTTTAGACTGCTTAATTTTCAAATACCCCAAAGAATTATTTGAAAACATTTCTAATTTTTGACCTCCAGATGTCCTATTTTCAAAAAATTTACACAAAACCTTGTCCCTATTGTGTTTTTCGTGCATATTACCTCAACCAAGCTAATAAACTGTTACAAACCTTACAAAGAGAATGTATGAGGTGAGGGATCGTTTTACTAAACTAATGAATATGTTGAGGACATGTTTAATTTTCGCAAGCTGAAAGCAAGCCTTTCGGGCGCATGCCACGATTAAGATCATTTAATCAGGAAACCATGCGGAATACAGTTGAAGACCAGACAGAAAGCGAGTCTCATTTCACACTTCTCACATCCAAATTGGGGAGGGCGAGTGGTGTGCACGATTACATCAAAGAGAGAACTATCAAGATTGGAAAGTATATCGTGGAGACGAAAAAAACGGTTCGCGTAATCGCGAAGGAGTTTGGCGTATCCAAAAGTACAGTCCATAAAGACTTGACGGAAAGATTACCTGAAATCAATCCTGAACTGGCAAACGAAGTAAAGGAAATCCTGGATTATCATAAATCGATCCGCCATCTGCGCGGCGGTGAAGCCACTAAAATGAAATACAAAAAAGAGGAAATGGAAGAAGAGCCAGTTAAATGAAAAGAATTAAAAAGCGCCGATAAAGGCGTCAAAGGCTAAAGACTGCCGTTATTAGCTGTACCATGGCAATTTTTCTTTTGCTGTACATGATGAACCTTCATGCGGCTCCGGGGGCTAAAAGATCATAAGCTGTTTCCATGGCCTGAACCAAGGCTTTGCTCTATGGATTTAAGCCCCTTCCTAAGTCGCCTGCATCTATTTCCCCATTTCGACAAAAACCCTCAAAAAGTCTCACAAAATCTGTCAAAATGTTACTGCTTTCACAAGGAATGTGTTAAAATATAAAATTAGGATAGGACTTGGTTCGTAAAGACTAGGACTCCTAAAGAGAACGCCGGGCAAAATCATTTCTTTTTAAAAAGAACTGATTTTTTTTGCGCGGCTTAAACTGCTGTTACGAATAATGACTTGAACATCTAACTAAAAAATTAATAAGCGAAGTTCGCTTTAAGAATGCCTAAATAGAGAGAGCCTTCAAAGGTGCGGACAGAAGCTGGCCATTTTGCAAGGAGGAAAAAAAGAAATGTTTGCTAGGGATATTGGGATTGATTTAGGAACTGCCAACGTGCTAATCCACGTTAAAGGTCGCGGAATTGTGCTGAATGAACCATCTGTAGTAGCGATTGATAAAAATACAAACAAAGTACTGGCCGTAGGAGAAGAGGCACGCCGCATGGTCGGACGTACGCCAGGGAACATTGTGGCAATCCGCCCGCTAAAAGACGGGGTTATTGCCGACTTTGATGTGACAGAAGCGATGCTGAAGCATTTTATCAACAAACTGAATGTTAAAGGTTTCTTATCAAAGCCGCGCATTTTGATTTGCTGCCCGACAAATGTTACAGGTGTTGAGCAGAAGGCGATTAGGGAAGCTGCTGAAAAAAGCGGCGGCAAAAAGGTATATCTTGAAGAAGAACCAAAGGTTGCGGCAATCGGAGCGGGCATGGATATCTTCCAGCCGAGCGGAAACATGGTTGTCGATATCGGAGGCGGTACAACAGACGTGGCGGTTTTATCAATGGGAGACATTGTTACATCTTCATCCATAAAGATGGCCGGAGATAAATTCGACAACGAAATCCTTCAATATATTAAAAAAGAGTACAAGCTTCTAATCGGTGAAAGAACGGCCGAAAATATTAAAGTAACCATTGGGACGGTTTTTCCTGGCGGCAAAAATGAGGAAATGGAAATCCGCGGCCGTGACATGGTGTCAGGTCTTCCAAGAACAATTACAGTTCGTTCCGATGAAGTTCAGGGTGCTCTGGCTGAATCCGTTGAAGTCATCGTACAGGCTGCTAAAAGCGTGCTTGAACGCACTCCGCCTGAACTGTCTGCAGACATCATTGACCGCGGGGTTATTTTGACAGGAGGCGGCGCCCTTCTTCACGGAATCGACCAGCTTCTGGCTGAAGAGCTGAAAGTACCTGTCTTAATAGCCGAAAACCCGATGGACTGCGTTGCTGTTGGAACTGGCATCATGCTTGATAATATTGATAAGCTTCCGAAGAAAAAGCTTATATAATCGTGAGGAACCCGTCTTTTGGCGGGTTTTCTTTTTGCAACAGCTCAAACGCTGTTTGGAGCGAAGTGACCGATATATTGAAAAAGTGGCTGATAAAATCCAAATCAGACCATATCTGCAAAAAAATATACCAATAAAAATGAATTCTGACCGATAAACTAGCCAAACAGACCGATATCTGAAAAATAAATAGTGTAGTTATCTTTTATAAACTTTCTCCCATTCCAGCCGATTAAAAAAAGGTACAGCTTTTTTCAAAATCTGACTCAATTCTTCAAATTTTTAATGTTTATTGTCGGAAAGTTTCTTATAATAGAGGTAAATAGATCTTCGGAATGGCAATTTAGAGGTGATTAAAGATGTTTAGAGGTTTCTACACGGCTGCTTCCGGTATGCTGGCGCAGCAGCGGAGGACAGAAGTACTGACAAATAATATGGCCAATGCCAATACGCCAGGCTTTAAAGCAGATCAGACGAGCCTGAGAGCTTTTCCGGAGATGCTTCTGCAGCTCATGGGCCAGCAGACAGTTCCAACCGAGAAAGGCCTTAATCTTCCCTTAAATCAGGAAGTGGGCAGCCTTAATACAGGGGTCTATATGCAGGAGACAATTCCGTCTTTCATGCAGGGAGATATGAAGGAAACTGGTCTGAATACGGACCTGGCCATGCTTGATCTTAATCTGACTGTTAATCCGGATACCGGCTTAAGAGGGTCCGTCTTTTATACAGCAGCAGGTATTGATGGCGAGCCGCGCTATACCAGGAATGGGAATTTTACCATTGACGGCGGGGGCTACTTAACGACAGCAAGCGGATTATATATTCTGGATGATGCGGGTGAACGGATTCAGCTTTCCAGTGACCGGTTTACAGTGAGTGAAGATGGTGTGATTACAGGAGAAGCAGGTGAAACAGCGAGATTGGGCATTATGTATGCACAAAATCCTGAAAGCCTGCGTAAAGAGGGTGACGGACTGTTTGCAGTGACAGAAGAGAGCGTCCTTGAAAATGCCTATAATGCACAGAATGTCCAATTCAAGCTGCAGCAGGGCTATTTGGAGCGTTCCAATGTAGATGCTTCCCGGACGATGACTGATATGATGACCGCCTATCGCTCATTTGAAGCAAACCAAAAGGTCCTTCAGGCTTATGACCGCAGTATGGAGAAAGCCGCAAATGAAATCGGACGGATCGGGTAATGTCCAGCGGCAGACCCGCTAAGGGGGAAAAACAATGAATAGAACCATGATCACGGCAACGAATACCCTGGCCCAGCTGCAGAAGCAAATGGATATTGTCAGCCATAATGTGGCAAACATTGATACAGCGGGCTATAAAAGAAGAGAAGCCAATTTTACCGATTTGCTTTTTCAGCAGTTCAATAATCAGCGGAATGCGAATGCGGAGACAGCAAGACTAACACCTGCAGGCATCAGGCAAGGAGTAGGCGCAAAGCTGGCGCAGTCCCAAATCGTCATGAAGCAGGGTGCTTTAAAGGCAACCGAACGGCCGCTTGATCTTGCCCTCACAAAGGAAGGGCAGTATTTCCGAGTGCTCGAGCAGACAGAAGACGGAGCAGCTGTGCGTTTTACCAGAGCGGGTGCCTTTTATTTAACTCCGGTTTCGGAGAATGAGACCATGCTTGTGACAGGTGACGGACTTCCTGTTCTTGATGAAAATAATAATTCGATTATAATAAATGGACAAGCTAAAAATTTTAAAGTGACCGAAACAGGGAGCTTTTTGGCAGAAGAAGCCAATGGTTCCATCCAGGAATTCAATCTTGGAGTGGTTCTGATAAACAAGCCTCAATTCCTGGAGCAAAAAGGGGATAATCTTCTTGGCCTTCCTGATGGAGCTGACGGCGATGGGATCTTTACTGAGCTGAATGGTGCGCTCCGCGGCCAGATAGGAATGGCCCAAGGCTCCCTTGAACAATCCAATGTGGATATGTCCAAGGAAATGACAGATTTGATTAACCTGCAGCGGGCATATCAGTTTCAGTCAAGATCTGTCTCCATGGCTGATCAAATGATGGGGCTGATCAACGGAATACGTTAGGTAAAAGGGGAAATAAAATGTCAGTAAACAACAGTAA
Organism: Bacillus sp. NTK034; assembly: GCF_017303275.1. Classification (GTDB taxonomy): domain Bacteria; phylum Bacillota; class Bacilli; order Bacillales; family Cytobacillaceae; genus Cytobacillus. Next base: position 134,499 of record NZ_JAFKOJ010000005.1, on the reverse strand, counting down.
TCAAGAAGCAGTCAAGACGCGTGAACAACTGAAGAAAGAACGCAGCAAAGAAGAATCACCGCGTAAAGGGCGGGTTCGCATTCGCCTCATTCCGATCTGGCTTCGGATTATTATTGTCGTGCTTTTAATTTTCCTGAGCGTTACGGCCGGAGCCGCAGTCGGATATGGAGTCATCGGCGGCGGGGAAGTAAAAGATATTTTTACAAAGTCCACCTGGATGCATATTGTGGATTTGATTGAAAAAGAATAAGAAAAAAATGAAGAGGAGGGCGATGATGCCCTTCTTTTTTGTTTCCGCTTTGCCTCCAAGCGATTTTTTAGTAAAATAAATATAAGCTATTATTAGTATCTGGTACTAAATACTGCAGGGGAGCGATACATATGAAATTGAATGTAGAAGAAATTAAAGAAATAATTCCTCACCGATACCCATTTCTGTTTGTGGATTCCATTGAAGAGCTTGAGCCTGGAAAAAGAGCCGTCGGCAAAAAGAATGTAAGTGCCAATGAGGAAGTGTTTAATGGGCATTTCCCAAATTACAATGTATTTCCAGGATGCCTGACTCTTGAAGCCTGTGCGCAGACAGGTGCTGTTGCCCTGCTGTCACTGGATGAATATAAAGGAAAACTTGCCTTTTTTGCCGGTGTGGAGAAATGCCGCTGGAAGCGCCAGGTGCGCCCAGGTGATACACTTATCATGGAAGTCGAACTGCTCTCCGTCCGCAGAGGAATCGGAAAAGGAAAAGCCGTTGCGACTGTAGAGGGCGAAGTGGCAATGGAAGCTGAAATTATGTTTGCAATTGAAAGGTAATGATATAAGAAATCCCGTACGGAGCGTGCAGGATTTTTTCTGTAAAAAAATATGCAAGTTGTTTCGGTTTTTGGGAAATATAAAGGAAGACCAATGCAGCAGGTCAACAATACACCTTATGAAAGGAGCTTTTACGATGAATAAAAAGCTTTTAACACTTATCGGAGGATCCGTTCTTTCCGCCATGCTACTAGCAGGCTGTGCCACAGATAACCAGGAGCCGCCGCCGGAAGATGACACAATCACTGAAGAAAATGGTGATGTTAATGATGGCGACATGACTAATGATCTGAATGAAAACACAGATGACAACGACATCAACACAGATGATGACGGCGACATGATGGAAGACAACAACGAGCCGGGTGAAGATGCTGTTGAAGATAACCTGGATATGCAGGACAAAGATAATAAAGATCAGTAATAAGGCAAGGACAGGGGTGTACCTGTCCTTTTATAAAGAAAAACTCCCGTCATGATTGAGCGGGAGTTTCTTTATTTTCCTTTTTTGCAGCAGCCAGGCGCGGCTTGCTTTGCATTTTTATTTTAAATTCATCAAGCAGGCTGTCTCCAATAAAGCCTTTGTCCAAGAGGTCCTGAAGCAGAAGTTCGGCATAATCATTTTTCGTTCTTTTGAGTGATCCTTCAAAAAGAATGCTGATATGGTTTTCCAGTTCATTGATAGAGGTAATTTTAGTTTGGAATGCGGCTGGATCGTTTTCTTTTTTCGTAATAACAACTTGGATGGTCAGCTCGTCCTTGTCATCAGCGCGCTTTTTGAAGTACTCAAGATAGGATTTATCAATAAATGCCTCCAGGAGCCAGTTGCTCTTCTCGTCTTCTTTATTGATTATCAACCCATCATCCAGTTCAATATCAATCAGGCCATTTTTTTCCACCAATTGCAGAGAAACAAGTTTAAATGTTTTCATGGCTTACCTCCATCTCTAAAATAAGTTGTCTATAAAAAATTATAACACAGGCTAAACTGAAAGCGAATTTGACAGATTGTCGAATTTCCTTTTTGTATATGTTGAAAATAAGATTTTCGGGGGCGTTTTTTGTGGAAAAGGAGCTGAAAAATAAATTTTTAAGGGTGTTTTTGCCGAAAAGGCTCTGCAAAAAACACATTTTGGCATTTTTACACAGTGGAGAAGTTCCGGATATGATATAGCTATTAAAGAGAGGAGATGAAAGCTATGATCAATCAAGTGACCCTGGTTGGAAGATTGACAAGGGATCCTGAGCTGAAAAGGACACAGGAAGGAATTCCGGTGACAAATGTGACGCTGGCAGTAAACCGCCAATACCGCAACCAGAAGGGTGAAATCGATGCGGACTTTGTTCAGTGTACTTTATGGAAAAAATCAGCGGAAAATACATCACAATATTGCCGGAAAGGAACGCTGATCGGGATAACCGGGCGAATTCAGACGAGGCATTATGATAATCAGGAAAAGAAACGTATTTATGTAACAGAGGTGGTAGCGGAATCGGTCCGCTTTCTCGACCGGAAGAAGACAGAGGATATCCCGGTGACCGTGACCAAGGAGGAACTTCCATTTTGAAAGAAGTGTCTGAAAGAGAAAAGGCATTGGAATATTTGCTCGAAAGCCTCATAAAGATGCTCGGAAAATCAAACCAAAGAGTCGATGACCTGAATAAACGAGTTCACCAGCTTGAATCCTTCATCCGTGAAACCGCAATGCAAAACCGTCCCCAGGAGAAACCTGGACGACTTACCGTAATTAATTGACGGCATCCCCAACCAGCTGTCCACATATTTTCCTTCCCTATAGAGAATCAATCATATCCCCAGCACTTCCCTTAAATTTGAAACCCGGTACTCCTGTGCCGGGTTATTTCTAACATTAAATGGTAATAAAGCGGTTTGTGAAAACAAATATTGTATATAGGTATTAAGAATCAGGGAGGATTTTCACAGAATATGTCGAATATACTTTTTGAAAATAATAAAGAGGAGGTGTAATTTAGTGGATAAAGGAGATGAAACCGGGTACCTGTATTTCCAAACAGCAAATAAAAGATTAAACACCAATCATCAGCCAAGCTTCTTTGATGCGCTTCAGCTCATCCAGCTACAGAATAACAAATCCTATCAAAGAATTCCTCTTAGAAGCCATACTTCACTCACGTTCAACGATATGGAAAATGATAAGGAAAGACTTCTTCATTATAAATTTAAACTCGGCCAGGTGGCGATAAACGCCGGGGACAATAACCCTACATACCAGCTGCTATCCTGTTTCATTATAAAAGAAGGCAGCAAAGTAACCTTTCTGACGCAAAAGCCTAACAAGCCTGAATATGCGAAAATAAAAAAACAGCCTTCAAGCCTTTATGCATATCAAGGACTTGAAGACTGAAAAAATTTATGTCAGGTGAACCAGATCTCTAAGCTCATCTGTTGAAAGCTCGGTAATCCAATTCTCGCTCGTAATAATTTGATCATTAAGGGACTGCTTTTTTTCGAGCATGCTATCAATCTTCTCTTCGAGCGTCCCAGTGGCAATCATTTTATGAACATGAACAAAGCGTTTTTGCCCAATCCGGTATGCGCGGTCGGTTGCCTGGTTTTCGACGGCGGGATTCCACCAGCGGTCATAATGGATGACATGGTTTGCTGCCGTCAGATTTAAACCGGTTCCGCCGGCTTTAAGCGACAGCAGGAATACAGGGAATTCGTGATTTTGAAAACGGCTGATCATATGATCACGTTCCTGCTTTGGCACGCTGCCGTTTAAAAACGGCACATCGAATCCGAATTGTTTTTTCAGCAGGCGGGCGATCATGTTCCCCATTTCTATATATTGGGTGAATATCAGGCAGCTTTCTCCCTGTTCATGTACAGCGCCGACAAGCTCGCTTAACTTTTCAAGCTTTACAGATCGTTCAAGGACATGCTTTGGCTTCTCCTCTTTTAAATAAAGGGCCGGGTGGTTGCACAGCTGCTTTAAGCGGCTTAATAACTGCAGGATCAGACCTTTGCGCTCAAACCCTGACAGCTTTTCGATCTGTGCGAATGTATCCTGGACAAGCTGCTCGTATAGTGAGGCCTGTTCAGCAGTCAGTGGGCAATATTCCTTCTGCTCAAGCTTATCAGGCAGATTTAGGGCTACATCCTCATCCTTCTTTGTGCGGCGGAGCAGGAAGGGACGGATATATGCCTGCAGCTGCTTAACTTTATTCTTGTCGTCATCCTTCTCAATCGGCAGTACATAGCGCTTCTGGAACTGCCCGAGACTGCCGAGATAGCCGTGGTTCGTAAAGTCAAAAATGGACCAGAGCTCGGTCAGCCGGTTTTCCATCGGCGTGCCGGTGAGGGCAATATGGTGCTTGCCCTTTAACTTTCGGACAGCCCGCGATTGCTTTGTCTGGGCATTTTTAATATTTTGGGCTTCATCAATTGAAATGGAGCTCCACTCGATGGTTTCAAAATCCTCCAGATCCATATGGGTCAGTCCATAGGAGGTCAGCACAATATCAGACTCCATTACTTTTTCAGAAAAGCTTTCGCCCTTCAGGCGGTTTGAACCGTAATGGAGATACACACTCATGCCAGGTGCGAAGCGCTCGATTTCCTTCTGCCAGTTGCCGAGGACAGATGTAGGGCAGACGATAAGCGATGGGCCGCTGTCTTCCTCTTTCTTTACCTTTAAAAGATAAGAGATCAGCTGAATCGTTTTTCCAAGCCCCATATCATCTGCCAGAATGGCGCCAAAACCATATCGGCGCAGAAACAGCAGCCAGCTCATACCGAGCTTCTGATAAGGGCGGAGATCACCCTTGAAGCTTGCAGGAACCTCTTCAAGCGGAAGACTTTTGATATCGCGTAGCTGCTTCACCATCTGTTTCCACTGGCGGTTAAGCTCAATCTGAATACGGGCAAAAGCCTTAGGATTATCCAGCTCGTCTTCCTGCGTGCTCTCGTCAGCCATAAGCTCCTGTTCTATCAAGTCACGGACATGCAATCCTTCTTTTTCCGCTTTCTTCATTAAATCCTGAATTTGGCGGACAAAATGGGGATCCAGCTTGATCCAGCGGCCGCGAATGTAGACAAGCCGTCTTTTTTCCTCAACCATGCCCCGGAATTCATCCTCTGTTAAATCAACGCCGTTCATGCTGAAGCGCCAATCATAATCAAGCATGGACTGCAGCCCGACAAACGAAGGGCGATGACTGCCAGTTCCTTTCACTTTGGCTTTGACTTTCAGGCTAGCGTTCTTCATTGCCTGCCACCATGAAGGAAGCAGAATTTCCACGCCAAGTGCGAGCAGTGTTTCGCTTGCTTCAGTCAGAAAGGTCCAGGCTTCATCTTCGGTCAGGGAAGTGGAGATCTGTCCGGGCCTGCCTGCAAGCCATGGAAAAAGCTCAAGCCAGCGCTGGATTTCTTTTTCAATTGAATCATCATAATCATGCCAGTCATGCGGATAGTTGGAATAGTCCTTGTAGTCGACAAAGACATCAGAATTATTTTTTCCGCGAAGGAAAATCGCCAAATCCCAGCTGGAGTCAATATCCCCGGGCTCTTCCAGCTTAAGTCCAATCGAAAAAGGAGCTTCATTTGATTTGACACCGATCCATTCCTGCCAGCTTTCTTCATCAAAATAAGCTGCAAGATCCCTTGGTGAGAGGTGCTCACTCCTCAATGCTTCAAGCTTTTCACCGAACTGTGCTTTCGCTTCCTGATTTTGATTCATAAAGCCATCAAGGGAGCGGTGAAATAAATCTCCGATAAACTCCCGGACAGGGGAGCCTTCTACATTCTGGTCCCAAAAGTTCGTGCCGAATTCGGTAATTACACTTTCCGGCAGTGCCCAGCGGAATTGATCCTGTTCCCAGGCGGCAAAATCCGGCATCCATTCTTTTTCCACGATTGAATCGTAAAGAGCATGAGAGGAAGCCAGCAGAATTTCGGCAGTTTCATCCCAGCTCCATTCAATCAAACGGTTGAACTGCTCAGCCGCAAACAGGGTAACGAGCTGCCAGCCGCTTACAGAAATTCCTTTGATTCCGTCCGCATCAACAGCATCAAGCATAGTCCCAAAAAAACTTTCTCTGTGATGGTTAAAAAGAAGCGGCATCCATTCTTTCTGGGGTAGAAGGCGGCCTTCTTCATTGACGGCAAAAATCAGGTAGCGGTCATTGTTTATTGGTTTCACTTTCACATGGAGAAATCTCGTTTTAAGCATCGATTAGCTTACCCCTTTTGCATTCTTCCTGAAAGGCGCGGAGACGCTTCGTTTTTTCAAGCAGCAATTCAAGAAAAAGCTGCCAGTCTTCCTGGCGTTTCAGTTTGTTGTACAGCGTGCGAAGCTTTTTCATTTTCCGGACAGCCTCGCGATAATGATCCCTGTTTTTCATATTGATATGGGCAGTGATAGACTGATGATAAAGAGGCAGGAGGATGGAGGGCTCCTTTTTGCTGATTTCCCTGATCCGGTCCTTGCCTAGAGAATCAATATCAAAGCCAATAAACGCCTGCAGATCTGCCCACTTTATGAATTCGCCTTTTTCAAAAAGCAGGTATTCATAATCGTTGTAGCTGTACGGCAGCGTTTCCATAAGGGCTTTCTCGTACAAATCCATTTTGCTGCTTTCCTGGCAATAAGGAGAAATCGCCCTCATGGCCAACCGGGTAAAATCCATACAGGCATAATAGTCATCAGATTGTTTCAGGTAATCCCGTAATTTATGGATAAATGCTTCTGCATAAGGACCCATCCGATTCCAGTCCTTATTGGCTGAAAAATAATCGATCCAGTAAAGCATATAAGGAGTCATTAAGTCATTTGGCACACTTAAAACACTGAGTGCCTGTTCATCATTTCGTTCAAGGATATGAAGATGCACATAACCTGCCACAGAAGGAAGACTGGGCGATTCCTCTTTGATGGAAGGCTCCAGCTTCTGGATCTCCGCTTCACGCCATTCTTTCTTTTTGAAAAAATGTGTCCATAACAGCCTGTATAAATGGGCCCGTTCATAATCCAAACCAAAAGAACCGGTGATCAGCCCGGCGGAATCATCTTTCAGCTTTTCAATATATTGATCGAAAGCGAAGGGAAGGGAGTGCACAGACAGTTTGTTCATAATCTCAACGGAATCTTCCATCAGGGACTGATAGAGATGGCGGTAATAACGGTCAATCAACTCTTCGCCGTGGCCATACTTCCTGCTAAGCGCCATCAGCTTTTTAAAAGAAAAGACATAGCCGATAAGCAAATAAAGAAGCCTCCATTCCTGTTCGACCGGTGCTCCCGCTTTCATGCGGCGCAGATAAACATGGAAAAGCTCAGGGAGGACATAGGGACGAGGCTCTCCCTGTTTTTCCATCAGCTCGGTAAAGCTTTCTTGGAATCCGGCAACCCAGCCGTCATAACCGGTCTTCAGCTGACCGGAGGATTTCAAAAGATCCTTTGCTCTTTGAAGCCCCCAATTCTTGGCTGTCTGCTTTTCCTTTATCGGCTTCCTCCACTCTTCAATCCATATGGACACACTTCTGGCTTTGGAGAGAAGCTGCAGAAATACCGCAGTCTGATGGCGGCAAAAACCTTCAGCCGGACAGGAACACTCGCTCAAATGAATAAACTCAAGATCCAGTTCAACCTTTGCGGGAGTCACATCCTGGACTGTCGCCAAAACCTTATCATCCTCAAAGCGAAGCTGATAAACAAGACCCTGCCGAAAAAGCATCAGCCCCTTCTGCATCAGGCGTGCATCTTCCTCATTCTCTGCACGCAGAATCCCCTTCAGCTCATTCGCTGCAAACTCCAAAGGCTCCAAAAACCGCTCCGGAATCATCTTTCAACCCCCTTTTTGGTGGGACAGAGGGACAGGTTGGTTGTCCCGGCGTTCCGCAGGGGACAACCAACCTGTCCCCATGTCCCAAAGTACATTCCTATATTATAACATTTAGAGCAACTGGAATGAAGGTGCGCACTGTTTCAAAAATAGGTTAGAAAAGTTCTTAATGGAAATCCTGCGGTGAATTTAGTCGGAATTTTCGATTTTTTTATAGATAAAATGATATAATGGATTTAACGCATTAAAGGAACTGGGTGGGATAATGACTGCTGTAAATGCTAAACAACAGGAATCAGATAAATATTCGCTGCATGATGCCGGCTTCAAAAAAATTATGATTGCGATGACGAGTGCATCCATTTTAGCATTTGCTAATTTATACTTTGTGCAGCCGATTATGCCTTTGCTGGTGAAATCATTTGACATAACATCTGCAACAGCCGGTTTATCACTGTCTGCTGCTGTAGTTTCTATGATTTTCGGATTGCTATTCTTTGGATTTCTATCTGATCGAATCGGTCGGGTTTCAATAATGAATATCACGCTTGTTTGCACCATTATTCCGCTGGTGCTTTTGCCCATTTCGCCTAATTTTGAAACGTTTCTGGTGCTGCGCTTCCTGCAGGGGATTTGTATAGCGGGCCTGCCTGCAGCTGCCATCGCGTATTTAGGGGAGGAACTGGATTCCAGCAGCGTTAGTCTCGGCATTACCATGTATATTGCAGCCAATGCCATTGGCGGAATGGCCGGCCGCATCTTCGTCGGATACATTGCTGATATGGCCAGCTGGCAGACTTCTGTTTACTTCCTATTTGGATTCTCCATTCTGTTATTCATCCTATATTTTATGACTTTGCCAAAATCTCATTATTTTAAGCCCAGTAAGATATCTGTTAAAAAAGACTTGTCAGGCATGGGCTCACATCTGAAAAATACGAAGCTTTTCCCTGCATTCACGATGGGAATCCTCCTCCAATTTTCGTTCACAGGAGTATGGACGTACCTCCCTTTTTATCTCGAACAGGATCCTTTTAATCTTTCTGTAAAAAATATTTCTTTTACCTACCTGGCATACAGCTTCGGTATAGCTGGTTCCATGCTAGGCGGAAGCCTGTCTGCTCATTTTAGGCAAACCACACTGGTCTCGGTTGGAACCGTCATTTTAATAGGAGGGACCTTAATTACCAATGTGCACTCTTTATCAGTAGTTGTAATGGGTCTCTGCCTGACCTGCCTGGGGTTCTTTGTGGCGCATTCACTGATGGCGACCATTGTAAATGAGCTCGCTGCCCATCACAAAGCGGGTGCCTCGAGCATCTATCTCGTAAGCTATTACCTTGGAGTCGCAACCGGAGGGACGCTTGCCGGACTGGTATGGCAGACTGGAGGCTGGACGGGAATTACGGTGGTTTCTCTTGGGCTGCTTCCGGTTGTGGTGTGGCTGTCAGTAGGACTTAGAAGGTTAAGTTAGAAATCAGGAAAAAAATAATATTATAACAGAAAGTTACTATTAAACTATGAAGTGCATTGTATGGGAGTCATATTAACAAGCAACCCAGATGTATCCCATTTATTAATTTTTTATCGGTATTTCCCTTTTTTGCTGACAGTTAGGTAAAATCCTATTTCTGTCTCAAGAGAGGGATTTTTTATTTGGCAGTCACTCTAATGTTATTTGCCAATTGTGTTAACCATGATATTAGAGCTGATGATGAATTGAAGTTAGGGATCGTTAGTCATTTGTAAAGAAAAATTACTAAATTGTCTTAATTTTTTTACATATTAATTTGAAAAAGTTCTTCAAAGCCGACAGGGCTCCGCATTTAACTAATGTAAATTGGCATGGAAATTGCAAATTACTTTTATAACAATAAATTTAATGCTAAGGAGTGGCGGCTATGGCACAAGAGTTTCATCCATTATTAAAAGGAGCAATTGAATTACATGTTCATAGTTCACCAAGTTTGTTTCCAAGGAAGCAAACCGACTGGGAACTAATAGAGGATATTAAAAATGCTGAGATGGCGGGTGTGGTTTTAAAGGCACATGAAGCTCAGACAGTTGACCGGGCAAGTTTAATCCGGGAAAAAGAGCCCGGAGTTCATGTGTACGGGGGGCTGGTGTGCAATTATTTTACAGGAGGGTTGTCTCCAACCGCAGTAGATGCAGCGATCCGTTTAGGGGCGAAAATCATTTGGATGCCTACTTTTTCTGCTGAAGAGCATCAAAGGTATTTTGGTAAAAAGAAAACCAAATTCTTTAATAGCAAGCGTTCTATGAAGCACCCTGGTTCCGGGATTGAAATTTGGGATGAAAACAAAAAACTCCTGCCGGAAGTACATGAAATCTTAGAACTGGTTGCAGAGGCGGATATTGTGTTGGCCACGGGACATCTGGCTGCTGAGGAAGTGCTTGTATTAGTGGAGGCAGCTATTGAGAAAAAAGTTGAGAAAATCTTAATTCAGCATACAGATTTAGGTATTGCCAGAGTGCCTTTTGAATTAGAAAAAGAATTAGTGAAAAAAGGGTGCATCCTGGAAAAATGTTATTTAGCATGCAGTGAAGACTTTAACGATATTTCCCCAAGGGAAATGGCTGAGAGCATTAAAGTTCTTGGAGCTGATTCCTGTGTAATGGTGACAGATTACGGACAGCGGCATAATATTGCACCTATTAAAGCCTTAAGTAATTTTATAGAAGAAATGCTGGCATATGGAATAACAGAAAATGAGATTACGAAAATGGTAAGTGACAACCCTAAGAGGCTGCTGGGGATTTAGAAAGGATGAAAAAATTGGAAGATGCTATAGTAAGAGAAATCGAGGGAATTATTCCTGCTAATCGTGTTCTCACCAGTCTGGAAGAACTATATTCTTATAGCTATGATGCTTCTTTTGGTGAATATTTGCCCCAATTGGCCATCCAGCCTGAGAGTGCGATTGAAATAAGTAAGATTATGAAAATTGCAAACAAACATAAAATCCCAGTCTATCCAAGAGGGGCGGCGACATCCTTAAGCGGGGGTCCATTGCCTGTTGAAGGTGGAATCGTCCTGGATATGACTCGAATGAATAAAAAATTAATCATTGATTGTGAAAACTTATTAGCCATTGTATCTCCTGGGGTTACGACTGGTGAGATTCATTACCAGGCAGAAAAAGCAGGGCTATTTTATCCTCCGGACCCGAGCAGTTCCAAAGTGTCCACTATTGGCGGAAATTTATTAGAGAATTCAAGCGGGCCGAAGGGACTGAAATACGGAACGACTAAGGAATACGTGATCGGATTGGAAGTAGTAACACCCGAAGGGGAAATTGTCCGAACAGGCGGGAAAACGGTTAAGAATGTCACAGGTTATGATTTAACAAGATTAATTGTTGGATCTGAAGGGACTCTGGCGATTGTAACGGAGGCAACATTGCGATTAATTCCAAAACCGAAAGCGCGCAAGACTTTATTAGCCACATTTAGCAGATTAGTTGACTCAGGATACGCTATAACCAAAATTTTGTCTTCAGGAATTATGCCGGCAGCCATGGAATTAATGGATAACGCATGTATAAGGGCGGTTGAGAATTTTAGTCCGTGCGGGCTTCCGGTAAATGCCGAAGCGCTTGTCATTATAGAAGTGGATGGGCATCCCTTGGCCATAAATGAGGAAATTGAAAAATGTGAAGAGATTTGCTGGCAAGTGGGAGCAGCTGCTGTTAGAACTGCCAGAACAGAAGAGGAAAGAGAAGAAATATGGAAAGCTCGCCGAATGGTTTCCCCTGCCATTACACAAATGGGGCCAACTAAAATTTCTGAGGATGCTACGGTTCCTCGAAGCCAAATTCCTGCCATGATGGAGAAATTGAGCCAAATCCGAATAAAGTACGAATTAAACTTAGTGGTTTTTGGTCATGCAGGCGATGGGAATTTACACCCAAATATCATTACGGATAAACGAAATATCGAAGAAATGAAACGAGCCGAAAATGCGGTAAGTGAAATATTTGAAGCTGCTGTTTCACTTGGAGGAACGCTATCAGGCGAGCATGGAATTGGGACGCTTAAAGCGCCATATATGGAAATGGAGCTTGGGGAAGCGGGTCTTGGTCTCATGAAAAAAGTAAAAAACGCCTGGGATCCTAACAATATATTAAATCCGGGAAAGATCTTTCCAAAAGCGGGGCAAACAAAGGTGGTGTTAGTTTAACATGAATGCTCCATTGAAAAAAACGCAAGATGTGAGTGAAGACAATAAATCTATACATTCGCTTTCTCTCTTTTCAAAAAAGGGCAATCGGTTATACGAACTGGCCTATGAAGCCACTAATCAGTGTATCCAGTGCGGATATTGTTTGCCTGCTTGTCCAACATACGAATCAATGGGAAAAGAGTCCGCATCACCAAGGGGGAGAATCAACCTTGTCAAGATGGCAGCCGAAGGAAAAATAGATATTTCAAGCCACTTGTCTGAACCCATTGATTTATGCCTGGGCTGCCGGGCCTGTGAAGTGGCCTGCCCTGTGGGCGTTCCCTATGGGCACATATTAGAGACAGCAAAAAACGTCATTGCAGAGGAACAAATGAACAATGATGCTGGAACAATGAATGACAATCTGAAACATCTGGTCTTATCTCAAGTATTTCCATACCCAAAGCGGATGAGGTTACTAGGGAATTTAACATGGTTTTATCAAAAGTCCGGAATTAGAAAAATGGTGAAAAAAACAAAGTTATTGCACAAGATTTCAGAACCGCTGGCTCAAATTGAAAACGTGCTGCCGCTTGTAGAATCTCCATTAAAGAGAAACAAATTAGGAACCATCATTCCCGCCAAGGGCTCCAAAAAAGCACGGGTTGCATTTTTTACAGGCTGTATTTCGGATGCCTTGCTCAACAGAACAAATAGATTATCAATCGAGCTCCTAACAGTAGCCGGCTGTGAAGTAATTATTCCGAAATCGCAAAATTGCTGTGGTGCCCTTCATGCCCATCAAGGAATGATAGAAGGTGCAAAGGAGCTTGCGAAGCAAAATATTTCTGCTTTTGAAGAATCAGAATCCCAATACTATATTAATAATGCCGGTGGTTGCGGAGCTCTTCTTAAGGAATATGAAGATCTTATGAAAAATGATGAAGAATGGGCTGAACGGGCAAAGAAATTCTCTCGTGCCTCCAGGGATATTAGTGAAATTCTGGTGGAATTCGGTCCTCTTCCTTTTAAGAAGCAATGGAATGGTGTAATCACTTATCAGGATTCATGTCATCTAAGAAATGTCCAGAGGGTGCATGAGCAGCCTAGAAAATTACTGAAATCTGTACCAGGCGCTGCTTTTGTTGAGCTTTCAGGCAGTGATAAATGCTGTGCTTCAGGCGGTATTTATAATCTTCTCCATTTTGGGGAGTCCATGGAAATCCTTGATGGAAAAATGGAGAATATAGAAGAAACGAAAGCGGCAACCGTTGTCACAACGAACCCAGGATGCCTCTTGCAAATGCGTCTTGGAATCGAACGGAAGGGGTGCAGCGGCCAAGTGCAAGGAGTCCATTTAGTAGATGTACTCGCAGAGGCTTGCGGAATTTCTTAGGATGGTCTGTTTATTCTTAATGGAAAAGGAGAACGATTATGAGAATAGGAATAGCCCAAGTTGCTCCTCTCTTTGGAAATGTTCAAGCCAATTTAGCGCAAATGATAGATATAATGCATGAGAATGATGGGAAAGCAGAGTTACTCGTTTTCCCAGAGTTATCTTTAACAGGATATGACCTCAAAGATCAACTATTTGATGTTGCGCTCACAACAGATGCAAAGGAAATTTTGCAAGTATGCGAGGCTTCCGCAGATACAGGTGTGAATGTTGTATTCGGCTTTGTTGAAAAGGGGAAGGGCGAGCAAATTTACAATTCAGCAATCATGATTCAGAATGGGAAGATTACCTCTATTCAAAGAAAGATCTACCCAACTAATTACGGTGACTTTGAGGAAGCAAAATACTTCGCAAGAGGAAAAAAAGTAAACCTGGATCAAATAGGTTCTTTTATTTCCAGCATGCTGATCTGCAATGATGTATGGCATCCGTCATTGCCCCATATTGCTGCACACCACCACACTTCTCTCTTGATAGCCTTAATTAATAGTCCGGAAGGCGGTCTCGGCAGTGACTATTCCAGTTCTGCAGGCTGGGAGAGGGTAGGCCAGTTTTACGCAAGCGTTTATGGGTGCTATGTAGCGTTGGTAAACCGCGTAGGGATTGAGAACGGCATTATGTTTTATGGGAATTCAAAAGTGATTAATCCGTATGGTGAAATCATTTTACAATGTCCTTATGGAGATCCAGCTGTTCAAATTTGTGAAATTGATTATAAAGCAGTAAAAGAAATACGGAAGCTATTACCCATAATGAGAGATGAAGATGTTCATATTACATTAAAGCATTTTAAAGAGATTGCGGATCAAGATTTCGTTTGAAATCTTATTAAAAAGAACCCTTGCATGTAGAGTAATGGATCATTAACCAATACTTATAGCAAGGGTGTTTTTGTTTCTTTTATTCTACTATAATAGCATATATAAGAATTTTCTAAATATTAATCAATCTCAGGACAACTTTGACAGGGGAAATTTCTTTGAAAAAATTATTGCAATCAAGGATAACAAAGAGATATGTATTTATGACCTTTATCGTCGTCTTTGGATCTCTGGCTTCAATTTATTTTGTGACCATGAATGTACTAAATGATTCGGTACGTTCGGAAATTGAATACCGAAATGAATTAATGTCAAAGACCGTCAGCACGAAAACCAGTTTTATGTTTGACAAAATGATTAATGATATCCGTGTCATTTCCGAGTTCGTTCTAAGTAATTCTAAAGAGAATACATATTTTTACCGGAAGGAAATGGAGCGGCTTGTTTCTGAAAACCCTCTATATCTATTTATCGACGTCATGGATGAATCGGGTAATTCAATTACCACGATACCTAATGTAAAAAAGTCTGCATCGGGAGATTTGAATAAGATTTTAGAGAGATTAAAATGGACCAAGGCGTTTTACATATCAAATCTGCTTACCCTCGAAGATGGCCGGAAAACAATCGGGATTGCGTATCCAGTCCTTGATGATGGAGGGCAGTATCGGGGAGCGATACTTGCCTATGTTAATCTAAATATCCTCTCAGAATATCTTTCGGAGGGAAAGATTGGTTCAGAGGGACTGAATGTTTTAATAGACCGAAATGAAACAATCATTGCACATTCTAAGGAACAATTAATTGGTGAGACGCTTAAGAATCATGAACTTGGCCAAATGCTTAACAAGTATCGAAGCGGTATATGGGAAGGATTATTGTTTAATGAATTTATGCTCGCTTCCTATAGGCCGATTACATTAGGCGGATTGGGGCTTATTATTTGTGAATCTATCGATCAGGCAATGGAGCCTGCAAGACAGGTACAAGTGCTTTTATTTAAAGGTTTTATCATTGTCGTTTTTCTTACTTATTTATTGACATTGTTCGGGGCATTTCGATTCATTAAGCCCATAACGAATTTAACGAATCAGGCTAAGGAATATTCGGATGGGAAAAGAGCTGACTTTGAGCTTCTCCATACGGGTGACGAACTTGAAAATCTTACAAAAACGATGGCAAGTATGGCAATGGAATTGAAAAATAAAGAAAGACATTTGTTCTATATATTGGAATCGATACCATATGGAATCATCACGATTAACAAGGATGGAAGGATTGTTACCTTTAATAAAGGGGCGGAGGAGTTATCGGGATTTTCCAGGACTGAGGCAATTGGCAGGTATATTATCGATCTTCCATTGAAAAGAAATGAAGCTGATTTTCTGTCATGGAGGACCATAAAGGAAGGAAAAGAAATTAATGAACAGGAAAGCTATATTTATGATAAGAACGGCAGAAGGCATGATGTCCGTATATACTCTTCTTTATTTAGCGGGGAAGATCAGAATATTCTTGGATCGATCCTCATTCTAAGAGATGTAAGTGATATGAAGAAAATGGAGGAATATCTAAAGCAAAGTGAGAAGCTGGCTTCCCTGGGACAGATGACTGCAGGAATTGCACATGAAATTAAAAATCCTTTAAGCATTATTCAAGCAGCTGCAGAAGCAATCCAGCTGGACATGCAAGATCCTTCCTTTATTCAGGAAATGACTGACGATATATTAGAAACAACGGATCGATTAAATCAACTGTTAACAGATTTCTTGAATTTATCCAGGGGGGAATCTGACGATGAGTTGGAAAAGGTGGACTTAGCTGCTGTATTGGATGAATTATTAGGACTTCTAAAAAACAATTTTGCCGATCGGAATATATCGGTTTCAAAATCCTTTGCTGTCGAAGAAGCATTTGTACTGGCAACTCCAGGGAAACTAAGTCAGGTGTTTTTAAATATTATTATTAATAGTCTTCACGCAATGGATGAGGGAGGCAAGTTAACTGTTCGCATATTGGATTATGAATCTGATTGGTTAATAGAAATAAAGGATAATGGTTTAGGCATACCGGAAAGTGAAATCAAGTGGATTTTTAATCCATTTTTTACAACGAAGAAAGAAGGCACTGGATTAGGGTTGTCAATAGCTTATGAAATCACAACACAATTTGGCGGGGTCATTCAAGCAAATTCCGATATAAGCGGCACCGTATTATCCGTTCAACTGCCAAAGTTTACTGAAGAAAGGTGAGCTTAGAAGCATGAAAAATATTTTACTGGTTGATGATGAATCGAAAATATTGAAAATCTTAAAATCTTCATTATCCAAGCAAGGATATAACGTGTATACAGCGGCCAACGGACAAGAGGCTCGAAATAAAATCGCTGATACTAATGCCGATCTTGTTTTTTTGGATTTGAAGCTTCCGGATGCCTCAGGCTTAGAACTTTTACATGAATTTATTGGACTTTATCCTAACAAGATCTATATTATGATGACTGCTTTTGGCAATATCGATAATGCAGTATCTGCAATGAAAGCAGGAGCATTTGACTATATGGTCAAGCCTGTAAAATTAAATGAACTCATCGTTACGATTGAAAAGGCTTTTGAATGGCTTGGTGTAAAAGAAGAAAATAAAAAATTGAAAGAACAGCTTCTTCATTCTGAAGTTCATGGAGAACTCGTAGCTAATAGCAGTCCCATGAAAAATATTCTTAGGCTGGTAGAGAGAGTTTCAGCAACGGAAGCAAACATACTCATTCAAGGCGAGAGCGGAACAGGGAAAACAAAAATTGCACAAATGATCCATATGCTGAGTGAAAGGAAACATGCACCCTTTATTCCCATAAATTGTGCAGCGATTCCTGAACAATTGCTGGAGAGTGAACTTTTTGGCCATGAAAAAGGCTCATTTACCGGGGCAGTATCGAGCCGAAAAGGGAAATTTGAATCCGCAAATGGCGGAACGATTTTTTTAGATGAAATTGGTGAAATCTCACCGTCTTTCCAGGCTAAGCTCCTGCAGGTAACACAAGATAAAACCTTCATGCGGGTTGGAAGCGATAAATTAAGCAAGGTCGACATCCGAATTATTTGTGCTACAAATCGCGATCTAAAGAGACTAGTAGAAGAGGGGAACTTCAGGGAAGATTTATATTATCGATTAAACATAGTAGATATTTATATTCCATCCCTAAAGGAGCGAAAAGAGGATATCCCCCTTTTAGTAGAAAACTTTCTTGAAAAGTATCGGAGCAAGCATCAAAAAGATTATAAAACCACCAGGAAATTAATGAGTCATTTAATGAATTACGGGTGGCCGGGAAACGTCCGTGAGCTTGAAAATGCAATTGAACGAGCGGTTGTATTATGTGATGGGGATTCGATCACAATCGAAGATTTTCCGAGGGAAATCCGTGAAGTAAAAAATGATAACTCAAATGATATGATTAAAATAGAAAATAGTGCTTCATTGCCGGAAATTATGGACGAAATTGAGAAGAAATATATTTTGAAGGCACTTGATGAATCACTTGGACAGCCTGCTAAAGCGGCAAGAAAGCTTGGGATTTCAAGACAAAGCCTTTTATATAAAATGAACAAGTTTTTCTCGGAGAACATATGAATTCGCCTGGGTTGCTAGCAGATATTGTTAGCAGCCTTTTTGCAGCGAACAGTATTGTGTAAATATTTTTTTACACAATGGGAGGATATCTTTACAATTTATTTAGAAAATTCAATAAAATCGGTTAACTTAAGTTGGCACAAAACTTGCTAGATATATAAGTAAGAATAATATAAGGGGGGAGAATTTGGAGATTCTAGAATTTGTCCAAACGAACTGGCCGGAGATTTTAGAGATGACCTTGGAGCATATCGAATTAGTTGGGCTTGCAGTAGGCATCGCGATAATTACTGGGGTGCCTTTTGGGATTTATATTTCACAGAGAGAGAGTTTAGCAGATCTGGTTCTGGCCGTGGCAGGAATCATAATGACTATACCAAGTATTGCATTGTTTGGGATTATGATTCCTATTTTCTCGCTAATTAATCAGGGAATAGGATTTTTGCCGGCAATAGTTGCTTTAATCTTGTATTCACAGCTGCCTATAATTCGAAACACATATATTGCGATAAAAAATGTGGATTCGAATGTAAGAGACGCAGCAATCGGCATGGGAATGACAACCTTTCAGAGACTAATAAAGGTGGAGCTTCCTCTGGCGTTTCCCGTCATTATGGCAGGTGTGCGGATGGCGATTGTATTGACCATTGGAATTGGCGCAATAGCTGCTTACATTGGAGCGGGAGGGCTAGGCGGGTATATAGCCCGAGGTATTTCAACAAGCTATGCAGTAATGATCCAGGTAGGGGCAATATCGGTTTCAATTTTAGCTATTTCAATTGATGTTTTGTTAGGAAAAGTTCAGAAAAGATTTTCTTCTGGTGTAAGTATCAAATCTTAAAGCATATGGACTGAAAAAAACTTGAGGGATTTACTATATGAAAGAAGGTGAAGTAGAATGATTGAATTTCAGAATGTTACGAAAGTTTATGAAAGCGCTGACAAAAAGGTAACAGCCGTCAATAACATTAATTTTCATGTTGAACCAGGAGAAATCTGTGTATTTCTTGGTCCATCAGGCTGTGGAAAAACAACGCTGCTTAGAATGGTAAACCGTTTAATTCCTATTACAAGCGGAAGTATCGAGGTTGATGGAAAAAATATCAATTCCATGGATATCATCAAGCTTCGAAGGTCCATTGGATACGTAATCCAGCACAATGGGCTGTTTCCGAACATGACCATTGAAGACAATATAAATGTTGTTCCCAAGATGCTGGGCTGGGATCAAAATCGAATGAAGAATCGTTATAGTGAGCTAATGGAAATGATGGGTTTAGACCCGGGGCAGTTTCAAAAGCGTTACCCTTTTGAATTATCAGGTGGCCAGCAGCAGCGAATTGGGATTGCCCGGGCATTGGCCGCTGATCCCCCTGTTATGCTAATGGATGAACCTTTTGGAGCACTTGATCCGGTCATTCGTGACCATTTACAGAATGAGTTTTTGCGGATTCAGAAGGAAATGAAAAAAACCATTCTATTTGTAAGCCATGATATAGATGAGGCAATTAAATTAGGCGACAAAGTAGCCATCTTTGATGCCGGGAAATTGAAGCAAATTGGCACGCCTGATGAAATTCTGTCTAATCCGAAGAACGACTTTGTTCGTGATTTCGTTGGAGATGATCGTGCCCTGAAAAGGTTAACTTTGTTAAAAGTAAGAGATTTAATGGTCTTAAGTGACGGATTTAGAAAAAGCCGATTGAACAGCGAGTGGCATGGACAGGTGATTTCTGTAAATGAGAACCTGAAAACAGCTTTATCACACTTATTGTCTGCTCCAAATGGAGAAGTCTGTGTGGTAGATGATCATAATAAGAAGTTAGGTGTACTGTGTGTCTCTGATTTTAATTTATTCACAGAAGTGCACCCAAAAGATATATCAATTGTAAGGTAAGGGGGTGACAGTTTGTCTGGGAAAAAGACCGAAAAAATAGTGAAGGCAGGTCTATACTTAGTCGTAATCTCCATTTTAGGCTGGGCATACTTTACTGGGGCATTTCAATTCATCATCGACAACCCAAAGGACCTTCTGTATTTAACTGGCCAGCATCTTAAACTGGTAGGAATATCCGCAGCACTTGCAATTGCGACCGCAGTACCTCTTGGAATCTTAATAACCAGGCCAAAGTTCAAGAAGCTTGATTGGATCGTATTAAATTTTGCGAATATAGGTCAAACGGTTCCGAGTCTAGCCATATTGGCTTTAGTAATGAGCTACTTTGGATTAGGCTGGCAAACGGCTATTTTTGCATTATGGTTCAATTCTCTTCTGCCTATCCTGAGAAATACGGTTGCAGGAATTGAGAATGTAAATCCGCAAATCATAGATGCTGGAAAAGGGATGGGTATGACATCTAAGCAAATCTTTTTTAAGCTTGAATTACCAAACGCCCTATATGCCATCATGGCTGGTATCCGTACCTCTGTTGTTATTAATGTGGGAACAGGCGCTTTAGCATTTTTAATTGGAGGTGGCGGTTTAGGGGATCTAATATTTACGGGAATTTCATTATATGATACTGGCATAATGCTTTCAGGAGCAGTTCCAGTCATATTATTAGCCGTCCTTCTTGATGTTTTATTGGGGAAGTTAGAAAAAATAATCGTTCCGCGCGGGCTTCAAAGAACACTGGAAGCAGCATAGCGATGAGAGTTAAGGGAGGAAATTCAGTGAAGAGATTTGTCTATTTGCTTCTAGCAATTATTGTGGCGGCAACACTAACCGCTTGTGGAAGTTCATCAGCAAACAGTGAAGACGGTGGAGGTGATTCAAAGGGAAAAGTGGCAGTAGGCGGTAAAGATTTTACTGAGCAGCAGATTCTGTCCAAAATTACGTCAATTTATTTAAAAGAAAACGGTTTTGATGTAGAGGAAGCAAGCAATATGGGAAGTGCTGTTGTCCGGTCTGCTTTGGAAAATGGGCAAATTGATATTTATTGGGAATATACTGGCACTGGATTAGTCGTTTATCAAAAACAGGAAGTAGAAACAGATCCGGACGAAGCATATGAAAAAGTTAAAGAAAATGATAAGGAACACGGAATCACCTGGTTAAATAAAGCGAATTTCAATAATACCTATGCGATCTTGATGAAGAAAGATACTGCAGAAAAAATGGGTGTAAAAACTATTTCGGATCTAGCCAAAATGGTAAATGATGATCCTGATAAATTAAAGTTTGCTTCGAATGCTGAATTTTATGCACGAGAAGATGGAGTGAAAGGCTTACAGAAACTTTACGGATTTAAATTCCCTTCCAAAAATGTTGTGAAAATGGATTCCGGATTGCTATATAACGCACTAAAGGATGGGCAAGTTGATGTATCCGTGGGCTTTGCTACAGATGGCCGCATTAAGGGCTTCGATCTTGTAATTCTAGAAGATGATCAGCAATTTTTCCCGGCATATAATGGGGTTCCTGTTGTGAGACAGGAAGTTGCTGAAAAATCTCCTGAGATTTCTGAACTGATGAACAAATTAGCCGGCCTTCTGGATAATGAAACGATGATGTCTTTAAATTACTCGGTTGATGTGGAACATAAGGATATCACGGAAGTAAGCCGCAGCTGGCTGGAAGAGCAGGGGTTAGTGAAATAAAAACCCACTATATAGGAAGTGATTTCATTGGCGGATTTCTCTGGAAAGCTTGAGGAATATTTGAGGGCTGAATCATTTAGCTCCGTTCATGCAAATAGCAAACAAGCCTTAAAAGAGGCTCTTGCTGACATTATTGCCTGCACTCTTGCAGGGACACAGACTGCTGCATTTGAAATGGTGAAAAAATTTGCGGACAGCCAGTGGGGAACCGGAAGAAGTTCTGTGCTTTCAGTTCCTGAAAAAATGAGTGCATCAGGAGCTGCATTAGTCAATGCTACCGCTGCGAATGCGCTGGACATGGATGACGGTCATCGCCTTGTAAAAGGCCATCCGGGTGCAATTGTTTTTCCAGCTGTTCTTGCAGCCGCAGAGGAGTACAATATTTCCGGTGAAGAATTCATGACTGCACTGCTGATAAGCTATGAAATCGCAATAAGGGCAGGCATTCTTACACATCAGCTCCGTCCTGAATACCATTGTACAGGCTCCTGGGGCGCCATCGGAGCTGCAGCAGGACCAGGGCGGATCATGGGGTTAACAGGAAATGAAATATGCCATGCATTGGGTATTGCCGAATACCAATCAACTTATTCCCCAATGATGCGCTGCATCGAAAACCCTTCTATGCTCAAAGATGGGATTGGATGGGGAAGCATGACAGGAATAAGTGCTGCCTATCTTGCGAAGGAGGGGTTTACCGGTATTCCTTCACTTTTTGAAACAGTGGAGGCGGAGCCTTATTTGCAGGAATTGGGAAAGGTATATCGGGTAGAGGAGCTTTATTATAAGCCTTATGCATGCTGCAGGTGGGCGCAGCCGGGAATAGAGGCTTTGAAGGAGTTAATGCTGAAGCATACGTTAACAAATTCGGAAATTAATAAAGTTAAAATTTATACATTTACTGAAGCAGCCTCTTTAAGCAGAAAGCATCCAAATAATACGGAAGAAGCTCAATATAATCTCACTTTTCCGTTCGCAGCCTATTTAGTAACAGGAGAAGTTGGACCTGACCAGGTATTGAACGAATTAGGCAATCCAGAGATTTTAAATACGATGGACAGGATTGAAATCTATATTAGTGATGTATTAGATCAGCAATTCCCTAAAAAAGCTCTTAGCAGGATAGAAATTGAAGATAGCAGGGGCCATATCTTTTCCTCAAGTGTTCATCAAGCAAAGGGAGACTATGATTTTCCGCTATCATCAATTGAAAAAAAGAATAAGTTTTATAATCTGGTAGAGCCAATTGCAGGACATGAAATTTGTGATGAAATATACCGATGTATACAAGAAATGGAAAACCTTTTGAACATTCATGAGTTAACTTCATTATTAAACATAAATAAAAAATATGGAGGGATTTATCATGCAAGAACGTCAAATTAGCTTTTATAGTGAAGGGTTAAAACTGGATGGGACTATTTATCTGCCAGATGATTATCAGCAGGGTGAGAAACGGCCGGCTATTATTCCGAATTCTGGATATCAGGGCTTTAATCAATTTTACCCCCGGTTATTTGCGCGAAGCCTGACTGAGCTCGGGTATGTATGCCTGGGATTTGACTATCGGGGTTTTGCAGGAAGTGAAGGACAGCAAGGAAGAGTTATTTTGGATGAGCAAATGCAGGATGTAAGGAATGCGATTACATTTTTACAAACCCAGGAAGAAGTAGATCCTGAAAATATCGGGTTAATTGGCTGGGGCATGGGTGCTTCGAACGTTGTCCGAGTTGCAGCAGCAGATAAACGTGTAAAAGCGGTGGCAGCTCTAAACGGTTTTTACAATGGGGAAAGATGGCTGAAGTCCATCCATTCCTATGTTGAATGGATGGAAATCAAAAACATGATCGAAGCAGACCGTATTCTTCGCGTTACAACTGGAAGTTCAAAATATGAGGATCCATTTATTCATTATCCGCTGGATCCTGCCACAAATGATTATGTACAAAAAGAACTTGCACCGCTATCACCATTTGGCAAACAAACTCAATTACAGTTCACCGAATCTATCATTGAGCTGAACGCAGATAAAACAGCCTCTTCTATCGAATGCCCATTATTTATTGGACATGGAAAAGACAATCTTCTTCATCCGGTAGAAGAATCCCTCCATTTTTATGATGCAGCAACAGAACCGAAGCAGCTTTTCATCATCGATGGAAAACACAATGACTTTATGTATCATGAACACCCGATATTCCAGGACTTAATTGGACAGCTTGAACAATTTTTTAAGAAGAGTCTGCAATATGAAAGTTTAGAGAAAATCAGTTAATTTCTCATCTGAGAGAAATTTCTCAAAATAGTAGGGTTTAATTGAAATAATCGAGTAAAAATCCTTAAAGGTTTATACTCGATTATTTCGTTGCCTTTAAATAAGACGAAGTAATTGGAGAAATACAGACTAACAGAGAACCCCTTATGGAATGTCAGTAAAATGAATTTGCGAGATATCAAAAGTAATGTCTAAAAGCATTCGTGAGTTAAGCCTCCTCAGCTAAAATAATCTAATGGTAAAACTTTAAATAATTCCCTGAAATATACAACTCCATGAAAAAAGTCCTTCATTATTTCAACCTAACGGGGATCCCGTTCCTGCCCCGTTTTCAGATCAATAACCATAACCGGGTTTTCCGGAGCATTGACCGTTTTGCTCTCAGGAGCAGCATTTCCGTTTTCCACCCAGTCGATAAGCAGGTCGAATGACTGGTGAGCGTAAGGCAATAGAGGCTGAAGTTCTTTATCCGGATCGGTGGAGCTGTTCCAGACAAGGCTGTCAACATGGTTGCCGTTCTCGATGGTATACATTCGATGCAGATCCTGCTTCCCTGCTTTCTTGACCAGCTTTTGATATCCCTTTGCATGAATCTCCGGGAATATCAGCGAATCAAGGGAACCAGTGAAAGAGATGAGCGGCACATCTATATCTCCAGTATTGGCCACTTCCTTAATATTTTCTTTCACTTCCTTCGGCCGGGTCATATACTTATAATCTTCAAAGATATAATCATAGGATCGGTCTCTCACGCCATTAACAAAGTTCAGGTAATTCCTCCATTGCGTACGGCCTGGGGCTTCCGGATCGAAATGGTCCCGATAGATATTCAGCGATATAAACCAGTATACCTGGTCATGATAGGCCCACAGTTTTTCCGATCCTTTAGGCAATCCTGCTTTGTATAGCTCTTTCATGGCTTTCTGCTGTTTTTTGCCGCTTCCATACAAAGCTTCCTCCGCATGATTCACAACGGTGGTCAGGGAACTGATTAAATTAGGCTTTTTCTCCGTCCATAACACGCCCTCCCAATCAACTCCTCCATCAAAAAGGCGAGGTTCGCCGGTTTTCTCCGGATGGTCATTTTCAAGGGCATAGCGCACGACGTATCCGCCATTGGAAATTCCCATCGCATATGTAGGGATTTTATGCTCTGCCGATACTAAATCGCTCGCCGGGTCAGAAGAATCTGCCGGATCGATCAGCCCATCAGAATGGTGGCTGACTAAGTACTTCTCTGCGGCTTTCGTAACCTGCCGGAACCGCTGATGCCATTCTGCTACACTATCATCTTCATCGGCTAAGGCATTCTTTGCTTTTGCAAATGGATCAGCTGAATCAGCCTCACCCTGTGTACCTTTATCAATCGCTGCAAAAGCATATCCTTTTTCCAGGACATAATCGCTGAAAAGCAGGTCTGTCGACGTTTCATTTCTTGTAGCCGGGATTCCCGAAACAACAAGCCGGCCATTCCAGTGATCTGGAACTCTTATGACAAACTGGGCATCTTCAAAAATACCATTTACCTGAGTTCCCGTTACAGAAGAAGGTTTGTACATTTGATGCCATCCAGTTCCTTCCGCAGCATTTCCCCAAAGATAAGGGGCAAGACCAATGTTGCCGTAAAGGGTTGCCTGCTGATATTGGAGGGGATTCCTGGTGGTAAGCCAGTTGTTGTCTACACCGTCAAAGTATTGTTCCGTTACTGTGTGCGCACCAGGTATTATAGCCTGGTTTTCCGCAGCAGCTTGCTCCGCAAAACTTCTTTCCGGAAAAAGTGAAAAGCTTAAAGCAGATGCCAATGATAACGCAATCAGCTTGTTTTTCAGATAAATCCATCCCTTCTTTATTATCTCTTACAGTTCCATTCTACTTTTACTAATTATGGGAATCATGGGTCTTAGTAATTAATTATTTGAATTTTCAGTATAAGGAAAAGCAGAGCATTGAAAATTGTGATGCCAGACCGGTGCTAGTACTATAGTCTTATAGACGGAACAAGTTGGAAGCAATGAGAATTCAAGGGGAATTGGGCGCTTTAATGAATTCGAGCTAGTAGCGCAACCGGCCAGCACTTACAGGGGACCAGTCCTCTTGTAGGGATATGTTCTGACAATCTTTTTTGAAAAGAGGAAGAGCATGCTAACAACTTATCAGCCTAATCACTTTAAAAGCACACAGGCTTTAGAAAAAGAGGCTGTTTTGGCAGCCATTGAAAATTCTCTGGCCATGATTGAATTTGATGGGAACGGGAAAGTGCTGTGGGCAAATGAAAATTTTGCCCTTACTATGAAATATCGGGCAGAAGAGATGCCAAATATGATGCATAAGCAATTTTGCATCCGTGAATTTGCTGCGAGCAGGGAATATCAGGAGCTTTGGAGAAATCTGCGCAATGGCAAAAGCTTTCAGGAAGCGTGTCACCAAGCAAGGAGATCTTATCTGGCTCGAAGCAACATACACACCGGTATTTGGGAATGATGGCAGAGTAGAAGGTGTTGTAAAGGTTGCTACAGATATTACAGAAAGGGAAACGAATACAGCGCAGGGAGTATTCCAGCTTCAGGCAATGTCAGAAGCCCTTAGTGAAAGAGCAAAGGCTGGAATTGAAAGAAGCGAAGAGGCCGCTCAGGCAATAGGCAAGCTCATTCGTGAGTCCAAAGGGAATCTGGAAATCCTCCATTCTCTCAAATCACAGGCACAATCCATCGGCAGCATCGTAAAAACAATCCGTGAAATAGCGGCACAAACCAACCTGCTGGCATTAAATGCAGCAATTGAAGCTGCGCGTGCCGGCGAACATGGCAGAGGCTTCAGCGTCGTTGCCGGAGAAGTGCGAAAGCTCGCAAACCGGGTACAGGACTCTATACAGGAAGTCAATGCCCACATCGAAGGAATATCAGATGGAATTAACAAAATTAGTGACGCAACTCTGCAATCACAATCAGGCATAACTGAAAACCAGGTTCTTAATGAGCAGGCTGTATCTGCATTTAAAGATATTGGGGAAGCTGTAAGAAAGCTGGATGAGCAGGCGAGGGGTTTTAAGAGTATTTTATAGGAAAATGGATTAAACGGGGGCTGCTTTTTTAGCAGCTCTATTATTTTGATAAAGAACTGGGTGACAGGTACCTGTACCAGTTTATAGACCACTAATCCCTATTCCTATGGCGAAAAACTAATTATTATTTATTGAGATGTTCAATCTTAATGTCTTTTACCATCCATCTACAGTAATTTTGTTTTTGCTTATTTTCGTTTCTTCCTGAAAAAAGTTCAGTTATTGGTTTGAGGTTAAAATAATCAGGAGTTCTTTGCTGTGAGTAATAATAAAAGGGGAAGCTTGACCAGCGGTAGTTTTGAGGAGCATCTGTAATTTTTGCTTCAACAGGATTTAAGTGAATGTAGCGGCTAACCTCCAGCAGCCCATAAAGATCATAAATAGGTTTACTGAAGAAGCGTTTCTCAAATAAATGTCCCTGTACTTGATATTTTTTATTGTAGTAATCAGCATAGTATTTATTAACGTTTCTCATTACCTTTGAAAGGGATGCTTCATGAGTTTTTAGCATGAGATGATAGTGGTTTGACATTAAACAGTAGCTTGCAATTTCGAAGTTGGTAGAACGATGAGTGTAGTGAAGGATATTCAAAAATGAGATAAAATCTAACTCGTCTTCAAACAATTTTGCTCTCCAATTACCACGGCTGACCACATGGTGGTAATGGTTTGGACTCCAAATTCTTTTCGCGCGGGTCATCCTATATTCTCCTTTCCTAATTATCCCTGTATGTATTCTCTTCATAGAGGGAGAATTCCTTTAAATCGACAAAATTCGGGTGGTGCCTGTCACCCGTTTTTATATTTTTTAGAAAACTCTTGAATTAACAAACCATTACAGCTAAACTTATAATATACAGTTTTTTGTATATTGATCAAAGGTAAAGAGGTATTACAATATGAGCCGTATTTGGGAAAGTTTATATTCAAAGAATGGGCTGGCTGCCAAGTTTATTGCAAAGGAGCTCATTCAGTTTTCAGAGGGAGAGAGAATCCCGAGGGTAAGTGATTTTACGGAAAAGCTATCATTGGGCCGCGGGACTGTGCAGGGGGCATTAAGAGTGCTGGAGGATTTGCATGCCATATCTCTTGAATCCAGGGGGCATCTTGGGACCTTTCTGAAAAAAAGGGACATCAACCTGCTGTATGAGATTGCCGGCATCGGACCGGTGATGGGCGTAATGCCGCTGCCTTATTCCCGAAAGTATGAGGGATTGGCGAC
This sequence comes from Bacillus sp. NTK034, assembly GCF_017303275.1. GTDB lineage: Bacteria > Bacillota > Bacilli > Bacillales > Cytobacillaceae > Cytobacillus. The sequence continues at coordinate 106,616 of NZ_JAFKOJ010000005.1, read as the reverse complement.
TGGTATTGTCGAAGGGTTTGAGGAAATCAATAAAAAGTCAGGCCTTGCTTATATGAGAGGGGCGAGAAGGCGCATCGAATCATTAAAAACCCGGCGCTACGATTTTGCGATCATGTCCCAGCTGGCGGCAGAAGAGGCAGTACAGGAATTTGAGGGCCTGGAAATCCTCCATACACTTGGACCGGAGACCTATGTAACATCCCATAAAGTCTTTTTTTCAGATAGCAAAAACAGAGAGATTTCAGATGGCATGAAAATCGGAATTGACTATTCATCTGCCGACCAGGCTAACATTACCCTCCTTGAATGTGAAAAGCACAAGGTTGAACTGATAAAGGTGGACTATATGCAGCTTTTCAACATGCTGAAAAACGGCAGTATTGATGCAGCAGTCTGGAACGCGGATGAAGCGAGGGCACTAAAAACGTTTGCCTCCTCTGACTTTAAATCGAAAAAGGCAAAGGAACTGGCCATAAAAGCAACCAGAGCAGCTATTGTTATAGAAAGTGAAAGAACAAATATCAGGGAACAAATCCAGCTCCTCCAGTTTAATAAAGTGGAAGAGACCCAAAGGCTGGTGGAGGAAGGAAACAAGTATCCTCACTATTAAGAAACTGAAGTTCTAGTTTCTTATCAGCACTAATATACTAAATACTGTATTCTGGAGGGATTTAAATATGGATTTAAATCAATTGAAAGAAAGAATGGACATTCTTTTAGCTTCATCTGTTGTCAGTACCAAAGCAGCTGATATAAGCACGTTAGCATTTATGCAATTACAGTCACACTTGAAAAAAGATGACATAGATGGAGCTGAAATGCTTTTCACCCATTTGCCGACAGCGCTGGCGAGAATTGAAAAGGGTGAACAGGTCGAGGCTCCCCATCCTGCCTTGCTGGATGAAGTTAAACAGTCACCGGAAGCATCCATAGCAATGAAGGAAATCGATTTTGTACAGCAGCAATGGAAGAATCAGCTCCCCCAAGAGGAAATCGATTTTCTGCTCATACATTACACTAATGTACTGCAAATCAACAAAGGAGGAAATTAAGATGAAAATTGTAGTTGGCGGTCAGGTGGATAAAAAAGAGATTGAGGGCTTAATATAAGAGATTGACAGCAGCATAACGACGATGGTCAAGTCAGATCTGGAAGCAGCGATGGCCGTTAAGACAGGACAGGCAGATTATTATGTCGGTGCCTGCCACACAGGAGGCGGCGGAGCTTTAGCCATGGCGATTGCGCTTCTCGGCAAGCCAAATTGCGAGACTGTCTCCATGCCGGGAAAAAAGCCTGTTGAAGAGAAAATTGTAACCGCTGTCAGCGAAGGGAAGAAAGCTTTTGGATTTACAGCTGATCATAAAGAGACTGCAGTGCCTATGATTATCAAAGCTTTAAAGAATAAAAGCTAATCCATTTTAATTGAGGGGGAAATAGAAATGGAAATGACATTAATTATCCTGATTGGTGCCGTTGCTGCTGTTTTGGCCAATATGAACATTGCGGTTTTCAATGATGGGCTTCGTCCAATTGTCTCCGAACACGTGGAGGGACGGATGACGAGACGGGATCTTGCCTTCACTGCCTTTGCGATGAGTTTCGGTCTTGTAATCGGATTTGGAATACCTTTTACACTCTCGGCCAGTATTATCCTCGTTCACAGTATCCTGCTGGGAACAGATATTATCGGTTTGCTGACTCCGAAAAATAAATGGGGAACCCCGCTTGCGGCAGTGATTGGCGGTGCTTATGGAGCAGGACTGTTAATCGGACTCGAAGGATTTGTGAAGCTGTTCGATTATCTGCCGCTTAATTTCCTTGAAGCAATGGGAGCGGTTGGAACACCGGTTGTCGTAACATTTATGGCATTCCCGGCGCTTGCGGTTGCTTTGCAGTTCAGCGTTAAAAAAGGGGTCATAACGTTTATCGTTTCCGCATTGATCCGACAGCTCGCTGTCTGGCTGAATGAAAGCGAAGTCCTTACGATTTCAGGAACGACGGTAACACTGAACCAGGAAGGAATGGCCCTTATTACAGGAATGATCTTCCTTCTTGTATTTGCCATGAAGGAAAAGGCAGAAGAGGGCTCTTCCATCGACCTTGCCGCAGTATTCAGTGACAAAGTGGCTAAAATCAGAAAAAATGTTGTGTTCTTTATGATTATTGGCGGTCTTATTGCTGCTGCTACAAATCTATGGATCATGGCAGGAGATCCGATTTCTCTTAATCTATTAGCGGAAGGCAAAGCAACAGATGCCGGAATTGCTGCGGCTGCCCGTGCGCTCGGTTTTATTCCGCTTGTCGCCAGTACAGCGATCGCAACAGGTGTATACAGCCCGGTCGGATTTACACTCATCTTCGTCGTTGGATTTTTCTCCCCGAATGTTTGGGTAGCCTTAATCGGCGGTGTCATTATTATTTTCATTGAAGTTATGCTATTAAGCTCAATTGCGAGATTCCTTGATAAATATCCCGGTGTCCGTAATTCCGGAGAAAATATCCGCAGTGCGATGACCAAGCTTCTGGAAGTAGCCCTATTAATCGGCGGGGCGAACGCTGCCAATGCGATTGCACCAGGGTTCGGCTTCTTCTTCATTGCCGGCTTCTATTTGCTGAATGAAGCGGCAGGACGCCCGATTGTCCGCATTGCGGTCGGCCCTGTGGGTGCCATTGCAGTCGGAATCATTGCCAATATTCTGGTTGCACTTGGAATCATGAACATTCCTCAGTAAAAAAACAAATAAAGAGAACGGAGCGAACAGCCATGATACAAACCGTACTTGGAAAAATTGCTCCGGAAGAGTTGGGGATTTGCTCGGCTCACGAGCATCTCTCCATTGATCTTTCGCGAGTAAAAAAAGATCCGGATACGATTCTGGATGATGAACAGGGCATGCGTAAGGAACTGGAGGATTTCTATTGTCTCGGCGGAAGGTCAATGGTTGAAGTGACGAATGACGGTATGGGCCGGGATGCTCTTGCCTTAAAAAGGCTGAGCGAGGCAACAGGGGTTCACCTTATTACATGTACAGGCTTCTATAAAGATCCTTATATCCCCCATTTTGCCGACGGCTGGAAAGCAGAGCAGTTTGCACAGCATTTTATCAAAGAAGCCAGGGAAGGGATTGCTGATACGGGCATTCTCCCAGGTGTCATCGGGGAAGTGGGCACAAGCAAAAATGAAATGAAACCAATCGAACGTGAGCTCCTAATTGGTGCCGCTATGGCCGGTGTCGAAACCGGGCTTCCGGTGACCACTCATACAACGCTCGGAACACTCGGGCTTGAACAGGTGCAGCTGCTGACAAAGTATGGACTTCCGGCTGATCAGATCATCATCGGCCATCAGGACCTCAACCCGAATAAAGACGAGGTTCTGGCTGTTTTGGAAACAGGAGCCTATATCGCGTTTGATACGATCGGAAAAAATAATTACCGTCCCGATGAAGAGAGAGCCGCTTTCCTCCTGGATTTCATAAACCGCGGGCTTGAAAAGCAAATTCTTCTTTCAGCAGACTTAACCCGCAAATCGCATTGGAAGAAGCACGGAGGCCCTGGCTACGGTCTTGTGCTTGAGACGTTTATTCCAGAATTGAAGAAGTCCGGAGTTCCGGATAGCGTTCTTCATCAATTCCTGACCGTTAATCCATCCAGAGCTTTTTCAATAAGGGAGCGATCATAGTGTCCACATACAACCGAGCTGAATTAAAGTATGCAAATTCAGTTTTGCCAAGCTTATCCATACAGGAAGCACAGGAAAAACAATTTAAACTGGTAGACAGAATGAGCCGCTATTTCAAGGGCAAGCAATTTCTTTCGATGGGAGACCTTGGTGTTTCTCCGAAATATAAGCGCCCGGAACAGACGTATCTTGTGGAAAGAGTTCTGGCGGATTTCTTTGAAACAGAAGACTGTGCCCTTGTCAGGGGAGCCGGAACAGGTGCAATCCGCAATATTCTAAGCATGCTTCTGACTCCTGGAGATGAAATGTTCATTCACACGGCACCTGTTTATACGACGACAAAGGAAACGTTAAGGATATTGGGCATTAAAACAGTCCAGGCAGATTACAACCATCTTGAGGAAATCAGAACGGCCATCAGAACTAATCAAAATCCTAAAGTATTCTACATTCAGCATGCCCGTCAGCAGCCGACAGATCACTATCAATTGGCCGAAGTCATCAAAGCCGTGAAGGAAGAACGCCCGGATCTTCCAATCGTAGTGGATGACAATTATTGCGCATTGAAGACAAAGGGAATTGGCGTGGAATTAGGAGCGGATTATTCAACCTTTTCCGGGTTCAAGCTTCTCGGGCCGGAAGGGATTGCGGTCATTGCCGGCAAAAAAGACGCCATCGAACGGGTGCATCACTATAACTACTCGGGCGGAGGCCAGGTTCAGGGCTATGAAGCCATGGAGCTTTTAAGAATGATGACCTTTGCACCTGTATCGCTGGCTATTCAAAACGAGCAGGTGGAAGAGCTCTGCCGCCGTCTGAATGAAGGCGCTGTGAACGGAATTCGCGCCGCCTATATGACGAATGCCCAATCCAAAAATGTCATTGTAGAGCTGGAAGATCCGATTGCCCAAAGTGTGATCAGCATCAGTGACGAGCATGGAGCGGCCACCCATCCGGTTGGGGCGGAATCAAAATATGAAATTATCCCGATGATTTACCGCGTTTCCGGCAGCTTTTTGGAAGCACAGCCCGAGCTGAAGGAATATGGACTGCGCATCAATCCGATGAAATCAGGAGCGGACACGATCATCGGCATTCTGGAAAAAGTGATACCTCTTGCAAAAGAAGTGCACCATCGTTGATACCCGTAAATAAAGGGGGAAACTTCAATGTTTTTAGATGTAACAAAGCGCAGAAATCCTAAGCTGATTCAATCAGGTGTCATCTTGCATCAAAGCGGGCAAATACCCCCGAATACGTACGTGATTGACCTCGATATACTCGGAGAAAATGTAGAAGCACTGGCAAAAACGGCGAAAAATCATGACTTTACGCTTTATTTCATGAGCAAGCAGCTTGGGAGGCTTCCTTTTATAGGTCAGCTTATTGCAGAGCACGGCATCGAAAAGGCAGTGGCTGTTGAATTCGACGAAGCCAAAACATTGGCAGAAGGCGGAGTTAAAATCGGAAATGTCGGCCATCTGGTACAGCCGGGGAAAAATCAGTGGCCGGAAGTGCTATCGTGGAATCCGGAAGTCATTACCTTATTTTCCCTTGAACGTGCCAGACAGCTTTCTGAGGCGGCTGTTCAATCAGGAATGGTACAGAATGTACTTCTCAGGGTGTATGCAGAAGGCGATATGATTTATCCCGGTCAGCAGGGTGGTTTTCAATTGGAAAAGCTGGATGAAGAGCTTCTCCAACTGGCCGAGCTTCCAGGGATTAACATAGCAGGTGTCACAACCTTCCCGAACTTTCAGCTATCAAAGGAAAGGAGAAGCATGGAGCCAACTCCTAACTTTAAAACCCTTTTAAAGGCAAAAGAGGTTCTGGAGAAAAAGGGCATAACAGTCAAACAGGTAAACGGTCCAAGTGCGACCAGCTGTGAAACCATTCCGTTCCTGGCAGAACAGGGCGTGACACATGGGGAGCCGGGACATGCCCTCACCGGAACAACCCCGCTGCATGCTTACCGGGATCTCCCCGAGAAACCGGCCATTGTATATGTAACGGAAGTGTCCCACCAGGATCACGAGCATTATTACGTCATTGGCGGCGGCTATTACGGACGCTCCCATTTAACCGGTTGCCTGGTTGGAAGCGATGAAAAAGAAGTATTGAACCAGTATGTAAAAGCATTCGAACCGGCTCCTGAAGCGATTGATTACTATGGTGCGATTGAGAAACCGGAGGGCTTTCAGGTTTCTGAAGGAGATACAGCTGTTTTCTCTTTCCGTACCCAGGTGTTCGTCACAAGGGCCCATATTGCCCTGGTAAAAGGAATTCAAAGTGGAAAGCCGGAACTGGTTCACTTTGAAAGGAAGTGGTAAGGATGGCAAAAGCAATTCTGCTGGTGATTGACAGCTTTGGCATCGGCGCAATGGAGGATTGCGGAGAGTTCAGCCCTTCTGACTGCAGTGCCAATACCTATAAACATATCCGGGAATCGGTGGATTTTTTAAACATACCAACTCTATATAGCCTTGGGCTGGGAACGCTTGTTGATGGCAAGGCTGCCCCTGCCAATGCTTACGGCTTCTCGGCACTTGCCCATCACGGGGCAGATACGTACCTCGGGCATCAGGAAATTGCCGGAAGCTGCCCGAAGCGCTCAAATAAAAGGCTGATGAAAGATATTCATCGAGACCTGGCGCAGGCATTAACAGAAGCGGGCTACGGGGTTGAATACCCATGGAAAGACCGTCCAGTGCTATTAGTAAACGGCGCCTGTGTCATCGGGGATAATCTTGAGTCCTCACTGGGAAACATCATCAATTTAACCGCTGATTTTAATAGAATGCCTTTCAAGGAATTAAAGGAAGTCGGAAAAATTGTCCGCCAGAATGTCGACACCAGCCGGGTCATTGCATTTGGAGGACCCTATACAACCATTGAGCATATCCTGTCAGTTGTCCATGAAAAAAATCCCGGCCAGTGGGGAGTAGATGCCCCGAAGGCGCAGGTATACGGCAAAGGCTATGAAGTCTATCACATGGGCTACGGTGTAAACATAGACGGACAATTTCCGATGATAGCAGCCAGACATGGCCTCAAAGTACATCGGATTGGCAAAACGGCAGATGTTTTGCATGGTGAAGGGCCTGCAGATCCCATTGTGGATACCGAAAAAGTTTTACGAGTTTTAGAGAAGTCTTATTTGGAAGAAAAGGAGGATGCCGCATTTCTGGTAAATGTGCAGGAAACAGACCTGGCAGGACATGCTGAGGATGCCGAATGGTATGCCAGACTGCTGAATACAACGGACCAGTGGCTCACAGAATTCCTGCCCAAGATGGCAGAGGAAGATCTAATAATTATTATGGCCGACCATGGCAACGACCCGACCATCGGCCATTCCAACCATACGAGGGAATACGTTCCAATACTTGCTGCCGGGAAGCGGGTAAATCCGGTTAACATAGGGAAGCGCCATTCGATGGCTGACGTTGGAGCGACATTTAGCGAGTTTTTTGGACTGCCTGCCACTGAGGAAGGCGAGAGTTTTTTGGAAATGATTATAGATTGATAGAGATGCTGGAGCCAAAATGGTTTCAGTATTTTTGTGTATTTCCTGATTTTTCTAGTGCTATTTAACCGGGTTAAAAGTTATAATCCAAATAAGAAATATTTACTAACGGAGTGAAATATATGAAAAAACTCAGCACTAGAATTGCAATGGTTATGGCTATTGGAATGGCAATTGTTTTACTCGGGAATATTGCTATGCTCTACTTAAGTACGAAAAATTCAGTAGAGTCGTCTATTGAAAATTTTAGTCTAAGCATTGCAGACAATATAGCTTCAAAAATGGAAACAGAGAAGTATGAGGATTTTTTGAAGAATCCCGAACAGACTGAGGCTTATTGGGACCTTAGGGAACAGCTGAATGATTTTCGGGAGAAAACGGGTGCGTTCTACGTTTATACTTTAATGGCTGACTCCGAGAAGAAAGAACTCTTTATCATGGTGGATGGCCTGCCGAATGACTCCGATATTGCTGCAGACATTAAAACACCGACAACTGCTGCAACATATGAAGATATTTCTCCTGTTCTGGATGGGAAAGCATCGAGTTCACCGATCGTTCATGATCCGGAATATGGAGACTATCTATCCGCGTTTGTACCAATTAAAGCAGATGGAAAAGTAATCGGGATATTGGGTGTCGACATTAATGCAGAGAATGTTAATAGCATTGCAGATCAAGTACTCCTGGAAGTGCTGCCGATGAACCTGGTGATAAATATACTGTTAATCCTTGCAGTTGTTGCCATTCTGGCCTGGTTCGTCAAAAAAAGACTGCACCCGCTTCAGAATATCAGTTCAGCAGCCCAATTGATGGCTGATGGAGACCTCCGGGGAGCAGAAGAGAAGGCTAATTCCATTAAGGTAAAAGGGAATGACGAAATTGGTCTAGTTACAGAGTCATTCAAAAAGATGACGCATCATACAAAAGTGATGGTTGAAGATATAAAAGCATCTTCAGAAGCACTACTGGTTTCTTCGGGTAAAATAGAAAACAAGATGGAAGAAATCAGCCAGGCAAGCAGCCTGATTGTCAGAGGGATTCAGGAAGTGGCAGGGGCTACTGATACACAGCTGATCAGAAGTGAGGAATCTGCAAAAGCAATAGAAGAAATGGCCATAGGCATACAGCGTATCGCGGAAGCTTCGACAGATGTGAGCGAACAATCCAATACAGTTTCACAGCAGGTAAAAGAAGGATTTGATGAAATCCAATCCATCATCCGGCAGATCAATGAGATTAAAAAGATTGTAAATGAATCTTCCGTATTCATCGAAGAACTGGGAACTCAGGCAATTGAAATTGAGGGTATTGTGAACCTGATTTCAGGCATAGCGGAGCAAACCAATCTGCTTGCGCTAAACGCAGCCATTGAAGCAGCGCGGGCAGGCGAACATGGCAAAGGCTTTGCCGTTGTATCCCAGGAGGTTAAAAAGCTGGCAGAGGGCTCCAAAGCATCTGCTGGACAAATTGCCGAAAAGTTAAATTACTTCAGATTATCCATTGAACAGGCAGTCGGAAATATGCATGCGAGCTCAGGTAAAGTGGAAGAAGGCACTGTACTGGTCAATAGTGCCGGCGAGAAATTCAATCAGATCCTGCATGCGGTTGAAGGAGTTACTGGGGAAATTCAGGAGGTTTCTGCTGTAACAGAAGAGCTCTCAGCCGGGTCAGAAGAGATTTCTGCATCCATTGATGAATTTGCGGGTCTATCTAAAGACACAGCGCAAATTTCCCGCCAGGTCGCAGCCTCAACAGACCAGCAGGAGGATGCGGTAGAAAAGATATCAGAGCTGACCGTTCAGCTGAGCAGTCTTTCTAAACAGCTGGAACAGTCGGTGGAAAAGTTTAAAATATAAAATGTGAGCCGTTCTCTATAGAGAGCGGTTTTTTCCTTTTCCAAAAAGTGAGTTTCAATTGAAAGAAATATTCAAGAAGGGACCTCCAAATGTCCCTTAGTCCCATCTGAGAAAATAAACCATTTGACCGAGTTTTCTAACGGACCATCTAGGGAAACAAGCAAAGGGGAACATATTACCTTATCAAAAGGAGGGCAGCCTGGCACTAAAATAATACATAAAGAGGAGTGTTCAAATGAATTACATAAAGTGGATTGCGGCAGCTGCCGCAATGGTATTTGTGCTGAGCTTCAGCCAGCCCAAAGCAGATGCCGCTGTTCTAAAGAATGGCTCTGAAGGTCCGGAAGTTACATATATTCAATCAGCATTACAAAAGCTTGGTTATTTTAATACAGACAATACAGGGTATTATGGAACGGTAACAGAGAATGCAGTAAGAAACTTTCAATATGATTTTGGTTTAGCAGCTGATGGCATTGTGGGAGTTAACACGGCAGAAATGCTTAGGAATGTGGACATGCTGGCTCATGTGGTTTATGGGGAAGCGCGCGGGGAAAGCTATGAAGGCCAAGTGGCAGTGGCGGCTGTCGTTCTTAATCGTATGGAGTCCAATGAATTCCCGGATACTCTCTCCAATGTTATTTTTCAAAAGAATGCCATTACAGCTGTGAATGACGGTCAGTACTGGCTGCAGCCCGATGCTGAAGCTTATCAGGCAGTAAGAGATGCTTTTGATGGATGGGATCCTACTGGCGGTGCAGTCTATTATTACAATCCTTACACAGCTAAAGATCAATGGATATTTACTAGAACAGTCATTAAACAAATCGGCAGTCACAATTTTGCCTACTAAATTGAGGCACCTTTCCTGTTCAAGCGGGAAAAGGTGCCTTATTTAGTTCTGTTGGAAAGTTAGAATGAAAATCTGGTAATTTATATTACAAATATATTAAATACCATCTAATCTGTAACATAAAAAGAGTTTTACTGAAACCTTTCTGTTATCTTATGGTGTTAATATGTTCCTATCAAGGGACATAAAGGAGATATCATGAAAAAACTAGTAATCTATCTGGTAACAGCTGTTTTTCTATCGTTTGGATTTTCCAATGTCACTTCAGCCGCTGGAAATACGTATACAGTTAAACAAGGAGATACGCTTTGGGCTATCTCTAAAAAACATAAAGTTACTGTACAGCAAATTAAATCATGGAATAAACTAACTTCAGATAATATCAAACCAAAGCAGGTTCTAAAGATTTCCGGAGCTTCCGCAAAAGCTGCAGCACCTAAAAAGACAGCTGTAAAGGCTGCATCAACGAAAGCCTATAAAGAAATTACAGTGAAAGCGACTGCCTACACTGCCAGCTGCAAAGGCTGCAGCGGCATTACTTATACAGGAATCAACCTGAAGAAGAACCCGAATGCAAAAGTTATTTCAGTAGATCCAAAGGTTATTCCACTAGGGTCAAAAGTATATGTGCCTGGCTATGGAGAGGCGATTGCAGGGGACAAAGGCTCAGCAGTAAGAGGAAACAAAATTGATGTTTTTATCCCAAACAAGCAGCGTGCGCTTCAATGGGGAAGCAAGACAGTGACTATAAAGGTTTATAAGTAATAGAATTTAAGAGAATCTCCCAGGTGGAGGTTCTTTTTTTTTTTGGGGGATATTGATTAATTTTTCAGTAATTTATTAATTTAAAGCGTGAATGAGTCGATATACTAAGAGGAGCATATTATTGATATTTGTTATAAAACAGAAGAAAAGGGGACAGTCAGAAAGTGAGGAAATTTAAACACAAGCTATTGCTGGTATTCTTGGCGATTTTTGTGATATTGGCAGGTACAGTCAGCTCGTATAATATCATCACTGCCATCAATAGCAACAGCATCCAGTTAAAGAACTTCAAAGAAAATTTGATTAAGGATTATGATGCCAATGTCAGAAACCAGGTGGAATCTGCTTATTCGCTTTTGAATTATGCGTATGAAAAATATCAATCAGGAGAATTATCAGAAGCTGAAGCGAAATCACTTGGTGGAGAGCTAATAAAAGAACTCAGGTATGGAGAATCGGGTTATTTTTGGATTGATGATACGGAGGGCAATCTTGTGGCACATCCTATTACACCAGATGCTGAAGGATCAAACCGGCTGGAAATCCAGGACCCCGACGGCACCTATTTAATAAAAAATATCCTTTCAGCAGCTGATAACGATGGATTTTCCGAGTATATGTGGGAAAAGCCGGGAACAGAGGGACTGGTAAAAAAGCGTGTTTACTCCAAACTGTTTGAGCCCTGGGACTATGTAGTCAGTACAGGAAACTATTTGGATGATATAGATTCCATAGTAGCGGAAACAGAGCAGTATTATAAACAGGAAATGATTAAAAATGTAAGAAACCAACTCATTATTATTGGCATTTTATTGCTGGCGGCTGGTATTATCGCTTATATATTCAGTAATCGGGTGTCTAAACATATTGAAGCGATTTCAGCACATGTCAAAAGAATCGCTAATAATGATCTCTCTGCTGAAGACCTTGCTATAACAGCAAAGGATGAAATCGGCCAATTAAGCAAGGGTGTTAATGGCATGGCAGCAAATCTCAGAAAGATCATTCAAGATGTTGTAAAAGCATCGGATGAAGTAAGCAGCCACAGCGAAGAGTTGAATCAGTCTTCAAACGAGGTGACAGAGGGAACGAGCCAGGTAGCATCTACAATGCAGGAATTATCATCCGGTTCTGAGACGCAGGCGAGTTCAGCTTCAGATTTATCCGAGGCCATGAATGAATTTGTCGAGTACATAAGAACAGCCAATGAAAACAGCGGACAGGTTTCAAACCTGTCAGAAGAAGTCTTGTGTTTAACATCAGAAGGAAACAAGGCAATGACCACCTCCATACAGCAAATGAATACGATTGATCAAATTGTTAAGAGAGCAGTTGAAAAAGTCCAGGGTCTTGATAAACAGTCACAGGAAATCGCCAAGCTCATCTCCGTCATTAAGGAAATTGCAGATCAAACCAACCTTCTAGCGTTAAATGCGGCCATTGAGGCTGCACGGGCCGGAGAACACGGCAAGGGATTCTCTGTCGTAGCGGAAGAAGTGCGTAAACTGGCTGAGCAAGTATCGCATTCTGTCTCAGATATTACAATGATCGTAACCGGGATAAAAGATGAATCCAATGATGTTGTCATATCACTTCAAAACGGATACGGAGAGGTCACAAAAGGAACAGAACAAATGAGAGTGACAGAAGGAACCTTCCATCAAATTAATGGGGCAGTTACAGATATGGTCAACCGTCTGCAGGCAGTTACACAGCAACTCTCGCAAATTACTGAAAACAGCACGAAGGTCAGCCAATCAATCGAAGACATAGCAGCCATATCAGAGGAATCTGCTGCTGGTATTGAGCAGATTGCAGCATCCATCCAGCAAACGAACAGCTCTATGGAAGAAGTGACAGGAAGTTCGAAACGACTGTCTGAACTTGCTGATGGGCTTAATGATATGGTGAAGGTATTTAAGATATAGGTTAAGCCCCAAAATAAGAAATTGAAACCTTGCTGTTTATCTGCGGCAAGGTTTTAGCTATTTTTAGATAGCTATGTGAGATGCAAGTTTTCTTTTTTGTTTGGGCGATGTTGTTGAGTTGTATATGATGCAAATAGATGAAGAAAACTGCAGTTAGAACACCATGTTTGCAAATAGAATTGAAATCCTGCAATAGACTCCTTCAGTTTTCAAGTATTTCGGAACTCGTAATACTCATAGTAAAAGGGGACTATTATTATCTAATTTTTTCAATTCCCGCCTTAAAATTTCTTTTATTATGATTTGTCTGGAAAAACTCTATAAACATAGTACATATAGAGTGGTGATCTGTTCTTTTAAAGGTCTTTTTTCCTGATTGGAGAGCGTGATAATTTACCCGTTTTTACTTATTTACTCAATTTTTACAAATATCAGATTGTATGCCTAAAAGATGAGTGATTTACTAGAATGGTAGTCTTATGTAAACGTTTAAAATAAGGAAATAGGAGAGGATTACATGATTGGTAAGCAGCGCATAAAGTTACTGAGCTTTATTAGTGTTTTTGCTTTGATTCTTAGTCTATTCAGTCCTTTTGCCACGGCTGGTGCAGAAGAAGTGAAGTCTGTGGCAGAAGCAATAGCCAATAATAACGGTACAGCGACAGTTGAAGGATATATTGTAGGAACGACAGCAAATGGACCGAAATATACACATAATGCTCCATTCGCGGTTGAAACAAATTTGGCAATTGCAGATTCCGCAAGTGAAACAGACCCAAGTAAAATACTTCCGGTTCAATTGCCGAATAATTCTATAAGGGCAGAGCTGAATTTAGCAGATAACCCGGAGAACCTTGGGAAGAAAGTACAAATTACAGGCTCACTTGAAGCATACTTTACAGTTCCAGGTTTAAAAAGCCCAACAGCTTACACGTTTGCAGAAGATACGGGTACACCTCAGGTATCAGCGGTTACAGCTTCCCCTGAAGCAGGACCAGTTAAAGCTGGAACGGCAGTTGAACTATCAACCTCCACTGATGGCGCTGCAATCCATTATACAGTTGATGGATCAGAGCCAACGGCTGAAAGCGAAGTATATTCTAATCCAATCGTCATTAATGATGAGACAACTATTAAAGCCATAGCTGTAAAAGAAGGCTTAACTGACAGCAAGGTGTCTGTATTTCAATACATGATTGGGCTTGAAGGTTTGCACATTCATGATATCCAGGGTGTGGGACACTATTCCCAATATGCCAACCAGCAGGTTTCAGACGTTGAAGGAATTGTCACCAAGGTGGTAGACAGCAGCAATTTCTACATGCAGGATCAGCAGCCTGACGATGATGAGAGAACTTCTGAAGGAATCCTGGTTTATAAAAAGGGACATGGTGTATCTGTTGGAGATGTGGTATCCGTTTCTGGCCAGGTGAAAGAATGGGTGCTTGACGGATATGCTGAAAAACTGGAGACAGATTTGCCAGTCACCGAAATTAATGCTTCAGCAATTAATAAAATTGCTTCAGGCCAGGAGCTTCCTGCTCCAGTCACTCTGAATAATGAGAACCTGCCAACTGAAGTGATCGATGATGACAGCTTTGGGGAGTTTGATCCGGAGCAGGACGGCATTGATTTTTATGAAAGCCTGGAAGGCATGCTTGTTCAAGTGGACAACCCTAAAGTGGTGGCACCGCAAAAATACGGTGAGCTTATAGTCGTTCCGGAAGATGTGGAAACAAACACAACAGCAGGCGGCCTTCGCATCTCGGAAAATGATTTTAACCCTGAGAGGATCACTATTGATATTAATGATGAAAATTTTGCAGCTAAAATGGGCGACAGCTTCAACGGCAGTGTCCAGGGGGTTGTCAGCTACGGCTTCAGCAACTATAAAGTGTTAAGTGATGCAGACTCATTGCCAGAATTTGTAGAAGGCCCTGCAGTAAGAGAGGAAACAAGTCTTATTCCTGAAGAGGATCAATTAACCATCGCATCTTATAATGTTGAAAACTTCTCAACCAAAACGGATGCTGAAAAGGTTACGAGATTAGCAGAAGCTATTGTTGATAATATGAAGCAGCCGGATATCATTGGTCTGACAGAGGTTCAGGATAATGACGGGCCAACGGATAGCGGCACAACAGAAGCAGATCTAAGTGCAGCATTATTAATTGAAAAAATAAAAGAACTGGGCGGTCCAGCTTACACATATACTGACATCGCTCCAGAAGATAAACAGGATGGCGGCCAGCCGGGAGGAAACATCCGTGTGGGCTTCCTTTATAACGCTGAAAGGGTAACATTATCCGAAGGTGAAAAGGGCTCTGCAACTGATGCAGTTGATTTTGAAAATGGCAAATTGACGCTAAACCCGGGACGCATTGATCCAACAAATGAAGCATTTGAAGATAGCCGCAAAGCACTGGCGGCCCAGTTCGAATTCCAGGGGGAAAGCGTAATTGTCGTGGCCAACCATTTTAACTCGAAAGGCGGAGATCTTCCGTTATTCGGAAAAGTGCAGCCCCCTGTCTTAAACAGTGAAATTCAGCGCATGAAAATCGCTAACGTGGTTAACGGTTTTGTAAAGGATGTCAAAGCGGAAGACCCAAATGCCAATATCGTCCTGCTTGGTGACTTTAACGATTTTGAATTCTCCAATCCTTTAAAGGCTTTAAAGGGCGATGAATTAACAAACATGATCGAAAAAGTGCAGCTAGAAGAGCGCTATACGTATAACTACCAGGGAAATGCGCAGGTTCTGGATCACATTTTAGTATCCAACAACCTCGCCAAGAAAACAGAAGTCGATATTCTTCACATCAACTCAGGCTTCATGGAAGAGCATGGCCGGGCAAGTGACCATGACCCTGTCATGATTCAGACAAGCTTAAAGCCGGCAGTTAAACCGGAAGAGCCTAAATATGATCATGTTTTCAATCTAGTAAACTACCATGCGAAGAAATTCGTGGTTGGACCACATAATGCTTTGGTAGTAATGGATGGAACATCCAGCCTCTCGCAAGGTCTATGGCTGAAGAAATCAGCAGCAGTTAAAGGAGAAGGCCTGAAAAATACAAAAGTGGTCATTAGCTCTGCCAACAAAGGAGCAATTGTCGATCTAACAGGATCAGAAATTAAAGAAGTCATGATCGAAAGCAGCAAAGTCTCAGAAATCCGCGGTGCCAAAAATGTACAGAAATGGACACTTGGGAAAAAAGCGAATCCGTCTCATATTATTTTCAAAGATTCGGATGGGGAGGAAATAGAGTCTCCATATGAGGAAGAGGAAGCATCATAGAAGTTGAAGCCGGAGTTTAATACTCCGGCTTTCAATCTCTCACTTTATAAAACAATTCACCCTGAAAGGAGCAGTTTTTATGAAATTGCCTATTAAAGTATTATCTGCTTTAACCTTATCATCAGCATTAACCATCTCTACAGCCGTTCCGGCAGGTTTGGTTTCAGCAAATGAATCATCAGCTGCAGATTTTACACTATCATTAATGCATACCAATGACTCACACGCCAATATGGACAGCGCCGCTAAAAAAGTGACGGCAGTAAAGGAAGTAAGAGAAGCTAATCCGGATGCCCTGCTTGTTGATGCAGGAGATGTTTTTTCCGGAACGTTATATTTTAATAAATTCCTTGGACAAGCTGACCTGGAATTTATGAACCTGATGGGCTATGACATTATGACTTTCGGAAATCATGAATTCGACTTAGGTTCAAGTGCGGAGGGGCACAAAGCGCTGGCTGACTTTGTAAAAGGTGCACAATTCCCATTTGTCAGTTCAAACATAGATTTTTCTGAAGATGCAAGCCTGCAGGGCTTGTTCAGTGATGTTATTTCAAGCGAACCTGCTAATGGAAAAATATATAATGGCATCATCAAAGAGGTTAACGGTGAAAAGGTAGGATTTTTTGGCTTGACTACAGCCGAAACGGCCAGTATTTCCAGTCCGGGTAATGTTACATTCGAAGACTATATCGAAGAAGCAGAAAAAGCAGTAAAAGCTTTCGAGGGCATGGGAATTAATAAAATTGTAGCAGTAACTCATATTGGTTATGATGATAATCCGAATGTGGATAATGATTTAGCCTTGGCTGCTCAGGTAGATGGGATCGATGTGATTGTTGGAGGGCATAGCCATACGCAATTAAATGAGCCAGTGGTTGTGGCAGCTGATGAAACAGGAGCAGCAAAGGCCCCTACTGTCATTGTTCAAGCCGGCCAGTACAATAATTATCTCGGAACACTGGATGTACAATTTGATGAGGCAGGCACAGTAATTGGGCAAGCTGGAGAGCTTGTTAAAATATCGGATAAAGCAGAGGATCCTGATGCCGCAGTGCTTCTTGAAAAATACTCCTCACAAATAGAGGAATTAAAGAACACAGAAATTGGCGCAGAAACGGTGACTGCACTCGAAAATCCGCGGACAAGCGGAGACAGCACAGGACCAAGTGTACGGAAAAATGAAACAGCGCTAGGAAACCTAATTACAGACGGCATGCTTGCAAAAGCCAAGCAGTATAACAGCAATGTCATCATGGCTCTCCAAAATGGAGGAGGTATTCGTGCAGGCATTGATGCAGGGCCAATCACTGTTGGAGAAGTGATTACTGTTCTTCCATTTGGCAACACATTAGCAACTATGGAGCTGACGGGAGCTGAACTAAAAGATGCTTTTGAAATCAGTGTAGGTCAGTATCCAGCGGAAAACGGCGGCTTCCTGCATGTGTCCGGTGCAAAAGCAGAATTTGACTCCACAAAGCCTGCAGGTGAGCGAATAGTTTCGATCGCTTATAAAAATGACCAGGGCACTTACACAGAAATCCAGGATAATCAAACATACACAATCGCTACCAATGCCTTCACTGCCAAAGGCGGAGATGGCTATACAGTCTTCGCAAAAGCTTATCAGGAGGGCAGAGTAACAGATCTTGGACTTTCCGACTGGGAAAACTTTGCCGAACACTTATCCAGCCTGGGCACAATCACACCAGCAGTGGAAGGGCGCATTGTAGATGTTGACAGTCTGCCGCCAGTAACAGAGCTGGATTTTGAAAAGAAATATAATCTTACTGATGATAAAAAGAAGAAGCTAGTAGTTAACAAGGTTTCTTTTATTAATGTAGAAGAATCCGCAGAAATCAGAAACGGCATCTGGCTCAAAAATTCTGCTGTTTTGCAAGGCAATGGCCTTAAGGACGTGAGTGTCCGTGTAACACCAAAGAAAGAGCCGATCATCATAGACTTTAGCGGTGCAGAAGTGAAGGAATTAGTTGTTGAGCAGAGTAAATTGGTAGAACTTAGAGGTATAGAAAATGTTCAGAAGCTTATTGTACAGAACTAGTAATCAATTTTAACCCGTCCTATCTATTCCTCCCAATGATAGTTCAGTTTGGGTCAAACATTTCATTATCAAGGAAACCGCCGGTGTTTTACATCGGCGGTTTTTTTAATGAAAAAAGACACCTGAATCAGGTGCCTAATAAAATCTCTTAAATCCATCAAAATGTTTCTTATAATAAGAATTTTCCAGGCTTGTAATTTCCACGCCATTGGAGCTGGCATGAATAAACTGGTTATTCCCCAGGTAAAAGCCCATATGGGAAATGCCCTGTCTGTATGTATTTTCGAAAAATACTAAATCACCGGGCTGAGGCTGACTAATATAATAAGAGCGGCTGTAGTAGCCGTCTGTTGAATACCTTCCCAGCGAGGATCCGGTTTTATTCAGTACATAATAGATAAATCCGCTGCAGTCAAATCCATCAGGAGCGGTGCCTGCCCACTTGTAAGGGACGCCGATATATTTTTGAGCCTCAGCCAATACAGTTGATACAGAACTATTTTCTTCCTTCACTTCTTCAGTGGGTTTTTCAGTTGAAGGCTTCAGGCCTGCTGCGCTTATTATGAGCTTTTGTCCTATTAAAATTAGGTCTGAACTGAGTTTGTTCCATTCTTTTACCTGCTGAACGGTTATATTATTTCTGCTGGCAATCAGGCTTAGTGTATCACCTTTAACAACGGTATAATTGCCAGAACTTCCAGAAGGTGCAGTGGCTGGCGGAGGTGCAGGGGCAGAAGGCTCCTTATCATTATTGCCTGAAGCTGTTTTTGAAACCTTTAAGACTTGTCCAGGATGAATAATATGATGAGTAAGCTGATTCCAGCTCATTAAATCTTTTAAACTGATTTTATGATTCAGAGCAATTTTAGACAAAGAATCGCCTGATTTGACTATATATGTATTGGCTGCACTTGGAATAGCCGGAGATGGCGGTTTAACAGATGGAACGCTATTTGCAGTGCCGGGCACTTGGAGTGATTGATTAATATATAGGGAATCTGAACTTAATTTGTTAATAGATTTAAGCTCTGTCACAGTGGTTTTGTATTTTATGGCTAATTGGTATAAAGTATCTCCCTTTTTCACCACATGTGTATCAGCCGAAGCCTTAGCTGCAAAACCTGAAGAAAGCATAGCCGCGGCTGCTAATGTGACAATCTGTTTTTTCACTTTTCCGATCCACTCCCGTCGACATATTTTAGATAATTTTACCACAAAAATTGTCCAAAAGAATCATATTTTTACATTCTTATACAATATATTTGTAAAAAACAGTGTCTGTCGACCTATGTCGAATCGCATGCTGTCAACAGATGAGATCTGATGTCGAAATACTGGTGAATATGTATATTAATAGAAACAAAGAGTATTTAAAGTACTAATTTGCTGAAAATTCATTATTTATATTAGTTAGTTATTGAACGAATGTGATATAGTAAATTTAGTAACAGGTCATAATATTTAGTCACAAATTTTGGAATAGCAAACCATTTGTAATGGAGGTCTAAACTTGTTAACAAATCATCTCGATTTTCGACTGGAGCCTAAGGTAAGGGAATTGTATGAAGAGCACAAAAAACGTGCTGAAAAAATAGACTGGGGCTATCACGAATTTCTCCCATGGGATAAAGCGCAGGATTTCCGGCGTGTTCCCTGGGATGAGAGCCAGGTGACACTTCCGGAGTCCGTCATTACGGCAGTGGAGACAGCGCTATTAACAGAAGTGAATCTCCCATGGTTCACCTCTTATTTGGACCAGACATTTAAAGGTTCATTGAGTGTCATTAAGGAATTTGTGCATACCTGGACAGCGGAAGAGGACCAGCACTCCAATCTGCTTGAAACCTATCTATTAATTACGCGCAATGTCCATCCGGGAAGGCTTCACCAGCTTCATAAGCAAACAGTGGAAAATGGCTGGAATCCTGATTTCCATACGCCTTTTGAAACAATGGTTTATACCTCCATGCAGGAGCTGGCCACCATGGTGTTTTACTATAATGTGGCGAAGGTAGCGGGCCCCCATGATAAGGATTTGAGCAGCTTGCTTAGGAGATTGGCTAAGGATGAGACCCTGCATTATGCTTTTTACAGAGACGTTATAAAATATCATCTGCAATTAGAACCTAATTACTGCTATTACCTCGGGAACGTCATCATGAACTTTAAAATGCCAGGTGCTGTTATGCCGGACTTTGAAGATCGAATGGCTATCATTGCAAAAGAGGCCAACTATGGCCCGCTTGAATATTTTGATCAGGTCCTGGATGTCATTATAGAGTATTGGGAGATAGAAAAGCTGAGGCCGATTGCACCTGAGGCAGAGAAAGCAAGACTTGATATTTTAAACTATCATGCTCGCTTGAAAAGAGTTAGGGATCGGTTTTACAGCAAGAAGTAATTTATAGAACCGGCGCGGCTGGTTCTATTTTTGCTGGAAATGAACCGATTTGTGAACGCTGCAAATAAAACCTGTATTTCTGCAAATAGAATAGTTAAACTTGCAAATAGAATAGCTAATCTTGCAAAGAAAATGCAAAATCTGCAAATGACACTCACTATTTCCAATAAAAACTCCTCACCTATAGTTTTGCAGCTCCCTTAATCGGGAAATTACCTCAATAAAACCACTTGGAGGTAAAGATTATGCTTCAATTTATAGAATCCCGCTCTCCCTCTACTATTGCCCTCGCCTTCAATGGCAATGCAACCAAGGAAGATGCAGAAAAACTGGATCAGCACGTGAGAGAAAATTTTAAAGATGGCCAGAAGTTCAATATTCTGGCCATAATGACGGATGTAGACGGGACCACTTTCCAAGGTGCCACGGAAGGACTGGAATTTGATATTAAAAGGTGGAAACAGTTTAATAAATTCGCTGTTGTCAGTGATAAAGACTGGATAGGCACTATATCAAAGCTCACGAACTACCTGCCTGGGATCAAGGTTGAATACTTTGAAGGCCATCAGCTGGAAGAAGCTTGGTTGTGGATTAAAGAATAGTTCCAAGTAGAACCCGAAAGTAATGCGACCCGCATAGTTGAATAAATTGTAAATTTAGAGAGCTGCCCCAAATTATCCGGCAGCTCTGTTTTGTTTTAATATAGTGGTGATGAAACTTCTTACTTAACTCTGTAACCCTCTTATAGCTTGAACGGATGGAACCCTATTACTATTTTCATATTTGCAGTGAAAAGGGTTGCTTCTTTTTACTTATTTTTCCTTTTGGAAAAGGGTGAATAGTTAGTAAGGTAGAATAAAGCCAAATGTAAGTGTTTTCTTTATATTCAGAATAATAAACCTGGCAACGAAAAGGGGGAGTCTTGCTCGGATTAAATTCACTTTGTTTATAGGAATTGATGGGTTTAGGAGAATATTTTAAGGCTGTAATAACTTTTGCAAAAAAAAAATTTTAGGAGGCGTAGGCATGTTCAATAGTAAAACTTTGTTTGTTTTTGTTTTATTGTTAGCCATGTTGATTCCCAGTCTTTCTTTTGCCGATAATATTACACCGCCAAAATCGGGCAACAGCCAGATCATTCATCAAAGCTTTAGTTCTGAAGCCTTGGGGCGGGATTATAATTACAATATCTATTTGCCAGGCGAATATAAAAATTCAGGTGAAGAATATCCTGTTCTGTATCTTCTCCATGGATCTGGAGGAAACGAATATGATTGGGTACAAAACGGGAATGTAAAGAAAACAGCTGATAAATTGATTTCGAAAGGAGTCATACCTCCATCGATTATTGTCATGCCGGGCAGCAAAAGCTGGTGGGTTGATGGCCACAATGAAGCTGCAGAAACTGCATTCATCAATGAATTGATCCCTCATATTGATGAAACCTGGAGAACGATTGAGGAAAAAGAAGGCCGATTGGTTGCGGGTCTATCAGCTGGAGGCTATGGAACCGTTAACTTTGTTTTAAAACATCCTGAAATGTTTGCTGCAGGAGCAGCCTTAAGCCCTGCAGTTTATGTACCTGAGCCTCCAAGCCATTCATCAGGAAGAACGCACCCCACCTTCCAAAAGGATGGACAGTTTGACCCTGAGAAATGGGCTGAATTGAACTATACACAATATATCGATGCCTACAAGCAAAAGGGTATTAAGGTACCTTTATACATCAACTCCGGAGACCATGATACATTTGATATCGCTTACCATGCTGCTGTTCTTTACCAGAATCTAAGAGAGCACCAGCCTGAGCTCGTTGAATTTAGAGTGGTAGATGGCGACCATGAATGGAGGGTCTGGAGAGAAACCTTGCCGGAAGCGATGGAGTACATGTATCAATTTATAGAATAGTATAAAGGAGAATGACAGTGTCATTGTTAAAATATCCATTGATTTACAATTGACACCTGCCTATTTTTCTGAAATAATAATAGATAACTAAATACTGGTACCTTTAAATCAGTCCCGTGAGGCTGACAAGGACAGCGGAAGTATGATGCCAATGGGTGAGGTGCAGCCTGCCCATGGGTTCTTCATGCAGGAAAAGGCTTCTTGTCGGAAAACGGCGAGAAGCCTTTTCTTTTTCCATCCCCTTACTATCGAAAATCCTTCGGTACCAGTCCAAAAAATGAATGGAGGAATTGGTATGAAAAAAGTAGATTTGGATTTTTCGTTAGAGGCGGTACCCCAGGGGCATCGCAACGGTTTTTGGAAAATGCTTGTGGTGATGCTCGGTCTGACCTTCTTCTCAGCCAGTATGTGGTCAGGCGGAACACTTGGAACAGGATTAACGTTTATTCAATTTATCGGGATCGTTCTCGCAGGCAACTTGATTTTAGGTGCTTATACAGGAGCCCTTGCTTATATCGCTGCAAAAACTGGCTTATCAACACACCTGCTTACCCGCTATGCCTTCGGTGAAAAGGGATCTTACCTATCATCCTTTTTGCTGGCTGCGACTCAGGTTGGGTGGTTTGGCGTCGGGGTAGCGATGTTTGCGCTGCCGGTTCAGAAAGTAACAGGAATTGATGCGTATCTCCTGATTGCAGTTGCAGGTCTGCTGATGACAGGCACAGCCTTCTTTGGCATGAAGGCACTGGCAATCCTGAGTTTCGTAGCTGTCCCTTTAATCACTATTCTAGGAAGCTTCTCGGTTTTTAAAGCGACAGAAACAGCAGGCGGTCTGGAAGGGCTTATGCAATATCAGCCAACTGAGGCCATTAGTCTGGCAGCGGCTTTAACCATTTGCGTAGGTTCATTTATCAGTGCAGGTACGCTGACTCCAGACTTCGCGCGATTCTCAAATACAAAGCGTTCAGCAGTAGTATCAACAGTCATCGCCTTCTTCATCGGAAATTCTATCATGTTCCTCTTCGGTGCAATCGGTGCGATCGCAACAGGGCAATCTGATATCTCAGAAGTCATGTTCATCCAAAAGCTGATTTTCCCGGCAATTCTGGTTCTTGGCTTAAATATCTGGACAACGAACGATAACGCTTTATATGCATCAGGCTTAGGGTTTGCGAGCATTTTAAAGATCCGAAAAGGAAAGGTTGTCATCTTCAACGGGATTGTGGGAACAATTGCGGCCATGTGGCTGTACAACAACTTTGTCGGGTTCCTGACGATTCTGGGATCGACGCTGCCGTCCATCGGGGCTATCATCTTAGCAGATTACTTTATCGTGAATCGCGGAGAGTATAAGAAGTTTGCAGATATGAAGTTTAAGGCGGTTAACTGGATTGCCATCTTAGCATGGGCGGCCGGCGTGGCTGCGGCTAATTTTGTGCCGGGAATCCCGCCCATCAACTCACTTTTAGGATCAGCCGTAGTATTTGTCCTAGTATCAAAACTGGCTGCTTCTTTACAAGGCAAAAATTCAGTCAGGGAAGGGGAATTAAGAAGTGATTATTAAAAATGCAAAACTAAGAGGCCGGGAAGGCTTATGGAATATAGCGATACAAGGCGGAAAGATTCATAGCTTATCACAAGGGGAAGTGGAAGCAGGTCAGGGAATCCTTGATGCTGAAGGATCCCTGGTGTCGGCACCCTTCATCGAGCCCCATATTCACCTGGATACTACCCTGACAGCAGGCGAGCCGGAATGGAACCAGAGCGGAACATTATTCGAAGGCATCCAAAGATGGGCACAAAGAAAAGAAACCCTGACACATGAAGATGTAAAAACAAGGGCCAAAACGGCACTGAAATGGCAAATTGCACAGGGTATCCAGCATGTCCGCACACATGTGGATGTAACAGATCCCAGTCTGACTGCTTTAAAAGCACTTTTGGAAGTAAAAGAAGAAATGGCTGACTATGTGGATCTCCAGCTTGTAGCTTTTCCGCAGGAGGGAATCAATTCTTATCCAAGCGGCGCTGAGCTCATGGAGGAAGCGCTGAAAATGGGGGCAGATGTGGTAGGAGGCATTCCTCATTTCGAGTTCACAAGGGAGTACGGCGTTGCTTCTATGAAAACGGCCTTTGATCTTGCTGAAAAGTATGACCGCCTTGTCGATATCCATTGCGATGAAATCGATGATGAACAGTCGCGCTTTGTGGAAGTTGTAGCTGCGGAAGCCTATGAACGCGGATTGGGCAGCCGGGTAACAGCCAGCCATACAACGGCAATGGGCTCGTATAATGATGCTTATACCTACAAGCTGTTCAGACTGTTAAAGCTATCAAACATTAATTTTGTCGCGAACCCGCTCGTAAACATTCATCTGCAGGGGCGCTTTGATACGTATCCGAAGCGCAGGGGAATTACAAGAGTAAAAGAACTGCTCGAAGCAGGACTTAACGTAAGCTTCGGCCATGACGATATCTTCGACCCTTGGTATCCGCTTGGCACCGGCAATATGCTGCAGGTGCTCCACATGGGCATTCATGTGTCACAGCTGATGGGCTATGAGCAAATTGTTAACTCCTTTGATCTGATTACAAATAACAGTGCCAAAACATTAAACATTGAAGAGAAATATGGAATTGCAGCCGGAAAACCGGCTAACCTGATCATTCTTGATGCGGAAAATGAGTATGAAGCGATCAGGCGTCAGGCTGCTGTCAGGTATTCTATAAGAAATGGAAAAGTAATTGCCGAAACGAAACCCAGCCAGACATCTGTGATGTTTGGGGAGGCAAAAGAGAATGTGAACTTTCATAAATGATAGATGAAAGACTGGCTCAGGCTGACTGGGTCAGTCTTTTTATGTTGTGAGGGAAATGAAATTTATTTTTATATTAATAGTTTTCTTTAACTATTAAACGTAAAAAAAATTATTATAAAACACAGGAATTGGATGTAAACGTTTACAAATAGAGTAACAAAGGATAAATCCCGATCCTATATATTTCGACTCTAAAAATATAGTAGAATATTTCGCTAATCTAAGATATACTAATTTTTATTAAAAAATACGAAAAATCTAAAAATAAATTCTAGTCAGTTATTTTGCTTTTTACTAAGGGAAATAGCGGGCTGAACTCCTTCAGCTCCGCTTACATAAAAACACAAGGGGGAAAATACAGATGAAAGGCAAGTCTTCACTAGTTTTAAGCATTTTACTGATTCTTTCATTGCTGCTTTCAGCATGTTCCGGCAGCGGTGAAGAAGCTTCAGGCGGCGGCAGCAGTGAACCAAAAGAGGGAGGTTCATTAATTTATGCCCGCGGTGCTGACGCTATTGGGCTGGACCCAATCAATGTAACAGATGGAGAATCCATCCGTGTAACAAGCAATATCTTTGAAACATTGTTTGTATATGACGAAAATCTTGAAGTCCAGCCAGGATTAGCGGAGTCTTACAAAGTCTCTGATGATGGAATGACCTGGACCATTACCCTTAAAAAGGACATTAAGTTCCAGGATGGAACAGATTTTAATGCAGATGCAGTCGTGTTTAACTTCGACCGGTGGATGGATCCACAAAACCCCTACCATAAAGGGGATTTTCCATACTATCCGTTCTTATATGGGGGCTTTAAAGGCGATCCAAACCATAAAATCGAGTATGTAAAAGCAGTGGATGAATCGACAGTTGAGTTTAAATTAACTGAAAAGACAGCTCCGTTTATCAGCTACTTAGCTATTCCTATGTTTGGAATTGCCAGTCCGGCCGCGATTGAAAAGCACGGTGACAAGTTCTCTGAAAATCCGGTAGGAACAGGTCCTTTCGTATTCGATAGCTGGAAGCACAATGACAAAATAGTACTGAAGAAAAATGAAAATTATGCAGGTGAAGGGCCATATCTTGATGAGCTGATCTTCAGGGTTATCCCTGAGAATTCTTCACGCCTGACTGCACTTCAAGCTGGTGAGGTGGATATCATCGATGGCTTAAACCCCGATGATGCGACAACTATAGAAGCTGATTCACAGCTTAGTCTTGTAAAGCGCCCAAGCTTTAACATTGGCTACATGGTTCTCAATACGCAAATGGAACCTTTCGATGATGTAAAAGTACGTCAGGCAGTCAATATGGCCATTGATAAACAGGCCATTGTGGATGCATTTTATAATGGATATGCCGAAGTAGCAAAAAATCCATTCCCATCTGTGCTTTGGGGCTATAATGACAGCATTGAAGACTACAAATTCAATGTGGAAGAAGCGAAAAAACTATTGGCGGAAGCAGGATATCCAGATGGATTCAAGACCCAGCTTTGGGCGATGAGCAACCCAAGACCGTATATGCCACAGCCAATGAAGGTGGCAGAAGCCATCCAGTCAGATCTGAAGAAAATCGGCATTGAAGCCGAAATCGTTACCTATGAATGGGCAACGTATCTTCAAAAGTCAGGAAACGGGGAGCACCCA
The DNA here is from genome assembly GCF_017303275.1 of Bacillus sp. NTK034. Classification (GTDB taxonomy): domain Bacteria; phylum Bacillota; class Bacilli; order Bacillales; family Cytobacillaceae; genus Cytobacillus. Next base: position 79,866 of record NZ_JAFKOJ010000005.1, on the reverse strand, counting down.
ATGGGATTATACGGCTGGACAGGTGTAATGGCCGATCCGGATAACTTCCTTTTCCCGAATCTGAGTGCAACCAATACGGATAAACCTGCCAGCAACCGTGCGTTCTATGAGAACGAAGAATTCACGAAGCTTTTGCAGGATGCCCGTGTAACATTTGATCAGGACGAACGTGCAAAGCTTTACCAGCAGGCACAGGAAATTTTCCACAAGGATGCCCCATGGGTGACTCTTGCACATACAACACCGCCAATCGCAATGGCGGGCTATGTCCAGGGATTCACTGCACACCCAATGGAGGATGATGATTTTACAAAGGTTTACCTGACGAATTAACAGGGACGAGGGGACAGGTTCCTTGTCCCAAGGAAGGACTTTGGGGACAGTTAACCTGTCCCTGTGTCCCCGTTTTCAAATCTAAGGGAGGGTTTCGCTGTGTATGAATTATTGAAAGGCCTGTGTGATATTGTGGGTCCCAGCGGTTTTGAACAGGATGTTCAAAGATTTATCTTAAATGAAGTGAAGGATTATGTGGATGAATACCGCGTCGATCCGGTAGGAAACCTGATTGTGAAAAAGAAAGGGAATAACCCGGATTTCCCTTCTTTAGTCATTGCAGCTCACACCGATGAAATTGGGTTTATTGTCAAAAAGATTGAGAACAATGGGTTAATTCGATTTGAAAAATTAGGCGGATTCGATGACCGTATTCTTTTATCATTGCCAGTTAAGGTTCGTTCTGAAAAAGGCACTGTGGATGGAGTGATTGGAACCATTTCAGCCCACTATGTGAAATGGGATGATCCAAAACGCATTTCCAGCCACCGCGATCTTTATATTGATATCGGAGCCCGTACGGCAGAAGAAGCTATTGAAATGGGAATAAAGGTTGGGCAGCCCATCAGCTATGGCACAGAGTTCAAAAAAATAGGAAATAACCGTGTTATTGGCAAAGCCTTGGACGACCGGGCAGGCTGCGCACTATTGATCCGCTTACTTCAAAACATCGGAGGAAATGGGGCACAGCATGGCGACATCTACGGGGCATTTACGGTTCAGGAGGAAGTAGGATTGAGAGGGGCTTCCGTTGTATCTGCTGCCGTAGATCCTGACTTTGCACTGGCACTTGATACTACGCCAACCAGCGACACATTTGATGTCCTGATGACAGGCACGAGAAGCCTTGGCAGCGGACCTTGCATCAAAATCGCTGATAAATCACTAATTGCCCACCCGCTTGTCACGCAGCACCTCGAAAAAGTGGCAGCAGAAGGGAATATTCCGTATCAGCATGAAGTCTTCATGGGAATCGGAACGGATGCCGGAGCCATACATATGACAAATAAAGGCGTCACAACGGGTGTTATCTCAATCCCATCCCGTTATACTCATACTCCTATTGAAGTAGTCGACCTAGATGATATGGAGAACTCCTACAAACTGCTGCATGACTTTGTTGTGACATTGGATAAGCTGAAGGGAAAGACGTTTTTAGATACATAATCATATAAGAGAAGACAGGGGGATCAAGCTCTCTGTCTTTTTTTAATAAAAGCAGCCGTGCGAAACGGCCTATTTGCGAAATTCTCCCCTCTATATGCAGGTTTGGTTATTCTATTTACAGATTCAAGCAATCTATTTGCAAAATGAACTTCTCTATTTACAGGTTTCCCGTTTCTATTAGTAATGTTCACATTCACGGGACAAGGGACAGTCAACCTGTCCCCCAAGCAGCGGCCTGGCAGGGATTGTACTCTCAGTCAATTTGTTAAAATCAATCAAATGTTTGATTGATTTCTCAGCTGAAAACAAATGAATATTTTAACAATTAATAATTTTAAGTTGAAATTACAGCGCTTACATAGTATATTGAATACGTATTCAAAAAGTAGAAATTTCAGAAAGTTGGTGAGCGATTGGAGAGAATAGCTGTATTGGGGTGCGGCACGATGGGCCATTCCATTGCGCTTAATGCGGCCTGGGCCGGACTGAGTGTGAAAATGCAGGGCATCAGCGACGCCGACCTGGAACAGGGCTGGACCAATATGCTGAAAAAGCTCGAGGTTATGCTCGATAACGGTATTTTATCCGATTCGGAAGCTGCCCAAATTCAGGAAAATATTAAAATGACCGTATCTGTTGAAGAAGCGGTCACGGATGCTACTTTTGTAATTGAAGCTGTACCGGAAAACATTCAATTAAAGATTGACTTATTTAAGCGTCTTGACGCTCTTTGTGCTCCCGATGTCATTCTGGCCAGCAATACTTCCGGTCTCAGTCCAACAGAGATTGCTTCTGAGACAGCATATCCTGAACGGACAGTGGTGACACACTTCTGGAATCCGGCTCATCTGATTCCTCTCGTAGAGGTCGTTCCCGGTGAGAAGACTGGCGATGAAGCAGTGGAAAGATCTTTTCAGCTTTTAAAGCAAATGAAGAAAAAGCCGATTGAAGTGAAAAAAGAGGTTCCCGGTTTTGTCGGCAATCGCCTTCAATATGCACTCTTTCGCGAAGCCCAGTATCTTCTGGAGGAAGGCATCGCGAGCAAAGAAGATATTGATGATGCCGTTACTTACGGTATTGGACGCAGGCTGCCGGTTTCAGGCCCATTGATGACGGCCGATATGGGCGGACTGGATGTCTTCTCGGCCATCTCTGATTATCTGTTCCAGCATTTATCAAGTGCTGAGGGATCCCTGCCGATTTTAAAGAAGCTTGTAGAGGAACAGAAGCTCGGCGATAAAACGGGTGAAGGCTACTACAAGTGGGATGAGGCTTTTTCCAGACAGTACAACCAGGAGAGGGAAGCTGAGCTGATCCGCTTTTTAAAGAAGGATTTAGGAATCCAATTAATCTGATGGAGGAACGTTATGAAGAACTTTCCCGATCTGGAGAATAAATCGGTGCTTGTGACAGGCGGAAGCAAAGGAATCGGAAGGGATATCGCCCTTTCCTTTGCGGAAAACGGAGCGAAGGTAGTAATTGTGGGGAGAAATGAAGAGGCTTTACAGCAAACAACCGAAGAACTGAGAAAACTCAATCGCAGCAGCTTCTATGTTTCCGCTGATTTAAATAAAGTTTCAGAGATTCAAAGAATGACAGAAGCGGCCGTAGATTATATGGGCTCAATTGATGTGCTGGTCAATAACGCGGGAATTAACCGGGCCAAGCCTGCCATGGAAGTGACGGAAGAGGATTGGGACCTGACGCTTGACACCAATTTGAAGGCAGCCTTTTTCTGCAGCCAGAAAGCAGCCGAATATATGATCCCGAATCAATCCGGCAAGATTGTCAACATTGCTTCCCAAATGGCATTTGTCGGCTATTTCAAGCGGGCAGCATATTGTGCCAGCAAGGGGGGTATGGTGCAGCTGACAAAAGCGCTTGCAGTGGAATGGGCATCTCATGGCATTAATGTAAACGCAGTGGCTCCAACCTTTATTGAAACGGAGCTGACTTCGAAAATGTTCGAAGACAAGGAATTTGAGAAGGAAGTCTACAGCAGGATTCCGCTTGGAAAGCTTGCGGATGCCGGGGATGTCTCAGCTGCTACACTATTCCTTTCTTCTAATCTATCAAAGTTTATTACAGGCGATACGATAAAAGTAGATGGCGGATGGACAGCCATTTAATTTTTTACAGATTTTTGCATACGTATTCAAAAATAAAAATTTGGAGTGATATCAAATGGCAACTTTCTTAAAGCAGGGAAAAAATGATCAAGAGGTACAGGAAGCAGATGTTAAAGTTAGAGAATCGGTAAGCGAGATTCTTAAAAATATCGAAGAAAACGGAGATGCAGAGGTCCGCAAGCTTTCCGAGCAGTTTGATAAGTGGTCACCGGAACAATTCAGATTATCTGAAGAGCAAATCAAGGAAATTGTGGCATCTGTACCTGAACAAACGATTAATGATATCAAGTTTGCACAGGAACAAATCCGCAATTTCGCTGAACATCAAAAAGCAGCATTGCAGGACATTGAAGTAGAAACATTGCCTGGCGTGTTCCTTGGACACAAGAACATCCCGGTAAACAGTGTCGGCTGCTATATTCCCGGCGGACGCTACCCGATGGTTGCTTCCTCCCACATGAGTGTTTTGACTGCAAAAGTGGCAGGCGTTAAGCGCGTGATTGCCTGCACACCTCCAATTAAAGGGGAGATCCCTTCTGCAACTGTCGCAGCTATGCATCTTGCAGGCGCTGACGAGATTTACCTACTTGGCGGAATCCAGGCGATGGGTGCAATGGCAATCGGAACAGAAACAATCGAACCAGTTGATATGCTGGTTGGACCAGGTAATGCATTTGTTGCGGAAGCAAAGCGCCAATTATACGGCAGAGTGGGAATCGACTTGTTTGCGGGACCGACTGAGGTTCTTGTCATAGCGGATGAAACATCCGATGCTGAAATAATTGCAACGGATTTATTAGGACAGGCTGAGCATGGACCTAACTCTCCGGCATGCCTGATTACAACTTCAGAGAAACTGGCGAACGAAACAGTGGCAGAAATTGAACGCCAGCTTGAGACACTTCCAACAGCAGATGTTGCGGGCGCGGCATGGAAAGATTACGGTTCTATCATTCTTGTTGACAGCCTGGAAGAAGCCGTAGTAGAAGCGGATAAATTGGCTTATGAGCACGTAGAGGTTTTGACTGAGGATCCAAGCTACTTCCTTGAAAACATGACAAACTATGGTGCGCTTTTCCTTGGGCCGGAAACGAACGTTGCTTACGGGGATAAAGTCATTGGCACAAACCATACGCTTCCTACTAAAAAGGCAGCACGCTACACTGGAGGACTATGGGTTGGAAAATTCCTGAAAACGTGCACGTACCAGAGAACAACACCTGAAGCAAGTGCAAAGATTGGTGAATATGCATCCCGTCTATGTGACCTTGAAGGCTTTAAGGGACACCAGGCACAGGCTGATCTTCGCGTGAAGCGCTACAGCAGCCTCGTGAAGTAAGCAAAATCTGTTATAATTTCTCTGTCTAGATTCAGGCAGGAGGAACAAGCGTTGAAAAATAAAAAAGTGACAGCCATGGATGTCGCCCGGCTGGCAGGCGTTTCGCAATCGAGCGTGTCCAGGGCTTTTAGTGAAAATTCAAGTATCTCATCAAAAAAGAAGAAGCTTATTCTGGAGGCTGCTGAACAGCTGGGATATCAGCCGAATGCCATTGCCCGCGGCCTGATCACGAATCAGTCCCGCATCATTGGGATTGTCATGCGGAATATCCAGAACCCTTTTTATCCGGAAATCCTCGATAAGTTTTACAGCAGGCTGGCTGAAAAAGGGTACAAGGTAATGTTTATCAACTCCCAGAATAACGAAATCCAAGAGGATGAAGTGAGCCATTTAATTGAGTACAGCGTTGAGGGAGCCATCATCACAGATGCGCTATTGACCTCTTCGACTGTGCAGAAGTTTACCCGCAATGGCATCTCGGTCGTCCTGTTTAACCGATATGTGAACGATTCCTTAAGCAGTGCTGTTGTGTGTGATAACTTTGCTGCCGGCAAAAGGATAGGGTACTACTTGATAGAAAAAGGACATGAAAATCCCGCCTTTATCTCCGGACCGATGAATACATCAACAACAGTGGATCGGAAAAATGGGTTCCAGGAAGCTTTGAAAGAACACGGCATCTCTTCCTTTTTAACCGAAAACGGCCTTTATTCGTATGATGGAGGATTTGCAGCAGCGGAAAAATTGCTGGAACAGGATAAAAAGATAGATGCCATCTTCTGTGCAAATGATATATCCGCTTTTGGTGCAATGGATTATCTGAAAAAACGGGGTATCAGAATCCCTGAGGATATTTCTGTCATAGGCTTTGACAATGTGGCTATGTCAGATTGGTCTTCTTATGAATTAACCACCTGGCATCAGCCGGTTGATGAAATGGTCGATTATTCGATAAACCTACTTTTGGAGCATATTAACGGGGACACGGACGCCCCTGAAATCCAAAGAATAGAAGGGCATTTGGTGGAAAGAGGATCAGTAGCGGACAGAAGGTGATGAAGTGAAGGCAGGGGTTATAGTAAAACCAATTTTACATCTTTGAAATTCGATAAGTGTCTAGCTCCAGGCGCCATCGGATCTCGGGTCTAAGCCAATCCGTCCAAAAGGTTAAAGAACAACCTTTCAGCCGGCTTGTCTTATGCTTGAGGCCCGCAGGACAAGGAAGGCTTCGTCAGCATTGCATCGCACGACCGAAAGCGGCAGCTTTTGGGAGGATGCGGGTCATGCAGACGTTGCCACAGGACGTGGCGGTTTTAGTCTGCGTTCCTAGATAGGCGGGCGCCTTGCGCTTTTCTGATAGGAGGCTTTTTATGCTAAGTATGATTGGATTGCTTGGGGGTATCGGGCTTCTCATCTATTTAACGATGAGAGGGATGAATCTGCTGCTTGCTGCCCCTCTTGCTGCATTTATTGTTGCAATATTCAGTGGATTACCGATTTTTCCTCAGCTGGCAGGCGAGGGTGAAGTCAACTTTTTAACCAACTATATGAATGGATTTGCCGGGTTTATTACATCCTGGTATTTGATGTTCTTATTTGGTGCCATTTTTGGAAAGCTAATGGAGGACAGCGGAGCTGCTGACAGTGTTTCCAAATGGATTATCGACAAGATTGGCATGAAGCGGGCGGCGTTAGCTGTTGTCATTGCCTGTGCGGTCTTAACCTATGGCGGTGTAAGTCTGTTTGTTGTTGCTTTCTCCGTCTATCCAATGGCCTTGAGCCTATTTAAAGAAGCTAACCTGCCAAGAAGGTTTATACCGGCAGCTCTTGCCTTCGGTTCGACTACATTTACCATGACGTCAGCGGGTTCACCGGAAATCCAGAACTGGATTCCGATTGAATTCCTGGGAACTTCCCCATATGCCGCCTGGGAAGTCAGCTTCATTGTTGCTGTCTTTATGATGGCATTTGGATACTGGTGGCTGAAGAAAATGATTAACAAGGCGATCCGCAATGGAGAAAAATTTGAGGCAAGAGAAACGGATTCTGCTTTGATCCGTGAAAACCTGCCAAGCCCGATGTTAAGTTTGATTCCGCTTTTGGTCGTCCTTGTGATTTCATTTATCTTCCATGATTCATTGGCCCAGTCAGCCCTGATTATCGCGTTATTGAGCGGCTGCTTTGCCACCTATTTTCTTAACCGCAAGTATTTTACAAATGTATGGGGAGCCGTGTCTGAAGGAACAATTGGAGCATTAATTGCCATTGCCAATACATCCGCGGTTGTCGGCTTTGGCGGTGTGGCTAAAGCTACACCTGCCTTTGCAAGTGCAGTAGATGCCATGACAAGCATTCCGGGAAGTCCTTTAATAGGTGGAGCTCTGGCTGTTGCTGTCATTGCAGGTCTGACCGGATCTGCTTCAGGTGGCCAATCCATCGCCCTGCCACTGCTTGCCCCGCATTATCTGGATATGGGAGTCAATGCAAGTGAACTCCATCGTGTTGTGGCGATATCATCCGGATCGATTGATTCCTTGCCGCATGGCGGTTACGTTGTGACAACCATCCGTGCAATCTGCGGTGAATCACATAAGGATGCCTACCCGGCATTTGGTGCATTGACAGTTATTGTTCCGATACTTGGTGTTATTTTAGCGGTCATTTTATTTTCGATTTTCTAAATGGCTTTTGCAGAAAGACAGAGGGGTTAGGCTCTCTGTCTTTCTTTTTATAAAAACTGCTATGTGCAGTGGTCTATTTGCAAAAATTCCGCCTTTATTTGCAGCATTGGCCATTTATTTGCAGGTTCTAACAGTCTATTTGCAAAATTAACATCTTAATTTGCAGGTTACCCGCTTTTATTTGCAAAGTTCACAATCGGCAATACAGAAAGCAACGCTCGTGCGTAGTTCGGAATTGACCTTTCCTCTCTATTTGTCTAAGAGTGTTATAATTTAGAAAATTAAGATATGTGGAGGGATCCTATATGCCTCAAATACATATAGATGAACTGCTAAAAGTGAAAAATTGGATGACCCCGAGCCCTTTTTGTATTCAGCCGGGGCAAACACTGGGAGAAGCTGCAAAAATGATGGTGGATCTTCACCTGGAAAGTCTGCCGGTATTGGATGAGAAGAATGGGTTAGTCGGTATGATCACATCAAGAAAGCTGCTTAACTACTTTGCCCAGGGCAACTCAGGGGACACCTTAATTGGCAGTATCCCTAAATCCAATCTGGCTGCTGTCCGGCCAGATGATTCGATCCTTGATATTTTGTCGCTTCCATATGATCAGCTTCCTGTCATAGGTGAAGATGGAAAACTGCTTGGCATATTGACAACCAGGGATATTCTGGATGGCCTCTCCAAATATCTGTATAAGCTGAAGCAGCAGCATAATTCCGAGGGTGCCCTTGGCGCCATTTTGGAAAGTGCCTATGAGGGAATAGCGGTTGTTGATGAAAATGGCATCCTGCAGGAATTCAATGAAGCATACAGCCGTTTTATCGGAATTAAAAGGGAGGATGCCATTGGCAGGCATGTGACAGAGGTAATCGATAACACTCATCTTCATGAGACCGTCAAGACCGGAATCGCCGAACGCGGGGTTCTCCAGAACATCCAGGGACATGACATGGTGGTTCACCGGATTCCGCTATGGAAGGAAGGCAGGATTGCCGGGGCCATTGGAATGCTGATTTTTGAGGGAGTAACCGAAGTATATAAAATCTATGAAAAGCTGCAGGAAAATCAAACGGCTATGCCGGATCTTTTCACAAAGAAAAAGGAAAGCGATAGCCGGATTACGATTGATCAGATCATTGGGACAAGTGAAGGCATCGCAAATGTAAAGCGGCTGGCACGGAAGGCGGCAAGGACTGCGGCAACTGTTCTGATTACTGGTGAAAGCGGGACGGGAAAAGAGATGTTCGCAAAAAGCATCCACCATCTCAGCCCCTTTTCGACTGGGCCGTTCATCAGTGTGAACTGCGGGGCCATTCCAGAGCACTTATTCGAATCCGAACTGTTTGGCTATGAAGAAGGTGCATTTACCGGCGCGAAAAAGGGCGGCAAGCCCGGAAAATTCGAATTGGCAGACAACGGTACTATTTTTCTCGATGAAATCGGGGAGATGCCGCTTGTCATGCAAACCAAGCTCCTGCGGGTTCTTCAGGAAAAAGAAGCTGAACGGGTCGGGAGCGTTAAAAAATATCAAATCAATGTGAGAGTCATCGCCGCGACAAATCGTGACTTGAAGCAGATGATCGATGACGGAGATTTTCGGGAGGACCTATTCTACCGGCTAAACATCATCCAGCTCCACATCCCTCCGCTGCGCGAGAGAAAAAAAGATATTCCGGTCCTGCTGGTTCATTATCTGAGGGAAATTTGCGGCAAGTACCAGATACCTGGAAAGATATTCACATCTGAAGCAGTGAATGCTTTTGTCCAGCATCCCTGGAGAGGGAATATCCGGGAGATGGTAAATACGGTAGAGCAGCTTGTGACGCTGGCGGACGGGAAGGTCATTGACTATCATCATTTGCCGGATCCGCTGAAAACGGCGGAACCATCCAGTGAAAAAGCAAAGGAAGTACGATCGGCAGCAGGATCTATTGAGGAAGCCAAGGTTCTAGGGAACCAAAGAGAATCGGAATTGATTCTTGATGCCTTAAGAAATGCGGGCGGGAATAAATCGAAGGCGGCTGATTTACTGGGGATCCATCGGACAACCCTCTACCAAAAGCTGAAAAAGCATGGAATAACCTGAACAAAGTGTAGTATTTTCACTACAAAAAATCTACATCTGTAGTGTAGTGGCTACACATTTGCAGAAATAAAACACTGATTTTTCTGGATTTTGAAGTTGGCACGCTCCTTGCAAGTATAGTAGCAACAGAACAAAAGGGGTGGAGTATCCAATGGAGAAACCAGCAGTTTTCCGTGTGCCGGAAGCGATTTTTTATGGAAGGGGATCTTCCGAAAAAGTTGGAAGTGAAGCGGCGCTTAGAGGGAAAAACGCATTAATAATCAGTGACAAGATAATGGATCAGCTTGGTTATGTAAGCGAATGCAGAACCTATCTTCAGGAAGCCGGAGTTAAAAGCGAGGTATACCTTGGGGTAGCATCTGAACCAACTGATGAGTATGTGGCAGAAGCATTGGCGCTTTTTGAAAAAGAACAATGTGACCTGGTTATCTCAGTAGGGGGAGGAAGCTGTATTGATACGGCGAAAGCCATCGCCGTTCTCGCAACAAATGGCGGCTATATCGGCGATTATATGGGAGGAAGGAAACTGGCCCAGAATGCACCTGTACCTCACATTGCCATTCCGACAACAGCTGGGACAGGCTCTGAGGCAACAGATGTAACAGTCATCACGAACTCAGCCAATGATGTAAAAATGATGATTAAGCAGCCTGCCTTCATGCCGAGTGTAGCGATTGTGGATCCTTTACTCACGATATCTTCACCGAAGAATGTTACATCCGCAACAGGGGTGGATGCACTAAGCCATGCCATAGAAGCGTATCTGTCCAAAAAAGCACATCCGATGACCGATACGATGGCCATATCGGCTATGAAATTGATTGTGGAAAATATTTTAACCGCTTACAATGAGGGGCAAAATATCGATGCCCGTGAGGCGATGAGCCTTGGTTCTCTCCAGGCGGGAATGGCATTCTCGAATGCATCCGTATGTCTTGTGCACGGAATGAGCCGTCCCATTGGAGCCCTATTCCATGTGCCGCATGGAATCTCGAATGCCATGCTTTTGCCGGCCGTATTGGAATTCAGCCAGGAAGCATGTGTGGATCGCTTAGCAGATATCGGACGAATTTTTCAGCCTGATAATGAAAGCCTTACCAGAGAAGAGGCAGCTGAAATCGCTGTTCAATCCGTTAAGAATTTGTGCTTGAAATTAAATATTCCTAACTTAAGAGGATGGGGAATTGACGAAGAAGCTTTTAAGGCTGCGGTAGGAAAAATGGCAACAGATGCGATTGACAGCGGCAGCCCTGGCAACAATCCAAGAGTCCCGACTCAGAGCGAGCTGGAAGAGCTATACCATGTTTGCTATGAATATCAGTTTTCCTCTGAAACAGAAAAAGTGTAACAGGAGGACAATCAGATGCTTGGAATGCTGGGCTTAATCGCTTCACTGATTCTATTAATGTATTTAACAATGAAGGGCGTAAATATAATTATTGCCGCCATCATTAGCGCCGTTGTGGTTGCTCTTACAGGAGGACTTAATCTTGAGACCGCCCTGACAGAGCATTATATGACAGGCTTTACAAATTATTTTTACTCCTGGTTCTTAATCTTTCTGCTTGGGGCAGTTTTCGGAAAAATTATGCAGGTAACCAGGGCGGCTGACAGCATTGCGAATTGGGTTAAGGATACACTGGGCCCTTCCAGAGCTGTATTTGCTGTCGTGGCCGCAGCAGCGATTATGACATATGGCGGCGTCAGCTTGTTTGTCGTAGGCTTCGCAGTATACCCAATTGCTGTTTCCTTATTTAAAGTGGCCAATCTGCCGCATCGTTTTATCCCGGCCGCTTTGGTGTTTGGTTCGATTTCGTTTACGATGACAGCACCGGGCTCACCGGAAATCCAAAACCTGATTCCAACTGAGTTTTTCGGAACAAAGCCGACCGCAGGCGGGATCATTGGGGTGTTAATGGCATTAATCATCATGATAACAGGCGGTATTTTACTAAGCCGAATGGTGAAAAAAGCGGTTCAAAATGGAGAGGTATTTTCTTTGCCGAATCAGCCGGCTGGTGCTGCAAATGAGTCGGCGGCAGCTCTGGAAACGGAGCTGTCCATGCAAGGGCCTGATGCTGCTCCTGGAGGGAAGGAATTCCCGCATGTCTTGATGGCAATATTGCCGCTTGCTTCCGTTATTGCCATATTAAACACAGCAGCCAACTTTACGTCGTCAACGGCTTCCGCTTTAATTTCCCTGACGAGCGGAATCATTTTGGCGTGTGTATTGATGATTAAATATCTGATTGGTTTTTGGGAGGCTTTGGCAAAAGGTGCCCAGGATGCTTTAGTCGCCGCGGCTAATACGTGTGCCGTTGTGGGCTTCGGCAGTGTTGCCGCCCAGGTAGCTGCCTTTGATACATTTGTCGATGCCCTGGTCAATATTCCGGGACCTCCCTTAATGGGACTGGCGATAGCTGTTACGCTGATTTGCGGGATTACAGGTTCGGCTTCAGGCGGTTTGGGTATTGCCCTTCCGATTCTGGCTCCCATGTATATGGCCCAAGGCCTGGACCCTGGCGCGATGCACAGGATTTCAGCACTGGCTTCGGGCGGGCTGGACTCACTTCCGCATAATGGCTATGTCGTTACGACAATCCGGGCGATATCCGGGGAAACCCATAAACGCGCCTACTGGCCAATTTTTATTTTGAGTGTAGCGATGCCAACGGCTGTATTATTCCTGGCTGTGATTTTATATTCAATTTTTTAAAATAATAGACTTCTAATTTTGAAAGGGGATTTTACTCATGACAGCGACAACAACAAAGGTATTAAAGAACTTTATCAATGGCGAATGGGTGGATGCAAACACGGATAAATTCGAATTGGTGCCAAACCCGGCAACAGGCGAGGAGCTTGCACGCACACCGATTTCCACCCGCGAAGATGTCGATAAAGCTGTTCAGGCTGCGAAAGAAGCGTTTAAAACCTGGAGCAAAACGCCGGTCCCAAAGAGAGCGAGAATTCTATTTAAATATCAGCAATTATTAGTAGATAACTGGGATGAACTTGCGAAATTGATTACACAGGAAAACGGAAAAAACTATAAAGAAGCATACGGAGAGGTTCAGCGCGGCATTGAATGTGTTGAATTCGCTGCAGGCGCACCATCTCTTATGATGGGCAAGCAGCTTCCTGACATTGCGACGAATATCGAATCGGGCATGTACCGCTACCCGGTTGGCGTTATCGGCGGCATCACGCCTTTCAACTTCCCGATGATGGTTCCGTGCTGGATGTTCCCGCTTGCAATTGCGTGCGGTAATACATTTGTGTTAAAGCCATCTGAAAGAACGCCAATCCTGGCTAACCGCCTGGCAGAGCTGTTCGCTGAAGCCGGACTTCCAGCTGGTGTATTCAATATCGTTCACGGTGCGCATGATGTGGTAAACAGCCTGATTGATCATAAGGATGTACCGGCAATTTCATTTGTGGGCTCCCAGCCTGTTGCCGAGTATATCTACAAATCTGCTACTGCAAACGGTAAACGTGTTCAGGCGCTTGCCGGAGCTAAGAACCACTCAATCGTGATGCCTGATGCAGACCTTGATGGTGCGGTTAAGGAAATTATTGCTGCCGCTTACGGGTCAGCAGGTGAAAGGTGCATGGCCTGCTCTGTGGTAGTAGCCGTGGATTCTGTTGCCGATGAGCTGGTAGCGAAATTAAATGAGCAGGCGGGCCAGCTGACAATCGGAAATGGCCTGGACGAAGAAGTTTTCTTAGGGCCAGTCATCCGGCAGGAAAACAAGGAGCGTACAAGCGGCTATATTGAAATTGGCGAAAAAGAAGGAGCAACCCTTGTCCGCGATGGCCGCAAAGATGAAGCTTACCATGAAAATGGATACTTTATCGGACCGACAATTTTTGATCATGTCAATCCATCAATGAAAATTTGGAAGGAAGAAATCTTCGCACCGGTACTTTCTGTTGTGCGTGTAAAAAATCTTGAAGAAGCGATCGAGCTTACGAACAAATCAGACTTCGGAAATGGAGCATGCCTATTCACTGACAGCGGAAGCAGTGTCCGCTACTTCAGAGAAAACATCGAGGTCGGCATGCTCGGCGTTAACATCGGCGTACCGGCTCCAATGGCCTTCTTCCCATTCTCCGGCTGGAAAAATTCGTTCTACGGAGACCTTCACGCAAACGGAACAGATGGTGTGGAATTCTATACGAGAAGAAAGATGCTGACTGCACGCTGGTAAGTGAAGAATTGACGAAAGAGTGTCCATTTATGGGCACTTTTTTTTATTCATAGTAGATTAGAAAATCGTCTCTTTATTGTGGCTTCACAAAAAAATATTAGATAACCAGTGTTAAAATAATCAACTGATTACATATCCCGTTTTATCCCCCATATCGAAGTAAAACTTTTGCATATATTGTTTGCCATAAGTTCTCTGTAAGCCTGAGTATGTACGGTATTTTCTATGGCGAAAAGAGCTGGAAAATAGGTTTATTTGAAATTTTGCACTGAGATAGAAAAGCCTTACTTTATTAGTTATAGTCTTACTTCTTGAGACTATTGAAGGATATAAATAAGAATGAAAGTAAAATATTATTAAAACATGTTTATGACTTAGTTAAGCGGGTATTAAAATCCTGGAGAATTATTGATTCTTGATTTTTCGGAATATTTTTATTAATAATTATCACCTCTAAAAAATTTAATTTGTTCCGATAAGGTAAATAAAGGGCAAAATTGCTGAAAAGCAATGACGCAAAGCTAGAGGGGCTTCCATCGCAGGTTATCAAAGTTACATACATCTTTCGATAAAGCCAGCCAGCTGCCATCAGATTGTAAAGGAGAATATTGATGTCAAATCAAACTTGGATTACGCCAGAGGAAATCGCAAAAAAGAAACAACTTAAAAGGAAGGTTCTTTATATTTCCTTACCTTTCATTACAATACTTATTAGTGCGCTTGTGACTATTTTGGCTAATCAGATATAAAATAACTACATAAATTTGAGAAATGACTTTGGCAGCCTGGCCAAAGTCATTTTTTGTTTATAATTCTAAAAACTAGCTATATAGAACTATATGTTTATTGGATATTTAAAAAAAGAGTGCAAAAGGTCACAAAATTTCACGTTTTCTGTCGATATAATAAAGGAGTATATAGGAGATGAGGAGATCAATGATGTTCGGAAAAGGAAAGTTGAGGCAGCTCGAGGATGAAAAGCGGGAACTTGAAGCCAAACTGCAGTTTGCTGAAGAAGAGTTTCAGCGCAGGGAAAAATATTATCAGACACTGATCCATTCTTTTAATGAAGATTTGTCGAATACGGTGAGTCAGCATGAAATGGTCAATGGGCAGCATTACATGCTGGGAGACCTGGTTCTAAAAATTAAAGACGGATTTGAAAACGTAAAAAGACATAGTGAAGCCACTTTTACAAACAGCCTCACTTTATCGGATAAAGGGGGAAATCTGATCCAGTCTGCAAAAGAGATGGTGAAAAGCTCGGAGGAAGGCCGCGGATCCGTCAGCAAGTCTGAACAGCTGATTAAGCAGCTGGGAGATCAATTAGAAGTGAATTCGCAGAAGATGGAGGCACTGAGCAAAAGGTCAAAAGAAATTGAGATGATTGTCCAGGTCATTAAAGATATCGCGGAACAAACAAATCTCCTGGCACTAAATGCATCCATCGAAGCAGCGCGCGCAGGCGAGCAGGGAAAAGGATTTGCAGTGGTGGCGGATGAGGTCCGGAAACTGGCTGAAAGTACAGCGACGAGCACCGCTAATATCAGTTCCCTGACGAAAAATATTCAGGATGATATTGAAGCAACATTGAACTCAACAGTCGCAAGCACCGAATTAATTAAAGATGGCATGTCCCTCAGCGGTCAAACTACCAGCAAAATTGATTCAATCACAAACATCATCCATTCGGTGGAAGCTGAAGTCAGTGAAGTGATTGAAATGATAAACATTCAGAAGGGGTATTCCCAAGAGGTGGCCGATGAGATTTCCGAAACAAAGTATGTTTTTGATCAAGTAAACGAACTGATCCAGAGGCATATTGACGATGCGAGGGTCGTTGATGAGAAGCTGGAAGGCGCCATCTCGCAGGTTAAGGCAGTAAACTACTAAGTTTCCAAGAGGGGTCAATTATGAAAAAGAAAAAACAGAAGAAGCAGAGAGAAAAAGGGTCGCTGTTTTCATTTACAATTAGGAAGAAATTATTGCTCTCATTCATTATTATTCTATTAATTCCTTCCATTTCAATCGGATACATATCCTATCAGAAGGCACATGATGAGATTAAAAACCAGATTGAGATGAGTGCAAATGAGAATGTAAAAATCCTTGACCAGTTTATTATGAACTTTATTAAACCCAAGATGGGGGATACAAATTATTTTTCCAAGCAGATCAAGAAGGATTTTTATACAGATGAAGAATTAGATAAAACAACAAATGCCTTTAGCCAGTATAAAGAGCTCCATCCGGAGGCAGTCGCTATTTATGCTGGTTCTGAAGAGGGTGATTTAGTCATCTATCCGCGGGCAGATCTGCCGGCTGACTTTGATGCAACCACACGCCCCTGGTATCAGGGAGCCATGGAGGCAAAGGGAAAAGCCTTTATCACAGAGCCATATGTTGATGCTGTAAGTGGAAATATCCTTATTACAGTAGCCCAAAAGCTTGGCGACAGCTCCGGCGTTATCGGAATTGATTTAAGTCTCTCTGCTCTAAGCGAGCTATCCAATAACATTAAGATTGGGAAAGAAGGCTATCCCGCTATCTTAAGTGCGGAGGGAAGCTTTTTAGTGCACCCTCAGGAGAAGCCAGGCACAGAGGCAGAGGGAAGCTGGCTGCCGGAAGTCCTGGAAAAGGAAAAAGGGCAGGTAGAATACACTCTTGATGGCGAAAAGAAGGAAATGCACTTTACCACCAATGGGCTGACAGGCATGAAGGTGCTTGGCACAATGAATCTGGAAGAAGTAACATCAGCCGTACAGCCTATCTTCATGTCGACGATTATATTCATAGCCATTTTCGTCCTTATAGGTGCACTTATTTCTTATTTTATTGTCCGCTCGATTACACGCCCGCTCAATCAGCTGATTGCAGCAACAGATAAAGTCAGCGAAGGAGATCTGACCCAGAAGTTTGAGGTTAAAAATAACGATGAAATCAGCAAACTGGGTATTAGCTTCAATAAAATGGTCCTTTCACTGCAGCAGCTTATCAACCATGTGAGCGAAAAAGCGGTTCACCTTGCTTCCTCATCAGAACAGCTGACGGCAAGCTCTGAGCAGAATAATATGGCAACAGAACAGGTGGCCAACTCTATTCAGGAAGTAGCATCAGCTACTGAGCAGCAGACAGAAAAAGTGAAAGAAAGCACTTCTGTTGTAAAAGAGATGTCCGGACGCATTCAGCAGATCATGCTGAATACAAACGTTGTGGCCCAAACCGCTAATGAGACAAATGAAGTGGTAGTAAAAGGAAATGAAGCAATCGATCTTTCAACGAATCAGATGAAAAATATTAATTTAACAGTTTCTGAATTAGGTTCCATTGTTCATACGTTAGGAAAGCGCTCGGAGGAAATTGGCCAGATTGTCAATGTTATTTCCGAAATTGCCGCTCAGACGAATTTGCTCGCGCTTAATGCAGCCATTGAAGCAGCAAGAGCAGGCGAGCACGGAAGGGGATTTGCAGTTGTAGCCGATGAAGTCCGCAAGCTGGCAGAACAATCATCCAAATCAACTGAAAGCATCCGCGAACTGATCTCAACGATCCAAACGGATACAGGCAAAGCCATCTCTTCCATGGAAAAAGGAACAGCTGAAGTGGAAAAAGGAATTGACCTGGTTAACAATGCAGGAGATGCCTTCAGCCACATCCAGCAATTTGCCGACACCGTTTCGGGCCAGATTGCAGAAGTTTCCTCATCCATAAAGGACATGGCTGAAGGTGCCGACCAGGTGGTAGAACTCGTAAGCGCAATCGAAGAAATTGCCGCTGTCACCACAGCCGAAAGCCAGGATGTATCCGCTGCTACAGAAGAGCAGCTGGCGTCCATGGAAGAAATTGCGGCATCTGCTGCTTCACTTTCGGGAATGGCGGAGGAGCTGCTGGATTCTATTAAGAAGTTTAAAGTGAGTTAAATAGAAGGACCCGCCGGTTTGGCGGGTCTGTTTTTATGTGGCCGCGGGTTCAGAATGTGAACCCTGCAAAAAGAGCACGGAAACATACAAATAGATGCTTAACCCTGCAAATAGGGCTGGAAAATCTGCAAATAGAATAGGTAATTTACAAATAGTTAGCTGGATTCTGCAAATAGATGAACTGCATAAGAACGGGAAACGGCTCGCTTAGTTGATTGGCAAATAGAACCGGGGATTCTGCAAATAAAACGGAGTATGCTGCAAATAGCAGGATGAATTCGGCAAATAGAACTGGAAAAGTACAAATACCAGGCTGCTACCTGCAAATAGACGAGAAGCAATAGATCGGGGATCAGTCTAGGATTATCAAATTGAAAATAGAATCTTAGATTTTGCAAAAAGAACTCGGAACTCGCAAATAGATTCAGGCTACCTGCAAATAGATATATTCCTCCCAAATAAAAAAAGCTGCAAAAGCGTATCCAGCGCTTTCGCAGCTCCTTTTAAGGAAAATAGATATCAAGACGATTCTTATCTCTCCGCATAATATAGTAATTTTGAAAATCCTCGCCTATCAATTTATTACGATATTTCTTCGAATTGATGGTTACGATCCGTTTTCTGTTTTTGATAAAGTAAATTGTCCCCTGGTAAACGTAAATCTCATTAAAGCTGGTTCCATCCCGATCAATAAGCTCCTCTTCATAATAATAATTCAAAATGACATGCCTGTTCTTATAATCACACAAAATCGTCAGGTCCCTCACTTGTTTTTCCATACCCTCAAAACATACCCCCCGCATCCGCATTGATCGATAAATTGAGGGTCCACTTTATTTCCGAAGTATATGAGCAGTGCTTCAGTCAGATAGTTATCGGGATTACCTAACTCAGCTGGAGTGACTATATTGACATAATATCCTTTAGCTGTCTGGCTGACTGCCGCCATCGCATCGTTGATCAGAAGCTCCAAATCACTAGTGTAATTACCATGCTCCAGTGAAATAGACCAGTTCTTTTCCATATTAGCACCTCAATTCAGCCTGATTATAAATTAAATTATTGGGAAAATTTGTGAGGTTAATCACTGTTTAGGGGATTTTTCGTAAATTCGGTGTCTTTTATTTCTTTTAAAAGAAAGGTTCATCCTGGAGAGTAATCTTGAAGCCGTATAGGGTGAGGGTATATGGGTGAATGAGCGGAATTGCGAGTTGGTAATTGACGGCTTAATAAGCCGGAAGTAGTCTTGGATAGCTGCTTCATGTGCCAGGGGGGAGGAAAACAAACACTTTGGGCAGTGCCATTTCCCCCAATGGAAAATCATCGGAAGGGAAGTGCATTTAGGACAGCTAACACCAGTGAGAATTTCTTCAGCTGAAACATTGAAGTGCTCGAGAATCTCGGATTGTGCAGGGTTATGTTTTTTTAACAAAGTCCGGCATAGCTTCCGTATCTCTTTAGGGTCAGTTTTTTCTTGAGGGTACTTATTTTCAATGCCATTCATTTTGGATAAAAGGTGATGAGAGTGTAAGACTCTCTTAGATATTTGCAGCGGGTCTGTCTCTGCCTTAATAATGGTAGAAGGATGGCTGATTACAACTAAAAATTCCAGTGGAATATCAGGAAATCCATTAAGACCAAGCCAGTTTCTAAACTGATTCGTCTGATGCCGCGCTTGTGAAAGGGGGTCCGGAAATCCTTCCTCTTTATCATTTTGTATGCGGATGACCTGCTGGAAATGAGGGCTGAAAATCAAGGTTCCTGTCCAATTTTTAACTTCCAATATGAGTGCAAAATTTGCAGTGAGCAGCAATGCATCGATTTGAAAAAAATGCGATCCGTTTGATAACCTCAAATCATGAAAAATCCAATACTTTTTAGATTCAAGAAAGCTTAAGTAATAAAATAATCTTTCTTCTCCCTTAAAACCCGCGTTTCTCTTTTTATATTCTGAGATTACTTTCTCACGGGCGGGATGATGTTCGGGGATTCTTCTTAACAACACTTCAAGCTGTAGGTTAATTTCGGGGACTTTCAGGCTTTTAATAATCAAGTGTGTCTCTCCTTTCAATGATAATTAGTTATTTTCGATATAAATGTCTATATACCCTCCTTATAAGGGAGCCTATTTGCAAATTTTCATGCTCTAATTGCAGAACTTCCACTCTATTTGCGAGTGTTAATCATAGGCTTTTCCTCAAATAATCAAGCGGCTAAGTCCCCTTCTATTTGCAAAACCGCCAATCTATTTGCAAGTTCCACTGCCCAATTTGCAAAGTTCGCATTCGACAAGGGACAAAGGGACGTGTTCCATATCCCAAATGTACTTTGGGGACAGTTAACCTGTCCCCATGTCCCGCCCATGTCCCGATCAAAAAGAACAGCCGCATCCGCAGCTGTCCCTAATAAGTTATTCATTTTGACCGTGCTGATCAGGTTCGTGAAAATGCGGTAGCCTCCCGGAACCTGGCCTTGAATTTGGCGATAGAATACCAGGTTGGTATAAAGGTAGGTGCCTTCTCCGTAATCGGCCATGAGAATGCCGCCATCAAATGGCTCCTCGTTAGGATCCCCCATGCGCACGAAGGTTTCAAAGCGGTCATCCCACTGCATTGGATAGTATAATCCTCTTTCCTGTATCCAGTTGGCCCAGTCGTCTTGAGTGATGTTATTTGGATAGTTGAAGAGCGGCGATTCAGGCTGCAGAACGGTAACAGGTGCATTTTCATCGGTTACCCTCCACTTGATGGATGGGTTTCCGATGGTCAGCGGGTATGGAGCAGTGCCTTCCGTCACCCAGCCATCGTTCGGCTTATGGTACTGGACCACCATATGCCCGCCATTTGCGACGTATTCTTTTAAACGTTCATTATTTGCTGTTAAGTCTTCACGTGAAAGGTAGGCACGGATACCAACAATGATTGTATCGTATTGGCTTAAGTCCCCTGAAGCAAGATCGGTCTCAGTAAGCTTTGTCACATCAAGTCCTGCATTGGACAAGTAATCTGCCACTTTATCAAAACCGCTTTCAATGTAGCCGACCTTTAACCCTTCTGGTGCCAGCAATTCAAAGGCTACTCCATTGACCTGGGCTGGATACAGGTAATAAAATGTTCCGATATGGTCATATTGAATTTCTTGAACTGTTGAATCAAAGGTCTTTCCATTTACAGCTGCCTCGGCGGATAGTTTAAAGTCGCCTTCCTGAATATCCGCAGGCGGGCTCAGTGTAAAGGTAACCTCTTTTTCCTCCAATGAAGCTCCGAAGTTAACTTCTGCTTTTTCCGGGCTTACTGACCAGCCTTCCGGAACATTTAAGGATACGGAAGCCTGTGCAGCTCCTTCACGGTAATTTTTCACTTTTACATTGACAGGCACTTCTTCCTGAACGTCAGCGGTATTAATAACCAGATCTTCAGGAGAAAGAGTAAGGCCAACGTCCGGCAGAACGGCAATGGTGCCATCCAGCTCAGAGACAGTCACTGTCTTTGCGCCGGCAGATTCATAGCTGACCTTTGCCTGTATAGCAGGGGTTTCGTATGCGTGATAATACGCTGCATCACCTGGAACTTGAACCTTAAAGGTAACTTCAGCCGTTTTACCGGGTGCAAGGTCAGCTGCCTTGGATTTATTAGAAACCTTCCAGCCCTCAGGAGTGATCAGTTCAACATCAGCTTTCTTCAGCTTCTGACTGCCATTATTGGTTAACGTGACAGTAACAGACGTTTTCTGCCCTTTTGTCAGGATGTTGGACTCCGCCTGTGCATTAATCTCAAGGTCGGAGGATACAAGGCTCACATTCAGCAGCTGTTCTTTTTTCACTTCAAGCTTATGAAGCAGATCTGACTTCAGCTGGGAATCAAGCTTGGATTTCTCCGTTTTCTTTACTAAACGGTCTGCTTCTTTTAATGCTTGCTGCGTTTTGCTGAATACCTGGCTATGGCTGGGATAGCTGGAGATAATTCTGTCCAGGCTTTTTTGGAATTTTGTAAAGTGCACCTGCAATGCTTTTTCTTTCTTAGGGAGTGTTTTTGCCCATTCGTTAAAATCATATGGGATACCGGCAAAAAGATCATTGCTGCCATTTGTTTCTACTGCGCTATCCACTAACTCCAAATCTGTTTGTCTTGGGGCGACAGGGATGTCATTTCCCATTCCCTGGCTTTTGTGCATATAGCGTGATTCCTCGCCGATTTGCGGATAGGACATGCCGTAGATAGGATCAAACATGCCTATTTCAATCGAAGTATCAGCTGTATCTTTACTTTCTGCCGGCAAATAGAACTTTTTAGTCTGCCAGACGGATAATCCTTCTTTTAATTGTTCAGGAAATACGTTAGGATCTGCGGCATCTTTAAAGGCTTCCTGGCTGAGAATGGTCATTGTGCGGTGGTGTCCGTGCTGGGTATCCGAGTCTCTGAAGGATGGCATGATAATATCCGGCTGGTAAGTACGAATAAATCGGATTAATCTTTCATAAGTAAGGTCCTTGCCCCAGTGGCTTAGAGTTTCATCCTTTGTCTTGGAGAAGCCGAAATCATAGATGGTGTCAGAGGTTGTTTCACTCAAATGGTAGGCTTTAACTCCAGTGATTTTCGCTGCTTCAATCATTTCGCGGGAGCGGATAATTCCAAGGCCGTTCCCAAGCTCCTGCCCGATTTCATTCTGGCCGCCCTCGCCGCGGTTGGCTATTAGGCTTGAGGTTTTAACTCCAAGTCCTCGTGATAGGTAAGCAAGAAAGTCACTGCGCTCATCGTCAGGATGTGCGCCTGTATTCAAAAAGCTGACCGTTGTGTCCAGCGGCTTCACTGCACTCCACAGGTCGGGGTCATGCTCTTCTGACTGGGCACTTCCGCTGAGAGGCAGCAGGGAGAGAATTAACAATAGGGACAAAAAGTAAACAAAGATTTTTTTCAATTTGTGTAACCCCTTTCAAAATGGTATGACAGCGCTCCTCTTACACTCCTTTCATCATAGGTCTAAAGCAGGTTAGTTAAACGTCCTAACTAACTACTGGCAACTACCCGCCTAATAAATTTCATAATAGGGTAAAATTGTTAATATTTCAATATTCGAAAAATTAATTTTATTAAAATCGTCCTTTAGTCATAGAAATAATCGCAATTATCATAAAATTAAAAATAATAGGTTGTAAACGGTTACCAGTTAGGTTATATTGAAGTTAATTAGTAATATTTACTAACCAAATCAATTAAGGCCGTGATGTGATGAATTTTAATGGGACACCGATGCAAATGAAATCAATCAATAAAAAGAGAGTACTTCAATGGATTCAGGAAAATTCACCGACTTCAAGGGCCGAGATTGCTGCGAAGATTTCCATAAGCAAGCCGACTGTTTCTTTGCTGGTAGATGAATTGATAGGGGAAAAGTGGGTGTATGAAAAGGGGATAGGCGAATCGTCTTCACAAGGCGGAAGGAGACCGATACATCTTTATTTCAACGAAAAAGCGGCTTATGTAATCGGAACAGATATCGGCGGCACGAAAGTAAAGATAGTCATTAGCGATCTCGGAGGCAACATCGTCCATTCCAGCAGTTTTTCAACCTGTCAATTTTTAGAATCTGGACTTTTAAAACAAATCGGCAAAGATGTACAGTCTATGCTGGATGAATGCCAAATCCCATTGGAACAGGTGCTTGGAATGGGAGCAGGGGTTCCGGGGATTACACAAACATCCAGCGGAGTCGTCCTGGAAGCACCGAGCCTCAACTGGATTCGATACCCGTTCTTAGCGGAAGCAAATAAATACTTCTCTTTCCCGGTTCATGTAGACAATGATGTGAATGTTGCAGCACTTGGGGAGCAATGGCTCGGAAACGCGAAGAATAAACAGAATGTTCTGTTTATGGCGGTCGGAACAGGGGTTGGAAGCGGAATTATTATCAATAATCAGCTGTACCGCGGGTATTCAAATGCTGCTGGCGAGATGGGCTATATGGTGACGGATAAAACAGATATGAAAAGAGACTTTAAGCCAATCTTTCAACGCTACGGTTATTTGGAAAGCGTTGCCGGCGGAAAATCCATCGGGAAAAAACTGACGGAAGTCATTCAGCAGAGTTCGGACCACCCTGCCTACTCTCAGGCAATAAAGGGAGAACTGCCGGGGGAAATGGCCTTTGCGCTTGCAAAAAAAGGCGACAAGTTAGCCATTGAGGTCATTGAAGAAGCCATTGAACATCTGGCCTATGGAATCATTAATGCCGCGAGCTTATTGAATCCTGAAGTCATTATTTTAGGAGGTGGTGTTCTAAAATCATCTGATTACATTTTGCCTAAATTGGACAGGATCGTGAATCACTATCTTCCAAGTTCAGTAGAATTAAAGACTTCAAGATTAGGTGATAATGCGGGAGTCCTTGGAGCTGTTTCACTCTTTTTGCGGGAGCATGAAAGTATTATCAAATTTTCTTAATGAGGGGGATTTTTCAAATGAAAAATAAGAAAAGGGCATCGATTTTAACCACTTTATCCATTTCGGCTGCACTAATGCTTTCAGCTTGCAGTTCTGAACAGGGATCCAGCTCAAGCTCTGAGAATGAGCAGGGAGAGAAAGAGAATAAGCTGGAAGAAAAGGTAGTTATCTATTCACCGCATGGAAAGGATATTCTATCAAAGTTTGAACAGCAATTCGAGGAAAAATATCAGATTGATGTGGAATGGCTTGATATGGGATCACAGGAAATCCTGGACCGGATCCGCTCCGAGAAAAACAATCCACAGGCTGATGTCTGGTGGGGAGCGCCATCTGTAAACTTCGATCAGGCAAAGGATGAAGGACTGTTAAAGCCATATGAGCCTTCATATGCAGGAAGTCTGGCAGAAGGCTTCCACGATCCTGAGTGGCACTGGTCCGGAACAAGCCAAACACCGGAAGTCATTATGTATAACAGCAAAGAATTATCAGAAGATGAAGCGCCTAAAGACTGGGATGAGCTTCTTGATCCGAAGTGGAAGGATGAAATCATCATCCGCTACCCGCTGGCATCGGGAACGATGAGAACGATCTTTTCAGCCATGATTTACCGCGACTTTAAGGACTCCAGCGATACAGCGGCCGGTTACGAATGGCTTGAAAAATTGGATGCCAACACGAAAGAATACGTAGCAAACCCTGAAATGATGTACAACAAGGTAGCCAAAGGGGAAGGAAAGCTATCTGTCTGGGCAATGCCTGATGTTGTCATGTTAAAGGAAAATAAAAATTATCCATTTGAATTCATCATTCCGGAAAGCGGCACACCGGTCCTGACGGAAGGCATTGCTGTTGTGAATGATGCTCCGCATCCAAAGGCGGCTGAAGCATTCTATGAGTTTGTCAACACACCTGAAGCAGCCAAAATCCTTGCTGAGGAATTTTACCGCATTCCAACAAGGGATGATGTGGAAGGGCTCCCTGAATGGATTACAGAAACAGAGATTAAGAGCATGGATATTGACTGGAAGGTATTCCAGGAGAACAGCGACAGCTGGATGAAGTATTGGGATGAAAACATAAAGAGCGGAGAAAAAGAAATTAAAGAATAGGAAGTGTAATAGGTATGGCGTCCATAAACATAGATAATGTCCAAAAAGCCTTTGGAAGGGTTATTGCAGTCGATCATTTAAATCTGGATATAAAGGATGGGGAATTCTTCACCTTCCTTGGACCAAGTGGGTGCGGAAAGACAACCACACTGCGGATGATTGCTGGATTCTATTATCCTACTAAAGGTGTTGTCCGTTTCGGCGATAAGGATATGACGCGTGTACCTCCTGAAAAGAGAAATACGGGCATGGTTTTCCAAAACTATGCCCTTTTTCCTCACATGACGGTGTTTGAGAATGTCGCTTTTGGATTAAGGGTCAGGAAACTTGGCTCCAAGGAGCTCAAAATAAAAGTCAAGGATGTATTGCAAAAGGTGAGGCTTGAGCAATACGCCGATCGTCAGGTGAGCCAGTTAAGCGGAGGTCAGCAGCAGCGTGTCGCGCTGGCAAGGGCATTGGTGATTGAACCGGAGATTTTGCTCCTGGATGAGCCACTCAGCAACCTGGATGCCAAGCTGCGCGATGAAATGAGAAGCGAAATACTGAGATTGCAAAAGGATTATAATATCACCACCATCTATGTTACCCATGATCAGGCAGAAGCTTTATCCATGAGCGATCGGATTGCGGTATTTAACTTTGGGGTCTGCCACCAGGTGGGAACACCCTCAGAAATCTATAATGAACCAGCCAATGATTTCGTAGCGGGTTTTATTGGAGAAATCAATCTGCTGCCTGTGAAGATCAGCAGGATAGAAGATGAACACATTCTGGTACATGTGCAGAACGATGAAAGTGCCAATGGGATTTTCGTCCGAAATGCCCCATTTAATTATAATCAGGAAAACAAAGGGAACCTGGCATTATCCGTTCGTCCTGAATCTATTAAAATACTGGAAAAAGAGATGGAAGGGAAAAATATCTTCAAAGGAATGGTGGAAGAGGTACATTTCTTTGGCTCCCTCATCAATGTTGTGGTCAGGGCTGCAGGCCTTAAGCTTCAGGTGAATGCCCTGAATAGCGGCTTATCCAGAAGCCTGCAGGAGGGTGCAGAGATTTGGGTGGAATTGCCTGAAGAGCAGATGCGGATCATTCCTGTGGTGACAGGTGATGCATCATGATTAAAAATCGGGATACGAGGCTGACCCTGCTCCTCCTTATTCCGGTCCTGCTGGTACTCATAGCTTATGTTCTGTATCCCTCTTTACGGACCATAATGGAGAGCCTTCAAAAAGACGGTAGCATGAACTTCGGGAATTACAGTGACTTCTTTACCCAGGAATCCAAGACCAATCTGGAAGCCCTGTGGAATTCTGTATATATTTCGGTATTAAGTGTCCTGGTCAGTGCCCTGATCGGCATCCCGCTTGCATTCATTTTCAACCGGTATGATTTTCCGGGCAGAGGCTTCTTTGCATCGGCTGCCATCATGCCGATCGTCCTGCCGTCACTGGTAGGAGTAATGGCGTTCATGTTCCTGTATGGGGAAACCGGATTGATTCCCAATGCCATTAAGGACCTGTTCGGGCTGGATGAAGTGCCGTTCAAAATAGGCGGCATATCAGGCATTTTGATAGTCCATGCATATACTATGTATGTGTATTTCTATATGACTGTTTCATCAGCCATTAATAAAATTGATCCATCTCTTGAAGAAGCTGCGTACAATCTGGGGGCCAACCGTTTTAAAGTGTTCTGGAAAGTAACCTTTCCATTATTGACACCGGCTATTGTAGCCGCATCTTTATTGGTGTTTATGATCTCAATGGCATCCTTCAGTGCGCCGTTTCTCCTGGCAGGAGGATTCAGGGTGCTGAGCCTGCAGATTTATTTTTCGAAAATTAATGGCGATATGGAAGTGGCCGCCACACAATCGGTTATTTTATCGGTTGTATCGATCAGCTTCCTGCTGTTTATGCGCTGGTACCAAAACCGCAAGGATTACCGGATGGCATCTAAAGGAATTGGCGCCCATCGCAGTGAAGTCAATAATCCTGTTTTGAAGTGGATACTGGTCTTTACAGGAATCGTGGGAGTCATCATTCTGCTGCTTCCGCACTTCACGATTCTCCTGCTATCGCTCGTGCCGGACGGAACGTGGACATGGCAGACCTATCCATCGGTATTTAATTTTGAAAACTACCGTTTATTGTTCCAGGATCCGAACATATTCAAGCCATTGAAAAATAGCTTGCTCCTGTCGGTTATTGCTACAGCCGGGAATCTGGTCTTTGGGGTATTGGCATCCTATGTACTCGTTAAACGGAAATTTGTCGGAAAAAGCTTTGTGGATATTTTAGTTATGATTCCATGGGCATTGCCGGCTACCGTTATCGGGATGAATTTGATTTTTGCTTTTAATGAGCCGACCATCTTCTCGTTTGGCAACATTCTCGTCGGTACATTCTGGATTTTGCCGCTTGCCTATTTTATCCGCCATATTCCATTAGTCGTCAGATCCACCAATGCTGTATTGGAGCAATTGGATGATTCCATAGAAGAAGCCTCAAGAAGCCTTGGGGCAAAGTGGTTCTATACGTTCAGAAAAGTAATCCTTCCGATTATTATGCCAGGGGTTTTATCAGGGACATTACTGGCTTTTGTGGAGTCTGTCGGTGAATTTCCCACTTCGGTATTGCTGTACACTCTTTCAAACCGCCCTATTTCCATCGAGATTATGAATCAGCTGAGAATGTTCAATATGGGCCAGGCGGCAGCTTACGGTATGATCCAGATTACTTTAATCGCACTGGTTCTGTTCATTTCAAACAAGTTTTTTGGAGTTAAGGCTGAAAAATCATTGTCTTAAAAAGGAGTTGAAAAGATGAGCAAATTAGAAGAGTTTATTAAAAATGAAGGCCATGCCTTTCCCGGCAAAACATATGCAGAAGAACTGCTGATGCCCGTTTTTAATGATCAGCGGGACTATCTGTTCCATGTCATGTTCGATATTCACCGGGCACATGTGATCATGCTGGCGGAAAAGGGGATCATTCCTGAAGAAGAAGCAAAAACCATGCTGGAAGGCATCAATAAAGTGGCCATGTCAGATACCGGTTCAATATCGTATCAGCCTCAATTTGAAGATCTCTTCTTTATGATGGAAGCGAAAATTGGAGAAGTGATCGGCGATGAATTGGCCGGGAAAATCCATATTGCCCGGAGCCGGAATGATATGGGCATTGCCATGTACAGACTGGTCCTAAGAGAACATCTGCTGCAGCTTCTGGGAAGTGCCTATCAGCTTAGTGAGGCATTGCTGGAGCAGGCTGAAGAGCATAATGAAACCTATATGACCGGCTATACCCATACACAGCCGGCCCAGCCGACCACTTTAGGGCATTATCTACTCGCTGTCTATGATGTCCTCCAGAGGGATATTAAACGGCTGTGGGCTGCCTATAAAACCGTTAACAAATCCTCGCTGGGTGCAGCTGCCCTTACTACGACCGGCTTTCCGATTTGCAGGGATCGCACCCGTGACTTACTGGGGTTTGAAGGAATTATTGAAAACTCGTATGACTCGATTGCGGGAGCCGATTACCTGCTGGAGACGTCATCCGCCCTTATGACCTGCATGGTGAATACAGGCAGATGGATTCAGGATTTCCTTCAGCATGTAACAAGAGAGTTTGGCACCTTCCAGGTGGCGGATCCTTACGTGCAGGTGAGCAGCATTATGCCTCAAAAAAGGAACCCGGTTTCCATTGAGCATTCCAGGTCCATTGCGAGCAGCGCCTACGGTGAAGCATATGCAGCCATGAACATGGTTCATAACACGCCATTCGGCGATATCGTTGATACGGAAGACGACCTGCAGCCCCATCTGTACCGTTCTTTTACGAATGCGAATCGGGTATTAAAGCTGATGTATGCCGTGATTGCCACATTAAAAGTCAATAAAGACCATGCGAAAGAAATGGCAAAAAAGTCGTGCATCACGATCACAGAATTGGCCGACACCCTGGCAAGAGACTATAGCATCCCATTCCGGAAGGCCCACTCCATTGCCAGCTATATTTCGAAACAAACCGTGAAAGAACAGAAAGAGCTGTGCGACTGGAAAGTGGAGGATGTAAATGAAGTCATTCGGGGATATGTTCCCGTTTCCCTGACAGAGGAGGAGTGGAAGAAAATCATCTCTCCTGAATACTTTGTGCAGATCCGCAGCCTCCAGGGAGGACCGAATCCGGATGAGGTCTCGAGAATGATCAAGGATCGGAATGAAACCCTCACAGGGGATCTGCTGAGCTATGAGGGGACTGTGAGAGGGCTTAAGGAGAAGCGGGAGAATTTGATTAACTTTAGGTTTTGACTAGTGTTTTTTTTAAAAGCGAAATTCGCCAATTGCGAGTTCGCTTTTTTTATTGTCCCGCTAATATGAGTCCAACTCTTGCAAAAACACCCTTACAGAATTCGGACTTCATTTTCTGTAATACAGGAGTATAATACCTATTAAGCAGACAATTCGATGAATTTAGAGTCTGACTTTTTGCAAACTTACTATTTAGAATCAGTTAAAGGAGGAGCGCTCCCGATGATTCTTGACCAGCGCTGCATGGCGATTTTGACGAAAATGGTCCATGCGCCTTCACATGTTTCTCCGCAGGAGCTAATGGAAGAATTACAGATTTCCAAGCGGACTGTTTATTATGATGTTGAAAAAATTAATAGCTGGCTGAAAAACCAGGGTTTAGATGAGCTGAAGTATGTCCGGGCTGCTGGATTTTTTCTCGATGAAGAAGAAAAGCGGCAGATTAAACAGCGGCTGCATTCATTTGATAAAGCTGCCGGTTATGAGTTTTCACGAAAAGAAAGAATGGCCTGGACTGCCATCCTCATCCTGACCCGCGAGAAAACCATTTATCTGCAGGATCTGATGGATAAGCTGGGTGTCAGCAGGAGTACGCTTCTGGCAGATATCAAGGAATTAAAAAAGCAGCTTAACCAGTTTAAGGTTCAGTTGAATTTCCATAAACCTTCTGGCTACTATATTGCCGGCGATGAGCAGGATAAACGGAAAATGCTGATTTACTGCTTAACACAGGTTTTAACCAATCGAGGGTGGAACGATTTATTATCCGAAGTTCAGTTAACCATCCAGGACACGCCGGGCCTGTCGCCAGAAATGTTTCAGCGTACGGATTTAGAAACGATCTATGAGATTCTGAATGAAAGTGAATCCTATTCCGGTGTTCATTACACAGATGAAGTGATGGAGACGCTAAGCGCCCATATATTTATGCTCATCAAAAGGTTTAACCAGGGGAAATACATTAAGATGGATCCTGTTGAAAAACAGGTCATTAAAGAAACGAAAGAGTACAATGCTGCTCGATTTATTTGCAGGAAAATTGAAAGCGGTTTCCAGCTTGAGGTTCCTGACGATGAAGCCTGCTATCTTGCAACCTACCTGTTAGGTGCGAAAATAAGCGACTATGATACACATGAGCTGGAAAATCAGGACCTTGATATCCTCAAATCAATGGCAGTAAGAATGGTCGATGATTTTCAAAAATATGCCTGTGTGTTTTTTCAAAATCGGAAGGATCTTGAACGGAATTTATTGATTCATTTAAAACCGGCTTATTTCCGAATCAAGTATGGGATTGAACTGGAGAATCCATTATCCAAATCTGTACAGGATTCTTATCAGGATCTGTTTATACTAACCAAAAAAGTGGTTCATCATTTTGAGTACGTACTTGGGAAGAAAGTATCGGATGATGAAGCGGCCTATATTGCGATGCACTTTGGAGGCTGGATTGATAAAGAAGGTGTAAGGGTGGAAGCCCGCAAAAAAGCGGCTGTGGTGTGTGCCAGCGGAATCGGTACGTCCCGAATCCTGCAGAAGCAAATTGAAGATCTCATGCCGTTTGTCGATGTGGCGAATGTATACACCGTCCGTGAATATGAGAAAGCGTCCCTGGCTGATTTGGACTTTGTCATTTCGACCACGCCAGTATCCCGGAAAAATGTACCGGTGTTTATTGTAAATCCGATTCTTAACCCGTCCGAGAAGGAATCTCTGCTTAAGCAGGTTCAGGCATCAGAAAAAAGGCCGAAATCAGAAAACATAGAGGCATTGATGGACATTATCCGGAAGCATGCAGATATAAAAGACGAAAGCATGCTGATCCAGGAATTGAAAGCCTACCATCAATCGAATAAAGAAGCCAAAAGTGAGGTGGACCAAAAGCCAATGTTAAATGAAGTTTTAACCGCCGATAAAATTCAATTTGCAGATTCGGCTGCAAGCTGGCAGGAAGCACTGCAAATGGCGTCACAGCCGTTATTGGCCGATCAATCCATCAGCCGGAATTACATTGATGCCATGATTGAAAACGTAAATGAAATGGGACCATATATCGTCATCGCGCCTGGAATTGCCCTTCCTCATGCCCGCCCTGAAGCTGGCGTGAACAAGCTGGGAATGAGCTTCCTGCAATTAAAGGAAAGCTGTGCTTTTTCGGAAAAGCCGGAGCATCAGGTAAGATTATTCTTTGTGCTGGCAGCCATCGATAATGAAACCCATTTAAAAGCATTATCCCAGCTTTCCAAAATGCTGTCTGACAGCGATAACCTTGAAAAGCTGCAGAATGTGGATACAGCAGCTGGCGTAATAGAAATTATTAATCAATATTCACAAGACTAAGGAGGAAATAAAAATGAAAAAAATTCTGGTAGTATGCGGAAACGGACTTGGAAGCAGCTTTATCGTAGAAATGAATGTGAAAACAGTTTTAAGCCAGCTGGGAGTGGAAGCAGACGTTTCACATACCGATTTAACAACGGCTAAATCTGAAAAAGCGGATATCTATCTGGGATCTAAAGACCTGATTTCCACTTTGGATGACGGAACAAGAACAATCATTGGTCTGACAAACATCCTTGACCAGAACGAGCTAAAAGCCGCATTGGAATCACATTTATCATAATAGAGAAAAAAAGAGCAGGCGATAGACTCGCCCGCTGAAAAATAAAAAGAACAAATACATTATAACCTGTAAACTGGTTAGATGAAAGATAGATACAGAGGATTTAAAAAGGAGGGGTAAACATGTTTGATTTCATCATGAATGATATATTGGGCACGCCCGCCATCCTGGTTGGTTTATTCGCCTTGTTTGGCTTGCTTTTGCAGAAGAAGGGAATTGCTGATGTTATATCAGGCACGCTTAAAACGATCATGGGTTTTCTCATCCTCAATGGAGGAGCAAGCATCTTAATAGGTTCACTTGATATTTTCGGAAAAATGTTTGAAAAAGCCTTTCATATTCAGGGCGTTATTCCGAACAACGAAGCCATCGTTGCGATCGCCCAGCAGACATTTGGGAAGGAAACCGCGATGATCATGCTTTTCGGGATGGTCATGAACATAATAATTGCCCGTTTTACACCGTTTAAATATATTTTCCTAACCGGCCATCATACTTTATTCATGGCCTGCCTGATTTCAGCAGTATTTGCAACCGGCGGAGTGACAGGGCTTCCGCTGATCATTATCGGGTCTATTATTCTGGGACTATTAATGGTATTCATGCCTGCGCTTGTCCAGCCGTATGTACGCGAGATCACTGGCAATGACAGCATAGCGGTCGGCCACTTTGGATCTTTCGGCTACTTTGTTTCCGGCTTTATTGGAAAGCGTGTAGGGGATAAATCCAAATCGACGGAGGATATCAAAGTGCCAAAATCACTTGGATTCCTGCGCGATACTTCGGTTGCGATGTCTCTGACAATGACGATTCTCTTCCTGGTTGTGGCGCCGATCGCCGGAAAAGGCTATGTAGAATCTGAATTGAGCGGCGGAGTTAACTTCCTTGTATTCTCGCTCATGCAGGCCATTACCTTTGCAGCTGGTGTATATGTGGTCCTTGCCGGTGTGCGGATGCTGATTGCAGAAATCGTTCCAGCTTTTAAAGGAATCGCTGATAAGGTGGTAAAAGATGCGAAGCCTGCCCTTGATTGCCCGGCAGTGTTCCCTTTTGCTCCAAATGCAGTTATTATCGGATTCCTATTCAGCTTCGTAGCTGGCTTGCTTTCCATGTTCCTTCTTCCATTATTCGGCCTGAAAATAATTGTGCCAGGCCTGATTCCGCACTTCTTCACAGGTGCGGCGGCAGGGGTATTCGGAAATGCAACTGGGGGCAGACGTGGAGCGATGATCGGTTCATTTGCCAACGGTCTATTAATCTCTTTCCTTCCGGCCTTATTGCTTCCGGTTCTTGGGTCACTTGGATTTGAAGGAACTACCTTTGGAGACTCGGACTTTGGGGTAGTAGGGATTTTATTGAGCTTCCTTATTAAACTATTTTCTTAATTTATAACCTTTTGGGGACTTCACTTAGATGTGAGGTCCCCTTTTGGATTTCGACAAAATTCGGGTGGTACCTGTCACTAGGAAATTTCTCCAATTAAATGATAATATAGTAACAGGGAGGGTGATTTATGAGAAAGGTTCTGTATTTTGTTTTTACTGTCCTGGTTTTGGCCGCTTTGAGCGGATGCAATAAGGAAATTAAGCCGCAGGATCGCTTTTCGCAGTATGTGGAGCACTGGAATAAGCAGGAGTTTGAGAAGATGTATGAATTCCTGTCGAAGGATGCAAAGCAGTCGATCAGTAAAAAGGATTTTGCAGCCCGTTATGAAAAGGTTTATAAGGATTTAGAGATAAATAATCTGAAGGTGGCATACAAGCCGGATATGGAAAAGGAATATAAAAAAGAAGAAAATGCAAGTTTTCCTTTTTCAGCAAGCATGGATAGTGCAGCCGGCAAGATAGAATTTACCCATGATGCCAAGCTTGTGAAGGAAGAAAAGGAAGAGGTAGACAATTGGTTTGTTGCCTGGGATACGACTTATATTTTCCCGGAGCTGGGGCAGGAGGATAAAATCAGTTATTCAACTGTTCCGGCACAGCGCGGGGATATTGTCGACCGGACAGGTGACCCGCTTGCTTTAAATGGCACCCTATACGAAATTGGTGTTGTTCCAGAACAAATGGGTGATCAAAAGGAGCAGACTATCAAAGGTTTGTCTTCAGCCCTGGGAATGTCTGAAGAGCAGATTAATAAAAGCCTGAATGCCAGCTGGGTGCAGCCGGGCTACTTTGTGCCTATTAAAAAGGTATCCCCGGATGATCAGGCAACGCTCAGCAAGGTCTTTGCGCTAAAAGGCGTGCTGAAACAGGATGTAAAAGGCAGAGTCTACCCTATGGGTGAATCAGCAGCCCATCTAATCGGTTATGTTGGACAGATTACAGCAGATGAAATGAAAGAGCGTGAAGGTTATTCAAGCACTGATATAATTGGAAAAAGAGGGCTTGAACAGGTCCTTGAGGAGCGCTTGAAGGGTTCGAACGGAATCAAAATCGGCATCCAAAAGAAAGACGGTTCTGAAGTGGTTCTCGCTGAAAAGCCGGTAGAGAATGGTGAAACTATTCAGCTTACCATCGACATGAACCTGCAGAGGTCACTCTACACAGAGCTGGGAGGAAAGCCGGGAACCGCAGCAGCGATTGATCCGGTTACCGGAAATACACTGGCTCTCGTCAGCAGCCCGAGCTTTGACCCGAACCAGGCTTCACTTGGATTTACCGCGGATGAGTGGAAGGCAATTGAAGGCAATAAGGACATGCCGCTTCTGACGCGATTTAAGCAAACCTATGCGCCAGGTTCAGTGATGAAGCCGCTGACAGGCGCAGTCGGACTGACAGAAGGGACACTAACGCTTGATGAAACGATTAAGGTCAGCGGCCTCCAATGGCAGAAGGACAGTTCATGGGGCGGCTATAAAGTCACCCGTGTCAAAGATCCGGGCGGGCCGGTTAACTTTGAAAAAGCGATGATGTATTCGGATAATATCTATTTTGCCCAGCAGGCCCTTGAGCTGGGAAAAGAAAAGTTTTCAGCCGGGCTCAAGAAATTCGCGTTTGAAGAGGAAATTCCATACGCATTCCCGCTTGAACAATCCAAGATTGGCGGCCTGGACACAGAAATCCTGCTGGCTGATTCCGGCTATGGCCAGGGCCAGGTGGAAATGAGCATTGTCCATCTTGCTGCTTCATATACACCTTTTATCAATAAAGGCTCCATGATCAAGCCTGTTCTCCTGGAAGAAGAGGAAAAAGGACAGGTGCTGAAAGAAGGCGTGATGAGCGAAGAAACTGCGAATACGGTGGCAGCCGCAATGGCTAAAGTCATTCAGGATCCCAGCGGAACCGGCCGTACGGCTTATATGAAAGATTACCCGCTGGCTGGGAAAACCGGAACCGCCGAGCTGAAGAAAAGTGCGGATGAAAAAGGCCAGGAGAATGGTCTGTTCGTTGCCTACAATCCGCAGTCTCCTAAGCTGCTCATTGCGATGATGATGGAGGGCGTTGAAAACAGCGGCGGATCGAAAGTGGTAGTGGAAAAAGTGAAGAAGGTATTTGAGGAGCATAAAGGGCGGTTTTAATAACCAATAAAGAAGTAAGGAAAGTGTCTGTACCCTGATAGAGTGCAGACACTTTTTTGTGGCCTGGGTGGATTGAATAACATATACCATCGTACTAGAAAGTGCTTTGTATAGCAAAATAAAGTAATCCGAACGCAAAAGTCCGGCTCATTTTAAACGGGCCCCCAATTTATCAGTACCCCAATACTCAGCATGACAATAGCGATGACACACCAAATCAGAAAGAGGGGCATCATCCATTTTGCCCATTTGATCCAAGGTACCCCTGCTACGGCAAGGCTGGCCATGAGTGGACCGGATGTCGGAAAGATACTATTAGTGAATCCATCTCCAAACTGGTAGGCTTGGACCGCAACTTGACGAGTGATGCCAATCATATCTGCCAAAGGTGCCAGGATTGGCATGGATATCATTGCTTGCCCGCTTCCGGATGGAACAAGGAAATTTAGAAGAGCATTGGATACAAACATGCCAATTGTCGCCAGTATGGGGGATAATCCTTCCAGAGGAATAGACAGAGCGTGAACAAATGTATCCAGGATGCTGGCGTTTTCCATGACAATAAGAATGGCTCTGGCAACGCCAATAATTAAAGCCCCGTATACAAGCTTTTGGCAGCCTTCCAAAAAGGTTAATGCAACTTGATTATAGTTCATACCCGCAATAACACCTGAAATAAGTCCAATAATAATAAAAAAGGCAGCCATGTGATCAATAGTCCATTTAAATTGAATGGTGGCAAAAATAAAAAATAGCAGTGAGAACCCTACAAAGCTGAGAATCAGTTTATGCCGGGCTGTAAAAGGGGCTTCAAGGTTATCGTCTAAAGAGGATGTTTCAATGGATACTCCGACCAGACTTTTAGATGGATCTGCAAGGACCTTTTTGGCATATCGCCAGGTGTAGAGAATGGTTACACCCACAATCACAGCAAATGCTATAAGCCGTAGGGCCATTCCGGAGAATAAGGGGATATCGGCAATCGATTGCGCGATGCCAACTGTATAAGGATTCAGGAACCCGACATTAAAGCCGGCAAAGGTAGCCCCGAAAGTAATGGAAACTGCCACAAGCGCATCAAGCTTGAGAGCACGTGTGATAATAAGTCCGATGGCGACAAAAGGGATAACCGAATTGGCTACTGCCCCAACGGCTCCTCCCAATGCAAATAAGATAGATACAATAGCAATAAGCCAAAACTCTTTTCCCTGTGTCTTAGTAACGGCACGCAAAATGCCTGCTTTAATAGCGCCTGACCGTTCCACGACCTCAAAGGCTCCGCCTGCAAATAGAACAAGGAAAATCAGCCCTCCAGACTGAACCATTCCTTCCTGAAGTGCCAGGAATATATCCATAAAGCCAGTTGGATTGCCCTCTGTTTCTCCATATGTACCTGGTATGACTCGTTCTACCTCATCGACTAGTTCTCTTTCGAATGCTCCTGCCGGCACGAAGTATGTAGCTGCCACTGCCATTAATAAAACAGCGAAGAGGATGACATAAGTATCCGGCATCTCCCATTTTCTTTGCTGATTAGTTTCTAATCCTGTTTCTTGCGTCGTCTGTGGTTTCAATATTCTTAAATCCCTCCATTCGTTTTTTTCCTTTATACAATTACAGTATTACCATGTAAAAGGAAGTTGCTGTCTATTATAAAGTTATATATATAAAATTTCAAATTGTTAGAATTTATCAGGTTGATCCCATTGTAAATTTCAATCAAAAAGGCTCTGCATTTCTTCTATTAAATGAAATACTGCCGGTGTTAGATTTCGATTTTTCCAAAAGGCAATATAAACAGGCCTTTGGAGAAACCCTGAATTAATAGAGCGGGTCACTAGATTTGGGTTGGAGTAATATTTAACATAGCTTTCCGGAAGGATAGCGATTCCAAGGCCGTGTTCAACCAGGCTGCAGGCTGTTTCTAAACGCTCAATTTCATATTTAATGGTTGGAGTAAGATTTTCATGATGAAATGCATTTAAAACATCATCTCTCGTCTGGAAGCCGGCTGTGCTGATAATAAAATCGTGTTCCGTAAGATCCTTCAATGATATGGAAACCTGATCATTAAGCTTGTCATCTTTATGCATGACCAAGAGCAGTTTTTCAATATAAATGGGAATAACCTCTATTTCATTGTTATGAATCAGCTGGTTTGTGATTGTTATATGCACATCATAATTGGAAAGAGACTCTATAACCTGTTTGTGGCCAAGCAGTTCTTTAAAATGTATTTCTATATTAGGATACCTTTTCTTAAATTGTTTTATGGTTTTTGGTATCCAGTATTTAGAAGACTCAATCAATCCGATTGAGATCATGCCGCTTCCTGTCTGCCTAATTTCCTCGAGATCCTTTAACATATACTCATGCCTTTTGATAAGATCCATGGCACGTGTATAGAATATTTCTCCTGATTCGGTAAGAGTGAGGCTTCTCGTGTTCCTTTCCAAAAGCTGAATCCCAATTTCATTTTCTAATTTCATAATGCTGCTGCTTAAAGAAGGCTGGGAAATATGAAGTATTCCAGCTGCTTTAGAGAAATTTTTTTCCTGTACCACGGTAGTAAAATAACGAAGCTGCCGAAGATCCAATTGTATACACCTCTCATTTATAGCTAAAAACTATTAATATATATAAATTTGATATTGGTAATTATATATTAACTTAAATATACTTTTTATAGGATAAAAATTCAGAATTAATAAACAGCAGGAGGAATTATGTATATTAAGCCTTCGGGGAATCATTGGTGCGGAAGAATTGATAGTGAAACAGACCCTCTAAGTTATCGGGTTCATCAGCAGGTAAAATTGCTAGATCTAACTGCTGAAACTAAGGAAGCGGGAACTGGCAAATCGTTTGGCCTAATTGGCTTTAAGTGTGATGAAGGAGTTAGAAGGAATCAGGGCAGGAGAGGAGCGGCAAAAGCACCGGAAGAAGTTAGGCGGGCTATGGCAAAACTCCCCTGGCACCTGCCGATGAATGCAAAAGTGTTTGATGCAGGAGATATTGAATGTATTGGGGGAAACATGGAAGAGGCTCAGGCTGAGCTCGGAAAAGCCGTTTCCTTTCTATTAAAAAAAGGAGTAACTCCTTTCATTATAGGCGGCGGACATGAGACCTTTTATGGCCACTATCTCGGGGCCAGGGAGTACTTAGGAACTGATGCGCGTATTGGAATCATTAATATTGATGCACATTTTGATATGAGGCAGTACGAGCAGCAGCCTTCCTCCGGTACGATGTTTAAGCAGATTTTGGATCAGGATCAAAATTGCGGATACTTAGCCGCTGGCATTCAAAAGCTGGGAAACACGGCAGCCTTATTTGAGACAGCCCGCAAGTATAATGTGAGTTACATAGTAGAGGAGCAGCTGTCAGCCCCAGATCCTTCTGGTGTCT
Organism: Bacillus sp. NTK034; assembly: GCF_017303275.1. GTDB lineage: Bacteria > Bacillota > Bacilli > Bacillales > Cytobacillaceae > Cytobacillus. The sequence goes on along the minus strand of NZ_JAFKOJ010000005.1, from coordinate 40,578 downwards.
TAAAGCAGCTGGACGATTTTGCTGCAAAATATGACAATCTTATTCTCACTTTATGTACAGATGTCATTAATTCTTCTTTTGCTCCTGGAGTAAGTGCGCCTTCCCCATTTGGACTTGAACCGAAAAAAGTGCGGGAGTTAGTAAGGTATATTGTTTCAAAGGAGAAAACGATTTCCTTTGATGTGTGTGAAGTGAATCCTGATTTTGATAATGGAAATAAAACAATTGCATTAGCAGCACATTTCATAAAGGAAGGACTAATGAATTTTCATAAATAATCTAGGAGGTATAATATGGAATTGGCATTAAATAATGTTACCACCATCTTTTTGGCGGTTGCTTTACTCATAGGCGGAGGATTCCTGATTAATAAAGTTTCATTATTAAGACGGTTTTGCATTCCTGCACCAGTGGTTGGCGGTTTGTTATTTGCTATTTTAGTAACAATATTAAAACAGACAGGGCTTGTAATAATAACATTAGATACTTCACTGCAGGGTTTATTCATGCTGGCCTTCTTCACGACGGTCGGGCTGGGAGCGAGCTTTCAGTTGGTAAAGCTCGGCGGGAAACTGCTGGTTATATATTGGCTTGCATGCGGGGTATTGGCATTATGCCAGAGTGTTATTGGAATTTCTCTGGCCAGTGTGTTGGGGCTTGACCCTTTATTAGGAGTAATGGTTGGTGCTGTGTCCATGGAAGGGGGGCATGGAGCTGCCACTGCATTTGGCGGAACCATTGAGGAATTAGGAGTAAACTCTGCTCTTTCAGTGGGCCTTGCAGCAGCTACATTTGGGTTAATTGCTGGGGGCTTGGTCGGAGGACCTACAGTTAAATTTCTTATTACGAAGTACAAATTAAATCCATCAGAAGCTGATGCATCAGTAGAGGCTGCAGCGGCTAATGAAGACGCAACGAGGAGATCTGCCTTTGACTTCAATTCCCAACAATTTATGGTGCAGATCTTAATCATAACTTTTTGTATGGCTGCAGGTTCCTATTTGGGTGAGCTATTCTCCAGCGTTACTGGCTTTGTACTTCCCAGCTATGTTGGGGCAATGTTTGTAGCCGTTATCGTCAGGAATATTCTGGATAGCTTTAATAAAAGCATTGTGGATATGAAAGGTATTAGCTTAATTGGTGATGTAACGCTTGGCATTTTCCTTTCCATGGCATTAATGAGCATTAAGCTTTGGGAAGTGGCGGGTTTAGCACTTCCAATGTTAATTATTGTGTTAATCCAAGTTGTATTCATTGTGGCTGCAGGAGTATTTGTTCTATTTAAGTTACTGGGTAAAGATTATGATGCTGCTGTTATGGTGGGAGGCTTCACTGGTCATGGCCTAGGAGCTACTCCGAATGCAATGGCCAATATGGGTGCCATTACTGAACGCTTTGGTCCATCCCCAAAAGCCTTTCTAATTGTGCCAATTGTTGGAGCGTTCCTTATCGATGTATTCGCCATGCCAATCATTATTACAAGCATTAATTTATTAAAATAATAAAAACTGGGGGCTGAAGCAAATTCAGCTCCTGGTTTATTTTTTCGACAAAAATTGAAGGAATAAAAAAGATATAATTTTGGGAAAATTCACATATAATTTACCGCATAAAAGCATAAAAGGTGTTATAATTGCCTGTATATTCTAATATTTTTAAAAATAAAGGGGGATTTAGAGAGATGAGAAAAAGATTTTTGTGGTTAGTGCCAATGCTGGTACTTAGTCTGATTTTGTCAGCTTGCGGAGGAGGTGGTTCCAGTTCGGCCGGAGCTGATGGCGAATCAGCAGAAAAAGATGATGGAAAAACATTTAGTTTGAAAGCGGGCCACTCTTTAACAGAGGATCATCCGTATCATATTGGATTAATGGAGCTTGCTAAGAATGTCGAGAAGCGCACGGAAGGCAAGGTAAAGATTGAAGTGTTCCCGCTGTCACAGCTTGGAGCAGAGAGAGAACTGACTGAGGCCCTTACCCTTGGAACTGCTGATATGTCTGTTTCATCCACAGCACCAATTGCAAACTTCTATCCGGAAATTGGTATCGTGGACATGCCTTTTTTATTTGAATCACGTGAACACGCTTACAAGATTCTTGATGGGGAAATTGGGCAGGAGCTTTTAAAAGGGATGGAAGATGTAGGGATTGTTGGCCTGGCGTGGGGTGAAAATGGTTTCCGCCATATTACAAATGCCAAGAAGCCAATCAATAAGCCTGAAGATCTAAAAGGCTTAAAGATCCGTACGCAGGAGAATCCTATCCACCTTGACGCGTTTAATGCATTGGGTGCAAAGCCGACTCCAATGGCGTGGACTGAAGCATTAACAGCTCTTCAGCAAGGGGTGGTTGACGCTCAGGAAAACCCAATCGTCGTAGCTGATACGTACAAGCTTTATGAAGCAAACCAGAAATACATGACATTAACCGGCCACCTGTATTCACCGGCTGTAATTATGTTCAGTAAATCTGTATGGGATACGCTTCCAGCGGAATATCAAGATATCCTGCGGGAGGAATCGAAAAAGGCCGGTGACCAAATCCGTGATCTGATCACAAAGTCTGATGAAGAATCCTTAAAGGTTTTGAAAGAGCAGGGAATGGAAATCGTTGAGGAAGTGGACGTCACTCCTTTCCGCGAAGCCATCCAGCCTGTATATGAAAAATATGAATCCCAATTTGGCAAGGAAAAGCTTGACGCCATTTTAAACACAAAATAATAAAAGGAGAACTTGGCGAGTGCCGGATTAGAGATGCCGGCACAGACCAGGTTTTTTACACATAAGGGGAATCTATGGTGGTTAAAAAATTAGTAGATTCATTGAATGCTTTCATTAAATGGGTACTGATCCTTCTATTTTTCTTTATGGTTATTGTGGTTTTCCTGCAGGTGCTTTTCCGGTTTGTGCTTGATCAGCCGCTTGCATGGACAGAGGAATTGTCGCGTTACCTGCTTGTTTGGATCACCTTTTTGGGCGCTGGCTATGCCGTTAGTGTCAAAGCGCATCCAAGCATCGAGCTGCTTTTTGAAAAAGCCAATCAGGCGGTGAGAAAAGTGATGCTGCTTTTATCGACAGTTTTAGTTGTGTTCTTCTTTTATCAGATAATCGTCAACTCATTCGTTTTTATCGAGCGAAGCATGATGCAGACCTCTCCGGCCCTGCAGCTGCCAATGGGGATTGTTTATACGGTCATACCGATTTCAAGTGTTTTATTTGTCATTAATCTGCTTTACATAACCGTTTCAGAATGGGGAAAGGAGGCGAGCAGCTGATGGCATGGCTATTATTCGGATTGCTGCTGGTGCTTTTCCTGATTAATGTTCCGGTTGCGGTAGCTCTAGGGCTCGCTTCCATGCTTGTGTTAATGATTCAGGACAATGTTCCATTAATGGTTATCGTGCAAAAGATGTTTACTTCAACTGATTCCTTTACACTCATGGCTGTTCCGTTTTTCATACTGGCTGGGAAGCTGATGGAATCTGGCGGGATTTCAAAGCGCTTAATTAATTTTTCCAGTACACTGGTTGGCAGCCTGCATGGCGGTTTGGCAATGGTATCGATTGTAACGTGTATGTTTTTCGCAGCTATTTCCGGATCTGCAGCGGCCACTACAGCTGCTGTCGGAAGCATTTTGATTCCGGCAATGGTGAAGCGCGGCTACGATAAGAGCTTTTCAACCGCTATTCAGGCTGCCGGCGGTACCATTGGAGTTATGATTCCGCCTAGTGTTCCGCTGATTTTATTCGGAGTTATCGCAGGGGCTTCAATAGGCGACCTGTTTATTGCAGGTATTATGCCAGGGATCTTCGTTGGGATTTCTCTTATTCTCGTAGCATATTTTATCTCTCGTAAAAGAGGCTACGGCAAGGAAGAAAAGAGCTCTTTGAAAGAAGTGGCTTCTGCTTTCAAGAGCGCAATTTTAGCTATTTTAATGCCGGTGATCATACTTGGCGGCATATACGGCGGTATTTTTACACCAACAGAAGGATCTGTTGTTGCCGTAGTGTATGGCTTAATCGTCGGTCTCTTAATCTATCGGGAAATCAAGTGGAAGGACCTGCCGGAAATTTTCATTTCCTCAGCCGTCACTTCCTCGGTTATATTATTCATCATTTCCTGTGCGTCAATCTTCGGATTCCTGTTAACCAGGGAGCAAATTCCTGCACAAATCTCGGAAGGGATGCTCGGGATTACAACGAATTCTGTCATGATTTTAATCATTATTAATGTCATTCTCCTGATTGTCGGAACATTCCTGGAGACATCCGCCGCAATAGTTATCATGGCGCCAATTCTTGTGCCGATTGCATCAGCGGCTGGAATGGACCTGGTGCATTTCGGGGTCATCATGGTTGTCAACCTGGCGATTGGCATGATTACGCCGCCAGTCGGGATTAACCTGTTTGTTGCATCCAATATAGCCAAAATCAGACTGGAGCATATTGTCCGGGCGATTATGCCATTCATTATTGTGCTGATTATTGATGTCCTAATTTTAAGCTTTATGCCTTCCATCAGCTTATTTTTACTGGATAAATAATGGCGAAATAGAGGCAGTAACATTTGGAATAAATATAGATTGTGAAATGGAAGAGGTGCTTAGTTAATGGCAATACATCGTATAGCAGTACTGCCTGGTGACGGAATCGGACCTGAGGTCGTAAATGAAGCCGTTAAGGTATTAGGAATATTGAAAAATTTGGATCCTAACTTTGATCTGGAGTTTGAAACCTTTGACTGGGGCAGTGAGTACTATCTGCAGCATGGAAAAATGATGCCGGAAAACTCATTGGAAACGCTGAAAAGATATGATGCAATTCTTTTCGGTGCGATTGGAGATAAAAGGGTTCCGGACGATGTAACCGTCTGGGAACTGATCATGCCAATCCGGAAGCAATTCAGACAGTACATAAATTTGAGGCCGGTCAAAATGCTGAAGGGAGTGCCTTCCCGCTTTGTGGGAGAAGACATTGATTTTGTCATCGTCCGTGAAAATGCGGAGGGAGAATACTCCAATAGCGGCGGCCGGCTATATCCGGGGCTTGAAGAGGAAGTGGCGGTTCAGAACACGATTATTACGCGTACCGGGACAGCGAAAGCAGCGAAGTTCGCGTTTGAATACGCAAAAAAGCACGGAAAAAAATCCGTTACAAGTGCTACAAAGTCGAATGCGATCATCCATTCCATGAAGCTATGGGATGAGGCAGTTCGTACGGCAGCAGAAGAGTATCCTTCTATTAGTCTGGATAGTTATTATATTGATGCTCTGGCTGCTTACTTTGTTGCAAGGCCAGCGGACTTTGAAGTTGTGGTGGCTTCCAACTTGTTCGGCGATATTTTAAGCGACCTCGGATCTGCAGTAGTTGGCGGACTTGGTCTGTCTCCATCAGCCAACCTGAATCCGGAAGGAGACTTCCCATCGATGTTTGAGCCGGTTCATGGATCGGCACCTGATATTGCCGGACAGGGAATTGCTAACCCTATTGCGCAAATCTGGTCGGCAGCATTGACGCTGGAGCATCTTGGAAGAGCGGATCTGGCTGAGGCTATCATCGAAGCCATTGAACAAGTTCTGCTTGAAGGCGCTGTGCGGACACCTGATTTAGGCGGAACTTCTACAACAAGTGAAATGGGATCTGCCATTAGCGAGGCTTTACAGCAGAAACTACTAGTGAAAGAAGGCTTATAAAAATGAGATTACAAGATGAAGTATTTGTTGTTACCGGTGCAAAAGGCGGCATGGGTAAAGAAACGGTGAAACGTTTTTTGGAAGAAGGCGCCTATGTGGCAGCTGTCGATTTAAATGTAGACGGAATTGAAAAGACGGACCGTCTTCTGCCAGTTGCAGGTGATTTAACAAAGGAAGAAGATGTGGAAAGAATATTTTCAGAAGCAAATGAATCCTTCGGAAAAATCAGCGGTCTCGTCAATATTGCAGGCATTGCCCAGCCGGCAGCGCCAATTGAAGAAGTGACTTTGGCCGATTGGGAAAAAATCATGGGAGTCAACGCAACATCTCTGTTCCTCACATGCCGTGAAGCAGTCCCATATATGAAAAAACAGGGAGAGGGTGTCATTGTTAATATCGCATCAATCTCCATGGTGCGTCCACGGCCGGGCTTGAATGCCTATATCGCGTCTAAAGGGGCAGCGGTTTCTTTTTCCCAGGCACTCGCAATTGAGCTTGCTGGATATGGCATTCGCGTCAACGTTGTCAATCCAGGTCCGGCTGACACAGGGATGCTCGGCCAGTTTACGGCAAAGGATGCAGACATTGAAGCAACGAAGGATACCGTATTTAAAAAGAGTGTTCCATTAGGCAGGCTGATCCAGCCAATTGATATCGCGAATTCACTTGTTTACTTATGTTCAAATGAGTCTGCGATTGTGACAGGTTCTGTCCTGAATGTCGATGGAGGAAGGGGTATTTAAATGAGGGAAGCAACTGATGTACAGATCCAAGGCTGCTATATTGATGGGGAATGGCATGTTCCGGATGAAAACAAGTTAATAGAAGTGAAAAATCCGGCAGACGGTTCCATTCTGGCTTTGGTGCCGCGCGGGGGTCAGAAGGAAGTGGACCAGGCGGTCGAAGCGGCAAAAAAGGCATTTCGTTCGGAAGAGTGGAAGTCCCTGCAGGCTTATAACCGGGGAAGGCTGCTATTTAAAGTCGCTGATATCATTCGCGGGAATAAAGACGAACTAGCCAGGCTGGAAACGCTGAATGTTGGAAAACCGCTTGCCCAGGCTGAAATAGACGTTGAAATTGCTGCCCGCTATTTTGAATTTTACGCAGGGGTGGCAGATAAAATCATGGGCGAAACAATTCCTGTAGAGCGGGGCATCATTGACTACACTGTGCGCGAACCGATAGGAGTTGCAGGCCACATAATTCCATGGAATTATCCTCTGCAAATTGCAGCACGAAGCATTGCGGTTTCGATTGCAACCGGCAATGCGGCGGTGTTGAAGCCGGCTGAGGATACGCCGCTATCCACTTTGAAACTCGTTGAATTAATGGAGAGTCTTAGTGTGCCGAAAGGGATTATTAATGTCGTAACAGGCTATGGCCATGAAGCTGGTGCCGCCTTATCCGCCCACCCTGGTGTGAACCATGTGACGTTCACGGGTTCTGTTGAAACCGGTAAGAGAGTCATGGAGACTGCCGCCAAAAATATCATACCAGTTACGCTGGAACTTGGGGGCAAATCACCGAATGTGGTTTTCGCTGACTGTGATGAAGAAAAAGCACTGGAATGGGTGCTGAAATCCATTGTTCAAAATGCAGGCCAGACCTGTTCCGCCGGCTCACGTCTGGTCATCGAAAAATCAATCAAGGATAAATTTGTGCAAAAGCTGGCAGCTGCGATGGAAAAGCTGACTATTGGGCAGGGGCTCGGCAATCCGGATTTGGGGCCGGTCTTAAATCAAAAGCAGTATGAACGGATTCAAGGATTCCTGCAGCTGGCTGAGGACGATGGAATTCGAGTGGCAACAGGAGGAAAACGCCAGCAGGTCGATGGCTGCGAATCAGGATATTACCTGCAGCCAACTATTTTCGATAATGTTCCGGCAGACCACTGCCTCGCCCAGGAGGAAATCTTCGGGCCGGTTCTCACGGTCACCACATTTGAAACCGAAGAAGAAGCCATCGAAATCGCCAACGGCACGCCATATGGCCTTGTGGCAGGCGTCTGGACAGAAAATGCCGGACGCGCCCACCGTGTTGCCAGCTTGCTGGAATGCGGCCAGGTCTTTATTAATCACTACGGAGCTGGCGGGGGCATCACTCAGCCATTTGGCGGGTACAAGCATAGCGGATTTGGCAGGGAAAAAGGATTGGAGGCTCTGCGTAATTATACGCAAGTGAAGAATGTTGCGCTGAAATATTAATCTGTTTTTTAAGGGTACGGACGAATCTCGTCTGTATCCTTTTTTTTCAGCATGATTGTAGAGGAGTTAACTTTCGGCAGGTAATGAGTCTTAATAACTATTGTTAGTGGAATTTAATAAAAAATATTGAATTAACTAGAATAAAAGTCTTATTATTAAAGTAACAAAACTGGATAATCGGCAAACTTATTGAAAAGTAAGGACGCAAAGCCACGAGTCTAAGGTCATGGACTATGATAGTCGGGTTGCAGGTGTAATTGGGAGCTATAAATAGATCTCAAACTCATTGTAACCAAGCATCAGGTCTGCCCTTTGGCAGGCCTCTTTCTGTTTAGAGGTTTGTTAATGTTTAGATAGGGAAACGGAATAATGACTGAAAAATCTAATAATAGGAGGAGAATTTATTGAGTGTAATATTTGGAACGGTGGAATACTTTGAAAAGGAGATTAAAGCGTATCTGGCAAATAATCGCTTAAAGAAGTCTAAACGTGAAAAGCTGAAAATGATTACATCCAAGCTTGAAAATGAATTGCTGTATGACTTCTCTTGCCATGAAAGATTAAGGCAGGAATGCCTGAAGAACCTTTCTGAAGCATGTGGCAGGATGACACGGGGAAAGGCAGCCGCTGTGTAATGAGGTTTACTTCTAACGCTCCAGTTTTATCTTCCTGAAAGCTTCAGCAGAACAATCCCTCCCTGCATGTTTTCAATCAAAAAACAGTGCATCTCCTATCAGGAATGCACTGTTTATTATTTATTGCGGTAATCCTAAATGTCCCTTCAGTTCACCTTGAACCCGCTGCCTTTCTTCATCAGGCACAATCAGATACCAGATGTCTCCGATATACTGGCCATCGCCTTCTATGGTCAGCTGCTGAATGTTATTTCTAGTGTCTTTATAATTCTTTTGAATATCCATCATTTCTTTAAAGGTAATATCTGTTTTGACGTTTTTGCCCAGCGCTGCGAAGATGTCATCAAAACGAGTCAGGGAGCTGAAGCTCGCCCCTTTGTTAATAACACCCTGGATTACCTGCCGCTGTCTTTGCTGGCGGCCAAAATCACCATTCGGGTCATCCTTTCTCATCCGCACATAAGATAATGCTTCGCTTCCATTAAGGTGAATGCTTCCCTCGTTAAAATGGAACTTCCCCATGTTAAAGTCTGTTTCGTTAGTTACATCTATCCCATTGACAGCATCCACAATATCCTTGAAGCCAGCCATATTCATTTTAATGTAGTAATCAATCGGGATATCTAAGAAATCTTCTACTGTATTGATGGCCATCTCGACATCGCCAAAAGCATAGGCATGATTTATTTTATCTTCTGTTCCGTGTCCGATAATGCCGGTCCGTGTATCTCTGGGGATGCTTAGCATTTTTACAGATTTCAGATCGGGATTAACAGTCAGCACAATCATCGTGTCGGATCGGCCCTTGTCTCCCTGGCGCTCGTCCACTCCAAGCAGTAGGACCGAAAACGGCTCTCTTTCTTTTAAGGTGATCGTTTCTTCACGCTTCCCGGATTTCTCCCGCTGAATCGGCTCCTGCATCGTATCAACTGCAGAAGTCAGAGAGTTATATACATAAAATGCGTACGCCCCTGCACCCAATAGCAATAAGTTAAAAATCAGTACTGCAGCAAGCGTCCACTTCTTCCGTCCCTTTTTTTCAGCCAATGATTTCACCCCAATTAAAAATTCCTAGCTCGATAATATCATACTTATAATGAAAAAGAACTATTCTGAATGTCCCGCTGCCGGAAGAGTTTTTCGGGCATGGATTTGTCTTTATTTACCTATAGAATTTAAGGGGATCCGGGAATATAATCGAATGGAATTTATTATCAGTTCAGTTAAAAGGAGGAGGGTTATATGAAAATTGGCAGAACGGTGATCTCGTGTCTGGCAGGAGCGTGCATCTTTTCAGCAGTGCTTTTTTCAACCGGAGCAGAGCCGGCTAATGCCGCAGCTTCACCGGCATATGCTGAAACCCTGGTAAAACAATCAGAAAGTTATGCAGGGTCTCTTAAGTGGGCCATTTCTATTGAAGGAACAGGTGATGGCAAGACAATACCCTGGGGCTATTACAATGGGACAAAAACAGCTTATGCCAATGCAATAAAAGCAGTTGGAAGCCTTCCTAATAGTGCGAAAAAGACAGAGCTTCTAAATCGGCTGGAGCAGAATGTCAATCTATACATCAGTGTTCAGCCTGGCAAGGTGGGGCGGGCAGTGGCTTATATTGATGCAATCAATGCAGGTGTCAAAATTGAGAAGGCGAAACTTTCCCTTAAAAACCAGCTCGAAAAAAACATCGTAAACGATGAGACAGAAAAGTTATATCATAATTTGTCATGGGAGCTTAAAAAGCAGTCGTATCTGCTGGACCGGGTATACGGCAAGACCACCCGTGACTTAATCCGCCAGCATTTTAAAAAATCGGCCGAACAGGTTCGCTGCCAGGCACTATACCCTGTTTCCATTAAAATGGCTTTAGATAAAATGAAAACCCATATGGACAGCGGAAACCTATCCGAATCCAAAAGATATCTGGATGAAACATATGCTTTATTTGTAAATGGTGAAAAGACAGGCAATCTGCTGCCTTCTTCAGTCATCTATAAGACTTTAATGCAAGCATACAAAGAATATAAAGCGCTTATCAGCGAATGGGAGCAGGAAGAAGTAACGCTGGAGTCGGCATTTGTACGTTATTCAGGCAGTGAAGGAACCCACCTGACTATCAGTAAAAATCATACAATGATGCTGAGTTTAACAGATGCCTATCCGCTCGAATCATTGGAATTAAATTTGTCTGCACCAGCCAAAAAAGCAGATGTTTATGTTACCAGGGAGATGAATGGGGAGGAAGCTACTGAAAAAATTCACTCAGTGGAAAAAGCTGACCGGCTTTCAGTAGATTTATCTCAATCTGAGCTTTTCAAGCTGCCCGACCCAGCTCTGAAAGAGAATGATGGAGCTCCTGGCCGCACTTTCCGCTTCAAAGTGGATGTTACAAACCTCTCCGGTGAAACAAAATCTTATTACGCGAATCTGGGAATAGGTGCATTCAAATACGGAAGCGGCTTTAAAAGTGGAACCTATTACACTGACTATGGCTACTCAATCGATGTGGCAGGTCCGTTTACACTCTTTGACCATGGGAATGGCTTAGTCTACATCCCAAGTGATGAAAGCTGTTTAATTGATGACCCAATAGAGGGAACAGTGATTTGTGACCCGACCGGACACTTAAGTCTAAGAACGCTTGAACAGGGAACAGACATTGATGCCATGAAGCTTGAGGCGCTGCAATCATACGGCACACCAGTGAAAGATGTGGAGGACGAACTGCTTCCTGGAACCCTCTATCATGTTCATACTGCCGCGAATGATTTTTACATGTATGAGATGGTCATCAGCCATAACGGCCAGCTGCTTCAGATTAATTATTCCATTGAGCGCAATGCGGAATATGTGAGAGATGGAATTGAATCTATGTTAAAGAGCATTAAATAATTTGCACTAGGAGAGTGTACGGGTGAAACGCATATTTACCTCCATAATGATAGTAATCTTACTTTTTACAGCTTTTCCTTTCCAAAAAACAGAAGCCGCCTATACATACAGCCAGGCGGAAAAGCTGGTGGTCCAGGCAGAAAAATTGGCTGGAGCGCTAAAATGGCAAATTTCTGTTGAATACAATAAAACACTCGCAATGCCTGATATGAAATTGTTCAACAGTACAAAAGCTGCATTTAGCACAGCGCAAACAGCTGTTAATTCATTAAAGGATTCAAGAAAAGCGGCGCTTCAGTACCGTCTTGACCAAAATGTGAAGCTCCACATTAACCGGGCCGTTGCCTATATTGACGCCCTGAATGGCGGCAAAAAAATCGAAAAGCTGTCCAATGAGCTTAGGTATCTGATTAAAGAAGAAATCTATATGATCCGCATGGATGACCTGTACCATGAGCTTTCCTATGAAATCCGCAAACAGGCAATTCTTCTGTACAGAGTATATGGCAAGTCCACCCGTGAAGCGATCTTGGCCAAATACAAGCTTCCGGCTGAACAGCTGAAAAGCAAGGTCGCCTATTTTGTAACAGTCAAAGATCTCGTGGACAAAGCAAAGCTGGAAATATCGAAGGATGAAGTGGATATCTACTTGATGATCAATTATCTGGATAAAGCCAACAGCATGCTCGAAAAAATCACCCCTGAGCATGCGATGAGGGCACTGCAGTCGGATATTGTAAATCTTTCTTCTGAATTGAGCTTAATAAGTGAATACTATTTTGAAGGCCCGATGATTGAAGGATTGAACACAGAAGACGGTTTTCAGGAAACAATGATTGTGATTTTTGACATGGCCGACTATCTTCAGGAGGAACTCTACCTCCTTGAGGAACCGCTTAAATACCAGGAAACAAGAATGGTAACCTTTGAGTTTGAAGGCTTTGAATACACGGTCCTCCTTTATAAAACGGATGAAAATCCCTGGGTGAGGCCGGACTATTACACGCTGGATATAACTGAGATTTAGCAAAGCAGCTCTCCGATATGGAGAGTTTTTTAGCGGGTAAATGTGAACAATGCGAATAGAGAACTTCATTCTGCAAATATACTTAGGTTTTTGCAAATAAAGTGTCAGTACCTGCAAATAGGGAATGAAAACTTGCAAATAGATAATGTGATTCTGCAAATAGTTATTTTTAACTAAAAACAATTAAAGTAAATTATGAAAACAAGACTATATACTCAACTTTACGAATCTATAACCTTAAAATTACCTGCGCCTAAATATTTACAGTATAATAACTTTGATAAAAAATGGAAGGATGGTACAAAAAAGTGAATAAATGGTTGGTTGTTATTCTATCTTTCTTAATGCTGTTCGGCTTTACAGCACCTGCAGCAAGTGCGGCAGAGAGCAATACGTTCTGCGATCAGTACAAAGGGGTGAAGAAGATCTGGTGGGACGGAGTGGAATTAAAGTCCGGCCAGATTGGCCGTTTGACGGTTTTAAAAGACACTACACTATACAAACTTCAGGGAGAGAAAAAGGTCCCTTCCCGCACTTTGAAGAAAGGCGAGTTTTACCGTATTTATGCCTTTAAGCCAGGGAAGCTCAGTGTGGGCGGCGGCTATTATGTGGACCGCGACACAAAGGTGAAATATGAAACGCCAAGCAAAACAAAATTAAGAGCAGCTCAATGCATCCATAACCCTTATGGGAAAAAGGGCAACCCAACAACTGTGGGTGTAACCTGGGACATGACGGTTAATGACTGGCTGGATGGCAAAAAGAAATACCAGATTACCATGACAGAAGCAGTGACGGATGCCAATCAGGCATGGCAGATGATTGAACAGGCAAATATGTTCAACTCCCCTCCGCCTGCAGGAAAGAAATATATTCTTGCTAAATTCAAAATTAAATTAATTGAGTTTGAAGGAAAAACATTTGATTCCTGGGCGGTCAGCCAGGCTATGTTTGATACGGTAACACAAAAAGGCGCACTGAATGACCATTACATCGGCATTGTTCCGCCAGGCCCTGAACTCCAGGAGCTTTATAAAGGCGGCCAGACCGAAGGGTGGGTTCCGTTTGTCGTTGATGCCAATGACAATCCTTATATCGTGTGGAACCGCGGCTGGGATGATGAATTGTGGTTCAAAGTACAATAATGAATTGATTTGGCCTTCTCCTCCGAGAGGGCTTTTTTCACTGCAAAAGTCCGCCCTCTCATCCGATAAGATAAGTAGAATTTAATAAAGAGAGGACGGACAAGCATGCTAAGAAAAAAATACTATACTGCTTTAATGGCTCTAATTCTATTCTTCAATATCACTGCTGCATCAGCATCTGCGGAGCCGGTGGAAGAAGCGAGGGAGCTCATCAAAGAGTATTACGTGGAAGAGCTGCCGGACTGGGTTTTGGCAAAACCATCGATTAAGGAAATGGTCCGCTATCTTGATCAATACTCGGTTTACATGTCAGCTGAAGAGTTTGCCGATTTTACAAATGCCATTGAACAGCAGCTGGTTGGCATCGGTGTTGTTTTAGAGGAGAGCGAAAGCGGGATCCGAATCATGTCCGTACTACCGGAGGGGTCTGCCGCAGCAGCCGGGCTGAAACCAGGGGATATCCTGGTGATGGCAGATGGAACGAGCCTTTCAGGTGAGTCTGTACAGACGGCAATTTCGCTGATAAGCGGTAAAGAAAATACCAGTGTCACGCTCACTTATATCAATAGTGAAACAGGGAGCCTGCACACAATATCCGTTCCGCGAAAGGTAATCCAGCTTCCAAACGTGGAGGCCCGAATGCTCGGAGGGAATATTGGCTATATCCGTTTAAACAGCTTTGCCATGAATGCTTCAAAGGATATTGCATCGGCCATCCAGAAGCTTGGACCGGCAAATGGCTGGATCTTTGATATTACCAATAATGGCGGCGGTTATGTTTCCGCTGCCCAGGAGACGGCAGGCTTTTTTCCGGGAGTAACGAAAGCATTCCAACTGAGGTATAAAGGAAATCAGGCTCAGGTTTATCATGCAATCCGGCAGCAAGTGGGCTTTACCTCTCCCGTACATATATTAATCAATGAAAACAGTGCCAGTGCATCCGAAATGGTCTCTGCTTCCGTTAAGGAACAAAAAGGAGCTATTTTTTATGGGCAGAACACATATGGGAAAGGCTCCATGCAATCACTGTTTACCTTAAGTGATCAGAGCGTTCTCAAACTGACCACCGCCAAATTTTTCTCCCCAAAGGGATCTCCGGTACATGAAATTGGCGTTGCTCCGGATATTGAAACAGCTGCCGGCGATGAACTGTTCATCTCACACCGTGATCAGCTGGTAAGCGGGTTAAAGGGATACAGGAAGCTTCCCATGTTAAAAGATGTTCCCGTAACCAAGACATTCACAGTAAAAATGAATGCCGGCATGCAATGGAGCGGTTTAAAGAATGGCGATGTTCAGCTGATCAAGCTTGGCGGCAGTGAAGTAGTCATAGAGGTGGAGATCACCGATGAAAAAACAATTAAAATCATTCCGCAGAAACTTCTCGATTCAAAAGGAAAATACATGCTGATCATCCATCCAAACTGGAAAGGAAAAAATGATCGGAAGATGAATCAAGGTATCTTCTTAGAAGTAACAGTTAAATAATAAAATTTCCAATATTATCATGATGAAATTAGCAACATTTCAAATTATGATAAAGATATTCTGGCAGAAAATAAAAATTCTGGAAGATTAACAAATTCATAGAAAAGGTGGAATAAACAAGTGGGCAAAAAAATCAGTAAAGCAGTCAAATTGGCAGGGGCAGCGGCCATTGCAGCTTCAGCTTTCGCAGCCGTTAACCCGGCTCAGACAGAAGCAGCTTCAGCAGTCGAGAATCTGGTATTAAAGGCAGAACAGAATAAAGTGCCTCTTATCCGTGCAACTTCGGTAGACTATGATGCAGATGCAGTCACACAGCCATGGGCTTTATACAACAAAGCCAAGAAGGATTACGCAGCAGCTAAAGCAGCAGTCAATAAATTATCAGGAAAGCAAAAAGTGCAGCTGAGTGCCAGACTGGATACAGTAAAGCTGTATATCGACCGCACAGCCGCTTATATTGATGCCATCTCTTCAGGGAAGAAGCTTCTAAAAGGCACAGCGGAAATGGAAAAATACCTGGATGAAGGAAAAATGGCAGAAGCAACAGCGGCTTATCATAAACTTTCGTATGAAATAAAGAAGCAGGCGATTATTCTTTACCGAGTGTATGGACAATCTACAAGACAGGCAATCCTTGATACATACAAAGCGCCTGCAGAGGATGCGAAGTTCCAGGCGCTTTACCCTGTAAGCATTCATATTGAACTGGATCGATATGAAGCGGCGCTCGAGAAGGAAGATTTTGACCAGGTGATCATTCATGATCAAAATGTAAATGAATGGCTGGAGTATGTGGATAATCAAGAGCTCTATGACTTGCTTGAAGACCGTTACAGAGAGATCATCGCTTCTTACACGGATGGCCTTGAAGACGTTGCGGAAATTGGATTTTATGATGATGCTTTTTATGTAACAGGCCTGCCTGGAATGACTGCCTACGATATGATTGGCTTCTTTGACAGTGAAGGAAATGAGCTGTTCATCGATGGTGTGGAAAATGCATTTATTATTAAAGATGACAAGGGATACTTCACAGACCTTGGATCGCTGGCGCCGGCATATGCAAAAGAAGGCCTTAAAGAAACGGGATCTGTCAAAATCCAGCTGTTTGACCGTGAGACAAATGAATTGATCCTGGAAGAAACGATCGAAGTGAAGGATGGAAATCAGCTTTACAGCCTCGAAGAAGGAAAGATTGTCAATGCGGACGGCAAGGATGCAGCCTATACAGTAACAGGTCAAACCTACCAGTTCACACCAGCTGCAGCCATGACGTTTAACGGAGATATTATCGGCGATGAAGAGGGAGAAGAGCTAAATTTAAGCCAGTTCCCTGGCATTGTGTTTAAGTCTTCAGATGTAACAAAGTTCGTCGTGAATGCTGCCGGGAAAATTACTCCAGTGGCACCGGGGAAGGCTAATTTAATCGTGACATGGAATGAAATGGAGTATAAGCTTCCAATCGAAGTGAAATCCGCTTCTGCTGTTGCAGAATTTGGACTGGCTTCCGGAAAAACTAAGATTCTATTGAGCGGAAACACCAATTTTGATGCCTTAATCGACGCTGGCTACTTCACAGCAAAGGATCAATACGGCAATGAAGCGGATTTGAAAAATGTCAATGCCCAGCTGTTTACCAGCCAGGAATCAGTCTTCACAGCCAGCGGTGAAAACATTACCGTTACCGGTAAAGACGGTGATACAGCATCACTGATTGTAAAAATAAACGGCATTGTGAAATCCATCCCGGTTGCACTTGATAAAACGGCTCCTGTTTTAGAGGGAGCTGCAGATCAATCCGCTGTCAATCAGGCAGTAACTGTATCCACGAAAGCGGCGGATGTAGCCTCTGTTGCTGCTGCCAAAAATGGTGCAGCAATAGCAGGATATACCTTAGCCACACCTTTAACAGATGAAGGAGTTTATGAGGTAACCGCAACAGATTTTGCAGGCAACAAGAGTGTTCTTAAGTTTGAAATTGATAAAACAGTACCAGTATTAACGGTTTCGGGAACTGCAGGCGCACCTGTGATTACAGCATCTGAAGCACTTTACTATAAAGACTCTGCTGGAAAGCTTATCGCCATCCAGAGCGCAGAGCTTGACCAGAATCAGGCCAACGCCCTGTTTACTTACACAGGAACTGGAAAGCTGAAATCCGCAACTGTCAACTCGGAGCAGAATAAGTGGTCTTTTGTAACAGAAGGTACGGCAGCGGGCGATACGGTTCTTTACAATGATGAGGAATTATTTGATAAGGCAGGGAATAAGCTCGCCGGATCTGTTAAAGCTGCTTTTAATGGAAGTGCGTGGGTATTAAGTACACAATAAAATAGTAAAAAATGGCCGGACTCTCATTGCGAGTGTCCGGCCATTTTTTATTTCTTGAATTCTGCTATTCTTTCCAAGTAAACAGCTTTTACAGAAGCATCAGGAATCTGGCTGACCAGATTTTCTATTTCTGCGACTCTAGTATTATATTCCTCATCAGAAATCGGCTGTTTGCTCAATAGGTCGAGCTCGTCAATTTTCATTTTGGCGGTAATCGCAAATCGGAGTTTTTCAATTTCCTTTTCAGCAGGTGCCTTATAAGCAGCCAGGATGGCTTCTCTGGTTGATTGCCCATAAACTCTGTAAAGAAGCACGGCATTCTTTTTAATTTCATAGGAAAGCTTATGGAATAGGCTTTCTCCTGCATCGGACAGCGGATCAGCACTCATGGTGTTCTGAAGTTCATTCGTCATTGCCAGCAGCTTCTTTCCTGATGTGACAGCATCAATATACCCCTGTGCACGTTTATAATGAAGGACGACATTCGCATTAAGAGACGCCTGCAATTCATTTTTCTTCGCCGCGTCAGAAATGCGGATAATGGCTGTCTGAGCGGAATTCATATACTTTTTCGTACCGTTAAAGTATGTCATGTTCGGGTAATCCGTCACTTTTCCTGGATATTTATCCTTCCGGTAATCAATATGAATTTCCCATTTAAGACTGCCTGCATAAGAAATCGCTGTTTTTAAATCCCGTTCGGCAAAGCCAATGTTGGCTTTATTCAATACGGCAGATGATGGGGTCTCGTAGCGGATATACCCGCTCATATTTGTGACATAACCACCGCTGCAGATTTTATACTGCCCGCCATGCTTGCTGTCATATCCGCAAACCTTTAACCCTTCCAATGGCTGGAGCACTCTTGCTGCGGAAAGGCCGCTGCTTGTCCGGTTCCAAAGTGTAATCGGCTTAAGCACTGTCAGCTTCCCGGTCTGTCCTGGAATTAACTCCGCATCCCAATTCGTTTTCGGCACAACGGAGATGGCCTGCCGCCCCATTTGGACCCAGGATCCCTCAAAATTCTTGCGTGACACCTTTCGATGCTTTCCGTAGTAAAGAGGATCATTGATATAGACATATTGGCTGTCATAGCCTGTTACTAATACGGAATGCTCTTTATATGTAATGCGAAGCGGCCCGCTTGATGTCTGCCACGTCTGGAAGTAGCTGCTGGAGAGCGGCTTGAACAGTGTGTTTGTAATAACCCAAACCGGACTGCTATTATCCAGAGCCCGATAAATAGCGCTGGCATTGGATCCAGTCAGATTTACCACTCTGCCAGGCAGATACTTGTTAGCCAGATCATAGATCGGTCCATGATAAACGCCAAGCCCAGGCTGGCTGTATGTATACATATTGCCGACAAACCCGTCATACGGATTGCCGTGAAGGCCATTCTGCTTAAATGGCACCTTGCGAACCTCTTTGGCAAGCGTCATTTTAGGTGCATTGACACCCTGGCTTTCCAAAAGCATGGCTAGGCTCGTTACCTCACACCCTCTCGGCAGCTCAGGCATCTGCCTGATATGCGGTGCATCCACAAGTGTTTTAGCAGAAGCTTCCCCTGTACCAGCACAGATGAAGAGGATAAATAGAAAACTAATAAAATACCACTTTGACTTCAAAAGAACATAACCCTCCTTATGGTTCATCAGACAAATATTATTCTACCTTAATTTGGGTTAGTCTTTATTCCTTTTTTAAAATAAGGAATAAATGCATATGTATTCAAATTTCAGAAAAATAAACTGAGCCGAACTATATCTTTTCGGCTGATAAAAGATAAATATTTCCTTGAATACGCTAACATTAAAGTGAAATAGGTAAAAAGAATCACCGGTAATATAGCAATATTCTAAATAAGGCAGTTGTGTTACAAAAAAATTACTTAAAAACGGTGTAAAACCTTGATATGAAGCTATTTGTGATAATTATAAAACAAAAATGACATAATCATAGTCCGGAAGAATATAATCTTAAAGTGTGCTTTTATTGTTAATTGTGGTTTTAGAGGAAATAATTACTAAGTTTTATCTGCAAATAAACACAAGAAAATCCTAGAATTTCCTCTAAAAATGTATTATTATAGGAAATGTGAGAGGGGATGGAAATTAAACCAGTTATATAGTCCTCTGACACAATTCTACTAATTTTTTAGCAGGAAATAGACATATAGGTTGATATTTCCATAAAAGATTAGTATAATTCTCGTTAAGTTTGCTAGGCAATGATTAGCATTAGCCGAAAAGCTTAAAAACAGGTGTAAAGCCTGGCGATCATTGTACTACTTTTTATAATTGAAGGGAGAAAGACGAAACATGGCTAAAAAGAAAGCTATCAAACTAGCCGCTGCATCCGCAGTTGCTGCATCTGCATTCGTTGCTGCTGCTCCAGCTCAAACTGACGCTGCTAGCAATGTCGCTGTTGAAGTAAGTAAAGCTGTAACACAAATGAAGAAGGCATATCACACATACAGTGATGTAACTCAAAATGGTGAGTTTGCTCCAATCGCAGACGTTTACAAAGAGTACAACGCTGCAAAAGCTGCATACAAGAACGCTAAGGCTCTTGCAACAAAGGCTGGCGGAGAGCACAAAGAAGCTTACCTCGCTCAATTAGATGCTACATATAACGAGTACATCGCTAAGCGCGTTGTAACTTACATTGATGCATTCAACTATGCAACTGCTCTAGAAGACAAGAAAGAAGCTCTAGAAGCTGCTCTAGAAGGAAAAGAGTGGGATAAAGCTGAAGAGCTATACCATGAAATTTCTTACGAACTAAAAACTCGTACAGTGATCCTTCACCGTGTATACGGACAAACAGCTCGTGAACTTCTGGTTGAAGCATTCAAATTAGAAGCTCAAGATACTCGTGACAGCATCACGAACGAAGTATCTGTAAAAATGTACTATGACAATGCTGAAAAACTAGTTGCGGAAGATAAATTAGTAGAAGCAAAAGCTGCTATGGATCACGTTGCTGATTTCGTTGCTAAGCTTGACAAAGATACAGACTTCGGTGCTGCTCTTTTAACAAAAGTATCTAACGTGAAAGCGGCTTACGAAGCAAAATTAGCTCCAGTTGTAGAGAGTGTATCTTCAGTAAGTGCTACTCAAGTTGAAGTTAAATTTAATGTTCCTGTAGATAAAGCATCAGTTTTAGATGCAAACGGAGCAATTAAGTCATCTGCAACGTTTACACTTTCTGCACTTGATGGTCAGGGGCCTGTAAGTGTAACAGGTGCTAAGCTAAGTGCTGATGGTAAAGTTTTAACTCTTACAACTTCTGCAGCAGTTTCAAAACGTTATGATGTTGTAGTTAATGGCCTTAAGGCTGCTAACGGGAAAGATGTTGCTAAGTTCCAGAAAGTAGTTGCTTTTGATGCTGATACTACAGCTCCAGCTATCCTTTCTACTACTAAGAACTCTGCTAGCTCTTTCACAGTTAAGTTCTCTGAGCCACTTAACTCTTTAGGAACTGTATCTTACAAGCTTGCTAATGGAGCAACAGTAGCAGCTGGAAGCAATGGCGTAACTAATAACTTCCAATCTGGTGCACAAGAGGTTACATTCACAATCGGATCTGATGTAGCAGCTGGTAAAGAAGTGCTGGCAACATTCGTTGGCACACAAGACAAAGCTGGTAACCTATTAACTCCAAACCCTGCAACTGTTTCTTTCGTTAAAGGTTCTGCTGACGGAGTTGCTCCAACTGTTTCTGCAATTAGCCAAACAGGAGCAAAGACATTTACAGTTAAATTCTCTGAAGAATTAATCTCTGTTCCAACAGTAACTGTAAGTGGAACATCAGTTACTAATGTAGAGAAAGATGCTAATGATCCTACTCTATACAAAGTAACAACTGCTGGTGCCTTAAATGGTGCTCAAACTGTTGCTGTATCTGCATTCGCTGACCTTAGCGGGGAAGCTGGAACTGCTACAAGCAAAGTTGTAACATTTGTAAAAGATACAGCGGCACCTAAAGTAGCATCTAGTGCTGTAGTTGCAGATGCAACAACTAACAAAGAGTACTTAGAAGTTACATTTGACAAGGATGTTGTTTTAAATGCAAATCCAACTGTAAATGGAACTGGTTCATATGTTAAAGATTATGTAACAACAAATGTTAGCGCTGTTCAAACACCGGTTTCTCTTAAAGCAAATACTAAGAATGTAGTACGAGTAGAATTAGATGCATTCTTAGGTACTTCAACTGATGTTGAGGGAGCTGTGTATAATTTAACACTTTCATTCGCGAATGTTGACAGTGCTGCTGGTGTAGCCGCAGATACTGCTAAAGTTTCATTCACTCGCGGAAAAGATGGCGTACCAGCTAATACTGCTGTTGTGGGTGTAACAGGTGTAGCTCAAAGCCTAACTGATAACAACAAAGTTGAAGTTACATTTGATAAAGCTGTTGATGGAGCGTCTGCAACAAATGTTGCTAACTATCGCATCGATGGAGCCGTAGTTTCTTCAGTTACTCTAAAGCCTGCTGTAACAGCTAACGGAGTTACAACTCAAGTTGCTGTTCTGAACCTTCAAGCTGGTTCAAATAACTTCACAGGTGTTCGTAACATCAATATTAGTGGAGTAAAAGCACTAGGATCTTCTAAAGTAATGGATCCTTACTTTACTAACCAAGTGTCACTTAAAGAGAACATTGCTCCTACAGTGACGTCTGCAAAATTAACTGCTGTTGATACAATTACATTAACTTTCTCTGAAGTTGTAACTTCTGGCATTGCTGATGACTTTGAAATCCTAATTGGCGGAAAGTCTCAAGCTACTCCAGATACAGCTAATGTAGTTATCAATAACGGAGTTGCTACTATGACTATCAGCTCAATTGATGCTACAGAATTGGCAGCTGGAATCTCCTTGAAGACAGTATCAGCTTTGGATATTACAGATGCAGCTGGAAACAAACTTTCTGTACCAGCTAATGTTACTGTATCTCAGTAATAGATGTAGATAATAAGTGTAATAGGTAGTAAGATACCAATACACTTTCCTTCATAAGAGACATTGGAGAAATAGTTGAACTATTTTTCCAGTGTCTCTTTTTGTCTAATGGCATAAGAAAACTTCATATTGAAAATATGATCCTGTAACTGAAAGGAAAATAAGTATGCGGGAAAACCGGAAAAAAGGAATTTGCATTCCTACTCTTTTGCTAATACTTTATAACTTTTCGACCCATTCACGTATTTCATAAAGGCATTATGTTTAAATCCTCTGAATAGCTATTAAAATATTTTCCATTTTATATATAAAAAAATCCCCTCCAAGCATCATTCTTTCCTTCATGGTCAACATGAAGGTTTTTTTGAATGTCTACTTAAAGGGGACATTAACAAACCAATGGTTTTTATTCAGCTATTCTATTTCTTTTCTATAAGATACTCCACCAAATATTCCGCCCAAACTTCATGTCCTCTCTCACTTGGCTGACTGTTGTCACTTGTTAAGTACTCGGTGAGTTCCTGATTATCCTGTTCTGGCCATGCTGACCAGTGATCCAGGTACGTTATATTATTTTCTTCAGCAAATTTCTTTAGATTTTGTACTTGGATCGGGTAAAATTGCGAGTTGTATAAGGGATGAGCAGGCTGAATGATAAATGATGTTTCTGGATTGGCCTTCTTAACATCTTCGATAATGTTTTTGGTGTTTGCCAGGGAGCCTTCGATGCCGACAGCACCGTTGTCGTTTAGAATAAATGGCTCAAGGATGACAAGGTCAGGTTTTGTCTTAATGATATCTTGCTGCTTATTTTCCTTTATATAAGATAAAGAATTTAGATCATAGCTGTTAACAGATACTTCTAGTACTGAGTTTTTAAATTCCTTCTGTAATTCTGTTTTCAGGATTTCTGGCCAAGAAGTTTGGCCTTCTCCCAGTGCTCCTGAACCTACAATTTGTAATTTAAAAGGTTTACCTTCAGCCAGACGTTTTTTGAATACTTCCTTGCTTTCTTCAGGCCAATTGGCAGTCAGTTCTAGATCTTTAGAAGAGTTGTCTGCAGGGGGGGGTGGCAGCTTCTGTTTTCGTTTCAGCGGCTTTAGGCTTTATGACGGAAGTCTTTTCTTTCCAGTGCAAATTACCTGCTATTAAAATTACTACACAGCCAATGGCTAATATAGTAGTAAAAAATGCTTTCAAATTATTGCCTCCTATAATAATAGAATAAAGGTATCGTATTCTTAAATTATGACAAGAATCGGGCTTTATGACAACATTTTTTGACAAGTTACCTGGTAATTCCTTAATTTCTTCTATTAGTAGAAAGAGGTCAATAGTAACGGGTGTGAAAATAGGATTTGGGAGGATTTTCTCACTTTGTAAATCATGGGATATTTTGGTTTAGGACAAAAAAATAAGGGTATGAAGGTATAAGTAGAGTTGTGGATGCTGTAGGCTGCACATCAATAATTATATTTTTCAGAGTACAAAGATTTTTCTTTAGCTCTTTTAATACGTTAAAGAGATTGATATATTTAACTATTGTGTTTCTTTGATTTGAATTTCTATCGAAATCACAAAAGTAAATTATTCCAAATACAAATTTTGTCTATTGCATTGTAATATATTTGTTACAATAAGACAGATTGCTAATGTTACATTATATCTCGTTTTTTGACAAAATCGACCAAAAATATCGCGTTTTTGTGCTATAATACTATGAGCATTTTACCCTTTAAAATCAGGAGGAAACCATGGAGGAAACAATTAGTTTAAAAGAATTAATGGCAACACTTAGGAAAAGGATTCTTTTAATTCTTTCAATTACATTTGTTGCAATTTTAACAAGCGGCATTATTAGCTTTTATTTCTTAACTCCTATCTATCAGACTTCGACACAACTTCTAGTCAACCAAGCCAAAAACGAACAGCCTGTCTATAACCCGGGCGAAATCCAAACGAACCTGCAGCTGATTAATACTTATAACGTTATTATTACCAGTCCGGCTATTTTGGATAAAGTTATTAATGAGCTAGGTCTTGATTTAACAACAGAGCAGCTGAACTCAAAGATTACGGTTGGAAGCCAAAAGGACTCCCAGGTGGTAGGGATCACTGTAGAAGATGAAGATCCACAGCTTGCAGCTGATATTGCCAATACAACAGCCAGTGTGTTCCAGCGTGAAATTTCTAAGATCATGAATGTAGACAATGTAAGTATATTGGCAAAAGCTGAAGTGAAAGAGAATATGGCTCCAGTTAAACCACAGCCATTATTAAACATAGCCATCGCTTTAGTAGTAGGGTTAATGGCAGGAGTAGGTCTGGCGTTCTTACTAGAGTATTTTGACAACAGTATTAAGGATGAGCACGATGTCGAAAAACATTTGAACTTGCCGATACTTGGTGTCATTTCAAATATTGAAGATTCAAAAAACCCAACAAGACGCAGTGAAAGAGCTAAAAGTGTGACAAGGGCAGGTGGCGAGAATGCTGTTTAAAAAGAAGCAAAAGAAAATGTTAAGAGACAATAACAAACGTAAGCTAGTAACCATCTCCAGCCCCAAGTCGCCAGTTTCTGAACAATACAGAACAGTCAGAACGAATATTCAGTTTTCATCTGTTGATCAGGATTTGAGATCAATTCTAGTCACTTCTGCGGGTCCTGGTGAAGGGAAATCAACTACAGTTTCCAACCTGGCAGTTGTATTTGCAAATCAAGGAAAAAGAGTACTGCTAGTTGATGCCGATCTAAGGAAACCAACAGCACACTACACTTTTGATGTTAATAACATTACAGGCTTAACAAATATTCTTACGAAAAGTGCGACATTCGACAAAGCTGTATCATCAACAAGAGAACCTAATTTATACGTGCTTACAAGCGGACCGGTTCCTCCAAACCCGGCTGAGCTTCTTGGATCTAAAGCAATGGAAGAGTTTCTTGTACAGGCATACAAGGAATATGATCTTGTTCTGTTTGATACACCGCCAGTATTAGCTGTCGCTGATGCCCAAATTCTTGCAAACCAATGTGATGGCACAATTCTGGTTGCCCGAAGTGGAGAAACAGAAATTGATCAGGCTGTTAAAGCAAGAGAACTGCTGAACACTACGAAGAGTAAACTTCTCGGAGCGGTTTTAAATAACAAAAAACTCGAAAGTTCGCAGTATTATTATTATTACGGTCAAAAATGACGAATTTCGACAAATTATCCTGCTTTACCCTACTGGTGTAATAGTATATAGTGATAATAGTCCTGTAAAATTGGTATTAAAATGGAAGGGGTGTTTGCGATGATTGATATACATTGTCACATTTTGCCTGGTATCGATGACGGAGCCAAGCATATGAGTGAAACCATAGCCATGGCGAAAATAGCCGTTCAAGAAGGAATCGACACAATCATAGCAACCCCTCACCATAGAAACGAGAGATACGAGAATGAAAAGAAAGATATTCTTGTAAAAGTGGATGAAGTTAACAGGGTTCTAAGCAAAGAGAGGATATCGTTAAAGGTTTTAGCAGGCCAGGAAACACGTATCTTTGGAGAGTTTCTGGAAGAATATGAAGCAGGGAAAATAGTAACCCTGGCAGAATCTAACTACGTGTTCATCGAACTGCCATCTGGACATGTGCCCAGATACACAGAAAAGCTGCTTTATGATATCCAGCTAGAAGGGTTAACTCCCATTATTGTGCACCCTGAGCGCAACTCAGAAATAGCAGAGCGCCCCGAGCTAGTGTATCAGCTGGTAAAGTCAGGAGCACTAACCCAAGTGACAGCTGCAAGTCTTTGCGGCCAGTTTGGTAAAAAGATTAAAACTTTCTCACAACAGCTGATTGAAGCAAACTTAACACACTTTATCGCATCTGATGCCCACAACAACAAGAACCGCATATTCAAAATGGCCGAAGCATTTGATCTTATCGAATCCAGGTATGGGGTAGATATGGTGTATCTATTCACTGAAAATGCAGAGCTATTGGTTGAGGGGCAGAATGTAATGAGGGAAATACCTGAAAAAATTAAGAAGAAGAAGTTTCTTGGTATTTTTTAAAAAAGCCAATTGCTGCAGAAAATATTATGAATTTAAGAGTTTCGTTTGCCTTTTCAAATTTTTGAACACCCTTAACTTTATAATAAAGATGTAGTGATACTACAACAACAGGCGATGTCTCCTTGCCTTTATCAATGGGGACACTCGATGATGCTGTGGGAGGATATTCCTCCTTAGCCCCTGTGGCCAATTAGCATTAAGTGAGGACGGGTTCGATGCCCAAATGACTATTAGCAAATAAATACTTAATGAAAGTATAGGTGTCATGACACATGTATTTCCATTAGGTATTTATTTTTGTGAAAAATTACTCCGGCAGGTATTTGCGATAAATATAGTCCTTAAAAGGAAGGGGATATTTAATTGACGTATCAAAAGAGACTGACCTTTTTGGTGCTATTGGATTCATTAATTGTTTTATCAGCTATTTATGTAAGTGTGATGACACTTCACCCTACGCTTGCCTGGCTGCAATCAGAATTTGTGCTGGTTAGTGCGATTACGCTCCTGCTCAGTCATCATTTATATGCTTCTATGTATCGGCTATACAATAAGGCCTGGGAATATGCGAGTGTTGGAGAGCTTGTAGCAATTGTTAAGGCAGTGAGTCTATCAATCATGACAACAGGGATCATCCAGCAGCTGTTAATTGGAGACATTTACTTCAGGGCGTTGATGCTCGCGTTGATGATGCATGTGCTATTAATCGGCGGGTCCCGCTTTTCCTGGAGAGTGTATAGGGATCGATATATTAAAGGCACTGTAGAACAAAAGCGTACACTCATTATTGGTGCGGGTGCTGCAGGAACGATGCTGGCAAGACAGCTTTTAAAAAATGGCGATTCAGAAATTAAACCGGTTGCGTTTATCGATGATGACCCGAAAAAGTATAAATTACATATACTTGGGCTGCCTGTAGTGGGTGATTCGAAACATATTGCAAAGTCGGTTGAGACGCTGAATATTGATAAAATCGTCATTGCCATTCCTTCCCTTAGCAAGGTAGAAATGCAACGGATTTTTGAGGAATGTTCTGGTACGAATGCAAAAACAGTCATCATGCCGATGATTGAGGATGTCATGATTGGCAAGGTTTCTGTTAATCAGTTCAGGGATGTACAGGTGGAAGACCTGTTGGGGCGTGAACCTGTTAAGTTGGATATTGATAGTATTTCAGAAAAATTGACTGGAAAAACGGTTCTAGTCACGGGTGCAGGCGGATCGATTGGTTCGGAAATTTGCCGGCAGGTATCCGAGTTCCGACCGAAGAAGATTCTTCTGTTAGGGCATGGGGAGAACTCAATCTATCTGATTGATATGGAGCTTCGAAATAAACATAAAAGTGAAATAGAGATTGTGCCAGTGATTGCGGATATTCAGGATCGAAATCGCATTTTTGAAGTGATGGAGACTCATAGACCTGATGTTGTGTATCATGCAGCGGCTCATAAGCATGTTCCTTTAATGGAGTACAACCCTAAAGAGGCAGTGAAGAACAATGTTCTTGGAACAAAGAATGTGGCGGAGGCTGCTGATACCTTCGGTGTTGGGACGTTTGTGCTGGTTTCTTCGGATAAGGCGGTTAACCCTACGAATGTGATGGGGTCAACGAAGCGGATTGCGGAGATGGTTATTCAGGAGTTGGATAAGCATAGTGCTACGAACTTTGTGGCTGTACGGTTTGGGAATGTGCTTGGCAGTCGGGGGAGTGTTATTCCGCTATTTAAGAAGCAGATTCTGGCTGGTGGGCCGGTGACGGTTACACATCCGGATATGACGAGATATTTTATGACGATACCGGAGGCCTCGAGGCTTGTAATGCAAGCGGGTGCGTTGGCACGTGGTGGAGAGATCTTTGTGCTTGATATGGGTGAGCCGGTTAAGATTGTTGATTTGGCTAAGAACCTTATAACCCTTTCGGGTTATTCCGAGGAAGAGATTGGTATCAGATTTTCAGGAATTCGTCCTGGGGAGAAAATGTACGAGGAACTGCTTGGGGAGAATGAAGTTCATAAAGAAGCTGTGTTTCCGAAAATATTTATTGGTAAGGCAGTGCTTGAACAAGAGGATGAGGTTCACTCTCTAATTAATAAATTTGATGAAATGACAACTAGTGAGATTAGTGAGTTTGTGTTGAATTTGGCTAATAAAAGGAAAAATAAAATATTTTCAGTTACTAAATGAGCAAAAGGCTAATAATAGGTACATTTAGTTAACATAGGCTCTTGCTCATATTTCTAACAATTATGAGAAGGGGTTTATATTTTGAAGTGATATTTAGAACTTTAATTGTTATTGGTTATGCACAAAGACTCTTAAGTTGATAATCAGGAAGGAAGTCTGTGGTATGGGAGAAAGAATATTCCTATCTTCGCCACATATGAGCGATGAAGGCTATGAATTGCAATATGTAAAGGAAGCTTTTGATACAAACTGGATAGCGCCCCTTGGTGAAAACGTAAACGGGTTTGAAAAAGAGTTAGCTGAAAAGGTTGGCTCTAAAGCTGCAGCAGCACTATCATCAGGAACAGCTGCTATTCATTTGGCTTTAAAAGCAGCTGGTGTTGGTGAAGGGGATATTGTTTTTTGTCCCACGCTTACATTTTCTGCTACAGCAAATCCAATCATCTATCAAAATGCGATTCCAGTATTTATTGATAGTGATTATGAAACTTGGAATATGAGTCCAACGGCTTTAGAAGAGGCATTTGAAAAATATCCAGAGGTAAAGGCAGTGCTGGTTGTTCATTTATATGGCTTGTCTGCTGATATGGATAAAATTATGGACATTTGTCAAAAACGTAATGTACCAGTAATTGAGGATGCTGCAGAATCTTTAGGTACCTATTATAAAGGAAAGCATACTGGAACATTTGGTGATTACGGTATCTTCTCTTTTAATGGAAACAAGATTATTACAACTTCTGGTGGTGGTATGCTAGTTTCTGATTATGAAGAAAGAATTGCCAAGGCTCGATTCTGGGCTACTCAGAGTAGGGATCAGGCTAAACACTACCAACATAGTGAATTAGGCTTTAACTATCGAATGAGTAATGTCGTTGCTGGAATTGGAAGAGGACAGCTTAAGGTATTAGAACAGAGAGTAGAAAAGAAAAGGTATATTTTCAACTTCTACAAACGAGAATTAGGTGGGCTTGATGGTGTTGAGTTCATGCCAAGCAATGAGTGGAACGAACCGAATTACTGGCTAAGCTCAATGATCCTAACTGGACATGTGAGACCTACTGATATTATGGAGGCTCTTGAACAAGAGAATATCGAGTCAAGACCAGTTTGGAAGCCAATGCACATGCAGCCTTTCTTCGAACAGTATGCTTTTGTTGGAGAGGATGTTTCGAAGAAACTTTTTGAGAATGGTGTTTGCTTGCCGTCTGATACGAAGATGGCGAATGAGGATTTAGAAAAAGTTTGTAAGATTATTAAGGGGCTGTGGATAAGGTAATGAGTCATTCCAAAGGTGGTATTTATAGAAGATTTATAAAAAGGCCGATGGATTTTATCCTATCTTTGATTGCTATTATCATTCTTTGTCCAGTATTTCTGATTGTTGCAATATTAGTAAGGATAAAACTTGGTAGCCCCATTATTTTTAAGCAAAATAGACCTGGGCTTAATGAAAAAATTTTTATGATGTATAAGTTTAGGACAATGACAGATGAGAGAGATGAGAATGGTGATTTGCTTCATGATAGTATTAGATTAACCAGGTTTGGAAGTTTTCTTCGTTCGACTTCACTTGATGAGCTACCGGAGCTTATAAATATTTTAAAAGGGGATATGTCAATTATAGGTCCAAGACCATTATTGGTTCAGTATCTCCCACTTTATAATGAACATCATAAACGCCGCCATGAGGTAAGACCTGGATTATCAGGCTTGGCACAGGCCAATGGAAGAAATGCAATTAGTTGGGAAGAAAAATTCGACCTTGATGTTCGTTATGTAGATAATGTGAATTTCGTTGAAGATTGGAAGATCATCTTTATGACGATAAAAAAAGTGTTAATTAGAGAGGGAATTAGTTCAGAAACAACAGTTACAATGGAGCCGTTTAAAGGTAGTAAAAAGGAAAGTGCTAATTATGAAAGATAAACTTCTTATTATCGGTGCTAGTGGCCATGGAAAAGTTGTTGCAGATATTGCGTTGAAAATGAATAAATGGAGCGTATTAGCCTTCTTAGATGATGACAAAAGTTTAAAATCATCAATGGGGCTCGAGATACTTGGAACATCAACAGATGTAAAAAAGTATATTGATCAATACCAGATATTCGTAGGAATTGGTAATAATATAACGAGAAAAAAAATTTTTTTGCAGCTTGAAGGAGCAGGTGCAAGTATTCCGGCTCTAATTCACCCGAAATCAACAATTGGAGAACAAGTTGAAATTGGGCTTGGAACTGCTATTATGGCTGGATCAATAATAAACTGCTGTACCAAAATAGGTAAAGGGTGCATTATTAATACCGGATCAACAATTGACCATGACAATTTAATAGAAGATTTTGTTCATATATCACCAGGAGTTCACCTTGCAGGGACGGTTAAAGTGGAACAAGGAACATGGTTGGGTATTGGGAGTACAGTAATCAATAATATAAATATTGCAAAGGGATGTTTAATAGGTGCAGGGGCAGTAGTTGTAAAAGATATAACTGTATCTGGAACTTACACTGGTGTTCCGGCAAGGAGAATAAAATAGGATGAATATTCTTTTTCTGACACTTTTAGATTTTTCGACAATTAAGACAAGTGGTATATATACTGATTTAATGCGAGAGTTTTTAAAAGAGGAACACAATGTCTATATTATTTCTCCAACGGAGAAAAGGAAACAACAACCAACTAATATTATAGATAAAGGTAATTATAAAATACTGAAATTACAGATTGGTAATATCCAAAAGACCAATTTTATTGAGAAAGGCATATCAACCATTACTTTAGAATCACAATTTTTAAAAGGTATAAAAAAATATTTCTCCAATGTTAAGTTCGATTTGGTTATTTATTCTACGCCTCCTATTACTTTACAAAAAGCGGTAGCTTACGTAAAATTTCGGGATAACGCAAAAGCTTATTTGCTTCTAAAGGATATTTTTCCTCAAAATGCAGTTGATCTTGGGTTGCTAACAACGACTGGTATCAAAAGTGTACTTTACAACTATTTTAGGAATAAAGAAAAGGAATTATATAAACTTTCAGATTATATAGGGTGTATGTCAAAAGCAAATGTAGATTTTTTGTTAACACATAACCCGGGGATACCCCCTGAAATTGTTGAGATATGTCCAAATAGTATTGAACCTTTAACCATAAAAAAGGATGAGAAAAGAATAGCAGAAGTTAAGGAAAAGTATAACATTCCTTTAGATAAAACTGTTTTCATATATGGTGGAAATCTTGGTAAACCCCAGGGGATTGACTTTTTAATGGAGTGCTTAAAGGCAAATAAAGAAAATCAACATGTTTATTTTATCATTGCTGGGTCAGGGACTGAGTTTAATAAACTAAAGACATTTTTTAAAAAAGAAAATCTAAAAAATGCACAGTTATTCGCTCAGCTACCTAAGGATGACTATGAAAGCCTAGCTAATTCATGTGATGTGGGACTTATATTTCTTGATAAAAGATTTACAATACCTAATTTCCCATCAAGACTACTGTCTTATATGCAGGCTTCAATGCCTGTAATAGCAGCGACAGATAATAATACTGATTTAGGTAAAGTGATAGAAAAAGGAGACTTTGGTTATTGGTGTCAGAGTGGTGATTTAAGAGCATTTAATCAGCATGTGGAGTTGCTATGCGATACTGATATGAGAAAACGAATGGGCGAAAATGCTAAGGCGTATTTAAACAATAATTATACCGCAAAACACTCATATGAAATAATAATGCGACACTTTTAATAAGGAAAAGAGGTTCAATAAATGTTTAAAGATAAAACCTTACTTATTACCGGCGGCACAGGTTCATTTGGCAATGCTGTTATGAATAGGTTTTTAGATACAGATATAAAAGAAATTAGAATTTTTTCAAGAGATGAGAAAAAACAAGATGATATGCGTAAGCTCTATAAAAATGACAAACTTAAGTTTTACTTAGGAGATGTAAGAGACCTTGGCAGTGTTAAAAATGCGATGCACGGTGTTGATTATATTTTTCATGCTGCTGCACTTAAGCAAGTACCATCTTGTGAATTTTTTCCTTTAGAAGCAGTAAAAACAAATATAATTGGAACAGATAATGTTCTTACTGGTGCTATTGAAAGCGGCGTAAAAAAAGTGATTTGCTTGTCTACAGATAAAGCTGCTTATCCTATTAATGCGATGGGGATCTCAAAAGCTATGATGGAAAAAGTTTTTGTAGCGAAGGCTAAAACTGTAAATCCAGACAGAACATTAATATGTGGCACTCGTTATGGTAATGTAATGGCTTCTAGAGGTTCTGTTATTCCGCTATTTATTGAGCAGATTAAGAGTGGACAACCTATTACGGTTACTGATCCAAACATGACTAGATTCTTGATGAGCCTTGAAGAGGCGGTAGAACTAGTAGTGTTTGCATTTGAAAATGCAGAGGCAGGAGACATCATGGTGCA
Source organism: Bacillus sp. NTK034 (assembly GCF_017303275.1). GTDB lineage: Bacteria > Bacillota > Bacilli > Bacillales > Cytobacillaceae > Cytobacillus. The sequence goes on along the minus strand of NZ_JAFKOJ010000005.1, from coordinate 7,515 downwards.
AAAGGCACCAGCATCGACAATAGGGGATCTTGCCCAAGCAATCAAGGAATTATTTAATGCTGACAATGAAATAAAGACCATTGGTACTCGTCATGGAGAAAAGCTATATGAAACTCTTCTTACTAGAGAGGAACATGTGGTTTCTGAAGATATGGGTGGTTTTTATAGAGTACCTGCTGATAAAAGAGATTTAAACTATGATAAGTATTTTGTAGAAGGTGATAAAAAGTTATCATCTGAAGATGAGTATAATTCTCATAACACTCAAAGATTAAACATTGAGCAAATTAAAGATAAGTTATTAATGCTGGATTATGTCCGGGAAGAATTGAAAGGTTGGAATCAGTAATGAAGATATTAGTGACCGGTGCAAAGGGGTTTATCGGTAAAAACCTTGTGTCAGAATTAAGAAACAGGGGCTATACTGATATCTATGAATTCAGTAAGGAAACCGATCGATCCTCACTGGATCAGTATTGTAAAGAAGCTGATTTTGTATTTCATCTAGCTGGTGTAAATCGCCCTAAGGACCAATCTGAATTCATGGATGGTAATTATGGGTTAACTTCAATGTTACTCGAAACCTTAGAAAAACACCAAAATATTTGTCCAGTAATGGTTTCTTCATCTATCCAAGCAGAACTAAATAACCCATATGGTATTAGTAAAAAAGCAGGTGAAGATTTACTTTTCAAATATGGCAAGGAAACGGGAGCAAAGGTATTGGTTTATCGCTTCCCTAATGTTTTTGGGAAATGGTGTAGACCTAATTATAACAGTGCAATTGCAACTTTTTGCCATAATATTGCTCATGGGATACCAATTAGCATAAATGATTCAAGTGTTGTTATGAACATAGTGTATATTGATGATGTAGTTGAAGAGCTGATTAATGCATTGAAGGGTAATGAAAACTCCAATGGAGATTTTTGTGAAGTTCCAGTAGTTTACTCTATCGCTCTTGGAAAAATTGCTGAATTAATTTATTCCTTCAAAGAGAGTCGTATAGAACGCTCAATTCCTAATATGTCTAACCAGTTAACAAAAAAGCTATATAGTACTTATCTTAGTTACTTGCCTGAAAATCAATTTAGTTATGACCTTAAAATGAATGTAGATCAAAGAGGTTCGTTTACTGAATTTATAAAGACACCGGATAGGGGACAAGTTTCTGTAAATATTTCTAAACCTGGTATAACAAAAGGAAATCATTGGCACCATACAAAAAATGAAAAGTTTCTTGTGGTAAGTGGAATGGGAGTTATCCGATTTAGAAAGATTGACTCAGATGAAGTCATTGAATATTTTGTTAGTGGAGAAAAATTAGAAGTAGTTGATATCCCAACTGGTTACACTCATAATATTGAAAATTTAGGGGAAACCGATATGGTCACTATTATGTGGGCAAATGAATATTTTGACCCTGAAAAGCCAGACACCTATTTCTTGGAGGTATAATACGTGAAAAAATTAAAAGTTATGACAGTTGTAGGTACTAGACCAGAGATTATAAGACTGTCAGCTGTTATAAATAAATTAGAAGAATCAAGTGCAATAGACCATATTCTAATCCACACAGGACAAAATTATGATTATGAATTAAATGAAGTATTTTTTAAGGATTTTAATTTAAAAAAACCTGATTATTTCCTAAATGCTGCAACTGGAACAGCAGTAGAAACAATAGGGAATATCTTAGTTAAAATAGATCCTATTATGGAAGAAGTAAAACCTGATGCTTTTTTGGTATTAGGAGACACCAATAGTTGTTTATGTGCAATTGCAGCAAAGAGAAGACATATTCCAATTTTTCATATGGAAGCAGGTAATAGATGCTTCGATCAAAGAGTACCTGAAGAAACAAACAGAAAAATAGTTGACCACACAGCTGATATCAACCTAACTTATAGTGATATTGCAAGAGAATATTTATTAAGTGAAGGCTTACCTGCTGATCGAATAATTAAAACTGGTAGTCCTATGTTTGAAGTTCTAAACTCAAGAAAGAAAGACATTGAAAAATCTGATGTCCTACAGAGACTTGAACTAGAAGAAGGAAAGTATTTTGTCGTATCAGCTCATAGAGAAGAAAATATCAACTCGGAAGCCAATTTTTTAGATCTTGTTGATAGTCTAAATGCCGTTGCTGAAAAGTACAATATTCCTGTAATTATAAGTACGCACCCGAGAACTAGAAATATGATTGATGCTAAAGGCATTGAGTTTAACCCTTTGGTAATAACGATGAAGCCTTTAGGCTTTAATGATTATAATAAACTTCAATTAAATGCTAAAGCGGTTCTAAGTGATAGTGGAACGATTAGTGAAGAGTCTTCTATTCTTGGTTTTAAAGCACTTAATATTAGACAAGCCCATGAAAGACCAGAGGCAATGGAAGAGGCTTCGGTTATGATGGTGGGGTTAAAGAAGGATAGAGTCTTACAAGGATTAGAAATTCTGGAGGCACAAGGTGAAGGTGTACTAAGAATTGTTAATGATTATAGTATGCCAAATGTTTCAGATAAAGTTCTTAGAATTATATTATCATATACAGATTATGTGAATAGAGTTGTATGGGGGAAAGTTAAATAATATTAATGTATATGAAGCTATAAAAGAAAAAATAGGGATGTAGTTTTAATAGATGTCAAAGGAATTTTTGATTGAAAAGGCAGAAGAATTGAGATATTTATATTGGAGTTTGTAGAAAAGATACCAGGCTACCGAGGCTTTTACTTTGTATGAGTATAGCCTTTAGCAATGGAAATTAATGCTTAAGGATGTTTTGGAATGAAAAAAAATATCTTAATCATTGGACCGTATTTGCCAGGAAAAGAATATGGTGGCCCTGTAAAGTCACTTTTAAATTTAGTAGAAAGATTAAGTGATGATTATAATTTTTATGTTATTACTAATGATCGTGATTTAAATGCAGTAAAACCATATACTGATGTGCAAATTGGTTCTTGGAATACTGTTGGTAAAGCAAAGGTCTATTATATACCTCAAGGAAAAGAGTTTAGTTCTGTAAAATCTCTTCTTAAAGAACAGGATTTTGATTTAATATATATCAGCAGCTTCTTTTCGAAATTGTCTGTATTTGTACTTTGGCTTAAAAGGTTGAATTATACGAAAGAGCCTGTAATAGTTGCTCCAAGAGGAGAATTCTCAAAGGGAGCATTATCAATTAAAACCGATAAAAAGAAATTATATATTAATATATTTAAATTCATTAATTTACACAAAAAAATTACCTTTACATGTACTTCAAATTCGGATAAACAAGATATAATTAACTTATTTGGAAGCCAGGTTAAAGTCAATATAGCTGGTAATATAGTGAATAGTGATATAGATCCCTTCACCTATCCTATAAATAAAAAGAGTGGCCAATTAAGAATAGCTACTGTATCTAGAATCTCTAGAATAAAAAACTTAGACTTTTCTTTACAAATTCTAAGAGAAGTAGATAAAAGTGATCAAAAATTTAATGAAATTGTATTTGACATATATGGGCCTTTAGAGGATAAAGAGTACTGGAAAGAATGTTTAATAATTTCTGAAGACTTGAGCGATAGAGTGAAAGTAAATTATAAGGGAGCATTAAGTTATACTGAAGTACCCAAAGTACTATCCCTATATCATACATTTTTGTTTCCAACGAAGGGGGAGAATTTTGGTCATGTCATACAAGAGTCCCTTCTGTCAGGGTGTCCAGTTATAACAAGTGATCAAACCCCATGGAAAAACTTAAACGAACTTGGGATAGGGTTCGATATTCCACTAGATATGCAATTTAAATTTATAGATGCCATTAGTCATTATTTATATATGGATAATGATAATTATAAGTTAGTGTCTAAAAAGGCATATGAATACGGAAAGTATAAAGTTGATAACCAGTTAGCTTTAAAGGAACATATTAATATGTTTAATAATGTATTGAGATAAAAGATATGAAGTGATATTGGTACTCATAGAAAGAACCAGAATACCATACTTGATTAACGTGATCTAATACAACAACATCAATAATATAACACTGTAATTTTAAAAAAGGAATTTATATTTAATGAGGAATATACTGTTTTATACTTTAGCAAAGTTTGTCCCAGTTTTGGTTGGAATTTTGTTAGTACCGTTACTTGTTAAGTCCTTAGATCCTACTGAATATGGAGCATATTATTCTCTTAATCAATTATTTAATATGTTAAATACAATTTTATTAGCAAGTACAATGTATTTACAAAATCACTATTTAGAGAAACCCCAACTTTTAAGTGTAATTCAAATGAGTACTTTATTAATAGCATCAGGACTCGCAATAATAGGAAGCTTTTTATTTTATATTTTCTTTCAAGATTTCGGTTTGAACATTACTGTTTTATTGTTATTTAATTTAGTATTGTTTGGAATTTACCAGAATAAGATGATTATATTAAACGTTTCGGGAAATGCTCTACATTATTCTGGAGGGCAAATTATATTTTCCTTGTTAAAACTTTTATTTATAGTTTTATTCTTCGCATTTCTTCCTAAGAACTTTGAGTTTGTATTTATAGGTCAATTTATTAGTCTATTTATAATTATTTGTTATCTTGAATTTCTGAATAAATCTTTTAAAAGAATCCCATTTAAGGAAGTTAGGTATTATACAATTAAGGTTTTAGGTTTTGGTATAATTCTATCCATTATAGCTTCTTCAGATATGGTACTTAATTTTATAAATATACTTTTCGCAAACCAAAATTTTAATAAGACTCAATTAGGGATATATAGTGCTAACTTTAGCATTTTAAATATGTTAGTTGTACTACCACCTTCCATCTTGTATTTACCATTTATCTCAAAAATATATACTGAAAAAAAGAGAAATAATTACCAAGGTGTGAAGATCTTATTTAAACAACTTTATATTTTTAGTTTTATTTTAATAATAAGCATATTAGTATTTCTTTATTACTTTGGAGAGATAATAATACACGTTGCTGCATCCAAAAGTCATACAGAAAATTATATAGACTATTATTTATTAACATTTGGTTTTGCACTGTTTTCTTTTTCAAAAATAGAAATGTTAAAATCTCAAATTTTTAATACTAATAAAAAGTTTCTACTTTTTATTTTTCTATTTGTATTAATTTTTACAATAGTAGTTTCAGCTTTTTTATTTGGACTCTACCAATTAAGAGGGGCTGTAATATCAAATAGTTTGGGTTATTTGATTTTATATTTATTACTAGTATTAGTAAATAAAAATATTATTTATACGAGGGGTAAGTCCCGTGAAAATAATTAAGTTGTTCTTTACTGTTACTTTTATTATTCTAACTATTACTCAGTACCGAGTACTTGAAAATATTTCCGTATTATTCATGTTAAGATTTGTTAGTATTTTTGCAAGTATTTTTATTTTAACTATGTACTTATATGGGAATAATAAATTACTAGTAAAAAAAATAGATATAGTAAAATTTATGTTAATAGCAGTGGCTTCCCTATTGAACTTATTTATTTATGAGGGAACTAGTATATTGTTTAATAGCTCTTTTATAACTATGTGTTTATTTATATTGGCTGTTGTTATTTTTGTTTTTCCATCAATTGAAGATTCGGTGTTGGATAATATAATTAAATTACTATTTTGGGTACTAGTTATCTTTGTGTTTCTTCCTAACTTTGTACTAACCTTTGATCCTAGTAAATATTATGTTCAAGGTGAAAGAATAAGATTTGTTGGAATGTTTAACAATGCCAATAGTTTAGGTGCTCACTTGTATTTACTCATAATAATATCAGTAAAGTTAAGTAGTAACCAAAATATGATAAGATATAAATGGGTTTATTTTGTAATAATATTTGGTAGTATTTATACAATAATATTGGCGAACTCTAGAACACCATTAATTGCAACTCTAATATTATTTTTTATTGGTTTTTATTTATGGGTTTTTAGAAAAATTGAAAGTAAAACAAAGGTAATTTTTGTACAACTCATGATTATTATTTGTTTTTTGTTAGTGGTTTTATTCTCGAATAAATATCTTCCTGGAGTTAGTTTTAGTGAATTAGATAAACTTTCAAGCAGCAGATTATCAATCTGGAATAGTGTTTTGACAGAAAGATCTATCGTAAATCAATTCTTTGGTAATGGATCTACTAGGGATGGTTTATATTCCAACTTAGTTATAACAAATGGGTATGTTGAATTGTTATATTATTTTGGTATAATCGGTTTTTTGTTTTGGATAATATTAATATTCACTTCACCGATGTTTAAAGAATCAGCTAAAAGTAAAAACAAAAATATAACCAAATATGCAATTATTATATCTATGTTTATCTACTTTATCGGTGAGGGAGGAATTGTTTCCTTTTCAAACGTTATAAGCCTCTATTTTTGGATAGAATTATCGAATAGAAGCAGTGTTTATAGTTCTGCTTAGCAATAAAGACGGTATTTGACCCACTTGCAGTGCATAGATGTATTTCATTTGAATTAATTCAAAAAAGTGGCCTGACCCCGGATACGGTGAAGTTTTTAAGTGTGAAAAAAGCAAAACCTTGCTGCTAGTTGGCAGCAAGGTTTTCGCTTTATTCGTTCTCGTAAGCTTTTTGTAAAAGCGTGTCTAGTATAATAAATAGATTAAAATTATAAAAAAACTACCGTAATCTGTGTTGCCAAGAAATGTGCATATGTGCATTCTAAGATAGCAGTCCTGTGATTACCACTTAAATGCCGGTGTATACCCCCTAAAGTGTGGTCAACTGATAAAATGGAATTCAGATAGTATTTTATAGAAAGAACCTAGCCTTATTGTTAGGTCTTTTTTACATTTCCCATAGTTAATTATAATTTCTCTATTTGCGATAAGTGTTTCTTTGTATAAGCTCTTGTCTTCTATCAAGATTTATTAAAGAAAACAATAAGTCATTATAAAAACTATTGTCAGTTTTAGCTGAGAAAAGCGTGCCTGATCCCACATACAGTGAAGCATTAAAAATCGACTAGCTTGGTGGTAACTGAGTTAGCTTGCTTCACTCAATTGCAAAAAGCAGAAGAACTATAAGAGGAAGCAATTGTTTTAGTTTTGCTTCCAGAAAACCTATTATCAGATAGTATTGCTTTATTAAATTTCCTTCTGAATTCCTTCTAAGATTGCTTTGATGTATCTTTCTCCCTCTAATACAAGATCAAACTGGTCAAATAATTGCCAATCATATAATGTCCCCCGCATGCAGCGCGTGATTAACATGGTTAATTCACTCGGAGACCGATCTACTTTTATCTCCCCAACCATCTGCCCTTCCTCTACTAATTTGTAAACAATCTTATAGAGATGTCTTTTCATATTCGAGAAGTAATCGGATTTATTAGGGATTAAAGCACTGACATAAACCGTTCTGAGCAGGTCCTTGTAAACGCTAGAATAAAGTTGACAGTTTTTGCTCGATAAGATTTTACACTTTTGCTCAATCAACCTACTACTTTAGTAAAATAAATCGTGACGTTAT
>NZ_JAFKOJ010000059.1 GCF_017303275.1 Bacillus sp. NTK034 | reverse complement strand
AGATCATGGCGGGGGTTTGGCTGACGCTGGCGGGCAGGCATTCGGCAAAGCTCTGTGCCTCATCGGGTCGCTGCATATTGGACAACAGCCCCATCAGCAGCGGCGCAAGCTCGGGCGTCTGTCGCTTCTTGTAGCGCCTGTCGAGCAGGGCGAAGGCGGCTTCGGTCCGTTCTTCGGCCTGCAGGATCTTTGCCTCGAACCGGTCGCGCTCGAGCGCCTGTTTGTCTGGCAGCGCCCGGACCCGTTCGCGCGCCTCATCG
>NZ_JAFKOJ010000058.1 GCF_017303275.1 Bacillus sp. NTK034 | reverse complement strand
CACGGCCCCGGCTTGGCGCAGGCTTCGGATTGGGTACGCAGGCAGGGTGTCCATGGCTTTCCGATAGCTCAAGGACGATATTGTGTCAATATAGCTCGAGAGCTATAAGTTCTGTATATAGCCCATGGGCTAATTCTCGGTCTCTGCGCGTGGGGAAAATTCATGCCGACCAGCATCAAGCAGCCATGCCTTACACCGTCGACGATCCACCACCACTCGCCCGGCAGAAGGCAAAAACGAACGAAGATGAAAAATGTCTGCGG
>NZ_JAFKOJ010000057.1 GCF_017303275.1 Bacillus sp. NTK034 | reverse complement strand
TCGAGGACTTAACCAAAACGAAAAGCGGAGGCGACTGTTCAACTTCGAGAGACGTTGGAGAGCCGGCCATTCAAATCCTGGTTTTGGGATTTGGAGGGACGGATCGAAACGGCCGAGAAGTTAGGAGCCGAAGCTAGACAAGTCAAATTTGGTTATTACTCGGAAAACTTCTTCATGCATTATCTAGTTTTGAGGGAACGAAGTTTCTTCAATTACATAGTCCGGTGGCGATAGCGAGAAGGTCACACCCGTTCCCATACCGAAC
>NZ_JAFKOJ010000056.1 GCF_017303275.1 Bacillus sp. NTK034 | reverse complement strand
GGGACAGCCCCTAACTACCATCGGCGCTGAGAAGCTTAACTTCCGTGTTCGGTATGGGAACGGGTGTGACCTTCTCGCCATCGCCACCAGACTATTTTTAAAAGACAAGTATAATTGTACTTTCTTTTAATGTTTTTTTCAAGAGAGAATTTCATTTTTTCGTTCCCTCAAAACTAGATAATGCATGAAGAAGTATTTTGCCGAGAATTCACCAATGACTTGTCTAGCTTCGGCTCCTAACTTCTCGGCCGTTTCGATCCGTCCCTCCAAATCCCAAAACCAGGATTTGAATGGC
>NZ_JAFKOJ010000055.1 GCF_017303275.1 Bacillus sp. NTK034 | reverse complement strand
TATTACCCATGATTTATCTACTGCGAGTTATATGTGTGACCGAATTGCTGTCATGTACCAAGGAAAAATCGTAGAAATAGGACCTACGAAAAAAATTATTCAGCATCCTTCCCATCCGTACACAAAAGCACTTGTGGCTGTAGTAAAAGATTTAAACCATTTTATTAAAAATAGAGAGAAACTGATTCTGGATGGGGAAGTGGATTCCACAAAAGAAGAAAAAGGCTGCCCTTTTGTTGCAAGATGTCCTCATAAAGAAGCAGTTTGTCATACGCAAGTGCCGGAGTTAGAGGATGTAGACAGAG
>NZ_JAFKOJ010000054.1 GCF_017303275.1 Bacillus sp. NTK034 | reverse complement strand
GGATATTGGAATCGCCCAAAGTAATAAATCCGCAAAAATATCTTTATCAAGTCCAAGTTTTCTTGATTCTCTTGTCGCAAGAAGCCATCCTAAAAACAAACCTGTTCCAATTATTAGTCCATACCAATAGACAGTAATCGGTCCAAGTTCAAAGGCTATGCGATCAATTGCCTCAATTTTTTCCATTGTGTTATCACCTCTTCTTCTTATTGTAATTAGCAGTTTAACTAGCAAATATCGAGAAAATATGCACAAATGATAAATTATTTAATAAAAATCTGTAACAAACAAAGCTTCAAATTTTT
>NZ_JAFKOJ010000053.1 GCF_017303275.1 Bacillus sp. NTK034 | reverse complement strand
TACAGCCAGGTAAATCCTTCACATATGAATTCACCCCGGAGGATCCTGGAACATATATGTACCATACCCATCAGAATGCTGTTGAGCAAATGGATAAAGGTCTTTACGGTTCTTTTATTGTAGAACCAAAAGAGAAGACATATGATCGCGACTATACCCTAATGCTTGATGAGTGGATGAGCAAGCCTGAAGAGGGTGAATCAAGCATGGAAGGTATGGATCACAGTAACATGGGTTCAGAAGAAGACAGCGATAAAGAGGCTGATTCAGAGGATTCAAGTATGAGCGGCATGGATCACGGCAGTATGG
>NZ_JAFKOJ010000052.1 GCF_017303275.1 Bacillus sp. NTK034 | reverse complement strand
TTAGCATTCCTGTAGATCGTTATTTCTGAGCTTTGAAAAAAATAGGGCTCCTCAGTAAGATATGAGTAAGACACGACTCTAACTCAAACTTAGGAGGAACCCTTACTATGAAGTTTAAAATGCAGGACAAACAAAATCAACTAATAGAAAGAATTACTGATAAACATCTTGTGGTTGGTGTGGATATTGCACAACAATTTCACGTAGCCAGAGCAGTGAATTTCCGTGGGATTGTAGTAGGAGATCCAATCACTTTTCCAAACAACGAAGAGGGATTTTCGTCCCTGTTAATCTGGATTAATAGCATTAAA
>NZ_JAFKOJ010000051.1 GCF_017303275.1 Bacillus sp. NTK034 | reverse complement strand
TCCTGCCCCTCTAAGTATGGCACTCAATACAAACATTAAGGACATGAAGATAGATGGAATGCCTACTATTCGAAAATAAAGAGTACCAGCTTCTAATACATTAGATTCTATTCCCATAAGCTTCAGCAATGGCTCAGCAAAAAAAAGGGTAATAACTCCCGTTATCAAGCCAAACAGGATGGCTAGAACTAGAGATTGCTGGGAAATATGCCTTGCCTTTTCCGGCAAGTTTGCTCCAAGAAAATTGGCAATCCTAACGTTCGCTGCCACCCCAATTGCCATGAACAGAGCAAAATAAATAGCGAGCACTGCA
>NZ_JAFKOJ010000050.1 GCF_017303275.1 Bacillus sp. NTK034 | reverse complement strand
TGCGGAAAAAGCGATGCAGGCTGCTGTTGAAGCATTCAAAACATGGAGAAAAGTGAAGCCGGAAACACGCGCAGATGTTTTATTCAAAGCTGCTGCGATTATCCGCCGCCGCAAGCATGAGTTTTCTGCTCTTTTAACAAAGGAAGCAGGAAAGCCTTGGAACGAGGCAGATGCTGATACTGCGGAAGCCATTGACTTCCTTGAGTACTATGCACGTCAAATCTTAACAATCAAAGACGGTGTTCCAGTCAACAGCCGTCCGAACGAATATAACCGTTATGACTATATTCCATTGGGAGTGGGGATCATCATTTCT
>NZ_JAFKOJ010000004.1 GCF_017303275.1 Bacillus sp. NTK034 | reverse complement strand
GCCAGTGAAGGAGATGAAACGAGTGTCTTTATGGTCAACCAAATAGTCGCCCACTTCTGCACCGCTGCCCGGTACGAAGTTCAGAACGCCCTTCGGAAGGCCTGCTTCTTCCATCACTTCAACAAATTTCGCAGCCACAACAGGTGTTGTAGAAGCTGGTTTTAATAGAACTGTGTTTCCAGCCACGATCGCTGCAACAGTTGTACCGGCCATGATCGCAAGCGGGAAGTTCCAAGGAGAAATGATGATCCCCACTCCCAATGGAATATAGTCATAACGGTTATATTCGTTCGGACGGCTGTTGACTGGAACACCGTCTTTGATTGTTAAGATTTGACGTGCATAGTACTCAAGGAAGTCAATGGCTTCCGCAGTATCAGCATCTGCCTCGTTCCAAGGCTTCCCTGCTTCCTTTGTTAAAAGGGCAGAAAACTCATGCTTGCGGCGGCGGATGATCGCAGCAGCTTTGAATAAAACATCTGCGCGTGTTTCCGGCTTCACTTTTCTCCATGTTTTGAATGCTTCAACAGCAGCCTGCATCGCTTTTTCCGCAAGCTCGCGGTTTGCCTTTGAAACACGGCCAACTACTTCTTCTTTATTAGAAGGATTGATGGATAAGATTTTTTCATCAGTGGAGATTCTTTCCCCGCCTATTAATAAGTCATAGTCCTGTCCTAAATAGCTTTCGACTGTTTTTAATCCCAGTAAGTATGCTTCACGGTTTTCTTCTGTTTTAAAATTTGTGAAAGGTTCATGTTTGTACGGCTGTACCATGATGCCATCCCCCTTTAATAAATTCGTTTTTTATCCACCATTTTATTATGCAAGAACTGTGCCAAATATAAAAAGCTGATAAATAAGTATTTTCATAAGCTGAAGGCAAAATATTTTTGCCCTTTTTAAATCACTAATAGTTATTGGTGCAAATTTTCATTGCATATATTCGAATTAGTATATACTATTGAATAAACTGCCGAGTGAAGGAGATCACAATGAATCAAAGGGAAATTGAACAGCTCCAATTGAAAAGCAAGTTCTTTCAGCGGATATTAGATGAAATTGATGTTGGTGTCCATGTAGTGAATGAGGAAGGAAGAACAACATTCTACAATAAAAAAATGGCCCAAATAGAAGGCATGGATTATGAAGATGTATTGGATAAAAATCTGCTGGATGTATTTTCTTTCAACCAAGATGAAGACAGCACCTTGCTTCAGGCGCTCAAAAATGGCAGCAAAATTAAAAATGCCAAACAAACCTATTTTAACAATAAGGGACAGGAAATCACCACGATCAATAATACTTTCCCAATTATGGAAGATGGTGAACAGATTGGCGCCATGGAAATCGCACGTGATGTCACCAAGCTTGAAAAGCTGATCAGAGAAAATATGAATAAACGCGGAGACACCCGCTATACTTTCGATAGTATTATTGGCAGCAGCGACGAAATCCATGAAGTGATTGAAGCGAGCAAAAGAGCAACCCGGACAAGTTCTTCTGTCCTGATTATCGGGGAGACCGGCACAGGGAAAGAGCTCTTTGCCCAAAGCATCCATAATGGCAGCAGCCGCTCTTCAAAACCATTTATCTCCCAAAATTGCGCTGCTCTTCCGGACAGTCTGATAGAGGGTCTTTTATTTGGTACAAAAAAAGGAGCTTTTACAGGCTCCATTGAAAGGCCAGGATTGTTTGAACAGGCAAATGGCGGGACTTTGCTGCTGGATGAAATCAATTCACTTAATCCATCCCTGCAGGCAAAGCTTTTGAGAGTTTTGCAGGAAAAAACGATCAGAAGGATCGGTGATACTAAAGACCGGGCAGTAGATGTAAGAATTATAGCAACCATTAACGAAGACCCGATTGATGCTATCTCAGAAGACCGTATGAGAAAAGATTTATATTACAGGCTAAGTGTTGTTTCCCTCTTCATTCCCCCTCTGCGCGAGAGAAGAAAGGATATCCGGGACCTTGCACAATTTTTCATAGAAAAATACAATCAGCTATTTGGTATGAATGTAGCGGAAATCGATGAAGAAGTAATGAGCAAATTTGAGCAATACGATTGGCCGGGCAATGTACGGGAACTGGAGCATATTATCGAAGGGGCCATGAATCTGATTGATCAGGAAGAAGCGATCAGCTATGTGCATTTGCCTCTTCACTTCCGAAATAAGCCTCAATTCAAGGTGGAATCGAACGAAACCGGTCATTTGGAGGATTTGCTTATACAGAAAAACAAGCCTATTAAAACACTCGAACAATATATACAGGAAGCTGAAACCTACTATCTAAAGAAAGTCCTTAAACACCATGGCAATAATATAACCCAGTCCGCAAAATCCCTTGGCATGAGCCGGCAAAACCTGCAATACCGGCTAAGAAAATACGGAGTCAGGAAAGAAACAGCTGATTGATGCTGCTTGAGATTAAAATAATAGTTTCGCAGATAAAACTAGATTTTCGAGATTAAAATCTAATTTTAGCGGATAAAAAAATATTTTCCGCAGTTATATTCTAATTTCTGCAGATAAAAAACGAAAAGCTCCCCCCAGGGAGCTTATTTGTATAGAATATCGTCCCTAAGCGCTGCAACGCGGGTCAAAGCTTCGTCGATATCCCTCTCACTCACTCCAAAGCGGGCAAGCGCATCATGCAGATGCTTGGCAATCGCGTTAAAGTGTTCGGGCTGCAGGTTCATACCTTCATGTGCTTTCGCCATGGAATTGCCTGAATATTGATTAGGACCGCCTAATGCATAGCTGATAAACTTGGATTGATGACGTTTTTGCTTAACCATGTCCGTATGTTCAAAAAACTGATTGACAGTCGGATCCTTTAATACCAGTTCCTCATAAAAATAATCAACCACTTTTTCAATGGCTTCTCCGCCGCCTGCTTTTTCGTAAAGTGTCTGTTCTGCCATAACTATCTCTCCTTTCAACAAAATGTATTCTTTGACTAACTTAAAGTCCCTATTCAAAAATCTCAACAGAGCTCCCGTTTACTTTACCCTATCACTTCCTCAAAAAACAAAAGACTCCGAAGGTCGGAGCCTTATGACGCTATTTGATCTTTTTCTTCCATTTCTTTTCGTTCCTGATCACTCATGAAAGTAATTTTGTAGCCAAGCATGGCAAAGATAATAGCCAGGATCGGCACAGTGAAATTTAAAATCGCGTAAGGGGCATATTCAAAGGGATGAACGGCCAATGTTGACATAATAAATACCGCACAAGTATTCCATGGAACAAAAACAGAAGTGACCGTACCGCCATCTTCAAGTGCCCTCGAAAGGTTTTTGGATTGCAGATTTTTATCCTTAAATGCCTGTGTGTACATTCTTCCCGGGAGCAGAATGGAAATATACTGCTCTGCAGCCGCCACATTTGTAAAGAAGGCAGATAGCACGGTAGTTGCTACTAAGCTTCTTGCCGAACGGGCCAATTTCAGTATCTGTTCAACAATGGCTTTTAGCATGCCTGTCTGCTCCATAACTCCGCCGAAGGCCATCGCCACAATCGTAAGGGACACGGTGTACATCATATCGTCAATGCCGCCTCTATTGAAAAGCTCGTCCACCATTGTGTTTCCTGATTCAATCGAAAAGCCGCCCTGTAGAGTGTTGACGGCATCCCCCACAGCACTGCCCTGGACAAAAATATGGCATAGCCAGCCAAGGAAGACACCAACCGCAAGCGCTGGAAGTGCAGGCACCTTTTTTGCCACTAACCCTATAACAATTACAGGCACCAGTAAAAGCCAAGGGGAGATGACGAAATTCTCTGATAAAACATTCATGACACCAGTAATTTTATCACTATTCAAATCATCCCCGCCAAATTGCCTTCCCAAAAACCAATAAGCAATAATGGCAATGGCCAGCGCCGGAAGGGTTGTGTAAAACATATGTTTTATATGCTCAAAAAGATCTGTGCCTGTGATTCCCGCAGCCAAATTAGTCGTGTCGGACAGCGGTGACATTTTATCTCCGAAATAGGCGCCTGAGATGATAGCACCTGCCACCATCGGAGCCGGGATGCCCATGCTGATCCCAATTCCCATTCCGGCGACGCCAATCGTTCCCATTGTAGACCATGAGCTTCCGATTGCCAGAGTGACAATGGCACAGATAATACAAATGGAGACTAAAAACATGGATGGCGTCATCAGCTTTAATCCGTAAAAAACCATAGTCGCTACAATTCCCCCGCCAATCCATGAGCCAATTGTCAAACCGACCATTATAATAATCAAAATAGCCGGGAGCGCTAACTTAATGCCTTTATAGAAGCCTTCCTCAATATTGTTCCACTTATAGCCAAAGCGCCAGGCGATGAAAGCGGATACAATTGTTCCGGTAATTAAAGGCACATGAGGGCTTCCCTCAAACTTAACAATTGTAATAATCATGGCAGCAATCATCACCAGCAGCGGCAGCACTGAAAACCAGAAAGGGATTGTCTTTCCTGTTTCTTGCATGTATGTTCCTCCTTTAAAAGTTGCAATTGGTTTAACTATTGCAAGATTAATGCCAAGATATAAAATTCCAACATTTTTCAGACTATTTATCTTAAAAAATAGATATTTCTTCTGTTTTATGTAACTATGGGTGCAAAAGAATTTGTCGAGCGCTCGCTCATTTTGCACGAACAAGCAAATAATTTTTGCATCTGAATAAAAATAAAAAACCGGGCAGGAAACCCGGTTTATCCATTTTATTACTTCTTAATAAGATCCTCGCGCTGGGACTGGTCAATCCACTCTTGAAGCTTATCCTTAAGTGTGTTGAATCCCTGTGCAGATTCGTCTTCCATTTTGATTGGAGCTGCCTGGCGCTTGCGAGGCTTTCTAGCTTTCGCTTCTGCTTGTGGAGCTTCTTCTGTTGCACGGATTGATAAACCAATTTTACCTGCTTCTTCGTCAACAGATAGCACCTTCACCTTTACTTCATCGCCCACTTTAAGATGCTCATTGATATCTTTAACGAAACCATGAGTCACTTCGGAAATGTGGACTAATCCCTGTGTATTCTCATCTAATGCCACAAACGCACCATATGGCTGAATACCTGTTACCTTTCCTGTAATAACACTGCCTACTTCGATTTTCTCAGACATGAAAACACTCCTATTTAAATTCAAATTTTATCTCTTTATACGCAATAAAAAATTATATCATAACTTCACAAAAATATCAAAAATGATTTTAATGCCATTCACATCCATTTTATACCATAAATAATTCTGACAGCCATTCATTATAATAAATCAATCCGCAAACAATATGCAGACATCTTTTTTTGTTTGTTAACGAAATGTTCATGAAGTAAAGAATGGATCTTAGGTTTCTAGTGATAAAATAAAGCTTGAAGAAATTGACAGTGGGAGTGATGGATATGTCAAATATCGGCCATAACATTAAAGCTTACCGTGAACGGGCAAATATAACCCAGCAGCAGCTCGCTTTGAAAGTGAGAGTTGGAACGGGGACAATTGCAAAATATGAAAATGGAGACCAGGTTCCTGATACCCAGACTGTTTTAAAAATCTCAACCGCCCTCGATATTCCAGCTTCTGAGCTCCTTGAACAGGAACTTCAAAAGGGACAGTCAGGTATCGATTATGAAATCGAACAGCTTGTGCGTGAAATTGGCACCAAAAAAGCTAAGCTCATCTTGCGCAAAGCAAAGGAATTCAGCGAGGAGGATTTCCTCCGTGTCATGCAAATGCTATTTGAAATCAAATATAATCAAAAAGTTTTATAAAAGGGAGTATATAAAAAAGGAATACTGGTTAGCCTTGTAGTGTAAGGCTTTCTAGTATTCCCCCCTTTTTGAAGTTGACAATCTGTTGTGGATTGTCCTTTTTTTATGCCTTTTGGTTTCGCTTTAAGAAATGGCCAATTCTCTTAATTGCTTCTTGCAGAAGTTCCATGGAAGTGGCATAAGAGCAGCGTACATGGCCTTCCCCGCTTTCGCCAAAAATATTGCCTGGGACCACCGCCACCTTTTCCTCCAGCAGCAGCTTTTCTGCAAATTCTTCAGAAGAAAGTCCCGTACTATCAATAGATGGGAAAGCATAAAAAGCTCCGCCCGGCACATGACATGTTAAACCCAGCTCATTTAGGGACTGAACGAAATAATTCCGCCTGCGCTTATAGCTCTTTTTCATATCCTCGACATCTGATCTGCCAGTTTTCAAGGCTTCCAGAGCGGCAAACTGAGCCATCGTAGGCGCACACATCATCGCATACTGGTGAATTTTCAGCATTGCCTGGCAGATCGTCTCAGGAGCGCAGACAAATCCCAATCTCCAGCCTGTCATGGCAAACCCCTTTGAAAATCCCGAGATCAGGATGGTTCTTTTTTTCATTCCGCTGATTGTGGCAAAACTCGTATACTCTCCATCATAAGCAAGCTCCGCATAAATTTCATCAGAAAGAACCAGCAAATCGTACTTTTCAGCTACTTGGGCGATGGCCTCCAGTTCACTTCCACTTAACATTGTTCCGGTCGGATTATTGGGTGAACAAAGTATAATGGCTTTAGTCCGGTCAGTGATTACATTTTCCAGCTGCTCAGGCAGAATCTTAAACCCATTCTCTTTTAAAGTTTGGACCTGAACAGGCACACCGCCCGCAAGAGACACTAATGGCACATAGGATACAAAGCTTGGTTCTACAGCAATGACTTCATCACCCGGATCGAGGATTGCCCTAAGAGCTATGTCCAGCGCTTGACTCGCTCCCACCGTCACAATTATTTCACTCTGGGGAGAATAAGAAACTCTGAAGCTTTTCTGCATATAGCCTGCAATTTCCTCCCGAAGCTCCATTAACCCTGCATTAGCCGTATAGGAGGTATATCCCTGCTCAAGGGATAGGATGGCTGCTTCACGCACTGACCAGGGTGTAATGAAATCAGGTTCCCCCACACCAAGGGAAATGACTCCTTCCATTCCTGCAGCAAGATCAAAAAAGCGGCGAATCCCGGAGGGCTTCAGCTCTTCTACCGTTTTGGATAAATAAGACTTAGTTCCATTCATTACGGTGACACCACAATTCGTTTGTCGTCTTCACTTTGTTCAAAAATAGTGCCGTCATGCTTATATTTTTTTAGAATAAAATGTGTGGTTGTCGATAAGACAGAATCGAGAGTCGACAGCTTTTCTGATACAAATCGGGCAACCTCATTCATGGAACGCCCTTCGATGATGACAGAAAGATCATAGGCACCGGACATTAAATAGACAGACCTTACTTCTTTAAAACGGTAAATTCTCTGTGCAACTTCATCAAATCCCACCCCGCGCTTTGGAGCGACCTTCACATCAATCATAGCGGTAACTCCTTCATGACCGTCGACTTTCGACCAGTCAATAACGGAATTATAACGAACAAGCACTTTCATTTCCTCGAGTTTATCTAAAATAGTTTCAGTTTCCGCTTTACTTAATTCAGCCATTTTTGCAATGTCTTCCACAGGGATTCGCGCACTGTTGTTTTCTAAAATTTCCAAAACCTCTATTTGCTTTTCAGTTAATTTCACCTTTGTCGCTCCCATTCTTTAGTGATTTACTCTATAAAATAGTTACATTATAGCAAAAACTTCGGAAAATAAATGTGTCACTTTCATTATTTATTAATTTCTTTAAAATCATATGTGTCAAGATTAAGTTTAAGGGGAAAATAAAGTAAAACTGGGACCAGGAGGGGAAGGCCAATGATACAAGCGACTTTTTCAGGAACAGAGCCAATTAATGGAACAGATGTTTATTATGAATACTACCAGCATGAGTCCTCCATGAATACTCTGGTTCTGCTGCATGGTTTTCTGTCATCCACCTTTAGCTATCGGAGGCTGATTCCTCTGCTGCAAACGGAATTCAATGTGGTATCAATGGATTTGCCGCCCTTCGGCAAAAGCGGGAAATCCCAGCAGTTCATCTACTCATACAAAAACCTGGCGGACACGGTTATCCGCTTATCAGAAAAGCTGGGATTTGAAAAAGTTACTTTAGTAGGGCATTCCATGGGAGGCCAGATTGTTTTAAATGTCGCACACTCCAAGCCTGAACTCGTAGACCAGGCAATATTGCTGTGCAGTTCCGGATATATGAAGCGAATGAAGCCGCATGTCATTTTTTCAAGCTACATACCTTTCTTTCATCTGTATGTTAAATTATATCTTCAGCGCTCAGGGGTAAAGCAAAATTTAAAAAATGTTGTCTACGATCATTCCATGATAGATGATGAAATGCTTTACGGATATTTGTCGCCATTCTTAGAGGACGATATTTTCCGGGCATTAACAAGGATGATCCGCGACAGAGAAGGCGATATGCCTGCCTCTGCATTGAAGAAAATAGAAACACCTTGTCTTTTAATTTGGGGAGAACAGGACAGAGTCGTCCCGCTTCATATCGGCAAACGTTTGAATAAGGATTTGAAAAATTCCAAGCTGGTGGTTTTAAAAGATACCGGGCATCTAGTGCCGGAAGAACGGCCGGAAGATGTTCTGAAGCACATCAGGAGTTTTATGAATACCGTTCGGGTACAGGAGAGTGTATAGGGAGTATAGTATTGTCAATAAAAAATGGCAGCCCCAACGTCTGAGAGCTGCCGTTTTTTATCTTATATAGCACAGGAGCCATTATTCTTGATTTCCAGAAGACGCCCTGAGATTTCTTTGCATTTTTCCAAAGGAATGATTTCCTCAAACGAAAATTCATAAATGGATTGAATCTTCCTGGCCAATTTCATTAAATCATTTAAATCATGGACTGCCTGGACTGAATCCGCAATTTCAGTATCATAATTACCCGGCCCCACTCCAAATGGATCCCACTGATCCAGGGTGTAGACAAGCAAAAGATTCGTTTGCTGAATTTCCATGTATATCACCTTTTTATTATTCGGCCGATTGAGCCGCATATTTTAATTTTTAGCATCAATATCATATCATAGAGTCAGGGTACATAAAAGAATTCTTAAGGCGGTGACAGGATTGAATCGTTTTAATTTCCATCAAAAAATCAGCAGAGAAAATACAGCTTCTGTTAAGTGGGATCGGACCAGGGAGGTTTTTGGCAGATCCGATGTACTGCCTATGTGGGTAGCAGACATGGACTTTCAGCCTCCTGAAGAAGTAAAGCAGGCGATTGAAGACAGAATGGCTCATGGGGTCTACGGATATACGTATGCACCGGATTCTACTGCAGAATCTATCGGACAGTGGCTTAACAAGCGGCATGGCTGGAAAATCGAAAATGAGTGGATTCTATACAGCACGGGAGTGGTTCCCTCCATCGCAACTGCCATCCAGGCTTTTACTGAAAAAGAGGATAAAGTATTGCTGCAGTCTCCGGTATATACTCCATTCTTTGAGATGATTAAACAGAATGGGCGCACTGTCGTTAATTCTCAATTGAAACTCGAGAATGGCCGGTACGAGATTGATTTTGCCGATTTTGAAAACAAATTGAAAGAGGGCGTGAAGCTATTCCTTCTCTGCAATCCGCACAATCCGGGCGGCCGAATGTGGACAGAAGAGGAACTGAGGAAAATAGGGGAGCTATGTGTTAAATATGATTGCCTTATTCTTTCTGACGAGATCCATTCTGATTTAATCTATAAAGGGCATAAGCATTATTCCATTGCTTCACTGGATCCGCGATTTGCAGACCTCACAATCACCTGCATAGCTCCGACAAAAACCTGGAACCTTGCAGGGATTCAAGCTTCAGCTGCCATTATAAGCAATGAGAAGCGGCGGAAGGCTTTTCAGGCAGAACAGCACAAGCAAGGATTCTTCACGCTATCCGCCTTTGGAATTATCGGCATGGAAGCAGCTTACCGCCATGGTGAAGAATGGCTCGATGGTCTAATGGATTATTTGGCTGAGAATAAAAGAACTGCTGCGGAGTTTATTGGGGAACACCTCCCAGGTATTCGCCTGATGGAGCCGGATGGCACCTATCTTCTATGGCTTGATTGCCGCGGATTGGGATTAACTGATGCCGAACTGCGCCAAAGCCTTTTGGAAAAAGGGAAACTCGCCCTGGAACCAGGGCCGAAATACGGTCCCGGCGGTGAAGGCTTCGTCCGGATGAATATTGCCTGCCCGCATGAAGTATTGGCGGAAGGGCTGGAGAGGCTGAAAAGAGCTTTTGCGTAATAGTGTTTGCGGAGGCACGGCTGAGCCGTGCTTTTTTTGTGTGCTGGGATATCGCGGTTTTTATTAATTACCATACTCTCTTGTTTCTCTTTTTTTCGTCGCAAATACTGCTGATTAACTGCCATTTTTCTTTCCCTCTCCTATTTTCGGCGTTAATCCATCCGATTAACTACCATTTTTCTTTCCCCTCTTCTATTTTCGGCGTTAATCCATCCGATTAACTACCATTTTTCTCTCCCCTCTCCTATTTTCGGCATTAATCCATCCGATTAACTACCATTTTCTCTCCTCTCTCCTATTTTCGGCGTTAATCCTTCTTTTCCCAATTCCCTTGCTACTATTAATCTATCTGACCTCCATTCATTTTTTCTTCCATTTGGCATGCTTGGTAATAAGAAGCTTTCCCCCTCCCCTTTTTCTCATAATTTCTCCCCAGTATCCTCTGACCACTTTCCCAGAACCAATACCACCGCACCAATCCACTATTGCATTTGTAGTAATTTTCCTATCAGGAAACAAAACCCTAAATTCTTTCACACAGCGAAGTACCGCATTGTCCACTTTTTCTTTCAAACCACATTCCCCGCATTTTAAGTAACCTTGAGTGAAGGGGGCTAAAAACGAAGTACACGTACTGCATATAATCCCTTTCCTCAATTGGCCATATGTAAATTCTGGAATCCACACATAGGGATTCTCCTTCAAGCAGCGGGCATTTAACTGCTCTGCCAGCTTCGGGTTTCTCGATTTAACCGCATTAGGGATATTTTTTAATTTCTCCAGGAATCGTTTAAGCTGCGAAGGAAATACTGCAGGAATATTGATAGGAGCTTGATAAAGCTGAAAGCCGGGATTAATGAAGATCAGATGTGATTTGATGGGAAGATGGTAGCCGAATTCTTTAAGGAGGCCCCGTAAAAGGGTTTCGCTTCTTTGCAGCTGGAGGAGGGGGTTTTTTATTTCTGTTCTGGATAGCAGGGAATACCATCTTTCATTTTCTATGTAATAGTCCCCTTCGTAGTTTTTCACTTCAAAGATAAATATGGTGCCGCCGGTGATAAGAAGAGTATCGATTTGAAAATGGGTGCTGCCGTTTTCCAGCAATAGATCATTTATAATAATGCAAGAATCTGGCAAGTCCTGAAGCTCCCTGTCAAAATGCTGCTCGCCTGCATAGCCCTTCTCTAATTATAGATACTGATTTTCATTTTTCAAAGGCAGTTCCAGGCGGCGGGACAGAAAGCGGAGGATTTCCAGTTCCTTTGGTTCGAAACGGAGTTTGTTTATCATCACTCACATCCTCTAGTAAGATAATTTAATTTTATGAAAACTCCACCAAGACTACAAGCAAAATCCCCTTGGCTTTAATAGCAAGGGGATTTATAGTACATATTCAGCAAGCACGCTCTGCACTTCGTATATGTTCAAGTTTTTATTAAAATGCTTTTCTATTGGTTCGTCTGATCCTGAGATCCAAATTTTTAATTCGGCCTCCAGATCGAAGCTGCCTGCAGTTTCAATGCTGAAGTGGGTGATGTTTTTGTATGGGATGGAATGATACTCGATTTTTTTCCCTGTGATTCCTTGCTTATCCACCAGAATCAGGCGCTTGTTTGTAAAAATGAATAAATCGCGGACGAGCCTGTATGCTTTTTCAACCTGTTCACTCGGGGCAAGGACTGCTGCAAATTCCTCCTGAACCTCATTAATGTCCGCTTCAGATGCATTGCCGATAAAACCATCGAAAATTCCCATTTAACCAACCTCCATTATAAGGTTTAACTCCATTATACGGATCGTACGGAAAAATTCCCAGTGATAAAGGCTCTCCCTTCAAGGAAAGCCTTCAATTACTTATTCTTCTGTTGATTGATCGTCCTGCGCTTTTTTCTGCCCTTCTTCTTCTTTATCTTTTGAAATACGGCCGCAAGCAATGCGTTCTCCTGAATCTCCTGCCGGCTGAGTCATGCCATCATCTGGCCCTTCATGGATGACAATGGAGGTCCCTTCTTTTGTGAGCAAAGAATTTTTGTCTTCTTTTAATGTGACCTGGGGCGCCATAAAGTCAATCTTAACCTTGCCGTCATCCTCAACAATCAGGTTGGGAAGATCACCCGCATGTGAGCCTTTCGGGTGAAGAAGCCCATGGTCCTTATTGTCAGGATTGAAATGATTTCCTGCCGATTTAAAGTCAGGGGGTTCGCATTTTGCTTCTTCATGGATATGTATGGCGAGTTCCCCCGGCGGCAGTCCGCTCAGATCCCCACTCAATTTTACTCCGCTCGCCTGTTCCTGCACCTTAATTATTCCTAATGAATCACCTGCAGCATTAAACATTTCAACTTCCGTATTTGTAATATTCTCTTCTCCGCAGCCGGACAGAAGAAGAACAAAACCAAGCATTAGCGCTTTTCTCATGATTGAATCCTCCATCAAGACATTTTGTCTTTAGTGTTGCCCAATCATATAATCAATAAACAAAAAAAGAAGAACAGCGCTCAGCTGTTCCCCCCTTGTCTATTTTGCCTATCGATGCGCTCTTCAAGCTCTTTCGCTTTGGCTGCTTCGCGCTTTGATACACGGATAATTAATCTCATCGTAAGAATGGCCGCAACTAAAAAGATGGCAAACGTTACAGCTGCCGGGCCATATTCTGACTTATCTTCCGGAAAATATAGAAACAGCGACAGTACATACCATTGCAACAACCTAATCAATCCTTTCTGCTAAAAGCAGTGTCCACCCGAATTATTATATCAGCAATGAATACACAGTCCAATGTTTAAAACCTTATTTTAAAACCTCGATCTTTTCAATGACCACATCTTCCGCAGGCTTGTCCTGTTCGGCAGTTTCAACTGCTGCGATGCTGTCGACTACATCCATTCCCTCAACAACCTGTCCAAAAACGGTGTGCTTATTGTCAAGCCAAGGTGTACCGCCTTTTTCATAAGCTTTGATAATTTCTTCCGGATAACCGGCCTTTTCCATTTGCTCTTTCAAGCTTGGATCAAGCGTTGTGTTCTGAACAATAAAGAATTGGCTTCCGTTAGTATTGGGACCAGAGTTCGCCATGGATAAAGCTCCGCGGATATTATATAGCTCATTAGAGAATTCATCCTCAAATGCTTCACCGTAAATGCTTTCTCCGCCCATGCCGGTTCCCTCGGGGTCACCGCCCTGAATCATAAAGTCCTGAATGACCCGGTGAAAAATCAAGCCGTCATAATAGCCATCTTCACTATGCTTAATGAAATTTTCAACGGCTTTGGGAGCCTGATCCGGGAAAAGTTTAATTTTAATATTCCCTTTCGATGTCTGCATTTCCACTAGTCTTTCATTTCCCTCGGCTTCTCCTGTTAATTGCGGAAAGCTGTCCGGTGCTTCTTCACTTGCCTGGTTATTTGTCTGGCTTTCTTCAGCATCAGAGCCATTTGCCTTGTCCGCTTCTTTTTCAGTGCTTGTCCCGCAAGCTGACAGGATTAGCATCAGAAAAAGAATCGGAGTTAAAAAATGCCATTTCATTTTCTCATCCTCCTATGAAAAAACTAATCATTTTTTAGCTTACCTGATTTATTGAAAATTTGCACTTTGTTTTTTCAAGCTTCATAATAGGGCTAAAGAAAAACGAAAGGGAGAGGTTAGGTTGACAGAAGTAAAGATTGGCGACAAAGTAACAGCCATCTATAAAACAGGCAAATATATCGGGGAAGTTACAGATGTCCGGCCACAGCATTACCTGGTGAGAGTGCTGGCGGTCTTAAAGCACCCAATGCAGGGCGATTTGCATAATCCTAAGGAGGCGGACGTAATGCTTTTCCATGAGCGCCGCGCGCTTGCATACAGAGAGCAAACGAATGTGCCTAAGCAAATGGTAAAGCCATTTGAAGAAGAAATGCCGGATTATAAGGATTCGCTGCAAATAGCTTTGGATAAATTGAGAACGGAGCTGGAAGGAGATTCTTCTCCCTGGGCAGAACAAAGCATAAGGAATCTTGACTCATTGGAAAAGGATTATTTTAAGTAAAATGAAAACAAGCCAAATCGTTTTGATGGATTTGGCTTGTCAGGCAAATTTATTAAACAGCTTCGAGAAGTCCACCCGATCTCCAATTGTAGTAGGTTCCGGCTTCTGCAGATATTTCTTATCTTTTTCTACCAATCTGAAAATATTGTAAGTTGTTAAGGCATCATCTAAAGCCCGGTGATGTTTTCCTGTTCCTTCCTTGCCGTATTCCTGAACGGCTTTCCATAATCCTGTCTGGTTTTGGTCCCCAAAAAACCGTTTATATTCCATCGAAAGATCCACTTCCCTGCCTCTGAACGGATAATCAACTCCAGCCTGGCTGCAATTATTCCTAAGCACCTTCATATCCATATTTCCCCACGTAACGATCGTGCATGGACGGTTCCTGTTCATATCTATCATTTTTTTCACCAGTTCAAGAAAATCGATGCCCTGGTCTACCTGTTCCTGTGTTATATGCAGAAAGGATTTGCAGCGCTCGGACAATTTCGGAAACCGGACAGGAGTTACATATGAAGAGAACTCTTCACAAACTTGATTGCTGATGACTGATACAATTCCCGCTTCGATAATTTCCGGAAAAAACCCTCTGAATGCACTGCCTTTCTCGGGCATGGTAAATTCAAAATCAATAAATAGGTATTGGTGTTCCTCCCCCATGTCTTCACCTGCTTTCCATTGAAAATTTACGCACATAATTTCTTATATTATAGCATGAAATATCTCAATTTTCTGAGTAAATTGCATTTAAGCCGGAATTTTTCAGCAGTGTCTGCCTTCTTTTAAAAAAGCTTAACTCCTCAGAAAAAAAGCCGAAAAATAGGATAGAAGTTTAACATAACGGAGGCGGATTCCTTTGCGTACCTGGTCTGGATTTATGATTATCATTCTTTTGCTTCCTATTTTTTCTTTACTTGTATTTGCTGTCTCTGCTGAATCGCAAAAAGTCCAGGGATTTCATGAGCTGCTGGATGAAAGGCTTGAATTAAAAGAAGTCAGCCTGCCCCAGACAAGTTATATTAAAGCAGGCAGTGGCAAGGTAATCTCTGAAATATATCATCCGGTAAACAGAATCAGCCTATCGTCAGGTGACATTTCCCCTTTTCTTAAGGATGTATTTATCACAGCTGAAGACCAGCATTTTTTTTATCATGCCGGATTCGATGCTGCTGCCATTGGACGTGCCCTGGCCGTCAACATCCAATCGGATGATATTGAACAGGGGGCCAGCACCATTACCCAGCAGCTGGCGCGCAATATTTTTCTGAATCATGAACAAACCTATAACCGCAAACTCAGTGAACTCCTATATGCATATGAACTGGAGCGGAAATTATCCAAAGAAAAAATTCTGGAATTGTATATTAATGCAATTTATTTCCATAATGGAGCTTACGGAATTGAGGCTGCATCCCAGCTCTATTTTAATAAAAGCGCCAAAGACCTGACCAAAGCTCAAGAAGCTTTTTTGGCTGCCATCCCAAACAATCCATCCTCATATGATCCAATGAAACACTTTGGCCATACAAAAGAAAGACAGGAGCGGCTGATTGATCAATTAACTGAAGAACAGCTGATTTCCTCTAAGGAAGCTGAGACGATAAAAAGTGAACGGATTCAGCTTCAGGTCAAACAAAGAATAGATTTATATCCGGATTATATTTCATATGTGGAAGCGGAGCTGCGGGAATTGATATCAGTTCAAGAAGGCTATCAGGATAAGCTTCTTAAAGCAGGTGAACAGGAAACAGCATCATTGAGCGCCCAGCTTGAAAAGAGAATATCCCAAATAATGCAACAAGGCATAATCATTGAAACTGCCCTGAATCCTGCCCTTCAGGAAAAGGCTGCAAATTCCCTTAATAAGCGTCTCCCCTACAAGGATGTGGAAGGTGCAGCAGCCGTAATCGATAATGGAACATATGAGATTACAGCGCTTGCAGGCGGAAAGAATTATAAGAAACACGACTTTAATAGAGCTTTTCAGGCATACAGGCAGCCCGGTTCCGCTATTAAGCCGCTGCTTGTTTATGCACCATACATTGAGCACACCAGCGCAGCTATTCATGATCGAGTGAATGCTGGACCTTTCTGCAAAAATGGGTATTGCCCCCAGAATTATGGCGGTGCCAAATATGGAGTGACAACACTCGAAAAAGCCTTTATCTATTCGTATAATACACCTGCAGTAAGACTGCTGGACGAAATAGGAATTGAAAATGGTTTTCGTGATTTAGATAAATTTGGTTTTAAACAGGTTTCAGAGAAAGATCATGCCCTGTCTGCAGCTATAGGCGGTTTCACATACGGAATGACACCGCTTGAGCTCACATCAGCATATACTGTGTTTGCAAATGATGGTTTTTACCGGCCGGCAAGATCCATCCGTAAAGTCACTGATCTGAAAGGAAATTTGCTTTATAGCTGGGCGGACTTACAAACGCAGATTTGGAGCGAAAAAACGATAGAAAAAGTGAGGGATTTAATGGCCAGGACCGTTCAATCCGGCACAGCCCGGAAAGCACGCCTGCCAGATGGCTATGCCGGCGGCAAAACAGGAACCACTAATGGCTATTATGATTTCTGGTTCGTAGGCTTAACTGGCAAGTACACAGCAGGTGTCTGGGTCGGAAAAGATCGGCCCGGCAGTCTGGCTGCTATCGAATCGGATTCTCCCCAGCTGCTGATTTGGAAGGATATAATGTCTGATTAAAATGATTGGTTTACCCTAAAAGGAGGCCCTTTACAGCGGCCTCCTTTTACTATATCGGCAAACTGGCCAGGATGCTGTTGTATATTTTCAAAGAAAGATAGAGTATACCTGTTAAAAGAGAAGACCAGACCATAACCTGAAAAAAAATCACACCAGCGATGCCGGCTGCAGTCAATGAAGAACTGGCTTTATAAACAAAATAACTGAAATAAATAAAGGTAGCGGCCGCAAAGAGGATGCCAATTCCGGCATAACTGAACAAACTCAGAAGTGACAAGGCACCTCCAATAAAATAGATGGCTGAACCTTTCCTTGCCTTTGTCAGACTTTCCCCTTCCAGATCTTTTGAAAAAAATAGAAGTGAAAGTCCGTTTATCGTATCTGCAACCAATTTCAGGGCGGCAAACACCATAAAAAAAATGGCCAGGAGGAGAACCGTCAGTGACAAATTTACGCCACCTTCTGAAAAGAACTCCAGCATCCCCTGGTAAATTCCTGATTTTTTCAGAAAATAAACTAGTTCCATCTGGGTTTTTAATGCCAAAGATGTACTAAACAAAATTATCGCCAAGAGCGGAAAATAACTCGTCAGATATGTATTTTTCATTTTTCCCCATCCATATGCGGCTTTCTTTACTCTAGCTATCTATTATCTGTTATTTTCATAATTTTTACAACTGCATATCCCATCTGTATATTTCAGTGTTTCCCGGCATAGACATAAACCATATTCTAGTAAATCTTAATAGAGAGAAGGGGGCAGGAAATGAAAAAAGGAATATGCTGTTTTTTGTTTGCCGTCTTGCTGTCAGTTCAGTACATTATGCCTGCGAAAGCTACTGCTGCTGAAAAAGAGTTCGAGGACATAATTGAAGAACATCTTCGCAGCACAGTCCATTATTACAGCGAAGATTCCTTTTCGGTCATTGATGCATACGGCATGCAGGGGCAAGTAACAAAGGTTGCTGCATCTGATGACCCGAAAACATCAGAAAACGAGGAGGAAATTGAAGAGTATTCATCTCACATCGGAATTGTTTTTTTGGAATTAGAACAAAAAAGAGATGACTTATTTATTTTTAAGAAGAAAGATTTCTTTTACTATGATTTTGATAAAAATGAATTCCTTACAGCATCCAATGTGCTTGGCAATGAATCAATAAGGGATTTTTTTGAATTGTATGCGGATAATATTGAGAAAAATATTACGCCCTTCTCCAAACTTATGTTATTATTCTTAATTTCCTTCATCGTTACGGTCCCGCTTTTCATCATGATTTTTCATAACCGCGGCCGAAGCAAATTTTAATACAGCAGTAAGAGAGGATGAGCCATATCTCATCCTCTTCTTGTTGTCTGGCTTCGCAAGGAACGTTTCTCCAAGCTTTTTGGAGGAGCGTTTCCCCCTTCCAGGTGTCGGAACTGGCAAGGCGATTTCCGCCTTTCTTATGAAGCTGTCTGTATCCTCACATATTCTCTCGGTTCAAATACCTTCATCTTTTGTTTATTTTCAGCTTCCATTTTGTAATTTGCCGGTAATAATTCGACCACTTCTTCTTCGTCTGAGGGAGTATAGAATTCCCTTTTGGTTTGGTGGTCCAATATCCAGGCGCCTGCAAACAACAGGGCAAAGATTGTAATGGCTGCTGAAATTTTATGCTTAATCATGTACAACACCACCTAAGAGTAGTGTGCGTAGATTAATGATTTTTTATACAAAAAGGCTGCTTTTAGTGAAATTTTTTCAAAAAAATTTTTCCTGATTAATTCGTGTTTCTACCTATTTAATAAGAATGGATAAATCCTTTACTGATAAGGGTTTGAAGAATGCACAGACTTTATTTTTAGGTTATAATTTGTTCAGAGGTGTATGAGCGGATAGTAATGATGATTATGGCACGTCTGTCTTGCCTGCCCTGGCTGGATAATATGGGGGAAGGTGGAAAAACTTTTATTATGCGCTTTACGTATCGCGAAAAAAGTTTTATACATGCTGCGGAAGAAAAATACAGTTTTCCAAATATGCTGAACTGTTAGATTCCATATAGCCGCTTCATCAAGCTGCATACTAGGATACTTTTTTGAGTAATAACAATTAATTTTAAAGGGGGTAATGTTTTGTCTTTGCTTCACCTGGCAATAATTTCACCATTTTTGCTTGCCATCCTTGTGCCTATTGCGTACAAGCTGTTTAGGCAGATACATACGGGTTGGTTCGTACTTCCTCTGCCAATCCTTTTATTCAGTTATTTTATCTCTTATTTATCCATCACCTCCAATCAGCAATCCGTCACAAAATCGTTTTCATGGATACCCACTCTTGGAATCGATTTCACGGCAAAAGTAGACGGTCTTGGTTTGCTTTTTGCTTTGCTGATTACCGGAATAGGAGCATTGGTTGTTCTGTATTCCATCTATTACTTGGATAAAAACAAAGAAAAACTGAACACCTTCTATGTTTACTTGCTTCTATTTATGGGGGCTATGCTTGGAGTTGTCCTTTCGGATAACTTGATTGTGCTTTATACTTTCTGGGAATTTACGAGCTTTTCTTCATTCCTGCTAATCGGGTATTGGTACCACAGAGAGAAATCAAGATATGGTGCACAGAAGTCGATGATCATCACGGTTTTCGGCGGTCTTTCTATGCTTGGAGGCATTATACTTCTTTATATGATGACTGGCACTTTCAGCATTTCCGAAATTATTGCTCAATCAGACGAGATATTTTCACACGCATTATTCGTTCCAGCTTTACTTTGCATTTTGCTTGGAGCTTTTACCAAGTCTGCACAATTTCCATTTCACATCTGGCTGCCGGATGCCATGGAAGCTCCAACACCGGTCAGTGCATATCTTCATTCGGCAACAATGGTTAAAGCAGGCATTTATTTAGTAGCACGTATGAGTCCGGTATTTGCGGAGCACTCGCTCTGGCTCTGGCTCATTGCAGGATTTGGCATTACAACATTATTCTGGGGTTCCTTCTCAGCTGTCAAACAAACTGACCTTAAAGCCATCCTGGCTTTCTCAACGGTCAGCCAGCTGGGGATGATCATGTCCCTTCTCGGCATTGGCGCTGCGGCACTTCACTTCGAAGCAGTAGAAGACAGTATTTATACGGTTGCCACTACAGCTGCTGTCTTTCATTTGATCAACCATGCCACCTTTAAAGGAAGTCTATTCATGGTAGCTGGAATCGTTGACCATGAAACCGGCACCCGTGATATCCGCAAGCTTGGCGGTCTGATGAACTTTATGCCGATTACCTTTACTTTGGCGATCATCGGCACATTTTCCATGGCCGGGCTTCCGCCTTTTAATGGGTTCTTAAGTAAGGAAATGTTCTTCACAGGAATGGTCCGTGTTCTGGAAATGGATATCTTCAATTTGGATACATGGGGATTCTTGTTCCCTGTTCTTGCCTGGGTAGCAAGTGTATTCACGTTCATTTACAGCATGATTCTTGTGTTTAAAACGTTCACAGGCAAGTTCCAGCCTGAACAATTAGAAAAGAAACCGCACGAAGCTCCAATCGGGATGCTAATATCACCCATTATCCTGGCTTCACTCGTGATCATTATCGGTTTCTTCCCTAATATTATTTCAAACACGCTCATCTCTCCTGCACAGGCCGCTATCATGCCTATTGAAGGGTATTTGTATGATACTCATATATATTTCTGGCATGGATTTACCCCTGAGCTGTTCATGACTTTGGGTGTTATTACATTGGGAATTCTGCTTTTTGTCACTCTGCCGAAGTGGAGAAGTGTGTATAATTGGTTCCCTGAGAAATTGGCGTTAAATCGTTTTTACGATTCTATGCTGGAAGTATCACAAAGAGCTTCCTTAAACTTAACAAGATTATATATGAACGGATTCATCAGAACCTATCTTGTGTATATTTTTTCATTTTTCATTGTTGTTTTGGCTACCACACTGGTTCTGAAAGATGCATTTAAATTCGATACGAGATTTGTGGCCGACATCCATTATGCCGAGGTTCTGCTGGCATTAGTCATCGCTGCTGCATCTGTTTCCATTCTTTTTGTAAAATCCAGAATGACATCCATCATTCTGCTGGGGGCAGTCGGATATACCGTTTCATTGTTCTTTGTTATTTTCCGGGCGCCTGACCTTGCATTAACACAGCTTGTAATCGAGACTATTTCTGTCTCTTTATTCCTGCTTGCCTTCTACCATCTTCCAAAGCTTCGGCATGAGGAGCGGATGAGATTTAAAATGACGAATGCCCTTATTTCTGTCGGGGTGGGTGCAATTGTCACGATGATTGCCCTATCTGCCCACAGCAATAAGATGTTTCCTTCCATTGCGCAATATTACGTCGAGAATACGTATAAGGAAGCAGCAGGGAAAAACATGGTAAACGTTATTCTAGTTGATTTCCGTGGCTTTGATACCATGTTTGAAATTACGGTTCTTGGAATTGCAGCTCTTGGAATTTTCGCTATGATTAAACTTCGCCTGGAAGGAGGAAAGAAAAATGAAAACAAATGATATTATTTTGCAGACCGCTACGAAAGTAGTTTTGTTTCTCATTGTTCTTTTCTCTGTCCATATCTTTTTTGCCGGCCACTATACACCGGGCGGCGGATTCGTTGGCGGATTGCTGACATCGGGGGCAATCGTGCTGCTACTGCTGGCTTTTGACATGAAAACGGTCTCAAAGATTCTTCCTGTCAATTATATTCACATGATTGCAGTTGGACTGCTTTTTGCAATTGGTACAGGGGCGGGAGCATTGCTATTTAATGTCCCTTTCCTTACCCATGCTTTTGGACATGTTGACTTACCAGTACTTGGGGACACTTCCCTTCACACAGCTACACTGTTTGACCTGGGTGTTTTTCTGGTTGTTGTTGGCGTTACGATGACCATTATTCAAACGATAGGGGAGGATGAATAATGGAAATATTAATGGCTTTTGTAATTGGAATTTTATTCATGTCAGCTACTTATCTTATGCTGTCAAAAAGCTTGCTGCGCATTATTGTCGGAACCGGGCTTTTAAGTCATGGGGCACATATGCTGATATTAACGATGGGCGGTTTAAAAACAGGAGCTGCCCCGCTGCTGGGTGAAAACGCACCCTCATATACCGATCCGATTCCCCAGGCTCTTATCCTGACGGCAATTGTAATCAGCTTCGGGGTCACTGCGTTTTTCCTTGTACTGGCATACCGTGCCTACCAGGAGCTTGGCACTGATAATATGGATCGAATGAGAGGAACTGAAGGAAATGATTAACTTTTTAATATTGCCCATCCTGATCCCTTTAGTTACGGGTGTCCTTCTCATCTTCGCCGCTAAAAGAATTATGCTGCAAAGGTGGATTGCAGGCATTTCATCAGTGATTGCGATCATTTTTTCTGCCTTGCTGGTTCAGAAGGTTCGAGTTGACGGGATACAAACGCTGGATGTTTCAAGCTGGGAGGCTCCGTTTGGAATCACCCTTGTTTCTGACATGATGTCAGCTCTGCTGGTGCTGACAACCAGTATAATAGCATTTCTATGCTTGATTTATTCATTTTGGAGCATTGGGGAAGCCAGAGAGAAATTTTACTATTATGCTGCCTTCAACTTTTTAATTGTTGGCGTAAACGGTGCCTTTACAACAGGAGATATCTTCAACCTTTTCGTATTTTTCGAGGTTATGCTGATGGCTTCCTATGTTCTGCTTGTATTGGGAGGAAAAAAGGCACAGCTTAGGGAGTCCATTAAATATATACTTGTCAATGTTATATCTTCCGCACTGTTTGTTATAGCTGTAGCCTATCTTTATTCTGTTGTTGGAACGCTCAATATGGCGCATATATCCGTCCGCATCAGCGAAGCCAGCCAAGGGACCCCTCCAGGAATCATTACAGTGATTGCTGTGCTATTTTTAATCGTATTTGGATTGAAAGGAGCCATCTTTCCCTTATATTTCTGGATGCCGGGCTCTTACTATGCACCGCCTGCTCCTGTTTTGGCTTTATTCGGAGCGCTGCTGACTAAAGTCGGTGTTTACTCCATCACAAGAACCTATACGCTGTTCTTTTATCATGATACTGGATTTACCCATCAGCTCTTGAGCTTTTTGGCGATTATGTCGATCATCGCCGGAGTCATTGGAGCCATTGCCTACTGGGATATTAAGAAGATTATCATCTACAATATCATCATTGCTGTAGGAGCAATTTTGTTCGGAGTATCAGCGATGACGACTGATTCCCTTACCGGGTCCATCTTCTATTTGATTCATGATATGATTATTAAGGCGGCTCTATTCTTACTTGCCGGCATCGTTATAGCGATAGCCGGTACAAGCAATTTGCATAAGATAAGCGGGTTGATCAAGCGCTATCCTGGTCTGGGATGGACCTTCTTCATCGGAGCGCTTGCTCTTGCGGGAATACCGCCGCTAAGCGGGTTTGTTGGAAAGCTTCTAATTGTGAAAGGCGGATTCGAAGCAGAACATTACTGGGGAGCAGGAATTGTCTTAATGTCCAGTCTTCTTGTGCTCTTTTCAATCATGAAAGTCT
The DNA here is from genome assembly GCF_017303275.1 of Bacillus sp. NTK034. Classification (GTDB taxonomy): domain Bacteria; phylum Bacillota; class Bacilli; order Bacillales; family Cytobacillaceae; genus Cytobacillus. The sequence goes on along the minus strand of NZ_JAFKOJ010000004.1, from coordinate 400,057 downwards.
TCATTAATGGCTTTTGGGGTACCCCCCGCGCCTATGAAGGGGAAGACAAAGTACCTGTCGGCAAAATGATGATTGCCCCGGTTATCCTTATTGTCATTGCCGTTTTCTACGGAGTCGGCTCGGAGTATGTTTATCCCTATATCTCACAGGCTGCTGAAACTCTTGCAAATCCGGAAATATATATTGAAGCAGTTTTAAAGGAGTATTGAGTATGGCATTTCAAATATTATTAAATGTGTTCCTTGGATTTATGTGGATGTTTTTAACAGGATCGTACGAACCGGTTGCGTTCCTTAAAGGATACCTTTTTGGCCTGCTCATCATCTTTACTTTCAGAAGATTTTTCGATTCACGCTTTTATCTATTAAGAGTTGTGGCAGTAATCAATCTTTTATTTCTTTTCATCAAAGAGCTGATCTTAGCGAACATCGGCGTGCTCAAAGTATTGTTAAGGCCCAAGCTTGATATGCGGCCAGGCATTTTTGCCTACCCCACCGTTCTGAAAAAGGACTGGGAAATTACAGTGCTTTCGAATTTGATCACACTGACTCCGGGGACATTGGTTGTAGACGTTTCCCCGGATAATAAGATTCTTTACATTCATGCAATTGATATTGAAGATGCAGAGGAAACCATTGATTCAATCAGGAACTCGTTTGAAAAAGCGATCATGGAGGTGAGCCGGTAATGCTGAATACTGTTGTTCTAAGTGCCATCCTGATCATTTCGGCTGCCACCATCGGTTTGATTTACAGAGTGATTAAAGGCCCGACCACTCCAGACCGTGTGGTTGCACTTGATGCTATTGGCATAAATCTAGTTGCAATTGTTGCATTGATTTCTATCGCCCTTAATACAAGTGCGTTTGTGGAGGTTATCCTTCTGATTGGGATTCTTGCCTTTATAGGGACCGTAGCCTTCTCTAAATATCTGGAGAAGGGGGTTATTATCGAAAATGAACGAGATCGCTAATATTGTCATTATTGTGCTGATTATTCTGGGAGCTTTTTTAAGTCTTGTTGCTGCATATGGCGTTATCAGGCTTCCTGATATTTATACCAGGAACCATGCGGCATCAAAGTCCGCTACACTGGGGGTTATGTCCATACTGCTCGGAGCCCTGCTGTTCTTTTATGTTAAAGATGGCTTTTTCAATTCCAGAGTCCTGCTCGGAATTATATTCATCTTCATGACTTCGCCTGTAGCCGGGCATTTAATTGCCCGGGCCGCATATAACTCTGGTGTAGAGCTATGGGATAAAAGTGTACAGGATGACTTAAAAGATGCACCACATATGAAAAAGGCAGGCAGCAAGGAACAATTATAAATGGGAAAACCGCAAGAAATCCTCTTGCGGTTTTTTTATTTTATTTCCTTTTTATTACGGCCATTGTGCATCTGGATGTGCAAATCAGCTTGTTATTTTCATCCGATATTTTGATATCCCATACCATTGTGGTTCTTCCCTGATGCAGCACTGTTGCGACAGCCGTCACAATTCCATCCTTTTTAGCACGTATATGGTTGGCATTGATCTCAAGCCCTGCAACAGATTCCGTTTCTTTGTCACAAAGCTCAAATGCTCCTATGCTTGCAACAGTTTCCGCAAGCGCGACAGATGCCCCTCCATGCAGCAGGCCAAACGGCTGGCGGGTGCGTTCATCAACAGGCATAGTAGCAACTACACGGCCTTTTTCAAGTGACACGATTTCCATTCCGAGTGTTTCGATTAAAGTATCTTTCAACTCCATTCCCCTAACCCCTTTCCATATGTAAAATGTTGTCATACTATACTTCATTATATAAGATCAAACTATGTATGTCCTGCAGGACAATCATAAAAAAAAGAGGTGACCGTCATGAATCGCGTTCGCGAAGGATTAATTCCAACTGTTCTCGGCACCGCTGTTACTGCTGCTGGATATGCAATGAAACAAAACCGCAGAACCAATAACATGTTATCAGATACCATCGTTGGTTTCGGGCTCGCTCATATTGTACTTGGAGCCATCGACCTGGTAGAGCACCGCAATCAGTATTAAGTAAAAAAGGCAGCCTGGGAGCTGCCTTTTTATTTTAAAGTCCCAACCCCTGATCATGCAGCTTTTCCTGATCCTTCCCCCGCTTTCTTCTGGTAAAGCGAAAAATAAGGAGGAGCAATGCAAAGCCTGCAAGGCCAAGCAGTAATTCTTTTTCATGTTTGATGATGGCATCAATATGATCTCCAAATACATAGCCAATCGTGAAAGTCACAAACAGCCATATTAGTGCGCCGCTGTACGCAAACAAAGCGAATTTTTTAAATGGCAATTTACTGAAGCCGTATAAGAAAGGGAGGAAATTTCTGATACCCGGAACAAAATAACTGAAAGAGAGGGAAAAGGCATGATACTTTTCCATTAGTTTTAAAGAAGCATTAATGGTTTTAGACATCCTTTTACTTTTATGGAAGTATTTAAGCAAGGGCCGGCCAATCAAACGTCCGATTGTATAACAGGTTGACAATGCAGCCAGGATGCCAAGATAAATGACAATGAAAGCAAGCACAGGGTGAAGTGTTTTTAAAGAGGCAGAAAGCCCAACAGTCATCACGATTAATTCATTCGGCACAGGAAAAATAAAGACCCCTACCCAAAGCCATAGAAACAGCCCCAAATATCCGTTATTCTCAATAATTTCCAAAACCAGTTCCAGTTCCATCCGGGGCCTCCCATCTATGTAAGCGGTGCTCACTTATTTATATTCATTACACTAATATATTCTTCATGCAGTTCTTTTACCCCTTTTCTAATTATATCAAGCCTTATTAAAATTGCCTTTCTAATGCACCTTCTGCAACCCCTTTTTATCTATGCAGGGTGCAAGCCGCATTTATTCGCGAAAGCATTTTCATTTTGTTTTCTCATAGGAATAGCCTTCGTTTCATATATTGGGTATGTGTGCATTGATTATTAATCGAAAGGGGCAGAACCGGATGTACCCCTATTATTATTTTCGCTACCCAAAACCTGGATACAACCCTCAGCTTCAAACCTGCTGGAATTATCCGCAAGCCTGCCAGTCTTATTATCATCCTGTCCATCTCTACAGAACCTTTCCTGCTGTCGATCCTCAAATGTTCATGAGCTCCGCTAAAAAAATGGAAGTCCTCATGAAAGACGCCAGCACATTGCTTGTAAATATGGCAGAGTCAAAAAAGTTTTCTTATGAACTGATGTCAGCGGCTCAGCAGTCAAAAAAAGATGCAGTCGATAAAATGATAAAATCAACAGGAATATCCCGAATTCCTAAGGTGTCCTATACACCTGACGGGCTAAGCCTCCACTTTGAATCGGATAAAGAGGATCCCCAGAAATGCTGTGATCTGACACTAAAGCTGAGATGGTTGTAAGTAAACATTAATAAAAAAGCTCTCAATCAAGAGAGCTTTACATGTTTAGCGATAATAAGGGTTTCCATATGGTCCATAGCCAGGGTATCCGCCTCCGCCATAGGGAGCATATGGTGCAGCTGGCGGGCCATAGAATGGCGGCGGAGGTCCATAAAAAGGACGTGGAGCAAATAATGCTGCTCCCAGCCCGCCTCCCAGGAAACCGCCGAGCAGGCCGCCGACAAAAGGAGCTCCTAAAAAGAAGAACCTTTCTCCCCCGTTTCTATATGGGCCTCTATAATAATACATGCAGGGTAACCTCCTTAATTTTTAATGCCTTCTCTATTTAATATGCAGATGTCCTCATTTTGAGTGGGCTACTAGAAAAGCGGAAGGCGCCCGCTTATCGGCGACAAGCATAAGACGAGCCGGCTAAAAGGTTGTTCTATAACCTTTTGGACGGATTGGCTTTTGACCTCGAGCCGATGGCCCTGGAGCTAGACAACATTAGAAAAGCGGAAGCGCCTTGCTCACCCCCGACAAGCACAAGATGAGCCTCTCGGAAAGGCGATTTTTGCCTTTTTGGGAGGATTGGCTTGTGACCTCGAGGGGGTAGGCGCTGGAGCTAGACAGCATTAGAAAAGCGGGCACCCGCTTTAAAAGGAACGCAGACTAAAACCGCCACGTCCTGTGGCAACGTCTGCATGACCCGCATCCTGCGGGCCTCAAGCATAAGACGAGCCGGCTGAAAGGTTGTTCTTTAACCTTTTGGACGGATTGAAGAAATGTTGAGGCGACTGCCCAGGGACGACTAGCATAAGACGGTCCCTGAAAGAAGGGGTTTTTTCCTTCTGGAAGGGAACGGCTTATGACCTCGAGTCCCTAGGAGCCGAAACTAGACAAGCTTATGACCTCGAGACGATGGCGCCTGGAGCTAGACAGCACTAGATAAGCGGAAACAACTATGCATAAAACAAAATCCCCTTAGCCTCTGGCCAAGGGGATTTAAGATCTATTAGTTAGCTGCTTTTACTTTAGCAAATGCATCTTCGACAGAAACATACTCATAGCCAAGGTCTTTCGCAACCGCTGGGTATGTGATGCTGCCGTTTACAACGTTAACGCCAAGCTTAAGTGCTGCATTGTCTTCAATAGCTTTAATAACGCCTTTGTTTGCAATCTGCAGCGCGTAGTTGATTGTAACGTTTGTAAGAGCAATTGTAGATGTTCTTGGTACGGCACCAGGCATGTTCGCAACAGCATAGTGAACAACGCCATGCTTATCGTAAGTTGGGTTGTCATGAGTTGTAATGTGATCAACTGTTTCAAAAATACCGCCCTGGTCAATCGCCACGTCAACTACTACTGAACCAGGCTTCATTGTTTTAATCATTTCTTCTGTTACAAGCTTAGGCGCTTTAGCTCCTGGGATTAGAACCGCACCAATTACCAGGTCAGCATCTTTAACAGCTTGTGCAATGTTGAAAGGATTAGACATTAAAGTTTGGATGCTGTTTCCGAAGATATCGTCAAGCTGGCGCAGACGTTCCGGGCTTAAGTCGATAATCGTAACTTGTGCGCCAAGCCCGATTGCCATTTTCGCTGCGTTGATTCCAACTACACCGCCGCCAATGATGGTAACTTTTCCGCGTGAAACGCCTGGAACACCTGCCAGAAGAATACCCATACCGCCATTTGTCTTCTGGAGGAATTGAGCTCCAATTTGAGCAGACATGCGTCCTGCAACTTCACTCATTGGAGTAAGAAGAGGCAATGTGCGGTTTACTTCTACTGTTTCATAGGCGATAGCTGTAACACCTTTTTCAGTTAATGCTTTTGCAAGCTCTGGCTCTGCTGCAAGGTGAAGGTATGTGAAAAGTACCAAACCTTCACGGAAATAACCATACTCTGAAGCTAGAGGCTCTTTAACCTTCATAACCATTTCAGCAGCCCATGCCTCTGCAGCAGTATCTACGATAACAGCTCCTACTTCTGTATAATCTTCATTTGTGAAACCGCTTCCAATTCCTGCATCGATTTCTACAAATACTTTATGTCCGGCTTTTACTAATGCGTCAACGCTTGCTGGTGTTGCAGCAACACGGTTTTCGTTATTTTTAATCTCTTTAGGTACTCCAATAATCATGGAAAAATCCCCTTTCAATCTATCAAATATGATATTTACTATTGACAGTATAATAATTTTAATAAAGCGCTGTCATTGTTGAATCGGTAAAATAAAAGAGCCTCCATTTGTGAAAATCTACAAATGGGGGCTCTTCTTTTCGATTCTCCGGATTTTAAGTTCAAGATATAATGAAAGTTTTGTATTTGTATTCTTCAAATCAACTTCCCCGATATCGGTTATCCTCTTTAAGCGATAATTCAAAGTATTCATATGGATATGCAGCTTTTTAGCTGTTTCATTCACATTGCTGTCATGATCAATGAAGGCTTCCAGAGTAGTGAGCAGATTGGTCCGATGCTCAAGATCGTATTTGTTAAGCTTTTCGATAGCCGGATGCTCATATGGTTCCAGCCGTTTCTTTTCGAGTATGGCATCAAGATAGCGGAAAATGCCAAGCTGCTGATAGCTATAGACATGATGGATCTCTTCCGGAAATTGTTCTTTAAGACGCAGGACCTGCAGTGCCTCCTGATAGCTCTTTTCAACTTTCTCATAGTGCTGATAAGTTGTTCCAGTTGCCCCGCTAATATGATCAATGTTAAATCGTGTCTTCATTTGATCAATGAAAAAATGGATGAAGTCTATAAAAGCATTTTCGGAAAGAGCAGGTTCCGGCGGCGCAGCCAGTATAATAAATTCATTTCCCATCGCTGCATGAAAGGTTATATGAACCTTTTGGCTCGTCGTGATCAGATAAATGATATTTTGTTCTATTTTAGAGGTAACTTCTTCTTTAAACCTAAAGACAAGTACAGCAAACGGCGTTGGCGGTTTAATGCTTAAGTCCTCAAATCTTTCTGCGATTTCATCATGAGTATGGAAATGGCCGGTTAACAGTTCCCAGAAAAAATCCCGGTATCCCTCAGCTTTTTTTTTCTTTTGGGCGTTTAATCTCAGCATTTCCGTCCTTGCAGACTTTGCAGCAAGCTTTAGCAGGTTCAGCTTGCTTTCTGTTAACAGGGCTTCTTCTTCGACTGCCCAAATGTAGCCTAATACTTCATTATGATTGCGTATGGAAATGGCTACCCGATTTCCCAGCCCTATTTCCTTTATTTCAGGGATTCTAAGTGGTTCTCCGCTTTGCATCAGCTGAGGAATCACACGTTCTTTCCATAAACGATTGATCACCTTTTCAGGAACCTTTCTGCTGATGATTGTTGCGATTCTCGCGGTATCTGTCTGGTCATCATGTGTACTGTAGGCCAGCAGGCGATGGTTAACATCTTCTATTGTAACAGGGCATTCCAGGACATCGCGAATCTTATCTACCAATTCCTCCAGATCACTAAATGCCCTCTTAAACGGATCTTTTTCCATTTTATCATCACCCAATCGTAAAACTCCTTTAAACGCCAATTCACTTTTTCTATCCTATTATATTATACCTCAATCCCAACCTGCACTCTACCAAAGCCATCAAGCCATTCGACATATTTCGCTCGGTGCCCGACCTCCTTTTTTAAAAAATTGCTAATAGTTTTACTTCTCCCATTTGACTTGAAGTTATATTCAGATAATTTTACAATAGGACATGTTCACAAAAAAATCATATAATAATAGTTTTGTTCACAGCAATTGAAAGCGTTAACATATAGGAGGCGATGGAATTTATGCTTGAGACGCTTAATAAAATTAACGGGGTGCTCTGGGGCACACCAAGTTTGATTTTGCTTTTTGGTACTGGTGTTCTTTTAACATTCATGCTGAAGGGCCTTCAATTCAGAAGGCTGATATATGCGTTTAAATTAGGGTTTACCAGAGAAGGACAGGCTGGATCTAATGATGAGGGTGATGTCAGTAACTTTAAGGCGCTTATGACAGCCCTCGCAGCAACAATTGGCAATGGTAATATCGCCGGGGTTGCCACTGCGATTACACTTGGAGGACCAGGGGCCATCTTCTGGATGTGGATTGTTGGCCTGCTGGGAATGGCAACCAAATATGCCGAAGCCTTGCTGGCAATGAAATACCGGGTGAAGAACGCAAATGGCGAGTACTCCAGCGGACCAATGTATTATGTTGAACGCGGTCTTGGCAAAAAGTTCAAATGGCTTGCAGTTGCATTTGCAATCTTTGGAGCATTTGCAGCACTTGGAATCGGAAACAGTGTTCAATCGAATACGATTGCAGCAGTTATGGATACTTCATTCGGAATTAATAATTGGATTACAGGTGTCATTCTTGCTGTACTGGCTGCTTTAATCATTTTTGGAGGCATTCAGCGTATTAGTACAGTTGCTGGATTCTTTGTACCAGTCATGGCGGTTCTTTATATTGGCGGTGCTTTAATTATTTTGGCTGTTAATTATGATCAAATTATTCCTGGTTTCCAGACTATCTTCTACTATGCCTTCAATCCGGTTGCAGCGACTGGCGGTTTTGTCGGTGTTGTAGTATCTGAAGCGATCAAGAATGGTGTTTCAAGGGGTATTTTCTCTAACGAAGCCGGTCTTGGTACCGCAGCGTTAATCGCAGGCAACGCCAAGACAGACCACCCTGTAAAACAGGCTCTTGTTGCGATGACTGGCACATTTATTGTGACAATCGTTGTTTGTACGATGACTGGACTGGTGCTTATCATGACTGGCTTCTGGGATACAACAGGAGGATTGATCTCTGGTGTGGCGCACGATGGCAGCCTTGACGGCGGGGCATTAACAAGTGCAGCCTTTACTCATGTCCTTGGAACAGCGGGTGAATATATCGTTGCATTCTCTGTTATATTCTTCGGTTTCTCAACAATCGTCGGCTGGTATGTATACGGCGAAAAATGCTTTGAGTACCTGGTTGGCACAAAAGGAATAATGGGATACCGTGCCATTTACATCTTTGCGACTGGAATTGGTGCGGTTGCCAACTTAACTACCGTTTGGGCCTTCGCTGACATGGCAAATGCATTAATGATGATTCCTAACTTAATTGCATTAATCCTTTTAAGCAAAGTGGTTGTTAAAGATACTAATGAATTCTTTGAAAACCACTATAAAGCAGCAAAGAAGCAGCTTAAGAAAGCTGGCTGATAAGAAAAGCCCCAGGCGCCCGCTTATCGGAGCCCGGAGCCAGAAAATTATCGAAGTTCAAAGTTTTAAACTTTCTTATTTTGTATATGTAAAACAAACACAGGTCCTGAATCTGTGTTTGTTTTTGGTTTTAAGCTGTGATACTAAAATATCTGCCGATGGAATAACGAACCTTCATTTTTATCGTGAATATAGGCAAATATTCGATAGTGATAGAGAAAATTGTCAGTTAATATTGCTTCTCCTTCAAAAGAATAAGCATCTATAAAAGCTTCAATTTTGTCTTCATCCTCTTCATCCCATACCCCGGTCAACCAGATTTTATAGGCAAGCTTGCTGTTTAAACCGTGATATCCGCTATCTTCAAATAGCTCCTCTATTTGCTCCCTTTCCACCTTTTAAGCCCCCCTCCTCTATATTATCCAGCCTTTTCTGTTTTTATCTTCCTTATACATTTTGGGACAAGGCAAATATACAATTTTAGCACCACATGGAGTTAACTTGTCTATACTATATCGAAGTCTATTTTATTCAGAAGGATTGATTTTTAAAAAGACTAAGGGAGGGATAACGATGAAATTGAACGAGTTATTTCATTTAGGCAATAAAACAGCAATTGTAACAGGAGGAGGCCGCGGACTCGGCGAGCAAATGGCAAATGCACTTGGGGAAGCAGGAGCAAATGTTGTCGTCTGCTCACGAAGCATTGAAGCATGTGAGCATGTAAGAAAAAGCCTTGAAGCAAAGGGAGTTAAATCTCTGGCGATTGAATGTGACATAACCAATGAGGAAGACATTCAAATGGTCATCAGCAAGACCTTAGAGACATTTGGAAGCATTGATATTCTCATTAATAATAGCGGAACATCCTGGGTTGCGCCATTTCTTGAACTGCCTGCTGATAAATGGGACAAAGTCATGAATGTGAATCTAAAGGGACTGTTTTTATTTTCACAGGCTGCGGCAAAAGTGATGACGAAGCAGGGCAGCGGCAAAATCATCAATATTTCTTCAGTAAATGGATTGAGGGGTACTCATTCCGCATTTCTTGATGCAGTGGCCTACAGTACAAGTAAAGGAGCTGTTATCGCACTTACGAAGGATTTAGCTGTAAAATTAGCACCTGCCGGCATTCAAGTGAATGCTATTGCTCCCGGCTTCTTCCCTACCAGAATAACAAAGGTCCTGGAAAAATCGAGTTCAGTTATTCTCGGAAAAATTCCTGCCGGAAGATTTGGAAGTGAACATGACTTAAAAGGAGCTGCTGTCTTCTTATCATCCAAAGCGTCTGATTACGTGACAGGGCAGGTTCTAGTCGTAGATGGAGGAATGACAGTGTCACTCTAAGTCCGTTGATTTCCCTGGATTGACTTCATAGAAAGGAGAATGTTTATGTCTATTAACCATACTGAAGCCCTATTACAGGCAATAAAAAAGGTAGGGACAAAAGTGGAAAGAGAACTGAACGAATCCATTCAGAACTCTATTAACAAGGAAGAAATATTTAAAAATCTGATCACCCGTTCCGAGGTGACCGCTGCAAGCATGAAAAAACTCCAGGAAGCTATTGAGACACTATCCATCCCTCTTAATTTCCCTACCAAGACAGACGTGGCAAACGCAGCAAAATTAACTGTGCAGGCTGAAGAAAAAATGGATCTGATTGACGAAAAAGTCATTGCATTGGCTCAATCAGTAGAAGAAATAAAAAAAGCACTTGGCAGCAGTGAAAGCGCGGGAAAATAAATGGCACAACATACCGCTTCCAAAAAACTGCATGGATTCTTTAAGACCATGGTTCAGCCCGATCCGGAGATTCATTTAACTCCCAGGACTGCTGTCTGGAAAAAAAACAAGGCAACGCTCTGGCACTATGCCCCTTCCAGTAAAAAATACAGAATTCCGGTGTTCCTGGTTTATTCGCTTGTCAATCAGCCATTTATTTTAGATCTGGGGCCGCAAAGCAGTTTAATCGAAGCTTTGGCTAACAGCGGGTACGATGTCTATCTGCTGGATTTCGGGACTCCTGGTTATGAGGATAAAGACATTACGATGAATGACTATATTACGGAATACATCCAAAAGGGAGTAAAAAGAGCTTTATATCACGCCAGAGCAGAGGAAATAACCGTAATGGGCTTTTGCCTGGGCGGCACTTTTGCAGCCATTTATGCGGCCATTGCGGAGGAGCCGGTCAAAAACTTAGTATTGTCTGTCTCACCAGTTGATTTCAGCACCGTGCCTGTCTTTGATAAATGGGCAGAAGAATTGCGGAATGGAGGAGGCAGCCTGGATTCCATTTTTGATGCATGGGGACTTATCCCCGCCTTTGCCATCAAATCTGGTATGCGGCTATTTACTTCACCCGTTTATTACTCTCCTTATTTATCGCTGCTGGCGAGGGGCGACGATGAAGCATACGCATCCAGGTGGAAACGGTTTAACACCTGGACCAATGGCCATATTCCATTTGCCGGGGCAGCGCTGAAGCAAATCAATCATGATCTTGCAAAAGAAAATAAGCTTGTGAAGGGCACATTAACCATCGGTGATAAGAAGGCTGTTCTCAGTGCTATTAAAGCTAATTTACTCGCTGTTGCTTCGGATAATGATCGCCTTGTTCCAAAAGAGCAGATTCTTCCGGTCATGGACCTCGTGTCAAGCGCTGATAAAACTTTTCATCTGCTTCAGGGGGGACATGCCAACCTTACTTCAGAAGGAAAAGTTCCTGACTACATGGACAAATGGCTGTCATCAAGATCAGGACAAATATAATATTCCATTCCCCTGCATCTGCAGGGGATTCACGTTTAAAGGAGGTATCTTAATGACTTTCTGGAATTACCCAAATTATATTATAAGCGGCCATACCATCAGTGCCTATATGGGTTTCGCTTCATTTGTGTTTAAAGATTTATTCTATGTGTAGGCTTTTAAAACCATGCAGCTGCTGCATGGTTTTATTTTTTTAATGTCTTTACTGAAATTGTGTTTTTAAGTGCAGATTTGCAAATAATAAGATAATGAACAAAAGTTTGAAGTCCCTCCCAAAAGAGAGCCTGACAGCAGGAATAAGCCTAATGACAAGAGCAAAGGAGACTACTAATGGACATGAAGATTTTCAAGGCAATCAACCGGTTGTCCGGACGTATTGCTTTCATGGACTTTTTAATGGTTCTTTTATCAAATAGGGCAAGGTATTTATTTTTATTTGTACTGGGATGCATGTGGCTGGCAAAAGGCCCCTCCAAAACAGCCGCTAAAAAAGCGGCTGCAGCTTCCCTGATCGCTATCCTGGTAAACAAGATCATTAAAATTTGTTATTTTAAGCCCCGCCCCTTCATAAAAAACAAGATTGGCATATTGATCCCAGCCAAAAGAGATTCCAGTTTTCCAAGCAAACATACAGTGGTGTCATTTGCTGCCTCTATCGTCATTTTTTACGGCAATCGATTTTTAGGTCGTATTTTGCTGTGGGTTTCAGCCCTTACAGGCTTCGCGCGTATCTGGGCTGGCCACCATTACCCTTCTGATGTAATAGGCGGCGCCCTAATTGGCGGCGCAATAGGCTGGATGACAGAAAAATGTCTATATATGAATTCAAAATCCGTAAATCAGGATGATAAAAAAATGTAAAATCCGCACTATCTTTGCCGAAAGAAAACTTGTTTTGTCAGCCTGGAAGGACTTCCCGTTATCCGGATAGAATCCATTGTGAAAACGGGAGGGGATCAGAATGAACACAAGTGCTGCTGCCAAATTGTTAGGAGTTTCGCCAAGCACTATTCAGCGATGGGTTAAACAACTGGGACTCCGGACGGAACGCAATGAACTAGGCCATTACTTATTTACGGAAGAAGATATTAACCTGCTTAAGCAGGTGCAGGATCAGCTTAACCAGGGGATTATATTGCAGGACGTTACGGTAAATGGCAAAAAGGCCAGAAAAGGTACGGTTCAGGGAGAAACAGCGGAACCAGCCATGGAGAAAATATATTTGAAGATCAGTGAGCTTGAACAGCGGCTGAACGGAAAAGCGGATGATGTTGTCTCCTATCAGCTGCTGCAGCACCGCAGCGAAATAGAAGAGCTGCAAAAAGAGAATGCACGCCTGCTCAAACGGATTGAGGTTCTTGAAGCCAGGACTGCTGTAAAAAGCCGAAGCATCCCCGCTGACACCCTTTTGGTTTTTGATCAGGAGAAGCCCAGGAAGAAATTGAAAAAGAAAAATATTTTTACTATGCTATTCGGGTTTTAAAAAGGCAATAAAGCGTTACGTGATGTAACGCTTTATGCTGATTAATCATCCCAGCTGAATCGCTGCTCACGGAAGGGGTCACCATAGTTATGATAGCCGTTTTTCTCCCAAAATCCAGGCTTGTCAATTTCAGAAAACTCGATGCCTCTAATCCACTTTGCGCTTTTCCAAAAATAAAGATGCGGAATCACGGCTCTTAGTGGAAACCCATGTTCAGGAGTCAGGAGCTCACCGTTATGGGTATGGGCAAGCAGACTTGTGCTTTTTAAAAAATCTTTAATGGGGAGGTTCGTTGTCCAACCTTCTTCCGCATGGAGGATTACAAATTGTGCGGTTTCTTTTACACCTGCCTGCCTGGCAATTTCAGCGGCGGAGACTCCCTCCCAAACGTTATCAAGCTTTGACCAGCCCGTAACACAGTGGATATCATTTTTGTACTGTGTCTGAGGAAGGTTCATTACCTCCTCATGCGAAAAGGATAATTCCTTTTCCACTTCCCCAAATATCTGCAGACTCCATTCCTGCATATCCTTATAATGCGGAACATTTCCATAGTGCAGTACAGGAAAGGCAGTCGTAACATTTTGATTTGGCGGTACCCGGCTTGAGGCCGGTTTTCTGATTTTCCCAAAATACACTGAAGCCACCTCAGTTCTTTTTCCTTTATCGTACCCTAGTTTACGAACTGATAAAAGCAGTGAGAAAGCAGCCCCCTTTATGGAAGCTGCTTAAAATTATAAGATAATTGCCGCCAGCCATCCAAACAGGATGAGCGGAATGTTGTAGTGAAGGAATGTTGGCACACAAGTATCCCATATGTGATTGTGCTGTCCATCTGCATTCAAGCCTGCTGTAGGCCCCAATGTACTATCTGACGCAGGCGAACCGGCATCTCCAAGAGCAGCGGCGGTCCCTACTAGAGCAATAGTTGCCATCGGACTGAAGCCAACCTCTAGTGCAAGCGGCACAAATATGGTTGCAATAATCGGGATGGTTGAGAATGAAGATCCAATCCCCATTGTAACAAGTAAGCCGACAAGAAGCATAAGCAATGCAGCTAGTGATTTATTATCACCGATGATTCCTGCCGCCTGTTCAACAAGGCTTTCAACATCGCCTGTTTCTTTTAAAACATCTGCAAATCCAAATGCAGCCAGCATAACAAATCCAATAAATGCCATCATCTTCATGCCCTCTGTTAAAAGCTGATCTGCCTCGTTCCATTTGATAGCTCCGCTGATATAAATAACTAAAATACCTGTCAGCGCCCCAAAGATCATTGAATCCAGCTGCAGCTGTACAATGAGAGCTGCTGCAATCGCAATGAGTGAAATAATAATGCTCTTTTTTGAATAGTTGCCTTTCTCCGTCTCCATTAATTCTGATGGGCGATAATCCCTTTTTTTACGGTAAAAAAATAATGCAGCTAAAAGACCAGCAGCCATGCCGGCTACAGGAATAAGCATGGCTTTCGGGATGTCTGCCATTTCCACAGCCAATCCGCTATTCTCCATATTTTCCGCGAGTATTCCGTGGAAAATTTGGCCAAATCCCGCAGGAAGCAGTATATACGGAGCTGTTAAACCAAATGTCAATACAGATGCGATCAGCCGGCGGTCCATTTCGAGCTCATTCATAACCTTCAATAAAGGGGGAATTAATATCGGAATAAACGCAATATGAATTGGAATCAGATTCTGAGAAAAAATAGACATTAATAAAATAGAAAATATGATAAGTGCCTTTGATAAGGTTTTCCCTCTGGATTCCCCGTCTTTTCCCACCTTTGCCAGAACCCATTCCACTAATAGATTCGGAAGTCCGGCTGCGGAAATGGCTAAGGCAAATCCGCCCAATAACGCATAACTTAATGCAACCTCTGCACTGCCGCCGAGCCCATTTGAAAAAACTTCAATTGTTTTATCTATGCTTAAACCGCCTGCCAGCCCGCCTGCCAATGCTCCAGCCACTAGGGCAAGAACCACATTGACACGCAAAAGGCTGAGAACAAGCATAATCAAAACTGCAAGTATAACTGCATTCATGATGATACCCTCTTTCTGTACTTATATCCCATTACTTTACTCCGCTAAATTGGTAGAGAACTAAAACACAAGTATTAAACTATCATACTTCCACTTTTCGTGTCAATGATTTTGGGGAGATTCGAAAATGGGAGTTTGCGCCAGACGCTGTTTTCGCCGGTATTTTTTAGGAATTGGGCGGATAAATTGAGGATTTTGGCCGGTATTTCAGGTTAACCGGCGGGTAAAGTTCATTTTCACCGTTCCATTGAGAATTCAAGCTAAAAAACTGCAAAAAAACTCCGGATTTCTCCGGAGTTCTGAATTCATCGTTAGTTTGCTTCAAACCTTTCAACCAGCAGTGCCAATGTACGCACCATAACGCCTGTCGCGCCGTCTGGTCCAAGATCATGGCTTTTGGCTGTTGTGGCTGTACCTGCAATATCAAGATGCACCCATGGTGTGTTTTCGGCAAATTCACCTACAAATCCTCCGCCCATAATGGCATGGCCGGCACGTCCAGGCGAATTGTTCAGGTCCGCAACCTTGCTGCTTCTGATTCTTTCTTTATCTTTTTCAAAAAGAGGCAGACGCCAGATTGGTTCGCCAGCTTCATAGGATGCTTCCAGCACCTGCTCAAACCACTCTTCATTATTGGTTAATGCACCAGTTGTTTCTTCCCCCAGTGCAACGATGACACCGCCAGTCAGAGTTGCAACATCCACCAGGTAATCTGCTCCATGATGCTTTGCATATGTGACCGCATCAGCAAGAGCCAGACGCCCTTCTGCATCCGTATTAAGGACTTCAATGGTTTTCCCGCTCATGGATGTTATGACATCATCCGGCTTAAAAGCTGTTCCGCTCACCATATTATCTGTAGAAGGAATAACAGCGACAACATTTTGTTCAGGCTTCAGTTCGCCGATGACTTCCATTGCGCCAAGCACAGCGGCTGCACCGCCCATGTCGGTTTTCATCCCGACAATGCCGTCTTTCGGCTTAAGGGAATAGCCTCCTGTATCAAAGGTAATTCCTTTGCCCACCAGGCCGATGACATCCTTCCATTCCTCCTTGCCCTGATATTTAATGACAATCATCTTAGGAGGCTCTGCTGATCCCTGATTAACTGCCAGAAGAGCACCCATGCCAAGCTTAAGCATATCTTCTTTTTCAAGGATTTCCACTTCAAATCCGTATCTCCATGCCAGTTCAGAAGAGTAATTTGCCAGATCAGTGGCAGTCAGCATATTGCCTGGCAGGTTAACTAATGTACGGGCTGAGTTCGTTCCTTTCCCGTGGGCATACCCTACAGTAAGGGAGGCCTTTACATCTTCCTCATCTGCGGCTTCACAAAAAACGGCAATACTTTCAACTTCCTTTTCGGGTTCGTTCGATTTCTGTTTGTAATCTTCAAATTTATAGGTGGAAAGAGCAAACGCCTCGCTGGCTGCATGGGCTGCATCAAGCGCATCAACATTTCCTCCAATAAATGTATCAAGGTAAACACCCGCATTTTGAAGCCTGGACGATTTCACTTCCTTGAATGCCCTGCCCAATGCTTCACGCAACCCTTCAAAGCTGAATTCTTTTTCTTTTCCAAGGCCGACTGTAATTAATCGTTTAGGCCCGATTTTTCCAAAAGTATGTATTTTTGCAATGGCTTTTTTCTTGGCAGAAATATCCCCGCTTTTCACCAGTTCTGTCAGCTGGCCGTCAAATTGGTCATCTGCACGGGCCAGCACACCTTCAAACCTGGCTGGTTTATCGAAGACACCAACAATCAGGCATTCCTGTTCGGCTGAGAAGTCAAACTCTTTCTTTACTGAAAACATTCTCGCACCCCCATAATATATTTTTCATCTTATTATATCGAAAATATTAAATTATTTCGACTATCTAATTTTATGATGTTTCTGCTCTTGCTAATCTTCCAAATATAGCACCAGCTGCGGCAGTTTAGGAAGAGTTTCTATCATTTCAAATGGGATCCGATCGATATCTTCCGGAAAAATAGAGAGGCATTCTTCAATAAATCCATACACATGCTCAAGATTAATCCCCCAGTGTTTTGGCCGGTAAGACTGCAAGTATTCCTGTGCCGCCTGCATCATCAGCCTTGCTCCTTTGACATTGCCGTATTCATAATGATAGATGCTGACACTCATTTGCAGCAGGCCTTTCAAAAATAGATTGCCTTTGTCAGTCATCCATATTTCCTCAAGAAGATCATGGCATGTGTAATAGTCACCTTCATTGAAACTGACAAAGAATTCGTAATATTCAAGAGGATAATCTTCCATGAAATCACCCCATGTTCAGAACTTCCTATCACTTTCATTTTAACAAAAACGAAAGTGATTATCCTATATGTACAATCCTTAAGTATATTCTTTAATTATTGGGTAAAGAAAATAGAGACAGAAAGGAGAATGATATGGATCCTCTATTATTTGCAGCCTTTGCAGCGGGATATATCCTGCTATTCTTCTGGGCGCTATGTGCTGCAAAA
Organism: Bacillus sp. NTK034; assembly: GCF_017303275.1. GTDB lineage: Bacteria > Bacillota > Bacilli > Bacillales > Cytobacillaceae > Cytobacillus. Next base: position 382,685 of record NZ_JAFKOJ010000004.1, on the reverse strand, counting down.
GACAATGGCTCCATTAGTGCTGCTTTCCTGCTTCCTGTTCTTCTCGGGTTAATTTACGATAACGCTATTCTGGCTGCCGGCCGTTTTATCGGGGAGGGCAATATTTTAAAGCATCTGAATTATGCCCGTTTTTGGATACACGCTTTTTTCACCCCACTGCTTGTCCTTTACTCCTGGAAAACTTTAAAACAAGCAGATCTAGAATGGGCCAAAACAGGCACATCCAAATCGATGGCCTATTTGCTTACAGCAGGATTAATTATTCTGGAACTTGCTGCTGAAGTATTCGGACTTAATCTGGAACCAAAATGGGAATTTGGCGTTCTTAGTTATTCAGATTCAGAGACATCAGGAGGCCCTCCCCTTATGGTGCTGATTGTATCTGCTGTGCTGCTGGCGGCATCTGTTGTTGTTTGGCGCAAACAGGGCTGGTTCTGGTTTTTTTCCGGAACTGCATTGATGATTATCGGAAGCGCCATTGATATTCCAATTGAAAGTGAAGCTGCCATAAATGCCTTTGAATGGCTTCTTTTGATTTCACTGACAGCAACAGCTTATTTTCAGAAAAAGCATCGATTAACAAAAACTTAAAATAGATCAGCTTGCAGGAAGGAACAATCTGTTGGAGAATATTAGTTAGTATAGCTTTCGGCAGTTCCGGTAAACTGCCTATTTGAAGCTGCAGCGGGAGTATCATACACTCAAGAGGTGGTCTCATATGGAATTATTGACGAATTTCCCTTTATGGTCTGCATTGGCAGCCATCTTCTTTGCCCAATTTGTAAAAGTACCCATTCAATTTATTGCCACCCGAAAAGTGGATTGGTCCCTTTTGACAAGTACTGGCGGAATGCCCAGCTCACACTCAGCAGCAGTAACTGCCCTTTCAACCGGAGTGGCACTAGAGACTGGAATAGACTCCGCTGTATTCGCTGTCTCAGCCGTATTTGCCATTATCACGATGTTTGATGCTACCGGAGTGCGACGCCAGGCTGGGGAACAGGCGATTGTATTAAACCAGCTTGTTGCCGACTTCAATAAATTTGTTGAAGAAGCAAAGACATGGCAGAAGAAAGAAGACCAAGAAAAACAGAAAGAATTGAAGGAGCTGCTGGGCCATAAGCCGATAGAAGTTCTATTTGGCGGCCTGACTGGAATCCTATTAACTTTAGGACTTCATTATTTATTTTCCTGAAGGTTGTGATTTGAAGTGAAAATCCTTTCCTTATGCCCAAGCAATACGGAATTAGTGGAATACTTGGGTTTTACTGATATGCTCGCGGGGGTGGACGATTATTCGGATTGGCCCGGCCAAATCTCCAAGCTGCCCCGGCTTGGCCCTGACTTGTCTATTAATATGGACAAAGTGGAAGAATTGAAGCCTGATCTTGTGCTCGCATCCCTTAGTGTACCCGGCATGGAAAAGAATGTAGCGGAGCTTGAAAAAAGGCAGATTCCCCACATTGTTTTAAATCCTCAAAGCCTGGCAGATATTGAACAGGACCTGGTTTTTGCAGCTGAAAAAATTGGGAAGCCTGAAAGAGGCATTTTGGCTGCTAAAGAGTTTGCTGCAAAAATAGAGGAACTTAAGCTCATCTCAAGCAGGATTGAAAAAAAACCTAGCCTCTATTGGGAATGGTGGCCCAAGCCCGTATTTACACCGGGCAAGGTCAATTGGCTGACGGAAATCAGTGAAATTGCCGGTGGAACGAATTTATTCAGGGATGTTGAGCTGGCAAGTATACAGACTGATTGGGAAGATGTCCTAAATCGCCAGCCTGATTATATCTGTCTCGCGTGGGTCGGTGTCAGAAGAGAAAAGGTAAATCCGGAAGTTATTCTGAAACGTCCAGGCTGGAGTGAAATGGAAGCAGTTAAGCAGAACAAAGTCCTGATTCTGGAAGAAGAACTTTTTTGCAGGCCATCACCACGCCTGATTGAAGGAGCTATCAAATTAGCTAAAAAAATTCATCCGCAGTCATTTTCAATGTTATAAAAATAAAGAGGCAAATCCGATTAGTTTCGCGGATTTGCCTGCATTCCGTAATTATTTTTTCTCAGATTTAATATATTGCTGTCTAAAAACCTGCATAGATTCATTTTCATTCAGTAACTTTAATTCTTCTTCCGTCAGGGTTCCATCGCCCATTTCAACGATGTAAACATCGAGCGTTTTCTTTCCCCAGTTATTGTAAACATCATCCACTGTTTCATAATAAAGGTCCAATTTATTCCCTTTAATGGCACCGCCCTTATCGGCTACAACACCATATCCATAATCAGGGATAAACAATATCGTTCCAATCGGAAAAACATTCAAATCTGCTGCGACGGTAGAGTATAAATCCCTTTTTACTTTAACACCTGAGTATGTAATGCCAAAGGACGGATGATCCGGATTTTTGCCTGTCGACTCGTAAAATGCCGTATACCCAGTAGCTATTACTTGTTGTTTCTGATACTGTGACCAGTCAATCGATTCTTCCAGGGTCGGCGGCTGTTCACTTGCCACAACTTCACTTGCTGAAATCTTAGGCTCCAGACTCACTGCCTGCTTTAAAAACTTAAATGCTACGCCAACCGATTTTAATGTATGGTCAAACTTTGAATTTCCATCCTCGTCAGCTTGTTCAGCATCACTTTGATGCAGCTGAACAATTGATCTTGCATCCACTCCGGAAATCGAATGGAAAGTTGTCAATAACGCGCCAATAAATAAGGCTGACATTACCGAACGTTTCATCCATATTTTTAATTTGCTCATCTATTACACTCCTCCCAAAGTTATTCATTTCCCATCTTCGAGAGAAATATTCATAACTCAGGGGAGCGGCGGCCTCCGAGCATCCGTTTTCAGACAGGCTAAAGCCAGTGATACCATAGGCTTAGGCGATTTGATCACACTAATCAAAAAAAATAAAAAATCCCTGCCTTCAGCAGAGATTTCATAACCAATTTAAAACATCCGATATCCTTTTTTACGGAGCAGCCTAATCGTAATTCCAGCAACGATGGCGCCTGCCATTCCGCTGCTTAATATGAGGATGTCAGCCAGAGCGAGGCTGGACAATTCAACGCCAAGACTGGAAAACGATTCCCCCGGGTTTTGAAAATATTCAATAAAACGAACTTTATCAATGATAAAGATGGCGATAATAGGATAAATAATGGCCATGATCCAAGACATTCTTAACAGCATATTTAATATAAAACCTATCCCAAAAAACAGCACAAAAAATAGAAGCATCGAAATAGGCAAAACGAAAATCGTCATTTGCATGAACTTGTTTCCTCCCTTAGCACATCAATATTTAGTGTACTTTAATGTGGATTGGGGAGTCAACAAGAAAAGCGGAAGCGTCTTTCCCACTAAAAGATCGCAGATTAAGAACGCCACGTCCTGTGGCAACATCTGCATGACCCCCATCCTGGGGGCCTCCTCGAGGGGGCAGGCTGCTTGCGCTGGAAAGTTATCTAATTTCAGAATTTATGCTTTCTCCTTTGAAAAGAAAAACTTCGCATTCCGCGAAATTTTTTGTTTATTCCTTTTTCTTTCCTGTACCGCCACAGCAGCTGCAAGTTTCAGATCCACCTAATAATAATTGGAAATATCCTTTCCCTGAACAATACATACACTCTTTATTTTCATAATTCTTAGCTGTCATTTCGTTCATCTCCTTTGAATTTCGTAACTGAATTTTCTGATAATATATCAAGGATATGAATAAATGAAAAGCTCCATATTTCATGAAAAACTATCGTTGGAAACGCATACAAGCACTGTTTGCTTCTAATTTCTCGTTCTATCTCTAAATTTCAGAAAATTATAAAAATAATTTATATGCTGTGTATCCGAAAGTATCTCCGGGATTAATGCCATTAATCAAAGGCTTTATAGAGGAATCAGAAGAGTCTAATATGTATTTTAATAGAACTGATGCATCCGGATCATTGGCGAGCTCTTTCGGATTGCGATACTGCACGTCAAAAAGTTCACTTTCCTGAACTTTTAATGATTGTCCAGGTTCAGCCTCCAGTAAAAACAAAACCATATTATCGCTGACTTCCCCTTTGATGACGCCTGTACGCAATCCAAGCAAGCCTTTCACTGAACATTTGATTCCCGTCTCTTCTTCTACTTCACGAACTGCTGCTTCATCAGCAGTTTCGCCTGTTTCCACAAACCCTGCCGGCAGAGACCATTTGCCTTTAAGGCCTCCGTATTTCTTTTTAACGACCAGCCATTTGCCATCCGCGGAAATAACAAGCCCGGAAACCGCCAGCCAGACCTTTCCCCTTTTATGTTCGACTCCCATCCAAAAACCCCCTTTTACATAAATTCTACCACGAAAAATCTCCAATAAAAAAGGGACAGACTATAGAGTCCATCCCCTTATATAAATGATAGCTGATTTATTAAAGAACGTTGAATTTACCTTTTTTCAATACAAGAGATGGTCCGCCAACCATGTAAAGAGCACGGTTATCGATCATCTTCTTCATGAATGAAGCTTTAGTACCAACCATTTTCTTGCCGAATGCAACACCGATCGCATCGTGTTCACCAAGAGAACATACAGTACCTTTAATATCTGGAGTAAATGTTTCAAGTTCAGTTTTATTGCGGATTAATGCAGTAATGTTTCGTGCACATACTTCACCCTGCTGCATAGCAATTTGTGCAGTAGGAGGGTATGGACGGTTAATTTCTTCATTGATGATTAATGAGCAGTCACCGATGATAAACAGATTATCATGGCCAGGAGCACGCAAATCAGGCTGAACCTTTACACGGCCGCGCATTGCTTCAATGCCGGAATTTTCAATAATGGAATTTCCGCGTACACCTGCAGCCCAGACAACAGTTGCAGCTTTGATTTCTTCTACTTCATCCTCGCCCTTACCAACGATGATGCCTTCAGGCGTAGCTTCCTTAATAGCTGTTCCAATCATGAATTGTACGCCTTTTTTCTCCAGGTGAGATACAGCGTAATTAACAAGCTCAGGATCGAAGCCAGGAAGAACCATTGGTGCTGCTTCCACGCAAATGATTTTCACTTTGTGGTAGTCTACATCATACTCTTTGCAAAGCTCAGGAACACGGTTTGCCAATTCTCCAAGGAATTCAATGCCCGTGAAGCCTGCACCGCCGACAACTATTGTAAGGCGCTCGTCTTTTTTCTCGGCGTCTGTATTGTAAGTAGCAAATTGATATTCAATATGCTCACGAATCTGACGCGCAGCATTAACATTGACAATAGAAAATGCATGTTCCTTAAGCCCTTTAATACCGAATGTTTCCGGCTCAGCTCCTAGAGAAACAACTAGATAATCATAGTCAATTTCGCCATTTTCCAAAATGACTTTCTTTTCTTCTGTTTTAATTTCGAGAGCAACTCCCTGAACGAATTCAACTTTGTTGCGGTCAATAACATCTTTTATATCATAGCGTACACGATCGTGATGAAGTGTTCCGGCTGATGCCTCATGCAGCCATGTAGTTTCATAATGGTAGTCATTCTTGTTCACTAAAACGATTTCCGCTTCGTTTGCTCCTACAGATTTCTGCAAACGGGTTGCAACCATCAAACCTCCGTAGCCTGCACCGAGGATAACAATCTTTGGCTTTCTCAAGTGTATCACTTCCACCTTTTTTAAGTATTTTCTAATGTTTTCTTATCTTCCACTGCTTTATATTTTTTATAGCAAAAAACATAAAAAAACTTTGTGATGTTATTCACGAATTAGTTCAAAAAAACTCAACAAAATTGTCATAAAATATTAACATTATTCCTCCATTACATCTTATTCTACTTCATATAGTTTTTCAAGCCTAAAAAAATAGACGAAAAACTTAAAAATCTCAGGATAACTTAAAAGAATATACGTGTTTTAAATTCAGTGTTTCATTTGAAATCTTCCCATTATTCATAATATTTACCTCGATTGATGAGGTTTTAAACGATTTATGTTAGAATAAAGAGTGGAATTTCAATACATACGTGGGGGGATATTGCATGAAAGAAGATCAAAAAGTGTATGACATAACCATCATTGGCGGGGGGCCAACTGGTTTATTCACTGCTTTCTACGGGGGCATGAGACAAGCATCAGTTAAGATTATTGAAAGCTTGCCCCAGCTTGGGGGACAGTTATCTGCTCTTTATCCTGAAAAATACATATATGATGTTGCCGGCTTCCCGAAAGTCCGCGCCCAGGAATTAATTGATAACCTTAAAGAACAAATGGCTAAATTCGAGCCCACTGTATCACTTGAACAATCTGTTGAAAAATTAGAGAAACAAGCTGATGGAACATTTAAGCTTACAACCAATAAAGAAGTACATTACTCAAAAACCATCATTATCACTGCCGGCAATGGCGCGTTCCAGCCTCGCCGTCTTGAACTTGACAGCGCAGCTCAATACGAAGGCAAGAACCTTCATTACTTCATTGATGATTTAAATCAATTCGCCGGCAAGAAAGCAGTTGTTTTCGGAGGCGGGGATTCTGCAGTAGACTGGGCATTAATGCTTGAGCCTATCGCTGAACAAGTAACGATTGTTCACCGCCGCGATAAATTCCGTGCGCATGAGCACAGTGTAGAGAATCTGCAGAGCTCTAAAGTCGAAATCAAAACTCCTTATGTGCCCGCTGAGCTTATCGGTGACAGCGAAGGAATCAAACAAGTCGTCCTGGAAGGTGTTACTTCAAAGGAAAAAGAGGTATTTGATGTTGATGCTGTAATCGTAAACTACGGTTTCGTTTCCTCCCTCGGTCCTATTAAGGAATGGGGTCTTGAAATTGAAAAGAACTCCATTGTTGTTAACTCAAGAATGGAAACAAATATCGAAGGCATCTATGCTGCCGGTGACATCTGCACCTACGATGGAAAAGTGAAGCTTATTGCCTGCGGTTTCGGTGAAGCACCAACTGCAGTGAATCACGCAAAATCCTACATTGATCCAAAAGCGAAAGTCCAGCCAATGCACAGCTCTTCCATGTTTGGCAAATAAAATATGAAAAGGACGCCCCCTTTGGGGACCGTCCTTTTTTAAGGCAGCTATTCGAAATCAGTTCAGTAACTGTCTAGAAGCTTTAAATGCAGTATTTAGCACTCTTCCGGAGTACCTGTATTTGAAGCGGTACGGAAAGAGGATCCACATCCGCAGGATGCAATGGCATTGGGATTGTCGATTGTGAATCCGCCGCCCATCATGGATTGTTTGTAATCAATTTTTGTGCCTTTTAAGATAGGGGCGTCTTCCTTGCTGACAAGAACCTGGATACCATAGTGATCTGACTGGATATCATCTTCCCCGACTTCGTGGGCAAACCCCATTCCATAGGAAAGTCCGCTGCACCCGCCTCCTTTAACGGCTACACGCAAGAATGCATCTTCTTCCTCATTTTGTTTCATCATTTCTTTTATATGCAAAGCTGCAGCTTCTGTTATATCCACAATTTGTTCCATGTTATTCCCTCCTGTCCATGTAAGGATACTTCTATATTCATAGTATATACAGTAAAGTGCATGTGCTCAACTTAAGAGACTTTTTCTTTTTATTGTTTTTTCTGAACAATGCTTAATAAATAGTTCTTTACACCCTGAAACCAGCAGGAAATGGTACAATAGTCATAATAGTTATCTTCGGAGGTGGCATTCTATGCAGCAATTAAAGCCTGCTTATGATAAAAAATGCGGATGCAGAGTCTGCAAAAAGAGTTTCACCACAAAAAAACTCCGCTCCCGATTTGTAAAAGTATTTAATTATGACAGTGATTTTTGCCCAAATTATTCTGGTGAAAGCATGAATCCTCTTTTATATTATATTAATACTTGCCCGCAATGCGGCTACTCAGAATCAGAGGACTTCTCCCCTTATTTTCCGCCCGGAGCCCTGGACATGATCATTTCTAAAGTTGCGGGTGCCTGGATACCGCAGGATTATTGCCAGGAACGCACCATCACTGCTGCCATCAACACCTATAAGCTTGCCATTTATTGCGGAACTTTAAAAAGGGAGAAGCATATTATTATGGCTGGTTTATATATCAGACTTGCCTGGCTCTACCGGAGTATAAAGAATGATCATCAAGAACAGCGATTTTTGAAACTTGCTCTAAAAGAATATTCGGACTCTTATATGTCAGATGATTTTAAAGGATCATCCATTTCTGAAACGAGGATTTTCTATCTGATCGGAGAGCTATCCAGAAGGACATATCAGTTCGAACAGGCTGTTAAATACTACTCGAAAGTAATTGAACTGCAAAGCCGCTCCACTGAACCTAAATTAATTGAAATGGCCAGAGAACGATGGTATGAGATGAGACAGGCACAAAAAGATACTGCTGCCAACTAAGGAAAGCAGCAGAACCATACCCGCCTCTGACTTCTCGAAGGGGCAAGTGATGGAGCCATGAAACAAGAAAAGGAGCGAAATTTAATCGCTCCTTTTCTATATTAAAACATTGGATTTTCATCCAGATATTGATATATATTTTCAACCAGTTCATCTGGCGTTTCTCCAGTAACCACTTCTCCGTTCACAAGCGCAAAAAGAGTGCTTGCACATTTGCCGCAATACCCGAGACAGCCATATTCTATGACATCCAGGTCATAATCCTTTTCCAGCTTTTCCAGTGCTTTTTGAGAGCCGCTGGCCAAATTGCTGATGCAAAACTCGATGATTGGCTTAATCACATCTTTCACCTCTCTACCCTGTTAATGCTACCTTTTTTATTTGAATCCTGCAAGATTTGGATTCCGTTCTCGCCTTTAAAAGTGCACATATTTACCACTTCATGTCGTTTATTGTCAAGTTTTCTGCTGATATGTGTTGTGATTTTGACACAATTTCGTTATACTTTTTATGGGTTTGAGGTTATTAATATCATTAATTTATTTTTTTAAGATAACTAATTAACGTTTATTTGAGTTCGGATAAATTAAACAGTACGGACATAAAGGGGAAATATACTATGAAAAATCTTGTGATACTTGGCGGAGGTTATGGCGGTATGAGGGCGCTTGCCCGACTTTTGCCCAATCAGCTTCCTGATGATGTCTCCATTACACTAATAGATCGTGTGCCTTATCATTGTTTAAAAACTGAATATTACGCTCTTGCAGCAGGCACCATTTCTGATCAGCATGTGCGCGTATCCTTCCCTGAACATCAAAGATTGACCATAAAATATGGTGAAGTGACAAAAATCAGCATCGAGGAAAACAAGGTATATCTTCAGGGTGAAGAGCCTGTATCATATGATGATATTATAATAGGCCTTGGATGCGAAGATAAGTACCACAATGTTCCAGGAGCCGACATTCACACATATAGCATTCAAACAATTGAAAAATCCCGCAGAACGTATGAAGCTTTAAATAATCTGCCGCCAGGCTCTGTTGTTGGAATTGTCGGTGCAGGACTAAGCGGAGTGGAACTGGCTTCTGAATTAAATGAAAGCCGTCCAGATTTGAAAGTCAAATTGTTCGATAGAGGGAAGCATATACTGTCCGCATTCTCTGAAAGATTAAGCACGTATGTAGAAAGTTGGTTCATAGAACATAATGTAGAAATTATTAACCAATCAAATATTACTAAAGTAGAAGAAAAAACCCTTTATAATCATGACGAAGCCATCCATTGTGATGCCATCGTTTGGACCGCAGGCATCCAGCCGAACAAAGTGGTTCGTGAGATGAATGTGGAAAAGGATCAGCAAGGACGCGTAGTTTTAACGAAGCATCACAATATCCCTGGAAATGAACATGTCTATGTGGTAGGGGATTGTGCAAGCCTTCCCCATGCACCAAGTGCCCAGCTTGCTGAAGGGCAGGCAGAGCAAATTGTTCAAATCCTATTGAAACGCTGGAAAGGTGAGGAACTCCCTGAAACATTGCCAGTAATCAAGCTAAAAGGAGTTCTTGGATCTCTGGGCAAAAAGCACGGATTCGGTCTAGTCGCAGAACGCCCTATCACAGGACGCGTTGCCCGCCTGCTAAAATCAGGGATTTTATGGATGTATAAATACCATAATGGATAAGAGGGCCCATTGCGGGCTCTTTTTTACGTTTTAACCCCAAATAGCGGATAACGATAGAGATTAATTCATATTTGCACCATGACTTAGCTGAAAACTTGATTTGAAGGGAAGTAACCGATAAATCAAAAAACTGACCGATAAAATCAGAATCTGACCGATATTCTGGTAATCTGACCCATAAAATCAAAATCTGACCAATATTCTTGTATAAATGCTGGAGAGAAGAAAATTTGACTACAATATCCGGAAGAAAACAAAAAGTTTAATCACTGCCGTCAAAAAACGATAAAATCTAACCTCCAGCGCAGCAGAATCAACTGTTAATATAAAAAATCTTTCCAAATAAAAAATGAGCATCCCTTTCGATGCTCATTTTTTATTAAACTGCCTGGTACCCGTACTTTTCCATTTCCGCATAGATTGTTTTTAATTTCGGATTGCCCTCACCGACAATTTCATCCTCAATCAGAACAACCGGGTAAAACATATCTTCCTCTATCACTCGCATGGCGAACTCCTTTTTGGCCTCTTCTTCGGGTGGATTATGAATGTCAACATACACGATTTTAAAAGCCTGATTGGCGAATTTGCGGGAAACTGCCGCCTCCAGCCATTCGTATGTCTCCTTGGATGATGGCAGATTCACACAGCTTGGACAAAGCTGCTCCGCACCATACACAGTGATTTCAATTTCTTTTTTCAATCTTTTCTCCCCCTATGCAAAACTTGGTCTTACCTTCATTTTACAACATTAACAAAGAGCAAACCTAATAAAATATTCTCCTAATGCATGGAAATTACGCTCTTGGAATAGATTTTTAAGACTGATTTGATTATAATAAATGTATGGAAAGGAGTCGATTTCACATGGCAGAACAAACGACTATGACTGAACAAGTTCAGGAAGTATTAGATAAATTGCGCCCATTCCTTCTTCGCGATGGCGGGGACTGTGAATTGGTGGATGTTGAAGATGGCATCGTTAAATTGCGCCTTCTTGGTGCATGCGGCAGCTGCCCAAGTTCAACGATTACGTTAAAAGCCGGTATTGAGCGCGCTCTTTTAGAAGAAGTACCTGGTGTAGTCGAAGTAGAACAAGTATTTTAATTTTACCTTATTAAAAGCGATGTCGGCATGACATCGCTTTTTTTATTTATACTATATGGCCGACTTCCAGCTCAGCTAGGCTTTTTTTTAAAACAGTGCTGCCTTCCTGATCAATTTTAAGGCAAAGGATTTCCATTTCCGGGAGAACCCGCTGAAGCCCTTCAGTCACTGCTGGAGCACATTCTGATTCAGCAAGGCAAAGAACTGCCGGTCCAGCGCCGCTTAAGGCAACTCCAAATGCTCCTAAAAGAGGTGCTTCCTTTTCAATGACCTCCAAATGAGGAACCATTTTCTTTCGGTAAGGATGGTGGAATAAGTCAGCACTCATCATCTTGCCTGCCAGGGAATAATTCCCGCTAAGCAGAGCTGCTACCATGACATTGCCGACTGCCCCAGCCTGTACGGCTTCTTTAAAAGACCATTCTTCAGGCAGGACGCCTCTTGATTCCTTTGTAAGTAGCTCTTCTTTTGGCACCACAGCTATAACATCAAATTTTATATCTTTAATGCTTTGAACAGATACCTCTTCCTCTGACATGCAGCCAATGACAAGGCCTCCTAGAAGGGAAGCTCCCGCGTTATCAGGATGCCCCTCCATTCGTGATGACAGTTCAAGCTTTTCATACTGGCTCAGTTGAAGATCACAAAGCGCGTCAGCCAATTCAATTCCCGCTACAATGGCTGCAGCGCTTGATCCAAGTCCGCGCGTTAAGGGAATATCACTTGAAATCCTAGCTTTACATCCTGGAAGCTCTTTTTTATATTTCTTTGCGGTATCCATTGCAACTTGAAAAATAAAGTTCGATTCATCTGAAGGGTAGATGCTTAGCGGCTCTGATAAAGGAACCATTTCAAACTTATCTGCCTTCTCGGCTTCAAGCGTCAAATACAAATTTAACGCGAGGCCAATCGAGTCGAAGCCAGGTCCGAGATTTGCCGTGCTGCCCGGTACTTTGATGAGAACCATTTCACCTTCGCTCATATGTGAACGGCTCCTCTGATATGATCTGCTACTGCTTTTTCATCATTAGGCAGTGAAACTGGTTTAACAGGACTGCAATCAATGGCTGTATTAGGATCCTTCAGTCCGTTACCAGTCAGGATGGCCACAACCTTTGTTTGATGAGGAATCTCTCCATTGCGCAGCTGTTTGTATACACCCGCAAGCGAAGCACATGAAGCTGGCTCAGCAAAAATCCCTTCAGATGAAGCAAGTTTACGATACATGCATAGAATCTCTTCGTCGCTGACTTCATCAATTTTACCATTCGATTCAGCCAGCGCTGCATTGGCCAAGTGCCAGCTCGCAGGATTTCCGATTCGGATGGCTGTAGCAATCGTTTCGGGATTTTCAAACACACGGTTATGCACAATGGCCGCTGCACCTTCAGCCTGTACTCCATGCATTTTCGGAAGTCCTGTACTCCTTGCTTCATTGTATTCCTTAAACCCTTTCCAATAGGCAGAAATATTGCCTGCATTGCCCACAGGAAGAGCAAGGATATCCGGAGCGCCTCCAAGCTGGTCGCAGATTTCAAAGGCCGCTGTCTTTTGGCCCTCAAGACGATACGGATTAACAGAGTTTACGAGAGTAATAGGTTCTGTTTCGCTTATCTTCCGCACCATTGCCAGTGCCTGGTCAAAATTACCTTCAATAGATACGACTTCGGCCCCATACATAACAGCCTGCGCCAGCTTTCCCATGGCGATTTTCCCTTCAGGAATGACAACCACACATCTCATGCCGGCTCTGGCTGCATATGCAGCCGCTGCTGCAGAGGTATTGCCGGTGGAGGCACAGATGATGGCGTCACTACCTTCTTCTTTTGCCTTTGCAACAGCCATAACCATGCCTCTGTCTTTAAATGAACCTGTTGGATTTGCTCCTTCCGTTTTCACATAGAGGTCAATCCCCCAGTCCCTCGAGAGTTTATCCAGCCTGATCAGGGGAGTGTTGCCCTCATTTAAAGTAAGCATTGGTGTATTTTCATTAACAGGCAAAAAATCTTTATAAGTTTTTATAAGGCCTTCCCATCTCATACTCTGGCGCTCCCTTCCACACGATACGAACTTTTGATTGTTTGGACTGCCGGCAAATCTCTTAAACTTACTAAAATATCCTCATAATCCTTTAAAGATGCCTGGTGGGTAACCAGCACAATTTCAGCAAGCCCTTTTTCTTTTAAAGGAAGCTGCAGGATTTTTTCGAAGCTGACATGATGATCAGAAAAAATGGATGTGATGTTGGCAAAAGTCCCTACCTCATCTTTTACATGCAATCTTAGAAAATACTTCGAATATATCTCATCTGCACCTTTTAATTTCTTATCATATTGAGGTGCTACCGCGCTTTTTCCATTTACGCCAAGACGCATATTTTTCATGACACCAACAAGATCCGATACCACAGCTGTAGCTGTAGGCAGACTGCCCGCCCCGGGTCCGTAGAACATCGTTTCCCCTACCGCTTCACCGTAGACATATACAGCATTGTATTCATCCTGAACTGATGCAAGCGGGTGAGACTCGGACAGCAGAGTCGGCTGGACACTTACTTCCACCTTCTCCCCCTCCCGATGGGCAATCCCGATCAGCTTCATGGTGTAGCCAAGCTGATTGCCGTACTGCAGATCCTCTTCTGTAATCTCTGTAATGCCTTTAACCTTTACATCATCAAGGTCAATATTCATGGAAAAACCAAGTGTTGACAGGATCGCCATTTTCCTTGCTGCATCAAGGCCCTCTACATCTGCAGTCGGATCGCTTTCCGCATATCCCAGCTCTTGGGCTTCTTTTAGAACTTCCTCATAAGCGCTCCCATTCTTGCTCATCTTTGTCAAAATAAAGTTCGTTGTCCCATTCACAATTCCCATCATTTTTGTAATTCTGTCTGAAGCTAATCCATCTACCAGCCCTCTTAAAATTGGAATGCCGCCGGCCACACTTGCCTCATAAAAGAGATCACATCCGTTTTGCGCTGCAGCAGCCAGCAATTCAGGTCCATAAACAGCCATTAGATCCTTATTTGCCGTCACCACATGCTTGCCATTATCCAAAGCTTTCTTTAAATGATCTCTTGTTTCTTCTATGCCGCCCATTACTTCAATTACTACATCTATATCAGCATCATTAATAATATCTTCAGGATTTAGTGTCAGCAAATTCCTGTCCACTTTAACTGCTCTTTCTTTATCTGCATCTTTAACAAGAACTCTCTTTACAACAACCGGACAGCCGACTTGGTGCATGAGCTTATCCTGGTGTTTCTCAATGATTTGCACTACACCCGATCCAACTGTTCCTAATCCTAATAAACCGATTGAGATTGATTCCACGCTAGCTCCCCCTTTAGTGTTCACTATGTAAGTACATTTGTATTTGTATAGTAGACATTATAGGGGGCAAGCGGCATTTTTACAATAGGTAATTTTCCGAAAATAGTATTTGGAAGCGCTTAACATATTGTTTTATTGCGCTTTAATTTTTTTAAATTTTTTTATCTATTAATAAAGGCACCCTGCTTTGGGTGCCTTCCTCACTTTTATTTGACTGGTGTCTTCGGTTTCTTTTCTGAAAGGACGAGATCAATGTTTTCCACACACAGCTTCATCATGGCATAGCGCGTTTCTATGCTGGCACTACCGATATGTGGCATAGCTACCACATTCTTCAGCTCCAACAGCGGGTGCTCTGCACCAATTGGCTCCTCCGCAAAAACATCCAAACCTGCAGCGGCAATCTCTCCAGCCTCCAACGCTTCATATAAATCTTGTTCATTTACAACCGGTCCTCTGGAGGCATTCACAAAAATAGCCTTGTCTTTCATCTTCTGGAATGCGTTCCGGTTAAATAAATTTCTTGTTTCTTCTGTCAAAGGCGTCAGGCAGACAACGAAATCTGAGCGTTCAAGCAATTCATCAAAGCTGACATATTGGGCTCCCAGTTCCTGTTCCGCATCCGGTTTCCTCGTGCGGTTGTGATATAGAATCTCCATATCAAATCCTGCGGCACGCTTTGCAACTGTTTTCCCGATATTCCCCATTCCCACAATACCGATTGTTTTATGATGCACATCAATACCTGCCAAAAGCAGCGGACTCCAGCTCTTCCAATTGCCCTTCTTCACAAACTCAGCAGCCTCCACCATTCTGCGGGCTGCAGCGAGCACAAGTGCAAAGGTCAGGTCGGCAGTTGAATCATTTAATACCTCTGGCGTATTGGTCACCGTGATTCCGAGTCTTTTTGCTGTCTCAACATCCACATTATCATAGCCTACAGCCATGTTGGCTATGATCTTCAGCTTCCCTCCTGTTTTCAGAACCTCTTCATTCACCGGCTCTGATAGCATAGTTAAAAGGGCATCTGCTTTTCTCGCCTCTTGTATGAATACATCGTAAGGAACCGGCACATCTTCCCGATCCCACATTTCAACTGTGTACTTTTCTTTTAAAATGGCAATAACATCTTCAGGCAGCTTCCTGCTGATAAATACGTATGGTTTCATAATAATATCCCCTCTTTACATTCTCAGCTTTATGTTCCTTTCGCCAAGAAAGAGGTATTTCCCTGCCTTTTTTCATCTCTTAATCCAATTCACCAGAGGAATCCTGAGTTTTTTGATGGGAACCTCGGCAAATTCAAAAAATCCCCCCAGGAAACGCTCATGGTCATCAGATTGCCAGAGATACTTCTGCAGGCGCTCCTGAAGCACTAGCTTCTGCTGTTCAGAATCTGCGCCATAATAATTTTCTACTGTTTCAAAATAATGGAGAGGAAACAATAGACGTGCGTAGTATAGCCGCCATGAGAAGGAGGATAATGGCCCTACACTTTGATATTCCGATAAAAATTGGCGGAGATCCGGCTGATACGTTTTGATATTATGGAAGTATTTTTCTCGCGTCCATTCCGCCAAATCTCTGGATGAATGGTCGAATACCCAGTCAAATGGATTTTTCATATAATAACTGTCGCCCCAGGTGGCCGATGTTAGTCTTATATGACAAACGGTTCCGCTGTCTGCCATTTCGGGTTCGTCATCAAGCTCTGTATCCACAAGGTACTGAATCGAATTTTCAGCCAGCCCCATATAGTATGGAAACGACTCTAAAAACATTCTCTCAAAATCATTTTCAGGTTTTTGGAAAAGCATCTCATTCCACACCTTTTCCATTTGGTCCAGCCTCTGTTCCCAAAGCTGTTTCCACTGACCGATTCTGCTCGTTTTTTTCACTGGAAAAGAAATGCTCCTGCCCCTGTAATGGAACTTTGCCAGCTTGCGCCCAAACTGATTTTGTTTTCTGCTCAGTGTATGCCGATTAACAAGAATGCAAAAACGGCTATCGTTCCACTCAATTGACTGTTTGCCTTCCTTCGTTTTCAAAAAAGTGCTTATGTTCCTATCCCCGTTATTGGAAAGGTGTTCAGCCATTAGGTCCAATTCTTCGAGTTCCTCTTTATCTGTATGACCCGCAGGCACAAGCAAATAGAGCTGTCCCTGCTTTCGGCACGCATCATATTTTCCAATTCTCATCGTATCCTCAGCTTCTATGCCAAATTGTTCTTTCAAAAGTGTTCTAAACATTATACCACCTCATTTTGGAGTGATCCTTATGGGATATATATGATAGAAGACTTTAAAACTTGTTGTTTTCTTGGATAAGACTATGTACCATGGAAATGATATAGGAAATGAAATTTTTCCGTTTCAGCTGCAGCGGGCATATTTGATAAAAAAAGGGTATATACATAGTGAAAAGAATCTAAAAGTGCATAACCACAGGACCTTACGTTAGGCCTGGACTTTCCCGCAATTATTTAATAACCAGAAAAGGTGAAGCCAATGAATGAAGAAAAAAAAGCAGTTAACGTTACAGAGCAGACAGCACGTAAATGGCTCCATGAAAGAGGGGTAGAAATTCAGGATATAGCTGATTTAGTGTTCTTCCTTCAAGAGAAATATCACCCCAATTTACAGATGAAAGATTGCATTTATAATGTTGAGCGTGTTTTATCAAAAAGAGAAGTCCAAAACGCCATTTTAACAGGCATTCAGCTTGATATGCTGGCCGAGGAAAAGAAGCTCTTAGAACCGCTGCAGTCGATTATCGCTACTGATGAAGGATTATACGGAGCGGATGAAGTATTGGCCTTATCCATTGTAAACGTATATGGTTCCATCGGTTTTACCAATTTTGGATATATCGATAAATTGAAGCCTGGCATTCTGAAGGATCTGAACGATAAGAGTTCAGGAAGATGCCATACCTTTCTCGATGATATTGTAGGAGCTATCGCTGCAGCCGCTTCGAGCAGACTGGCACACAGTGCCGAAAATGTGGAATAGAAAAGGATGGAGAGCTATTCTCCATCCTTTTTCTACTTAAAGTCCCAATCCGCTAATGATTCGAGCACAAACTCAGGCTTTTTCTCATACCCCTTCAATAACTCTTTCGTTGTTACACCCGTATGGACAAGCAAGGTGTCCATACCTGCATTCATTCCTGCTAAAATATCCGTATCATAGTTATCTCCAACCATCAGAGTTTCTTCCTTAGCTGTTCCCAGCACCTTTAAAGCCTGCTCCATGATAATCGATTCCGGCTTTCCGATAAATACAGGCTGTGTTTGTGTCGATACTGTGATGACAGAGGTTAGTGACCCATTACCCGGCAGCAGCCCTCTTTCTGTTGGAATGGCAATGTCACCATTTGTGGAAATGAATACTGCTCCATTCCGGACAGCCAGACAGGCGATGGATAGCTTTTCATAGTTAATCGAGCGGTCAATCCCCACCACAACGTAATCCGCATGCTCCTCAGCAAAGCTTAGCCCCTTTTCAGCCAGTGCTTCCCGTATTCCTTCCTCTCCGATCACATATACAGAAGCATCTTTTTGCTGTTCATATATGTAGTTAGCGGTGGCCATGCTCGTAGTAAAAACCTGACCCTCTTCGGCAGGGATGCCAAACTTCACAAGCTTATCCGCCACCTGGGCTGGTGTTCTAGAGGAATTATTCGTTACAAACAAATATGGCAAATCCAGTTCCCGAAGCTTATTGACAAAATCAGCTGCCTCACTGATCAGCTCAGTCCCTCGATACATGGTGCCATCTAAATCGATTAAGTATCCTTTATATTTTTTCACAGCCATCACTCCCAAATGATTTATGCTTTTAATATCCCTATTTTTCAACTGAACTATCGCCCATAAAAGCTATCTTAAAGGAACGTGGTGCATTGTGCAATTTTTCACGATTGAAGGGATAAATAAGACAGTAATTCCCGCAAAAAAACTCCTTGAATAGGAGCCCTCGCTTAATTTTGCTTTATTATATAATGACAGCACCCATCACCGGCAGCCATACACGATTTTATATCAACATGATCAGCAGAAAGAAAATCTTTGATAAACTCTTTTTCAGACCTGCAGATTTGTTTAAATTCTTCTGCTGTTTCAATATATGGACAATTAAACTCTTTAAGATGAACTTGGCCTTCCTCTATTCGCACTTCCGGCATAAAGCCTTCAAGCAGGAGGAGGTCCTCAAGAACTTGAAGCTTTTCTGAAAAAGGTTTCCCGGCTGTCTGAATCTCATACTGCTTTACAAGGCGGTTTTTTCTTCTGGAAAACAACTCTGTAATTAAATGGCCCTGCCCCATGCTTTTTAGTTCTGTTAATAATTCAACACTTAACTGCTTGTATTTTTTCGGAAACAGATCTTCGCCTTTTACTGTTAGCTGATAAAGCTTTGAAGGGCGCCCTTTAGTTTGCCTCTGGATGTCAGATGTAATAAAACCATCTTTTTCAAGAGTCTGAATATGTTTTCTGACGGCCATTTCTGATATTCTCAGCTCTTTGGCCATTTCCAGTATGGAAAGTTTCCCCGTTGTTTTGATTAATCTCAAAATAACTTCTTTTGTTGAATTTTCTCCAACATGCATGACATTCACCGCCCTTCTCTTTATTCAAGCTAATATACTCCATAGAGAAAAAGATCGGATTTCTCCGATCTTTATTGAGGTTTAAAAGCAGAAACCGGTCCCAGCTCATTGATTAAATACTCCCTGACCCTGCCCGGAAACTCTTTAATCATGGGCATATGACTGTTTATAGCTGTTATTAGCCCCTCATGATTGACATCTGTGTAATTTTGGACGAGCATTTTACGATATGTAATGAACTGTTTAAAGCTATTGCTCATTTCTTTGCTGATTACTTTTTCGTCGTCAAGAATATCCACGATATCATCGTAGCTGCCTGGATCCCTCATGATAAAGCCGTCAATCATCGTATTTCCAGTATCAAGGACAGCTTCGATCATAATTTGGGCAATCCGTTCCAAGGCTGCCTTTTCAATAGGGGATGTCCACTCTTTCACTTCTTCAAAAAGGGAGATTTGCTGTTCCAGATAACTAAGTGTGTCTTCGATCTTTTCCCTGTCTACGAAATACATAATGCTTCCTTCCTCCTATGAAGATTTCAGGCTCTTGGTTAAAGTATCCGGCCGAGCGTAGAAATATCCCTGAGCTAAATCGACGTTGTTTCTGAATAGAACCGAAGCCTCCCCTTCACTTTCAATTCCCTCGGCAACCACCAGTGAACCCGCTTCTTTCGCCACTAAAAGAAGACCCTTCAGCATGGATTCTTTTACTCTGTTCGTATCAATGCCTTTAATGACGGAACGGTCGATTTTTATAATATCCGGCATAATCTCACTTATGGAATTTAAACTGGCATAACCTGCACCCGTGTCATCCACAGCCACCCGAAATCCTAATGTTCTTAATACCTTTATATTGTATATAAAGTTTTCAATACCTTCAATGGGATCACGTTCAGTAATTTCAAGTGTGATCTGCTCAGGGGGGATATTTTTATAGCCTGTGAGCATTTTCTTTACGTCCCTGACAAACCTTTCATTCCCCATTGTAATCGGGGTGAAGTTAATAAATATATCCTGGGTGCAGCCTGTCTTGGTTATTTGTTCGAGTGTTTTCTCAAATACGATAAGCTCCAGATCATAAAGACTGCCCGTCTGCCGCGCAATGGTAAAAAGCTGAAGAGGGCTTTCCAGGGAAGTGCCGTGCGGGCCTCGTGTAAGCATTTCCCATGCCTTCACCTCGCCTGTAGCCACATTAATAATGGGCTGTGCCAGCATTTTGATATCCTTTTTAGCTATAATCTTATTCATTTTGTACATCATTTCATTAAACTCGGATCTTGCCCTTTTTTCGGCCATTGCGAGAGCATGCTGATGGGCTTTGCAAATTGCTTCCTGAACAGACGAATGATGCTTCTTTTCAACAAACATATATCCCGCATCAATAACCTGCTTTATATGAGGTGTATCAATATTTATGTAGTTTTCAGCTTCCCTGACAATTTTTTTCAGTGTTTGATCAATCTCTGTCACACAATCCCTGCTATGGTCCACTTTCAATATTAAGGCAAGGCCATCGCTATAATGATCATGAAGGATAATAATTTGATTATCTTCAAGTTCCCGCTGAATGACAGCCAGAAATATTTTCTTGATGTTTTTTATAAACTGTCTGAAAGAAAGCTCACCCAGCTGTTCGGACAGGTCTTGCCAATTTCTAAAATTAAAAACAGCTACGGCCACTTCAAAACCTTGTTTCAGCGCCAGATTTACTCCTTCTGCAACCGGGTCACGAATAATGAATTGGGGAGGGAAATACTTTATCTTATTTAAAGGAAGCATAAGTTTGCCCCAATTTCCAATCGGATTAAATCTCTTTATGTAATGGTGGACCATACCTTTCATTCCTCTCAGGTGCCAGCTTTATTTTTAAATTGCCTATAAGCCTTTATTACTATGCTACCCTACCAGCTATTGTATCACAATATTTTGAATTGAGTATTTATTCCTCTGATAGAAAAAATTATCAATCCAGCTGCACTCGCACCCATTCAAGGGTGAAAAGAGAAAAAAGAATCATCACCTGCGGACATAAACCTACTAAGGACATGCTATAATTGGATATAAAACAACTAAGGAGTGTTATATTTGGCAGAACGCTTTTTCTTATATGATGATCTTGAAGATACAAAAACCAGATTCGTCAGCTTTATGGGAGAAAACCAGCGATTCGATTTGGCTATTGTTCGTTCCGATCGCTATTACGGCAAACAATTGGTCCTTGATATCCAGGGAAGCAGATTCGCCATTATTGGAGAAGATGATTTAAAGGAAGAAGGCTATCTTGAGCATGTCTTTCAGCTTTCAGAGGAAGATGCAGAGGAGCTTAAGTCATTTCTAATGGAAATCGTTTAATATACGATAATAAACAGATACTAAGGGGGAACCTATTTTGGTGGGTTCTCCTTTTTCTTCTTTAAAGACCCTGCTCATATAACTTCCAAAGGAGTGATAGCATGGACGATAAAGAAAGACGCACATACACCGATTTCTCAAATGTGGAAACGCAAAGGAATTTCCTTATTCCCGAGGACTTGCCTGAAGGTGCCTATGGCTCTCCCAGAAATGCGGATGAGCCGGTAGAGAACAAAAGCACCCCATGGCGAGAGGGCCAGCGCTATTACAGCGCCTTCAATTATGAATTTAAGTCCCTTCACCAAAACTTGCCGCGGCAAATGCCAGGGGCGCACCCGCCGCATGATGACCCTGATAAAAACGAAGAGCCGCCATATACAGAGACTTAAAAAAAAGCGCAAGCACACTCAAGGGGGCAGGCGCTGGAGCCGGACAGTATTTCAAAAAAGGGCAGGGTTTCCCCCAGCCCTTTTTTAGCTTTTCACTTTTTTCACAACAAAATAGGCACATCCGAAATTACAGAATTCATATAGATATTCTGTAAGTGTGCTGATTTTTGTATCAAATGAAGCCTTCTGGTTCTGATCATCGAAAAAACCGCGGAGACGAAGCTGTCCATATCCCCAGTCCCCAACAATATAGTCATATCTGGATAAAATTTCGCTATATCTACCCCGAAATGCTTCCTCATTGAAACCATTCCGTTCTTCTTGAATTAATTCATAACAAACATTATTAATGCAAACCATTTTTTCACCTCTTCTTAAGAGCATATGTACAAATATTATATTGGAAATAACAGGATATGAAAACAAACCAATGAATTGTCCTAATTAAATTATAACTGATTCCCCATCAATTACTAAGAGAAAAAAATTCAGCTGTGGCAATTCTATAGATGAGGAGGTGTCTATAGTGAAAAAACCACTAATTATTATTGGTATAAGTGGTATGGCTGCATTGACTGCCTGTCAAAACAATGCCGCAAAAGAAGATATTTATGAAGAAACCGGTCACACAATAAATGTTAATGACCAGCGTGCCGATTTGTATAATAGAGATATGGGCAACGGCCGAAATGGCCGAAACAATGTTAGCGAAGACTTTGGATATGTCCGCCATCAAAAAAGCCCAATCATGGGAGACAACGTTTCAGCGGACCATTATGCTGCTATCGACCGTGAGCAGGTGGCAGATATTATTGGGAAATATTGTACTGAAGTGCCGAATGTGGATGATATCTCCACACTTGTTACCGACGAAGAAGTCCTGATCGTATATAACACTGACACCAAAAATCGCAATCAGACAGCTGATCAGGTTAAAAAGATGGCCATGTCTGTTGTTCCAAGATGGTATCATGTCTATGTAAGTGATGATACATCCTTAAGAAAAAATGTTGAAAACTATGCAACGGTTGATTCCGATGGCCGAAATGCTGAAAATGGCATCAACCAATTAATTAAACAAATGCTTAACTCTCCTCAAGGAGAAAGAATGAGTGATAGTGAAAATGAAAACGGTGAAATGCAAGGCGAAAGAAATGATGATATGGATAAAGATGACCTTGGAGAAACCGTCAAAAAAGCAGGAAACCGTTAACCACGAAGAACGGAAGCGCCTTGCCTATCCTCCCCGATACCTTGAGGGGAAAGCAGGCTGCTTGCGCAAACAGAATCGACGTTTAAAGTTTTTTACTTGCCATTTTTTAAAAAAAGAGTCCAGCGATGGCGCTGAACTCTTTTTCATTTTATGCCTGCTGGATTTCCTTTTCTCCCATAAGCTGCTTTTGTTTAGCTGCCGCATTTACCTGTTCATCTGCATGGTAGGAAGAGCGGACAAGAGGACCTGCTTCACAATGGCTGAAGCCTTTGCTCATGGCAATGTCCTTCAGCTCCTGGAATTCTTCAGGTGAATAGTATTTCAAAACCTTAAGATGTTTCTTGGATGGCTGCAGATACTGCCCTATTGTCATAATGTCAACATCATGAGCACGCAGGTCTTCCATTACTGCAATTATTTCCTCTTTTGTTTCGCCAAGCCCGATCATTAAGCTGGATTTTGTAGGGATATCTGGCTGCATCTCTTTTGCACGCTTTAAAAATTCAAGAGAGCGCTTATATTTTGCACGAGCTCTTACTCTTGGAGTCAGGCGCTCAACTGTTTCGATGTTATGGTTAAGAATATCCGGCCGGGCATCCATAAGCATTTTCAGGTTATCGTACACACCGCCCATGTCTGAAGGCAATACCTCAATCGTCGTGAAAGGGCTTTTTCTTCTGATGGCACGGACCGTTTCTGCGAAAACCGCAGCACCGCCGTCCTTTAAGTCATCTCTTGCTACAGCTGTCACCACTGCATGCTTTAAGTTCATTAGCGCTACTGAATCTGCTACACGTTCAGGCTCCTGAAGATCCAATTCAGTTGGCAGACCCGTTTTAACTGCACAAAAACGGCAGGCACGCGTACAAACATCCCCAAGAATCATGAACGTAGCAGTTCTTCTTACTGCCCAGCACTCATGAATGTTGGGGCACTTAGCCTCTTCACAAACAGTGTGCAAATTCTTTTCTCTCATCATTTTTTTCAGGCCAGTGTAATTTTCATTTGTGTTTAACTTTATTTTCAGCCACTCCGGCTTGCGCAAGTACTCTTCTTTTTTGCTCATTTTCCCACTCCTTAAAAGACTGAAGCTAGACGTATAGAAAAGCGGAGGCGCCTTGTTCACCCCCGACAAGCACAAGACGAGCCTCACAGAAAGGCGTCCTTTGCCTTTTTGTGAGGATGCTCGAAATGTGGAGGCGACTGCCCAGGGACGACAGGCATAAGGACGGTTCCTGTAAGAAGGCGTTTTTCCTTCTGAAAGAAACGGCTTATGACCCCGAGTCCCTAGGAGCCGAAACAAGACAAGCTTGTGACCTCGAGGGGGTAGGCGCTGGAGCCAGACAGTAATCTAATTTCAGAATTTATACATTCTTGCCAATTAAAAAAGCCAGTCATAAGCAAATTCCGACTAAGCTGATTAGGCTTCACCTGATGCCACTTTATCATAATGAATTGAAGAGGACAAGCCGAAGATTCTGGTATTACCATTAATTGATATTTATTAAATTATCTATTCCTCACAAACTAAATAAGCAGACCATAAAAGAAGGGAGGATTTCCGTGCGGATATTATTTACCGCAGCTGCGGCCTTATCGTTTTTTCTGATTTCCTTATGCACAGTGAACGCTCAAGAAAATCCAGCTGATGTATATAAACAAAGAATGACCTTATATAAAAAAGTTGAAGCTGTTACGAATATTCCCTGGTATTACCTTGCGGGGATTGATCAGTATGAACGGAATGTCAGGCAGTCCAGAAGGGATATTCCCAAAGCCGAAGGCATTACAGGCATCTATTTCAAACCTGAAGAATGGGCGGGGATTTTGAATCCAGATCCATCTGATGAAAATCCTACATCCATTCAATTTTTCAACGGAATAGGAATAGACGGGGACGGGGACGGAAAAGCCAGCTTGAAAAGTGATGAAGATGTTCTTCATTCCTTTGCCAATTTCCTTCTCTCCTATGGTACAGACCATGATAATTTAAAAATTGGATTGTGGAACTATTATAAGCGTGATAAAGCTGTCGGCATCATTATCGGCAAAGCCCAGATTTATAAGCAGTTCGGCCGCCTTGATCTTGATGATCACGCCTTCCCTGTCCCCCTGAGGAGCAATTACAGCTATAGAAATACCTGGGGTGACGCAAGAGGATGGGGCGGAAGACGGATTCACGAGGGAACCGATATTTTCGCTGATTACGGGGTGCCCGTCCGGGCTACATCCTATGGAATAGTGGAAATGAAAGGCTGGAACAAATATGGGGGATGGAGAATCGGAATCCGTGATATTAATAACAACTATCATTACTTTGCCCATTTAAGCGGATTTGCAAAAGACCTGAAAGTTGGGCAAATCGTTGAACCCGGGATGATGATAGGAGGGGTAGGAAGCTCTGGCTACGGGCCTCCGGGTACATCAGGCAAATTCCCTCCCCATCTCCATTATGGCATCTACAAAGACAATGGCTATGCTGAGTGGTCCTATGATCCATATCCTCATTTGAGATTATGGGAAAGACAGGATCGGATAAAAGCCAGGAGAAAATAATGTAAAAAAGGACTGCCCTTTAAACGGACAGTCCTTAATTTCAATTATTTAGCTTGTTTTGCTTTAGATACGGCATTCATGATACTTGCTGCCAGACCGCCCCAGATAATGAGCATCCCAACCACCATCATTGTAATTGCGCCACCGGACATTATTGAGATACCTCCTTATCATTTGGGATCGTAAGTTTAGTCTGTGTTTCGTTCTTTTTAATTGCCATAAATACAAAGCCTAAGATAATGGCTCCAATTGCTACTCCCCAACCTGAATAGAGCAGGAAGCTTGTAGGATATCCTTCATAATTATCTTTAACATTGGTAATAATGTTTTGAATCATCATATAACCAAGAACGATTGGTGTAATTCCAATTAGACACACTTTCCACCATGCTCCAAGTTTAATATCGGAAACAGCATCTGCATGGTTTTGAAGATTTTTCAATTCTTTCAATACCCATCCAACAATTACAACCTGGACAAGTCCTGCCAGGGCAACGCCAAACTGGTTAATGAAGTAATCCGCTGCATCAAGGAAGTATAAACCGCCCTGTGTCGCAAAAAGGATGGAAATAACAGCAGACAAACCGCCGCCAACAAGAACAGCTTTATTACGTGACACATTAAACTTATCCTGTACTCCGGCAACAAATGTTTCAACAATTGATATTAGCGATGTTAAGCCCGCAAGTGTTAAACAGATAAAGAAGAAAGACCCGAATAGCCCATTAAAAGCAGGGAATTCGTTAATGATTTGCGGGAATACCACAAATGCTAATCCTACACCGGATGATACCACTTCATTAATACCTACACCCTGCTGTGCAGCCATGAATCCTAATGCGGCAAAAACCCCGATCCCTGCTAGAAGTTCAAATCCAGAGTTTGCAAAACCTGTAATGAAAGCACTATTTGTCAGATCCGTTTTCTTAGGAAGGTAGCTTGAATATGTTACCATGATGGCAAATCCAATTGATAAGCTAAAGAAGATCTGGCCATATGCTGCAACCCAAACTTTAGGTTCTGCAATCATCTCCCAGTTAGGCTTAAAGAATGCATCCAAGCCTGCGATTGCTCCATCAAGCGTCAATGCGCGAACAACAATAATTAAGAATAAAACTACAAGGACAGGAATAAAGATTTTGTTCGCGATTTCAATACCTTTTTTAATTCCCTTGAACAGGATGCCAAGTGTTACTACCCAAACAATTATTAACGGAATGAAAACTCCTGGTACAATCCCGCCTACATCTCCTGGCGTTTCAGAAAGCTTCAAATATTCTCCAAATAGGAATCCGTTTGGATCGTCACCCCATTTAAGATTAAACGAGAAGCCTGCGAAGGACATTGCCCATGCGATAATAACCGCATAATATGTTGAAATGACAAATGAGATGGCTACCTGCCACCAGCCTAACCATTCGTATTTTTTACTTAATCTAGCATAAGACAGTGGTGCTGAACCGCGATACTTATGGCCAATGGTAAATTCCATAATCAGAAGCGGTATACCTGCTGTCAGCAGAGCAAACAAGTATGGAAAAAAGAATGCTCCCCCTCCATTTTCATATGCAACTGCAGGGAAACGCCAGATGTTTCCTAGACCAATTGCAGAACCCACCGCTGCCATTATAAAGCCAGCTCTGGATCCCCACTGCGGACGATTATCCATAGTAATTACTACCCCCTGTAAATATTCCCAATTAAAAAGAACAATGGGAACTTTTTATATTTTCAGATAATTAAATCTAACTAAGCCTAGTATAGCTAGTTTTTGATAATCTGTCAAAACATTATTTTCCTAATAGTATTATTTTTCGAAATAATAAGTTTTAGTACATTGCCAGAGTAAAGCACATAAGAAAATTAGTATACTCGTATTTTAATTATCATTAGAATTCAACTCGGCCAGGAGTTATTCCAGCAAAGCTGATCAAGTATTTCTTTGTCCTCACCCCCTTAGTAAAATTTATTCTTAAAAGTAAAAAACTTTCGTTATTTATTCAGATAATTCAAAATAATATTGTCGGTATGCCAATATTATCCTCGTTTGGTCTACCAGGTCCCGGGAATATAACCAGTGTGCTTAACCATTACCAAATATAGCATAAAGCACTATAAAGGAGGTTTTACAAATGGATGCCAATATTATTGGAGTTTATAATTCACAAAGGGAAGTAGTAAATGCCATTCAAGAACTGCAGAATGACGGATACCCTGTTCAGGATCTATCCATCATTGGGCAGACAGAACACCTGGATACGTCTCTTGAAGATAAAACCGGTGTTCAAACAGAAACCTTCGAAACTAAGGATCGAGAGAGCAGTGAGAGCGCAGGATTCTTAAATAGTCTCGCATCATGGTTTGATGATGATCGCATGAGCAGTGACTCTCCAGTTGAAAAATTCAAGGAACTGGGCTTGTCAGATGATGAAGCCCGCAAATATGAAACTTATGTGAACGAGGGAAAAATCATTTTGTACAGCGATAGAATTGATACTGCAACAGGTCTTACCAATGCAGGGACTTCTGAAGCCAATGTGGATAGCACCTACACTGGGGGTTATAGCCAGCAGAGAAATCCCGCGGAAGAAGATGAACAATCATTAAAACTTCGGGAAGAACAGCTGGATGTGTCAAAAGAACGTGTTCAAGCCGGAGAAGTTGAAATCCATAAAGACGTTGTGGAAGAACAAAAAGCAATCAATGTACCGGTAGAGCATGAAGAAGTATATGTAGAAAGAAGAAAAGTGGATGATCCAACTGGCGCAAGCACCTCACCAATATCAGATGAGGAGACAATCAGGATCCCAATTACAGAGGAGCGAGTGGAAGTCTCCAAAAAGCCTGTTGTCACCGAAGAGATTGTCGTAGGCAAACGGGAGGTTCAGGAAACGCAGCAGGTTAAAGAAAACCTCAAGAAAGAAGAAGTGCATCTTGAGGGCGGCCGTGAATATGTTACTGACGATGAAGACTTAAATCGCTCTCTTAAAAGAAGAAATAATGACAACCTATAATTAAAAGGGTCCCTTCCGGGGGACCTCTTTAATCATGATGGATGAACACCAAAAAAGGCCTTCTCAAAGAGAAAGCCTTTATCTATGGTTTTTTAACTAGCTCTATTTTCCTGCCAGGCTTCTTTTTTGCCACGGGCAAGGAAAGCAAATGCCGCTACAAGAACAGCCACTGTAAGTAATGCGATTGCAGTACTGCCAGTAAAACCGACAATTAAATAACCAACAGCAGCGATTCCCGCTGAAATCAATGCATATGGAAGCTGGGTCATCACATGGTCCATATGATTACATCCAGCCCCGGTTGATGAAAGAATCGTTGTATCGGAAATCGGTGAACAATGATCCCCGAACACTGCACCGGCGAGAACTGCTGACATAGCCGGCAATAACAGAGAGATATCTGTTGCAGCAGCAATGTCTCCTGCAATTGGAAGCAGGATGCCGAAAGATCCCCATGAAGTTCCAGTACTGAATGCCATAATTCCAGCTATGACAAAAAGTAAAAGCGGAAGCCATGATGTGCTCATATTTGAACTTTCCACAAGACCGGCTAAATATTTTCCAGTTTCCAGACGGCCGATCAAATCAACAATCGCCCAGGCAAACAGCAAGATATAGACAGCTGGAAGCATAGACTTAATGCCTTCCCATACCCCTTTACCAAAAACATTTGGGTTAACACCTTTCAAAGCATAGGCTTGTCGGAAGAATAGTCCCAATGATACCAATAGACCCACCAGGCCTCCAAGGATAAGAGATTTTGAGACATCTGTATTCTCAAATATTTGTAAAATGGTCGCACTTCCTTCAACCGCCTGTGACCCAGTCCAAAACATCGAGCCCACTGTACCAATGACAAGTGCTATTATCGGCCACACAAGATCTCCGACCGATCCTTTTGAACTTGTAGGAAGGTCATCCTTCAGTTCACCAGGCGCCGGCTTCTCAGGATCCATTACTAGCCCCTCTTCAACTGCACGCTTCTCATGAACCTTCATTGGTCCAATTTCAAGGCCTCTTAATGCAACAATAAACACAATAGCGAGGGTAGCCCATACATAAAGATTCATTGGAATCATCTGAATAAATGCCGAGAAAGCTGAATACTCGGTAACATTATGGGCAGCAAGGATAGTTCCAATCAGCGCAATAATGTATGCTCCCCAGCTTGATACCGGTGAAACCACACAAACAGGTGCTGATGTGGAATCAATCAAATAGGCAAGTTTCGCACGGGATACACGCTGGCGGTCTGTAATCGGACGTGATATCTGGCCGACAGCCAGAGCATTGAAATAGTCGTCAATGAATATGATAATACCTAAAACAGCTCCGACAATCTGTGCGCCTGCACGGGTCTTGACCCGCTTCATCGCCCATTCTCCAAAAGCGCGGCTTCCGCCTGAAATAGATATAAATGCAGTAATAACTCCTAATACAAGCAAGAATAAAATAATATATACATTCCAGGTGTTCAGCTCTCCGTCTGAAACAAAAATTCCTTTTACAGCATCCCAAATGATGCTGAATGTTTCTGTGATGCTGAATTCAGCCAGCAATAGTGCGGCTGTTACGATCCCCACTCCCAATGACAGCAATACGCGCCGGGTCAGGATAACCATGGCGATTGCTACCAAAGGCGGCAGAAGGGAGAAAATCGTGTTTGCCATTACTTGTCCTCCTCTGAAATTTGATTGGTGTCCAGCTACAGGCTCCGATAAGCGGGCGCCTGTAGCTTTTCGTAGGGGAACAACAAGGATGATGACAGAGTCAAAATAAAAAAAGAGTAACGATAGAGAAAAATCTATCATTACTCTTTTGAAGTAATTAGTTTCTCCATCACGATCTGTAGCTCCCCATTATGAAGGCTTTGACAAAGTATATTCATACTTTCCCCTCATAATGACAGTGTTACTCCTATTCGAAGTAACCCCAGCAAGATTAGTTCTGACTCACTAATCATGCTTCGGCAACATTCCCTTTCGGCTGCGGTCCTAGTTGTCATCCTCGCACAGCGTACTCTTAAATCTTGCGCCTCTACCCCATCGGATATGATAAGGTTTTTATGAAATTATATTGAAATTTTATCAAAATACTAATCTTTTTGCAAGTGTTATTGGCCGGCCGGTATTTCTATTGAAGGCGAGGTGCCCCCTCCGCCATTGTAAAATTGCGGGACTTTTCCCGGATAAATGCCATAAGCGGCCAGTACATCCTCCTGTACAGTGATAATCTTGGTGGCAAAAGGTATAATGATTTGAACCTGCACATCCAGACGGACCAGTACCTTCACTTCAACATTATTAATGCCGTGATCCTTTGTTTCCGTTATAAAGTTGGAGGTAACAGAACCAACTGCATTAAATTTAACCGGTATCCGGGGACCCAGGTTTCCGAGAAGCGCATTATTGGTTGCCTGGCCAAGCGGCACGTAATAAACTATTCCATTTGTATTCTGCATTTGTTCCGTAGTAATTTCCACATCTGTAAAGGACTCCAATGCATCCAAATCGCCCTTTTCCGCTTTCTTAATATTATCCTGAACAAGTTCGGTTACTTCCGCTTTGACCCTGTTCAGCTTTTCTACGTTTATGCTGACAACCCCGCTTTCACTTGCTTCAAACATATCTTCCAAATCCATCACATTGGTAATTTTTTTATTAATCGCATTGTTTATCACCAATGATGCGATTTTCCTTGTCTGTGAATCGGCATAGCTCATGAGAGTGGGCTTAAGCCCTTCGTTGATAATCCATAGGCCGGCAGCAGTTGAGATGACGAAAAATATAAAGGTCAACAGAAATACATAGCGAAATGGCAGAGGACCTTTCCGGGGCAGCCGGCCTCGAAATTTTGCCAAAACAAATCCCCCCTTTACAAGCTATATGTATGCTGTAAAAGAGGGAACTAGGCTCAAAAATCCAAAATAGTTTATTGTTGTACAAAAGTCGTATCGCAGCCTATAATGACAGAATTCAATTCAATCCTCAAATCTGCTTCATACGGCTCCACATTCCTGCCCTTTTCTTCAAGTACGCGGATGACAGGCCTATCACTCAGACCCGTGTTCTGCCGGCAGACAACACCTTTCCTGCCATCATTCAGCTCGACTGTAACACCCACAGGATATACCGCGACCGCTTGACGAAAAACTTCTATTATCCTCTTATCAAATAACTTTTCTGCCCCTGCATACAAAATCTCCAGGCCTTCATGCGGGAGCATAGCCTGTCTGTAAATGCGATTAGATGTTACTGCATCAAACACATCTGCAATCGCAATAATCTTGCCGAAATCATGTATCTCGTCTCCCTCAAGGCCGCGCGGGTAGCCGGAGCCATTCAAACGCTCATGATGCTGAAAGGCACAATGTGCAACAAGGAGCGGAATCGTCATTACTTTTCTTAATATATTAAATCCATCTTCAGGATGCTTCTTTATTGATTCAAATTCTTCAGCTGTCAATTTACCCGGTTTCAAAAGAATATCTGCTGGCACCTTCATTTTACCTACATCATGGAGAATAGCACCTAGCCCCAGGATTTCAAGTTCCTTTGGCAGGAGCTGTAGCTTCATCCCGATTGCCAGAGAATAAAGGGTTACATTCAGGGAGTGTGTGAAAATATAGTGGTCATATGTATAAACGTCTGATAGGATCGAAAGCAGCTCTCTATTTCCCCTTATTTCACCGATTAGCTGACGAATTAGCCCTGATAGCCGTTTTGAGGCTTTCTCAATCACTAAAGAGTCTGATAAATCTTTATTTGCTTCTACTTCCTTCAGAACAGATTCTATGGTTTCGATTGCCTTCGTGCGCATTTTGGCAGTCAGAGGGTCCCTATATTGGATATCCTCAGTGCGCCAATCCCTTATATACACATAAGTAATACCCATTTCCTGCAATTTATGTATCAATTTATCAGCCAGCTCCACACCTTCATGCAAGAGGACCTGACCCTTGTCATTATATATAGCCTTGGCCAAAACGCTGCCAGTCTCAATTGTATTGGTTGCTGCTAATCTCATATGTATCTCCCATATCCTTTTTTCAGTGCTACTTTTTATTTCGGGTATAATTTGGTTTTATTTACATTATACGACAAAATTCCGGCATTGGCGGAAGTTCTCACAGTTTTTATGAAAATTGATTCTTATGCCGTTTTTAAGGATAACTTTAGGGTGCCTGTCTTCACTCCGGGGAGCTATTTTCCTCAATTATGTATTTTATGTGCGGATAACCTTTTTTTATATGCGGATAGCTGTTTTTATGTGCGGATAAAAAAATTTATGTGCGGATAACCCTTTTTTACGTGCAGATAAAAATTTATGTGCGGCGAAGGCTCGTATATGACCAAATAAAAAAAGACAGCCCTATTAAGGCATGCCTTTAGATCATTTTTAAAAGTGCTTCTCTTCCAATAGTCCCTTTAACTATGCCCAGTTCCTCTGCTTCATAAGTGACAGATTCAAGGGGGGCATTTAACAGCTGCTCTATGGTTTTTACGCCGACCGCCCTGCCGGCAATTACTTTGCGGTCCTTAAGCTTCTCATTCAGTAATGCTACATCAAGGGCGCCGCACATGATATACCCTTTATCATTCGTTACCGCCAGCAGATTGGTCTTCGGCAATTGCACCGATACACTCAAAAAAGTATGGCCATCTATATCAATCGGTTTTAAATCAATCATACTTGCCGCCACTCCTTTCCTTTTCCCTTACACAATATGTGCGGACAAGAAAAAAGGTGAAAGTGCCAGGCACCGCTTAAAATAAATCAAGCTGTCTGGGAGCGAGCTGCTGGTATTCGATATTCAGCATTTCGATCATTTGTTTAGCGTTGTCTGCCGCGTCACCGCCAGAGTTGTTATTGAAGACGACGAATACAGTTTTACAATTTTTCTCAAGCTGTTTTAGATGTTCTGCCCATTCAGCCAGTTCTTTTTCGTTATAGCGGTAAAGATAGCGGACCTCGCGCCAGTTGTCTCCATTCTTCTTCTGCCAGCCATGAAAATTACGGCCATGAAACCGAACAAGCACCTTATCAGGACTGGTTGTTTCCAGGACAGTTGGAACTGAACCCTCACCGGCTTGCGGTTCGTCACAGATGCTGTGAATCCAGCCTTCTTCTCTCATAAACCTTAATGTACTTTCCTTGAACTCCGGCCGAAACCATGATTGATGCCTGAATTCCAGGGCACATGGGATATCTGCCATCTGCTCTTTGCACCAGCGAAGATAGTCGACATTGGCTTTTTTGCAGTCAAACCATGGCGGAAATTGAAACAGCACCATAGCCAGTTTTCCCGATTCGATATAAGGCTCCAATGAGTCTTTGAAAGCTTCAAACATTTCTTCTTTGCTTTCAAAGGGGATTTCGCCTCTCTGATGGCCGGTCATGCCCTGGTAGGCTTTGACTATGAATTGAAAAGATTCAGGCGTGTCCTTTACCCATTTGGAAGAGTTGCGCTTTGGCTGCACCGCATAAAAAGCAGAGTCCACCTCCACAGTCGGAAAATGGCCGGCATACTCCTTTAATTTATCTCTCGGCGAAATATTGCCAGCATAAAGGCTATCATGGTCGCCCCAGCCTGTTACGCCTATGATAATCATTAAAACACCTCCGTTTTTTTCTTTTTAAGAAGGTAAAATTTAATATTTATATAAAAACACCTCTTAAGCAGGGAATTTTCGATAAAAGCCCCACTTTAGGGCATGGAGACCATCTATAAAAAGTGTATATAGGGCTTATTAAGCTATATATAATCAACTTTAACAATTTTACATTCAATTTTCCAAATGTAACCTCATTATTAGCGAAATATCATCAAATTTTTTGATATAACAGCAACTTCAATTGTTCTAATTATGAAAATTCCTGCATGCATAAAATTTTTAAAAGATTCTACCTTTATCAGCAAAAAGTTTTACGTGATTCTAAACCATCCTCCCAATATAAAAACCCGCTTACCATGACTGGTAAACGGTTTATCGTAAATATCTATTAACCCGTGAAACCTTCCATTTAACTTAATTTAGTCTTAAATAAAGAATAAAATTGTTAAAAAAGACTTTTAAAGTCTTGGTTTTCAAAAGCTTTAGTAGTATTTTTCTCTAGTTTTTTAAGATTTTTTGTGCATCGCAATCTAATAAAAAGTACCTGAAAAGTATTTAAATCCAAAATTGCTTTACTTACTAATAGGTAAGCTAAACAAGTGAAAAATCCCTAAGACGAGGTTAATTACTTACACTATAGGCACCTAATTTATTTCTATTCACATATGAAATCAATAATTCAATAAAGCCTTTTGCAGCAGTACCTATGTGTTTTTGTTTATGGTGTACAATGGTGACTTCCCTAATAATAGTTGGATTCATAATCTGTAACGCCTTCAATTCACCTTCATTTTCAAGAGAAAAAAGTGTATTAGATATTATAGTTGCTCCTATCCCTTTCTTCACTAGATTCAATATTGATATTGAATCAGTTAATTCTATGATTGGCCTGATTTGAATTCCTGATGTAATGCAGGCTGCATCAAGTGATCGTCTAAAACAGTGGCCTATAGGATTTAATATTAAGGGTATGCGCTGAATCTCTTTAAAATCTATCGAATTTCTATTTGACCAAACGTGATTCCTTTGTACGGCTAAGAGAAATTCTTCTTCGTATAATGAAATATTTGTTAACCTTTCATCTTTTTCTGGCAATAGTGTCAAGGCTAAATCAACTTTATTTTGTATAACATTTTCAACCACATCATCTAGAGAGAAAATCTGTATTTGGACATCCGGAAAAATGGAATGAAATTCCACTAATACCGTGGATGCAATTTGATTTAAATCTCCTGAAAGGGTTCCAATTACTAGTTTTCCTCTTTTAACATTTTGAAGCTCTTCTATTTGTTCTTTAGCACTTTCTAAATTAGCGAATACCATTTTACAGTGTTCAAGAAGGATTTTACCAGACTCTGTAATTGCTATTTTCTTTCCTAAACGATCAAATAAACGAACATCTAGTTCATCTTCTAAAGCTTTCATTTGGTAGCTTAAAGTAGGTTGCCCAATCCTTAGTTTTTCTGCAGTCTTTGTAAAATGCATTTCTTCACAAAGAGCCATGAAATGTTCTAATTGTCTTAATTCCAATATTCTACACCTACCCCTTAGATATCTATAAATCCATATTAAAGAAAAAGCCATATAATATACTATTGAAAATTTTTCCCAAAACCTCTATTATACATTTTTGATCTTAACTGAGCGTATGTGAAATCCCTCCTTGAAATTTAAAACTACTAGACCAAATGGTATAAGTATTCTGAAATATTAACAATACTGGATTTTTAATCAAATCGATTAAGTATTTAAATGAATAATAAAAAATGACTATCTAAAATTCCTGAATGAGAAAAAACCAAGCAGGCGTAGCCCATGGTTCAATTTAATAATAAAACGCCCAATACCGGCAGACCGGAATCGGGCGTTTTAGATTTTTATTTCATTTCATATGAAACGACAGAGCGAATCATCGGATTCTTTGCATCAAGATCAAATGGTCCAATCACCGATCCATCGTCTACTTTCATCCATGTGCCTTTGTAAAACCTCCAAAATCTGTCTGAGAAAGGGCTGTAATCGAATCCAAGGGCCGGCACATATGGATCTGGAGCTTGAACGCTGAATACAAGGAAATACTCCTTCGGTACGTAAATAGAGTAAGGGCTAAGATCTACTTTCACCCAGCCAGGAACGATATCCGATTTTGCAGGAATTGATTCCGTTAATTTCTTTCCAGGCCCTCCTTCATGTCCAGTTGCATCATATACATCAACTTGAAAACTTTCACCGCCTGGGCTATACCAGCGGGGGTCGATATAAAACAGTCCGGCGGTCAGCAATGCTTGTTCCTGTCCATCCTTCAATGACATTTTTACTGCGATCTCGTCAGTTCCAGAGACCAGCAAGACACTTTCAGCCGAGCCATCATCATAGCTGATTTCACCTTCTGTACCTATATATGGTTTTAAATGTATGTCAATTGCACGGATGGAATTGCCCTTAATTTCAATCTGTTCCCGGTAGGTATGAAAATAGGGTGCACTTACTTCAAGCGTATATGTTCCTTCAAAAGGGTTAAGCGAATATTTCCCGTCTGCACCTGTTTTTATCGGGGCGACTGCGGCGTCTTCAATGAGTTTCACCGTTGCTCCCTTTATCGTTTTTTTGGATTTGCTGCTCTTGACGGTTCCATGGACGACGCCTTTATCTAAGGGGGATAACTGTATAGCTGCATTGGTCGATTCATCTTTTGTTACTCTCGCCGTTTGAATCTTTTGCTTAAAGCCATAGGACTCAGCTAGCAGGTGGTATTCATCTGCTGGCAGTTTCACGCTGAAGCTGCCATCCGTTGGATCGGTCGTTAAAAGCCTTCCATTTTCAACAATCTGTATTTGCGCGCTAAGTGGGACGAGAACTTGTTTTTTATGGGTGCCTTGTAGCCTTGCAGTCTCCCCTAATGGTTCAAATGCAGTCGTTGATTGGGAGGGTTGATATACAGTGCCGGAAGGCTTGTCCTTTATGGAAATATCATCCAAGTACCACCCTAAGTTTGTTTCCGTACTGTCGGAATGGAAACGATAAGCTACATAAACCGTTTTTCCTGAGAAGGAAGACAAGTCGACAGAAACGTCTTCCCACTTTGCCTCTAAATGCCCTTCGTTTGTTTTAGCAACATGCCAGTTCTTCATGTCTTCCGAAACGAGCACTTGGCCATAATCATTCCACCCTACAAAAGTTGGAAATCCAAAGGTCTGTTTAAAGTTAAGGAATACCGCTTCTCCTTTCTTGACTTGGATCGGAGGCATAGTTAGCATGGATTCCTCATTATTGTAATAACTCCAGAAAAAATCAATGCTGTCTCTCCAGTCAGGAATCGAGGTGGCGTACACATTGTTTCCAGAAGGCGCCTTCAGGACGGGCGTCATAATCTTCCCCCAATTCCACGAACTGCTTCTACCTGTACTGTACCAACCTACAGGTATTTTTTCAAAGTCTGTAGCATACCCGACCGACAGCCCTTTCTTCAGTGGCAGGCGAACTGGGACAGTTTTCGAACTGTTTCCTGCATAGTCCGTAATTTTCCAGTAATACGTAATTTCTTTCCCCCTTACTTGTTCTAGAGGAATTTCACTTGAATAGAAACCGCTTTTAAAGTTTCCTTTAAAAAGTGTGCCATTTAATATTTTTCCTGGTGCTCTGTCAACTTTATAATGAAGTTCCACCGTGGAAACTGCAAAATCGTCAGAGGCTTGTACAGAGAGTTTTAGAGGTGCATTAGCATAAGCATAGGGAAGTGGTTCATGGCTTGCTAATGGTTTCTTTTTATCGGCAGCTTTATAACCTACTTTCCCTGCTAGAGTGCCTACCCCATTAGAACCGCTCTTAACCATACCAGTTAGGTCAAGTAACCCTCTCCCATAGGCATCATTTGGGGAAGATGAATAGTTTAAATCGGATAGCGGAATCAATCCGGCATACAAGGATTCTTTTATCTTATCGATCGGCATGTTTGGCTGCATTTGCTTTAGAATGGCAATGGCGCCTGAAACATGTGGTGCGGCCATGGAGGTCCCCGATGACATCCCGTATTCGTTATTCGGGAGGGTTGAAAGAATTTCTTCCCCAGGTGCAACCAAATCCGGCTTTATCTCACTGCCGCCATAAGGAGAAGGTCCCCTTAAAGAAAACCATGAGATTCGGCTGGATGAATCCGTTGAGCCAGCTGCAATGGTTTCAGGATAATTAGCTGGATTGGTTATTGAACCTGGCCCAACCGGCGTCGAAGGGCTATGATTTCCTGCGGCAAAAACAGGTGTAATGTCGGCTGCCGCCCATGCCTTAACGATTGATCTAAACCATTCATTTAAGGTAGAACTGCTACTCCATGAGTTGTTAATAATGTCCGGTGCCATCTCAGGATGAGGAATTCCCTTATCATCCAGTGGAGCGAGAAGCCATTCCCCTGCTTTTAACAAGTCTGTATCCAGAGCGCCGTCTTCTGAAAATGCGCGAACTGCAATCCAGCTTGCCCCTGGTGCCACTCCGATATGTGTGCCCGCTTCAGGATCATAGCCCACCATTGTGCCTGTCACATGTGTCCCATGTCCATGTGAATCAACTGGAGCAGGACTATCTCCCACCAAGTCCAGCCAATTGAAGGTGTGTGTAAAGGTGCCATCCGCACTGAGTCCTCTGTATTGATTCTTAAGCGAGGGATGGTTTACGTCCACCCCCGTATCAAGTGTTGCGACCACGACCCCTGAACCATCCAACCCATTTTCCCATGCCTTTTTTGCCTGAATTTTTTCCAGGTTCCAAGGTAGCTCACTTGTTAATTTTTGGACTCCGGGTGCCTTTGGTTTAGGCAAAGCGTGCCTTTCGTTTAGGTAAATATGGTTGATTTCCGGAAAGGCTGCTATTTCCTGCAAAACGTCTTTTGTGGATGTAAATGAAACAGCATTTACGATGTAGTAATATTGTTCATCCTTCAGTTTGCCTTCAGCTTTCTTTTGAAGGATAAAATTCTTAATATGATACTGTGTTTGTTCAGCGTTCGTTTGCAGTCCTGACACAACAGCAGAACGGACGCGGAGTTTCTCTTGATAGCGGCTAGCCTTCACTTTCTTAGCCTCTTCCCGAGCTTGATTAGCGATTTGTCCAACATCCGCCTGGTTTTTCAATTCTACAATCACATTAGTGTACCTGTTTTTTTCAAAAGCTTTTATTACCTTTGGGTCCACCTTTTCATGTAATGGGTTTGGATTCGGTACCTTATTTTGAACCGCATATCCTTCTAGAGGGAATATTGTTCCCAGTAAAAATAAAATCATCAAAAAAGCTGATAAACCCCGTTTTCTCTTTTTTAAACCTTTCATTTAATGCCTCCTTTTAATACTTGATAAAACACATCATTCAATTCACCAACCACTAGACACAATAGTATTAGTATTCTGAAATTTAAACAATACAAGTTTTTTGATCATATTAATAAAAAATTTTAATAAAGAATAAGGATGAGCAGCACATAGCAGCAATATCTTTTTCTCGATATCTTTAACATTAAGGCACAGGCTTTAAGTCTTTTACTTAACAAACTGGCCCTTTTTTAATAAAAAAAAGATGTCCCTAATATAAAAAAGACATCTTTCAAATTTTTATAATGGTTCAGTATTCAATTGTTCAAATCCAAAGATCATAATAGGTTCTATGAGCATCATCTCGATGAATGTGTGCTGCAACATCACATAAATCAAAGTGAAAAATGAAACTGACCAAAATGTTGCTTTTGTTCCCGGCAAACATTTTTTACTTTGATATTGGCTCCCACTAAATTTCAAAAAAAAGCCTTAGCATATTCCTTATATGCCAAGGCTTTTCAAACTTTAACCGATGGAACCTTCCATTTCAAATTTGATCAGGCGGTTCATTTCTACTGCGTATTCCATTGGAAGTTCTTTCGTAAACGGCTCGATGAAGCCCATTACGATCATTTCTGTTGCTTCTTCCTCTGAAATTCCACGGCTCATAAGATAGAATAACTGTTCTTCTGATACTTTTGAAACCTTCGCCTCATGCTCAAGAGAGATGTTGTCATTCAGGATTTCATTGTAAGGAATCGTATCCGAAGTTGACTGGTTATCCATGATTAACGTATCACACTCGATGTTGGCACGTGCACCTTCCGCTTTGCGGCCGAAGTGAACGATTCCGCGGTATGTTACTTTACCGCCTTGCTTGGAAATCGATTTCGATACGATTGTTGAAGAAGTGTTTGGTGCAAGATGAATCATTTTTGCACCTGCATCCTGGTGCTGCCCCTTACCTGCTAATGCAATGGAAAGGGTCATGCCGCGTGCGCCTTCTCCTTTAAGAATAACTGCCGGATATTTCATCGTCAGTTTTGAACCGATGTTTCCGTCAATCCATTCCATTGTTGCGTTTGATTCACAAACAGCACGCTTCGTAACCAGGTTAAATACATTGTTCGCCCAGTTCTGGATGGTTGTATAACGGCAGTATGCGTCTTTTTTGATGATGATTTCAACAACCGCACTGTGAAGTGAGTTTGTTGTATAAACAGGTGCTGTACAGCCCTCTACATAGTGGACATGTGCGCCTTCATCAACAATGATTAATGTACGTTCAAACTGCCCCATGTTCTCAGAGTTAATTCGGAAATATGCCTGCAGCGGCGTATCAACTTTAACCCCTTTAGGAACATAAATGAACGATCCGCCAGACCAAACCGCTGAGTTTAATGCAGCGAATTTGTTGTCTGTTGGAGGGATAACCTTTGCCCAGTGCTCACGGAAAATATCTTCATTTTCGCGAAGAGCGGAATCAGTATCTTTGAACACAATTCCTTTCGCTTCAAGGTCTTCCTGCATGTTATGGTAAACAACCTCTGATTCATACTGAGCCGAAACACCAGCAAGATATTTCTGCTCTGCTTCAGGAATACCCAGTTTATCAAATGTCTGTTTAATTTCGTCAGGAACTTCATCCCAAGAACGTTCAGTTTTTTCAGAAGGCTTTACATAATACGTAATTTCATCAAAGTTTAATGACGCTAAATCTCCGCCCCATTGCGGCATAGGCATGTTATAGAAATGCTCCAATGATTTTAAACGGAAGTCAAGCATCCATTGTGGCTCTTCCTTCAATTTTGAAATCTCTTCAACAATTTCTTTTGTCAAACCGCGTTTTGATCGGAAAATGGAAACGTCTTTATCGGCAAAACCATACTTGTAATCGCCGATCTCAGGCATTTTTTTTGCCATCGTCGTATTCCTCCATTCGTATGAGAAAGGGTATTCACACCCCATCATTTTCTTTTATTTTAGCACACAAGGCAGATGAAAAATTCTTAATCAAACGTTTGATTGATTTATTCCTGTTCTTCTTTCTCCGTGCTAACGCCTTTTTCCATTGCTTTCCATGCCAATGTAGCACATTTGATTCTGGCAGGGAATTGGGAAACTCCCTGAAGGGCTTCAATATCGCCAAGGTCCAGATCGTCTTCATCATATTCTTTTCCCAGCATCATGTCTGAGAAAACCTTGGAAAGCTTTAATGCTTCTTCAATATTTTTGCCCTTGATGGCTTGAGTCATCATGGAAGCCGAGGACATGGAAATGGAACATCCTTCGCCTTCAAACTTCGCATCTGCCACTTTGCCATCTTCAAGCTTCAGCGTCAATTGAATGCGGTCTCCGCAAGTAGGGTTATTCATATTGATCGTCAGGCTGTCATCTTCAAGTACCCCTTTATTACGAGGGTTTTTATAATGATCCATAATAACCTGGCGGTAAAGGGTATCTAAATTTTTAGAAGACATCGCTGAAATACTCCTTTGTTTTGACAAGCCCTGAAACAAGCTTATCAATATCTTCTTCCGTATTGTACAGATAGAAGCTTGCACGTGCAGTTGCCGACACCTTGAGCCACTTCATCAGCGGCTGTGCACAATGGTGGCCGGCCCGGACTGCAATTCCTTCTGCATCCAATACAGTAGCCACATCATGAGGGTGGACATCATTTATATTAAAAGTAATTACTCCGGCGCGCTTTGACGCTTCTTTTGGACCATATATGGTCATTCCGTCTATAGCAGACATTTTTTCCAAGGCATATGCAGCCAGTTTATGCTCATAAGCTTCAATTTCATTCAGGCCGATCTGCTCCAGGAAATCAATGGCTGCTCCTAATCCAATCGCACCTGCAATGATTGGCGTACCGCCTTCGAATTTCCAGGGAAGCTCCTTCCAAGTGGATTCATAAAGGCCTACAAAGTCAATCATTTCACCGCCAAACTCAATCGGCTCCATTTTTTCCAGATGCTTTTTCTTTCCATACAGAACACCAATGCCTGTAGGGCCGCACATCTTATGGCCGGAAAAGGCAAGAAAATCACAATCCAGGTCCTGGACATCAACTTTCAAATGTGGAGCACTTTGTGCACCATCTACAACCATGATTGCTCCATTTTCATGGGCAATTTTCGCAATATCCTTGATTGGATTTATTACACCAAGAACGTTCGATACTTGCATGATAGACACAATTTTCGTATTGCTTGTCACAGCTTCCCGAACATCATCAAGCGATATTGTTCCATCTTCCTGAAGAGGAAGGTATTTTAAAGTGGCACCCGTTTGTTTTGCTACCTGCTGCCAGGGAATGATGTTGCTATGATGCTCCATATAAGAGATAACAATCTCATCGCCTTCTTTCAGGTTGTCACGCCCATAGCTTGCTGCAACAGTATTGAGTGCAGTTGTTGTACCTCTTGTAAAAATAACTTCCTCAGTGGATTTAGCGTTAATGAATTTACGCACCTTTTCCCTGGCGCCTTCATAGCCATCAGTCGCTCTAGTACCCAGGGTATGGACTCCTCTATGAACATTCGAGTTGTATTCCCGGTAGTATTTGTCAAGCGCTTCAATCACCGGAACAGGTTTTTGGGAAGTAGCGGAACTGTCTAAATAAACAAGAGGCTTTCCATTGACTTCCTGGTCCAGAATGGGAAACATTTGCCGAATCTCACGGGCATTCATTATTTTACTTTCCTTTCAATAACGGCTGTAAGCTGCTTTTTAACACCTTCGATAGGAAGAGCATTCACAACTGGCGCTAAGAAACCGTGAATAACAAGACGCTCTGCCTCTTTTTGGGATATACCGCGGCTCATTAGATAGTAAAGCTGCAATGGATCCACACGGCCAACTGAAGCGGCGTGTCCTGCTGTTACATCATCTTCATCAATTAATAAAATAGGGTTTGCATCTCCGCGCGCTTTTTCGCTTAGCATAAGTACACGTGACTCCTGCTCTGCATTAGACTTGGAAGCCCCATGCTCGATTTTGCCTATTCCATTAAAGATGGAAGAAGCAGAGTCTTTCATAACACCATGCTTTAAGATGTATCCTTCTGAATTCTTTCCGAAATGAACAACCTTCGTTGTAAAGTTTTGAGTCTGTTCCCCGC
Source organism: Bacillus sp. NTK034 (assembly GCF_017303275.1). Taxonomy (GTDB): domain Bacteria; phylum Bacillota; class Bacilli; order Bacillales; family Cytobacillaceae; genus Cytobacillus. Next base: position 339,012 of record NZ_JAFKOJ010000004.1, on the reverse strand, counting down.
GACCTACAACAACTGTTTTTGTGTCTCCGAAAGAGCCGTCTCCAATAAGATTGGTTGTGTTTTCAGATACTGTGTTGCCATCATTCATGAGGCCAAGAGCCCATTCAATGCGTGCATCGCGTCCTGCAACACCGCGGCGATTCACATAAGCTGTAGTGCCTTTTGCAAGTGTGTCAACTGCACCATATTGAACTCTTGAATTTGCATTCGCTATCACTTCAGTAACGATATTGAAGATTCCGTTTGCTTCTTCGACAGTTGATACATAGTTTTCTACATACGTCACAGAGCTGTTATCATCAGCTACAACCAACACGTGGTTGAAAAGGTTGGCTTCTTTATCATCATGAATATATACAGCCTGAATAGGCGCCGAAACTTCCACGTTTTTCGGAATATACAAGAACGCTCCGCCGTTTAAAAGAGCTGCGTGCAAGGCAGTTAAACGGTGTTCATCCGTTTTGACGCCGTCCTTCATGAAATACTTCTGAAGAAGGTCGCTATGTTCTCTTGCTGCCGTAAAGATATCTGTGAAAATAACACCTTTTTCCTGTAATTCTTTAGAAACAGCCAAATGAGTTGGTCTATTATTACGCTGAATGTATAGGTTTTGATCGCCGGCTTCTGTGTCAATCAGATTTCTGACATCCTCAGGAAGGTCGTTCAGTGAAGAAAAATCTTCGCTTCCGACGATATGCTTTTCAAACTGTGTAAAGTTCCATTTATCTATCTTAGTTTTATCAGGCTTTGGCATTGGCAGGTTTTCCGCGTTTGCAAGCGCATTTAGACGGAGTTCTGTCAGCCATGCCGGCTCGCCCATATCTTTTGAAAAGGAACTAACATATTCCTTATCAAATGGTAATTTTATTTCCGTTGTCATAGTGATCCCCCTAACGCTTACGCTTCTTGCCCAACTGTTTCGTCTTCAATGCCCAATTCTTTTTTAATCCAGTCATATCCTTCTGCTTCTAAGCGCTGTGCAAGCTCTGGACCGCCAGATTTTACAACGCGTCCCTGCATCATTACGTGAACATGGTCAGGAGTGATGTAGTTTAGAAGGCGCTGATAGTGTGTGATGATTAGGCAGCCAAACTCTTCGCCGCGCATTTCATTGATTCCTTTAGAAACAACCTTTAATGCATCGATATCCAGTCCGGAATCAATTTCATCAAGAATCGCCATTTTAGGCTCAAGCATCATTAATTGAAGAATTTCATTGCGCTTCTTTTCACCGCCTGAGAAGCCTTCATTTAAATAACGCTGCGCCATATCAAGATCCATCTCAAGGAATTCCATCTTGCTGTCCATTTTGCGGATGAATTTCATAAGAGAAATTTCATTGCCTTCCTCAAGACGGCTGTTAATTGCAGAACGTAAAAAATCGGCATTTGTTACGCCGCTGATTTCACTTGGATATTGCATTGCAAGGAATAGGCCCGCACGTGCGCGTTCGTCAACTTCCATTTCAAGAACATCTTTACCATCTAAGGTGATGCTTCCCTGTGTTACTTCATACTTAGGATGGCCCATGATTGCAGAAGATAGAGTTGATTTACCTGTACCGTTCGGCCCCATTATAGCGTGAATTTCTCCGCCTTTGATTTCAAGGTTTACACCTTTTAATATTTCTTTTCCCTCAATAGCAACATGAAGGTCTTTAATTGTAAGTACTGATCCTGCCATAATATATACCTCCGTCAATAAAAGAAGATTTGTAAATCGGCCTTCAGCCGCAAATCTCTATTCTCATTTTATTCTCATTACAATCTTATAACAAATCAAATTTGATAGCAACTCTTTAAGACCATTAACAAACTTTTCAAACAAAAATGTTTAGAAAGCCTGTAAATATAGATTTTATCATATTAAGTTAATGGCATCAAAGTATAAAATAACCGGGAACCAGGCATGTCCTATCTATTTTTTCCCGGGACTGTTATTTCATGTATAGCAAAAAAGAAAACCAGTGCATAATTGGCACTGGTTTCTATTTTCTTCATTATTATTTATACCTTTAACCTAGGAATGAATTTTTCTTTCAAGATCTGCAACTAAGCGCTGGCTTTGAAGATAATCTTCCTCGCGTCTTTTTTCAACTTCCATTCGAATATCATGTTTCCGGCTGTACACTTCATATCCAACTCCATGGGCAGCTTGCATAGCTTTTTCCATTTCACTCGTGTAGTTCAGCTGTAACTGACTGATAATGAATCAATCCTTTCGGTTTTTAATGCTTTTCGCATTTCGTTTTACATCTAAAATCTTAACACTCACAATATACCCAGCACAAAGCGGAAAAAACCTGATTTTTTTAGCAATATAAGGAATGAGAACCCGTGAAGCGCTTTCATAATGAGAATTCTTAAAATACTGGCCGTATCCTCTGGATTAATGGTTGTTTTAATAATTTTCTGAAAAATGATTATGATAAAATAAAACTCCTGCTATTGAGCAGGAGCTGGTTATCAGTGATTTTGCTGATTTAATTCTGTCATGGCCTCCTGGACGAGCGTAACCGCCTGGCTCATTGCAGCCCCCCCGCCAAAAGCTGCTGTAACTCCAACTGCCTCAAGAATTTCTTGTTCTGACGCTCCTTGATCGATGCATCCTTTCGTATGATAAATAATGCAGTATTCATCTTGAGAATATAAACTGATTCCAAGTGCAATCAGCTGCTTTTCCTTTTGGGATAAAACCCCATCCTTAAAACAGGCTTCTGTAAAAGCATTATAATGATCTGCTAAATCAGGCATTTTGTCAGTGAATACACCCAATCCAACTTTATAGTCATGAAGGGCTGCTTCTATTGAGTTTGAAGGTTCATGATAATGTTCCATTCGGCTCCACTCCATTTCGAAATAGTATCAAGGTTAGTATGTTTGATTACTTTTCAAACTATGCGGGTGACAGAGCCTGGAAGGGCAATTAAAAAACAGGCGATTTTAGCCGCCTGTTTTTTTCCACTATTACTCAGATACCGGTACAACGGCACCTTCATATTTTTCAAGAATGAAATCCTGAATTTCTTTAGAACGAAGCACTTCTACAAGAGCTTTAATTCCTTCTTTTTCTTCATCGCCTGTACGGACTGCAATTACATTAACGTATGGTGAATCTTTGTCTTCAATTGCAATTGAATCTTCAAGAGGATTCAATCCGGCATCAATTGCATAATTGGAGTTGATCAGGACTGCATCCCCTTCTCCATTATTGTAGATTTGAGGAAGAAGTGATGCTTCATATTCAGTATCAAACTTTAATTTTTTAGGATTGTTTTTAATATCTTCTAGAGTTGCTTCCGTTTTTTCTACATCTTCATTTAGAGTAATAAGTCCCTCTGCTTCAAGCATGGAGAGAATACGGCCATGGTCTGCTACTGAGTTGCTCATGATGATTGATGCACCCTCAGGAAGTTCATCAAGGCTCTTATACTTTTGGGAATATACTCCGATTGGCTCAATATGAATTCCGCCTGCATTTGTAAAATCATATCCATGTTCAGCTTTCTGTGACTCAAGGTAAGGAATGTGCTGGAAATAGTTTGCATCCAGCTCCTTAGACTCAAGAGCCTGGTTTGGCAATACATAGTCCTGGAATGTCACAACATCAAGTTCAAAGCCTTTTTCTTCAAGTAATGGCTTTGCTTCTTCAAGAATTTCAGCGTGAGGTACGTTGGAAGCCCCTACTGTAATTTTTGTGCTTTCTTTACTTTCTCCGCCTTCACCGGCATTGCCGTCTTCTTCTGAAGTTCCGCACGCTGCAAGAACAAGTGCTACTGCAAGTGCAAGAGCAAGTGATAACCATTTTTTCATGTTAATCTCTCCTTAACGTTTGTCTAATTTTGTTGTTATGATATCTCCAATAAACTGGATGATAAATACGATGATTAGAATAATGACAGTTGCCATAAGCGTCACATCACTGCGGCTCCTCTGGAATCCTTCCAGGTAAGCAAGGTTTCCAAGTCCGCCAGCACCGATCACACCGGCCATGGCTGTGTAGCCAACCAGCGCGATTGCTGTAACAGTAATTCCTGAAACAAGGGCGGGCATTGATTCCGGAAGCAGAACCTTCCAGATAATCGTGCTTGTTTTTGCGCCCATAGACTTGGCCGCTTCAATTACACCTTTATCTATTTCCCTCAAGCCGATTTCAACCATACGGGCATAAAACGGGGCAGCACCAATAATTAACGCAGGCAGTGCTGCATCTTCCCCGATCATTGTTCCAAGAAGAAACTTTGTAAATGGAATCAATAACACGATCAGAATAATAAACGGAATCGAACGGAATATATTTACGAAAGCAGAAATAATTTTATTGATTGCTGCATTTTCCCAAATATTTCCCTTCGAGGTCAAAAAGAGCAACAGTCCCAGAACTGCTCCCAAAATAAAGGTTGCGAGAACAGAAATGGCTGTCATATATAGAGTTTCCATTGTAGCTTCCCACATGGAATCCCATTGTACATTTGGAAACCATTCGTTAAGCATTGGAAATCACCTCCACGCCCACCTGCTGAGAGTGAATAAATTCGATGGCTTTTGCAACTTCCTCTGCCTCTCCATCAACATGGATGAATAAAGTACCGTAAGAACCATTCTGTGTTTGTGAAATCTTTCCTTGAAGGATATTTACGGTTACCTGGAAATTCCGGATCAGGTTTGTAATCAATGGCTGTTCAGCTGATTCGCCGACAAATCCTAATTGCACTACTTTTCCTTCTGGATACAAATCGACCAGGTGATCAATCGTTTCCTTAGTTTCTTCAGGCTCTGTTACCTGCTGTACAAAACGCTTTGTAATCGCAGCTTTAGGATTCCTAAACACATCCAATACTGGCCCGATTTCAACAATTCGGCCTCCCTCCATAACCGCAACCTGATGGCAGATTTTACGGATAACGTGCATTTCATGTGTAATTAGGACAATTGTTAAGCCCAGACGCTCATTGATATCAACAAGCAGCTCCAAAATGGAGTCTGTAGTCTGCGGATCAAGTGCAGATGTCGCCTCATCACAAAGCAGCACTTTCGGATTGTTGGCAAGGGCTCTCGCAATTCCAACTCTTTGCTTTTGGCCGCCGCTAAGCTGGGAAGGATAAGCATCTTCTCTTCCTTCAAGACCAACGAGTTTAATGAGCTCGTCTACCCTTTTCAGCCTTTCCTGCCGGGAAACACCAGCGATTTCAAGCGGAAATGCGATATTCTCCCTTACCGTTCTTGACCATAAAAGGTTGAAATGCTGGAAGATCATGCTGATTTCCTGACGCGCTTTTCTTAGCTGGCTTCCCTTTATCTTTGAAACTTCATTGCCTGCAACTGTTACACTGCCCTGGGTAGGAAGCTCTAACCCATTCAGCATGCGGATCAAGGTACTTTTACCTGCACCGCTATATCCGATAACTCCGAAAATTTCTCCCTCTTTCACCTCCAGGTTTACATCATCAACTGCTTTTACCTGGCCCTTTTTTGAAGGAAAAATCTTCTGTACATCTTTTATAGAAATCAACGTGAAAATGTCACCTCTTTAATCGAAAAATACAGATTATAATTAATAGACTGCTCATATTCCTCTATTTTTTACTCCTTAATGGAGTTCATGCGCTAAAAGCAAAAATGCCTTTCTGCACATGAGCAGAAAGGCATTAAAAAATTAAGTCCTTTCTCTCATCTGTCAAAGCTATGCTTTGAGTGAATTGGCACCATTTCAAATAATTGACGGTTGCCGGGCTTCATAGGGCACTTCCCTCCACCTCTCTTGATAAGAGCGTAACGTTCTATATTCAATTAATACTTTAAGTAATTTAAGCAGTTTTTTAATTACGTTTGCTATCGTATCATAGCCACTAAAAAGGTGTCAACGATGAAATTTTAAACTTTCGGAAAAAAATGAATGGTAAATTTTCCTTTATGCTTTTGCAGCAAGCGATGTGATGCCTGAAGCTGCTTCAATCGCCTGTTCCAGATCCTCAATCAAATCTTCCGCATTCTCGATTCCGATTGAAATCCGAATTAGGTCTTCCGCCACTCCGGCAGCTTTTAAACCTTCTTTATCCAGCTGCTGGTGAGTGGTGCTTGCAGGGTGGATAATCAGACTCTTTGCGTCCCCTACATTTGCTACGTGTGCCCAGAGCTGCAGATTATTGATTAGCTTGGCTCCAGCTTCTCTTCCGCCAGATATACCAAACACAGCCACAGCGCCTGCTCCTTTAGGCAAATATTTATCTGCCAACTCTTTGTCCGGGTGGCTTTCAAGCCCTGGATAAAGCACCCAATTAACGGCTGGATGCGCCTCCAGATATTCCACTACTTTTTTTGTATTGGCAATGTGCTCCTTCATTCTCACATGCAAAGTCTCAAGCCCCAACGCAAATTGAAATGCACTTTGCGCACTCATCGCTGGCCCCAGGTCTCTTAACAGCTGAACGCGTGCTTTAATAATATAAGCCGCCTCGCCAATTGCTTCGCTATAGACAATATCATGGTAGCTCGGATCCGGTTCTGTAAAGCCCGGGAACTTAGGGGAATTCCAGTCAAATTTTCCGCCGTCTACAATAATTCCTCCCATTGTTGTTCCATTGCCGAGCAGCCATTTAGTCGCAGAGTGTATAACAATATCAGCACCATGTTCGATAGGCCTGCAAAGATAAGGTGTAGCAAAGGTGTTATCGACAATCAGCGGCACACCATTCTCGTGTGCAATTGCTGCGACCTTTTCAATATCCAGGATTTTTAAGCTGGGGTTTCCAATCGTTTCCGCAAAGATGGCCTTTGTTTTATCCGAAATCGCGTTACGGAAATTTTCCGGATCTTTTGGATCGACCAGTTTCACTTTAATCCCATACTTGGGAAGTGTGACTGCAAACAAATTATAAGTGCCGCCATATAAATTGGACGCAGCAACTATTTCATCGCCTGCTTCAGCTATGTTTAATATGGCAAGAGTAATGGCAGACTGTCCGCTTGCAAGAGCCAATGCACCAACTCCTCCCTCGAGCAAGGCCACTCTTTCCTCAAATACACTTACAGTAGGGTTATGTATCCTGCTATATATATATCCTGGCTCTCTAAGGGCAAAGAGATCTGCAGCGTGATCTGTATTCTTGAACTGATAAGCATTATTCTGGTAAATCGGTAACGCCCTTGCACCAGTTACAGGGTCAGGCTTCAGTCCCCCATGCACTCCAATGGTTTCAAAACGGTAATTTTTTTGTTTGTCAGTCATTGCTTTCTCTCCTCTATAAAAATTTTAGTATTTCTTATCGAAGAACTAAGAAAAGCGCAAGGCGCCTGAAGCTAGACAGTTATCCATTTTAAAAGATTAAAATAAAGATAATATTAAAAAACCTCTTCATAAGAAGAGGGCCGTATCGTCTCTCCTTATCTTCCAGAGCATCCCGCTCTGCTGGATTTAGCACCGTGTACTTTACCGGTTGCCGGGCTTCGCTGGGCCAGTCCCTCCGCCTCTCTTGATAAGAATATTCAGTTAATTCACATTAAAACGATATTATCATACTATTTAAAAAACGGTCAAGCATTATGATATGAAATTTTTCCCAAACAGAAAAAAGACTCGAGAAACAATTTTTTTCTGAAGGTGGTTTCCATCATTACTTTATTTTGGGAAAGTGCATCCCTTAACTTTAACTCCCCTGAAATCAGTGACAGCACAGCTTCCTCAGTCCCCAATATCTCCACATCAAAATGGCTGGTGTGACTTGCCTTCCGGATATCCCCATTCGAAACCATCAGAGGAATGCTTATAATTCCCGCCTTAATATGCAAAGAGAAATTTGATTTTCTTAAAAAGTATCCAAGATGCCCTTTAGCCTTTAATTCCCGGATAAATAAATCAGGTAAATCCTTCACGGCCTCACCTCTTTTAATGGGTTTATTATCTTTAATATTCAGTAATAAAGGGCTTCAATCCTTTAATTTTCTTTCGACAAGATCAGAAAAGCGGAAGCGCCTTGCCCATCCGGCTCCTGGAGCTGGACAGTTCTCAAAGTTTCAAAGTTATTAAACCTGATAGAACCAGAAAGACAATGCCCGTTTATTAGGCATTGTCCTTTCATTTCCCGAGAAATATGTCAGATTATACTATTTTTACAGAAGACGCTGCAGTTTTTGTCTTATTATAGCCTCTGAAAACAATGAAAAAATAGAGAGAGCCAATCAAATATAATGAAGCTGTAATGGTGAATACGAGTGCATATCCCCAATATTCACCATATCTCATGACGATTCCCGTTGAAATAGGTCCCATTACAGCCCATCCTAAATTGAAAACCATCTGATTGACGGAGTTTGCCAGTCCTTTCATCGAATCATTTACCTTAGACATCATCAGCGACATTTGTATAGGGTTTCCTGCATTCATTAATGCCTGCCGGAACAAAAAGCCGATGGCAGCCAGCCAGAGATTCTCGGTATAAGCAGTTAAAAGCAGAAATGGAAGTGACATGAGCTGAAGGATTACAACTGCTTTTACTTCTCCTACCTTCCTTACCACAACCGGGCCGATAATCATAGCAAAAGCGGTGGCAGCCTGCCCTAATGAAATAATAATGCCAATGGCTGAATTGGAAGCTTCAAAACGGTCTGCGAAGTATAAATTTAGATAAGGGATAACCAGTCCTGCGCCAATTCCTATCAGCAGCTGCGCAAAGGCAAACATGGCGATAATTTTGACGCCTTCATTTTTAGGGGAAAGCTTTTTGAACGAAAACTCTCTTAATCCTCTTACATCGTTTTTATTTTTCGGAGCTTCTGTGAAACGCAAGATAGGAACAAGGCCCGCTATGAAGAAAACACTTGCAATCAGAAGGGTAATGCGGATGCTGGTAAGCTGATCCACAAATATAGAAAATACATCCGTTAAGATGCCTCCGCTTAAGTTTCCGATTACATTTGCAGCCGTCATAATGGCAAAATGGATGCTGAATAAATGAACCCTTTGGTCAGCCTTTGAATTCTCAGCCAGCCACGGTATGCCGGATACTTGCAGAAATGCTGTTGTCAGCCCTGTAAAAAAAGCAAATAATATCAGAAGTTCCTGCATTTCAACCATACTTCTGAAAAGCATAGCGACACCCGTGGCAACAGCCCCAAGAAGCATCGCTCTTTTTCTGCCAAATCGGTCGCTGGCGATCCCTGCCGGCACTAGAGTCAGTGCTGTGGCGAGAGCAGTCATGGATATGATTTGCCCATTAACACTTTCAGTATAGCCGAGCTCCCTTATGTAGAAGTTATAGATTACCATGAATATCCCAAAACCTATTTGTGTTAGGATATTCGCCATAAAGGCCAATTTGATATTGCGGTTATAGCCTTTAAATTGGCCAGCCCACTCCTTGTAAAATGCCATCCGGATCCCTTCCTGCACTGTTTAATTATTTCGATTTCCTAAGTATCATACTCTTCCGGAAAGGATTTGTAAATATATTTCGAATATTGAAAAGGCGGATTTCAATGTTTTTTAACCATGCAAAAAACCAGGCAGCTCTGCTCCTGGTTTTTCTCAATTAATGCTTCTGATTCTATCCAGCAAATAGGGAACTGATCGGAATGCATATAATTTTTCCTGTAAAACTCCTTCTTTAAAGATAAGGAGACAAGGTACGCTTTCCACTCCCCATTGTTCCGCCAATTTCGGCATATAATTTAAGTCCGCTTTCCCAATCTTTTGATCAGGCAGCAATTGTTCTGTAACTGTCAGCATCTTACCAGCCATCTGACAGGTACCGCACATAGGCGTGTACAAATAGACAAGGACCGTTTCTTGCCCGTTAACCGTTTCCTCAATCTCCAGCTGCGACCATTCCTGCATTTTATCATCCTTACTTTATCTATCTAAATATTGTGTATAAACGTCAATATTAGCTCCCAGCAGCACTGTAGCCAAATGATGTTCCGGTGCTGTCGCTACTTCTCTGTACATTCTATCGATGTATAGATGCTCTGCCTCTGGAAATTCCCTTTTAAACTGTTTTCTAAGCTTTTCACCTGCTGAATCGGCATCCACCAATATATATACATCCTTATCAAACAGTGTGTCAATTAATTCATCCAGTTTAGTAATGCTAATTGTTCCATTTGTGCAGATAATCTCTACAGGTTCTCTTATAATGTTTTTAACCTTCGTTTTATCTGACTTTCCCTCGACAATAATAACTTTTTCCGGAATTCCCTCGTTCATCGTCATCACCTGAAAGGAGTTATTTTGAAACTGTTGCGTTAAAGGTACGGCTGTTTTCCATAGATTGATGTTAGATTATAAATGAAGCCGTTGATTTCCGCTGCGAGCACTTGCTTTCCGCGGGGAGGAATGAGAGCCTCCTCGGCTTCGCCTGCGGGGTCTCTCACTTCCCTCTCCTCCAGCAGGACATTGAAAAATAGCTTCCTTGAATCAGCACCGCACCAAGAAAATGCGGAAGCATTTTCGAGGATCAAGTGCCCTCCGCTCCAATCAACTCAGTTGTCAAACTTAGTTGTCGTAAGCAAAGTTTACAAAAACAGCCAAAATTCAAAAACCAGTCATGCATTGGTTTTTATCTCAATATATTCATTATTCTCGGTAATGGTGTGAATCTCCTGCCCATATTGGAGGTAGCACTGCACTGATTTTATATATTAATTCTACAGTTTAGCAAAGGAAATGTTTTTGAAGAAAAATAATCATTGCAGTAATCTTAAAAGGCCTATTTCATTGTATGCCCGGTAATATTGCTTTAGCCTATTAAATAAACAGCGGAATCCATTCCGCTGTTTACAATAGTCAGCACCAGCCGCCTTCGTCACAGTCTGTGTAGCGCTCTTGCGCTTTATCTGGAACGGAGACATTCTGATATATTTTTTGGTGGTCGGTTTCATAATGATGGGACAAGTTAAAGGAAGATCCTTCAGGAAGGCTGATTTGGCCAATTTTTTCGTTTTCAAGATAAAGATCTATCCCATTATTTTGAAGCTTGCCGACAACCCGGTCTGTAATATCGATTTTCTGCTGATTCAATGTCATGGGTAACCAATCCTTTCATGCATTTAGGTATCTATAGTTTGCCCTTTCTCTGTAAAAGAAAAATAGCAATTAAAGCCAGTAAGAAAAGCGCAAGCGCCTTGTCCACCCCCGACAAGCACAAGACGATCCTCACGGAAAGGCGTCCTTTGCCTTTTTGGGAGGATTGCCAGAAATGTGGAGGCGACTGCCCAGGGACGACAGGCATAAGACGGTTCCTGTAAGAAGGCGTTTTTCCTTCTGAAAGAAAACGGCTTATGATCCCGAGTCCCTAGGAGCCGCAACTAGACAAGCTTGTGACCTCGAGGGGGTAGGCGCTGGAGCTAGACATGTCTCCAAGTACATAGATACAAATTCTAATAGGAGAACCCTTGATCAGCCCCTCAGTTACATAAACAGTATAAAAGCCGGTTCTTAAAGAACCGGCTTTCACTCATTAGTCTTCGTTTGTCATTTCTTCATATTGCTCAGCAGTCATCAAGCTTTCTACTTCGCTTAAATCTGAAGGCTCCACCACAACCATCCATGCTTTTTCATATGGGGATTCGTTCACGAATTCAGGGTTGTCGTTAAGGTCTTCATTTACTTCAACCACTTTACCGCTTAAAGGCGCATAAAGTTCAGAAACTGTTTTTACAGATTCTACGCTTCCGAATGGCTCGTTTGCACTTAGTTCATCGCCAACTTCAGGAAGCTCAACGAATACGATGTCACCAAGTTCCGATTGCGCGAAATGCGTAATCCCAATGCGTACTTTCCCGTCTTCTGTTTTTACCCACTCATGCTCTTCTGAATAACGTAATTCTTTTGGTGTGCTCATTATGTATCCCTCCATATTAATAGTTCAATTTATGATCAGTAAATCGATCTCATGGTTAATGATGGCTTCCAGCTATTAGGAAAGCCATTTCTTTTCATATTCCTCTTCTTTGAAGCCCACTGTTACTTTCTCTCCATCTGTCAGCAGCGGACGCTTGATCAGCATGCCGTCTGTTGCCAGAATATCGAGCAGTTCTTCTTCCGAAGAGGTCTTCATCTTGTCCTTCATGCCGAGTTCCCTGTATTTTTGGCCACTCGTATTAAAGAACTTTTTTAGTTCTAATCCGCTCTTTTTATAAAGCGTTTCAAGTTCACTTCGAGAAGGCGGATTGTTTGTAATATGTATTTCTTCATAGGAAAGATTATGTTCATCAAGCCATTTCTTGGCCTTTCGGCATGTCCCGCACTTAGGATACCAATAAAAAGTCAACGCCATTTTTTCACCACCCATTTTAGCAAATTCAGGCTTATCCAAAATTGCTGCCTTTTAATTGAATAGTAACATAAATGGATGACAAAGCATAACATTGATCACCAATTTAATATTCGACAAATTTCTATATAATCCTTCTGGCAAAAAAAAAAATCTTTTAAGGGCTATTTTTCCAAAAACTGTTTTAATAATAATTGTTGTTCGCTAATGTTGCCCGTTGATTTCCGCTCCAGGCACTTGCTTTCCGCGGGGAGAGATGAGAGCCTCCTCGGCTTCGCCTGCGGGGTCTCTCACTTCCCTCACTTCCCGCAGGACATTGAATAAGCCTCCTCGAACTTACACCGCACGAAGGAAATGCGGCAGCATTTTCGAGGATCAAGCGCCCTCCGCTCCAATCAACTCAGATATTTTAAACTTAGTTTGTAGCAAAAGAATATACGAAAACAGCTTTGAAAAAAGTAAAGCTCCCTTCTTGATAAAGGGAGCCTAAAATCGATTAAACTGTGAAACGTTCCGCGTCGATCAGTTTTTCTGATGCTTCACGCTTCTTTGCAATGACGTTGATTGGGGTGTGGCGGGTGAATTTGCGAAGTGCAGACATCATCATGCGCAGGGCATCGCCATTTTCTACTGCTACAAGTGTTTCTTTTGCATCCTGCTCGATTTTGTTAAATGCTTCCTGGCAGAAGATTTGGGTATACAGAAGTTTTTGCTTGCTCTTTTCAAGTCCTGCCTTTTCAATAGCCTTTTCAGTGCGGAGTACTACAGACTCCATTGCATAAGCATTTGAAATAATATCCGCAATGTTTACAAGTACTTCCTGTTCTTTTTCAAGAGCTTTTCCGTACTTCTGTGCTGCTAAACCAGCTGCAAGCAAGCCGATTTTCTTCGCGTTTTTCACCAGATATTTTTCCTGTGCAAGCGGCTCGTCACCTGGCTCTTCAGGCATCATCATCATGAGCTCTTCCTGCAGCGCCTGGGCTTTCTGAAATAATGGAAGCTCTCCTTTTAGTGCTTTGCGGAGGTACGTGCCAGGCACCAGCAGACGATTGATTTCGTTTGTTCCTTCGAAAATACGGTTAATGCGTGAATCACGGTAAGCTCTTTCAATCTCATATTCAGCCATGAATCCATAGCCTCCATGGATCTGAACACCTTCATCCACTACGTAGTCGAGGACTTCCGTATTAAAGAATTTATTCATAGAGCACTCAATAGCATATTCAGCGATTGACTTCGCCACTTCTTTTCCATCTTTCACTTCTTCGTCCGAAAGCTTGCTCATACGGTCCTCAAATAAGCCTACAGTCCGATATACTGCACTTTCAGCGGCATAAATCTTAGAAGCCATCGTTCCCAGCTTTTCTTTTGTCAAATTAAACTGCGCGATTGGTGTCTTAAACTGCTGGCGCTGATTGGCATATTGAACGGCAAGTTCGAATGCGCGCTTCGCACCGCCAACTGCTCCTACACCTAACTTATAGCGGCCAATATTTAAGATATTAAAAGCAATCACATGCCCCTTGCCAAATTCACCAAGAAGATTTTCTCTTGGCACCTGGGCATCTTCAAGAATTAACGTACGGGTAGAAGAGCTCTTAATTCCCATTTTCTTTTCTTCTGCCCCTACAGATACACCTGGGAACTCTCTTTCAACGATGAATGCAGAGAAGTGTTCGCCGTCAATTTTTGCGTATACTACGAATACATCTGCGAAGCCTGCATTCGTTATCCATTGCTTTTCTCCGTTTAATACATAGTGAGTACCCTCAGCATTCAGCTTGGCATTCGTTTTTGCTCCAAGAGCATCAGAACCTGAGCTTGGCTCCGTCAATGCATAAGCAGCAAGCTTTTCACCAGTAGCCAGTGCAGGAAGGTATTTTTGTTTTTGCTCTTCATTTCCGAAAAGAACAATCGGAAGGGAGCCGATTCCAACATGTGCACCATGCGATATGGAAAAGCCGCCTGCACGCGCCATTTTCTCGGCAATAAGTGCAGAGCTTACTTTATCTAAAGCAAGTCCGCCGTATTCCTCAGGAACATCTGCGCCTAATAGTCCAAGGTCTCCAGCTTGCTTCAATAACTTTACCGACCGGTCAAATTCGTGGTTTTCAAGATGCTCAATTTGCGGGACAACTTCATTTACAACATAATCTTCAGTTGTCTTAGCAATCATAATCTGCTCATCTGTATAGTCCTCAGGCGTAAAAACCCGGTCATAGGAAACATCTTCGATTAAAAAGCTTCCGCCTTTAATAAGATTTTCAGTTTGGTTTGACATTATCTATTTCCTCCATTCTATTTTGCGGGAAAAAGCTGCTGGCTTCCCCTCCGGATTATTGGTTCATATTATAAAAGCTCAAATACTCCAGCGGCGCCCATTCCGCCTCCAATGCACATTGTTACAACCCCGAATTGCTGATTGCGGCGCTTCATTTCATGGATTAGAGATAGAGTGAGCTTGGCACCGGAGCAGCCCAGCGGGTGTCCAAGTGCAATCGCCCCTCCATTAACATTTACTTTCTCTTCATCTAAGCCCAGCTCACGGATAATTTGAATGGATTGGGATGCAAAAGCTTCATTCAATTCAAACAAACCGATATCGGAAAGCTCCAGCCCTGCAAGCTTTAACGCTTTAGGAATGGCCACAACTGGACCGACACCCATGATTTCAGGAGGAACACCGCCTACTGCAAAGCTTCTGAATTTAGCCATTGGCTTCAGCCCAGAAGACTCCGCCTTTTCCCGGTCCATTACCATCACAGCTGCAGCTCCATCGCTTGTCTGCGAGGAATTTCCAGCTGTGACACTGCCGGTTACCGAGAATGCCGGACGCAATTTTCCGAGTGTTTCAACTGTAGAATCCGCACGGACGCCTTCATCCTGGCTGAACTGGATTGTTTTTTCTGTAAGCTTATTGTCTTTTCCAATGGATCTAAGCGTTACGTCTACTGGCACAATTTCATCTTCAAATTTGCCTTCCCGGATTGCCTGCGCAGCCCTCTGATGACTTCTGACCGCAAATGCATCCTGGTCTTCTCGTGTAATGCCATACTTCTTTGCAACTTCTTCAGCTGTATGTCCCATACCCATATAGTATTGGGGAGCTGTTTCGGCCAGTTTGGCATTCGGGCGGACTACATGCCCCATCATTGGCACAAGGCTCATAGATTCCGCTCCGCCCGCAATGATTGTATCTGCATGGCCAATCATGATTTTTTCAGCTGCATAGGCAATTGCCTGCAGGCCTGAAGAACAATAGCGATTGATTGTTATCCCCGGCACTTCATGTGAAAGTCCGGCAAGAGCTCCGATATTCCTTGCCATGTTCAGACCCTGTTCTGCTTCAGGCATTGAACAGCCGATAATTAGATCATCGATATTTCCTTCATAATTTCCTGCGCGCTTAAGGGTTTCCTTTACTGCAAGTGCACCTAAGTCATCCGGCCTGACGTTTGCAAGCGTACCTTTTTTGGCTTTTCCGACCGGTGTCCTGGCACCTGCAACTATTACCGCTTCTCTCATTATGTTCCCTCTCTTTCTCTTAATGTCCTAATCTATCATTTAGTTGCGCAATGGCTTTCCTTTTAAAAGCATGTGCTGCATACGCTGCTGAGATTTCGGTTCAGCCACAAGACTAAGGAATGCTTCCCGCTCCAGATCAAGCAGATATTGCTCATCTACTTCTGTTCCATATGGGACTTTTCCGCCTGCAATTACATAAGCCAGCTTTTTAGCGATTTTAAGATCGTGCTCTGAAATATAGCCGGAATAAAGCATTGCCTGAGCTCCAAGCAGAAGTGTTGCATATCCTGTTTCTCCGACAACCGGCACTTTTTTGCGGACTGGAGGCTTATAGCCTTTGTCATGAAGAGCCAGTACAGCCTGCTTTGCATCATAGAGAAGATGGTCTCCATTCACACTGATTCCATCAGCAAGGTTCAGGAAGTTATTATCCCTTGCTTCTTCTCCTGATGTAGAAACCTTTGCCATTGCAATTGATTCAAAAACTTTATTGGCAACCTTTTGAAGGTCAAAATCAACACCATTTGGCATACTTTCAAGATGTTTGAGGTATAGCTCCTTATTACCGCTGCCTCCCGGAATCAGGCCTACCCCCACTTCAACAAGTCCCATATATGTTTCACTTGATGCCTGAATATGTGCTGCCGGCAGACAAACCTCAGCCCCGCCTCCAAGCGTCATGCCAAATGGAGCCGCAACAACCGGTTTCGCACTGTACTTAATTTTCATCATGGCATTCTGGAACTGGCGGACTACCATATCCAGTTCATATATATTGTCATCCTGCGCTTCCATGAGGATCATTCCGAGGTTCGCGCCTACACAGAAATTTTTGCCCTGATTCCCGATAACAAGCCCTTTGTAGTTCTTCTCCACTTCATCCACTGCAAAGTTGATCATTTGGATAATATCCAGTCCAATGGCATTGCTTTGCGAATGGAATTCAAGCAGTGCAACACCATCGCCTACATCAATCATGCTTGCACCGGTATTCTTTTTAATTACACCTTTTTGCTTCTTTAACTGTTTCAAATTGATTGCTTTAGGGTTTTCCACAATCAATCTGTACTCGCCATTGTGATAGAAATATTGCTTGCCTTCCTCTTCTTTATAGAAAGAATCAAATCCTTTTTCCAGCATATCCTTTACCCATGCCGGCACTTCCTCACCTGCATCTTCCATCTTCTGAACAGATTTCCCTACACTAATGGCATCCCAGGTTTCAAATGGCCCCATTTCCCAGCCAAAGCCCCATTTCATCGCTTTGTCTATTGCTGTTACTTCATCAGCTATTTCGCCGAGTAATTGCGCCGAGTAAAGAAGAGCCGGACTCAGGATATTCCACAATAATTGGCCTGCTCGGTCATCTGAATAGACAAGTGCTTTCAATTTTCCAGAAGTGCCTTTTTCCTGCTTGCTCAATTCCGTGGAAGCTGTCTTAAGCTTTTTGCGCGGACCGTATTCCAGAGATTCAGGATTCAGCTCAAGAATCTCTTTGCCCTTTTTCAAGAAAAATCCTTGCCCTGACTTGCTTCCAAGCCAGCCTTTTTCCTGCATCACTTTCATAAAGCCCGGAACTTCAAATACATCCTTTTCTTTCCCGTCCACCTGGTCATAAACATTGTTTGCCACGTGTATAAATGTATCAAGCCCTACAACATCAAGTGTTCTGAATGTAGCACTTTTTGGCCGGCCAATCAGCGGTCCGGTTATGGAATCTACTTCACCGATACTGTACCCGCCCTTTAGCATCTCCTGCACTGTAACCAGCAGGCCATAAGTTCCGATTCGATTGGCGATAAAGTTTGGTGTATCTTTTGCTTCAACTACTCCTTTTCCCAGTACATCTTCTCCAAATTGCTTCATAAATGACAGCACTTCAGAAGAAGTCTTTTTAGTAGGGATGACCTCAAGAAGCTTTAAGTAGCGAGGAGGATTAAAGAAATGTGTTCCAAGAAAGTTTTTTTGGAAATCTTCCGAGCGCCCTTCTGACATTGCTTCTACAGATATTCCAGACGTATTGGAGCTGACGATGCTACCAGGCTTGCGGAATTGGTCCACTTTTTCAAAAACCTGCTTCTTTATGGCGAGATTCT
Source organism: Bacillus sp. NTK034 (assembly GCF_017303275.1). GTDB lineage: Bacteria > Bacillota > Bacilli > Bacillales > Cytobacillaceae > Cytobacillus. The sequence goes on along the minus strand of NZ_JAFKOJ010000004.1, from coordinate 321,123 downwards.
CAACAACAACTTCAATAATCCAATCGACATCCTTTAGACGCTCCATGTCATCTTCAAAGTTTCCCGCCTCAATCAACGCAATGTTCTTTTTGGAAGTTAATGGAGCCGGTTTTTGCTTTAATAATTTTTGGCGGTTTCCTTCACTGATTCGATTGCGGACTGCTTTATCTTCAAGAGTAAGCCCCTTTGCCTTTTCAGCATCCGTTAGTTCGCGAGGAGCGATATCCAGTAATAATGTCGGGATTCCGATATTGGCCAGATGGGCTGCAATTCCTGAACCCATGACTCCGGAGCCTAAAACTGCCGCCTTCTTTATTTGTTGGATCAACTTTATTTCCCCCTTTAACTTTTTTGAATGAATACTCATTCATTTTAATCTCAAAAAAAATATGCTTCTCTTCTGAATGAGTTCTGTTAGTTATAACTATAAAATATTTGCAAAATTTACGCAATGATTTTAAGTGGAAATTTAAAAATGTTTTGAATTCTTTTAACGCCTCAGCTGTTATTTATATATTTTATGCGAAATGTAAATAAGTGTTTTGGACACTCTAAAAGGGAAACATTTTTTGTTCGTTACGGAGGTGAAAGAAATGGGAAAAATGAAAAAAGATCCTTCTAAAGCAGGTGTCAGCGCTGCAAGTGTCCAGGGAGATGCGGGTCCTACCGTTGAAAGGCAAGGGCCTAAAAAAAGGAATAGCCAAAATAATCAATATAAGCGATAACCTGCTGTTTAAAGGCTGGCTGCCGTCAGCCTTTTATAGTTTCCATTATGTATACAGGTGATTCATTTCCTGCAGAATAGTAAACGTTTTTAAGAGGAAAGATATCCTCGAAAAGAAATGCAGTGTATTATAGCGCTAAAAGAATTGGAGGGACAATTAATGCAACAGCCAAATATGAATATGCAGAACCAGCAGGGCATTATGCAGCAGCCTCCTGCTGTTATTTCCACTAAGGATGCCCTTTACTTAACAGATATGCTTTCCTGGAACCTTCTCGCCTGTAAAAAAGCGCATTTTTACGCTCAGCAATGCCAGGACCAGGAGCTAAAAACACACTTCGAGCAATGCGGCCAAATGCATCAGCGACACTACGAACAGCTGCTTGTTCATTTAAACCAGCAAAATCAGCAAAGCTTTATGGGAATGCAATAGGAAGGAGCCTTGAAAATGAACCAGAACCAGAATCCAAATACGATTCAAAATCCTGAGACACAGGTGAATAAAACACCGCAAATGAATGAACGGGATTTTACGAATGATATTTTATCTACAGAAAAATATATGACTGATGCCTACTCTGTTGCCCTAAATGAGGCAAGCCATCAGAGCCTGTATCAGGATATTCTTGCGGCTTTTAACGAAACACAAAACCAGCAGAGAGAATTTTATAATCTAATGTTCAAAAAAGGCTGGTATAAAGTTGAAGCGGCTGACCAGCAGAAGCTTCAGCAATCTTATCAGCAATTTCAGGGCTATACAAATCAATTGCCATATGGCAATGGTCAGATGCAATAAGAAAGCTGCATTTAACAAGTGCAAAACATTCCTCAAAAAAAACCGCTGATTTTTTATCTGCAGCGGTTTTTCCAGATCCTAAAATTATTACCTATTTTTTGTTTCTAATCTCTTCATTCATTGTTTTAATTTCGGCGATCAGAGCCTTCATTTCCTCTTTTGCATCAGGGTATGTATCATTCCAATGTTTGGCTAGAGGCGGCATGGATTTCGCTATAAAAGAGTACAGCGCCCAAGCTTCAACCTTTTCTTTTAACTCCGGGGAGGTCTCTCCGATTAGAAGTTCGGTATATTTTTCAAGCAGGCCATCCAGCTGTTCCTTCAACTTCTCATTCATTGCGATCCTCCTTTATCCTGCAAGCCTGTGGACATGTTCCGCATCGTTTGCCGCTGCTGGTCAAATAGGAAAAGCAGCATGTTTTTCTTGGCCTCACTGTTTTGCCGGTACTTTCTATCAGTATTTTATTACTGTCAAATTTCTTTAAGGGATTAGTATTTCCGCAGCCGAACAAATTGCCAGAAGCCTCTTCAAGGATAAACTTAAAATCTTCAGCAGCCTGTTCCGAATGTGTTTCCGAAGGTAAAATCTTTTCATAAAGCCAGAACAGATAAATCGCTATATTCTCCCAAAGAATTAATTTAGAAACATTTGCTTCGTTTGCTATTCTATTCAATACCGGAAAGATATGGCCATTAAAAAGAGTTCCTACAGCATCCTCTCTCCAATTTTCCCTTTCCGTCTCAATACCTTTGCCTTGAAGGTGAATAAAACTAAAGCTGGGAAGCCATAGTCCATCTTGTTCCTGACTGACAAATGTTACATTTTCATGCCTGATATCCAATTTGATATTCCAGGACGTCATGCTATACAAGTAAATTACAGGCAGAAAGGCATATCTTTTAATTAATATAGAAGCAGCCGTTTTTTTATCAGCTGCTCCTATATGATTTTTCACTTTATCCAGGTATGAACCTGTCTGAACGGTATCCAGCAGCTTTTTCACTTCAATGGTTAAAGGAGACCGTTCTCCTGAATCCTGGGCAAGTCTGAACTGCCTGAGAGCTTCTGCCTGTTCTCCTGTTAATTTAATCATCCCTGGAATCCTTGCCCTTTTAAAATACATCTGCCTTTCCCATAAGGGATGCAGAGCGGTGTGCCGAATAATGGATCTATCGTAACCTCGCACTCCATGCCGAATACGGTTTTGACTAATCCGCAATTTATGACATGTTCGGGCTTGCCCTGAGCGAAAACCTTCTGATTCTTTATGGCAACAATATTATGGGCATAGCGGCAGGCCAAATTCAGATCATGCAGCACCATGACGATGGTACGCTTTTCTTTTTCATTTAATTCAAATAATAAGTCCAGTATTTCAATTTGGTGGGTCATATCTAAATAGGTAGTAGGCTCATCAAGAAGAATCGTATCAGTATCCTGAGCCAATGTCATGGCAATCCAGGCGCGCTGGCGCTGTCCCCCGGATAATGAATCGACAGTCCGGTCTTTTAATTCTTCCATGCCTGTGGCCTTTAAGGCATTTCTGACCTTTAATTCATCTTCAGTTGACCATTGCTTCAGCCATGTTTGATAAGGGTACCGCCCCTGTTTGACAAGCTGCAGCACAGTGAGTCCTTCTGGCGCAGAAGGGGATTGGGGCAGAATCGCCATCTTTCTGGCAACATCTTTGGTCGATAGTCTTGCTATAGCCTCACCTTCCAATAAAACGGCACCTGATTTAGGCTTTAGCAGCCGGGCAATGGACCTTAGCAATGTCGATTTTCCGCAGCCATTTCCACCGATAAATACTGTGATTTCTCCCTTAGGAATTTCCAAGTCCAATTCATTAATAATAATGGTGTCCCCATATGATAAGGTTAAGTCTTTTGTTGCGATCGCTTGCCCTGCTGTCATTTCTGCCCCTCTCCTTTTCGTTATTATCTATATCTATAGGCTATCCAGTTACTAATACGATACGAGTTTCAAGCTTTTCCAGCTTATGCGTTTCTTGTCTTGAAAAGCAGGTAAATAAAGTAAGGTGCGCCAATGCTGGCTGTAAAAACACCCGCCGGGATTTCAAGCGGAGAGAACAAAGTCCTGCCTATCAGGTCGGCTGCCATCACAAGGATTCCTCCAATCAGTGCGGAAGCCGGAAGCAAAGCGCCAAAAGCAGAGCCAACCAGCCTCCGGGCCATATGAGGAGCCATTAATCCAACAAAGCCTATCCCGCCGCCAAATGCAACAGCCCCGCCAATTAATGCTGTGCTGACCATCAGCAAAAGAAACCGGTATTTCTGTACTGTGCTCCCTACACCCTTTGCAATATCATCTCCAAGTTCCTGGATATTGACATTTCGTGCTAAAACAAACGCCAATACCAGAAACACGATTGTCCACGGGACCAAAATTGCGACATTATCCCAATTTGAACCGTAAACAGTCCCGGTGATCCAAATATTCGCCTGGCTTGCCTGGTAAATCGGCCCAAAGACCATCATCAAGGTGGTCAATGCCTTCATTAGGCTTGCAAGTCCGATCCCAATTAAAACAAGCCGTACTGGCGACACACCATCCTTATAGGCAAGAAAATAAACAAGGAAGGCCAAAATAGCAGCACCAGCAAAAGCTGCAAGAGGCATCCAATTAATACTTACAGTTAAGGCATTATTTTTATCACTAAAAAAAGCAAGAAAAGCCACAACTGCTACAGATGCCCCTCCTGTAATCCCGATTATGTCAGGAGATGCAAGCGGATTTCTGATAATTCCCTGCAGGATGCCCCCCGCTGCAGCAAGCGCTATTCCTACCATTAAGGCGACGATAATTCTTGGAAGTCTGAATGACTGAATGACCAGCCTATCCATATCCGAACCCCCGCCAAAGAATACCTGCACTACCTTCAGAGGGCTGATTTTCATTTCACCCGTGCCGGTGCTGATGACAAAAACTCCGGCAGCAGCTGCTGCCAATAATAAAAAAGTGATAAGTGCTTTCCGGTTTACTAAAAAAGAAATTCTATCGCTAAACAAACGCAAGTTATAATATTTTTTCATTACTGATTGAACCCCCTTCTGGCAATATACACAAAGAAAGGAGTTCCAATTACAGCTGTCATGACTCCAACAGGAACTTCCTGCGGCATGATGATATACCTTGATGCTATGTCCGCTACAAGAAGGAGCATCCCCCCGAAAAGGCCAGCATAAGGTATCACCCAGCGATGATCAATGCCGACAACTGCACGGGTTAAATGGGGAATGACGATGCCCAGAAAGCCAATAGGACCAGCAACAGCCACCGCTCCTCCTGAGAGAAGCACAATAACAATCCCCGCACCCAATTTCAGCAGTCCTGTTTTCAGGCCAAGCCCCTTCGCTACATCCTCGCCCATTGATAAGACGTTCAATTTCCCCGCAATGATCATCGAGAAGATCCAGCCGGCTAATAAATATGGGAATACAGCTGCGAGGGTCTCCAGCTTCCTCCCCGATACCGATCCTGCCAGCCAAAATAGCACCTGTTCCAGGGCAGTCTCATTAATAACGAGAAAGCCTTGTGTCATCGAAGCAAACATGGCACTCATCGCAGCACCGGCAAGGGTTAATTTCATGGGTGTCAGCCCTTCCCTGCCGATAGAGCCAATTATATATACAAAAATAAATGAAACAGCAGCTCCCAGAAATGAAACCCATGTAAAGACCTGCAAGTTACTAATTGAAAAGAGCGTTACTGTAATAACGACAGCAAATCCAGCACCCGCGTTTATTCCGAAAATCTCAGGAGCTGCAAGGGGATTCTTTGTCAATGTCTGGAGCAATACGCCCGCTATCGCAAGGCTTGCCCCTACCGACGCCGCAATCAAGGCTCTAGGCAGTCGGACTGATTGAATGATTATGTGCTCATTCGTTCCATCGAATTTTGTAAATGCATCAATTGCCATCTTCCAGGTTGTGTCAGTATATCCGTATACAATACTGAAAGACATTAATACTAGTAATAGCAGGATAGCTGCAATTAACCCAGCCCACCTTGCAGAATTTGTTTTTAGCTCCATAGATAATACCTTTCTTGCATCAAATAATAAAGTTTACTTATATTTTCAGTCTATTGTACGGGAGTATAGCTGTCAATGAGTTTGAAAATCATTTTCACTGATCATTTATCAAATTAAATGAAAATGATTTTCAATTACCTATTGACAATTTTAAGTGTCCACAGTACTATAAAAATGTCAAATGAAAATGATTATCATTAACAACGCAAAATTGGAGGAGTACATAATGAAATTCAAGTCTTTACTTGCAATTCTTTCAGTTTTCACTATCTTGTTCCTGGCTGCCTGCGGGAATAACAGCGAACAGGATGAGACAGCTGATAAGGAAAAAGAAGGAAACAAAACAGAAAATACAGGCTATACAGTTGAGCATGCAATGGGCACAACTAAGCTTGATAAAGCGCCTGAAAAAGTTGTTATTTTGACAAACGAAGGTACAGAAGCATTACTTTCATTGGGTGTTACACCAGTTGGTGCCGTTCAGTCCTGGACTGGCGATCCATGGTATGAACACATCGCTGATGATATGAAAGATGTTCAGGTTGTGGGGACAGAAAGCGAAGTCAATGTTGAAGCAATTGCAGCGCTGCAGCCGGACCTTATCATTGGCAACAAGATGCGCCAGGAAAAAATCTATGACCAGTTAAATGATATTGCCCCTACTATTTTCGCTGAAACATTGCGCGGAAACTGGAAGGAAAACTTTGAATTATATGCAAAAGCACTTAATAAAGAAGAAGAAGGCCAAAAAGTCATTGCAGATTATGACAGCCGTATCGAAGAAATTAAAACAAGCCTTGGCGATAATTTAAACCAGGAAGTTTCCATTGTCCGCTTTATGGCTGGCGATGTCCGCATCTACCATAAAGACTCCTTCTCAGGCGTCATTCTTGATCAAATTGGACTTGCACGCCCGGAAAGCCAGAATGTAGATGACTTCGCTGAGGTAAATGCAACAAAAGAACGCATTCCTGCTATGGATGGAGATGTATTATTCTACTTCACATATGAAACTGGTGATGGCGAAGCAAACAAGCTTGCAAAAGAATGGATTGAAGATCCATTATTCAAAAACCTTAAAGTAGCACAGGAAGGCAATGTTCATGAAGTCAGCGATACCATCTGGAATACTGCCGGCGGCGTTATTGCTGCTAACCTGCTATTGGATGACTTAGAGAAATATCTAGTGAAGTAATGCTAAACTCGTGATTGCGCTCCCATAATACCCCCTCTTTTATAGGAGCTCAAATATATTAAAAGGAACCTGAACCAATCAGATTCCTTTTTTATTTGTCCATATTACATTTTCCCCGCTATTACTGCCATACAACCAAAACTTTCTTTTTTTATTGCCTTCCATTCATAAGTTTTCCAAAACCGGCAACAATAAGCGTAATGCCAAAAATGATGGTGATTTTCCTATGAGAAAATGGTTGAAAAATAAGCGGATTAAAGAGGATATCCAGCATAAGGAATGGGAAAAATCCTTGATTAAATCCAAAGACTTCAAAAAAATCTTTTATTATAACCAAAAAACAAATGTGCGCTTTGGACTTACTTTCATGGCTACTTTAATTGATGAAAATATTATTCAGGATGGTGTCCTCCCCAATCTGCTTGAAGAAGAATTCAGGGAAATAGAGGATATTAAACAGCTTGTCCCTGTGGCCGATGTTCAGATTTGTGATGATCCTTCTCTAATCGAACAAAAGCTTTTAAATGGCTACGTCATGCTGACGATTGAGACAGAACTTAAACATTTCGGCTTTATAGCTGCACAAAAAGAAATCGTCAGGGGGCTAAGCCAGCCTGAAGTTGAATTTTCCGTTATCGGTCCTAAAGAAGCCTTTGTCGAGTCAATGGGCCAAAATTTAAATTTAATCCGGAAACGTCTGCCGGTAAAAGAACTGATTATTGAAGAATTCACACTGGGAAGCCTGTCAAAAACTTCAGTCGCTATCCTTTATATGGAAGATATCACAAATGAGGATAATGTAAACACTGTCAGACAGAGACTTACAAATGTGAAATTTGATGCCATTACAGACAGTTCCTATATTGTTCAGCTGATTAGTGATAACTCTAATTCCCCTTTCCCTCAGCTGCTTGATACAGAGCGGCCTGACAGGGTCGCGGGAATTTTGGCAGAGGGAAAAATAGCCATTGTGGTTGACGGTTCACCTCATGTGTTAATTACACCAACCACGCTTGTTGAATTTTTCAGTTCTTTTGAAGATTATTTTTTAAATTGGATTTTATCTTCTTTTTTCCGGCTCATCCGTTTGTTCGCAGTTGCGTTTTCCATACTGGTTACACCTATTTATGTAGCAACCCTTTCATATCATTATGAACTTATTCCAAAGGATTTGCTTAGTACATTAATTACATCAAGGCGGGAGATTCCACTCCCTCCGATTCTGGAGGCATTGTTTCTGGAGCTGACCATTGAATTGCTGCGTGAGGCAGGAGCCAGACTTCCGACCAAGGTCGGCCAGACAATCGGTATCGTGGGAGGAATCGTAATTGGGACTGCATCTGTAGAAGCAGGCTTAACGAGTAACGTCCTGCTCATTATTGTAGCTCTCGCCGCTCTCGCCTCCTTTACAACACCTGTATACAGGATGGGCAATACGATCCGTCTGCTGCGCTTTCCCTTCCTGTTTTTCGCAGAATTATGGGGCCTGCTCGGGATTGTATTTTGCTTCTGTTTACTGCTGACTCATTTAATACGGCTGACTTCACTTGGCAGGCCATTCCTTGAGCCGCTCTATCCGCCTCGTGTTGTGGATATGAAAGATGCCCTTATCAGGCTTCCATTTGAAAAGCAATCCAAAAGGCCGATATTTTTGCGGACAAAAAATCCAATCCGCTTCAGTAAGAAAAAGGCGGAAGAGAAAAAAGATATCGACGAATAATGCCAAATGTACCAACTTAAATGGAGGTGAACCAGATGAAGGAACAGCCAATACCAGAAAGATTGCAGATTTCTCCCTTTTTAGTATTTTACTTGGTCATGTCCATGCAAATAGGGATTGGTGTATTAGGATATCAAAGGATAATTGCAATGGATGCAGGATACGATGCGTGGATTTCCATATTATTTGCCGGCGGATGCATCCATGTAATTATTTGGATGATTTATAAAATAGGCGAGACCGTTGGCGGCGATATTGTAACAGCTCACAAATACGTCGTAGGGAACTTTTTCGGCAAGGCACTCTGCTTCATTTTTATTGGCTATTTTATCCTGTATTCCTTAACAGTAGTAAGGACATTTATTGAAGTCATACAGGTTTGGATGTTCCCTGAATTAAGCACTTTCTGGTTCTCCTTCGGCTTTATGATTCTTTGTGTTTATATTATTTTTGGAGGATTTAGAACAGTAGTCGGTACAGCCTTCTTCGGGCTTGTACTGCCGGCTTACCTCCTCCTCACATTCGGCTGGGCGATTAAATTCTCCAACTTTTACAATCTGCTGCCCATCTGGGATCATTCCATTAAAGAGATTCTTACAGCTTCTTATCATATGTCCCTTACTTTTATTGGGTTTGAAATCATCCTTTTTTTCTATCCATTTATTAAAGAGCCAAAAAAATCACAGAAGTGGGCTCATCTGGGCGCATTAACAACCACTCTTATTTACACAATTCTAGCGATTATTACTTTTGCCTATTTTGCCGAAGACCAGCTGGCTAAACAAATTTGGGCCAGCTTAACGATGTGGAAAATTGTTGAAATGCCCTTTGTTGAACGATTTGAATATATCGGGATTGCCAACTGGAACCTAATCATTCTTCCGAATGTGTGCATTTCCATCTGGATCGCCTCCAGGCTTATTAAACGGGTCTTTAATATCCGCCAGAAAGTGGGAGTGTTTTTTGTAGTTGCTGCAGTGCTTTCCGTTATATATTTTCTGGATACAAGAGAAAAGATCAATACACTTAATGACTATGTAGGAAAAATGGGATTTGCTTTTACCTTTATTTACATTCCTTTGCTTTTCGCTGCTGTGATGATCGCCAAGAAGCTGAAAAAGGGGAAGAAAAAATGAGGAAGCTTATACTATTCTGTCTTGTTTTGCTGCTTACCGGCTGTGTGGACAAAGAAATACTCGATGATATTAATATTGAAGTAGGAGTTGGCTATGATGTAGCAGATGATTCAAAAGACAAATATAGAGGTACTGTATTATTCCAGGAATTCCAGCCTGATAAAAGTGTGATTAACCGGACATTCTCAGGAAGTGGGAAGCTGCGCCAGGACCTTCTTCTCGAAGTGACTAAACAATCATCAGAGCCAGTCGTAACAGGCGGGTTAAAACTGGCAGTTTTTGGACCGGAACTTTCCAGGAAAGGAATTTATGATCTTGTAGATTCCTTTCAAAGAGACGCAAGTATTGGAGCTCGGGTATTTGTTGCAACTTCGGAGGGAAAAGCGGAGGATCTGATGGCAGGAGAGTATGGAACAAGAGGGAATTCAACCTATATTTATAATCTTATACAGCATAATATTGACCATCGGGATATTCCCAAAACCAATCTGCATATCTTGGCCAATGATTATTATCAGAATGGCAAGGACCCTTTTCTGCCTCGTCTAAAAAAAATCGCTGATGATAAAGTGGAGATAGTTGGAATCAGCCTTTTTAAAGATGATAAGGAAGTAGAAATCCTTCCTGTAAAAGATATGTTCTTTTTTAAATTGCTGGTCGATAAATATAGTGAAGGAAACTTCGATGTTAAATTAAAAAAAGGTGAGTTAGCTGCTGTAAAGAGTTTAAGGTCCAAGCATAAAATTAAGATAACTGATCATCATGCTTCCATAACGATTAACATTGAAGGGATTATTCGGGAGTATACCGGAGATAAGTTAGCATCAGAGGTTGTTAGCGCTGTTCAAAAGAACCTGGAGAATAAGGTCGAAAAGGAATGCCTCAGACTATTAAAACAGTTTCAGGAACTCGGAATTGATCCAATTGGGCTTGGCCAAATGAAAAAATCCAAGCATCGGAATTTTGATTTTAAAAAGTGGGAAGATGACTACAAAACGCTGAGTTTTGATGTGAAAAGCAATGTAACAATTGAAGAAACCGGTGTAATTGAATAAAGAGCGGGCTTTCGCAGCCCGCTCTTTCAATTTTAATCATTTGTCGAGAACATATACTTTTTATAGTGATAGCGGATCGAGAAAATCAGCCCCATGGCCAGCATATTCCCCATCAGCGAGCTTCCTCCATAGCTGATGAAAGGAAGCGGTATGCCTGTGATTGGCAAAAGGCCGATGGTCATCCCGATATTTTGAAAGACATGGAATGTAACCATGCTGATGACACCTACACAAATATAGGTATAAAAATTGTTATTGGTTTCCATGCCAATCTTGGTAATATGGTAAATCAGCAGAAAGAAAAGGCTGACGACAATGCTTGCGCCTACAAAACCAAATTCTTCCCCTACGATACTGAAAATAAAGTCGGTATGGCTTTCAGGAAGATAGACTTCCCTCGTTCCATATCCTTTCCCGCTTGTTTCCCCTGATCCAATGGCAAGGAGGGAGCGTGTCAGTTGAAATCCGGTTGAACTTTGATAGTTATAAGGATCAATCCAGGAATAAATACGTGCAAACTGATATTCCTTTACCCCTAAATACTTCTCCAGAATATCCGGATGCCATAAAACAAAATACAGAATAGTCCCTGCAAGAGCGGCTCCTGTTCCAAATATTGGCGCCAGAAGCTTCCAGCTGATTCCTGAAATGAATATCATGCCAAGCATGATTGCCAGAAATACAAGGCTTGTCCCTAAATCAGGCTGCTGCATAACCAGCAGCAGCGGCACCATTGTTAAACCAACCAGTTTAATGAGCAGCCATAAATCAGTCTGCATGGTTTTATATGCATTTTTTTGGTGATGCTCGTCAATTGTTTTCGCTAATACCAGAATAATAAACACTTTAACAAGTTCTGCAGGCTGCAGGGAACCCATACCCGGAACCTTGTACCATGCCTTCGCCCCATTAATGACCGGGGCAATGCTTGATGGCGCCACAATCAGGAATCCAAGCAGTACAATTCCCAGGCCGTACACATACCAGGAAATCTTCTTCAGCTGATCGGAATCCAGTGTGATTACCGCAGCGATGATTCCTGTTCCAACGGCATACCAGACAACCTGCTTCAAAAGGAAGTTTTCTGTATATTGTCCCGTTGTCTGTGCGCTGTAAATGGAAACGGCACTTACTAGAAATAAAAGCATCAATATTAATACTAAGCCCCAATCCAGCTTAGGAGGTGTATATCGATTTGAGGTCATGATCATTCTCCTTTAAAGAAAAGCGGAAGCGCCTTGCCCACCCCCGACAAGCACAAGACGAGCCTCACGGAAAGGCGTCCTATGCCTTTTTGGGGGGCTCGGCTTGTGACCTCGAGGGGGCAGGCGCTGGAACTAGACAGTAATCTAACTTCAGAATTCATATATTCTTATCAATTAACAAAACCATTTGCCTTTAGCTTTTAAGGCATAACGGAGCACAGCGCAAGGAATAGGTATGTACCTCACATTATTCCCCGCTACAATATTTCATTATATTTTTTATAGAGATAAATCACAACTTCTAAAAGCGAATGGGTATTATTTCAAATTTTTACGATTACTGAGAATGGTTATTTCCGTCCATATTCAGCATCCGTCTAAGGTACCCATCAATCGGGTACACAAGGCATTAAGGCCTGGCTTTAAACTTCCCGCTGAAATATCTCACTTTTATATCATCTCTCATCCATTCAAGATTATTAGGTACCTGAGGGATGCTGTAGCCAATAAAAATTGGTGTGGTAATATAGCGGGGAACAATTTTTGCGTAAATATCCCTGCCCAGCCTGTAGAAAAACAAATTATAACTATTGCTTGGAAATGGAAAGGCATTCAGAATATAATGGGCAGCTGCCTGGATGCATTTTGCAAAGTACGGAATATAATCCTGATCGGCAAGCTTTACATTGAATTCATAAAAACCGATTCTAGGTGAAGTGGATAAAGTGAACACCGTATTGCTTTCCTCATGTATAAGGAGGCCTTCAAAGTCCTCTGCCTGAATTTTTTCCTTGTAATCAATATTTCTCAATCCGACTATTTGCATATGCGGATGGGCAATACTCCCCCCGGATAATGGACCGTGGTTTTTGAAAAATAAAACAGACTCATATTCTCCGCTCTCTTCCATTTGAAGCCAATGTTTTAATCCAAATGAAATCAGCCTGACCAAATGCTCCTCAGGATAAATGGATAGCTCACCGTCACATAGATCCGTTTCAATCAGCACGGTCTGATAGGAGTTTTCCAGAACAGGAAACTTATTTTTCAGCAAAATAATTGAATCCTCAACGGCGATAATATCCGTCAGCTCCTCCCTTGCACAAAAAGGGCAGTTTATATCCTTATTCCGAATGCTATTAGGCTTTTGGACCCCAATTCCCGTATTAAAATGCAAATGTGTTTCTGACATCTCTTTGACACCTGCTTTTCTGTAATCTCTCCCCTTATATTATCATGAAAATGAAAGCGGAGTATCTGAGGCAGTTTCTTTGGCGCTCTTGCCCGAAGGAGACCCAGGTTCGGACAGACTCCGGCCTTTTTCTGCCTTTCCTGTCCGAACTTGCCCTGCAGGATCCCAAACTACAGCTAAAGTTCATCTGTATAATTAAATAACTTCTGCCTGACCCAACAAAAAATCAGCAGGGCATGAAAGAACCCCGCTGATTAATGCTTTATTGCACCGTTAGTTCAGTTTCTGTGTGCTCGTGAATATCGTCGCCTTTTTCAACATGTGTCGTGATGGTGTATGTGCCCGCATCGCTAAACTGATGGTCGGCAGTGTATTTGCCCGGTTCCGTTTCAGGCATGTTCACCCATTGAGGCGTTGCGCCATTAAGTGAGATTTCAAGCTTTACTTTAGCATCCGCCAGCGGTTCCCCTTCATTATCAACCATGGCAGATAAAGCTGTTTGTTCGTTTACATGAATTTGGTCAGGTGCCTGCAGCTCAATGGATACTTCTCCGCCATGGCTGTGAGAGTGGCCTTCTTCATGTCCCTCATTTTCTTGTTCATGCTCCGTTCCCGGGTCCTCCGCTTTTGCCTCGCCAACTTGTATGGAAACCATTGGCATTGTATGCTGGCTTCTTGCCGTTACATGGGACTGAACATAGTAGAGGCCTTCTTCTGTAAATATATGATCAGCTGTATATCTCCCCTCTGAGTCGTGCTTTGCCTCTGCCATTTCACCGTTTTCTTTTTGTCCTTCCTGCCATATTTCAAATTTCACCTCATCCGCATCCGTTACGGCCTCACCGCCTTGTCTGACAGTGACGGCAAGGGTTGCCTCCTCACCCGGATCAATGGTTTCAGGCACCTGGATGACTGCTTCAATGATTTGCGGCACTTCGTCGTTTTTGGCAGGCTTTTCTTCTTCTGATTGGCTGCATCCGCCAAGAACAAGCAAGCTCGCCATTATGCTGAATAATAACTTTTTCAATTTAGTGTCCCTCTCTTTTTCTATATTGTCTTTTGATATTATCAATATAAAAGCCATTTGTGATAAAACAATGAAATCTTTTCAAAAAATAAAAGACCCTTTCAGGCCTTTTGAGATTCAGTACAAAGGATTGCTTTTAATTATGAGTTATATACTAGATGGAAGCAAGATCATTCAGGACCACTTTTTTGTCCCCTTCTTTCGCTATCTCTTCTGCAGCCTCGCAAGCCAGCTTTTTATACTGGTGTGCATTTTCCTCATCGCCGGCTAGTTTATATGCACGGGCTAGAGCTTCATAAGAAAATGCCAGATCAAAGTCTCCAATTTTGTTAGAAAGACAAATTTCAAGATTTCTTTTAGCATGAAAGAGAGCAGGCTCAGCTCTGTTTAAGACTGTATATACCCTGGATATCTGCCACTCTCCCCTTGACAGATTAACAGGCTGACCTGCGACACCCCAATGATAGCACGATGCATGCGCCATATGTATCATTTCGTGGTCTTCCTCATCGGTTCTATCAGGATTTTCCATTAAATCCCACACTTTATTGAATAAGCTTATGGCTATTTTTTTATGTTCGTCTTTTTCAATTAATGCTGGCTGTGCCATATAATGCATCTCCTTTATACAGGCTTATAAATCTAAATACAAATAGAATTAGTTCATTTCAGCATCTCTTTTTATGATTTCGGCATTCTGCCCGGTTTTTCCTTTTCTTTAGAGCGTTCCCCATCTTCTAAATCAGCTAATCCGTCATATATTTAGAGAATGGAGGGATTTATATGAATTCTAAATTAAGAGTCCATTCTATTTTCTTTTATATAAACAGCTGGATTTTCAGTATTTGTGCAGCAGTGGCGCTCGCTGGGGTTGTTGCGCTTTATCCGGCTGCCTTCACCTCGTCACATATGAATGTGCTGCTTAAGGACATTAAAGCCGACCAGCTCTTCATTCACATTTTGAAAGCTGAGAATCATTATTTTCACAAGGAATTTCCCGCTGAAAGCTATTCCCTATCCGGAACCCTATTTAAGCTGGCAACCAACACACAGCCGAAGGATATCAGAACGTTCCTTGGCCGGGAGCTGCCTGGTTTTTCGATCTTCGACACTGGTATTGCTGTTGCCGGAGAAGGTACCGACTTTACCAACCTTCCAGTGGAATCTGCCCCTCCCCTAGAAGTCCTTTTAAAAGAAAAAGAACTTGCTATGAATGACGGTCAAAATGAAGAAAATACGGCTCCTCCAGTTATTCCGGACAAAAAAGGGGTTCTTATTTACCATTCCCACAGCTGGGAATCGTTCGCTCCGCTTTTAAAAGATGTAAAGGATACTGATGAGGCCGTTAGTCCAAATGAACAGGTGAATGTTATTGCTGTCGGGAAAAAGCTTAGTGAAGAGCTGGCGAGAAAAGGCATTGGTGCTGAGCATGATAAAACCAATATTGCCTCAGAACTGAAAAAGAAGGGCTGGAACTGGGAAAATTCCTATGCCATGTCCAGAGAAACTGTACAATCCGCCATGGCAGAGAATAAGGATGTTAAATTCCTGATTGATATCCATAGGGATTCGCTTCCCCGAGGGAAAACAACCGCAGTAATTGGCCAGGAACCATACGCGCGACTGTTTTTTGTCGTCGGCAAAGAGCACAAAAACTATGAACAGAACTTAAAAGTGGCTACCGAGCTCCATAAAGCATTGGAAGCAAAATATAAAGGAATAAGCAGGGGAGTTTTTGTTAAAGGAAAAAGTGAAGGCAACGGCATTTACAATCAGGATCTTTCCGAGCGGGCTCTTTTGCTGGAATTCGGAGGTGTTGAAAACAATCTGGATGAACTGAATAACTCCATCAAAGCATTTGCTGATGTGTTTAGTGAATATTACTGGAAGGCAGAGCCAGTCAATGCGGAAAATTAAGGCTTGCCATTATTGTCTCCTGTTTACTTTTTTCAGCACATGTATTCTTTACCTTCTGTTTGGCATAAGCATCATTACGATTGCCAGCCTATTTTCAGGAATTATCCTCTCAATCATCAATTTAATAGAAGATGAAATGAAGGCATTCAGAAAGGACCACAATGGCTGATTAAGGAAAAAATAATTATTTTCTGTTTTAATAGAAGAATCAAACAGGAAATAGGAGTGATCAAAATGAAAATAGCTATCATAACAGGTGCATCCAAAGGTTTAGGAGCATCCATTGCCAAAAGAATGATTACAGAAGGAACTGGCATCATATCTGTATCAAGGACTGAAAATCCTGAGCTGGCAACACTTGCTGCAGAGAATCAATTATTCTTTGCCCAATATTTCTGCAATTTGTCCTCACCGGATGAGCTTGAATCTGCTTTCAGAGAACTGACAGCACTATTGAAGGAAAAACAGCCGGAAACCCTATATGTATTTAATAACGCAGGGGTCATTGATCCAATTGGTACTGCCGGAAACCTTGATCATGCGGCATTAATTCAAAATGCTCACGTTAATCTGATTGCTCCTATTATGATTTCCAACATCCTGCTGCGTGAAGTTTCAAGTGAAATGACCATTGTCAACATTACTTCAGGTGCTGCTGAAAGGCCCATACAGGGATGGAGTGCTTACTGCAGCACAAAAGCCGGAATTAATATGTTTACGGAAACAGCTGCATTGGAGCTGCTGACAGCAGGCAGCACCCAAAAGATTATTGCCTTTAGTCCCGGTGTTATGGACACTGCTATGCAGGGAACCATACGTTCATCAGCGAAGGAAGCATTTCATGATCTTGAAAAATTCCAGGCATATAAGGAGAAAGGCATGCTAAGGGATACGGAAACTGTGGCTAATGCACTAGTCAATTTGCTTCTGCAGAAGGAAATTGAGAGCGGAAAAGTTTATTATGTAAATGACTTAATCTAAAAAGCAGCAAAAGCCGGCTGGATGAGCCGGCTTATTTATCTCCCAATATATTACTATCTACAACACCATGGTGAATACGGAGCACTTCATGGTTATTATCTTTTTGTATAACAAAAAAACCGTTCGAGAAGTCGGATGATAATTCTTTAAAAAAGATGCCCTTTACTCCATTTTCATGATCTTCTCCAATGATTAAATGATAATCGGAGCCTTTCTTGACGATCATGGCCGGCAGCCCCTTATCCCAGTCGTCAGAAGGATCATGAACCTTTCTTGAAACTTCTACGACATGTATATCTACTCCTTCAAGCAGCTGGAATAAATCATTGATCAGCGAATGCTTTACCATCCGCTCCAGCTTGGTTTGAACAGCCTGCCCAAGGATAATCTGGGTAATATTATGCTCCTTTACCACATCGGCTATCACCCTGGCGATTTTTTTGCCCTCGGCAAACTTGGAGAGCATCTTCAGTCCGTATTTATCTGCTAAACTTTCGAATAAATATTTTGTCTGAAGCTCGTTAAAGTTAAGCTCTTCGTGCTTCCGGTTTTCTACGGATAGAATATAGCCATCCCCCTGAAATGCTTCCTTCAGTTTTTTTCCTCTTTGGGTCAGTATTTCCGCATGATTGGGATTGCTTACACATATTAAAATATTTTCCTTCATTTTTACACCTCTATCACCGGATTCTATTTTCAGTATAGCACGAATACCATGAAATAAACCCCGCAGCAAAAGGGATCCATGAGAATGTGTTTAAATCAATTATTAATTTTTAGAAGGTATGAATAAGAAATACTCTGCCCGGGCATACTAATTCTACAAGTGTAAATCCCCCTTTTTTTCCGCTTCCTGTTAAGGAAGCATTTTTTTGATAAAAATAGACCTCTGCCTGTCTGCAGAGGTCTGTCTATTGAATTAAATTCAGGAACTGGCTGGTGCGGACTTCTTTTGGACTGTAGAATATCTGTTCAGGTTTGCCGCGTTCCACTACAATACCGCCGTCCATGAAAATGACTTCATCCGCTGCTTCCCTTGCAAATCTCATCTCATGAGTAACGACCACCATTGTCATTCCTTCAGCGGCCAGATCCTTCATCACCCTCAGCACTTCTCCAACTAGTTCAGGGTCCAGTGCCGAAGTAGGCTCATCAAATAGCATAACCTTTGGCTCCATTGCAAGAGCACGTGCAATCCCTACCCGCTGCTGCTGGCCGCCTGAAAGCTGAAAAGGATAATAGGCAGATTTATCAGCTAATCCAACTTTTCTTAAAAGCACTTCCCCCTTTTCCTTTGCCGCTTCCTTTGATTCGCCTTTCACTGTAACCGGCCCCTCCATGACATTTTCGATTGCAGTCATATGCGGAAATAAATTATAGTTCTGAAAAACCATTCCCGTAAGGCGTCTGAAGGGAGGTATTTGCCTTTTCGAGACCTGCTGAGAAAAGTCGAGGACTTGATCTCCAATGGCAAGCAGGCCTGAAGTAGGCTGCTCCAGCACATTTAAGCACCGCAGCAAGGTCGTTTTTCCGGAGCCGGATGGCCCAATCACTACAACCACTTTTCCTTTCGTCACTTCCAAATTAATTCCTTTCAGTACTTTCAGCTGATCAAATTGCTTATGCAAATCCTTAATATTAATCATTAATAGCACTGCCTCTTTTCATGAAGAAATATATCGGTCCAGACGGCGTTCAAGCCTTCCCTGCACGATCGAGAGCATAAAGCAAATCACCCAATATATGAAGGCAGCCTGCGTATAAAGAAGCAAAAATTCATAATTAGTTGCGGCTATTTCCTGTGCTCTTCGGAACATCTCTGTAACCAGAATCATGGAAGCCAGAGAGGTATCTTTTACAAGACTGATGAATGAATTGGATAACGGCGGTATTGATACTCTGGATGCCTGCGGAAGGATAATCCTCTTAAGCGTCTGCGAATAAGACATGCCTATGGAATATCCCGCTTCCCATTGTCCTTTTGGGATTGAAAGGATGGCTGCCCGGATAATTTCGGAAGCATACGCCCCTACATTCAGCGAGAATCCTATGATCGCTGAGGGGAAAGGATCTATAATGACACCAATCGTCGGAAGCCCGTAAAAAATGATGAACAGCTGCACAAGAAGCGGTGTGCCCCTTATGGCTGATACATAAATTCTGGCTATCGTCTCCAGCGCCTTATTTCCTGAAATGCGGGCAAGTGCCGTAAAGATTGCCAATGCCAGCCCGCATATAAATGAAATCAGTGTTAATGGGATGGTATAGACAATGGCACCCTCCAGCAATGGCTGAAATGAATTCTTGCCAATCTCTATAAGTCTTTCGACCCTTTCCGGATCGATGAATATACTATTTAAGTACATCTTCACCAAACCATTTTTCTGAAATTTTCAAGTAAGTGCCATCCTCAATCATTTCTTCCAAGGCTTTATTGACTTCATCAACCAATGTACCGCTGCCCTTTCTGAACATTAGGCCGCTTTGGGAAGCGTCTTCGGATTCGTCTGCGATTTTGACTGGAGCATCAGGCTTTTGTTTTTTAAAATCCAAAAAAGACAAATTATCGTTGAGTGTAACATCTGCACGCTTTGAATTAATCAGTTCAATCGCCTGGTTAAATCCGTCGACTCCTACAATTTCCGCCCCATATGACTTTGCCAGATCTGCATAATTGCTCGTCATGGACTGTGCGGCTTTCAAACCCTCTATATCTTCAAAGCTTGAAACTGAATTGTTGGATTCATGTGTAATCAAAACAGCTGCAGAAGAAATATAAGGATCCGAAAAGTCGTATTTCTCCTGGCGATCAGGGCGAATCCCCACCTGGTTTGCGATCATATCAAAACGTTTTGAATCCAATCCGGCGAACATGGCATCCCATTGTGTTTCCAGAAATTCCGGCTTCACACCAAGCCTTTTGGCCACTTCCTTTGAGATTTCCACATCAAAACCGGTAAGCTCGCCTTTGTCGTCATGGAACGTGAATGGCGGATAAGTGCCTTCTGTTCCTATTAACAGCTTTCCCTCATCCTGGACTTTTGCCCATAAATCCTGCTCTTCTGAAACATTTTTATCCTGATTTTCAGGATTTGCTTTATTCGTTCCGCACCCTGAAATAATTAAAACTAAACAGATTAGAACAGCACTAAAAATAGTCTTTTTCATGTGTTTGCCTCCTGCTTGAGAAATGGATTATATTTTATCTTTTCCTAAAGTGGTTAGTTTATAGGAGGCTAAAGAAAAAAAACCTCTTTCTAAAAGAGGGCTTAAGGATGCTATGAATAAGATGGTTTTTTCAAAGAACATTTAGAAGCTTCTTCACCCAGTTCGGGAGCATAGTAGCTGAGTTTTTTAATTAAATAACAGGCTTCAGGGAAATGATGTTCGAGAAATCGAAGCGTCGCTTTATTAAGAATTCTTTTGCCGGTGTATTTTTGGACAATGCCTTTAATGTATTCATTCATTTCAATCACAGCCATCCCCACATCCCGGGCCATTTCCTGCTGGCGCGGAAACCCTGGCTGAGTAAACCGGAGATATCCCTTCATATGCCTGTTCTGTACAACGAAGCCCTGAAAAATCCTAGTATAGGTTTCTGCCTGGTCATCAACAAAAACCTCAATTGGATCAATCGAGTTTCTTAAAAGAATGATATGTCCCAGCTGGTCCTCAAGCCACAAATCCAGCAAATCAAAAAGGGATTGCGGCGGCGGTGTCTGTCCATTTGTATAATAAGTCAGCAGGCGCAGATATTCCTGATTTTCACTTAATGTGCCATTAAAGTAGGTTGGCGAGAGATTAAGATTGATCAAATTATTGATTCTCAAATTCTGCAGCTTTCCTTCGAACTGAAAATAACCGTTTGCAACCGGCCATATCTCCATGGCCATCGCAATTGCTTCCTGTGAGCTGGCCTGTGCAGAAGGAGGTACCAGATTAAGCTTATTCCTAAGATTACGGAAGGCTTGTCTGTATTCATCCGCTCTTTTTACATACTTGCCTTCTGTTGGAGAAAGAAAGTCCCTGACAAAGATCGCATGGTCTTCAAGAATCTCCAGCCAAAAGGCATGCTCCTCCCAAGGCGTCAATCCTATTTCATTCATATAGATCCCCCCATCATAATCCTTTTAGATGTATATGCTTTTCATAAAGGAAAGATGAAGGCCGGTCCGGATAAAAAAGGAGCGCTTTAGAAAAAATAAGGAAGCATTTATAAGAAAGGAGAATCGCTATGACAAAAAAGTTCAATAAAGGCAGTAATAATCAAAACTCACCAAAAGGAAATCAATCAGCCATCAGCGGAGATAACAGTAAGGGCAATAAGAGGAATAAAGATCAAAAGGATAAGACTGATTTGGATTAAGAAAAGCGCAAGGCGCCCGCCTACCTAGGAACGCAGACTAAAACCGCCACGTCCTGTGGCAACGTCTGCATGACCCGCATCCTCCCAAAAGCTGCCGCTTTCGGTCGTGCGATGCAATGCTGACGAAGCCTTCCTTGTCCTGCGGGCCTCAAGCATAAGACAAGCCGGCTGAAAGGTTGTTCTTTAACCTTTTGGACGGATTGGCTTAGACCCGAGAGCCGATGGCGCCTGGAGCTAGACAGTTATCGAAGTTCAAAGTTATACTTTTAATCTTTTAATAGAAAACCGGCTTCCTTGTCGAAGCCGGTTTATTCGTCATTTCCTGAAATTTTAATGGCTGGCGTGTTGTTATAAAGATAGGCTGGAGCCATGTTTTGTTCCTCATCACGATTATTCATTGCTTCTTGCAACTTTAGGTTGGCATCCTCTGTTTCTGTCTTGCTGTTCATTTGGGAGTGAATAGTCTGATCCTCCAGCTTTTCATTTAGCTTGATATTGGTTTCAGCAGTTTTATCATCCATTTGCCTAATCCTCCTTTTGTTATAGTTTGTTATAAGTGGTTATAAAATATTTACCACATCCTGTTCCCATAAAACAAAAAGCATAAACCCATGGTCTATGCTTCTAAAAATTCTCCATAACCGAATTTTCCGGCATCTTGAACGGGTCATTTTTATCAATTCGATCATAAAACATTATTCCGTTCAGATGGTCGATTTCATGCTGCATAATGATGGCCGGGATACCCTTGAACCGGAGTGTCACTTCTTCTCCCTCAAGATTATGGGCTTTTACCTTAATGCGTTCATAACGGGGCACATACCCTTTTACGTCACGGTCAACAGACAGGCAGCCCTCACCCTCCGGCAGGAAAATCACACCGACAGAGTGGCTGATGATCTTCGGATTAATTATGAAATACTCCTGAGGCTCACCTTTTTCATTGGTAAAATAGGCAGTAAACATGCATTTGTTTAGGCCAATTTGGTTGGCAGATAGCCCAATGCCCGGACGCAAGCCATATTTTTTTGCAATGGCAGGATCCTGGCTGTTCTTCAAATATTGCATCATCGCAGTCAGTGTTCCGCGATCTTCTTCAGTTAAAGGCAATGCGACTTCTTTTGTTGTCTCCCGCAGGATAGGATCCCCTTCCCGCACAATATCTTTCATAGTGATGGTCGTATCCGCATTAAATTTACTCATAAATAAACAATTCATCTACCTTTACTTTTAATGTTTTAGAAATTTTAAAAGCGAGCTCCAGTGTGGGATCATATTTATTATTTTCTATGCAATTGATTGTCTGCCTGGCCACACTGCACTCTTGAGCGAGCCTTTTCTGAGTTATGCCCAGCTTTTTTCGTATTTCCTTTATTTTATTTTTCATCCTATCACCTTTTGGGCCGAAACTGTTTTTATAGTAGCATTTCAGGCGGCAGAATGTCCAATACTTTGGACATTAGTAGCTGTTCAAAAATTTATCCGCTAATATATAGAAGATTACCGCGAAATTTCCAGTTTATCCGCGATTTTACTTGCCATATCCGCGAAAGTGCAAAAAAACCAGTGCAGATCTCCTCCACACTGGTTCCTTTTTTGACTACGCCTCTGCTTCTACCAAAGTTTCAGCTGGTTTTTTCTTTTTCAGCAGCAGCTTGAGATCTCTTTTATATTTTCTTTTTGTAAGGATATAAAGAAAATCTCCCTGCTCAATTTGGGTGTTGCCTGTTGGAGTAATTAACTCATCTTTACGAATGATTGCGTTGACAAGTGCGCCTTCAGGAAAGGGGATCTCCATCAGATTTTGCCCGATAATGAAGGCATCTTCTTCTATTTCGAATTCAATCATTTCTGCATCTGCTTTTCCAAGGGAAACCAATTCCAGTGAATGCATGGGAGTAGCCTTTTCAGGACCAGTCAAACCGAGCTTTTCTGCTAACAATGTAATCGTTGATCCCTGGATAAGAGCGCTGGTCAGGACAACGAAAAAGACAACATTGAAAATTTCATGACTTCCTTCCACACCGGATAACAGCGGGAAAGTGGCCAGAACGATTGGCACGGCACCTTTTAATCCTGCCCAGGATAAGAAGATCAATTCTTTCATCGAAAAGCCCATTTTAATGGTGGTTAGAAACACAGCAGCAGGTCTGGCAACAAATATAAGAAGTGCTGAAAGAGCCAGGCCTTTTAGCAAAATATCAGAATGGAAAAGTTCATTTGGAAAGACCAGAAGGCCCAAAATAACGAACATCGCAATTTGCATCATCCAGGCAAAACCTTCCGTAAAACGGAAAACAGAGTGGCGATAGGCAATGTCTGCGTTCCCAATCATGATACCCGCCACATATACAGCGAGAAGGCCGCTGCCCCCCAGATAAGCAGTTATTCCATATGTCAGCATGGCAAATCCTGTGGCAAAAACGGGATAAAGCCCGCTTGAATCCAAGTTAATTTTATTCAATGACCATATTGCGAATTTGCCAAACAAGAGACCAGCTATAGCTCCCACTCCCATTTGGATAAAGAAAGAACCAACAAGTGAGAATATGCCGGAGCCGGGAGTCATAATCAGCTCAATCATGGCAACTGTCAGGAATACTGCCATGGGATCATTGGAGCCAGACTCTGCTTCCAGTGTTGCGGAAATCCTGGGCTTTATATTTTGCCCTTTTAATACAGCAAAAACGGCAGCTGCATCAGTCGAACCGACAATCGCACCAAAAAGCACCGCAACAGTCCAATCTACACCGAGAATAAACTTTGCCGCCACGGCAACAAGCCCGGTGGTAATCACCACGCCTAAGGTTGCCAATGATAAGGAAGGTGCAATGACTGTCCGGGCTGTTTTCCAGTTCGTCTGCAGTCCTCCTTCAAACAAAATAATGATAAAGGCCAAAACCCCGATCATCTGCGCAATTCTCGCGTTATCAAAATAAATGAATTGCCCCAATCCCATTCCTACCGCGATAAAGAGAACAAGAGCAGGCACCCCAAGCCTTGCAGAAAATTTAGTTGTCATAACTCCAGTAATAAAAAGAATAGCAGCCAATAGGATAAGTGCATCTGTGTGCCAAATAAATTCAGCCAATACGAATCACCTTCTTTATTTAGATTTTTATCAAGGTTACATAAAAAGTTTATCCATAGTGGAGAATGACTTGTGTTTTGAAAGAAAAAAAGGCGGATTTGAGTTTAACTTAGTGTAATGCCCGGAGAGATGATGACAGCAGCTCGTGACAAGCCTTTAGCATGGTTCAGAGCTGATATTTGTATTTAAGAAAAGAAGTGGCAGTGAATCGCCGGCTGTTTCCAGCATAAGATTATCTTTTACCGCTTTCACTGTCTTTATCGATTTTTTAATGTAACATAAATACATTATAACATATATTATGTAACATCGCACCTCATATGCATGCTTTTAAATAAAAATCGGACTTGCCATTAGGCAAATCCGCTAAATTTCTTTAGATAAATGAATCATCTCATCTTCCATATAATACTCCATATATCCGCAGCGTTTATAGAGGTTCACAGCGCTATCCCAGGCCATATTTGTTTCGAGAACAACCTTTCTATAACCGGCTGCTCTGGCGCGATCCTCCAGTTGGCGTACCATCATTCCGGCAATGCCCTGACCCCGGAATTCCTTTTTTACAGACATTCGCTGCAGCCTGCATTCCCCTTTGCCTACATTGGTAATTGCACCCGTACACACCAGTTCATTTTCAATCAAACCAGCCAGAAAAAAATCTCCTTCAGCGCTATACGTCTCTGTAAGGCAATTCAAATCAGGATTTAAAGAATGGTCAATAAATCCGAAGCGTTCCTGGAATCCTTTCAGTATTAATTCTTTTGCAGCAGTCTCGTAATCTTTTGAGATCTGTACAATCTTAATATCCTTTTTAATCATTTTCTGATCAGCATCAGCCCTTTTTTTAGCGCATAGCTCAGGCATACCTGCATTAATTGTTTTTCCATTGACAATTGTGGTTTTCATAGATTCTCCTGTTTTTTCCTTTTATAATAAGATATTAGGAGTGAAAAGAGAATTCTTTTTGACAGTTATATATGCAAAGCCTCTGTAGAACTTCTGCTGCTCTGTATATATTCAAGTTGCAAATTCCCGCCGGACAAAAGAGCGTTATACTAAAGTCTGTACGCCTCAAGTCTTAGCAGAAATTAAAGCTGGGGCTCAATGTGCATGAATGGGGATTATCATAAAATATAAGTAAGAAATTTATGAAGGAAAGCAGGGGTTCATTGTGAAAAGGATTTTCGCCATTTTTATCATTTTAGTCTGTTCCTATTTGCTCTTTACTGGCGTAAACAGCTGGCTGAGTTTTGGAGAAAGCAGTACCGAGGCTTCTCTAAGCAAGAGGACAGATCATATCAGCATAGATGTATCAAGTTCCGATACAGTCATTATTCCTGAAAAGAGGAATGACGTTAGAGCTGAGCTTGACGGCAAAGGGAAAGTGACCGTAAATAAGGCTGGAAGCGAAGTTCGCGTGGAATACAAAAGAAAGTGGCTGGATGGCTTTCAGTTTTTCAATAAT
This sequence comes from Bacillus sp. NTK034, assembly GCF_017303275.1. GTDB lineage: Bacteria > Bacillota > Bacilli > Bacillales > Cytobacillaceae > Cytobacillus. Next base: position 295,195 of record NZ_JAFKOJ010000004.1, on the reverse strand, counting down.
AAAAGCAATCTGAAGATTTACATTCCTGAAGATTTCAATAAGTCCATGTCAATTAACATTGGTTCCGGCCGTTTGAATTTTGCCGGTGAATCTGAAAGCAGGCCTTTCGTGCTTGAGAGTCTGAATGTTAATATGAGTTCCGGCAAAGTCAGCCTTGCCAACATTAAGACTGATGAATTTGAGCATGAAGGTTCATCAGGAATGATGGAAGCAGATCATATCATTACCCGTACTGGAGAAATAGATATGAGTTCCGGCAAAGTGAAGGTCCGCAACTATCAAGGCAAGCTTGATGCCGGGGTATCATCAGGACAGCTGGATATAATGGTCGGCAAACTGACTGACTCTATTAAAGTGGAAGCAAGTTCAGGCTTTGTCCGCCTTGATTTGCCTGATGATGCGGACTTTACCTTAAAAGGCAAAGCAAGCAGCGGCCATATCAGCAGCCATTTTGAATTGGATGATGAGAAACGCGATAAAAATGATATTTCCGGCAAACATGGATCAGGAGAACATGACATCCGTATCTCTGTATCCAGCGGGAAAGCTGAGATTAATTAACTGCTGCATTGAAGTCCGGGAAACCGGGCTTTTTTTGATGCTGAATGTGGATTAAGGCTGGACACTATGGGGAAATAGTCTTATACCTATTATTTTGACAAGCGAAATTTTCACAAAGGGGTGTAAGTCTTGAAGAGAGCTATTTTACTGGCATCCATTCTGCTGTCAGGCTGCTCTTCACCATCCTGGTTTACCGGCCAGGAAAGTGAATCTGAATCCGCAGAACAGGAAGACGGCAAAGTGTTAATTGATGCCCCTCATTATTCGCAAAAGCCTGAGCTTGAAAGAGGATGTGAAGTAACCAGTCTTGCCATGCTCCTGAATCATGCAGGAGAAGAGACCGATAAAATGGAATTAGCCGAAAAAATAAACCGTGTTCCTTTCGAAAAGGATGGCTATAGGGGAAACATTCATAAAGGCTTTGTTGGCAATATGCAAACATTGGATAAACCTGGACTCGGCGCCTATCATGAACCCGTTGCAGAACTGGCTGAAAGCTATTTGCCCGGAAAAATTGAAGACCTGACAGGCAGCGGATTCGACAAAGTAATCCAGCAGCTTGATGAAGGGAGACCAGCCTGGGTGATCATCACCAGCACTTACGACGTATTGCCTGATTCAGAATGGGAAATCTGGGAAACTAAAGATGGCCCGGTCAAAATAACCTACCGAATGCATGCTGTATTAGTCACAGGCTATGATGAAGATCATATCTATGCAAACGACCCGCTTAAGGAGAAAAATACCCAATTCCAAAGGGACAAGTTCATTGCCGGATGGGAACAGATGGGAAGACAGGCAATCACTTATGTGGATAAATAATAGAGAAGGATGTTTGGGGATAACTTTTTGTCTCAATCATGATCGCCTATGTGGATAACTCTTTTGTCTGCTTAGATTATCCACTTAGTGTGGATGAATCGGGCAAAAAATGCCTTTAATTGTGGATACTTCTGAAAAATTTAAAAAATCAATGAATTAGTTATGCACACTTTGAAATCCGGGAAGCTCAAAAGGAAAATACTCCTCTATTATCGGTGGATTAATTGGGGATTATAAATTCTCAACTTAAGCCGAAAGCTTCAGCCAGCATTGTGTATGAATTCAGCTTGCCTTGAAAATCATGAATATTGGTGATGATCATAAACTCATCCGTTCCGTAGACTTCGCTGAGCAGCTGCAATTCTTTTTTTATTTTTGCTGGGGTACCGATTAACATCCGATTGCGGTTAACAGTGATTTTTTCTTTTTCTACGTGTGTGAGCTGGATACTTTCAGCTTCAATGCTTGGGATTAATCTCGTATCCCTCCCTTTTTCAACTGCCAGCAGCCACATATCCTGGCTCAAAGCCAGCTTCTCAGCCTCTTCCTGTGTCTCGGCGCATACAACAAAAATACACACATTTGCTTTCGGCTCAGACAAAGCTGCTGAAGGCTGAAATTGACTGAAATATGTATCCATTGCTCTCTTCCCATTTGCAGGATTGATAAAGTGTCCATACGTAAAGGCAGCTCCATGTTCCGCTGCCAGTCTTGCTCCGCGATGCGTGATTCCAAGAAGCCACAATAGTGCAGGATCTTCAGCCTGTGGAAAAGCTTTCACTTGCTGATAAGGATGTCCTTCTGGAAGCTCTTTGTTCAAAAACCACTGCAAATCCCTAAGCTGTCTAGGAAACTCATTCAGACTTTTCCTTACTCCATCTGTCAGGGCAAGCCGGGTGGATGCGGTTCCTCCGGGAGACCTCCCAATGCCCAAATCGATCCGTCCTGGAAATAGAGTTTGGAGCACATTAAAATTTTCGGCTATTTTATAAGGGCTGTATTGCGGCAGAAGGATGCCGCCTGAACCGACCTTAATTCGGCTGGTGCTTGATGCAATATGGGAGATAAGAATTTCCGGTGAGGAGCCAGCTATTCCATTCGAATTATGATGCTCAGCCACCCAAAAACGGGTGTAGCCAAGGTTTTCTGCCACTTGGGCGAGCTTGACTGTTTTACGAAAAGTTTCAGCTGCAGTATCCCCTTTTGCCACGACAGATTGATCCAAAACACTAAGCTTCATTAGAATCCCCCCTTTTATTGAAGATGATCTTATCACAAGGGATAAAGCTTCCTCAAATGTCCCGGCTGCGCAAGCGATTTATTAGGAAATTTACAGCCTTTCTGGTAGTATATGAATGATTTTTTTAGAGGAGGAAAAACGATGCATACATTAAAAGGCAAAACAGCTCTAATCACAGGAGCAGGCAGAGGGATCGGGCGTGCAGCAGCTATCGCGCTCGCGAAAGAAGGCGTCAATATTGGATTACTTGGCCGTACGATTGAAAATCTTGAAAAAATGGCGGATGAACTTAGCCAGTACGATGTGAATGTATCTGCTGCAGCAGCCGATGTTGCCGACCTTGAAGCCGTTACTCATGCAGTCGAGCATATTAAATCAGACCTTGGCTCTGTGGATATCCTGATTAACAATGCCGGAATTGCTAAGTTCGGAGGATTCCTGGAGTTATCGCCTGATGAGTGGGAAAGCATCATCCAGGTCAACTTGATGGGTGTTTATAATGTTACAAGAGCTGTTCTTCCTGAAATGATCGAACAGAAGTCCGGAGACATTATCAACATCGCATCCACAGCCGGACAAAAAGGAGCGCCTGTCACTAGTGCATACAGTGCATCCAAATTTGCTGTTTTAGGCTTAACAGAGTCTCTGATGCTTGAGGTTCGAAAGCATAATATCCGAGTTAGCGCATTGACTCCAAGTACGGTGGCCACTGACCTTGCGATTGAAACAAACCTGACAGACGGCAACCCGGAAAAGGTTATGCAGCCGGAAGACCTCGCAGAATTCATGGTGGCACAGCTGAAATTGAACCCTCGGGTGTTTGTGAAAACAGCCGGCATGTGGTCGACTAATCCATAAGCAAGTGGAAGCAGACCTTCGTAAGGTCTGCTTTTTATGAACCTTTTAATTAATTTACTGAAGATTTTTCTTCATCAGAGCTGCTATTTGGATATTTTCGTGTATAGAGGTTTTTTCTAGATTCTTAATAATTAATTCTTGCCGCTCCACGGAATGATTTTGACTTAATTTAGCTTTTGCTTCAATTTTTGTGATTTTTATTCTGAAAGCAGCAATCCCTTTACTCATTCCTTCTATAAAACCAGGTTCAACATTTTTTAAATTGTATGGACTATCATTGCTTTCATATTTATTGACTAAGTTATTTAAAGAATCGAAAATTATTTTTCTATCTTCGACTATCTCCATCTCTCCATATAAATGAATAGACACATAATTCCAAGTCGGAACTGCATTAGTTGTTTCGTACCAGGAAGGCGAGATATAACAATGGGGACCTTGGAAAACAGCAAGGACTTGTTGGTTTTGAGCGTCCTTCCATTGTTCGTTCGGACGTGCAAAATGACCATATAATGCATTTTCAGATTTATTAAACATGAGGGGAAGATGAGTAGCGCAGGGTTCCCCATTATGCTGAGAAAATAAGGTGGCAAATCCGTATGCTTCAATAAATTCATAGATTAATTCTTCATCATCCATTTTAAAATGATTCGGTATATACAAATTAATTCCTCCTCGTTTTAAGGGTATGGGAAACCCTTTTAAATCTTTCTACACAACCCACTCGGTATGATTTACCAAAACAAATAATAAAAAGTCCAAGTATTAAAAAACTACTGACAGAAGCCATTGGTTCTAAGATTGATTTCTTCTCAGCACTCCCTGCCGCGTATTCCGAAACAAAATAACGGTCCAGACTGCACAAAGCGTTGCCACAACAGGGCAACGCTTTCATAAAAACTATTTATTACTCGGGAATGCAAATGACAAACCACTGTTTTCGCTTGGGGCCAGCCAGCGTTCTGAGACCATCTTTGATTTTGTATAGAAATTTGCCTGATCTGGACCAAACATTTGACCATCACCAAATCTTGAACCTTTAAAACCTGCAAAGTTATGATAGCCAACCGGAATCGGAATAGGTACATTTACACCAACCATTCCTACATCAATTTCAGTTGTGAACTTCCTTGCTGCCAGACCATCATTGGTGAAAATTGTTACACCATTCCCTAATTCATGCTGATTGATTAAGTCAATCGCTTCTTCTAAATTATCTACGCGTACAATATTTCGAACTGGACCAAAGACTTCTTCCTCATAAATTTCCATTCCCGGCTTAACATTATCAAGCAAGGTTGGTGCCAGAAAGAAGCCATTGCTATTTTTTGTAATGTCTTTGTAACGTCCATCGCAAACGATTTTTGCACCTTCTTCTTCACTGCGGTCTATGGCTTTTAGAATATTTTCTTTCGCTTGTCGGGAAATAACAGGGCCATAATCGGCATTGTCTGTATAAGCCCCCACTTTTAAGTTTTCAATCTTTTCTTTTAATATTTCTACTAAACGATCAGCGGTTTCTTGTCCTACCGGCATTAATGTAGAGATCGCCATACAACGTTGGGAAGCAGCTCCATACCCTGCACTGATGAAAGCATTTGCTACTTGTTCCAGATCAGCATCCGGCATGACTACCATATTGTTTTTTCCTCCGCCTAAAGCAACAACACGTTTGCCATATTTAGCGCTTGTTTCATAAATATAATGTGCTACCGGTGTTGAGCCAACAAAAGAAACTGCCTGTACTGCCGGATTCTCAAGCAGTTCATTGACTGCCTCTTTATCTCCATTGATTACTGTCCAAATACCATCTGGGAGTCCTGCTTCTTTCCATAACTCACTCATGAATAAAGCTGTCATAGGAACCCGCTCAGACGCTTTTAAAATAACCGCATTTCCAACCGCTACCGCCATACTTGTCTGGGCGAGCGGCACCATGATTGGAAAATTGAATGGAGAGATTGCTGTTACTACACCTAGCGGATATTTAGCAGAATAAGCATTTATTTGCCCGCCAACATTTACTGAATATTCGCCTTTCATCAAATGAGGAGCATTAATAGCTAAATCTACAGATTCGATTCCACGGGTAATTTCACCTAATGCATCTTCTTCGGTTTTCCCGCTTTCCGTGCAGATTAATTCAATTAATTTTTCTTTATTTTCCGTCAGCAAGTGCCTGAATTTCATAACAATTTCTGCACGCTTGGCTACTGAGAGATCACGCCATGCAGGGAACGCAGCTTCTGCTTTTTCAATTGCCTCCTTCACTTCCTCTGCGGAAGCTAATGGCACTTTCGCAATGACCTCTCCTGTTGCAGGATTGAAAACTTCGGAGAAACGGCCGCTTTTACCAGTGATCATTTTTCCCTCAATAAAATGTGTAAGTTCTTTTACATCCGTAATGTTTGCCATCTTCATTTTCTCCTTTCTATATTAACAGGATGCCGCTTCATAATTCTTAGGCTGTCCCTGCTTTATTTCACCGGAAATTCTGCTGGTTGGAATGTTTACTTACTTATAAAGTTTCAATTGCCTGCACTATGCCTGCAATAATAAAATCTTTCTCCTCAAGGGTAATGTTTAACGGCGGGGAAAGTGTTAATACATTGTTGTATCCTGCAACTGTCACGCCATTTTTCCCAATAATCAGACGCTTCTCCCTGCACTTAGCAATCACTTGATTCACTTTCTCTGCAGGTAAGGGACTTTTTGTAATGCGGTCTTCTACCAGCTCGATTCCTATAAGCAATCCTTTTCCTCGAATATCCCCAACATAAGGACAATGTGATATTTTATCTTTTAATTCAGAAACAAGAATATCACCCATTGTTGAAGATTGTTCAAATAAATTCTCACGTTCCATTATTTCAAGATTTTTTAATGCAACTGCACATGCAGCGGGAGAGCCCCCAAATGTATTAACATGGCGGAAAAAATCATAGTTTCCGTTTCTAGTAAACTCTTCATAAACTTCTCTCTTTACCGCTGTTGCAGAAAGCGGCATATAAGCACTCGTAAGCCCCTTTGCCATCGTAACAATGTCAGGCTGCACTCCATAATGCTGATGCCCAAAGGCTTTGCCAGTACGCCCAAAACCGCAGATTACTTCATCTACTATCAATAAAGCGCCATGTTTCTCGCAAACTTCCTTTACACCTTTTAAATAGTTATCAGGAGGCATGATTACTCCTCCTCCTGTAATAATCGGTTCCAAAATCATCGCCGCTATTGTATCTGAGTGTTCCCATGTCATAATTTCGTCTACCGCTTGAACAGAAGGTAAATCAGCTGCACTCTTATATCCATCCTCATTGTAACGATACTGATCCGGAGCTTTAGCATGAATAAATCCTGGAGCTAAAGGTTCATACTTGTATTTCCGCTCAGCTTGCCCTGTTGCTGCGAGTGCACCCATAGAGTTTCCGTGATATGCGCGATAACGCGAAACAATTTTATACCGGGTTCCTTGCCCTTTCTGCTGATAATACTGGCGGGCGATTTTAAATGCTGTTTCATTTGCCTCAGAACCGCTGTTGGAGAAAAACACAACATAATCTCCGCCTAATAGATTACTTATTTTCTCGGCAAGCAAAATCGCTGAAGGATGACTAACAGTTAAGGGAGTATAATTATTCTCAAGGAGCTGGTCATATGCAGCTTTTGCAATTTCTTCCCTTCCATAACCAACGTTTACACACCATAATCCTGACATGGCATCCAGATAACGATTCCCCTCAATATCCGTCAGCCAGGCTCCTTGCGCTTTTTGAATAATGGCTGTTGCTTGCGGGTTATATGGCTTCATTGAATGCCAAAGGTATTTTTCATCTTTCGCTGCTAAATTATCTGCAATATGAACATTACCCATTTGAGTCACTCCTTTAGAAATATAATTCATCTGTCTTTATTGTGAAGTGAAATTTCGTGTTTATCATCAGACATAATGTAAAATGTTTGCTAAATATCATTTCACATATTGACTCTGTCTGATGTCTATTAAACTCGCTTTTCAGAAGATCCGCGAACGGAAAATGCGGTCAGGGAGACTCCTTTTAGCAAGACTTTGTGCAGTATTTGAATGCGAGATGCCAAGGATTAACTTTTTTGCTTTCAGCCCATATGCTTAAAGAGGCAGTGAGCTTTAACAACACTTATATTTACTATTTGACAAATGAAAGGAGCGCTTTCCTTCTTGATGGATAAAACTTCACGCGAAACAATAACTGAAGATTCTAAAATTAATGAGTGTAAAACCTCTAATCCTGATTTTCGATGCCGGCAGACTGAAAGTTATATTGAGTAGCCAGCAGCATTATTTCTACAGCAAGGCGCTTGGGAGGAAGCATATAATCACTTCCTATTAAACTTTCAATTTTGGACAAACGATGATATAGCGTCTGGCGAACAATGAATAGCTTTTGAGCGGTTTCTTTTTTGAGACAATTACACTGCAGATAAACTTGTAACGTTACAATCAGCTGTCCATTATTTTTTGCATCGTATTCATAAAGAGGCTTTAAATAGTTTTTAGCTAAATCCATAATTGCTTTATTTTTTTGCATTTGCAGAACTAATTGATGTATGTAAAGATCTTCATAAAAATAGGAAAGCTGAAGAGCGTTATTCCGGATTAACAGAGTATCCTGTGCAGTTTCGAAGCTTTGGCGGACTGATTTATAATTATTGATAATCTGCCCGACAGCAGTAGTGACCGATAGATTTATATAATTATTGTTCTTTCTAAAGTTTCTGATTTTCTCAATGCAGTCTATGATACGGTGTTTTCTATCATGTCCATAGATATCAGCAATTACATATATAAGCCTTTGCTTTTCTTCTAATAAAAATGGGATGAAGCCTTTATTTTCAAAAATATTGCGGGAATATAATTTATAATAGTTTAAATCATACTCTTTTTTTGTATTTTTGATTTGGTCGATTAATACAAAATAAGAGCAATTTAATAAATTATGAAAACCCTGTTCCTGTAAGAAGGATGTAATGGCAGAATCTTCAACTGTTCCATCCAACCAGGACTCCAATAAAAGGCGGGAGTGAATGTTTTGTTTCTCCTCTATATAGAGACTTCGCAGCAGATATTGTGATAAGGCAGTAACCGTTCTATCCAGCACCAATAATTCAAACTCATTTATAGTTCGGTTCTCTGTGAAGATACAAACTTCTCCATAGCTTTCCTCTAAAATATTTACTTCACATTTGGCGAAATGCTTTCCTTCCCCTTTTTTTTCGTACTTTTCCCTTAAGTTATGATATACATGATGCTTCTCATTTGGAATAAATAATGGCTGCTGCCCTTTTATAATGAATGCAACACTTAGATTTAAATATTTATAAAGCCTCATTAAAATATGTTCATAATGGGTTATTTTTAAAGTTAATTTATTAATATCCTGTGAATAATTTTCGAGACGTTTGATCATTTCGTACTGCTGGTTAATTAACATACTATGTATCTCTTGCGTTATTTCAATAAATGGGACGATTTCGTTAAATACAATAATCGGTAAATTGTACTGATTAGCGAGCTCAATCACATTCTTTGGAACAGTTTGAATATGTTCACCAAATTCAATGCATAATGCAGCAGCTTCTTTATTGATGAGCTGTTCAACAAATTCAAACAGTGTTTCTTCATGGATTAGCTGAATTCCCATCGTTAATATTAATTCATTTCCTTTAATGAAAGTGCCTATCTCTTTCGATTCCAGTATATGAACCCACTTGATCGTATTCAAAATTCCGTTATGACCTGCTATCACTTCTGCCTTTTGGAAATGGTTTTTATCAAATAAGTCTTGAACTGTCAGTGAATATGACATATATTACCCTCCCAAGAAAAAAGGTTTATGAAACTTTATACAGAAAAATATAACATAATGTAAAACGATAGAGGGAACTACTTTACATAATGTTCATATCAAGCTCTTAAATAGCTATGTTATATTTTTTTTATAACTTTATTTGTGACAAGGAGGGTGAGCCCATGAATCAGACAGCTTTAATTAATGGCGAAGTGATTACAGTTAATAGTAAAAACGAAGTCTATGAAGCATGTTTGATAGAAGAGAATAAGATTGCAGCGGTTGGTACAACAGAAGAAATAAAAAAACTCGTTAAATCCTCGGCAAAAGTCATTGATTTGAATGGAAGATCTGTTTTGCCTGGTCTAATTGATGCTCATATGCATCTTTTTTTATACGGCAATACATTAATGCATCTCAACTGTAAAGACCCTGTGATTAACTCGGTTGAAGAACTTTTGAGCAAATTATCAGAAATTGTCCAAAAGACTAAAAATGGACAAATCATACGGGTTTTTGGGTTCAATGAGCTTATGGTACAGGAACAGCGTTATCCTTCAATTCAGGAACTTGATCACCTTTCACAAGAACACCCAATCGTCATTACCCGTACTTGCGGTCATATCGGCATGGTTAATTCAGCCGCCTTAAAGCTGGCCGATATAGATTCATCAACTTCTGATCCCCAAGGCGGAACCATTGAAAAAGACGGCCGCGGAAGATTAACGGGCCGCCTCATCGAGAATGCCTTTTTACATTTTAATCAGTATGTGACTTATAGTGATGAAGAATTATTTAACGCACTTTCAAAGGCCCAAGAACAATTATTTTCCTATGGAATTACAAGTGTACATGATGCAGGAGGATTTGATGAAAACAGCTTTAGAATTATGCAAATTGCTTCACACAAGAAGCTAATAAAGACCAGGATTTATGCAATGATCGGCAGTCTGAATGATTGCGAGAACTTTACTAAAAACATGCTGAATGCTGGTGTAATAACCCATACAGGCAATGACTTTTTCAAAATTGGTCCTGCTAAACTATTTACTGATGGAAGCAGTACAGGGCCGACAATTGCTACTCGTGAGCCCTATACAAGTGATGAAAATAATTACGGTTACTTGCAGTATACAGAAGATGAGCTATATGCAATTTTCTCCACAGCTCATCAAAATGGCTATCAAATTACCGTGCATGCTCAGGGAGATAAAGCAATAGAGCAATATTTAAATGTCGTGGAAAGACTGCTAAACGAGTATCCGCGCGAGGATCACCGCCATCGTGTAGAACATTTAGGCGTATGTCCCCCAGATTTGCAGGAAAAAGCTAAGGCGCTGAAGGTGATTCCGATTCTCAACCCTTCATTCCCATATGAATTCGGAGAAAGTTATATCCGCAATTATGGTGAACGTATTCATTATATGTATGCCGCAAGAGATTTATTGGACCAGGGCATCATTTCAGCTGCTGGTTCAGATGCACCGATAACAACAGTTAATCCATTTGTGGGTATTTACACTGCTGTCAGTCGTTTAACACGCGAAAATACAGCCTTTGGGCAACAGCAAAAAGTATCTCTCATGGATGCCATCCGCATGTATACCTATAACGCTGCTTACGCTAGCTTTGATGAGGGTGAAAAAGGAAGCATTGAAGCAGGGAAATTGGCGGATTTAGTCATCTTAAACACTTCCCTGTTAAATTGCCATATTGAGGAGATTCCCAAGGTGAAAGCAGATTTAACAATGCTGGATGGTGAAATAGTCTACGCAAATGAAATCTAAGAATGGAGAGTGAAGCATGTGAAAAAGTACTCACAACTATTACTGCTTATTCCTTTCATAGGAATGTGTGTCCTTCTGCCGGCAGCTAATCGCATTGAACCCTATATTTTAGGATTGCCATTCTTATTATTTTGGATTGCCGTTTGGATGATTCTATCATCTGTCATTTTGTTCATCGTTTATAAATTAGACCCTGCAAATGAAGGAAGTGAAATCGAATGAACGTCGCCTTAGTGATCATCTTTCTCGTTGCTGCTGTCGCTTTATACTTAGGTATTCGTGCTACTCGCGGAAAAGAAATGAACGTAAATGAGTTTGCGGTCGGGAACAAAGGATTCGGCACGCTGTTCGTATTCTTATTAATTGCAGGTGAAGTTTACACGACCTTTACTTTTTTAGGCGGCAGTGGATGGGCCTATTCAAATGGTGCAGCAGCTTACTATGTTCCAGCCTATATTTGCTTGGCTTATGTGCTTTCTTATTGGATCATCCCCAAAATTTGGCGTTTTGCAAAAAAGCATAACGTAATTTCTCAGCCTCAATACTTTATGAAAAATTATAACAGCAAAGCACTGGGTGTAGTCGTAGCTTTTATTGGTTTAATCGCTCTAGTTCCATATATTGTAATCCAATTAAAAGGTTTAGGAATTATTGTATCCGAAGCCTCATATGGAGCTATATCGCCATTAATTGCTTCTACCATCGGTGCAGTAATTGTCACAATTTATGTCACAGTCTCAGGTATCCACGGGTCCGCCTGGAATGCAGTATTAAAGGATATAATGATTTTATTTGTCATTGTATTTTTAGGCATCTATATTCCATATCATTATTTCGGCGGCATTCAGCCTTTATTTGAGGCCGTTCAAACAGTAAAGCCAGAAGCTTTAACCTTCGCAGCTGAAGGCTATAGTATGCCATGGTTTATTTCCACCATTATTTTAAATGCATTTGGTTTTTACCTGCTACCGCAATCTTTCAGTGTAGTATTATCTGCTAAAAGTGAACGCTCATTAAAGAAAAATGCGATCACCTTGCCTTTGTATACCATTTTAATATTATTTGCCTTTTTTATTGGATTTGCAGCGATTATTCAAGTGCCGGGATTACAAGGAGCAGAAGGTGACCTATCACTGCTGCGTCTTACTATGCAAACATTTGATCCATGGTTTGTAGGAATTGTAGGCGGGGCTGGCCTATTAACTGCGTTAGTGCCGGTATCCGTTATGGTTATGTCCGGTGCTGTAGGATTAATGACAGGTTTTTATAAGTTAATTAAGCCAAACTCCAGTGACCGCCAGCAGCTTACTGTATCCAAACTATTTGTTTTATTGATTATTTTAATAGCTTATGTTTTCACTGTTACAGGCGGGAATGCATTGGCTATCCTAAACATTATGTCATATGGCTTGATCACACAATTAGTGCCAGCGCTGATTTTCGGCTTCTTTAATACCAAGTTTATGAATAAATACGGTGCTATGGCTGGAATTTTAACAGGAGTTTCGATTGTATTATATAACGCAATAACATCTTTTAAATTAATCAATATCTTCCCAAATATTCCAAGTGCTATTAATGATATCAATATTGGATTTGTAGCAATTGGGATTAATATATTCATCGGAGTGAGTGTCAGTCTCCTTACTAACGCAATCGTAGAAAGAGAAAATGCCCGGGTAGCAGAAGAAGTTGCCCAATAATTAAGGGAGGGTCATTCTTTGAAAAAGTGTAATGCTAATCGGCTTCAGCAATTAATTGAATTATTCAGTGGATATGGCAAAACCGCAAACAACGGAGTAACAAGGCTTTCATTATCGGCTGAGGATCTTGCAGCAAGGAAGAAATTCCAGGAATTATGCGAGGAACTGGACATGAAAGTAACCTGCGACGATATGGGAAATATATATGCAACTTTGCCTGGTAAGGAAAACCTGCCTCCTATTGTAATAGGTTCTCATTTGGACTCTGTAATCAAGGGTGGGCGTTTCGATGGCGTGCTGGGTGTCCTTACTGCTTTAGAGGCTGTCTATACAATTAAAGAAGATAATATCGAATTAGATTATCCTATTACGATTGTCAATTTTACTAATGAAGAAGGAGCCCGGTTTGAGCCATCCCTTATGTCTTCCGGTGTTCTATCAGGCAAATTTGATAAAACGAAGATGCTTGCTTCAACTGATACAAATGGCATTTCATTTGCCCAAGCATTAAGTGAAAGCGGTTTTGAAGGTCCAGAAACAAATCGCTTGCAGGAAGCCAGTGCTTTTATCGAATTGCATATTGAACAAGGACCTGTGCTAGAGCGGAAAAACTTAGATATTGGTATTGTTGAAGGTGTGCTTGGAATGGTCTGCTATGAAATCTCTGTCTATGGAGAATCCAATCACGCAGGTACTACTCCAATCAATATGCGTAGGGATCCAATGTTCGCCGCTGCCAATTTGATAGCAGATATCCAGAAGCAGCTGCAAAGACTGGATTCTGATATTGTCTACACAATCGGTCGTATAAATGCTTATCCTAATATTCATACAGTCATTCCTTCTGAAGTAACCTTTACTTTAGAGGCAAGACATAAGGATCCAAAAGTCATCGCAGAAGTAACGAGAATAGTAAATGGATTACCAGAAAACCCAAATTTCTGTTCAGTGGAATCGAAACGGCTTTGGGATCGGGATACAGTTGACTTTGATGCAGAAGTAGTTGATGCTGTGGAGTATGCCTGCAATGAATTAGGGTATAGGGGGCATCGAATGTACAGCGGCGCTGGACATGACGCACAATTCATCGCTTCATTTATTCCAACAGCAATGATTTTTGTTCCAAGTGTAAATGGATACAGTCACCGTGAAGATGAACTTACTTCATATGAAGACTGTGCTAAGGGAGCTGATGTTCTACTTAACGCTATATTAAAATTATGCCGGGAAAAGGTAAACTCATAGTCTGAAGCAGTTTTCTTTGCTAAAAAATTGGCTGCCTTCGTGAGAAGGCAGCCTCTCTTTTCTTTAGTTAGCACTTCTTTTAAACGGCCACCAGTTTGCCTGGCCAAAGTTCTTGACCATAACCGGAATAAATAGCGGCAGCACCACCAGTGCGTATAGCATCAACCCGACCAGAACGATGGACGCGATCTGCAATAGCGACAGCATTCCGGATGGCATCATTGCCGCAAATGTGCCACCAAGGATTACTGCAGCTGAGATAATAACAGTGCCCATCTTTTTCATGGATAACAGCATTGCATCTGCAATGGAAAGATCACGGTATTCATTAAAGCGATCCATTAAGAAAATGCTGTAGTCAACGCCAAGCGCGACCAAAATAACAAATGCAAAGAATGGAACCGCCCAGCTGATGCCCGAATATCCAAGCAAATTCACGAAAATTGCTTCATTCATTGCCATACTTGTATAGTAGGTCAAAATCAATGAACCAATTAAATAGATTGGCATTATGATAGATCTGAAAAGGAACACAAGAATAATCGAAATACCAAGCAGCATCAATACAACTGTACGGGAATAATCCTGATCTGACATCGTACTCAAATCAGCATTTGTGCTTGTAATCCCGCCTACTGCGACAACCGCGTTTTCAAGCTTAGTATCTTTAGTGGCTCTTTCCACAGCTGCTTTAATCTCATCCACCTGATTAATAGCTTCGTTGGAATATGGATTTGCTTCAAGCACCACATCCATTGTCATAACTTTACGATCCTCTGATAAATAGACATCAAACACCTGGGGAAACTCTTCATCCTCCAGAACTTCAGGCGGCAGATAGAAACCATCCATGTTTTCCGAATTCGATAGGCCTGCCAGATAATCCTGTGCCGAACCGAGACCTTCGGACACCTGTTCCAGTCCATCTGCACTCTGGCCAAGACCATCTGTCAGCTGGCTGATTTGTCCTCCAAGATCGCCGAATCCTGCCAGCAGCTGTTCCTGCCCGCCATTGATTCCTGCTAAACCATTTGTCAGCTTCGGAAAATTATTGACGATTTGCCCCTGGCCGTCAGCAAGCTGATTGAGGCCTGCCTGCTGGGCTTCGATTCCATCGATTAGCTGCTGGAGTCCTGCAGAAAGATTTGATTGTTCATTTAAAATCGCACCAAATCCATTATTTGCTTCTGCTATTCCACTATTTAACTGTGTTAGCCCCGAATTTAACTCCGTTAAGGCCCCAGTAAGTTCACCAAGGTTCTTTTGAATAGCCTGTTTGTATGTTTGGTAGGTTCGATCTGTTTTTAAGTCATAATTTGCCTCAAGATGCTTATACAAGTTATCATTAGCTGCACTAATTTCACCAAGTCCTGAACCCACCTTGGCATATCCAGCTTGCAGCTGGGTTAACCCCTCTTGAGTATCCTGGTAACCATTTAATAGTTTTTGATAATTAGCTGTGAGTTTTTCCACTCCAGCCTTGGATTTTTCCAAACCATCTTTAATTTGATCTGAACCCGCAGACCCCTGACGAATACCATCTTCAATTTTAGCAAGGTTTGTTTGTATCTCACCAAGGCCGGACTTGATTTCATTGGTACCAGAAATCAAATCGTTGATTCCTTTTGTGGCATTCTGCAGCTCAGGCTCTGATTTGGACAGTTCGCTGCTTGCTTCATTTAAGCCGTCTGAAATTTTATTTAACCCGTCCTTACCTTCTCCAAGGCCTTCTTCAAGAGTCTCAGCTTGTTTGGCAACAAAGAAGTCTTCGATTGGCTCTCCAGTTGGTCTTGTGACAGAGCGGACTGTATCCACCAGATCTACTTTTTCAACCTCTCGGCTAATTTTTTCAGCCAGGCCTATATATTCAGCCGAGTCCATTTCCTCATCGTTTTTCAGGACGATTTGCGTTGGCATGGATTCTCCTGGCCCAAAGCTGTCAGCAATGGCATTAAACGCCTTAATGGAATTAACATCTCCGCCGATTTCCTCCAGGGAGTTGTAAGAAAGTTCTCCGTCATATGTCACCAGGAACGGCACACAAACGGCTGCCACTATAAGCAATGCCAGGAATGGACGCGCCAGCGAGAATCGGCCTACCGTTCCCCATAGCCTGCTTTCTCCATGCTCGGCACTCTTCTTTGAAGGCCAGAAAATTTTCTGTCCCAGCACTGCCATAAAGAATGGCACGATGGTAAATAAAGCAATTAATAATATTACTACACCAATGGCCACAGCTGCTGCTGACTGATAAAGAATAAACTGCGAGAAGCCAATTGCAGCAAAGCCAATCATAACAGCCAAACCGCTGAAGAATACTGTGCGGCCCGCATTTCGGTATGTTGCCACAATGGCGTCCGCTGTGCTTTCATTATAGGAAAGTTCTTCTTTAAAACGGCTCAGCAGCAGGATACAATAGTCTGTTCCAATCCCAAACAGAATCGCAACAAGGAAAATCTGGGTATAGTTCGAAATCGGGAAATCCAGCCTATCGACTAAAAATGCCACTATGGACTGTGAGGCAAGATAGGTGAATCCCACTGTCATCAGCGGGATAATTGGTGCAACCACTGATCGGAATACCAGAAGCAAAACAACCAGAATAAAAACGACTGTGATTCCTTCTGTCTTTTTCAGTCCTTCCTGGGAACTGTTCATGAGATCTTCATTGATCAGCCATTCACTCGTATAATAATGATCTACCTTTACATCATCAATAGCTGAATAAAGCTCTTCACTCAGCTCCGCTGGCTCACGGTCATTCCAGCTTACATTGACAGAAGCCAGAATCGACTTGCCATCTTCTGAAACAAGCTGTTCTTTCAAGCTTTCTTCATTAAAATGGCTAAGAATTTCTGTAATTCCCATTTCGCCGCTTTTTTCTTCAAGCGTCCGGATAGCTTTCTCCGCTTCTTTGATTTCTTCTCCAGTAAGCTTTTTATCATTATGAAAAACAAGTGCAACCTGGGTCTCATCCCCTCCGCCTTCCTGCTTCTGCACTTCCTGCATGATATCCCCGGCAAGTGTGGATGAATACTCTTCAGGCACAGTAATCTGCCCTTTATCACGGACCAGATCTGCCATGTTTGGCGCTGCCATTAACAAGCCGGCAGCCACTGCGATCCAAACGACAATGACAAGCCATTTTCTTTTAATAATTGAATACACTCTTTAATCCCCCGCTTTATTTTCTGATAAAGTGAAACTTCAATCAGTGGGGTTCTCTCCCCCCGCTGACTGTTTGCTGAGGCCCACAGGAAGTGAGTCACAAAGGCGTTGCCACAGGAAGTGGCGTTCTCTAGTCTTTGTCCCTCTTTCGGGGCTATACGCGCAGTTTGTCTTCCGCTCATACTCATTCGATTTCTCCTGAGTCTAGAACGGGAGTCTTACTGCCCGTTAGACTGCGATAGTACTTTATCCAATTTTTCAAAGGTTTCAATGAACTGCTGAATTTCGGCCTGATCAAATCTATTTATCAGTGATTCTACAAGGTTATAAATCTTTTCTTCTGCTTTGATGTACAACTCATTCCCTTTTTCGGTAAGAGTCAGATAGACAACCCTGCGATCATTTTCATCTCGTGTTCGCTGAATCAGCCCTTTTTCCCACATACGCGTGATCATCGCCGTAATCGCGCTCTTTTTCACGTCAAACACTTCAGCAAGCTCTGAGGAAGTACAAGAACCCACCTGATTTATGTACCTCAGTGTAAAATGCTGGTCATTGGTCAAATCGCTGCCAATCTGATTTTTCACAAGTGACGCAGCCTTTTTCTCCACGGAAAAAGAAACTGCAATATACCGGTCGACCAAGTCCTTAATATTTGGCACATTCACTTATATATTCACCTCACGGAGTAATTATTCTACCATTTAACTGTTCAACTGTTTAACTATTAACATAGTTAACTTTAATACAGGGAAAGTTCGTTGTCAATTAAACTTCATCAAAAGGAATAAAATAACGTTTCCCTTTTTTATCTCCTGTACTTACTCTGCAAGATTGCTTAAGAATCCGCTTTGCAGTATCACTGGATAGGCTGCCCAAAAAATATCTGGCCTCTTTATTTGTTATTGTGGGACTAATCAGGAGGGCATAATCATTTAATGCCTGAATATGTGCATTTTTTGAAACATGGCTGCATGCAAGGCATTTCCAGTTGCCATGGACCCTGTTCATAGGAAACGATAAACAGCTAGGACATTGAATACCCTTTATCAAGTCAGTTTTCTGTATTGCATATCTTTGAAAAATATCAATTTCTGCTGGAGTATGGTCAGCTATTAGGCGTGAATATAACTTCTTGAGCTGTCTTGAATTGAGGAACGAGGATGTAAATTTCTTTTCATAGAATCTCATTTTGCTGAGGATATCCAAAGAGGGGATTACTAAATATGGGGTTATTTTATCGCGGGGATCGAATTTAATTACAGTGTGTTCATTTGCCATAACAACGAGTGGTTCAATCGGAAGGACAGGGAAACGGTACCTAACGAGCCAATTCTTTAAATCCTCTGCCTGCCGTTTTACCTGTGCCACCGGGTCGGCAAATCCTTCCTCCTTACCTTCAATGGTCCGGATAATTTGTTTAAATGAGGAATTGAAGAAGATAGATCCTGAAATATTTTTCACTTCGAGAATGGAAATAAAAAAAGGGGTAAGGAGCAGGACATCAATTTGGAAGAAATGCCTGCCATTCGAAAGTCTCAAATCATGGAATATTAAATAATCCTTGCCGGGGAGGTAGCTCAAGGGAAATTCAAGAAGTTTTTCACCTATATATCCAGCCCTTTGTCTGGCATAATCTGTTTTTATCAAAGAGTATTTTGGATGACCTTCCGGCAATCTTTTCAATAATGTCTCCAATTTAACCAGAAAGATTGGTTTTGCCCTAGGTTTTGCAATCAATTTATCACTCCTCTATTAATTTTTATAAAAAGAATTCGACTTTTCAGCAACCATTTCCTTTATTTGAATGATCGATCTGCTAAAAATTGATTTTTTCAGCGAAATTTAGAATATATCGGCGATATAACATTTTTATCAGCGAAATCTGAGATATATAAGCTAAACCTGACATTTTATCAGCTAAACCAAAAACAGTCCCCCCATTCGGAGGACTGCTGCATTTCAGGAAAAAATTCTTCCAGTTCTTCCTAAGCAAGAACCTTTGAAGCTGGATCTACTGCTTGCTCACCCATTAAGTCTGGCTTTGGGACTACTGTTGCTGCCATTTTTCCGTCTTGCCAAAGACTGCACTGCAACAATGGCAATCATCGATAATTTTAATTTCCATCAAAAAAGACCCCATCTTTGGAGCCTTGTCGGTTAAAATTCGATTTGAATCTTTTCTGCATCTTCAATCTTGTTCCCATCAGCACTAAACACATCGCTAGTGGTGATATCGAAATGTGTCAGATCCGATTTTTCTATAATAAAGCCAACATTGCCATCTTTGGTTTCGTTTGGCCCGATTTCTTCGGTTAGCCCATCAAGGTAAATATCCTTTTCCCATGTAACTTGCTCACCTTTACTTGTTTCAAGGATGGCTGCCGGGGCAAAGTTCACTTTTTGATCAGAAGTGTTCTTTATTTCAACAAAGACTTTAACAAAGTCGAATTCCTCGTCATGAGTCAGGGTGTGAAAATAATCCACTAAGCTGTAGTCTGGCTTCAAATGCATTACTTTTGCGTCTGTCACTTTCATTTCAATTGGGCCGATGCTGTAAGTTCCATTAACGTATTTTACTTTTTTCAAAGTAAGTTCACCTTTTTCGTCCAGGTGAGTCTGTCCTGCTTTTTTCAACTGCCGATCATCCGGAACCTGAGGGTTTGGTGCATAATTTTTCACAGCTTCACTTTCTTCCGGAGCTTCTGCACTTACATCAGAAGGCTGTTCCGGCGCGCCCGAGCAGCCAAATAAAACAAACGATAAGAGAGCAAGCATTGTGATCAGTTTTTTCATGATGATCCCCCTTTTATAGTGTAAAAAGTTCCCGCTGCTCCTTGAAAGCAGCGGGAGATTATACATTATTTATCTCCAACCTTTACATTGGACTTCAATATTTCAAAAATCAATTTAGCATGGTCTGTATTTTCGATTTGTCCTGCAAAGCGGTCGCTTGAAGGGCCAAATGCATATACCGGCACGTCTTCACCAGTATGGCCGCCAGTTGTCCAGCCAGTATGGGAGCGCTCGTTGAAGATTTCCTCAATCGCGTTATCAATCTCTGTTACATTCTTCGTTTCAGCAGCATCTTTAACAGATTGGATCTCTTCACCAGTTAAATCGAGGTCGATATACTGGTTCAACGTTTTTTCTGCATCCGCACCTTTTGCAATTTCCGCTGCCATAAAGTCAGGTGTACGCTTTGCTGCTTTAATTGGCTCGCTGAACCAATTGTAGATGCCATCAGAACCGATGGAATAGCCGCCAGTTGAGTGGTCAGCAGTTGCAACAACAAGGGTATGCTTGTCCTTTTTCGCAAAATCAATGGCTGCTTTGAATGCCTTTTCGAAGTCTTCCATTTCGCTCATTGCCCCAACAATATCATTATCATGGCCAGCCCAGTCTACCTGACTGCCTTCTACCATCAGGAAGAAGCCGTCTTTATCCTTGTTCAGACGCTGGATTGCAGAAGTAGTCATTTCTTCCAATGAAGGAGTGTCTTCTGTGCGGTCAATCATTTTTGGCAGGCCACGCTCTGCAAATAAACCAAGAACCTGCTCATTGTCATCCGCTAATAACTGCTCGCGGTCTGTTACATAGCTAAATCCATCCTTCTTAAACTCTTCTGTAAGATTTCTGTCATTACGGACAAATAAATCTGTGCCTCCGCCAAGAAGAACATCTACCTTATGGTCGCCATTGATAAGCTCATCATAGTAATCATCCGCAATGGCATTCATATTCTTGCGGCTTTCGTCATGGGAGCCGAATGATGCAGGAGTCGCATGCGTAATTTCAGACGTTGCAACAAGTCCTGTTGCTTTTCCTTTCTCTTTTGCTGCTTCCAAAACGGTTTTCACTTCTGAGCCATCGTTATCTACGGCAATCGCATTGTTATAAGTTTTAATGCCTGCAGACATTGCTGTTGCTGCAGATGCGGAATCTGTTACATTTTGTTCCGGATCTTCCGGGTAAGTCATTTGCTGACCGACCAAATATTTATCCAGCTCGGAACGTTCAACAAATTTTGTGCTTGGGTCGTCTTTTAAATAACGGTATGCAGACGTATAAGATACGCCCATTCCATCACCGATAAGGAAAATAACATTTTTGATCTCTCTTTTATCTGATTGTCCTTTAGCTTCTGTTTGCTGAACTGTACCCATTAGTCCTCCAAACGCAACTGCAGAAGCGGCAAGAACCGGAATTGCTTTTTTTGTAAATTTCTTTAATGTCATTGAATGAACCTCCTTGTTGTTAACTTACATGTAAAAGTATAGAGACATAGTGTAAATAAAGAATTAATAGAGTGTAAAAATGATATAAACATATGTAAAGATACTATCTTTGCTTTCCAAAATCTTTTTATGTAAAATTCATAAAAAGACGATAGGAACGAAGGGGAGATTTTGATGAAGGTTTTGGCCCTGCTGGGAAGCACAAGAGAAAATGGCAACTCTGAATTCTTGGCAAAAAAAATAGTAGAAGGTACTGATCACACCCTGGTAAAATTATCAGATCTGCATATCGAACCGATTGTGGATAAGAGGCATGCGGATGGGGGCTTTACACCGGTTGATGACGACTATGAACAATTAGTGCAGCATATGTTGTCACATGATGTATTTGTATTCGCCACCCCTTTATACTGGTATGGCATGAGTGGTCCGATGAAGGATTTCTTTGATCGCTGGTCACAGTATCTAAGGGATGAACGCTTTAACCTGAAAGAAGAGCTGGCAAAGAAGAAAGCTTACGTTGTAATTACAGGCGGCAGCAGTGCTAAAGTAAAGGGACTTCCCCTTGTTCAGCAATTTCAATATATCTGTGAGTTTGTAGGCATGGAGCTTGAAGACTATATCATTGGGAGTGGAGTAAAGCCGGGAGAAGTTAAAGAGGACACTCTTGCTTTAACGAAGGCCGAACAGTGGAATACATTCTTTTCAAAATAAAAAGGCGGACTCATGGTTCCGCCTTTTTTACCTATCATGATTCCTGCCTTACCCTGGAATCTTTTTTCAGCTGATTTTCCCCATCAGGGTCTATATATAATTTCCTGCTTGGCATAGCGACATAAACACGCTCATTTTCAAGAATATCCATGATCTCAAAATTGATTTCTTCCTTAATTTTCAGGAATTCGCCCCAATTTGTCGTTTTGGTAAAGAAATAAAGGAAGATATCGAGCCCATTTTCTTTGTAGTCGTCAAAGGTAACAAGAATGGTTTCCGGATGAATATCCGGATGATTTTTTAAAAGATACTCGATCTGCCCTACCACATTCGCCATTTGATCTTTAGTCGTATCATGAGTAACGCGCAATCTGAAGCTGATTTGCCTTTTCCCCATCTTGCTCCAGTTTGTAATCGATTCATTTGCTAAAGTAGCATTAGGAACTGTGACCAGCGCCTGTGCAAATGTCCTTACCCTGGTGCTTCGAAAAGAAATATCTTCAACCGTTCCCTCGACACTTGGAGTCATAATCCAATCGCCAATCGTGAAAGGCTTTTCCGTAATAATGACAAATCCGCCAAACAAATTGCCCAGAACATCCTTGGCAGCAAAAGCAATGGCGACTCCGCCTAATCCAAGCCCCGCTACAAAGCCATTCACATCATAATCAAACTCCTGGGCAACCACGCTAATACTGATTGCCACAATAACAACTCTCAAGGCCTTTGAAATGAAAGGAATAAGAATATCATCAATTTCAAGATCGTACTTAACCTTAAGACTGGTAAAAAGTGCAGATGATGCAGCTGCCATATTGTACAAACCCCAGGTAATCATAATGATAACTGAAGCCCTAATAATATCTAAAAATAAAGAATTATGCTGGTTTAAGTAAGGAAAATAACCGACAGAAACATAGATTCCTATAATGATAAATAACCACTGAATCGGCTTTTGAAATGAAACAAAAACATGTGAGAAAAAGTCATTTGGCGCTTTTCTGCTGAGCCTTAATAATAGTGTAAATACATATTTGGTGAAAAGCTTCCGGAAAATGAGAAACAGCAGGAAAATCCCAATTGATATTCCCAGGTCCACCAATATATCTTCTTTCATGTAAGTTTCCCAGAACATATGAATAACCTCCTTGATGCTATTTGTTATCATAACATAATTCTATAAGACAGGTTATCATACGATATTCCCTAAAAAACAGATTGGAAAAACCTTCTCTTCATCCGAGGAGCATTCCCAGTTCAATCCCCAGAAGAGCCAGAAGGATTCCTCCGCCATAGCTCAATACATTATAAAGAATGAGCTCTTTTTTCCTTTTATCTATGTGGAGCTGTATAGCTTCCAGCTTGAATGTTGAAAAAGTGGTGAATGCCCCCATGAATCCTGTGCCAAGCAGCAGAAAAAGACTGCCTTCTATTCCTGAGCCCACCAGGATTCCAAGAAGAAGGGAACCAATTAAGTTAATAACAAGCGTGGCTGCAGGGAACCTCGAAACAATCCTTGTATTTATAACCTGACTGACCCACAGCCTAGATATTGCTCCAAAGAAACCGCCTATCCCCACCAGAAGAACATGAAACGTACTCATCCAGTTTCTTCTCCTTTCCTGACCTGGAATCCCAATCGGCTCATCCATAATCCGCCAAATATGCTGGCTGCAATATACAAAACTGCCAGAGCTGTCTTTCCATCGAGAAAGAGTGTTACCGTTTCAACGCTTAATGTAGAAAAAGTGGTAAAGGAGCCAACAAAACCTGTTCCCAGAGCTGTTTTTAAATGGGCTGGCAAGGAAAAACGCACAAGCAGCCCCGTCATCAGCCAAGCGAGAAGAAAACTTCCCAGCAGATTAACCGTCAAAGTAGCAAATGGAAAAACGGCATTTTCATGAAAGAGAAAAACACCTGTGCTGTACCTTAAAGAGGCACCCATAAATCCTGCAGCCCCAACCCATAAGTAAACCATCTCCATCCCCTCCATTTCTCTTAGTTTGTCCAAAACAAAAAGACTCCTGCCAGTTACCACTGACAGGAGTCATTAGCCATAAGGCGGTTAAAGGTGAACTCCATCACCTAAAAAGACGTATCTTTACTAACACTATAAAACATTTGAACAAGGATTAAAAGCCCTTTATTCATGGATCAATATGTATTCCCTTTTTTATAAAAAACGCTGAAAGAAGCAGCCCATATAACAGATGGCCAAAAAGCCAAAAAACCATGGCAGATATAGATGTAAGTTCAGGGGTTCGATCAGATAATGCAGTCGTTGGATAAAGCAGAACTCCTATGAAAAAGGTTATTAATAAAGTGCGGACGATGATCTGGAACCTGTTCCAGCGGTATTTTCTTATTAATAATAATAAGCTGACTGCTAAAACGGCAGAAATGATCAGATGAAATACAAATTCGATTAATTCGGGTAAATGATAGTTTTTCAAAATAGGGAAGTAATCCACATTTAAAAGCAATGTATACACTTTTACTCCAGAGGTTATCTCAATCATTTTCAGGAATAGCCCCAGGAATGTTCCAGATAGCAGTCCCGTAAATGCCCCCTTTGCCCAAAGTTTCCGCATATTTTTATCCTATCCTTCCCATTTATTGCAGGATCATACGAAAAGAATATTACTATTTATGATTCCGTGAACTGGCCTATCTTAAGTCCAGCTTTGGACTGTCTGATAAAGTCCTGGATTTCCTCAATTGTTAACCCCAGCTGTTTTGCTGTCATTAATAGCTCTACCCATTCTTTATCAATTTTCCCCTCACAGATTTCCATTCCCTTTCCACTCTCCCGTAAAGATTCTGTTCCCTCAGAAGTCTTCATTGAGTGCTGCTTTTATAAATCATTCCATATAGGAATAATTGGACAATTTCTTTTGCTAAACCTTCTGGAGTTTTTAACCCATTGAATAATTTTGTCAATGTCACGCGTTCAATAATTCCCGTCAGACTTTCAGCGACAGTTCCCATATCAATATCTTCCCTGAAGTATCCTGCTTGCTGTTCTGATAAGAGGTTGGCTTCAATTTGACCAGCTAGTATCTCTTTAAATTCCTCGGCATCCGGGGCCATGAAAAAACTGATGCGGGTCAAATTTTGATTGTCCATTAGAAATTTAAAAATAGCAGAGAGGCCTGAGGTTATTCGTTCTGGCAATGCAGGTAAATCAATGCCAGATTCCACACGGCTATTGGACGTAAGTTCGGAAAGCCTTGCACGAAACAGATCGACAAGTTCTTGAAATATAGCGTCTTTGCTTTCAAAGTACAGGTAAAAAGAAGGCTGTGTCAGACCTGCCCTTTTCACAATCTCGCTTATTTTTGTATGAAAATATCCCTTTTGCGCAAATTCCTCCGCGGCAATTTCAAGAAGCATTGCGCGGCTCTGCTCCCCGCAGGCCCCTTTTTTCCGTCCTCTTTGTCCCATAAATAACAGCTCCGTCTGCATTATATTACTCATAAGTATTATCTACTATCACCTTTGGGAAAGTCAACCAATTATCTGAATTTTTAATAATATATGGAAAATTCATATTATTAAAAGGGAACATATATTCTTATTTTACACTGAGGGATGTGAAATGGAAAGTTACCGGAAGTATATTTAGAAAACTTTTTTGAGGAAGAAGCTTTAAAAAAAGACAATAAAAAACCACCAAATATGTATTTGGTGGAGACGGAGGGAGTCGAACCCTCGTCCAGAAATATCGGCACTTAAGCTTCTACGAGTGTAGTCGATATATTCGCGATTCGCTGATCCTTATGCCTATCGACGGGCGTCCGGCCAGCTAGCCTGGTTGTTCTCTTCCTTCATCCTCAGGCGGTGGAATCCGGCGTAGCCCACTAAGAGTGAGTCCGCTACCCTACCACATGGGCGATGGAGGGGCGAACCGCTAAAGGCCTATTAGGCAGCTAAAGCGAAGTTGTTTTGAGTTTTGCCAGTTATTGGCTTTGACGTTTTAACGAGGCCGATCCCCTCGACTCGCAACCTAAGCTCGAACTATCCCTGTCGAATCCGTAGCGTCCCCAATATAATAGGTCTGCGTCGAATCTTATTCAGCACGCTGACGTTCGGATCAGCTCGAAATAGATGAGCTAAAGATTGTGTCACTCGCTGTGACAATTACTATTATAGCACACTGAGCTATTTTTTCAATTGTAAGGTTCTGGATTTACATTTTCTGCCTTTCGCGGAAAGCACGCTCTACTTCACGCTTGGCTTCTTTCTTCTTCAGATCTTCACGCTTGTCATATTTCTTTTTACCACGTGCCAGTCCAATTAAAACTTTTGCATAGCCATTCTTAAGGTACATTTTTAATGGAACAATCGAGTAGCCGACTTCCTTTGATTCACCAATCAGCTTGCTGATTTCTTTTCTATGCAAAAGAAGCTTTCTTGTCCTTAGCGGGTCGTGATTGTATCGGTTTCCCTGCTCATAAGGACTGACATGCATGCCGAAAAGATAGATTTCATTGTTTTGAATTCTGGCATATGAGTCCTTCAGATTTACCTTGCCCGCACGGATCGATTTAATTTCCGTCCCCTGCAGAACAATGCCCGCTTCGTATGTTTCTTCTATAGCATAGTCATGATATGCCTTTTTATTTTGCGCAACCATTTTGCCAGTTCCTTTTGGCATGTTAAATCCCCCTTTGCTCCTCTTTCCTGAAATCAGGAAATGCAGCATCCGTTCTATAGCGGTCCCTCTATTATAGCAAAATTGCGTGCCCCTCTCAACGAGGAGCCCTGCTGTGAAGGGAAAGAGAGAGCCTTTTGGCCCTCCCAGTTTTATTACCGCTTCTTTTTCTTCCGTTTTGCTTTTGGCGCATTTTCGTAATGTTTTTTCTCTTTTTTCTTTCTCGGGCCGCCTGAACTGTTTCCTTTTCCCTGATCAGCCTTGCCTCTGCGCGGCTTTTTCTCGGTGCTGCCTGTCTTGAACACCTTTGGCGCTTCACGAGTCTCCCGTCTGCGGGTTCCCTTCATGCCGACGATTTCAAAATCAATCGAGCGTTCGTCTTTGTTTACGTTAACGACACGGACTGTAATCTCGTCGCCAATTCGGAAGACATTACCCGTACGCTCCCCGATCATCGCCATCTGGCGCTCGTCATAGCGGTAATAATCGTCTGTCATATAGCTGACGTGGATAAGACCTTCAATCGTGTTTGGAAGCTCTACAAACATGCCAAAGTTCGTAACAGAACTGATGATGCCATCATATTCCTCGCCAATTTTATCAGCCATATATTCCGCTTTCTTCAGCTCATCTGTTTCGCGTTCCGCTTCAACTGCACGGCGTTCCATATTGGAAGAGTGCTCTGCAATATCCGGGAGCTGAGCATTCCATTTTTCTCTTGTCGCCTGATCCAGCTTGCCTTCAATTAAATAGGTGCGGATAAGTCTGTGGACAATTAAATCCGGGTAACGGCGAATCGGTGATGTGAAGTGTGTGTAAAACTCTGTTGATAACCCGAAGTGACCCAGGCTCTCTTCAAAGTACTTCGCCTGCTGCATAGAGCGGAGCATCACTGTGGATACAACCATTTCTTCCGGCTTTCCCTGAACCTCTTCAATGATTTCCTGAAGGGCACGCGGGTGAACGGCATTAGCTGTTCCTTTTACGATATAGCCGAAGTTTGTAATAAACTCGAAAAATCTTCTCAGCTTATCTTCTTTCGGATCTTCATGGATACGGTAAATGAAAGGGACATCCATCCAATGGAAGTGCTCAGCAACGGTTTCATTGGCTGCGAGCATGAACTCTTCAATCAGGCGCTCGGCAATCGAGCGTTCACGCAATGCCACTTCTGTCGGATTGCCCTCTTCATCCACAATGACTTTTGCTTCTTTAAAATCAAAGTCGATGGCTCCGCGATGCATTCTCTTTTTGCGCAAGATCAGAGAAAGCTCCTTCATCAGTTCGAACATCGGAACAAGCGATTGGTACCTGTTGTTTAGTTCTTCATCCTGCTCTTCTAAAATCTTATTCACATCTGAATAAGTCATCCGTTCCGTTGTTTTAATCACACTCTGGAATATCTCGTGATTCACCACTTCCCCATCCGATGTGATTTCCATCTCACAAGAAAGGGTAAGCCGGTCCACTTTCGGATTTAATGAGCAAATGCCGTTTGATAAGCGATGCGGTATCATCGGGATTACCCGGTCCACTAAATACACGGAGGTTGCCCGTTCTTCCGCTTCCCTGTCAATCGAGGAATCCTCACGGACATAGTATGTGACATCGGCAATATGAACGCCCAGCTTGTAATTGCCGTTATCCAGTTTTTTAACCATTACTGCATCATCAAGATCCTTTGCATCTGCACCGTCTATTGTGACAATAACTTCGTTTCTCAAGTCACGGCGGTTTTCAAGCTCACTTGGATCAATCGTATCCGGCGTTTCCTCGGCCTGCTTAAGCACCTCATCCGGAAATTCAAGCGGAAGGCCATGCTTGTGAATAACAGATAGAATATCCACACCAGGGTCATTTTTATGCCCGAGAATGTCGATAACTTCTCCTTCTGCACTCTTTCTCCCCTCAGGATAAGTGGTCAGTTTTACAACGACCTTGTGCCCTTCAACAGCACCTTTTGATGCTGACTTGGGGATAAAAATATCACTGGCAAACTTTTTATCATCCGGGATAACAAATCCAAAATGCTTGCTTTCCGTATAGGTTCCGACAATTTGTGTTACACCGCGTTCTAAAATGCGGACAATCGTACCTTCCCGCCTCTGTCCCGAACTCTCTGTCGTCACACGCGCAAGCACGATATCGCCATTTAAGGCATTATTTGTTTCATTGGGCGGGATAAAAATATCATCCATTCCCTGCTCTTCCGGAATGACAAAGGCAAATCCCTTTGCGTGTCCGGAAAGCTTGCCGCGGATCAAATTCATTTTTTCCGGCAAGCCGTAGCGATTACTTCTCGTTCTGACGACAAGCCCTTTTTCCTCCATGACAACAAGTGCCTTGACGAAATCTTTGAAGCCAGTGGAATCCTCTATTCCAAACGCGGCTTCAAGCTCCTGAACTGTCAATGGCTTGTACGCTTCATCCTTCATATAATGAAGCAGCTTGTCAATCAGCTGTTGTATATTATTTTCCATATCTTCATCCCTCCTTGGGGAGATTTTTATTCTATTTTTATTCTTCCCAATCAAGCTTTTCTAAAAACGCATACACATCTTCATGAAGCTGGTCACGCTCTTTATCGAGAGTAATCACGTGCCCGGATTCTTCGTACCACTTCAGCTGCTTTAAGTCATTCTCCACTTCATTAAAAATGATATTAGCACTGTCCGTGTTGATCATATGGTCATGTCGTGCCTGTACAACAAATGTTGGGGAGTAAATCATATCCACATGATTGCGTACATCCGCGATTAGCTCCTGAAGTGCCTTTAATGTATTCATCGGTGTTTTTTGGAACTCTTCCATTTCCTGTTCAATCTGTTCTTCCGGCTTTCCTTCAAGTCTCTTATATTCTCTAGCATAACTCAGAATTCCTTCATACATGACTTCTTCGCTTTTTATGTACATAGGTGCGCACATCGGAACAATACCCTTTACAGGTACAGTGTAACCCAATTTAAGGGAAAATACGCCGCCAAGGGAAAGTCCGGCCACTGCAATTTCTTTATGTCCCTTGTTTTTCAGAAATTCGTACCCTTCCATCACATCTTTCCACCAGTCTTCCGGACCTGTATGAACAAGTTCCTCGGGCGGAACACCATGTCCCTTATACTGCGGGGCATGGCAGGTGTAGCCCTTTGTTTCAAGAAACCTCGCCATCATTCTTACATCTGCTGTATTTCCGGTGAAACCATGCAGCAGCAGAACTGCTCTTTTTCCATTTCCAAATGTAAATGGTTTTGGTGCAACAACTCTCATTGATAAAACTCCTTTTACCTTTATAATTCCTATAATTTTATTAATCAAACGTTTGATTGAATCTGCATTCCTTATTTTTAGCAAACAGCGGGGCAACATGCCAATAAAAAGCTTTCTTATGTAAAAAATGTGGACGTTAGACAACATATGCAAATGTACAGAGCAAAAATAAAAGCCTGACCTTCTGAAGGCCAGGCGCTGCATTCATTTATATCGCGAAATAAGAAACTAAAACAGTA
Source organism: Bacillus sp. NTK034 (assembly GCF_017303275.1). Taxonomy (GTDB): domain Bacteria; phylum Bacillota; class Bacilli; order Bacillales; family Cytobacillaceae; genus Cytobacillus. Next base: position 264,877 of record NZ_JAFKOJ010000004.1, on the reverse strand, counting down.
AGGATAAAGAATAAAACAGAAAGAACTATCGTAATGCGGTGAAGAATCAGATCAATTCCGCGTGCTTTTTGCTTTCCAAAAAGCTGCTCAGCTCCCCCTGAAATGGCACCGGAAAGACCTGCGCTTTTACCAGACTGAAGGAGTACAACTACAATAAGGCCAATCGAGACTATGACTAAAAGGGTAATCAATAATGTATGCATGAAGCCACCTCCTGAAAACGTACAATCACATTATTCTTAATTTATCACATTTTTATTGTATAAACAATAAGATTTTAAGGCTCGGCACAAGAGCAGCAGCTAAATAGTTCCTATCAGGTGTTTTTCAAATGAAATCATCCATTACTGCTTTACATTTACTTCAAAAAAATTGTTTATGTGCGGATAGCACTGATTTATGTGCGGATAAAAATATTTATGTGCGCATAGCAAGAATTTATGTGCGGATAAAAATATTTATGTGCGCATAGCAAGAATTTATGTGCGGATAAATTATTTTATGTGCGTTCAGATAGCTCTTAGCCAATTTAATCAAAAACAGCCGCCCCACCCGGGACGGCTGCACAAGCAAGATTACTTGCTCAAGTTATAGAAAGATTTAAGGCCATCGTATACAGCTAAATCGCCAAGCTCGTCTTCGATGCGAAGAAGCTGGTTGTATTTAGCAATACGGTCTGTACGTGACATTGAACCCGTTTTGATTTGGCCAGCGTTTGTTGCAACAGCGATGTCAGCGATTGTAGCATCTTCTGTTTCACCGGAACGGTGAGATACAACTGCTGTGTAGCCAGCGCGCTTCGCCATTTCGATGGCTTCGAATGTCTCTGTTAATGTACCGATTTGGTTTACTTTGATCAGGATTGAGTTGCCTACGCCCTGCTCGATTCCTTGAGCAAGCTTTTTCGTGTTTGTAACGAACAGGTCGTCACCAACAAGCTGCACTTTGCCGCCGATGCGCTCAGTTAATAGCTTATGGCCATCCCAGTCGTTTTCGTCAAGACCATCTTCAATTGAGATGATCGGGAACTCGTTTACAAGCTCTTCGTAGAAGTTAACCATGTCTTCAGAAGTTAAGCCATTGCGGCCTTCGCCAGCAAGGTCGTATTTGCCCGTTTCTTTGTTGTAGAACTCAGAAGAAGCAACGTCCATTGCAAGGTAGATGTCTTTGCCAGCTTCGTAGCCAGCGTTAGAGATCGCTTCGATGATTACTTCTAAAGCTTCACGGTTTGAACCCAGGTTTGGAGCGAATCCGCCTTCGTCACCTACAGCAGTGTTCAAGCCTTTGCCAGATAGAACTTTCTTCAATGAATGGAATACTTCAGCACCCATGCGGATTGCTTCCTTGAAAGTAGGAGCTCCTACAGGCATAATCATGAATTCCTGGAAGTCTACATTGTTGTCAGCGTGAGATCCTCCATTGATGATGTTCATCATTGGTGTTGGAAGCTGCTTCGCGTTGAAGCCGCCAAGGTAACGGTATAATGGAAGTCCTACAGACTCAGCAGCAGCATGTGCACAAGCCATGGATACGCCAAGGATTGCGTTTGCGCCAAGCTTGCCTTTGTTTTCAGTTCCATCTAATGCGATCATTGTGCGGTCGATGCCAACCTGGTCTGTTACATCCAAGCCGATAACAGCGTCAGCAATTAGATTGTTCACGTTGTCTACTGCTTTTTGAACACCTTTTCCAAGGTAGCGGGACTTGTCGCCGTCACGAAGTTCTACTGCTTCGTGCTCACCAGTGGATGCTCCGGAAGGAACGATGGCACGGCCAAAAAATCCTGATTCTGTTAAAACTTCAACTTCAACTGTCGGGTTCCCGCGGGAATCTAATACTTCACGAGCATATACTTGTTCGATAAATGGCATAGTAATTCTCTCCTTTTTTATGAAAAATCGTTTTCGACAAAATTCGGGTGGTGCCTGTCACCGATTACTTTTTCAATAAAGTTGTTCCTGTCATTTCAGCAGGTTTTTCCAGTCCAAGCAGGTCCAGGACAGTTGGAGCAAGGTCTCCTAAAATTCCGTCTGTGCGGAGCTCTGCACCATCTTCTGTAACGATGACTGGAACTGGGTTTGTCGTGTGGGCGGTCATTGGGCTTCCTTCCAGGGTAACAACTTCATCGGCATTTCCATGATCAGCTGTGATGATCGCTTTTCCGCCTTTTGAAATAATGAGATCAACAATTTTGCCAAGGCATTCGTCAACTGTTTCAACCGCCTTGATCGTTGGTTCAAGCATGCCTGAATGCCCCACCATGTCCGGGTTGGCAAAGTTCAGGATGATCGCATCGAAATTGTCAGCCTCTATTTCCTTCAGCAACGCGTCCGTCACTTCATAAGCACTCATTTCAGGCTTAAGGTCATAGGTAGCTACTTTCGGTGAGTCGATCAGGATCCGCTCTTCGCCAGGAAACTTCTCTTCGCGCCCGCCGCTCATAAAGAACGTCACATGAGGATACTTTTCTGTTTCCGCAATGCGGAGCTGTGTTTTTCCATTTTGGGCTAAAACCTCACCCAGGGTGTTATCAAGGTTAGTCGGTTTGAACGCTACATACCCGTCAACCGTTTCACTGAAGTGAGTCAAACATACAAAGAACAAGTCTTCAGGATGTCCTGGCCCTCTATCAAAGGAACGAAAGTCTTTATTTGTAAAAGTGTTCGAGATCTGGATTGCCCGGTCCGGACGGAAGTTATAGAAAATGACTGCATCATTTTTCTTTATCGTTGCAACCGGTTTACCATCTCCTGCAGTAATGACAGATGGAATAACGAACTCATCAAAGATACCATTTTTATAGTTATCTTCAATTAAGTCCAAAGGATCGCTGTATGAAGGGCCATTACCATACACCATGGAACGGTAAGACTTTTCAACACGCTCCCAGCGTTTGTCGCGGTCCATGGAATAATAGCGTCCGGAAATCGTCGCAAATTCGCCGACTCCGTACTCCTTCATTTTTTCCTGCGCTTCTTTAATGTAGCCTGCTGCTGTTTGCGGGCCAACATCACGTCCATCCAGGAAACCATGAACATAGACATTCTTCACACCTTCTTCAGCGGCCATACGAAGCAGTGCGAATAAGTGCTGAATATGGCTGTGAACGCCTCCATCTGAAAGAAGTCCCATCAAATGAAGATCCGTGCCATTCTTTTTAACATGGTCAATCGCAGAACGGAACGTTTCGTTTTTCTCAAACTGTCCTTCACGAATGGCCACATTCACTCTTGTTAAGCTCTGATATACAATCCGGCCTGCACCGATGTTTAAGTGGCCTACTTCAGAGTTTCCCATTTGCCCTTCCGGAAGACCTACTGCTTCACCGCTGGCTGTCAGCGTTGCGTTAGGGTAGGTATTCCAGTAGCGTTCGAAGTTTGGCTTCTTTGCCTGGGCAACGGCATTTCCCATCCGCTCGCCGCGCAATGCGAAACCATCTAAGATGATTAATGCAACTGGAGATTTACTCATTCTTTCCTGCCTCCAATAATTGAAGGAAGCTTTGCGGCTCAAGGCTTGCGCCGCCTACAAGAGCTCCATCAATATCAGGCTGGCTCATATATTCTTTAATATTTGCAGGCTTTACACTGCCGCCGTACTGAATGCGGACTGCATCTGCAGCAGCTTGTGAAAATTGCTTCGCAACAACAGAGCGGATATGTGCACATACTTCATTCGCATCTGCAGATGTTGAAGATTTGCCTGTTCCGATTGCCCAGATTGGTTCATACGCAATAACAGTCTGTTTTACCTGATCTTCTGTTAAGCCATTAAGAGCTTTTTCCACCTGTGTGCCCACAAGATCCATTGTTTCACCGCTTTCACGCTGTTCAAGCGATTCACCGACACAAACGATAGGAGTTAAATTGGATTTAAAAGCAGCCAACGTTTTTTTGTTAACGGCCTCGTCAGTTTCATTAAACATTTCCCGGCGCTCGGAATGACCAAGGATTACATATTTTACTCCAAGGTCTTCAAGTGCCACAGGGCTGATTTCGCCTGTAAAAGCACCGCTTTCTTCAAAGTGCATGTTTTGCGCGCCGATTTCAACATCAGAACCCTTTGCGCTATCCACAAGGCGCTCCAGGAATAGTGCAGGGGCACATACAACTGTTTCTACCTGTTCTTTCCCCGGTACTAACCCATTGATTTCTTCAAGAAATACTTTCGCTTCCGGAAGTGTTTTATGCATTTTCCAGTTTCCAGCGATAATTGGTTTACGCATGTTGCACGTCCTTTCATGCTTTTTATTATTGTCATGTATTCGACAAATTTCGGGTGGTGCCTGTCACCAAATTATTTATCGTTTAAAGCCACTACGCCTGGCAGAGCCTTTCCTTCCATAAACTCAAGGGAAGCCCCGCCGCCTGTCGAGATATGGCTCATGCGGTCTGCAAGATGGAACTTCTCAACTGCAGCTGCAGAATCTCCGCCGCCAATGACTGAATATGTATCGTTTGCTTCTGCTAAAGCCTCAGCCACTGCTCTTGTTCCGCCGGCGAATTTTTTCAATTCGAATACACCCATTGGTCCATTCCAGATAACAAGCTTTGAATTTTGGATTACATCGCTGTAGATATCACGCGTTTTAGGCCCAATATCAAGTGCTTCCCAGTCAGAAGGAATTTCTTCAATTGCTACTGTTTTAATATTTGCTTCCTCAGAAAAATCGTCTGCTACCACGACATCAACAGGCATATAGAAGTTCACGCCTTTTTCTTTCGCTTTTTCCATAAACGATTTTGCAAGGTCAATTTTATCTTCTTCTAAAAGTGACTTTCCTACTTCATGGCCGTTAGCTTTTACAAACGTATAGGCAAGTCCGCCGCCAATAATCAGGTTGTCTACCTTTTCAAGAAGGTTTTCTATTACACCGATCTTATCTTTAACCTTTGCACCGCCGATAATGGCTGTAAATGGACGTTCCGGATTTGAAAGAGCTTTTCCAAGTACATCAAGTTCTTTTTCCATTAATAGTCCTGATACTGCAGGAAGATGCTGCGCAATTCCTTCCGTAGAAGCATGTGCACGGTGTGCTGCTCCAAAAGCATCGTTCACATACACATCAGCAAGCTCAGCAAATGCCTTTGCAAGTTCAGAATCATTCTTTTCCTCGCCAGGATAGAAGCGCACGTTTTCAAGAAGGAGAACATCTCCTTCACCTAACGTGTCAACCATTGCTTTTACAGAATCTCCATATGCTTCATCTGCCTTCTTCACTTCTTTGCCAAGAAGCTCGGACAAACGCTTTGCTACTGGTGTTAAACGCAATTCTTCAACAACTGAACCCTTCGGACGGCCCAAATGGCTCGCTAAGATCACTTTAGCACCCTGGTTAGTCAAATATTCAATCGTTGGAAGAGCTGCGCGGATACGAGTTTCATCTGTAACCTGTCCATCCTTCATAGGTACGTTGAAATCAACGCGGCAAAAAACTCGTTTCCCTTTTAACTCCACATCTTTTACGCTTTTTTTGTTCACAGCAAAAGGACCTCCTTACCAGGAAAAACGGAAGCGCCTTGCCCGGCGGCTAATAAGCTTGAGCCTCCAGGTTCCGGAGCTAAACACGATCCCAGTTAATTATTTTTACTTTTTGCTTTAAAACAAAAGGGAGAGGGATTGTTTCCCTGCTCCCCTTTTACCCTTATCCATTATAGACGTTAGCGATTTTAATATCCAACAAGATGAGGTATTTTTTTAGAGAAAAAATTCACCTTGAGAATGCTTCGCAAAACGAAAATTTTTCTGGAAAAGATTTATCTATTAAAGGCCTTTTTGAGCGATGTAATCAACAAGGTCCACTACACGGTTAGAATAACCAGATTCGTTGTCATACCAAGAGATGACTTTTACCATGCTGCCTTCCATAACCATTGTAGAAAGTGCATCGATTGTAGAAGATGCAGGATTTCCGTTGTAGTCGCCAGATACTAATGGCTCTTCGCTGTATGCAAGGATGCCTTTTAGTTCGCCTTCAGCAGCTGCTCTAAGAGCGCTGTTTACTTCTTCAGCTGTTACATCTTTGTCAAGCTCAGCAACAAGGTCAACTAGAGAAACGTTTGGAGTTGGAACACGCATAGCTCCACCGTTCAATTTGCCTTTTAGTTCAGGCAATACTAGAGATACTGCTTTTGCAGCTCCAGTAGTTGTTGGGATGATATTTTCTGCTGCTGCACGGGCACGGCGATAGTCTTTGTGAGGCAAGTCAAGGATTTGCTGGTCATTTGTGTATGAGTGAACAGTTGTCATCATACCGCGCTTGATTCCGAAGCTGTCGTTTAATACTTTTGCAAATGGAGCCAGGCAGTTTGTTGTACAAGATGCATTTGAGATTACATGGTGGTTTGCAGGGTCATATTTATCATGGTTAACACCCATTACCACTGTGATATCTTCGTCAGTTGCAGGAGCAGAGATGATTACTTTCTTCGCGCCGGCTTCAAGGTGTTTCGCAGCGTCAGCACGCTTTGTGAAACGGCCAGTAGATTCTACTACTACTTCTACGCCAAGATCTCCCCATCCTAATTGAGCAGGATCGCGCTCAGCAAGAACTTTTACTTTATGGCCGCCAACAACAAGGTAATCGCCGTCAACTGTTACTTCTTCATTTAATGTTCCGTGTACGGAATCATATTTTAAAAGGTGTGCAAGCATGTTTGCATCTGTCAGGTCATTTACTGCTACAACCTCTACGTTAGGGTTTTTAAGAGCTGCACGGAAAACAACACGCCCGATTCTTCCAAATCCGTTAATACCAACTTTAACTGCCATGAATATTTCCTCCTTAGAAAGGTAGATTTTATATTTGAAAAGGGATTACCCTTTTAACAACTGTTGTGCTGCACCTTCATCAGTTACCAAGATGGTAGAGGATGGTGCCCGATTCATGTATGCCGCGATGGCTTTCGCCTTTGAGGAACCGCCTGCCACTGCAACGACGTGTTCAATGTGAGATAGGTCATCCAGCTGAAGGCCGATGGTCTGAACCTTATGTACAACCTCGCCGCCTTCATTGAAGTAATAGCCGAATGATTCTCCTACTGCTTTGGCATGCTTGATTTTAACAAAATCTTCTTTACTGGTTTTGCGGCGTTCAGCCATTGTTATAGCGTCCCCAATCCCGTGTAAAACCATGCTTGCAGATTTGATCTGGGTGATTACTTCTTTAATATTGGGTTCTTTGATGATGCTTTCATACATCTCCCTGCTTACCTGGTCAGGTACATAAAGGACGCGGTGCCTGGAATCTGTATGATCAGCCATTTTTGCACAAATGGTGTTAGCCTGGTTTTTAACATCTTCGCCAATTCCGCCCCGTGCCGGCACAAACAGCCAATCCCGTTCAGCAAGATCTGGAGTAAGCATCTCTGCTACGGCTGCCATTGTGGATCCGCCGGTAACTGCGATGATATTTTTTCCTTTGAGCCTTGATTTCATACACAGCGCTGTGGCCCTGCCAAGTTCCTGCTTCACCCATGGAGATTCATCGCTGTTTCCGGAAACAATGATCGCCTGGCGAATGCCAAGTTTTCGGGATAACTCCTGCTCCATTAAGGCTATACCCGAAATATCCCTCATTATTCCTTCAAGAGCTTCAAGCAATTCCCTCCCATCGGAAGTAAGACTCATTCCCGTACTCGAGATGCGGATCAGGTTCTGGTCTTTTAAAAACTCAACCTCACCTCTCAGCACTCTTTCCGTCAGGCCTAAACTAACCGCAAGGCTCCTTCTTCCAACCGGCTCCATCAGCCCTATGTAATGAAGAATCCCATAGCGCTTCTGCATAACCGCAAGCATATCAGGCAATAATCTTTTTTGAATATCAATTAGTGAGTACATCCGGAAAACTCCTTCATCATATGTGGTCATTTTTTGTCCCGCATAGACATATTATGTCCCACTTACCACAAAAAAAATCACCCTTGCTTCTCCTTCATAATAGCAAGAGTGAGTATTGAAATCAACTGATAAAACTCAGTTTTTTTCTGTAAGCGCTTCACTTAATGTAATGGCGTCAATATGCCCGAACTGAACTTCGTTCCCATCAATTTCAACCACCGGGATCATGAGCCCATACTTCTCGGTCAGTTCATCGCTCACATCAATGTCTTTTTCAATTATGGTAAAATCATATTCTTTCTTTAATTCCACTATTACTTCCTTAGCTTTATCACACAGCGGGCATCTGCTGCGTGTATAAAACACTAGCTCTGGCTGTTTCAATCAGCAAATCTCCTTTGTCAGTCATACCTTTTCCGTTTCGATGATGATGGGATGCCCAGCTGATCCCGATATTTTGCGATCGTCCTTCTGCTGACAACCATCCCCTCTTGTTCCTTCAGCAGCTTCACAAGTTCTTGATCGGATAAAGGCTTTTGCTTATTTTCCTCTTCAATCATTTTACCAATAATCGTCTTTACCTGCTGTGAAGACGTATTTTCATCGGAGGTTGTTTTGATTGTGCTTGAGAAGAACGATCTCAGCTCATACGTCCCATATGGCGTTTGTGCATATTTTTCCCGGACAGCACGACTGACAGTTGATTCATGTATTTCGAGTTCATCTGATATTTCCTTCATGGTCATCGGCTTCAGATGAGAAGGTCCTTTTATAAAAAAGTCCTGCTGTTTTTCAACGATTTTAAGTGTTACATTCGCAAGAGTCTCTTTTCTCTGCTGGATGCTCCTCATGATCCATTGGTAATCCTGCTGCTTTTCCTGTAAAAAGCGGCTGACATTACGGTCACCAGTGGCCGAAAACTTTTTATAATAGCCTTCATTAAAACTGATTTTAGGAAGCACTTCATCAAAAACACTGACAGAAAAAGAGCTTCCATCCCACTTAATAATCACGTCCGGTGTTATATATGCGGATTTCTCGCTTTGAAAGGATGAAGCCGGTCTTGGATTCAAGGTCTGAACAAAGTCGAATACCTCTTGAATCTCTTTGAGCTCCACACTGAGCTGTTTGGCAATCTCCTTCCATTTCTTTTCCGCAAAAAAGGTAAAGTAATCATCTATAATGATTTCAGCCAGTTCATTTCTCTCTGGCAATCTCTTAATCTGCAGGGACAGGCACTCCTGAAGATTCCTAGCACCAATGCCAGCAGGTTCGAGTTCCTGCAGCTCTTCAAGCATTTGTTCCACATATTCAAATGGCATCTGGAGAGTCTTGGCAACTGTCTGCAGATCCGCCCGAAAGTAACCGTTTTCATCAAGGCTCTCAATAAGGTGCTCAATCACTCTTTGTTCGTCCTTGTTTAATTTCAAATGAAGCTGCGATCTCAAATATTCATCCAGCATCATCGTCTTACCGCAGCCAATCTGCTCAATCCAGTTTATTTTATCCTTTTCCACTTTTGTTCTAGTCAGTTTGACACGGTCATAACGGGGATCCATCGTCTGGACATGTCCGGACTCAACTTTTAAAAGGGGATTTTCAAGCGCTTTGCTTTCCAGGAATTCAGAGAGCTCCTGTGTGCTGTATTGCAGAAGGGCAATCGCCTGCGTCAGCTCCTGTGTCATTGTTAATTTCATTGTCTGCTGCTGCCATAACCCAGCTTTCAAATTCATCATACATTCCCCCTGTCCCCATTTTACAATATTCCCGGTAAATGTTGTATGGAAATATGTTGGCAAATGCCATTCGCACCGGCACTTCTCCATTTTTCTGAATACTTCACAATATGCATGGCAGAGGGAAGAATATTCATTTTTTATGGTGAAAACTGCGGATTTTAAGGATTTTTTTGAAATTCAGGTTTAAATTCAGGAAGTTTTTTTGATTTATGTACGGATAGAGGAAATTTATTTGCGGATAAAGCCAATTTACTTGCGGATAAAATTTTTTATGTGCATATAGGCCGGATTTATTTGCGGATAGCATAAAAAGTAAAAACTCCCTGTCCATATCAGACAAGGAGTTTTGGCAGCGCCCTCGGCAGGAATCGAACCCACATCTTAAGAACCGGAATCTCACGTGCTATCCGTTGCACCACGAGGGCAAATATTTTATTAGGTGGCTGACCAAGCGCTCAGCCGCTACGATAACTAATTATATGATATGTTTATTCACTTTGCAAGCCTCCTTTTAGTTTTAAAAGTTAGAACAATGGGTATCATGGAATGAGATAGTGCAGCACAGAAAAAAGTGTCGAACGAATCAAACATGATTTCCATGCGATTCGTTTGACCTTAATTGACCATCAGTGTATCATGATAATACATAGGAGTTAAAAAATTTTCTTTACTTGGAAGAACATGCTTGTTCATCTTGTATGTTGACCTTATCTTGAAGGAGGAATTGGAAAATGAACTTAATCCCTACAGTTATTGAACAAACAAACCGCGGGGAGCGCGCTTATGATATCTACTCCCGCCTTTTAAAAGACCGCATCATTATGCTGGGAAGCGCAATCGATGATAATGTGGCAAATTCAATTGTTGCCCAGCTTTTATTCCTTGAAGCAGAAAATCCTGAAAAAGACATTTCCATTTACATTAATAGCCCGGGTGGAAGCATTACGGCAGGTATGGCTATTTATGATACGATGCAATTCATCAAGCCGAAGGTACAAACCATTTGTATTGGTATGGCAGCATCCATGGGTGCGTTCCTTCTTGCTGCTGGTGAGAAAGGCAAGCGTTTTGCCCTTCCAAACAGTGAAGTCATGATTCATCAGCCGCTGGGCGGAGCTCAGGGACAGGCGACTGAAATCGAAATCGCTGCAAAGCGCATTCTTTTCCTTCGCGAAAAATTAAACACAATTCTTTCAGAGCGCACTGGACAGCCTCTTGAAGTCATTGCGAGAGACACTGACCGCGATAACTTTATGACAGCTGAAAGAGCTCTTGAATACGGTTTGGTTGACCAAATCATTACTAGAAACTCTTTGGATGAGAAGAAAGATAAATAATAAGCATAAAAAAACAACTCGCATCTTCCCGATGCGAGTTGTTTTAGTTTTCCTTTTGAATATAGTTCGCAAGTGCCTCAAGGGCTTCGTTTTCATCGTTTCCTTCGGCCTTGAGGGTAATGACTGATCCTGAGCTTACAGCCAGACTCATCAGACCCATTATGCTTTTCGCATTTACCTTCTTTCCGTCCTTCTCCAGAAAAATATCGGATGAGAACCGATTGGCCTCCTGTACGAACAATGCCGCCGGACGTGCCTGTAATCCTGTTTTCAGCTTAACTTCAACCTGTTTTTCCGCCATTGTACATCTCCTCCCTGCTGATCCCTCTGTCAGTGAGCATCTATAGTGTCGCCTGACCGAAGTTTCTCAGCAATTTCATCTATTTTTCTTAATCTGTGATTAATACCCGATTTACTGATATTTCCTCCTGAAACCATTTCCCCAAGTTCTTTTAAAGTGACATCCTGGTAAGCTACACGCAATTCGGCAATTTCCCTCAGTTTGTCAGGCAGAACCTGAAGTCCGACAGTTTGATCGATGAACCGGATATTTTCCACCTGACGCAAGGCCGCTCCGATAGTTTTGTTTAAGTTCGCTGTTTCACAATTTACGAGTCGATTGACCGAATTTCGCATATCTCGGACAATCCGGATATCTTCAAATCGGAGCAGAGCAGCGTGTGCGCCAATAATATTTAGAAACTCCGTTATTTTTTCGGCTTCCTTTAAATAAGTGATATAGCCTTTTTTACGTTCAAGCGTTTTGCTGTTCAGCCCGAACGAATTCATCAGTTCACAAAGGGAGTCATTATGCTCCTTGTAAAGCGAAGAGATCTCAAGATGATAGGAGGAGGTCTCCGGATTATTAACAGATCCCCCGGCAAGGAATGCACCGCGCAGATAAGAACGCTTACAGCATTTCTTTTTTATAAGCTCATTGGAGATATCGTGTGTAAACACGAATCCCTCGCTTAAAATTTCCAGATCATCAAGAATCATGCTGGCCTGTTCGGTTAGCCTGACAATATAAACATTGTTCTTTTTCAGCCGCATTTTTTTCCGGACCAGAAGCTCAACCTGAACGTTGTAATTTCTTTTAATCAGTGTGTAAATCCTTCTTGCGATTGCTGCATTTTCCGTCTGAATATCCACAATCAGTTTCCGGCTGGAAAAAGAAAGTGAACCATTCATCCTGATCAGGGCGGACAATTCCGCTTTGCCGCAGCAGTCTTTTATTTCCAGGTTCGTCAATTCCTTTTTCGTTTCCGAAGCGAAAGACATCCCTTCACCCCCTATCCGCAAAAGCGCTAAGCCAGTGGCATATAAAAAGATATTCTTCACTGAGCAAACGTATGCACAGTTTATTTTTTACCGGCAAAAGCCCTTTCACACCTATATATTACGCGTTAAAACGCCTATTGGTTTCATGTAAAAGCAAATTATAAAGCATCTGGGCAACTTCTTTTGTATCATGGCGAATGATGCCGCCTTCGTGGCTGACAATTTCACCGTGCATGATTTCAAGGCCCAGTTCGGTAAGAGCACCTGTATCATACACAACAGGCTTTGCCATTTCTTCGCTGTACCGCTCCTGAATATGGGGAGGGATTTCTTCATTGTTTACCAGAATGGTATTGATAAAAGCACTTCCCATATGATCATACAGTGCTTTCACATGATCGCTTGCTGTATAATCGAGCGTCTCTCCTGCCTGTGTCATTAAATTGCATATATATACCTTTTTCGCTTTCGAATGGCAGACTTCACGTCCCAGCCTGGGGACAAGCAGGTTTGGAAGAATACTGGTATATAAACTGCCAGGCCCGATGATGATCATATCAGCCTGTCTGATAGCCTGCAGTGATTCAGGCAGGGCTTTAATATTTTTGGGGGTTAAAAATACCCGTTTTATTTTTTTACCGGAATAAGGAATTTTTGATTCTCCCGATACTATGGTCCCGTCTTCCATTTCAGCATGAAGGACCACGCTCTGGTTAGCAGCCGGCAACACCTTGCCCCTTACGTTTAACACCTTGCTCATTTCCTGAATCGCATGAACAAAGTTTCCGGTAATCGAGGTCATTGCCGCGAGAATTAAATTGCCAAGCGAATGCCCGGATAACTCATTGGATGTCGCAAAGCGATGCTGGAACATCTCCTCAATGAGCGGCTCCACGTCTGAAAGAGCTGCCAGCACATTGCGGATGTCACCGGGCGGCGGAATATGAAGATCATTTCTCAATCTTCCGGAACTGCCGCCATCATCGGCAACTGTCACAATGGCAGTTATATCAACAGGGTATTGTTTCAATCCCCTTAAGAGGACAGGAAGCCCTGTTCCTCCTCCGATGATGACGATTCTTGGCTGTCGGTTCATTTGATGTTTTCCTTTCTCCTCTCGATGTCACGGTGAGTGATTGCCGTATGGTAATCCTTGCTGTAGAAGTTAGCGATATATTCTGTCAGCGCTACCGAACGATGCTGGCCTCCCGTACAGCCGATTGCAACGACCAATTGAGCTTTCCCTTCCCGTTTATAATGCGGAAGCATAAAGCTCAGCAGATCCGTAACCTTTTCGAGAAATTTACTAGTTTCGGTCCATTTCAGCACATAGCTGGATACTTCTTCATCCAAACCTGTCTTCGGCCTCATATGTTCAATATAATGAGGATTCGGAAGGAATCGGACATCGAATACCAGGTCGGCATCAATTGGAATTCCATGCTTAAAGCCAAAAGACATGACGTTAACCGTAAATATTGTTTTTTTATTCAAAGAGAATTCCGTTAGGATTTTCTCGCGCAATTCCCTCGGCTTCATTTGCGATGTGTTATAAATAAGCTGGGCCCTGCCTTTCAATTCTTCAAGCAGCTCCCGTTCAAGCTTTATGCCTTCAAGAGGCAATCCTGATGGTGCAAGGGGATGGAATCGTCTTGTTTCTTTATATCTTCTGACGAGTGTAGAATCATCTGCATCAAGATATAAAATTTGCGGGGTGACCCAGGATGTTTCGGATAATTCATCCAGCGCTTTAAATAAGTGGTCAAAGAACTCACGGCCGCGCAAATCCATCACCAATGCGACCTTATTCATTTTATTCCCTGATTCCTTCATAAGTTCAAGGAATTTCGGCAGCAGCGTCGGCGGCAAATTATCTACACAGAAGAAGCCAAGATCTTCAAAGCTTTGGATGGCTACTGTTTTCCCTGCCCCTGACATTCCCGTAATAATCACCATTTGAGTATCATTAACTGCACCCGTACTCATTTATAATTTCCCCCTGTTTCTGTCAAATTCAGCTTGGATCCAGCCTGTAACTAAGCAGTTCAAAATCTGGCGTATACGTAAACGTTCCATAAATCATGCCCTGGCCATGAATCATATACTCCAAAATATGTGAATCTCCGGCAGCCATCGGCAGATTCTTAATCTCTGAAAACGGATGCCAGCGAAGCTTGCCTTCCTCTGATTCATCCAGGTTCAGCCCATCAGAAGCTGTAGCCAGAAAAGTAAACATCATCCACTCCTGTACGACCTTATCGCCATCCTTCATGATGAACGTAAAAATGCCTTTAATATTCGGATTGCGCAGGTAGATGCCTGTTTCTTCCCTGAACTCACGTATGCACGAGTCCCTCACTGATTCACCAGGCTCCATCTTTCCGCCCGGAGCCACCCACCAGCCTCTTCTTGGCTTTTGTAAAAGCAATACTTTATCGTCTTTAAGTAACACACAGTTCGTGACTCGCTGCAACACATTTCACCTCTAATTTCCGAAATCATACCGCTGCCGCCTTTCCATGAAATCGCTTAAAGCAAAGGCTGGCTAACGTTCTTTTCTTATTCATTTCATTATACTATTTTTGTCTTAGGGCCACAATGAATACAGATTTCCAAAATACATTCTTCAAAAGTTACAGTTATAAAAAAAAGAGCACAGGCATATGCCTGTGCTTTAAAAAGGATTATATCTTTAAAAGGGGGTCAATTTCTATTCCTATATTACCCGAAATTTATTTCATCAAGGTTACAGGAGAATTAAAACCACATGACTTTTTGTAAAACTTTTCAACCAGTGGCTATTTTTACTAAAATAAAAGGGGTACAGCCCATAGGACCATATGCCTGCTCACATTATTTTTTCGTTTTAAGGCGTTCTTGCAATTCTTCCACATAGTGCTGGGCGCTTTGTGCAGCGATGCTTCCATCACCAGTCGCAGTAACGATTTGGCGAAGAGATTTTTCGCGGATATCCCCGGCTGCAAAAATACCTTCCACCTTAGTTTCCATTCGGTCGTTTGTTTCAATATAGCCATTGCTGTTCGTGATGCCAAGGCTTTCAAATGGCTTGGAAAGAGGAACCATGCCGATATAGATGAAGACACCATCTGCTTTGAATTCTCTTTCTTCACCTGTTTCAGCAGACACAAGCGTTACACTGCCTACTTTTCCGTCCTTATCATTGACTTCCTTCACTGTCGTGTTCCAGATAAAGTCAATTTTTTCATTGTCAAATGCACGCTGCTGCAGAATCGCCTGCGCACGAAGCTGGTCCCGTCTATGAACGATTGTCACTTTAGAAGCGAAACGGGTCAAATATACGCCTTCCTCAACAGCAGAGTCGCCGCCGCCGACAACAACAAGCTCTTTGCCTTTAAAGAATGCTCCGTCACAGACTGCACAATAGGATACCCCGCGTCCGCCAAGCTCTTTCTCACCAGGAATGCCAAGCTTTTTGTATTCGGCACCAGCTGAAATAATGACTGAGCGTGCTTTATATTGCTTCGATCCAGCAACAACTGTTTTATATTCTTCGCCGTCAATGATTTCTTTAATATCTCCATAAGCATATTCAGCGCCAAATTTCTTCGCATGATCAAACATTTTAGTGGATAAATCCGGGCCTAGAATATGGTCAAAGCCAGGATAGTTTTCAACTTCTTCTGTATTGGCCATTTGCCCGCCCGGAACACCGCGTTCAATCATTAGAGTAGACAGATTTGCACGAGATGTATATACAGCAGCAGTCATTCCTGCAGGGCCTGCGCCAGCGATAATGACATCATAAATTTTTTCTTCAGTCACAGCGAATCACTCCTTCAGTAATCAGAAATCCAGTATTTTAAATAAAACACTCTATAAATACGCATATTATAGTATGACCTTCTTACTGTTATCCTATAAAATTGGCGCGTGTTTCGTCCAAACATCTGCTCACTGAAGGCGGTCATTCACCGATTTTACATATTTGCCCATCGTCGAAGCGGAAATCCCGTATCTCCCTGCAATTTTTGATTGGGAAACCTTTTCGTTTCGAAGCTTATGCCAGACATACTCAATGGCTGCAGCCCAGGCCTTTTTGTTTTTAATATTCTGGCTGTTGTTTGTCAATTCAGCAAAAATGGTAAACCACATTAAATATAGGCCGGCTTCCACCGTGCCAATCGGATGGTAGTTTTCATAGAACAGTTCTGCTGTCTCATGTGCGGCCTGAACCTGGGCAGGCGCTTCCTGGTCTGTTTTCACAAAAGAGAGATATTCCTTCTCTATAGCCGAAAACTTATTGTTCTGTACAATTGCTTCAGAGATCAAAATTTCATCTCTTCTGCTGGATACGGACGTAAGGAAAAGGCCGAATAGCCGCTCTTCTATATAGTCGCTTTCCAGCTTTTTTAAAATGGATGAATAATGGTCTTCAAAGCCGCTGCTGGTTACTTTTTCATCGTTCCAGGGCTCAAAGCCTTCTTTTTCCGGATTAATCTCGATGGCTTTCTTCCATGCCGATTTCGCCATCTCTTCCCGGCCTGTAAAATAGGCGGAATAGGATAACCAGTAATAAAATGGTCCGTCCCCTTCAAAGCCTTTCTTTTGAAGCTTGCGAAGCCATGCAAAGGCAGCCTCATACTCGCCGGTCAGAGCAAAAGTGGCACCAAGCTTGAACTGATGTTCTATTGAAAGCGGCTTAATTTTTTTCAGCGCCTCTTTTAACAAGCGCACCTGCCTGAAATTCCGCTCGTAAAAAGCAAAGACAAGCTTGTTGCACAAAGCGTGGAGATTTCCCGGATTTTCTTCAAGGACCTTCTCTAAAATATCTGATGCCTTTTGCACTTCTCCAAGATAAAAATACGCCAGGGCCAAATTGTTGTATGCGGACCAATATTCCGGATACTCATCAATAACAGAGTTCAGGATCTCAACCGCTTTTGGAAAATGGCCGGACTCCAGCAATTCCCGTGCGTGTTCCTGCTTCGTAATCAGGTCATCCTGCTCGTAGAGCTCATCATCCAAATCTTCCCCTTCAAGCGTCAGAAGTTCCAGCAGATCCTCTGTATCTTCCGTAAACTCTCCGTCCCGATCCAAATCCAGATACGTATTTGCATGTGTGTAAGCATCTTTGAAAAGGCCCATATGAGCATAGTTGTTGGCAAGGAAATAATGGCATTCCACCATATCCTCATCAAGCTCCTCCAATATCATATGAAGCAGCTCATTCGACTCCTGATACTCACCTATTTCTGAATGAACAATCGCAAGCTGGCAGATAATCATCGGTTCACCCGGCTCAAGCTGCATTGCCCTCATTAAATATTTCTTTGCTTTATGAAAATCCCTGCGGTGGTACGCCTTAATCCCTTTGGAAAAATAGTACTCACCATTCGGGATAAATGACAGTAACTTTCCCTTTTGGTGTCTAGCTTTAGAGTCTTTACTCATGAAATCCTCCATAAATGTTAGTAACTAAAGTAGTATATCACACGAACAAGCCTGTGGAGAAGGGAAGAAATGACAATACTATTCCCATTCTTAATTTTTTATTGGAAATCTTATTGCGGTTATGTTTTAAAGGGTTGTTGCGGTGGTTTAGCGGTGCTGGTGTTTAAGATCGGTAAAATTCTGGCAGTTTAACGGCGGGTGGTAGCGGCGGCCTTTGTTGGTGCCTGTGTGAGGGAGATTGAGGGACTGGATAAGTTTTAAAGTTACAGTGCGGGATGTTATACCAAGGAAATGCCGGATCTCTTGGTTTGAAACTGGCTGATTATTATTTAATAGAAACAGATCAACTAGTGCATGGCTGTGAGCTTCTCTACTTATTGAATTGCATTTTTGGCAATGCCACGCTGCGAAGAGCCGTTTCATAAACGTTGTGTGGCAAGAAGGGCAAATAACACCAGCTTTTATATCTGAAAAGGGAATCTTATAAAAATTTAGGGCATCAAATGTTTCAGGATGATTCTCTTTCATTAGCTGGCGGGAAATTCTTTTTAATTCTTTTAAGTCAATATGCTCATTATAGGTTTGGCTTAACTTCTCTATTTCGCTGGTCAGGTATTGGACGTGTTTAACTTTTTGGAGGAGATGAACAGAATTGGGGTTTGTTTTTATAATTGTAGTTGGCTTGCTTATCACAACGAGGAATTCAATAGGGAGTTTACTATCTTTATGATTTAACCATTTTTTTAACTCACGCAGCTGCTGATTTGCCTGCTCAACTGGATTTGCATAACCTTTCTCCTCTCCGGAAGAATTTGTTTGAATGAGCTGATTACAAACTGGATCAAAAAACAGAGTACCTGCATAATTTTTTATTTCAAGAATAAGTGCATATCTTGAAGTCAGAATGAGTGTATCGATTTGAAAAAAGTATTTACCGTTCGTCAGCCGAAGTCCATGAAAAATATAAAAGTCCTTTTCTGAAAGTTTACTTAAGTGGAAATCAACAGCCTGTTCACCTCTGTAACCGGCTATTCGTCTTGCGAGATCATTTGTAATTTCAACATAGGCTTTGTTATTGTTTGGCAGCCGCCGAAGTAATGCATGATTTTTTAAGATTCTTATGGGTACGTTCCGTTTTTTTACAATCAATTTATCACTCCTTTGTTATTATCCTCTATGTAATTTCGGTTCTTAAGGCTATAAAACCTTTATTCTGAAAGAAAAAATAATATATGCGTCACTTTTATGAATTATGTATTAACTAATTGGATTTATGAATCACTTTTTATTTTTTTGCTCCACTTCGCGGTAAATATGCGTCACTTTTAAAATATATGAGTCACTCCTTGATACAACTAGATTCCTGACACTGCAAAACAAAAACCGTCCTCCCTATTCGGAGGCCGGTTCTTTTTTCGAGTCATGCCGTTTATTGAGTACTTTCAAAACTTCATTAAAAGGCAGCTCCTGCTCACGCAGCAGCACCATCAAATGATAAATCAGGTCGGCCGCTTCCCATTTCAGTTCATCCTTATCACGGTTTTTCGCCGCGATGATGACTTCTGCGGATTCTTCGCCGATCTTCTTCAGGATTTTATCCACGCCTTTTTCAAAAAGATACGTCGTGTATGCTCCTTCAGGGCGTGTCTTTTCGCGTTCTTCAATAACTTTTTCAAGAGTATAAAGGATTTCATAGTCAGATAAGCCGCCTGACTCTTTCCCGTATACTCTTTCCTCAAAGCAGCTGACTGTTCCATTGTGGCAGGCAGGTCCTGCTGGTTCAACCAGAACCACAATGGCATCCTGGTCACAGTCAAGCTTCATTTCAACAATTTTCTGTGTGTTTCCGCTTGTTGCCCCTTTGTGCCACAGTTCATTGCGGGAACGGCTGAAAAACCAGGATTCACCTGTTTCCGCCGATTTTAAAAGGGATTCGCGATTCATATAGGCTAACGTTAATACCTCTTTTGTTTTCGCATCTTGCACAATTGCAGGGATCAGTCCCTTTTCATCGAACTTTACACTTTCAATATTCATCGGACTACCACCCCTTTTTCCTTAATATAAGATTTCACTTCTGCAACAGATGTTTCTTTATAGTGAAAAATTGATGCAGCCAATGCAGCATCCGCTTTTCCGTCGATAAACGCCTCAGCAAAGTGATCGGCATTTCCGGCCCCGCCAGAAGCGATTACCGGAATCGAAACCGCTTCACTGACTGCTTTTGTCAGCTTGATATCGAAGCCCTTTTTCTCTCCGTCAGAGTCCATGCTTGTCAGTAAAATTTCTCCGGCTCCGCGCTCCGCAGCTTCACGCGCCCAGGCGATAACCTCAAGATCGGTCGGTGTCCGTCCGCCATGAGTGTACACGCGCCAGGAACCGAGCTCTTCATCGTACTTAGCGTCTATCGCAACAACAATGCACTGTGATCCGAAGAAATTTGCCCCTTCTGTAATTAGATCTGGATTGTTTACGGCAGCTGTATTGAGAGAAACCTTATCAGCCCCTGCCCGCAAAATTCGTTTCATATCTTCCAGGGCGTTAATCCCGCCGCCGACTGTAAATGGAATGGCCAGCTCAGACGCAACTGCCTTCACAACCTCAACCATTGTTTTCCGTCCTTCATGAGAGGCGGAGATATCGAGGAAGACCAGCTCGTCAGCTCCCTGTCCATCATAAAACCGGGCAAGCTCAACCGGGTCTCCAGCATCACGCAGCTGCACAAATTGCACCCCTTTTACCACACGGCCGTCTTTTACATCCAGACAGGGAACGATGCGTTTCGTCAGCATGATTCCTTCACCTCTTTCAGAGCTTCCGCTACGGTAAACCGGCCTTCATAAATGGCCTTTCCGACAATGGCGCCAGTTACACCTTCAGAAGCATACTCCCTCAGCTTCGCCAAATCAGCCAGCTGGCTGACACCGCCAGATGCAATGACACTTTTCCCGGTTTCCCCTGCAAGCAGACGAACCGCTTCAATATTTGGCCCCGATAGCATTCCGTCTGTTGCGATATCTGTAAAAATAAAAGTTTCCGCACCTGCGTCGGCAAATCGCTTTCCTAAGTCAACTGCCCTCACTTCAGACGTTTCCAGCCAGCCATGTGTGGCCACAAAGCCGTTTTTCGCATCAAGGCCGACTGCAATGGCTTTGCCGTATTTGCGGATCATTTCAATAGCAAACTCAGGATTGGAGACGGCGATGCTTCCAATGATTACGCGTGTTACGCCATTATCCAGGTAATGCAGGATGTCTTCTTCCGTACGGATTCCCCCTCCGATCTGGACGGAGGCGCCAAGTTCGCGGGCAGCCTGAATGACATACTGATCATTAACCCGCTTCCCATCCTTTGCCCCGTCAAGGTCTACCATATGAATCCAGTCTGCTCCTTCATCAGCAAACTTTTTGGCCATATCAAACGGAGAGTCGCCATACACCGTTTCCTTATCGTAATCCCCCTGCAGCAGCCGGACGCACTTGCCGCCTCTCATATCGATCGCCGGATAGATCGTAAAACTCATTTCACAGACATCCTTTCTTCAACCAGCTCGGTAAAATTGCGTAATAGCGCCATGCCGAGCGAACTGCTTTTTTCAGGGTGGAACTGCATGCCGAACACATTGCCCCTTCCGACAACTGCCGGCACTTCTACATCATACATACTTCTGCTGATAACAACTTCTCTATCATCTGTATCTGCAAAGTAGGAGTGGACGAAATAGACATAATCTTCATCAAGGCCTTTTAAAATCGGCGAACCCTGTAAGAATTCAAGACGGTTCCAGCCCATATGCGGAACTTTATACGTTTCGCCTTCTGCTGTCGTACCGGGAAAACGCCTCACATGGCCAGGGAGAAGCTGCAGGCCTTCCGTCATGCCATTCTCTTCGCTATCTTTAAATAAAAGCTGCATGCCAAGGCAAATGCCAAGAAGCGGCTTGCCTGTATCAGCAAACTCCTTTACCAGATCTGCCAGGCCTGTAGAATTTAAGATGGCCATGGCATCTTTGAAAGAGCCGACACCCGGCAGAATCAAGGCGTCTGCTCCCAGAAGCTCGTCTTTATTTTCAGAAAGGAAATAAGGAACCTCCAACCGTTCAAGCGCTTTACTGACACTGAACAAATTCCCCATTCCGTAATCGATGATGCCGATCATTTACAACATCCCTTTCGTTGATGGAACTCCCTTAATCCTTGGGTCAATCGTTGTTGCCTCATCAAGCGCACGAGCGAGTGCTTTGAAAATGGCTTCGATAATGTGGTGTGTATTCTGTCCATAGTGAACGATGACGTGCAGGTTCATTCTCGCTTCAAGTGCAAGTTTCCAAAGAAACTCATGAACAAGCTCGGTATCAAATGTACCAACCTTTTGGCATGGGAACTCAGCACGCATCTCCAAGTGAGGGCGGTTGCTGAGGTCAACTGCAACTTGAGCCAGCGCTTCGTCCATCGGAACAAAAGCATTTCCATAGCGCTTGATGCCTTTTTTATCTCCTAAAGCATCTTTAAGTACTTGGCCAAGGCAGATGCCAATGTCCTCTGTTGTGTGGTGGTCATCTACATCCGTATCGCCATTTGCGACGATGTTCAAGTCGAATTGACCGTGCTTGGCGAACAGGTCCAGCATATGGGTCATAAAAGGCACACCTGTTTCCAGATCGCTTTTGCCTTCGCCGTCTATATTTAAAGAAAGAGTGATATTCGTTTCATTGGTTTTACGTGAAATTTCTGCAGTTCTGGCCATGATTATTCCTCCAGCTTATTTTCTTAGTCTTGTTTCAATGGATCTGGCATGGGCTTCAAGTCCTTCCAGACGCGCAAAGGCTGCAATTTTTTCGCCGTTATCCTTTAATGCTTTTTCACTGTATAAAAGAATGCTTGATTTCTTTTGAAAATCCTCCACATTAAGCGGGCTTGAAAAACGGGCCGTCCCGTTTGTCGGCAGAACGTGGTTTGGACCGGCAAAATAGTCGCCGACCGGTTCAGGGCTAAATCGTCCGAGGAAGATCGCACCCGCGTGACGAATCCGTCCGAGAAGCTCCATCGGATTTTCTGTTAAAATCTCCAGATGCTCAGGAGCGAGGCTATTCACCGTTTCGATGGCCTCATCCATGTTTTCGGCCACATAGATAGCACCATAAGTTTCGATGGACGGAGCAGCGATTTCCCGCCTCGGCAGCTCAGCCAGCTGGCGGTCCACTTCGCTTGAGACCTGTTTTGCCAGAGCAGGTGATGGTGTGACAAGGACTGCACTTGCCATTGGATCGTGTTCGGCCTGTGATAAAAGATCTGAAGCCACTTCATCCGCGTGTGCCGTATCATCTGCTAAAATGGCAATCTCACTGGGACCTGCGATCATATCAATATCAACATCCCCAAAAACTTCACGCTTCGCAAGAGCCACATAGATATTTCCGGGACCGGTAATTTTATCAACAGGTGCAATCGTTTCCGTTCCATATGCCAGCGCGGCAATTGCCTGGGCACCGCCAGCTTTATAGATTTCTTCTGCCCCTGCGATTTGGGCTGCAGCAAGGACTGCAGGAGGCAGCTTTCCAGTCTTTTTATCAGGAGGAGAGGTGATGACAATCCGTTTGACGCCCGCCACTTTTGCCGGAATCACATTCATAAGGACTGATGATGGATAGGCAGCCGTACCGCCCGGGACATACAGGCCGACTGAATCAAGCGGTGTGATCTTTTGGCCAAGCACTGTGCCGTTTTCTTCCGTTGTCATCCAGGAAGGACGCAGCTGCTTTTCATGAAAAGACCGGATGTTTTCAGCAGCTTTTTTAATGATTTCAAGGATTTTTCCATCCACTTGACTCAATGCTTCTTCTACTTCAGCCTGCGATACCTTGAAATCATCCAGGGAGATGCCATCAAATTTTTTTGTGTAATCTTTTAATGCCCGATCTCCGTTTTGGCGGACTGATTCAATAATATCTTTTACAATCGCCCGCTGTTCTTCTGTTCCGTTATCAACAGACCGTTTAATTGAAATCTGGTCATTAACTTTTAAAATTTTCATAGACCTCTACATCCTTTATCGCAGATTAACGGGCAGTAATACCCTACCTCATATTTCCAATCAAGACCTAATTAGAATCAGGCAGGGATAAACTGCCCATAAAGGCCCGATTGGTTCAACTAACCATCAGTGGAAGAACGCCACTTATGGAAGTTTCACTTTAAGTACGAATTTCTTCTCCTGCTATTACTTCCGTAAGACGTCCAACCAGATCACTTATGCGTTCATCCTTCATGCGGTAGCTGACAGGATTGACTATCAATCTTGAAGTGATGCCGACAATGGTTTCGTATTCAACGAGGCCATTCTCTTTTAGCGTACGGCCAGTTGATACGATATCGACGATCCGGTCGGCCAGCCCGATCATCGGCGCCAGCTCTATGGAGCCGTTCAATTTAATGATCTCCACCTGCTCCCCCTGCTCTCGGAAATAAGCTGCCGCAATCTGCGGATACTTTGTTGCAATTTTAGGAGCAACATCATTCAGCCTTGTATTTGGCAGTCCTGCAACCGCAAGATAGCAGGCACTGATTTTCAAATCAAGAAGCTCGTAAACATCTCGTTCTTCTTCAAGCATTACGTCTTTCCCGGCAATCCCAAGGTCTGCTACCCCATGCTCTACATAGGTTGGCACATCCATCGGCTTGGCGAGGATAAAGCGGAAATTCTCTTCCGGCACATCTATAATCAATTTTCGAGAATCATCAAATTCCGGCGGCAATTGAAAGCCTGCCTGGCGGAGCAATTCAGCCGCTTCTTCAAAAATGCGCCCCTTTGGCATCGCAATCGTTAAAACATCACTCATTTTATGCTCTCCTTTCCAGCTTTTCCGACTAAAAAGGTAATATCCTCGTATTGGCTGGTGCAGGCATCGATATCCTTGACACCGCTAATATCCTGCAGGACCACTTTCTTTCCGGCAGAACGTTCTTCTTTCGCAAAATCGAATGCCTCTTTGCGGCGTTCCGGACTGTATAAAATGCAGTACACAGGTTCTGCTGCATTGCTGCCTTCAAGCGCCTCGAGCAAGCGGTCCATTCTGATGGCAAAGCCGGTTGCTCCCGTATCTTTTCCGAACTTTTGGAGGAGCAGATCATAGCGGCCGCCATTTCCGATCGGGAAACCAACATTTCCTGCATATACTTCAAAAAGAATTCCTGTGTAGTAGCTCATATGGCTGACGAGTGTTAAATCAAATTTAACTGTGCCTTCCTGGCCGTAGTCCTGCATAATGCCCCAAAGCTGTTCGAGCTCGGATAAGGCTTTTTTTCCTGTGCCGTTTTCCAGAAGCCCATAAGCAATCTCAATGACTTCTTCCCCGCCTCTTAATTTAAGAAAATCAAGAAGCCTTTGTTTATCAATGGATGAAAGAGCCAGGCTCTTTACATGTTCCCTGTATCCTACATAATTCTTCTCATATAAAAATCTTGTCAGGTTTTCCACTCTTTCTTCTGTTCCTAAAATTTGCTGGAAGAAGTCCCGGACAAAACCGATGTGGCCGGCGGAAAGCTGGAAGTTCTGAAGCCCAGCTTCTTTCAAAGCAGAGATCATCATCGCCATCCCTTCTCCATCCGCACTGATCGTATGGTCGCCAATGCATTCAACACCGATCTGCTCAAACTCAGCCGGCCTGCCACCCTCCCGCTGCTGGGCGCGGTATACATTGGCAGAATAGGCAAGCCTGATCGGCAGCTCGTCTTTTAATAGACGGGATGCTGCCACCCTTGCGATCGGTGCAGTCATATCCGGACGCAGCACAAGGGTATGGCCCTGCTGATCAAGCAGCTTGAACAGCTGCTGATCAAGTATTGCTGATGCCGCTCCAACTGTTTCGTAATATTCGAGTGCAGGCGTTTCGATAAACTGATAGCCCCAGCGTTTCATTTCCCCCTGGATGGATGACCGGACTGCTGCCTTTCTTTCATATAAATCCGGTAATGTATCTCTCATGCCTAACGGCTTTTCAAACATAAATAATCGGCTCAAGCGTATTCACCTCTATGACTTAAAAATTCCGAATCCTTTAGTTCGCTAATATGGTAGCAAATTGAAGTTATATGTAGTTTAACGCGCAAACTCCATGCCGTCAACCAAAAGGAGCAGAAAAATAAAAAAGACTCCCTTTTTTAAAAAAGGAGCTTTCTTATAGTTTGTACTTTTTTGGAAAGGTTATTTAAGTTAAGACTTACATCTAAAAATATCTGCATCTTTTGTTATCTATCCAACATCTCACACAATAATAAAAAACCCCGCCAGCCTAAGCTAGCGGAGTCTTCTCTTTATTACCACCATATATCGGATCATCCGCCCAGCGTGCGGCAAGTTCTTCCTTTGTATAGATGACACGCATCGGGTTTCCGCCAACAAAAGCGCCAGATGGGACATCTTTATGAACAAGCGTTCCAGCTGAAACAATCGCACCATCTCCGATCGTGATGCCGGGAAGAATGGTTGAATTGGCGCCAATCATGACTTCGCTGCCAATTTCAACCCTGCCGAGGCGATATTCCTTAATCAAATATTCATGGGCGAGAATCGTCGTGTTATATCCGATGACCGAGTTGCGGCCGACACTGATTTTTTCCGGGAACATGACATCCAGCATAACCATGAGTGCGAATGATGTCTGATCCCCTACCTTCATTCTCAGGAAATTACGATAGAGCCAATTTTTCATGCCCAGAAATGGCGTATAGCGCGCAAGCTGGATCACAATAAAGTTTTTGACCACCTTTAAGAACGGAACCGTTTTATACACATGCCAGAGAGAATTGCCTCCCTCTACCGGAAAACGCTCCGTTTTTCTCATTGGTTTTCTGCCTCAAGAATATCGAGCAGGTCAGCCATATTGTCCAGCATATAATCCGGTTCAAAGCGCTCGAGGAAATCACGGCCTTTCGCTGTCCAGGCAACACCAGCCGTTTTTGTGCCGGCGTTTTTTCCTCCATCGATATCGTGCGAATTATCGCCGACCATAATTGCTTCTTCAGGCTTCGCATCCAGCAGGCTCAATGCCTTCAGGATTGGCTCCGGATCGGGCTTTGGCTTATCCACATGGTCGAGCGTAACAACCACGTCGAAAAACTGGTCAAGATTTGTCAGCTTTAGGCCCTTTTCAACTACATTGGAAACTTTCGTCGTAACAATGCCCAGTTTATATCCCGACTCTTTTAATGTCCGAATCGTTTCAAACACACCGGCAAATTCCTTTACAAGCACGTCGTGGTTCTTAATATTGTACTCCCGGTAAACCGAGATCATCTCCTCCACTTTTTCCGGGTTGATGGACTCGAAAGTTTCATGCAGGGTCGGCCCCATGAACGGGAGAACATCTTCCCGCTGATAGCGGTCAGGATAATATTTTCCCAGCGTATGCAAAAACGAGGAAATAATCAATTCATTTGTGTCAATCAATGTTCCATCTAAGTCAAATAATAGTGTGTTAATGCTCATATGTTGCTTCCTTTCTTTTTGCCAGATCAGCACGCTTCCAGATCGATGCCACTGCTAACGTCAGAATAATTGCCACTCCCAGGCGGATCAGCAGAAGCGGTAATACCGGAATGCCAAGCGGCACAAAAATCAAAGTATCTTCAACGACGGCATGGCAGGCAACGAGGAAAATAAATGCGATCGTTACATCTCGTTTGCTGACGCCATCTTCCTCTACTGCCTGAATCATGACGCCCGCCCCATATGCAAGGCCAATCAGCAAACCGGCTGCAAGAGTGGTAGACGTATTTTCTTTCATTCCAAGTGCCCTGGTCACAGGCGCCATCCATTTTGAAAAAACAGCAAGCCATTGCTTATCTTTTAAGATTTGAATAATAATCATCAGCGGTATGACGATGATGGCAAGCTGGAGAATACCGAGCAATGCAGTCTGCAGTGCATCCAGCAGGATTGGCATTGCACCGGATACCTGTTCTTCTTTTGCCGGAATAAATCCGTACTTAGCCGTTTTGGATCCTCCCTGCCAAACAAGGTTTATGACAATTGCGCTTAAAAGCGCCAGTCCGATGCGAACTGCCAGAACGACCCAAAGCTTAACGCCGACCTTCAATGCCACTCCTGTTTCAATCAGCATATTATGTGAAAAAGACAGCATGACGGCAATAATAAATACTTCTTTTACCGAGAGATCGAGTGTTAAAATGGCTCCAATCCCCGCATACAAATTCAAGAAGTTCCCCAATACAAGCGGTATGGCTGCATCTCCTGACAGCCCAATCAGATTCATAAGGGGCGTGATCAGCCTGATGACCCATGGAAGCACTGGCGTATGCTGCAGCAGTGCCACAATCAGCGTGACCGGAAATATGACTTTCCCCAGTGTCCATGTTGTCTTCAAGCCGGCCATCAGCCCCCGTTTGCAAGATTCAACCAGCATCTCTACTCTCCCCTGTCCGTTATTTCCCCTCGGCTTTATCCAAATAACGAGATTTGGCAAGACCCTCTGCTCTTCTATAAAAAATCAGGACTAGCGCCCCAATAATAAGAACGATAGATATCGTCTGGGCAATCCTTAAAGTCTCAGTAAGCATGAGGCTGTCGGTCCGCAGGCCTTCTACGAAGAAACGGCCGATCGAATACCAGATTACATACGAGAGGAATAGCTCCCCGCGCCTTAAGTTTGCTCTTCTTAATAAGATAAGAATGATAAATCCAATGATATTCCAAATTGATTCATATAAAAACGTCGGATGATAATAGGCTCCATTAATATACATCTGGTCAATGATAAATTCAGGCAAATGCATATTTTCAAGGAATGCCCGGCTGACTTCCCTGCCATGGGCCTCCTGGTTCATGAAGTTGCCCCAGCGCCCGATTGCCTGCCCTAAAATGATGCTTGGGGCAGCTATATCGGCCAGCTTCCAGAATGATATCTTCTTTTTCTTTGCAAAAACATAAGCTGTGATGACAGAACCAATCAAGGCTCCATGAATGGCAATTCCGCCATTCCATATTTTGATGATTTCACCCGGATTCTGTGAGTAAAAATCCCATTGAAAAATAACGTAATAGATTCTTGCAGAAATTATCGCAATGGGAATAGCCCACAGCATTAAGTCGGCAAAGATATCTTTAGGGAGTCCCCTTCTCTCCCCTTCTCTCATTGCGATTATGAGAGCCAGTGCAATGCCAACACCGATAATCAGGCCATACCAGTGGACCTGAATCGGCCCAAGGGAAATGGCAATTGGATCTAACGGCTGAATATTGTTTTCCATGATCACTTCTCCTTCTCATCGAAAAGCGCAAGGCGCCCGCTTAAGTTATCTAAGTTCAATGGTATAAATTCTATTATGGCAGGAAAAGCGCACACACCTCTGGGCTGGTCTTTTGCCACAGGCGCTAATGCCAGACATTTTCCTAATATTCTTCTAATTAAGCTATGCGTGAGGTTTATCAGCTTTCAATCAAACGTTTGATTGAACGTGTTTTGCCCTCTTTAACGATCATCATGGTCTCCATCCTCAATCACATCCGACAGGCGGTTCGTGAACTGTTCCGCTGCATTCATGCCCATTCTCTTTAAACGGAAGTTCATGGCAGCCACTTCAATGATGACAGCCAGGTTTCGTCCGGGTCTTACCGGAATGGTCAGCTTTGTCACTTCTGTATCGATGATTTTCATCTTTTCTTCATCAAGCCCAAGACGGTCATACTGCTTTTTCGGATCCCAAAGCTCCAAATTCATGACCACAGAGATTTTCTTATAGCTGCGGACAGCTCCAGCACCAAAAAGGGTCATGACATTGATAATGCCGAGGCCGCGGATTTCAAGCAGATGTTCGATCAATTCCGGTGAGTTTCCGACCAGATAATCTTCATCTTCCTGTCTGATCTCCACGCAGTCATCTGCAACAAGGCGGTGACCCCGCTTAACAAGCTCAAGCGCCGTCTCGCTCTTACCAACTCCGCTTTTTCCAGTTATCAATACCCCCACCCCATAAATATCGACAAGGACGCCATGAACTGCCGTGGTTGGAGCAAGCTTGCTTTCCAAAAAGTTGGTCAGCAAGCTGGAAAAACGGGTCGTTTTCTGCTTGGAGCGGAGCAGCGGAACCGATTCCCTCTCTGCCGCTTCAATCAGTTCGTCAGGTATATCCAGTCCTCTCGTGACGATTATGCCGGGTGTAATATCTGTACAGAGCCGTTCAAGCCGGATCTCCCGCTCGGAGTTATTTAACTTTTCAACGAAAGACAGCTCGGTTTTTCCGACCAATTGAATACGTTCAGCCGGATAGTAATCAAAATAACCAGCCATCTCCAGGCCTGGACGGGAAATATCACTCGTCGTAATCGGCCGGTTAATGCCTTCCTCTCCGGCAATCAATTCGAGCCCAAATTTTTCTATAATATCTTTTGTGCGCACTTTTACCAAAATAGGTTCCTCCTTTAATGCTGGCACTTCTGGATGATCTCTTTATATGTAACTTATAATTTCAAAAAAAATTCACTCTGAAGTTTCACTCTATTTTAGCACTTTTTAGCGCAGAACCAAATTTCTGAAAACGATTTTTACAAAATTAACACTAGGCCCATATGCTTAATCCTTCTCAATAGGGACAATTTCCAGGGATATTCTGCGTATAAATATGATGATATGCTTTTTGTAAAAATATTCAGATGGTATAGACAACTATACTAAACCTTGGTAATATAATTATGTAAGCGAATTCATTTACATTTTTTTAGCCTTTATTACGTTCATTTATTTTTAAAAAAAGAGGGGGAAAAACTCATGCGTAAAGAAGAACGCTTGGCGAAAGAGATTACGGAGCAGTTGGGCGGCACCGGCAATATCGCGGAACTGGCCTCCTGCATGACCCGCCTTCGCGTGAAGCCGGTCGATGAGAGTAAAGTCAACCTGAATGGCATCAAGGATATTGATGGCGTTATGGGTGTGGTGGAAGCAGAAACACTCCAGATCATCCTCGGACCTGGGATTGTCACCAAAGTAGCTGACGAAGTTTCCAGGATGACAGGCAAAAATGTTTCATCCGTTGATGATGACGAAGAGATTGACACATCATTGGAAGGACTGGCAGCCCGGACAAAAGCGGGACTCAATGAGAAGAACGCTACTCCTTTCAAGTTATTTTTAAGAAAGATTGCCAGTATCTTTATCCCGCTGATTCCAGCTATCGTTGCTTCAGGTTTGATTGCAGGTATCAATAATGTAATCATCAAATCAGGCGGAGATCCGGAATCCACGCTCGTTCAAATGCTTGATCTGATTGGATGGGGTTTATTCGGTTACCTGGGCGTGTTTGTAGGTATTAACACAGCGAAGGAGTTTGGAGGGTCTCCTGCTCTGGGCGGTGCGGCTGGTATTCTATTAATCAACCCGGGCCTTGCCAATATAACTCTCTTCGGTGAAGCGCTGGTGCCAGGCCGTGGCGGCTTGATTGGAGTCATGCTCGCTGCTGCGCTAGTGGCCTTTTTGGAAAAAAGAATCCGCAAAGTCGTTCCATCAGCAATTGATATCATCGTAACACCAACATTGGCATTATTAATAACAGGCTTTGCGACATTCTTTGTTCTGCAGCCTGTTGGCGGATTCCTTTCTGACATTATCACAAAAGGTCTCCTTGGCGTTCTGGATGTTGGCGGCATCCTGGCAGGCCTTGTACTTGCCGGAACCTTCCTTCCGCTTGTAGTAACTGGGCTGCATCAAGGGTTAACTCCAGTTCATATGGAATTGATTAACTCAATCGGCGACGATCCGCTCCTGCCAATCCTGGCAATGGGTGGTGCCGGCCAGGTAGGTGCGGCATTCGCCATCTACTTCAAAACAAAAAATGCCCGTCTGAAGAAAGTGATCAAAGGCGGACTTCCGGTTGGAATGCTCGGTATTGGCGAACCGCTTATTTTTGGGGTTACCCTGCCGCTGGGACGTCCTTTCTTAACAGCATGTCTGGGAGCTGCTGTAGGCGGTGCTTTCCAGGCGTTCTTCAAGATTGCTACAGTAGCCATCGGGGTTTCAGGCATACCGCTTGCATTCCTCGTTCACACAAATCAAATCGTACTGTATCTGATCGGCCTATTAATTGCCTATGCATTTGGATTCCTGTTCACATGGCTTTTCGGATTCAAAGAGGAAATGGCTAAGAATATATAATAAAACAAGGAGAAGGAGGAGCCATTCCTCCTTCTTTACTTATGAAATTACATTTTTTAAAAATTCAGACTTATAGAGGTGACCATGATGCTTGGAATATCAGTTTATCTATCAGAAGAGCGCCAGCTTCAAAATGAAAAATGGATTGAACGTGCAGCTTCTCACGGCCTCACATCCATCTTCACTTCCCTCCATATTCCCGAAGATGACCACAGCACTTATAAACATTTGCTTCAGAGCCTCGGTGCTCTTGCAAAGCACCATCAAATGGAACTCCTCGCCGACGTTTCCCCTCAATCATTGGACCATCTGGGGTTGGACTGGGAATCGCTCGATACTCTTCTCGAATGGGGTCTCTCCGGAATACGGGCAGACTACGGCTTTACTTCTGAGCAGATTGTTGAACTCTCCAAAAAAATGAAGCTTGGAATCAATGCGAGTACTATCTCTGCTGAGGAACTGCGGGAGTGGATGGAGCTGGGCTTAAACGCCCATAATGTTGAAGCCTGGCATAATTTTTATCCTCGGCCTGAAACGGGTTTGGATAAGGACTTTTTTATAGAGAGAAATCGGTTCCTAAAAAGTATGGGGATAACCACCATGGCGTTTGTGCCTGGTGACGCTGAACTTCGCGGGCCTATTTTTGCCGGGCTTCCCACTCTTGAAAAACACCGTGTCTGTTCACCCGCTGCGGCGGCGGCTGAATTGATGAACAGCTGCTATACAGACAAGGTGCTGATCGGTGACCATTCAGTAAAAGACGGGACTCTTGCACAACTGAAAAAAATTGCTGAAGGTGTTTTGCCTCTCCGAATCGAGCTGATTGGCGGACAAATCTATGAGGAGCTTTTTAACAAACCCCATACAAATCGGATGGATCCTGCCCGGGATGCTGTAAGGTCAGTTGAATCAAGGTCATATGCTGGGCAGGGATCAAAGACATGGGAACCTATGAACCAGCTGGAACGTAAAAAAGGCAGTGTCATAATTGATAATAGCCTATATGGCCGCTACGCAGGCGAGATGCAAATTACCTTAGCAGATCTGCCCCGGGATGAACGCGTGAATGTGATCGCAAGAGTTATTGATGAGGATCTGCCGCTTCTTGATCAGATCAAGGCAGGAACTAAATTCCAATTAATAGTGAGGGATTAACAATGAATATTACAAAGCTAAATACCGAACAGCGAAACCCAAAAACAATGAAAATAGATTTAATGACAACGGAAGAAATTATTACAATCATAAACCAGGAAGATACGATTGTTCCTAATGCCATTGCAAGAGAAATCCCTCACATTGTAAACGTGGTGGATGAAATTACGGATAGTTTTAAAAAAGGAGGCCGCTTGATTTACGTTGGAGCCGGCACCTCAGGACGTCTTGGCATTATCGATGCTTCAGAATGTCCGCCAACGTATGGAACGGACCCGGAAATGGTTGTCGGCATTATCGCCGGCGGCAAAGAAGCCATGACGGAAGCAGTTGAAGGCGCCGAGGATGACAGTGAACAGGGACGTCAGGATGTCGCAGATATTCAATTATCGGACAAGGATGTGCTTGTCGGCATTGCAGCGAGCGGCCGTACGCCTTATACGATCGGAGCTCTTCAATATGGAAATGAAGTCGGTGCTGTTACTGTTGCTGTTGCCTGCACCAAAAACTCCGAAATGGGAAGAATCTCTAAATATACGATAGCACCTATCACAGGTCCTGAAGTGGTTACAGGCTCTACAAGAATGAAAGCAGGCACCGCACAAAAGCTCGTCCTGAACATGTTAACAACAGCTTCCATGATCAAACTCGGAAAAGTGTACGGCAATCTGATGGTGGATGTGCAAATGACAAATGAGAAGCTGTTTAAACGTGCTGAAAATATCGTTAAAATGGCAACAGGTGCATCTGATGCAGAAGCCCATGCTGCTCTCAAAGAACAAAACCATAATACAAAGGCAGCGATTCTTCAAATTTTAACAGGATTAAAAGGTGAAGCAGCTGCCAGGCTTCTGAAAAAGCATAATGGCTACTTACGCGAAGCCATTGCGGAATATCATACTAAATAAACAGATATAAATTGTATGAATTTACCTTCAAATTCAAAATAATAGGATAGAAAGCGTCCAGCCGCTTTCTATCCTCTTTTAGTTGTATAGACCAAAACACCATATTGAGCTAATTATCTCAACTGGTATAGACATCTAAACACAAACCTTTTATAATAAAAGTATCATTCAAACGGAGATGAATTAAAAAATGAGCCGTCTATTACTGAAAAACGCTAGAATTATTCTGGAAAACCGCATGATTGATCAAGGATTTATTTTAATAGAAAATGAGCGAATCTTAAAAACTGGAACTTTGGAGGAGCTTCCTGCCGTCGGCCAGGATACAGAAATCATAGAGCTTTCCCCTGAGCATACAATCAGTCCGGGGTTTATTGATGTTCACATTCACGGTGCTGGCGGTGCCGATACAATGGATGCAACATTTGAGGCACTTAACACGATGGCCAGCGTGTTGCCTGAAGAAGGGACTACCAGCTTCCTGGCCACGACGATCACACAGGAAAAGGAAAAAATAGAAGCCGCGCTGGTCAATGCAGCTCACTTTCAAAAAGAACAAAATACTCCTGGCCAGGCAGAAGTTATCGGAATTCACCTGGAGGGCCCGTTTATTAATGAAGCAAGAGGCGGAGCCCAGCCGAAGGATCATATACTTGAGCCTGATATTGAACTTTTTAAGCGATGGCAGGAAGCAGCAAATGGAACCATCAAGCTGATTACACTTGCACCTGAGAAAGCAAATGGCTATGAGTTTATCCGCTACTTAAGTGAAAACGGCGTTGTTCCTTCAATCGGCCATAGCGATGCCATTTTTACAGAAATGGAGAAAGCTGTACAGGCGGGAGCTAAGCAGGTGACTCACCTTTTTAACGGAATGAGAGGCATGCATCACCGTGAACCAGGAGTAGCCGGTGCTTCGCTTTTATTCAAAGAATTGATAGTTGAAATGATTGCTGATGGAATCCATGTCCGGCCTGAGATGATCAAGCTTGCACTGAACGCCAAGGGCCCGGATGGTATGATCCTGATAACGGATTCCATGAGAGCAAAGTGCCTGAAAAATGGCCATTATGATCTTGGCGGACAGGATGTAAAGGTTGAAAATGGCCAGGCACTGCTTGCTGATGGCACACTGGCTGGAAGCATCTTAAAAATGAAAGATTCCATAAAAAACATGATTGATTTTACTGATATTCAGCTGTCTGAAGCTGTCCAGCTTGCGAGCAGCAACCCTGCCAGACAGCTCAATATGTTTGACCGGAAAGGCAGCATTTCGGAAGGCAAGGATGCCGACCTGGTTGTACTTGATGAGAACCTTGAGGTTGCCATGACTTTCTGCAGAGGAGTCAAAGCCTTTGAACGCGAGGTGAAAAGACCTTGAAAATCATTCGAACAGCCGATTATAACGATATGAGCCAAAAAGCGGCCCAGCTGATGATTGAAAAAATTCGGCTGCAGCCAGATATGACATTAGGGCTTGCAACCGGCAGTACACCAAAAGGAGTTTATGCCGAACTGATTAATGATCATCAAAAAAATGGCACTTCTTACGAAAAAATCACGACGATTAATTTGGATGAATATATCGGCCTGCCACCTTCCGACCCTAGCAGCTACAGGCATTTCATGAATAGTGAACTATTTGATCAATTGGACATCCGGCTGGAAAACACGCACCTTCCCAATGGAGCAGCAGAAGATATGTCACAGGAATGCGAACGGTATGAGCAGCTGATTAAGGAACTGGTAGATATTGACCTGCAGCTGCTGGGAATTGGACGCAATGGACATATCGGCTTCAACGAACCGGGAACGTCTTTTCACAGCCGTACCCATGTCGTGGACCTGGCGGAAAGCACTCGAAAGGCTAACGCACGGTTCTTCAATTCTATTGAAGATGTTCCAGCTCAAGCGATAACTATGGGAATCGCTTCGATTCTTGATAGCCGGGAAATCCTCCTGCTCGCTTCAGGTTCAGCCAAGGCAGAAGCTATCAGGCAGCTGATTTATGCTGAACCTGATGAACAATTTCCTGCATCAGCTTTGAAGCTGCATGCGAATGTGACAATCATAGCCGATGAAGAGGCACTCAGTCTTGTCAGTAAGGATCGGTAAGCACTACTAATAGTGATAGGAGAATTCCCATGATCGATAAGCAATCACCCATCCCGATATATCACCAATTGGAAGAGTATATTAAACAATTAATAGAAAACGGCATATTAAAGCCTGATGAAGCAATCCCTTCAGAGCGCGAGTATTCTGAGCAATACCAGATTAGCCGCATGACAGTCAGACAGGCATTAAACAACCTCGTCAACGATGGTTATCTTTACAGGCAAAAAGGACGCGGAACTTTCGTCAATAAGCAGAAGGTCGAACAAAAGCTTCAGGGATTGACCAGCTTTACGGAAGATATGAAAGAACGCGGCATGGTGCCGAGCAGCCGTCTCATTTCATTTGAAATCATCCCGGCCGAGCCGCAGCTGGCGAGAAAGCTTGATATAAAAGAAAACACACCTGTTTATGAAATAAAACGGGTGCGTATGGCAGATAATCTGCCAATGGCGCTGGAAACCACCTGTCTGCCTGCAAATCTCGTAAAAGGGCTTACGGAAGAAATAATCAACAAGTCACTTTACCAGCATATTGAAGAAAAATTGTCCCTGACCATCAGTGAAGCAACCCAGCAAATTGAAGCCTCTATCGCTAAGGAAACCGAAGTAAACCACCTTCAGGTCGAACCTGGGTCGCCTGTATTGCTTATTGTCCGAACTTCCTTTTTAGAGGACGGCACGCCTTTTGAGCTTGTCAAATCAGCATACCGCGCAGACCGCTACAAATTCGTTCATACGATGCAGCGCGCTGCAAAATAGGAGAAAGCCCATCAGGGTTTTCTCCTATTTTCATTTTATCATGTCCTTTTGGAAGGTTTGTCCATATTATATACATGAGAATATTTTATTATATGAAAGGAGCGATCAGATGAAAATCATACTGGATGCCGGCCATGGATACAGCACCTCCGGCAAGCAAAGCCCTGACGGAATGAAAGAATATGAATTTAACCGTGCTGTTGCGGACCTGACAAAGGAGATGCTGGGGAAGTATCAAAACACAGAAGTTATCTTTGCCCATTCCGATGAACGGGACGTGCCGCTTGCCGAAAGGACCGCGCTGGCAAATAAACAAAACGCGGACTGCTATGTGTCCATCCATGCTAATGCTTACGGAACAGGCGGATGGAACAGTGCAGGCGGAATCGAAACATATGTCTACCCTTCTAAGCCTCGGGAAGCACTCGCATTAGCCCAAAAGATACA
Source organism: Bacillus sp. NTK034 (assembly GCF_017303275.1). Lineage (GTDB taxonomy): Bacteria > Bacillota > Bacilli > Bacillales > Cytobacillaceae > Cytobacillus. Next base: position 227,698 of record NZ_JAFKOJ010000004.1, on the reverse strand, counting down.
GCGAAACTTAATCAGTTCTACAGGCTTGCGGGACCGGGGAGTCAAAACAGCTGATTTCCAGGTTCTTCGCGAGACAAAAATGACTGCTGTACTTGTGGAATGCGGGTTTATGACCAATAAAGAAGAAGCTTCCCTTCTCCGCACCCCTCTCTATCGGAAACGCTGTGCACAAGCTATTGTAAAAGCCATCGCCGAACAATATGACTTAAGAAAGAATGATAAACTCAAACAATATAAAGTTCAAGTGGCATTTTCAGAAAAGCAGCTTGCCGAGAAACTTGCCGGGAATCTGCAGAAGGACGGTTTTAATGCCACCATCATTGAATAGCCAAAAGCCAGCATCATCACGGATGCTGGCTTTTTAACGCATTTACTTTTCCCTCGCCGGTTCAAGGATCGCTTTTTGAATGATCAGATTAACAATTGACATGATCACAGATACAAGAATCGCTGTGCCAAACCCGGCAATTTCAAATGAATCCCCCATAAAGCCATCTGTAATCATTAACGTAACAGCATTGATGACGAACAAAAACAGACCAAGCGTTAAAACAGTGACTGGCAGAGTTAATATAATCAGGATTGGTTTCACGAGAATGTTCAGGATGGAAAGCATGAAGCTGGCACCAATTGCAGCCCCGAATCCGGACAAGTAAAACGAATCCTTAAAAAATCCGGCGATCGCTACAAATAAGACCGCATTAATCAAAATTCCCAGAATCCATCTCATTTCCTACAGCACCTCTTCATTCGGAAGCACGAACACAAGCAGAGCATAAATGAGTGTCATTGGGAAAACACCTGTTGTAAATAATAAAACAATGAAAATCACCCTGAGTATAGTAGGATCTATACCGATCGATTTTGATAAGCCGCCTAATACACCCGCTAATTTCCGGTTGCCACGGGAACGAACCAATTTATTCATAAAGAAACCCTCCTATCAAGAAAAGCGGAAGGCGCCCGCTTAATGAAGGCACGCAGACTAAAAACGCCACGTCCTGTGGCAACGTCTCATGGCCCACATCCTGTGGGCCTCAAGCATAAGACGAGCCGGCTGAAAGGTTGTTCTTTAACCTTTTGGCCGGATTGGCTTAGACCCGAGAGCCGATGGCGCCTGGAGCTAGACAGTTATCTAACTTCAAAATTTATACATTCTTATCTATCAGGAAAAGCGGAAGCGCCTTGCCCACCCCCGACAAGCACAAGACGAGCCTCACGGAAAGGCGTTCTTTGCCTTTTTGGGAGGATTGCCAGAAATGTGGAGGCGACTGCCCAGGGACGACAGGCATAAGACGGTTCCTGTAAGAAGGCGTTTTTCCTTCTGAAAGGAAACGGCTTATGATCCCGAGTCCCTAGGAGCCGCAACTAGACAAGCTTGTGACCTCGAGGGGGTAGGCGCTCCTCCTAAAAGCTGGCGCTTTAATTTCATGCTATCTATCAACAGCCAATTTACTTAGACTTTACCAGGCAGTTGACCGTTTGATCGTGATCGCACCTGTTTTTGAGTCAGCCCTCAGCTTAAGTCCGCTGCCGCTTTCTTTTACAGACTTGAAGCGCAGCATTTTCTGAATCACTTCGCTCTTTTCTTCTATTACTTCAATACCCTCAATATCAGGATGGAAACTGCCCAGATTGGTACGAAGCTCTCCGCTTACAGCTGCGAAATCCGGAACAAACAGGTCGATGCTGCCTGTCGCTGCCTTCGCTTCGATCCATTCACAGCGTTCATTTTCTGCCCTGCATGTTACATTGCCATTAAAAGATTGGAGTTCGGCTTTTTTGAAGTCTCCTTCAGCTAGAATTGCACCATTTAACGTTTCGGCTTCTACATGATCGATGCGGCTTTTTTGAATGGTAATCTGCCCGTTGGCTGTTTCAGCCTCAACATTTTTACTGTTTAAATCACTAACCGTAATCTTTCCATTGGCTGTTTTCGCTTTAAAGTTTTCCACTGTTAAGTTTTGACTTTCAACCGGGCCATTAAACATGCGGATTTTCACATTTTCATATTCAGATTTTGGAATATAGATAACCGCTTCAAGCTTCATCCACTTTTGCTGAGTGGAAAACCTCAGCCTTTGCCCTTCAATGGCAAAAATAACATCCTTCAGGAAATTTCTGCGTGCTTCATCCTGATTATCCACACGATAGACCTTTGCTCTGCATTCAACGCGGACATCACTTTGCTCCCATGGAATCACCTTAACTGTCCCATTGGCAACATCAATGTCCAGATCTTTTAAGTATGCGTCTGCATGCTGAAATATATGAGAGATCTCAACACTTTTCCCAAAATTAAAATCAAGATCCAAATCCTTCACTTTCTTAAATGCTGAATCTACAAAATCAATGATTTTTTCCTTGGCACTTTGATGCTTTGAGCTGTATGGCTCACCCTTTTTAGCTTCTTCAAACTTAACTTCAGCAGATAGCTCCTTAATTAAATCCTCCTGCTTTTGTTCCATCGTCTGATTTGTTTTTTCAAGCTGCTCCAATAGAGTTAATGCTTCGTCAACAGTAAGCTTTCCATCCTCGACCATTTTCAAAATACGTTTGCGTTCCTCTTTCATTCTTTGGCCCTCCTCTATTATTTTCTATTCTTGTATCAGGACTTTTACCCCTTTAATGATATTCCAGATTAGTACAATTAATAGCAGAATAATTGTGATGCCGACAGCTGCAAGAAAAAATACCGGGATTTCCTGATCATTTACTGTGAATTGGGTCACAGCAGCAAAAACAATAAACGGAACAGGAACCAGCGGAATCAAATGTGATAAGAATGCACTCTTGGCATGCCGCTTCACTTCCGTGTCCTCTGATGCAAAAAATACAATGAGCGGAAAAATAAATCCTGCGAACATAATGCTAAAATAGCTTAAAGCAGACAGAACTTTTCTTGTTTCCATTGTTTTCAGCTCCTTTATCGCAGTCTAACGGGCAGTAAGACCCCCACTTCAAGACTAAGAGAAACCAATGGAGGATAAGCGGGGGGGTCAAACTGCCCGTAAAGGCCCGATTGGTTCAACTAACAATCAGCGGGGGATAATAAAACCCCACTGATTGAAGTTTCACTTTAACTGTCATACGGAAATGAAGCGCTAAAAGTTTCAGCCTCTTCTTCATTATAGAAAATCAAAGGAGTATTTTCCTCCATATTTCTAAAAATACATCTGCAGGCTGAGGGGTTCCATAGCCTCGAGTCGCATAGCTTCTTCTATAATAAAAACCGCCTTTCTTGAAAGACGGTTTTATGGTTGTGTCCTATTTATAGGCTGCTGCCAGGTCAGTGCGAGGCGCTTCCTTCTTTTTCACTTCGTCGATTTTATTGACAAACATTTGGAATACTTTTCGTTTTTCATCCAAATCACGTATGTATTCTTTCAATTCATTATACTTTTCTTCAAAAGGCTTATGATACATTTCACGGATATTATCAATAATCTCTTCGTTCACAGTAGACTGGATAACCTGCTTAGTAATTCCATATTTGTAGGAATAAACTTTAAGCTCTTTTTTTACATCCTCATATTCATTATTAATCTGATCCAAAACCTCAGAAATATCTTCTTTCCATTCTTCCAGAGACTTGGCTAAATAATCCTCCATAATGACCTCCCCTTCTGTTTCCAGGCAATAGCTTCCCTTATATAGGAGTATAACGCTGCTTGGTTACACCGATTTTGCTGGAAGATTACATTGTGTTATCAATTAAATGAAGGAAATATTGTCTGTTGAAGTGGGGGTGTTGATTTCCGCTGCAGGCACTCGCTTTCCGCGGGGCAGGCGGTGAGCCTCCTCGACGCTCCGCGTCTGCGGGGTCTCACCTGTCCCGCTACTCCCGCAGGACTTTGAATAAGCATCCACGAATAATCACCGCACGAAGGAAATGCGGCAGCATTTTCGAGGATCTCGCACCTTCCGCTCCAATCAACACACAAAAATATCATATTAGCGTTATCACAGCATATAAGAAAACAAAGTCTTGGCAGAAGCGCTTTTTATAAGAATGTAAAAAGCCAAGAACCTAAAATGAGTAATTCTCTATAATTTTATCAGCAATCATCTCATATCCCTTTCCATTCGGATGAAGCGAATCAGCGAAGTACTGTTTCTTATTTTTCCCCTTGAACAGTTCATTGGTAGAAATAAAGGTAATATTTTTATCTTCTGCTGCTTTTATTCTTATGGATTCGTTCCAATGGTCAATATATTTTTCAATCCGGTCGCCGTCCGGATAGGGATTGTATAGCCCGAGCAGGATAACAGGTGCATCAATGTTGGCGGTTTCCAGTGTTTCCAGAATTCCATTCAGTTTATCTTCATATATGTCTTTAGCTTCAACAAGATTTTCGTGATGGAGCGGATACAAATCTCCGCCGTTGCTTTTCAGCAAATCGTTTGTTCCAATATATACGATAAACATATCTGCATTTTTGATATCCTGTGCCACCTTCGGTTTGAGCATTTGCTGGAGGACATCAGAAGATTTATAGCCATACACTCCATGATTTGTTATTGTATAATTCTTTTCCGGATATGTCCGATCCAGTTTGCTCTGCAGCCTGCCAATGTACCCCTCTTCCGTTTCATCTCCATACCCGTAGGTAAGCGAATCACCAAAAGCTACAATCGCTTGACTGCTTTCAGCCTTTTTTTCTTCTCCAAAAAATGTAATGGATAGATAGATGCCGATCCCAAGCAAAATTAGGCCTGCTAAAAGGTAGAGTTTATTTTTCATAGTGTATGTTCCTTTCTCGGTTGAGATTAGTGAAGGTTGCTGCAGACGCATGTTCTATACCCATCATCCTGGAGAATTAATCTCTCTTCCATAAAAAAGAAGCAGTACCAAAACGGCACTGCTTCTTCCTAATTAAGCGTTTGTCACGCCTTCTTTTTCTTCAATTTGCTTTTTCATTCTCAGGCAGTCTCTTTCGAGGATTGGTTTGAGATACTTACCTGTATAAGATTCTGGAACTTCCGCAATTTTTTCAGGTGTACCCGCTGCCAGGATGGTCCCGCCCTTATCTCCGCCTTCTGGTCCAAGGTCAACGATATAGTCAGCTGCCTTGATAACATCAAGATTATGCTCAATAACCAGTACCGTGTCACCATTTTCAACAAGACGCTGAAGGACCACGAGCAATCGTGAGATATCATCAACATGAAGGCCTGTTGTCGGTTCGTCAAGAATGTACAGCGAGCGGCCCGTTGAACGGCGGTGCAATTCGGAAGCAAGCTTGACACGCTGCGCTTCTCCGCCGGACAATGTTGTCGCAGGCTGCCCCAAAGTGATGTAGCCCAGGCCAACATCATAAATCGTCTGCAGCTTGCGGCGGATTTTAGGAATATTCTCGAAAAACTCCAGTGCATCTTCCACTGTCATATTGAGAATCTCTGAAATATTCTTCCCTTTGTACTTTACTTCAAGCGTTTCCCTGTTATAGCGTTTGCCATGACAGACTTCACATGGCACATACACATCAGGCAGGAAGTGCATTTCAATCTTGATGATCCCGTCACCGCGGCATGCTTCACATCGTCCGCCTTTTACATTGAAGCTGAAGCGTCCCTTTTTGTAGCCGCGAACCTTTGCTTCATTGGTTGAAGCAAACACATCACGAATATCATCAAACACTCCGGTATATGTTGCCGGGTTGGAACGTGGTGTCCGTCCGATTGGAGATTGGTCGATATCAATGACTTTATCCAGGTGATCAATACCTTTAATTTCTTTATGCTCACCAGGCTTCGCTTTAGCTCTATGGAGCTTTTGAGCAAGCCCTTTATGAAGAATTTCATTGATTAATGTACTTTTTCCTGAACCTGAAACGCCAGTAACGGAAATAAAAGTGCCTAGGGGAAACTTAACGTTCACATTTTTAAGATTGTTTTCTTTAGCCCCTTTAATTTCGATAAAGCGTCCGTCATTCTTGCGGCGCTCAATTGGAAGAGGAATGAATTTCATTCCTGACAAATATTGCCCTGTCAGTGAGTTTGGATCATCCATTACCTCCTGAGGCGTACCCGCAGAAACGATTTGCCCGCCATGAACTCCTGCCCCCGGGCCGACATCAATTAGATAATCTGCTGCTACCATCGTATCTTCATCGTGTTCTACCACGATCAGGGTGTTGCCGATATCCCGCATATTTTTCAGTGTATCTATTAAACGGTCATTATCACGCTGATGGAGACCAATCGAAGGCTCGTCCAGAATGTAGAGTACACCTGTCAGGCGCGAACCGATTTGGGTGGCCAGGCGAATACGCTGTGCTTCACCGCCTGACAAGGTCCCCGCTGCCCGGCTTAATGTCAGGTAATCCAGCCCGACATTGATGAGGAAGCCTAACCTTTCCTTAATCTCACGGAAAATGAGATTGGCAATCTTCATTTCTTTTTCAGACAGTGTCAGATTTTCAAAGAAGCTGAATGCTTCCTCAATCGAATATTCTGTTACATGGCCGATATGCTTTCCGGATACAAGCACTGCAAGAGTTTCCGGCTTCAGACGGTAGCCTTTACAGGAAGGACATGGATGTTGGGCCATGTATTTTTCCATTTGCTCCCGGATATAATCAGAGCTTGTTTCTTTATAGCGGCGCTCCACATTTCGGATGACACCTTCAAAATGGATATAATTCTCCCTCACCTGGCCAAAATCGTTTTCATATCGGAAATAAATGCTGTCCTTGGCGGAGCCGTATAAAACTTTATCAAGCAGGTGTTCAGGGATATCCTTAACCGGCACGTCCATATCAATTCCATAATGTTTGCAGACTGCCTCCAGCAGCTGAGGATAATATTGAGAGCTGGTCGATTCCCACGGCGCAATGGCATTCTCCTTTAAGGAAAGATCCTTATTGGGTATTACCAGATCAACATCTACCTCCAGCTTTGAGCCCAATCCGTCACATTCCGTACAGGCACCAAACGGACTATTAAAAGAGAACATTCTTGGCTCAAGTTCGCCGATTGAAAACCCGCATTGAGGGCAGGCGTGGTTCTCGCTGAACAGCAGTTCTTCTTCCCCGATTACATCCACAAGCACCTTGCCATTGCCCAGATTCAAAGCAGTTTCCAATGAATCTGCCAGCCTTGGTGCTACGCCTTCTTTTACCACAATCCGGTCTATTACTACTTCAATAGAATGCTTTTTGTTTTTTTCCAGCTCAATCTCATCACCGAGATCCATCATTTCTCCGTCTACACGGACACGGACAAACCCCTGCTTTTTGACATCCTCAAATACTTTTACATGTGTCCCTTTTCGGCCGGATACAAGAGGAGCCATAACCTGGAGCTTCGTTCTTTCAGGGTACTCCATAATCCGGTCAACCATTTGTTCAATGGTCTGTGAAGAGATTTCAATATTGTGAATCGGACAGGTGGGACGCCCCACCCGTGCAAATAATAATCGCAGATAGTCATAAATTTCTGTCACTGTTCCCACTGTGGAACGAGGATTTCTGCTTGTCGTCTTTTGGTCAATTGATATGGCAGGAGAGAGCCCTTCGATCGCATCCACGTCAGGCTTATCCATCTGGCCGAGGAATTGACGGGCATAAGCAGATAATGACTCCACATAGCGGCGCTGCCCTTCTGCATAAATCGTATCAAATGCCAGAGAGGACTTTCCTGAACCTGAAAGTCCTGTCAGGACGACAAGCTTATCTCTCGGAATGGTGACATCTATATTTTTCAGATTATGGGCTCTGGCACCCTTTACAATCAGTTTATCCATCGCCATTTTTACGTCATCCTTCCGCTTTCAGCTCTAATATTAAATCACGAAGCTCGGCAGCCCTTTCGAAATTCAGGGATTTGGCCGCTTCCTTCATTTCTTTTTCCATATCGCCAATCAGCTTCTCGCGTTCTTTCTTGTTCAGCTTGCCGAGCTTTGCTGATGTCTCGTATTCTTCCTGCTCTTCTGCCGCATGGGTTGCACGGATTGAATCCCGTATATCCTTCTGTATAGTCATTGGCGTGATGCCATGCTTCTCATTGTACTCTTCCTGAATGGAACGGCGGCGCTTTGTTTCACTGATGGCTTTTTCCATGCTGTCAGTGATACGGTCTGCATACATAATGACATGGCCATTCGCATTACGCGCTGCACGTCCAATCGTCTGGATGAGTGAACGTTCTGAACGGAGGAAGCCTTCCTTATCAGCATCAAGTATGGTAACTAGAGATACTTCAGGTATATCAAGCCCCTCCCTCAGAAGATTAATGCCGACTAACACATCGTACTTGCCAAGGCGGAGCTCGCGGATGATTTCAATCCGCTCGAGCGTTTTCACCTCTGAGTGCAGATACTGCACTTTAATGCCGATTTCTTTTAAGTAGTCTGTCAAGTCCTCAGACATTTTCTTTGTTAATGTAGTGACAAGCACACGTTCATTTTTCTGAATGCGATCCTGGATTTCACCGATGAGGTCATCAATTTGACCTTCGATTGGACGGACATCAATAGTGGGATCAAGCAAACCGGTTGGGCGGATAATCTGCTCAATCATTTCCGGTGTATGCTCAAGCTCGTAAGGGCCAGGTGTTGCCGAAACAAAGACAGCCTGTTTCACATGCTTCTCGAACTCGATAAACGTAAGCGGCCTGTTATCCATAGCTGAAGGCAAACGGAAACCATGATCCACAAGCACGGATTTTCTTGCCTGATCACCATTGAACATACCGCGGATTTGCGGCAGAGTTACGTGTGACTCATCAATCACAATTAGAAAGTCTTCCGGAAAATAATCCAGAAGGGTATACGGTGTTGAACCAGGCGGCCTTAATGTTAGATGGCGGGAGTAGTTTTCAATGCCGGAACAAAAACCCATCTCCCTCATCATCTCAAGGTCATAGCGGGTCCGCTGCTCCAGGCGCTGGGCTTCAAGAAGCTTATCGTTTTCTCTTAATTCAGCAAGGCGCACTTCCAGTTCTTTTTCAATGTTCTGGATGGCGACCCGCATTTTTTCTTCACGTGTTACGAAGTGGGATGCCGGGAAAATCGCAACATGCTCACGTTCACCCATAATTTCTCCGGTGAGGGCATCTACTTCACGGATCCGGTCTATCTCATCACCGAAAAACTCTACACGGATACAATGCTCATCCCGTGATGCCGGGAAAATTTCTACTACATCCCCGCGTACACGGAAAGTGCCGCGCTGGAAGTCAATATCATTGCGCTCATACTGAATGTCAACGAGTCTGTGAAGAAGCTGGTTCCTCTCAATCTCCATACCGGTTCTGAGGGATAGCACCATTTCACTGTATTCTTCTGGAGAACCCAAACCATATATACAAGACACACTGGCAATAATAATGACATCTTTGCGCTCAAATAAAGAAGAAGTCGCCGAGTGGCGGAGCTTATCAATTTCATCATTGATGCTTGCATCTTTTTCAATAAAGGTATCTGTAGAAGGCACATATGCCTCCGGCTGATAGTAGTCATAATAGCTGACAAAATACTCAACAGCATTGTTTGGAAAAAAGTCCTTAAATTCACTGTATAACTGTCCTGCAAGTGTCTTATTATGGGCAATGACAAGCGTCGGCTTGTTAACCTCTTGTATAACATTTGAAACCGTGAAGGTTTTTCCCGTTCCTGTTGCACCCAAAAGCGTCTGGTGCTTCTTGCCGGAATTAATTCCCTCCACAATTTTTTTGATTGCCCCAGGCTGGTCGCCCTGAGGGGAATATTTTGAGACTAATTCAAATTGATCCTTCACCTATAAGCCTCCCGTTCAAATTACTTTTATCTATATATTAATCACAAACCAGCATTGTAAGAATTAAAGAACCGGGATGCATGGCTGATTTGTCAGTTTTTTACTCAAAACTCATATCACCATTCTACCACAAAGAGCCTAAAACAAACCAACAATATGCGAACGGATATTCGTTTTTTTTATTTTTACAAGAGAAAATATTGCTTGGGAAATATGCCGAATTATCGAGGGGAATGTCGAAGCAAGGTTAATCAAACGTTTGATTAACAGTGTGTAATCCAATCAATCGTTTGATTGATATTGATAAAAAGCTGATGTTACGCAAGTATAAATTCAGCTGAAAATTCATTAAACAAAAAACCTGTCGATACGTTTGATCGACAGGTTCCGCAAAATATTATTCCGCACTTGGCTTTGTTTTGGGCTTCAGTTTTTGAGCGTACCAAAACCCGACAGTCAATGAAAGTGCATCTATAACAATTAAGGCAAATGAATTTGTATACCCTTTATAGACAGAAGCAGCAATCAGTCCTACCGTTAATACAAGCCCAATCACACGATTATAGCTTACTCTCGTAAAGAGCAATACCAGCAGGCCAGGCAGCAGCAGAGCTGACAAGTATTTTAATGCCAAACAAAACACCTTCTTTTGTTTATTCACAAAAATTTAAGGTTTCTACCATTAGAATAGCTTTTCATAAGAAGATGTACAAGTTTTTTCAGTGTTATTCCCTATGTTCTTTCACATAATAAGAAAAAGTACTTATTAAGGAGGAATGCATCATGGCAAGAAGAAAAAGACGCCCGCTTGTGCCGGAATCAAGAGCGGCATTAGACCAGCTGAAAAATCAGGTAATGGCAAACCAGGGATACCATGTTGACAGTGAAAATCCTGATGGCGTGAAATATGAAATTGCCGAGGAGGCAGGTGTGCCATTGAAGCCCGGCTATAACGGCCGTCTAACATCCAAACAGGCAGGAACAGTTGGCGGGAAGATTGGCGGAAGTATGGTGAAAGAGCTTATTCGAATGGCACAGGAACGGATGAAGGAACAGTAGGTAATTGTGAACTTTATGAAAAGAAAGATGAAATCGAGGGAACGAGCAATTAATTGGAGGAGAAAAATTCAGCATTTGAGGCCGAACAACACTCCAATTTGAGAAAAAGACTCACTAAAGTAAGGAAAAGCTATCCCGCAAAGGATAGCTTTTGTTCTTATTCAGCAGCTTTCCGTTCTATAAATTCCTGTTTAATGGATTTAAGCAGCTCCTGATCCGTTACCAGCTGGAAGGCAGTCAGTGCGAGCCCTTTTGCTCCGGTTATCAGAGCTTCGTCGCCTTTTGCAGATGCTGCAGCCTCACGAAACGGAACTGTATGGGCAACAAGATCATCCGCACCAATTTTAATATAAGGATGAATGGTTGGCACCACCTGGCTGATGTTGCCTGCATCCGTCGAGCCGATCCCATCTCTGTCCCCTTCAACGACCGTTTCACCTAAGTCTTCAATCACTTCTTTAAACACTTGGTCATATGTCTTGTTTAATAGCAGGTTGTCGACTTCGTTTTGAAAAGCAATGACATTCAGCTTGGCTCCTGTTGCCAATGCCGCGCCTTCAGCGACAGCTTTAACCTTCCGTGTTACCTCATTTAGACTGGTTCTGGTTGAAGAACGGATGAAGAATCTGGCTTTTGCATACTCAGGGATAATATTTGGAGCATCCCCTCCATGAGTAATAATGCCATGGATTCGCACATCATCCTTTAATTGCTGACGAAGAGCATTAATTCCGTTAAACAGCTGAATAACGGCATCAAGGGCATTGATTCCTTCCTCCGGTGAAGCTGCCGCATGGGCAGGCTTTCCGATAAACTCGAAGTCAAGCGGATCAACTGCCAGTGATGAACTGGTCATGCGGGTATGGTTTGATGGATGAACCATCAGGGCAGCGTCAATGCCTTCAAGCAATCCATGCTTCACAAAGCTGCCTTTTGCACTTCCATTTGGCCCGCCTTCTTCAGCCGGGGTTCCAAATACTACTGCTTCCCCACCGGTCTGATCAATGACCTTGCTCAATGCAATGGCTGCTGCCACACTTGTCGTACCTATGATATTGTGGCCGCATCCATGGCCCAGCCCGGGAAGGGCATCATATTCTGCAAGGAATGCAATGGACGGCCCAGGTCTATCGGATTTCTTCCGGGCGAGGAAAGCTGTTTCATGCCCGGCTACTGCCCGCTCTACTTCAAATCCTTCCTTCTCAAGGATGCCTGAAAGCAAGCCCGAAGCATAAAACTCCTCATTCCCTATTTCCGGGTTGGCATGGATCTGGTGGCTTGCGGAGAGATAAAGTTCTTTATTATCCTCAACATTTTTCTTGATCGCTTCTTTCAGTTCAAATAGTGCTTTAACAGGTGCCGTCATCATTGTTCCTCCTTTAAAAATAATTTTTTACCAGCCAATATCACTTAAAGGAATGAAAGTCGGGATCATACTTCCGTCATATTCCTTCGTGATGAAATCAGCTACATCATCTTCCTGGTAAAGTTCTGCAATTCTCTTAAGCGTTTTGTTATCCTTGTCTTCTGTTCTGACAGCAATGATATTTACATACGGAGTAGCGGTTTCGCTTTCAATAAAAACTGAATCCTTAGTTGGGTTAAAGCCTGCATCTACAGCAATTCCGTTATTGATTACAGAAGCAGAGACATCCGGAAGTGCACGCGGCGTCTGTGCTGATACCATTTCTACAAATTCAAGGTTTTTCTTGTTTTCAACGACTTTATTCAAGTCCAGGTTTCCATCATAGTCCTCGGATAATTTAATCAAGCCGGCTTCCTCCAGTAAAAGAAGGGCTCTTCCGCCATTTGAAGCATCATTTGGAATGGCAATTTTGCCGCCTTCCGGAATGTCTTCCACCGATTTTACTTTTTCAGAATAAAGGCCCATTGGTGCTAGAACAGTTGTCGCTATTGGGGTAAGATCCATATTATGCTCTTTAATAAAAGTGTCAAAATAAGCGACTGTTTGGAATGCATTTACATCAAGATCACCTTCTGCAAGGGCAACGTTTGGCTGAACATAATCAGAAAATGTCACAACCTCAATTTCAATGCCTTCCTTTTCAGCCTTTTCTGCAATAAAGTCCCAGATGCGTGTATCAGATCCGCTGACACCCAATTTAATTTTCTTTGTTTCTTCTCCGCCAGTTGTGCTTGAGCATGCCGCAGTGAACACAGCCAATGCTAAAATAATGAATGTTAAGAATAGTTTTTTCATGATGAATTTCCTCCTTATTTATCTTCTTCTGATTTTTTTGGATAAGATATTTCCGAATGACTGCAGGCCTTGAACCATGACAACTAAGATTGCAACGGTAATCAGCATGACGGTTGTATCGAATCGCTGGTAGCCGTAGGTAATGGCAAGGTCACCAAGCCCGCCGCCTCCGACTGCCCCGGCCATGGCTGACGCTCCGACCAATCCGATTGTGGCAATTGTAAAGCCTAATACCAGCGAACTGAGTGCTTCCGGAATCAGGAACTTTAATATGATCTGGCCCGGTGTCGCACCCATCGCTTCTGCAGCTTCTATGACTCCCGGATCTACCTCAAGCAAAGAGTTTTCGATTAATCTTGCAATATATGGCCCGGCATAAAAGACAAGCGGCACTACGGCTGCAGCAGTACCAATCGATGTCCCGACAATCAATCTGGTGATGGGGATAATGGCTACCATTAATATGATGAAGGGAACTGATCTGAAAATATTAATAATGCTGTTTATGATGTTAAAAACAACGGTGTTTTCCAGCAGATGCCCTTTCCTTGTCACGACAAGCAATATGCCCAGCGGAAGTCCGATAACAGCTGAAAACAGCAATGAGAATGCCACCATTTGGACCGTTTCGATTAAGGCTTCGATGATTTTTTCCTGATTAACTAGCACGTGTTGTCACTTCCTTTATAGATACTTTTTCCTGGCTGATGTACTGAATAGCACGTCTGATCTCACTGTCCGGACCCTGGAACTCGACAATCAGGTTGCCAAAGGGGGTTCCCTGAAGTTCAGTAATATTTCCGAACAGGACGTTGAAGTCGATATTAAACTTTTTGGCAACCTGAGAAAGGAGCGGCTGCCCGGCAGAATTTCCAACAAAGTTGATTCTGAATACCTTTTGAAGCCCTTGCTGTCTTTCGATCACTTCTTTAATGGAGTCAGGTAGTTGATCATTCATGACCGTGCTGACAAAGTTTTTCGCTGTTTGTGTTTTTGGTGAGGAAAAGACATTAAAGACGGTTCCTTCTTCGATAATTTTTCCTGCCTCAATGACAGCGACACGATCACAGATCTCTCTGATTACAGACATTTCATGGGTAATGATCAGAATGGTAATGTTGTATTCTTTATTTATTTTTTTCAGCAGCTGCAGGATCGAGCTGGTTGTCTGCGGATCCAGAGCTGAAGTCGCTTCATCACATAATAGAATGGAAGGCTGGGTCGCCAGCGCCCTGGCAATTCCGATCCGCTGCTTTTGCCCGCCGGATAGCTGATCAGGATAGCTGTTCGCCTTGTCTGCAAGCCCCACGAATTCCAATAGTTCATGGACACGCTTTTTGATTTCATCTTTAGGGATCTTAGCCAGTGTGAGCGGCATCGCCACATTGGCAAACACTGTTTTCGAATTTAAAAGGTTAAAATGCTGAAAGACCATCCCGATGTTTCTTTTCACTTCGCGAATTTCCCTTACAGATAAAGCCGTCAGATCATGTCCGCTGACAATGACCTTTCCTGAAGTCGGTTTCTCCAGCCAATTGACACAGCGGATCAAAGAACTCTTTCCCGCACCGCTGAAGCCGATCACACCGAAAATCTCGCCCTTGTTAATCTTTAAGTCTATTCCATTTAAAGCAGCTACCTGCTGTCCTCCGCTTTCATAGACTTTCTTTAAATTCTGAAACTCTATCATTCAGCATCTCTCCTTTGATGGTGACAGGTACCTATACCACTTTAAGGAACTGGTATAGGTGCCTGTCACCTTTTATTATATAATTATTCCTATGCGAAAACTAAGATTTATATCTTGAAATTTACCCCTTCCGTCAGAAGAGGTTTTTTGAAATCCTCTCCTTATCTTCCAGGCTTTTCGCCTGCTGGATTTGGCACAGTGCGTTCCGCCTGCTGCCGAAGCTTCATTGGGCCAGATCCCTCTGCTTCTCTCGATAAGAATTATTCATATGTTTATGAATAGAATCTCGCTGCATTTTTCCAGTAAAACAAAAACCCTCTTCTAAAGAAAGAAGAGGGCAGCATTTATCAATGGTCCTCTTCTTATCTTTCAAGCTAAGCTTGCTGGATTTGGCACGGTACACTTTTGTCCGCTGCCGAGGTGTCATAGGGCCAGTCCCTCAACCTCTCTGGATAAGAAGATTTTTATTATTTGGTTGTTTAATATGTTTATTACTTTACCACCATAAAGAAAAGGATGTCAATATAAAATTTTAAAATTTTTTAATTGAATTAACCTTCTGTTCCCTGGCACGCTGTATTAGCTCTGCAATAATACAAAGTTTTTTGCTTGCGGCTCTACTAAAAAATGATAGTTAAATCCTATGTGTCTAAGCCAATAACTCATGTATAATAATGGAAAAGTGCCATTTTTCAAAAAGGAGGGACAGAAAATGATCATGACCGAGAATCCTGCAGATTTATTCGCGGACAAGGTGGAAGCGAGGAATCTGCAGCTGGCCATTCAGCATTCCAGCGATGTGATTGCAAGAGTGACAAAAGAAGGCATTGCTTTATATGTCTCCCCTTCCTGTTTGCCGATGCTGGGGTATTCGCAGCAGGACTTTTATCGAAGCAGCCTTTATACATACTGCCATCCAAATGACCGGGACCTTTTAAGAGATGCACTGGCCGAGCTCGAACAGCTTCCGCATAAACGGGAGACCTTTCGCTTCAGGCATAAGGAGGGGCATTATCTGTGGCTTGAAGCCAATTTTTCAGTCATTAATGACGATAAAGAAATGATGTGCATCATCCGGGATATGACACAAAGAATTATCATGGAAGAGGAGATTCTGGAAACACAGGAGAAGTACCGCTTTCTGGTGGAGTACTCCAAGGATACGATAGGAATGGTGACACAAAAAGGGATTTGGACCTACATCAATAATGAAGGAAAGAAACTTTTTGGATTCACGAGCATCAAAGAGATGATCGGCACCTCCCTCCACGACTACACTCCTCCTTCAGATCATTCTACCCTCGATGATTTTCTGCAAACAAAGCTAAGTGTAAATTTTGAGCTTAATCTGATCCGGACTGACGGACAAATGAGAAAAGCCGAAGTCCAGCTGATTCCAACCACATTCAAGAACAGAAAGGTCTACCAAATCATTATTAAAGATGTGACTGGACAAAAGAAGACGGAAGAAAAGCTGCAGAATGCCGAAAAACTTTCGGTTGTCGGTCAGCTTGCCGCAGGCATTGCCCATGAAATCCGCAACCCGCTTACAGCCATAAAAGGCTTTACACAGTTATTATATGAAGATCATAAAGGAGATTTCGCGGAGGTCATCCTAAGTGAGCTGGAGCGGATTGAAGGCATCGTCAATGACCTGCTCGTTCTCGCCAAACCCCAAATAACCGAAATGGAAGAAACCTGCCTGACAAACGTTGTAAAAAGTGTGATCACCCTCTTAAACAGCCAGGCAGTTATGGAGAATATCATGATCGAACTAACACAGTCACCCGGCGAGTTTTATGTGAAATGTGAAAAAGATAAAATTAAACAGGTGCTGATTAACATCATTAAGAACTCAATTGAAGCCATGCCGGCAGGCGGAAAAATAAACGTGGATATCCGCCGGGAGGACCATTCTGTCATCATTAGTGTCGAGGATGAAGGAATTGGCATACCCGAAGAACGCCTCGCCAAACTGGGAGAGCCGTTTTACAGCACAAAAGAAAAAGGCACAGGCCTTGGCATTATGATCTGCAAAAAAATCATTAAAAACCATGGCGGTAACCTTTACATCCACAGCAGAGAAAATGAAGGAACAACGGTCCGGATTACTTTGCCGCTAGCCTGAATGAAAGAAGCCAGATGCCTGAACTGGCTTCTTTAATTTCGAATGGTAAACTCCTGGCCCTGCTGGCTATCCCCAAAATGTACCCTTTCTCTGTAATAGATCTCACTCTCTGACATCATCATCACTGTTGAACTCCTGGTTCCGTAGCCTTCACTTTTGATAAATAAAGGAGACAGAATCCTCTCCCACTCAAGTGAAACTCCTGTATCCGGAAGCATGTCATCAGGGGCAGGGTCTGCATTCCGGAGAAGTGTGAACAAGTCTTCTGTAAAATTCTTAGATGCATGATCTATTAGTTTAGATAAGCCCTCCTTCCCCTTTTCCACCTTTGGCCACCCGGTATTCAGCAAATGATTGCTGACCCCGTACACTCCTGCTTCAAGCTGCTCTATTCTATCTTCCACGTTCGAATAATAAAAGAGCTCCTCCAAATTGCCTGCAAGAAGATTGTAGCCGGGATAGCTGCTGCGATGTTCAGATGCTATTTTCATAAAATCAGCAGGCGAAGCACTGCCTTTCAAGAAATCTGCCACCAGATCCCCTCTTGAATTCTTGCCATCTCTCACTTCGTTCGGATCGCGGTAATTTGTAAGAGCTGCAAATCGTCCATTCTTAGTGACACCCATCCACGTCCCCATCTTGCTTAAATCGCGTCCAGCCAGAATAGCGGGATGGTCCTCCCAAAAATGGGCCGGTGCAGTCGGGCGCTCAAAAAATTCATCGCGATTAGCAGCAACGATAAGCTTGTATACGGGATGAACTTTGTATGCGAAAAGGATTAAACACATTTGGATCACTGCTTTCGTTTTATTTTAACTTGTAAAAAACCCGCTTTATCTGTGTGAGATGTTAGATAAATTATAATACATGTTAGATAAATCTTATAACATGCTAGATAAACCCAACAGGTTGTAACATATTTGATGAATTATGTTAGATAAATCCAGCAATAAAAAAAGCCCCTTCTTTTAAAAGGAGCTACTCAATTTAAGTTACCGCTTCGTCATTCGCTGTCTTCCTCGCCCTTAAAAATCTAACTGTATTCAAAACAATCGTTTTGGTCACAGCATAAGTAGGTATTGCCAGAATCATGCCGAGGATGCCGGCAAGATTGCCTGCAACGAGCAATAGGATGATGATGGTGGCTGGATGTGTGTTTAAGGTTTTTCCGAGAATTAGCGGCGACAGCACATTCCCTTCTATCTGCTGGGCAATCACAATGACCACGACAACCAGGAATGCTTTAGTCGGTGAGTCAAAAAGTGCAACGATAACAGCAGGTGCACCACCAAGAAACGGTCCGACATAAGGAATGATATTAGTTATGGACACAATAAGCGCCATGACAAGTGCATATGGCAGGTCAATGATTAAATAGCCGATAAACGATAGTGTTCCCACAAACAAGGCCACTGTAATTTGTCCTTGAATGTAAGAAGAAAGTGTTTCTCCTGTTTCTTTAAGTGTTTTAACTCCCTCTTCCCTGTATGAAGCAGGCAGAAATTTGGAAACAGCTGCCGGGAACTTATCGCCATCCTTGAACATATAAAACAGCAGGAATGGCACCGTTACAATTGTGATCGCAATATTGGTGACCAGGCTGACAATTCCTGCTACCCCCTGCGTAACGCGGCTTGGCAGGGTATTGGCATATTCCATAATGCGGGCTTCAATTTCTTCAAGCGATACGTAGTCCTGCGTCAAAAACCATTTAAACTCTTCGGTGTTTGACATTGAATTAACAAAGTCTCTTGTCGTTTTCGCATATCCCGGCAGGTCGTTGAATAATTCAGTCACCTGTCTGCTGATTAGCGGAGCGATGTTGCCAATAACCAGCATCACCAACCCAATAACTGCTGCATAAATGATCAAGATCGCTGCCGTCCTGGGCACCTTATAGCGCTGCAGCAATTTTACCAGCGGGTTCAGCAAGAAATACAGGAATCCCGATATAATGATTGGAAAGAACAAGGTAGATACAAATATGCCCACCGGTTCAAACAGAAATGAGATTTTTGTTGATACATAAATGATGGTTAAGATAAGCAGCAATTGCAAAGTCCAGTACTGCAGTTTTTTCTTTGCCACAATGTCACCTTTTTCTTTGAATGGATTAACTAAAGAATATCATATTCGTGTGTTTACTCCTAAGAAGATGCTACTTCTACTACGAATGGGGATTGAAAAGGTTTCGAAAAAAATTCATCCATATAATTTAAAAATGACACCACACAAATTAGATACATTCACTCATAAATATCTCAATTTTTGGTTTCAATCCATCTGACTAAGGGTATAAAGAACTACAAATTCCAACTTTCCTCACTTAAAAGCCAGGAGTGAACAGACACATGAGTACAATAGACATTTTCAAGAAGGAACTTCTATTACTGACAGGCGAAATGGATCGCTGTAAAAATGTAAAGATAAAAAAACAAATTTTTAATGATATACTTCTCATCCAGAATGCAGTCCAGAACTTACTCTAAGCTGCTCATAAATTAGTATCCACTGCTTTCCTTCCTCACTTGAAGAACAAAAAACCAGCATCCATTGGCTGAAATACTGGTTTAGAAGTTATTTTCATGCTTACATGAAATTTTTCATAATCTTTCGGAATGGAACCTTGTAATATCAATGTGTAATTTTCCCTTTTTACATAATAATTCCCCGGAATGACCAGGAAAAAATCATCAATTTTTCATAAACTTCCGGAAAAAATATTTTCCCATATTTAGTACACATTAAATTAAATATAAAATATGTAAGACCATTTACTTCTTGTTACACAATCGCGCCCGATTGCTGAAAATGCTTATTGAAGAAAAGCACCTGTTCACTTAAGCGAAACCCTTCACAATCTCCTGTTGATAAAAAACTAATTGCGTGAAAAATTTACTAATTTTTTTGTCTTTCTCTTTTATATTAAGGACATGCTCTTAAGAGCATTGTAAATTCCATGCTCATTGCAGCTATCTGTGATTAAATCGGCTTTCCCTTTAACTTCAGTTGCAGCATTTCCCATTGCAACCCCCATTCCTGAAAGTTCCATTAGTTCAATATCGTTCATTCCATCTCCAAAAAAGATGATATCTTCCCGCTTAAATCCATTTTCTTCGGCGATTATTAAAATGGTTTTTGCTTTAGATCCTTCTTTAGGGATGACATCTAAACCAAATTTGTGCCAACTCACATATCTGAATTCTTTAATTGCGTATTTTTGAAGATCCTCTGGCTTGCAGAAAAGCATAGCCTGAATAATTTGATTTTGTTTCCAATACATTTCATCAAAATCAGGAATGGTCCATCCCAGGCTTTCGTAAGCTTTTGTTAACGACTCTCCGGGTTCTTTAAAATGCCTTTTTAATCCGTTCGATGTTTGGAACACAACCTGATCATTGTTTTCCGTTGCAATTTCAATTAGTTTCTTTATAGATTCCTTTGACAACATTACCTCATGTCTTAATTCATGACGGACATACCCGATTGATCCATTACATAAAACATATGTATCAATTTCAAGCTCGTCAACAATGGATTTTGCTGAAACGTAGTCCCTTCCTGTCGCAATGCAGATGTAATGCCCTTTTTCTTTAAGAGCAACCAAAGCTTGTTTTGTACTGTCGAGAAACTTCATCTCTGTCGTTAATAATGTCCCATCAATGTCAAAGACAATAAATTTTTCACTCATTTTCTTTCTCCACATCCTGCTGATATTTTATATTCCACACCAAAGGCACATAGGCGGGGCCTTACATCTGGATATTGTCGTTTTGTACCGATAGAAAAAGTAAAGTGCCCAGTTTGTCTCGCATGGTCCTTCCCATTTGAAACACACATTAAACAGAATCTCTCTCCACAATGCGATAAGGTATTTTTACTTTTTCTCTAGATTTATTTATCACTAGGCTACAAGCTTGTTCACCGATTTTCATTAGCTGATGATCCACTGTAGTAATCCCCATGCCCATACCAATTGGCTGATTTTCTTGACCAATGATTGCTAAATCAGCAGGGGTTTTCAATTGTTTTGACTTAGCATATAAGTAAATTCCACCAGCCACTTCATCTCCATTCGCATAGATAGCTGTTGGCCTTTCCAGTAAATGCAGGAATTTCTCTGCTGCTTCATAGCCGTCTTCTAAGCAAAGACAACCTGAAATGTGATATTTAGGTTGAAGTTCACCAAAAATCTCATTATAAGCATCAATCATTTGCTTCGTGCTATTGCTTTCCAGCCTGGCGGTTGTGAAAGCTACCGCATTATGCCCTTTGTTTTTTAACATTTGAAAGGCATCTAGATAAGAAGAATAACGGTCCATATAGGAACATCCAATTTCCTTGTGATGCGTATATTCACAAGAAACGATAGAACCATAATCGCTATACGGAATGATCGTTTCCCAATCATTTGCTCTTGAAGCGATAATGATGCCATCATACAGCTTGCTTTTTAATTTTTGTAAATACTTCACTTCTTTTTCTTTACTATAAATGGAAGGAAGTACGGTAATTGAAAAATCATTCTCTAATGCTTTGTTCAATATACCGTTTAAAATCTGATCAAATGCTGGATTGTTGTTATATGGGAGAATAACGCCTATTGTTCTTGTTTCACCTCGGATTAAATCAATTGCATTTTTATTTGGTGTATAGTTCATTTCTTCAATTACTCTAAGAACAGACTCTCTTTTCTCTCTAGCAACATGCTTATAATTGTTAAGGACTCTGGAAACAGTAGAGACGGATACACCTGCTAATCTTGCAATGTCCTTAATATTTGTCATCATCACATACCTCCCCCATATTTCGGGAATTAAGAAACCTACACATTTACATTCAATCTCTGAAAAGCTTTTATAAAGTAAAGAAGATTTCCATAGTATGCCCATCTTACAACAATTCTGCGTTCTCCTACAATGAGTGCAGTATGTTCAATATCTCTCATTTCTCCATTAAACCAGAATGATTTTTCCACATTTATTAGTTTAGTGCTTACTACATATAATCTTTTATTGGTTAAAAACAAATCTCCATAGTAGATATTTTGTACTCCATCAAAGATTTCCAATAATCCTGTAAGAGTAGATAGTACATGTTCATCTTCCTGAAGGTTAATTTTTTTATACATCTTTCTTCTCCCTTCGTTGAAAATCAGCTTAATTTCAATCTAATTTATGAAATGCATTTCAATTCAAGAGAAAAAATTAAACTAAATTCTAAAACACCTACGAAAAAGCAGACAACAAACCTGTTTCGTTAGAGTAAAAGAAAAAGCCACCTGGAATGGCAGCTGGATCTAAAAGTAAAGCACCCGTTCGTATAACTAGACTTAATAACTTGTTATCTTAAATTTTCTATGATTAAAGGTAATTCTCCCAAATCATCTACAATAAAGTCTGCTTCAACATCGTTCCATTGAAAATCCTTTTTCCAAATTCCTTTCATTCCTACATTTTGAGCAGCTTTTATATCATTGTCTGGATGGTCGCCAACAAATAAACTTTCATTAGATGTAACATTAAGTTGGTTCAATGCTCGCATAAATATTTGAGGATCAGGTTTTTTTATACCTTCCCATTCAGATATTAAAATAATATCAAAATACTCTTCAATTCCCATAGCCTTAATGTTATCCATCTGAAATTGCCCTTTTCCATTGGTAATCAACCCTAAAACAAAGTTGTTGGTACGCAATTCATCTAACATACTATTGAGATTTGGGAAAGAGATGCAATTATTCTTAAATTGACTTAAGTAATCTTGAAGTAAATCCTCCCAAGTTATATCAGAAATCCCAAATTCATTGACTAGTTGTTGATACACTTTATCTTTCCAAACATATCCACGATCATCTAATTCAATAAACCTTCTTACGAAATTCTCTTTAGGTATATGTCCCACCAATTCATTTAGTCTGTCGTATTGCGTCTCTATAAACATTTTCACTGATTCATCTCTATTTAACAAAGTTCCGTCTAAATCGAATATAACAGCTTTAATCATTTCTAAACCCCACACTCCCCGATAAAGGTTCTTTAATTCTTCTCATTTGCCATTCCAGACTCCTTCTTCAACTAATGCTGCCCCTTTAGTGGAAAAAGAAAATGAGCATTCGTAGAACTCTTGTTAACCGCCAGCAACCATTTATTTAATAAGAATTTTTAATATAGGATTTCATTAGTTCTGTTTCTTCCTTTAATAACTTTGATAGGAAGATTAATTGGGGAAAAGGCTCTAATACTAAATTGTGATCGATGTCTGCTTGTAGGATAGAAATTCCATTTAGTTTATGATAGTCGTTTAATGTTATGGCATCATTACAAATAAGATCAATACCTGCTGGAGTTAGTAACAATAACCCCTTTGTTTCGGAAGAAGGAATAGGTTTTGTTAATGCATATGAAAGATACATCACCGTATAGGAGGCTTCTCCACTCCCTTTAATTAGAATTGGAGAAAATGGTTCATTTACTTTTACTCTAGCTGGCTCGTCATTCCATTCTTTAAGATAAAATGTATTCTTAGGATTAAAAGGAATGATGTTTACCTTAGCCTCTTCGAAAGCTTCCCGTTTTGCCGTGGCTAGTGCTGTTTCATTACCTTCTCTGTGTCCTCCTAATCTAACCACCCCAAGTTTATCTCCATCTTTTGTTGGACCTACCTGAAATATAAAAAACCCTTTATACAATACATAAGCACCCGATGTCCTTACATCTTTTGAAATATCCATTTTGTAAACTCTCCTAATAATTCGATAGCTATATTCATTCTGATTATTTATCCTAACAAAAAAGCTGCAGATTGAAGTAACCATGTTTACTTTTAAATCCCTAATCGCATTAATTAAATCCACTAAAACAATTGTAATTTTATAATAAAATATTCTGTAAGAATCAAAGGAATTCCTGTGCTTTGGAAATTGCCTCTTCATCTAACCTGCCCCGTTAGTTTAAGTGAAATGCTTCACAATCACTTTTTCATTTCTAAGTGATCTTCTCTAATCTGGCCTGATTTTTTAAGAAATCCATGTTATTGTATAATGCCTATTCTCTTTAGTTAATCTATTAATACAACGATAAATAATTACGTCAGTCCTTGGTTTACTTATAGAAATAACTTAACCATCCAACCAATTCTATATAAAAATAGAGAAACGACTAAATCGTTTCTCTAATAATTACTCAGTTAGACTTTTTTTCTTTATATGATTTACCATTCCGTAGGATTATGAAAATTCATTCTGGAAAATTATGATCATATTCTTGGGGATTTTGAAAATTTACACTTACACCGCTTCACTATCCCATTTCTTCTCTTCCTGCACAAACAGCAGCCCAAGTTCGTGATGATCACCTTCATAAAGAGCGCGCTGGACGAAGCGGACCTGGCCGTTCACATCAAGAACCTCAAGTTTGCAGTGAGCCCCGTTCTTTTGCAGCGCTTCATAGAAGCCTTTTTCATCATGGATTTTCACACCATTAACTTTTGTAACCACCTCTCCCACTTGAAGAGACATTTTATCAGCCGGTGAATCCGGAACTACTCCAAGCACCATGATTCCCTGATTGCGCTTGGAAAAGTAAAACGGTGCCTGATCCTCTGTCATTCTCTGGCGGAGAGAGATGAATTCACGCCCAATGATAGCAAGTGCTGCTGCTCCCACAGCTGCAAGCGGATACCAGTAGCCTGCAGATGAAATCAGCAAAAGGAGTATGCCAAACACGCTGATTCTTTGTCCAAGCAGTGCTGTTGCCTCTTTAGGAAGCGTGCCCTGGATCCGCTGGTAAAAACCTATCGAAAAAGGAACCAGAATGAGCGAATACGTTTCCCCGCCAATCGGGATCGCTGGCCACCAATCAAACGGCATCTGCAGTGCCTGACCGGGAATAAGCAGAAACACAGGCACCATCCAGAGTCTTTTTGATTCATGAATGCCAATGGTCTGGCCCCGTTTACTCTTTACAAGCCTGGGAGATGTGCCTTTCCGGCCATTTCTTATAATCAGGAAGCCTTCTGCTATAACAAGAAGAGCAAGGAGAACAGTAATGGATGGAAAGATGGAAGAGTCAAGGTCTGCTGATGTCTGGGCGAATGCTGGCAATGGCCATTTCTGTTCAGCAGCAAACATGGTTGCGAAAAATGCAAAGCCCAGGGTATAAACAGGCGCCATCCATCTCACTTTTGCCGTAAAGCTCCACAAGAACGTTAGAGCAGCAGTAAAAACAATCGTTTCCACTGGTACGATAAGTCCCGCTCCGACCATCACGATACTCACTGAAAGACCTGCCAGGATCCCAAGAGGAAGAAGCTGCCTCAGCTCAAAATAAGCATTTTCCGCACGAACTGAAAAGTCTTTGCGCTCTCGCTTTACACGGGAAACCCCCAAAAATGCAGCTGCAAAAAACAGGTAATAAAATACCGGGTTCAGCAGCAGCTTTCCCGTTCCTTTTAAAAACTCAAAAATCCACTCCTCTATCAAACTTGCCACCAGCCTCTATAAATAAATTCTCATGAATTATGTAACAAACAGAAAACTCTATTACTCTTTATTCTACCAAAATCGTCTTCCAAAACCTATCACAATCTGGCACAAATACAAAAAATAGCAGAAGGAAAATCCCTCCTGCTATATAGCGGGTGACAGGCACCTAGACCAGTACTAGACCAGTTATATAAGAAATGATGTTTTCGACAAAAACCGGGTAGTGCCTGTCACCAACTATTATTTTGCAATATATCTCAGAGCCGTTTGCAGCTGAAGGTCATTCTGCTCTTTTTTCATTTCTTCAATGGCTGCTTGTTCGAGCGCTGCTGCTGTTTTTTTGTCTATCCGGCCGGTTCCTTCAAGCTCTTTTTGCTTCTGAAATGCTTTTACAGCAGCTGCAGTGGAATCATTGAAGTAGCCATCCGTCCGTCCTGGAGCATATCCAAGGCCCGCCAGAATTTCCTGTGCATTCTTCACCATTTCATTATTCATATCGATGGCCAAAGGCTTCTCCACCTGCAAAGGATGCGTTTGGTAGATGTCTGGCTGTTTGACCTCGAGGGTTGGTTTGATTCCCTTGTTATGAATCCAGTTTCCGTCTGGTGTCAGCCATTTAAACAATGTGAGCTTGATATTGCTGCCATCTCCCATCGGAACTGGCTGCTGAACTGTGCCCTTTCCAAATGAATTTTCACCGATTATGGCATAACCCTGCGCTTCCTTTAAAGCGCCGGCAAGAATCTCCGATGCAGAGGCACTCCCTTTATCTACAAGAACAGCAATCGGATAGCTTTTAGGCTTTTCAAGTGTGGAAAAATACCTCATTTTTTCTCCATCCCGTTTCTCTATCTGTAAATATGGCTTATCAGCCGTAACCAATTCTTTCAGGATTTCCTGTACTGATGTCAGGAGACCACCGGGATTTCCGCGCACATCGATTACAAGCCCTTCGATCCCATCCTTCTCCATTTCACTCAGCTGTTTTGCAAATTCCTTGGATGTCTCTTCGGAAAATGAGGTGATTTCCAGATATCCTACATTTTTCCCTCTTTGCTTCTTGATTTCCGAGAATACCGTAATTTGTGGAATCTCATCTCTCTTTAC
The DNA here is from genome assembly GCF_017303275.1 of Bacillus sp. NTK034. Classification (GTDB taxonomy): domain Bacteria; phylum Bacillota; class Bacilli; order Bacillales; family Cytobacillaceae; genus Cytobacillus. The sequence goes on along the minus strand of NZ_JAFKOJ010000004.1, from coordinate 201,268 downwards.
TTCTACCTTTAAAGGTTCCTTAAGTCCCTGGCGCGCAATTTCAAGTTCTACTTTTGTGCCTTTTTTGCCGCGGATCTTCATGGTAGCTTTATATAAATCAAGACCCTCTACACTTTCCCCATCCACTTTTAAAATTTCATCCTTCGGCTTCAGCCCTGCTTTTTCAGCTGGTGAAGCTTTAAATGGTGCAACAATGATTATTTTACCTTCCACCATGCTGACTTCTGCCCCGATCCCTTCAAAAGAAGATTCCAGTGTATCATTGAATTGTTTTGCTGTTTCTTCATCCATATAAACAGAGTATGGGTCTTCCAGGGTCGCCAGCATGCCCTGGATGGCTCCCTCCACGAGCTGTTTTTCTTCTACTTTTTCCACATAGCTATTTAAAATTAGCTGATAGGCTGTTTCCATTTTTTCGATTTTCTCTTTTTCAATTTGTGTTCCGTTTTCCTTAAAATCTATCAATTGATTTCCTGTTCCTGTCTGAGGAGTTTCTTTTGCCAGCCACTGCATGCCTGCATATGTACCGCCAGCTCCTGTCAGCAATGATCCCGTCATCAGCACGGCGATCCACTTTCTGCTCATCTTCATCTCCCTTTCTATTTTGCAGCGGTCTCATAGGCCATTATAAAAACTTTCCATCATGATTGATGAAATGACCATGCTCATCACATCCTATGCTGGATAAGGACAAGTTATGATTTCAATAATCAGGTTAGGCATATGCACAATATCTCAATTTAAGAATATATTTAAGTTGAATTTCACATAAAGGAAGTGTGCAAATGTTCTATCATATTAAAGAACTTCAATATAATGCCAAGCCTGATAAACCAGACTGGGTGTATGCTAAAAAGCTGCAGGAGCTGATTGGCGGACAATTTGGGGAAATGTCTGTGGCCATGCAGTATTTATTTCAGGGCTGAGGTGCGCGGAAACATGATAAATATCGGGATCTATTAATGGATACAGGGACCGAAGAATTGGCCCATATTGAAATGCTTGCCACCATGATTGCACGTCTGCTGGACGGGGCACCTGTAAAAGAACAGGAAAAAGCTGCCCAGGATCCGCTTCTTGCCGCGATTTTGGGCGGAATGAACCCTCAGCATGCGATTGTTTCCGGTCTTGGTGCCATGCCTGTCAATAGTGTCGGGGTCCCGTGGCAGGGTGGATACATCGTAGCCAGCTGCAACCTGCTGGCTGATTTCCGTGCGAATCTGAATGCCGAATCCCAGGGACGTCTGCAGGCTGTCCGTCTGTATGAAATGACTGATGACCGCGGTGTCAAAGACATGCTGGCCTACTTAATTGCCCGTGACCGCATGCATCAGAACCAATGGCTTGCCGCGATAAAAGAGCTTGAAGCCCAGGAAGGAAAGACCGTGCCAAGCACATTCCCGAAGGAGCTTGAAAAAGAAGAGTTTTCCTATGTATTTATGAACCTTTCAAGAGGAGATGAAAGCAGCCAGGGCCGCTGGGCTCAAGGCAGGAGCATGGATGGCCAGGGAACCTTCCAATAACATGCAGGAAGTTCCCCCTTTTGCTCCAGCACCTAAGCTGAAGCCGGCACCTCCATATATTCATGACACTCCTCCTAATGTTAAATAAATAGGATTAAAGCCCCTCTTTAAGGGTAAAAGAAAAGTGGAAGAAGCTAAGCTCCTTCCACTTACACTATTTTTTATAGAGGCACAATGCCTACTGGATTAATTGCATTTGATTTTGCTGCATTCCAAGAACCTCTGTGAAGTTCAAAGTGCAGATGCTGGCCATAAGATTGTCCAGTATTACCCATGATACCGATTTGCTGGCCTTTAGAAACAGTCTGGCCAGAGCCTACAGAACGGCTTCTCATATGAGCATATACGGTTGTGTAAGTTTGTCCGCCTACAGAGTGGGCAATGAAAATGGCATTTCCGTAGCTGCTTGAATAGTATGAACGGATTACGACACCGTCTGCCGCTGCCACAATCGGTACTGTACCACCTGCAGCAATATCAACACCATAGTGCTCGCCTAATGAACGTCCGCCAAAACCAGAAGAAAGTCTTCCTGCAGCTGGTTTTGTCCATGCACCGCCGGAAACTGCCGGTGGAGTAACCTGCGGGCTGCTTGATGATCCGCTATCAGATGATGAGCTGCTTCCTGCTGATGAAGAACTGCTCTTTTTAGCCGCTTCCTGGGCTGCTTTCTGTTTTGCCAATTCAGCTTGTCTTGCTGCCTCTGCCTGTTTTTGCTGCTCAATCTTAATCGCTTTTTGAAGTGCCGCTTCCTGGGCTGCAAGAATTTCATTTTCTTCTGCTAGTTCAAGTTTATGAGCATGCATTTCCTCTTCTTCATGCTTTAGGGATGCAAGCAGTTTATCTTTCTCTGCCTTTTGGGCATTTAAACTCTTTTTCATGCTTTCAAGCTCGGCACGCATTTTTTCTAAAGAGGCAAGCTCTTCTTTTATCTGAGCCTGTTTCTTCTCCAGCTCGTCTTTATCCGCCTGATGCGCTTTAAGGATATCCTGGTCTGCTTCTACGATTGTTGCAACTGCTCCAACACGTTCAACAAAGTCTCCAAAGCTTTGCGCACCCATTAAAACATCAATATAGCTCACCATTCCGCCAGTTTCCTGGTAATTGCGTGCACGGTCTTTTAATAGTTCATTGCGCTTTTTGATGCGCTCTACTAATATTTTAATTTCGGCTTCTAATTTTTCAATTTCCTTTTTTGTGTCTGCAATCTGGCCGTTTTTCTCTTCAATTTTTGCTAAAGCATCGCTGATCGCTTTATCAAGGCGCTCAATCTCACTTTGTACGGACTGTTGCTCGCCCTGGTTTTCGGTAAGCTTTTTATCTGTATCGTTAATCTTCGATTCTACTCCTGAACGCTGCTGGTTAATTTTGTCCTTTTGGCTGTTTAGATCGTTTAGTTTATTTGCTGCAGACGCCTTTTCAAGAGGCAGTCCTACTGTTGCGCTGCCAAACCCCAAAATGGCAGCCAGTGATAATGTGATGATGGATTTCTTCAATTTTCCGATTTCTCCTTTCAATGAACACCATATGTACAGGTCAATCGTTCTATTTTTTTAACTATGTCTGAAACATTTAACATTGCTGAATCGTCTATTATTATGAGGCTAGAAGGCTCCTTGACAGGTTCCCCCCGCAGGGCCTTCTAAGCTGGTTCTATACCTTCAGGAACTTTCTGACTGACATCAGGCTTCCCCATACACCAATGAGTGCACCCATCAGGATGATGAGTCCGGAAATCTGATAGACAAACGGGCTAAATTCCAGCAGCTTGATAAAGTGTCCTTCAAGCTTTGGCGCCAAGTAATCATAGGCATAATAGTAAGCTGTTGAAACAAGTGCAATCGGAATAATGGATCCAAGCAATCCAAGCCATAAACCTTCCAGGAAGAATGGCCATCTGATAAACGCGTTGGTTGCTCCTACCAATCTCATAATCTCGATTTCTTTTCTTCGTGACATGATCGTAATTTTAATCGTATTGGAAATCAGGAACATGGCTGTAAATAATAGGCCAATAATCAGCACAAGGCCAACGTTTCGGCCGGCATTGATAAAGTTGAATAGCTTTTCAACCTGCCCTTGCCCATACTTTACTTTTGCTGCGTATTCCATTTTTTCAATCTGCTTTGCCGCTTTCATAGTATCTGCCGGGTTTTTCGTCTTTACGATAAATACATCGTTCAGCGGATTATCCTGTTCGAACAGTTTGAAGGCTTCTCCTTCTTCACCAAGGCTGTCTATTAAACTATCAAGCTCTTTTTCCTTAGTTGAATATTCCACTGTTTTGACTTCGGGTATTCCTTCGATTTTTTGCCGTAAAACTTCCTGATCCTGCTCATTTGCAGCAACATCGATGTGAACGCGGATTTCCACGTCCTCTTCAATGGTTGTAGCCACCTTGTTGAGATTCATCATAATGACGAAAAATACGCCAACCAAAATGAGTGTTACTGTCACCGCACTTGCCGAAGCAAACGTCATCCATCCGTTTCGACCGAGGCTCTTAAAGCTTTCACGGAAGTGCCGGCCCAATGTTCTAGCTTTCATAGCCGTAATCACCTCTTTGCTCGTCACGCACAATCCTTCCGCCTTCTATGGCAATAACGCGGTGCTTAATCGTGTTAACAATTTCTTTATTATGAGTTGCCATGACCACAGTCGTTCCTCTCGTGTTGATTTCATCGAAAATGTTCATGATTTCCCATGAAGTATCCGGGTCAAGGTTTCCTGTAGGTTCGTCCGCTATCACGACCTTTGGAGCATTTACGATTGATCTGGCGATGGAAACACGCTGCTGCTCCCCGCCTGATAATTCGGTCGGAAGCATTCTTGCCTTATGCTTTAAACCTACAAGGTCCAAAGTTTCCATTACTTGTTTTTTAATATTCTTCGGATGCTCTTCAATGACCTCAAGAGCAAAAGCTACATTCTCATAGACAGTCAGAGTCGGGAGAAGCTTAAAGTCCTGGAAAACAACACCAATTTTGCGGCGCATCAGCGGCACCTTTGCATTCCTTAATGTAGCAAGATTCACTCCGTCGATGGTTATCGTTCCGCTCGAAGGCTTTTCTTCCCGGTACATCATTTTAATAAAAGTGGATTTACCGGCCCCGCTCGGTCCTACTACATAAACAAACTCACCTTGTTTGATATGCACATCAATCCCGCTGGCAGCTGTAACACCATTGGGGTATCTCTTATATACGTCTTTCATATCGATCATATATATCACCTAGCATCTAGTGTGTATTAAGAATTAAATAACAGACGGCTTTTTTCGCTAAAAAACGACATCCTTTCGACACAAAGAATGACAAAATACTTGTAAATACTGCCTATTTAGCCATCTAAAATTCTCACACAACCCATTATAACATCATAAGTTGTCAAAATAACGGAAAAAATTATTACAGTTTCTTTTCAATCCCTTAACTATTGTTACTTTTTTCCTGAGTTTCATTAATATCCTAGCGTTTTCTTCGCTCAATCGACGAATTTTTCCTTCTTTTTTCATATTGCATTCAATCGATTCATGTCAAAAATTGTCTTGCTCAGCATAAGCTGCTAGAAAAATAACCTCTCATATATTGTTTATTCATTCACCTTAATGCAGTTAGCTGATTTGCTTTCCAGGATGCTCGCTTTCCGCTCCAATCAACTAAGCGGTTATTAAACAAATAGCAGCATACCTTACGATAAGAGAAATAATAAAAACGTCCTGCTGAACAGAACGTTTTCATTTAATCCTATTATTTCTTGCCTGCTAGCCAGGATGCTACAGCAGAAGCTTCTTCTCCCTGAAGCAAGCCTTTAGGCATAGCCCCTTTACCGTTAGCAATTGTGTTTTCAATATCTTCCTGTGATAGGCTGGCACCAATTTTATCAAGTGCAGGCCCTACACCGCCTTCAAGATTTGCACCGTGGCAGCTTGAACATTTCTGTTCATAAAGCTTTTGTGCATCACCGGCGTCAGCAGTATCAGTCGTTGTTTCACCGCCGCCGTTTGTAGCAGTGTCCTTGTCTTCAGCCGCATCGTCACCGCCGCCGCAGGCTGCAAGAACTAAAGATGTACCCATCAGTAATGCCAGTAGCTTCTTTTTCACCTATAATTCCCCCTCAGGAAAAAATACTAAGTACAGCTATATTATACCAACACTATGCTCGTTTGAAACCCTCGCCCAACACCTCGGAAGCATCCGTAACAATGATAAATGCAGTAGGATCAATGGTTTGAACCAGTTGTTTCAATTTTGTGAACTCCGTCTGATCCACCACACACATGAGGACTGGACGTTCATGGTCGGTATAACCACCGTATGCTGATAGTTTTGTCACACCGCGGTCAATTTTATTCAAAATTCCTTCACGAACTTCACTTTGTTTTTCCGTAATGATTAATGCCATCTTTGTCCGGCTGAATCCAAGCTGTATGAGATCGATTGTTTTGCTTGTTACATATAAGGCAATCAAGGCATAAAGCCCTTGCTCTATGTCAAAAATAATCGCAGCTGACAGTACGATCAATCCATCGATTATCGCTACACAAGTTCCAAGGGACAAACCTGTATACTTGTTAATAATCTGTGCTGCAAGGTCTGTCCCTCCAGTTGATGCTTTACCCCGAAATACAATACCTAAACCCAGGCCAACGCCAATTCCGCCAAACAAAGAAGCCAGCAGGGGATCAGATGTCCATGGCTCATAATCTTTTGTAAGAAAAACAACAAACGGCAGAAATATTGTACCAGCCAGAGTTTTCGCCCCAAATTGTTTTCCGAGCAAAAGCACACCTGCAATAAAAAGCGGTATATTAAATGCCCACTGTACATATGCGGGCTCCCAGCCAGCCACCGCATCCAGGATCGTACTGATCCCGCTTACTCCTCCTGATGCAATTCGGTTGGGAAGTAAAAACATATTAAACGCAATCGCCACTATTCCTGAACCTATTAAAACATATAAGTACTCCAGCAATTTCTCCGCCTTTGTACTATAAGTATATCCTCTTCTATTCTTGGCCATTTCTTCTCCCTCCGGTGTCCCGATCTATGCAGAATTAAGTTCATATTCCATTTTTACCGTCAGTGAGTATAGCATGGAGTCTGGAGCCTGTAAATGCCATTAGACTGCCGTATTAAAGGACTCTGCTCTGCCTATCCATTATGTTGCGATAAAAGCGTTCAATTTATCATGCGATTTTAATGTGTGATATGTTTATGAACATTAGTCCACAAAGCTCTTAAGCAGCTTAATCTTCAGCATGAAATTATGCTGCATGTGGTATAATGTCGAAAAGGAGGTGAGAAAAATGGAGAAGATTCTTAATGAAATTTTGAGTACACTGAAAGAACATTCCAAGAGGTTTGATGGAATTGATGAGAAGTTCGTTTCGATTGATCAGAGGTTTGATTCGATTGATCATGAATTTGCTGATGTTAAACACAGACTCGGGAATGTTGAGAACAGAATTGATAAAGTTGATAGCAGACTCGGGAATGTTGATAGCAGACTTGGGAATGTTGATAGCAGACTCGGGAATGTTGATAGCAGACTCGGGAATGTTGATAGCAGACTTGGGAATGTTGAAAGCAGACTTGGGAATGTTGAAAATAGTGTTGAAAGACTTTCTGAACAGATTGAGAACAATGCCACCGAATTCAGAAGCCATTTTAAGCATATTGAAACGAAGTTAGATCAGCATGAAGAGACGTTCGATGTTATTTCGGATGCTTTGAAGGGCACAAAAATTGATATCGAACACCTTAGTAAAAAAAGCGGAGTCCACGAAACCGAAATTAATCAACTCAAAAAGCGCATCCACTCCTAAAGCAATCCCCATTCACCGGCTAGCTCAGTTATAATCCAATAAAAAAACAAGCCTATGCCGGCCACATGCCAGCATAGGCTATTTTACATATTAATCCTGAGGCAAAATCAATTTTGATCGCAAATATGCATTAATAAACAAATCCAGGTCGCCGTCCATAACTCCCTGGACGTTGCCGACTTCCGTGTTGGTGCGGTGGTCTTTTACCATAGAATACGGGTGGAAGACATAGGAGCGGATCTGGCTTCCCCAGCCGATGTCTTTTTGCTCGCCGCGGATTTCAGCCAATTCTGCTTCCTGCTCTTCGATTTTCTTTTGATAGAGCTTAGCTTGCAGCATTTTCATGGCACGTTCGCGGTTTTTGATCTGGGAACGCTCTGTCTGGCACGTTACCACGACATTTGTCGGCAAGTGGGTGATACGGACAGCAGAATCGGTCGTGTTGATATGCTGACCGCCGGCGCCGCTTGCACGGTATGTGTCGATTTTCAGATCTTCAGTACGGATGTCGATTTCAATTTCGTCATTGAACTCCGGCATCACTTCACAGGATACGAATGAAGTATGACGGCGGCCCGAAGAGTCGAATGGAGAAATCCTTACAAGACGGTGCACGCCTTTTTCAGCCTTTAAGTACCCGTAAGCGTTATGGCCCTTAATGCTAAGGGTAACACTCTTGATGCCTGCTTCATCTCCTGGCAGGTAATCAAGTGTTTCAACCTTGAAGCCTTTCTTTTCCGCCCAGCGTGTATACATGCGAAGCAGCATGCTGCCCCAGTCCTGTGACTCGGTTCCGCCTGCACCCGGATGCAGTTCAAGAATGGCATTGTTCTTATCATATTCTTCGCTTAAAAGAAGCTGAAGCTCGAAATCGTTCAGGCGCTTCACTAAGTCCTTGAGCTCTCCCTCTAGATCTGCCTGCAATTCTGCGTCGCTCTCTTCTTTTACCAGCTCATAAGTTAATTCCAGATTCTCAAACGTTTCGTATAAATCGTGGAATTCAACTACCTGTTCTTTCAGTGAGTTTGATTCACTGATAACAATCTGTGCCGCCTGCTGGTCATCCCAAAATCCGGGCTGCAGCATGACATCATCAAGCTCAGCGATGCGCGCCTCTTTGTTTTCTAAGTCAAAGAGACCCCCTAAAGTCCGCTAAAATCTTAGCTGTTTTTTCAAGTTCATTGCGAATATCTGCTAATTCCATTTTGATCACCTCAAAAATTATTTTTTTCATATTATAGCGTGATTATCTATTAAAGCCATACTTTCATTGTAAGGCTTCAAAGTTTCCCCAAAGAGAGAAGCCGGCACTGTTGCCGGCTCTTGGTTTATTTTAAGTGAGAAATAAATTTTTAACGTCGATAACTGTCTAGCTCCAGCGCCTACCCCCTCGAGATGTCGGGGGTGGGCAAGGCGCTTCCGCTTTTCTATTCTGCACCACAGCAGTTTTTATATTTCTTGCCGCTGCCGCAGATGCATGGGTCGTTGCGTCCAACGTCCATCTGCTTGACGACAGGCTTTTTCTTAACCTTTTCACCGTCTTCTTTCGGGTTGACGGCCTGGCCTTTGGCCACTTCCTGACGCTCGAGGTTGTTGCGGATTTCGGCTTTCATGATGTACTTCGCAACATCTTCTTCGATGGAAGCAATCATGTTTTCAAACATCGCAAATCCTTCTCCCTGGTACTCGCGGAGCGGATCTGTCTGGCCATAAGCACGCAGGTGGATTCCCTGGCGAAGCTGATCCATTGCGTCAATGTGATCCATCCATTTAGAGTCAACTGCACGAAGCACGATGACTTTCTCAAATTCACGCATTTGCTCAGGGCTCAGCATTTCCTCTTTTTCATTGTAGCGTTCTTTAACCTTGGCAAAAATGGTTTCGGCGATTTCCTCTGTATCCTTGCCGCGGATATCATTAACGGTTAGGTCGCCTTCATTTAGAAGGTTTCCATTTACATAGTCAATGATGCCCTGCAGGTTCCAGTTTTCCTCGTCTTCATGTCCAGGTGCATACCCTTCCACATTGCGCTGGATGCTGGTCATAATCATCTTTTCAACAATCTCTCTCAAGTTCTCAGACTCCAGAACTTCGTTGCGCTGACCGTAAAGAATTTCACGCTGCTGACGGAGAACATCGTCGTAGGAAAGAAGCTGCTTACGCGCATCAAAGTTGTTGCCCTCAACGCGTTTTTGCGCAGATTCAACGGCTCTTGAAACCATTTTACTCTGAATCGGCTGAGTGTCATCCATTCCAAGGCGCTCCATCATCGATTTCATATTGTCAGAACCGAATCGGCGCATCAATTCATCTTCCATGGAAAGATAGAATTGCGTGACACCCGGGTCTCCCTGACGTCCGGAACGTCCGCGGAGCTGGTTATCAATACGTCTGCTTTCATGACGCTCTGTACCAACGACACATAAGCCGCCAAGCTCCTTTACGCCTTCTCCAAGCTTGATATCCGTACCGCGCCCTGCCATGTTAGTCGCGATTGTCACAGCACCCTGCTTACCGGCATCCAGGATAATTTCCGCCTCACGTCCATGGTTCTTCGCGTTTAGAACATTATGCGGAACACCTTTTTTGCTCAGGTATTTAGAGATGATTTCTGATGTTTCGATAGCCACTGTACCGACTAGCACAGGCTGTCCTTTTTTGTGGCGATCAGCAATATCTTCCACAACCGCACGGAATTTTCCATCCATTGTTGCATAAATTAAATCAGGACGGTCATCACGGGCGATCGGACGGTTTGTCGGAATCACAATAACGTTCATATTGTAGATATTGCGGAATTCCTCTTCTTCCGTTTTCGCCGTACCAGTCATACCGGCAAGCTTTTCATACATACGGAAATAGTTCTGGAATGTGATCGTTGCAAGTGTCATGCTTTCGTTCTGGATTTCCAGGCCTTCCTTAGCTTCGATGGCCTGGTGGAGTCCATCACTGTAGCGGCGGCCCTTCATCAGACGGCCGGTAAATTGGTCAACGATGACGATTTCGCCTTCCTGCACAACATAATCGACATCCAGATGCATGCTGGAATGTGCCTTTAATGCCTGTGTAATATGGTGGTTAAGTGCAACATGAGAAATGTCAAAAAGGTTATCGATTCCAAAAGCCTTCTCTGCTTTAGTCATCCCTTCTTCTGTCAGCTGCACACCCTTTGTTTTTTCATCATATGTGAAGTCTTCATCTTTTTTCAGGCGGCTGACAAAGGCATTAGCCTGGATATAAAGCTGAGTGGACTTTTGTGCTGAACCTGAAATGATCAGCGGTGTACGTGCTTCATCAATGAGGATGGAGTCCACTTCATCAATTACGGCATAGTGCAGCGGGCGCTGAACCTTCTGCTCTTTGTAGAGAACCATGTTATCGCGAAGGTAATCGAACCCAAGCTCGTTGTTTGTGCTGTATGTGATATCGGCAGCATATGCTGCTTGTTTTTCTTCTTTGGAAAGCCCATTTAAGTTCAAGCCGACAGTCAGGCCCAGGAATTCGTAAAGCTGGCCCATTTCAGTGGCATCACGGCTCGCAAGGTATTCGTTGACTGTAACTACGTGGACACCCTTGCCTGTTAGGGCATTGAGGTAAACCGGCATCGTTGCAGTCAGGGTTTTACCTTCACCGGTTTTCATCTCTGAAATATTTCCGTCATGAAGGGAAATCCCCCCCATTAACTGAACCGGATAAGGATATAAGCCAAGAACGCGCTTTGCTGCTTCGCGTACAACCGCAAAGGCTTCAGTCAGCATATCATCGACGGTTTCGCCCTTTTGGTAGCGGGCTTTGAATTCTTCCGTTTTCTCGCGCAGCTGCTCGTCCGATAATTTTTCCATATCAGATGCAAGTGCTTCAATTTGTTCTGCCATTCTGGTGAGACGTTTTATTTCGCGTTTATTTTGATCAAACACTTTATTTAAAATCCCAAGCATAAAAACGCTCCTTTATGTTGGATATGACAGCACAAGTGCCCTGTTGATGACTCAAGGCGCCGGAACTATGCATATCTAAATTCAAAGTCTATTTAAGCATAGGTAGTTAAAGATTCGCTTCTTTTCGGCGGAATCCTCCCATGAAAATTCACATTATTTCTTATTAATATTACCACTTTGGGAGGGGGGTGACAACTTATGCCACATGCGGGCTATTCCAGATCCTTAATTTGCTGATAGTCTGGTTTCGGTAAATACACTCTACCTTTTTTTGAACCGGAACACCGCAGTTTGCTTGCTGAAAGAAGTTTTTTGGCTATATCTCCTGAAGAAATGTGAAGAAAACTGCAGATTTGTCTATTATTCAATGGAGAATCATTGTTGAGAAGGAATAAGTCCATAAGAGCTGAAATGTGAGCATTTTTCTCTTTGGTTTGACATTTGGTACAAAACCAAGTCCCATAATGGCGCTTCATGGGATATGATGAACAAACTCTGCAGATGACGCCTGTTTGTATTTCGGATGTTGAGATTTCGTAATGCTTTAGGATATCAAAACTTTTTGGGGTATGATCTTTTAGAAGAGAGCGGGAGATTTTCTTCATATGTTTTGGTGATAGGTCTTCTTTTTTATGAGCGGCCTTTATTTTCTCAATACTTTTCAGAAGGAATTGAACATGAAGAACTCTTTGGAGCATTTTCACGTGGCCTGGAGCGGTTTTAAGAATGGTAGAGGGTTTGCTGATGATGATGATGAAAAACTCAACGGGAATATTGATATTGCGTTTCAACAGCCATTTTTCCATTTCAGAACATTGTACTCTGGCTTGCTCTATCGGATTTGGATAGCCTTTGACTTCTCCTTTAGTATTTGTTTGGATTAATTGATTGAAATCAGGATCGAAGTATAAGGTTCCGCCATAGTTTTTCACTTCTAAAATTAAAGCAAAAGCGGGATGTAAGATGAGCGTGTCTATCTGAAAAAAATGCTTCCCACTTGAGAGACGAAGGTCATGGAAGATTAAAAACTCTTTTTCCGGCAGTTTACTTAAGTGGAAGTCAATTGCCTGCTCGCCTTTATATCCTGCTATTCTCCTGGTTTGTTCTGATTCGATAACTAACCGCTTTGGATGATTTTTCGCAATTCTCTTCAGCAATGCGTGATTTTTTTGTATTCTGATGGGGATAAATCGGTCTTTTTCAATCAAAAGCACCACTCCTTTTTAGGTTTGAAGATAGAATTCGTTTACGGATGCAAATTTTCCTGCTTTTTGATTCATTTTCAATATAGAGTAAGTATATCGGTCACTTTGCCAGGTTTATCGGTTACTTTCTGGATATATCGGTCAGATTTCCGTTATATCGGTCAGTCCGCGCCAGAACCACATTCTCTCCAAAAAAAAGAGAGAGCAAAAATGCTCTCCTTTTTATGAATTCGACGATTCAATCAGTTCAATAATGGTTTTCTCAACAGCATCATAAATTTCACCATAATAAGTGGAGACACGGTTCGTATTGATTCCGTATTTCTCTCCAAATTCCTTCTGAGTGAGATTTTCCTTTGTAGGCGCTATCGTACTCACTAGGTATCGAAGACCTGCAACATAGTTGTCAGGCTTTTTGACCTGTTTGCCGGTTTTTGTCAGATACTCCATCCAGAGTGAAATCCCCATCCCGACAAGCCATGGTTCCTCACCTGCTTCTGTCATGTCGTCCCGGAACATATCGGCCACCTGCTGTGCCCCCTTAGATGGCCAGTCGAAATTGTCCATAGATGGAACGGCCAATGATTTTGGCGTGTCATTCATCAGGTCAACGAAGTATTCAGCCAGGTATTCTTCAGGATCATCGTATTTTGCATCTTCAAAGGAATACTGGATATAGTCTGCAAACTGTGCCGCTTTTTCTCCCGGCAGATCGAAAATAGCCGGAAACGCTACATACTCTTCTCCATAAGGAAGAAGCATGGCGAAGGCAAAGTTTCCTTCATGAACTTCCATATCACCAAATAGTGAGATATTGTAAACCTTCCCGGTCAGGCAATCTTTAATGGCTGCTTTATCTTCAGACACCTCGGTTAGTATCCCAGTTGCCGCTTTACTGTCTGTCCACGATTTTAAAATGTTTTTTAAGCGCGGACGGGCAACGGCCGGTAATTTTGCATGAATAAACTCATCCATAATAGAGTCCATATCTTCCAGCGTTCCAAAAAGAATGTACCAAAAAGAGTGTACAAATTCATAAAACTCTTTTTCCTCAGGTTCAATGTCTTCAAGGATATCAAGAAGATCCATGAAATCTTCTTTTATGTCATCTGCAAAATGAGTAAGCGCATAGGCCCTTACTTCCTTTTGAAGTTCAAGAACTTCGTGATTCAAAACATCCTTAATTGAAACTGCATCTTTGCTGCCGCAGCACTTTTTATATTTTTTTCCGCTCCCGCATGGGCACGGTTCGTTTCTGCTTACTTTTACTGTTGACATTTTATAAATCTCTCCTACCAAAATTCGTTTAACTCTACTATCCTAACATTTATCAGCAGTTTAGGCATTAAACAAGCGGATTTAAACATTTGGCAGGTTAAGGAAGCCGGGATTGCGTGCTTTTTTGAATTGAGTTAGCTGATTTCGGTCACTACATCACTTTTATCGGTCAGTATTTTATTTTATCGGTCACTTTCCAGTTATATCGGTCACATTTTCCCTTTTATCGGTCAGTTTTCCAATATATCGGTCAGTTCGCGTCCTAACAGCTTTCCAGCATGCACATAGTAAAAACACAAAAAAACGAAGAGCTCTACTCTCCGCTTTTCCATTTTCACTTATTTTTCATATACGCCAAGACATCCAAATCAATTTTCCCCGCAACCTGCACGCGGGCTTCGAAATTTTCGGTATGAATAAAGGCAGTTAATGCTTTCATAAGATGATCATGACTCTGACCAGCCTCTAAATAATCGAGCCGAGTTAATTCCCGGACAAGCTCCTCTTTTATCTCACCTTCAATTGCCGTAACCCTTTCAGCCTTTGACGGCGCAAAATATAGCTGCTGCAGATGATAAATTCGAATCAATTCGGTAATCGGCTCCGGATGGTCATCGACCCGCAAGTCTATGTAGCGGTCGTTAAACCCTCCGTATCCGCCAGCTTCTTTCACTACAAGAAGGGCTGCGGATTGCTGTCCGCGGCTGTCACCGCCGGCTGCCTGGCCTGCATTCAAGGCGGCAAGCAAGCGCTCAGCCAGAGAGCCGTCCGTGCTGATAAAAGTCTGGCCCATTGCCTGAACGGTTTTTTCATCCACTAGGATGTTGCCCTGCGCGGCAAAGTGAGGTCCGGTTATTCCTCCAGCCCAATTATAGCAGCCATCCCCTGTGAACGTTGCCGGGTTCCCCATGGCATCCAGCAGTCCGACCTGACGGAGCTCTTTTTCAGGATCATCTTTGGTAATGATTTCAAGTGCTTCCTCAGCCGTTTTACCTTCTTCCATCAATTGCAATGCACGCGGTCCATATGAAGTATTCGCGTAGGACTGAGTCGCAACGGCTCCGATACCTGCTTTTGCAAATGGCACTACTGCACCAACGCCGAGAAATTTCGATTGAACTGCGATTCCCCATTCTTTTTCCTTTGGATCATATCCAACGATGGAAAATGTCATATAAAAAATCCTCCCCTATCCTAAAACAAGCCCCCCGTAAACGAGCGCTCCGGCGATAACATAAGCCGGATGGACTTTAAGCCTTTCCATCAGGAAAAAGCTAAGCAGTCCGATGAAAAGTGTCTGCAGGATCCCGACACCCTCGTAAGCTGAGAAAAAGAAATCATACGTCATGATGCCAAGCAAAACCGCGATAACTGGCCGGATATAAGTAGTCATCCGCTTGACGCGCGGTGATTCCTTATACTTCATAAGAAGTCCGAGCAGTGTAATCATCAGTATCAGCGATGGAGCTACAGTTGCGAATACCCCCACGATTGCTCCGAGGATTCCTCCCTGTTCATAGCCAATATAGCCGGCCATTTTCGTTGCAATCGGTCCCGGCAGAGCATTGCCCATTGCCAGCATTTCACTGAATTCATTTGTTGTGAGCCATCCATAATGATCGACCACTTCATTCTCAACTAACGGAATGGATGCTGGTCCCCCGCCGTATCCAAGAATCCCCGGAATGAAGAATGCCAAGAATATCTGAACGTAAATCATGCGAGATTCCTCTCCTTTTTCTTCGCTTCATTTTTTTCAGCTTTATCCTTTTTCAGGAGAGCGGCTGCCAGCAAAACAAAAATGATGATAGCCGGATGGATGTTCACAAATTCCAGAAGCACCAGGCTTGCCGCAACAAAAAGCAATGTCCAGCCCCAGCCGAGTGATGATTTCGAAGACTTTTTAACAAAGTCCCAGGTGAGTGTTGCCAGCATAACTGCCACTACTGGAACGACTGCCTTTGTCATGCCCGCTACCCAAAGCTGGTCTTTAAATGTATTTAACGCGGTAAGAAGAATAATCATAAGGACAATAGTTGGAACCATCGTTGCCACTAACGCATTAACCATGCCAAGAATGCCGCCAACACGATAGCCGATGTAGCCGGCCATTTTTGTGGCAATCGGACCAGGGAGTGCGTTGCCAAGCGCCAGCACATCGCCAAATTCATCCGTATCCATCCATTTATATTTATCAACAACTTCTTTATGGACAAGCGGAATGGATGACGGGCCGCCTCCATATCCCAGAATGCCCACTCGGAAAAAAGCCATAAAGATGTCAGCCTGCTTCATGATGCCACCACCTCTTTTCAATTTGAAGGTACTCAACTCAGGAAAAAGCAGGTGAAGGAGCGGCCATTTTTTCCGCTCCTCAGTACCTTTTATATGGTTATTTTACTCTTATATGCGTGCTGCTTCCTCATTTTTTATTACCAGGCGGCGATTGATCCATCTGTGCGTGCTTCCGTTCCGCCCATAAGCACGCCTGTTTTTGGGTCTCGCCAGATAATCTGGCCGCGGCCGAATCCGCCAGTATCAACGGTTACCTCGATTTGATGGCCTTTGCGCACCAAAGCCTGTGCAATATGATTAGGGAAGTGCGGTTCCACCTGGACCCTTTTCCCTTCAATCCACTGCCATCTTGGCGCATCAAGGGCTGCCTGCGGATTCAAATGGAAATCCACTGTATTCATGACCACCTGCATATGCCCCTGCGGCTGCATATAGCCTCCCATCACACCAAACGGTCCAACTGCTTCGCCGTCTTTTGTCAGGAATCCAGGGATAATTGTGTGGTACGTTTTCTTGCCGGGCTTCAGTGCATTATGGTGCTCCGGATCAAGAGAGAAGTCGTGTCCGCGATTCTGTAGGGCAATTCCCGTTCCCGGAACGACGAGCCCGGATCCAAAGCCCATATAGTTGCTTTGGATGAAGGATACCATATTGCCTTCGCCGTCGGCTGTTGCCAGATAAACCGTACCTCCTCGCGGCGGCTGGTATGGCTGTGGAGTCAGAGCCCCGCCGGCAATCTCGCTGCGGCGGGATTCACCGTACTCCTCTGAAAGCAATTCTTCAACTGTCACTCTCATTTCCGCAGGATCCGTAATAAATGCCTTTCCGTCAGTAAAAGCTAACTTCATCGCTTCAATTTGTTTGTGATATGTATCAACCGTTTCTTTATCGCGGAATTCAAAGCCTTTAGCGATATTTAAGCCCAAGAGAGCGACGAGCCCCTGGCCGTTCGGCGGGATTTCCCAGACATCATATCCGCGGTAATGAACTTTGATGGGATCTACCCATTCCGCCTTGTAATCAGCGAGGTCTTCCTTTGATAGGAATGCATTGTATTTTTTTGAAAAGGCATCGATCTTTTCAGCAATTTCCCCGCGGTAAAAGCTTTCGCCGCCTGTTTCGGCAATAGCTCTTAAAGTGGAAGCATGGCCTTCTGAACGCCAAATCTCGCCAATTTCAGGAGCCCTGCCATCTGGAGCAAAGGTTTTAAACCAATGCTGGAATTCGTCATCCGTCAGAATCTGCTTAAACTTTTTATAAGCAACCTGCCAGTACTTGCCGAGAATCGGTGTTAAAGGATAGCCTTTTTCAGCATAATCAATTGCGGGCTGAAGGACATCCTTTAACGGAAGCTTGCCGAAACGCTTGGAAAGCTCAGCCCACGCGGATGGAGCACCAGGTACCGTTACCGGCACCCAGCCGTGCGTCGGCATTTTTTCGATGCCTCTTTCCTTTAATGCTTCGATGGAAATGGACTTTGGTGCAGGGCCGCTTGCATTCAATCCATGAAGCTCCCCTTTCGTCCAGACCAGTGCAAATGCGTCGCCGCCGATCCCGTTTGATGTCGGTTCAACCACTGTAAGAGCAGCTGCTGCTGCAATGGCTGCATCTATGGCATTTCCGCCTTTTTTCATGATATCTAATCCAGCCTGTGCCGCAAGCGGCTGGGAAGTAGCCACCATGCCGTTATTGGCCATGACGGTCGTTCGCTGTGATGGGTATGGGTGGTTGTGGAAATCAAAGTTCATGGAGTTCACCTCTAATATTATTTACGCTTCTATAGTTCTGATTATAGCAAATTATTAGACTATTAATGTTTTAATTCAATAAAAATTTCGGATCGTGAAGTATCTTCGATGAAAGGAGCCGTACCCAAATGGCTACAGCTCCTTTTTTTGTGTTCACATTCTTATTCAACCGTAACCTTTTCAAGCATGTACAATCCTGATGGATGCATCCAGAAGCCTTTGACATCGCTGCCGATGACTGCAAGGTCTTCATCATTGCGAAGGAAGACAATTGGCGCTTCTTCCATCTCAATTTTTTGAGCTTCGGCATAGATTTCAAGACGTTTTTGCTCATCCGTTTCCTGGCGTCCTTTGTCGATCAGCTCATCCACTTTCGGATTGCTGTAAAAAGAACGGTTACCAGGGTTTCCTCGTGCATCACTGTGGAACAGGAAGTACTGGTTGTAATCCGCATCCCCGGTCATGTTGGACCACCCAAGGATAAACATATCGTGGTCGCCTTTTGCTGTACCTTCAAGGTATGCGCCCCACTCCACTACTTTTGTTTCAACTTCAATGCCAATGCCCTTTAATTGAGACTGAACAACCTCAGCCACGTCCATGCGTGCTTTATTATCATTTGTCCAGATGGTTGTTTTAAAGCCGTCCGGGTAACCGGCTTCCGCTAATAGCTGCTTCGCTTTTTCAAGGTCATATTTGTAGCCTTCAAGATCCGGGTTATGGCCCCAGATTGCAGGTCCCATCGGAGCTGTTGCAACTGTACCAACATTGTTATAAACGCCTTTTACAATGGCTTCTGTATCAATTGCATAGCTGATAGCCTGGCGCACTTTAACATTATTGAATGGTTCTTTTTCAACGTTAAAGCCGATGTAGTCTACACCTAGCGCTTCACTGCGTACAAGCTCCATGCTGTCGCTGTTTTCAATGCGCTCTACTTCTGTGACAGGCACAGGCTCTGCGATATGCGCTTCCCCTGTTTCAACCATGGCAATACGGGTAGAATCTTCAGGAACTACTTTATATGTGACTGTTTCCATTGAAGGCTTGTCGCCCCAGTAATCTTCGAACGCAGTCAATTTGATTTCCTGTCCAGGCTTCCACTCGCCAAGCTTGTAAGGGCCAGTACCAACCGGGTTTTGACCGAGATTGTCTCCTGACTCAATGGCAGTCGGGCTTAGGATGCCGGCTGCATAGTGGGCAAGGTTCGCCAATAGTGGAGCATATGGATAATCTGTAATCAATTGAACGGTGTGATCGTCGACTACTTTTACCTCATTAATCATTTCAAAAAGATTCGAACGCGGTGAAGCTGTTTCTTCTGCCAGTACCCGTTCAATTGTTTTCTGAACAGCTTCTGCTGTAAAATCAGTGCCGTCATGGAATTTTACTCCTTCACGAAGCTTGAATTCCCATGTCAGGTCGTCAAGCTGCTTCCATTCAGTAGCAAGAGCAGGCTGGATTTCCATATTTTCATCCTGCTGTACAAGACCTTCGTAAATTTTACCGTGATACACATTCGCAGATGGAATATCTGTGCCCAGATGCGGATCCAATTTAGTCGCATCTGATAGTACAGCAATAACCAGGTCTTTATTTGAAGCATTGGAATCACCGCTGGCAGATTCAAGGCTTCCCGGATCACTGCCGCCGGAGCATCCGGCTAATAATAAAATTACAGCGGCTAATCCCAGCCAAAAACTTTTCATTTTCATCCTCTTTACCCCCTGTTTAATAGGATATCACTTGCAAATCCTTTGTTGATTTGGTGAAATTCACATGGCCATCGTTTGTAATGACAACCAGATCCTCTATTCTGACTCCGCCAAACCCAGGAATATAAATCCCCGGCTCAACAGTGATAACCATCCCTTCCTGAAGAACGGTCTCATCTGTCGCTCTCATCGCAGGCTGTTCATGGATGGCCAGTCCCAGCGAATGTCCCAGGCTGTGTCCAAAGTTGTCGCCATAGCCTGCTTCACGGATAATGCCGCGTCCGATTTCATCAAGTTCTCTGCACGTTCTTCCAGGTCCGATCGCCTTCAGGGATTCCTCCTGCGCCCGGCGGACGATATTATAGATCTCCACCTGCTTTTCAGACGGCTCTCCAACGACAACTGTCCTTGTAAAATCAGAGAAATAACCGTTTACGATCGCACCGTAATCCATTTTGACAAAATCCCCGACCTCAATTACCCGGTCAGTAGCCTGTCCATGAGGAAGACAGGAACGCGGACCTGAAGCAATCACATGATTGGGCTTAATGCGTTCGGCACCCTGTCTTTTCATAAAAATTTCAAGTTCCAGTCCGATATCCTTTTCGGTTATGCCTGGACGGATGAAATCCAAAATGTGTGTGAAAGCCTGATCGCAAATCTCGATCCCTTTTCGCATGTTTTCGATTTCTTCCTCATCTTTAATCATGCGGATTTCATTTGTTGCGGACGTAACATCCACCAGCTCAGCTTCCGGAAGCCTTGTTTGAATTTCCAAGTAGACAGATGCCGGAACATCTCCAAGTTCAAGGGCGAGTGTTCCATTCTTAATAGTAGAAGAAAAAGAATCACAAACCATTTCAATCAGGTTTTGCTGATGCTGGATCACCTCGAAATCGGATGCCTGATCTTTCGCCTGGTCCACATATCGGAAATCTGTAAACAGCTTCTGTGAATCCTCTTCTATTAAAAGAGCACCTGCTGACCCCTTGTATCCGGAAAAATAGTATCTGTTTTCAGGTGAGTAAATAAAAACCCCTTTCCACCCATTTTCCGACATTTTCTTTCTAAGCTTCTCAACTCTTTGTTTCATCCCTTCACCCCCTATTAATATGTAAAGAATATGTAAATCTCTGCTGTGCTGTGTGAATTTCAACCGAGACGGGCATTTGCTCTGCATCCCAATTGAAAAGGTTGTGTTCATTATAGGAAAAATTTTTTGCCAATGTTTTCGTTTTTTTGTCATGTTTTTGCGAATTTTTTACTTTATCTTAAAATTCAGACAAAATAGTTAATAATTTTGATAAATTAGTTCTCAACCAATAAGACACATGGGGAGGAACCTAAACATGAGCACAATTGCAAATCCTCAAGAAACAGCCAAAGCTCCTGTGCCAGTTTCCAAAAGGAAGGCCAAGGGAGCCGATCTGGCAAAAGCTCTTATCAAAAATAAAATGTCGCTGGTAGGCGGCAGCATTGTTTTTATTTATATTATTCTCGCTGTCCTTGCACCGCTTATCTCGCCTTATGATCCATACGAAATTGACCTTGTGAACAAACTGCAGCCTCCATCAGCTGACCATATTATGGGAACTGATGATAAAGGCCGGGATATTTTCAGCCGTATTTTATACGGCTCACAGCTTTCCCTGGCAGTTGGCTTTGTATCAGTCTTCATCGGAGCATTATTTGGAATTGTTCTGGGGATTATCTCCGGCTACTACGGAGGCTGGGTGGATACGATTATCATGCGTTTCATTGACGTGCTGCTTGCATTTCCTGGACTGCTGCTTGCACTTGCCATTGTCAGCGCACTGGGGCCAAGTCTTATAAACGTTATGATCGCTGTCGGTGTTTTTTCGATCCCTACTTTTGCCCGTATTGTCCGCGGCTCGACTTTAAGCGTTAAGAAAATGGAATATATCGATGCAATCCGTGTTTTAGGGGCAAGCGACCTGAAAATTATTTTTGTTCATATCCTGCCTAATATTATGAGTCCAATTATCGTACAGGGAACATTGCGCTTGGCGACATCGATTCTTTCAGTAGCAGGCCTTTCCTTCCTTGGAATGGGGGCACAGCCGCCAACACCTGAATGGGGTGCGATGCTGAGCGATGGCCGTGATTTTCTGTTCACTGCGCCGCACATCGCGTTATTCCCGGGCATCGCCATTGCCCTGATCGTTCTGGGCTTTAACTTATTCGGAGACGGACTCCGTGATGCACTGGATCCGCGAATGAAAAATTAAGGAGGTTCTCACATGTTTATCTTTCTGATGCGCAGGCTTGTTCAAATGATCCCGGTTCTGCTGGGCGTTACCCTTATGGTTTTTCTCATCATGCAAATGGTTCCCGGTGACCCCGCCGTTCTAGTGGCAGGTGAAGGGGCAACCGATGAGCAGGTGGAAGCGATCCGCCATGACCTCGGATTAGATCAGCCTCTTGCCGTTCAATATCTGAGTTATGTTGGGGATGTTGTAAAAGGAGATTTTGGCGAATCCATACGGACAAGCCGTCCTGTTCTGGACGAAATCCTCGTCCGTTTGCCAATCACACTTGAATTGGCATTCTGGAGCATTGTGATTACGATTGTTTTGGGTGTACTGTTCGGAATCATTGCAGCAACGAAGCAAAACAGCTTTACAGATGTTGGTTTAATGATGGTTGCCCTTCTTGGCGTATCCTTGCCGAACTTCTGGCTCGGCCTGATGCTGATCATCTATTTTTCGGTCGGACTTCAATGGTTTCCGGTTGCCGGCTGGGGGACCTTCAGCCATGTCATCCTTCCGGCCATTACACTCGGAACAGGCGGCGCAGCCATTGTGGCCAGGATGACACGTGCGAGCATGCTGGAAGTCATCCGTCAGGACTATATCCGCACTGCCAAGGCAAAGGGTGTACGTCAGCGTCTAATCATTTACAAGCACGCGTTAAAAAATGCACTGATCCCGGTTATTACTGTAGTCGGCCTGCAGTTTGGCGCCCTTCTCGGCGGAACAGTTTTAACAGAATCCGTCTTTGCCATCAATGGAGTCGGCCGATTAATTATTGATGCCATCCGGATGCGTGACCTGCCGCTTGTGCAGGGATCGATTTTATTCGTATCGGTATTGTTTGTCATCGTCAACCTGCTTGTTGACCTGTCCTACCGATTCCTGAATAAACGTGTTGAACTGAACTAAAACCATTCCCGATTGAGAGGAGCAGAATGATGGGAACTGAACATAAAGAAACGATACTGGAAGTGAAAAACTTAAAAACTCATTTCTTCTCCGGCAAAAAAGTCATTAAAGCAGTCGACGGCGTAGACTTTGATGTAAAAAGAGGAGAAACGCTCGGCATTGTCGGAGAGTCAGGGAGCGGAAAGAGCATCACCTCTCTCTCCATCATGCGGCTGATTGCAGAGCCTCCGGGAAAGATCGTGGACGGTGAAATCAATTTTAAAGGTAAAAACCTGCTATCTGAAACAGAGGAAGGCATGCGGCAAATGCGCGGAAATAAGATTTCGATGATCTTCCAGGAACCGATGACTTCACTCAATCCTGTGTATTCTGTCGGTGAACAGATTGCAGAAGCTTTCAGGATACATCAAAAGCTGCCGAAAAAAGAAGCCTGGCAGAAGGCGGTTGAAATGCTGCGTTTAGTCGGAATTCCATCCCCTGAAAAAAGAGCCAAACAGGAGCCCCATGAATTAAGCGGCGGCATGCGCCAGCGTGTCATGATTGCAATGGCATTGGCGTGCAAGCCGGAGCTGCTGATTGCTGATGAGCCGACTACGGCTCTTGATGTAACGATTCAGGCGCAGATATTAGATCTTTTAAAGAACCTGCAGGAGCAGCTTGGAACGGCTGTCATCATAATCACGCATGATATGGGTGTGGTTTCAGAAACCTGTGACCGTGTCGCCGTTATGTATTGCGGAAAAATTGTCGAGCATACGGATGTAGATTCCCTTTTTGAAAATCCAAAGCACCCATACACACAGGGCTTGCTGAGAAGCATTCCGGCTGTGGACAGGGACGTGGAGGAACTGGAGGCTATCCCTGGTACGGTTCCAAGCCCGGACAATCTTCCTCCAGGATGCAGCTTTGCACCAAGATGCCCGTTTGCCACTGATTTGTGCAGAACGGAAGAACCGGATTTATTGATTGATAACGATGATAAAGTCCGCTGCTGGATGTACTCGGAAAGATGGAACGGGCCGGCAGCAAAGGAGGTTGCAGCAGATGTCAGCCACGCTAACTAAAGAAAAGGAAATCCTTCAAGTTAAGGATCTGCAGCAGTACTTCCCGATTAAAGGCGGCGTTTTTGGCCGCACCGTCAATCATGTAAAAGCGGTTGATGGCGTGAACTTTACGATTTATGAAGGGGAGACCGTCAGCATTGTTGGTGAATCCGGATGCGGAAAGTCGACGACAGGACGCGCGATTTTGCGACTTGATGAGCCGACTGGCGGGGAGGTTATCTTTCAGGGAACGAATTTACTGTCTAAATCAAAACGGGAGATGCGTTCGATCCGCAAAGACTTGCAGGTCATTTTCCAGGATCCGTTCGCATCTCTCAACCCAAGAAGATCGATTGGCCAGACGCTTGAGGAAGCAATGGGGATCCTGAATGTTGTTCCGAAAGCGAATCGGAGGGGCCGGGCAATTGAACTTTTAGAACAGGTCGGATTAAAGGAAGAGCATATTGACCGCTATCCGCACGAATTCAGCGGCGGTCAGCGCCAGCGGATCGGGATTGCCCGCGCATTGGCGGTGGAGCCGAAGCTGATCATCTGTGACGAGGCTGTATCCGCACTTGATGTTTCCGTTCAGGCACAGGTACTGAATCTATTAAAAAAGCTGCAGAAGGAATATGGCTTAACGTATCTATTTATCTCTCATGACCTTGGGGTTGTGCGCCATATCTCTGACCGAATTATCGTTATGTACCTGGGAAAAGTAGTTGAAATTGCAGAGAAAAAGAGCTTATTCGACAACCCGCGCCATCCCTATACACAGGCGCTGCTGTCAGCCATTCCGGAGCCAAACCGGAAAAAGAAAAAGGAACGTATCATCCTGAAGGGCGATGTCCCGTCCCCTATCGATCCTCCTGCCGGCTGCCGGTTCCATACAAGATGTCCGCTGGCTACCGACTTGTGCAGGCAGTCCGATCCGGAGCTTAAGAGTCTGGGAGAAGGACATCAGGCCGCCTGCCATTATGCGGAGGCAATTTCTTAAATAACAGGAGTTCCAGCCACAGTGCTGATCTCATATTATGGAATAACCCCCTTTTGGGCGATGCCTTATGGCTTCGCTCTTTTTTTGCTTTACAAGGATTCTTTCATTCAACTAAAATTCCATTTTATTACGTTTCCCGAATTAACTTACTAACCAGTTATCTGACATGTTATACTATTATAAATTCTTTTAAGGCGTGAAGACCATGCTCATTACATACGAGACCTTTTCATTATTTGCGATTTTTTCCATATTTGTGCCGATGGCCGGAGCCATTATCTTAATGATGGTGCTGGCTTTTGAAAAACAGATTGATAGTCTTTCCTTCGAAAAGCAGCAGGTGGTTCTGGAAAATACGCTGCAGGAAAGCAAATATATGCAGCTGAATCAGCAGATTCACCCCCATTTTTTATTCAATACCATTAACCTGATGCTAGGTCTCGCCCGCTTAAACCGCATAGAAACACTGATCAAGGCACTGGAAACCTTGTCCCTGTTTTTAAAATTCAAGTACCAGATAAAAGAGCAATTAATTCCGTTAAAAAAAGAATGGGAGTATACCAGATATTATTTAAAAATACAGGAGCTGCGGTTTCATAACCGCCTTACCATTACGGAGGATGTAGACGAAGAAGCATTGAAGCACTTTGTGCCTCCTTACCTGCTTCAGACGATTGTGGAAAACTCATTCAAGCACGGACTGGAGAAAAAACCCGGACCTCTTTCCCTCACCATTAAAGCGGAAAGCCACGAAGACCACATCACTTTATATGTCGAGGATAACGGCCTTGGCATCGGTGATCATTCATTCGAGGACATGATGACAAAAGGGCAGGGTCTTTCAAATGTTAAAACGCGGCTCGATCTCCTGTTTCAAAAGGCAAATTTGGACATCTATAAAAATGAACAAAACGGAGCTACTGTGAAAATAACACTCCCAAAAGTCGAATTCCAGCAGGGGGAGCAGGCATGAATGTATTATGCATAGATGATGAACCAATCGTAATTGAACAGCTTGAATATATTCTAAAGCCGGCATTTCCTTTATGGAATTTCCACTTTGCCTATGACAGCAGCCAGGCTCTTGCCATCAGCAAGGAACACTACTTTCATCTGGCTTTTGTGGACATTGAGATGCCGGGCAAGTCCGGGCTTGAACTGGTCAAAGATTTAAAAGAGCTCCAGCCCCATCTGCAAATCATCATTCTATCAGCCCACCAGGACTTTGAATTTGCCAAAAAGTCCATTCAGCTGGGGGTTTCCGAATACCTGACCAAGCCTATTATCGAAGAAGAATTAAAAGAAACGCTGAAAAAGTTCTCCACTCCCATTTTCAAAAAGGAATATTCCAAAATGGTAAACGAGGCTTTAAATCAAATTCATGAGTCCTATGAACAGCGGATTGGCCTTCAGGATATTGCAGCCAGGGTCCATGCAAGCCCAGCCTATTTAAGCCGCAGGTTCAGCGAAGAAGTTGGCACTTCCCTTATTGACTACCTGACCGTTTACAGGCTGGAAAAAGCTAAACATCTTCTGTCTACCACCCATTACAGCATTTCAGAGATCGCTGAAAAAACCGGCTTTAACAGTCTTCATTATTTTTCAAGCCAATTTAAGAAAAAAGAGAACATTACACCAAAGCAATACAGGGAGCAGCACTGATGAATACAAACCTATCCAAATCAGTTCAATATGGCTTCGGGCTGCTGAGCATTGCCATTATCTCAAGATGGACATCAGGCAATGCCGTTTTTACAGCACCTGAAGCTTTTTTGCGTTACGGCTTTATCGGGACTGTCAGCTTTTCAGCTGCCGGCGCCATTGCCTTTTTGGCCCTTATTCCAATTATCGCAAGGGTACGGTCTGCAGCAGAGTCTTCATCTTTTCTCGGAATTATGGCAAGCCGTTTGTCGGAGCCTGCCTTAAAGTGGATGAAGCGGGGCATTCTGCTGGCCATTTTTTTCGGCATGTCCGTCATGGGCTTTGCCGCAGGGATCCTCGTCTTCCCGCTGGGCACCCCGGTTCCTGTCGGGATGAGTTTATTCTTTTTATTCGGGTTTCTGGCAGCGATCTTTTTCCGGTTAAAATGGTTTACCCGGTTCAGCATGCTAAAAGTGGGCATTCTCTTTTTAATCATGATCATGATTCTTGTCCATGCTTATATGCTGGAAGGGATTGAAGTCGTATACGATGGCATCCGCCTGTACCATCCGTATCTGCTTTATGTGGAATGGGATATGCTGCCCTTGCTGCTGACGGCTTTTACCATCGCCATGCTCGGGCATCTGCTGCTGGATCTGAAAATGTGGAATATGCTTTTAAAAAGCAAAAGAGAAAAGCTGCGGCTCGGTCTAAGTATGACTGGTCTTATCTGGAGCACCATCCCCTTTTCATTTTCGATGATTGCTTTATCGGCCATTTATAAAGGCGGATTTCAAAACTTTTATTCCGTCTTTGAAAAAATTTTCCTGAGATACGACCATTTCGCTATTACGATTCTGCTCATTTTTATCTTAATGGTTATCTTCTTCGAAACTTTTCTATCACAGATTCATTCGCTGTATGTTCTTTATGACCGGAATGACCTCAAGCTGAATAAGCATATGTGGGGGATTCTGATTTTGTTTGTGGCGGCCATTCCATTTTGGGCCCACTTATTCTCGATATCTTTACTGGATTTATTCTTTATTTCCGGAGTCTTTTTTGCGGCCGCGCTGCCGGTTATCCTGCAGATTTTATGGAGCAGGAAGGAAAAAGGCATGCTGATGCCTGCCGCAGTGCTGATTGGGACTTTATCCGGCTGGACATTTTTATTTTTCATTGAAGGACCGAACAGTATCCTTATTGGGTTTGCGTCATCGCTGATTGTTTTGTTAATAGGCTGGACTGCTGAAAGAAGAAGCAGCACAGCTGTCTCCTAGAATGGAAGGAAGCATATTGACAAAAATCTTAGAATCCAATATGATGTAGCTATAAAATGAATAGTATCTCCTAAAGGGGAGTAGCTTTTACAGCAGAGTCGTCATTACGGAGCACATGCTCTCGGCTTTGTTGGCAATCTAAACAATTGTTAGCAAGACCTTTACCAAATTCGGTAGAGGTCTTTATTTATGGGCCTTTACCACCGCGGTAAAGGCCCCTTTTTTTGTCTAGCTTCGGTGCCTACCCCCTCGAGGTCATAAGCCAATCCTTCCAGTAAGGCAAAGGACGCCTTCCCGGAAGGCTCGTCTTATGCTTGTCGGGGGTGAGCAAGGCACCTCCGCTTTTCTTATTATACAGGCCCGCACCGCCGCATGTTTTACTTCATAAAATGGAGGAATAGGTAGAAGGAAAATTCTTTGAAACTTTATCGTTATTTTCACGTAAAGAAGGAAACAGGAAAATTGTGGTGTGAGCGAGCAGCTCCCCCCTATACAAAATTAGAGGAGAGATCTTTGTTGATTTTACGAAAATACATGTCAATGCTTGGAATAGGCTCTGCAAAAATTGATTTGCAGCTGCCAAAGCTTCAATATACGCCAGGAGAAAATGTGAGCGGAATCTTCCTGATTGAAGGAGGAACCATTGATCAGCAGATTAAGCGGATTGAGTGTGACCTGGTCATGGCATCGCCTGACGAAGAGAAGGAGGAAGTGATCGGGACAGCGACCATTCTGTCCACCAAAGTCATTGAATCAGAAGAAACCAACAAAATGGACTTTAACTTCCAGCTGCCTGAAGACATTCCCTGCTCTGCACCTGACCGGATTTTTCAATTTAAAACAAGGCTGATCTTTAACGAAGGCGTCAAAAGCGCCGACCTGGATAAAATTACGATTATTCGATAATCAATCCCAAGGAGGATGAAACGAGTGTAGCATATCCCCTCTTACCATATATAAACTATAAAAAGAGGAGATTCATACCTAATTGAACACTTTGCAAAAGTGGCTAATTCTATTTACTTTTTGAAGCATACTTGAAACAAGCTATCTGTCAGCTGCCACACTTGAGGTGAAAAACCCGCCGCGCATTCAGGTGTCAGCTCCCATTCAGCGAATGAACTAGAAATAGGTGAACTAAATGAAGTTTTTCAAACGCATCAAGTTTGTATTAAAATTTTGGAAGTTCCTTCCCTTCCTGAGGGATTACTTTCTCTCACGGGAGGTAACAGCCGGCAAAAAGCTGTTCCCGGTTGCGGCCGGCCTTCTTTATATCCTACTGCCGCTCGATCTTGTGCCAGACTTCCTGTCGATTTTCGGATTTACGGATGATATCGTGATTACATCGTTTGTCCTTCAGCAGATGGTGAAAATGGCTCCGGAGTCGCTAAAGGAAAAATATAAGGTCCTGGAGGAATGATGTTGGAAGCCTGTGAATATGCAGGCTTTTTTATTTGGCTTTTTTTAGAGGAAGGTCTGACTTCAGACTTAAAACCTCCACCTTTCTGCCGATATTAGGTAAGGCGAAATACGACAACACGGAGGTTTATTTTGAAAAAACTACTACCTATTCTGCTTCTGTTCAGTTTACTTCTGGCATCCTGCTCTGCCTCTGAACAAAGTAAAAACCAAAATAAAGAATATAAAATTGGCATTCTATTATCAGACACAGGACTTGGAGATGAGTCTTTCAACGACTCTGCCTTCCGTGGCCTGGAAAAAGCCCGTGATGAGCTGGGTATTCTGTTTGATTACAAAGAAGCTCCAGACGGAAATTTTGAAAAGCCGCTTGAAGAGCTTGTCAAAGATGATCATGACCTGATCATCGGACTGGGTTTCACAGCACAGGAAGCACTTGAAAAAACGGCTGAGAAATATCCCGAAAAGCAATTTTTGCTGATTGATGCTGTTTCCGAGCTTGAAAATGTGGTCTCACTTACTTTTAAGGAGCATGAAGGAAGCTTCCTTGTGGGGATGCTTGCTGCCATGACAAGCAAAACGGGCAAGGTGGGATTTATCGGCGGTGTTGATGTGCCTGTCATTCACCATTTTGAAAATGGATTTATTCAAGGTGCCAAGCACTTCAATCCGAAAATTGAAGTATTAACAGAATACGCCGGGAACTTTGGAGATGCGGCTCTCGGTGAGAAAATTGCTGAGAAGCAAATTGCTGCAGGTGCAGATTTTATCTACCCTGCTGCGGGATTCACCGGTTTTGGCGCACTGAAAAAAGCGGAAGAAAAAGGCGTGCTTGCCGGCGGTGTCGATTCCGACCAGTATTTTGTTGCGGAAAAAGCCGTTGCCACATCGATGGTCAAAAACATCGACATTGCTGTTTTTAACCTGGCGAAGGAATTGACGGAAAACGGAAAAATCGAAGCTTCCTCCTATGAATGGGGACTGGCAGAAAACGGTGTCGGCCTTTCGGAAGTTCGGGTCATTTCCTTAACAGAGGAGCAGAAAGCTGCATTGAAAAAGGCAACAGAAGACATAATCAATGGAAAAATCACAGTAAAAGCTGAGATATAAAGGAGCTCCCAAGATGACATTACGCAACCGCCTTATTATTGTCACGCTGATCCCGCTCGTACTGTCGGTCAGCATGATAGGCTTTATCATTTACCAGACATTAAACATTCAAAGCTCCGCTAAAGATGATGTGGAACTTCTTCTGAAAGTAAAGGACCTGGAGCAAAGCCTGGTAGTGACAAGCCAATCACTTGCCAATTACACCTATAATTCCAGTGACGCCAACAAAGACCAGGCACTAACCATGATGAAAGAAGTTCAGGAAAACCTGGCTTCACTTTCTTCAGTCGCCGCCGTTCCAGAGCACAAAAAAATCATTGGAAGCATTGAAGGAAAATATGCAGAGCTATCGGAAGTTTCGACAGAAGCCTTCACCAATGGAAACAAAGCCGAAATCAAGCGCCAGAGCATACGGATTTCCGGCATTTTAAATGATATGCACCTGCTGAAGAAACGGACAAATGAATGGTATGAAGGGATTCTTCAGGAAACCAGCCAGAAAATCGCCTTTATCACGAATTCCTCCCTCATAGGAAGCGTGCTGCTTATTTTGTTATCGGCTATATTCTCATGGATGGCTGCCAGAAAGATTACAAAACCAATCAATGCGATTGTGGAAAAAGCTGAGAAAATTTCAGAGGGCGATTTAACAGCAGACTTATCACAGCTTTCTTTTAAAGAAAACAGCCGCTATGAAGTGGATAAACTAACGGAAGCCTTCTCAAAAATGGTGGTAAATCTAAAAGGAACCGTGCAATCCATTGAAGAAGTCAGCCAGAATGTAAAAGGATTTGCCGGGGATGTGGCTTCTTATATGCACAGCTTAAATGAAAGCAGCGGCCAGGTGGCCGTTTCAACCGACGAATTGGCGAGAGGAAGCCAGGCCATTTCTGAAGACGTTCAGGCTACCGCTGAGTTAATGAGCGTGATGGGCGAGCAATTTTCAGCTGTCCATCAGTCGAGTGCGAAGAGCGCTTCACAAAGTACACAGGCATTGGAATCTGTTACTCAGGGCAGAGTGTCCCTGGAAAAACAAATGAAACTTGCTGAAGAGATTTCCAGTTCGTCTAACCATATTAGAAGCTCAGTCAGTGAATTTGCCCAGTTCACCAAGGAAATTGAAGGGGCAGCTAACACCGTTAAAGATATTGCGGATCAAACCAATCTGCTGGCCTTAAATGCGGCGATCGAAGCAGCCCGTGCCGGTGATGCCGGTAAAGGATTTGCGGTTGTGGCAGAAGAAGTACGGAAGCTCGCCGATTCTTCTTCAAAAGCAACCGATCTCATCGCCTCGATGGTCAGCAATATCCAAAATGGAATCAGCAATATTTATAATGCCACTGAGCAGGGGCATGCCCTTTCAAAAGAGCAATCCCAATCAATGGGTGAAACGGAACAAGTTTTTGAAACCATTTCGGAGCATGTTTCCGGCATTCACAGCCATTTGGAAAAATTGGTTGAAGACATGAAGACCTCCAGTGATATGAGCCAGCGGGTTATTAGTGCCGTGGAAAACATTTCAGCGGTAACAGAAGAAACCGCTGCAGGGACGGAGGAAATCTCAGCTTCTACAGAAGAACAGCTTCGCGCGTTTGAGCAGGTAATGGTGAAGGTGGAGCAGCTGAAAGAAATGACCGGAGTGATGGAGAGGGAATTGGAGAAGTTTACAGTTTAGGCGGATTTTTGGCAGTGTCGTTTTACTGAAATTGTGAACGATGCAATTAGGTCGGGAAAACCTGCAAATAGAAGTATAATTCTTGTAAATAACTTCGGCATTTCTGCAAATAGAACGGCGAATTTGCAAATAGCAGACCAATTCCTGCAAATAGCCCAATAGTGAACCCAAACAAACGAAAACCCCGCCTCAGCAGCAGGGTTTTCACGTTTTATTATTGCGCTTCAATCAGACCATAGCGGCCGTCTTTACGCTTGTACACTACATTGGTTAAGTTAGACTCTGCATTCGTGAACACGTAGAAGCTGTGGCCCAGCATGTTCATTTGCAGGATCGCCTCTTCGCTGTCCATCGGCTTCAAATCGAAGCTCTTTTGGCGGACAACTTCAAGCTCATTTTCATCTTCTTCCACTTCAGGGACCTCTGCCTCATTTTCCAATGCTGCAAACACAGCAGTCAGATTGCCCTTCTCGCGGAACTTGCGGTTCACTTTTGTTTTATGCTTGCGGATTTGACGCTCCAATTTATCTGTAATCAGATCAATCGCTGCATACATATCATCATGATCTTCCTCTGCACGAAGTACCAGGTTCGGCATCGGAATCGTTACTTCCACTTTAGAACGGTTATTGTTATACGTTTTTAAATTTACATGTACATTTGCATCAGGAGTTTCAGTAAAATACCTTTCTAACTTAGCAATTTTCTTCTCTACGTACTCTCTAATTGCTGGAGTTACCTCAATGTTTTCACCACGAATGTTGTAATTCATACGTGAACTCCTCCTTCTCATTATACAATGACAGCCTTTTCATTAGCGTTTACTGTGAAAATCACCAGTAATGCCTGAAAAGGAAATGCCTAGTCTTAAAAGTATATTAAGACTATGTATTTATATTTCTATTTTACCCCTAAAAACTCCTGCTGAAACTGGTAAAAAGATTGAGAATATTTGTCGAATTGGTGACGCAAATAAAAAAACGAGCAGCTCCTTTGGCTGCTCATCCTTTTATATCAATATTGCCGCCCAAGTGGGGCTGGGCTGCGTGCTGGAGGGACTGTATCTGAGACCCGCTCATCATCTTATTAATAAATTTTGCATTTCCCTCCGCTTGATCCATGGCTTTCTTCATGACTGAGATGGATGCCTGCTGCTGGACCTGGCCTTGAGATAAGACCATGGACATTAATGGGATATCCAAGGGAACACCTCCTGGCTATTTAAGCCTGATCCTATTTAGGACTGTATATATGGATTTAATTCCTGCTGAATATTTTTATGCCACACTGCAAATGCGGGATAGAGCTTTTTCGAAATGATCTCCTGTCTAACAGGAAGATCGTCAAAGTTCTGAATAAGGAGTTCAGCCTGATCGGCTACTGCACTAATATCAGCAATAGCCTTTAGCATCGTCTGATTGCCTTGAACAAGATAGCTAAGCTGTTCATGAGCTGAAGCGACTTGAGGGAATGCCTGAAAAACATCACCAAGAAGCCGATCTCCCTCTGTTTTGCTAAAATCGCTAAAGCTTTTTACTATATAATCAAATGCCTCATCAATGGTATATAATAAATCGCTGTATTCCTTCAAAAAAATATACTGCTCTTCGGTCAGAGTCAACAAAGTTAGTCACCTATTTTCTTTTATCATAAAACATGCCGTCCGTTGCCATGGATTGATAGGGATTTGCATATTTTCCGGTTGATTCTTTTTTAACGTTTAAGTCTTTGATGTCTTTTTGAATAAATAGCTTTTCCCTTGTCATCAGCTGGGTGACTTTTGAATTGAGGCTGATCAGCCTGGCTCCCAGATCCTTTTCGGTTTCTGAATAGGGAGGAGCCATGCCAGCCATTGCCTGCTGGCGTTTTTCAAGAAGAATATCGACATCATTCATTTTCGCATCACGGTCAAGCTTTGGATGTTCCAGCGTTTTGATTAATTCGAGGGTTAAATCATAAAAACTTTGAACCGAACTCACTACACAGTGCCGCCTTGGGAGAATTGCTTCTGACGATTGACCTGGATGACTTCCTTCCATGTGTCGCGGAATTCGGTTACAAGACCCTCGACTTCATCAAGAATAGCTGTCTCATTCTTGACATTCGCTTCCATCAGCCTCCGGTTCATATAATCATATAAAGCCATCATGTTTGAAGATACCTCTACATCCATATTCAGCGTAACCATCAGCTCTTGTATAATATTTTGCGCCTTCTGGATATTTGTGTTTTTCACCTCAATGTTATTGTCCATTATGGCTTTTTTAGCCTGATGGACGAACTTCAGGCAACCGTTATATAGCATCAGTGTCAGCTCTCCAGGAGATGCTGTATTCACTGAATTTTGCTGATAAGATTGGTATGGATTGCTTACTGCCATTTGTAACACTCCTTTTTATTACATGCCGCCAAACTGGTTCATGAGGAACATGGACTGCTCATTGGAACGCTGAATCGCTTTTTCCATTGCAGTAAATTGGCGCCAGTAGCGGTCTTCCACCTGCTTTAATTTATCTTCAAAGCTATCAATCCGCTTGCCTACATCATTCAATTCCCTGCCGATGGTGAACTGCTGATTGGTTGTAAAGCTATTTCCGGCTTTTGTCTTCAATTTATCCATAGCAGCGTTTACTGTATCATAAAGCCTGTGGGCAATCCCTCTTTGCCCATCTGTCTGCCCTTCTCCTCTAAAAAGATTTTCAACAGACACAGGGTCATCTTCGATTGCCTTTTTCAGGGCGGCTTCATCAATTTCCAGCTTACCGCCTTCTAAATAATTGCTGGTCGTTTTAATGCCGATACTGGCCAGCTGATTATAAAGCGGAGAAACAAGATCATTCGATATGGGCTGGTAAAAGTTCATTCTCATCCCCGATAATACAGACTGAAGAGTAGAATCCTTGCGCAAGAGACCGCTTTTAGCTCGCTCTTCCCATTGCTCCTGCTGCTTGTCCGAAAGCTGCTCACGCTGTTCATCCGTCAAAGGGGTATAGCTTCTATAGCGTTCTTCACCAGTCTTTTTCTGGATCTTATCGATCATTTCATTGTATTTATCCACAAATGCCTTAATATTGTCAAAAACCTTTGTGGAATCATTGCTGACATTGATGCTGACCGGCTGATCTTCAAATGTCTGCTTAAGCGTAAAGGTGACGCCGTTCACTTCAAACGTGTTTGAGCTCCGATTAGTAGCCAATCCGTTAATTTCGAATTCAGCGTTTCTTCCTTCTTCTTTGACCGCAGCCCCTTTAAAGCGCAGCACATCATTCAGAAAGCTGCCGCTTGTCGTGATTTCAGCCCCGCCTTTATTAAAATCACCCGTCTCAGTACGGGTCATCGTCATTTGGCCTGTAGCACTGTCAAAGAACATATTGACACCAGCACTTGAAGCATTGACTTTACTGATGACATTATTCAGGGACTCACTGCCTGAAATAAGGAAGGAATCATGACGCTCTCCTTTAGAGGTTGAAGTATCGACTGAAAAAGCAGTGAATTTGTGATCAAATGCAATCTCCAGGGTCATCGTTGTACCTGATCCCTCTGCCGGCTTTTTCATATCAGAATTAAACGTGATTTTACCTGTTTCATAGTTAAGAGTGCCTACCACTTTATTGGCATCATCGAGTATTTCTCTTTCTCCATTCACGATATTACCCATTGAAAAAGTTTTCTCAGTGGTCGTTCCGGACGCTGTTTCCTTTATCTTAATGCTCTTCACTTCGTTCAAGGCACCTTGAGCCAATTGAATAGAGGAAGTGCTGCTTGAAATAGCGTGTGAACCCGTCCGTTCAGTGGCAACATAATCAATCTTTATAACACTTCCCTTTGCAGGTTCCTTGCCAAATTGCAGCGTTCCATCTTCTTTTACCAGCACTTCATTCTCTTTTAAGGGACGGCTCGCCGCAGTTAATTCTGCCTCACTCAGCGCATTAAATCCTACTCCATTAACCTTTACACTCCAGGAGCTAAGTTCACTTAGGTCCACTTTGGACATATCTCCGAAACTAATGGCTGCCGGATCGGTCACATCAATATTTTTACTTAATACGGCACCATTTTTCCAAGCACTAGCTACAGTGTTGCCACTAGAATCTGTATGATTGCCTTTATACATAAAACTGCTTTCCTGTGCATATAGGCTTTTGCTTGGGTCGATGGACTTCCCATCCGCAGAAATACTGCCGCCATTCACTCGAGTCTCAGCACTTGCCAGCTGTGTTACTTTCGAAATCGAGTAAGAAGACTGGCTGGCTGCACCACTTGCTGTGGCAGTTACCATTGCTTCATTTGAAGAAGTTGTCAGACGTGAGCGATAACGTGTAGTCAGCTTCATCTGCGTCAATTCACTTCTAAAATCCAATAGTAATGAATTCATTGCACGGTAATCATCACGCTGCCATTCCAATACTTGTTTCTTCTGCTTTAATTTATCAAGAGGCATCCGTTCTGCCTTCATTAGATCTGATACAAGCTGGTCAATATCCATCCCGCTTGCCAGACCTCCGATTCTAACCAATGAGAACTCCTCCTTTAAATCTTTTTATCTACCATCAGTCCAACAAATTCCGTCATCGCTGCATACATATCCAGCATTTTCTTTGTTGGGATTTCCTTTACGACTTCCTGGGTTAAGTCATCAACTAGTGTGACGTAATATTCGTTTAGTTCATCATGGAGTACGAACTTTAATGAGGTATGAGAGGCCTGTAAGAACTCGTTCATGCTGTCGACTACCTCTGGCAACTGTCCTTCCTTGATTTGGCCATTCAGTTTTGGCTGAACAGGCAATTCTTTGTTTATCTCTTTAATGCGAAATTCACTTGAATTTTCATTTGTATGTACTGATCTGGTTGTAAGAGAAATATTTTGTGATGATATACGATCTATCATTAGAATCCCCTACCTATATTAAATAACTACCTTAGTTTTTATATCGGAATTTACCTTTGATTGTTAAGAAAAGTTTTGGATGAAGGGGAGTTTTGAAGGAAAATATATTTTCCGCTAGCAGACTTTTATGTGGTTTAGATTTTTAATAAACAAATGATGATGTAGCGCTCTAATTCTTATTAGAAACTTTCACCTTAGAATTATTAAAGTTCTTACCAGTTTTAAATAAAATCAATTACGGGCAGTATAGACACTACCGAATATACCTTTTATTCATAAATAAGAGACCCTAGCAAAGCCAGAGTCCCTTCTATTAGAAATTAACGAATAAGATACTCCTTGTGGTTGTTGGTTATTTTGAGCCAACATACTTGTGCCTGCTTGGCTAAGAATAAGTCATCATTTCTTTCGCCATGTCTACATCACGGATACGAAATTCCGCAGCAGTTAGGTTACGAGTTTCTTCCAATCCATTTGTTTTTCCTATTGATACAACATCACTTTCATAATAAAATCAAACAATTTGCCCTCTAACTTCATATCTTAATCAAATACTCATGGATCTCTCGTAAAAATTTACAAAACCCCTATAATCTGTTTACATTAAGACTTGTATTTAGTTCTTAACTAAAATTGACATATAAGCCATTGTCGTAAATCCATTTGCTTTCAATAAATCAAATATTTTTTTTAAATAAGCACTATTATGCTCAACAGTTTTAGCAAAAGATTGGATGAGTTTGATTACCAAATCTTTGGTTAAATCTTTATGAAAACCTGACATGCCGATTAAATGAAGTTTGATCATTGAATAATGAATAACTAACATGACATAATCATCAAAAAGAGTTTTCTGACCTAAGGGAAACCAATTTTTAAATATATAATTAACAAGATAGTTTTCTAAAATATACTCATGTTTAGTCATAAATGGCTCATAATATTCTTCAAATGCCTTTTTATAAATCTTCGTAACTTCTTCAACTGTAGCTTCTTTAGTGTATTGGATACCTTCTAACATTTCTGCTAAACACTCAACGTATCGTTGACTTGAGACAGCTTGACCAAAACGAAAATCAACCAATTCTTTACACAATTCCATTTGCACTGCCAACTGCGTAGGTATTTCGTCAAGTAGCTCTTTCATTCCATGATTAGTCGTCCAATTATTAAATTTAGTAATTACATTTGGAATAACATGAACATTATCTTGATCAATTTGTTCCTGTAAATTTTGATAGAACATTCCTAAAATAATAAGACGATCTGCTATAGAATACGTACGATCTTGCATGATTTGAATTGAAAAAATACGCAACTCCCAAAAATATTTTTGTATTATATTGTTCTTTGCATTATCAGTTGTTAATTGTAAAGTAATAACCCCACGTGTATCCTCTGGTTCTTCAATTTGATCAAAATCAATTCCATTCGGGTTTAAAAGTGCTAACCGTGCAGCTTCTGGACATGACATTGTAGCTGATTTTTCAATTATACCGTTTAGATTATTAATAATACGTGGGTAAACTGTACAGGTATTTGACAAATACTCTACACCTAAATTCAATTGCACTTTACAAAGGTTCTCATCTGATAAGAAGGAACATCTACCATTACTCTCCATTTCAATTTTAGCATATGACCTTGATGATGAATTAGTACGCAGTCTAGTAACACTCTTCTCAAAGTATGGCTTTAGTTCAGAATCACGTGATTTTTTATACTTTTTATAAGTACCTTTTTCAATATTCACTCTCCAACCGATACAACATGAGTCTTCACAGGAAGAACCAATACAAGAAAATTTTCGCATGTATTGCGGAACGAGTAATTGTCTTGATTTAATAACCATTTGTGACATTGTATACTCTCCTTCTAAATATACAGTTGATTAAAAAAGATTTCCTACCTTCTAAGCTGCCTATTTTAATCATGTAAGTAGACATAAAGAAAAAGGGTTGGGCAATACCCCCAATCCCCTTCTCAAAAAATTTATTAACGTAACAATTGAAGTACACCTTGTGGTTGTTGGTTCGCTTGCTTTGCGACTGCATCTTTCAATGACAGAATAGACTATATCTTCACCCTTGACTCCTTCAAGGGGCTAGGCACTTCGAACAGTATTTACTGCCCTACGAGATTCATAGTCATAGCTTCCCTGCCTTAGACCGTATTCTCTAGTCGTTGAACCTTCTCCAAAGTTTCCTTTCAGGAGCTTGGCTGCTGATTATCCATTGTATCATCTCCATCATTTTCACACATTCACGTCCACCGTTTCCAGTCACGTTGTAGTTGACGTAGCTTTAGGAAGTTCCAGCAATTCACCTAGTTATACTCTAGTTCATTACCAAACTAGACGCCCTCAGATCAATTATCTCAAAAGTTGCAATACCCCTTGAGGTAGTTGATTAGATTGAGCCAACATTGCTTGTGCTGCTTGAGAAAGAATAGAATTTTTAGTTTGAGTCATCATTTCTTTCGCCATCGTGCGAACATTTGCTTTCACAAATGACTAGACTATATCTTCACCCTAACATACTAGTAGGAGTCGGGCACTTCGGATTAACAATGCTGATGACCATTGTTTCACCTATGGATTTCATCACCCTAGCTTTTGCCTTAGATGGTTTATCCTAGTCGTTGAACCTTCTCCATTCTTTCGAAACAGGAGCTTGGCTGCTGATTGCCCAATCTTTTCTTTTTTCAAACCTTCACGCTTGTCGTTTCCAACTACGTTGTGGCAAGAAAAGCTCTTAGGGGTTTCCAGCAATTCACCCGATAATAATCTCTGACCGTTACCAGTCAGGACGACTGTGCTTGTTACTGTCTAAGCAGCTAAAGCATAATCAACGTCACGAACTCGAGACTCAGCAGCTGTTAAGTTTTCAGAAGAAGTACCTAAGTTGTTAATAGTGTGTTCTAAACGATTAGAGAACGCACCCAACTTAGAACGCTCTGTTGAAACTTTTTCAATTGCCTCATTGATAACTGTAATAGCTGCAGCAGCTTTTTCGTGAGTAGACACATCTAATGCTGCTTCAACCGTGTTATCATCTGTTCCATCTGTTACTGTATTAGTAGCTGTAAAATTACCTTGTCCAGCTACTCCTGTAAGACCAAGTGCTTCAGAACGCATATCATTAATGTCAATCGTCATGCTTTGGTTTTCATTAGCACCAACTTGGAATTTTGCCTTAAATGCTTCTTGAATTCCACCATCTTTAATTTCAAGTTTTGCATCAGCACCAGTCGCTTCAGTATCAATTTGAATAATACCTGAAGTAGCTGTAGTTGCAGCAGCTTTAATTCCATCTAAGCTGTCTAATTGAGTTGAAATAGTATTTGCTAGAACATCATCCCAGTCTGAAGTTGCATTAATTGCATCACTTATATTAATTCCTATACCATCACCAGTATATTCTCCGTCGTTAGCGTTATAGAACTCAACTTGCTGACCGTTGATAGTGAATCCTTTTCCAACTAGCGCTTCTGCTTTTGCTGCGCTGTCAATATTTGCCCCTGTTGCTGAAAAATCTAGATTTGTAGTAGCTGCAGTAGCAGAAGTTGTTGTACCATTGGCACCAGTTAATCCTAGTGTTGGGGTTGCAGTTAATGTTTCTGTAATATCAATTACACCTTTAGCCCCATCATAATCTCCACCTGAAACAGCTTGGATTGTCACCTTACTTGTACCGTCTGATACAGCAGTATATTGTCCTTTTAATAATTCATTTTTATCAATCATAGCTTGAACAGCTGCAGCAGTTGCGTCAGCAGAATTAGCAGCAGATGTACCAGTATC
This sequence comes from Bacillus sp. NTK034, assembly GCF_017303275.1. Taxonomy (GTDB): domain Bacteria; phylum Bacillota; class Bacilli; order Bacillales; family Cytobacillaceae; genus Cytobacillus. The sequence continues at coordinate 160,697 of NZ_JAFKOJ010000004.1, read as the reverse complement.
ATCAACCTTGATTGTTGCAGAAGTTGCAGTAGCGTCACCTGCATAACTTACAGCATTAGCAGAAAGTGCTGCATCAGTATCAGTAGTAACTGTTAAATCAATACCATTTAGACTAAATACCATAGTTTTATTATCTTCTTTTAAATTATCTGCAGCAAATGTAATTGTAGCTTCCGCTTGAGTATGCTGTACATTATTTCCTGTTTGCGAAACATCTGAACTAAAAAGTCCAGAAGCCGTTAGATTTGCTTTGCCATCACCTTTTAGCAAGCTCTTTGTGTTAAATTCAGTAGTATTACCAATACGATTAATTTCAGAAGATAATTGGTTAACTTCCTTTTGAATCTCACCGCGGTCACTGTCAGTATTTGTATCATTCGCAGCTTGAGTTGCTAACTCCCGCATACGTTGTAAAATATCGTGAGTTTCATTTAAAGCACCTTCAGCTGTTTGAATCATACTCACACCGTCTTGTGAATTTTTAGCAGCCATGTCTAAACCACGAATCTGTCCACGCATTTTTTCAGAGATTGCTAGACCAGCAGCATCATCTCCAGCTTTGTTGATTCGAAGACCGGAAGATAATTTCTCCATTGATTTGCCTTGTGCTGCATTAGCACCACTCAACTGACGATAAGTATTTAACGCCGCAATATTATGATTAATTCTCATTATTTACTTCCTCCTTGAGTATATATCCCACATCCATGTGGTTGTTTTACCAACCAGCAGAAAAGTCGGCCGCCTTTTTGCTGTTCAGCTTTACAATGGTTATATCGACTTATTTTGACAGGTGTTTAATAGTTTGGAAGAATTTTTTATTTCTTTCTAAAAAAGTTACTCAATCTTTCGATGGAACTAGAGTCTGTTTGAGTTGCACTGCTGTTTTCCTGTTGAATCGATAAGTATATTTCTTTCCTATGTATGTCGACATTTTTCGGTGCACTGATGCCCAGCTTTACCTGGTCACCGTCCATAGATAGAATAGAAATTTCAATGTCATTACCAATAATGATCGATTCTTTAAGTCTCCTTGTGAGTACAAGCATTATCTCTCCCCCTGTTCTTGAGGTGTCATGATTTTATGTTTGGTCTGGTAAGGTGCTTGATTAAGAATGACTTGTTTGCCCAGTTTTTTTGTTTGGTTAATGACTAGCGGTGCTTGCAGGTTAGCGGTTGTTTCCTCAAATGGCTCTCTTACTGTCAAAATCGCAAACGTTGCCACATCTTTATCTGATTGGATCTCTAATTTTTCTATTGCCTCGTCCGGCAAATCAAACTCATACTGTGGAAATAGAAAAAACGGATCTGTAACTATAAAAGCTACCTCAGGTGTTTTTACTGACTGAAGTACAAATAAGTCTGTCCCTTCAAGAGGTAATATATAAAACTCCTTTTCCTCTAAAAAACCCGGAATCCCGGAAGGAAATTTAATAATATCCTCCTTATTTATTTCCTGCTCACCATGAAACTTTGTTTGGATATTCATCTTTGCACCTCATTGCTATATTGTTAGATTGATAAAATCAATATCTAGTCTGTTTTTCTCGAGAATTTCTGTGCTTACTTTTCCAGGCGTATAAGTATGAACCGCCTTTCTGGTTTCAACTTCAATCATCGGCTTTTGCGGATGAGCTTCAATGTTGACTTTGGCTGGTTCATATTTGATTATTACACTATTATGAGACGGTACCCAGCCAATATTGAACTGCAGGGGAGGACCCTCACTGTTTTCCTTGGCCTGATGGGCGATGGGATTGCCGCCGTTTTCAATTTTCATGAGCTCTGTTCCCTGTGCAGCTCTTCTCTCCAGCCCTTTCAGCCAATCCTGATACCCGTTTTGGGCGAACTCTTCTATTCTTCTGCCGACACTTTTTAGGTCGACGTCTTCACGTGCTTTGGTCTGGTCTATTGTCAGCTTACCGGGGATTGCTTCGATTTCCAGGATGGCTTTTGGCTGCTGGATGTATTGGGTGGCAGGGGGCTGTTCGATTTCCTGTACCGATTTTTCTATCTTTAATCCCATTTTGATAAAGTTGGATTCCAGTCTGATCTGCGGTACGTTCATGTTAGACACCTCTTTTATGAAAAAAAGCTATCTCATATGGATAGCTTTTCATTGATCATCTTAAAAAGTCGGTTAAGCTCGGCTGAATGATTCTTGCCCCTACACTTAGTGCTGCACGATGGATGCTTTCCTGGGTTGTAAGTTCAATAATGGCTTTTTCCATATCGATGTCTTCATTATCAGAAAGGATTCTTGTCGAGAAGACTTCCTGCTGTGAAAGCCTATCCTCCATCAGCTCGACCCGATTCTGTTTGGCACCAATTAATGCACGTGCAGACAAGAAATTATCTATGTTTTTATCAACACTTTCAAGCATATCCCCAACTGCAGGATCATTCGTTTCAAGTGCCGTGATTAGCTTTTGGATATCACCTTCATCGCTGAGCATGTCCCCAAACAAAGCTTTTCCTTCCGTATTGACAGGAATCTTGATGCCCGAGAAAACCTCCAGCTCGATGGTTCCGCTTTGAAAACCTGATTCAGATGGCCGCACATTTGTCTGATTGCCATTGAAAATATACTTTCCGCCAATTTGAGTATCGCCGAGATTCTGCAGATGCTCTTTAAGCTGTTTAATTTCTTCAGCAACAGCTTTTCGCTGGTCTCCCTCCAAAGTGCCATTGCTGGCTTGAAGTGTAAGTTCTCGAATTCTTTGCAATGCGAGAACGCCTTTATCCAAAGTATCATCCGTACTATCGACCCAGTTTCTCACTTCCCCAATATTGCGGGTATACTGCTGAATCCGGTTTAAGTCTGTACGATAGTTCATCCCCATCATCGCAGCAACCGGATCGTCCGATGGCTTGGTAAATTTCATTTGAGTCGAAACTTGATCCTGCAGCTTGTCCATTCTGCTGTAGCTGTTGCTTAAATTGCGTAGCATGTTATTCGAAAGCATTGATTGAGTTACGCGCACTTTATTTCACCCTTTATCTGCCTACAACGCCCATGCCGTTGATAATTTTATCGAGCATTTCATCGACCACTGTTATGTTACGGGCGGAGGCATTGTATGCATGTTGGAATTTAATCATATTGGTCATTTCTTCATCTAATGAGACTGCACTGACGGATTGCCTGTTCCGGTCTACTGAATCCGCAAGTACGGCAGAGTTTTTTAAATCCTTCTGAGCACTTTGAGAGTCTACTCCTAACCGCCCGATAATCCCTGAATAATAGGAATCAAGGCTTCCGTTCAGCTTTGATTTTTCATCATCAGACAAGGAAGTATAATCGCTAAAGCTTTTCTTTCTTAAATCAGCCAGCAGCTGAGCATTGTGGTTATCTCCAGAAGCACCGCCTTTTCCGGCTGCTGCTGCAATTTTAGATGAGTCATCCAGTAGTTCTTGATTCACTTTAATGCTTTGTGCAGGATTATCCTCATCAAACTGGAAGAAGTCCAAACCTGAGATTGTGTCCGCACCGAGAGCATACCCGTTTTTATGAATCTCATTGAATTCCTTAGCAAAAGCAGCTGTCATTCTATTCAGCTTCTCCAGCATTTCAGGATAAGCACCCTTAGTGGAACCATCCGCTTCATACCCATAGCTGTTAATTAAGCCGGATAGTTCACCTGATAAAGTCTCAAATTGCATAATGGATGCGGATCCAAACTTTAATCCTGTTACGAGTCCGCTCTCTTCGCTTTTTTCGAGCTCCACCTTGTTTGTGCCAACGATGCCGCTCTCTTTTGTAGCAGATATGAGGTTAATAGGCGGATTATAGGACTTTCCATCCTTTTGGACAATCTCGATATTATAAAGGCCCGCTGCCATCGGTTTGGCATCTCCATATGTATTTGGGACCACACTGGTCACTTTTACGTTAACCAATTGTGAAAGGCTGTCTACCAATAAATCCCGTTCGTCATAAAGGTCATTTGGGAGGTACCCGTGCGGCTCAACAGAGGCAATCTGCTTATTCAAATGATCAATCTGCGCGACGATCGCGTTAATTTCATCTACCTTCACATCAACCTGATTGCCAATATCCCCTTGGACCCGCGACAGGGAATTATAGTAATAGTTCAGTGTATCCGCAACCATTTGTCCTGTAGCCGCCACAACATCCCGAGCACCGGTATTTTCGGTGTGGCTTGATAAATCCTGCAGGGCGTTCCAGAACTTTTCCAGGGTACTGTGCAAACCATTCTCTGACGGCTCATTCATGATTTCTTCCATCTTCGTAAGGGATTCGCTCATAGCACCATAATAGCCCATTTTTGTGTTTTCGGTTCTATATTGCAGGTCTAAAAATGATTCTCTAATTCTCTGGACTGTTCCCGCTTCAACACCCGTTCCCATTTGTCCGGGTATCTGCGGACGGTTCATCCCAACTCCTGGATAAGGCTCGGTTTGCGCGAAATTAATCCTCTGCCTGGTGTATCCCGGCGTATTAGCATTTGAAATATTATGACCTGTTGTATATAAAGCACTTTGCTGGGTGAACATGCCACGGCGGGCTGTTTCAAGTCCCATGAAAGTTGAACGCATGTTTGTTCCTCCGTTCTGCTACACTTTCGAGTTGAAAATTCCTGGATTCATCTTTCCAGATTTCTTTTTGGCAGGCGGGCCGTAGTTCATCGTTTCAGGCTGCGGCCTTAAAAAATTCATAGATACATTTACAAACTGAAGGGAATGATGAACAAGCTGCTGGTTTAGGAAATTCTGCTCTTTCAGTTCATATACCAACTCAGCAAGCTCCTTCGTGATGGCCTCCAGCTTGAGGCGATCAGGCTGCGTGAGGATATTTAAACAATCTGATACTGTAGGGCTTTCCAGCATAGGCACGATCGATATTGCTGCCTTTTCCCGCTCATTTTCCAATCGGCCAATAGCCGCAATATGAGCCTGCTCATCCTTCAGCATCTGATTCAGGCCGTCCATGTCGCCGGTCTTAATAATGTCTGTCTTTTTAACAGCGACTTCATATAGGCTTTTATGAAGCTTTAGCAGTTTTTCCATCGTTGCAGTAAGTGCTTCGGCTGACATGCCATTCCCTCCTCATTATTTTTTCGTATAAAAATTAGCGATGCTTTTCGCCACTTCTTTTGGATTAATTTTATAAGTACCGTTGTCTACCTGAATTTTAAGCTCTTCTACTTTTGCTTTACGATTTTCGCTTAGCTGTGAAACCTGCTGCATTTCCTTTGCAGTAGTGCTGATTTCGATTTTATCTGATGCCGCTCTGGCTGTTTTGCCTGTATTTTCATGCTTGTTCATTTGGCGTTTGTATGGGTTCACGCCTGAAGGACCAAAGTTATTGATTTTCATGTGTACCCCTCACTTTCTTTCCGGTCGATTTAACCTAATTCTATTATCGGCTATAAGTGCAGTTTCTTTAAATGTTAATTTAACTTTGGCAAAAAATACATCTATAAGCCTATAGAAAAAGCTATGTGACTGAGTCACATAGCTTAGAAACGTCTATTGATTTTTTCATTGACGGCAAAATAAGTGCCATATTTTTCTCGTTGAGCTGCTTCTTTTCGTCGTTCTTCCTCAGAGGTAAACTGCTGGAGATCTTTTCTCAGCTCTCCTGCACAGCTCCTGCAGACCTTGCCTTCCCGAATGCTGACCCCGCATTTTTCACAAGGGTAACCCAGGTTCGGAAATTGAGCCAGCTTCAATTTTCCAGTACGGATAAACTTTAAAATTAAATCTTCCTCTACCCCGGTTGCTTCAACAACCTGAATGATGGTTGCAGTCCGATTCTCCCTCTTACGGATAAACTGATAAACCGTCTCATAAGCCTTCTCTTCTTCCTTCCAGCACTCCTGGCATACATCGCGGAACTGGTTTTTGACAAAGATGGCACCACATTTCGGGCAGTTCGATAACTCAGCCATATGATTCTTCCTCTCTCAGTTTGTAATGAAACTATTATAGCTTGAAGAATAGGATAATTATAGAAAAATATTATTCGAAATACAGCTGGCTGCTGGCTGTTTCTATGAATCGGGATTCGGGGACGGTTGGGTTTTGCTCAAGCTGTATTTGCAGAGTATCAAGCATCTTCGCCAATTCAGCTCGCGGTCCCTCTTCAATAATAAATTGAAAGCCATAATTAGTCAGAGTATCCGATATTTCATCTTTTCGGACAATCGTCCCGGTAAAGGATAGGACCTCTCCTAATAGCCTGGTTTCAATTAATAGAATGATATCCTTTCTCACAGGGAGTTTCATTTTTGATACAAATTTTACTCCGCCTGCACTCATATCTTCAATCAAGATTTTGGTACTGCCCATTTTGACAGGCTTGCTGTTAAGCTCTAAGATGGTCATTTCTGCTTCCAGCGGATAGGGAAACTCGATCCGGACATACTTCCGCAAACCTTTGAACACATTGTCTTCCTTTACATTTTGCGGCTTCAAGGTGCCAATTAACAGTTTCTGCTCAAAGACTGAAGGCGGAACCGGCTTGCTGAAAAGATACCCCTGTATTTGGTCACATTCATTTTTTCTTAAGGAATAGAACTGTTCAAAGGTCTCTACGCCTTCTGCTACCACCTTCATATTCAGTCCATGGGCCAGCCGGATCAGATTTGCTGTAATGATGGCATCCTCCGCATTTGTATCCATTGCCTGGATAAAGGTTTTATCGATCTTCAGAATATCGAATTTATATTTTTTTAACTGGGTAATAGAAGAATAGCCGGTCCCAAAGTCATCCAGTGCAATTTTCACTCCCAATTCACCCAATTCTTTAAGCACTGCAATCACGTTCTCGGAATAGTTGATTAGGGAAGATTCCGTCAATTCTATCTCTAACAGTGCCGCATCCAGATGGTTTTCTTCCAGCGCTTCCATAATTGTCGGAACAAGACTATTTTTCAAAAAGCTCAGCGGAGAGATATTTACGGATATCGGAACAACGGTAAAACCTTTTTCTTTCCAGGAGTATAGCTGCCTGCATACCTTCCTAATTACGTACTCACCTATATTAATAATTAATCCGGATTCCTCAGCTACCGGTATAAATTCCAGCGGGGAAACTCTGCCCCATTCAGGATGATTCCACCTTAATAAAGCTTCGGCACTTACTATTTTCCCGGTCTTCGTATCTACTCTTGGCTGGTATTCAAGAAAAAACTCATCATGTTGAATTGCTTTTCTCATATCCTGTTCCAGGGTAAATAGCTTATAAGATTCAATATCCATGGAGGGATGGTAAACCTGAAATCTATTATTCCCCTTCTGCTTGGCATGGTACAGGGAAGATTCCGTATTTCTGATCAATTCATCAGCTGTGATCCCATTATCCGGATATAAACTTATGCCTATAGATGGGGTAATATTAAGCTCAAAGCTGTCGATAAGAAATGATTCAGAAAAAATTTGATTAATGGTATCTGCTAATTTTGCAGGATCCTCTTTTTCCTGGATATATTCCATAATAACCGCAAATTGATCACCGGAAATTCTTGCTGAAAAACAGACTGAATTTAGCTTCTCCTTAATCCTTTGTGCAGCAAGCCTAAGCAGTTCATCTCCTGAAGAGTGTCCAAATGTATCATTAATCTGCTTTAATCGCTCCAGATCAAAAAACAAGACGGCGAAATTCTGCTGTGAATCTTCTTCAATAAGGTCTTGGAGTTTCTGATCAAAGTACCGGCGGTTCGGCAGATCGGTCAAATGATCATAAAAAGCCATACGCCTCATTCTCTTTTCAAGCCATTTTTGTTCTGTTATATCTGTTACAAATCCATCAACCCGGATAAGCTCACCTTTATCATTCAGGTACGGAATACCGTGATCATTAACCCATCTAACCTCACCGGATTTATGTACAATCCGATATTGATAGCGGATGCTATTCCCATTCAGTATTTTCACCCGTTCTGCTTCTACCTCCTGCAGATCATCCGGATGAATCACATTGTTCCACAAATCGAAATCGGCAATGAACTCCTCGGCAGAATAGCCGAAAATCCCTTCCACTCCCCTCGAGAAATGAATAACCTTCTTCTCAATTAAATCTGCAGAATATATGCCCACTTCTAGATTTTCATATATTTGCCCAATTCGCCGCTCGTTTTCATAGAGCTTTTCTTCCATGAGCCGTTTTTCAGTTATATCCTGAATCGTTGCAATGATTTTAGCTGATCCGCTTTCTTCCGCAAAATAATTCGCACGATGGTGAATATACCGCTCCTCTCCATCCTGCCTGGTTATCCGGCATATCAGATCCACACTGTCCTTTTCCTTTAACAGTCTATTAAACTGAATTTCAAAAGCCGGGCGATCCTCCTGATGAAGGTAACCCAAATACATTTTATAATCTGGAAAAAAGTCCTTTTGGGGCTTTAGGCCAAAAATTCGAAACAGCTGATCAGACCAAAACCCTTTATCGTTTTCCACATCGTATTCCAGGCTTCCAATGTTAGCGATCATCTGAGCCTGGTTGAGATTATTTTTTATTTTAGTCAATTCCATTTGCTGGATGTAATAGTCATTCATATCCTTTGTTTTGATATCATTTTCCTTCGAGTTTACTTCGTCCACTTCAAAACATCCTTTCCCAACAAAAAGGCAACTGAAAAAGTTATTTCTGTGTCGCCACGGCAGATACCCTGCTTTAAGACAGCAGCTGGTGTCTTACACATCTATAAAATTTGCCTGGACTAGAATATTTTAACATAGGAGTATTTTCCTAATAACTATCAAATTCAAAATATTAATTTGTAATTTTCCCCAAACATTATCCTCTTGCCAATGTAAATGAACGAACTGATGCAGCTCCTCTATCTTTCAAAACTTTCGCTGCATGATATAAAGTTGATCCGGTTGTATATATATCATCAATTAAAAGGATCACCTTGTTTTCAATATCTGCATTAAGAGGCTGGAAGACCTGGCTGTGATGAATCCGCTCCTGACGCGATTTCTTGGACTGCTTTTCAGAATGTACCCTCTGAAGCATTTCTGTCGCTGTAAAGCCTGCTTCATGAATGAGTGCAGCAGACTGATTAAAGCCTCGTTCATAAAGCCTTTCAGGACTTAGAGGAATGGGGACGAGATAGTCGAATTCCAGAGTTTTCAGCTTTTCTCTTATGAATGCTGAGAAAACTCTCGCTAAAATATAATCGCCCCGGAATTTATAACGGGCTATTGTTTCTTTCAAAAAGTCATCGTATAGGAAGAGAGAATCGTTTTTCACAAGCAGCCCTGACCATTCTGTATCCCGGTTCCACCCTAGACAATCTGCGCATAGATTCCCTTTTCGAAATTGAGGATCTAAGGTACTGAAAGGACGGCTGCATTTATGGCATGTCTCGCCGATGATAAATGGGAGTTTATCCGTGCATCCCTGGCATAAGTAATTCTCTTTTGGTCGCGACCAGAGAGTCGACCAGCTGACAGCAGTATGAATTTCTTCATGGCATATTAAACATTTAATTGTCGATCAGTCCTTTCTTCTTGGCTTCAGTGTTCATTTTGAGAATTTGTTTTTGAGCTTTGACCATGCTTTCGGTTTTGCCGTAGTGGAAAAAGGTGATATCTCCACTAGGGAATTGAGCGCTTCTGCCAACCCTGCCAGCTATTTGAACAAGAGCGCTTTCTGTAAAAATGCGGTCTTCTGCTCCGAGTACTGCTACATCAATATTAGGGAAGGTAACCCCTCTTTCCAGGATGGTCGTTGTTAAAAGCATGGGGATTTCCTTATTGCGCATCATTTGAACTTTGTCTTTTCGGTCAGGGTCTTCTGCGTGGACAGCTTGGATTTTAGGATAGGTTTTACGAAGGATGGTGAGGACTTTTTCCATTTTATCGATTTTCGGAAGGAAGAGCAGGCACTGCTTCTGGTTATCGAGCCTTTTCTTGATCCATTGGCTAACTGCCGACGGGAGTTTGTCTTTCCTTAGGGATTTCTCCCAATTTCCACACCATTTGAAAGACGGTACAGGCAATGGATGACGATGATATCTAGCCGGGATAGTTACAAAGTTTCTTTTTCCGCTCCGGCATTCCTTTTGCCATTTTTGATTAGGCGTCGCAGTTAGATAAATCATCGAGGAGTTCTCTTTGCGGGACTGGCGGACGGCATATTGGAGGCTCTCATCAGCAGTGTAAGGAAAAGCGTCGACTTCATCCAGGATCACGGTGTCAAAAGCCTTGTAAAAACGGAGAAGCTGATGGGTGGTGGCGATGGTTATGGGGGCCTGGAGGTGGCGGTCTTCACTGCCGCCGTATAGGACAGCAATCGTGATGCCAGGAAAGACTCCCTTAAGCCGCGGACCAAGCTCCAAAACAACATCTGTTCTTGGAGTGGCAATGCTCACTCTTTTACCGGAGGCAAGCGCAGCATTGATTCCTTCGAACAGAACTTCTGTTTTTCCTGCACCGCAGACAGCCCAAACTAGGAGCTCCTTATTTTCGATTAAAGCCTTCTTTACCTGAACGGAGGCAATCTGCTGCCCTGGTGAAAGGGTCCCTGCCCATACCAGAGGATTCTCAGTTAGCTCCCAGTCAGGCTCAGGTCCGCACCATCCGATGAGAGGAGTGCATTCACTGACCCGCCCCATCATGATACATTTCCGGCAGTAGGTACATTCTTTCTCACCGCATCTGGCACAGGTAAAACTTGCGAACAATGAACGATCTTTATTGCCGCACCTGGCACAAGCTTTTTTGTTTTTGATTTTAGTAATTCCTTTTCGGTAATTAATGCAGCCATTTTCATAATGCTGATGGAGTTCTTCGATTGAATGCGGAAGGTTCTCGAATAGAAGCTGTTTTCCATAGAGGAGTTGCTGTAGTTCTCTGTTGAATGGATAAATTTCGTTTAGTGGTGACCCCTGAATGGTTTCAATAGAGGGTATCGGGAAGCTTTCCGTGGGAAAATCTTGTAAATAAGGGGTCATTTTAGGAGTAAATCTCAATTAGTTCACCTCTGGACTAAATAATTTGTCTGTCTATTTGCAAGTATTACGGTTTTATTTGCAAATTTTCGAATCTATTTGCAGATTTAGGCTCTCTATTTGCAAAACCAATTATTCTATTTGCAGGTATCCTGAATCTATTTGCAAACCCCTACATACACATCACCCCTTCCAAAAAAATCTGCGCCATCCCAAAGAATGGCGCACAAAAACAAACTTTACTTCTTCACCCAGCCAAACCCCATCGCACCTTCACCCAAATGGGTTCCAATGACCGGACCAAAGTAGCTGATCATAAATTCAACATTTGGATACTCCGACTCAAGCTCAGCTTTCCACTCGCGCGCCTCTTCTTCTCGATTAGCATGGATAATTACCGCCTGATACGGCTCCCCGCTTTTCACATCGTCCCAAAACAAATCAACCATCCGCTTCATCGCTTTTTTACGGGTGCGAATTTTTTCAAACGGAACAATTTTCTTATCCTCAAAATGAAGCAGCGGCTTCACCTGGAGCAGGCTGCCAATCAATGCCTGTGCGCTGGACAAGCGGCCCCCGCGCTGAAGATGTGATAAATCATCTACCATGAAATAAGCGCGAATGCTCTTCTTCATCTCCTCAAGACGTTCCACGATTTCCTGTGGCCCCTTACCGGAAGCAGCAAGTTCAGCCGCTTCAATGACATAAAAGCCCTGCACCATACAGCTGATTTCGGAATCAAACGGGAAAACCTGAATCTCCTCAACCATGCTGCCAGCAGTAACTGCCCCCTGAAACGTGCCGCTGATGCCGCTCGACAGATGAATCGAGATTACTGCATCATACTCTTTCGATAATTTCTCAAACAGCTCGGCAAACTCGCCCACCGGGGGCTGAGAAGTCTTCGGAAGCTCTTTATGCTTCACTTCTTCATAAAAGTCTGATGCCGTAATTGCCACTTCTTCCTGGTAGGTTTCGCTGCCGAAAATCACACTCAGCGGAATCATATGTATATTTAACTTTTCTCTTAAATCCTTGGGAATATATGCTGTACTATCCGTTACAACAGCCGTTTTCATAAATAGAGTTACCATCCTTATATTTTTTCTCTACTGTATGTTCATGTTCCATTTTAAATGAAAGCGATGGAAAATGCATTAAGTTTAGCAAGCAGGATAAGTGCTCCATTGTGCCCATGTTGTAAAACTGGTATATATTCACATTCAAACAAGGATGTTGTATATGGTAAAATTCCTTTTGCGTCTTCATTTCGTAAAGGAGCTGTAACAATTGAAAAACAACACTTCTTTTACAAGCAAGCCCAACTCCAGTAAATATAATCTTGATACACTTCACCACATACTTAATAGCGAGTTAAGCAAATACAAAATTATTAAAGTTCCAAACATAAACCACTCCCTTAGCGGAACAGAACTTGCTTCTTGGCTCATCGACAGCGCATCCCCACAAGAACTTGAGGAGCTTGTTCTAATGGTCAATCATGCTAAAAAGAGGTCTTCCGATACAAAGACCATCTTTCAAATTGCGGCTGCTGCTCTGATAAAATAAAAAAGCACGCAATGGCGTTAAAACCATCTGCGTGCTTTTCGACAAAATTCGGGTGGTGCCTGTCACCTATCTCACTTCAACCCAGCCATTCTTAATCGCTACTACTACGGCTTGTGTACGGTCATTTACATTCATCTTCTGCAGAATGTTGCTGACATGGTTCTTAACCGTTTTTTCACTGATATAAAGAGCCTCGCCAATTCCACGGTTGCTTTTTCCATCAGCAAGCAGCTGAAGGACTTCGCATTCACGGCGTGTCAGCAGGTGAAGCGGACGTCGGATTTCGATTTGTGATGAGTAGCCGCTGCTGCTTCCTGCGCCAACAGCTGATAAGCGGCGGTATTCGTTAACAAGATTATGCGTAACCTTCGGATGCAGGTAGGACCCTCCATCAGCCACAACTTTTACTGCCTCAACTAATGCATCAGCATCCATTTCTTTCAGCAGGTATCCGCTGGCACCTGTTTTCAGCGCATGTGTAACGTAATTCTCATCATCATGGATGGAAAGGATGATGACCTTTGAATCAGGATGCTTTTCAATTAATTGGCGAGTTGCTTCCACACCATTCACATTAGGCATGTTAATGTCCATGATGACAACATCAGGATTATAATCTTCCACCAATGAGATAGCTTCAGCCCCATCATCACCTTCTGCTACTACATCAAATGATCTTTCAAAATCTAAGATGCGTTTTACCCCTTCTCTGAACAATTGATGGTCATCAATTATGACAATCTTTGTAGTCAATTGCTTCGCCTCCCAAATTCTCCGGTTAAATGTTTTCTCTATTTATAATTTCTACAAGTTCAAAGGTACCTGGATAATGACAACCGTGCCTTTTCCCGGCTTGGAATCGATGGAAAGCTGCCCCTCAAGAAGCTCAACTCTCTCTCTCATCCCAATAATCCCAAAGGACTCAGTCTTTCTTTCCCGGATATCAAATCCTCTGCCGTTATCTTTGATGATAACGGCTACCCTTGCCTTATTAATCTCCAATTTCACAATAATCTCGGCGGCCTCTGAATGCTTCAGTGCATTTGTAACAGATTCCTGAATCAGCCTGAAAAGTGCGACCTCATACTGGGCTGGAAGCCTCTTTTCTTCTCCAAGATTGGAAAACCTGATTTTGACAGTGCTGTGATATTCTTCGATTGTCTGCAGGTATTTTTTGAGGGTAGGCACTAATCCCAAATCATCAAGTGCCATTGGACGCAAGTCATAAATGATCCTCCGCACCTCGTACAAGGCACTTCTGACCATTTTTTTGAGGCTTTTGATTTCTGTGATTGCCTCATCCCCGCCCCTTTCTTTATATACCCGTTCAATCAAATCGGATCTCATCATGACATTGGCCATCATTTGTGCTGGACCATCATGGATTTCCCTGGATAGCCTTTTTCGTTCTTCTTCCTGAGCCTCAATTATTTTCAAGCCAAATTCCTGCTTGATCCTTGCATCTTCTATAATTTCACCCATTTGCTTCAGGTCACTTGTGAGATAGCTCATTACTACAGAAATCTGTGAAACAAGCGCTTCTGCTCTCTCGATTGTTTCACCAACACCGAGCAGCCTTCTCTCAATATCATCTCTGCGATCACGCAGCTGTTTTTCCAGCTGCCGGTTCATAGACAAATCCATTTGCAGCTGGTGTGCCTTCTCGTAGGCATCCCGAACCTCAGATTCGGTATAGTTCTTGAAATGCATGCTGACTTCTGATAAACGCTTGCGGGCAAACTTAGTTTGAACCTCCAGTTTGTCACCTTCATCAATCGTCTTTATCACCATTTGCTTAACTTCTCTTAGCTCTTCAGTAAGGGTTTCATAGTCTCTGCGGCATTGCTCGCCGATTCTGAATATCTCATCCTTACTCGTCCCTACAGTGTCTACCATCTTTTGCAAAATAAGATCAAGGGTTTTAGTATCAAACTTCTTAATATTCATATGGAACCTCCAAATGGAAGCAAGTCCTCCAGCATCTATTATATCTGCCATATATTGTAGCTTGTAATAGGAAAGGATACTATATGGGCATCATGAAAATCATGCCAAAAAGGCAAAAAATCGATAAAAAGACTCAATCTTGTTTTTCTCACCCATGTCTTATATCCTATATATATTGATGGTAAACCTTTTTCCTATATTATATCCGGCAGTAATTCATTAAAGAGAATTCCCTATGAGAATATTTCCTATTATACCATCTCTAAAAGTTACCTATATTAAAGTTTCATTACAATCACTTGAAATCTAAATTTATCGATTATTGTCGTTTTATAATGAAACATGTATTTCTCTTCATAATGTAATTGAAAGGAGCTGCAGAAGTGCTGCCCCGTTATTTAACAGTCAAAAGTACAGGTGAACATGAGATCATTATTCAAAAATCAAGGTTCATTGCTCATATAGCACGAACAGAAACTGAAGCGGAAGCCCAAAATTTCCTTCAGGAAATCAAAAAAAAGCATTGGAACGCCACTCATAATTGCTCCGCCTATTTAATTGGCGAAAATGATCAGATTCAAAAAGCAAATGATGATGGGGAACCCAGCGGGACAGCAGGTGTTCCCATATTGGAAGTTTTGAAAAAAAAACAGCTTAAAGATACAGCTGTTGTCATAACCAGATACTTCGGCGGAATAAAATTAGGTGCAGGCGGCCTGATCCGCGCTTATGGAAAAGCAGCTTCCGATGGAATTAATGCTGTCGGGATCGTTGAAAGAAAACTGATGCGCATCATGCATGCAAAAGCAGATTATACATGGCTCGGAAAGCTAGAAAACGAACTTCGGTCTTCCATTTATACACTTAAGGAAATTCTATACTTAGATCGGGTTGAAATACTGACCTATGTGGAAGAAGGCCAAACAGAAAGTTTTTCTGAATGGATCACTGAATTAACCAATGGCCAGGCGGAAATTTCGCAGGGAGAACTGCTATATTTAGAAGAGGAAAAATAATATTCTCAACACTTATTTACGAAGGAATAAAAATTCGGTAAAATATACTATTGCATGAAATATAATTCCTTTCCAAACCAATGATAAAGTAGGGATATAATGTCTGTTTCGAGATCAAGAAAACGAAAGATTAGAAGAAAACGCTTCTGGCGTGTCATAGTACTTGCCCTCTTTCTGACGATTATTGGCGGAGGGACATTCCTGGCATACGATCTTATCTATAGTGCCAATAAAGCAACAAGTGAAATATATCAGGAGCTGGACAGTAATAAAGTTGAAAATCACCGGACCGAGGAAGTGGAAATCTCCAAGGATCCTTTTAATATTCTTTTAGTGGGGATTGAAGATCAGGAAGGCGGCGAAAGATCCGATGTCTTGATGCTCGTCACCGTAAATCCTCAAACTGAAGAAGTAAAAATGCTGAGTATCCCGCGGGACACAAGAACTTACGTGCCGGAAGTCGGATATAATACAAAAATCACCCATTCCTACAGCAACGGAGGCATCGAGTCAACAATTACTACAGTGAATGAACTGCTCGATGTTCCAATTGATTATTATATTACAACAAACTTTGATGGCTTTGAGGATATTGTCGATACGTTAGGCGGAATTGATGTCGATGTTCCATTTACCTTCAAAGCACAGCTGACCGATAGCTTAAAATGGAAGACTTTTCGCGAAGGCAATATGGAGCTTAACGGGAATGAAGCTCTGGCATATGTAAGAATGAGAAAAACAGATCCAAAAGGCGACATGGGAAGAAATGAACGCCAGCAGCAGGTGATTAAAGCCATTGTCAATAAAGGAACATCTTTCAGTACGATTACAAAGATCGACGATATCATGGGGGACTTAGGGGCAAATGTGAAAACAAACATCCCGCCTTCTAAATTTGCAAGTTTCGTCAAGCTTTATTCTAAAATCAAAAATACAAACATCGAGAATCTAACCTTAAAAGGCTATGATGAATATATTGATGATGTATATTATTACATTCCTGACGAAGATTCCATTTCTGAACTAAGCTATGAACTCAATGAAACTCTGGGCAACAGTACAGATAGCTACACAGCTGAGGAAGAATCATGGCAAACCGACCAGCAGGAAGATGAGTATTAAATATTGACAGAAGAGTACACTCAATGTGTACTCTTCTTTTTTTACCATTATTTTCTACAGGTATTTTGGACTATCTTTTCTACATACGGGTTGGAAGAATTGACAATTTTCGCTAGAATAGGTAAAGAACCCAAAATTTTGTCGACGGAGGGAAAAACATGAAAAAATTTCTGGCATCTTCGGTTCTTGCTACTGCAGCTCTGTTCCCTGTCCTCGTGAATGCGGAAGAGTTAGATCTTCCTGCCAATATGCTTGTAGGCCAAAAGGTGGAGATTAGGTCAGGTGCGACCACATCTTATCCCCTGGTTACATCTTTATCAACCGGTAAAACAGTCACCGTCATCGATGAATTTACTAATTCATCCGGAGAACTTTGGTACCGGGTAGATTTAGGCACCAATAAAGGCTGGGGATTAGCATCCAGTTTTACAGCTCAAAGCACTGGCGATTCCGGGATTCAGATCGGTAAGCAGGCTATCATAACCGGAGATAATGTCAACGTACGAAAGGGAGCTACCACTTCCTATGAAGCTATAGCCAAACTATCAAAAGGAACATCTGTTAAAGTGATTGATAGTTTCAAGAATAGCAGCGGAGAACTCTGGTACCGCATTGAATCAGGTGCGATAAAAGGATGGATTATAGAAGACTACCTAAAGGCTGATGCTGAAGTCAAACCTCCTGCGCCTGTCAAAGAAACAAAAACCGTTCAGATTGACAAAGCTCCTGTCCGTAAAGGAGCAACCGACTCTTATAGCATTATTACATATGTAAATAAGAATCAATCCGTGACGATTATTGACACATTTAAAAATGCTAATGGCGAGGTATGGTATCGTGCTGACTTAGGATCTGTTCAAGGTTGGATTAAAGAGACTGCTTTTCAGGCTGTCACACTTCCGCCTGCCCCTGAGACTGGAACAAAAACGGTCATGATTGATAAAGCGCCTGTCCGAAAAGGCGCTACAGATTCTTATAGTGTAGTTACCTATGTAGAAAAGAATCAGAAAGTAAATATTATTGATTCTTTCAAGAATGCTAATGGAGAAATATGGTATCGTGCTGACTTAGGATCTGTTCAAGGATGGATTAAAGAAAATGCATTTCAGGCTGGCTCTTTGCCGCCTGCACCAGAAACCCCGGTTCTGCCTGCAATAGGAAGCTATGTCTATAGCCAGGTAAATTCTTTAGATGTGCGAAGAGGTGCTACATCTTCTTATCAGTCCGTTGGCAAATTGTCACTAAATCAAAAGGTAAAAGTACTTGATCACTTTGTTCACTCCAGCGGCGAAGCTTGGCTGCGGGTAGAAGTGAACTCAAGCCTTGCTGGCTGGATCCCTGCTGAAAGCGCAAGTGCCAATCAGGCTATTAACTTAAAACTATATGTAAGTGTTGATGTAGCCAACATGCGAAGCGGCCCTTCCTTAAGCCACTCTGTCATCGATCAGGCAACAAAAGGAGCGGAGCTGACTGCGTTTGAAACAGCGAAGGATTCAACAGGAGATTTGTGGTATAAAGTGAAAACATCCGCAGGCAATATTGCGTGGGTACATGAATCTGTAGTCTCAAAACAGCCTTCCGTTTCCATTGGCACAACCATGCTGGTCGGGACCATGAATGCTGCTTTATACGCTGGTGCGTCATATGATTATAAAATCAGCGAAAGACTTCCTTATAACAGCAAGGTAACCGTTCTTGGCGAATTCACCAACTCCCTTGGACAGCGCTGGATAAATATCAAAAGTGCAGCCGGGAAAACCGGATGGACTCCAGAATACGAACTAGTTACATCACAGAATGTATTTAAGTATGTTTTTGCTAAAAAAGGAGCGGTCATCCGCAAAGGAGCAGGAACCAACTATGGAATCAGCGCTTACCTTGCTGAAAATGACTCTTTGAAGATTCTGCGCAAATTAAACGGCTGGCTGAATGTTGAAAATGCGAAAGGAACGCGGGGATGGGTGTTAGAAACTCAGACAACGACTGTATCTGCTAAAAGACTAAGCTCCCCTGCATATTCCACAGTTAATGGAGAGAATTATTTAACCTGGATTAAACCTAGCAATTTTGCAGTCTCTTATACTACTTTGTCTTCAAACCGCTTAAAGATAACAGGTGCGATGACTGACATAGAGTTGCCAAAAGGCAGCATTAAAGGAATTAAATCTATCGAAACCTTTGAATCCGGCTCTCTGAAATCTGCCGTAATTACGTTTGAACCAGGTTATTCATTTACTTTAAGAGATTATTCGAATAAGGTTTCAGTCAAGATTGTACCATTTGGGTTGTTAGGAAAGAAAATTGTGGTGGATGCGGGCCATGGCGGAAAAGACCCTGGAGCAATTGGACCATCTGGCTTGAGGGAAAAAGATGTAACACTGAGCACTGCCCTGCTTCTAAAAACTGAATTAGAGAAATATGGGGCAACCGTCATTTTAACACGAAGTACAGATATTTTCCTGGAGTTGTCCGAAAGGACCACTATTGCTAACAATTCCACTGGGGATGCGTTTATCAGCATTCATGGAGATTCCTTCTCCTCAACTTCAAAAGGGACAACAACATATTACAATTCAACTGTTAACTTTAATGGTCCCAGAAGTGAAACACTGGGGAATGCGATTCAGAAAAATATGATCTCATCAATGCACACTTATAATAGGGGCGTAAAAGAACAGAACTTCTATGTAAATAGAATGAACCAGCTTCCTAGTGTTCTGGTTGAGCTCGCTTTTATCTCGAATCCGAATGAAGAAGCTCTTCTAAAAACAACTGCCTTTCGACAAAAAGCGGCGGTTGGTATCACCAAAGGATTAGAGGAATATTTTAACAACTTTTAAACAAACAGATTATATTTCCTTTAATTTCTTAATCTGTTAATCTACTAATGACCAAATTGGGTATATATTCTGCTATGTACCCAATTTATTTTTGCGCTAAACCGAAAAATATAAACTATTCAGGGGGAATATTGAATGAGCCGTACGAAAAAATGGATTGCAGCAGGAGCTTTGACTCTTGGAATTGGAGCAGGAGCTGTAATATTCACTCCACATGCAATCAATGCTTCCAGCAATGTGGTTTTAGCAAGTGTAGATTGGGTTACTTCTCAATTAAATCCGATGAAAAGCAAGATTTCAGAACTAGAATCAAAGATAGCATCCCAGCAGCAGGAGATTAATAGCCTGAAAAGTCAAATTGGCAATCCAACCACTCCACCTGCAGAAGGACAGCTTCCTTCCGCCGTATATGTGACGAAAAGCTCAGTGAATATCCATTCCGGAGCTTCTACTGATTATAAAGTTGTTGCCGC
Source organism: Bacillus sp. NTK034 (assembly GCF_017303275.1). GTDB lineage: Bacteria > Bacillota > Bacilli > Bacillales > Cytobacillaceae > Cytobacillus. Next base: position 140,802 of record NZ_JAFKOJ010000004.1, on the reverse strand, counting down.
TAAATCTTTTGGATCAAGCTTAAAAGTAATTGATTCCTTTAAAGCATCAACTGGACTATGGTACCGTGTGGAATTGTCGGCAACTTTAAAGGGCTGGGTGTTCTCAGGCAATGTATCAACAGATAAACCATCAACTACAGCTCCTACTCAGGTTATTACTACCGGCGATGTTCACTTGCGCAAAGGAGCCACTACTTCATACGAGGTCATTCAAACACTGCCAAAAGGAACGGTCCTAAAGTATATTTCAACTTTCGTTAACTCTAAGGGAGAAACCTGGTATAATGCCCAAACCTCTGCTGGAGTAAAAGGCTGGGTATTCGGCGGTCTTAGTGAGGTGAGATAATTTTGAAAAAGATCATCTCATTCCTCAGTTTCATTTTATTGCTCACATGCCTGCCTGCCTTCAGTCAAGCAGCCGAACCTAAGCAGTATAGTAACGAAGTAAATGTATCTGTTTATTTAAAATCAAGCTTAACTATTACGTTAAATGGAACGTATCAGCTTGTTAATAAAGATACTGGATCCAAAACGGTTGTGCCGGAAAGCACTGTCTTAACGACAAGCAAAGACAGCTCCGGTGTCTCTGTCAGCTATACTGGCTTCAGTCAGAAATCTGCTAAAGGATTTGATTTACAAGAACTAAGCGGCACCTCCAAGCTGGCAGTCTTTACGGCAGATACTCCTCTGAGAAGAGGTGCAACTACTTCTTACGAAATCATTAAGACATTTAAAGCTGGTGAAAGCGCCGATTACCTTGACTCTTTTACAAATGCACAAGGACAAGTCTGGTATAAAGTATCTTCTGGAAGTTTATCTGGATGGGTTTTATCTACAACAGTGAGAATTTCCGAAGTAAGCTCGCTATCCACTGCAAAGGTAAGCAATGGCACAACATACCGGGGCAGCTTCTTTTTAAAGCCGAATGGGTCGCAAGTTGAGGTCATTAACTTTCTGGATATGGAAGATTATTTAAAAGGTGTTGTTCCAAGTGAGATGCCAGCTTCCTGGCCGAAAGAAGCTTTAAAGGCTCAAGCGATTGCAGCAAGAAGCTATGCTGCCAACACAATGATGCTTACAAGTACAGCTGCAAGCCAGGTTTACAAAGGCTATTCAGGTGAAGATTCAAGGGCAAATACCGCTATTCAGGAAACAGCCGGATTGGTGGCTAAATATAATGGAAAGCCTATTCAGACCTTTTTCTTCTCAACCAGCGGCGGCAGAACAGCAAATGTAGGTGACGTATGGAATTCCAACCAGTCTTATTATCCTTACCTTGTTTCGGTTGATGATCCATATGAGTCCTCCCCATACACCAGCTGGAGTGAAACATTTACTTCAGCACAGCTGTTAAAAAACTTTGGTTTTTCAGATACATCTGCCTCCATTTATGATTTGACTCTATCGAAAACGGGAGCAAATGGAGAGGTTCGCGGTGTTACTATTAAAACATCTGCAGGAGATAAAACAGTAACGGGTAACGAATCTGTCATCAGAAAGCTTTTCCCGCTTCCTAATTCAAGCGTCTATAACCAGCTTTATTCAAACTGGTTCGATGCGGTGCTGAATGGCTCTGCATCTGGTTTAAGCGTCCAAACAGCCAGCGGCACGGCAGCCATCAGTGATATGAAAGGCCAAACTGTACAGACAGCAAACGGCCAAGTAACACTTTCCGACTCAAAAGTATCCATCCAAACATCCGGCGGCATCGTAACCAATGAAGGCTCCGGCATCACTTCCGTTACTTTGAACGGGAAAGGCTGGGGACACAGAATCGGCATGAGCCAATATGGAGCAAAAGGATTTGCCGAAAAAGGCTGGAAAGCGGAACAAATTATTACTCACTATTTTAAAGGAACTACGGTTTCTAAATAAGAAACACAAAAGAGCCAATTCTCCTAAGAATTGGCTCTTTCTTCTTTATTCTGCTCTTCCAAATGGAAAAGGATATCATCAACGATGCTTTTCCAGGAGTATTGATCAATGGCAAGCTTCCTGCCATTTTCTCTCATGGTTTGATAATCCTCATCACTGACACTCATTAATTCTGATACTGCGGCGGCAATGCCTTCCGGATTTTCAGGCGGAGCAATCTTTCCGCAATTATACTCTTCCAGGATGGCTGCACTCTCTCCGTCTCCGCAATAAAGAACAGGCACACCAGAAGAAATGGCTGGAAATATCTTAGAAGGTCTCGCACCTTTGAAAAGTTCGATATTCCTCAAAGAAACAATGCTGTAGTCTGCAGCAGCAAACATATTCGGCATCGCTGAGACCGGTACAGAACCATAGAAAGTCACATTGTCCAGCTGCAGCTCTTCCTTTAAGTTCAGCAGCTTTTCACGTTCCTGGCCATCGCCGACAAACAGGAAATGGGCATCCGGCTGCTTGTCCTTCAATAGAGCAGCAGCTCTCAGAACAGAATCAAGCCCCTGGGCATAACCAAGATTTCCAGCATACATAAAGACTTTTTTGCCCTCTATGCCAACTTCTCTTAATAACTCAATGTTTTTAGGCTGGGGAGTAAATGTATCGGTGTTGACCCCGTTAGGGAGAAGAAAAACATCTTCCGCCTTCTTTCCTTTACGGACCATATACTCCTTGATTCCTTCCGTGGCAGTCGCAATTTTCCAGGACTTCTTATATAGAAACATCTCAAGGCGTTCAGCCATGCGAATAAAGGATTTATTTTTCAGAATTCCCAGCTCTACAGCTGATTCCGGCCAAATATCTGCAACATTGAATACAAACTTAGCTCTTTTCATTTTTGCCCCTAAATACCCTGTAATGCCAAGGAATAGCGGCGGAGAATTACAGATGATCACATCTGTAGGCTTCGACTTAAGAATCGAATAGAAAGCGCTGAATGTAAAAGAAAAATAGGAAGCAAGCCTTTTCCAGAAACTTCCCTTAGGAGATGGATAAATCCACGAACGATGTACAGGAATTCCATCCCAGTCTTCAAACATATAGAAGCGTCCCTTATACTCCTCTGGAATGATGCCATGAGGATGATGCGGGAAAGCTGTGATCACTTCCACCTGATGCCCTCTGCTGATAAGCTCTTTACTTACTTCATAAACACGAATCTGAGGAGCGCCAGTTTCAGGGGGAAAATGCTGACACAGGTAAATCACTCTCATTTTCCCATCTCCATTACTTAACATTTAGTTCCTTCAGATAGGCTGACAGCTTATCTTTAAGGTCAGGGCGCTTTAAAGCAAAATCGATTGATGCCTGCAGGAATCCGAATTTATCTCCAACATCATAGCGGTTCCCCTGAATGATGTAAGAATAGATGGATTCTTTATCAAGCAGGCTGTCGATTGCATCTGTAAGCTGAATCTCACCCTTTTTATCCGGCTGGACATCCTCGAGCATATCGAAAATAGCTGGTGTCAGGATGTATCTGCCCACGATTGCCTGAGTTGATGGCGCTTCTTCAACTGCAGGCTTCTCCACAAGGCTTTTAACTTTAAAGAGATCGCCATTGTTTTCGGAATAGTTTACAATACCGTATTTATATACTTCAGAGCGCGGCACCTCATTACATCCCAGGATGCTGGACTGCACTTTTGTGTATTGATCTATCATTTGCTTTAATGCTGGAACTTCACTCTCAACAATATCATCGCCTAAAAGAACGGCAAAGGGCTCATTGCCAATGAATTTTTTCGCACATAGAACGGCATGGCCAAGTCCAAGCGGCTCTTTTTGCCTTACATAATGTATATCCACCAGGTTTGAAATGTTCTCTACAACTTCAAGCATTTCATGTTTGCCCGTTCTCTCCAAAAGCATTTCCAGCTCAACAGATTTATCAAAATGATCTTCAATCGCTCTTTTGCTTCTGCCAGTTACAATAATAATATCTTCAATGCCTGACTCAACAGCTTCTTCAATGATATATTGAATGGTTGGCTTATCTACGATAGGCAGCATTTCTTTAGGCTGAGCCTTGGTAGCAGGCAAAAATCTGGTTCCAAGTCCTGCTGCAGGTATTACTGCTTTTTTTATCATGATTTCATCCCCTTGTTCAAGGTTTGCTCATATAAATCGAGCATGCCATTTGCGTTATCCGTCCAGTTGTAATTAGCCTTTACATGTTCAATGCCTGCGAGTCCCATTTCTCTGCTTTTCTCTTTATTGTTCGCTAGGTGCAGCATCGCTTTTGCAAGCTCTTCAGGATTCTCTTTTGGCACAACAAAACCGGTTTTTCCTTCCAGCACCACTTCTGGAAGTCCGCCGACATTCGACACAACTGCCGGCACACCGCAGGCCATTGATTCAACTGCTGCTACACCGAAACTCTCGCTGTCTTCAGTTGAAGGAACCCCAAATACGTCCATTTTATTAATGTATTCCGGGACTTTATCATTTGGCACCCGTCCGGTAAAGGCAGTCACATGATCAATTCCAAGATCTTTTGTCAGCTGTTCATACTCTGCACGCTGTGGTCCGTCCCCGACGATAAGCAGTTCAGAATTGCTCTTTTCCTTATGAATGTTGGCAAAAGCTTTGATTAAATCACCAATGCCATACTTATCTGAAAGTGCCTTAACAGTCCCAAACGTCACTGTACCTTCTGTCTTAAATTCAGGCATTGGCCTGAACTTGTTCATATCTACGCCAAAAGGTGTAACAAATACCTTTTTATCTGTATACTTGTTTGTTTCTTTAGCCATGATATGACTTGTTGAACAAATGACATCAGCTTTTGATAGAGTATATTCAACGATTTTCCGGTTCGCGCCGCCCTGCTGTGGAAATTGAAAAATATCTCTTCCCCAAACCGAAACATAAAAAGGCTTGTAATTGGCTAATGCACCAACAAATCCATAGCTTGATACATAATGTGCATGAAGAATGTCAGGCTGAAAGCTTTTAAGAACCTTTTTCAAAGCGAAAACACTCGAAATATACGACAATTTCCCGGGCAATAGCTTAGGAAGGGTGATCGTGTCGATTTCCCTGGCATTTTCCTCAGAATAGTGGTCGGAGAATGTAACAACCTTTACATCAATGCCTTTATTTTTATAAAATAATGCCCATTTATGTGTGTGTATCGATCTGCTTGGAGCAAGTATCAGTACTTTCATAGTTCCTCCTTTAACAAGGCACTCTTTACCTTCTTTACTCTTGCCAGCCAGGAATGCTTCTCTGCAAAAGTTTGCTTGATGTTATGGCGGTATATTTGCGTATTATTCGCCATTTCCCTAATAGCTTTACCCATATCATCTGCCTGGTCTTCACATATTAGCCCGTAGCCATCCGTTTCTATGATTTCTCTTTGTGCCTCACAATACGTGGCAATGACAGGAAGCTCATTGGACAGATACTCCACCAGCTTTACAGGCACAGAGAAATCATTATATGTGCTTCTATATCGCGGAATGAAGGCAAAATCCATTTCACGGTACAATTCATTTAATGCTTCCCCGCTTAAATGCTTAACTTTAATATTAAGCTTCTCAAGGCGGCTTTTTCGGTCTGAAGGAAGGCTTGTGAACTCTTCTTCCCGGCAGACAACAGTCAAGTCACATACTCTTTGATCCTTGTTAGCCAATTCTAAAGCGTTCAGCAGCAAAAATAGCCCATAATCTTCGTTGTTTATTCCGCCAACATATATTCCCTGAGCAGCCTCACTGTCTTTTTCTTTTTTGATGATGTTCTTTGCCTTGCCTCCAGGCGGAAGAGCAATTTTCCGTTTATTGATATCAACATACTCACCCATCGCAACGCTTGGAAGGAAAATAACATCGCAATACTTTTCGTAAAAATTTTCTTCCATCCGGTAAACAGTTTTCATAATCGTCTTTTTTGGACCTTTTAAAGGGTAAAGCTCATCAAATTTCCAATAAACATCCCGATAAAATACACCGACAGGCACATTTCTCTGTTTTAAAAATTTCATGACCTTCAGGTCGATAAATGGTTTTTTGGGAATATGCCCCTTATCTGTAAGCCAAAATGGAATCGTCTGGTTCTCCATATAGCAGAACCAGATATCATCAAGCTTCCCTTCACGCTGCCATGTGTTAAAAAGCTCCTCCCTCGCGGCTGATGAACCTGACAAGAGAAGAATTTCTGCATCGTTTTCCTTTCCCCAGCTTAAGAAAGCCTGATGGATTTCTTTTGGCCTGAGTTTGGATCCGCTATTGGCATTCTGAGCTAATTCAAAAGGATAATATAGCAATACTTTTTTCATGGAATTTCTCCTTAAACTTCATTTCCTGACTTTTTCTTCTGCCATAAAGCAGTCAAGTCAATGCGAAGCCTGATAAATAGTAAGATTCCCACAAACAAACCTGTCATCAGCACCCAGATTGGGTTGAATAAAAAGTCTGCAAACCCTCCAACCAGGGTTCTTGGAATATTAATGGTAAAGTAAATAAATAAACACAAAAACACCGGATTTTTAGGGAGCCTGATCAATACGATATACAAGATCTGTACTAATGCAGCTATATAAATCGTGCTGACTATGACGCCCAGATACCCAAAGTTCGCATATGCTTCAGCAATATAAAGAGTGTTCAGCACTCCTGCTGTGCCGGCTTCAACCTTTTCAGGGAACACCGTTTCCATTACAACCCTGGCGGAACGGACCTGGTCCATATCAAATAAATCCGTAATGATCGGCAGGCTTTTCCCATTTAAATAAGGCAGGAAATTACCATATAAATCAAAATGCAGGAAAGTCGGAGCAATCTGAGCAAAAATCAGTCTTCCAACAGGACCGGAATTATAGGACAAATAAGAACCAATATCCGTCACACCCTGGATCACAATATACATGGAAACAAGTGCAGCAGCGCCCAGCAGCCCCCATACAACCAGGCGTCTTACAGTAAATCGGATCACACCAATATATAGGCTCAGCAGCAGGAACATAATCAAATAGAAAAACACTGGTGATTTAGCCAAATCGTAAATGTTAATTAAAATAGCTCCTGCAAATAGAGACAAATACAGCAGCTTCCACTTCACCTGTCCGGTCCTGACGGCATAGACGTAAGCAATCAGGGACAGCAGCGGGGTCAATGCAATCGCGAAAATGTTACGTATCAAAACATTACCGCCAAATTCCCTTTGAGCCATGATCCTTAACTCTCCAGGGGAATACTCACTGTTCCCTAAAGCAACTTCCACAATAGGAATGACAGGCGCTTTCCAAAGCGTATAAAGAATGGACAACATTGAAATGCCTGACAACATGAGAAATATAAGAAAGAATTCATTCTTTTCCTTAAAAGGCAATGAAATATCCTTCGCAAGATAAGAATTAAATTCATCATTGGCATTAAAATTGCTTAGCTTTGAGATTAACATCATGACTAACGGGAAGAGAACCATCACCAGACAAATAATATAAAACCCTATTTGCCTGTTTTCCTCAAATCTTAGCCGATTAATCATATAGTAATCATCCACTTCCATTGCAATCAGCAAGGTACCGATAAAGCTGGAAATGAGAAATGAATAATAAAATATGATTGAAATCATATTTGGCTTTAAAAGGGAGAGGCTTCCGCCAGCCTGTTTAAAAAGGTAAATGGAAGCCGTTAAAACAATACACCAAATTAAAAGATAGAGCATAGCTTAGCCGCCTTATCTGTTATCTATTAGAGATACAATTTTCTCCGCTGCTTTTCCATCCCCGAAAACTTCCTTATAGGATGGATTAACTTCTTTGTTTACAGCATCCAATAGCTGCATTACATCTGTACCAACCAGGATGTTTGCATCTTCCTCAAGAGTTTCAACCCACTCCGTCTGTTCCCGTACTGTTACGCAAGGGACTTTCATGAAATACGCTTCTTTTTGGACACCGCCGGAATCGGTAATGATTTTCTTCGCATTTGCTTCCAATGTCAGCATGTCCAAGTAGCCGACTGGATCTATCACTTTCAGGTTAGGAACATCGCTTAAGCTTAGGCCGTACCCTTCAAGTTTATGCTTGGTACGCGGATGAATTGGCCATACTTTTACCTCTTCAATTTTTGAGAATGCTTCCAGAATATTTTTCATATTCCCAATATCGTCCGTATTTTCAGCTCTGTGGATAGTGATTAGATGGTAGCCTTTTTCAGTTAAATCATTCTCGCTAAGAATGGATGATTTTTCAGCTGCCAGTTCTTTATTGTATAAAACAGCGTCATACATAACGTCGCCAATATTGAAGACATTGTGTGTAATATTTTCGTTTTTCAAATTTTCTACAGCCGTGTCAGTCGGGCAGAACAAAAATTCTGAAACATGGTCAGTCATAATACGGTTAATTTCTTCCGGCATTTTTTTGTTGAAGCTTCTTAAGCCTGCTTCAATATGTATGACCGGCAAATGCAGCTTGGAAGCAACCAAGGAGCCTGCAAGCGTGGAATTTGTATCCCCATAAACCAATAGGTAATCAGGCTTCTCATCCAATACAATTTCCTCTATTTTCGCAAGCATCTCACCAGTCTGCTTGCCATGGCTGCCGGACCCTACATTCAAAAGATAGTCTGGCTTTGGAATGTTCAGTTCTTCAAAAAAGATATCTGACATATTTGCATCATAATGCTGTCCTGTATGAACAATTAGCTCCTGATGATCTTCACGCAAAACCCGTGAAAGAGGAGCGGCTTTGATAAATTGAGGCCTAGCGCCCAATACTGTTAGAATTTTCATATTCATCCTCCTATGGAGTGTTCTTCTATTAGCATTTCCTATTCTATTCATTCAATGATTTCTCATTTTGAAATGATTTTCTTCTGAAATCCTTATCAACTCGGCTGATGCCGATAACCAGAAGCATATAAAGCCACGCTAATGCTATATAAAGGTAGTTCAGCTCATGTTCCTGTACATAAATAATACTAATTACGGCAGCTGTCATATTTACAAATAAAAATGCCATTTTCCCAAATGACACTGGTACATAATATGCTTGCTGACTTTTTCTGAATATGAACACAATGGCTGTCATATAGGCAATCAGATAAGCCGCAACGGCACCCCAGATTGAGAACACCGGAATAAGTGTAATGTTTAAGACTGTGTTGATCACAGCTACAATGCCAAACGTTATAGAAATAACCCCAGTTTTCTTTGTAAAAAATAAACCGGCAGAAATAATCAGGTAATAAAAATTCAGAAACGTCGCTGCCGATATCAATGCAACGTATTGATACGCATTGTAATAGTCTTTGCCAAGAATACCAATAATGAAAGGCATGACCGTTGCAATGGCCATGATCCCAAAAATCCCCATCAGCAGAAGTCCCATATAAATTTTTGAAAAGAGCAAAGGGCTATTTTCTTTATCTTTGATGGACATGGAATAAGGGCGCCAAGCCATTTGTACTCCGCTGGTCAGCAAAGTGATGACGGTAGCAAGCTTTGTTGCAGCTCCATATATCCCTACTTCTTCTGTGGAATGAAAACCCTGCAGAAAGAAAACACTGGCATTGGCAATTACCCAAAAAGCAAGGGAAGCCGGAACAAGCGGTGCTGCATACTTAACCAATTCCTTCAGTGATGGAAAGGAAATCTTTGGTTTTAAATATTTTATACTGGATGAAAGCAGAAGCAAGAAGATAATTGCACTGCTCACAATTCTTCCAAGCAGGATTCCTTCTGGTGTCTGAACAAAGTATTTTAAGAATAAATAGGACAGAATGGCTACCAGAAGCATTTTCCCTACTGTAAATATCACGACTTTTTTCGTTTTAAAGTCAAAGCGGAGCACCATCAGTACTACAACTAGAATGGTATCCAGAAAAAGTACCCCAATACTGATATATAAGAGCCTTACATACCCTGAATCGCCAAAAAGCAGCTCAGAAATATAAGGGCCAGCTGCAAGTACAATGAGTCCCAGCAAAGCTACAATAAAAATCCTGAAATACATGACGTTACGGACATGCTCCAGCTTTTTGCCTTCATCCTTTGTTTCAAAATAGTAGAAAGACAGAGCGGAATCTGTACCGAAAATAATTAAAAAAGTCAGCATGGCTGTCCATTTATCAATGATATCCAGTACTCCATATTCCGCAGGAGGCAGATAGTTTGTATAAATAGGCAGCATGATAAAAGCTATTAATTTCGTTCCGACATTCATAAATGCGTAAAGGAGCGAATCCGCTCCTAAACGCTTAAATTGGGCGAGCACCTATAACAGCTCCCGCTCGTCAACATCCTTGACGTACTTAGCGGGTACACCCTTAACTAATGTTTTCGCCCCGGTATTTTTTGTAACAAGTGCACCAGCAGCTACAAATGTTTCTTCTTCAATCGTAATGCCAGGCAGGATGATGGAAGCACCGCCAACACGGGCACCTTTTTTAACTATTGCACCTTTGATTTTATCAAAGCGCTCTTCTGTTCTGCCCATGAAGTTATCATTTGTTGTTGTCACACATGGCGCAATGAACACTTGCTCTTCCAATGTCGTATAAGCAGTAATATAGGAATTGGACTGAATCTTTGTGCGATCGCCAATTGTCACATAGTTTTCTACTGTAACACCGCGTCCGACAATCACAAAGTTTCCAATTTCAACGTTTTCTCTGACACTTGCAAGATCAGCAATCAAAGTTGAAGATCCGATTTTAGCACCGCGATAGATGACACAATTCGCACCAATGGTTACATCTTCACCAACTTCCAATGCCGGAATGGCATCAGATAATTTAACAGTGCTGGTCTTGGCCGGCTTTGGCGGTTTCCCCACCACTGCACCATCAGCAATGGTTGTATTGTCGCCAATAACTGTACCTTCATGAATCGTTACGCGATTGCCAATAACCACGTTTTTGCCAAGTTTTACGTCTTTTTCTATAACGGAATAGTACCCAACTTTTACAGATGAATCGGTTTGTACTGTAGGATCAATAAAATTCATAAGAATCTCCCTTTACCTTTAGAAATTATAGTTTAACGTACTTGTTTGGCTTTTCAACATCTTTCATTGCATTACGTGTATCGAAGATGACTTTGCTTTCTTCAGCAATCATCTTATAGTCAAAGTCTGAATGGTCTGTTGTAACAAGAACAAGATCAGAATCATTAAGAAGCTGCTTTGATAGCTCAACTGTTTCCACTTTTGCACCGCAAGATTTGAATGAAGCTACATAAGGGTCAACCACCGTATAGTCAGCTCCATGCTGTTCTAGCAGTTCAACAATTTTAAGGACTGGAGATTCACGCACATCATCAATGTCCTTCTTGTATGCCACACCAAGAATGGTCACTTTAGCTCCGCGAAGGGCTTTGCCGTCTTCATTCAGGATTTGCATAGCACGGTTGATTACGTACTCAGGCATACTGTTATTGATTTCTCCGGAAAGCTCAATCAGTCTTGTGTGATAATTGTACTCACGCGCTTTCCATGTTAAGTAGAATGGATCAATTGGGATACAGTGTCCGCCAAGGCCAGGGCCAGGATAGAAGGCCATGAAACCGTATGGCTTTGTTTTGGCAGCATCAATTACTTCCCATACATCAATGCCCATTTTTTCACAAAGGATCGCCATTTCGTTGGCAAGAGCAATATTGATATGTCTGAATGTATTTTCAAAAATCTTTTCCATTTCCGCAATAGCTGGAGAAGATACCTCGAATACATCTCCTTCAAGTACATTGCGGTAAAGTGCAGAAGCCACTTTTGTACAGTTTTCAGTAATACCGCCAACCACTTTAGGCGTGTTTTTTGTTTTGAATTGCTTATTGCCTGGGTCCACACGTTCTGGAGAGTAAGCAATGAATACTGATTCTCCTACTGTAAGGCCTTTGCTTTCAAGAGCAGGCTTTACAATTTCCTCAGTTGTTCCAGGGTAAGTAGTTGATTCTAATACAACCAGCATTCCTTCATGCGCATACTTAGCAATTTCGTTAGAAGAGCTTTCAACATATGAAGTATCAGGCTGCTGATATATATCAAGCGGAGTTGGCACACAAATCGCCACTGCATCAACATCCTGAATTCTAGCGTAGTCTGTTGTTGCTTCCAGTCTGCCGTCCTTAATCATATCGGCAAGATCCTGATCCACAACATCTCCAATATAGTTAATCCCCATATTAACCTGTTCTACACGGGCAGCCTGTACATCAAAGCCAATTACTTTATATCCCGCTTTTGCTTTTTCTACAGCAAGAGGAAGGCCAACATAGCCCAATCCTACTACACCAATAACCGCTTCTTTATTTTCGATTTTATTTATTAATGTCTGATATGCACTCATCTTGCATTCTCCTTTACTTTATAACGACTTTTTTCCCAGTTTCTGCTGATTCTAAAATTGACAGTATCAATTTTACAGGAGCTAAACCGTCTTCTCCAGTTACAATTGGGTTACGGTTTTCTTTCAATGCAAGTACCATGTCTTCAATAATGCATTGATGGCCTGGCTTGCCGAATGGATCTTCCTTGATTTCTCCTTTAATTTTTTCCGCTTCTTCTTCCTCTACACCCTCGATATCCCATGTTTCAATGTAGTTTGCATTTCTGCCGGAGATTTTAACCGAAGCGGTCTCACCGAAAATAGCAAGAGATTCTTCCAGGTTTTTCGGGTAGATGGTAGTCGCTGCTTCAATCACGCCTAGCGCCCCATTCTTGAATTGAACAACTGCTGCTGCAACGTCCTCAGTTTCAATTTTACGCAAGCGTGTCGCTGCCATCGCCTGAACAGACTCTACAGGACCCATAAGCCATAGCATAAGATCAAGGTCATGGATAGCCTGGTTCATAAGAACGCCGCCATCAAATTCCTTTGTGCCTCTCCATGCTGCTTGATCATAATATGCCTGATTGCGATTCCAGCGCACAGTTGCATTCGCATGGCTCAGCTTTCCGAAGGAACCTTTATCCATTTCAGCCTTCAGCTTTTGGATAGCCGGGCGGAAACGGTTAGGATGGACAACTGCAAGCTTTACGCCATTTTCACTGGCATATTGAATCATATCTTCAGCATCCTGAAGCTTTAATGACATTGGTTTTTCAACAATTATATGCCTTTTATGATCAGCGACAATCTTCGTTAACGTCGCATGAAGTCCGGAAGGAACACAGATATTCACCACATGGATATCCGGATTTTCTTCAAGCATTGTATTTAGGTCGGTATATTTTTTTACATTAGGCTTGTCAATCTCAAGTCTTACCGGGTTGTTGTCGCAGATGGCATACAGATTTGCATTTTCCGCCTTCTCAATTGCCTCGATATGCTTGTTTGCGATATGTCCCATACCTACAATAGCAAAATTAATCATTGTAGTATCTCCTGCCTTCACTTAGATATTTCATTAGTGCCAATAATAGTACGGTCAGCAACAGTCCAAGGATAAGGCCTATGGCTGCGCCTTCTTTGAAGTAAGTTTCGCTTTGGGTTACAGTTTCAGTTAAAACTCTCGGCTTCTCCTTTTGGTAAAAAAGCAAATCACTACTCATGCGGTTGAGAGTGGCGGCCGCATCAGTAAGCTCTTTCTCAGTTTCAATAATTAAAGCCGTTACATCTTCATATTGGTCGGGATCTAAACCTTTCTCAAGTTCCTGTTTATAACTTTCAATTGCTTTTTCAAGAACTGAAACTCTTTCTTTTAGTGATTGGACATAAACATCCGACGTTTGAAATCTTTCATCAAAATGCTCCACAAGCATTTGTCTGTATGTTTCCTTAATATTAGTGAGTCTTTGCGCAATATCCTTTGAATTTTCTCCCTTTAAGATGAACTTTACCTGCTTGGAGGTAACAACTACCTCCAGATCCTCTTCATCCTTAAATGTTGCCTCAATATTATTTTGGCGTGTTAAATCCGGTGAAGTAATAGAACCTGTATAAACCAGTGCCTGCCCCGTATACGGCATATCCTTCTTCAAAAAATAAACCGCACCGCCAACCAGCAGCATCGTGATAATCGGAACAATTAAAAAATAATGCTTCCTTTTCCAAAAGTACATCAGGTATTCATATAGTACAAATCGTTTCTTTTCTTCTCTCATTCCAACACCAGCCCTTTGTAAGCATGTAAAGAAACGCCCCCAGTCCGGCGGCGTTTCCTGGATTTTTATTTACCGTAAAATTCTGCAATTTTCTCTACGACATACTCCTGCTGCTCTCTTTTCAGCTCAGGGAACATTGGCAGAGAAAGGGCTTCTTTAGCCGCTTTTTCAGTTATAGGAAGATCTCCTTCTTTGTAGCCCAGTTCCTGGAATACAGGCTGAACATGTAATGGAAGCGGGTAGTAAATCATTGTTGAAACCCCTTGCTCCTGAAGGTACTTCTGAAGCTCATCACGGTTTTCCACTCGCAGTGTGTACTGGTGGAATACATGATAATTCCCTTCTTTTTCAACAGGTGTTACAACATGGTCACCCACTTTTTCCTTTAGAAGGCTTGTGTATGTGTCTGCATTCTTTCTGCGCATTTCACTCCATGTATCCAAATGAGGGAATTTCACATTTAATACAGCAGCCTGAAGCTCATCCAAGCGGCTGTTGTAGCCCAATACATGGTGATAATATTTTGGCTTGCTTCCATGAACACGGATCACACGGCATTTTTCGGCTACGTCATCATTATCCGTGACAATCATTCCGCCATCTCCATAAGCTCCAAGGTTCTTTGTTGGGAAAAAGCTGTATGTTGCAGCTGTGCCAAGCTCCCCTACACTTTTACCGTTATGTTTTGCACCAATCGCCTGTGCCGCATCTTCTACAATCGCAAGGTTATGCTTTTCTGCGATTTCCGCAAGGCTTTCCATATCAGCCATTTGGCCATATAAATGAACAGGAATGATTGCTTTTGTTTTTTCCGTAATCGCTGCCTCAATTTTAGACGGATCGATATTAAATGTTACCGGATCAATGTCAACATAAACAGGCGTTGCACCAGCACGGGCAATCGCTCCGCCGGTAGCAAAGAATGTAAATGCAGTAGTAATTACTTCATCTCCAGGGCCAACACCTAAAGCCTGAAGCGCAATATGTATGGCGTCGCTTCCGTTGCCGCAGCCAATGCCATGATTTACATTACTATATTTCGCAACATCTGCTTCTAATTTTTTTACATTATCCCCAAGGATAAATCTTGAAGAACTCATAACCCCATCAAGAACTTCCAACACTTCAGATTTTAATCCCTGATATTGTTCACTAAGGTCAAGCATAGGTACTTTCATTAAGAATACCTCCAAAAATAAATAAAATTAAAATCCACAAGTTAGTTTACCACAACTAATAATAATATAATGTTCAAAATATGACAAAAAAAGTATAAGAAATTACCTTTTTCGACATAAATTACACATACAGCATTAAGGTATTGTTTTACCATTTAAAATTCTTGCATATTTTCTTGAAAAAGGGAAATAATAACCCAGAAAAATTCTTAAAAAAACCGTTTGCACCAAAAAATGCTACAAACGGTTTTTATTACATTTAATTATCGTTACTTACCATATGACCGGTTGCCTGTCAGCTTCTTAAACAGAGTCAATACCGGCTTATACTGAACATGGACAATGCCGATGATTTCAGCAAATACTTCTGTAACTACAAGCAAGCCAAAGATGATAAAGACAGATCCCCATAAAGTGGACTCTGATAAAATTACTGCACTTACACTAAACATAATCCCAAAGGCATATATCGCTAAAACTGTATTCCTATGGGAGAATCCCAGTGCAAGAAGCCTATGGTGCAAATGCGATTTATCAGGTGCTGAAATCGGCTTCTTATTAACAATCCGCCTAATAATGGCGAACGTTGTATCAAAGACCGGCACACCCAAAATAATAATCGGCACAAGAAAACTGAACAGGGTTACACTTTTATAAAGCCCCAGCAGCGAAAGAATGGAGATTGAATACCCAAGGAACAGAGCCCCTGTATCTCCCATGAATATTTTTGCCGGATGGAAGTTGTAAAATAAGAACCCGATAATACTTCCCAGCAAAATAACTGAAATCATTAAGATCAGCATTTTGCCATTTAATCCAGCCATTATGGCAATAGTTGCAATTCCAATAGCCGAAATACCGGCTGAAAGACCATCCAGACCATCAATCAGATTGATTGCATTTGTTATCGCTACAATCCAGAACACGGTAATAGGATAGCTCCACATTCCAAGCTCGAAGTTTCCTATATAAGGGATGGATAGCAAATCGATTGTTAAACCGCTGGCAACAATTAAACCGGCAACAACTAATTGTCCGGCAAATTTCACCTTAGCAGATAATTCATATTTGTCATCCAGAATTCCGATTGCAACAATCAAAAGAGCACCAATACTAATAGCTGTAACTTTTTGGTCGTATAAACCGCCCGCAAAATAACCGGCGACGACTCCGATGAAAATCGCAAGACCACCCAATCGGGGCATCACATTTTTATGAACCTTTCTATGGTTCGGTTTATCAATCGCACCGATTTTAATGGCGAACTTTATGACAAGCGGCGTAATGACTAAGACAGTTACAAGAGATACTAGAAACGCTATAGCAGCTTGAATATACATTCATCATCACCTTTTGCAGAGGTTAGTTTTATTGTTAGCTTAATCATGAATATCGTAACACATATCTTTAAATACGCAATGTTTTTTTAATTGGAAGGTATATTTATTATATTTGATGGAAACCATATTAATTTGATCGCATTCCCTCTATTCCCGATTTAACGGTTATTAATCCACTCTCCTTTCCGCATAATAAATAGACGAGGGCATTTCCAGAAAAGTTACACAGCCTGTTCTATTATTCTACAATTATACTAGAAATATCTTCCACTTCAACAAAAATATGCCCAATATGATATAATTCGACTAGGTCAATATTTACTGGAAATTGAGGCGAAAAGTATGCTAACGAAGGTTAAAATGATGCTCAGTGATTCCACCCGTGATATCAAAAGACTGTCAAAATTATCCGATGCTGTAAACAGCAGGGAAAAAGAGATCCAAAAGCTATCTGATGAAGAACTGCGGGAAAAAACAGCGATATTTATGGAAGATATAAAACAGGGCAAGTCACTTGAGGATATAAAAATAGAAGCTTTCACTGTTGTCAGAGAGGCAGCAAAACGTGTTTTAGGACTAAGGCATTATGATGTTCAGCTGATCGGCGGTTTTGTCCTTCATGAAGGAAGCATTGCGGAAATGCAGACTGGTGAAGGTAAAACACTCGTTTCCACACTTCCAAGCTATCTTCATGCTCTTGAAGGCAAAGGTGTTCATATCATTACTGCCAATGAATATCTGGCAAGACGCGATTTTGAACAAATGGGAAAGGTACATGAATTTCTGGGGCTCAAAGTCGGTTTGAACGTCTCGCAAATGTCTCCTGAAGAAAAGAAAGAAGCTTATTCCGCTCATATTACATACGGAACCGGAAATGAGTTCGGCTTTGATTATCTAAGGGATAATATGGTTTATGACATGAATCAAAAAGTGCAAAAAAAGCTTCATTATGCCATCGTCGATGAAATTGACAGCATCTTAATCGATGAAGCACGCACTCCACTGATCATAGCCAACAAATCAAGTCTTGGAGCTGAATTATTCTACATTACTGCCGACCTGATTAAATCATTTAAGGCCGATGCCGAATATGAATTTTATCCTGAAACAAAACAAATTTATTTAAAAGATGAGGGCGCTTATAAAATAGAAGCTGCTTTTGGCATTGAAAACTTATATGATGCCGAGCATCAGGATCTCCTTCATAACGTTATGCAGTCTTTACGCGCATTTGTGGTGATGAAGAAGGATGTTGATTATATCGTAAAAGACGGGAAAATTGTCCTGATAGACAAATTTACCGGCAGAATAATGGAAGGCAGAACCTTTAGTGAAGGCCTGCATCAGGCATTGGAAGCCAAGGAAGGCCTTGAGGTTACGGAAGAAAATGAAACACAGGCGACCATTACCATTCAAAATTACTTCCGGATGTATGGAACTCTTGCCGGAATGACCGGAAGCGCAACTCCATCCAAGCAGGAATTTTTGGAAACCTATAATTTAAAAGTGGTAACAATACCTACAAATAAACCGATACAGCGCATTGACGAAGATGATTTGATCTTTAAAGATTATCAATCCAAGATTAATAGAATTATCGGAGAAGTTAAGACGCTCCATGAATTAGGCAGACCTATTCTAATAGGAACAACTTCAATTGAGCAGTCTGAAAAACTGTCTGACCAGCTTAAAAAACATGGCATTAAGCATCATATCCTCAATGCTAAGACTGAGGAAGATGAAGCTCGCATCATTTCACTAGCAGGCCAAAAAGGCCAGGTGATGATTGCAACCAACATGGCCGGCCGCGGCACAGATATTTTGCTTGGCGAAGGTGTCAAAGAGTTGGGCGGACTTCATATTATCGGGACAGAGCGTCATGAAAGCATGAGAATCGATATGCAGCTGCGGGGACGTTCCGGAAGACAGGGAGACACTGGCTCCTCGAAGTTCATTGTTTCACTTGATGACGATTTATTTATAAACTATGACCCGGATGAAATGGAAAAATACCTGAAAAAGATTAAAACGAATGAGGAGGGCCTTATTTTATCTCCTGATCCGAATAAATTTATACGCCGCGTTCAGGAAACGGTTGAACATGCTCACCATTCATCCAGAAGCCATTTGCTGAAGCTTGATGATGTTATCGACCGCCAAAGCAAAGTCATCTATTCTATGAGAGACAGGCTATTAAAGGCTGAAGCGAGTGAGACATTCCCTGAAGTAACAAGCTATATCAAAAAATATCTATTGCAAATCATTGATAAATACTGCATTGAAGGCATTGCAACCGGAGAATGGAATCTAAATGGCCTTTTAGAAGGGCTTAGCTTTGTATTTATTCAGTTCAATATCAGCCTGCAAGATCTTCAGGATAAAGAAAAAGAAGAGATAACTGATTTGGTCATGAAGGAATATGCAGAGCTTGAGAATCAGATTCTTTCCCTTCAGGAAGAGGCAGAGCTGGGAAATCAGCTGCAAAGATTTATGCTGCAGCTGATTGACGCGAACTGGATTCAGCACCTGGAAGTCATGACGATTATTAAAGACGGCATCCACCTGCGAGGCTATGGACAAGAAGACCCTTACCGCCTTCTTGAAAACGAGGCACTAGCCGAATTCAATCGACTGATGTTCGAAATCGAATCAGGGATCAGCCTGCGATTTATCGAATATCTTAAAAGCCAATTCCAGGCTTCAGAAGAGTAATTCGAGGGGGAACTTAAAAGAATGGCTTTATTTAAAAGAAAGACAAAAAAAGAGAAAACACCTGAACAGGATCAGCTGCAAGAACAGCAGCAAAACGATGTTAATGCTGATGATCAGGACGGCCTTTTAAAAACAACATTATCATTTCATCCTGACTGGGAGCTCACCAGTCAGGAGAAATATGTCTATCAATTCAAACACCAGCAGCTTCCTTTGCTAAAGCCAAACCAAATTGCCATTAATGGCATAAAACTAATTAATTTTGATGAAGGATTTGTGGTAGTCGCCATTTTAAGGAATACACTGCCTAAAGCCATTCGTTTCGAGGCGGTTGACCTCCTTTTATTGGACGAAAATGGACAGGCAATTGCGAAGAAGCAATTTGAGCTTGATGGCATGGATGAGCTTCCATCGATGACCTCACGCCCATGGCGCTTCCTCTTCTCATCTGAAGATAAGCTAGTTGATAGGATCCCTGAAGAAGGCTGGAAGATAGCCTTTGAATTGAAAAAATCAGCAGCTGTCCACCAGCTCGATCTTGAAGAAAGCTGGGAAAATCAAATCTCCCCTGCCCAAAAGGAACATCTGGAGAAAATGGTTGCTTCCTTACCAGCTCTATCTCCTGGCGAAGTAAACTTCATGGGAATAGAAGCCAAGCATGGAAGTGAGGGTAATTTAGCTGTTACGGTCCTAATTCGAAATGGCAGCGAAAAAAATATCCAGCTGGAACAAATTCCTCTCATCGTTGAGGACGCTGCAGGAGATATTATCTGCCAGGGGGGCTTCAAACTTGAGAAATTCGAAGTAAAGGCCAACACAAGCAAGCCTTGGACTTTTATCTTTCCAAAAGAGCTGGTTCAAAAACAGCAGCCGGATTTATCCAAGTGGAAGGTTTATCCGCCTCAGAAAAAATAAGAATGAAATCCCCGTTCCGGAAGTGGAATGGGGATTTTGTATTTGTTAATCTATTTATTTGCGGAGTTGCAAAGAATTTGGGCATTTTTCTTTCTTGTGATACATCCTGATTGAAGTGATGCGGGATTCTATTTGCAGGTTTCCCAGGTCTATTTGCAGCTTTATGATTCTATTTGCAGGTTGGCTCATTCTATTTGCAGTTATTTAATTAGAGTCGCAGTCTGCCTTTCTATCTGCTGAACGCCGATTACTATTTGCTGGTTCCACCGCTCTATTTGCAAATTTATCATTCTTTTTGCAAGATGGCATATTCTATTTGCATGTTTTGGATTCAATATGCAGATTGCCTTTCTATTTGCAGAACGGAGGATACTATTTGCAGATTCCCCTTCTCTATTTGCAAATTTATCACTCTATTTGCAAGATGGCATACTCTATTTGCAAGATACATCATTCTTTTTGCAGCAGTCCTCCTCCAATTTGCATACTTCATATACGTACTTCTCACCCCATCAAAAAAGGCTCCCAAAAGGGAACCTCTAATTAAATAATTATTTCAGCCCAACCGATGCTACATAGCCTTCTTTTCCATTAACTGAGACTTTGTACCAGCTGAATAGGTTGTATTTATTGTTATCTTCAATAGGGCCATTCAGAATCGTAATGCGCGTGCCCTTTGCAAGTGAAGTTCCAGTTCCTGCAGTTGAAGGTTTATCACGGAATGTTGCAGCTCCAGAAATGACGATGCTGTCCCCTTTTTTAAATAGCTGAGTAGATGGCGTTTGTTTGTCAGTTTTATAATTCATTTTGCCGCTGAAAATCGCCTGTCCAGTCGATGGGTTATAGGAGATTTCTAAATCATCCTTATTGATTACTTCAGCATTCACCTGGGCCCACTTGCTGATATTATTGAATACCTTTAATTGATATGGATCCTCCGAGAAATTAGGATCATTAAATTTAGAAAGGCCATTATAAGCCATTATGGCAAAATACCAATCTTCCAGTACCTCTTTATCCCCATCGTTTACAACAGGAATTCTGGAGCCAGCATAACTCCATTTTTCCAATAAAATTTGAATACCGGTTTCAATGTTTATGCCAATATCATATTTGGCTTTTTCCCAATCATAGCGGTCATCATGCTCATCAAGCGGTGTAACCTGCATGATTCCATATCCATTATCCGGGCTTTTGAATACTTCCCCACGCTCAGTGAATTGCTGAAATGCGCCATTTTCTGTTATAGCGATCGCTTTCACCAACTCGGGCGGAATGCCGGCTGCAGCTGCTTTTGTTGTCAGCAGATATTTTAAATCTTCGATTGGCATTTGCAGCTGTTTCATTTCACTTTTAATGGCATCAGTAAACATCTGTTTGGAAGCAGGATTGTTAATATCCTGGCTCAGCTTCGAAACCGAATCATATAAAACAGGCACTTTCACATCAGAAACACCCGGCTTTACAAGTTCACGGAGCTCGTGAAGCTGCTCGTTAAGAAGGTAAAGTTCCTTGTATTCAGCATCTTTTATGCTTTCAGGAATTTCCCCTTTAATGGCATCCCACTCTATGCGCAATTGCTTTTTATATGTCTCCTGAGGGGTTACCTCTAAGAACATCAAGATCTTCTTGGCTTCTTTTAACACTTCGTCATTTTGCCCTTTGGCCAATGAAGCTGATGCCTGGTTGAGAGCCATTTTAACAGTTACTGAATAGCTAAGTTCATCTCTTAATGCCTCTGCAGATTCTTTGAAATTTGCCCGAATGGCTTCCCTTGTGGTTTTACCATAGACTGGATCCAAAAGAGCCGCTTGTTTCTTAATTTCATATGAAAGCTCATGATAAGCCTTAACTGTGTCATCTGAAAGGATACCTTGTTCAAGCTGACTTTGTAAAAAGTGCTTCTTAGCCTCAATTTTTTTCCCGGCAGAGATGGCATCAATATAATAAACAGCACGCTTGATCTGAAGCTGACTTTCATCCAACTTCGCTAGATATGTCTGCTTTTTGCTCGAGCCTAAGGTATTAACTAGCTTAACAGCTTCACTGTAAGCTTTTTTAGCTGCATTATATTCCGCATATGGCCTGGTTATACCGTCTCCAGCCCATTCGATTGAACATGCTCTTCTTAAAATTTGAGAAGTTGAAATAGACTTCTGAACAGCACTTTCAATTTGCGCTATAGAGGCTGCTTCTGTATCGCTGACATTAATAACTGCAGCAGCCGGGATTATGAGTGACGTGGACAATAGTACTTTTAAACCTTTTTTAATAGACAAAATTGCATCCTCCTACAAAATAAAAACTCTTGCTATCATAATTATAACAAGAGTTTAATAGATTATTAACCGTATTTTGGAAATTTATTATTGGCTGACTGGAACATATTCGATATAGGATTCCATATTTGTAATATAAAGTTGGGATCCGAGGTTATATTGGCCACCAAACTGGGTATCATAACTGTAAACACGATACTTTTCGCCCGGATTTAGAATACGCACCATCTTTAGCTTATTATTTTCCGTACGCTGCCAAAGATTGATTTTCTTTTTCACATAAACCATGCCGATTTGGCCTTGTTTTACCGGAACTGCATCAGCGATGCCCTTAACGCTTTCCTGAGCTACAACTCTTTTAGCACCTATGTATCTGCTCTTATAGTAGCTCATATCCATGCTGTTGATCATGATTCCGTCATCGGAATCTGCATGGATAAATTTATTGTCGCCTGTATAAATGCCAGCATGTGATGCGCCAGGCTTATATGTAGTAAAAAAGACCATATCCCCAGGAAGAAGTTCGCTTCTGCTGATAGACTCTCCTGTTTTATATTGATCGGCAGTCGTTCTTGGAAGCTTGATCCCATGTTCACTGTATACATATGTCAAAAATCCTGAGCAGTCAAACCCCTGTGGAGTTGTACCTCCCCATTTATAGGGAACGCCTTGCATTTGTTTTGCCAGCTTAACAATACTATCCGGGCTCGCTTCTGCAGCGCTTGCAGACTTATGGGTAAAGACCATTGGCAATGCCAGTAAGAACGCCAGCGCCATAAATAAGACTTTTTTCATAGTATGTATCCTCCTGTGAAACTTTTGGTATATAATAATTATCTAAAAATTATGTAATTAGTAGTGATAAATAGATTTTATCCTATATTTAGACAAGTTTCTATTTCATTTTCATAACAATCACCCGAAAATATTACAAAAACATTACAAAATGTTGTTGGATAGTAGGGAATAATACTGAAAGATGTAGAAATTCACTATATGAGCATAAAAAAACAGACCATCAATATGATAGTCTGCAGCTTTATTAACTAAATGAAGGCCAGTTACTCTGGTACTCGTCACCTTCTATTTTTTCAAGAGTTTTATATTTCAATGGCAAAAGCTCATCTTCTGATATTTTCAAAAAACCTTTTCCAATTTCGAATGGTATAAGATCAAATTGATCTTCATTTTCAGCAATAAAGTAGATTCCCGTTACTTTGCCTTTTTGAGACAAATCTATGTTCAGGAATGATGGATAATAGGTGTTATTTTTTGCTTCTAAAATGGCTTTAGCCGTAATGGTGCCATCTTCTTCTTTTTCGATCGGATCATTACTGATCTTCTCCAAGATCTTTCCAGCCCACCCCTGCTTCTTATAACCGCCGATAATTTTAGGAGGTTTCTCCTGTAATTGACTTAATAAATCATGCATTTCTTTAGACTGTTCCATTGGTTAACAATACTCCCTCCAATGTTACGATGTTATTATACAGCCGCATCTGTATATATGAAACTAGTGTTTAATTATACCGCACTTATATAGTTATGGACAATTTCAGTAATTAGAGTAGCATAATTACTAATTTTCTGCAATTTACACCCTATATTGCCTTAACCAAGGTTATAATATACTAAACATTTATACAATATTAAATTTATGGTAACCTGTCTGAAAATGCAGAGAAAAGGCTGAGTCTCACGGACTCAGCCTTTTTAATTCATTCATAAACTGCCTGAATTTGATCGATGAAAATCTGACCTTTATTTTTATGTTCATCACTTACCTGCATATATCTTACAGGAATCTCCATAGTGTATGGAGCAGTCAAGCCTGCAGGAATGTCTGCTTCAACATATTTCCAGCCTGTCCAATCAAGGTTCTTTGTAAAATCAAGCTGAATCTCTTTGCCTGCCGCATCCTTTAACTGGCTGCGCAGCCAGTGCCCTTTGTTGTCCCCATAAACCCACATGCCGATTTTCTTAGGTGCTCCCATTACTGGAATAGGTTCTTTTTTAGAAGCATAAACACCCGAAGTTCCTGTTGTGCCAATAAAGTTATATGCCACTTTCAGTGATTTTTTTCCCTCTTTAACATAAACCGATTCAGGAGAAACGGTAACCGATTCATATCTTGCTCCCGATGCTTGCCATCCGCTTATATCGCCTTCAAAATCTTCAATGATAACTGGACCTGGATTTCCGGCGATTACTTTAATTTCAGCTGATACTTTACCATATGAAACAGTAATTTTCCCTATTCCGTCCTTGCCCGATGCTTTAAAAATTCCGTTTTCAACCGTTCCTAGATTATCTGATACCGTGTAAGTAAAGGCTGCAGGATCTATGACCACTTCCATGCCTCCGTGATAGCCGGAAGCAGAGATAGCTGCAGTGCCATTTTTATCAACAATGATTGTATCCTTTTGCACTTTTATGGAGTTCAATTCATTAGTTATATTGACAGAAACATTGCCTGCAACAGCACCAGAGGTTCCTGTAATCGTGCCTTTTCCAGGTATGCTTGAAGCTGTAAAGGATCCATCAGAATTGAATTTTCCAACATTCGAAGTCCAAACAATCGGATCTTTCAAGCTGACAGGATTATTATTTTTGTCTACCCCTTTAGCAGCTATCTTCAAGTCTTTATAGGATGCACCTGCAAATAATGTGATTTCCTCAGGGTTCAGCAGTAATCTCTGAAGCTCTCCCGCCTGCCTGCGTGCAATGATCAGCAAGGAGTTTGCAACATTTCGATCCCTGCCGTCAGAAGGGTTATTTACTACACTTGTAGTAGTATCCCCCTGTTTTCTTGTCACCATTGTCGACGATCCGCCGCCATCAAACGTGATGGCCTCAACAGCGCCAAAGTCTTTCATAACCTTTGCTAAGTCTGTTAAAGTGACGCCCTTGCTTTGAGCCCTTCTTCCGTCAATAACCACTGCAAACACAGACCCATCTTCCTTAATTCCTATTGCGGTTC
Source organism: Bacillus sp. NTK034 (assembly GCF_017303275.1). Lineage (GTDB taxonomy): Bacteria > Bacillota > Bacilli > Bacillales > Cytobacillaceae > Cytobacillus. Next base: position 115,417 of record NZ_JAFKOJ010000004.1, on the reverse strand, counting down.
TGGGATGAGCCCCAGCAATATTAAAGGTTTTGGCATTCCCCCCTTTAACCAGGTGATACCGCCCTCCTATTGCCTGCTGTACCCGGTCCCATTCGGGATTATCGTAACTTGCGTTTATTGTAACTGAGTCACCGGCTTTAAGTGATTTTAAATAGTCACTGCCTGCAGCATGGCCTGACAGAATGAACTCACCTGGCTTAAGCGCTGCACTTCCTTTGCCAGCAATTACTTCTTTTACAGTGGCAGTGACCTGGCCATTTCCATTCAGCTGGCCTGCCACATTTGAAAGAACTACTTCTGTACCCAATTCATTTGTCATCGTATTGCTTGCAAAATAAGATGTATAAAGAACTAGATGGCCCGCAAATCTCCGTTTATTAACCGAATTAATCAAGTATGGCTTCTGGCCATTTGCAGACACACTCAATAAAATTTCAGGGTTTCCGATCATTGCCTTGCCGCTGAAGCTAACCCCAAAAATGGTTCTTTCATTGACCAGGGTTGTATTCGTGGTAACCAATTCACCATTATGTACAGTTAAATCAGTTGGAGCTCCATTTGAATCGAAATAGTCGCCGTTTATTCCGGCAATTACATACTTGCCCTCGGCTTCTTCGCGGTGTGCCATACTATTAACCGATTCGAACCCGATCATTTGATCTTTAGCCAGGGAAGTCTCAAAAGAAATCTGGCTCGTTTTTTGGTCAACATCCAGCTTATAGATCTCCTGGTTCCCTTTTGACCCTTCTACAGAAAGCTTAGACTGCGTGACACCAGGTGCAAGTACAGCCGTCTGCTCCTGGGTAACTGTACCTAAAGTTAGTTTGGTTCCATATAATTCAGGATTCACAAGCTTAAGCTTTAGCTTTGATGGCGTTTTGTATTGGACATACCCTTTCATGTTGGTAACAAAGTACTGTCCTCCAACACCATATTGCCCGCCAAAAGCTGAATCATAACGGTAAACCCTATATGCTTCCCCAGGTTTTAAAACTCTGACAAACTTCAATTTATTGTTTTCCCTTTTCCATAGGTTAATAGGCTTAAGGATATCCACTTTGCCTATTTGGCCTTTAACCAGCTGCATCCCTTCCCAATATACGACAGGTGCTGAAGCTGAAGCCTTTTTTACTGCATACGAAAAAGGGGATATGATCCCGGACAAAAACAAAAGACAACACAATAAGATTTTCTTTTTCATTACTCTCTCCCTCGGATGTACTATTTTTACAATAAGTCTATTATACGACAAAATACCAAGTATTTTCCTATTATTCTACAAAAAAGGGAGAATGGTATAAATTACCTAAAGTGTTCTGCGCCGTTTTCTTTTGCTGAGGTAATATCGAAACATAAAAAGTCTTGCCCCTCCGGACAAGACTTTTTCACTGTAAGTTTTCAAAAAACACTGCAGTTAACGGGGCTTTTCGTTTAAGTGTTTTTTTCGTTTCTTCATTTAAATAAAACATAGCAAAGGTTTCTGAAAAATATTCTTCAGGATAATTCTTATAATAGGAATTTTCTCCAAATAGAAGAGCCTTCTCTTTTCCCCAGATTTCTTTGAAGCTTTGTGTAGAAGATAAATTGTTATAAATAAGGCTATCAATCGTGTGTGCTACCTCATGCAGTTCAAGGTTGCTGGAGCTGTGGCCATTGCCAGGCTCACTATATCCAATCCGGATGGCCACAATGGCAGCTCCGCCAATGCCGGGAACATCATCCCAGGTTCTATTTGTTCCCTCCCATCCCCTTGGCACTTGTCCTTTCAAATAGGCGTATTCCGGAAGATTGGTGATTGGGGATGCAGTCAATTTAATTTTTACCCCTTTTTCATTTAATTTCCCTAATAGAGAAATCGGTATTTTGCTGATTCTGCTTTTTATTTTTGAAACCTCAGAGTCTTGCTCATGGCCATTATCCACAATAATAAGCTGATCCACAAGCTCATCCTGTTCCGAATAAGACTTATGCAGTTCTGCCAGCTTGGATTTTGAAGGTGTCTCATATAAAACTCTGTCTTTCATATTGGTAATATAATAGGATCCTCCAACCCTGAACTGCTGGCGTTCAGGAACATAGCCATACACCCTGTATTTATCTTTTGGGTATAAAATCCGCACAAACTTAAGACTGTTTCCTTCCATACGCCATAAATTTATCGGCTTTGTGACGGTTACCCGGCCTATTTGCCCCTTTACTAACTCTGCTCCATCCCAATATACCTTAGCAAAACTGTCCCTTGGGAATGCAAAAATGAGCAAAACAGAAAATAGAAGGAACACTATAAATCTTCTATTTTGCATAATCAGGCACATCCTTCAATTTAATAAGGAGTAAAGAAATTTTGTGTATAATACGGAACTGCTGTTTCCTTTTGGAACTGAACCCCTGCCCCTAAATGAGTGTATTGGGCATTCAGGATGTTCTTGCGGTGACCAGCTGAATTCATTAGAGCCTCATGGGCAAAAATGCTGCTTGAATAGCCCATTGCAATGTTTTCTCCGGCATACAAATAATGGATCCCTTCCTTTTCCATCCGTTGAAAAGGGCTTTCGTTTCTAAGATTCATATGATCGAAGAAATCATGTTCAGCCATATCCAAGCTATGTTTTCTTGAAGAGCTTTGGGCAGCAGAATTCCAGGTAACTGGTGCAAGTCCATGATCTGCCCTTGCAGCATTAACCAGATCAAACATTTGCATTTCAAGGCTTTGCTGAAGGTTCGAGCTTGGCAGACCATAGTGGCTGTTCTTCCTGTTTTCCAGTTTTTCCGAAATCATTTGAATGCCAGTAACATTGCCTCTCTTATGAATATCATAAAAAACGGTAATGTATGAGTTTTTTTTGTAAAATGTCTGCTGCTTATCATTATTTACAGTTACATAATTTACATTGTTTTTATTGATCCACTTGCTTGGCGTTCCCAATGCTGAAGAAACCCCTAATCGTGACGAGCCTTTAAAGATGCCAAAGCTATAAAGCCTTTGGCTGCTTGAATATATGAATTCCGCTTTATTATCCACATATCCTATCATATAAAAGTTCCGGTATTGATTATGATAGGTGTGCCAGGAGATTCCATATTCACCAAGTGATACCCGCTTTTCCTTTCCCAGTTTTGCTTCAATAGAAGATTTGCTGTCGCCTATTTTAATAGAGCCGCTGATAATTTCCTGGGATTCCTTTTTACATGCAAGAGCTCTCTTTTTTGCAGGAGAAGGAGTTTCGTATCTAATTCTGGCATCCCGATTCAAATACATGCCCCCGCCAACACTGAGCATATCAGGCTTAAAGGAATATATTCTATAAGTTCCGCCTGCTTTTAAAGTCTTCTGTGTAATCTTTTTATCACCTGATAATTTATAGAGAGGTGTATCCTTCAATACTGTTAATCTGCCAATCTGTCCGACTTTCAGTTCAGCTCCATCCCACCAGACTGTTTGGGTCCCTCTTGAACCTTCGCAGCTTTCTGCTGCACTTGCTGCAGAAAAAGGAGGAATGTAGATGAAGATGGCAATCAGGATAGTGAAAGCTGCCAATACATTGCTTTTTTTCAAGATACTCCCTCCAATTCAAAATATTCTTATTCCCATTCTAGTAGATTTAAGGTGAACAGTATAGTAAAAGTTGGGGGCATTCCACCGGCTTCTTCCATGATATAATGGGGACTGCACGAACATTTTGGAACAGGTGGAGAATACATTGATTTTTAATTCCTATGAATTTATTTTCGCTTTTTTGCCTGCTGTTTGGATTGGCTATTTTTTGCTGAATAAATGGCAGCTTTTCTTTGTAAGAAATGTCTGGCTTGTTATCAGCTCATTATTTTTTTACAGCTGGTGGAATCCCGTTTATCTCCCATTAATTTCAGCTTCCATGCTGATTAATTATTATATTGGAACATTGCTTGGAAAGGCCAGCAGCCAGCCGCGGGCAAGGTTGCTTTTGACTGTTGGCATAACTGCCAATCTTGCAGCATTGGGCTACTATAAATATTATGATTTTTTCATAGAAAATCTTAATGCCTTGTTAAGCACAGATTTTAATTTATTGCATCTCGCTTTGCCGCTTGCCATCAGCTTTTTTACATTTCAGCAGATCGCCTACCTTGTTGATGCTTACCGCAAAGAGACAAAGGAATACGATTTCTGGAAATATGCATTGTTTGTCAGCTTTTTTCCGCAATTAATTGCGGGGCCAATTGTTCACCATAATGAAATGATGCCTCAGTTCTCCAGGGAAAAAGCACAGAGAAAATTTCATTACGAAAATTTTGCCAAAGGAATCTTCATCTTTTCAATTGGGCTCTTTAAGAAAGTTGTTATTGCTGATACATTTGCTGTTTGGGCTACAGCAGGGTTTGATCAGGCAGAAATGTTAACTTTTATAGAAGCCTGGATTGTGTCACTATCCTATACATTCCAGCTTTATTTTGATTTCAGCGGCTATACAGATATGGCCATGGGAGCAGCACTTTTATTTAATGTTCGGCTTCCCGTTAACTTTAACTCACCATATAAAGCTGTTAATATTCAGGATTTCTGGAAACGGTGGCATATGACGCTGACCCGCTTTCTAACCCAATACTTGTACATTCCCCTTGGCGGAAATCGCAAGGGAATTCCCAGAACCTATGTAAATGTTTTTCTTGTTTTTTTCGTCAGCGGTTTATGGCATGGCGCCGGCTGGACATTTGTACTCTGGGGAACCTTACATGGAGCTGCATCCATGCTGAACCGATTGTGGAAGCAGCTTGGCTTTAAAATGAACAGATTCCTTGGCTGGTTCATAACTTTTCAATTTGTCAATTTTGCCTGGGTATTTTTTAGAGCGCAATCATGGGAAGATGCGGAAAAAGTTTTAAAAGGCATGTTTGGAATGAGCGGCTTCTCATGGCCGGAGCAGCTCACATCCCTTTTTACACCGGCTTCCGTTCAGGCTGTGGAAGTACTCTCTATTAACGCTGCAACTGATACATCCCTTTTGTACATGCTTGCCTTACTGGGGGCTGCATTCGCAATTACCTTGTGGGCAAGAAACTCAATAAGATTGATGGATCAGCTAAAGCCCTCCTGGTTTTCTGCGTTTTTCATTTGTGCACTGCTGCTGATTTCCTTCTTTAGCATGACAAGAGTCAGCGAGTTCTTATATTTTAATTTTTAGGTGGTTAATCATGAACGTTTATAAAAAATGGCTTTTAAAAGTTCTGGCTGCTTTTGTGATTTTGGGTTGCCTCTTCGCCATGCCGATAACTGTGTTTAATTACATTGCAGATCCCTTATGGCTCTTCCAGCATAAAAACGAATGGAATGATGTGCAGCAGGGCTTTAATGAAAGGCAGCAGAAAGTAAATAAATTAAAGTATGGGGAAGAGAAATATGACGCCCTTTTATTGGGAAGCAGCCGTTCTACTTATATAAACCAGCATGATTTTGAAGATTTAAAGGTTTTCAATTTTGCCGTGAGCTCAATGTATGTGGAGGAGTATAAGGGATATATAGACTACGCAAAAAAAATAAACGGAAAGCCTTTTGAATATATCTTCCTTGGATTGGACTTCTTCGCTACAAATAAATACCGTGTGCTTGCCGAAGAAAAGCCGGAGTTCTATACAGAACAGGCTGACAGCTATCTTTACAGAGTCAAGTCGACTGCGTCCTTTGATACTTTGAAAAAATCTTTATCTGTTTATCAATCTTCGAAAAAGAATAACCCTGTATTCATAGATCATAGGTTTTATAATCGTGAAAATGTGGCTATGCCTTTTCCGGTGGACAGCCAATTGAGACAAGCCAGAATTGAAACGAATATCTATCAATTTTTCCAAAATAACGAACCCTATGAATATGATCCTAAAGTTATTGAGATGCTGAATCAGGTTAAAGCCGAAAACCCGAAAACCAAATTTATTGTCTATACAACACCCGTTACACTTCCACGTTTAGTCATTGAAATGCAAAATGAGGAATATATGCAGGGCTACGAACATTGGCTTAAGAACCTGACAGAAACCTTCGGAACGGTTCATCATTTTATGGATGTAAATGAAATAACAAGGCACCTGCCAAACTTTATTGACTCCCATCATTTCACTCCGGATGCCGGGACAAAAATAGTCAATTCAATCTGGAATGAAAGAAACAGATATTCAGATTTCGGAGTAACACTAAATAAAGATAATGCCGAAGCTGAAATTACAAAGATTAAGAAGGAAATTAAAGCAGCAGAAACAGATGCCTATGACTATCTCGCTCCCATTGGTCTGGAGTCATCTTATTCTTTTCTCCCGCCAAATTTCGAGCCGTTTTCAACTGATAAATGGCTGAACCAGGTTTCGCCAATGAAATTGCTGGGAAAAGAGGGTGAATTCCAGGTAACTGAAGGACGCACCGGAGGGATGGTTTTAAAACCAAAGAATGAAAATCCCGAAAGCCGCACTGCAATACAAGCAGGATTCAGCCTGACTGACATGGATATTCCCGCTTCCGAAGAGGTTACTTTTATCGTTTCTCTGAAAGGAAAAGCATCCAATCCAGGTGATGTGCAATTATTTATCCAGGATCAGGTGAACGGCCAATGGGAAAGGAAAGCATATAATACCATCCCTGATGAAGATACATCCCGTTCATTTAAAGTATCGAAAAAAATCAGAAAAGACGCAGAAAATGTTATGATTGGAATCCATTGGAAGAATGCTGATTCAGACGACCAATGGCTGCAAATAGATGCTGCTGATATTTACTAGAGATTAGAGCCATGCTCCAGGAAGAGGAGATGGCTCTTTTCATTATTGGATAATTATAGTAATGTAGGAAGTGATTACTATAAGAGTTTTTGGGGGAAAATATGAATCTATCTAAATTTAAAATCACTTACATTCTAGCTGCATCTCTCATTTGCACACCCGTTTTCTTTTCAAGTGCAGCCTACGCAGAAGATCAAATCGATCAGGAGGAGAGTATTGAATTGGATGACAGCCAAACACCTTCTCAAGAAGAATCAGACCCGTCTCAATTGCTGAAAGAAGAATTAAATCCGATTATAGAAAAAATTGGACCCCAGGTATTCCATGGCACTGCCCTGGCTGCGGCATATGGGAAATCACCTGATAACAAACCCTATATGTACATCATCCAGCATGGGACGCCATCAGCTTTATCTATCGTCAATTTGAACACCGGAAAAACAGAAAAGACATATACACTGGAGAATTCCACAAGTGCTTGGGGAATTGATGTCGATGCTGATCAAAACGTCTGGGTCGGAGGAACATCAAGCGGACATATTTACAAGTATGATCCCTCCTCGAAAAAGCTAACCGACTATGGTAATAAACTGAAGCACAGCCGTGATACCTCTATTCAGGACCTGCACGCATCTGGAGGAAGAATATATGGGTCCACAGCTTATAATGGAACTGTGTTTTCCTATATACCTGAATCAGGTGAAAGAAAGGATTATGGTCAAATCATCAGAGGCAAGGAATTTGCAAAAAGTGTTTACTTTGATGAAGAGCAAGAGAGCATTTTCATGGGAATCGGATCAAAGGCAGAGCTTATACGCTATAATATCCGCACGAAAATCAGGGATCGCTTCCTGCCGTGGGAATATCGGCTGGAAAAATACGTATCGGATATTCAGGTGGCTGATGAGTATTTATTTGCCAAACTGGATCCAAGCCCAAAGGTACTAGTTTTTAATAAAAATACTTTGGAATTGCTGGATGAATTTGATTCAACTTCTAAAACCGTTTCTGTAAAATCTCCCGCAGAAGAAGCTGTTTTTTATACAAACAAAGAGGAGCTATATGCTTATTATTATAAGACTCGGGAAATCGTGAAAATGGATGTTCCCCTGGAAGGCATGAACGTAATAAATTTAGACTTTGTGGAAATTGGCACACAGGATTATCCCGGATACACGCTGACAGGATTGTTAAGCAATAATGGGGATTATTTCACTTTTAACTTGGAAACCCGGAAATTTGAACTGCATCAGGCAAAACTTGCTCCTCTACCAGTAACTTTATATACAATGGCAGAGACTCCTGAAAGGGATAAAATCATTATTAATGGCTATATGTCTGGCGGGCTGGGCCTCTTTGACACTGCAAGCGGCGAGACAAAAGAAGTGAAGGGCATCAGCCAGGTTGAATCTATGGCATATTTAAATGACAAGCTATATTTTGGAGCCTATCCAAAAGCCAGAATCCTTGAATACGATCTGACAAAACCGTTTGAAGGCAATAATATAATTGAAATTGCCCGTTATAAAGACATAGGCCAAGAAAGGCCAACTGCCATGCTTGGGATTGATGAAACCAATCAGCTGTTCATTGGCACTTATCCTGAAACAAGTACGGGCGGAGGACTGTTGTCTGTATATAATCCCGGCACAAAAGAAACCGTAAATTATGAAAACTATGTAGAAAATCAAAGCATCATTTCCCTTGTACAGGCTCAGGATTATGTTTATGGAGGTACTTCAGTGTATGCAAATCATGAGCGTGCAAAGAGCGATGCTGTATTATTCCGTTTTCCATCTGATTCTCCTTCTGAGAAAGAGGAGATGAACTTCCCAATAAAAGCGGCCATGATTAATGCGTTAACGTATTATGGAGAAAACTATATCTTCGGAATGGCAGACGGAAAACTGTTTAAATACAATATCGAATCCGGCCAAACCAAGCAAGTAATGATCGTTCCAGCCATTTCCGGCCGTTTTAAAAATGCTAATCTGCAATTCGGAAAGGACCAGCAGCTCTATGGCACAGTAGAAGGCGTATTATTTAAAGCAAATCCGAAAACAATGGAAGTAACACTGATAAAAAAAGAGGGTGCACATGATTTAGCCATCGATCAGAATGGCCATATTTACTTCAGGAATGAAGCTGATATGTGGAGGTACGAACCTGAATAAAAGATAAAAATGCCCTGCTTAAACAATAAGGCAGGGCATTTTTATCTTTATTGCAAGTTAACTTTCAGACTGTAAGGGTCCAGTGTAGAACCGCCGAATGTGTCACGGACTTTGATATGGTAGACTCCTTTTTTCAGGTTAAAGTACAGCACTTCCCCATCCCCTTCAGGATAGTAGTCAGCTTTAGCCAGCTCTTTGCCATCTTTATAGAGAGTCACAATACCATCAATTTCAGTTCCGGCATTGAATACAATGTTTCCTTTTGTTTGTTTATCAATTTTTAATTCATACCAATCTTCATCACCGTTCGGTACACCGGCATTAAGATGTCCGGAGGCAGTTAAGAGCTTGCTGCCTGATTTCTTCATCATTAGCGGCTTAGAAGGTTTGTTATTCTTCACCACAGATCCCTTATCTTCATCATTTTGGTTAACTGGCGCAACAGTCAATTCATAAGGAAGCAGGGAGAATGGAATATTACCATCAAAATAGCCGGAGGCAATAATAATATAGTTTTTGTTTTTCTCTGCTTTAAATGATCCATAAGTTGCTCCGCTGTCAATTCCCTTTTCGATATACTGGATTCGATCAAATTCCTCCGGATCAAGCTTGCGGTTTTTATTTGCATCTTCTGCAATGACCACAATTCCATAGAACGGGCTCAACAATTCCTTTGGATATTTCGCTTTCCATTTGGCATCAACACTTCTTCTCTTCATTGATGCCCCATAAATATTTGATGATTTGCTTTCAAGATAAAATACATCCTGATCAAAAGGCATTGCAAGGTTTCCTTCAATTTTTGATGAAGGCAGATTTTTTATTTTTTCAAGGCCGTCGTTATCTTCATAAGGATCCTGAGGATCTTCAATCACCAGCCTGGCACTGAAGCTGTATGGATCGAAAGAAGTTGAACCAGTGTAGTAATCTGCACCTGCTCTAATATAGTAGCTCTCTCCAGCTTTCAAACCCGTATGCATGGATGCATCCAGCTTCATGCTTACCCAATCAAATTGCATATTGGTTCCAATCTGATCCAAATAGGCATACGTATTACCTTCTATATCCGTTTCTTCTTTAATGCGGTAAATTTCCATTAAAGGAACCTGGCCTTTTTTATTGTCAAACTTAAATTCATAGATTCCAGTTTCAGCCGGCACAACACTAAACCAGTCTTCATCTTCTAATGTCTGGATATAGCCCTCACCCTTTCCATCCATTTCAAAAGGCTGGGCACCCTCCTTGAGAATTTCAAGGAAATCAGGTTCTGAACCGGCTTCTTCTTCAGCAGCTTCCTCTGTTGCCTCTTCCATCTCTTCAAATGCACTGCGCTGTTTTTCAAGGCTGTTTACGTTCATTTCTTTTTCAGCTGCTTCCTCGTCCATCATATAAGGGAATATATCTTCATCTGCCGGCAATGTCTTTCCATTAACCTGCAGCTTGTATGGAATCAGGGAAGGTTCAGGGTTTTGCTCTTCTTCAAGCAGATCAAAGTTCAACATGAAGTCGTACATGCCAAAGTAATATTGATCGATTTTATTTGATACTTTTATGATATATGGAATGTCCGGCATAGCTGTAAAGGAGAGTGTTTCCCCTTCACTTTTACCGCCTCTGTTCGCGTAGAAAGCTGGCTCAATTGGGTATTTTCCATAAAACATTTCTTCAAGAAGTGCTTTTTTCTCTTCCTCCGTAATCTCTTCCATATCAGGAGGAAGAATTTCATCCCCCATATATACACTAATGCTCGTATCAACGCCCGGCAATTTAGATAAGTCGATTTTTACCGCCTGCTCCTCTTTAACAGTGAATTGATAAAAATCATCATCGCCATCTTTTCCAGTTAATAGCTCCTTGCCATATGAGTAAGGCAATTCAATATTACTCATATTGTGAAGCGCATTCTCATCCTTTTCAATACTTGAAGCTTTTTCAACGGAAAGGCTGAATTTAGACTGCCCTCTGCCCGAATCATCAAAGCTGCCATTCACATCTTTGATGCCAAATGCGAGAGTTCCTGAAAACGGAACTTCGAACAGCTTCCCTTCCTCAAGCCCTTCTCTGACTTTATTTATATCCAGTTCCACTTTGCCTTCATCGGAAACCAAATATAATTTCAGCTTGTAATCAAACTGCTTGGCTCCGCTTAGAACAAATTGAACAAAATCACCTTTTTCGACATCTGCTTTATACCATTTTTCCTGGAATGGAGCTGTAATGGCTCCATTAACTGTCTGCTTCTTTTCAAGGCTTACCGCTTCCGCTTTTTCAAAAATTTCTTTTTCAGACCATTGGCCTTTTGTTAGTGCAGGCAGCTTCTTAATATCGTATTGCATTGCTGCCGGCGGATTAAGCAGACCGTTTCCATATACTGTATCAAATCCCTTATCACCAAGATCCTCCGCAGTATGCTCCAATATATATTCGATCTGAATCGGAGTCAGGTTAGGGTGCTTGGAAAGGAGCAAGGATGCTGCACCAGCTACCATTGGCGAAGCCATGGACGTTCCGCTCATTTTACGGAAGCTTGATTTTTTTTCATATTCATACATAGTGCTGTAGACATCTTCACCAGGAGCTACAATATCAACGGACGTGCCATATGTAGATAAAACCCCCAGCTTTTTGCTGCTGTTAACATTACCAACACTGATGACGCCTTCATAGGCAGCAGGGTAGCTTAATGAATCATCTCCTGTATTGCCTGCAGCTGCCACTACTGTCACATTCTTCTCAGCGGCCTTTTTGAGTGCTTCCTCAATTAAAGGAGATTTCATCGGTCCTCCGAGACTCATATTGATTACTTTTGCACCTTTTTCAACTGCATAGAGAATCCCCTGTGCAATGACATAGTCAGAAGCTCCCCATCCCCTGTCAAAAACATCAATGGGAAGAATTTTAGCATTTGGATTAACGCCATAACCTCCAATGCCGTTATTCTTATTGGCTGCAACAATCCCAGCCACATGGGTGCCATGATAATCAGGGGTGCCAGGGCTCATAGGATTGACAGCATTATAGCTCGGCAGCAGCCTTCCCTTTAAATCAGGATGGTTAACATCCACACCCTGATCGATCACTGCAACTGTTACAGAATTTTTCCCAGCCAGTTTTTGTGCTTTTTCGAGCTGAAGGAGTTCGTTTTGATATTGTTCCTTCGCTTTTGGATCCGGCAATGACAGCGGCTTGTAATTGACGCTTGGGTAAGCGGATACAACTCCGTTCATTTTTTTGTAATTGGTTAATACTTTGTTGAACTGATTTTTATTCCGCACTTTAACAACAGCATAATTTAAATTGGAGAACTGTTTAAGCAATGTTCCCCCTGCCATTCTGTGCTGCGACTGGGTGAGCGGCTTTTTAAACTTAACCACCAAAGTATCTCCGCTTAATGCAGACTCTTTTGAAAGATCCAGCTTTTTCTGCAATGACGGCTGGTCAATCTGCAGTGCCGAAATGCGGGGCACCTCTTTTCCGCCTTCTGCAGATACACCTGATGCTCCCACCAGAGAGCCTGCAGCAATACCAATCCCTGCTGCAAGACTAATAGATTTTTTCAGCCAGCTTTCCATTCCCTTCCACCTCAAAACTGTAAAATGATAGTTGCTATCATAATATTACTATCATTTTCAATTAATAGAAAGTTTTACCATATTAAATAATTCGACAAAAAAAGAGCCGGGTTTTTATAAAACCCAACTCTAATTAATGACTTATGACTGCTCTTCAGATTCTGGTATTGTGTTAGTTTGTGAAGTTTCGCCTTCTGTTTCACTTGTTTCTAGAGTGCCTGCCTCAGGTTCCTCTGTTTCTGATGGCGCTTCTATTTCAGTATTAACAGCTGGATCCTCTTCTTTTGAGCTGCCCTCCTGCTCTTGAACCTGCTCCTCTTCCGGCTGTTCCACTGCCGAGTTCAAGGCTTCGTACTCTTTCATGATTTCCTGCTTCATTTCTGCAAGCACTGCTTCAAAGCCAGGCAATTCACGATATCTGCCAGGATACAGCTTGTTGCCTGCCTCTTTAATTTCAGCAGAACGCCTTTCAAGCCTATTTAACTCTGCCAATTGACCTTCAACTATATCAAGCTTGCCGGCCTTAAGGTTAATCTCAATTTCCTCCATAAGCATGTATCTGGAAATCTCGTAAATAACTGTCTCTTTTGTGATTTTCGCAGGCAATACATACTTTTCTGCTGCAATATCACGAACATGAGGACCATAAAGTTTATTAATGAACAGCTCTGCTTTCTTAATCTGGTATGAAAACTTATGGTAAGCTTCCACTGTATGTTCATCCAGAGTTCCTGCATCTATCAATTTAGTTAGCTCTGAGTTCATCGCTGTCAGCTGTGCACCCGTTTTTTCTGTATCAATAAAGACAGCTGCCCGGGCTTTATGATCATAGGCCTCCTGCAATACTCCCTTTAAACGGTTTTGATCGCTTTGAGGTATGCCTTTCAGCAATGTTTCAGCTGCAGTAATACTTTTAGCTGCATTCTGGTAGGCTTTTGCAAAATCGGTATTCACTTTAAAATCATTAACACTTTTTATATTTCCAGAATAATAGGATCTCAGCTTTCTTGATTTCGCAACAGCATCATTCGTCTGGTTAGTCGCCTGGGTAACTTTTGATCCCGCTTTTGCCTGGTTTAGGCTATAACCAATTCCTGCAACATAAAGTCCTACACCCTGGTTTTGCTTCCAGATGGTTTGAAACTCTGAAAGCGGCAAGCTTGTTTCACCTGCATATCTGCCTATTTCCGGTGTGAATCCAGGAAGCTTATATGTATCTGTGAACCAATCAGTAAAACCGCCGCCTGATGGTCTTGAACCAGGGTACACAAGGCTATAGCCCGTCATTTTCCCTATAGCTTTGGCATATTGATGATCCCGGTCATATAAAGCACCTGTCTGATGGAATTTCCAATAAAGAATTTGGCCGCTTGAATGGTAAGCAAGAGCAGATGCAGGCTTAATCTCATTCACAAAGTTTATAATCGCCTTCACTTCAGAAGCCGACTGCGGCTGAGCTCCTTTATAATTCTTGTAATATGGCTTTCCTGGATTGCTCTTAATATTTGCCCAGTCAGCAGGATACTGGCGATTCAAATCGATTCCTTTTCCATTTGCTTTCCAGCGTTTAAAATCCTTGCTTCCTGCGTTCATGTTTATCAAACCAGCATGTGCACTCGAAGGAAATGCTTTTAATCCGAATTGCTGCAATGTCACACCATCCGGATTAACCATCGGCACAAACCACATAGTAGTTCTGTTCAGATGAGTCCTTACATTTGCCCCAGCTATGGTCCGGCCGCTCTTGTAGGCTGCAGCATACTGTTCGAGCATATACATATTCAATGTCGTAGTCATCCATTCCCTGGCATGATGGGACCCATTAATAAATATGTTTGTTTGGCCTTTCCCAAGTGATACGGCATAAATATTCCTTCCATATTCACTTTTCCCGATAACTTTATATGTAATAAGATCTGGGTATTGCTTAGCAAGCTCGACAATATCAGCCTGCATTCTTTCATAAGTATAAACTTCGGCTGGATTAACAGCGGCCGCTTCCGCACGATGTTCCAAATGGGCGAAACCAGCAACAGCAAACAATAAGGTAAATATAAATATCCTTAAACTTTTCATCTCTTCCTCCTAATATTTTGTACATCTATTAATATACTATGCAGGAGGCCAAGTTGGGGGAAAATTCAGCAATTAGTTTAAAAATCTCTATGATAAATAAAATACCTGCCCCGCTCCGGGACAGGCTTATGCAAAGGTACGCCATTTTTGAATTTTACTATTAATAAAGTTTACGTACTTCTCATCTTCCTGCAGTTCAAAAATAATCAGCGATTTTTGCATGCACTCCCTTGCTTTCTGCAACTTGCCTTGGATTTCATAGTTATAGCCAATATGATAATGAAGTTCACCAAGCAGATACAGATTATCTTTTTCGATGCACCATCTAACGGCTTCCCTGCAATATTTAATTGAGTCATTATATTTTTCCATACGTGTCAGTGATCTCGCAATATTATAATAGAGTCTGCACAATAAGGTATGATCATTAATAAATGGAAGCTGATGAAGATATTCCTTTGCTTCAAAATATACTTTAAGCGATTTTTTATAATCCTTTTCTTCAAAATATACAGAACCGATACTCAGCAAAACCTCTATTTCCCGTTCAGACCAAACCTTGTCGGTATAATGAGTTAAAGCAATGGCTTTTGTAAGAATATCGATTGCTGATTTGGAATCCTTGTGGAGCATATACTTGCAAATTCCTTTATGCCATAAAAGGACCTGGAAATTTTTATTGTTTTGCTGAAATAATGGATTCTTTTCCTCGGTTTTTACGATTTGTTCCATTTCTTTATAATTAGAGTTTCTTCTGGCTAAGGTTAATTGCCTTAAGACTTCCTGGACATAATCCAATCTGGGAGTTGTGCCAATGTCAAAGAAATAGTTTACATCGACACCAAGGCGTTCGGATATTAAATATAGAGTAGATGCATAAGGATATACATCCCCCTTCTCAATTTTGCTGATCTGCGCCTGTGTGCATATCCCCTTAGCAAGTTCTCCCTGTGATAAGTTCATTAGTTTTCTAAGTTCCCTGATTCTTTGGCCAATAGCGGAGAAATTCAACCTTTTCACCTCTCTCATGTAAATATGCCTAGAGTTATATTTTTATCTTTTATAAACAGGAAAAAGGATATAAGACAAAGTATACTGGTAAAATTAAAAAAATATACAAAAAATGCTTATGGATAATTTATGGTTTAATATAATTAGTTCCTTAAATTTTAAAAAGCAAGGAGGAATTTTCATGAAAAAACGTTTATTGGTCATGATGGCTGTATTCACTTTTGTATTTGGAGCAGCAGGCATTACCTTTGCTGCTGGCAATAATGGCGGCGGCGGAGTAACAACGCAAGAGCTGCCGACTATTTTCTAATCTTTTTGCATATCTGTAAGGATTTCAATGGGCTTGACCCTTGTCTTATTAATCTCCAATTGGGGCACTTCATCATGAAGTGTCTATTTTTTTGCAATAAAAAACCTAATTACTGCTCAAATTCAACAAGCAAACATAAATTCCCTTCTTTTGAGGATGAAGGAGGGCTATTATATTCTTTCAGGAATATTCCTATAGTTATAATTTTATATGAAAACCCTACTTTTTCATATTAAATATTACTTCCATTATCGAAATCACCTTCAGATTTCAATCAGCACAAGGAACTATTTTTGTTATGATAAGGGCATAAAGATGCAGGGAGGGTGAAAGGGAATGGATCTTGATATGAAAATCCAGCCAAAGTTTATCGAGAACGAAAGTGCGATCATTTTTTCATTCTACTTTAGAAACGCATCAATGAAAGTTGGAGAAGCGGTTATCTATACTTGTGAAGAAGAACAAAATGAAGAATTGGCAAGAATGGTTTATAACAACCATGAAGAATTAACAGAACTTAATGCTAACGCAAAAAGAAAAATGGCTTATGTAACTGAACTAACCATACCAGAGGGATTTAAAAACCAGTCGTTCACTAAAATAAAGGAATTTCTAAAAATCATCGGCATCAACACATGCGTGTACCAGCATTGATGTCACGGGATACCTGATGTTTGCAGATGAGCATCAGGTATTTTTTATGAGATTTTCTTCCTGCCACTTCATTAACTTGCCATTAATATAATCCGAATATTTATGATCCTTCTGAAGGTCAAAAATCAGCAATGCTTTTTTCATATAATCCTGAGCTGAATAAAAATCTTCTTGGAGTTCAAAATTATAACCAATGTGGTAGTGAAGCTCACCTACTAAAAAAAGGTTATCTTTATTAATGCTCCACTCAATTCCCTCCATACACAATTCTATTGATTTTGCATAAATGCCTTTTCGAGTGAAGGTCCTGGCCATATTATAGAGAAGCTTTACTTTAACAATATAATCACGAAAATCAGGGAGTGTTTCCATCTCTTTATAAACCATTTCATAAATCTGAATAGCTCCATCAAGCAGATTATTCTCGAAGCAGACAATTCCTTTGCTTAAAAGAATCTCCATTTCCTGTTCAGTCCAAACTTTTTTATTAGTTAACGACAGAGCTTCATCAAGGGTAGCAAGAGAACGTTCAAAATCAGAATGAACGTGATAAAGACTTATCCCCTTGTGCCATATGAGCAGCTGCAAATATTCGGGGTTTTGATAAAATAACGGATTCCTTTCTTCCATCTCCACTATCTCTTCCATTTCCCTATACCTGAAATTGCGTCTTGCAATTTTCAGCTGTCTGGCCACTTCTTCTACATAATCCAATCTGGGTGTTAAGCCAATATTGAAGAAATAATTCACGTCAATGCCCAGTTTTTGAGATATTAAAAAAAGAGTTGATGCACATGGAATCACTTCTCCATTTTCCAGTTTACTGATCTGCGCCTGCGTGCAGATATCTTCTGCCAGCTCCTTTTGAGTGATTCTTTGTATTCGGCGCAATTCTTTAATCTTAGCTCCTATTACAGAAAAATCCAATGTTTCCACTCTCCAAAAAATATTCCAATTATTATATTTTTATTATAAAAGCTTATGTAGCCTATTAAAAGCTATATTATTAAGTAAAAATCAGACCTTAGCGGAAATCCACTCTTTTCTGGAATATGTTTTAATAGGCTTATGAGTATTTAATACTTTCGGAAGTTCGTCACTTTACGAACATCATCCAATTCTCCAATTTATTGCCGTCCGGGGTGAACCGGACGGCCTTTTTTTGGTTTAGCGGGCGCCTTAGGGGGCTTTATTTGCAGTAGAACGCAGTTTTTTTGCAAAATTTCCGTCCTATTTGCAATTTCTCTAACTTTATTTGCAGGATTTCTAATTTTATTTGCAGGATTTCTAATTTATTTGCAGGATTTCTAATTTTATTTGCATAGTTCATATTTGCAATGCATTACCTGATCATCCCCACCATGTGCAAAACCAAATGAAAAGCCCGGGCATCGGCCCAGGCTTCTCACAATACTATTTATCGGGCGACAAACCCTTTTAAAATGTACTTCCATTTGGTCTTGTTTTTCAAACTGCTGATTTCCTTTTTACTTAAATATTTCGTTTTGAAGGAAGTTGCTGCAGCTGTACCGTCAAAGTCCTTATGGATGCCTTTGTCCTTCACAATCCATTCACCTTTTTCCAGGCCATCTTTAATTTCTGTTTTCCCATTCACTTGCAGGCCGCTCTTTATTTGTCTTCTCTCAAGCTTCCCTGCAGTTGAAATCACCCATACATATGATGCATCTTTCTCTTTTTTAATCACCTTGGAGGGAACTGTGACAGCCCCTTCAATCTCATCTGTGACAACCTCAATATGGACTGGCGTGCCTTTTAAAATCTCTGTTGCGTCCTCATTTAACTGAACCGAAAAGGGATAAGCACTTTCCTTATCAAGGGAAGCCCCGCTCTTTGGAAGAGATGCCAGATTAATAATGCTTCCTTCTCCTTTAAATCCTTTTGCTGAAACCAGAACCTTCAGGCCTATGGAAGTTTGCATTCTCTCATCTAATGTTAGTTCCCCGTTTATCAGGGATGAATCTGAAGTGATGGTAATGATCGGATTATCAAGGGAACGGTCAATCTCACTGATAGTACCAGAGAAATTGCTCTGCACGGTTACACTGCCTGGCTGATCTTCCAGGAAATCCATCTGATTTTCAGTCATTTCCAGCTCCCGTTCCAGCAGGCTGACTTGAAGCTCCTTCTCTTGGATGTCCCTATCTAAGCTGGAAGTGACCGTTGTTTCACTGCCTTTCTCTTCTTCATTAAAAATTAGTGTTCTTTTATATGTTTCTAAATCATCAATATGATCTTCCAAATCATCTATTTGATTTTCCAGTTTTTCCGCTTCCGAATTCAGCCTTTCTTTCTCAGCATCAAGGTCTTCCGGCTGATATTCAAACAAACCAGCTCCAGGAGTAATGCTGTCTCCCTCTTTAACCAAAAACTGATTAAAAACCCCCTGCCGCTCATCATAATAGACCTGATATTCCTCCGCCGGTGCGACTACACCCTTTTTGGCAAAAGAATCTATTAGATCTTCTTTCGAGACGGACTGCCATTTATTTATGTATGCTGCCTTTTCCACTTTGCTGTCTGGCTTTAATGCCAGATAAAGATTTGCGGCTATAAAGATCCCTATACATGCAACCAGGATTCTAAGTACCCAAGCTCTTTTCACAATAACACCGCCATTATATAAGTTTTTCAAATTCAAGATAGTAAATGGTAGATGTCATGATCCATCCAACCAGATTAACAATTATCACGATCAGCAGGATCCACTTGGGGCTTCGCGGCGAAAATGCCTTAAGGTTCATATATTGGAAGAATATGACCCATACTTGAAAAAGGGTGATGGTGCCAGCCAGGTGAATAAGCAAACGGCTATCTGTCAAATATTGCGCCATCACACCCAAGCTGAAAGGTGAGGACGCCCTATCAAGACCAAAGCTAATCTGAAGAACAAGCGTCAGGCCTTTTTCTATTATTAAAACAGCTAAAACAAAAAGCTGCATAACTAGCAATTTAACAAATTCTGTATCCATTAAGGTCCAATAAAAAATGGCTGGGATAAAGAATATTAGGAGCGCAAAAACAATTCCCCACAATATTTTTCCAATGCCTATGAATAGCTTCTTCGTTTCCAATTCTTCATTGGATACATTTGAAATTTCATTAGATACAATATCCATGCCATATCCTGTATAAGCTGCCGCCAGATAAATAATGGCCCCAGCAGCCAAGAGCAGCAGGAATCTTATATAAAGCCCGGTAATTTTCTCTGCTTTTGCCAATTGATAAAGATAGGTATTTGGATAGAGGATTCCTTTTATAAGCTGAACATGGTATGACATTGCTGTTCCTCCGTAAATGAACTTTCTTTTATTATATAAAAGATTGTAATAATTGCCAGTAAAGACTCGAAATTTCTAGAAATTAGTCAATTGCTCACAAGCAAAAGAAAAAGTGCCGCACAAGGCACTTTTAAAATAGATATAGAATATTTTTCATGCTCCTCTTATTAAACTATTTTTGCTGCATCAGGTGTATATATATTAATCTTTCTTTGCCCTCAGGTCCGTTGAAAACAAAGTATATTAAATTGCTCCCCGTTTTATAGACGAGATTCCATGTTCCGTCTTTTTCGGAATATTCTTCTCTATAGATAGACTCGCTTCCCAGCCTATTTTTTACATACAGGGGTGATATATCGGTTACAGAGTCAACTAAATACTTTGAAGATAATATCTCTTTTCCGTCCGGCAATACAGTAAAATAAACATATTTCTTTCCGTACTGATAATATCTTGAGCCTTCAAACAGACCTTCATCATATGGCTCGCCCAACTTGCTCTTTACATCGTCAATCGTATTCCTGTTAATAATAAAATCCTGCCCTTTCAGCTTTCCGTTCGCCGCATCTGCAAGAAGGTCTGATTTTATCATGACCAGATCAGCCATTTGCCGTTTCTTTAGAGCCGAAGGAGTTTTGTAAAAGACATCAGATGAGTTCTTTACATAAACACCTGCACCTACGCCATAAAAATAGACGCCATTGATCTTTTCATAGGAATATACCCTATATGTATTTCCTTTTTTGAAAGTGCCGGACGGCTTAAAACTTCCGTTGCTTTCTTTAATCAGCCTGCTTGTATCTTTCAGAATGGTCACCTTGCCAATTTGACCTTCTACTAATCTCGCATCATCCCAAATCACTGATGGTCTTGTATCCTTAGAGGCTGCTGAGGCTGTCTCAGAATCCCCCATAATACCAAAAAAACCAGCAGCTATAATCATTCCTGAAATCAATATCTTTTTCATTACCCCACTCCTTTATTACTTATATTTCAATAATATTACAAAAATATTACAAACGAAACCCTTATTTTGTAAAACAGGTATATACTACTATAAAAAAGAAAACTGCCTATTTGGCAGCTTCCTTATCATTTATTTTCCATTCAATTCTTCAAGCTTCTTTTTAGATGGAGTTTCGTACTTCACATACCCCTTCATGTTCGTGATGTAATGTCCAGATCCCACCCCATACTGGCCAAAGTAATTAGAGTCATAGTTGTAGACGCGGTAAACCTCGCCAGGCTTTAACACACGTACAAACTGAAGCTTGTTTTCAGCTGTGCGTTTCCAAAGGTTAATAGGTTTTTGAACCATAATGCGTCCAATTTGGCCTTTGTTCATCAATACGCCATCCCAATAAACTTTAGGTGCCGACTTATTGCCGCCTTCTTCAGGTTCCTCAGCAGCTTTTGCTGTAATGCGCCCTTCAATTTTTGTATTTACAGTGCCGATTTTTTGAATATAGGCGATTAGCGCTTCATCCAGTGCAGGGAATTCATTAACAATCGCACTGTCTTTGAATGATGTATACTCATCACCGCCGCTTGCCATGAAATCATTCGTTGCAACGAGATATTCTTTGTTCATGTCTACCGGCACACCTTTGATCTTCATATCCTGTACACGATTTCCAGCTGCTTTAGATGCATCAATGACAAATGTCAAACCGGAAACATGCGGGAATGCTCCTTTTGCATCAGGGTATGCATTCACACCATTTTCAATTCCTGCTTTAATTTGGGCACCTGTCAGCTTTTTAGTGACAATATAGTTTCCAAAAGGGAGGACTGTGATAACATCACCTTTTGTAATTTCACCTTCACCGATTGACGCACGAATTCCGCCGCCATTGGTAATGGCCATATCAGCACCCGTCATGTCCACCATGGCATCGGTAATTAGGTTTCCGAGATTTGTTTCACCGGCACGTACCTGCTCACGTTCCCCATCAAGTTTTACAGCTGTTTCGCCAATGACTTCCGACAGAATCTCTTCTTGAGCTGTTTGAATTTCATCAATTACTTCTTTAACAGCCGGATCTTCCTCAATAGCAGCAGCCTGCTCTTTTGTAATTAAGCCAGCCGTTTTGCTCTTAAGTTCATTATTCTCAAATGTTAGTTCCACAACGCCAAGATTTTTCGTATATTCACCAGCACTTACAATTAGTGTATCATTTTCACCCTTTAAGCCTTCTACCAGGGTAGAGTGGCTATGCCCATCAACAATCAGATCAATTCCAGGGGCACCCTTTGCCACTTTAATAGACGTATCAGTACTTGACTCATCAATCCCCAAATGTGTTACCGCAATAATCATATCAACGTTTTGAGCTTTCAGTTCTGCTACCATTGCCTGCGCTTCTTTTACCGGATCAGTAAAAGATAAGCCTTCAACATTTTTAGGATGTGTTTTATAATGGGTCTCCGGTGTTGATAGCCCAAAGATCCCCAGTTTCAATCCGTCTACTTCTTTAATTTCATAAGGCTTCAGAAGCAGATTGTCATCCTGTTTGCGAACATTCGCGCTTAAAAGCGGAAACAGCATTTTATCTTTCAGTTCCATTAATCTTTCATAACCATAGTTAAAATCATGGTTTCCGGCAGCCATTCCATCATAGCCTACCTTATTCATTACATTGACAATACTTTCGCCTTTGCTTAGTGTGGCAAAAGTGGTTCCGTGCAGTGTATCACCCGCGTCTAAAAGCAATGTATTTGGATTTTTACTTTCATATTGCTTTACTAGAGTTGACAGTTTCGCAAATCCCATCCCATCATATTCTCCTTCAATCGCGCGGCCATGAGAATCATTCGTATGAAGAATGGTAATTTTTTTAGTATTGGCGTCCGTATTTCCTTCTGCCTTCACAGCAAATGTACCGCTGAATCCTGATGAAATAACCATGGCGGATACCAGGGCAATACAGCCTTTTTTCAAAAATCTCATTATAAACCTCCTATAATTAAAGTTTATTATTACAGAAATATTATATATTAAAACTATTAAGATTTGTTTGATAGTTTGTAAAAAAACCGTATAAAAGTCCTATTTCAATGGATTCGACAAACCCGCCACGAATGGTGTCAGATTATTTTTATTAATTTTCTGTAAATTAAGTGTTAAGATTTTGTAAAAGGCTTTTGAGGTGGGGGAAAATGAAGTTAATAAAGAAGCACTATCCGGCTCTCCTGTCTTTAGCTTTGCTGGCAGGTTTTTTCAGCTTTTGCTGGGCGTTTAAAACCTTTTACTTTATCTATGAATTAGAGCTTAACCCGCATAAAAAACTGATATTATTATCTTCTTGCGGGCTGGGATCAGTACTGGCAGGGTTGTTTTTTTTCAGTAAAAAGAGAATCCAGACAGCTCTGGCCTTAATTGTTTACCTGCTTCTCTCGTTCCTTTTATATGCAGATGTACTTTATGAACGTTATTACGATGCCATTTTACATATCCAGCTATTGCAGCAGGCCAATCAGCTGGGGGAAGTAAAGGACTCGATAGCCTCACTTGTTTACGTTAGTGATATCTGGTACTGGATAGACATCCCTGCCGCTATATTGTTCCTTTATATTTTTTCCAGGATGGCCAGGAACGGCAGGCATCCATTCATCGGATCAGCTATGTTTGCCGCAGGCTCTGCTTTTATTTTATTCGCTGCCTTTTATCCGCTGAAAGATACTTTTTCTGATCAATATAAGGTTTCCCTTATAGGTATCCTGCCAGCCCATATCTATGATCTTTCAAGAACCTACTATAATCAGGCTGCAGCCAAAGAAGTAACCGCTGAGGAAAAGACTGAATTGGAGATTCTGGAGGATTATTTCAAAGAAAAACAGGAGCTCTTAAAAGCATCCCCCTACTACGGAATGTTTGAAGGAAAAAATATTATTATGGTGCAGGCTGAATCACTGAATGATTTTCCAATTGGCTTAAAAGTAAATGGCGAGGAAATAACCCCGCATCTGAATGAGCTAATCAGCGTCAGCCATTATTATCCGAATATTTACCTTCAAATTGGCAGAGGCAATACATCAGATGCTGAGTTTGTTGCAAATAATTCTTTATTTCCAATTGCAGATATGGGGGTTTATAAAACCTTTCCAAAAAATAATTTCATCTCGCTTCCTCAAGTGCTAAAGAAGGAAGGATACACAGCGAATGCTGCCCATGGAAATTCACCTGAATTCTGGAACCGCCGAATGGCATATCCTAACCAGGGTTTCGATAACTTTTACAGCACTGAACATATAAAGATTGAAGAAGATGAAGTTATCGGAATGGGCGTTTCGGACCGAAGCATGTTTTATCAAATGATTGATATTTATAAGGAAGAGGAAAAACCATTTTACAGCTTTATAGTCAGCCTGACCAATCATCGGCCTTTCGAAATGCCGGATAAATATCAATCTCTGAATCTCCCTGCAGAATTTACAGATACATTAACCGGCAACTATCTGCAGGCTACTCATTATTTTGATAGGTCTATCGGTTACCTTATTGAAAAATTAAAAGAAGAAAAAATGTGGGATGATACAATCTTTGTAGTTTACGGAGATCATTACGGGCCTATACCAAAGGATAAGGATGAGATTCAGCAGCTGCTTGGCGTAAGCTTCGATCAGAAAGAGCAATTCAATGTCCCGCTGATTATTCACCATCCAGGACAGACCACAGCTGTTAAAAATGAGGTTATAGGGAGCCAAATGGACATCTTTCCTACTCTTGCATCCCTGGTTGGCATCGAACAGCCGCTTGCACATTTGGGGTCATCGCTCGATATCCAAAAAGAAGGCTTTGCCGGTTTTGCCTATGAAACGACGCCATACTCCTACTATTCGGGAGAATATGATTACGCTGCTTCACATAATGGGGTATTTCAGGATGGTATTTGCACAGACAACAAAACCGGAGAAAAAGTGTCAGTTAATGCCTGTAAAAAAACGTATGAACAGCTTGCAAAGGACATTCAACTGTCTGAATTTCTGCTGGAGAATAATTTAATTGGGGAATTGTTTAAGTAATTCGATGGATTCCAGCAAAATCTGTGCATGATAGCGCAGATTTTGTTGGAATTTTTGTTGTTTTAATCTATTAAAATGGCGGTATATACGTAATAACTAAAAATTGGGATTTGAAAATTTTTAAAAAGGAGTTGTTTTTCGATGAAAATTAAAGCAGGCAGTTGGAGTATATTAACCCCTCAGGACAAATTGTTTATCTTAGAGGCAGTAAGCAGCCGCTCGAAAAATCGAAAGCAGGAAGAACAGGCTCCATCTCAAGAATCGTACATCCAATTATCATTTGATATATAAAGATTCCTGCTGTAAATTTTTTTAGTATTTCCCTATCTTTGGATGCTTTATTAACAGAAAGCTACTTTATCATTAAAGTATGATAACATTGAGGACGCGCCCTTTTTTTTCATATACGATGTAGTGGTGAAATTCCTTACTACTGCAAGGATGTGAAGACATGGGCAAATCAAAAGCACATATTCAAGAGATCCACTATTTGCGGGCTATTGCATGCATATGGGTATTATTAGTTCACGTTTCAGCCTCCTTTTATTTTGAGAACGGCGAAACATACAATGAATTCACTCTTTTTATCAATCAAATTAGCCGATTCGGTACACCTATTTTTGCTCTGATCAGCGGATTTCTTCTCTTCTACCAAACCCGTACACGAGGCTTTAAGTTAAAGAAATTTGCTGTGAGCCGTTTTACGAAGATTGGTGTACCTTTTATATTTTGGAGCATTTTCTATCTCCTGTTTATGTATATAGTTCAAGGAACAAATCCTTTGGAATCAGGGAAAAGACTGTTCCTGATCAACTTTGCATTCGGCAACGCCTTTTACCATTTATACTTTATGTCAATTGTTTTTCAGTTTTACCTGCTGTTTCCGC
The DNA here is from genome assembly GCF_017303275.1 of Bacillus sp. NTK034. Lineage (GTDB taxonomy): Bacteria > Bacillota > Bacilli > Bacillales > Cytobacillaceae > Cytobacillus. Next base: position 89,665 of record NZ_JAFKOJ010000004.1, on the reverse strand, counting down.
TCCTTCAGCTATTCCGCTCAAAAAAGAGCTGGATTTTCTTATTAGCAGGTTCAATCTTAATCAATCTATATTCCTTAAAGATGTATAACCCGGGACAGTTTGAAGGGATCTGGCAAATCATTCTCAGCCAGCGTGCCTTTCTGCCAGCCTGGATATTCTTCTTTATTTTTGGGGGATTTTTAGCTTATTATTGGGAGCCGCTCAGCCAGTTTTCAAAAAGAAACAAGAAACTATTAGGTGCTGGTGTCGTAATTATTACCGTTCTGGCTGTTGTGGAATATAAAATCATCGGGTCCATTCCATCCAACCGGGCAACCAATATGATTAATATCCCAATTATCACTCTGTTTATGATGGGAATTGGGGAAGATATAAAGAAAATTAGCTGGTTGGAAATATGCCTTTCGAAAATTGGAAGCCTCTCGATGGCAATCTATCTTGTCCATCCATTTGTACTCTTAACCTTCCAATCACTCGCACCAAAGAGTATTTGGAGTACAATTAATTTCCCGTTTGTTTTTGCAGTGATTCTATTAGGAACTATCGGGGTGATTAAAGTAATACAGCTTCTGCCTTATAATCAGTATTTGCTAACAGTGCCTAAGGCCAAGGACAGAAAAACTGAGAAGGTAAAGCATCTAAAGAAGCTGGAGGCGAAATCGAATACAGCGTGATATATCAAAAGCCCTAATTCAGAATTTGAATTAGGGCTTTTTCTTATCTAAAAATCTTATATGGCACTTTTACTTCCGGCATTCCAGCTGCATACGGTGCAACTTCATATTCATAGAACTTTATAGCAATGCCATTGCTTGTAAAATAAAAAGGTCTATCATTGTCAAGCGTTATATCATTAATGTCCTCAGCAAAGAACATTTCTCCCCGTGCTGCCCGATTTTTTATGTCAATGACTGCATACTTTTTAATTTTGTTTCTGGCGGTGCTGGTTTTGGCCACATCGAACATCTGCAGCTCAATACCCTTAAACAGGTCAAAATTATAAGATGTTACTATTGACATCCCGTGTGCACCGCCTGTGTACATATAATCATAAATCAATATACTTAAAAGATTGTTCTCATTATATTTGATTTCATAGGAAACATTATATTCATAGTTGTACATCCACTCTTCATCTTCCGGTACGTGATAACCATGGTCATAATAGTAATCCCAGCGGTGCTCTTCCTCTTCATCCTCAAGATCTTGGGCATTTGCGTAGGATTCTTCAAAATGGGTTTTAATAATGGCATTGATGCGGTCTTTAGCACCATTGTCAACCAAGCTTGTAATCTGTGGATAAGCAAAGTCACCAGCATACTTTTTGGTAAAGTTCACTCCCAGTGCCTGAACTTTTATTTTGGATGGTGTTTCATATTTCACTTTGCTATCGCGGTCTATGTAATAGCCTCCGCCTAATCCAAGCTTGCCTGGAAGGAATGTATAGATTCTATATTTTTCCCCTGCCTTCAGTGTTCTGGAGGGTGTCTTTTTAGATCCATTCCACTTGTATAATTCAGTGTTCTTTAATACTGTCAATCTTCCAATCTGGCCTTTTTTCAGCTCTGCTCCATCCCACATCACCTTGGCACTGGCGCCACTTGGCATAGAAACAAAAAGAAGGAAGAAGGAGGCCAATACCATAACAGCTATTTTTGCCTTTTTCATCGGATACCTCCAGAAATTAGAAATAAATTCATTTTAAGGATATCACAGGACAAGTATAAAGCACTATACGAATATTCATTGAATATCTAAATCATTATATTTATCCTGCAAAGCCTTTTTTAAAACAGAATCAGAAACCTGTGACAGTTTTGACTCAAAATAAACTATTCCTTTCTCAGCACCTGCTTGATTCTGAGCAGAAAGATCACTTTTGATCTGAGCAAGAACCCTATTTAGTGTGACAGCCATCCTGGTATCCTCAAGTATTTTTTCCGCAGGGTCTTTATACTGCACAAGAACAGCTTCTCGTGTAGTTTTTCCATGCACTTTATATAAATATTGAGCCTGCCTTTTTATGAGTGATGATAATGAATGATAAGAGGCTTCCATCTTATCCAGGTTCCCCGCGTTCTTGTAAGATTCCAATTCCTGCTGCTTTACGGTAAGTTTTTCTCCGGCCGAAATTCCGTCTATGAAGTTCATAGCACGCTCTCTGGTCATTTCAATATTATTAAGCTTTGGCGAATAGGCTTTTTTATGCATATCAGATACGGCAGCAAAAGCTTTCTTTGCCTGATTTAAGCTATTTCCCGTTTGATTATATGCAGCATACGGTTTAACTGTTACTTTCCCTTCATAATCAACAAATATCTGTCTATGGAGTGCTGAACTTGCTCTCTCCGCATCAGAAAGATGCTTCAAAAAAAGATTGATAGATGAATTAATATGATATACGTGTACTCTGCCAGCCAAAGAAGATATAAATTTAACATCCTGTTCCACTGGAATTCCCGTGGTCATGATCACCAGGATATATGGCTGATCATCCATAATAATAGCAGCATCATTATAGATTAAATCCTTTGGAATATAGCCTACCTTATGGGCGACTTTGTTTGAAGCCAGGCCAGGTGCGATTGTTTCTTTATATGCTGTATTAGCAAGCAGATTCAATAGTTCATTTCCATACTTAGGGTTTTTTTCAGCAAAATTCCACACCTTTTTTAGGTATACCGATAAATCGTTTGCAGATGTGACATTCATACCGGAAGGATAAACGGTTTTCCCACCCAGTGACTTTGCATAATTAATGAAATTGCTCTTTCCAACCTTTTCACGCAGCATAATGAAAGCAATATTGTCTGAATACACGATACACTTTTTCAGCAAATCACGAATCGTATAAGAAGTACCGACCCGATCATTTTGGATAACACCGCTGCCTCCGTAATAGTGATGAGAGCGGTAAGTAAGCTTTTCATTTAAGTTAATTTTACCTTTGGAAGCCAAATCATATACAAACAGCGCTAAAGGCAGCTTTATCGTACTCGCCGCAGGTCTTATTTTTGAAGAATTATAGGAATACTTTTCCCCTGTACTTAAGTTCTCATAATAGATAGAGATATTGGGATAAGCTTTGATTGACGGCTTTACATACGAATCAATCCCATTTGTGCCTGCAGCTTTAGCTTCAAATGTCACCATACTTTGAAAAAACAGCATCAATGCAAGTAAATAACAAGCTATCTTTTTCATTTTCTCTCTCCGCTCTTTATTTTTTTAGTTCTATTAAACTATAAACTGGTAATATTTACTATATAAATCCAAAAAAATACTGCCTTTTCAGCTGCTGGCCTATTTGCAAGAAATCGAATCTATTTGCAAAGCTGCTTATTCTATTTGCAGAATCACCTATGCTAGCTGCAAAACCACCATATAGCCTTAAAAACCGCCGATGAAAAACATCGACGGTCCCCTGCTACAATTTAAATCTCCCAACCAGCCTATTAAGCTCTTCTGCCATTTGCGAAAGTTCCTCAGAACTTCGGGATACTTCCTCCATACTGCTGCTTGTCTGCTGGGATGAAGCAGATGTTTGTTCAATCCCGGCAGCTGCTTCTTCTGAAACAGAAGCAATTTCCTCAATGGCTCCACCCATTTGCCGGCTTTTTCCGGCCATGGTTTCCATTTTTTCTGTGATTGATTGAATGCTGCCCGCCATTTCATGTATTGCAGTGCTGATTTCAGTAAATGTTTCGCCGGTTGTTTTAATTTGGCTTGTGCCTTTCTCAACTTCCAGATAACCGCCCTGCAATGAATCTGCGACACTGGCGGATTCAGTCTGTATGCTTGAAACAATGCCAGTTATATCTTCTACTGATACAGTTACTTCTTCCGCAAGCTTCCTTACTTCATCTGCAACAACCGCAAATCCGCGGCCCTGTTCGCCTGCACGCGCTGCTTCAATTGCTGCGTTCAGCGCCAATAGATTGGTCTGGTCCGCAATATCCTTAATGACTGATACAAGTTTTGAAATTTCCTGTGATTGCGCATCCAGGCCTTTCATTTTCTCCACACCATCTTGGACAATCCGGTCAATAATACCCATTTGCTGAATCGAAGCTGACATTAGCTGACTGCCTTTTTCGGTCATACCTATGACCTTCCTTGAAGATTCAAACACAGCTTCTCCACTTGAACTGACTTCCTGCATATTATCTGAAAATGTCTCCATAAAAGATGAGAGATTAGAAGCATGTGTCGCCTGTGCTTCGGAGCCGGATGCGAGCTCCTGCATGGTAGAGGCAACCTGCTGGGAGCCTGCTTTCACTTCCTCAGCTGACTGTGACAGTTCTTCGCTCTGGCTGCTCACTGTCTGCGATACTTCGAAAACCTGATGAATCGTCATTCGCAGATTATGGCTCATGGCATTTACAGCCTCTGCCAGACGCCCAATTTCATCTTTTCCCTTGTATGGGATCTCCGGAACGTCCAATTCTCCATTTGCGATGCGATTTGTTATACTCACAACTTCATTCATGCTGCGGGATACCATTCGGCTGATTAAGAATGTGATCAATGCCCCGAGTATAACCGCGGCAAGCATAGAAATAATAAGAGTATTAAAAGTGCGGAATTGGCTTTCCTTTGTGCCTTTTACCGCCTGTGCCCGCTCCTCATTCACAATAACCAGCAGCTCGTCTAACAATTTGACGGTTTCAAGCTGGATTTCGCTCGCCTCGCCTGCAAACAGCTCGCTCGCTTCTTTATCTCCTTTATCCATTGCAGGAACAAGTTTTCTAAAAAAGATATCATTTAACTTTTGATCTTGAGCCACGATTTTATCAAATATGACCAGCTTCTCTTCCGTATCCATATTTTCCCTTATCTGAGCTTCCAGTTCATTAAATTGTTCTCTTCGATCCTGAAATTCATCCATGAACTTTGTCTCTGGCTTGTATAAGTATTCAAATACCCTGATGGCTTTCGCCCGGGTAAGCGACCCCATTTCTGTAATCTGAACAGCCCGGTCTCCACGCTTCTCCAATGCACTTACATTATCGCCAATATCCCTAACCAAACCTAAAACGATTGCTGCTGCAATACCGAATAGGATAAAAACAATCAGAAGTGCGCCTCCGTACTTCCACCCGATCTTAATGTTTCTCAGTTTGTTCATCATGCTGGCTCTCCTTTTTATTTGTTTAACACTTTACACAGATTGTTTATCGGCAAAAAATCAAATTTATCTAGGTATTTTTTCTTATTAATATAATGATTTCAAATCATGAATCAATTAAAAAACCTAGCTGGTTAGCCAGCTAGGTAATAAGCATAATTTATATTAGAATTAATAAACGTATAGTCTTCATGTGTGATTCTCTATTTATTTTGGACTTAAAAAACTGATAAAGAAAGGAAAGGATAAGAAAAGCTGATTATTCCACCTTTTTTCAATTTAATCCAATCCTGCCGATTCACCTATATTTCCCAAACCCAAGTGTGGATTGTCTTGTTACAAGACGAATATCCAGCGAGGTTTCATCAAGGAGCGTTTTATCGTTCTCTAATCCCTCAATTTTACGAATAAGTTTGTTAGTGGATACGACCCCGATGTCATAAATCGGCTGTTCTACTGTACTAATTTCCGGTTCTACCATTTCGGTTAGCTTGATTCCGTCAAAGCCGATTATAGCGACTTCCTTTGGAACCTGGTAGCCCATTAGCTTAAGAGCTTTGAGACAGCCGATCGCCATTAAATCATTGCCCAAGAATATCCCATCGACATCCTTATGCTGGTTCATAAGGATTTGAGTTAGCATCTTGCCGCTTTCTAATGTAAAGTCTCCCTCGTAAACGATAACCGCATCCTCTGGCGATGCCATTCCATCCCTCACGGCCCTATCAGTGACAGTCTCCACATATCCCCGTTTCCGTTCAGACGATGGAGGGAACGACTTCGGCCCGCTGATATGGGCAATCTTCTTGCAGCCTACCTCAATTAAGTGATCAACAGCCAGCTTGGCACCTTTATAGTTATCTAATCCTATCGAGTCAAAGGTGTTATTCTCAGCTGCCCGGTCAATTCTTACAAAAGGTATTTTTAATTTTTCAATAGCCTTTATGACCTTCTCGCTCATTTCAAACGATGCCAGAATAAAACCATCGACATATCGGTTTTGAAGCTGCGTCCAAAAATGATTATCGTCCATATCCCCGACTTGTGTATTTACTAAGATGATGCTATATCCCTTTGATTTCGCCACTTCTTCAATTGCCACGACAAGCTCCGGAAAAAAGGGGTTTGTAATATCAGGGATAATCAGGGCAATCGTCCGGGTTTTCTTTTTCGCTAATCCTCTCGCGATTTCATTTGGATGATAATTTAGACGCTCCATCACTTCTCGTATCTTTAGCTCCGATTTTTGACTGATATATCCATTATTGTTTAAATACCTAGACACTGTCGCTACGGATACGCCTGCCTCCTTTGCAACATCTCGAATGGTTATTTGTTTCTCTCTCACGAAAATTCTCCTTTGAAAGGATTTTTCTGTTTTTAAACTATTTGTTCGTTTCTTTCACATGGAAACGCTGGACCTTTGTTTCCCCTTTTTCAAGCAGGCCTAAGCCAATCATTCCATATTCATTTTCCAAACCATCGAAATCCAGGACTGGCTCGCCATTGATTTCTAACTGAACAGCTGCTCCCTTGCTGACAGCTTTAAAATTATATATAGCTTCATGATTCCATTCATATGAAACTGTCTTTAAACGCTTAAAGCCAAAGTTATTTTCAATTAATGAAACCTGATTGCTGCCATCAAATCCTGCCCAATAATAACGTTCTGTTCCAATTGCTCTAAGAATTACCCCGTGGCTTTTACCGGAAACAGGCTGAAGGCTTATTTCCAGTTCAAGGTCACGGCCATAATAGTTCCCTGTAAAGGAAGAAGCATCTTCCTCACCTGCAGCAGCCTTCATAAAACCATTTTCCAGTGTCCATTCACCACGGTGGTGAGCAAAAGGTGTTACACATTTGAATTCCAAGGCTTGTTTGGTAAAATCGATGGAGTAATCTGCATTCCCAAAGATTCGAAACTCGCCGATGTAAAACTTTCCAAATGAACGGTTATCTGCAGGTGATGGACTCTCGACAATAAAGCCAACCTCGTCAATCAATGCACCATCAGTTTCTGGTAGGAAAAATTCAATATCAAGCCACTGCTGATGGCTTAATGTGACGGAGCCCAGCTTCAAGTCTTCCTTTGTAAAACTATTGCGGGCGTAAGGAGTCAAATAAACATCCGCCCCTCCCTGCCACTTATCCATAAACACCTTTGCAGAAACCTTTTGTCCGCTGTATGCAGTAGGTGCAAAAGTCGGCTTATATTTTTCATCGTTGAACTCTTCACGGCGATAAAATGGCTTGTAAAAAACTTTACTTGAATCGCCTTCTATAAATCTGTCAAAAAGAACGGACAATGAACCTCGGGCTTCCTCAATCCCTACATCACTACATGGACGCAATAGTGTCTTAAAGCCATTATTCGTCTTAAAACCATGAGTTGATCCCGGCAAGGTAAAATCCAAGTAAACTTCACCATTTCGAACGCTTTCCATTAATCGCTGAGGAGCTTCCAGCCCATTCACTTGATAGCCAAGAACGGCAAGCTCCTTACAGAAGGTCGGGATATCCAGCACATTCAAGTAGCCCGACACGCTGGATGTCGCGATCATATCGTTGATTGGCATACGGTAATGACCTGGAATTCCATCAAGCCCGGCGAAAACTCCTGCGATGGTTCCGACATTTCCTGCATTACAATCCGTATCCCAGCTGCACATGGTAGCAATTTCAACTGTTCGAGCCAAATCTCCCTTTCCATACATGAGGGCCAGGGCACATACCCCGGCATTCGGGATGATATGGCATACTCCAGTATACTTATCATAACCCCACTCTTCTTCTAAATACTGACGGCACTTTCGGAAATCCTCTTCCTCAGGGTGCTTCTGATAAAAATCAATCACAGCTTTCACGACAGCATAATACGTGGAATCTTTTGGAATCACGGACAATCCTGCTTCGATAATATCATCAATATTTTTAGCTGAAAAGGCTTTGGAAATACACGCTGCCATAAAACGAGCCCCATATAGCCCATTTTTATCATGAGACACACTTGCCGCTATCTCTGCATAATCGGCTGCCTTTTGAATATTATTTGGGAACAGCAATCCCCATGTATCGATAAAAATCTGCCCGCCAATCTGCTCAGCCATAATGACGCCATTGACTTCAGCCGAACCAGACTGTGGTGCAGGGATGCCTTTTTTCAAATTCAGATACGCGGTATGCTCTGTGCTGATCTGATCTCCACCCCACCAAAACATGCCGATTCCTTCACGCGAATAGTTTAACCACGCTCTTGCAACATCCTGGGGTGCCAGCTCCCGCCCGCGTGCGTCATCCATTAATGCCCGGATAAAATAAACCGGACCATTTGCATCATCATCTGCAGAAAAGGTTTTATAATCCTTCACATATCCCCTTATATCACCATGAATTTCCTGTATTTTTTTATATGACCATTCATTTGGCTCCAGTGGTGCACCGAGCCGGATTCCAACATTCATTCCTAAGAAACCGGCATACACCCTTTCTAAATAGTTTTCAGGCAACAATTTACTCAACTCCTGGTCCCCAAAGTCTTTTAAAGAATGTTTTTTCTATTTTCATTAAGCTGCAGATCTTGTTCAATAATCAGCCTGGCAGTTTCTGAAAAATGGTCAGCTGCCTGGATTAAATTCATTTTGTTCGTTTCCTGTAAAAGCTCAACGTCCTCAGAACGAATAACACTGTCTCCGTACATGGCACCTAAAATAACACCGGCCATTACCCCGATGGAATCTGTATCACGGCCAGAGTTGATGCCATCTAATATGGATCCGTAATAATCCCCATCGTTTAACACCATAAACGCCAGCGCCATCGGCAGCTCTTCAATAGAGAAAAGCCTGCTTGGCGTATAATGATTTGAAGGAACACCAACCTTCTCAATTTTACGGTGAACATCGTCTTTCATTGGCGAATACTTTTCAATCACACTTTGGAATGCAGCAATGACTGTATCCATGTCCGCCTTTTCAGGACGTAATTTCTTAGCAGCTTCGGTTAGATCACGAATCGCATTCTTTGTTCCATCCTTAGCAAAATAGAGGGCTGTTTCAACAATTTCATCAACTGTCACATTTTCTTCAAACGCTTTTGCCACACAAGCTGCCAGCACCCCTGCCGCTTCCAGGCCGTAGCTGCTTTGATGTCCCATTGCAAACAAAATTGCTTCATCATAGGCAGCCTTCGGATTTCCGGCATTGACAATTCCAACAGGTGCAATATACATCGCAGCCCCGCAGTTAATCATATTGCCAATTCCGCCTTCACGCGGCTCACAATTGGCTAATACATGGCGCATGAAAATATATTTTTCCGGATAGAATAGACGGTCAATAATGAGCGCCTCTTTGCCAAACTCAGGGATATACGTTTTTCTGAAAGCTATTTCCTTCACAAACTCGTTCCCCATGTCATAAGCATCTAAATGTCTTTTTTCTTTGTTATAGACATTGATGAGGGCAACAGTCATAAGGGTATCGTCTGTAACTGTACCGTTGCCTCTTCTCCTGCCTAAATTCATATCAGCAGGATAATCCTCCTTGTACCATTTGGTACGGAGTGTCTCGACCCTCTTATACATTTTTTTAATCTCTTCATAACTTAATTTTTCAACAGGTGCTCCCATTGCATCCCCCAATGCAGTGGATAAAACAACACCTCTAACTCGTTTTTTAAAAGTAACCATATGAAGAACTCCCTTTTTTCTACACACTTCGCTTTGTGTATTTTTTAATCTATTCCACATAGAGCGTAAAAATCAGTCTTTGACTCCACCCTCAAAAGCACCCTTCGCATAGTACTTTAGAATCAATGGATAAATCAGAAGTAAAGGTACAACCGAGATGATTATCGTTCCTGCTTGCAGGGAGGCAAAATCAAGGGTTGCTATTTGATCATAGGATAGGAAGTTTTGCGCTCCTAATAGAGATGTATTATCACGTTCTACTACAAATTGCCGAAGAACAAGCTGCAGAGGCCATTTGCCAGTGTCCGTTAAGTAGATTGTCGCCCGGAAGTATTCGTTCCAGTGATAAACTCCATAAAACAGACCCATTGTTGCCAAAGCTGGCTTGGATAAAGGCAGCATGATTTTTGTGAAGATACGAAAGTGCCCAGCCCCATCCATACGGGCTGCTTCCAAAATACTTTCAGGAACATCTTCAAAAAATCTCATCATGATAAACAAGTAAAAGATATTGATGGTCTTATACAGGATGAGGGACGCATACGTATCCAGCAATCCCAGGTTTTTCACCAGTAAGTATTCAGGAATTAATCCTGGTTCGAATACCATGATGACAATTAAGAAAATCATGACAAAATTTCGGCCCGGAAATTTCGTTCTTGCCAGCACATAGGCTGTCATTGATGTAAGCAATAGATTCACGGCTGTACCCACAATGGTTATTAATAAGGTATTGAAAATACTTTTTATAATTAGCGGGTTTGATAATAGAATTTTGTAGTTAATGAGTGAAAATCCTTCAGGTATTATTCCCAGGCCGCTTAGCTTATGGACCTTGAGAGGATCTGATAGCGACATTGCTAGTAAGTGAAGAAGCGGAACTAGCACTGTTAATGAAATTAAAAACAAAATGCTGTAAATAATAATGGTTGAAACACTCAATTTTTTTAATTTATTCATCTTCGTCCCACCTCCTACCAAACACCTTTACCGGTAAATCGTTTTGAGATAAAGTGTGTACTCAAAATTAAGATAACCCCAATTACACCTTTGAAAAGGCTCGCTGCCGTTGCATAAGCATATTGGCCGTTTAAGAGACCGATTCGATATACATAAGTGTCTAAAATGTCGATTACACTGATGACAGAAGTGTTCATCATATTAAAGACCTGGTCAAAACCTGCATTCATGAAGAATCCCAGATTTAGAATAAAGACTGTCATGATTGTTGAAGTTAAAGACGGCAGCGTGATGTATCTCATTTGCTGTATTTTAGATGCCCCGTCAATTTTGGCTGCTTCATAGAGAGAAGGACTTATTTTTAGAATGGCTGCCAAGTAAATAATGGAATCCCATCCCGCACTGCGCCATATTTCCTGGAACACCAATATCCAGCGGATATGGTCCTTACTTGTCATGAAATCAAGTGATGGCATATTGAAAAAGCTGCGAATCATGTTGACTCCGCCATCTTCCGGATTCAGCAATGCGATCCAGATTCCTGCAATAACGACCCATGATAAAAAGTGAGGAAGGTAAACAATTGACTGTACATATTTTCTAAACTTCCCGACTCTTACTTCATTGATCAATAATGATAAAATAATCGGAATTGGAAAAAAGAATACAATCTTCATCACACTAATAATTATGGTATTTTTTAACACATCCAGAAAGGCTGGGGAGCTAAATAGAACCTTAAAATGCTTCCATCCGACCCAAACATTATCACCAATAATCCGGTAATCCTGAAATGCCAGCTTCATTCCGATTAATGGAACGACGTGGAAGATCGAAAAATAAAGGAGGGCTGGAAAAAGCATAAGATAGAGGACCCAGCTTGATTTAATTTGCTTCAGTATGCCCTTTTTCATCTTTATACTCCTTTTCCTTTACAAATTGAGTCACATCATTTCGCTTGGGCATTCCCGTTTGAGCACCCTTTTTAGTGACCGATAAACCAGCGGCTATGTTGCCAAAACGTATGCTGTCTTCAAGACATTTCCCTTCTGCAATGGCCACAGCGAAAGCTCCTGAAAAGGTATCTCCAGCTCCAGTTGTATCAACCGGAATCACCTTAATGGAAGGAACTAATTTGATCTCTGTGCCATCAAAGAAACGAACCCCCTCTGTACCGCACGTAATAATTAATTTATTTGGATACTTTTCAAGCAGCTCTTCCATTGAATCATTCGTGTTAAACACTAATTTGTACTCGTGTTCATTCGGTGTGATATAGGTCACCTTGTTAATCAGCTCTTGACTGAGTGTTTGTGCCGGAGCCGGGTTGATAATAATCGTTTTTCCTTGTTCATAAAGGAGCGGAACCAGATACTCAATCATCTCTAACGGTGTCTCTAGCTGAAATACAATCACATCGTAGTTCAGAAGCTCTGCTGCAGTTTTTTTTACATAGTCAACGTTGGTATGTGTATTTGCTCCAGGTACCACAATGATGCGATTTTCACTTTGACAAAGCTCAATAAACGCTGCTCCTGTAGGCAATCCTTTTACAGATTGGAGATTTACAAGATTGATATTCTCCTTTTCCAGCTTTTTGATAATCAGATCACTATTCTCATCATCACCAACCGATCCGAATAAGGACACATCACCGCCAAGACGGGCAGCTGCCACAGCTTGATTGGCCCCCTTGCCGCCAATGGATAAAAAGAAATTCTCACCCAGGACGGTTTCTCCTAATTTAGGCAGTACCTCGCTTTCAATAAAATAATCCATATTGATACTTCCAACAACGGCTATTCTCTGCATGTTCATCATCCTAATCAATCAGTATATTCATTAACGGTGCATGCTGCTGTGCCCCATATACATCCCGGTCTCCAACTGTTCCAGAGGAGATATCTCTTAAAATCGTAATCTTAATTCCAAGTGCCTGGTCATAGAAAACGAGATGGTCAATCTGGTCTGCAGTGAGGTTATACAAATCACAAATGGTTTGGTTATTGATTTTCCCCGAATTCTTTACCCGCTCATAAACTTCCTTGGAATCAAATAAAATATCGAATGTCAGCTCAAATGGTCCTGCGTTTTTACTTCGTAATACTTTAGCTAGTTCAAATAAAGCGGCCATGTTTTCATCCCCTTACAAATACTCAATAACAAATGGATTTTCAGTGATTTCCATTAGGTGATAGAGAGAAAACTCATACACAGGTCCAAACTCTACATCACTTGGTGCAAATGGAAAGGCTAAATTTCCAGCTGTTGATTTCCGATTCTCATATCCGTAATGAAGAAATGTCGATCTTACACTCGAGCAAATACTGTTTGCAAGTTCCTGTGTTTTGGCAACCACTTCAAACATGACACCAATCTCATGTCCCTGGAATGGTGCGCATTCTTTTGAACCGAGCACTCCATTTTTTCCATAATTATAGAAGTTGATAGCATAATCCTCTTCCGGGATGTCCTCGTAATAATCCCTTACCTGCTCCATCACAAGCTCCTCAATTTCTTCGATATTCCCTACTAAAATCGGGTCACGGACACCTGCGATGACAAAGGTTCTATATGCAACCTTTCGTGCACCTTCCAGCTTGATGTAATAATGATCATTTTTTTGCAGTTTACTATTCTTAACCTCGACAACCCCGTCACTCACTTGGGTAAACTCACATTGACTAAGGTCAAGGATGATGCCCGGTCCATGTAAAAGGTATGGATGCTCTTTTTCGTAAAAAGTATGGGCACTCACACTAATCGGCGAACATTTACGCATTGGATTCAACGATTGAACGGTGAAGGAATCTTCCTTTAATGTTCCAACAATACAATCCTTTGTTGTACCTGGTTCAGCACATAGTGCCCCGCATTCTAATATTTTTCCCAGATGGTAAGCGAGACCAGGGTCTTTGCCGCAGTAAATTCCAACTGCCGCAAATGGCGATGGATCATATGCTCTGCCACAGACTATAATGTCTGCCCCGTTTTTGAGAGCTTCCAAAATGGGCTCATGTCCCATCTGAGCAACAATGTTGTTTGTTTCTTGAATGGCTTCATCTGTAAGAGCTGGAATGTTTGGCGTTAGAGGGTTAATTCTGCCCTCATGGTTAGCTTTTATGATTTCTTCCTGTGTAAAGTCGGCCCAAATCATGGCAATTTTAGCTGTTAAGCAGCGTTCATCCAGGATTTCTTTAATAATATCCAGCGTCCACTCCATATGCGGCTTGGCACCGGCTCCGCCAGCAGACCCAATCACAATGGGAATGTCCCGGGGAACACCATTTTTAATGATGATATCCAAATCCTTTTTGGTTGCCCGGCGGCTTACAATCGCAACACCCGCACCGAGCTTATGCGGACCTGCATCAGTCGACCCGGCATCCACTACAATTCCATGAACCTTTTGGTCATTCTCAAAGGCTCTGTTAAATGACTCTTCCGGAAATCCATATCCTAATATCCCGCACGGTGAAACAATACGTACATCACTGCTAGTCATATTAATAACCTCTTCTTTATTTGTCTGTTTTCTTATTGATAAAACGCTCAATATGTAACCGGTTACACATTTTCTCAAAAAAATATGGTTATAAAACCCAAAGGACATGTAACCGGTTACACATTGTATATCCTTATGGTACCGTTTAACGCCAGTCCCTGTCAACCAATTATTAGCTCAATGTGTACAGTTTTATATTGCAATTATCTCAATAGTAAGAAGGCACGATCACATACTCCTCTTTTCTTAAGGTGAACCGTGCATCCTATAAAAACATTATTATATTAGACTTTAAGCATTTTCATAGATGGCCAATTTGGCAGCAACATCTTTTAGTGATGTCCCTTGTAAACTGGGAATACAAATTCCTTTAATTTTATCTAATGCTTCTTTCCACGTTTCCGGGACCGCATTTGCACCCTGCGAGGCTCCAGATAGAGCACCTACCATTGCAGGCATACTATCGGACTGTTTCGGCAGTAATGATGCCAGCTGAATTCCTTTTTGCAGATTTCCTTCTGTACTTAGGAAAATAGCATAGGCTACTGCAAGTGTTTCAGGAGCAATATTGGCATAGTTATAGACCGCATTGACTACTCGTTTTTGCCATAGCGGTATGGCTGCAAATCCGTCCCCATTGGTTTCTTCCAGTACATTTAGGGCAATCTCCATTTTTCTCCAAATCCAGGTATTTTCCGGTACGTACTTTAATCCTTCTTCCACTATTTCCTGCGGAGAAGCACCTGATAGGGCAACAGCTATACTGGCAGCCATTGCCTGGGCTGCATAGACGCCATCTTCAGCATTTGTGATAGAAGCCATTTTTTGTGCTGTACTTGCAGCTTTTTCAGGCTGGTTTTTATATATAAGACCGATTGGAACCGCACGTGAAACTGAGCCATCATCATAGTGATGTGGATTGTCATTGCCAGATGCCGGTGGAAGGATTCCTTTTTTGATGTTTTCAATAGAAGCTCTCTCACTTACTCCGCTCCAAATTTCCTGCTCAGGTTCTACTATATATTTCATCCAGCCATGAAGTAATTTTTCTTCCGTAATTTCATTCCCGCAATCCAAAATCATTTGGGCCGCGATGATTGCAAATTCTGTATCATCTGTTCCGCAGAAATCTAAAATTTCCTCGCTCAAGGCATGTGTGAAGGGCAATGAAATTTTATTAATCCGATGCCGGTCCGTAATTTGGCTAAAGCTCCATAAACGATTTCTCCGCTTAGGAGGGAGTACGAGCGATCTATGATACATCGCAGCAAAGCCTGCCGAATCACCCATTGCCATCCCGAGAAGAGAACCGTAAATTTTATCATAAGACATTACTCTTTTCCTCCTATTATTACGTTTGTTAAATCTCTGGCAATATCACGGACATCTATCCCTTTCATGGCCAAAACACAACGTCCGCGAATAATATTAATCCGGTCCTGCCAATCCTTTGGCACAGCATCGGCACCATGTAATGCTCCTGCCATTGCACCATTCATAGCCGCAATCGTATCAGAATCTCTTCCAATATTGACTCCGCCCAGGACAGCAGGAATATACTCACCCTTTGCTGCAGCAAACACACCATAAGCGAGCGGAATAGCTTCCGGTCCCATATCGGCCCAAGGATAGTAGAAAATAGAGATCTTATTGTAGAGCTCCTCCATAGCATCTTGAACATTCGTATACTTTGTGCCAATTTCTACAGCCTCGCCGATTTTCCGATATGTCCAGGAATCCTTAGGTATGTGGTACATTCCTGTTTCAATTACCTTTTGCCAATCGTTTCCCGTCATGGCGTAAGCAACACTTGCGGCCACAGCTTGACCGCAATATACTCCATCCCGGTCGTGGCTTACTCTAGCTTCAATCTCAGCCAGCCTGGCCGCTTCCTCCGGATCGCCTGCACAATAGATGCCAATCGGAGAAATTCTCATGGCCACCCCGTCACTCCACATTTGGTGATTATCGACACCCGTGGCAGGAGTAGCAAGCCCTTTTCGCAGATTAAAGATAGCCTCAACTTCACTAAAGCCGCCGCCTTTAAAGCCGCCTTCCTGGGAAACAAGATAGTTAGTCCATTCTCTTGTCATATCCTCATAGTTTAATTTGTTTCCATATTTTAAGATAATTTTAGCTGTCAGCATGGTGTATTCGGTATCATCTGTTCCAACTGGATCATCATTGACAAAGTCATTGATCCATCCATATTTTTCCCGTATCTCTTCCAAAGCCAAGCCTTCCGTTGGAGCTCCCAACGCGTCACCCACTGATAATCCTATTAAACAGCCATATACTCGCTTATACCATTGTTCGAAATCCAAATGAGGTCCCCCTATGCTAAAGTTTTCTAAAAAAATAGTGGAGAACGGAGTCTCCACTATTTTTTTAGTATTATCTTAAATTTTTATTTGCAAGTTCTGTAATCTGTTCTCCGCCTGCTTCGTTCCACTCTTTAACGAATTTTTCGAAATCAGAGATTGGACGCTTGCCAGTAATGATGTCCGTTGTAAATTCCATATACAGGTTTTGCATAGCATCCCAGTTAGCTACATATTCTTCCGGGATTATGAAGCTATTGTCTTCTGCATAAAACTCTTCTGCTGATTGAAGTGATTTTTCCGCAGATTCACTTAATAATGGTGTCGTATCATCTACTGGAGTGGCCGGAGTATAATCAGCTGGCTCCCAGAATCTAGCAAACCATTCACTGTAATATTTATCAGTAAGCTGAAGTTTTCCATCCACTACGTTATAATGATCGCCTTCGAATCCGAATCGGTCGATCATTTGTCCTTCAGGGCTTGCCATATAATCCAGAATCTTAAACACAAGATCCTTATTCTCAGAATTAGCAGAGATTGCAATACCTCTTGATTCTTTTGTAACATCCGTAGCACCAAATCCTTGATACTCGCCCTTCGCAGGCGGCAGCATGACTAGTGAAGCTTCTTCTCCGCTTACTTGAACCATTTTGCCTTCATAAATATCGATTACCTTACCTGCTGTACCTGGGATGATCGCAGCATCTCCATCAAAGAATGCTTTTTCTTTCGTATCCCATTGCTTTGTTAAGTATTGGGGATCCAAAAGACCTTCTTTGTATAACTTATTATAGAATTCAAGCTTTTCTTTTTGCTGCTTTGAAACTCTTGCGTATTCATAAGATCCATCTTCTTTTTGCAGCCAAGTCTTATCGATCCCAAAAGCCATATCAAACATATAGTCGATTTCTGCTATGTCACCGGCAACTGTAATGGCATATTTAGGTTTATCGCCGCCTGGCTGTTTTTCAACTAATTCTTTGAAAAATGCATAGTAATTGTCCACAGTTGGATTTTCCTTTAGTGCTTTAGAAGTTTCCATTTTGTTAAACCAGTCTCCTCTAATGACAGGAACTTTAGGAGCAAGTGGTTTAATCCATAGCAGATAAGGATAATTTTCAAGTCTTTTTTCGTTAAATGGCTGAACGATATCCTTAAGATATTTTGATTCCTTGATGTAAGGTCTTAAATCCTCTAATAAACCTTGATCAGCCATGGCTTGATCTCCGCCTTGGAAATAAATCATGTCAGGAATATCGCCGCTATTGAGCAGTAAGTTTAACTTCTCAGCATAGTTGCCTTGCGGGAGGTCGACTAATTCAAAATTCACTTTAATATTTTCATCTTCAAGGAGCCCTTTTTCAATCGCATCATAATATTTTTCTGATACAGGGTTAGAGCTGTTATCATCCTTCATTACAACACGGATTGTTGTGGCTCCCCCTTTATCTTTTTTATCTCCCTGACCTGCTTCTTCTTTGTTTGTACAAGCCGCCAGTAAACCCAAAACCAAAATAAGACTTAATATGGCTATAAAAGATTTTCTCATCACTTTTCCCCCTAAAAAAGTTAATTTTTCATAAACAAATTGAATCGGCGAATGATTGTACCCCCTTTGCCCTTCATGCTTATAAGAAGATTGATAATATAATAGCTTACAGAATCACAATGGTGTGGAACCGGTTACATATTTAGCTACAAAAGGCTGTTCCTAACAATTTTGAATCAATAGCAGTTGTTAGAGCGGGATACCAACTTATTATAACCTCTTATGTAACCGGTTACATATTATATTCCCTTTTAGAATAATTGAAAGTGGTTTTAAAGTCAACTACTAAAAATTCAAATTTATTTGGAAAATCTGTTAGGAATAAATCGGAATAATATAAAACAGAATCCCCTATAATCCAGGAGATACTCTGAAGATTAAAGGGGACTTCCTAATTTCCATCATACTCCATTCGTGCGTTCCCATAAACTAACTAAAATCATGGCCTATAACTTCAACTCATAAACCTTCCGCGGCCGCCCGCGCTGTCCAGGCTGTTCTTCACCCGTCACTTTGGCAAGCCCGAGCCGCTCGAGCTCCGCCATAATCCTCCTCGAGTTGCGTTCGGTGTTTTTCAGCCATCTTGAGACTTCCTGCGCAGTGACTATCTTTTTTTGATAGTGCCTTGAAAGGTATTCGATTTTGGATACGATTGCCGGATTGATTTTAGCACCCTTAAAGCGTTCCTCCCATTCCTCTCCCCAAATCCGCTGCTGGTAGGAAACCGCTTCCTCGCCGCTTTCCGAAAGGTGTTCCTTAATTTGTTTGGTTTCATCAACACTAACCACAGGCGAAGCTTTCTGATCCCTGGCATATTGGAGGGCGAGCCGGACATTCTGCTCTGCATCATATGCCGTCAGCCCGTAGCCGACACCGATCCTCACCTTCAGCTTGCTGTGGATTTTCGCTTCTTCAATGAGCGAGTACATGGAGGCTTCCTGAAAATGCATTTCCATTTCGCCACGGGTTGTATAAATAAAGAATAGACCATCCCCGATCTGCACAAATGAGCCTTGCACTTTTTCGGCATAATCAAGCATGACCTGCTTGATTTCCAGCTCATGCCGTTTCATTTCATAGGTGAAATGCTGCTCTTCCAGTGAGCTTGCAGAGTGAGCGACTTCCATTCCCATAATAGCTATCTGGGAGCGCTTATACCAATTGGACTGGCCTCTTTCCCTTAGGTAGCGGAGTACAAGTTTAATGGCGACAGGAGAAGGGACCACCCGGTAGCAGGGGATTCCCTGTTCCCTCAGCCGGTCATGCACCTCCTGGACACAGGTCAATGCGACCTCCGTTTTTCCTTCCTCAAAAAGCTTCTTATGAAAGCGGATGATTTCCTCGGCTGGTTCGTACTCATTATAGGAAAAAGCCTGAATGTTTAAATCTCCTAAAAAATATGTATTCTTTAGTGTATCCAGCTCGGATTCCTGAATGGTGTCCAGGCTTGCCTGCTGAAATCCGCCTTCCCTGATATGCGCTTCAAGGAGTGTTCCCAGCAGACTGGAGCCATATAGAGGGGGATAATGGGCGTTTTCTTCCCCAATCAGCCCTTTTGAACGCGCGTAATAATAAGGGGCCTGTCCGGAGAAAAACCATAAATCGATTTCCGTCTGATGTTCCCTGATAATCTTTTCCGTTTCTTTTGTTTCCTTATAAATGTATGGAATCATCTCAAGCTCGCTGTATTCACGCGACAAGGCAAGAATGTGTCCAACGGAGTCTCCCGGCCCCACTACCCCAACGCGAATCTTCATTTTTTTCCACCTGCTTTTTCTTTAGATGCTTGTTTCAGTTTTTAAATATTGAGCGATAATCTTTGTTCCCATTTCCAGATCTTCAATAGAGGCAAATTCATCAGGATGATGGCTGAGCCCATTTTTGCAGGGAATGAATAAAAGCCCTGAAGGCCATTTGGCCGCCATATTCATGACATCATGGCCGGCACCGCTTTCAAGCACCAATGCTTTGTATCCTAACGCTTCACCTGAATGCTGGAGTTTCCGCATAACTGTATCATCCAGCTGAACGGATGGATTATGAACAAGCGTTTTTACTTCTATTTTAACACCAAAAGATTCCGAAAGCTGATGACATTTTTCACGGATGAGCTTCTCCATTTCCTTTTTCAGCGAATCGTCCACACTGCGGATATCGACTCCAAGCTCAACCGTTCCGGGAATCACATTCATGGCGTTCGGCTTTAGTTCAAAGGTGCTTGCTGTTGCCACAATCGGCACCGCATTGGAATCCGATAAAGAAAGAGCTTTCTCTGATATGAATGGAACGAGAGGTGCAGCCGCTACAAAGGCGTCCTTTCGTTTGCCCATCGGCGTCGTTCCAGTGTGCCCCATCTGTCCATTGATAATTACCTTTAAGCGGATTGGACAGGCAACTGCCGTTACTGCTCCAAAGTCTGCGCCGGCATCCTCCACTCTGGTTCCCTGTTCAATGTGAAGCTCGATAAAACTTTTTAAAGCTGACTCCGGCCGTTCAGCTTCTTCAATTGCATCCCATGACAGTCCCATGTCCTCGACTGCCTGGCGGATAGTGATGCCATCTTCATCCGTTACATCTTCCACTTCATTCTTATTAAGAAGGCCGCTCATTGCCTTGCTGCCAATGGTTGATACGCCAAAACGGGAGGATTCTTCAGAAGCAAAACAAATGACTTCTATTGGTGAAGCAGGCTGGAACCCTTCTTCCTTCAAAACTTTCACGGCAGCCAGACCGCAAAGGACGCCGGCCACTCCATCATAGCCACCCCCGCCTTTGACCGTATCCACATGAGAACCTACTGCAACAACAGGTGAGGAATCTTCAGCTTGCCAGCGGGCAATCGCATTCCCCGCTTCATCTCTTCGAACCTTCAACCCAATATCCTCTGCAATGGAAACAAATACATCAATGGCCCGCCATTCTTCTTCCGTGTAGCCTAATCGGCAGAACCCTTCCGCCTGGACCATGCTGTCTGTTAAATTTAAAGCTTTCAGATGCTTATCCAACCATTCTTTCATTATTAACACTCCTCCCTGATCTAAAATGAGGCAGATTGCTCTGCCTCATCTATTCCTTAATTTAATTTTTTTATAGAGTCAAACAGCAGCTGGACGGCATTCATCATCGTGCCTTCATTAATATCGAACTTCTCGTTATGATGGCCTGCTGCCAGTTCTGTACCGAAAATACAGTATGTCGCCTGTCCTCCATTTTGCTGAACACGCTCCATGAAGAAGGTTGCATCCTCGGAGCCTGCAGGTGAGTTGTCTTCAAGGATGCTTTCTTTTATATAGGAAGCTTCTTGTGCACAGGTTTGCAAGACGGATGCCAGCTCTTTTGAACCTTGAGCACTAATGGCCTCGCCCACAGTACGAATCTCGTATTCTACTCCGTACATTTGGGCTGATCCTGCGATAACAGCTTCGGCCTGGGCTTTGACATATTCGTTAATTTTAGTCGTTTCCCCGCGTGTTTCAATTTTCAGCACCGCTTTATCTGCGATAATATTTCGGCCTGAGCCTGCATGCAATTCTCCCACGTTGATGCGGGTTGCCCCTTCTGAATGACGCGGAATAGCGTAAATATTCAGGGCAGCAGAAGCGGCTGCCAGCAGGGCGTTTTTACCCTCTTCCGGATTTCCGCCTGCATGGGAAGAAACGCCTTTAAACGTTACATCAAGCTTTGACGTAGCCAGGAATCCATTTTTGGATGCCACAAAATGTCCATCTGGCACTCCTGTACCGACATGGGAGGCAATTAAATAATCCACATCATCGACTACACCGGCTTCGGCCATCGACCGAGCCCCACGGGTGCCTTCTTCTGCAGGCTGAAAAATCAATTTGATTTTCCCCTTAAGGCTGTCTTTATTTTCAGCAATCAAGCTTGCCAGGCCCAGCCCGATGGTTGTATGGGCATCATGTCCGCAGGCATGCATGGTGTTTGGAACTGCCGACCTGAATCCTTCTTTTTGCGGAAAATGGCTGTCTGCCTCTGATTCATGGATCGGCAATGCATCCATATCCACACGGAAGGCGATGGTCGGCCCTTCCTTTTGCGTATCCATCGTCGCGACAATGCCTGTATAGCCGTCTATGAAGGGTTCAATATAATCATTTTTCGCGCCATTTTCGAGAGCCCATTGATAATGTGCGGCTGTTTCCTCTTGATTAGGCTTACCCATAAAATAATCAGCGGCCATTACCTTCCTGCCCATTTCCAGCTCGAAGCCAAGTTCATCCAGAATCGATGCGACAATGGAGGCTGTCCGCATTTCCAGGAATCCTCCCTCTGGATAGCGGTGAAAATCACGGCGCCACTCTTTTAACTGATTTTCGAGGTTACTCACTTTTTAACCACATCCTGTTCTTATAGATAAGGACCGATTCCCGGACCAAACGGGATTCCAAAGAATACAAACACTAATAGCATAATGATCCACGTGATCAGGAACGTAATCGAGTACGGAAGCATTAATGAAATGAATGTTCCAATTCCCGCTTTTTTGTCATACTTCTGCATAAACGACAGGGCGATAACCATATATGGCATCATCGGTGTCACAATATTCGTAGATGAATCTGCTACACGGTAAGCCACTTGCGTGAATGCAGGGTGATAGCCAAGCTGCATAAACATTGGCACAAACACAGGTGCTTCAAGCGCCCACTTTGCTGAACCTGAAGTGATCAGGAAGTTCAGGGAAGCTGTAAAAATGATGTAGCCAATAATCAATCCGATTCCGGTGAACTCCACATCTTTCAGGAATTCAGCACCATTTACTGCAACCCAGGTTGCAATATTAGACCAGCTGAAGTAAGCGATAAATTGGGCGATAGCAAAGATTAAGACAATATAGGACGCCATATCCTTCATGGATTCAGCCATAAAATTGGCAACATCTTTACTGCTCTTAATATTTCCAACCGTGATTCCGTATACAGTACCAATAATGATGAAGAAGAACAGAATAATCGGGATAATGCCATCCAGGAATGGAGATGGAACCAGTCCGCCATCTTCATTGGTTAACGGGCTATTTGGTATAAGGATCGCCCCCACAATAAGGGCTATATAGGCGAATCCGGCAATGACTGCATTCCGCAATGCCTTGCCGGCATTAGGAGGATCCTCTGTAATGGCTTCTTTTACCTCGTCGCCCTTGTATTCTCCAAGGCGCGGTTCAATGAACTTCGTCGTGACAAGTCCGCCGACAATGGTTAAAACAAATACGGAAACAATATTAAAATACCAGTTATCAATTGGTGTAACGACCATATTCTCGTCAATAATCTTGGCAGCTTCTGTTGAAATCCCTGCCAATAGTGCATCTGTTCCAGCAATCAGCAGGTTTGCTGTAAAACCGGCACCGGCTGATGCATACCCTGCAGCCAAACCGGCAATCGGATTGCGGCCAATTTTGTAGAAAACCATTGCTGCAAGCGGCGGTACAAGCACCATTGCTGCATCTGAAGCGATATTCCCCATGATCCCGACAAACACAACGGTGTACGTGATTAATGCCGGCGGTGATTTTAAAATTGTTTTCTTAATGGCATAATCCAGCATGCCGACTTTCTCGGCAAGACCGATACCGAGCATCATGGACAGAACAAGTCCAAGCGGCGCAAATCCGGTGAAGTTATCGAGCATGGATGTCAGAATAAAATTCAGGCCGTCTCCAGATGCCAGGTTCTTAACTTCCAGTTCCTCTCCCGAGCCAGGGTGGACAACAGTAGCACCAAAGGCGCTAAATATAGCTGAAACAATAATAACTAACACTGCGAGCCCGGCAAATAATATAAATGGATCCGGGAGCTTGTTGCCGACCTTCTCGACCCCATTGAGGAATCTCTGGGCAATCCCTGGTTTCTTATTTTCTGTTACCACTTTCTTTCCTTGTTTTTCTGTTTTCATATACTCCCCTCGCTTTTCTGTTTTTTATTGGATTTTTTTTACTTATGAATGAAGATGTTGCTTTCCGCTGCGGCGGCCAGTTTCGGACTTGCTGTTTCCGAATTCTGATTCTCCTGTCCGAATGGGCGCCTGGTTCGGACTGCTTCTCCCGGTTTTCTGCTTTCTCTGTCTGAATGAGCGCCTGATTCGGACTCCTTCTCTCGGTTTTCTGCTTTCTCTGTCCGAATGAGAACTTACTTTAAAGTAGAGGGCTTAACCTCTGCAGGAATTGGACATGTGTATGGATTGGCTTCCTTAAACGCATTGAATTCCTGTTTGACAGCTTCCAATTCTTCCTGGTCTGTCAGTAGTTTGACAGCTGTTAAAGCCATGGCTTCTGCTGCCCGGAGCATGCCTTTATGGGCATAGCTGCTGATGCCTTGAGTTGTCATCTGCCATGTATGCAGCGGTGTTCCCAGTGCTGATGTTGATGCTGTCAGCTGTGCTGTTGGAACAACCCAGCTTACATCGGAAACATCAGTAGAGCCGGCAAGAACTTCTTTGGAAGGTTCATAGGCTGAGATTGTTTCTGCAAGGTATTTCCCTTCAAACTCACTTCCGTCCCCTACATAGCCAAATCCTCTTAAAATATCTAAATAGCTTTCTTTCTCACCATCTGATAGGGTTGTCCAAAGCTTTTCGGCAAAGGTCTTTTCTTCTTCGTCTGGCTTTTCGATGCCGGCTTCCTGTAGGCTCTGATAGAGAATTTTTTCAAGGCTGCGGTTTGGAATATAATTGGAGCATGCCTTGTCAAACTCAATGGTAAGCTCGGTTTCTGTCATTAGAGCAGCGCCTTCGGCAATCTTGCATACCCGTTTGTAGATTTCATCCACCTGCTGAACCTTTGGCGCACGAATGAGATAAAGGACCTCGGCGTCTGCCTGTACGACATTTGGCGAAATGCCCCCTGTGTTGGTGATGGCGTAATGCATTCTGGCTTCCGGCACGACATGCTCGCGAAGGTAATTCACACCCACGTTCATGAGCTCAACCGCATCCAGGGCACTTCGACCAAGATGAGGTGAGTTCGCCGCATGTGAGGATAAGCCTTTAAATCGAAAATAAACCTGATAGTTTGCGAGACTCGATAGGCTCATGATGCTGTTGGCCGGAGATGGATGCCATGTTAAGGCAGCGTCCACCCCTTCAAAAACTCCTTCGCGGACCATGAAGGTTTTTCCGGAACCGCCCTCTTCGCCCGGACAGCCAAAAAACTTTACAGTCCCGGGCAGATTGTTTTCTTCTAAATATTTTTTTGCAGCGCAGGCTGCCGCAAAAGCGCCGGTCCCCAGCAGGTTATGCCCGCAGCCATGACCTACATTCAGCTCGGTTGGCTCGTACGAGGTCTGGTTTGGCACCTGCCCCAATCCGGACAGAGCATCAAACTCCCCGAGAAAGCCAATGACAGGAGATCCGCTTCCATAGGTGGCTACAAACGCGGTTTCAATGTTTCCGGATTTGCGTTCCACCTGAAAGCCTGCTTTTTCGCATTCAGAAGCTAAAAATTCAGCTGAAGCATACTCTTCAAATCTAGTTTCCGGATGATGATAGATGTACTCACTGATTTTTTCAAAGGTCTCTTTATTCTCTTTCAAAAATGTTTTTGCAAAGTTATTCGACATGATTTCCTCCTTTAATTTAAATGGACGATCCGCCATTTAAGATGTGAATGTAAGCATCGACTGCAACCAGTAAAGCCTCTTCCTCGAAATCGAATTGAGGATGGTGGTGAGGATAATCAAGCTTCGTTCCAAACAGCATAAACGTAGCTTTGCCGCCATGCTTCTGGACCCGGTTCATCATAAAGCTGACGTCTTCCGATCCGGAGACAGGGACAGAAGGCAGCACTTCTTTCACAAGCTCGCTTGATGCACACCATTCGGTAATTTTCGGGATCAGCTCTTCATCACAGACAACCACTTCCGTAACTCCGACTGCTTCGATTGTGCAGGACACATCATGCATATCTGCTGCCGCCTGAATAATCCGGGTAGCTTTTTCAGCCATATATTGAGCAATTTCCGGTGTCTCGCCCCGCACTTCTATTTCCATATAACTGTCTCCCGGGATGATGTTCCGGCCGCTGCCTGCAGCAAGCTTCCCAACATTCACCCTGGTGACGCCATCATGATGGCGCGGAATGCCATAGAGGTTGTTAGCGGCTGTTGTCGCTGCCAATAAAGCATTTTTCCCGAGTTCCGGATTGATGCCGGCATGTGAGGAAACTCCTTTAAAATAAGCATTGTATTTAGTTGAAGCCAGAAATCCCGGCGTTGTGGCTGCAATCGTTCCAACAGGCATGGACTTAATGCCGATGTGGCCTGAATAAAAATAATCGACATCATCAAGCCAGCCTTTGTCTGTCATCGCCCGAGCCCCTCGACCGCCTTCTTCAGCCGGCTGAAACAAAAGGGTGAAGCGGCCCTTAAGCTGATCAGCATGGGAAGAAATATACTGTGCCACCCCAAGTCCGATGGCAGTATGTCCGTCATGTCCGCACGAATGCATCACATTCTCTTCTTTTGAGCCAAATTCGTATTGAGCTGGACGATGGGCAAGATCTGCCGATTCGTTTATCGGCAGAGCGTCAATATCAAAGCGGAAACCAACATGGTCCCCGTTTCTGCCAGTATCCCAGACTGCCACAAGCCCGGTATTGCCGCCGCGCATTTGATCGAGCCAGGACTCTTCAACACCCCAATCCCTCGCCTTTTTCTCTTGAGCTTCAAGATCAGCTTGTGCAGGAAGCCCCATGCGGGAATTCCCGTCAA
This sequence comes from Bacillus sp. NTK034, assembly GCF_017303275.1. GTDB lineage: Bacteria > Bacillota > Bacilli > Bacillales > Cytobacillaceae > Cytobacillus. Next base: position 62,786 of record NZ_JAFKOJ010000004.1, on the reverse strand, counting down.
GCGCGTCTTTCCCTAAATAAAGCTTGAAACCCATCTTTTCCAGTTCTTTTCCGATCCGGTATGTAGTGATATACTCCATGAACCCCAGTTCAGGCAGTGCATGCAAAGTGCGCCGCCATTTGATCAGCTGGGGAGTTATTTCCTTTAAAAAGCAGCTGTCCATAAAGATCCCCCTTGTTGAATATTATTTCGGACATTTTCCGTTTCATTACCTTAAATGTATTATACACAGTGTTATTAGAAAATTCAAAGTAAACTTTTAACTATTAAAATGCCGTTTGGTGAATTTTTATACAGCAGAAGCCGAATTTAGCAAATTTTTAGTATAATCCTCCCTATTCACCCCTGACTTTCTCCCTATTTTTACCTAAAAAGTGTAATTTTCCACGTTTAAACTGTAAAAATATAACTCTATCCGCTAAAATAAGGGATATACTTTGAATGGCACATTCCTTTAGGGAGGACATTTAACTAATGTACAAGAAAACAAAAATTTTACTCTGCAGTGTCGGCATATCATTAATGCTTGGAGGATGTTCTGGTATGAATAGCGCAAATAACAATCAGGAAAGTGAAAAATCAAAAGAAACACAGGCTGCTCCTTCTGAGGAATCACTGATCAGTGTTCAGGATTATACCGGTGAAGGCTATGCACTTCCATATGGAAAAGAAACCGATAAAATTGCTGATGAAAGCCTTGATGAGATAGAGGAAGCTGCAATCAAGTTTTTTAAGGAGAAATATAAGACCGATGTAACGGTGCATAACGTGGTTGGTGCTAAGGATGGGGCTACTGTGTTTGTAGAATCCAAAGGTGAGCCGCATTTCTACACTTATGCTGTAGTACCAATTGATGAACTAGAAAAGAAAGTGATGACAGAAAAGATATGGGCGGACGAATTCCAGGTGGAAAATGCCATTAAAGGCGGATTGTATCACATGATCTTTAATGAAGAGTTTCAACAGCTCGACGACTATCTTGAGACTCTTGCAGCAGAAGGTCAAGTAACCGGAAAAACAAAGGATGCCCTTCAAAATGTGGGTGGACACGGATATATGACTCCATATTATTTTATTGCATTAACAAGCAAAGAAGAGGCTATTAAACCGGTTTATGACCTTTATATTAGTAATCCTGATGAAAGTACGGAAAATTTGAGGAATGTCTATGATGAGGACGCGTTTAATCCTGAAAACTTCAAAATCAATATTCAATTATTCATGGCTGAAAAGCAGGCAGAGCCAAATGAAGAAATATTTAATCAAGTCACGAAAGAGCTGGAAGATATGGACTCAATACCTAAGGGCACATACAGCTTCGCTCTCAATGATAACTTCATTGATAAACAGAGTTCGGAAGGTGCTAAAGATAATTCTTTAAAACGCGGATTCCCGGATTACATTATTAAGGAATAAAGCAGGTGAATATATGGATACTCTTAAGGGTTCACCAAATATAAATACGGATATTGCAGCAAACAATGATAAAGATTTAGTTGAACTGGCAGGCCTTCATGCATATACCTATCCGCTATTTGAATCAGTTCTGCAGGTAAATAATACAGACTATACAGTTATCGATACTCGTTATGAAGACCCTACTGGCCTTGATGCTATGACAGTCGTAAATATGGAGACAGAGGAAATATCCATCATTTATGTAGGTACGGATGCAAGCGGAAAATATGGCAACAAAGATATTCTGACGGATGCACAGCTTTTAAGTGACCTAACTCCAGCTCAGCTGGCTGCAGCAAGAAGCTATTATACTGAAATGAATCAAAAGTTTAACCAGGTTGGCGGCGTTAAATCGATCGCGGGAAATTCACTTGGCGGCGGTTTGGTTGGTGCAGTAGCAGTTGAAAATCCAGAAGTAAATGCAGTTACTTTAAACCCTGCCCTGCTTCCTGAGGGGATGGTGGATCCTAATCAAACTTATGATAATATTACAAACTACTTCAGCAGCTACGATGTGCTGACTCAAACTTTGATTGCATTGGATCTTCATGGCCGGATTCCAGGCAAACAGTATGAAATCTTCAATGGGATTCCTGAATTCTCAAAGCTTGCTACAAACCATACAGGCTATCTGAGGAATGAAGATGGCACACAGTTCTATGTTATTGGAGAGGTCGGCAAGCCGGGCTATGGCAAAATCTATGTGGATGCTGATGCCCATATCGTATCCAGCATCTGGACAGGAGTACCGCTATACGGCGGTCATTCAGACCGCATTGAGATCAATAAGGAGAACCTGGACCTTCTTGCTTCCTCCCTGCAAAATCATGTTACGGAAAGACTGAACCTTGCTCACGAGTACCTAGGCAATTCGGTTGCGATCGTAGACGATGAAGCAAACCGTTATTATGAACGGCTCAGCCGACTGCAGAAGATTTTCGAAGATATGTTTGAAAATCTGATCAGTGAACCGCTGTTTATGGGGATTACTTCGATCAGTAATCGATTAACGGCCGAAATCGATCATTTGGTTTCTTTGTTAAATGTGGCTGAAAGTCATGCTAAATCACTGAACTATATACTGAATTCCCCGCCTGCCGAGCTGCTTGAACATATTTTCCGGACGAACGTCAGTGTGGAAAGCATCTTTAATGAAATCCGCAGCTTTTTGTATGATTTGAAAGCGGATGTTCAGGATCTTTCCAAAAGCCTTATCCGGATTATTTCCAATAAGATCCCGGAGCTGTTTGAGGGCGGGAAAGAACTCTGGTATGATGCTGTAGTCAGTGAGTTAAAAGCCCATTATGGGATCGTCAACAATAACAGGGATAAGCTTCTTTCACATATCAGCGAATACCAGAAACAAGTTCAGGACGTTGCCGCTAATTTTCATGACAGGGACCTTTCCCTCGGGCAATCCATCAGAAGCAAATCCTCTCATTCCAATTCAATATCCGTACAGGGAACGAATACGTATAAACTGGAAGATTCCCCCTACATGGAACTAAGGATGAAGATTAAGGAATTTCAGATGGATACTGCTTATAGTGCCTTTACCAGATCAACTCATGCACTCCTCTTGCCTTTATTGCATAAAGCATGGGTAATCACTTTGAATATTGAAAATGCATTGGAACTCCTGTCGAGCACCATCAAAGGAGCAACCAAATTCGCATTGGACTACACCATCCCCGGCAAGTTATTCGGCCTGTTTTCGGACTTTGATGATAAAATCAGAAACAGTGTCAACAACGCGCTGGAGCCTTTGGACGAATTCGCCGGCACTATTGAAGGCATCCGAAAAGGGTTGGACCGATTAATGGCTGAGTACCCTACTCTACTAGAGAATTTTAGGCCTTATGTCGAGACAGCCATTTTTAATAACAGCGGCTACTATAATGTCCACCTTTACAACCTCGCATCCATTGCTATTTTAAGAGAGATGGAAATGCTGTTTGATGATGTGGTTTATCAGCTGGGGCATCATAAAGCTGAAGCGATTGAGGCATTGTGTGAGGTTTCTAAAAAAGTGAAGGGTAATATGGGGATTCTGTATGAACAGGTGGATCGCGGGACGATTAATTAACAGGATTTAATAAACCGGGCTGAGTGGCAGCTCGGTTTTCCTTTTATATAGGGATCAATTTGCGGTAATTGATAATCTATTTGCAGAATTTAATTGCCTATTTGCAATTTGATAGCTCTATTTGCAGAACTTAATTGCCTATTTGCAATTTGATAGCTCTATTTGCAGAACTTAATTGCCTATTTGCAATTTGATAGCTCTATTTGCAGGTTCACCATACCGCCCAAATCCTGCTCTTCATGCAGCCCCCGGTACATCCCTAAACAGCAGCTTAAATCAATCAAACGTTTGATTGATTTATTCTGGCTTTTCCAAGTACTCCCCCAGCAGCTCTCTAAAAAGCCCATTCAATTCCTTATTTTTCTTCTCTTTCAGCCACTCCACCTGGTTAATGGGCAGATTTAATTTAAGCGTGATTTTTTCATTCGGCATTTCCACTTTTCGGATTTCTTCTAATGTAATGCCCGCCTCAATAACCGGAAAGTCCTGCTGTTCCTCACTTATTCTTAAGATACCTTCGTAAGGTTCATCCGGATCAAGTTCACAAAATAAGCTTAGCCTCGGCAGCTTCCCTGGCACAGATTTTAGAAACATAAACGAGCTAATCAGCCCGCCGTCTTCCATTTCTATTTCTGTAATCAGACTTTCCCTGTTCTGATATTTTCTTAGAGTAACTTCACTCACGATCATATCCACTTCCAGCGTATTTCCTGCAGACGATTCAAAAATATAGATGGCACTGTTAAACGCATAGATTTCTTCCCCATCCAGGTTTATTGATTTTATACCAGCCACATTTGTTCCCCCATACATATGAAGTTCGTAATGATAGACGATTCAATATTTAAGTACATCATATCAAAAATATATATGTAGGGGAGCCTATAATTAAAATGACTAATTTTCCTTGTCCCAATTATGACTTATATGACTATTAGGGCTCATAAATTTCAATATTCCCGGTTAAAAAATACAATACAGCAAATCTTTAACTCGTTTAATTATTTTATTTTTTGGGGTCATCTTTTCGACAAAACTATTTATCTACCAGCTTGTTCTATAGGATTACCTAGGAACTTTATTTAATAGGCTGTTCTTATTTCGCTATTTTCTATTATTTTTCGGGAAATAAATAAGTTTTCTGTCGATTTACAATTACTGTAGCAGCTGAATGATTTTACCCCGCGAATGCAGGACGGGTACACTTTCTTGTATTCAAAAAATCAAAAAAACTAGCTAAGCAATGCCAAGCTAGTCCTAATGGGTCAAGCACCCACTTTTCCGTTAATATAATTATTAAATCCCTGTATAAAAAGTGCTCCAACAGTTGCTCCAGGATCTTGATGTCCAATCGATTTTTCGAAGTATCTTTCTGCCCTGCCATGTTTTGATTGCATCTCAATCGTTTGCTGTGCACCTTTTTGAGCCGCAAGATTGGCATGTTCAATAGCAGCCTTTAGAGTTAGCCCCTTTTCTGCCGCCTCTTTTAAGGAGAGAACCGCTGGATGGATGGAATCGAGGATTGTTTTATCTCCAACCGAAGCCTTGCCGCGCTTCTGAATACCTTCTTTCATTTCGGAAATTAAAAGCAACAATTCCTCAATACCCAATTCTTCTTTTCCCTTTAATGCACTTCCTGCCTGCATGAATGCAGAAGCCAAAATAGTGCCTATTGTGGATGGAACTGTTTCTGCTAAAATAAAGCCGCTTTTCTTTAAGAGCAGCCCTATATCAGGGGATTCAAATGACCTTTGCTCTTCCGCAATAGCTCTAAAACCTTTTGAAACGGTTAATCCAATATCTCCATCACCAAGGGCGCCATCCAATTCACAGAGATATTCCTTGTTAGCTTCCATAAGCTCCTTAATAGCGATAAATACTTTTTTTAGATCGTTAGCATGTAAAGTATTAAGCATATCAGTCTCCTCCTGTATGACTCAAGGTTGAACATGGAATGGTGTGACAAACGGTGAGTTTAGCAAACTTTTCAGCTCATCATTAAGCTTTAAGACAGAGATCGACAAGCCTGCCATTTCCAATGAAGTAGCATATTCTCCTATATACACTTTATTAATGGCAATGTTCTTTTCTTCGAATATATTTTTTACTTTCCTAAAAACAATATATAATTCCTCTAATGGTGTAGCTCCCAATCCATTTACCAGAACCGAGACTTCACATCCATCCTCGAGGGACAAATCATCATAGATTTTTTCAGCTAGAGTTTCAGCCACTTCATCTGCCGTTTGGATATCCCCTTTATAATAACCGGGCTCACCGTGAATCCCCATTCCTAATTCCATTTTTCCATCTTCAATGGTAAAAGTCGGCTTCCCAACCTCTGGAAGTGTACATGGACTTAGCGCCACTCCCATTGTTCTCACATTTTCATTCGCAAATTTCGCAATTTCGGCAACTTCTTCAAGCGTTGCCCCCTCCTCAGCCTTAGCTGCAGCGATTTTATATAAATAAAATAATCCGGCTACGCCTCTTCGTTGGCTTTCCTGGCCTTTAGGCATGGACGCCACATCATCTGTTCCGATGACAGTCGCTGTTCGGATCCCCTCCATTTCAGCCATTTCTCCTGCCATATCGAAATTCATTACATCCCCGCCATAATTACCATATAAGTAGAGAACACCTTTACCGCTATCAACAGACTTCGTTACATCCAGAATCTGTTTTGAGCTTGGTGAAGCAAAAATCTCGCCAACCGCTACACCATCCAGCATCCCTTTACCAATATACCCCAAAAATAGAGGCAAATGCCCTGAACCGCCTCCAGAAACGATACCAACCTTGTTTTGAACAGGAGCATCTTTTCTAACAAGATTTTTCACGTTATCAACAGATTTTAGTAAATCGGGATGTGCCGCCAATAATCCCTCCAGCATTTCTGTTACAACATTTTCAGGCTTATTAATGAATTTTTTCATTTTTATCTCCTCCTTATTATTCTTCAAAATCCAGTAACCTTTAGAGAGAGATTTGATTGTCATCTTTTTTCTTTGAAATAAGTTTTTTTATTAAAGGATAGAAAAGTGAAATAATGGCCAAAGCAAGCAGCGTCATAGTGATAGGCCTTGTAAAAATGAAAGCGGCTGTGCCGTCCACACTCATCGATAAAGAGCGTCGAAGGTTGGATTCTGCCATCGGACCCAGGATTAAAGCCAGGATAAGCGGACCTAAAGGGAAATCCAATTTTCTAAAAATCACCCCGATCACCCCGCTGATAGCCATGACCCACACATCAAAGAAAGAGTTATTCAGGGCATAAGCACCGACTATACTGAACAGTATTACGGCAACCCAAATAATTTCTTTTTTGATTAATAGAATCCTTGAAAATAAATTGGCACCTGCTACACCAATAATTAACACAATGATATTTGCTATAAATAACAGACTGATAATGATATAGACAAAATCAATATGGTCAGTAAACAAAGTAGGCCCCGGCTGCATGCCGTACATCATTAAAGCCCCAATTAAAATGGCCGTTACACTATCTCCAGGCAGTCCCAATGTAAGCATTGTTGTAAAGGCACCGCCGATAACAGCATTGTTTGCTGTACTGCTGGCGCAGAGACCCTCAAGGGATCCTTTTCCAAATTCCCCTTTGTTTTTTGAAAACCTCTTGCTTTGCTCCCAGCTCATTAACGAAGCAATATCTCCGCCAGCTCCAGGGATTGCCCCAATTATTGTTGACAGCATGGATGAAAACCAAAATGGCTTTCTCATTAGCTTGCGTTCGGCGCGATTGGGAATAATCCTTCCAATCTTGCTTTTTTTCACTTCATCGCTGCCGTTCGTTGTCAGAATTTGTGTTAATACTTCCCCTAAACCAAATAAACCGATCATAATAGGGATAAAGGAAATCCCATCCAGTAATGTCGTGCTGCCAAATGTGAATCTAGGCAGCGACAGCATCGGGTCTAATCCTATTGTCGCGATAAATAGTCCGAGGAACCCCATAATTAACCCTTTGCTGATAGAACTGCCGGCAACACTAATCATCATAGTCAATCCAAAGATGGCTAATGCGAAATATTCAGGAGGACCAAAGCTTAATGCAAATTTTGAAATAGGGAACGCCGCTGCCAAAAGAAATATTGTACTCACTATTCCCCCAAGCGCTGAGTAAATAGCGTTGATTCCCAATGCTAAACCCGTTTTCCCCTGCTTGCTCAATTCGTATCCATCCCATGCAGTAGCCATTGATGCAGGAGTTCCAGGCGCATTAATTAATATTGCTGGCACCCCGCCCGCAAATATGGCTGAGCAATAGATGGCAATAAGCATTGCCAATCCCTCTTCCGGCTGGAGCCAGAATGTTAGTGGAATGAGGATTGCTACCCCCATTGTTGCCGTTAATCCAGGAAGGGCACCGATAAATATCCCTAATAATACACCAATCATCATATACAGCAGTACAGAAGGCTGCAGTGATTGCATGAATGCATCCAACATTTTTGTTCACCACCCTATAAAAGAACACTAAAGCCTTTAACGAAAATAAGATAAATCGAAACACTTAAGATAACGGAAGTTAGTAATGACGGTATGAGCTTAAGTTTTAAAATTAAGCATTGACACAGAATCATAGCGGCTGCAATGAGAATAAAGGACATTTTTCCTAATAAAAAGATCATTGCCAGCATGCTTCCCAGTACAACAGAGATGCTTATAATGTTTGTGCGGGAAGATCCTTCAAAGAAGCGGGAGTCCGATTTTTTCCTTATAGAACTCACAATATCGATCAAACAAAAACCTATTAAAAGAAGCAGCATCAATTGAGGAAAAAAGGCGGGACCGATCCCGCCTAAATCAGCTCCATCCGGAAAGGATAATGTCTCCACAAAGAAGTAAACAGCAGCCATTATAAGAATTGCATCAAATAGTACATTTGCCTTTTTCATCAGGTTCTCACCCACTTTGATTGAAAAAATTATTTTAGTTCCATTTTCGGAATAAGATCACCAAAGAATTTGTATTGTTCATCTGCAAATTTAGTAAATTCTTCAGCAGATAAATGTGATGCATTTAACCCTCTTTCGTCTGCTAGGTTTTGAAATTCTTCAGAACCGACAGCACCTTTAACAGACTCTTCTAATTTAGCTTTTATATCTTCCGGTGTACCTTTAGGAACAACAAATCCTCCCCAGGCTGCAATTTCAAGATCAATGCCGGATTCGATTAATGTTGGTACATCATGGAACGTTTTATCACGATCTTTACTCATAACTGCCAAAATCTTCAAATCACCGCCATCGACGCTGGCCTTCACTTCTGATGGACTAACTGAAACAGCCTCAATATGCCCTCCGAGCAGGGCTGCAACTGCTGGCGCCGCTCCCTCAAACGGAACATATTTCATCTCTGCGCCAGTTTCCTCAGCAAGACCCGCAGCTGCAATATGCCAGATTGAGCCGGTTCCCGAGTTCCCGACACGCACTTTACCAGGGTTATCCTTTGCGTATTGGATAAATTCTTCAATCGTATTATAAGGAGCATCAGCCGGTACGGTAATGGCTGCAGGAATGACTATGGCTCTCCCTAATAAATCGAATTTACTTGGTTCGATGTCTGCAAAACCTAAAGCACTAAGCATGGCCATTTCTACCGGAACATATCCAACTGTATATCCATCAGGATTTTTCCCTTCTACGTAAGACATTCCGACTGCACCTGTTCCGCCAGTCTTATTATTCGTTACAACCGGCACCCCCAGGTCTTCTTCAAGATAAGAGCCCACTGTACGTGACACCATATCCGAAGCTCCACCTGGTGCATAAGGAACGACTAATTCAATCTGCTTATTCGGAAAATCAGAACCTGCATCTTTTGCATCAGCATTTTTCCCTGTTTCTGAGCTGCAGGCTCCTAATAAAGCAACACACAATACAAGCAATAGGCTTAACCATTTCTTCATACTAACAGCCTCTTTTCTTTTTTTATTTTTGGTCCAATTCATGTACAAAAGGCATTCCTGATTGAGCACCGAGTTTTGTTACAGAAAGCGCTGCCACTTTTGTCGAAAATTCAATCGATTCTTCCAGAGATTTTCCGGATCCCAGCGCCACAGCTAAGGCTCCATTAAAAGAGTCACCCGCGCCGGTGCTATCGACAGCCTTCACTTTTAAACTATCTTTATAAAAAACTTGCTCATCATGACTTGATTTATAGGCAACCCCATTGGCTCCTCTTGTAGTGATTACATTGTCAATATCCATCTTCAGCATTGCATCCATTTTCCCGGCCAAATCGCTTCCTTTTCCTTCTGTCAGCAAAGTCAGCTCACTTTCGTTAGGAGTTAAGTATGTAATTTTATTTAAGAGATTACGAGGCAATGTTTGAGCTGGTGCAGGGTTCAGAATAACTGGAATTTGATTTTCACCGGCTATCTCTAAAACTTGCTCAACAATTTCCAAAGAGATTTCCAGCTGAACTAATAGAATATCAGCATTCACAATCAAGGATCGTTTATTCTCGATCCAATCTTTTGATATCTTATAATTAGCCCCAGGCACCACTATGATAGAGTTTTCCTTGTTAGATACTGTTATTTGGGCAATGCCTGTGGGTTCATCAGATAAAATCTCAAGGCCCTCAAGGTTAACCTTCTCTTGATCTAATCTCCTGATTAACTCCTTGCCAAAAACATCATGACCGATACATCCAATAAATGATACCTCACCGCCAAGTCTGGCTGCGGCAACTGCCTGGTTAGCTCCCTTTCCGCCGGGAAACTGTTTAAACGCTTTACCTATAATCGTTTCTCCCACTTCTGGAAAACGGTTTGATTCTGTCACCAAATCCATATTTATACTGCCCACTACAGTAATTTTCGGTTTGTATCCTCTCATATTAAAAATCCCTTTTTATCAGTCTATTTTATGCGGTATTTCCTTTGGCTTCGAACAGGAGCTGCGAATCAGCAATTCCGGACTCATAATGATTTCCTTAGGCGAAAAATACTCGTCCATCGTCAGGCGATTTTTCAGCAAGATAGCTGCTTCAACCCCAATTCTTTTCAATGGCTGTGTCATTAGAGTAAGCGGCGGCTGTATAAGCTCCCATTGCGCAGTATCACCGAAAGCGATTACAGAAATATCCTCAGGAATTCTCAAGCCCTGCTCATTGATGGCCTTTAACAATCCGATTGTCATCGTATTATTGCAGCAATATATGGCTGTTGGCGGTGTAGGGAGAAGCAATAGCTCAGTCGCTGACTCATAAGCCTTGTCAGCTTTAAATTCCCCAGGCTTGATCAGGATCTTATCATCTGAGCAGTTAAAATCTTTAATGGCAGCAAGTGCCCCCTCTAACCTTTCCTTGCCAACAGAATTTTTTTCAAGACCGTAAATTACACCAATTCGTTTATGCCCTAAAGAGCTTAAAAATGAAACAGATTCGTATGAGCCATAGTAGTTGTCATCAACAATCAGGTCCGTTGTGATCCCTTCAATTCTTTTATCTACAAGAATGACTGGGATTTGCTGTTTTATTTCCTGTACGATATCTGAATTGCCGCCAGTTGGGATTAAAACTAAAGCTTCCACCCGCTGTTCAACGATCAGCTGAAGCAATTCTCTCTCAGTAGTTTCATTTTCATTGTGGCTCATTAAAAGCATATGATGTCCGATGGAACGAAGCATATCCTCAATCGTTTTTGCAATCGACATAAGGTAGGGATTGGATATATCAGAGACAATCATTCCAACCTTTTTTGTCCTTACCGCTTTAAGGCTTCTGGCATTGGCATTGACGCGGTAGTTTAATTGCTTTATTGCATCTAATACTCTTTCCCGTGTTTCCTTCCCTACATATCCTTTATCATTTAGCACCTTCGAAACTGTGCCAATGGAAACACCAGCATGTTTCGCAACTTCTTTTATGGTTATCTTTTTCATGTTACCTCCAAGTTCATAAGCAAATACTATAATTACATCAATTATAGCGATTAATAGTTAATGGATGAACCCGGAACCTTGATGTATGCCTTACCTTAAACTTCAACCGAAAATTCACTGCTAATTTGGGATAGTTCTGCCTGAAGTTTCTTAATTTCAGATTCCGTTAAATCTAATTGAGGTGCTTTCATTAATCCTGCGTTTACCCCCCGTAATTTAAGAGCTTCCTTAAAGTACGACATATTGCTTCCACATTTCAGTGTTTCGCAATAAAGATTAGCTAATTTCTGATATTTCCTCGCTTTTTCAAAGTCTTTTTCCTGGAATGCATTATAAACCCCGACGAATGGCTCAGGATATACACAAGAAATACCTGAGACAACTCCTTCACAGCCCATCGCCAGTCCTGCCAGGAATAAACGGTCTGTACCAGGTACGACTGAGAAGCTTCCGTCATTAACATCCAAGTATTCATTTACCCTCAGGAAATCAGGATAGCTATATTTGACACCGATTACATTTTTTTGCCGATTTGCCACTCTCTGTGCCACCTGAGCACTAAAATCATTGCCCGAAAGCTGTGGAATATTATATAAATAGACTGGGAAATCCTCTGGGACACTGCTTGCTACATGAACAAAATACTCTTCAAGCTCATGGTCATTTGAACTAAAGAATACAGGTGTGACAACCCCGATGCCATCAGCTCCAATAGCATGTGCATGCTTCGCCAGCTCTACGGTTTCATCCTGGTTCATTGCTCCAACATGAATATAAACCGTAACTCTTCCATCTGCCTTTTTTACTACTCTTTCAGCAACTTGCTTACGCTCTTCTACACTTAGCCTTAACATTTCACCAGTAGTGCCTAAAGGATACAAACAATGAACACCCTTTGAAATTAGAAACTCTGTCAACTCATCAACCAAATTCAATTCCACTTTACCTTTTTCATTAAAAGGGGTGATCATCGCTGTTGTTACACCATACAAATGTCTCATGAATTCATCTCCTTCGATATAATATTAAAACGTTTCATTAAATTTAAGAACTGAATCAACGAAAAACATAGCCAACATACAAAAAAACGCTTTCATTTCCAGGTTAATCATATAAACAAGAATAGTTTTAGTAAAACGTTTCATTATTACTATAAAAAAATGGAGCAGTACTAACAAACTCCTTTTATACCATCAGGAAAAATTAAGTAAAACGTTTTACTGTTTTGAGTATAATAAATTTCCCATACTGTTTCAACCTATTTTTTTATTTTTTTGAAAATTTACTGTTTTATACTTTTTCCCCTTTGAAACTGCCATACTTGCTTTGCCTAAATATCAACACAACAATTCTAGCCAATGCCTTAAAAATAGTTCAATAGGGTACCTCCACTGGAAAATATGAATACTAGATTTAAATATACTACCGTTGATCCTGCAATTGTCAGGTTATCAAAGAAACGTTATGGAACTGAAATCGATATCTTCCCCCCATTCTGCTTCGATTTCATCGACAACTAAAGGGAGGCAGCGTCGGGGGATCAAAAGATATCGGAGATGTATGCTGGATCACCCCGGTGGACAAGTGATGACCTAACAGGTGAGACCTATTGCGGATGCTATTATGCCGCTTCCATAAGATTGAGTGAAATGTTAATCAAACGTTTGATTGAAGACTGTCTCTCCAAAAGGCGATTCCATATATGAACCTAATTTACAGCCAAGTCAATTAAGGCATCAGACACTACTAAAATTTGTCAAACACAAAAAAGGCGATGCCCAATGAACATTTAGGCATCGCTTTTATATAACTATCAGCGGATTAGAAAATCCTCTTCTTCCAGCAGATATTCCGGGTTTCTGCCAATTTCATCGCTGTGGAAATGATCCCTGATGACTCCATCCAGAAGATAATTGGCAATGGAGACCATGATCATCCCCTGGTCGAGAGCAAGGTAGGCTTCTGCAATTTCCCCTGTCTTTACATTGACAGAGTCATAGAATCCATATTTACTGTATGTGTCCAGAGCTTTCAATGCCGTGATATTTTTTGCTACTTCTTTCGGAGCATATTCTAATGCAAGGAAAGAAGCGTGTGCGGTGACGGTGCCGTCATCCTTGTAGCCGGATGTCCCTAAAGGTGTTGCAGCAAATTCACTATAGCCATCCGGAGTGGCTGCTGGTGAAAAGCCCCATGCAGGGTAACCCTTTTCTTCGGCAAATGCGATTTGAAGGTCAACATGACGCTGGTTGTTCAAGCCCAGAGCATTTTTTCCAAGCTCTTTTTCCTTCAGAACAAGGCCCGGCATTAATCCTTCAAACATGCTTCCGCCCCAGCTCGGAATGAATTTCACACCTTTGTAATTATAGTGACCCTGGAATAGCTCAACCCCATGGTACGATCTCATTTCTCCTGCCGGGATTTGAGCTTGCCAATCCCATTCTGGCGGAAGTGTACGATATGTTCTCCACCAGTGCTCAGCAGGTACATCGCCTTTTCCAATCGCAATATAGCTGCCTAAACGAGGCTCTGTATAAAACATTCCATAATGGTGTTCGGTGTATTCCCCTTTATCCACAGAATATCCTCCGCGGAATTGCCCCACCTCTGGATCATAGAGGGTGGAGTAATCCATGGCTTCTACTAATTTGCTGGTTTGATCATATAATTCCGGGTAGGCCTGTCCTGCTGTGATCAATCCGGCTGACAGCCAGCCGTTATCCACCTGGGATATGAATTCACCCCAATCGGTCATTAATGAACCATCCTTCGTAAAATACCAGTTGTAAAAGAGGCCGTTCCATTTTTCAAGTTTTTCTAGCGTATTTACTGTTTTTTGCAGCTTGGATATAGCTTCTTTCTCAGTAATGATGCCCATTTCCTCTGCTGAAATAGTACTTAACATATACATGGCAATGTTTGTTGGAGAGGTATGATTTCCTTCTTCTTTCACCCCATCACTGAAACGGACAATATCATTGGTAAGACCCGTTTCAGGATTTGTGAAGTCTTCGAAATAACGATACGTTTTCTTTGCAATCGGCTTTAATTGATTTTGAAAAGCAATTTCCTTGGCATTTTTCACAGAGGCTGATGCTGCAGGAGTCATCACAAACGCGTGAACCAAACAGAGAATCATGGTAATGGCAGTTGCCATTTTTTTAAACGACATAGGCTTCCTCCAGAAATCATAATTTTCGAAACGTTTCGATAAAATCATATCATATTTGCATGAAAGCGTGAACATTCTAAACAAAAACACTAGTAAATGCCTAATCACCAGGCATAAATACCTATTAAACAACTGGAATAGCAGCATATATCTCACGATTCAATTCGAAACGATTCGCTAAATCTTTAAATCAAGTTCTTCCGCTATCAAATAAAGTTCAAAGCAGCGAATGCCTTGGCTTTATTATTTATTCAAAAAAACTAATCGCACTGGCAAAAAGTGAGCCATCTAAAGGTACTTTCAACGAACACTTCAAATCAAAATGTGATATTCTCCGATATAAAAAAATTTTGCTTACGTTAATATGTTTTTTGAATAGAAATCAAGGCCTTATATAAAATTCACCCATAGAATCTTGTATATAAAGCCTATTTAAAGCACCCGTTTTGCATCAGTTTGTCATTGAAGAATAGCACCCATTTCTGGACTATACAAAAAATACTATAATGATTTTTCTTTAGTATTTGAAACAGGGGCCATTGTTTAGTTATTTAATGCAATTCTCTTTTTATACTAAAAGTGTTTTTATCGCCTACCGTTTCTACCACTCAAAAAGCGGCAAGGATCTACAACCACCTTCACGTTGAACGAACAAGTGCTAGTATTTCCAGCTGCATCTGTTGCGATACATGTCACTGTGGTCGTACCAGGAGGAAAAAAGGAACCAGATGCTGGCGTACAAACAGCCGTCACTCCAGGACAATTGTCGCTTACTGAAGGTTCTGGAAAGTTGACAAAAGCTCCATTTCTGCCCGAATCATTGATTACCGTAATGTCAGCTGGACAGACGATAGACGGCGGTTCGGTTTCATTGACAGTAATTATAAAAGAACACTCCTGACTGGCTTCCGTACAAGTTACATCTGCTTCTCCGACTGGAAAAAAGGAACCTGAAGGTGGTGTACAAACTGCTCCAGGAGATAATGAATAATTTACAATTGCTCCACATTGACCAGGATCATTTTCTACCGTAATATCGCTAGGACAAATTAATCCTATTTTTGTGACAAAAGCATCCTCACCCCCACCACCAAATGTCGGTTGAAAGGCATTGAGCGTAGGAAATAGGTTTCCCACAAAAAAATCCGCAGCCGCTTGGAAGGTACCATCTCCATTCCCCAGCAAAATCGAGACGCTACTGGATCCCATATTGACCACTGCGAGATCAAGAATTCCGTTACCGTTGAAGTCCCCAGACGAAATTCCTTCCGGAGATTGCCCCACAGCGAAGTTCATGGCCGCCTGAAAGGTGCCGTCTCCATTCCCCATTAGAATCGATATATCGTTGGAACCTTGATTGGTCACTGCCAGATCAAGGGTCCCATTATTATTAAAGTCCCCCTTCACAATGCCCGTCGGAACGCTCCCTGCACCGAAGTCTATCGCTGCCTGAAAGGTGCCGTCTCCATTCCCCATCAATATTGATACATTGTCGGTAAACTGATTCGTCACTGCCAAATCAAGGATCCCGTTATTATTAAAGTCTCCAGTTACGATGCCAGTTGGACCAGCAAATCCTCCGATATTCATTGCTGCCTGGAAGGTGCCGTCTCCGTTCCCCATCAATATTGATACATTGTCTGAGGAACGGTTGGCAACCGCAAGATCGAGAATCCCATTACCATTGAAGTCTCCAGTCGTAATGTTATAGGGCTCGTTCCCCGCACCAAAGTTCATCGCCGGTTGGAAAGTCCCGTTCCCATTGCCGAGTAAAATTGATACATTGGGTGAACCTGAATTTGTTACCGCAAGATCGAGAATCCCGTTACCATCGAAGTCTCCAGTTGTAATGCCAAATGGCCCATTGCCCACACCGAAGTTCATTGCCGCCTGGAAAGTGCCATTCCCATTGCCTACTAAGATGGAAACAGTATTGGAAAGTAAATTGGTTACTGCGAGATCAAGGGATCCGTTATTATTGAAATCTCCAGTTGTAATGCCGATAGGAAAATCTCCTGCCGCGAAGTAAACAGGTGCCTGGAAGGTGCCATCTCCTTCGCCTAAAAGGATTGATACATTATCAGAATCAGAATTGGTCACCGCAAGATCGAGTATATCATCCCCATTGAAATCACCTATAGCGATATAAAATGGAATTACGTCCGGTGATCGAGTACTTCCTGTCACATAGGCATTTCCTAAAGCATCTACCGAAATATCAATGCCGCTATCAATCCCGCTTCCCCCAAGATAAGAGGAGTAAATCAGCAGCCCTAAAGGATCAACTTTAGAGACAAAGGCATCAAATTGTCCCCCGCCATATGTTGCCTGAAAGGCATTCACATTGAAGGGATAGCCGGTAGGTGAAGAAGTACCACCTGTCACATAGGCATAGCCATAAGAATCTACCGCAACACTTGATGCCTGATCATTTCCAGTACCACCCAAATAAGAAGAGTAGATCAACATCCCAGCAGGATTTACCTTGGATATAAATGCATCTGCAAATCCACCGCCATACTGCGGCTGAAAGGCATTCATAGTTGGAAAACCAGTGGAAGATTGAGTCAAACCCGTTACATAGGCATTTCCAGTAGAATCGACTGCGATTTTATTACCTCGATCATTGTCAGTTCCCCCAAGATAAGAGGAGTAGATCAGCATTCCATTGGGATCCACTCTAGTGATGAAGGCATCGAGTACGCCGCCAAATATTGGTTGAAACGCATTGACGTTAAAGGGAAATCCGGTAGGGGAAGATGTAAAACCTGTCACATAGGCGTTGCCGGTCGTATCTACGGCGATGCAAGGGCTTTGATCATTTCCAGATCCCCCGAGATAAGAGGAGTAGATTACCCCCCCGGTAGGGTTCACTTTGGTAACAAAGGCATCTGCGACTCCGCCAAATGCGGGCTGAAAAGCATTGATCGTGGGAAAGGTACCTGTTGGAGAGGTAGTCGCTCCGGTTATATAGGCGTTGCCGGAATCATCTGCGGCAATACTATTTCCCTCATCAGCTCCAGTTCCCCCAAGATACGAGGAGTAAATTAAGCTCCCTGCTGGGCCTACCTTGGTGACAAAGGCATCCCCTGTAAAACCACCGCCAAATGTGGGTTGAAAGGCATTCATTATAGGAAAAGTTCCTGTAGGAGATGCAGTTTGTCCTGTTACATAGGCATTTCCGTTTTGATCGACAGCTATACTGCTGCCCCTATCACTTCCAGTTCCTCCAAGATAGGAAGAGTAAACAATCATCCCATCGGGGTCTACTTTTGTAATAAACGCGTCTCCAAAAGTACCCCCACCGCCAAATGCAGGCTGAAACGCATTCAAAGTAGGAAAGGTCCCAGTTGGAGAACTGGTAAATCCGGTCACATAGGCATTACCTGCATTATCGCTGGCAATACTTAAGCCATTCTCAGATCCGTTGCCTCCAAGATAAGAGGAATAGACCAGTATTCCATCAGGATCCACTTTAGTGATGAAAGCATCGTTTGCACCGCCAAAAGTAGGTTGAAACGCATTGACGTTAAAAGGAAAGCCAGTGGGGGAAAATGTAAAACCCGTCACATATGCGTTGCCGGAATCATCGACATCTATACTAACTCCCCTATCCTGGCCTGCTCCTCCAAGATATGAGGAATAAATGATACCAGGATCAATTATGAGTGGATAATGAATGTCATACTCCTCACCCATTTTAAAACCAATCACGAATTCATCTTGATCATCCGTTTCCAGCTTGAAAGAACTCTGCACTGAAACTTGTTTGTTATTCTTTTCTTGTACACTTACTGGACACTCATCAATCACCTGGCCAAATGCAGTATCTATCAACAAATTTCCTTTTTCATTTAACGAAAGCTTTATCGCACCATCATAGGTAAAACGTATATCTTCCACATTAGCACCCGGTTGAACCCAAAACTCATACTTAATTTGACCCTTTTCACCTCGGAAAACGAGATCAATCCCCGGCCACAGATCTGAATAGACAATCTCCTGAAATAAAGGAATATTTGTATGCCATTTAGCAGGATCATTTCCTTTAAAATAGTTAACTTTTCCTTGCATCTTTCCTCTTCCAATTGGTGTTACTCCTTTATTAGCAAAAAGGAAACGGAAATCCAGACAAATCCCTTGAATCTCTTTTTCTATTTCTGGACTTTCTGTGACCCCTAAATCGGAAGAAGGCAGATCTTCACCTTTTTGAATGCCATTTTCAAAAAAGGTATAAATAACTTTTTCAGAGGTGAAAAAAGCTCCATGACTTGCTCCTTTCATCTCATAGTAAATCTGTTTATCCTTCAGTTGCCCAGCATTGGGAACAAAATATGAGGATAATTTCCTGTATTTATCTGCAATCATTGTCTGAGTATTATCATTCGACATGAACTCTTGACCCTTCTTTCTTCATGTTTTTACTTTAATGTACGAACATAAATAAAAATGGAATGGGTGAATATCGTGAAATTGCTAATAATTCATCAAAGGGTTTCAGATTATCCATGTCGTCAATATCAGATTTTCACATATTATTGGACAATCAACTACTCTGCTCAAGCTCTCCAAATGCTACAAAAAAGCAATGCTTAATGAAAATCCTTATTCATCTATCTTGCCCGTTTGTGTGTATAACAGCAGACGGAGAACCAATGGCAGCAGGCATAATTAATGGGGACCATGATAATTAGAAGCAGAAAAATCTTCAATTAATTCAGTGACAATAAGCTTTTAATGGCAGGATAACCCGGAATTCTATTTTCGATTTGGGAAAGGCGTTGCACAAGAACCCTCGTTGGAATAAAAGCTGACGGAACCCTTTTTTCTTAAAGTTGAGACAGGCCCCGGGCATAATTGTTGGTGCAAGCTTTGAAGAGAACGCCAAGATCATGAAGTCAATAAGAGCAGTCAATGCGCATAATCTTGACAGGGGCATGTCCACTTCCATGGCAGTTCGAGAAACACTGGTGACAAGACCTTCTGATTTAACTGGAGAACGGCCGATTACAAATGCTATTCTTTTGCTTCCGTATGATAGAGAGAAATGTTAATCAAACGTTTGATTGAAGACTGTTTATTCAAAAATTCCATGAAAGCAACCTAAATTTCCGGGTACCCTGGATACAGAAAATCTACAGATAAGACCTTGCTGTAAAGTATAGTAAGAATAAATGTATAAAAAACTTTCTGTTCTTACTATAAAACGAGATTAACTAAGAAAAGACATGCTTAACTGGGCTGCAACACTTCACTTTATCAAAATCTAACTCAATAAATCCTTGCTGCAAAAGACAGCAAGGTTTATTCTTTTTCATAATTTTACTCTTCACGATATCTAGAGTCCCGCAGAATTTAATTTGCTAGCAATTCACACAACTTCAAACAATAATTTTCATCAGCTACAAGTTCATCAAAAATATCTTTAAAAGAAATCAGGTGAATTTTATAATCTTTAAACCCAAGGTTAAACATGGTTCTTGATCCTTTAACATATAATAAGTATTGATAAAAAAGCAGGAACAATGTCTTTATCTCCGAACTTGATAAAACTAATTCCATTTTCCCCATAATCTGTATACCCTATTTCAGATATAAATAAATAATTAACAGAAGTTAAATAAGGATCATTTAGTATTGTAGGGTAGGTTGATTTTAAAGCAGGGGTGGATAGACACATTTTCCTTTACAAGCCTGGAGAAGGACAGCTAATCAAGTATTAACCTTTCCGGAAAGCTTTTTTGACCTAGCAGAAAGGATTCCGCGTCAGCATGGGAAGTAAAAAAATTTTTAAGGAACAGAATTTAATCAAACGTTTGATTGAAGTGATAATGCTCTTTATAGTAAAACCCCCAGCCGCAATGGCTGGGGGTTTTGTAAATGCCTTTCCTATTTAGCTCAATGTTACAATCCCATCTTTAACAGTAAATGTTTCTCCTAAGTTAAGGATAGCAGATACTCCATCTATTGTTTGTGATTCTTGCGGCGCTTCCAAGACTATTGACTCATCCGTGATTTCACCGCTTGAGATAGTTATAACCACTCTCCCAGTTTGATCTTCTGTTCCTTCTGAAGCTATAGCGGTTACATCTTCATTTAAATTTAAGCCTTCTATTGAAGTATTTATTGCTGCAATGGTGGTGTTAATATCAGTATTCCATCCAAGTTCGAGATTCTGAATAATCTCTTTTGCTTCAGCAACCTTTTCTGCATCTGTGGGTTCAGAAGGAGTAACCGATCCGTTATCTTCTAAATTGCCAATTGTGAAGGTTTGTTTCCATGATTCGATTGGAATTGGGGAATCTACCACGGAAAATTCTAACTCTGCCTGGCCGGATACTTCTTCTCCACCGATTAAGTCTGATAACTTAACCATGTTAAAGTCAAGACGGTTTATTTCCTTTGTAAAAAATTTTCCGCTTACTCTTAATGTAACTTTTCCCTTTACGGGATCTCTGCGTATATAACCTTCATTCTCTGGTATCAATTTAGTGAAATTTTCAATACGCTGCCCCTGAGAGTTTACTATAGAGTTGTTAAAGTAATTCATTAATTCGGTATTCACATCTAAAACATGGTTAGTAATATGAGGATGCCAATCAGCTTTAATGCTAATATTATCATCTACTTTTATCGTTGTATCTTCTGTAACACTCATTTCGCCTGTTCTGAATGTAATTTCCCAAGCTTGCTGATTCTTTTCAAGAGAATATACGGGATTTATGCTTTGATATTTCTCTTTAGTCAGATAAAGGGTGTTCACATTGTTTTCAAATTTTGGATGAAGAATTGTATTATATTTATTTCCCAAAGAGTAAAGCGGTCCTGCATGTTCTAATCGGTAATTGAGAGGATTGGCTGTTTCCATTTCAAAAATGATTTTTGCCATATCATTCTCTGTAAATTGGATTGTATGATTTGTTTCAGAAACTGTAAAACCATCCTTAAATAAGCTATATGATTCATTATCCCGTTCACCATTAAAGTGAATGTTATAGGTTCCATAGGGGATATAAGTACCTGGGCTAACCCGTACAGTAAGTATGCCTTTTTCACTTTCCTTTGTTAGATTCATGCTTAAAGAATCCTCATGGCTCGCATCAACGTTTGGTATATTCACCTTTAATGGAACATGATTGCCGGTTGGCGCAATTTGTTTCGTAAGCCCTTCCCTTAACTCAGTACGAGTTACTTCTTCAATAAATAAATAATTATTCGTTTGGATTACAATGTAGAAGGTCTCAGCAACCGTTTCATCAAGTTCTGTCACATTGATTTTTAATCCGGATTCAACTTGTTCAGTATTAATTGTCGGACGAGTTTCCATATGAGATCCGCCATTTTCAGTTATAGGGGTTACCTCAACATCAACCCAGTCAGGAGTAAACTGTTCGCCCTGAATGACAAAGGATATACCTGTTCCCATGCTTGGATCCTCATCATTCCCATCTTCAATTCTGGTTTTCAGGAAATCCTCTATAAAGTTTTGGATTTCGGATACTTTTGCATCTACTTCCTGCTGCGAATGTCCGAATCCTTCATACATTGCCTTTGCTCCCGCTATTAGAGCCTCCAATTTGTCATACTCTTCTTGCGGGTACTGTCCCGGCTCTGTACCTGTTTCAACTCTATTAGCAAGACGCTGGGCTCTCTGCCATTCATAGTGCAAGTCTGTTAGATCCAGAGTGATGACAGATTTTCTGAATTGGGAAATTGCTTCCTTAAGTTTAGCGGACTCTTCATCAATGAGACGCTGGTTCTCCACATCAACCTCTCTATCTTCTGCTTTTACCATTACAGCACTATCTAGTGCAGTTTGCAGAGCGAAAGCTGCGTCCGCAGAAACATTCCCTTCTTTTTCTCCTAGTGTTGTGTTTTCAATAAGATTTTCAGCATTTAATATATATCTTTCCAGCTCAAAAGTATCCAAAATGACATCATAATTTGATATATTTGCAGGCGGAGTCACTCCAACACGCAGTTTCGCATTTGTAATGCTTGCACCTTCACCTAATTCAATATTGGCATTGCTTCTAAGAATAAGCTGATCTATATGGCTATTAATAATAACCTTATCATTCTCTGTATTGATAACTACATTCGATACCGGAGCAGCAATTTTGGTCGCAGCACCAGACTCAATCCAAATTGTTCCGTCAATTTTTGATTCTGTACCCTCCGCACGAACCTGAATGGCTTCGCCTGATGTGATCTTAATACTTCCTTTAAAGGTAGTATTCCCGGTGAGAACAATGGAATTTTCGCCGCCCCCATCAAAGTTATGGGTGGAGTTCTCTCCGTCTTTTACATCCTGCAATGTCAAATCGTAAACAGTTTCTGCTATATTCAGTGTATGAATGGTTGCATTCTTTATTAGAATTTTGTCTCCATAAACTGATACCTTTGGCAAATTCATACCATTGAAATCTATGGTTTCATCCTGAATATTTTCCGGAATCACGATTTCCTGGCGGACTTTCCCGATATTAGCTGCATTGAATCCATCCACTATTTCTATTTTTGTAATTCCCGGCTGTTCAGCAGCGTAGGAGAATGCAGCACTTGTGGAAACTGCGGCTGTTTGCCCATTATCTTTGAGTATTAATCCGGCTGGCAGCACTTTTACTACAAGTACAACCTGCTTATCATACCCCTCAACTGTTCCAAAGAACTCATGCTCACCTGCAGCTGATGTGTCCAAACTGGTCCGTTCCCATGTAACGGCAACAGAGCTTGTTGAGCCATCGCTTAACTTTGCTGTTACTTCACTCGGCAATGAGTATTGTTCGTTAATTGTCACCGTTTTGGTGATAGTTGAAATTGACTCAATGACAGCTGGCACAGGTTCTTCAGTGTCATTTCCTCCGCCATTGGAAGGAGGCGGATTGGATGGTGTGCCCGGTACTTCCGGCGGCTGAGTCTGCACTGGCGGATTATTGGTCAGTTCCACTCCTGTTGCTTTTTCCACCTTGCCATTATTCGTAATGGCCACATTTCCAGTTACACTGCTGTCTTTTTTCACTTCTTTAATATGTGTGTCTTCTTTAACGGTAATTTCCGCATTGGCATTCATGATGTTTACAACAGTATTTTTCAAATCACCGCCAAGCTCAATGGTTTGCCCTTTTTCTTCTGCAGCGAGATTAATAGACTGCACCTGGGCTCCCGCTTCAGCTGACAGCTTCATAGATGATTTAACATCTACTGATTTTATTTTCGTGTCTTTATTAACATTAAGTTTAGCGTCTTTCCCACTCACAGATACAAGAGTTTCTGAGAAATCACCTTTCAGGGAAACTCCCTCTGATCCTTTAGTCCCTGCAGCTTCGATGGATATGTTTGCAAATGCATCTTTATTTTTTGACTCGATATGAATATTGCCTGAGACACCTGCTGCTTCCGAAACTGTAACGAATTCAATCTTTGTCCCTTTATCCCCAACAATATTGGCGCCATTTGCATCATTAATCACTAATTTTTCAGCAGTGACACCATTTTGATATAAACTATGTTCCGCTACATCATCGACTATGATGGATCCGCCTTTGTTTACTTCTACATTTTCCAGATAAACCGTACCTGCGCCAGTTTCGTTCCCTTTAATAATAATATTTCCATTCACTACAGCATTGGCCAGTTTGATATATTGCCCCTTGCCTGCAACTAACACGATTGATTCTTTGTATGTTTTCAATTCTTTTGAATCTCCGCCTGCCGTTGTCGGCTGATCAGCATTTGTGGAATGGGATTCAATAATAGAAACAAATGCTTGGATCTGCTTCTGATAGGATTCATAATTTGTTTTTAATTTAGTATACAACTTTGACTCTTTATCGAGTAAATCCAGTTTCGTTCCATCTTTAAACAGCTTGTCAATTCTGCCAGTACGATAGATTACTTGATCCACATCTTTATTTTTTAACGCAGAATCAAGCCTGTCCATCTCCATTTTAAGGGATGTAGGATATAACGCACTTTCTTTAATGTCATAGGCTTTCTGCTGATATGTATCGAGTAATGAATCACGAGTGGTTTTTCCGTAAGCTTTATAAATGAACGGGGACCTTCTCTTTATTTCAAGTGACAGATCATGGTATGCTTTTTCAGCTGCATCATCGACCTGATGATTAACCAGATAATGTTCTAAAGCTTCTGCTTTAGCTGTAATTTTCTTCCCTGCAGATACAGCATCAATATATTTTACTGCC
Source organism: Bacillus sp. NTK034 (assembly GCF_017303275.1). GTDB lineage: Bacteria > Bacillota > Bacilli > Bacillales > Cytobacillaceae > Cytobacillus. The sequence continues at coordinate 37,949 of NZ_JAFKOJ010000004.1, read as the reverse complement.
CGGTCAAAGTACACTCTGACATGCTGGTTCAGCCTTGCTTCCAAGAGTTCCTTATCTTTGCCTTTTACTTCTTTAACGGCTTTTTCTGCCTCTCTTAAAGCAGCTTTTGTCTCGTTGAATAATTTCATATCCGGGTAATCTGCCGCATGTTTGGGATTAGCTGCCTTTCGATGTTCGTATGACACTTCCCACTTTAATGCACCTGCTAATTTCTCAGCCTTCTCTACATGCTGATTAGCTGTTATTCCGGCTTCCGCCTGCACCGGATTTCCTGCTGCCAACCCAGCCACTGCCGCAGCAGATGTAATTCCCCATACCTTTAACCCTTTGCTTTTTCTCTTCCCCATCTTTTCCTCCTTAAATTCTTAGGAATTTAATATCACCTTAAAAAACCACATAAAGGAATATTAGGTAATAGTACCCATATTATTATACATTTCCTACATTTTCCACTCAAGACATAAATGTATTTATTTAGATGGTTTTACTCGGTTTTTTACGACTAATTTCTTCGGAATTTGTCGGAATTTCAGATACGGAATCTATAGTTATAGTCCTAAAAGTCTAGTAACATAGTTATATATTCCATTTTTTAAAAAGGAGGATATTAATTGATAAAGCTATTAACGAAAATGTTTATTGTTTCCGTGCTTATTTTAGGGGTAGTCAGTCCTGCTTCAGCTTTCTGGGAAAGCAATAAAAATGTTTATTATGTAGCGCTGGGTGACTCTCTAGCAGCCGGCCGGACACCGTTCGGAGCTAATGGGAAGGGCTATCCCGATTTTATCGCAGCCAAATTTAAAGAAGCTGGTGTATTGAAGGGATTTGTCAAAAGCTATGCAGAGTCTGGCTATACTTCCAAACAGGTTCTCGACGATATCCGGAATAATGTCACGATTGGCAATAACGCCGGTATTCAGACCGAGCTAAGCAAAGCAACTCATATTACCTTAAACGCCGGTGCAAATGATCTTCTTCGCCAGCTTAAGGTTGACCGAACAACAGGAGCGGTTACGTTTGACGAAGCAGAAATGCAAAAAGCAATGGCGGGTGTCCAGCAGAATTTAACGGATACCATTTTGGCGATCAAAGCCATTAACCCAACAGCACAGATCTACATAATGGGCTATTACAATCCATTGCCTCATCTCCCGGCTCAATATCAGCCAATGCTTAATCAGTCACTGGCGGTTCTGAACACAATCATCGAGAGAATTGCTGAAGCATCTGGTGCCACTTATATCTCCACTGCTCAAACCATTGCTGCTAATATTGGGTATCTGCCGAATCCGCAGGATGTTCACTTGAGTGAAGAAGGCTATAAAGCTGTGGCTGATTTGTTTTGGACTATTATGAAGCCGGAAATGCCAGAACAGCCTGCTCCTGAGGAACCGAAGGAAGAAGATAAAGAAATTCCTGTTGTCCATTGGGAAGGAATGGTCCTGAAAAAAGGCCAGATTGGGAAACTGGCGGTTGAAAAACCGATTAATCTATGGACTCGAGCCGACGGAAAGCTGAAAGCGGTTAGAGTACTGAAAGCAGGCGAAATCTACCGTGTCTATGGATATGATGGAGGATTTGGCGGGCAGTACAGTGTCGGAGGAGGGTATTATGTAACGAAAATAGATGGCTATGTGAAGTATAAGACGCCATCGAAAGAGAAGCTAAAATTAGTTAATCCGTAAAAAATATGTAAGGAGATGCTCTGGGGCATCTCCTTTTGTATGGAAGCGAAATATGACTTCGCTAATTAAATTTTATAAATCCTTGCTTCATAAGGCCGCAAAACAATCTTTTCTGCAGATTCACCTTTCGGAATTTCAGCATAGTTGGCAAGTAAAAGTTCTTTATTTTTTCCATCGGTGTACTCCGGCAAATTGACCTCATTTGTGTTTTCACTGTGATTAAGGACAATCAGCCATGTAACTTCCCCTAATGATCTTGAATAGATGTACAATTCTTCATGCCCATCTGATAAATCTGCATAATCACCGTAAACCATGACTTTATTTTCTTTTCTTAATGCAATTAGCTTTTTATAGTAGTGAAATACAGAGTCAGGGGTTTCCAGCTCTTTTTTCACATTGATTTCTTTGTAATTCGGGTTAATTTTTATCCAAGGTACGCCTCGTGTGAAACCGGCGTTTTCGCTATCATTCCATTGTATAGGGGTCCGTGAGTTATCTCTGCTTAAAGGCTGCAGCTCTTTAAGTACCTTATCAGGATTCTCTCCCCGTCCAACTAGCTCATTATATTTATTTTTCATGGCAATATCCTGATAGTCCGAGATATCTTCGAAACATACGCCAGTCATCCCAATTTCTTCCCCTTGAAAAATGTAAGGAGTTCCAGGCATTGTATGAACCAGCGTTCCAAGTAATTTAGCCGACTGCACACGATATTCACCATCATTGCCATATCTGGTCACCTGACGGGTATGGTCATGATTATTTAAAAACTGCGAGTTCCAGCCTTTTCCTTTTAATCCCTCATACCACCGCTTCTGTATTTCTTTGTAGCGCAGCATATCCCAGGCCGGCATATCATCAGCTACCTGAAAATGGAATAATGTGTGGAGCTCATTTCTATCCTCTCCTACATATAATAAGCCATCTTCCGGTGTGACAAATGGAATTTCCCCCACAGTCATGATGTCGTAATGTCTAAGGACTTCATGGTGCATTTCCTGCAGGTATTCATGAATTCCCGGGTTATTTCCTAAGTAGGAAAGGTCATAAGTATTTAACGCATCTTGATATCCTTGCTGTTTCGCCAATAGATTAATAACATCCATACGGAAGCCGTTTATTCCTTTATCAAGCCAAAAACGCATGATTCGGTAAATTTCTTCGCGTACTTCCCGGTTTTCCCAGTTCAGATCGGGCTGCTCAGCGGCAAAAGAATGAAAGTAATATTGGCCTGTTTTCTCATCCCAGCCCCAGGGTGAGGGCGCAAAGTAAGAACGCCAATTGTTTGGCTCTTTTCCATTTTTGGCATCTTTCCAAATATACCAGTCTCTTTTTGGGTTATCTTTTGAGGACCTGGACTCAAGAAACCATGGATGCTGATCTGACGTGTGATTAACAACTAGATCCATAATAATCTTCATGCCAAGATTATGAACCTCCTTGATCAGACGCTCGACAGTTTGCATAGTACCCGCTTTTTCCATTACTCCATAATAATCCGATATATCATACCCATTATCTTTATCAGGAGATTGATACATAGGGTTCAGCCAGATGACATCAATCCCAAGGTCTTTAATATATGGCAACTTTAACAGCAAGCCTTCCAGGTCGCCAATCCCGTCTCCATTGGAGTCATAGAAGCTCCTCCAATAGACCTGATAGACCACCGCTTCTTTCCACCATGTTTTTTTCATGCCTTTTCCCCCGCTTTCACACAAGCTGACAAATATGTCAGCTTGATGAAATACTTTCCCGGATAAAGCAATTCTCTTTTAATAAATTACTTCTTAATTCACCCGTATTAAGTGCTTTAGGGTTGATCCCCTGCTTAACAGACATAGCAGCAGCCATCCCCGCTGCCTGACCCATCGCATAGCATGTCGGCTGAATACGCAGGGAGGAATGGGCTTCATGTGTTGAAGAGATACATCTGCCTGCTACTAAAAGATTCTCGAAGTCCTTCGGAAGCAAACAGCGGTACGGGATATCATACCATTGTCCTTTAGGCAGGATCACCTTCTCCGTCCCCGCTCCTGTCGGGTTATGAATATCAATCATATAAGAGCAGGAAGCAATAGCATCATCAAACTTACGGCAACCCAGTACATCATCAGCGGTTAAAACATATTCGCCAATAATCCGGCGTGATTCACGAATGCCAATTTGTGGTCCTGTCGTGACTAAATAAGAATTTTCAAACCCTTCCACGTTTTCCTGCATATATTCTACAATCTCTTTGACTTGCTTTCTGCCTTCAACTTCTGCTCTCGTTAAATCATCCACATCCAGGGCATCCACGTTCACAATCCGTGTCATATTGATCATGACTTCTCCTTCACGGGGCATCTTAAAAAACAATACCCTGCCCTGAGGAAGCCGTTCATCTTCAACTGCATACTCACAAGCTTTTTTACGGTTTGTTACTCCGCCCATTTTAAACATAATGCTTGCAGGCTGACACTGGCCATCAGACTCTCGGCCAATTTTAAATTCCGCCCCGGCTCTGGCTGCTAAATCTCCATCTCCTGTACAATCAATGAACGTTTTTGCTTTTAACAACTGGCGTCCCGATTTGCTTTCGATGATCAACCCTGTAATCAGGTTCCCCTCTGTCACCGCATCGACCACAAACGAATGGAATTGCAGCCGGACCCCGCTTTCGAGGGCCATTTCATTTAGGACATATTTATAGACTTCAGGATCAAAGGACCAAGCATGCCCTTCTCCACCAAATGCTCCCGCTTCCTTCAAGCGATCGATCATTTCCTGAAAGATGCCTTTTACCAGCTGAGTTTTGCCTGATGAAAAACTCATAAATGGATTTACAAGTGCTGCGGAGCCCATTCCTCCTAAAAATCCATTCCGTTCAAGCAGGATGGTATTGGCACCCTGCCTGGCTGAAGCAATAGCAGCCGCAATGCCGGCAGGGCCGCCGCCAGCTACAATGACATCTGCATGTTTTGAAATCTCTATATTTTTTATCTGTGTATACATTTCCATCTCCAATTCCTCCTATCCCTTTACCCCTGATGATGCGATTCCCTCTACCAAATAACGCTGAAAAACAATGAAGATTAAAGCGATTGGTATCATGGATAAGGCCGACGCCGCCATTAAAAGGTTCCATTTCACCTCATATTGCCCCTGGAACTGGGTTAATGCGACTTGAAGTGTCATCATATCCGGCGAATCCAGCATAATTAATGGCCATAAAAATTCGTTCCAGGCTCCAAGAAACGTTAATATTCCCAAGGTTACCAGTGCCGGTTTGGTTAATGGCAAGATAATCTGCCAGAAGATCCGGAATTCCGAGCATCCATCAATTCGGGCCGCTTCCATAAGTTCAGTTGGTATGGTACTCATAAACTGCCTCATCAGGAAAACGCCATAAGCGTTCGCCACCAGCGGCAAGATAACAGACCAGTAAGAATTTAATAATCCGATCTTTGACATCATCAGAAAAATCGGAATCATAATGACTTGCATCGGGATCATCATCGTCCCCAGAAATAACAGAAAGAGCAGTTTTTTGCCCATAAAGTTAAATTTTGCGAACGTGTAGCCTGCCAATGAACAGATAAATAGGGTAATGATCGTAGTTAATATCGATATAATCGACGTGTTGATAAAGTATTGCGTGAAGTCTCCCGAGTTCCATGCTGCTATAAAATTACCCCAATTGGCATCCTTGGGCAGGAATGTAGGAGGACTTGTGAAAATTTCATTATTGGGCTTCAAAGCACTTGAAATCATCCAGACAAATGGAACGAGCATCCCAATTGAACCCAGAATCAAAAATGCATATAAAGGTATTCGCTTTAACATCTCTCTGCTTCTATTGCTCATAGAAGGTCCCTCCTAGAATTCACTATCGGATTTAAACACTCTCATTTGAACGAGCGTTAAAATAAACAGAATGATAAAGAATACATATGCTGCCGCAGATGCATACCCCATATCAAATCGCTGGAATGCCTCTTGATAAATATAATGAACCAGAACCATTGTGCTCGTGCCAGGTCCGCCGCCTGTTATAACATAAGCCAGATCAAATATTTTAAATGAACCGATTAGCGTAATGATAAGTACAAATAGAGTGGTAGGCTTCAGGAGCTGTACGGTAATATACCAAAATTTTTGCCATGAATTAGCCCCATCGATCTCTGCAGCTTCATACACACTGCTTGGAATTGCCTGTAAGCCGGCAAGAAATAATAGCAGGTTGCTCCCCAGCCCCTTCCAAATACTTACGACAATAAGAACAATCATTGCCTGGTCCGAGTCAATCAGCATGTTCTGCAGAGGCAAGCCAAGCTTTTCTAATACATAGTTGATAAAACCGTAACTTGGACTAAACATCCATTGCCAGACCAATCCGACGACAACCATGGAAAGAACAACCGGGAAGAAAAAGGCTGCCCGGTAAAACCCTAAGCCTCTAATCTTCTGATTCAAAAGGACCGCAATGAATAAAGCAATGGCCACCTTTAAAGGAACAGAAAGAGAGAAAATCAGCGTGTTTTTGATAGAGATCCAAAAAAGCGGATCTTTAAAAAGACGCACATAGTTGTTAAAGCCCACAAATTCAGGCGTTCCAATCATTCCCCATTGGTGGAAGCTCATAAAGAAAGCAAATAATACCGGGAAGAATAAAAATAGGGAGAATATAAGAAGAACAGGAGACATAAATCCAATCGGAGTTAATTTTTGTTTCCATTTATAACGTTTCGCCATATGATTGCGATCTTCTTTAACCTCTATTGACTTGACCAAATCCATGTGATATCACCCCTGGAATTAGAAAGGAGGGGAAGCAGCCCCTCCATCCTTCATTATTTTTTCAGAACTGAACTATTGATTTGTTCTTCCATAGACTTAGCAGCTTCTTTCGGAGACTTTTCACCTAAAATAACCGATTGCATTTCGCTCGTCAGAATTGATTTGTAGCCTAAGTATTCAGGAATAGAGAAATCTTTCACTGCAAATTCCGGGACACTATTTATCTCATTAATAATGGTTTGCATTCCTTCATCAATAGCGCCATAATCAACAGATTCCTGTGCACTTGTCCGGGTAGGAACGACCCCTTCTTTAGCAGCGAATTCAGCCATTTTTTCTTCGCTTGTTAAGTATTTCATTAGCTTCACTGCCTCTTTGGGATGCTTTGTTTCTTTAAAGGAAACAATATTGGCGCCTCCCAGTTTTGTAGCTGTTACTTCCTTTTTCGGCAAGTATGTCACACCGTACTCAAATCCTTGAATATCTTTTTCAAATGAATTAATCAGTCCAGAGAACGTAATAACCATCGGCAGCTGTCCCTGCTTAAATAGCTCATCTGATTTTTCGGATCCGATAAAGGATTCTTTGGATGCTAACCCTTTATCAAATAATGATTTAAAAAATTCGATTGACTCGATAGACGAATCGGAATTGATTCCTGCGGACTTTTGGTCTTCACTTAAAACAGTTCCTTGATTTTGATATAGGAACGGAAGGAATTGTGAAACATCACTTCCTGTGCTGACACCATATTTTAAGTTATTGGCACTCTTTACTTTTTCTGCGGCTGCAGCGAATTCCTCCCAGTTCCATGTTGAATCAATGGACTCAGGGACTTTCACGCCTGCTTTTTCAAAAAGGGCTTTATTATAGAAAACTGCAATGCTGTCTGTAAAATGAGGAACTCCTACTACTTTATCTCCATTCTTTACACTTACAAGAGCAGAAGGGAGAAAATCATTCTTCTCTTCCGTAAGATCGCTGGAAACATCCAGTAGCAGATCCATATTGGCATAACGCTGAGTTGCAAGCACTGGAGTGTACAATAAATCAGGTGTTCTGCCTCCAGCAATCATTGTTTCAATTTTTTCAAAGAATTGATCTAAAGGAATTTTTTCAACATTCACTTTGATGTTGGGATTTTCTTTTTCAAAGTCTTTAATTTGTTCTACCAGGGTTGGGCTGTCATTATTAAGAATGAAGCGAAGTTCGACTTTTCCATCTTCATCACTCCCAGTTTCAGATCCTCCGCAAGCGCTTACAATTACGGATAAAATTAGAACGAATGCGAGCAGCAACGGCACTTTAATTTTTCTTAACATCTTAATCCTCCTCAAAAATATGAATTTATAATTTTTTACATGAACTATTTTTCATAAAGTGAAGATCGATAAAATTGGCCTTAGGAGTTTCATTTCCTTCCAGCAAAGAAATAGTCATCCTAGCTGCCTCCCTTCCCAGTTCCACCTTAGGGATTCGAATAGAGGAAAGCTCCAGCCCAATAAAATCATTAAACTGTTCATTAAGCTCCTGATTGTCATCAAATCCAATGACAGAAATATCTTGAGGGATTTGAAGACCTGCTTCCTTAATGGCAGTCGTTGCCCCTATCGTTGCATACGTGTTGTTAATAATCACAGCTGTAGGCTTCTGCTTAAGCAATTCTTTCATGGCGTTATAGCCATCCAATTGAGTTTGGCTCTCTTCAAAAACAAGCTGAGGATTATAAACAACATGGTTCATAAACAAAGCTTCCTGGTATCCAAGCAATTTGTCATAATCCGGTTCGATAATTCTTGATTGTCCAATGAATCCTATTTTCGTATGACCCAGTTCAATTAAATGTTCCGTGGCCATCCTGGTGCCTTTCACATAATCAGGTGATATGAAATAGGGCTGAATCCCTTCTATCTCCCTCTTTCCAACAAAGACATAAGGAAATCCTTTTTCATGTACATTCTTAATATCATCCTGATTAATCTTTACGCCCATAAAAATCACACCATCAACGAAGCTCGAATGAGTGATCCGGTCACTGTAGGATTGTTCTTCCCGATTAGCGAAAATAAGCAGATCATACCCTAATTCAGATGCCCCTTGCTGAACACCGTTGATAATCTCGTTGTAAAAAGCAGGGTGAACACCTTTTTCAGTGTACATGACAAGCCCAAGGATGTTTGTTTTTTTCCTCGCCAGGCTTCTGGCAATTAAATTGGGCTGATAATTAAGCTCTTTTATTGCCTTTAATACTTTCTGCCTCGTTTTTTCTGAAACTTTCCCGCTATTATTGATTACTCTTGATACGGTCATGTTAGAGACACCGGCAGCTTTTGCTACTTCTATTAAATTTGGACTTCGAGTCACCCGCATCATCCTTCTAATGTAGTTATCATTTCACAAAAATGTTAACGTTAACATTTTTCGGTAAAAAAAACACATTTACAAGAAATACAATGTTAGCGTTAACATAATAATAGACTTTTCCAAAATGACTGTCAATATATAATTTTATACTTTTTTCATTAGAAAACGGGATGATTTCCGCACTCCATTATGAAGAAAAAATGAGACAGGGGAATAATATCCCCTGTCTCTTTCTTATCTATAACTCCTCTTCAGCAAAATACTATGCAGATCCGACCGATTATCCCCTTTAAATGAAAAGTAAACCTCATAATAGCCAAGATAATAATACATCATCCAATGGCCGTCCATTTCGCTGATGCCTTCCCAGGATGGTTTTCCAACTGTATTTTTAATAATATAGGGTGTTAAAGGAGTCAAACCATCATTGGCCCACATGAACGCTGTAAATTCCGGATCCTCTTCCCAGCTTGTAAAATAGATATAGTTCCCAAACTTCCTGCCATATCCTCCCTCATAGTACCCTTCCCATGAAGGCGTGCTTCCGAAGTGATCATACACATCATTCAAATCATCATTATTAAGTGAAATTGGCTGTCCTTTCATAACGCCCTGTTTAGCAAGCTTCAGAAAATCTCCTTCATCAAAAAATACGATTCTGGTAAGCTGGCTGCGCTTTGTTTTGGAAGGTGTCTCATATTTAATTGAGGAGGACTTTTTGACAAAGGCTCCTCCGCCTACTCCATATATACCGCCATTTTGATCCTTATAGGTGTAAACCCGATAGATATTTCCCTTACGCAGAGTTTTAATCGTAATTATTTTACCGTTTTCATACTTTAGAAGAGCTGTATCCTTGAGGATGGTGACCCTCCCAATCTGCCCCTGAATGAGGATGGAGTTATCCCATTTTACACCGATTGGAGCAGAGCCTGCCTGAGCCTCTTTATTGGAGAACAGCAGTAAAGTTATTGCAAGGGAAAACACAACTAGTAATTTGCCTATTTTCATCATCGAACCTCCTGCATATTTCCTGATTTCCTACTGCTATGCATATGTTAGACAGAAGATAAAAATGCAGGAATGAGAGCCTAAAATATGCTGAATCATGCCAAATGATAGATGCCTATGGAAGTTCCATCATGTATGATTAGGATTAAAAAGAGGTGAAATAATGCCAAAATATATAAAGCTCTTATTGGTTCTGATTGGTATGGCTGTTATACTTTATGGCAATCCTGCACAGGCTTCAGACATAGACTGCAATGATATCAGAACCGGCACAAAGGTCTGGTGGGATGGCGCAGAGCTTCGTCCAGGGCAAATCGGCAGGATCACTGTGCTTAAGGATGCACCGCTCTATAAGTTAAACGGAGAACAGCTGAGTTACAGCCGCACTTTAAAAGCTGGAGAGGTTTATCGCGTGTATGCCTTTAAACCGGGTCTGCTGAGTGTTGGAGGCGGATTGTATGTGAAACGGGATAGGCTGATCAGCTATCAGACTCCTTCTAAAATGAAGCTGCAGATCGTGGCATGCGTCTACCAGAAAGATACACAACTAAAAAATGAAGCACAGCAGATGATTGTCGTGAAGAAATCATCAGTGAAAACAGCCGCCACTCTGCAAACCTATCAAAAACAAAACGGGAAATGGATGCAAGCTTCCTCGCCTGTTGCGGCAGTGATAGGAAAAGAGGGCATGGGAAAGACAAAAGAGGGAGATGCCAGGACTCCTTATGGAACCTATAGGCTAGGTACCTCATTTGGGTGGGGGCCGAAGCCCTCAGGCATGAGCTACCCATTTAAGGCTGTAACTTCTCAAGATTATTGGGTCGATGATGTATCCTCAGCGGACTATAACAAATGGATTACTTACACCGGGAACCCGTATGCACGCTGGAAATCCTTCGAAAGAATGAACCACCCTCTCTATAAATATGGAGTGGTCATTAGATATAATGATAATCCCATTATAAAAGGAGAAGGCAGCGCAATCTTTTTGCATATCAGAACTTCTGGTACTGCTTACACATTAGGCTGTGTCGCCATAGCGGAAAAAGAATTAGTGAAAATCCTGCAGTGGCTGGAACCTGCTAAGAAGCCGATTATTGTGATGGAATAGAAAAAGGAGAGCTACTTACGCTCTCCTTTTTCTATTATTATTTAAGTCTCACAAAATCCAGGTTAGAGCGGTTTCCGTCTTCGAAAAAGAAATACAGATCATAATAACCGCAATCATAATACATGTACCAGGTACCGTCCATTTCACTGATGCCCTCTGATGTTGGTGCTCCTACCGTCTTCTTTATGATATATGGAGTAAGGAAAACAAGGTCGTCGTTCCACCAATCAATAGCAGTCAGTTCAGCATCATATTCATCGCCAGTATAATAAATATAATTGCTGCCATCACCAAATTGTCTGCCCAATCCGCCATCTATATAGCCTTCCCAGGTTGGATACATCCCATAATAGTCATACACATCATATAAATCTTCATATCCGCCAATGGCAATAGGCTGCCCTTTCATAATTCCCTTCTTTGCAGATGCCAGAAAGCCCTCCTGGAACATGCTCAGACGCACAATCTGATTCTTTTTTGTCTGAGAAGGTGTCTCATATTTAACAGAAGCAGTTTTCTTCACAAAAGCGCCGCCGCCAAGCCCGTAGATGCCGCCATCACGGTCTTTATAAGAATAAACACGGAACTCGCTGCCTTTTTTCAGCTTTCGAATGACTGTTAGCTTGCCTTTTTCCTCTTTTACAAGATCTGTGTCTTTTAGGATTGTTACTTTGCCAATCTGACCTTTAATTAAGATGGAATTTCCCCATTTTACACCGATTGGGGCTTCAGCTGCCTCCGCTTCGGTATTTAGGCCTAATACCAGCATTAATACAAAAGGAATACTAAATACCCAGTTTTTCATATTCATTCTTTTATCCTCCACGCTATTTATGTATCAGCAAATCTGGTAATCTGCTGAGTTATAAGCTGATAATACATTTAAAGCTATCCTTCTACACATTCGCCCTTTAATTCACATAATCTATCATTTTTTTATCATAGTTAATATAGAAGCCGCCGCCAAGATCCAGTTTGATGCTGTCTATTTTATATACACGGTATGATTCTTTCTTTTTAAGCGTGCGTACAGCCTTTCCGCTCTTGTCATAAAGAATGGTATTTTGCTTGAGTGTTGCTGTACCTAAATAATAGGTCTGGTTGCTTCCTTTTTTAATATAATAACCGCCGCCCACGTCATAACGGCTATGATCATAGCTGTATACACGGACCGTTTCTCCTCTTTTCAGATACCGTTTGATTTTGTTATCCGGACCGTAAAGAGGAATATTTGTATCCTTTATGTAGACTCTTCCGATATAAATTCCCACTTTGCTGCTGTCTCCCTTAACCAGGTAGCCGCCGCCCACATCATAATAGGTTCCCTTCACCCCGTATACACGGTAATGAATATCCTTTTGCAGTGTGTTATATGGTTTGCCATCAGGTGTAAACATAGTCACATTTCTGCGCGGCACCAGCTTTGCTACCGGCAATTTATGATTGGAAGGCAAAGACACATTCGGAATCTGGATCGTCATTTTCTCCATATTATTGTAGATATCGAGAATTTCTTGGCCATAATTATTTCCCGGCACAGCCCAGCGGCCATTCAGGTCTGTCCATTTTGGCGCAATCCCCCGTGTGACCAGATGAAAACGAGGATCGACATTCTCAGTAACTAAAGACTCTTTTGAAGAATATGCCTTTAAGTGCTGGATTTGGGCACGAACCCCTTCCTCAGCAGTCTTAAAAAAAGCTCCCTTCACACCGCCGCCTGTCGTGCCAATACCTGCATAATTATTTTGTTCAGGAATTACATCACCGCCAAATTTAAAATAACCCGTCTCCTTAATCGCCTGAGCAAATGCAATATCACCGCGAATTCCTTCAACGCGCCCAGTATTCAAATAATAATCTGCCAGCTGATATATCGTTACTCCCTGCAGCAATGGAGTTGGATTATGCATTAAAACAAAATCCCCCATCTGGCTTGAAGTCAGCACCGGTGAACCAGCAATATTTTCATTTTGACTCTGCGCGTAAGAACTGGAAGAAAAACTGCTCAGCACGAAAGCCAAAAATATGACAAAAGTAATAGACTTAAATCTTTTATGCACCAAAAATCCTCCTTAATTTACATATTATTACTTTCCTATTATAGCAGAATATGAGAATTATTGGTGACAAATGTAATTATTTCAGCATCTTCTTTGTCTATCTATCAATAGTTATTTAGTCATAGATAGGTATAAATAAATTTTAATAGGAATTTAGAACTAATAAATTATTTACCATTTAAACCCTTTACTGTATAATCAACTAATTAAAACCATTTTTATAGGGAGGAAAACATATGAACAAAGTGAAAGTTATTATACTTACACTCACCTTAGCAATGGGATTCAGTCTTTTTGCCCCGAATGCAAACAAGGCAGAAGCCAAAGTGTTCTGGGATGGAGTAGAATTGAAGCTTGGTCAAATTGGTAGATTGGCTGTGCTGGAAGAAACAATCCTTTTTAAGCTTGAAGGCAATCAGAGAGTATTTGAGCGCAATCTTTTGCCGGGAGAAACGTACCGTATCTATAATTTCAAGCCTGGCATGCTAGGGGTCGGCGGCGGATATTATATTGACCGGGACAAGCGGGTTAGGTATCAAACTCCTTCTAAAGCTAAGCTGGCTCAAGTGAAAAAAGAAAATGCTCCTCTTTTTGGCACTTACCAGGGGACATATACAGCCGGGCAGGGACTGACAGGCGTTACATTAGTTCTTAACGGAAGAACAGGCGAGTTCCATTTCTATGCTGTTGACGAAAACCCCGGAGTACCTTCAGGTGTTTTTACAACATCCAACACGTATGATATAAAAACAAAGTCTATCGAAATTAAAGGCGGTTCTTGGATACAGCAGCCAGGATCTTATGTAGTTGTAGATTTAGCCGGAAAATATAATAATGGATACATAACTGGCCATTTAGACGGAAATGAAGATTATAAATTTATGCTGAAAAAAGTGAAGTAGGTACACAGACAAGGCAGCTGGCATATAAACCAGCTGCCTTGTTCTATAGATAATTCAAGTTTATTATGATACTCCGTTCGTGAATGACCGCACACTGAAATTCAGCTTTAAAATGCAATCACCTAAACATCCACAAATCCGCCCCATTTTTAAAATAAACATTCCCGATGTTATCCATTGTAATGTCGGAAGCTGCAACACCCGGATAGATGATCTTTTTCATTGTCTTCGGATTCACCAAAAACAGTTTCTCCTCGACAGTCCCATATACCATGCCATCTTTGCCAATCACAAGTGTTCCATTTTTGAATCTGCCGCTCGTGGCTGGGGTGATGTTCATTGTTTTTGTTTTTTTCGTCTTTGGGTCGTAAGCAAACAAGTTTCCGTCCGATAATCCCCAAATCGTGCCATCAGGAGCAGCAGCCAGGCTATGAATCATTCTTGGCTTTGTTAAAGGAAGCGGTATTTGTTCGATTTTTCCCTTTGGATTCTTGCTGTTTAAACGGAAGAAAACAGCTGTTTTCTGTGATTCATTTTTGCCATTGCTGAAAATAGTAGTTCCTCCGTAAATATAGCCGCCGCTTGACGCCAGGGATACAACACTTTGCTCAGGAACTATATTCCTCCGGATTGTTTTGCTTTTGGAAGCCGGATTGTATACACCTAAAGCTCCGCCTATTTCGCCGTTTTTCGGATGTGTTCCCATGAACAGGCTCTTAGTTGTTTCATCAGCCGCCATAGCCACAATGCGATCCTGCCCGTTGCCTATACTAAAGAGCGGAAGCAGCTTTCCGCCGGAAACTGCCTGTGATGGATCGTATTCATATAGATCAGCTCCCGGGTAAACCCCCAGATAAAGCTTGTCATTTAAGGTTGCCATCGATTCAGCCTGGCCTACTTTTAAAAGTTCTTTTGTTGCCTTCGTCTGCGGATTGTATGCACTTACCTGCCCTGAGACAAAACCATTTGAGATTATCTGTCCCCGGGGTCCCCGCTCTATATTGTAGATCGGAATGGACTGATTTGGCAGTTTCAGTTTATTCACCTGCAGTTCATTCTTAGCTGGATTGTACAATAAATAAGTGCCTGAATTACCTAAAAGGCCAACCACTGAGTCGCCCGGGTAATCTTTATGCTTCAAATCGATCAAATCAATCGAAACAGCTTCGGTTCCTTTGAGTGTTCCCGGTAGTCTGCTTGTTTCACCGCTGCTCAGGTTATACTTGCGAAGAACATAGCCATGTGAATAGTAGACAGAGTTCTTATCCGCACTAACCTGTGAAACTCCTCGGGAGCTCGCAGGAAGTTCCTCCTTAAAAGCATAGGTGCGGCTGTCAAACACCAGGATCTTTTTGCTCGGCTCCAGTTTGGCAAAAAGCAGGCCATTTTCTTCATCTAAATCGTAAACAGATGTTTCACCCTGGAACTTATCCGGAAGGATGCTCTGCTTTTTATTTGTGGTTAGATTCCATGCCACCAGCTGGGCTTTTGCGCCGACTCCCGCAAATAGTGTATTCGTATCTTCGTTATACGCCAGGCTTCTCGCTAATGTTTTTCCGGATAAAACCTGTCCCAGATCTGTGAATCCGTTGCCGGCTTCATATTTAAACACGCTTCCATTTGGGGAGGTGCTGCCAAAAACAGTACCTGCACCTGTTGCTTCGAGGTCATGAATGGATGTCCCGTTTGCGGTTGCCTTTCCCTTATCTGTCAGGGATTTTGTCTTAGGGATATATTGGTATAAGTGTCCATTTGGTGTTCCGCCGATCCAGACGTTCCCCTCACTGTCTACAGAGACAGCCCATGCACTGGTAGCACCATTTAACGTCTTTTCATCCCAAACTTTATTTTTAACGATATCGATCGCCACAAACTTGGCCGGCTCCCCCTGCAGCAGCACATACATGAGAGCTGTCCCATCCGGCGCATAGCCGGCTGCACCAGTAATGGCAATTGTATTATGTATTTGCGAACCCAGGTTTTCAAAACGGTTATGTATGCATTCTGCTCCATTTAATTTAGCCTTGCTTGGCGTTTTATAGGTGACCCGCGCATCACGGTCCACATAGTAGCCGCCTCCGACGCTCAGCAATCCTGGCTTAAAGGCATATATCCGGTAGAACTCCCCTTTTTTCAGAGTTCTTGAAGTGATTCTCTTATTGCCATCCAACTTGAATAAGGGTGTATCCTTCTCGATATTCAGCCTTCCGATTTGGCCCTTTTTCAGTTCCACGCCATCCCACCATATCTTTGTGGCTTCTCTGTAGGCATTGCATTCTCCCCCTGCACTTGCCGGTTGATGGGATGCAGCAAGAAATAGGATTACAGCAAAAACAGAGAATAGTACTTTCTTCATAAACAAAACTCCTCCTTTATCAGTATAATTGAATTATATAATAATAATGTAAATAATTAACACAAAAATAGGATTTATGGATCAGGAGAATGCAGAATAATATGGGTAATGCCACCGGCTTGAGTGTTATAAAAACTTACAACTAAAAAGTTGTTTACACCTATAAGCCTGTCAATATCATAAAAAAAGATACTCTGCTGCACTAAAATAGCCAGCTAAGCAGCTGGCTATTAATCTAGTTATTTAATTGCCTCACTAATTCCAGCTTAGCTTTAGAAGGTGTCTCATAGAATAAATTCTTTTGAAAATATTCGTTGCTGCCATCCAGCCGGTGACTGCTTCTATAAGCAAACAGGTTGGCTCCCAAAGCATAATTCGTTGTGTAGTCATCACGGTAGATGCCATAAACGCGGAATACTTCACCCTTTTTCACATAACGGGCTGGAACCATATTCCCATCTTCTAATTTAAAGATAGAGAAACCTGTTTTCAGCATTGTCACTCGACCTATTTGTCCCTTTTTCAATTCTGTTCCATCCCACCAGACCTTTGTGGGTGCAGCTTCAGCATTCCCAGTTGAAAGGGTAAGCGTAACCACTGACAATAGAGCTGCTAAAAGTAATTTAAATTTCATTTTGAATCGCCTCCCAAATTAACACTATCATTTTATTGTTATAGAGTATTAGAATACCTAATCATCTTTTCATAATAATTATTTGATATCTACATTTAACTCCAATCCCTCCAGCTTTGTGATATTCCTCTTTGCTGTACTGACTATTAAACTTTCTAAAGGAATTGAGGTTTTAAACTTGGCAATATACCCTTCTGCGGTCTTTTCGTAGTTATTAATACGTTCTATTGGAGCTTTCGATCCTTTCTCCTCTAGAACCACCCAACTTCGAAAGCTCTCTGACACGCCCTCACCTTCATAATAAATCCATATTTCCCCCTGCTTTTGCTCCACTTCCTTAATCATAATTCCGCCAAACTGATCTTGTTCCAGATAAATAGGCAATTCCTGATTAAGGGGCATTGTAACATAATTCATTTCTTCCCTTTTTTCCAGGTAAGGAGTAATCGTAATGGATTTTGGCAGCTTATCAACGGGTTCAAAATACTCATTGAAATTCTCAACAAATTTCCCGTCTCTGTCTCCTCCACCTGTAGCACCGGAAGTCATATGAGCTATTGAATTCCCCTTATTATCCCTAACTTCAAAAATGTAAGTGCCTGCTCTTTTTCTTTGCTCTTCAATTGGTTCGCTCATATCAATGCTTAAATTTGTGGCACTTGCGGAAAAGGACAGTTCATTAAGAGTCAAACTTGTATCACCATTTGCAGTTGATTTACCTGGTGAAGCATGATATTTCTCTTTGATTTTTTCTATAGGAAATTGAAAGCTCCAGGGACCTTCTATTTCTCCCAGGCGCAAAATATCTATGCTCAATTGAAACTGATCTGGCATATCTGTATATGTGTGGAACTCCTGAAGAAGCTTATTTTTTTCACCAGCATAGGACGTGCTTTCGGAGTAATCAATAAAAGGCTCTCCATCTATCGACAACTTAAAGAAAGGAAACTCGGGGTGTGTACTTCCTTCCTGATTGCTTTCTTCTTTATCCATGGAATATACAAGGGCCAGACGGGTTCCATCATACATAACTTCATGGATGGTAAAAGCCACTCCGTTCTTCTCCACGGTTTGATTAATTTCAGTAAAAAGGTCATTCTTTATGATAGTTTGAATCCCTGCATCTCCAAATAAATCCCTATCCGATTCCGCTGCAGGCTCTGATTCCTTTGAAGCATCCTTTGAATCGGTCAACAAGTGATCCGAACTTAAAATAAGAATCATCATAATCAATGGTGCAAGGATCAACATTAAAACAGGGCCCATATTAAATTTCCTTTTAGGCTGTTCAACTTTTTTACTATGAACTTTGTTCAATACCAGCTGCATATCCTCATCAGAAAAATGCAGGTCCTCCCCATACTTATTAATAAAGGCCTGTTTTAAGGATTTTTTTCTATTCATACAGAAATTCCTCCTTTAATATAGGCTTTAGCAGGTTTTTCCCTCTGCGAATCCTGGTCTTTACTGTTTCTGCCGGTATATTTAATACTTCTGCTATTTCCCTGACTTCGAGAGAATGAATGAACCTGAGGACCAAAACCTCCCGATACTTTTTGCTTAGAGTCATCATATGATTAATAACCTGTTCCTCATCTAACTTCTGTAAAGTAATAGTCTCAGGGGATTGCTTTGTTACCTCTTCTTTTATTTGGCCGAATAAAAATATCCTCTTTAAATAGTGAGATCTCAAATAATCCTTACATTGATTAATGGTAATTCTATAAAGCCAGGTTTTAATAGATGAGCGCCCTTCAAATGTATCCAGATGTGTATAGCACTTGATAAATACGTTTTGTACGATGTCTTTCGAGGCTTCTAAATCTCTAATATAGGAATAAGCTAAAACAGAAAGCTCTGTGCCATACTGCTTCATAATATAAGTCATTACTATATCAGGATCCCCTGTAATTTCCTGCAGATGGTTCAATTGTATCCCCCTTTCTAGTTTTTAGACGTTCCAAGTAATTGAGGGGGTTCAAACCTCTCATAAATTATTACAACAATTTTACAAATAAGAAAAAGCTGCCGAAAGCGGCAGCTCTGCTGGACCTTTACTTTAACACGCATTAAAATTACTCTATTTATCTACTTTATAATTATTTACAAATTTTTGTGACAAACTATTAAATTCGCCTAATGCTGCTTCTTCATTGAAACTGTCTTTATATTTAGAATTGCGGCTGTCTACCACGTGTTCGTAAGCTATTCTTAAATCTCCAATACTATCAATAAACTTTGTTTCTTTTTTTGAGAGCTTACTGTAATCAAATTTTTTTGTACATACTTCCTTAAAGTGATCTGAATTTGATACAACACCTTTTGATGGAGATTTGTCCAGCTCTTCCACGCTTTTCTGCATGGATTTTAAATAGGTTGTTCCTGCTGTGTATATTTCAGTTCGAATTCCTTCTTCGCTTTTTTGAGTGCAGCCGGAAAGTGCTAAAAGCAGGAATAAGAAAATCATCAAACGTTTCAAGGTTGTACCTCTCTTTTCAACATTAAATATAATCATGTTACACATTACTTAATTGGCTCATGGCCTTCAATTTGGGTTAA
Organism: Bacillus sp. NTK034; assembly: GCF_017303275.1. GTDB lineage: Bacteria > Bacillota > Bacilli > Bacillales > Cytobacillaceae > Cytobacillus. The sequence continues at coordinate 18,482 of NZ_JAFKOJ010000004.1, read as the reverse complement.
TACTTCTTTAATCGAAGGTAATCAAGCTGTGAACCATTATCGCCTCTAAAGCCAACATATAAATTATAAGTTCCTGCTTTGTATCTCATAATCCACTTTCCATTTATTTCACTCTTTCCTTCCGATTCCGGCTTCCCAAGAAGTTCTCGAATAACATAAGGAGTAATTGGAACAAAATTATCGTCGTTCCAGTCGATCACCTGTACATTATTGTCATGAGGGTAATAGGTATAATACGTATACATCTTAAAGGTATGAGCAAGGCTTCCAGAATGGGTGCTCTCCAGCTTAGGGACTGTGTTTCCGATCTTCTTAAAATGCTCATAGACTTCCTTAATATCATGTATGCCGTCCGCAGCAATAGGCTGCCCCTTAAGAATTCCCTGCTCAGCAAGGGTTAATAATTGCTGGTCAAAAAACAGGATTCTTTGAATTTGGCGTTTCTTTGTGGTTGAAGGAGTTTCATATTTCACCTGTGCAGGAGACTTTTTAACATACATTCCTCCTCCTACACCATAAAGACCGCCGTGACTGCTGAGATAAGAATATACCCGGTACTCATTCCCTTTTAATAGCTTACGGGATACTGTAAGCTCTCCATTGGAATTTAGCTGGTATAAGTTTGTATCCTGGAGAATGGTCACCTTTCCAATCTGGCCAGGAATTAGAATGGAATTCCCCCATTTCACTCCAATAGGTGCTGATGCTGCTTCGCTTTTTACTACATTGAATGAGCTGAATGCTAACAGGGATACTAGAAATATAGAGAGAATTTTTTTAAGCAAGATACTTTCTCCTTTCAAATTAAAAACTATGCTAAGTATAACAAAAATTGGAATATACCTATATTCATTTCCAATAAAATGGTAGTATAGAACTAATAATTCTTTTTCTGGTATTTTCCTTAAAGAATGAATTTAACTGAAAATCTATTTTAATTTGTGCCTTACTCTACCAAGAAAATGTATTGAAATATATCCATTGACTTCCATTATAAATAAATTATTTATTATTAAATAAATCAAAAAAGCCGCCAAAATGGCAGCTGCGGAGGTTGAATATCTTATAGTGATATCATTAATTCTTTTTTAGATAATTTAATTCCATTTCAATATTACTTTTTAATATTTCTATATCATCAGTAGTTTCTTTAATAACAGGAAACTCGGTTTTGTGTTGCAGATAGTATTTTAATTGCAGGTAAATACTTAAAGGAAATTCATGTTCCATCCACAACCTCTTATATCCCACAATTCCATATTCTAATAGGATATTTTCTGCAGTTTTTATCCATTGTTGCAGAAAAGCGTCGTAGGAACATTCAAGATTTAATTCTGCCAAAGGATGTTGACTATCTTCATACTCTGAAATGGCTATTTGCATTTTATCATCACCCAGGTATTTAACATGCCAATCTGTTTCGATTGGTTCAGCATCCCAGGAAAAGCTTGCCCCCTCCTCCTTATAAATCTCATCAGAATATAAAGGGTTAATATCTAATAATGCCTGGAGTATGTCGCCAAAAGCATTCGTAAGGTAACCTGCAGAAAATTTATACGCCTTACCATTAAGTGTTATTTCGCATTCAGCCCAGCCGGCACCGGTTAATTTATATTCAACCTTCAATATGTAACCTCCAATCTAAATTTCATCAAATAAAGATTCCGGCAGTGAATATAACAGCTGCCTATATGACAGCTGTCCTAACCTATAGATTTTGACCATAGCTGTTTATACTTAAAAAAATCTTTTTCTTATCTCAGGAGATGGCAGTATACCGCTTTCATTTTTCCCGAACCATTTATACCTATTTTTTGCAATAATATCATAAAAAGAATCCCGAAATGGTTTTGGTACTATTAATAAACAATATAGCAGCTTCCAGCCACCTTCTAAATTCTTACAAACTCTTAAAGCAGCCGAGGACTTATCATAACTTTTTAAGACCTTCCACAAGAAAGAAACTGTCAATACTGTCAGGAATATGATGCTTAGCTAATATCTCTTGTCCTGCCTCGCTTTGTAAAGATGCGAAGTGATATAAAACCTTTTTATCTCTTTTAATAATAAATTGAACACTTCGATCACAGAAATTACATTCTCCATCAAATAAAATGACGTTCATCCTATCGCCACCTTGTGAAAGTTTACACATTCTTATTTTATCAAAAAAAAGGACAGTTTTCACTGCCCTATCTCTATAACTTAATAAAAAATGGTGCAGCACCATAGTTTTTCAAATATATCTTAAACTGTTATTGCTATTGAACAAGTCATTTCATTTAATATGGTCTAACCGAAATTTCACTTGATTTAATCCATCCATTCATCCCCTGCAGTGTTTGAACATGATACCAAATTTCACCCCGGCTATTGAGGAATTTTACAAACGTATTTACTTCTGTACCCTGAGATAAGGTAGCTCTAACACTATAATCCATTGATGCGCCTTTTCTAATTAAGCCATTTTTCACACTAATGGATCCTTTTCCATAATAATCTATATAATTCTGGAAATATTGGCTTTCTAACCATCCTTGTTTTCTGCCCGTATCTACTTTATGCCATAGCTGACCTGAAAAAGTCATGAATGTATCTGCCTGAGTGACAACCATACCTTTTTGCAGAGATGCAACTGGTTCATAACCCCAATGTGCCCCTCTCCTGATATCAACCTGGTCTGTAATAAAGGCTTTTCTTCCCGCCTCAGGTGAAGGCACTTCAAATTTTTCCAATAGTGCCCAGCCTGACTTATAACCATGTGTAACTATCGAAACCCACTTGCTTCCGTCACTTCCAGCGAAAGTATCTCTTACATAAACCCGGGTACCTTTCTTTAAAGTAAAAACAGTTGGGTAATTCATTGTTGCTCCTCTTTTAACTTCAACGTTTTCTGTAATAGTGATTAGGTTCTTTTTAATGATGTCTTCTTCTGCATGTACCTTCAGTGAAGTATAGGTGATGAGAAATGATAATATAAAACAAGTGCAGAAAAACAGAAATTTTTTCATCCTTTGCCTCCTCAATTATCATCAATACAATATGATATACACGAGTATAGAGAAGAATATTACACAAATTTTTAGGTGTATTCACCAAATTCACACCAAGTCAGGGAGATGGTTAACCTTTGTATTTCGCTATTGTAATTGTCAAATTTATTGATTACTGGGTATCAGATGTTTGACTTCTGAGTAAAAAAAAGTATGCTAATTCTCCCTCCGTCTTCAATGACTACATGAATTATTCCTAAAGTTATAAAATTGAAAGCAATAAACTGATATACACCATCTATTCTTGTGAGATCTCTCCTGAAGAAGTGAGAATAGAACTACACGCATCGCTTGTTATTAGTAAAATATACCCATAAAACTCATCAGTAGATGTATCCTAATGTATCCAGCTATCGGTGATAAATTAAGAATGAAACGACTGGCCCGTAACTTAACCCAAAAAGAAGCAGCAAAAATAATAGGAGTTAGTGTATATATGATATCTGCTTGGGAGCGATATTTTCCTAGTACAGTAAGAATGGAACAGTTAGCTGCACTTTATGATTTTTCTTTTGAAGAACTAAGGGATGATGATATTTAAATATGGGAACAGCAATCGTCTATAAGGTGTTGTAATGATGGAAATGAAGATTTCAGATATCTCAGCCATCCAATACTCTGAGATAAGGGAAGCATTGGGCTTAATTAATAATCATAAAAGGCCCCATAAAAAATTTCATTATGCTTTTGAGCCATCTGATCTGTGGGAGGATCTTGCAACAAAAGGCTTTGCTATAAAGCTGCCCGGCCAAAGGACCGGGGAAGCTTATTATATAGTTACATTTGAGGCAGTTAGATTGGTTTATCGGAAAAATATTAGTTTGGAGTATTACTTGAGGTTATAAATCTAGCTATTTTATGCTAAATAAAAGCCCAGTCTTTTCCTGATAATGTCTATGTTGTGCAGTTTAGATAGTTATTCATTAAAAAATTCTAAATTCAATTCATATAACCTTCAACTAATTCATAGCATCTATCTTTTGTTGTCCCTGCTTGGGAGGCTATATATTCCAATGACTCCAATGTTCCTCCTTCATATTTCTTTGCTGCTTCTTTTGCTGTTTCATCTCTATATGCGATCCACTTTCTTTGTTCTGCTCTTAGTTTTTCCATTTCACTTTTAGAAAGCTGCTTTTCCAGTACTTGATAGATTTCATTTAAAGCTTGATCCCACTTTTTTAATATTTCTTCTTCTGATTTTGTCATCCCTAATGTCGAGTCATCATCGGTATTGCGTATTTCAGCTGCTGCTTTTTCAATTTCATTAAGTTTTTCTATGTATTTATCCTTTTTTCCCATATTCTTCTCTGTTTCTGTACCTGCTTCTTTATCCTCTGTATTACTACTTGACTCATTTTGGGTATCTTCTTGTTTTTGGCTATCCGTTTCTGAAGTACTGCTGTTTTCATTCTCATCAATATTTTGACCTTCTTGATTATTTGTTGAACTTTCCGATTTATTTTCTGATGTTATGTCACCCGTTTCAGTATTGTTTTCAGAAACTGACTTATCTGTGCTATTCTCATTATTACATCCGGCCAAAAACATAAAAAGTGCTAATGCTGCAGACAATTTTTTCACTGACATGACTTCCTTTCCTGATTGTAGTACCTACACAATATAGGCCACCATTTTATACAAATATTTACTTCTATATTCCTTATTCAAGGTATCATACTATATTACACATTGTCAGGGCCTATCTATTTGAGGTCCATGGTGCCAGGTACCTCGTCCCAAGGAAGCCCTATTTCCTTACCCTCTTCGGCAATATGCTGTTATTCTATATCCCCTCGGGCCGTTAATCAGAAAAACCAAGGTTATTGTGAATGGCATAAATCAGTCTGAACTATTTTTAGTATCTTATGAATATACAGAAGGAGAGCCCATTAATCCTAATGGCCTCTCCTCATTACTAAATCAATAAACCTATCCTTACCCAATCAAGCACATCATCCTGTCTCCTAATAGAACCCCGCCAGAATCTCCCAACATTACATTCTTTATAGAACTACCCACATCAACTGGGACGATGAACCTGTCCCCTTGGTCCTTTTACTGATTTAAATATTTTACCGCAAAAGAGCTCATTGAAATGATCCCTGTTGAAATAGCTTTTTCATCAAAGATGATTCCTGGATTATGAAGGCCTTTTTGTGATGCTTCTGTTTCATTGCGAGTTCCCAATCTAAACAGAATGCCGTTGACATGCTGGAGATAGAAGGAAAAGTCCTCCCCCCCTAATGAAGGTTCAGGTAAATATTCTAAGCTTTCTTTACCAAGACTTTCTGAAACTGCTTCGGCTAACAAGTCAACCATTTTTTTGTCATTTACAACAGGAGGCGAACCTGGAAAGTACTTCAATACTGCACTTCCATTAAATGCTTTTGCAACATTTTCTGAGATCTCTTTCATTGATTGTTTAATTTTATCGCTAACTTCCGTCTTTAAGGTGCGAACCGTACCAGATATCATTACTTTATTGGCGATAATATTGTCTGCAGTGCCGCCATGTATTTGCCCAATGGTCACAACAGCTGATTCAAGCGGAGGAAGAGTTCTGGATACAATCTGCTGAAGGCTGCTTATGATTTGTGCAGCTACCGGAATCGGATCAACACTTTTGTGTGGATGTGCGGCATGCCCACCTGTTCCAAACACTTCAATTTCAAAACGATTGGTGGAAGCCATAATCGCTCCATGACGAATCGCGATTTTACCTGCATCTGTGAAAGGCCAAGTGTGCAAACATATGATATTATCTAGATTTGGTTCTGATAATACTCCTTCTTCCATCATGTATTTTGCACCTTGCATCGTTTCCTCTGCTGGTTGAAAAATGAACTTAATCGTTCCATTAATGGAGTCTCTTAATTTATCCAGTACAATCGCTGCACCTAATAAAACAGATGTATGGATGTCGTGACCGCAAGCATGCATAACTCCAGGTTTGCTAGATGCGTATTCAAGACCAGTTTCTTCTACGATCGGTAAAGCATCAATGTCAGCACGGATTCCCAGCGTTGGACCCTCTCCGTTTCCTTTTAATATCCCAATAACTCCAGTACCACCCGAACACTTCTTTAATTCAATATTTGTGTCCAACAGAGTACTATAAATGTAGTCAGTGGTACGAAACTCTTGGAAACTTAATTCGGGGTTTTCGTGTAAGTGTCTTCGAATTTCTATTATTTTTTCTTCTATTTCTGCAGTTAATTTATTTATCTCTTTTTCTATTGTTAAGTTATTAGAATTCACGTGTTTTCTCCTTACGTTGAAATTATTATCAATTAGATAAATGCAACTATTCAATAGTTGATAAAAAAAGAGATTAAGACTACTACTGAGCGATGTAGCCTTAATCTTTCCTGCTAAATTATAGATCAGCTTGTCCCATTTCAACGATTTGCTGGTATACCTCTTCTCCCCAAGTTTTAACCCCTAATGTATCTCTAACTTTTTGAGTTGATTCAATAAACAAATCCACATCCGGTTCAACAAAAGTAACTCCAGCCTTTTCAATTTCATCTCTCATCGTTTGTTCACTCTCTTCCAACTTTTCATCAGTATAAGCTTCAGATTCTTCTGCAGCATCAACTAAAACTTTTTGATATTCTTCAGAAAGATCCTGGAAGAATTGATCATTAATTGTTACAAATGCCGGTTTATACATATGATTTGAAAGAATTACATACTCTTGAACTTCTTGAAAACCTGAAGCATAGAAGGTTTCTAAGGGATTTTCCTGCCCATCAACTACACCTGTTTGCAAGCCGCTGTATACCTCCCCAAAATCCATTGGTGTTGGGTTTGCTTGTAAAGCTTCAAATGTTTGGACATAATAATCTCTTTCTGGAGATCTCAATTTCAAACCTTTCATATCATCAGGAGTTTGTATTTCTTTATTAGCAGAAATTACCCTAGGGCCCCGAGGTAAAATGCCAATATTTCTAATGCCCATCTCACTAACTAATTTTTCATTCCATTCTTGTCCAATATCAGATTCTAATACATTCATCCAATGAGCATTAGACTTCATTAGATAAGGAAGAGATAAGTATTCTATCTCATCCAAACCTGGGTTACCGCTTGACATCATTTGTATTGTTCCTAACTTTACTTGCTCCATTTGCTCTTCTGTAGATCCAAGTTGATTTCCCGGAAAGAGCTCGACTGTTATTTTACCGTCGGTTTTTTCTTCAACGATCTCTTTGAACTTTTCCATACCTAGATAAGCTGGTTCTCCTGGATTTGCCCATGTACTATAAGAAATTTCATATGTCTTCCCGGAGTCAGGATTGGATGTTCCACTGCTTTCTTCTCCACCTGAGCATGCAGATAACATTGCTATGCTAACTGCTCCTCCCAAAAATAATGACAGTAAATTTTTTCTCATTTTTTCATCCTCCTAACAATTCTATTAAGAATAATATTGTTATTTAACAACCGAAGCTTTTTCTTTTAACAACATTTCTGATTTTTCAGTCTTTTTAACCAATGAAATTCCATATTCAACTATACATGAAATGATTTTTTCACCTCTTTCTGAAGAGGCGTTTAAAGGATTACCTAAGATTCCTTCTTTTGAGATTTCCTCCATGTTTAAAAATAAATTAGCTTTAGAGTTATTGAGTTTTGTTTTTGCTAAATTATCAATTTCGAAATCTTCCCATTTATTCTTGACTTCCCAGGTGTCTGGCAGTAAATCCATTCTCATATCTTCAGGGAATAGATGAGACATTACCGATGATAGCGGCTCACCACCATGACCAGATGGATCCTTTACTTCTTTATAGATTTCATTTTTTTGTTCAATGCTAAGCATTTGCCATAAATCCATAGACACAACCATTACCTTTTTTTCGCGTCTTACTTTTCTTGCAACCTGATCGACAGCCGGACCATTTCCAGCATGTCCGTTGAAGAATATAATTTTTGTAATTCCGTGCTCTGTTAAACTAGTACAAATGTCTTCCAGAACACTGATTACGGTTTGTTGAGATAAAGAAATCGTCCCTGGATACCCTCTAAAATATTCTGAATTACCAAATGGAATAGTTGGTGTATAAAGTGCACCTGTTTCTTTAGCTACTTTTTTTGCAATTTCCGTTGAAGCTAAGAAATCTCCAGTAATTGAATGCGGGCCGTGTTCTTCCATTGATCCCAAGGGAACGATTACCACTGGATCCTTCTTAAAAGCTTCTTCTATTTCTTTCCATGTCATATGATGCATTGCATTTTTTCTCAAAATAGTCATTCTCCTTTTGAATTTACTATATTTAAAAGAACATCCTTACAAATACCAAACTAATGTAAGGTATATATGCTGTTAGTAGAACAGTAATAATTAATGGAATATACATTGGCAGCATCTCTCTTACTAATTTCGCAAAAGAAAGCTTTGCAATATCTGCAACAATATACAACATCATTCCAACTGGTGGAGTTGCACCTCCAATTGTTAATGTTAATACCATGAGAACTCCGAAATGAATAGGGTCAATGCCAACCGTCATTACAATTGGTGTTAAAATTGGAGCAAACACAATAATCGCTTCAGATGGCAGCATAAATAATCCAATAAAGAAAAGAAACACAACGACTATGGTCATTATGACTGTTGGATTAGTAGAAAATCCAAAAAGAAAATCTCCTAAGATATCAGAAATCCTGGACTTAGTAACAACCCATGCAAAAATTGTTGCAGCTGCAATGATAAATAGAATTTTGGCAGATTCATAGCTTGTCTTTTTCAGAATAGATCCAAATGAACGGATATTAACATTCTTATAATAAAAGAAAGTAATAATAATTCCGTATAAAACAGCTATTGCCGCTGATTCTGTTGGTGTAAAAACCCCACTGACCGTACCAGCAACAATAATTACTGGTAATAAAAGTGCGGGTATACCTGATGAAAATGTTTTTCGAGCTTCTCGAAATGTTGCTTTAGGATAGCTTGGGTAATCCCTTTTAACAGAAATAAAATACGTATATACCATTAAAGAGACAGAAACTAAGAATCCAGGAATTAGTCCTGCAATTAATAATGGCCCTATTGGCTGTGCTGTAACAATCCCATAAAGAATCAATGTGATACTTGGCGGAATTATTGGCCCTACAATGGAAGAGGCAGCAGTAATAGCTGCGGAAAATTTCTTGTCATACCCTTCCTTTTCCATCGCTGGTATTAATACAGATCCTAATGCTACAGTATCTGCTGTTGCAGATCCTGATATCCCTGAAAAGAGAAGACTTGCAACATTATTTACTTGAGCTAATCCACCTTTAAAATGCCCCACCAGAACTCTTGCCATTGAGATGATCTTATTGGTAATACCTCCAGAATTCATTAGCTCACCAACTAAAAGAAAGAACGGTACTGCAAGCAGCGTAAATGAATCTACTCCCCGCACCAGACTTTGAGCAACCATACTGAGATTAATTCCTTCTGCAATAAGATAAAACAATGAAGAAATTAATAAGGCAAAAGCTACAGGCATACCGACAATAATTAAGAAAATCATTAAAAAGATTACTAGAAAAATCATTCTTTCACCTCCTCTAAAATAGAACTATTGCGATAGTTACCATTTCGATAATCTTGGATATCGTAGACAGATCTTATTGTGATAAAAACTATCATTAAGAAGCATCCTATTGAAGCAGAACCCCTCCAGAATGAAAACGGAATTTCCAAAGCACCCGATTTTTGACTGTGTGAAACTTGAACTAATTCGATAGATGAGTTAACTGTAATAATTAATGCTAATAGAATGACTGCCCTCATTATTAAGGATGTTATTAATTTGGTTTTATGGGACATTTTTTCTTGAAGCATTTCTATTCCCATATGCTTATCATCATAAGAAACAATAGCTGCTCCTATAAATACCATCCAAATAAGTAAAAACCGAGCTAACTCATCACTCCATACAAGCGGACTGTCAAAAATAAATCGTGCAATAACTTGAAGAATGGTAATCACAACAATGGCTAAAAGCGAAAGACTAATTAAGTAACGAAGTGGTAATGCGAGATCTTTTCTTTTTTTCATTTTGTCACCTCCAAAGATTAATTTTTAATTTATGAATAATGATAAAGACTCTTATCATAAATCAAAATCGCCTGAATCTTGGTTATACGTAATGTTATATGGCCAATCTATGGTATTTACGAAGTACTTTACATATTCAACCGGGTGATAATTAGAGTCAAAAGAAACTCTCTTAATTTGCAGGACGGGGAAACCCTTTTCAACCTGGAGTAAATAGCTGGTTTGTTCATCTGCAGGGACCGCTGTTAATTCTTCAGTAACATAAGAAAAATTCACACCTAGGACTTCACTGGCAAATTGCCTCATATTCAAAATATCTCCTGCATTTTTTATTTTCTCTACATCTGCATCAATGTAGTAGTTGATTAATAAGAAAATAGGTATATCGTTTTCCGTTCTTATCCTGGTAACTTTAATAGTGGGGCTTTCTGGCTCTAATTCGAGACTGTTTGTGACATCTATGTCCGAAATTACTTTTGAGACATCGATGGTTTTAACTTTCAGTTGACGCCATTTTTTACTGAAATTGGAACTAAATCCTCCAACAGATGGCCAAGGAACCGATGCTTCACATTTAATAACTACTGTACCGATTCCTGGTTTTCTATCAATTAATCCCTTTTCTTCTAATTTCCCTAAAGCTTGTCTAATAGGAGCCCTGCTCACCCCATATATTCTTTGCATTTCACTTTCTGTTGGAAGCTTATCCCCTATGGCAAAATAACCAGATGTTATTTTATTGAATAAGTCTTTATAAACTTCGATATGCAATGCTTTTTTCAAAACTACACCTCATTAGTAATTACTTTATTCAACTTTGTTATAACAAAGTTCTTTAATTTATTGTAAAAATAAAATTCTAAATAGTCAATATATTTTTATAAATTAGAAAAATGAGATAAGATCGGGACATGAGAACAGGTATCTCGACCCATCAATTTGGAGTTATTCGTATACACTTGCCCATTTGCTTTCAAGGAAAGGTTCATCGCTCCAATCAGAATAAAAGAAGCGGGATATGAGGCTGTTCATTATTCAAGAAAAGTATTCACCAGTTTGATGGTTTTATCATTCAGGAATTACTGTAATTGGTTTTGTACTTAAACTCTATCATTCTCCATCCAAAAAAATGCATAAAGAAAAGCCCTGCAGAGATTCATCTCCACAGAACTTTTCGAGGCGGGACAAGGTACCTGTCCCCTTCGACCTACTTTTTTTCTATAAAACTACTATTTACTGGAATATTAGCTATCCAATATAATAAAAATTTGGTATTCTTTTATTTAGGTTTTTAAAATTATTCGGGGGTATGGCAATGAGAGCCAATGGGAAGAAAAAGAAGCGACTATGGCTTCGCGTGCTAGGGATTATATTTTTACTATTGATTGCCGGAACAGGCATTTACGGTTATACCGTATATAAATCTTTAACATCGGCTGTGGAAACGATGCATGAGCCAATTAACCGGGAAAAGTCGGAGAAACGGGAAGAGCAAATAACGCTTGAGAAGAAAGAACCATTCTCCGTTTTAATGCTGGGAGTGGATGAACGCGAAGGTGACAGCGGGCGTTCAGACACGATGATTGTCTTGACAGTTAACCCTGAAAAAAACTCAGTCAAAATGCTGAGTATTCCCCGTGATACCAGGACAGAAATAGCGGGAAAAGGAATTGATGATAAAATCAACCATGCCTATGCTTTCGGCGGAATTGAAATGTCCATGAATACCGTTGAAAACTTCCTGGATATTCCGATTGATTATTACATGCAAATCAATATGGAAGGTTTTAAGGATATTGTTGATGCGGTTGGGGGAGTTACAGTTAACAATGATTTAGACTTCACTACCGGTGGAGTATCATTCCCCAAAGGCAGCATCACTTTAAACGGGGAGAAGGCATTAATTTATTCCAGAATGAGATATGAAGATCCCCGCGGAGATTTCGGCCGACAGCTGAGACAGCGCCAAATTATCCAGGAAGTCATTAGGCAGGGAGCCAGCTTCTCTTCTTTAACAAAGTTCGACGACATCTTTGAAGCACTAGGAAACAATATTAAAACCAACATGACTTTTAATGAAATGGTGGATATACAGAAACATTACAAAAATGCGGGCAAAGATATAGAACAAATGACAATAGAAGGCAGCGGCCAAAAGATTAATTCTATCTGGTATTTGCTTGTAAGTGACGAAGAAAAATTAAGAGTGCAAACTGAGCTGAAGGAACACCTTGCTATTTGAAGCAGAAAAGGGATGCAGATCAAAATCTGCATCCCTTTTTTACAATTATCTTAGATTTACTTCCGGCTCCAGCTCTGCTTCAAGAATCCTCGGCCAAGAACGTTATGCAAGGAAAATGGTTATAACGAATATACGTTACTAAGTAATCGTCACAAGGAGCCCCCTATGCAAGGGTTCTCTTTTTTTTCAACATTCTCCCAGCAACTTTTTTCATTTATATATATAAATTCGAATAGGATAAAAAGTATATACCCCATATGCAGAGGGAGGGCTATACTTGAGAGTTGTAAAATACCAGCAGAAAATAATCTTTAAAATCACCTTAGGACTGATTTTAGCAGCCATGCTCCTGTTTGTCTTCAAATTCCTATTCTCATCATCTGAGAAGCATGTCAAAGAAATTGCTGAGGAATTCTACTCCTATGAACAGGAGGGGGAATTTGCCTCATCATGGGAGCTCTTTCACTCCAGTATGAAACAGAAATTTACAAAAGGACATTATATTCAGGATCGTGCCCACGTTTTTATGAATCATTTTGGAGTAGATACCTTTACATATACTCTCAGCAAGCCAGAAAAATTAAAGTCCTGGAAGATGTCCAAAGAGGACAAAGCCATTAAGGATGTTTATAAGCTTACAGTTATCCAAACATTCGAAGGGAAATATGGAAACTTTGATATCGAGCAGGATATCTTTGTGGGGAAAGAAAAAGACGAATGGACAATTATGTGGGATTATAATAAATAATCGAAGAAGGATGGGTAATCGTTTTCATATTTGCTTCTTCATTTGAATTACTGATTCTTTCAGAAAAGCAAATTCCAATTTTATAGAATTTTCATTTATACACCTTCTATAAAAAAACTATACCCTATAACGTCCCTGAAAAACATGTTTGTCCATCTGCTCTCATCCATTGATATAATTAACAGCATTTTGCGTTTTTGGGATCTGGTCCTTCCTGTATAACAAAAAACCTTGCTGCAGAATCAGCAAGGCTTTATTTTATTGGCTTTTATTCTACACTTACCACTTCACCGTAACCGGGGTCTGACCCCTTTACTAGAAAGTTTCTGCTCTAAAGCATAAGCAAAACGATATAATACAGCTTCATCAAATTCTCGGCCTATCAATTGTCCACCGATTGGCATACCTTCAGATGAAAAACCACACGGCAATGACAAGCTTGGAAATCCATTAAGATTAGTAGGAGCTGTAAGCTTTATAATGGACCAGCGAATATGCTGTCCTGCGTATTTTTCAATATCCACATGACGTTCATTGATTTTTGGGGGCAAAATTGGCAAGGTTGGGGTGAATAGGACATCCACTTGCTCTAGTGCCTTATTAAATTCGTCTTTCGCGAGTTGGCGTATTTGCAGTGCCTGGGCATATTCATAGCCCTTAGTATCATGTGCTGTCAGCAGACGTTCTTTTACTTCATCATCCCACTGATCCGGATAATCAGCCAAGTGCTGCTCATGAACCGCATAGGCCTCACTTCTTAAAATGTGCTTATGGGCTACTGTGAATTTATCCAGATTTGGTATGGTGACGGGTACTATCCTTGCCCCAAGCTCACGCAATGTCTCAATAGTTTGATCAAGAACTTGTTTGACCTCTCCATTCATATCATCAAAGTAAAAAGTGGAAGGCAGCCCAATTGTCATCCCTTCAATTCCTTTTCCAAGGAATCGGGTAAAATCTTCCGGTTCACTCTGATCAGGGCTTGGATCCTTTGAATCGTAATCGACAAGGGTGTTGAGAAGAAGAGCATTATCCGTCACCGTTCGTGTTAATGGCCCCACATGATCAAGTGTCCAGGACAGCGGAAAAACCCCATGCTTGCTGATTCTTCCATAAGTCGGCTTCATTCCAACAATTCCGCAAAATGAAGAAGGAATTCGAACAGATCCGCCTGTATCTGTGCCTAGAGAACCAAAGCATAAACAGGCTGATACACTTGCTGCAGATCCGCTGCTTGATCCGCCAGTTATTTTTTGTTTATCATATGGGTTATTCACAGGGCCAAAGTGTGAGCGGTCACCTGTGGGACCATAGGCAAACTGATGGGTATTCAGCTTTCCGATGATAATGGCTCCCGCTTTTTTCAATTTTTCCACAACTGCTGCATTATACTCAGGTACATAATCCTGATAGATTTCTGATCCCATCGTTGTTCTCATGTTATCAGTATAAATAATATCCTTTAACCCAATCGCAATTCCATGAAGAGGACCTTTATACAGGCCGGCCTCTATTTCTTCTTCAGCTTTTTGGGCTTGTGCAAGAACAGCTTCACGATCGATCGTTATAAACGAATTAATACCCGGATCCACCGCTTCGATGCGATCCAGCAGCTGTAAAGTAACTTCCACAGGTGATACTTCCTTCTCTTCTATCAGCTTTGATAAGGTCTTTATGTCAAAAGCAACGAAATCTTTTATGGTTTCCATACAATAACCCACTCCCTGCAAAATCCTTGTATTAAATCACTTAACGAGCCTAAGTGAAATTTATGATAAATACTATACTGTTGACCAGGAGGTTCCCTGGTTTCAATCTTTGAAATACCACTTCCATAGGCTAAAACCGCTGATTGCCAAAAAGATAAGTGTTCCATATAACCAAATTGAAAGCATTTCATTTATCCACATATTCTTTCCCCCTTGGCGTATGATTCTATTAATCTATTAAAATAAAAAATTAATTGATTTTATTCCATGGCTAAGGGATCCAACTTCTCCCTCATTTCGCGATATTTTGTTTTTGATTTACGTTCTGATTCTTAAAAACAGCGGCTCCTGCCCACATCGTAACAATTCCAACTAGAGTTGCCCATGCGCCAGCTGCCATTGGACTCGTTTCAAGGCCTCCAAAGAAAATAATAAGGTATGAAACGATCCCCACACCCATGCTGATTTCTGCTGCAATTCCACGAACTTTCTTTCTAGCAAAAACGGCATATAAAATAGGCCCAAGAGTGCCTGCAGAGACTCCCGAAATCCCAATCCACATGAAATTCCCCATAAATACAGGCGGATTAATAACAATTAAGGTAGCAATAACCCCTACCCCCAGCACGACCCAGCGGCTAATACTTAATGCCACTCTATTTACTTTCTCTTCTTCATGTTTAAGAATGCCGTTCTTTACTAAGAATTTACGATAGATATCATTTGCGAAAACAGTTGACATTACAACGAATAATCCATCTGTCGTAGAAAGTGCCGCCGCAACAATGACAACACCTACAAATGCAGCAAGCGCTGCCGGCATTGCCCAAGCAACATATTCTAATAGTGCTTGATCGGCCACTTCTATTCCAGGCAAGGCAACTCTGGCATATAGTCCCCCAAAGAATACAACTAAGCATAATAAAGCTGCAACGATATAAGTGACGATCATTTTTCCAAGGTCTTTTGAATTCTTTAAACTCAATACCTTGTTAAACAGCTGCGGCTGAGAACTGAAAGCAAACTGGATAATAAAGATGCCGATAATCGTGGAAATCGCATAATAGTTAGTAGATTCCGGATTAATTATCTTTACTAAATTAGGATCCTGATTAGACAGATTTTCGGTAATATAAGTAAAAGCCTTTGTTACACTCCCGTCTCCAAAGATCACAATACCTGATATGAACACCATAACACCTGTTAATGCCATAACAACCGCCTGGGCTGCATCTGTATATACATCAGCATAGGATCCTCCGTAAAATACATACGCGATGACGATAGCTGCAATGATGACTAAACCGGTCAAGTAAGGAAGTCCTAACATATTTTCAAATATCCTTGCTCCTGCTGAAAATTGGGCTGCAATGTAAAAGATGTTAAAAAGCATGATAATACCTGTGCCCACGCGCAGAATATCACTGTTATAATAATCACCAAGCCAATCCGGAAGGGACAGCGACTTCTGCGAATCATTTACTTTTCTAACCACTTTCGCCACAGCAATAATGCCAATCGGTCCTGCTCCAATAAGTGTTAAGAAGAGCCATAGATTACTATATCCCCACGCATATGACCATCCAGGGTATCCCATGAAAGTTGCTGCACTAAAGAATGTGGCTGCAAAGCTTAAGCCAAGAACATACGGACCTAAGTTAGACCCGCTAATGGCAAAGTCTTCAATTGTTTTTGTTTTTTTGGCTGCATAAATGCTTAAAATGACCATCAACAACATGAAAATTGACAACTCAATCCATAACCAAGTACTAATCCCCATAAAATCCTCCTTATTAATTGTTCTTTAAATATGATTCCATTCTCATTATTTGGACCTCTCACTCCCCGCTGCTGCATATTACAAACTAAGTCAGAACAATAAGTTTGTACCATACTACCAAGCAATTTCCGTGCCAAATTCAGAAAGCTATAAAATCAGCCATTCTCAAACAAATGAGAGCTCTTGGTTATGCAAATATGCATAAAAATATGTTATTTTGCATACAAAAAACCTGCATATGCAGGTTTTTAAGGTCGTCTAATTCCAAGTTTCTGGAGCTTCCGGCTGATGGTAGATTGATTCACGTTCAGTGCTTTTGCCATTTTAGTAGTACTTTTAAAACGCTTTGCGGCTAACTTTAGTAATTGTTCCTCTGCAGATTCAATACAATCTCTAAGTGGCATAAGATCGTGAATTTCAACCTTTTTTTTTGAATTCGATACAAGTTCAATAATTTGTGTAAAGTGTTCGACTGTTATTTCGTTTTCGTCTGTTGTCACGACTAATCTTTCTACAATATTCTGCAGCTCCCTGACATTTCCGGGCCAGTGATACTGTTCAAGCATATGGATGACTCCAGGTGTTAAGCTTGTCTTTTTAAAATACTTCTGATTATAGTATTGGATGAAATGAAGCAATAAAGGTAATATATCTTTCCTTCTATCTTTTAAACGAGGTATCGTAATGGGCACTACATGTAACCGATAAAATAAGTCTTCACGAAAACGGCCTTTTTCAATTTCCGCGGTTAAGTCCCGATTGGCAGCTGCTAAAATTCTTACATCCACCTTAACAGGCCGCGTGCCCCCTACCCTTGTGATTTCCTGGTCCTGTAATATCCTTAACAGCTTAACCTGAAGAGCTAAGGGCATCTCTGCAATTTCATCCAGAAATAAGGTGCCTCCATTAGCAAGTTCAAATAATCCTTTTTTTCCTTGTTTATTAGCACCTGTGAATGCTCCACTCTCATAGCCAAATAATTCTGATTCCAATAAATTCTCGGGAATGGCTCCACAGTTAACCTTAATAAAGGGCTTTTCTCTCCTGGGACTGGAATGATGAATCTGGTTTACAATTACTTCCTTTCCAACCCCTGATTCACCTAGAATTAAAACGGTTGTATCTACCTTTGCAACCCTTCTAGCCATTTCTAACACTTTTTTCATTTCCTCACTTGCAAATACTACCCTGCTGAAACTCTCTTTTTCTTCTTTAAGAAGCATGATTTCTTTTTTGTAGCCTTCCGAAAGGAGCCTCATTTCTTCTAATTCTTCCTCTAAGCGATGTAATTCCGTAATATCCCTTGAGGCATTTACAACTCGAACGATTTTTCCGTTCTCATCTTTTATTGGCGTCCCCACCACCATTAATCGTTTTCCTGTACTTGTTGTTTGAATGCCAGATACCTTTTCCTTTCTTTCAAGAACAAGCCGAGTTATAGATGGGGTGAATAGCCCTTCTTTTTCGAGATCCAGCACGCTTTTCCCTACAAGTTCCTCCACTTCTTTCCCCCAAAGTGCCTTACATGCTGAACTTGCCCTTAGTGTGACGCCCCTTGCGTCTGAAACATAAATAACGTCAAATGATAAATCAAATATAGCCTGTAAATCCTTACTCATCTCTTGATAAGCTTTCAATTGGGATTCATAATCAAAGGGTTTAGAGGCTTCCAACTTTAATCACCTCGAAATAAATTCAGTATTTTCCATTAATTCTAACACCTCTATTTTTGCAAGACAATTTATTGTTTATATATGGAACCTAGCAACAGGAAGGGATAGTTTAGGAAAGGACTGTAGACGTCAAGTCGAATTTTACACTTTTTGCTCGTTTCCTTTTTACACTTTTGCCGAAAAAATGCTTTTTCGGTTTTTCATGCGATGACTTTCCTCG
>NZ_JAFKOJ010000049.1 GCF_017303275.1 Bacillus sp. NTK034 | reverse complement strand
GCATATCTCCTCGCTTCATCAAGGTTACCTGCCCCGATTTGCTGTCCAACCAGTATCGTAGCTGCCGTTGCGAACCCATAACCAATCATATAAGAAAAGACTTCAATATTTCCTGCAATTTGGTGGGCTGCAAAGGCATTTGTTCCGAGTGCAACAACAAAGCCGAAATAGACGATCTGGCCAGCACGCATAACTAACCGTTCACCTGCTGCTGGAGCCCCAAGTGTCGTCAACTCCATTAAATGCACTTTATCTAACTTCCAATAGTCCTTGCGAAAAGCGAGAACCTTGGACCGGTTTAAGTAATAAATTAGCGCTATGCTTCCAACA
>NZ_JAFKOJ010000048.1 GCF_017303275.1 Bacillus sp. NTK034 | reverse complement strand
GCCCGGCAGCGTCCTACTCTCACAAGGGGACAGCCCCTAACTACCATCGGCGCTGAGAAGCTTAACTTCCGTGTTCGGTATGGGAACGGGTGTGACCTTCTCGCCATCGCCACCAGACTATTTTTCAAAGACAAGTATTATTATACCGTCTTTCTATCATTTTTCAAGAGGAAATTTTATATTTTTCGTTCCCTCAAAACTAGATAATGTATGAAGAAGTTTTCCGAGTAATAACCATATAACTTGGTTAAGTCCTCGATCGATTAGTATCAGTCAGCTCCACATGTCGCCACGCTTCCACCTCTGACCTATCAACCTGATCATCTTTCAGGGATCTTACTA
>NZ_JAFKOJ010000047.1 GCF_017303275.1 Bacillus sp. NTK034 | reverse complement strand
GATTACATAAACTTGAGGCTGCCATAGTTGGTATGGAACCTACCGGTCATTATTGGATTAACCTTTCTAAATGGCTGATGAAACAAGATATTGAGGTAGTGACAGTTAACCCTTATTTAGTGAAAAGAAATAAAGAAAACCGTGATAATACCCAATCAAAGAGTGATAAAAAAGACGCTCTTGTAATAGCAGATATGGTGAAGAACGGTTACTATGCCTTTGTAAGGGATACTTCTGAGTCGTTTGAAAAGCTCAGGGTACTTATGTCGAATCGGGATGTCATTGTTAAGAGGCTTGTAAGCTCGATTAATCAATTGAATCGCTGGGTGGATATTGTCTTCCC
>NZ_JAFKOJ010000046.1 GCF_017303275.1 Bacillus sp. NTK034 | reverse complement strand
ATTGCAGCTATCCGTTCAGCCCTTAACAGCTGCGGAAAAGTAATTTTAAAAGATCATTTGGAAGGCTGTGTGGTTGAGGCGGTTAAAGAGGGAGATGATACTGTTATCGAAAAATTAAATGAAGCCATTGATAAATATATTCGGTAAGGAGAGGTTAGAATGGTTCAAACCCTAAGGTCGGATGAATCGAATAGCCAAATTCTTAAAACCATCCTCTTCTTAGCCATGCCAGCAGTTATCGAGAATTTTTTTCAAACCATTCTCGGCTTCGTTGATACTTTATTTGTTTCTAAACTAGGATTGATTGAAGTTTCTGCTGTCGGTATTACGAATGCAATCCTGGCTGT
>NZ_JAFKOJ010000045.1 GCF_017303275.1 Bacillus sp. NTK034 | reverse complement strand
TTCATCAAGCCGACTGTATTTGCTGACCTTGCTCCGGATGCACGCTTAATGCAGGAAGAAATCTTTGGGCCAGTTGTTGGCTTCACAAAGGCAAAAGATTTCGACCATGCGCTTGAAATCGCCAACAACACGGAGTACGGCTTAACAGGAGCTGTGATCACGCAGAACCGTGAGCACATCCAAAAAGCGCGCGAAGACTTCCATGTTGGGAACTTATACTTCAACCGCGGCTGTACAGGAGCGATCGTTGGATACCAGCCATTCGGCGGATTCAACATGTCAGGAACAGACTCCAAAGCAGGCGGGCCTGATTACATTCTTCTGCACATGCAGGCAAAGACTACTTCTGAAATGTA
>NZ_JAFKOJ010000044.1 GCF_017303275.1 Bacillus sp. NTK034 | reverse complement strand
TTGTTCGTTCAGTTTTGAGAGTTCAATCTCTCAATGAAAGAGTCGTTCTTTGAAAACTAGATAATGTTAATGAAGAAGCAATAACCGAGTAATCGCCATCTTAGTTTTTTCTCTTATTTTTGTTTTAAAACAAAGTAAGAGCACAAACCATGAGGGCAATGAGAAGCAAGAAGATCAAGGAAGCGACCGAACGAGCACCGGAGCGTACGAGAGTACGTGAGGAGCACAGTGACGGAGCTGACGCAGAGATTCGCCGCTTATCATTGGCCGAAGTAGGTTAAGTTAGAAAGGGCGCACGGTGAATGCCTTGGCACTAGGAGCCGATGAAGGACGGTACTAACACCGATATGCTTCGGGGAGCTGT
>NZ_JAFKOJ010000043.1 GCF_017303275.1 Bacillus sp. NTK034 | reverse complement strand
CCCGCAATATGAAATTAAAATGGTGAGCCATGAAGGACTCGAACCTTCGACCCTCTGATTAAAAGTCAGATGCTCTACCGACTGAGCTAATGGCTCATACTTTTATGAGATTTCCTAAAGCCTGATACGTGCAGTCAGATGTTCCAAAGCTAAACCGCTTTGTCACAGATTGCTACTCGTGTGAAGAGTCTCACTGATGCTGCAATCTGCTCTACCGACTGAGCTAATGGCTCATAACTTAAGAGGAGAAAATCGCTCGTCCAAAAGTAATGGTGGAGGATGACGGGATCGAACCGCCGACCCTCTGCTTGTAAGGCAGATGCTCTCCCAGCTGAGCTAATCCTCCAAAATGGTGACCCCTACGGGAT
>NZ_JAFKOJ010000042.1 GCF_017303275.1 Bacillus sp. NTK034 | reverse complement strand
TCCATATAAGAGTTGATTAAGCTCATAAGTTGTCTTTTCAAAAAAGACTAAAGAATTAACGTTGACGTTTTTGTTCGTTCAGTTTTCAAAGATCAATCAAGCAACTATATTAGAATAACATCTTAGAAATAATCCGTCAACACTTTTTTTGAGTTTATTGAAGAAATTATTTGCTGTATATCTTTCTAATACTAAAATCATACTGGGATATTAATGAAAATTATTCCAGTATATAAGGATTAAAAAAGACAAAGAGCGAGACTCTCTGTCTTCGCCCGGCAGCGTCCTACTCTCACAAGGGGACAGCCCCTAACTACCATCGGCGCTGAGAAGCTTAACTTCCGTGTTCGGTATGGGAACGGGTGTGACCT
>NZ_JAFKOJ010000041.1 GCF_017303275.1 Bacillus sp. NTK034 | reverse complement strand
CTAATCGATTCACAACATTCTTTCTCTGCTTGTGATGATCATATTTCATCTTATCACCTCAAAACAAGTATAACCCCCCAGGGGGGATAAATAAAGTATCTAAATTCTAAATTTTCAAATACTTTAATGTTCTAAGGTGTTTTTCATCAGGATTGCTATAAGGAGCCGTTCATTTTGTATTTCGCTTTCGATTCAAATTTGTTCTTTTAAAGATATATATAAATAAGTTGAAATCTGTACAGAAGATAATAAAGATCGATTTTTAATTAAACTAAAGGGACTAGGCCTATATAGAATGGGATTATGTTTGTATGAGGTTTTAAAATTAAATAAATTTATTAAAAATTTGAAGCTTTGTTTGTTACAGATTTT
>NZ_JAFKOJ010000040.1 GCF_017303275.1 Bacillus sp. NTK034 | reverse complement strand
TTGTTTTTAGGATGGCTTCTTGCGACAAGAGAATCAAGAAAACTTGGACTTGATAAAGATATTTTTGCGGATTTATTACTTTGGGCGATTCCAATATCCATTCTGAGTGCGAGATTATATTATGTTGTATTCAAGTGGGAATATTATATTGATAATCCCAGCAAGACTTTTGCAATATGGGAAGGCGGCATTGCTATCCATGGAGCATTAATAGGTGCAGTAATAACAGCAATCGTTTTTGCCAAAAAAAGAGGTGTTTCGTTTTGGAAACTTGCTGATATTGCTGCACCGAGCCTAATTCTTGGCCAGGCAATTGGTAGATGGGGTAATTTTATGAACCAGGAAGCGCATGGAGGGGAGGTTACCCGTTCT
>NZ_JAFKOJ010000003.1 GCF_017303275.1 Bacillus sp. NTK034 | reverse complement strand
AACTCCATTAAATGCACTTTATCTAACTTCCAATAGTCCTTGCGAAAAGCGAGAACCTTGGACCGGTTTAAGTAATAAATTAGCGCTATGCTTCCAACAGCACGGGCAAATACAGTAGAAAGGGCAGCTCCCACAATTCCCATTTCTGGAATAAATAAAAAGCCGAATATCAAGACGTAATCTAATACCGCATTCACAATATTAATTATGATGCTGATTTTCATTGGCGTTTTTGTATCTCCTGCCCCTCTAAGTATGGCACTCAATACAAACATTAAGGACATGAAGATAGATGGAATGCCTACTATTCGAAAATAAAGAGTACCAGCTTCTAATACGTTAGATTCTATTCCCATAAGCTTCAGCAATGGCTCAGCAAAAAAAAAGGTAATAACTCCCGTTATTAAGCCAAACAGGATGGCTAGAACTAGAGATTGCTGGGAAATATGCCTGGCCTTTTCCGGCAAGTTTGCTCCAAGAAAATTGGCAATCCTAACGTTCGCTGCCACCCCAATTGCCATGAACAGAGCAAAATAAATAGCGAGCACTGCATTGGTAACTCCTACAGCGGACACTTCCACCAAGCCTAATTTTGAGACAAAGTATGTGTCAACAAACCCAAGGATCGTTTGAAAGAAATTTTCGATTACAGCGGGAATGGCCAGGATAGTAATAATTTTTAATCTATCTTTATTTGACTGAACATTTTTCAGTTTTACATCTACAATTTGTTCTTTCAATAATCTTCCCTCCTATTCTGAGAAGGCCGTAAATAATAAAGAGTTACCTTTAAATAAATAGGGCACACTCAATAAGTGTGCCCTATTTATAAATTAGGCTATTTATATTATTTACTTACCCGGAACATTTATTACAAATGGAACCGTATAAAGCTTACCAAGATATTTAAACTGTCCCCAAATTTTATATTTGCCTGAAATAGGGAATGTAGTCATATATTCAACATCCGGTCCTTTAGCTGCCTCATCTTTTGGGTGGACGTGGAGAAACTCGTCCATTTTTTCACTTACAATAACTACATGTCCTGCTGATCCAAGATAAGGTTCCAAATCCGTAATTTTGTTGCCTTTGCTGTCCGTAACAGTAAATGTCATCAGTACATGCTGCTTTACGGCCAAATCATCAAATTTCAACTCAAACATTAAATTATCTACTTGCTTTTTTAACTCCTTATCAGAATTAACTGTTTCATACTGTTCCTCGCCTTCTACTATAAGGTCATACTTGGCAAGTTGCTGGGCAGAACCTTCTGGAAGAAAATCAGCAAATATTTTATATTTTCCTGATTTTGGAAAGATGATCTTTACACTAAACTTACCTTCCCCATCATAATTGGGATGCAAATGCTGAAAAATACTTAGATCGTGACTTATAACAAGTATATGCATCTGTTTTTCATGTACCGTTGAGAAGGAAATAATATTCTTTCCATTGTTTTTGACTGATAAAGAAATTTCAGTTTCTTGCTTAGGTTTAATAGTAGCAGGACTGACATTCCATTCAGTTTGTATTTCTTCTACGATATTAGATGGTACCTCTTGGATATGAGATTCATGTCCATGTGTACCATGATTCGTTTCCTGATTCATCATTTCACCTCAAAATAGTTATATTATCTAATCTTCAATACAGTTTTACCACTGCATTTTTTTAATAAACTCCACAAAAAATGCATATTTACCGATAAAATTTTTGGATAACATTAAAAATAATTCATCCTATATATAAAAACCAATCAGCGTAAAACTATGAAGCTACTTTACTGATGCACGAGAAGTTATACGGAACAGGGTAGAAGAATATAAAATAATAATGGAGGGTAATAGCAAATTTGATTTAGAAAACATCAATATGTACGTCAGTAATATTGTAAAGTACGAAAAAGCGGTAATGTAAGGACAGTTTGAGGTTAATAATAGCTGTTTAAAAAGCAAAAAAGATCGAAGCAAGCCTTCGATCTTTTTAATTAATTAATTTAATTTTGCCAGCTTCTACAATGGTATCCCAGTTTTTAGCGCCATCAGTTGTATAATATATGTCTCCATTAAATGAAACAAACGTCATTTCCTGTTCATTATTTGGGTTTTGAGCAAAATACATAACTGCATCATCATTCATTTTAGGCAATGCTATTTCCTCTTCTGTTTCATCAGACAGAGAAACTTTTGTCAGTTTAGATGTACCATCGTAAGTCCCGTAGATTAAGCTGTCATTTGTAAAAAAGACAGATGTGCCTTGTCCGCTTTTCGAGATTCGGTCAAAGGTTTTACCTTTATCCTTTGACAGGTATATTCCTTGCTGACCGGATGCAGCCAAATTATCAGCTTTTTGGGGATGTACAGCGACACTGAGCAATGTATCATCAAGGCCATTTGCGGATACTTCCTTCCATGTCTTTGCGTTATCTTCGCTGAGATAAAACTTTCCTGTTTCCATGATGGAATTTTTCTGTGGGTTCATTAGGAAAATCACCTGATTTTCATACCCTACTCCCATTAGATGGAAATCTGTTTCACCTTCAACAGCTAGCTGTTGAAGTGTTTTTCCATCATCGGTACTCTTTTGTATTCCTAATGGATTTGGAAGGTTTGAATCCTGTCCAGGGTGCCCACTCGTATAAAATCCGTCTTTTGTAGCATTAAAGCCCATATAGTCATTGTTTTCTTCCTTAGTTTTATACCATTTCCCTCCATCGTAAACCTTTAATCCATCATGAGCTGCATAAAAGGGCTTGCCTTGATTTCCAGAATAGCCTACCCCGTGGATGTGATCGATTTTCCCATCAAAGACTTCAAAAAAGCTATTGGATACGGCCTCTTCCCCGCTTCCCTTTTCATCAGTTTGGGCTTCTGATTGTTTGATATCCTTGTTATTTTTTTCTTCAGCCTGTCCACATGCGGCAAGGCTAAATGTTAATCCAAGTACTGCTAATAATAATGACTTTTTCATAGATCTCACTCCTGCTTCCAATTATAGGATCATTTCAGGAAGAGAACAAACTAAATATGACACTTGGCAAGGACAATCAGAGTCATTTCTCCTAAATATTCTACAGAAGCCACGTGCCTCTCAAGTTTTTCATTTTCTATACTCTTCTTCAAACGATCACATTAAGATTACAACAAAAATATGCACTTAATGTGCAGAAAAGACACAAGGTAATCCGTAAGTTAATTATTGCTTAGGTGAGAATCCTGCTAGATGAAATTCAAAATTGAAAAAAACTTTTTATACAAAATAATCGATTAACCTGTCTAATAGTTGAACCTATTAATTATTAATGATAAGTTGCAAGAATTTATTAGAAAAAGAACAAAGCTGGGACTTTACCTATCTATTGAGTCTATAATTTTAAAATTGCTTTCTCTCGTATTTACATACCGTCAAGCCATGTTTTATTGAATACCCATTAGTTCTCTTCAAAAGTTTCCTCCTTATCTTGTTTTCCTCCTTTGTTAACTATTACTTTAATTCACCAAATAATTTCCACATAGAATGAATGCATACTGATTTCAATTTCCTAGTATATAAAACACCTAAGAATTTTTATGGAAGTTAATAATAATGCAAAATTTCTTCATATTTTTTTTGTAAAGTAACTTTAAGGATATTACCAAATGAGGAGTAACTGAAATGAATAAGATCATGATTATTGATGAAGATCAAGAAGTGATTAACTATTTAGGAAAGCTTTTCTTACCATACTATCAATGTTTGCATCCACACTCTATCAAGCACGCATTAACATGCTTACCTTCTGAAAATGTATCGCTAGTATTACTAGAGATTTCATTATCTAATATAGATGGTTGGACAGTCTGCAAAGAGATTCGAAAAATTTCTAATGTTCCAATCATAATTTTGACAGTCAAAAAAGAAAAAAAGATATACTTAATGGGTTTAAGCTAGGAGCGGACGATTATATTATCAAACCTTTTAATGAGGAAGAACTGTTTGCGAGAGTAGAGGCTTTAATAAGAAGGACTACTACTCCCAAGAAGACAGGGCTTTCCTTTCAAGGATTAATGTGGGATGAAAGCGGATTTGATCTTACTTATAACGGAAAATCGATCCCCTTAACCCCGAGGGAATTTGCCCTTTTAGGTACCATGCTAAAAAACCCCAACTATGTATTTTCCCGTGAAGCACTGCTAAAAAGTATCTGGGAGAATAATGACCAGACAGATAACAGGACGATTGATTCGCATATAAGAAATATCCGAGATAAGTTAAGGCAGTCTGATTATCCCGTAGATCATCATTTAATTACAGTTTGGGGAACAGGATATAAATGGAATACGGGCGGAAATTTATAGAATAGAAAGGATGAAGATTCCTTGTATATTAAAAAGTTATCAAAAAATGGTCAAATCTCAGTTCCGTTATCTCTTAAGAAAAAATTGGGTGTAAATGATGGAGAATATGTTTATATATTTATGGAGGCCGGACGCTTACTGATTAGCAAACACCACGAAGATGATCATTTAAATAAAGTAATTTTTAGGAACGGGAAGTTCTCTATTCCAGCTGAACTGAGAAAAATGTTAAAAATATGCCCAAACTCCCTTTTAAGGTTAGAAATTCATTCAGAAAAAGGTTATATAACAATTGTGAATTTAGATAATATTCTGGCACGCGGCCAGTTAAACGTCAATTCATATCCTCTATAATTTAATATAGAAATTTATTGATTCATATTAAGTGAGTCGTATTTTTTCCCGTATACAATGATGCTAGAGAGTCGTCCCATAAGTTATGGTTAAGTGACACGATTAAAAATATATTATTTGAAGAACAGCATTTTTGTCAATTATTACATGTATGTAATGTAATTGAATTTTTTTGATTTGCGTTAATCTCAATAATAAATACTGGGATATGCTCAAAATAAAGTGGATTTGTATAATACTTTATTCCACTATTCATTAATTCTATTTTTTTGAATAGATCTAACAAACAATTGAAGTACTTTAATAAATATATTGAATCAAGTTTACCTATTAACCAAAAGACAATTTTTCTTGTCCTATATTTTTCATCGAAAGTTGAAATAACCTTATAAAAAACCTTTTCTATAAATGAAAGCTCTTGAAAGGAATACACTTTATAAAATATGGCAGATCCATTAGCTTTTAATCTTAAGTTGGCTACACTACCTAGAGTATTATTACTCTCAATAAATTTTCTCCAATAAGCGTATGCTTTTGCATAATGATATATAGGTGGATTTGGATGATTCCGAATTAGTAATTTTAAACATGGTTTATGTTTTACTGTTGATTTTAGGTGCCTAGCAACAGAACGGAAAATTTGTTGGGTATAAATGTACAGTTGATTAAAATCCTTTTCTGTATAATTAAATGTTTCATCTCTATTCTTAATAGAAGGGCAAGAAAACGAAATAACTGAAGGTTCAGTTTCATTAATATATGATTATTTTAATAATATTTGTGCGTATTTTTCAAATGCGTTCTCACTTTTGAAAAAAGTATCAGGGTCAAAATATATAAATTACTTTTGGCTGCAATTAATATTTGAATTGGCTTTTAATATTTTTTTGTCATATCACATTTTAATGTAAAAGGGCTACCCATACGAGTTTAGTTTCGTTAAAAAATTCAATATTGACTGTGTATGCTCTTTCTGTTAAATCTTGAGGAAACAAAATACCATGAAGCGATTTATCAAATAAAAAATTCTGATTGTAATTAGTGATAGTCAAAGGAATTTTGTGAAAAGGGCAGTATTGTATAAGTTTATATTGATGAAAGATACTATGAAAGTAACGGGTCTGACAAATTTCACAAATTGTAACGTTTTTTCTAAAAAGATTTTCCGGTCTAAGATAGATGCCATGAATAAGAGATACGATATTTTTTTTCTGATGAACATTTAAATCATAGTCAATAAACGCAGCATGTTTTTTATTAAATTGTGAGAATATGATAGAGCTATTATTATTTAGATTTACTTTTACATCTGAAAACAAAGGTATCTTTGAAAACCTTATAATTCGCAACACTAAACCTTGTTAATCTCATCCCCCTATATAAATTAGTTAAATTCTACCATATAAATTTACATATTACTAAGGTGTCGATAAAATGTAGACTTTAAGCCAGGTCCTTAGATGAATTTGTTAGGTCATATTTAGATTTATTAGGGCCCCTATTTAAGTAACGCACCCATTCAATCAAGCTTTAAAAAATTCAACTATTTCAGCCTATTTTGGCTGGCATCAACCAATATTTTTGAGTTAGTATTTATTAATTCATTTATGTAGGGGCTTTCTTTTCAAAAATATTATATGTAGGTGGTTTTTCTTCAACAAAAAATTGAAGTGAATCTGCCTACATTTTCACCTAAAAGCTTTTCTTACTGATTTTTTAAACACCTTGTAATGTAGGGTAATTTTCTTCACCGTACAACTTCCTTCCTTCTTTTTTCAGATTGCAGATTTGAAAAATAGATATTGGATTTTTGAATTATTGAACATACAAAACCTTCTCTCAGTATATACCTGAGCGAAGGTTTATGTTTTGTTATAAATCACCAGCTAAATTGGCCCAGGGTTTATCTAACAAATTTGCATGGTTTTAGGATTGCATTTTTGCTGATATTTTTAATAAAATGATTCATTAACCTCCCAGGATTCCACCGTTTTATAAGCTGTTTGCGGGTCATAGCCCTTTCCAAGCAAGTACGCAATTGCTGCAACTTCAGTCATAGCATGGGAAACTGAAGTGAATTTTGCTTCTGATAGGCCATAATTCACAAATGGTTTTACGTTCATTAAGGTCTCGTTTTTTAAATTTCTGTTTGGAATAAAGTAACCATAATTCATGTTTTGATAATAGTGCATTTGTTAAGCTGCCTCCCCATTTTTTTACTTGATGTTATTTTATGATTGGTTTCAAAAAATGTTTTTGTCCAGGTGAATACATTTCTTTACAAAAAATAAGCATACTGAAATTAAGGCAGCCGGGAATGGATAGATTTAGGGATATAATTAAGGAGCAAATTTGATGCGCAGATGGTGGATTGCAATAGCCTATGTCATTTTATTGATTGTTGGAATTACCAATAAAGAATATTTATTAGAATGGCTGCGAACCAGTGACCGATCATGGCTTCCTGCGATGTTTTTATTTTCTGTTCTGATTGCATCTATTCCATTCTTGCCATTTACTTTATTTGCAGGATTAATGGGAATGAAATTTGGTGCTTTAGTTGGTCTGCTGATAAATTGGTTTGGCATTCTTTTGACTTCGTTAATTTACTTTTTTTTATCAAGATACTATTTCAGAAGTTATTTCACTGCCTGTTTGGGAAAGTATAAAGCAATTAATAAATTTCAGGACCTATTTGAAAAAAAAGCATTTATGGCTATTTTGTTTGGACGAATGATTGTTATTATCCCTCCTCAGGTGTTTAATATCTATTGTGGAATAGCAGATATTCCATTTAGGCATTTTTTTATAGCTACTGCCTTTGGACTGCTGCCTCCAATGTTTATGCTTGCATACAGCGGGGAGCAATTGTTTTTATCACTTCATAATTTTTTGCTGGGAGTAATTTCGTACCTTCTATTTCTTCTCTGCCTGCTCTTTTGTTATAAATTATGGTTCCATAACAAGCTGGATCAATCAAAAAGATGATTTGATTTAAAATGAAAAAAAGCCCACAAAATACGTGGGCTGTTATTCGTTATTTGTTTATCGGGTTCTTATTCGATGTTAGCTCCTCCGCAAACTCAGTTAACCCCGCCATATTTGACTTCTGGAAATTTGTCGTTTGGGCTGTATTATTGAATTTGTTGTTTATCGGGTTCTTATTCGATGTTAATTCCTCTGCAAACTCAGTTAACCCCGCCATATTTGGCTTCTGGAAATTTGTCATTTGGGCTGTGTTATTCATTAACTTTTGAAACGGGCGAGCCATATTTCTGCCGCGATTTCTAGTAAATCCATATGCAGCTGCACTTAAGCCAAGGCTTAATAAAGATCCCCATAACATTCCTCTGTTTCTCCTTCTCTTTCTGCCAAACATATTTAAAAGTGGCTGCATTCTGCCAGTATTAAAAAGCGCACTTATCCAGTTATTCAAGTCATAGCACTCCCCTTTAAGTAATAAGAAGGAAACGTACTTCATATTTCCCTTCTCCATATATAATTTTTACTTTTAGGGTTTCGAATATGCTGGCAAAAAGTTTGAAGGCATTGTAAATAATATTTGCGAATATCCTTTAATTTTCTTGTGTTTAAAAAGAATGTGTTTCCATTCATAAATAGTCCTGTTTAATAAACGCAAAAAATCTTGCTATGGCAAGGTTTCAAAGTTGCATTAGGATATTTCATGAAAAGTGATTTCAGGACGGCTGCCAATACGGATATTGACCCCGGTCTGGCCTAGTCCTTCACTTATATAAAACGGTTTCCCGCCATGATAATGAAGACCTTTAACCATTTTCATTCGGACAAGCTTCCCCATTTTTATCAGGTGGTATGGCTTTGGCCAATGAATCTGGCCACCGTGAAAATGCCCCGATAATAAATAATCAAAAGGTACGTTTTCCATTTCTAAAACAACATTGGGATCATGTGTCAATACCAAATTGTAGCCTTCAGGAATTCCATTATAGGCCTTGTTAACATCACTGTGCTTGGTGCTGAAATTATCAATTCCAATGATGTTAAGGTTTTCCCCCTTAACATGAATAGTTACATGCTCATTTTGCAGTGTTTTACAGCCATTTTCTTCTAGTGTGTTTTTCAATGTTTCAAAGTTATGTCCTTTTAAAACATAATCATGATTACCAAAGACGGCATACATGCCATGCTTTGGATTTGTCTTGTGCAGGGCATGGAGATAGCCCGCGAGTTTAGGAATACTTCGTTTGCGGTCAAGAAAATCGCCAGTAAGAGCAATTAGGTCGACTGGCTGTTTTGAGACCATTGCAAATAATTCATCCGGACTGACAGATAAATTTTCGAGGTGCATATCAGATAT
This sequence comes from Bacillus sp. NTK034, assembly GCF_017303275.1. GTDB lineage: Bacteria > Bacillota > Bacilli > Bacillales > Cytobacillaceae > Cytobacillus. Next base: position 460,463 of record NZ_JAFKOJ010000003.1, on the reverse strand, counting down.
ATGAAGAATTTTAATGTTATCTCCCGAAACTGAGATATTAGGACGGGAAACAGAAATTGAATTTATAGTTACGTTCTTTGTGTTTTTATTGGCTTTGTAAATAATAAAACAGAAAACGGCAGAAAAGATTAAAGTAATAAATAATGCCATATTCAAATCCCCTCCCTCCTTAAAAGTATAAGAGGATTGAGGAGATAGTCCTAGTGGGAGTTAGAGGAAACAGTCTGCATCATTTATTTATATTTTTTCATGAGGTTTTCTTTAGACATCAACAAGTAAACAGTGCGATGTTTTTTTATATTTGCAGCAGAAATTTTTGAACACGATAACAAATATATAGGCAATTGAAATGTTTTTTTAAACCAGCAGTATAGTTTATTTTTTGGAAGTATACATTCAAATCCAAGCGTGCTGAATCCCTTGTTTATAAGGGTGATGCCAATAACCCCTTTTATTTTCGTTTCTTCCGGATGGTTGAGGATAAAAGCAGTCAAAAGAGGCATAGAATCCTTAACTCGTTTATAGATGGCTCTTCCTTTTAATAATTCATTTTTCATATAGTTAAATTCATTTAACAGCCTGACATTATGCAGATGGATTTTAAGTAAAAGATCATTTTTTCTTATGATAATACCGTCAGATAATTCAATGTCATTCCCTTTATATTTTGTTAGCCGTACACGAAAAACCCCTCCTTTTTCCGGATCTGCTGTAAGATGCTGTAACCGTGTAAAAGGATAATAAAGAGGATCCAGGAATACCCATATTGATAATAAAATATTGCGGAACATGATTTTTTTAGGTCTCCTTCCTTTCCTAACCTATAGTAAATAGGATGTTAATCTAATGGTAATTTTAATAATGGAAATGAAAGGATGTATTCCCTTTTTTAATAAGGGAGCTCGCAGGGAGGTCAAGCCAAGATGAGATCCGGACCGCCATGTATGTTAAGCTTTTTGAAATTGGCATGAAGTTTATTACATAAGCATTCAATAAAAAGTAATAATACATGGTGTAGTTTATATTCTTATTTGAAAGAAGGAATTAAAGATGACAGTTGGAACTCAAGTAAAGCAAGCGATTGTTGGATTGAAGAGCGCACAGGCCAGTCTTGAAACGTTTGCACTTGCTACGGACAACCAAAATGCTAAACAGCTGTATCAGAATGCTGCACAGCAAACACAATCGATTATAGACAGCCTTGAACCAAGACTGCAGGAGATTCAGCAAGAGGAACCTCAATATAATCAGTAGACATTAAGGCTGGCAGATGCCAGCCCTATTACAATTTAAATTTTATCCTGAATGGTGTGATCCCATTGACAATTGCTTCGAATGTAAATCAATGTCTTGCAGCAATTCGTTCTATAGAAGCACAGTTATCAAATTTGGCCTTAACCTCAATGGATGAAGAAGCAAAGCGCCTTTTCCATGAATCCATGCTCGAGGTAAGCGAGATAAAAACCGATCTTGAAAACCGGAAAAAGGTTATAGAGTTTGAGGAACCCCAATATAAACCAAATTAAATGAACTTGGAGATGAAAATATGCCTGAATGGCTGCTTATCGGTGCTCGTTCTATTTTATTCGCAGGTGTTTTATTTGCTATAACCAAACTGATAGGAAAAAAACAAATATCAGAGCTTTCATTTTTTGAATATGTATCAGGTATTACAATCGGAAGTATAGCCGGTGAAATTATTATGGGGCTGGATAACCATTGGGCCAGCGGTATCCTTTCTATTTTCATCTTTGGTCTTGTAACATTATTTGCCGATATTCTTTCCCTTAAAAGTAAAAGCTTCCGTGATTTCTTTGAAGGAAAAGGTACTATCTTTATTAAGGATGGAAAAATATTGGAAGATAATCTAAAAAAAGAAAGATACTCGATAGATGACTTATCCTCCCTGCTTCGCCAAAAAAATGTCTTTAAAACAGCAGATGTGGAGTTTGCTGTTTTAGAGCCGCGCGGAGATCTTAGCATCATGCTGAAGAAAGAGAACCAGCCGCTTACCCCAAAGGATCTTCAATTGAATTTACCTCAGGAAAAAGAGCCGCAAACGGTTATTATGGATGGGAAAATTCTAAACGATCCCCTTGCTGAGTCAGGGAAAACAAGAAAATGGCTTAACATGGAGATAGAAAAACTGGGCTTGACCATTGATAATATCTTTTTTGGTCAAATTAATTCTTATGGAGAACTGACTGTAGATATTTTTGATGATTCACTTAAGGTTCCTGCACCACAACAGCGTCCTCTGCTTATGGCAATGATAAAAAAGTGTGCAGCTGACCTTGAAGTATTTTCCCTGCAGACTGATTCCAAAAAGGCACAGCAAATGTATGAAAAAAATACTCAAAAGCTGAATCAAATCATTCAAAAATTATCTCCATATTTAAAGTAAGACAAACACCAGAATGAAAACTGGTGTTTGTTTCTTTTTGTTAACAGCTGCTTCCGCCTTCTTTTTTCCATACTTTTTTTTGCATAATTAAGGCCACGATCGCTATTAATGCAACAAATATTAAACTGACAAAAAATCCAAGCCTTATTGACTTTTCAAGTAATGTGCCGCTTACCGCAGCTAGGATCAGAAGTAATCCCGCCGCAGCACTTATCTTACCGAACACTTTATTTTCCAAAATCCGAAGAGCTGAAATGATGATGAAAGACCAATTGAATAAAATTAATATACCAGCAGCAGTAGTGATATACTCATATATTTTGCCTGGCAGCAATAGGGCGGTTACGATGGATGCAATTAAACCGGCTGTAGCCAGCCCCAGCGAAGGTAAAGGAAGGTCCTTCCATTTCTTTATCTTTTTTGAAAATACCGCTGGAGCATCACCATCATTAGCCAAAGTAACCAGCAATGCCGTTACTCCAAACAGCGAAGCGGTCATGGTAGAGAAGCCGGCAATAATGATTGCTGCATTAAAAACGTGCGGGAAGAAGTCCAGATTATACTTATCCATTGCAGTTACGAAAGGACTTTCTTTTTCGTTAAAAGCACCATGTGAAGCCATATACACGGCTAACCCTAGGGAAATGACATAGATGATGACAAGGACAATAAGCATGATGATGCCAGCCTTAGGTGCATCCTCCTTCTTTTTTAATCTTGTTGCCATTAACCCAATTACTTCAATACCTCCATACGCATAAAAAGCATAAATCAGCGATGACCAAAAGCCCTTAAAGCCTTCAGGAAACCATTCCCCTGAAGAACCGGGGAATCCGGGGTGCCTTGCATCTCCATCAATCACTCCGGACAAAGCAGCGGCTGCGAGAATGATAAACATAATAATGGCTGCTGTTTTAATTACCGCAAACAGGTCCTCCACCTTGTCAAAGCCTTTGTTCCCAGTTAACACTACAATAATTGAAAGAATGGCATAGCCCGCTGCAAAAATCCAAAGCGGTACATGGGGAAGCCAGAATCTTGTTAAGATGGAGAGTGCGGTTAACTGGCTGCCCATGATTAATATATTCGAGCACCAGTAATTCCACCCGCAGCTGAATCCTGCCCACTTTCCATACGCTTTATTGGCATAATAGCAAAAAGATCCTTCCTGAGGGTCTTCTGCGGTCATTTTAGCTAAAAGATTATAGACTATATAGGTTCCGACAGCAGCTAATATAAATGAAAATACGATCGCAGGTCCGGTAATCTTAATCCCAATGGCAGATCCAAGGAAGAATCCGGTCCCGATCGTGCAGCCGACTCCAATCAGTGATAATTGCCACCATTTTAAATCACCTGCTTCACTTTCCTTCGAGGAATTGCCGCTTGGAAGAAAAAAATCCATGATGTACCTCCCTTTCAGCTCGGTTGCTCAGTTGCTTATTGGCAAAAAAATAAGCCGATTCAGATGATGATCGGCTTCTGTTTTCATGTCGAAAGGAAACTTGCCATAATTTTTATTTCTTTTTTTCAGAACTGTCGCTCTTTAATCCTGTTACAGATCTGAACATCTGTGTATGCATGCTTCCCTGGACAATATCCTCAAGGAAGAATTGCTCGATCAGCTTTTTGTATTCCTCATCTTCAAACATCTTTTTGTTTTGCAGTTCCATCTCGGCCAGACCCTCATATGTGGAAAGAAAAGCATATGTATGATCATCTCCTGATATTGGTGATAATAGCTCAACCTTGTGCTGGTAATTTTCATTCCGATAGCTTTGGATCATCCTCATATTTTTTAAGGCCTCAACAAAATTATCCTGCTTCACTTCAAATGTTTGGTAAACGAAAACAGACATATTATTCTCCTTCTCAAAAATTTTAGAATGGATTATTTACCTTCACCGCTTTTGCCATTTGGGTTTAGGGGAGTTAGGTCCTCGGAATTTTCAGTAATATAACGAAGGTTCCCTTGGTTTATAGTGCCTTTTTCTACCTTTGTTTCAGTTAAATTACTTAAGAGATATAAATGGAATGCATACTCGAAAATGGCTGTTCCAAAAGCTGCAGCCAGTGACATGTTAATGAGCTCATTTTGAAGTGTTAAAATAGAGCTCAAAAACCATATGAGCACAAAAGCCCATCCGAAATCAGCAATGGATGCCAATGCGTTATTTGTCCGGCGAAGTATCAGCATATCACCCAATATGTATGAGGTGATCACAAGCAAGGCTGTAATGATAAAAATGTTTTCAAAGCTCATGCCGTACCTTTTACCAAGAATAATATAGAAAAGGACAAGACAGGCCATAAATTTCAGCGATAGTGCCTTGCTATGCAGCATAACACTCCTCCTTTACTGCTTAGTGTGTTTATTAGCACATAAAATATTCCTTTGACAAAAAACAAAAAACAGCCCGATTGATTCGGGCTGTTAAAACGGGCTGTTAAACCATTACTTTGCAAATATCATTCGTAAACTCCACAGGATCACTGATAGGCAGGCCTTCAATCAGCAGCGCCTGGTTATATAGGAGGTTTGTATACAGATTTAATTTTTCTTTATCTTTCTCCAGTGCATTTTTTAAGGCTTGGAAGACTTCATGATTTGAATTGATTTCTAAAACCTTATTTGCCTTCACGTCTTGATTGTCCGGCATGCTGCTAAGGACTTTTTCCATTTCTATGGTAACTTCTCCATCAGCTGTCAGGCAAACCGGGTGGCTTTTAAGCCTTTTGGAAATTCGTACATCGGTCACTCTTCCTGACAATATTTCTTTCATGCTGCTGAACAATCCCTCATGTTCCTTTGCTTCTGATTCGGATACCTTTCCATCCTCATTCTCTATGCCAAGATCGCCGCTTGAGACAGACTTGAACTCCTTGTCTTTATAGGTCATAAGCATCTTAATGGCAAACTCGTCAATATCTTCTGTAAAGTACAGGATTTCATAGCCTTTTTCAGCCACAAGTTCAGTTTGTGGAAGCTTTTCTATTCTTTCATGTGACTCTCCAGCTGCGTAATAAATATATTTCTGGTCATCCTTCATCCTTGATACATATTCATCAAGTGATGCCAATTTCTTTTCTTTTGAAGAATGGAACATCAATAAATCCTGGAGCATTTCTTTATGGGTTCCGAAATCGCTGTATACACCATACTTTAATTGTCTTCCAAACGACTTATAAAATTGTTCATATTTTTCCCGCTCATTTTTCATCAGATTTTGAAGTTCGTTTCTAATCTTTTTGCTGATGTTTTTCGCAATGAGTTTCAGCTGCCGATCATGCTGAAGCATTTCCCTTGAGATGTTAAGCGATAAATCTTCAGAGTCCACCATCCCTTTTACAAAACTGAAATAATCAGGAAGCAGGTCTCCGCATTTATTCATAATTAATACGCCATTTGAATAAAGCTCGAGTCCTTTTTCATATTCCTTTGAATAATAATCAAATGGAATATTCTCAGGAATATATAAAATCGCATTATAGCGGATGGTGCCATCCACATTTATATGAATATGCTTTACCGGCTTGTCAAAGCCATAATGCTTCTCCTGATAAAATTTTTCATAATCTTCGTCTGTCAGTTCACTCTTATTTTTCCGCCAAATCGGAACCATACTATTGATGGTCTGCTCTTCAGTGATTTCTTCATACTCATTTTCAGCGTCTTCTTTTGGTTCTTTGATTGCGGTATCCATCTTAATTGGATAGCGGATGAAGTCTGAGTATTTCTTTATGATCGATTTTAAGCGGTAATCTTCGAGGTATTCATCAAAGCTTTCATCTTCCGTATTTTCTTTAATTTTAAGGATAATTTCTGTGCCGACTGTCTCTTTTTCACATGGCGTTATCGTATATCCCTCCGCCCCATGGGATTCCCATTTGTACGCCTGCTCACTGCCCAGGGCCTTGCTGATCACTGTTACAACATCAGCGACCATGAATGCCGCATAAAACCCTACTCCGAATTGGCCGATAATATCATGGCCATCTTTAATCACATTTTCTTTCTTAAAAGCCAGAGAACCGCTTTTAGCAATGATGCCAAGGTTGTTTTCAAGCTCTTCCTTTGTCATTCCAATGCCTGTATCTTTGATTGTTAATGTTCTGTTTCCTTTATCAGGAATGACCTTTATGTAGTAACTCTCTTTGTCAAACGTTAAGGAATCGTCTGTAAGTGCTTTATAGTAGATCTTATCGATCGCATCGCTGCTATTGGAAATAAGCTCCCTTAGGAACACCTCTCTTTGAGAGTAAATGGAGTTGATCATCATTTCCAATAATCTCTTGGATTCTGCCTGAAACTGTTTCGTTTCCATATTCGTCTCTCCCCTTAAAATTTTTAATACATTAGCACTTAAACCTTAAGAGTGCTAACCAATATTTAAATATCATATTAGCTATATTGTGTCAATCAACATGACCTGACTTTCGTTCTAAATGATTTCTTCAGCACATTCAACAAGATTGCGTACTGTCTCTTTTAATTGCCTCAACAGCTGTTCTGGAGTCCATTTCGCTCCCTGATTGTCCAGATCATATTGTATTAACATCATCATCCAAACCGAAAAGACAGCTGAAAACAAATAATATTCCTGTTTGAATTTTTCCCTGTCAGGCGCAGATATTTGGGATTCTTCACAATAACAATCCAGAATCATATTTCGCAAAGTATGGTTATTAGGCTTAGGGAAATCCGGATGTGAAATATCGATTAAATGATACAAATCCCAAAAAGGTGTGTTCAAATGGCAATGTTCCCAGTCCAGAACCACTGTCTTATCGCCCGCATACCCAAAATTCCCCTGGTGCAAATCCCCATGGCAAAGAACCTTCACAGCAGAAAAGGGTTTACTGGTAAATGCGCTGAAAATGATATTTCCTAAACGCTCTGAAACATTATGTAACCTAAAAATAGTAAAAACTTTCTCTTTGTTCTGCAGAATATGGTTTGCCATTTCCTCAATAGGCGGTTTAGGACCTTTAAGCTGTTTAATGGAGAACCGCTCAGCGGGCAAAGAGTGCCATTTGGCCATTAATGCAGCCAGTTCCAGTGCAATATTTGAATCAAATGTATGTGTGATGGTGCCAAGGTCCTCTAAAATAATCCAATTATTGTTTAATTTGTTTTGAACGGAGTACGACAGGATTTTTGGATACTTTAACGGGAGTTCTGCCAGAACATTTTCGAAAATCCACACTTCTTTTCCCAGCTGGGTATTGTTTGTCAGAGGTTTGAAAATATAGCTTTTTGAAGCATCAATAAAAAAGCGCTCGACAAACCGGCCGTTCGCTCCCTGATATATATTCTCTCTTCTTAAAATCCAACGGTCATTCAGAGTCCCGTTGGCAGTCACAATATTAGTAAACAAGCTAGGCGCTCCCCCTTAATAGGCATCCTATCTCCACAATATATCAATCTGTTTTAAAAAATAATACTGCTTTTTTCACAGCACAAAAAAAAGTATCCTGCACAAGGATACTTTTTAGAGCAAACTGAATTCATAACCTTTATTTCGAATCTCAGCAATTAAATCAGGAAGAGCTTCAACAGTCTGGGCTAATTCATGCAAAAGAATGATCGCTCCGTCTTCCAGGTTCTCTATGACATTTGCGATAATTTGTTCAGGCTGTTCTTTGAGCTCCCAGTCCATTGACGAGATTCTCCACATGATGGTTGAGAGCCCAAGCTGTTTGGCTGCAGCTATCGTGTGTTCATTGTACTGCCCAAATGGGGGCCGGAAAAGTTTTACATCCTGGCCGATGATGGACTCAATCTTAGCTTTGCTGCTGCGGAGATCCTGGACTTGTTCATGTGGAGTCAATTTAACAAAGTTGGAATGCTTTGAAGAGTGAGTACCAATCTGATGACCTTCGTCAATGACTCTTCTCCACGGGCGCTGAGGGTATAAAAGCCTGGATTGCCAGAAGAATACAGCTGCAACATTCTCTTTCTTCAAGATATCCAATATTTCAGGAAGAACTCTTGCTGGTCCATCATCAAAGGTCAACACCACTGTTTTCTTCGATGTAAGGCCCTCATTAAATAATTTGATTTCAGGGTCATTCGAAACGTACACGACGTTCGAGCTATCCACTACTCACGGACAATTGGCCATTTACTTTGCCTCCTTTTTTAAGTTGAACGGATAAATGACTTTTCGCTATAACTTTCAGCATCATATGTAAATACATACATATCGTCTGTAAACTGCTCTGGTTTATCATCAAAAACGACTTCCCCATCTTTTAAAGCGATAATGCGGGTTGCATATCGTTTAGCTAACTGAACATCATGAACATTTATAATGGTTTGAAGCTTATGCCGCTCATGCATCTCCTGAAGCAGGCTGAATATCCGGTCTGAAGTTCCCGGATCCAGGCTCGCAACAGGCTCGTCGCCTAGAAGGAACCTTGGCTTTTGAAGGAGAGCCCTTGCAATGCCGACTCTCTGTTTCTGCCCTCCGCTAAGATGCTCGACCCTGCGGTCGGTGAAATCGGATAAGCCCACCTCTGCAATAACTTTTTTAGCCTGAGCCTTTTCTTCATCTGTGAACCATCCGAGGAGATTTTTGAAGCTGCTCCTATAGCCGAACATCCCTGTCAGAACATTTTGCTGGACAGTCAATCGGGGAATTAAATTAAAATGCTGAAAGATCATTCCCATTTCCCTGCGGATTTTTCGAAGCTGTTCATCACTCAGTGCAGAAAAGGATAGGCCATCCCAGATGACTTCTCCAGATGATGGTGTCTGCAAACCATTTAAACAGCGGATCAAAGTGGATTTACCAGCACCGCTTTTACCTAACACACAAACAAAATCCCCAGGATGGATCGTCAGGTTTATGGAATTCAGGGCATTATGCTTCATGCCGGGATAGCGGACTGTTATATTTCGAATCTCAAGCATTTCAGGCCTCCTTTATATCACTCGGTTCCTAACATAGCTTCCGAAAAGATCCACTAGAATTACGATGATCATTATAACCAGTACATCGAGTGAAACTGAACTGTATTGGAAGGTTTTAAAATCATTAAAAAGTCTCTGGCCAATTCCTCCACCGCCAATAAACCCCAATATGAGAGAAGTTCGAATGGCAACCTCAAACCGGTAGAAATAATTCGACAATACATTTGGCCATATTTGTGGCAAAATGCTGAACAGGGAAGCAAACCAGCTTTTGGCACCAACTGCTTTCATGGCTTCCTGCGGGCCGGGATCGGATGCTTCAATGAGTTCTGAGATCAGTTTTCCCAGAACTCCAATGTTATGAAACATAATGGCCAGGACAGCAGGAAAAGGACCAAGTCCAAGAGCCGTCAGTAGAATCAGACCGAATACAATTTCAGGAATAGAGCGGACAAAGCTGAGGCCGACTCTGGTTAGATGGTAAATAAGTTTAGAGCCGGACGTGTTTTTAGCCGCCATAAAGCTTAAGGGAAGTCCAATAATAAGCCCGAAGAAGCTTCCCAGAAAAGCCATGGCCAATGTTTCCAGACTATCTTCAAGTATCTTTGGAAGAAGAGAGAAATCCATCGGAAACCAATGGGACAGAAAGTCAATCATATTGCGGAAGTCTTTGAATTTCGATAAATCGAATTCCGTTAGCTTCATGCTTAGATAAACAAATAAAGCCAACACCAAATATGTTAAAATGCTGCGTTTTTTAAACCACAATCTTATCAGCCCTATTCTTTAATGAGTCCCTCTTTTAGGGCAGCCTGGCGGATGCTTTCATAATCTTCATTGCTTGCCTCTGTAAATCCGCTTGCCCCGAAAGCATCCAGAATTTCCGGATCTTCAATCTCGAGAAATGCTTCTTTCAATGCTTTAATCGTTTCTTCATCGGTATTTTCATGTACAGCCCAAGGGTACTGAAAAAGCTTTTCTGATTTCCAGATCGTTTTAATCTGATCAGCTTCCACTTTTCCTGAATCCACTAATTGATTGTAAATAGCGCTGTCGATCGCACCTGCATCAACCTGCTTATTTTGGACTGCCAGTGCAGTAGCATCATGCGAGCCGGTAAATCTGACGGACTTAAAGCTGTGGTCATCCTCTGATTTGTAAACTTCGCGGTCCTTCAGTTCAATGGATGGGATAAGTGATCCTGAAGTTGAATTGATATCGCCGAAGGCAAAGTCAGCTTCACTGCTGTTTTTCAGTAAATCTTCAAGTGAATTCCATGGATTGTCTTTATGGGTGATGATATATGAATAATAGAATGGCTCTCCATCAATCAGCTGCGTAATGATGGCTTTTGCGCCACTCTTCTCATGTGCAACAACATATGTTAACGGGCCGAAATAAGCCATATCAATTTTATCGTAGTTCATGGCTTCTACAACCCCGTTATAATCCGGGTAAACTTCGACAGCTACATCCCTATCGAGTTTTTTAGATAAAGTGGACTGCAGTTTATCCATTGCAGCTTCCATGGACCCCTCTGTTTGAACTGGGATAACGCCAATGGTAAAGGTTTCTTTCGATTGTTCTTTTTCGTTTCCGCCTGTGTTATCTGCTTCATTACCGCTGCATGCTGACAAAAGCAGCAGTGAAAAGATAGTCAAGAGCATTAAGAATTTTTTCATGTTTGCACTTCCTTGATTTTGTTTTGTAGTAAAGGTAAAAAAGGACTCTTTTCGAGTCCTTTTTTCAGATAACCGTAATCTTTCCAGGATTCTGATCTGTGACAGTCCCAATGATGGAAGCCCATTCTACTCCTTTTTCCTTAAGGTCTTTCAGGAGCAATTCAGCTTCTGTTTCAGGAACGGTTATTAAAAGTCCCCCTGAAGTAATGGCATCACAAAGGATCACTTGATCAACATCATCAATATTTTCGTATTGAATCCGGCCGGACAGCCATTTATGATTCTTTTTGGAGCCGCCAGGAATAATATTCTGTTCAGCAAGCTCTCTTGTTTTTGGAAGGACAGGTACCCCATTGCTTTCAATGGTAATGCCTGTACCGCTTCCTTCCGCAATCTCCATGGCGTGGCCCAGAAGGCCAAAACCAGTAATGTCTGTGCAGGCATTGACCTGGTAGTTATCCATAGCTTCAGCAGCGTCTTTATTTAAGGCAGCCATAATTTGCATTACACGCTCGATGCCTTCCTGATCCAGCATATCCCTTTTAATCGCTTGAGTAAGGATGCCGACGCCGATCGGCTTGGTTAAAATAAGTTTGTCACCAGGTTTGGCTCCTGCATTTGTTCTTACTCGTTCAGGATGTACTGTACCAGTCACAGATAAGCCGAATTTTGGCTCCTGGTCGTCAATGGAGTGCCCTCCAACTAAAACAGCACCGGATTCTCTAACTTTATCGGATGCGCCAGCCAGAATGTCTGCAAGGATGCTTTTATCCAATTTGCTGATAGGAAAGCCTACAATATTCATAACAGTTATCGGCTTTCCGCCCATAGCGTAGATATCGCTAAGTGAATTGGCTGCGGCAATCTGCCCGAACATATATGGGTCATCCACGATAGGAGTAAAGAAATCAAGTGTCTGCACCAGGGCAGTTTCATCATTTATTTTATATACGCCTGCATCATCTGATGTATCCAGTCCTACTAATAGGTTGGGGTCAGGTACAGACTTTGGCAAATGACGCAGAACCTGCGCCAGGTCTTCAGGACCAATTTTGCATCCTCAGCCGCCTTTTGTAGATAAAGAAGTTAGTTTAACGATTTCTTCTCTCGACATATTTCTCTCTCCTTGCCTATTCATTATTTACTGGGGACTTTTCTAAAATTGTTTTGTAAATTTTTTGAAGTGTTTTCGCTTCATATTCTGAAGAATGGCAGCACTCAACATAGAACTTGGCAGCCCGCCCCAATTTTATCCTCAACTCGTAATTATTCACTAGTTTGTCTGCATAATCAAGAAATTCGACCGGATTAGTATAGATTAAACCTGTTTCCAGATGGTCAATGATATTTCGGTTGCCCAGGTTATTGGCTGCAAGTACTGGAAGGCAATATTCCATTGCTTCTAAAATAGCAGCAGGCTGGCCTTCAGAATGGGATGTATTCAATACGGCATCAGCTTGCCTGTATAGCTCCCCCATATGATGGTGGGGGATTTGCCCGAGATATTGAATCCACTCTTTATTCTCTTCTGCGAGGGCCTTTACAATATCCCCCTCTTCTACTTCAATAATAGGGCCCGCCAGCCAAAGTCGTACTTTGGGATTTTTTTCGTAAATCATTTTCAGCTTTTCAATGGCAAAAGGAATATTTTTCACCTTGCGGATCCCTGCAGGCAGCAAAAATAAAAAAGTGCCAGGCTCTTTCTTATAATCGCCTCCAGGTTCAGGAAATATTACAGTGCCCTGATGGATAACGCTGATTTTATCTCTTGCTTCGGGAATTTCTCTTGACAGTACAAGCTTGGCTTCTTCATCAAATACATGTATAGCCTCGGCATGGATTATCGTTTCGATAACATCGTTTTTTTTCGCCGGATCATAAAGATCGATATTCAAATCAGTGCCTGTCATGGTTACAACATATCTTTCAGGCCTTTTACCAAGCCCTTTGATAAATTCGCCAAACTTGTAAGCGTTAAAGCCATGCACAATATCAGCTTTTGGCAGGCAAGTGAATTCGTGATCGTCTGTGATATTAATGATTTTAGTCTCGATGCCCAGCTTATTAAGTCCATCAGAAATACGCTGAACGGTAACTGTATTTCCTCTTGCCTGGTGAAAATTCGGGCTTGCCAGTAGTACTTTCATCCTTTCATCCTTCACAATTATATTTGCACTAGCTTCTTATTAATTAAAGTTTGCATCAATTATTGCAGGAATATTTCATCCTGTCCATTAATTGTATTTCAGCAGGCTGTTCTTTTATCTATGACAGTAGAAAAGCCTGTTTCTAAGTTAAGAAACAGGCCGGATTCTTCTATTGGTTTCCGAATTCTTCTACAAGTTCTCTGAATTTCCGAAGTGAGTTTTCAATTGGGTATGGGGTAGTCAGATCCACTCCGGTTTTCTTAAGCAGCTCAAGAGGATAATCGGAACTTCCGCTTTTTAAGAATTCAAGATAGCTTTGCAGCGTTTCTTTGTCCCCCTCAAGGATTTTTGCTCCCAAATGAATGGCAGACGCAAATCCTGTAGCGTACTTATAAACATAAAATGGACGGTAAAAATGAGGAATCCTTGCCCACCCGAATTTCACCTCTTCATCAAAGACTATTTCATCCCCATTATATTCACGGAATAACCGTTCATAGATTCCGCTGAAAACTTCAGCGTTAAGCGGCTCTCCCTTTTCCGCTAATTCGTGCGTTTTCATTTCAAACTCAGCAAACATGACTTGCGTGAAGAAGGTTCCTTTAAACTGATCAATAAAATGATTAAGGAGGTGCCTGCGGACTTGTTTATCCTTTTCCCTGTTCAGCAAATAATGAATCAGCAGCACTTCGTTCACTGTTGATGCCACTTCCGCTACAAAGATGCTGTAACGGGCGGTAATCTGCGGCTGGTGCTGTGAGCTGAGCTTACTGTGGACACCATGTCCGCATTCGTGTGCAAGTGTGAAAAGGCTGTCCAGATCATCACGGTGATTCAGGAGGATATAGGGATGAACGCCATAGATGCCCAGGTTATACGCCCCTGAGCGCTTCCCTGGAGTTTCCCGCACATCAATATAGCGCTCAGATTTAAACTCCTTGAGAATGTTAATATAATCCTCTCCAAGAGGCTCCAGTGCTTTACACATTGTGTCATAAGCTTCTTCATAGGTTATTTCGGGTTTGACTCCCTTTACTAAAGGAACACTTAAATCATATTGCCTTAGCTCGTCAAGTCCTAACTGTTTCTTGCGGATTGCAGTATACCGATGCATTGCCCCAATATTCTTTTTAGTCGTCTCAATAAGATTTACATATACTTCCTTTGGCACCTTATCTCCAAATAAGCCTTTTTCAAGGGCTGAAGGATAATTCCGGATTTTGGCCGTTGTCACATTGTTTTTAATTGCGGCAGAAAGAGTGGAAGCAATGGAATTCTTTAGCTGCACATAAGGCTGGTAATACGCCCTGTATGCTTCTTTCCTCTTTTCCCGGTCTTCCTCTTCCATAATTTTCGCATACATGCCGCGTGTCAGTTCAACCTTTTCGCCATCATCATTTGTTACATCGCCAAACTTTATATCTGCATTATTCATCATTCCAAATGTATGACTGGGAACTGAAAGTGCTTCGCCAAGGCGGGACAGAATTTCTTCCTTGTCTTTATTAAGGACATGCGCTTTATAGCGGAAGGATTCGAGCAGGTCTTCCTCAAAGTATTTCAAGCCTTTTTCCTCAGTAATATAGTTTTTCAGTGTTTTTTCATCAAGGCTTAAAAGAAAAGGCATAAAAAAAGAAGTGGATGAACTGATTTTTACGCTTAATTGCTTTGCCCTGTCCACCAATGCCTGTGAGTCTGACACCCGTGTGTCTTCATCTGTTTTCAGCATCACATATGCATATAGCTTATTAAATATGTAAGAAAGTTTTTCTTTTTGTTCAAGATATTGATACAGAGAGCAGCCGTCATGAATCTGCCCATCATAGGTCTTCAGCTTATCAGCTAGTTGTTCAATCCTCTGGTAATCTTCCTCCCATTTTTCCATGCTTGAATAAATGTCTTCCAGATTCCATTTTTCATTAAGCGGAACGTCATTTCTGTTTTTGAATGTCTTCATCTTATAGACTCCTTTGCAGCAAAACTGTCGTTCATTTATTAACTATATTCAAAAGTTATCGGAAAAACCCTTCCTCATTTTTGATTTTATCACGAACGGCCATTAAAATAATCTTGAAAGGATGTGGACGGATTGGCAATAACTCTCCCTCATATTGAAGACTCAAACAATACGGCCTATTTTCCGCCAGTGGGGAATTTTGAAACTTTTCAGGACGATGCCCATTATGAAGAAAAAGTCAGGGAATGGGGCTTATCAACTACAAGGGAAGTGAAGAAGGAATTCTGGTATAAAGAAAAATCACAGCAGCGGCTTGTAACCGTGAAAGGTTATCAGGCATACGGTGAGTCTGGTGATTATTATACAATCATAATCGAATTTCAGGACGGAAATCTGAGCTGCATACACCCGGCTTATCTTAAAGAGATGCAGTCTCCAAGCTTTGGAAAGGCACTGGCTGCTGAATTTGCGGACAACTCCTCTGCTCCTTCTGAAAAGGATGCTCCTAAAAAAGACAGTGAGAAATCCGAAGACGTTTCTAAGAATTCGTCTGAAAACAGCAATAAGACTAAGCCTTCAGCAAAAAAAGCCAAAAAGGAAAAACAGCCTGCTTTGGAATTGCCTGCAGAAAAGGTCCACTTTACTGCTAAAGTAAAACAAATTGCCTTGAGCTGGAACCATTTCAATGAAGATAATGATGAAGTCATCGTCTTAGAAGATGTTGTCATTCAAGAGAATGAACCGATTGAAGTGGGGCTAGGCTGGTGCTCCCACTCAAAAACTCTGAAGAAATACGAACTCCAGCCAGGGGAAAGCCTTGAATTTGACGGGAAAATTGTCAAGAAGAAGCTGCCTAAAGGCAAAGACTGTGAAGAGGAATTCATAGTAGAAGAAACAGTGACATATAAGATTAATAATCCTTCAAAAATCAAAAAAAGCTAAGAGCCTGGACGCTCTTAGCTTTTATATAATTATGAAAGAATCCTTTTTTCTCCCTCGATTTCCTGGATTGGGCTGATATTTTGTGTGAATTCAAGGGTTCCTGCATAGCTTCCGTTTTCATCCCTTACGGCAAAATAACGAATATAAACATATTTATCTCTGAATTTTATCCAGAAATCTTCAGAGTCTTTTCGGCCAGCCTTGAAATCCTTCAGCAATTCTTCCACAGCATGCATACTGCGGGGGGGATGGCAATTCTGCACGGTTCGCCCAATCACTGCTTTGGTTCTGGCGAAGATTCTTTCCTTTCCATGAGAGAAATAGCGGACTACGTCTTCATGATCAATAAATGTGATATCAACAGGCAAGTGATTGAATAATAGTTCCAGCTGTTTTAGTGTTAAAATGCCAGTTTCCATTTTGATATAGCCTTCTGATATTCCATTCACTTCAATCCCTCTTCGTTCAGGCTTCCACTCACCTTCAGGGCCGGTCAGACAGAAGCCAATCGCGTCACTCTCATGGGCAATCTTAACCCATTCATCTTCTGTAAGATTCTTTAAAGCCATGGGGAAAAGGATGTTTTCCTCCCTGTAAATCATGGCGCTTATTTCATTGAACATGAACCGCACGGCATTGATGACCTTTTGCCTGTCCCCATCGTAATCGCTGAGCAGGTTCCTGGCATCCTTGATTCCATCCCTGATAAAGTCATCGATGCTCCACATATTATTTGTTGGACCATAGATTCCGTACTTCTCCAGGTATGGGAAAAGCAGATTTTCCTTGCGGCTGTAATGCTTATCAAGATCAAGCAGCAGGATGCAGTCTTCTAATAGTTTATATGCATTTTCCCCGTTATCCTCCTGGATGAACGCCTCGAGATGGACTTTTACTTTTTCCCTCAGATGCTTATCAATAGCCCTATTCTCCCGGATAAATGTATGTATGGGGTGTCCAGGCTGTTCTTCCGGCTTCAAATGAGCAGTTTCACCTTCACTGTGCCGAACAGGACTGCTGTGATGGCCATGTTGTTCACGGTTATTAATCAGTTCACTCACTGTACATTTCCTCCTTTATCAATCTTTTACTAGGCTGTTTTTATTGCTTATAAGGAATGTACCATGGGGGAAAAGCTTGGGATGTGATGAGAATCATATTTATGTATTATTTTATGAATGGAATGCAAGCAATAAATTACCACCCCCTCCTTGTTCTCTTTTTTGATACACTTTTATAGGATTGAATGATGGAGGGTTACTATTTGTGAAGAGAATACACCGAGTGCTGATATTGATTGTTCTTATATTTTCCAGCGGTTTTGCTGCAGGCATTTACTATACAAACAACACGGATCAGATCCAGCCTTTAAAACAGCCTGTGCCGGTTTCTCAATCCAGCAAACTTCCGGTCAAAAAAGGAATTCCGGAGTTTTCTGAGATTCCCGAAAAAGTGCTGATGGGTTATGTCCAGGATTACCGTGATCCAAAATCGATCGATTATTCAAATCTGTCTCATATCCTATTTTCTTTCGCTCATCCCAAAAAGGATGGAAGCATTTCTTTAAATGGTGATTCAGCCCTGAAAAACCTGAGAAGTGTAGTGAAAAATGCACACCGTCAAGATGTAAAGGCCATACTTGCCGTTGGGGGATGGTTTCATATCAATGGCGGGGAATCTTATGATTATTTTAAACAAGCCATAGCTGATGACTCTTCGAGAGATAGGCTGGTAAAAGAATTGGCGAAGCTGGCTCAAAACGAAAACCTTGATGGCATTGACATTGATTTTGAGCATCCGCGTTCCAAAGAGGATGCAAAATACCTGGCTGTCTTTATCACTAAGCTTAGCGAAGTGCTTCATGCAAACGGCAAAGTGCTGTCTGTTGCGGTCCATGCCAAAATTCATAGTGTAACTGGTACAGAGACGGGCTATGTCGTATATGAGCCTGATATGTTCATGAAGGTTGATTATGTAAATATTATGGCTTATGATGGCCAGTGGGATGGCGGATACAACGCTGCTAATCTTTCTCCGTACTCCTTTACAGAGAGTATTGCAAACTATTGGGGACAACTATTTGATTCAGAGGGTATTCCAAAAGATAAGCTGGTTCTGGGGGTTCCGCTTTATGCTCAGCCAGCAGATCCTGCCATTAAGCCTGTATCATATAAGGCAGTCATAAACGATAATCCCGAAAACGCAGCAAAGGATAGGATCAGCCTAAATGGCACCAACTACTACTATAATGGTGCCAATACGATGAAAAAGAAAACAGCACTGGCTCTCAATCACGGATTCGGAGGAATGATGATCTGGGAAGTTGGCCATGACGCCAAAGGGCCATACAGCCTTATGGGTACGATTGCTGAAGCTCTCCAAAATACAGAAGAACACGTGAAGTATTATTCCTTGAAAAATACAAAATAAGAAAAAAGAGCATGGGCAATACCCTTGCTCTTTTTTACGGATTTCAAATCACGATAGTAAAAACTTTTTTATTTCCTTCCGTCGGTCCTGATAGACCTTCTCTCCAAGCATGACCAATTCCTCCACAAACTTTATGTCATCAAATGGCATTTCTTCTCCCAGTTCTTCATTTATGCGCAAGTAATTTTCTCCGAGCAGATGCTTGCAATGGTACGTAACAGATTCGGAAGATAAATGAAGGGCCAGGTCCAAAAGCTTCGGCGTAACTTTCATGGACGGGAGCTGGAAAGGCAGCCAATGCTTTACACCCCAGTATTTATTATTGTCAATTGTAAAGTCAATTTTTTGAAGACCGGTTCCAAGGGAAATGATTTTAATATTTTGCAGTTCCTCCTTGAAGTGGTGCATAGCCTCCGTAATACAGACGAGTGATGGATTATTCGCCCAAAGTCCTCCGTCTATCGATAAATAACTGTTGCTGATGTTATTCGGAGGGAAATATACAGGTGCTGAACAGGAGGAAAGGACTGCATCCCAAAGCTTCATTGATAGACTTTCATTTCCAGTACTGCCGTAATTGGAACGGTGGATAAATGGCTTGCCATGAGTCACATCGACAGCAGGAATTAAAAGGGGCTTTTTAATATCGGAAAGCTCCGTTTCGCCAAAAGCTTTTCGGATAAAACGCCGCAGGTACTTATCACTGTATACACTTTTAAAGAGTCCAACCTTTGCCTGTTTTACAAAAATTTTCTTCCCGAATGACTCGTATCCTTTCAAGACTCCGCTCATATCTTTCTTCAGGATCAGTGAAGAGGCAATGATCGATCCGGTGCTTGTGCCAGCAATCATATCAAAATAGTCGCCTGCTTTCAGTTTCAGTTCCTCTTCGAGAGCTTTTAAAATGCTGACAGCAAAGACACCGCGTATTCCACCGCCATCGATGCATAATATTTTCATTGGATCACCTGCTGTTTCATTCCTTTTGTGAGATTTGCGCATTAATTTTGAAGAAAATTACGTTTTCTGAAGATTAGGAGCTTAAGCATTTTCCTATGTAAAAAAAGAGAAGGAATCATTCCTTCTCTTCTATTCCTCATTTATCATTTCCTCGAATACGGCAGAGACTTTGGAAAATTCTTCATCGCTTTCAATGGGTGTGAAGTCGCCGTCTTCATCCAGTTTTAAGAAGAACACGTCGATATCTTCTTCTGTGTCTTCTTCAAGATCTTCTACGAAGCTGACAGCAGCATATTGATGGCCATCTACCTCTGCAGAAGCGAGGACCTCCACTTCCATTTCCTGATCATTTTCATCACTTATTGTAAACACTTCTCCAACTTCTATCTTGTCCATTTTTTATCTCCCCTCGTAATAGGTTCTTTCTTTATTTTCCCATTTTAGCAGATTTTCATGCCTAAAATAAAAAAGGATCGGCTTTATGATGCCGATCCATGCCTGCATTGGGGATTACTTAATGCCTGCTGCCTCTTTTTTTTCCACTTTTACACTCCACCCAAACGGGTCTGGTGCGGTTCCTTTTTGAATGCCTGTCAAAGTATCATAGATTTTCTTGGATAATTCCCCGGTGATGCCACCGCTGATTTCAATTTTCTTATTGTCCCAGAAAAATTCGCCAATTGGAGAGATAACAGCAGCAGTGCCTGTTCCAAATGCTTCTTCAAGCTGTCCATCCGCATGTGCCTGGTAAATTTCTTCAATGGAGATTCTGCGCTCTGCTACAGGGATATTCCAGTATTTCAGTAACTCGAGTACAGAGTTTCTGGTGATTCCTTCTAAAATGCTTCCATTCAGCTCAGGTGTTACAACTTCACCGTTAATTTTGAAGAAAATGTTCATGCTTCCCACTTCTTCAATATATTTATTTTCTTTTCCGTCCAGCCATAGAACCTGTGAATATCCAGTTAAGCTGGCAAGCTCCTGTGCTTTCAGACTCGCTGCATAGTTTCCTCCGGTTTTAGCAGTGCCTGTTCCCCCTTTTACAGCACGGACATATTCGTTTTGAACAGCAATTTTAACAGGGTTGATGCCTTCCTTATAGTAGGCGCCTACTGGAGAAAGGATAATGATGAATTTGTATCTCTTTGATGGTGCTACTCCAAGGTATGGCTCAGTTGAAATGACAAATGGACGGATGTACAGTGAGGTTCCTTCAACATTGGGAATCCAGTCACGATCGAGTGATATTAATTCTTTTAAGGCATAAAGAGCAAGCTCTTCATCAATTTCAGGAATGCATAACCTGGAGTTGGATTTATTCAATCTCTCCATATTCTTTTCAGGCCTGAACAGCAGTACTTCATTATCGATTGTAAGATATGCTTTTAACCCTTCGAAGACACTTTGCCCATAATGGAAAATCATTGCAGCGGGATCAAGTGAAAGAGGCTGGTAAGGTACAATTCTTGGATCATGCCATCCCCGGCCGGCAGTATAATCCATTTCAAACATATGATCGGTAAAATTTTTGCCAAACTCCAGGTTATCAAATGCAGGTTTTTGTTTTTTCTCAGGTGTGCGATTGATTTCAATTTTAAATTCAGTCATTGTCAAAACTCCCTATCTGTAGATGATTTAAAAACCTCATGCCTGCTTTTCCTGCTGCTCTTAATAGAGGATAAATAAAAACGCCCAGTCATCCCCCGAGCGTGGACGAAAGGGCTTGCTTCCCGGCAACAACCATATGGATGTTCAACAGCTGCTTACAGTTATTGTAATAAGACTCATATGCTGTTTTTGAAAAGGTTCCCTTTCGCTCTTTTCTACTTCAAGGCAGTAGTGCAGTTATCTGTTAAAGTTTTTATAAGTTTTTCTAATATTATGATATTCTCCTATTTAATTGTCAATATGAATTAACAATAAATTTAGAATTAATTCGGATTACTGAAAATTCTATCTGCAAAAGAAATGGCAATTAAGATGAAAAATCATGGATTTATATCTATAATCAATATATAAATACATAAGGAGATTTATGAAAATGAACAGCAAAGAGCTTGAAGAAAGAATTATTCAAAACTATCAGGGCGAAGAAAAAATGATGATTCTCGTTTTTGCCCAGTGGTGCATTAATCACAATTTAGATCCCGAGGAAATCTATTTAAAGGCATACCCTGATCAAAGCAAAAATATTTCACTGCAGGAAGCGCTGGAGCTGACAGTTCCAAAAGAAGAAGCGGGCGATGTGCCTGATGAGACATTGCTTGGTGTTCTATCAATGTTTGGAAATGATGATTTGGCCTTCGTTGTTATGGAAGAATTAAAGAAAATGAAAAAGGACAGCTAAGCCTGGGTTGGCTGCTGCCTTTTTATGCAAGAAACACCTTTATTTAAACCAGCCCTTCTCTTTGGACTGGGTAATGGCTTCAATCCTATTCGTAACTTCGAGCTTGTCAAGAATAGCAGATATATAGTTACGGACGGTTCCTGTTTTAATGCTGAGCTGGTCGGCAATTTCCCTGGTGTTTTTGCCGTCGGCAATCAGCTCAAGCACCTCTTTTTCACGGTCGGTCAGCGGGTTTTCTTCTCCATATACATCATCCATTAATTCAGGTGCATAGATGCGCTTTCCTTCCACGACGTTTCTGATTGAGCTGGCGAGCTCTTCACTCGGGCTGTCTTTTAATAAGTATCCCCTTACACCGGCCTTAAGGGCACGCTGAAAATAGCCTGACCTTGCAAAGGTTGTCAGAATAATAACTTTGCATCCCATGCCTTTCAATTCTTCCGCCGCTTCCAAGCCGCTCTTTTCCGGCATTTCAATATCCATGATGCATATATCCGGTTTGAGCGATTGGACAAGAGATATGGCTTCCTTGCCATTCGATGCTTTGCCAATGACCTCCATATCGTCTTCGAGATTTAACAGGGATCCTAAAGCACCAAGCACCATCCGCTGGTCTTCAGCTATGACGATTTTAATCATGCCTTTTCCTCCTTATTTGTTTCCTTTACGACTGTTGGCACCTTCATTGTAATCGTTGTTCCATTTTCAGATGCGATTTCAAGGCTTCCATTGACAAAGTCGAGCCGCTCTCCTAATCCAAGCAGTCCGGACCCCTTGCCGACATCTGTTGCAGGATTCATGCCGACCCCGTTATCCTGGACAGTAATGCTAACTTCATTCCAGGTTTGTTCAATGCTTATTCGGCATTCTGTTGCATTACTGTGTTTTACTACATTTGTCACAGCTTCTTTCATGCACATGCTTAGAATATTCTCAAGGAATAGTGACACATTCTTTAATTTGATTTCTTCTTCCCCGATAAATTCGATAGAGGCGGCCTTTAAAATTTGCTTAACAAGTATAATTTCTTCCTTCAGCCTGATTCCTCTCATCTGGGAAACCATTTTTCTTACTTCGTTTAATGCTGTTCTGGCCGTTTGCTGAACGTCTACAAGCTCTTCCTTTGCCTGGTCAGGATCCTTGCTGATGAGCTTCCTGGCCAGATCGCTTTTTAACCCGATCAGAGACAATTTTTGTCCAAGGGTATCATGAAGATCGCGGGCAATCCGCTGCCTTTCTTCCTGTTTGACAAGCTCCGCAATCCTTTTGTTGGCATCTTCGAGCTGTTCTTCAAGCATTTCCTGCTTTTTCTTATTGTGGATGTTAAAAGGAAGCAAAATTACACTGATCCAGATGATAATGATAAAAGGTATCTGCTCAAGAAATAATGGCTTTTGTGTGACAAAATTAATGTTAATTGAGATGGTAGTTGCGACAAGATGGATGACATATAACGTTAGAAATGCAATCCTGTTTTTGATATGGCCATTGTAATAAGCAATATAAAAAGCAAAGTAAATAAACGAAAAAAGAATGGTCATTGTAATCGATATGCTGATTAAGATGCCAGTCCATAGATAGACAGGCCACTTCCGCGATATAAAGGCAAAACGCAATGATATAAAAAATAAAATGGTCAGGATAATCCCTACGGCTATGGCGATTTTTGAGGTGGATCTGAAGATGAAATAAAACGGCAAAATGCTGAATACACTCCATATATAAGGAGAAATGCCTGAACTTTTCAATGTGGTGAAATACTTTTTAAACATGTGAGGTACCCTCTTTTTATTCGTGAAATAATAAAACAGCTCCTTTGCTATCATATCACAAAGGAGCTGTTCTTCAGTAGACTATAGACTAAGTTATGGCTTCACAGATGCCGTTTTTGCTCTGCTTTGTTTTTTTCTGAGTGCAGACTGCCTGGCTGTTCCATAACCCGTGAAGTCCTGGGCTTCTTCATCCCATAAGCGGAATCGAAGGGACTTCAGGCTGGTCGAAAGCGTAATGGTCGGTACATTCTGGAGCTCAGCTGTATTATAATGTGCGCTTTCTAGATTATAGTTAGGCACGCGCGGGCTTAAGTGATGAATATGATGGAACCCGATGTTCCCGGTCAGCCACTGAAGCACTTTTGGAAGCTTGTAAAAGGAGCTTCCTTCTACTGCCGCTTTTACATACTCCCACTTATCATCTTCTTCAAAATAGGAGTCTTCAAATGTATGCTGTACATAGAAAAGCCAAATTCCCGCTGCTCCGGAAATTAGAAAGATTGGTCCTTGCACCATCAGGAATGCTTCCCATCCGATGGCCCAGCACATGAACGCATACAAACCAGCGATGGCTGCATTTGTAAGATAAGTATTGATGCGTTCATTCTTTCTTGCCCCTTTTCTGTTAAATCGGTTTTTCAACAAAAATACATAAATCGGGCCTAACCCTAACATGACGAACGGATTGCGGTAAATGCGATAAGCTGCACGTGTCGGCCATGACGCATCCTGGTATTCTTTCACAGTCAGTGTCCAGATATCTCCTGTACCACGCTTGTCCAGATTACCGCTGGTTGCATGGTGAACATTGTGGTCATGCTGCCATTGGTGATAAGGGAAAATGGTAAGGATCCCTGTGAATGTGCCAACGATTTTGTTTGCTTTGCGATTTTTGAAAAAGGAATGGTGGCAGCAATCATGGAAAATGATGAAGATCCTGACCAGAAAGCCTGCTGCAATGACAGATATGCCAAGCGTCAGCAGGTAAGAAATGCTCAGGCTCTTATAAGCAAGGAACCACAGCAGGAAAAAAGGTCCCAGTGTATTGACCAGCTGCATGGTGCTGCGTGTTAAATCTGATTTTTCATATGGTGCCATTTGTTTTTTTAAGTTGAGTTGTTTTTCTTTAGAAGTCATTTTTTAATTCCCTTCTTCATGACGTTAACCTTATGATAAAGGGTTTTCAGAAGGTTTTGTAGACATGAGTGTCATGTACAAACCATGATAAATGTCATGGTTGCCTGGAAAATTGTGATGAGATCCTATAAACAGGCTATAATTTTTATGTTTCATTAAAGATTTTTTTATTTTATAGGATTATTTTGCCTCGCACATGACTTCTAATTCCGAAGGACATAATGAAATTGATATTAAATAAAAAGGAGAGTTTATGTATGCACAATCATAATCAACACGGCAAAACGAATATTGATTCACCCATACAAGCTTCTATTGAACAGATTTGGCAGAACATATGCGGAGGCTGGGGTCAATTTAATCAATCAGCCGTACAGGATTTTTTAAGCCAATGTGAGGAAAAAGGCATTGATTCCCAATTCGCAATGAGCTGGATTGAAAAATTTAAGGATAAGATTCCAGATTGGCAGACAGTTTCCAAAGTATCTCTTGAATGGATGAATCAGCATACATCTGCTGGCTCTCCATTATCGAATGAAACCTTTAAATAACCACATATGCAAAAGAATGCAAGAGCCCCTGGCATTTTACCAAGGGGCTCTTTTTTTAATGAGGAATATTAGGATTAGGCATTTGCCCTTGAGCAGGAGCATATGCATTTAACATTTGCTGCATATCCTGCTGTGTAAACTGAGGTACCTGGTAATAATGATGTTTGTTTTGATAAATCGAAAGTTCATAAGCCATCTCAATGCAATTTGGGACTGAATCAGCCAGTACTCTACGAACAACAGGATTTGTTGTTTCGAGTGCAGCCATTGTTTTCATGGAAGCGGCCGATTTTAATGCTCCCAGAAGGCAGCCGGAAACTGTTTCTTCATTCATTTCGGAGATAGATTGGATTGGCTTCTTTGGCTGAGCAGGCTTTAAACCATAAATAAAATCATTATCCTGGTTCATTTTATAGCTCTGGGTTGGTTTAGAAGGATCTTTACCTGTCTGGAAGCATTCCAGTGTAGTATTGTACTCCTCTTGAATAAATTGATATTGGCGGTCCATTAGACTTGCCAGTTCCTGATCTTGTACGTGCTGACGCAAAAGTGAGTATGTGTTTAAGGTGCCGACTGTACCTGATAAAACTTCATGAACATCTAGAACTTCATGTGCTCCATGGTTGAGCTGCTGAGGTATATTTCCCGTATGCATGTTTTGATGCAATTGGTTAGACTGAATTTCCATTTTGATTCCTCCTTTTTTATTAACAATCTATATCATGCAGAATTTCACAAAGAAATATCCATGGTATGGGAAATAAAATAAATAAAAAAAGCAGTTCGATTGAACCGCTTTTTTAGTTTGCTTCCTCAATTTTTTCTGCCAATAAGAATAGATATCTGTAAATTAGATTGTAAGCTTCGTTTATGGTCATATCTTCTTTAAAGCCCTCCAGGTCATCCAAAGCAAAATTGAGTTCCCATAACCCATCTTGCTGGTTAAACATTAAATCAAATGTTGCTGAATCACCTTGTAATGTCCTTTTTAAATATGACCTTATTGCTTCTGCTTTCTTCTTAGGCAATTTAAGTCCAAGCATGACATCATAGTTTCGGAAAAGGTCATCGAATTCAAATGAGATGGCTTCTGCCCCAATAATCCCAAACCATTCAGACTCAAGGTACATAAACTCTTTAATGTTTTTTACAAAATAATCGATAGGCTGGTTTAGAAAATCGAAAGTCTCCTGTGAGAGGACTTCTTCTGTTTCCTTGTTTCCTCTCTCTATATAAGCATTTGCAAAGCGAGTTTCAGGATTTTTGACTATTAAAGTTTCAGCATTTGATAATAGCTGATGCTTTTCAGCAAATTCCTTTTCTTCTTTGTATATTTCGTTTTCTGGTTTTTTAAGATGATTTTCAATCCGTTCTTTTAACATATTGTTCCTCCTTTAATTATGGTCACCTTCCGCGTCTTTTTGACATGTCACTCACAGTTTTAGGCGCTGAAGTCTTCTTTTTGGATTGTGATTTACTGCGGTTTACATTACCAGCTGAATTCAACGGTATGGATTTTTTCCTTTGGCTTTTTCTGCTCTTTGTTGGGGAAGTTTTGCCTTCATTCTTTTTTCTGTCTGCATCGTCCCAATTATCCTTTTTCTTTCTTCCACGTGAAGATGGGCTTTTTTGCAGGTGAGAGTTTTTTTCTGGTGGCCTGGATGGCTTTTGCTTTTCCTGGCTTTTGCCAAGGTTCTGCCTTGATATTGAAATGTTCAGCCCTTTTTCAATTGCTTCGAGAAGCGGTTTGTCTGCGGATGAATAAAAAGTGATTGCAAGCCCCTTCATGCCAGCTCTTCCCGTTCTTCCGATGCGGTGAACATAGCTTTCCGGATCCAGTGGAATATCATAATTAAATACATGTGTGACACCTTCCACATCAAGTCCCCTTGCTGCTACATCAGTTGCTACTAATAGCTGTAATTCTGCGTCCCTGAATCGTTTCATCACTTGTTCCCGTTTGGACTGGGATAAATCCCCGTGCAGCTCATCACTTTGGAAGCCATTTGATTTTAGTACATCATTAAGCTTGCTGACCCTGCGTTTGGTCCGGCAAAAGATGACGGCTAAATAAGGTCTATGAGTTTGAATTAATTGCATGAGTGTAGCCTGCTTGGCACGGTCGATCGTATGTATGGCG
Source organism: Bacillus sp. NTK034 (assembly GCF_017303275.1). Taxonomy (GTDB): domain Bacteria; phylum Bacillota; class Bacilli; order Bacillales; family Cytobacillaceae; genus Cytobacillus. Next base: position 433,078 of record NZ_JAFKOJ010000003.1, on the reverse strand, counting down.
ATTTGCTTTACTGAATCTGCCGGTCCCTGTGTTTTTTCAACTTGAATATACTGTGGTTCTTTCAGGTGTTTTCGTGCCAGTTTTTTTATTTCTGCTGGAATTGTGGCTGAAAAAAGCATGGTCTGCCTGCTTTCGGGAGTCTCATTAATTATATCTTCCACTTCTCCCAGAAAACCGATATGCAGCATTTGATCGGCTTCATCCAAGACTAAAAAATCTGTCTTTGATAAATCAATAGTTTTTCTATTAATATGGTCGAGCAGCCGTCCGGGAGTTCCGACAACAATATGGACATTTTTCTTTAGTTTGTTCAGCTGTTTGTCTACATCCTGGCCGCCATACACAGCTAAAACCTCTATATCATCAGCCGCAGTCAGTTTTTGAACTTCTCCCGTGATCTGCAGGGCTAATTCTCTTGTGGGTGTAACAATCAGTGCTTGTATATGGGATGCTGCCGGCTCCAGCTTTTCAAGAATCGGCAGGATAAAAGCAAATGTCTTTCCTGTTCCGGTCTGTGCCTGGGCAATGATATCCCTTCCCTCCATTAAAGCGGGAATGGCTTTCTCCTGGATGGGGGTAGGATTCCCGATGCCAGCCTTAAGCAAAAGCTCGGTTCGTTTTTTTGAAATGCCAAGTGTTAAAAAATCCTGCAAATAAGACCCTACTTTCTTTTCTTTGGATAAAATGCACCTTATTAATATTGGGTGTTTGATGACAAAATAGCAAGAGTATTCTTATGAATGAATGAGAAAAACCCAAGCAGCCGTAATGTCCGCATTGGGTTTAGCTGCTTTATGATTTTCAATCCCAATCCCGTGTCGGCTCTTTCTCCTCCGCCATTTCCATTCCATAAGCAAGGCGGGGGTTCAAGACGGCTTCCTCCCGGTTATCCTGGTGATTGGAAGCTGCGGTTTTTAGCAAATAGCGGTGGATAAAGACTTCGGAAAAAGTGATAATTCCTGCCGCAATGATGCTTCCCCATGCGATTTGCAGGTAGCTGTTAAGCAGCACACTCCCAAACACCCATACAGATGCATAAACCAGGAAAAAGTCTGCAATAAGGGCATTCCGGTTTCCCAGCCTTGGAAGTATGATGCGGTCTCCGAGTAAATAAGACATGACTGTTACCAGAAGACTGAAAGAAACAATATCCGCCAATGAGGCATCGAAGAATAAATCAAGTGCTATGGCAAAAGCAATCAAGCTTGCTGCTGATTTAAGGATAAAAATGAGTGTTTTGTTCATAAGAGCTCCTCCTTTTACCATAGTTTTCATCAATCTTCAAATTCCCATTCATTTTCCGTTCATCCGCTGCAAAAACAATTTTTTTAAAAAAATAAACAACTTGTTCAGTGTCCCTCAATATAATGGCAGTAATAGGGATTACATTTTAAGTTAAAGGTTGTGGAAGAGTGATACTCCGAGACAAAATACTTAATGTGGTGATAATAGGTGAATGCTGAATATACATTTCAAAATCTTCAGGAGAGGAATATGACTTTTGAGCAGGTATTCAACCGTATCTTACTTTTTATAAAGCGAAATCCTGATGGGAACTTCAGGCTGATGATTGGAACAGATTCACAGGTGCATTGCAATCGCACTGTGTTTATAACCGGGATTGTGATTCAAAATGAGCGAAAAGGCGCCTGGGCATGTATTCGAAAAACCGTTATCCCCAGGAAAATGCTGCACCTTCATGAGAGAATCTCCTATGAAACCTCGCTGACTGAAGAAGTGGTCTCTTTGTTTACAGAGGAGTACAAAGACAAAATGTTTGATATCGTTCTTCCATTCCTTTACAAAGGCGGTTCGTTTTCTATGGAAGGACATATGGACATCGGATCAGGCAAAAGAAACAAAACGCGGGAATTTGTGAAGGAAATGGTCTCCAGGATCGAATCGATCGGCCTAGAGCCAAAAATAAAGCCGGAAGCTTTCGTAGCCTCCAGCTATGCTAACCGATATACGAAATAAAAGAACTCAAGTTAATGAGTTCTTTTCAATGAGAGACAAACTAAACGCCAGCATGCTCCCTGTATTCCTGTTCGGCTTTTAATGCAACAGTCTCTGTCAATTCTGCAGTAATTTCCGGAAGAGCCGTATTTAGCAATGAGTTAGCCACTTTGGCCATCATTCCCTCGGCTGATATTTCAAGTGACCCTGTCATGATGTTAATATTATTGCTGCCTTTTTCCGCAAGAAAATATCCATGTCCAGTAAACTTCTCATTAAGCCCTGTTAATTGAAAGGTCACCTTTGTGGGCTCCTGCCAGCTGGTTATATCCACTTTTAATTCAATCTTTTTCTTAATAATCCCCATATCGCTTTTAAAGCTCCAGGTTGATTCTTTGTCACTTAGTATCTCATGTGCAATATAACCGGGTACTAAGGGTGCCCAGTTCCCAATATCACTGACAAAGTTCCAAATTGCCTCAATCGGTATGTTTACTTCAGCCTGATGTGTGCAGCTTGCCATTTTTACCGCCCCTTTAAGACTCTCTTAATTGTTTTCCATGAATATCTATTCGTAATGAACGGGTAAAATTCATAAATTTAATGAATCGCCCAGTTGCCAAGCTAATATTATCCATCCTCATCTCTGAATGAGCCGAATAATAAGAAGAATTTAAGTGAAACTTATAATATTGTTAAAAGACACTTTCCATAAATTTAACAAAACTTATTCGCAATCGAGAACAAAATCTCAGAACAGGAGTGCTAAAAATGAAGGCAGTAACCTATCAGGGACCAAACCGGGTAGATGTGACCAACGAAGATGACCCGAGGCTGGATAAAAAGGATGACATTATTGTCAGGATTACTTCCACAGCAATATGCGGTTCTGATTTGCATCTGTATCAGGGGAATATGCCGCTGCCGGAAGGATATATTATTGGTCATGAACCAATGGGGATTGTGGAGGAAGCCGGGCCTGAAGTAACCAAAGTAAAAATAGGCGACAGAGTGGTCATTCCCTTCAATGTTTCCTGCGGAGAATGTGCATACTGCAAGCAGGACCAAACAAGTCAATGTGACAATTCAAACCCGCATTATGATTCAGGAGGCTATTTTGGGTATACTGAAAAATTTGGGAATCACCCAGGGGGCCAGGCGGAATATTTAAGAGTCCCCTTTGGCAATTTCACTCCATTTCTTGTACCCGAATCATGCGAGCTTGAAGATGAATCACTGCTGTTTTTATCTGATGTCCTCCCTACAGCTTATTGGAGTGTCGTGAACGCAGGAGTTAAAAAAGGAGATACAGTCATTGTACTGGGCTGTGGTCCTGTTGGATTAATGGCACAGAAGTTTGCCTGGATGGAAGGTGCAGAACGTGTCATTGCCGTGGATTATCTGGATTATCGGATGAACCATGCCAAGGAATCAAATAAGGTCGAGGTATTTGAATTCACAAAGTATCCTGATATGGGAGAGCATTTAAAGGAAATTACACATGGAGGCGCTGACGTTGTTATTGACTGTGTTGGAATGGATGGCAAAAAGTCACCTCTGGAATTCATTGAACAAAAGCTGAAGCTTCAAGGAGGTACGCTCGGGCCAATACAGATTGCAGCTAAAGCGGTAAGAAAAACAGGAACGGTTCAGCTTACAGGTGTTTATGGGGCTAACTATAACATGTTCCCGCTGGGTGCCTTCTTCGCCAGGAACATCAATTTGAAAATGGGACAGGCTCCTGTTATTCCATTCATGCCCATGCTGTATGAAAAAATTGTCAATGAAGAATTCGATCCGAAAGACATCATTACCCATAAAATTAATCTTGAAGACGCAAGTCATGGATATAGAATTTTCAATGGCCATGAAGACAATTGCATAAAAGTAGTTTTGAAGCCCTAATACTTAAAAGCCTGCTGTCTTGCCAGCAGGCTTCTTAACTGGAATGAGGGATATTACCTTCTATAGTAATGAAACCTTCTTCTTGAACGTGAAGAATGACATTCATCACAGATTTGATATTCGTGTTCCCAGGGCAATTTTTTGCCGCATTTTCTGCATTTTCTTGAGAGCTCTTTAATATCGGTTTTCAGTCTCTCGTGAACATGGTCGCTGATCTCTTCCCTTAATCTTTCCCAGTATAACGCTTCTGTTCTCTGTTCAAGACGATACAGGAACAGCAAATGCAGGCCAATTGCTTTATAAGTCAATTCCAGCTCTTCCAAATTCCGGTTCTTGATTCTGGGCTCAGGAAGCTCCTCCCCATCAATAATGGCATACATGGTTTCTTCCCATTGACGGACAAGATCATGTTCTTTTTTGGAGAATGGCAGATGGAGAAAACCATATAAGTCCATTAGGCCAAGCTTTGCTTCAATTTCTGTGCCGCGTATCCTTTCATACAGGTCTCTCTCCTCTGTTAATGCCGCTTTTTTGGTTCCTCTGGGGCTCTCAAACTTATCCCAAAGCTCAAAGAATGATCCGAGATCACGGTAATACCTTTGGAATCTTTCAAATACTGTATTTGTTGGGGCTATGGCAAAACTGTGGACTGGGGCATCCTCCATTTCAAGCAGGGCCTTCATTCTTTTAATATCTTTTGTAAAAGCAACTTTCCCTATGTTGTAAAGCCCTTTTCGCCCTGCCCTTCCAGCAATTTGCTTAACTTCCTGTGAAGTAAGGGTTCTCCTTTTCGTTCCGTCAAACTTATCATTTTCCAATAAAACAATTCTCCGGATAGGCAGGTTGAGTCCCATCCCAATGGCATCAGTGGAGACGATGACGGAAGTTTCTCCATTTATAAAACGCTGGACTTGTTTTTTTCTGGTTTCAGGAGGCATCGCTCCATAAATCATACTTACTGAGTGCCCTTCCTGCTGCAGTCTGGAGGCAGTTTCAAGTACTCTCTTCCTTGAAAAACAGATGAGTGCATCGCCTTTTCGCACATGACTGAATTTGAATTCCTTTGCTTCGACCTCAAGAGGAATATCCCGGCTGTATTCATTCAGTTCAATATTTGCTTCGCCAAGAAGCTGGAGCATCATGCTTTTAGCGCTGCGGCTGCCAATGATATGGACTTCATTGGCATTTGCCTTGGTAATTGCTTTATACCAGGAAAAGCCTCTGTCTTTATCCGTGATCATTTGGGCTTCATCAATGACAATGACGTCATAATAGTCCTTTTCATAGAACATTTCTACGGTGCTTGAAAGATGCTCAGAACCGGCAACTGACTTCTCCTCTTCGCCGGTTTTCAAAGAACAGGGTATCCCTTCGCGGTTCAGTTTATCATATACTTCGAGTGCCAATAGCCTTAAAGGTGCCAAATACATGCCGCTTTGGGCCGATTTCATTCCTTCAAGGGCATGATGTGTCTTCCCTGTATTAGTTTCACCAATATGAAGTACATACCTTTTGGCCCGTTCTACAGAGGGGCTGTATTCCTGCCCGAATATGTATTCGAGCATGCGTTCCTCTTCTTCTTTCTTCCGCTGCTGCTCAGCCAGTTCTTCAGCAATTTTTCTGTCCCTGTCAGCAATATCCTTCTCGAGCAGAACTTTATGGACTTCAGGGTCAAACGGTATATCCGCAAGCCTCAGCAGATCTTCAATATATTCCTCCTGAATGCTTTCAAAAAAACTTTCATCAAGATCCTGAAGAGTATGGGCCATTAACTTCTTCACCGACTTACCGGTAAGAGGTTTCTGATAAGCGTCTTCATATTCCTCGAATAAATGATGCGGAAGGTTTTGAAGGACGAACGATTGCAGAGAATCGGACAGAAATCCCGATATATGGTTCTTATAGACATAGTAATAGGCTTCATATTCAAAATAGCCTTTGCCCCCATACAAGGCTTTATGAATATTTCCAGTCAGCTCCTCAAAGAATTCCCCCATTACTGTATAATCACCTGCATCAAAGCTGCCTGTCTCCTCAAGTTTTTCCTCTAGAGCAAAGGTATCCGCTTTTTGATATCGTATCTTGTTTCTAAAATCGGAGGCCAGCTGCTTTGAAGCCTTATGTCTGACATGAAGATATAGAAGGCTATAATCTCTTTCAATAATTTCATCCATTTTCTTTTCAATATCTTCGCGGATTCGATACTTCTTTCGCTGAAGAAGCTCCTCTTCTGCTTTCTGCAGATAATGAGCCCGTGCATTCTCATAGCGCTCAGCCCAAGCTTCATTATTGCTTTCAAATAGGTCATTAAGCCAGTCCAAACTGTTAAAAGGCTGATAATCCCTCATTTCAGTCCGGAAGAGGTGATTAATTATTTTCCTGTCTGCATTTTCTGTGTCATACCCTTTTTCACCTAGATATTTCTTTTTTTCATGCTTGGATATTTTGGCAGTGATTTTATTCAGCCACACATTTACCCAGATTTGGTCGATATAATGAAATCTTTCAGAAAGATATTCCTTATAGGATGGCATCGGCTCTTTACTTCCCAGATAGCGGTCGGCATCCTCCAGGATTTTTATTTTTGTATGCTCTGCAGCATTATTGTAAATCTGTTCAAGCTGATTCATGGTCCGTTCCCCTTTAAACATCACCAAATCGTGATGAAATCATTATGACTTAGGTTATGTATGAAATCGAAAATTTAAGTAGTCTTCATTTTACCATCTTTTGAAAAAATATCATTGACATAAAACTTGAACCAGCATATAATTTATTTAGAATTAAAATATCTTGAATTCGAAACAAATGAATTCGAACTATTGGAGGAGAAAAATATGGCTAAAACAAAATGGGCAGTTGATCCTGCGCACAGCAGTGTGGATTTTTCTATCAAACATATGATGATCGCTAACGTGAAAGGCAGCTTTAATAGCTTTGATGCAGAAATAACTGCAGATCCTGCAGATTTAACAACTGCTGATATTTCTTTCAATGTTTCACTTTCAAGTGTTGATACACGCAATGAAGATCGTGACAATCACCTGCGTTCTGCTGACTTCTTTGATGTTGAGAACCATCCGAAAATGACCTTTAAATCAACAGGCATTGTAAACAAAGGTGATGATGAATATGATGTTACCGGCGATCTTACTATTCATGGTGCAACAAATACAGAAACCTTTACTGTGACATATGAAGGGTCAGGCAAAGATCCTTGGGGCAATGAAAAAGTCGGTTTTACTGCTGCTGGAGCAATCAAGCGAAGCGACTATGGCTTAACATGGAATTCAGCCCTTGAAACAGGCGGAGTACTTGTTGGAGATAAAGTGAAAATTGACCTGCAGATACAGGCAGCAAAAGCAGAGTAAGAGCGAAAAAGGGCAGGTTTACCGGCGAAACGGTATCCTGCCCTTTTCTAATGTTTTATTGATCGGCTAATAGCGTGGCTATTTTGTCCTCAATAACTTTACCTTCACTCCCATCAGTTAAGTTATTCAGAATAATAGAAAAGATAAGCTCTTCCCCGCTGGATGTCTTAACATATCCTGATAATGAACTGACTGTTGAGATGGAGCCAGTTTTTGCTCTCACGTTCCCTGCGGCATTGGAGTTTTTCATGCGATTTCTAAGAGTTCCTCCCGCCATCCGGTCTGTATTGCCCGCAATCGGCAATGAGTTCAAATAGGAGCTGAACCATTCTTCGTCCTGTACTTCGAAAAGAAGTTTTGAGATTTCATTTGCAGGAATTAAGTTCACATGTGAGATTCCAGAACCGTCCCTGAGTACGAGAGTTTCCTTATTCATCCCAAAGGCTTCTGCTTGTTCTTCTAATACCTCCAGCCCTTTTTCCCAGCTGCCTTCTCCTTTGGCAACTTTGCCCATTTCCTTGATTAATGTTTCCGCATGGCCATTATTGCTTAATTTCATAAATGGTATGAACAAATCTTTGATCGGCATGGATTTATGCTCAGCAAATAGTGTTGCGTCTTCTGGGGCAGTGCCAGCTTCTGTTTTCCCTTTGATTTTAATGCCTTGTTCAGCGAGAGAAAGCTTCAATAGATCCAATGCGTAGCCAGTAGGCTCCCATACAGCGATCCATTCCCTTGAACGGCTGCCTTCAACTGGAGTTTCTCCTTCGATTGTAACGGTGTTCGTTCCGTGATCTCTTTCAATATGGATATCCTTCTTTTCATCTTTAGTGACGGTTTTAGCCTTATTGACGATTTTTATGTAATCTGTTTCCGGGACCATTTTTACAATCGGTTCCTGCCCGGCTTTTTCTCCGGGATAAACCTCTACAATTACTGTGCCAGCGTCATAGTCCTCGTTTGGGGAGGCAGTTAGTGCCGAGACTTGTCCGCCATAATACCATGATTCATCGCTCCATGACAGGTCGGTTGAATAGCGTACATTATCATACCACGTGTCATCACCGATCAGCCTGCCATGAATAACTTTGATGCCTGCTTCTTTTACTTTAACGGCAAATGAATCAAAATCCTTTTTTAAAAGGGTTGGATCCCCTTTTCCTTTTAAGATCAAGTCACCTTGAAGTGTATTTCCCTTTATTGAACCTGTGTGAAGAAGTTCTGTTGTGAACTGATAATTTTCTCCTAATGTTTCTAGAGCTGCAGCTGCTGTTAGAAGCTTCATATTAGAAGCCGGTCTTAAACGTATATCTCCGATATGGTCGTATACCAGCTCGCCTGTTTCCGCATTGCGGATACTCACTCCTGCAAGTCCTCCCTGAAGAATTGGATCATTATTAAGCATTTGGTTTAACTGCTGTACAAGTTCGCTGCCTTCTTCCGTTGCCTGGACTTGAGGCGATTCGGGCTGAGCAAAAGGAACAAGTGCCAGCATAAATACCAGCAATAAACTGATATTTATTTTTACACTCTTTTTCATATGTATTAAGCCACCTTCCATTTTGTTTCTTAACCTTTTCTTCTTAGAAAGGTGTGTTCCCTTTATTTCCATAATGAGGAAAAAGAATCAATTTTTGATTTACTTAACTATTTTATTCTCCACTGTAAAAGTTATGAGGACTGGCTATTATTTCCTATTTTTATTTAAAATAAATATTATGCTAATAAGAATATATTTACTCTTAAAATGCTATTAGAAAATGGTATGATAAAAACAGGTGAATTTTATAAGGGGTGGAAAGAATGAGTGTACATAAAGCAATATCAGAACATGTAGGAAAGCAGAATAAGATTATTACGAAATTTGCTGCCCTGGAGCAGCAGCGCGAATACTATATTGAGCAAGCATTGGATTTATGCAGGAGGGGACTTCCATTTTCTGCGGATAAGATAAATGAAGTAACTGCTGAAATCAATAAACTTTCTAAACAGGGAATTATACCTGCAAGAAAGTATGTAACCGTTGAGATGATTGAGGAATATGCATCAAAGACAAAATAGGTACTTATGATTATTAAGAAGCGTGACTTCCAATTGGATGGCACGCTTTTTTATATTTGCTGTGATGATTCATAGGCAAATTCCTGCAAATCAATTCTATTATTTATATTAAAGTAAATCCCCTCATTTTCTAATTGTTCTCTCTGAATGTCATGCAAATCTCCGTCTTTAAACCCAATTTCCCCTTTCCCATTCACAACCCGATGCCACGGAAGCTGATGCTTTTCACTTTGGGTATGAAGTATCCGGACCACCTGTCTAGCTCCCCTGGGGCTCCCGGCCAGCCTTGCTATTTGTCCGTATGTCATGACTTTTCCTCTTGGAATGTTTTTAATGATTTTTATAACGTTTTCTGTAAATGGCTGCACATGATTGCTCCTTTTTTATCTTATATTATAAAACAAACCCGCCTGAGTTTCAGGCGGGCACATTTATTATCCTATATTATCCTAACATTTTCTTTGCACCTTCCGGAAAATCAATAAATGGGTTGCGGTTTCCCTGGAGCTCTTGAATGGCAGCGTTCCTATGCTTCTCATATACAGTCACTGGATATTCTGCATGCCATCTCAGCAAAATCTGCATATCCATCTTTTCTTCGATTTTAATTACTTTTTTATATCTGACAGCAAAATAGAATACTGCTCTTGCGGCAATACCCTTTCCATATTCAGGCTCAAACTTTTCCTGTTCTGCCATTCCGCATCCGGTCCTGACACTCTCAGCCTCGAATTCCGGAGTATAGGCTTCAAAATCATGGTAGGGGAAGTTGCTTCTCATACTGTTGCATGCCGGTTCACATGCAAACAGGTGATGAAGATCCCCTCTCATTGGCTGACTTTCTTCAAACCAGGATTGCGGAATGACATGCTCAGTATTAAAAATTACTCTTTCTCTGCTGCTAAAGCCGCTTTCCTGAACCGACTGCAAAAGCTTGAGATCCTGGTCAATGGCTTTAAGCGGGTCCATCCCTTTCCCGGAATATAAACTTTTTAGCTTGAGATTTTCCTGCAGATCCACCCATGGATATACATATTGGTGAGGGGAGTAATCCAATTGCCGGTTATGGCTGCGAACCAACAGAGTATGGATTTGTTCCGGGATGTCTTCTTTTTCAAAATCAAGGCTGCTGTAGTAGTCCTCCAGATTGAGGATATCCTTCTGAGCGTCATAATACGGTTCATTCTGAACATTTTCAATATACTTTGACTGAGCCTCTGCCCATGCTGCAGAAATATTGTTCACTTTAATCATATAGCATTATGAACCATGGATTTGAATTTTTGGTCAAAGATCCCGGCTAAATGCTCAGGTACGGTTAAATAAACAAGTCCGTTTCCTTCCAGTTTAGGCGAATTGCCTAACGGAACTGTCCTTCTGATTAATTGTGCATATAATTCCGGTTCTGAAAGCTTTCTTTCAAATTGCTTGTTTGCTAAATCTTTGATTAGAGCCAGCGCACCTGAAACATGCGGGGCTGCCATTGAAGTGCCGCTAAGCGTTGCGTATTTCCCGTTCAAAAAGGTAGATAATATCTCTTCACCAGGTGCCACTAAATCTATTTCATTATGAGAGTTTGTAAATTCGGAAGAATCCCTTTCAAGGTTAATAGCCCCTACACTAATCACCTCATTATAGCAGCCGGGATAAGCAAACTCGTCGGTTGAGTCGTCCCCATCCCCTTCATTTCCTGCTGCGCAGACCACAAGGATATTCTTTTTAACAGCAGCTTTTATCGCATCATGCAGTTCAGGAACATCAGCTGGTCCGCCAAGTGACATGGAGATGATATCAGCATTTTGTTCGATGGCATAATAAATGCCATTGATGATCCATTCGTATTGGCCGGAACCATCCTTATTTAAGACCTTCACAATAAGGAGATCAGCTTCAGGCGCTACCCCAATGACACCAGCATCATTTTCATACGCAGCGATAGTTCCTGCAACATGTGTGCCGTGGCCGTTATAGTCTTTGAAAACATTTGGATCGCTGTTATCGTCGTCTGTAAAATTCCGTCCTCCTGTTATTCGATCCTTCAGATCAGGATGGCTTAGGTCACATCCGGTGTCCAAAACAGCAATTTTAATTCCTTTTCCTTTTGTTGCGTTCCACATCTTTGGCGCCTGAATCAATTCCACGCCTTTTGGAACTTCCATAACTTCCTCTTCCTGACGAATCACCTTAAAAGGAATAACACGAACATATTGCTCCATTTCTTTCCCTCCTTAAGAGATTAAATTGAAGCTGGTTCTTGCTGTTGAATTCATTTTAACAATTCTGAATATTAATTAACAGTACCGTTGGTAGGGGAAAATACTAGAAAATTGTTTGTGAATAAGGAAGAGTTTGTGCTATTTGCCCTATGAAACAGCATGATGCTGACCAGGCGGCAACCATTCAAAAATTGGTTTTATCAGAGAGTTTTTAATAGCTTCGGAATCTCCGCATAGATTTGAATAATTTCATCCATTTTCATTCGGACCAGTCCAGAAGACGAAGGAGCAGCAAAATCAATCGTTCCGGGAACCACAGATTCCTCCTGCACTCCCCATGGCAGCTTCTTTTTGCGGCTGTATTCCTGATATACTCCTTTTCCAACAAAGCAAATGACCTTAGGTTTAAGTTCACTTACTTTTTTAATCAGCTCTTCTCTGCCCTCTTTATATTCTTCCTTTGTTATTTCGTCCGCAGCTTTAGTAGGACGGGGTACAATATTTGTCATGCCATATCCCAATTCCAATAACTTGTAGTCTTCAAATGCATCAAATTTACGAGGAGTCAGCCCTGATTCATATAGGATCTTCCAAAATCGGTTGTTTGGATTTGCAAAATGATGACCTGTCTCTCCTGATCGAATACTTGGATTGAAGCCGACAAACAGCAAATCAAGATTTTGTTTCAAATGGTCTTTAATAGGCTTCATTTAACCATCCTCTCTTAATATCAAGGTATAGTTATTTTACATAAAATCCAATTGGGTTTAAAAGAAAAACTCTTAATAGGAAAATAGGGCAGGCGCCCTTCTTCATACCGAAGGACGCCAAACTTAGAGGAATTTCTACAATCCATGCCTAGTGCAATACTGAGCAACCATCTCTTCTATTTGGTCGTTTTCGGGGAATTTTCCGGAAAATTCGAATTTAAGTTCTTCTACAAATTTTCCATTATGAAAAACATGTATGGCACCGTTCTGGCTGATGACGCTAAATTCAGGCTCAAACCGGTAGCCGTTTCTTTCAATGGCACCCAATCACATCAACTCCAATACAGTTAGTTTTTCTTAGTATAAGGAATTTTCAGCCAGGTATTTATGGCAAAACAAAAAAGAGCCATTTCGGCTCTTTTTGCTGAACTATTTATCCTTCAAGAATTTCAACTTTCTCCATAACATCGCCGTTTCTCATTGCCTTAACTGCTTCCATCCCGGAAGTAACTTTTCCAAAAACAGTGTGAACACCGTTCAGATGCGGCTGTGGCTCATGTACGATAAAGAACTGGCTTCCGCCTGTATCGCGGCCCGCGTGAGCCATTGAAAGAGATCCTTCTTCATGCTTATGAGGGTTTCCTTCTGTTTCACATTTGATTGTGTACCCTGGACCACCAGTTCCTGTTCCGTTCGGGCACCCTCCCTGACTTACAAACCCAGGAATTACACGATGGAAATTCAAGCCATTATAAAAGCCTTCATTAGCAAGCTTTTTGAAATTTTCAACTGTCCCTGGTGCTGCTTCAGGATATAGTTCAAATTCAACCTTTTCACCGTTTTTCATTAATATGTATCCTTTTTCTGCCATACTAATCATCTCCTTATGTAAAAATCAAATTAATAATACCATTAATCTCATCAGGAATAAAATCAAAAGACGTTTTTTCACTGATTGAACATAAAAAACAAAGGGTAAAGTTAAGATAGCATGGTACCATAAAAAGCATAAATGTCTTATTTGGAGGTTTATAGAATGAAAAAGTGGGCTTTTGTCTCAGATTTTGATGGAACAATATCAAAAAGAGACTTTTATTTGATTATGATGGATAAATATTTTCCGGAGGGGCGAAGGCTGATGCCCCAATGGAAGGCTGGAGTGATAAAGGATATCGACTTTTTGAATAAAGTCTTCACTTCCATCAATCAGGATGAAGAACAAATTATCAGTGATATTTATTCAATAGAAATAGATGAATATGTACCTGACTTTATCAAAAAGATTCAGCAGAACGGCGGAGATTTTTATATTTTGAGTGCCGGCACAGACTATTATATTTATCACTTATTAAAAAAATATGGAGTGGAGCATGTGAAGGTTTTTTCGAATGAAGGTCATTATCATGAGAAGAATGTGCACATGAATATAGATAAGAATCATCAGCATTACTCTGAGAGATATGGCATTGATAAATCGAAGGTCATTCAGGACTTAAAGAAGGAATATGAAACTGTGTTTTTTATTGGGGACAGTGAACCGGATTCACACCCGGCGGAGTATGCTGACATTACTTTTGCCAAAAATGGGCTTCAGGATCTTCTTCGGAAAAAAGACATATCTTTTGTGCCGGTAGAAGAATTTAGAGAAGTGGAGGATTATTTAAAGGAACAAGGAATATTGCCAAAAGTATAACGTTTCACACCAGGGCAAAGCCGCTTTTTTGCCCTGGCATTTTTGTATGTATTTTAACCAAATAGCTCCAAGAATAAAATTAGGATAAAAATGATAAAGGCATAAAATGAGAGATGCAGAAATACTGTTGTTAATTTAAATTTGATTTCTTCCACATTAAATGACTGTTGTCTTCGAGTCCTTGCTCTCACTGCCGCAACACCATCCCTGCTTATAATAATATTAATAATCTGATTATTTTCCATGAATTATATTTCTTCATGAAACAGGCGCTTCCCTTTAAAAAGCAGCAGTTTATTTGTAGCGAATTTCCTGGGGAAGCGCATAACATGACAGAAATTTAGGTTATTCTGCTTTTTTCTTAAGATAAATATCAATCTTATTATCGAGATTATCGAGGCTTTTCATCGCCCGCTCAAAATCGAGTTCACGGTAATGATGCGCTCCTCCTGGCTCTTCATCCTTTTCATCTGCCAATTTGACTATGGATTGCAGAGGAGTTCTTACAACCTCACCGCCAGGCAGAAATGAATCCGTGTGAAAAAGGATGGCTAAGGCAATTTCTTTTGCTTTAATCGGGTTTTCTCCAAGTCTGATCAGGAGTTTATGTGCCCGTTCAGCACCTTTAATGGCATGAATGTCATTCTGACGGTAAAGGTCGTAATCCCACTTTCCGTTTTTGTACCAGGTATAATGGCCGATGTCATGCATGAAACCTGCTTTAGCCGCTGAATCAACATCCTCACCGAATTCTTTTGCGAGCTGGAAAGAATGATAGGCAACTGCAATAGCATGAGCGATGCCTGAGCGTGTAATATATTTCTGTGCGATCCGATGCTGATAAATATCGGTTAGTTTTACATCTCTCATGTAATCCCCCTCTAAACAGGATTAAAATTTCTTATTGAGCTTTTTTTGTTTATTCATTACTTCATATGATTTTTCAATAATATCTGTTAAAACATCGCCTTTATAAATCCTGCCGAGTTTCGTGTTTTCCTGATAATAATCAACAATTTCATCAAGCATATTCGAAGTCTCTTTTGAAATGCGTACATTAAGCTGAATCCGTGTTTCTCCACTCATATGAATCCTCCTAGCTATTAATATCTGTAAGCTAGCAATTCGCTAGCGAATGCTGTCGTTTTGTTAGCAGGTACTATAACTACTTAGATTACACTGTTTTGCTGAATTATTCCAGTATAAAGATTGCACAGCAAAAAAAGAGAATGGCTACTTTGGCCATTCTCTCTTTCTTTTTAATTGTTAATTACTGAATTGATCCAATTTGTCTTTCAGGAACCTGCCGAATTCCTCAAGTTCCTGCTTTCCTTCTCTCAATTTTTCCTTCCAGATTGGAAGGTCTTCTCTTATTTTGCCTTCAAATTTTTCAGCCTGTTCTTTAATGGTCTGTCCAATTTCTTCTGTTAATTCCTTTTTTTCCAGCTTTTCGTTTACCGATTTAGTAGTAAATTCCCCTTCCTGCATATATGGCAGGCTAGATTCCATTATCGCCCTAAAAACAGGAACAGCTGTTTCAGAACTGCTTTTTGACAGATAATGTTCTCTGTCTGTCTGGTCATACCCCAGCCAAACTGCACCAACCAAATTCGGTGTATAGCCTACAAACCATTGGTCTTTCGTTCCGTTAATATCTTTATAAGGAAGCTGGGTTGATCCCGTTTTTCCGGCGATTTGAACTCCCTCAATCTTCGTTGCGCTGCCTGTGCCTGTTTCAACCACATTTAACAGCATGGAAGTCATTTGATTCGATACCGTTTTTGTCGTAACCTTAACTGTTTCTTTATCACGTTCGGCAATGATGCTGCCTGTTGGGCCAACTATTTTCGTAATTAAATGGGCATCCTGCCGCTTGCCGCCATTTGGAAATGCGGCATATGCTTCTGCCAGCTTTAAGGGTGAGACCCCTTTTCTCATTCCGCCTAATGCAATCCCTAAATATTCATCTTCCTTCTCAAGCGGTATGCCGAACCTGTCAAGTGCATCCAGTCCTTTATCAAGTCCAATTTCATTAAGGAGCCATACGGCTGGGACATTTATAGAATCTTCCACAGCTTTATACATGGACACTTCGCCCGCATATTGTCCGGAAGCATTAGCTGGAGTGTAATCTCCGTATGTTACTTGTTCATCTTTTAGCATGGATGTTGGTGAGTATCCTTCTTCAAGTGCAGGCGTGTAGACCGCTAATGGCTTGAGTGTAGATCCAGGCTGGGCTTTAATGTGTGTTGCCCTGTTGAATCCCCTGAAAACATGCTCACCCCTGCCCCCGACAAGCCCTCTGACACCTCCTGAAGCAGGATCAAGAAGGACAGCACCACTCTGTACGATTTCTCCATTCATGCCTGGAGGGAAGATTGAATCCTTTTCATAAACATTTTCCAGGCTTGATTGCAGGTTCTGATCCATTTCCGTATATATTTTGTACCCTCTTGTAAAAATCTCTTCCTGTGTTAATCCGTACTTATTTATAGCTTCATCCAGGACAGCATCAACATAGTAAGGATATTTTCTTTCTTGCTTGCTTCGTGTCCCTTCCTTTAATTGGATCTTTTCATTTACAGCGTTCTCATACTCTTCAGCTGAAATCATCTTGTGCTCTTTCATCTTTCCGAGGACAACATTCCTTCTTTTCATTGCCCGTTCGTAATGATTATAAGGGTCGAGTGCTGAAGGCGATTGAAGCAATCCTGCAAGCAGTGCACTCTCGCTTATGTTCAGTTCCTTTGGTGTTTTGCTGAAATACTTATTGGATGCCTGTTCAATTCCCCAAGAACCGCTTCCGAAATATACCTGATTTAGATACATTTGCAGGATTTCATTTTTTTTATAATTTTTTTCGATTTCTACTGCAAGGAACAATTCTTCGGCTTTTCGGCGGTAAGTCTGTTCTGGTGACAGCAAAGCATTTTTAGCCAGCTGCTGAGTAATGGTGCTTCCCCCGCCCGTTATGCCGCCAGCAAATAAATTGCCAAAAAAGGCTCTTGCAATTCCTTTAATATCAAATCCATTATGCTTATAAAAGCGTTCATCCTCAATCGCAATAACGGCATTGCCTACATGATCCGGCAATTCTTCAATATTTGCACCCTCCGCCCTATTTTCCGCAAGTCCTGCAGCAGCATCTCCGTCTTTATCGTAAATAACAGTTGACTGCCTTAAACCTTCTTTTAAGGTCTCCACGTTTGCTGTAGCTGCCAGAAACGCAAAAAATAGAATGGTTAAAAGTATTATTGTTAGTGTTAAAAGAAGCAGAATTTGTGTCAGGTGCTTTTTGCGCCAAAACCCTGCAAAAGCTTCTTTGAAACGCTGAAATTTTTCCATGATGACTCCTTCTCTATTTCTCTAAGTTCCATTATTATTATCCCCTATTATATATTAAACGAATAAACTCTATAAAAAGTTTCAACTTCAAAAGTAAGGGGACGAACACTTCGGTTCATCCTCTTACACCATTTATTTAATTTTTCGTATTCAGCAGCTTTATGTTTGCCTCGATTTCTTCCCGCCTGTCTTCAATATAAGGAGGAAGTGCAAGCTTTTCTCCCAATTGCTCGAAAGGTTCATCTGCTTCGAATCCAGGTCCGTCTGTTGCCAGCTCAAAAAGAATCCCGTTCGGTTCCCGGAAATATAAAGATTTGAAATAATACCTGTCTACAAAACCAGAGCTGGCAATCCTCCATTTTTTCAGTTTTCGTACCCAGTTTCTTAATTCCTCTTCAGTTTCCACCCGAAAAGCAACATGGTGGACACTCCCCCGGCCTGGACGCTGCTGCGGCAAGTCAACCTGTTCTTTAATATGGATTTCTGCCCCGTTTCCGCCTTCACCGGTTTCAAATACAGTTACAGTATCTTCATCCAAAGAATATTCTCCTATTCTCCGATATTCCATTACTTCTGTAAGCAGATTTGTGGTGGGTTCAAGCTCAGAAACGGTGAGCATTACGGGTCCAAGCCCAATTATTCCGTGGCTGGGAGGAACGGCAGCTCGATCCCATGGCTTCCCGCCTTTTACTCCTTTATTATTTTGATCAGAAATCAGGGCCAAACGCTGGCCTTCGAAGTCTTCAAAGAACAGCATCTTCTTTCCGTTTGCTTCTCTTATTTCTTCATGTAAAACATCTTGTTCTGACAGCCTCTTTTTCCAATAAAGAAGCGATTCATCAGATGGCACACGCAGAAAAGTACAAGTTATACTGTCTGTCCCCCTGTAAGTGCGGCCAGCATTTTTGATTTCAAAGAAAGTTAAGTCAGTACCAGGGTTACCCCTTTCATCTGCGTAAAATAAATGATACATTGTGGTATCATCCTGGTTTACAGTCTTTTTTACAAGCCGCATTCCAAGGATTCTGGTGTAAAACTCATAGTTCTTCTGAGCATTGGCTGTTATGGCAGAGACATGATGCTGACCTTTTAATGGTTTCATATTCATATGATCACAACCCTAATCAATGTATTTTAGGTATATTTTGATTGAACAATGAAAGGAATGCAACGGAAGCGCACAATAAACACTTGTTTTCTTTATAGAATAATGCTATATTAGTAAAGCGATGAGCTAATTGCATAAGACGACAGACAAGCCTTATTGGCAATGCACTATGTGGAGTGCAGTCGGGTCGCCGCAATACGTATAAAAAGACGCCTCTCTGGGGCGTCTTTTTTATTGGATAAGAATGTAAAAATTCCGCAGTTAGATAACTGTCAAGCGCAAACAGCCTACCCTCCTCGAGGAGGCCCCAGGATGGGGATCATGCAGACCTTGCCACAGGACGTGGCGTTCTTAGTCTGCGATCCTTTAGTGGGCTGCTTGCGCTTTTCTTATTTTAATTGAGATGAAAGATACGACCCTGCAGCAGCTGACTGAAGCCTTGCAGCTACATAGGGGGGCCGTGCGTTTTTATGGGCCTCGGCCGGCATGCCAAGCCACAAAATATGTCCGTCAATTAATATGCAAGGGAATGGGAAGCCTTTTGGCAATATCTTATCAGGATCACCGGAAGGGATAGAATGCTCGGTAAGGATGGTAAGCTTTGTTTGCGAACCTCTTTTGGAAAAAGCCTGCCCCCACTCGTTCCCCAATTGTTTGCCATTAGGCAGGGAAATGATAATCTCCTTTCTGGCTTTGGAAATATCCTCAAACACTTTTTCCAGCTTTTTTGCATGCATCCATTGCAGGCGTGGATGCTGATTTTTGATCCACCTGCCAATCTGATCAGGATGAATGGCCTGTCCATTGTGCAGCTGATGGTCCGCAAGCTTCCGCCATGTTTTGTTTTTATATACCTTGTTCTGTATAAATTCTAAATCGCAAATATGAATAAATTTACCCTTGGTTCTCGTTATGGCAACATTCATAAGTCTTTCGCTTTCTTTCCCAACTAATAGCATTCCAGCTCTGTCATGGGGCGGAGCATCGACAGAGTCAAAAATCATGACATCCCGTTCACTTCCCTGAAAACGGTGAACCGTTGCAGCAATAATATCAGCAGCAGTTCTTTCTTCCCCATAAAGCTCAACCAGAAGCTGTTCCATTAATAATGCCTGTGCACGATAAGGAGTGACATAACCTATGGACCTGCTTCCTCCTGCATAAGCTTCATGTATCAGCTGAAATCCCAGCAAAAGATCCCATAAATTGATTCTTGAATTCGAGCTGCCATCTTTTATGCCATATTCACCTGATCCAGCTGTATTAAGCAGGATCGAGGCTTTGCCGGGAAAAGGCGTACAGGAAGCGATATCAGATCTTGCTGCAAGAACATCCGGATGGTCACCTACAAGTGAATGGTAGATATGTTTATTCGAAAAAGCTGAAATGTCCGGGTGCATACGTCGCTGCTCTTTTAATAGAAAAAGGTGCGGATGTAAGTGACCATCCTTGACTGCGTCAGACACACCAGAGTGATGAAAGATATCTTCTCTTAGCCATTTTTCCGACAATTTATGTTTTGAAGCAGCAATAGGAGGAAGCTGTTTAAAATCCCCGCAAATGATGACTCTTTTGCCAAGTGAAGCTGCAAAGGCAGCCTGTGGAACATAAGCCATGCTGGATTCATCGATGATGACTAAATCAAAATTTTTCTCGTATATTGCCGGATCGCTTGCTGTTTTTGCCAGTGTTGCTCCTATAATAGAAGCATTTTTTACAAACTCTATTTCCTTTTGCCTGATTTTTTCAAGTACTCCAGACAGCTTCTTTTCTATTTCAATAAGATGATCGGAATCTCTCTTGCTGAAGGATCGGGATAAATCCTGTTTAAGCAAGCGGCGTTCCTCAAATAGAGCAGCTTTTTGGTCCGAGAGATTAGAATGCTGCTTATTTAGAAGATATTCGGCTGTTAATGAAGAATGATCGAATAGTGCCGGACCGATTTGTGACCCGTAACGAAGCAGATCCCCATCAGGAATTTTTCGTTTGCATGATGCAAAGGATGAAATCTCTGCCATAAGGACATCTATTGCTTGATTTGAGTGGGCCAGAATGAGAACACTTTGACCTTTAAAGTATTTGTTGGCGGCCACACGTGCAAGTGCATAGGTTTTTCCTGTGCCCGGCGGACCCCAGACATATGTGACTGGATTATATTTAGAACGCAATATCAATTCATGGGCACCAGTCTTTACCTTTTCGGCAGGGTGTTGGGGAGGCATGGAAGGATCCATCAATTTTTTTATTCTATTTCTTTTTCTTTTGCTGTCTTTTATGTCCTCTAAGCGCTGAAAAAGCTGATCCAACAGCTCCCAGGGATCATGAAGCAAATATGCTTCCGATAGATCGATTCCAATATCCTCTTCTAAAGCCACTATGACATTATTTCCTTCCGCAGAAAGGATTCTTCCTTCCACCCTCTTTCTTCCCCATTCGATTTTTATGGAAGATCCAGTTGGAATTTTAATGGCAGAAGGTGTATCGAAAAAATAAGTATATGCATCTGATTTTGAAAGCAGCTGCCCATTTAACATTAAGTAGCGGGAGCTCCCATATTTTTTTAAATGTAAGATCTCAGCCTGAATGGCTTTTTGCCACTCTCTTATAAAGCCAAGTGTTGATGTCATTTTGTATCTTCCTTTGTTCACTATGGTATTCAATTAAACTAATATATCATTTACTTGCCGATATGCAAAAGAAATGATGGAACCTGCATGGTTCCACCAAAGTCAATAGGGTTAATTCCGCAGAAGTATGAGATAATGTGTTAATAACACTTTATATGTTAAAGAAAGAGGGATCAGCGTGAAGCGCAGAAATAAGTTTGAGCATAATGATATTGTGATTCTGATTGACACGGGAGAGAAAGTTACGATCAACAAAACCTGTTATGTGGCGAAAATGAAGAAATACACATATACAATTAAAGAAAAACCAAAAATGTTTTATTTTGAAGAGGAAATGAAGGAGCTTCTTTAGAAAAGCACTATAGAATAGTAAAATTTTTATCCGCAAATGCCCAGTTCTGCGGAAAACGCAAGCTTATTTGCCAGTATGTCATCCCTAAAAGATTATACTGGTCAATTAATTTATATTTTTCTGTAATGCTGCGGATATCTTCAAACCAGACCACATGTTCTTCTTCTCCGTTCCAATATCGGAACCATGGGGATGCTGCATAAGCATCGAATTGAATAATTGCTCCTCTGCTTATAGATAAATTCTGAATGGCTTGCATGGAAAATGAGCGGGTTAGATTATCCGCTGTTCTCCAGTCATATCCATATAATGGCAAAGCTATTTGCAGTTTTTTCGGGTCAATCTGGGTGATCGAATATTTAATGACTTCTTCCACCCACCATAGTGGAGCGACGGGATTAGGAGGACCGGTGGGATAACCATAGTCCATGGTCATGACTGCAACAATATCGGCACCCTCTCCAATTGCTTTATAATCATATGCCCCTATTATCCGGTTTGCCGGGATATCTTCAGTCTTAGCATGTACATTGACATGAAGAACTTTTGGCCCTAAGGCATTCTTTAATTCTTTAATGAATGAATTGAAATCCTGGCGCCTTAATGGCGGGATAAATTCAAAATCAAGACTGATGCCTCCATATCCTTTTTGAGTGACAAAATTTATCAGGCTTAAGATTAAGTTCCTCCTATTTGCCGGACTTTCAAGCACCCCGCCAATCAGTTCTGCATTAAATTCACCTTGTGCAAGATTTCTGATCATCAGCAGCGGAATGACATTCAGCCGGCGGCTTTCTGCCAATATAGCTGTATCGTCCAATTCAATATATGCGTAACCTTCCCTTGTTAAAGAATAGGCAGAAATGGCGATGTAGGTTAAGTACTTTGCTGTTTCCCTGAAAGCGGGTAAAAAAATATCAGGAGAATACGGGACTATGAACCCTAATGTTTCCATTACTAATCTGCTTGGTGATGGAATATTTATCCTCTGTCCGATATATAGCCCCTCCGGCCTTATCTCCGGGTTTGCTGACAGTATAGCATTAATTGTAGTTTGATAACGCTGGGAAATGCTCCATAATGTATCTCCCGGCTTTACAAGATAAGACCTGATAACTGGTCCGCTTACCGGAATGTATAGCGCTAAACCAGGGATGATACCAGGTCCATTCTCAAGGCCATTAGCCGTTCTTATATCCTGGATAGGAACCTTATACCTTTGAGAAATGGTCCAAAGGCTATCGCCTGCCTGAACGATATGAATCCCCATAATGCACCTCTTTTCACTTGCTTTTAAACAGTTTATGGGGGGGGCAAGCCTGAATAGTACCAACTGAGAAATCCAGCCCAATATTAAAATGGTTTTTAAGTTTATCCGGGGACTGATCGCTGGATGAAGGAGGCATTTTAGTTAGCACAAAAAACAAGTGGCTTCAAGAATTCTTGATAGCCACTTTCTCATTTCGCATTAAATCATTACTGATAATCCGCTTCATGCCCGCTCAGGGAATCCATGTGGCTGGCAATCATTGCAATGATTGTGCTTGCCTCTTCTTTGCTGAAGATAAAGTGATCTTCATCTTTGATCATTTCTTCGTCATCGGTCCAAATGCGATTAACTCTGCGAAGGACTCCATCACCGGTTTCCTGCACCACTCCAAACTGATAGGATACCTCCACTTCGTCTTCCTTGAAAAAGGCAGTTACTTCAGGAGTTTCCCACTCTACATCAACTTCTTCAAAGACATCACCTTCGCCGTCAAAAGCATATTCGGCGGCAATGTCGAAATCTTCCTCTTCTGAAACATATATTTCTTCCTCATCTTCAAATTCAAAATGATCCTCATCTTCAACATTCATATAATCGTGAAGGCTTTCGTGGACTGTATCGATGATGTCTTCAATATCAAAAAGCATCGTTTTCGAAGTATGTCCAAGTTCAAAATCAAAGTCTTCTACATAGAATTCTTCATTATGCGGATCAAAGAAAAGTGTGCAAAAATATTCTCTATCATTATCACTGGTTTCAATAAAAAACTCCATTCTGGGATGCTTGGCACCCCGGTCAATCGACATATGGCCAATCTGATCATATTTACTGCAAATCGATTCAAGATGGTCCTGCAACTCACCGCTTACTCTGTCAAACCATTCAAGTGACATGCTGCATCCCTTCCTCTCAAGGTTTTTCTCACACCTATTTTGCCCATTCGCTATTTATTAAGTATGGGATTATTACCCAATTGAATGGGCCGGGGGATCTCGCTTGATAAACAAAAAGGCACCCAAAACCATTTGGGTGCCAGAAAGAAAAAATTAAACCTGCAGTCCATAGTTGCGGCAAAGAGCTGCCAAACCGCCTGAGAAGCCGCTGCCAATGGCATTGAACTTCCAGTCATTCCCATGGCGGTATAATTCACAGAAAACCACTGCTGTTTCAATGGAAAAATCCTCTCCAAGATCAAAACGCAGCAGCTCCTGATTATTGGATTCATCCACTAATCTTACGAATGCATTGGAAACCTGGCCGAAATTTTGCTGCCTTGATTCTGCATCATGAATCGTAACAGTTATGCCAATACGATGGACATGTGAAGGTATTTTGGTAAAGTCGACAACAAGCTGCTCATCGTCGCCGTCTCCTTCACCTGTACGGTTGTCTCCTGTATGTATAACTGCTCCGCTTGGATGCTGCAGATTATTATAGAAAATAAAATCATGATCGTTTACACATTTACTGGTGTCATCAGCAAGAAATGCAGAGGCGTCAAGGTCGAAATCATGTCCGCCGCTATATCTGTTCGTATCCCAGCCCAGTCCGATAATGGCTTTAGTCAGGCCAGGATTTGTTTTAGTCAGATCAATTCTTTGACCTTTTGATAATTGAATACCCAAGATAATCACTCCTTCATAACACAAATCCTTTTTTCACGACAGATCATTGATATGTGGGGAATTTACCCTAAAGAGGAAGCCAGGAAAAGCGGCTGCTCTGCCTGGCAATAATGAAACTTAACCTATCTGCAGACCGAAGTCAGTCGCAATACGGGCAAGTCCTCCCTGATAGCCTGAACCAACGGCAGAAAATTTCCATTCTCCATTATGACGGTATAATTCGCCCACAACAATGGCCGTTTCAATGGAGAAGTCTTCTCCTAAATCATAACGGATTAATTCTTCATTTGTTTCTTCATTAATGATTCTTGCAAATGCATTGGAAACCTGTCCAAAATTTTGACCGCGGCCCTCGCCATCATGAATCGTAATGACAAAGGAAATCTTCTCAATGGAAGCAGGAACAGCGCTAAGGTTAACTTTGACTTGCTCGTCATCACCATCTCCCTCACCTGTTCTGTTATCTCCTGTATGCAGGACCGAACCGTTGCCGCCTTCAAGCTGGTTGTAGAAAATAAAATCTTTATCAGATGCACACTTGCCGTTTGCATCTAATAAAAATACACTGGCATCAAGGTCAAAGTCCAATCCTCCATCATATTTATTCGTATCCCAGCCGAGTCCAACTATTACATTAGACAACCCAGGATTAGTTTTTGTTAAATCAATTTTCTGCCCTTTCGATAAAGAAATACCCAACGTTCATCCATCCTTTCAAGTTCAATAATTTTACAAGAACTATCGCAATCATATTTGCGACTAAAACTATGTACCCTTTAAGTGTAAACGTTTCAATAGAAATCGTAAACCGATTTGCCATTGGGCTGGGAAAAAAGTTCAATCCCTCCATACATATCTTCATGGATAATTCTGTTCCTTCCTTTTTTGCCGGTCATTCTTTATAATATCTTGTTGGATAGCTGGATATTAGAAAAGGGGTGAAGGCGTATGGCCGAGCTAAAGCAGCTGATTTTTTTTGATTTTGAAATGCTATGCAGCAAAAATGGTATGCTTTTTGAAGATATGGAGGCCATTCGCCTTGGTGCTGTAAAATTTGAACTTGAAACGGGTAAGGTTACTGGATTTGACAGCTTCATCCGTCCGCAGCAGGACTCACCGCTAAGCCCATTCTGCAAGGAATTGACGGGGATATCCGACTCTGATCTCAAAACAGCAGATGACTTTTCTGAGGTGTTTAAAGATTTTCTCTTTTGGGTCGGCGGAGTAAAAAAAACAAGATTTTATTCCTGGTCAACCAGTGACATCTTAAGATTGAAAGCCGATGCATTCAGGCATAATCTTCCGCAGGCAACTATTGATAAAATTACTAAAAGATATGTCGACTTTCAGGCTATTTTTACAAAAAGAGCTTCCCGGACTGCAGCTTCAGTTGAAAAAGCATTGTCATTCTATGAGCTTTCTTTTATCGGCGAACCGCATCATCCCATGTTTGACGCTTATAATACTTTAAGGATATATCAATCATTTGAAGAACAGGATGTAAAGACTGATTTAATTATGCTGCAGCAGTTTATATTTCAGGAAGATGAACTCCCTCCTATTGAAAGACTCAGCCAGGAACTTAAGAATATTTTCCAAAAAGACTTGATAGAATTCTACTCCCATTTAAATGATGCATTTCGTATGAAGGATGCCTGGAAATTGATAAAGAAAACTAAAAAACTTGTTGAAAAATATGAGAATATCCTTCTCAGCCGTTCAGGCATTTTTGATGAAGATATAACTTCTAACGTTGAGGAATTAATCACTTTTTATCAGGAACTTCAAACAGCCTATAAAGAGCATTGTTCCTACACATCAAAAATTATGATTCTGCATGAGCAAATGGTTGAACCTCTGCAGAAAATATGCGGATAAAATGAGGCGACAAATCAGTTGCCTCTTTTTTTTATGCTGAAAGATTAATTCGGTTCAGTACCCTTTGCGATGCTGAACTTTTAACTTGGTATTCTTTGAAATTTTAGAGATAATAACAATGCAAATAAAATTGGGAGCTGATACGTTTGGATAGAGTGCAGATGGCAGAGGATCTGTCGTTTTCAAGAATAGTACATGGTCTATGGAGACTGGCTGACTGGAAAGTTTCAGATGAAGAAATAATCACTTTAATAGAAAGGTGCTTTGAGCTGGGTATAACGACATTTGATCATGCCGATATTTATGGCAGCTATACATGTGAAAGCCTGTTTGGAAGGGCTCTTGAGAAAAAGCCGGAGATCCGCGGAAAAATGGAAATTGTAACGAAATGCGGGATTGTACTCCAATCACCAAACCGCCCTGAGCATAAATCCCATCATTACAATACTGGAAAAAACCATATTATTGCTTCGGTTGAGAAGTCTTTGCAAAATCTGAAAACAGATTACATAGATACCTTGCTCATTCATCGTCCCGATCCTTTTATGGATCCGGAAGAAGTTGCTGAGGCATTTTCAGCTTTAAAGGCTGCCGGCAAGGTAAGGCATTTTGGAGTATCCAATTTTAAAAGCCATCAGTTTACAATGCTTCAGTCATACCTTGATATGAATCTGATTACAAATCAAATTGAACTTTCTGCTTATCATCTGGAGAATTATGAGGATGGCACATTAAATCTGTGCATGGAAAAAAGAATCGCTCCGATGGCCTGGTCCCCTTTGGCCGGCGGCAAAATTTTTAGCGGTACTGAAGAAAAATCGGCACGCCTTAGAGCAGCATTACATAAAGTCGCAGAGGAAATCGGGGCAAGTGATATTGATGAAGTTTTATTTGCCTGGCTATTAAATCATCCTGCCCGAATCATGCCAATTGTCGGATCCGGCAAGATTGAAAGAGTTGAACGTGCAGCCGGGTCATTATCTTACAAACTTAACAGGGACCAGTGGTTTGAGATTCTTCAAAGTTCAATGGGGCATGATGTGCCTTAATACATACAAACAGCCCTATTCCTTTGAGAATAGGGCTGTTTGCTGCATTTATTGGAAAACGCTGTTGAAAGCAGGAGCAGATAGTTCCACTTCTTTAAAAACTTTAGTCATTGAATTGATATACTCCTTTTTAAATGGCTCGGCTTCCGCCATGTCCTCAGATCCTGCTTTTACCAGCTCAGCTTTTTTAGCATAGTATTGAGATAAGCTATCAACTGCAGCTTCAATATCCTTAGTGTAGTCTGTTAATTCTTCTGGTACTGACACGGCTTTCGCTTCCTTTTCAAAAGCTGCAGCTGCTTCAGCCGGATCCTGACCTTCAGCGGTCAAGTTTGCATCGGTGTTTCGGATTACTTTTGTCACTTCTCCCTGATAGTTTAGCAGAGCCGAGCGCACTTCTTTCGCTTCATCAGCGGCCTCTGTCTCTGTCGCCTCTGCTGCCGGCTCTTCTTTTTCTTCCCCTTTAGAAGCTTCTTCGTTTGAGCATGCTCCAAGCATTAGTGTCAGTACAGCTGCTGAAAGCAAGAACGATAATTTCTTCATGTAATGATCCTCTCCTTCTTTTTGTTTTAGAGGTAGTTTTGGTTGATCCCCTATGTAGTCAGATCCATGACATTTACTGCCAATTTACTGACAATTAATAATTTACCTATTATTTGAATTTTTTGCAATACTTTTATTGCGATTTACGAAATTTTTTCCAGGGAGCGGGAGCATCCTGCTCATTTGTGTGTACCAATATCAAATTTCAAATGTTTAGGCTTTTATAGGATAGTGCCCATCCATCTCAAAAAGGGCTGGCATAGCCTATAAAAAAAGTGAAAATGAGGAGTGTTCCTATGGCCAAACAATCAAATGAGGCTGTATTCCCTAAGCTTTATCTAAGCCATCCAGATACTGTTTCCAATCAGGGTACTTATCGCCTCAACTATCTCCAGGAGGTTTTGAAAGAACAGCAAGCTGTTAATACCCGATTATCTGAAACATATGACAATATGAAAAATCAGCTCGATGATTCCTTTACTGACATGAGTAAACTCGTAAAAAGAGCAGCTGGTAAACAAAATAATCATATTGAGCATTTGGCAGCTAAGCTTAAAAAGCAGGATGCTTTTTTAATGAGTTTTCTGGAAATAATGAACCAGCGCGAAAAGGAAAATGATACTTTGAATAAAAGGCTGGCTGCATTGGAGGAAATAAATAAAGCAATACTGGAAACTCTTGAAAATGAAGAGCCGGTAAATCAGAAGATACTTGAACATGTATCATTCCAGGAAGCGGAAACTCAGGCACTTTCCCGAAAGTTTGATAAATTTGACGATTTTACTGAGGAAGCTGTTTCAAATTTTAAAGCACAGGAAGAAATGAATGCAGAATTATGCAAAAAGCTTGACGTACAGAAGGTATTTCATAATACCGTAATGGAACGTTTAGAGCAGCAGTTTACTGCATTTTCAGAGGAAGCTGAGAAAAAGTTTAAAACACAGGAGCAAATGAAAGAAGAATTAAACAAACAGCTTGGTGTACAGGAACAGGCAAGCAAGTCGATAATGGAACGCTTAGATCGACAGGAAGCAATCACAGAAAAAATCAGCAGGCAAGTAGACAATCTTAAATCGGCTGTCTACGAGAGGGCCTCCCACCTTTCTGAACGCTTTGAAAATAGTATTAAGCTGCTGGCAAAACCAGTCCACAGTTTCTTTGTAAATCAGGAGGAAAAAGCAAAACAAAGGAATGATAAAGAGTAAAAGAAAGAAGGCACCCGGTAAAGTGCCTTCTTTTCTGGTATTAATCTAGAATCGTAACTTTAACTGTTTTTCTGCCGAAATTAATGGCGTCTTCCTGAGAAGGCATAAAGATATCGATCTTGTTGCCTTTAATGGCTCC
This sequence comes from Bacillus sp. NTK034, assembly GCF_017303275.1. Lineage (GTDB taxonomy): Bacteria > Bacillota > Bacilli > Bacillales > Cytobacillaceae > Cytobacillus. The sequence goes on along the minus strand of NZ_JAFKOJ010000003.1, from coordinate 404,025 downwards.
GCCAGTATCACCTGCGACAGCATTACCATAACCTTCAACATGGACTTTAGTTCCAAGAGGTATCACATTTGGATCCACAGAGATTACTTTTTGATCCGGATTTTCTTTTAAATTGATTCCTGTAGCAGTAATTCCTGAGCAGCCTTCACAATTGGCCGTGTAGGCTGTTGCTTCCATATTCAGCACTTTTTGAGCTTTTTCTTCATTTGCAGTTTCCGCCGGCTTTTCTGCTTGAGGCTCAGCAGCAGACTGGGATTCCGCAGCAGGCTTGGCAGTCTCAGATGCAGGCTTTGATTCCGCAGCAGGTTTAGCTGGTTCTGGATTTGATGCTGCTGGCTTTGCTTCCGGAGCAGGCTGTGATTTTTCAACTGGCTGTGCAGCTTTCTCAGCTGACTGTGTTTGATTTGCTGCAGGCTGTTCAGTCTTTTGCACAGGAGCTGAAACTGTCTCTGCAGGTTTTTCTGATTTGGCTTCAGCTTCCTTAATTGGAGAAACTGCAGCATTAACTGCTTTAGCATTCGGATAAAGGATTAACTCATCGTCCGGCAGAATTAGATCAGAGCTTAAGCTGTTCCATTCTTTGATTGCCTCTGCTGTGACGTTATGTTCTCTTGCTATATCCCAAAGTGTATCGCCTTTTGATACTATGTATTTCTTTTCCGGATATACATTAAGTACATCATCTGGATGGATGATATGAGAAGACAGCCCATTCCATTCTTTTATCATGTCAACTGGTGTATTATATGTTTGGGAAAAATCCCAAAGTGTATCGCCTTTTTTTACTGTCACTTCTTCTGCTTGTACATTAGCACCAGCTGTTCCGGTAATTGCCGCAGCAGCTACAAAAGATAAAATTGATTTTTTCATGTTGTTAAAACCTCCCGTATAGCTCGTTTTTAGCTAACGGGGTTAATAATAACATGGAATCTTTACTAAAAAAGAACAAACAGATAATAATCCGGTTACGCATATAACAGAACGATAACAAACACATTTCAGAGAAACGGGCTCTAAAAAACGAAATGAATGTTTTTCCTTGATATCATGGGAATCTCTCCAATGTTATGATGTTTTTCCTATAAATTGGAACATCAATTATTAAACAGGACAGGAATTAATTTCTAACAAAAAAGCCAATCCTTTTTGATTGACTATGCAGATTTCGCAGGCAGAACAATATTGAATGTTGTACCTTTATTTAATTCACTCTCGATAAATACTTTTCCGTTATGGCTTTCGATAATTTTAAAGCTGACCATCAGGCCTAAGCCGTTCCCATTTTTTTTGGTTGTAAAAAAAGGCTCTCCGATATTTTTCAGTTTTTCCTGCGGGATTCCTACACCTGTATCCTGAATTGCAATTTGAACCTGGTTATTGATGATTCCGGCTCTAACGGTGATGCATCCTCCATCAGGCATCGCTTCAATTCCATTTTTAATAAAATTAAGGAAGACTTGTTTTAGCCGATTTTCGTCACATTCAATCTGAATGATATCCTGTTTATATTCGAAACCAATTTTCACGTCTCTTTTTCGAGCTTCAAATTCCAAAAAAGAAACGACATTTTTAATAATTGGTATGATATCCCTTTCTTCCAGTTCTGCGGCTTTTGGCTTAGCGAGAACCATAAAATCTTCTACTATATTATTAACCCGGTCAATCTCATCTAAAATGATGCTTAAGTACTCCTGCCTCTCTTCATCTGTCTCATCCAGCTGCAGGAATTCTGTATATCCTTTCATGGTTGTGAGCGGATTGCGGATTTCATGGGCAACCCCCGCAGCAAGCTGGCCAACTGCTGCCAGTTTGTCCTGCCGATGCAAAACTTCTTCTGTTTTTTTTCTTTCTGATATATCGTTTCTTATTGCTAAATATTGATAAGGTTTTCCGCTTGCGTTCAGGAAAGGCACAATCGTAGTATGAACCCAGTAATAAGATCCGTCTTTTGCTTTATTGCGTATTTCCCCTTTCCATACTTCTCCCAGGCCAATTGTTTTCCATAGGTTCTTAAAGAATTCTTTTGAATGAAGTCCTGAATTTAAAATAGAGTGATTCTGTCCTATCAGTTCTTCCCTGCTGTACTGAGAGATTTCACAAAATTTCTCATTAACATTGGTTATGGTTCCTTTTTCATCTGTAAAGGCAATAATGGAAGATTGATCAAGCGCAAATTTAATATCGTTTACCTCTTTCAGAGATTTTTTAAGGCTGGCTTCAGCAGATTTCAAGGCCGATATATCTGTCCGGATGGAAACATACTGATAGGGTTTATTCTTTTTATTAAGAAAAGGAACAATTGTAGTTTCAACCCAATAAAAGCTTCCGTCTTTTGCTTTATTGCGTATTTCCCCTTTCCATATTTCCCCTGATCCAATTGTTTTCCATAAAGTTTGAAAAAATTCCGGAGGATGAAAACCCGAATTTAAGATATTGTGATTTTTGCCAAGCAGTTCATGTTCTTCATATTTAGATATCTCAACAAATTTATCATTCACATAAGTGATGATGCCCTTTGGATCTGTAATTGCCACTATAGAGGATTCATCGAGCGCAGCCTGAATATCATGTAAACGGGTGTCGCTTGCTTCCAGCCGCTTGCTGATTAAAGTGCTTGAAGCAATGAGCCCGCTCAGGATAAGAATCCCTGCAAAAAATACAAGATAAATCAGAAAAGTTTCCGGTGAGCCTCCTCCCGTGCTAATTTCTCCATTTGAATAGAACGATGACGATCGGATCAGCAGAAAATAACCCTCCACAATGGCTCCGGTGAAAATGAGTGCACTTAAGGGCTTAATCCAGAAAGGTCTGGAGTTCGAAAGACTTTTCGAATAAAAGAGCATCCATAGTGAAAATAAAAAAGAAACAAAAATGATCAGTGCGGAAATGAAAAATATGATAGGGCCAAACTGCACATTCATCCCCACAGCAAACATTCCCGTTACATGGATAGATAGGACCGCCATTGTTAAAAAGAAGCTTCCCGCAAATAGATTGACTGCTTTCAGCTGCCGGTCGATTACAGTATTAAAAGCCATACCGGTAAAGGAAATGCCAAAAGCCATGGACAATAAAGTTAGCGGAATATTATAACTTCCTGAAGCACTTATGTTGATGGCGACCATGCCAATAAAGTTCATAATCCATATCCCGATTCCAAGGGAAAAAGTTCCGCCTAAGAACAAAAATTTCTGGTTTCTCTCAGATGATTTAATCAGTGTAAATAAATCTAATGCTGTATAAGAAGCCATCATGGTAAGTATTACGGCCACGAATATTAATATCGGATTAAAAGAAACAATTATCTCAGTCATCGCAGGCTGTTAGCCCCCTCCATTTTACTTTTATTAAATATGATTGTAATAGAATCATTCCAGCCTTGGAAGGGGCTGTGCGAAATAAAGTCAGAAGTTCATTGGAAGAGATTTTGCAGTTAAGCTAGAAATGATTAGATGATTTTACCCCATGTTTTCGGACTTGTTCCTATGGATTTCCCTTTCTGCTGTCCGAATGGTGGCAAAGTTCGGACTCGTTCCACCGGATTTCCGCTATTGCTGTCCGAATGGTGACAAAGTTCGGACTCGTTCCACCGGATTTCCGCTATTGCTGTCCGAATGATGGCCAAGTTCGGACTTGTTCCACCAGAATTCCGCTTCTCTTGTCCGAATGGTGACCAAGTTCGGACTCGTTCCACTGGATTTCGGCTTCTGCTGTCCGAATGATGGCCAGCTTAAGACTTGTTCCACCAGAATTCCGCTTCTCTTGTCAGAATGGTGACCAAGTTCGGACTCGTTCCACCGGATTTCCGCTATTGCTGTCCGAATGCTAACCAAATTTTTTTACCCAAAAACATAATAAATAAAATTTTTAAAAAATTTAATCAAACCACTTCACATTTAATTTCGTTTGGTATATACTGTACTACAACAGATGAACACAAAATAAACTGTATTATAAAAAGGAGGAAAATTCATGATCAAAAGTCCAGTTGAATTTTTTAGAACTCTTCCCAAAAAGGTATGCCCGGAGTGCGGCCAAACAGTCAAGGAACAGGCAGAATCCTATTTAATGGAATGTGATCGGTGTCTTTCAAAAAAAATGGAGTAGCACAAAAAGCGGAAGGCTTCAGGCCCTCCGCTTTTTTATTTTCTGTTATTTTCTGTTATTTTCTGCCATTTCCACTTAAAAGCAAACTCAAGCTGTTACAGTACAGTTAATTTAAAATGTTTGAAAAGTCTATAAATTTACCAAACCTTCCTGTATAATTGTCCCATAATCTCTTTATTTAGAGAATCGAAATAGGAGGGATCGTTAATGATTCAAACAGAAGTAACTCGATTAAAGCGTGTTGAGGTACCGAAAGATCGTACCTGGAAAGTGGAGGATTTATTTTCTTTAGAGGAAGATTGGCATAAAGAAATTAGAAATATAGATAAGGATCTTACTGTTTTTGAGCAGTTCAAGGGAAAGCTCCATGAAGGCCCGCAACTATTACTGGGCTGCCTTTCCGCTCAGGAAAAGCTCTCCATCCGATTGGTTCAAGCTGGAACGTATGCTAGTTTGCGTCAGTCGGAGGATGGAACAAATCCAAACAATCAGGCAAATTCATCCATACTTGCATCTTTAAGAGCAAAAGCAGCCTCCACTCTTTCGTTTATTGACTCTGAATTAATTTCCTTGCCTGAAGGCACGATTGAAAAATACATAGAAAATGAAAGCGGCCTGGAGCCTTTCAGGAAACAGCTGACAGATCTTCTTGAATCAAAGAAGCACAGGCTTTCTCCAGAGACGGAAGAAACTCTGGCAGCATTGGGTGAAGTCCATGGAGCTCCGTATAATGTGTATCAGGCTGCAAAACTTGCTGACATGCCATTTTCCTCTTTTAAAGACAGTAAAGGAAACGATCTGCCAAACTCTTTTGCTCTTTACGAAGATCGTTACGAGTTTTCGTCAGATACGGCTATCAGAAGGAATGCCTATGTCTCATTTACAGATTCACTGGAAAACTATAAGAATACAATTGCCTCCGCCTATTCTGCTGAGGTGAAAAAGCAGGTAACACTTTCTAAGCTGAGAAAATACAGTTCAGTCACCCAAATGCTCCTGGATTCCCAGCATGTTACAGAGGAAATGTACAACAATCAGCTGAATATTATCCAAAAAGAGCTTGCCCCCCATATGCGCAGATATGCACAGTTAAAAAGAAAAGTTCTGGGATTGGATAAGATGCTTTTTTGTGACCTGAAGGCTCCTCTAGATCCTGAGTTCAATCCTGAAACAACATTTGAAGAAGCATCAAAAGTCATATTAGAGGCACTCAAAGTAATGGGACCAGAGTATACAGATATAATGAAGAAAGGCTTGACTGAACGCTGGGTTGATTTGGCTGACAATGTGGGCAAATCAACAGGTGCATTTTGTTCAAGTCCATATGGATCGCATCCCTTCATCCTGATTACATGGACAGACACGATGCGCGGTGCTTTCGTTCTCGCACATGAGCTCGGCCATGCGGGTCATTTCTATTTGGCCAATAAATATCAGCGTATAATGAATACCCGCCCTTCGACTTATTTTGTAGAAGCTCCCTCAACACTTAACGAATTGCTGCTTGGACAGCATTTATTGGCGGGCACTGAAGATAAGAGAATGAAGCGCTGGGTAATTCTTCAGCTGCTTGGAACTTATTATCACAACTTTGTCACACACCTTCTCGAGGGAGAATATCAGCGAAGAATTTATAGTCTTGCTGATCAAGGGGTTCCGTTAACGGCAAAAACACTTTCAGATCAAAAGATGGAAACACTTGCTGAATTCTGGGGTGATACGGTTGAACTGGATGATAAGGCGGCTTTAACCTGGATGAGACAGCCTCATTACTACATGGGACTCTATCCATATACTTATTCAGCTGGTTTGACTGCTTCCACTGCTATGGCACAGAGCATTCAAGAGGAAGGGCAGCCTGCCATTGAACGCTGGCTTAATGTATTAAAAGCAGGCGGAACGAAAAAGCCGCTTGATCTGCTTAAGAGCGCAGGCATTGATATGTCCAAGCCAGATCCAATCCGCAAAGCTGTAAGCTATGTGGGAACATTGGTGGATGAATTGGAAAACAGCTATGTTTAACAAGAACCCCCTCCGTTTTTTGGAGGGGGTTAAGTTTAGAATTTATAGGTTTTATGTGAGATTTATTCAGTCAGAAATGCAGGTTATGACTTTCTCAAAGGCATATTAAGCGGGTTTAAACTATTGGTCTTCTCTATAAAAATGAAGCCGTCATACCTGAGTGAGATCTGAGTGGACACATAATTTCCATCCTGTTCATATTCAGGATTATAGACAACTCCGATAGCCCGGTGTCCGATAGAATCTGTGAATAAATCCCGGTTCTCTTCGGTAAACAGCAAAGCCTTATCACCCGGGCCTGCCTTTTGAAGGGCATCTTCCCAGCTCCCTGCCTGTGCTGTGGGCACCTCCATAACCTGCATCTCCTCCCCCCATTGCTCTGCAGCTATAACGGTACCTGCGTGAGTGCCAAATCCTAGTGCGAAAACCTGATCTTCCCCATACTTTTCCCGGAGGATCTGCCCAACATTAACAAGCCCCTCTTCTTTCATATCTGTTGCCCTGGCATCTCCGATATGGGTATTGTGTTCCCAAACGATGACTTTGGCATCTTTTCCATAATACTCCGATACTTCCTCCAGTGCATTCACCATATGATGGTCCCTAATATTCCAGTCATCAGGACCGCCTTTTACCATTGCTCGATAATAGTTTTCTGCATTCAGGGCAACAAGGCTATTTATTAAGAGGTTCAGTGATTCCTCTTCATAGTTCCTGGTATGTTCCCACTTATTTTTTATTTTTACTAAAAGTTCGGCAACTTCCTTGTCGCAAGCTTCCCCATAAAATTCTGCAGCCACTGCATAATTTTCAGGCTTTCTGTGAAAGGGTTCAAAGCAGGCAAATGCTCTTTTAGCAGCTCCCAGCTCTGCTGCACCCTTTGTCTCAAGAAGTTTTATTATCTCATGCATCGATTCCCATAGGCTATATATATCAATGCCATAGAAACCTGCCTTTAGACTATGTTCGTTAATCAGCTGATTATGATTATAAAGCCAGGTTATTAGATCTTTAATTTCCTCATTTGCCCACATCCATGTCGGCCACCGGTTAAAATCTTTCAATGCATCAAGGGGGCTCAGTCGCGCATAGCCTTTAACATACTTGTTTACAGTAAAGCAGGAAGGCCAGTCTCCTTCCACTGCGATACAATTGAACCCTTTTTGTTCAATTAGCCTTTTAGATATTTCCGCTCTAATTGTATAAAATTCTGATGTTCCGTGTGAAGCTTCTCCCAATAATACAAATTTCGCTTCCCCGGCTGCTTTAATAATCCGGTCAAGCCCATATGAATCGCTTAACAAGAATGCTTCTTTTTGAATAGCTGTAATCAAGCCCTTATTTTCTTCGATTTTTATCACCTCATTCAAAACCTATATGGTTACTTTGCCCATTTTAATTAGGATTAATATGGTTGAATATAAGAACAATGCAGAGAGAAAACTTTAAAGAAAGATGCTCGAATATCTATACCAGAAGGAGTTTTACTAATGAAAGAAAACGATGAGAAGTACCTGACATATGCACCAAAAGAGGAGATGGTAACCATTGAAACAGGTGGCATATTTCCAAATTTAAAACATGCAGCTGGGGATACAGTTGATGAACATGAACAGCAGGAAATGGCAAATGCTATTATAGGTGCAAAAGAAATTGGACAGCAGAACGAAAACCTATAAATTAAAGGAGTGAGTGAATTGGAGACAATCGATCCTAAAAAGGTGAAATCTGGTGATGAGGTTTTTGTTATATATCATAACCCTCATACTCCAAGTGTAGCAAACGTCAGGCCGGCTGAAATTGTACAGCATCCTAAAGATCCTAATGCAGTGGCCCTCTTCCTTAATGAATCATTCCATTTAATAGAAGAAGATGATGCCTTATTTTCTTCTGAAAAAGACGCAGAAAAGGCCTTTCAGGAATTATATGGAGATTATTGAAATTAATAAAGAAAGACTGTTATTTACCAGACAACAGTCTTTCTTTATATCTTGATTATAGAATTTGAGGCAATTCCCTCATTTCGGCAGTTGTTTCATCACCGCATAATGGGCATTTTAAATCTGAAGAGGCAAAATCTTTTCTCATCCAGCCATTGCAGCTATTACAGGAATACACCTCTGTGTCCAGCATTACAACTTCTGGCTTGTCATCTTGGCCTTTTTTATTGAAAAAAATTGGAAACGCCCCCTTTTTTTCTTAGTATGGCCAAAAAAAGAGAAAATTATTGAAAATGTTTTGAACAAAATTTTGAATAGGAGGTGATCCAATGGACCGCCGAGAGAAAAAGCGAAATCTTACTATAGCAGGAACTGATATTGATGAAGTGAAAAGGCTGAATAGCCAATCAGGGCTATCGTACAATGAAGCAAAAAAACTGCTTGCAGAACTTTACTTTAAGAAATGAGGTATTGAATGGGTTACACCATTAATACGATCAAATTTTTGTTATGGTGAAGAAACCTTTATCAAAGGCCAGAAATAAGCATGTTTTTCCGGAGAGTAGTGTACTATTGGTTCGCCTTCAAGGTACTTGCGGGGCAAAAATGAAGCTAAAGTGTTTTGATGTATCGTACAAGAAGCTTTCTGCAGCTGCCATTTTGTATGATGGATATCCCCGCGGAAAACTTTTTCACCTTTTATTACCCATAAGCAATACCTTTCAGTGAGCCATTCATCAAGTGTTCCTGCTTTTGAATTAAAGGGGCTTGATATTGGCTTATAATTGGCTTTGAATTGGCCGCTCTCAGAATGGCTGTGTGTTCGCCTGCTTTCATAATTAATTAATCCTTCAGACTTACTAACTTGCATTTCAGCATTCATATACGGCAGGAAATACAACATTCTGGCCCCTGTTACGGCTAAAAAGTTGTCTGCATCCATGCTAAAAAAATATACTCCTTTCATGCCCTCATACTCCACATAAGTCCTTACATTCAATTCATTCATCGATTTCATAATTGGCAATGGCGGCAAGCCGCGCACCCTCATTTTACTGATCCAGAAAGGTACGATTCCAACCCATGCTGTACCGTTGTATGTATCTAATGTTAACTGTGAAGGGATGTGTTCTTTCATTATTTCTGCAGGTACCGGCCAATGAGCAAATAATACATCATTCCATATTTGTTCCATAACCCAGGGTTTATCAGGCAGTGAAAAAGGCCTATGTCCTGTTATCCTCAATTCTTCTTTCATTTCCTTACCGCCCTTCATCATGTTATATAAATGATTATTCCTCATAATGCCGGCATTAAACTTAGCATAAATGAAGTGTTGATTGTCTATAGTTCTAACGCTGGGCATTGCATTGTATTTATGAATGGAGGTGATGGTTCATGAATAGACAGTTTTCAGCACCTTATCTGAAAACGCTAAGTCTGTCTCCTGAAAATCAGGAGTCTCCCATTCATTTTTTGGAGAGCTGGAAAACACCGCAGGAATATTTTTATTTAAGAAACCATTTTTCCTACCCGATAATTAGCCCTCATAATTTGTTTTTGTCCATTAGTGGGAATGTGAAACAAGCGATGGAAATATCTTTAAGTGAACTTTCCCGCTTTCCTACCAAAACCATTCTGGTCTCTCTGGAATGCGCTGGCAATAACAGAGCGAAATTTAAACCTAAGGTTTTTGGTGAGCAATGGGAAGAAGGAGCAGTCAGTCAGGGGAAATGGAAGGGAGTGCCATTGAAAGAACTGCTGGATAAAGCCGGACTTTTGGATGGAAGTAAAGAAGCCGTGTTTGCAGGAATGGATTTTGGTGAGCGAAAAGATTTGAAAGGATCCTTTTACTTTGCCAGAAGCCTGCCAATTGAGAAGGCACTCGGTGAAGATACGATTGTAGCTTATGAGTACAACGGCAAGCCCATCCCTTATAAGCATGGATATCCATTCAGGCTGATCGTGCCTCAATGGTATGCAATGGCCTCCGTCAAGTGGCTAAGAAATATTTTTATTATTCGTCATGAATTTAATGGTCCTTTTCAATCAAAAGATTATGTTTATTATCCCTATAAAGACAGCGATTTAGATAAAAAGCCTGTTACAGCCATGAATGTTAATAGCACAATCCAGCAGCCATTGAATTATTCCATTTTGAAAGAAGGATTTCATGCTATAAAAGGAATTGCCTGGACTGGCACAGGAACAATTAATGAGGTGGCATTAAGCATAGATCATGGTGTTACTTGGAGAAAGGCCACTCTTAAATACAGGGAAAACGAAAAATATTCCTGGGTAAAGTGGCATTTTGATTGGGAGGCATATAAGGGTGAGCATACCATTCTTGTAAGGGCCAGCGATTCTACGGGCAATATGCAGCCATTAAAGCCTTACTGGAACAGAAAAGGATATGGATATAATGCTGTGCAAAAGATAAAAATTCAGGTAGAATAATTTTTCAGGTGCAAATTCCCGAATTTCTTATATAGTCATAAACAAAAGAGAAGATGTCCCAGCATCCTCTCTTTTGTTTATCAATTTTATCACCGCTGCAATCTAAATCAGCAATCCATGTTGAACAGATTTTAATTTTCCTGATCTGTTCTCTTACCTGCTTCAGGTTCACCAGGTGTCTGGTTGCCTGTTGTAGCCTGGTATCCCACCCGATAGGAGGAATTCCTCTTTTTTCTGAGAACTTCCGGCATTTTGTACTGGCCGAGATCATCTTGAGCATCTTTTGGTGCCATTGAATTGCCTCCTTACTTTGCGTTATTCATCATACCCTTTGCGCGGAATGGAAATATCCACCCCGACAACGTCTTCAATTACGGCATCAGCTTGTCCTTCCATATATGCGTCACTCACTTGTTCATGGGTTGTCGCCAGGCCTGATGAAAGCTGATCATTCCTGTTATAATCTTCAGTTTCATAATATCTGCCCGCAATATTCGTGCCATCATTTTTGTCTCTTTTGTTCATGCTGAATACCTCCTTCTAAATTTTAAGAACTATCCTTATTTTGGACATTAAACCGATTATCATACTGATTCATTTTAACAGGAAGGCTGAAAAAAAATCTGCCCAAGTACGGGCAGATTTTTTGCGCTGTAGATTTTTTAGATATTAATAGTAGCCTCCACCAACGAAAGCAGCACCAACAATGATTAGAAGTATAAACAGGACAACGATTAAAGCAAAACCGCCGCCATACCCTGCACCTGCGCCCATTCTAACACCTCCTGACATCTAGTGACATTGTATGAAAATGATGTTTGTCCCGAATGGGCAATTATACCGGGGAAAGAAAATAAAATCGAAGGTATTTTATTTAGGCACTGAAAGATTTTAATGTTATTGGCCACTTTAGAGAGAATAAAATCTTTGAAAATGTGAACAAAATAGGAGATTAATCAACAAATTTAACTTGGCAAGAAAAAAACTCTTTACTGCAAGCGGATTCATGTTAAAATGGACATGTAATCAAGTTAGATGTCTGACGTCTATTCACAAACCTCTTTAATGTGAGGTCTATATTTTTGGCGTTTCGTAAAAACGTTTTCATAATTCTAAATTCAACAAATGAGGTGTCAACATGAATTTTTTCTGGGGTTTATTAGGGGTTGCTTCTGTATTGGGGATTGCTTTTCTCCTTTCTTCAAATCGGAAAGCGATCAATCTGCGTACAATACTTGGCGGACTTGCCATACAGTTTGCATTTGCATTTGCAGTCCTCAAATGGGATCTTGGCAAAAAAGCATTAGAAAAACTAACATTTGCAGTAAATGATATTGTCGGTTATGCAAATGAAGGCATTAATTTTCTATTCGGAGGATTATTCCAGGAAGGATCTGGAGTTGGGTTTGTCTTTGCTTTTCAGGTGCTGACTACTGTAATCTTCTTCTCTTCCCTAATATCTGTGCTTTATTATACCGGTGTCATGCAAGTGATTATTAAGGTCATTGGCGGAGGTTTGTCCAAACTGCTTGGAACAAGCAAGGCGGAGTCCATGTCCGCAGCAGCCAATATTTTTGTCGGACAAACGGAAGCTCCATTGATTGTCCGTCCATTTCTTAACAAAATGACGAAATCTGAACTGTTTGCTGTTATGACCGGAGGCCTTGCATCAGTTGCCGGTTCAGTTCTTATAGGATACTCCCTTCTTGGGGTACCATTGGAATACTTGCTTGCCGCAAGCTTCATGGCTGCACCTGCAGGTCTTGTCCTGGCTAAAATTATGATTCCTGAAACAGAAATTTCAGAGACAACAGACGACATAACTATTGAAAAAGATACTGATTCAGTAAATGTGGTAGACGCTGCCGCACGCGGTGCAAGTGTAGGACTTCAGCTTGCATTAAACATCGGTGCAATGCTTCTTGCTTTTATCGCTCTTGTTGCTCTTATCAATGGAATTATCGGATTTGCAGGCGGGATTTTCGGATTTGAAAATCTTACACTGGAAACCATTCTTGGATTTATTTTTGCACCGCTCGCATTTGCAGTAGGAGTTCCCTGGGCTGAAGCTGTACAGGCTGGCGGGTATATCGGCCAAAAACTTGTTTTAAATGAATTTGTTGCTTATTCAGCATTCGCTCCGGAAATCAGCAGCCTGTCTCCTAAGACGGTTGCAGTAGTGAGTTTCGCTCTTTGCGGATTTGCCAACATTTCCTCTATGGCCATTCTTCTGGGCGGACTGGGCAACCTTGCTCCTGACCGCAGGAACGATATAGCAAAGCTTGGAATACGTGCGGTAATAGCTGGAGCACTTGCTTCTCTATTAAGTGCAGCAATTGCAGGAATGCTAATTTAATAGTTTTATAGCATACCGGATGAATCCGGTATGCTTTTTTATTGCTGAAAATAGAAATAGGCGAGAATTGTCGAACATTATCTGAAAATTATTTTAATTCAGAGTTGATTTTATATTTTTATTAATGTTAAAGTATGGTTGTAAGCGTTACCATAAGTATTCTTCTAAATGTTTTGCACCATGGAAATACATAGATTACTATTTTAAGGAGGAATTATATGAGTCAGCTAACTGCAGGTTTAAAAGAAAAGGTAGAAAAGTTTTTAAGCGGAAAGAAGAAATTATATATCAATGGTGAATTTGTTGAAAGCAAATCACAGAAAACGTTTGATACGTATAACCCGGCTACAGGAGAAGTTCTTGCTTCTGTTTTCGAAGCCGGTGCAGAAGATATTGATCTGGCAGTAAAAGCAGCCCGTAAGGCATTTGATGAAGGCAAATGGTCAAAAATGAGCGCCTCAAAGCGCAGCCGCCTGATGTACAAGCTTGCTGATCTGATGGAAGAAAACAGTGAAGAATTAGCGCAGCTTGAGACATTGGATAATGGTAAGCCGATCCGTGAAACAACCAATGCCGATATTCCTCTGGCTGTTGAACATATGCGCTATTATGCTGGCTGGTCTACGAAGATTGTCGGTCAGACGATTCCTGTAAGCGGTCCATTCTTTAACTATACCCGCCATGAGGCAGTTGGTGTAGTGGGACAAATTATCCCTTGGAACTTCCCTCTTCTTATGGCTATGTGGAAACTGGGTGCTGCGCTTGCCACAGGATGTACGGTTGTTCTAAAACCAGCGGAGCAAACACCTCTTTCTGCTTTATACCTTGCTGAATTAATGGATGAAGCCGGCTTCCCTCCTGGGGTTGTCAATATTGTTCCAGGTTTCGGAGAAACAGCTGGCCAGCCGCTTGTCGATCACCCATTAGTAGATAAAATTGCGTTTACGGGTTCTACTGAAGTAGGCAAATTGATCATGTCCAATGCTTCAAAAACATTAAAGCGCGTTACGCTTGAACTGGGCGGTAAGTCTCCAAATATTATTCTTCCAGATGCTGATTTATCAAAGGCTATTCCAGGAGCTCTGAACGGTGTTATGTTCAACCAGGGTCAGGTGTGCTGTGCCGGCTCCCGTGTTTTCATACAAAAAAAGCAGTTTGATAATGTTGTAGCTGACATGGCTTCACATGCCAAAAAAATTAAACAAGGTGCAGGTATTCATGCTGACACAGAAATTGGCCCGCTTGTTTCTGCTGAGCAGCAAAACCGCGTTCTTGGGTACATTGAAAAAGGCCTAAGCGAAGGTGCTCAGCTTGTAGCGGGTGGCGACAAGCCGCAAGAGCAAGGTTACTTTGTCTCTCCTACTATTTTTGCAGATGTTCGTGACGAAATGACAATTGCAAAAGAAGAAATATTCGGACCAGTTATTTCGGCCATGCCTTATGATGACATAGACGAATTAATTAACCGGGCTAATAACAGCGAATATGGTCTAGCTGCAGGTGTTTGGACTCGTGATGTGGCAAATGCACATTATGTGGCCAACAAACTCCGCGCAGGTACAGTCTGGGTGAACTGCTACAACGCATTTGACGCTGCATCTCCATTTGGCGGGTATAAGCAATCCGGTATTGGCCGTGAAATGGGATCATATGCTCTGGATAACTATACAGAAGTTAAGAGTGTTTGGATTTCAATGAAGTAATAGACGGAAACAAAAAAGGAGCCTTGCGGGGTTCCTTTTTTATTGCTGTCCTTCCCCTTCAATATTTCTCTGTTTGCAGAATAAGTTCACAGATTATCCATAGGATTTTTGATGGATATTATTTATCCTTATATTGGGAGGGGAAATAATGAAAAAAGTATATATGATATCCGCTATTATTGTAATATTAGGCATAGCCGCCGGCATTTCTTTTTTTATCATTCGTGATATGACAGCAAAGATACCTGATCATATTACACTTTTAACCGATGATGAGAAGGTATACGACTTTGCAGAATCGGATAAAAAACTGAAGCTTGTTGAATTTATTTATACGCACTGTCCGGATATTTGTCCGACTACTACACAAAGAATGAATCTGCTGAAAGGCGATCTTAGCAAAGAGGGTGTCTTTGGGGAGAAGGTGCAATTCATAACTGTAACGATCGACCCCTATAGAGACACCACAGAGGTTCTTCGAACATATAGAAATACCTTTGAAATCGAAAATGATGGCAATTGGGTCTTTCTTACTGCAGAGCCGGATAAACTGAAAAAAGATCAGGCTGAAATTCAGGAGCTCGCTAACACTTTTCAATTTCAGTACCGTGATCCCGGTGATGGTTTCTACGTTCATAGCACATTTGTGTATTTGCTTGACGAGAATAATAAGTTTATTAAGAAGTTCCCAATGGGAGAAGATTTTGATAAGAATGATGTTTTCAATAAGATAATGAAGCAAATATAAAAAAAAAGTGGCGGATACTGAATCCGCCACTTTTTTTAAACCTAATTTGCTGAAGAAGATAAATTTTTGTTTTGGTTAATGAGTATTAAAGTTTTCGATCTTGGCTTTGAAAAGCTTACTTTAATACCGGATTTCTTTAATCTGTTTACCAAATCAACCAGCTGCTTTTTAGCCATTTGAAAAACTCCTTTTTCCCTGCCTGTATGTTTAATATTGTACATGAAAAATATGAAAAAACTATGAACAAAAAGAAACATTTTATGATTTTTGGGAAGCATTTTCAAGGTTTTAATAAGACTGTATGCCTGGTTTTCTCTTCAGTGAGAGCTGTCTTATGATAGTTCCCATCTGCCCAGCCGTTCATCTGGTCATGATACCAAGGGCTTAGAGGGTGTCCTGATTGTCCTGGTCCCACAAGATGATAGGCAGTATTCATGTTTTGCGTATCCATCACAAATCTCCATGAGCCCCCGTGATTTACAGTGCCATCCTCTTTATTAGCTGCCGCCTGGACTGTGACTGAGCTTCCGCCAACAGGAATCCGCCCTTCTCTATTAAACAGGAAGTTTAAAGGTTTTACACTTGAAAGCGGGTGGGCAAATGCTAATTGGTGATAGTCTCCCCATTTCCACTCAGACAGGTTATTTCCTTGAAGATCTGCTGCTTTCTTTACAGCTGAACTCAATGATTGTGAAAGGACCTCCTCAAGTCCGCCCTTTTCTTCAATCCAGCGGCTTTCCCTGCCTTTTGCAGCATTTCTCAATAATTCATCCACCGCCTGCTTTTGCCCTTTAAAGAGATTCCTCATCTCGGATGATATCTGATCCTCAAAAAGAACATCGGATATGCTTTTCATCCAAAGATTGAAAATGAGAGGGGCTGCTTCATCTTTGCTGTCGTTATAATCCCATTTCCTCAAGGCGGATAAAGCTGCCTTTTCAAGATTGGAAGATGGTTCTCTAATTTTCGACAGGAAAATGGGTATAAATTCCTTTGCCTGCAGGTTTTTCTGATCCATCTGCAGAGACATCATGTCTTCAGGTGTAAGTTTATCCCTGCTATCCAGGAATTCCTGAATGCGCATTTGCCTGTACGGCTGTGCCCAATCATGACTTATATGGTAAGGGTAGCTGTCGTCAATCACTTTATTGTTTGCAGTAGATATGAAGCCTTCCTTTGGATTGATGGTTTTTGGCAGTTCATCATAAGAAATATATCCTTCCCATCCATAATCTTCTGTCCAGCCTGGCACTGGCAATAGCCCGTCTCCTTTCTTTCTGATGGGGATTTTACCGTTTGCTTTATACGCTATTGTTCCATCTGGCGAGGCAAATACAAAGTTCTGTGCTGGTGTATGAAATAACTCCAATGCTTGTTCAAATTGATTCCAGTCCGATGATTTATTCATTTTTAGAATGGCTTCCAGTTCTTTTGAAGGTTCAAGGGCTGTCCATTGCAAAGAAAGAACGGTATCTTTGCCGCTGTCTGCAGCAAATTCCGAAATCACTGGTCCGTGGCGTGTAATCGTTACTTGATAACTGATCGGATCTTTGTCTTTAACCTTAATTGGTTCTTCAATTATTTCTGCCTTTTCCCATTTATCATTGAATAGAAACTCATTTTTATTGTCAGGATTCCTTTTTTCGATGTACAAATCCTGAACATCTGGTCCTGTATTGGTTACT
Source organism: Bacillus sp. NTK034 (assembly GCF_017303275.1). Classification (GTDB taxonomy): domain Bacteria; phylum Bacillota; class Bacilli; order Bacillales; family Cytobacillaceae; genus Cytobacillus. Next base: position 387,007 of record NZ_JAFKOJ010000003.1, on the reverse strand, counting down.
CCCCATGCAATGTCTTCATTGTGACCGAGAATAATGCCCGGAATGCCGGCAAAAATGACCCCGCTGACATTCATTTCCGGGGACTTCAGATGCATCTGATACCAGATGGAAGGTGTGCTGAGTGATAAATGTGGATCATCTGCAAGAATCGGCTTCCCGGATGCTGTTTTGCTGCCTGCTGCTACCCAGTTATTGCTTCCGTTGAATTCAGGCGGTGTTACTGCATATGCTAAGCTTTCTTCAATATTCAAATTGTGTTTTCCTATTATGTAAGGGGCTTCCTTCGGATATGAGGGGAATAATTCATACGCTTTATCTTCCGGAAAATGCTGAAGGAGATAATAGCGGAATGCCTGGCTCTCCCAGTGTCCTCCAAGATCATATGCCATATATTTGCCTATAGTGAGTGAATCCACGGGAGTCCATTCTTCAGGCTTATAGCCGAGAATAGAAAATTCAGGCGGCCATTTTCCGTTTTCTTTCACCTCTTTCATATAAAGATTTACTCCTTCAGCAAACCAGCCTAAAATCTGTTTTGCTTCCGGGGAATATGCTTCATAGGATGCTTCTGCGGCCCTTCTCAGTCCAAGTGTCCTAAAATATTTATCATTGTCAATTGTCCCTTCCCCGATCACTTCACTTAATCTGCCGGATGCCTGCCGCCTGCTTAAATCCATTTGAAAAAGGCGATCCTGTGCCTGCACATATCCCTGTGCAATAAAAAGGTCTCGTTCATTATCCGCAAATATGTGGGGAACGCCATTGCCGTCGCGATTCACCCTGACTTCCGCAGCGATGGATCCAATTTTAATCTCTCCTTCTGTTTCAGGGAGTGAGCGCGATAAATAACCAAACATCACGAAAAATGCCGCAGCCAGTAACACTAATATGATTGCAAAGGTCCAAAGTGTGTATTTCCTCCACTTTGATTTTGGCTTGAGCTGGACCCCAATATGACCTCCCATAGAAATCCTTCCTTTATATTATATTTTTACTTCGAACTGTCCGGAGAGCTTTACTTCACCAGCTTCATTTTTAACTGAGACTTCTCCTGTCAGTCTCTTCTCATCTTCTTCCATTCTCTCCCCTGTCACTTTTCCTTCTATTGTCAGTTTCTCGCCAGGACGAGTCATTTTGCTGAAGCGCACTTTGAACTTTCTCAGGTTTCTTCTCGGAAACCAATCAGCCAGTGCTTCGCCTGCCATTCCCATAATGAGCATCCCATGGGCAATCACACCGTCCAATCCCGCTTTTTCCCCAATGGGTACTACAGTATGAATTGGATTAAAATCCCCGGATGCTCCTGCATATTTGACCAGCTGTGTATGTGTGATCTCGGGTTTATGAATCGCTGTTAATTCGCTCTTTATATTGTTCCCCTTCTTTCGATAATGGTAGATTCCGAATATAAAACCTTGATTCCTTCACTGTTTTTGTAATGAATTCCTATTGTGATAAAACGGAGATTCCTCTTTTCAAATGCTGAGATTAACTGAGGAGTTGCAGTTATTGTATCGCCGGCGCATAATTCCCCCATATAGCGATATTCCTGTCCCCCGTGAAGAACTTTGAGCGGGTCAAGGTCGAATAGCTTGATTAGGGTTTCAAAATCCAAGCCTCCCCACATCTCTATGGCCGTCGGAAATGTAGGCGGAATGGGGATGTCCCGGTACCCTTCTTTTCTCGCGATGTCCGCATCATAATAAATAGGATTCCTGTCTCCAATGGCCATAGCAAATTCCCTGATTTTTCCCCTCTCAATTGTGAAGCGGAAAGGTTTTAATTTTACATCTTCTTTTAAAAGAGAATCCATTACAAAATGCACTTCCTCTCACTATGTTTATAATCTTTATTATTCGCCTTTTACCTGATGCTTCCTTTTAATTTTCTGAACTTTTATGAAGCCGGCAGATTACATTAAGAAGAATTCGCGATTACGCGCTGAAAGTGGTATACTTTTAGGGATTATGTATTTGGAGGAATAAAAATAATATGATAACTGTCAGTAATGTAGGTCTTCGATACGGCGACCGCAAACTATTCGAAGATGTTAATATTAAATTCACACCTGGCAATTGCTATGGATTAATTGGAGCAAATGGTGCAGGTAAATCAACTTTTCTTAAAATTTTATCAGGTGAAATCGAGGCACAGTCGGGAAGTGTTCATTTAGGTCCCGGCGAGCGCCTTGCTGTCCTGAAGCAGAATCATTTTGAATACGAAGAGTTTGAAGCATTAAAAGTAGTCATCATGGGACATGCACGCCTTTATGAAGTGATGCAGGAAAAAGATGCGATTTATATGAAGGCCGATTTCACTGATGAAGATGGCATGAAGGCTGCGGAACTTGAAGGTGAATTTGCAGAACTGAACGGATGGGAAGCAGAATCTGAAGCAGCTATTTTGCTGAAAGGGCTCGGCATCGAAGAAGAACTTCATGACAAAAAAATGGCAGACCTTTCCGGTTCGGAAAAAGTGAAAGTTCTTCTTGCGCAGGCCCTTTTCGGCAAGCCGGATGTTCTTTTGCTGGATGAGCCGACCAACCACTTGGATATTAAAGCAATTCAATGGCTTGAGGAATTTCTTATCAATTTTGAAAATACGGTTATTGTTGTATCCCATGACCGTCACTTCTTAAACAAAGTATGTACTCATATTGCCGACCTTGACTTTGGGAAAATTCAAATTTACGTTGGTAACTATGACTTCTGGTATGAGTCGAGCCAGCTTGCACAAAGGATGGCACAGGATGCCAATAAGAAAAAGGAAGAAAAAATCAAGGAACTGCAAAGCTTTATTGCGCGATTTAGTGCAAATGCATCAAAATCAAAGCAGGCAACTTCGCGTAAAAAGCTTCTTGATAAGATTTCTTTGGATGACATTAGACCGTCCTCAAGAAAATATCCATATGTCGGATTTTCCCCTGACCGTGAAATCGGAAATGATTTGCTTCGGGTAGACGGCCTCAGCAAAACAATAGATGGTGTTAAGGTTCTGAACAATGTCAGCTTCATCATGAACAAAGATGATAAAATTGCGTTAGTTGGGACAAACGAATTGGCGAAAACTACCCTATTTAAGATACTGACTGGTGAAATGGAGCCGGATGAAGGAACGTATAAGTGGGGTGTTACTACATCTCAATCTTATTTCCCGAATGATAACTCGGAGTTCTTCGAAAACTCTGATTTGAATCTTGTAGACTGGCTGCGCCAATTCTCACCTGCTGACGACAGTGAAAGCTTCCTGAGAGGTTTCCTTGGAAGAATGCTGTTCTCTGGTGAGGAAGTTCTAAAGAAAGCAAGCGTTCTTTCAGGTGGAGAAAAAGTCCGCTGCATGCTTTCCAAAATGATGCTTAGCGGTGCAAATGTACTAATGCTGGATGAGCCGACTAACCACCTTGATTTGGAATCCATTACGGCATTGAATAATGGTCTAATTAATTTCAAAGGGTCTTTGATTTTTGCATCACATGACCATCAGTTTATTCAAACCATTGCCAACCGCATTATTGAAATTACACCGGCTGGCATTGTGGATAAGCAGATGACTTATGATGAGTATTTAGAAGATACATCCATTCAAAAACAAGTTGCTGAAATGTATCAGTAAAAAGTAAAAGCAGGAGGAATAACCTCCTGCTTTTCGTTTGGTTAAAAGTCTTGTTTTTTCTTTTTATGCCGTGCGGAAGAAGCCGTTCTGCTTCCCGTTTCCATATTAGTTGTACCTTGCCCTTCGATATTTGGAGAACTTAGTCCAGCCTTTGAAGGGTCTTTTTTGCGTTTGCTCATATTAAACACCTCCTTTCTTACTGTTTCGTGATTAGGCTTTTTTTATCCATGGAATAAAATTGGAGCACAAAAGCCAATCTAACAAACGGAGGAGGTGTTAACATTGACGAAAAGAGTAGCGGTTGAACAATCCTTAACAAATGTTTCGGAAGCGCTTCGCCAAAAAGGATATGAAGTGGTTGATATGAAGTCGGCGCATGATGCTGAGAACTGCTCCTGCTGTGTAGTGAGCGGTGTTGATTCAAATGTGATGGGTATGCAGGATGTTTCTACAAAGGCTTCTGTCATTGAAGCAAGCGGCCTATCGGCGGATGAAGTATGCCGTCAGGTGGAGCAAAGAATGCAATAAAAGAATGTCCAAAGACTAAAGAGAAATTCTTTAGTCTTTTTCTGAAGAACATGCAATAAAAAGACGGGCATTAAACCCGTCTTCTTCTTTTGGCTTTTGCTTTAAGATTTTTCCTTAATAATAGAATAAAGATCCCGAATAAAAATATCGTTAACCCGACTCTTCCATAGTACCCGGTTGTCTCTTTTTCAGGCTCCTTATCTGTTTTCAGCTGGCTTGAAACCACTTCATCCTGTTTGTCTTCAACGAGCTTTACGGATTGAATGATCGTTCCGTTTTCATTCTTTATCTGCAGTTTTCCTTTTGCTGTAATGTTTTCTTCGTAGTTTCCTTTTGGCAAAGTTATGGCTACATTTTCACCGCCAGTTGTATAGGTTTTTCCATCAGAAGGAAAAACATCAGTGCTGCTCAGTGTCGCAGTTTTAAAGTTGCTGAACCCATAGTTCAATAGGTTTTTTGTATCATTATAAATATCCCGCTTGAATTCAGCTTTTAAGACAATGGCCGTTAACTTTATTGAATCGTTTTCGGCAGAAGTGGCGAGGGTCTGCTTAGCTTCATCTACGAAACCGGTTTTTCCCCCTGTCACTCCTTCAAATGGAACCTCACCTTTAAGCATCCTGTGATGAGTAAAGATGGTGGTGTCCCATGATTTTCCTGACCACTTCATTTCCTTTGTTCCATAAATTTCTCGAAAGGTCTTATTTTTCAGGGCGTAATTAGTTAATTTTGCAAGGTCCCTTGCCGTTGTATAGTGGTTTTCATCATACAAGCCGTGAGGATTAACAAAGTGAGTATTTTTTAACCCTGCACTCTCTTCAAGATAGTGATTAAGATTCTCTGAGAATGCTTTCATATTGCCGTCAAGATGCTCAGCAATGCTCCAGGCAGCATCATTTCCTGAATTAATCAGCATGCCCTGAACGAGTTTTATTAAAGGCACTTTTTCTCCTTCCTCCAAATAAACTCGTGTTCCTTCAACCTCTGCAGCTTTCTTGCTGATAGTTACTATGTCCTTTAAATCTCCATTTTCTATGGCATATATGGCTGTGGCTATTTTCGTCAAGCTGGCAGGGTACATCTTATTATCCGCATTTTTCGCATACAGAACAGCACCTGATTCAGCATCTGTTACGATAGCGGCTTCACTGATAATTTCAGGGTCTTTTGTTTCCTCAGCTGCTGTATATGCAGTCGGAAAGCTGAATAATAGCAGGATGAAAGCAAGCAATTTCTTCATAAATACACATCCAATTCAAACCGATAATCAATACTGATTCTACCAGACAATTCATGCATACATAATTGAAAATTTAGTGCCGTAATTTGAGAAGATTGATAATGAAAGGAAATTACCTGCTCTTATCTTTTCCAAAACAGCAGGAACCTAAAATTTTGAAAACAAAAAAGCAATCCAATTGGACTGCTTTTTAGCTTGAACATCCCCCTCCACAGCTCGAACAGCTGGAGCCGCCAGAATCATGTCCTCCTCCAGAATCATGATCACCATGGCTGCTGCAAGAGAAGCCGGTGCAGTAAACCATTCCGGCAGCACTGTCTTTTGCGAGTTCCGGGGGAAGAAGTTCGTTCATATGGTCCTCGAACCCATCTGGTTCATAAACCGAAAAATAAACGGCAGAAAAGAGCAGATAGGAATACTGGCTGCCAGATGCGGGCTTCGTAAATTCCAGCGGCTTTTTCCCAAGCTTCAATGATTCTGATTCAGAAATTTCATGCTTCAGTTTTTCTATCATTTTCTTTTTCAGTTCCACCCGATCATTTCCTGCCCTGAAATACTTATTTAACAGTTCAGCCTCATTCATGCTTCTGAAATCCTCAAGTATTTCCTTTTTAATCGGATTTTGCAAAAAGTTTCCCCAAATTCTTCTGCTATTATGGCCTGCTTCAAAAAGACTTAAATACACCCAGTCAAAAAAAGCCCTTTCTCCTGGAATGGGGGTGCTGTCCATATTTGGTGAATGGTGCAGGTATTCACCGAAGAAGTTTTTTGAAAACTGATCATAATCACGGGTGAACATGAGCATTTCATGCCATATTTCATCCGCTTTACTGCTGAACATAGGCACTGTTTTCAGTATGGCATTCATCACAAAATATCTTTTCAGCTCAAAAAATGTCCAATCATATGCGTAGTCTTTCCATTTCGGATGCTCCCTCAGGACACGATTTTTTATATTCTCCCTGTACCCTTCAGGCAAAGATTTTTCTAATTTTTGAATCATTGGAAGATAGTCTTCGCACTGCATTCCCAGATGTTCAGGAAATGGCTCGTTTTTAATAAAGGGATCTCTTTTCGAACCAGCAACTAGACCTTTAATGATTATGGCAGCGAAAATCACACCAAAAATTAACAGAAATATTTCCATAGAACCTCCCCCAATCTATATATATCTTAATTATATATGGAATTTACAATATTTAGCAGGGGTGGTTTTTAAAAAATATAAACCGCCCAATAAGGCGGCATTGCTAATTTTTTGTCTTTATATAAAAACGCTTTAAAAATTCTACATAAATATCATCATGAACAAGCCATGCCTGGTATTTTCTTTTAATGAAATTTTCTGCCTGCTGAAAGTTCTGATAGGATTCATGGACTGGCTTTCCGTTCATTTCCAGAATCCAATTGTCCTCGCCAGCAGCAAAAATAAAAAATTTGTCTCCTTTCTTATTTTCGTAAAGGGATCCCTGCATAGAACTTTTATTATTGTATTTGTTCCTGAATGCGTCCTGTCTCATGGGATCCAGAGGAAAAATATCCTGAACGAATAATTTATAAGCATCTTTTCCCATCGAACATCCTGATGCTTTTGCATGTCCTCCCCCTCCGAACTTTCCGGCGACAGCAGATACATCAACGTGGTCATGTATTGTCCTGAAACTGATTTTTTTGCCCCCCAGGTTTAAGATTGCGATATAATCCAAATGGGGAAAGTCTTTGCCAAGTTCGTTTCCCAGTTCAGAATGATAGGATTCAGCATGGACGATGCCGGCACAATATTCACCAATGAAAGTTTGGACAATTTCCCGCTTCTTCCGTCTAACATAACGCTCAATCTTTTCCTCTTCCATTTCCAGCAATTTTTGTTCAAAATCATCAAACTTGAAATGGTCTGAGTTTATGATTCTTTCCGTCATTTTTTCTTCGAATTCTTCAATGGAAACCATAAAGAATAGATCGTTCAGATTCTTTGCTTTAATATTCTCATTTTGATCCCATTCCCAGGTATCATACTGGCGGACAAGTTCAACGAATTCATCCAGAGCCTGGGATGATTTAATCAGTTCATGTTCGAGGAGATACTCATACAGCAAAGAGGTTGCAGCGGTGAGTCTGCCATCATCATATTGAACCTCCACTCTGCCCCAGCTATAATCATTAAAGTGCAGGGCTGTTTTGTGATGGTCAATCAATCTGACCTTGCCTCCGCCTTTTTCCAGATCATCAAGCCTGATCAAATTTTCATCATTAACTGATAAATCCGTGATTATTAAAAAGTCATCCTTCAAGTTTTTTTCATTTTCAAATAATTTTTCAATCTGATAATCAAGTCCCATTACAGAGTTATAGCGCACCTCGACGTCTTTTCCAAAAGCAATCTTGGCAACGATGCCGCATCCGACACCATCAAGGTCATTATGGGTATACAGTCTGTACAATATCAATCACCTGCTATTCTTAGACTCATTCCTCTGTTAGTTTGGTTGTGCAGGAAAATTCTATGCGGAAAATCCCCGCTGCAAGGAACGGGGATATGCCGGTTATAGCAATATATAGGCTAGAGGCGCAGCAATCAGTATTGTTAAAATTGTTCTTTCTGCCCAGATGACAAGCAGCTGCGGAATGGTTATAGGGATCTCTGTTGATAAAATACACGGGACAAGAGCAGAAAAGAAAATGATGGCTGATACTGAAACAACTCCGATTACAAATTTAGTGGCCAGTGCTGCCTCTGCTGCAAGCAATGCCGGCAAAAACATTTCAGCAATCCCCACTGCACTTGCTTTTGCTGCCAGTAATGGCTCAGGCAGCTGCACTAGAGCCGTAAACGGATAAAAGATATATCCAAGCCAGTCAAAAACAGGGGTGAATTCTGCAAGAACCAGGCCTAATAAGCCTACTGACATAATGGATGGCAAAATGGACATCGTCATAACAAACCCATCTTTTAAATTATCTCTGATGTTGTTCCATAATGCCGGGGACTGATTGGCTGTATCCATTGCTTCCTTCCAGGCTGCCTGGAGACGACTCCCTGAAAAGGTTTCCATTGGAGGCTGCTGTCCATTGTAATATTCTTCGCTCATTGATCTAAGAGGCCAGATTCTTACTGTAATAGCCGTTACGATGAAAGTGACAGCGAACGTCGTCCAAAAATAGGTGTTCCAGATTTCCATCAATCCAAGTGTTTTGGCAACAACAATCATGAACGTTGCGGAGACGGTTGAGAATCCGGTAGCTATAATGGCGGCTTCCTTAATACTATATTTTCCTTCTTTGAATACCCGGTTTGTAATGAGCAGCCCGATTGAATAGCTTCCTACAAAAGATGCCACCGCATCGATAGCAGATTTCCCCGGTGTCTTCCAGATCGGCTTCATGATCGGCTGCATTAAGACACCGAAAAATTCAAGGAGACCATAACCAACCAGCAGTGCCAGAAAAACGGAGCCGATTGGAACGAGCAGCCCGACAGGAACGACAAGTTTGTCAAACAAAAACGGTCCCATACTCGGGTCGAATAGCCAGGATGGCCCGAAACCGAATACAATCATGAGGGCGGTAAATAACCCGGCCACTTTAAAAATAGAAAATACAATATTTACTTTATTCTTGTTCCAGGATTTTGTATAGAACGGATAAATGGCGCCAAGCAGGATGACGAGTAAGGCATAATAAGGGACAGCTGCAGGTATGGAAGTCTGAATGGCTGTGACAATATGGTCAAGCATGATGGAGGATTTCTCATTAACGGTGACGGGAACAAAAAACATAAATAGGCCAATTGCGCTGAAAAGAAAAAATTTAACCTTATTTTTCAAAGCTGTATTTGGATTCTTGAGTTCAGGCTGGTGAGATTGATTCACTGCAGTTTCTTTTTCCATTCTCATTCCCCCTAGTAATTTAGCGGTAAGGAGCAAAGTCAGCCCCTTACCTTCTGTTCATTAATGCTGTCAAAAAGGTCAGAAAAGTGTACGTACCTGCTTTAACCGTTGGCTGTGCCTGGTGGTCTCTTGTTGGATCGAGGCAAACTATATCCATGGCTGCGGTTTTGGAAGAAAGTCCTGCAGTATATACCGCACTGAATAATTCTTCGGTGCTCATGCCGCCTGGTGTGGAAGCAGGAACCCCGGGAGCAAAGCCGATATCAAGCACGTCCATGTCAATCGTGACATAAATTTTATCCACTTTTGACTCCATCTGCAAAAGTGCTTCTTTAACCGTTTCTTCAATTCCCCGTCTTCTGGCTTCCTTCAGCGTAATATAATTGAGCTTGTGCTCTTTTGCATACCTGATAAGGGACTGGCTGTTAAAAAAGCCATGAAGGCCAATATTATAGACATTTTCCCCTTTAATCATGCGGTTCTGAATCAGGTTGCGGATGGGTGTCCCATTAGTCGGCCCGTGGTCTTCAAGGCTTCTGAGATCAAGGTGAGTATCCAGCTGGAGTATGCCGATTTCTTTTTCCGGCTCCAGTTCTTTCAGGCCGCTGACAAGCATGGCTGTAATGGAGTGGTCTCCTCCAATCGCAATTGGAAATGAATCAGGAAATTGTTTCCTTATATCTTTCATTGTCTGTTTGATATTGGAATGGCATTGCGGAATATCCGTGAAATGCATTTTTACATCGCCAAGATCTGCAACCTTCATCATTTGAAGATCACTTTCAAAATCCAGATTGTACGTGGAAAAGCCTTTCCAGGATCTCCTGAATGATTCAGGGAATTCAGAGGCTCCAGATGCGCTTATGGATGAGCGGGAAAGAGGGACACCGAAGAGCACGACATCCCATTTTTCTTTTTTCAACTCCTCTTCCCTCTGGATTTGGCGAATCCATTCACTCACCTTTACGTCAGTTCCTAATTCGGCTTGCGGCCAGAAGAACCCGGGAGGATTTATTGTTGGCAGCATAAGCTTCCTCCTTTAACGACCACTTTCCCATTTTTAATCACTGTGTCTGTATGGTTCATTCCGTAATGATATTGCATTTGCATGTAGTTCGGGACATTAAGCATAAGCAGATCAGCCTTTTTCCCGGCTTCAATACTTCCCACTTCTTTTGCCCTATTGATGGCATGTGCTGCATTAATTGTAGCGGCAGTAATGGCTTCTGCCGGAGTTAAACCCATGTGCATGCAAGCGAGATTCATCATAAATGGCATGGAGCAGGTTGGCGAAGAGCCAGGGTTGCAATCGGTTGATAATGCAACCGGCACACCTTTATCGATCATCCGGCGGCCCCTGGCGGCTTCAGCCATCAGGAAGAATGCTGTCCCTGGAAGAAGCACACCGATTACTCCCTTTTCAGCCATCATTTCCATGCCTTTATCAGATGCTCTAAGCAGATGATCTGCAGAAATGGCACCAACTTCTGCGGCAAGCTCCGCCCCCTCATAAGGTTCAATTTCATCGGCATGGATTTTCGGAGTCAGGCCAAGCTTCTTCCCTGCTTCCAGCAGCTTTCTTGACTGTTCCGGGGTGAACACGCCTCTTTCGCAGAAAATATCGTTGAATTCTGCAAGCTTATCTTCCGCAACTTTCGGCAGCATTTCTTCAATGACCAAATCAATAAAGGCATCTGGATTCTCTTTGTATTCAGCAGGTACTGCGTGTGCACCCATAAAGGTGCGGACAACATCCACCGGATGCAGTTCATCCGCTTTCCTGGCTGCAATCAGCTGCTTGCGCTCTGTTTCCCAATCAAGGCCATATCCGCTTTTTGCCTCTATTGTGGTTACTCCGTGTTTAAGGAAGCGATCAAGACGGACAAGGCTCGCTTCTACTAATTCCTCTTCAGTTGCTTTTCTGGTCATCGAAGTGGTGGCGTGAATTCCGCCGCCATTGTTCATAATTTCCATATACGTCGCCCCGTTCAGGCGCATATTGAATTCCTCTTCCCTGCTGCCAGCATATACGAGGTGTGTATGCGGATCAACCAGTCCTGGAAGGAGGACTTTTCCTGTGGCATCAATGATTTCAGCTTCCTGAAGCCGGCTTTGATATTCAGCTTCGAGTTCCGCTGTTGTACCAGCCGATTTGATCCTTCCTTCTTCAATCCATACCGCCCCGTCTTCAATAATGTGAAGCTCGCTCATTTTTTCTTTTGTCAGCGGCTGTTTGGAGCTGCCCTTTAAAGTGATCATTTGATTTGCATGTTTGATAAAAATAGGTTTTGAGTGCATTTTGTGCTCCTCCTTAAAAAATGGAAGTTCCAATCCGCTAAAATCACGGATTGGAGGGCTTCCTCATTGAAGATATTAGTGGTTATTTGCAAGTTTAAAAGTTTTCTTTGCTGAATTGACTGGCTTCTTTGCAAATTAGGATGGTTTATTTGCGGATTCGAAGTTTTCTTTGCTGATTTTTCGTTTTTATTTGCAAAGTTCATAAAATACTAGAGAAAACTTTTATTTCATCATTGGAATGTTTACGCCTTTTTCTTTTGCTGTTTTGATAGCAAGGTCATAGCCTGCATCTACATGGCGTACGATCCCCATTCCAGGATCAGATGTGAGGACACGTTCAAGGCGCTGTTCCGCTTCTTTCGTGCCATCTGCAACGATGACCATGCCAGCATGGAGGGAGTATCCCATTCCGACACCGCCTCCATGGTGGACGGAAACCCAGCTTGCTCCGCCCACCGCATTGATCAGTGCATTAAGGATTGGCCAGTCTGCCACTGCATCACTGCCGTCCTTCATAGCTTCTGTCTCGCGGTTTGGAGATGCAACGGAACCAGAATCGAGATGATCGCGGCCTATAACGACCGGTGCTTTCAATTCACCTTTTGCCACCATATCATTAATGATTTTTCCGAATTTGGCGCGCTCCCCATATCCAAGCCAGCAAATTCTTGAAGGCAGGCCCTGGAATTGGATTTTATCCTGTGCCATCTTGATCCATTTGCAAAGGTGTTCATTATCTGCAAATTCACGCAGAATCACTTCATCTGTTTTATAAATATCTTCAGGATCTCCTGATAATGCTACCCAGCGGAAAGGCCCCTTCCCTTCACAGAATAACGGACGGATGTATGCAGGCACGAATCCAGGGAAATCAAAAGCATTCTCAACACCTTCGTCTTTTGCCACCTGACGGATATTGTTTCCGTAATCAAATGTGACTGCACCCTTCTTCTGCATGTCGAGCATAGCCTGAACATGGACGGCCATGCTTGCTTTTGATTTCTGAACATATTCAGCAGCATTTTCCTTTCGCAGAACAGCTGCTTTTTCTAAAGAATAGCCGATTGGAACATAGCCATTTAAAGGATCATGTGCAGAAGTCTGGTCAGTCAAGACGTCCGGGATGAAGTTCATTTCAAGCATTTTTGGCAGAATTTCAGCTGCATTACCTAATAGACCGATAGAAAGCGGACGGCCTTCCTGCTTTGCCTCTTGTGCTAATTTGATTGCCTCTTCAATTGAATAAACCTTTGTATCCAGATATTTCGTTTCAAGTCTGCGGTCAATGCGGTGTTCATCCACATCAATGGCAATGCAGACACCATCATTCATTGTTACTGCAAGCGGCTGGGCGCCACCCATTCCGCCAAGGCCTGCGGTTAAAGTAATAGTCTGTTTCAGTGAGCCGGAGAAGTGCTGTCTGCCTAGCTCTGCAAATGTTTCGTAGGTTCCTTGTACAATTCCCTGGCTACCGATGTAAATCCAGCTTCCGGCTGTCATTTGGCCATACATCATCAGGCCTTTCTTATCAAGCTCATGAAAGGTATCCCAATTTGCCCAGGCAGGCACAAGATTCGAGTTGGCGATTAATACCTTCGGTGCATCTTTATGTGATTTAAAAACGGCAACCGGCTTTCCGGATTGGACAAGAAGTGTTTCATTGTCTTCTAATTCATGCAATGTTTTGACAATCGCGTCATAACAATCCCAATTTCGCGCTGCCTTTCCGATCCCGCCGTATACAACCAGCTCTTCAGGGATCTCTGCAACCTCTTTGTCCAAGTTATTCATCAGCATGCGGAGTGCTGCTTCCTGAATCCAGCCCTTAGCATGAAGCTCACTGCCTTGATAGTTTTTTATTTCTCTTTTTGTTTCCGCTTTCATTGTTATCCCTCCAATGTTATCTCATATTTAGATTTTATAATGGGAACTATCTGAAAAGTATAATAATTAAGTTTGATTTTTTATAATTTTGTTAGATTCTTATAATGTTTTTTTCGATTTTTATATAAATATTAGTATTTTTATAATTAGAACAAAAATAAACCCCCGGTTAAACGGAGGTTTTATGCATGCTCTTTCTATATTGATTTGGCGGCATTCCTTTAATTTTACTAAAAACTTTATTGAAATATTGCTGATTGCGAAAACCGCAGACAGACGCGATTTCCTTAATGCTTATTTCTGATTCCATCAAAAGCTTGGCAGATTGCCTGATCCGGGTTTCATTAAGCAGCTCCCGGAACGACTTGCCGCATTTTTTTGCGAGCGTGGAGCTGATATAATTCGGGTTTCGGTCTGCATATTCAGCTGCCCTTTCAAGAGTAACCTCAGGGTCCCAGTAATTCGTTTCTATATAGAATAAGACTCTGTCAGTAAGTTCCAGCTTCAGCTTTTTATCAGAGCGTATGGTTTCAAAAATAAGGGAAATAAAGCTAATCATTTCGTTAATCACCCGGTAGATCAGGGGGGAATAAAGGATAGTCTGGAATAAACGCAGATATTCTTTCTCCATATCCCCGTCTGCCAGCCGGAAAGTTTTCATATGCCTGCGAATTTGCGCAAGGATACTGGTCAGTCGAATTCTGATGAGACCTGGTTCCGGATATGGGTCCTGCAAAATAAGGAATTCCTTGTAAAACCATGACTTCAGCGCTTCTAAATCAGATTGATTCAGGAAATCAATCCATTTGCTCTGTTCCTCGGGGGTCAGGAATGGATCAATTGATAGCCATTTAGGCAATGATTTCTCCTCAATTACCTGATTAAATCCCCTGTAAAAAGTTAACTCCATCAGTTTCCTGTTTGCAAGATAGTAGCTTCTGACGGTTCCGCTGTCCTCCTTGCCCGTATAAATGCTGATGGCGATTTGTTCTGCTGACGTCTCCTGCCAATCTCTCATAAATCTGAGGCTCTCCTCTTTCCAGGCCACATCAGATTTTTCAGCCAAAATCAAAATCATATCACTCAAAATAAATGAGTGAACTGTTTTTTGAAAAGTATAGCTTTCAAGAAATTTATATAGTTTTGGAAGCTCCAGCGGATTTTCAGTCTTTATTCCAATAGATACAAATGGTTCTGCCGAATCATGACCTTCTAAAAATAAGTCCTGATATTTGAAGTCTTTTTCAGCTTTCTGAATGGAGTTTTGTTCAGCAGTCCGATTATTCATCTGATTACGTCTATGAATCTTTCTCGCTGATTTTAATAAAGTATCTGCAGAAATTGGCTTAAGTATTAAATCGGATACACCCATGTCGATGGCTCTTTTTGCTTGTGAAAAGGTCGCTTCCATTGTTAAGGCAATCAAATCCGGCCCTATGATCTGAATGGTTTTAAGGAAAGAACTATAACTTTCTTCATTTATCAGATCAAGTTCAAAAATCAATAGGTCTGGCTGAAAAGTTTCAAGCTTATAAATAAGCCCTGATTCATTTTGGGCGGAATCTACTTGCCATGCGTTCATTGATGATTTAAGAAGCCACTCTATGCCTTTCGTATCGTACTCATCCCGATTGGCCACAAGTACTTTGTACATGCTGCCACATCCTTTTTTAATTCTATTATGAAATAGTATTTTGGCAAATGTAAAGAAATTATCGTGAAAATCTCAGAAATAGTAGACAAGTTATGATGCCCTTCCTGCATATCTATATAGGGACAACCAATTTGGAAGGAGTATGAGCATGCCTTTTCTTGTATTAAAGAAACGCAGCATTATTGCATTTGTCATCATATTTTCAGTAATCGTTTCTGCATCAGTATGGTTTTTTTCAAAATCTGATAATTTGACAGTATTCAACCAGACG
Source organism: Bacillus sp. NTK034 (assembly GCF_017303275.1). Classification (GTDB taxonomy): domain Bacteria; phylum Bacillota; class Bacilli; order Bacillales; family Cytobacillaceae; genus Cytobacillus. Next base: position 371,633 of record NZ_JAFKOJ010000003.1, on the reverse strand, counting down.
GAGGGCGAAAAAGTCCGGGAAATTCATATGGTTACAGGAGAATTTAAAGCCAAGCTGCCTGATGGCAGAGAAATTGAAGCTTATCGCTGGGATCCTGGAACTATATTTCTTGAAAAAGGTGAAAAGGTAAATCTGAAGATTTGGGGAGTTAATGGAATGGAACATCCATACATCATTGAAGGAACTGATATTAAAGGTGTGGTAAAAAAAGCAGAAGAAACGGTGGTCCCTCTTCAATTTGATAAAGAAGGCGTTTACCGTCTGGTGTGTCTTACTCATCCGGATAAGGATAATAGCGGACCAATGATTGCTTATATTGTAGTAGACTAATGTGAAAAGCAAAAGCACCGGATAATCCGGTGCTTTTCTTAACTGTCCAGCTCCAGCGCCTACCCCTCGAGGTCACAAGCTTGTCTAGTTCCGGCTCCTAGTGACTCGGGGTTATAATCCGTTTCCTTCCAGAAGGAAGAACGCCTTCTTACAGGAACCGTCTTATGCCTGTCGTCCCTGGGCAGTCGCCTCCACATTTCGGGCAATCCTTTCAAGAAAGCAAAGGTCGCCTTTCCGGAAGGCTCGTCTTGTGCTTGAGGCCCGCAGGACAAGGAAGGCTTCGTCAGCATAATCATCGCACGACCAAAAGCGGCAGCTTTTGGGAGGATGCGGGTCATGCAGACGTTGCCACAGGACGTGGCGTTCTTAGTCTGCGTTCCTTCGTGGGCAAGGCGCTTCCCCTTTTCTTCTTACCTCCCAATAAACATCTGTGTCCAATAGTGGCCATAGTATCCGCCCTGTGCGTATCCCACTCCGATTTCTGTGAAATTGGCTGATAGGATGTTCTTGCGGTGACCCTCGCTGTTCATCCATGCTGTTACAACTTCCTGAGGTGTTTTTTGACCTGCAGCAATGTTTTCTCCAGCGGTTCTGTAAGTAATTCCAAAGCTCTTCATCATATCAAACGGGCTTCCGTATGTAGGAGAGTTGTGATCGAAATACTTCTTGCTGATCATATCCTGAGATTTGTATCTTGCCACTCTCGCAAGCTCCCAATTTGATTTTAATGGCTTTAACCCATACTTTGCCCTTTCCTGGTTTACAAGCTGAACTACCTGCTCTTCAACACCGGTAGTGGCTTTAGATAATGTAGGGATATTCACCTTTTGCCCAGGATAAATGAAGTTTGGATTTGAAATCTGCCCGTTGGCATTTATGATTTCAGGAACTCCCACCTGATACTTCAGGGCGATCTTCCACATTGTGTCCCCTGGCTGAACGGTATGTACTGTTGATGCTTTTGCATCGAAATTGAATCCAAAGACAAGTGCGACAGACAACATTAGAATGAATGAAAGTTTTGATAGTGTTTTCATATTTATATTTAATCAAAATCTCTTATTCTATTAAACAGGTAATTGTTGGCGCTGATTGTAAGAATTTCATGATTTCCTCTTTATTCTTCTTCTAGTGGGATTTTCAATCTATATATATCAGTTCAAAAGTACGAGTGGTTTTATAGTACACTTATGCATTATTAAATATAGATTTACTCTATTTCACAATACGTTCAAAAAGTTTGTGATTTATTTCACATTATCTCTGTTATATTGAATGTATAGTTAAGTTGTAATAACTGTTATACACATTGATTATATGAGGTGAAGGAATATGGAAAGTTGGAATGGCTTTAAAAAAGGAATCTGGACACATGAAATTGATGTTAGAGACTTTATTTTAAAGAATTACTCACCTTTTTTTGGGGATGAATCATTTTTGGAGAAGGCAACAGAAGCTACTACTTCATTATGGGAACAAGTGATGGATCTTACGAAAATGGAACGTGATAATGGCGGAGTGCTCGATATGGACACAGAGATTGTCTCAACCATCACCTCACATGGTCCTGGTTACCTGGACCAAAAAAAAGAAAAAATTGTGGGTGTGCAGACTGACCGTCCGTTTAAGCGCTCTCTTCAGCCATATGGCGGAGTCAGAATGGCTGTGGCAGCTTGTGAAGCATACGGCTATGAAGCCAGTAAAGTGATGGAAAAGATATTTACAGATTACCGCAAAACACATAACCAAGGCGTGTTTGATGCTTATACCGATGAAATGAAACTTGCCCGCAAAGCCGGCATTATTACAGGCCTGCCGGATGCATATGGCCGAGGCAGGATAATCGGTGATTACCGCAGGGTTGCTCTTTATGGAGTTGACCGCTTGGTTGAAGCCAAAAAAGCGGATTTGAAATCAACCTCAAGTGTGATGACGGAAGACAATATTCGCCTTAGAGAAGAGATTTCAGAACAGATAAGGTCTCTGAAAGAACTGGAGCAGCTGGCAAACAGCTATGGTTTTGATATTTCAAAGCCTGCAGAAAATGCTCTCGAGGCTTTCCAATGGCTGTACTTCGCCTATCTTGCAGCCATCAAAGAGCAAAATGGAGCAGCTATGAGCCTTGGCCGTGTCTCGACTTTCCTTGATATTTTTATAGAAAGAGACATTCAGAAAGGAATGCTTACCGAGAAGGAAGCCCAGGAACTGGTCGATCACTTTGTAATGAAGCTGCGCCTTGTCAAATTTGCGAGAACTCCTGACTATAATGAATTATTCAGCGGTGATCCTACATGGGTTACAGAGTCCATTGGCGGGATGGCTCTTGATGGCCGTCCGCTTATAACGAAAAATTCTTACCGCTTCCTTCATACTTTGAATAATCTGGGGCCGGCACCTGAACCGAATTTAACAGTTTTATGGTCCAGCAAGCTTCCCGAGAACTTCAAAAAATATTGTGCCGGGATGTCCATAGAAACAAGTTCAATCCAATATGAAAACGACGATATCATGCTTCCTGAATATGGCGATGATTATGGAATTGCCTGCTGTGTTTCTGCAATGGAGATCGGGAAACAAATGCAATTTTTCGGAGCAAGAGCAAACCTTGCAAAGGCTCTGTTATATAGCATTAATGGAGGCAAGGATGAGAAACTTAAGCGTCAGGTCGGCCCTTCCTATGCCCCAATTACCTCAGACATCCTTCAATATGAAGAAGTGATGGTGAAGTTTGATTTAATGATGGAATGGCTGGCAGATCTCTATATTAATACGCTGAATATCATTCATTACATGCATGATAAATATAGCTACGAACGGATCGAAATGGCTCTGCATGACTCCAAAATTCTTAGAACGATGGCCACTGGCATTGCGGGTCTGAGTGTAGCGGCCGACTCACTGAGTGCGATCAAATACGCAACTGTTAAGGCAATCCGTGATGAGAACGGGCTAGTGATTGATTTTATGACAGAAGGAGATTTTCCGAAATACGGGAATAATGATGATCGCGTTGACAGCATAGCTATAGACCTGGTTGAACGGTTTATGAAAAAGCTCCGCAAGCATCCGACATACAGAAACTCTATGCATACGATGTCTATATTAACCATTACATCCAATGTAGTGTATGGAAAGAAAACAGGTAATACGCCTGATGGACGGCGAGCCGGCGAGCCGTTCGCCCCGGGAGCAAATCCGATGCACGGGAGAGATACGAAAGGAACGCTTGCTTCCCTGTCTTCTGTTGCAAAACTGCCATACAAACATGCGCTGGATGGCATCAGCAACACTTTCTCCATTGTCCCTAAAGCACTCGGAAAGGATGCTGATAGCCGTATCCGCAATCTGGTATCTATACTGGATGGATATGCCATAAAGTCAGGACATCACCTAAATGTAAATGTATTCAATAAAGAAACGCTTCTGGACGCCATGGAACATCCGGAAGAATATCCACAGTTGACCATCAGGGTATCAGGCTATGCTGTGAACTTCATTAAGCTGACTAAAGAGCAGCAGCTTGACGTTATCAATCGAACATTCCATGATTCAATGTAACAAATAGGATGGCGGGCCTTTATAAGAGGCCCTCTCTTCAAAAAAAGATTGAGCAATGCTGCTGCTGCGCCGGCTGCATTTGGAAAGGAAGATGCTGATGTACGGCAATATTCATTCAATTGAAACATTTGGTACAGTAGATGGGCCTGGCATTAGATATGTCATTTTTACACAGGGGTGCCTCCTTCGCTGTCAATTTTGCCATAATGCGGACACTTGGGAAATTGGGTCAGGGAAACAAATATCTATTTCAGAAATCATGAATGATCTGCAATCCTATCTCCCTTTTTTGGCTGCTTCCGGAGGCGGCATTACAGTTAGCGGCGGTGAACCTTTGCTTCAGATTCCTTTTCTTATAGAACTTTTTAAAGAATGCAAGAAACATGGCATTCACACTGCAATAGATTCATCGGGAGGCAGCTACTCCACCTCCCCGTTTTTTCAAAAGCAGCTGAAAGAGCTTCTGGACTATACGGACCTGGTGCTGCTGGATTTAAAGCATATTAATAGGGATAAGCATAAAAAACTGACAGGTCTTACAAATGATCATATCCTCCAATTCGCCCAGTATCTGTCTGATCATCAGGTGCCAGTATGGATCCGCCACGTGCTTGTGCCTTCAATCTCTGATGATGAACGTGATCTGGAACAGCTTGGGCGTTTCATTAAAAATTTAAATAATGTGAAAAAAATTGAGGTTCTTCCCTATCACAAGCTTGGTGTATATAAATGGGAAGCACTCGGATTGGAATATCCGCTGAAGGATACTGAGCCGCCAAGTGAGGAAATGGCAGAATGGGCTTATCACATACTTACAGGACAATGAAAAAAAATCAGTTCCGATTGCTGGAACTGATTTTTCTTTGTGATAAATGCTTATTTCCACCAATTATCGTGCATGGATGCAGGCAGCTGGCGCTTGTGTTCTGATACCAGGTAGCGTTTTTCGATTTTTTCTGCCGCTTCCGGACTTACTGGTTTTCCTTCAAGGTAATCATCCAATTCATCGTATGAGATACCTAATTCAGTTTCATCAGCCTGTCCGGGTTTCTGGTCAAGAAGATCTGCTGTAGGCACTTTTAAGTATAGTCTTTCCTCTGCCCCAAGCTCTTTAAGAAGTGCTTTTCCCTGTCTTTTTGTCAGTCCGGACAGCGGCAGGACATCTGCGCCGCCATCGCCATATTTTGTGAAGAATCCAGTCACTGCTTCTGCAGCATGATCCGTGCCGATGACCAGCAAGCCATACTGGCCGCCAATGGCATATTGGGCAATCATTCTCATGCGGGCTTTAACATTGCCTTTATGATAATCCTTCAGCGGTTCTTCCGGAATTATTCGATCATACTCGGTTTTCACTTCATCGACTGCATTTTTAATATTAAAGACCACTTCTTTGTCGGCCTGAATAAAGGAAAGGGCAAGCTGTGCATCCTTCTCATCCTGCTGAACGCCGTACGGAAGGCGGACTGCGATGAATGTTGCGTCCTTCCCTTCTTTTCGAAGCTCTTCAACCGCAAGCTGCGCAAGTCTTCCGGCAAGAGTGGAATCCTGGCCGCCGCTTATGCCTAAAACATAACCTTTTGCATTTGTTTTAACAAGATAATCCTTTAGAAACTCAATTCTTTTCTTTATTTCTTCCTTTGGATTGATAGTCGGATTTACATTTAAACTTTCCATAATTTCTTTTTGCAGATTCATTGCAGGTTCCTCCCTCTTCTTAAAGCTTCAGCCATTTATATTTTCTTTCACCTGGCTGATCATTTTCATCTTATTATCCCAGCACTCCTGGCTAAGGTCGACTGGGTATTCCTCCGGATTCAGAGAACGGCGGTACTCATCCCATAATACATTGAGATTATCCTTTGCAAACTTCTGCATCTCTTTTAAAGATGGAACTTTATAGGTAAGCTTGCCTTCGTGAAATATCACTTTATGCAGCTCCCTGGCTTCGAAATTTGTAACGAACTTGCTTATAAACGTGTGAACAGGATGGAACATCTTAAGTTTTTGCTCAGCTTGAGGATTTTCATGATCCAGCGCAATATAGTCCCCTTCTGATTTATGGTTATCTCTGTTAATAATCCGATAAACCCTCTTTAATCCGGGAGTTGTCACTTTTTCCGGGTTGCCGCTTATTTTTATCGTGTCAGCCATTTTGCCATTTTCATCTTCTATTGAAACGAGTTTGTAAACAGCCCCTAATGCAGCCTGCTCGTACGCTGTAATGAGTTTTGTGCCTATGCCCCAAATATCGATTTTCGCCCCTTGAGCTTTCAGGTTTATGATGGTGTATTCATCCAGATCATTTGACGCAATAATCTTTGCTTCAGGAAAACCTGCATCATCCAGCATTTTTCTTGCTTTTTTAGAAAGGTAAGCCAAGTCCCCGCTATCAAGCCTTATACCTTTAAAGTTAATTTGACCCTGCATCTCCTTTGCCACTTTAATTGCGTTCGGTACTCCTGATTTAAGGGTATCATACGTATCGACGAGAAAAACGCAGTCCTTATGGGTCTGGGCATATTTCTTAAAAGCAGTATACTCGTCCCGGTAAGCCTGAACAAATGAATGGGCATGGGTTCCTGCAACCGGAATGCCAAACTTCTTGCCTGCTCTAACGTTAGATGTGGCATCAAAGCCGCCGATATAGGCTGCTCTTGTTCCCCAGATGGCTGCGTCCATTTCATGGGCTCTTCTTGAACCGAATTCCATGGCTGTTCCGTCGCCAATTACTTCTCTGATTCGGGTTGCTTTTGTAGCAATCAATGTCTGATAGTTAATGATATTCAAAATAGCAGTTTCAATAATCTGGGCCTCAGCCAGGGGAGCTTCTACACGCAAAATTGGTTCATTGCCGAATACAAGCTCACCTTCTTCCATTGATTTGATGGTCCCTGAAAACCTCATGTTTTTCAAGTATTCGAGGAAATCTTCTTCATAGTTCAATTCGTTTTTTAAGTACTGCAGATCAGTGTCTGTAAATCTGAAGTTTTCTATATACTCAATAACTCTTTCCAGGCCGGCAAAAATTCCATAGCCGTTGCCAAAAGGCAGCTTCCTGAAGAACACTTCAAAGACCGCCTTTTTAGTATGTATGTTGTCTTCCCAGTAAGTCTGTGCCATATTTATTTGGTACAAATCAGTATGCAAGGCTATACTATCATCCGCAAATTCCCTCTGCATTATCTTAAACCTCCTGTGACAAATATAACAATTCCTATTAAAAATCTGCTATCTGCTATTATCCCCCATTCAATATTTTATCATCTTAAATAGATGAAAAATTGGCTATTATTTTAATAGTAGTGAAGTTTCTCGCCTTAATCAAATTTTTCAGCCTCAAGCCATACAGTTATTTACCCGTTAAGGATTTTTTTACACATTCTTCTTCAGTTGTTCGTTATATTGAACAGTGATATTATCCTGTTATAACACTTTGAAATTATTTCCCGAGTGTCGCTCGCTGAAATGTTATTTTGAAATATGAAGCAGGAATATTCCCTCGGACTGTCGGACTGCATTTCCCGATTAGGGCAATCACCAACTTTCTGCCCTCCGCATAGGATGTCATGAACTGACAAGGAGGGCTGTGAGCTATGGAAAGACGGGACCTTTTGCCTTTCGTTGTGACCGCATTTTTTGCCGTAATGATTTCGCTCTTTGCTTTCTCCCTAATGGATTCAAAGGATGACACGCCAATAACCAAGACCATTCCAGATGGCCAAAGCAAAAGCAATGACAGTGATATCAGCAATCAAGTAAAAAATAATATAAAAGGAAATAAAGCTAATGTTAATAACTCAATCGACAACGATTTGAATAATGGTGAAGATAGCCAAATTGATAATAATGTTACGAATGACATTGAGGTAAATGTAGACGTTAATGTAACAAATACAATCAAAAATAAAGCTGATAAAAATCAGGACTCCGGTCAAACAGGAAATGAAAATGAAAACAGCGGCAGCGATAAAGGTGCGAAAAATGAACAGGATGGCAAGTCTGAGGATGATGAAGTCGTTTGGGGTGTAGACTCTGCAAGTCTCACCACAAGCGACTTGCTTTCATGCGTACGGGAGAATTTCGGATCTCCTAAAGTCTGGGGACGCTATTTAGGTGAAAAGGAAGGTGTATCAGCAGGCATTACACCACAAGAGGCCAAACTTCTGCAAGACAATAATATTAAATTACTCGTGATTTGGAATCGATTTAATGATGCAACAGGCCTTGAAAATGGACAGAGTGAGGCAAAAGCAGCTGTTCAATTGGCACAGGAGCTGGGGATACCGGAGGGAGTAGCGATTTTTGCGGATATTGAGCCAAATTATCCTGTTGATTCTTCCTTTATTGAAGGCTGGTATCAAGCAATGGAGGAGTCACCCTATCATCCCGGCATATACGGGATTTTTGATAAGGAACAGGCCCTGACTAAATCTTTCAGTGAAGCTGCAGCTGAAAATTCTTCCATACTTGAAAACACATTCATATGGACTGCTGCGCCAAATATAGGAATCACTGAGCAGAAACAGGCACCTGGATATAAACCTGAAGCTCCTGCAAATTCCTTGATTGCAGGCTGGCAGTATGGAATTGATGCGGAGGAGTGCAATATAGATACAAATTTATTCAACAAGGACATTCTGGATGTTCTTTGGTAAATATAAAAAATAAAGAGCCCGCAACGGCTCTTTTATAATTTGAAGCTGTTTTTAGGCATTCCGGTATTCCAGAACTGGCTCATGACAAACGGAGTGCCAATAAACACAGGAACTACATAATAGCTGAGACGATAAAACATGAGAATCAACAGCCCCAATTCGGTGGGAACACCCTGTGATTCCAGTCCGATCAAAAATACAAAATCAAAGGAACCAATGCCTCCAGGGATCATACTCGCAATGCCAGCGCAAGCTGAAATGATGACAATGGGAAACAGCACAAAAAATGAAATCGATACTTCCAGGGCCCGGGCAATTCCCCAGATGCATATAATAATAAATAGCCACTCCGATAAAGAAACAGCCAGCAATTCTCCTGCAAATCCTTTTTTGATGTGTTTCATATTCCAAAAAGACGCCTTAAAAATGTAAACGCCAAGCAGCAGAGGTGTATATGCCGCAACGGCCCAAACGGCAATCTTTATAAGTTTAACATCATCGTATAAACGTAAATCTGTAAAAAGGACCATCCATGACAATATGGACAAGCCGGTGAGGTAAAAAAGCGACAGCTTGGCAATAATTTTGATATACGGAGTATTGCCAGTCAAGTAATCCTTATAAAAATAGGACCTTAGTGTTGCTCCGGCCACACCTCCAAATCCGATAAAGTTAGAGAATGCGTTGGCAGATAAAGAATAAAATAATAGCTTTTTTCTAGGCACTTTAATCCTGAAAAGCCTTTGGAGTATTTCATCATAGAAATACATTGGAAAAAGTGCAGCCAGTCCCAATAAAAGGATAAAAAATAGTCTTCGGAAGGTTAGCCGGTCAACATAAAGCTCAAGGAGAGCCCAATTAAAATCATTGAATATCCCTTTTGCTTCCATCATGACAAACAGCAAAATGAATAAGGGTACGAGGAGTTTGGCAAGCGTTATAATTGTTTTTTGTTTTAACAAAGACAAAATACCCCACCATTCATGTAGTGAACTAGAGATAATGATTATTTAATCTCCCTGATAGAGTGTAGCATACTAAAGCGGACAATATATACCTTCTCCTATTATATTCCTGCATAGATACAATAGAATGGGACAAACGATAACTTTTTGCAATTGGTCATATCTGCAATTGTTTTCAATGCAGCATTCAATTATACTTAAATCTGTGAATAGAGGTGAAATAATATCTTTGAAATATTAACTGAATCGTCTTTTATTTCATCAGAATATACTCTTTATTTAACATATATTATTGGTTTAGCAGCAAAGCTGTTAATCATTTGGAAAATAGAGCCGACTTTATGCAATACCAGATATATTGAGAACGAAAAAAGACAATTTGAAAGCCTTCCAGGTTTTTACATGGTTCGGGGCTTTATTTGCGATTCAATTCAGTCCTGGATAGCAAAACTTATTCTAAAAAAAGGCCAAGATAGTGATGAGCCTGAAGGTCTCTCCCCTATTTAAAGAAAAAAATAGCGGGAGGTTTGACCTGTATGAGAAAAATTAAACTGTTATTAGCCATTACCATGATTACTGTACTGCCAATATTCTTATCTGCCTGTCAGGCTCAAGGCGGACAAGGAACAGGTTTTTTCCATCATTATTTTGTCGATTCCTTTGCTTTGGCAATACATGGAACAGCCGTTTTCTTTCATGGTAATTTCGGCCTGGCCATTATCTTCATTACCATAATGATTAGGCTGATATTAATGCCCTTAATGCTGAAACAATATAAAAATCAAAGCGAAATGAAAGAAAAAATGGATAAGTTAAAACCTGAACTTGAAAAAATTCAGCAAAAGCTGAAAATAGCGAAAAAACCACAGGAGCAGCAAAAGCTGCAGCAGGAAATGTTCGGTTTGTATCAATCTCACGGAGTAAATCCTTTGAATGCAGCGGGATGTCTGCCAATCTTTATTCAAATGCCCATTCTGATGGGGTTCTATTATGCCATAAGAGGGAATCAGGAAATAGCTGCACATTCATTTCTCTGGTTCGATCTTGGTCATTCTGATATTTGGATCACAATCATTGCAGGAATTGTGTACTATCTTCAGTACCGGTTCACTCTAACGAATATGACTGCGCAAACGCCAAAGCAAATGAAATTGATTGGTCTTTTGTCTCCTGTAATGATTATGCTTGTTTCTTTAAATGCACCTGCCGCTTTGCCGCTATATTGGACTGCGGGCGGATTATTTTTAGTTTTTCAATCATGGCTTGGCAGAAGATTGTATACGAAAAATAAACCTGATACTATGCAGTTCATGTCAGAATCATAATTACATGGGGAGCGGGCTTAATGCCTGCTCCTTTTTTGTCTATTTTATAAAAGAAATCTGAATAACCTCACCTATTATTGGAAAGATAAGAGGGAAAAACGGAAGGAGGAAAGTGAATGATCAAAGGTAAATTATTAATGGCAGGGGCATTGTCAGCTGCATTACTTGCAGGCTGCGGCATGAATGACGCGGATATGAATGAAACAGCTCAAAGAAACAGAGACTTGACAGAGCCTACAAAAGTGAACAACAGCAATTATGGCGAAAATGGACGCACCACTGAACCCGGGATTGATCTTACCCGCACGGGAACAAACAATGAGAATCGAAATGAATCCCCTCGAATGAAGGTTGCTGATAAAGCTGCCGATAAAATTACCTCTATTCCAGAGGTTGAGTCTGCGAATGTAATTGTGACAGACAATAATGCATATGTTGCCGCACGCTTGAATGATGGAAATGGGGAATTGACTAAGGATGTCGAGAAAAAGATTTCCGATCAGGTTAAAGCAGTCGATCAGGACATTGATAATGTATATGTTTCTGTTAACCCCGACTTTTATGATCGAATGACTGGATATACTGAGGACATTCAAGCCGGTCAGCCAATTGAAGGATTTTTTGATGAATTTACAGAAACAGTCAGGAGAATTTTTCCTACACAAAGGTAAAGGAATATTAAAAACGGCCCATTTTAACAGGCCGTTTTCTTCTTTGGATTAAGCATCATGGAAATAATCTTTATAAAATCCGCTTACTTTTCCGGAATTGTCTGTGATGAAATAGAATTCTTCAGTTTCATTTTTTACATCATAGGTATTCCCTGCTGTCAAAGCCCGGTTTACAATGTATTTTGCTGCATCTGTATGCACGCATTTTACTTTTTTCAATGTTTCTCGTTCATGCCATTTTAAATGAATCATAATTGCCACTCCTTCATAATCTGCATTACTTACTATGATTAGTTTTTATTATAAAGAATACGAACTGTTGTCTGCAACTGGATTCTCATTAACTGCTGGCATTAATTTCATAAATTTCCGGAATCGGCTGATTTTATCCGCCTCAAATGTATACACTTCTCCGGTTAGCGTGTTTTTCATTGTTATATAATTAATTTCACAGATTTGGTCTATTCGTACAAACTCTAAATGATCATAATGTTCGTTATCATATTCCACTTCATAAAAGCCATTATCTGCTAAAATTTTCATTTTGATGACCTTCTTTCTAAGATGATGGCAAAGGTAATATACCACCCGCTTAGCCTGTTTCAAACCACCAAATAAAAATTTTGCGCTATTTTAGCAAATTTCAATAGATGAAAACTGGTCAGCACAGAGAAAAATCAATATGGGCTAGTACTAAGCATCCAATCTAATTTGAACACCCAGTTTTTCCAGCTGCTGTTCAAGCTTTCTGTAATAATCGTCACTTACTCTGCCTCTTGCTCCCCGGAGAATTTCAAGCGCGTAATGGTCAGGCGGGGGCAGCTCCCCCTTTTTATTGTAGACATGAAAAGTCAGGACATCTCCAAAAAACTTATCTCCAACTTTGACATTCACAAAGGCAGGACGATACCATTGTCCATAAAAACCTTCTCTATGAAACAGGTATTCTACTGCTTCATAAGGAAGTTCATATAGAACTCCTTCCGTGACGCCGCCATTTTCGATAATGTCTGCCCTTCCTCCATCCTCCCTGGAAAATAGGTATTGCATCGAGTAACCTGCCAGCGTTCCCCCGCCGACTATGGTTTTGAAGTGGTGATCTATTTTTGCCACGCAAAACCGCTCATCATCCATGCAGGAACCGTAAGCAAAATAAAACGTCTTTTCGGGCTTTTCCTTCATTAAGCGATAAAGCTTCCAATCTCCATGTAGAATGGGTTCGGCTAAAAGATCATCCCGGCAGGAGACATATACTAGTGCATTTACTTCTCCGGTATCAGTATGTACAGTCTGTTCCACACGGTCATATAAATTATCTTTTCTGCCCGGGATATAATCCTCAAGTTCATCCAGGTCAGTGAAATGATCTAAATGCACTTCATAAAGCTCTCCATACACTTTTTGGTCAAGTGATGATTTCATAGAGGGATAGCCAAGTCCTGTATCAAATAACTCCCCATATACCCATGCCTGCTCGGCAATGCAGGTACTGCCTTTTAAAACGAAGTGATTTGACTCATGTTTTCTTAAGGTTCCATAAACAAACAGCTTTTGTGTTGTCATTAGTGCTTGCTCCCCCTTATTCTTCTCTTTTGTTTATTATACTACCATTTTCTGAAGATTCTTTTCAAAAAAATAAGACGGATAGTAATCTCCGTCCTAGCTGCATTGGCATACTGTGAACTTCTTTACTAAAGGAAGCTTGCAGAAAAATTTTTCCTTCGTATTTTCCTGGAACGGATTAATTTGGTTAAGTTCAGCAAATTCCTTCCGCTTAGCATTATTCAAAACTTCAATGACATAAATTTCCTCGTACATCTTCTATCTCTCCCTTCAATTTATCTTTAATCTCATTTTAAATACTTTACGCAGTAAAAACATTGGCAATGGGATTGAGATTTATTAAGACTTATGAATGAAGGAATGAGGAGTTCTTTAGGAAAGCGGAAGGCGCCCGCCTATTGGCTTATACCCGAGAGCCGAAGGCGCCTGGAGCTGGACAGTTATCTAGCTTCAGAATCTATACATCTTATTACATAAAAAAACCTGCTGGAATAGTCCCAACAGGTTAAATGTACTTTATTTCAATGTATTTGCTTTTTCAACGACTTCTTTAGCCTTTTCACGGAGTCTGAATTTCTGGATTTTACCAGAAGCCGTCATTGGATACTCCTTTGTAAATTCTATATAGCGAGGGATTTTATGGCGTGAAATTTTCCCTTTGCAGTATTCGCGAAGTTCGTCTGGTGTTAATTCAGAGCCTTCTTTTACGATTATCCAGGCGACCACTTCCTCCCCATAGACGGCATCTGGAACTCCAACCACCTGAACGTCCAGAATCGCTGGATGCGTATAAAGAAATTCTTCAATTTCGCGGGGATATATATTCTCTCCCCCGCGAATGATCATATCCTTTAGTCTTCCAGTGATTTTGCAGTACCCGTTCTCATCCATAACAGCGAGATCACCTGTATGCAGCCAGCCATCTTCATCAATGGCTTCTTTTGTAGCATCAGGATTTTTATAATATCCCTTCATGACATGATAGCCTCTTGTACACAATTCCCCTTGTTCTCCAAATGGTACTTCTTTATTGGTGCCTGGTTCCACAATTTTCACTTCCACATTCGGCAGTGCTCTTCCGACTGATTCCACTCTGAGCTCAATCAGATCATCCGTTCGAGTCTGCGTTATGACGGGAGAGGACTCTGTTTGACCATAGGCAATGGTTATTTCGCTCACGCCCATCCTTTCAATAACGCCTTTCATGACTTCAATAGGACAATTGGAGCCAGCCATTATGCCAGTACGGAGAGCCGATAGATCATACTTTGAGAAGTCAGGATCATTCAGCTCTGCAATAAACATTGTCGGCACCCCATGCAGGCCTGTACATTTTTCATCCTGGACCGTCTGCAGAACAGCTTTAGGACTGAACTCCTGCACAGGCACAATGGTTGCGCCGACGGATATGCATGCCATCGTCCCCAGCACGCACCCGAAGCAATGGAAAAACGGAACAGGAATACATAAACGGTCATCTTTTGTTAAACGCATGCAATTAGCAATATTATAGCCATTGTTAACAATGTTGTTATGGGCTAGCATAACCCCTTTTGGAAACCCTGTCGTCCCTGATGTATATTGCATATTGATGGCATCATCCGGGTCCAGGCTCTCCATACGCTCATTGAGTTCTGCGTCTGTAACTGATTCGCCCATCCTGATAATATCTTCCCAGCTGTAAGTCCCGGGAAAGCGTTTTTCTCCCATCACGATAACATTTTTTAAAAAAGGAAGTCTTTTGCTTTTCAGCTGTCCCGGCTCAGAATTCTTTAGTTCCGGAACAATACTGTATAGCATTTCTATGTAGGAGGTTTCTCTGAACTTTTCCATTAGAACAATAGTTGTACTGTCAGATTGCTTTAATAGGTATTCAAGCTCGGCAGCTTGATAGTTTGTATTAACTGTTACAAGGACAGCACCCATTTTGCCTGTTGAGAACTGGCATGTAAGCCATTCTGGCGTATTGGTTGACCATGCGGCAATATGCTCTCCTTTTTCAAGACCCAGCTTCATAAACCCTTTGGCAGCAAGCCTGCAGTATCCATTAAACTCCTTATAACTCATTCGGAGCCCGCGATCTGCGTAAACTACAGCTTCATGATTCGGGTGAAGACCGGCTTTCTCCTCCAGGAGCTTCCCTACTGTTAGATTCAATAATTCCGTCATCCAGAAATCCTCCTTGGTATATGATGATCTAATTAATGTGTGAAGAGTTCTCTAAGATGCTGATATATAAAACGCTTTCATTTTATGTTATCATATATTGCTGAATATTCAATATTTTCATATATTAATAACTTATAAATTTTTCCGGCTGCAATTTCATATCTCTTAATTTATCAAATTTGTATTCTTTAATAGTAAAAAGCCGCCCCTTGTTATAAGAGCAGCTTCCTTATGTTTAAACTAAAATAGTTCCGTCCCATTTAAAAATAAACAGTTTCAAATAGATTTATTTCTTTTTCAAGACCAGGAGAGAACTGGGCAGCAAAGGGCTTCTCCCCCCTTTTTTTCAGGACTTCAATAGCCTTTCCTTCATTCTGCAATGGCTGGCAAAAGGTGATATTAGCTGATCCAATTTCAATGGATGCTCTCTTCTCTTTTCCATCGTTGCTTATGTATACATCACCCATGGAATTTGGCATAATAGCCTTCCAGGACTCCGCAGACTTTTCACAGTCATTGGAGGCAATAAATACTGCTTCGATTTTTTTATTTTCAAGGTTTTCATCAATAAAGCCAAGATGTCTCAGTTCTTCAAATCTTCTATCGTCTTCCACGCCCCAGTCAATAAAGAAAGGATATTTATAATCGGGATTTTCTTTAAAGAACAGCATCTTCCATGAAAGCATGCTGCCATCCTGCCTCTTTCTGCTTCCTTTAAAAATCGGAAGGGTCTCAAAGCCCTTTTTCTTTAATTCAATTCTTAGGTCTTCAATATTACTGGTTCGGAAGCAAAGCTGCCCGAGGCCATCCCCTAAAGGGAGTTCATCTGTCAGCTGGTTAATGAGCGGATTTTCAGCATCAGCGGCAATATGATTTTTTTCAATTGATAGAAATTCAATGTATGACTGTCCGATATATAAAAGGCTGTTATATGTCCCCCAGTTTTCATGGCTTCCTCCCAATACTGCTTTATATCCCTCGTTCCTCCACCTCGCCGCTGCTTCAGATGGATCAGCTTTAATAAAGTGGACGAGATGGTCCAGTGCCAGATTCATTATCGGCTTCCTCCTTTATACAATCTATTTATATAAATCTTACCTTCGGTTTGTATTCCAGTCCACTATCAGCTGCTGAAATGGGCCTGCAGAAAATGTCATCATAATGAAATAAATCTTTTCTTTATAAAGGGTTCACAAAAACTTAAAAAACCTTTACAATAATTAAAAATAGAATATTCAATCCATTTAACCAGGAGGTATGCATAATGAAAATTATGAGTAATGAACAGCTGGTCTTCTCGTATCGTGATGCATTGAAGTCGGGGTCTGAAAAGGAATGGATTAGGATATTAAAAACGGAGATTCAAAAACGGGGATTGAAGCCGTTTAAAGAGTAAGTTTCAACTTAATATTAATTTGCCAAATACTTAGTGGGTATGTAGAGCGGGAGCTATTCCCGCTTTTTTTAATATTTTCGCAAGGATTTTGGCAGTTTATTTGCTTTTTTAATATTTTCATATTCTTGTTGACTTAGAACTCCTAGTTTCTTTAACACTGTACTATATTGGAGTATCTTCATCTGCCTTCTTCTCAAGCTGATCACCTGCTTTTTTATTATAATATTCATAACACGTACAATGTTTCCTTAATGCAAATAATTTTCCATAATAAAAAATAAAACCAGAGCGAATCTCCGCTCTGGTTTGTCATTTTATTATGCTTCAAAAAGAAGGCTTTCAGGATCTTCGATCAGTTCCTTGACGCGTTTCAGGAATGTGACAGCCTCTTTGCCGTCAACAATTCGGTGGTCATAAGAAAGTGCGATATACATCATAGGACGGTTTTCCATTCTTTCAGCATCAATTGCAACCGGGCGCAATTGAATGGAATGCATTCCAAGAATACCAACCTGTGGTCCGTTAAGGATTGGCGTAGACATCATGGATCCAAATACTCCGCCATTTGTGATAGTGAAGCTTCCACCCTGCAGGTCTGATAAGGCAAGCTTGTTGTCTCTGGCCTTCACCGCAAGGTCCATAATATCCTTTTCGATTTCAGCAAAGTTTTTGCGGTCTGCATCACGTACAACCGGAACTACAAGACCTTCTGGTGCTGACACGGCAATACCAATGTCATAGAATTTTTTTAGGACAATTTCATTGCCTTGAATTTCAGCATTTAAATAAGGATTTTTCTTAAGGGCTGCAACTACCGCTTTTGTGAAAAATGACATGAAACCAAGCTTAACATCATTTTCTTCGAAGAATTTATCTTTGCGCTTCTTGCGAAGGTTCATCACATTTGTCATGTCGACTTCATTGAATGTAGTCAGCATCGCTGCAGTTTGCTGAACTTCTACAAGGCGGTTTGCAATTGTCTGGCGGCGGCGGGACATTTTGATTCGTTCCACTTCTTTTCCGCCGGCCTGCTGTTCTGCAGGTTTTGAAGCTGCTGCCGGTTTTTGCGGCTGTGCTTGCTGTTTTGCTTGATTTGGATTGAAGGACTCAACATCCTGGGTTCTGATTCTGCCCAGTGGATCAGCTGTCGGCACCTGGCTTAGGTCAATCCCTTTTTCTCTTGCCAGCTTGCGTGCTGCCGGAGAAGCGATCGGACGCTGTCCGCCAGCTTTTTCTTCAGCCGCTGGCTGTTCGTGCTGAACCTCTGCTTTTGGCAGTTCAGCTTTAGGAGCCTCAGGCTTTTCTTCCGCTTTTTCTGGAGCAGGTGCAGCTTCTCCGCTTTCATTAACGATAGCAATGGTTTCACCTACATTAACCGTGTCGCCTTCCTGGGCTTTAATTTCCTGTAAAACACCGCTATGTTCAGAGATTATTTCAACGTTTACCTTATCAGTTTCAAGTTCTACAACATAGTCACCCTTATTTACAGTGTCACCAGGCTGTTTTAGCCACTGTGCCACCGTACCTTCTGTAATGGATTCTGCCAATTCCGGAACTATGATTTCTGCCACCTTAATTTCCTCCTTATTGCTTGCGTGTTAAAGTGAAACTTCAATCAGTGGGGGAATTTTCCCACTGATTGTTAGTCGCGTTCTAGTGTCGCTAATATCTCCGCTAACGCTTCGATCTATCGACACTACGAACCCGATTGGTTCAACTAAGCCCCTGCCTGCGCATCGGCAAGTTTCACTGTATCTCACCAAACGGGCCTATACGGGGAGTTTGACTCCTGCTAAATCTATTTCAATCCATCTATCTAGTCTTAATGCGGGAGTTTTACTGCCCGTTAGACTGCGATAGGGTTTCATCTATTATGCGTGCTTGTTCTTTCTTATGAACAGTCGGGTCACCTTCAGCAGGGCTTGAACGTCGTCTTCTTCCGATATATGTGACGTCTATATCACTTCCGGCAATTTCCTTCAGTCTTGGTTCAACGAAATTCCATGCACCCATATTTTTTGGTTCTTCCTGAATCCAGACGATTTCTTCCACATTCGGATAGCGGGTTAATATTTCTTTAATTTGATCCATTGGGAACGGATAGATTTCTTCCACACGTAAAATGTGGAACCAATCCTGATCCTGGTAGTTTTTCAGGTTTTCTGATAAATCGATTGTGATTTTACCTGTTCCAAGAATGATGCGTTTCACTTTTTCGTGATTTTGACCAAGGCCAGGCTGTTCCATAACAGACTTGAATTCTCCTTCGCTCAATTCCAGTCCATTTGAAGCGACATTCGGATTGCGCAGAAGACTCTTAGGAGACATGATCACTAACGGGCGAACTTCCTCTTTTCCGAGAATGGCAGCCTGTCTTCTTAAGATATGGAAGTACTGTGCTGAAGAAGAAAGATTGGCAACTGTCCAGTTGTTTTCTGCTGCAAGAGTCAGGAATCTTTCCAGGCGTGCACTTGAATGTTCAGGTCCCTGTCCTTCATAGCCATGTGGAAGAAGCATGACAAGACCTGATTTTTGGCCCCATTTCGCACGGCCAGCAGCAATAAACTGGTCAAACATTACCTGTGCCGCATTAGCAAAATCGCCATATTGAGCTTCCCATAGAACAAGCGTCTCCGGAGCGAATACATTATAGCCATATTCGAAGCCTACTACAGCAGCTTCAGATAATGGGCTATTATGGACAGCGAAAGATGCCTTGGCAGTTGAAAGCTTGTGTAAAGGTGAATACGCTTTTCCAGTTGTATGATCGTGCAAAACAACGTTTCTTTGGGCAAATGTACCTCTCTCAGAATCCTGGCCAGTCAGTCTGACAGGGGTACCATCAGATAGAATGGTTGCAAAAGCCAGTGTTTCGGCAAGTCCCCAATCAATCTTGCCGTCGCCTTCAAGCGCTTCCAATCTGCGCTGCAGAATTTTGCCGAGTTTATCAAACACTTTGAAATCCTCTGGCCATTTTAATAATTCTTCGTTAATTTGCTTTAATTTATCGACAGACACAGCTGTTTTAATTTTTGGCAGACCCTTTTCGACTGTTTCAGGCGGATTGGTTAACTCTGCCTCCTTTTTTTCTTTTGGAACTTTTTCATAGGCAGCCTTCATTTTTTCCAGTACATCATGATGAATGCCTTCTGCTTCTTCTTTGGAAATGATCTTATCATTTAAAAGCTTATCAGCATACAGCGCTTTCACGGTTGGACGCTTGCGAATAATGTTATACATAAGAGGATTAGTCGTCATAGGCTCGTCCATCTCGTTATGTCCAAAACGGCGGTATCCGATTAAGTCAATAAGGATATCTTTTTGGAATTTAGCACGATATTCACAAGCAATTCTTGCCGCTGCGACTACTGCTTCAGGTTCATCTGCATTAACATGAAGAATTGGCATTTCATACCCTTTGGCAAGGTCACTTGCATATCTGGTAGAACGTGAATCATGTGATTCTGTTGTGAAACCAATTGTGTTATTGGCAATGATATGGATTGAACCGCCCGTATTATAGCCAGTCAGCTGCCCAAGGTTAAGTGTTTCTGCAACAATTCCCTGTCCTGGGAAGGCTGCGTCTCCATGAATGATAATGGCTAAAGCAGCTTTTGGATCTACTTCAGGATAACCTGCTTTTGTTCTATTATCCTGTGAAGCTCTGGTGTAGCCCTCAACCAGTGAACCAACAAATTCAAGGTGGCTCGGATTATTTGCTAATGTCAGTCTGGCTATGGTCGTATTCTCATCTTTGATCTGTTTATCAAGACCAAGGTGATATTTAACATCGCCTGTCCATCCGTAATTGATTCCGATAGATCCTTCGGAAGGAACCAGTTCTTTATTTGGCGCATGCTGGAATTCCGCGAAGATCATTTCATATGGCTTTCCAAGCACATGTGCAAGAACATTTAACCTTCCGCGGTGGGCCATGCCGATATTAATCGTTTTGGCTCCATCAGAAACGGATTCGGAAACAATTTCATCCAGTAATGGAACCATTGTATCCAGACCCTCAATTGAGAATCTTTTCTGACCAACGAATGTTTTATGAAGGAACTTTTCAAATTCCTCAACTTCAGTCAGTCTTCTTAAAACTTTCAGTTTTTCCGCCTTCTGCATTGACAGTTTGTGGCTGTTGGCCCCTATTTTACGGCGAAGCCAGTCTTTTTCGTTTTCATCAAATATATGCTGGAATTCAAACGCAATTGGTCCCATATAAGCACTTTTCAGGAATTCAATTGCTTCAAGTCCGTTGCGTAATGGATAGGTGGCGTCTTTAGTAATGACACCGGCAGGAATCTCTTTTAAATCATTTTCAGTTAAGCCATATTTACTCAGTTCGAATAATGCACTTTCAGATTTATTGTTACCAAGCGGATAAATATCTGCAGCCAGGTGGCCATATGTGCGGATATTATCAGCAAGGCGAATTGCAGCAAGTGTTTTTTCAAGCTGTCCGGCATTCATTGGCTGATTTGCTGATGAAGCCATTTGCGGAGTTCCTTCACTCGCTAAAGGGGAACCGTTTCTTTCAAAGTAGTCTTTCATTTCAGGATCAATAGATGATGGATCCTCTAAGTATCTTTCATATAGTTCAATAACGTAGCCAAGGTTGGGGCCATGAAATCCTTGTTCAAAAGGTCCCTCACCATTCGATGGCTTTTTCATGGAAAATTACCTCCATAACTGTTTTAAGTAAATAATTCAAATACATTTTTCTCCCCTGAAAATACATTACCCATCTATAAGATGCATTAACGTTTTATTTTTACGAATAATAATATTTTTCAGAGGATAAAACGTTTCCACAGTTATTCTAACACGGAAAATCTAGTTGTACAAAGATAAAAACATGAATATAGTGGAAAACTATTAAAAAAATTTTTTTCGTAATTACTTATTCTAATAAAATGTTTTGTTAAATGTTAAACAATTATAAATAAGAAATAACTGGGTGGTTTTAAAAAGAGGCAAAAATAAAAAGCCGAAGTGCTGTTCGGCTTTAAAAAGTCTCAACTAAGTTAATATAAATTTGTTTCGCTGCATTCGCATTTTTTCTGTTTTCTTTTAGGGAAGATTCAATTGCTTCTCTCGTTTCCACAGGAAAATCAAAATGGCCGCAAGTTGTACATTTTTCGAACATGGAACCAGAAACATTTACTTCAATGCCATCCATGGTCTGGAATACTGCTGGTCCTTCGGATTCCGCAAACCGGTGGCGGCAGTGGCTATGTTCTCGCATATTAGCTTCCCTCCAAGAATTATATCATTTGCCTTCATTATAAAACAAATATTCTGAACTTTAAAGCCGTTCACTTCTAACATTTTATGCCATGGTTTTTTTAAAAGAATAATTTGAGTGTTTTTAAGACACATTAAAGTTATTCAAATTCAGGAGGTTTTTCCATGAATATTGGCAGAGCAAAAGAGATTGCTGAGTCTGCTGAAATGTATAGTGTTACTTTCAATGGCAATCCGGTCATCATTCAGCATGTAGATGAGCAGACTAAGACAGCACGTATTTACACAAAGGCAGATTCTGAAAAAGAAATTGATGTGCCGGTTAACGATTTGATTGAAGAATAAATACCCTTAAAAACTTTCCAGAATATGATGGAAAGTTTTTTTGTTCAAATTCTTCTTCATTCCCCCTTAAAAACGGATGCTTAGGGCAAACAGACTCAAAACAACTGAGCGGAAATTTTTTATAACATAAAATATTCAAAAAAGTGTTGACGATTAGCGGTTTAGTGTAGTAAAGTTTAGAGAAAATTTAATATTTGATTTCTTATCCAGAGAGGTCGAGGGTAAGGCCCGACGACGCCTCAGCAACCAGCAATCATATATTTGATTGAAAAGGTGCTAATTCCTGCAAGTTTCTTAAAAACTTGAAAGATAAGAAGAATGGCTGATCACATTAAAAAGTCTTCTTCTTATAGAAGGCTTTTTTTATTTTTACTAAGGAGTGGTTACAAGCATGTATAAAATTGACACCAGATTAGCGCAAATCGGCAACAGAAGCGAGTCAGCAACAGGTGCAGTCAATCCGCCTGTATATTTTTCCACGGCATATCGCCATGAAGGCATTGGGCAGTCAACTGGCTTTGACTATAGCAGAACAGGCAATCCCACCCGCCAGCTGCTTGAAAAGGCAATTGCCGATCTGGAAGAAGGCGATCAAGGCTATGCCTGCAGTTCTGGAATGGCCGCAATTCTTACCATACTATCTCTTTTTAAATCCGGAGATGAATGGATTGTATCCAAGGATTTATATGGGGGTACATATCGTCTGCTAGAACAGGGCTTCAAGAAGTGGGGACTTCAGTGCAAATATGTAAATACCAGCAATCCGGAAGATGTGGAAATTTTAATCACAGAAAAGACCAAGGCAATATTTCTGGAAACTCCAACTAATCCGCTGATGGAACAGACTGACATTCAATCGATTGCAGACATTGCCCAGAAGCATAATATCCTCCTTATCGTCGATAACACGTTTTATACCCCTCTCCTTCAGCAGCCGTTAAAGCTTGGAGCTGATATTGTTATCCATAGTGCAACAAAGTATCTTGGCGGGCATAATGATGTCCTTGCCGGCTTAGTTGTCGCAAAAGGCAAAGAGTTATGCGAAGCCCTTGCTATGAATCACAATGCCGCAGGTGCTGTCCTCAGCCCGTTTGATTCATGGCTGCTCATCAGAGGCATGAAGACACTCTCCCTCCGCATGGAACGGCATGGAGAAAATGCGAAGGAATTAGCAGAATTTTTATCGGGCCACGATGCAGTAACGGATGTCCTTTATCCAGGCAAGGGAGGCATGATATCTTTCCGAATTAAGGATGAATCCTGGGTGAATCCATTTCTGCAGAGCCTCTCCCTTATCTCCTTTGCAGAAAGCCTTGGCGGAGTCGAGAGTTTCATAACGTATCCAGCAACCCAGACACATGCGGACATTCCTGAAGAAATCCGCATTGAAACCGGTGTCTGTAATAGGCTTCTGCGTTTCTCGGTTGGAATCGAAAATGCAGAAGATTTGAAGGCGGATCTTGAACATGCTTTTGCAAAGGTTGTTAAGGAGGCAGTACGATGAGTTCGAATTACACATTCCAAACGAAATTACTTCACAATAATCAAAAATTCGACCCGGAAACAGGAGCTGTCAGTGTACCAATCCAGCATGCCTCCACTTTTCATCAAAAAGATATTGATGTGTTCGGAAAATATGATTACAGCCGCAGCCTGAATCCAACAAGGGAAGCACTTGAAGAAGTCATCGCGGAGCTTGAAGAAGGTATTAAAGGGTTTGCCTTTTCTTCTGGTATGGCTGCCATTTCTACAGCATTCCTGCTCTTATCACAGGGAGATCATGTAGTCATTACAGAAGACGTATATGGCGGAACCTATCGCATGACAACAGAAGTCCTGTCCCGTTTTGGCATAGAGCACACATTTGTTGATATGACAAATCTTGAGGAAGTAAAAGAAGCAATCCGTCCAAACACGAAGGTTTTTTATGTAGAGACTCCTTCCAATCCGCTGCTGAAAGTGACAGATATACAGGCCATCAGTTCACTTGCAAGACAGCATGGAGCCCTGACATTTGTGGATAATACATTCCTGACCCCTGCCCTTCAAAAACCGCTCTCTTTAGGTGCAGATATAGTGCTTCATAGCGCAACCAAATTTTTATCCGGACACAGCGACGTCGTTGCTGGCCTGGCGGTTGTGAAGGATCCTGAATTAGGTGCAAAACTTGCTTTTCTTCAGAATTCCTTTGGAGCTGTTCTGGGTGTTCAGGATGCCTGGCTTGTGCTGAGAGGTATTAAAACGCTGCAGGTAAGGCTTGATCAGTCTGTGAAGTCAGCTAAAAAAATTGCTGGTTTCCTTAATGATCACCCTGCAGTTAAAAAGGTGCATTATCCAGGGTTTGCAGATCATCCCGGATATGAAATCCAGAAAAATCAGGCAGTAAACGCAGGTGCCGTCCTATCTTTTGAGCTTGAAGATGAGCTATCGATGAGAACATTTGTTGAGAATGCCAAAATACCCGTTTTTGCAGTAAGTCTGGGAGCTGTTGAATCCATCCTCTCCTACCCTGCAAAAATGTCACATGCAGCCATGCCTGCATCCGAACGGGAGCAGCGTGGAATAACGGACAGTCTTCTTCGTCTATCTGTTGGCCTGGAGAGTGCAGATGATATTATAGAAGATTTCAAGGCAGCTTTATCTGCTGCCGTACAAACAAAGCATTCGATTTTACAGCGGGGGTGATACTTTGAGTTTCCTTAATAAATTAAAGAATGAAATCATCATAGCAGATGGCGCGATGGGAACTCTTCTGTACTCCTATGGTACCGACAGCTGTTTTGAGGAATTAAATCTCTCACAATCTGAACAGATCCAGCACATCCATGAAGCGTACATTGGCGCAGGTGCTGAATTGATCCAAACAAATACGTATGCGGCGAATTATCTGAAGCTGCAGCGATATGGACTGGAGGACTCCGTTAAGGAGATTAACAGTTCTGCAGCAAGGATTGCAAAAAAAGCTGCCAAGGGAAAGGCATATGTCACTGGTACAATCGGCGGGATCAGAGGATTCAAGCCCAACATGATTACCCTTGAAGAAATAAAAAGAAGCTTCAGAGAGCAGCTTTATTGCCTGCTGCTAGAGGATGTAGATGGTATTTTACTGGAAACCTATTACGACCTTGAAGAACTTGAGACAGTTCTTGCCATTGCCAGAAAAGAAACTGATTTGCCGATTATCGCACAGGTATCTCTTCAGGAAGCGGGTGTTCTTCAGAACCAGACTTCTATCGCTGATGCTTTAACAAAGCTTGAGGGCATTGGTGCAGATGTTGTGGGAATCAATTGCAGGCTTGGTCCGCATCATATGCTCAAAACTCTCGAAAGTGTACCTTTGCCAAAGCATGCCTATCTTTCTGCCTATCCAAATGCCAGTATTCCAGCCTATACGGACGGCAAATTTCATTATGAAGGAGATGCAGAATATTTCCGCCAGTCAGCAATTGAATTCCGAAATCAGGGTGTCCGCCTGCTTGGAGGCTGCTGTGGAACAACACCTGACCATATCAAGGCGTTTTCTGATGTTTTAAAAGGACTTCCGCCAATCGAGGAAAAAGAGGCAAAGGCAATTAATAAAATCATTGTTTCTGAAAAGCCATCATCATCAAGAGAGCTCCCCCCTCTCCAGGATATTGTCAGGGAAAGGCCTTCTGTCATTGTTGAGTTGGATCCCCCGAGGAAGCTTGATACTTCACGCTTTTTCGAAGGTGCAGAAGCATTGAAGGAAGCCGGAATAGATTCTATTACACTTGCAGATAACTCCCTTGCTTCCCCCCGGGTTTGCAACTCTGCGCTTGGCTATCTCGTCAAGCAGCAGACAGGATTGCGCCCGCTTGTTCATGTGACCTGCAGGGATAGAAATATAATTGGACTGCAATCCCATTTAATGGGGCTGCATGCACTTGGATTAAATGATATTCTTGCTGTTACGGGTGATCCTGCACGTGTCGGTGATTTTCCAGGAGCATCTTCCGTATATGATGTCTCATCATTTGAATTGATCAGTATGATCAAGCAGTTGAATGAGGGGTTATCTTTTTCAGGGAAAGATCTTGGCCAGAAAGCTGCTTTTTCAGTTGCAGGCGCTTTTAACCCCAATGTCCGCTCATTGGAAAAAGCTGTTGGACGGCTTGAAAAGAAAATTGAACATGGTGCGGATTATTTCATCTCGCAGCCAGTTTTTTCTGAAGAGAAGCTGCTGGAAGTTCATGAGGCTGTGAAAGATTTAAAAGCACCTGTTTATATAGGCCTAATGCCCCTTACCGGCAGCCGGAATGCCGAGTTTCTTCATAATGAAGTACCGGGAATCAAAATTTCCGACAGTATTAGAAACCGAATGGCTTCATTGAAAGATGATCCTGCGCAGGCTGGAGCTGAAGGCATTGCCATTGCGAAGTCACTGATCGATGCCGCGGCAGAGCTGTTTAATGGCATTTACCTTATCACTCCATTTATGCGCTATGAAATGACGGTCGAACTATCAAACTATGCCCGTGAGACAACCGAACGGCTTTCAAGGAGGAAACAACATGCATAAACCATCACTGCAGGAGCAGCTGAAAAAGAAGATCCTGATCATGGATGGAGCAATGGGCACCATGCTGCAGAGAGCCAATCTTACCGCGGATGACTTTGGCGGCGAAGAATATGAAGGCTGCAACGAGTATTTAAATATAACAGCTCCTTCTGTGATTGAACATATTCACCTTGAATATTTAAAAGCCGGCGCAGATATTATTGAAACCAATACCTTTGGCGCAACCAGCATTGTTCTGGCAGATTACGATCTGGAAGAAAAAGCTTATGAACTAAACAAACTTGCTGTTGAAATTGCCAGGGAAGCTGCAGACAGCATTTCAACCCCTGAATGGCCGAGATATGTGGCTGGTGCCATGGGACCTACTACGAAGACGCTGAGTGTAACCGGCGGGTCTACTTTTGAAGAAATGATAACAGCTTATGAAGAACAAGCCAGAGGGTTAATTGACGGCGGAGCCGATCTTCTCCTCCTTGAAACCAGCCAGGACATGCTGAATGTGAAGGCTGGTTTTATCGGCATTGAAAATGCATCAAAAACGACGGGAATAAAACTTCCGCTCATCGTTTCGGGAACGATTGAACCGATGGGCACAACTCTTGCAGGCCAATCGATTGAAGCATTTTATATTTCTCTGGAACATATGAAACCTCTGGCAGTTGGTCTTAACTGTGCGACAGGCCCTGAATTCATGCAGGACCATATCCGTTCCTTATCAGGATTGGCATCCACTGCTGTCAGCTGCTATCCCAATGCAGGACTGCCTGATGAAGAAGGACAGTACCATGAAACTCCCGAATCACTGGCGAGCAAGCTTGAGGGCTTTGCCAAGGAAGGCTGGCTGAATATTGTTGGCGGCTGCTGCGGAACCACACCTGAACATATCCAGGCAATTGCTGAGTCGGTTGAAAATTATAAACCAAGGAATTATGAGGGGAATTCACTGCACAAAGTTTCTGGAATTGAACCTCTGATTTATGACGATCCGACATTAAGGCCCATAATGGTCGGCGAGCGCACAAATGTAATTGGCTCACGCAAGTTTAAAAGACTGATTGCTGAAGGTAAGTTTGAGGAAGCTGCTGAGATTGGCCGAGCACAGGTAAAAGGCGGAGCCCATGTAATTGATATATGCCTTGCAGACCCTGACCGTGATGAAATGCAGGATGTTGAAAACTTTATCAGGGAATTAGTGAAAAAAATTAAGGTCCCGCTGGTCATTGATTCAACAGACGAACTGGTTATCGAGAAGGCCCTTACCTATTCTCAGGGGAAAGCCATCATTAATTCCATTAATCTGGAGGATGGCGAAGAAAGATTCGAAGCTATAGCTCCTCTCATCCATCGATATGGTGCAGCTGTGGTAGTAGGTACGATAGATGAAGTCGGAATGGGAGTTACGGCTGAACGAAAACTTGAAATTGCAAAGCGTTCGTATGATTTGCTTGTAAACAAGTATCAAATTCCGCCTGAGGATCTTATTTTTGACCCTCTCGTCTTCCCTGTCGGCACAGGGGATGAGCAATACATCGGGTCTGCAAAGGCAACTGTAGATGGGATAAGACTTATTAAAGAAGCTTTCCCGGAGGTACAAACCATACTGGGAATCAGTAATGTTTCATTCGGCCTTCCTCCTGTCGGCAGGGAGATATTAAATTCAGTATTTCTGTATCACTGCACTCAGGCAGGCCTCGATTATGCGATAGTGAATACGGAGAAACTCGAAAGATTTGCTTCTATTTCAAAAGAAGAGGTCTTAATGGCTGAAAAGCTTCTTTTTGAAACTACTGATGAATCACTTGCCATTTTCACAGATTTTTACCGGGATAAAAAGAAAGAAAGCAAAAGTGTTCTTCCGGATATGACACTTGAGGAACGCCTCGCTTATTATATTCTGGAGGGAACAAAAGAAGGGCTCCTGCCTGATCTTGATCTGGCCCTGCAAGCATACCCTGCTCCCCTTGATATCATTAATGGGCCTTTAATGAATGGAATGAAGGAAGTAGGAAGATTGTTCAATGATAACCAGCTGATTGTTGCAGAAGTCCTTCAAAGTGCAGAGGTAATGAAAGCATCTGTTGCTCATCTTGAACCTTATATGGAAAAAGACGCTGCACAATCTTCTTCCAAGGGGAAAATCATCCTCGCAACCGTTAAAGGCGATGTCCATGATATTGGGAAAAATCTTGTAGATATTATTTTAAGCAATAATGGATATGAAGTAATAGACCTGGGAATCAAGGTCTCCCCTGCTGAACTGATTGAAAAAATCAGGCGTGAGAATCCGGATATGGTCGGCCTGTCAGGTCTGCTTGTTAAATCCGCACAGCAGATGGTCATTACGGCCCATGATATGAAGCAGGCAGGAATTGATATTCCGATATTAGTAGGCGGAGCTGCACTGTCGAGAAAGTTCACAGATACTAAAATCTCCAAGGAATATGATGGACTTGTACTGTATGCCAAGGATGCGATGAATGGACTCTCTATAGCCAATCAGCTTCAGGAGCCCGAAGAAGCGGAGAAACTGCGGATCCAGCAGGCAGAAAAACAGGCAGCCGTGCTGAATGCAGTCCCTTTTGACCGCGGATCGGTTGCGGTTGCAGTAAAGCCTAAACCAACAGTCAGCACAAAAGTGCCAGTTTTTGTTCCAAAAGATTTAAAGAGGCATCTGCTGAAAACATATTCCCTCTCGCATATAGAGCCGTATATAAATAAGCAAATGCTCATTGGCCATCACCTTGGCTTAAAAGGAAACCTGCAAAAGCTTCTTGCGGAAAAAGATGAAAAAGCGATTAAGATTAACGCAATGGTTGATGAACTGATTGCTGAAGCAAAAGAGAAAAACTGGATTGAGCCTAAAGCAGTTTATCAATTCTTCCCTGCCCAAGCAGATGGCGATAAGGTGTATATCTATGATGAAGATGAACAAACGGTCATTGAAACGTTTGAGTTCCCGCGCCAGGAAACAGAGCCATTCCTGTGTCTGGCAGACTTCCTTAAATCAAAAGAAAGCGGTCAAATGGATTATGTTTCCTTCTTTACTGTTACAGCCGGGAAAGGAATACGCAGTATAGCAGACCGTTTAAAAGGGGAAGGCAGATTCCTGGAAAGCCACGCTCTGCAGTCGCTCGCTTTGGAGACAGCTGAAGGGCTTGCCGAGCTGATCCATCGTCAAATACGGGATCGCTGGGGATTCCCTGATCCAGTTGAAATGACTATGAAAGACCGTTTTGCAGCGAAATACCAGGGACAGCGCTTTTCTTATGGATATCCTGCATGCCCAGAGCTTGAGGATCAGAAAAAGCTATTTAAACTAATAAAGCCTGAAGATATCGGAGTTAAGCTTACGGAAGAATGCATGATGGAGCCGGAAGCTTCTGTATCTGCAATGGTTTTTGCCCATCCGGAAGCAAGATATTTTAATGTATTAAGATAGTAAATAACCCGGCAAATAAAAAAATTGCCGGGTATTTGCCTATCCCTTTTTAAAACCTTTACAATGGTTACATAGCAAGGAGGGAAATTTATATGAATGTTCTCTGGGATTTAGATGGCACCATTCTGGATACATGGCCTACTCTGGTCCAGTCTTTTATTCGCATATCCGGCAAAGAGCTGGATCCTCAAGAAGTTCTTACGCCTCTTAAAAACGGGACAGCCTATCAGAAATTTAATGTTTCACCGGAAAAAATTGCTGATTTTCGTCAAATGGAAGCAACTTTTAAGCATGATAAGAAGCCATTATTCCCATATGTAAGGAATATTTTAGAACAAAATAATGTAAATGTGATGGTAACCCATCGGAACCGGCAATCCACAGAGGAGCTGCTTGAATATTGGAAACTTAATTCCTATTTTGCAGAAGTCATCTGCCCTGAATTTGATGGGTTCAGCTTAAAACCACATCCGGAATCCTATGAATATCTTCATCGGCGATATCATATTGATTTGGCGATTGGCGACCAGGATACAGATTTAATGCCTGCCAGACAGATTGGCATCAGCACCTGTGCGTTTCGCAATCCTAACCCCTATGCAGACTTCGCGATTGATTGCTATTCAAAATTTGAATTTGAGAAATAAGGAACCAGGGCTTCACTATGATGAAGTCCTGGTTTGATACCGAGCAGTTTAATTAGCTGATCTTCGCGTATTAATCCTGATTACTCTCTCAGTTTTTGAATCAAACTCAATATCAATATATAAACCGAATTCTTTGCCGCTATCCTCTATCCATAGCTTGAACTTTTCAATGTCTGTCGTTTGTCTCTTTTCTCTGCCGATATGCAAGTAGTCCAGAATTTTAGCTTTAGGGTATTTCTCTTTTGCTGTTTCCATAGCCAGTCTGCCCCATTTTGCATAGGCTGGTTCTGGTCTTTCTGCAAACGCTTCTCCAGTGAATGTCCGAATGGGAATATACTCCGATAAGAACATCAAAACCATAAAGCTGATAATTAATTTCTTCATCTTTTACCTCTTTCCCAAAAGATCCTAATCAGTATTCCCGCTATTCATGGTTTCTTCCTTCATCCGTTCTTCCTCTTCCTCTACACAGATATAAGCAATTTGTTCTTCCATTAGATGATGGAGAATATCTTTATCATCTGTACAGGAAATGTCTTTTCTTTTTTCCATTATCCTCTCTCCCCTCCTCATTCATTCGGGATTTATTAAAATAATTTCTAAATCTAACTACTAACGCCGACAATATTTTTTTATCCACAAATGCCAAATGAAAAACATACATGAATATTGATTTCATCAAGAACAGCATAAATAGCTTCAGCTGTGAAAAACGGAGAAGCTTCCATATCCCGATCTTTTTGAACCACGTATAAAAAGGATAGGCGAAAAAGGCGTCAACAACTGTATTCAAAAGGAAATACAGCAAGGGCCTGCCATAGGTTAATTTTAATATCCATATAGATCCCGCAAAAAACGGCCCTAAAATCATTGGCAATTCACCACTGAGTTTTGGAAGAAGCCTTTCCTTAATAGTCCACCATTTGTTTTTTTCAGCAATAAATCCTTCTAATAAAACATAAAGGCACATAAAAATGGCTGCCGGATAAAAACGTTTAAAGTCCCTTTTGCCTATGAATGGAACAGTCAGCCAGGAAAGGAGAATTATAAGCACCAAATATAGCTTCTTTTTCATCTTACCCCACCTTTTTTTTAAGGTTTTGTATTTAAAGGAAAATTATTCATTCCTTCCGCATGAACGGCAGATATTTTTAAATTTGCTTTAAATTTGAGGTTTGAACATTTAAATATGTGTAATAGATTAACAACCAAAGAAGGAGCTGATCAGCATGTTAACAATGTATAAATGCAAAAATTTTAATAAAACTGGGAAAATTCTGCTCCCCAGCAAGTGGCGCTGCCAATTTGGGCTTTTGCCGGGAAAACTGGCTGATCTTCGCTTCGACCAGGATCAAATTATTATTGAGAAGGCCGATTATAAATCAACCCATAATAAAAGACTTATATCTGAAAATGGCTCTATCCATATTCCAAAAGAACTTCAGCTTCTTCTTGACATTACGGAGGAAGAAGAATATTGCCTTTTTATTGATGAGGAAGATAAGAGTTTTGTCCTTAAGATGATTTCAGAACACTAAAAAAGCTGCAGCTATTTCCTTAGCAGCAGCTTTTTAGCAGATATATTTACCTGTCAGCTTTGAAAGTGCCTTGCAAAACTTTTCCCAGCCCTTAGGGAATGCCTGTATTCCCTGACTCTCAAAAATATTTGCCTTTGTAATCAGCTTTATGGACCATGTCACACTATCCAATATTATTCCAGGGTTTTGGTATTCCTTCTGCCACTTCCAAATTTTCAGCCGATATAATTCCTTCTTAAACTCCTCAATGCTGCCTGAAGCTGCAGGCAGTTCATTTCTAGGTGAGAACGAACTTAAATGCCATTCAAAATATACAAAACGTCCGTTGATAAAGTCCACTTCAATTTTGTACCATGGCCCGGGATAACCGCCAAGGCTGACACTTAAAACGATGGGATCTTTATCAGGATCAATCGTGACAATATTATTTTTTATATGGAAAATTTCTCTTTTTCTGCTGATAACAGATTTTACATGTGATAATTCAAGCGGTTTCCGGTTGGTATTCTGAAAGTTACTTTGTCTATTTATTTCGTCAAGCAAGGAAGGGATTGATATAGCTCCCTTTTTCTCCAGGATATCCAAAATATTCTCGTAAATACTCATTGTTTCTTCCTCCATCAACACAAGGTGGGTTTATGTACCAAAGAATGTTTTCTTCCCTAATATCCTTTTTTCCCCCTGTGCAAACATTAATTAGTTATCAAGGTACATGAGTGAATAAATTCCGCCTGCTTATTGCACGCTATGGATTGGGAGGTGCAGCCATGGATCCAATAAAACCAGGAAGTAAAAAGCTGCCGGATTTCGAAGAACTGGATGATCGGATGATTGCGGGGCATACTTCGGGGCCAACACTTGTAATAAAGACAAATCTTGATCCGGAAAATTCGACTGAAGATAATCCTTACTTTAAGAATAAAGGCGAAACGGATACAGAAGAATTTCGGGATTATTTTGAGGAATAAAAGGAAACCGGCAGGCTTTTTGCCTGCCGGTTTCCTGCATTATTTAGAAATCGAAGTTGTCAGGGTCAGGACCTACTCGTCTATTTTCATTTAAGCCGCTGATTTTGTCCATATCTTCTGAAGTAAGCTCAAAGTCAAATACATCAGCATTTTCAATGATGCGATGTTCTTTTACTGACTTGGGTATTGTTACAATTTCGTTCTGAAGATCCCATCTTAAGATCACTTGTGCAACCGATTTGCTGTACTTTTGGGCAATTTCCTTCAATGCTTCGTTTTCAAGAAGCTCTCCTTGTGCAAGTGGTGACCATGCTTCTATTTGAATATCCTGTTTCCTGGAGAACTCCCTAAGCTCAGTCTGGTTCAGCAAAGGATGAAGCTCTACCTGGTTAACCATAGGGTTTATTTCAGCATCCTGCATCAGATCTTCAAGGTGATGAATCTGGAAGTTGCTCACGCCAATTGCCTTTACTCTTTTTTCTTTATAAAGAGTTTCAAGGGCTTTCCATGTTTCTTTATATTTCCCTTTCACAGGCCAATGGATCAGGTAAAGGTCGATATAATCGAGACCCAGCTTTTTAAGACTGGTTTCAAATGCCTTGATTGTAGAATCATAGCCCTGGTCAGAATTCCAGACTTTTGTGGTAATAAATAGTTCTTCACGAGGTACGCCTGCTTCCTTGATTGCCTGGCCTACACCTTCTTCATTCTGATAGACAGCTGCCGTATCAATGCTTTTATATCCTGCTTTAATGGCTGATTTAACTGACTGGACAACTTCGTCTCCGTCCTTAACCTTGAAAACACCCAGTCCCAGCCACGGCATTTTGACACCGTTATGTAATGTTGCAGCAGATTGTAAATTTTCCATTCTTTCACCTCTTTTTAGGAATTAGGGTACTGGATAATTTTCTCACATTATTTTCAGTTAACAAAATCTTTTGCTTAAAAAGAAAAACATTGCCCCATATTAGGCAATGTATGATCAGATACTTTTATCCCCCGAAGAAAAAATCCAGAACGTTTCCTGCAGTGGAAGAGTTTTTATTATAGAATTCTGAGTATCCGCAGTTTTTACAGTAAACTACCAGAAAGCGGTTATGCTGAATATCAAACATTTTGGAAAGTCCTGTACCAGTCATGGCAACTTCTTTTTGGCCGGCATCACTGCTGCCGCATTTAATACAGCCCTTTTTCTCCATATTCTCACCCTTTCGATTTCTTTCCTTACTTTACGTTCACAGCTGAAAAAAGTTTCGCCAATAATCGTACTGTGATTTTAATCACACTTAAGCTAAAATAACTTCTATATAATGACAAATATAATTAATGTAATTAAAGCAGGTGAAGAATTGTGCATGACTTTAAAACACTTTTTGAAGAAATTGGCGGAGCTGAAACCATTGAAAAGCTTGTGGAGGCGTTTTATCCGCGTGTGTATGCTGATCCCGTATTAAGTCCCCTTTTTGTAGGAGACATAGAGGACATTAAGCGAAAACAGAGGATGTTTCTTACACAATTTCTTGGAGGCTCTCCCCTCTACAGCCAGGAGTTTGGACCGCCGGCCATGAAACAAAGGCATCTGCCATTCGAGATTACACCTTTAAGAGCACAAAGATGGCTTGCCTGCATGAAAGAGGCCTTCAAGGAAACGGGGCTCGATCAAATTCCAGCATCGGTTCTATTCTTTGATCGATTAATACAGGTGGCGGCCATTATGGTCAATAGCCCGGAACGAGAATAGACCTTCCGATTCGGAAGGTCTATTCTCTGTTAAATGAGTAAGTATATAGTTTTAAACATCCAGTCCAAGCGATTTTCCAGTTATTGCGATTCAAAATATTCTTTTGCATGTTCTACCGACTGGAACATCTTAACTTCTGTCACCTCTTTTTCATCATAAGCTACTCCGAGAAATCCATCTGCAAGCTGAAGGATATCAGCAGATGAGGTGTTTTCATCTTCGACGATAACAGTGTCTTCCATTTCAAGCTGCCCTTTTTCCGCCCATGATTGAACTTCGGCCGAGTAAGTATCAATATTCATGCCCTCATCAATACGATCATCCAATTCAGCTACTGACAGCGGCTTTTCTTCACCTTCTGTATTCGTAGCATCATTATATTCCTGGCTATTAGTTGAATCATTCGCTGCTTCTTCCTTATTTTCTTCCTCTGTACTGCATGCTGTCATCAGTATGCAGGCGGTAAATGCAAGAATCCATTTACGCATATGTGTTCATCTCCTTTTATAATTCTTCTATGCTAGTAACCTATTACCCCAAATTTTAGTTTGCATTCATATTAAAAAAATAAAGCACCTATAAAAAGGTGCTCTAGCTATTTATTCCTGAGCTCTTCTCTATCAAGTGATTGAGGCGGATTTTCAAGCCAGCCGTTGTCAATCATAATCTTTGCTCCATCATCTGCAAAATCACCGACTTTGATCATCATTTTAGCATACTGAATAGCCAGGTCTTTTCTGATGCTTGCACCGATAGCTATACCAAAGTCCATTACGCCGACCGCCGTTATGCTGGCGATTAGAAACATCATTAATCTATCCGAAAAAGGTGAAATGGTTGAGTCTGTAATGGAACCATCCCATGTGCTTGGATAGGCTACATCGTCATTTTTTAAGACATTGAGAAAATATTCGACATGCTCCAGGCTCATTTCATAGCCTTTTTTAAAATAATCGCTTATATCTTTTTGTTTAGCTACCTGGCTGAAAGCCAAAAGCATGGTTTTGGCAATATTGGATAACTCGATATTTGTACCCAGATGGGCAATTTCGATGGCCAGCAGCTGCCTCCTTTTGCCTACAATCCCGCCCAGAAAACGATGGTCTGATACATACTTAACTTTCTTGGGATATTCTATGTATGGTGATCGAATGAAAATTCCCTTTTCTTGCATAGCCTCAGCTGCCATATCAAAAAGTTTTTCTGTTTGTTCATAGTATTTTTTAAACATACTGCGAACGTCTTTTCTTGCAGAAACTGATTTAGCAAGTGAATAGGCACTCAATCCGGTTCTTCCCAAATGATGCATGAATCTTAAATAGGTTACGTCCGAAAATAATTTAGGAGTGTCATTGTGCAGGTCTTTTTCATTAAATCCATCAGGTATTGGAAATTCTTCTTTTTTAAAGAGCGAGGCAATGTCGTCTATGTGATCCTTGGCGATGGAAAGCGCGTATTTCAATACTGGCAGGACATCTGGATCTTTATTTGTTTTTATATAGTGCCTTATGCAGCAGACTGCTGCAGTATCTGCTACATAGGTATTCCAGAGCAATGCCATTTCAGACGAAATTAATTTAGGAATACTGCTGCCGTTCATATTCTCACCAGCCGTTAGTAAAATTATATTTATATACTATCAGCTTTATATTTGCCTTCATTCAGCATTTTCATTCAAAGATATGG
Source organism: Bacillus sp. NTK034 (assembly GCF_017303275.1). Taxonomy (GTDB): domain Bacteria; phylum Bacillota; class Bacilli; order Bacillales; family Cytobacillaceae; genus Cytobacillus. Next base: position 334,844 of record NZ_JAFKOJ010000003.1, on the reverse strand, counting down.
AAATTAATTTCCATCATACTGTTTTACAGGCACATTAAGAAAAAGAACCAGCCAGAAAAGAGGCCGGTTCCTATAAATTAATTTAACTCGAGCTCTCCTGCTTTTTTGAATCCATCAATATGGTAGGCATCAACTTTTTTAGGAGAAATGCTATAAATGTGATCACCGATATAAATAAGCCTTTCTATTGTCTCTTCCCATTCTTCATAGATTGCATTTTCTGTCTGATGGGTAATTTTACTTTGAAGCTCGATTCCACTTTGGGCAGTAATTTTGTATACTAACGCACCCTGGAAGTCGAATGTGGATTCAAACTGGCTTCCTTCTTTATTCTGGTAAATCGAAATGGGAAATCCATATAGATTCTTCTTTTTATGAATGAGCAGAGCTTTGTGATCGTAATTTAATGGTGAATATGTTCCGCGTCCTCCTATTATTTCGGTATCTTTTTCCACGGGCTTATTTGTATTGCTTACATCGAATAATGATATTTTAACACCGTCCGTAGTAATAACAGGCTGGCTGCCTGTACCTTTGCCTCCTGTTATCTTCGTATCATACCCGAAGCCTATCAGATGGTTTTCATCCAATGGGTGCAGGTAATTGCTAAAGCCGGGAATTTTTAATTCACCCAGTACAGAAGGTTTTTTCGGATCTGATCCATCAATGACAAAGAGCGGGTCAGTTTCCTTAAAAGTAACCATATAAATTCGGTCATTCATAAACCTTGCAGAATAAATCCGTTCCCCTCTAGCCAGGTCTTCAAGCTGTCCAATCTGTTTTAAATTCTTATCCAGTATATAAAGGCTGTTGGATGAAGGGGTTCTTTCGTCCCAGGCTTCACCCCTGGTTGTTACCACTCTGAAGTTTTCATTATACTCATCCATTGAAAATTGATTTAAAACGGTGCCTTCTATTTCAGCTGATGCCTGGAACTCTACTTTTCCATCTTTTATATTGAACTTATAGATGCTCGTATCCGGCTGGGGCATCTGTCTGTCTGCGATGATTTCATTGCTGTAGCTGACGGCTGATAAATATAGATTATTATGGGACATATAGAATTCGTTTCCGCTGCCTAAGTAGCTTGTGATAGATAGTGGCTCTCTGCTTGATCTTACATTCAATACAGCTATATTAATATAGTTTGCGTTTTGGGAACCAGGAAAATATTTTATCTCATTATAATCAACGATCTGCTGCTCACTGCTCTTGGCAGTATCAAAATAACGAGGACGCAGATCTGCATTTTTATTTCTTTCCAGAATCCAATATTCAGGATAATAACTTGTAATAAAATATACCTTTCCATCCATTAGCCTGGAAGCAAGCAAACTTCCTTCGATGTCTGCCTCTCTAATTTGTACCGGTTTTTGTTTATTTTCGATATTGAATACAATCGTTTTTGTGGAATGAAATGCAGGTGCAATCTTTTTTTCTGAAGCCGCTTTTCCAATATGATCAGGAGCATCTATATAGCTGTGGCCCACAACTATTAATTGATTCCCTTCTATAAATAACTGATAGGGAGAGAAGGCTTGATTAAATGTTAATACAGAATCCATCTTCATTTTATCAGCAGGCATGGCCTTAATAATCTGGACTTTATTATCAGTGATTTTGTAAATATGCGTGCCATCCGTTTTTACCACATCAGCTTCATCTATACCCGCTACTTGAATATTTGTCCCGGAATAGTCTGCACCTGCAGAATCTGATGAGCTCTTTTCACTGCTGTTCTCCTCACTCACTGCCATATCCCTTCCAGCAAGGACAGTCCTGTCTTCATTGGACATTTTTGAAAAGTAATTGTTCAATTTTTTTCTTGAGCCGATTGCCGGCAGAGTATTTATAACTTTGAAAGCAGTTTTTACTGATTGATTCAAATTTTGCCCGCCCTTTGTTTTGATATCCTTTGTCAGGACCAAGGTATAATGTGGAGAATTTAAATTATAACCTTTAGAAGGGGGCTGAATTTCAATGGATTTATTAGTATTTTCCAGAGAGATTTTAACCTGCTCTTTTTCCCCCTTCTCATTTAAAATATAAACCGAGCGGCTGTTAACACTATCTGGATTAAGTTTTTTTGAAAACGTAATTTCCCATACTTTATTATTTAGAACTATAACTTCTTCATTATTTTCTGCCAGATTACCGACAATTTTTAATCTGTTAAGGAATGAAAAAGACGCCAAAATAATAATAATCATTGTGACTCCGCCTAGAAAAAGCCATTTTTTCTTCATGAAAGACACCCCTTTTTAAGTAAGTTGACGGGTTAAATCTTCCAATAGTTACAAATTATTATTTATTAAATTTCTGAAATTAATGAATTTTCCTGGCGGTAAAGGTAAAATGTAATTTATTACAGTGCAGGAAGAAGGTTTTCTCAATTGCTGGGAGAGACAAACAAAAGGTACGGTTTTTTAATGCTGATTTTAGCGAACATGATTTGGGGCGGTAATTTTGTTATTGGGAGAATTGGTGTCGATTATTTTCCTCCAATCCTCTTTTCCCTATTAAGATGGATTATTGCATTCTTGCTTTTAACCCCTTTTATGGTCAAGCAGCTAAAAAAAGATTGGAACATTATTTGGCAACATAAGCGGATCATTTTGCTTTTGGCAATGACTGGTGTTGCCGGTTACAATACAATCATTTATTTTGCCCTGCAATACACCACTTCCATTAATGCATCAGTGGTAAACAGCACAACACCACTTTTTATTGCCATTCTGGCCATATTTATTTTAAGAGAAAAGCTTCTAGCCCACCAGGGAGCTGGAATTCTCCTGTCAGTCTTGGGAATTTTATTCATTATTTCAAAGGGATCGATTGAAGTGTTTCTTTCATGGAAAATAAATGCGGGAGATTTATACGTTTTGGCTGCAGTCATTATGTGGGCATTGTATTCGGTCATTGGCAAAAAATATTCAGGCGTATTGCCTGTACTATCTTCTTTTTATGCATCATCATTTCTCGGCATATTACTATTGGCGCCATTAAGCTTGATTGAATATTCTGTAATGGAAGAAGAGCCTGTCTTATCCTTAACTTCCGCAGGAATCTTGCTGTATGTTGGTTTCCTGGCTTCAATTATGGCTTTTCTATCCTGGAATTTTGGAGTTTCCTTAATAGGAGCTGCCAAAGCAGGCGTTTTTCTGAATCTTCTTCCTGTTTTCGCTATCATATTCTCATTGTGTTTTACGGAGGAAAAATTGTATTTGTATCAGATAATCGGCGGAGGAATTGTCGCATTGGGCGTTGTATTATCTTCTAAAAAATCTCTTCGACTTAAGAATCACTTTCAAGAAAATAAGTCTTCAGCATAAAAACTCCCCTCAGTTCCTGACTGCGGGGAGTTTCCATATATATTACCAATCCTGGGTTCGTTCTAATAAATGATCAATTTCTACATGTCTGATCATATAGCCAAGATCTTCTTCGGCAATTTCCGATGTGGATTCCAATAGCTGATCAATATCCATTTGCACCAATCTCATAACCAGACCTCCTGATTTAATAAATGAATCTATATTCTCTTTCCTGCTATACTATTCGCTATGCACTAGACTGGTATGGGGGCAGATGAGAAATTTTATCAGTATTTATTACCCGACTTTTTTTGGACCTAAACATAAATTCAAAAAACAAGATTGAATGGCTGTTCATTATTCGTCACGTCTACTCCGGAAAATAGATAGTATATAATGTTTTAAAAAATCGCAACAGGGAATAGTGTCATAAATACATTGCTGTTTGAAGGTGGCTATTATGAAAACTAACTTTAGTGATTTTGCGAAGCTATTGGAATCTGCCCTTGATAAAGGGCAAACAGATAACGAAGTGACCATTCATGAATTGCTTGATGAAATAAAAAATCAGCTTGAACCTTTAATTAATAAAAAGGAAATCGGCTAATGTGCCGATTTCCTTTTTATTTTGCTATAAACATTTGTGTCCAATAGGAGCCATTTTCAGTATATCCAACACCAATATGTGTGAAAGTGCTGTTTAATATATTTTTCCGATGCCCTTCACTTTCCATCCATGCTTGAACAACTTGTTCAGGAGTCTGCTGTCCCATGGCAATATTTTCGCCAGCGCTGCTGTAATTGACCCCAAAATCCCTCATCATGTCAAATGGCGACCCAAAAGTTGGGCTTGTATGAGAAAAGTAATTTTTCTGCTGCATATCATTTGATTTCGCTTGTGCCACATTACTTAGCGGATTATCTGATTTTAATGCATTTAGGCCATTTTTCTGACGTTCTGCATTTGTTAATTCAATTACTTTCGATTCAAAGTTGTTAATTTCATCATTTTGAGCTGCAGGTGCCTGTCCTCTATCGCTATCTTCTTGAGGCACTGCTGATTTCGGCTGCTGTTGTCCGCCTTCCTGCTGATCTGGCTGCGCAAATTGGCGGCTTTCAGGCTGCTGGGGTGTCATACCCTGTTCTTGCTGCTGGTCTTCTCCGAATTGGAATAAGGGCATTCCGCCATCATCTGTTAATTGGCTGTGTGGAAATTCCTGACTTGGTGTTGCTGTACTATAAGAATTCGGGTCAATAGTTAGATAGCCATTATTTACACGCTGCAATTCCAGAGGAGCTGCTCCCCGTCTTTCTCTATCCACATTCACATTATTTGCATTGCTTATTTCCTGGAGATCTTCACCTGTCAATGCCCCGGAGTGCATTCCCTGCTCTGTGTTATTATTACATGCCGTGAGCATGAGAATCAGGAAGAGACCTGGCAGAACATTTTTCTTTAAGTTCATTTTTCAATTCTCCTTTAGAAAGTGTTTTATAACTTTCTTATCATATGGAGACATTCATAAAGTATGGGTGGAAAAATAGAGAAGTCATCGAGAGAGAACGTAAACATTGTTTGGCATATCTTATTGATAAAGATAAATAAGGAGGAATATCTTTGAGGCAATATATAATTACAGGCATAAATGGAGCACATTATTATGGATATCCTCAGATGCAGTATGGGCCCTGGTGGCAGCCAATTCATCAAGGCTATCCTTATCACAGCATTTGGCATCAAAGTCATTTTCATTCACAGCATTACAATGCTGTTCCGATGCAAAGAATAATTTGAAACAGAAAAACGCATGTTTAAGGGAAACATGCGTTTTTACATTTTATTATGAGATTTGAACAGAAACTCTCTGTATGGCATTAATTGCATCTTCAAGCTGGTTTTTAGTAACATCATAGTGAGTAACAAAACGCACATAAGAGGGTCCAAAAGTTCCTGAAAGCACGCCTTCAGCTTTTAACCTTTCAACAAACTCCGATGAATTCATTTTAAGTTTTTTTACATCAGCCACAATGATATTTGTATCCACTTGATTTACGATTTCTATCCCTTTGATTTGCCCAAGCTGCTGAGCAAGAAGTTGAGCATTTTCATGATCCTCGGCTAAACGCTCTCTCATATTCGTTAATGCAACAATTCCCGGGGCTGCTATGATCCCAGCCTGGCGGAGTCCCCCGCCTAATCTTTTGCGCCATTTTCTTGCTGCAGCAATAAACTCCCTGCTGCCTGCAAGAATGGAACCAACTGGAGCTCCGAGCCCCTTTGAGAGACATACTTGCACTGTGTCGCAGTGTTCAGCCAAGTCAGAAGCCGGCAGATTTAAGGCTGCGGCTGCATTAAACAGTCTTGCCCCATCAATATGTAAGGGAATATTATTCCTTTTTGCAATGCTGTATATTTCTTTCATATTATCAATAGGTATTACGGCACCGCCAGCTCTATTGTGAGTATTTTCCAGACAAATCAATCCAGTTTCCGGATAATGCTGATCTTCTCCCCTAATGGCATACTCCACTTCTGATGGATTCATTGCACCTCGTGTCCCATTTAGCGTCCTTGTCTGGACTCCGGCAAAAGCTGAAGAAGCACCGCTTTCATAATAAAAAATATGGCTTTCTGCTTCAAGAATGATTTCATTGCCCGGTCGGCAGTGTGTTAAGATGGCAATCTGGTTTCCCTGAGTGCCGCTCGTTACAAACAGAGCTGCCTCCTTACCAAGCACCTCAGCAGCGGTCTCTTCCAACTTATTGATTGATGGATCCTCTCCGTATACGTCATCCCCAACTGCTGCTTCATAAGCAGCTTTCCTCATTTCTTCAGTTGGCTTTGTAACTGTATCACTTCTTAAATCAATCATACCCTCACCCTGTCCTTCTCTATTTTTAGTCCATGTTACTGTACTATTCAGTATTTTTCAACAAAGAGAGTAATTAGGGTGTCGCAATAAAGTTCAAAATTTGTTCAAAAGTTGTTTTGATGGCCAAAACCCTGCAATAATGCTATTTGTGCAAAATTATCAGCCACTCTAACACCTTACATTTATTTCCTTCTCACTTTTGTCACAACTTTTCATATTTGCTTATGTTAATATCATTTACACAGTGATAACTAAGTTAAATAAAGGTTTTAAGGATGTTTATGTTTATCAGCTATATATTTTTTTGGCATCTTTGTGAAAACCCGCACATTATTTGTGAATTATTTAACAATAGTTTTTGTCAAAAAGGAGATGAAACATCAGATGAAGAAAATGCTGCTCTCTTTAACAGCTCTATTGCCCTTAATGGTTCTCAGCGGCTGTAATATGGTTGTATTTGAACCTCAGGGCCCCGTTGCAAGAAGCATAACCGAATTAATTAACTGGTCCCTGATCTGGATGCTTCTTGTCGTTGCAGTTGTATTTGGATTATTCGGCTACATTGTCTGGAAATACAGGGAACGACCTGAAAATAAAGATTATGAACCCCCGGAGGAGCATGGCAGTACACTCCTTGAAATTATCTGGACCGGGATTCCGATATTAATTGTCATTGCCCTGACAATCCCGACAGTAAAAACTCTTTATGCTCTGGAAGAAACACCAAAGGGCTATGAAGAAAAAGAACCTATTACAATACATGTAACATCTGCAGACTGGAAATGGATCTTCAGCTATCCTGAAGAAGGCATTGAGACAGTGAACTATGTAAATATACCGGAAGATACGCCAGTTCTCTTTAAGATGACATCTGCAAGCACCATGCAATCTTTCTGGGTGCCAGCTCTTGGCGGACAAAAGTATACCATGCCAAAAATGGAAACAGAATTGTATCTTGTTGCAGACAACCCTGGATCTTATGAAGGCCAGAACACGAACTTTAACGGCCGTGGATATGCGGATATGAAATTTGAAGTGCTTGCACAAACCCAGGAAGATTTTGACCAATGGGTTGACGACGTTAAGGATACAGCTCCCAAGCTAACGGAAGATGAGTATGAAGGGCTGCTGAAGCCTACTCATTTAGGAAGACTGACATATTCCAATACTCATTTAGAATGGGTCAATCATGCTGATCCAAATTCGAAGGCTTATACAAATCCTGAGCTCTACAGAGGGCATGGATATCAAGGTAAAACCTTCGAAGAAGATGACAATTATAAAAATGAGAATCCAAACGTAATCGAAGGTCATGGCGAAGAAGAAAGCCATGATAGTCAAGAAAACCATGGAGGTGACCATCATGGGCATTAAATGGGATGAGTTTTTTATTACTGGGGACCCCCTTATACTAGGTTCACAGATTGCTATATTGTTAACGATGATTGGTGCAGTCGCTGGCATCACTTACTTAAAAAAGTGGAAATACCTTTGGACAGAATGGCTGACTACAGTTGATCATAAAAAAATCGGTATCATGTATATCATCTCCGCAGTATTGATGTTTTTCCGCGGCGGAATGGACGGCTTGCTGATGAAAGCTCAGACAGCGAGACCTGAAATGGAGTTTTTGAATTCCCAGCACTATAATGAAATCTTTACAACACACGGCGTTATTATGATTCTTTTCATGGCTATGCCGTTCTTAATTGGTTTAATGAACGTTGTCATTCCGCTGCAGATCGGTGCGCGTGACGTTGCTTTTCCACAGCTGAATGCTCTAAGCTTCTGGCTGTTTTTCAGCGGAGCTATGCTATTTAATATTTCCTTCGTCATCGGAGGATCGCCTGATGCAGGCTGGACATCTTACTTCCCTCTTGCAGGCAAGGAATTCAGCCCGGGAATCGGCAACAACTTTTACGCAGTCGCACTGCAAATTGCTGGTATCGGTACTCTAATGACAGGTATAAACTTTATCGTCACGATTTTGAAAATGAGAACAAAAGGCATGACACTGATGAAAATGCCGATGTTCACATGGACTACCTTTGTAACATCCATTCTGATTGTGGCTGCTTTCCCAATTTTCACAGTTGCATTGGCGTTGATGACATTCGACCGTCTGTATGGAACACACTTCTTTACAGTGTCAGGCGGAGGAATGGATATGCTTTGGGCTAACCTGTTTTGGCTATGGGGACATCCTGAGGTTTACATTGTTGCCCTTCCTGCTTTCGGGATTTTCTCAGAAGTTATTGCAACATTCTCAAGAAAATCTTTGTTTGGATATAAATCAATGGTATTTTCCATCCTTGGAATTGCCCTTTTAAGTATGGTTGTATGGGTTCACCATTTCTACACAATGGGATCAGGCCCTGCAGTTAACTCTTTCTTCTCCATCACGACGATGGCGATAGCCATACCGACCGGAGTTAAGATGTTCAACTGGCTGTTTACGATGCGTAAAGGCCGCATAAAAATTACTTCCGCCATGCTTTGGGCACTGGCATTCGTCCCATGCTTTGTTATAGGCGGGGTTACAGGTGTAATGCTTGCAATGGGTGCAGCGGATTATCAGTATCACAATACATTATTCCTTGTTGCCCACTTCCACTATGTATTAATTCCAGGTGTAGTATTTGCCGTATTTGCAGGTCTGTACTACTGGTGGCCAAAAATGTTCGGCTTCATGCTGAATGAAAAAATCGGAAAATGGCATTTCTGGCTCTTTGTTATTGGTTTTAACGTAACATTCATGCCTATGTTCTTCCTTGGATTAAACGGAGCTGTGAGACGTGCATACACATACTCTGCGGAATCAGGATTTGCACCACTCTTCATGCTATCGGCAATTGGTTCGATCATTCTGGCAGCAGGGTTCGCGGTATTCTGCTACAACATTTACTGGAGCATCCGCTATGCTGACAGAAACATCTCAAGCGACCCATGGGATGCAAGAACATTGGAATGGTCTACTGCTTCACCAGTTCAATTCTATAACTTTGCAAAGCTGCCGGAGGTTAAATCCCTTGATCCTTTCTGGCACATGAAGAAAAAGAATGAAGGCTTAACGTTATATGACAGTGAAATTGAAGAGATTCATATGCCAAGCAATTCCTGGCTTCCGATTTATATGGGTGTCATCTTCGGCATCGCAGGCTTCCTCCTTGTATTTGAATGGCACATTGCTGCAGCTGTAGCTGCCATCGGCATTTTTGCTGGTTTGATCATCCGTTCATTCGATTACAATGAAGGCTTCCATGTTAAAAAAGATGAAATTCACAGAATTGAAAATGCCTGGAGAAAAACAGAAGGAGAGGTGCATGATCATGTCAGCTAAAGTGGATACTTCCTTGCCCCTTGAATATCAAACTGAACAGGACCGGATGAATATTCTTGGCTTCTGGGTTTTCCTTGGCGCTGAAATCGTTCTATTTGCCACTCTGTTTGGAGTATATGGTGTATTATATGAACGCTTTGCAGGAGGTCCAACACATAAAGACATTTTTGTGATCAAGGATGTCATGATTCAGACAGTCCTCCTTTTGACAAGCAGCTTTACAATGGGCATCGCCATTTTTGAAATGCGCCGGCATAACCTGAAAGGGCTAATTACCTGGCTGGTGATTACCCTTGCTCTTGGCGCAGGATTCCTATTCATGGAGATTAATGAATTTATCCATTATGCCCATGAAGGCGCAACGATGCAGACAAGTGCGTTCCTTTCCAGCTTATTTGTCTTGCTGGGTACACACGGAGCCCACGTTACATTGGGTATTGGCTGGGCAACTATGGTCATTATCCAGCTTTTAAAAAGAGGCCTTACCCCTACTACAGCAAGAAAAACATTTATTATCGGCCTTTACTGGCACTTCCTTGATGTAGTCTGGATCTTTATTTTCACATTCGTGTATTTGAAAGGACTGGTGGCTTAAATGGAACATCATCAATCAAAAAGCTTCCCGATAAGCCATGTCATTGGATTTGTTGTTTCCCTTGTGCTGACATTTGCAGCAGCAGGTATTGCCTTAAAAACGAACCTCTCTTTTAAAGTTATCATGTGGATCATCGGCTCACTGGCTGTCATTCAGGCAGGCATGCAGCTTTTCATGTTCATGCACTTAAGAGAAGGCGAAGACGGCAAAACGAACTTGGTAAATATGATTTATGCCGTATTTATGGTTATCGTTATTGTAGTGGGTTCAATTTGGGTTCTGACTTCTGGGCACGCTGCTCATTAATTAAAGATAAGCAGAAGCGCCATGTCCAACCGATGAACCAAATAATACAAAAAACCGGTCTCCCTATTGGAGGCCGGTTTTATTTGTATTGTCTGATTCCCTTGCTTCCCTTTGTCATTTCTTCCATTACATTGATAAAAAATCCAAATCCAAAAATTAGCATGGATGATACCATAATGCTTAAGCCGATTGATAAAACATACTCACCCGTGATACCGCTTACAAAAAAGCTGGAAATAAAGACAATTAATCCTAAAAGTATACCTGCTGCTGTAACATTCCTAAAAAAGTGAAGAACCTTTTGCTGTTTTAATGTCATGTTTTTCATCCCCTTTTATTTAATATTCTAACTATGTTCACAAATTTGTCAAACTTTTTGTCACAAATTTGTCAAATTTAATTTGGCAAGAAAAAAAGCCTTGCAAGATGCAAAGCGATTTTCTACTGATATAGTTTTTTAATGTTCTCCAAATCTTTCTTTAAACTGCATATTTCCTGCCTGGTCAGCATTAACGGCATTTGATCGTACAGTGTAATAATTTGTCCTCCCTCATCTTCCTCATGGATGGATAAATAGTTATACAAATTTTCACATTGATTTTTGTTGAGAATCGACTGGGTAGTGAAACTTTTAACCTTTTGGATCTCAAAGGCACTGGTTTCTGCATCAAAGACACCTGTTATGATGTTACCCTGCAATGTGTTTGACAAACAATCACTCCCCTTTTTGAGTAATATACCCATTTTTCATAAGGAGTTTCCTAAGATATGAAAAAAACCTCTTTGAAATATATTCAAAGAGGCAGATTATAATCAGGAAGCATGTTTTTGCGATTGAATAATTTCATCTGATTTTCTCATGATTAATCTAGGTGCCGAAGAAATAATTAATGCTGCTAAAATGGAACAAAGAATAGCAGCACCAAGCATTGTTGCGCCATTTGCCATGAAGGAGAATAATACAGGCGACATCCCTTCTGGCGCATAGCTTCCAAAGAAAAATACACCTGCTATGAAATGCCAGAAATACCTGGCAAGGCTTCCGGCAAACACAGCTAAAACTATCCAGCCCAATGCTTTGTTCTTGTTTCCCCTGTGCAGCTGATTTTGAATTGGCCGGAAAAACAAACCGGCAAAACCAATACAGGCAAATGCGACAAAGTACTCAATAAATGCCTGAAGCGGAGTGGCGATCCAGGCATCTCCCATGGAAATCTGCAAAATTCCCCATAAGAGGCCTGCGATGAAGCTTACCTTAAAACCCCACCTGAAAGCCAAAATAAAGATCGGAATCATCGCGGCGGAAATGGAAATAGACGGTGACAGCTTGATTGATGGCAGAAAATCCAGAATGATGGCAAATGCTGCAAAAAATGAAGCTTCAATCATCGCAGTTAAGCTTAATTTTTTCATAAAAAAATCCCCCTTTAATCGTTGACGATACCCCAAGGGAGAACAAGCAGGCAGAAAATCTCCTTCCGCCTTTTATTCCACATTCCTGCGCTAGCATTATCTAACAGGTTCAAAGGGTCAGAACAGCGAACTATTCACTCTCAGCAAAATGCTCCCCTTGTGGCACGTTATTGAATTATCCGATTTTAGTATATATGAAATGAAACATTGTGAAAAGGATTCTTTGAAAAAACTTTTTTAATTTATATGCCAGGTTTTCACCCTGCTTGTCACATTTTTTTCACATATTTATGCCATCTGATAGCTGTTGTAGCACACTTTCTTATAAACTATACTATTTTTCCATAATTTACAACGTTTAAAAAAAGTAAAACCCTGTTATTAACAATACTATTTCCTTATAATGTAGGTATGTTCAATGAGGAGGGAAATAGTTGAAATCACTTCTAAAGAAGCCTTCGACGATTGTTTCTATTGCATTGGTGATCACGGTGATTTTGGCGGCGGTTATTTGGACCGTACAAGCAGGAAATAAGGATGTGACAGTTCCGTTTTCTTCTGTGGAAAAAATTATTGCCTCCCAGGATGGAAAGACTGTTGCAGTACAGGAATACAAAAATGGGAAACTGCTGATCACAGCCCCTGATGGCGAGTACATCTCCCATGTGCCTCCCAACAGTGAGATGGTTGATAAATTAGTAGAAACCTATAATATACAATATACGTTCGCAACCACAGGACCTTATACCCCTTGGATTCTGGGCGGTGTAGTCCTTTTGTTTATAGCCATTGGCATTTACCTGTTTAAGTCAGGAAAAGGCGGAATGGGTGCTACAAATACCATGAAACAAAGTGTATCTAAGCCAAAGGCCCTTCCTTCCATTTCACTGGAAGATGTTGGCGGAATTCAGGAAGAAATGAAAGAGGAAATCATGCAGACTCTTTCTATATTAAAAGAACCTGAGCGCTCTCTGAAAATGGGGATTAAGCCGCCGAAGGGAATTCTATTATACGGGCCTCCTGGAACAGGAAAAACATTGCTGGCTCAGGCAATCGCTAAAGAACTTGGAGCCACTTTTTTCTCAACCAGCGGTTCCGGTTTTAATGAGTTGTTCGTTGGTGTGGGAGCTTCCCGAGTAAGAAACCTTTTCCAAAACGCAAGAAAGCATTCTCCTGCCGTCGTCTTCATTGACGAAGTAGATGCATTGGCAGGCAGAAGAAAGCAGCATGGCGGAGAAGAAAGCGAAAAGACGTTAACTGAGCTGCTAGTCCAGCTGGACGGCGGCCATTCCAATGATGGAATACTATTTATTGCAGCGACAAACAGGAAGGATATGCTTGATGAAGCATTCCTCCGTCCGGGACGGATTGACTTCTCCTTCAATGTCCCTCTTCCTGATACAAAGGGCCGAAGAGAGATTATCAATATTCACACAAAAAATAGATTACTGGCTGAGGATGTCATGACAACACTTGGTGATTTAGCAGAAAGCACCTCTGGTTTCTCAGGTGCAGATCTTCATTCCCTTTTTGAAACGGCAAGCCGCAGAGCTGTCCGTAACGGCCAGGAAATTATCTCAAAAGAAGATTTGGATTATGCGCTTGACCGGACCATTCTGGGAACAACCACCCGGGCATTGCAGGATCACGGTACAAAGCAGCGGGTTGCCATACACGAAGCTGGCCATGCATTAGTGGCTGCTTTAACAAAACCCGGATCCGTCCGCAAAGCAACCATCATTCCGCGCGGCGAAGCACTTGGGTATGTAGCACCAATACAAAAAGAACTTCACTTATCGACAACAAGTGAATTGCTTGATCAGGTTGCCATGATTCTCGCAGGCGGTGTATCAGAACGAATGATTCTTGGCGAGCACAGCATTGGAGTAAGCGGTGATGTTAAACAAGCCAAGCACATCATTGAGCAAATGGTTGATACCGGTTTACTTGATAACGGCTTTGAGCTTACCTTTAACAAAGGTCAAAAAGAAGCAAAAATGCAGGATCTTTTCCAGAAAGCACTGGAAAGATGCGAATTGATCATTGCAAATCATCACCCTCAATTTGAAACACTGGTAGAGGCCCTTCTTGAAAAAGAAACTCTGGAAGGCAGTGAAGTCCAGAAGATTGTTGGAGAATTGAAGTCTGAAATGGTAATAGCATGATGAGAAACCGGCCCCCCTGCAGGCCGGTTTTTATATTGGAAATGCAGTTCATTAGTAAATATTCAAAAATTAATCCATAATAATGTTATGTAAACAAATGGTTATCTCCTATAGAGTCAGAATAAATAAATGTTCCCATATAAAGGATTCTTCCTCTCTTTTGTTTAATTACTAATATACCTGCATGTTGGAGGGATGGTTCTTTTGTATGATTTTACAGCTGACTTGATTTTTCACTTTCTAATTATGATAATGATTCCTTTTATCCATAAAATCTCTTCACATCGGGGGGATGGCTGGAAGACTTCTGCCCCGCTTTTATCTGTTCTTTTTTTAGCGCTTTTCCTGACTATGACTTTTCCGGTGGAAATTGCAAGCGGTCAGTTTTTTGACTTGAAATTTATTCCTGTTTTTGTCGCCTATTTTTACATTAAGCCTCTTGCAGGCTTCCTGGTTATTTTAGTATTGATTACTTTTAAGGGCATTTTTTCACCAGGAGATATTTCGATTGCGCTCGTAAATTACGCAATTATGTCTGTGCTCTTTTTCTATGCTTCAAAATTCTATAAAAAATGTACATTTAAACAAAAACTCAGTATAGCTGTTTTATTTTATCTTCCCATTACGGTAACCAGGTATGTTATTTTCCTCCAAAAGGATATTAAAGAAGACGCTGTATACTTGCTATTGTTTTCAGCAGTTTCTATTGTGACTCTTTCTATGATCATCTATTTAATTGAAATGAATCTGCTTCAGGAAATGATGATGCAAAAACTGAGAGATGCGGAAAAAATCAATGCGATCAGTCAGCTGGCTGCGTCCGTCGCCCATGAAATTAGAAACCCAATGACTACTGTAAGAGGTTTTCTGCAAATGCTTAAAAATGAAAAAAACCTGACTGCAGATCAAAAGTCCTTTATTAAAGTTTCTTTGGAGGAACTGGACAGAACCAATCATATTATTAGTGATTTCCTCTCACTTGCACGCCCGGAAACTCCTGTTGTCAGTCAAGTTTCTCTTTCCGGAGTATTATTGGAAGTGGCTGATTTTATGCGGCCATATGGACTGATGACAAAGGTTGAAATAAGGACAAGTATTTTTGAAGGCATTTTTATCATTGGTAACCCAAATGAAATTAAGCAATTATTTATAAACTTAATGAAAAATAGTATAGAAGCAATGCCTGATGGCGGAATTCTAGAGGTTTCAGCATTCAAAAGAAATACTACAGCCGATATACTAATTAAAGATGAAGGTGTCGGAATGTCAAAAGAAAAACTCCAAATGCTCGGTCAGCCCTATTACTCAACAAAAACGAAAGGAACCGGCTTAGGATTAATGATATCTTTTGACATCATCAATCGTTTGAAAGGAAAATATGCAATAGAAAGTACACAAAATATAGGAACCTGCTTTACTATTTCGCTGCCTCTATATTACTCGTCCGAAGTGATCCGGCAGACTTCATTCCAGAACAGGTCTGAAAGTCAGCGTATAAATGAGAGTTAACTCAAAATGACTGAATGGGAATCCTGCCGAAAATTAATGCTCGACAGCACAGGTTGGTGATGAATCAAAACATTAACTTAAAAATAAACCACAGAAAAAAGCCTCCAAAAAACTGAAGGCTTTTTTCATTTATCCCCTGCCGGATGCACGGCCTCTTATAAAGTTTACAACAATGATGATCGCTGCTATTACAAGCAGTATATGAATGATGCCTCCCGCTATTTTAAATATTAATCCGAGTATCCATAATACAAGCAGAATACCTGCTATAGTCCAAAGCATGCAATTCACTCCTTCCTGTTGATTTATTATTTACATACCCCTTACAATCGGGACTAATTCATGAGTAATTGAAAAACACAAAAAAACATTGCCCCACTTTTTACAGTTCTGACAATGTTATATTTTGCAAAGAATGGATACTTCTATTCAGAAAGTATTTCATGTTCAAGCACTTTTGCAGCAAGATTATACAAAACCTTCCTGTATTCAAGGAAGTTTTGCTGCATCCTTTTTGCATCACTGCATATACTATATTCACGGTCGCCCACCTCTTCTAACATCGCTTCGTTGCGGGACTAACCAGACCGGAATGTGGGCGGCCACCTTTTAGGATTTAAACCGTATTTCACCATTACACCGTTTTATTACACACCATGAACAAAGCTGCAAACCACACCAGGCTTGCAGCTTTTATTAATAGGATGGAACAGTGTGAATCCCTCTGTGGAAAGATTGCATCTATCTCCAGCGCCTAGCCCCTCGGGTCATAAGCCAAATCACTCCAGAAATTAGGACAAGGAACGCTTCGTCAACGGATACATCGCCCGACCAAAGCTTGCTTTGGAAGGTTTCCTGCGTGATTCGTCATATGCCTGTCGGACTTGCACAGGATGTGCTGGCTTCAACGTTCGCCACAGGACGTGGCGGTTTTTAGTGGAAGTTCATCTGATCAGGAGCTTAAGCTTTAGTTCAAGGTCCTTCGTCAATAAGTTCATAGCCTGGAATCAGTTCTGACAGCGGCACTATTTCTGCTTTCTTTTTATAAACAGGTATATACTCTTTAAGCACATTTACCATCTTTGTTCCTGTGATGCCAACATGGCCGATTGCGATGATGCGTTCATTTTTCACCAGTTTTTCAGCGAGTCTGTCTGCCTGTTTTGTGATATGGGCAGTAGTGTAGATATCATCAAAGAAAATATTGTTTTCAACATATGGTACACCCAATTCATTCGCCAGTTTCCCGACTACACTTTTGCCGGTTGTTTTGCTGTCGAGATAAAATAATCCGTGTTCTTTGCATACTTCCAGGACAATTCTCATGACCCGCTCATTTTCAGTGGCTCTTGAACCCATATGGTGATTCATCCCGACCGCATGAGGCACCTCTTTAATGGCACTCTCCACCCTGCGGCGGATTTCTTCATCGGTTAAATCTGTTGTGATGGCCCCAGGCCCAAGCCAGCTCCTCTTTCCTCTTTTCGGCTCCATCGGCATATGAACGATCACTTCATGCCCATTTTTGCTTGCCAGTTGTGCATCTTCTTTTGTCGTTGGCATGAAAGGCATGATGGCAACCGTTAAGGTCACCGGAAGCTCCATCATTTCTGCTGTTCCCTTCATGTTGTTTCCAAGATCATCAATGACAATCGCCAATTCAGGTTTTACTGGGGCAGAAGTTGTGTGAGTTCCTATACTTGCGAATGAAAAAATCAATAAATATATGCTGAAGAATATTTTCATTTTCCATCCTCCTTTTGGCTAGTATTCCCTGAATCATTTAATCAGTTCCAATGCAAAAACTGCCAGGAATTAATCCTGGCAGTACATTACTTTGAATGCATTTTAAACTCAAGGAAAAGCTCATTATAATAAGCAAGCATCCTTTTTCCCAGATTCTCATATACCTCCAGCCGGGCTGTCATTTCTTCATCCGGATAGAATCGTTCATCTGAGATTGTTTCTTCGTCCATATATTTCAGTGCTTCTTTATTCGGCGTTGAATATCCAACGTATTCTGTATTTTGTGCCGCATTTTCCGGGTCAAGGATAAAATTCATGAACTGGTGGGCCGCTTCCGGATTTTTGGCAGTTTTAGGGATGACCATATTATCAAACCAAAGATTGGAGCCTTCATTCGGAAGCACATATTCCAGATTATCCTTCTCCCACATAAGCTCCTGTGCCGTACCTGACCATACCACGCCAATGCCGGCTTCATCATTTTCCATCAGCATTCTGATTTCGTCACCCACAATAGCTTTAATGTTAGGTGTAAGACGATCGAGCTTTTCTTTAGCTTCGATCAAATGGTCTGTATTTTTGTCATTCAGGGAATAATGAAGACTGTTGAGACCCATGCCCATTACTTCCCTTGCCCCGTCTATCAGCAGGATCTGATTCTTAAATTCAGGGTCCCATAAATCATTCCAGCTTGTGATTTTTTTATCTCCTAAAATATCCGTGTTATAAAGAATTCCAACTGTGCCCCAGAAATAGGGAATCGAATATTTGTTCCCCGAATCAAAAGGCAGGTCCATAAAACGCTGATCTATATATTTCAGATTCGGAATTTTCGAATGGTCGACCGGCAATAAAAGGTCTTCCTCTTTCATTTTTTCAATAGCATATTCAGATGGAACAGCAATATCATAAGCTGTGCCGCCCTGTTCAATTTTCGTCATCATCGCTTCATTGGAATCGAATGTCTCATAGATGACTTTTATGCCTGTTTCCTGTTCGAACTTTTCCACCAGCTCTGCATCTATATAGTCGCCCCAGTTAAAAATGGTCAAAGTATTGCCGCTTGTGTAGCCCTGGGAGGAATTCAGCCTTAAAACGATGTACAACAAGGCAAATGAAACAATTAAAACGGCAGCGAGCGCCTGAACAAGCTTCTTCATTGCCTTACCCCCATTCCATTCGGCTTCTCATTTCGTTTCGTAATAAAGTAATAGCCAGTAACGAGAATGATTGTAAATAGGAAAAGCAAAGCAGATAAAGCATTGATATTTAAAGAAACTCCCCGTCTTGCCAGTGAATAAATCTCAACAGACAAAGTGGTAAAGCCGTTGCCTGTAACAAAGAAAGTTACGGCAAAATCATCGAGGGAATACGTCAGGGCCATAAAAAAGCCAGCGAAAATTCCAGGAGTAATATAAGGGAGAATGACCTTAGTGAGCACATCAAACCTGCTTGCCCCAAGATCCATGGCTGCATAAATCATGGATGAGCTCATTTCCTCTATTTTAGGCAAAACCATCAGCACGACAATTGGAACACTAAATGCTATGTGTGCAAGCAAAACAGATACAAATCCAAGCTTAAGCCCGATCATTGTAAACAGAATCAAAAACGAGGCTCCAATAATGACATCCGGACTGACAATCAGCACATTATTCAGTGAAAGAAGCGTGTTTTTCACTCTGCGTTTTCTGGCATAGGCAATGGCAAGTGCTCCAGCTACTCCAATAATCGTCGAAATAGCTGCAGATAAAAGGGCAATAATAACGGTATTAAGGACAATGATGAGCAATCGGCTATCAGCAAACAGCTCCCGATACCAATCCAAGGTGAAGCCTTCGAATTGATACATGGTCCCTCCGCTGTTGAATGAATAAAATATCAAGTAAAAAATCGGGGCGTACAGGATGATAAAAATAAAAGCCAAATAAAACGCCGGCCATTTCCTGTTCTTTTTCATTATAAGATCCCCCGCTTTCTTCGGCCTGTCAGCAACATAATGATTACCATTGCGATAATCAGGAATACAGCAATGGTCGAGCCCATTCCCCAGTCCTGTGTCACAAGGAAATGCTGTTCAATGGCTGTTCCAAGAGTGATGACACGGTTTCCTGCAATCAGCCTTGTCAGCATGAATAAAGACAGTGCAGGGATAAAGACGATCTGGCATCCCGCTTTTACCCCATCAAGTGTCAATGGAAAAATGACACGTTTAAATGTTACCCAGGAAGACCCGCCTAAATCATTGGAAGCATCAAGAAGGGTTGGATTCAGTTCATCCAAAGAATTAAATATCGGCAAAATCATAAAAGGAAGGAAGATATATACCGACACAAAGATAAAGCTGAAATCAGTGAACAGAATTTGCCTGCCCCCTATTCCCATCGCATCCAAAAAAGCATTCGCTGCCCCATATGTACCAAAGATGCCCAGAAAAGCATAAGCTTTCAAAAGCAAATTAATCCACGATGGCAGGATAATGAATAAGAGCCACAGCTGCTTATGTTTAGTCTTAGTAAGCAAATAGGCCGTCGGATAAGCGATCAGCAATGAAAATAATGTAATTAAAAAGGCATACCAAAAGGAGCTTAGGGTCATTTTTAAATAAACGGGTGTAAAGAACTTTCTATAATTCTCCAAAGTGAATTGCCCTTCAATATCAAAAAAAGAATAATACAGAACTAGAAGCAATGGAGCTACAACAAAGAGAGCAATCCACAGGACATAAGGAATTAAATAAAAGTTGCGGGAATTAGTTCTCATGGCTTCCCTCTTCATAAGCTTCAAGACGCTTATCAAATTCCTCTTCTGTTTCCCCATGTCTCATGACGTGTATTGCTTCGGGGTCGAAATGAAGGCCAATTTGATCCCCGACTGTCGCCTTTTTGGTTGAATGGACCAGCCACTCATTGTCATCGCTGTCATAGCAGCTGATCTCATAGTGGACTCCCCTAAAGAGCTGTGAGTCAACTTTCACTTTCAGTTTCCCATCTTCCGGTGCGGTAATAGCCAGATCTTCAGGCCGGATGACGATCTCAACATCTTCATTTGGCTCAAAGCCGCCATCAACACACTCAAATAATTTGCCGGCAAACTTTACCTGATAATCCTGGATCATCGTTCCGGCAACAATATTGGATTCCCCAATAAAATCTGCTACAAAACGATTAATCGGCTCGTCATATATATCAGTAGGAGTTCCGCTTTGCTCGATGCTTCCGCTGTTAAGCACGAAAATTTCATCTGACATGGCCAAAGCTTCTTCCTGGTCATGTGTGACAAAAATAAACGTAATGCCCAGATTTCTCTGCAGTTCCCTCAGTTCATATTGCATTTCGGTCCGCAGCTTTAAATCAAGTGCAGACAAAGGTTCATCCAGGAGAATAACCTCTGGTTCATTGACAATCGCACGCGCGATGGCAACACGCTGTCGCTGTCCCCCTGACATTTCTTTAATTTCACGATTTTCGTAGCCTTCAAGGTTCACAAATTTTAACGCTTCTTTAACTTTCTTCTCAATATCCGCTTTCTTCATTTTTTTGATTTTTAAGCCGAATGCAATATTTTCATACACATTCAGATGCGGAAATAGAGCGTAATCCTGAAAAACAGTATTTACTTGCCTTTTGTTGGCTGGAACATTATTTATTATTCTTCCATTAAAATAAATGTCCCCCTCAGAAGGTTCAGTAAAGCCGGCAATCAATCGCAATATGGTCGTTTTCCCGCAGCCCGATGGCCCTAAAAGGGTATAGAACTTCCCGCGTTCAATTTCAAAGCTGACATCCTTTAAAACTGGCGGGTCATTATCATATCTTTTAGTAACGGAATTAAACCGAATAATAGTGTTATCTGTCATCTAACTCTCCCTATCTATCGAAATTTACAGCACTTATGTAATGTTAAGTTCAAACGTATAATATCATATATTTCCCGGAATCTGACATAAATTGTTGTATATACTTAACATAAATAAACCCCGCATCCTTTGATGCGGGGTTTATTTATGTTATACTCCGCGCTTATTGCCCCATACATAGGTATGCAGCTGCGGAAGTACTTTCACATCCTTCAAATCACTGTCATGTATCGTTTTTTCAATTAGCCAATCATATTTGTCAAGCAATCTCTGCAGCAAATTTCGATCATCAGCTGTAACGGTATCATCATTTCCCACCTGCAGATAAAACGGAACACCGGGATAGCGCTTATGAACGTTTTTTGCATACTCATAATCCTTATCATCAAAAACAACAATCTTCAGTGAGAACTGCTGGCCAGCCTTTCTTTTGGTCTGAAGATTATTCACAATATAATCGAGAACATCAAAGTCTGTATCCATGCCTGAGCTTGGCGGTTTTGGGGAAAGGGTCAGTTCATCAATTTCATAAAACCAATCCTGCCATCGGCTTCCCTGAGTTTCCAGGCAAATCTTAATTTTCTCCGCTTTCAGCAAAGAAATGAATTCACTCAAATTTTTTAAAAGAGCAGGATTACCTCCGGATATTGTCACAAAGGAAAATCCATCGCCGCCAAGCTCTTTGAGCTCCTTCCAGATTTCATCCGGCTCCATCTGGCGGATGCTGTCTTTTGCACTTCCATCCCAGGTAAAGGAGGAATCACACCAGCTGCACGAATAATCACATCCTGCTGTACGGACGAACATCGTTTTCTGGCCGATCACCATCCCTTCACCCTGAATGGTCGGCCCAAATATCTCGAGAACAGGAACTTTACTCAACCTCCATCCACTCCCTTCTTGCTTCCGCATAGCTTGTAGGAGTTTCAAAAAGGCGCACAAATTCGACTCTTGCACCGCTATATTGCTCTTTTCTGTTTTGGAGGCTTTCTGCCATTTTTTCATAAATCCAGACAACCATATTCTCTGCGGTCGTATTCATTGGCGGCAGCGTTTCATTCAGATACTTGTGGTCAAGGAATATTTCAATTTCGTTTTTCCAGATTTCTTTAATGTCTCCGAAATCAATCATTAACCCTCTGTTATCCACGAATCCGCTTAGGCCAAAAATCACCTTGTATGTGTGCCCATGCAGGTTTTTGCATTTGCCTTCATAGCAATGCAGATGATGGGCTGAATCAAAAGTGAATTCCTTGCTGACCATTACACGCTTATGATGGTATTTCAGCTGATCGGGTTTAATATCCTCATTAATTTTCTGCAGTTTTTCAACAATCCTGAAACCGTACATGGCTTAAAGCTCCTCCTTTTCTTTGAGGTATTCTTCAAGGCCATTTTTCCTTAAATGGCATGCAGGACACTCACCGCAGCCATCAGCCGGAATTCCGTTATAGCATGTCAGGGTTTTCTCACGCACATATTCAAGGGCATTTAATTCATCTGCCAGCTTCCATGTCTCAGCTTTGTTAAGCCACATTAAAGGTGTATGGATTACAAACTGGGCATCCATTGATAGATTAAGTGTGACATTCAATGATTTTATAAACATATCTCTGCAGTCAGGATAGCCGCTGAAATCTGTTTCACACACCCCGGTTATAATATGCTTTGCATTAGTCTGACTGGCCAGGACACCTGCAAATGACAGAAATAAAAGGTTTCTCCCAGGCACAAATGTGGATGGCAGCCCGCCTTCCGCTCCGTCCTTTACTTCAATTTCATCCCGGGTCAGTGCATTTGGTGCCAGCTGATTCAATAGGGACATATCCAGAATATGGTGCCTGATCCCCAGCTCTTTTGCTATTTGCTGTGCACATTCTATCTCCAGCTTATGACGCTGATTATAATTAAAAGTGACTGCTTCCACTTCTGCAAAACGTTCCTTTGCCCAGAATAAGCAAGTTGTACTATCCTGGCCGCCGCTGAACACAACGATCGCTTTATCATTTTTCATATTAATATTCTCCTTTAAAATAGAAAAACAGGACCACTAAGAAAGCAGACCTGTTTTCCTTAGTTTTTTAAAGAGGGTAGCTAGAACCTCTACCGTGTACACGGATTTTGCTATTGAACTATCAGTTAATATTATCATCTTTATTGGCATTTTAGAAGGTTTTAATATATACAGCAAAAAAGTTTAACTATTCCAAAAAAAAGTGCAGCTATTGCTTGCACTTTTTTGCGTTTTAATTTTCGGAATCGGCTTCCAGGAGGTCCCAGGCTGTAATCATGCCTTTTGGTTTTTCAGTCGGCTTTCCATTCTCGGTAACAATGATCCCTTCAAGCTTTTCATTTTTATTTCTGGATTCCTCAAATGTATCCTCTAATTCAAAGATAGATGTATCCTTGCCGGCAAAAGAGATTTTATGTTTTGATTTCTTGTTGAAAAGCTCTTTTATTTTCACCTTTTTCAACTGGATTGTTTCTTCAGTAAAGTGCTCAGCCATCCATTTCACGATATCCGCAGAAGTTAATATCCATGAGTATTCGTCATTTCTCGAGTAAATCGGGAATTGGGAGTGTGAAAATTTGTTGATGATGGCCAGTACATCAGTTAGCTTGCCATCTTCATAGAAATAAAATACCGGGGTTGCAGCTATGGAGAGGGCGGTTTTAGGCTTTTCAAAATAGCCGGCAATTCTTTCAATCTTCTCTACCGTCTTGAAATGAGGCTCCGCAATATAGTAATCAAGGTCTATTTTTTCATGAACAATAGCATTTCGCAGCTTGGCAAACTGGTGCAAATCTTCTTCGTATAATCGAATCAGCGAATGATTTTTCTGTATTTCTATAAGTTTATAAAATTTATCTGTTCTGGCGTTTTTAGCAGATTGTTTTAAGGCCTTGTGAATACGGTTAAAGGCAGCCTCAAACCTTTCTGATAAGTTTTTTTCTATAGCTTCTTCCAATTTGATCTCTCCCTAAATGGTAATGTACCTCCTCTATTCCCAAAATGATGGACCAAATAAACTTTGAAGATATTGGTTCGCCTGCTAAAAGAATAATTTGCACAAATAGAATTTTCAGTCTATTATAGAATATTATATTCTTTAGCTGGGGACATTGCATAAATATATAACTTTACTAATAAATTTTTTCGTTCTAGCGTTAAAAAACATGACTTTACCTTTTTTTAGGAAAGAATATTGTATGTATTTCTTCTGAACGAAAATGAATATTTATTATTACCGAATAATATTTTATTCCTCAGGTCAACAAATATACTATGAAAGCTGGTGAAATCATGAGATACACTTTACACCCCTTGGGGGATGACGCTGTTCTTATTGAGCTTGGGACAGAAATCAGCCTGGAAACACATCAGAAAGTTCAGTCGCTGACTGCCTTTCTCGAAAAACATCCTCCCGAATGGATGATTGAATACATACCTGCTTACACAACTGTAACCATTTTTTATAATCCAATTGAGGCCTTTCAGCTTTCAAACGGACAGCTCCCGTTTGATTTCGTGTGTTCACTGATAAAACCGCTTATTGAAGAGCTGAAGGAAAATGATTTGCCGGAACCTCAAATCGTTGAGATCCCGGTTTGCTATGGCGGGAAATTTGGGCCGGATCTTGATTTTGTTGCGGCACATAATGGGATTACCCCTGAAGAAGTAATTGAAATTCACTCTTCAGGCAGTTATCTGGTCTATATGATTGGATTCGCACCAGGGTTCCCTTTTATTGGCGGAATGTCAGAACAAATTGCGGCACCAAGACGCGATACACCGCGTTTAAAGATTCCCGAGAGAACGGTAGGGATTGCCGGGATGCAGACAGGAATTTACCCCATTGAGACGCCAGGAGGCTGGCAGCTGATTGGGCGTACTCCTGTTAAATTGTTTCGGCCGACCGATCACTCCCCTACCCTCCTGAAAGCAGGCGACCATATCAAATTCAAGCCAATAAGTCTGGAAGAATACCATCATTGGGAGGAGACGGAGCAATGATTAACGTTTTAAAGCCTGGACTCCTTTCAAGCATCCAGGATCTTGGGAGAACCGGCTATCAAAAGTATGGCGTGATTTCCAGCGGGTCTATGGATCCTTTTTCACACCGGATGGCCAATCTGCTGGCTGGAAACGATGAAAATGATCCTGTTTTAGAAATAACGATGATGGGTCCAGTTCTAACATTTGAAGAAGATATACTCATTTCGATTTGCGGCGGGGACCTTTCCCCTTCCATCAATGGCCAGCCTGTTCGAACATGGAGATCCCTTTTTGTGAAAAAAGGCAGTGAACTAAAATTCGGCAGGTGCCGTAAAGGGTGCCGGGCCTATCTGGCTGCTGCGGGCGGATTCGCCGTTCCTGAAGTAATGAACAGCAAATCCACTTACCTGAGAGCAGGCATTGGCGGCTATAAAGGCAGAGCATTAAAGTCAGGAGACCTGCTGGAAACCGGCAAACCCTCTCTCCAGTCATTGAACATAACGGAGTATTTGTCAAAACAGATTCTTAATAGGCCTTTTGTTGAAAACGACTGGGGTATTGCATCAGAACTAATACCGGACACAGCGGCAGAAATCAGAATAACAAGGGGCCGCCAATTTGATTTATTTTCTGAGGAAAGCCAGGTTCAGCTTTTTAAACACGCCTTTGAAGTGACCTCACAATCGGACAGGATGGGATACAGACTAAATGGCCCTTCCCTTTCGCTATCAGAACATGCTGAGCAAATATCTGAAGCCGTAAACTTTGGTTCCATTCAAGTTCCTCCGGATGGAAATCCGATTGTATTGCTGGCTGACCGGCAAACAACGGGGGGGTACCCAAAAATTGGACAGGTTGCTGCTGTCGATCTCCCTCTTCTGGCGCAGGCCAAACCCGGAGATTCCTTAAGTTTTGCAGAAATATCAAATGAAGAGGCTCAGCAGTTATTAATTAATAGAGAAATAAAATTAAAGGAATTAAAGCAAGGCATATTTTTAAAAACCAGAGGAGGAAATTAAGATGCACATTGTAGACATTAATTGTGATATGGGAGAAAGCTTTGGCTCTTACAAGATGGGGCGCGATGAGGAAATTCTTGATTATATTACTTCTGCAAATATTGCATGCGGCTTTCATGCCGGCGACCCTGCGACCATGCGAAAAACAGTTAAGATGGCACTAAAGAAGAATGTTGGCCTGGGTGTCCATCCGGGGCTCCAGGATCTGCATGGATTCGGCCGGAGGGATATAAATATAACCCCTCAGGAAGCTTATGACTTAGTGGTTTATCAAATTGGCGCTTTGAACGCTTTTGTTACATCAGAAGGCGGAAAGCTTCAGCACGTAAAACCGCACGGTGCATTGTTCAACATGGCCTCAAAAAGCGCACCGTTATCTGAAGCAATCGCAGAAGCGGTCTATAAAGTGGATCCTGAACTGATTCTTTTCGGGCTCTCAGGAAGTGAATTAGTAAAAGCCGGAAGGAAAATTGGACTCCGCTCTGCAAATGAAGTGTTCTCAGACCGTACATACCAGGAAGATGGATCCCTCACTTCAAGAAGGGAAAACAATGCACTTATTACAGATCATAGCGCAGCTGTAAATCAGGTAATCCGCATGGTCAAGGAAGGAAAAGTTCATTCTGTCCAGGGCACTGATGTTTCCATTGAGGCCAATACAATATGCATCCATGGTGACGGGGAAAGCGCACTTGAATTTGCTCAATACATTCCGAAGGCATTGAATGAAGCGGGAATTCAGGTAGCAAAAATCAGCGAGTTTTTGAAATAAAATAGGTATTAATGGAGATAATGTAAAATTGGTGCTGCTGCTTATATGCTCCTGAATGACCGTATAAATCAAGCTATTTATTGCAGAGATTCGAATGTTCTCATCGGCTTGAAATAGTCCAAATGAATTTTGATAAGATAGTGTGAAGGCATTCACTGGCGACTGTCGGGAATAGTTCTTTTGAAGCTGAATAATTCAAGCGCCAATGGCACTTATCACCCGGAATAGTTCCGTTGAAGCCGAATAAGTAAGCGCCAATGGCACTTATCACCCGGAATGGTTCCGCTGAAGTCGAATAAGCAAGCGCCAATGGCACTTATCGCCCGGAATAGTTCCGTTGAAGCCGAATAAGCAAGCGCCAATGGCATTTATCAGGGGGTATAGTTCCTCTGGAGCTGTATAAGCAATTTCGAATGAAGCTCAATCAGACTAATAGTGTTGGTGCAAAGTAAAAAAGCACGACAGATAACCACAAATAGAATTATTGGGGGAAAATGAATGAAAAAGCAATCAAATGCCAGTCTACTGCTTGGTGCCGCATTCCTTATGGCCACTTCTGCCATTGGACCAGGCTTTCTGACACAAACAACAGTATTTACAGAAACCCTGCTTGCGAGTTTTGGGTTTGTCATTTTAATTTCTATTATTATTGATATTGGAGCACAGATGAATATCTGGCGAATCATTGCCGTTTCTGAAAAGCGCGCACAGGATATTGCCAATGATGTTCTTCCGGGTCTTGGTCATTTCCTTGCTGCCCTGATTGTCATGGGCGGTCTTGCTTTTAATATTGGGAATATTGCCGGTGCCGGGTTAGGTACAAATGTTATTTTCGGCATATCCCCTGAAATGGGCGCCCTTTTAAGCGGAATTTTGGCAATCGGCATCTTCCTTGTAAAAGAAGCGGGCAGATTAATGGACCGTTTCACACAGATTTTAGGGTTTGTCATGATTGGATTAACTCTTTACGTAATGTTTACGGCACAGCCACCTGTTGGTGAAGCTGTTGTCAAAACGTTTGTGCCGGATAAAATTGATATCCTGGCCATTATTACGCTTGTAGGCGGAACGGTTGGCGGTTATATTACCTTCGCGGGCGGGCATCGCTTAATTGATGCTGGAGTCAAAGGAAAAGAAGCTCTTCCGGAAGTCACGAAGAGCTCTGTCAGTGCAATCGGGATCGCATCCATTATGCGTATCTTCCTGTTCCTTGCAGCACTAGGTGTGGTTTCACAGGGCCTAGCACTCGATCCATCCAACCCTCCTGCTTCTGTCTTTCAGCTGGCAGCAGGCAATATTGGATATAAGATGTTTGGAGTAGTCATGTGGGCAGCTGCCATTACTTCTGTTGTCGGTGCAGCCTATACTTCGGTATCATTCATTCGGACATTGAGCCCAGCTGTCGAGAAACATCATAAATGGGTCATTGTCGGTTTTATCGCCATTTCTACATTTGTTTTTGTTTTGATCGGAAAACCGGTAAAAATATTGGTTTTAGTTGGTTCCTTAAACGGTCTTATTCTCCCAATTGCATTAGGTGTAATGCTGATTGCTGCTTATAAAACCAAAATTGTCGGCGATTATAAACATCCTCTTTGGATGACGATTTTTGGAGTCATTATCGTGATTGCCATGTCTTACATGGGGGTTTATTCATTAATCAATGGAATCCCTGAGCTATTTAAATAAGCATGAAAGGAGATTTTTATATGAACTCCCCTTTTCAATTGAATCCCGATGAGGCACGCAGATTGATCCGTGTCCAGGATTGGGATAAACCAACTGCAGGAATGGCAAATGGCTTTATTCAAGCCAATCTGGCTATATTGCCAAAGGAGCTGGCCTTTGAATTTCTGCTCTTTTGCCAGCGTAATCCTAAATCCTGTCCAATCATCGATGTGACTGAACCAGGATCACCGGTGCCAATGCTGTCAGCTCCAAATGCTGATATTAGAACCGACCTGCCAAAATACAGGGTATATAAAAACGGAGAGCTCGTTGAGGAGCTTTCAGACATAACCTCTTATTGGAATGATGATATGGTAGCATTTCTGATCGGCTGCAGTTTTACGTTCGAAGACGCATTGCTCAAAAATAATATCCCTATCCGCCATATTGAGGAAAATCGGAATGTCCCGATGTATAAAACAAATATTGGGTGTGTGGGTGCAGGCCAATTTGAAGGCCCTATGGTAGTGAGTATGCGGCCGATGACAGAGAAGGAAGCGATTAGAGCTGTACAGGTGACAAGCCGCTTCCCATCTGTCCATGGGGCTCCTGTCCATATTGGAAATCCTGAAGCAATCGGAATTAACAATATTCAGCATCCTGATTTTGGAGACTCTGTGACCATTAAGGAAGGAGAAGTACCAGTTTTCTGGGCCTGCGGGGTTACCCCTCAGGCAGTCGCCATGCATGTGAAGCCGGAGATTATGATTACTCATGCTCCGGGACATATGTTTATTACTGACTTGAAAAATGAAGAATTTTCGGTTTTATAGGAAAAAGGCGTCCAGTGGGCGCCTTTTACTTTTTATTTTTCAAATAATTAAGGGCATCATGATGATCCTTTTTCATAATCTGTTCAATTATTGGGTCTGCGGGTATGACTTCCCTGCTTTTTTTATTGATTGTCCGGTAAACGGGCCTGATCGACGAAACACTGCTTTTCACTTTCCATTCGCTATCCTGGAAGACAATTTTCAAATCGATGAGACCGAGATGATTGCCCCAGTATCCAGCCTGGACAGCAGCAGTCCCGTTAATGGTACCAGCCTTTAAGTCAATGCCAGGCAGCTTTTGCAGTTCATCTTTGACAGGAAAAACTGAATGGCTGTGCCCGAATAGAATGGCATCTAATCCTTTAACTTTGCTGAGGGCATGAACTGAATTGCCCTTTTTTTCATCCAGCCCTTTATCAGATTGGAGACCGGTATGGGCTAGAGCCACAATGATATCTGCCCCTTTACTTTTCATAATAGGAATAAAATGCTCGGCAGTTTCCTTAATATTTTTCACTTTAAGGTTTCCGCGAAAATACTCTTTATTCCATTCCGCCACAATCGGTGTGATAAAGCCGATGACTCCAACTTTCAGCTTATGCTTTTCCCCGGCTGTATCTGTGACCTCTTTCTCTATGATGGTATAGGGATTAAAATAATTCAGATCATCCTCATCGATCTGATTGCTGTCTTCAACATATATATTGGCATTGACATAAGGAAAGTTAGCTCCCCTGATACTTTCTTCCATAAAATCAATTCCGTAATTAAATTCATGATTTCCCACCGTCGCAGCATCATAAAGTAAAGTATTCATGGCTTTAAAAACAGGATGGACATTAGCCATGTCAAGCGGATGGCTTCTATAGGCATATTCATCCAGTCCATTCCCTTCAAGAATGTCTCCATTATCAAATAGAAGGGAGTTAGGCGACTCATTTCTTGCCTTTTTAATCAAGCTGGCCGTTCTTGAAAGCCCAAACTCCACTGTCTTCCTGCGGTCTTCGTAATCATAACCAATCATGTTCCCATGCAAATCAGTGGTTTCCAACAGGCGCAGATGGATGGTTGGCGGTCCGGATACTTCAGCTTCCGTCTGGTTCCAGACAATCAGCAGGGCTATGAATAATAACAGCGTGATTAAGTATTTTTTCATTCCCTTTTTCATTCCATCTCCCCCAGATGATCAAAGATTAGTTTTCTTATTTTCTCTAGATGCAAGAAAATTAATCAGAGATTGGGGACTTAAGTAAAAAGAAGATAAAAAGGAAAATTTTGAAACTTTTTATCATTCTAT
Source organism: Bacillus sp. NTK034 (assembly GCF_017303275.1). Taxonomy (GTDB): domain Bacteria; phylum Bacillota; class Bacilli; order Bacillales; family Cytobacillaceae; genus Cytobacillus. Next base: position 304,138 of record NZ_JAFKOJ010000003.1, on the reverse strand, counting down.
TCGTTATAAAAGAAAAAGAAAAAAGGAGGTCATGCATGGTTAAACAAAAAAAGTTCCTGGTTTGGTCATTGTTATTTTTTATTTTAGAATCAAATTTAGCAGCAGGTATTTCATTTTTTCTTCACTTTCCTCTGCTTGATACTCTTGCCTACAGCAGCTTTATTCTTTTTGCATTCAGCTTATTTGCTTTTTCACAGGGTGATGCCTGGACAAATAATGTGATTGCAGATTCAAAGCTGAATCTGATGACTCATATGAATGAAGAAGAAAGAGCGGATTTCTTCATTCATTTCAATCCGTTTCTTACAGGGACTTTTGCTTTTTTTATCGTTGGAATAATTATTACCGGGTATTTGTTTATAAGTTAATTTTATTTTTATGATAGGCTGTTTTTTTAGTTTTTAATGATGTCCGTTACGTTCCGCGGGGAGGAATGAGAGCCTATTCGGGTTCGCCTGCGGGATCTCTCATTCCCCTCTCCTCCCGCAGTACATTGAATTGTCTTCCGTAAATCATCACCGCACGAAGAAAATGCATAAGCATTTTCGAGGATCAAGTACTCTCCGCTCCAATCAACTCAGCAGATTAAATAAAATTTAGAGTTAAAACTTTAAAAAAAACTATTATTGTTTGTAGAGAGTTTTTAATATGATTTTCTCCCAGCTTTTCCAGTTCATAAGGTTTTTCAGGCGTATTCTTGTGCGGACACCCTTTCCTGCCGGATACCTGAGTGCAGGTTCTTTTTCTCTGAGGATGCTCACTGCTTTTTTCGCAACGATTATCGGATCTTCATAAAATGGCTCTCCTTGTTCAAGGTAATGTTGAATTTTTGTCATATATGGATAATAAGGTGAGTCTTTTTTCAAGGATGATTCAGCTATCTTTTTTCCAGTTGTCCAGATGCCGGTCCTGAAGGATCCTGGCTCAATCAGCACAACATTTACGCCAAACGGTTTCATTTCAAGTCTAAGTGATTCACTCCATCCCTCTACAGCAAATTTTGATGCGGCATATGGCGATAAGCCTGGAAACCCGATTCTTCCGCTTATAGAACTCACATTTATGATGGTTCCTGTTCTTTGTTTCCGCATAAATGGCAGAACCGCCTGAGTAACTGCAAACGTTCCAAAAACATTTGTCTCAAATTGATTTCTATACTCCTCCAGCGGTATTTCTTCCGCAAATCCTGCTCCTGCATAGCCGGCATTATTGATTAGAACATCAATGGAAGGCAATTGAAGGATCAGGTTTTTAAACATTTCAATGGATGAGGACGAGGTGACATCCAATTCGTGAATGGATATCTGTTCATGAACTCCCTCTTGTCTAGCTTTCTCCATTAACTTATTGCTTTTATCCGTGTTTCTCATTGTTGCAATAACTTGAAAATCATCCTTTGCGAGCTCAATGGCCATCAAGGCTCCAAACCCGCTGGAACAGCCTGTAATGGCAGCATATTTCCTATCCAACTATCATCATCCTTTCTGCGTAATGATTTTTTCCATTTCGACTGTAAATAGATATATAATTAAATGAAAAAGTATTATAAAATAGTAAATATATTGATAATAAGAGGATGAACAAGGTGGCACACATATTTTTCAGCATTTTCCTGCTTGTATCCGGTTTGTCTTCATCTGTGCAGCAAAGCCAGGAGCCGATTGATTTCAATGTACATCTGAAGGAAAATGCCATTGTTATTGATTTACCTGCCCTAAAAAGCCCTGCTTTGAGTAGCACTTTAGCAGCTCCAGTAAAATTAACGGTGAAGCTGACCTATTATAAAGTATACCGGACACATTTTCAGGCACTAAACTCCGATGCAATTCACAGAAGTAATCAATATATGATCCCATATATGTTCCAGAGTAATTATCTCCGCATTTCCTGAAATTTTAAAGAAACTTAAAAAGTGTGGAGGAATGAAGTTGGAAACGATTAAATCATTTTTAAATAATAACGGCATAAAAAGATTCATCATTTTTGGAATTATAGTCCTGGCTCTTTACCTGTTGAGGAGCATGATTAATTTAATTCTGATTACATTCATATTTTCATTTTTGATGGATAGGCTTGTGAAGCTTGTCCTTTCGAGATTTAAACTGAATAGAAAACTGACTGTCATTACCCTTTACATGGGAATTATCGGCCTGCTTTCTATAGGGATAATCAAATATCTTCCTTTGATTGTATCTGAAATATCACAGCTGTTTAAACAGGTTGAAAGCTTTTACACCCAAAAACATGACAATATAGTAATTACATATATTGTTCAAATGCTCGAAACAAATGAAATTACGAAATATCTTGAACAGGGATTTGCCTTCCTGCTTCAGTATTTTTCCGATATTAGTCATATTGCCATCCAGGTATTGCTGTCTCTAATACTTAGTTTGTTTTTTCTGCTCGAAAAACCGAAACTTATCGAATTCACCTTGAAATTTAAACACAGCAAAATCGCTGACTTTTATAATGAAATCGAGTATTTTGGAAGTAAATTTGTGCAAACATTCGGAAAGGTAATCGAAGCGCAGTTTGTCATTGCCACTGTGAATTGCATCCTGACAACACTTGCACTGTGGATCATGGACTTTCCTCAGCTAATGGGATTGTCGATTCTTATTTTCCTGCTGGGATTAATTCCTGTTGCGGGTGTCATCATTTCGCTTGTCCCGCTATGTACAATCGCCTATTCTCTCGGCGGATTCATCCAGGTATTTTATATAGTACTTGTCATTATGGTGATCCACGCCATTGAAGCGTATATTTTAAATCCGAAGCTTATGTCTTCCAAAACGGATTTGCCTGTCTTTTATACCTTTATTGTCCTGATTTTTTCTGAACATTTCTTCGGTGTTTGGGGATTAATCGTAGGTATACCAGTGTTTGTGTTTATGCTGGATGTTCTTGAAGTCAAGAGCAATCCGCCGAAAATACAGTAATTTAAAAACACACAGTCCCGCTGTGTGTTTTTTTATCTTTTTAGAATCCCTCTTTTATTATCGGGCTGCTTCAGCCAATGCCTGAGCCCTTTTCCTGCGTGTAGTTCATCATTATATCTGGGAATGACGTGCAGGTGGCTGTGAAGAATGGATTGATTTGAAGCATCGCCCACATTCCAGCCAAGCGTATATCCATCTGGAGCATACTTTTTATCTAAATAATCCTTGGCTTTTTGCAGAAGTTCATATGTATCATTCCACTCTTCCGCCGTCAGGTGAAAAGCATCGGAATTGTGCGCTTTTGGCACTATGACCCCACAGCCCTCCAATACGTCCTGTTCTTTATCGTGCTGAAGAAAATAACAAGTGCTGTTTTCAAAAATGATATGTTGAAGAGGGTCCTGGTGCGGTCTGCAAAAGGGACAATGCTCCTGATAAGGCACTTAATTTTCCCCTTTCTGTGCAAGGTGATTTATCAGCAAATTCACTAAAGCGGCTTTATGTGAATTCTCATCGAATGCTGAGTTATTGATTACAGCCTTTCGGATGGACAGCTCCTTCAAAATTTCCTCTTCAGCCTTCCTCCTGGCTTCAAGAACCTTTATAGTACCTTCTGCCCCGCTTAAGTGATTTTTCTTACCATATCCTTGACCGGTATAATAATGGATAAAACCTTCAGACCAGGATGGCGGCCGTTCATTTATCGCTTTCCTGAAAGACAAGTCAAGGTTATCCTGACTGACATAAATTAATATCGGATTCAGATTTTTCACGGATTTTTCCAATGCTAATACATAATTACTAACCTTTGTAAGGGGAGCTCCATATTTAATCATACCGACTGTAACTGGATTCTGTAAAAAACAGCATTCAAAAATATGTACTTTTTGGCCGCTGGCAGCTCGATTGGAAAATCGTTCCCAATTATTGATTATAAGTTTCATATTTTGCTCCAAAGGAAGCTCATAGATATCATTTTTAGATACTTTCGCATAAAATGTGCCTGGCATATCAGGTCCAATCTTTTTATACGGCACTAAATAGCCAGTATCTTCCGGAAAACTTTTTTCAATCATCCGGTCTCTGAATGCACTGTATTCTTCCAGCAATCGATGCCACTGGTCGTTTTCAAAATAGGCGACGCTCTCATAATCTGCCGGGTGATCCAGATCACCTTCGCAGAATAGCTCTGATTCAATACCGTTTTGCATCAAAACTTCATGAACCAATCTTGCGGTAGTAGATTTGCCTGAACCAGGGAGACCCTCAATTAAAATTAATTTTGTATCCATAGAATCACCTTCATAATATTTAGAATTCCCATTCTATTGTAATGCATAAAAAGAAAAACAAACAGCATTATTAACTGTTTGTCGCTTGGATGATGTTTATTTTATTTCCGTAAAAGCATTAAACAGATTTATCCAGACAGGCAATCAGGCGCTGCTCGATATCTAAAGCCAATTCTTTTAGATTCTGGTTATCAATCATGCTTATTAACGCGCTTGGCCTTGGAAGCCCTATCTTTGTTTTCCCTTTTTCTTTATATACGACAATTTTACATGGGAGAAAATATCCAACAATTTTATCTTCTTTCAGTACCCGCTCAGCCTCCTGCGGGTTACAGACTTCTAGCACCTTAAATTCCTCTTCCAATTGAAAGCCTTTTTCTTCAAGCTTTTCTTTAATATCAAAAGTCCAAAGCACACCAAACTGTTCATCTTTTAAATGTATTTCCAATGCTGTAATTGCTTCTTCAATGGATTTCTCTGTTTCAATAGTGTAAGCAAAATTCATGGCAGTCACCTCTTTTTATTTCCTTCTTAATGTAAACAGGCTGCTGTTTTTTTACTATGTAATATTTATGGTTTTGGGAAACTGCCAAAATGTTTTTTATAACAACCATTTGTTGGTGTGCGGTTGAATTTCCGTCTTCATGATCAAATAAAAGCCGGTATTCAAAATTATTTGCGTTGTTTGTTAATTTCCATTATCAAAACAGTCAGTGCATCGCTCATTGGGGAGGCATGCATGTTATTAATGATTTGTCCTCTTCTTTTTTCAAGTTTATCCAGGGACTCAAGCAGGCTGTCTTTTGTTAAGTTCTCTTCTTCCAATGTAAGCGAGAATCCTTTTTTTAAGAAAGATTCTGCATTTAGTATTTGGTCTCCCCTGCTTTGTTTTTTGGTTAGCGGGATGATGAGCATTGGGATTTTTAAAGACAGGAATTCAAAGATGGCATTTGATCCTCCCCTGGTGACGACAGTATCTGTAGCAGCGAGGATATCAGCAAGCTCATTGCTAATGTATTCGAATTGTCTGTACCCTTTAACATTTATTAAACTGTCATCCTTCTGCCCTTTGCCGCAAAGATGAACAATTTGGTATATAGCAGTCAGCTCCTGAAGGGATGCCCTGATTGTTTCATTAATTTTCTTAGCCCCCAGACTGCCTCCCATTACAGTCATAATTGGTTTTTCATCTGTAAACCTAAGAAACTCCTTCCCTCTCTCCTTATCACCTGAGAAGATTTCCATTCTGATCGGAGATCCTATGGCCTTAGTCTTTTTCGCAGGAAAATGTGCTGCTGCTTCATCAAATGAAGTAAAAATCCTGTCAGCAAACCGCTGGGAAATTTTATTTGCAAGTCCTGGCGTCAGATCACTTTCATGAATATAAATAGGTATTTTTAATGAGCTTGCCGCAATAATAACAGGCACCGATACAAATCCGCCTTTTGAAAAGACAAGCTTTGGCTTCAATCTTTTGAGCAGCTTTCGAGCTTCGATAATCCCTCTTAACACTCGAAAAAAATCTTTTGCATTTTCTTTATCCATGTAACGCCGGAGCTTTCCGCTGCTAATTCCGTAATATGGTATTTTAATCTCAGAAATCAATTCTTTTTCGATTCCTCTTATCGAACCGATATAGTGAATATCCCAATCTTTTTGAGAAAGTTCATTTATTATGGCAATATTCGGAGTCACATGCCCGGCAGAGCCGCCCCCTGTAAAAACGATTTTATTTTTCTTCATTTCCTACCTGCCTATACAATTTTTAATTCCATTATATATCTAAGATACCAGTTTAAGTCCGATTGCGGCACTTAATACCATTGCAATAAAAAATATCCGTTTAGCATCTTTGGGCTCTCCGTACAGAATCATGCCAAGGACAGCTCCTCCAGCGGCACCAATTCCAGTCCAGACCGCATAAGCTGTACCCATTGGCAGCTCTTTCATGGCCAGCGCAAGGAACAGGAAGCTGGCGCCAAAACCGCCAACCAGCAGGAATAAGGATTGCCAATTCCGTTTTTTGTGCAGGCTGTTAATCATGGTTACACCTGTCATTTCAAAAAGGCCAGCCAGAATTAAAAACACCCAGCTCATGAACTTTCAGCTCCTTTTGATTCATCTTCATTTGTCACTAGCTTTAAGCCCAGAACACCTAATAACAAAATAAGAACCAGTATTATTTTAGATAATTTCAAAGGCTCTCCGAAAAATATGATTTCAGATAAAACTGTACCAGCAGTGCCTAAGCCAACAAAGACAGCATAAACCGTTCCCACAGGCAGGACTTTGCCAGCCATGATCATCAAATAAAAACTGACTGCTATGCATAGAATGGTCCCTGCCCATGATAATGGATCATCCGCATGCTTTAAACCAATCACCCAAAACACTTCAAAAAATGCGGCTATAAATACCTTCAGCCACTGCATGAAATCAGCCCCTTTTAAACGAATAGTATTCCCGGAAAAAGAAAAAAGCCCGGAAGATATCTGATGAACAGTATCTCCCAGGCTTTTATCCTTCCGTGGCATAGCTAATATTGCTATGAGTTTTCTCTCGGACCAGGCCAGCAGCTGCTGCGGAACCCTAGAAAACCTTTTTATTAGATTTACTGGCATTATAACAAAATAAAATCAGCTTTTCCATAATAATAGATGAAAATAAATATCAAGACACATGATCAGCAAGGACATATTCTTTTTCCCATTTCCTGCTGTCTGACATTTCAGCTGATAAAGAATGCGGTGAGCACGTGGATGCAAGATGGCTGATTGATGGCGGATAGGGACTTATCCTAATATGGCCTTTAATATAGCTCAAAGCCATTTCATAGTCGAAATCACGGCAATAATCAAAATAATAATGAACGATTTCGTTTTTAATCCGAAATGAGGGATAGATTCTTTCAATAAGTACCAAAAGCTTCAGCATCTCTGTTTTGTTCATTTTACCAATCCTTTATTATTATGTTAATTCAATTATTGCCTTTTTTACTAAAACAAAACCCCTGCATCTCCGCAGGGGTTTCGCTTTACATATCCAATTCAAGCGCTACCGGGCAATGATCGCTGCCCATAATGTCGCAGTGAATCTGTGAATCTAGTATTCTTTCTTTTAGCTTTTCGGACACGATAAAGTAATCAATCCTCCAGCCGATATTCCGCTCTCTAACCTTGGCCATATATGACCACCAGGTATAAGCTCCCTCAGCATCAGGATATTTATAGCGGAATGCATCTACAAACCCGGAACCCAGCAATCTGGTCATTTTTCCGCGTTCTTCATCCGTAAACCCTGAGTTGCCCCTGTTGGATTTAGCATTTTTTAAGTCTTTTTCGAAATGTGCCACGTTTAAGTCCCCGCACATGATCACAGGCTTAATTTTATCCAGGCCGAATAAATACTCCCGAATCCGCTCTTCCCACTCAAGGCGGTATGGAAGCCTGGCCAGATCACGCTGTGAATTCGGAGTATAGACATTGACGAGATAAAAGCCATCATACTCAAGCGTGAGGATCCTGCCTTCAGGTTCTGTTTCCTCATCATTCAATCCATAGCGGACAGAAAGCGGCTCTTTCTTTGTAAATACAGCTGTACCGGAATACCCTTTTTTTATCGCATAATTCCAGTATTGGTAATAGCCTTCCAGTATAAGTTCGATCTGTCCTTCCTGCAGTTTGGATTCCTGAATGCAAAATATGTCTGCATCCGCTTCTTTGAAATAATCCATGAATCCTTTTTTCACACATGCCCTTATGCCATTCACATTCCATGAAACGAGTTTCATTGCTATTATATCCCCTTATGTTAAAAAATCTGCCTGATTACAACATTACCATGGAAATTCAATACTTGCACAGTTAAAGTACTGTAACAGGAACGGCAAATCCACAAGAAAATGCAGCCTATTTTTATAAGCGTTGCTTTATTGCCTGAATATCATGGTACCGGCATTCATCTGCACTAATTTGATCTTTTCACCCCGCTTAATACTTTCATATAATGATGCCGTCAGCTCAAAGGATTTGCCATTATCCAGCCGTATCCAATATTCTTCATGGGTGCTAAAGTTGCTTAAGTAATTATCAACCGAAGTCAGACGATATTTCTCATCTATTTCCCCTTCGTATTCAGTCATTTTGGTCTCCGCAGCTACAAGACCTGAAATGAACCCGTAATAGACGACCAGCAATACGGCTGCCATTTGAATGTAAAGACCTGATTCCATCCACTTTTTCAATTGTTCATCCCTCTGTTTCTATTGTTTGTAGTGAGCTACCCTCAATAGATTGGGATAAACCTTAGAATTTCAAACGTCTATACAATAAAAAATGCCCAAATTAGTGGGCATTTTTCACATTATTCTCTTACTGCATCATATAACAGTATGGCTGCTTTTTCAGGTGAATCCGCCTGGCTGATTGCAGAAATAACAGAAACACCGTCAGCCCCTGCCTTAATTATAGGAGGTGTATTTTCAGGAGTAATTCCGCCTATTCCTACAACAGGAATTTGGATACGAGCAGATCTTAATTCTGTCAAAAAAGTAAGTCCCTGAACGGCTTTGGCATCTTCCTTTGTGGATGTCGGATAAATAGGCCCTATCCCAAGGTAATCTGCGCCTTGACGGATCGCTGTTTCCGCTTCCTGCATGCTGTGCACTGAGACTCCCAGGATTTTGCTGCCAATTTTCCTGCGGACCGCATCGGCTGGTTCATCGTCCTGGCCTATATGGACACCATCTGCATTTATTTTAAGTGCCAATTCGATATCATCATTTACAATAAAAGGGATACTGCTCTCTTTGCAGATTGCTTGAAGCTTTTTTGCGAGCGATTCCTTTTCTTTGCCATGAAGGCATCCTGCTCCTTTTTCACGGAATTGAAATAACGTAATTCCTCCTTTGATGGCCGATTGAAGGACTTTTTCAGGATCCTGATGGCAATTAGTGCTGCCCATTATAAAGTATACTTTTAATAAGTTTCTCATTGTCTGCGGATTAACGGCCATAAACTTCAGTCTCCTTCTTCCTTCTATTGAACGCCCAGTGATTGGTAGGACCATGACCGCTGCCAATTCCCAAGTCAAATTCAATGGCGGCCTGGATGAATTTTTTCGCGCGATCAACAGCTTCTGGCACAGAAAGACCGTCTGCGAGGCCAGCGGTAATGGCAGCCGAAAAAGTGCAGCCTGTTCCATGTGTATTGGCGGTTTGTATTCTGCTGCTCTTAAATTCCGAAAAACTTTCTCCCTCAAATAGAAGGTCTGCTGCTATGTCCTTTGCTTCGTCATGGCCGCCTTTTATGATGACATTTTTTGCTCCAAGGTGATGCAGTTTTTTTGCTGCTTCTCTTTTATCCTCCAGCGAACGAATCCTTATGTCCGTTAAAACCTCTGCCTCTGGAATATTCGGGGTAATCACCATAGAGAGCGGAATAAGACGCTTCTTCATCGCTAATATCGCTTCATTCTGAAGAAGACTTGCTCCTCCCTTTGCAATCATCACTGGATCTATGACGACATTTTTCCATCCGTATCTCACGATTTCATTGGAAACACTCTCGATTATATCTGCACTAAAAAGCATTCCTGTCTTTACAGCGTCAGGTCTGAGGTCCTCTCCTATGGACTGAATTTGAGCAGACACTGCCTCTGCTGTCATTGGATAAACTCCCTGAACGCCCTTGGTGTTTTGAGCCGTAACAGCAGTCAAAGCAGACATGCCGAAAACACCCAGTTCCTGAAATGTTTTTAAGTCTGCCTGAATGCCCGCGCCGCCGCCGCTATCTGAACCCGCTATGGTTAAAGCTTTATTCACTTTCATTTAAAAGCCTCCTATCCGATCGTTTTTTCAAAAGATCCATATGCTTCAACATCTGCAGCAGAAATGTTATATAAGCTATTCAAAAACTCTGCTTGGAAAGTTCCTGGGCCTTTGCCATCCGATTTTTCTGCTGCAATTTCTGCGGCAGATCCATAAACGACCAATGAAGCTGCTGCCGCTTTTACAGGATCCTTTTCAACAGCAGCGAAAGCTCCTATTACAGAAGTAAGAAGACATCCGGCACCTGTTACTTTCGTTAGAAGAGGATGGCCATTGTTAATGGCAAATGTGGATCTTCCATCTGAAACGATATCCTGTTTTCCTGTGATAACAGTGACTGCACCAAGTTCTTTTGCTGCCGACTTAGCAAGCTCAGAAGTGTTCCCTGCTGCTTCAACTGCATCTACGCCCTTAATACTCCATTTCTGTCCTGCTGCGTTGGCAATTTCTGCTGCATTGCCTCTTATGATGGTAATATCTAATTCTTCTAATAGTCTTTTAGCTGTTTCTGTACGATAGGCCGTCGCGCCGACACCAACAGGGTCAAAAATGACCGGCACTCCATGCTGATTTGCTGACTTACCCGCTATGAGCATGCTTTTTACTTCTTTTTCAGTCAGTGTTCCCATATTGAGAACCAATGCGCCAGCTATTTTAGCCATGTCAGCTGCCTCTTCATGTGCATATGCCATCACTGGTGATGCCCCAATAGCGAGAAGGCCATTTGCCGTAAAGTTAGTTACCACCACATTGGTGATATTATGTACCAGAGGATTTGAATTTCTTAGTTTTTCCAATAGACTGCTAATCTCCTGAATGTTCACATTAATTCCTCCTTTAATTCATAACTAGTCCGCCATCCACAACCAAATTCTGTCCTGTAACCGCCCTTGCCCAGGGAGAAGCGAAGAAGACTATTGCATCAGCCACTTCTGCAGGATCTGTGACTTTTTTTAATGGAGTTGAGTTTTCGATAATTTCAAAGACTTCCTCGGATGTCGAAGCACTGGCGTCTGTCGTTCTTAACAAACCGCCTGATACCATATTCGCAGTAATCCCATATTGTCCCAGCTCATTCGCCATATTCCTGGTGAAGCCTAATAGAGCAGCTTTGCTGGTCGTATAGTCATGGTAGGGTACAACTGGATTCTGGAATAGATTGGTCCCAACCGAGATTATCCTGCCAAACTCCTGTTTTTTCATATCTTCTAGACCAGCCTGGACTGTGTTTAAAGCCCCAAGAATTGCACCTTCGAGCTGGTTTTTGTAATCGTCCCATTTAATTGTTTCTGCATCTTTTTTTGAAATAGGGTCAAATTGAAAGTTCACCAGTGCATTATTGACTATGGTTGTAATGGGGCCTCCAAAGTGTTCCTTCGCCTTTTGAAACATGGATTTCACTTGACCTCTGTCCCGGATATCAGCACGAATGGCAATGGCTTTTTCGCCAATTTCCTTCTGCAGAGCATGTGCTTTTTCCTCGCTATGGAAATAGTTAATGACAACTCTCGCCCCTTCCCTCGCGAATGCTCTTGCTGTTTCTTTGCCCAGCCCTCTGCTGCTGCCTGTAATAATGACAATCTGATCGTTAAGATTCATAGAAAATCCTCCTTATTGATAGCCAATTCATTTGTTTTTGAGAACAAAATAAAAACCAGATCCGAAATTGGACCTGGCTGAATAATCTAAGAGAAAAAACATCGTTCCCCGCAATTACTACTTTCCTACGCTGGTATGATCCAGATCAGGTCCGAAGGGTAAAAAACAGTCCGGTTTCTTTCTCAGCCCGCGAGCATCGGGCACCCCTAGCAGTAAAACTATTAAGTTGGCTGATTTCATCTTAGCCTGAAACGTTAAATCTGTAAAGTCTTGCAATTCTGCCTGTTCCTCTTTAAGGTTTAAATAGAAATACATAACTTGGAGGAATCAAAGAATGGCTGAACACCAATTCCATTTAAAAGCACATTGGCCTGGACTTCGTAATGATGTTGGAGAAATTGAGACTGGAGGGCTGAAAACAAAGGTTTCCATTCCCCCAGAAATGGAAGGTCCCGGAATCGGAACAAATCCGGATGAAATGCTGCTTGGGGCAGCAGCAACTTGTTATATCATTACCCTGGCAGCCATGATGGAACGAAGCAAACTCGAAAAAGAAGACCTTACGATGGAATCAATTGGAATTGTGGATGTAACCAAAGGAGTGATTACGTATAGGAAAATTATTCATCGCCCCCATATCTTGTTAAAAGCTGATGCGACAGAAAAGGATCATTCACTTGCGCGAAAGCTGGCGCAAAAAGCTGAAGCATCCTGTATGATTTCCAGGGCGATTAAAGGAAATGTGGAAATAGCACTGGAAGAAACCATTCTAATTGCCAAAAGAGCATCCAAATAAACCAAAAACCGGCATGTTAGCCGGTTTTTAATCTTAGAGAGCCCACTTTCGGATTGCTTTTGCAACACCAGCGTCATCATTAGTTCCCGTAACAGCATTGGCTGTTTCTTTCACAATATCCTGGGCATTTCCCATTGCTACTCCCCAGCCAGATTCCTCTATCATGGCAATATCATTTAAGCTGTCTCCCATTGCCATTACATTTTCCATCGAAATGCCAAGAATCTCAGTTACCTTCTGGATACCTCTGGCTTTATTGATGCCCAGAGCATTTACCTCAATATTAGTTAAGCTGGAATTTGTAATTTCCAGGTCCCCTTTTGTTCGAAGCTCTTTATGAATGAGTTCCCTGATCTCATCATCTGATATATCAAATCCAAATTTAAGCCATTCATGGTCATGAATATTTTCTGGCATTTCATTCATCCAAACTTGTTCGCAGCTGGTTGCCCAGAATTTGGTCTTATGTGACTGGGATAAATTCCACATCCATTCCATTACTTTAGAATCAACAGGAGTCCTTGTGATTAATTCTCCACCAGGGCCAAATATTTCACTGCCGTTGACCGTGATCAAATAGGAGTTCAATTCCAAAGAATCAGCATGATCGCCTGCCGTGAGCCTGGATCTTCCCGTGCTTAAAATAACTTCAATCCCTTTTTCCTTCGCCTCCCGTATTGCCTTGCGGTTTTCATCTGGAATTTCCCCTCTGGAATTCAACAAGGTTCCATCCATATCAAGAGCGATTAATTTGATCTGTGGAGCAATATTTGATTGTGACATAATAATCTCCCTTCTTTCTTGCACAATAAATCCATTATATAAATAAATAATCGTCCCATCAAAAACAAAGCATTTGGGCAGAATCATTTATTCGAAAATAGCGATCATTATTACCAATCTAATTGTATAGGCCAGAATTACTCAATATGAACAAATGAGGAAATGATGAATGTTCCTTGTTATTTTTGCTCCTTCTGTTCCTAAGCTATGCATGGATGTGGTTTTATTTAATCGGATTAAATAATCAGGCGCAGACCAAATGGTATGCGCTTTTTTTGTATAATCTTGATAAATGCCAAAAGTTGAAGCGATTTACTTGTATCTGTCGTCTAACTGTCAGGAAACAAAAGGCAGCCGGAATCGGCAGCTGGCAATTTACAAGGAGGCAGTCATGTGAGCTCTGATGATTATGTAAAACGGTCAATTGCTGATCAAGTGGATCGTGCTCTCGTTCTAGAAATGATCATGGATGAGTATGGAACCGTTTTGAAGAGATTGATATACAGCTATGTGAATGATTGGAATGCGGCCAGCGATTTAACACAGGATACCTTTATTACTGTTTATGAGAAGCTGGAAAGTTTCCAGCAAAGATCTTCTTTTAAAACATGGATTTTTACAATCGCTATTAATAAAAGCAAAGACTATCTTAAAAGCTGGCATTATCGAAATATGGTCCTGAATGAAAAGGTTTTTTTCCTGAAGAAGGATAGAGAAAAAGATCCGGAAGCTTCATTTCTTGAACGGGATGAACATCAGGAATTGCTAAAAACGATTGAATCCCTCACAGTAAAATACCGGGAAGTCTTCCTTCTCCATTATTACCAGGATCTCAGTCTGGCTGAAATAAGTGAAACCCTTAATATTCCTATTTCTACTGTTAAAACAAGACTGTACAGAGGACAGGAAAAAGTGAAGAAGATACTATCTGCTGCAGAAAGAGGTGAACAGCATGGCTGATCTGAATCAGGAAGTGAAGAAAGAGTTGAATGCTGCATGGACGAAAGATTCTGTTTTCACAGAAGAAGAAAAACAGAGAGTCAGAAACCGAATCGCCACTTCTGCTGTTAAAGGCAGGAAAAAAGACTATGTTCCTAAGCTTCTTTCTGCCGCTGCAGCTGCTGGGTTTGTCCTGTTGATTGGCGGGATTGCCGGAATCCAGACAGATGACTTTAACAAGCAAAATGGACAGGAGACTGTCATTTCAAATAAAGATTTTTATTCCGGCCTTACAGAGGGTGCTATGCTAAATAACTGGAAACTGAATGGTTTCGAGAAGGATTCATATGGCCGCATAACTGCAGTTTTTACTGGAAAGGCAGCGGTTACAGGCATTCTGGATTTTCAGGATGAAATTGTATACTTTCAGCCTGATCGTGATTCTTTAAAATTGCTGCCGATCATGGATGGCAAGACCATAAAAATTACTTTTAATGAAACCGATCAGGAGATGCTAAAAAAGGTATTTGGCACAGCCGCACCCATTAAAGCAGAAAGTGTTTCTTTAATATTAGATGGATATCGCGCACCGGAAGGCGCTGTACATCAGGCTGAAGTCTTGGAGCTGGCAGCCCCAAAAGAACCTCAATTCCATGCTGTTCCATTCCAGCTGGCCCTAAATATTAATGCGGAACTGGTCCTGCCGGAGCCTTTAAACCATGTGTATAAAGAATTTTCTTTAAGAGGAACGGATGAGATCTTAAGAGGTTTAAGCCCGGCAGAAGTATTCCAGCTGTACTTATTTGCTGAAGAAATTGAAGATTATTCTACTCAATATGCATTGTTTAACCATGATCCGGATATCGGAAAACCATTCCCTACCCTGAATCATTACCTGAATGCTATAAGCGAGTCGCCATCGATCCCAGAAGAACAGACATTATTGCATAGGGTGAAGAATGCACATTTAGAAGAAGTCATTAGCGATGACTCTTCAGCATATATTTCCATATCTGAAGAGGATGGCTTTGGATTCGGCCTCAGCAAAAACAGCGAAGGAATATGGAAAGTAAACTGGATGCCAACCCAATAAATTGGCTGAGCTTGTACCGTTAATGGTGCAGGCTCTTTATATTTACCTAAATAGGCCACCAAAGAACACAATGATTGCTAATACGGATGAAAGAAACAGGGTGAGGATAATGGAAAATAATACATGAAAACCCGCTTGCCAGTTTTGGACTTTCTTTAAAACAAAAACACTCACGAGGAAGACAATGACTGTCAGAAGCAGGAGAAGCGAAAATGGACGATGGCCGATATTATTCAGATAAATATCATACAGAGGCGAAAAACCCAGCAGCAAAAATAAACCAAGACATATAAACGATAAGATGAAAACAAAATGGCTTAGTTTTTCCGGCATGGTTAGTCCCCCTTCTATAAAATGGACTTCTCTTAATAAATTGTATGAAAACATATGATTTTATAAAACTTGTAATTTATTCATTGTTTTTATATGGTATAAATATCTTTAGGTATACTAAATAAAAAGAAGGTTTTTTTGTGAATAAAAATTTATTGATCACCTTTCTTACTGCTGTATTAGGTGCAGTATTATTTTCATTAATGCATATTCCGGTCGCCTTTTTGCTTGGTGCATTGACTGCTGTTATGATTGGAAGCCGGCTCAGCAGGATTCCGTTTTATTGGCCAGCCGGATTTCGTGATGCGGGGATTATCATCGTCGGATACAGCATCGGGCTTTCATTTACACAGGAAGCAGTTCTGCTTATCCTGCAGAAGCTCCCTTTTATTTTGCTCGTTACCGTCTGCATGGTTCTCTTTAGCGGCATATCTGCACTTCTCATTGCGAAATTAATGGGCATCGACTATCCCACGGTTTTAATCGGCAGTATTCCCGGAGGTCTGTCTCAAATGATTCTTCTGGCAGAGGAAGTCAAAGGAATCGATATCACGGTTGTTACCTTTATGCAGGTCGCACGGCTTTCCATGATTATCTTCATTGTTCCTGTACTGGTATTCGGACCTTGGCTGAATGTCCCGAGCGGTTCCGGTTTTGAAGCCGCAGAACCTTTATGGGGTCATTTATTCCCAGATATTTTACTCTTTGTCTTTGTTTCTTTTGCCGGCATAATCCTAAGCAAACGCCTGAAGCTCCCTACCCCATACCTTCTCGGTCCGATTATGGGAACAGCGGCCCTTGTCCTTTCCGGTATAAATGGACCCGGACTCCCGCCTGCTGTTTTGGATTTATCACAGCTATTAATCGGGGCTCACATCGGCATGATGATGAAGCCTGAAAAGCTGGACAGTAAGGTCAAAACCATTTCTCTGGCTGCCTTAAGCGGCCTGCTGCTCATTGCGTGTTCGGTGCTGCTTAGTTTTATGATTATGCACTTTTTTCACCTTTCCCCTGCCACCAGCTTTTTAAGCCTGGCACCCGGAGGAATGGACCAAATGGCAATAATGGCTCATGAAACCGGCGCCGACTTAGCCATAGTAACAGGCTATCAGCTATTTAGGCTGTTTTTTATCTTCTTTGTAGTACCTCCGTTTTTAAAATGGAGCTTTTTAAAGTTTAAGAAATTGGAATCCACAAGCTAAAAAGAAGGGACTGCTAAGCGGCAGCCCCTTCTTTTGCTATTTATTTAGTTAATGACAATGGCCTGTGATCCCATTAGCTCCCAGGCTTCTATAAACTGCTGTTTGGGCACCTTTTTATTTTTTGTGCCATACGGGTCGTTAATATAAATATATTCCTCATCATATCCGGTAATTGCAACACTATGCATCTGGAATGTCACTTCAACTGGCCCCCCCGGTGTATTCCAGGTTTCAAAGGATGCGGCTGGCGATAGGCTTGCAGTTGTAATAATCCAGACTGGCGATCCTTCTGCAATTTTTTCAAGAAGCACATCAAATGGCTTGCCAGTCAGATTCTCGGCACGTTCAGGAAAATACTTTTTCGCCAGTTCGAAAATCGGCCCCTGATAAACGCCTAATCCTGGTCCATCCTCCATGTTGCCGACAAAGCCTTCATTGGGATTCCCGTATTTACCTCCGTTATATCTAAGCGGCACCCGGTTAATTTCCTGTGCTAATTTATTTTTAGATACTTGAATGCCTTCATAACTTATAATCATTGCTAAACTGGTAATCTCACATCCATTATACAGACGGGGATTATCCATTTGATTGTACAATGGCACATCCAGGAGAACGGATTTCTTCTGAATTTCCTGCTTTACAATCGGTACATGCTTTGCCTCGGCATGCGGAACTGCACTATAGTGAATTTCATTTTGTTTTGACGGTTCATTGCTCCCCATCTTTATGCTGCCAAAAGTAAGCGTCAAACCGACCCCGGCTGCAACAGACATAGCAATAATTCTATTACCCAATTTACCCTGCTCCCTCTTAATCTAGCTGTTTTTTTTATAACATTCCAGTTTGATAAACTCAGCTTCCATTGTGACATAGCCGCCCTGATATGACAAATAGCTTGCTGACTGGCAAATTCTTTATGTTTTTTGTCAAAATGAATCCTTTTTGCTTTTTTCTGATGAATATCGTCTTCTTTTGATAGCTTTTGTCAGGCGGCAGGAAAAAACGGGATATCATGCTGAATAGTTAGTTAGAAGTTGTTTCGGAACTGGCATCCGAAGGATTCAGAATCTATTTTTTATGAAAGGGCTGAGTAAAATGGATACGCAATATATGAAAGCTTATACAATTAAAGAGGTTTCGAAAATACTGAATGTGCCTCCTGGAACATTAAGGCAGTGGGAAAAGGATTTAAATGGACTTTTGCTGATCCCCCGGTCAAAACAGGGAGCCCGCTTTTATACAGACCATGAAATTGCATTGCTTGAAAAGGTGAAGCAGATGCGCGACAAAAATTTAAGCAAGGATATGATCCGTGAATTAATGCAGAAACATATGGACTTTGCTTCTGAAACCGGTTTAGAAGCAAATGAAACATCTTTGGCGGCTATAAATCAGGAAACAGGATTACATACAGAGCATCAGGCTGCAATGGACGCCGAACAGTTCATGGCATTGATGGATAGTTTCAGGGACAGTTTAATTGCAGATGTCAGAAATGAAATTCGCAGCGGCGTTCGAAAGGAAGTTTTAGACGAAGTGAAAAAAGAAATTAGCAAAGGATCATTGCATACTGTTAAAAGCCTGTCGGATTCGATCTATAAATCAGGAGAAAAAACGAAAGCAGAAATTGAATCACTTGGCGCAAGGATTGAGCAGTCTTCTGAGAATACTTCCGAAGCGTTCGGAACCCTATCAAAAAGGGTGGCGAAAAATACGAAGCGCACTTCAGATCAAATTCATCATTTGACAAACAAGCTGGCAGAATCCTCGGAAGCATCTTCTGAAGAGTTCAAAACCATGATTCATTACATTTCATCTTCTGCAGAGGTGACCAGCACCGAAATCAGCTCGCTGATTGAAACGTTAAACACAGACAGAGAAATTTATATCGATACCATAAATAAAGAACGCGAACAATACTGGCATGAGGTAAAGCAGCGGGAGGAGGTTTTTCAGGATATGATTGTCTCATTCCGAAGCGCGGCTGCTGCACAGGAATCCGGTAAAAAATGGTGGGAGTTCTGGAAATAGGTTATGTGATTTATTTTTGTTGTGTGTCAATTAATTTATGTTCATTCATAAAAGAACCAGGAGAATATGTTCTTCTCCTGGTTTTAATTTTGCCTTCTATGTGATGCTTTTTGGTTTGGGTTTTAATAGAGGCCCATTTACTGGGAGCCTTCACATTCAATCTGATAATGAACCCGGATTAATGTTTTTCCCGTAAAAAATTTCGTCCATCTCCGTTGTGAGCCGCTCAGTGATCTCTTCAGCTTCCTGGGGATCAAGCTTGTCCTTCGTGTAACCAAATAAATAATTATCCAAATCAAAATCCCTTATTTTACATTTTGTGTGAAAAGTGTGTGCCTGATAAATATTCACGTCAATCATATCAAAATCTTCTTTTGCTTCTTCAGGAATATAATTTTGGATCGAACTAATATCATGGTCGATATAGAGTTTTTTCCCGTCCTTGTCCCGTGTAAATCCCCTGACTCTGTAGTCGATTGTCATGATATCCGTATCAAAGGAATGGATGAGGTAATTAAGGGCTTTTAGCGGGGAGATTTCTCCGCAGGTTGATACATCTATATCGGCCCGGAATGTGCTGATTCCTTCGTCCGGATGATATTCAGGATAGGTATGGACGGTAATATGGCTTTTATCGAGCTGCATGACTACATTATCAGGCAGCGGGCCAGGAGATTCATCATAAGATTCATCCGGGACTTCTACTACCGGTCCTTCAGATACCAGAACAGTCACACTTGCGCCTTGTGGCACATAATCCTGCTGTGCAACATTCAGGACATGGGCTCCAATAATGTCGGAAACATTCTTTAATATTTTTGTAAGCCGCTCCGCACTATATTCCTCATCAATATAGTCTATATAGGCTTCTCGCTCTTCCCTCGTCTTGGTGTAACAGACATCATACATATTAAAGCTGAGTGATTTCGTCAAATTATTAAAGCCATGGAGTTCAATTCTTTGTTCCGGTGTTAATTTCAACATTTTTTCCCCCTTTGCAGCAGCTATGCATCTGTTCATTTTTATAATTATGTTACCCAAACTATCCTTTTAAAAACAGAAAATATCTAATCGCGCAGCCAAAAGCGTTAGAGAAACTGCCAAACGGGGTAGAAAAATAAGGAAGGCATCAATGTTTTGCATTTCCGTATTTTTAAAACTTATAATGAATGGGCATACCTTTGATATGGGTAGAAAGGTATATGGGAGGAGATTTATTGAGGAAGTTTTTATTTATTTTTATCCTGTTAATTATCGGTTTTGCCTTTTCACAGCCAGATGGGAAATTGGCAGATGAATCTAATTCAGGAACTGTAATTGATAATATAAAATCTGAAATTCAGCTTTTAAAAGACAATGAAGATGTTCTAGCTATTTTAAGCGGTGTGATGGAAGAGGCACAAAGCTGGGCAGATGAATTCCTTCAGACATTCGGGCAATATACCGGCGAGAAAAATCAAGCTCCAGAGGATAAAGCCGAAAAGCCTGTTTTGGAAGCCCCTGATGAGCAAACCTTTTCTATTCATAATATAGAAATAGGCGATGATAAGACGGAAATCGAAAGCAAGCTCGGCCCCTCGAAACGTTCCTCCGCAAATGAATTTGGAACAGATTGGCATGCTTATCATGATCAATATCAAAATTTTGTAATGGTCGCTTATGACAAGCAAGAGAAAGCTGCAGGCATATATACAAATCAGGATTTGATTTCTTCATCAAAAGAGATTGCCTATGGGACGCCAAAGACTTCAGTTTTGCAGCAGCTTGGAGAGCCGCTGGACAAAATGAGAAAGGGCTTTGTCATCTATCAGCTTGAAAAGAATCGGGATTATGATCTATACGAAATGGATGGGAATTATGTAACCATATTCTATGATAAACATCGTGACAATACTGTAACTTCAATACAAATAATCAGTAAATCACTTGAGGAACAAAAAAATTCCTTTTATGCTGATGCCAGCAGCTCTCTTAAGGAAGGGTTTGAATATCAGCTTTTCGATATTACCAATGCCGAGAGAGTAAGTCACGGAGTGCCTGTTATGGAGTGGGATGATACTGTGAAGGAAACGGCGCGAAAGCACAGCAGCGACATGGCGGAAAACAATTTCTTTGACCATACCAACCTGCAGGGCCTATCCCCTTTCGACAGAATGCAGGCGGATGAAGTTTCATTTATGTTCGCCGGGGAAAACCTTGCTTCCGGCCAATTCAGCAGTATCTTTGCTCATGAAGGATTAATGAACTCACTCGGCCACCGCAAAAATATTCTTCGTGCCGATTATGAATTTTTGGGTGTTGGCGTTGCTTTTAATTCAAAGTCACAGCCTTATTATACGGAAAATTTTTATGCCAAATAAAAGCTCCCGCTTCTGCAGGAGCTTTTTTCGTGGCTGTTCACCTTTATGTTCGTTCAGCCTAGTGTGAAAATGACATATTTAACATTTCCCTCTTTTGTGCATACCATATATCAGCCTATTTAAAATTAGGGAGATGAGGGTGACACAGATGGCAGTTGTGAAGGCACGTGAACAAGATATAGATTTGCTTGCCCGCCTCCTTCGTGCTGAAGCAGAAGGAGAAGGCCAGCAGGGCATGTTAATGGTAGGAAATGTGGGGATTAACAGAGTCAGGGGCAATTGTTCTGATTTTATAGGAATTCGTACTATTCCGGAAATGATTTATCAGCCGCATGCTTTTGAAGCAGTCCAGAAAGGCTATTTTTATCAGCGTCCAAGAGAAGTGGAAAGAAGACTCGCAAGGAGGGCTGTAAGAGGGGAACGGATTTGGCCAGCCAAATTTGCTCTATGGTATTTCAGGCCTCCTGGGGATTGTCCAGCTACATGGTATAACCAGCCTTTGGTTGGAAGATTTAAGCTTCATTGCTTTTATGAGCCTACAGCGGAAGAATGCGAGAACATTTACAATACATTTTAAGAAAAGCGGAAGCGCCTTGCCCACAAAGGAACGCAGACTAAGAACGCCACGTCCTGTGGCAACGTCTGCATGACCCGCATCCTCCCAAAAGCTGCCGCTTTTGGTCGTGCGATGATTATGCTGACGAAGCCTTCCTTGTCCTGCGGGCCACAAGCACAAGTCGAGCCTCTCAGAAAGGCGTTCTTTGCTTTTTGGGAGGATTGTCCGAAATGTGGAGGCGACTGCCCAGGACGACAGTCATAAGACGGTTCCTGTAAGAAGGTGTTTTTCCTTCTGAAAGGAACGGCTTATGACCCCGAGTCCCTAGAAGCCACAACAAGACAAGCTTGTGACCTCGAGGGGGTAGGCTGCTTGCGCTAGACAGTTATCGACGTTCAAAATTTTATACTTATCTTTTAAAAGAATCCCTGCCACCTATTTTTGGCGGGGATTTTTTCCTGAAGATTATATTTCGAGATCGATCAGAATGCCCTTTTTCACGTAGTCAATTATTTTCCCGGCTTCATTTAACACTCTTTTTCTCCCATAATGATCCTGCATCCATTGTTCCTTCCCTGTTGCACCATCATCAGAACATACAAGAGAATAGTGAATCCACTTCGGCATATACGTCAATAATGTCATGTGCAGCCTTCTCATGTGAAAAGGAGCCGTCACAATGATGATATTGGATATGTTCTCCAGACCGCACATCCGATCCATAACCAGCATAGAGGCAAGCACATTTTCTTTTGTATGAAGAGAGATATTCTCAATGAAAAGGTCTTTTGAAGGAATTCCGTATCCTATTGCTTTTTTCATTAACATTTCTGCTTCCGTCAGTTCATCGCCAGGCCACTTTACACCGCCGGAGAAAAGTAATTTACTTGCCCTGCCCTCCTGATAGAGTCTGATGGCCTGAGGAAGTCGATATTTTGCTGCTTTGCTGCTTCCTGGCACAAAAATTAAATCCCCATTTTGCAGATTATCTTCAATCCCATAGTACAGCAGCTTGGATATATCATCCTCATTTAAATGACTGGGGTTGAATTCCGAGATTTTCACAAATCTCCCTCCTTTCGTTCCCAGCTTTTTAACTGCCTATATTATACTATTCATCAAGGACAAGAACTCTACTATATATGCCTAAAACATAAGAAAAAGCAGCGGAAATCCGCTGCTTTAGATTAGAATGTTTTGCCTTTGTCTTTTGCACGTGCAATAGCATCAGCTTTGATTTCTTCAGCTTTATCTGGCATAGCGTTGTGCCCTTCCACGAAAAGACCCTCGAATGAAGGAACACCGAAGAATTGCATTAATACGTTCAAATAGCGGTGACCCATTTCCATCTCTGCTGCAGGACCTTCTGAATAGATGCCTCCGCGCGCCTGGATGTGAATTGCTTTTTTATCAGTCAGTAATCCAATTGGACCTTCTGCCGTATACTTAAAAGTTTTGCCGGCTACTGCCACAGAATCAAGATACGCTTTCATTACTGGAGGGAATGAGAAGTTCCAAAGCGGTGTAACGAACACATATTTATCGGCTGCAACGAATTGTTCGCTTAATTCTGATAAGCGGCCTACTTTCGCCTTTTCATCTTCTGATAATTCCTCAAAACCTTTACCGGACTGAAGCTTACCCCATCCGCTGAATACATCCACATCAATTTGCGGGATATTTTCCTTGTATAAATCAACATGAACTACTTCATCATTTGGATTGGCTTCCTTGTAGGAATCAATAAAAGCCTTTCCTGCTGCCATGCTATATGACACCTTATCGTCATGTGGGTGTGCTGTAATATACAATACTTGAGCCATAATTCAATCACCTTTCCATTTTGAGTTGACATTTTAGTTTGAATCAGAAATAAAGTATGTATTCATCTGCAGTATGAACTTTTTTATTCTTAATCCGAGATAATCATATTCAAAATAAAATAGAATTTCAAGTCATCTGCTCATGCCTATTTTTATTACCCTTATTATTTGAAAATTAATCCACTGAAGATAAAAAAAAGACCCAATACGGGTCCTCAATTATTCTTGTTCTTCAGTTGAGTATGGATTGGTTCCGATATTTTTTCTCATTTCGTCTGTCAATTCAAAAGGAATGCTTGAGCTTGCTTTGTCATCTTTTTCATAGTTCATTTGCACGCTTCCATCATAATGGAACGGTTTATTTTCCATGCCAAGGTCACCCCGAATAGTTTATTTTTAGTTTATTATACACTGAAAAGGACCTATTTTATCAGAAAAATTTAAAAATTATATATTTATTTTCCTGCTCCTATTGTCCCCATGAAGCAGCCATTTTTATTCGGATTATCAAGAAATAAAAAAAGCATTATTCCCAATAGGAAATAATGCTCAAATTTCATCAAGGGGTCTTTTTCTTAATTTCCACCAGTTTAAGCCTGTTATCCTCAATTGATTTCACTTCAAAATGAAGGTGATGATAATCCAATGTTTCCCCTTCTGCAGGGAAATGGCCTAGTTCTTTCAATAAGAATCCGGCAAGAATATCCTCATCTTCAGGAATTTTTGTTTTAAAAGCTTCATTAATTCTGCGGATTGAGAGTTTGGCGTGTACAATAATATGATTTTCAGTCAATTCATCAATAAGGATCTCGCTTCCTTCATCCGTTTCATCCTCTATTTCCTGCCCCAGCATGGCTTCAAGAATATCTTCATGTGTAATGATCCCTTTTGTTCCGCCATATTCATCAAGAACAATGGCAAGATGTTTCCTTTCTTTCATCATCATTTTGAACACCTTGTCAATGCTATGAAATTCATATACAAACAAAGGCTCCAGGTCAGTAAAATCTTTTAAGGTTTTTGCAGGCTGACTGGACCAGGCCAGCAATACCTTTGAATGAAACACTCCGACAATATTGTCCATATTGTCTTTATATACCGGATACCTAGTAAAACGGTTATTCATTACAATATCCTTTGCCTCTTCTATCGTCGCTTCAATAGGAATGCCTTCAATGTCCATTCGCGGGGTTTTCAGTGCGTCGCTGACATCTAAATTATAAAAATCAATGATCCCTTTAATTCGCTGTGTTTCTTCTTCATGGAAGGTCCCTTCGCTTGTAGCGATATCAACCATGGTAATGAGCTCTTCTTTTGAGACAGATACAGAATCTGTTTCATTTTTAGAAAGGAATTTTATGATGACTCTTGTGAACTTTGATATTAAAAATGTTACCGGCTTCAAGATAATCATAAGAACTCGAATTACCGGAAACACAAGATAGGCAATTTTGTCGGCAAAGCTTGCAGCAACTGATTTTGGCAGAACTTCTGCAAATAAGATAAGTGCTACAGTTAAAATCCCTGTCGCCACACCCACATTAAAGCCATAATCCAGCGCGATGATGGTAACCAGTGTCGGCAGCATGATATTTGCAATATTATTGCCGATTAATATAGAAGTAATCATCTCATCTGGTTTCGAAACAACCTCTAATATTCTTTGGGATTTTTTATCATTGTTATCAGCTCTGGATTTTAATTTCATTTTGTTAACAGCAGTCAATGCCGTTTCACTTCCCGATAGGAAAAAGGACATAAACATAAAAAACAAAATAGCAATAAACAAAGTTGGTTTCCTCCATTTTTATCAATACATTCATTCGTAATTGTTTTTACCCGATTTGCACAAGCAAAAACTGTGCCCGGCAAATTTGAATAATTATCCATTCATTATAAAGTAAATGAAAGCTTATCGAAAATAATAAGCATTTTCGATAGGCTGTTGTTGAACAAATATTCGTTTTATCAAAAAAAAATGCTGACTAAAAAGCGGTTCCAATTGGAATCGCTTTTGGTCTTATCTCGATTTTTGTGTGAATTTAAAGGAATGCTATAGTCATAACATGAACTTTTTCAGCACTTATAATACTTGTTCCTTTATAACTAATAATGCACTCGCTGTCCGGAAATAACATTCCTGCAGCCTTTCAATTCTAAATAGACTGCCAGAAAAAGGATTCCATTTTCATTTTGTATCTTGTATAATTTATTTTAAGTTGAGTTTATATTTATATTTAATGGCTCATTGTGGCCTTACCGTCGTCTTCACCGGTCTCAGTTACCTTCAGGATGGCGACGGCTCCTTTTTGTGCGTGGTTAAACTGGTGAGTAACAATTGGATAGCTGCCTGCCTTGGTAACTGTAAATTCGACTACTGCACCGCCGCTTGCAGGGAGCATAACCGTTTGGAGACCTTGATAGCGGTTATAAGGGTTGCCATCAATGTATACATTATCAAACACAGTACCAACTACATGGAAAGAGCTTACTTCATTTGGTCCTATATTATTAACATATATCCTCACCTTATCCCCTACTTTAGCCAGAAGCGGATTATCCTTAAGGGTGAACGTATCCCCATTAGTATTGGGGTCTCCTTCCTTTAAAGCTTTTGTGGAGAAAACCACATGACTGGGAACGCCGTTTGTAAAATCCTCCAGATCGTTGTACTTATACCACTCGTTTTGAATAATTGTATATTCCCTATCAATCTCTTTGTCAGTCGGATATCCGTCTTTGGGCTTTACAATTATAGTTCCGTGCATTCCATTTGCTATATGTGATAATACCGGTGTCGTACCGCAATGATACATAAACACGCCTGGTTTATTTGCAGGGTAACTGAATGTTCCCGTTTCATCAGGATGAACGTTGGAGAAATCTTTTGAAGGAGCTGCGTGTACAGCGTGAAAGTCCATGCTGTGCGGTATTGCAGGATCCATATTTTTTAAGGTGAAGTTGATTGTGTCCCCTTCATTGACGACAACTACAGGGCCTGGCGCTTCACCATTAAACGTCCATGCTTTATAGAATTTTCCTTTGTCGATTTCAACATTCGTGATTTGGGAAGTCATTTCCACATTTACTTCATTCGGTCCGACTCTATCAATTTTCAATGGGATGGGTTCCTGATTTAAGTTTTTATGCGGAGCGATTGCCTCGGGCTGAGCTGTTTCTGCCGCCAGAACCTTTTCCTCAGGCTGAAGGGAACTTTCCAGTGCTGCCCCCTGGCTGCATCCCGTTATTAACCCTAAGCCAATAGCCGAAGTAAGCAGATATTTTACTCCTTTTTTCATCTTGATTTCCTCCTTATACTCGATTGGTCTATCTGCTTTTATCATATGGTAAATATGGACTGAATTTGGTGATTTTTCTCACAAGACATTGAAATTCTGTGAAGAGTTTGTGAATTAGTGATCAACATTTTAATATTAAAAATGATAGAAGTGTTATTGCTTTGAACAGCGATTATGATGCTATAATCGCCTGGTATTTCAATCATGCCGACGCTATAAGTGCATTTCAGCTAATTAATTGACACTTTACATCTATATTACTTTGTAAAAAATTGTTCCTATCTATCATAAATGGTTTATAATCATTAAATGGAGTTTAGTTGCATCAGATGGATAAAAGGAGAATTAATTAGAAGATGGATTTTATTATGATATTAAAAGCGATTATTTTGGGATTTGTTGAAGGAATGACTGAGTTTGCTCCTGTGTCCTCTACAGGACATATGATTATTGTGGATGATATGTGGCTCAATACAAAAGAGTTTTTATCAAAATATGAAGCTAATACTTTTAAAGTCGTCATTCAGCTCGGTTCCATTTTAGCGGTTGTAATTATTTTTAAGGAACGGTTCATTGAAATGCTCGGTCTTGGGGGAAGAAACAAAAACACTGAAGAAAAACAAAGCCGTCTGAAATTGTCTCAAGTGATTGTAGGGTTAATTCCTGCCGGGATACTTGGCGTTTTGTTTGAGGATTATATTGATGAACACCTGTTTTCAACTGAGACGGTATTGATTGGTTTGGTGATTGGTGCATTTCTGATGATTTTTGCTGATATTTTTGGAGGCAAAAACCCGAAAACCGTTTCAGTCGATCAAATCACCTATAAACAGGCTTTATCTATTGGATTGATTCAGTGCTTCTCACTTTGGCCAGGGTTCTCCCGTTCAGGTTCAACCATTTCAGGAGGCGTCCTGCTTGGCCTGTCACACCGGGCTGCAGCTGATTTTACTTTTATCATGGCTGTGCCCATCATGGCTGGCGCGAGTTTTCTATCATTAATAAAAAATCTCGAGTATTTTTCAGTCGATGCGCTTCCTTTCTTTATTGCAGGCTTTATCAGTGCATTTGTGTTTGCCTTGATTTCGATCCGCTTCTTTTTGAAGATGATAAATAAAGTTAAACTTATTCCTTTTGCTATTTACAGGATTGTACTTGCAGGGGTTATATATTTCATTTTTCTATAAACAATGAACCCGGGCCTTTGTGGTCCGGGTTTTCTTTTGGTTAATTGTCCGAAGTCAGGGCAAATTCGGACTCTCACACTGGGATTTCGCCTCTTTCTGTCCGAAGTCGCGGCAGGTTCGGACTCTATGAGCGTCATGTCATTTTCTCCTGTCCGAACCAATTGCTTATTATTAAAATAAATTTTTAAAGAAGCTGAAAATCACCCTCGGAATCCACAGTACGGTACGAATAAGTAAGGAGATCACAATGGAATCCAGAAATTCATTAAATATTTCCCGCAGCAGCCCTGTTTTTCGTTTATCTCTTTTCTTGATGGAGTTTCCCGCCTTCCTATTCTTGATCCGCTTTATTTTTCACATCGTCTACAATGCGTTCAGCTGCTTTTCGATATAAGTTGCTCATGTGAACGAGTGAAGTGGCCAGCAGGACTTTTTCAAGCTGGGCTGACTGATCTTCATTTAGCTCTTTTGCTTCCTCTGCTGCCCTGGATGCCTGATTTTCCAGATCACTCCTAAATGCGTCGACATTCAGTTTAGTTAAATCGAGGTAAAGCTGATAAAAATGGTCCAGGTCCATCCTTCCTTCTGCTGTTCGTGTGTTGACGCCATTTAACAGGCTTTTTATATCGTTTATGGACAGTGCGCCTTTAAGCTGATAAATAAAAGCAATTAAAATAAGGTGCTCCTTTGAATATTTTTTATTTTTGACAGGAAAGAACAATTTCCCTTTTGCATAGTTATTTATCATTGTCTTTGTCAGCACTTTTTCCTCTTCGTTTCTCGTCGTGCTGCCAAAAGAATTTTCAAATAGCTGGATCACCTGATCCATATATAAGTCTATCTGCGGGATATCTTCCAATTGAATCTGATTATCCGCAATGAGTTTTTCCGTTTCCATATTCATCCCTCAAATCTTCACCTGGTATTACATAAATTCTACTTAAAAAAGCGCAAGTTGTAAATATTGACTAGATGATGTTTTATATATATTATATTAAGTAGTTATTAAAACTACATAAAAGAACATTAGGAGGAGATATTATGAATTCATACATCCGGGAGCCCATAAACGGACTGACCCATTTGGCAGGAGCGATATTATCCTTTGCCGGATTGCTTGCCATGGTTATTAAAGCCTCACTGACCACATCGTCACCGCTTGCCATTGCTGCTGTTGCTATTTTTGGAATCAGTTTAATGCTGCTCTATTCAGCATCAGCTACCTATCATATGGTGATAGCCAAAGATAAAGTCATTGCCTTTTTAAGAAAGCTTGATCATTCCATGATTTATGTATTGATTGCAGGTTCCTATACACCTTTTTGCCTTATAACATTAAATGGTGTGACCGGCTGGGTTCTGTTTTCCATTGTTTCTGCTGTTGCTTTATCAGGGATACTGTTTAAAATGATCTGGTTCAGCTGCCCCCGCTGGCTGTCAACAGCTTTATACATTGCAATGGGATGGATTATTGTTTTTGCTTTTTCGCCTCTTTCTGAGTCTTTAAGCAGTACTGGTGTAATGCTTCTTTTACTTGGAGGCATCCTATACACGATCGGCGGAGTGATTTATGCGATTAAACCAAAATTCCTGGAGTTTAAACATTTGGGTTTTCATGAGATTTTTCATATTTTCATTATGATGGGAAGCATGGCACACTTTCTTTGTGTATTCATGTATGTGATTTGACAGATAGTTAAAAAAGCGGACACCCTCATGTCCGCTTTTTTTATTAGCTGCCTTCTGCATCCTTCAGAACAGCTTCTAATTTCTGATCAGAAAATCTGACCATGTTTTTGTAGATGTTCATGATAGATTCAGCATAATTAGTACCAGGTACAGCCCATTTCCCATTCAGTTCCTTCCAAAGCTTCGCCGAACCTCCTTTCACAAGGCTGAAACGCGGATCGGCCAGTGGATATTTAGAAGGCAGAGGCTGTGTGGAAGCATAGGCATATAAATGCTGAATATGTGCCAAAACTCCTTCCTCCTGTGTGGAAAAGCTTGCTCCTGCGGCTCCATTCCCTGTTGCGCCAATTCCGGCAAAATTATTCTGGCCAGGCTTTACATCACCGGTAAAGCGCAAATAGTTGGTTTCATGCATGGCCTGTGCGAAAGCTACATCCCCTCTGATACCATAATATTCTCCGATAGCCGAATAGAATGAACCTAAATTGGCGGCGTTTGGATTAAACTGTTTTGCATATTGATTCATATGCTCTGGTGACAAATGGGTTACTCCCAGAATGGAATAACCTTTTGGTTCAGAAGGCACTGCCAGCGGAGCGTCTGACAGTATATAGGCATCTGCTATTCCTGCTTTCTTTACTGCTTCCAGTTGTTTTTCTGCATTTTCCTTCGTACTGAAAGCACCGGCCTGTACCCTGTACCAGACCGTGCC
The DNA here is from genome assembly GCF_017303275.1 of Bacillus sp. NTK034. Classification (GTDB taxonomy): domain Bacteria; phylum Bacillota; class Bacilli; order Bacillales; family Cytobacillaceae; genus Cytobacillus. The sequence continues at coordinate 273,672 of NZ_JAFKOJ010000003.1, read as the reverse complement.
TGAAATTTCAGCAATAGCAATAACTGATTCAATGCTTTTATTTTTTAGAGCGGCAGCCCTTTCCTCAGCATTCTTTCTATTTGTAAAAGAACCGGCTATCACTCTGTATAAATTACTGGGATCGACTGGTTTTGGCGGCTGCGGCGGGACTGCCGGTTTGGCTTTAAGGCTAAAGGCTTTTGCCATTCCATTAACATGTCCCTGTGCCACTCTTTGTCTCCACAGCGGATCTTTCATTAAAGCGGCATCTGCAGAATTATCAATAAACCCATTTTCTGTTAATAGGGCTGGCATGGCAGATTCACGCAGGACATGAAAGTCAGCTTTCTTCTTGCCTCTATCGATGAGCTGATTCAGTTTTGTGACTTCAGCATGGATAATATTCTGATAGCTGGCTGTTTGGGAAGTGCTGCTGTTATGAATAAAATCTTCATACCCCCTCGCTGCACCATTCGCGGCATTACAGTGTATGGAGAGGTAAAAATCCGCCCCCCAGCTATTGGCTTCAGATGTCCTTTGGCTCAGACTTTTAGTCGTATCATTTTCACGGCTCATTTTAACTTCCATATCCTGATAGATGGTCAATAAGATATTTTTTATATTTTTTGCGATATCAAGTGCAATATCTTTCTCTCTTATTCCGTTTCCCTGAGCTCCTGGATCAGTGCCTCCGTGTCCAGGATCTAAATAAAGCTTCATGGTCCTCACTCCTTTTTAATTAAATGCTATATCAAAGTTTTGGAGCTTCCCAGTTCATTATAAATCAATTTAACTCAGCAAGTACTTGCTTGTAATATTGTATGTTTGACAACAAAAATGGCTTGTACACGTGACCAGGCAATTTTGATTCTTATAGCTGGAAACACAAAAAATTGGCTTTTATTGGCGAGATTCTAACCCGATAGCTACCTGCAGCATGTTTTCATGATAATAAGAAGCACGGCTCATTTTCTTCGTGAGATATGTAAATTCAGTGAAAAATATAAAGCAAGCCAAGTTTAGGCTTGCTTTTCTGGCCAGTTCAATTTGCTTTGTGAAAATGTGAAGTATGATACGGGTTTATATCAGGGGTGAGAAACGATAGCCTCAAATTGCCCCTCGAACGAGTACTTTGTTATTTGGGCCGGCAGGATAAGGTGGTCGCCTTTTTTCAGATTGTATCGATTTTTTCTTATGATTAAACTCCCTGTCCCGTTTATTATACTGATTAGTATAAATGGCACTGCTTTTTTCATCGCAGCATTCTCTTGTATCTCCCATTTGCTTACAGTGAAGTTTTCAGTTTCCAAGTACTTTATAAACCGATTTCTGCCCTTCTTTACATACTCTGGCTGAAGTTTTGGCAAATAATGAGGCACTGTCGCCACTTCAATAGCCTGTCTTAAATGAAGTTCGCGTTTCTTTCCATTGCTGTCTATTCTGTCGTAATCGTATAGTCTATAAGTGGTATCCGAACTTTGCTGAATCTCCAGAATAAGAGTCCCTTGCCCTAGTGCATGAACGGTCCCGCTGGGTACGAATATAAAATCCCCTTTCTTGATTTGGATTTTATTAAGAAGTTTTCCCCATTCCTTTTTTTCGATTAAACTTGTTAGTTCTTCTTTAGTTTTTGCATTATGACCTAAAATGATATGAGCATTCTCTTTACAGTCCAGGACGTACCAGCATTCATTTTTACCAAACATATCTGTCCCATGCTTTTGTGCATATTCGTCATCAGGATGAACTTGAACAGATAAATCTGAATTGGCATCAAGCAATTTTACCAGAAGCGGAAAATTTTGTGCAGGATGGTTTCCAAATAATTCTCGATTATCTGTCCAAAGTTCACTAAGCTTCTTCCCAATAAACTTTCCGGATAAAACTGTGCTATCGCCATTTGCATGTCCAGATATTGCCCAGCATTCACCTGTCTTTTCAGAATTAATATTATAGCCAAATATATTTTTAAGAGCTGTACCTCCCCAGATCCTTTCTTGGAAAACAGGCTCTAAAAATATTGGCTGTTCCACAAAGTCCCTCCTAAATTAGTCTTATGTACTTTTAATATATGTTTTTTAATAATAAAGGACTGGACATGTTATTCAGATTTTTATAACTCCATTATTTAAATTTTTATTCAAAAGCTACAGTAATAGAAATTCATCAACAAACTTTTTTCACTCTTAATAGGCTAGATTCTCACTCGATATTTTCATTCCAGCCGTATGCTAATGATGAAGATAATTTTTAGGGGAGTGAGAAATTCATGGGTATGTGCGGCAAGAAATATCTTAAGGATCATGACAAGCACGATGACTTCTGCGAGGTACATGAACACGACTGCGATTGCCACTGGAAATCAGAGAAAAATAGTGATAATTTTAAATTCCATCACAATTTTCATAAAAATTGTGTAGAAGATGTTCTGGAAGCTATTGATAAAGCTCAGAAAAAGGCGAAAAATGAGGATGATTGCAAGACATCCTGTAAGGATTCCATTGATAGGCTCATGGGAGGATCCAAAAAGCCGAAGAAAAATACGATCCCATTTATCCTCTATTGTGGAGACTGTGAACCATTTAAGGCCACCGGCGTGACGACATTTACTCATCACTCAAAGGAGAAAAAGTTTGCATGCATTACGTCTTTTATTTTTAAAATAAAAGAATTTGATGGTAAATGCGCAGTTCTGGAATTATTAACGTTCAAGCAATGCAAATCATCAAGAGATCCATTTAAACACGCTTCAAAGGATTTTTGCTCTCCTTGCAGCCAAATAGATTTTGAAAATATTGAAGATCTAATTGGTACAGGTATTTGTATCAACGTGGATCTCTCATGCTTCTGTGCCGTTACTTGCCTGCCTGCTGTCCGCATTTAGAGCCTTGTAAGTGATTTTCTTGAAATGAAATTAGAAGTTAATAATTCAAACAAAAAAGGTGTACCTCATTAGGTGCACCTTTTTACCTTTATCCCCCAAATGCCTCAAGAACGTTGACTACTTCATTAAAATCCAAATCCGCTTTTTCTGTTTGTTTATTAAGTGGATAATCCTGCTTTTCTTTAATATTTAAAGTAATGGATCCGCCCTCTATCAGCCTCTTCAATTCCGCTATTTCAGCTAAAATTACCTCACTGCTGCTGCCTGCTGCTTTAGGATGCAGATAGTTATGAAGTGCCGATAAAAGCAGATGCATTAAAGTCTGATTAGCTGCATGGTATTTTATCTGCTCCTCCACTTTTGCGGATACAGAGATATTGTTTCCAGTTTTCACATCAATGAAGGATTCGGAAATGGTTATAGCTGTTTTATTAAGATAATCCGTATATGTTTTGGACATTAGCGTCATCCCTAACTCTTAACGGAAATGGCAGTGCTATTTCCTTTTTCCTTTTTAATTTGATTCATTTTTGCCAAAATCATCAAACCTTGAACATTAAGCTTTTCCATCCCCTCTGGAAACATCAGCTCAATTGGACGGCCTCTCTCGGACCATCTGACTGCAGCTTCGAGAATCTGCTTTTGTGCCAATTTGGCCGCTCCACCGACTGCAATATACCGGACTGCCCCTTTAATCTCTCTCGAACTGCTCCGCACCCGGTCAAAATGCTCCAAGTATTTTACCGCCATTGATTTTAGCTGCGGAATAATATATTTGCTGATATCTTTTCTTACTCCCGCAAACGGCTCCACATACCATTCCGAGATCCCCGCTGCCAATTTCTCCTCTAGCTCTGCTCGTGAATCGAAGCGATACAGCTCATTTTTGCTTACCTTTTGAATGATATGGTCAAGAAACTGATTAATGCCAAACGGTTCACCTTCTATAGAAGCAACTGGTTTATTATTCTTTATTCCTACAAAATCCACAGAATCTCCACCAAGATCTCCAATAATAATTCCTTTTTCTGATTCTTTAACAAGTTCATGATTTGTTATTCCCAGAGTTTCCTGGTCCCGGGTTAAACCAAGGTAGGCACAGGCTCCTTCTGCCCCGATAATAACATCATTAATGTTAAGCTTGACTTCGAGCTCTTTTGGTTCACTCAATCCTGGCACCTTGTGGAAAATTATTGTATGAGAACCAATTAATTTCTCTTTCAGCTTTGATTTACGCTCCTTATACTGTGTTGTCGGTAAAGAAACAGCTAATTGATCGATAGAATAGGTGATTTCTAATTCATCAGACTTCTGAAGGGCTGCATGATAAGCTGCTAATCCAAAAAGCAAAATATACGTTCGGTCCTCATCAACTTTTTGATTATTAAATGAAGTTAAACTAACATCCTTTTGTCTGGCAGCTCCCATTCCAATATAAAAGATTTCTCTTTTTTCTTTAACAGCTCTGCTTTTTACTTCAACGATCAAATTCTCCTCAAAGATAATATCCTCATCGTCATATGGTTTTTCATAAAACTCGCTGTCAAAAAGTGCAATTGCATTTGGAAGCTGGTACTCGGATATCATTCCGCTATCAGAGGCCATCGCTTTATACCAACTGTTCCCTATATCAACCGCCAGAAAATTTCGTCTATCCATTTTCCCTCACTCCTCCTTTAGAATCTTATGCGGGATAGGAGTCCAGTTGTGCCCGTCTTTTCTTATTAAAATTTTTACATATTGGGTTATAAAGGCTCCTTTTTCTATTAGGGCAGGTGCCTATACATAGTCATTTAACACGCATAGTATGCTATATCTTGACTTCAGGAGGCCCCAAAATGTCTGAATCGCATAAAGATAAACATGAGAATGAATGCAAAGCGATTACTCATAATTGTGAATGTGAAAGCTGCATCGAACATCATCCGCATGTCAGCATTGGTAAAATCGTTACAAAGGTACCTGTAGTGCTGGCTGAACTTACCTTACAAATAAATATAGATGCATTAATAACATTTCCAGAGCCAGTTCTGGAAATAAAGGACATTAAGAAAACAGTTAAATTAACACAATGCAGACTATTATTACCTACAAACAAATTATTTATTAAAGGCTTTGTCCGGAAGAACATTCAATATGCGAGCCCATGCCCGGACATTGAAATGCACTCAGGTAAAAGCATTGCTTCTGATTTGCATTCATACACTGTGGATGTACCCTTCCAATGTGTGAGTGAAATTAAAAAATTCTTAACAAAGCCTGAAATGCCGGAAATGAACAATAGAAAGGAATTTGACTTTCTTATCTCTAAACCTTTGCCTTCAGGCCATCCCGAGAAGGATGAGCTGCAGACAAAGGATCTTTCCCAGTTCCACCAGGAAAGCACCCAGCATTATAACGAGCTTCCGTTTTGTGAACTAATATCCAGCAGAATAATAGAATGGGATGAAGCCATCGACCGGTCTCCACTTCCCAACTGCACTCCGTTGGGAGAAGGAATTTTTACAAAGGTTGAGGAAAAAATGGTCTTGGATATAACATTGAAGGTACTGCAAAAACAGCAGATCCGCGTATCTTCCACAACAAATGATGATGATTGTTTTCATCACTGTGATTAACGCTCAAAAAATCACTAACTTGAAGGTAAGGAGGGGATTGGAGAGGATGCTTTTTTAGACAGCACCTTCCTGGAATCATGAGAAATGACAGTAATCCTATTAATAATTTAAAAAAAGACAATATTGAGCAGCCTGCCCAGCAACTTTACTATTATTCTGGGCAAGGGAATCCGGACAGCAAAAAGAGTGAAAGCGAGCCAAACAAGTCTAAGCCTGCAGGGAAGCAAGTAAAGAAGTCAAACCCTTTATTTTCGCCCAAAGGGACTTCCATACCTTTTATTTTGGCGCCGCCAAAATTAGAAGACAGGCAAATCACTCGTTATAAAGAAAAGCCCTCAGGAACAACTTTAGACAAGGCATTGATTGCTAAGCCGAAGCCTGTTAAAGAAAAGGGTCAGTTTGTCAATAAAAAAAGTATAAGTATTCCAAAAAGGTTAATGGATTTGCTGACCCCATTTTCTCCGATGCTCAGCTGGTCTCCTTCCTTACCAAGTAAATTTTCAAATAGTATTCATTATAAGACAATCGGAAGAAATGGCCAGCCTGGCTATGAAAGCCACTTCAAGGAAAATACTTTGCAGATCAGAGATAATGCATTGGATAAGGCTGAAGAATCTCAATATTCTCAAGAAAATACGAGTTTGGATGAAGAAGTAATGGAATCCAATTTTCTTAAACAAGAAAAGGAACTGGATTTAAAGACTAATTCAAACAAAAATGAAGTACTGGATTTGGTTCATGAGTTCTCTGCAATCCTTGAATCTACAAGCGAAGCAAAAAAAGAAGAGACTTCTATATTAGATGATCTGTTAATAGATGATCGAGATTACAAGAAAATAGACAAACAAGTCCATGAAAATGAATTTACATTATTAGTGGAAAAAGGGTTGTTACTTAAGGAAGAAAGTCAAGATGAAAAAGTTCAGTTCGATGAATCCCCTGGCATTTATTATGAACCGAGAGTAAATAATGATAGTTCATTGGAGAGTGAATTTGTTTCATTGCTGGAAGAATCGTCTTCATCAGAATCAGACATTGATTCATCTATACAGGATCAAGTCTTTTCTTTGATGGCTGAATCTTTGTTTGGCTGTAGTGAGTCCAGTTCCTTTATGGCAGAAAAACACTCTGAAAATAATACTGAACTTGAGGAATCCTCCTCTTCAGGTGAGGAATCTAAATTTTGTTTTGGATATCAAATGAAAAATAATGATGAATCCTCTGATGAAAAAAAAGAATTCATGCATGATTTTGATTCCCTGCAGGAAAAATTATCCTCTTTTATGGAGGAATTATCCTATATAAGTGATCAGGTTTCATCAATTATAAGTGGGGAAAGTACTTCACATGGAATGTATAGAGCAGCTGCTGATAATGATAAATATCAAAAGATATCGTCTTTGTTAAAGGATTTTTCTTTCATGATGGAGGATGATGAATCTATTCATGGTGCAGATGCTGCTCAAGATGAAGTAGATCATAATGATATAAACGATAAAAGCACCAATCTTATTGATAAGTTCACATCAGAACTTGATTCATCTAACAATTTGGACGAATTGGACCTTTCTAAAAGTGAATCTTCCAGTATGTGTGAAAACACTAAAGAGGTATGTAACGAGAAAGGTGAAATATGTCTTTTCGACCACCACAGCTCCGTACCCTGCCGGACAGGGCCAATCGTAAAGGTACCTGTAATGGTGGCAAAATCAGAATTAGAAATTAATCTATTTGAATGCTTGCCTTTCAAACTAACAGTGAAAGAAATTAAAAAATTGGAATGGTCGGTTGAATCACTGCGCTGCCGGGCACTGCTGCCATCAAATATTGCTTTTATTAAAGGGGTGATTATAGCTAGAATTATTTATGAAAATAATGATTCCCTGCAAATGGTAAAGATACCCCTTCCTATTGAGCATATGATTGATTTATACTGGCTTTCCACCCCAATGCTGCCAGAAGCTAACGCCAATAACGAATACACGTTTCTAACTGAAAATGGAAGTAATTCCCATCATGAATTCTTTCAGCAATTTACAGAAGAAATCTATTGCCAGCTTCAAAAGATACATGTTGTCTGGCATGATAATGTCGGATCAGGGTCAACAGTGGAAATCCAGGCCAATGCTATTTTATGTCTGGACTTTTTCCAAAAGCAATATGTGGAATTATAATGAGAGGGTATCTTTTAAGGATACCCTCTTTCCGTATTAACATAACAGGCTTTTCTTATCCGTTGCCGTTGCCGTTGCCTAATTGACGCTGAGTCAATCGAACAACAAGATTAACTTCCGCTTTTTCAGTAATTTTATCAAATCTGCCGAATCTGTCAAAATCGCTTAACACGTCCACTTGTGTTACATTTGCATTCAGCAATTTACATTTGATCGGTTCGTTTAAGAATTCAAAAGTAAATGAACCAAAGCTGCAGCGGTCTGCCCCCATGCCATCTTTTGCAAGTTCTCTAATTTCATTGGTCTGGCTGCTCTTATTGCTAAATTGCCAATCAATATCCGGGAGACCGTCTACTAAAGAGTAACACTTGAAAGGAGCATTGACACTGTAATCTTTCACACTGCCTTCACACCCGTCCACATACTGAATGTTCTTATGAATATAACCCTCAACATACAGCTTTACAGCAGTTGGAGCAGTATCTGGAAATCCCTCGGGAATAACAGGTACTGCTTTACATTGAGTTAAATACACATTTTTTCTAATGTTTTTAATATCCGTTGCAGGAGAAGGAAGATAAATATCTGATTCTGTTAAAGTTTGGATCGGAACATCACCTAATACAACCGTTTCCTCTATACTGCCTGTATTTGTTGCATCTCCTACATCACAAAAAGATGTATGAGATTTTGCTGTATCGCATGCCGGAAGGGGAGGACATTTGTCTTTGCCGCTTCCACACCCGCATGAATGGTTCCTCTTCATACAATCACTCCTTAAATAGTTTTTTAGTCAAATTGAAAGCAAGCTTAATGGTTTTCATTGACTCACTATTATATATGTAAGAAAGAGCTATATGGAGTGGACAAGTATATCATGGCATATATATCAATTCTTAATATTATTGAAAAAACCGCATTTACCCAAATTATTAAACAAATTCCGGCACATTAAACGACAAAATAGATATGGACTAAATCCTCTCCTATCAAACTATGCAAATGCCAAAAATAACTGCTCCTCCGGCAAAAATCCACTAATGCACTACTTCATTCATCTATAGTTTGTCTCACTTTCTGCATATGATAAATTGAGCTTAATTAATAAAGGAGGAAAAATTTTGAAAAAGGATAATAATTGTATTAGTACGAACCAATCCGCATCTGTAGAACAGTGCGAGAGTTTTCCGGTAACTCCTATTACAACACCTGGTGGAGCAACACCTGGAGGAGAAGCAATTTTAAGAGTTCCGGTAACTCTTGCTGAATTGAATGTGAGAACCAATCTATCTGCAAAAATTCATTTCCCTGATCCAGTGCTGGAAATCAAGGCTATTAAAAAGAGGGTTAAAATTGTGCAGTGCACACTCCTTCTTCCTGGAGCTGCTGGTTTTGATCCTTTTGCACCTTCACCAACGCCAATTCCTTTATTTATAAGAGGTTTTGTTCGTAAAAATATCCAGTACGCTACTCCATGCCCACATTCATATGGCAGCTCATGTGTTTCATCCGAATTAAAGTCATTAACTGTTGATACCCCATTTGAATGTACTACTACAATTGCTGCCGAAGATTTCCTGAACCCGCCACAGCGTCCGATGTTTAATTCTGAATCAGAATTCGATTTCTTTAGATCCCAAGATTTAGGAAAAGGTTTTCCTGAAAAGGACCATTTGCTTTCAAGCGATCTTTCCCAGTTTCATCAGGAAAGCCGCCAATTCTATAATCAATTTCCTTTCTGCGAATTGCTCGCAAGCAGAATTGTTGAATATGATGAAGCTATAGATCGTCATCCACTGCCAAATCATGCTGCTTTCGAAGAGGGAACCTTCCAAACAATAGTAGAAAAAATGTTCCTCGAATTTACAATTAAAGTTTTACAAAATCAGCAGGTTCGTGTGAATGTTCTATAATCTACCTTTCTCTAAAAATTAAAACGGTTAGACTAATGCATTATCTTGGCAATTTCAGAACGAAATTGCTAAAGATAATGCATTATTATTTCACCAAGTTATCGAATTCATAAAAAAAACCCGTTAACGGGTCAAAAAAAAACGATTTTAATATATTCAGAGTTAAATCAAAAATACAGTCGACTGCATTTATCTAAACTGTTTATGTATTTTACTCACTCCAACTCTGCTTTGCTATTCCAACTAAATCATTCTGAGTCCGGGATACAGACTCAGAATGAACAATCTGCATATAAATGGGTGATACAGTTTTCCAGCTTTCATCACTGGATAGGATGAGAAGATAATAACCGCTTTATCTTATGCGATACATACCTTGAATCTTTTCTACAAATTTTTCACGGGCAGTTGCTGGTGTCTGTGCATTTTTTTGAGCTGGCCAAGGCAAATTGCAAGGTCCCTTTTTCGGCGGCTGTACGAACCTCGGATTAAATTGCTGGGTTTGCAATAATTTAAAGAATAGTGTTATTTCCATTTTTTCAGTAATCTTATCGAACTGGCCAAACCGGTTGAACTCCTTAAAAAGATCGAGCTCATTAACTTCTGAGAAAATTAATTTACAGTCAATCGGTTCATTATAAAATTCGAATGTTCTTGAACCACCCATAGAATGGTCAGCACCATGTCCCGTTTTATCAAGGAATCTTCTTTCATCCACTGATGATTTTCTGCTTAAAAATTCAATCGGATGATTAAATACCTGAACTTGCTGATTACAGCTAAAAGAAATGTCGGTACTAAAGTCCGTAATGTACCCGCTGCATTCTTCTACATATTGAATATTTTTATGCACAACACCAGTAATGAATAACTTAACATACCCTGGATTTTGAACTGATGGGATTGCTTTACACTGTGTGAGGGATACATTCTTGCGAATCCATTTAATTTCCCTGGCAGCTGTTGGAAGCTTAATATCGGCTTCGACATCCGCCTGGAGCTCCACCTCTGCCAGAACGACAGGAATGTCATAAACAGGAACCTTTTGAATGTCCGCAATAGGGGCAAAAGATCTGTTAAAACAATCTACTGTCTTGGCTTTCGAGATGTCGCAGGCTCCGCTATGACCTTTATTGCCGCACCCCATATTTTTCTTCATACATTTCACTCCTTATATTTTTTAAATCAAAGCAGAAAGAGTACAAAATAACATAATTGAGTAACTTCTTTCTTTTGACCTACTATTTATATATGTATAAAAGACAAGGATGGCATGGACATTTATAATAAGCTGGAACATTTTTTTGGACATTCATTACATAAGACGCAATCAATCTGTCTTAAGTGAATATTGCAGATACCCCATTTTTTAAATCAATTAACGTTCCGAATTCAGCAAAAATGCGTATGATAAACTAACTTTTAAGATTGGAGGGAGAATTACATTTGTCAAACACAAACCTTCGAAAAGAAAAGCTTATTTATTGTTCTGTCGTTACTGAGCTCCAAGCAGCCCAGGTTACAAAAATTTGCCAGGATTATGGTATCCAATCGGTAATCAAACTGAAACCCTATGTAGATATATCCCAGCTGAAAAAAGCATTAAGAACGAAAATGAAGGATAAATTATATGATCCATGCCCCTGTGGCAAAGGGAAGAAATTTAAATTTTGCTGCTATAAGGACGAATTGGAGATAGAACTATAATGTTCTTAATTATAGGAGAGGCAGATTTTATAAATTGATAAATTAAATGTTGGTTAATAGATTAAAATGTAAAGGGGAGCATTACTATTTGCCCCCCTTTTTTAAAATGGTAGACTTAAAAAACTCTGGATATTTATAGATAATAAATATTCTTATGCCTTTTTAGCGCGTAATTTCTTTACGTTGGAGCCGCAGCCGCAGTCTCCATTTCCAGTTCTTTTTTTCTTGTAGCCCGCTCCCTTTATCGAATTTCCCATGTAAATTTTATTTTCATCTTTTTTTTGTGGATTACCTGTTTGATATCTCTTTGGCAACTCCCTTTTTTTATTCAAATGAACTCCTCCTACCACAAATAAATCCACCACAATATATATTATGAGACTTTTAGCTGCAACGTGTTCAGGCTAATACCCAATTTAACGGTACAGAGTAATAGCATATCAGGACAGGTGAATTTGTGGCCTTTTTTCCCCGCTTGTATGGTGATGAAGGGAAATTGCTGCTTCAGGCATTGTATACATATTACTGCTGCAGTTTCTGCTGGGGAAAATATCCTGCCCCTTGCTCGCAATTGATAAAACATCATAGATAATCTTTGGTAATATTAGCAGAAGTGATCTAGTACTTATCCGCTCTGATTGTTTTGTTGCTATATACAATCGAATAATATTTAATGTCACAAGAGTAAAATAGTTAAAAAAGAATAACCGGCGCCTAATCGGTACGCCGGGTTTAGTGGACTAATCAATAATTTTAAGACTTAGTGGATGGTACCTTTTTTCTACTACTTTATAGCCTTTAACTTCTGTTTTTCCTTTATAAAAGGAAACAATAAAATAAGGCAACTCAGGATAGGAATTATTATTCATATCATGTGTAGATGGAACGGCTGGTGAAGTAGGGTGCGAATGGAAAATTCCAGATAGCCCCTCACTCAATTGTTCCATTTCCTGAACGGCTGCCTTGATGGATTCAGCAGACATCATAAACCGATTCCTGTTTTGATATTCATTTTTTATTTTCCATAAAGTAGTACATTGGCCCTTTGCTCCTGAAAGAAGCCCGCAAGCTTCATACGGCAAATTGCTCCTGCAATAGCTTATCATCTCTTCATAAATTTTTTTCTTAATTACTATATCAAATTTATTTAAATGATTTTCGCTAATCTTCTTTCCATTGGTTCCCATAGTTATTCCCTGATTGCGCTGGCTGTGTCGTTTTGCTGCGCAATGTGAAAAAGTCCATTGCTGCTGTGTTTGTTTGTTTCGGGAGCGGCTGGTATTGCCCTTGACTGGGATGGTATTGCCCTTGACTGGGGTGATATTGCCCCTGAAAGTTTTGGGGGCGTGCGCTCCCTCCTTGCTGCTGAGAAAGCATTCTTTGGAACCAGCTGGCGGATTGCTGGCTTTGCTGCTGTCCTGCCTGGTACTGACTTTCCTGAGGCTGGCTTTGAACTGGCTGTTCCTTATCGGGTGAACTTTGCTCGGAAGGATTTTGAAGTCCGGCTGTGTATGGAGATAGGGGCTGCTTGATATATTGTTTAATAAAGTTCTCCTTTTCCTCAAGGTTGGATTCCAAGGCAGTAAATTGGGCTTTCATTTGTTTCATTTGTTTTTCCCAAATCTCCCTGTCCTTTTCATATTGTGAGATTTTATCCTGATACTGTTTCATATCTGCTTTGAACTGATCTAATTGCTGGTGCAAAGCACGTTCACTTTCTTTTTTTACTTTATAAATTTCAATGTCCTTCGCCTGTAATTCTGAAGCCAGCTGAGCATTCATCTTTTCAAGCTCTTCCATTTTTTCAACCGTTGCTTTCGTTCTCTTGAGCTCACCTTTTAACTCGTCAATTTGTTTTGACCAGGAGCCTTTCTCTGCATCAAATTGGTCAGATTTTTCTTTATATACATTTACCTGATCCTGAACATGCTCCAGGACCTGAAGGTAAGAATCTTTTTCTCGTTTATAGTGATCAGTTAATGAATTGAACTCCTCTATTTTTGTTTCAAGATCTTCTTTAAGTCTGAGTTTCTCAGATTCAAATTGTTCCAGACGTGTGAGTGAATTTTGAGCTTTGTGAAGCTCAGTTCTCATTATCTCTATCTGATTCTCCAACTCATCCTTTCTTGCTTCTGACTTCTCATAGTCATCCTTTATTTTTACTAGCTCCTCCATAAGCACACCCTTCTCCTTTTTAATTTGATTAAGCTCTATATTCTTTGATTCCAATTGGTGTTTTAATGAGGATGTCATCCGTACTAATTGTTTCATTTCTGTAAATACCTGGTTTAAATTTGCCGTGATTAAATCCATGCGTTTTTCGTCTGACTTCCGATGAGAAGAAAGGACTGAAAAATTTTCATTGAAAGCAGCATTTTCTTCCTCCAGTTTTGCAAGCTTTTCAAGAAGACCGATTTTTTCTTCTTCAAAACTGTTATTCTCATCTTTTAGCTTGCCCATTTCAATCTCACGGCTTTCCAGACGGTTAAGCACTTCCATTTTTTCTTTCTCTTTTTGTTTTAGTTCTGTCTTTAAAGCTTCCATTTCTGCCTTAAGATGACTGACTGACTCTGCTGAATTATTTTTTTCAGACTCCAATTGGGTTATCTTTTGTAGATAAGATACGTTTTTCTGACTTAATTGTTCCTGATTTTGGATTAAAACCCGTAATTCTTGGCCCATTTTTTCGTTTTCTTTGATTTTCGCTGATGCTTCCTCTGATATCTTTTTAAAATTTTCCTCCAGAGATTTAGCATTTTCCTCAGCCTGGAGCATTCTTTCGGTTGCCTTTGTTAATTCACTGCAATAACTTAGATTTTCTGTTTCCAATTCACTTGCTTTCGCTGTAAGTATGCTGATTTTTTGTTCTGCTTCTTTCAGCTTCTGGCCAGCCGGCTGCAATTCATTTTGCAGGCATTCAATTATTGTCTTATTATCATTTCTTTCCTTGTGTAATTTTTCCAATTCTAATGTTTTATCAGCAAAATCCTTTTCTAACTTTTGATTATGCTCCTGTAAATGATTATGTTCCTCCTGCAATTGCTGCAGCTTAGATGTTTTATCCGCGAGTTCCTTCTCCAGTTCCTGATGGTTCTGTTCAGAAGTCTGAATATGCTGCTGTAAATGATTATGTTCCTCCTGCAGGTGTTCAAGCTTAAAAGCTTTTTCAGTCAATTGGTTTTCCAATTTTTGATATTTCTGTTCAGCAGTCTTGTTATCTTCCAGTAAACGATTATATTCCTCCTGCAATTTTTCAAGCTTTGAAGTTTTCTCAGCCATTAGATTCTCTAATTGCTGGTTCTTCTGTTCAGCTGTGATATTTTCTTCGAGTAGCTGATTATGTTCCTCCTGCAGCTGTTCCAGTTCAGAAGTCTTTTCAGCCAGAACGTTATTTAATGATTGGTAATCTTTTTCGACTGACTGGAAATTTTGTAATAATTGCATTTTCTCATCTATTGCCTTCCTTAACTGCGATGCCAATTGATTTTCTTTTGCTTTTGATTCATCTGCGCTTTTTTCATGCTCACTTAACACCATTTTCAGCTCATTAACACTTTCCATAGCTGTTTTGAGCTCCTGATGATTATGTTCCTTTTCCACTTCTGCTTCCTTTAAAGCTGCCGTTTTAGCTTCAAGCAATGTTTGGAGTTCTTCAAATTGCTGATCCTGATCTTTTAGGTCGTGATTGAGGTTTGAAATTTCCTCTCTTAAGCTATTTATTTCTTTTTCCAGCTGATTTTTCTCTTCTAAATGTTTTGCCGTTTTCTCTCTATCCCATTTGGAAAACAATTTTGGATTGAGTTCACTTTGCATGAGCCTTTCATTTTCTTCAGTAAGTCTCTGCATATCCCTTTTCAGAAAATCATTATCATATTTCATCTGCTTTAATTGCTCAATATAATTTTGAACAACTCCATCATGGTTAGCGCGAAAATAAGAAAGCTCCGATTCAAGATGTATTACTTTCTGCTGCAGCTGAACATAAGTCAGTCTTTCAACTCTGCTCCTTCTTAGCATCATATTCCTCTCCTTTAGGCAGATACCCATTCCTTTATCTCCTAGTTTATGCCCTTCAGCTAAAAACGTGTAATGATGCAGAACCAATAAATTATTTAAAGAAGCACTTTGCCTGGATGGCTATCCGGATAAAAAAACTTGTATCTAACATATATGTATTCAGGAAGAATAGGTAAATTATCCAAGAATCAATTAATGCCAATTGATGCAAGCCCTTCAGTATGGATTAAATTTATTTGCTTTTTAAGCCGTGCAAAAAAGGCTAACTCAAAGGTTCGATTACATCGATCATTCGAGTTAGCCTTTTCATTTTTTCGGTTAGGAGCTATGCTTCCATTTATCATTTCAAAGAATTTATTTCTTTCTGTAATAACCCTTTCCCGTACTCATACAACTGAAAGTCAATTTCATTTTTCTGCTCGATCAGCTTTCTGATTTCCGCTGGAACCTGTTCCATTTTCGGACGTCTTTTAGTTACATTGTGCTTATTATTATAAGGGGCATTCCATCCAAGCTTATTTCTCATAATTGCCAGGGACTCATTAAAACGCTCCGTTATTCCAACCATCAAAAAGTGTTCTTCGATATTTTTTTTAGCTTTTTCTATTGATGCAGTACCATCCCCGGAAATCATTTTTGTTTGTAAGTTATGAATTTGATTTTGTATATTTCTATCCTCACACAAAATAAACTCCTTTAAAGTTAAAGACATAGCTTTTTTATTTAAAGGGTGCCGAGGGCTTTCCCTTAGAAAGTAATAAAAGGAAATGACACGGTCTACAGGATGGCGGAGCATTGTGAGATACTGAACAGGCTGCGATAAAGCTTCATGCAGACCAAATTGAAAATGGCCCTGTATCCACTTTACAGAAGAGAGTCTTGAGTTAGGTGTTCCCTTTAGCTTATTATAAGCGTCCTCATGTCCAGCATAAAAGGAACGGATTTGATAAATACCATACTGTTTTTCTATTATTTTCCTCATGGAGGTACCAGCTGTTTTTGGTATGTGGATAAATATTATCACTTTTCATCCCCCGTAATTCATTATTATTCATTAAGCATTTGTTAAAATACTTTTAAAAATTGGTTCAGATGCTCTGTGTTCAATATCCAGCTTGCTTTAATGCCAGGAACATTTAGTTCAGTTGTTTGACCGACAAAATAATGCAGCTTGCCTCCCGTGGATGTATTCACTAATACATCACTCATTTTAAAAAATGTATTAGAAGTAAGGATAAGAACTTTGGGATGATTTTGCTGAAAGACACTGTTATACATCCCTGAACCTGAAGTGCCTGCTATAACCTTTGCATTGCGGAATAAATTAATTTGCTCTGATATTTTTAGTTCCTGAGGGTGAATAATTTTATAGCCGTTTAAAGAAAAAATCCTTTCAACAGCTTTCTCATTCAGTAAACCTCTCCGCTGATTTTTCAATTTTGACCTGGAGACATAAATCTTTTCAGCCCCTGTCCCCCTGTCATAGTAGTCACCGATTCTTTTCCATGTTTTATAGGCAAATGATGAGGTGTATTTTCGTAGACAAAAGGATTGAACTGGTATATGAAGTCTTTCACATACGATGGGATTGTCCAGATATACAATTTGCCTCGTGCTAATTCCGAAGGGTTTAAGCAAATCGAGCTTCCAGCTGGTTCGATCTTCTGGATTCATAATGAATTTTACCTTTTTAACATCAATATACTTTGTAATCCATAGTCTTGAGATAACCTCTAATAAAAAATGCCCGAAGCCGCTTTTCTCTCCGCTTAAAAAAATACAATCACCTTTTTGATATTTCGTATTTTCTATATTTACCTTTAGTGAGAATCGATTTAATCGTTGATTATAGGTCAGATGGTTTGTTGAGGAGTTAAACTGGTAATGTCTGAAGCTATCAGGAAGAATAAATTTTCTGTTATGGATAATTGTCTGATTCCTTATGCATAAAGTATTTCTAAGACTTGCAACATAAAAATCCTGTGTTACACATTCATTTGGCAAGTTTATACCTGGAAAAGGCAGCAAGGGTGGAACGATTTGAGTTCTTTCTGGATTTCTTAAATGATATAGAGTATTCTGCGGTAATATTCCTAATTTAAATTCTTTAAAGTCTTTGGCTGCACATATTTCTCGGTACGGAATCACCTTCATGTAATTTCTGCTCACAATTTCACCCTCCAAAAAATTTCCGGTACAAAATATTATATTCTTCCTAATGTGGATGGCTTGGATTATTGTCCAGACAAAGGGCAAATAAAGGTTAAAATATTTAGGCTCGGCCCTGTTAACTATTGTGAGCACACTGCTTCTCAATCGGAATATATTAACATTGGGTTAAAGGTTTATGGAGATTTATGCTTTCTGGTTTGGGTAATCAGGAATGGTGTCTGAATTTACGCAAAAGCCCATACACATAGCAGGAGAAGCAGCATAACATACAAGTAGGTTTAACCCTAATATAATAAAGCGAGAGGATGATCAGTTAATGGATTTTAAGTCAATTAACGGCGGACAGGAGACTTTATGTATAAAAGTAAATAAAGTTTATGACTGGGTAACCCGCCAAGTTGATGTGCCACTTATTGCTTTTAATGCAAGTGATCTAGCAGCTGGAGCAATTGAGTTTGACTGTGAAAATGGCGGTGTAACGCCAGATACAGACCCATGTGCAGTTCTAGGAGGAAATTACACAGTTGAATGTTTTGCAACTGATGAAAATGGTACTCCTGTTGACCCTCTAGCACCTGGATCAATTCTTTGCCAGGAAATCCCTCAGCCGGATGGCCGTGCAAGCGGGCAGTTCCAGTTGCCAGATGGATCAACAGTTACTTTGCAAAAAGTAAAGGTTTTAAAGAAAGGTTTTGTAGTTGTACGAGTAACAAATCCAAATGGCTTGTCATGTACAACTGGGCCGATTCCTTGGGCTGTATCTGAGAAATTCTTCTTATGTGCGCCTCCAGGAACTTTCCTGCAATGTGAAATTACAGACTTTGAATGTGATGCCAACTTGATTTGCCGCGCAACTGCTACGCCTGGTGAATTCGAATTCCAGCAGCTGGATATTTCAATTAACCTGTGTCAAAACGTTCAAATGGAAGCTTTGGTAAAGCTTGAAATTACAGCTGAATTCTGCCAGCCGCGTCCTGACATGCCTTTCGTTTGTCCGCCGCTTGCGTTCCCGCCTCAGTGCCCGACTGTATTCCCGGGACCTGGTCCATCACCAGCTTAATAGATCATGAAAAACTAGAATCTAAGAGGAGTGCCCGCTCCTCTTTTTTTACATTTAAAACGCTGATTGATAAAGTTTTATATTTTACTCAGCTCTTACCCTCAGAAACATTAACATTTACCCTTACTTAAAGGCATAAAGTGTAAAGAAAACATTTGGTAATGGAATAGGAGTGATACCTTGTTTTGGAAAAAGAAGGAACCTGAAATTGTTAATAGTATCGCCTGGTTCAGTTATTCCATTATGCTTCCTGAAAAGGAGGAGGAAGAAGAGGATATTATGGTAGTTGGAAACTTGAATATAAGAAATATCGGTACAGCTGCATTAAATAATCCCCTCATTTGTCTGCGGACAAAACCTTCGGAAAATGTGCGGCTTGGCGGAAAGATCGGTTCAGTAAATCATACCGCTCTCATGATTGATGGTTCTAATACAGAAGCCTGGGTATATATAGATGATGACTGGAAGGAAAAAGCATTAAAGATCGGTGAACACTGGTTAAAGCCAGGAAAATCCAAGGCGCTTGAGCAAGGGACAAATTTAAATTTTGGATATGAGCTGCAGGTTTCTTCCAAGAAAAAAGATAGATTCGTTCTTGTGGACGGTTTTTTTTATTGTGATGAACAAAAAGATGGAATCGGTGCCTTAAACAGCATTTCTATTAATTTTTAGGTGAATGTTATGAGAATATTATTTATTTCTTCAGGTTATACAGGGATATATAAATTTTTTGAACAATGGATTATGAAAGAGCTTCAAAAGAAAACCAATGTAAAACAATTTGATCCCCTAACTGGCATTGGAAAGCTAAAAACAATGGTAAATCAGTTTAAACCGGACATTGTCATTGTCCTTCTGGGCTTTAAGGTCCCTTTAAAAATAATCCAATGGGTAAAGACACAAAAGATTAAGACGGCAGTCTGGCTAACGGAAGATCCTTATTACATGGATAAAACGGAAGTGCTAATACCCAATTATGATTATATCTTTACTATCGATACGGCAGCCAAAGATTTCTATATTAAAAAAGGGCACCAGCAAACTTTCCATTTGCCATTAGGAACTTCAACAGAAATATTCAAGCCTATTCAGGCCGGACCAGCTTTTATAAGCGATATATGTCTGCTGGGCTATCCATATCCGGATAGGGTGAAGCTTATCCAGGTTCTTCTGGAAAAAACACCTTATAAAATCAAGGTAATTGGCAAATGGAGAAATAAATTAATCCGGCTGCAAAATCACCCCAGATTGAGAATTCATGATATTTGGGTGGAACCATCGATTGCGGCTCAGTATTATAACGGAGCAAAAATTGTATTAAATACGCACAGGCCCTACAATTTACATCAAAACAAAAATCGGATTGGCATTAAGGGCAATAGCATAAATAATAGAACCTTTGATGTAGCAGCTTGCGGGGCTTTTCAGTTAATTGAGTACAAAGAGGATTTGCCAATCCACTTTATCGAAGACAAGGAGATCGTATCATTTAAAACGGAAGATGAACTGCTTCAAAAAATTATTTTTTATATTAATCATGAAGAAAAGCGCAAGGAAATTTCGGAACTCGCAAACAAGCGCGTCCTTAAAGAGCATACATTTGAAAAAAGGATGGAAGACATGCTGAGTAAGCTCCAATGACAATAGTAAGTAAAGACTATCATTGGCAATTAACCTACTCCGCATCTTCACTGTTCCATGGTTTTGTTCCGCGATGCAGTTTTCTCTGAACCCCTTTGTCATGTACCCGATGTTCATCGGTTAATGCATTTATGGGATAAAAATCCCAATGCCTTACAAGCTTTCTAAAAAAAGCTGCGTCACCGGCCTTCCAATTGTCAGGGTGGTCATCCCACCCTTTCACTACCTCTAAGCAGGATCGACTGTGCATAAAGGAATTATGATCAACCCTCCCCATTGGATATCGTGTAACTCCAACTAAGGGGCGTATAAAAGTCCTTGTAATCCTATTCCCTGTATACACAATGACTTTTTGTCTGCCATATAAGACATGAATTTTGGGGTTCATTTGAAACGCCGCTGCCATTCTCTCGAATCGGGTTGGATAGTATATATCATCATCAGTTAAATAGGTTACTAAATCTCCCGTTATCCTTCCGAGTGCCAAATTAATGCAGGTTGCATATCTGGTTGTTTTTGGGCGATCCTCGGGACTTACTCCTGTCTGAATTAGTGTAATCCGGGGATCTTTATCAGCAATTTCATTTAATACATTTTTAGTTTTTGCATTAGAATTGTCATCTACAACAATGAGCTCCCAATTGGGATATGTTTGCTGCTGAACACTTGCAATGGCCTCACGGACTCTCTGAGGACGATTATAACTTGTTAAAATACAGCTTATTTTCAGGTTAGGTTTATTTTTGGTGGCTTTAGACATTTTATTCACCTTGCTTTTTTCATTTTCTGTGCGGGCTTTCTTCAATAGGGCTTTTTTTTGCCTTAAAGATAAATGAGGAGTTATTCCGCTGGTTTTCTTTCTGAGAAAATTTCCCTTGGTGACTCCAGCAAAATTTTGAACTACCACCAACAAATAATACACCTCCCTTACTGTTGAATAGATAAAGCCGCTACACTAATGTATTCATTAATTGATGGACTTAGCTCTCTTTTAAAAAGGTTCAGTGGTTCGTTATTTTTTAACTTTGTAGTTTGGCTGTAAAGGTTTCAGGATGCCATTTGAAGTCTTTACATTAATGATTCTTTTGGCTGAGGGCATTTTTCTGCCTTGATACGATGCATTGGAGGAAATCTTTTTATTAACCTCATGGCAAAAGCACATAGTCTCACCGCCTTTTATTCGCACTGATTCGCGCTGGGCACTTCAAAGGTCCCTTAGTAAGTTTGAAGCTTTCCGTTTACATATTTTTTTGTAGAGTACCCTGCTTTTGTACCCTTCACCACAGGCATTTTATAATTGTTTGCTGTGAGCTTAACCGCTTTTCCGTAATTCGGGTCACTTCCTAAATAATATTTATTAACTTTTTTACAAAGACACATAGGAGCACCTCACTTTCTTAAGATATACTATTCGTGAGCTTGTCTTCAGTTTGTGCTAATATACATATTCTTCAACTTTTTTAACTAACAAATTTTGAATCTCTTTATGGCAAAATTCTTATTATGTCGTCAGCTACTTGAAAACTTAACTCAGGCCTTCTGCTTTTTACAAACTTTTTTAATTCCTGGATGGTAGGGTAATCATTCAAAATAGGATTGGGACCAATAAAACATCGGGCATCATCAATTAAAATTACATGATGCCTAACATGATGCTTTAAAATCTGATCTAATTCATCCAAAATAGGAGTATCTCTATCCCCTCTGGCTGTATCTATTGAATCTGGTACATAATGTCCGTCCAGCCAAAATACACAAGGTACATTAATAGACTTCAGCATGTCCCCCAATACTAAGGAGCTATCACCATGCACAATATTCACATGTGATTGGCTGGAAAATTTTATTTTTGCTTCATTATATAGGTCTTTATCTAATTCTATTGAGACTATTTTATTGAAATTATTTAATACTGCCTCAATCATGGCACCTTTATAAGTACCAGTCTCTATTAACACCTGTATGTTATTTTTTTTCTGGTATTTCTTTACTGTTTCTGGTCTGATTTTGTAGGGTTTAGCTTCCAATAACCAAAAACGCATAGTCTCTTCTCTTGTTAATGAATTAGGCAAATATAAGTTATTTCTCCAAAACTCCAATATATTTTTATACTTATCTTCCATAAATAATCACCCTTTATTTGTTATACCAATTAAACCCGGAAAACTATAAATAAGGATTTTTCACGGTTAGCTTATTTTTCAAAAAAAGATCGATATAATAAATCAACTTTTTTCCTGAATATTTCAGAATTGAAAAAATCGATTGAGTGGCATGCCTTGTAGCATAGGCTATAAAGCTCTTTAATATCATCTTCAATATATGGATCATTTAACAATCTATCTAAGCTCACCCTGCTATGCTGTAATGAAGGGTCAATAAAATGATTTAACTGCCTTTTTAATTCTATCTCATTTTTTTCGATTTTAAGATTGAAAGTCTTAGAAAGAATTTTTAAGCATCCAAGACTATTGTCCAGGAATTGGTTATAATCAAAGATGAGCCTTTTATGGTCTTCTGTCTTTTTCAAACTTAATAACGTTCTTTGCTGCCAAAGCTTCAATGCTGTAATGTCTTTAAAGTTATATGCTTTTTTGAATGAATGAATAATGTCTACGGGATTACGAACCAGGATTACATAATGGGGAGTGACAGATAGTTCATTTAATACCTCATTCCATAGTGCAATAAAATGGCATGTTCTTGGATCTTTCCATCCCCATACCTCTTTATCTAAATATTCTTTTGTTATATAGTCTTTCAATTCTTGTTTTAAATGGATGTAATCCTTCTTGTGCCACCATTCATGATGAATATTGTTTCCAACTGTTTTAAGCATCTTTTCATGGATCATTACAATTCTGCTGTTTTCCCAATAGCCTTTTGGATTTGTGCGGTCAGCAGGATAAAGATGGGATCCTACATCCACTCCCATTAAATTTATCGCCCTGGTCACCATTGAAGATCCGCATCTTCCTGATCCTATAATGCAAATTGCTTTATTTTCTCTAACCATAGTTTCTCCTTTCACATCAGTTGTTTTAATAAATCTGCTTTTTTCTGAAGACTTTCCGGTAAGCAAATAGATGATTGGTAATTTGTTATTTTTACTGGGAAAATTAATGATAAAAGTTTGGAAGAAACTACTGCTGGCATTATTTTTAGAAGGAGGATAGCAGATGTAGATTTATTAGATGATTTTTTAACTGTTTACTTTTTTTCTGAGATATATTTTTGTACCATTTCCAGATTTTTGATATCAGTCAGATTATACTTACCTATTTCTTTTGTCCCCCCTAGTCCATTTGCAATTCCAATCACTTGTGTAGGCGATTTAATAGAATCAACGATTATATCCCCTTCATTCCCAATAATCCCCCCTGATACTAATTTTATTTCCTCTATTGATGACTTACCTTGCACCTCCCTAAAAAACTTTTCAGTATAGTCCATTAAAGGTATTAATGAGTATAGAAACCCCAATCGTACATCAAGCCGAAAAGAATTTAACCTTTTTTTACTGCTGTTTTTATAAAATTCATGAGTAAAATTGTTTATGCCACCATCCAAAACTAAGGCATTTTCCTTTAAACTTTGAATAATATTATGATTAATTACTTGTTCAGAAGATATAAAGGAAATAATAGCATCAAAAAAATCACTCATCTCTTCAAAATTTTGTAATTGTTTGATCCTATTTAATGAATATCTAGGAAGAATTAAGTTAAGCGCATTTACCAATAAACTAACCTTATTTTTATCCCGTGAATAAATATATATCTCTGCCCCTCGTTCAGCCAATCTTAACGCAAGTTTCCCAGCTATATTGCCTGCACCATAAATTAAGATTTTTTTATCCTTAAGAAAATCTTTAAAATAATTCAACATGTAAAGGTCTGCAGCTTCTACAGTCGCATCATTTGGTTTGTATGACTTGACAATTGAGGACTTTATAGTTTTTTTTGCAATACTCTCGAGATCAACATTTTTTTTGGATTCAACATCTATTAGAATATACTTGACCTTGCCATCGAGAAAATTTAAACATTTTTCTGCTGAATGAATATTTGAAATTAAGAAATTAATCGTTTCAAATCCAAGTGTTTTTCTTCTTGGCAAGACAGTAAAGGGAGCTGAATCTCTAGATGTCATCCCTACTGTTGCTACAGTTATTGAATTAGGGGCAGTAAAACTTTTCAATTCTTTTTTTATCTTCTCAATCATTTCAGCTTATTTTCCCTCCTTTTATACCTGAAATTGATTGGTTTTTTATTTTTTCAATATTGATCTTTAATAATTTTATCTAGCATTTGCCCAATTTTTTCAGGATAATGGATTACAGCTTCTTTAAGTTTTTCTAATTGTCCTTGTAAATTCTCACTGCTTTTTATTTTGGGAACAGCAATCATAACATTAGGGTGTTTGGTTTTCACTATTTCCTCACTAGTGTAAAAAAGTGATTCATTTAATTTTTCTCCCTGACGTATTCCTGTAATTTCTATTCTAATATCTTTGTCTGGTTCATAACCATATAAGCAGATCAGCCTTCTGGCAATATCAATGATTTTAACTGGCTTCCCCATATCCAGTACGAAAACCTCTCCCCCTTTTGATAGTGCACCTGCTTCAAGAACAAGTTGCACTGCTTCAGGGATGGTCATAAAATACCTCACCATATCTGGGTGTGTTACGGTAACCGCTTCTCCTGACTCAATTTGTTTCTTAAAAATGGGAATTACACTTCCGCGGCTTTCCAGCACATTTCCAAACCTTACAATTGAGAACTTCGTTAAACTTTCTGATGCAGCAGCCTGAACAATCAGCTCTCCAATCCTTTTAGTTTTCCCCATAATATTAATAGGCTCGACAGCTTTATCAGTTGAAATAAAGACAAAGCGTTCAACAAAGTATTTAGATGATGCCTTGACAAGATTTTCAGTTCCAAAAATATTGTTTCGTACTGCTGCTCCTTCATTCATTTCCATTAATGGAACATGTTTGTGAGCTGCAGCATGAAAAACAATAGTTGGTCTATACTGTTCGAAAATTTGTTCAATGTGATTCTTATCCTGAATATCCGCTATTATTAAATGTATTTGAGTTTTGGGAAACTTTTCTTTAATATCTGCAGAGATATTAAAAATACTATTTTCTCCATGGCCAAGTAAAATCAGCCTTTTTGGACTGTATCCGGCAGCCTGCTTAACTAATTCACTTCCGATTGAGCCTCCTGCTCCAGTAATTAAGACGGTTTTATTTGAAATATATTCACTAATTCTCTTTGTAGGCCTAATGATGTCTCTTCCAATAAGATTTTTTACATTAATATTAGGTGGTTTACTATTAATCTTTTTTTCTGCCTGTTTTTTAGTATCC
Organism: Bacillus sp. NTK034; assembly: GCF_017303275.1. Lineage (GTDB taxonomy): Bacteria > Bacillota > Bacilli > Bacillales > Cytobacillaceae > Cytobacillus. The sequence continues at coordinate 248,131 of NZ_JAFKOJ010000003.1, read as the reverse complement.
TTTACCAACTGTTCGTTGCCATTACTAAATGAAGCATTAATCGAAGGAATATTATTATTGAAGAAAACTCTAATTGGCCCGAAAAAAAATAATGCTGTTGTAACAAATAGAATTAATAAAAAGAATAGATTTGATTGTATGCTCATGAAAATCAAAACGTATATACAAAATAAAAAGCTGGCAATTAACAAATGCTCTTGCTTTACAATTGAAAATTCTTTTCTCAACAGTAATTTGTACAGGCACAATTGAACTAATGCTACATAGACTAATAGTGCAAAAACAGCTCTTAAATCCATAATTTCAATAATTAGCGCCTTACTTTCTGCAGCTATTAAAGAATATATAAATATACTGGATATAAAGAGGAAATGAAAAATATATTCTTTTGTAAATTGGATCAGATTATTCATTGTTTTTAATGCCCATCCTTTCCTTAGAAACATTTTGATGTTCTTTTTTTGCACTTTATATCAAGTTGGATTGAAAATCGTTTTTTTATTATCCAGTATGATAGTTAATATAAAAATGCAAGTTGAGTATTCTTTAGGGTATCGATGTACCATCACAATACATCGTATTCAAAAAGAATGATTTTGTATGGGTTAGTAACCTCTTGTCCAAAAAAATAACCTGTTAGTTTTAAACTAACAGGTTTTAAAATTATAAGATTTATAAATCTTTTTCGCATAAAGCCTTTAAGGTCGGCTTTTCAATGATTATTGTGCGAGTAGAAATTAAGGGTGCAATTTAAGAAAATCATCAGAATTCCAGCTAAATATCATTATCTTTATTATTGGGATTATTTGTATGATTTTTATTATATTCATTTGCGGTTTTATCAAATCTAAATTCACGGCCTTCTATTATCTTATCTATAGCATGGCCAAAATCAATAGCAATTTTACCAGTATCACGCACAATTCGGGGTACAAGAATCGAAGCAGGTAATCCTGCAGAAACTAGTGCCACCTCCCAATTCGAATTTCTGCATAATAAATTGTGTACCTTTTGGAGATCCTCCATACCCTCCAGATTAATTGTGTTGGTAACTGTTACTCCTTTTTTCTTAAATAAATGCTGAGCCTCTTTTGAACGTCTTCCCACCAAAACAACTTTTTGCATTCGAAGCCATTCCCAAAAATCCTGGCTTCTTATTAGTTCATGGGTAACCCAGGCTGAACATACATGTTTCGGTACAATTTGAAGTGCCTTTAACATTTCTTTTGCTGCTAGGGCAGCTCTTCTATCCTCATAAATACGAGATGTTGAACGATGGAGACCAACAATATCCGTCATTTTTAATGCTTCTCTAATATCAGTCTGCATCTTCTGAGGATTCTCAGTTGCTCCATTGTATTCTCTATAGTTCCATCCCTTAATCCAATCAGGATATGTGGTCCATGCCAAATTAATCTCACTATGGCCAAATCGGGCAAGTGAAAGGGGTTTCTTCTGAAGAAAAGCCACTTTCAATAATTTAATAACATCTGAGGTTTGCAGCATGTCATTTTCATACTCACCTGGTATCTTCCCCATAATTTATTAATCCCTTCTGAAATGAGTTTTTAACTTCTTTATTACCATTTCGGCGGTTACTTTCTCTGCAATGTTTTGTGATTTTAGTGTGAGATTCCTGTTATTTATTTTAATTTTGCTGTTAAATTCTCTGCTTGTGATTATATGAATAACTATATCCCTCTTATCCTTATTTGACCCTTTTGCAGAATATGAAAAGGAATAGTATTCCTTTTTGTTCGGTTTCCTGTTTAGTAATTCCAGAAACACTCCATCTAAAAAATGTTTACCCTTTTTTTTCATAATTTGATGAAGCCGGCCAAAGATCGTACTGTTATTATTTTTCTTTTCATACAGTGGATTACGAAAAGAATTATTAAGCTTAACGATTAATTCTTTACTTTTAAAAAAGGAACTTAGAATTACCTCTTTTTCTGTTCCTTTTTTTAACTTTTCCACATGATCCTGAAAGCCCTGCTGGTCATATTCACGATTTAAAATTTCCCTATATAACTCTTTAACAAATTGAGAATTTTCTTTGCTATACATTTCTTGAATTATTTGAAGTATCTTCAAATCACTTTCCTTCCTCCTTTTTTATTTTGGCAGACTTTGTAAGACATTTTTATATTGTTCTGCAAGTGATTCCCAACTCAGCTCTTGTTCAGCATATTTATATGCATTATTTACGATATTCAACGATATATTTGGACTATTAACCAAACTAGGAATCTTATTTGCAAATTCATTTAAACTGCAAATAATTGCATGATTTCCATTTGAAATTTCGTAGCCTCTCGCTCCAAAGTTTGTTGTTATAACCGGAACTTTCTTCCCAAAATATTCTGCAAGCTTCATATTTGAGCCAGAACCTGTGATAATTGGATTTATAGCAGCATCTGCTACTCTTAAGAGAGCATCTTTAAACTCTTCATTTAATGTTTTAAAATGTAAAACATTTTGAGGCGGTGCTTTTCCAGCTGAGTTACAAACCGATCCAATAATTAAAAAGTAATAATTTTTTAAGTTCAAAGCCAAATCTTGTTCTATATACTGTAAGGCCTTCACGTTCGGGTAATGATTGCTGCCAATAAATACAATAACCGGAGCTCCTTTAAAGAGATTTTTAATGCTTGAAAAGTCATCGTTAAAATAATCATTATCTTTTAGTTTTATACCATTTTTTATAGTAGCAATCTTTTTTGGATTCATATGGAACATCTCTATGAATTGGTTTTTATCCTCAGTTGACACCGTTATTACTAGGTTGCTTTTTTTTAATGCAAGTAACTCTATTTTTTTCACTTGATTAATTAAAAATTTGTACATGGGATGGCCCTTTAATATTTCACTTTTAAGTTTTGTCTCTACATTTAAGCTTTCATATATCAACGGTTTACTTTGAAGATCTTGTATTAAAGGAATCATATAAGGGTGAGCAGTAACTATAAACTCAGAATTTCTATAAAGTAACTTGGTTATCTTCATTAGTAAATTGTTTTTTGTGCACATATAAGAATTAACAATATCACTTACACTTATATGAAACTGCTTTTTTATTTTCATGTTTTCTTGAATATGTTCAGGTGTTTTTGGAATACTTACTTCAAGAAAGTTCTCTGTAATTCGCTTTTTTTCAATCACTTTAGCATTTGTAAAGCAAAGTAAAATAATTTTATAATATTTTGATAGGCCAGAATATAATTGTTTAAGTCTAACTTCTCCTCCTGATAATGCTGTGGACACTTTAAAATCATTAAGGACAAGAATATTTTCTCTTTTTTTTCCTTTTGTGATATTATCAATTTCCTTCTTAAATTTTAAAACTATTCCTTTCCAAGAATAGTTTTGGTCGATGTGTTTTTTTCCCTTCATTGCGATAGTCTTTAATCTTTTCCTATCTTTTATCGCTGTATCTAAAATTGCTGCAAAATTATTTTTGTCAGCCGCTAAATAATCTTCACCTGAAGTCAAATTGAGGCCGCGAACTCCCATTTCTGTTGAAATTAAAGGCAGACCCGCTGAAAGGAATTCAACAGTTTTTAAATTAGTGCCTCCACCAGAAAACATTGGATTTATAGCAAAATCTGAATTAGAAAGAAGTTCTTTTTTCTGTGAGTTGCCAATTCTCCCCAAAAGTTCTACATTACTTCTGCTTACATTTTTAAATTGATTACAGCAATCACCTGCTATAACAAAATTTATATTCTTGCACTTCACTGCAAGATTATTGATGATAAAATTTACAGCTTCATAATTCGGGGGATGTTTGCTTCCAATGAAAAAGGCAGTGGGCTTTTGCCGGTGGTGTTTTGTCGGGATATTTGTCCATTCTTCAGGAACGATGCCATTGGGGGCAAGTTTTATTTTGTCTATATTTACACCATAAGATTTAACAAAGCCTTTCCTGTCCTCCTCTGATACTGCAAAAACCAGGTCAGCCAGCAATACCATCTCTTTTTCAACTTCAAAAAAATACTTAGTATACTTTTTTGCTTCAACTCCATCCCACATCTGCTTTGCCAGATCTGCCTCATTGTTATAACTGTTATATATTCTTGGTTTCTCATCAAATCCAAAAAATAAGTCGTAACCCAAGGTAAATGGTGAATCATGAATTATAATATCGCTTTGTTCGTATAGATTAAGAAAAACTTCGTGATACTTATTTGGATAATTGGACGCCAAGGTTGAAACTAAAGCAGAATATTCAATTCCAACCTTTCCGCGTAACTCTTTGTTAAGGCGACCGTGAATATCTAAATCATTTGGGACTAAATATTCCCTGAAGGTTTTCGAATATTCAACAATCCTTACTGATTTATGAGGGTGTGATGAAGAAATGAGGGTTACATCATAATGATTACTTAATTCATTATAAAAGTGAAAATACCTGTGTTCACCTCCGGTAGCAGGAGGGTTTTTCGCAGGGAAAAAATTAAGAACAAGGATTTTTTTCATATGCTTAATTCCCCTTTACTTTTTACAAACAAGAATTTAAAAATAGGCTCTATTTTTAAAGGTTGTTGTTTTTGTTTAAGAATTCTGCCCGTAGATTTCCACTGCAGGTACAGAGCGAACCCACGGGAAGAATGTGAGCCTCCCCTGCTTCGCCTGCAGGGTATTAAAGTTCCCTCTCCTCCCGCAGGACATGGAATAAGCTTCCTCGAATGTTCAACCGCAAGCAGGAAATGCGTCAGCATTTTCGAAGATGGAGTGCAAACAGCGAAGGTCAATTCTGCAAATTAAACTAAATTATGAAAAAGCAATAAACATTTGAAAACAGCCTTGAAAAAAACTGCCCTTATTTTTTAGAGTTTCTCTTTAAATCTTCTTCTACCATCATTTCAATCAAGTTTTCAAAGCTTACTTTAGGCTCCCAATCCAACTGTTCTTTGGCTTTTTGGGGATTTCCTATTAATAAATCAACTTCTGCCGGACGGAAAAATTTCTCATCGGCAACAACATAATTCTCCCAATTCAGTCCAGCATAGTTAAACGCAGTTTGTACCCATTCCCTTACAGTATGTGTTTTGCCGGTAGCGATTACATAATCATCAGGACTGTCCTGCTGCAGCATTTTCCACATGGCTTCAACGTAATCACCAGCAAAACCCCAGTCTCTTTTTGCATCCAGATTTCCTAAACGGAGCTCATTTTGAATTCCCAGCTTTATTTTTGCAACAGCATCAGTTACTTTCCGTGTCACAAACTCAATTCCTCTTCTTGGTGATTCATGATTAAACAATATCCCCGAGCATGCAAAAAGATTGAAACTTTCTCTATAATTTACTGTAATCCAATGCCCATAAACTTTTGCCACACCGTAAGGACTGCGTGGATAAAAAGGAGTCACTTCAGTTTGTGGGGTTTCTACAACTTTTCCAAACATTTCACTGCTGGAAGCTTGGTAAAAACGAGCATCCAAATCAGATAAACGAATTGCTTCCAGCATATTTGTGACTCCGAGCCCTGTTACCTCTCCTGTGTAAATCGGCTGTCTCCAGGAGTCGCCAACATAGGATTGAGCAGCTAGATTATAAACCTCATCAGGTTTCGCTATCTTAATTGCTTCGGTTAAGGATGTTTGGTCGCGAAGATCCCCTGATAAAAATTCAATTTCGTCTTTTATATGTTTTATATTTTCATAATTTTGTGTTGCTGTTCTTCTTTTAAGTCCATAAACTTTGTAGCCTTTATCTAGAAGTAAATCAGCAAGATAAGATCCATCCTGTCCGGTTATACCAGTAATTAATGCTTTTTTCATGATATACTCCTTTCCAAACTAGTATATTGCCAGGTAACTTAATATTTTAACTGCAGATTATAATTCTTAAATGACCCAGCTTATTTTCATTATATGATTAAGAAGGACAAGAGTTACGAACTTTGGAACATTATTCCAATCCAACAATATAATTAAATGTGTATATTAATAGCATTTTCGAACTCTCTGCTTCACCTCTTTGATGGCAATTGGCCAATTTGATTTAGCCGCAATCGGTACTTTTCACCGATTGCTTTAGATGACAATTTAGTTTCAATAGTCCTCTTTCCAACTAATCCAATTTTATCGGCGTATTTTTTATCGAATACCAGCTTTCTCATCGATTGAGAAGCCTGTAAAAGGTCAGGTTCCGCCCATCGCTGATTAGATGTGTATGGGCCATAATCCTGTCCAATATTTTTTAAAGTAAAATCGACTAAACAGGAATTGTTATTATTCATGAATTCCAGGTTGCCAGACCAATTTGTAGCTATAACCGGCTTACCTAGAAACATGGCTTCTGCCAAAGGTAATCCAAATCCTTCGGATCTATGAAGAGAAACATAGCTGTCAGATACATATAGCAAACCATTTACCGTTTTCCGATCAAGTACTTTATCGATAAAAATTATGTTTTGATATTCCTCACATTTTTGTTTAAGCACCTCAAGCTGACTGGAATTGGAACCATTATTAATTTTAATAGCGAGTGCAACTGAATGGTTTTTTCCGGGAAAAGCCATCTTAAATGCATCTATAACTGCCATTGGGTTTTTTCTTCCCAATGTACTGCTAACGTCGAACATTGTAAAAAATAAAAATTTATTTTCCGGAAGATTGAAGTCTTTTCTGGTAATTACTGAAGGTATTTCTACGAAAATAGAGTGAGGAATTGTAATAACCGGCTTTCGAGTTCTACTTGAAATAACATTTGAGGTAAAACTGGAAGGAACCCAGACTTCATTAATTAATCGAAGGCTTTTTAACCAGGTACCAGGGAGTTTTTCCAGTTCCCAATGCCAGTACCCAATATTATATCGGTTCAAAAACCATTTCTTTGGCAAGTTGTTTTTTTTATAATGTATAAAAAACTGGTCAGAATTTATAAAAAAGATATTCGTATTAAAAATTGGTTCTTGTACTTCCTTGTGTATCCAGGAGAAGTCATTTTGCCTGGCTGGACAATGCGAAAAATTTATTATGCAAAAAGGGATTCCTGCCGATTGCAGTGCCCTTGCAGCTGAACGGCATGCTTCCCCTAATCCAAATTCAGCTCGGGCATATCCGATCAAATTGACACCTTTCTTCATAGATCAATGTCTTCCTTTCCCTACCTGAATTTTGTTTTCCAGTCAAACCCGATCAAAGGATCATCCCAAGCTATTCTTTTCTCATCAGGTTTTTCTTTATCATAAGAACAAGTTGTAAAATAAATAATTACCGCAGGCTTTTCCCCCAGGACTCTATAACCATGTGCAACACCCTTTGGAATAAGGAGCATAATTTGATTCTCTTCACCCATGTAATAGACTTCGGTCTTACCAAAGGTAGATGAATTTTCTCTTAAATCATGTAGTACCACTTGTGCATTACCTGAAGGAAAGAACCATAAATCATCTTGTTTTTCATGGTAATGAAATGCTTTTATTACGCCTGGATAGCTCATAGACCAGGAAGCCTGCCCAAACCTTGACAGCAACTCCGGCTCATCATCCCTGATAAGCTCGGCAAAAAATCCCCGGTCGTCACAATGCTTTATAAGCTGTTTAGTTTTTACGCCTTCTATCATTTGCTTAACTCCTTCCGTATAAAGTCTTTCAATGCATACTCCCAATGCCTTGGAGTCTTAATGCCTTGATTATTAATTGCCTTATGTTCCATGACTGAATATGCGGGCCTTGGTGCGGGAACACCATATTCTGCACTGGTTATAGGCTGCACTCTGGCAGGGTCATAACCTGCTTCTTCAAAAATTCGTTTTGCAAATGTAAACCATGTACATGAGCCTGTATTGCTAAAGTGATAAATACTATTTTCCTTATCAATTAATTGTTCAATAACTGCTGCTAAGTCATTAACATAGGTTGGTGACCCAATCTGATCATTGACAACTTTTATTTCTCTGTTTTCCTTTCCCAGTTCAAGCATGGTTTTTACAAAATTTTTCCCTTCATGTCCGTAAAGCCATGAAGTGCGGATAACCGTAGCATCACTATTGGTTAGCACTATCCGTTCTCCAAGCCATTTGCTCATTCCGTAGACCGACAGAGGATTTGGAATGTCATCCTCCGTATAAGGACTTTGTTTTTTCCCGTCAAAAACATAATCTGTACTTATATAGATAATTCTTGCATTTACTTTTTTCCCTGCTGAAGCTATATATCCGGCACCTAAACTATTGACTTCAAAAGCTTTCTTTCTCTCTGATTCACATTTATCTACTGCAGTATAAGCTGCTGCATGTATAATAATATCGGGTTTCAGCTGGTTAATTATGAGGTCTGCCTTTTCTTTATTTGTTATATCGAGATCTCCTTTTCCCAGACTGTAGCTATGATGCTTACTGCTTAAGGATTTTTGCAGTTCCCTGCCTAATTGACCTTCACCGCCAGTGATTAATATATCTATTTTCCTCACCTTTTTCTTTTAGCATCTGGATTTATACCAATTAATCGTTCTGCTGATCCCTTCTTCAAATGAAACCTCAGGCTTCCAACCGACTTCCTTTGATATTTTGCTTGAATTCATTGCATATCGCCTGTCATGGCCTTTACGGTCGTCAATATACTTGATAAGACTCTTATCTTTATTTAACTGGTTTAAAATAATTTGGATAACCTCCAAATTTGTTTTCTCATTATTACCGCCAATATTATAAATTTCACCTGCAATTCCCTTTTCTAAGACCATTTCTATGCCCCTGCAATGATCTTCTACAAAAATCCAATCTCTTATGTTTAATCCATCTCCATATAAAGGAATTTCCTGGTTATTAAGAGCGTTTGTAATTGTTTTAGGGATAAGCTTTTCTGTATGCTGCAAAGGTCCATAATTATTGCTGCATCGTGTAATGATAAGAGGAAGCTGATAGGTTTCATAAAAAGAGCGGACAAGCAAATCAGAGCTGGCTTTACTTGCGGAATAAGGATTATTGGGTGCAAGAGGAGTCTGTTCTGTAAAGGGAGAATCTCCTGGAGAAAGGGAACCATATACTTCATCTGTTGAAATATGAATCATTTTATCTGCTTTTCCTTTTAAGACTGCCTGCAATAAATTAAATGTTCCTTGAATATTAGTCCTGATAAATGGATGTGCGTTAAGAATACTCCTATCCACATGTGTCTCAGCGGCAAAGTTAATAATGGCATCATATCTCAAATCAAAAACTTCATTTAATTCCACTTCATTTCCTATGTCACATTTAATAAAACGATAATTATTAGAAATCTCAAAGGCCTGAATTTCCTTTTTATTTGAAGCATATGTCAAAGAATCTATATTAGTAATATAATAGTTTTTGTTCATTAGTATTCTTGAAATGAAGTTTGAACCAATAAATCCTGCTCCACCAGTGACAAGAAGATTTTTAACCATTATTATCCTCTTCTTTCCTATTTTCATAAATAAACTTTTGAGCCAAAAATAAAGAATGATGGGTTCCTGCATCAATCCACCAGCCATTTAAAACATCATACTCCAGCTGGTTTTTTTGTATATACAGATTGTTTACATCTGTAATTTCCAGCTCATTTCGTTCGGATGGCTGAATGTTTTTGATAAGATTGAATACTTCCTCATCGTACATGTATATTCCAGTTACACAATAATAAGAAGGCGGGATGCTTGGCTTTTCATGAATAGAAAGTATTTTCTTTTCAATTAAATCTAATTTCGGAACACCGTAACGTGTCGGGTTGCTGACTTTCTTTAAAAGAACCCTCGCCCCGTGCTTCTGGTTTTCGAAAGCTTTTAAATGGAGTGTTAAAGTATCTTCAAACAAATTATCACCCAGTACCACTGCGAATTTTTCTTTATTTATATAATCCCGTGAAGCTAAAAGTGCATCAGCAATCCCTCCCCCTTCATTTTCCTGGGCCCGAAATGTAAGTTTTACATTGAATTCCCTTCCATCACCTAAAACCTCTCTAAATACGCTCAAGTCCTTTTCATTTGTTATGATAAGTATCTCCTGGATACTTGCTTCCCTTAATTTGATAATTGGCCAATAGATCATAGGATAGGGGCCAACCGGCAATAGATGTTTATTTATGATTTTAGTAAAAGGTAAAAGACGTGTTCCTGTCCCTCCCGCAAGAATGATTCCTTTCAATTTAGATGTCTCCCTTCGCAAACTCTTATCAAGAAAAGGCTCCATATTAATTAAAATCTTTAAAGAAACACTGATAGTCAGGGAATTTTCATTTGGGATATCGTATCGCTGTTTCTTTAAAGACTTTCTCTTCGTGTTGTTTCAATTTTGAATGATTGGCCTATGGCATTTCATAAAGTTCTTAGAAAATTTGTATTACCTTAAGGTACTACCTGTCTAAATTACTTTATGTTTTTTCGCTCTTATTGTTATAGGCAACTCCATTAATTCCTGTCCAAAATATTTGGCAAGCCGCTAATCTTTTCCCGAAAAATGTTAATTTATTGAAAAACGAGGCGAATATCTACGCAAAAAAGAATTTATCACATAGGTATAATATGATTACTTATTTGGAATTGTCAGGAGAGATTTCTATGAATATCGATGCAATTTTTTTATGCATCATTCTTTCCATCATGTTTTTTGGTCTTATTAAGGAATGGTTTTCGGCGGAATTTATGGTTTTTCTCACGCTGGCTATTCTTATATTTGCGGGAATTACAACTCCATCCGAAGCTTTTAAAGGTTTTGCAAACCCGGCAGTCCATACTGTTGCTTTCCTTTTTATTGTAGGAGCAGCTGTATCCAAGAGCGGCATACTGCACGTCATAATTCAAAAAATATTAAGCAAAAGTAAATCAATACAGTATGTATTGTTTCGCTTGATGGTGCCAACAAGTGCCATGTCTGCGTTTATGAATAACACTCCAATTGTAACCATGCTTATCCCCGTCCTTCAGAAGTGGGCAGCTGCAAACCATGTAAAACCATCTAAACTGCTAATTCCTTTATCCTATGCTGCTATTCTCGGAGGAACTATTACTCTAATAGGGACATCAACAAATCTAGTTGTTCAGGGTTTATTAATTGAAAAAGGCTTAAGCGGATTCAAAATGTTTGATTTTGCCTATATCGGCTTACCGATTACGGTTGCGGGAATTTTATATTTTGTAACGATAGGTCATCGGCTTCTGCCCGAGCGGGCACATAATTTTGAACTTTTTCATGATGGAAAGCTGCCTTTTATCCACAAATTTAGTGTCGAAAAAAATTCAACATTAATAGGAAAAAGCATAATGGATGCTATGCTTCGCAATCTGGAACAATTATTTTTGGTTGAAATAATCCGAAGCGGGAAACCCATTATTCCTGCACCAAATGATGAAACCATTCAGGAAGGTGATATTCTTGTTTTCTCAGGAAACCCTGATGGATTATTAAAGGTATGCCATATTATTGGATTAAGACGCGTTCTGGGGAACAAAGGGAATCATATTAACCTTCCTGCTACTTTTTTAGAAGTTGGAATTTCAGAAAAATCTCCTTTAATCAATATAAAAGTTAAAGAAAGCAATTTTCGGTCAAGGTATAATGCAGCAATTGTAGCCATTAAAAGAAATGGAAAGTTTATAACTTCGGGTATTGGAAATTTTGTGTTAAAGAAGGGAGATACACTTTTATTACTGGCTAAAAATGATTTTTTGAGGACATGGTCGAATGCTGAAGATTTCTATTTTATCTCTCCTATTGAAAGTAAATATAGAAATAAAAAAAAGGAAAAATTTGTGGTCATATTGATTCTTATAGGAATCATTATTTCATCGGCATTTCAGCTGATATCCATATTCAGCCTGGCATTAATTTCTGCGCTAATCGTGATTTTAACAAAAGTTATTACTGTTAACGAAGCAATAAAATCCATAAACTGGAGTGTCATCATTATTATGGGGAGCTCTATTGGAATTGGCAACACCATTGAATCTACTGGCCTGGCAAAATTTATAGCTTCCTTTCTAGCAATGTTTCAGAGTTTTACGGGCATAATAGGAATTTTGTTTTTATTCTATCTAATTACTTTAATCATGACTGAACTCCTTAATAATCTTGCTACAGCTGCTATTATGTTTCCTATTGGCTATACCGTTTCCCTTCAGTCCGGTTTAGATCCAAAGATGCTTGCAATGCTTACAGCCATATCCGCTTCATGCAGTTTTCTTACCCCGATAGGCTACCAAACTAATTTACTTGTATATGGTCCAGGGGGCTATAAATTTTCAGACTTCATTAAAGCTGGGCTCCCTTTGAGTTTGATATGTATGGTTCTATCTGTTTTTATTGCCTATTGGATTTGGATTTAAGATCAGATTTAAAGGAGGAAACAAGATTGGGAAGTAAGGATAAAAATCAACATATAGTCTGGCACGATTCAGTAATTAAAAAGGAAGACAGGCAGAAAAAAAACGGCCATAAAAGTCTGATGGTTTGGTTCACCGGACTCTCCGGTTCCGGTAAATCAACAATAGCCAATGCTTTGCAGGCAGAACTATTCAAACAGGGAATCTATGTCTATCTTTTGGATGGTGATAATCTTCGCCATGGAATCAATAGAAATTTATCCTTCTCAGAAACTGACAGGAAAGAAAACATAAGGAGAACCGCAGAAGTCGGCAAACTTTTTGTTGATGCTGGTGGGGTAATATTGGCAGCATTGATATCTCCATTTGAGGAAGATCGTCAGAATGCAAGATCATTATTTCTCGAAGATGAATTTATAGAAGTGTACGTAAAGTGCTCACTCCAGGAATGTGAGAAAAGAGATCCGAAGGGGCTTTATAAAAAAGCAAGAAGTGGTGTAATTAAGCAATTCACAGGGATTGACCAGCCTTATGAGGAACCTGTAAATCCGGAAATTACCATTGATACAGATAAGCTCACAATAAATGAAGCTGTCAAAAAAATTGAAACATATTTGAAAAAACGCCTAAATCTAGATCCTAATGAATAGGAGTGATAAAAGTTGACGATAAGTATTCCACATGGTGGAAAATTAATTGATAGAGTGGACTTGAGCTATGACCTTTCAAATATCGATGCTGAAATTGATATAGATGGCATGGCCTTATCAGATCTTGAATTAATTGCAAATGGGGCTTTTAGTCCGTTAACTGGATTTATGGGACAGACTGACTATCAATCAGTTATAAATACGATGAGATTAGAAAATGGAACCATCTGGAGTATCCCAATTACTCTTCCGATCTCTAAAGAAGCCTTAGGGAAACTTAAAATTGGTGAAAGGATAAAGCTTAAACATAAAAACAAAGTATATGGGGTTTTGGACCTTCAAGAGGTTTATAAACCTGACAAAACAGAAGAAGCCATTAAAGTTTTTCAAACTGCCGATCATCGTCATCCAGGGGTAAAAAAGCTTTTTGATCGTTCAGAATTTTACGCAGCTGGACCTGTAACATTAACAACAATACCAACCAAACACCATGGATTCCAAAAATATTCCAAAACGCCATCAGAAACAAGGAGAATTTTTATAGAGAACAATTGGAAAACTGTTGTCGGCTTCCAAACAAGAAACCCGGTGCACAGAGCACATGAATATATCCAAAAAACCGCTCTTGAAACGGTGGATGGCTTATTTTTGAACCCGCTGGTTGGGGAGACAAAATCAGATGATATTCCAGCAGATATTAGAATTAAAAGTTACGAAGTGCTCCTAAAAAACTATTATCCAAATGACCGGGTTTACTTGGCTGTTTTTCCAGCTGCAATGAGATATGCAGGTCCAAAGGAAGCTGTTTTCCATTCCCTGGTACGTAAAAATTATGGCTGTACTCACTTTATTGTAGGTAGAGATCATGCCGGTGTTGGAGAATATTACGGAACATACGATGCACAAATAATCTTTGACCAATTCAGCCCTGAAGAATTAGGAATTGTCATCCTGCCATTTGAACATAGCTTCTACTGTTTGAAATGCGGAAATATGGCGTCAAGCAAAACTTGTCCTCACACGAAAGAACACCATCTCCACTTATCAGGCACAAAAGTGAGGGAAATGCTGCGCAGCGGAAAGACACCCCCTCCCCAATTTAGCCGACCGGAAGTGATTGAGGTTTTAATTAATGGCTTAAGAGATACTTAAAATAAAAGGACTCCGGAGCAATCCGGAGTCTTTTACATTTAGAATCTGTTATTGGATATCACATACATAATGGAAGATTTCTTATATTATGTGATATCCGAATTCCCCAATCATATGTTCATCACTATGAAAGTCTGAACCGCCTGTAATAAATTTATTGTATTGACCAGCCATTTTTTTATATCGTTTGACATCATTCTTATCATGCTTTCGATGCCACACTTCAATTCCATCCACTGGAAGCTTCAATAGCTCAGCAATAATATGATCATCATGTACAAGCCTTGGGTGAGCCAGTACAGCTTTTCCCCCTGCGTTTTGAATTAATGTTATCCCTTCTAAAGGGCTTAGCTTCAATTTGTCTTCACTGCAGGGTTTTCCATCTCCAAGATATAAATCGAATACTTCTTGAGTATGTTTTGCATACCCCTTTTCCACCACTGCTTTTGCAATATGCGGACGGGCAATGACTTCTCCCTTGCTGTACTTTCTGACATCTGCAGAAGTAATGACCATCCCAAGGTCGCAAAACTTTTTAATAATAACCTCCGAACGATTCTCCCTATGTTCTCTAATTCGCTCTAATACCTTTGATAACTCCGGAGTTTCATTTATTCCATAGCCTAAGATATCAATAGTTTTATCTTTATATTTTGTACTTAATTCAATTCCGGGAATCACGGTTATTCCAAAGGCTTTTCCAGCATTTATTGCTTCACCGATTCCCTTTGTTGTGTCATGATCTGTTATGGCAATTGTATTCATGCCTTTCTCAGCAGCCATTTGAACAACTTCACTCGGAGAATATTTCCCATCAGAAGCTGTAGTATGAAGGTGGAGGTCGAAGTTCCCTTTTTCTACTACCTTTTTAATGTCCAAGTCTTCCTCTCCTTACAAAATACGAAATTCCTATTTTTTATTAAACAAACGGATTAAGAGTCACTCTTGATTGTCCTCTTCCATTTTCTTCAATATCCCTTTTATTTCTTGTTCGAATGACTTGTGGCAAACTAAAAGTCCATCTTTTGTAGAAGCAATGATTAAATCCTCGGCCCCAATAACAATTGTCTTCCTATCCTCTGTTTTTATTATACAATTTTTTGATGACAATACATGAATATTACCCTGAAGAAGATTCATGTCGTCTTCCTTTTTTATCAAGCGCTCTAAAGAAGTCCAGCTGCCGACATCATCCCATTGGATATCTGCAGGTATCATAAATTTTGATTCGGCCTTTTCAATAATTGCATAATCCACAGAAATTTTCGGCAGATTGGCATACTCAGAGGCATTCCCTTTGAGATATCCTGCGATATTTTTTGTGATTTGCGGCTGGAATTTGTCCATATAATAGACAATAGTTGAGGGCTTCCAAATGAATATTCCGCTGTTCCAAAAAACATTTTCTTGTCTCAGCAATGCCTCTGCCTGATTTTTATTTGGCTTTTCGATGAAGGAATGTACTTTTAAAACCTTCTGATTTATTTCCTTATGAGTCTGGATATAGCCATAGCCAGTTTCTGCACGAGTAGGTTTGATTCCTAACGTTACAATGGATAAATCAGATGAAGCCGCAGTTTCGGCTAATGTAAAAAGTTTATAAATAGAATCATTATCTGGCAAATAATGGTCTGATGGTACTGCAGCAAACACTTCATCATCATTCTCTTTTAAAAACGTTAAAGCTGTTAAAGTGACACAGGGCCCCGTATCCCTTTGATATGGTTCCAGAATCAGCTGCTGTTCCGGCACTTCCAATTGTGCTTTAACTAGAGGAGCATACTCTTCCGTTGTCACGATATAAATTTTATCCTCCGGGAGCCATTCCCTAAAACGGTTATAGGTTTGCTGAAGCATTGTTTTTTCATTGATTAACCTAAGAAATTGTTTAGGCTTTTCATTTACACTCAGCGGCCAAAACCTTGTCCCTTTTCCGCCTGCCATAATGACGACTTTCAATATAAACACCTCATTACATTAATTAAAAGCTATATTATTGTATGTGTTTAAAAGAAAGTCGCCTGGTGTTCAGCCTTGTTCAGTGCAATATGGGTATTTTACTCTTTAATAATGATACTTTTTTACTTTTTTAGATTCCTGACCTTTTCAATTTCATTCATTACCTTCTTCTCAAGCTTAATTAAGAACCTTTCACTCCATTTTTTCGAAAAGCTATTCACAGAGAAATAAATTTTTAATTTTGGTTCTGTACCCGAGGGCCTAATAGCAAACCAGGATCCATCCTGCAAATAAAATTTAATCATATTCGTCTTTGGCAGCTGAGTAAGTTTTTCTTGACCTGTCAGCAAGTCTAGCATTGTCCCCAACTTAAAGTCTTCAATTAAATTTATTTTTAAACCCGCAATCTCTTTTGGCGGGTTTACTCTTAAATAGGTTAGGACGCCGGCAATTTCCTCACTTCCCTCCTTGCCTTTCAAGAGGATCGACTGCAGGGACTCCTGGTAATATCCATAACGAGCATATAGGTCATATAAAGCATCGAACAGTGTTTTGCCTTTTGATTTATAATAGGCCGCCACTTCAGCAGCAAACACGGCTGCTTGAACAGCATCCTTATCCCGTACAAAATCGCCAATTAAATATCCGTAGCTTTCTTCGTACCCGAATTGAAATAGATAGTCTCTATTTTCTTCAAATTCTTTAATTTTTTCACCAATATATTTAAATCCTGTCAGTGTGTCGATTACTGTTATTCCAAAATCCTCTGCAATGGCTCTGCCGATATCAGAAGTAACAATGGTTTTAATAACCGCACCATTCTTAGGAAGGATTCCCAGCTTCTTTTTTTCGGATAATAAGTAATAGAGCATAATAGCCCCAAGCTGATTCCCTGTTAAAATCTCATAATCTCCTTGTTCATTTTTCACTGCAACTCCCAGCCTGTCTGCATCCGGGTCTGTAGCCATTAAGATATCCGCATCCATTCTCTTTCCATATTGAATGGCCATTTTGAAGGCTTCATGCTCTTCAGGATTTGGTGATTCTACTGTTCTGAAATCAGGATCAGGTTCAGCCTGCTCTTTTACTAGTGTAATGTTATGGAAGCCAAAAGTTTGCAATCCTTCACAAACAAGTCTTTCAGCTGTACCATGAAGAGGTGAAAAGACAATTTTTAAGTCCTTGCCTTCTTTTCTGGCAAGATTATTATCTAATTGTATCGTCTTTAATTTTTCCAGATAAGCATTATCAATTTCTTCCCCTATGAAAGTTAGAAGTCCCCTGCTCTTCAGTACTTCTTCATCCATCACCTGGACCGCTAATTCATCTTTAATCCCGCTGATATAACCGGTGATCTCTTCAGCTGCTGAAGGGGTGATCTGTCCTCCATCTTCCCCATATACTTTAAAGCCGTTATATTCAGGGGGATTATGGCTTGCAGTAATCATGATACCTGCAATTGCGTTTAAGTGACGGACGGCGAAAGATAATTCAGGTGTTGGTCTTAGCTCATGGAACAGATACACTTTTATTCCCTGCATTCCCGCTGTCTTTGCGGCTTCCATGGCAAACTCTGCTGATTTCCGGCGGCAATCATATGCGATTACAAATCCGCGTTTCTTTGCGGATTCCCCTTTTTGTGAAATGTAATCAGCAAGACCTTTTGCCGCCTTGCGGACTGTGTAAATATTCATTCGGTTTGTACCCGGTCCCAATTCTCCCCTGATTCCTCCAGTACCAAATTCTAAATCTTTATAGAAGCAGTCCTCTAATTTATACCGGTCCATATCCAACAGTAAATTCTTTAATTCTTTGTCTAAATTTTTATGGGAAAGCCATTTTTCAGCCTTTGAACTCCATGTCACCATTCGATGATCTCCCTTCTTTATATAGTCCTATATTATATGAAGAAATTCTTAGAATGGCTGTCCCATGGCCTATGTGAAGATGACAGCTTTACATCCTGCGGACTACACTCCAATTTCATAGCAAAAACATCTTTCTGAACCAGCGCCTGTCCCTTCCGCTCCACACACAATTCTACAGCTTTATTAATACTTCTGTAATTAACCTCTAAAAAAATGATCAAGGCAGCAACAATGATAAATAGGTATTTTCTCATATTTTTCCTCCTGCTTCATTTATTTTCAAATGATTGACATAATATTTGTTATAATAAATCCAAAGAGAAATATGAGAATATTCTAACTAAATATTGAGTGGACGAGGCGATTTTGTTGCTGATATTCTTCAAGGTTGCAGTTTGGATTATTGTCGCTTGTCTCGGTTTTTATGTTATTTCTGTATGGTTATGGGAAAAGAAAGTAAAAGAAAGAATGTCAGTCATAAGGAAAACCTGGTATATCCTTTATGTGCTTGGTGCAGTTGTTTACTGGACGAACAAACCAGGTTCCATTTTTTCCGATTGGCAGAACTACCTGATTGTCGCGGTAATATTTGCTCTGGTCGATGCCTTTGTTTTCCTGGGATCTTATCTGAAAAGAGTCGGAAATAACGAATTAGCAACAGACACTAGAGAATTGCTTGAAGAAAATAGTGATCTATTGAACTCGCATATGAATAAACTGAAATCGTTTCAGTATTTATTGAAAAATGAGCCCATTGACATTTATTATGGAAACAAGGAAGCGTATCTTGCCGGCATTGAAAAACTTCTGGCTGACTTTGCGGAAAAAGTGGATATGAAGATAGCTTTATGCAAATACACAACAGAAGAAGAAAAGGACTATCTGCTTGAGCACTACACCGATAAAGCTTTGATTCATAGCCGTCTGGACCGCAGGGAAGTTTATTATGATGCTGAAGAAAGACTGGCGCTGATTCCTTTTTCCATTCTCGAAGATGACTATGTAATTAAACTTACCTCCGATCAATTTGTTACAGAATTCGACTATTTGCTTTTCACTTCACTCATATCAATATACGATCTAATGCTCCCTGCCGAACAGGAGGACGAAGACCATGAAGGAACCAGCGAAGAAGAAAACGGAGAAACCTGAGTTGCATGCTAAAAACACCATGAAAACTCTCAAAAAAAAATCCCGGGTCAGCCTTCCGGGTTTTGAAGTAAGTCCCCACACCGAAAGGATATTAAAAAAGAACAAAAGATTAATAAGCGTTTATACCAAAACTAAGGCTTGAGCATACTATATGGCGTGGGAGGAAATTTCTTCCGCGCCCTATTCATGTTCAATTGAAGGGGACATATAATAAAGATAAAAAGGGCTGATTTCAATGAAAAAACTGACCAAGAAAGTGAAAAATATTAACTTCCCCACATTCTCGGTTTCACCATATACCAAAAACCTGTCAAAAAAAACAGAGGCTGCCATACAGGATTTAAACAAAGGGCTAAAGCCTCCGAAAAATAATGCATAATAAAAACCGCCTTCCAAGAAGACGGTTATTTGATAAAAAGCTTCACCTTTTTTAATGCATCTTTTGTGGTCGGATATCGGAATGGCAAATCGAATCTGGTGGTTTGCTTCAGAATGCTTTTTTCATGTGAAAACACATCAAAGCTTCCCTTTCCATGATAAGCTCCAATCCCGCTCTCCCCTACTCCCCCGAAAGGCAGATAAGGTGAACTAAGATGATAAACGGTATCATTAATGCATCCCCCTCCAAAGGAAATGCTGCTTAGAATCTGGTTCTGGACACCCTCACTTTCTGTGAAGATATATAGCGCTAAAGGTTTCGGGCGTGCTGTAACCTCTGCCATCATCCCGGACAAGTTATCATATTCGAGCACCGGCAAAATCGGTCCAAATATTTCATCCTGCATGACTTCATCAGCCCATGTAATATTATCGAGAACTGTTGGTTCGATGCTTAGAGAATGTAAATCATGCCCGCCGCCATGAACAGTGATACCACTTGTTAAAAATTTGGTGAGACGGCTAAAGTGTCTTTCACTGACGATTCTCGTAAATTGGCCGGATGTAATCGGATGTTTTCCATAAAGCTCCTGTATGGCTTGTTTTAGTTCATTCAGGAATTCTTCTTTTATACTGCACTGTACATAAATATAATCAGGGGCCACACAAGTTTGGCCGGCATTAATATATTTTCCCCAGGCAATTCTCTTCGCTGCAAGCTTCAAGTTGGCATCTTCATGCACGATGCAAGGACTCTTCCCTCCCAATTCAAGGGTAATGGGAGTAAGGTGCCTGGATGCTGCTTCCATGATGATTTTTCCGACAGGGACACTGCCTGTAAAGAAAATATAATCCACCTTTTCATTTAGCAGGGCAGTGCTTGTTTCTGCGTCACCTTCAACAACTGAAATATACTCCTGCGGGAAATGATTGCTGATCATTTTTGACAGCAAGGCCGAAGTTTGCGGCGTTAATTCTGATGGCTTCAGAACTGCGCAATTCCCTGCGGCTATTGCTCCGATCAGGGGAGCAATCGCGAGCTGAAAAGGATAATTCCAGGGCGCTATGATTAGCGCAACTCCATAAGGTTCTGGATATATATAGCTTTTCGAGCCGAGTTGGGCAATTGAAGACTTTACTTTTCTCGGTTTTGCCCATTTTTTTAAATGTTTCAACGTAAAGCGGATTTCCTCCAGCAGGATTCCAATCTCCGTCAAGTACGCATCAAACTCACTTTTATTAAGATCCGCCTTTAACGCATCCATCAATTCCTGCTCATGCTGCTTAATGACCGAACGAAGCTTTCCGAGGGCCTCTATTCGAAATGTGACATCTTTTGTTTTACCCTGGGTGAAGAAATTTCTTTGTTTTTGAATGAGATCCGCGTAGTTTTCCAAAGGAATACCTCCAGATGGGACTAGGTTTTAAGGATATATTATCATCTTGGCAAGCGGAAATACATAAATAGGTATACTCCCAATGCAAAAAAAATGCCGGCCATAAGGCCCGGCATTTGAAATATTATCTCGGCAGCTTAAAGAATTCGCTGCTTTCACTATAGTTTCCTGCCAGCCTTCCTAGCGGCTGCAGTTTTTCTAAGTTCACTTTATAATTACCGAGGTAGTACTCATCATCAATATGATAATATACCATTCTCCCGATAATCAGATGATCGCTTCCCAGCTTAATAATTTGTTCCAGCTTGCATTCCATATGGATTGGTGCTTCTTTTACCCTCTTAGGGGCGACTAAATGACTTTCAGCAGCCGAAAGCCCTGCAGCTTCAAACTCATCAGCATTACTCGGGAGATTCTCTGCACTTTTTTGCATTTGGTTTCCCAATGGAGCAGGAACAACGTTGATGACAAACTCTTTTGTCGCCCGGATGTTGACCAATGTATCTTTTTCTGTTCCTTCCCTGTCGCCCACGCCAGGTCCAATAGAAATACAGAGCATCGGAGGATTTCTTGAAGCAACCGTGAAAAAACTGAAGGGTGCGAGATTCTGGCCCCCTTCCTGTGATACAGTGGAAACCCACGCAATCGGTCTTGGGACGACAGATCCGGTTAATAATTTGTACACTTCTTTTTCTCCAAGGTCCGAAGGGTTAAATTCCAAACGGATCACTCCTTCCACTTTTAAATAACAAAGTTATTCTTTTTATTCATAATGGATAATACTGTCAGTAAAGTAAAAACAATAAACATCATACCTGTGATTAAGAACCACCCGGAAGAAAATTGCCCCGTCTTATCCACGATTAATCCGAACAAGGGCGGAATTATAATGGCGCCAGCTGATCCCAGTGTGATACTGATCCCGCTTGAGATGCCAGCTTGTTCTCTCGGCACCAATTCACTTGCAAGATTCATCCAGATTCCATTAAAACCTGAAGCTGCAAATCCAAACAGAGCTGTAATGGGAGCCATTACCCAAAAAGGGGCTGAAGTTATGACAGCAGCTGACGTACTTGCCAATGCGGTAATAATGGTAATAATCATAAGAATTACAACACGCTTTCCTTCAAACAGCCTATCGCTAATAACTCCCCACGCAACCCTGCCAATGGTACCGGATATTTCAGATATAACCAGGAGAATACCTGATAAAAAGATTGATATCTTCAGCTGTTCATAGGCAAACAAAACAATATACGTATTTAAGCACATTTGTGTGCCATTCAAACCGAGAGCACTAAAGCTTATCAGCATCAAGGCTTTATTTTTAAACATTTTAAACATTGATTTGTAAAATTGGAGCAAACTCATGCTGCTGCCCTTCGCTTGTTCCAGTTCGGGCGGATCCCGGTAATAATGATAGGAGACGAATCCGCCCGCCAATAAAAGAAGGCAGGCCGTAAGAAGTACAAATCTCCAGCCAAAAGTGACACTAAGCGGAAGCAGAATCAAACTGGCCAGAGCCGATCCAGCCGTGATGCCGGTTTGTTTTATTCCCATTGCTGTTCCCCGCTGTTTGAGAGGAAACCAATAAATGATGCCTCTATTGGTGATCGGGTGCATGGACCCATACCCAATTCCGCCGATAACAATCAATAACAGGACAAGCCAGAAATCATGAAGCAATGTCATGAACAGAAAGCCCAACCCCATTAAAGCAGACGCCAGCACCAATAATTTACGGGATCCTGCAAGGTCAGTCAGGAAGCCGGCAGGAACAGAAATGATCGCCTGGCCCAAAAAGAGAGCCGCCGGGAGCATGCCAATTTGCGACTTGGTCAAGGAAAGATCCTCACCGATTAAGACTCCCAGCGGTCCAATGCTTCTGCCGACAAATGCTACCATCAGCTGTGCCAGCAGAAGGAATAATAGCATTTTCCATGGATTTTCATTGATGGCAAATTGCTTTTCTGCCAGTGAATTACTCATAATTAATCATCTCTTTTTTGGCTATTATGCCTTTAAATTGATTGCAGTCAAATCTTCCTCCAGTACTTTACTCTTTGATACAGCTGGAGCTAAAAGGGAGCCTGCAATACAGATAAAGAAGTTCAGTCCTAACCCAATGACGCCGCCGTGGATTCCATATATGGTTTTGTAGCCTGTAAGAGTAAGCACTCCTGCTAATATTGCGCCTGCAAGCATTCCCCAGAAGACAGCCTTTCCTGATAAGCGCTTCCAATATAAGCCCAGTACAAAGGCCGGGAATACCTGAACAAGCAATTCGAACTTTAAGACGAAAATTTCATATAGCGTTCCCGGAGGATTCCAGGCAATCCACAGAAGAAAGATGATCGCAATGATTCCGCATACTTTCCCGACCATGACCTTCTTATGTTCAGATGCCTTAGGATTGATGAATTTTCCATATACGTCATTCGAAAGCATGGATGAAAAGCTGAGCAGAACAGAGTCGGCTGTAGAAATAATGGCAGCTACAATCCCGCCAAAGAAGATGATCATAATCCAGTAATAAAATGGATTAATGGCGGCAATCTCATTGGCCATCAGACCTACGAGCTGTTCAGAACCCGTCTTATCCAGTCCTGGAAAAAGCATAATTCCAATAATACCTACCATAAATACAAGCCCTGTTGTAATTGGCGGCATCCATGCCATGCGGGCAAAGGATTTTTTCAATGTTTTCTCGCTTTGCGCAGAATAGATTCTTTGAACAGCGTGCGGATAAATACTTGCTCCCAGTCCAACAAGCACGAGCATACTCAGCCAATTGATATTCACTTCCATTGGAGGAACTGCCGTTTTTGCCGGCTCCAGTTCTGCTACATACCTTGTAACATCAGAGAAATTTCCACCTACGAGATACAAGCCGCCGATGAGGAAGACAATGATTCCAATCATTAGGACAATGCCTTGCATAACATCAGTAAAAGCAACCGCCTTCATTCCGCCCATCCACTCATAGGCAAGCATAACAGCTACAAAGACGATAACAGCTATTTGGTATGGGATCGTGCCGCCTGTCATCCCCGACACAGCCTGGCCAATCGCTACAAGCTGTTCTAAAAGATAGTTTCCAAGCCCCCAAAGCATAAGAAAAATACTAAGCAATGTGACTGCTTTCGATTTGAAGCGGTGATCGATCCAGTCAGTAGGTGTAACAAAGTTTCTTTTCTTTGCAATGACATATAATCTTGGTGCAAACAGTAAATAGATTCCGATAATGATTGTCATAAATGAAATGGACTGAATCCACGAGAAACCTGTCCTATATGCTGTTGGGGCATATCCGACAATGGTATTCCCGCTATATTGCGTCGCATATAAGGTGAAAAAGAGTGCGATAAAACCGAGATTCCTTCCGGCAAGATAGTACCCTGAAAGACTGTGATGAAGGTTCTTCTCACCTCTGCCCGATAAGTATCCAATTAACAGCATGATTATGGCAAAGGCTGATAAAATAATGATCCCATCTGTGCCTGCAAAAGCTAAATCATTCATGATTTATCCCCCTTTGCTTTTTCGGCTTCTTCCTGTTCCTCTACGATATTCCACTCATTCACACAAAGCCAGCTTAAATATCCGCACATGATAATGGAAAAAGCTGTCGAGATAAATGCCCATAACGGAAACCCGAGAATATAGGGCTCAGCTGCTGCATTCGGAAAATACCAGGGTACTACGCCAAGTGTAATGATGGCGAGGACTATCCAAATCCATTTTTTTCGAATAGGTTCTTTTATCGTTCTGTTTTCCATATGACTTCCTCCCTTTTGCTGAAATTTAAACCTCCAGCTTATAGAAAATCTTATGTGCCGATTCATAGGAGTCTATTAATTCAGCTGATTGAAGGGTTGCCCCGATTTCGTCCAGCCCCTTTAACAGCTGATCTTTTCGATAAGAAACGATATCGAATTCGACCATGTACCCGAAGGAGTCCTCAATTCTTTGATTCTCTAAATCTACGCTCAGCTGATAACCAGGTGATTCATTGCTTTTTTGAAACAAAACTTCAATATCCTTTTCAGGCAAGACTATTGGCAGGATGCCATTTTTAAAACAATTATTATAGAAAATATCTGCGAATGATGATGCCAGGATCACTCTAATCCCATATTCTGCAATCGCCCAGGGTGCGTGCTCTCTGGATGAGCCGCAGCCAAAGTTTTTCCTTGCCAGCAGAATCGGTGCATTCCGGTAAGGTTCCCGATTTAGAATGAAATCCGGTTTTTCCCTGCCATCTTCGTATCGCCATTCGTAGAAGAGGAATTCGCCAAACCCAGTTCTTTCAATTCTTTTTAAAAACTGTTTTGGAATGATGGCATCTGTGTCAACATTTGCAGCATCAAGCGGAGCAGCTATGCCTGTAAATCTGGTAAAAGACTTCATTGTACACTGACCTCCTTGCTATATTTAACAGGCCACTCCCTTACATCTATAAACCGGCCGGCAATCGCTGCTGCAGCAGCCATTTCAGGACTGACCAAATGGGTCCTCGCATTTCTTCCCTGCCTGCCTTCAAAATTCCGGTTGGAGGTCGATGCGCAGCGTTCTTCCGGAAGAACCAAGTCCTCATTCATACCGAGGCACATGCTGCAGCCCGCTTCTCTCCATTGAAAACCGGCTCTTATAAAAATTTGGTCGAGCCCTTCAGCTTCAGCCTGCATTTTTACAAGCTGTGAACCAGGAACAACTAGCGCTTCCACCTGTTCAGCAACTTTGTAACCGTTTACGATTTTTGCCGCTTTTCGAAGATCTTCTATCCGGCTGTTTGTGCAGGAGCCGATAAAGACTTTATTGACAGCAATTTCTGTGATGGGTGTTCCTGGCTGAAGGTCCATGTACTTTAATGCTTTTTTAGCTGGACCTATTTGATCTGCTTGCAAATCTTTCGTTAGAGGTATAACTTTTGTAATACCTGCTACCTGGCCCGGATTTGTCCCCCAGGTAACCTGCGGGATTACTTCAGCTGCATTAAAGTCAGCAGTCAGATCAAATTCGGCATCTTCGTCAGTATAATATTTCTTCCATTCTGCAAGCGCTTCCCCCCACTCGATTCCATCAGGAACAGCTTGTTTCCCTTTTAAATAGTTAAAGGTTTTTTCGTCAGGCTGAATCAGCCCTGCCCTTGCTCCCATTTCAATGCTCATATTGCATACGGTCATCCGCTCTTCCATTGTTAAATTACGAATCGCCTCACCGCGATACTCCACAACATAGCCTGTTGCAAAATCATGACCATACCTTCCAATGATTGAAAGAATCAGATCTTTGGCAGTCGTTCCTTGCGGCAAATTGCCGTGTATATTTATGGCTAATGTTTTAGATTTAAATTGCTTTATTGTTTGAGTGGCAAGGACATGTTCTACTTCACTCGTGCCAATGCCAAAGGCAAGTGCGCCGAAAGCTCCATGTGTAGAGGTATGGCTGTCGCCGCAAACGATGGTCATCCCGGGCTGTGTTAGCCCAAGCTCAGGAGCAATGACGTGTACAATTCCCTGATTTCGGCTATCCAGGTCAAAAAGCTGTATACCGAACTCTCTGCAGTTTTTTGTCAGAGCGTCGACTTGCCTTTTGGCGATTTGATCTTTAAAAGGAAGGGAACGGTCAGTTGTTGGAATGCTGTGATCCATGGTAGCCACAGTCAGATCCGGCCTTCTCACCTTGCGATTCTTGATTCTTAAGCCTTCAAATGCTTGAGGTGATGTGACCTCATGTACTAAATGAAGATCAATGTACAAAAGGGAAGGCTTATCCTGTTCCTCCACGACTGCATGCTTTTCCCAGATTTTCTCGTATAAGGTCCGCCTCATTCTGAAGCCCTCCTAAATGATATTATTTTTCTTCAATTCTTCTAATCTCTCTTCATTGAACCCAAGAAGGCCAGTGTATACTTCATGATTGTGCTTGCCCATTTCTTCCGGGCCGGCATGCTTCACTTCCCCTGGTGTCCTGCTTAATTTTGGGACAATGCCAGGCATCGGGAATTCTCCCAGCTGCGGATGATCTACTTTAATAATCATGTCGCGTTCCTTATAATGCGGATCTTCCAGAATATCTTTGGCCGTATAAATGAGCCCTGATGGAACGCCCTTATCTTCAAGAATTTTAAGAGCTTCTTTAGCGGGGAGAGTCTTTGTCCATTCTTCAATCATGGAGTCAAGAAGCTTCATGTTTTCTCCTCTTGCATGGTGGGTCGCGAATCTTGTGTCATCTGCCAATTCCGGCTGCTCCATGGCCTCGCATAACCTGCGGAACACTCCATCTGCATTGGCTCCTATAACGATGTAAGTTTTGTCCTGCGTGAAGTAAATGTTAGAGGGAGCTACACCTGGCAGGATATTGCCCATCCTCTCCCTTATGTATCCCGCTAAGAGGTAATCCGGAATAATGCTTTCCATCACTGAGAATACAGATTCATAGAGGGCCGTATCGACAACCTGTCCCTTTCCGGAACGCTCCCTCTCGTGTAATGCAACCAGACAGCCAATTGTCGCAAAAAGTGCAGCCAGCGTATCACCCATTGATACACCAATTCTTGATGGCGGCCTGTCAGGGAAACCGGTTACATTTCTGAGCCCGCCCATTGCTTCACCGACGCTGCCAAATCCTGCTCGATGCTTATAGGGTCCTGTCTGTCCATAGCCCGAAGTCCGTACCATGATTAATTTAGGGTTGATTTCGGAAAGTGTTTCATAGGATAGATTCCATTTTTCCATTGTCCCCGGGCGGAAATTCTCAATGACAACATCGGCTTCTTTAATAAGCTCCCTTAAAACCTGCTGTCCTTCTTCCTCCCTGAGATTTAACGAAATCGATTTTTTATTCCGCGATTGAATAGGCCACCAAAGCCCTATC
This sequence comes from Bacillus sp. NTK034, assembly GCF_017303275.1. Taxonomy (GTDB): domain Bacteria; phylum Bacillota; class Bacilli; order Bacillales; family Cytobacillaceae; genus Cytobacillus. The sequence continues at coordinate 220,407 of NZ_JAFKOJ010000003.1, read as the reverse complement.
CCATCTTTTGATTTTCCCCAATTTCGCATGGGATCTGATTTACCCGGAGGCTCGACTTTAATAATTTCAGCACCGAAGTCACCTAGAAGCCGTCCGGAGAATGGTCCTGCTAAAAGCGTGCCCAGCTCGATGACTCTGATATCTTCCAGTGGAAGCTGTTTTTCTGACATGGATTTCCCTCCCTGATATTTCTTGAATGTACTGTTAAATTTTAATTTTCTTAATCTTGTATACAAATTTAATTGTTTGTATACAATAAGTCAATGTAAATTTTATTATTTTTCTGAAATTTCATTAAAAACCTTTATATAATCATGTTTTGTAATAAATATTCAGAATATTTGTTGTAATAATACTTCTGTTTGTATACAATACAATTGAGGTGTTGATATGGATGCATACGAATTTATTAGAGATGCCATTATTGAAGGGAAATTTGTCCCTGGCATGCGGCTTGCTGAGGAATCATTGGCTAAAGAGATGAATCTTAGCCGCACTCCTATTAGAGAGGCTATTAAGCAGCTTGAAGCAGAAGGCCTCGTCATTCCATTAAAGCGCGGTGTCAGCGTAAGGCATTTTACAAAAGATGATATCCGGCAAATCTATGACCTGCGCACTCTTCTGGAAGGGTACGCTGCCAGTCAGGCTGCGATACACCGGACAGAAAATGACCTGCTGGAAATGGAAAGAGCTAATATTTTATATGAAGAAGCCATTAGCCGATATGTGGAATCTGATATGGACAGCCTGAAAGATATTGTTCAGGTAAACCAGAAATTTCATGAAACGATAGTGGCTGCTTCAAAAAATGAGCATATACATTTCCACATTTCAAAGGTTGTCGTGGTTCCAATCGTATTCCGATCCTTCTATTGGTATAACAGCTTTCAGCTCAAACAATCCCTAGAGGTACATAAAACCATTTTGGAAGCAATCAAAAATCGGGAACCCGAGCGTGCCCGCATTGCCATGCATGAGCATATTTATCAAGGCCGTGATCATGTTTTGAAGCACCTGGAACAAATTAAAAACATTCATCTGCTGAAGGAGGAAGTAAAATGATTGAAATCTGTGAAGTTGGTCCGCGCGATGGATTGCAAAATGAGTGCAAAATTGTTCCAACGGAAACAAAAGTTGATTTGATTACAAGATTAATTGATTCCGGCATCGGCAATATAGAAGCTGTTTCTTTTGTCAATCCGAAGGTTGTTCCTCCCATGGCTGATGCAGAAGAAGTTTTGAAATCGCTTCCTAAAAGAAATGGCGTCCGGTTCGGCGGTCTGGTGTTAAGCCGCTCTGGTCTTGAACGCGCACTTAAGACCGATGTGGATTTTCTTCATGTTGTAACAACAACAAGTGATTCATTCAATTTACGGAATGCGAAAAGGACTGTTGAGCAGGCTGTTGGTGAGCTCTCTTTAGTGATCAAGGAAGGGGCTGCATCCGGAAAAGGTGTGGCTGGGGTATTAGGAACTGCATTTGGCTGCCCTTTTGAAGGTGAAGTTCCTTTAGAAAATGTGCTGAAAGCGGCGGAGAGGTTTTTGGAAGCAGGCTGTACGGAAATCACTCTGGCTGATACAACAGGCATGGCAAATCCCATTCAGGTTCAAAAGGCAGCAGATTCGTTTTTCGCTGCGTTTGGAAGAAATCTTTCGCTTGGCCTTCACTTCCACAATACGCGCGGGTTGGGACTGGCAAATGTACTGGCGGGATATCAGGCTGGTGTCCGCCGCTTTGATTCCTCCATTGCCGGACTTGGCGGATGTCCCTTTGCACCGAAAGCAGTCGGAAATGTTTGTACAGAAGATATGATCAATATGTTCCACGGAATGGGTGTGGATACGGGGACAGATCTTTCTTCTGTCCTGGAAACAGCAAATTGGATGGAAACAGTAATGGAACGGCCGCTGGATGGGATGTTAATGAAGGCGGGAATAGCTTAACTGCGGGAAAAGCCATCTGGGGGATGGCTTTTTTTGTGCTGTAGCGGCCGTAAATGGTCGTCGCAGAAATTTATTTGCTGGTTTTACTGATTTGTTTGCTAGTTTGGTGTTTTTATTTGCAGATTTTTATATTTATTTGCAAGTTTAATGTATTTATTTGCAAGTTTAATGTATTTATTTGCAAAGTTCACAATTAGTATCAAGGTTTTATATAATACCTATTCTTCTTTTCACCACCTTGCTAAGATTCATCTGGCCAAGTAATCTTGAGGCAGAAAAAACAGATGCTAAATAGGTAAACCTGCGAAATTCAGCATTTGTAATAGATGGTTTAATCAGATAAAAATAATCCACTATTGTTTGTTGATGTGCCGAGTCGGAAGCAGTTTTACATACCTCTGGCATGCACCTTAATAATGCTTGAAGCTGCATTATAATATCTGGTACCCTTCTTTCTTCTTCTTCGATCAAATAAATCATCTCCTTTATACAATAAAAAAAGAGTCTAGGTTTTGACCTAAACTCTATAATTTAAATCTGCTGATCAACCCTTTCAAATCCTCCGCCATGCCCGTAAGCTGGTCAGCAGAGAGTGATATTTCCTCCATTGATGCAGCTTGCTCCTCCGTTGAAGCCAGTACACTTTGTGTAGCTATGGCTGATTCATTTGCCACATGGGTTATCTCGTCCATGGATTGAACCATTTGCTGAGAACCGACAGACATTTGCTGAATGGCTGCTGCGACTTCCCCCATTTGATCCGTCACCGTGCTGACAGACTGCTGGATTTGTTTGAATGAATCGCCTGCATCCTTCATGACTTCCATTCCTTCTGTTACTTCATGATTAACCGTATCCATTGTCTGGACAACCTGATGGGTTTCTTCCTGGATTTTTGATATCAGCTGGCTGATTTGCAGGGTGGATTCAGCCGATTTTTCAGCGAGATTTCTAACCTCGTTTGCTACAACGGCAAAGCCTTTTCCCTGTTCTCCTGCGCGGGCGGCTTCAATAGCAGCATTTAAAGCCAGAAGATTTGTTTGAGCGGCAATGCCTGTAATCACTTCGATGATCTTTCCGATTTCCTGTGAACGCTGGCCAAGGCCTTTTACCACCTTGGATAGATCCTGTACATTTACATGAATGGAGTTCATCTGGCATCCTGCTGTTGAAATGGATGCAGATCCATGATTTGCTTTTTCAAGTGAATCGTTGATCTGCTCTGTAACCTGTTCTGAGTTTGCCGCGACCTGTGTCAGGCTTTCGGACATCTGCATAATGACATTGGAGGCAGTTCCAACTCCCTTGACCTGATCATCGGCACCTGCTGCTACTTCTTCAATGACCTCAGCTATATGGCTTGTTGCTATATTGGTCTGCTGGGCACCTGATGATAGCTGCTGGGCATATTGCGTGACTTCGTTCGAAGCCAAGACCACTTTGTTCAGCACTTCCTGCCAGGCAGATGCAGTGTGATTAAGTGCAGAAGCAATCGATCCCAGTTGTCCAACTGATTTTTCGTCAAGTCTTGTGGACATATTTCCATCTGCAAGGTCATCGATAAACCTATTGATTTTGCTGATGGGTGCAATAAACTTGCGGTAGTTCATAAACGCGGATAATATCCCTGCAAGCGAACCAAGGATCACCATAAAAGCAATGGTGAACCAAAACGCACTGCCATCCAAACCATTACCAACACATACAGAAACGCCAATGACTAATACAGCTGGGATAATGACGATTAAAGTGCGGAGCATGTAGCTAAGTTGACTCATGAAACTTACCCCTTTTTCTATCTTTTATTATTATAAAAAAATGATTTACAAGTTCCTCCTCAAATAACTTCTTTTACCACCAGACAATTTGATTATAGTGGATGATAGGAAAATATATCAATATATTTCGAAGGATTATTTTTAAAATAATTGAAATAGTTCGTCACTTTTTCGCAAATTGAAATGCCAGCCTCCCAAGAAGCTGGCATTTTAATCAAATCTATTCAGCTGCAGCAGTCCTTCTCTCTTTTTTAGCCATGGAAAGAACGGCAGTGCCAAGTGCAATAATAATAAAAACACTTCCTGCTGCTGCATTATATTCTACTGAGGTTGTCTCGATCATAATGCCGCCGATCATGCTGCCGAATGCCATTCCCATGTGAACTGCTGAGTTGTTCAATGTTTGCTGGATATCAGAAGTTTCCGGTGTTACTTCTATTAAATAGCTGTGTATGGCCGGTGTGATCGCCCAGCTGAGCATACTCCAGATGACTACCATAATCAGAAAAACGGGCAACGAGAAAGCGGCGAACGGCAACGAGAAAAGGGTAATCCCAAACATAGCCAGCAGAGTCAAAATGACAGACTTTGCACCAAAACGGTCGGCCAGGAGACCGCCGATGCCCCCGCCGATAACGGCAGCAATTCCGAAAATCAGGTAAACAATGCTGACCCAGTTGCCGTCAAGCCCCATTTTCATCTTCAGGAATGGAGTAAGGTAACCGTAAAAAGTTAAATGGCCAGTCATTAAAAGAAACGATGTTATCTGTGTTAGAGCGATTTTGCGGCTTTTCAGGGTTTTAAGCTGGACGCCTATTGGAACGGCGGGCTTTGGAGCAACTTTACCCATAAAGAAATGAACGCCTGCCATTGATATGACTGTCAGAGCAGATATGAGTACAAATGGAGCACGCCAGCCAAATACATTTCCAAGCATCAATCCAATGGGCACACCCAGCACAAGGGATGCACTGATTCCCATAAAGACAATTCCGATGGCACGTGCACGATATTCTTCTGTGACGATGTAGGAAGCCATTGTCATGCATAATGCGATAAGCAGTGAGCCGCTTGCTGCCGCTAAAATCCGGCCAACTAATAATACACTGTAAAACGGGCTAAATACGGCTACAATATTTCCTGCCAAAAAAACAGCTAATGATATCATCATTAAACGGCTGCGTTCCATTTTCACCGTTATCGTGAGCAGGACAGGCGCAGCAATGGCAAAGGCGAGCGAAAATACTGTAATTAACAGACCCGCCTGACCCAAACTGACTCCCAGATCTGAAGCTACAAGATCAAGCAGCCCGCCTATAATCAGTTCCACCATTCCAACAACAAACGATATGATTGCTAATAAATAGATGCGTTTATCCAAGCTGAACTTCCTCTCTAGTATTCAAGCTGTTCTCTTAAATTTTAATAAAATAACATCTTAACATACCCAATAGCTTTAGCTCAAAGGATAGAATAATCTAAAAATAATAATGGCTATTTTGTAAATATAATTTCTTTTTTGGGATAAAATATAACTACCTTACTAAAACAACTTCCATAAATTTCATGTTTGCATATAACGATTAAATAGGAATGTAAATAACAAATAATGTAAAGGAGTTGATTCATTTGTTGGACAATCAAGCAAAGAAAGAGCGCAGTTTATCCCCTATACCATCACCTGTTATGGACGAAATACAGCCTGCCGGTACAACTCCTGCTGACACAACTGCCATAAATAACATTGAACCTGAATTTGATCTTACTGGAACAGTTTTAAATGACTACAACTAAGTGACAATCCCTGCGGGTCTTTCGCGGGGATTTTTTTAATCTTAAAATTATATTTTTGTACTTCGATAACTGTCTGGCTCGAGCGCCTGGGCAGACGTTGCCACTGACGTGGCGTTCTTAGTCTGTGTTCCCTGCTTCCGCTTTCTTTTGGCAAGTTTGTCCGATTCTCAGCATATGCATGTAGTATTCCTTGTGTTTCACTTGGAAAATAACCAAATGGAGCAGGATTAATGATTTATTTGTTAGTGGTTATTTTCATTATTGTTCTTGTTATGCCTTTTCTTTCTGAGTTTGTGGAAAAAAATCTGGAGATGTTTTTATTTGTGATGGGGCTTTCAGCTGCAATGGCAAGCGGGGTACTGAATAGCGGGCTGTTTGTTAAAGCAGCACAGGAACCTGTAAAAATTACTCTTGCTGTCTTTATTGCAGGACTCCTGTTTAAATGGTTTCAGGCAAATTTGGAAAGAAGCATACTTTCAGTAAGCCGGATTATGCCTTTTCGTTTATTTGCAGCTTTGACTGTCATTTTTCTTGGGTTAATATCAAGTATTATTACAGCTATTATCGCTGCGTTAGTTCTTGTATTAATCGTCAGTGCCCTTCGCCTGGACAGAAACTCAGAAATCAGGCTGACTGTACTCGCCTGTTTTTCAATTGGACTTGGCGCAGCATTGACGCCGATTGGCGAACCGCTTTCCACCATTGCAATCAGTAAAATGAAAGAAGATTTTTTCTTTTTGATGGAATTGGTTGGACCGCAAATCACCATTGCCCTCCTATTTTTCGGAATTATGGCGGCACTGGCTGTTAAGCCTCCTGTTTCAGGGAAAGCGTCCTTTACTAAAAAGCCTGCCAGTGAAAACTATGAAGAAATCTTTGTCAGGGCTTTGAAAATATATTTCTTTGTGATGGGCCTGACGATGCTTGGGGCCGGTTTTGAACCGTTAATCAACCACTTTTTAATAGGGTTAAATCCGCTTTTATTATATTGGATCAATATGATTTCTGCTGTATTGGACAATGCAACACTTGCAGCTGCTGAAATTAGCCCCTCAATGGACCATTTTACGGTTCAATCCATCCTCCTTGGACTGCTGATCAGCGGAGGAATGCTTATTCCAGGCAATATTCCCAATATTATTGCTGCTGGTAAACTGCAGATTACGAGTAAAGAGTGGGCAGTATTCGGGGTTCCGTTTGGGTTAATCACGATGATTGGTTATTTTGTGTTTATTTTGGTCATGGGAAATTGAAAGGGGACTGGCGGCCCTTTTCAATTTCCCTTCATAATTGTTTACATAATATTATTATCGTATATCAAGTATTATTTTTCCGGTGCTCATCCGGCTTTCGATCAGCTTATGGGCTTCAGCTGCTTCTGCCAAAGGAAACCTGTGCCCTATTCTAATGTGCAGTTTCTGTTCTTTTAAATACTGCATGACTTTTTGAGCTGTTTCCCTGAGTGATTCCGGACGCTTCTTTCTTGTTGTGCCGAGACTGTAGCCCAAGGCAGAACGGCAGCTCTTATGCAGGTCATTCGTATTTATAATCCCTTGTTTGCCGCTCGAATTGCCGAATTGGACAAGCCGGCCATAGTCAGCCAGACAGCCGAAACTTTTCTGCGTTATGCTGCCGGCAAGAGAATCCAGGATAATATCCGCACCTTTTCCACCGGTTAAGTCCATTACCTTTTCGGCAAAATCATTCTGTTCGTATACAATGACATGATCAGAACCTGCTTCCACAGCAGCAGGTACTTTCGTTTCACTGCCAACAGTTCCAATAATTAGTCCTGCTCCTAATATCTTTGCCATTTGGATTGCAGTAGTGCCTACCCCGCCTGCTCCTGAATGAACCAGAACGGTTTCACCATTTTGGATTCCTGCAATATCTGCAAGCAATTTATAAGATAAAAATGAAACAGTCAGTGATGCTGCAGCTATATCCAACTCTACTTCATCCGGCACTGCAAATGTCAGGTTTTCATCGGCTGCAGCATACTCACTATAAGATCCTTCTGAAGGGAACGCTGCAACCCGATCACCAATTTTAAAATTTGTAATTTCACTCCCAATTTCCACTACTACTCCTGCTGCATCGAGACCGGGAATAAACGGAAATAAGCCAGTACCTCCCTGCCCGATCCTTGCTTTCACATCCGCAAAATTAACGCTTGCTTTTTCCACCTTTATCAATACTTGATCCTGCTTTACTTTTGGAATTTCCATTTCTGTGTAAGTCAATACGTCCGGATTACCGTATTGTGTTACTGTAATTGCTTTCATTTGATTGGCCTCCATTTATGTAATCCTTTTACCTATTCGATATTTGGTGCGAATAAGCCTCTTTTTGCTATGGATGACAACTCGAATTAAAGCTATAAAAAAGAAGCCGCATACCGCAGCCTCTCGTTATAAATACCTATTCATTTTCATGCTGGCAGCTATGTTCCTCGCTGTTCTTTCCATATAAATGGCTGCCTTCTCCAAAGCTTCCGGAAGGGTAACAATGCCTGGGACAATGCTGAATAATGCATCGATTCCGTGTTCATGCACAATATTGCTGTCGTCTGATAAAGAACCTGCAAGACCGATAACCGGTATCCCATGTTTCTTTGCTGCTCTGGCCACACCAATTGGGGTTTTTCCATATATAGTTTGGCTGTCAATTTTTCCTTCTCCAGTAATGACAAGGTCTGCATTCTTAACCTCATTTTCAAAGTCTACGGCATGAAGGACGATTTCGATCCCTTTTTCTAAGTCTGCATTTAATAGGGCAAGCAGACTTCCGCCTATTCCTCCGGCAGCACCTGCCCCCTCAATATGGCGGAACGGTTTGCCGAGGGTATTTTCGACCACATCTGCGAAATGCCCTAAATTCTGATCCAGAAGCTCAACCATCTCAGGTGTCGCTCCTTTTTGAGGGCCAAAGATCGCGGAGGCACCTCTTGGACCGGTCAAAGGGTTATCAACGTCACAGGCCACTTCGAAATGGACATCTCGAAGCCTTGAATCAAGACCTGACATATCTATTGCTGCCAGCTGTGCAAGCGGCCCTCCGCCTGGTCCAATTTCACTGCCAGTTTTGTCAAGAAGTTTACCGCCTAAGGCTTGAATCATTCCAGCTCCTGCATCATTTGTAGCACTTCCGCCAATTCCAATAATAATGTGCTGAACGCCTAATTCCATTGCGGCTGCGATTAACTCTCCTGTTCCCCTGGTTGATGTAATGAAGGGGTTCCGTTTTTCTGAAGGAACCAAATGCAAGCCTGATGCAGCTGCCATTTCAATGACTGCTGTCTTTCCATTCCCCATTAATCCAAAGAATGCCTGAACAGGCTCCCCGAGCGGTCCTGTAACAGTCCGCTCTTTGATCGAACCTTCCGTTGCATCCACCAGTGATTGGACCGTTCCCTCTCCGCCGTCAGCCATCGGCATTTTTTTGTACTCTGCTTCGGGAAAAATACATTTAAAACCTTTTTCAATGGCATTCGCAGCCTCAAGTGCCGATAAACTTTCCTTAAATGAATCCGGGGCAATCACGATTTTCAAATTTGATCCTCTCCCTTTCTATTAGCCAAAAAGCTTAAAGACTCCAAAAATAAGTGTAGAGATGACTGCAAGAGTTAATCCGATAAGCGATTCATATGGCATCAGCTTCAAGCGCTCTTTAATATCCATATTGACACTTCCTGCCGTTGCGTGGAAAAAGCTTCCGTGAGGCAAATGATCCAGTACGGTTGCTCCCGCATGGATCATGGCAGCGCCTGCAAGAGCTGATACTCCTAATCCTAAAATTGTACTGCCAAACACACCGCTTGCCACTGCTGTACCTGCAGTAGTAGATGCCGTAGCAGCAGACATAAAAATACCAGAGACAGGCGCCAGCAGATAGGCTGGAAGACCTGAAGAGGTTAATCCATTAATGATCACATCTTTTAAGCTTGAGTTTGCTATGATCCCAGCCAGGGTTCCTGTTCCAAGAAGCATAATGGCAACGCCTGACATCTTGTTTAAACCGGAAATAGCATACTCATTGATTTTCCTTGTCTTCTTCATCGCAATCGCCCCGATAATTCCCCCGGCTGGAAGTGCCACCATCGGATCAATATTAATATCAAATAATGGGCGAAGCGCCAATAATATAATGGTAACCAGCGGCGCAATCATGGCTGTAATAAATAGTGGAAGCTTTGTATGGCTGTTCACTTCCACATCATCATTTGAAATAGCAGAACCCTTATTTACAAGTTTCTTTGCCATGAAATAGGTAACAGCAAGTCCGAATATGGCCGGGATGATTCCAGCAGCCATAACTGAAGTAAGCGGAACACCGAATGCGTCTGATGCTGCAATGGCATTTGGATTGGGTGACATGATGTTCCCTGCTTTCCCTCCGCCAATCATCGCCAGCAAAATGGCTGTTTTGGAAAGCTTTGCCCGTTTCGCGATAGCTAAGGCAATGGGTGATACGGTAATGACTGCCACATCAACAAATACACCGACCGTTGTCAGGATCATTGTTGCCACCGCTAAGGCTAGAAGCGCTCGGGTTTCTCCCAGCTTTTTTACTATTGTTTCGGCAATCGAGGAAGCCGCACCAGATTCAATCAGCACACCTGCCAAAATACCGGCAGCCAGGATTCTGAGCACCGCCGGTATGATGCCTTTTGCTCCTTCCATCATTAAATTAACAGTGCTTGCAATATCTGCTCCTCCGACTAAGCCGCCTATTAAAGCACCTGCAACCATTCCATAAGCAGGCGGAACTTTTTTCAAGATTAATAGTATGGCAATGACTAAGGCTGTTATTGCTCCTAAAGCGCTTACAGTTACATCCACATTTAGCCCTCCCCTGATGATTTGCTTATGAATCTATTGTAAGCGTTTGCCTTTTCTATTACATCGTGAATGATGATGAAAAAAACGAATAGATCTCTCTATTAATTGTGCATTTGCACAATTACTGTAGGTCGTTTACTAATTTTGCCACATAAAGTTCGAATAGCATCTTCACATTACGCGGGTCTTTTCCAGTAAGTTCTGTTATCTTATCCAGACGGTATCTCAGGGTATTGCGATGGATAAATAAGTGATCCGCTATTTTGCCAAGATCTCCTCCTTCTCTTATAAAAACATCAAGCGTATGTGCCAGTTCCCCTTTTTTATCCTGGACAAGGAGCCGGTCATAGTATGAAAATGTATGTTCCTCCTTTTTGGAGAGCATGGATAGCTTAATTTCCAGCCAGTATTCTTCATAACTGTAATAATCGGCGTCACGATTAATCTTTGGGCCAAGGACAGTCAGCTGCTGCGCATGCCGGTAGGAGGACTTCAAGCCGCTTATGTTCTCCGATTTGCTGCCACTAGCAACTGCTGCTTTCCTCTTTGAAAGGCCTGCAATCCTCGTTAAAGCAGCGGTTTGTTCTGAGGTCTCCCCTGCTTTTAATATGACAATTTCATTATTGAACGTAACCCCTGTTAAATCCTGTTTTCCCAATTCAAAATGAATGTCATTTATCAGCTTTTGATTCATGGTTCCAAGGTCTTCGTGCAGCTTGAGCACAATCACGGTTCTCGGGATTTTCAGGTCATACCCCAGGAAGCCGGCTCTCTCTTCTAACCACGCTTCATTTAAGGGTTCTTCTGAAATAAGGAGGTTCACTATCTCACTTTGGAGGCGCTGCTTCCATTGTACTCTCTCCAGCAGAAATGATTGCTCCAAAACCAGTTCTGCTGCCATTTTAACAAGCTCTGCGAAATTCCGGATTTGCTCAGGTTCCCCCGTTATGCCGACTACACCAATAATTTGATTATGAAAACGGATGGGCAGATTGATTCCAGGCCTGGCCCCTTTAAGCTCGGCGGCACTTCTTTCATCAATCTCCACACTTTCCCCTTTTTTCAGGACCAGCAGAGCTCCATCATGAACCTGATTGATCCTTTCCTTTTCACCTGAACCGATAATAACGCCTTCTTCGTTCATAACATTTATGTTTTTGCTCAGGATTTTCATAGTCCGCTCCACTATTCCCTGTGCGAGTTCATGGGATAAAAAATGCACATTCCCCGCCGCCTTCCTGTATTGTTACTATCAATGTACCATAGTGGATTTGCACAATAAACAAAAAAAAACCGTGTGTGAGGACACGGTTGAGAAGTTGATTATTTTAATGAGGACAGAAATGCCCATTTACTTTCCCGCTCTTCCTCAGACAGGCGATAGCGGTCATCCAGCAATTCGGCGAGAAGCTCATTTTTCTCAGCTGAGTGGATAGAAAGTTTTTTAATATGTTCACGGCATTTTGCCAGAAATTCTGAATATCCCGTCCAGCTTTCATCAAATTGTTCATCCAGCTGCTTTTTTATCATCCGGGTCAGCTTGGGGCTTGCGCCATTCGAGGTGACAGCGATTTGAAGCGCTCCGCGCCTGACAGCTGCCGGAAAGATGACATTTCCGTCTCCTGCTTCATCGACAACACAGACAAGCTGACATGAATCCAGTGACCTCGCCAGCTGCTGGTTGGTTTCACGGATATTTGTGGCCAGAATCGATAAAAAAGCATCTTTAAAATCCTCAGGCTTCGCTTCCCGCTGAATGAGCTCATACCCTCTTTGATGGGCAAGACGAATGATATCGTCTGTAAAATCAGGAGCAACAAAAGTGATATGGGCCCGTTCTCCATCAAGGGTTTTCGCTTTTCGAGAGGCAATTCTGCCGCCCCCTGCAATAACGATCTTCTTGTTGGTCAAATTAATGAATAACGGCTGCATTCACATACACCTCTCCATTCGCTTTTTCTGCGACTAGATTCTGGATGGCCACATGTCTTCCTAGTGTATCAGTAAGGTTCACAGAGAATCCTGCTTTGACTTTCTTATTGACCTCTCTTACTACCTCACTTAATAAAAGCCCCGAGAATAATAGATAGGGTATGACGATGACCCTCCCGCTGTCCTCATTGCAAATGGAATCAAGTCCATCCTTGAAGGTCGGCGAAGCAGCTGCCAAATAGCAGACTTGCACATTCCTTACACCAAGCCGGCGGCTGATTCCCCTTTTGATTGAGTCAAAGGATTTAAGAATAGAAGGGTCACTGCTTCCTCTTCCCACAATTAAAATCGAATCATCAGAACGGATTGGCTGTCCGTCATCTGCCGCAAGCTCTGCGATTGCGTCAAGAATGCTGTCCCGGACGCCAAATGGATCTGCCATCCTTACAGTTATGGCCGGGTATTTTTTTATTAAAGGGGCAAGCTCTTCAGGGATATCCTGCTTAATGTGACCCGCTGCCAGCAAAAATAGAGGCATAATCATAATTTCTGCTGCTCCTTCTTGGACGCAGTATTCAAATCCAGCCTCAATGTCCGGCTCTGTTAATTCAAGGAAACAAAGCTTTTGTATAGGAGCGTCTACCTTTTTCATGACACTCCCGATAAAAAGATTTGCTTCAGCAGCGCCTTTTTTAGAACGTGTGCCATGGCCGATATATAGGACAGCTTTCATTTGGCGGCTCCTTTCCTTGATGGACTTTCTTATTCTGCTTAATCGTAAACTATCCATGCACCACAGGCAGATGAGGCGCAATTTCCTCTTCGAACCAGTTAATTTTGTGATGCATTTTTACAACTTCCCCAATGACAATCATGCTTGGATTGGTGATATTTGATTCTTTCACTTTGTTCTCAATATTAGCAAGCGTGCCCGTAACTGTCCGCTGTTCAGATAGAGTTCCCCAGTGTACGAGTGCGATTGGTGTTTGAGCGGATTTTCCGTTATGAATGAGATTTTTCACAATATTAGGCAAGTGGGAAACACCCATATACACACAAATCGTGTCTACTGCATGCGCCAGGTGGGCCCACTGGTGTTCGGCTTCTTCGTTTCCGGCCTGATGTCCAGTGACAAAAGCGAAACTTTTGCTTAAGGTACGGTGTGTTACAGGAATCCCCGCATAAGCAGATGCCGCGATTCCTGCAGTGACTCCAGGCACAATTTCAAATGGCACATCATTATTGGCACACTCTTCTGCCTCTTCCCCGCCCCTGCCGAATACAAATGGATCCCCGCCTTTTAGACGGCAAACCATCAAACCTTTTTTTGCATATTTCACAAGAAGATGATTGATGGTTTCCTGCTTCATGACGTGGTGATTGGGAAGCTTGCCGCAATACACAAGCTGTGCTTCCTTTTTTGCATAATTTAACAGTTCCCGATTCACGAGACGATCATATAGAACGACATCCGCCTCCTCCAGGCAGCGCATTCCCTTTAGAGTCATAAGTTCAGGATCTCCCGGACCGGCACCCACTAAAAAAACTTTTCCCGTCATTCTCATGACCGCCCTTTCTGTAATGTCTTTTAATATATGCATTTTAACGCTTTTCCTAAGCTAATAATCTAATTGTTTTCTATAATACCATTTTTCAGGGTGAAATAGTAGGAATTATTTTTTCAGAAAAGGAGTCTCCTAATTAGAAAGAGACTCCCGGTTTTTTATAGGATATTCTTTTCACGCAAATGTGATAATATCTGCCCGACTGCTTCTTCTACTGTGTACTGGTCGGATCGGACCGTAATTTCAGGCTGTTCAGGAGCTTCATAGGGGGAATCGATTCCTGTAAAATCCTTAATTTCCCCGCGCCGGGCTTTGGCATATAATTGCTTTGGATCACGCCGTTCACATTCTTCGAGCGGACAGTCGATGAAGACTTCAATAAATTCTCCTTCTTCAAACAGCGCCCTAACCGTTTCCCTGTCCGACCGGAATGGAGAGATAAAGGCAGTTGTGACAATCTTGCCGCTGTCCACAAACAGCTTCGCTACTTCCCCAATGCGCCTGATATTTTCATTTCTGTCGGCTTCTGAAAAGCCAAGATCTTTATTTAAGCCGTGTCTGACATTGTCGCCGTCCAGTACATATTCATTGATGCCCTGGCGAAACAGTTCGTGGGATACTGCATTAGCAATCGTTGATTTGCCTGAGCCTGAAAGGCCGGTGAACCAAAGGACCACACTTCCGTGGCCGTTCTGTGCCCGTCTGTCTTCCTTCGTAATCGCAGCGTCATGCCAGGTGATGTTTGTTGCCTTAGTCATTATAACCGCCCCTTATACCGTTTCTTTTTCTCTCATGCCTTCAATTAATACTTCGACTACCTCTTTTCGGCTGAAGGTGGAAGGCGGCAGCTCCCCGTTCCGAAGCATTTCCCTTACCTTTGTGCCGGAAAGAATGACGCGGTCTTCTTTGCTGTGAGGGCAGGTTTTATCAGATGCCATGCCCTCGCACTTATTGCAGTAGAAGCTATGCTCAAAGAACAGCGGTTTAATGCCAAGCTCTTCTTCTGTAAAATGGCTGAAAATATGCTGCGCATCGTATGTGCCATAATAATTGCCGACACCGGCATGGTCTCTTCCGACGATGAAGTGTGTGCAGCCGAAGTTTTTCCTTGCAATAGCATGGAAGATTGCTTCACGCGGCCCCGCATATCTCATGGCTGCGGGATAGACAGCCAGCTGGGTGCGCTCTTTTGGATAGTAATTTTCCAGAAGAACCCGGTAGCTCTTAAGACGGACATCAGCAGGGATATCATCTGATTTTGTTTCACCCACTAGCGGGTTCAAAAACAGTCCATCCACCGTTTCCAAAGCTGCTTTTTGGATGTATTCATGTGCCCGGTGTACAGGATTCCTTGTCTGGAAGCCAACTACTGTTTTCCAGCCTTTTTCTTCAAACAGTGCCCTTGTTTCTTTAGGCTCAAACCATACATCCTCTGCTACGCCTTTACCAGGTTTTTTAATCAGCGTAACCTCGCCGGCAACATAAACCGGACCGCGTTCAAAAAGCCTTTTCACTCCTGGGTGTGCCAGCTCTTCCGTCTTATAGACTTCACTTGCTTCCTTGCTTAAGTCAGGCTCATACCATTCTGATACAGTGATGACTCCATACACTTCACCTTCGTTAACCAGCTTAAACTTTTCACCGGCTGCAAGCTCTTTAGCTTTTTCCGCTGATACCGGCAGTGTGACCGGAATGGACCAAATGGTTCCGTCTGCTAATCTCATTTTTTCAACAACAGATTCATAGTCTGCTTTTCCAAGGAAACCTGTAAGAGGACTGAATAAGCCAACACCTATTAGTTCCAGATCACTCAGGGCGATGGCATCTATTAAAATTTCTTTTTCAATTCCTGTCAGGTCATAATTTGGATTATAGCTTTGAATTAATTTTCCTCCATGAGGTTTCGGCAGAGCCATTTTTCATCAACCTTTCTTTTTCAGATTTACTTTTTTCCAGTTATCGGCCTTGCAGCAGCCGGTGCCTGGTTCATTAAGAATTTCACTCCAAATACGGAGATTAGCACACCGGCCATGGCAATCACCGGATATACATTTTGTTCAATGAGCAGCTGGATAAGCGTATAGGATAGGACCATCGATAATACTGGTGAAACCACCCAAACGACTAATAGCTGAACAACGATGTCCTTCTTGAAGACTGATCGTCCCTGCTTTACAAATCCGATTCCGATGATGGAGGAAGTAGTGATTTGCGTTAAAGGGACAGGGATTCCAAAAACGGAGGCAATCGTAACAATTCCTGCTCCTGTTCCTGAAATGACACACCCTTCTTCAAGACGGATTTTTGTAATCTTTTTGCCATTCGTTTCGAGTACTTTTTTCCCCAGTAAAATGGCTCCTAAAGCGACAAACAGGCCGCCCCAGAAGATCCCGCTTCCTGTGCTCATAATACCTGCACCAACAAGCGGGCCGACTGCATTGGCAACATTGTTCATGCCTGCCGAGAATGCTTCAAACACGCCCATAAAAATGACGAGTATGGCTAAAATCGGAGTTGCCTTAGGCTTTTTAATCAGGTTCTGTATAAAGTTTCTCTTTAAAAAAGCGGCTGCCGCTATGGCAATTAAAAAAGCGGCAAATGGAGTAAGCAGCCAGAACATGACGATCCAGGCAAGCTTTCCGGCAAATACGGATTGGTAGACGATTCCGGCACCAACAACAGAACCGACAGTCACCTCACTGGTGGACAGCGGGATGCCGAAAACATTTGCCAGAAACAGCGATAATGCGGCTGATGCAATCACAATCAGCGCGATGGCAACTGTGAAGGTCTCTTTAGGGACAATACCGCTTCCCATTGTCTTTACCACTTCTCCTCCGCCCAGCCATGCTCCGAAGAAAACGGCCAATCCGCAAAGAACAAGAGCTAACATGCGGTTTTTTAGGACGCCTGAACCATACGCGATCCCCATGGATGCTGCTGCTCCGCTTGCCCCGATATTCATGGCGAAAAATAAACCGAGTGTGACCGCTATAATCGTTAGCATGGTATCATCCTCCCTCTAGCTGGTGTGCAGGCCACATTCCGTTTTTCCCGTCCCGGACCATCGTCCGGCACGGGAATCGCCATTTTCATCGACTGCCTGTGTACAGGGAAAACAGCCGATGCTTGGGTATCCCTTGTCATGCAGGTTGTTGTACGGCAGGTCTTTTTCCCTGATATAGGCCCAAACTTCATCCCATGTCCAGTGAATCAGCGGGCAGATTTTGATATTCTTGAATTTTTCGTCCTTATTAAGGAATTGAGTATTTGCTCTTGTCGGGGATTGGTCCCGCCGCAGCCCTGATATCCATGCCTGTCTGGGTGTCAGAGCCTCTCTTAATGGGATCACCTTGCGGATCTCACAGCATGAATTGGGTTCCCTTTTCCAAAGGGCCGAACCGTATTCTGCTGCTTGCTGGTCCAGTGTCTGCTTAGGTTCTTTCCGCTCGATCCGCAAATTTGGAAACCGTGCCTCGATTTTATCTATCAATTCATAGGTTTCAAGAAAGTGAAGCCCGGTGTCCAAAAAGACAATATGGGCATCAGGTTTTATTTCCTGGATTAAGTCTATCAGCACAATGGCTTCTGCCCCGAAACTTGATGCATAGACAATCTTGTCTTCGGAATAATTTTCGTATGCCCATTCCAATACTTTGCGGGCGCCTTTTAATTTATCATCAATTGGGAATCCATTAGAGATCTGATTCCAATTTTCATATGTCACTGCAGTGCTCATCTTGCAGTACTCCTTTCACTTTCTTGAAAATTTTTTCTCAACCAAAAAAGGCAGTCTTTCCGCCTGAAAAAATCCTTCAGGAGGAAAAACCGCCTCTAGTTTGTCTAGTCAGCGCGCTTATTTGGTTGAAGACGAACCTTTTCGTTCTTCTCAAGTTGTATGACTTTGCCATCCTGGACGACCAATGTGATCGATCCGAATTTAATGCTCCCGAGCATCTGCTTTAAGTGTGCAGATAACTCTTCCCAGTCAGCCTGTTTCAGTGAGGCTCGCCTCCTTTTTTTAGTCTTTGAACGTATAAGTTTTTTAGTTTATTTTTTGTGATGTTGAGATTAATCCTACCATACCCATAGGAATTGTCAACAACTTATTTAAATAAAATTATAAAAATCTGATAAATGGGCTTTTCTTCACTGAAAACTGTTACCTTACTCGTTTTTTTGGTAAAGTACCAGGTCTTTTATATAACTATTCACGTTGAATTACTCTATTGGTCTTTGAGAATATTCATTTTGTAATTGGCGATTTTGCTGGATCTTTTGGTTTTTGTTAGTGCTGTGGTTTTATCCGGGGATTGATGCAGCTTCTTTTTCCTTTTGCTGAAGATGTGGTGTCTATCCTGGGGATTGAAGCAGCATTTTTAAGATTTGATAAAGATACCTTAGATTGAAGCTGCTTGTTGCTGGATTGTCCAGAGATATGACATCCATCTCTTTGACACGTAGGCTTTTCAGCATAAAAAACACCCCCGGCAATCGCCGAGGATGCATCACTTTTACTCATCAGCTTCTTCGTTTTGTCTTGTTGTCTGTTCAGGCAAAGTATCCCAGAAGCTTGTGTCAGCAGTATTGATTGAACCATCTGCTATCGCTTTTACTGTCGCATCGAGTGTCGTGATTGTCTGCTTGATGAGATAACCGTTGCTCTTTTGTCCAAGGGCATAAGGCTCATAGTTGTGGTCAGACATTCCGCGCATTTCAAAAAGAAGGGTAGAAATGTCGTAACGGACAGCAGCGCCGTTTCGGCCAATGTTTTCACCTGTTCCGCCGACATATTTTCCAATATGGCCCCAGCCTGTATGGTGAAGTGCATTAAACACAACTGAACCAAGCTTTTTGGACTTTTCAAGAACCTCTGGCTTTACATTGCCGTTCGTTGGATAAAGAATGGATCCCGATACGAGCTTTCCTTCTGTTTCACTTAAGGTACCCTGATGATGAAGATCAATCATGTAATCGATTTTGTATTGTTGGAACACGTTTTCATGGAGAGCACGTGCCTCCGGCTCCATTTCGCTTGTATTTTTATCATGTTCCCGATTCAAATCCACACGATTGGCATTATAGCGGGTTAAATGGCGATCGCCATCAGCAAGATAATCGTCAAGTGAGAAGTTCACATCTCCCATTGCTCCATCCGCGTTCAGCATAGGTATCACAAGAATATTGACATCTTTAAGGACCCCGCTTGTCTTGCCGGTGCCCAGGTGCTTAATAAACTCCAACGCTCCTTCAGTTGTCAGCTGCTCATTCCCGTGCTGCTGAGTCAGGAAAAGAATCGTCGGATTTTCAGGATTGGATATGTATTTTGCCATGTAAATATCACGGCCCTTTACTGTCTGGCCGATTACTTCAAGCTGCATGGCCTCCTGCTTGGCATCCTGTGTCTTCAAATATTCTGTTAAACTATCATATGTATGCAGAATGGAAGTCTGAATGGATCCATTTCCTGTGCCCGGCCCATTTCCAACGGCACCAGCAGGCATCCCCACTGCTGTAACTGCACCAAAAGCCATTAAACCTGATAGTGATACAGAAAGAACTTTTTTCTTCAACGTCATAAAATTCTTACCCCCAAATTAATAGTTATCTTTCACTATTAATTCTAGTGAACTAATTGAAGAGTGATAATAGAGTATGATGCCTATTCTTTTGACAAATTTCGCAAACCGAAATAAGTATAAAGAAAGGAGTTTACTAACAATTTATTGTGTAAAATTAATCCAAAATTACCAGATGAAAAACCTTGTTACATAAATTCCCTTTTTCGGGTGTAAAAAGAACCAAAAAGGACCGAACATAAAATGTCCGATCCTTCGTTTTATTTCCGATCTGCCGGATAGACTACACCAATTTGCCTTCGGGCTTCTTCAATGATCTCCATTGTTATCATCGAGTTAGCGTGGGAGTTGATATCAGATTCAGTCTTTCCAGCCTGAACCAAACGGATGAATTCTTTGGCTTCGTAATACATGGAATCACTTAATTGGTCCTGAGTGAGGTCCTCCCTCTCCCCGTTCCGATAATGCAATTCAACTTTTTCAGGTGCACTTATTCTATCTATAATGATATTTCCCTCTTCCCCTTGAATTTCTGCAGGCAGACTGGAATCGGTTATTTTACTGTACATGATGACCGCATCCATGCCAGGGTATTTTAGGACCATGCTTCCTTCCCCATCGACTCCGGATTCCAGCATATAGCCTGCTGCTTTTATTTCCTCAGGTTTACCGAATAAAGCCACAAGGGGATAAACACAGTAAATCCCTATATCCATTAGTGAACCATTTGAAAAATCAGGATTAAATGCATTCAGCACGGTTCCCTGCCTGTATGCATCGTAACGGGAAGAATATTGGCAATAGCTTGCAAAATATCTGCGCACCTGTCCGATTTTATGAAGGTTTTCTTTTACAGCCAAAAAATTAGGCATAAAGGAAGACTTAAGGGCTTCCATTAAAAGAACATTGTTTTCCCTGGCCGCAGCTATCATAGATGCAAGTTCCTTTGTATTTGAAGCAATCGGCTTTTCACATAAAACATGAATATTATTTTTCATAAATAGGATGGACTGCTCGGCATGCAGAGAATTCGGACTGGCAATATAGACTGCGTCGATTTCCCCGCTTGAGGCCATCGACTTTAAATCAGTAAAAGTCCTCTCCACACCATATTTGCCTGCAAATTCTTTTGCTTTTTCTTCTGTTCGTGAATAAACAGCTGTCAGCTGAAAATCTTCAGCCTGAAGTGCCGCTTTTAAAAATCTTTCTGTAATCCAATTAGTGCCTACTATACCGAAACGAACCAATTCCATTCCTCCATTTTTCATGTATAAGATATCTTCATATAATGAAGGACAATTTGCTAAAAATCAACCGTTTGCCATTTTGAGAGGCAACTAGTTTTCATCGGTATCCAGCTCCGGTAAACTGAGATGCGGCTTTTACCCGTACCCACGGACGCCCATTTTCCCACTCTACTGTTATTGGTACACGGAATGTTTCTTCGAGAAGCGAATCCGTCAATGTTTCTCTTTTTTTGCCTTGTGAAATGACGTTTCCTCCCTTCAGCAGCATGGCATGGGTTATGGAAGGTACAATTTCCTCAATATGATGGGTAACATAAATGATCGTGGGACCATCAAGCTGAGCAGCCATTTTTTCAATCGACCGAAGCAATTCTTCCTGCGAATAGATATCAAGCCCATTGCATGGTTCATCGAGAATAAGCAGCTTTGGTGAAGCCATTAAGGCTCTTGCAATCATCGCTTTTCGCTTTTCACCCTGTGAGAGCGATGTGAGAGTTTGATCCTGTACATGGCTAATATTGAACTGATGCATTAAGTCCTTTGCTTTATCCAGGTCCCGCTGTGTTATCTCCTGATACAGACCTATCGAGGCAAATCTTCCGCTCAAAACAATTTCAAGGGCAGTTTCTGATGGACGGAATTGAAATTTTTCGTCCAGTGACGTGCTTACCCACCCGATGGATTTTCTAAGCTCTGGTATATTCGTCTTGCCATAAAGATTTCCTAATACTGAAACTTGCCCGCCATTAGGCCAAAGATAGCCGGTAATCATCTGCAGAATTGTTGTTTTCCCTGATCCATTCAAGCCTAATAGGGCCCAATGTTCTCCTTTTCTGACATTCCATGAAACGCTGTTCAGTATCTGCTTTCCGTTTCTTTTCCAGCTTATTTCATCAAGAGAAATAACACTGCTGCAATTGTCTTGACTCATTTTTATCCTCCTTCTATCCTTTTCCAACTGACCATAACCTTAAACTAAATAGAGCTGAAGACAGTAAAGACTTCCATAACACCTGAAGGAAATCCTTTGTCTCAGCTCATGCTTTTAAAAATTACTTCGTTTTTGCATCAATCACCCCGGAAGCAATACCAGCCCGGCGAAACTTCACAGCGTTTTTTTGATAAAATTCCGCCCCTGCAAGGATACGCTCCTGCAGCTCCTCCTTAACCGGCTTTAACGCTCTTGCGGGAACGCCGGCTGCAAGGATGTTTTCCTCAATCACTTTATTTTCACCGACAACTGCTCCAGCAGCTATGACGGCACCTTTCTTAATGATGGCACCGTTAAGGATAATCGCTCCCATGCCGATCAGGGCACCATCTTCAATGGTGCATCCATGAATCACACAATTATGGCCGATAGTGACATTCCTCCCAATGCTGACAGGGTAACCTTCATCCACATGAATCATCGTACCCTCCTGTACATTGGTTCCACTTCCAATACTAATGGAATCATTGTCCCCGCGCAGCACAGAATTGAACCAAATGGATACATCAGCCTCCAGCTTTACATTTCCGATGATATAGGTGTTAGGCGCCAAATAGACAGTTTCATGAACGTCTGGCTTCAGTCCTTCAAAATCAAAGATCATTTCCGGAACACCTCCTTCTTAAGAAGCAACAGTTTGATCTGTACCGCTTGTATTGTTTTTACGCTTCTTCATCCACTTATTAATGAATGGATACAATATACTGATGATCGATAGGACAATGAAGGTTAAGGCAATCGGCCTTGTGAAGAAGATGGAAATATCATTGTTGGACATCTGCATGGCCCTTCTGAACTGGTCTTCAGCAATGGGACCAAGCACAACGCCAAGCACGATGGGCGCCAGCGGAAATTTGGCGTTTTCCAGATAGTAGCCGATAATTCCAAATACCAGCATCATAGCCACATCAAAAATCGAATTCCTTACTGCGAATGTGCCAACAATACAAAAGAGAACGATGAGTGGTCCAATGATCGTGTATGGCACTTGCAAAATTTTAGAGAATACCGAAATAAACGGCTTGGCAATGACTAAAATCAGCAAGTTGGCAACAAGAAGCCCCATCAGGATGGTATAAATGAGCGAACCCTGAGTTGAAAACATTAAGGGACCCGGCTGGATTCCATGCAGAATAAAGGCACCGAGCAAAATAGCGGTTGTCGCGCTGCCCGGAATTCCCAGGGAAAGCAAAGGAACCATGGCCCCCATTGCTGCCGCATTGTTAGCAGACTCTGGAGCAGCTACCCCTTCCGGAATTCCAGTTCCAAATTCTTTTGATCTTTTTGACCACCTGGCAGCTTCACTGTAGCTGAGCATGGCTGCAGTTGTTGCACCTATGCCGGGAAGGATTCCAATAAACACACCTAATAAGGACGAACGTCCAATGACGCCGGAAATACGTTTCATAACATTCCAGTTTGGAAGTTCAGAGCTCACTTTTTGTTTGGTATTCACCTTGTGGACTTGCTGGACTCTTCTCAGCACTTCTGAAATGGCGAATAATCCAATCAGAACAGGGATGAAGTCAATACCCGACATTAACTGGCCTGATCCAAATGTAAATCTTGGCACACCTGTCATTGTATCAATGCCAATAGTCGCAATAAACAAACCGAAAGAGACACCAATAAATCCTTTAACCAGATTGCCTGCACTTAAGGAAGCTACTACCGTCAGACCCATTAGTGCCAATGCAAAATACTCCGGGGACGAAAATCTTAGAGCAAAAGAGGCGAGCAGAGGCGTCAGAAAGATTAAAACCAGAGTTCCAAACACACCCCCTGTTGCGGAACTGAAGATGGAAATGCCAAGGGCTTTTCCCCCTTCACCCTTTTTTGCCATGGGATAACCGTCGAAAACGGTTGCTACCGCTTCCGGAGTGCCTGGGGTTCTAAACAGAATCGCGCTTATGGACCCTGAAAAAACAGATGTGGCATAAATGGAGGTCAGCAGCAAAAAGGCTGCAGCCGGATCCATTGCATAACTGACAGGAAGAAGAATAATGACCAGCATGGTTCCGCTTATACCAGGGATTCCTCCGCCTATAAACCCAAGCAGGACGCCGACCATAAGAATGAAAAAATGAAAAGGCTGAAAAAGATTGCCAAAACCGCCTATAAGTCCTTCTATCATTCCGTTCACCTCTTTCTTTAGAATTAGCTATTAATAAAACAGCAAGCTAAGTGAATAAAAAATCCCGGTTCCCCGTGGGAAAGGCAAATTCAATAAAATGGGAAACAGCACGATGGATCCGGCAGTTGCCAGAATGCCTGTCAGCAAAGCACGAATATAGCTTTTCATTCCAAACAAAAGCGCCATCACAAAAATTCCCAGAATCGTCGCGGCAATAAAACCAACATAACCAAGAATAAAGGTATAGATTGCAAGAACGGCAAACAGGAGGAAAAACTTTTTCGGATGAACAAGCTGTTCTTCGTTTTCTGTATCTTCTGAATCACTGTCATTTCCCTTTATATTTTGAACATTCTTCACCTTTAGAGCCCTCATCAGCAGGATAACCGATAGAATTAGCATCAGGA
This sequence comes from Bacillus sp. NTK034, assembly GCF_017303275.1. Classification (GTDB taxonomy): domain Bacteria; phylum Bacillota; class Bacilli; order Bacillales; family Cytobacillaceae; genus Cytobacillus. Next base: position 196,196 of record NZ_JAFKOJ010000003.1, on the reverse strand, counting down.
TCATTAAAGCCGCCGGCCATGTTCCTGCTGAAATGAAATTCCCTGTCCTATTTTCCACCTGGAGTGACATGACCAGAAAGAAAGACGAAAAGACGATCATGATTATCGAAAGATTTCGTTCCAGCTGCATTTCTTATCCCCCCCAAAATTCACTAAGTTAATTAGAGGAGGCAGTGAGCCCCCCAGAGATGTTAATCACACTTCATTTCTTATCCGCTTAAGAATATTTAAAGTCAGGCTTCCGTTTTTCTAAAAATGAGCGCACCCCTTCCCGATAATCCTCAGAAAGAAACGAATCAATGACAAGCTCGGCTGTTTCAGGTGAATCTTCAGCAGATCCGGCAAGCACTTCATGAATGATTTTTTTTGAACCCCTGACTGACAGCTGAGCATTTCTGCAAATTAACTCTGCATATCTGACCGTTTCCTCTTTAATGGCTTCTGCAGGATAGATCCGGTCGATAAGGCCAATCCGATACGCTTCCCCGGCATCCAGAAGCCTTCCCGTGTAAAGAATATCTTTGGCTTTCGCCGGGCCGACAAGATCTACAACATTTTTGGTTCCCGGTGTATTGTATACTAGGCCAAGTTTTGCTGGAGTAATGCCGAACTTGCCCTGTTCATCAGAGAATCTAAAGTCACAGGCAACCGCAATTTCACATCCGCCCCCAACACAAAAACCCTGTATCATGGCAATCGTCGGCTTAGATGCATCCATGATTGATTTTTCTGCAATCATAGTAGCCTTGTTATACTTCTCAGCGCCTTCTGCGGTATACCTTAACGTCTTAAATTCACTGATATCTGCGCCTGCTGAAAAAGCAGCAGATCCAGTCCCTTTAAAAATGATTACTTTGACATTGGCATCATTTTCGCATTCCACAATCAGCTGCGGAATCCTTAACCAGATTTCATAACTGAGGGCATTCCTTTTATCCGGCCGGTTGAAGCATATAAAGGCAATTTCTCCTTCAACCTGAAGGTAAACCGGTTCACTGTACGTCTTATCCCCGCTGAATGCTTTCAGATTCTTAGACATATCACAAACGACCTTTCTGCTATTTTTTATTCAGGATGGGCTTTTCATCCAGGGTCTTCACAGCCCCGGCTTTTGTTAAATTTCTTATGGACTCTTCGTCATAGCCCAGACCATTCAACACTTCAATCGTATCCTGTCCGAAGAGCGGAGAAGGAGTTTTCACCTCACCAGGTGTTTCTGAAAATTTTGAGGGGATGCCAATCATCTTCATTTTCCCGATTAATGGATGCACTACTTCCTGAATCATGCCTCTGGCTTCATAATGCGGATCCTGAACCGCCTCAGCAAAGTTGTTGATTGGTCCCGCAGGCACTCCTGCTATTTCACAGAGATCAATCCAATGCCTTGTATCTTGATGCATTAAAACTTCCTCTATATCTTCTTCCAATTCACTCACATGTTTGTTTCTCAATAAATTGGTTTTATAGCGCGGATCTGTCAGCCATTCAGGCTTTCCGGCAACGTCCACGCAAAACCTTTCCCAAGTCCTTTGATTGGCACACCCAAGCATCATATAACCTGATTTGGTCTTAACTGCCTGGTAAGGAGCAGACACACGATGCCGCCAGCCGGTTGCCTCCGGTATCGTTCCTTCTGCAAAATATGCTCCTGCCTCCCACGTAAACCATGGAAGCCCGATTTCCGCCAGAGCTATATCCACATGCTGTCCTTCCCCTGTCTTCATCTTATGGATATAGGCGGCCAATATCGAATAGGCTGCAGTTATGCCTGCCCCAATATCATAAACAGCGATGCCCGATTTCATCGGCCGCATTCCTTTTTCACCGGTCATGCTCATAAGGCCTGTCATCCCCTGGGCTACCAGATCAAACCCGCCTTTATGGGAATATGGGCCGGTCTGCCCATACCCTGAAATGGAACAATACACTAAACCAGGATTAATGTTCTTTAGGCTTTCATAATCTATGCCAAGTGATTTTGTTACACCAGGACGGTAATTTTCGACCACAACATCTGCTTCCTTAGCCAACTTATAGAATATTTCTTTTCCTTCTTTGGCTTTAAGATTCAATGCTATGCTTTTTTTATTTCGGTTAATTTGAAAAAAGCAAGTGGATTCCCCATTTACATATGGCCCCATTTGGCGGGAATCGTCTCCGCCGTTCACTTTCTCCACTTTCATAACTTCCGCACCGAGATCAGCAAGGACCATTGTACAGTACGGGCCAGCCATAATTTGCGATGCATCAAGGACTTTCATTCCTTGTAATGGTCCCATTCAGAACACCCCATTTGAAAATAATGTCTCGGAAGTGAGGCCCGAATTGACCGGCAGCTGTTCATTTCTATACATTCCTAATTTGTGCATGTTATAATAAAATCGATTTTTTAAGACGGGAGGGCATTTCTATTTTGGCGAGTGGAGATGCTCCCCTTTTTTATTGACGGATCATATTTGTCCCGCGCTCCAGATCATTGCGCAGATGGTTTTCTGCAGATTGATAAACAGCTATGTTGTCCCGGGCTTTAAGAGCATGAAGGATTTGGCGATGTTCCTTAAGAATTTCTCTATTATGCTCGTTGTTTTTTAGGATATTGGCCCGGTAAAGCAAAAGAAATGAACGTACTTGCTGCAGCAAGTGTACTGCCCGCTTGTTTGGGCTTGCTTCCAAGAGCCGATCATGAAACTTTGCATTCAATTCAAGTAAATGAAGATGGTTGCCTGCCGTAAAGGCATCTTCTGCTCTTTCAATGATTTTTTCGATAACATCTAACTTCTCATCTGTAATCGTTTTCATAACAAGTCCCATTATTTGAGGCTCAAGCATGATGCGAGTTTCGTATAGATCCTTAAAATCGGCTTCATTCAGTCTCACAATAGTCAGCCCCAGCTGATCCTGAACCAGCAGTCCTTCTATTTGCAGCTGGCGGAGAGCCTCTCGTAAAGGGGTCCGGCTAATATTGTATTTTTCCGCCAGGTGAGAAACATTGATCTTCTCACCTGGTATTAATTCACCAGACAAAATGGAACTTTTTATAATGTCATAGATTTGCTGATAAAGCGGCTGCGTAAATTCAGGGCTTGCACCATTTTTGACTATCCTCCTTCTTTATCTTTCAGAAGAAATGAATTTCCTGGTGTTGTATACTGTGTGCTGTATTCTGGATACAGCTTCTAGGGCGATCATATCTGCCATTTGGAAAGGCAGTCAATAACCTGAACAAAAGTTCTCATGATTATATAAAACTAGTTTGCCTTCGACAAAATCCTCAGCAGCCTATCGAGCAAATCTATGAAAATCCATCATTTAACTGGCAGAGAGGCAAAAGGCAGATATCCTGCCTTTTTGCTTTGAGATTATTTCATGTCGTTTAATAGAGAGCCGTAGGTGTCTATAAGCTTCTCAAATTCTGCATTATAATCTTCTGAGTTTAGCCAGCCATCCCTAAGGTGCAGGTAATTGGCTTCTTCATACTCTTTATAGTCAGGACGATCTTTCGCTTCCTCAAGGGCTTTTTCAAGCGCTGAAATAATTTCCGGCGGTGTATCTGCGTGGACCATGAAGCCTCTGCCCTGGCCGTCTGTTACATCAATCCCCATTTCAGCTGAAATCGGGACGTCCTCGAAGCCTTCCATTTTCTCTTCAGTAAAGGCAATCAGCATTTTAATATCTCCGCTTTCCAGCTGGGCAATTGATGGGCCAGGCTCCTCTGCAATGACATCGATATGTCCCCCGAGCAGGGCTGCTGTCATCTCTCCGGAACCTTCAAATGAGATATAATTAAACTTTGTTCCAGTGGCTTTTTCAAACTGTTTGACTACCAGTTCATCAAAGCCCGCTGAACCTGTTCCGCCAATCGTGATCTCGCCGGGTTTTTCCTTAGCCTGTGCGATAAGATCATCAATGTCTTTGAACTTGCCATCGCTTTTTACTTGAAGGGTCATGGTATCATTTTGGACCCTTCCGACAGAAGTTAATTTGCTCAAATCATTTTTTTCCACACCTGCTGCAATATTTACGGGATGATTGGATGTTGCAGACCAGATGGTATAGCCGTCAGCAGGCTGCCTGGCCACATGGTCAGCGGAATTGATTCCCGCGGCACCAGGCATATTCACAACATTTATGTTTACACCGAGAATATCTTTAAGTTCTTTTGCAATGGCCCTTGCAAAATTGTCACTTCCGCCGCCCGCACCAAAGCCAACAATAATTTCAATCTGCCGCTCGGGATAATTGCCGCTGCTTTTCTTTTCCTCCGAGCTGGCACCCTGAGGTGAAGAATTACATGCCTGCAAAAAGAATACCAATGCAATGGCAAGAGACAAAAACGAAATCCTCTTTAATTTCATGTTATTTTCCCCCATATTAAGAAAAGTTTTAAATTTCTGTAAATTTAACGCGTAATTAATCCCTATAAAAAACAATAATTTTCTGATATGGATCTATTCCCGAGTCAGGATAGTCACCTCCCTATGTATGAAATGTGTCATTAAAGTACATTGCAATTTTTGTGCCGAAAAGCAAAAAACTTGATTATTTTTTTTGAAGGCAACCAAAATAGTAAGCGGTTTCAAATTAAATGGGACATTCACACTTTTAATGTATTCCATTTCTGAGTTCCTTCAGATACCCTTATTAGTCATGTTTGTTCTCATTTGAAACAAATTGTCCGCTCATTTGTTTCAAATTGAAACCTTTATTGTTCTTTTGCAGATTCAGCCCTTTCAATTGATTCCATCAGATAGTCGGCAACATGCTTCGTTTCAATCTGACCTTCCATTCCTTCGCGGTGAACACCCAGTTTCATTTGGAGGAAACACCCAGGATTGGCTGTAATCAGAACAGCAGATTCTGTTTCTTTGACTCGGGACATTTTCTTATCCAATATTTCGTTCGCAAGTTTTGGCTGCAATAAATTATAAATTCCGGCTGACCCGCAGCAATATTTCTTTTCAGGAAGATCCACATACTCTGAGTTTGGAATTTCCTTCACCAATTTAGCTGGTGCATCCTTCACTTTCATCACATATTGCAGATGGCAGGAAGGCTGATAGGTTACTCTTTCGCCTCTTCCGGCAGTTTCAGGCATTTCGCCTTTTTCATATATGATCTCACTGATATCCCTTATTTTGGCTGAGAATGCTTTTGCCCTCTCCAGCCAATCGGGATCTCCCCGGAATAAGTCCGCATATTCCGCAAGTGCCGCTCCGCAGCCTCCGGCATTTGTAATAATATAATCAATATTAGCTTGTTCAAAAGCCTGTATATTCGCTTTTGCCAATGCAATGGCCTTGTCTTTTTTTCCGCTATGATGGTGCAGTGCTCCGCAGCACATCTGTGCTTTAGGTGTAACCACATCAAAACCAGTCTTTGACAGCAGTTTAATAGAATTATCATTCGTTTCTCTGAACATGACATCCATAATGCAGCCGTGGAAAAAGGCTACCCGGCCACTTGCCGGCATTTCTTCATTAGCCCTAGGAGTAAACTCGGGATGGTGCTTCCTTCCTGAAGGCGGCAAAATGGAAGGCGTAATCCTTTCCATCTGCCTCATCTGCTCAGGGAAGAATTTCAAGATGCCCAGTCCTCTAGTTACAGACTGAAGTCCGCTTTTTTGATAAAACCACAGAAGATTGCCAACAGTATTAAGCCTTTTTTGGTTGGCAAGAACATGATCAAAGAAGTAATCTTTAAAAGTCCGTGCGGGATATGCAGGTTTTTTTATATCCGTTTGAACAGGAGTTTCAGCCGCTGCTGCTATTCGCTCCTTTGCGAGCATGACGATATCAGGGACCTGAACATCGATTGGGCAAGCATCCACACAGGCTGAGCATAACAGACATCGATCAAGCTGATCTTTGATTTCCTGATTTACGGGAATATTGCCCTCAATCAGACTTCTTGCCATCAATACTCTTCCCCTGGGACCATCTGCTTCCCTGCCGGTGATATTCAATGTAGGGCAAACATTGCGGCAGGCACCGCAGCGCACACAGGTTTGCATGGATTCTTCCGCCGTCAGCAATTTCAATTTCCATTCACCTCCATCTAGTTAGGCAGTGCCATCTTGCCTGGATTCAGAATATTATTTGGATCAAGCGTCTTTTTAATTGCCCGCATTACTTCCATGGCAGCACCATGCTCAACATCCATATATTTGGCACGGACAATTCCCACCCCATGTTCAGCGGTCGTCGTTCCTTCCATTTTGATTGCCAGTTCGTGAATATCGTCGATCATTTTCTGCACATTTTCCATTTCAATTTCATTGTTCATGTTCACTACCGGTCCGGTATGCATATTTCCATCGCCAACATGGCCGTAAATTCCGCAGATAATTCCATATTGTTCTGCAATATTATGAATCTCCCGAAGCGTTTCAGGGAGTCTCGAAATTGGCACACAAATATCCTCGCCGCCATACACCCGGAAACCGCCCGGCTTCAATAGTCCAACAGCAGCACCAACAAGCTTTCTTGCCTGCCAGAGCTTTTCACACTCTTCCGGCTCATCGCTGAACTTTATATAATTCGTAAATTTTTCAACCACCTTCCTGAGCCGGTTTACCTGAGAGGTTACCTCCTCCTTGGCACCATCCACTTCAAAAACAAGTATAGCTTCATTATCCAGGGGAAGATTCAGCTCAGGCTTCATCATGTTGACAGCCTTCGTACAATTGAAGTCCATGATTTCAATGGCAGAGGGCTGCAGGCCTGAAGAAAAAACAGCGTTAACCGCCTCTCCTGCATCTTCCAATCTTTCAAATGAGCAGAGGACAATTCCTCTTGTGACGGGGAGCGGCAATAATTTCAGGCGAAGGCGGGTCACGATTCCAAGTGTGCCTTCCGAACCGATCATTAAGTGGGCAAGGTCGTACCCGGAGACCGATTTAAGAGCCTTCGATTTAGCGCCGCCAGTCACAATGATGTCACCAGTGGGCAGTACGACTTCCATTCCCAGGACATAATGACGGGTAACACCATATTTGACTGCTCTCAGTCCGCTTGAATTGTTGGAAACCATGCCTCCCACTGTGCACATATTGGCGCTGCCCGGGTCAGGAGGGAACCTTAATCCATAGGGCTGTAAAGCCTCATTTAAATCATTTTGGATGACTCCCGGCTCAATTATCACCTGCATATTCCTGTGATCAATTTCCAGTATTCGGTTCATTTTTGATAAATCCAGCATAATGCCGCCTTTAACCGGCACGGCTCCGCCTGTTTGTCCCGTGGCTGCCCCTCGAGGGTATAAAGGGATATTAAATTCGTTGGCCAGCCTGACACAATCACTGACCTCTTCAGTTGACAGTGCAATAACAGCCACTTGAGGCAGTTTCGGACGGAGCTGTGTTTCAAAGGATGCATCATAGGAGTAGGTCATCATATCAGTGCAATTGGTTAATAGCCGGTCGTCTCCGAAGATATCTCTTAATCGGGAAATGACATTTTCATCCAGTGGAGGCGGTGTCATGGTTTCGTTCATTATTTCTCCTCCTTACAAACTATTTATTTTTCTCCAGAGGGTCGTTCTGCCGATCCCCAGAATCTTTGCTGCTTCTGTTTTATTGCCGTTTACCTGCTTCAGCACGTTCAGAATATACTCTTTCTCATAGTTTTGAAGCTTCGTTTCTTCATCAAATTCTTCATTATTACAGTATTGTTTAAGCTCATGCAACTTGGTAAAATCTTTCCCGCCTGCTGCCAAAACAGTTTCAGAATCAATCATATTTTCAGGGGAAAGGATCATTGCTCTTTCAACAATGTTCCTGAGCTGGCGTATATTACCCGGCCAATGATAGCTTTGCATAATTTTCATAGCTTCAGCAGTGAAACCTTCAATATTTCTCCGAATGCCCGGTTCCAATTCTTTTATAAAAAAATTGCATAACACTGGAATATCAGGTATCCTCTCACGCAAGGACGGAATTGGGATGTCAAGAATATTGAGGCGATAATACAAATCAGCCCTGAAGCTCCCATCTTCGACCATCTTCTCAAAATCACGGTTTGAAGCAGCGATGACCCGAATATTAATGGGGATCACTCTTTCATCCCCAAGCCGCATCACTTCGCCTTCCTGCAAGACTCTAAGGAGCTGGGCCTGGAGGGATTCAGCGAGTTCGCCAATTTCATCAAGGAAGATGGTTCCCTGATGAGCCAATTCAAATAAGCCTGTTTTCCCTCCCTTTTTCGCTCCCGTAAAGGCTCCTTCGACGTAGCCGAACAACTCGCTTTCCAGCAGGTTTTCAGGAATAGCCGCACAATTCACAGCAACGAATGGCCCTTCCGACCGCTTGCTGAAGCTATGGATCAAATGCGCGAACACTTCTTTTCCCACACCCGTTTCCCCCGTCAGGAGAATAGTAGAATCCACCTGTGAATATTTCTTCACCTTTTGGATCGCTTTTTGATACATCTCACTTTCCCCGACAATATTATTTAAACTGTATTTCGTAACATGGCCGCGGTGAAGGAGCTTTTTGCGGATTTCCTGCTCCTGCTGCTGAAGTCTATGAACCTCCTGAAACGTACAGACAGCCCCAAACACCTTTTGCTCGTGCCTGATGGGTATTCGATTTGCAACCACTTTTACCCCATTGGCATCCTGGATGCGGTTCAGCTCTTCCTTACCAGTCGAAAGAACTTTTTTCATTTGTGAATTAACGAGAATATCATCAATCGACTTACCGATAACCGAATCATAGGGCAGGTTTAAGATGCTGTAAACGGAAGGATTGCATACTGTAATAATCCCTTTTTCGTCCACAGCAATTACACCATCAGCAATAAAATCCAGAATTGCCTGGAGCTCCTTCGTTCGCTTCAGTTCTGTCCGCCTCACATCAATGAGGCTCCTTGCTTCATGAATGGCCTGGATGACCGATTCCACTCCAGACGTTAATATCACAGTTTGTATCGAATCATTTTTAACTCTGTTCGTAAAAATACTTTTTCCAATCAGGACATCAATCTCTTTTTTGCTGAGAGCTTCAACGGCTGCTTCAGCTTCCTCAGGTACTATTACGGTATGTTTCTCAATCGAAAGGCCCAGAACAGATTCAATTGTTTCGATTCCTTGCAAAACATCCCGGGTGTCAGCTATCCCAACCTTCTGTCCGAGTTTTTGTGCTTCTTTGATGGTTCGGAGCAGGTCATATCCGGTTATGGGAATCTGTACGACGGGTATGCTAAGGTCGGACTCAATGAGCTTTAATCCCATGGTTCCTCTGCTGATGATTACTTCTGCTCCGGCTTTTTCAAATTCTTTAGCAGCTGCAATAGCATTTCGGAAGGTCACTTTTCGTATAGCGACATCTTCTCCTGTTTTTTCCGCAGCTTCCTTTGATACCTGTATCAGCGCGTCAATTGGGGTTAGAATGGCAATTTCGGACATCACTTCACCTCATTTTCCTTTTTCTCTTGGACAAGTTTTATTATTATATTAAGTTAATCTTATCAGATGCCAAGGAAAATTTCGGTAAGTTTTCACAATAATCAGTCTATTTATTAAATAAATTAAATCAGAATCGTTTCTGACTTTATTTTAATCACGCTTTCAACCTGGCCAAACGGGCCCCCTGGTGAACATATCCCCGCTGCTGTGCCGGAAAGCTGAAAAAAACGGGACAGATCCTTGAGATCTTCATCATTCAGCTCATCAAAAACCGTTCCGCCTAGAATTACTGCATTTCCTATTAAACTGTCATCAAAAATGTCGAGCAGATGGCTGCAGAGCATTTTACCGTTTACATTTCCGCTTAAAGCTCCGTTGACTTCAATATAAGCGGTTTCAGGTATGAACATACTAAATGATCCAGTTGCCAGGCAAGCCGCCATTGAGTCCGGCGAGATGACGATGGGAATGGCCCCCCGTCCGCCCAGACACTTAATACCCTCATCTATACCTGCAATGACCATTCCATTCATCGGAATATTTTCTGTCCGGAAATATTGGGACAAGTCACAATCTATTACTCTTATTCCTTTTCCAGTACAGAATCTGAGAATGTCCTCAACTTCTGCATCTCTAGGAGAAAAAAGAATCCGGGCTGGATTTTTGGCGTTTTTGCAGCCCAGTCTGGTAAATGCTTTGATAACATTAAGTGAATTTTGGCCGCTGACGAATAGGCAATCTGGTGTCACATTGATCTGATCCCCTGGAATAACTGAAGGCAGATTTGCCAGTTCGGCGAGTCGTTTTTCAAATATATTCACCGGGCTCACGTCTCCTTAGGACCTGCAATTTAGCAGTATGGATTTTCGAGCCAATGCCGCTGTGCCGCGGAAACTCCTGCACCTAACTCCACTTCGTGTCCGCTCTTCTTTAAAGCAAGCTCCATTGCAGCAAACATCTTCAGCATATCTGCTGCATCTGTATATCCCATATGGCCCAGACGCAAAATCTGATTTTTCACCTTTCCAAGACCGCCGCCCAATGCGATATGGAATTCTTCCCGCATCATCTTTCTGAATTCATCGGCATTATTTAATTTTACGGCTGTCAAGGTTGGACTGGCAGCCGAATCATCCACAAGCAATTCAAGACCTAATGCCCGCACCCCTGCCCTTGTCATATCCCGCAGGGCAGCATGCCTTTTGTACTCAGCTTCTATTCCTCCGCTTTTTTCTATCATATTGCAGGCCTCAAGCAGCCCGCACACAAGTGATATATTCGGCGTATAAGGCGTTCCAGTCCCAGATTCCAATCCTTTTTTATAAAGTTTGAGGTCAAAATAAAAGGATGGGCACTGATGCTTATTCACAGTGTTCCAGGCTTTTTCACTCAATGTAATTAATGCAAGGCCTGGCGGCAGCATTAACGCTTTCTGACCACCAGTTGCCACAATATCAATGCCCCACGCGTCCATAAATAAAGGCGTACCGACTATTGAGCTTACGGCGTCTACAAGGAATATGGCATCTGTTTCTTTTACAACGGCCGCTATTTCTTTAATATTGTTGATTGCAGAAGTAGATGTTTCACAATGTGTCGCGAAAACAGCTTTTGCCTCAGGATTTTCCTTTAATGCTTTTCTCACCTCTTCAGGATCAACAATATCCCCCCAATCTGCATCGACCCGGACTGTTTTGCAGCCGATATGGTCTGTAATTCCCTGAAGGTACTCACCAAAATAGCCGACTACGCAAAGGATAATTGTATTATTGGGACCAACCGTGTTAATAATAGCTGTTTCAAGAGCGGAAGCTCCGCTTGAAGTAAGCGGGATCACCAGGTTTTCAGTCTGGAATATCATTTTGGACTTTTCAGTGGTTTCCTGAAGGACATCCTGGAAGGCTGGATTCCGGTAATCCATCATGGGATGATCGAAACTTCTTAACATGGCACGCTGTATTTCTTTCGGAACCTGAACGGGCCCCGGCAATCTTAAATCCAATTTTTCTTCAAACATAGCTTCCTCCCCTTATCGATTCTGATTTATATTTTGCTAATGAGTTATGTTGCAATTTCCGTGCCAAGGTTAAATGTCTTTTGTACAAAGGTTTGTTTGTTAGAGGAGTGTTTCAGCGTTTCGTTTTGGAACGATGTGGAACAGATGGTGGAACAGTGGTGGTGTGAGAAAATTTTCATGTGATGAAATGGGTTCTTCTTTTGGGAGGGTGTTACCGTAATGAAGATGATTTTTTGGGGATATCCTGATTCCGTATTTTTGGCAGCGGTTATGACGACTGATTTTTATCTGTCTTCTAGTTAGGGTGTTGATTTAAGTGATTATAACCATTTTCTCTATACAAGCTCCCTCAATTTCGGCGTTATGCTGCGCGATTAACTACCATTTTTCTTTACTGCTATTTTTTTCGGCGATAATCCATGCGATTAACTACCATTTTCGCTTTACTGCTCTCCATTTCGGCGTTATTCTGTGTGATTAACTACCATTTTCGCTTTACTGCGCTCCATTTCGGCGTTATTCCATGCGATTAACTGCCAGTTTCGCTTTACTGCTCTCCATTTCGGCGTTATTCTGTGCGATTAACTACCATTTTCGAGTCAAGCCCACTATTTTGTGTAAATTCATTCCTAGGAAAAGGCAAGTCTCTTGATTTTGTGAGCAAATATACTGCAGCTTTTCAATCACTTTCTCAATAATTAGTTACTTCGAAAATTATGAAACAACAAAAGGCAGCCCCATTCTTTCGAACAGGCTGCCTTTTTTACATTATTAATTTGGTCGTTCTAGGAAATCTTTTTTAATTCATCTGTTAAGCGGATGAATTCTTCTTTGTTTCGGCTAGTCAGTGCTACATCAATTTTTTCACGAAGCTTTTCTTTTCGGTATTCCTTAAGAGCTTGATTTAGGACTTGTTCTGCTAACAATGACACGTTTTCCTCAGACTGTTGCGGCGAGTTAAGTAGACGTTTTTCCATTTAAAATCAACCCCTTGACCTTTTTTCTATTGTAACAGAAGTTTTCAGATTATTCAAATCATTATTTACTGGAAATTTTGTCAGCAGCTGCTAAGCTTGTTACATACAATGTACCCGGTAAGTGAACAGTTTAAACAAAATACAAAAAAGCTGACTCATGAGAAGAACTAATTCTCTCACAAGTCAGCCCTCTTATCCTTTGGCTGATTCTAGTATGCTCATTACATTTTGTACAGACTTAACTGATTGATCAAGGGCTTTTTTTTCATCGGCAGTCAATGGAATTTCAATGACACTTTCTATTCCATTTCCGCCCAGGATTGCAGGCACTCCCAGATAGATGTTACTGTATCCATACTCACCTTCCAGGTAGGCTATTGAAGGCAGGATTCGTTTTTTATCTTTCAGTATCGCTTCAGCCATCTCGACCATTGAAGCTGCAGGAGCATAATAGGCACTTCCCTGGCCAAGCAGATTTACAATTTCTCCTCCGCCTTTTCTGGTTCTTTCCACAATCGCTTCAATCCGGTCGGCAGGGAGAATTTTTTCAAGCGGAATACCGCCAGCATATGAATACCTCACCAGCGGAACCATGTCATCTCCATGACCGCCCAGGACAAAACCAGAAATATCTTCAATGGAAACTCCCAGCTCTTGGGCCACAAACGTATTGAATCGGGCGGTATCCAATACTCCCGATTGGCCGATTACCCGATTCTTCGGAAAACCAGTGGTTTTATAGCAGACATATGTCATGGCATCCACAGGATTACTTAAGACAATGATATAGCTTTCCGGGGCGTATGTTTTAATATTTTGAGAAACCTCTATCATAATCTTCTCATTCACAGCGACCAGATCGTCCCGGCTCATTCCCGGCTTTCTTGGCATTCCAGCTGTTATCAATACTAAATCTGCATCTTGAATATCCTCATAGCTTGATGTGCCGGTTATGCTGGCATTGAAGCGCTGAACCGGCCCGGCTTCAAGCATATCAAGTGCTTTGCCTTTTGTTGGGTTTGTCTGTGAAGGAATGTCAACTAAGATTATGTCTCCCAATTCTTTTTGGGCCAGCATCAGTGCTGCCGTCGCACCCGTAAAGCCTGACCCGATAACGGCAATCTTTCTTCTCTTAAAAGTCATGGCCGTTCCTCCATTTCATCATACTAGTGGAGTACTCTATTTTTCTTCAACGCTATCTGGTTCCTCGGCAGATATCTGTTTCTTTTTGCTTGCTCCCTTTTTTACGGAGATTGGTTCAGGAGCTGCTTCTTGTTTCATTTCCTTTGGTTTCCTGTCATCTAATAAAGCTTTCTTTATATCTTCATCAGGATGAGGTATAACATGTGCTGACACGAGTTCACCCACTCTGGCTGCTGCTTCTTTTCCTGCATCCACAGCAGCCTGAACAGCACTTACATCCCCCTGAACCAAAACCGTGACTAAGGCGGCGTCCACTTTTTCCTGTTTCACTAAAGTAACATCGGCAGCTTTCAGCATGGCATCCGCTGCTTCAATGGAGCCAATCAGCCCTCTTGTTTCAATCATGCCAAGTGCTCTTGCCATCCTATTTCACCTCTTTCTTTTCAACATCAACAGAATCGATAATTCCAATAATCAATGCATCAATTGGCAATCTTAAATTCCCGGACATGTTTGAAGCCGAACTTCCACGCGTAACGAGAACTTGATCACCAACTCCTGCCCCAATACGGTCAACCGCAACGAATGATTTTTCTGCTGATAGTCCATGAGGCTCGACAACCAAAAATTTCAGGCCAGTTAAATCATCTTCTTTTCTTGTGGCCCATACATTGCCGATTACCGTTCCCATTTCCATGTATTTTCAGCCCCTTTTGTATCCATAACAACAATGCTTTTTCCCAATTCCCTTGCTGTATCACGTGCTAAAGGTGTTATAATGGTCTGTTTATCTGCGAATATTTCATTCATTTTGCTTTCCTGAATATCTCTTTGAGTAATCAGCTTCTTTGAGTCTGGCTTACCAGTATTGATAGGCTTTGGAGCTGCAAAATCCTCCAGGCTGTTGATTTCAACCCCGAACTTTACCAGCTTTTCCTTATACTCCATTAGAGTTGAAAAATACTCTCCGTTAGTTTTTTTCTCTCCATTCAGGATTTTATAAAGATTTGTTTTCGGAAATAAGGTGACAGGGACATAATCAATAATACAGGCTGAGAGAAGCTCGCTTTCCGGTGTATCACAAATGCCCAGTGCCCCTTTCACGAATAGGTCCTGGGAAGCATCAAGAAAAATAACCTTCATTACAGTATGAAGCTGGGCTTCTTCACTAAAATCATAGGGAAGTACATTCCAGTTTTCTTCTAACACTTTTAATATATTTGAATCGACTTTCCCTAAATCCCCGACTGCGAGGATATTATGTTTAATTGTTGAATTTGGAGCTGATTTGGCACCTAATAAATTTTTCACTACTTCTTCAACTATTTTTTCAATTAACTGCCGGTCAATCATAAGCGATCCTCTTGCCTTATTAACCTGCCTGCTGTTTTTCCGGCAATCAGTCCTGCATTGGCTTCATCAGTATCAATATGCATTTCAAGTCTATACCGGGGAGAGATTCTAATTAACACATTTCCAATGGATATTGGACGTTCTCCCTCTGCCTCAACTGTGACGTATTCCCCATTTTCCACACCGAAAGCTTCAGCATCTTCCGGAGCCATATGAATGTGTGCCTTTGCAATAATCAGTCCTTCTTTTTTGTATAGGCTGCCCTTGGGTCCTATCAGTGTAACAGGCGAAGATCCTTCTATATTCCCAGATTCGCGAAGCGGGGGTTTCAGCCCCAGCTTGATCGAATCTGTACGGCTGACTTCTACCTGGGTCATATTGCGCGCAGGACCAAGAATGCGCACTTTTTCAAGGCTTCCTCTTGGTCCTGCGATGGTTATGGTTTCATTAGCAGCAAATTGGCCAGGCTGAGATAAATCAGCTTTTTTTGTAAGCTGATAGCCTGTTCCAAAAAGAATCTCCAAATCTCTTTGACTTAGATGACAGTGCCGGGCAGAGACAGCCATTGGAATTGAATGATCTTTTCCTGAGGAACCTTTTAGCCTTGAGACGATTTCCTCTACAATCGATTGAATGGCTTGCTCGTTCATGGTTTAAGCTCCTAACTTAGTAATCTTGTGTTAAAGCTCGGCATCAATTTTTGGAAGAATGCTTTCCAATTCGTTATGAGGACGAGGAATGACATGAACAGATTTCAATTCTCCAACACGCTGTGCTGCTGCAGCTCCCGCATCTGTTGCCGCTTTGACAGCACCTACATCACCGCGCACAAGGACTGTTACAATACCGCCTCCTACATGCACCTTTCCAACCAAATGAACATTCGCAGCCTTCACCATCGCGTCAGCAGCTTCCACTGAAGCAACCAGCCCTTTAGTTTCAATCATTCCTAATGCAGTTAATTCTCTAGCCATTTTTATTTCCTCCTAATTAGTTAGTTTGATATTTTTTCATCACTTGATTGACCATGTCGGCAATCATCTTTGTATCTACTTCGCCATCTGGCGATACTTGCTGAAGAACTTGACTAACAATATGATCAACATCCCGGCTGCCGGCTTGTTCTTTTTCCGCTATAGAAGAAGGTGCTGCCGGTTTTGGGATGGTGACTTCTTTCGTACCATAAGCCATTCTTTTAATGTTGATCAGGTGGCGAACTGTCACATTATCAGAGGTAATGTTGCCGCCGAATGAACCGCATCCCAGAGTCAGAGATGGCATCAATCCGGTTGTCGCCCCAACAGCACCAATCGAGGACAGCGTGTTGACCATCATCCTCGAAACAGGCATTTCCAGGGCAAAATCCTTCGCCACTGCATCATCATTCGTATGAATGGAGAAGCTATGCCCTCTTCCGCCCAAATTGAGAAGCTGCAGGCAGATTTCTTTTGCCTCCTGGCAGCTTTCCGCTGTATAAAGCGCAAAAACCGGAGACAGTTTTTCAATTGAAAATGGTATGTCTTTGCCTACTCCAGTTTCTTCAGCAATTAAAACTCTTGTATCTTCAGGGACTTGGATACCAGCCATGGCTGCGATTTTAACAGCACTTTGACCGACGATATCCGGATTCAGCTTTCCCGGTGATGGCGAAATGACTTTTTCCAAAGCCGCTTTTTCATCCTTATTTAAAATATAAGCCCCATTATTTCTGAGTTCTCTCATAGTCATTTCTTTGATGTTGCGATCGACTACGATCGATTGTTCAGTAGCACAAATCGTTCCATTATCAAAAGATTTACTGTCAATAATCATACTTACCGATTGGGCTATTTTAGCGGTCTTTTCTATATAGCAAGGCACATTTCCAGGTCCTACCCCATAGGCAGGCTTGCCTGAGCTATACGCAGCCCTGACCAGTCCGCCGCCGCCTGTTGCCAAAATGAGATTGATGTCGCGATGCTTCATTAATTCGCTTGTTGCACTCATGGAAGGCTTTGAGATCCATCCAATCAATCCTTCAGGTGCTCCTGCCTGTATGGCTGCTTCATTAACAATTTTTAAAGCTTCAACAGTACATTTCACTGCCCTTGGATGAGGGCTCACGACAATGGCATTTCTTGTTTTCAGAGCAATCAGCGCTTTAAAAATGGCTGTTGAAGTAGGATTGGTCGTTGGAATGATGCCTGCAATGACACCGTAAGGATAGGCAATTTCTGTTACTTTATTTACCCGGTCCTCACGTATTATGCCTACAGTCTTTTCATCTTTAATAGACTCATAGACAGCCTTGGAACCGACTTCGTTTTTAATTTTTTTGTGCTCGACTATGCCCATCCCTGTTTCCTCTACCGCCATCCGGGCAAGGTAAAGTGACTTGGCATAAGCAGCATCAGCGGCTTTTTTGACGATTTCGTCGACCTGCTCCTGAGTAAAGGCCATATACTTTAACTGTGCTTCCTTGGCCAGCTTTACAGCATTCCGCATTTCCTGCATCGATTGAAGATCATGATCAAATTGCAAGATTCCCACGCTCCTTTCGGGATATTTTGAAAGAATTAGTACTTTATAGGATTCTGAGAAATTTCCATAATGGCATCCCGGAAAGCATCAGCCGCAGCCTGGCAGGCTGATTGAGAGCCGGTCAGCAGCCCTCCGCCAAAGTTGGTTTCCGAAGGTGGCCCGAAAAATTTCACCATTTCTACATCCGCTGCCTTTAGAGCAGCGTCAAGTCCATAAACGGCTTCCAATGGCGGGGCTATTAGATATGCTATAGGCTCTCCGATATTGATGCCTGCTTCCTTTGACAGATAGGAACCTGTTCTGGAAACAACATGTGCGTATATGGCATGTGTTTTTTCCAGATCAAGCGCTTCAAAATAAGCATCGGATTCAGCTGTCTGAAGGACAGCCTCCATGCCGCTTTTAACTTCATCAGGAGAAGGCCCTGCCATAATACCAATCATTTCACCTGATAATGGCCCAGAAGCATGAGCAGCCCCCCCATAAAAAGACCTGGCATAAACGACTTCGACATCAGCTCTTTTAGTCGCTTCATCGAGTGCAGTATAGCCTACGTCATCGACTGTAGAGGTGAAAATGGCCAGGCTTCGGTGATGTGGCTGAAGCTGAAACTGCTTTGCAAGCCCCTGATCCACATTAGGTATCACCCGAACAGCCAATATATCAGCGTGAATGCGTTCTAATCCCATTTTTTCAGCCACCTACCCTTCCTTTTTCACGAGCGAAACACCACTTGCTTCATACTTTATAACCTTTTGGATGACAGTCCCGAGATAGGCACCAGCCTCAGCAGGAGGGATTCCGCCTTTATGTATATTGGAAATTACCATCCGGTCAGCTTCGATCGTTCCTTTTCGGGGTTCATAGCAAAGGTAGGCACTCAGTGATTCAGCACTCACCAGACCAGGACGTTCGCCAATCAATAACACAACCACTTTGGGCTTAAGGAGTTCCCCAACTTCATCCATAACAGCAACCCTGCCTTTTTCGATATAAAAAGGGGTCCCCATATCAAGGCCTAAATTTTTAAGGGATTGCTGAAGGGATAAAAATACATCCTCTGCATTTTCCTCAATGGCACTTGAGCTCAGCCCATCAGACAGGATGATTTGAACAGCCGGTCCCTTTTGGCATTTAGCAAGAATGGTTTTTTTGGCTTCCTCTGATAGCTTTCTGCCATAATCGGGCCTGCGGATGTACACTTCTTTTTCATTCACCATCGTATTGACTTTAAAGAGCCCAAGACGGTTTATAAGCTCATCATTAACATTTCCATAGACAGCATCGACTGCTGCTGCATGGTCGAAGCGGAATTTCAGCCATGTGTCTGTCTTCGGTCTTGAACCTGCTCTTCCCACCCCGATTCTTGCAGGCGTTTTGCTCTTGAGTGCCTCCAGTTCAACTGGATCTGCGGGATTATCAATGCCTGTCTTTTGTGAATGACTTTCGGTCTTATCATGACTCGCTTTATCTGGTGAGGTCATTTTAAGGTCATTTGCATTATGATAGCTTTTAATTTTTATTAAACTGTCTGTATCCTGTTTTTCAGTCTCGATAAACTCGACTGACATCTTGGATGGTTCATTGCCGGGTTTTGAAGTATGGTTCCAAAATTTCACTCCTGCACTGCTTTCTTGCCCTTTCACATCAGAGGTTTGCTGCGATTGAAGTTTTTCCACTACAAGGCGTGTTACTTTTTCAATCAATTCAGGATTCATTCATTTCAACTCCTATCGTGAAAAAATGGTTGGATCACCAGCGATTTTGCTCAGCTTTCCATTTTCGAAGATTCCCATTTTCTCAAGCCAATCCCTGAATATTGGAGATGGCTGCTTATTCATCGTCTGCCTGAGGGTGGCAACGTCATGATAGCTCATGGATTGGTAATTGAGCATGCAATCATCTCCCATTGGAGCAGCAATAATAAAATTCACTCCAGCTGCTGTCAGCAGTACGCCAAGGTCTTCGATATCATTTTGATCGGCCTTAATATGGTTCGTGTAGCAGATATCAACACCCATTGGGATGCCATGCATTTTCCCCATAAAATGATCTTCAAGCCCTGCCCTGATGACCTGCTTATTGTTGTACAAATATTCAGGTCCAATGAAACCAACGACTGTATTTACGATGTAAGGGTCATAATGCCGGGCGAACCCGTAATTTCTCGATTCCAGTGTCATCTGATCCATTCCAAAGTGAGCTTCAGCGGATAGCTCTGAACCCTGGCCCGTTTCAAAATATAAACGCTGAGGCCCGGTCCCGGTGCCGAGAGTTTTTGCCATGTCATTTGCTTCCTCAAGAAGTGAGGCTGTAATTCCGAATGACCGGTTGGCAGCCTCTGTCCCAGCTATGCTTTGGAAGATCATATCGGCAGGTGCTCCCTGTTCGATTGCCTTCATTTGAGCTGTTACATGCGCAAGCACACAGTTTTGTGTTGGAATATCCCAGTCTTTGATAAAAGCATGTGTGGCATGGAGCAGCCTCTTTACACTCTCAACCGAATCATCCACAGGATTAATTCCAATCACTGCATCCCCTATGCCGTAGGATAAACCTTCTTTGAGGGATGCGATCATGCCATCCACATTATCGGTTGGATGATTTGGCTGCAGACGGGAAGCCAATGTTCCTTTATATCCAATCGTTATATTGCATTTGGACAGTATTTCGATTTTGTTTGCCGCATGAACAAGATCTAGATTAGACATGATTTTTGCGGCGGCAGCAATCATCTCACTGTTTAGTCCCCTGCTGATTCTTTTTAAATCTTCACCTGTCGTGTCATCGTCCAGGATATATTCACGAAGTTCAGCAACGGACCAATTTTTTATGCTCTGATAGACGGGTTCATTCATCCCGCTTTCTATAATTCTCGAAACCTCATCCTCTTCAGGCGAAAGCATAGGATTTTCGCGGATATCAGATAGGGTTAAATGACTTAGAACCAATTTTGCTGCGATTCTTTCCTGGACGGTTTCCGCTGCAATTCCCGCGAGGCGGTCCCCTGACTTTTCTTCATTTGCTTTAGCGAATAAATCTTTCAGATTATTAAACTGATACACATTTCCCAAATGATTGGTTTGCAGCTTCATAAATAATCCCTCCTTTCTTACTGATGGAATGTCAATGTCTTTATGACAACAGGTACTACATTGGTTTGAAGCAGGTGGCCGATATCTATGTAATCGCCATGCTCCGCCTTAATCTGGTCGATGCATACGATACTTTGCTTTGTTTCCTGAGCTTTAATTGTCTGGCCAAGGACTTTAGCGTGGTCGCTTTCTAAAATGACAACAAGCGGCTGTTCTGGTTTTGGCTTTGCTTGTATGGATTTCAGCAGGACTGAAGATAGCTCCTGAATATCGCGAAAGCCCAAGTATGGCAGTGCCGTTAAATACAGGGCGAAATTTTGCCCCTCCTGCTGAGGATCATAAATTTCCACCGCCTTTGTTACTGCCTCTTGAATCTGATGGAGACCTTTTTCCAGGTTGTTATCAAACCGGATCTGATAGACTGGCAAATTTCGAATTGGCAGTTCATGGACTTCAGCATGGATGGTTGCCCCGCTGATTTCAGTCGTTTGTGTGCCTGCTCCCAGAACAGTTGCCCTGACCGTCTCATCCGGTTCCATCCATTTAAAGGAAGCAAGATCACGGCAATTTCGTAATGACTGTGCCAGCATTTTTCCAATATCGTCATACTGAGCAGGAGAGGATTCAGCAGTCTCAAACTGGTATAAACATTCACTGATCCCGCCTGAAAACATGATGTAATCTATCTCCTCTATCCAATTTGGATCATGTGCCAGAAGCAGAGGCAAATCATCCTGATGAAGATCCTTCCTTAGCATTCGCCCAATTACTTCTGCCATGTAGTCTGTCAGCATTCCGATGATAGGGTGATTTCTGCTGTCCCCTATCTTTAAATCAGCCTTCCATTTCCGAAGGATTTTTTGAACTGGAGGAGAAATACTTTTGATTTTGCCGTCTGTAAATTCAATCAGTCTGCCGCCGATATGCAGCGTGCATGTCCCGCAGAGCCTTCCCGAACGATAAACTGCAGCATTGGCAGTGCCCCCGCCAATATCAATATTAGCCACAGTTTTTCCAGTCCTTTTTGATAATTCATAAGCTCCTGATCCTTTTGCAGCAATGATGCCTTCTAAGTCAGGACCGGCTGTTGCGACAAGAAAATCCCCTGCATGGTCAGATAAATAGTGAACCATTTCTTCGGCATTCTGTTTTGTCGCCGTTTCTCCGGTAATAATGACAGCACCTGTTTTAATATCACCCGGCTCGATTCCCGCATTCATATACTCCTCTCTGACAAGCCTCTCTACAGCTTCAATATCAATAGATGACGCAGTCAGAAGTGGAGTCCGGTAAATCGGACTGCGGTAGAGCACTTCTTTTTCAATAATTTCAATTCGCGGCAAGTGGGTTCCGCCAGCCATATTCATGAGAGAAAATCTGCTGATGACGAGTTTGGTGGTACTCGTTCCGATGTCAATTCCTGCGCTGATTATATTCTCTTTTTGTGCATCGTAACGCTTCAACATGATCCCCGCCTTACTGCAACGAATTAACTATTATTCAGGAAATAAAAAAAGGCACCCCATATGAGCAACCATTAATTGATTGTTCATACAAGGCGCCTTTGCCTGATTTATTCTTTTGTATAATTAGAATATATGCTATTATCGTCATTTTGTAAAGGGTTTCATCAGAAAATTACGACATCATCCGGCAATGAATCAGCGTAATCCTTCATTTCCTGAAGAGAATGGCATTTCACCAGGCAGCGTATTTCTTCTATTCCTTTTCCGGAAATAGAGGAGGTAATCACAATAGGTCCTTTTGGGACTGCAATTCTAAGCTGCCTGATTGCCGAGTTTACATCCGATTGATCAGAATCGCTTTTTGTCACGACTCCAATTGGAAGCTTATTAAACCCATTGCTGAAACCTGGCGGAAAAATAGTTTTCCGCTTTGTGGAATCCTGTAAATATAGTACATGGGTCACTTCGAGTGCCGTAGCCATGATATTTTTATAGAAAAATGGATTCTCAGTATATTCCCCAGGCGTATCCACAATCCAGTCAAAATAGTTCAATGCCTGTGTTTTAACCGCTCCCGCTTTGCGGCCAAGAAGAGAATTTGTTAACGTCGACTTTCCAGCCCCGATGGAACCGATCAGCATCGCTCTGTTCATTTTGGTCATTCTATACATCTCCTTATGATTTAGTTATTTCCGAAGGAGTGTACCTTAGTGTTTCAGATAAAAACCGGTTGATTTCCTCCATGGCCATTTGCACAGCTGATACGGTTCCTACAATCACAAGACTGCCTGTGAACCGGTCCAGGAACCCGATCTGCACATCTGCCGCTTTGGTCGCCAGATCTCCTGCAATGATAACCGTTTCACTTGGTGTCAGTGTTAGAATCCCTAACGCTCCTGCCTGCTGTATCCCCAGTTTTTCAAACATATCCGGATCGGGATTTGCGATTAAATGACTGAGTGTTACTTGTTTTCCCGGTACAAATTCTTGAATAAATCGTTGTTTTTCTTCATTCATTGCTTCGGCCCTCCCAGGTGACTGCTGCTTATATTGCTTTTTTTACTTTTTCTTCTTTCGGTAAATATTCATCTTTCCCGATAATGCCTGCTTCACGGTCTTTTTTCTCCAATTCCAGAGCCTTAGGGACAGAAAGCCAGTACGCTAAACCAATTCCGATGATCCCGGCAGATATTTTACCGGCTATAATCGGAAGGATTAATGTTGGCTGGAAATTTGCTGTAAAGGATAAATGGTCACCAAGCAAAAAGGCCGCACAGACCGCAAAGGAAATATTAATGACTTTATCTTTAGGCGGCATTGTTCTGACCAATTTAAACATAGCCAGGATGTTCGCGATTGTGGCAACGATTCCTGCACTGCCTTCCTTGCTTAATCCCACCTTACGGCCAATAGCTTCCAGCGGGCCGCCGGCATATTTTTGAAGAAGATAAACCATCGGAAATGCACCGGCAAGCATGATCCCAATATAGCCGGCAGTCTCAAGCGCCCGGAACTGATCCTCCGAATCCGCCATAATTGGATGGAAGCCCCATCCACCAAAAACAGTTGAGAATAATCCAGTAAAAATTTCTACGATGGAAAAGACCAAAACCAGCTTAATTCCCGCATCTAAAATACGTCCAAACCACATGAACCCATTGATCATTAAATCCGGCAGGAAATACAATCCAAGCGCAATCAATACGACAAAGATTAAAAGCGGACTTAAATTCAATAAGATTTGTCCCAAACCGAGCGCGAACTGATATTTTGCTTCGCCGGATGTGGAAATGAAGTCCCTGAAACTTGAGCTGGAAACGGCAATAATTACACTTGAAATGAAAGCGCCGATTGGAATGGTCAGAACGCCTGACATCACGCCAAGAGCCATATATTTATGGTCTCTCTTATCAAGCATCGCGAGGCCCATCGGTATGGAGAAAACAATGGTTGCACCAGCCATAAAACCGACAATCATCGCCATGATCCAGCCTTCCTGTGTTTGCTTCAACACTTCAGCTAACTGGTAGCCGCCCATATCGGTTGCTAATATGGCTGTTGCAGCTATGGCAGGATCTGCCCCGATTGCAGCGAAAAATGGACCGCAGACCTTATCGATAAACCACGATAAATATGGAATGGAAGCCATAATTCCGGCAGCCGGAACAAAGATATGTCCGACAGCATGAAGCCCCTCCATAAACTGCTTTCCTAATCCCTCATCACTGTTGCGGATGGCAGCAAAGGCTCCAGCTACAGCACAAGCCATGATAATGTAGATAACAATTTTACCTACCAATTCCATCATAAATCCCTCCCTGAAACGTTTTTATATGTTAACGGAATCGTGCAGCTTCTTTACAAGAAAAATAGGATAAAATAGCAGCTTGATAGTATAAGAATAAGTAAAAAGACAAAAAGGTGCCGTACGTCAGCTTTTTGCAGACGCATGGCACCTTTGCCCGTTCTATCCACTTGTAAAAGATATTAAGCGTTATATTTTACTATGATACGCTTTGCTACATTTTCCAGTGTAACCTGTTTGTTCATGCTGATCTTCCGCATTTTCCTAAAGGCATCTTCTTCAGGCATGTTAAACTTTTGCATTAAAATGCCTTTTGCTTTTTCAACAATTTTTCTTTCATTTAACTTCTGATTCATGGATTCCACTTGTTCCCGGATTGCATTTGCATTCTCTGCCTGCCTTAGCGCAATCTCAACCGCAGGAATCAGGCTGGCTTCATTAACAGGCTTAACAAGGTAGCCGAGTATATTTGCCTGTTTGGCTTTATCAATATATTCCCGCTGACTGTATGCTGTAAGGATCAGGATGGGTGTATTGATTTTATTGGAAATAATTTCACTTGCTTTTAGTCCATTCAGATTGGGCATCTTGATATCCATCAGAATTAAATCAGGCTTTAATGAAAAAGCAAGCTCGACCGCCCTTTCACCATCCCCTGCCTCAGCAACTACTTCATAGCCAGCATCCTTTAGCATCAAGCTTAAGTCCATGCGGACAATTGATTCATCCTCCACAACCATAATTCTTTTCTTCACAGCTATTCCCCCTTCCTTTCAAAGGGAAATTGCACAGCTGCAACGGTCCCTTCTTCAGCCCGTTCGATTAAAAAATGACCGGATAAATCGTGCTCAATCATCATTTTCACAATATCCAAGCCTAGAGAAGGTTTTGCTTCCGGGGAATATCCTTCACCGTTATCAATGACTTCAACCTTAATTTCATCATTGGAATATTCGAAACAGACCTCGACTATCCCTTCATGCATATGTTTAAATGCGTGCTTTACACAATTCTGTATAAGTTCATTGATGACCAGAGACAGGGATACAGCTTTTTCAGAGTCGATTAAAAGCTTAGGTCCCCTGTACTGAATATGTATCTTTTTCTGCTCGTGTTTTGCTTCATGGACCAGCATATTGCCTATTTTCTCTATTAAGCTGTAAATATCCACTTCATCCACACTTGAGCTCGAAAGAATAATTTCATACACCGAAGCAATACTTGAGATGCGGTTCAGACTTTCCACGAAATGCACCTTGCTTTCTTCCGGCACACCCCTTCTCATCTGAAGCCTCAAAAGGCTGGCAACAGTCTGCAGGTTATTTTTAACACGGTGATGGATTTCCCGTATCGCCACAGATTTAACAGCAATCTCCCGTTCCTTTTCCCTGAGCTCTGTCAGATCTTTAAGGATGATGAAGGTTCCATCTGACTTCCCGGCAAGATCAAGACTTATTTTCTTAACACGGAATACCTTATTCATCATTTTCATTTCTTTTACAAGGAGCTCTTCCGGCTCGTTAAGAATTTCTTGAATACATGGAAAACAATCAATCAGCGGAACACCTGGCCTGCAATTTTCCTTGCCAATTTCGTGTATGAGATTAGTTGCTGAAGGATTGTTATAAACAACCTTATTTTCATGGTCAATAAAGAATAGTGATTCCTCGATTACCTCTGGGATGATCGGACGATTTTCTGCCATTCCAATGAGTATACCGCTCAAGGTTTCCGTCGCCTCTGATAACGCTTCCAATTTGAGCTGCCGCTGAAGCTTCTCACTGATGTCCTTTTCCATAATAAGTGCCCCGATGACACGGTCATCTAATCCTTTAATCGGCACCACGCTTTGTTCCACCGTCTTGCCTTCCTGTGTCAAGGCGCGATTGAGAAACATATTTTTACCTGTCCTCAGAGTATATAAAACAGCGGGTTCAAAAGCTTCATAGGCAAACTTGCCTGCGACCGGCTTCTGGTAAACAGATTTAGCAGTAGTTGGGGCAGCTTCAGCTACTACTATAGCATGTTTGCCTTCTTTAGTAGGGCAATCAACAAAAACGTTTGCCTGGTTCAGATCGGCGATTAATGAAAGATTGGCAGAGACCTCTTTAATCCTTTCAACATCCATTTTTGAAAGACTTGTATGCAGGGTGCATAACGCTTCGACTGAGAAGTTTGGCATAGGCTGAGATCTCCCAATAAGTTTTTAAAACTGTCAGAATATATAAAAATATTAAAGGGAATGCCGAAGAATGTCAACATCGTTTTCGATTGTTCAATAGGAAATTTGGTACAGATATGGAATTCCACTGGAGAATGGAAAAGGCAGCTGGAAAAAATGGAATCCTGCTGCCTTCCTATCCTATTTAAGCTGTGCTAATTTTACACCGCTGGCTTTATGCTTTAATATTGCCTCTATTAAATCAGCCAGATGGGCACCCGCCTCAACCGGGGGAACGCCTCCCTCATGAATATTGCTGATAACAGTGCGATCTGCTTCGACAGTATCCTCATTGGGCTGGTATATCAGATAGGCACTGATGCTTTTAGCGGTTGCCAATCCTGGCCTTTCTCCTATAAGTGAAATGGCGCAATCACAATTGACAATAGAAGCTACATCATCCTGAATCCAAACTCTGCTCCGCTTAATAAATACAGGATCTCCAATGGTAATCTTTTTCGATTTTAAACCTTGCACCAGCGCGGGCAGCAGATCCCTTATATTTGCCTCAACACCCGTTGAACTCAGGCCATCCGATACAATGATTTGAACCTGTTTATTTTTCGGAAGATTTTCTTCAGCCCATTTTCTGGATGTTTCATTGAGTCGCCTCCCGCTGTCGAGGTCCATTAAGTATTGGTCCATCGTTTCAGATTTGGAAAAGAGCACAGGCAGCTTTAATTCCTTCAGCAAATCCTCAGAAACGTCTTTAAACACTGCGTCCTGGGCTGCTGCGTGATCTATCCTGAATTCCAGGTAATTCTTTGTTTTCATTCGTGTTCCGGTATGTCCTATCCCAATTCTGGCTGGAGTAATCGATTGCACCTTTTCGATTTCTTCCCGATTGTCTGGCTGTTCTACACCCACTTGGTTAATCTTTTCGTAATTTATATTGCGGACCTTTGTTTCTGCAGGATCTTTTACAATAGGATTATTTTTTATTTGCCCTTCTTTTTGGAGCTCTTCCATTACCTGCTTTACGATTGACTGAATATCCATTTCTGATGCCCCCTTCCTACTTAAAAATAGATAGATCTCCTGCACGTTCGGTTAGTTTGCCATTTTCCATAATTCCCATTTTCTCAAGCCATTTTTCGAATTCACGAAGGGGACGGAGCCCAAGCATTTCTCTTAAGCTTGCATCATCATGATAGCTGGTATCCTGATAGCTTAGCATAACGTCGTCTCCGCCAGGCACGCCCATATAAAAATTCGCACCGGCAAGAGCAGTCAGCATGCCTGCGATTTCCTGATCATTTTGATCTGCCTGCATATGGTTGGTATATGTAGGGGCTATCCCCATCGGAAGTCCATGCATTTTCCCCATAAACAGGTCCTCGAGATCTGCACGAATTACCTGTTTGCCATCATAAATGGTCTCCGGCCCGATAAAGCCAGATACATTATTAACCATGAACGGCTTCCAATGCCGGGCGTATCCATAGGTACGCGCTTCGAGTGTCTGCATATCTATGCCAAGATGGGCATCCAGCGATACTTCCGAGCCCTGGCCAGTTTCGAAGTATAGCTGATTCGGCCCAGTAGATGTGCCCTGTGTAGCCATCAGCTGAAACGCTTCATCAAGAATTTCCTTTGAAACTCCAAAATCATCATTCGCCGCCTGTGTCCCCGCAAGGCTTTGGAACATAAGAGCTATAGGGGCTCCTTTTTTGAGGGCATGCATTTGAGTTGTAATATGGGCAAGAACACAGTTCTGCGTTGGGATTTCCCACTTTTGAATAAATTCATGAGTCATATGTAAAATTCTCGAGACCGATTCCACAGAGTCATTGTTGGGGTTCACACCTATGACGGCATCCCCAGATCCATAGGAAAGCCCCTCTTTCATAGATGCAAGAATGCCATTAGGGTTGTCAATGGGATGATTTGGCTGGCAGCGGAATGCCAGGCGTCCAGGCTCGCCAATCGTTGTGTTGCAATGGGCAGTTGGCCTGATTTTCTGTGAAGCCATGACAAGATCAATGCTAGACATCAGCTTTGCCGCAGCCGAAATCATTTCGCTCGTCAGACCCCTGCTGATTCTGAATAATTCCGAGGTACTGGTATGGTGGGACAAAATATAATTTCTTAATTCACCGACCGACCAGTTTGCAATCTCTTTGTAAATAAAGAGATTAAGATCATCATAGATTATGCGGGTTACTTCATCTGTTTCATATGCAATAACCGGATTCTCATAGATTTCCTTTAGTGTTATTTCACTTAACACCACTTTGGCTGCCATTCGTTCAAGAGAAGATCCAGCAGCAATGCCTGCCATTTTATCCCCAGATTTCTCCTCACTGGCTTTTGCCAAAACATCTGCAATTGAACGGAATTGATAGGTTTCATTTTTTAATGTACATGTAAACATAAATAGCCTCCCTTCGAGTATATGGAACGGTATGCGACAGCCCTGATTTTTACGTAAGCGGTTACATTAGCTCCATACAAAAAGGCGCCTTAACAGAATAAGCCATAAAACAGCTTACCTATTAAGGCGCCCTCACCTGGTATTTTCACTTATCGATAATTATATCAATTAATTAACTGAAAAGATAGACTTTTTTAAATACAAATAAATGTCTTATGAAAACATCCCCTCGACCACTCTTCCCTCCCGCCCTTTCGTCGTTACTCCCTGGGATAAGGAATTCAGAATTGCTTCCTCCGCGGCTTCTGCAGCACCCTGAAAAAGCTTGTTCATAAGCGGATGGTCGTCTCTGATAAAACAGGCATTTTCCATCATATTGATGCTATCGTGAGAAACTTTATTGGCTGTTGAAAAAGCAATGACGATATCCCCGCTGCCATTGCTGAAATGACTGCCTGTCCGGCCGAGGCCAATTCCACATCTTTTGGCAAGCCTTTTCAGCTGCCTGTCACTGACGGGTGTGTCCGTGGCCAGAATAATCATAATCGAGCCATCAGGCGTGTCCTTTGTTTCCTGCCGAATTTCTGAAAGGCCGTATTTGCTGAATGGGAATTCATCTTTATTGCCAAAATTGCTGACCACCAGGCACCCGATTATGTACTCTTTTGAACTGTGTTCTTCGCTTATAACTCGTGATGACGCCCCTACTCCGCCCTTATATCCGAAACACACCATGCCTTTCCCTGCGCCGACCGCGCCTTCCTCAGCTTTTTCCGGATTGGCATTTTCAATGGCTGCTATTGCATGTTCCGGTTTAACAGGAAGTGTCCGAATAGAATTTAGGAAACCATCATTGCATTCACCCACGACGATATTGACCGTTCCAGTTGTGTCTCCAATTTCAGGAGTGGTTCGCAGCATGTATTCCAGTGTTCCATGTGTAACCGCTGGAACTCCAAATGTGTTTGTCAGCATGATTGGAGATTCAATCAGGCCTAATTCTTCAACCTGTACCAGACCGGTCGTTTTTCCAAAGCCATTGATGACATAGCTCGCGGCCGTGACTTTTTCACGGAATAAATTTCCTTCATGGGGCATTACTGCGGTAACGCCAGTACAGACATATTGGTCATTATCATTGATAGGATAGTCCAAAGTAATATGGCCTACCATGACCCCTTCTACATCTGTAATGCAATTTTTTTCGCCAGTCTGGAGTTTCCCAATCATTACTCCTCTTTCTCTAATCTTCATTTTGCTCCTCCTTAAAGTGGCATTCATTAGAATTTCCATTTGTTTTCATTTATAATAGAAAAATATTTAGATTACCTAATCATTTTACATCGTTCTTGGGAGGATTTATATGGCTCATACTATAGCAAAAAAACAGCATGCAGGCTCTGAGAAGATTTGGTCCAGAGATTTTGTGCTCATATTGATGTCCAATTTTTTTATTTTTCTCGGATTTCAAATGACATTGCCCACGATCCCTCTTTTTGTAGAAAAATTGGGAGGGAATGACCAGCTGATCGGGATTGTAGTCGGCATCTTCACATTCTCTGCTCTGCTATTGCGTCCTTATGCAGGGCATACGCTTGAGACGAAGGGAAGGCGTTTTGTCTATTTAACGGGCCTTGCGATTTTCGTTCTTTCGGTTGGTTCATTTGGATTTGTTAATAGTTTAATTTTCTTATTTGTCTTAAGGATTGTCCAAGGATTTGGCTGGGGTTTTTCAACTACAGCCTCCGGAACGATTGCCACCGATTTGATACCTGCTAAGCGGCGAGGGGAAGGGATGGGCTACTTCGGTCTTTCCGGTAACATAGCCCTGGCTTTCGGCCCCACCCTGGGATTGGCGCTTGCCGGAATTATATCTTTCAAGCTCTTATTTTTAATTTGTGCCCTGCTTGGATTAGCCGCGCTTGTATTATCATCGAGAATCAGGTACAAGCAGGCTGAAAAACAAAGTGTTCCCTTGAAACGGTGGGATATCTATGAAAAAAGTGCCTTAAGGCCATCATTTCTTTTATTTTTCATTACCGTTACCTTCGGCGGCATCGCTTCGTTTCTCCCTATATACTCTGCACAAAAAGGCATAGGCGGAATACACTGGTATTTCCTGCTGTTTGCGATTGCCTTAATGCTATCCCGGACTTTTGCCGGCAGATTATATGATCAACGGGGACATCAGGCTGTGTTTTTACCTGGTGCGGTACTGATTTTAGCAGCCATGTTCCTGCTGGCATGGCTGCCGAACAGTATGATCATGTATATAGCGGCCATTCTTTATGGTCTGGGATTCGGATCAGTCCAGCCGGCCCTTCAGGCCTGGTCTGTAAAAGAAGCGCCTCCCAATCGACGGGGGATGGCTAATGCAACGTTCTTCTCCTTTTTTGATCTTGGAGTCGGGATAGGTGCAATGGTCTTTGGCCAAATCGCCCATTTGTTCGGATACAGCAGCATTTATATGACCGCGGCGGGTTCGGTAGGAATCTCCATACTATTATATATTTGGATCCTGATTACAAAACGGGGTTAACGAGAAAGACGATTTTCCTTGAGATGCGGAAAATCGTCTTTTTTATGGCAGCTTCTCGGAGATTGTCTGTTCAGCCAATTACAGGGCGTCAATTTATTAAATGGGAGCAAGTTTCGGACTGCTTCCTTAGATTTCTCCTGTTCCTGTCCGAATGAGCACCGGTTTCGGACTCTCTCAGACTGATTTCTCCTGTTCCTGTCCGAATGAGCACCGGTTTCGGACTCCTTCGCTTAGATTTCTCCTGTTCCTGTCCGAATGAGCACCGGGTTCAAACTCCTGCGCTTTGGTTTTTTTCCTTCCTGATCCGAATGAATACAGCCTGTTAACACCTATAAAGCTTTCACCATTCCGCCATCGACCAAAATGGAGCTTCCAGTCACATAGCTGCTGGCATCGGAAGCAAGGAAAGTCACGACATTTGCAAATTCTTCCGGTGTTCCATATCTGCGCAGCGGGATATTGCTTTTGGCTTTTTCTGCAACTTCTTCTTTGGAGATGTTTTGCCGGTCTGCGTTATGCTGATCCAGATAATCAACCCTGTCTGTCGCAATCCTTCCCGGAGCTACCGTGTTGATTAAGATATTATAAGCTGCCAATTCCTCTGAAAGTGTTTTAGTCATTCCGACAATGCCCAATCGGAATGTATTGGACAGCAGAAGTCCTGGTATCGGCTGCTTAATGCTAGAGGAAGCAATGTTAATAATCCTGCCGCCATTTTTCTTTAATTCGGGAAGAGCTTCCCGGATCAGTCTTACATGGCTTAATAGATTCAATTGAAACGCTTTTTCCCAGTCTTCATCTGTTAGGGATTCAAACGTTCCCCCGGGAGGCCCGCCGGCATTATTGATCAAAATATCGATTCCGCCAAGTGTTTCAGCTGTTTTATTGACTAACTTTTTTATATCTTCCGGAATGGTAACATCTGCACGGTAATACTCAACATCAACATTATATTGATCACGGAATTCTTTTTGAACAGCTTGCAGTTTTGCTTCATCCCTGCTTGTAATCATCACATTGGCGCCTTCCTGTGCAAGCTGTGCCGCAATTGCTTTTCCCAGCCCCTGGCTTGAAGCCACCACTAGCGCTTTTTTATTTTTCAGGTTTAAATCCATCACTATTTCCTCCTATTGTTTCACGCAAAGTGCCATCCATTCATCCACTTTAAAGGATTGCACCCTCCCGTCATGAATTTCGATTTGAAAGTAATCAGCTGCAGCCTGATCAGCCTGCAAAATATAATCTTCGACTGTCCTAATCTGTTCTTCACTTTCGGCTGTCCGCCTTACCCAGGACGGAAACTCAAACGTTTTCTTCCTGCTCTTCGAGTTCGTTTCAAGCAGCCTGGAAAAAGCAAATAGCTTTCTCCACTCTCCTGCCGACAAACACCGGCAATGACTGTCATCCCGCAATTTCTCAACAGTGTTTATAAAGCCAGCAAGCTCTTTTTCTTCAGGTGATACGTTATCAATCATCAGGAAATGGCCGCCTGGCTTTAATACCCTTCCAGCTTCCGCAATGAACTTTTCCGGATGGGGAAAATGATGGGGAGCGATCCGGCAGGTGACGGCATCAAAGTAATTATCCAGAAATGGCAAAGCTTCAGCATCCGCGAGGACATACCAGATATTTTTAAAGCTTTCCAGATGGCGTGCGGTATTGGCCAGCATTTCTTTTGTCAAATCAGCTGCGAAGACCTGGGAAACAAAAGGTGCCAGACTTTTGGCCACATGCCCGCCTCCTGTTGCGATATCCAGCACCACCCAATCTTTCTGCGGATTCAGAGTTTGAACGAGCCGGGTAAGTTCGGCCGCATCTCCATGAATTTTGCTTGTCACATATTTCTCTGCATTTTTACCGAATGTATTCTGTACCTTTTTCTTTACCTCTTCCTTTCCCACATAAATCACCCTCATCAAAAATAGGATCAGTACTACTATTTATGTTCTCTATAAATCCCTATATTCCTGTCAGTTTAATAGAAAAAGAGCCTGCCATTTGTTAAATGGCAGGCTTCCAATTATCTTGATGGTACAAGAATAAGCTTTCCTTTTGTTTGCCTCGACTGCATTCGCTCATGTACCTTTGCAGCATCCTCAAGAGGATGGATTTCCCCAATTGTCAGCTTCAGCTTTCCTTCAGCTGCATATGTCAATAAATCCTTCATACTCGGCTGCAGCAGTTCGGGTTTTCTCATGATCTGCGGAAGGAAAAATCCGATGACGGATTGGTTTCGTCCCATTAAGGATGAAGGATAATACCGGCTTTGCTCCCCACTAGCGACACCATAAATGACAAGGCGGCCAAAGGTGGCAAGGCATTTCAGAGTTTTATTAAAAATTTCCCCGCCTGCCATTTCGAGTGCTACATTGACACCTTTTCCGCCTGTTGCTTCCAGTACTTCATTTTCCCAGCCTTCATTTGTGTAGTTTACGAGAACATCCGCACCCATTTCACTCGCAAGCTGAAGTTTTTCATCAGTGCTGGCTGTGGCAATGACGGTCCCTGCACCGAATAATTTTGCGAGCTGAACAGCAAGTGTCCCCACCCCTCCTGCTGCTGCATGGACAAGTACGCTTTCTCCCGCTTCAAGCCTGCCCATTGTTTTCAAAATATGATAAGCGCTCAGACCTTGCAGGGGCAGGGCCGCAGCCAGCTTGAAATCCAATCCTTCCGGCAGCGGAATCAGCCCTCTTTCATCTGCTGTTACATACTCCGAGTAGCCGCCTGATTCTATTAGCGTAACCACTCTTGTGCCAACTGGAATTTTCGCATCTTCACCAGCTGCAGCGACAACACCCGCCACTTCCGCACCTGGAATGAACGGCAGAGGAGTCGGCACGACGTATTGCCCTTCTCTTCTTGCCGTATCTGCATAGTTCACCCCAATGGCATGAACCTCGATTAATACTTCACGTCCTGTAGGCTCAGGCCGTTCAAAGTCGATTAAGTTAAGGACTTCAGGTCCCCCATACTCTTTGAATTGGATGGCTTTCATTTTAAAACACTCCTTTTCTATATATCTAGCAGCAATACTCGCCTTTATCATATACAAGCTCAGCTATCCTTCTGTTTCTCGCACTTTCCTTCCCAAAGGAACTGAATCTGCCGCATTCACGGATGACTAATCCGATCAATTGATCTCTTTTGCTATCAGAAGCCAATTCTGACACTAGCTGACGCGATAGTTTTTCTGCATCCCATATCGCACCTTCGATAAACGTTCTTGTCAGAAGAATCTTCAATTCCTCTTTTTCTTCTCCAATTTCTTGGATAGCTTTATAAGTACGATAGACAGCCGATTCTGAAGCATAAAGGGCAATGGCCAGGTCGGCCAGTTTCATAAGTGCTTCCTGTTCATGAACAAGTGAACTGCCAAAAGCTTCGTAAGCGAGCCCGGAGTTTAACAGGAATAGGTTTCTCATCGTATCAATTGCCGCTCTTTCTTTCTCAAAGATGGCCTGGC
The DNA here is from genome assembly GCF_017303275.1 of Bacillus sp. NTK034. Lineage (GTDB taxonomy): Bacteria > Bacillota > Bacilli > Bacillales > Cytobacillaceae > Cytobacillus. Next base: position 161,318 of record NZ_JAFKOJ010000003.1, on the reverse strand, counting down.
CGATTGGTTCAGGTTTGCTCAACTGAACAACAGCCTCCTCCACTCTTGCAGCTAAATCGATTTCACCCTTCATTGCTTTCCGGAGAAGGTGTGTAGGTATTAAGAGTCTATTAATCTCATTTGTTCCCTCAAAAATACGGTTAATGCGGGAATCACGATACATTTGTTCCACTCCGTATTCCTTGATGAATCCTGCTCCGCCATGAAGCTGCAGTGCATCATCTGCCGTATAGTCGAGTGTTTCCGAGCCAAACACCTTGCAGATCGCACATTCTGTGGCATATTCGCTCATTCTTTTGCCGATAAGTTTTAAATCAGATGAATCATATAAGTCTCCTAATGATTCTTCCAGCAATTTGGCTGTACGATACTGCAGCGATTCAGCAGCGTAAATTCTCCCTGCCATTTTTGCGATTTTTTCCTTGGTAGCCGGAAAATCAGCGATGGATTTTCCAAATTGCTTTCTTTCCGCTGTGAATTGAAGAGCTTTCTTCAATCCGGTTTTGGATGCCCCCATGCAGGCAGAACCTAAATTGAAGCGGCCCAGATTCAGGACGTTAAGTGCAATAATATGGCCTTTGCCCACTTCTCCAAGCAGATTTTCGGCTGGCACAGGACAATCTTCAAAAATGACCGATCTTGTTGATGACCCTTTGATGCCCATCTTATTTTCTTCCGGGCCAAGGGAAAGCCCTGGTGTATCACACTCAACGATAAACGCGGTAAAATGCTTGCCATCCACTTTACCGTAAACAATAAACGTATCTGAAAATACAGCGTTAGTAATATAAATTTTGGTGCCATTTAAGATATAATGTGTTCCTTCTTCATTCAGAACAGCTGTTGTCTGGGATGAAAGGGCATCTGAACCTGCATTCGGTTCTGTCAGGCAGTAAGCCCCAATGTACTCCCCAGAAGCAAGCTTCGGCAAATATTTTTCTTTTTGCTCAGGTGTTCCGAAGTAAGTGATAGGCAGTGTTGCAATACAGGTATGGTTGGAGTGTGCCACCCCATAACCGCCTGTTGAGGCAATGTTTTCACCGACAATCCCCTTGCTGATTTTATCCAGGCCAAGACCGCCGTATTTCTCGGGGATGCTATGTGCAAGCAAGCCAAGATCTCCCGCCTTCCTCAGCAAATCTGTTACCAGCTCAAAGTCCTGGTTTTCAATCCGCTCCTTTTCAGGCTGTACCATTTTTTCAGCAAATTGTTTTGCCGTTCTGCCGATCAGGATATGCTCATCTGTAAAATCCTCTGGTGTAAAAAGTGTTTCAGGATTAAGCTTTGTGAACAAAAAACTGGCACCGCGGTTGGCTGTGTTTACTTTTTCCATTTACGGATTCACTCTCCTTTTAAAGCGGTCTGATGGATGACCGCCCTGCCATTTTTCAGAATGGGAACTATCGCTTTCATGTCAGTCTGTGAAGCGAACTCTAAGTCTTCTGCAAGGCCGTACCTGGCAAAAAGCCTGCCTACCCTGGATGATGACAGGATATCAAAAGCGCTTCCTGATGCACTCCGGTAAAAATGCAAAGCAGCTTTTGCAGAATCGGTCATATCCCATTGATCACAAGCGGTTAAGCAATCAATAAAATGCCCTGCACCGTAAAAGTCCTCCAAACTGAGTTCTCCCGAATTTCCTGAGCATACAACAATGACTGTCTCACTTTCTCCCTTTATTGACTCTGAAACAGCACGATTGTTTAATAGTGAACTGATATAGACTTTTGAGGCGCAGGCTGATTTTCTTAAAGCTACCGTTCCATTTGTTGTTGACAGGATCAGCGTCTTGCCCTTTACCATTTCACGGAGGCGGCTCGGAATGGGATAAACGAATCCATCAATCGGTTTACCGTGAGTCTCGCCTGCAAGAACAAAGGTTTCCGGCTCCAAGCCTGCAGCAGCATTCATTCCTTCCGCAACATCCAATACAGGGATGACTTCCGCAGCCCCTTCTGAAAGAGCTGAAGTAATTGTCGTGGTCGCGAGAAGAATATCCAAAACGACGGCTACTTTACTTCCTTCTCTTAATTTCTCTTCTGAAATATCCTCTTTCCTTAAAATCACATGTACTTTCTTCATCTCAGTTTTTCTCGTTTGCAGCCTGTACCGCATGTTTCAGGAGCACTTTAACGAATGTATGGAATTGTGAAAAACGGACATCGCCTGTTTGGCCATTCTTGTAGCGGTAATAGATTTGCTGGCAAATGACGGCGAGTTTGAAATAGGCAAAGGTCAAATAAAAATTCATGCTGCTGAGATCCCGGCCAGTTCTTTTAGCATATGCCTCCATAAATTCTCTGCGTGAGTAAAAGCCGTTTTGAACAGTTACTGGAGGTTTGCCTAAGCCAAACTTGAGCAGATCTGGATCATCTCCCTGAATCCAATAGCTCATCGCTGCACCAAGGTCTGCCAGCGGATCGCCAACAGTTGCCATCTCCCAGTCAAACAGACCAACCATTTCTGTCAAATTTTCATTGAACATCGCATTGTTCAGTTTGTAATCATAATGGATGATGGAAGGTTCCGGACTTATCGGGATATGATTGATCAGCCATTTTTTCAGTGTATCCGCTTCAGAAACTTCATCCGTCTTGGCCCGTTCATACCGTCCAATCCAGCCATGCACCTGTCTTTCCATAAATCCATCAGGATTGCTGATTTCAGCTAAACCTGTCCTTTTATAGTTAATGGAATGAAGTTCGGCAAGTTTATCGACCATAATTTGAGACAGCCTTCTGCAAACTCCTTCATCTGCATCCAATCCTTCAGGGAATGAGGTATCTAAAACAACTCCATGCCTCCTTTCCATAATGAAAAAAGCTGCACCGGCAATTTCTTTATTATCTGTGAAAAGGAGCGGCTTCGGGGCTGCATTTAAAAAGGGGTGGATCTCAGAAATCACCCTGAATTCCCTCTCCATGTCATGAGCTTTCGGTGCGACAGGTCCAAGCGGAGGCCTGCGGAGCACTGCTTCCCACTCTCCCATTTTCAGCTGATATGTCAGATTGGAGTGCCCTGCTGAAAACTGCAGAATCTCGAGTGGTTCATTTGGAAGATTCCCAATCTCGCTCCGCAGGAATTTTTCCAGTGCAGCGGTGTTCAATTGCTCCCCTTTTCTCACAGGAATGGTATCCTGGCTCATTTGCTGAGGCATGTGTCTCCTCCTTTTTATAAGAAAATTCCGTTTTTTAAATTTATGTTTCTATTAAATTTTGGGTAAGCCCTTCCCGGAGAAGATCAGGTATGACAGCACTTTCCTGTTTGCCGAAATTGAAATAGACAATGATGGCGCTCCCTTTGGCAATGAGATCACCTGACTGGGTACAGACAATTTCATGATCCAGCTGAAAGCTCTTGGAGCCAATCCTTGATACCCAGGTTTTAACGGTAAGGATTTGGTTAAAATACCCCTGGCTTAAAAAGTCGCACTTAGTGGAGGCCAGGATAAAGCTCCATTTCTTCACATCCATACTGTAGCCAAGCGTCTCGAAATATTTCACTCGTGCTTCTTCAAGGTAAATAAAATAACTTGTATTGTTGATATGGCCAAGTGCATCAGTTTCGCTAAACCTCACTGTTACCTGCATTTCATGCATGGCGCCACCCCTTAACTCTTAATCTTGTTTGAAGGATACTCGTACCATCCCCTGCCTGTTTTTCTGCCCAATTCACCCTTTTCCACCTTTTCAGCAACACAGGCAAACGGTTTATCGGCTGGATCTCCGGTCTCCCGATAACGCTGATCCATTACATAATAAGCGACATCCAGTCCGGACAAATCCATGAGCTCAAAAGGGCCAATTGGATGGTTCAATGCTTTCCTGCAGATAATATCGATATCTTTATAGTCTGCAATTCCCTGTTCATATAGAGCCACTGCCTCTTTTTGGAGAGCACCGAGAATGCGGTTTGCGATGAATCCGGAAATTTCCTTTTTCAGAAGGACGGCTGTCCTGTTGATTCTTTTACAGACATCCATAGCTATTTGTGCAGTTTCTTCAGACGTCTGTTCACTCATAACTACTTCCACACAATCCATTACGAGAGGCGGGAAGAAGAAATGCATATTGACGGCTTTTTCCGGCCGCTCCGTTTCACCAGCTATTAAACTATTCACGATGGTTGAACTATTGGTCGCAAAAATGGCATGTGGAGGAGCATGATGCTCCAGTTTCCTGAAGACCTCTTTTTTTACATCAAGCTTTTCGGTTACTGCTTCAATGATCAAGTCGGAGTTCCTTACACTTTCTTCAAGGCTGGCGGAAAAGCGCAGCCTATTAAATGCAGAAGCTTTAGCATCTTCAGCTAGTTTGCCCTTGGAGACCCATTTAGACATAATGGTTTGAAGCTTTGCTTCAGCATCCTGCAATGCGTTTTCGTTCAGATCCTGGATGATCGTTTCATAACCTCCCAGCGCACACAGCATTCCGATCTGGTGGCCCATCTGTCCGGCACCGATAACGGTAATTTGCTTAACATCATTTGCATTCATCTTTTGCCCTCCTTATACTGACCAGTTGGTATGTCTTAAAAATTATGTTTTAATAGATTGTTATACCTTATTTATACTGCCCGTTGATTTCCGCTGCAGTCACTTGCTTTCCGCGGGGAGGAACGGGAGCCTCCTCGGCTTCGCCTGTGGGGTCTCCCGCTCCCTCTCCTCCCGCAGGAGTCAAGTGTCTTCCGCTACAATCAACTCAGTATCTTAAAATATAGTTCCCGTCCTATGCTGTCACCTACTAAATAATAGAGACAAAGAAGAATCTTTATTTTCCCTACTTTAAAAGAATTTCGATTTACATCTCAATCCCCTTTAAGATCATTTCCGTAAATATCTCCGCCACTTCCCGGTCAGATATAGATCCATCCGAGTTGAACCACTGATAGCTCCAGTTGGTGACGCCCAGGATGCCAAAGGCAATAATCGGAGAGTTGAGATTCGCCCGGAACTCTCCTTTCTCCTTGCCTTCATCTATTAATTTTTCGATATTCAGTCTGAACTGATCTCTTTTAGGAATAATTTCCGATAAGCTTTCCTCACTGAGGTTGCGCATTTCCCTAAAAAAGACTTTCGCGCTGGCTCCCTGTGTTTTAATATTGCTGATCAGCATTTGAACAATCGCAAAGAGTTTGTCTTTGCTGGATTTTGAATCATCCCCGAGAATTTCGTGCTGAAAGGCCAGCATGTCATCAATGTAGCGAAGATGGATGTCCATCAGAAGCTCTTCTTTGCTGGAAAAATAGTAATAAAACGTCCCTTTCGTCACACCGAGGCTGTCGACTATATCCTGAATCGATGTCTCGCTGAATCCTTTCTGATCAAATAGCCGGATGCTCTTTTCAGTAATTTTTTCTTTCAATGTTAGTCCCCGCTTCTGTTAGTAAATATCGACAGAATTATAACATATAAATCAGTGGTTCCGAACCTCATCCCGCAAAGCCCGCCGAAGGATTTTCCCGACATTTGTCTTTGGGAGCTCCTGGCGGAATTCAACGGCCGATGGAATTTTATAGGCAGCCAGGTTCTGCTTGCAGTATGAAATGATATTTTCTTCGGTCGAAGTTTTGCCAGCTTTCAGGACGACGAAAGCTTTTACTGTTTCACCCCGGTAAGCATCCGGGATACCAATGACTACGGCCTCCTGAACTGCAGGATGCTCATAGAGCACTTCCTCAATATCGCGAGGATAAATATTATACCCGCTTGCAATAATCAGGTCTTTCTTACGGTCGACAATATATAAGAAACCGTCCTCATCCATTCTCGCAATATCACCGGTGTAGAGCCATCCATCACGTAATGTGACGGCCGTCTCCTCCGGCATATTCCAATATCCTTTCATGATCTGGGGTCCTTTAATGATGACTTCACCGAGTTCTCCATTCGGAACTTCTTCTGTTCCGGTGGCCAAATCGACTACCTTATAATCAGTTGAAGGAAAACCGATTCCGACGCTTCCGGGCTTTCGTTCTGAAAAAGGCGGATTGCAGTGGGTTACTGGGGAAGCTTCGGATAAGCCATAGCCTTCGAGTATTTTTGCTCCTGTCTTTCTTTCAAAATCGCGCAGCAGTTCGACAGGCATTGGCGCGCTTCCGCTATTGCACGTTTCAATGCTATCAATCCCATATCCCTCTGCGCGCGGATGATTGGTGATTGCCACATACATGGTCGGAACGCCCGGAAATACAGATGGCTGCTCATTTTTAATCGTATTAAGAACTTCCTCCAAATTAAAGCGTGGCAATAATATAGATTCATTGGCTGTATAAATGGCAAAGTTCATGCAGGCAGTCATACCAAAAACGTGGAACAGCGGAATGACGGTTAAGAATTTTTCCCCGCCTATTTTGGTTCTTTCTTTAAAAAATTCATAGGACTGAACTACATTTGCGAGAACATTGTAATGAGTCAGCATGGCCCCTTTAGATCGGCCCGTTGTACCGCCTGTATATTGAAGGACGGCTATATCCTGTTCAGGCTCAATGTTGACCGGGGTGAATTGCCCCTTGCCTTCATGTAAAAAATCTTCAAACGTTTTATCAGGAGAAAAATCTGCATCTGATTGCTGAAGGCTGACAACAATTATATTTCTTAATTTTGTTTTGCTCTGTACTCCCTTTACGCGTGGATATAAAGCATCAAAAACGACAAGGGTTTCAGCACCGGAATCATTCATGATATACTCAAGCTCGCGCTCAACCAGCATCGGGTTCACCTGAGTAACGATCGCGCCTGCTGCAAGGGTGCCATAATACGCAATCACATATTGCGGGCAATTGGGCAGCATGATGGCAACACGGCCGCCTTTTTGAACACCATTTTTCTGCAGGGATGCAGCAAATCCATAGACAGCTTTTTGAAGTTCCGCATAAAGCATTTTCCGGCCATAAAAAGATAAAGCTGTATTCTGCGGATACATCGCTGTCACTTCCTGCAGCATCTCAGGCATCGACTTGCTCGGAATGTTTACTTCGGATGCAATTGATTCAGGATAGCGGGCATGCCAGGTTTTCTTTTCACTCATTCTTAATCCCTCCAAAGTTTACCGTTTTTACATTGCATGCGTTCCGCCATCGACGATTAATACGTCTCCCGTCACATAATTTGACGCATTGGAAGCCAGGAACAAAGCGGCGCCTTTCAAATCATCATCAGAGCCAAAGCGCCTGAGAGGTGTTGCCTCCAGAATTGGGTTTTTCCCCTGCTCAATAATCGCCGCTGACATTTTTGTAGGGAAAAAACCTGGCGCAATGGCATTTACATTGATGCCATACCTGCCCCATTTTACAGCCAGATCCTTTGTCATCGTAATAACAGCGCCTTTACTTGTGTTATAGCCGATCGTATCCATCACCCGGGGGTCAGTGCCCCCAAGTCCGGCAACAGAGGCAATATTAATGATCTTTCCGGACCTTTGCTCAATCATGATCTTACCAGCAGCCTGGCTCATTAAAAACGTCCCTGTCACATTCACATTGATAACTTTTTGCCAGGCATCAAGCGGCATCTCCTCGGCAGGTGCTCCCCATGTGGCACCGCTGTTGTTGACAAGAATATCAATGCTTCCAAATTCCTTAACCGTTTCTTCGATCACTTTATGGACGTCCTCCGGTTTGCTTATGTCACAGGATAGAGCTAAAGTTTTCACTCCAAGTTTGGCGAGACGATCAGCTGTTTCCTGACATGCCTCCACCTTTCTTGAACAAAGAATGATATTTGCGCCTGCCTCGGCAAAGCCTTCCGCAATCTGGGCACCCAGCCCTCGACCTCCGCCAGTTATCAGTGCTGTTTTCCCGGTTAGGTCAAATAAATCCATCACGTTCATATGGCTCCCTGCTTTCTCCTATTGGTATTTTTTCAGCTCAAGCTTAGCAATCTGTGCCCGATGGACCTCATCTGGCCCGTCTGCCAGCCTCAGCGTCCTGGCATTTGCCCACAGGGCCGCAAGCGGAACATCCTCAGAGACTCCTGCGGCACCAAAAGACTGAATCGCACGGTCAATTACCTTAAGAGCCATGGATGGGGCCACAACTTTGATCATAGCAATCTCCGTTTTTGCCACTTTATTGCCGGCTGTATCCATCATATAGGCCGCTTTAAGCGTTAATAGTCTTGCCTGCTCAATTTCAATTCGGGAATCCGCAATCCATTCCCGGATGACTCCCTGACTGGAGAGCGGTTTTCCAAAAGCGATGCGATTTTGTACACGCTTACATAATTCATCAAGAGCGCGCTCTGCTGCTCCAATTAGCCTCATGCAATGATGGATGCGTCCCGGACCAAGCCTTCCCTGTGCAATGGCAAACCCTTTCCCTTCACCCCAAATCATATTTTCAGCAGGAACTCTGACATTGTCGTATGTAATTTCAGCATGGCCATGGGGAGCGTGATCATAGCCAAACACCGGAAGCATCCTCTCTATTTTTACTCCTGGCGTATCCAAAGGAACAAGAATCATAGATTGCTGTTCATGACGGCTGGCAGCAGGATCGGTTTTTCCCATAACGATCGCTATCCTGCATCTCGGATCTCCTGCACCTGAGGACCACCACTTCCGTCCATTTATGACATACTCTGTACCTTGCCTTTCAATCCGGGCTTCAATATTTGTGGCATCAGAAGAGGCAACATCCGGCTCTGTCATGGAAAAACATGATCGTATTTCTCCTTTTAGCAGCGGCTGCAGCCAATAACTCTTTTGCTGATCGGTGCCATACCTTGCGAGCACTTCCATGTTGCCGGTATCAGGTGCATTGCAATTGAAGATCTCCGGTGCAATCATCGAACGTCCCATGATTTCGCATAGCGGAGCATATTCCACGTTCGTGAGTCCTGCGCCATACTCGCTTTCCGGTAAAAATAAGTTCCATAACCCGGCATCCTTCGCCTTGCGTTTCAGCTCTTCCATAATGGGCGGAATAGCATTCCATCGGTTTTCCTGTTCTTTCAATTGCTGTTCATACAATGATTCGTTCGGATAAACGTTTTCATCCATAAACAAGTTTAATTTCCTTATAAGCTCCTGCACTTTTGATGAGTATGAAAAATCCACTTCCATCCCTCCTCCACTAACTGACCGGTCGGTATGTTACAAGTTTAGTATAAACAATCATGGAAAAAATTCAACTTATTTTCAGAAAATTTTTAAATTTAATAATTTCAACTCCTAACCAAAGCACTGTTTTTATTGAGACAGAATGTAGGGAATTTTTGCTAGTTAGAAACCATTCTATTTCGTTCCCCGAATTATATTAGAACTATGCACCTACATTTACTGCTTTTAAAACAATTTAACCTTTAAACTCCTCAATTTATACTATTCTAAATCTTTTGACACTTAAAACAGTCTTCATCTATTATTGATTTGAAATTAATAGAGGAGGAACTTAGCCGATGAAAAAATTAGTAAATAAACGCACTATTCCTGTACTCCTGTCTGCTGCTTTATTGGCTGCACCCGCAGTTCAGGCAGAAACTCCCTATTACGGGAAATCATACAGCCAGCCTGAACAAGTAAGACATCTCTTTCCTGACATCGAGGTAAAAGACAAGACTCCTGCCTTTTCAAGGGACGGTGATGCATTTACTTCTCAAGAAGAAATGATGTCTTACATAAACCAGCTCGAAGCTAAAAGTCCTTTCCTGACTGTTAAAACAATCGGAACATCCCAAGAAGGCCGTGAAATACCAGCCCTTTATTTCACAAAGGATAAACATATAAGATCAGGCTATTTATCAAAAAAGCCGATTGTGTGGGTTCAGAGCCAGATCCATGGCAATGAGCCTGCCAGCGGAGAATCAATCCTGGCCTTGGCCAACAGGCTTGCCGGGGAGTTAGGCAAGGAAATTTTGGACGATATCAATGTCATTGTCATACCAAGAGTCAATCCTGATGGATCCTATGCTTTTAAAAGACAGCTTGCCGACGGTCTTGACGGAAATCGCGATCATATAAAACTTGAATCTCCAGAGGTACAGGCCATTCATGCAGAATTTAATAAATATTCACCGGAAGTGGTGATCGATGCTCATGAATATTCCGTGTACAGCAGTGCTTTTAATCAAGTTGGTGAACAGGGCGCGTTGAAGTATCACGATATTCTGATCCAATCTGGCCGAAACCTCAATATCCCTGAAAAAATCCGTCAGGCATCTGACAGTTTATTCGTCGAACCTGCAATGGAAGAGCTTGAGAATAATGGCATCTCCGCAGAAATTTACTATACAGCAGGCCTTGATGACCAAGGTGAAATTGAAATAATCGAGGGCTCCACTGAACCAAGAATTGGCCGGAATTCATTCGGACTTCAGCCTGCATTCTCCTTCCTGGTAGAGAGCAGAGGCATTGGCATCGGCCGTGAAGATTTTGCGCGCCGGGTGAACGCCCAAATTGCGACCCATGAAAGCATTCTTAAGCAAACGGCCAGTCATGCAAGACAAATTAAAAATCTGGTAGCATTTGAAAGACTTAATCTTATTAAAAAAGGCCTAAAACCAAATGACAATGACCCAATAATTATTGATAGCGAAAATAAAGAGATTGAGAATGAGACTCTTGAAATGGTGGACATTGCAACAGGCACTGTTCAGGATATCCCTGTTAAATACTTAAGTGCTACCGACGCAGAACCCACATTGGTAAGAGATAGACCTACTGCCTATCTGATTAAACCAGGTCATGAGGAAATTGCGGAAAAATTAAAGGATCAAGGGTTAAAGGGCTTTAAACTTCCGAAAGATGTAAGCCTTCCAGCTGAAGCCTTTACAGTTACTTCTAAGGAAGGTGCAGGGAATTACGAAGGCAGGGATCTTGCAGAAGTTGAAACTGAGCTGACTAAGAAGAACATTAGCTTCCCGAAAGGCACTTATGTATTTCTGACAGCTCAGCCTCAAACAAATCTGCTTTCCCTCTCGCTGGAGCCTGAATCAGTAGACAGTTATACGACCTTCGGCTACGTCCCTTCTGAAGTTGGGAAGGAATTGCCGATTTACCGTTTTACCATTGATCCAAAGAAATCAAACATGAAACCATTTATGAAATAAATAAAAAGGAGGCTGGCGCATATGTCAGCCTCTCTGGGTTGTTTCAGCTTTCCTTCAAAGACAGCAGTATAGCCATTGGCTTCTTTTTTAATGGCTCTATTAAATTTAAATGTTGATTTTTAAGTAATAAATTAGGGGAACCATCATTAGTCGAGGTTCCCCTTTTTTTTCAGCTAATGCCCCCGTTTGTCCAACAAGGAAACAGAACGGCTGTCTATAAAAAGACAGCCGTACAGTCTGAAATTTCAGCGTGTTAAGATAAGAGATATTGTTTCTCTATATATGCCAGCATATCGTCTGTTTATTTAATTTTCTCCGCCAACTCTAAAATAATTCCCTCTGGACCACGAATGTAGCATAACTTATAACTTTCTTCATATTGCTGTATCTCGCTAAAGATTTCCGTGCCCTTCTTTTTCAATTTTGCAACAATAGCTTCGATATCTTCAACAGCAAAGCAAATATGCCGGATACCCAGCGTATTTGCAAAAGGTTGCTGAATATCTCTTTTATCTGACGGCGTATAAAATTTGACTAACTCTATCCATGCCTGACCATCCGGCATCCCTAATCCAACACATGCCGTTTTAACATCATTAAGCCCAACTATTCTGTCCAACTGTTCTCCATCCAATTCCCATTCCGCTTGTACTTCAAGTCCTAAATCAAGAAAAAACGCTTTAGCCTCTGAAAGATCATTTACGTTTATACTCACATGATCAATTCTATTGATCTTCATATCTAATACCTCCTCCGAGATCATGTGCTCTTCACAGAATTATTCAACAAACTATTTGCAGATTCCTACCATGATAGTTAAATAAGCACTATACAGCGAATGTTGATATAAACTATCAGTATCTGTCACAATTTGCCCTCTAAATATTATCCTTTAGCTAATTGGCGTCCTTTTTCCTTTATTAACCCTGCGCCCATCAGTCCAATCAATGAAAAGATGACCGGAATAATAAATCCATACTGGTATCCTGCTTCAAATGTATCCAAAACTTTTCCGAAAATAAATGGCAGCAAAACTGCGCTCAGAAAGCCTCCAGTGTTGGCGAAACCTGAAACGACACCCACATCCCGGATGTCAAATGATTTTCTGACAATCGCGAACGTCAGCGTACTTGCCCCATTCCCATAACCCATGATCAGGAAAAGGACAATCACGAGCGGATATGGAGGTTTGCCCTGGAATAAAAGAAATACTGCCCAACCCAGTACGACAATTATGTGGGCAAAAAGATAAGGGCGTTTGATGCTTCCCATCCGTCCTGATATGAAGCTCATTAACGGAGCACCGATGATTGCCCCAATCAGTCCAATCATAACTAGCTGACTGGATTCAGAACGGGTCAGATCATACATTTCCATTCCATATGGCACTGCCCATGAACCGATGAAGCCAACATAAGTGCCAACCACGCCAAAATGACACAAAAACGTGGCCCATGCCTGACGGTCAGAAAAAATTCTCTTTAATATGTTGGCTGTTTTCTCTGCTGGCTCCTTCTTACCTTTTGATTTCTTAGGTTCGATTCCCATCCGGGAAGGCTGCAAAATTAAAATGAAATACAGCAATATGGCGAGGATTGTCAAAATAATGCCCACCGCCAAAAACGGAATGCGCCAGCCCCAAATGGAAATCCAAATGGAAAATGGCACAGTCGCGAGCAAAAATCCAAAGCTCCCGGACATGCCCGCAAAACCAAGTAATTTTACAAATTCATTTACCTTAAACCATCTGCCTAAAATGATGACAACATTAATCCAGATCGTCGCATCACCTATTCCGACTAGCATTCTTGCCGCGAAAAGGATGTATTCATTTGCAGCAAAGCTGAATAATAAAGTGCCGATTCCGTTTAGAAGGGTTCCGGCGATTAAAAATACATTAGGGCCAAAACGGTCGGATAATATTCCAATGGGAACCTGCAGGCTGGCATAGGCGAAAAATTGGATGCTCGTCAGGAGCCCAATGGCCGCAGCTGTCACACCGAATTCCTTCATTAATTGATCAGTAATTAAGCCAGGAGCTGTTCTTTGGCTCACGATTAAGAAGTATGTAAATAAGACCGCGCCAAAGACAAGCCACCTGTATTTGCTGTTATGTTTCTCCACTGCCCTCTGCTCCTATTTTCTAAAGAATACCCTCCATTATACGCTAAAAAAAGGCACCTGTCCTCCACTGCGTTAAAGCAGTGGAATACAGGTGCCTATGACTTTGTTATTCTTTTACAAGATCCTTTGTGCTTCTTACTGTATCGATCGGGCGGACATAGCTTTCAATTTGCTCCCTTTTTGGCTCCAGGAATGGCGGGAGTGAGAGTTTTTCCCCAAGTGTTTCATAAGGCTCGTCACCCATGAATCCAGGACCATCCGTCGCGAATTCAAATAAAATCTGCGGAGCAACCCGGGAATATAAAGAACCGAAGAAGAAGCGATCTACAAATCCTGATGTCTGGAAACCAAAGCCTCTCAAATGCTGATCCCATTCTTCGAGAACAGACTTATCTTCTACGCGGAATGCTGCGTGATGGACTGTTCCATACCCCTGGCGTGCCTGAGGAAGCGACGGGTTATATTCCACTACCACCTGTGCTCCATTTCCTCCTTCACCCACTTCGAATAAATGGAAATCTCCTTCGTTAGCAATTTCCTTAAAGTGCAGCACCTTTTCCATCATTTCCTTAAAATAATCAAATTGAGCTACCCTTACAAAAAGCGGCCCGAGACCAGTGATCGCGTATTCAAGCGGAATGGGCCCTTTCTGCCAGGGTGTGCCTGATGGTATTCCCCTATTGGTTTCATCCGAGATCAATTGGTATTTTTGATCATCGAAATCTGAGAATGACAGTGTTTTCTTGCCGAACTGCTCCTTGATCCCGGTATGTGGAACCTCTAAACGGTCAAACCGCTTTACCCAATAATCGAGTGCTTCATCTGTCGGAACCCGGAATGACGTTTTCGAAATTTCATCCGTACCGTGAGATCCCTGCGGAATACCGGGAAAATCAAAAAATGTCATATCTGTTCCCGGACTTCCTTTGTCATCTGCAAAAAATAAGTGATACGTTTGAATGTCATCCTGATTTACCGTCTTCTTTACTAAACGCATGCCTAATGTATAAGTGAAAAACTCATAATTTTTCTCAGCACTGCTTGTAATAGCTGTAACATGGTGAATACCTTTTAGTTGATTCAATTGTACTTCCTCCCCGTTTTAATTTATCTTAAAATAAAATATCTTTAATTCGAGATAATTTTATTTTAGCACGTCTTACTGATGGTGTCAAAATATACCGGGGTTTTAGAAAAAGGATTTAATGATGTCTTCTTCATGATTGCATTCCTTGCAGATGTATTCAATCTCCAGTGCATCCTCCCTGGCGATGTGGACAGTTTCTTTTCCGCAGACTTCGCAGTATCTCATTTCCGTAATCTCTTTCATTATTACATCTCCTGTTAATGTGTCGTTTATCTTGGTTTAACCAGAATTTTGATTTCTAAACGCAAAAAAACCAGCTCCTCCTGGGAACTGGTTTAATTTACGTATGTACAGCCGCCATTGCCGTAAATAAGGATAAGAAAGTTTTAAACCACCACTCCTCAAAGTGGGTGTTCGCAGAAACATTCCTGCCTGTCCTCCTTGTCATATAGACGGAGGCCTGTCATTCCCGTTTCAATGTAAAACTCCCTGTTACAGCTTAAAGGTTAAAACTTTATTATGATTACGAACAATGCAGCTTGTATTTATATATTAACGGATGCTGGCGTATTTTTCAATGGGCATGCTCAGTCTTTTTATTGTACGAAAAACAAATTTTAAAAAAGGGGTTGAATAATTATTGTTGAATATATTTTACACCAGCCAACCAATCGGAGGATTATTAATGAAACAAAATCCTATTATTTTATCTATTATTACCATCTCACTTTTAATCGGATGTTCAAAAGATGCAGCATATGAATTTGACCTGAATCAGCTGACTAGAGTTGACATCTCAGAAGAAAATAGTGAAAAAGAGTTGATTATAACTGATAAAGAAAAGATTAAATCCTTAAGAAACATAATCTCAAGAATTGAATGGGAGGCAGACATAAAGCCCCAAATGGCTGAAAAAGAAGATGTGATAGCCACTTTATTCTTTACTTATGACAGAGATATTCCAGAGAGATTGACTGAGTACTCCATATGGTTCAGCAAGAAAGATGGATCTGCAGAGATTTTTCACAGAGAAAAAAATGCATTAGGAACCTTAGACAAAGAAAATGCCCAAGCCCTGAAAGAACTAATGATTAATAGCTAAAAAATGAAAATCTCACTGTTTTAGTTTTGTTCTGCTTTGGGCTTCATGACTCCTTTATGGCGACCGTTTTCTCCGCATCCTCTTGATTTTGGGCTTCATGCCCCCTCTATGGCGACCGTTTTCTCCTCGCCTCTCCATTTTTGGGCTTCATGACTCCTCTATGAAGACCATTTTCTCCTCTCTTCTCCATTTTTGGGCTCCATAATCCACCTATGACTTGAATCCATAGCACCCACTTTCGTCCTGAGCATTCCCCTGCCAATTCCGGCCATTTTGTAATACATTTCCCACTTTTAACAAATACTTTTTAAATAGTACGAATGAATAGGTGGTGCAGAATGGACGGAGAAAAATTTACTTTTTACCTGGATGAAAAGGAAATCGAAGCAAAATCGGGTCAGTCGATTTTTGAAGCGGCGCGGGAACACAACCATTTTCTCCCGGGGATTTGTTCTTCCCAGCCTAATCTGGGTGTTGGCGTCATTCAGACGTGCGATACCTGCTACGTAGAGATTGATGGCGAGCTGAAGCGGTCTTGTGCGACAAAGGCTGAGACGAATATGAAGGTAAGTTCTGTGTCAGAGCTGGCCAAGGAAGCCCAGCTTGAGGGAATGTCCCGCATCTTGAAAAATCATGAGCTATACTGTACGGTTTGCGATAACAATAACGGAAATTGTGTAGTGCATAATACAGCGGAACATTTTAAGATTGAGCACCAGAAGTATGAATTTAAACCAAAGCCCTACCCTCAGGATACTTCGAATCCCTTTTACCGGTATGAGCCGGATCAGTGCATTCTTTGCGGGCTGTGTGTGGAGGCGTGCCAGGATCTGCAGGTGAGCGAGGTTCTAAGCATCGCCTGGGACCGGGAGCAGCCGCGCGTGATTTGGGATAATGATGTGCCGATAAATGAATCCTCCTGCGTATCCTGCGGGCATTGTGTGACAGTGTGCCCCTGCAATGCATTAATGGAGAAATCGATGCTCGGCAAAGCCGGCTATCTCACGAATATTCCAAAGCCTCTTCTTGAGCCGATGATTGATTTAACGAAAGAAGTTGAGCCTGGGTATAAAGAGATATTTGCTATTTCCAATGTAGAGGCAGCGATGCGGGAAGCCCGTATTAAGCGGACAAAAACGGTCTGTACGTATTGCGGGGTCGGCTGCAGCTTCGAGGTTTGGACGAAAGACAGGGAAATTCTCAAAATCCAGCCGTCGCTTGAAGCTCCTGTTAATGGAATTTCGACATGTGTGAAAGGAAAATTCGGCTGGAGCTTTGTGAACAGCAAAGAACGCCTCACCAAACCTCTAATCAGAAAAGGGGAAAAATTCTTTGAAGCCACATGGGATGAGGCCCTATCTCTTATTGCGGAGAAATTCACTGACATCAAAGAAGAGAATGGACCGGATGCCCTCGGTTTTATCGCATCTTCCAAGTGTTCCAACGAGGAAAACTATCTGTTCCAAAAGCTTGCCAGAGCCATTTTTAAAACGAACAATATTGATAATTGTTCAAGATACTGTCAGACACCTGCCTCCATGGGTCTTATCCGCACAGTCGGCATCGGCGGTGACTCCGGTACGATGAAGGATATCGCAAGCTCGGATTTAATCATTGTTGTCGGTGCGAACCCGGCAGAATCACATCCTGTTCTCGCAACCCGAATCAAACGGGCGCATAAATTGGCGGATCAGAAGCTGATTGTAGCTGACCTTCGAAAAAATGATTTGGCAGAGCGGGCTGATTTGCATATCCACCCGAAGCCGGGGACCGATCTGGTATGGCTTTCCGCTGTCACAAAATACTTTATCGACCAGGGCTGGGAAGACAGCGAATTTCTTTACTCTCGTGTAAATCATGTGCATGAATATAAAAAGTCCCTTGAAAAATTTACACTCGAATATGCTGAAGAAGTTACCGGGATTTCAAAGGAAACTTTAATCAAAATTGCTGAAATGATTCATAATGCAAACGGTACTTGCATTTTATGGGCCATGGGTGTTACGCAGCACTTAGGAGGCACGGATACAAGCACCGCGATCAGCAACCTGCTTTTAGTTACAGGCAATTTTGGCAAGCCTGGTGCGGGAGCTTACCCGCTGCGCGGCCACAATAACGTCCAGGGTGCGAGTGATTTTGGCACCATGCCTACCTGGCTTCCAGGTTATCAGCCAATAGAAAATGATGAAATCCGCACCCGCTTTGAACAAGCCTGGGGCACCGAACTCCCTAAAAACCCTGGTCTCAACAACCATCAGATTGTAGAGGCCATCCAGGCTGGAAAAGTAAAGGGCATGTATCTTTTTGGGGAAGAAATGGGCCTTGTGGATTCGAATATCAATTATGTTCACGAAGCCTTTGAAAAACTGGATTTCTTTGTCGTGCAGGATATTTTCTTTTCCAAGACAGCCCAATTTGCGGATGTGATTCTGCCGGCAGCGCCAAGCCTTGAAAAAGACGGAACCTTCACGAATACAGAGCGGCGTATCCAGCGATTTAATAAAGTTTTCGAGCCGCTCGGTGACAGCAAACCGGATTGGCTCATCTTTCAGGAGCTTGCCAACAAGCTTGGCGCAAAGTGGAATTATAAAGACCCAGGTGAAATCATGGATGAAGCCGCTAAGCTTTCGCCTGTGTTTGCCGGTGTCAGCTACAAGCGCCTTGAAAACTGGGAAAGCCTTGTTTGGCCTGTTGCCCTGGATGGAACGGATACACCTTTACTTTACAAGGAAAAGTTTCATTTTCCGGATGGAAAAGCCCGCTTAATTACCGTGGATTGGACTCCTCCTTTTGAAGCCGGAGAGGAATATGACCTTCATTTGAACAACGGAAGAATTCTGGAGCATTTCCATGAAGGCAACATGACCTATCAATCCGAAGGCATTTCATATAAGGTGCCGGAGCTATGGCTGGAGGTTTCTCCTGAGCTGGCAGACGAACGGAATATCAAAACCGGCAGTCTTGTGCGCCTCACCTCCCCTTATGGCCATGTCAAAGTAAAAGTGTGGGTGACAGATCAGGTCAAGGGAAAAGAACTGTATTTGCCGATGCATACTACTGAAGGAATGGGAGCAGTCAATAAGCTGACCAGCAGCTATCATGACAAAATTACACATACGCCCAACTACAAGGAAATGCAGGTAAAAATGGAAGTGCTTGAACGGGACGGCGATTCACCGCTTCCTCACCACAACTTCCGGTTTGGCAGCCCGCAGCCGCATATTGGCGTAGAAACAGAGAAAAAATGGAGCCAGGACGACTTCATCTCCATTCCGGAAATGCTGAAAAAGGAGGGTATCTACGATGGCGAAAGCGATCAAGCAAATTGAACTGGTTAAGCCTTCGGCCCAGGAAGAACAAGCGCAGGATATAGCTGGTCTTTTAACGCAGCTTAGCCAGAACCGGGAGGCCATCTCAAGTGCCATCGATATTATCGGACAGCTGCAAAAGTCTGGAATTCTTGATATTTTTCAAGGATTTCTGCATTCGAAAGAAAAAGTGGCTGCCATTGCGATTGACCAGGTTAACCAGCCCAACATGCACAATATCATCCGCAACGGTTTTAATACCGTCGATTTTCTTGGCTCCCTCGATCCCCAGCAGATGAATATCATGATGAGTGCTGTCACTAAGGGTCTTGATGAATCTGCAGAAGTGATGAAAAGGAATGAAAAGACCGGTGTGCTCGGGCTTATGAAAGCCTTGCGCGATCCTGATATTAATCTGGCCATCAATTCTATGCTTGGTTTTCTCAAAGGAATGGGCAGGGAAATGGGCAAAGAGCACAGTCATTATAAAACAGGAGAGTGATTTGAAATGATTACTCGAACAATCTCTATCGAAAACATGGATCAGGCGGATGAAGAAAAACTAAGCAAGGCTCTGAATGATATCTGGGGTGTCCGGAAGATTAAGCTGAATTCCATGAGTGGTGAAGCAGTCATCTCATTTGATGAAGATGCTGCCTCCTTCATGGATTTTGAACAGGCGATCAAAGACTGCGGATATAACATTCTATCAAGTGATGAATAAGGGGGTGTTATTTTGGCAAAGGTCTGTGAAATCTGCGGGCATAGGGAGGAAACAGAGGAAGAGGAATATAGCTTTGATATGCTGATCATTTGCCCGGATTGCTCCAATGATCGTGTTCATCCATTTTCCTTTGAAAATTAATAAAGAACTCCTGCCAGATATTCCGGCAGGAGTTTTACTCATTATTCCGTGACAAGCTGTCCGCTTGCTCTTTTTTGTTTCTTCGCAGTTCTGATTTTCTTGATGTCTCGCTTCATCAGCAATGAAACGATGAAGCCGATGGCCAGCATGGTGCCAAATACATAGAACGTAATCGTATAGCTTTGCGTATTTTCATATAAGCTGGATACAAGCATAGGGCCGACCACTCCGGCGATGGACCACGAGGTAAGCAAATAACCATGAATCGCGCCAAGCTGTTTGGTTCCAAACAGGTCCCCGATAAAAGCCGGAAGCGATGCAAACCCGCCCCCATAGCATGAAACAATGATATAGAGGAAAACAGAAAAGATAAACGAGTTTGTGATGAATGGAAGAATGAAGAATGCAGCCACCTGGATCAGGAAGAAGGTCATATATGTATTTCCTCTTCCAAGATAATCGGATGCAGACGCCCAGCCAATTCTTCCGCCTCCATTAAAGAGGCCCATAATGCCGACGATGCTTGCAGCCGTGATGGCGCTTGCCCCAGTGATTTCCTGGGCCATTGGAGCGGCAACTGAGAGAATCATGATGCCTGCAGAAATATTGATGAACATCATAATCCAAAGAAGCCAGAAACGCTTGGTCTTAATCGCTTCATTGGCAGTCATTTGTGCCAGGTCTGTCTTTGCCGGCCGCTCTTCCCTGCTCTCTTCCATTCCTTCAGGTTCCCATCCTTCAGGCGGCTTTGCGATATAAAGCGAACCCAATATCATCAGAATAAAATAACTGATTCCCAGGACATAGAAGGTTGTCGGAATTGAAGTTGCGATCATTAATCTGCTTGCAATAGGGCTTGTGATCAGGGCCCCTGCACCAAAGCCCATAACGGCCATTCCGGTTGCAAGCCCCCTTCTATCAGGAAACCACTTAACCAATGTGGAGACAGGTGCAATATAGCCGAATCCGAGACCCAATCCCCCAATGACACCGAAGAAAATCAGGAATAGGATATAATTCTCCAATTGAATGGCGAAGCCTGACCCAATAATCCCTATTCCAAAGAATACTGCGGCAATCATGGCTGAAACTCTCGGTCCCCGCTTTTCCACAAACCGGCCAAAAAAAGCTGCCGCAATCCCAAGAATAAAAATGGCAATGGTAAAAGCCAGTGAGACATCTGTTTTTTCCCAGCCGAGCGCTTCTTTCAAGGGATTTTGATAAACACTGTACGCATATACTGAACCGATTGATAAATGAATGGCGACTGCTGAAAGGGCAATCAGCCATCTATTCTTGTTCGCCATAAAGAACCCCTTTCCTGATGATTGTTTTATTTATTCCCCTAATGGGAAATAAGCTCCATGCTATTTTTTACCTTCCCAAAAAAGCCTGTCTCTAATCCTATTAGAGACAGGCTTTCCGAAAATCATTTTGATGCGAACCCTTTTTTCAGTAAATAGATTTCTGTTCTGTAATTATGAACAGCCTCGTCGAATGTCAGCTCCCCCGCAAATTTTTTTACGATATTATGAAATGTGACAGAAGAAATAATCTGCATCATATGAAAAAGCTCGTGTTCGTCCTGAATATTAAGCCGTTCCTTATTAATCAGATTGCTGATTTTCCTGAAATCCTCATTCAGGTCATTTTCACCGAAGCTTCTTGCCATAACATGTTCAATTCGATGCGTCATATTGAGAAACAAATTCCTCAAAAACTGCAGATTTTCTTTTTCCTCTGTAATGATGGCTGTATAAAAATCGACCATCGCATCAAAAATATCGCCATTATTTTTGCGGAGCGCTTCCAGAAAGAGAAGTTTATATGAAGAAACATGGCTATTCAATAAGTAGAAAAACGCATCTTCTTTGTCGTCAAAATATTGATAAAAGCTGCCGCGCGGGATTTTGGCATCTTTTATGATATTGGATATGGATGCCTGATAAAGCGGGACGCGGGCAAATTCCTTTTTGGCCGCCTGGACTAAGCTGCCCCGTTTGTCTTCAGGCAAATTGAAAAAAGTAATTTTGGGCAAATTCGGTTCCTCCTTACTGCCAGTCTCTTTTTTCCTCCTTTAAAAAATGGATAAAATAAGGGACTGCCTTTCTGGGATTCTCATTTATCAGTGCCTGATATCTTGTTTTAATGGGATCAGAAGCCCATTGGCTTTTAGTGATCCGTTCTTTAATGTACTGAGAGCTCAGTTTCTGAATTTCCAGCTGCTGATGTCTCCCTTCCTTAGACAGCGCGAAACCAAGCGCGCCGATAATGGCGTAAATCAGGATGGCTGCCGGCGATGTTTTCTCATCCTGAACGGTGAAAAATAGGGTCATGAGATTGATTAATGACAGAATAATTAAGGGTGTTGACCAAAAAATATATCTGGATGCTTTTTTCATAATGGGAGTTATCTTTTCTTCAAGCTGCTCCAATTCTCTTTTTACGAAATTCGGTATATCTGTCCACACTTGCATCTATTTCGTCTCCTTTAAGTTTTTATCCCTTTCCCGGCCAGCAGTAATTGAAGGCTTTCAGGGGAAAAAATCATGTCTTCATCATCTTCCAGCTGTTTTAGACCAATCATTTCCTCTTGGATATTCTCCATTTTCCGATCGAGGCGTGAAGCCGTGTCAGCTGCCTCTTTCAGTTCATTCACTATTCTTTGCGGAATTTCTTTATTGTACTTGTAGTAAATCTTGTGCTCCAGGCTCGCCCAGAAGTCCATGGCGATCGTCCTGATTTGAATCTCAACTGGAACCAGCTCTTCCCTGTCAGACATAAAAATGGGAATCTGGACAATCAGATGCAGGCTCTGATAGCCATTTGGCTTTGGGTTCTGAATATAATCCTTGCATTCGAGCACGGTTATATCCTTCTGGCTTTCAAGCATCGCTTTGATTTTATAAATATCTGATACAAACGAACATGTAATGCGGACGCCAGCAATATCCCGAATATTTTGCTGAATGGATTCTAAGGAAATCTCCAATTTTTTTCTTTGCAGCTTTTTAAACATACTTTCTGGTGATTTAATTCGTGATTTTACATGCTCAATCGGATTATAGTCATGCACATACTGAAATTCTTCTTTCAGGATATTTATTTTGGTGTTTATTTCTTCCAATGCGAACTTGTAGGACATCATAAAACGCACTAAATCTGTCCTTAGTTCTTTAAGTGACATTTGCTCAGGCATATTGGTGACCATATGGGCTCCTTTGAATTTTCGCCTTATTTTTGAGAGGCTTAATATTGGATGGCTTTTTGCAGATTGCTGCATTTACTCCCTGTTTCTGCAATTCAGCAATGAGCAATTGAATTTTGGACAATGCTTTCACCTCGATGTGACACTGTGTCATCCTTACAATTGAATTGTATATGACATCGTGTCACACGTCAACCAGTTATGACACAATGTCATACATTTGCCTTCTTTTGAATTAATGGATAGCTCTTTTAGAAACAAAGCTCAGCCTATTTACATGTCACCACTTTGAGCTGTATAATAAATAATTAGTTACTCTTGATAACTATTACTTAAGGTAACCAAATTGGAGG
Source organism: Bacillus sp. NTK034 (assembly GCF_017303275.1). Classification (GTDB taxonomy): domain Bacteria; phylum Bacillota; class Bacilli; order Bacillales; family Cytobacillaceae; genus Cytobacillus. Next base: position 138,224 of record NZ_JAFKOJ010000003.1, on the reverse strand, counting down.
TTTTTAGAATCGAAACATTTCAGCGTTTTTTTCATCAGCTTGTGCTATTGTATCGCCCATTTGAGAATAGGCTGAACAATGAATTAAGCAGGCATCATTTATACAGGGCTCAATGGTCCATCATGTATTACTTGAATAATGATGGCTCCGGCACACTGGTGGAGCTTTCACATTATCTTGGCGTTGAAAAACCAACGGTGACAAGGACGATTGCAAAATTGGAGGAGATGGGCTATTTAGAACCTGTTCCGACTAAAGACAAACGGGAAAAAAGAATGCAGCTGACCGATACTGGCAGGAGGGTTTATCAGGAGGTCCGGGTTACTATTGATGAATTCGAACAGGACATTCTAAGAGGAATTTCAGAGGAGGAACAGCTGGAAGGGATTCGCCTGATGAGCGAAATCCGCAAAAATTTAATGCAGGGAGAGTTATAAATTGAATCAGCCTAATCCGAAGCTTTGGACAAAGGATTTTATTATTGTTTCATCCGTTAATTTTTTCTTAACATTGATTTTCTATTTACTGATGGTGACCATTGCTGTCTTTGCAGTGGATTACTATAGTGCCACAACCAGCCAGGCCGGGCTTGTTACGGGCATCTTTATTATTGGAACGCTCATTGGCAGGCTTTATATCGGGCGGGCCATTGATAACATCGGGCGTAAGAAAACACTTTTTATCGGTTTGATCTTTTTTACGCTGACAACACTTTTATATTTTGTGAACGCCGGAATTGCTTTCCTGCTGACTACCAGGTTTATACACGGCATTGCTTTAGGTGTAGCAAGTACGGCGACAGGGACCATCGCTGCACAAATTATTCCTGCAGCACGCAAAGGGGAAGGAATTGGCTACTTCAGCATGAGCACAACGCTGGCGACAGCTGTTGGGCCATTTATTGGCTTATTGATGATGCAAAAGGTTTCTTTCCAACTGATTTTTGCTTTTTGTCTGGCCATCGGCATCATTGCCCTGATTACATCCTTCTTTTTATATGTTCCTGCAACAGAAACCACTGGTGTGAAAAAGCAGGGCTTCCAAATTTCCAGCTTTATCGAGCCAAAAGCAGTCCCTATTGCATTCATCACACTGGCAATCGCATTCGGTTATTCCGGGGTCCTCTCTTTTATCAACTTTTATGCTATAGAAGTTGATTTAGTAAAGGCTGCGAGCTTTTTCTTTCTCATCTACTCGGCAGCTGTCCTGGTTTCACGTCCATTTACCGGACGGCTGATGGATCTTAAAGGAGCAAATTATGTAATGTACCCCGCTTTTATCTTATTTGCGGCAGGCATGTTTGTCCTTAGCACAGCTAACAGCAGTTTCACGTTGCTTTTGGCTGGTGCGCTAATTGGGCTGGGCTTTGGGAACATGCAGTCCTGCACCCAGGCAGTGGCCGTCAAGCTGACACCCGCTCATCGGATGGGATTGGCGACGTCAACGTTCTTTATCTTTCTTGATGCAGGCTTGGGATTTGGCCCCTATTTGCTGGGATTCATTATTCCGATTACAGGCTATGGCAGTCTATATGGTATAATGGCAATCTTTGTTTTATTATCAGCCATTTTATATTATTTCCTTCATGGGAAGAAGGAATCTGCAGCCCTAAAAAAATTGAACACATCTGTTTCAGCTTGAACCTAAGGCATTGCAAAATAGGAAAAAGCCATGGACCTTTTTACCGTCCATGGCTTTTGATCGTTTTAGTTCTGAAATACTGTAACCGTTTTAGGGCTCGTGGTCACTTTAAAGCCCTGCTTGTTTGATACATCTGCACTAATGGTGTAAGTCCCATTCGGAAGACCTGCGTCTGGAGTCCACTTCAAGTGAATTTCATGTTCATTTTCCACATTGATTGTGTCAACGGTTTTTCCGGCTTCATCTTTAATGTTCACTGTCCAGTTAACGCGGTTGTTTGCAAATGCATTAATCCCGGCAGGCGTGTTTGCATTCACATTTTTATTAGGATAAACACTGAAGTAGCTCACTAGCATCCCCTCATCTATATAGGAAGGATCCCCCCATACAGCATAGCTCTGGTTCAATGCATGGTCGACACCCAATACGACAACGCTCTTCGGTTCTTCTTTTACAAGGGCTGACGTTTTTCCAGGTTCGAGCGGCATATACTTCCCGTTATACCAGATGATGGCACCATTATAGCCGCTTCCCCCTTCGTTATCTTCTGACTTGAAGGAAATTTCATATTGCCCGTCCTTTGGCTGTACCTGAATATCCGAGACGATTGGTGCAACAGAATCTACGTGAACCGGAAGCCTTACTTCCTGAGGCTTGGCATCCTTGTAATCAAGTGTTGTTTTGATTACATACTGATAGGTTCCATCCTCAACGAATTGCCCATGTTGATTCTTAACATCCCATAAATATCCGTTAATCATATAGTCACGGAAAGCCATGATATTTTTGCGGAACTTCCAAGGCTTGCCTGTAAATTCACTGAAGTCGCCTAAATAGTTGACCATTTCCCCTTTATCATTCTCCACGTACATTTCTGTCTTTTGTAAATTGCGGAAAGCTGTAAAAGTTGGGAAAACACCTGGTAAAACAGCATTAGGAGAAATCACAATGCGGTCCATATTAAAGGTTCCGGTATACGGATCATATCCCATCGGGAACTGTGCTCCTTCATCGTTCCATAGGACTGTATATCCTAAGAAGGCATCTTTTTCCCATGCAGCCGGGTCGAGGTTTTGCGGCTTGTCCCATTGACCAAAGTAGCCCATATATGGAATTGTCAGCGGCACACCGGCATCACTGTTTTTACCTGTTGGCACAAGACGGACATACCCTTCGACAAATGAGCCCTTCTTAAAGCTATCCGGCAATTGAATCTGTACATCCAGACTCTTGTTTTGTCCTGGCTTAATTTTAAGCGTTTTTCCTTTTTCATCGGTCACTTTTTCACCATTGACGATGGCAGAAGCTCCTGAAATCCGCTTGCTGGTCATTGTTAAATATTCCTTGGCATCTAAATGACCGTCATTGTCCAGGTCAAACTCTTTTGTTTCTGTTTCGTCTGTTAAAACATCAACGTACACTTTATATTCGAAATCTTTCACGTCAGCATTTCGTAGTGCTTCGACATTCAGTTTGAAGTGTGCTTTCTCATTAATTTCCTTTAGAGCAATCGCTCCTGCCTGTTCCAAAGGAGCGTTTTTATTTGTCACAAGCACAGGAGTTTTGATGGCATTTTGTATTTGCATTAATCCGGATCCCTGAACGCGTGGTGAGTATGGGACCTGGCTATTTGCCCGCGGATCCTGAATGATTTTTGATGTATTCATTAAGGCGATTTTCGCTTTTAATGCCGTATCTTTGGATTGTGGCAATCCTTTTTCATATAAAGCCTGAAGCAGCAAAGCTGATCCGCCTGCGACATGAGGCGCTGCCATGGACGTACCGCTCATTATTTCATATTCATTGCCGGGAACAGTGGAATAAATCCCTCCGCCTGGTGCTGATAGCTCAGGCTTGAAGTCAAGCGTGTGCGGCGTTCCAAAAGATGAAAAGTCTGACATGTTATCTTTATCAGCATTATCAACCCAAACACCTTTGCTCATCTGCATTTTCACTGTTTGTCCCTTGGACAGCTGTGAAATTAAAGCATTCCCATCCTCCTTGCTGGTAGTTGCTGCAGGGGTTAAGTACTGACTAAAGTACAAGAAAGGAAAATCAGCTTCATCATGAGGCGGTACAAGGATAACCGCCTTGGCACCATTTTTCCTGGCTTCAGATTGAACATATGAATATAAACCATATTTTTGATTTGGTTTTGCCACGACTATTTTGCCGGCGACATCTTTTCCGGCAAAATCAGCTGTCTTTCCTTCCCCTACATATACCATTTCATAGCTTTCTCCTGATGTTAACACCTTTGAAAGTTTGAAGTTTACATGGGTCTGATCCTGGTATGGAAGCTGCAAGCCGTTTTCATCAGTAAGTGAATTCATATGCAATTTGGTATTTTCATAGGATGCTACTGATAACGCAAACGGGCTAACAGATGGTTCTCCAACAGTGCCGATATCCGGATTTTCCGCATATGGCTTGGCAGAAGCCTCCAAAATATTATTTTTAGTACTGTAAGATGAATTGCCTCCAGCAACTACTACCAGGGTACCCTGCTCAGTTGCTTCCCGGATTGACTTTTGGATAGGATCATTTTCCTCTCCAACAAAGCCGGCATCTGACCCAAGACTCATATTAATGACGTCGGCCCCCATTGCCACAGCGTGTTCAATTCCAGCAATAATATCATCTTCATAAGCTCCACCGCCATTATCAGAAAAAACTTTTTCAGCTAATAACTGTACACCCGGAGCAATACCCTTGACCCCATCATTTTCCTCGTTGCCATTAGCACCAACTGTACCAGCTACGTGCATGCCATGCGGACTTCCATATTGTCCGCGGGGAATGACATCCGTATCTTCATCTGCCCAGTCATAGCCTGTCGGCACTTTGTCGCTATACCAGACGTCATGAATAGCCGTATCAGCGAGTTTTGCCTGGATTCCTTCCTCGGACCATTTCTGTTTGTCTTTCCCTTCATCCGTCAATGTCATATCCTGGTGTGTATAGTCCAAACCGGAGTCAACTACAGCAAGAAGCAGCCCTTCCCCTTCATAGCCATGCTGCTCCCAGACCTTTTGTGCCTGGACCAGCTCCTTGCTGGCACCCATGGATGGCTGGTATGTTCTCGCAATATGTACGTTAGTGACACCAGGAATTGCCTGTATTTCTTTTACATTATGAAACTCGGTTTCCAGGCTGAAACCATTAAATCCCTCATAAAAGCGATGCTTCACTTTCTTGAAAGATTTCTTCTTGGAAAGCGCTGAAATAACCTCGTCTTGTTTTGCCTTCATTTTACTTTTTTTGCTTTGTTTCGCTTTTTCAGCAGCTGCCGGCTGTTCGACCTCAACAATTACTCGTAAAATTTCATTTGGCTCATATGGTTTCGTTAACCCTTTTTCTTTCAGATCTTTATATCCCAGCTTGTCCACTGCATTTGTTTCAGTCTGATATTGCTGATCCAAAAATATTTTATGCCCCTGCTTGACAATGTCTTCAACACTTGGAGCCTTGATCTCATCATCCTGAGCTCCTTGTGCCGATACTGTTCCCCCAAAAAGCATTGCTGCTGCCAATGCAGAAGCCAGCACCTTATAGGGTACCCCTTTTTTCACTTTCATTTCACTCCCGCCCTTTCCCATTGAAAAATCTATATTTTTTAACTTTTCATAAAATTAATTGTAGGGCCGGGTCTGAGAGAAGTAAATTGGGGGAATCTGAAAGGAGGGATCCGTTAAATTTCAGAACTTTATATCCAAATCGAAGGATTTCTTCCTATTTTATTAGTGTAAAAGACACATTTCCTTATCTATTTTCTATTAACTTTTTCACTTTCTGGTAAAAAAGGCTTTTTCGAATTACCCCAAATTGAAACCTTTAAAATCCTCATAGGAATAATATCCAAATAGCCTTTGGGAAAAACAGACATCTGACATTTCCTGGCTATCTGTTTCCAGCTGACAAGGTATGCTACGATAATATTCAGAACCACAGGGGGGATGCTGTTTTGAAGGAAGGCTTAATTATAAAATATTACCGGGAACGGGCTGGATTGACCCAAACACAGCTGGGCGAAGGGATTTGTTCTGTGACTCATATCAGTAAAATAGAGCGGGGACATACACAATATTCGTCTGAAATCACAAATCTGATCTGTAAACGGCTGAAAATAGATCTTATAAAAGAGCTTGAAAAGTATGATATGCTGGAGACTAAACTTCATGAATGGCTGGATGCCATGGTTAAACAGCAAAAAGAAGATATAGAATTAATTAAAGAGGAATTAGCCCAAAATCCTTACCTGCATTTTTCGGAAACAAAATATTTTCATTCAATCCTTTTGGCTCGCTACCACCTCATGCAAGGAGAGTACGATAAGAGCAAAGCGCTTTTAGACAGCTGCCAGAAAGCTTGGAACACACTTGATCGTTTTGAACGGAGTCTTCTCGAACATCTATGGGGCATTTATTTTCTTAACTTACAGAATTGCAAAGAAGCCATCGCCCATTTAAGGAATATAAATCCTAAAGATTATAATAACCATGAATTTTATTTTCACCTCGCAACCTCTTCCTATTTGATGAATGATAAAGTAAAAGCCTATCACTATGGCACCCTTGCACTGTCCCATTTCCGGGAAACGAATAATTTTAAAAGAATTCTTGATACAGAAACCGTCTTGCTGATACAAATGGGTACAAACGACCTTTGCCAATTTGAAGAAACCGTCAAGCAGTATCATACATTAATCAAATCCTGCCGTGCTCATAAAGAAGAAGCGAGGGAAATGAACCTTTGGCATAATCTTGCCGTTGAATACTTTGCAAAAGGCTTTTATTCAGAAGCGGGTGAAGTTTACAAAAAGCTATTGGATCAGTGCGAGGTTAATCCAAACCCGCCTTTAAAATTAAGCGCTATACGAGGCTATGTCCATAGCTGCCTTAATCTGGATTTTTATAATAAACAAAATCTCAGATCCTTGCTGGACGATGGCCGCTGGCTGGCTGAACAAATTCAAAATAAAACCTACCAATATGTTTTTTATATGCTCGATATCCTTTTAGAAGATAAAGACATAGAGGATTATTATCTCTTTTTAGAAATCACATTCCTTCCCCACCTGCATGAATTAGGGAATAACACATTAATCAGCCTTTATGAAAAAGAATTATTTCAATATTACAGGAACTCTTCACAGTACGAAAAAGCATGCAGGCTTGCTGCCAAATACTTCGAGCCTCTAATCCATTAAACAGTAGAAAAATCTCTTATATTTCATAGGAGATTTTTCTTTTTGCCCTCTTTTCTGCTTCTTAAATTTGAGTCTTTTGTCATCATTTCAGATTTACCCCTCCCAAAGGATCTATGTCTTCTGTCTCTAAAAATTCCCCCAAAAAGGAAAATATTAGATAAAAGTTAATTAAGTATTTAAGAGACATCTGCATGAAATATTCACCTTCAATAAATAGATAAGGAGATGATCGCATGCTGGAAGGGGAAATTATCAAATTCTACCGGGAAAAATCAGGACTTACACAAGCCATGTTAGGCGAAGGGATTTGCACTCCTACCCATGTAAGCAAAATCGAAAGAGGAAAAACTGCATATTCACCTGAAATTATTTCACTTTTCTCTGCCGTTTTAAATTTAGACATTCAAAAGGAAATTGAATACTTTCGGGATCTGGACAAGCGCCTGCAGGAATGGCATAAAGCCATCATCATGTATAGATTAGCCAGGGCTGAGGAAATCAAAAATGAACTGGAAAGCTCACCCTTTATTTATTCTTCTAAATATGCAGCCCACTATCTTCTTTTAAAGGCAAGATATCATTTCCTGCATCAGGAATTAGAGGAAACATCCCGGATCATTAAGAAAATAGGCAATGAGTTTCCTAACCTCTCCCCTTTTGAGAGAAATTTATTTTACCATGTTCAAGGGATGTATTATATTAACCAAGCAATAAAACCTGATAGCCCCGATCAGCAAAAGGCACTTCAGGTATTAAAAAACATCGATATTAATGAATATGGCAATGAAGAATACTTTTATCACCTGGCAATTGCCTATCATTATATCGATTCAAAGATTATGGCTTACATGTTTGCGGAAAAATCATTGCAGCATTTCAAAAACACGAACAACTACACGATGGCAATAAAAGCGGAATCTATTATCCTCCTGCAGATCAGCAGTGATATCTTAACCGACATGGATAAACTGGCAGAACGATATAATCAACTAATTTGGGACTGTGAACGAATTGGATTTCAAGACTACAAAGGCCTGCTATACAATAATTTAGGATTTGAGTATTTTAATAGGGAACAATATGCTGAGGCAAAGGATTGCTACAAACAGGCCCTGCGTTTAGCTGACAGGAATACAATCATTTATCTTCAGCGGTTATACTCTTATCTTAATTCCTGTATAGAAGGCAAATTATCAGGCAAAACAGCCCTTCTTAAAAAAGCATGCGAAGGGATTCAGGTGTCAAAGGAGCTTAAAAGCACTTTATACTTATCGTTATTTAAACTTTCTAAATACCAGCTTAATCATCAGCGCGAGAAATATTTTACGTATCTGGAAGAAAAGGCTTTCCCTGAATTTGTTAAGATTAAGCATATGATTCTTATGCGCAGGTATGGCAAAAAGCTTTATGAATATTACATCGAGACAGGAAATCATGAAAAAGCCATTCATCTGAACAGGCAGCTTGAAGGCAAAAAATTAATTAATGTGTAGAAAAATCCCTTGAATCTTCCTTCAAGGGATTTTCCGTCCTTTTCTATTTTACTGTTCCTTCAGCCTGTTCTGCATTGAATTTCCATTCCACCTGCAGTGCATCTCCCTGGAATTCGTTTTGGTCCTCTTCGTTATCCACAAATTCGAATAGCACTATAATTTTATCGGTTTCCCCAGGGGCCAGGCCATCCGGCACTGTTCCCCCGCCTACAAAGTTATCAATGGCTGTTAAATCCGGAGTTTGTGTCTGCAGTTCATGTAAAGTAGTTTCTGCAACCTGTACGGTTGCGTTAGCCTGATTGTATAAGATTGTGACTTTAATATGCTTGCCGAAATCATCTGCATTTGCAGCCCCATTTAATTTTGCATCCTCCACCTGATAGTTTGTATGCAGCAAGATCTTGGAAATATCAAGAGTACCGCTATTTGTGAGGGTAAATTCACGTGAAACCTCATCACCTGGTTTTAAATCGCCAATATTGACGATTGTTTCAGGGTTTACCGCCAAATCGAGGGTACCTGCTGCAAACGTGTTATTCGTAACCTCTGTATCGCTGAAATAAGCGTATGTACCCCCACCCATTAATGAAAAACCTAAAGCAGCTGTCAACAGACCTTTACTTACCTTTTTTGCAAATCCCATGTTTTACTTCCTCCTTTGGATATTATAAATTTATTTAACTCTCATTTGCCTGTGGCAGATAAGAGGCATTACCGATGTATTAAGCATTTTTAGTTTCATATTCTTTAAGAGCCAGAAAAATAGTCCTCGCAGCAGATAGGAGCAGGAGCAGTCCCGGTATAAACAGCAGGAGTGCGGAACCTTCCTTGGATGCTGCAAACTCAGCAGCATAGCCTGCATATGGAAGGGTGAAACCGGTATATTTACCGGTTATATTTTCAGGCTGCACATATTCCATATCCGGTGCGTCATTATTGTCGCCTTTCGTTTGATATAAAACCCCGGATTTCGTTTTCTTTACTTCGACAATTCTATGGGTAATTAATTTATCTCCTGATTTAAAGGTAATAATATCTTCTGTTTTTAGATGTTCTTTACTATCCGGCTGTTTCACTATAATGATGGATCCTGTCATGAAAGTCGGTTCCATGGATCCCGATAAAACAGCTTTTGCCTGATACCCTGCAAGGGACGGTTCTCCTCCGGATGCTTTTGAGGATATTATCCAAACAGCAAGGATGCAGAGGAGCATCAAACCTGCTGCACTGATACATTTACTCAGTATTTTTAGGGTTTTCTTCATTGACTGTTTCCTCCTCTTCAACCTTCTGCGTTTTGTCCTTGCTGACAGTCTGTTCTTCCGCTGGATTCACTTGTTCTTCCGCTGGATTCACTTGTTCTTCCGCTGGATTCGCTTGTTCTTTCTCTGGATTGGCTTTTTCCTCCACTGGCTGTTTGTGTTCAATTTTCTGTTTTTCCAACTCGCTGATAGGAATTTCTATTTTTTCATCCTCATCCATTTTGTTTGTTTTATTGCCCTCTTTTTGCTGCTCTTTTTTCAGCTCCTGCCATTTTTGGTTAAAAAGCTGTTCCAGCTCCTGAAGATAAAGAGAATCATTCATTCTCAGAAGGAGCTTGTCTACTTTTAGAAAACCTTCACTTACAAACTCAAATCCTTCCTTTTTTTCTGCTTGCCGTTCCAGTTTTTCCAGTTCAGCTCTTATTCTATGAAGTTCCTCCAAGCTGGCTGTTATCTGTTCTTTTTTTCTCAAAAATTCAGCGGGCGGATCTATTGTCCCATTTAACATCCCGTTCTTCACAAATGCTTCTAAATCGGCATGCTCTTTGAGTATTTGTTCACTGTTTATCCTGGCTTTCTCTTCAAGCCCGTGAATATATGATGGGAACACAAAGGCAGTTGAGATTAAAATAGGCTTTGTCTCTGCCTGGCTTGTAAAGGCAGCTTCTGTTTTCCCGACAAGCTGAGTGCCAGTATAAAAACTCAGGCAGCATAGACACGGCAAAATGAATTTATTCAATCCCTTCTTCATCCCCTGCTCTCCTCTCGAAAAGGTGTCTGTGGAACAAGCATACGAGAGGCCATGTGCAAAGTAAATTGGGTTATTTTGCGGTATTCCAATGCAAAATACAGGCTATTTTGATTTCCGAATTCAAGAAAGACAGGCATATCGCTGATCCCTATAACCCAATTGACCATTTGTGGAATTTTCAGAATAATGGACCTTGAAATACCAATCCAAACTAAGAGGTGATCAGTTTGAAAAGAAATCAGTTGAAAATGAAAGTCCTCCCTGCAGTTCTGGCAGCATCGTTTGCCATCTCGGGACTGTCACTGCCCGCCAAAAATGTGCTGGCAAATGAAGAAATCGTTAAGTATCATCAGGAATTAAAGACGCCTTCCTACATAATCGGGAACTGGCAAGCTCCTGAAGGACTGAGCAAGGAAGAAGCTGTATATGCATTCCTTCAATCAAAGGCGAACTTATTTAAAAATGCGGGCTACGAGGCCAAGGACCAATTCAAAATCATTGATCAATTTAATGATAAGCAAACAAACACACACCATTTCAGAACAATAGAGCAATACAACGGAATACCTGTATACGGATCACAGCAGACCATTGCTTTGGACGACAGTAACAATGTGACAGCCTTCTTCGGTAAAGTTACACCAAATCTGGCACGTTCCATTATTCCTACAGAGGCGAAACTGGGCAAAGATGAAGCACTGGATAAGGTAAAGGAAAGCATTGAAGATAAAATCGGAGAAGTGAAGAGCTATGATGGGATTGAAGGAGAACTTGTTATTTATCCGCATAACGGGCAAAAGCATTTGGCTTATTATGTAACAGCTTCCACCTCAGCCCCGGTCCCGGGGTATTGGCATTATTTTGTAGATGCTGCAACTGGAAACATCATTCATAGCTATAATGCCATCTCGGAACTGACACCATCTTCACCTGAACAGCCTGAGGCACAGCAGACTGCTTCTTCCCAGCCTGCGCCGAAAGCACTTCCGGCTGTGTCAGAACCTGTTCAGGCAAGAGGAATGGATATTTTCGGGACACTTCAATCATTCCAGGCAGTTAAAGACCCGGAAACAGGAACGCACTATTTATTCGATGAGACAAGATCTGAAGGTGTCCATACCTTCAAAGCAAACCGCATGCCTGAAAACGCGTTTATAATCCTTTCAGCTCTTCTTGGAATGACCGGATTCGAGGTGGAAAGCAGAAACAACTTCTTTTATGATCCTTCTGCGGTATCTGCCCATGTGAACGCAGGAAAAGTTTATGACTATTATAAAAAGATACATGGACGGGATTCCCTTGATAGCGATGGGATGAAATTAGTTTCAACTGTCCATATCGGTTCAAAGTGGAATAATGCTGCATGGAATGGGAAGCAGATGCTGTACGGTGATGGTGACGGGACTCGCATGATTTCACTCTCTGGCGGTCTTGATGTGATCGGACATGAAATGACACATGGCGTGATCACCAATACAGCCGATTTAATTTATGAAAATGAATCCGGTGCGATCAATGAATCCATTGCGGATATTTTAGGGGCTTTCGCTGAAAATAAAACAGGCGAAGATCTTTGGTTATTAGGTGAAGATATTTGGACGCCAAATACACCAGGTGACGGTCTTCGTTCGATGAGTGACCCGGGTTCTGTCTATATTGGCGGCTATACAGAATCAGGCTACTATCCTGACCACTACAGCAAACGTTATATAGGAGACCTTGATAAAGGCGGTGTGCATATCAACAGCAGCATCAACAACAAAGCTGCCCACCTGATTACAGATGGAGGCACTCATTACGGTGTTACGGTTACAGGCATAGGAAAAACAAAAGCCGAAAAGATTTTCTACAGAGCACTTACCCATTACCTGGCAGCAAGCTCCGACTTCAGCCAAATGCGCCAGGCAGCCATCCAGGCAGCAAGGGACCTGCATCCGGATCGAAATGGACAGCCTTCAGCTGAGGTAAAGGCCGTTATGGCAGCATATGATGCCGTTGGTGTTCAATAAAATGACCTTCTAAAATAAAGAGAACCTCGCCGCATGTTTGCTGTGGCGAGGTTTTAATGTGTCTGTATCCTCCTCATAGCTGACAGGATACCAAATATTACGATAATGAAATGGGATAAGAAAAATGTATATACATTAAAGTAAAGACTATTTGTGTATTGATTGAACCACCCAAAACGGTAAATTCTTGATTCCGGGTTATCAGGTGTTCCTCCAAGAGCAGTGATCAGCTCACTTGTGTAATCGATAATTACAATCATCAGCAACACACATCCGGCAAGTGCAAAAAGCAGAATTCCTATTGTGGTTTTACCCTCTTTCACCATCTTTGCTTTTGCCAGCTTAAAAGTATAGATCCAACTGGAAATAAAGACAGGTGTAAAAAGAAAAATCACGAGGATGCCTAAATTTCCATTGCCGGAAACCACATGCGGGCTTACCGTAAAAAGATGCTCTATAAGGTAAAAACCAAAGAATGAAAACAGGAAGCACAGGATCCAAGAGATCATATTTTTACTCAAGAGCAGACACCCTTTTCGTGATTTGCTTCATACTAATCAGCACTATTTATTAGCCCCGCCTTTTTTCATGCTCGCTTCCTACCTCACACTCTCAACCAGCAGGTAAACCCCAGTGAAAATCAATATAATGTATGTAAAAACCTTGAAAAAACGGTGATTGATTTTAACAAATAAAATTTGACCCAGGTATAGACCCAGCAGGACCAGCGGCAAAGCATACAAGCTTGAAAGCCAAATCGTCTTATTGGTCCCTGCAAAGATTATCTGAAATACCAGACTGGCCGAGTAGATAAACAAGTAAAAAGCCAAGGTAGTTCCTCTAAGCCGCTCTTTTTCGGTATCTGTCCCTGAAAAGTACAACAGGAGCGGCGGGCCGGGCATGCCAATGCTTGTTGTCATTATTCCTGACAATCCGCCCACTGAATAATCCCTGCGGCTTGTTTCTTTCACACGGACATTTGCCATCAAAAGGAGCGTTAAAATCAAAATAATGAAACTGACCGTTAACTTCAGCCGGGAAATGTCCAAAAATAAAAAAATGGCAATGCCAACAGGCAGCCCGGCTGCGCTTCCAATTGCGAACCTTTTCAAAACTCCAAAGTCTGTATCCTTCTTGATTTTTGAAAATAAGGCAGCAGAAATGATTAAAGATAAAATCAGATTGATTTGAATGGCTTCTCTAGGTTCAAAAAGAAGCAGCAAGAACGGTGTGGCCAGGATCGAGAAACCAAATCCCGTGCTTGTCTGCAGAATGGATGCAATTAAAATAATAAGGATAAAGGAATAGATTTCCATGTACAAAACCTGCTTTTTACCCTATTTTACCACAGCTCGGAAACAATCTGGCACACCTTTAGCTTTTCCTATACAATAATGGAAGGAATATGCAAAAGTGTGGTGAGTTGATTGTTTAAAGTGCTTTTAATTGAGGATGATGCCTCCCTTTTTACTGAAATCAAAGACCGTCTCTCCCAGTGGTCTTACGAAGTCCATGGTATTCAGGACTTCAGTGGAGTCATGAAGGAGTTTGCCGGCATTCAGCCTGATTTGGTCATTATCGATATCCAGCTTCCGAAGTTCGACGGGTTTCATTGGTGCCGGATGATTCGTTCACATTCGAATGTGCCGATTATTTTCCTGTCATCCCGGGATCACCCAACAGATATGGTCATGTCGATGCAGCTTGGCGCTGATGATTTTGTCCAAAAGCCCTTCCACTTCGAAGTCCTGATTGCCAAAATACAGGCAATACTCAGACGTGTCTATAACTATAGTGCCGTTCAGAATAACCTCAGGACCTGGTGCGGTGCAGCGGTTGATTTTGAAAAGAATACCGTTACAAATGAGAGCGGCTGCATAGAATTAACGAAAAATGAAATTTATATATTAAAGCTGCTAATAGAAAGAAAAAATCAAATTGTCAGCAGGGATGATATCATTAACAGCCTATGGGATGACAAACGATTCATTAGTGACAATACTCTTACGGTCAATATTAATAGACTCAGGAAGAAGCTTGATGAAATCGGGCTTGGCGCCGGGATCGAAACAAAGGTCGGCCAGGGATACATGGCAATTGAAGAGGATGCCCCGCATGTTTAGGAAATATATCAGGGAAAGGGTAAGCTGGATACTGCTTTTCGGTTTCCTTCAGCTGCTTGCTGCCTTTGTAGTATATATGGACTCGGCCATATCCCTTAAGCCCTTCCTATATTACACCTTTTTATCTGCCATCATTTTCACTGGGTTCATCTTTCTCCGTTATCAAAAAGAAACTCGATTTTACAGAGAAGTAGCCGAACGGGAAGATAATTTAGATCTTTCGAGCATACCGGAGTCTGAAAGCCCATTTGAAAAAATAGTGGAGTCGGGCCTGGTCAGCCAAACCGAACGGTTTAAACAGGAGTTTACCCGGAACTGGACACTTCTCGAGCAGGAAAAAGATGAACTGCTGTCCTGGATTCATGAAGTAAAAACACCCTTGACTGCCATGCATCTCATGATTGACCGGATTGGGGATCAGGATCTTAAATCGTCCCTGACGTATGAATGGCTTCGCATCCACCTTCTTCTTGATCAGCAGCTGCATCAAAAGCGGATTCCTTCTATGGAAAATGACTTGTATATTGAGATGATTCATCTCGAAGACATTCTATTCAGTGAAATCAAATCTCTGCAGTCCTGGTGCATGCAAAAAGGCATTGGCTTTGAAATGGAATTGGAAGAAACAGAAGCTCTGAGCGACGCGAAATGGCTCAGCTTTATCATTCGCCAGCTTTTAACCAACGCTGTAAAGTATAGTGAGAAATCAGACATTTCGATTTCGAGTTCCCAGCATGACGGTAAAATATCCTTGAGGATTCAGGATTTTGGCAGAGGCATCGATCAGAGGGATTTGCCGCGAATCTTTGAGAAGGGGTTCACATCTACTGCAAATCACCATGAGAACGCAGCAACAGGCATGGGGTTATATTTAGCCAAAAAAGCCGCAGACCAGCTAAAAATTAAAATCCATGCGGAGTCTTATATAGGCAAAGGCACCATCATGACACTTGTCTTCCCAACCCGCAATGATTTCGTCAGCATAACAGGCATGTGACAAAAATGTCACATGCTTTTGCTGTTTGTTCGTTCAATCGAAGGAATTACATAGACGTAACCTTCTATACTTAAGCTATCAAAGAAAGGATGGTTACACATGTTTGTACTTGAAGCCAAAAAAATTCATAAAAGCTACGGCAATAAATTTAATAGGCAGGAAGTATTAAAAGGAATTGATTTAAAAATTGAAACGGGTGAATTTGTAAGCATTATGGGCTCTTCCGGTTCAGGGAAGACCACGCTCCTCAATGTACTCTCGTCTATTGACAGTGTTAGCGGCGGAGAAATCAAGATTGAAGAAAAGGAAATGACGAGACTGAAGGAAAAGCAGCTCGCCCAGTTCCGCAAGAAGCATCTCGGATTTATTTTTCAGGAATATAATCTCCTGGATACATTGACAGTGAAGGAAAATATCCTTCTCCCCCTTTCCATCAGCAATACACCCAAAAAAGAAGCTGATGAAAAGTTTGCAGAGGTTGCGGGTGAGCTCGGAATATTCGAGTTAAAGGATAAATACCCTAATGAAATTTCCGGCGGGCAAAAGCAGCGAACTTCCGCAGCACGTGCTTTCATTCATGAACCAAGCATCATTTTCGCGGATGAGCCGACAGGTGCGCTGGATTCGAAATCAGCATCAGACTTATTAAATAAGTTAAGTGACTTAAATCAGAAAAGGAAAGCAACGATCATCATGGTCACTCATGACCCTGTGGCGGCAAGCTTCTGCAGCCGGGTTATTTTCATCAAGGATGGCCAAATTTATACTCAGCTGAATAAGGGTGATCAATCAAGACAGGCATTTTTCAAAGATATTATGAAAACACAAGGCGTATTGGGCGGTGTGCAGCATGACCATTAATACGATCATCCTCCGTAATCTGAAAAAGAATCTGAAAAATTATTATCTCTATGTGTTTGCACTCATTTTCAGTGTCGCACTCTATTTCGCCTTTGTCACCCTCCAATATGATCCATCGATGTCTGAAGCAAAGGGCTCGATTAAGGGTGCAGCAGCAATCAAAACAGCCTCTATCCTGCTCGTGGCGATTGTTTCCATCTTTCTTCTGTACGCCAACACTATTTTTATCAAAAGGCGCAGCAAAGAAATCGGGCTTTTTCAGCTGATCGGAATGACAAAAAATGAAATTTTCAGGCTGCTTAGCCTGGAAAATCTCCTGCTGTATTTTGGTTCCTTGATCATTGGGATCTTTATCGGTTTTTCGGTATCGAAATTAATACTGATGGTCCTTTTTAAATTGACAGGTGTTGAAGGAATTGCATCATTGCACTTTTCAAGTGAGGCGCTTTTGCAGACTGTTATCGTCTTTACGGTTATTTATATTTTCATCATGCTGATGAACTTTGTTTTTATCAAAAGGCAAACCATTCTATCTTTATTCAGGGTGGTTTCGATTGCAGAAGGTAAAGTCAAAAAGCTGTCCATTTTGGAAATGATCCTGGGAGTGCTTGGTTTAGCCCTGATCATAACCGGCTATTATATCTCTTCCCTTTTATTTGGCGGGGATTTCACATCTATGAACGAACTGTTCCTCGCGATGGTTGTCATTCTTGCTTCCGTTATCATTGGAACCTACCTTTTCTATAAAGGATCGGTAAGCTTTATCGCCAGCCTGATCCGCAAAAGGAAAGATGGATACCTGAATGTTAACGAAGTGCTTTCATTGTCCTCCATCATGTTCCGCATGAAATCGAGTGCACTGCTTTTAACGATTATTACAACTGTGTCCGCCCTAGCGATCGGGCTGCTGTCATTAAGCTATATTTCTTACTACTCAGCGGAAAAATCTGCCCGGGATAGCCTCCCCTCCCACTTTTCATTCACTGACAAGGAAGATGCAGGGAAGTTTACCGGGAGCCTTCAAAAAGAGGGATTAGAATATAAGGAAAAAAGTATTGAGTTATTTCATGTGGATGCTAATATGGAGGACATTCTTGATGTCAATCTGGAAGAAATGAATTTTGATTCACCAAATATGATCCTGCCGGTTGTAAGCGAAACATCCATAGCTGGCATTAAGCTTTCTCCAAAGGAAACCGTACTTACAGGATATAATGATGCACTGCAGAAGTTCATGACGCTCAAAGACTCAGGAGAACTTGAGTTCCTGGGAAAAACAAACACGATTAAACAAAACTATTTAGGGTTAAAAAAAGATTTTGTTCTTCCGTTTTATTTTACATCAGGCGGGCTGCCGGTTGCTATTGTGGATGAGAAGGTATATGAAGAGCTGAAGGCTGACCTTAATCCTGAAATCCAGGATGAAGATTCGATTTTCATCGGAGTGGATATGAAAAATGAAAGCGATAAGGGAAAAGCCAATACACTCTTCAAAGAGATGGAATTCAGCGGCAGAGCCGATTCCCAGGAAGAGATGAGCACAAGGCAAAAAATGAACATGGGACTTATCATGTTTATTGTCGGTTTTCTCGGCTTAACCTTCCTGGTCACTTCAGGCTGCATTCTATATTTCAAACAAATGGATCAGAGTGAGGATGAAAAACCAAACTATACAATCCTGAGGAAACTTGGCTTTACACAGGGAGACCTGCTGCGCGGGATTCGTTCCAAAATGGCATTCAACTTTGGAATTCCGCTTATCGTCGGCCTTTTGCACAGCTACTTTGCCGTACAATCCGGGTGGTTCTTCTTCGGAAGCGAGCTTTGGATGCCGATGATCCTGGTTATGGCGCTTTACACGGTGCTTTATTCGATTTTCGGAATTTTGTCTGTGATTTATTCGAAAAAAGTGATAAAAGATGCACTTTAGAACGGAAAAACCGTTCAGGTATGCTTGCCTGAACGGTTTTTGATTTTAGTTATGTTTTATTTGCAGATTTCCAGAGCTTCTTTGCAAGTTTCCAATGTTTGTTTGCAAATTTTCTAAGTTTATTTGCTAATTACCGGATTTGTTTGCAATTTCTTTGGATTTATTTGCAAATTGCCTCATTTTATAACTTTCATTAGCTGTGATTCAACAATTAACTTATCCAGTTCCCGGCTTAATTTTAAGGTCTCTTCATCCGTTAGCCCCCTTGAATGTATGCATTCAATCATAGCCTGCCTGGTTTGTTCAATTGCCTTCAGTAAGTCCACTTTCTTATCCTTCCAGCAGCGGAATTCGGGATTTATACCTATTTACCAGCTCGCGGTTATGCTGTTCTGCTCCGTCTACATTGCCGCTTTTAAAGATAGGCGGTTCAAACCCGTTTTCAATCATCACTTCCACTGCTTCAGCCATCAGGCTGTTTACAATCGCAAAGCCAATAATAGATGAGGCGGAGCCAAACCGGATCCCCAAAGCTGAATGCTCCATCAATGCGTCCCCTGGTTCTATATGATTGTCGATCGCCAAATCCACAGATGAATATAGGTATTTTCCGTTTTTGTGCCGGGAGGATTGTGAATTTGCATAACGAGGGGATGTAATCCCAATGACGAATGCTCCACTCTCTTTTGAAATTTCAGCTACATCGATCGGGACTGGATTCCGTCCTGATGTGGATGCTACAATGACAACATCACCAGGCCGGATATCAGCACTCTCCATGAAGCTTCCCGCAAGATCATTTTGTTTTTCCATTAAAGAGGAACGGACCGCTCCTTTATGAAGCATTAAATCCTCTGCAAAAATAGGCTTAATCGGGGCCAGGCCTCCTGCCCGGTAAAAAAGCTCTTCCCCAAGCATATGAGAGTGTCCGCATCCAAATACATGAATAATTCCATTGCTTTGAATACACTCAGCCAAAGCATGGGCGGCATTTTTCATTTTTTGACTTTCTTCTTTTTCTAAAATGGTCAATAATTCTTTTATTTCATTCAGATATTTTGCAATCATTGCTACTATACCCCATTTATACCGAGACTTTTGATGCACTTAAAGCCGCTTCGTCAGCAATCACTTTCACGTTCGGATGATTTCTTAAGATGGATGCCGGGAATTGTTCATGAACACCATTTCCAAGAAGCTTTTGAATGGCATCTGCTTTTGCTTCGCCTGAAGCGAGAAGAAGGATCTCCCTGCTTTGCATGATTGTTGAGATGCCCATTGTAATGGCTTGAGTAGGCACCTCTTCGATTGTACTAAAAAACCTGGCATTGGCTTTAATAGTAGAATCTGCTAAATCAACAATATGAGTTTTAGATGAAAAAGGCGTTCCAGGCTCATTGAAGCCAATATGTCCATTATTGCCGATCCCTAAAATTTGCAGATCAATGCCTCCATGGTTCTTCAGCTTACTTTCATAATTACGGCATTCTTCTTCCAAATCCTCATGTGTACCGTTGGGGACAAAGGTATTTTCCTTCTGGATGTCCAGATGATTAAACAGTACCGAATCCATAAAATAACGGTAGCTTTGCGGATTTTCCCCAGAAAGACCAATATATTCATCCAGATTAAAAGTTGTCACATCTTTATATGATGTTTTGCTGCTCTGGTGATCTTCAATCAGCCTTTTATAGGTTCCGACAGGAGTGCTTCCGGTTGCCAATCCCAGTGTGGCTTCAGGATGCTTTCGGACCTTCCTGATGATATAATCTGCTGCAGCTTTACTCATTTCTTCATAACTGGTTACTTTAATAATCTCCATTATGAGTTCCTCCTTGCTTAAAAAGCTGAATAAGAATATATTTGCACGTTTAAATGCAAAATATAGTAATTAAATAAACCCATTTATATTAAATATCGTATCACCGTAAAGTATAGTTGTCTATACCAATTATATTGTTAGAAAAGTCTTAACATAATAATGAAAATCCTTCTCTTTAGAATTTTTTCTTTCAAAATGGTATAGACAACTATATTTATATTTTGGTATGATTACGACAGTTTAGTAAAACGCTTTCTTATTCATTATTTTTTATTAAGGAGAGATCAATATGTTAGGATTCTTACAAAGAATTGGTAAAGCATTAATGCTTCCGATTGCCGTCCTGCCTGCCGCCGGTCTTCTGCTCCGCTTTGGACAAGATGATTTATTGGGCATTCCTTTTATCGCAAATGCCGGCAATGCCATTTTCGCCAACCTGGCACTTATTTTTGCCATCGGGGTTGCGATGGGATTCGCGAAGGACAATAATGGAGCAGCTGCCCTTTCAGGCGCCATCGGTTTTCTTGTATTAACCGAAGGGGCAATTGCCATCGATGAAAATATAAATATGGGAGTACTGGGCGGGATTATTGCCGGTATTATCGCTGGATTATTATATAACCGCTTCCATGATATTAAACTGCCGGATTGGCTCGGATTCTTCAGCGGCCGCCGCTTCGTTCCGATTATTACTTCCGTAACGATGATTCTTCTGGCTGCCATCGCAGGTTTTGCCTGGCCTCCAATCCAGGGTGCAATCGATTCACTGGGCAACTGGATTATTGGTCTCGGCGCATTGGGATCAGGTCTATTTGGATTCTTAAACCGCCTGCTTATTCCATTGGGTCTTCATCACGTATTAAACAGTTTATTCTGGTTCCAGTTCGGCGAATTTGAAGGAGTAAATGGAGATATTGCCCGCTTCTTCGCCGGAGACCCGTCAGCAGGCGCTTACATGACTGGATTCTTCCCTGTTATGATGTTCGGTCTTCCAGCTGCAGCATTTGCAATCATTGCAACAGCCAAGCCTGAAAAAAGAAAAGCTGTATCAGGAATGTTCATCGGTCTTGCGCTGACTTCATTCCTGACTGGTATTACAGAGCCAATCGAGTTCTCATTTATGTTTATTGCACCGCTTCTATATGGAGTGCACGCCATCTTAACCGGGGTTTCCATGTGGGTTACCTCTCTATTGGGCATCCGCGATGGTTTCACATTCTCAGCTGGCGCACTCGATTTTGCCCTGAACTTTAATATCGCTGAAAAGCCGCTGCTGCTTTTGGGAATTGGCGTCATCTACGCTGTTCTTTACTTCGTTATCTTCTACGCGTTAATAAAAGCGTTAGACCTGAAAACGCCTGGCCGTGAAGAGGACGAAGAAATCGTGGAAGATGAAGATGAACCTGTATCATCCGGCAGCAATAAGTACGAAGTCATGGCCAGCCACTTTATCAAAGATATTGGCGGTGCTGACAACATCACTTCCATTGATAACTGTGCGACACGCCTTCGTTTAAATATTGCTGATATGGAAAAAGTTAAGGAAAGTGCACTGAAGGCACATGGTGCTAAAGGAATCATGAAATTAAGCAAGACTAACCTTCAGATCATTGTGGGAACAGATGTAGAGTTTGTAGCAGATGAAATGAAGAAAATAAAGAAGTAATGATTAAAAAAACAGTGTCCCCTTCCGGACACTGTTTTTCTTATAGCAGCTTAATATCAAGAGGAAGCTTTGCAGAGCAGAGTATTTCCAGCTCCTTTATGCGCATTAAATTGTAAGAAGATCCCTCCATAAGCAATTGATCCGCAAATGCCGGATGGCACATGACTTCCACTGTTTCCCCGTCTTCTGCCTTATCCGCCAGCCTGCTGAAAAAGTCTTCCTGAATGCCATCTCCGAAAAAATCGAATAAGCATCTGTGAGAATAGCTTTTGACCCCTTCAATCACTTGCACGCCATTTACTCTGAAAGGGAGATCGTATTTTTTGGACAGGTATTGAACCACTGGGAGAAACTCTTCGCGTGTATGAACGTGGTGATGGCTATCCAAATGGGAAGGCGGAAGGCCAGCCCCGATAAAACGGTCAATTTGTGCAGACCACTCAAGCTCGAGCTCTTCTGCTGATATTCCGTCCAAATCTGCCTGAGATCTGAAGTATCCATCTTTATTCGTTAAAGTTTTTAAATCGGATAATAGCGGCTTCCCACATGTGAGGACTAAATGGACGCCAGTTCGTAAACCCGGGTATTGCCTGGCCATTGCCAGGGCCTGCTCTGTTCCGGGCATGTTCATCATCATGGTGGCGGAATTAACAATTCCAAATAGATGGCTGTGCAAAATTCCATAGTTAACTCCGGGACTGTAGCCGAAATCATCAGCATTGACGATGAGTTTGATCATGGTAATTTTCCTCCGCTAGCATAGCTGCAAGGCAGCACTAAACGATCTGCTGCCCTGCCAATTTTTACTTTAATTGCTCTGTTCGCTTTTTTATTGCGCTTTATTTACTTCATTTGCGTCTTCCGCTTGCTTTTTTTGCGCTTACGGGACCTGGCTGCGTCTTGATTTATTGAAATTGCGGCAAATAGGCACGATGGGCTTCGAGCATTTCATCAAGGATCTTTTTAGCTGTTTTATCGGAACCCACCAGCGGATTGATTGTCAGTGCCAGTAAAGCAGTATTGTAATCACCACTCAGGGCCGCTTCTATGGTCACCCTCTCAAAGGATTTAATAGATTGAACCAGCCCTCTGACTGCAACCGGGAGTTCACCGACCGCTATCGGCTTCGGTCCATCCTTCGTTATTACGCAGCTGACTTCAACGGCTGAATCAGACGGAAGGCCTGCAATGGCACCATTATTCCGGGTGTTAACCGGCTGTATATCCCTTTTATCAGTATATATCGAATGAATCAGCCTGCATGCTGCATCACTATAGTATGCCCCTCCCCTTTTTTCCAGCTGAGGAGGCTTTTCAGCAAGGTCTGGATTCTGATATAACTGGAACAGCTCTTCCTCGAGCTTTTTAACCACTTCAGCCCGGGTTCCGCCTTCTGATGCTGCCTTGACTTCTTCTTCCACCATTTCACGTGTCTTATAATAATAATTATGGTAAGGACAAGGAAGCACATTTAATGCCTGCAGAAATTCCGGTTCCCATCCCATTGCGTGGATATTTTTCATCGTGATCGAATGTTCTTTGTCCGTAAGCATTTTCAGCAGCTTTTCCTTGACGCTTACTCCATCGGCATAGACATCAAGTCCGTAGACAAGGTGATTAAGTCCGGCAAAATCAATCCTTACTCTGCTGTGTTCCACGTTCAATAAGTGGGCTGCCCCCATCTCCATCCCAATCGGCACGTTGCATAAACCAACCACTTTTTTGATATTGCTGTACCGCAGGACTGCTTCTGTTATCATTCCTGCGGGATTGGTAAAATTGATGAGCCATGCATTGGGGCACAATTCCTCCATTTCACGGCAGATCTCCATAATGACTGGAATCGTTCTGAGTGCCTTGGAAAATCCTCCCGGGCCATTCGTTTCCTGGCCCAGCACTCCATATTTCAGCGGAATTCGCTCGTCTTTTGCTCTAGCATCCAAAAGCCCGACACGGAATTGGGTTGTAACAAAATCGGCATTCGTAAGCGCTTTTTTCCTATCTAATGTAAGCTGAATCTGTATGGGAACCCCGGCTTTTTCAACCATCCGTTTCGCTAATTGGCCAACTATCTCGAGCTTTTTCCTTCCTTCCTCCACATCCACAAGCCAAATTTCCCTGACAGGCAATTCCTGATGTCTTTTAATAAAGCCTTCAATTAATTCAGGTGTATAGCTTGAACCTCCGCCTATTACAGCTATTTTTATACTATCTGGTTGCTTTGCCATTCGTTACCCTCTCTTAGTTAAGTTTCTTGTATAAGTCGATAAATTCCTGCGCCATGTCTTTGACAGTCAGGGCATTCATCAAATGATCCTGGGCATGGACAAGAATGATGGGCAGATCGATTTGATTCCCGGATGCCTCGCCCTGAATTAACTCAGTTTGATGTCTGTGTGCCAGCACAAACTCCTCCTCTGCTTCCCGGATTTTTGCTTCCGCTGCTTCGAACTTTCCGGCCTTTGCTTTCTGGATGGATTCCATTGCCAGACTTCTGGCATTCCCGCTGTGCAAAATAAGCTGAAATGATATTTGATAAAGCTTTTCTTTATCCATTCATTAACCCGCCTAACCTTGAATTGTTGGTGTTTGTTCCGGCTGCACCTGCTTCAGTTTCTTTTCGTCCATTTTCCCTGTTATATAGACGAATGGAAGATAGATGACAATGGAAATAGCTAAATTCACAAGTGCCAGCACTGCACCGGAAATATGTCCTCCTGTAGCAAGATAGCCGCCAATTCCTGCAGGCGTCACCCAAGGGATGCTTGCCACAACGACCGGATAAACAAGGCCCCATTTTATCGCAAGATATGCCACTACAGTCATAATGACAGGTGCCGAAATAAATGGTATTAGCCAGATTGGATTTAACACGATCGGAAGACCGAATAATAATGGTTCATTGATTTGAAAGATTCCTGGCGGCGTTCCCAATGCCAGCATTTGCTTGTGCCTCTTTCGTCCTGCAATAAACATGGCAATGATAAGGCCCAGCGTTGCCCCGGAGCCGCCTAGATATACGAAGGCATCCAGGAAAGGACCTGCCAAAATGGCATACTTATCAAGATCCGCCACACCCTGAGCATACAAATCTGTATTTTTGGTTCCGAGAGATGTGAATAAAGGCGTTGTAACACCTCCAAGAATATTAGGCCCATGGAGACCAACCGCCCAGAAGCCATGCACCAGAAAGACAATAAGGATCGCAAATGGCAATGAATCAGCTGCATTTGTCAAAGGTGCGACCAGGGTGGCATTGAGCCAGTCATTCAAAAATTCCCCATTTGTCATTTTTCTGAACAGTAGGCCTGCCACCCCAAATACGAAAATCGTCAGCATGCCCGGCACCAATTTGGCAAAAGCCCCTGCGACAGCTGGAGGGACTCCATCCGGCAGTTTGATAATAAACGCTTTTACTCTTGTCAGTCGTATAAATAATTCGGTTGCAAGAAGGGCTATCACAATCCCTGTAAACAAAGCCGTAGCATTAAAGTATCCATAGCCAATGAACCCCCAGACACCTTCTGTATCAGGCACCTGGCCAACCTGAGGGATTAAGAGGAAGAAGCATGCTGCAGCAACCAGCATCGCCTCGAATCCATCATCCCCATAGGATTTGGCAAGCCTGTGGGATATGCCAAACACGGCGAATATGGTTAAGAAGGCAAACGTGCCCCACCAGATATCTCCGCCCAGTGTTTTCCAGGATTCGCCGAAAATGCTTTCCATGAGTCTGCCGTACGGCTTAATGATTTCCCCCAAATTATTAAATAGAACAGCAAATGATCCTACCATCGTGATGGCGATCATCCCGATCAAGGCATCCCGGATAGCAAGCAAATGCCTGTTATTGCCGAATTTCATAGCATAAGGCATGATATATTTCTCAATAAACGTCATCATCACTATTCACCCTTTATTAATGAAATAGCTTGCTTTAATACTTCCTCGCCATTGCATAAGCCATAATGCATAGGGTTTATGGGAGCTACAGGAATCCTGCCGCCTGCCTCCTTCTTCAATTGCTCGGTCATAAACCGAATCTGCGGTCCAAGCAGCAGGACATCTGCCGAATCAATATGATTTCTAACCTCCCCGTTGCCAATAGCCCAAATTTTACAGTCGATTCCCTGGCTTTCAGCACTTGCCTGCATTTTTGTCACTAGAAGACTAGTAGACATTCCAGCCGAACAGCATAACAAAATATTCATGATTGACCCCCTTTTTCTGTAAGCGATTTCAAAATAATAGAATGATTGCTTATCCTAATAGTACCATCAATAAAACAGATTATTCAGTTAATTTAAATGAAAAACATTCCTTTTTTGAAGTCATTCACCCCCCTTCAATATTCTATGCTTGAAATCAATTGTAATGACAAATATATATTTTTTCAATACATTTTTAAAATTTGTTATTACAAATTATTTTATAATTGATATGACAATAAGTTTTATGGAATAATAGAAAGAAGAACAGAGTAGGAGGAACGGGTATGAAAGACGGTTTCACCGAGGATAGTGCCCTGCACTTGAAGGTTAAAGAAAGCATTCTTGAACTTATTCGAAATGGAGAATACAAACCGGATACAAAATTGCCGACAGAAGCGGAGTTTTGTGAAAAATATGGAGTCAGCCGGACGACCATTAGAACAGCACTCCAGCAGCTGAGCACAGAGGGCCATATTTATCGCCAGCAAGGCAGAGGCACTTTTGTATCAAGCAATAAAGTTAAGCAGCGGCTGACTTCTACAGTCGAAAACTTTTCAAAGCAATTGGCAATGCAGGGGAAAAACCCGCTTATAAAAGTAATAAATCTGGAAGTGATCCCTGCCGATCCCTTCTTAGCAGATGTTTTTGAGCTGTCAGAAGGCGATCCCGTAAATGTTCTCGAGCGGATCAGATATGCGGATGACGAGCCGCTTCAATATGAAAAAGCCTTTCTGCCATGGAAAAAGACCCCCAGCTTGAACCGGCAGGCCTGTGAAAAATCCTTATACAATTTGCTGCAGACTCAATACAACTTAAAAATCCAAAAGACCGTCGAGCATTTAGAAATTTCATTCCCGGAAGATGAAATTAGCGACCTGTTAAAAATCAAACCTGAAACACCGTGTTTCGCTCTTGAAACCTTTGCCCATATTGAAGACGGAAGCCTGATCGAGTATTCGAAAACGATGTTCCGCGGGGACTATGCTCATTTTATTATTGAACGGAATTATGAATAAAAGGTAGGCGGAGGCTACTGTAAATGCGGGAACTCTATTGTTGGCTGCAGAGGTGCAGCTGAATTGGGCAGCGTGATCTTTTTGGCTTTTTTGTTGAATGCGTGCCTGATTCGGACACCGTGAACACCGATTTGACCTTTCCTGTCCGAATGCATGCTTAATTCGGACACCTTCTTCTCCCTTTTGACCTTTTCTGTCCGAATGCATGCCTAATTCGGACAGAGTGAACTGTGATTTGACCTTTCCTGTCCGAATGAGTGCCTAATTCGGACACCTTCTTCTCCCATTTGGCCTTTCCTGTCCGAATGCACGCCTGGTTCGGACACCTTCTTCTCCCTTTTGGCCTTTTCTGTCCGAATGCGTGCTTAATTCGGACACCTTCTTCTCCCTTTTGACCTTTCCTGTCCGAATGCATGCCTAATTCGGACACCTTCAACTTCCATTTGACCTTTCCTGTCCGAATGCATGCTTAATTCGGACACCTTCTTCTCCCATTTGGCCTTCGCTGTCCGAATGCGTCCCTAATTCGGACACCTTCTTCTCCCATTTGACCTTCGCTGTCCGAATGCATGCCTAATTCGGACACCTTCTTCTCCCATTCGGCCTTCGCTGTCCGATTCAGGGTTTAAAAAGGTTTTTATGTATCCTCATTTTAAAAATTGATAGAAATAAATAATGGATTAACCCTCATATTCATACCACTTTATTGCCTTCATCTCAATTTCCCTCACCAGTGCTTCCTTCCCCTTTATGTATGCCTCAATGTCCAAGGGGTGCTGTTTCGCTAACTCCATTTTTAAAGCTCCATATTTTTTTGCTTCTTCTGCGTTTAATCTTAAATAATCACGAAATGCAAGATGCCGGGTGATATGAGGATTCCCTTTTTCGTAGATATGGACATGATGGGTCCGCTGATTGCCACCCTTCTGAAAATACCGCCGGCCAGGCAGTCCGTTTTCTCCGCGCGGTTCGTAATCCAGTGAAATCATTTCCGCATTGAAGCGATCAACCCTCTCAATATCATTAACTATAGGCATTAAATCGATGACCGGCTTAGCTGCCAGACCTGGAATGGACGTGCTGCCTATATGGTGAATGTCCAGAATCTCTCTTTTAAAAATAGTCTTGAGGAGTGCTGCCTCGCTTTTAAATAAGGATGGCCAATCGGGATTATATGGAGCAACTGCCACTTGCCTTGTCATGATTTCCTCCTAATCTGAAAACTTCTATTTTGGCCTCATCAAACAAGCCCATAAAAAATCTTCTCCAAATAGATTACTAGGCTGCTGAATCTTTTTCATTCTTCTAAACTCCATGAAAGTAAAATCCTTGTTAAATATCTCTTTCAAGCGTTCTTCAGTATACCCGATGCCTCCCTTTAAGCTGCCGCTGTGATATACCTCCCAGTCTGGAGTAGGAAGCGCGCCATCCGTATTAAAGCAAACAAGTCCGAACTTTCCGCCGGGCTTCAGTGCAGCTTTGATTATCTCCAAATATGTCAGCCTTCTATGCGGGGGGAGATGATGAAACATGCCGCTGTCATATATCAAATCATAGGTGTGAGGTTCAAATTGGAAATCAAAAAGAGATACGCATTTAAAGCTAATATCCGCTTGTGCTTCTTTTGCTCTTTCAGCAGCCCATTCCATCGCCTTTTCGGAAAAATCAATGGCATCCACTTGCGCTCCATTCTTCGCCAGAAAAATGGCATTCCTCCCTGGACCGCAGCCAATCTCTAGGGTTCTTCCCGGCCGCAAGCCATTTTGAACATACTCATCCAGGTTTTCATCTGGCCCATTCGCTATGAAAAATGGAATCTCTTTGTCCCGGTCTTCATAAAAATTTTCCCAGAAGGCTTTTGGTTCTCTTAACAATCCATCCAGCATTTCCAGTAAATCATCATATTGTAAAATAGCTTTCTCCACGGCAATACCCCCTTTCCTTTATTTTACTAAAACCCTCATAATCAAGGATTACATCTCCATTAAAAATAGATTATTTATGCAAAATCGACCTGTTAATCCTTCATTATTTTTCCAATTAGAGACCCTATAAGGGGGTCTTTTCAACTCAAATAGTCTAATAAATATTAAGTCTTTTAACATATGAAAACGCTCGGATACGCCCAATATGAACCTTTGGCGATCTTCACACTTTTACCATTTCGTAACATTCGAAACATTTATGAAATATTTTCTTCTCAAAACTTGTCCTTCATTTAGTGTAGCCCACATATAATGACTGACAAGAAGGTATAGGAGGTACATGATGTTTATTTTTCTTGATAAGGCGATTCTTGGGATGGCGATTCTGCGGCTAATATCTGGCAGCATTGAAATTTTTGTTGCCCTACTAATTATAAAAATGAATGATATCGAAAAGGCACTGGTTGTGAATAGTTCACTTGCCCTGATTGGACCGCCTGTGCTTCTCTTGACGACAGTGATTGGATTGACTGGAATGGCAGATAAAGTTTCACTAAGCAAGATCTTATGGGTACTTTGCGGAGTTGGCTGCATTCTTTATGGGGTAAAAGGCAACTAATCCAATAAGAAAAAGAGCTGTACAGACAGCTCTACTTCTGATGCTTAAGCAATTCGGAAACCGTAGTCATATGGTAACCCTGCTCTTTCAATGAAGAAATAATTGTCTTAACAGACTTCAAAGACTCTTCCCGGCTTTCATACATGACATGAAGAAGAATAATGGAGCCGGGTTCTATATTCTCAGCAACATGCTCCGTGATTTTATTGGCATCCCCTTCTATTTCCGGATGACTTTCAGGCTCAATGTTCCATAAGATCGTCTGACGCTCCTGTTTAGATAAGTAGTAAGGCAGAAAAAATAGTTTTTTTCCATATGGAGGACGAAAATGAATTTCTCCCTCATAGCCTGTCTGCCTGATCAAATCATCTGTTTTCTCAATTTCATCTTTAATAAAAGAGGGAGATTTTAGAACCATTCGTGTATGAGAATAGGAATGATTGCCAATTTCATGCCCTTCTCCGGCAATCCTTTTAGCGTCGTCCATATTTTGCTCAATCTCTTGCCCTGTCAGGTAGAAAGTGGCCTTAATTTCTTCTTCCCTCAGAATGTCCAATATTTCCTCCGTGTTGACTCCTGGTCCATCATCAAATGTTAATGCTGCCACTTTTTCCTCTGTTTCTGCTTTGTTTACAAGGCCGCCGAAAAACTGAAAGCTCCTTGACTTGGAAATTTCAAACAGCAAAAAGCAAAGTCCTAAAATCAAAATGATCAATAAGCTGATTTTTAGCAGTTTTTTCATAATTCCTCCTGACAGCTACAGTATCAGGCTAATTATAATTTCTATATAATAAAAAAACCAGCCCCCGATTGGAAACTGGTTTGTTAATATAAGTATGGAGCCGCTTTTGCCGTAACTGTTATAAGAAAGTTTTAAACCACCACTCCTCAAAGTGGGTGTCCGCAGAAACATTCCTGCCTGTCCTCCTTGTCATATAGACAGAGGCTTGTCATTCCTGTTCCGATGTTAAACTCCCTATTTCAGCTTAAAGGTTAAAACTTTAGTATGATTACGTACAATGCAGCTTGTTTTATTATAATAAAATAATTATGTGATGATTTCAATAGAAATGTTTTCCTGCTCTTTATAACCCCTAAATGGCGTCCCATGCTACATTTTTTCCCACTGCCTTATACAAAAATGATGGAATTTTTTACAATCCAAACCTTTGGAAAATATCGTATAATGCGGGTTAAACAACTTAACAATATAGGAAGACTGTTTAGGTTGTGTATAAGGGGGATTAACAATTGGGAAGAAAATTCGAAAGAAATCTATTGCGTTTGTTATTTATATTCGGAATTATGTCTTTCTTTAATTTGATTAGAAAGCCCCCAATGAAGGAATGGCTTATCATATTCTTTTTAAAAAGCTATATTGCCACCTTTTTAGATAATCTGCTAGTGCGTAAAGGCTATCTCAAATACCCGGTAAATCTGTTTAAAACCTTTGATGTCAGCGTGCTTTTCAGCTATATAATATTCCCGGTAACGTGTGTTTATTTTAATCAGCTGACAAGGAATAATGGTATTAAGGTTATTTTGTTAAAGTCCCTGATTTTCAGTGCTCCATCAGCAGTCGCTGA
Organism: Bacillus sp. NTK034; assembly: GCF_017303275.1. Classification (GTDB taxonomy): domain Bacteria; phylum Bacillota; class Bacilli; order Bacillales; family Cytobacillaceae; genus Cytobacillus. The sequence goes on along the minus strand of NZ_JAFKOJ010000003.1, from coordinate 107,103 downwards.
ACATTTTCTTGAAAAATATACACAGCTGATCCGATATAAAAAATCATGGAATTCATATTATAGTTTTGTAACTATAATGGCAACATTTTTAGTGACACGCGGTATTATGGGATTAATTCGTAAATCTTCGGAAAACCAGCAAACATCAGCTCCAAAATCATAATCGGAAATTGGTGTTTTTTTTCTACGAAGACTTCTTATCTTCCCCAGTGCCGGGTGGTGCAGCCTTCCTGGCTAGAACACCTCCATCATAAAACTTGCCGTACTGTTTTAAGATATCTTTCACCTCCGCAACGGAAGGGATTGTCTCTTTTGCAGAGTATGTAAGATAGTAGTTTTTAGTGTTTTTCCGATGAATGATCCATGTGAAAAATTTCATTGCAAAGCCATGTGTATTGTGATTTCTGAATTTCGGCATCTGCTTTCCATCCCATATGGTCATGGTCTGCCCGTTTCCCTTCCATTCCTTCAGCTCTCCATTAAGTTCAGCATAGATTAGACCGGGTGCTTTTTTCATCTGATTCATTACCAATAAGGTCAGCACCTGATTAATAAACAACTGAATGAGATTTAATCCTTCCCCTCTTGTCAGAGAAATATATGCCTGTTCAGGCAGCATTTCCGGCTTATCGCCAAAAATCAGCGTATTTGATCCGTCCAATTCCTTTTTTGGTGTCCATTTTTTTTGCTTCATAGCCTTCCCTCCTGGTTTGGTAAAAAATGCCCAGATATATAAGTATTCTCCAAAAGGAAGAATATTCCTTCAAAAAAAAACGGAGGCTCAGGAGGCCTCCAAAAGGAATTATCGATAAGTCAGATCCGTTATTTCAAGAAACTGAACAGTGGCTTGATCCCTGTCAATCCGGGCTTTAAGTTCCAATTGATCCAGCTGGTAGGTTAATTCTTCACACTGGGCTGATTCGTAACATGTCACCGTTTTTGACTTGTTAGCATCACCGTACATTTTTACTACTTCGGCCTTAGTAAAGGGAAGAGCAGGAAACATACGCGGGCTTAAATATTCTGGATATACAGCAAGACTGCCTATTGTACCATCCTTCATATTTAAGGTTACCCTTAGCCCTGCTCCATCACCCTGATAGTAAAGGCTTTTAATATTGAGCTGGGTTTCAGTCTTTTTTGGCTTGCCCATTCTGGATACTATCTCTTCATAGGCATCTCCCGGCTTTAAGCCAAAAATATGAAGATCTTCTTTGGAAAGTATGAAGGCATCATTAATTCCTGCCTTTTTAACAGCCTCCAGCTGCTTCACAGCATTCTTTTTGTCTTTAAAAGCACCTGCCTGCACACGGTAATAGGTTTTGCCATCAATAACTGCCGTGCCAATTGCCGCCGGGATTTCTTTTTTCTTTAATTGTGCTGCCCGCTTTTCCGCATTCTCTTTTTTGCTGAAAGATCCGGCAATAATCTTATGGTATCCAGCTTCCTCCCCGGATAGAATGAGACGCTGCCCCGGATAGATTATCGTACCAGCTAAATGATTCAGCTCCTTAAGCTGCTCCACACTCATATGATGCTTCTTAGCCAAGGAATAAAGTGTATCCCCTTTTTTCACCACAGCTATTTCTTTATCTCCGCCGTGGTCCGCTAAAACGGCTCCCCCTGAAAAAATAACTGCCAGAGATATGACTCCTGCAGCAATTGCCTGTTTGATTTTCTTCATTATTTTCACCTCACTATATATGACGAAGGGAAATAATGGATGTCGCAGAGGGACGGGCCTATTTTGAAAATTGGGCATAAGCGGTGTTATAGATTTACTGCATTTTTTCGGCGCTATTTATTCGGATTAAGTGCCATTTTTCATGTTGTCACTTTTGGTCGGAATTCTTTCGGAGACTACTGCTATTTTTCTTAAGGCGGCTCTCTTTTCGGCTTTGTTCGCTCAGTTTAACTACCATTTCTCCTTAGGCACCTCTCTTTTCGGCTTTATTCACTCAGATTAACTACCATTTTCCCCGAGGCACCACTCTTTTCGGCTTTATTCATCCGGATTAACTACCATTTTTCTTGAGGCAGCTCTTTTTTCGGCTTTATTCATCCGGATTAACTACCATATTCATTGAATCATATTCAATTTGGTCGTTAATCGCAATTTCCTCTCAATACACAGAAAAGAGATGGCCTTAAGCCATCTCTCTCCCTTTTATGCTGGTGCATCTATTTCATCTTCAGCAATGTGTTTTTCGTTATAATCCACGTCTTTGCGTGCATTGTAGCGGTCTGCTTTTTCGAGGGTAACCGTGATGTTGTAGTCAGGGATACCAGCGAATTTTTCGTAGCGGCCCCTTGGCAATAGGAAGTTTCCTTCCGGGAAGTGGACTTCGACGTTGCCGCGGGCGATGTCGACGAATTTGGCTCTTCCCTGGAATACTCCGAATCCATTGTATAGGACGATCCCTTCACCCTCTGCAATGCTTAAATCCTTTCCATCTTCTGCGTTTATTAGTACATCATATCGTCCGGCACCATTCAGCGGGTCCACCTCTTTATAGACCATGGAATTAAACTGCTTCCCGCGGCGTGACGTTACAATGAATTGGCCTTCTTTCTTACCAAGGTCGGGAATATCCACGGTAATAAGTGTGCCTTTTCCATCCGGAGTCGGGCAGATGCCGTCCTCACATAACCATGCCCCGCCCCACTGGAAGACATCCCCAGCTTTTTTCAGATGCTGGATGCCATCATAACTAGGGTTAGCCACTGCAATTTCATCACGGATTTCCTGTGCATTTTTGAATTCAACAAGATGTGCAGTTTCAGGCTTTACGCGTTTGGCAAGATCAATGTAGATTTTCCATTCCTCTCGTGCCTCTTCAATTTTATTCTTATTCCCTTCAATTTCCGGGCTGAAGTATACCATCCGTTCTGTTGAAGTGGAAGTACCGCCGCCCTCCTGCTCATATCGTGTTTTAGCCGGAAGCACGATGACCGCTTCTTTCGCATCAACCAGTGTAGATGTATTCAAAATAATATCCTGGTGAACACGAATATCCAGTTCGGACAGTGCTTTTTCGATAAAATCAGGGTCTGGCATTGTCTCAAGGAAGTTACCTCCTGAAAGATAGTAAAGCTTGATTTTCCGTTCATGGTCTTCAGGGAGCAGAATATTCTCCAGTGTCACCCCGACAATATCACCCTGCCATTTCTCAAGCTCGAAGCCCCATAGATTTTGAATGCGGGAGAAATTGTCACCATAAAAGTCGCCGCCAGGCAATACGAATGGATCTGCACCCATTTCACCGCTTCCCTGTACAGATGAATGGCCGCGGAATGGCATAAGCCCATTATGTTTTCGGCCCAGATGACCGCGAAGCAGCGCAAGATTCGCAACCTGTGAAATGTTATCAGTGGCAAAAGAATGCATGGTCAGGCCAAGAGCCCAGGCATAGACGGCATTTTTGCTGTTCGCAAGCAGTTCCGCAAGCTCAATGATACGCTCTTTGCTTACACCAGAGGATTTAATAATCTCTTCCCATGACTGCTCTTTCACTTTCTTTTTCAAGTCTTCGTAGCCATTTACATGCTCGTTCACAAACTTATGATTGATGGCAGAACCGCGCTCCGCTTTCTCCATTTCAAACCAGTGTTTCATGATGCCATGCATAAAGGCAATATCTCCGCCGATATTTACCTGATAAAAATCATCTGCGATTTTTGTGCCGAACAAAGCAGATTCAGGATTTGACGGAATCCAGTATTTGTCCATCGCCGGCTCTTTATATGGATTGACGACTATAATTTTCGTGCCGTTCTTCTTCGCTTCAAGCATGTATTTGGATGATACTGGCGAGCTGTTTGATGCCACACTGCCCCAGAATAACAGGACATCTGTCCCAATCCAATCAAGGTAGTTGGCCGTGGAAGCCCCTACTCCGATGGAACGCTTTAACGCAGTTTTTGAAGGCGAATGGCAGATTCGGCTCGCATTGTCAATGTGGTTTGTGCCCAGGAAGCGGGCAACTTTTCCGGCCACATAATAGGATTCATTCGTAATTCCGCGGCTGGTCAGGTAAAACGCATACTGTTTAGGATCTAGAACCTTCATTTTTTCAGCAATCATGTTCATGGCATCATCCCAAGTAATCCGGGAGAATTTGCGCTCTCCCTTTCTGCGGATCATCGGATAAGGAATGCGGCCCAATTTACGAAGCTCGGTGCTGTCATACTTGCGCAGCTCATCGATATCAGCATGCAGAATTTCCGGTTTAATTGCGCCGGCCGTATTCAAACGAAGGACATTTAATCTTGTAGTACATACATGCGGCCCCTTAAGTGTCTGGTCATAAAGGCCGGAAACGCCAAGGGCACATCCGTCACATACACCTTTCGTTAAAATATTCGTGGCATACCCGATATTATCTTTGTTTTCCCACAGGATTTTTGCTGTATCCCTCATATGCTTCGGCTTTATTTTGCCGAGCCCAAATGGAATGGGGCTCACCCAATGCTTCGGATCCGGCATTGCCTTTTTATTCTGAGGTCCTGGATGCTTTGTTTTTCCCACCTAAAACACTCCCTTGATTTTTTCTATTTAATAGAGATCCTGAATCTCTTAATTTCCAATGTTTAAATAGCGTTTATTATTGTATATGGCCAAATGGAATAAATTTGACCTTTTTGCATAAAAAACCACCGCAAAAAGCCTCTACTACTAGATGCTGATTTCTGCGGCGGTTAGTCTTTAGCAGGATCGCTGCCAAGTGCCATACCATAAGAAAAGCGGAAGCGCCTTGCTGAGATGAACTTCAACTAAAAACCGCCACGTCCTGTGGCAAACGTTGAAGCCCGCACATCCTGTGCAAGTTCGACAGGCATAAGACGAATCACGCAGGAAACCTCCCAAACAAGCTTTGGTCGGGCGATGTATCGCTGACGAAGCGTTCCTTGTCCTGATTTCTGGAGTGATTTGGCTTATGACCCGAGGGGCTAGGCGCTGGAGCTAGACACTATCTATCTTGAATGCTGTTTTTATTTAATTTAACTTGCCATACGCTTATTTGCTTCATTTTGCTTGCGCAATTTTTTAATATCGAACCGGATCAGGATGGACACTATAAGCGCCACCACAAAAAGTCCAGCAAAGCTTGTCAGACTTGAAGCATAGCTTCCTGTTGAATCCTTCATCCAGGCTGCAAACATTGGACCTGCAAGTCCTGCGGCAGCCCAAGCTGTAAGAATGTATCCGTGAATGGCGCCAAGCTGCTTTGTTCCAAATACATCACCGATAAATGCCGGGATGGAAGAGAAGCCTCCGCCATACATAGTGTACACAATGGCGAGCATGATCTGGAATAAAATGGCTTCTTTTGTTATCGGCAGGAATAGGAACAGAGCAATCTGTGATACGAAGAAAATCGTATACGTATTCGGGCGGCCAATGTAATCAGAAATGGATGCCCATGCCAGACGGCCAAGTCCATTAAAGATGCCAAGCACACCGACGAGCGTAGCCGCTTCAGCTGTTGTCAGGCCAATGCTTTCCTGTGCCAGTGGCTTTGCAGCGGACAAAATCGCAATTCCGCAGGTTACATTAATGAACAGCATGATCCATAAATAATAGAATCTGGAAGTCTTTACTGCTTCATTCGCCGTTAACTGTGCCAAATCCTGTTTGATTTTGATTTTTCCGGCTGCAGCTTTTTCTTTCATGCCTTCAGGTGCCCAATCTGCAGGCGGTTTTTCTAAATATAATGATGATAATGTCATGATGATTAAGTAAGCTGCACCTAAAATGAAGAACGTGTTTGATGTCCCAACAGATTTAATCAGTCCATCCATGACCGGGCTCGCTACTGCTGCAGCGAAGCCAAATCCCATGATGGCGAGGCCGGTTGCGAATCCACGGCGGTCCGGGAACCATTTTACCAGAGTGGAGACCGGAGCAATATAGCCGACTCCCAGACCAATTCCCCCAAGAACACCATAGGTTATGTACAAAAATGGCAATGACCCCATATTTACTGCCACACCGGCTCCAAGCATGCCGGCTCCAAAGAATCCTGCTGCCAGAAGACCAGCCTTTTTCGGTCCATGCTTTTCAACAAAATGGCCAAGGAATGCGGCTGACAGCCCTAAGAATAGGATCGCCAAACTGAAGGTCAGCTGTACCTCCTTTGATGTCCAGCCAAACTGCTCAATCAATGGATTGGTAAAGTTGCTCCAGGCGTAAACCGAACCGATTGAGATATGAATCCCAACGGCCGAGGCGGCAATCAGCCACCGATTTTTTGTCTTTTTCACTCTTTTTCCCCCTCATAATGCTCGTATCCTGCTTTTTAAAGCGGTTACAGGATTGTTTCTTGAAATAAAAAAACCGCCAATCTCTCCCGCATTCCCGAATTTGGGCATGCCGAAGCAGGATTGACGGTTAGTATCAAGCAGGAATCGCTGCTTAAAGGACCAACTGTTAATCTTCATAGAATCTGATGACATTTTAACCGACGACAGGTTCGCTATCTCAAATCAAAATGTGACAGATTTTTGAACTATAAAAAATCATATCACTTTGAAATAACATGTTCAAGCCCTTTTTAGCAATTTTTCACTATGGCGGTGTTGGTTTATATACAAAAAGAACTCCGGAAATGATCCCCGAAGTTCTTTCTATTTATTTCCCTTTTTTCACTTCATGCAGCAAATCCGGATGGTTTGTGAACATACCGGTTACTCCCCAGTTTATCAGCTGCTTCATTCTTTCCTTGTCATTGACCGTATACGGGTGCAGTTCAAGGCCGCTGTTCACAACCTTTTGCACATATTCCTCATTCAAATACGTATGATTAGGACCGATGCCCATCGCGTATTGCTTGATTTCCTTAATCTCTGCATCAGTAATTTCTGCGTTCGCTTTATATGAAATTAATTGTACGAGTTTAATTGAGGAGTCCAATTCATTCATCACTTTAAGGCTTTGAGGACTGAAGGACTGTACTAGCAATTTATTTTTAATAATCTTATACTTATCAACCAGTCGAAGCAGTTCTTTTTCCATGCCAGGGTAAACATCCGGTGATTTTGTTTCAATGTAGTAGCTGTTGTTTTTTCCAAATTTCTTGAAAACCTCTTCAAGTGTCGGCACCTTTAAGCCTTCGTATTCCGCTTTTGCTGCATACGGGTACTTCTCGTTAAACCAGCTGCCTGCATCAAGCTGCTTAATTTCGTTTAAAGTATAATCCTTTACGGACCCTGTTCCATTTGTCGTCCGGTCAAGCGTCACGTCATGCATCGCAATGAGATGTCCATCCTTTGTCATCTGCAAATCAATTTCGATATAATCCCCATGCATTTTCTCGCCCATATCATATGAAGCGAATGTATGTTCAGGTGCATAAGCTGACGCACCGCGATGCGATACATTCACAATGTCCTTATGCATATCCTTTGCCAATGCTGCACCTCCTCCAAAAACATTCAGCCCAATGACAGCCGCACCAATTACCGAAATCATTTTCTTTTTCAATGTCTTCGTCCCCTATCTATAATGGTTTACACATTAAGAATAGTGACGAAATATTAACCCTGTTATAAGTCTATGTAAAGTCTGGAAGAATAATAGTTTACAGGAATATTAATACAAGCATTTCGAAATAGGCCTCATTCACTAGAAAGTCTTTAATGTAGAAACTTGTAATCTTTTTATAAGTTTTGTCGAATCTGTTTATTTGCAGTTTAATTTGTCGATAATAGAATATAGTATTTCATCCCCTGATTAGGAGCCGAATCAATGACCACAACTTCGACTACTATAAAAAAACTTCATCATGACATCGATGTCCTGCGCAAAAAGATGATTTCTGTTGGAAAAAGCAAGGGATTGTCACACCCAGAAACGCTCATGTACTCAGAGGAGCTCGATAAGCTCATTTATAGGGTGCAGCGCAGCAAATTCATCCTTTAGAATTTCCCCGGTTATTACCTCAAAAGTAATAAATATTCCATAAAACGCACACTCTTTTAAATAGGGGTGTGTTTGTTTTATGATTGAGCGCTTCCTCAGGAATAACTGGGAGAAACTACATTCGTTCGCACACTTAAGCATTTTTATTGAGAAAAACTAAAAATATAGCCATAATGAGAGGATAACAACTACAAGGAATTGGAGATCTTATGAAGAAAAAATTCATGATTTTATTAGGAATCCTGCTTCTTGTTCTGACAGCCTGCGGTAAAGATCAGGCACAGGAAGCGATCACCTTAAAGGACCAAACCAGCAATGAAGTTACCTTCCCGCAGGACAAGCCAAGTGTTTTCTTCTTTATCACGACATACACCTGAGGACTCTGTCAGCAGCAACTGGTCGAGTTGCATCAGAATATGGATAAATTAGAAGGCATGGACGCCAACATGTACATCGTCAGCAACGATCAGCCTGAGCAGCAGCTTGAGCTGTATAATGCGCTTGAAGAAAAAATGGGGCACAGCCTCCCATTTGTGTCAGATCCTGAAATGAAGCTCATTGAAAAGGCTGATATGAAAAATGGTGACGCAGCCTATAGAGGCTACGCTTTAATGGATACAAAAGGCAATATTGTGTTCAACAAGGTCAATGACCATTGGGGAGAAGAAATAGATAAAACCGCAGAAGAAATTAAGAAAGAATATGAGGAGCTTTCCAACTAAAGACGAAAAAAAACACGCTTGAGAGCGTGTTCATGAATCCCTGTCTCTATTTGTGAACTGGAGCATGGCGATAACAAACATACCGAAACTGATCATCAAAGACAACACTTCAAAGGTACCCATTTATACATCGCCTCCTTATCTTCAGCCTTCCCGGAACCAAACTTGTCCTATACTCAGGATAAGTGCCCATTTGAAAATCCGTCCAAAAGGCCTAAAAAGAGCCAGCCACATTGCAAAATTGCATGTGACTGGCTCTTTTTTGTGAAATTCCGCTATTTTCTTAAGCTTTCCTCAAAATCGCCTCACTCTTATGCGCGTTTTATTCAAGACTTATTTGTGCAAAGCTTGAATTTATATATGATTTCCAAATTTACTTGCGGATAAGCGATTATTACTTGCGGAAAGCCAAATTTATTTGCGGATAAGCGATTTTTACTTGCGGATAGAAAAATTTATGTGCGTTTTGCACTTATCCCGAACTTTCTTTTCCAAATGCCAGCGGAACCTTGACATGTTTCCTTCTTAATGAATCAGCACTTAAATATAATTCAACAATCAATAACATTAGAATGATCCAAATGCCAGTATTTAAGATAACTGCCTGCACCGGGCTTTCTATGAAAAAGGTAAACGTAAAGAACATCGCAAAAGTGAAAATTCGGCTCCACTGTGTCACATCGTATGTGAAGATGCCTTCCTTCAAGCCGTATATTCGAATGCGCCATACCAGCCTTACTATTTCAATAGTCTCCACCACAATGAAAACCAGGAAAACGGCAAGCCAAAACCAGGCAGCCGCCTGATGGGCTACAACGCCGGATTTATACATGGCGAGCCCGCTGATGGACAGGGCACCGTGAAAAATGCAATTGGTATTATTCCAATCCTTCGCAATGTTCCAGCCGCTAACGGCATAACGTTTAAGAATATACCACGCACTGATGGAGTAAAAAAGCAGACCGGAAATAATAAGAGCGGCATTTAGAACGCCAGGTACATCCGAGAAGACAGTATTGAATAGCAGCACAAGAGATTGTGTGCTGACCGTCGTCAGCAGCAAAACTCCATGTGCCTGCTGTCCAAAGGATGTATCCTTGAGCTCCTTGAAGCCTATTAAACTAATCCCAATATAAATAATCCATAATCCCGCATTGAGAATGGCCAGCGCCTGGGCTTCTGCACTTGCACCAAATTGCTTGAAGAACATGATTCCGCAAATCGACGTTCCTGCCACCCAGGTTCCAATGCCAAATCGGTTAATGGGATTAGTGTAATGCAGCTTCTTAAACTCTCCTCTATAAATGGTCATTCCGATCGATACCAAAATGGCCATCCATAAGGCTAAATCTGCTATACTTAAAATCTTACCGACGCTCCCCAAAAAGAAGGACAAACCGAAGAAATTCAGCAAAACTCCCTGTGTTACAATGCCAAGCGCCATCACAGCCGCCATTGCAGCCGTATGGATATTAACTTTTTTGCGAATGATAACCAAAACAGCCCCGATAAACAGAAGGCCAAGCAAAATGAAATAAAACACTATAATCACCATTAAAATGAATTTATTATAATTATAACATCCTATGCAAGTGACCCTTTCGGTGGGGATAAAAAAAACAGCGCATTTCCATGCACTGTCAGCCCCCGCTCAACTATTTAAATCAAAACGCTGTTCCGGTTTTGATTACCTTCTGCCTGTATCGAATCCCCCTCATATGGGAGTTCTATCTCAATCTTCGTGCCTTCCCCAACTTTACTTTCGACTATTAAGCGGCCATTATGGTTTTCAATAATTTTATAGCAAATCATCAGTCCCAGCCCGGTTCCTTTTTCCTTTGTCGTATAGAAAGGTTCACCCAGACTTGAAATGCGGTCTTCTGATATGCCTACACCCTGATCGATAAATTGAACGGAAATGGTATTGTCCGTCTTTTTCAAGACATTAATGGTTAACTGGCCTCCGCCTGGCATAGCTTCAATGGCATTCTTAATAATGTTAAGGAAAACTTGTTTCAATTGGTTCTTTTCACAATGAATCATGGGGTCGTGAAGATTATTTTCTACTGTTATTTCCACATTATTTAAAATGGATTGGGTGCTGCTCAGAAGAATCACTTCGTTGATTAATTTAGTAAGGTCCTGCTTTTCGAAAATGTCTGCAGTCGGCTTTGCAAGCACTAAAAATTCACCGACGATTCCATTTATGCGGTCCAGTTCCGATAGTACAATGTCAAAGTATTCGTCTTTTTGGCTATTTGACTTGAAGAGCTGAACAAACCCTTTGATCGAGGTAAGAGGATTGCGGATTTCATGCGCGATTCCGGCTGCCATTTGGCCCAGAAGTGCCAGCTTTTCCGATTTTTGCAGAAGCTTTTCCTGTTCCTCTTTTTTATCGGAAATATCAGTTCCGATAGAGAGTATGGCCTCTTTTCCTTCATATTCAACATATAGTGATGAAACTTCAAAATACCTCCTGGCTCCATCCAAACGTTTTACCTGATATTCTATATTGTTTAAAAGCTGCTTCTCTGACTTAATGTACTGATATCGCTCCTGCAATCGGCCCTTATAGTCCATTTCGATAAAGTCAAGAAGCGACCTGCCAATTAATGCATCTTTATCTGATGCCGACAATACGCTGACAGCAGAGGAGTTTGCATACAAAATTTCAAAATCCTTATGTATGAGCACGGAAACCGGAAGTGATTCCAGAAGCAATTTGTAGCTCCTCTCGCTGGCCCGCGCTTTTTCTGCATAGTACCTGCTTTTGTCAAACTGCCAGCCAACAAACCAGGCAATACATGTAAATAGAAAAAAATCAAAAGTAAAAAACGTTTCATGCGAGAAAATGGATTGATAAGAGGTAAATAGAACCGAAATAAGCACAAGTGAAATTTGACCTGTCCGTTTACTCATATAGTCCTCTTTTTGTGTTTTTTTCTATATTTTAGCATCAAATGTGAGGTTACCGATAACATTTTCAAAAAAAAATTAAATAAGTGAACAAGTCTATTATCTATTAAATTCCATAAAAAAACCCGCCTGGGGCTGCTGATAATCCCCGAGCAGGTTAAAATAAGCCTATTTCTTCTTAGGAGCAAGCTCTACTGCCTGACGCATGGCTTCCATTAAGCTTTTCTCGTCAGCTATGCCTTTTCCGGCAATATCGAAGGCTGTACCGTGATCAACACTTGTACGAATGATGGGAAGGCCGACTGTGATATTAACCCCGGCATCCAGACCCAAAACCTTAACAGGCCCATGCCCCTGATCATGGTACATAGCAACTACAATATCAAAGTCGCCCCGCACAGCTCTGAAAAATAATGTGTCAGCCGGCAGCGGTCCTATAGCATCAATACCCTCTGCCTGTGCTTTCTCTACTCCCGGAACAACTTTTTCTTCCTCTTCACCATACCCGAATAATCCATTTTCGCCTGCATGAGGATTGATTCCGCAAACAGCTATTTTAGGTGATTCAATGCCGGCTTTTTTCAATGTGTCATGAGCCAGCTTCAGCACGTGGTACACTCTTTCTGGATTGATCATTTTAACTGCATCAATAATCCCGACATGTGTTGTCACATGGATAACCCTTAAATTTGGTGCGGATAACATCATGGAATAATCTTTCGTATTGGTCAAATCCGCTAAAATCTCTGTATGGCCTGGATACATATGGCCGCCCTTTTGTAATGCTTCCTTGTTTAAAGGTGCAGTACAAATCGCATCAATCCGATTTTCTTTTGCCAATTCGATCGCTTTGGCTAAATATTGAAATGCTGCGTTTCCAGCCTCCGGAGATACCTGTCCAATCGGAAGGTCTTCCGGCAAAAGGTCCAAATCAAGGCAATGTACTACCCCATGCTTAAATGGGATCTCGTGTAATTGCTCTGCGCTTACCGCTTCAATAACAAGCCCGCTGTTAACAAAAGGTTTAGCCCGCTCTAAAATTTTTCTATCACCAATGACAAGCGGGTTGCTTATTTCATACATTTCAGCCTCTGCAAGGCTTTTTAAAATAATTTCCGGCCCTACGCCCGCTGCATCCCCCATTGTAATGCCAACTACCGGTTTAGTTTGACTCATTGCACTCAACCTTTCCTGTCATATAATGTATTGCGTTTACCAGGGATTGCTCATTGCCGAATCCCCCTGCTTTTGTTACAGCCCAATAGCTTTTTTCCCTGCTGCGAAGCCGGCCAAAAGGGAGACCTGGTTCTATTTCTGTATGGAGCTCCATTTCCTGGATTCCCAATTCTGAACAAGCAGCTTTTGCTATGTCCCCGCCTGTTAAAATCAAGCCGTCGAGTTCCGGGAACTTATTTACAAGTCTGTTTGCAATTTGCCCCAGTCCCATGGCAATCCTTTCCCCAACCTGCTTTCCTGATAATCCTATTGCTTCTCCCGCTAAACGGGCTGCATCCCGGTTCTGATTGCAAGAATCCACATAGACAACAAAATGGTTTTTATCCTGATTTTGTTCAATTTCTTTAATGACTTCTTCAAAATCTATTGAATGATTAACCAATTGGATTGGATTGATTTCAGCAAAATAAGATTGATCAAGTTCTCTAATCCGGGAAAGCTGATTTTTTGTAACCTGTGACAGACTCCCTGAAACGGTGAGAGTTTTCCTGATGTTATTCTCCTCATGACCTTTTTCTCGATGAGATATAAGCTTTAGTGCATCGGGTAAATATTCAACCAGGGCACCAGAGCCGGTCCAAATAATTTTTTTCTGAAGGCTAGTGAAAATCTCGGCAATTACCTGCAGATCCTCTTCCCTTTCACTGTCGCAAATAATCCAGGTTTTCCCCGCCGCAACAGCACCTTCAATGAATTGTAGAATATCTGCTTTATCTCCTCGGATCAATTTCAGATCAAGCAGTGCAATATCCTTTCCCGCATCCTTATTTAACAAGTGAGGCAGAAAGCTTTCCGTTACAGGGGTCTTTGGATCCCTTCCAAACTCTGTTTCTGTAATCAGTTCACCATTTACATAATGATGTCCAGATACCGTTGTACGATTCATTTTCGGAAATGCCGGGGCAATAACAACGATTTCCGGCTGATATACCTTTTCAAGCGCTGCCAGTTCAGCTGATATATTTCCTCTTAAAGTTGAATCCACTTTTTTATAGACATGAGCATAGCCTTTATCAAAAAGAAGAGAAGCAGCTTTTTCGACTGCTTCATATGCTTCCTCTTGTGTTTTTGCACGGCTGTCAGTATCAACAATTAAGACATCAGGGTCAGATTGAATGCTTTTCCCGGTAAGATCCATCATAACAGTGGCAGTCAGCCCTTTTTTCGCCAGCTGCACTCCTGAATCATTAGCACCAGTCAAATCATCCGCGATAATGCCAAATTTTTCAAACACAAGAACCACTTCCTTAGCCATTAACTTTCTTCAGGTTTCCTTCATTAAACTCATAACCTTTTCTCTCTAGACGCTTCACCAAAAACGCTATATAGAGCGGAAGCAGGATTGCGGTTGTCACAGTAGATGCCGCAACCTGAACTGTCGCCAACTCAGCATACTGCGCAAACCCTGCACTTGCCGCTGCAATGGCAGCTGGTGTTGCTACAGCATTTCCTGCAGTGGAGCCTTCAGCAGCACCTACAATTGGATTCCACTTAAACGCTTTAAACACTAGATATCCTGCTGTACCCGTTACGAATACTGTTAACAGGCCAAGTATAATACCTGATAGACCGCCTTCTACAATGGCACCGAAGTCAATTCCCATTCCAAGGGCGAAAGCGAAAAATGGAATGAGCATGGAGCTTCCATTATCAAGGAATACACGCATTTCTTCATCCAGGTTACCCAATACCATACCTACCAGGATTGGAAGCAGCACGGCAATGAAGGATTGTAATGAGAACATGCCATCTACAAAGCCCATAGCACCAAATATGGATAGGGCCACCATTGTTAAAAACGGACCGTCATTTAGAGCCAGCAATGAATAAGCTGCACGGTCTTCCTTGCTTCCGTACTGGCCGACAAGTGCGACGAATAGGCCGCCATTACTGTTCGTCATAGCTGCAATAATTGCAATTGGTGCCAAACCCAGCCAAAGGCCATTTTCACCTGCAAACATGTAAGCGATTAACCCGAATGCCGCACCGACTACCCACTTCGTAGCTAAAAGGGTTGCCCCTTTTCCTATTGAAACACCAAATGATTTTACGTTAATTTGAGCACCTGTACATAGCAGGAATAAAGCGATTAAAGCTGATGCACCGTCAACAAACAATGCTTGAGTAAAATTTCCGATACGGAGCAAGTCAGGTGCAAAAGTATTAAGTATTGCTGCAATTAGCAACGGAACTACCATCATCCCGCCTGGAATTCGTTCAAGAGTTGCTTTGATCTTCATAATTTTAACATCCCCTTTATATATGTTTCAATTTTAAACATCACTGAAAACGATTACAGTTTTATATCAAACGCTTTCAATGCAAAATTCAACACTTTTCACAGAAAAATAGTTTGGTATTTTCTAGTTTTATATTTTTTGTTGCAATTTTAAACACTTAAAAAAACAAAAAAAGAAGCTGAATACTACTGCTTCAGCTTCCTCCACAATGTCGACCGATTAATGCCTAACCGTTTTGACACCTTTGTTTGATTTTGGTTTTCTTCTTCCATAACTGCTTCGATAATTCGTTTTTCAATCTGATCCAACGTTCCATTTAACAGACTGTCTTCAATTTGAACTGGCCGGTGCTTCCGATTCAGCTGTCTTGAAACAGTCTCTTTACTGATGGTATAGCCTTTCTCAGCTGCTAAGACATCAAAAAGGAATGCTTTCAGCTCAGCCGTATTGCCTGGCCATTTATATTGCTCCAGCAGCTCCATCGCATCATCCCTGATTTTTACAGCCGAGGTTCCATACTGCTGATGAAAATGTGCAATAAAGTAAGCTGTTAAAGCTCTTATATCATCCTTGCGTTCTAATAAAGAGGGGATATAGATCCGAACGGTTTCTTCGTTATAAAGAAGGGCATAGAATTCCTGCATTTCACTGGGCAGGGATAGAATTACTTCTTTCCCTGATTCTGCCCAATTCTGACATTGCTTTAACAAATGGGGCTTCTCTTCTCCTGATATGTCCTCAGCGCCGTAAACATATATGGATCGGATATCGTCATCAAAGGGATCCAAACCTCTTCTTGCTTCCTTTGCATGTATAGAAAGCAGCAAACCGGACCCCTGGTGCTTTAAGTAATGGATATAGCGTGCTAATAATCCTTTTCCAGTGCCGGCAGCACCAATTAAAAGCCATAAATTTCGGTTTATTCCTGCAGAAATAGCAGCCAGACAATCTTTCATTGCGTCACTCTCATTGATGATCATCGGCAGCTGTGACACTGATTCCACGTTAAAATCTTCTGAAGAACTCTTCATATGATTAAGCTCTTTAATAATGAATTGAGTATAGGTTTCATCCGCAATTTCAAGGTTCGAAACCTGAACTTTAAGCATATCTCCCTTAATACCTTCAATCATTTCAACGGACTCTGCATTTCCCTTCCGGTGTACAAGACTCTGTAAATCACTTACGAGTATGGGAGGAGAAGAAAAAGTATTCCATTGTTCAAATACACATTCAGCATTACTGTCAAAAATGATAAGATTGTCAGTTTTCTCCTTGATAATTGCCCGAAGCAGGTCGTTTTCCTGCTGTTTTCTGCGAAAAGAATGATACACGGATTTCACTTTTTGGAACGAATCAAAGATGGCTTCACGGCCGGATTGTATCAGGATTCCCTCGAGCCCTGCTTTAGCGGCAGCTTCCATAGTTACAACATCACCCATGATCAATTCAAAGCCCTTGGATTTTAGTTCCAGAACAAGGGCTTCTACTTCCTCTTCCTTTTGAATCGTAAAAACCTCTATACCAATATCCAATATGTCAGTAATCGTTTTGGCGCCAAGCGTTATGTTGGAAAAGCCAACAATTGCTTTCTTACCTGGAAAATCATTGGCAAGGGTTAACACCCGAAGCATATCGTACCCGGATACCTGAATATCAATAACAGGGATATTTGTTTCCTGCTGGATCAGCTTTGCGGTTCCACCTCTGCTGATGATCATATCAATACCTTCAGATTCGGCATTATTCACATACGGGAGTGCCTGCCCCAGATTTCCGGTTGCTATTTTAATGTCCAGTTCTTTTTCCTCTTTCCTGCATTCCTCAATTAATGGAAGCATAGCAGGATAAGGGGCAATAAATAATGTCTTTATTTTCATCGCATTCACCTAAATGTATCTTACCATTCATTTCTAAGCGGCACCAATAAATAGGAAAACAGGTCATTGGTTCTTTTAAAAGCTTATTTCTTTATCTGCCCATTCCCTTTAACAATATATTTCGTCGAAGTCAGAGCCGGCAGCCCCATCGGACCGCGGGCATGGAGCTTTTGGGTGCTGATCCCGATTTCTGCGCCGAACCCAAACTCGAAACCATCCGTGAAGCGTGTGGAGGCATTATGGTAAACTGCCGCTGCATCGACTTCACTCAGGAATTTTTCCACATTATCAGGGTTTGCAGAAACAATTGCCTCAGAATGTTTAGTGCCGTAGCGGTTAATATGAATAATTGCCTCATCCACGCTTTTCGCCACTTTCAATGCGACTTCCAAGCCTAAATATTCAGTGGCCCAATCTTCTTCCACGGCTGGGATGATCTTTTCCCCGCACACACCTTCATCACCGTGAATAATAACCCCTTTTTCCTTTAGTGCAAGCACAAGATCATTCAGGCCATCCCACTCTCTGTGCACGATGATCGTTTCACATGCATTGCAAACGGATGGACGCTGTGTTTTCGCATTGATGGCAATGTTGATCGCCATTTCCTTATCAGCATCTTCATCAATATAGACATGACAATTGCCTGCACCTGTCTCAAGTACCGGGACTGTGGAATTCTCAACAACTGTCTTAATTAGCTTTGCCCCTCCCCGCGGAATCAGGACATCCAGGTATTCGTTCAGTTTAAACATCCCCGAAGCGGTTTCCCGGCTCGTATCCTCAATAAGCTGTACAGCATCAGGCGGCAAGTCGCTCTTTTCCAAGGCATGATGAATCACTTTCACAATTGCTTTATTGGAATGAATGGCAGTGGAACTTCCGCGCAGCATAACAGCATTCCCCGTCTTCAAACATAAGCTGGATGCATCGACCGTGACGTTTGGACGCGCTTCATAGATCATGCCGACCACTCCAAGCGGGACCCTTACTTGTGTAATGGCGAGTCCGTTCGGACGTTCCCATGAGGATAAAACCTCCCCAACCGGATCATCCAGATGAGTAAGCTGGAGTAGTGCGTCCGCCATATCCTGAATCCGGGCTTCATTTAAACGCAGACGGTCTAACAAAGCATCACTCATTCCATTTTTCTTTCCTGCGTCCAGGTCTTTCCCATTTTCTGCTAAAATAAAATTCTTCTCCTGCATCAGCTGCCCTGAGATCAGTTCAAGCGCATGATTCTTTTGCTTAGTAGTTTTTTTCGCCAGCTCTGCCGCTGCCTTTTTCGCTTTTTTCCCTTTTAAAATTAATTCCATGAGCTTTTCTCCTTTCTTTTTTGGCTTACCCAATGATCCCGATGAATAACTACACGGCGGTCGCTTCCTGCAATCTGCATTGCTTCCGAACTGGATAACCCTTTAATAGCCAACAGCTCTTCGGAAGAGAAATTAACCTGCCCTTTGCCGATCAAATCTCCTTTGGGACCAATCACTTCCACGACATCATGAACATGAAAATGGCCGGTAATGGTGGTCACTCCTGCAGGCAGAAGACTTTTTCCCTGAGTTAATATGGCTTGAGCAGCACCGTGATCCACTTCGATTTTCCCATTTGGGACAGAATGCAGTGCAAGCCATTGCTTGGAGGTTTTGACACTAGGCTGGGAGCTGGTTCCAATATAAGTCCCATCCCCCTTGCCTTCGAGGATTTCAATCAGCTTTTCCGTACCATTCCCAACCCCTATAAAAACTTGCACACCCAGTGCCAAGGCTGTTCTGGCAGCCGCGAGCTTCGTCACCATTCCGCCGGTTCCCACCTTTGAACCTGATCCTGCAGCAGCATTCATCAGGTCATCGGATATTTCTGGTATATAATTGAACTTTTTCGCATCAGGATTCGTGCGGGGATTTGAATCATAGATCCCGTTTACATCCGTCAGTATAATCAGCCGCTGTGCCTGAATCAGACCGCTTACAAGTGCAGACAGCATATCATTATCGCCAAAGGCCAGCTCTTCAATCGATACTGAGTCATTTTCATTAATGATTGGAAGGACATTCCGTTTCAATAATTCGGACAAGGTTGCATGTGCATTTTGGTATTGCTCCTTATGCAGGAAGTTTTGTCTTGTCAGCAGCAATTGCGCCGCTACGATGCCATGCTTTTTAAATTCTTCGGTATATCCCTGCATTAACAGCCCTTGACCGACAGCTGCGGCTGCCTGTTTTCCGGCGATCGTCACCGGGCGTGAAGGATAGCCAAGATCCGCAAACCCTGCGGCGACAGCCCCGGATGATATTAATATCACTTCATGCCCCTTCTCTTTCAGCAGGGAAAGGGCAGCTGCGTGTTCCTCCAGCTTTTCAATACAAAGTCCGCCATTCATATTTGTCAGCGAGCTGCTTCCGATTTTGACGACAATCCGTTCCCTTTTCACATTTACCACCACCTTTATAAATAAAAAAAGCCCTCCCATCCCTTTAAAAAGGACGGAAGAGCTTTGTCTTTCGCGGTACCACCTTCATTGGCACTTCACACAGCAAGTGCCCGCTTTGGAAATCCTTTAACGCAGGAAATTCGGCCAGGTTTGCCTGGCAGCTCAAGGGCTAGGTTCAATAGCTTTGCAGGCTGCAGGATCTTTCAGCCGGTGAATCCCGCTCTCTTCTAGCCTGAGTTCTACTTACTGGTTCCCTGTCATGGCTGTTGAATTCTTCTTATAATTAGAATTATTATGCATCCTACGGTATATTATGTCAATAATTAATTCGCTGATTTAAAGGATTAAATGAAAGCGCAATGCGCCTGGAGCTGGATAGTTTACTAACTTTAGAAGTTTATACTCTTTTACGCCATAATCCTTTCTTCCTTAATATCATGTAAAGCATTGCGCACTTTTCCAAATTCAGAGGCATGCGGCCGGTCTTCCCCATCACCGTAGCCATAGTCAACCATGCGGTTCCGGTTCAGGCAGAGTTTGGTCAGCTCCGGCTTGAAGAAATCAAACAACTTGAACCGTTCTTCAAGCTGCGGGAACTTTGCCTGATAATCCTGAATAGCTTCTGCCAGATAGGACCAGAATGTTTTTTCCTCCATCAAGTTATGATTGATCAGCACGTTTGATAAATAGCGGAGGTGGCAGATAAACAGGCCAGTAAAAATAAATTGTGTAAGACCCTCAGGCGGTTCACTGCGCAGCACAGCTTTCAGGTTCTCATCCAGCCCGGAAAGCTCCTGAAATGGCTGGTCTGATATATTAACGTCATCTACATAATCTTTAACTGCCAATCTCACGGGCTGTGAATCTTTTAAAATAAGAATGGTATTTTGCCCATGTGGGGAGAAGACGGTTCCATACTGATAAAGGAAATGCAGCAGGGGCGGCATGATGACATTGAAAAACTGCTTCATCCACTCATTCGCGCTTAATCCTGACTTCTCTATCAGACTTTGAACAAACGGTTTTCCATAGGCATCTTCATGATGAAGAGCTGCAAGGGTAATCGGTTTTTCCCCTACCTTCAAATACCCATAGATGCTTTCCCGCCAAATGGCGCCGAGCATTTCATTGTACTGATAAGGTGCTCCATTTAAAGAATTGTAATAAGGGTGATCGACATTGATGCTTGCGATTTCCCCCGGCAGCACAACCTCACACTCTTCCTTTAAGAAGCTGTCATTCTCAAAAATTCCTTTAATAAAGGCTGTAACCTGCGGGGCAATTACCGTCCGTTCGGAAGGAAGCCCGCGGTAGACCAGTGTATTTAAAATGTTCATTGGAAGCTTCACATGGTGTTTCCTCTTATCACTCATATTCACAAATGTCCGTATGGACTGCTGGGGCAGGTAATGGTCTGTCCCTTCTTCAAGAGGGATCATTTTTTTATTTGCCAAATCTTCCGGGAAGTTTTGGATCAGAATGTTTTTCCATTGCCATTCATGCACCGGCATAAAAAAGTATTCTGAGGGATCCAATCCATATTTTCTGACGATGTCTGAAAAATTTCTGGTCATTTCATCACCAAGTTCATTCTGAATCAGTTTCTCATAGTTTAGCCCAGTGACAGACTGGAATTGGGCACGCTCCCGGTGGATGGCTAACCAGAACAGCTTCGTTTCATTGTGATTTTCCGGAGCGAAGTTTAAGTAATCATCCATGCCAAAACCGATGCGTCCTTTGTTATAGGTAATCCAAGGGTGGCCGGTCATTTCGCCTTCCAATTCCGCATAATCAAGTTCCGTTAATTCATCAGCTTCTTTTCTGTGATGTACCATTAAATTTGCATCGGCAATCAGGGTATGATTCAATTCCCTGATCAAGTGCCCCGCTGTTTCGGATGACATGCCAATACTCTCCTTGATATCAGTGAGTAATTGAATCGCATTGACAGCCGGCTGCCATGCGTCCTTTTTAAAGGCTTCAACGGAATCCGCTTTTACATCAAAACTGTCAAATAACCGTTTTTCTGCCTTAAAGCGGTACCTGCGGCCTGTGGCTGTCTGTAAATAGTAAACATTGTCTTCTAATTCTGGCTGAATCATATCTTCATACATAAATTCTGAAAGCATTTTGGCCAGCAGATTTTGATTTACCTTTTCCCAGACTTCCTTCTGCAGTATTTCTTCAGTTTCATTGATATATAACATACTGTTCCTCCTTTATCTGACTGCGGCTGTCTTCCAGGATTCATCCGCTTCAAATGATTGAAATACATTCTTTTTGTTCACCTGATAGATTTCCCTGCCGTAGACCTGGTTGATGATGACAGCGTTCCGGTATGCCCCTAGCCCAAGGTCAGGTGCACCGATGCCATGTGTATGAAGTTCCCCATTTTGGATGAAAATCTTATTTTCTTTCTTGGTTCTAGTCTCCAAAGTATAATCGCGCATCACCTTGAAGCGATTATGATCATCCCAAACGATTTCGTCCTGCATCTGGAGAAGAAAATGCGGCATGGACGGTGCATAACCAGTCCCTAAAATGACGAAATCTGACTCCAGCTGAAATAATTCTTCAGAAACACAATGTTTTAATGTCAGCAAATGAGTGGCATTCCTTAGTTCGATTCCTTCAAGTTCTGTCATGGCGAGCAAATGAATCGGCGGCTTATCCCCGCAAGCTGTTTTATCATACAAAAGGTCATAAATATCAGCGATCGTATTCATGCTGATTCCCTTGTAAAGAAGATCCTGCTTAGAAAGCAGAGCCTCCTTCTTTTCCTCAGGAAGCTGGAAAAAGAAATCGATATAATCCGGCGAAAAATACTCCAGGCCCAATTTACTGTATTCCATCGGAAAGAAACCTTTTGACCTTGTGAACCAATTTAATTCATAGGCACCTTCATCCTGCTCCTGCAGCAAATCATAGAAAATCTCGGCTGCGCTCTGGCCTGAGCCGATCACAGTGATCGAACCTGCCTGCTCAAGCTCACTTTTACGCTCCATATACTGAGAAGAATGCATGACGTTTGGACCCAGATGCTCTTCCAGATGTGAAGGAACTGAGGGGCTAGTTCCAATTCCGACGGCGACATGTTTTGTCAGGTAAAATTCAGCTTCACCTGTTTGCACATTTCTGACAACAATTTCATATAGTTCATTTATTGGGCTGATTTTTTCCACCCGGAAGCCAAATCTGCAGGATGGCAGCTGGCCGGCTACCCAGCGGCAATAGTCATTGTATTCTTTTCGCGGAATGTGAAATTTCTCCAGAAAATAAAAATGGTAAAGCCTGTTATGGGTTTGAAGATAATTTAAATATGTAAATCTGCTTTGCACATCGGCCATACTGATTAAGTCAGCGAAAAATGGCACTTGAAGGGTTGTTCCCTCGATCAGCATCCCTTTATGCCAATTGAATTCCGACCTTTGTTCAAAAAACTGGACATCCTTTCCTCCTGTTTCTTCCATCATGGCGGCAAGGCCGAGATTGAATGGGCCGATGCCGACACCTATAAGGTCATACACTTTCTGCTGCTGTAAAGACATCCTTCCATCTCCTTTCAAACTGTTCTCTTTCACAGAACATCAGCATGCCCGTCTTATCCGGCAGCTCAATGGGCTTTATTTTTTCAAATCCGCATCTCTCAAAAATATGAATCATTTTCTTATTGCGGATGTCCGGCTCTGCGATTACTTTTTCTGTCCCCTGATGTAAAAATTGAAAATGGACCATTGAACGCAGGAGCGGAAGAGCATACCCTTTTCCCAAATAGTCTGATTCACCAATCAGCAGATGGATTCCCCGGTCTTCAGGATGAGGATCATAGCAGCTTTCAACCACATCCCCATTAACCCAATACGCTTCCCAATAGCTCATTGGAACTCCATCCATCAGGCCTAAAAAAAGTGTCTGGTGTGTATCAGCCAAAAAGCCTTCCAAATGAGTCCAATATTTTTCATAAGGGATGTTCAGATTCCAGAATGGACTGACATGACGCTCCTGGTGCCATTTATGAAGGGTCCCCGCATCCCTTTCCAGCTCGACTTTTACAAAGGATATGGCCTGATTCACTTCCCGATCATAAAAACTAAACTCCGGCTTCATCAGCAATCAGCACCTTTTGCAGCGGATTTGGGATTTTCGTATAAACAGATTGGGTTTCCAGTGAACCGACCAGTTCATCCATATCATAAAAACGTGTGAGCAGGTTGGCTTTGCAAGGAAGCTCCTTCAAATGGAGCAAGCTTCTAAGCAAGGCGGATCTCCCCCCGGTCTTTTGATCATGGTTTAAGAGTTTTTTCTTCAAAATGGCCAGGAGAGCTTCCTCATCAGCGAGTCCCGCTGTCCCAAAACCATTTATGAGCCCAAACAGATGGTTCATAAAAAAGTAATAGCGGAAGCGCTCGATTGCGACATCATCACTGCAGAGTGTAGAACTTTTCCGGCTCACATCCGGAATGATTTCGGCAAGCAGCTCAGCTTTTGATTCACTAAAATAATATCCCTGATTATCCCGGTAATAAAATGTGGACGGGTAGCCGTTGTCCAGCTGGACAATTGAATTTTGCTGATGAGCTTCCAGCGCTACCCCATAAGTTTCATACAGCCAAATCAAAGGATCGAGTGTAATGGATAGGTATTTTTCAAACCAATCCCGGCTGACTTCCTTCGTCATCCGATTTTCTTTTTCTGCTATTTCATGGATAATCGATTCCAGGCGGGTGCGCCCGCCATAACCATGATTCTGAACAAGGCCTGCTATTAAACTTATATTGCTGTCATTCTCATAAAAGGGATTTTCACGGATGACCACTTCAAATCCGGAGATTTCTCTATCCAACGGAATATTCAGGAAAGCAGGATCCTGAATGATATGGAAAGCTGGATACAGTTCCTGGAGCTTATTGCCCAACTGGGATTGCATCAGCCTCGTCACTTCTACTCCCCTGTAAAGTTCCTTTTCGAGATTCACCCGCAGTGAATTTGTAATTTTCACTGGAACTGAAAACTTAAACATATAGTGAAAATCCGGATTATAAACGGTCCTCATGGAAGACGTCGCCTCGAATGGCATTCCGTAAGGGCCGATATAGACCAGTTGACCTGAATGAATCAAATCCTGCACTTGCCTGTCTTTTAGCAGAACAGGCACCTGGAGCGGATGAACAGGGATGAAGACAGATTTAGGGTCCAGGCCAAACTTTTCTTTAAATCCTTCATCACTCTGCAGCAGCTCCATTATAATCTCTGCGGCACTGGCCAGATCAGCTGAGTCCTGAGAGACAATCGCCCGGTCCGCCTTAAAAAAGTGAAGCTGGAAGCTGCCCTTTAGTTCCGGAGAATAGGAAGACTCCGCTTCAAAGGACATTCCCTGTTTGCTTTTTGGCGTAGGATGGAGCAGGTGGCCAAATAACAGCGACTGCTCTGCTTCAATAAAGGTAAAGTCAGTTTTCTGAAGACTTTCTGAATCCCCTTCACGCTCCTGCAAATAGCGCTGAATATTGCGGCAGCTGAGAATCGCCCGCAGCATCAGCTCATCTTCCGCTCCTTCTCTTTCTGCAGATGCCAGTAATTCCTTGCTGATCAGGGAGACCAGTGTGACATAATCAAGAGGAACACTCTTCCCATTGACTTCCATAAAGAGCGGAAATTGAAAGGTATGGCTTCCAGTCAGAGACCAGTGCCTGACCGCAGCATAAATAACAATATCCAATTGGGCCAGTTTGATTTCCAGCCAAATAGAAGGTGTTTCTCCTTCCCATTCAGGCTTCCAATTTTCAGACACCCGAAACTGCTGTGTTTCTCTTAAATAGCAGTTTAAGAAACTCTGCATGCTTGCCTGCTGTGCTATTACAGTATGATCTGTCAAAGGGCTTCCTCCTTCTGTTTGAACTCTTTTGCAAATTGAATGAGAGATTCAAAAGCTAATTTTACTTCAGCCATAGTTGTCTGCGGATTTAATAGTGTGAATTTCAGAAACTGCAAGCCATCTACTCTTGTTTTAGCGATCAGTCCCTCTCCGCTATGCAGAAGTTTTTTATAAATGTACATGTTAAGTCCATCAGCATCCTTTTCATCGGATAACCGGAAGACAATAGCATTTAATTCAGGTTCAGGATTTACCACGTCAATCCCTGGTGTTTCCCTCAGCCATAGGGCGGTTTGTTTTGCCAGCTCAATCGTATGGTCAATCATCCTGGAAAAGTTTCTTTCTCCAACCATCCTTAGTGACATATAGAGCTTTAGAGCATCAAACCGCCGTGTAGTCTGGACCGATTTATTCACCAGATGAACTAGTTCATCTTCTTCTGGATTTAAATAATCTGCGTGGCAGGACAAATACCTGAAGATAGATTTATTTTTAACAAAGAAGGCTCCGCAGCTGATAGGCTGATAAAACATTTTGTGAAAGTCGATGGCCACCGAGTCTGCCAGATTGATTCCAGCCAATTTGCCGTGATGTTTTTCACTCATAACCAGAGCTCCGCCGTATGCAGCATCTGCATGCAGCCACATTCCATTTCGACTTGCGATATCCCCCAATTCCTCGAGAGGGTCAATGCTTCCAAAATCAGTCGTTCCACACGTGGCAGCGATGCACATAGGGTGATAACCGTCAGATTTCAGGCGCTTGATTTCTTCTTCTAAAGAAGAAATGCACATTCTCATTCCTGCATCGGTTTTGATCTTCACCACAGCCTGTTCACCGAGCCCGAGCTGGGAAGCTGATTTACTTACAGTAAAATGGGCTTTTTCTGAACAAAGAATCCGCAGCTTATGAGCTTCAGCAGGCAACCCCAGTTTTTTTACATCCCAATTCCACTGTGTCTGGCAATAATGATCCCGTGCCAGCAGCAATCCCATGTAATTTGATTGTGTACCTCCGCTTGTGAAGGTGCCGTCTGCACTATCGGCTAACGAAAGCTTTTCTGACATCCATTTCATCATTTTTTCTTCCAGATAAGTAGCGGCTGTGCTCTGATCCCACGAGTCCATAGACTGATTGAGAACAGCGATAATCAATTCAGCGGCGATGGCTGGGATCAGCGGGGGACAATGCAGATGCGCCATGCTGCCAGGGTGAGTTACATGGATACTGTTGCTTACGACTTTGTCCATTATCTCCTCAATTACCTTAGACGGAGACTCGCCATTTTGTGAACTGTTTGCTAATAGGACAATTTCCTTTTCAATTTCCTCTGCCTTTTTGCCGTTGAACACGTTCGGCTGCAGCCGGTAAAATTCACCCAGTAAATTCTGGACCTCAGAAAGGGTCCGCTGAAAGCTATTCTGGCTTTCAGCGTGGTGAGATAAGAAATACTGCTTAAAATGATTCATTTGACTGCTGCCTTTACAGCATCTGTAAAGATGCTTATGACCTCATCCAGCTGTGCATCTGTAATGGTAAGCGGAGGAAGGAAACGGACGACGCTGCCATGTCTGCCGCCGACTTCAAGGATTAAGCCTCGATCAAAGCATTCTCTCTGGATACGGCTTGCAAGGGCCTGATCTGCTTTGCATTCCCCTTTTCGGCCGGATGGTGCAGATGGATCAACAATTTCTGCTCCAACCATTAGCCCCCTGCCGCGAACATCGCCAATTTCAGGATATTCCTCCTGCAGAACCTTTAGCGCCACCATAAGCTTTTCACCTAAAACGCCAGCTTTTTCAGCCAATTTATTGTCTTTTATATAGCGAAGAGTGGCTGTTCCAGCGGCCATCGCCATCTGGTTTCCTCTAAATGTTCCAATGTGTGCACCCGGAGACCACTGATCAAGCATCTGGTTATAAATGACGACGGATAATGGCAGGCTTCCGCCAATTGCCTTTGAAAGAACAACAACATCAGGGATAATGCCTGCATGTTCAAAAGCGAAAAGCTTACCGGTTCTTCCAATGCCTGTCTGTACTTCATCGATTATGAGCGGGATATCCCTTTCTTTTGTAATTCGGCGAATTTCCTTTAGCCACTCGACCGGTGCCGGGATTGAACCTCCTTCGCCCTGAACCACTTCCAGAATGATGGCAGCAGGCGGCAGTATACCGCTTTCGGGATCATCGAGAAGGTTTTCAATATAGCGGCTGCTGATTTTATGTGTCTCTTCCCCGCCAACCCCGAAAGGACAGCGGTACTCATATGGATATGGCATAAAGTGGACATCAGGCATCAATCCCTGGACTTTTTCCTTTGGTGAAAGATTTCCCGACAGCGCCATCGTTCCATGTGTAGCCCCGTGATATCCTCCCTGGAAAGACAGGATGCTCCTTCGGCCTGTTGCCGTTTTAACGAGTTTGATAGCTGCTTCGATCGCATCTCCTCCGGTTGGGCCGCAGAATTGAATCTTCGCCACTTCGGCAAGTTCTTGTGGCAGGCTTTTAAACACTTCACTTACAAATTCTTCTTTTACAGGTGTTGTTAAATCCAGTGTATGTAAGGGCCGCTTATCATGAAGGACCTTCTCGATAGCCTCCGTAACGACCGGGTGATTATGGCCAAGGGCCAGGGTTCCGGCACCTGCAAGGCAGTCGATATACCTTTTTCCGTCTACATCCTTCACATAAACACCTTCGGCTTCCTCAATCGCAATCGGAATCCGCCGTGGATAGCTTCGTGCGTTCGATTCGCGCCTTTCCTGCTGTTTTAAATAAAATTCATTGGTTTTCTCTATTTGCAAAATGCTCATAAATTTATTTTTCCTCCTTAATTCTTGTTGAAAATGATTATCATTACTGATTACATGAACACTTTAAATGATAATGATTATCATCGTCAATAGGAGTTCTTCCCTAATTTACTTTCTTGTTTGAATTATTTCTATTTTTTTTTAAGTCTTCCGTTGGATAGTGATGCAGTAAAATTCGAGAACAATTTCAGTATTGGAACTCATTTGAAGCGGTAAAGGTTGTCACTAGGCTTATTAAGTCTTTTGTCACCGATTCGGCACTATTTTTTTCTCCCTGTTCTACATTTCAGACATCCAAATGGGAATGCTAAGAAAAATCTTAAAGTGGGAGGATTTACATATGGAGTCAAACGGTAAGCAGTTATCCATATTTTCTCTGGGCGGCATCAATGAAATTGGGAAAAACATGTATGTCATCCAATATCATAATGAT
The DNA here is from genome assembly GCF_017303275.1 of Bacillus sp. NTK034. Lineage (GTDB taxonomy): Bacteria > Bacillota > Bacilli > Bacillales > Cytobacillaceae > Cytobacillus. The sequence continues at coordinate 78,631 of NZ_JAFKOJ010000003.1, read as the reverse complement.
ATTGTCGTGATTGATGCTGGAGGGAAATTCCCCGACGAGACATTGTTGGGGATCGATTTGATCATTCCGGACATCACATACCTTGAGGAAAACCGGGAGAAAATCCGCGGGTTGATTGTCACTCATGGACATGAGGATCATATTGGCGGGGTTGCCTATCTTCTCAAAAAAATCAATATGCCGGTATATGCCACGAGATTTACGCTGGGGCTGATTGAATTAAAATTAACGGAGCATCGCCTGCTTGGTGATTCTGAGCTTATAAGCATTGATTCTGACTCTCGCCTTGATTTCGGGGAAGTTGGCGTTAGCTTTTTCAAGGTGAATCACAGCATACCCGACTGTCTGGGCATTGTTTTCAATACGCCAGAGGGCAATGTGGTCCATACGGGCGATTTTAAATTTGACTTAACTCCTGTAAATCAGGAGCATGCTGATATCCACAGGATGGCTGAAATCGGCCGCAGTGGAGTGCTTGCCCTTCTTTCAGAAAGCACAAACGCTGAGCGGACTGGCTTTTCGCCAACTGAGCATATTGTCGGGGAAAATATTGAGGAAGCATTTATGAAGGCTCCGCGCAAGATTATCATCTCAACTTTCGCTTCCAATGTGAGCCGTGTTCAGCAGGTTGTGGCCGCTGCGATTAAAACAAACCGAAAGCTGGTGCTGCTTGGCCGAAGTATGGTAAATGTTGTGGATGTAGCTATTGAACGAGAATACCTGACTGTTCCCGAGGGGATGATTGCCAATCCAAGAGAAGCGATGAATCTGGCCCCTGAAAAGGTGTGCATACTATGTACCGGCAGCCAGGGAGAGCCGATGGCTGCCCTCTCGCGCCTCTCTACAGGAAATTACCGTGATGCTGAGATTCATCCAGAGGATACCGTGATTTTAGCAGCTTCCCCAATCCCGGGCAACGAACGCGATGTCTCTAAAATCATTGATAATCTTTTTAAGCTGGGAGCCCGCGTGATATACGGTTCAGGCAGTTCAACAGGGATGCATGTGTCCGGCCACGGCTATCAGGAAGATTTAAAGCTTATGCTCACATTGATGAAGCCGAAATACTTTATTCCGATTCACGGTGAATACAGAATGCTTCACCATCATAAATTGCTTGCTGAATCCATCGGAGTTGAAGACGGGCATACTTTTATCATTAAAAATGGGGATGTCGTTGATATTGAGAACGGAGAAGCACGCCAGACAAGGCGGGTACCTGCCGGAGATACTTATGTAGATGGTGTGGGTGTTGGTGATATTGGCAGCATCGTGCTCCGCGACAGAAAGCAGCTGTCCGAGGATGGCATGATTGTGATTGTGCTGACCATGAGCAAGAGTGAGCGCAAAATGATATCGAGGCCTGATACGATATCACGAGGTTTTGTCTACGCACGCGAATCCGAAGATCTGCTGAGAGAAATAAATCGGATTGCGGAGAAAACCGTCAATGATCTTCCAGAACAGGATAAAAGCCAGTGGAATGTCATTAAGCAGGGCATTAAGAAATCACTGGGGCAGTATTTATTTGAAAAAACAAAGCGCAAACCAATGATCCTGCCAATCATAATTGAAATTTAAACGAAAAGAGGCAAGCCGTAAACGGCTTGCCTTTATCACAGGATAACTCCAATCAGTCAGGAAACTTCCCTCCAGATTGGAGTTTCCCATTATCTAAAGGGCTGCTTATCCGCGGCGTCCGCCTCGGCCGCCCCGCTTACCTTCAGTATTGCGCTTTAATGACGAAATATTTTCTTCACTCGATTTTAAGAATTTTGCCATTTTGTCTTCAAAGCTTTCCTTCGGCTTAAAGTTTCCTTTAGAACGGAAATCTCTGGAACCGCCGCGGCGATCATCTCTTCCCTGGCGCGGCGGGCGCTGAGAATAAGAAGATTGGCCTTCCGGTCTGTCCACTGCTTTTTTGATGGAAAGGGCAATTTTGCCTTCCTTCTCGCTAAGCACTTTAACAGTTACCTCATCGCCAACTTTTAAATGCTCGTTCACATCTTTAACATAGCTGTCCGCTACCTCACTAATGTGAACAAGACCTGTCGTGCCGCCTGGCAGTTCGACAAATGCTCCGAAATTTGTAATACCTGTTACTTTTCCTTGTACCTTACTTCCAATTTCGATTGACAAAAAAACTTCCCCCTCGGTAGTGTTAACAACGTCTTATTATAACTTTTTTTTAAGATAATTTCAACGCCCGCGATATTCCACCGATATTCTACCCGTTAAAATAAGGGATAAATCATATTTTTTGTTAAATTTTATTAAAATTTATGTATTTTATTTCATGTTAAGCCATGAAACTAACTAATTTTGTATGCAGATGGCACTCTTTTAGATTGAAAAAATTTTTTATGTGCGGATACCTCTTTTTTATGTGCGGATAAAAATTTTTATGTGCGCATAACGCTTTTTTATGTGCGGACAGCTGGATTTTGTGTGCGGAAGGTTAATTTAGCCAAATATTTAAATTGCAGCTTGAATCATTGATCCCATGACATAATGGCAAACAAAAAAGCTCCTGAAACAGGAGCTTAAACCCTACACTGAATGACCTTCCTGCAGAACCTTCCTGCTGAAATGGCGCTTCATGATAATCCCATACAGGGAAGCTAAAACCTGCTGAAAGAGCATGCCGATAACCACAGGAACGGCAACAGGAGCGGGAAAATACGTGACTGCCAGTACAGAGCCAACACTGATATTCCTCATTCCGCCATTAAACGTAACAGCCACAGTCGTGCCCTGATCGTATTTCAGTAAATTTGCTATGATGAAGGATATAAGATAGCCCATAAACGCTACACAAAATACAGTGATCCCAATGAGGACCAATTTAAGATTGACCTCCTTCAAATACGGGGCAACAACAGCTCCATTAAGCATAACCACAATGGCCATTCCAAGCTTTGAAAAAGGAGAGAGGCGGCTGCTTAAGGCTGCGGCGCTTTTTCCTGCAAACTGATTGAAGAGCATGCCAAGGAACGATGGCAGAACAACCATTCCGAATAATCCAGCCATCATCGGCACGGCATCGATCTGTACAGATTTCTGAAAAAACACAGACAATGTCAACGGAACAATAAAGGGTGACAGAAAGGTATCAACCAGAATGATGGACAATGTCAGCGGAATATTGCCGCGATAAATGGAAACCCAGATGAAGCTCGATATGCCGGTCGGAATAGCCATAGCCAGTACCAGACCTGTAATAGTTAAGGAATCATCACCGAACGCAAGTTTACCGGTGCTCCATGCAAAAAGAGGCATCAAGATATGAAGCAAAAACAAAATAAGAAAAAGCGGCTTAGGATGATGAATGATTTCTTTTAAACTGCTAAAACTGGAGTTCAGACTGCCAGAAAACGTCATAAACGCAAAAACCCAAGGAATGATAAAGGCTAAATCCTTGATATAACCAGCGAGCATAACACCTAGCACAACGCTTATTGGAGTAATCAATGGCATCATTTTCTCCAGCTGTTTATTTATTTGAAGTAGCACACTGAGTACTCTCCTTTTCCGAATAATTGTTTACCTAACTAATTATTTTATCATAAACTAGCTGGTTATATATCAAAATAGTGAAAAAGAGCCAAAAATAGGCTCTTTTGATTATCTGCGTCTTTCCGGCATATATTTCAGCCATTTTCGCAATCTCCAGCTATTCACTCCATACCCTGCAAGCCCAATGGCTGCTATGCCTGCGGATAACTGCATGATCTGTATTTCTTCTAAATAAATGCCAAAGCCTGACCCAGTTAAACCTAGCAAGAACAGCTGAAAGAGCTGCTTTTTCCGATTTTCATAGATGGTAAACTGAAACTCCCTTCTTTGCCCGGCCACTTTCATTGTTTCCAATTTACGCGGTGTTTCCAGGAATTCCGCTGCTGAATGAAATATTTTAAAGAGCGGCTGGGATTGAATAATACTCCAAATAAATGACCATTTATTCCCCTGGGAGCTTAACCACTCTGTAAAAACAGGTTTGCCAAGGTCAAGAAGATCATCTTCCGGTACCAGATGGCGAACAACCCCTTCTATTGTCATAAATGACCTGCCCAGAAAAACAAAGCGGGTTGGCACCTGTATGGGAAGAGCAGTAATCAGATCATTCAGCTCAAGCTTAAGAGCAATTAAGTCTATATCCTTTAATTGAGAAAAATCAAATGACATCCAATCCGAGAGCAGCTTTTCCATTGATCCCGCAACTGTTTCAGGCAGTAAAAACCCTAACTGTGACAGACAGTCAACAGTTTTACTGTAGTTTTTAGCGAGAATGGATTCAATTAAATTCTGAAAAGAGACTGCATCTTTTTTTGAAATTTCACCAGCCATGCCGAAATCGAGAAGAATAATCCGCCCTTCCCTTGTGAACAGCACATTTCCAGGATGGGGATCGGCATGAAACATCCCAGGTTCCAGCCATTGCGGCAGGAAGATCTTCATCAGACGGCGTGCCAGATCCTGACGGGATATTTCAAGCATTTCAACCGCTGCTGCATCATTAAGCCTTTTTCCCTCCACCCATTCCATGACAAGCACTTTTGAGGTGCAAAGCTCCTGATGGACATCGGGAATTTTAACTATCTCACTATCTTTAAATCGGTCTTTAAAATAAAGCAAGGTTTCCTTTTCCTTTGTAAAATCAAGCTCCCGCTCAATAACCTGCTTAAGCTCCTGAAATAGGACTTTTAAATTAATGAATCCCTTAGGAATAGGGACAAACCGATCCGCAAACCAGACAAGAATACTTAGGGTCCGGAAGTCGGTATGTACGATTGATTGGATATCAGGACGCTGCACTTTAATGGCAACAATTGAGCCGTCCTGCAGAGACCCTTTATATACCTCTCCAATCGAAGCGGATGCTATGGCTTCTTTTTCAATCGCCACCACCTTTTTAGAGAGCTCACTGCCCCATTCTTCGTTTAAAATCCTCTGGATTTCACTCCATTCCGATGGCGGTACATTATCGGTCAGGTCTTGAAGCTCCTGGATAAAAGCATGCGGAAGCAAATCAGATCGGATACTGATGAACTGACCAATCTTAATCAGCAGCCCTTCCAATTCAAAAAGTGTTGTCCGGAATTTTTTCCCGATGCCAGACCATAAATTTTCCCATTCTGCTTCTGATTTGCGGGTCCATTTATACCAGTAAATTTGAAAAATAATGAGAATTGCCAACGAAAACACTTTGTACATGCGGAGCCATTTACTTCTCGCCTTCATTTCCATCATCTTCTTCCCAAGTAAAATGTACTGTCTTATTCTGCAATAAAGGCTGAATACCCTTTTCTTTTAATACGGTATCATGTTTAAAAAGTTTCATAACATAAAAAACAGCCCGTCCTTACACAAAGGACAAGCTGCCTGCTTGATTCTCCTGGATATACTGATGAGTTATGCTGACAATCTTTTCTTTATCATGGTCCATGGATGCCACATGATAAGAGTTATAGAGCGATATAGCCTTCTTTTTCGCTGAGCCAATCTTCTCTAAAATAAAATCAGTACATTCTGCCGGCACAACATGATCTTCTATCGACTTAAAGCCTAACACAGGTGTTTTAATGGAAGGCAATAAGAATGGTGTTCTTTCCATGATTTTCTGCAATTCGAAGATGGAGGGGACCGGAACTTTCCCGTAAGTAATTTCTTCTACATCCACTTTTTTAATATCAGGTGCACCTTCATCAATGTACCTGGGATATGTTTTCCCTTTTAAATATTCATAACCCGGAACCCGAAGAGCGGCATTTATTAACAAAATACCTGCAATTTCCGGATATTTATTAGCCAGCCAAAGGGTCAATGCGCCACCCATCGATTGCCCTGCGGCATAGACAGATTTGCATCTGTCTTTTAGGAATTGATAACCCTTTTCAGCTTCAGCAAACCAATCCTCATGAGAGGTTATTTCAATATCTTTATAATGTGTGCCGTGGCCTTTAAGCCTTGGAGCAAAAACCGTATAGCCAAGCCTGGCAAATGACTCTCCCAAAAACCGTACACTCTGGGGAGTTCCAAGAAAACCATGTGTAATCAGGATTCCGACCTCATTGCCTTCATAGTAGAATGATTCTGCACCGTCCAAAACAGGATAACGTTCATTCATCAATCTGTTCCTCCCTCAGAATTAATTATTCACATTATATAACCAACTATTCCGACCTGTCAACTTGTATTTAAAGACTTATACCCCCACCTAAGAAACTTTTAAAAAACGGCTGCACTATTATGTGCAGCCGTTCGGCCATTCTTTAATATCTCTCAAGTAATTCAATAATCACTTTAAACATTGAGGTTGTATCCATATAGGCGTATTTGCCTTTCCCATTAAAAAAATTGCCAGTTTGTATGACAGGATATCCCATTCCTTCCAGCAATCTGATTTTTTCATCCAGGTTATCGACAACAAACGAAATATGATGGACACCTTCCCCGTATTTCTCCAGATGTTCCTGCCAAGTACTTGGTGAATCACCTGGTTCAATTAATTCAATTTGAATGAAGGGTGTATTGATGAACATATATCTAGATTTACCTTCTGTTGGCTGACCTCTGAAAATAACCTGTGTCTCTTCACTTGGGCCTGATTGTATAATGGGTGGCTTATCGGCACCGAGAAGCTTACAATAAGCTTCTGCAGCTAACTCCAGATCTTTTACCACGATTGCCAGCTGCTCGACTTTATTTGTTCCAAGCATCGGGCTTTGTAATTCTGGGGCAGCTGCAGTGTTTCTTGCCTCAGAGCTTTCCAGGAGTTCAACCAATATCTTGCAGTCCTTCAAGGTATCTGCATAAACATATCTGCCTTCACTGGCTGTAAACTCTCCACTTTGCAGTGATGAGTATCCGCTCTCCTCGAAAAACGGCATCCGCTCTATGATGGATTCCACATCAAAGGCAATATGGTGTATGCCTTCTCCGGCTCTATCCAAAAACTCCCGCATCGTGCCCGGTGCCTCATTCGGTTCAATAAGTTCAAATTGAACAGTTGGCGTATTTAGAAAAGCTAATTTGCTTCTTGATGCAGTAGGCTTTCCACGGTAAATTACCTTTGATACTTCCTGATCACCTGTTAAAAACCATTCAGGTTTCGGAACACCCAGTAAACTTGAAAAAGCTTCACTTGCCTCTTCAATATCCCGAACAACAAAAGCCAGCTGGTTAATGGACTGATTTCCTGCCAATGGCGCTTTAGCGGTTTTGCTTTCTGCCATAAAAACACTCCTCCTAAATAACGCTTCTCCTCAGGATAAACCCCGTACAGCAAGTCCTCCATCACTGGAAATCACTTCTCCTGTAATGGCACGGGATTGATCAGAAGCAAGCAATAGATACGCTCCAACATGGTCCTCACTGGTCATGGCTATGCGAAGTGGATTTCGGGATTTAATGCTTTTCGCTTTCGTATCAGGATCGACTGCTTTCACAAACGGCTTAAGCGGGCCAATGACATTGAGTGCCGTCAATGTGCCGCCGGGGGCGACTGCATTTATCCTGATATCTGGGGCTAATTCAAAGGCAAGCTGGCGCATTAAGCCGATTTGCGCGTGCTTGCTTGCTGTATACCAGACTCCGCCCCCGTCCGGGTAAAACCCGGCTCCAGAAACCGTGAAAATCATATTTCCATTTGTTTTTTTCAATTCTTCTGCAGAAGCTTTTGCACCATTGAAGTAGCCTTTGACATTAATAGTAAATAACAGGTCATAGGCGTCTGACATGGCCTCTGGCGGGACTTCGCTGAATTTGGCAAATCCGTCGAACACGCCCGCATTTGCAACGAACACATCCAGCTTTCCCGCCGCTTCCACAGCCGCTTCAACGGCGTGAATGTGATCCTCGTATTCAGTGACGTCCCCTTCCACGCATAGAACACGATCACCGAATTCCTTTTTCAATTGCTCGAGGCCAGCTGCTGACTTATCCAGGACAGTTACAAAGGCTCCTTCCTGTATAAAACTCTCTGTAACAGCCCTTCCAATGCCAGAGGCGCCCCCGGTCAAATAGACTGATTTTCCGCTAAGCAGTGCCATACTGGATGCTCCTCCTTATACAAAAATAGCAAGATTTCTGGTATTGAGTGTCGTCTGATCGACAATGAAAACCCTCTTGGACAATTTCCAGACTCCATCTTCATATATAAATTCATCACGCCGTTCTCCTGAAATCAGGTCATGATGGATGTCTGTACTGCGGCTGCGATAGATTAGAAGATAACTATTTACAGATGCTTTTTCATTCGGGACATAGTCGGAAAGCTTCACATTGCTTACATAGCGGCGAGTGCGGGAAGGCGGAATTTCCGCCCAGGCATAATCCGTTTTTAACCGTTCGACTCTCAGGCTCAGCAACTCTATATCATCATTAAAAGAAAACATATCTTCCGCATAATCCGGCCTTTCAGTGCCTTCTTTATTGACGCGTACAGGCATTTGATAACTCAGAGATGAATGCATAAGGCTGAACCAGCCATCAAAATCGATATGATCAAGCAGCTCAGCTTCTCTGTAGAGCCATTGTTCAAATTCATAGGTTGCGAGCATTTTCTCTAAACTCATTCTGTATTCCCCCATTTCCAGGCATCGTTCCAGTTTACTTAAGCGTTCATGAGATCAAGCCAGTAGTGATAGAAGTTCCTTTGATTTGCTTCAGAAAACTTATCATCGTAGACAACACCAGGACCGATGAAACCACTGACCGGTTCACGGTGCATCCCCATCGTATAATTGTAAACAAGTTCTTTCATAACAGGCATTGGACCTGATGCGGCAGCGGTTATGTCAGTAAATACTTCTGTATCATCCTGCTCGAAAATGCCTGAAGGGCTGAACGTTAAAATGAATGAATCCCTTGAACGTTTCTTCCAGTCCTCTGCCGCATTTTTCTCTACGAGGAACCAGGCTATCACTTCCATTTTATCAGGCCCAATTGGCCTCCACATCCGAACGGTTGTATTTGAAATCAGCTGCCCTTTCACTTTTGTATGCGAAATGAGGAAGCTCAGGTTGGGAAAGATGTTACCGATCATATTTTTCAAATTGGCCAGCACATCATATTGTTCATCTGTTAAATTGGATTTATATTCCGATTTCAGCTCTTCAGGGAATGCGAAGTCAGGATTAGGAGTGCCCAGATTTAATCCATGCCCGTTCATTGTGTGGATCTGGTATCCCTTTTTAGAATATGTTGCACTTGGCACCATGCCCAATTTTGCAATGGATCCATGAGTGACCATTGTGTGGTAGGAATCGCCGACAAAGTTATCTGCTCCTACCTTCCAATTCGAATGGATGATGAATCTTTGCGGAGGGCCGACGACCTCCATTTCTGCACGCCCGGCTAAAATGTCCAAATACCATTTGAAATCGCCCAAAAAATCTGAAAGAGACTCTGCTTCTTCATTCCAGGTTCCAAAAATAAGGCCTTTATACGATTCAATCCTTATTTTGTGGAGTCCCAGCTTGGACTTATCCAGGTCAGTTCCATAAATATCCTTCTGCAGAGGCACTCCAATCAGATCACCATTGTTTTTAAAATTGAATCCATGATAAGGACATACAAATGAGGATTTATTTCCTTTGTCAGCACGGCATAATTTCATCCCCCGGTGTGTGCACATATTGTAAAAGCCGCTTATTTCATTCTCTGAATCTCTTGTAATGATAATAGAGTAGCCTGCTAAATCTCTTAGCATATAATCATTTTTATTTGGGATTTCTGATTCATGGCCAATAAAAAGCCAGGTTTTCATAAACACCTTTTTATGCTCAATATCGTAAATCTTAGGATCTGCGAGGATAAAAGCAGGAATGGATCCAGCCTCAGGCTGGACTGTTTCGTTTAAGTAGCCGATTGTTTCTTTTTGGGTCATTTCTTCTAAGTTCTTAGTTGTCGTTTTAATCATATGTAAATTCCCCCTTCGTCTTAAAATAAGCTTCTCCAAGGAGCGAGGAAAAGAATTTACTATTCTCTTCCTCTATAGCAGCAGGCTCATCCAACCCGGATCATCTCATCCCTATTCTTCAATGAAGCCAGGATGCTTAGAGCTGCCAGGTAGCTTGTCTTTGGATTATTAGGCATCGGGTCATTTTCGACTTGAAGCGACAGCTTTCCGAAGGAACCTGCTGCCTCAATCGTATGGCTATTTTTCCTTACTGCTGGATCGGATATGATTTTTACTCCGGTATTCTCGGCACCTAACCCCGCGAGAGACAAAATTATGGATACATTGATATTCCTTGGGAATAATCTAATGGCTTCGGCGGCAGACCCCTCAAAAAGCACCTTTTCGCCATCAAGCGGGGCACCAGGAAGCGCCTGAGGAGGCTTCCTGGTGATAATGGATACAGAATCCAGTTCACCAATCGATTTAGCTGCTTTTAAAACATCCAGTCCGCCGATTGCCCCTGATGGCAAGTGAATTTTCGTATTATTTAAAATGCAAATTTCTTCAAGGCACTTATAAAATTCCCGGTCTGCCAGTGCACCAACACTGCTGACAACCAGATCTTTGCCTGAGAGCAAAATAGAAGCAGCGTACTCCTCTACAGCTTCAACAGTTGCTGCTTCTATAACCAGGTCGGCATGGGATTTTAAAAGGGATTCCACGTCTGCAAAGATTTCCGCACTAAATTCCAGTGATAATTCCTTTGCCTGTTCCTGGCAGCGGGTATGAAGGCCAATAATTTGCGCATTCGGTATTAAGCAGTCTTTATTAATGCTTTGAAGCAGGAACCTGCCTATATTCCCGCCTCCGATTAAGGCTAATTTCATATCGGTATCCCCCTAATTGGCAAACCCATAGGAATCTGCAAAAAACTCCAGGCCGCAATGCCGCGTTTCACGTGAAAGTCCGCTTTCCTTTAGTCCCGGGAAGTCCAGATGAAGATCCTGAAAAACGGTATGATTATTATGGAAAATGGCGCCGGCCTCTAACCGGTCTGCAAATTCGATTGCTTTGGATTCATCTGATGTCCAAACAGAAGCCCTTAAACCAAATTCACTGTCATTTGCAAGGCTGATGACTTCCTCATCCTCTTTAAATGGAAGGATCGGAATGACAGGTCCAAACTGTTCGGCACGAACAATTTCACTTTTCTGATCCACACCGGTAATGATTGAAGGAAGAATGTAATAGCCTTTATCCCAGGAATCAGGATCAAGCTGAATTCCCCCTGTGATGACTGTGGCACCGGATTTTCTGGCGCGTTCGATCAGGCCATTCACATATTCGTACTGAGCCTTATTGTTCAAAGGCCCCATCTCGGCATCAGGCTGAATGCCGTTTCCAACCTTAATATGCTGAAATTCTTTTCTAAGCTTTTCTGCCAGCTCACCGTATCGTGATTCATGGACATAGATCCTTTTAATAGCTGAGCACACCTGGCCTGCTGCCCGGAGAACACCGAAACGCAGGCGCTTAATAGCGCTTTCATCCAGATTGGCATCCTCGAGGATAATTGCCGCATCATTCCCGCCAAGCTCCATGTAGACATTTTTCACTGTGCCTGAAGCAGCACGCATGATTTCTTTGCCAGTCTCCGTACTGCCGACAAATGCAATGGTCCGGATTCGCGAATCTGAGCAAAGCTTATTGCCAATAACCCTTCCTGAACCAGTCACAACATTAATGACCCCGTCAGGGAAATAAGAAGCTACTGTCTTGAGAAATGACATGATCGTTAGCGGACAGCTCGTCGCCGGCTTTACAACGACTGTGTTTCCGGCAAGAACAGCCGGGATCACCCGCTTAAACGTAAGGATCATTGGTGAGTTCCATGGAGAGATCACCGCCGTTACACCACGGGGACGCTTGCGGATTTGAACCTTCTGGGAACCGGGAATGGATTCAGGCTTCCACCATTTCAGCAGCTCATCGGCAGCTTCCTTCATAATATCGACACAGCGCAGAAGGTCTTTTTTCGCTTCCACCAGCACTTTTCCATTTTCTCGGATCAGCAAGGTTACGTTCTCTTCGACACTTGCTTTAATCTCGTCCGCAGCCAGCTTCATCCGGTTAGCCCGATCCTCAATCTCACTTTTCGACCAGGTTTCAAAAGCTTTTGCTGCTGCTGAAATGGCCAATTCAACCTGCTCTTCTGTACATAAAGCAACTTCGCCCACGACTTCCTGATGATCAGCCGGATTTATAACATTTGTCTTTTTTTCTGCCTGGATCCATTTTCCGGCTATTAAATATTTTCCTGAAACAAATGGATACGTTGAAATCATCTCAATCACTCCCTTACAGCCTTTTCGGTTTGAAAGCTTCTGCCGCGCCCGGCGGCCCTCCGAATGGTTTCGCCATTGGCCCGACTGCTTCCATATCCACTACAATCATGGATGGTTTTCTCCTGTCCATTGCCTTCTCCAGTTCTGATGCGAATTCTTCAGGAGAACCGATTTTCGCAGAAGCAAATCCCATGGACTGAGCCAGCAAAACGAAATCTGGGCTAACTAAATCGACCGCTACCTGCCGTCCATAGGCTGCATCCTGAATATTCCGGAGAACGCCATATCCTGCATCATCAAACAGGATGACGATTAATGGAAGGTCTTCCTGTACTGCCGTTGCCATTTCACCCACATTGACCATGAAGCCGCCATCTCCAGCTAATAAAACAACTTGTCTATCCTTACATCCCATTTGTGCTCCGATTGCAGTCGGCAAACCTTGCCCAATCCCTCCGCCTGAAGCATGAATGGATGTACGAGGCTGATATATTTCAAATAATCGGCTGCCCCAGACATTTGCCTGTACCGTAACGTCACGCACCAATACAGTATCCCTCGGGAGCAATTTACGCATAGCATCAGCAATATTTTCATATGGTCCAAGCGTAGCTCTCAGCTGAAGACGCAGTTCTTTTCTTACTGAAAGCACTTCTTCCAAATATTCTTCGGATGGCGTCGTAAATGGTTCCTTAGCCAATTCTTCATTTACTTTTCTCAATATAAGCTTAGCATCACCTGCCAGCCCGATGGCAGCCGCATAATTTCTGTTCATTGCCTGCAGATCAGCATCAATGCTGATATGATTTTCAGGAACTCCTATTTTCCAGTTGGAGGTTTCATTCCCTCTGAATCTGACTCCAATGCTGATCAGGAGATCCGATTTCTTCACTAAATCCTTTGTTAATTCAAAAGATGCAAAGTGGCCAATACATTGAGGATGATCCTCCGGAATGCTGCCCTTGCCTGACTGGCTTGTAATAACGGCTGCCCCGATTCTTTCCGCAAGCTTCTGCAATTCTTTGGAAGCCCCGGCGCTAATGACGCCCCCTCCTGCCCATATGACCGGGCGGCGGGCCTGGCTGACTTTGGTTATCGCCTCTTTTGGAAGATACGATATGGAGCTGTATTCCTGCACATTCACTTCTTCCAATGAATAATCCTGTATAATCGCAGATTGGAAATCGATTGGGATTTCTACTGAAACAGGCCCTGAAGGTGCAGCAGCAGCTTCCTTAATCGCTTGCCTGATAACCGCTGCTGCCTGTTCAGGCCTTCTTAGCCGCATCGCTTTTTTGCAAGAACCCTCCATTATAGACAGCTGGTCTTTACACTCGTGAATATAGCCTCTGCCCGTTCCCAAATACGGTGATGCAACCTCACCTGTCAAATGAAGGACCGGAACACCTGCTGCCCATGACTCAATCAGTGAACCAGCTGCGTTTCCTGCACCAGTTCCCGTACTCGTGATGACCACTCCCAATTTTCCTGTCGCACGTGCATAACCATCTGCCATATTTGCCGCACCGCTCTCCCCGCGCGAGCATACCAGATGAATACTCCCATCACGAAGGATGGCATCATAGATCGGCATATTATGAATGCTTACAATCCCAAATGCCACCTCAACTCCAGCACGGACGAGTTCCTTCACCACTGCATCTGCTGCAGTAAATTCCATTGACTCATTTGCTTTTGCCGGCGCAATTTCCAATTGTTCCTGTTGGCTCATCCTAATCATTCCTGCCTTTGCTTGAAATTAAAGCGCTTTCCCCAGCGCTCCAGCTGTTTCAATGGTTGATCCTGAAACATAACTTGCCTGCTTTGAAGCTAAAAAGAGAATGACACTGGCTACCTCTTCTGCTTCTCCAACCCTGCCCAGCGGAATCTTCCGCTTTGCTGCAAGATCTTTGTAATATTCCTCGGCATCCATATCAGGTGCATTTTTTAATCGTCTGCGTTCCCACTGGTCTGTACGGATTAATCCAAGACTTACGGAGTTGACCAGGATATTGTCTGATGCAAGCTCTTGGGAAAGCGTTTTACTTAAGTTCAGAAGACCTGCCCTTGTAGCAGCTGTAGCAACCATATGTCTTTCAGGTTCCTTTGCGAGCGTCGCATTAATATTAATGATCCTTCCGCCTCCGCTCTTCACCAAATATGGATGAACAGCACGTACCGCATGGATAATGGCAAAATATTTTAACTGAATCTGCTCCTGCCATTGCTCATCTGTAATATCGAAGAAATGGCCCATAACACTTTGTCCGGCTGCATTAACCAAAATATCAATTCCCTGAAATCGGGCTGCTGCCGAATCGACAAAACGAGTAACATCCTCTTTATTTGTTACATCACAAGTGGCAGCAAGAATCGACTCCCGGGATCCGAAATGCAATAAATGGTCAAAGGCATTATCCTTCCTCTCTGCATTCCTGCCGCATACTGCCACATTGGCACCTTCCTGAAGGAACATTTCTGCTGTCTTGAGGCCTACTCCAGAAGTCCCGCCCATAATGACTGCTGTTTTTCCTTTTAAACCAAAGTCCATCACGATACCCCTTTCAAATATCTTTAGGTTAATGCTTTCACGCTGATCCAGCCCGGATCTGGCTTTCCGCCCATCGCCGCACGTGCTTCAGGTTTTGGAGGTCCGGCTATTCCCCATTGATCCATCAGGTGTGGAACCCTTTTCCATACTCGAGCCACCCATTCTTCCTCGTCTTCAATGGTTTCGAGATAACAAGTGTATTCCATGACAAATTTGGAAGGATCCTGGAAGTAACAGAAGATGTTATTTCCCGGTCCATGGCGTCCAGGACCCCAAAGCTCCTGATAGCCTGCCTTTCGGACGTTCGAAATCCCCCGCATAACTTCGTCCACTGTGTCCACCTCATAGGCAATATGATTGACAGATGCATGCTGGTCCTGGTTGAAGGCAATTGAGTGATGCTTCCTGTTGCAGCGGAGGAAGGACATTTGGTGTTCGCTCCAATCAGTAACCTTAAATCCTAAAATATTTGTATAAAAGTCTGTAATCATATCCAGGTCTGCCGTATTCATGACAACATGATTCAGCTTCACCGGATCAACATTCTTCTTATTCCAGATTGTCGTGTGCATTTCCACCCATGCTGAAAGTTCAATGCAGCGGTTTTCCGGATCAGCAAAGCGTAGCCCGTACCCTTTACCTTCTTCATCTAAATAGCCCGGCGGTGAAATAATCGGGATCCCCTTGGAAGCCAGAATCTCCGCAGCCCTGTCAACGGCGTTCTTATCAACCATTCCAAATGCAATATGATGAAGCCCCGCTTTTTCTCCCCGCTTCAAATGTAAAATATGATTCTCTGAACCAGCACCTCTGAAATAGACAGAATCCCCATCTTCGGATACCTTATCAAGACCCCAAATCTTCTCGTAAAATTCAGCCTGCTCCTCAAGAACTGGAGTAATGAGACTAATGTGCCTCAAGTGAGTAATGCCTAACATCCCATGCACCTCCAAAGTAATAAGTCTTTCATTCAATCAGTTGCATGCAGCCATGTGTATCAGGAAACCTTTTTTGTTAAAGGAACCGGGATGACCCGGCAAATTTAAGTGTTAGCGGTCCATCCCGGTAATATTTATTAGATTGCCAGTTTGCTTGAAAACGATTATTTTCCGTTGATAATGGCTTCTCTTTCTTTCGCACGCTGAATGCGAAGCTCCTCAAGAGCACTCCCCTTCGGATATGTAGGAAGATTTGGTTTTACGGCACCAAGCATAACCAGCATTAACGCTTCTTCATCGCCATCATTATGAATGCCGCGGTACACTCCTGGTGGAGAACTGATGCAATCGCGCTCATTGAGACGAATTTCATGAACTTCTTCCTTCCCTACTTCCTGGATAAGAGCCTTTACACTCCCCTTAAGAATAAAGAATACTTCTTCCACATCATCGTGAAGATGAAGAGGTCCAACACATCCAGCTGGAAGGACCATCGTGCTGAGTGTGAAATGTTCCGCTGCAATTACATTTGAATCATTATTCGCTGTTGCTCCGCGGCCAATATATCTCATTTGCGCCCTTTTATACTTTGGATCAATTTCTTCCTGAAATTTAAGAACATTCCAGTCCAGTGATCGGTCTTCCAGCCTTGCTACATATTTTTTTTCAAAAGCCTGCACATCAAATTTTTCAGCTGACATTTAATATCACTCCTAAACTATTATAATGTTTTATATACAAAACAATGTTTTACTTACAGGTTAATAATAAATCCCAATATTTAATATGTCAATTAAAAATATTGAGAAAAATTAAATTATTGAAACTTTGTTTTAAATATAAAACTTTTATACGATTACTTTTCTATTTGGAGGAATCTGTTCTATCCGAAGCTCCGCTGCCTCTTTTTTGATTGTGAATATATAAGCGATGAAGCCCAGACTCGCTGCAATAATAAGCATAACGATAGATGGGCCAAAATCCCCGCCTGCAAGGTCTCTCATCCATCCCATGATATAGCTTGAAAATCCGCCTAAAATATTTGTGAATCCCATAAGACCGGCAGCGCGCCCTGCTGTTTCCGGGGTCGAAAATTTCACGATAAATAAATTGCTTAAATGGAAGACTCCGCCTTGAGTTCCCATTGCGAGGCCCATACAAATACCTGCCAGAACCGGATGCGGTGCAAAAATAGCTGCTGTTAAGAATACTGCCGTTAAACTGAACAGAATCGTGGCCAGCAAGCTTGGACGTCTTGTTTTGTCTGCCAAAAATCCGCAGGATAATACAAACCCTAGAGCAAAAAGCCAGGATAATGAGGTAATCCCTGTCATTGCTTCTCTTGAGAAACTTTTCGCCTCAACGAGATAAGTAGGCAGCCAGATGCTTATTCCGAAAAACAAAAACGATGACATTAACATGCCAAACCAAACGATCCAGTAGCGGTAGTCCTGGGCAAAGCTTTTCTTTGTTTTTTCAGTGCCATCAGACTTGCGGATATACGCAAGCTCTTCCTTATCAATTGCATAATGTACCTCAGGAGTATCCCGGGTAAGGAACCAAAACATTGGAATAACAATAAATAGATTAAAAGCAGCCAGGAAGAAAAACGCAGCTTCCCAATGGAAAGTGGCAAGCACTAAAGTCAATATAACGGCACCACAGGCAGGTCCGAAATAATTGCCCGCGAGCCAGGTAGACTGTGCCCGGCCAAGTTCCCTCTGGTTAAACCAATTCGAAATGAATTTTCCGCAAACCGGAATCATCATCCCTTCACCGAATCCAAGAATAACCCTGCTGACTAAAAACATCTCATAGGAAGTTGACAAACCGCCTGCAATCATGGTCGCAGTCCAAATTACCAGCCCGAATACAGCGGTTTTCCGAGGGCCTGCTTTATCAATAACAAAGCCCCAGAAAATGTTTGAAACGGCGTAAGAGATTGTAAAGATAAATGTTATTAAGCCAATTTTGGCGTTTTTGTCTGCCCCTGTTAGCCCCAGATCACTAAGGAAGCCAGGATCCGTTTGAATAACCGAGATTCCCAGTTTATCAATTTGTCCAAAAAACCAGAAAAAGAATATAGGCACAGCAATATAGAGCCATCTTTTGTTCCCCTTCAGCATTTGTGATCCCCTTTCAAGAAACATATTCATTTTTTGTAACCGCTTTCAATAACATTCGATTCTCAAATATTATACTTCATAAGAAAAAAATTTTTTGGTGGTATTTTTTGCCCTCCTTTCAGCCATTCTGTGTTTTATATATAAAACAATGTTTACCACTTATTAATAGTGTAAAGTTTTTCGAAAATTGAGTCAATAAAAAATTTCAATTTGTTTCATTTGCTAAATGATGTTTTATATACAAAACAAAAAAGCTTGCAGTGCTGCAAGCTTTTAACCCTTCTTTTTATTCCTATAGATGATATCCCATATAGCCTGATAACTTTTTTGAAATCTCAAGCACTTTAGGCAGCGCTACATGTTCAATAAACTCATCATGGAATGTTGCCTCTGTTGCTACAACATTAATAGCAGCCATAATGCTGCCGGATTTATCAAATATCGGTGCCGCTACCGATTGAATCCCATGGTGAAGCTCTCCTTTTGTAATGGAGTATCCATTTCCCCTGATTATTTCAATTTCATTTTGAAAATCAGCCAGGGACGTTTTGGTCCGATCCGTATACGGCTTCAATTCGGACCCATAAAAAAGCTGTTTCAGCTTTTCCTGCGGCTGATAGGCAAGCAGCAATTTTCCATTTGCGGTTGCATGAGCCGGGAGCCTCAGTCCGATATTGACATTAATAGCAGATACCCCTCTGACAGGTGCACTGCCAACATACACCACTTCATTCCCATCCAGAATGGATAAATGGCAGGAAGCCCCTGTTTCATCTCTTAATGTTTCCAAATAAGGCTGGGCAATTTCCGGAAGTTTTAACGTACTTAAATAGGAAAAGCCCAATTCCAATACCTGGGGCGTTAAACTATATCTCTTTGAGTTTTCGTCCTGGTCAAGATAACCAAGCGATTGGAGGGTATACAATAATCGATACGGGACCGTTCGGCTAACATTCAATTCTTTTGCAATTTCAACCAATGACAGAGTTGGACGCTCTTCATTAAAGAGCTTTAAGATTTCCAATCCCCGTACCAGAGCATTGGCATTATACCGCTCTTTTTCCTCTTTTGCCATGCAAGTCACCCCCTGTGTTTACATTTTTACTAACATATTAACAAAACCAGGATAGAAATAGGAAGTATTTCTCTATGGTTACCTTTCTGCTAATTCTTCGTTTTTGTATGCTCCCTGCAGGAAATTCAAAATAAGGGCATTAAAATAGTCCGGATTCTCCTGATAGCATAAATGCCCTGTTTTCGGAATGGTTTTCAGAATTGAATTTGGGATGTACTGATGGAAAATTTCTGATTCGCTTACAGGAGTAACCTTATCCAATGCCCCGCAAATAACAAGGACAGGAACAGGAATGGAAGGCAGAATATCCATTTGATTTAAATTTGAAAGTGAAAAAGCCACAGAGCGATAGCCCATCGGCCTCACCTGGGACATGATGCGTTCTGCTTCCTTCTTTACTGCTGGATCCGGGTTTGGCGCAAGAAGCTCTTTTACTCTTAACTGAGCCAATTCCTTTGGATCCAATTTATCAATATTATGTAAGCGGTTCTTCAGCCTTCTTTCGTTTTCTTCATGACTCTGCCCAGCGGCACCGCGAGTGGCATCTGCAATAATCAGCCTGGTCACCATATCGGGATAACGGCTGCAGAAATCAAGCGCGATGGCTGAGCCCATTGAATGGCCTAATAGATTAACAGATTGATAATGCAGCCCTTCAATAAAGCCCTTCAAAACATCAGCAAATTGGCTGAACTGTGTAAATTCCTCCCCAGGATCAGAACTCTTGCCATAGCCGGGCGCATCCCAGGCAATAACAGTAAATTCCTTACTCAGCCCTTCCAGCTGCTTTTTCCAGGATTGTGAATTGTTTCCCAGTCCATGAAGAATAACAAGCGGCTCACCATTTCCTTCTACTTCATAATGAATAGTTAAATCATTGACATCAATAAATGGCATTTTATTAACCTCCACACATGTTTGTTTTGTAAGTAAAACATCGTTTCGGTTAACCTAATCATAAATCATATTCTGGAATAGTCAACTGAATAATCAAAATATATTATATCCATTTACTCATTGTCCATTAAGATTTAGTTAACACCTTTTCAGTCCTTCCTAAAAACAAGTGTAAACTGCATTATATATCAGGTTGACAAACTTTTATGTAAACCATAAAATAAAACCAGTTAACCTATTAATCTGTATTGGAGAGTTATTATGAAAGTTAAAGAGATGACATTTGTAGCACTATTTGCGGCTGTTATGGGAGCACTTGGTCTTGTTCCTCCCATCATGCTATCTTTTACACCAGTTCCGATTACCTTGCAGACACTTGGAGTCCTTTTGGCCGGCGGTATTCTAGGCGCAAGGCTTGGTGGAATCAGCATGGCATTGTTTTTACTCTTGGTTGCTGCCGGTGCACCATTATTATCGGGTGGCCGCGGCGGCATTGGGGTTTTCTTCGGGCCAAGTGCAGGGTATTTGATTGCCTATCCGATTACCGCATTTTTTATCGGCTATTTACTTTCACGCTTCAAAACTTTAAAATTAATGAATATCCTACTCATAAACCTGACTGCCGGAATATTCCTAATCTATCTATTTGGCATTCCGGTACAGGCATTTATGATGAACATTCCTTTAGCTGATGCAATCAAATTAAGCCTTGTTTATATCCCTGGAGATGTGTTAAAAGCAACCCTCGCCTCATTCCTGGTTTACAGGCTGCTCAAGCATCCGATAATCAATAAGCAATTTTCTAAATCTCTGGAGACACTTTAAGGTGTCTCCTTTTCCATAAGGAGAGGAACAACCCGTTGACTAATATTACAGCTAATATACAAAAACTCGCTGAAGAATCTCCATCTAAAGCCGCATTCATTTCAAAAAGCCAAACTTTAAGCTATAAAGAATGGAGCTCTCATCTCAGCAAAACTGCTAACTGGCTTAATTCTCTATCTGTAACCAATAAAACTGCAGCAATCCTGCTGCCAAATGGAATTCCTTTTCTGCAATTATTCATAGGTGCCTCCATGGCTGGATGGACAGCTGTACCTTTCGACTTAAAATGGAAAGCCGAAGAACTTAACCAGCGAATCGAAATATCCAGCCCTGCTATCGTGATCACAGTTAAAGAATACTATGATCAGATTGCCCGCCTTCACCCTTTCGTGCTTATCTGGGAGGATGCCCTGGAGGAAATCTGCGGTCAGAGCACTAATTTTCACATCGATTCAGAAACTAACTCCCCATTTTATATGGGATTTACTTCAGGAACGACCGGAAGCCCAAAAGCTTTTATCCGTTCCCATAGTTCCTGGGCGGCCAGCTTCGAGGTGAACCATTATGATTTTAAGATGGATGAGAAAGAGCACGTACTGATACCAGGGGCACTTATCCATTCTCATTTCTTGTATGGTGCGGTAAGTACGCTCTGTACGGGCGGAACGGTTCACCTGCTCGAAAAATTCAGTGCACCACAGGTTCTCTCATGTATCGAGGAGCAGCCCATCAGCACACTTTATACAGTTCCGACGATGGTTTCAGCTATTTTAAGAGAAAAAAGAATCATAGATAAACCGATAAAAATCTTTTCCTCAGGTGCGAAATGGGATGAAACGTCGAAGCTGGAAATCAGCAAAATATTCCCCCAGCTCTCCATGATCGAATTTTATGGAGCGAGTGAATTGAGCTATGTAACATTTCTTGCTGATGAGGATAAGGCAGGATCAGTCGGAAAGCCCTGCCATGGTGTTGAAATCGAAATTAGAGGAACAGACAGCAGGAAGCTCGCTCCTTATGAAATTGGCAAAATATATGTCAGAAGCGAACTTATTTTCGATGGTTACCTTTCAAATGAAATAATCCATTCCATAAGGGATCAGGATGGATGGGCCACCGTTGATGATATGGGCTATGTTGATGATGAAGGATATTTATACATCAGCGGGAGGCAAAAGAACATGATTTTATATGGGGCAATTAATATCTTTCCTGAAGAAATTGAAAAAGTGATCAGTTTGCACCCGGATGTCGAGGAGGCTGCCGTGATTGGACTGGAGGATCAATATTGGGGGCAAATTGCAGCTGCGGTTATCAAAGGCAAAACGGATGTCCTTGAGTTAAAGCGACTATGCAAAAAACATCTAGCCTCCTACAAAGTACCGCGCAAATGGATCTTCACTGAAGAAATGCCCTACACAGCCGGCGGAAAAATTGCACGTGCCCAGCTGAAGGAATCCATCGAAAGTAAGGTGATTAGCCATTAAGAAAGCAGTGATTGTACAGGCAAGAAGAACACCTATCGGAAAAGTAAATGGGATGCTTAAAGACTATGAACCTCATGAACTCGCTGCCCCGCTTCTAAATTATCTGGCTGCAGGTATAGAAGAAAAAATTGATGATGTCATCTTGGGCAATGTCGTTGGACCTGGCGGAAATGTAGCACGCTTGTCAGCATTGGAAGCAGGACTCCCTCTGTCTGTTCCGGGCTTAACCCTGGACAGGCAATGCAGTGCGGGTCTTGAAGCCATTCGCTTGGCATGCTATTCCATCCAGGGAGGTGCAGGGACTTGTTATATAGCTGGTGGTACGGAAAGTGCCAGCACCTCTCCCTTTTCCAAAAGAGCCCGATTCTCCCCGGACAAAATCGGAGACCCCGATATGGGTGCAGCAGCGGAAAATGTGGCCGAGATGTACAGCATATCAAGGGAAAGTCAGGATACATACGCACAATTGAGCTATGAACGGAGCTGGAATGCCTTTGAAAATGGACTGCTGACAGAGGAAATGATCCCAATTGGAAGCCATCTGCATGATGAAGAGTTTTTTAGAAAAAGAAAAATGGATACTCTTCTTAAACGTGCAAAGCCTATATTTAAAAAGGATGGCACTGTAACAGCAGCCAATAGCTGCGGCATACATGACGGGGCATCTGCTGTGCTGGTCATGGAGGAAGAAACAGCAATTAAAAATGGATACAGGCCCATTCTGCGTTTTGCCGATAGTGCAGTAGCTGGTGTACACCCCAACTATCCGGGATCTGCGCCTGTCCCAGCAATACAAGCGATCCTGGAAAGAAATTATTTAACGATTGACGATATTGATTTAATAGAAATTAATGAAGCATTCGCCTCAAAAATTGCTGCATGCTCCAATGAGCTCTCAATTCCATATGAAAAACTGAATGTTAATGGAGGCGCTCTAACAATTGGCCATCCTTATGGAGCTTCAGGTGCTGTAATGGTTACAAAATTATTTCATGATGTCCAAAGAAGATCTCCTTCCAAATATGTATTAGCTGCCATTGGAAGCGGAGGAGGCGTCGGGGTTGCTGTTTTGTTTGAAGGTGTATAATAAACCTGTACGTAAGCCTGGAGTATTGTTATTCCAGGTTTTTTGAATAATCAACGATAAATTCGACATATTAGCACAAAAATATCACCTGCTAGCATTTTGCTATTCGACACATATCAACTGATATCATCATGATAACAGGTTATTTTCTTTATTAATGCAGCAAAATCATACAGTTTCATCAGCTGCCTGGATTATAACATAAGCGCCCAGAGAAGCACCAATGAATTCCAGCCATCCCCCTGCTGCCAGAAGCAGTCTTTTTTGTATGCTCTCTTCATCTTCTATAAGAATTCCTAAAGCGTCAAGGATGGCCGATACGGATATTAATGAGTAGCCCAGTGTCTCGAGATTGCTGAGAATATTGTTCTCCTCGTTTGCCACTCCCGCAGCTTCCAATGCTGCCCCCATCGATTGAATGGTACTGCCCAGTGAATTAAAGCCTGACACAGAGACTGATGGATTTTGAATTTCGATATTGTTTGCAGCTGTGTTGATTGAATTGCCGCCTGCCTGTGTAAAGCTACCGATAATTCCATATAAATTAGCAGCTTCTTCATTAACTTCAGCCACGCTTATTCTTCCAAATCCCTGCAGGCTATTGCCAACTGCCTGGACTCCGTTTCCGTCGCGTATTAATTTTTTGTTGAAATTGTTTTCATCTGGCTTCATGGTTTCACCAATCGCAGAAATAAATGTGCCCGCAACCAAAAAATACGCTCCGATAGTTAATAGATCATCTCCTTCAAGATACATGATTACCCCTCTCTAAAGAAGTTCTTCATTTAGCCACACAGAAGGTTTTGAGTCAGCTTCATTGTTTTCTTCACTGCTCTCAGAAGTGCTATCAGAAGTTATCTCCTGATTTTCCTCCTGAATCTGGCCAATTACTGATAAAACAGAGCCGACAGCCTGAATCCAGCTTCCAACGGCAATAATATTATTTGCGCTGTCTCCCGATTCTCCCAGCTCTTTTTCCTTGAGATTTATCGTGCCCCCATATGCCTGAAGGGAATTGCCAATCGATTGAAGTAGATTGCCATTTATATTAAAAATCTGACCGGCTGCAGTGGGATCTTCAAATTCATCTCCAAGTGCTGCCGCTCCGCCAAGAGCCTGAAGCCAGTTTCCTGCGATCACTAATTTCTCTTCATTTTCATCCTCTAAGTCTAAAGTTAATCCGGCGATGACAGTACTGTTTCCGATTGCCTGTATCTCATTCCCGACCTTTTCAAGTGACGGTCCGCTTTGCCCATCCGCCTGAAGAGCGTTACCTGTTCCTTGGAGGCTGTTTCCCACGATATCAAGGCCATCAAAGAGTTTTTCCATTTTTTCTGACTTTGCGGGTATGGTTGAGACAGCTGAAATGATCGTTCCGATCGCAGCTAAAGTCGCTCCGACGATCTCTTTTAGTTGATTGTCCATAACATACTCCTTAGCTGACGTATGTTAAATTATATTCAATTAATAAATAAGGGGTACGGAGTTGTGTAAATGATGGGAAGCAGTCCGGGGTCCGATAAAATGAATTAGAATGCAGACTGGGATTTGATAGCCAAGAAAACAGCGAACCAAAATGCTTCGGGATGAGTCCGCTGTGCTTTATACTTTTGCTCCTTCAAGTGTTCGCATCTTCCATTGATACAAGCAAAAATTTTCAGCTTAGAGTTTTGTTATTAATCCTTCCCATTGCAATGGTGCTGTAATATCTGCCATCAGACAGCTGTTTATCCATTTTTAATATTCCTTCAATTTCGAAGCCATTTTGCTCATAAAGCTTAATCGCCTTCTCGTTTGTTTCAAGAACATTTAAAGTAATCTTCTTAATATGATTGGAGTCCGCCCATTGAATAGACTGAACTAAAAGATTTTTTCCAATAGCAAAGCCCCAGAATTCCTTGAGTACACATACTCCAAATTCCACTTTATGCCCGCTTCTTTTCAGTTCGCTGCCTTCACATCTGGAGAAGCCGGCAATTTTCCCATTCACTTCAGCAACCAAAAATAGATTCCGGCCACTAATGGAATCTTTATTAACTAACTCCTTAAAATCAGTTTCATCTATGTATGCTTCGCCTGCTTCGCGGTCCATGTTCTCCGTTTCTCCACCCTTACTGCAGATAGTTCCTTTGCATCTTCCTCGACAGCAGATCTTATAATATAGTTAAAATTTTTAACAATGTATTCTTTTGGTTTTATAATCATAAAATTCCCTCTCTTTTTATCTTGAGAAATATCACGAAGTTCAAGAAGAAGAGCCATTTCTCCTCCATAAAAGAATGGCTCATACAGTTAATTAATGGTCGCCTTCTGTATAGATTTGAAAATTCACTCCGAATTTGTCGATTACGCTGCCATATGCAGGGCTGAAAAATGTTTCCTGAAGAGGCATCGTCACTTGTCCGTCCTGCTGCAGTGCTTCAAAAAATTTCTTCGATTTTTGAGAATCTGATGTAGAGAGGCAAATGGTCACCTGATTGCCTATTTGATGACTCTGGCCAGGGAATGTATCGCTAAACATGAGTTCGTTCTCCCCAATCTTTAAAGTTGCATGCATAATGCGGTTCTTTGCATCTTCTGGAAGTGGATATTCAGGGTTTTCCGGCCCTTCCTCAAATGTTTGCTTATACAGAACTTCCGCTTCCAGCGCCTCTCTGTAAAATTCAATTGCTTCAGTCGCATTTCCGTCCATCACTAAATATGGAATCACTTTAACTGTCATCTTAATCAGCTCCCCTAATTTTTTCATTTTTCTTAACATTTATTACAAAATTGATTTTACTACAAAGAACATACGTTCGCAACTGTTTTTTAAAAAAATAAATATAATCGGTCTATTTTATTCACTAATTCTATATTTTATAGGAAAGGTGCAATAACTTGTACCACATTCCATAGAAAAAAGGTGTGATGAGAGTGTTTACGGTGTATTATCTTGATGGGAGAAATGTTTTATTAAATCAGCTTCGCAACAGTGTTCCAAATGAAGGTGAAGAGGTTAAGATCAAAGGACGAAAAGGCAAAGTGACCAGTGTAACGGCAGTAGAGGAAAGAAAAATCCATATTCAGGTAGAGCTTGAAAGTGTGAATAAAGCGAAGCTTGCAGCAGAAGATGATAAAAAGAAAAAGAAAAAGCGATGAGAAAAACCCGCCAAATTCTGCGGGTTTTTCATATTAGTGCAATGTTTCTCTGATTTCCTGCATTTTTTTCCTGATTAGAGGATAAAAATTATTCTTAGCGCTTGCAGTCGAATTCCCGCCAAAGAATTCGGTGCCGGGACAGGTTTTCACAGCATGCCCATGACTGCTGTCCAGCACCCGCTCACCGGAGTTAATATCCCACCAATGATGATAGGTGATGCTGTCTATGGATGGTGCCAGGCCATATTTCATCATCAGGAGAGCTGTGACTGTCACGATTGTTTCTTTTTGTTCAGCAGTCATATGATTATCGTCAAAATTCCCAAGATTTTCAATCGCTATCGCATCCGCTTCAATCTTGTGCATAGCTTCTTTATTCTGAAGTCCAAATGATCCTTCCGGTGCTATATCGAACGGCCTCCCCACTGCCACCTTTCCATCCGGGAAAGTCGTCAGCTGCTGGCTGATCATACTCCACTTCATGCCGCTTATATGATACTCCTCCATTCCCTTCATTAAAGCAAAATGATTTGAACCATTGAACTGTTTGTAAGAAGGCTGATAAGTGTGATGCTGCTGAACTTTAGCCACTTTTCTCGTGAACTTCTGATTGAATATCCAATCCCGGAATTCCTCTCTTGTCATGATGACAAACTTTCCATTCATGGACAATTTCCTGGGAACAATCCTTAGCTTTTGCCCTGCATTTATGGAACTGGATGATAGCCCATTTGCTGACTTAATAATCGGCACGGCTGAATCATATTTTTCCGCCAGCATCCATAGTGTATCTCCGTGTGCTACTTTGTACATGATTGGAACACGGAGCTTTTGCCCTATTAAAAGCCTGTCTGACTGCAAACCGTTGTATTGCTTCAAGTCCCCTGTGGTTGATCCATATTTTTTTGCAATTAATGTCAGGGTATCCCCCTGCTTTACCTCATAAATATTGCGGGGATTGTTTTCTGCATGTACAGAGATCCAATTGAATTGCCAGATTAATGCAAGACTAAAGACTAGAAAAATGCATTTTTTCATTCTCAATGTCCTTTCCATTCGTTTTTATTATTTTTATTTAACTAAAGGAATTTATCCTAACTTTTTGGCATGACCAAAAATCTGCAGGGTATTTTCTATAGCAGGGAAAACTAAAAAAAAATGTAAGGTGTGTATCAGCATGAAAAATGATTACTTCTCAGAGGTTTGTGTACATGTTCAGATTCCTGGTGGATTTAGGCCGGCAGAAATAGAACAATCAGATTTTACTTTCGACCGTGAAGACCGCTTTATCGATTACCGGCTCGAAAAAGATGGGCAGGATTATGATGTCAGCATGGATGACAATGGGCAGTGGTATTTTTTCACTTCATTCGTTTGTGATTCACTGGATGAGCTTAAGCTTTCCAGACAGATCTTCAGGCCGCCCTATTTAAAGAAGGAGGAATTGCCCCTAGCGGATTTAATGGAGAAAATACAAATCAGGCCGTTATACGAAGGACATGATAAAGCATACGGGCACGCTTTTGCTTTATCAGATAACCTGTCTTCTGTCCCTGCATTTCGACAGGCAAGAATGGCCAATTATGATGGTTCGGATGATCCCGCGATAATTAAAAAAATCCATTATATCCAAAATGAATACAAGGGTAAAAGCACACGGTTTATTTCAGGATTTGAGACACGTTCTTTTGCGACCATCACGGAAAATGATTACTATGCCAGGGAAATACACCTGCCGAATAATGCTAGAATTTATTTGAAACTGTTTGTTTACTTTTCAAGATATGGTATTATTCCTTCACAGCAGATGATGCCGCGCTTTCTGGCGAATTTGTGGGCGTCTGCACAGAGTTTGAATACTGCGGCCAACCCTGCCCTTTATAGAGAAGAAAATATAGAAACATATTAGGGCAGCTGCACTCAGCCGCAGCTGCCCTTCAACTTAGCCTGATGTCCCCATTTCTTTTATTGATACGTTAATGCTGAATTTAACCGGAATCTCACTAAACGTTTCATCCCAATTATTTTTAACCTTATTCCACACTTGAGGATAACTGATTTGAAGAGTTCTTCCAAATCCCATGACATCCATTTTATACTCTTCCTGTGTTTTCGCTAATACATTTTTTACCAGACGCTCAATTTCTTTTTCTGCAGCTTTTTCCGCCCTTTTCATGTACTTGCTGTCAAATGCTTTTCCACTGATATCCCAATGCTCACCTATACGCCCTTCAGTTTCAATTTTAACCGTGAAAGAAATCGAATCTCCTTTTACAGTGGGTTTTATTTTACTTTTCATCGATAAACTCTCATATACAATTGGCAGATGCGCTTCATCATCATAGCTCCTTACAAGCCCGCCTTTCCCTTTCCCTGTTATCCAGGATACTCCTTCAGTTTCCTGATCATTCAAGAATGCACGGAGAGTCTTCGTATTTCCGTCAATCATTGCAGCACCTGTAAGCTTTCTATCATTATTTTCTGTCGCAACTGTCTGCAAGAGAAAGCTATTTCCTGAATTCAGCTGCCCTTCTATTTTGGCTATTGGCGTGGGAGTAAGGATTTTCGTGGTCCGTTCCATACCTTGTACCATTTCGACAACCTGGATTGCAGGAATAACAGTTGCCTCGGCAGATTCCAGGGTTTTACTTGCACTGCCTTTGGCAATAACAATTAGCGTACTTGGCCGCATCTCCTGTTCTCTGCGAAAAAAATCGAGCACCTGTTCAAGATTATAGCTGCGGGCAAGTTCCTCCCCAATAACGATGACTTTGGCATGTTCTCCAAAAGCACGTTTGTCAATTCGCAGAATCATATTTCTCAAAGCAGGGAGAACCGCATCTCCTGTTTCCGTAATATTTTTATATGCCCTCACTTGTGATTGCCCGCCATTCATTGCATTATTGGCTGTCTCTGCCGTAATAAGCTGATTCGTCAATTTGAAAACATCACCATTGGTCATGCCTCTTTGGCGATCTTCAAATTCCCCTTCATTGTCCAAGTCAATGGCCGTACCTATTATAAGTCCAAGCTCCTCGATTTCCTTGCTGCTCCAGCAGCCGGATAAAAATATAACCACCAGTATAAAAAGCAGGACTTTCTGAGTCAGTTTCATGCTTTACCACCCTTTATTTTTGAAATGATAAGCAAGGCGATGGGCAAAACACCAAATAATAAAAGAGCCGTATTTCCAATCATATCGCCCATTGCAAACACTTCATTCATATTGGCAGGAATCATTCCTATGAGGTAAATAACAGGCAGCAGGCCAAACTGAAATGGTCCGATTTTCTTTTTAAAGATTTGAGAAAGACCCAGCGAAGCTGCATAAAAGGTGATAGTAAAGGTTGTAAAGATCTGCATGATCCAAATAGTCAGCAATAAAGACTCAAATCTTTCAAAAATGAGCCCTTGGATTTCAAAACTTCGGATCAGATCTATCGTTGGCCAGGTTTTCGTTAAGACGCCATCCACAGACAGTGCTCCAATAACCATAACCACTGTAATCAAATAAAAGCACATTGAAGTTCCTGTGCCAACTAAGACTACCTTCACTGCCTGTGATGGCTTATCCATAAAAGCGACAATGACAAGCATAATCTCGATTCCTAAGAAAGCGACAACTGTCGTACTCACACCTTTTATAATAGGAGTTATTCCTGAACCTAAAACCGGACGGAGATTATCAAGTTCAAAGATTCCCATACTCATGCTGATGACAATTAGAAAAATGATTACGGTAATCGGAAGAATCAGTTCAAATAGACGGGCAATTGGGTCAATGCCCCCGACGATGAGATAAAGGCCTATCCACATAAATGGCATAATGATCGCCCAAATAGGGGTGCCTTCAAGCAAAAATAAACTTGTTACCTCTGAAAGTACCCTTACTTCATAGGCAGCAAGGCTAAAGAAATAAATGACCATGACCAGACTGAGGAAACTGCCGATCCATTTGCCTGCTATTTCCTGACTATATTTATAAATGGTCCTGCCAGGATACCTTTGGCTAAGCTTCGCGATTATTACCCCTGATCCCATAGCTAATAGACCGCCTAGAATTACTGTTATCCAAACATCAGGCGATTTCAATTTTTCTGCTGATGATCGCGGTAAGGTAAGTATGCCTGCAGCAAGAATATAATTAACCAGGATGACAGCTGCTTGAAGACTTGAAAGCTTCTCCTTTGAACCGATTTTCAAGCGGATAACCTCCTGTGAAATAGTCTATCTTTTCCGAGTCGGATCTTTTGGATGAAACATACTTGGCCTTTCTTTCAATACTTTTAAAGGGAATCGTACGATAAAGTCCTTCCAGTCACTAAGCCGGTAAGGAACGGCCAGACTGATATAGGGGACACCAAAACTCTTGAGCTTGACTAAATGACTGCTGATAAAAAGGAAAAACAAAATAACTCCATATAAACCAAAAACAGCAGCAAAAAACATGCAGGCAAAACGAAGATAGCGCAGAGAAATCCCTAAGCTATATTCAGGAATAGCAAAAGATGAAATGGCGGTAACCGCAACAACAATGACCATAATTGGGCTTACGATTCCTGCTGAAACTGCTGCTTCCCCAATAATTAAAGCGCCGACAATGCCGATTGCAGGGCCAATTGGCTTTGGCAGCCTCAGCCCGGCCTCACGAAGAATTTCTATTGCCACTTCCATAATCAGAGCTTCTATTATAGAAGGAAAAGGAACCCCGTCCCTGGTGCCGATAATGGACATCGCTAATTTAGTCGGGATCAGTCCCTGGTGGAACGAGACAAAAGATATGTACAGCGCAGGTCCAAAAAGAGATATAAAGATGGCAATAAAACGCAATAATCGGATGAGCGAGCCGGAAATCCAGCGTTCATAATAATCCTCAGAGGCTTGAAGCATCATGCTGAATGTTACAGGAACCAGGAGTGCAAATGGGGTGCCATCCAGCAAAATGGCCACTCTCCCTTCCATTAAAGCAGCATTTACCCTGTCAGGCCGTTCAGTATTCTGCACCTGGGGAAATGGACTAATGTAATTATCCTCAATAAGCTGTTCTACATACCCTGATTCCATCACATTGTCGATGTCAATTTCCCTGATTCTCGATTTTACTTCCTCAACTATTGATGGATTTGCAATATCTTCAATATAAGCAACAATAAGGTCCTTTTTTGAGCGCTTTCCGACTATAAACTTTGTGAATATCAGCTTTTCCGTTCCTCCATTTCTCCTTAATAGAGCTGTATTATCACTAAGATTTTCTGTGAAGCCTTCACGCGGCCCTCTGACAGCCTGCTCGGAAACAGGCTCTTCAATATTTCGTGTTTTCCCCTTTGCGGTACCCAATATAAGCATTTTTGAGGATCCATCCAGGAGAAGTACAGCAGAGCCCTTTAAGATTTGCGGTACCGTTTCTTTTATAATAGAGGCAGTATAAATATCACTGAGGGATAGAATATGATTTTTTATATAATCGACTGTGAATTTCTCATTTACCTCATGGCTGCCATAATGCTGTGTATCTGTAAAATCCTGCATTAGCGACTTCATGATATGTTTATCAATCAGCTCTTTATCTGAAAGGCCGTCAATAAAGATTAGTGCACCCCGAATACTCGTCAGCCCAATATTAAACTCCCGAAAATGAACGTCTGAATTATGGCCAATCTCCTTTTCGAATACTTCCAGATCTTTATGAATATCACCAGAAAGGCTATAAGCAGTTTCACCTTCATTTATCCCGCCATGTTTCCTGATGCTGTTTTTTAGTGGTTTCTTTTTTATCTGGTAAATTTTCATTTTAAAGAACCATCCTTTGAAGGCCCGATTTTGCGAAATAATGCTGAAATCCCTAAAGGTACAATTAGCACTGCAAAACTCTGGAAGAGAATCTCCCAATCAGGCAGATGGGAAACGATAGCTTTCCACATTTTATTCACCCTTTAAATCAGCTAAAATGCTGCTGAACGGTACAGGAATTATTACTGATGTGATTAGGCTTCCACTTCATTCATTCAAACATCCATTCAAATACCATGTTTAAAGAAATTTTTATAGAGCTCTCAATGCAGTTTTTTTGTTTTTTTATGTAAGCGTATCCATTTCGCCACAAAGAGCCATTTTCCGACCTTTCAGCGCAAGAAAAGTCTAATCCTGCGCTTTCCCGAGAAATACGAAAAGCGCAAAGCGCCTTGCCCGCCCCGACACCTAAAGGGGGCATGCTGCTTGCACTAGACAGTTATCGAAGTTTAAAACTTTAACAAATATTAAATGAAAAAAGCGGGGAATAATTTCCCCGCTCATTTGCCGTCTGTAATTTCTTTGAATATTTCATATGATCGTTTTTGTTTTTCTTCATCATAGATATAAGAAACCGCCATGATTTCGTCAACATTGTACATATCCTGGAACTGTTCCAGCTGCCCTTTGACTGTTTCTTTGCTCCCCATAAAGGTCACGCTTGACATTCCCTCTGCCGCTTCCTTCTCCATTGGGTTCCAGATCGAATCCAAGTCCTCAACTGGCGGGCTCAATTTCATGGAAGTTCCTCTGACAACATTCAAGAAGAACTGCTTCATCGTGGTTGATAAGAATTCGGCTTCCTCATCCGTTTCCGCTGCAATGACATTTAAGCAAACCATCATATATGGTTTATCGAGATACTTAGAAGGCTTAAAGTTGGCACGGTAGATCCGGATGGCATCCTCCATCCATCTTGGCGCAAAGTGTGAGGCAAATACATAAGGAAGCCCCAGCTCAGCAGCCAAATAGGCAGAATCTGTCGAAGAGCCAAGAATATAAATTGGAATGTTCGTTTCCACTCCCGGGTGTGCTTTTACATAACTTTGCTCCTCTAATGGACCAAAGTATGTCAGCAGCTGCTTCACATCTTCCGGGAATGTATAAACAGAATCATTTTTCGAGCGGCGAAGCGCATTAGCCGTCATCATATCCGTACCAGGTGCCCTTCCAAGACCAAGATCGACACGATCCGGATAAATGGTCGCCATCGTTCCGAACTGCTCGGCAACAACTAATGGTGCATGGTTAGGCAGCATAATTCCGCCGGAGCCGATTCGAATGGTTTTTGTATGTTCCAATGCATGCTTTATAAGTATAGCAGTGGCAGAACTGACCAGTGTCGGAGTATTATGATGCTCCGCAATCCAATAGCGTTTGTAGCCCATCACCTCTGTTGCCTGAGCCAGATCAACCAGATCCTCGATCGCCTGTCTGCTTTCCTTCCCCTCTCGTATTGGGGCAAGATTCAAAACAGAAACAGGTATTTGTATATTTGTCATTTTATTATCTCCTTCATGAAGAATTGATTTTATTTTAACAACCGAAATAAATTTAGGAAAATATAATGCTTAGTGTGAGCAAAATTATAGAGGAGAATTTATTAAGAATTAAATTATAAAGGTTATGAGCGATTTTCTTCGGGTTATGAGCGGAAATGCTATTTTATGCGCGATTTTCCTCGGGTTATGAGCGAAAACCATATTTTATAAGCGATTTTCCTCGGGTTATGAGCGAAAATCCTATTTTATGAGCGATTATCCTCGGGTTATGAGCGGGAACCCTATTTTATGAGCGAAATTGTATCCATGTCCAACATCAGATTTTACCCACAGCCTAAGTATGAAAAAACCAGCCCCTTCTATAGGGGCTGGTTATCAGCTTACTCTTAACGGTTCTTCGTTCTCAGGACAATCACTGTTCTTTGCAGGTTCCTTTTTACTCAAAGCCAGCAGCAGAATCATTCCAAAGATACAGGCTGTACCCGCCCATTGGAACATGCCGAATGGTTCATTGAGCCAGATAACAGTAGTAAATACTGCAGCGAGGGGCTCCAGGCTGCTTAACAGACTGGTTTCCGTTGGAGAAAGGGTTTGGAGACTTTCAATATAGAACCAGAACGCAAGCATTGTTCCAAAAATAATTACGAAAACCAAATACAGGAATGCTTCGGCCGATAAGCTGCCGAAATCCATTTGCCATGGGGGATGGATGAAACTCAATGCAGATCCGCCAATGACCATCGCCCATCCAACCACGACAAGGGAATCATATTCCTTCAGCAGCGGGACGGCATACAAAGTATAAAACGCCAGTGCCACACCAGATAGAACTCCCCAGACAATGGCCGGTGCCGGTACGGACAGCTGAGAAACAGAACCGTTGGTCAAAAGAAAGAAGCAGCCTGACAGGGCAAGGGTAATTGTTACAAAATCCTGTCTTGAAAACACCGTTTGTTTCCGTAAAACCAGGTAAATGATAATCATAGCAGGTGCCAGATATTGAAGCAGTGTGGCAACAGCCGCATTGCCATGATGGATGGATGCCATATAGGTATACTGCACGGCTAGCATTCCTGCGAGACCAAAGATCAAGAGCATGATGGCTGCCTTTTTATTTTTCCAGACTCCAAATACCTGTGAGCGGTCTTTCAGCAGAAATTGAACGGCTAACAGAAGAACACCTGCTGTCAGCAGACGGGCAGTAACAAGCCAATCAACAGAGATTCCAAATTCCTGAAAAAGCTTTTGCGCAACTGTTCCGCCAACACCCCAAAATGAAGCTCCAAAAATAACAAGCAATAAACCGGTACTCCTTGAACGACCCCTCATGTAAATTCCACCTTAAATATAATAATAGTGTTATAATAAGCCAAATGCTGTGATAAAAATAGCTAAATACAATAAAAAAATATAACTATATTGAGGTGGCATTTTGCAGATTAAAGATTTTAAAGTGGATGAAAGCCTGAAAGAGCTTACCAGCCACAGGACAGTGGTGCTGCCTGTCGCCTGCTACGAAACGAAGATTGCAGATAATATACAAGGTAAAATCCCTTTGCACTGGCATGAGGAGATTCAATTTATCCTGTCAGTAAAAGGCGATGCTATGGTCCATATAAATGAGGAGAAATTGGCGGTTAAAGAAGGTGAGGGCATTTTCATCAATAGCGGATGTCTCCATTCGGCCGAGGATGTTAGCGGAGATTGCGTATATATTTGTTTAAATGTCTCCCCTCATTTCCTGCTTCCAGAGGAATTATACAGCAGCTATATTTTTCCATATATATCAGCAACAAATCTCCCATACATCATCCTGAAACCCAGCGAGGATTGGGGAAAAAGCATATTAGAAAGCATGATGGAAATCAAGAAATTAATTAATGACAATTCTCCATTTTACGAGATTAACATAACCAGTCTGCTGACATTCATTTGGCAGCAGTTAATCAGAAACGGATTCCAATTGGAATACAGCCAGACTGAAGTGGAAAAACATAAGCGGATGAAGGAAATGCTGAATTGGATCCATCAGCATTTCGCTGAAAAAGTCACGCTTGCTGATATCGCCAAAGCTGGCAGGCTGAACAATTCCGAATGCTGCAGATACTTTAAAAAAATCTTAAAGACGACACCCATTAACTACTTGATTCATTATCGCATCCAAAAAAGTCTCCCCCTGCTGCAAGAAAGAGACTCCAATGTCACAGAAGTTGCTTTTAAAGTAGGATTCAACAGCAGCAGTTACTTTATAGAAAAATTCCGCAAGTCTATGAATATGACACCTTTAGCGTATAAAAAGAATCGAAATTAATTGCAGCACATCAGGAAATGGCCATTGATTGTCCGAACTGTTCCTGCCCGGGGGCTGAAATATATGTGTTTATTTCTAATGTCCGGCTGTCTATATTCAAAAAATACTCTTTCAGGTTTCCCTGATATACAACATGGAAATCTTCCATTTCCATAAACTCATGCGGTATAATCAGCGACGGCGGTTTAGTAAAATGAACAATTTCACACCTCTGCAGGACAGTTGCTACAAATTGTGAGCAGAAAAAAGCATTATTTCTTGAGAGCTGTTTATTAAACATGATTGCAAAAAGCCCCAGCAGATTATAGCCGTAATTGTCTTTTTCAGTTTCTATCTTATTTATGAATGCTTTAAGCTTACTCTGCTGTGCATCTGTAACAGAACAGCTAATAATCGTACATCTTGAGTCACAAAAAAATTCTCCCCGGATATTTTCTTTAACAAAACCGCCTATGAATGGATTTTTCGCCGTTTTTCTGCCAAAACTGTATACTTCTTTTAATTCAGGATCAAGTGAGATAGATGCATGATTATACGGCTTTCTTGTGTAAAGCTTAATAAGCCGGGTAAATAACGTTCCGGTATCCGTAAGGAGTATATAGATTTTTTGATTAGACATAACGTATCTCCTTATCAAAATTATGATTATATTTTTATAATAAAGAAACACGGTCTATAGATTAAGAAGCCAGCGCTGTATATGCTTCTAGGGCTTGAGACTTATGGCTAATGGAATAATTTTCATTCATAGCACTTTTAGATAAAAATAAATATAAATGTAGGAAAATGAAGTGGAAGTCTAGAACTTTATGCAGTGAGCATGAATATGGAGGGTGAGTTTATTTGGAACAGACTATTTTTCACCATATGGAAACAGTGCGGGGCATAACTGAAAAATCGATCAAAAGTATTCCTGAAGAAAAATCTGATATCATTCCCGAAGGATTCAACAATAGTATCCGCTGGAATTTCGGTCACATTGCATTTGTGCAGGAAAAGCTGGTATTTGGAATATCCGGTGAAGAAATGAACGTCCCGCTGAACTATGAACGGTTATTTGGCGCTGGAACAAAGCCTGCAGATTGGACCGAAACACCGCCTTCATTTGATGAAATTTCATCTGTCTTATCTGAACAAAAACCCAGAATACAGACATTTCTTCATGGACGTCTTCATCAAAAACTGCCCAGACCATTTACAAACCGCGGCGGAATAACTTTTCACACAACTGGAGAGGCATTTCTGTTTGGATTTTATCATGAAGCGATGCATATGGAAACAATCAAACGCATCTATCGATCCATTTCTTCTATGCTGGACTAAATATCTATGAAAAGACTGTTGAGAAAGAAAATTCTCAACAGTCTTTAATCAAACCTTTAAATTCAGTTTACCATGGACACCTATTTCTGCGTCTTCTATCATCATCACTTCTTCTGCGATCTTTTCTATCATCCTCGACAACAATAACCCTATTCGCACGGATTAATACATTATCAACTTCAATTTCTCTTCTTCTGTCATCACGATCAAATGCACCTGCTACATCATCAAATCTTCTTCTTCCACATGACATCTAAATCACCTCCTTGTCCCATTTACATTAAAATATGCATTCTTTGAAAGAATGCTTGTATTAGCACCCTGATGAAGATATCTATTTTTTAATAAGGGAAAGATTCATTTTTTTGAATTAGAAAATCCTCTTGTGTGGCTCAGTTCTTTCTTAAAAAAACCCCACAATATTCTTACCGTAGAATCAATTAAGTAAAAAAAGCATATGAAGTTTTTTCGCGAAACTGCATAGAAAATGGTTCCAGCAAATAGCTGGAACCACCTTAATATTATTACGCGAATTCACTTTAATGAATCATACATTTCCTAAAATACCAGTAATACTAATCACTTCTCATAGCGTTAAAAAACGGATTCCATGCAATCCTCTCTTTATTCACTATTTTATTCCATAAACCTCATCAAATCCCCATGAACAATGTCATCAGACAGCCCAAGCTCTTTTCTCGAGATATCCATCAGTGGTTCACAGCTATTAATGTCTGTTTCTTCCTCCGATTCGCTTTTAAAGCATTTACCGGCTTTGTAAAAATAGTCTTTAGACATAAAGCTTCCATCCCGGAAAATAACTGGATGATGAGGATCCCTTGTAAAAAGGTTTTGCCCGAAGCTGAAGTTATCCTCAGCACTAATGCCGAGCAGATGAAGGATTGTTGCCCTGATATCGACTTCCCCGCCAATGTTCGAAAACGTTTTGCCTTCCACTCCCGGCACATGAATAATCAGCGGCACACTCTGCAGCTGCATGCGGTTAACAATGGTATCTTCCTGCCCCAGCAGCTCCAGAACGCCATGTTCGTATTTGTCCGAGATGCCATAATGGTCGCCGTACAATACAAACATTGTATTTTCATAGAGTCCGCTTGCTTTTAAGTCCTGGAAGAATGTTTTAATGGCTTCATCCTGGTATCTAACGGTTGTCACATAGCGGTTGACGACCATTTCACTGGTGCTGGCTTTAGAAATGAACTGATCCTCCTCCTCCAGCAAAAATGGGAAATGGTTTGTCAATGTGATAAACCTGGCATAGAAAGGCTTTTGCAGTTTTTCCAGATGCTGAATGGACTGCTGGAAAAATGGGATGTCCTTTATGCCGTAGTTCACTGAGTTCTCTTCTGTGACCAAATAATCGGCTTTTGAAAAATAACGATTATACCCCAGAGAATCATACATGGCCTCCCGATTCCAGAACGAAGCGTCATTCCCATGGAAAACGGCTGAGTAATACTTCTCATCAGATAGAATATGCGGCAGGCTTCGATAAGCGTTTTCCGTTTTTCTGACAAACGCCGATCCGCTCGATAACGGATAAAGACCTGTATCGATCATGAATTCCGAGTCGGACGTTTTCCCCTGTGCTGTCTGATCATAGACACTGCTGAAATAAAAGCTGTCTTCAATCAGTGAATTAAGGAATGGCGTTATTTCCTGGCCATTCACCTTCTGATTAATAACAAAGTTCTGTGTGGACTCCATACTGATGAGAACGACATTCATCCCTTTTGCCGCACCAAAGTAATCGGATGGCTTATCTTCTTGTGATTGGACATACTCCGCAGAGGCTTCTGCGTCGGATGGACTGGCAAAAGCGCGATTGAGCGGATATGATGCAGCGATGCCAATATCATAAAGATGATACTGATACAAGCCAATATGCTTAACAAGCTGCTGGCGATTATATGATTCCGAAAATAAATGAGGCACTTTCACCATGCCGAGAATGATGGTCATCAATACAAAAAACACACTGACAGCCGTGTAAAATCTTTTTGATTTAGCTGTGATTTGCTCATGCACTGGCTTCCGTTTTATATAGAAAAGCCAAAAAACGGCCAGATCAGCAAATAATAAAAGATCCCATGGGCTAATCAATTCAAGTGTGCTCGGTCCAATCCCTCCCACATTTTTAAACTGAAAAAGAATCGGTACGGTTACAAAATCAGTATAAAATCGATAATAAAGCAAATCCCCGAAAAGAATGCCCGTCAAAATCACCATCGTTGAACATATGGCTGCCGGTTTCACCTTCCGCTTAAAATAAATATTAACTCCAAGAATGGCCATTATGGCCCCAATCGGGCTCAAAAGCATAAATAAAATATCAGTCCAGTTCTCCGGATGCAGATTAAATCCGATAAAGGAAACAATGATCGTTTTAATCCAGATTAAAATGACGGCAAACCATATGGGTGAAAGGCTTTTAAATAACTTCATAATCATACCGCTTTTCATTTTGTTTTTCTAAAATACCTGTCATTATTTCGAGGGATGACATGACCTTCTGCTCATCCTGCGCCCCCATAAGAGCCACCTGAACCCAATTTCTATCAAGCAGGTACCTGCTTTCATAGCTTAGGAGAATTCCTTTCTGTTTGCATGCGTCTCCAAACTCCCTGCTGGAATTGCTCTGCGGCAGACAGATCGTCAGGATGCCAGGGGAATAATCGTCGTCTCCAAGAACGGAAAAACCGCTGTCTTCCAGCTTCTTCCTTGCTTTTCCAGCCAATTGATTTAATTTCTCATAATCTATCAGCTTTATACTCTCCTTTAATGCGCTGACCAGATTGGAAGAATGGGTGTATGGAATGCTTTGATTTTCTTCGTACATCTTTAAGTCCAGATATCTTGGAACTGCGCTGTTGCCATTAATCTTGTCACGATGGAATACGATTGCCAGACCCGGATAGGAACCAAATCCCTTTCCGCTGACGGTCGATGCAAAATAAATATTCTTAAGGTTCATCGGCAAAATACCGGCCGTGCTGCAAGCATCCACACAAAGCTCGGCATCATGCTCCCCGCATAGCTCCTGAATGCCGCTGATATCGAATACATACCCGGTTGACGTTTCACAATGCACCGTCCATACCCATTTTATAGAGGGGTTTTCTTTCAGCATGCAGGCTATTTCTTCGCGGGTAATCGGTTCATTCCACTCTTTTTCAATGGTTTGAAAAGATAATTGAAACCTTCTTGCATGATCAATTAGACGAAAGCCAAATTCGCCATTGGCCAGGATCAGCCCATCCCCCTCCATGTTTTTCAGCTGTGCTGCCACCAGATCATTGGAAAGTGTTCCTGTGCCAACAACAACTTCTGCATGAGAGGCATTTGTTATCTTGCATAATTGAGAACGCAAGTCTTTCAAACCGAGTATAAAATCAAGATTGCGATGAGATACGGCTTCTTTGGAAAAAGCCCTTTTCACTTTTGCATGAATGGGCACAGGACCCGGCAAAAATGAATGCTGATCGGCAGGTGCTGAATTTCTGGCCATTAAGCGTTCAAAGGCTTTCGTTGAACGTTCGAAATTCTCTTTTGTTAAATACATGGGCTGAAACCGGGCTCCTTCCTCTCCTGTCAGAGGACCAAAAGGCAGAAACCCCATCCGCTTATACAATTTCAGCTGTGTGACTGTGCCGGATATAAGCGCCATCGTATAATTTTTTTCAAGGCAAAGCTCTACAAGCCTTTCACAAAGCTGATAAAAAACACGGGTGCTGCGATACTCTTTTTTGACTGACAGCAAGCGGATCTCACAAAATTCTCCCTTAACTGGCAAGTATTCTTCGAGATTAGGAAGTTTATAATCAAGCGAAAATGGCCTTTTGGCGCGGATCGCGATCATTCCGGCAACTTCCTCGCCAGACTTGGCAATGACATATGTATTTTCTTCATGAAATTTATCGATTAAATGCTGATCTTCATTTTGCTTATGCTGAGGAATTTCTTCCACAAATGTCTGGTAGTTCAGCTGATGAATTTGTTCTAATTCATCAGGTTCGGTTGCGATTTTGCAGATAATATTCACAGTTTACCTCCTATGTTTAGGCATGATGAAATGGGTATGGGAAATGAGAACAATCAAAAGCAGAAGCAAAAGACCTGCAGAAATGATGAATGAATCACCAATCACCCAGGCTGTTATGGGAATCGAAGCCATGGCGATAAAACCTGATCGTGTATACTTCCGGAGAACTGCATAGGCAATTCCCATCGTGATAGCCATTATCGCTATTGTCATGGGCTCCAAAAACAAAGCGGAAGCCAAGTAGACCACCACTCCTTTTCCCCCGTGAAAGCCCAGCTGAATGGGAAATAAATGGCCAATAAGCACACAAACTGCGCTAAGGATTAATAAACCCTCACCTTCAAACATAAGTCCAGTTACATATAAAGCGGCCCATGCCTTTACAGCATCTATTGCTATTGTGAGCAGGAACCCCTTCTTGCCGATAGCTCTGCCTGCATTGGTAGCACCTACATTCCCGCTCCCCTTTTTTCTTATATCCTCTTTTGCTATGTATTTAACCACATAATAAGCCCCGGTTACGCTTCCCAATGCGTAGGAAAAGATCATAACCATCAGGGCTGTCCACACATCATCGATCATAAGCACCTATCCCGCCTTATACTAATTAAACGATCAAAAAGGGTAAAAAGTTTCATATATTTGCAAAATTACAATCTATAATCTGCTACAGATAGTATAACACCCCTAATTTTACCATTAATCAAATTGAATGCCAGAGCCTGATTTCATAATTCTCCTATTTTATTGCCAACATTAAACTTTCTGTAAAAATAATTATTTAGTGTTGACATTGTTTAGCAATCGCATATAATTTGCATTAAGGCAAAACTTTTTAACAAAACCATAAATCTTGTCCATGTGACGTATAATTGCACATAAACAATTAATTTGGGTTAATTTAAATATGGGAAATAAAGGGGGATAAAATGATGAAGGATCCAGCAATCAGCATAGAGGATTTGCATGTTTCCTATTTCGGAAA
Organism: Bacillus sp. NTK034; assembly: GCF_017303275.1. Taxonomy (GTDB): domain Bacteria; phylum Bacillota; class Bacilli; order Bacillales; family Cytobacillaceae; genus Cytobacillus. Next base: position 36,281 of record NZ_JAFKOJ010000003.1, on the reverse strand, counting down.
TGAAGCGGTGACAGGAGTCAGCCTTTCTGTTAATACAGGAAATCTGGTAGGAATTATCGGGCCGAACGGCGCAGGAAAATCGACTTTTTTAAAGGCCATGCTAAATCTCATACCAAAAGATAAAGGGGCAGTAAAAGTGCTGGGAAAACCCATTGCTGAAGTACGCAAAAGTATCGCCTATGTCCCGCAAAGGAATGACATTGACTGGGATTTCCCCATCACTGTGCTGGATGCGGTTCTTATTGGGACCTACCCCCATTTAAAACTGTTCCGCCGTCCAAAGAAAAAGGATAAAGAGTGGGCCATGGAATGTCTTCAGCGAGTTGGGATGCAGGAGTTCAGCAGAAGGCAGATCGGGGAACTGTCAGGCGGCCAGCAGCAGAGAGTTTTTCTTGCGAGAGCACTAGCCCAAAAAGCGGATTTGTTCTTTCTGGATGAGCCATTTGTTGGAGTTGATGTATCCAGCGAGGAAACTATTGTGAACATTTTGAAGGAGCTCTGCAGACAGGGAAAAACAGTGATTGTCGTACACCATGATTTAAGTAAAGCAAATGATTATTTCAATCAGCTAATTCTCCTAAATAAGGAATTGATCAGTTTTGGGACCGTTGAAGAAGTGTTTAAACCTGAAGTAATTGCAAAAGCATACAAGGGGCATTTTGCTTTTATGAATGAGATTGGGGTGTCGTTATAATGGCTTTTATTGAAGCGGTCATGCAATATGGATTTCTGCAAAAAGCGTTATTAACCTCGGTTATGGTTGGAATTATCTGTGGAGTCATCGGGTGCTTTATCATCCTGAGAGGAATGGCTCTCATGGGAGATGCCATATCACATGCTGTTCTTCCGGGAGTGGCTATTTCATATATGCTGGGAATTAACTTCTTCTTTGGCGCAGTCATAAGCGGCGTGATTACAGCTATCGCCATTGGCTTTGTATCCCAAAACAGCCGGATTAAGCATGATACCTCGATTGGAATTATGTTTACAGCGGCATTTGCTTCAGGAATCATTATTATTACCATGTTAAAAAGCAGTACAGATCTATACCATATTTTATTTGGCAATGTACTGGCAGTAAGATTATCAGACATGTGGATCACACTAGGCATCAGCCTGGTTGTATTGGTGGCTGTATACCTCTTTTACAAAGAATTATTGGTCACATCGTTTGATGAAACAATGGGAGCCGCTTACGGACTGCCAGTTCGTTTCATTCATTATTTCCTAATGACTCTCTTGACAATGGTGACCGTTGCTTCCCTCCAGACTGTTGGTATCGTCCTGGTTGTTGCCATGCTGATCACCCCTGCAGCGGCAGCTTATCTCTTAACCGAGCGGCTGTGGATGATGATTTTCCTTGCCTCTGGCATTGGTGTGATTTCATCCATCGTGGGACTTTACTTTAGCTTCACCTACAACTTAGCTTCAGGAGCAACGATCGTCATATCATCCACTGCTATTTTCATTCTCGTTTTCCTATTCTCGCCAAAGCATGGGCTAATATGGAAAACGCTGAAAGTAAAGAAAAAGAGAGCTTCATTAGTTTAATTTTCATAAAATCAAATTTTCAGGAGGTAAGACTATGATTAAAAAAGGCTTTCTATTATTAGCTGCATCCCTTCTTTCTGTGTTATTCCTGTCTGCCTGCAGCAGCGGAAAAAGCAGCACATCAGCAAATGAAGATGGAAAAATTCAAGTTGTCACTACCTATTCGATTGTGTATGACATTGTTAAAAATGTAGGCGGGGATTTGGTTGAGATTCATAGTTTAGCGCCCATTGGTTCCAATCCCCACGAATATGACCCGCTTCCTGAAGATGTGCAAAAAACAACCGATGCAGACGCTGTATTTTACAACGGGCTGAATCTGGAAGCAGGCAACTCATGGTTCAATAAGCTGATGGAAACTGCCGGAAAAGACGGTGAAGATGCGCCAGTCTTTCTGATGAGCAAAGGCGTTGATGCCATGCACCTAACCACAAAGGGCAAAGAAAGTGAAGAAGACCCCCATGCATGGCTGGACATTAGAAATGGGATCAAATACGCGGAAAATGCCAGAGACGGACTTATCAAAGCAGACCCGGACAACAAAGAGGTTTACGAAAAAAACGCGGAAGAATATATTGCAAAGCTTCAGGAGCTGCATGATAAAGCGGTGGAACAATTTAATGAAATTCCAGAAAACGAACGTGTTCTCGTAACAAGTGAGGGTGCTTTTAAATATTTCAGCGAAGCCTACGGATTCCAGGCAGAATACATCTGGGAAATCAATCAGGAAAACCAGGGAACACCGGAGCAAATTACAAGAATTGTGGATATTATTAATGAAAAAGCAATTACAGGACTATTCCTGGAAACAAGCATTGATGCAAGAAGCATGGAAGCTGTATCCGATGAAACCAATGTTCCAATCATGGGAAAAGTGTTTACAGACTCTCTGGCAAAGCCGGGTGAAGACGGAGATACGTACATCTCGATGATGGAATGGAATATTAAAACCATTAAAGAAGGCTTGACCAGGTAATAAAGTTCACAATTCCAGCAAGCAGGTGAATCATGTGATCCCCATTAGTTCAAAGAGATATCTTCTCGAGATTTATCTATTACAGGAAGCACATGGGCATGCGACCATCTCCGGCATTGCAAAGGTATTGAGAGTCACCGTTTCAGCTGCATCTAAAATGGCCGGAAAGCTAAAATCAGACGGTTACATTCATTTTCAGCCCTATGGAACTGTCAAACTGACAGAACAAGGTTTAGAAATTGGCAAAAACCTATTTCAGGATCATCAGGTTTTAATGGAGTTTTATCAAATAATTGGGGTTGAAGAGAAACTGATCCGGAAGAAAGTTAGAGAAGTTGAAATGCATATTGGAACGGAAGTGGTTTATAAAATTAAGAGCTTTATAGAAGATCATAAGAAAAACGCTTGAGATGTTCCATGAACATTCAAGCGTTTTTTTGCCCTAGTGAAGAAAATGATATAAGCAGCATCTAGCAGAAAAAAGACTGTCCCTACTGAATATCACATTCAGAAGGGACAGTCTTTTTCATTGTTTAATAGAAAACTGCCAAAGGACTCCATTAGGCAGTTTTTTTCCAGATACTCTCCATGTTCTCAAGAGTTTTCCCTTTCGTTTCAGGTACGAACTTCCATACAAAAATGGCTGAAAGAACACTCATCAGTCCATAGAAGCCGTAAGTTAAGCCGCCGCTGAATTCCATCATCATCGGATAAGTCGATGAAATGAAATAGTTTGCAGCCCATTGTGCAGCAACAGCTACCGCAACTGCCTGTCCGCGGATTTTGTTCGGGAAAATTTCCGAGATCAATACCCAGCAGATCGGCCCCCATGACATCATGAAAGACGCTGTGTAAACGATAATAAAAATTAACGTTCCCATTCCGATTAAATTGGAAAAAGCCATTCCTGCAACACCAAACATCCCGATCGCCATGCCAATGGAACCTGTGATCAATAATGGCTTGCGCCCCCATTTATCTACAGTTAAAATGGCCACAACTGTAAAGATGACATTTATGACACCCATAACAATCGTCTGCAGCATCGAGGCATCCTTTGCTGCTCCCATGCTTTCGAAAATTCGCGGTGCATAATACAAAGCAACGTTGATTCCGACAAATTGCTGGAATACAGACAGCAGAATTCCTATCACAATCACTAATTTTCCGTATGCAAACAGCTTTTCTGCTGGAACATTGGCTGAGGCTGCTACCGATTTTTTGATTTCACCCAGGATCGTTTTAGCCTCTCTTGCACCATTAATTTTCGTAAGCACTGCTAAAGCTTTATCATCATGATTTTTAATGGCCAGGTATCGGGGTGTCTCCGGAACAAGGAGCAGCAGCAGACCAAAGGCAAGGGCCGGAATGGCTTCCGAAGCAAACATGTACCTCCAGCCAACATCATTGATCCATTCCAATGGACGGCCGCTGGCAATGCCCCAGTTTACAAAGTACACGACAAGCATCCCGAAAATGATCATAAACTGATTGAATGAAACCAGGCGTCCGCGGATATCGGCAGGTGCAATTTCGCCGATATACATGGGAACAATGGCTGACGCCAGCCCAACCCCAATTCCGCCAATGATGCGATAAAGATTAAACGTCAATAATAACGAGATGGTCGGTTCCCCTTTAGTGAAAAATAAAAATTCAGGAAAAGCGGAGCCTAAGGCAGATAAGAAAAATAATACAGCCGCAGCAATCAGCGATTTTTTCCGCCCAAACCTTGACGCAAAATAACCGGATATTAAACCGCCAATGATACAGCCAATTAATGCACTGGAGGTTGTAGCCCCATGAGCCAGCGATCCTAATCCCAAACTATCGATCAAATAGATTTCCAGTGACTTTTCAGCTCCGGAAATTACAGCTGTATCATATCCGAAAAGCAAACCGCCTATCGCAGCAACCAATGTAAGTGAACCAATATATAGAGAGTTCCGATTCTGTTTCATAGTTTGTAAAAGACAGATTTGAACCAGAATAGAGCGCTTACAATTTTTACATTACTATAATTCAAATCTATCTTTACTCCTTTCTAGTAGAAATGTTTAAACAATGAGAAACTTGAAGCTGGTTTTTGTTTTGAAGACCTCATTTTTCTCCAGGACAATAGAAGGAAAGTTTTCGTGATGAACAGCATCAGGCGGACATTGAGTTTCGAGACACAGCCCCAAATGCCTTTTTGACTGAACCCCTCTAATTTGAAATTCATTTCCCAGCATGTTCGCTGTATATAAAACAACACTCGGCCTATCCGTTTCCACTGTCAGTTTTCGCCCGCTTGCAGAATCCACTACAGTCATTTCACCTGTATTTAATAGAAATGGATGATCATATCCTCCGCCCGCAAGCATGTTCTGCTGATGGCCGGACTTTACGCCTTCTTTGATTTTCTTCCCTGCTCTGAAATCAAAAGGTGTATTTTCAACATGTATGAATTTCCCAGTAGGAATCAATGTTTCATCAAGCTCCAGAAAGTGATCACTTTGCATGGTCACCTCGTGCTCAAGAATGTCGCTCTTCAAGTCCCCGCTCAGGTTAAAATAAGTATGGTTTGTCAGATTGATAATCGTTTTTTTGTCAGATATCGCTTCATAACTAATGACCAGTTCATTCTCATTGTTCAGTGTATAGTTTACCGTTACCTCAAGTGTCCCAGGATACCCCTCTTCCCCATCCGGGCTTATATAGGAGAACCTGATATTCGCCTCATTCATGCCCTTTTCGGCGGCCGAGTCCCAAATGACATTGTGAAAACCGCCTGTACCACCATGCAGATGGTGTTCGCCATCATTTTTTGGCAGCTGGTAAGCAGCTCCATCAAGAGTGAAAGCCGATCCTGCTATCCTTCCGGCCACCCTTCCGATAATAGCACCGAAGAATGGTGAATGATTTGTATATTCTTCAAGTGTGTCGTACCCCAGGATCACATTCTCTCTATTTCCTTCACGATCGGGGACAGATATCCCGGTAATGATTCCCCCGTAGTCGATACACGATACGTTCATTCCATGATCATTGCTGATTGTATAGGATTTAACCTTGTGTCCGTTCCATTCGCCAAAGATGCTTTCAGTTATGTTCATGTCGATCTCCCTCAAGTCAGCTTACTTTTTCCTAAAACCGGCCAAACCCTCATTCAGCTTCCTGGTTTGCGCATAAACTTCTTTGTATAACTGGTAAAGCTCCTGATATTTCTTTACGTTTTCAGGGATGGGTGTATACGTCTTCTCATAAGTTATGAAGTCATCGGCACAGGCTTCCAGAGATTCATACCATTGGCATCCGTATGCCGCCAGCATAGCCGCACCTACAGCAGGTCCCTGTTCACTTGAAAGCTTTACAATGGTGCTATTGAAGATATCGGCCTGGATTTGCAGCCAGGCATCACTTTTGGCTCCTCCGCCGATTGAAATGATGGTATCGACAAGCTTGCCGCTTTCCCTGAATATTTCAATCGATTCATTTAAAGAAAAGGTAATTCCTTCAATAACTGATCGTACAAAGTCAATTCGGTTATGTGAGGAGTCCATGCCGATAAAGCTTCCCCGAATTTGCGAATCTGCATATGGCGTGCGCTCACCGGCTAAATAGGGTGTAAACAAAAGGCCGTTCGATCCAATCGGAACCTCGCTCATTTCAGCCAGCAAGGAGTCGAATGATTCCATTTCTGCAAACGTATCTTTAAACCAGCTCAAACTATGTCCTGCTGCCAGGGTGACACCCATTGTATAATAGGCATTTTCTTCACCATGATTAAAATAATGGACTTTCCCCTGAAAATCCTTGTCATTTTGTTCTTCATAGGATAAAACGACTCCGGAAGTGCCAATACTGCATAATGTTTTGCCTTCGGACAGAATACCTGAACCGATCGCACCGCAGGCATTGTCAGCCCCTCCTGCAAATACCTTCGTTAAAGAAGATAATCCCGTCTTCTCAGCAATCTCAGGCTTTAACGTCCCTACACATTCATGGGACTCAACTAAAGGCGGACAGATATTCACATCAATCCCGGTTAGCCCGCATATCTCTTCACTCCACATTTTCCGGCCGGCATTCAGCAGCAAAGTGCCCGCTGCATCACTATATTCACTATGAATCCTTCCAGTCAGTTTAAAGCGAAGATAATCTTTAGGGAGCATAAATACAGCCGCTTTTTCAAAAACTTCCGGCTCATATTGCTTCACCCAAAGCAGCTTTGGTAAAGTGAAGCCTTCCAGTGCCGGATTCTTTGTGATTTCAAGCAGACGGCTCTCCCCAGCCATGTCATAGATCTGTTTACACTGCTCTGTCGTGCGGGTATCATTCCACAGAATTGCATTGCGCAGAACCTTATTCTCTTCATCCAGAAGGACCAGGCCGTGCATTTGGCCAGAAAAACTGATTCCCTGTATGTCTTCCGCACTTCCATCAAACTGCTCTGTAAGTTCTTTAAGAGCAGCCACTGTTTTATCAACCCATTCAGCAGGGTCCTGTTCACTATAACCCGACTTTTCATGAATGAGCGGATAAGACCTGGAAACTTCGCTGCATACTTCTCCCTTTTGATTCATTAATAAAACTTTTACCGAGCTCGTGCCAAGGTCAATCCCGATTACATATTTCATGATTGATCATCCTTTAGATAATGGAATGTATGCTAAGCTTTACTTTTTAAAAATGTACTGGGACACTTTTGTATTCCCAGTACATTTAATCTTTTTATATTGATCTCTTACGCTTCTACACTCGCATAGGCTTCGAGAATGTATTTATTTAAGACAGCTTTTAGCTGTTCCTGTCTTCCTGATTTGTTTTCAATCTTTTCAAGCTGAAGGGCATGCTTTTCAAGCTTATGGAAGTCTGCCTTTCCTTCAACGATTTCAAGTCCGATGCCTTCTGTATAGCTGCTGTACCTGTCAGCAACAAAGTTGTCTAATACTTTATCTTCAATTAAACGCTGTGCAACTTTTGCGCCAACCGCAAATGTGTCCATTCCTGCAATATGAGCATAAAACAGGTCCTCAGGGTCAAATGATCCTCTTCGTACTTTGGCATCAAAGTTAAGGCCGCCTGTTCCAAGCCCGTTATTTTTAAGAATTTCTACCATTGCCAGTGCTGTAGAATAGATGTCTGTCGGGAATTCGTCCGTATCCCATCCCAGCAGGGTATCTCCCTGGTTGGCATCCACAGAACCAAGCATTCCATTTATGCGTGCTGTGTGCAATTCATGCTCAAAAGTATGGCCGGCAAGTGTCGCGTGGTTTGCTTCAATATTGAATTTAAAGTAGTCTTTTAAGCCGTAAGATTGCAAGAATGATAAACTGGTTGCCACATCAAAATCATATTGATGTTTGGTAGGCTCCTTCGGCTTTGGCTCGATTAGGAATTGTGCGTCAAACCCAATTTCCTTCGCATAATCGATTGCCATATGGAAGAAGCGTGCAAGATTATCAAGTTCAAGCTTCATGTTCGTATTCAGCAGTGTTTCGTATCCTTCGCGGCCGCCCCAGAACACATAGTTCTCAGCACCCAGCTCCTTGCCGATCTCAAGTCCCTTTTTCACTTTTGCAGCAGCATAGGCAAATACATCAGCATTAGGTGCTGTCGCCGCACCGTGCAGCCAGCGCGGATGTGAAAACATATTAGCGGTATTCCATAATAGCTTTGTTTTGCTGGATTTCATGTATTCCTTAATCATGGCCGTAATTTCATCTAAGTTCTTAAACGTTTCTCTTAATGAATCCCCTTCAGGCGCAATATCAGCATCATGGAAGCAGAAAAACGGGACGTTCAGTTTTTCATAGAATTCAAAAGAAGCTTCTACACGCGCCTTGGCCAAATCCATTCCGGAAAATCTGTCATAGGAACGGATCATCGTTCCATCTCCGAAAGGATCAGTGCCTTCCGCCGTAAATGTATGCCAGTAAGACACTGCAAAACGGAGAAGGTCTTCCATCTTTCTGCCGTTGATCATTTCTTCAGGATTATAATATTTAAAAGCTAATGGATTATTAGAATCTGGACCTTCGTATTTTACTCCGCTCACATTATTAAAATAGTTCATGTTCATTCCTCCATCTTCTCTTTTCATTTGTTATCGCTTTCATTTGATTACAAATCGATTTTACCACCTTGAACTTAGTTTGTCTATTGAATGAACTAAGTTTTATTTTTATTTTTAATTATGGTATAAATGGAATATGATTGTAATAGACAAAGAAATTGAGGATTTGAGGAGAAAGATAATGACTTGGAATCAGCAGATGGTAAAAATGAAAAACAAATCACGCGTTCTGCAGACGATCATCGACCAATCCCCTATCTCACGGGCTGATATCGCACAGCATTTGGGACTGACTAAAGGTACTGTTTCCTCTTTAGTCAACGAGCTGATTGAAGAAAAAATCTGTTCCGAAACGGGACCAGGCAAATCGAGCGGAGGACGTCGCCCTGTGATGCTGCTCTTTAATGAAAAAGCAGGCTATGCGATTGGAATTGATTTAGGGGTTAACTATATTCTAGGTGTCATGACTGATTTATCGGGCAATATTGTGAGCGAACATTTAAAGCATATGAATAGCATGAGATATGAAGAAACCATTCTTGTCATAAAAGAAGTCATCCAATCCTTATTGGACTCTACCCCTGAGAGCCCCTATGGTGTGATCGGAATAGGTATTGGAGTGCCGGGAATCGTAAATAAGGAAGGCAGTAATATCCTGCTGGCACCTAATCTGGGCTGGACAGATATCCATTTGAAGGCAGAAATTGAGACAGAGTTTCACCTTCCCGTTATCATCGACAATGAAGCGAACGCCGGAGCATACGGGGAAAAGCGTTTCGGAGCCGGAAAAAACTTTGAAAATCTCATCTACGTAAGTGCTGGAATTGGCATAGGAGTCGGCTTTATTTTACAAAATAGCCTTTATCGTGGCGCTGAAGGCTTCTCCGGTGAAATGGGCCATATGGTGATCGATATAGATGGAAAAGAATGCAGATGCGGCAGCAAAGGCTGCTGGGAATTGTATGCTTCTGAACAGGCTTTATTAAACCAGGCAAAGAATATTCAATCCTATTTAAAACGGGATGATCTGAACCTGGAGTCATTAGTTGAAATGGCGGAAGAAGATGAGGAAGTAAAGGATCTGTTCCGGCTTATTGGCCGATGCCTCGGCATTGGCATAAACAATATCATCAATACATTCAATCCCGAGCAGATCATTATAGGAAATCGCTTAGCCATTGCCAAAGATTTATTACTGGATTCGATTATGGAAGTTGTCGAGACCCATTCCTTAAGATTTAATCAGGAAAACGTAAACATTACATTTGCAGATTTATCGATTTACTCCACAGCACTTGGGGCTTCAGCTTATGCCACAGAAAACTTTCTGAACTCGGATCTGCAGGAAAACCTGAATAAATAGACTGCCTGTATCCTATAAGAAAATTGGTGAAAGATGAAAAGAATGTCCCGGATGTGCGGGACATTCTTTCATGTTTCTTGATTGTGTCAAACCAGCCTGAATTAATTCCTGATCAATCCTTTTTTTACAGTTATGAAAGAAACCACTATTTAGTAGGCAGCAATGACACTTTTCATCCACCAGAATATATACCTGCTGAAAACGACTGAGCCTTTTTCATACATCATTCTTGATTATCAAGAAAAAGAATACACTAAGGTAAAAACAGAATTGCTCTCCTGTGTACATCCATTTGCTTCCATAATCTTTCTCATGGCGGCATTATCAGCGCTTGTTGCCCCGAGATATTTTTCAGCTTTATATTCATACTGCAATCTATGAAGTCCTATTAAATGCAGGTTCTTACCATACCCTTTACCCTTGAAATCAGGGTGGATGCCGATCCAAAACATCCTTCCTTCCCGGTCCCGGTCAGGTTCCAAATGAGGAAAAACGGCTCCAGCCGGTTCTGAATGAACTGTATAAACCGTAAACATATTATCTGCTTGTTCAGGGAGCTCTGCTTTCATGCTCTTTAAAAATTTCTCAGTTTGTTCATAAGTAAAATTCATAACTTCAGATAAAAAAATAATGGAACTATTGTTAAGGAGCGGCCAAACTTCATAAGGAGGGGCTTGTTCAATCTTGGATTCTGCAAACTGCTTTTTAAAAATAACTCTCTCACCAATCACTTTCATTTTTCCTCACGAAACCATTAATTCATCCAAAATTGCTTGAGGGCACTGAAGCTTTACTTTTTCAATTCTGCTCTCATCCATGGTAAGAAGCCTATTAATTAAATAATCTGCTTTATTGGGACTTATTCGTTCATCCTGAAAGATTTCCAGAATAATCTCTGAATCACCTTTAATACTGTGTACACCTGCTGCCTTCAGGTCTTTTAATAGTTTATCCATAGTAATCACCTCCACTTAAGCGATAAAGAAAATGGCCATTGAAAAAATTCCATGGCCATTTGATCTCTTTTACATATTCCATTACAGATGCTGTGCAGTAACCGAACGTTCACATTCCAAAATTCCTGCCGGCGGTCCTTCATACAGGATTTCTCCGCCTCCAGCGCCTCCATCCGGACCTAAATCAACGATCCAATCACTTTTTCGGATAACATCCAGATTATGTTCTATGACTATAACGGTATTGCCCTTTTCCACCAATTTATTAATGATGTCCAGAATATTAGCGACATCTGACATATGCAATCCCGTAGTTGGTTCATCAAGTATATAAATGTTTCCTTTAGTATTCAGTTCCTTTGCAAGCTTAAGTCTTTGACATTCGCCTCCTGACAAGGTGGTCAGCGGCTGTCCCAATGACAAATAGCCAAGACCGACAGTCTCCAGGGCTTTGAGTTTTTTCTGAATGTCTTTTGCATCAAAATACTCCACAGCGTCCGCTATAGACATCTCCATGATTTCAACAATATTTTTGCCCTTATATAAGTATTGAAGCACGTCCTGCCTAAAACGGCTTCCATGACATTCACTGCATTCGACTTCCATTGTATCCATAAAAGATAAATTGATCTCGACCGTCCCGGTGCCTCCGCATGTCGGACACCCACCGGTCGAATTATAGCTGAATAATCCGCTCTCCACTCCATTGGCATCTGAAAAAGATTTGCGAATCGAATTCATAATGCCAGTGAAAGTTGCCGGATTAGACCGTATGTTGGCGTGGACCGGGCTTTGGTCAATACGGATTGCCTCAGGAAAATCTTTTGCAAACACTTCGTTCACAAGTGTGCTTTTCCCTGAACCCGCTACTCCTGTAATAACAGTAAAAACCCCTCTTGGAACTGAAAGACTCACATTCTTCAAATTGTGAAGAGTGCTTTTCCTGCATTCCATTAACTCGGAAACCGGTCTCGGATTGGCGTTGATTTCTGCACTGCGGTTCAAATAATTGGCAGTCAATGTATCAGAAGATAAGAAACCCTGATAACTGCCGGTATACATAATCTCTCCCCCATGTGTTCCGGCTTGAGGCCCAACATCAACGATATGGTCGGCTATTTGGATGACGTCTGGATCATGCTCGACAACTAAAACGGTATTGCCCCTTTCACGCAGCCGAACCAGCAATTCATTTAACCGATAGACATCCCGCGGATGCAGTCCGGTGCTTGGTTCATCAAATATGTACATTAAGCCTGTTAAGTTACTGGATAAATATTTTACCATTTTCACCCTTTGGGATTCACCGCCCGATAGTGTTGGCGTTTCCCTTGTCAGATCCATATAGCCCAGTCCAATATCACATAGATTTTCCAATCGTTCCATGATCCCGTCAACAATTGGCTTAGCTTCAGGTGATGTAATCTTTGGAAGTGTATTAATTAGCTGATCCAATTGCATGGATGTAAGGTCATATATGGAATAGCCTTTGATTGTGGATGAAAGCACCTTCTCATTGTACCGTTTTCCTCCGCAGGAAGGACATTTCGTCATGGTGCTGAAGTTCTTCAGGAGCTTCTCGCCTGTTTTTGAAGTTTCTTTGTCCCTCTTCACATGCTGCCTCATAAATTTGACTGCCAGGCCTTCATAGGTTGCATTCATATCATTATTCATATAACTCACTTTTACTTTTTGCGGCTCCGCATAGACAAGCTTATTAAATTCTTCTTCTGTATATTCATTTATTTTCTTATCAATATCGAAGAATCCGGATTCCGCATACGCTTTCCATTGCCATGTTCCAGGTCCAAATCCCGGAAGCAGAATAGCTCCTTCATTTAAGCTTTTTTCCTTATCAAGAGCAGCATCAAGGTTTAGCGTAATAATTCTCCCAATCCCTTCACATTTCGGGCACATGCCGCTGGGATCATTAAATGAATATGCGTTGCTGTAACCTATATGAGGTTCTGCAAACCGGGAGAAAAACAGGCGAAGAAGAGGATTAATATCTGTAGCGGTTCCAAGTGTGGATCGTGCATTTCCGCCGAGCCGTTTTTGATCGACTACAACGGCAGTAGAAAGATTATTAATTTCATCTGCTTCCGGACGGCTATATTTTGGAAGAAAAAGCCGCTGAAAACTGCTGTACGTCTCATTTAACTGGCGGCCTGCCTCCTGGGCAATCGTATCAAAAACGATGGACGATTTGCCCGAACCGGAGACACCTGTAAATATCGTGATCTTTCCTTTTGGAATCTGCAGATCAATATTTTTCAGGTTATTTACTCTGGCATTGAAAATTTCAATGAATTCCTGCTTCACACAATCAGCTCCTTTTGATATCACTTTTCTTATGTAAGAAATTTGCGCGGAGAATAATCATACCAATAGTGGAAATCAAATTGCAACAATATTCTATAATTATTTTTAAGTTTTAGGGAAAAACGACTCTTCCGGTGATTGATTATATAGAAGGAATGACAACAGCCCTGCAGGCTTTCTCATAAAACTCAATTGGCCCTGCTCCGCCAATAATGGCATATTCATATCCTATTTCTTTCATATCTTTTAAGCAGTGATGAAGCAATGCATTTCCTATGCCTTTTACCCTCCTGTTTTTTACTACACCCATAGGACCGAAATATCCCTTTTTGTTCTGGCATACATCAAATGCTGCAAAGCCAATAATCCTTCCTTCTTCATCACATGCGATATAGATTGACGGCTTTTCCTTCTGAAATCCCCCCTGAATGGTATGTTCCCATTCTTTAGAAAAGTTTTTCTCTATAAAGTCTGCAAGCTCCCTCTCATCACCTTGATGAACTTTTCTGACAAAAGGGGTGTTCATTTGAGGAAAAGTATAGCTGCCAAGGTGAGTGATCATGTCCCTGGAGGACGTTCCGAGGGTTAAGATGGTTTTTTTCATATCCTCAGATAGCCTGCCAGAAATGGTGGAATCAGCAAGTAATGCTTTAAGTAAGTGCCCTTCATTAACAAAAACCTGATTATATCTGTGCATAAAAGCAATCGCTGTATCAAAGATGTCTATAACCTCATCGGTTACTGGGATGCTGAAAAATTCACTTTGCGTTAATCTTTGCGTATTTTGAACTGCTCCGCTCAGCAAGCCTGGGTTTAAATTGCATTTCAAAGATATTTCCCCCAATGCGCCTCCTCTTTCTTCCAGACACCCAATTAGCAGGTGGAAAGGATGAATCACATTAAAATCTGACATACGGGCTTCCTTTTCTGCACTCTTTATAATGCTTAGCATTCTATCCGTGAATTTTGCTGAATGGCCCAAGTTAAACACACCTTCACTATTTTTTGTCCTCAAACACCTTGCCTTGAAAAATGAATTCTCTTAAAATACAATAATTCCTGCCAAATCTTAACAATCGAAAAAATTCCAAAGGAAAATGGAAGAAATTAACGAAGTAAAAGGATAAGGAGGTGAAAAACGATGACTCTCCTTTTTTACAAAGCGATGGAGGCGTTCAAGAAGGATGCGGAGCGTCTTGAAAAAGAAAAGCTTCAAAAGGAAAAGTCGAATGAGAAAAAATCAAAATAATGAGTTGTTCTTTCATTCCCCATGGGGGAATTTTTTTTGAAATTTTAAAACAGCAGCCATTTTCACAATGCCCAAATGGTGGACAACTGGCTGCTGACATAAAGTATGCGTCCCTGCCTATTGCAGAAACGCATACTTCTTTTCCAGCCTGCCTGGATATTCCTATTGAGTTACTTTTGTTTTTTCTGTCTCCATCAAAATATTTTCATCAATCCTCCGATATATTTCTTCCAATTGATCTTTATCTTTTAGGATATTTTTCATGTTTTCTTCTACGAGCTTATGAAATGTTTTCTTTTTCATTAACGCCATCCTTTCTAAGCTTTCTGCCATATACTCAGCAGGTTTCTTTTAACATCAAGGCTTCAGAGACAAACTTTTTTATTATCTCTTCATCTTCCGGTTCCGGGTTGAACTCTATTCTCAGGGGATTCCCGACAACTGTTCCACCCTGTTCTTCTATAATTCTCTGAAGCTGATCAAGGGCGCCGCAAAAATCAGGATAGGAGGTATCTCCTGATCCAAAGATGGCAAAGGGTTGCTTTTCAAGATCAAGCTGTTCGATTTCTTCAATTATATCCAGACATTCATCCGGATAATCCCCGTCTCCCCATGTATACATTCCAATAAAAGTAAGATCATAGTTTAGCAGTTCGGAAGCACTTTGAACACTCATAAAATCTTCTAAATCCACATCATGATTTTGATCTTTCAGTTCCCCCGCTATTATATCTGCAATTGCTTCTGTGTTCCCGGACATACTTGCATAAAATACGCCAATTTTCATTCCTTTTCACTCCTATCAATGAATTAGTGCTGATGTGTTATACCTGTGGCTGATCCATTTACTTTCTCTATGTGAACAGATAAAAAGCTGGTCTTCAAAGCCTGCACCTCTGAATCCATGTCCAGCTACGGTTTCAATGGGAATCAGGGACATGCTATTCTTATGGACTTCATAGATTCTTGAAAAACCGTCTACATCCTGACTTGTCGTGGCATATACTTTTTCATTTGCCTCAAAAATATCCAGGAAAGCTCTTTCTGATATAGGCTGCTGGCATACATCCCATTTTTTTGTAAAAGGATTCAGAAACTCAATCGTTCCCATACCGGATCGGGCGTTTCCTTTTGCAATGATAAGAAGGTCATTTTCATCTCTATAAATAGAGGAAATCATCGAATGCTTTTCTTTTTTTATGAGCTGCAATTCCCCTTTTCTAACATAATATCTCCATAACCCTCCATTCTGGGAATTGATTTGTGTCCCAATATAAAGGATTCCCTGATGATATAGCAGAGATCGGATAAGGGGCTTTTGCGGCATATTTTGAAATGGTCTAATAACAGACCAATCGGAGCCAAAATTAGTTGATATGTATAGGCAGCTGCCGCCATGGGTTACGATGAGTCCCTTGCGGTTTCCTGTAATATCCCACAGCCGCTGGGCAGTCGGGAATGAGGTTTGATTCCACTTTTTTCGCTGCAGATCGTATCGGATAATTGTGCCATTGTCTCCGATTCCGAATATGAAATGACCTAATTGCACAAGTTTGTATATATTTTGAGTTAATCCATACTGAAGGAGCCAGTCTCCATCCTCAAAGGAATAAATGCCCGCCTGCTTAACTGCTACAATGAAAGGAAGATCCTGAGTTGATAGAACTGCAGTGGAGCCTTTGTCAAACATGTTCCATCTCCTCATTTTTCACTGTCCATTCATAGGCAGCTTCTGCAAATTGCTGACACTCAAGGATTTGCTCATCTGTTTCCGGATTGAGTTCTATCTTTAACTTTTGCTGAAAAACATTAGCTCCTCTTTCTCTTAATTTGTCTGCAAGCGTATCCACTGCTGCACAAAATTTTGGATAAGCATGATCCCCAGAGCCAAAGCACGCAACATGTTTTCCTGTTAAATCGTGATCATTCAATTCTTCAAAAAAATCCTCAGCTTCATAAGGAAGATCCCCATCCCCCCATGTATAAGCACCAATGAAAATAAAATCATAGGCAAGGATACTATGGATTTCTGTCAAATCCAAGCTTTCCATATCCACTTCACATCCTTTAGATACAAGAACATCTTTCAGGATTGAAGCCATATCTTCCGTATTTCCTGACATACTTAAATATCCAATGAAAGCCTTCATTTCATCTCGCCTCCTAATTGATAACGATTTTCATTTATTGTTAAACTGATAATAAATGATAATGATTATCAATGTCAATGGGCAATTTAATTTTGTGAACTTTTTCCTAATTGGTATGATAAAAAAATCAAAGGGTGGAAATATGCGTCGCATAAGGAGTCAACCTGGCAGCTGCAAATATGCTTCATCGATGAAGGTACAGAAAAGCTGTATAAAAAATATAGGAGATGCACATCTTATGCCTGATTCATTAAACAGAGTTGGGGTGTGTGCGGATGGAGTGGTTTGGCAAAAGTCATAAGTCTTTCCATTTTGAAATGTTTTCAGCCAGTCATCTTGTTACATTGGCAATCTTCTTTTTTGTATCATCTGCCATTTTTCTATTCCGGAAAAAGCTGAATGGTGATGGATGGAGAAGGCTTGAAGTTGAATCGGCCATTTCCTTAATATTTGCCGAGATATTGAATCACGTATGGATGTTAGTGAATGAAGTATGGAAATTGGGGCGGTCCATGCCATTGGAATTGTGTAATATCGGACTTATATTATGTATCCTTTTACTATTGACTAGAAAGAAGTATATTTTTGAACTATTAATTTTTATTGCAATATTGGGTGCTACTCAGGCTATACTTACTCCAGCATTAACATATGACTTTCCTCACTTTCGCTTTTTTCACTTTTTTTATGCACACATGATGGTTGTATGGGTGGCCTTATATTTTTTGTGGGCCAGAAAATATTATCCATCATTCCGATCGGTCATAAAACTAATTGTTTTTATCAATCTGCTTTTGCCTGCAATCCTTCTGATTAACAATCAAACGAAGGGAAATTATTGGTTCTTGCGTCATAAACCTAAGACCCCAAGTTTCTTTGACATATTGGGTGACTATCCATGGTATATCTTCACATTGGAGAGCTTACTGATTATCCTGAGCTTAATTACATGGTTTATCTTTCGAAAATGGGAGAAAGGCCACAAAGAACGTTCTCATTTTTAATGAATGGGGATGATTTTAGACAAAAATAAAAGCTGCCAGGAGATAGCAGCTTTCCTTAGATGGCCTCTTAAAAAACGCCCGGTCAGGAACATACAATGATAGACTATCCAATTGAGAAAAACATAAAGCTAACGCTCTCATGATAGCTTCATTGTTTTTTTATTCACTTTAGATGGCCTTGGCCATGTAATATTCCAATTCCTCTTTCAGACTGCAGGTTTCGCGCAGCTTTCTGCTATTCTCTGCAAAAGAGTCCTTGTCCCCCGCTTCAAGATCCTGATCAATTTTATATTGCAGATAATTGATTTTCAGGTCTATATCTAGCTGTGAAGATATGAATTCACTCATGAAATATCTTTCAATATCCTCTTCAGCCAAGTAAAATGCCTGCTGTCCATTAATCACCACAAGCGCATACCATCCCAGCATTGTATATTTCCGCTCAGGAGTGACCTCAATTAAATCCCCCTTTTGAAAATGCAGTATATTCACATGATCAGCATCAGGGCAAAAGCAATCGATTTGATGATCAAAATGTTCTATTGCGATATAAAGTCCACTCATTTTTCAACTCTCCTATATGTCATATTCCGCTGCCTCGATAAAATCCAAACCGCAGCAAGGGCATTGGGCATCGTTATTTTCATCTGAATCCGTATCCGCCATATAACCGCACCAGCAGCAAATGTAAAGTTCAATCGACTTATACCCCTCCCTCAGATTAGATTACTATCATGTAAATAGAATATAGTGATAATGATTATCATTGATAAAATCAATTTTAAATGAAAATGATTATCATTGTCAAGAAAATAGGAAAAGTGGTGATAATAAGTTTTAGGTATTGGCGACTGATTTTAATTGAGCTTCCGATTTTTCGTCGTCATTAACCGCTTATGGCGACATTTTGACTGGGGACCTTCGAGTTTCGTCGTCATAGACCTCTAATGGCGACCATTTTGACTGGGGACCTTCAAGTTTCGTCCTCATAGACCTCTCATGGCGACCATTTTGACTGGGGACCTTCGAGTTTCGTCGTCACAGACCTCTTATGGCGACCGTTTCCATTGAAGCTTTGTAATTTCGCCGCCATGTTTCCATAGCTATTTCAAAAATCAGCCGTGTTCACGATTCCTTCACAATCCCCCAAATAGCCCCTGTCTTTTCCCTCCCATCCTTTGTATTTAGAAGGTGAAAGGGTGGTGCATTAAAATGAATTTAAAATCAGGCAGTATTGAGCAATTTGAAGGATATTCCCAATTTAAGGATCTTACGGAGTTTAATGCGCATGTGGAGATGTGGCTTTCGGTGCATAAGAAAAAGTTCTCAAAAGGTGAACTGGTTGGTTTAAAGAGGCTGGTTCGTTTTGCTGCGAAAATCCCTGGAGTCTCCAATGCTAAAATCGCCACCGTTTTAAAAGCCATTCACGAAGAATATAACGGAAATGGAATTTCCCGATCCACTTTTAAAAGGATGATTGTCAAAGCATTAGAGTCAGGGATTATCACTGTTCTTGAAACCGAAAGAAAAAACGGGTCCCAGTCCAGTAATTTGTATGTTTTTAATCGTTTTCCCAAGAGTGAACCACCTAAGAAAGAAAAGTTGGACCACCCTAATAAAACCATTAATCTTTCTAAAGCTAATAAAAATCAAAAGATTAATAAACGTAACGAAAACGTCCTTGATCACACCTATACAAGTGATCGTGTACCACAATCATTTACCAGCACTGTAAAATCCTTTTTTCCGGAAGCAAAGCAAATTGAGGAGTTTTGGAGAATGGCATCCATAGCAGCCTATAAAAACAATTGTGACCAAAGAGTAAACGCTGTTTTGGCTGCAGCCATCCATTCGTTTAAGCAGCTGATCAGGAAGATGAAAACCCGCGCCATTGCTAATCCTGTCGCTTATTTCTATGGAATCTTGACTAAGAAATTTGAAGAAATGTACTTTGAGGATTTGTTTGAATTGGGATTTTTGGCTGAAGAAAATGACTTCTTCATGAATTTTTTTTACAAAAAATAAAAAAACAGGCTAACTACCCGTTTTTCGTGAGTTATACCCCCTAAGTCCGGACTTAGACCCCTTAACTCCGGACTTAGGGGGGTTAACTCACTGATCTGGGACTTTTACTTGATTCGCCAAAATTTGGTTAACAGACTATGTTTGAACTACCCGGGAAAACATAGAGAGCGCGCTTTCCTTGAAGGGACCGAATTCATGGAGAGTTTTGAACAGTTAGAAGCACAATATGAGAGGATAATTCATCAAATCATGCATAGTCTGAACATCTATAAAAACAAAGAGGAATTCTACCAGCTGGGATTAATTACACTATGGCAGGCGTGGAAAAATCATGACGCTGAAAAAGGGACCCTGCTTTCCTATGCTTACAGTATGATAAAAGGAAATATCATGAACGAATTAACAAGACAACATAAACAAAGCCAGCAATGTTTCTATCCGAAAGATGAATTCTGGGAACTTATTGAAGACCCCTCATCATTCCCCTCCACAGATCTTGCACACGAGCTGCTAAAAAGATGCGGGCTATTAACTCCCAATCAAATGAAATGGCTGCAGTATACTTTATGTGATCAGATGTCTGTAAAGGAAATAGCTGAAAAAGAACAAGTCACCCCGTCAGCAGTCAAAAACTGGCGGCAGGGTGCCCGTGCGAAGCTGAAAAATATAATGAAAAATAATCGCTTTTTAGAAGATTAATCAAATTTACCCTGTCCTTATCTCCCAGCAATATGTATATAGAGGGTGAAAGGAGGTGAACAACATGGCACAAGCAATTATCACTGATTCCAAACTTCGCCTGGTGTTTGAAACAGGCCTTAACGGGCAGGGCAAGCCAATCCACAAATCCAAAACCTACAGCGGCGTAAAACAATCGGCAACAGCAGACCAGCTTTTCACAGTGGGACAAGCGATCTCTGGACTAAGCATCTATCCGCTGGCTGGAATTAATAGAAATGACAGCTTCGAAATTCTGGGCTAATTCATTCTATTAAAATACTTTAAACATAAAGGAGGGAATAAAAATGGCGAAATCATTAGAAATGACTTTTCTGTCAGAACTGGGCAAGCCAACGAAACTATCCGTTGATAACCCAATCGAACCGATTGATCCTGCAGCTGTGAAAGCAGCCATGGAACAAATCATTGCTGCCAATGCTTTTGACGGCAATGGCGGTGATTTGGTTTCAGCGGAAAGCGCCAGATTGGTTGAGCGTAATGTAACTGATTATGAATTAATGTAAGGTGCAGTGGCCGGATTCCTTGGAACCCGGCCATTTTTTACAATGGGGTAAAATGAATTCACTAGAAAGGAGCAGCTGCCATGGGACAGATGGTTACATTGATCAGCGAACTCGGCTTCCCGATCGTTGTCACATTGTTTTTGCTGAACCGGATCGAAGCGAAGCTTGATGTTGTGGTGTCTTCCATTCAGGGTTTGCCGGATCGTCTGAAGGAATAGGAAAAAAACAAATAAGCTGCCTTAAAACAGTATGGCAGCTTATGCTTATTAAATTCACTTTATTTCTGCTTCCAAGCCTTTTCTTAATGGATCATAAGGTGACAGATCTATTTCCATCTCCCTTTTCAAAGCAAGATCTGCAGCCAGGGTGCCCACGTAAGGTCCCATAGTAAGCCCTGAAGCCCCTAATCCTGTTGCGATTACCAGCCCCTCTGCAGCTGGAACCGTACCCAGCAGCGGCAAAATATCTGGCCCAGCCGGGCGGAAGCCAATTCTTACCTCTTTTAGTGTGCTTTCAGCTAATCCTGGTGCAACTGTTAATGCTTCATCCAGCACTTCTTTCACACCTGCCGCAGTAAGTCTATAATCAAACCCGGATCCCGTTTCCCTGGTTGCTCCAGCCACCACTTTGGAATGGTCGAAAGCCACTAAATAATGAGAGCTTTGCGGAAGGACAACCGGCCAGCTGGAGGTGTCCATACCGTCCATTTTCAGATGGGCAATTTGTCCGCGCTGAGGCTCGATTTTAAGATCAATGCCTAACGGGGCAAGTAAGTCTTTAGCCCATGCACCGGCAGTAACGATAACTGCATCGGCAGCAATGACATCCCCGTTCACTTTTACTCCTGTAACCTTATTATTATGAAATACAAGGTCACCTTCACCTTCAAGTAATACAGCACCATGTTTTTTTGCACCATTTAGCATGGCGTCCCTTAACAGCCTGCCATCCAGCCTCGCTGCACCCGTAACATGGACAGCCTGCAGATCCTCACGGAGCGGCGGATAAAGTTCCCGGGCTTCCTCTGCTGTTAATCTCGTAATCTCCCCAACCTCAGGCGTTTCAGCCTTTTTTTGCCGGACACTTTGTTCGATCGCATCCAGTTCATCCGAACTGCTGCTGACTGCCAGAGCTCCTACCATTCCAAATCCAAAATCCTCTTCTCCATCTTGTTTTAGGTTGGCTATTAAAGATGGGTAGTAAAGAGCGCCTCTTCTTGCAATGGTGTACCAGTCTTTATGATCTACTCTGGAAATCCACGGGCAGATGATTCCTGCGCCTGCTGCAGTTGCCTGTCCCTGATGTGCCTTATCAATAATGACTACCTCTGCACCCTCCCTTGAAAGGTAATAGGCTGAACTTGAACCGACAATTCCGGAGCCTATGACTGCTATTTTCATGGTTGAACTCCCCCTTTAATCCGCAAAACTCTTCCCATTCAAATAATAATCCGCCTCTAAAAAGGCTGAAAATGCGACTTCTACCTCCTGCACTCCAAGCGACTGAACATGATTCGAAACAATCCCGGCAAATTGATTTTGAACTGCCTTGCCCCTGTCAAACCATTTTACTTCTATAAATGGATATGCTGGAACTTCATTTTTATCAAACACAAAGGTTGAGTTCAAAACCTCCAATGTAAAGTTATCTTCTCCGCAGTCACAAAGCTCAGCCAAATCCTTCACCAGCTGTGTACTGATTTCCTTCGTCTGATCCACTGAAATTCCCCTTATAAACAAATGCGGCATCCTGTTTCCTCCAATTTAATTTACATAATATTTTTCCTGACAACTGGAATAAAAAAGTTATAATATTATAACTTAATAACATTCACTCTAACCAAATCTGCTTAAAGAATACCTGTCGATTGGTATGGATGTTTCTCCATCCACGATTAATTCTGTTATTAACGTTCCTATTAAGGGAGAAAGTGTAACTCCGCTATGGGTCGCTGCTACATACAGGTTTTCATGACCGGGTACTTTACCAAGAATCGGAAAGCCGTCCTCAGGCATGGCCCGGATTCCGGAAAAGGCGCGGACAATTTTGGCTTTTCTTAATCCAGGAACATAACGGACTGCCATATTGGCTGTTTCCTGAATCACATCAAGAGTTGTTGCCCGATTAAAGCCTGCTTCTTCCATTGAATACCCCATCAGAACTTCCCCATTGTTTGCCTGCCTTAATCCGCTGATTGTAAAATTTAAGAAAGGCTTCAATGGTTCAGACACCAGGATCTGCCCTCTTAATTGGTTGACTGGAATCTTAACTCCAAGCATGTCACCGATTTCTCTTGACCAGGTTCCGCCAGCAAGAATAAGGTTTTTACATTCAAACGCACCCTTATCTGATATAATTGAATATTTTCCATCCTGCTTTTTAATCTCTGTTACTTTATTATAAGTAGAATACTGGACGCCATTTCTTTTAGCTGCTCGCATGTACATATCAATCAAGCGAAATGGATTGACATTGCCATCAATGGAGCTGTAGGTAGCCCCTGCTACTTCCGGATTCATATAGGGCTCTTTTTCGAGAACTTCTTCTCTGGATAATACTTTAATTTTGATGCCGATTTTCCGGTAGGATTCCGCGAGCTTCTGTGCCTTTTCACGGTCACTTTCATTGAAAAAAGGCGATAGCCCTCCTGTCCGCTTGTATTCAACGTCCCCGATCTTTTTAGACAGATAAGGATAGAGTTCGGCACTGTACATATTAAATTCCGCATACCAGGAAGGTGTTTTATTATGTACCCATACCCAGGCCTGGGTGGATCCGGATGTTCCTGACATGGGGTATTTTTTATCAAGCACAAGCACGCCTTCTTTGTACCGCTCAGAAAGGTGGTAAGCAATTCCGCTGCCCACTACACCCCCTCCGATAACAATTGTTTCATAATTGGTTTCCAATTACCTCACCTTCCCTTCTTCCAATTCCACCTCATCAAGAACAGACTTGACGGTACTAAAGGATGTACTGTTCGTTGCCAGTGTTTCAAGCTTAATAGGGGATAACGGCATCCGCATTCTCGGCAGCGGAATCTCTGAAGGTGACAGCCCAGTCTGCTGGTGAATAATTTCTGCCACCATGCTGGTGCAGATTTTAGCCTGGCAAGGACCCATTCCGCATCGGGTAATCCTCTTCACATCATCAAAGGTCCTTCCACCATTGCTGATAACCTCTTCCACTTCTTCACAGCTGATTTCTTCACATCTGCAGATGATCGTCGTTTTATCCAACTTATTCACCTTCTTCTCTCTTTTCCTATCTAGGAGATAAATTGATCTTTCAGTACCGGGCTTGCGAAGTTCTCGAGATGCTTGACTCTTCCGCTATACACTTCTCTGTACTCCAATAATCCGAGTTCTTTCCAAAGTGCCTCTCTCATCTCATTGGCCTCTGCATGGCTGATTGCCTGCAGTTCTTCACTTACACTGATGCCGGCAATCATTCCTGTTAAAAGCAACGGACCCTGAGTGCTGATGCCAGCCGCATTCCCGGCTATAAATACATCCTCTCTGCCGGTTTGTAAACTATTATTATATTGCGGAACCCAGCCGCCCAGCTCTTCTAGAAACCCAAAGGAACAGCCCAGCTGGTAAAATACATCCAGTATAGGTGCCCTGCCTCCGTCAATGCAAACGAGGTCTACATTCAGGGTTATGACTTCATCCGGCAGCTCAATATCAATCTGTTCCACCTGCCCATTTCCTCTTGCTTCTTTTATAAAACTATTAAAATAAAATGGAATTCCATTCCTTGACAGTTCACTCACTTTTTCCTGCTCTTTTGCTAAAGCTTCACTTTGTTTTTCTATGATCGCCTTCACCCGAGTGCCCACAGCCATCAGCTGCATTGCCGTTTCCATGGCAAAATCACTTGAGCCCACAATAACAGCTTCACTCCCAGGCAACACAAAATCACGATTGATCATTGTCTGTGCAGCACCGATTGTCATAATCCCCGGCATGGTCCATTTTGGAAATGCCACAGCCTTTTCAGCCGCTCCGGAAGCCACAATAATCTTTTTTGCTTTTACCGGGAATACATTATCTTCATCGGTAATTCCGGCACTTCCATCTGCGTAAAATCCAACCACACGGTGATTAAGGAGCGGTCTTACATTACAACCCTTAATTTGCTCAATTAGTTTATTGGCCAATTCAAAGCCACGCATAGGTTCATATACAGATGGAAGCTGACGCATCACTTGAGTCTGCTGGTTTAGCTGCCCGCCAAGCTGGGAAGCTTCGTCAACAATGGTTACATCCAGTCCCCTTGATGCTGTCTCAATTGCTGCTGATAGACCTGCAGGACCGCCTCCAATGATCAGTACATCAGTCTTCATCAATCTCTCTCCTTATCTCGGGATCATCCATATTCGGGTATATTCGCATGCCATCTTCAACTTCTGTCATACAGCTCCGTACATGGTCCTCCCCATCAATGGTCATATAGCAGCTGCAGCATCTCCCCCGCGAACAGAATAATCCTCTGGATTGGACCAGCTTTCGGCTGACACCCAATTTCTTAATTCCATTTGCCATTAACGCGGCAGCGACAGATTGCTGCGTATAGGCCTGATATGGCTGGTCATTGAAATAAATGGTTACAGGCTTTTGAAGCTGCCTGCCCAGAACGGGATGTTTCTCAATGTGCATAAAGACCTCTCCTATCTAATTTTTCGAGGAAAACACTTTCCCAACACCTAGCACTCTTTCAATTATGAGCATTAATACGACAGTGAAAAGAATCATGATGCTTGATACGGATGTAATAATCGGATCATATTGATATTGCATGTATGTGTAGATCCGCACTGGCAGTGTCACAACGTCAGTGCTGACAATGAATAAGGCAACTGTTAAATCATCAAATGAAGTAATAAAGGCAAAAATGGCTCCGGCTATCACGCCTGATTTAATGATCGGCAGAGTGATTTGAAAGAAAACCTTCATCGGGCCTGCACCAAGGTTCAGGGCCGCTTGTTCGATAGAACGGTCAAAACCTACTAAACTGGCAACAACCAGGCGCATCACAAAAGGAACTGTTAAGATGATGTGACCCAAAATTAATGCAAGCGGGCTCGCAGCCAAACCAATCCATGAGTAAAACTGCAAGAGAGCCACACCAAACACAACCGATGGAATCAAGAGAGGCGAACCCACTAATTGAACAATCGCTGACTTCCCTTTAAATTGGCGCCGGACGACCGCAAGAGATGCCAATGTGCCAATGGCGGTGGAAATAATGGCGGTTCCGAACGCCACAATAATGCTCAGCGTAAAGGACTGCATAAATTCCGGATGTTCAATTAATTCTGTGTACCATCTGAGGGTCAGGCCTTCTGGCGGGAATACAATGTATTCGGTAGTCGTTAAGGAAGAAAGCAATACAACCACGATGGGAGCCAGCAGGAAAATATAAACCAGTATACAAACAAAATTAAAGAAATACTTGGGCAGCTTCCTGCTCATTGTATGGCCACTCCTTTCTCAGACCTGGCAAGGATTTTGCTGTATGCGATGATGGTAATGGTGGCAATCAGGATTAACAGGAAGCCAATTGCGCCTCCATACGGCCAGTTCAGCATCACAGCTACTTGTTCATACGTTAAATAGGACATAACCTTCACCTGCGGGCCGCCTAAAATGGCAGGTGTAACAAATGAGCTGACGCTTAAGCTGAACACCATAACCGATCCGGCAAAAACACCAGGCAAGGTTAACGGAAGCAAAATGGAAAAGAAAGTTCTGAAGGAGCTGGCCCCAAGATTCTGCGAGGCTCTGATGACAGAAGGGTCTATTTTTTCGAGTGAACCCATGATGCTCAGCACCATGTACGGAAATAATACATGAACCATCCCAATGACCACACTCAATTCGGTGTATAAGAGGGTTAAAGGCTGATCTATCCAGCCCAGCTTTAATAGTGTATTGTTGACTACACCATTGTTGGATAAAAGAATCACCCAGCCGTAGCAGCGGATAACCATGCTGATCAGAAGCGGGGAAAGCACCAGAAGGGTTAAATAATTTCTGGCTCTTCCTTTTGACCTGGAAATCTGAAAAGCTACCGGGTAAGAGATAATGATCGTAATCAATGTTGTTAAAAGAGCGATTTTCACCGTGCGCCAGACTACTCCAAGGTAAAAAGGATCTGACATGAACTTGATGTAGTTCTGGAGTGTCCACTCATTACCCACTCCGGTGCTCGCATCAAAATTTTTAAAGCTTGTAATAAATAAGAAAAACAATGGCAGCAAGAAGAAGAAAATGAAGATTCCCAGCGTCGGAAGCAAAAGCAGCCACGTATCAAGCCGTTTTTTATTCAAATTCTTTTTCTTTTGCTGAAGCAATAAGTCATGTTCCGTTCCGATTCCGGCTTGCATGTGATTCACCTCGCCATTCTGGAAGGCAACAGGTCTTCAGGGTTCCAATACGTGTAGACACTGTTTCCTTCTTTAATTTCGGTAGGATTTAATACGGTATTGGAAATATCTGCAATCAGATGCCGATCATGTACCTTCAAAATGTATCTTGTCTTGGCTCCGAGAAACATTTTACGTTCCACCCTGGTTTGAAAAGCCTCATTTCTTTCATTTGATCCGGCTAAAGCGATTTGGATTTTTTCCGGCCTGATGAAAAAGTGAACTTCGGAATTTTTTACAGATGGGACTGAAACAATCTGTTCATTCCCAAAAAAGTGCATTTTGCATTTCTTATTTTCATAGGTTTCCAGGACTTTCCCCTGGATGTGGTTGACTTCCCCTATGAACTGAGACACAAAGTCAGTCTTTGGATGGTTATAGATGGATGCCGGATCATCAACCTGTTCAATCCGGCCCTCATACATGACCGCAATACGGTCCGATATGGCCAATGCTTCCTCCTGGTCATGTGTGACAAATATCGTTGTGATCCCCACCTGCTTTTGGATATCAACAATTTCTTCACGCATTTCCTGGCGAAGCTTGGCATCAAGATTGCTCAATGGCTCATCCAGAAGAAGCACCTTCGGCTTAATGACCAGGGCCCTCGCCAATGAAACACGCTGCTGCTGCCCTCCGGAAAGTTCCTTTGGATAACGTTTTTCATAGCCAGCCAGGCGAACCATCTCCAATGCTTCAAACACCCTTTTGCTGATTTCACTTTTTGGCACTTTACGGAGCTTAAGCCCATAGGCGACATTATCAAAAACCGTCATGTGCGGAAACAAAGCATAGTTTTGGAACACCATGCCCATTTCTCTTTTATTGGGAGGAAGCAGGTGAACGGGTTTGCCGTCCACCTCAATCTTCCCGCCATCCACTTCCAAAAATCCGGCGATCATATTTAGTGTTGTCGTTTTTCCGCAGCCCGAAGGCCCCAAAAAGGAGACCAGTTCCCCTTTTTGGATGTCAAGGCTTAGCTTTTTAACGACTTCTGTTTTATTAAATGTCTTAACCACGTTTTCCAGGCTTAAGTAACTCATTCGTTTCCCCTCTCTTTTAATGGGCTACTTCGATTTCTTTATTGGCCCGTTCTGTCCACTCTGCCCGTTTTGCATTAACAGTTTCCCAGTCAACTTTGATCAATTTGGCAATCTCCTCTTCCCCATAAGCCACTTTATCGACGATGTCTCCTTCAAGCTTCACATTCTTATTAACCGGACCGTCAAACAAGGAGTTGGCAAATAGAAGCTGTGCTTCTTCATCCAGAACAAAATTGACAAATTCCTGAGCAAGATCCCCATTTGGAGCATCCTTCACCACACTGACCGTGGCCATCAAGGCTGGAGCCCCTTCTTCCGGAATGACATACTCAATCGGGAATCCGCTATCCTGAAGGGTAAACACCCGGCTGCTTCCCCATGCACTTGCAACTGTCTGCCCTTGCAGGAAGTAGTTGGATACGTCAGCCGTTTTATCAAAAGTGATCGCGTTTTTGGCAATTTCCTTCATTTTTTCAAAGCCTGGTTCAATGTTTTCTTCATCTCCGCCATTTGCAATCGCAGTCATGAGCAGAAAATGAACTCCATACGTATTGGCAATGGAAGGCAGTACGAGTTTTCCTTTATACTTCGGATCGGCCAAATCATTCCATGATGCAGGCGGTTCCCAGCCATTCTGTTCGAAGACATCCTTGTTATAAGCCAAGCCGGTTGAAATGATTCCAAATCCAACACCAACATTATCTTTGTCTTTTGCAATATCATAGACATCTGCCAGATTCGTAACAACACTTTCATCCAATGGTGCCAGCAATCCAAACGCCTTTGCCTGAGCTTGAGGTCCATCATCAAGGAAAGCTACATCAATTTGAGGATTATCCTTTTGTGCCTGAAGCTTGGATAAGGTATCAACAGAGCTTCCCGTAATATATTTCACCTTTACGCCATGCTCTTTCTCAAACTTAGGGATCAAGTCCTCCTTCATCTTTTGCTCATAGCTTCCTCCATATGCCGCTAAGACAAGTGTCTTTTCATCACTTTTTCCCGATCCTTCATCAGCAGAACTTCCTGTTTGGCCGCTGCATCCTGCAGCCGTGACAAGCAATAAACAAAGCAATACAATTAAATAAGCTTTCTTTTTCAACTCATTTTCCCCCTCGTTTATTTTTGCTTTCGTGAACTTAAGGAGCTGTTCTAAGATGAAGACTTGATAAAACCGATACCCCCTTTTTAATTTAGATCAATCTATAGAAAGAGATTGATTTCTATATAAAATATAAAGATATAATATTATAACTTTATATCTTTTATATTTATAAATTGTCCTATGGGCTTTCAGCAATTTTTTTTACAATTGAACCTCTGTATAATAAACCTCTTTATCACTGCGGATATAGAATTTGGAGAACTCAATGATGTCTTCCTGCTTTGTGTATGTAGTACGCTCCCACTCAAACACCGGAGTGCCCGGTTCCACATGAAGCAGCTTTGCCTGGTGACTGGGAAGAATATAAGGCCGGATAAATACCTTAGCCCGGTTTAGCGCTATATGGAATCTATTTTTTAAGATGTTAAAAATTAAGTCGTTATTGATCATCTCAGGTGTAAGCCCCTGACATTTATCCGCCGGAAGATAGGTATATTCCAGCGCGAGAGGATCATTGTTTTCCACTTTTAATCTCTCAATTTTAATCACCTCATCCTCAGGATCAATCCTTAACTTCTGCGCAATTTCAGAACCTGCTGTTTCATATTTAAAGCTCAGCATTTCATGCGGATGTTCCTGTTCCGAACCGGTGGAAAGCGAAATAATGGAATTGAGGTCCTGCTCTTTAGCAGCTCCGGATACAAAGGTTCCCTTGCCACGCTGTCTGAAGAGATAACCTTTATTCACAAGCTCAATCACAGCTCTTTTAACCGTAATGGTGCTGACATCGAATCGATCTGACAGCTCCTGCTCAGTCGGCAGCTGGCTCCCAACCTCCCATTGTCCGGATATGATTTTCTCTTCCAGAATCTGTTCTACTTGTCTATATAGGGGTATATGTAAACTCTTATCTATCTGCATCTATGTATCTCCCTTGAAAGAATATAATGTTATAACTTTATATTATTTTATAATTTAACTGTTTTTTGGATAGTTGTCAATATTTTTTGAAAATTTAATATTTAGAACGAGTATATAATTTACAGTATTGTTCAGTACACACAAGGATCTGATTTATCCCTAGTTTTAACTAATAGCCTAGTTTCAGCACTGTTGCTTTTGTTTAACGCCCCTTCTGATGACTGGCTTCGGGATTTGTCTTTATTCCATTTGATTAACTCCCATTTTGCTGGCTTGATTCGGCATTTCATCTTCATTCCCTTTGATTAACTCCCATTTTGCTGGCTGGCTCTGGCATTTCGTCTTTATTCCCTTTGATTAACTCCCGTTTTGACAGACTGGTCCGAGTTTTTCATATTTATTCCCTTTGATTAACTCCCGTTTTGACAGACTGGTCCGAGTTTTCGTATTTATTCCCTTTGATTAACTCCCATTTTGCTGGCTTGATTCGGCATTTCGTCTTTATTACCAGAGATCAATTCTCCTTACCCCTTATGAAGATGGAATTTATGTACTTAATGATTTTTGGGTCTCATGAACCCCCCATGGCGACCATTTCCTCTGCTCTCCAACCATTTTGGGTCTCATGAACCCTCCATGACGACCATTTCCTCTGCTCTCTAACCCTAACCATTTTGGGCCTCATGAGCCCTCCATGGCGATACAACAATAGGGCCAAATTGCTGAATAATACCTTTAAGAAAAATGGGTATCTATGTTAATATTTTGAAGAGCTTGTGAAGAAATATACTTAAAGTAACGGGGTGGAATAGTTTAAGTGAAACTCTTACCTTAGTGAGTGGCTGTTAGAACCTTCTATTAAATAAAACTACAAAAATACCTCATTATTTATATAGGAGTATAAGTATAGCATCTTAGTTATCACACCCAGATGCCTTATTATTACATTTCCTGATAGAAAGTATCAATTAGTTTGCCAACGAAATATCGCTGAATAGGCTAAGCAGTTCTATTCACCTCCTCAATAGCTATAACTTCTCTTGCTGCTTCTATGAAAGATAATATGATTGGTGAAAGCCATTTGTCTATATGCCATGCCATATGTGTATATACGTGCAAGTCCGGAATTTGCCATGGTAGAGCAACAAGTTCACCCCGTTCAACTTCGGCTTCCTCTGTTATTTCCGGAAGAAAGGCTATGCCGATTCTCGTAATTGCACATTGTTTAATGGCTTCGGCATTTTGAAACTCTAAATAAGTAATATCATCAATGCCCTTCTTCTCAAATGACCGGTCAAACATGGTTCGATAGGTACAACCTTTTTCATTGACCAGGAACACTTCTCCGTGAAAATCTTCCAGCTGTAGTACAGTTAGTTTCGCGAGAGGATGATCTGGAGCGACGAAAAAGCGGAAAGTTTCTTTTAGTAACGGTTCCACTGTAAGCCCCGTTGAGAGAATGGTTTCGTCCAGCATAAAGACGACATCCGCGGTTCCCTCAAAGAGCGTTTGCTTGAGTTCCTGATTTGGGACAGATCGGAAGATGAGACGAACTCCTGGATAGCGTGAACGAAATAGCTGGAAGACAGTTGGAAGACGATAGGCGCAAAGAACCTCGTTGGCACTTATCGTTAGGGTGCCACTTAGATTTTCATTGTCATGAACGGCACTGCGAGCTTCGTCCAATTTGTCTAGAATACTTTGGACATGAGTTAAAAAGCGCTTACCCGCCAAAATGACAGCCCTGATCTTCAACTCTTGCACCCATTAGTTAGATAAAATACTCAAATTCTACAAAAGGATTGAACTCACTTATTACAGTTTCCTATTTAATGTGAGCATTTTTTTGCTATAAATTGCTAATCATTTCCTTTATTTCATCACGTTTTTGAATGGTTGTATCGTTTTCGTTGGGGAAAACCGCTGTGGCACCACCGTCATTTTCAATATCAACTAGTAAATCGTCTAAAAAACTTGAAATTGGAATGTTGAACGCTTCGTATGACTCATCTAAATTGGCAGCCTTCATTTCAGCAAAGCTCCTGCTTGGCCAAACAGGTAGTAAAAATGCATATTCCCCATCATCTTCTAAGCATAATAGATCGCCATTTTCATCACGTAGTAACCACACCTGTTCATCCGTTGCAACCATACCATAAAAATATGCAAGCCGCTTTTCAGCTGGTCGGTTTAAAATAAATCGTTTAATTAATTTCATATTAGCCATTCCTTTACGATAATTATTTAAAAATATATCAAATTATATAGATAGTTACTACTTTTATTTCATTTCCGAGCATAGTTAGTTACATGATCTTCCTTTCTTACAATTCAAAATCCAGTCATGATAAATTAACCAAATACCTTATTCAACTAACCTCCCTCAATAAAAGAAACGTACACACCCGATTACTCCTGGTTTCTTAGATTTTCATAGCTATTTACCTACCGGTAAATGGATTTCAATTGGAGGATAGTCACTGAAAAGGATATATTTGGGCACACTGAGAAAAATGAGCTACAACCCACTAACCAATCTATTACAGAAATTGGTGGAGTAGTAAGAATATGACCGCACTGGTAGATGTCCACATATCTCATGGAGGTCAACCCTCCCATGCCTCACAGAGTCTTCGCTCTCAAATTCCTTCGTCCAACCTTTCCATGAGGTGGATGTCGGCCATGCTGCCCCACAGGGTCCATGCCCGTAATTTAGTTGCTTTGCCGACTAATCCGTGCTTCAAATGTCTCCAAAACTATAAGCCAAGAACTATTTCTAATCTAAACGAAACCAGAATTAAGTGGCCAGTTCTGCCTTCTTTGATCCTGCCAAGTGAGGGATATCTTTTAACATCTTTTCTTCACTAAATTCAAATTGCTTTTTACTTATACTAAAGAAAATACGAATCAATTTATTACACAAAGCGATAAGGGACTGCATCTTCTTTAGCGGGTTGTCTGGCCGTTGTGTAAAGTAAGCATGCAGGGCCTTAAAAGCTGAATTTTTGGCAACGAGAATCATGCAAACCCTAAACAACAGAGCCCTTAGCTTCTTCCGTCCTCTCTTGGAGATGGTGGTTTTTCCCTTATGCTTTCCAGATGTATTTTCCTTCAGACTCAAGCCAGCCAGCTTAATAATTTGTCGGGGGTGAGTGTACTCACGAGGGTCACCCACTTCCGCAAAGAAACCAGCGACTGTATCTCTTCCAACACCCTTGATCGCTAACATTTGGGCTACACCTGGAATTTCATCAATCAGGTAATCTATTTTTCCGTCCAATTCTTCGATTCCTTCTGAATCAAATCATATTTAGCCAGAAGAGTTTTCAGCTCCAGTTTTGCCATCTCAGAGCCTTGGCGAAGTCCGATGGACTGACTCGCTGCTTGCTTTAACTCCCGAATCTTATTAGCACCTACACTTCTTTTTACGGATTTTCTTAAATGGATAAGCAATTCATCTTCTGTGAAATTGGCTATTTCATGCGGTAGAGCATAAAGCCGTAAGAATTGTAATGCAGCCTTGCCCTCCCACTTCTTAAAGACCTTCAGAAATTCCGGAAAATACCGGTCAATCCAGTTATGCACCTGGCCCTGGACCGTTTGAAGGTCCTCCGTTAAAAGATCGCGTATTTTCTTTGCCACACGGAGTTCGGCATAAACACCTTGCGGTATGGTAGGTTCGGCGTATCTTCCGTCCTTGACCAGTTGGGCAATGACCTTGGCATCTTTTACATCATTTTTAGTTGGAGAATTATCATCAAGTTCCTTGCTTTTCTTTACGTGCAAGGGATTTACAGCTACAAACTTAATCTCGTTCTCTTTTAAAATATGAGCCAGGTTAAACCAATAATGACCTGTTGGCTCCATACCGACAATCACTTTCTCCATACTACGTGCTTTCTTCGTTTCCGAAATCCAATGAAGAAAATGCTCAAAACCTTCTTTTGTATTTTCAAAATAACAAGGGGTTCCAAACTCCATTCCCCTGAAATCCTGGGCACGTGCCACATGCTTGAATTTCGCGATATCCACCCCTATAATCAGGGTGTAAGGAGTAATTTGAGCAATCTTCTTATTCTGGTTATAATTCATTTTAAAGCCTCCTGGTATTTGAGTAATGTCCTTTTCGCTTGCCGGCTTCAGGACTCTCTCATTCTACCAAGAGGTTATTTTTTTGTTCAAACTCCATTTTCCTTCATTACAGGAATGCTGCCCCTATAGTTCAATATAAGCAACTATATTGAGTTAATAACCGAAGTCCATGCAGAAGAAGTTGGTTCAATAATTTTAAAGTGGTCTATATTTGGGAGAATAACTAGCTTTACATTTTCTCCGTTTTCTACAGCATATTCGTAATAATCCTTACTTAAATATACCGGAACGTGACGATCTAATTCCCCATGTATTAATACTTGTTCAACATTTATTGGCAACAATAATTCAGCTGGAGAAGACAACTTATAACGTTTAGGAACCTCTTTAGGGGATCCCTCTAATAGTGCAGCTGTGTGACTCTTCATTTTCTTTTGTTCATGTATATTCCACATCTTTACTAAGTCTGTAACTCCTGCTAAGCTAATCACTTTTTGAATATAAACACGTAGTTGATTAAAGGAACTATCATTTGTAGTAGATTTTAATCTTGAAGCTAACCAAAGTGCTAAATGTCCACCAGCAGAATGACCAATAACAATAACTCTTGAAAGATCTATTGGATGTGACTCATCAATTTTTAATAGATGATTTACAGCATTAATAACGTCATTAAACGTTCCAGTCCATCCTCCCCCCTCTTCTCCCACACGTCGATATTCGATATTCCACGTTGCATAGCCTTTTTGGGTTAAATCATCAGCAATTGGATTATTCTCATCTAAGTTATATTTTGCCTGCCAAAATCCTCCGTGAATTAACACTATTACTGGACATGAGTGTGAAGTCTCAGGCATTCGCAATACACCAAATTGAGATTCATGTTCTCCATAATAGACCTTACTTTTATTCACCATTTACTACTCCCCTTGTAGCATATTTTAATTACAGTTTACTTCGATAAAAATAGCCACACTTCCTTTAAAGAAGAGTAGCTATTAGCGTATCGCTTATTTAACTAACCTGCCCCTTTTGTAGAATAAAAAGGACAGTTGTAAAGGCAGCCGTTCTTTAAGCAGTGCACATTAGTTGAAGATAAACTCTTACTGTCTTAAGAGAACAACGACACTGTTTTTAGCTGAAAATTTATTTACTTATGGACCTTAACATACACACTTCCAAATAGTTTATCTCCAATATAAGCATCTAATTTCCACATTCCACTCTTTGGTAATGACATATTAGATGGGGCGTGTCGATCTGCTCCGTTATTTTCACCACCTAGTCCGCCTTCTATCACAGTTATTTGCTCTTCATCATTCTCGTGTAAAGCAACTACTTTAAGTTTTCCATTAAACTCATAGTCTTCTCCCCAAAAATGCCACATATACTTTTGAGTTTTATTTGGATAAAATCTAACAACCTCACTATCATCATAAATGAAACCTAAACGCCCTTTTTCACCAATCATAGTGTAATTACTAGATTTGAATAAAGGACTTTGATTCCATTTTTGTACTGAATTTTTATTTTCCACATTTGTATTTATGGTTTCCTTATTCTTATTTGTACACCCAACAGTAGTTAAGATAACAATAATCGAAATAATTGCAACAAAACTTTTTCTAAACATAAACACCACTCCACTCTTTTTATGAATATATTCTCAGCTAGCTTCAAATATCCTTTATTAAACTCCCTCAGTTTAATACGGTTTACTCACGAATGCTCGCTTATTCGCAGGATTTCATCCCCCATGGATATATATTTCTAAATTGAAAAGAGTAGATTC
>NZ_JAFKOJ010000039.1 GCF_017303275.1 Bacillus sp. NTK034 | reverse complement strand
ACTCTCACAAGGGGACAGCCCCTAACTACCATCGGCGCTGAGAAGCTTAACTTCCGTGTTCGGTATGGGAACGGGTGTGACCTTCTCGCTATCGCCACCAGACTATTTTTCAAAGACAAGTTTTATTATACCGTCTTTTTAGGATTTTTCAAGAGGAAATTTCATATTTTTCATTCCCTCAAAACTAGATAATGCATGAAGAAGTTTTCCGAGTATTCACCAATGACTTGTCTAGCTTCGGCTCCTAACTTCTCGGCCGTTTCGATCCATCCCTCCAAATCCCAAAACCAGGATTTGAATGGCCGGCTCTCCAACGTCTCTCGAAGTTGAACAGTCGCCTCCGCTTTTCGTTTTGGTTAAGTCCTCGATCGATTAGTATCAGTCAGCTCCACATGTCGCCACGCTTCCACCTCTGACCT
>NZ_JAFKOJ010000038.1 GCF_017303275.1 Bacillus sp. NTK034 | reverse complement strand
GGTCACACCCGTTCCCATACCGAACACGGAAGTTAAGCTTCTCAGCGCCGATGGTAGTTAGGGGCTGTCCCCTTGTGAGAGTAGGACGCTGCCGGGCGTATATTATGGAGGATTAGCTCAGCTGGGAGAGCATCTGCCTTACAAGCAGAGGGTCGGCGGTTCGATCCCGTCATCCTCCACCATACAACTTGCCGGTGTAGCTCAATTGGTAGAGCAACTGACTTGTAATCAGTAGGTTGGGGGTTCAAGTCCTCTCGCCGGCACCACTTCAGCGAGCCATTAGCTCAGTCGGTAGAGCAGATTGCAGCATCAGTGAATTTCTTCATCCGATTAGCAATCTGTGACAAAGCGTTTAGCTTTGGAACATCTGACTGCACATAACAGGCTTTAGGAAATCTCATAAAATTATGAGCCATTAGCTCAGTCGGTAGAGCATCTGACTTTTAATCAGAGGGTCGAAGGTTCGAGTCCTTCATGGCTCACCATTTTAATTTCATATTGCGGG
>NZ_JAFKOJ010000037.1 GCF_017303275.1 Bacillus sp. NTK034 | reverse complement strand
CTTCCGAAGGGCGTTCTGAACTTCGTACCGGGCAGCGGTGCAGAAGTGGGCGACTATTTGGTTGACCATAAAGACACTCGTTTCATCTCCTTCACTGGCTCACGTGACGTAGGTCTTCGCATCAACGAGCGCGCTTCTAAATTGAACGAAGGCCAAATCTGGCTGAAGCGTGTCATCGCTGAAATGGGAGGTAAGGACACAATCGTTGTGGACAAAGAAGCAGACCTTGAATTGGCGGCTACTTCAATCGTTGCCTCTGCTTTCGGATTCTCCGGCCAGAAGTGCTCGGCATGTTCACGTGCGGTTGTAGTAGAAGATGTATACGATCAGGTTCTTAACCGTGTGGTTGAACTGACTAACGAATTAACGCAGGGCAACCCTGAAGACCAAAGCAACTACATGGGTCCTGTAATCGACCAGGGCGCTTTTGACAAGATCATGAGCTACATCGAAATCGGCAAAGAAGAAGGCAAGCTGATGACAGGCGGAGAGGGAGACAGCTCGAAAGGCTT
>NZ_JAFKOJ010000036.1 GCF_017303275.1 Bacillus sp. NTK034 | reverse complement strand
CTTAAAGAATGGTGCGGGTGAAGGGAGTCGAACCCCCACGCCTTGCGGCGCCAGATCCTAAGTCTGGTGCGTCTGCCAATTCCGCCACACCCGCAATATTAAATTAAAATGGTGAGCCATGAAGGACTCGAACCTTCGACCCTCTGATTAAAAGTCAGATGCTCTACCGACTGAGCTAATGGCTCATATTTTATGAGACTTCCTAAAGCCTGAAATGTGCAGTCAGATGTTCCAAAGCTAAACGCTTTGTCACAGATTGCTATTCGGGTGAAGTAATTCACTGGTGCTGCAATCTGCTCTACCGACTGAGCTAATGGCTCGCTAAAGTGGTGCCGGCGAGAGGACTTGAACCCCCAACCTACTGATTACAAGTCAGTTGCTCTACCAATTGAGCTACACCGGCAACTTGTATAATTAAATTGATGGTGGAGGATGACGGGATCGAACCGCCGACCCTCTGCTTGTAAGGCAGATGCTCTCCCAGCTGAGCTAATCCTCCATTATTAACGCCCGGCAGCGTCCTACTCTCACAAGGGGACAGCCCCTAACTACCATCGGCGCTGAGAAGCTTAACTTCCGTGTTCGGTATGGGAACGGGTGTGACCT
>NZ_JAFKOJ010000035.1 GCF_017303275.1 Bacillus sp. NTK034 | reverse complement strand
AGAGTTGATTAAGCTCATAAGTTGTCTTTTCAAAAAAGACTAAAGAATTAACGTTGACGTTTTTGTTCGTTCAGTTTTCAAAGATCAATCCGCCGCTCAAAGGCGACTTTATTATCTTATCAGATTCAGTAATCTGAGTCAATAACTTTTTTGAAATTTTTTTGGTGGAGCCTAGCGGGATCGAACCGCTGACCTCCTGCGTGCAAAGCAGGCGCTCTCCCAGCTGAGCTAAGGCCCCAATATTAATGGTCGGGAAGACAGGATTCGAACCTGCGACCCCTTGGTCCCAAACCAAGTGCTCTACCAAGCTGAGCTACTCCCCGTGATATGGCGCGCCCGAGAGGAGTCGAACCCCTAACCTTTTGATCCGTAGTCAAACGCTCTATCCAATTGAGCTACGGGCGCAAAATGAAATTAAAATGGTGCCGAGGACCGGAATCGAACCGGTACGGTAGTCACCTACCGCAGGATTTTAAGTCCTGTGCGTCTGCCAGTTCCGCCACCCCGGCATAAAAATGGAGCGGAAGACGGGATTCGAACCCGCGACCCCCACCTTGGCAAGGTGATGTTCTACCACTGAACTACTTCCGCTTAAAGAATGGTGCGGGTG
>NZ_JAFKOJ010000034.1 GCF_017303275.1 Bacillus sp. NTK034 | reverse complement strand
AAGCTTACTTACAGCTCCCCGAAGCATATCGGTGTTAGTACCGTCCTTCATCGGCTCCTAGTGCCAAGGCATTCACCGTGCGCCCTTTCTAACTTAACCTACTTCGGCCGCTGATCGACTGCGGATCTCTGCGTCAGCTCTCTCGCTCCGCTCCTCACGTACTAAAGTACGCTCCGGTGCTCACTCGGTCGCTTCCTTGATCTCCTTGCCGCTCATCGTCCTCATGGTTTGTGCTCTTACTTCGTTTTAAAACAAAAATAAGAAAAAAACTAAGATGGCGATTACTCGGTTATTGCTTCTTCATTAACATTATCTAGTTTTCAAGGAACAAAAAATAACGAATGGAATCGTTATGGTTGGTGGAGCCTAGCGGGATCGAACCGCTGACCTCCTGCGTGCAAAGCAGGCGCTCTCCCAGCTGAGCTAAGGCCCCATTATATGAGATGGTGGGCCTAAATGGACTCGAACCATCGACCTCACGCTTATCAGGCGTGCGCTCTAACCAGCTGAGCTATAGGCCCACATAATAGGTAAAGTATGAAAATGTGAGAGATTGAACTCTCAAAACTGAACGAACAAAACACGTCACGTTTCATGTAAATATCCTTAGAAAGGAGGTGATCCAGCCGCACCTTCCGATACGGC
>NZ_JAFKOJ010000033.1 GCF_017303275.1 Bacillus sp. NTK034 | reverse complement strand
GGATATTGGAATCGCCCAAAGTAATAAATCCGCAAAAATATCTTTATCAAGTCCAAGTTTTCTTGATTCTCTTGTCGCAAGAAGCCATCCTAAAAACAAGCCTGTTCCAATTATTAGTCCATACCAATAGACAGTAATCGGTCCAAGTTCAAAGGCTATGCGATCAATTGCCTCAATTTTTTCCATTGGGTTATCACCTCTTCTTTTTATTGTAATTAGCAGTTTAACTAGCAAATATCGAGAAAATATGCACAAATGATAAATTATTTAATAAAAATCTGTAACAAACAAAGCTTCAAATTTTTAATAAATTTATTTAATTTTAAAACCTCATACAAACATAATCCCATTCTATATAGGCCTAGTCCCTTTCTTCTGTACAGATTTCAACTTATATCTTTAAAAACAAATTTGAATCGAAAGCGAAATACAAAATGAACGGCTCCTTATAGCAATCCTGATGAAAAACACCTTAGAACATTAAGATAATTGAAAATTTAGAATTTATATACTTTATTTATCCCCCCTGGGGGGTTATACTTGTTTTGAGGTGATAAGATGAAATATGATCATCACAAGCAGAGAAAGAATGTTGTGAATCGATTAGCGAAAATTGAGGGACACGTACGTTCTGTTAAGGAAATGGCTGCCAGTGGGCGGGACTGTGGAGACTTAATGATCCAAATTGCAGCTATCCGTTCAGCCCTTAACAGCTGCGGAAAAGTAATTTTAAAAGATCATTTGGAAGGCTGTGTGGTTGAGGCGGTTAAAGAGGGAGATGAT
>NZ_JAFKOJ010000032.1 GCF_017303275.1 Bacillus sp. NTK034 | reverse complement strand
AACTCCCTCAGTTTAATACGGTTTACTCACGAATGCTCGCTTATTCGCAGGATTTCATCCCCCATGGATATATATTTCTAAATTGAAAAGAGTAGATTCTGGACAAATGG
The DNA here is from genome assembly GCF_017303275.1 of Bacillus sp. NTK034. Taxonomy (GTDB): domain Bacteria; phylum Bacillota; class Bacilli; order Bacillales; family Cytobacillaceae; genus Cytobacillus. The sequence goes on along the minus strand of NZ_JAFKOJ010000032.1, from coordinate 1,029 downwards.
CTACGTGAAGACATAGTTAAATAGAGGAGTAGGATTATACTCCAAATTCTACCATATGATGTACTTCTCCACGCCAGCCCTTGGAGGCTTTCCCTCCCATGTCTCAACGGGTCAATTGCCCTCTCATTCCTTCGTCATGCCTATCCAAGGGGTGGAGGCCAGTTATGCTAACCTGATGGGTCAGGGCCCTTTTGTTGAACAAACCTGGTACTCCGTACATATTTGAAATCCTGCGAAAAAGCCAACACTCGATCTTTAAAAATATAAGGGGTAATGATTCTCTTCGAGAAAAAGTGAATTGAACTACGCTGCCAACTCAGTTAACGGCTGGACCTTCTTGGCACAATAAGCTTCGTTTTTCCGCGCAATCCCTACAAAAATCCTAGCTAACTTCCCGATCAGCTTCATTATAGATTTCATTTTTTTCATTTTCTTGACCTTAACATTATTCGAGTGGAGTGCTTTAAATTCTGGGTTGTTCATTACCAGACTCATAGTAGCTAAATAGAGGAAACGTCTTAACCTTGATCTTCCACGCTTTGAAATGATAATTTGCCCTTTCCACTTCCCTGAACTGGCTTCGGCTAGATGGAGTCCTGCATGGCGAAGTAAAGAGTTGCCGTGTGAAAAACCACTTAAATCTCCTGCTTCCCCTAAAATACCAGCTAACGAAATTTCACTAATTCCCTTAATCATAAGTAACTTATTCGCGAAAGGAATTTTAGGGAGTTCATCCTTGATTGCCAGCTCAACTCTTTCAAGTTGTTGAACCGCAAGGTCATACTCTTCGAGTAATTGTTCAAGATGAAATTTATAAGCTTCTAATGCTTGCCTTGTACCAACTGATTTCCTGGCTACATTGAGGAGTAAATAGGCTTTCTTTAATCCAGGCTGTCGCTTCATCAGTAACTTCCACCCGGCCACGATCTCTTCAGGCTTCATGGAACCCAGTTCCATCGGAGATGGGAAAAGCCGAAGTGTTGCGATGGCCCCTTTAGCAGTGATGTCTTTAAATACTTGTCTAAGCTC
>NZ_JAFKOJ010000031.1 GCF_017303275.1 Bacillus sp. NTK034 | reverse complement strand
CTAACAGAATCTTTAAGAATAGCCCAAGTTATGTCCCTCAGCCTAATTATAGGTGCAGCAGTTATGATTGTTTTTAGACGAAAGTTTGGGAAAACAAATCATAGCTATGCGGGGAGTTAATTAACCAGCAAAGCACTAACAAGAATCCATTGTTGGTGAAGATTTGATTCTGTTATTCCCTTACAACACTACCTATTAGATATTCAAAGAATATTAGGAAAGCCAATGTATACAAGCCTTTTCTCTTGTATATATTCGGCTTTTTTAATTTAGATAATAGTGAATTCTTTACAAAGGATATCTATCGGTTTACAAATCATTCTTTGAGGATCACCAAAGTACAGGCATACTCCTCTAATCTTTATAAGGAGAACAACCGTTTTTATAACCCGCTCCCCCCTAATCATTTCCTGTTACAATGGATACTTCAAATCCAAAAAAAGTCCATACTTTTTTGAGAAACTAATCTCAAAAAGATAGGTGTGAAGAAATGGATATTTCAAGAAATGAAGTGATCATACAAAGATATGACAGAATTTCTCTTCTCTATGACTGGATGGATAAGATGATTAAGGATGAATGGAGAAATAGTCTATTGGCCAATGTCAGAGGAGACATTCTGGAGGTAGGGATCGGAACAGGATTAAACCTTAAATATTGTCCTTAACATATTAATTCCTTAACTGGCGTAGATTTTAGTGAAGGAATGCTCAACATAGCAAGGAAGAAGAAAAAAAATTACAAGTAGATTTTAAAGTGAATTTGATGAATGCTGATATCCAGGTCCTTCCATTCCCTGACAATACTTTCGACTCTATCGTTTCAACCTGTGTGTTTTGCTCTGTTCCTGATCCGGTAAAAGGGTTAAAGGAACTTAAAAGAGTATGTAAGCCTGAAGGAGAGATTTTTATGATTGAGCATATGAGAAGCAGCAACCCTCTTGCAGGAGTGTTAATGGACGCGCTTAATCCATTAACAGTTAGGCTTTGGGGAGCCAATATTAACCGGGATACACTACATAATATAGATCTATCAGGACTAGTTATAGTAGATAATATTCCATTAATAGGTACGGTTGTCCGAAAACTTACTTTAGGGCCAAATAATTAAATACAAGTAATTTGTTGAATGAGGCTATGCAAAATTATGCATTTTTTATGCAGTTTATTTTCTTAAAGCAGGGGGAATCTATTTAATGAATTAGAATATTGGAAAGGATGATCCTATGTATAGCCAAACCTATGAACAATGCATTCAGGCATGTCTTGAATGTATGGAGGCCTGCAATATTTGTTATGATGCATGCCTTCGCGAGGATGATTTGAAAATGATGGTAGACTGTATCCGGATGGATCGTGATTGTGCAGATATTTGTGCTTTTGCTGCAAAATCGATGCAATCCAATAGCCCCTTTATAAAACAGATATGTCAATTATGTGCCGAAATTTGTGAAGCATGTGGAAACGAATGCAAGAAACATCAACATGAACATTGTCAAAAATGTGCAGATGCTTGCTTTAAATGCGCAGATGATTGCCGTCAAATGGTACAATAAGCA
>NZ_JAFKOJ010000030.1 GCF_017303275.1 Bacillus sp. NTK034 | reverse complement strand
AGTCAGAATTCGCCTTGTCAATGTAGGGTATATGTCTCATAAGATCCATCTGCATGGCCATGATTTTAAAGTGGCAGCCATCGACGGGCAAGAACTAAAAGAACCAAAAGAAATCAAAGATCAAGTTATCTCAATAGCACCAGGGGAGCGATATGACATTGAGTTTACTGCGGACAACCCTGGCGAATGGTTCATCGAGTGCCATGGTGACATGGAAGGCACAAGTGGAATGAAGACAAAAATTCAATATGAAAACTCTTCTAAATCAACAGATAAATCTAATCAGTCCGAAGAACTTTCAGAGTTCACGTTTGTTAATTATGGCCCTTCTAAACAAGGGGAATTTTCACTGGATCAGAAATATAATGTTGAATATAAAATGGATCTGAATACTGCCATGAATGGCAGTGATATGGCCTATACGATTAACGGCAAAACATTTCCTGAAACAGATAATATAAATGTTAAGGAAGGTGATCTCGTTAAGGTAACATTGACTAATAATTCTATGATGGATGATCACCCTATGCACCTCCATGGTCACTTCTTCCAGGTCCTTAGCAAGAATGGAAAACCTGTAGAAGGATCTCCGATAATAAAGGATACCATTAACTTAAAACCGGGTGATGTATATGTTGTTGCGTTTAAAGCTGATAACCCAGGAAATTGGCTGTTTCACTGTCATGATCTTCACCATGCCACAGCTGGAATGGTAAATATGGTTAAGTACGACGGATTTAAGCCAAGTTTTACCCCTGATCCAAATGCTAACAATAAACCAGAGTAGTAATAATACTTCCGCTAGACACAGAGAAGCGGCCTTAATAAAGGTCGCTTTTTTTTTGAGAGGTTAATAAATCATAAGAAATGAGTGTTTTCGAGAGGCATTGGAATAATATTTGGACTAGTCGCTTTGCTTGCTGGTTTTGGGACAATTAGTGCATTGAAAAACAAAAATTTCCTAGGTGTGCTATTTAGATTAGGCAGCTTCCTTGTTTTTGGCTGGTTTGCTGTAATGACTTTTATAAATTCCGGATATCCTGCTATGTAAATGCAGGAGAATTGAGGCAATAAGCATTTTACTCGTTTGTTGAAAAAAGTATTGCTGCTTTTTATTAATTTTTATGTTTAATCCATAAATCATGCAAACCTTTAATATATAATAAAGATCCCCCCTAATTATTATAGAAATGAAAAAGGACCTTTTTTGGTCCTTTTTCATTAAAAAAGCAAACTGATTCTTAACTTTGGTTTTAATAGTTGTTTACACAAGACGACATCGTTTCCTTTGTTGTCTGCGGATGGCATTCAGATTCTGCCTCCGGTGCTTTTTCGAGAGCCATCCACTTTCCTCTTTGGAACTGAATAACGAGTACAACTGCCCTAAACGCAATATCAATTCCGATGGCAATCCAGACACCTGCTAAACCCCAGCCTAGCTTTATGCCTAATAAAAAGACAAGGAGTGTACGCACCGCCCACATTCCAATGGTGGTGAGGTACATTGGGAATTTTGTATTATTTGCACCTTGGAATGCCCCTGTTAGTACCATAAGCACAGCTAAAAAGGGTTGAAAAACGCCCGATATCTTTAAAGCTGTTCCTATGTTTCTGACTACCTCCTGGTCTTCTGTAAAGAACCTTCCCGCCCATTCACCAAGGAAGAATAGCATAGCCCCCAGAACAGACATTGATGCTAAAGTTAAGATGGTTGTAAGTTTGGCATATCTCCTCGCTTCATCAAGGTTACCTGCCCCGATTTGCTGTCCAACCAGTATCGTAGCTGCCGTTGCGAACCCATAACCAATCATATAAGAAAAG
>NZ_JAFKOJ010000002.1 GCF_017303275.1 Bacillus sp. NTK034 | reverse complement strand
CACCCGCACCATTCTTTAAGCGGAAGTAGTTCAGTGGTAGAACATCACCTTGCCAAGGTGGGGGTCGCGGGTTCGAATCCCGTCTTCCGCTCCATTTTTTGCCGGGGTGGCGGAACTGGCAGACGCACAGGACTTAAAATCCTGCGGTAGGTGACTACCGTACCGGTTCGATTCCGGTCCTCGGCACCAGAAGAATTTAATAATGCGCCCGTAGCTCAATTGGATAGAGCGTTTGACTACGGATCAAAAGGTTAGGGGTTCGACTCCTCTCGGGCGCGCCATTATTAACGGGGAGTAGCTCAGCTTGGTAGAGCACTTGGTTTGGGACCAAGGGGTCGCAGGTTCGAATCCTGTCTTCCCGACCATTTATTATTGGGGCCTTAGCTCAGCTGGGAGAGCGCCTGCTTTGCACGCAGGAGGTCAGCGGTTCGATCCCGCTAGGCTCCACCATTATTATTTTAACATTTCGGCGGTGTAGCTCAGCTGGCTAGAGCGTACGGTTCATACCCGTGAGGTCGGGGGTTCGATCCCCTCCGCCGCTACCATTTAATTAAACAATGCTGGACCTTTAGCTCAGCTGGTTAGAGCAGACGGCTCATAACCGTCCGGTCGTAGGTTCGAGTCCTACAAGGTCCACCACTTTCATTTATACGGAGGAATACCCAAGTCCGGCTGAAGGGATCGGTCTTGAAAACCGACAGGCGGGTCAAACCGCGCAGGGGTTCGAATCCCCTTTCCTCCTCCATATTTTTAATAATACTATCGCGGGGTGGAGCACGCCCGAATAACCTTCGAAGGAATTTCTTCAGCGCACCGATTGAACTGCTGCTTGAATAATCTTTCTAAAATCGGGGCGGTTACTTCATTGAATAAGCTGCGATGTAATGCTTGATGTGGGCATAGAAAAATCACATAAATAATACTATCGCGGGGTGGAGCAGTCCGGTAGCTCGTCGGGCTCATAACCCGAAGGTCGCAGGTTCAAATCCTGCCCCCGCAATCTGGTCCGGTAGTTCAGTTGGTTAGAATGCCTGCCTGTCACGCAGGAGGTCGCGGGTTCGAGTCCCGTCCGGACCGCCATTTTTATAAAATAAACAATATACGGCTCAGTAGCTCAGTCGGTAGAGCAAAGGACTGAAAATCCTTGTGTCGGCGGTTCGATTCCGTCCTGAGCCACCATCTTTAATCTTAACGCGGGTGTAGTTTAGTGGTAAAACCTCAGCCTTCCAAGCTGATGATGAGGGTTCGATTCCCTTCACCCGCTCCAAAATGGGCCTATAGCTCAGCTGGTTAGAGCGCACGCCTGATAAGCGTGAGGTCGATGGTTCGAGTCCATTTAGGCCCACCATTTTATATTATTGTTCCGCAGTAGCTCAGTGGTAGAGCATTCGGCTGTTAACCGAACGGTCGTAGGTTCGAATCCTACCTGCGGAGCCATATATGGGGAAGTACTCAAGTGGCTGAAGAGGCGCCCCTGCTAAGGGTGTAGGTCGGGTAACCGGCGCGAGGGTTCAAATCCCTCCTTCTCCGCCATATTGGCCCCTTGGTCAAGCGGTTAAGACACCGCCCTTTCACGGCGGTAACACGGGTTCGAATCCCGTAGGGGTCATACAAAAAAGCTGTCAACAATTTGTTGGCAGCTTTTTTGCTGTCTTTTCTGTTCTGTTCCAGCATACCTTCAGTTAGTTACATCTCTGTTTTTTAATCAAACTTCTCTTCTTCCTTGCTTAATTTATTGCCTGGATTATTCAAATCGATTTCGGAAGATATCCCCGTATAGGGGCCTCTAAACATATCACCAGTGGCTATAATCTTTCCATCCGGTGCTTCAAATAACGGAACTCTTACTTCATTTTTTGATGCCTCATTCAATAATAATTCCTCTTCTTTATTACTCAAAATATTATTCTCCTTTCATTTTTTGCTTGCATACTTTGTCTTATTTTGTCTGAGTTTACCGGAGATTATGTCGAAGGCTGTTAAATTGGGCAGAATGTTATCGGATTATAGCGGGTTTTAGACATTGTTGTCATAAAATTAAAAAAACTTTTACAAGGATTTTTCTCATGTTCCGCGAATATAACAGGAAAGTCAAAAGAAACGAGACTGGGTGGGGAGAAGGATGGTAGTGGATACTTTGTTTCCAACCGATTATCAGCTGCATTTGTTCCATGAAGGGACATATTATGAAAGTCACCAGTTATTTGGTGCACATGTAGTTTCCAATGGCGGAGATGTGTTTACCCGCTTTTGTGTTTGGGCACCGAATGCTGAAGTTATCAGATTAGTCGGTGATTTTAATGATTGGAATGGAGAAGGCTATACCTTACATAGAGTGAATAATGAAGGTGTCTGGTTTATTCAGCTGGATGGAAACATGGAAGGTGCCTTGTATAAGTATGAAATTGAAACAAAGAAAGGAGATGTTTTATTAAAGGCTGATCCTTATAGCTTTTTTTCAGAAGTAAGGCCCAATACAGCATCTAAAGTATATTCGCTGGACGGGTATCAGTGGAATGACAGCAAATGGATCCAAAAAAAAGAAATGAAGTCTATTTATACGGAGCCTGCAGTTATTTATGAAGTCCATATGGGTTCATGGAAGCAAAAAGAATCTGGAAGTCTGTATACATACAGGGAGCTTGCAGATGAGCTAATTCCTTATGTGGTCGAACATGGGTTTACGCATATAGAATTGCTTCCTCTAATTGAGCATCCGCTCGACGCTTCCTGGGGCTATCAGGGAACAGGCTATTACTCTGTTACAAGCCGTTATGGCAGCCCGCATGATTTTATGTATTTTGTTGATCAGTGCCACCAGCATGGTGTTGGTGTCATTCTGGACTGGGTGCCGGGGCACTTCTGCAAAGATGCCCATGGTCTTTATCAGTTTGATGGTTCGTATTTGTATGAGTATGAAACTGAGGGCGACAGAGAGAACAGAGTATGGGGGACAGCCAATTTTGATCTCGGCAAAAATGAAGTTCAAAGCTTTCTTATTTCCAACGCAGTTTTTTGGATGGAGAAATATCATATTGATGGCTTCCGGGTTGATGCGGTCGCTAATATTATCTATTGGCCTAACCGGGATGGGAAAACAGAAAATCCATTCGGCACCAGTTTTCTGCAGAACTTAAATAAAGTTGTTTCTCAATATGACTCTTCCTTTCTCATGATGGCAGAGGATTCAACAGACTGGCCGCAAGTGACTGCACCAGTCCATTATGGAGGGCTGGGTTTTCATTACAAGTGGAATATGGGCTGGATGAATGACGTTCTTACATATATGGAAACAGCGCCTGAGAGGCGATCTGGTGTTCATGGAAAGATGACATTTTCGCTTTTGTATGCTTTTACAGAAAACTTCATACTGCCTTTTTCACATGATGAAGTTGTTCATGGGAAAAAATCGCTGCTTGATAAAATGCCGGGAGATTACTGGCAAAAATTTGCTCAATTCAGGCTCCTGCTTGGATATATGATTGCCCACCCCGGTAAGAAGCTTCTTTTCATGGGAAGCGAACTTGGGCAGTTTTCGGAATGGAAAGACAAAGAACAGCTTGATTGGCATCTGCTTGATTACGAGATGCATAAAAAAGCAAATGATTATGTGAAAGATTTAATAAAGGTTTATAAACGTTCAAAGGCTCTTTTTGAGCTTGATCATCTTCAGGATGGTTTTGAATGGATTGATTGTCATAATGCAGACCAATCCATCTTTTCTTTTATCAGGAAAGGCTCTAAAGTGGATGATTTTCTTGTGATTGTCTGCAATTTCACACCTGCTTTCTACCTTAATTATCGTATTGGAGTTCCAAAGGCGGGTTCCTATCGGGAAATACTCAACAGTGACAGTGATAGCTTTGGAGGATCAAATTGCACTAACAAGAGGGTCCTTAAGACAGAGCAATTAGAGTTTCATGGCAAGCCGTTCAGTTTGGAAATGTCTATTCCGCCATTTGGCATTTCAATCTTACGCCCTGTAAAACATCGGAAGGAGAGGAAGGGAAATGGGAAAGAAAAAGTGCGTCGCAATGTTATTAGCAGGAGGGAAAGGGAGCAGGCTTAGTTCTCTGACAAAAAGTCTTGCGAAACCTGCAGTTCCCTTTGGAGGGAAATACCGGATTATTGATTTTACATTGAGCAATTGCACCAATTCCGGAATTGATACAGTCGGTGTTCTTACCCAATACCAGCCGCTGGTTCTGAATTCGTATATTGGCATAGGCAGCGCATGGGATCTTGATAGAAAGAACGGAGGTGTGACCGTACTGCCCCCTTACAGTGAATCATCGGAAGTGAAGTGGTATACGGGAACAGCGAGTGCCATTTATCAGAACCTCAATTATTTAAAGCAGTATGATCCTGAATATGTCCTGATTTTATCCGGTGATCATATTTATAAAATGAATTATGAGCTGATGCTGAATTATCATATTGAAAAAGGCGCGGATGCCACTATTTCAGTAATTGAAGTGCCTTGGCCGGAGGCAAGCAGGTTCGGAATCATGAACACCGATGACGAGATGCGGGTTGCAGAATTTGAGGAAAAACCAGCATATCCAAAAAATAATCTGGCCTCCATGGGAATATATATTTTTAATTGGTCTGTTTTAAAGGAATATCTGGAAATGGATGACCGCAATCCGGAATCAAGTCATGACTTTGGAAAGGATATTATCCCACTGATGCTTGATGAAAATAAAAAGCTGTTCGCTTACCCATTCAATGGCTACTGGAAGGATGTCGGTACAGTCAAGAGCCTGTGGGAAGCAAATATGGATTTATTGGATGATGAATGCGAGCTGAATCTTTTCGATCATGATTGGCGGATCTATTCGGTGAATCCGAATCATCCTCCACAGTTTATTTCAACTCAAGCAGAGGTTGCAGAGTCTTTGATAAATGAAGGCTGTACAATTGAAGGGGAAGTTGAAAAGTCAGTGCTATTTCAAGGGGTTCTGGTTGGAAAGAATACTGTGATCCGTGAATCGGTCATCATGCCTGATGCTGTAATTGGTGAAAATGTCTATATAGAAAAGGCTATAGTGCCAAGCGGAATGAACATACCTGATGGCGTTGTGATTAGTGCTTCCGAAGAAGAAGATGAAATTATTCTGATAACACAGGAAATGATACAGGGAATTTGTTCTTAATTCACAGCCTGGATGCCAAAACGGCGCCTGGCCAATAAAACGGGAGGGAATGTCATGAAGAAGAGAATGCTTGGTGTGATAGACGCAACAACCTACCATGAAGAGTTAGAGGAATTGACAGTACACAGGTCGCTCGCAGCTGTTCCGTTTGCAGGCCGCTATAGGCTAATCGATTTTGTTCTCTCCAATATGGTCAACTCGGATATTGAAAGTGTTGCCATATTTCCGAAGTATCAATATCGCTCTTTAATGGATCATCTTGGTTCTGGTAAAAATTGGGACCTTAACAGAAAAAGGGATGGGCTATTCTTTTTCCCATCTCCTTTGCTGGATAGTCCAAGTAAAGGAATTGGATCTTTCAATCACTTTGCAGCTAATTTGGATTATTTTTATCGCAGTAAGCAGGAGTATGCATTGATCTCAAACTGTTTTACCGTTTTTAATATGGACTTCAGGCCTGTTCTTGATAGACATATTATGACGGGGTGTGATATTACAGTTGTTCGGCAGGATGGGCGCTCCCTTGAAATGTACCTTGTAAAAACTTCGCTGCTCATTAGCTTAATAGAAAATAGAAACGAGACTGGATACACATGCATGAGTGATGTCGTTACAGACATCCATCATTCTTACACGATATGCAATTATGAATATGCCGGTTTGGCCGTCATGATTGATTCCATTGAAAATTACTTTGCTGCCAGCATGGGTCTATTGGAACCGGAGGCCTGGAAAAATATTTTTCTGCGAAGTCAGCCGATTTTTACAAAAGTAAAAGATGAACCGCCAACCCGTTATATGAAAGGTGCGAGTGCAAAGAATTCGATGATTGCGAATGGATGCATGATTGAAGGGACGGTTGAGAACAGCATTATATCCCGAGGGGTAAAAATTGGCAAGGGTTCAGTCGTAAAAAACTGCATAATTATGCAAAAAACCCAAATTGGAGAAAACTGTGTTTTAGACTCCGTTATTTTAGATAAAGATGTTAAGGTAGAATCCGGTGCCAGGATTGAGGGAAGACGTGAAATGCCTATGGTTATTCGCAAAGGCACCGTACAAGGAGCGCTGATGAACTCGTGAAAGTATTGTTTGCTGTTTCTGAATGTGTTCCATTTGTTAAATCCGGAGGACTTGCTGACGTAGCTGGTTCTCTCCCGAAAGAGCTTGCAAAGCAGGGGACTGACGTACGGGTTATCCTTCCTAAGTATGGTTCCATATCAGATAATTTAAAAAATAAAATGACTAAAAGGTGCGAGTTTACAGTTCAGGTAGGCTGGAGAAACCAGTATTGCGGAATTGAAGAACTTGAGCATCAGGGAATCCTATTCTATTTTGTTGATAATGAATACTACTTCAACCGTGAAAAATTATACGGTTATTATGATGATGGAGAGAGGTTTGCCTATTTTAACCGGGCCGTGCTGGATGCACTTCAGCATATTGATTACTATCCGGATGTCATTCACAGCCACGATTGGCATACTGGAATGATTCCTTTTCTGCTGAGGGTTGAGTATCGTGCGAAAAAAGGGTATGAGTTCATTCGGACAGTCTTCACCATTCATAATCTTCAGTTTCAGGGAATCATGCCGGGGAGTGCTTTAGGGGATCTATTAGGGCTTGACTATAGCCATTTTCATCCAGATAAGCTTGAATTCTTCGGAAACATCAATTTTATGAAGGGCGGACTTGTCGCTGCTGATAAAATTACAACAGTCAGCCCTACCTATAAAGATGAAATTCAGACGAAATATTACGGAGAGAAGCTGCATGATTTGCTGAAGCGCAGAGCTTATGATCTGGAAGGAATCTTAAATGGGATTGATGATGAATTTTATAATCCTGAGAAGGATCCATTTATAAAAGAGAACTATGCCGTTGAAAAACTTCAGATTAAAAAAGAAAATAAGATGGATATTCAGAAAAAATTCAGCCTGCCGGTTAAGGAAGAGGTTCCTCTGATAGCCATGGTTACGAGGCTGACAAAACAAAAGGGCCTGGACCTGGTTAAATGTGTGTTCCATGAGCTTATGCAGGATGATATTCAAGTCCTTGTTTTGGGGACTGGGGACCCTGAGTTTGAGCAATTTTTCAGGGAGATGGAAGCGGGCTACCCCGATAAGTGCAAAGCATATATTGGATTTGATGAAGGGCTTGCACATGAGTTCTATGCAGGATCCGATTTATTCTTAATGCCTTCACAATTTGAGCCATGCGGCTTAGGGCAGATGATTGCAATGAGATATGGATCCATTCCCATCGTCAGGGAAACAGGCGGATTAAATGATACTGTTCATTCTTACAATGAAGTCACAGGAGAAGGCAACGGCTTTTCCTTCAGCCATTTTAATGCCCATGATATGCTCTATACTATTAGAAGAGCAATAGGCTTTTACGGTAACAGCAAAATATGGGAGCAAATTATGAAAAATGCAATGGGAATGGATAACAGCTGGGCGCAATCTGCTTTCAAATACAATCAGCTATATGCAGGCCTTGTTTCAAGGAGTGAAAGCCATGTTTTCTGATCGCGATGAGTTCAAGGAGGAATTCTTGAAGAAATTGGAGATGACATGCGGTAAAAGCTTTGGTGAAAGCACAGAAAGAGATCATTACTTCACGCTTGGAAATATGATCAGAGAACATGTGAGCACAGAGTGGATTAATACTAATGAACGCTACCGCATCGACCGTGAAAAGCAGGTATATTACTTATCCATTGAGTTTTTATTGGGGCGCCTGCTTCATCATAATCTGATAAACCTGGGAATTGAGCAGGTTGTCAAGGAAGGTCTGGCTGATCTGGGAATTGAATTGAACCGTCTTGAAGAAATCGAGGCAGATGCAGGGCTTGGAAACGGCGGACTGGGACGTCTGGCAGCTTGCTTTATGGATTCACTGGCATCCTTAAATCTTCCAGGCCATGGATGTGGTATTCGCTATAAGCATGGCCTATTTGAGCAGAAAATTGTGGATGGCTATCAGGTGGAGCTTCCGGAGCAGTGGCTGCGGAACGGCCATGTCTGGGAAGTAAGAAAAGCAGACCTGGCAATTGAAGTTCCTTTTTGGGGAAAAGTCGAAATGAAAGAGGACAATGGCAGGCTTGTGTTCCGGCATGTGAATGCTGAAACAATTTCAGCTGTTCCTTACGATATGCCTGTCGCTGGCTATAAAACAGATACGATTAACACTCTAAGACTCTGGAATGCTGAACCGTCTCCTTATCCTATAAATCATGATATTTTAAAATATAAACGGGAAACCGAATCTGTTTCGGAATTTCTATATCCTGATGATACCCATGATGAGGGAAAGATTCTGAGGCTGAAGCAGCAATACTTTCTTGTCTCGGCCAGTATCCGTTCCATTGTGCGTTCCTATCGAAAGCAGCATAATAGTTTAAGAGATTTCCACGAATATGTGAGCATTCATATTAATGATACACATCCGGTTCTTGCCATTCCTGAACTTATGAGAATCCTGCTGGATGAAGAGGGAATGGGATGGGAGGAAGCCTGGGACATTACGGTCAAGACGATTGCCTATACGAATCATACAACTCTTTCAGAGGCATTGGAGAAATGGCCTGTCCGAATTTTCCAGCCTTTGCTGCCGCGGATTTATATGATAGTGAATGAAATCAATGAGCGCTTTTGCCGCGAACTTTGGGACAGATTCCCGGGTGATTGGAAGCGGATTGAGGATATGGCGATCATCGCACATGACCAGGTTAAGATGGCACACCTTGCCCTTGTCGGCAGCTCGAGCGTAAATGGTGTTGCCGCACTTCATACAGAAATCTTAAAGAAGCGGGAAATGAATCAGTTTTATGAGATTTTTCCTGAGAAATTTAATAATAAAACTAATGGGATCACGCATAGAAGCTGGCTGCTGAAAGCGAATCCACTTTTGTCGGATCTTATTAATGAGGGCATCGGGGCTGGGTGGATTCGGGAACCGGAAAAGCTTCAGGAACTGGCAGATTTTAAGAATGATAGAGTATTCCTTGATCAGCTGCATCAGGTTAAGCAATTGAATAAGGAAAGATTGGCGAAGCGCATCCAGGAGCAGCAGGGTATAATTGTTGATACTTCTTCCATTTTTGACATTCAGGTTAAGCGTCTGCATGCTTATAAGCGCCAGCTGTTAAATATTCTTCATGTTATGCATTTATATAATAGGCTGAAGGAAGATTCCAATTTTCGGATGCATCCGCGGACATTTATTTTCGGGGCAAAAGCTTCGCCAGGCTATTACTATGCAAAGAAGATCATTAAATTAATTAATACCGTTGCTGAAAAGGTGAACAATGACCGGAAGACAAAAGAAGTTCTAAAGGTTATCTTCCTGGAGAATTACCGTGTTTCGCTCGCTGAGGAAATTTTCCCGGCTGCAGATATCAGTGAGCAAATTTCAACGGCAAGCAAGGAAGCTTCCGGCACAGGAAATATGAAATTCATGATGAATGGTGCTTTGACAGTGGGTACGCTGGATGGAGCCAATATTGAGATAAAAGAAAAAGCAGGAGATGACAATATTTTCATCTTTGGCCTAACGGCAGATGAGGTGCTCAGCTTTTACCAAAATGGCGGATATAATTCCAGAGAGTATTATCATCATGATAAGCGAATTCGCCAGGTTGCCGACCAGCTCGTGAATGGATTCTTCCCGGATGCTGATGATGAGTTCGAGCCCATTTTCGATTCCCTGCTGATGGAAAATGACCAATACTTTGTGTTGAGGGATTTTGCTTCCTATGTCAATATCCAGAAAGAAGCTGGGAAAGCATACGAGGATCGGGAACATTGGCTGAAAAAGAGCCTAATGAATATTGCCGGTTCAGGCTATTTTTCAAGCGACCGCACAATCAGTGAATATGCGCGGGAAATCTGGAAAATCAAACCCGCTGGCGTTGAGATGATGAATAAGTAAAAAGGAGAACAGCCCTTCCAGTGAGAAGAGGCTGTTTTTTGTTGAGTGGGAATAACGCCAAAATGAAAGTGCTCAAGAGAAAATGGGAGTTAATCAGTGGGAATAACTCCCCAAATGAAGGTAGTCAAGAGAAAATGGGAGTTAATCAGGGGGAAAAACGCCCAAAATGAAGGTGGTCAAGAGAAAATGATAGTTAATCAATGTGAATAACGCCCAAAATGAAGGTGCTCAAGAGAAAATGGGAGTTAATCAGTATGAATAATGCCCAAAATGAAAATGCTCAAGAGAAAATGGGAGTTAATCAATGTGAATAACGCCCAAAATGATAGTACTCAAGAGATACTGGGAGTTAATCACGAGGATTAACTCCCAAACTGTAGATGCCTAAGAGAAAACAGCAGTTAATCACAAAAAGGCGGTTTCCAATAGAGTCTATAATCATTATTCCGTTTCATGGAGGCAGGAGATCTACCCTTTAGTGCGCCTAACCGGCATCGTGCAGCAGCGGAAGGCACCTCCTGATTTAATAATTTCAGTAATGTCTACCTCAATAACTTCATAGCCCCTGGACCTGAGCTCTTTATTGACATTCTTATTAATGGGAAGGCTGAAGATTTTTTTATTGCCAATAGAGAGGACATTGGTTCCGAGTGTGAATTGCTCCTCTTCCGATACTTTTATTAAATCATAGCGTGATTCCAGCATTTTGACTTTTTCCCCGTGGATTTCTCCTGGAAAGATAAGAGCTTCCTCCGGTGAAATAATATTGAATACACAATCAAGATGCAGATATGTATCAGTAAAAGGGATGGATACGACATCATAATCTGGCATAAGGCTGCGAAGATGCTCGATCGCATCTTCGTGGGTACGGCTGCTTACCCCGGCATATATGGTTTGGCCATCGATCAGGACGTCTCCTCCCTCTATGCGGTCTCCCGTAAGATTGTAAAAAGGAACCTGGTTTGCTTCCAGCCATTGTTTCAGGACATTTTCTTCTCCTTGCCGAATATCTGCCGCCATTTCTGCAACATAAACCTTTTCTCCAAGTGTAAATCCGATATCACGGGTAAAAACCTGCTCCGGATATTTTTCAAGCGAGGGCAGCAAAACCACATTGATTCCCTGTTCCTTTAATGCACTGACAAAATGTCTGTGCTGCTTCATGGCTGTGTCTATATTAATACCTTCTTTTTCATAATGCTTTTGTGTTTCATTTATTGTATCTACAATCGTCATGTACTTCGGTTCACATAACACTACTTGTTCAAGTTTGTCATATTCGGAAAAGCATGCAGCTTTTTGTTGTCCGGACATAATGATCCTCCCAGCGATATATTCTTAAGATAATATTGCCTATGAGAAGCGGTTTTACTCCGTAAAGAGCAACTATTAACAAAAATTGCCACTATAAAAAAGGTTTAAAAACCCTGATAATGAAATCATTAGATATAAAGGGGGTAGCTGTTAAATGTACCAAATCGAGAGAGGATCAATGGAAGAAGTTTTGCTGCATCTTCAAAATATTGGACTGCAACTTAATGAATTCGAGAAAACAAATGATTCTATTCCGGTGAAAAACTATAAAGAACTGCTGGAATTCAGCATCTCCATTGCCCGCCGCACAAACGATGTTTCTGATACGATTGATGAGATTATCCAGGATATCGAATCCAAACTATAAACATATATAAGGGTATCTTATTTTGCCATTTGACATAAAAAAGCGATGCAGCTGCATCGCTTTTACTTTAATCCTTATCTTCATCCACATAGCCGTCAGTTTCATGATACGGCACATCACCATAAGGTGCTTCGATATCATTCTCATCCAGCATGGCTTCATACTCTTCCTGTTTCTTGGAAGGATAGACTTTTCTCTCCTTGCCTTCAAGGTCATTTCCGATAAACGTCTCATAATCTTCAGTAAACCCTTCGTCATCATGTCCTTCATTATAAAGGGAGTTATAATCTTCATAGTCGCCTCTTAAGTCAGAGGGTGTCTCAGAAGTTCCAAAACGGGCAACTTCCTGGAAGCTGTCTTCATTATCTACGACTTCTCTGAATTGATGATGCTGAAAGGTATTCCCATGCGCAGGTTCAAGCACATCTTCTTCGACAGGACGGTCTCCGGGCACGTTTTGCTCTGGACTATGCTCCTTGCAGTATAGGGTTGCTGGAATCACTTCAAGCCGCTCATATGGAATTTCGGAACCGCACTCTTTGCATTTGCCGTATGAACCATCTTCAATTGCCTGCAGCGCTGCATTTACTTTATTCAGTTCAGAGTCATGATGTTCTTCTAAAGCAAAATCCTTTTCGCGCTCATAAAGTTCAGATCCCATATCGGCTGGATGGTTGTCATAAAGGGATAGCTCTCCTACTGTGTCTCTGGCGCTTGCTCCTTCCAGACTTCCTTCTTTATTGCCCTGAAGCTGGGATTCCAGTGATTTTTTTTCATCATTCAATTCTTTTTTTAAATGGCTGATTTGTTCATTGTTCAACATATTATGCACATCCTTGGATTTAATAAATTTTATAAAAGGCCTGCTGATGCCAGAGTCACAAAATAAAGCCAAGTTCTGCCGCTCTTGCTCTGCCGGGTATTAAAAATCTTAGTCCATATGGGTTTAGTATGGACGTAGTTGGCAAAATCATAACGGAAGAAAAAATTTTAGGGTCAAGCATCTTCCATAAATAAAAAATACCCGTTAAAAATGGGATGAAACCAAAAGGGTGCTTTCTGCTGTTTTTTTCAAACAAAAAACCCCTGCTATAAAAGCAGAGGTTTTTTTAAAATCATAAAAGATACCCGATAAAAAGGCCTACTGATAAAAGAAAGCCAAAGATTGTATTTGTCTGGGCAGTGGCTTTCATCGCAGGCATCATTTGCATAGGCAGTGTTTTGCCGATGAAGCCTTTCGTTGCTTTTATTGCCTTAGGCGCACTAAGAACAACGATAGCAAGCCATGGAGTTATGATGTTCATGGCAATTAATATGAAAACCCATGCATACGACACGATGAACATTGCGGCAAGCAGCTTGATTGCCCCATTTTTCCCTAAAAGAATTGCCAGTGTTTTGCGGCCGAATTCCTTGTCGCCGTCCAGGTCTCTGATATTATTGGCCAGCAGAATGGCGCCAACAAGTATCAAAATAGGGAAGGATACTAAAACACTTGTTGCTGTTACGGTTCCTGCCTGAATGTAAAAAGAAATTAAGATGATCAGCATGCCCATGAAAAAACCTGCAAATAATTCTCCAAATGGTGTGTATGCTATCGGCAGCGGACCGCCAGTATATAAATATCCTACTGCCATGGAGGCCAGTCCAATTGCTGCAATCCACCAGCTTGTGTTCATGCAGATGTAGAATCCAAGCAATATCGAAATCCCATACAGGCCAAAAGCCAGGTTCAGAACCGTTTTTGGTTTGATTCCTTCCCGGACAATAGCTCCTCCAATTCCGACAGAGTCTTCCGTATCAAGCCCTCTTTTGAAGTCGTAGTATTCGTTAAACATATTAGTGGCAGCCTGAATCAGCAGACTTGCTGCCAGCATAGCCAAAAACAGGCCAAATTTTATTTCAGTTAGTTCCATTGCAAGAGCTGTTCCAAGCAGAACCGGCACAAAGGCAGCAGTAAGAGTATGTGGCCTGGTCAGCTGCCACCAGACCCTCCAGTTCTTTGAGTTGGAAGCAGGCGGAAAATTGGTCTGTGCTTGTGGTTGCATGATAACTCTCCCCTTATTTATCTATTCTGTAATGATATCATTAATTGCATCATTCAAACTTGTTTATTTTAACCGATGACCAGGGTATTGTCAAAGTAAACCGTTATACGGCTATATATCAAACACCTTAAGTTTAGGTAAATAATGCAAGAGTGTCAACGTATTATTGCCGTAAAAAGAACCGGAATTTTCCATAGTTAAGGGAACTTTAATGCAGCACGTTCCGGTATTAACAGTGCTATTTGCTGAATTGAGTTCAATTCATATTATAGATGCCTAAAGTAAGCTATAATATAATAAGGATGCAAAAAGGGATGGTCTGATTGACATCATTGACATTCTCTGAATTACAGGTGTATCTTAGAATAAGTTTAAAGTAGGATAACAGCAATCTAAGCTGTTATTGGAGGGATTTTTTTGGTTACGATACAAGATACGGAACTAAAAGAAGGGATCCAAGAGGCGATCGAGAGGGCAAAAGCTTTGTCAAAGCCTGTTTTAGTGAGCGAAGTTCAAAAAATAAATCATATAGACCCCCTTTCTTTTTATGCGGCAGGAAAGAGCCGTTTTTTTGGTGAACGCTTTTTCTGGAAGGATCCTTCTGGTGAAACTTATATAATCGGGCTCGGGATTTGCAGGCAAATCCAGTCAGATCAAAGTATAGGAAGATTTAAACGTGTTGAAAAGGAATGGAAGCGTTTTATTAATAACAGCATTATTTTTAACCCTTATGATAAAAATGCTACAGGGCCCGTGATGTTTGGCGGCTTTTCTTTCGATCCGCTAAAGAAGAAAACAAAGCTTTGGTCGAAATATTCCGATTCCCTTTTTCATGTGCCGACATATATGTACAGTGAAATGAATGGACAGGCCTATCTGACAACAAATGTTGTCTGCACTCAGCATGATGGTGATTCTCTTTTTGAAAAGATAGTGGCCGAACGAGGCATGATAATGGCTTCAATCAAAGATTATCATCCTGAGAGTGTAAATACTCTTCAGGAGGAAGAGGATATAAATCCGGAAAAATGGATGGAGACAGTAGATGCGGTTGTGGATGAACTTAAATCCGGATCTTTAAAAAAGGTTGTGCTTGCCCGGGAATCAAGGCTCATTTATGATAAGCCAATTGAGATTGAAAGAGTTCTCTTGAATCTGATGGAAATGCAGAGAGAAAGCTTTGTCTTTGCTTTTGAATCGAACGGTGACTGCTTTATTGGAGCCTCCCCAGAACGGCTTATAAAGAAATATGGAGAAAATGTTTTCACAACTTGTCTGGCAGGTTCCATCCCAAGAGGCAAAACAGCAGAGGATGATCATATCCTGGGCGATGCTTTATTGCATGATCAGAAAAATTTAACAGAACATCAATATGTGGTTGATATGATTAAGGAAGCAATGGGGGAATCCTGCTCAGAAGTTGAATTGCCTGAAGAGCCGCAGCTGATGAAGATGAGAGATATTCAGCACTTGTATACCCCTGTAATAGGAAAAACCAAGGGAGATGCTTCCCTTCTTGCATTAGTTGACCGTCTGCATCCGACTCCTGCTCTTGGAGGTCTTCCTAAAAGAGAAGCAGTGGAAAAAATAAGAGAAGTAGAAGAACTGGATCGGGGCTTTTATGCTGCTCCATTAGGATGGATGGACTTCAGGGGAAATGGCGAATATGCTGTTGCAATCAGATCTGGTCTTATTCAGGGAAATGAAGCATCCTTGTTTGCAGGCTGCGGAGTGGTGCAGGATTCAAATGCCGAAAGCGAGTATCAGGAAACAAAAATTAAATTCCGGCCAATGCTTACGGCTCTTGGGGGTTATGAAAAGTGAATCATCAGGAAGCTTTAACTTCATATATAGCCGCATTTGTGGCTGAATTAGTAAAAAGCGGGGTAGAGGATGTCGTGGTCAGTCCCGGCTCCCGTTCTACCCCAATGGCTATGGTAATGGCAGAGCATCCGGAGCTTCGTGTACATATCCATGTGGACGAGCGCTCGGCTGCCTTTTTTGCGTTGGGGATTGCTAAGGCATCCCAAAGACCGGCAGCTTTGCTGTGTACATCTGGAACGGCTGCAGCCAATTACTATCCTGCCATTGTGGAAGCCCGGTATTCCAGAGTGCCGCTGATCGTGCTTACTGCGGACCGGCCTCATGAACTAAGGGATGTTGGTGCTCCACAGGCGATCGATCAGATCCATTTGTATGGAAAAAATGTAAAGTGGTTTGTTGAGATGGCTCCTCCAGAGAATACGGCTGAAATGCTTCGTTATGCCCGCACAGTATGCGCAAGAGCAGCTTCTGCTGCCCAGAGCTCACCAGCAGGTCCTGTTCATCTTAATTTTCCTTTCCGTGAGCCTTTAGTGCCGCAGCTTGACCGCAATGATCTATTTGAGCTGAGTGACCGCACCGAAGGTTATGTGAATATTCATAGCGGCCAGTTTGGTTTACCTGATGAAGAGTACAAGGAAATGGCACAGTTGTTAAACTCGGCACAAAAAGGGATTATTGTCTGCGGTCCTTTGGAGAAAGCTGACTTCCCTGCAGCCGTGATTAAGCTGGCGGAAATGCTGAACTATCCAATCATTGCTGATCCATTATCCCAGCTAAGAAGCGGGCTTCACGAAGGAAGCTTCATTATTGATGCATATGATAGCTTTTTGAAAAATGAGGATGCAAAAAAGGCGCTCAAGCCGGATGTCATTATACGGTTCGGTGCTATGCCTGTATCGAAGCCGTTGACCATTTTTATGAAAGAAAACAGCACTGCCCGCCAGATTATTGTTGATGGAGGCGGCGGTTGGCGGGATCCTTCACTGCTTTCGACCGAAATGATTCATTGTGATGAGCTTCTATTCTGCGAGTCTGTCACGTCATATTTAAACACTTCAGAGAATGATGAATTCATTGCTTTATGGAAAAAAATCAATGATCTAACCAGATCAAGGCTTGCGGATATTAATGAAGTGGATGAATTGAGCGAGGGTAAATTATTTTTCCAGCTTGCGGAATTGCTGCCGGAAGGCTCTGCTCTATTTGTAGGAAATAGTATGCCTATACGGGATCTGGATACATTCTTCCATTATAATCAAAAGGGCATTAGAGTAATGGCCAACAGGGGAGCAAATGGCATTGATGGCACCGTTTCAACTGCTCTTGGTGCTGGAATGGCATCACAGCCGCTGTATTTAGTGCTTGGCGATTTAACCTTTTTCCATGACTTAAATGGCTTAATTGCCTCTAAACAGTATGGAATAGATATCAATATACTGCTGATTAATAATAATGGAGGCGGAATTTTTTCATTCCTGCCGCAGGCAAATCACCCCAGAAATTTTGAAAAACTGTTTGGAACACCTCTTGATCTGGATTTCAGCCATGCCATTAAGATGTTTGGCGGTCAATATGACTTAATCTTAGATTGGGAACATTTTATTTCCGCCTTCCAGCAGAACATGGACAGATCAGGCATAAAGGTAATGGAGATTACGACAAATCGGGACAGAAATTTAACCGAGCATCGAGAATTGTGGGAATCTGTTTCCCGGGAAATAAGTCGATTGCTGGAAGGGTGAATGCCGATGAAATATGTCATTAATGGAGTTCAATATCATGTCGATACATGGGGAACGGGATTTCCGCTTCTGCTTCTTCATGGCTTCACAGGAAATAGTGAAGGTTGGAAAGAATTCGCTCCCTTCTGGAAGGATCATTCGAAAACAATAGCTTTGGACATCATCGGACATGGGAAATCTGGATCACCACCTGATATTGGCCATTATCAAATAGAAGAGTCGGCCGCAGTGATTAACAGTCTATTAGAAAAGATGGAAATCGGGAAGATCGATGTACTTGGATATTCTATGGGAGGGCGCCTTGCGCTAACTTTTGCGGTTAAATACCCTGAAAAGGTCCGCACTCTGATTTTGGAAAGTGCTTCTCCTGGGCTTAGGACGGAAAAGGAGCGGCACGAAAGAAGAATTCAGGATAAAAAATTGTCTAAAAGAATCCGGCAGGAAGGCATTAAGAATTTTATTGACTATTGGGAGAACATCCCTTTATTTCAAAGCCAAAAAAGTCTTCCAGAAAAAATCCGAGCCAGAATAAGAAGCCAGCGTTTGGCCAATTCTATTGATGGTCTGGCAAACAGCCTGAATGGCATGGGCACTGGTGCTCAGCCATCCTGGTGGGACGGGCTTGCTCATCTCGAAATGCCTGTACTTCTGATTACTGGAGAACTGGATCAAAAATTCTGCAGAATTGCGGAAGAAATGTCAAAAATTTTGCCAAATGTTCATTGGAAGACCGCTGAAGGTGCAGGACATGCAATTCATGTGGAGAAACCTGAATTATTTGGTACAATAGTAAGTGGGTTTTTGTCGCATACAGGGGAGATTAATACAAATAGCAGCAAAGATTGAGGAATAATATCATTTGCTGCAGAAAAAGCCGGTGCGGCAATTAACGCTTTCTAATACATATTAAGGAGGATTCATGTATGTCAGCTGTTGAATGGGTTGCAGGAAAACAGTACGAAGAAATCATTTATGAAACATACAATGGAATTGCGAAAATTACGATTAACAGACCGCAAGTCCATAATGCCTTTACTCCAAGAACGGTAATGGAATTAATTGATGCATTTGCGTACGCACGCGATGATGAAAATGTAGGTGTAATTGTCCTAACGGGTGCCGGAGACAAAGCATTTTGTTCAGGCGGAGACCAATCTGTCAGAGGACATGGCGGATATGTAGGCGACGACCAGATCCCCCGTTTAAATGTACTGGATTTGCAGCGCCTGATCCGTGTTATTCCTAAGCCGGTTATTGCAATGGTAAAAGGCTATG
The DNA here is from genome assembly GCF_017303275.1 of Bacillus sp. NTK034. Lineage (GTDB taxonomy): Bacteria > Bacillota > Bacilli > Bacillales > Cytobacillaceae > Cytobacillus. The sequence continues at coordinate 873,665 of NZ_JAFKOJ010000002.1, read as the reverse complement.
CGATTGGCGGAGGACATGTCCTTCATATCGTATGTGACTTAACGATTGCAGCAGATAACGCTGTATTCGGACAAACAGGACCTAAAGTAGGAAGCTTCGATGCAGGTTATGGTTCAGGATATCTTGCCAGAATCGTGGGCCATAAGAAAGCACGCGAAATTTGGTATCTGTGCCGCCAGTACGGGGCTCAGGAAGCTTTAGATATGGGGCTTGTTAATACAGTGGTGCCGCTTGAGAAAGTGGAAGAAGAAACAATTAAGTGGTGTGAAGAAATACTTGAGAAGAGCCCGACGGCTATCCGCTTCTTGAAGGCTGCCTTCAATGCCGATACTGATGGGCTTGCAGGAATCCAGCAATTCGCCGGAGATGCAACACTTCTATACTATACAACGGATGAAGCGAAAGAAGGCCGTGACGCATTTAAAGAAAAACGCAAGCCTGACTTCGGCCAATTCCCGCGTTTCCCTTGATTGAATATGAATTTTTTCAGCTTGATGGCTTGCCATCAGGCTGTTTTTATATGAAGAATCGCATGAAATGAGGAGTTTATGATGGAAGCGCAATTAGTGCCGAATTTTCTTCAAAAGCGGACTTTTTTAACCCCCGATCGCCCTGCCCTTTCCTTTTTGGGGAAAACCTATACATTTTCGGAAGTATATGAGCGTGCATACACGATAGCGGGACAGTTGCAGGCTGCTGGATGCATGAGAGGACAATTTGCAGGTGTCCTTCTCCGAAATCATGAAGACACTGTTTTTATTCTTTTGGCCCTGCAGCTACTCGATGTAAAGGCCGTCATATTAAATAACAGGCTGACTGCGGAGGAATTGATTTGGCAAATGAATGATTCGAAGTCCGCTTTCCTCTTAACTGAGAATACATTTAGTGAAGTAAGCCAAAGGGTTGTAAACTCTTTAGGAGAAATTTCGGCAATCCATAAAGAAGAGCTATTCAGGAAAGTTCCCCATGAGCCGTTATTAGTAGAAGAGATAAGTCTTGATGAGGTTTGTACGGTCATGTATACATCCGGTACAACCGGCAATCCGAAAGGTGTACTGCAAACCTATGGAAATCATTGGTGGAGTGCAGTGGGGTCTGCATTGAATTTAGGGTTGAATGAAAACGACAGCTGGCTGTGTGCTGTCCCGATTTTTCATATTAGCGGCTATTCCATTTTAATGCGCAGCATTATCTATGGCATGAAAATGGTTCTTTTTGAATCTTTCCATGAAGAGAAGGCTATTGAGGCCATTTCCATCGAGAAAGTGACCATCATGTCTGTTGTAAGTACAATGCTGACCAGGATAGCAGATGCACTTAAAGGTGAAAAGCTGCCGGAGTATTTCAGATGTATGTTATTAGGAGGAGGGCCCGCAGCGAAATCCCTTCTGGAAGATTGCAGGGATAAGGGAATCCCTGTTTACCAGACTTACGGAATGACAGAAACTTCGTCACAGATTGTTACACTGGCTCCGGAATACAGTCTCAGCAAATTGGGTTCCGCCGGTAAGCCTTTATTTCCTTCCCAGCTGAAAGTTGCTGCTCCAAATGGGAAGCATGCTGACCCCGGGGAAGCGGGAGAAATTCTTGTAAAAGGTCCAAATGTGACAAAAGGGTATTTAAACCGAAAAGAGGAAACAGCCGAAAGACTAAAGGGTGGCTGGCTTTCAACTGGAGATATTGGATATGTGGATAAAGAAGGATTTTTATTTGTGCTTGATCGGCGGTCCGATTTAATTATTTCAGGCGGAGAAAATATCTATCCGGCTGAAGTCGAGGGTGTTCTTATTTCTCACTCCCAAATATCGGATGCAGGGGTCATTGGCATGAAGGACGATGTTTGGGGTGAAGTGCCTGTCGCCTTTATTGCTGGAGACGAGAATCTGGATGAAAAAGAAGTGATGAAGTACTGCTTTGAGAAGCTGGCGAAGTATAAAGCACCTAAAAAACTAATCATCATTAATGAAATCCCGAGGAACGCTTCAAAAAAGATTTTAAGAAGAAAACTTCGGGAACTGCTTGAGGAAAGCGGGAATTAGCATGGATATAAAGACAATTACTTTATATAAAATCACGATGCCTTTGAAAACTCCTTTTTACACGCATTTAGGGACAGTGAAGGATAGAGACGGAATTATTGTTGAGGTAATCGATCAAGAAGGACGAAAAGGCTACGGGGAAGGAGTCGCTTTTTCTTCACCCTGGTATACGGAGGAAACGGTTGAAACGAGCTATCATATGCTAAAAGAATTCCTTATCCCAATAATGCGTAATGCGAATATAAAGCATCCTTCAGAAGCAGGCCGGGTTTTTGACGTCTTCAGAAGGAATCAAATGGCGAAAGCAGCACTTGAGACGGCTTTATGGGACTTGGCAGCCAAAAAAGAAGATATTTCTCTATCAAAATATATAGGCGGCCAGCGGGAATTGATTCCATCCGGCGTGGTTGTTGGCGCTAAAACAAAGGAAGAAGTAAGAAGGCAAATTGAATACTATCTGGAAAGCGGCTATCAAAGGGTCAAAATAAAGATCAGCCCCGCGAACGATTATGAATTTATTTCAGAGATCCGCCGCTTTTATCCCGATTTGCCAATCATGGCAGATGCTAATTCAGCTTACTCATTGAACGACATTGAACATTTAAAAAGGCTTGATGAATTCGGGCTGCTGATGATTGAACAGCCGCTGGAATATGATGATATTGTTGATCATGCAAAGCTTCAGAAAGAACTGAAGACTCCAATTTGCCTGGATGAGAGTATTGTCACCTTTAATGATGCCAGGAGAGCTGTCGAGCTGGGAAGCTGTAAAGTCATCAATATTAAGATTGGCCGGGTTGGAGGTCTGGGGACAGCAAAGAAGATTCATGATTATTGCCTGGATAAAGGGATCCAGGTCTGGTGTGGAGGCATGCTGGAATTCGGTATCTCCCGTGCACATAATATTGCTCTTGCCTCTATGGAGGGTTTTTCAATTCCAGGTGATATTTCAGCGTCGGGGAGGTATTGGGAAGAAGACATCATTCTGCCCGAAGTCACCGTTGAAAACGGGATGATAAAAGTTCCTGATAAGCCGGGAATCGGTTATGGGATTAATGAAAAAAGGCTGAACGAAGTTTGCACCTCAAAAGAAAGCATTGCTTTATAAGTAAAAAACCGCATTTCTCTATTTGTCAGAATTGCGGTTTTCATATTATTGCAAAAAAAATAAGGCGCATGATCAGCGCCTTTTATTATAAATTATTGTGTAATTTCGTCTTGAATAAATGAATCCTCTTTAATGGCAAAGGAGCTTAATCCGGCAGCAGCAGCAAAAGCAGCTCCAAGCAAAATAATGGTTGATAACATTTGTATCACTCCTAAAAGTTGTTGTTACTCTATACATTCCCGGTAAAAATCTTAATAAACTTGTTTATATAAAAAACACAAAAGCGATACATAAAATGCACCGCTTTTGCAGCCTTATTCAATGAAATGCAAAACCGCCAAACGACAACACCCTTTAGGTGCTGTCACCCATTAAAGGTCATGAGGCTCGAACGTTTTGCAGTCTGTTTCTTTGCTGTTGTCTGCAGTTTCGCCAGTATGGCTGACTACGTATATTTGGTCTGCACTGCATCGGTTCCCATTTTTCCAGAAAGTGCAGTTATTAACTTCACATAGGACATCTTTTGCCATTGCTGATCACTCCTAAGCAGAAAATATGACCAAGCCGAAAATTGCAAATTTCGGGCGGCACCTGGGTACCAGGGTCTTTTTTATTTTTTGCAGAGTCTTTGGATTCAGACATGGTATTTGAAGGAATTGTCAAGTTTGGACTGTTTTTAAATGAAAAAACCTCCCAAGCCGGGAGGTGAAAGTATTTATTCATTTAGAGCTTTTTCAAGGGCAGCAAGATTTTCGTTCATTAATGTAAAATACGTTTGGTTTTCTTTAATATTTTCTTCCGTCAGGACCGATAAATTATGAAGCATTAACGGTTTTGCGCCGATTTCCTTTTGCAGAGTTTCAGTCAGTCTCGAGCTGACATTCTGTTCAAAAAAGACATATTTCAAGTCATGTTCTTTTGCTTCCGCAATGATTTTCTGCAGTTCTTTCTGAGTAGGCTCGCTGGAAGAGTTTAACCCGGATACACTGATTTGATCCAAACCATATCGGTCTTCCCAATATCCATATGCTGCGTGTGAAACAATGAATTCCTTATGCACAGCATTTTGAACTGTCTGCTCAAAATCATTATGAAGATTATCGAGCTCCTCAGCAAGCTCCAAATAATTCTGTTCAAATTGCTCCTTCTGCTCAGGCATCTTTTCTACTAAAGCATCTTTAATTGATTCAGCCAATTCTTTGGAGTATAAAGGATCCAGCCAAACATGGGGGTCGATATCTCCATGGTTATGATCATGGCCCTCTTCGGATTCCCCTTCATGATCATGGCCCTCTTCAGATTCAGCACCGTGTTCATCAGCATGTTCTTCTTCATGCTCAGCTTCATCAGAATGTCCTTCGTCTTCATGGGCAGGATCATGATTTTCATCTGAGTGAACAAATTCGATATTTTCTCCTGCAGCGACCATTTTAACTTTTTCATTTTTCAATGTCTCTTTTGCATTTTCCACAAAGCCTTCAAGACCGAGTCCTATAAAAATAAAAAGATCTGAATCAGCCAGCTTCATCATATCTTTTTGTGATGGTTCAAAAGTGTGTTCATCCGATCCGGGAGGATAGATGGTTTCAACTTCTAACGCATCCCCTCCGATTCGTTCAGTAAAATATTGAAGCGGGTACACAGTTGTATAAACCTTAGTTTTATTGCTGCTGTTTTCCTCTGGCTTTTCCTCTGAGCATCCTGATAGAACAAGAGTTAGGCCTAGAATAAATACTAACCATTTCTTTGTCATTTTTTCTCCTCCTTTTATAAAACGTAGTTATTACGATTTAAAGCACGGACTATATTTTAGATAATGTTTATTAGGGCAGTTAATTCAGTTAATTGCCGCACTCAGCGTCCAGGTGATTAATAATACGTAATCATTACGATTTCACTTAGTTATCTTACAAAATATCCAGCTAAAAATCAAGGATAAAAATTTGTTTGAAGCTCAAGCTTTATGTATCATAAATATAGATGCCTGTTAAAGGTCATCATTAGTATTGACATCTTTTACTCAAGTATTGCAGCATTTATGCCTGCTTAAAGTAAAGGAATGTATAAAAGACAGGAGTGGAACAAATGAAACTTTTAGAAGAAATCTTAGACCATAATCAGCAATTTGTTGAAGAAAAAAAGTATGAAGAATTTGAAACAACGAAATTCCCTAATAAGAAAATGGTTATCTTGACTTGCATGGACACACGTTTAGTGGAGCTTCTGCCAAAAGCGCTCAATGTAAGAAACGGTGATGTGAAAATTATCAAAAATGCAGGTGCTTTAGTAACGCATCCGTTTGGCAGCATTATGAGAAGCATATTAGTAGCTGTTTACCAGCTGCAGGCGAAAGAAGTGTTTGTTATTGGCCATCATGACTGCGGGATGAGCGGAATGAAGGCTGATGCGGTTGTCAGTTGCATGAAGGAGAGAGGCATTACCGAGGATGCATTGGATACGATGACATACTCAGGAATTGCTGCAGAGGACTGGCTAAGAGGATTTGAAAATGTAGAGGATAGTGTATCCCATAGCGTCCATATGGTGAAAAAGCACCCCTTAATGCCTGCAGATGTGCCTGTGCATGGGCTTGTTATACATCCTGGCACAGGCAAGCTTGATCTGGTAGTGGACGGATACGAGGGTTAATTCTTTTTCTTTTTGTGCCATTCCTCCGGAACAAGGTCAACACCGCCTGGATGAAAGGGATGACATTTTAAAATCCGTTTTATAGTCAGCCAGCCGCCCTTTAGGGCGCCGAATCGCTTAACAGACTCCAGCCCATAATGGGAACAAGTCGGATAAAACCGGCATGTTGGTGGCTTCAGCGGGGAAATCACAATTTGATAGAAACGAAATATCAAAATCAATATTTTTTTGATCATGGCATTACCTTTCCTGGTTAAAACATATTTTCTTTTAAAATAACATATAATCGTGAAAACGTCATAATTTTCATATTAATTTGATGTATTTAGTCGGATATTGCGTTATAATAAAAGGAAAACTTTAGGGGAGTGTTTTGAATGCCTTCAGTAGAAAGTTTCGAATTGGACCACCACGCTGTTAAAGCTCCATATGTGAGGCACTGCGGTGTCCATAAAGTGGGAAGTGACGGTTTAGTTAACAAGTTTGATATCCGTTTCTGCCAGCCAAATAAGCAGGCGATGAAGCCGGATGTCATTCACACACTTGAGCATCTGCTTGCTTTTAATATCCGTACACATGCAGAGAAATATAATCATTTTGATATTATTGATATTTCCCCGATGGGCTGCCAGACAGGCTATTATCTAGTCGTTAGCGGAGAGCCTTCAGTTGAAGAAATAATCGATCTGCTTGAAGCTACAATGCAAGATGCGGTTGAAATAACCGAGATTCCTGCTGCAAATGAGAAGCAATGCGGACAGGCAAAACTTCATGATCTTGAAGGTGCAAAACGTCTTATGAGGTTCTGGCTGGATCAATCGAAGGATGAATTGAAACAGGTTTTTGCATAAAGAAAACGGGCTGACTGGTCAGCCCGTTTTATAATAAGATAAGTATAAAATTGTGTAAGTCGATAACTGCATTTTATAAAATCGGCGATAAAAGCCTTGAGATGGATTCTTTCAATTTGATTTTTAAGGCTCTATTTCTGTAATCTTCTGCAGTCAGGTTAGTTGATAGCTGGACATCTTCCTGAAAGCTCTCAGTCAGTTCTTTCGAAACATCCTCATCATATATAAAGGCATTTACCTCAAAATTGAGCCTGAAGCTTCTAACATCTATATTCGCGGTTCCTACCGAAGAAACCTTCTCGTCAACAATCAAGGTTTTTGCATGGATGAAGCCATTTTCATATATATAGATGTTCGCATTTACTTTTAACATTTCCCCTATATAGGAGTAGGTTGCCCAATAAACAAACATATGGTCAGGCTTGTTCGGTACCATAATGTTCACTTCCACCCCAGATAATGCAGCTATTTTCAATGCATCCAGGAGACTGGCGTCCGGGATGAAATAGGGGGTTTGGATATAAATAGATTTACGGGCTGATGAAACCATTTTTATATACCCATTTTTAATCTGTTCCCATTCCGAATCAGGCCCGCTGGTAACAATTTGCATCCCTACGCTATCACGAGACTCGGCCAGCGGAAAATACTCCGGAGCATAGTAAATATCATGGCGATGCGAAGCCTGGTTCCAGTCCAGGATAAAGCGGGTCTGCAGGGAATGGACAGCACTCCCCCTGATTCTTAAATGAGTATCACGCCAATATCCAAACTTTGGATTAAGCCCGAGATATTCATCCCCGACATTAAACCCGCCAACATATCCAATTCGGCCGTCAATAATGGCAATTTTGCGATGGTTCCGGTAATTAATTCTCAAGTTGATAAAGTGCAGCCGGGAAGGGAAAAAGGCTTCAATCTCCCCACCAGCCGCAATCAGCTCTTTAAACACCCTTTTATGCAGGCTTCTTGAGCCCAGTTCATCATAGAGAAGCCTTACTTTTACGCCTTCCCTTGCCTTTTCCGTCAAAAGATTGATTAAGCTTTTCCCCAGATTATCTCTCTTGAAGATATAATATTGCAGATGGATGTGATCGGCTGCATTTTTGATATCCTCCACAAGCGAATTAAACTTTTCTTTCCCATCTGTAAAAATCCTGACCTCGTTGTCCTGCGTCAACACCGCATCATTGTTGACAAGGTGCATATATATAAGGTCCTTGGAGTTTTTAATTATGTCATTTCGAAAATGGAAATCCTTTTCCTTGATTCCTCTGATCTGATTGTTCAGCAGTTCATCAATTCCAATCTTTTTACGGTCTTCCCATTGGAACATCTTTCTTCTGGTTAAATTCTGCCCAAAGAAGAGGTACATGAAAAAACCAAGAAGAGGGAGAAAGAACAAAACCATGAGCCATGCCCATGTGGCGCCTGCATCCCTTCGCTCCAGAAAGATAACAAAAACAGCCAGGATAATATTTAATACTAAAAATACTGTAAGCATCATGGAGTATATATCCATCTCAATGTCCTCTCCACATGTATGTTATTTCCGTCCATTTAAAAGGAAAACCTCCGGTTGTACGGAGGCTGTATATATAATAGCGTATGCTTATGAACGGTTTTGGTTATCTTCTTGCTCTTCTTTAGCCTCTTTTTGTCCCTGCTCGCTGTCAGGAAGCGGATCAACCGGGTCTACTGTATGCTTGAATTGGTAAGCTTTTGAAGTGGTAATAACGCTTAAAAGCAGTACCACGATCACAATGATAATCGATATGACTAATACCGTATACATTCTTCTCCCCCTTTTCTCTCCTCAATATTTTACCATGAAAGCAGCACTTTCATGAAAGATTTCGCGATGGCCAAGGCACAGGTTTGAATTTTGTTATTGTGGGTAATCTATTGTTGGGAGGATGATTTATATGAGTAAAGAATTAGTAAAAGCTGTTAACCAGCAAGTAGCAAACTGGACTGTTCTATATGTAAAGCTTCACAATTTCCATTGGTATATTAAAGGGAAAAACTTTTTTACCCTTCATGCAAAATTTGAAGAACTTTATAATGAAGCCAACGTACATGTAGATGAATTGGCTGAGAGAATCCTGGCTCTTGAGGCTAAGCCGGTTGCGACTATGAAGGAAGTTCTTGAAACCAGTTCCCTCGAAGAAGCGACAGGAAAAGAAAATGAGGAACAAATGGTCCAATCGGTCGTTGATGACTTTGAAAAAATGGTGGACGAGCTTCAGGAAGCAATTGAGCTTGCAGAAGAAGCCAAAGATGAAGGTACAGGCGACATGCTGATTGCTGTAAAGCAAAGTTTAAAGAAACATATCTGGATGCTAAAAGCATACCTTGGATAATAAACAAAGACTGGCTGGAAAGCTGGTCTTTTTATATGCAAAGAATAAAAGCGGAAGCGCCTTGCATAAGGAATGCCATAATAAAATAAAAAGCGGCTTATCGCCGCCTTCAAATAATATGGATAGTTAATTATTCGGATATGTATAGTTTAGTGTATGTTCCGGTGATGAATGATCGGGCTTCTGCGCTGGCCGTAATTCTCACTGGCAAATTTCCCTTTTAAGCTCTCAATCAAATAAAGCCCCATTAAATCATATAATTCCTGATTATCGAGATCCCTGATAATATTCAGCAGGTCTTCTCTGTCCATTTCTTCTAAGAAGGCAAAAGCGAGCATATCGATATCCTCTTCATCACCTGTCAGCTTATTCCTGTAAAGTTCATATAGCTCATCAATCAGTTTCATGATAACACCTCCTTAAAATATACTCCCGTTTTATATAGTATACTTAATTTAATACCCCTGATGCAGGAAAATATTCACCGCAGATAAATTGAGAAGCTGTTTCTCAATTATTTAACTTAGTATATGTAAGCTTATGAAGAATGATCTTAATTTCGTATAATTTTATCACAAATGTGGGATACGATAACTATAGAAATAAAAAAGTCATGATAAATAATGATAAAGTAACCGGTGTTGAAACAGCGTCACAGGAATGAAAAAAAAGGGGCTGACAGGATTGGAAGGTAATAAAAAGACGTATTATATCACGCTTGGTTCTGGGGAGATTTCACAAAGTGCCACTGGTTCAACATGGAATTTTAAAATAGAGGCGACAGATGATGAAATCATTGCCTTAAGGGAATATTTTGATCAGAACTACTCAACTGAGTGGCAGAATTTTTTCAGAGCCCATGTTCCTTATGTTCAATACCATTATGACCGTGAAAATGACGCTTATGATGATACAATGAAGAAAATATATGGAATGATTTATGATCTTGGAGATGATGAAGCAAGAAAACATATTGAAAGCATGGGGATCCTTACTGAAGAGGAACATAAATAAATAGCTGAGGCGAGTGCCTCAGCTTTTCTTACATTTCCATTTCTACAGCTGTATCAAGAACTTTTTGTGGAACGGCTATAGCCTCTACCTTATTATAGTTTGCATATTGGCCGTTCATGGTCTGCTTCATGGATATGGTCTGGCCTTCAGCCGTAATTTCCATTTCCATAATCATATTCAGCACGCTTGGATAAAAAGTTTCTTTATCAATCACGATTTCGTATTCCACGCCGTTAATTTTCATGTTATCAAGCATTTCTCCGTTGGCTGCCAGTTCAGGCGGAAGTGTTTCTGCTGCTGTTTCCTTCACAAAATCATTGAATTTTTCTCCATCGGCTTTCAGTTTTAGAATATAGCTTTTTGCATCCTGTTCAAACGTAAAGTCGTCCACGAACTCCTGCAATTTCTTTAGTTCTTCACCAGGATTTGTCTGCTGGCTGGACATTTGAAGCAAATCATCCGACATTTCTTTAGGGAACTTCATCCACTGCTTACCGGCTGCATCATAAAGGAACATGCCTTCTTCAGTAAAATAGCTTTCAATATCATACGATTCTTCTGTTCCGTCCATCGACATAGTCATTTTTTGGTAGAAGGCCATCGGATCTGTTGTAACATCCATATCAATGGCAGAATCGATATTCATATTTTCCCCTTCAGTGCCTGAGCTCATTTCCTGCCTCATATCCATATTTACCGAGAAGCTTTTTAGCTCTTCTGAAGCTTCGGTAGATTTCGTTAAAACTTCCTCCAGTGTCAATTCTGAAGCTTCTTCTGTTTTTGTCTCTTCCTTGCCCGTGCCGCCAGCAGATTCATTAACAGGTTTGGCTGTTTCATTGCACGCAGCCAGCATTAGAATCATCAAGAAGCCAGTAAGGATTGCAAGGGATTTTTTCAAGGTATACACTCCTCTATTTAGGTTAGTCAGCTAATTTTACGGAGAAAAAAGGAAAAAAGTTTCAAAAATATGTAATTTGATACTTTAGCCCCAGAAGTTTTTAAATATATGATTTACCTTTATAATGATAACATCAGAATTTAATTATCGAGTGAGGGAAAAGTATGGAAAACTTTTTGGATGAGAACGGCGGGGAAGTGCGATTTTCTTTTAATAAACGAGCTTTTGGAACCGATCCAAAACATGTTCTGGTCATTTGCCGCTATGGCGATCAATGGCTGCTGACGAATCACAAAAAGCGGGGGTGGGAATTTCCGGGAGGCAAGAGAGAAGAGGGGGAGTCTCTTGAAGAGGCAGCCAGAAGAGAAGTTTATGAGGAAACAGGAGCAGACTTAAAGAGTTTACATTTTATTGGTGAATATGAAGTTAATTTGGGTACAGAGCGTTTTGTCAAAGCCATTTTTTTCGCAGAGGTGAAAAGCCTTAACAAAACGGATCAATATTTTGAAACAAACGGTCCCATTCTGACAGCTGGAAACTTGCTGGAAGACAGGTGGAGCAGTCAATACAGTTTTATCATGAAGGATAAAGTAGTTGAAAAGAGCCTCGAAAAAATCATGCAGGGAAAGTAAAAAAACGGCATTATCGCTGCCGTTTTTATTATGAACCATTTTTTATCAGTTTTCGCTCGAGCAGTTCGACCAGCTGATACATCACTGTTGCAAAAATAGCAATTACCAGCAATGACAGCATGACAAGGGTAAAGTTGAAGACTTGGAAGCCGTAAATAATCATGTATCCGAGACCTTTTGAGGATACAAGGAATTCCCCGACAATAACACCGACCCATGATAGACCGACATTCACCTTTAAAGTTGAGATGATGGTTGGGAATGAAGCTGGCAAAATAGCTTCCCTGAAGATTTGAAATCGGTTTGCCCCAAAGGTTTGAAGCACCTTAATGTAATTAGGGTCAACTTCTTTAAAAGATGTATACACGACAATGGTTGTGATGATGATGGAAATAATCGCGCCCATTGCTACGATGGAAGTAAAGCTGGGGCCTAATGCGACGATTAATATCGGGCCAAGTGCAACCTTTGGCATTGAATTCAGGACAACCAAATAGGGGTCCGCTATTTTTGAAAGCAGCGGTGACCACCAGAGGATGGCTGCAAGCAATGTGCCTAGAAAAGTGCCCAATATGAATCCAAATACGGTTTCTGACAAAGTGTAGCCTAAATCCACCATCAAGGTCCCATCCTGGATTTTGGTTAAAAATAATCCCCATACTTTTGAGGGCGCACTGAAAATCAGCGGGTCAATCCATTGCTTCTGGCTTGCCAGCTCCCATCCCGAAAAAAACACGATAAAGATGACAGCCTGATAGAAGCGTACCCATTTTTTTTCACGGTTCAGCGACTGGATATATTTCTGGTGGAGGAATTTAACGTTCTCCTGCGGGCTCAAGGGACTCCAGCTCCTTCCATATAGTTTGAAAAATCGCTGGATATGCTTCATGATTTCTTGCGTTAAAGGGAGTTTGATCTCTTAATTCTTTTGGTATTACAAACGTTTTATGAAGCTGTCCGGGTCTCGCGGAAAAGAGAAAAACGCGATCACTCATGCTGATTGCCTCACCAATATCATGGGTAACCAGTATGGCTGTTTTTCCAAATGATTTGAGCGTGTTAGAGACCAAATCCTCAAGCTTCAGCTTGGTTTGATAATCTAATGCGGAAAAGGGTTCATCAAGCATGAGCAGCTTTGGTTCAGTTGCAAGTGTTCTTACAAGGGCAACACGCTGGCGCATTCCGCCAGAAAGCTGCTTTGGAAACTGTGACTCTACACCTTTTAATCCCATCTCCTGAAGGAGCTGCAGTGCATAAGCTTTTTTGTCGGGAGTAAGGCTGTTCCCGATTTTCAGCCCCAGCAGGATATTTTCTTCAATCGTTTTCCAGGGAAAAAGATAATCCTGCTGCAGCATATAGCCAATTTCATTTTCTGCCGTTTCAACGCGCTTTCCTTCAAGTGCTACAGTGCCTTCTGTGGGTTCAAACAGGCCTGCTATGATGGAAAGCAAAGTTGTCTTGCCGCATCCGCTTGGGCCGAGGAAGGAAACAAATTCTCCTTCCTCCACTTCAAGCGAAATATCGGAGAGGGCCGTTACAGCAGAGGTTTTCGTAAAATAAGTGTGGTGGACAGCATCTACCTTTAGAAAATTCATGTCGGCCTCCTCTTTCGTTTATTTACTTCATTACACCTTCAGCGATTTCTGTGTTGACAAGTGTGTCATGCTCTATGCGCTTAGGGAGCTCTCCTGCTTCGTCCATGATGTTCTGCAGGTTTTCCCATTCTTCAGTGTCCAGGATAGGATCTGCTGCAAAGGACCCCTGGCTCTTATAGCGGTCTACTACCATCTCAATGATTTCAAGCTCGGTATTGTCGAAATATCCTTGAATGGTTTCTGCCGTTTCTTTCGCACTATGTGTTTCAACCCATTGCTGTGCTTTATAAATCGCTCTTGTGAATTTTTCGACTGTCTCTTTATTTTCATCAATATAGCTTTGTTTTGTCATGAATGTGGTATATGGTACATGACCGGACTCTGTTCCGAAAGAAGCTACGATATAGCCTTTGCCTTCTTTTTCAAAAACACTGGCAGTCGGCTCGAACAGCTGAACAAACTCGCCTGTTCCTGAAGCGAAGGCCGGAGCGATATTGGCATAATCAATATTTTGAATCAAGTCCATATCTTCGTGAGGATCAATTCCATGCTTTTTCAAAACAAACTCGCCAACCATCTGCGGCATGCCGCCTTTGCGCTGACCCAGGAATGTTTTGCCTTTTAGCATATCCCATGAAAAGTTATCGATTTTTTTGCGGGAAACAAGAAATGTTCCATCCGTTTGAGTGAGCTGTGCAAAGTTAATGACCGGATCGTTGGAGCCCTGAGCCGAAACGTAAATGGAAGTTTCGGAACCTACAAGTGCAACATCAGCGCTATCCGACAGCAGAGCAGTCATCGTTTTATCTCCGCCTGCTGTAGTTGTAAGCTCTACTTTAAGCCCTTCTTCTTCAAAGAAACCCTTTTCAAGGGCTACATATTGCGGAGCATAGAAGATGGAGCGTGTCACTTCGGCAATACGGACCTTTTGCATTTCATCCTTGCCGCAAGCGGCCAAAGGAACAATAAGTATCGCTGTAAGCAAAAGAAGCATGCTTACTTTCATCCATTTTTTCATAAGCCATAAGACCTCCCTTATGCTAAAAAAGTCAGATTTAAAAGCCTAGGATATCGTATGAAAATCGAAAAAATGTGTGAATGCCCATGGAAACATTTTTAGGCGGAGTTCATAAAGCTCATACTATTAGTCGTATTCAGATTTACTTCAGAGGGAGATGAGGACATGGAATTCCTAAATGGCCAAGTCATAACTAAACAGAGATTTCCTTCGCCAAATCCGGCAATCGAATTATCTGTTGTCACATATTATGCAAACGGATTACATATAAAAGGCCTGCTGGCAGAGCCAAAGGGGGAGGAACAATATGATGGGTTTCTATACCTAAGAGGAGGCATAAAAAATGTCGGGAAAGTAAGGCCTTCCAGGATTATCCAGTTTGCATGTGAAGGCTTTATTGTATTCGCGCCTTTTTACAGAGGCAACCAAGGGGGAGATGGTAACGAAGATTTTGCAGGGGAGGACAGACAGGACGCATTTGCCGCTTTTACTCTTCTTCAGGAGCATGCCCGGGTAAAAAGAGTCCATATTTTTGGCTTTTCCCGTGGTGGCGTAATGGCATTGCTTACTGCAATCGAGTTTCCTGAAGCCGCGTCCATTGTTACATGGGGAGGGGTCAGTGATATGTTTCTCACCTATGTGGAGCGAAAGGATCTCCGGAGAATGATGAAACGTGTAATAGGAGGAACCCCGACTAAGTTTCCGGAACGGTATAAATATCGCACCCCGCTTTTTCAGCTGGAGCAGCTGCAGGCCCCCGTCTTAATTATTCATGGAGAACAGGACCATAATGTTTCGGTGGAGCATTCCTATCGCCTGGAAAAAAGGCTCAAGGCTCTAAAAAAAGAAGTGGGCAGCTGGTATTTCCCTGAATATACCCACTACTTTCCGCCAGACGTGAACCGGAAGACGGTAGAGGATTTATGCGCGTGGATGAAAAGCAAAGGGCAGATGAAATTAAGGACTTTCAGAGCGCAATAAGGTGGGGTAAAATAGAGAAAAGGATATTAAAAATGAAGGAGAGATACCAATGGGTATGCCTTTAGAGCTGAACACAATGATCGTGACAAAGGGCAGGGAGAACAGACTTGATGAGAATTTCTTTTCACTTGTCAAAGACGGGTACAGATTATATCCGCTCGATATTCCGGTCGAGGTAAAAAGAACAATTGAAGGCGACCTGAACGGTATGGGTGTCATCAGAAAAGTGGTATGGGAAAACAGTCAGACCCTTATAACCTACCAGCTTGTTTCTCTAAACTCAACAAACTAAAGAGCGCCTGGACTTAGTCCGGCGTTTTTTTGTTCGAAATGTTTCTGTAAATTGCAAGTGAGAATAGTGCTTTTAAAATTAGGGGAGGAAAAAGAGCCCGAAAGGAACTAAACAGTGGGAATAATGCCGCTGATCGAGGACTAGGGGTCGCGAAGGGAGCTAAACAGAGGGAATAGTGCCACTGAGCGGGAACAAGTCGTCGCGAAGGGAACTAAACAGAGGGAATAGTGCCACCGAGCAAGGACTAGGGGTTGCGAAAGGACCTAAACAGAAGGAATCGTGTCACTGAGAGATGGAAAAAGAGTGCGAAAGGAACAAGTCGAAGCGCACAGTGTCGATCAACGATTATAAGTCTGCATGTAAGAAACTTATCGTTCGAGCGGGCTGACTTCCAAAATAATATAGAAAAGGAATTGCCGCTAAAAGCGGCAATTCCTTTTCTATATTATGCGATTGGTCCGCCTTTTTCTTCGATTTCAGAAGAAACGCTTGTGAATTTCTTGAAGTTTTCACGGAATTTTGCAGCGAGTTCTTTTGCTTTTGCTTCATAAGCAGCCTGATCTGCCCAAGTTTTGTTTGGCTGAAGAACTTCGTCAGGCACACCCGTAACGTGCTGCGGAATTTCCAATCCGAAAATTTCGTCCTTGACTGTTTCTACATTGTTTAGTTCACCTTCAAGTGCAGCTTCCACCATAGCTCGAGTGTAAGCAAGTTTCATGCGTTCACCGACTCCGTACTCTCCGCCAGTCCATCCTGTGTTTACAAGGAAGACTTTAGCATTATGCTCATCGATTTTCTCGCCAAGCATTTCAGCATAACGGTTTGCAGGAAGCGGAAGGAAAGGTGATCCAAAGCATGTAGAGAACGTAGCCTGCGGTGAGGTAATGCCGCGCTCAGTTCCTGCAAGCTTGGAAGTATAGCCGCTTAAGAAATGGTACATTGCCTGCTCTTTTGATAGTTTAGAGATTGGAGGCAATACGCCAAATGCGTCAGCTGTTAAAAATACAATTGTATTAGGATGTCCGGCAATGCTTGGGTCAACAATATTATCGATTGCCTGAAGCTGGTATGCCGCACGTGTATTTTCAGTTAATGTGCTGTCATCGTAATCAGCAACCCGAGTTTCGCTGTTTACCACCACATTTTCCAATACAGCCCCAAAGCGGATAGCATCAAAAATTTGCGGTTCTTTCTCACGGGATAAGTTAATGCATTTCGCATAGCAGCCGCCTTCAATATTGAATACACCATTTGCAGACCAGCCATGCTCGTCATCACCAATCAGCTTGCGATTAGGGTCTGCAGATAAGGTTGTTTTCCCTGTTCCGGATAAGCCGAAGAATAAAGCGACATCTCCTTCGCGGCCAACGTTCGCGGAGCAGTGCATCGGAAGAATCCCGTTTTCTGGAAGCATATAGTTCATAACAGAGAAAATGGACTTTTTCATTTCGCCTGCATATTCAGTACCGCCAATTAAAACAGTGCGGCGCTCGAATGAAATGATGATGAATGTTTCGGACTTAGTGCCGTCAACTGCAGGGTCTGCTTTGAAATTAGGAGCAGAAATGACTGTGAACTCTGATTGATGATCCAATAGCTCGTCTTCTGCCGGACGAATGAATAACTGATGTGCGAAAAGATTGTGCCAGGCATATTCATTAATTACCTGGATTGGCATGCGGTGCTTTTTATCAGCACCTGCGAAGCCTTTGAAAACAAATACTTCTTCTTTTTCTTTTAAGTAGTTGATTACTTTATTATAAAGATTAGAGAATGCTTCTTCAGAGATAGGCTGGTTTACGCTACCCCAGTCCATTTTATCTTTGTTTGATGCTTCTTCAACAATGTATTTATCTTTAGGGGAACGTCCTGTATACTTTCCTGTAGTAGCGCGTACGGCACCAGTAGAGGTAAGGGACCCTTCATTGCGGTTTAATACTTTTTCCACAAGCTGAGGAACGGATAATTGCACTTGAATGTTGCTGCCATTTAGTAATTCGCTCAATTCGTTTGATATGCTTACAGAGTTCATCTGATGAATACCTTCCTTTTTCCCGATTTTTTTATGAAAGTGATTACATCTCGAAATTAGTATAACACATTAAAATGATTAGTCTATACTATTACGAAATTTTTTTATTCATGTTATAAAAATGTCATAATTGGACAAGTAATCCACTTTAATCACCTTATAACTGGTATATGTTAATATAGAAGAAAGTGTTAATTTTAACATGGGACTGATCTAAAATGAAGACAATTGCCCTCTATGATGGAACTTGTTCCTTATGCAAGGAAACAAAGAAGATGTTTAAAAAACTCGATTGGCTGAATAAAGTGGAATGGATTTCTCTGCAGGAGTATGAAAAAATCCCGAACTCGCTCTCGTTTTCCAAGATTGATTTGCGCAGAGAGCTTCATATTATTACCCCATCGGGTGGCGTGAAAAGGGGTTATTCTGCAGTAAGGAGACTGCTGTTCCTCTTTCCTGCATCCTTTTTAATCGGCCTCCTTTTATATCTCCCATTGACGCCAATGCTGGGCGATCCGATCTATAAATGGATTGCTAAAAACAGGCATAAATTTCTAAAGAAAAAATGTGACGACGGAAGCTGTTCGCTGTAAGCATGGAGCATAATCTTAAATGCTTAAAACTTACAGTGAAAAATAATGAAAATCTGTTGACATGATTCGATAAAATACGGTATGATTCAACCTTGAACGGATACTCTCTTATCCCGAGCTGGTGGAGGGACAGGCCCTATGAAACCCAGCAACCTGCTAAAGGCAATAATCAGCAAAGGTGCTAACCTGACGCAAGGACGTAATTCCTTGAACGATAAGAGTGAAAGGCGCGAATCGATTTGCTTTCAACCTTTTCACTAATGGGAAGGTTTTTTATTTTTTATCCAGCTCCAGCACCCAGCCCCTCGAGGTCATAAGCCATTCCCTTGCAGAAGGCAAAGAACGCCTTCTTCCAGGGACTGTCTTATGCTTGTCGGGGCTAACCGGGTGCTTGTGCTTTTAAGGCAATGAAATGAACGGCTTTTGGAATGTACTATTTATGTGAGTTTTTAGCAGCTTGCAGTGTGCAAAAGAAAAAATGGGTGCCTGGCTTCTGGTCAGTGCTGTCTATTTTTCTAATAAAAACTCCATGTTTATTTCATACTACTAAGGGAATGAGTTCCGTATCAAACAGAGATCCATGAAATGACAGGGAAAAGTTATTTCCGCTTCCCCATTTCTAAATTCTCGCTCAATTTTCTATTTATAAGGAGGAAGCCAGATGTCAACAAAGCGTCGTTTGTTTACTTCTGAATCAGTTACTGAAGGTCATCCGGATAAAATCTGTGACCAAATTTCTGATGCAATCTTAGATGCGATTTTAGCTAAAGATGCGAATGCCCGTGTTGCTGCAGAGACTTCTGTAACAACTGGACTTGTATTAGTTGCAGGTGAAATCACAACATCTACATACGTAGATATTCCAAAAATCGTTCGTGAAACGGTAAAAGAAATCGGTTATACCCGTGCTAAATATGGTTTTGATTCCGAAACATGTGCAGTTTTAACTTCCATTGATGAGCAGTCAGCAGATATTGCAATGGGTGTTGACCAGGCCCTTGAAGCACGTGAAGGACAAATGAGCGATCAGGAAATCGAAGCAATCGGTGCAGGAGACCAGGGCTTAATGTTCGGTTTTGCCTGCAACGAAACGAAAGAGCTTATGCCTCTTCCGATTTCTTTAGCACATAAACTTTCCCGCCGCCTGACTGAAGTTCGTAAAGAAGAAATCCTTCCTTACCTTCGTCCGGACGGAAAAACTCAGGTAACGGTTGAGTATGATGAAAATGACAGGCCTGTCCGCATTGACACAATTGTTATTTCTACTCAGCACCACCCTGAGATCAGCCTGGAGCAAATCCAGCGCAATCTGAAGGAACATGTTATTAACCCGGTTGTTCCTAAAGAACTAATCGATGAGAATACTAAGTACTTCATCAACCCAACAGGACGTTTCGTTATCGGCGGACCTCAAGGGGATGCTGGCCTGACTGGACGCAAAATCATTGTTGATACTTACGGCGGATATGCCCGTCATGGCGGAGGAGCGTTCTCCGGTAAGGATCCTACAAAGGTTGACCGCTCTGCTGCTTATGCTGCTCGTTATGTAGCTAAGAATCTTGTGGCAGCCGGCTTAGCTGAAAAAGTTGAGGTTCAGCTTGCTTATGCGATCGGTGTGGCACAGCCTGTATCGATTTCTGTTGATACATTCGGAACAGGCAAAGTGGGCGAAGATGTACTTGTTGATCTGGTAAGAAAGCATTTTGATCTTCGTCCTGCAGGAATTATTAACATGCTTGGCCTTCGCCGCCCAATTTACAAGCAGACAGCTGCTTACGGACATTTCGGACGTACAGATGTAGATCTTCCTTGGGAGCGTACAGATAAGGCAGAAATTCTTCGTTCTGAAGCTGAATAGAAAAGCGGAAGCGCCTTGCCCACGAAGGAACGCAGACTAAGAACGCCACGTCCTGTGGCAACGTCTGCATGACCCCCATCCCCGGAAAGGCGTCCTTTGCCTTTTGGGGAGGGGTGGCTTGTGACCTCGAGGGGGTAGGCGCTCCTCCTAAAAGCTAGCGCTTTTAGTCGTGCGATGATAAAGCTGTCGAAGCGTTCCTTGTGGAGCTAGACAATAATATAAAAAGCGGGAGTTGCATTTACTATGTAACTCCCGCTTTCTTTTTTGCGTCTTTATACATATAGGGTGATAATTCACTTTTCGGTCTTTATGCTCTTTAGTCGTTTATAATTATATGTTATCGTTTAAACTTCGGATAATGGCTTAATTTTCCGAGCATATTTTTTTATAATCCGCGTGCTAATTATAAATGATTAGTGGTAGTATTATAGGGTATGTTTTCTAAGACAAAGGAGCCGTTAAGGCTGTATCTAAATATTGAGAATAGAATGGAGTAGGTGACGTACATAATGTGTGGTTTTATTGGTTGTGTACATGAAAAAGCACAAAATTACCGTGACGCAGATAAAGAACAATTCCAAAATATGAATGATATCATTACCCATCGGGGTCCGGACGATTCAGGATACTATTTTGATGATCATATTCAATTCGGCTTCCGCCGGTTGAGCATTATCGATATTGAAAGCGGGCACCAGCCGCTGACTTACGAGAATGAGCGTTATTGGATTATCTTTAATGGTGAAATCTATAACTATGTGGAACTTCGTGAAGAACTTCTCAAAGCTGGCTTAAGCTTTGAAACAAGTTCCGATACAGAAGTCATAATTGCCCTATACAGCCATATGAAAGAAAGAGCTGTTGAAAAATTGCGCGGGATGTTTGCGTTTGTCATTTGGGATAAACAGGAGCAGTCCCTATATGGAGCCAGAGATCCATTTGGGATTAAGCCTTTCTTTTATTACGATAAGGGAGACCGCACGTTCTTTGGATCAGAGAAGAAGAGCATTCTATTGGCGCTTCAGAATGATGTATTAAACTATGACTCCCTCCAGCATTATTTGACTTATCAGTTTGTGCCTGAGCCAAACACGATGTCAGAGGGAATCCATAAGCTGGAGCCTGGCCATTATTTTACTAAAAAAATCGGTGCTCCGATGGATATTAAGCGTTATTGGAAAGCTGCGTTCCATCCAGTGCAGAAGTCAGAAGCTGATTTCACGAAAGAAATAAGAGATGTGTTGTTCGACTCAGTCAAAATGCATATGCGTGCCGATGTGCCGGTAGGTTCATTCCTTTCAGGCGGAATCGATTCTTCCATCATTGCTTCCATTGCGAAAGAATTCCATCCTGCTATCAAAACCTTCTCTGTCGGGTTTGAACGCAATGGCTTCAGCGAGGTGGATGTAGCGAAAGAAACAGCAGAAAAGCTGGGTGTCGAAAACATAAGCTACATCATAACTCCTGAGGAATACATGAATGAGATTCCGAGAATCATGTGGCATATGGACGATCCGCTTGCTGACCCGGCTTGTGTGCCCCTTTATTTTGTAGCAAGAGAAGCACGCAAGCATGTAACAGTTGTACTTTCAGGTGAGGGCGCTGATGAGCTATTCGGCGGCTATAATATTTACCGTGAACCACAATCCCTGGAAGTCTTCAATAAAATTCCTGCCATCGGCAAAAAGCTTCTTCGCATGATTGCAAACATGATGCCAGAGGGAATGAAGGGGAAAAGCTTTATCGAACGCGGTGTAACGCCAATGGAAGAGCGCTACATTGGAAATGCAAAAATGTTTACAGAGCAAGAGAAGCGCAGCCTGCTTCATGTTTATAAAGACAGCTTAAATTATACGGATATCACTAAACCGCTATATGAAGAAAGCCGCGGCTATGATCCGGTTGACCGCATGCAGTATATCGACATTCATACGTGGATGCGCGGAGACATTCTATTGAAAGCGGACAAAATGACGATGGCTCATTCTCTCGAGCTTCGTGTTCCGTTCCTTGATAAAGAAGTGTTTGAAGTGGCTTCCAAAATTCCGACCAGCATGAAAACGGCAAATGGCACTACGAAGTATATACTTCGCAAAGCTGCTGAAGGAGTCGTTCCAGACCATGTGCTGAACCGCAAGAAACTTGGATTCCCTGTTCCAATCCGCCACTGGCTGAAAGACGAGATGAATGAGTGGGCTAAAAATATTATCCGTGAAAGCAATGTGGATCACTTAATCAATAAAGATTATGTGTTAGGGCTTCTTGAAGACCATTGCCAGGATAAAGCGGACAACAGCCGCAAAATCTGGACAGTTCTTATGTTCATGGTTTGGCATCAGGTGTACGTGGAGAAAAAGTATTCTTTTGAGAAAGAGTATCTGTTAAATAATAACTTGCAGCCACTTAAAGGCTAAAATAAAAACGTTCATCAGGTGGCAACCTGGTGGACGTTTTTATTTTTGGTGATAAGTAATAGCCTGTTTGCCCATCTGCACCCATGCTTTTTCAAAATCGTTTATGGGTGCTTTTTTATTTTTCTCGCCTGTAAGCGGGTCATTGAAATACATATATTCCTGATCATAGCCTGTGAGCAGGACTGAATGCTCTTTATAGGTAATCTGGATTTTTCCGCTTGGCGTGTGCCAGGTCTGGAAAAAGTCATCAGAAAGCTGTTTATAGGCTGTGTTGATAATAACCCAGACTGGCCTGCCGTCTGACAAATGGATCTTTAAGTCTTCAAAACCGGATCCAGTAAGGTCCTCAATGGAGCCAGGCATGTACTTTTCCGCAAGTTCTTTTACGGGTTTATGATAAACGCCGAGACCAGGATTATCAAAGGAATACATATCGCCTATGAATCCGTCATTCGGGTGCCCGAAATAGATTTTTCCGTTTTCTATGCGATAAGGCTCAGGATTTTTCTTTATTTCTTTAGCGAGTGTCATTTTATCAGCCTGGATCCCTGCATGCTGAAGAAGCATGGCTAAGCTCGTCACTTCGCATCCCCTGGGGAGCTCAGGAAACTGATTGACTGCGGGAGCATCTATAAGTGTTTCTTCTTTGATCTTAATTACGGCAGTGTTGTGTCCAAGGAAGGAGCTGGCTTTCTCAGCAGGTTCAGACAGCCATGATTTAATTTGGTTTACGGCTGAAGCAGGCTGGCTTCCTGAAAGGTTGTCATAAACAAATGCACCAGAAATCAGAATGAAGACAATTAAAAACATTGGTGCCGTTTTTAACATTGTTTTTCTGAATATCACTATTAAAAATAAAAATAGAACAATAGCCGCAATATAAATCTTCAATTTCTTCACCCGCCCATTGATATTGCCTTATGTTTATTATCGGCTATTTTCCCATTCTATTAATAAAAGGAGGCAGGAGAGTTATTTATGCTTTTTCTGCAAAGACTTATAGTACTGCCCTTTTTCGGCGTATTCCCTGCTTATACGTTCCATATCTTTAATATCTTCTGGTGTCAGCTCGCGGATCACTTTTGCTGGCCTGCCGAATGCAAGTGTATTGGGAGGAATTTTCTTTCCCTGTGGAACAAGGCTCCCAGCTCCAATGAATGCTCCCTCTCCGATTTCAGCCTGATCTAATACAATCGAGCCCATCCCTATTAAAGCCCTTTTGCGGATAATGCAGCTATGAAGGATTACCTGATGGCCAACTGTTACTTCATCTTCCAATATCAGCGGGTTATTCGGGCTCTGATGCAGGACGGAATTGTCCTGGATATTGACTTTTTTGCCGATGATTGTTGGTGCTACATCTCCGCGTATAACGGAGTTGAACCAAACACTGGAATTCTCGCCAATTTCAACATCACCGGTAATGGTAGTAAAATCTGCAATAAATGCGGATTCAGCAATCTTAGGTTCTTTATCTTTATATGGATAGATCATGTGAAACACTCCTATATGCAGTTTGATTATTTTGATTTTATCATAAGAGGCATGATAAACGATATTTTGGCAAAAAGAATTCCATTTTGACAAAGGTTGATTCATGAACAATTTTAGCATCTAGGCTATAATATATTTACATAAGACAGTACGTAAAAAGGCTGGGAGGATTGACTATGTGGAAATGGGAAACTGAAGGAGATGCAAAGGGCGTTATTGTCATGGTGCATGGGGCAATGGAGCATCACCGCCGCTATGGCTGGCTGATTGAAATGTGGCGCTTGGCAGGTTTCCATGTCATAATGGGAGATCTTCCTGGCCAGGGGATGACTTCAAGATCCAGAAGAGGCCATATTGATTCCTTTGATGAATATATACTTGAAGTTCAGGATTGGGTACAGGCAGCCTATGAATTTGAATTGCCGGTATTTCTTTTAGGGCACAGCATGGGCGGACTGATTGCCATTCGTCTGCTGCAGGAGGAAAGAATGAATCTCGCTGGAGTGATTTTGTCATCTCCATGCTTAGGCTTGGTTCAACAGCCTTCGAAACTTCTGAACTTTTTATCGCTTGGACTCAATTCTGTGATGCCAGGCCTGAAAATGGATGCCGGTTTATCCGTGGACATGGCAACAAGGAATCAGGATGTCCTTGATGCTGATTTAAATGACTCATTGTATGTGACAAAAGTGTCGGTCAG
The DNA here is from genome assembly GCF_017303275.1 of Bacillus sp. NTK034. GTDB lineage: Bacteria > Bacillota > Bacilli > Bacillales > Cytobacillaceae > Cytobacillus. The sequence continues at coordinate 849,134 of NZ_JAFKOJ010000002.1, read as the reverse complement.
ATGGTACAGGGAACTTGTTTCTGCTATAAAGCTTGCCTTTGAAAATCTTGATAAGATCCAGGATGTGCCCCTCCTCGTATTGCAGGGCGGCGATGATAAGATCGTGAATAAAACAACTGTCAGAGAATGGTTTAACCTTGCGCCTTTCTCAGAGAAAAGGTTCAAAGAATGGCCTAAGTGCTACCACGAAGTCTTTAATGAACCTGAACGTGAAGAAGTCTTTGAATACGCGAAGGATTTCGTAAGCAGCCAATTAAAAGCGCTTGGTTATGTGGTTTAAGGACGGGGTTTTAATTATGGAGGGTGCAGGCTTAACATAAGAAACTGCTCACCTATCCCCTAAGCAAAAGGAGGTTTGTCATGTCATGAGTGTCCCTTCCATGCCAATTAGCTTAATGTCACATGTTTACAGGAAGGTTCTTCCTGCGGTCCATAAGGAACTTGCATATTGGAGAAGCAGGGCGGAAGCAATTCCTGATCCGGAGTTAAGAAAGCAGGCTCTTGCCAGCATTGATCATAAAACATTTCACTGTGAAGGCGGAGCAATTATGTCTTTAATGGCCAAGGAGAAATATGGACAAGCGATTAAGTTTATCATCGCATATCAGACAATCAGTGATTATTTGGACAATCTCTGCGACCGGAGCACCTCGCTTGATCCCCGGGATTTTGCGGCACTGCACGAGTCAATGGAGGATGCCCTCGATACGGGTGCAGCAGAGAAAAATTATTATCGGCTGAGAAAAGAACAGGATGATGGAAACTACCTTGCAGATTTAGCAGCAGCCTGCAGGGAAGTGCTGTACAGTCTGGAGAATTATACTCATATAAAAAGCCATCTGCTTGAATTATGCCGTTACTATTGTGATCTGCAAATACATAAGCATGTTGTGGTGGAAGAACGAGTTCCCCGTCTGCAGAACTGGTTTGACCAATATCGGTCTGATATTCCTGAGATGGAATGGTATGAGTTCTCTGCCTGCTCAGGATCGACTTTAGGAATTTTCTGCCTTGTTTCCTACGCACTGAGAGATGATTTTGAAGCTGAGCATGCAGTAAATATACGAAATGGATATTTTCCATACATCCAGGGTCTCCATATTCTTCTTGATTATCTGATTGACCAGGAAGAGGACAAAGCCGGTGGTGACTTGAATTTTTGCTTTTACTATGAGAATGAAGAAAAACTGTTTTCGAGATTGAAGCATTTTGTTGCCGAGGCAGATAAGCATACTGAAAAGCTGCCTCATAAACATTTCCATAAACTGATTAATCGCGGCTTGCTAGGGGTCTATCTATCCGATGAGAAGGTCCGGAAGCAGCGGAATGTCAGAAGATTAGCCAAAAGCATGATAAGAACAGGCGGAATGGTAAGCTATTTCTTTTATGTAAACGGCAGGGCTTACCGGACTTTGCAGAAAATAATGCCTGCTGGCTTTTCAGGAGCAATTGAAAAATAATAAAAAGCCTGCATTTTTCGCAGGCTTTTACCGTTTTTCAATTGCTACAATAAACGGCGGGTTATTTTTTTGATTAATAAACTGATACTGCAATACATGGACGAGGCTTTGATCCAGCTGCCTTACATATCTGAGCAGATAATCACGCTCAACAGCTCCCTCAATATGGCCGTGATAAATCACTAAAAGAATAATCCCTTCCGGAGCCATCAGTTCCAAAAGCTGATCGATGGCAGAAATGGTTGTCTGCGGACGGGTGACAATATCTTTATCACCGCCAGGCAGGTAACCTAAATTAAAAATGGCTGCAGTTATTTTTCCATGATGGACAGGCGGCACATTCTCTAGAATGAATTCATGTCCTGTATGGAAAAGGGTAGCCCTGTCTGACAGGTCATGATCAGCCAGGCGTGTTTTTGTATTCTGGACAGCCTCTCCCTGAATATCGAATCCGTAAACTCTTCCATTATGTCCAACCAGATCCGCCAGAAATACTGTATCATGACCGTTGCCCAAAGTGGCATCTATAACGATATCTCCAGGTGATACTGCTTTCTCAAGCAGCTGTCTAGCATAAGGTAAGATTCTTTCAAGCTTCATGACAATGCCTCCATTTGGCTTGGTTTATAAAATTTGCCTTGCCAGCTGTTTCTGCGCTTTAATTCCGCATCAATGCTATTAAGCACTTCCCACTTATTCACGCTCCACATTGGCCCGATCATCAAGTCGATTGGCCCATCTCCTGTTATGCGGTGGACAATCATTTCCGGAGGTAAAATCTCCAGCTGGTCACATACTAAGTTTACATACTCATCAAGAGACAGAAACTCAAGCATGCCTTTTTCAAATTGTTTAACCATTGGGGTTCCTTTTAATAAATGAAGGAGATGGATTTTAATCCCCTGCACATCCAGCTTCGCAACTTCCCGTGCGGTTTCCATCATCATGTCCGGTGTTTCAAGCGGAAGGCCATTAATGATATGGGAACAGATGCGGATGCCATGTTTGCGGAGCTTGTTTACTCCCTCCGCATAGCATGGATAATCATGTGCGCGGTTAATTAAAAGGGCAGTCCGTTCATGCACAGTCTGTAAGCCCAATTCAACCCAGAGGTATGTCCGCTGATTAAGCTCTGCCAGATATTCGACTACATCTTCAGGCAGACAGTCAGGGCGGGTCGCAATAGACAGTCCGACAACTCCGTCCTGCTCAAGCACTCTCTCATACATATCACGAAGCACTTCCACAGGGGCATGAGTATTCGTAAAGGCCTGAAAATAAGCCATGTATTTTCCGTCTTTCCATTTATGATGCATTTTTGTTTTTATAGCATTAAATTGTGTTTCCAAATCATCAGTACGGTTCCCGGCAAAGTCTCCCGAACCGGCTGCACTGCAGAATGTGCATCCTCCATGCGCGACCGTGCCATCACGGTTGGGGCAATCAAAGCCGCCGTCGAGTGCCACCTTGAATACTTTATGGCCAAATTCATTACGCAAATGATAGTTCCATGTATGGTACCGTTTAATATCGGATGCATATGGAAAAGGATTTACTTTATCCACAATTATCCCTCCTTTTTCAAAGAGTAATCTATAAGGTGAAAATGAATATGAAGGATTTCATAAAATTAATCTTATCATGACCCCAAACCTTATCCAAGGGGAATTGGCAGGAAATAGAGTGGTAAGGATTACGGAAAAATGAACAAACTAACTAATGAAGCATGCAAGCTTCTAGACCCATTCTTTAAGGAGGGGAACAGATAATGGCTACCCGTGAATCGATGGATACACTCCTGCAGCAGTGTGAGGATGCAATCCGTTTTGCCCAGGAGCAGTTTGAATCAGGCAGGACGCAGGAGCATTACAATGATAACGAATACTCCAATGCACTTCAATCTTTAGAAGCTGCTTATAATGATATAACCCAGATGGCGCACAGCGCCAACTCACAGCAGCGGGAACAGCTTCACCGGATGAGGCTCCAGCTGCAGCAGCTCCAAAATCAGATGATAATACTTCCTCATTAAGGAGTGGTCCACAGATGGTAAAAAAGCGCTCAAAACAAAACAATCCGGAACAAAAGACCCGCAATGGCGCCAATAGCCAGGACGTTGAATTTGGCCGGGATTTTGATGTGGTTAAGCAGTCGAAAAAGAACTATGAGAAGTCAGGCGGCCAGCCAGTTAAATCAAAATTTCACCCTGAGCCGGAACAATCATCATAAGAAATGCGGAAGCGCCTTGCTCACCCCCGCTACCTCGAGGGAGCAGGCGCTGGAGCTAGACAGCTATCTACATTAAAATTTAATTTTTTTATTAAAATGGAAAGCCCCGATTACTCAAAATCGGGGCTTTATTTTTTTGTGCCGATTAACGAACTTTTCTCAATAGGTGCATTCTTTAAAAATCCACATTCAGCCCAAGTTTAAAAGAAGAAGTATTCTGTCTATTAAAATCGAATGAAAACCTGTTGCAAGGACAGGAAAAACCAACTAAAATTATTTTGGATTTCGAAATAGTGCCGGATGGCAATATGCCTGCTGACATAAAAAATATGAAAAAAAGGGGCGTAATTTTATGCCGCGGACCTTATGGCTTTTAATTATTGGGATGGCAGTGAATGTAACCGGATCTTCTTTTTTGTGGCCTCTTAATACTATCTACATTCATGACCACTTAGGCAAATCGTTATCGGTAGCCGGCCTGGTTCTGATGGTGAACGCAGCTGCCAGCGTAGCAGGAAATTTAATTGGGGGAAGCCTATATGATAAAATAGGCGGCTATCGTTCGATTCTTCTTGGAATTGCCATCACGGTAATGGCACTCCTCGGTTTGACCTTTTGGCATGACTGGCCTGCATACGTGGTGTTCCTGACCTTTGTCGGATTTGGATCTGGAATTGTTTTTCCTTCTATGTTTGCGATGGCGGGTTCTGTTTGGAAAGAAGGCGGCCGCAAAGCCTTCAATGCCATTTATGTAGCCCAGAATGCCGGTGTGGCCATTGGTGCTGCTCTCGGCGGCCTTGTGGCGTCGTACTCTTTTCAGTTGATTTTCCTGGCCAATACTGTCATGTATATCGTTTTTTTACTTATCGCTGTTTTTGGATACAGGGGAATAAATACTGTTTCGGGCCAGCAGACCTCCATCCTTCAGGAAAATCGCATGGTTAAAAATCATACCAAGCTTTACGCGCTGCTCATATTATGTGCAGGCTATTTATTGTGCTGGGTCGGATATGTGCAATGGCAATCGACTATCGCTGCTTACACACAGGAATTGAATATTTCTTTAAAGCAATACAGCCTGCTGTGGACTATCAATGGAGCTCTGATAGTATTGGGCCAGCCTTTTATCAGTGCTTTGCTAAAATGGTTTAAAACACTTAAGGTTCAGATGGTCGCCGGCATGGTCATATTTATAGGATCGTTTGCTGCTGCAGCCAGTGCAGAACAGTTCTCAGCCTTTATTACTGCCATGGTTATTCTGACGATTGGTGAAATGCTTATATGGCCAGCAGTTCCGACCATTGCCAACCAGCTTGCTCCTAAAGGGCGGGAAGGTTTTTACCAGGGAATCGTAAACAGCACTGCAACAGGCGGACGGATGATTGGGCCATTATTGGGGGGGGTTCTGGTTGACCTTTACGGAATTTCCATGCTGTTTGCAGTATTAATGGTTCTATTTGTTTTTGCCATTCTGACAACTCTTGTTTATGACCGGAAATTGAAGAAGCCTAAAGAACTGGCGCATGTATCATAAGAAATAAACCTGCAGTTTTATGCTGCAGGTTTTTTCAATTTCATTCTTAACCGGCGCCTTCGAAGTAATTTTCTTTTTGTTTAGCAGCAAATACAACTTCATTGAAGAAGCTTTTCAAAATCAGCCATCTCGCTGGATAAGAATTGATAAAGTCTTCGAGAACCTCTTCTGAATAAAGAAGCAGGATATCCAAATCAGGCTTTTTTTGCTTCAAATCATACAAAAGGGCATGCGGAATGGTGTAATAGTCATTCAGCTGCCATTGATTTAGTTTTACTGTAAAAATATTATGGTCCTCAATATAGGTTTCCAGCGCCTGTTTTTGAGCTTGAGCGCATTCCTGCTTTGATTTGTTTCCAGATTGCCAGTGCGGATTAATTAAATAGATGCCTTTCAGCTGAAACACCTCCCCTGTCTGCTGATTACTAATGTTATGGGCAGTAAAAGCAATAAGAATACCCATTGAAGTGAATTTGTTTTCAGAAAAATATGATAAAATAGTGATCATAATAGTAGATTTTCCTAAATGAGGGGATTCAAATGAAAAGTGCTTTATTCGATTTGCCTGTGGAAATTGTTGAAACCATTGTTGAGAACGCCTTTGGATGGCTGGTAGTTGTGAATAAAGAAGGAACGATCATTTACATCAATAAAAACTATTGTGACTTTCTGGAAGTGGAGAGGGAACAGGTTCTGGGAAAGCATGTGTCCGGGGTTATTGAAAACTCACGAATGCATATAGTGGCTGAATCAGGCAAGGAAGAAATTGCAGACCTGCAATATATAAGAGGCAACTATATGATAGCAAACCGCATTCCTATTTTTTCTGGTGGCGAAGTAATTGGCGCTTTCGGGACAGTCTTTTTTAGGGATACAAAAGAATGGATGCAGATGAACAGCCATGTAAAGAGCATGCTGACAAAAATCCAGAGCTATATCCAGGAAATTGATCCCAGTGTAAAATACAGCCTTGATGATATACTGGGAAACTCGAGCCAGATTCATAGCCTTAAAGAAAAGGTGAAAATGGTGGCAGCCAGTGATATTTCCGTTTTAATCCGCGGAGAAAGCGGGACTGGAAAAGAACTATTTGCCCATAGCATTCATCAGCTCAGCAACAGGAGCCATCAGCCGTTTGTAAAAATTAACTGCGGAGCCATACCTGAACATCTGCTTGAGTCTGAACTGTTTGGCTATGAAGAAGGAGCTTTTACAGGTGCGAAAAAAGGAGGCAAAAAGGGGAAATTCCAGCTTGCTGATGGAGGGACCTTATTTTTGGATGAAATCGGAGATATGCCGCTAAATATGCAGGTTAAGTTATTGCGTGCCCTGCAGGAAGGCGAGATTGAAAGCGTGGGTTCGACTTCTTCGGTTAAAGTAGATGTCCGGATTATTGCTGCAACTAACAGACCGCTCGAAAAAATGATGGAAGAAAAGCGCTTTAGGGAGGATTTATTCTATCGGATTAATGTGGTGCCGTTTATGGTACCATCTTTGCGCGACAGGATGGAAGATTTATCACTCTTAATCGATAGCTTTATCAAAAAAATAACGAAAAAATCGGGAAAGAGAATAAGTGCAATTGAAGATGAGGTAATAGAAAAGTTTCATCAATATAGCTGGCCCGGCAATATTAGAGAGCTTGAAAATGTAATAGAGGCATCCATTCATTTAACAAACAATGAAAGTATCACTACAGAATCATTGCCGGATTATATGAAAGAATCAGCCGTTTATCCCGTTGGAAAAAAGAACTTGAAGGATATTCTGGAAGAAACAGAAAAGCGGATATTGACACAAAGTTTGACCAAATATAACCATGACCGAATAGAAGCTGCAAAGGCTCTGGGAATCAGTAAATCTTCTATGTATGAAAAGCTAAAGAAATATGGAATTGAATAAATACAAACAGTCCAGAAATCCGGAATACGTTCCGGATTTCTGGACTGTTTGCATTCTAGTAATTTTGTGTACTTTCAGCCCTACTCTTAGACCGAATTATCAGAAAACTAGTCTATTATATAAATGGACTTGTTCCCTGTGTATTCCAGAATTCTGGAATAATGTTTCATTTATTGTTCACCATTCCCTTTACATACAAGCAGGCTCATGTTGGCACGCCTCTTGCATTATAATTTCTCAGCAAGTTATTTATCTGTTTTTTTGCAAACGTTTTCAAAAAAGGGGGATGACAAGGTTTTTCTTATTTTTAAAACAAAGGGGGAAATGAAATGCTAAGTATGATTGGATTAATAGGCGGGCTTGCCCTGCTGATTTACCTGACTATGCGGGGAATGAACCTGCTGGTTGTCGGGCCGTTATCTGCCTTGTTTGTAGCTCTTTTTAGCGGCATGCCATTGTTTCCGCAGCTTGCAGGTGAAGGAGAGGCCAATTTGGTCGGGAACTATATGTCCGGCTTTTCAGGGTTTGTTACATCATGGTACCTAATGTTCCTATTGGGTGCAATTTTTGGGAAGGTAATGGAAGACAGCGGTGCGGCCGACAGTGTATCCAAAATGGTAGTGGATAAGTTAGGAATGAAATATGCCGTTCTTGCCATTGTCGCTTCCTGTGCCATATTAACATATGGCGGTGTCAGTTTATTCGTTGTTGCGTTCTCTGTATATCCAATGGCATTAAGTTTATTTAAACAGGCAAACCTGCCAAGAAGGTTCATCCCTGCAGCACTTGCCTTTGGATCTGTAACCTTTACGATGACTTCTGCGGGTTCACCTGAAATTCAAAACTGGATTCCGATTGAATTTCTTGGAACGACTCCATATGCAGGCTGGGAAGTCAGCTTAATTGTCGCTGTGTTCATGATGATTTTTGGCTACTGGTGGCTGAAACGAATGATCACAAAGGCTGTAAACAAAGGAGAAACCTTTGAATCCCGCAAGCAGGATCCTGTGACTGAAAATAAAGAATTACCGCACCCTTTTATGGGGGTTCTCCCATTGGCTGTCGTTTTAATTATCTCATTCGTATTCCATGACTCTCTTGCACAATCTGCACTTATTCTTGCATTACTGGGCGGAGTTATTGCCACATATCTATTGAACAGGAAGTATTTCACAAATTTCTGGAATGCTGTGTCTGATGGAACATTAGGTGCATTGATTGCTATAGGGAATACGGCTGCTGTTGTCGGATTTGGCGGCGTGGCAAAGGCGGTGCCTGCATTTGCCACAGCAGTAGATTGGATGACAAGCATTCCTGGAAGCCCGCTGATAGGCGGTGCCATAGCAGTAAGTGTTATAGCCGGCATGACCGGTTCAGCTTCAGGCGGGCAGGCCATCGCATTGCCTATTCTGGCCCCGCATTATATGGACATGGGCGTCAATGCAGAAGCCCTGCACAGAACGGTTGCCATTTCATCTGGTGCCCTGGACTCTTTGCCGCATAATGGCTATGTCGTTACCACTGTAAGGGCAATCTGCGGGGAATCTCACCAGGCTGCATATGGAGCGGTAGCGGCTGTTACAGTAATCGTTCCGCTGATTGGTTTAGCACTTGCGATTGTATTATTCTCACTCGGACTAGGAATCTAAATTTCGGCAGGGGCTCATAAAATAGAGCCCCGGCTTTGTTTTTGAAAGGAGCTTATTCATGGTACAAAACAAAGTAGTTTTTATAACTGGTGCAGCGCAGGGAATTGGCTATGAAATTGGCAAGAGATTTGCCGAGCACGGCTCGAAAATTGTTTTGACAGATATTCAGGAAGATGCCGTGAAAAAAGCTGCGGAAAATTTGCAGGATGAAGGTTTTGAAGCGCTTGGGCTAAAGTGTGATGTGACCTCAGAGTCTGATATACAAGCGGCCATCAATGAAACCGTCAGCCAATTTGGTTCTTTGGATGTGCTCATTAACAATGCAGGGCTGCAGCATGTTTCCTTTATTGAAGATTTTCCTACTGAGAAATTCGAGTTTCTGATCAAAGTGATGCTGACTGCACCGTTCATGGCCATTAAACATGTCATGCCCGTCATGAAACAACAAAAGTCCGGCCGTATCCTGAACATGGCATCCATTAACGGTCTTGTTGGATTTGCAGGGAAAGCGGCATATAACAGTGCCAAGCATGGTGTTATAGGCCTTACTAAAGTTGCAGCATTGGAGGCTGCTGAAGATGGCATCACGGTTAATGCCATTTGCCCGGGCTATGTAGATACACCACTCGTAAGAAATCAGCTGAATGATCTTGCTATAACAAGAAATGTACCTATTGAAAAAGCGCTGGAAGAAGTTATTTATCCCTTAGTGCCGCAAAAGAGGCTGCTGACGGTAGAAGAGATTGCAGATTATGCTATTTTTTTGGCCGGTGACGGAGCTAAAGGAATTACTGGCCAGGCGGCAGTTATTGATGGAGGATATACTGTTCAGTAGTTACTGGCACATTTTCGAAAAGCATTGCATATTCTAGATATTAAATTCCTGTCAGGATAAGCCTACTTGCATCCTGGCGGGAAATTTATTACAATAGTCATATTCTTATACTAAAATGCTTAGATAAGGAGCAGTAGTGGTGCAGCAGCCCGTTTTAGAGAGTTGACGGAAGGTGCAAGTCAGCCGGGCACATCATGAACTCGCCTTTGAGCAGCAAGTGTGAAGTACCAGTAATGCTTGCCGTTTTCCGCGTTAAGGATGAATGAAGCGAGTGACATGTTCACTAATGTGGGTGGTACCGCGGGAGATTTATACATAATCCTCTCGTCCCTTTTTTGGGATGAGAGGTTTTTTATTTTTTTAGGCTGTCTCGTAAAGTTTGTTGCTTACAGACTAAGTTTAACTATCTGAGTTGATTGCAGCGGAAATCAACGGGCATTATTCATAAGCCAAACAATGTTTTATAAGAAGAGAGCCTGATTTTATTTTCATTAATAGGAGGAAACAAAAATGAGTTTCAATCATCAGGAGATTGAAAAAAAGTGGCAAGGCTACTGGGAAGAAAATAAAACTTTCAAAACAACTGAAGATAAAGGCAAGCGCAAATTTTATGCACTTGATATGTTCCCTTACCCTTCAGGCGCAGGACTTCATGTCGGGCACCCGGAAGGATATACGGCAACAGACATCCTTTCCCGCATGAAGCGCATGCAGGGCTATAATGTCCTTCACCCAATGGGCTGGGATGCATTTGGTTTGCCTGCCGAGCAATACGCCCTTGATACAGGAAACGATCCTGCTGAATTCACAGAACAGAATATCAACACCTTCCGCCGCCAGATAAAGGCGTTAGGCTTTTCATATGACTGGGATCGTGAAGTAAACACAACAGACCCTGAATACTATAAATGGACTCAGTGGATATTCTTAAAGCTTTATGAAAAAGGGCTTGCATATATCGATGAAGTAGCTGTTAACTGGTGTCCCGCACTTGGAACAGTGCTTGCTAATGAAGAGGTCATTGACGGAAAAAGTGAACGCGGAGGCCATCCGGTAGAACGACGTCCAATGAGACAGTGGATGCTTAAAATTACAGCTTATGCGGATCGCCTGCTTGAAGATCTTGATTTACTGGATTGGCCAGAGAGCCTAAAGGATATGCAGCGAAACTGGATCGGCCGTTCGGAAGGAGCAGAAGTAACATTCAATATTGAAGGCCATGATGGCACGTTCACTGTTTTCACAACACGCCCTGACACATTATATGGTGCAACATATGCTGTTCTTGCTCCGGAACATGCGCTTGTTGATAAAATCACAACAGAAGGGCAGCGCGAGGCAGTTCAGGCTTACATTGACAAAGTAAAGAGCAAGAGCGACCTAGAGCGGACAGATCTTGCTAAAGAAAAAACAGGTGTCTTCACTGGTGCTTATGCGATTAACCCTGCCAATGGCGAAAAAATGCCAATCTGGATTGCAGATTATGTATTAGTCAGCTATGGAACTGGGGCCATCATGGCGGTTCCAGCTCATGACGAGCGGGACTATGAGTTCGCCAAGCAATTTGATCTTCCTATTATAGAAGTTGTTGCCGGCGGAGATGTTGAAAAAGAAGCATACACTGGCGACGGCGAGCATGTGAACTCAGGTTTCCTTAATGGTTTAAACAAAGAGGAAGCAATTGAGAAAATGATCACATGGCTTGAAGAAAAAGGCATTGGCACTAAGAAGATTACTTATCGTCTTCGTGACTGGCTATTCAGCCGCCAGCGCTATTGGGGCGAACCGATTCCAGTAATCCACTGGGAAGATGGCACAATGACTGCCGTGCCTGAAGATCAGCTGCCATTAGTGCTTCCAAAAACTACGGAAATCAAACCATCCGGCACTGGAGAGTCACCATTAGCCAACATTGATGAGTGGGTTAATGTTGTGGATCCTGAAACAGGCAAAAAAGGCCGCAGGGAAACAAACACAATGCCGCAATGGGCAGGCAGCTGCTGGTACTATCTTCGCTATATTGATCCGAAAAACAGTGAAGCTCTTGCAGACCCTGAGAAATTGAAAGAATGGCTTCCAGTTGATATTTATATCGGAGGAGCTGAACATGCGGTCCTTCATCTTCTATATGCCCGCTTCTGGCACAAGGTCCTTTACGATGTGGGAGTTGTCCATACGAAGGAACCTTTCCAAAAGCTATTTAACCAAGGTATGATTCTTGGGGAAAATAATGAGAAAATGAGTAAATCAAAAGGCAATGTCGTTAATCCGGATGAAATTGTTGAAAGCCACGGTGCTGATACTCTTCGTCTATACGAAATGTTCATGGGTCCGCTTGAAGCTTCCATCGCATGGTCTACAAATGGATTGGATGGTTCAAGAAGATTCCTTGATCGCATCTGGCGATTGTTTGTGGAAGAGACTGGTGAATTAAGCCCGGGAATTCAGGACATTGAAGAAGGCAGCAGCCTTGAAAAGGTTTACCACCAAACGGTGAAAAAAGTAACTGAGGATTACGAAGGGCTGCGTTTCAACACGGCTATTTCTCAAATGATGGTATTCATCAATGAAGCATATAAAGCAGATGTGCTTCCAAAGATCTTTGCAGAAGGCTTTGTTAAAATGCTTTCACCAATTGCTCCTCACATGTCCGAAGAGCTTTGGTCAAAATTAGGGCATGGTGAATCTATTGCTTATGAAGCCTGGCCTGCATTTGATGAAGCCAAAATGACAGATGATGAAGTTGAAATTGTTATCCAGATCAACGGCAAAGTTAAAGCAAAGCTTATGGTTCCTGCCGATGCCAAAAAAGACCTATTGGAGCAAATCGCAATGGGCGATGACAAAGTAAAAGAACAAATTGACGGAAAAACTGTCCGTAAAGTCATCGCGGTACCAGGTAAACTTGTAAATATCGTTGCAAATTAAGTTAGATCAGATGAAACCACCTCTATTAGATCAGGGGTGGTTTTTGTAGTTGTGTTATAGAAACTTCCCATTTATATTTTTTGTGCCATATAGGGTATTATAGGAGTGGCAGCATTATTAAATGCTAAGTGCTATTTATAAAGCTTTCCAGAAAGGGTGTTAGGATTGGACCGTATTGAAGAGATTACAACAGAAGAATTACAGAAAAAGCTTGAAGCTGGGGAGAAGCTTGAGCTTGTAGATGTGAGGGAAGATGAAGAGGTTGCATCCGGCATGATTCCAGGCGCGAGACATATCCGTATGGGCACGGTACCCAAGAATCTTGATAAATTTGATAAAGATACGGAGTACATTATTATTTGCCGTTCTGGCAATCGCAGCGGAAACGTATGCCACTATTTGCAGGACCAGGGATATAAAGTCCGCAATATGACAGGGGGCATGCTGAACTGGCAGGGGGAAACAAAATAGAATAGAGCGGAGCCGCAGAAGGCTTCGTTTTTTTTTATGTGTTTGTTTTAAAAATTCAGATAATTGACAAGACTGATAAAAAACTATGAAAGGAAGTTTCCTGTGATAAAGGTAAAGTTATTTGATCATGAACATGAAAAAGACCTGGAAAAGGATATGAATCATTTTCTGGAAAAGATTGAGGAAAAAAAGCTGCTGGATATAAAATATAATGTTGCGGCAGTGCAAGAGGATGAAGACGAACAAATTTATTGTTTCTCTGCCATGGTTATATATAGAGCCTGATTCTGAGGAGCATCAGGCTCTATCTTTATTTATAAGATTCTAGCTGAAACTGCTGCGTTTATTCCGGCTAACCTGCCTGTTACAAGTGCGGATGTAATATTATACCCGCCTGTGTAGCCATGGATGTCCAGGATTTCTCCGCAGAAGAAAAGTCCTTCCATCAATTTTGAAGCCATTGTTTGCGGTTCAATTTCTTTGACGGAAACCCCTCCGCCGGTAACAAAGGCTTTATCTAGAGGCAACGTCCCATTTACTTTAAATTGAAAAGATTTGCAGGCTTTAACAAAACTTCTGATCTTTTCGTTTGAAATCGCAGCTCCCTGTGAGGATGGATCCATTCCGTTCTGCTCAAAAAGAAACAAAAGATATCTTTCGGGAAGCATCCCTTTTAAGAGATTTTTAATACTTTTCTTTGGATCTTCTTTAATCTTTTTGGACACTTCCTGAAAAAGAGGCTCTTCCTTTGTATCCGGGATAGCGTCCAAATTCATGACTACTTCTTTTAAATTCCACTTCTTCATCGCTTTCACCGCATATTGGCTGCAGCGCAAAACGGCCGGGCCGCTAATGCCAAAATGGGTAAAAATCATATCCATCCGATGAGTTATGAGCGCTTTTCCTTTAGGGTTTAAAACACTAAGTGCCACACTCCGGAGCGACAGTCCCTGCAGCATTTTTTCTTTAATAAAGTTCTCAGAAGATGTCAGCGGAACTTCGGTTGGGAAAAGCTCTGTAATCGTATGGCCTGCTTTTTCCGCCCATGCATAGCCGTCACCGGTTGAGCCGGTATGAGGGACTGATTTTCCTCCGACGGCTATCACAACTGAGTCTGCTTCATAAACATCGCCTGTTTTTAATTTTACCGCTTTCACCCTGCCATTTTCATAGCGAACATCCTGAATGGGGCTGTCCGTTTTGATATTGACGTTCAGCTCTTTCAGCCTTGAAATCAGGGCATCAACAACAGATTGTGCTTTGTCGGTAACGGGAAACATCCGCCCGTGATCTTCCTCTTTCAGCTTAATTCCCAAATTCTCAAAGAATCGGATAATATCTTCATTGCTGAAAATGGAGAATGCGCTGTACAAAAACCGGCCATTTCCAGGAATATGCTTAATGATTTCATCCACTGGCAGCCTGTTTGTGACATTGCACCGGCCTCCTCCGGAAATGGCAAGCTTTCTTCCAAGCTTGTTTCCTTTGTCAATCAGCAGGACCTTTGCCTTCTGTTCAGCAGCACCAATTGCTGCCATCAATCCCGATGGCCCCCCGCCTATAACTATTACATTATATTTCATGTTTTCACCAACTTATCTTATTAGCTAAAAAAGCAATAGCTCCATTATAAATCAAATATCCTATTTCTAAAAATAATGCCCCATTATGCGGTATTGCAAGTGGAATTTCTTCAGTAAGAAGAGTACACTACAAATAGTGTGTCTAAAAAGATAGAAAAATGACGAACTTAGCTTGGGCATTCATATACTGTTATAGTTTGCATGCTGCAGTTTTTTAAATAAGAAAGAACGATTTGAAAGTCGATAACTGTCTAGCTCCACAAGGAACGCTTCGACAGCTTTATCATCGCACGACTAAAAGCGCTAGCTTTTAGGAGGAGCGCCTACCCCCTCGAGGTGTCGGGGGTGGTCAAGGCGCTTCCGCATTTCATAAAGGAAGGGATTATATGTCATCTAAGCTCTTAAAGGGAACCTTCATCCTTACGCTTGGCACAATTATCTCGAAGGTTCTTGGTTTGTTTTATGTTATTCCTTTTTACCAAATTGTCGGGAAGGAAGGGACAGCCCTTTATTCCTTTTCGTATACACCTTATACAATCTTTATTAGTGTTGCAACAGCTGGGGTTCCGCTTGCTGTTTCAAAATTTATCTCTAAATATAATGCAATAGAGGAATATGCGGTCGGAAGAAAGCTGTTCAAATCAGGTTTGGCAGTCATGACGGCAAGCGGAATCATTTCATTCCTGATACTCTTCTTCCTTGCACCGGCGGTTGCCGAAATGACGCTGGCAGGGAAAGACGTTGAGGTTAGTGTTGAAGATGTTACAACTGTAATCAGAGCTGTATCATTTGCCCTGATTATAATTCCGTTCATGAGTTTGATAAGGGGGTTCTTTCAGGGACATCAGTCGATGGGTCCTACTGCTGTTTCACAGGTTGTGGAGCAGATTGTCCGCATCCTGTTTGTTCTAGCAGGTGCTTATGTTGTTTTAAATGTTATGGAGGGATCGCTGACCACAGCGATCAGTGTCGCCACCTTTGCTGCCTTTATTGGCGGCCTCGGAAGCCTCGGGGTATTATTCTGGTATTGGTATAAACGCAAGCCGCATTTGGATAAAATGCTTGAGGAAGATAAAGGGACCGTTGACATTTCCTTAAAGGAAATTTATAAAGAAATCATTCTTTATGCAGCACCGTTTGTATTTGTTGGTCTCGCGAATCCTCTCTTTCAGTTTATCGATCAGATTACATTTACCAGGGCGATGGATGCCATCGGTGAATCGAAAAATGCAGTAGCAGCCTTTTCTGTCCTGAACTTTGAGACGCATAAGCTGGTCATCATTCCCGTCTCGCTTGCCACAGCTTTCTCGCTGACGCTTGTGCCAAGTGTGACGAAAGCATTTATGGAAGAAGACAGGTCAGATTTAAACCGCCAGCTTAACCAGACTTTCCAGGTGCTTCTCTTTCTGACTCTTCCTGCCGTGGCAGGATTGTCCCTGCTTGCCGAGCCGGTTTTCACCCTGTTTTATGAACATAAAGATCTTGGTACTGAAGTGTTAAGAACTTATGCGCCAGTGGCGATTCTCTTTGCTTATTATTCGGTAACTGCAGCCATTCTGCAGGGAATCAATGAACAGCGTTTTACAATCTTAAGTTTGCTGACTGGCCTGCTTGTAAAGCTGTCACTGAATATTCCGCTCATAAAACTGTTCGAAACACAGGGAGCAGTATTTGCAACCGCTCTTGGCTATATCGCAGCTATTTTAATTAACCTTTTCGTAATTAAAACATTTGCAAAATATCCTTTCAAGCTTGTCTTAAGAAGAGGAATATTGATTGTATTATTTACTGCATGCATGTACATTGCTGCAGGCGTGGTTTATAAAATCACAACTGCCTTCTTATCGCCGGAATCCAATTTCCAGGCTATCATCATTGTCATTACCTGCGCAGCAGCAGGAGCGGGAGTCTATTTTTACCTAAGCTTCAGAACAAAATTAATCTATCTCCTGTTCGGATCAAGAGTCGATAGAATGCTTAAGAAATTAAGATTGAAGTCATAAAAATAGAAGGTCTCCTTGATGGGGGCCTTTTTAAAGCGGAGGTATGTTAAAGCCTTTCGCTTACTCAAAATTATATTGGAGGAGGGGCAGCCATGAGAATTGACAAAATGCTGGCCAATCTGGGCTACGGCAGCCGTAAGGATGTTAAAAAGCTTTTAAAGGATGGAGCTGTAACCGTAAATGATGTAAAAGTAAAGGATCCCAAGCACCAGGTCAATCCTGAACAGGATGCTGTCATCATTAATGGGGAAAAGGTTGAATATAAGGAATTCATTTATTTGATGATGAACAAACCGCCAGGCGTCATTTCCGCAACGGAAGACTCTCAATTTGAAACCGTGGTGGACCTGCTCGAAATGGAAGACCTTGTTTTTTCTCCTTTTCCAGTAGGGCGCCTGGATAAGGATACAGAAGGGCTTTTGCTGCTGACCAATGACGGCCAGCTGGCACATCGGCTGCTTTCTCCAAAGAAGCATGTTCCTAAAACCTATTTTGCAGTCATAGACAGTGAAGTCACAGCAGATGATATTGCCGCATTTAAAAAAGGGGTTATATTGGATGACGGCTATGAAACTAAGCCTGGTGAGCTTGAGATTCTTAAATCCGGCATAACATCCGATATTGAGTTAACTATCACAGAGGGAAAGTTTCATCAGGTGAAAAGAATGTTTGAGGCAGTGGGCAAAAGAGTCATCTATTTAAAAAGACTCTCAATGGGCCCGCTCGAGCTGGATGAAACATTGGAATTGGGTGAATATCGGGAATTGACTGATGAAGAGCTTGATAAGCTGATGAATTATGAAATGAGATGAGACGGAAAAATCGCCCTGACAGCAGGGCGATTTTTTATTTTTATTAGGTTGATTATGCTTTGAGTGTTAAGATGACATCTTTACTTTCTTTTGAGTAATGGTCCATTTGCCTCTGCTCGGACTCTTAACCAAGTCATTGTAGGCGAGGACATTTAAATCTCTTTGTATGGTGCGAGGAGTAATACCAAATTCCTCTACAAGCTCCTGAGTTGTTACAGTTCCGCGCTTACTAATAAACATGTAGACGGATTTTACACGGTTTAACATCCGGTTAGTTGAAGGTTTCAAAAAACCACTCCCTATCCTTTTTTCAAACCCCATGGCAATTTCCTGCAACCGACAGCTACATTGAAGGATTTTCCTTCAATCGTATGTAGTTTTCTTTTCCCCAGACAACCCCTTTGTATTCTGGTTATTTTAGTCAAGATGTCATACCTCTGACTATATTGTAACGCTATTATCTGATTATTTCTACTTTAAGAATACAATTTTACAAAAAATTTATAATGCTGCTTCTGTTTTAGTCTTTACATTCCCCTCCTTTTTAATGTATGTTCAATTCCCTAATTATTTGCGATTAAACCTCGATGGGAAAAGGGACTATTACTATAACTTATGGCAGAAGGGGCTTGTAATATGTACTGAAAATTCAAATAATCATTCAGGGAAGTTTCTATATCCTAAAATTTGTTTTTTGATTATAATCAATTGGTATATTTAAAAGAGATTGAAAGGAAGAAAGTGTTATGGAAGCTCACTCGCTGAGAGATCGCCTGGTATACCCGAAGGAAAACATTTATTTTGCGTTTGTTGCTTTATTTAGTATTTTGTCTTATATTTTTCTCGCATTCTCTATTATTGGGATTGTGATTATTTTGGGCTTAATCCTTGTATCTCTTCTGTTCCATGGGATTATGATGGGCGGGATCAGAAGAAACGGAGTAAGAATAAGTGAGAAACAATTTCCGGAGATTTATGAAAAAGCAGTACTAACTGCCAATGAAATGGGTCTGCGAGATCTGCCGGATATATATGTGATTGAGTCTGAAGGAGTCTTAAATGCCTTTGCAACCAGGTTTTTCAGAAGAAATATGGTTGTGTTATATTCTGGTATTTTTGAGTTGACTGCTCGGGGAGCTGAAAAGGAAGTGCTGTTCGTTCTGGCCCATGAGTTTGCTCATTTAAAAAGAAAGCATGTTATCATAAGCCTTCTTCTGCTTCCTGCTATGTGGGTTCCATTCCTCGGGAATGCGTACTTAAGAGCATGCGAGTATACTTGTGACCGTTATGCTGCCTTTTATATAAAGTCGTTTGAAGCATCAAGAGATGCCCTGACTATGCTTGCCATTGGAAAAGAACTTTATCCTAAGGTCAATAAGCAGGCATACATGGAGCAGCTCCAAACGGAAACCGGATTTTTTGTCTGGCTGAATGAAAAACTTTCCACCCATCCTCACCTGCCAAAAAGAATTTATGCTTTATCAAAAGTTTTTGCTGAAGAATCTGCAGTTGAGTTAAAAGAAACAAAGGGCAGGATATGGCTGGGGTTAGCAGCATCAGTCCTAACGCTGACTATTCTTTCCGGCGGACTTTGGGTTGGCTTTAAATCACTTGAAAAGATGGATTTGTGGACTGAAACGGTTATGGGCATTGAAGGGGCTACCGCTCTAATGAATGCGGCGAGTGAAAATGATACTGAAATGATCCGCACTTTACTGGCTGATGGAGCTGATATGGAGGAAATGGATGCAGATGGCACTACTGCCTTACACTGGGCTGTTTCTTATGGCCAGTATGACAGCGCTGCCCTTCTGCTGGAAAATGGCGCACAGCCTAATACGGCAGATAATTATCAAACCACCCCTTTAATGAGTGCAGTTTTTAATGAGGATAGTGAAATGGCTATGCTTCTTCTGGAATATGGTGCAGATCCCGCTGTGAAAGATGCGGATGGCTATACAGCCTATGATTACGCTGCAGACTTTGAAAATACAGAATTAATGGATATCCTCCAGCCCTAATGAAACTGCCCCTTTGTAGGGGCAGTTTTATTAAGGTCTTAAAGAAAATATGAAAAAGAGCAAACCTTTTCCAATTATATCCGTATGTATAGTCAGGAGGAGAGTAAATGAACTTATTAAACGCCGATATTGCATCAGCAGGCTATGAAAATGGAAAACCGATCATACATAATATTAATTTTGCTTTAAAAGCAGGGGAATTGATAGGGCTAATAGGTCCTAACGGAGCAGGAAAAAGCACAACGATTAAAACACTCCTTGGATTATTGGAACATAAAAAGGGGACAGTGGAATTTAAGCAGGGAGTTAAGTATTCCTATATACCTGAACGCCCCATTTTTTATGATGAGCTGACATTGTGGGAACACTTGGATTTTACAGCTGCCGTAGAGGGACTGCCGGAAATCCGGTATAAGAAGAGAGCGGCAGAGCTTTTGAAGGAGTACAATCTGTCTAAACACGCTCATAGATTTCCCGGCACATATTCAAAGGGTATGCAGCAAAAGGCCATGCTGATTCTCGCGATGCTTGCCAAGCCGGATGTCTATATTATTGATGAACCGTTTATTGGGCTGGATCCTAATGCTATGAAACTGTTTCTGGAATCAATTGAAAGAGAGAGGCAAAGGGGTGCAGGCATTCTAATGTCCACGCATGTTCTGGATACTGCTGAGAAAGTATGCGGCCGCTTTCTAATAGTGCATGATGGCCAGTTGAAAGCATCCGGCTCATTAGACGATATCAGGCAGCAATGCGGTCTTTTGACTGGTTCGCTTTATGATTGCTTTCATCAGATTGCAGAGGGAAATGACAATGAGAAGTAGTTCGCTCTTTCTTGGAAGGTTAATCAATAGCTGGAAGTATCAGTTTGGTATTTTCCGTTCCATTGCAGATTGGACCATCATGGTTTATCTCGTTGTTCCCGGTGCTGTCATTTTTGGAATGATATATCGCTCCTGGTGGTTAGAAGCGCCGGAATGGATTGCCGACTTGCCAATATTTATCCTTTTCTTCCTGCTTTATATTTTTTCATGGCTGGGAAACTTTCGCCCTTTTATACAAGAGGCTGATAAAGTATTTCTGGTGAAGAACAAGAGCCTCTATTTGGGAATGAGAAAATGGGGATTTGGCTATTCACTACTCTTTCAGGCAATCAGTACAGGCGCGATGATAGCTCTTCTTCTTCCCTTTCTAAAGAACAGTTATTTTTTGCAATGGAGTCAAATCATTGCCCTGCTGATTTTTTTCATTCCTATGAAATGGGTTATTATGACAATTTCCTATTATCTGAAAAGGATTGAAGGGAAGTTTAAAAGATATGTAATTTGCTTTCTGCTGTTTGTATTATTAAGCTGGTTCAGCCAGCTCGTCTATTCACTGTGGAATTTCGGTGCAGTCTTACCGGTTTATATGATTTCGGCAGTGCTGCTTTCCGGTACCCTAATGAGAGTCTCCCGGATGCTGAAAAAGATATCGGCGTTAGACTTTGAAATTATGCTGGAGCAGGAGGAAAAAACAAAGTATATCAAATGGATATTTATGATGGCTCCAGAAATAGAAAAGCCTGCTATTTCAATGAGGACAAAACCTCTATTATTCAGAAACTCCAGACGGATCTTTAAAAAGAGAACACCCATTACGGGACTGATAGAATTATTTATTAAGATTTTCATACGGAATCCCTCATATATTTTCAGTTATTTTCAAATCATTTCTGTAAGCGCAGCGGGGATTATTTCCATTCCGCCACTATGGATAAAAGTTATTGTGTCGGGCGTCTTCCTTTTCTTAATGTATACATGGCTTTCCATCACCTGGGATAAAGCCATTATGTCCCATCCTTTTACGAAAAAATATAGTGAAAAAGATTTCTATTTCACCGCAAGAAATAGAACGGTCATAGCCTTTTTCTTCCTCGCCATTTTGATCTTAAGCCTGATTGTAAGCGTCTTGACAATCATCTTGGCAAGGTTCAGCATTCCTGGTGCATAATAAAAGTATGTTCCTATTATCAGTCCCAAAAGCAAATTGCAGGCAATTGGGTTATAATGGGGAAATCATAACAGTTCAAATCAGGATAAGGAGGCAGCTTTATGAACATATTGGAATGGCAAAAAGAGGTTAATAACAGAAAAGACGCTTTAATTGAAGATACTCAAAAACTTTTGAGAATTAAAAGTCTGCTGGATGAAGAGAATGCAGCAGATGATGCGCCCCTTGGTGAAGGTGTAAAGGAAGCGCTCGATTTCATGCTTGAACTTGGAGAAAAGGATGGATTCACTGCTAAAAATGTCGGCAGCCTGGCTGGTCACCTGGAATTTGGCGAGGGTGAAGAAATTGTTGGTGTACTTTGTCATGTCGATGTAGTTCCTGAAGGAGATGGATGGACTAGCGATCCATTTGGTGCAGAAATCCGCGATGGAAAGATTTTTGCCAGAGGGGCGATCGACGACAAAGGCCCGACGATGGCTGCTTATTATGCTATGAAAATTGTAAAGGAATTAGAGCTGCCTTTAAGCAAACGGGTTCGAATGATTATTGGAACAGATGAAGAAAGTGACTGGCGCTGTGTAGAGCATTATTTTAAACACGAAGAAATGCCAGCAATGGGATTTGCACCTGATGCAGATTTCCCAATCATCTATGCAGAAAAGGGCATCTCAGATTTTGATCTTGTCCAAATTGGCCATACCGAAGAAACAGACAGGGAAGTATTGGCAGAGGTCGTGCATTTTCAGTCAGGAAGAAGATATAACATGGTTCCTGATTTTGCAAGAGCCAGTCTTGCAGTCCATCTTGAACACACTGAAGTGGTGCAAAGGTATATTGATTTCCTGAAAAAGACTGAGCTTGAAGGAAAGTATTACATAGATAACGGCGAACTGATTCTGGAGCTTCAGGGGGTTTCGGCTCATGGGATGGAGCCTGATAATGGAAAAAATGCAGGTATTCTGATGGCATCATTCCTGGCGTCCCTTCAGCTGGATGGGAAGGCATGCCAATATTTTCAGTTTGTATCCCGATACTTATGTGATGATTCCAGAGGAAGAAAGCTTGGCATCGCCTGTACGGATGAGATTACCGGAGATTTAACCGTTAATGTAGGAAAACTTTCATATACAAAAGAAAATGGCGGCCGTTTAGGCTTTAATGTACGTTATCCTGTCACTAACAATATGGATGATACGAAAAATAAGCTTCAGTCATTGATTGAAGACGAACATTTCAGATTAGAGAATTTCACTGATTCCAAGCCGCATCATGTGAAAGAAGATGATTTTCTTATACAGACCCTGAAAAAAGTGTATGAACAGCAGACTGGCGAAAAGGCAGAGCTCTTATCAATTGGCGGGGGCACATATGCACGTTCCTTGAAGTCTGGAGTGGCATTTGGCCCGCTTTTCCCAGGCAGGGAAGACGTGGCACATCAAAAAGATGAATATGTGTTTATTGAGGATTTAATAAAAGCTGCAGCTATTTATGCACAGGCGATTTATGAACTTGCGAAATAGCTCTGAAACCTGATATGATGGCTGAAAGATTTTACATAAACAGCTAATAGATTAGACAAAAAAACATATACAGGGAGTGGCTGGGAAATGGAATATGTTATTTTGAACGGAGACTTGATTGAACGATCAGAAGCGAAAGTGGATATCGAGGACCGGGGCTATCAATTTGGTGATGGCGTCTATGAAGTGATCCGCGTCTATAACGGAAAAATGTTTACGGCAGATGAGCACCTTGAAAGGCTGCTTGAGAGCGGAAGGAAAATAGAGCTCGATATCCCTTATTCTATAGGGCAGCTTAAACAGATGCTTGCAGAGATGATCGAAAGGAATAATCTCGAACTGGGAATAGTATATATGCAATTTTCCAGGGGGACTTCTCCAAGAAATCATGCTTATCCTGGAGCAGACGTTGCACCGGTGCTTACCGCCTATACCCGTGAAAACAAAAGACCTGTTGAGAGTATGAGAAATGGCGTTAAGGCAAGTTTGATTGAAGATATTCGCTGGCTGCGCTGTGATATAAAGAGCTTGAATTTGCTTGGCAATATCATGGCGAAGCAAAAAGCAGCTCAATCAGGCTGCTTTGAAGCTATTCAGCACCGAGGGGATACCGTGACTGAAGGGAGTTCCTCCAATATTGCAATCGTAAAAGATGGGACATTATATACTCATCCTGCAACAAATCTGATTCTAAATGGCATTACCCGGCGTAAGATTAATGAGATCTGCAGGGAAAATGGAATAGCGCTTGAAGAATCTGCTTTTACAAAAGCAGATCTGCTGGGCGCAGATGAAGTCTTTATGTCCAGTACATCAGCTGAAATTACTCCGATTACAGAGATTGAAGGAAAGCCTGTTGGTAATGGCAGACCTGGTCCATTAACAAATAAATTACAGAACCTTTTTGAAGAGGCAATTGAAAGTCAGTGCGGCAGTCTGACGGTTAAAATTAGATAATCTAAAACGAAAGACCCCAGGAACAATGGAACAATCCCTGGGGTCTTTTAACTTACTTACTCAAACTGAAATAGATCGCTTGAAAGATATCTTTCTCCAGTATCACATACAATAAATACGACAACATCATCCGGTTTAAGCCTTTTTGCTACCTGGATGGCGGCATAGCAGGCTGCTCCTGAGGATGGACCGACTAATATCCCTTCTTCTCTTGCCATTCTTCGTGTCGTATCATATGCTTCTTCATCTTTGATTTGGTGAATTTCATCATAAACATCCGTATTGAGAATCTCCGGAACAAATCCGGGACTTGTGCCGACAAGTTTGTGCCTGCCAGGCTTTCCGCCCGATAGGACGGGCGAGCCTTTTGGCTCCACAACATGCACTTCTAATCCAGGATAATGCTCTTTCAAAACTTCACCTGTGCCAGTAATCGTGCCGCCCGTCCCTGCCGTGGCAACAAAGGCTGAAAGTGGTTTGCCGATTTCCTTCATGCCCTCAATAATTTCGACTGCTGTTGAATGGCGATGTGCATCCGGGTTAGCGTTATTTTCAAATTGCATCGGCACAAAGCTGTTTGGAATCTCCTCAGCCAGTTCATTTGCTTTATTAATAGCCCCGGGCATTTTGTCATCTCCAGGAGTCAGGACAACTTCTGCTCCATATGCTTTCAAAAGGTTGATCCTCTCTGCCGTCATGGTATCAGGCATAACCAGAATAGCCTTATAGCCGCGTGCTGCTGCATTCATTGCAAGCCCGATACCGGTATTTCCGCTGGTTGGTTCAATAATGGTTGCCCCGGGTTTTAATTTGCCTGCTTTCTCAGCTTCGACAATCATATTATATGCCGCGCGGTCTTTTACACTGCGGCTTGGATTGTAGAATTCAAGTTTTGCATAAATGCTTGCGCCATTTTCGGGTGCAAGCTTATTTAATTTAACAAGTGGAGTATCTCCAATCAGGTCCGCGAGATTGTTGACAACTTTCATCTGACTCTCCCTTTCGAATAAGACTGTAATAACAAGGAAGTTTAATACTTTGTTATTTTATGTCCATCTGTTTAATTTCATCCTAACAAAGGAAATCTATAACTATTCATATTATATCCATCATACTAAACCAGACTATTCCAATCAAATCAAAAGGAATTGGAAAGAATACAAAAATAAAAGGACAAAACAGAAAGTATCTGCCAATCTTAACTGATGTTTGTTAAAATAAGTGAAAATATGGAGGAATTTCAAGTGTCTAATCAAATGAATGCTCATTTTTTCTTTGCGATGAAAATACCGGAGGAAACAAAGAAAAAACTGAAAGAATACATGGGGGATTTAAGACCAAAATTGACTTTTAGCCGCTGGGTCCATCATGAGGATTATCATATTACACTAGCATTTCTTGGGTCTGCACCCGAAGAAAAACTGCAGAAAGCAGCCAAGCTTGTCACTGACTCAATCAGAAACGAAGAAAGATTTCCACTTAATATCTGCAAACTTGGCGTATTTGGAAAACAAGAGGCTCCAAGAATTTTCTGGTGTGGAACACAGGAAGACAAGCATCTTCAAGAATTAAGATCAAAAGTATATTCAGCATGCCAGGAAGCGGGTTTTGAATTGGAGACAAGACCATTTAAACCTCATATCACTATGGCAAGAAAATGGGCTGGTATTCATCCATTTCAGGAAAGCATGCTGGACGCTAACAGTCCATTTAAAGACGGGCCCCTTGAATTTAAGGCTTCAGAAGTCGTCCTATACCAAACCCGCCTGGACAAAACTCCGAAATATGAAAGCATTGCCATCTTTCCGCTTTTGGAGGAATAAAATAAATACATACTATTAATGAATAACAGCTTAGGTGACATTGCTGCTTTTGAAAGAATATAAAATAGTTATCACTGAGTTGATTGGAGCGGAAGGTGCGAGACTCCAACGGGAGTAGCGCACCAGGGGAGACCCCGCAGCCCGTGGAAAGCGAGCACCTGTAGCGGAAATCAGCGGGCAAAATAAAAAGAACAAATGAATAATTAGAGATAGAAAGTTATATACGAAAGCAGGGCTAGGAGAATGGGACAGTTAATTAAATTGCAGGATTATGTTTCACGTTACCAACAAGACATTTTTGTATATCCTTCCCGTTTTGTCAGGCTAAAAAAACAGCAGTGGGATAAATGGCATAATGCATGGGAAACAAATGAATCCTTCAACCCCCACTCCGGGCAGCATTATACTGCCGGCACGGCAGACTGGCCTGAGGAAGAAAAAGAGCCGCTGATGGTAAAGCTAAAGGGGTTATTAAAGCGGGGGAGAAATGAAGAATTAGAGGGAAACGAGGCTGCCGGGAATGAGTTGAAAAAAGAGGGAGATGAGCTTGAATTTGAAGCCTCCTTTGCTGTGCGTCCAGAAACAATTGAGAATTTAAAACACCAGTTTCTGGATCAGCTTTATAGATTCCAGATGAAATGGGCAACCTCCACACTAACGGAAAAATCATTTCCAGATAAGCATTACTATTATGAAGAGAAGCTAAAGTATTTTTTGCAACGATATCCGGATACGTATCTTGTCATGTACAATCCGATCTTTTTACTGAAAAAGGCTCCGGTGGAAACAGAAAACATTGTTATAAGTCCGACTGAGGTATGGTGCATCAGCTTTTTGGAGGAAGAAGATTCAGCGGTATTCTCAGGTTCGAAGGATAGATTCTGGACAAAAAAGGGAAGAGGGGAAGAAAGAAAGGTCCTGAATCCGCTTCTTGCACTAAATAGAACTGAAAAGATTGTCCGAAAAATATTTGAAATTCATTCTATCGAATTGCCGATTAAAAAAGCTGTACTTACCCGAAATGGCTATATTGATTATCCTGCAGCTCCAATTGATGTTCAGCTAATCGAGAAAAGGACCTATGATCAATGGTTTCATACAATGAGAAGCCAGCGTTCGCCTCTTAAGCATGTTCAATTAAAAGGGGCACAGGCACTGCTTCAATATTGCAAGACTGCATCAGTCAAAAGGCTGGAGTGGGAGAATCGGGATGAATCATGAAAATTTACCCGAGGATAAAGCTCATAGCAGGGAAGAGCTTAAGTTCATTATTAACCCGCAGGCGAAAAATGGCTATTGTCTGAAAGTCGGGAAAAAAGTTGAGCTGATCCTGAAAGAGGAAAATATCTCTTACTCTGCTGTTAGGACAGAATATCAAAGCCATGCCAGGGAATTGGCGAAGATTTATGCAGAACAGGCAGGCGGGCAAAGATTATATCTTGTTGCTGTGGGCGGAGACGGGACGGTTCATGAGGTTATGAATGGCGCTGCGGGGCATCAGAATGTGACTGTTGGATTTATTCCTGGAGGATCTGGGAATGATTTCTCGCGGGGCTTTGGAGTCCCTAAAGCCCCTGCAGAATCTTTAAAAGCAATCCTTAAGGGGATCAGTAGTCATTCATCTGTGAAAGCTGATATCGGGATGATTAGGCACATAGATGGGAAAAAAACATATTTTATTAATAATATGGGTGCAGGATTTGATGCGCTGATTTCCCGGAAAGTTAACAGTTCAAAGATAAAAGGTATCTTGAATCAGTTATCTCTGGGCAAATTTGTATACGCTATCTTTCTTGTAAAAGAGCTGTTTACCTATAAATGCTCTGATCTTGAAATCGCTATTGGTGAAAAAAAACTCCAATTTAATTCTGCCTGGTTTATTACTATTTCCAATCAGCCATTCTATGGAGGCGGTATGAAGATTTCTCCGGATGCAAATCCTTTTGATGGAATCCTAAATGTTACGGTCGTCCACAATATATCAAGATTAAAACTTTTGTTTGTATTTGCCTCTGTCTTCAAGGGGCGTCACATAGGATTTAAAGAAGTCACATTTCTTCAGGGACAAAATGTCAGCATTAGATCTTCACACCCAATTCCTTTTCACGCAGATGGTGAGGCCTTAGGAAGCACCCCAATTTCAGCATCTGTTTGTCCCGAAGCCCTTCCTGTAATTATAGGAACTGTAAAAGATGGGTGATGATTTTAGGAGAGAGCTGCTCTTAAATTACCGTCCGACCAAGTAAAGGAGATGAGTTCGGAATGATAACGATTGAACGGACTTTTAATGCATACTTAGACGAAATGCACCTCATTACGATCATTCTTCCTTTCAGTTATCATCAGGGACGTTCTTCCGGGTTCTCTCTCCTTACTGACTGGGAAGAAGAGCTTCCTGTTGAAATATTGAAAAGCATGCCGATTGAGGATGCCATTAAATATACATGCAGAATAGATCATGAAGTGGAATTCGGGAAACAATATTGGGTAGTGGATGAATATGGAGGAAAAACAGATCTGCAAATTGGTGCCGTTATTCGAACAAGTGATTTTGATGAGAAATTCTATTATGATGGTCCACTGGGGTTCTCGTACAGCAAAGAAAAGACGCATTTCAGGCTCTGGGCTCCGACAGCTGCAAAGGTAAAACTTAAGCTTAAAGGAGCATTGGAGGAGGAAGCTGAGCTTATTCAGATGGCGAGAGAAGAAAGAGGAGTCTGGAGCTGTGAAGTAAAAGGAGACCTGGATCGTTTTCTTTATTCTTTTCTTGTATGCATTAATCTGGAGTGGAAAGAAGCTGTTGATCCATACGCAGTATCTTCAGCTATAAATGGGGAATATGGTGCGGTAGTCAATCTGGAAAATACTAAAATAAAGAAGCCGGAGCTTCCGCCGCTTCTGCAGCCGA
Organism: Bacillus sp. NTK034; assembly: GCF_017303275.1. GTDB lineage: Bacteria > Bacillota > Bacilli > Bacillales > Cytobacillaceae > Cytobacillus. The sequence goes on along the minus strand of NZ_JAFKOJ010000002.1, from coordinate 820,507 downwards.
CAGATGCCATCATATATGAAACACATATTAGGGATTTTACCATTCATCCCGAGAGCGGGGCAGCAAATAAAGGCCTCTATTTAGGAGCGGGAGAGACAAACACAGTTGGCAGAGATGGGGAGCTGACATGCCTGTCATATGTCAAGGAGCTCGGTATTACTCACATTGAGTTTCTGCCTGTCCATGACTTTGAAGGTGTGAATGAAAAAAGTCCAAAAGAAGAATACAACTGGGGTTATAATCCGCTCCATTTTAATGTTCCGGAAGGAAGTTATTCTACTGATCCTCTAGATCCATATTCGCGGATCAGAGAATTGAAAGCCTTAATTCATGCAGTTCATTCTCAGGGACTTAGAGTCATTATGGACGTAGTCTATAATCATGTTTATATTCGCGAGCATTCTTCTTTTGAAAAAATCGTACCGGGTTATTTCTTCCGGCATGATGAATATGGAATGCCGTCAAATGGTACCGGGGTTGGAAATGACTTTGCCTCTGAACGCATGATGGCACGGAAATTTATTGTTGATTCTGTAACATACTGGATGAAGGAATATCAAATTGATGGGCTCAGGTTTGATTTGATGGGTATCCTCGATATTGAAACGATGAATGAGGTTCGCCAGAATGCGGAGTCGATTGACCCATCCGTCATTATTATTGGCGAGGGATGGGATTTGAATACCCCTATACCGGATGACCAAAAAGCAAGCATCCGCAATCAGGAAAAGATGCCGGGAATTGGCCAATTCAATGACTGGTTCAGAGATTCCATCAAAGGCAGTACGTTTAATTTATATGATAAAGGATATGCATTGGGGAATGACCATTACTATGATGCGGCAAAGCAGGTATTGGGTGGAAGTATAGGCCTTGAAAAAAAGGAAAAAGGCATTTTCCTTTCCCCATCTCAATCTGTAAATTATGTAGAATCCCATGATAATCATACTCTGTGGGATAAAATACAAGTTTGTTCTGAAAATGCGGATCATCATGTGAACCAGCAAAAGCACCGCTTGGCAACTGCAATCGTACTTCTTTCACAGGGAATTCCATTTCTGCATAGCGGACAGGAATTCTTTCGGACCAAAGCAGGAAATGGAAATAGCTATCGTGCCCCAGACTCCATCAATAATCTGGATTGGGAGAGGAAATCCATTTACTTAAATAATGTTAAGTATATTAAAGGGATGATCAGCATTAGAAGGTCAATTCCTCTTTTCAGGCTTGCCAATGCAGAAATGATACGGAATTCCATGAGGTTTCTGGATATAAAAAAACCGCTAATAGGTTATGTGTTAACAAGCAGTGAACAAAATGCCGAGTGCAGCGATGCCGCCGTTTTTATCAATCCTCTAATGACGAAAGAAGAAATTTTTCTCCCCGAAGGGGCTTGGGACCTTATTGCGGATGAACGTGAAGCCGGTATATCCACTATTCGCAAGATTAACACCAGATTTGAAATGCCGCCATTGTGTTCATATGTATTGGTTTGCAGAAAATAGAAGAAAACTGAGATGCAATCGGGCTGTTTAGCATTATTTTCTGCAAACATTATCCTTAAATTGAAAATAATGATGAATCGACCAGAAAAATCTTCAATTTTTCTGATGATATTCCGTAAACCTAAATAGATGCACTTGACGAAAAAAGCCAGTAAGAATAAAATTTATAAAGATGGCTATTGTGAGAAACTTACATCAATAGCTCTTTTTTTTATTTTAAGCTCCCAATACATTGCTGATTAGGCATTTGCCCGGTTACTTTGTGCTTTATAGGTGCTTTACTTGATTAACCTGATAAACAGCTTATATTTACGAAAATGCATTATATTCAAATAGAACTCATCAATACTAAGCAAAGGCCTTTTTATCGGCCATGGCAAAATAAGTCTTGCTGCAAAAAACAGGGCTTATTTTTCAACTCAAGCTATTTTACAACCAATGGCTTACTAAATTGCAGGTGAACAATTTTGGAACATTTATTTGGACATGACTGGGAGATTGTTCCCGCCGGAGGGGCGACAGGGGAAGCCTTCTACGCAAAGCACGAAGAGCAGAGGCTTTTTCTTAAAAGAAACTCTTCACCTTTCCTGGCGGTTCTGTCTGCGGAAGGAATCGTCCCGAAACTTATCTGGACAAAAAGAATGGAAAATGGGGACGTAATAACTGCCCAGCAATGGCTTAATGGAAGAGAGCTCAAAGCTTCTGACATGAACCAGGAAAGCGTAGCAAAGCTTTTGAGGAAAATTCATTCTTCAAAGCCGCTGCTTGGTATGCTGACAAGAATGGGAAAGTCTCCGCTGCAGCCCGAAACCCTTTTGCGTTTGATTGGGGAAGAACTGGATTGTGACCTGAAGGAGCAGGCTGCCGTTATTCAGTCTGTCGATTTCCTGAAAAAAGAGGTTTCACATATCCGCTTTGAGGAAAATACGGTGTGCCATTGCGATGTGAATCATAACAACTGGCTGCTTTCGGAAAACAACCAGCTGTACTTGATTGATTGGGATGGAGCCATGATAGCAGATCCGGCCATTGATCTGGGTATGCTATTGTATTGGTATATTCCTAAAGAAGAATGGCCAAATTGGCTTGAGAGATATGGCATTCAATTGTCAGATGATTTGCTGCTCCGCATGAAATGGTATGTGATTGCACAGACTTTGACATCTATTCAATGGCATAAAAATAAATTTAGATACCAGGAAATGAATAAGTGGCTTTCCTACCTGGATGAACTGCTTTAGGATTTACGAAAATTGATCAATATCCTGTACCCATTGTGATAATTCATTCTGATGCGATTCAATGTGAGTATCCAATTGGGAAGAATTGATCCCGTGCTGACTGTATTCATAAATTTCTTCTAATACTGTTTTAACGTTTTGATTAATGTTTCCGTTGATCATTAATGATTTAACCAATCGTTCCAATTGTTCACATTCTGAAATAGAGCCACAGCAATCTGTCTGATGATTGCTTAAAATATCTTTTAATAAATTTAATTGATCCTGGTGTCCAAGCGGCATGAATAACATCCTTTCTATTGAATCTGAAAATAAAAACAAAAGGAATTCACTTTTAGGTTGTGGATTCCTTTTTTATTTATTCATTGGCGATTGTAATTTAGGTGTTTGGATGCCATTGGGTTAAACTACAAACAAGGGATGAACCAATTCAGTAATTCCCCTTAAATTAAAGTTGCATCACTTTGATAGGCATGATATTGTTTGAACGATATTAATTTTTAGGAGTGGCATAATGCGACAGCGAAATAAACCTTGGGCGAAAGATAAATTAGCCGAATATCCGCAATATGTAATTTCAGAACCTGAAAAATATAAAGGAAAGTGGAATGAAGCATTCGATAAAAATCAGCCCCTTCATATAGAAATTGGGACAGGAAAAGGCCGCTTCATAACTGGTATGGCAAAAGCAAACCCGAATATCAACTATATTGGGATTGAACTGGCTGAAAGCGTCATTGTCACTGCTCTCGATCGTATCATCGAGGATGAACTTCCAAATGTAAAGCTTCTGAATGTGAATGCCAATGATCTTCGGGATTACTTTGAAAAAGACGAAGTCAATCGTGTCTACCTCAATTTCTCAGATCCATGGCCAAAGAAACGCCATGCAAAACGCAGGCTGACTTATCGAAGCTTCCTGGAGATTTATGAAGATATCCTTGGAGATAAGGGAGAAATTCACTTTAAGACTGATAACCAGGGATTGTTTGAATCATCTCTTATGAGTTTCTCCGAGTACGGCATGCTTCTGACATTTGTCAGCCTGGACCTTCACAATAGCGATTATGAAGGAAACGTAATGACCGAATATGAAGAGAAGTTTTCTTCAAGGGGGAGCCGTATATTCCGATGTGAAGCCCAATACAGATAAGCAAGTCTATCCAGATGGATAGGCTTTTTTATTGATATTGCAATATTGGCTGTTAGCATGTGTGTTAAATAATCTAAATATTTCTATAAGTAAGCGCTTAAATGTTAATATGAGATATAGGGAAAGCGAGCGCTTGCTCAGAAAACTTAAATGGAGGAGATAATGATGGAAGCATTGGAGTTAAAGAACGTAAATCTGTACTGGCTTCGCGGAGGTGTCACACACCTTGATGGAGGGGCCATGTTTGGAGTAGTCCCTAAGCCTTTGTGGTCTAAAAGATATCCCTGCAATGAAAATAATCAGATCGAACTTAGAACAGATCCCATCCTTATTCAATTTGACGGTAAAAATATTCTAGTCGAATCGGGTCTTGGAAACGGGAAGCTGAATGATAAACAGAAGAGGAATTTCGGAGCGCTTGAAGAGTCTTTTGTAGAACAGGATTTAGCCAAGCACGGTTTGTCATCCGAGGACATTGATTATATCCTTATGACGCATCTTCATTTCGATCATGCCTGCGGACTGACCAAACCGGAAGAAGGAAAATTTTCTTCTGTATTTCCAAATGCCAGAATCGTTGCATCACAAGTGGAATGGGAAGAAATGAAAAATCCTAATATCCGCTCAAGGAATACATATTGGAAAGAAAACTGGGAGTCTATTCAGGATCAAGTGGAAGTCTTTGAAGGAGAGTGGGCGCTCGGACCTATTAAATTGGTGCATACAGGCGGCCATAGTGATGGACATTCAATACTTGTTATAGAAGATGAGGATGAGACCGTCATTCATATGGCTGATATCATGCCGACTCATGCCCATGCAAATGTACTATGGGTTCTCGCTTACGATGACTACCCGATGGATTCCATAAGCGCCAAGGAAAAATGGATTGGATACGGGCTGAAAAAAAATGCATGGTTCACTTTTTACCATGATGCTTTTTACCGGGCAGTCAAGTGGGATGAATCAGGAAACATGCTTGAGAAGGTGGAAAAGAAACAAAGTTAAAAAATCCCCGTCCGGGGATTTTTTAATACAGACTCGGCTGCTGATGATTAATAAAGTGGAAAAACGTCCAAAATGGTTCCAGTTTCTGCGTCGGCAATGAATTCATATTGCTCGGCTTCTTCACCTGAAAACCTCGATATGCCGCCCTTATAAACTTGATATTTTAAATGTCCTTTTTCATAAGGTTCAGCTTTCATATGAATCCATGATCCGCTTATCGGTCCTTCCTGTTTAAATGCATCCTTTGCATTCGCCAAAGCTTTCTCCGGGGAAACAGCAGTTTTTTGCGAGAGCAATTCCCTTGCTGCGTATCCGCTTGCCAAACCAACCCCAACACCTAACATAAATGACTTCCAATTCATAATTGCACCTCCCCAGGCTGATGATAAAAAAGGCTGTTCATTTTTACATTTTTTTCTGTTTTCCAATTCTATCTTATCAAAAATAGGCTTAAACTAAAATAAATAATGCACAGCCTAAATTTCGGCAATCGAAGTTTCACGCCTGAAATGGTGGAAAGACGTATGAAAGTTCTGTAAAATGAAATTATACATATCTGCATAGCCAAATTGGAAAGTGATAAAGGAGAAGAATAATGAACGAAAAAACATTGCAGCTTTTTAAAACATTGACAGAGTTGCCAGGGGCACCTGGCAACGAGCATTTAGTACGAAAATTCATGCGTGAACAAATCGGCCTGTATACAGAAGAAGTCGTTCAGGATAAGCTTGGAGGCATCTTCGGCGTAAAAAGAGGCGATCAGAGCGGCCCGACTGTAATGGTGGCAGGCCATATGGATGAAGTTGGATTCATGGTCACTTCTATAACTGATAATGGCATGATCCGTTTTCAGACACTGGGAGGCTGGTGGAGCCAGGTTCTGCTGGCACAAAGAGTCCAAATTATTACGGATAATGGATCTGTAACAGGAGTTATCGGTTCAATTCCTCCGCATCTTTTAGACGAAGCAAAGCGCAGCAAGCCGATGGAAATGAAGAATATGCTGATTGATATTGGTGCAGATGACCGCGAAGATGCAAAAAGAATAGGCATTAAGCCAGGACAGCAAATTCTGCCGATTTGTCCATTCACACCAATGGCAAATGAAAAGAAAATCCTGGCGAAAGCATGGGATAACCGTTATGGCTGTGGTTTGGCGGTGGAACTTTTAGAGGAAGTCCAGAATGAAGCACTTCCAAATATTCTTTATTCCGGAGCAACTGTTCAGGAAGAGGTTGGCTTAAGAGGTGCACAGACAGCTGCGAATATGATCAATCCTGATATTTTCTTTGCATTGGATGCAAGCCCTGCCAACGATATGACCGGGGATAAAAACGAGTTCGGACACTTAGGCAAAGGAGCTCTGCTGCGGATACTTGACCGTTCAATGGTAACGCACCGGGGCATGAGGGAATTTGTACTGGATACAGCCGAAACGAACAACATCCCATATCAGTATTTCATCTCACAGGGCGGAACAGACGCCGGAAAAGTTCATGTATCCAACGAAGGTGTTCCAAGTGCCGTAATCGGCATTTGCTCCCGCTATATCCACACACATGCATCTATTGTGCATGTCGATGATTATGCAGCGGCAAAAGAATTGCTTGTAAAACTAGTAAAGGCTTGTGACCGTTCAACAGTAGATACCATCCGTCAAAACAGTTAAGCAGATGAGACAGCAGATGCTGTCTCTTTTTCCTGTAATATGAAAGGAGTTCTCATGAAAGTCATCATTGGTTCAAAAAATCCCGCAAAGATTTTGGCAGTACAAACTGCTTTTAGCCATTATGAAGCTGCAATTATTTCTGAAGATGTGCCCTCAGGAGTGAACGACCAGCCATTCTCGGACGACGAAACCATAAAAGGGGCCATTAACAGAGCATATGGAGCACTCCAAGCATCCGGCGGACAAATTGGCATTGGCCTCGAGGGCGGTGTGCAGAAAACAGATTACGGGCTATTTCTCTGTAATTGGGGGGCTCTGGCGGAAAAAGGGCATCCTCCTATTATTGCTGGCGGAGCCAGGATTCCTCTTCCAGATGGGGTTGCAGCCCGGCTTTTGGCTGGCGAAGAACTTGGGCCTGTAATGGATGATTACGCCAAAAAAGAAAATGTCCGAAAACATGAAGGAGCTGTTGGTATTTTTACAAATGGGCAGATTAATCGTGCTGACATGTTCTCACATGTCATGAAGCTTCTTGTAGGGCAATATGAAAATAGAAAAAGGGGCTAGCTTGGTGCTAGCCCTCTTTTTCTATTCGGTTTCGAAGATGTATGACAAAACTTTCAAGGCCTGGTTGACCGTTTCAACTGTCACATTTGCTTTACTTGAAAGCTCCTTTAAAGGGTGATGCAGCTCATTAGGGCGGATGAGGATCAGCGGTTTTCCAAGTGCAGCAGCTGCACTTGCGTCCATGGCAGTATTCCATTGCTTATACTTTTCACCAAACAAAGCAATCACCAGATCTGCTTTTTGCATAAGAAGCTGGGTTCTTAAGTTATTGATGCTTGAAGCGGCTTCATCACGGAAGATTGCATCCGGCTGCTTCCCGAGAATTTCCTCTCCGATCATATCAGAACGGTCATGGTTTTCCATTGGCCCTGTAAAATGAACAGGAAGCTGAAGTGATTTAGCTTTCTCCTTTAATTCATTGCGCCAATTGGAATGTATCTCACCTGCTAAGTAGACGGTTATTTCCATTCTTTTTCCTCCTTTATGCAATATTCTTATATTTTAACATTTCTTCTAAGAAGTAACGCAGTGAAAAGGCTCTCAATCCTGACCTGAAGGGTTGTCAGACTATTAAGAAGAAATGTATGATAGGGAAGGATATGAGATTCCATGCAAGGAGGGGACTTTAAAGTGCATAAAAGATTTACCGCAGCCTTGCTCTTATTTATTTCATTAATACTGCTCAGTGCCTGTTCAGCATCGTTGGAAGAAGAGCAAACCGCCGCAAAGAATGCTGCAGAGGAAACATTTAACCAATCACCTGAAAAGACAAACCATGAGTTTGAAGATATAGAATATTATTTGCCTTTTGGCTACGAAGTAGAAAAGGAAAGTCCAAATAACATCATTTTAAAAAATGGCTCCAAACGGTATATCCTGTTTTACAACCAGCATGAAGGTCCGGACAGCAAGATTGTTTATGATGCTACCCTAAAGCAGAAAGATGAATTTGAAGTTAAAGAGACGTTTGCAAAAGATGGACATCATGGCTTCCTGTTAATCGACAGCGGAAAAAAAGACGAACATGAATTAGTCGTCGGGATTGGCGGTGTAAAATTATCTACGCAGGCTGCAACCGGAAATTTATCCTCTGAGGCTGCTGCGATGATGGAGATAGCTAATTCTGTCCAGGTGAAGAACTAAAGCGAAGGGTGATGTCCTTCGTTTTTGTTTTGTTTTTTAAGGAATTAATTTTTAATAAATATGATAGAAAACCTCTATTAAAAGAACAATAAGAATACAAAAGATTTTATATTACAAGTGTCTTTACATGTGTTATCTTATAGTTGCAGAACTTTTACATAGGGGGAAAATAATGAGAGCCTTTCTGAATAGAAAAGGGGTAACCCTTTCACCTAAAGTCTATTTTATAGATGCCCTGAGCAGTATGGCGCTTGGATTATTCGCTTCGCTGATCATTGGGCTGATTATTAAGACAATCGGCGAACAAACTGAAATCAAATACCTGCAGGATATGGGCACTCTGGCTATGGGGCTGATGGGCCCTGCAATTGGTGTTGCAGTTGCATACGGACTTAATGCGCCGCCGCTTGTTATCTTTTCCGCCATTGCCAGCGGTGCTGCCGGTGCGGCTCTTGGTGGTCCGGCAGGGAGTTTCGCTGCAGCTCTTATTTCCACAGAACTTGGAAAACTGGTCAGTAAGGAAACAAAGGTTGATATCATTGTAACACCGCTTGTTACAATTGTGGCTGGTTATATCGTTTCAACATTAATTGGCCCAGGGATCGATTATGGAATGAAGAGCTTTGGCAGCTTGATCATGTGGGGGACAGAGCAAAGGCCAATCATCATGGGCATCATTGTGGCGGTATTAATGGGCCTTGCCTTAACGGCTCCCATTTCTTCAGCCGCTATTGCGCTTATGCTTGATCTGCACGGTGTTGCAGCAGGAGCTGCTACGATTGGCTGTGCAGCGCAAATGGTCGGCTTCGCAGTGAGCAGCTTCAGGGAAAACAAGATGGGCGGATTAGTAGCGATTGGAATTGGAACATCCATGCTGCAGGTAGCCAACATTATTAAAAATCCGCGCATACTCATTCCTCCAACTGTTGCCGGTGCTGTTCTCGCACCATTTGGAACAACTATCTGGATAATGGAAAACAATGCTGCTGGAGCGGGAATGGGTACAAGCGGGCTGGTTGGCCAGATAATGACTTTTACAACGATGGGCTTTGGTTCAGATGTTTGGATGAAGGTCATTATATTGCATTTTATTGGACCGGCAGTTATCAGCCTGATATTATCTGAATATATGAGGAGAAAAGGCTTGATCCAACATGGAGACATGCATATTAGCACAGGGGGCGAAAGAAAATGAAAAAACTGGAATCAGAAGAACAATTTAAGGAGATGCGCAGCAATGGGAAACATATTTTCATGTTTTCAGCTGACTGGTGTCCAGATTGCCGGGTTATTGAACCGATATTGCCTGAAATTGAAGCAAAATATAATGAGTACACTTTTATTTATGTAGATCGCGATCAATTCATTGATCTTTGCATTGAGCTTGATGTCTTTGGGATCCCAAGCTTCATTGGATACAGGGATGGCCAGGAACTCGGCCGCTTTGTCAGCAAAGACCGTAAAACCCAGGAAGAAATTGAGAATTTTATTCAAACTCTGGAAAACTAATCCTATTACATGTAGTGTTCAATTTTTTACTTTGATAACTGTCTAGCGCAAGCAGCCTACCCCCTCGAGGTGTCGGGGGTGGGCAAGGCGCTTCCGCTTTTAGACCCTCCTGCATCTCTTTTGAGCAGGAGGGTTTATTAGTGTAAAATGATAGTCGGAAATCAATCCCCATAAGGAGGGGCTTATATATGAAAATGGATAGCAAAAAGATGAAAAATGAATTGGAGCAGCGCTTAGCAAAAGAGAACCGGACTTTCTCTTTTGACAGGGAAAAAGATCAGCTCAGGATTGAAAATAAGGACACTGGAAAAGGAATTACCATCTCTCTTCCAGGTATTATTGCTAAATGGCAGGAGCAAAAGGAAAAAGCGATTGGCGAAGTCGTTTATTATGTAGAGGAAGGCCTGGAAGCAATGGTGGAAGATGCCCATTTGTCGGGCCATGAAAAAAATATTTTTCCAGTCATCCGATCAACTTCTTTTCCAGGTGAGTCGCAGGAAGGAATTCCTTTTTTGACAGATGAACATACTGCTGAAACACGAATTTACTATGCGCTCGATCTCGGAAATACGTATCGCCTCATTGATGCAAAGCTAATGGAAAAAGAGGGATGGGATCCGGAAAGGATTAGAGAAACGGCTCTTTTCAATGTAAGATCCCTGTCAACAGATATGAAGTCGGATACTGTTGCAGGAAATAATTTCTATTTCTTAAACAAAAATGATGGGTATGATGCCAGCAGAATCCTGAATGATTCCTTTATTAAAGAAATGGGCAGGAAAGTAGAAGGATCCATGGCCGTTGCCGTACCGCATCAAGACGTATTGATCATTGCTGATATAAGAAATGAAACAGGCTATGACGTTCTTGCCCAGATGACTATGAGTTTCTTTGCGAGCGGCAGAGTTCCCATTACGTCCCTTTCATTTCTATATGAGAATGGAGAGTTTGAACCAATATTTATTTTGGGTAAGAATAAGAAGAAGTAGTTTTTTAGGGTCACAGCAATGTGGTCCTTTTTTGTTTAACGAGCTGATTCCTTTTGAAAACAAGACAATAAACCCCCAGGAGAGATGAATCATTGCCGAATGGTATATAAAGCAGTAAATTTAAGTGAAAGTCATGCAGTATCGGGTAAAAAGACAGGTACTTCCAGATATGAATCTTTAATCACCCGCCTGAGTCAAAAGTATGTCTGCAGCCTTTAGTTTGTTTGTAAAATTACCCATTCTGCCTTTATAAGGACTCATTCTCGGATTTCTTATTCAAAATCTGTGAATAACTGCTAAAATAAATAGATAGTCTAACAAAGTTTTTAATAGAAAGAGTTGATATAAATGAGCTGGATTAAAAAGCTATTTCATATGTTTAAAAATGATGAAGAAGATTATGAGGAATTTGAAGAACATGCAGATGAGCCTAACTATGAGAAACAGCCGACTTCTAAAAATACGAAAGAAAGCTCAAGAGACATAGATGCTAAAGTAGTCTATCAATATCCCAAAGGCCAATTCCGTTTTCCGGTCATACCTGACCATGAAGCAGAACGGGAGAATAAGGGACAGCATAGACAGGATCATAATAGACAGAATCATAATCGTGGGAAGACTGTTAATAAAACTGAAAAAAGACATACAAGGACAGGAGAAACGGAATGGCAGAGAAAGCAGGCTGAAACTCCAATCCATGAAAAAAGGGTGCCTCGTTCCGCAGATAGGGAGCGGCAAAGAAAGTCTGCGCCATTACCTGTCACTGAAGAAAAAATTCTGACCCGTAACGAAAGAGAGGCTGCCAACAAGAAAAGGCCTTTCCAGCCAACAGAAATTCCATCGCCGATATATGGATTTAAGAGACCGCGGCCAAATGATCAGAAAGGTAAATCTGATAACGGGGAACAGGAATATAACCACAGGGAACTTACATACGATGAGGTTATGCGCAAAATTCAGCAGGTTCCTCCTAATCGGCAGAAAGTAACCGAAGCTGTTTCAGATAAAGAAAGAAAAGCTGTTATTTCCGATAAATTGGAAGCTTTCCAGGCACAGGCTTCTGCATTGGAAACAGAGGAGCCTGCAGCAAAAAAATACAAAATAGGTGAAGCGTCTGAATTAATGTTTGAAGTTCCGGAAGATAACCAAGAAACAGAGGTGCATGAAGAAGAAGCACATCCTGCGTGGCAAGATCATAAGGAAACTGCCAGGCAGACTGGATCTTCCAAGCCCGACGATGAATTTCAAAATAGTGAGGATCGCATCGGTCATAAAAAAGAATCTGAAATCAGCAGATCACTCGCAAACTTGATTGAAGAGGCTCTGCATGAAGAAAAAAAAGGAGAATACACAGGTGAACTTTCAGTACAGAGCGAATTGAGCACTCATGCCGTTCTTGAGCCGGAAGCTGAAGAGGGTGCAGAGAAAAATGAATTCCTTCATGATTTAGGGATTGATGCTAAAAGTGATCCGGAAGAGTTTATTCATATAAACTTAGAAGAGGAAAACTCACATGCAGAAGGACCGGAGACGATTGATAAAGCTGAATTAAATTCCGATCCTGAAGATAGCGGTAAATTAACAGGCTCGTTCTCTTCTCAGGCTGAACTGATTTCTGAAAGAAACAGGGCTGAGGATGCTGAGCGAAATCAGACTGCAGATGCAAATGAATACTTAGAAACAAAAGCAAAGCATGCTGCGTCAAACCCGCAGCAGGAAGAAGATGTTCAGGAAGTGAAGGAGCCTTCATCAAGAGGGTCAATTCCATTCAATGTCATCATGCTGAACAATGACAGAAAAAAACTGAATCAGCAGGATAAGATGGCAAGACCGTCTGATGAAAAAAAAAATAATATCGCTATGTTTCCGTCAGAAAATATCCAGCAGTCTGCTGCTGCAGCAGAAAAGATCGAGGATCATCCAGCGGAGAACCATTCGCCTATCGAAGAACAGTCACCGCCTGCCCTGGAATCGGTACGAACTGAGGATAAACAGAATTATCTGGCGGATGAAGAAATTTTTTATTACCAATTTCCTTCCCAGACATTGCTGACACCGCCAGTAATCATGGAGGAAGCTTCCGATTGGCTTTACGAACAGGAACAGATGTTAAACTCCACACTGCAAAATTTCAATGTCAGGGCGAGGGTGGTTAATGTTACGCAAGGACCTTCTGTAACAAGGTTTGAAGTACAGCCTGAACCAGGCGTCAAGGTGAATAAAATTACGAACCTCTCAGATGATATAAAGCTGAGTCTGGCAGCAAGGGATATTCGGATTGAAGCGCCAATACCAGGAAAGCATACAATAGGCATTGAGGTTCCGAACCAGAGCAGCCGTCCGGTATTTATTAGTGAAATTATCAGCACCCCGGAGTTCCGGACTGGCCAATCCCCATTAACGGCAGTGCTGGGGCTTGATATATCAGGGAAGCCGATTGTGACGGATTTACGGAAAATGCCGCATGGTTTGATTGCCGGTGCAACGGGATCAGGGAAGAGTGTTTGTATTAACACGATCCTGGTAAGCTTGCTGTATAAGGCTAGTCCCGATGAATTGAAGCTTCTTCTGATCGATCCAAAAATGGTCGAACTTGCCCCATATAATCGAATTCCGCATTTGGTCAGTCCGGTTATTACCGATGTAAAAGCAGCAACTGCTGCTTTGAAGTGGGCTGTCGAGGAGATGGAACGCAGATATGAATTGTTTGCCCATGCCGGTGTGAGGGATATAAACCGTTTTAATGAGCTGGCAGAAGAGCAACAGCAATATTCAGAGAAGCTGCCATTTATGGTCATTGTAATTGATGAGCTGGCAGACTTAATGATGATGTCGCCGGCCGATGTAGAAGAAGCCATTTGCCGGATTGCACAAAAAGCCCGTGCGTGCGGCATTCATCTGATTATTGCAACCCAGCGTCCTTCCGTGGATGTTATTACGGGCTTAATTAAGGCGAATGTGCCTACAAGAATTGCATTCTCCGTATCATCTCAAATCGATTCAAGAACAATCATTGATATAAGCGGCGCCGAAAAACTGCTTGGCCGGGGGGATATGCTTTTCCTTGAAAATGGATCCTCCAAGCCAGTGAGGCTGCAGGGGACATTTGTATCAGATAAAGAAATTGATGATGTGGTAGCCCATGTACGCAGGGAAAGCGATCCCGATTACTTATTTGAACAGGAAGAACTTCTGAAAAAAGCCCATGCCATAGAAGAAGAGGATGAACTGTTTTTTGAAGCATGCGAATTTGTTGTTGATCAGGGAGCGGCTTCCACTTCAAGTCTGCAAAGAAGGTTCAAAATAGGCTATAATAGGGCAGCCAGGCTGATTGATATGATGGAAAAACAAGGGTTTATTTCTGAAAATAGAGGCAGCAAACCAAGGGATGTCCTTATTACAGAAGCTGATCTTGAATCCATACATGAGACTAGTACATTAAATTAATACATGGTATTCTTTACTTGCATGTTTAAAATAATATGAATAACAACTACGATAAAGTGAAACTTCAATCAGTGGGGGGCTTTATCCCCACTGATTGTTAGTTGAACCAATCGGGCCTTTACGGGCAGTTTGCCCCCTCATCCTCCATTGATTCCTCTGAGTCTTGAAATGGGGGCTTACTGTTCGTTAGACTGCGATAAACGAAGAAAGCATTCTTAAGCTGGCAGGCTGCCGGCATAGATGCCTGCTCCTTGCAAACTCAAGTCAGCAGGCACACCTGCTTTCTTTGTGGATAAATGTATCTATATTTTTGAACTTCGAGAATTGTCTAGCTCCAGCGCCTACCCCCTCGAGGGTCGGGGGTGGGCAAGGCGCTTGCGCTTTTCGTGTTTCTAAGGAGCTTTAGGGATGAAGGAAATTGAAATGAAGGTAAAAGGAGAAATTAAACGTCTGACAAACCAGACTTTTAAATTCGATGAACGTGTAAGAGATGGCTGGTTTTCAGCGGTATACTTCCTTAAGACAAGAGAGATTGTTAAGAAATATCATGAAGATAAAATCGTAACCATGCAGTTTTTCCAAAAGAATCATGCCGTTCTATGCGGTACGGATGAGGTCATTGCACTATTAAAAACATTTGCGGACCGCCCGGATGATCTGGAAATCCATTCATTAAAAGACGGTGATAAGATTTCACCCTTTGAAACAGTTTTGACCATTAGAGGAAGATATCAGGATTTCGGATATCTCGAAGGAATAATTGACGGCATTTTGGCCAGAAGAACTTCAGTTGCCACGAATGTATATAATGTGGTAAAAGCAGCAGGTGTTTCAGGTGTTCAAAAGCAGGTCATCTTTATGGGGGACCGGGATGATCATTATATCACCCAGGCAGGAGATGGCTATGCAGCCTTTATTGGGGGTGCAACAGCCCAGGCAACGCATGCCATGAATGAATGGTGGGGTAAAAAGGGCATGGGAACAATGCCGCATGCATTGATCCAAATGTTCGAGGGAGATATTGTTGCGGCTACGAAGGCTTATCAGGAGACGTTTCCTGAAGATGAATTAGTTGCTCTGGTAGACTACAATAATGATGCCATCACCGATTCACTGAAAGTGGCAAGAACCTTTGGCGAAGAGCTTAAAGGTGTCCGGGTTGACACATCAAGAACAATGATTGATCAATATTTCTTAAGAAATCAGCATTTGCTGGGAACGTTTGACCCGCGCGGGGTCAATGCAGAACTGATTTTTGCACTGAGGAAAGCGCTGGATGATGAAGGGTTCGGACATGTGAAGATTGTGGTGAGCGGCGGTTTTACTGAATCCCGAATCCGCGAATTTGAAGAACAGGGTGTTCCGGTTGATACCTATGGAATTGGAAGCAGTCTGCTGAAGATCACCACAGGGTTCACTGGAGATAATGTAATGATTGACGGCAAGCATGCAGCTAAGGCAGGACGCCGTTATCGTCCCAACCCCCGCCTTGAAAAGGTGGAATAACAGAACGCTATTTACAAGAAAGTAAGGAGCATCCAAAATGGATATGGACGGCTCAATTATGGATTTACATTCTTTTCGTAAAGCTAAACAACTCCAGGGAGAGAAAAATGCTCTGCGTTTATACACATTAAGCAGGGATTATACGGAACGGACGGCTAATATCAGAGAGAAAGTCCGCGCAAAGCATTTATTTCGGAAAACGCTCGGTCTTGATCCTGAAGCGGCTTTTTTGCCTATTCAGCAGGCGGTTTTCCAGGATTGGTTTCTCTTTGATTATAAAACCATTCAAGGCTCAACTATGTTTAGTCAGTTCTTAAAAAACAATTCCCGGGAGCTTTCAGAATCAGATCTCATTCAGGGGGCTCTCTTTTTGACATCAGTCATGGAACCCATCAGGATTATAGAAGTATGTCAAAAGGTAATTTCCGCCTCCCGTGCAGAAGATAACACTCCTTTTCTTTTAAGTCAGAACGGGGTGTTCCGGCCGGAACTGTCAAAAGGGTGGTATTTGATCAGAAGAATACCAATCCAGATGTATGATCTTCCTATTGGACCATTTATCTCTATTCAAAGTTATGAAGCAGTTAACCGTTTAACGGAGGCCTTTTCGAAGTCAAAATTAGAAGTTCCTGACCTTACGTGGAGAGCCTTCCTGAAATCTAATGTTTTATTTTTTATTTCTGGGGAATAAATAGCTGGCAATACGTTACATAGTTTTTAGATTCGATTAATGATATAATGATTCAATACATTAACGTGTAAGTAAATAAAAGTGACAGCGGAAAAGCTTAACAGCACAGTCATGGGAGCATGTCTTCTAAGGAGATATGCGCAAAACTAGATATATGTCATATACTGTTTTACAGATATACGATGGTTGGAGGTTCTTTATATGACTATTTACCATTTCGTAGGTATTAAGGGGTCTGGAATGAGTGCATTGGCACAAGTTCTGCATGATATGAATTATCAGGTTCAAGGCTCCGATTTTGAGAAACACTTTTTTACTCAGGTGGCACTTGAAAAATCCGGAATAAAGATCCTTCCCTTTCAAAAGGAAAACATACAGCCGGGCATGACGGTAATAGCCGGGAATGCATATCCGGACACTCATGAAGAGATTGAGGAAGCAATGAAGCTTGGCTTGCCTGTTGTGCGTTATCATCGCTTTTTAGGTGATTTCATGAAGAATTTCACGAGCATTGCAGTGACGGGAGCTCATGGGAAAACTTCCACTACAGGCTTGCTTGCGCACGTAATGAGAGGCGCAAAACCAACTTCATTCCTTATTGGAGACGGTACGGGCAAAGGGGACAAGGAAGCGGAATATTTTGTTTTTGAAGCTTGTGAATACAGAAGGCATTTCCTTTCTTACTACCCTGATTATGCAATAATGACAAATATTGATTTTGACCACCCTGATTACTTTGCCAACGTTGACGATGTTTTTTCTGCTTTTCAGGAAATGTCATGGCAAGTGAATAAGGGGATTTTCGCATGCGGCGATGACGAGCAGCTGCAAAAAATCCAGGCTAAAGTGCCCGTGGTATTCTATGGTTTTGGAGAAGATAATGATTTTCAGGCACGCAATGTAGTTAAAACAACAGAAGGAACAACATTTGATGTGTTTGTCCGCAACACCTTCTATGAGACTTTCTCTATTCCAGCGTATGGAGATCATAATGTTTTGAACTCTTTAGCTGTTATCGCTCTATGTCATTATGAAGAGATCGATGCGAAGATTGTCCAGGAACAGCTTCTTTCCTTTGAAGGGGTGAAAAGAAGATTTTCAGAGAAGAAAGTGGGATCTCAGGTAATTATTGATGATTATGCCCACCATCCGACAGAAATTAAGGCGACTGTAGAAGCTGCCAGACAAAAGTATCCTGAAAAGGATGTGGTCGCAGTTTTCCAGCCGCATACATTTACAAGGACTCAGGCCTTTCTTGATGATTTTGCATCAAGTCTCAATTTGGCTGACAAAGTGTATCTATGCGAAATCTTTGGCTCTGCCCGTGAAAATCATGGAAAACTCACGATTGATGACTTAAAGGCCAAAATTCCCAATGCACAAATTCTAAATGAAGAAGAAACGGCTGTACTAAGGAATCATGAAGATAGCGTAATTATGTTTATGGGAGCCGGGGATATCCAAAAATTCCAGCAGGCTTACGAAAACCAAATATAATTCAAAAAAAGGATGCCCCGCTAAGGAAGCATCCTTTTTATATATAATTTTGAACGTTGATAACTGTCTAGCTCCAGGCGCCATTTACTCTCTGGTCTAGCCGATGGCGCCCTTCCGTTTTTCTTATTACTTTAAATTCTCAGGATTTAATGCTTCAAGTTCACTAATGACAAATCGCCCGTCTTTACGGATTAATACCTCATCAAAGTAAATTTCACCGCCTCCATAGTCAGGGCGCTGGATGTTGACCATATCCCAATGAATATTGGATTTATTGCCATTATAGGCTTCGTCATAGCATTGTCCAGGTGTGAAGTGGAAGCTTCCGTCAATTTTTTCATCGAACAGAATATCCTGCATCGGATGAAGAATGTAAGGGTTAACTCCGATAGCGAATTCACCTATATAGCGCGCACCCTCATCTGTATCAAAGATTTTATTGATGCGTTCGCTGTCATTGGCTTCCGCTTCAACAATTTTCCCGTCTTTGAATGTCAGTTTTACATTTTCAAATGTAAAACCATGGTATGGAGAAGGAGTGTTATAGGTGATGACGCCGTTGACAGACTCCCGTACAGGAGCCGTATAGACCTCTCCATCAGGGATATTCATTTGACCGGAGCATTTGATTGCCGGAATATCCTTAATCGAGAAGGACAAATCTGTACCGGGGCCGGTTATTCTGACTTTATCGGTTGCGTTCATTAATTCCACAAGGCTGTCCATTGCTTTGTCCATTTTGCCGTAATCCAAATTGCAGACATCAAAATAGAAATCTTCAAATGCCTCTGTGCTCATTTTAGCCAGCTGGGCCATGGAAGCATTTGGATAACGCAAAACCACCCATTTCGTTTTTGGCACGCGGATTTCTCTATGTACTTTTTGTCCGATGGTTGATCCATGAATTTTCATTTTATCATCCGGCACATCAGCCTGCTCGTTGATGTTGTCTCCGGAGCGCAGTCCTATGTATGCATCCATTTTGCTCATAACATTTGCTTCAAACTCAGCCATTATATTGAATTGCTCTTCTTGTGCCCCTAAAAGCAGGGAACGATCAACCTGATGATCTTTTAAAGAAACAAACGGGTATCCTCCAGCTGCATAGGATTCCTTAACAAGCGCGGTCACTAATTCCTTTTGCAGTCCGAAGTTTTCAATAAGGATCTTCTCGCCCTTCTGAAGCCGGATTGAATAGTTAATCAAATTTTTTGCCAGTTTTGCAATACGGGGATCTTTCATGGATAAATACCTCCAGTAAATTTATTTTTCCGACAACTATTATTGTACCCGAAATGAGAGGTTTTGTTTAACCTTTTCCAATTGTGCTAAAATTTACTTTAACTGATGAAAATACCTGTTAGAGAAGGAATTTGGACTTCACAAGTGGAATCTATTAATGTACTCCTGGTTTAGAGGAAGTGCATCTGGGTAAAAAGTTAGTATACAGACAACCGGAGGTGTAGGAATTGGAAATTATTTTATACTTAAGTGTAGCAGTCATTGCTATAGCATTTCTTGTTTTGGTCATTTATCTGGCGAAAACGTTAAAATCCTTACAAGGGACATTAGATAACGTATCACACACATTGGCAGGCCTAGAAAGGCAATTAGACGGCGTCACAAAGGAAACAACTGTCCTGCTGCATAAAACCAATACACTGGCTACAGACATTCAGCAGAAATCAGAGAACCTGAACAGTGTCGTAACTGCGGTAAAAGAAGTTGGTGACTCTGTCCGCAAATTTAATGGATCCATACAGAAAATCACATCTTCTGTAAACACACAGCTTGAACAGAATAAAGATAAAATCTCACAGGTGGTACAGTGGAGCAATGTTCTCCTTGAAATCAAAGATAAGTGGAAAATGAGAAAAGAAGACCCTTATCAGTACAATGTCAGCGAGAAACAAATGCTCCCGCCTGAACGCCAGAGAGAAAGAGCAAGATACTAGATTAAAAGGAGGAAAAAAGAGAATGAATAGCCAAGACCGTACTCAATTTGATTCAAATCAGCCCAAAACCGATGAAAATATTAATACGAAAGATTTTATGATCGGTGCCTTAATCGGAGGCATGGTTGGCGCAGCTGCCGCTCTGTTTCTGGCTCCTAAATCAGGCAAGGAGCTTCAGAGCGATTTAAGCGAAAAGGCTGCTTTATTAAAAGAAAAGTCAGGACAGTACCGTGAAACAGCTATGACAAAAGGTACCGAACTGGCTAATGCTGCCAAAGAAAAAACAAATGTGCTGACTCAAACGGTAACAAAGCAATCCAATGAACTTGTTAATAAAGTAAAAAGCTTGAAAGACGCTCAAAATGGACAAGCTGCTGCAAGTGGTGCAGCTGAAGAAAATGGAGAGGCCATCAATGACGAGACATTCCAGGCAGAAGGGAACGCACCAGTAAATGATGCGGAAATCCAAATGAAGCTGGAAGAGACGAAAAAAGCTTTTGACGAAACCGAGCAAAAGTATAATTAATTTTATTTGTTTAAACAACGGTGAAGTGGTACGATTACTTCACCGTTATTTAATTTAATGAGCGAGGCTTTGCCTGGCTTAGTTGGGGAGGCAAGAAAATGAAAAAATTTGATAGCCATGAAGCATTTGATCAAGCAGTAGAATCAGGAGAACAGCTGCTGGTTTTAAAACACAGTTCCACTTGCCCGGTGAGCGGAGCAGCCTATGAAGAATATGACAGCTTTGTGAAAGAGCATCAGGATGTAAATGCTTATTACTTAGTTGTTCAGGATGATCGTCCTTTGTCTAATCATATTGCAGAAGCTTTTCATATCAAACATGAGTCTCCTCAGGCCATTCTGTTTAATAATGGAGATGTTGCCTGGCATGCATCACATTGGAAGATTACATATGATTCCCTGGTGAATGCTGTGAAGGAAAACAGATAAAACCCATCCAATCGGATGGGTTTTTGCTATATATAATTTACATTTGAATTTTTATTTATGGCAGGCCACAGGATTTTGAGGTGATCACCAGGCTCTACAGGTTCATGAAAAGATGTCTTTTCCCCATTTTTTAAGAGAATGAAGTTTCCGGAAGATGTTGCAGGCATATCTACACTAACATGGCTGAATACATCCTGAAAAATAAATGGAGACATTGGTTTTTTCACGAGTGCAATTGCATCTCCAGCATGAATGGGATCATCTTCGTTGAGGATAGTACCTTCTCTCTTAAATTCAAGTATTGCGCTGGACAGCTCTAATTTTTTTCCGTTAAACATAACCGGGATCCTCTGCTGAAGTGCCAGCTGCTTAATATCTGCTAATTCTTTTACTGTTAGTTTGCTTCTTTTTTCAATTTGCAAATTGTCACCATCGTCTACTATGCTGAGACAATTCGCCTCAAGGCCGTTTTTAAAAAGCTTTCCGGTATGGCGTGGAAGAAATGTCTCTTTTTCATTAATGCTTATTCGGAAAGGCGTAAGCTCGTTTAATAAATCTTTTAGGTTTAAAATTCTTAATATTTCTTCAGATGTTTCCGGAACCCTGCACTCCACTTTATCCCGATCCGCAATGATCTGCTCAAGCGAGGCAGCTTTTTCATTACAGGTAATAGCAGGCTGGATTGTGTACCGCTTTCCGTTAATAGTAATGGACTTTTCCGGAACTTCATCAATCAAATCCTTTATGCGTACTTCAGCAGGCAATCCGTCACGTCCTTTTGAAACAGTAATGTTATCGCCTGATTTGATTTCTTCATCTAAAGCACTTGTAATGCTGTTGCGTTTGATGACTGGAGCTTCTCCATGGCTTCCCGGAATCGTAATGTTTTGCCCATTTAGATTGACAATCATGGCGAGCCCGGGCTTCCCGTAAAGCTTATTCATTTTAATGCCAGCTGCCAGGAGACAATCCCCAACTGTCAGATTTTTGACCTCGAATAGCCTGACAGGATGATCGTTAACGTAAACTGTGCAATATTGGACCGGAGCCCTTTTAGCTGCGATTGCTATTCCTACTGGGGTGACAAGTTCGGGGCCGCCGTCTGTGGATTCCGGTAAATTCAGCCCGCTTATGGCATCAATTCCCCTAATTGCGACTCTGTTCGCCGGAAGGCCCAATCTTTGCGCAATCCTTTCAGCAAGCCCAGGTGTTAAGCTCCCGCCGCCTACCAGCATGACGGCTTTTGGTGGTCTATTATTCAGCTGCAGGATTTCATCGCAAATGGAATTTGTCAAACGTTCGAGTGCAGGAGAAATTTTTTCAATTGTCTCTTCCCTGCTGACTTCTGTCTGGAAGCCGAGAATATCCGTGACAGAGATTGTATCCGATAAATGCAAATCTCTCTTTGCCTTTTCGGCTAAAGGGAAGTCCAGCAGGAACTGGTCACTGATTGCTTCAGTAATCTCATCGCCTGCTACAGGCACCATTCCATAAGCTGTAACAGTGCCCATATCTGTAATGGCAATATCGGATGTTCCGGCACCGATATCAACAAGAGCAACATTCAGCCTTCTCATTGAAGGAGGAATCAGCACATTAATAGCTGCGATTGGCTCAAGTGTCAAAGCCTCCATTTCCAGGCCTGCCCTTTGAAGAGCTGAGATTAGTGACTCCACTACAATCTTGGGCAGGAAAGTAGCAATGATTTCAACGGATGCTTCATCACCCTGCTGATCAATCAGACTGCCGATTTCTTCTCCATCAAGACGATAGTATAAAACGGAATATCCAACACAATAGTAATAATAGCTTTTTTCAGTCTCATGCTTTTCTGCAGACATTGCCTGTGCCTGCTGAACCGCACTTAATTCCAGGTGAAGTATATCCTGCTTTTGCATCATCGGTTTTCCTTTAATGCTGATCGCTGTTTCGGATCTTTCTGTTTTTAAAGCCCTGCCTGCCGCTGCAACACACACCTTTATTAATGGGCCGTGTTTTGCTTCCAGTTCATTTCTGATTTCTGATATGATTTTTGAAACAGCCAGAATATCATGGATCTGTCCGTCGAGCATGGCCCTTTCTGCATGCTCCTTAATCACGATATCTTTCACATGATATTGGCCGCCATTCTCTTCGAGAATAATTCCGACCACCGTACGGGTTCCGATATCCAGTGCAAAAAGCTTTTTTTGTTCGTCCAAAGCAATACACCTTCTTTGTAATATGTCATAGAATGTTTAAATAATGCCTTGAAATCGCTTTATCACTTAAAAGCGTTTAATTAATAAAGAAATTTTTCGTGACATGTCTGAATAATTCATATATAATAACCCTAATTATAAAAAATGTATCACATATCCAGAGGCCGTAAAAGAGAAAGATGGAAATGTTTAATGCTGTGCGCATTTTGATGCGTGCTATGTGCATACATCCTGAAACCAACACGGCTTAAATTCAGATTCGAAAGGAAGGGACAGGAAATGAGCAATAAAGAGCTAGATAAACTTCGTGATCGAGTGGATGAGCTGAATCTCCAGCTTTTATCTTTGATCAATGAAAGAGCAGAACTTGTTCAGGAAATCGGAAGAGTAAAGGAAACACAAGGGGTTTATCGTTATGATCCTGTCCGGGAACGCAAGATGCTGGACTTGATAAAAGAGCATAATGACGGTCCTTTTGAAAATTCAACAATTGAGCATATGTTCAAGGAAATTTTTAAAGCAGGTCTTGAACTTCAAAAAGATGATCATAGAAAGGCGCTTCTTGTTTCACGCAAAAAGAAGCCTGAAAATACGATTGTAGACTTAAAGGGTGAAAAAGTAGGGGATGGCAATCCTCATCTTGTTTTTGGCCCTTGCGCAGTTGAATCTTATGAGCAGGTGGCAACTGTTGCTGAAGCTGTAAAAGCAAAAGGACTTAAGCTCCTTCGCGGAGGCGCATATAAACCAAGAACATCACCGTATGATTTCCAGGGTCTTGGCCTTGAAGGTTTAAAAATCTTAAAAAGAGTGGCAGATGAATACGATCTGGCAGTTATTTCTGAAATCGTAAGCCCTAATGATATTGAAACGGCTGTAAATTATATTGATGTCATTCAAATCGGGGCAAGAAACATGCAAAACTTCGAGCTATTAAAAGCAGCGGGGGCTGTAAACAAACCAGTTCTTTTAAAGCGCGGGATTGCAGCTACAATTGAAGAATTCATCAATGCAGCGGAATATATCATGTCCCAGGGGAATGGACAGATTATTCTATGTGAGCGCGGAATCCGCACATACGAACGTGCTACACGCAATACATTGGACATTTCGGCTGTGCCTATTCTTAAGCAGGAAACACATTTGCCAGTACTGGTTGACGTTACGCATTCAACAGGCCGCAGAGATTTGCTTCTTCCAGCAGCAAAAGCTGCGCTGGCAATCGGCGCAGATGGTGTAATGGCAGAAGTTCATCCAGACCCGGCCGTTGCCCTATCAGATTCAGCGCAGCAAATGGACTTGAATCAATTTGATCAATTTATGGCTGAACTTCAATCTTCAGCATTGCTGAAAGTGTAGCCATCTAAATATGGAGAGCCTTCTGCTGGTAGCAGGAGGCTCTTTACTTTGCATTTAAAGTGGAAATTTAAGTTTTTTTCAAAAATACAAGCCTTGACATTGCGGCAATTCCTGGACTGTCGTATGATTAAATACATAATTGTACATGTGTAACCACTCACAAATTAGGATAAAAAATGAGTAGGTTATGTCGTGTTGCTGTAAAATATAAAGTAATTGAAGCGACCGCTATTTAAAGAAGGAGTGTAAGTAATGAATGTAACAATATACGATGTAGCAAGAGAAGCGAATGTATCAATGGCAACGGTTTCTCGTGTTGTAAATGGCAACCCGAATGTTAAGCCTGCAACAAGAAAAAAAGTAATGGAAGTAATTGACCGGCTTGGGTACCGCCCCAACGCGGTTGCAAGAGGATTGGCAAGCAAAAAAACGACGACAGTCGGTGTAATCATTCCCGATATCTCCAGCACCTTTTTTGCAGAACTGGCAAGGGGCATAGAGGATATTGCGACAATGTATAAATACAATATCATTCTCAGCAACTCCGACCAAAATATTGAAAAAGAACTGCACTTGCTCAATACTATGCTTGGGAAACAGGTGGATGGAATAGTCTTCATGGGCGGCAATATTACCTCCGAGCATGTTGAAGAGTTTGAAAAGTCACCGGTTCCGATCGTACTGGCTGGCTCTATTGAGGAAACAGGCAAAATCCCATCTGTAAATATTAATTATGAACAGGCAGCATTTGATGTGACTAAGTCATTTATTGAAAAAGGCCATAAAGATGCAGCTATCGTGGTGGGACCTCTCCGCGAGCCGATTAATCAGGAAAAAAAGCTTGCAGGCTATAAGCGGGCTTTGGAAGAAGCTGAGGTGGCCTTCCGCGATGAATTGGTGGTTGAAGGAGATTATACTTACGATTCAGGTATAGAAGCCTTTGAAAAGCTGCTTGAGGCAGATCCGCGTCCAACAGCTATTTTTGCAGGATCTGATGAAATGGCATTGGGAATTGTCCACGGGGCGGAGGATAAAGGGTATAATATCCCGAAAGACTTTGAGGTCATCAGCTCTGACAATACAAGATTGGCATTAATGGTCCGTCCTCAGCTGACATCAGTCGTTCAGCCATTGTATGATATTGGTGCAGTTGCCATGAGATTGCTTACGAAACTTATGAATAAAGAATCAGTCGATGAGCAAATTGTTGTACTCCCTCACCGAATTGAAGAACGAAGCTCAACAAAGTAATGGATTTGCCGATATAACAGAAAAGCGGAAGCTCCTCGACCAGCCCCGACCAGCGCTGGAGGTCCAGAAGTTGAAGTCGTTCTTTGACTTCAGCATCTGGACCGAAGTGACTAGAGGGGCTAGGCGCTGCAGCTGGAAAAAGGGAAGAAAGAGAAGCGCCTTAATATGAAAGGCGTTTCTTTCTGTCAATTTTAACTATCGTACCTGTTTTCGAGGACATAAATAAACCATTAGACAAAGGGAATTCGCAATGGATCAGGGAGAGAGAGTATGAGAAAGTTCGATATTTTAACACCGGCAGGGTTAATGGTGGGCCTGGCTATGCTGATTTTTGGCATCATGTGGAATGGAGGAGCAGATGGGTTTTTATCCTTTGTTGACCCTTCTTCAATTCTTATTGTTTTAGGCGGTTTAATAGCCGGGCTGCTTGTAAGTTTTCCTTTAAAAGATATCAGGCATATGGCTACCGTCTTTAAGCAGGTTTTTTCCAGTGAAGAACAAAGCGTTGGCGAGCTGATTGGAATTTTTGTCAAACTCTCTGAGCGTGCCCGGCGTGAAGGGCTGTTATCGCTTGAGGCTGAAATCGAGAAGGTGGAAGATCCTTTTATTCGGAAAGGCATGTATCTGGCTGTGGATGGTATAGAGCCAGATGTCATTACTGACATTCTGAATGCCGAAATTATGGCGATGGAAGAGAGGCACAGAAAAGGGAGGAGCATCCTCGAAAGAGCCGGTGAGTATGCTCCGGCATGGGGAATGATAGGAACCCTGATTGGGCTGGTACTGATGCTGAAAAATTTAAATGACCCCTCCACTCTTGGACCTAATATGGCCATTGCCTTATTAACTACCTTATATGGCTCTCTGCTGGCAAATCTAATTTTTCTGCCGATGGCATCTAAGCTGGCATTAAAGACAGAGAAGGAAGTATTTTTGAAGGAGATTATTATTGAAGGGGTCATCGGTATCCAATCCGGGCAAAATCCCAAAATTTTAGAGCAGAAGCTAAGCGCCTTTTTGTCCTCGGAGGAACGGAGAGAGCTTGAGAGAGAAGTAAACGCGGGGGAGGCGCTGGATTATGAGGCATAGGCGAAGGTCTCCTGAGCCTCCTAAAGGTGCCCCAAGATGGATGGTAACTTTTTCAGATCTCGTCACACTAATATTGGTCTTTTTTATCCTGCTGTTTTCAATGTCACAGATCGATTTAATGAAATTTCAGGCGATATCCGACTCTTTTCGGGACAGGCAGGTGCTTGAGTTCCAGCCATCCATCATTCCAGCGGATAACCAGGAGAAAAGGGAAGAAATTACCGAAAAAGATGGAAGCGGGCAATCAGATTCACTTGATGAGCTTCTGATGGAAATTCAGTCGTTTCTGGATAAGAATGGCTTAGAAAAAGTTATTGTGGCAAACAGAACGGAACGGGGTGTCGTTCTGGTCCTGCAGGAACAGGTTTTATTCGAATCAGGGGATGCGAGTCTGATAGACAGCTCATACTCCTTCCTGGATAAAGTAGGAACCCTTTTAGCAAACATGCCCAACCTTGTGAAGGTGGAAGGACATACTGATGACCGGCCCATAACTACTTACAGATATCCATCCAATTGGGAGTTATCTGCTGCCCGGGCAAGTACTGTAATCAGATATCTAACAGAAAAGCATAATCTTGACAGTCATAGGTTTATGGCTGTCGGATACGGGGAAACGCGGCCTATCGTCCCTAATTCCGGACCGGAGAATTGGGAGAAAAACAGGCGCGTTGAAATCATTATTTCTGATCCGAAATTTAATGAAGATAAAAATATTCCTAATGGGTAACAGGTCTGGCTATAGCCAGACCTGTTTATTTCAATGTGCAGAAATGAAAAACGGCCGGTAAAATGTCCGCGGCCGCTTTTTTATAATGATTCTGTCATTGATGTGTTCCGGATCGGATAAAGGACTTTGTCCACTGTCCGGGCATTTTTTTCAGTTATTTCGCTCTTGCGGGGGATAGGCTTATATAAATCAGCTGGATCATCCCATTCCAGGGGAAGAGGGACAAGTGCGTGTTCTTTCCACTTATTTATCCATTCCTCCGGTATATTGCCGTAACAATTAGAGTTTTCAGTCATTTCAAGCCATATCATGGCCCATGCCCGGGGAACAACCCTCCAAATATCATAACCTCCGCCTCCGACGGCAATCCACTTCCCATCACAATATTCATGGGCAATTTCATGGGCCAGTTTCGGAATTTCCCTATAAATCTTTATAGTAGATGACAAATGGGTAAGAGGATCAAGATAATGTGCATCAGCCCCATTTTGCGTCAGAATCACATCCGGCTTGAAAAATTCCGCAACCTCCCGAAAAGCTGTACGGTATGCGTGAAGCCAAGAATCGTCTTCAGTAAATGCATCCACGGGAATATTGAAAGAGAATCCATATCCTTTTCCTTGTCCTCGTTCATTTACATTTCCGGTTCCGGGGAAAAGATATCTGCCTGTTTCATGAATCGATAAAGTGCATACATCCGGGTCATCATAAAATGACCATTGAACGCCATCACCATGATGGGCATCTGTATCCACATACAGAATACGAGCTTTATACTTTTCCTGTATATACTTTATGGCGACGGAGCTATCGTTGTAGATGCAAAAACCAGATGCTTTTCCACGAAAACCGTGGTGAAGGCCGCCGCCAAGGTGAAGTGCGTGCTTAGCACGTCCGCTCATGACTGCATCAACGGCTGCCAGGGTGCCTCCTACTAAAAGAGAGCTCGCTTCGTGCATATTTGGAAAAATAGGTGTGTCTTCTGTTCCAAGACCATAGTTTTCGCCGATATCCTCAGGAAGGTGTCCCCGGCCGGCAAGCTTAACAGCATTCACATAATTAGGATCATGTATCAAGTGAAGCTCTTCATCGGAAGCCTGGCGCGGGGGAATAATATGACATTCCTGGATGGCATTTATATTTTTGAGCAAATCGAGTGTCAGTTTCAGCCTTATCTGATTAAAAGGATGATTTTTGCTGAATTTGTAGTTCAGCAGGTCTTCCGAATAAACAAATACTGAATCATGTGTCATAGTGAAATCCCCGGCAGGCTGGGCCATAAAACATGGTGGCCTGCTTTTTTCAAATCTTCAACTACAAGCGCAGGGTTCATTATCTGTACCCTTATCACCAGTATTTTGTATTTATCATCCGTTTTGTCAGGGTAAACAAGGACACTCTGAATATTTGCTTTTCTATTGCAGATGATTTCAGCGATTTCAAACAGCATGCCCGCCCTGTTTGGCACCTTTACTTCAATCTGGGATCCTGGCTGATGAGCTCCCGTCAATTGAACTAACGTATGAAGCAAATCGGTCTCTGTGACAATTCCAACCAGCTTATTATCGTTTAATATTGGCAGGCAGCCAATCCGCTGTTCATAAAAAACCGCAGCAATTTCTTCGGCAAAATCAAGAGGATGTCCGGTGATGATATTTGTTTTCATAATCATTTTTAATGGTCTCTGCAGATCTTCCTTAAATAGTTCTGTATGAAAAATAGAAGGTGTGGCATCACGAATGTCCCTATCTGTTACAAGTCCCTGCAATCTGCCCGCTTCATCTGTTATCGGCAAATGCCGTATTCTTTTTTCATTCATAATTCTTATGGCGTCGGCAATGGTGTCTTCCTTTGACAAGGCCGTGACATCCGTTTTCATAATTTCTTCAACAATCACTTTAATTGCCTCCTTATGAAATATATGGAGATCATTCATGCCGGAAAAATAGTCTGAATACAGGCATGAATTATGTATTGACGCTATTAATAAGATTTAATACATAAAGCGATTCATAAAGCGCAAGCGGTCAAATTGCTGTACTGAGTCCTGCTCCACTCTTTTTCCGATGCGGGCCATCAGGCAATTTGCAGGATGAGAACTGATTTCAGGGTCATCTGTGGCATACCATTCAAGACCGCCTGCATTCATCATCTTTTCCATGACTTTCCGATATTCCCATACATTCAGGCCAGTTCCTTTTAAATCCCAATGCCAATAATATTCAGTTGTTATAATAATATAGTCTTCCATTGCGTCATCCATCATGGATACTTTCAGCAGGTTCTTGCCTGTCCCTGAACCTCGGAAAGCAGGGATCACTTCTATTGCACCCAATTCTATTAAATTATCCATTTTCCCTTCAGACCAGCGCTCAAGAGGGTCTGGATACAAGTAAGTAACATAGCCGACAATGGTATGCCTGTCACGGGCCACTATAATCCTTCCCTCCGGCAACCCCGCAATTTCAACGAGGGCTTTATGCTGCTGAGCCGGAGGCCTGAAAGCAACAAGATCTTTATGAAACTCATAATCTGCCAACTTTTCAGGTGAAATTGGCCCCTCAATGATTAATTTTCCATTGGCTGTTTTTAATTCTTTTGCATTATACGTTTTTTTATGTTCCATTTATTCACCGCCCAATAGACATGATCAATGTAATTTCTATTATACATAAAAACACGGATGATAAAGCGCTTTCACATAATTTTCTGTGTAATTTAAAAAAGTTTGTGACAATTTATTATTTGGTTCATAAGTAATTTTTTTTAACTCTAAAATTTTAAAAATTGAGAAAATATAATGTTTATACTATAATAATATCAAATCTTAAATAAGGGGGATAACAATATATGAAAGTGGAAGCGCTGCCAGTAACACAAGGGGACTTCAATTTAAAAAGCTATGACGAGCTTTATGAAGATTTTAACTGGGCTGATGCGGAAAAAGAATTTTCCTGGAAAGAAACCGGCCGCATGAATATGGCTTATGAGGCTATTGACCGTCATGCGGAATCCTTCAGAAAAAATAAGGTTGCCCTTTATTATCGTGATGGACAGAGAAATGAGAAATATACATTCAAAGAAATGAAGGAACTATCCAATAAAGCGGGAAATGCATTAAAAGCATATGGGGATGTAGAGAAAGGAGACCGAGTTTTCATCTTTATGCCTCGCTCTCCTGAACTCTATTTTGCCGTATTGGGAGCTATTAAGCTCGGAGCCATTGTGGGTCCTCTGTTTGAAGCCTTTATGGAAGGAGCAGTCCGTGACAGGCTTGATGACAGTGAAGCTAAAGTTCTGATTACAACACCTGAGCTTTTGGAACGTGTGCCTGTTGACCAGCTGCCAGCCTTAAAGCATGTTTTCCTTGTTGGGGAAAATATTGAGGAAACAGGCCCCTATGTGGACTTTAATAAAAGAATGGCTGAATCGAGCAGAAAGCTTCCAATTGAATGGGTTGACGGAAAAGATGGCCTTATTTTGCATTATACTTCCGGTTCTACAGGCAAGCCAAAGGGAGTTCTGCATGTACATAATGCAATGGTTCAGCATTATCAGACAGCCAAATGGGTGCTGGACTTAAAAGAAGAAGATGTTTATTGGTGCACTGCTGATCCGGGCTGGGTAACCGGTACTTCATATGGTATTTTCGGCCCGTGGCTGACAGGTACTTCGAACCTCATTGTCGGGGGCAGATTCAATCCGGAGACTTGGTATAAAATGATTGAGGAGTATGGCGTTTCGGTTTGGTATAGTGCTCCGACCGCTTTCCGCATGCTGATGGGCGCGGGCGATGAAGTTGTGAAAAAGTTTGATTTAAGCTCCCTTCGGCATGTCCTCAGTGTCGGGGAACCGCTAAATCCTGAAGTAGTCAGATGGGGCATGAAAGTATTCAATATGCGCATCCATGATACATGGTGGATGACAGAAACAGGTGCACAGCTCATCTGCAACTATCCTTGCCTGGAAATTAAGCCGGGATCCATGGGTAAGCCGATTCCGGGTGTTAAAGCAGCCATTGTCGATGATCAGGGAAATGAGCTGCCGCCAAACCGCATGGGTAACCTTGCGATTAAAAAAGGCTGGCCTTCCATGATGAATGCCATCTGGAATAACGAGCAAAAATATGAATCTTATTTTATGCCAGGTGACTGGTATGTTTCGGGAGATTCGGCATATATGGATGAAGATGGATATTTCTGGTTCCAGGGTCGTGTAGATGATGTGATCATGACATCTGGCGAACGTGTAGGTCCGTTTGAAGTAGAGAGCAAGCTGATCGAACATCCAGCTGTTGCAGAAGCTGGAGTTATTGGCAAGCCGGATCCTGTCCGCGGTGAAATAATAAAGGCATTTGTTGCTTTACGAGATGGACATGAACCTTCTGAAGAACTTGTGGAAGAAATCCGCCAATTCGTAAAGAAAGGCCTTGCTGCCCACGCTGCCCCGCGTGAAATTGAATTCCGCGACAAACTTCCAAAAACCAGAAGCGGCAAAATCATGCGCCGGGTGCTTAAAGCATGGGAACTGGACCTGCCAACTGGCGATTTGTCTACAATGGAAGATTAATAGAGGAGACCGCTGCATTAATGAGCAGCGGTCTTTGTTATTGTTTCAAGGTTGTTTGTTATAAACCTTTTGATAAAAATGTTTAACAAATTATCCAGAATATATTCTTGGCATTGTTATTTCTATAAAGAAAAAGCAGAATTCCAGCCCCTGTTTGGGCGACTCGAATTCTGCTTTTTTTAATTAGTTTCCTCACCATCACCAGGTTCTGATGGCTTTTCAGCATCAGGCTTTTCCTCGGCTGGAGGTGGATCTTTTGGTTTCTCTTCTTTCGGCTTCGGCTTTTCCACTTTTGGCTTCTCTTCCTTCGGTTTTTCTTCTTCCGTTTTTTTGCCGATTTCCACTACATTGGAAGGAGCCGACTCTCTGCCGGCAATGTCAACGGCTGTTACATGGATCGAGCCGCTTCCAGCCTTAAAGCTAAGGGAGGAACCTGCTTTTATTGTCCCAACTTTTTTGCCGCCGTTATAGACGCGGTATCCAATTACATCATTTTCAGGATGTGCACCCCAGGTAATAGTTTCGCCTGAAGCTTTTATGCCTGGGGATGCAGGTGCTTTACCGTTATCTTTGAGCTGGTCAGCACTGGTCAGTATGCTCTTCCAGCGTTCTTTATTCGGAATAAGGTCGCTTGGATTCGCCTTAATTCCGAAGAGCTTTTCGATATAATCCGGATTCACAACCAATCCCGGTTCTGTAAATTCTTCAGGAGTTGAATCAAGTGCCATATATTTCTTGTTGCCGATCCTGACAAGTTTTCCATTGCCCAGGCTATCATCCGCCTTTGTAGGAACAAACTTTGCATTAAATAAGTCTGTTTCAACAAGGCCGGCTCTTGAGCAGGCTTCAGAAGGAAGCAGGCCTGAAATGGCACAGAATGAACGCCTTACGATTCCGCCCGGCATTTTAAAGCTTTCACTCGGGTCAACAAGATCAGGTGCGACGTCATATGCTGCATTCATCAAATCCGCCCAGAGATAGTTATTGCGCAAACTATAGCTTAGCGGACCAGGGGCTTTCAATGATTTAGGCGTATCATATCCTGACCAGATGCCGAAAGTGACATTCGGGTTGGATGCCACGAACCATGCATCTATGAATTCAGTACCAGTACCGGTTTTCCCTGCCCAGTCGGAACTGAACTTCAATCTGCTCTTAATCGATGTAGCAGTTCCGCTGTTAATAACGTCTCTCATCATATCGATTGTAAGGTACGCTGTCTGCGGACTAAATACATCAACTGGCTCGGATTTATTCTGGAATATAGTGTTCCCGTCTTTATCTGTGATTTTTTCGATCATATAGGCGTCAATAAACTTCCCGCCGTTGGCAAATGTAGTAAAGGCGTTCGTATTTTCTTCAACCGTTACCCCATATTCCAAAGAACCAATGGATGTAGATAAGTTTGTATAGTCAGGGCCGATCAATGAGGTAAAGCCCATTTTTTCCAGATAAGAGGCAGGCCGCTGTCCGACTATATCCTTATAGAGCTTTACAGCCGGGACATTGTATGAATGCTTGAGAGCATGTCTTGCTGAAACCAGCCCGCTATAGGTATTCGTATAGTTCTTTGGCCAAGGTCTATTTAGTCCTGGACTTAGGTATAGCGGCACATCAGGCAGAATGGTGCCGGGCGCTGCTTTTCCAAGTTCCATTGCAGGAGCATAGACTAAGAGCGGCTTCATGGTTGAACCATTTTGCCTTAGAGCGCTTGTAGCATGATTCAGCTGTTCACGTTTGTGATCGCGTCCGCCGACAAAGCTGATGATTTTACCGGTTTTATTTTCAATCAAAATGGCTCCAACCTCTACGGGCTCCATGATTTGCTTATTTTCACCGGTTTCTGGGTCCTTAACCGTCTCAGGTTTGTCTGGCCCATAATAAGGATAGTTATTCTTAACCTGCTGCATTTTATCATAAATATCTTTGTTGATCGTCGTATGGATCTGGAAGCCATTCTGGCGGATCGTCCGGTCTGCAAGGGACCTGTATTCCTCTCGGAGCTCGTCATCCTCTTTTAAGTCCTGCTCTTCGTATCCATCATTTTTTGCGAGAATCTTAGTCATGATGTTTACTGCACGTTCTTCAATTTCATACGTTAAATATGGATATTTTTCCAAAGGGCTTTCTGAAGGCGTAGTGAAATCCTTAGTCAGGTCGTAAGCCAAGGCTTCCTCGTATTGCTTCTGGTCAATTTTTCCGTCGTCATACATTCTTTTAAGAACGGTTTTCATCCTGGAGAAACCTGGTTCCAGATTCTCTTTGACCGTTCCCTCCCTTGTAAAAGGAGTGTAGCCGAATGGACTCTGCGGCAGCCCTGCTATAAATGCGGCCTGAGGCAAAGTTAATTCTTTTGCACTCACCCCAAAAATGCCTTTGGCAGCTGCTTCAACTCCGGCGATATTACGTCCGGATGCATTTCTTCCAAAGGTGGATACATTCAGGTAGGCTTCCAGTATCTCTTTCTTATCAAAGAATTTCTCCAGTCGCAAAGCAAGCAGGATTTCTTTTGCTTTCCGCTCGAAAGAAACCTCATTCGTTAAGATTTGGTTCTTTATCAGCTGCTGTGTAAGTGTACTTCCGCCGGATTGAACAGATGAATTGGTTACTTCCTGGAACAGTGCGCGCATAATCGCTTTTGGCACCACTCCGTCATGTTCGTAAAAATATTCATCTTCAGTAGCCACAACTGCGTTAATTAAGTGCTCGGAAACATCATCAAGCTTAACTTCCTCACGTTCAAGGTCTGTTCTCAGCTTTCCTAAGTATACGTTATTTGCAAAGTATATTTGTGATGTCTCTTCATAGTCGTAAATATCTTTTTTCATGCTGGCATAGGATCGGATGGGTTCATCCTTTACCAGCGACGCGAAATAACCAGCTCCAAGTCCTCCAGCGAATGCACCGCCAATGACAGCCAGTATGATAAAAAGCAAAGTAAGATTCCAGATAACCTGGTACGTTATACTCGCTCCTTTAGCTGCTTTCTTATTTCCGAAAAGGCCCGGAGTTTGCCTCAATTTATCAAATAATATCTGAAACTTTTCTTTCATCATATCAATCCCCCTAAAATCACATCTATTATAGCATATTGCGACATAGTAATATGACAAGGTTCGTCATTTATCTGAAATTTCCTTTTTTTGCACAGGCATTTGACATTTGGCTGATATTTATGATAAAAATGTTTTATCTAAGACGTTTAAATATTTTTACAGGCATTGATGGGAACCCAGTAATGCTTCTATCCCTGTTTCAGAAAGCCGGCGTTCGCTGCGAGCCGGTACAAATAGAAGGATGAAATACTCCCCTGAGCTTTCACTGTCAACCTGCACAGCAGTTATAGCAGTGGACGGATTATCCGTTATTCTGAAAGAGTGGAGGACAGCTGTCCTCAATTTGGGTGGTACCGCGCAAAAATGATCATGCGTCCCTGCATATTTGCAGGGGCGTTTTTTGTTTGGGTGATAACCTGTTGATGCCTTGAAAATAGCCGTTAATTAGGAGGAGTTAAGATGAGTTTACTTGAAGATTTGCAATGGAGAGGAATTGTTTACCAACAGACAGATGAAGAGGGCATTGAGAACACTCTTGGAAAAGAAGCAATCTCTTTATACTGCGGTGTAGACCCAACAGCTGACAGCATGCATATCGGGCATCTGCTGCCGTTTTTGACTTTAAGGCGCTTTCAAAAAGAAGGCCATCGTCCAATCGTTCTTGTTGGCGGAGCCACTGGCCTCATTGGAGATCCAAGCGGTAAAAGCGAAGAGCGGAAGCTGCAGACGCTGGAAACTGTACAGCATAATGTGGATTGTATTAAGAACCAGCTTAAAAGGATTTTTGATTTTGATAGTGAAAATGGTGCAATCATGGTTAACAACTATGATTGGGCAGGCTCCATGGATATCGTTACTTTCCTGCGTGATTACGGGAAACATGTCGGAGTCAATTACATGCTCGCTAAAGACACCATTTCTTCCAGACTGGAAACGGGAATATCCTTTACTGAATTCACTTACACCATCCTGCAGGCAATGGATTTCCTTCATTTATATGAGAATCATAACTGCAAAATGCAGATTGGCGGCAGCGACCAATGGGGGAATATCACAACCGGCCTTGAGCTCATCCGCAAAATGGCGCCTGAAGGGTCCAAGGCATATGGTCTGACCATCCCTCTGGTTACGAAAGCGGATGGAACTAAATTCGGCAAAACGGAAAGCGGAGCAATCTGGCTTGATCCAGAGAAAACATCTCCATATGAATTTTACCAGTTCTGGATTAACACAGCAGATGCGGATGTAATCAAATACCTTAAGTTCTTTACATTCTTATCCCGTGAAGAAATTGAAGGTCTTGAAAATTCTGTTCAGGAAGAACCGCATCTCCGCAAAGCCCAAAAAGCACTTGCTGAAGAAATGACACGCCTGATCCATGGGAATGAAGCATTGGAACAGGCTATTAAGATTACAGCAGCGTTATTCAGCGGAGAAATTAAAAACCTTTCGGCTACGGAGATCAAACAAGGCTTTAAGGATGTTCCATCCTATGAGCATTCAGAAGGCGGAGAATTGGGGATCGTTGATTTGCTTGTTGCTGCCAAAATCTCCCCATCCAAACGCCAGGCACGTGAAGATGTGACGAATGGCGCTGTTTCTGTAAATGGCGAACGAATAACGGAGCTTGACTACACTCTTTCTGATAAGGACAAGATTGAAGGCCAGTTTACTGTCATTCGCCGCGGAAAGAAGAAATATTTCTTAATTAAATACTAACTTAAAAGCCCTCCTGTGAAGGAGGGCTTTTGGGTAATCAGTAATTTCCGGATAATAAAAAAACTGCCGAAATGCATCGGCAGTTTAAAATTATTAACGAGAGTAGAATTCAACGATTAGAGATTCGTTGATTTCAGCTGGAAGTTCAGAACGCTCAGGCATGCGAGTGAAAGTTCCTTCTAGCTTGTCTGCATCGAAAGATACGAAGTCAGGTACGTAGTTGTTAACTTCGATTGCTTCTTTAACGATGTCAAGGCTGCGAGATTTTTCGCGAAGTGTAATTGTTTGACCAGGTGCTACGCGGTATGATGGAATATCAACGCGAGATCCATCAACCATGATATGACCATGGTTAACTAGCTGACGAGCTTGACGGCGAGTGCGTGCAAGACCTAAACGGTAAACCACGTTATCAAGGCGTGATTCAAGAAGAATCATGAAGTTTTCACCGTGCTTACCAGGCATTTTGCCAGCTTTATCAAATAAATTGCGGAATTGACGCTCATTTACTCCGTACATATGACGAAGCTTTTGCTTCTCCTGCAATTGTAATCCGTATTCAGATAATTTTTTGCGCTGGTTTGGACCATGTTGTCCAGGAGCGTAAGGACGCTTTTCTAATTCTTTACCAGTTCCGCTTAGAGAGATTCCAAGACGACGGGATAATTTCCAGCTTGGACCAGTATAACGAGCCATTTAAGACTCCTCCTTTTGTGTTTTTATTTGGGTAAAATAAAAACAGAAACAGATGCGCACAACAATCATGTCCATTTTGTTTTCATGTACCTTCGCCCTAGCAGCAGAGGGTTACACAGTACCCCATCCCCAGAAAACTCTGGTTGAGGAACAAAATGAGAGCATCAAGGTGCTCACATAGGCTGCAATATTTTACACAAGGAGTATTATATAATTTTTTAAGGATAAAAGTCAAGATGATTTTATTTTTCACTCCTGCATATTTAATGGTTGTTTAAATACCAAGTGAATTTTTTGTCCTTTGTCATATTTCACATGAAATTAGAAAACTTATAAAGAGTCCATTTGCAAGATATGTTATAATAAAGAAAAAATTGGAATTGTTTAATTAAAAGGAAGGCGGCTTCGCTTTTTTTATTTTATTGTGTATTTTCTTGCTCCGCTTCTAACCTTTAAAAGATATGAATATAGGAAAAAATTGAAACGAAATAGCCACATGTATGCTGAAAAAATAAATTCTGGTCCGTTATAATATACCTTATTGGTTTAAAGATTCATGATCTGAGACATTTGATGGGTGATAATAAAGATGGATACACTTGAACGCCAAATCATACTGAATTTAAAAAGCCGGTTTTTTGACATTATTGATACGGAGAACGGTTTCTTTCACTATGAAAAATTACTGAATGAAATGCTTTCTGCCATTAAAGCCCTTACCGGAGCTGATGAAATAACTCTGTATGTCTTTAATGAATGGAAGCAGGAGTTTTTTGCAGAAGCTGCCACGAACCCGGATGCTTTGCTTTCACCTGCTTTTTCAGGTGATTTAAAAAGATGGGCTAACAAAAAAAGAGAGTTGCAGAGTTTAGGCACTGAGATTAAGGAAGAACAAATCATGTTTCCTCTTGTAAAGAGAGGCCAACTGCTGGGTTGCATGATTTTAACAGGTGAATCAGGCTGTTTTCATTCCTATCCAGAAAAAGTATATCAGGAGCTTAGCGAAGAATGCGGGCAATTTCTTGATAAAGCTCACGGTCTGGCCAAAATTGCATCTGAAGAAAAACGCTATAAACAGCTTTACCGAGTTACAGAAAAATTCCATTCCTCAATGGATATGGATATGGTGCTGGGGGAAATTATTTATACTTTGCAGGAAATGTACCCCACTTTTACCTATTATCTTCTGCTGTCCCAGGATAACAATAAACATGGGGATTTGCCCATTAGAGACCTTGAATATGACAGCGAAAACATCGCGGCTATGCAGGCATATGTCACAGGGGCTGTTCAATTTGAAGATTCCCTGCAGGAAATGCGCTCTGTCTTATATGCTCCATTAAAAGGAAAACAGGGGGTTTATGGAGTGCTACAGGTCATAGCTCCTAATACTATCATATTCCCTAAAAATGAAATTGAATTTATCACGCTTCTGGCCAATACTGCAGGGAGTGCACTGGAAAATGCGCAGCTTTATCAGCAATCCAAGCGATTGATAGCTGACCTTCAATTAATTAACGAAACATCCCACCGCCTGAATTCGAATTTGCGCCTGACAGAAACCATGAACTTCATGGCAGATCAGATTATGCATTCCTTTGATGCTGAAGAAGCCGGTTTCATTTTGATATCTTCTGATAGTGCCGATGTGAATATAATCCAGGGCAGCACTGAATTTTTTCAAACCAAAGAGGCAGAAATCTATATTCAGTATATAAAGACAAAGATCATCAAGGAGAAAGAGTCTCTTTTTATTGGGGATTTTTCTTTACAGTTCGAGGGAATGGCCAGCTTTTACAAATCCATCATGGCTGTTCCAATGACCCAATCTGGAATATTAAAGGGATTTGCCCTTGTCATGCATAGTTCTCCTTATCATTTTTCATTTGAAACATTCAAGCTGCTCCAGTCTTTGATTCATCATTCCACACTTGCCTTTACCAATTCAATGCTGAGAGAAGAGCTTGAGAAGATGGTTGTAACGGATCACTTAACAAAGCTATATTCCCGAAGTTATCTGGATGATCGGATTCATCAATCCATGAATGAAGATCATGAAGGAACATTTATGCTTGTTGATATAGATGATTTTAAATTGGTAAATGATACATACGGACATCAGGTTGGCGATGAAATCATTATTCAAGTTGCTAATTTAATAAACAGCAATATCCGCAGCACTGATATAGGTGCAAGATGGGGAGGAGAGGAGCTGGCACTTTACCTGCCCGGTGTTTCATTGCCGGCGGGATCACTTATTGCTGAACGGCTTGTCAGAAAGGTATGTCAAATCACAGATCCCCAAGTAACCATTTCATGCGGTGTTTCGTATTGGAGCAGGGGGAAAAAAGATTCATATGCTGCGCTGTTTAAACGTGCTGACAGGGCATTATATACCGCTAAGAATACAGGGAAAAATAAAGTGATCATTGAGTCGGCTGCAGATTCATTTATCTAGGGACTGCCTTATGGAAAGGCAGTCTCTATTGATATTTTTCCGTAACAAAATACTTTCAAAAAATATACTATTATCATATGCTGAAAGAGAAGTTTATTATAGATAATAATGTAAGCGCTTGCAGCGAAAGGGAGAGGTAGAATGGATAGGAAACATCGGTTTAACTTCGAGACGCAGGTCATCCATGAAGGATACGATGCTGAAAGGTTCAAGGGGAGCCTCGCACCGCCAATATTCCAGACGTCAACTTTTACATTTGAAACAGCACAGCAGGGAGAAAAGCGTTTTGCCGGTGAGGAAGAAGGCTATATCTATTCCCGTCTTGGAAATCCAACAGTTAAGATGCTTGAAGAAAGAATGGCCGCTCTGGAAAAAGGAGAAGCAGCCCTTGCTTTTGGGTCTGGTATGGCTGCAGTTTCAGCTGTCCTGTTTGCTTTAACCAAAACAGGAGATCATATTTTATGTTCTCAGGGAGTTTATGGCTGTACATTCGGACTCCTTGAGATGATGGATGAAAAGTATAAAATCAGCCATGATTTTTCAGCTATGGAATCAAAGAAGCAGCTGCTTGATGAAATTAAACCGGAAACGGCCTGTATATATGTTGAAACTCCAATAAATCCAACAATGAAGTTGGTGGATTTGAAGATCGTTGCAGAAGCAGCGAGAGAGAAGGGAATTCCAGTTGTAGTTGACAATACTTTCTGTTCGCCATACTTGCAGAATCCTATCGAGCTGGGCTGTGATATTGTCATTCATAGTGCAACAAAATACATCGGGGGTCATGGTGACGTAGTTGCAGGGATCGTAATAGGGTCTAAAGAATTTTTGGATAAAGTCTCCATGACGACTCAAAAAGATATTGGAGGCATTATTTCACCTTTTGACGCCTGGCTGCTTCTTCGAGGATTGAAAACACTTGCAGTCAGACTTGACAGACATTGTGACAATGCGGAACAGCTTGCATCCTGCTTATTGGAGCACCCAAAGGTAGAAAAAGTTTTTTTTCCAGGAGACAGCAAAAATGCAGATTTTGAAATTGCCCAAAAACAGATGAGGAGACCTGGCGGGATGATTTCTTTTACTCTAAAGGGGGATAAAGAGACTGCTCAGGAATTTATGAACCGGCTGAATCTAATTAAAATTGCTGTGAGCCTTGGAGATGCAGAAACATTGATTCAGCACCCTGCTACGATGACTCATGCAGTGGTTCCAAAGGAGTCACGTGAAAAGATGGGCATTGAAGATACGCTGCTGAGACTTTCAGTTGGGCTTGAATCGTGGGAAGATATCAGAGATGATCTTTCCCAGGCACTCGAAGGAGTCTAATACCAAAAGGAGATGGCCTCAAATACGGTCATCTCCTTTTGGCCATTCCGTTAAAGGAATGATACAAGGACTTCCGAGAAGTCTTCAAGGTATTTTTGGTCAAGTTCATCAAACCGGTTTTTTTCTGGAGAATCAATATCCAGCACACCAAGAAGATTGCCCTCTTTGACAAGCGGAATGACGATTTCAGACTGCGAAGCTGCGTCACAGGCGATATGGCCAGGGAATTGATGGACATCTTCAACACGTACTGTTTCCATTTGCTTGGCAGCTGTCCCGCAAACGCCTTTCCCAAGGGGGATTCTTACACATGCCGGCAGACCCTGAAATGGGCCAAGAACCAGCTCGCCTTCTTCCATCAAATAAAATCCTACCCAGTTTGTACGTTCCAGAAATTGATTAAGAAGTGCTGATGCATTGCTTAGATTGGCTATGCTGTTTGTTTCTCCTTCAAGAAGAGCAGAGAGCTGTTTAATCAATAATTGATAATTTTCTTCACGGGTTCCCTTGTATGATTCGACACTAAACATCACAATTCACCTTACTTCCTCAAAGATATATGAATTTCCTGGCAGAAGAACAGGAAATTAGATAGACATTGTCGAGAACTTTAAAAAGGATAAGATGATTTTAGCAAGAATGTTTAATTATCACAACAAATCCGTTTTTAAATAAAGCCATAATTTATTATTCGCTCATATGTGCATGAGCAGAGATTTTACAAAAGAAAGTGAGGCGGGAAAGATGAAAAAAAATTCAAAAGAGGCAATTGTGTCGGCTGCTATCTCCTTATTTAATACGAAAGGTTTCTCCGGGACTTCCATCCGTGATATTGCAGGCAAAGCGCAGACGAACCCGGCGAATATTGCATACTATTTCGATAACAAACACGGGCTGCTTGAATATTGCTTTACTGCATTTTTTGAAGGATATATTCAGGAGATCGAGAGGGGTTTTTCGTTTCTTGAGCAGGGGGCTGCTCTGAGCCTGAAAAAAATTGCTCAAAACATTATGTCTTATCAATTTGAACACAGCCACTTAACAAGATTGATTCTCCGGGAAATTTCTATAGATTCCCAAGTAGTAAGGGAAATCATGTCCACTTATTTAGCAAAAGAAAAGTTTTATTTTGGCAGGGTGCTGGAAAGGGGCATGAAAACAAAAGAATTTCGTATCCATTCAGCCAATTATATGATTGTCCAGCTGAAAGGACTCCTATCCATGCCATTTTTGAACACACATTATATGGCTGAAGTTCTGCATGTATTTCCTCATGAAAAATATTTCGCAGACAAATACACGAAGGAGATCTTCAATTGGGTTGATGGAGTCCTCTGCAATCATGCCGGAAAACCTTATGCTGCTGTACTCTAAAAGCATTTAAAGGTGTTTCATTCTATCAAGGCCCTGTCCCATTTCCTTTGCCTGATGAGAATCGGACCCATAAATCAGTGAAATGCCTTTTTGGGCCGCTGCTTCTGCTGCCCAATCGGGAGGATAGGACTCTTTGCATAACGGCTTGGAAAAACCGGCTCCGTTATAGTCGAGTTCATAGCCTTGTTTTTTTACCTCATCAAGTATCTGGTTTATTTCTTCTCTAAATTCCCGACCAGCGGGATATTTTTTTTGGAACTTTTTAACCAGGGTGATATGCCCAATCCTTCTTGGTTTGAATTGCCCCAAATCTGCTTTTATAGATAAAAGCAGGGTGCGGAAATAATTCATATAAACTGCTTCAATTGAACCGTATTCTTCAATCATCTTTGCAAAAACATCCGGACTGTAGTCCAGGCATTCGTAGCGGCCCCCCTGCTTTAGAAAGTGTACAGATAAAATAGAGTCATCCATATACTTCCCGTTCAAATCTAGAAATTTGCAGATGTCCTGTTCAAAGCCTTCAATGTAATCCACTTCAAGCCCGGCATTAATCCTGATTTTTCCTTGATAAGCAGCTTTCACTCTTGATATATCAGTAAAATACTTTTCAAGATGTTCCTTGCGCATCGCACTGTCACGAGCAGGTGCGGGATCCTCAAAGCCCTCAGGGAGCGGAGCATGTTCAGTAAATGAAATTTCCTTAAAACCCAGATTTATTGCTTTTTCAATATAATCTTCTAATGCGTCCTTTGTCCCGTGCGGACAATAGGGGGTGTGGATGTGTCCGTCTTTT
The DNA here is from genome assembly GCF_017303275.1 of Bacillus sp. NTK034. Lineage (GTDB taxonomy): Bacteria > Bacillota > Bacilli > Bacillales > Cytobacillaceae > Cytobacillus. Next base: position 777,049 of record NZ_JAFKOJ010000002.1, on the reverse strand, counting down.
AGCATATGGAGAGCTTCCTTTCTGCTGCTGTTTATAAATACAGTACTCAAGTCTCTTTTTAACATATCTCTTAAATAAAGAAGGAAATCTTTTATAAAAAGCGAATTGTTTGTATTTGAACAGCTCATATAGTTCAATAAAAAATACGGATGTTCCAGTTATTTTCCGAAAATAGCAATTTAGAAAAGATATAAAAGAAGAAATTCATAAAAATATGAAATAAATAGTCAAAAAATGTCGTTTACATGGTATCATAAAAGCATTGAAAATAACATGTGAAAATGAACAAACGCCTGCGGGCATTTGTTATTTCTTAAATAAAAACTTTACATATACATATTGGCTCGGGAACAGAACAGGGGGCTTTAAAATGGAATACATAATTGGAGTTATAGTCATTCTTTTATGCCTATATCTCACGGGGTATTTTTTAAAGAAAAAACATTATAAGGAAATTGACAGGCTGGAAACATGGAAGATGGACATAACGGACCGCCCTGTTCTAGATGAGATGTCAAGAGTTAAAAAGCTTAATATGACAGGGCAGACAGAAGAATTGTTCGAACGCTGGAGAAATGAGTGGGATGAGATCGTAACATCACAGCTTCCGGATGTGGAGGAATTGTTATTTGATGCAGAAGAGAGCATCGATAAATACCGCTTTAAGAATTCCCAGGAAATCCAGCAGAGAATAGAGAAGAGATTAACAGAGATTGAAGAAAGCATAAAAAATCTGCTGAGTGAATTGAATGAGCTGGTAGGCAGTGAAGAGAAAAATAGAGCGGAAATTGAAGAATTGAAAGAGATGTATCGCCAATGCAAAAAGTCTCTGCTTGCACATCGCCATACATTCGGTAAATCAGAAATGATTCTTGAAGAACAGCTGGATGAAGCATTGTCCAAATTTGAAGAATTTGATGAGAAAACGGAGAAAGGCAATTACCTTGAAGCTCGTGAAATCCTTCTTGTGATTAAAGCGCTTCTTGAGGATTCTCAGGCTAAAATGGAAGCTATTCCAAACCTTATGGTTGAGTGTCAATCCAAGATCCCTTCCCAGCTGGACGAGTTAAGGGACGGGTACAAGGAAATGCTGGATCAGGGCTATCTGCTTGATCACCTGCAAATAGACAAAGAAATTGAGAGACTTGAAGAACAAGTAACTGGATATGCCGGCTCTATTGATAAAGCGCAAATCGAGGAAGTTCAAAAAGGAGTCGAAGAGATTAAAGATAATATTGAACTTCTGTATGATCTGCTCGAAAAGGAAGTACATGCCAGACATTACTTAAGCCAGCAGGATGATGCAACTAGAAACATGCTTTATAATAATAAAGATATGAATAATCAGCTTAAGACAGAGATAACTGCTATCCGGCACAGCTATCATGTTCCAGACAAGGATCTGGAAATTCAAATCCACCTGGAGAAAAAAATAACCCAGCTCTTCAAAAAATTCGAAGTGCTGGAGCATAAAATTAATAGCGGGAGTACTCCCCATACTGTCTTGAGAGAAGAGCTTGCTGAAATCAAGGAACACATTGAGGAAATTTCAGATGAGCAGACAGCCTTTGCGGAAATGCTTCAGGCTTTAAGAAAAGATGAAATGTCTGCAAGGGAAAAAGTAAAAGAGTTAAGCAAAAAAGTGGCAGAAACGATAAGGCTTATCTCTAAAAACAATGTGCCTGGAGTTTCCCAGGAATATAAATATTTGATCCAGGATGCGAAAGAAAGCATAGATAATGTGCTGGCTAAACTCGATGAGAAACCATTGAATATTCCTGCGGTCCAGCAATATCTTGAAGTTGCAGTGCTTACTGTTGATAAGGCTGCTGATTCAGTGAGTGATATGATTGAGACGATCCTTTTAGCTGAGAAGGTCATTCAGTATGGAAATCGATACAGAAGCAGATATCCATCTATTGATAAAGGGTTAATGGAAGCAGAAGCTTCATTCAGAAGCTATGAATATAAAACAGCACTGGAGCAGGCTGCAGCTTCAATCGAAGAGGTCGAGCCGGGTGCGATCAAGAGAATAGAAGAAATGATAACTGAGCATTAAAAAACCAGATCCGATCGGATCTGGTTTTTTTGCTGTCTAATTAATAAAATATAACGATGTGAATAACTCTGCTGTAAAATTATCTTCATCCAGCTCCAGCGCCTAGCCCCTAAGGGCTGATCAAGGCGCTTCCGCCTTTGTTCTTTAATCATTTACAGCAATTGGCTTTTTAGCTTCACCGAAAGCCATTGCCAGGAAGTAACCTATTACAGCTCCTGCAATGGCAGGCACAATCCAGCCGATTCCTTCAGCAAAGAATGGCAGGAATTGCAGTAAGTCTGTGATGGCGGACACATCCATTCCAGCAGTTTTTAACCCATCCACAAAACTGATTAAACCTGTGGGAATTAAAGCCCCTATATATACCGCAGAGTATCCATTAAAGGCATTGTGCATAAAGGAAAGCAGAATCAGCACGATGGCCAGAGGATAAATAATGATTAAGATTGGCAATGAAAGTTGAATCAACTGAGTTAAACCAATATTTGCAACCACCATGCTGAACAGCGAAAGAATGATGACAATGGTTTTATAAGGTACTTTTGGGAGCAGTTTATGAAAGTACTGCGCACAAGCCGAAACGAGTCCGACAGACGTTGTAAGGCATGCTACCGTAATGGCCAGCCCAAGGATCAATGCTCCCGCATCTCCAAATAGATATTGAGAAGCAGCGGATAGGACAGCACCGCCATTATCAAGTTGACCTATAGCTTCCATACTTGATGCCCCAATATATGCAAGGGACAAGTATACTGCCGCAAGGCCAGCAGCTGCGATAAGTCCGGCAGTAATGCATATTTTCATAAGTGAATGTTTATTTGTTACACCCATGCCCTGTATTGAACCAATAACAATAATACCGAATACTAATGCTGCAATTGTATCCATAGTCAGGTAGCCTTCAATGAAGCCTTTAAAGAATGGCCCCTCTGCATATGCCCCCATCGGTGCTTTTAATTCGCCCATTGGAGTAATGATGCTTTTAATTACCAGAACAGCAAGGATTATAAGGAGTGCAGGCGTGAAAATATTGCCGATCCTGTCCACTAACTTCGATGGATTCAAAGAAAGCCATGCTGTAATGCAAAAAAAGACAATGGTATAAGCAAATAAAGTATAAGCGCTATTGGAAGCGGTTTCAGACAAGAACGGAGTAATCCCTATTTCAAAAGCAACGGTTCCGGTACGCGGGATTCCGAAAAATGGTCCGATGGCTAAGTACATAATAATCGTAAATATAATTCCATATAAAGGGTGTACACGGCTTGCAATCGTCTGTAAATCGCCATTTTTGGCAATAGCAATAATGCCTAATAGCGGTAATCCAACCCCTGTAATTAAAAATCCGATAATAGCAGTCCATACATTCGTGCCGGCTGATTGTCCCAGGAATGGAGGGAAAATCATATTGCCTGCCCCAAAGAATAGAGCAAATAACATGAGTCCGACGGCGAGAATTTGTTTTGATGATAATGTTTTATTCTCCATATATATCCTCCTGAAAATGGTTCCATATCTTAATGTTTAGAACATTTTTCATATTAGCACAGGTGCTAAAAAAAATGTCGAAAAAATACGAAGTCTTAATATTTAGTATTTTATAATAACAAACCAGATCTGTCCTTTATTCAAAGAGCAATATTATCAGCTTTCCACGGGGGCTGCAAATCATTCATTTGGTTAAACTGTACTAACTTGAATATTTTAATAGTAAAGAGATGTATAGCTGCTGCAAAAGCTTCAATTACATTTCCAATTTTACGTGGTTATGATATGATTTAAAGTTGGCTAAAGGATTTTCGGAACGGAAAGGAGAAGTCCGTGATTTATTTAGATAACAGTGCAACGACAAAACCATATAAAGAGGTGCTTGAATCTTTTATAAAGGTTTCTTCTGAATACTTTGGGAATCCGTCTTCCCTGCACGAATTCGGAGGAAAGGCAGAGAGGCTGCTAATACAGGCACGTGAGCAAATTGCACAACTGCTGAATGTAAAACATAATGAGGTGTATTTTACATCAGGAGGGACAGAGAGCAATAATCTTGCAATAAAAGGAACGGCTTTAATGCATAGGAAAAGAGGCCGCCATATTATCACAACTGGATTGGAACATGCTTCAGTGAAAGAAGCGATACAGCAGCTGAAGGAATTGGGCTACCGAATTTCCATCATTTCACCGGATAAAAACGGTATTATCCATGCTGAAGACATTGAAAAGGAAATTACACAGGAAACTATTTTAGTCTCTGTCATGCATGTAAATAATGAAATTGGTTCCATTCAGCCAATAAAAGAAATTGGAGAGATGCTGAAGAAGCATTCGCGAGTGATATTCCATGTAGATAACGTTCAGGGAATCGGAAAGGTTCCTCTTGATCTTTATCAAGCCAGCGTAGATCTGTGTACGATTTCAGCTCATAAATTCCACGGTTTAAAAGGAAATGGGGTTTTGTTCATTCGTGATGGTCTACGTCTTTCACCGTTATTATCCGGTGGCAATCAGGAATGGAAAATGAGAAGCGGCACAGAAAATGTAGCTGGCATTGTAGCAATGGCAAAGGCGCTAAGGCTTACACTAAATAATATGGAAAGGCATTTAAGCCCCCTTATATCTATTAAAAGCTATATTATTGAGGAAATGAATAAAATCGAGGATATTACAGTCCATACCCCGGAAAGAAACTCTGCCCCTCATATTGTGAATTTTTCCATAGAAGGATTCAAAGCAGAGGTATTTGTCCACGCTTTAGAAGAGCACGGGATTTATATATCAACTACAAGTGCCTGCTCTTCAAAGAAAGCTGCTGCCAGCAGCACCCTGATGGCTATGGGAATCCCTGAAAAAGCCGCGAAAAGTGCAGTTCGGATCAGCTTATCATATGATAATACAATGGAAGAGGCAGAGATTTTTGCTGAGGCAGTAAAAGAGACCGTTATAAGGCTAAGAGAGGTTATGAAATCATGATAAATTATGATCGTATACTTATAAGATATGGAGAAATCTCTACAAAAGGAAGAAACCGCAATAAGTTTGTGGATAAATTAAGAAAAAGCATATTAGATGTGCTTAATGAATTTCCCAAGATCAAGATTGAATCTACAAGAGACCGAATGTATGTTGTCCTGAATGGTGCAGATGGCAGGGAGGTTTCTGATCGCCTCAAGGGAATCTTTGGCATTCAGTCTTTCAGCCCTGCTGTTAAAACCACTAAAGATATGGAAGAAATGAAGACAGCCGCATTGGCATTATTCTTAAAACATTTTGAAGAAGGAAAGACTTTCAAAATTACAGCTAAGAGAGCGGATAAAAGCTTTCCTTTAAATACTGACGAACTCAATCATGAATTTGGCGGACACTTGCTGAAGAATGTGCCGGGTCTAAAAGTGAACGTAAAAAAACCGGATATAAATCTGCAAATTGAAGTTCGCGAAGAGGCGGCTTACTTATCATGCGAAACCATTCAGGGTGCTGGCGGGCTTCCTGCAGGTTCGAGCGGAAAAGCCATGCTTATGCTCTCTGGGGGAATTGACAGCCCGGTAGCAGGTTATTTGTCCATGAAGAGGGGATTAGAAATTGAAGCTGTCCATTTTCACAGCCCGCCTTTCACAAGTGAGCGCGCAAAGCAAAAAGTAATTGATTTAACTGAAAAACTTTCTAATATTGCTGGAACCGTCGTACTCCATATTGTCCCGTTTACAGAGATTCAGCAGCTGATCCATCAGCAGGTACCGTCGAATTATACGATGACGGCTACAAGACGATTAATGCTCCGGATCACTGATGAAATACGCAATAAAAATGATGGTCTTGCCATCATCACTGGGGAAAGCCTTGGACAGGTAGCCAGCCAGACACTCGAGAGCATGTTTGCCATTAATGATGTTACAACCACACCTATTCTGCGGCCGCTTATCACAATGGATAAATCTGAAATCATCGAGATTGCCCAAAGCATCGATACCCACGATATATCCATCAGGCCATTCGAAGATTGCTGTACCGTTTTTGTTCCATCATCCCCAAAAACAAAACCAAAGCGCGACAAAGTCCGCCGCTTTGAAAGCTTTGTTGACTTCGAACCACTCATCGCAAAAGCAGTTGAGGATACCGAAAAGATGGTTATTAAACCTCAATCGAGCAATGAAGAGTCTTTTGGGGAGTTATTTTAATTTAAATGCAGGTTAATTGTTAAATTTCACTTCGAAAAATAATACAACAATTACCAATTAATTAGTGTATATGGCCATGTGATTCTACACATTCTATACTCACAAGGAGGTGAAAATCACATGGCAAACAACAACAGCTCAAACCAACTTCTAGTTCCTGGAGTACAACAAGCTCTTGACCAAATGAAGTACGAAATCGCTACTGAATTCGGTGTAAACCTTGGTGCTGAAACTACTTCTCGCGCTAACGGTTCTGTAGGTGGAGAAATCACTAAGCGTTTAGTTCAAATGGCTGAACAGCAATTAGGCGGTTTCCAAAGATAATTAAATAATATGGCTACAAGGAGCAGGAATCTTTCCTGCTCCTTATTTTTGCGCAAAAATTATTTTTCAAAAAATAAATAATTTTAAATTTTATAATAATTTAGTATAATAATTTCTATAGATTACTCATCCAGGATCAGACACCAGCAAATGAAATTGTCAGGGGGAGATTTGATGAAACGGGAAGACTTAATTGCACCGGAGAAATACAATCTCGTATCAGAAATGGAGCGGTTTGCCGGAGATAAGGACAAACTTGCAATAAAGTGGGAAAATGAGCAGGGAGAAAAGAAAGAGATTACATACAGTGAACTGATCCTTAATGCAAATAGAATTGGAAACGTTTTCTTTGAAAATGGTCTTAATAAAGGAGATGTTATTCTGATCATTGTTCCAAGACTGATTGAAGCATATCAGGTTTACATTGCATCATTGAAAGCAGGAATTGTCGTCATACCAAGTTCAGAAATGCTTCGATCGAAAGATTTGCAATATCGGATTAATCATGGGGATGTAAAAGGTATTGTGAGTTATTATCCATATGTTGATCAATTTAAAGATATTAAGGAAGCGGCAGCCCTGCCGAAGTTCGTGATAGGCGGAAACGCAGAAGGCTGGATCGGGCTGGATGAAGAAATGAAAAAGGCTTCTGATGAACTTTCGCTGGCTGATACTTCCCGGGATGACATGGCGTTCCTTTCATATACATCAGGAACAACAGGGAATCCTAAAGGTGTAGTACATACACATGGCTGGGCATTTGCTCACCTAAAAACAGCAGCACCGAACTGGCTATGCATTAATGAAGGCGATACAGTATGGGCAACGGCAGGTCCCGGCTGGCAAAAGTGGATCTGGAGCCCATTCCTTTCTGTTTTGGGTTCTGGTGCTACGGGAATTGTCTACAATGGAAAGTTCGAGCCGAAGAAATATTTGCAGCTGTTAGAGGATTATCAGGTAAATGTTCTTTGCTGTACGCCGACTGAATACAGGCTGATGGCAAAGGCTGAGAATATACATGAATACAAGCTGCCGGCTCTTCATAGTGCTGTTTCAGCCGGTGAACCGCTAAACCGCGAAGTGATTGATACATTCAAAAAGCATTTTAACGTAAATGTCCGTGACGGATATGGACAGACAGAAAATACCCTGCTTGTCGGCATTACGAAGGATATGGAGCTAAAAGCAGGTTCAATGGGCAAACCGACACCTGGCAATAGAGTTGATATTATCAATGAAGAAGGTGAGGTATGTGCTGTTGGTGAGGTAGGAGATATCGCTGTCCATGTCGAAACTCCTGCGCTCTTCAAAAATTATTATAAAGATCCGGAAAGAACAGCTATGCAATTCCGCGGAGATTACTATATTACAGGAGATAAAGCTAAGAAAGATGAAGATGGCTATTTCTGGTTTGAAGGCCGCGGTGATGATATTATTATCAGTTCAGGCTATACCATTGGACCTTTCGAGGTGGAAGATGCGCTTGTAAAGCATCCATATGTAGCGGAATGTGCAGTTGTGGGAAGTCCGGATGAAGTGCGAGGATTGATCGTTAAAGCATTCGTTGTATTAAGGGAAGGTGTAGATCAAAGCGACCCTAACCTTGTTTCCCAGCTGCAGGAACATGTAAAAGAGCTGACGGCTCCTTATAAATATCCTCGGAAAATTGAATTTCTATCAGAGCTTCCTAAAACTACTTCAGGAAAAATTATGCGTGTGGAGTTACGGAAAAAAGAAGCGGAAACTGCTTCAGCGCAAAACTGAATGCTATAAAAAATGCAGGCGGGAATTCCGCCTGTATTTTTGTTATACTATGGTAAATGTAAACTTTTAGATATTAAAGGAGAAAAGATTTATGGGAACGCTTTGGCATGGGGGCCCGATTTATACCCTTCAGCAGGAAGGTCATCAGATAGAGGCCGTTTTTACAGAAGGCTGCCGTATTATTGAAATTGGCGCCTTGAGCGATTTAAGAATCAAATATAAAGAAGAGATTCAAAAAGAGATAGACCTGCAGGGAAGCACCATGCTGCCGGGATTTGTGGATAGCCATATGCATCTAATTGGGCATGGTGAAAGGCTAATAAGGCTCGACTTATCTACGCACACATCAAAGCAGGAAGTTCTTATGGCTGTAAAGGAATTTTCAGAGACCATTGAAGAGGGAGAGTGGGTCATTGGGGAAGGCTGGAATGAAAATCTGTGGGATCAGCCGGAACCTATCTATGCTTCAGAGCTTGATCAATTTGTTCCGAATCATCCTGTCATGCTGAAACGTGTGTGCAGACATGCCCTTGCAGTGAACTCCCTTGGATTAGAAAAAGCAAATATTACTGAAGATACTGAATGTCCTCCAGGAGGTGTAATCGATAAAGATGAATATGGGAAACTAAATGGTCTTTTGAAAGACCAGGCCCAGGAGCTTTTATTTAATGTGATGCCGGCTGTCTCAGAAAGCTATTTAAGGAAGGCGCTTCAAGCTGCCATTAAAGATGCCTATAAGCTTGGATTGACAGGAGGACATACTGAGGATCTCAATTATTATGGAGGATTCAGCCAAACTTACCATGCTTTCAGGCAGGTAATAGAGGAGGAAGGACTCCCCTTCCGTGCACATCTGCTGGTTCATCATGAAGTTGCGGATGAAATGAAGGAAGCAGGCGGCGGATTTTTAGAGGGAAGTAACCATATAGAATTTGGGGCAATGAAGATATTCGCCGATGGAGCCCTTGGAGGAAGAACAGCTTTATTAAGCCATCCTTATGCAGATGACCCATCCACTTCAGGAGTTGCCATTTTTTCACAGGAGCAGCTTGATGGATTAGTGGAGAAAGCCCGCAAGCATGAAATGCCGGTTGCCGTCCATACGATTGGGGATTTGGCATTTGAAATGGCATTAAATGCGATAGAAAAGCACCCATTGGAAGGCTTGGGACGAGACAGGCTGATTCATGCCCAAATATTGCGCAAAGAACTTATAGACAGGGCTAAAAAACTGCCATTAATCCTTGATATCCAGCCAAGATTTACAGCATCTGATTTTCCATGGGTGATTGACCGCATTGGTGAAGAACATATGGAGTACTGTTACGCCTGGAAGACACTTCTGAAAGAAGGGATACATTGTGCAGGAGGTTCTGATGCACCGATTGAGCCGGTCAATCCATTTCTTGGTATTCATGCGGCCGTTACAAGGACAAATATAGATGATCCGCACAATACAGTCTATTATCCAAGTGAAGCGTTAACTGTTTATGAAGCAGTATGCTTATTCACAAAAGGCAGTGCATATGCTGCATCCCATGAAAATGATAGAGGTGTAATAAAAGAAGGATATCTTGCAGATTTCACCATATTAAATAAAGATATTTTTAATATGCCCATAGGGCAAATGGCCGCAATTTCAGTAAACAAAACCGTTATTGACGGAAAAATAGTATACGAAGCATAAGTAGAAGTGCCAGGCACCTATACCAGTTTGCCCAATTGGTATAGGTACCTGGCACTCGTTTTGGCAGGAAAAAATGATTGCAAACATTTTTATGTCAGATTTATAATATAAATATTTCGATACTAGAAAGAATTGAGGAAATGGCAATGAAAAATAATGAAGTGCAAACTGGAGCTCTATACGCAGGGTTTGCTTACTTTTTATGGGGCATTCTCCCTGTTTATTGGAAGTTTTTGGATCACGTCAAAGCGGATGAGATTTTGGCAAACAGGATTTTTTGGTCGTTTTTCTTTATGCTGGTGATTTTGCTGGCTTCAAAGAAATGGAATGCTTTTGCTGAAACGCTAAAAGGTTTTAAAAGAAATAGAAAACAGCTTTACGCTCTTGTAATAGCTTCCCTTTTGATCAGCACCAACTGGTTTTTGTATATTTGGGCGGTCAATACCAATCAGATGATTGAGGCTAGTCTTGGCTATTATATTAATCCTCTCGTAAGTGTGATTCTGGGCATGGTGGTTTTTAAAGAGAAACTATCACCTGCGCAATATATCTCTTTCGGATTTGCATTTGCAGGGGTTATGATTTTGACTGTCAGCTATGGGCGCTTTCCCTGGATAGCCATTGTGCTCGCTTTATCCTTTGGCCTTTATGGGCTAGCCAAAAAGCTTATAAAGGTAGATTCAGCAGTTGGTTTAACGCTTGAGACACTTGTAGTGACTCCGATCGCATTTATTTATATGATTATGCTTTTCATGGATGGCAAACAGGCATTCCTGCATGTTTCGCTAAGCTCCGACTTGCTCCTTATAGGGGCAGGCGCAGCCACAGCAATACCGCTATTGTACTTTGCCAAAGGGGCACAAAAGATACCGATGTCCATGCTTGGTTTTCTGCAGTATATTGCGCCGACCATTACGCTGATTCTGGGGATCTTCGTTTATCATGAGCACTTTACTAAACTTCACTTACTTTCCTTTATGTTTATTTGGCTGGCCTTAACGATTTACTCTGTTTCAAGGACAAAACTCTTTGTCCATTGGGAAACAAAACTAAAGCGCGGAAAAGGTATTGGCATATAGAAAAAAGAGTTTCGCACCTTCATGCGAAACTCTTTTTTTATAAGAATGTTCTCTTAACCTTTTCCCAGTAGGAATTGTCTTTCAGTTTTACGGTTTTAATGATTTTGTCGCTGAGTTTAACATCAATCTTTTCTACATGCTGAATGCTTAGGGCTTCGTTGTCCATTCCCATTGTAGGATGGTCGTTGCCATCTTGAACCACTTTGAGGGTCAGCTTTCTGTTTCCGCTCAGGATAAAGGAAGATCCGAGAGTGCGATAGCGATTATTATTAAGTGAAGCGAGTTCGCTCACCTGCATGCAAGGAAGCAGCGGGTCAACAACAGCTCCATTTACAGACTTATTATAGGCTGTGCTTCCGGTTGGGGTGGCAACAATCATTCCGTCCCCGCGGAACGTTTCAAAATGAAAATCATCGATAAAGACATCGATTACAAAGGTTTTAATTATGGCGGAACGGATACTGAATTCATTTAAGCACTGAAACGATGTCTGGTCATCAACCGTAACATCAATAGTGGGATAGCGTCTTACTTCTACCTGCTCATTTGTCATTGCCTCTACCATCTTGGCTGTATCATCGAGATGGAAATCACAGTACAGGCTCAGGCTTCCCGTCGTTGAAATACCGGCATACAAACAATCATCTCTATAGCCAGTTTTGCGGACAGCCTGCAAAAACGTTCCGTCTCCCCCGATGCTTACAATGATATTGGCTTGTTTGAAGTCATTAACAATTGTAAAGGCATGCTCTTCAGCAAGGCTATAAAGCGGTGCTACTTTTTCCATCGTTTCTTCATCTTTTTTGTGATAAAAGTATATATTGCGTCTTTCAGGCATATTCATTCCTCCAAACAGTAATAAAGGTTGTGGAATTTCAGGGGGAAAATGTCCTTGATAATTTTCTTTCCCAAATAATTCATATTTTGCTATGATTATGGTTGCCTGAGTTCAGTTTACCTTTTTTTGAAACATTTTAAAAGTTTATACGTATGTAGAATATGTGACAAATAGGTTTTCTGGGAATCATAAACAGTCAAATAATGGGGCTGGTTATGTTAAAGGAGAAAGCAAATTCAAAGGAGGATTTCACAATGAATGGAAAACGTTGGGCTGCACTTGGAATAGCAGCAGGTCTGTTTGTTTTTTCCGTTGTGCTGAACTTTGTAACTGCATTTGCATTTACAGATTTTGAAAGCTCGGTAAATGAACTGTTTGCAGGAAGCAATGAAGCATTTTTGGAAGAAATCATTGAAGAGGGAAATGCACAGAAAAAGATAGCTGTGCTTGATGTAAATGGTGTGATTCAGGATACTGGAGATGCAGCTTCTTTATTTTCAAGCCCGGGATATAATCACAAAGGATTCATGGATAACCTTGAATATGTAAAAGAAGACAGCACAGTAAAGGCGATTGTCATAAAGGTTAATTCTCCAGGCGGAGGGGTAGTGGAAAGCGCCGAAATACATGATAAGATTATTGAAATTCAAAAAGAAACAAAGAAGCCGGTATACATATCAATGGGATCAATGGCTGCATCAGGAGGCTATTATATATCCGCTCCGGCTGACAAGATTTTTGCGAGCCCTGAGACATTGACCGGTTCACTGGGGGTTATCATGCAGGGCTATAATTATGCTGGGCTTGCTGAAAAATATGGTGTCGAGTTTGTAACGATTAAGAGCGGGCCGTATAAAGATATCATGAGCCCAACCAGGGATATGACAGATGAGGAAAGAAAAATCCTTCAATCCATGATTGATAATTCATATGCAGGGTTTGTTAAAGTGATCTCGGAAGGCCGAGGACTAACTGAGGCACAGGTGAAGGAAATTGCCGATGGCCGTATTTATGACGGACGGCAGGCGAAAGAACTGAATCTGATCGACGGTTTTGGCTATGACGATGATGTAATTGAACAATTAAAGAAAGACCACAAACTAAATGGTGCCCAGGTTGTAAAGTACACTGAGAATTTTGGGTTCGGCTCCATGTTCAGTATGGGAGCGCGAAAAATCATGGGTGATGACCTGGAAATGGCGGGCGTGATGAAATTGTTATCTCAGCCAAACTCACCGCGTTTAATGTATCTTTATGCTGAATAGGGAGGGGGAGAGAAGATGACCTCAAATGATCAGAATGAAAAAGAGCTTGCCCGTCCAGATTCAATACAGGATGAGGGCAGGAATAACTCATCCTTTGATGAAGCAGATCCTGCTGTAAACGAAACAATCATACAAGCAGAAACCCTCCCCATTCAAAAAGCTGCAGAACCGATGAGGTTTGCCGGGTTTTGGATGAGATTTTGGGCTTATCTTTTAGATTTAGTTGTAGTTGGCAGTGTTGACCGGATATTGATTAACCCAATTTTTAGGGCGCTGGATATTCCTCTGCATGAAAGCAATTTGTTTGCACCGATTTCCATAGCTACTGCCCTTACGTTTTATGCCTATTTTGTGCTGATGACAAAGTTTTTTGGCCAGACACTCGGTAAAATGGTATTTGGTTTAAAGGTAGTAAATCTTAAAGGAAAGAAACTGACATGGAGCACAATTTTGTTCCGTGAATGGATCGGCCGCTTTATATCAGCGACCATTTTTGTCGGGTATGTAATTGTAGCATTCCTGCCAAAGAAACAGGGACTGCATGATCTTTTTGCGGATACCTCTGTAGTTCATGAAAGGCAAAGGGAACAAGTCTATAATTGAGAAATGTCCGCCTGCCACCGCTTGGTGGCAGGTTTATTTTTTTTCAGTTGGGCATAATACAAAGCTGAAAGGGTGTGAAAAAAATGAAGTGGCTTCTGATTGCCGTAATTGCCCTCATACTTCTTTTAATTCTAATCATGGCAACAAAACTAAAGATATATTTTCATTTCTACCATGGAAATGACAATGACCATATGAAAATTCAATTCAAAGCCTGGTTCGGACTGATCAGGTACAAAATAGAAGTCCCTCTAATAAAAGTGGACGATAACTCGCCAACTCTTGTTGTTAAGGAAAAGACGGCTGCTGGACCACAGGAAAATGCTGCTGAAAAAGACACAAAGCAATATTCCGCAGATGATCTTATAAATAGCTTTCATGATACAAAAGCAATGATAAATCATATCGTGTCCCTTCACAAAATAATACGGAAATTTCTCAAGCGTGTGACCATCCGGAATCTTGAATGGCATACTTTTGCTGGCCTAGGGGATGCAGCCCATACGGGGATGCTTACTGGGGCCCTCTGGGCGATAAAAGGGAGCATTATTGGATTAATAAGTCATTATATGAAACTGAAAACGCCTCCCAGCATTACCGTCACTCCCCATTTCCAATTTTCCGTCTCTCAAACAGCCATTTCATGTATGATTCATTTTCGTGTCGGGCATGCTATGTTAGCAGGAATTAAACTGATCAAATATTGGAAGGGCGGACGGCCGGATTTCAGGACAAAGCCGCTTTCTGCCTTATCTGATGATGGTACTAAAACTGTCTAAAAGAGGAGGAGCAATGAATGTCTGACCATCCTATTCAAGGGCTTATGACAACTGCCATGGAAAACCTGAAAGAGATGATTGATGTTAACACTATAATTGGGGATCCAGTAGAAACCCCTGATGGCAGTGTAATATTAACGGTTTCAAAGGTTGGCTTTGGCTTTGCCGCAGGAGGAAGCGAGTTTATGCTTGATGGACAATCAGGCGAGGAAAAGGGCCACCCGTTTGGCGGAGGAAGCGGCGGCGGTGTCTCCATCACGCCAATTGCCTTTTTGATTGTCAATTCGCACGGGGTGAAAATGGTTCATCTTGATGAAAGCACTCATTTATATGAGAAAATTCTTGACCTTGCCCCACAGGCAGTCGATAAAATTCAGCAAATGTTCAATAAGAAAGACGGGGGAACCGGCAATCAGCAAAGCCAGCCTCAGGATCAAAACAATGATGAGTACAGCGGCAAGAAACAAGACCTTGATATCTAAGAGAAGGAAGTTAACTTTCCCAGGGAGAGTTAACTTTTTTCTTGGAATGTATCCTTAATAATTGCAAAAAAGATTCTGAAAAGATATGATTTACACTGTACATAAGTGATTAAGGAGGACGATTTAAATGGCATCTATTACGTTCAAAGGAAATCCTGTAACATTGCTGGGCAATGAAGTAAAAGTTGGAGATAAAGCTCCTGAATTCAAGGTACTGGCAAATGACCTTTCTGAAGTAACTCTTGCTGATTCAAAAGGGCAGGTGCGTCTAATCAGCGTAGTTCCTTCTATTGACACGGGAGTTTGTGATGCGCAGACACGCCGTTTTAACGAAGAAGCTTCCAAGCTTGACAATGTTAAGATTCTTACTGTAAGCGTGGATCTTCCATTTGCCCAAAAACGCTGGTGTGCAGCAGCAGGCATTGAAAATGTTCAAACCGTTTCTGATCACCGTAGCCTTTCTTTCGGAGAAGCATATGGGGTGGCCATCCAGGAACTTCGTTTATTGGCTCGTGCCGTTTTTGTTGTCGATTCAAATGACAACGTTACATATGCGGAATATGTAAGTGAAGCAACAGATCATCCAAACTATGAAGCAGCAGTGGAAGCTGCTAAGCAAGCGAAATAATTATACGAATATTAAAAGCTCCGGATTTGTTCCGGGGCTTTATTTTTTGCGTCCCTCAGCACCAAACTTGTGAATGAAACAAAAGGCCGTTAAAATAGGAAAAAGAATAAGGACGGGAGGAATAAGCTGTGAAAATAACTCCGGTTGAGGATTTATTTACCGTTTTAAACGAAACGGCTACGATTATGCAGGAAGAACTGCATTGTACATACCTTGAAGCTCTTGCAGAAACAGGAGAGAATCTATTTCATGAAAGTATTCTTCAGGATGAGCTTAGCGAATTAACAGTTAAAAGACTTAGGAAGAGTTATGAATCCATTGACTTAAGCAACTGCACAAAAGAAGAGATTAGAAAATCCTTCCAGCTTGCTATTTTAAAAGGAATGAAAGAGAACGTCCAGCCTAATCATCAAATGACTCCAGATGCAGTGGGCATGCTGATGGGGTATCTGGTCGAAAAATTCATTCAGGAAAAAGGTTTCCGCCTGCTGGATCCTGCCGTAGGAACAGGAAATTTATTGACAACTGTTATGAATCACCAAAAGGATAAAACGGTTGAGGCAACTGGGATTGAGATTGACGACTTATTAATTAAGCTTGCTTATATAAATGCCAATTTACAAGAGCATCCCATTCAATTTTTTAACCAGGATAGCCTTGAGCCCCTGTTTATAGAACCTGCTGATGCTGTAGTGAGTGACCTTCCTGTTGGCTACTATCCGAATGATGTCCGTTCAGCTGAGTATAAGCTAAAAGCTGATGAGGGACATTCCTATTCTCATCACTTATTTATTGAGCAGAGCATGAATCATGTGAAATCTGGAGGTTATTTATTTTTTATCATTCCAAATGGGCTGTTTGAAAGTGAGCAGGCACCAAAGCTTCATGAGTTCATTAAGGAAAATGCCTATATTCAAGGTTTGGTTCAGCTGCCGCTTACTATGTTCAAAAATGAAAAAGCAGCCAAAAGCATATTTATCCTTCAGAAAAAAGGGGATGGAGTCACTCCGCCTAAGCAGGCCCTCTTGGTCAACTTGCCCAGCTTATCCAAAACAGCAGAAGCTGAAAAAATACTCAAGAAAATTGATGTCTGGTTTAAAGAAAGCAAATAAGGATAAACGAAAAGAAGCCGAGCATTTTGCCGGCTTCTTTTTTAAATGTATTAATATGCGGAAGTATCAGAAAATATTTAATTTATCATGAAAACGATACCATTGCAAGGTGCTTCTTGAAATGTATTGCTTACAGTGTTTAAATGGAAAATTGAGAGATATTAATTGTGGCCGATGCACAAAATAAGGTTGTATTAATTTTTGTGTCGTATCACACTTTGTTATATAAAAGTATGGGTTTGGAGAGACAAGTCAGTCCCTTTGAACATCTTCTAAAGGAGCGGTAGCTTTATGGCAAAAATCATAGCAATCAATGCCGGCAGTTCTTCGTTAAAATTTCAATTATTTGACATGCCGAGTGAAGAAGTAATTACGAAAGGCTTAATCGAGCGTATTGGGCTGGATAACGCAGTCTTCAATATTTCTGTAAATGGCGAAAAAATTAAGGAAGTAACTGATATACCTGATCATTCAGTAGCGGTTAAAATCCTGCTTGATAAATTAACAAATCTTGGGATTATTAAATCTCTTGATGAAATCGAAGGCATTGGCCATCGTGTAGTACATGGCGGTGAGGCATTCAACGATTCTGTAGTCATTACGGATGAAGTGCTTGCGAAAATTGATGAACTTTCGGAACTTGCACCCCTTCATAACCCGGCTAATATTACGGGTATTAAGGCATTCCAGCAGGTTCTTCCGAATGTGCCTGCAGTGGCAGTATTTGATACAGCCTTCCATCAGACGATGCCTGAAAGCTCATTCCTATATAGCTTGCCATATGAGTATTATGAAAAATATGGCATCCGCAAGTATGGGTTCCATGGCACTTCACATAAATATGTATCAGAGCGTGCTGCAGAAATGCTTGGCCGTCCGCTTGAACAGCTTCGCCTCATCTCCTGCCATTTAGGGAATGGAGCAAGTATTACAGCCATTGAAGGCGGAAAGTCAATCGATACTTCCATGGGATTCACTCCGTTAGCGGGTGTTACAATGGGTACCCGTTCAGGGAACATTGACCCTGCACTTATTCCATTTATTATGGAAAAGACTGGAAAGAACGCAGATGAAGTTCTTGATGTTCTTAATAAAAAGAGCGGTATGCTTGGTGTTTCCGGATTCTCCAGTGATCTTCGCGACATTGAAGTTCAAGCGGTTGAAGGAAATGAAAGAGCAGAATTAGCTCTTGAAGTATTCGCAAACAGAATCCACAAATATATTGGATCCTATGCATCCCGCATGTATGGCGTAGATGCGATTATCTTCACTGCCGGAATCGGTGAAAACAGTGATGTTATCCGTGATCGTGTTCTTCAGGGGCTGGAATTCATGGGCGTATACTGGGATCCTGCATTAAATAAAGTGCGCGGTGAAGAAGCGTTCATTAATTACCCTCATTCACCAGTTAAAGTCATGATTATCCCAACAAATGAGGAAGTCATGATTGCACGTGATGTAGTGAGATTGGCTAAATAACATTCATAACAAGGCAAGGGCTTATCGCTCTTGTCTTTTTTGTTTTTATCGGGATTTATTGCCCATCAGGCGGAAGGAGAATTCATCATCTGACTTATGCTATACTGAGTCCAAGAAAAAATGTTTTGGGAGGAATTGCGATGCCATTGAACGAACGGGAAGAAAGTGTTTTGGCCGGTATTCAGGAGTGGGAAAACAAGCTGTTGAATTATGAGCCCAATGATTTGGAAATGGTTTATGATAAATCATTGGAAAGGTCTTTTTCACTATTGCCTGAAGAAGTTCAGCAGCAATTTTTTTCAGCAATGGATAGCTGGCTGTTTCATCTTCATGCGCTTATTCAAGGCTCACAGCTTCAAATGGATGCGAAGGAGCGCATTTTGACGGCAGGCCGTGTTTTTCATTCTGATATTGAGTCGATTGAAGACCTTAAGCAATTGAATATCGACCAGCTTCAATACATAGCTCAACAGCAGATTGCCCGGCATCGTCTTTATTCTTTTGCACAAGGCGGCATTGCCGGTTCAGGCAGCTCACTCATGCTGGGTACAGATATTCCTGCTATGGCGGTTATTAATCTTCGTGCTGTCCAGCTGATTGCTATGACATATGGCTTTGAGGTCAATACTCCATTCGAAATGATGAGTTCTCTTAAGGTTTTTCACGCAGCCACACTGCCGCCGCGCATGCAGGGCAGTGCTTGGGAAGAACTGAGGTACGAGCTGAAGAATCAGGAAGAATTCTATTTTTATGAAGGAAAAGAAGAATTGACTGATATAACCTGGATCGAGCAGCCAATGAAGCAGCTTTTTAAAGCAATGGCTATTTACTTTTTCCGCAGAAAGTCAGTACAGGGAATTCCTTTCATCAGCATGGCCATTGGAGCCGGGACGAATTATCAGCTAACAAGAAAAGTAACAGATTTCGCTCATAAATATTATCAAATGAGATATTTGCAAAGAAAAAACATTCAGCAGTAAACTTCCGGAATACTATGAATTATAAGCAAAGGTGATGCCAAATGAGTACATTCGAGCATAAAAAAGAAGCCCCAAAAGAAGTTAGATGCAAAGTGGTCACCGTAAGTGATACGAGAAATAAAGAAACAGATAAAAGCGGAAAGCTGATGATCCGGCTGCTGGAAGAGGCAGGACATGTCATAGCTGACTATGAAATCGTCAAAGATGAAGGAAATCTCATTCGTGAGGCCGTATTAAAAGGATGTGAAAACCCCAGCATTGATGCTGTCCTTACAAATGGAGGCACAGGAATTGCATTAAGGGACGTGACTATTGAAACGGTAAGAGAATTATTTGATAAAGAAATTGACGGATTCGGCGAATTGTTCAGGATGCTAAGCTACACGGAAGATATCGGGTCTGCGGCCATTCTTTCACGAGCTGCTGCAGGCACAGTGCAAAATAAAGCAGTTTTCTCAACACCAGGATCATCCGGGGCAGTTCGCCTTGCGATGAATAAGCTGATTCTGCCTGAACTCGGGCATATCGTCAGGGAACTAAGAAAAGATTTATAAAGGGCAAAAAACCTTTCCGCCGCGGAAAGGTTTTTTTAAAATGACAGGGAAGTATAATTTTTTACTTCGGGAACTGTCTAGCGCAAGCAGCCTGCTCCCTCGAGTTGTCGGGGCGCTTCCGCTTTTCTTTTATGAATGCATTTTCCCTGTAATATCCTGATTCGTTCGATACCATAGCCACAGATCATTTATGACTGATGCCAGTTCTGAAATTTCACTGTTGAGTCTGCATGATCTTTCGAAATTGCCCTCATCTGATAGCTCAGCCTGTTTCCTGTTTATTTCCGCTTCAAGCTCGGCAATGCGGTCAGGAATCCTGCCTCTTATTTTTTCCCATTGAAACAGGATCATCTGCTGTGTTTTTGGTGAATATTCATCCCAATCCCGGTCAAAGGCGGGTATGGGAATGCCAAGACGGCCATTATGTGAAAAATGCTCCTCCATTATGAATCCCCCAAACGATAATCTTGTTTTTATTTTACTATAAAGGTGTTTGCGGTGCATGAATGTTTTAGTATTCAACGTTTTTCTGCAGATACTACTATTGAACTAATGTAAAGATTTATGAACTTGGTCCACAAGTACTGATTTAATAGAAAGGGCTAAGGTATTGGTTTACAGATTTAATAGATATCGAATAACATATTGACTATTAGGAATATTAAAACAATTAAAGGGGGAGAATATGAAAAAGTTTATAACGCATTTAACAGTTTTAGGCCTAGTGCTGGGTTTGCTTTTGCCTTACCCCGTTGCAGCCCTGGGAGAAGAATTGGGCAGAACAGGAAGCAGCAGCTCAGAAGAGCAAGTATTTAAACATAAAAAACCATTAGAATATCCAATCTTGTCAAAAGCAAAGCGCCCCGAGGATGCAGGCTTTTCTTCCAAAAAGCTCAGAGAGGTTGATAAGCTGATCGAGGGAGAAATACAAAATGGTTTTCCAGGAGCAGCTTTAGTCGTAATTAAAGATGGCAAGATTGTTAAAAACTCCGCATATGGTTCAGCCAAAGTCTTTGATGAATCTGATCCGTTAAATCACCCGCAGAAAATGAAGACAAGAACCATGTTTGATTTAGCATCAAACACGAAAATGTATGCCGTTAACTTTTCACTGCAGCATCTTGTCAGTGAAGGAAAGATCAATCTTGAAGAAAAAATTCAGTATTATTTTCCCGAATTTAAAGATTCAGCGGAAGATGAAATAAAAGGGAAAGGTGAACTCCGGATAATCGACTTGCTCCACCATACTGCGGGATTTCCTTCAAGCATCCATTATCATAATCCTGAAAGGGCGGGAGAATTATATTCCCAGGAACGCACTAAAACGCTTTCCATGATTTTAAAAACTCCCCTTCAGTATGAACCTGGCACTAAACAGGTTTACAGTGACATTGACTATATGCTGCTGGGATTTATTATTGAAAAAATAACGGGAGTGCAGCTTGACGATTATACTGAGCATCATATCTATAAGCCCCTGGGGTTAAAGCATACTTTATTTAATCCGCTTCGCAAAGGATTCAAAGAAAAGGATTTCGCCGCAACTGAATTACACGGCAACACCAGGGATGGGGTCATTTCCTTCCCAAATATCCGGACCTATACTCTTCAGGGAGAGGTTCATGATGAGAAGTCCTTTTATTCAATGGATGGAATATCCGGGCATGCTGGCCTCTTTTCCACAACTTCAGATCTTGCTGTCCTGATGCAGGTAATGCTTAATGATGGGGGCTATGGAAATATAAAGTTATTTGATAAACAAACAATTGATAAATTTGTAGAACCTTATGATATGAATCCTACATATGGGTTAGGATGGCGCTTGAACGGAGATTCAAGTATGGAGTGGATGTTCAGCCAGTATGCTGGGAAAGAAGTATTTGGGCATACCGGCTGGACAGGAACGGTAACGGTGATAGACAGAGAAAATCATTTAGCTATCGCTCTCCTGACAAATAAAAAACATTCTCCTGTCATCGATCCAATAAAAGATCCGCATAAGTTTCAAGGTGACACATACAGCATCAGTCAATATGGGAGTGTAATTTCAGCGGTTTATGAAGCATTAAATCACTAAACTATTGCAGGCAAAAGCCAAAACGGGGCTTTTGCCTTTTTCTTTGGGGAAATTATATTTATTTTTATACATTTTTAAGAATAAGTATTGATTTTTAAAGAAAAGGTTGTTAAAGTAAGAGAATAATAAATGAATAAAAACATAATTTAGTTGTATATTTATACGTATAATCTAAGGAGGAAATATATATGTCTCAAAATAAAGTAGTTCTTGCATACTCAGGCGGTTTGGATACATCAGTTGCAGTTAAATGGCTGCAGGACCAAGGTTATGCAGTTGTTGCCTGCTGTCTTGACGTTGGTGAAGGAAAAGATCTCAACTTCATCCAGAAAAAAGCTTTAACTGTTGGTGCTGTCCAATCCTATGTAATTGATGCAAAAGAAGAATTTGCTAATGAATATGCATTAATAGCGCTGCAGGCACATGCTTTATACGAAAATAAGTATCCATTGATCTCTGCTCTTTCACGTCCGCTGATCGCCAAGAAGCTTGTTGAAGTAGCAGAAAAAGAAGGTGCTGTAGCCGTCGCACATGGATGTACCGGAAAAGGAAATGACCAGGTTCGTTTTGAAGTGGCAATCCAGGCTCTAAACCCTGATCTTCAGGTGTTAGCTCCAGTTCGTGAGTGGAGCTGGTCACGTGAGGAAGAAATTGAATATGCAAAACAAAATAATATCCCCATCCCAATTAATCTGGATTCTCCTTACAGCATTGATCAAAACTTATGGGGCAGAAGCAATGAGTGCGGAGTCCTGGAAGATCCATGGGCAGCTCCTCCGGAAGATGCATACGATCTTACTGTTTCTCTTGAAAAAGCTCCTGATACACCTGATACGGTTGAAATTGGTTTTGAAAAGGGTGTACCTGTCAGCTTGAATGGCAAAAGTATAAAGCTTTCCGAGCTTATTGCCGAACTGAATGAGATTGCTGGCAAGCATGGAGTTGGACGTATCGACCATGTGGAAAATCGACTGGTCGGAATCAAATCCCGTGAAGTTTACGAGTGTCCGGGAGCGATGACACTTCTTAAAGCACATAAAGAGCTTGAGGACTTAACTATGGTAAAAGAATTGGCCCACTTTAAACCGGTTATTGAGAAAAAAGTGGCTGAGCTTATATACGAAGGATTGTGGTTCTCTCAGCTTAACAATGCATTAACAGCTTTCCTGAAAGAGACTCAAACCTTTGTTACAGGAACAGTCAGAGTGAAGCTGTTTAAAGGCCATGCGATTGTTGAAGGAAGAAAATCTCCGTATTCACTGTACGATGAAAAGTTAGCAACCTATACTTCCGATGATGAATTTGATCATAATGCGGCAGTTGGCTTTATTAAGCTTTGGGGATTGCCGACAAAAGTGCAGAGCATTGTTCAAAACAGCAAGAAGGTGACAGTGTGAAAAAGTTATGGGGAGGCAGATTCACAAAATCTGCTGAAGAATGGGTAGATGAATTCGGAGCGTCGATTTCATTTGACCAGGAATTGGTTATGGAAGATATCGAAGGGAGCATGGCCCACGTTGCCATGCTTTCTAAAACAGGAATCATCACTGAGAACGAAGCTCAAAAAATCAAAACAGGCCTTCAGCAGCTAAAAGAGGAAGCTGCCAAGGATGAACTGGCTTACTCAGTAAAACTTGAAGATATTCATTTAAATCTTGAGAGTCATTTGACCGAACTGACCGGGCCTGTCGGCGGTAAACTTCATACCGCAAGAAGCCGAAATGACCAGGTGGCAACAGACATGCACTTATATCTGCGCAAGCAGGTGGAGCAGATTGTTGAATTGATTCAGGAAATGCAGGAAGAGTTAATCATCCAGGCTGAAAATAATGTGGAAACCATAATGCCGGGCTATACGCATCTGCAGCGGGCACAGCCGATCTCTTTCGGTCATCACCTAATGGCTTATTTCTGGATGCTTGAGAGAGACAAAGAGCGACTTTCTGAAAGCTTAAAAAGAATCAATCTATCTCCGCTTGGAGCAGGGGCACTGGCTGGAACCACTTTCCCAATCGACCGTGTGTATACCGCGGAACTTCTTGGATTTGAAGGCATCTATGAAAACAGCCTGGATGCAGTAAGTGACAGAGACTTTATTCTTGAGTTTTTATCCTCAAGCTCTATCCTGATGATGCATCTGTCACGTTTAAGTGAAGAATTCATCCTTTGGTCAAGCCAGGAGTTTCAATTCATTGAACTGGATGACAGCTTTGCAACAGGCAGCAGCATTATGCCCCAAAAGAAGAATCCGGATATGGCGGAACTTATCCGCGGTAAAACGGGACGTGTATACGGTAACCTTATGGGGCTGCTGACAGTACTGAAGGGTCTGCCGCTAGCCTATAATAAAGATATGCAGGAAGATAAGGAAGGGATGTTTGATACTGTAAAGACAGTCACAGGTTCACTGAAAATCTTTGCAGGAATGATCCGGACCATGAAGGTTAAAACAGATCAGATGGTAAAAGCGACTAAAAATGATTTTTCCAATGCTACTGAATTGGCGGATTATCTATCTGATAAAGGCATTCCATTCAGAGAAGCGCATGAGATTGTCGGGAAACTGGTCCTTGTCTGTGTACAAAAGGGATGCTTCCTTGGGGATTTACCGCTTGAAGATTTCAAGAATGCCCATTCATTGTTTGAAGAAGATATTTATGAAGTACTGGATCCTTATACAGCTGTCAAAAGAAGAAATAGTGCAGGCGGAACAGGATTTAAACAAGTAAGCATCGCGATTGAAAAAGCGAAGGAATCTCTTGGCATTAAAGAGTATGTTAATAAAGAATAGAAAAATGGCGCTGCCTTCTGCAGCGCCATTTTTCTATTCTTCATCTTCTTTATCCGTTCTGACAACGAGGACATCACAGCGGGCATAGCGGGTAATATGTTCAGATACACTGCCGATGATGAAACGTTCAACTGCGTTCATGCCTGTTGCACCGCAAATGATCAGGTCGACGTTGTGCTTTCTTGCAATATCTTTTGGAACCTTCACTTTTGGGGAACCATAATCGACTTCATAATTTACATTCTCTATGCCTGCATCCATTGCCGTTCTTTTGTATTTTTCCATTAATTCTGTTGCGAAACGGTCAGCTCTTTCTGCAATCGTGCGGTCATAGGCTTCAACAGTGGCAAACGTGCGGGTATCAATGATATGTGCCAATACCAGGGAAGCGTTATTGCGCTTCGCAATTTCTATTGCTTTTTTAAAAGCCCATTCTGCTTCCGTTGAACCATCTACCGCGACTAATATGTTTTTATACTTCATGCCCATTTGAATCTCCTCCTTTACCTATATTATACAGCTGTAAAATCTGAATATCTGTAACAAAAAATCGAACAATAGTAAGGCTGAAGAAAATTTATTAAAGGAGCAGATGAAAATGGAAAAGAGAGAACCGAAAGCAGGGTCTGCGTATTTTTTTGATGAGCAGGGTACAAATGAAGTTAGCGCACAAATCATGAACGCTTATAACAGCGGTGTTATTGATCAGCCGAATGCCGAGTTTGACATGGAGGCTCACGAACGGAATGAAGGCAATCTGCAATAAGAAAGCAAGCTCTCATAGGAACATGAGAGCTTTTTTAATGAGGATTTGTCAATAAAGGGTAAAGAGAAAAAAATGGGCAAAGCTGTTGTATACTTTTCCCTCAAATAGCCATATAAAGTTAATAGGTATATCACTTAAAATACGGAGGTATGCAGCATGCGTATCGGAGTTCCAAAGGAAGTAAAAAACAATGAAAACAGGGTTGCTATGACCCCTGCTGGTGTTATGAATCTCATCCAATTTGGACATGAAGTCTATATCGAAGCGGGTGCCGGGACTGGTTCCGGTTTTTCGGATAACGACTATATGAGTGCGGGTGCACATATTGTTCATACTGCAGAAGAGGCATGGTCAATGGATATGGTCATGAAGGTAAAAGAGCCGATACCGGGCGAATATGTATATTTTCGGGAAGGGTTAATTCTCTTTACATATCTGCATTTGGCTGCTGAACCTGATTTGACAAGTGCTTTAATTGATAAGAAAGTAGCGGGCATCGCATATGAAACAGTTCAGCTTCCCAACCGGACTTTGCCTCTATTGACTCCAATGAGTGAAGTGGCCGGGAGAATGGCAGCTCAAGTAGGAGCTCAATTTTTAGAAAAAATACATGGAGGAAAAGGAATCCTGCTTTCGGGGGTACCAGGGGTGCAACGGGGAAATGTTACCATTATCGGCGGCGGGGTTGCAGGAACCAATGCGGCAAAAATGGCAATAGGCCTTGGGGCTAGGGTGACTATGATCGATTTGAATCCGGATCGCCTTAGGCAGCTTGATGATATCTTTGGAAAAGAAGTAACAACATTAATCTCAAATCCTTACAATATCGCTGAAGCTGTTAAGGATTCAGACCTCGTGATTGGAGCTGTACTGATTCCGGGTGCAAAAGCTCCTAAGCTTGTCACAGAGGAAATGATCAAAACGATGAGCCCTGGTTCTGTTATCGTGGATATCGCAATCGATCAGGGAGGGATTTTTGAAACAACGGATCGAATTACTACCCATGACAATCCCACATATGAAAAACATGGCGTAGTTCATTATGCGGTAGCTAACATGCCGGGAGCAGTTCCCAGAACATCAACACTTGCACTGACCAACGTGACGGTGCCTTATGCAGTACAAATTGCGAATAAAGGCTACAAGCAGGCATGTCTGGATAATGAGGCTTTATTAAAGGGAGTTAATACATTAAATGGCTATGTGACATACAAGGCGGTAGCTGAGGCCCATAACCTTGACTATTCAGATACGGGAACACAATTGGAACAGCTATAGGAAAAGCGGTAGGCGCCAGCTTATCGGCTTATGACCTCGAGCCGATGGCACCTGGAGCCAGACACTTATTTTATAGAAAATCCGGTGCTGGGCAGCTCCGGATTTTCTGTGGAATCTTGTTCAGGTTTCTATTTAATAATCTGAAGTTCTTTCGGGAACTTGGTTAAAATTTCAACTCCGTCTGCTGTTACAGCAAGGTCATCTTCAATCCGCACTCCGGCAACACCCGGGACATAGATTCCCGGCTCGATGGTGAAGACCATTCCTTCTTCAAGCAAAAGTGAGTTTGTTTCTGTTAATGAAGGATATTCATGAACACTCACACCAAGTCCATGGCCCAATCGATGAGGAAAATAGTCGCCGTAGCCGGCTTCTGCTATCAGGTTTCTTGCTGTCAGGTCAATAGCTGCACAAGTGACCCCCGGCTTGCTCGCTTCCACAGCTGCAAGCTGAGCTTTTAAGACCGTATCATAAATTTCTTTTTGTTTATCATTGATATCACCGTAAGCCACAGTCCTGGTAATATCTGAGCAGTAGCCATTCCAGACAACTCCAAGGTCAAATAGGACTAAATCCCCTTTTTGAATCTTTGTCATTCCTGGTGTACCATGAGGGGAAGCTCCGTTAGCCCCCGTCAGGACCATGGTAGAAAAAGACATTTCGTTAACGCCTTTTTTCTTTAACGCATATTCTACGGCAGCTAGAACATCCAGTTCAGTTTTTCCTTCCTGGATCTCTGCGCATCCTGTTTCAATCGCAAAATCGGCCAGGGCACATGCTTCGCGGATGATTTCCAATTCTTTTTCATCTTTCACCATACGAAGCTGCTGCAGCTTTTCTTCTGCCGAAACGAATGAAGCCCCGCTAAATATTCCGGAGATCGCTTCATACCGCTCCACATTCATATGTTCTTTTTCAATGGCGGCTTTATTTACTTTTCCAATTCTTTTATGTATGGATGTCTGAATAAATTCCCACGGGTTCTGAATATCGCTGTAGCCAATAATTTCATGGGTCCAGCCGGCTTTTTTGGCATCTTCTTTTTCCATGGCCGGACATACGAGGAAAGGCTCTTCTTCCTGGAAAACAGCCAATCCAAGCAAACGTTCATGAGGGTCGCTTAAAAAACCGCTTAAATAAAAAACATTATCCGGCGATGTTACAAAACTGGCCTGGATATCATTTTCTTTCATCCAATGAGATAGTTTCTGCAATCTATTATTCATAGTGAACCTCCTTATATACTAATACTCTGAGAGTAGCAACTAAATAAGAAATTGTAAACTTTTTAAAGATTGCCAATTCGGGTATATATCAAAAGAAAGCAGGAATAACTTGTTTTTCGTTGAAGTAACTTACATAACTTAAAATTAGAGAGGAGCATAAAATTGAAAGTATCATTTCATGGACATGCCGTAGTGAAAATCGAATCACAGGGAAAAACCATCTTAATAGATCCCTTTATTACCGGGAATGATTTGACAGACTTAAAAGCTGAGGATCAGAAGCCGGACGTCATTATTGTCACCCATGGACATGGTGACCATCTTGGGGACACGATTGAACTGGCAAAGCGCAATGACTCTCTTGTTATTGCAAATTTTGAGCTTGCCACCTATTTGGGCTGGCAGGGTGTCAATGCTCACGGGATGTCTATCGGCGGGGGATATGACTTTGATTTTGGCAGAGTGAAGCTGACACCTGCCTTTCATGGAACAGGCCTTGAGACAGAAAATAACGAGATTATCTACCTGGGAATGCCTGCCGGTGTGCTTATTACTCTAGAAGGAAAAACGATTTACCATGCTGGGGATACAGGGCTTTTCTCTGACATGAAGTTAATCGGCGACCGTCATCCAATCGATCTGGCATTTCTGCCAATCGGAGATAACTTTACCATGGGGCCGGATGATGCAGCATACGCAGCAGAACTGCTTGGCGCCAAAAAGGTGGTTCCGATTCACTTCAACACGTTCCCGCCAATCAAGCAGGATCCGCATAAATTCATCAGCATGCTGGAGACAGGAGTCGGGCAGGTGCTGGAAGCAGGAGAATCAATCGAATTGTAATATGAAGACGCAGCTTCTGATGGAGGCTGCGTTTGTTAATGAGGAATGTATAAATCCTGAAGTTAGATAACTGTCTAGCTCCAGCGCCTACCCCCTCGAGGTCACAAGACGAGCCTCCCAAAAAGGCAAAGAACGCTTTTCTGAGAGGTTCGTCTTGTGCTTGTCGGGGGTGGGCAAGGCGCTTCCGCTTTTCTTTAGAAACCAATCATTTTCCCAGCCTGTCCGCATACATTTTAGGGAGGATAGGATAAAGGAGGAAACTAAATTGGATAAAAACCGATATTTGCTCTGTTTGCTGCTGTGCGGCTTGATGCTTTATTATGCCGCTCCAAGAATGGGTGTGTTTAATGGAGGGACTGAAGGGATCTTTGCCATCAGCTGGCTGGCCCTTGCCCTTTTTGTTATTGCAGGAAACTTGACTGCATTGCTGTTTGCCCCGAAAAAAGCGGCTGCTTCGGGGAAGCAGGTGCGAAAAATGGCAGACAGGAAGCGGGTGCGCTCCTTCGGCAGATAATTTAAGATTCCCGGAGTCAATTGTATCAAGGCCTCTTTACCCTTATAATGAAAAATAAGGAATAATTTGTAGAGGGTGAAAGTCTTGGCTACTAAGCATGAGCAAATATTACAATACATTGATGAACTGCCAATTGGAGAAAAAATTTCGGTCAGACAGATCGCCAAGGCGCTCGCTGTGAGTGAGGGGACTGCATACAGAGCGATTAAGGATGCTGAAAATAAGGGATATGTCAGTACAATAGAACGTGTTGGGACAATAAGAATCGAGCGGAAAAAGAAAGAAAATATTGAGAAGCTTACTTTTGCAGAAGTTGTTAATATCGTTGACGGCCAGGTGCTCGGAGGAAGAGCCGGCCTCCATAAAACACTGAACAAGTTTGTTATTGGAGCGATGAAGCTTGAAGCGATGATGAGATACACTGATGCCGGAAATCTGCTGATTGTCGGAAACCGGACCCAGGCACACGAACTGGCATTGAAGGCTGGGGCTGCTGTGTTAATTACTGGGGGCTTTGATACAGAAGACCATGTTAAAAAGCTTGCTGACGACCTGCAGCTTCCTGTGATCTCAAGCAGCTATGACACCTTCACAGTGGCAACTATGATCAATCGGGCTATTTATGACCAGCTGATCAAAAAGGAGATTGTACTCGTTGAAGACATCCTGACTCCGCTGCAAGAAGCGATTTTCCTGAAAACAACCGATACAATTGCGGATTGGCTAACGTACAATCGTGAAACCGGCCATAGCCGATTCCCGGTTGTCGACAGTAATCTGAAGGTGCAGGGAGTTGTCACTTCCAAGGATATTATGGGACATGAAAAGGAAACGCCTATTGAAAAAATAATGACCAAAAATCCAATGACGGTTGGCGGAAAAACGAGTGTTGCTTCTTCCTCGCATATGATGGTATGGGAAGGAATCGAATTGCTTCCTGTGGTAGATGAAGCGAATAAACTCGAAGGGATTGTTAGCCGTCAGGATGTGCTGAAGGCGCTGCAGATGATCCAAAGGCAGCCGCAGGTGGGCGAAACAATTGACGATATAGTCACCAACCAGCTTGTTATGACACGGGGAAAAACAAAAGGGGATGACGTTTATCGCTGTGAGGTTACTCCTCAGATGACAAACCACCTCGGAACAATTTCCTATGGAGTCTTTACAACCATTGTATCTGAAGCTGCAAACAGAGTGTTAAGAAACTATAAAAAAGGTGACCTCGTAGTTGAAAATATGACGGTCTACTTTATTAAACCTGTTCAGATCGACAGTATGCTTGAGATCTATCCAAAAGTATTGGAAGTAGGACGGAAGTTCGGAAAAGTAGATGTTGAAGTTTTTAACGAAGGTGTCCTTGTAGGCAAGGCGATGATGATGTGCCAGCTTATTGACAGGCATTAAGAGAGAAATGAAGAAAAAGCCGTTCGCAATTGAACGGCTTTTTTGCAGGACATTTTCGGAAGTCCGGTAAAATTTAATTCTTCCTAGCTTCCTCAGCTTCTTTTGCAGCATGAGGCATGTAATATTTATATGCTTTTATACCGCCCCAAATACTCAATCCCCCAATAAGGATAAACACAATTCCCACAATGAGAGCTGTTGTTGTGTTGTATAAAAACAGCTGATTAAGGCCAAAAATCGCGACAAATGATCCGAGCGCAATCCTGGACTTTGCTGATATCCATTGTCTTTCAGCCGGCTGTCTGCTTCTGAAGAATTTAACTTTGTAGAAAATATAGAAAGAAAAAGAGAGAATAATCAGGATAACAAAGATAGGCATCTCATAACCTCCAAATTTCGACAATCTCTTATTATTCTACCTGCATTATTAAAAAATTGCCATAAGCGTGCTGTGTTTTCTTTTTCTTTTCACGATGATATGGTAAAAATAAAGTAGTATTCAGAAAAAAGGAGCGCGCCATGAAACAGAAGATACTTGATGAAATTAAAAAATATGAAACAATCATTATTCATCGGCATGTCCGTCCTGATCCAGATGCATATGGTTCACAGGGAGGCCTTGCTGAAATCCTGAAGGCTTCATTCCCTGAAAAATCGATCTTCACTGTCGGGAAGGAAGAAGAAACACTTCATTATATGAGAAGGCTGGATGAAGTATCTGATGATACATATAATGGGGCGCTGGTCATTGTTTGTGATACAGCAAATGCGGAACGGATATGTGATCATAGATATGGAGCTGGTAATAAACTGATCAAAATTGATCATCACCCTAATATGGATCCGTATGGAGATATGATGTGGGTTGATACGGACGCAAGCTCTACCAGTGAAATGATTTATGAGTTTTATCTTTTCGGCAAAGATCAGGGCCTGAAAATGTCTGATGAAGCGGCTAGATTGTTATTTGCCGGAATAGTAGGGGACACCGGCCGTTTCCTCTATCCAAGCACGACCGAAAAGACATTTTCATATGCAGGTGAACTGATTCACTATAATTTTTCACGGCCGGAACTGTTTGATAAAATGTACGAGCTGGATGCAAATATTGTTAAATTGAAGGGCTATGTGCTGCAGAACTTTGAAATGAGAGACAGCGGGGCTGCTGTAATGATCCTGAAAAAAGAATTGCTCGAAGAATTTCAGGCAGTGCCTTCTAAAGCTTCCCTGCTTGTAAGCACTCTTGGCGATGTGAAGGGAATAAAAGCATGGGTTTTCTTTATTGAAGAAAGCGATCAAATCCGTGTGCGGTTCCGCTCGAAGGGTCCGATAATTAATGAAATTGCAAGGAAGTACAAAGGAGGAGGACATCCTCTTGCTGCCGGAGCTTCCATTTATTCATGGGAAGAGATGGAATCGGTTGTAAGAGATTTGGAGGATGTCTGCCAAAGCTGACTAAAATATAATGCCCGGCAAAAGCCGGGCATTAATCCAGCATAATATTCAATTCAATTGAGACGGTTGTATAGATGACCAGTTCTTTAATTTCCACCCGGTATCTCTTTTCATTTACCCGATGTGTTTTATTTTCTATTATTTTCTCGATCAATTCGCTGCTTTTATAAACAGTATCGATGTCTTTGGCAACCATCATGCTAATATCCTCTTTTATTTCATCTTCCAGCTGAAAAACACTGAAGGAATCCAGTTTATATTTTTCGCTGTTGACAATTTTAATGGAAATATCCTGGACAGTCAGTTTTTTCTGGTTTTCTTTATTTAGTTTTTTAAATTCCTCCTGCCAGATTTCCTTATCTTTTTCCAATTCATAAATAGCATCCTTTTGAAGCTTGATTTCTTTGCTGTATCTCTCCTGCCATTGCCCAAAAACAAATAAAAAAATAAACCAGCTGATGATGCCCCCTATGGCCATTCCTGCTAAAAAGCGCTGCCAGGATGGCAATCGGTAGTAAGGCGGTATCCTCATGCTGAAATGTTCTCCTGAGTCAGCCAGTTAATAAGCATGGCGCCTGTCTGGGCCCCTCCGAGAGCAGAAAGAATCAGCATGAATTGTTTAAATATATCCTTTGTCTGTCCGTCCATGACACCTCTTTCAAAACTGTAAACTGTATCAAAGGTTCCTCCGATTGCTGCAATGATAGCCCAAATGCGTATCATATTGGAAATCTGGAAGATTTGATTTAAAGGAGGCTTTCCTGTCAGAAAAGCAGCCATGCCTCCAATGATTGAACCTCCTATCAAAACACCGAAAGCAATAAAATAACTCTCAATTAAAGTGGAAAAAAAGGGCTGGGTATTCATATCATCCATCCTCGCTGCAGGAATGCCCCTGCCAGAATTATCTTGATACTTCATCATATGGACAAACTTAGAAAAATATGTTTTTTAGCTCCCGTTAAAAAGAGAACATATTTTCTTTTTGGAAACGGGCGTTCTATAATGAAAATACAGAGAAATTAAGGGTGTGAAAAACGTGTCATTTATTCACCTTCATGTATATAGCGCTTATAGCCTGCTGTCGAGCACTGCAAGAATAGAACAGCTTGTGTCAGGCGCCAGGGAATACAGATTTCCTGCCCTGGCTTTAACGGACCGGAATGTCATGTACGGAGCTGTTGCCTTTTATAAAGAATGTCTTAAGCAGTCCATAAAACCGATCCTGGGCCTCTGTGTGGATGTATTAAGCGAGATAACCGAAGGCGAAGCTTATCCGTTGGTTCTTTTGGCTAAAGACAGGCAGGGTTTTCAGAATCTATTAAAAATCACAAGCACAGTCCAGACTAAATCGCCTGAAGGCATCCCTGTTAAATGGCTAAAGCACTATGCAGGAGGATTGTTTGCTTTAACTCCCGGCCTTGATGGGGAAATTGAACAATATCTTGAGGCAGGTGAATTCGGCCAGGCAAAAAGAACAGCAGAACTTTTCAGCAGTCTTTTCGAGCCGAATTCATTCTTTCTCGCTATACAGGATCATGGGCTGCGTGAAGAGAAAAAAAACCATGAACTCCTGGTACAGCTTTCCGGAGAAACTGGGATTGGCCTGGCTGCTTCAAATAGTGTCTGTTATTTAAAGAAAGAAGATGCTTTTGCCCACGAGTGCCTGCTGGCCATTAAAAATGGAGAGAAGCTTCAGGATGAAGCGAGAGAGCGGCTGAAGAGTGATGAGTATTATTTAAAATCATCCGGGGAAATGGCGGAATTGTTATCCGCTTATCCGGATGCTTTGGAGAATACGATCAAGATATCAGAGCAATGCAATGTCATGCTTGAGCTGGATAAACAGAACCTTCCTAAATATCCTGCTGTAAGAGGTATGAGTGCCGATGAACTATTGGCCGAAGTCTGCTGGCAGGGTTTTGCTGACAGATATCCGCACGCAGATGATGAGCATAGGGAACGCTTGCGGTATGAGCTGAATATAATTAGAAGCATGAAGTTCAGCGATTATTTTCTAATCGTATGGGATTTTATGAAGTATTCGAGAGAAAATGGGATTTTAACCGGTCCGGGACGGGGATCTGCTGCCGGTTCAATGGTTGCTTATGTCTTATACATTACAGATGTGGATCCAATTGAGCATCAGTTATTATTTGAGCGATTCCTAAATCCTGAGAGAGTCTCCATGCCTGATATTGATATAGATTTCCCGGATCACAGAAGGGATGAGGTGATTCGGTATGTCTCCAGGAAATATGGAGAGCTCCATGTTGCCCAAATTCTTACGTTTGGAACACTTGCAGCCAAGGCTGCACTTCGGGATGTCGGCAGGGCATTTGGGCTTAATCCGAAAGAGCTGGACATGCTTTCAAGAAAAGTACCTTCCAAATTGGGCATCAGTCTCAAAGAGGCCTACATAGAATCAGAGCCTCTAAGAAGATTCACCCAGGAATCCGATTTAAATCGAAGGCTTTTTGAAACGGCTATCAAACTGGAAGGTCTGCCAAGGCATACATCCACTCATGCTGCCGGTGTTGTAATCAGCGAGCACCCGCTGGTTGAGGCCATTCCTATTCAAAAGGGACATGAAAATGTTTATCTGACCCAATACTCGATGGAGCATCTTGAAGATGTCGGCCTATTAAAAATGGATTTTCTCGGTCTTAGGAATCTGACATTAATCGAGAATATCCTAATCTCTATCCAAAGAAAAACAGGCACAAAGATTGATATAAAAAACATTCCCCTAAATGATGAGGCAGTATACAGTCTATTGGGAAAAGGAGATACTACAGGCATTTTCCAGCTTGAATCTGAGGGAATGCGAAGTGTGCTGACAAGGCTTCAGCCAACACGCTTTGAAGATATTGTGGCTGTCAATGCCCTTTACCGCCCCGGTCCAATGGAAAATATCCCGCTGTTTATTGACAGGAAGCATGGGAGGAAGCCGATAAATTATCCTCATCCTGATTTGAAGCCTATTCTTGAAAATACTTATGGTGTCATCGTGTATCAGGAACAAATTATGCAAATCGCTGCAAAATTGGCAGGATTTTCACTGGGGGAAGCCGATTTGCTTCGGAGAGCGGTCAGCAAAAAGCAAAAAGAAGTGCTGGACCGTGAACGTGTCCATTTTGTAGGGGGAGCAGTGAAGAAAGGCTATAATGAACAAGCTGCTCATGATATATATGATCTAATTGTCCGGTTTGCAAACTATGGATTTAATCGGAGCCATGCGGTTGCATACAGTTTCATAGCTTATCAGCTGGCATATTTAAAAACTCATTATCCGCTTTACTTTATGGCTTCCCTGCTGACTTCAGCCGTAGGAAATGAGGGCAGGATTGCCCAATATATCGGAGAACTTAGACAGATTGGTCTGGCGCTCAGCCCTCCATCCATTAATAAAAGCGGCTACTCATTTCTGGTAGAGAAAGATTCAATCAGATATAGTCTTGCTGCCATAAAAGGCTTAGGTGCTGCAGCTTTAAAGGATATTTTTCAGGCAAGGAAAAATAAGCGCTTTGAAGATCTGTTTGATTTTTGCATCAGGGTTTCAACAAAAGCTGTTAATCGTAAGGTCCTCGAATCTCTGGTTTATTCAGGCAGCTTTGATGAATTTGGGGAAGATAGAGCTGTTCTGCTTGCCAGCCTGGATGTGGCTGCAGAACATGCCCAGCTTGTTATGCCGGAAGACGATCAAGCTGATTTCTTTGAGGATGATGAATTTTTTCCTAAGCCTAAATATACCGAAGTAGATCCGATCCGTTCCGAGGACAAGCTGAGATTTGAAAAAGATGTGCTGGGCCTGTATTTATCAGATCATCCGGTTTCAATTTACGAATCATCTTTTCACCTGCTGGATGCCAGTCCGCTGCTTGAACTCGAAAGAAATGCAAATAAGGCAAAAACAGTTGCATATTTATCCGAAGTGAAAAAGATCCGTACGAAAAAAGGCGAGCCAATGGCATTTCTATCCTTGAGCGATCAGACGGGTGATATGGAGGCAGTTGTTTTTCCAAAGGTGTATAACCGATTTTCAATGCAATGCTCACAGGGAAGCATCGTCTATGCGGAAGGAAGGTTAGAGGAACGGGAAGGGAAGAAACAGCTGATTGTCCAGCATCTTGATGATGTGAAGGATGCAATTGAAAAAATGCAAAATAAAGATCCGGTTTTATATTTAAGGATTACTGAGGATCGGGAAACATCTGAAAATCTTCGTTTGCTTAAAGAATTATTTAAGCAAAATGAAGGCCGGGTTCAGGTGGTGTTATATTATGAAAGCTCCCGAAAAACCATTCGCCTGGGTGAAGAGGACCTGATTACACCATCAGATGATTTCCTTCATTTGCTTATGAAAGTGCTTGGGCAGAATAACGTCATTTTAAAGTAATTACGCTTTACAACAATAACAATTATGGTATATTTGTAAGAAGAAAAATAAACTGGTCTGACCACTGACGCGGAAGATAAGCCCTGCGCCATCTGATAATCAAGCAGAACGGCAGCAGATATTTCTACGTTGATTATCTTTATATATATAAATCCTATCCGGAATATGAGGAGTGAAAATTTTGACCCTACGCGAAGAAGCACTGCATATGCATAGAGTTAATAAAGGGAAATTGGAATCTAAATCAAAAGTACAGGTGCGAAATGCCAAAGACTTAAGCCTTGCTTACTCCCCTGGGGTTGCTGAGCCCTGCAAGGAGATTTATGATAAGCCGGAAACTGTCTATGAATATACGATGAAAGGTAATATGGTCGCGGTAGTTTCCGATGGAACAGCTGTGCTGGGATTAGGAAATATCGGGCCGGAAGCCGCCCTGCCTGTAATGGAAGGCAAAGCTGTCCTATTCAAAAGTTTTGCAGGAGTGGATGCATTTCCAATTTGCCTTAATACGACCGATGTTGATAAAATCGTTGAGACTGTAAAACTTCTTGAACCTACATTTGGAGGCGTAAACCTTGAAGATATTGCTGCTCCAAATTGCTTTTATGTAGAGGAGCGGTTAAAGAAGGAAACAAATATTCCTGTTTTCCATGATGACCAGCATGGCACTGCCATTGTGACTGTTGCAGGTCTTGTGAATGCCTTGAAGCTTTCGGGCAAGAAAATGAATGAAATTAAGGTTGTGGCAAACGGTGCGGGTGCGGCCGGAATTGCCATTATTAAACTTCTTTACAGCTATGGTGTTCGCGATATTATTATGTGTGACACAAAGGGTGCCATCTATGAAGGCCGCCCGCAGGGAATGAATGAGATAAAAAATGAAGTAGCGAAGTATACGAATCGTGAGAATGCGAAGGGAAGCCTAGCTGATGTTATTAAAGGCGCGGACGTATTCATCGGGGTTTCTGCGGCTGGAGCGTTAACGGCAGAGATGATTGGTGCCATGAATCAGGACCCGATTATTTTCGCTATGGCCAATCCAACTCCTGAAATTATGCCTGAAGAAGCGAAAGCGGCTGGAGCGATGGTAGTCGGAACAGGAAGATCCGACTTTCCAAATCAGGTCAATAATGTGCTGGCTTTCCCTGGAATTTTCAGAGGAGCTCTGGATGTCCGAGCAACTCATATCAATGAGAAAATGAAAGTAGCTGCTGTAGAAGCCATTGCCAATTTGGTTCATCAGGATGAGCTGAATGCGGATTATGTCATCCCTGGGCCATTCGATCCCCGTGTTGCTCCTGCAGTTGCGGCCGCTGTGGCAAAGGCAGCTATGGAAACCGGTGTTGCCCGCATTAAAGTGGATCCTGAAGAAGTAAAGGAAAAAACGAAGCAACTTGCTGTCATTGGAAAAGGTGAGTGACTCCATACGTGAATCCACCTCAAAATAACACGAAGGTTTATATCGGCATTGTTAAACAGCTTAGGTCCATGATTGAAAATGACGGACTTAAGCCTGGAGATCGATTGCCTTCTGAAAGAGAGCTGTCAGAGCGCCTGGGTGTCGGGCGCTCTTCCGTTCGGGAAGCGTTAAGAGCCCTTGAACTTCTTGGCTTAATAGAGACAAGGAGGGGCGAGGGGACTTTTATGAGGGATTTTAGAGGACATCAGCTCGTACAGCTGCTTAGCACGTTTATTCTTCAGGATAAGAAATCCATAAGAGATGTTAAAGAAACCAAGTTTTTGATCGAGCTTGATTGTTTATGGCTAATCATTCAAAAGGCTGGAGAAGAGCAGCTTCTTAGGTTCAAAAAGTGGTCTCTTGAAGCAGACTACTCAGATGATGACTTTTTCCTGGAAATCGTCACACTTGCAGATAATCATCTTTTCCTCCGCATCTGGATTATCCTTAAAGATTATTATAATTCTTTGGATCTGGAGACAATGATGGTAACCAGGGAACAATATGCAAAGCTGATTGAGACATTGATTTCCAGAAATGAATCTGAAGTTATTCGTGTATATAGGAATCTGAGAAAATTGTCGAAAGGCTAACGACAATTTTTTGCAGATTTTAAAGCTGATATCCTCTATATTTAAATAATCAGACAAGCATAAAAAGAGCCTAGGAGAGTTAGGCATTCATTTTTAAATCGGTGGTCTGACCACTATTGAAATTAATGGAAATGATTCAGCGATTATCAGGGAGGTTTCATCTTGCTTAAAGATATTTTCACTAAGACGAAGAAGAAGAAATATGCAACCATTCCATCGGAAACGGCAAAGCAGGATGTGCCGGAAGGAATCATGACAAAGTGTCCGAACTGCAAGAAGATCATGTATACAAAAGAATTGGTTAAGAACCTTAAAGTGTGTTTCCACTGTCAATACCACCACACCATGAATTCAAAAGAGCGTTTGGAAAGCTTTTTGGATGCCAATAGCTTTGAGGAAATTAACGCAAACATGATATCTGAAAATCCTCTAAATTTCCCGGATTATATTGAAAAGCTAGAAAAGGATCGGGAAAAAACAAAGATTAATGAAGCGGTAGTGACTGGGACAGGCACTGTAAATGGCCAAAAACTTGCAGTGGCCGTTATGGATTCCACTTTCAGAATGGGAAGCATGGGCTCAGTAGTCGGAGAAAAAATTACCCGTGCCATTGAAAAAGCTGATGAATTGGGAGTTCCTTTTATTATATTTACCGCTTCAGGCGGAGCAAGAATGCAGGAAGGCGTATTGAGCCTGATGCAAATGGCTAAGACAAGTGTAGCCTTAAAAAGGTTCAGTGATAATGGCGGCCTGATTATCTCCATTATGACTCATCCGACAACGGGCGGTGTGTCTGCAAGCTTTGCTTCACTGGGAGATTATAATTTGGCGGAGCCTGGTGCTTTGATTGGCTTTGCGGGACGCAGAATCATAGAACAAACAATCCGTGAAGAACTGCCGGAAGACTTCCAGACAGCAGAATTCTTATTAAAACACGGTCAATTGGATGCGGTGATTCCCAGAACAGAGTTAAAGGACAAGATATCAGCCATTCTATCGATACATCAACCAGGAGGTGACTTCCAATGGCAGGAGAATTAGAATTTGAACGCCCGGTTATGGAACTGAAAAAAAAGATTGCTGAATTAAAAGAGTTCACAAAAACAGCCGATGTAGACCTATCCTCTGAGATAGAAAAGCTGGAAGCGCGCTTGGAAAAATTAGAAACCGATATATATGAAAATATGAAACCGTGGGATCGTGTGCAGATTGCAAGACATCCCGCAAGGCCAACCACCCAGGACTATATCTCCTATCTTTTTGAGGATTTTTTCGAGTGTCATGGAGATCGTGCTTTTGGGGATGACGAAGCCATTGTTGGAGGCATTGCAAAGTTTAGGGGCCTTCCGGTTACTGTCATCGGGCACCAGCGCGGAAAAGACACAAAAGAGAATATCCGCCGAAATTTTGGAATGCCGCATCCTGAAGGTTACCGCAAAGCATTAAGGCTTATGAAGCAAGCAGATAAATTCAAAAGGCCGATAATTTGTTTCATTGATACAAAGGGTGCCTATCCCGGGAAAGCCGCAGAGGAACGCGGGCAGAGTGAGGCAATTGCCAAAAATCTGTTTGAAATGGCAAGCCTTAGGGTGCCTGTTATCTGTATCGTCATCGGTGAAGGAGGAAGCGGCGGGGCGCTGGCTCTCGGTGTGGGAAACCATATTCACATGCTTGAGAACTCCACTTATTCGGTTATCTCTCCAGAGGGAGCTGCTGCCATTCTCTGGAAGGATGCCACGCAGGCCAAAAAGGCTGCAGAATCCATGAGAATTACCGCTCCGGATTTAAAAGAATTAGGTGTTGTTGATGAGATTATCGAAGAGGTAAAGGGCGGGGCCCATAAAGATGTAAAGGTTCAGGCCGCTGAAATTGGAGAGGTCCTTTATCAATCATTGAAGGAATTGATGGATCTTTCTGAAGAACAGCTGATTGACCACCGGTACAACAAGTTTAAATCCATTGGTGAATATTCGTTTTTAAAGGAATTTATTGGGGTAAAATAAAAGCGTGCTTTCGGGCACGCTTTTATTTTTTGCACATCCGTATTGCACCCTGGTGCCGAATGGAAGCCTATCTTCGCCAGCGGGAGGCTTACATGATAATCCCGCTTTCAAAGTGAAAAAATACAGGTTTTCAATATAAAACGCTTTCAGTATCCCGACAATTCTGTATTTCCTTGAATTTGCGTGATTAAGTTGAGATGCTCCCTTCTTCATGGTATTTTAGAAATATTCAATAGCGTTTTGTTCAATAATAAGATAAGCAGACTATGCTCTGCTTTACATAAAGAGCCTATATTACATACAAAATTCCTGGGCAGGCGTGTCCATGGTTTATAGGCTGTTAATAAACAGCGCATCAGACAACACGCTTTCTTATTTTTATATAAATTACATTCGGGGTGATTATTGTGAAGAAAATAGGAGTATTAACAAGCGGCGGCGATTCTCCTGGCATGAATGCAGCTGTACGTGCAGTTGTCCGTAAAGCGATCTATCATAATATTGAAATATATGGTGTTTATGGAGGATATTCCGGTTTAATGTCAGGGAATATTAAGAAGCTTGACCTTGGTTCGGTTGGTGACATCATCCATCGCGGCGGCACAGTCCTGCATTCTGCAAGAAGCGAAGAGTTCAAAACAAAAGAAGGCCAGCAAAAAGGCATTGAACAGATGAATAAGCACGGCATTGAAGGTCTTGTAGTAATAGGCGGGGACGGATCATATCGTGGAGCAAAGGCTTTGACAGAGCAGGGATTTCCTTGTGTGGGCGTACCTGGCACCATTGATAACGATATTCCGGGAACGCAGTATACTATTGGCTTTGACACGGCTTTAAATACGGTTATTGATGCAATTGATAAAATCCGTGATACAGCTACTTCCCATGAAAGAACATTTATCATTGAAGTGATGGGAAGAGATGCAGGAGACATCGCTTTATGTGCAGGATTAGCAGGCGGTGCGGAAACAATCCTTATCCCTGAAGCAGGCTATAGTATGGATGAAATAGCAGAGAGACTTAAAAAGGGGCATGAACGCGGCAAAAAACACAGTATCATTGTGGTTGCAGAAGGAGTCTGCAGCGGAGTGGAATTTGCCAAGCAGATCAAAGACACAACAAACTTTGATACAAGGGTGTCCGTTCTTGGCCATATGCAGAGGGGCGGATCCCCAACTGCATTCGACCGGGTGCTGGCAAGCCGCCTTGGAGCGCATGCAGTAGAACTTCTCCTTGAAGGCAAAGGCGGGCGTGCAGTAGGAATTCAAAATAATAAACTTGTTGACCATGATATAATAGAAATATTGGATAGGGAGCATACACTTGACCTGGATCTATACAAACTTTCGAAAGAGCTGTCTATTTAAATTTGTCACATATTAACCAGCACAATGCGCCCAAAAAGGTCCTGTGCTGACAAGATAACTGTCTAGCGCAAGCAGCCTATCCCCTCGAGGTCACAAGCTTGTCTTGTTTCGGCTCCTAGGGACTCGGGGTCATAAGCCGTATCCTTTCAGAAGGAAAAACGCCTTCTTACAGGAACCGTCTTATGCCTGTCGTCCCTGGGCAGTCGCCTCCACACTTCGGGCGATCCTCCCAAAAAGGCAAAGAACGCCTTTCCGAGAGGCTCGTCTTGTGCTTGTCGGGGGTGGGCAAGGCGCTTAAGTTTTCTTGTATTCAAGCTGCATCAAATCAGGAGGTAAATTATTATGCGTAAAACGAAAATCGTTTGTACTATTGGACCTGCCAGTGAAAGTGTTGAAAAGTTAACACAGCTTATTGAAGCAGGGATGAATGTTGCCCGTTTAAATTTCTCCCATGGTGATTTTCAGGAGCATGGACAGAGAATTCAGAATATCCGTGTGGCTTCAGAAAAGACCGGCAAAACAGTAGCGATTCTTTTGGATACCAAAGGACCGGAAATCCGCACAAACAATATGCAGGATGGTGCGATTGAACTGAGAGCCGGGGAAAACATTATTATCTCCATGAACGAGGTTGAAGGAACAGCAGATAAGTTTTCCGTTACATATGCAGGGCTTATTGAAGATGTGCACACAGGAAGCAAAATTCTGCTTGACGACGGTTTAATTGGTCTTGAAGTGACAAAAATCGATAAAGCCAACAGTGAAATTCACACAAAAATCTTAAATAGCGGAACACTTAAAAATAAAAAAGGCGTCAACGTTCCGGGGGTATCCGTGAATCTTCCTGGCATAACGGAGAAAGATGCTCAGGACATCATATTCGGAATCGAACAGGGCGTCGATTTCATCGCTGCTTCTTTTGTCCGCAGAGCGTCTGATGTTTTGGAAATCAGACAGCTGCTTGAAGAGCACAATGCCTCTTATATCAACATCATTCCTAAGATTGAAAATCAGGAAGGTGTGGATAATATTGATGAAATTCTTGAAATTTCCGACGGTCTAATGGTAGCGCGCGGAGACCTTGGTGTTGAAATTCCAGCAGAAGAAGTTCCGCTCGTGCAAAAAAAATTAATTAAAAAGTGCAATGCACAGGGTAAACCTGTTATTACTGCAACACAAATGCTGGATTCCATGCAGCGCAACCCCCGCCCAACACGCGCAGAAGCGAGTGATGTGGCAAATGCCATTTTCGATGGTACTGATGCTATCATGTTATCAGGCGAAACGGCTGCAGGCTCTTATCCTGTCGAGGCTGTGCAGACGATGCACAACATCGCGTCAAGAGCAGAATCTGCATTAGACCATAAAGAAA
Organism: Bacillus sp. NTK034; assembly: GCF_017303275.1. Taxonomy (GTDB): domain Bacteria; phylum Bacillota; class Bacilli; order Bacillales; family Cytobacillaceae; genus Cytobacillus. The sequence goes on along the minus strand of NZ_JAFKOJ010000002.1, from coordinate 733,697 downwards.
TCCTATCAAACCGAAGCAAAGATAATGAACATAACATTACTGATGCGATTGGACAATCCGTGGCACATACAGCTCTAAACCTTGATGTTAACGCAATTATTACACCAACTGAGAGTGGCCATACAGCAAGAATGATCTCAAAGTACCGTCCAAAAGCTCCTATTGTTGCTGTTACATCAAATGACTATGTTTCACGCCGTTTATCTTTAACATGGGGTGTTTATCCTCAAATTGGCCAAAAAGCGTCTACTACAGACGATATGCTTGATATTGCAGTTGAGGAAAGTGTGAACAGCGGCATTGTTGCATCAGGAGATTTAGTTGTTATTACAGCTGGAGTACCTGTTGGTGAAGCTGGCACCACCAATTTAATGAAAATTCATGTGGTGGGGGATATCCTGGCTAAGGCGCAAGGAATCGGGCGCAAATCAGCCTTTGGAAAAGTCGTTGTGGCTAGAAATGCAGAGGAAGCATTGGCAAAAGTAACAGAAGGGTCTATTCTGGTTACCATCGGTTCTGACCGTGAAATGGTGCCTGCTATTGAAAAATGCAGTGCACTTATTACAGAAGAAGGCGGGCTTACAAGCCATGCGGCTGTTGTAGGCCTTAATATTGGCATACCTGTCATTGTAGGGGTTGAACAAGCAACAACCCTTCTCAAAGATGGACAGGAAGTAACAGTCGATTCGCAGCGCGGCGTCATTTATAACGGCCATGCAAGCGTACTGTAATTAGACTAAAAAAGGAAGGGGTTCTCCTTCCTTTTTTGATTCCTGGGATTAGACAAATTGTTATATTCTCAGTTCCATGTTTGGTATAATAAAAGTAAGTCTTATACAAAATAGAGGTGGCTTGATGCGCTACATTCTCTTGCTGATGATAATCGTCCCTGCTGCTGAAATTGGTGTTTTACTTCTATCAGGGAACACAATTGGGCTATGGCCTACTATTGCGATTATCTTGTTTACAGGCGTTCTCGGTGCTTATCTGGCTAAAAAACAGGGCATTGAAACAATAAGAAAAATACAGGATCAGCTTCGCTGCGGGCAAATGCCTGGGGATGCCATTCTTGATGGGGCCTGCATTCTTATTGGAGGCACCTTGCTTCTTGCACCCGGATTTATTACAGATGCATTAGGTTTTACATTGCTTCTTCCTTCTGCAAGAAAAGTATTTAAAAACATCCTGTATATAGGTCTGAAAAAATGGATGAACAAGGGAACGATCACGATAATCAGGTGAAAACAGCTATATATAAAGCCGCTCCTATAAATGGGAGCGGCTTGTTTATTTTATTATCATCTATATTTTCTGGTATTTTCACGCCTTATGGTTATGTAAAGTGCCAAATAGTTAATCCATTACATAGCCTGATTGAAAGCGATGCCCATATTCAGGTTCTTCAACTTAATCTGCTTCATTGCCTTTTATAAACATCCAGATATCCCTGAATACTCCAGCTTTATGAAGAGTGGTGATGAGTACAAGAGTAACCGGACCGGCGATTAAGCCCAAAAATCCAATCAGTTTAAAACCGACAAATAAAGCAATCAGAGTAGCCAAAGGATCAAGTCCAATGCTTGATGAAAGAATTTTCGGCTCCATTATCTGGCGCTGTGCCAATACGATGATATAAAGAATGCCAAGTCCGATTGCCCTGCTCATTTCTCCGCCGATTGCCTCATAGATGATCCATGGCACAAAAATCAGTCCTGTGCCAAGATAGGGAATGATATCGACAAGGCCAGTCACAAGTGCAATCGTAATTGCATAATCGACACGCAATATCAGCAGTCCGGCAAGTATGATAACAGTCGTAATAGATACTAAGGTTGCCTGTGCCTTGACGAAGCCAAACAAGGCCTTCTGCAGATCGGCAAATACAGTTCTGCCGCTCTTTTTTGCACGGGTGGGCAGTATGCGGCTGAAGAGGCCTGACAGCCTATGCCAATCCTTGCTGATGAAAAAAGTGGCCAGCAGCGAGAAAATCAGGACAGTTGCTGCATTGGGAAACCAGGAAAGGATGTTTGGGATTTTCTCGAAAAATGCCTGGATAAAATCTCCCAGTGTGGAGCCAAATTGCTTCCCGACATTTTCTATGTTCGTCATTATGGTATCCTGCTGGCCGGTGCCAAGATTATTAAATAAACTTGCAAGCTGGTTATAAAGAGGGATGATTTGCCCAGCAAAGAACTGCTCAATAAAGTCAATCAAAGTATCGAGGTGCTGCGGCACTACTTTTGCCAAATAATCCGCACCAGATACGATCTCTGCCACCAGCAAGGTGATTAATCCAGCAAAAATGGCAAAGATAAGAATCAGAGCGATGAGAACTGCAAGAGCCCTGGGTATTTTCCATTTAACTTCCATCATGTTGACAAAGGGATTTATTAGAAAGGCAATTGCCAGTCCAATAATGAAAGGGTAAGTCACTTTGGATAAATATACGAAAGCATAGAGACTTAAGATCACTACTCCAATGACAAAGAAAAATCTTACGGTCCGATAGATATATGCCGGGTTCAAGTAATAGCCTCCTTATTTAATTAAAACAGACTAAGTCATTGCAGCTGCAGCTTTTATGTAATGTTATTAGTCATATCATACATTATTTTTGATGGAGCTAAAAATAATTAGCTATTGTCTAGTAATACTTATTCTATTTATTAAAATCCGGTAAAGAACTCATAAATTATTAAATTGAATTAAATTATGTTACGATAATATAGAAAGCTGGCAGGTGAATTAGCAAATGTTTTCCCAACCGCTCATTTTTTTGTTTCTTTTGCTGGGTATAGGTGTAATAGCAAAAAATCAATCATTGATTATTGCTGTCTTTGTATTGATTGTCCTTAAAGCAGCCGGCCTCGATTCAAAAGCCTTTTCATTCCTGCAGTCTAAAGGGATTAACTGGGGTGTAACCATTATTACAATCGCTGTCCTGGCACCTATAGCAAGCGGTGAAATCGGCTTCCGGGATTTAGGCGGAGCATTCAGGTCCCCTTATGCATGGGTTGCCCTTGTCTCAGGGATTGCAGTTGCGCTGCTGGCTAAAGGCGGCATTGTTATGCTGGCTGAAGACCCTCATATAACAACTGCTCTTGTTCTTGGGACCATTCTTGCTGTTTCCCTTTTTAAAGGTGTTGCCGTCGGTCCTCTGATAGGGGCAGGAATTGCGTATATGGCAATGAAAATCTTTGAACTCTTTAAATGAATGATTAAAGTGCCCATGATAGATTTTTTGAAAAGAAGAAAGAAAACTTTGAACTTTGATGTCTGTCTAGCGCAAGCAGCCTTTCCCCTCGAGGTGTCGGGGATGGGCAAGGCGCTTCCGCTTTTCTTATTGCCCTTGGGCAATAATGTAAATAAACTTTTTTTGAAAAATAATATTTTTTAACATTTTAAGTGCTTTTCATTCACAAAAGTCAGATAATTGTTTATAATAGGACTTGTAAGCGTAACCTATTTCACGGTACCTATTATATTCAGTTAAGCTCTATTAAAATGTTATTAATATATTTTATTTTTTTCTATTCAGACAAAATGTAAGCATTTTCTTTTTTTTAAAGAGTACCGAGCAACCGCTCGATGGAATGCATGCCAAAAGAAAGTTTATTTCTTCCGTATATCGGGGAGTGCCCTTTCATTAAATGGAAGTTTCACCTTTCATGGTTTTGGTCTGTAGATCGGCTAATACAGCCGGCTTTGCAATGGCTGTCCTGCAGCCCTATAAAGTGTTCATAATAAAGATAAAACAGAATGTGGACATGACAAGGAAGCTTTTCTGAAAAATGAAAAATCAGGTCCGGCTTACTTATGTTTAATGTACAGACAAAAATGGGTATGGGGAAATTTTATTATGTAAAGGAGAGATTCGGTATGACAGTAACACGCGGTCTTGAAGGGGTAGTAGCTACTACTTCGTCTATCAGCTCCATCATAGACGATACATTAACCTATGCAGGCTACAATATTGATGATTTAGCTGAAAATGCAAGCTTTGAAGAGGTTATTTATCTTTTATGGCACAGAAAGCTTCCTACTCAATCCCAGCTGGATGAGTTAAAGAGTCAGCTTGCAGCAAACTACTCTCTTCCAGAGGAAGTTCTGAACCATTTTAAAACATATCCAATTGACAAAGTGCATCCAATGGCTGCCCTTCGTTCTGCAGTGTCTTTATTAGGTCTTTATGATGAAGAAGCAGACCAGATGGATGAAGAAGCAAATTATAAAAAAGCAATCCGCCTTCAAGCTAAAATGCCCGCTATCGTAACGGCTTTTGCTAGAGTAAGAAAAGGCCTTGAGCCAATTGCTCCTAGAACAGATCTTGGATTTGCAGCCAACTTCCTATACATGCTTACAGGCAAAGAGCCTGAACCAATCGCGATTGAAGCATTTAATAAAGCACTGGTTCTTCATGCTGACCATGAACTAAATGCTTCCACTTTTACTGCACGTGTATGTGTAGCCACATTGTCAGATATTTATTCCGGAGTTACAGCTGCAATTGGCGCTTTAAAAGGGCCGCTGCATGGCGGTGCCAATGAAGCGGTAATGAAAATGCTTACTGAAATCAGCACTCTTGAAAACGTGGAGCCTTATATCCGTGAAAAGCTTGAAAAGAAAGAGAAAATCATGGGCTTTGGGCATCGTGTATACCGTCAGGGCGACCCTCGTGCCAAGCATTTAAGAGAAATGTCCAAAAAGCTTACAGAACTTACCGGGGAACCACACTGGTACGAAATGTCCACGCAAATTGAAGCGATTGTTACCGGGGAGAAAAAACTTCCGCCAAATGTCGACTTCTATTCTGCATCTGTATACCACAGCCTGGGAATCGACCACGACCTGTTCACGCCGATTTTCGCTGTAAGCCGCGTATCCGGATGGCTGGCTCATATTCTTGAACAATATGAGAATAATCGTCTGATCCGCCCACGTGCTGACTATACTGGCCCTGGAATGCAAAAATATGTGCCAGTAGAGCAAAGAGGCCTTTAAAAAGCAGAAAAAGCAGATTAATAGAACTAAAATTATTACTCAGCATTTTACTTTTTATCAAAAAATTGCTGTAATAGAGAGAGCAGGGAAAAGGTTAGGGGCAAATGCCTTCTAACCTTTGATTCTGATATACTGATGCAGCATCGTGCCGCAGACTATATAAATAAAAAGGCTGATGCTCGCACACTTTTCAAAATGGAGGGTATAACAATGCAAGGTGAAAAAATCACAGTAACTAATGGTGTATTAAACGTACCAAATAATCCAATCGTCCCTTTTATCGAAGGAGACGGAACAGGCCCTGATATTTGGGCAGCAGCTTCCCGTGTATTGGATGCTTCTGTTGAAAAAGCATATAAAGGTGAGCGCAAGCTTGTCTGGAAAGAAGTATTAGCAGGAGAAAAAGCTTTTAACCAGACTGGTGAGTGGCTTCCTTCTGAAACACTTGATGTGATCAATGAATATCTTATTGCAATCAAAGGACCGTTAACAACACCAATCGGCGGCGGCATCCGCTCCCTGAACGTTGCGCTTCGCCAGGAACTTGACCTATTCGTGTGTCTTCGTCCGGTCCGCTGGTTTGAAGGAGTTCCTTCTCCAGTTAAGCGCCCTCAGGATACTGACATGGTTATTTTCCGTGAAAATACTGAAGATATTTATGCCGGCATTGAGTATGCAAAAGGCTCTGATGAGGTTAAAAAACTAATCTCATTCCTTAAGGATGAAATGGGTGTTAATAAGATCCGCTTCCCGGAAACTTCAGGCATCGGCATTAAGCCTGTATCAGAAGAAGGAACTAGCCGCCTTGTACGCGCTGCCATCGAGTATGCAATCAAAGAAGGCCGTAAATCTCTTACACTTGTACATAAAGGCAATATCATGAAATTTACTGAGGGTGCCTTTAAAAACTGGGGTTATGAGCTTGCTGAAAGAGAGTACGGAGAAAAAGTATTCACTTGGGCTCAATATGACCGCATTAAAGATGAACAGGGTGTTGATGCTGCGAACAAAGCACAGGCAGATGCAGAAGCAGCTGGCAAAATTATCGTTAAAGATGCGATTGCTGATATCTTCCTTCAGCAGATCCTTACACGTCCAAATGAGTTTGATGTTGTTGCGACAATGAACTTGAACGGCGATTATATTTCTGACGCACTTGCTGCACAGGTTGGCGGCATTGGTATTGCTCCAGGAGCAAACATTAACTATGAAACTGGACATGCGATCTTTGAAGCAACTCATGGTACAGCTCCAAAGTATGCTGGTCTTGATAAGGTTAACCCTTCTTCTGTTATTCTTTCAGGTGTATTAATGCTTGAACACCTTGGATGGAACGAAGCTGCAAACATGATCGTTAAATCTATGGAAAAATCTATCGCTTCAAAAGTCGTAACATATGATTTTGCCCGTCTAATGGATGGAGCAACTGAAGTGAAATGCTCGGAATTTGCAGACGAATTAATTAAAAATATGGAATAAGAAAAGCGGAAGCGCCTTGATCAGCCCCGACAGGCATAAGACGAATCATGCAGGAAATCCTGATTTCTGGAGTGATTTGGCTTATGACCCGAGGGGCTAGGCGCTGGAGCTAGACAGTTATCGAAGTTCAGATTTTTATACTTTTTTATTTATGAAAAACGAAAGCGCCTTTAATAAAAGGCGCTTTTGCCTAATATACTATTTCTGCAGTGTTATTTAGATTGCTTCTTGGGGAAATTTCTGAAGCTGGACAGCCGGCGATTTATGTAAATGATGAATGTGTAAAGTTAATAGGATGGCTGTTTTATTAAAACAGCCTCTTACATAAGGAATGCAAATTCCTGATACTTTCATTTCCTAAAGGAGGAACTGCTCATGTCATTGAAACGCAAAAAGATTTCTGTAATCGGTGGAGGTTTTACTGGAGCAACAACCGCATTTTTGCTTGCCCAAAAGGAACTTGGAGACGTTGTACTGGTCGATATTCCGCAAATGGAAAATCCGACAAAGGGAAAAGCTCTTGATATGCTTGAAGCAAGTCCAGTTCAAGGTTTCGATGCGAACATCACGGGTACTTCAAGCTATGAAGATACAAAGGACTCTGACATTGTCGTTATTACAGCAGGCATTGCACGGAAGCCGGGAATGAGCCGGGACGACCTTGTACAAACAAACCAGAAGATTATGAAAAGTGTAGCTCAGGAGATTGCAGCACATTCCCCAAATAGCTATATTGTGGTTCTGACTAATCCAGTCGATGCGATGACCTATACAGTTTTCAAAGAATCAGGATTCCCGAAAAACCGTGTAATTGGACAATCGGGCGTTCTTGATACAGCCCGTTTCCGCACATTTGTTGCTCAGGAACTAAATTTGTCTGTTAAAGACATTACAGGATTCGTACTTGGCGGACACGGTGATGACATGGTTCCGATGGTCCGCTATTCATATGCAGGCGGCATTCCTTTGGAAACATTAATTTCAAAAGATCGACTTGATGCCATTGTTGAGCGCACACGTAAAGGCGGCGGAGAAATCGTCAACTTATTAGGCAACGGAAGTGCATACTATGCTCCAGCAGCTTCCCTTGTGGAAATGTGTGAAGCTATCCTTAAAGATCAGCGACGTGTTCTGCCTTCGATTGCTTACCTTGAAGGAGAATATGGCTACGAAGGAATCTATCTGGGTGTGCCTGCAATCCTTGGAGCAAACGGAATTGAAAAAGTAATAGAACTAGAACTGACAAGCGAGGAAAAAGCTGCCCTCGATAAATCGGCAGATTCAGTTCGCAAGGTAATGGAAGTTCTGGCGTACTGAGGCTAAAAAATAATATTTGAGAAAATAGACAGTAAAAAAATTCGGGGACAATCTCCGAATTTTTTTACTGGAAGCCCTTTTGGGAAATAGTATAAAATGATATCATATAAAAAATAGACTGAATAATTTAAAATATTTAACAGTCTATTTTTTACAGCAACTATGTAAACGGTTACAATACTTGGAGGTGCTTAGATATGCTGCTTGGAAAGAAAAGAAAACTGGGAAGAACCATTGATGAAATATCTGTTGGCGAAAAATTGACGCTTACTGAAAAAATAGAAGATAAGGACCTGTTGCTATACCTGGGCTTAACGAACGATGCAAACCCTTTATATATCCAGCATGATTATGCCTCACAAACACCTTATAAAAAACCGATTGTACCAAGTGTTATGCTGAACGGCATCATTAACTCTGCCATATCAAAATATTTGCCGGGGCCAGGAAGCCATGTTTTAAAGCAGGAGATCGAGTATGTGAAGCCTGTCTATCATTATGGCACCGTTCAATTTTTATTCGAGGTAACAGAAGTGAACACCTCAAGTCACACCGTACAAATTAAGGTACAGGGAACAAACGAAGAGGAGCAGACGGTTATTAACGGACAGCTCCTAATATGCCCGCCATACAAGCCTCAGCCAATGGATGGGAATGCTCTGGATAATTTCTGATAGTAAAAAGATGTGCAGAAGACGCACATCTTTTTTTATGAAATCCAGTACCATCCAACAATTGATCCGAAAAAAAATCATGAAATATATTATAATAAAGGTATATGGCAAATAGGGGTTTGATAGGCAGGAGGGATACCTGCTTTTAAAAAGATCGCTGACACTCCAATGGTGCTGTTTCAGCTGAGGTTTTAAACAGGGGTAATTCATTCACTCGGAGGATCGTATGGATAAGAAAATTCTAGTTGTAGATGACGAACAATCTATCGTAACTTTACTTCAGTATAACCTGGAGCAGGCGGGCTATGAAGTGATCACAGCCATGGATGGCCAGGAGGGAAAAGATCTGGCCATTTCTGAAAAGCCGGATCTAATTGTACTTGATCTTATGCTTCCAAAGCTTGATGGAATTGAAGTATGCAAACAGCTTAGACAGCAGAAAATTGCCACACCTATTTTGATGCTGACTGCCAAGGATGATGAATTCGATAAGGTTCTTGGCCTTGAATTGGGTGCGGATGATTACATGACAAAACCTTTCAGCCCCCGGGAAGTGGTTGCCAGAGTTAAAGCCATCTTAAGGAGGACTCAATTTGTGCCTGAGGCTGCAGAGGAGAAAACAGAAGATGGCGATTCTTTTCGGATTGGCGGGCTGAAGATATTTCCGCAGCATTATGAAGCTTATTTTGAAGATGAACTTCTTGAATTAACTCCGAAGGAATTTGAATTGCTATTATATCTTGCCAAGAATAAGAGCCGTGTTCTTACAAGGGATCAGCTTCTTAGCGCAGTCTGGAATTATGATTTTGCGGGAGACACAAGAATCGTTGATGTACATATTAGTCATTTAAGAGAGAAGATTGAAACAAACACTAAAAAACCTGTATATATAAAAACCATTCGCGGATTGGGCTATAAATTGGAGGAGCCTAAAGGCGAATGAACACGTTTCGCACCCGCCTGTTATTTGCATTGCTCACTTTAATTCTGGTTGTTTTAATTGCGCTAGGCCTTCTTTTAGGACAGCTTTTTAAAAGCTATTATTTAAATACATTTGATGCACGTCTGCAAAAAGAGTCTGAACTGGTATCAAGCTATGTTGAGGGCAACGGAGGCATTGGCTCCCTTAGTATTGATAAAGTCAATGAGTTCGGAGAGATTCTTGATTTGCGTGTAACTGCTACTGATAGCCAGGGCAGAATATTAATGGACAGCAGCGTCAAAAGTGAGACAACAAAAATCAGGCATCAGGAAATTATATTAGAAGTTTTAAAAAAGGATTCTGCAAATGAATCAGGATTGGAAGTGGGCGGAGGGTTTAACCTGCACTATTATTGGCAGCCTGTCATGATAGAAGGCGAGAAGGAAGGTTATATCTTCTTAAGTACAAAGATGGCTGAATTCCAAAAGGCTTATCAGCAGATTTGGTGGATTTTGACTATAAGCCTGGGACTTTCTTTATTTGTGATTATTCTGCTTGGATCAAGAATTACAGCACGATATACAAAGCCTATCGAGTCAGCCACAAAGGTTGCGATTGAACTTACAAAGGGAAACTACCGGGCAAGAACATATGAAGATCAGGAAGACGAAACTGGTATGCTGAGTAAGTCTATCAATGTATTGGCAAGGAATCTTCAAGAAATGGTGAAGTCCCAGGAAATGCAGCAGGACCGGCTTGGAGCTCTTATTGAAAATATGGGAAGCGGCCTGATTCTTATTGACAGCAGAGGCTATATTAATTTAATGAACCGGCCATATAAAGAGGTTTTTAATGTAAATCCTTCCGAATACCTATACAAGCTCTATTATGAAGTGATTGAACACAAAGGTATTACGGAAATGGTCGAAGAAATTTTCATGACTGAACAGAAAGTAAAAAAGCAGCTTATTATTCCTGTCAATATCGAACGACGTTACTTTGAAGTATATGGAGTCCCGATAATTGGCACAAATGATGAATGGAAAGGGATTTTGCTTGTTTTTCATGATATTACAGAACTGAAGAAGCTGGAGCAGATGAGGAAGGATTTTGTAGCAAACGTTTCCCATGAATTGAAAACACCTATAACTTCTATTAAGGGTTTTTCGGAAACTCTTTTGGATGGTGCGATGGAAAACAAACAGGCTCTGAATGATTTCCTCAGTATCATTTTGAAGGAAAGTGACCGGCTCCAATCTCTTATTCAGGATTTGCTGGATCTATCGAAAATCGAAAAGCAAGGATTCAGTCTTTCCATTCAGCAGCTGGATCTGACTGATGTGCTCGAAGATGTGATGGCCATAATGAAAGGGAAAGCAGCAGAAAAGGAAATTGTATTTGAATATCAGAGAGATGAAAAACCGGTATATATTGAAGGTGATGTTCACCGGCTTAAGCAGGTGTTTATAAATATCATATCAAATGCCATTTCTTATACGCCGAATCAGGGGGTCATCTATATTTCGGCTGCAAAGACCGGCAGCACAGTATTGACTGAAATAAGGGATACAGGAATTGGGATTGAAGCCAGTGAAATTCCGCGTATTTTTGAACGTTTTTATCGGGTGGATAAAGCCAGAAGCAGAAATTCCGGAGGAACAGGATTGGGCCTTGCCATCGTAAAGCATCTGGTTGAAGCGCATAAAGGATCCATCTCAGTAAAAAGTGAGGTCGGCAAAGGCACCTCCTTTTTAATTGAACTTCCTAAACTGATTAATGAAAAAAATGGTTGAAGTGGCAGGATTAACTTTACATTAATTTTACAGCAGATTTATGTCAACTTTACATTCCGCTGATAAAATCATAATTGTTAAACCCCTTCATCCAAGGAGCCATAGAAAAAGGTGAAAGCTGACCCCGCTTTCGCCTTTTTCATTTTTGATCATCTTTCTTTAACTTTTGTCATATTTATGAAACCTTTACGTAAATAAATCGTATGAAAAGTTATAGAAAGCGCTAGGGAAGGGGAGAGAGAAATGGTCAGCTTAAAGCGAATTTATACAATCGCAGGGCTAATTCTGGCAATTGTTATATTAAGTATAGTTGCCTTTACAACATGGTACACCGTCGATGAATCGGATCAGGCAGTTATTTTAACATTTGGGAAAGTTGAGGAAGGCATTACGGAGCCGGGACTTCATTTCAAATTGCCATGGCCTGTTCAGAGCGTGGAGAAGCTTTCAAAAGAAACTTTTTCTCTGCAGTTTGGATATGAAGAAAAAGATGGAGAAATAAAGGATTTTCCTGATGAGACAAAGATGATAACCGGGGATGAAAATATCGTTTTGGCAGATCTGGTTGTACAGTGGAAAATTACGGATCCTGAAAAATATCTTTATAATGCTGAAGATCCAGAAGAAATTCTATACGATGCTACTTCCTCATCCTTAAGAAGTATTATAGGAGGTTCTAAGATAGATGACGCGCTTACCTCAGGGAAAGCAGAGATCGAAGCGGATGTCAGAGAGCTCCTTACCTCTTTAATTGGCAAGTATGATATTGGCATCTCCGTTCTTGCAGTCAAACTGCAGGATGTGGAATTGCCGAATGACGATGTAAGAAAAGCCTTTACGGATGTAACGGATGCAAGGGAAACAGCCAATACCAAAATAAATGAAGCAGAAAAATATAAGAACCAGAGAATGAATGAAGCAGAAGGTGAGAAGAAGGCTCTTGCCTCTAAAGCGGAAGGTGAAAAGGCAGCACGTCTGGAAAGGGCACGTGGAGATGTGGCAGTATTTAATAAATTGTACGGAGAATACAAGAATAATCCTGATATCACTAGAGAGCGGCTTGTCATTGAAACGCTGGAGCAAGTCCTTCCAGGTGCTGAAATTTACATTATGAATGACGATGGAAATACAATGAAATATTTCCCGATCAGGCCTCTTGAGAAAGAACAGCCCAAACAGAAAGAGGAAGGTGGTGCGGATAATGAGTGATCAAAATGTCGTAAATATCAATGAACGGGGCGGGAATTTCCAGTGGAGAAGTTATACCAAACTTGGAATCATCCTTGTGCTTATCATTGCCGCACTAGTAATTCTATTCAGCAACCTTTTTATTGTAAAGGAAGGGGAGTACAAGGTCATCCGTCAATTTGGGGAGGTGGTCAGGATTGAGAGCAAGCCTGGATTAACATACAAAATACCATTTATCCAAAGTGTTTCCACGCTCCCAAAATACCAAATGACTTATGATGTGTCAGAAGCTGAAATCAATACAAAGGACAAAAAGGTCATGATAATCGATAATTATGCTGTATGGAAAATTGATGACCCGAAAAAAATGATCTCAAACGCCAGAACATTGGAGGGAGCGGAGGCCAGAATGGAAGAGTTCATCTACTCCGTGACCCGCTCCGAATTGGGCCGGCTGAATTATGATGAAATAATTAATGATGAAAAGTCATCAAGGGGATCATTGAATGATCAAATTACTTCTAAAGTGAATGAATTGCTATCAAACGATAACTATGGAATCACAGTAACAGATGTAAGAATTAAACGAACAGATTTACCGGCAGAAAACGAACAGTCCGTATATACCAGGATGATTTCCGAGCGCCAGTCAACAGCCCAGGAATACCTGTCCAAGGGTGATGCCCAAAAGAATATTATCATTGCTGAAACGGACAGAAATGTCAGGGAAATGCTTGCCAAGGCCCAGGCGGATGCTGAAACGATCCGGGCGGAAGGAGAAGCGGGAGCTGCGAAGGTCTACAACGAAGCCTTTTCAAAGGATCCTGAATTTTATTCCTTATACCGCACGCTTGAATCCTATAAAAAGACCATTAATGGCGAGACTGTAATTGTTCTCCCTTCTGACTCACCATATGCCCGGCTGCTGATGGGATATACGGATTAATAATTTATAACCCAAAAGCCGTTATTTTTCTTTCTCTATCTGCTCATGATAGAATAAAGGAAAATATCGGCTTTTTTATTGTGGGCAAGCCGCTTGCGCTTTTCTGATAGGAGGAGATATTAGTTGGATAAAAAAAAGCTTGTTCTGATAGATGGCAACAGCATCGCTTATCGGGCATTTTTTGCTCTGCCGCTTTTAAACAACGATAAAGGAATACATACAAATGCTGTCTACGGATTTACCATGATGCTGCAAAGGATACTGGAGGATGAAAAACCAACCCATCTCCTTGTGGCGTTCGATGCCGGAAAAACAACCTTCCGCCATAAAACCTTCAGCGAGTATAAAGGAGGAAGGCAGAAAACACCGCCTGAGCTATCAGAGCAGTTCCCTTATATCAGAGAACTTCTCGATGCTTACGGAATCTCCAGATATGAACTGGAAAACTTTGAAGCGGATGATATTATTGGAACTCTGTCCCTCCATGCCGAAAAAGATGGCTATGAAGTTAAAGTTATATCAGGGGATAAGGATTTGACACAGTTAAGTTCCGATTCTGTAACAGTCAGCATTACCCGCAAAGGCATTACTGATATAGAAGAATACACACCAGCACATATAGAAGAAAAATACGGAATCACTGCTGACAGGATTATTGATATGAAAGGCCTAATGGGAGATAGTTCAGATAATATCCCAGGTGTTCCAGGAGTGGGCGAAAAAACAGCTCTTAAATTGCTGAAAGAGTTTGGTACCCTTGAAAAACTCTTGGATTCTGTTGATAAGGTAGGCGGAAAAAAACTGAAAGAAAAGCTGGAAGAATTCAGGGATCAGGCTTTAATGAGCAAGGAACTTGCCACTATCACCAGAGAAGCCCCTGTTGAAATTAAAATTGAAGACATTGAATATGAAGGTTTTGAAAAAGAAAAAGTCATAAGCATCTTTAAAGAATTAGGCTTTAACTCTTTACTGGAAAAACTTGGCGGAGACACAGATGCAATCGAAGAGAATCTGGAAGAAATTGAATTTACCATTGCAGATGAAATTAAGGAAGAAATGTTTACTGATGAAAATGCATTCTATGTTGAGCTTCTGGAAGATAATTATCATTATGCAGACATCATTGGTTTTTCCGTTGCAAATGATAAGGGGAATTTCTTCTTCTCCAAAGATACGGCTTTAGAGTCTGATGTTTTTAAAAGATGGGCTGAAGATGAAACCAAAAAGAAGACAGTCTATGATGCAAAAAGATCGGAAGTCTCACTCCGTCATCATGGTATTCATCTAAAAGGTGCCGATTTTGACCTTTATATTGCTTCTTATCTTATTAACCCGTCTCAGACCATTGAAGATATGGCCTCTATAGCAAAAAATCATGGCTATAATGCGATTCAATCTGATGAAGCTTTTTACGGAAAAGGAGCAAAAAGGCGGATTCCGGAAAATAAGGAGCTTGCCGGGCATTTGGCAAGGAAAGCAGCGGCCTTGATGACACTGAAGGAAAAACTGGATAGTGAATTGAAGGAGAACCAGCAATCCGAGTTGTTTTATGACCTGGAAATGCCGCTGTCACTGATTTTAGCTGATATGGAATCAACCGGTATTAAAGTGGATCTTGAACGCCTGAAAACAATGGGACAAGACCTGCTCTCCAAACTGGATGAAATCGAAAAGCGCATACATGAGCTTGCCGGGGAAGCCTTTAATATTAATTCTCCAAAACAGCTCGGTGTGATCCTTTTTGAAAAATTAGGGCTGCCTGCCATAAAAAAAACCAAAACAGGCTATTCCACTTCTGCTGATGTTCTTGAAAAGCTTGAGAACAGCCATGAAATTATCCGGGACATCCTCCATTACCGACAGCTTGGCAAACTTCAATCCACTTATATTGAAGGCCTGCTTAAGGTGGTTAACTATGAAACCGGCAAAGTCCACACCAGGTTTAATCAGGCTCTTACACAGACAGGTAGATTAAGCTCAACAGACCCGAACCTGCAAAATATTCCGATCCGGCTGGAGGAAGGGCGAAAAATCAGGCAGGCATTTGTCCCGTCAGAACCTGGCTGGGCCATCTTTGCAGCAGACTACTCGCAGATTGAACTGAGAGTGCTGGCTCATATTGCGAATGATGAAAAGCTCATTGAAGCATTTAATGAAGATATGGATATTCACACCAAAACGGCAATGGAAGTATTCCACGTTAATGCTGATGAAGTAACGTCCAATATGCGGCGCCATGCAAAGGCTGTTAACTTCGGAATTGTCTACGGAATCAGTGATTATGGCCTTTCCCAAAGCCTTGGCATCACAAGAAAAGAAGCCGGTAAATTTATTAACCGCTATCTGGAAAGCTATCCTGGCGTTAAGCAGTACATGGACGATATTATCCATGATGCAAAACAAAAAGGATATGTCTCGACCCTTCTTCACAGAAGAAGGTATCTGCCTGAAATCACAAGCCGAAACTTCAACCTGCGAAGCTTTGCAGAAAGAACCGCCATGAACACACCAATCCAGGGAAGCGCAGCAGATATAATTAAAAAAGCCATGATTGATATGGCTGACCGCTTAAGAAAAGAAGAACTCAAAGCACGCCTACTGCTGCAGGTTCACGATGAACTGATCTTTGAAGTACCAGAGGATGAAATAGAGGCGCTCAAAAAAATCGTACCGGACGTTATGGAAAATGCAGTAGAATTGAAAGTTCCGCTTAAAGTGGATTATTCTTTTGGGCCAACGTGGTTTGATGCGAAATAAAAGCAGATTGTATTTTTGAATACAAAAAAAGTTTTCTAAACTGTATTAAAAAGGAGGGGGACCATGCCGGAACTTCCTGAAGTTGAAACGGTCAGAAGAACATTGCAGGAATTGGTGATCGGCAAAACCATTGCACATGTTTCGGTTTTCTGGCCCAAAATGGTTAAGCATCCGGAAGAGCTTGCACAATTCAAGGATGCTTTAGCAGGCCAAATTTTTCAGGACATTGGCAGAAGAGGAAAGTTTCTAATTCTCTAT
This sequence comes from Bacillus sp. NTK034, assembly GCF_017303275.1. Classification (GTDB taxonomy): domain Bacteria; phylum Bacillota; class Bacilli; order Bacillales; family Cytobacillaceae; genus Cytobacillus. The sequence continues at coordinate 717,362 of NZ_JAFKOJ010000002.1, read as the reverse complement.
ACCAATGATTATGCCCTTGTGTCCCATCTGAGAATGGAAGGCAGGTACGGCCTTTTTTCAAAAGAAGAACCTGTTGAAAAACACACTCATGTGATTTTTCATTTTACAGATGGTACAGAGCTCAGATATAAGGATGTCCGTAAATTTGGAACGATGCACCTATATGCAAAGGGCGAAGAATTTAAGACTCTTCCGCTGGCACACCTTGGACCGGAACCATTTGCAGAAGAGTTTACGGCAGACGACCTTGCTGCGAGACTTTCCCGTACCACCCGTAATATCAAAACTGCACTTCTCGATCAGAAAACGATCGTAGGGCTAGGAAATATTTATGTCGATGAAGCATTATTTCGTTCAGGAATACATCCAGAAAGAGCGGCAAATAGCTTAACAAGAAGCGAATTGGAGACACTTCACAAAGAGATTGCGGATACTCTGAGTGAAGCAGTTGATAAGGGAGGGAGCACCATTCGCTCCTATGTTAATTCCCAGGGGCAAATTGGCATGTTTCAGCTCGAACTTTTTGTTTATGGGCGAAAAGGGGAAGATTGCAAAGTCTGCGGAAGCACGCTTGAGCGGATCGTGACAGGAGGCAGGGGGACAGTTTACTGTCCAGTTTGCCAGAAAAAATAACAATGAAGAATAGAGCTGAAATGCGTTTCGAATAACATTGGATGGGCTTCTTCCATATACTATCGTAGCGATTGTCAGGAAGGAGCTCTATTCTATGGCGCATACATTCTCACTTTTGATACTTGCTTTTGCTGTCAGTCTTGACAGTTTTAGTGTCGGTTTAACCTATGGCTTAAGGAAAATGAGAATACCATTTAAATCGATCAGTATAATCGCTTGCTGTTCAGCTATAACATTAATGGCTGCCATGACAATTGGCCATTTTATAGAAGCCTTTTTATCTCCGGCTTTAGCTGAAAGTTTAGGGGGTGTCATTCTTATTTTTCTTGGTGCCTGGGTTCTTTATCAATTTTTCAGGCCGGAAAAGGTTAAGGATGTCCTGCCGCATGAAAAAACGATTGTAAACCTGGAAATCAAATCTCTTGGGCTTGTCATTAATATCCTGAAAAAGCCGATGTCTGCTGATTTTGATAAATCGGGAACCATCACAGGGATTGAAGCACTTATGCTCGGGCTCGCTTTATCGCTTGATGCTTTCGGAGCTGGAATCGGTGCAGCCATGCTTGGGTACTCGCCTTTCTACCTTGCAATGACAGTCGCCGTTATGAGTTCTCTGTTTGTGTTTATGGGAATGCAGGTAGGATCCCTCTTCTCCAAAAGCGGCTGGGTCCATAAGTTCTCATTCATTCCTGGAATTATTCTAATCGTAATCGGGATCTTAAAAATCTAGCATTTTATATGAAAGGAACACACTATGTCACTGACTGTAGGGTTGACAGGCGGGATTGCAAGCGGGAAAAGCACCGTTTCATCTCTCCTCACCGAAAAAGGATACACTGTAATCGACGCGGATATAGAAGCCAGACTAGCTGTTGAAAAAGGAGAAGAAGCTTATCAGGAAATTGTCCGTCATTTTGGGGAAAGGGTTCTCCTCAGTGATGGTTCAATTGATCGTGCAGAACTGGGCTCCATTATTTTTCATGATGAAAAAGAGCGGAAAGCCTTAAATAGCATTGTACATCCTGCCGTCCGCAAAAGAATGACAGCCAAAAAGGAACAAGCTATCAGGAATAATGAACAACTGATTATTCTTGATATACCTCTTTTATTTGAAAGTAAATTACAATACATGTGCGACAAAACATTATTAGTATATGCAGATGAAGATATACAGCTGCAGAGACTGATGCAAAGAAATCAGCTTTCCGAGAAAGAAGCAATGGCAAGAATCCATTCCCAAATGCCTTTAAGAGAAAAGAAGGCATTGGCCGATGCTGTAATCGATAATAATGGCAGAATTGAAGAAACAGAGAAACAATTGTGGGATATTTTAAGAAAATGGAATGCTATCTAAGGGCCTGTCACAGGCTCTTTTTTGTTGCATTTAATGCCCAATTAGTATGACAAAAATAAACATAATGTTTCGGAAAATAGGCCATTTCCCTATAAAATCTGGTGATAGGAAAGAGTTTATATTTCTGAATTGTTAAACATTAAAAAATCCGCATTTTATTCATCACAAATGAACACCAATATGTTATACTAATAGCAACTTGAAGCAATAAAAAGTATAACACTAATGTGGAAGGGGCCGTAACATGAAGGCGAGAATAGCGATTAATGGTTTTGGAAGAATTGGACGTATGGTTTTTAGAAAAGCCATCCTTGATGAAAATCTTGAAGTGGCTGCCATAAATGCAAGCTATCCTGCTGAAACTTTGGCACACTTAATTAAATATGATACAAATCATGGACCATTCGAAGGAAGTGTTGTTCCAGAAGACAATGCTATTGTTGTAAACGGTAAAAGGGTTCAGCTTGTCAGCAGCCGGAATCCTCAAGAACTTCCCTGGAAAGAAATGAACATCGATATTGTCATTGAAGCTACAGGAAAATTCAATTCCCGTGATAAAGCGGCACTTCACCTTGAAGCTGGAGCAAAAAAGGTAATACTTACTGCTCCTGGAAAAAATGAAGATGTGACTATTGTTATGGGTGTAAATGAAAGCGCATTAAAAATTGAAGAACATGATATTATTTCAAATGCATCATGTACAACAAACTGCCTTGCACCTGTTGCAAAAGTCCTTGATGAACAATTTGGAATTGAAAACGGACTTATGACAACAGTTCATGCATATACAAACGACCAAAAGAATATTGATAACCCGCATAAGGATTTACGCCGGGCACGTGCCTGCGGACAGTCCATAATCCCGACTTCCACTGGTGCCGCCAAAGCTTTGTCGCTGGTATTGCCTCACTTAAAGGGCAAATTGCATGGAATGGCACTCCGTGTCCCAACGCCAAACGTTTCTTTAGTTGACCTTGTTGTAGACTTAAAACAAGACGTCACAATTGAAGAAGTGAATGCGGCTTTTGCAACTGCTTCACAGGGATCGCTGCACGGTATCCTTGATATTACTGACGAACCACTGGTTTCAATTGATTTCAACACAAATGAACATTCTGCCATCATTGATGGATTATCTACTATGGTAATCGGCTCCAGCAAAGTGAAAGTACTTGCCTGGTATGATAATGAGTGGGGCTATTCTTGCCGCGTTGTAGACTTAACAAAATTTGTTGCACAGGAACTTTTTCAGGCATCTGCCGTAAAAATTGGATAATGGCCAGTTTCTCTTAATATAAAACTACCCATACTTTTAAAGCCTGCCATTCCCCGGCAGGCTCCTTTTATTGGACAAAATTATATCCTGAGAAGGAAAAGTCTTCAGAAATTTTGCCAAAAAAAATGTAAAACAATGTGTTGCAAAAAGAAATTAAACAAAGTATACTAATCCTCGTGAACTTCTCCGAGGTTTTGGTATGGTAGCTACTTAAAGGGTTAGGACCTCTCTGGACTAACTTTCCCCCGTGGTAGTTATGGACCAGTTAAAATCTGGAATTTCATTAATTAATAGCTTAAAAGTTTAAAGGGGGAAATTTGAATATGGAAACTATGGGTCGTCACGTTATCTCAGAACTTTGGGGATGCGATTTTGAAAAGTTAAATGATATGGATTTTATTGAGCAGACATTTGTAAATGCTGCATTAAAGTCTGGTGCTGAAATTCGCGAGGTTGCATTTCATAAGTTTGCGCCACAGGGTGTAAGCGGAGTGGTTATCATCTCTGAATCTCATTTAACTATTCACAGCTTCCCGGAGCATGGCTATGCCAGCATTGATGTGTATACGTGTGGAGATCTTGACCCTAACATCGCTGCAGACTTTATTGCAGAATCGTTAGGAGCTCAAACGCGTGAGAATATCGAAATTCCTCGCGGTATGGGTCCAGTTCAAGTTAAACAAGCTCAAGTGCTTTAATAACAGAATGATCTTAAGCAATCCAGAGGTGTATTGAATACACCTCTTTTTATTTTGCTTAAATTTGCTTAAATACATTACCTTTAGTATCTCCCGTAAAAATAGTACAATAAGGATACATGAAAAATAACGGAGGAAAGAGGATGTCTATTTTCAGGCAGCTTGCCAGCCGCTATAAAAAGCAGTGTGAAACAAATGAAAACCACTCTGATCCAGAGCTCACTACAAGATATTATAGAACCAATACAGCTCAAATGCTGCAGACGATTGAAGAATTATTCAAAGCAGACCAAAATGTAAACATTCTCAGCATTTCCAAAGAACACGGAGAGATTGCAGCAGAAATTAAGAAAGATAAATCTTGTTTTGCCATTGTCACAGTCGTAACTGTCAGGCCTTTCGAAACGGCTGTAGATATCAATATCTCAACTGAGCAGTCCTCTCCGGCAGGTGTACACCCAATACTTAAAAGAGAAGTTCTTTCCATTTATGAAAAGGTGAATAAACGGCATGATTTTCTCGGTTCTGCAAGAAACGCAGATAAATAGTTGTACTTGTACTGACAACTCCTTTTTTATAAGATAAGAGTAACAAATAAAATACGGTAATTGGTCTAAAGCCAGCAAAATTACTTATTTATCGCTGTCTAACGGGCGGTAACCCCCCACTTCAAGCCTCAAGGGAATCGAAGGAGGGTAAGCGGGGGAGAACTGCCCGTAAAGGCCCGATAGAAAGAACGCCACGTCCTGTGGCAACGTCTTTGTGAACCACTTCCTGTTGGCCTCAACTAACAATCAGCGGGGGACCCCCTGATTGAAGTTTCACTTTATAAAAGAATTCGGAGCTGATTGTATGAGATGCCCTTCATGCCAAAACAATAATACCCGTGTTCTCGATTCCCGTCCTGTTGATGACAGCAGGTCCATTCGGCGCAGAAGGGAATGCGAGAAATGCGGATACCGGTTTACGACTTTTGAAAAAGTGGAAGAAATTCCTTTAATCGTTGTGAAAAAAGAAGGCACCAGAGAGGAATTCAGCCGGGAAAAAATACTGAGAGGCCTTATTAAAGCATGTGAAAAGAGGCCGGTTGCCCTAAAGGATCTGGAGGAAATTACTTTTGATGTGGAAAAAGAGCTCCGCAGCAACGGTGTCTCCGAAATAAAAAGCGATGAAATTGGCGAAATGGTTATGGACAGGCTCGCAAATGTGGATGATGTGGCATATGTTCGTTTCGCATCTGTATACAGGCAATTTAAAGATATTAATGTTTTTATTGATGAACTCAAAGAATTAATCAAAAAAGAACAATCTTAAATCAGGTCAGTTGCTGCTGTCCCTGATTTCTAATGAAATAGTCTAATGGGCTGAAGGATTTCTTTGGCTCTTTTTTTACGGTATATGCTTTTGATATTAATCAGAGTAATAAATATTCTTAATAGAAAAAGGTGAACACCATGGCCCAGCATTGGCAGGAGATGCTCCCCATTGATCGATATACAGTAGCAGCCAGCGGGCTTTTGCATGATTATGACCGAAAAGTGCTGACTCTGTTATATCAGCCGCTCATTGGCTCTGTGTGCTTCAGTTTATATATGACATTATGGGCGGAACTTGAAGAAAACCGGCTATGGGCATCTTCTAATTCACACCATAGTTTAATGAATTTCATGGGCATGGGGCTTAAGGATATATATGAAGCCCGCCTCAAGCTTGAAGGGATAGGACTTTTAAAGGTATACGTAAATAAAGATGAAGGGACAAGGTCATTTATTTATGAACTGCTGCCCCCGCTGACACCTGAACAATTTTTCCTTGATGGCATGCTCAATATTTATCTTTATAAGAAATTGGGCAGAAACCAATTTATGAGGCTGAAACGCTTCTTCTCAGACCAGAAGGTAAAGACAGCCACAGGATATGAGGAAGTTACAAAGGCTTTTCAGGATGTATTTAAATCAGGACACCCTGGTTCTTTTGAGGTTGACGATGAAGTGGTGCAGCTGATGAATGAGTCAGAGACAGAAGTGTATATTGGAAGGCAGGAACAGGAAGGCATTCAAATCGGGAATGAAGATTTTAATTTTGAACTGCTTCAGGCAGGGCTGAATGAATCACTAGTACCGAAAAAGGCCATCACAGTTAAAGTAAAGGAATCAATCAGCAATCTTGCCTTTTTGTATGGAATTGACCCTATTCAAATGAAAAATATCGTCATCAGCGCTGTAAATGAAGATGATGAGATAAACATTGATGAGTTGAGAAAATCTGCACGGGACTGGTATCAATTCCAGAACCAGGACCAGCTGCCATCCCTGATTGACAGGGTTCAGCCTGCCATCCATCAGTCTCATAAAAAACAGCCTGAAACACAGGAAGAAGAGTTGATCCGTTATTTGGAAATCACCTCACCAAGGCAGCTGTTAAAAGATATATCAGGAGGGGCAGATCCATCAAAAGGCGACCTGCAGATCATTGAAGATGTCATGTTTCAGCAAAAGCTTTTGCCAGGGGTAATTAATGTGCTGATTCAATATGTTATGCTCAAAACAGATATGAAATTGACCAAAGGCTACGTAGAAAAAATAGCTGGTCACTGGGCTAGAAAGAAAATTAAAACACCCAAGGCAGCTATTGATTTAGCTAAGAAAGAACACCGGCAATACCTGGATTGGGCGGAAGGAAAGAAAACAGCCAGTACAACTGGAAACAAAAAGAAGCCGATCAGGACAGAAATGCTTCCGGACTGGTTTGATGAAAAAAGCAGTGCATCCGGCAAGAAGACAGAGCCTCAGCAGCATGTAAGCGAAAAGGATCAGTATGAGCTGGAAATGAAAAAAAAGGAGCTTCATGAAAAATTAAAAAAACTGCGTTCACAGGAGGTGACTGATTGATGGAGAAAATTAATGAAACATTAAGGCGCCTTGCGGGCAATGAAGGTTTTCAAAAAAGGTATGAAATGATGAGGAATCAAACGCTTAATCACCCTGAAGTGAAGGCTTTTATCCAAACTCATCGGGATGAATTGACATCTGAGATGGTTGAAAAGAGCCTTAGCAAACTCTTTGAGTATACACAGCAGAGCAAGGAATGCAATAAATGTCCGAGCTTGGAGGGCTGTGTGAATTTTATGCAGGGCTATCATCCGGAACTTGTAATTCAAAGAGGATCGGTCGATTTGAAATATGATAAGTGCCCTCGAAAGGTCATGCACGATGAGAAGCGGAGAAATGAAAAATTAATTCAGAGCTTATATGTACCATCGGATATCCTTCATGCCACTTTTGATTCCATATATGATGATGACGATCGCATTGAGGCTGTTGATAAGGCGGCATCTTTTGTCATGGACTACCAGCCGGGATCCAAGGGAAAGGGAATTTATTTTTATGGGAAATTCGGTGTAGGCAAATCTTATTTGCTTGGTGCTATTGCCAATAAGCTTGCAAGCCAGAAAGTATCCTCCATGATTGTCTACGTTCCCGAACTATTCAGGGAATTGAAGAATTCAATTGGAGATCAAACTTTGAACAGCAAGATTGAAACCATTAAAAAAGCACCTGTTTTAATGTTCGATGACATTGGTGCCGAAACCATGTCCAGCTGGACAAGGGATGAGATATTAGGGCCAATTCTGCAGTTCCGCATGCAGGAAAGCCTGCCAACCTTCTTTACTTCCAATTTCGATCTGCAGGGTCTCGAACATCATCTCTCCTACAGCCAGCGCGGCGAGGAAGAGAAAATGAAGGCAAGGAGAATCATGGAGCGCATTAAATACCTTGCAGAACCAGTGCTTGTAGAAGGACCGAACAGAAGAGTATAACCTGAAAGCTGCCGATAAAGTGTCCGGCAGCTTTTATTATTCAATTTACAATAGTTTAATGCACTAAAAGGCTAATCCCGCTTCTAACTTGGCCAAGTCCGCCATATACATAGAACAGAGATTTGTATAAAGGGGGGATTTGGTTGATCGAAATCATTTTCCAAAGCAGCACGGATGCGAGGAATTTTTATGAGCATCTTTATGAACAGCTGCAGTCTTTTTGTCAATGTGATAATAATATTCTTCATTTTGAAGATCAACATATAGTCAGAGTTTCTGCTGATAATAGCAGCGATGTCCTAAATACTGTTAAGGAAGTGTTTTTCCAATTTATAGTGAGCCAGAAGCAGGATGATTGGTTTAAACGGATACTGATGGAGCATTATTATTATGAGGACGAAGGCGAGCAGCAGCAGATTCTTGAAATCATTCACTCTATTTTGGAAGGAAACCGGGAGGATCTTGCTGCGTTTGTCAGTGGCCTGGATGTAAAAGAAAGCTTGAAAAGTGCTATTGACCAGCTGTTCCAGAATAACATTTCCTTTTCTTTTGATTCTTTCGTAAAATTCCGGATGCGGCCGCTTATGAATGAAATGACCAAATACGTTGAAGTTTCCATCGATGAATATAAAATGGAGCAGGAATACCAGATGTTTATTCATACATTGAGAGATTTCCTGGGAGGAAAGGAGCCAAAGATTAATACGATCCATGTCCTGATGGGAGAAAGCGTTTATTTTTATGATGGGCAATTGTGCGAAATTAAACGTGGAGAGCTATTAAGAATGATTGACCGCAAGCTATTATCCAATCATCCTGTATACGTGGATTCCGTTACGATTGCTCCGCTGCTCTCGATCGCACCCTCAGCTATTTATCTGTACTCGGATGATTTCGACCAGCCGCTGGTCAGAACAATCCGCAATATTTTTGAAGAAAGACTTGAATTAAGATCTATTGAAGACTTTTATAAATATCAAAATGCCGATGATGAAAAATGTAAAAGATACCCTTGATTTTCCTGAAATAACAAACTATAATAACGTACATATTATAAAAATCGAGCAAAAGTTGCGATGAGGATATGGGTATTCTAATACGGTTTAAAGAGAGGGAAGGCAAGGCTGAAACCTTCCTAACACGATTCGAATGCTTACCGCCTCTGAACTCCAGCCAGGAAATGGGCTGGCGGGAAAAGACCGTTATCTTACTACAGAGTCGTTTTTCTTCTAAGAGAACGAGAAGTAGGGTGGAACCGCGTGTTAAATACAACTCGTCCCTTTTTTAGGGACGGGTTTTTTTATTTTTTTAGTGTAAAACGCTATAGCATCTGATCCAGGTGTCTTGTGCTAACATAAAAAGGGAGGAAATATCATGTCAGAAGTTGTTAAAGTTTCGTTTCCGGATGGAGCAGTAAAGGAGTTTCCAAAGGGAACGACAACAGAAGATATTGCAGCTTCGATCAGCCCGGGCCTGAAGAAAAAGGCAATTGCCGGCAAGCTGGATGGAGAAATGTATGATCTTCGCCGTCCAATCGAAAAGGATGGAGCTGTTGAAATTGTAACACCGGACTCAAAAGATGCGCTGGAGGTTCTTCGCCACAGTACTGCCCATCTAATGGCGCAGGCAATCAAGCGTTTATATAAAAATGTAAAGCTTGGGGTAGGTCCTGTCATTGAAGGCGGATTTTATTATGACATCGATCTGGAAGAGTCACTTTCACCAGAGGACCTTCCTGTGATTGAAAAAGAAATGAAGAAAATTATTAATGAAAACCTTGACGTTGTCCGCAAGGAAGTCAGCCGTAATGAGGCGGTTCAGATGTACAAGGAAATTGGTGATGAATACAAGCTTGAACTGATTGAAGCCATTCCTGAAGATGAAACAGTGACAATCTATGAGCAGGGTGAGTTCTTCGATCTCTGCCGCGGAGTCCACGTTCCATCAACTGGAAAACTTAAAGAGTTCAAACTTTTAAGCATTGCTGGCGCCTACTGGAGAGGCGACAGTGATAATAAGATGCTTCAGCGCATTTATGGAACAGCTTTCTTCAAGAAAGAAGACCTGGCTGAGCATTTGCGTCTCCTTGAGGAAGCGAAAGAGCGTGACCACCGTAAAATCGGCAAAGAGCTTAACTTGTTCATGAATTCGCAAAAAGTCGGACAGGGCTTGCCGATGTGGCTTCCGAAAGGGGCAACAATCCGCCGCAATATTGAGCGCTATATCGTTGATAAAGAAGAAAGACTGGGCTATGACCATGTATATACTCCGATCATGGGGAGTGTAGATCTTTATAAAACATCCGGTCACTGGGATCATTATCAGGAAGACATGTTCCCTGTAATGGAAATGGATAACGAACAGCTTGTTCTTCGTCCAATGAATTGCCCGCATCATATGATGATCTATAAGAACGGCATCCACAGCTATCGTGAACTGCCAATCCGTATTGCTGAGCTTGGAACTATGCACCGCTATGAAATGTCAGGAGCATTATCCGGCCTTCAGCGTGTACGCGGCATGACGCTGAACGATGCTCATATTTTTGTTCGCCCTGACCAGATTAAGGAAGAGTTTAAGCGTGTAGTACATCTGGTGCTTGAAGTGTATAAAGACTTCGATATCAATGACTACTCATTCCGTCTTTCCTACAGAGATCCACAGGATACTGAGAAGTACTTTGATGATGATGAAATGTGGGAAAAAGCACAGGCCATGCTTAAAGAAGCCATGGATGAAATCGGTCTTGATTATTTTGAGGCAGAAGGCGAAGCAGCCTTCTACGGTCCGAAATTGGATGTTCAAGTTAAAACTGCCCTTGGCAAGGATGAGACATTATCTACTGTCCAGCTGGACTTCTTGCTTCCTGAACGTTTTGACCTGACTTATGTAGGTGAAGATGGAAAGCCTCATCGTCCGGTCGTTATCCACCGCGGTGTCGTTTCCACTATGGAACGTTTTGTGGCATTCCTGATTGAAGAGTATAAGGGAGCGTTTCCAACTTGGCTTGCCCCCGTTCAAGTTCAGGTCATTCCGGTTTCTCCTGATATTCACTTTGATTATGCCAAGCAAGTCCAGGAGCAGCTTCAGGCAGAGGGCTTCCGCGTAGAGCTGGATGACCGCAATGAAAAAATCGGATATAAAATCCGTGAAGCGCAAATGCAAAAAACTCCATACATGCTTGTTGTTGGAGATAATGAAGTAGCTGAAAAAGCTGTCAATGTCCGCAAATATGGAGAGCAAAAATCAGAAACGGTTTCATTTGAAAACTTCATCTCAGCACTAAAAGCTGAAGTTAAACGATAACCATTAAAAAAGGGCTGCATGAGCTGCAGCTCTTTTTTGTGAAGTCTTCGTGACAACCCGCAGAATTTGAAATACCCAAATCAGCTGCTGCAAACCAGAAAGTTGGCATTAAATTCATTTTGAAAAAATGTTAAAATCATATTGCCAAAAGCGAATAATTTTGTTATGCTTTTCTTCGTTGTGATAAAAGTTATTCGTTTGACACGAAATCATACTTTGTGATATAGTAGCTAAGGTAAATTGAATACAGTTTGAGGAAAAGAAGAAGCACCCGCTTCTCACCTGATTGACGCAAAGTGCAGTTGGCAGGTTTTACGTGAACATTTTGTGTTTATATACGTAAGTGTGGGTGTTTTCATCCGCACTTTTTTATTTGGTTAAAAACAGCTCAGCTTCCTCTCCGGAAGAGAAATGTTGCATAACTTGCGATTCAGCTTTGGTCCGGTGCAGCTGGCAGCTGTAAAGCTGTCTGCTTCAGCAGGCGCTTGCGCTTTTCTTGACCCAAACGTTGTGTTCGCATTAAACCTTGGAGGTGTCTAGCTATTAGCAAAGATATGTTGTTAAACGAGGGCATTCGCGCCCGCGAAGTCCGTCTTATTGACCAAAACGGCGAGCAGTTAGGTATTAAATCAAAATTCGACGCACTTGAAATTGCTTCTCGTGCCAATCTTGATCTTGTTCTGGTTGCACCGAATGCGAAACCTCCGGTAGCCCGTATCATGGACTACGGAAAGTTCAAATTCGAGCAGCAGAAGAAAGACAAGGAAGCTCGCAAAAACCAGAAGATTATTAGTATTAAAGAAGTTCGTCTTAGCCCGACTATTGAAGAGCATGACTTTAATACAAAGCTTCGCAATGCTATTAAATTCCTTGAAAAAGGCGATAAAGTAAAAGCATCGATCCGATTTAAAGGTCGTGCCATTACGCATAAGGAAATTGGCCAGCGTGTTTTAATCCGATTTGCACAGGCATGCAATGAAGTTGCAGCAGTGGAATCTCATCCAAAAATGGATGGCCGAAGCATGTTTATGGTCTTAGCACCGAAAAACGACAAGTAAGAGGAGGAATTCCCAATGCCAAAAATGAAAACTCACCGCGGCGCTGCTAAGCGTTTCAAAAGAACAGGTTCTGGTAAACTGAAGCGTTCTCATGCTTACAGAAGCCATATGTTCGCTAACAAATCTCAAAAGCAAAAGCGTAAGCTTCGCAAAGGAACTCTTGTTTCTTCAGGCGATTACAAGCGCATCCGTAACTTACTAGTAAATCTTAAGTAATATCTCGAAATTAGGAGGGAAATAATATGCCACGTGTAAAAGGCGGTACTGTTACTCGCAAACGTCGTAAAAAAGTTCTTAAATTAGCTAAAGGTTATTTCGGTTCAAAACATACATTATATAAAGTTGCTAACCAGCAGGTTATGAAATCCCTAATGTATGCATACCGCGACCGTCGCCAGAAAAAGCGCGACTTCCGCAAACTTTGGGTTACTCGCATCAATGCAGCAGCTCGCATGAACGGTCTTTCTTACAGCCGTTTAATGCATGGTTTAAAGCTTGCTGGCATCGAAGTTAACCGCAAAATGCTTGCTGAATTAGCAATCGCTGACGAAAAAGCATTTGCTGAATTAGCATCAGTTGCAAAGCAGCAGCTTAGCAAGTAATAATTATTCATAAAATAGCCATTCCCTTAAATGTGGGAATGGCTTTTATTTTGCTTTAAATGGACAGAAGCTTTCGTTTCATTTAAGCTCAATACAGACTTAATACATTTAAAGGAGAAAGCTCATGGTCAATACAATTGCTCTTATCTATCTGGTTATGAATGTGGCTGGTTTTTACCTGATGAAGCTTGATAAGGAGAAGGCGAAAAGGAATCAGTATCGAATCAGCGAAAAAAACCTCTGGATCACAGCCTTTTTGAGCGGGGCTGCCGGAATGACTCTTGGAATGAAGACCTTCAGGCATAAAACGAAGCATGTGCAGTTTAAATGGGGACTGCCTATTCTGGCGATGCTTGAAGCAGGCTTGCTTGTGTACCTGGTTATTCTCTTGTCATAAACAGTCAGGGCTATCCATAAGCTTTAGTGAACAGCAGGAAAGACATCGGGGAGAGGTGAAGGCATGAATGATCAATTGACTCTATTGTTTGCCATGGCAGAGACTGCTGGAATTCTTGCTCCCATTGCTTTTATCTTTTTTCATATCATCAGGCAGTTTCTATTCATTCCGGTACCGCTTGTCTGCATAACTGGCGGAGTTCTATTTGGAAGTTTTTTTGGTTCTGTTTTCTCCATTGCAGGACTGATGATCAGCAGTGTTCTTTTCTATTTCTTGATTACAAAAATGCCGAGGACACATGAAAAGCTTTCATTACTAAAAAAGCGGTGGTTCGGGGAATATCGGAATCTAACTGTCGGCCAGGTTGCGGTTTTAAGGCTCATCCCTTTTATTCATTACCATTTATTGAACTTTTGTCTTATGGAGAGACATAAGGGTTTTGACCAATATTTGAAAAATTCATGGACCACCAATTTGCCGCTTGCTGTTTTTTATACGGTTTTTGGTGAATTCATCAGCCGATTCACTCCTTCAATAATTATCCTGATTTTGCTTTCACTTTCTGTTTTAGTATTTGTGCTGAGGGAAAAGGTGACTGTTATCAAATGGAAGGAATTCTTTAAAGCAGCATAAAAAAACGTTCGGGGCTGCCGAACGTTTTTTTATAAATGGTCTTTAATTTCATCTTGTGGTGAAGCTGTTTTATGCATAAATTCCTTCACAGGGCTTTTCCAGTCAATTTTTGCAGTGGGGTATGCCTCGGTTATCTTTCTTTCTATAAATAGAAAGTCCTCCCTTACCATCCCTTTAAGGGCCGATGTATTATGCGGCCAGATGAAAATGGAGACCACATCAAAAGCATTGTCCGTGGTTCCCAGATATTTTTCGCCCTCAAATAAAACCCCTTTATACGTAATCAGGAAGTTCTTCCTGACATTTTCCTGGTCATCCCAAAAATAATATCGTTTCTGTTCGTGGGCAAGCTCGAGCTTTCTCTTAGAATTCAGCAGATATTTTACCGCGGTGTATATAAGAAAAAGAATCAGAGCAAACAATAGCATACGCAGGAGCCACATATTAACCAGCCCTCCATTATTATTTTCCTTACTTTACGGATGAGATTAAAAAAAGTTTCAACTTTTTTGCGATTTGTTATAATTTTTTTGATGGGCAAGGATATGAATATTAATCATTTATTTCTTATAGGATGGTGGAAAATGAATTATCAGCTATTATTTCAAATGCAAAAAGGGCTGGACAGCCATATAGAATCGAACCATGGTTTAGAGGAAGAAGATTTATTTGAACGTAAAGTGCTTGCGCTGCTGGTTGAATTGGGAGAGCTTGCAAATGAGACAAGATGCTTCAAGTTTTGGAGCCTTAAGCCATCCTCTCCTCAGGAAACAGTATTGGAAGAGTTTGTAGACGGTATACATTTCATTTTATCACTTGGAATTGAATCCGGATTTGACACTGAAAAGGAATATGCTGTTCCTTTGGAAAAGGCAGAGTCAGTTAATGGCCAGTTTTTGTCTGTCTATGATGGAATCGGACAGTTTCGGACAAGCCGTTCCCTAGCAGATTATAAAAGGCTTATTGCTGCCTATTTACATCTAGGGAAAATGCTTGGTTTTAACTCTTCACATATAGAAAAAGCATATATAGATAAAAATGAAGTAAATTATAAAAGGCAGGATGAAGGATACTAATCCTGAAGGTCCGCCTGCAGCCTGAGTAAATATCCGTCTGATAATTCTTTATATTAAATCGCATGTTCTGTATAATAGGGTTGAATAAATATTAAGGGAGTCGAAATGATGGCTAAATTAGATGAAACGCTAACCATGCTTAAAGACTTAACGGATGCGAAAGGAATTCCGGGAAATGAGCGCGAACCGCGCGAGGTTATGAAAAAATACATAACAGCATATGCTGATGAAGTCACTACAGATGGATTGGGAAGCCTGATTGCTAAAAAAACCGGCAAAGAAGGCGGTCCTAAGATCATGGTAGCTGGCCACTTGGATGAAGTTGGATTTATGGTAACAAACATTGACGATAAAGGTTTCATCCGCTTCCAGACAGTTGGGGGCTGGTGGTCACAGGTTATGCTTGCACAGCGGGTGACGATTGTAACGTCCAAGGGAGATGTCACCGGGGTAATTGGTTCAAAGCCGCCGCATATCTTGTCCCCGGAAGCGCGCAAAAAGCCTGTTGAAATTAAAGATATGTTCATTGATATTGGTGCTTCAAGCCGTGAAGAAGTGAAAGAGTGGGGAGTAAAACCTGGTGACATGGTGGTTCCTTATTTTGAGTTTACGGTTATGAAAAATGAAAAGATGCTTTTGGCAAAAGCTTGGGATAACCGCATTGGCTGCGCTATTGCCATTGATGTGCTTAAGCAATTGAAAGATGCTGATCATCCAAATGAAGTATATGGTGTAGGAACGGTACAAGAAGAGGTTGGACTTCGCGGAGCCCGCACTTCTGCGCAAAAAATCGAGCCGGATATCGCATTTGGTGTAGATGTGGGAATCGCAGGGGACACACCAGGGATTTCTGAAAAAGAAGCTATGAGCAAAATGGGCAAAGGGCCGCAAATCATCCTTTATGATGCATCAATGGTCTCGCACAAAGGCCTTCGTGATCTAGTAACAGACACTGCGGATGAACTGAATATCCCTTATCAGTTTGATGCCATCGCTGGCGGCGGAACAGATTCAGGAGCTATTCATGTTACTCATAATGGAGTTCCATCACTTTCCATCACCATTGCAACTCGCTATATCCATTCCCATGCAGCAATGCTTCACCGCGATGACTATGAAAATGCCGTTAAGCTTATTGCTGAAGTGATTAAGAAGCTAGACCGGGAAACAGTTGATCAAATTACTTTTGAATAATAGAAAAAACTCCGGGGCTAATACCGGAGTTTTTCTACTTTATTTTAGGCCGCTCTCCAATGTGTGTAGCATTTCCTGTTTATCTTCCTCTGAAGAGTTTTTCCAGATTACTTCAAACAATACACCTAATCCAGGCAGCATTTTTTCTTCCCCATTTTGAATGGCATCTACGATCGTATCTTTAAGTTCGTCTTGAGAGTTTCCTGAAACATTGTGTAAAATGGCATTGCGCAGGTTTAAATTCACCTTGATGCACTCCTTCCAGATTTAATTCGTTATTATCTTCTCTAATTTCGCTTTTATTATGTATTTCAAATAGGCTATAATGAAAAAACTGTATAAAGAAATTCCGGTTGTGCGGGATTTTCTATAAAAGGAGAGACCGTGTTGAAGCATATACAATCTGCAAAAAATCCAAAAATTAAAGAATGGAAGAAACTTTTGACTAAAAAAGAGCGGGACAAAACAGAAACCTTTTTGGTTGAAGGCTTTCATTTAGTGGAAGAAGCACTCAAAGCCAATCAAATAGCTGAAATAATCATTAGTGAAAATAAAGACATGCCTCCCGGATGGGATTATGGGGACATCCCTGTAACAATGGTTACAGATGAAATCATCGGGCAGCTGGCGGATACGGAAACGCCGCAGGGAATCTTTGCTGTCTGCAGTCAGGAACCCTCCACTGAGGAAGTAAAAGGAAAACGGTTTTTATTAATAGATGCCGTCCAGGATCCCGGAAATCTGGGTACGATGATAAGGACGGCTGATGCTGCTGGTATCGATGCCATTATTGTGGGTGAAGGCAGCGTTGACGCATATAACCCAAAGGTGCTTCGCTCTGCACAGGGCAGTCACTTCCATTTGCCGGTGTTAAGAGGGAATTTGTCTGACTGGATCGGGAGACTGACAGAAAGGAAAGTCCCTGTCTATGGAACCGCTCTGGAAAATGCCCAGGAATACACGAAGTATGAGTCCTCTGATTCCTTTGCACTGCTTGTTGGAAATGAAGGAAATGGTGTTAATAAAGAGCTGCTGGCTAATACAGCAGCAAACCTTTATATACCGATATTCGGGAAAAGCGAATCACTTAATGTGGCGGTGGCTGCCGGAATTCTTCTTTATCATTTAAGAAAATAGAAAAAGGGCGGCAATTTTTTGAAAACCGTTTGAAACAGCCTCAAGAATGTAATATAATTAACAGCAAAATTATAATAACAAAACGATGACGGAGACCAGTACCTTGCAGTCAGCCTTTTCAGGGAGAAAATGCCTAAGACTGAAAGCATTTTTACAGGAAATGCAAGGGAACATTCACCTCCTGAGTTGGCATCGGGACCATTGAAAAGTATTGTTGGCGCTCTGCTGAGTTGTCCAGCTGAAGCGGCTGAACGAGCCTCTTCCGCTTTTCCGTGTAAAGATGTACCGGCATAAGCCGTTATCCCAATGAAGTGAACACGTGCATGAAGTACATATATGTGTTAAAAAGGGTGGTACCGCGAAACCTCGTCCCTTTATGGGGATAGAGGTTTTTTATTTTGGCCAAAAAAGTTAAAGAATTAATTTCAAGGAGGATTTTTAGATGCAAGAGCGTTTAAAGGAACTGCAAACTGAAGCGTTGGAAAAAATCAGCACTGCTGCTGATTTAAAAGAATTAAATGACATCCGTGTATCTTACCTGGGCAAAAAGGGCCCAATAACAGAAGTTCTTAAAGGAATGGGGAAACTGTCTGCGGAAGAGCGCCCTAAAATGGGAGCACTGGCAAATGAAGTGAGAGACAGCATTTCTGCGGGAATTGAAGAAAAGCAGAAGCATCTTGAGGAAGCGGCAGTACTGGAAAAGCTGTCTGCTGAAAAGATAGATGTTACTCTTCCTGGACGTCCTGTCAAATCAGGAAACCATCATCCGCTGACACGCATTATCGAAGAAATTGAAGATTTGTTCATTGGAATGGGCTATACAGTGGCTGAGGGTCCTGAAGTTGAAAAGGACTACTATAATTTTGAAGCCTTGAATCTTCCTAAAGGCCACCCTGCCCGCGATATGCAGGATTCCTTCTATATTACAGAAGAGATTCTTCTGCGCACCCATACTTCACCGGTACAGGCTAGAACAATGGAGAAGCATGAAGGCAAAGGGCCGGTTAAAATCATCTGCCCGGGTAAAGTGTATCGCCGTGATAATGATGACGCAACACACTCTCACCAGTTCATGCAAATTGAAGGACTTGTTGTGGATGAAAACATCCGAATGACCGATTTGAAAGGAACACTGGAAGTGTTTGCGAAGAAAATGTTCGGAGATGACAGGGAAATCCGTCTTCGCCCAAGTTTCTTCCCATTTACAGAGCCATCTGTGGAAATGGATATTTCCTGTAAAATCTGCGGCGGAAAAGGATGCAGCGTATGTAAAGGCACTGGCTGGATTGAAATTCTTGGCGCCGGAATGGTTCATCCCAATGTTCTTGAGATGGCAGGCTTCGATTCTAAGAAATACACAGGCTTTGCATTCGGAATGGGTCCTGAGCGAATCGCCATGCTGAAGTATGGTGTGGATGATATTCGCCACTTCTATACAAATGATGTTCGTTTCTTAAAGCAATTTTCAATTCATGAGTAATTAGAAAAGCGGAGGCGGCTGTACCAGGAGCCGGAGCTGGACAATAAAAGAGGAGGATCATAAATGTTCGTTTCATATAAATGGCTGCAGGAATATGTTGATTTATCAGGCGTTACACCTGCAGAGCTTGCAGAAAAGATTACAAAAAGCGGGATTGAAGTTGAAGGCATAGAGGTTTTGAATGAAGGCATCAAAGGTGTTGTTGTAGGGCATGTCCTTGAAAGAGAACAGCACCCAAATGCTGATAAACTGAATAAATGCTTAGTTGATACAGGAGCTGGTGAGCCTGTACAAATCATATGCGGTGCCCCAAATGTGGATAAGGGACAGAAAGTGGCCGTGGCTACAGTAGGAGCTGTTCTTCCAGGCAATTTTAAAATTAAGCGCGCTAAGCTCCGCGGCGAAGAATCAAATGGAATGATCTGTTCGCTTCAAGAACTGGGCATTGAGAGTAAGCTGATTGCAAAGGAATATTCTGAAGGCATTTATGTTTTCCCTAATGATACAGAAGTTGGCCAGGATGCTCTTGAGCAGCTAAATCGTGACGACCAGATTCTTGAGCTTGGATTGACTCCGAACCGATCTGACTGCTTAAGCATGCTTGGTGTTGCCTATGAAGTAGCAGCTATTTTAGGAAGAGATGTAAAGCTTCCTGAGCCGCATGCTGAGACTTCTTCTGAAAAGGCGTCTGATTACATTGAAATTCAGGTGGAAGCAAAAGAAGATAATCCTCTTTATGTGGCGAAAGTGGTGAAAAATGTAAAAATCAGTCCATCTCCTGTATGGATGCAGGCTCGTTTAATGGGGGCGGGCATTCGCCCTCACAATAACGTGGTGGACATCACAAACTACATTCTGCTTGAATACGGCCAGCCGCTCCATGCTTTTGATTATGACCGGCTGGGATCAAAGCAAATCCTTGTCCGCAAAGCAAGCGATGGCGAAGTAATTGTTACGCTTGATGATGCGAAGCGTGAGTTAACCTCAGACCATCTTTTAATAACAAACGGGACAGAACCAATTGCACTTGCCGGCGTCATGGGAGGGGCAAATTCTGAAGTACAGACTGACACTAAAAATGTACTTATTGAATCAGCTTATTTTAAAGGGGCAACGGTTAGAAAAGCTTCAAAAGACCATGGCTTAAGAAGCGAAGCAAGTGCCCGCTTTGAAAAAGGTGTGGATCCAAACAGAGTTAGAGCTGCTGCAGATAGAGCTGTTCAATTGCTTGCACAATATGCGGGCGGGGAAGTGCTTGAGGGTTCTGCAGAAGCAGATGCACTCCAAGTGGAACCTGCTGTGGTGTCTGTAACGCTTGAAAAAATCAATCGTGTCCTTGGCACGAAGTTATCCATGAAAGAAGTAGAGGATATATTTGCCCGTCTTCAATTTGAAACAAATACTGATAATGATACGATTACTGTTACAGTTCCAACACGCAGAGGCGACATTACGATTGAAGAAGACCTTATTGAAGAAGTTGGCCGTTTATTTGGCTACGATAATCTGGCTTCGACTTTACCGGTTGGATCGTCTACCCCAGGGCATCTTACTGAATACCAGAATAAACGCAGATTGGTCCGCCGTTACCTTGAAGGTGCTGGACTTTACCAGGCAGTGACTTATTCATTAACAAATGAAGCAAAAGCGGCTCAATATGCACTGGAAGCGCGCAAGCCTGTGCAGCTGGCAATGCCTATGAGTGAAGATCGCAGCCTGCTTCGATTAAGTATTGTTCCGCAGCTTCTGGAAGTATTAAAATATAACTCTGCACGCCAGAACGACAGCCTGGCTGTTTATGAAACAGGAGCGGTGTTCCTCTCCAATGGAGAAGAGGATCTGCCTGAAGAGCGTGAGCACCTTGCTGGAGCGGTTACTGGCTTATGGCACAGCCACCCATGGCAGGGAGAAAAGAAGCCTGTGGATTTTTACGCTGTAAAAGGAATTCTTGAGGGCTTATTTGATAAGCTGGGACTATCCGATAATGCTGAATTCCGTCAGGCACAAAAGGAAGGGATGCACCCTGGAAGAACAGCAGAAGTATTGCTTTCCGGTAAATCAGTGGGATTTGTCGGCCAAATACATCCAACTGTGGAAAAAGAGCTTGATTTGAAAGAAACATATGCGTTTGAGCTTTCCTTAAAGGCGATCCTGGAAGAGGAAGTTTCACCTTTGCAGTATGAAGCTATCCCGCGTTTCCCTTCCATCACAAGGGATATTGCCCTTGTAGCAGATAAGGGAACAGCAGCTGGCGAGCTTGAAGGAATCATTAAAGAAGCTGGCGGCAAGTTATTAAAAGACGTCCATGTTTTTGACCTGTACGAAGGCGAACGGATGGAGGCGGGCAAAAAATCAATTGCCTTCTCCCTCAAATACTTCGACCCTGAACGTACACTAACCGATGAAGATGTTACAAAAGCGCATGATAAAGTGCTGGATGCTGTGAAGGAAAAAGCCGGAGCAGTATTGAGAGGATAAAATAATGAGGAAGGCAGCCCGAGGGCTGCCTTTTCTTTATTTGGCCGTTAAAACAGCTCATTTGGCCGATAAACCTCTCATTTTTGCCGATAAATACTCAAAACTGGCCGATAAACCTCTGCTTTTGGTCGATAAATATATATTCCAAAGAGTTATGGTCCTCTTAAACAGGAAAAAAGCAGCCAATCTCCTTAAATTGGCTGCTTCATTATCAATTATACTTCCTGCTGTAAAGCTTCATCGCCTTTTCAGTATTCGCAAAGTGCAGTTTTACAAAGGAAGGCAATGCCTCTCGCCCTTTTTCTCTGATCAGCCGGGCTGCTGCTTCATCAACCTTCGGACCGGCGCCTTTAGTGAGCCGGAAACCGGCCTTTGTGCTAAGGTTTTCAAAGTGGCGCACAAACGCATAGCGTGCCAGGATCGAGGCTGCTGCAACTGCGAGGTGGATACCTTCCGCTTTTGTGCTGAAAAGGACCCGTTCCCTCTGAATGGTCTGCTGGTTTTTCAAATAGTTGAAGTAAACCTCTTTCTTTGCAAACTGGTCAATCAAAATGGCCTCAGGCTTTTCAGGAGCAATTTTCCCTAAAACATGCCCGATTGCCTGATTATGCAGTAATGCTTTGATTTTCCCCTGGGACATCCCTGATTGCTGAAGCTTATTGTATTTTTCATTATGGAGGGTTAACAGGCTGTGAGGAACGATATCTTTAATCTGTTTTGCAATTTCAAAGATTTTTTCATCTCCCAGATTTTTGGAGTCCTTAACTCCAAGCTCCTTCAGTAAAGGGATTTGCTCTTTTTTTACGTAAGCTGCAACAACCGTGATGGGACCAAAATAATCACCGGTACCCACTTCGTCTGATCCTATGACAGAAAGGGAACTGATATTTTCCGGCAAGCTGGAAGCGGCCGGGCTGGTTTTTTTGTTTGGCTGTGCACTGCGTGCGGTATCTCCCCATTTTTTTGCCTCTGTTTCACTCCCGCTGCCCTGAAAGAGGACTTTCCCTGATTTATAGGCAGTGATCGAACATCCTGGCACCTTTGCAGCAAATACGCTTCCAGGAGGCTGCTTTTCATTTAGGCTGCCTGAATAATAGGCTTTCATTTCTGAGATTTCATTTGCTTTTTTTAAAAGTACTACTTGGCTCATATTAATTCTCCTCATCTTTGTTAACTGATTGAATCTGCTGCTTTTTGTTGGTAAAAGCACAAAGATTCCGCTTAATTTTGAACTTGGATAATTGTCTAGCGAAAGCAGCCTGCCCCCTCGAGGTCACAACTTGTCAGGGGTGGGCAAGGCGCTTCCGCTTTTCGTAAGAACTGAGCTCTTTTGACATGCTTTGACTTCCCACCAATATACGTTCATGTTATGATATTGATTAGGATTCTTTAAAGAAGGAGGGCATGGACGTTGTCAGAGATACAAAGAAATCGCACAAGTGTAGATATTTATGGACAGCAATATGTAATAGTAGGCTCCGAGAGCTCCAGCCATGTTCGCCTTGTCGCTTCGCTGGTTGACGATAAAATGCGTGAGATCAGTTCGAAGAATCCTTCACTCGACATTAGTAAGTTAGCCGTGCTGACTGCAGTCAATGCTGTTAATGATTATATAAAGCTAACAGACCGTCTGGAACGGCTGGAAAACGAATTAAATAGAGTAAAGGACGGAAAGTAGTATGCTGGATCTTGCAATTATCATTATTTTGGTTTTTGGCTTTTTTATAGGCTTGAAAAGAGGATTTATCCTCCAATTAATTCATTTGACTGGATTTATTATTGCTTTCATTGTAGCCCGTATGTATTACGGCGAGCTAGCACCTAAGCTGACCTTATGGGTGCCATATCCCAGTTTTAGCAGTGACTCGGCGATTCAGATGTTATTTGAGAATGCAGATCTTGAAGATGCTTACTATCGCGCCATCGCATTTGTCGTGATTTTTTTTGCGGTAAGAATATTACTGCAGATTATCGGAAGCATGCTTGATTTTGTTGCCCATCTTCCTGTTTTAAAACAGCTGAATGTTTGGGCTGGCGGCATTCTCGGATTTATCGAAGTCTATCTTATCATGTTTATTCTATTATACATAGCCGCACTGGTTCCAATAGAAGTGCTGCAGGGGCCGATCAATAATTCCTTTATGGCAGAATTAATGGTTAAGAATACGCCTGTTCTCTCTAACCAGCTCAAAGAAATGTGGGTTGAATATATGGCTGCGTAACTTCTCTATTTCTAGAGGAGTTTTCTTTTTGAAAGGCTGTTAATATAAGTTTTGTGGATTTAAATCTACAATCTAGCTAAATCCGCTATAGCTGGTTGGAGCGGAGGACGCTTGATCCTCGAAAATGCGTTCGCATTTTCTTCGTGCGGTGTTGCTCAGGGAGGTTATTCAATGTCCTGCGGGAGGAGAGGGAGCGGAAGACCCCACAGGCGAAGCCGAGGAGCTCTGTGCCTCCCCGCGGAAAGCAAGTGTCCGCAGTGGAAACCAACGGGCAATATTAAAAGGTAAAACCTCACTTATTAAGTAAGAGGCTTTAGAGATAGCCAAGATTTGAAGTTCCAACGCAAAATAAGAGATAATACGGATACGAATACAGTTACGGGCAGGTGGTTTCCATGAGTATAAATAAAAAAGATGTTGTCAGGCTTTTAGAAACAATCGCTGTTTATATGGAGTTAAAAGGAGAAAACCCTTTCAAAACAGCTGCCTTCCGAAAAGCGGCACTGGCACTTGAATCCAATGATGAAAGCTTGACAGAAATAAAAGACTTTACAAAGTTATCCGGCATCGGGAAAGGAACCGCTGCTGTTATTGAGGAGTACATAAAAGAAGGAAAGTCTTCTGTTCTGAATGAACTAAAAGAAGAAGTGCCTTCCGGATTAATTCCTCTGCTTCAGCTTCCTGGACTGGGCGGCAAGAAAATTGCCAAGCTATATAAAGAACTTGGCGTCGAAAATGCCGGAGACCTTGAGGATGCGTGCCGTAATAAGAAGGTCCGCGGCCTTGCAGGATTTGGGGAAAAATCGGAAGAAAAGATACTCGCTGCCCTTGAAAATGCAGGAACCAGACCGGAACGGCTGCCGCTTGCATTTATGCTGCCTATAGCAGAAGGCATAGAAGCCGCTCTGGGGGAAATGAAGGATATAGAAAAATACTCAAGGGCAGGAAGCTTAAGGAGAATGAGGGAAACAATCAAAGACCTAGACTTTATTATAGCTACAGACAAACCTGCTTCTGTCAAAGAGCAGTTATTAAGTTTATCCGGGATCAAAGAAGTGATAGCCGCAGGAAATACAAAGGTTTCCGTTGTTTTTGAACATTCCTATGATATATCGGCTGATTTCCGTTTAGTTGAGCCGCATGAATTTGCCACAACACTCCATCATTTTACTGGATCGAAGGACCATAATGTCAGAATGAGGCAGCTTGCAAAAGAGCGCGGGGAAAAAATCAGTGAATACGGAGTTGAAAACACAGAAACAGGTGAAATCCTTACTTTTAAAGATGAAGAGGAATTTTACGCCCATTTCGGACTTCCAATCTTCCCGCCTGAAATTAGAGAAGATGGGAAAGAAGTGGATGAATATACGCAAGACATGGAATTAATATCTCTTGAAGATATTAAGGGTGACCTTCATATGCACTCAACCTGGAGTGATGGCGCCTATTCCATTGAGGAAATGATTGAAGCTTGCAGGGCCCGCGGCTATAAATATATGGCTATAACAGACCATTCTCAGTACTTGAAGGTGGCGAACGGTTTGACTGCTGAAAGACTTCGCAGTCAAAAAGAAGAAATAAAGCGGCTTAATGAGCAATTCGATGATTTCACGATACTATCAGGGGTGGAAATGGATATTCTGCCCGACGGATCGCTTGATTATGATGATGAACTTCTCGAAGAAATGGACATTGTCATTGCTTCCATTCATTCTTCTTTTTCACAGCCGAAGGAAAAAATCATGGCTCGCTTGAAATCGGCGCTGCATAATGCCCATGTCGACATTATTGCCCACCCTACGGGAAGATTGATCGGCCGCAGGGAAGGCTATGAAGTAGACATGGAAATGCTCATCGAGCTTGCAAAGGAAACAAATACAGCCCTTGAGCTGAATGCAAATCCGAACCGGCTGGACCTTGCTTCTGAGCATATCAGACAAGCTCAGGAATCCGGTGTGAAAATAGTGATTAATACTGATGCACATAAAATAGACACTCTAAATCACATGGAAATCGGCGTTTCTGCGGCAAAGAAGGGATGGATCAAGAAGGATTCCGTTCTAAATGCCATGGAAACAGAAGATTTGCTCAAATTTCTAAAAGAACGGCAGTAGGAAATTGGGCATGAAAGGGGAAAATCCTCATGCAAGAAAGAGTATTGAAGATACTTGAGTTCACTAAAGTGAAGGAACAGCTGCTAGAACATGTTTCTTCATCCTTGGGAAGAAAAAAGGCCTTAAATATTCTTCCTTCAACTGACTATGAAGAAGTAATCCGCAGGCAGGAAGAAACAGATGAAGCCGTAACAGTGCTTAGAATTAAAGGGAATGTACCGCTTGGCGGCATTTTTGATATACGTCCTCATGTGAAGCGGGCGGTTATTGGCGGAATGCTTAGTCCCCAGGAACTTAACCAGATATCCAGCACGATTCATGCAAGCAGGCAGATGAAAAGATTTATCGAGGAATTTGCCGACGAAGAAAGCAGCCTGCCGATCCTATTGGGATATACAGATAAAATTATCGTCCTGGCCGATTTGGAAACAGCTATCCGCAATGCGGTCGATGATAATGGGGAAGTTCTTGACAGTGCAAGCGAGACTCTCCGTTCCCTTCGAAATCAGCTCCGCACAAAAGAATCGCGCGTAAGGGAGCGGCTGGAGAGCATGATTCGGTCTTCCAGCGCACAAAAAATGCTTTCCGATGCGATTATTACAATCCGCAATGACAGATTTGTCATACCTGTAAAGCAGGAATACCGGGGGCATTATGGAGGCATTATCCATGACCAAAGTTCATCCGGCCAGACATTATTCATTGAGCCCGCGTCCATTGTCCAGCTGAACAATGAATTACAGGGCATCAGGGTAAAAGAACAGCAGGAGATCGAACGGATTCTAATAGTGCTCTCAGGACAGACCGCTGATAATAGCAGTGAACTGGAAACCATTGTAGATGTGCTCGGAGAAGTCGATTTTACGTTTGCAAAAGCCAGGTACAGTAAACGCATAAAAGCCTCCAAGCCAAAAATCAATAATGAAGGGAAAATTTCCTTATTTAAAGCCCGGCATCCGCTTATTCCTATGGATGAAGTAGTGGCAAATGATATTAAGCTCGGATCTGAATATTCTACCATTGTCATTACAGGACCAAATACCGGCGGTAAAACAGTTACATTAAAAACAGTAGGGCTTTGCACATTAATGGCTCAGGCCGGTCTGCAGATCCCTGCACTTGATGGTTCTGAAACGGCTGTTTTCGGAAATGTTTATGCTGATATCGGAGATGAACAGTCAATTGAACAAAGTTTGAGCACCTTCTCTTCGCATATGGTTAATATTGTGGGAATTCTTGACCAGGTTGACTTCAATAGTCTGGTATTATTCGATGAACTTGGTGCAGGTACCGATCCGCAGGAAGGTGCTGCCCTGGCGATTTCTATTCTTGACGAAGTATACAAGCGGGGGGCAAGAGTTATCGCCACAACTCATTATCCTGAACTGAAGGCCTATGGCTATAACAGAGAAGGAGTTATCAACGCCAGTGTAGAATTTGATATTGAAACGCTAAGTCCAACCTATAAGCTGCTGATTGGGGTTCCGGGCCGAAGCAATGCCTTTGAAATATCAAAACGGCTTGGGCTTAATGATCAAGTGATTGATACCGCAAGATCCTATATCGGAGCAGATACAAATCAGGTTGAAAATATGATTGCATCACTAGAAGAAAGCCGCAGACAAGCAGAGGCTGACATGGAAGAAGCCAATGACTTTTTGAAAAGTGCAGAAAAACTTCATAAAGATCTGCAAAAGCAAATGGCTGAATTTTATGAGCAAAAAGATGCAATGCATGAGAAGGCAGCAGAGAAAGCCGGGAATATCGTTGAGAAAGCCAAGGCAGAAGCAGAAGAAATTATCCGTGACTTAAGAAAAATGCGCATGGAGAAACATGCTGAAGTAAAGGAACATGAGCTGATAGAAGCAAAGAAACGCCTGTCCGATGCTGCACCGCAGATGAGCTCGGTAAAGAATAAATTAAAGCCAATCAATAATAAACATGTTTTTGAAGCAGGTGATGAGGTAAAAGTTCTGAGTTTCGGGCAAAAAGGGCATTTGCTTGAAAAGGTGTCTGACAATGAATGGCAGGTTCAAATCGGCATCTTGAAAATGAAAGTTGCCGAGAAGGATTTAGAATATATCAAGAGTCCAAAACCTGTTGAAACAAAACCAGTTGCAACCGTAAAAGGCAAAGATTTTCATGTGAGCCTTGAACTTGATTTACGGGGCGAACGATATGAAAACGCACTATTAAGAGTGGAGAAATATATAGATGATGCCCTTTTGGCTGGATATCCACGTGTCTCCATCATTCATGGTAAAGGAACTGGGGCTTTGAGGCAGGGTGTTCAGGAGTATCTAAAAAATCACAGGTCAGTTAAAAAAATTCGATTTGGTGAAGCAGGAGAAGGCGGCACAGGGGTTACAGTCGTTGAATTTAAATAGCTTTGCCAGCCCCTCCCCTTTTGTTTTTGATTAGGGGAGAGGGTACTTAATTCCAGCGGGGAGAATGGAAATGAAAGAATTTTGGGAAAATGAATTTATTCAGACAGCTGCTTATTACAGTGTTGTCATTTTATGTATGATTGTTTTTTTAGCTATTTTTGAATTAGTTACCAAGTATCGCAATTGGGAAGAAATCAAAAATGGAAATATCGCTGTAGCAATGGCGACCGGCGGGAAAATATTTGGAATTGCAAATATCTTCAGGCATTCCATCATGCATAATGATACCTTGCTGACAATGATTACCTGGGGAATTTTTGGATTTTTTCTTTTATTGATCGGCTATTTCATATTTGAATTTTTAACACCTAAGTTTAGAATTGACGAAGAAATTGAAAATAATAACAAAGCAGTCGGTTTTATTTCCATGGTGCTGTCAATCGGATTGTCATATGTCATCGGTGCAGGTTTATCATAAGGAGAGAATTAACATTGGAAAAGTTAGCGAAGGTTCTGCTGGTTCTTAGCGGAGTGTTTATTCTTATAGGGGCCATTTATATATTTTTCCTAACATAATATTTTTGTGAAATAGGGATATGGGAAAATCGCCAGTATATAGGGCGATTTTTTTTTGTGCCCATTAAAAAGAATATCCCCGATTAGCTGGACAGCCCTCTGAAAAAAATATCTTCCTGAGTGTAAGGTCTTATTCTAATTGTCATAGAACCAGCATTATATTATAATAAGGTCGAACAGTTAGAATGTTCTAAAAGTTCAGAAGGTGTCCATCGTTTTTCTAAAAGTTTAGCAAGTGAAACTTTGAACTTCGATAACTGTCTAGCGCAAGCAGCCTACCCCCTCGAGGTCACAAGCTTGTCTAGTTGCGGCTCATAGGGACTCGGGATCATAAGCCGTTTCCTTTCAGAAGGAAAAACGCCTTCTTACAGGAACCGTCTTATGCCTGTCGCCCCTGGGCAGTCGCCTTAACATTTCGGGCAATCCTCCCAAAAGGCAAAGAACGCCTTTCCGGGAGGCTCGTCTTGTGCTTGTCGGGGGTGGGCAAGGCGCTTGCGCTTTTCTGATGGGCATGAAACAAAGGAGGGACAAAATGGCAGAAGCGAAACCATGGCTTAAGCAATATCCGGCAGAAATCCCCTCAACCTTGTCATATCCCAAACAGCCGGTACAGGATTATTTGAAAAATGCTGCAGAAGAATTTCCAGAGAAAATAGCCATCCACTTTATGGGAAAGGAAGTCACATATAAATATATATATGACTCTTCCCTGAAGCTAGCTGCATATTTGCAGAAGCTTGGAATTGAAAAGGGAGACCGCGTGGCGATTATGCTTCCGAATACTCCGCAGTCTGTTATCAGCTATTATGGAATTCTGATGGCTGGCGGGGTTGTTGTCCAGACAAACCCGCTGTATATGGAAAGGGAATTGGAATATCAAATGAAAGACTCAGGAGCAAAAGCAATCATTACAATGGATATCTTATTTCCGAGAGTGAGCAAAGTGATGCCGCAGACAGAATTGAAGCATATAATTGTAACCGCTATCAAAGATGCTCTTCCATTCCCTAAAAATCTAATATATCCTTTTATCCAGAAAAAACAGTATGGCATTGTCGTAAATGTAAAACATGAAGGGCATAACCATTTGCTGACGGAGATTTTAAAAAGGCCGGCGGAACCTCTGAAAATCCATGACTTCGATTTTGAAGAAGACTTGGCATTACTGCAATACACAGGCGGTACAACCGGTTTTCCAAAGGGCGTCATGCTTTCGCACAGCAATCTGGTATCCAATACAGCCATGTGTAAAGCCTGGCTTTATAAGTGCAGGCGCGGCGAAGAAACAGTGCTGGGCATACTTCCTTTCTTTCACGTGTATGGAATGACAACAGTTATGATCTTATCTGTTATGGATGCTCACAAAATGGTCCTCCTTCCGAAATTTGATCCGGAAACGACCCTGAAAACTATTCATAAAGAGAGGCCGACTTTATTCCCTGGTGCCCCAACTATTTATATTGGAATATTGAACCATCCTGATATTAAAAAATATGATTTATCTTCCATAGACTCCTGCATCAGCGGATCTGCTGCCCTGCCCGTTGAAGTCCAGCAGAAATTTGAAGAAATAACAGGGGGAAAGCTTGTCGAGGGCTATGGTTTGACGGAATCTTCACCTGTTACACATGCGAATTTCTTATGGGACCGCCCCCGGGTCAAAGGCAGTATAGGTGTCCCCTGGCCTGATACAGATGCTGCCATTTTTTCACTGGAAACGGGAGAAGGGCTTCCGGCAGGAGAAGTTGGTGAAATTGCAGTTAAAGGTCCTCAGGTAATGAAAGGCTATTGGAACCGCCCGGAAGAAACAGCACAGACCTTAAGGGATGGCTGGCTGCTGACAGGTGACCTTGGCTATATGGATGAGAATGGATACTTCTATGTAGTGGACAGGAAGAAAGATATGATTATTGCAGGGGGATTCAATATTTATCCGCGTGAAATAGAAGAAGTGCTATACGAGCATCCAGCCGTGCAGGAAGTGGTTGCTGCAGGTATACCTGACCCATATCGCGGAGAAACAGTAAAAGCATATATTGTGCTGAAAGAGGGCAAAGAAGCAACGGAAGAAGAACTGAATCTGTTTGCAAGAAAGCATCTTGCAGCATATAAGGTTCCAAGGTTATATGAATTCCGCAAGGAGCTTCCTAAGACAGCTGTTGGAAAAATTCTGAGAAGGGCATTAGTAGATGAAGAAAAAAAGAAATTAAAAGAAGAAGAGGAAAAGCGGGCTTAACTTCAGAGACCGATTTTCGATCGGCTCTTTATTTTTGAGCCAATAAGCTTGTCCAGGCATTTAAGAAATGTAATAATAAATTATATTTCCAGGGATAATTTCTTGACACAAATGAATTGTCCTACTATTATAAAAATATGAATGATTATTCATTCATTTTAGACCGATGTTTAAATTCAAAAAATAAACTAAGTTGGTTGGCAAATCCTGGCATAAGGAATGGTATTACTCCATTCCTTATGCTCGATAAAAATCAATACACCTGTTTATTCTGAAAGGAGGGAACAGCTTGAAAAAAACAAAGCCTAAATACCGGCAAATTATTGATGCAGCTGTAGTTGTGATTGCTGAAAATGGCTATCACCAGGCACAGGTATCAAAAATTGCCAAACAGGCTGGTGTCGCTGATGGCACCATATACTTATATTTTAAGAACAAAGAAGATATATTAATATCCCTCTTTCAGGATAAAATGGGCTACTTTGTTGAGAAAATTGAAGAAAAAATTGCAGGAAAAGAGAAAGCTGCAGAGAAACTATTAATGATGGTAGAATCACACTTTAGAATGCTCTCAGAAGACAGGCACCTGGCAATTGTAACCCAGCTCGAATTGAGGCAGTCCAATAAAGACCTTCGCCATAAAATTAATGAGGTGCTCAAAGGATACCTTGCTTTAGTGGAAAGGATTCTTGCTGATGGCAGGGAAAGCGGTGAATTTCCAGCTGACCTTGACATTAGGCTGGCGCGCCAGATGATTTTTGGCACCATGGATGAAACAGTGACCACATGGGTAATGAATGAGCAAAAATATGATCTTATTGCATTGGCGAAGCCTGTTCATAAACTTTTGATCGGCGGGTGCGGAAAACTTTGAGGCAGATAAAGTGCTCCATAAATATAGTCAGGAGGGATAAGATGGAATATCTAAAATGGTCCCATCAGGACTTCGTGGCGACGATTACTATTGAACGTCCGCCTGCGAATGCTCTTTCATCAGGTCTATTGAGAGAGCTTTCAGCTGTCCTGGATGAAGTTGAAGATAATGAAGAAATCAGGGTAATCCTTATTCATGGGGAAGGCAGATTCTTCTCAGCAGGTGCTGATATTAAAGAATTTACAACCATAGAAAGCGGAGAAGATTTTTCAAGCTTGGCGACCTATGGACAGGATCTCTTTGAAAGAATGGAAAAATTCCCTAAGCCAATTATAGCAGCGATTCATGGAGCAGCGTTGGGCGGCGGCCTGGAGCTCGCCATGGGCTGTCATTTCCGTCTCGTAGCTGAAAACGCAAAGCTGGGTCTACCAGAGCTTCAGCTTGGTTTAATTCCTGGTTTTGCCGGAACTCAGCGGCTTCCCCGCTATGTCGGTGCTGCGCGTGCAGCAGAAATGCTTTTTACAAGTGACCCGATTACCGGGCTTGAGGCAGTGCAATATGGCCTGGCTAACCATGCCT
Organism: Bacillus sp. NTK034; assembly: GCF_017303275.1. Taxonomy (GTDB): domain Bacteria; phylum Bacillota; class Bacilli; order Bacillales; family Cytobacillaceae; genus Cytobacillus. The sequence goes on along the minus strand of NZ_JAFKOJ010000002.1, from coordinate 685,232 downwards.
ATCCTGAGGATCAGCTTTTGGACAACGCTTATAATATGGCAAAGAAGATTGCCAAGAAGAGTCCTGGCTCGATTAAGGCGGCCATTGAGCTCTTAAACTACGGAAAGACAGGGCAATTCTACGAAGGTGTTAAAAAAGAAGCAGAATTGTTTGGAGAAGTATTTGTTTCCGAAGATGGCAAGGAAGGCATCTCTGCGTTTATTGAAAAACGTGAACCAAGCTTTACCGGAAAATAGTGTTTTAAAAGATTTGTGCTGAATGATTACATTCATCCTCATAATCTATTATAATAGTCTTGTATGCGGATGATTTAATCTTCAGAAGATTCCTTGGTTAAGTTATGGTCTGTGAGCGAGCGCCCGCTCAATTTCAAAGGTTGTTTACGTATAGTTTGTTGTTTTTCTATTCTAATTCGCTGAGTTGATTGGAGCGGAAGGGACTTGATCCTCGAAAATGCTGACGCGTTTCCTTCGTGCGGTACCCATTCGAGGAAGCATATTCAATGTCCTGCGGGAGGAGAGGAAAGTGGGAGACCCCATAGGTGAAGCCGAGGAGGCTCGCATTCCTCCCCGAGGAAAGCAAGTGCCTGAAGCGGAAATCAACGGACTGTATTTATAGTAACAATAATAATCTATGAGAAAAGAGATATTTCAAAAAAGAGTGGCGTTCCAAGCAGATTAGCCTTTCTGTATGCATTAAATATTTTCAATCTTTCGAAGTGAAGAAATGTTTTAATTAATGGCTTTGTTTTATGACAATGCTTAATTACTAGGAGGGAAATCATGAACATCTACGTATTAATGAAGAGAACATTTGATACTGAAGAAAAAATTACAATCTCAGGCGGCAAAATCAATGAAGATGGCGCTGAGTTTATCATTAATCCATATGATGAATATGCAATTGAAGAAGCAATCCAGGTTCGTGATGCGAATGGCGGAGAAGTGACAGTTGTTTCTGTGGGAACAGAAGAAGCTGAAAAGCAGCTCCGTACCGCTCTTGCGATGGGTGCCGATAAAGCTGTATTAATAAATACTGAAGATGACCTTGAAGATGGGGACCAGTACACGACTGCAAAAATCTTATCTGAATACTTGAAAGACAAAGATGCTGACTTAGTCATTGCAGGAAATGTAGCAATTGATGGGGGTTCGGGACAGGTTGGACCTCGTGTAGCAGAAATTTTGGGCATTTCTTATGTAACAACTATTACAAAGCTTGATATCAATGGAAGCTCTGCGACAGTAGTGCGCGATGTTGAAGGGGATTCAGAAGTAATTGAGACATCACTTCCATTATTGGTCACTGCCCAGCAGGGTTTAAATGAGCCGCGCTATCCGTCCTTGCCGGGAATTATGAAGGCAAAAAAGAAGCCTCTTGATGAGCTTGAGCTTGACGATCTTGATCTTGATGAGGACGATGTTGAAGCCAAAACAAAAACAATTGAAATCTATTTGCCGCCTAAGAAGGAAGCAGGAAAAGTTCTTGAAGGCGAGCTGGGAGATCAAGTTAAGGAACTTGTGAAACTTCTTCATACTGAAGCCAAAGTTGTCTGATCATCAATAACTGATAATAATAACGCAGGGGGTAAAACATATGGCTAGAAAAGTATTAGTATTAGGTGAAGTCCGTGACGGTTCATTGCGTAATGTATCCTTCGAAGCTGTTGCAGCTGCTAAAACTGCGTCAGAAGGCGGAGAAGTTGTAGGTGTTTTAATTGGTAATTCTGTAAGCGCTTTAGCTGATGAAATGATTCACTATGGTGCTGACCGTGTTGTAACTGTTGAAGATGAAAAGCTGAAGCAATATACTCCTGACGGCTTTTCACAGGCATTAATGGCAGTGATTGATTCCGAAAGTCCGGAAGGTCTGATTTTTGGACACACAGCATTAGGGAAAGATTTAGCTCCTAAAATTGCTGCCAAGCTGGAGTCAGGTTTAATCTCTGACGTAACGAGCCTGGAGGAGGCAGGCGGCAACCTGGTGTTCACACGCCCGATTTATTCTGGCAAAGCATTTGAAAAGAAAATTGTTACAGATGGCCTTCTCTTTGCGACAATTCGTCCAAACAATATAACTCCATTGGAAAAAGATGAATCAAGATCAGGAGATGCTGCTTCTGTTGCAGCAGAAATCAAAGATCTTCGCACAATCATTAAGGAAGTTGTCCGCAAAGCCAGTGAAGGCGTTGATTTATCCGAAGCTAAGGTTATCATTGCCGGCGGACGCGGTGTTAAGAGCGAGGAAGGCTTTGAACCATTAAAAGAGCTTGCATCTGTTCTTAATGGAGCAGTGGGTGCATCACGCGGAGCATGTGATGCTGATTATTGCGACTACTCGCTGCAAATTGGACAAACCGGTAAGGTTGTAACCCCTGATCTATATATTGCATGCGGTATCTCAGGAGCTATTCAGCATTTAGCTGGGATGTCCAACTCAAAAGTAATCGTAGCCATTAACAAAGATCCGGAAGCCAATATCTTTAAAGTAGCTGATTACGGTATTGTTGGAGATCTATTTGAGGTTGTACCACTGTTAACAGAAGAATTCAAAAAGCTTAAAGTAAACGCATAAGATAGTATAACTAATGGGCGGCTGATGGCCGCCCATTATACATAGTGCCAATAGTAAAAGAAAGAGAATAATCTGCTCCAAATAGGGTAAATTACGATCGAGCAGATTGTTCGCAACATATAAAAAACGATGATATACTGTCGTTAGTATTTGAGTTGAATTTTAGGAGGCATATCAAATGGCTATTACACACGCAACTGACCAAAACTTTACTGCTGAGACTGGTTCGGGATTAGTACTGGCAGATTTCTGGGCTCCTTGGTGCGGCCCTTGTAAAATGATCGCTCCTGTTTTAGAAGAGCTTGATTCTGAAATGGGCGATAAAGTGAAAATTGTAAAAATCGATGTTGACGAAAACCAGGAAACTGCTGGCAAGTTTGGCGTAATGAGCATTCCGACATTAATCGTTTTAAAAGACGGTGAAGTTGTAGATAAAGTGGTTGGTTTCCAGCCAAAAGAAGCTCTTGCCGAATTACTTTCAAAACATGCTTAACCTATAAAGAATTTCCCGGTGTCCCCAGGAGGACATCGGGATTTTTTTTGTCATATGGGTTTTGTTGTTATGCTGCAGGTTTCCAGGCTGATATAATAAGATGGTAATAATGTGCCAACAGCGTTTTAGAGGCTAAATAATATTGGTTTGCTTCCAGTGCAAACTATGTTTTATTACTAGCTTGCACCCGAAAATGATTATGCCAAATAATGAATGTATTGAACTTCGATAAAAAAGTTTTAACCGGGGAGGTGAAGTGCCATGAATGATACGATTAAAAATAAACTGATGCTGCTTCCTGCCCAGCCGGGCTGTTATTTAATGAAAGACAGGCAGGGAACCATTATATATGTGGGAAAAGCAAAAATCCTGAAAAACCGTGTAAGATCCTATTTTACAGGGTCACATGACGGAAAAACATTAAGACTTGTTAATGAGATCGCAGATTTTGAGTACATTGTCACTTCTTCAGATATGGAAGCATTGATCCTTGAGATGAATCTGATCAAGAAATATGATCCAAAATATAATGTAATGCTGAAGGACGATAAAAGTTATCCTTTTATCAAATTGACGGCCGAACGCCATCCCCGTCTGATTACAACCAGAAAAGTAAAGAAAGACAGAGGAAAATACTTCGGACCTTATCCCAATGTGCAGGCTGCCAATGAAACCAAAAAGCTGCTCGACCGAATTTATCCTCTCCGTAAATGTTCAACTCTTCCGGACAGAGTTTGCCTTTATTACCATTTAGGCCAATGTCTTGCGCCATGTGTGAAGGCTGTAAGCGAAGACCAATATAAGCAAATGACAGATGAGATTGCAAAGTTCTTAAATGGCGGATACAAAGAGATTAAAAAAGACCTGACTGCAAAAATGACAGCAGCTGCTGAAGAATTAGACTTTGAAAGGGCGAAGGAACTAAGAGATAAAATTGCCCATATAGATGCAACGATGGAAAAGCAAAAAATGACAATGACAGACTTTACCGACCGGGATGTATTTGGATACGCGGTTGATAAAGGATGGATGTGTGTTCAGGTATTCTTCATCAGACAGGGGAAACTCATTGAACGGGATGTATCAATGTTCCCTATATATAATGAGCCGGAAGAAGAAATCCTAACTTTTCTCGGCCAGTTTTATACCAAAGCAAACCACTTTAAACCGCGTGAAATATTGGCACCGGATTCGGTTGATGCTGTAATGGCAGAACAGCTTCTGGATGTTAAAGTGCTAAAACCGCAGCGCGGGCAAAAAAAGGACCTGGTGAAGCTTGCTTATAAAAATGCAAAAATTGCTCTCCAGGAAAAGTTTTCTTTAATTGAGCGTGATGAAGAACGGACAATTAAAGCTGTAGAAAATCTGGGGGATCAGCTTGGAATTTATACTCCTCACCGGATAGAGGCATTTGATAATTCGAATATCCAGGGAACTGACCCTGTTTCAGCCATGATCGTCTTTATTGATGGCAAACCAGAGAAAAGAGAGTACCGTAAATACAAAATTAAATCCGTTAAAGGCCCTGATGACTATGAATCCATGAGAGAAGTAGTCCGGCGCAGATATACAAGGGTGCTGAAAGAAGAGCTGCCGCTTCCGGACTTAATTATGATTGATGGGGGAAAAGGGCATGTTGAAGCTGTACGGGATGTGCTTGAAAATGAGCTCGGTCTGGATATTCCGATTTCTGGCCTGGTAAAGGATGAAAAGCACAGGACTTCACAGCTGTTATATGGTAATCCGCTTCAAATTATTCCGCTTGCAAGGAACAGCCAGGAATTTTATCTGCTGCAGAGAATTCAGGACGAGGTTCATCGCTTTGCGATTACTTTTCATCGTCAGCTTCGCGGAAAAAGTGCCTTTCAGTCTATTCTTGATGAAATTTCCGGCATAGGCGAAAAGCGAAAAAAACAGCTGCTAAAAACCTTTGGATCTGTAAAGAAAATGAAAGAGGCACCAATCGAGGAGTTTAGAAAAATAGGCATTCCTGCGAATGTCGCTGAGGAATTAAAACAGAGGCTTGAGGAACAAAATGGAAATACCAAGTCATAAAATGGATATAGACAGAAAAATTCAGACATGTTATACTAATTGAAACTTTATATCAATATCACTTTATAGCGATAAAGCGTATGTTCATAATAGTTCATTAAGTTTCTGAGCTGTGAACAGAATCGTTAAGTGAAGGTAGAGGTGCGAACTTCATCAGTAAAAGCTTGGAGAAGAATGGGCTTCCATGAAAAGCTTTGAAAGGGTATGTTCGCCGAAGTGGAGAAAATCTCATCATTTTTTCTGCTGGTTCTGCATTGAACAAATGCAGGATTGTCAGGACAGTGCCGTCCTGGAGAGCTATCTCACTGTGTTTGCTCATTTTTATACTTTGGCTGCACAGCAATGGGATAGTAAACTATTCCATTGCTTTTTTTATTGCCCAAAAGGGTAATTTAGAGTTATAGCCATTGTTAAATACAGCAGAGTGAAATGTCATGCTTCACTTACATAGGACGGCAAATCATATTTAAAAGATCTTTAGAAAGAAGGGAAAGCTGTGGGAATCATTGTGCAGAAATTCGGAGGCACCTCCGTGGGGACTGTAGACAGAATTCAAAATGTCGCCAATCGGGTAATTGAAGAAAAGAGTCGGGGAAATGATGTTGTTGTGGTTGTTTCGGCAATGGGGAAAACGACTGATCAGCTGGTTGGAATGGCAAGGGAGATTTCCCCTTCACCTGATAAAAGGGAAATGGACATGCTGCTAACAACCGGCGAACAGGTGACCATCTCTTTATTGGCGATGGCTTTAAATGCGAAAGGGCATCCCTCTGTTTCTTTTACAGGGTGGCAGGCTGGTATTAAGACAGAAGCAGTCCATGGCAATGCGAGGATAGTGAATATTGATCCAGCTACCATTAAGGGTCAATTAAACCAAGGGAAAATTGTGATTGTGGCAGGCTTCCAGGGGATGACTGAAGATGGTTCCATCACTACACTTGGCCGGGGCGGTTCTGATACAACGGCTGTTGCACTGGCTGCAGCACTTAAAGCAGATAAATGTGATATTTATACTGATGTAACCGGGGTATTTACATCTGATCCCCGCTTTATAAAGAATGCGAGAAAATTATATTCTGTTTCCTACGATGAAATGCTTGAACTGGCCAACTTGGGGGCTGGTGTGCTCCATCCAAGAGCAGTCGAATTTGCTAAAAATTATGGACTTCCCCTTGAAGTGCGTTCGAGCCTTGAGAAGGAAGCCGGAACAATCATTGAGGAGGAAGTAAAAATGGAACAAAACTTAGTCGTGCGCGGTGTGGCTTTCGAGGATGATATAACAAGGGTGACGATTCTTGGTCTTCCTAATTCACTGACTGGATTGTCTACTATTTTCTCGGCGCTTGCCAAAAATCACATTAATGTTGATATCATTATACAGAGCATGACAGAAGCTCAGACGACAAACCTTTCATTTTCAATAAAGAATGAAGATCTCACAGATACAGTAAAAGTGCTTGAAAAGCATAGAGAACAATTAAATTATGACCGAATTGAATGGGAATCCGGCCTTGCCAAGGTTTCGATTGTTGGCTCAGGCATGATTTCCAATCCGGGTGTGGCTGCAGAAATGTTTGAAGTGCTTTCCGCAAATGAAATTACGGTGAAAATGGTAAGCACGTCAGAAATTAAAGTCTCGGCTGTTGTTGAAAACAGCAAAATGATTGATGCCGTGGATGCTTTGCATGATGCATTCAAGCTGTCAGTTTCTCCGGTTAAGGCTTAATTCCAGGAATATCAAACAATAAGCTATCAAAATTGATAGCTTATTGTTAGTACATATGATATTACTCAGCAGGATCTTTTTTATCCCACTTCACTGTAATAAGGATTTTGCCAGTTTTTTTACGGGGATGTTCGAATGCCTCACAAATGACTTCTTTTTGAAGTTCAATCTGCTGTGCTATAAAACCGGCCTCAAGCTGAAAGGCGCAGTTTTTGTTCTTTTTGCAGCGGTCTGCAATCAGCTGGCTTGATAATTCCATTTCAATTTCATGTTTCGATTCGTTTGCGATGGAAAGGTTTCCCCAGCCGGCGTTTGTAAAAAACTCGGCAATCTGGCCGGCTGTCTCAAGAGGATACATGCGTGCGATCCTTTTGCCGGCCCAATATAAAATTTCGGGTGCTTCATTTCCCAAAAGGTCATGCAGCAGCACTTCCCGGATTAGTTCATAGCCAAATACCGGAACTGTCTGTATGTGATCTTCATTAGTGGATTTCGCAGGTGCTAATTCGCTCAATAGTCTCCCCTCTTTCTATGATTCTATTATATACAATATGCTGAGGGAGTTAATATCAATTCAGGAAAAAATAGAACGATTTGCATAGAAATAATTACTATTTCAGTATACTGGAGACCAGTAACTAGGTCATATTGAACCGCAGAATAAAATATGATTTTTAGCCGTTAATATTTTTTAAAAATTTTATTTATATGGAACATTTTATGTATCCGTTTTCTTGACGCTCTATTATCTTGGGAGTAAAATGGACATGTCACATAATTGTAAGAAAATGAATAACATTTTCGAGATGATGTCCTGAGCGGGGGCTCAGCATCATTTTTTTAAAATCAGGGGGGGAAAGTTTATGGCAGGTAATCGTGAGTTTTTTAATCGCAGATTGCATTCATTACTTGGTGTTATACCGGTTGGTTTGTTTTTGGTGCAGCACCTTGTAGTGAACCATTTTGCAACAGGGGGAGAGGAATCTTTTAATAATGCGGCGCATTTCATGGAAAGTCTTCCATTCAGAATATTCCTTGAAACGTTTGTAATCTATCTACCTTTGCTGTTCCACGCAATCTATGGCCTTTATATTGCTTTTACTGCGAAAAATAACGCAAGCAGGTATGGATACTTCCGTAACTGGATGTTTATGCTGCAGCGTGTTTCAGGTGTCATTACACTGGTTTTTGTTGCATGGCATGTTTGGGAAACACGTGTACAGGCTGCCTTTGGAGCAGAAGTTAACTTTCAGATGATGGAGAACATCTTATCTAATCCATTTATGTTCTGGTTCTATATTATTGGAGTCATTTCTGCAATTTTCCACTTTGCTAATGGGCTTTGGTCATTCTTTGTCAGCTGGGGAATTACAGTATCTCCTCGTTCACAGGTCATTTCCACGTATGTAACGATCGGAATTTTCATTGCACTATCTATTGTTGGTGTACGTGCTCTTACAGCATTTATTTAAAAGACAATAAAAGACTATTAGACTTCGGTTTTATAACGTGCCAATAATATTGCAGTTTTGAGAAGCGGTCTGCTTTAAGCGCGATAGGCAGGCGCTCTGCGCTTTTCTTAGTTGTACTAGTAATTAGGGAGTGAGTCACTATGGGTAAAGGAAAGGTTATAGTTGTCGGCGGCGGATTAGCCGGTTTAATGGCGACAATTAAAGTTGCAGAATCCGGGACTCCGGTTGAATTATTTTCATTAGTGCCGGTTAAACGTTCTCACTCTGTTTGTGCCCAGGGCGGCATCAACGGAGCAGTAAATACAAAGGGGGAAGGCGATTCTCCTTGGATTCATTTTGACGATACTATTTATGGCGGAGACTTCCTGGCGAACCAGCCGCCTGTTAAAGCGATGGCAGAGGCAGCACCAGGAATTATTCACTTATTTGACCGTATGGGTGTTATGTTCAATCGTACACCTGAGGGACTGCTGGATTTCCGCCGCTTTGGCGGAACACAGCATCACCGTACAGCATTCGCTGGTGCTACAACAGGTCAGCAGCTTCTTTACGCGATGGACGAGCAGGTCCGCCGCCATGAAGTGGCAGGGTTAGTAACAAAGTACGAAGGCTGGGAATTCCTAGGGGTGGTAATCGACGATGATGGATCATGTAAAGGCGTCGTTGCTCAGAACCTGACTTCTATGGAGATCAAGTCTTTTGCTGCTGACGCCGTTATTATGGCATCCGGCGGACCGGGAATTATCTTCGGGAAATCGACTAACTCTGTTATTAACACAGGCTCAGCGGCCTCGATTGTTTATCAGCAGGGTGCTTATTATGCAAATGGAGAATTTATTCAAATTCACCCAACCGCTATTCCGGGAGACGATAAGCTTCGTCTAATGAGTGAATCTGCTCGCGGTGAAGGCGGACGAGTCTGGACATATAAAGATGGCAAACCATGGTATTTCCTTGAGGAGAAATATCCTGCTTATGGAAATCTGGTGCCTCGTGATATTGCAACCCGTGAAATTTTTGACGTGTGTGTTAACCAGAAGCTTGGCATTAATGGGGAAAACATGGTCTATCTTGATCTTTCCCATAAAGATCCTAAAGAGCTTGATATTAAGCTTGGCGGAATTATTGAAATCTATGAAAAATTCCAGGGTGAAGACCCTCGTAAAGTGCCAATGAAAATCTTCCCTGCTGTCCACTATTCAATGGGCGGACTATGGGTTGACTATGATCAGATGACAAATATCCCTGGCTTATTTGCTGCAGGTGAATGTGATTATTCACAGCACGGTGCCAACCGTCTGGGTGCAAACTCCCTTCTATCAGCCATCTACGGTGGTATGGTAGCAGGTCCTAATGCTGTCAAATATATCAGCGGCCTGGATAAGACTGCTGAAGATCTGCCATCATCATTATTTGAGCGCCATGTAAAACAGGAAGAAGAAAAATGGAATAATATCATGTCTCTTGATGGCACAGAGAATGCATACGTTCTTCATAAAGAGCTTGGTGAATGGATGACAGACAATGTAACGGTTGTCCGCCACAATGACAGGCTTCTAAAAACAGATGAAAAAATTGTTGAACTTATGGAGCGCTATAAAAACATCAATATTAACGACACTGCGAAGTGGAGCAATCAGGGTGCAAGCTTTACGCGCCAGCTGCAGAATATGCTTCAATTGGCACGTGTTATTACAATTGGTGCTTACAACCGTAACGAAAGCCGCGGTGCACACTATAAGCCGGATTTCCCTGAGCGTAACGATGAGGAATTCATGAAAACAACAATGGCGAAGTTTGTTGATGCAAATTCCGCTCCTGCATTCCATTACGAAGACATTGATGTCAGCTTAATAAAACCGCGTAAGCGTGACTATTCCAAAAAGAAAGGGGAGAATTAATCCATGCAAGAAACAAAAACTAAAACAGTCCGTTTTGTAATCAGCCGCCAGGATACTCCTGATTCAGCCCCTTTTCAGGAAGAGTTTGAAATAGATTACCGTCCCAATATGAATGTTATTTCTGCTCTTATGGAAATTCGCCGTAATCCGGTCAACGTGAAGGGTGAACATACCACTCCAATCGCATGGGATATGAACTGCCTGGAAGAAGTCTGCGGTGCATGTTCAATGATTATTAATGGAAAGCCACGTCAGTCCTGTACGGCGCTTGTCGATCAGCTGGAACAGCCAATCCGTCTTGAGCCTATGCGCACGTTCCCGGTAGTCCGTGACCTGCAGGTCGACAGAAGCCGTATGTTTGACTCCTTGAAAAAGGTTAAAGCGTGGATTCCGATCGATGGCACTTATGATTTGGGACCAGGACCGCGTATGCCTGAGAGAAAGCGCCAATGGGCATATGAACTGTCAAAGTGCATGACATGCGGTGTTTGTCTGGAAGCATGCCCGAATGTAAACAGCAAATCTGATTTTATCGGGCCAGCTCCATTATCACAGGTTCGTTTGTTTAATGCTCACCCAACTGGTGAAATGAATAAAGCAGAACGCCTGGAGCAAATCATGGGTGATGGGGGACTAGCCAACTGCGGAAACTCTCAAAACTGCGTACAGTCCTGCCCGAAAGGCATTCCTTTAACAACATCCATTGCGGCACTTAACCGCGATACAACATTCCAGTCTTTCAAAAACTTCTTTGGAAGCGACCAGATCTAAACTTCTTAAACCCCCTTTCCTTTTTGGAGAGGGGTTTTTGCATTCAAAGCTGAATGGTTTTGGTGTTCAAATAATTCAAAAAACACTATAATGAAATATAACAGAGTGAGCGCTCATTCATAAATAGCCGGGAGGAACTGCCATGAAAAAATTGAGCTATATTGACAATTTTAAAAAATGGGAAGAAGAATTCATTTTCTTTCATCCAGTAAAAGTCAGATTTTCTGAAACAGATATGTTTGGACATTTGAACAATACCGTTCCATTCACATATTATGAAGAAGCAAGGATAGAATTTTTCAAAAGCAAAGGCTTTATGCAGGACTGGGTAAAACAAGATAATGAAACCATACCAGTCGTAGCAGACCTCCAATGCGATTTTATCTGCCAGGTTTTCTTTGATGAAGAGTTACAAATTTATGTAAAAGCTGCTTCGATAGGTAATTCTTCTGTTGACCTTCATTATATGGGCAAGAAATCAGACGGTTCAGTTTGCTTCACCGGCAGGGGCACGATGGTGCAGATATCAAAGGTGACAGGCAAGGGTGTGCCTTGGACCGCAGAAATGAAAGAAATGCTGAAAAGCGGGGTTAAAGTACGGGCCTAGCGGCACAATGGCACATTTTTGAAAATAACTTTCTCCTTTCACTAAATATAGTCACTTCGGCTGTTTTGCTGACATATGATATGGTGACTAAATATATACCCATCCCGCGGTTCATAGCTGGCGAAAGGCAAGGAGGGTTACAATACTTGAAGGAGAATGAATATACTCACAAGCCGTTACTCACCAAACGAGAAAGAGAAGTATTCGAATTGTTAGTACAAGATAAAACAACAAGGGAAATCGCTGGTGAATTGTTTATAAGTGAAAAAACGGTTCGGAACCACATTTCCAATGCCATGCAAAAGCTTGGTGTAAAGGGGCGATCACAAGCTGTTGTAGAGCTCCTTCGAATGGGAGAGCTAGAACTTTAATTTAGACCGGCTATCCTTCTGGGAAGCCGGTTATCACATTTATAAAGGGATTTTTTCATTAATTGGTTTTATTTCTGTCTTGAAATTTATACGGAAAAAGGTGAAAATAAATGCACAAGGGCAGAAAACATCGTAAAAGCTTAAATGGGAGTGTTTAAGAATGAAGCTTGAAGATCCTAAAACAAATGAAATAAATGATGTTGTAGCTGAAATTGAGAAAGACTTAAGATACATATCCGGCATTATCAAGCAGAAGGGAAGGGAAATTCTAAGTGATTTCACCATTACCCCTCCCCAGTTTGTTGCATTGCAATGGCTTTTTGAAGAAGGCGATATGACCATCGGTGAGCTGTCAAACAAAATGTATCTTGCATGCAGCACGACAACAGATCTTGTTGATCGAATGGAGAAAAACACCCTTGTGAAAAGGGTTAAAGATCCAAATGACCGAAGAGTGGTCAGAATCCACCTGCTTGAAGAAGGAGAACGGATTATTGAAGAAGTTATAAAAAAACGCCAGGATTATTTAAAAGAAGTTCTTAAAAATTCTTCACATAATGAGGTCTTGTTCTTAAAAGATAACTTAACGAAATTACACCATGATATGCGAGGAGAATGAGGCGGTACTTGTGAAACAACCTATAGGAATTATTGACTCCGGAGTTGGAGGCTTAACAGTCGCAAAAGAAATTATGCGGCAGCTGCCAAATGAAGATATTGTTTACCTTGGAGATACAGCCCGATGCCCATATGGCCCCCGGCCTGGTGACGAGGTAAAATCTTTTACCTGGCAAATGACGAAATACTTGCTTGGCAGAAATATTAAAATGCTTATCATTGCCTGTAATACTGCCACTGCCGTAGCCCTGGAAGAAATTCGCAGAGAGCTAACGATACCGGTTATCGGTGTCATTTTCCCTGGGGCCAGAACAGCTATAAAAGTAACGAAAAATCATAAGATTGGTGTCATTGGCACAGAAGGCACAGTCAAAAGCAAGGCATATGAAAATGCGCTGATTCAGTTAAACAGGAGATCTGATGTTCATAGTCTGGCATGCCCTAAGTTCGTTCCTCTTGTAGAGAGCGGAGAGTATGAAGGCTCTGTTGCCAAAAAAATCGTGGCTGAGACTCTTCAGTCTATTAAAGGAAAAGGAATGGATACACTCATTCTCGGATGTACCCATTATCCTTTATTAGAACCAATTATTAAAAATGTAATGGGAAAAGGCGTAAATGTCATCAGTTCCGGTGAAGAAACAGCAAGGGAAGCAAGTACCATTCTGCATCACTATGGAATGCTTAAAGCTGTTGCAGAGAACCCTGAATATAAATTCTGCACAACGGGCTCACCGGCCATTTTTTCTAAAATTGCTTCAAAGTGGCTGGGATTTCCTGTAAATACTGCAGAAAAAATATCGCTTTAACACATGCAGACACCTTCTGAACTTTTTCAGAAGGTGTTTTTAAAACTAATCATAACATCTTGAACGCGGATAACTGTCTAGCTCCACAAGGAATGCTTTGACAGCTTTATCATCGCACGACTAAAAGCGCTAGCTTTTATGAGGAGCGCCTACCCCCTCGAGGTGAGGCCCCCCAGGATGGGGGTTATGCAGACGTTGCCACAGGACGTGGCGTTCTTAATCTGCTTTCCTTCGTGGGCAAGGCGCTTCCGCTTTTCTTTTAGGATTACATTTTAAAAAAGCTTTGGTATCATGAGAATGAAAGACAAAATATATTAGTTGAGTTGGTGATCAATTTGCTCGCACAAGCCGAAAACTATCTGAAAAAATATTTTGGATATACCTCTTTCCGCCCTGGTCAACAGGAGATTATTCAAAATATCCTTTCTCAAACCAATACTCTTGGCATTCTCCCAACTGGAGGCGGAAAGTCAATCTGCTTCCAAATACCCGCTCTTGTACTCCCCGGAACGGCCATTGTGATTTCTCCCTTAATTTCCCTGATGAAAGATCAAGTAGATGCTCTTAGTCTTGCCGGCATCCCGGCTGCTTTTATCAACAGCACGCTGTCTTCTGCCGAGTATCAGCATGTTGTAGCGGGAATACGCAAAGGTGAATATAAGCTCGTGTATGTGGCGCCGGAACGATTTGGTTCCATGGCCTTTTTGGATTTATTAAACGATATTTCAATTAGTGCTATCGTCTTTGATGAGGCGCACTGCATCTCCCAATGGGGACATGACTTTAGACCAAGTTATCGTTCGGTTGTCGCTGAGCTTAACAGCCTGAACCAGAAACCTGTAATCGCTGCTTTGACAGCAACAGCAACACGGGATGTTGCAAATGATATTCGCAGGCTTTTAAACATAGGAGAGGAACATACGTTTATTACCGGTTTTGCAAGGGAAAATTTATCTTTCCACGTTTTGAAAGGTGTTAACAAAAGGGACTTTATATTGCAGACCATTAAGAAACATAAAAACGAAGCGGGAATAATATACACTTCAAGCCGCAAGGAAACGGACCAGCTGTACCAATTTTTAAAAGGCAAGAATTTGTCTGCTGCCAAATATCATGCAGGCCTAAAGGAAGAAGAACGAAAAGAAGCACAGGATACCTTTGTATACGATGAATCAGACATTATGATTGCAACGAATGCTTTTGGAATGGGGATAGATAAATCCAATGTCAGATATGTCATCCACTATAATCTTCCGCGGAACATTGAAGCCTATTATCAGGAAGCGGGAAGGGCCGGCAGAGATGGCGTTGATAGCACCTGCTACCTGCTGTTTGCCCCTCAGGATATCCAGCTGCAGAAGTTTTTGATAGAGGAGAGCAGTCTGAATCAACAAAAAATGGAGCAGGAATACAGCAAGCTTAAGGATATGGTTAATTACTGCCATACAGAAAAATGCCTTCAGTCCTATATCATTGAATATTTTGATGAGAATGCCGATCCTATTCAATGCGTCAAATGCAGCAGCTGTCTGGATGAACGGACAAGCATGGATATTACACAGGAAGCTTTAATGATATTCTCATGCATCAAGCGGATGGGAGAAAGATTTGGAATTACTTTGACAGCCCAGGTTTTGAAAGGATCGAATAATAAGAGAATCCGCGAAATGAATTTTCATAAACTTTCAACATTCGGATTGCTGAAAAGCCGCAAAGAAAAAGAGATTGGTGATATGATAAATTATCTGCTCGCTGAGGACTATCTGGCTTTAACAGATGGAAAATATCCGACTGTAAAGCTGTCGGCCAGTGCAGTTCCCGTGTTGAAGGGGCAGAAAAGATTATTTATGAAAATAAGCGAGCCGGTGCGTATTCAGGAAACAGAGGAAAACAATGAGCTCTTCGAGATGCTGAGAAAACTTAGGAAAGTGATTGCAGATGAAGAAAATGTCCCTCCTTTCGTAGTATTTGCTGATGCAGCATTAAAAGAAATGAGCCGCTATTTTCCCGTCAGCAAGGACATGATGTTAAATATTAAAGGCGTAGGGCAAATGAAGTTTGAAAAGTATGGAGAAGACTTTATCCAGGCTATCAGAGAATTTGCCGAAGAACATAATATTTCGCCTAAGCCGGCTACAGAAGCGCCATCAAAATCAGAGGAACCCATAGATGATCGTCCAAGCTACCAGATTTCCTTTGACTATTACAAGGATGGAGATTCAATAAGAGAAATAGCCAAAAAGCGAAATTTCTCACCGATAACAATTCAAGAGCATATATTTCGCTCAATCAGAGAAGGCAATGTAATTGACTGGTCAGATATTTTCAATGAAACTGAAGAAAAGCTCGTTTTACAGGCTGCTGAAAAGGCTGGTAGAGACAAACTTAAACCAATCAAAGAAGAACTTCCGGAGGAGATAGATTATTTTAAAATCAAAGCTGTCCTGATAAAAGATGAACTGCTGAAACAAATATGACAGAGAAGCTCCTTATGGGGGCTTCTTTTTTTATGAAAGATAAGAGAATTTTGAACGTCGATAAGCAGCCTATCCCCTCGAGGTGTCGGGGGTGGGCAAGGCGCTTGCGCTTTTCCTTCGGTTTGTCCAAATTTGTCAAAAATCTATTAACACTTTTATCCTAAAAGACGGTCTAAATTTCAGATAGGCTCGTATACATGTAGTACAAACTGTCTCAGGGGGGATTATGTATGTCTTTAAATAAAAAAACGTCTTTAGTGTCGGCTGTGCTGGTATCATCTGTTCTATTATCAGGCTGCGGATTGTTTGGAAGCCAGGGGAAGGAAAAGGTCGATCCGCCAAAAGCAGTATCTTATACCGATGAAGGCGAGAGTGTTGCAGAAGAAACAGCTGGAAAAGAAACAGCCGAAAATGAAGAGGGTGTTACGGCAAATCTTAAAACAGAGCTTTACTTGATTGATAAGAATGGGTATGTCGTTCCCCAGACAATTGATCTTCCAAAAACTAATTCAGTTGCTACACAGGCGTTAGAGTACCTTGTAGAAAACGGTCCTGTTACAGAGCTTCTTCCAAATGATTTCCGAGCAGTCCTTCCGGCTGATACAAAAGTTTCTGTAAATATTAAAGATAAAGTTGCAACCGTCGATTTTTCAAAAGAATTTCAGGAATATGCTAAGGAAGATGAAAAGAAAATTCTCCAATCAGTTACCTGGACACTTACACAATTTGATTCCATTGATAAAGTTAAGCTGACATTAAACGGACATGAATTAAAAGAGATGCCTGTGAATGGCACTCCGGTCAGTTCTGCGTTAAGCAGAGCCAATGGAATAAACATGGATACAACGGAAGTAGTAGACATCACGAATACGAAGCCGGTGACCGTTTATTATCTGGGCGGGGATGAAGAAAACTATTATTACGTGCCTGTTACCAAGCGTGTAAGCAATGATATGGACAATAAAGTTGAAGCGGTTGTATCCGAACTGATAAAAGGGCCGAACTATGCATCCAATCTGGTGACAGACTTCCTTCCGGATGTAGAACTGCTTGAAGCTCCAAAAGTTGAAGAAGGAAAAGTCACATTAAACTTCAATGAGAATGTTTTCAGCAGCTTCGAAGAGAAAATGATTTCCAAGCACTTACTGACTGCACTTGTCCTTTCACTGACAGAACAAAAAGGCATCGAAAGCGTTGCTGTCACTGTTGATGGCAAAGCAGAGATTGTCAATGAGGATGGCCAAAAACTGTCTGAGCCTGTAACCCGTCCTGAAAATGTGAATACAGGAAGTTTTTAATAGGGCAGATTTTGTTATACTATATAGTAACAGGAAAAAGAGGTTGGCATTTACTGCCGCCTCTTCTTTGTTGGTGAAATGAAGTTATGCCAATGTACCTGGACAAAAACATACTTAGGGCGATGCTCTGGTTAAATAATTTTTTTACATATGGAAAAGAAGGGGGAATCAGCTTATGCGTGCAGATGGACGTGAACCGAAGCAGCTTAGGCCTATACATATTGAAACAGATTACTTAAAGCATCCTGAGGGCTCTGTCCTTATAACTGTGGGAGACACGAAGGTGATTTGCACAGCAAGTATCGATGAAAGGGTCCCTCCTTTTATGAGGGGACAGGGGAAAGGCTGGATAACAGCTGAATATTCCATGCTTCCAAGAGCAACGGAACAGAGAAATATCAGGGAATCAGCAAAAGGGAAAATCTCAGGGAGAACAATGGAAATCCAGCGTCTGATCGGCCGTGCTCTCCGTGCAGTGGTGGATCTTGATGCACTTGGCGAAAGAACGGTTTGGCTTGATTGCGATGTAATCCAGGCGGATGGAGGGACTCGGACAGCATCCATTACAGGAGCCTTTGTCGCTATGTCACAGGCGATGGATAAATTATACAGCAGCAAGAAGCTTACTCACTATCCAATAAATGATTTCCTTGCTGCCACAAGCGTGGGAATTCTTAAAAACAAGCAGGCTGCAGTGGATTTGAATTATCTTGAAGACTCTTCAGCGGAAGTAGATATGAATGTCGTTATGACTGGAAGCGGTGAGTTTGTGGAGCTTCAGGGAACGGGAGAAGAAGCGACTTTTTCTTATACCCAGCTGCAGGAAATGCTGGGTGCTGCGCAGGAAGGGATAACAGAGCTGTTTGAGTTTCAAAAGGCTGCGCTTGGAGAAAAAATCTCAGAAAGCATTCAAAGCAAAAGAGAAAAGCTGGAGGGGAGGTCATAGCATGCAGGAAGTCATTATCGCTACTAAAAATGCAGGCAAAGCCAGAGAGTTTGAACGGATGTTCAAGCCTCTTGGGTATGAAGTTAAAACGCTGCTGGATTATCCTGATTTTCAGGATGTAGAGGAAACAGGAAGCACGTTTGAAGAGAATGCCATTCTGAAAGCGGAAGCCGTTTCAGAAGCTTTTGGAAGAATGGTAATTGCCGATGATTCAGGATTAATCATTGATGCGCTTGGAGGAAAGCCAGGCATCTATTCCGCCCGCTATGCAGGAGAAGAAAAAAACGACCAGAAAAACATGGAAAAGGTTCTCGATGAGCTCAAAAACATTCCGGATCATAAGCGGCAGGCTCGGTTCTATTGCGCTCTTGCAGTAGCTGCACCCGGAAAAACTACTATAACAGCTGCAGGAACTTGTGAAGGCCATATCTTAAGAGAAAAAAGAGGGACTAATGGATTTGGCTATGATCCTATTTTCTTTGCAGAAGAAAAAGACAAAGCAATGGCTGAATTAATGCCGGAGGAAAAAAGCCTGATCAGCCATAGGGCAAATGCTCTCAAAAAGCTGGAGGAGCTGCTTCCTTCTTTCGTAGCCGGAGCTGAGAACTCATGAGGGTTCTGATTGTCAGTGATAGCCATGGGTTAACCTCTGAACTCAGCAAAATCCGCGAAATGCATCCGGATATGGATCTGATGATTCATTGCGGAGATTCTGAGCTTCAGGCAGATCATGAATCATTGATAGGCTACACTGCTGTAAGAGGAAATTGCGACTTTGAGGCAGCATTCCCGGAGGATAGAATAGAAGAAGCAGGGGGACTCCGCCTTTTCGTCACACACGGACACAGATATTCCGTTAAGTCTACCTTAATGAATCTGTCATACAAGGCACGTGAAATGGAAGCAGATATTGTATGTTTTGGCCATTCACATGGTCTGGGAGCTGAAATGTCTAATGGGATATTATTTATTAACCCTGGGAGCATCCGGCTGCCAAGAGGAAGAAATGAAAAGACATATGTCATACTGGAAGCCAGGGGGAAAAATGTTACATTGGATGTGTATGACCTGTCTAATGGGAAAATTCCTGATTTGACACAAAATTTTTCACTGGTAAAAAGCGAGTAATTTGAATATAATAACTGAGGGAAGCCAGTCTTCCCTCATTAATAAAAAATATCTTACCAAAGTGTTGACTTCTTAACATTTGTCTAATATAATAAATCTTGTCGTTAAGTTAATTAATCTCAACCAAGTAAAAAATTTTCAATACGTCCCAGTAGCTCAGCTGGATAGAGCAACGGCCTTCTAAGCCGTCGGTCGGGAGTTCGAATCTCTCCTGGGACGCCATTTACACATCTGGCAGCACTACATATCTTACCGAATTCTTACTCACCTTTTTGGTGAGTTTTTTTGTTTTTAATTTAGTTGCAATGGCAGGAGTCTGCCAGTGCAGCCCTCGACTTAAATCGTCTTTACAAACCTCTTAATATTTGAACCTCATATCAGCTGTCATCTCCCGTAATTAAAAAATTCTCTAAAATTTTTTTGTCCCAGGGAATGTGAATATATCAACAATGTAAGCGGATACAGAAAAACAGATTAATCGAAATTATCAAATAATTCACAGAAAGGGTGTTGACGGCTGATAAAAATGGGCGTAAGATAGTCCTCAATATAAGAAATTCACACCTTTAAGTTAAATAGAATTATAACCTTCATCTAAGTGAAATCTCTCTCTCAATATGAATTTTTTTAACTTAATAATTCAGTGGTTTAAAGCGTTAATGTTTTAATGGGTTTTACTCCGAATAGGAAAAGCGTAGAAGAGGATAAGTAGTTTTATGACAGGCATTCACAGAGAGCCGGACCTGCTGAAAACCGGTAATGCCCTCTTAAAATGAACTCACCTCTGAGCGCAGTCCTGAAAGATGATCGATGATCGACTAGGGGCTGCCGGGTGTTCTTCACCCGTTATCAAAACGGACAGCATATAGCTGTTCATGAGTGCACGCACTATAAGCGTGAATCAGGGTGGTACCGTGGAACAGGTTATCAAAGCCTTTTCATCCCTTATACCTACAATCGATAGGTGTCTTTAGGGGTGGAAGGGCTTTTTATATTGGAGTTATAAATTACATGAGGAGGTTATCAACAAATGCTGCAGGAAGCTGCCTTAACAGAAACAAAAACGGAGACACATCCTGTCACCGGTGCAGATCTGTTATTAAGAGCCTTGGAGAAAGAAAATGTTGAAGTGATTTTTGGTTATCCTGGAGGAGCTGTTCTTCCACTCTACGACAAACTGTATCATTCAGAGATTCTTCATGTGCTGCCGCGTCATGAACAGGGAGGAATTCATGCTGCTGAAGGGTATGCCCGGATAACTGGAAAACCGGGTGTTGTAATTGCCACTTCAGGACCAGGAGCCACTAATATTGTTACCGGGCTTGCAGACGCAATGATGGATTCACTTCCGCTGATTGTTTTTACAGGTCAGGTGGCAACGGGAGTCATTGGATCAGACGCCTTTCAGGAGGCAGATATCCTGGGGATAACCACTCCAATTACAAAATACAATTATCAGGTCCGCAGCATTGAAGATATCCCGAGAATTGTTAAAGAAGCTTTTTATATAGCTTCAACCGGCAGGCCAGGACCGGTGCTGATCGATATCCCTAAAGATATCGCTGCGGGAATTTCAGATCAGCCCGAGGAAGAAAAGGAAGTGAATCTGCCGGGATATCAGCCGACATTGAAACCAAATTACCTGCAAATAAGGAAGTTAACTGAAGCGGTCAGCAGATCGAAAAAGCCTGTCATCCTGGCTGGTGCTGGCGTGCTTCATGGAAGAGCATCCAAAGAATTAAAAGAGTACGCAGAGCAGCAGCAAATTCCTGTTATTCACACACTCTTGGGCCTCGGCGGGTTTCCGGCAGATCATCCATTATTCATCGGAATGGCAGGGATGCATGGCTGCTATGCAGCCAACATGGGACTTACAGAATGTGACTTGCTGATAAATATTGGAGCCCGATTTGATGACAGATTAACAGGAAACTTACAGCATTTTGCACCACATGCAACAGTCGCCCATATTGATATTGATCCTGCTGAAATCGGCAAGAACGTTCCGACGTCCATTCCGATTGTGGCAGATGCAAAAGAAGCTCTTGAGCAGCTGATTCTGCAGGATGGAAAACCGCCGGCCCATAAAGAATGGATGGAAACCATCCTGAGGTGGCAGGAGGAATATCCATATTTCTATGATAAAGAATCTGGACGGCTGAAACCCCAGAAAGTCATGGAAATGCTTCATTCAAAAACAGAAGGGAATGCCATCGTCGTAACAGACGTAGGACAGCATCAAATGTGGGCAGCCCAATACTACCGCTTTAATAAGGCAGACAGATGGGTGACTTCAGGGGGGCTAGGAACAATGGGATTTGGATTCCCTGCAAGTATCGGAGCTCAGCTGGCTGACCCGGAAGCATGCGTACTCGCTATTTGCGGAGATGGAGGATTCCAAATGTCAACGCAGGAGCTTGCCGTTATACAGGAAATGAACTTGCCGGTAAAAATTATCATTTTTAATAATATGGCCCTTGGCATGGTTCGGCAATGGCAGGAGATTTTTTATGAGTCCCGCTTCTCTCACAGCAAAATCCCAGTACAGCCTTCTTTCGTAAAATTGGCAGAAGCCTATGGAATAAAAGGATATGTCATTCAATCTGAAGAAGAAGCTGAAGAGTTATTGGATGAAGTGCTTCATAACCGTGAGCCAGTGCTTATCGATTTCCGGGTGGATCCGGATGAAAATGTGTATCCGATGATTGCACCTGGAAAAGGACTTCATGAAATGGCAGGTGTAAAACCATGAAAAGAGTTATATGCCTGACTGTTATGAATCGGCCGGGCGTTCTAAACAGAATCACGAATTTATTTTCCAAAAGAAACTTTAATATTGAAAGCATTTCAGTTGGCCTGTCTGAACATGAAGGGATGTCGCGCATCACTTGTGTGGTCCATGTTGAGGACTCCAGTGCCAGTGAACAAATTACAAAACAGCTAAACAAGCAAATCGATGTGATAAAAGTGACTGATATCACTGATCAATCGATAGTGGCAAGAGAGCTCGCCCTCATTAAAGTTCAGGCGGTCCCTTATACCAGAAATGAAATTTACTCATTAATTGAACCTTTCAGAGCTTCTGTAATAGATGTCAGCAAGGATAGCATGACCGTTCAGATTACAGGTGAATCTGATAAGGTAGAAGCTTTCATTGAACTCATTAAACCATATGGAATTAAAGAGCTTGCCAGGACGGGAACAACGGCATTCCCTAGAGGAACACAGCGTACTTCCCAGCAGTCCAAATCATATTCAATTGTTTAATAAATCTATTACTAAAATATAAAATTTTAATCGGAGAGGGAGATAAAACATGGCAAAAATGTACTATAACGGAGATGCAAATGCAGCTTATTTAAACGGAAAGAAAGTAGCGGTTATCGGATACGGATCTCAGGGACATGCGCATGCGTTAAACATGAGGGACAGCGGAGTTGAAGTTGTAATCGGCCTTAGAAAAGGGAAGTCTTGGGAAAAAGCAGAAGAAGACGGCTTCCAGGTATACTCAGTGGGTGAGGCAGCAGCACAGGCAGATGTAGTGATGATTCTATTGCCGGATGAACTCCAGCCAAAAGTATACAAGGAAGAAATTGAACCGAATCTATCAAACCAGGCATTAATGTTTGCCCATGGATTTAATATCCATTTTAATCAGATCGTGCCTCCAAAAGAGTGTGATGTATTGCTTGTAGCACCAAAAGGGCCAGGGCATTTGGTCAGAAGAACATATGAACAGGATGCAGGTGTCCCAGCTCTGTTTGCAGTCCATCAGGATGTAACAGGAGAAGCAAAGGAGCTTGCCCTTTCTTACGCTAAAGCCATTGGGTCACTTCGCGCAGGTGCATTGGAAACAACTTTTAAAGAAGAAACGGAGACAGATCTGTTTGGTGAACAGGCAGTGCTTTGCGGAGGGCTTACTTCATTGGTTAAAGCAGGATTTGAAACTCTTACAGAAGCAGGCTATCAGCCGGAACTTGCATACTTTGAATGTCTGCATGAGCTTAAACTCATCGTTGACCTTATGTATGAAGGAGGTCTGGAAGGAATGCGCTATTCCATCTCGGATACTGCACAATGGGGTGACTTTGTCAGCGGCCCGCGCGTGGTAGATGCAAGGGTGAAAGAAGAAATGAAGGCAGTTTTGAAAGATATCCAGGAAGGTAATTTTGCTAAAGGCTGGATTTTGGAGAACCAGGCAAATAGACCGGTATTTAATGCAGTGAATCAGAGAGAGAATGAGCATCCAATTGAACAGGTAGGAAGAGAGCTTCGCAAAATGATGCCGTTTGTCAATAGCAGCAAGAAGAAAGAAGTGGTCGTAAGTGCAAACAATTAAAATATTTGACACAACGTTACGAGATGGCGAACAATCAGCAGGTGTCAACCTTAACTTTTCCGAAAAGTTAGAAATAGCCAGGCAGCTGGAGCGCCTGAATGTAGATATTATTGAAGCCGGTTTTCCTGCAGCGTCCAAAGGTGATTTTGCTTCTGTACAGAAAATTGCCCAGACGATTAAAAATTGCTCGGTCACAGGACTGGCAAGAGCAGTTATCTCTGACATAGATGATGCATGGGGAGCATTAAAGGACGGGGCTGAGCCAAGAATACATACATTCCTGGCAACCTCTCCAATCCACAGGCAATATAAGCTAAAGAAAACGAAAGAAGAAGTGGTTGAAACAGCAGTAGAAACAGTTAAGTATGCTGCTTCAAAGTTTCCGATCGTCCAATGGTCTGCAGAGGATGCTACCAGAACAGAATTGCCTTTTCTTGCTGAAATAATTGAAAGGGTCATTCAGGCAGGGGCGAGGATCATCAATATACCGGATACTGTTGGATATACAACACCTCAGGAATATGGAGAGATATTTCAATATCTAAGAAATCATGTTCCTTCTATTGATAAAGTGTCTCTATCGGCTCATTGCCATGATGACTTGGGAATGGCCATAGCTAATTCCCTTTCAGCTATAGAGAATGGAGCAACACAGGTTGAGGGCACCATCAACGGGATTGGTGAAAGAGCTGGAAATGCGGCTTTGGAGGAGCTGGCGGTAGCCCTTTATATCCGGAATGATCATTATCAGGCTTCGACGCGTCTGAACCTTCAGGAAATCAGCAGAACGAGCAGCCTGATCAGCAAGCTGACAGGCATGGTGGTACCTGCAAATAAAGCAATTGTCGGAAGAAATGCTTTTGCACATGAATCAGGAATACATCAGGATGGGGTACTGAAGGAAAAAACAACTTATGAAATTATTTCCCCTGATCTAGTCGGATTCCAATCCAATTCCATGGTGCTTGGAAAACATTCTGGACGTCATGCCTTTAAAAACCGCTTGAGTGAACTGGGGCTTGAAGTAGCAGATGAAGAAGCAAACCGTCTATTCACAGTTTTCAAAGATTTGGCCGACCGCAAAAAAGAGATGACAGACGACGACCTTGCAGCCATCGTACTTGAAGAGAAGCTCTCCAAGGAGCAGCGGTTCTATGATTTAATCGGTATTCAAATTCAATATGGCACTAACTCTGTTCCGACTGCAACTGTTACTCTGTCAGGATCGAACAACGAAGTGATCCAGGAAGCGGGTACTGGAGCAGGAAGCATCGAAGCGCTCTATAACACATTGGAAAAATGCCTGAATGGAACAGCTAACCTTCTGGATTACCGCATTCAATCCGTTGGGGCCGGAAGAGACGCATTAGCACAGGTTTATGTAAAGCTTAACTACGAAGGAATGGAAACCAGCGGCCGCGGTTTGGCCCAGGATGTGCTTGAGGCTTCCTCAAAAGCTTACTTGAACGCTGTTAATAGAGTGATATATATGAAAGAGAAAGCACAGGCACAGGCGGTAGAGGCGAATTGATCGAGCTCCCGTTCTTCCCCTGCGGAAAGCAAGTAACATGTGCTGAAATCAAAGTGCTTCATTCACTAAACGATAATAAATAAGCACAAACAAACAAACAGACGGAGGGATTAAAAATGAAAAAACGTATCGCAGTACTTCCAGGAGATGGGATCGGCAAAGAAGTGGTGAAGGGGGCAATTGAAGTCCTGCAGGCCGTTGGAGAACGGTTCGGACATCAATTCCAATTTTCATATGGCAAAATCGGCGGATCTGCGATTGATGAAGCAGGAACTCCTCTGCCTGATGAAACGCTGGAGCTTTGCAAAGATAGCGATGCGGTCATGCTGGGAGCGGTTGGAGGGCCTAAATGGGACCGGCAGCCTCCCCACCTTCGTCCTGAAAAGGGTCTTTTGAAGATCCGCAAGGAATTAAATCTCTATGCCAATCTGCGGCCAACCCAATATTATTCCAGCCTTTCTGATACTTCTCCTTTAAAAAATGAAGTAATTGAAGGTGTGGATATGCTGATGGTCAGGGAATTAACCGGCGGCCTGTATTTCGGAAAGCCAAGCGAGAGGACCAAGCAAAACGGCAAAGATGCTGTGGTAGATACATTGTTTTATCAAAAAGAAGAAATGCGGCGTGTCATTAAACTGGCTTTTGAACTTGCCGGAAGCCGCCGTGGCAAGGTGACTTCTGTTGACAAGGCCAATGTCCTGGAATCAAGCCGAATGTGGAGAGAGGTAGCAGAGGACATCGCAAAGCAATATCCGGAAGTTGCATTGGAGCATATGCTGGTTGACAATGCAGCGATGCAAATGATTAAAAATCCGAAGCAGTTCGATGTTGTAGTAACGGAAAATATGTTTGGCGATATTTTGAGCGATGAAGCGTCTGTATTGACTGGCTCTTTAGGGATGCTTCCTTCTGCCAGCATTTCTGAAAACGGACCTTATTTATACGAACCAATCCATGGCTCAGCACCGGATATTCAAGGGAAGAATGCAGCCAATCCTATTGCCATGATTTTATCAGCAGCCATGATGCTTCGCTTATCTTTCGGAATGGAAGAGGAAGCTGAAGCGGTTGAGAATGCTGTTAATCAAGTGCTTGAAGCTGGCTATCGAACAAGAGATATTGTTTCATTTGGAAAAAAGGTAGTTACTACTTCTGAAATGATTGAAGAGGTGAAGGCTACCCTTTTGGATAACGAAGCTATTCTAAATATCATGGGGGCTTATGCATAAAAGCTGAAATGATGGCTGGACACAGTTTCAGCTGATTTTAAAAACTGAGACACGGCCTTCATCGGCCGTGTTTCTTTTAAAAAGGGAGTGGAGCAGAATGGGAAAATCAATAATAGATAAGATTTGGGAAAAGCATGTAGTCCACAGGGAAGAGGGAAAGCCGGATTTGATGTACATAGACCTCCACTTGGTGCATGAAGTTACATCCCCTCAGGCTTTTTCCGGTTTAAGAATGAAAAACAGGAAAGTGAGAAGGCCTGATAAAACGTTTGCTACAGTTGACCACAATATTCCTACTGATAACCGAAAAGTCATCAATGATCCTGTTGCATTAAATCAAATGACCACTTTGGAAAAAAACTGCCTGGAATTCGGCATCCCTCTTGCCGGGCTGGATAGTCCTGAACAGGGGATTGTACATGTGATCGGTCCGGAGCTGGGGCTTACTCAGCCAGGCATGACGATTGTTTGCGGCGACAGCCATACATCCACTCATGGAGCATTTGGATCAATAGCATTTGGCATTGGAACAAGTGAAGTGGAGCATGTCATGGCTACCCAGACTTTATGGCAAAGCAAGCCTAAAACATTAAAGCTGGAGATTAATGGCGAGCTGAAAAAGGGTGTTACCGCTAAAGATGTTATACTTTATATTATTGCTCAAAACGGAATTGGCTTTGGCACGAGTCATATTATTGAATATTGCGGGGATGCCATTGCGAAAATGTCAATGGAAGAAAGAATGACGATTTGCAATATGTCCATTGAAGGAGGAGCAAGGGCGGGGCTTGTCAGTCCTGATGAAACGACGTTTGCGTATCTGCAAGGACGGAAGTATGCACCAGAAGGAGCAGAATTTGCGCAAGCGGTCGAGAATTGGAAAGAGCTTGTATCCGATCCTGATGCGGATTACGATAAAACCATTCGAATTGATGCAGCAGATATTGCGCCAATGGTAAGCTGGGGAACGAATCCTTCAATGACTTCCAAAATAAATGAACAGCTTCCAAAACTTGAGGAATGCAAGAATGAGCTTGAACAAAAGTCACTTTCCAGAGCGTTAGATTATATGGGGCTGCAGGAAGGGCAGAGAATTGAAGACATTCAGATTCAGCATGTTTTCATCGGGTCCTGTACAAATTCCCGGCTGGAAGACTTAAAACAGGCCGCGGAAATAATTAGAGGGAAGAAGGTTCATCCTCGAGTCCGTGCACTTGTTGTTCCAGGGTCACAGCAGGTCAAAAAGCAGGCGGAGGCTGAAGGACTGGATCTAATCTTTAAGCAGGCTGGTTTTGAATGGAGGGAATCAGGCTGCAGCATGTGTTTGAGCATGAATAATGATATTGTGCCAAGCGGCGAGCATTGTGCATCAACATCCAACCGAAATTTTGAAGGACGCCAGGGATCAGGGGCCAGAACACATCTTGTCAGTCCATTAATGGCGGCAGCTGCAGCTTTGTACGGACATTTTGTGGACGTAGGTGCTTTGCTTAGTGCAGAAACAGTTCAATAAGAAGGAGGAGAACAAAATGAGCGGATTTAAAACACTGCAAGGGAAAGCTGCTGCTTTAGATAGAGCAAATGTGGATACCGATCAGATTATCCCCAAGCAATTTCTTAAAAGAATTGAGAAAACGGGGTTTGGACAGTACCTATTCTATGACTGGAGATTTACAAAAGATGGTTTGCCAAACCCTGAGTTTGAGTTGAATAAGGAAGAAAACCAGGGTGCCCCTATCCTCATTGCAAATGAAAACTTCGGCTGCGGTTCTTCGAGGGAGCATGCACCATGGGCTTTAGGAGATTATGGCTTTAAAGTCATCATTGCCCCTTCATTTGCTGATATTTTTCATCAAAATTGCTTAAAAAATGGACTATTGCCAATCACTCTTCCGGCTGAAACTGTCGAATATCTGCTAAAGAGTGCTAAAAGCCAGCCGTACGAATTGAAGGTTGATTTGCAGAATCAAGTTATTGAAGATGAACATAATTTTTCAGCGTCATTTTCTATTAATGATTACTGGAAAAAAATGCTGATTAATGGCTGGGATGAAATAGAGATTACCCTTCAATTAGAAAAAAACATTTCAAATTTTGAAGGAAAACAGTTAGCAGTACAGTAAGAATGTGTGAAAGATTCATGGCGGGAAACCATGAATCTTTTTGTTTTTCTGCTGATTCATGCTACACTAACTTCAAAAATATAAGTTGAGGCGGTACTAGCATGGGAAAGCGGGAACGGAAAAAACAAAACAATAAAATAATTCTATTCCCCGGCCTTGAGAAAAGACTGCTGGAAAAAGGGCTTGAGTCCTTTCAGCTGAAAAGGTATCAGGAATCGATCCAGTACTTTGAAGAAGCGAAGGTGATGGATCCTGATAATACCGATGTCCATATCGGGCTTGTTCTGGCATATTATGAAGCGGGAGCTTTGGAAAAAGCGAAAGAACTGGCTAATAAAATGCTCCAGACAGGCATTGGGGATTACATACAAGTAATGGATCTTTATTTAATGATCCTTGTGCAGCTGCATCAATACAGCGAGATTGCAGCAATGATTGAAGTTCTCCTTGAAGAGAGGGAGATTCCGAAGGAGAAGTTTGAACATTTCAGCAGAATGCTTGAGTTCAGCAGAAAGATGGGTGCTTCACCCTCCGAAGCCGAGATTGAAGCACCTGAAATGGAGGAATTCAAGGGTAGAAAGCTCGATCTGTTCTCCTGCCAGGATCAGCATGAACAAATGCAGATTGCTGCACAGCTGGCAGAACATAATATCAGGCCATATATAGAAGATATTAAAGCATACCTTGAAGCAGATGACGGAAATCCTTTCTTTAAAACGATGCTGTTAAATGTGCTTACAGAGCATGAATATGATAAATATGTACCGATTCGGAAGTTTAATAAAATTGTCCGGGTTATTCCTGCTGAACTCCCCCCTGTACATCGGCAGCCGATGCTGTTAAAAATAGTCAATAAACTGGAGATTCAAATTGAGCAGGAAGATCCGGTATTATATGAAAATACAAAGAGCCTTGCAGAAAGGCACTTTTTCCTGTTATATCCGCTTGAAGCCTCACCGGATAATGCTGCGTCCTGGGCGGCGGCATACCATATGCTTTCATATGAGTATCATGGCTTAACCAGTTCTATCAGCAAACTGGGAGATATTTATGAAGCTCCAGATGAGGAAATAGAGCAGGCTCTTGTCTTAATAAGAAAGATAGAAGAAATTTCTTATCCCAATATTTAGCCTTCAATGTTGAAAGACAGAGAGTGTATGTTATAATATAATGGTTGTATTATGTGTATATATACATTTTTTTTAATGGATATGGCTTGAAAACAAGAGATATTCATAACATTCTGTGTTGAATGAAATGACAATAGATTTTTGGAGGGAAATGATTGTATGTCTGCTAAATTTGAAAAGTTAGAAGGGAACCGCGGGGTTCTTACAATTGAAGTAGATGCAGAGAAAGTAAACGAAGGCTTAGACGCTGCATTTAAAAAAGTAGTTAAGCAAGTTAACGTTCCAGGATTCCGTAAAGGGAAAATGCCTCGCGGAATGTTTGAAAAGCGTTTCGGAATTGAATCTTTATACCAGGATGCAGTAGATTATCTTCTTCCAGAAGCCTATGCTAATGCAATTGATGAAACAGGCGTTGAGCCGGTAGATCGTCCTGAAATCGATGTTGAGCAAATCGAAAAAGGAAAAAGCCTTATCTTCAAAGCTACAGTTACTGTTAAGCCTGAAGTAAAGCTTGGCGAATACAAAGGCCTTGAAGTTAAGCCGCTTGAAACAAACGTTACAGATGAAGATGTTAACAGCGAGCTAACTTCACTTCAGGAAAGACAAGCTGAACTTGCCGTTAAAGAAGAAGGAAAAGCTGAAAATGGCGATACAGTTGTTATGGACTTTGAAGGGTTCGTTGATGGCGAAGCTTTCGAAGGCGGAAAAGCTGAGAACTACTCTTTAGAACTTGGTTCAGGACAATTCATCCCTGGCTTTGAAGATCAGCTGGCTGGTACTGCAACTGGAGAATCTAAGGAAGTTGAAGTTACATTCCCAGAGGAATACCATGCTGCTGAGCTAGCTGGAAAGCCTGCAACTTTTAAAGTAACTGTACATGAAATCAAAACAAAACAGCTTCCTGAGCTTGATGATGAGTTTGCTAAAGATGCAGACGAAGAAGTTGAAACTTTGGATGCATTAAAAGAAAAAATTAAAACTCGCTTAGAAGAAAGCAAAAAGCATGAAGCTGAGCACCATGTCCGCGATACTGTTGTTGAAGCAGCAGCAGCTAACGCTGAAATGGAAATTCCAGCTGCTATGGTTGACACAGAAGTTAACCGCATGATGCAGGAATTTGAACAGCGTCTGCAAATGCAAGGCATGAACCTTGAACTGTACTTCCAGTTCTCCGGACAGGATGAAGATGCACTGCGCGAGCAAATGAAAGAGGAAGCTGAAAAACGCGTACGCGTTAACCTGACTCTTGAAGCAATTGCAAAAGCAGAAAACATCGAAGTAAGCGATGAAGAAGTTACAGAAGAACTTAACAAAATGGCAGAAATGTACAACATGTCTGCTGACCAGATCACACAAGCTCTTGGAAGCCTTGAAGGCCTAAAAGCAGATCTTCAAATTAAAAAAGCAGTCGATTTTCTTGTGGAAAATAGCAAGACTGTTGCATAATAGAAGTAGTAGTAAACAAGGCGCGAGTTTATCGTGCCTTGTTTTATACCATCAAGACCATACATAATGAAAATCTCCCTTGTATCTTTTGCCTGGTGAAAAGTTTTACGGCATATTGGACATGGACAGGAATACAAATACATATATAGATAATTTAATTATCGGTCCAAGGGACCGACTTAATTTAGCCATTTTTGGTTAAGCTTATGAAAGTACATATAAAATTCAGCCTGTTTTTTCTTTGCGAAATGCCATCACATGCATGCATACATAATTGGAATGTTTTAAGAGTTATCATTTCCTGTCCACTGTAAAAATGTGTTACAATGCAATACATAACTGCTGAAGGTTTTGATTTTTAAGAAAGTGTGAATTATTAAAGAGGGCATGTTTGCACGTATATTTCACAGAGTCCACTATAATTCCCAACCTTTCTATGGCTGAATAAAGAACTATTTGCATGTGATCTCGCAAGCTTAATATATCGTTTTGAAGTTTTTTCAAGGGGTGAAGGATTTGTTTAAATTTAATGATGAAAAAGGGCAATTGAAATGTTCTTTCTGTGGCAAGACACAGGATCAGGTCCGCAAACTTGTTGCTGGGCCAGGAGTATATATATGTGATGAATGCATTGAGCTTTGCACTGAAATTGTGGAAGAAGAGCTGGGGACAGAAGAAGAAGTGGAATTCAAAGATGTTCCAAAGCCAGCAGAAATCCGCGATATTCTGGATGAGTACGTAATTGGCCAGGATCAGGCTAAGAAATCGTTATCTGTAGCAGTATATAATCACTATAAGCGCATCAATTCCAACAGCAAGATTGATGAAGTTGAACTATCAAAAAGTAATATTGCCATGATCGGTCCGACTGGAAGCGGTAAAACCTTGCTGGCTCAGACATTGGCCCGTATTCTAAATGTTCCGTTTGCAATAGCAGACGCAACATCTTTGACTGAAGCCGGATATGTCGGGGAAGATGTTGAAAACATCCTCCTAAAGCTTATTCAGGCAGCAGATTATGATGTGGAAAAGGCAGAAAAAGGAATCATTTATATCGATGAGATTGATAAAGTTGCACGTAAGTCGGAAAATCCGTCAATTACTCGTGATGTATCGGGTGAAGGTGTTCAGCAGGCTCTATTGAAAATTCTGGAAGGTACAGTTGCGAGCGTACCGCCACAAGGGGGCCGCAAACATCCTCATCAGGAATTTATCCAGATTGACACGACCAATATCCTGTTTATTTGCGGCGGCGCATTTGATGGCATCGAGCAAATTATTAAACGCCGTTTAGGCCAGAAGGTTATTGGCTTTGGATCCGACCAGAATCAAAAAGAAATTGAGCCAAAGGATCTTCTTGCAAAGGTGCTTCCTGAAGACCTGCTGAAATTCGGGTTAATTCCTGAATTTATCGGGCGTCTTCCGGTTATTGCAAGTCTTTCCCAGCTTGATGAAGCTGCATTAATTGAGATTTTAACTAAACCTAAAAATGCACTTGTCAAACAATATCAGAAAATGCTTGAACTTGACGATGTTGAGCTTGATTTTGAAGAAGGCGCACTTGAAGAAATTGCTAAAAAAGCAATTGAAAGAAAAACAGGGGCCCGCGGTCTGCGCTCCATTATTGAAGGAATCATGCTGGATGTAATGTTTGATCTTCCATCGCGCGAAGATATTAAAAAGTGCATTATTACGAAAGAAACGGTTATTGACAATGGTTCGCCAAAACTTGTTTTGGAGGACGGAACAGTTGTAGAAGAAGAGCGCAAGACTTCAGCATAATAAAAAGTGGCCAGCCTTGGGGCATGGCCACTTTTTATGCCTTTCGGAATTTAAAACTTTGTATACTTAGGATTGTCAAGCGCCACCTTTCTCGCGAACAATCGGTGGTGGACAAGACGCTTACTTTTAAATGAATTCCTTGTTTATTCCAACTCAGTCAGGGAGATACTAGCATTATCAACGAGAACAAATAATGCAGGAGGGAACACAATGAGTTGGACGGGGATCGCTTTATTTATCCAATTGTTTTTTGGAATTGTCATTGGACTTTACTTTTGGAATTTGCTTAGGAGCCAGCGGACACAAAAGGTTTCTATCGACCGTGAATCAAGGAAGGAAATGGATGTATTAAAAAAGATGCGTTCCATTTCACTAACTGAACCATTATCAGAAAAAGTTCGTCCAGCCAGTTTTGCAGACATTGTGGGGCAGGAGGATGGAATTAAATCTCTGAAAGCGGCATTGTGCGGACCCAATCCTCAACATGTTATAATATATGGTCCCCCTGGCGTGGGAAAAACGGCTGCGGCCAGATTGGTACTGGAAGAAGCTAAGAAAAATGCAAAGTCCCCTTTTGAGAAAGCTTCTGTTTTTATAGAACTGGATGCTACTACGGCGAGATTCGATGAGAGGGGCATTGCGGATCCTCTGATTGGTTCTGTTCATGATCCTATCTATCAGGGTGCTGGGGCAATGGGCCAGGCGGGAATTCCGCAGCCTAAACAGGGTGCTGTTACAAATGCGCATGGAGGCGTACTTTTTATTGACGAAATCGGTGAGCTTCACCCCATACAGATGAACAAGCTTCTGAAAGTGCTTGAAGACCGGAAAGTATTTCTGGAAAGTGCTTATTATAATGAAGAAAATACTCAAATACCAACCCATATTCATGATATTTTTAAAAATGGCCTGCCTGCGGACTTCCGCCTGATCGGAGCAACTACCAGGACTCCGAATGAAATACCGCCTGCCATTCGTTCAAGATGCATGGAGGTTTTTTTCAGAGAGCTAGCTGAAGAAGAGATTTCAGCTGTAGCAAAAAAGGCTTCGGAAAAGGTTAATCTCACTATTAGTGAAAATGCGCTTGGCATTCTTGCTAATTATGCAAGAAATGGGCGGGAAGCGGTTAATATGATTCAAATCTCTGCAGGTTTAGCGATTACTGAAGACCGAGATTACATAAAAGATGAAGATATTGAATGGGTTGTGCAATCGAGTCAGCTTTCACCGAGAATGGAAAGAAAAATCAATTCCCATTCTGCTGTTGGTCTTGTAAATGGGCTGGCCGTATATGGACCGAACACAGGTGCTTTGCTTGATATTGAAGTTACTGTAATTCCTGCAAAAGAAAAAGGCAGTATAAATATTACAGGCATAGTAGAAGAGGAAAGTATTGGCGGCCAAGGAAAATCAATCCGCAGAAAAAGTATGGCCAAGGGTTCAATTGAAAATGTTATTACTGTTTTGAGATCAATGGGCGTACCGGCTGACGAATATGATATTCATGTCAACTTCCCTGGCGGAGTTCCAATTGACGGCCCTTCTGCGGGCATTGCTATGGCGACAGGGATCTATTCTGCTATTTATAAACGGCCAGTGGACAATACTGTAGCTATGACCGGGGAAATCAGCATACATGGGTACGTTAAGCCAATTGGAGGAGTATATCCAAAGGTGAAAGCTGCCAAAAAAGCAGGAGCACAGACAGTAATTATCCCAAAAGAAAATATGCAATCCATCTTAAAGGAGATAACAGGTATTAAGATTATTCCTGTAACCCATTTGAATGAAGTATTTGATGCAGCGCTGCAAAAAGAGTATCTCAAAGAGCAGGCCATAACCGCTTCAATCGAATTAAAGAAAAAAGAGAGCATATGATGTGTGGCCCAGTAACCCATTCAGGGTTTGTCAGTTATGGAAAAACCGCTGTACAAACGCCTCCCGCTAATCGCGGTCAGAAACTTCGGTTTGCAGTTTAGGCTACAAACCGAAGTTTTATTTGCGTAAAGAAGGATAAAGTGTAATTATAAATGAATATCTTTTTAATACAGGCTTTCAGCAATTTCTCTTTAATAGACACTGCTATTTAAATACGATAGAATTGTACAAAGAAATTATTAGCAATAATGGGGTTAAAAAGATGCATTTTGGAGGTGCAATGGAATGGCGAAAAAGAAAGAAATCATCGTCCCCCTCCTGCCGCTTCGGGGCTTGCTTGTTTATCCGACCATGGTTCTGCATTTGGATGTAGGCCGTGAGAAATCGGTTCAGGCTCTTGAAAAAGCAATGGTAGATGACCATTTAATTTTCTTAACAACACAAAAGGATATATCTATAGATGAACCATCAGAAGATGATCTATATGGAATGGGCACGCTAACACGTGTAAAGCAGATGCTCAAGCTTCCAAACGGTACAATCCGTGTTCTTGTTGAAGGGCTTAAGAGAGCGGAAATCATTGATTTTCAGGAAGAAGCCGAACATTATTCCGTTAGTGTGAAGCTTTTTGAGGATCCTGAGACCAAGGACGTAGAAGATCAGGCATTGATGAGGACCATGCTTGAATATTTTGAGCAATACATAAAGGTATCGAAGAAGATTTCAGCCGAAACGTACTCCTCTGTAGCAGATATAGAAGAGCCGGGGCGCATGGCAGATATCATTTCTTCCCATTTGCCTTTAAAGCTTAAAGAAAAACAGGAAATTCTTGAAACCATTGATGTAAAAGAGCGCATGAACCAGGTTATCGAAATCATTCATAATGAAAAAGAAGTTCTGAACCTTGAAAAAAAGATTGGCCAGCGTGTGAAAAAATCAATGGAGCGAACGCAGAAGGAATATTATTTGCGTGAACAGATGAAAGCAATCCAAAAAGAGCTGGGGGATAAGGAAGGCAAGACAGGAGAAATAGCTGAGCTGACGGAAAAGATTGAAAATGCAGGCATGCCTGAGCATGTCGAGCTGACAGCTTTAAAAGAACTGGACCGATATGAGAAAGTTCCATCCAGTTCAGCTGAAAGTGCAGTTATCCGCAACTATATCGAATGGCTTGTCACATTGCCATGGTCAAGGGCAACAGATGATGACTTGGATATCCTGAAGGCGGAAAGAATTTTGAATGAAGACCATCACGGCCTGGAAAAAGTTAAGGAACGGGTTCTGGAATACCTCGCGGTGCAAAAGCTGACGAATTCCCTTAAGGGGCCGATTCTTTGTCTTGCTGGCCCTCCGGGTGTCGGTAAAACAAGCCTTGCGCGTTCTATTGCAACATCGCTTAACCGCAATTTCGTCCGGGTATCCCTAGGCGGGGTCCGGGATGAGTCTGAGATTCGCGGACATAGAAGGACTTATGTAGGTGCCATGCCTGGCCGCATCATTCAGGGCATGAAAAAGGCAGGGACCATTAACCCTGTGTTCCTGCTTGATGAAATTGACAAAATGTCTTCTGATTTCCGCGGGGATCCTTCATCTGCGATGCTGGAGGTTTTAGACCCTGAGCAGAACCATAATTTTAGTGATCATTATATTGAAGAAACATATGATCTCTCAAAGGTCATGTTTATAGCAACAGCCAACAATCTCGGGACGATCCCTGGTCCGCTGCTGGACAGAATGGAAGTTATCACGATTGCAGGCTATACAGAGCAAGAGAAGATTCATATAGCAAAAGACCACCTGCTGCCTAAGCAAATTAAAGAACATGGACTTTCCAAATCACAGCTTCAGATTCGTGAAGATGGCCTGCAGAAGGTAGTCCGCTATTATACTCGTGAGGCAGGAGTCCGGGGGTTGGAGCGTCAGCTGGCTACTATCTGCAGAAAAACAGCGAAAATTATCGTATCCGGCGAAAAGAAGAAAGTGATTGTGAATAGTAAAAATACTGAAGAGTTTCTTGGAAAGCCTAAATACCGCTACGGTCAGGCTGAGCTTGAAGACCAGGTTGGCGTTGCTACAGGGCTGGCCTATACCACAGTTGGCGGCGACACCCTTCAGATAGAAGTATCCCTTTCTCCTGGAAAAGGGAAGCTTGTTCTTACAGGCAAACTTGGGGATGTTATGAAAGAGTCTGCTCAAGCGGCATTCAGTTATGTTCGTTCAAAGGCTAAAGAACTGGGCATTGATGAGAATTTCCATGAAAAGCATGACATTCACATCCATGTACCAGAAGGTGCTGTTCCAAAAGATGGTCCATCTGCAGGAATTACCATTACAACCGCACTGGTTTCTGCGCTGTCTGGAAAACCAATCCGTAAAGAAGTGGGAATGACAGGGGAGATCACCTTAAGAGGCCGAGTGCTTCCTATTGGCGGTTTGAAGGAAAAATCTTTGAGCGCCCATCGTGCAGGATTGACTAAGATTATCCTCCCTAAAGATAATGAAAAGGATATTGAAGATATCCCCGAAAGCATCAGGGAAGAGCTTGATTTTGTTTTGGTATCACATGTGGACGAAGTCTTAAAACATGCCCTGAATGGCGGTGTTCAAGCATGAAGGTAACCAGCTCAGAAATCGTCATCAGTGCTGTTAAGCCTGATCAATACCCTGAAAGTGATTTGCCGGAATTCGCCCTTGCCGGCCGTTCCAACGTCGGCAAATCTTCGTTCATTAATAAAATGCTTAATCGTAGGGGACTTGCCAGGATATCCTCTAAACCGGGGAAGACACAGACCCTGAATTTTTACCTTATTAACGAAATTCTTCATTTTGTTGATGTTCCAGGCTATGGGTATGCAAAGGTATCCAAAAAGGAACGCGAAGCATGGGGAAAGATGATAGAAACATACTTAACCAGCAGAGAACAGTTAAAAGCAGTTGTGCTGATAGTTGATTTGCGCCATCCCCCTACAAGTGACGATGTCATGATGTACGACTTTTTAAAGCATTATGAAATTCCTTGTATAGTGATTGCTACCAAAGCGGATAAAATACCTAAGTCCAAGTGGCAAAAACATATGAAAATCACGGAAGAAACATTGGATATCGATCCGAATGATCAGATTATTATGTTTTCCTCTGAAACGGGTTATGGAAAAGACAAGGCTTGGTCGGCATTGAAAAGCTTTATGTAAAAAAAAATCCCGCTGCAATGGGCAGCGGGATTTTTGTATTTCTGAATTAAGGTCTTTCCTCCTAGGAGTGCTTTCATTGCAATATTTCGAAGGGGAATAGATTATGGGGTAAAATGGATAAAATGTTTGTCGAAGGGTGAGGAATCTGAAGAATACTGGAGGATATGGAGTCATATTGGAGTTCAAAGAGGGTCAGTTGATGAGAACAGCTTAAATTCTTTAATATCATTAATTATCATATAATATGAATTTTGAGAATATTTTAAAATCATGATAGAGTTAAGGGGCATTTATAAAAGAGAGATACTGAAGGGGGAATTTAGACTAGTGAGACATTGGTTAAAAGGAATTATAGCAGCTGCTTTTGTTTTGGTCCTGGTGGCATGCGGATCAGAGGAAGCGTCTAAAAGCGGAATGGATTTGGTAGACGAAGACAAATTTACGTACGCTGCTTCGGGAGAGTTCAAACCTTTTAGTTATACAAATGATGATGGAAGCATGAGCGGCTTTGATATTGATGTGGCCGAGGCTGTAGCAAAAGAACTCGGGCTTGAGCCGGTTCAGAATAAATTTAAGTTTGGCGGTATTGTCGAAGGTGTGAAGTCCGGCCGTTTTGATGCAGCGGTAGCCAGTCACACCATTACAGAAGAACGTTTGAAGGCAGTCAATTTTTCTACGCCATATTACTATTCCGGCCCGCAAATATATGTGCGTCCAGACAGCAGCGTTGAAACGCTTGCCGATCTCGAAGGCATGGAAATAGCAGTATCCAAGGGTTCTACATACACTTCAAATGCAGAGGAGGTTACAGATAACATCCAGTTCTACGATAGTGATGTCGTCGCCCTGGAGGCCTTGAGCAAGGGAAAACATGATGCTGTCATCACTGACTTCGTAACAGGTAAAGAAGCGATTGGGGCCGGAATGAAAATCGAAGGCAAAGAGCTGCTGGGCCGCAGTGAGCAGGCAATTGCTGTTGCAAAGGATAATAAAGAGCTGCTCGAAAAAGTGAATGAAGCTCTTGAAACACTTCGCGAGAATGGAACACTCACAGAAATCAGCAAAAAATATATCGGTGAAGATATAACAGTTGATCCTGAGAAGGAATAACATTGCGGGCGGATGTGTGACAAACATTCGCCTGTTTTGTTTTTACACATACTGAAATAGCCATCTGAAGGGGGATTTTTGTGGATTTGCTTACAAAGTTTATTGATACATATCCCGTATTTTTAAAGGGAATGCTCTTAACCTTTCAATTAACCATTGTTGCCGTGTTTATTGCTATTTTTATAGGATTGTTTTTTGCCTTTTTAAAGATTTCAAGAATTAAAGTTCTGGAATGGATTGCGGACATCTATATTTTCCTTGTCAGGGGAACGCCTCTTGTTGTCCAGATTTTTATCTTCTATTTCGGATTGACAGCATTGGATATTTCACAGTTTTGGTCGGTTGTTCTTGGACTTGCTTTTCACAATGGTGCCTATATAGCCGAAATTTTCAGGGGCTCTATTCAATCCATAGATAAAGGACAAATGGAAGCAGGGCGATCGCTGGGTATGACTGCTGGCCTTGCAATGAGAAGGATCATTCTTCCTCAGGCTTTCCGCCGGGCTATGCCGCCTCTGGGCAATCAATTTATCATTGCTTTGAAGGATTCATCACTTGCTTCTTTTATCGGCATGTACGAGCTCTTTAACGTAGCCACGACATACGGTTCTAATGAATATGACTACATGAGCTATTTGCTGATCGTAGCTGTTTACTATTTAGTACTTGTACTTATTTTCTCCATCCTTGTAAATATGATTGAGAAAAGAATGGCAAGCAGTGATTAAGGGGGGATCAAGGCATGAGTGAATCGTATATGATTAAGGTGGAAAAATTGAACAAATCATTCGGGGATCTTCACGTACTAAAGGACATTGACATAACAGTGAAAGAAAGTGATGTTGTTTGCCTGATCGGTGCAAGCGGGTCCGGAAAAAGCACACTTCTCCGCTGTTTAAACTTTCTTGAATTAAAGGACAGCGGCAATATCATTTTTGAGGGTGAAAAGGTTGAAAAAGATACACACGATTTAAATAAAGTAAGAGAAAAAGTAGGAATGGTTTTTCAGCACTTTCATTTATTTCCTCATATGACTGTTCTCGAAAATGTGATGGAAGCACCTTTACATGTGAAAAAGCTTCCAAAGGATCAAGTGAAAAAGGATGCCCAGGAACTATTAAAAAAAGTCGGACTTTCTGATAAGGAAAACGTATATCCATCAAAACTTTCAGGCGGACAAAAACAGCGTGTGGCCATTGCAAGGGCACTGGCAATGAAGCCTGATATCATGCTTTTTGATGAGCCGACATCTGCACTTGATCCGGAGCTTGTGGGGGAAGTGCTTTCCACAATGAAAGAGCTGGCTCTTGAAGGGATGACTATGGTCGTCGTTACTCATGAAATGGGCTTTGCAAGAGAAGTAGCAGATTGGGCTGTCTATATGCATGACGGAAAAATTGTAGAGGTGGGGCATCCGGAGGATCTGTTTAACAATCCAAAAGAACAGAGAACCAAAAATTTTCTGGATTCGGTTCTCTAAACAGTTTGAATGGTAAAAGACAGGGAAAAGCTAAATATCCCTGTCTTTTATTTTTGGATGTTTTCGAAAGGTTTGTTGCTTTATGTACCTTATTTACTGAGTTGATTGTAGCGGAAGGCGAGATCCTCGAAAATGGTTTCGCATTTTCTTCGTGCGGTGTTTACTCAAGGAAGCTTATTCAAAGTCCTGCGGGAGTAGCGGGACAGGTGAGACCCCACAGACACAGCGTCGAGGAGGCACACCGCCCCGCGGAAAGCGAGCATCCTGGAGCGGAAATCAACGGACAACATTAATAGGCCAAAAACAACAATATATACGAAAAGAGCCTTATTTTTTCTTTGATAATAAAAAATATAATCCAATTAGCATTAAAAGAATCGGCCATAGCTGCCAAACATCAGAAACACCACTTTCCAGCAGTCCCATCCACTCTGCTACCCTGTCATAAAAAAGAAGCAATGCGGCAAGAATTAAAAATAAGATACTCTGGAACAACCCTGCCCCTGTTTTCTGATGCCGAAGGAGGAAGCCGAGAGCTATTATCAGAATGAATGTTCCGATGTGATCCGGCCAAATTTCCAGGCGTTTCACCACATGAAAGTGCAGGCCAAATCCGGTTAAAATGACACCAGGCAATATGGAATCATAATCTCTTGCACCATATCCCTGAATTAAAAAGGCTGCTCCGACAATAATGAGAAGAGTCGGCCAGGAATAAAAAGGCTGTAAGGCAGTAAATCCGCTCTGCTGCAGGAAAAAGTATGCACCAAATCCGAGTAAAATAATTCCTGGGAAAATACGCTGATTTTTCATAAAAAACACCACTTCCAATAAGGTTCACTTGAATCCGGCAAGTTTTTTTGTTACTGTACATAAGGGAGTATTTGTCTATTTAGGAAACCCAGGACTGGGCTCCTTTTT
Organism: Bacillus sp. NTK034; assembly: GCF_017303275.1. Lineage (GTDB taxonomy): Bacteria > Bacillota > Bacilli > Bacillales > Cytobacillaceae > Cytobacillus. Next base: position 643,829 of record NZ_JAFKOJ010000002.1, on the reverse strand, counting down.
AAAATATAGTACCATATGTGTTCAATATCTGTTCACATTTAAGCATTAATTGAAATAATAGAAATGATATAATTAATATTAATGAACTAGGCAATAATTCTGGGGGTGTCAATTTCAATGCATATCTTGGTCGTCGGTCTAAACTATAAAACTGCCCCTGTTGAAATCCGTGAACGTCTAACCTTTAATCCTTCACAATTGGGCGAGGCAATGCAGACATTAAATGACAAAAAAAGCATTTTAGAGAATGTCATTCTGTCTACATGCAATCGGACCGAAATTTATGCAGTTGTGGACCAGCTACATACTGGCCGCTATTATATAAAGGAATTTTTGGCAGAACATTTCAATATGGATCAGAGCGAATTTTCTCCATTCCTATTTATTTATGAAGAGGATGGGGCCATTGAGCATCTATTCAAGGTAGCATGCGGCCTTAACTCCATGATCCTTGGCGAGACACAGATTTTAGGACAGGTAAGGACAAGTTTTCTGGAGGCTCAATCAGAAAATACAACCGGAACAGTCTTCAACCACTTGTTTAAGCAGGCAGTAACGCTTGCTAAGCGGGCACACTCTGAAACGGAAATAGGGGCAAATGCAGTATCTGTCAGCTATGCAGCAGTGGAACTGGCAAAGAAGATTTTTGGCTCTCTCGAAAAGAAACATGTTCTTATTTTAGGAGCGGGCAAAATGGGTGAGCTGGCAATCCAAAACCTTCATGCCAGCGGAGCCAGTAAAGTAACAGTTATTAACCGTACATTTGAAAAAGCGCAGGATCTTGCAAGCCGGTATGCGGGCCAGGCAAAAACATTGCATGAGCTTCAATGTGCCCTTGTTGAAGCTGATATTTTAATCAGCTCTACTGGGGCCAAAGAGTTTGTTGTCACGAAGGATATGATGGCTTACGCAGAAAAAATGCGCAAAGGCAAGCCTCTATTTATGGTGGATATTGCTGTCCCAAGAGACCTGGATCCGAAATTGGCTGATCTGGACAGCGTTTTCCTATATGATATCGATGATCTTGAAGGCATTGTTGAAGCAAACCTTCAGGAGCGTAAAAAGGCAGCCCAGAAGATTCAGCTGATGATTGAAGGGGATATTGTTGAATTCAAGCAATGGCTGAACCTGCTTGGTGTTGTTCCGGTAATTTCCGCCTTGCGTGAGAAAGCACTGGCTATACAGAGTGAAACCATGACAAGCATTGAAAGAAAGCTGCCGCATTTGAGTGATCGTGATAAAAAAGTGCTGAACAAGCATACAAAGAGCATCATCAATCAGCTATTAAAAGATCCTATTTTACAAGCTAAAGAAATGGCTGGACAGAAAGATTCCGAACAGGCATTAGACTTATTTGTAAAAATCTTTAATATAGAAGAACTTGTTTCAGATCAGCAGAACGTGCACGCAGCAGCCAAAACAAAGCACGCATTCGCTCAATCACCGCAGACTTCCTTTCAATCGTAAAAGGGGTCCTGTCCATGTCTGACATCTATATGACACGGCTGCACGAATTAACGGTGGTTCTGTATGCCCTATGTGTCTTATTATATTTTATTGATTTTCTTCACCATAACCGGAAGGCGAATAGGATTGCCTTCTGGTTACTTGCATTTGTATGGGTGCTTCAAACGGTGTTCCTGATACTTTATATGATTAATACAGGAAGGTTCCCTGTATTGACCATTTTTGAGGGCCTATACTTTTATGCCTGGGTGCTTATCACTCTTTCTTTGGGAATTAACAGGCTGCTCAGAGTAGATTTTATCGTCTTTTTTACAAATGTTCTCGGCTTTATCATAATGGCGATCCATACATTCGCACCTGTTCAGATTGATTCGGCTGTAAAAGCACAGCAGCTCATCTCAGAACTTCTGCTGATTCATATAACAGTTGCAATCCTTTCATATGGAGCATTCTCGCTTTCCTTCGTATTTTCCCTGCTTTATCTGATTCAATATGATTTGCTCAAAAGGAAAAAATGGGGAACGCGGCTGCTCCGGATAACGGACTTGTCAAAGCTTGAACATATGTCCTATGTATTAAATGTAATCGGTGTACCTATGCTGATGATAAGTTTAATTTTAGGAATCCAGTGGGCATATATTAAGTTGCCCTATATGGTCTGGTATGACTCCAAGGTGATCGGTTCATTCATTGTCCTTGCTTTATATAGTATTTATCTCTATATGAAAGTTGGAAAGGGCCTATATGGAAAATCTTTAGCCCTCTGGAACTTGGCATCATTTTTAATTGTATTAATTAACTTCTTTTTGTTTGGCAAACTTTCATCTTTCCATTTTTGGTATTCCTAGAAAAGCGGAGGCGACTGTTCAGCCCCGACAAGCATAAGATGGGCTGCGGCCGCGGCGCAGGTTGCCGCAGAGCAGAACAGCTTATGACCTCGAGGGGCTAGGAGCCGCAGCTGGACATATCAAAGAAAAGCGGAGGCGACTGTTCAGCCCTGACAAGCATAAGATGGGCTGCGGCCGCGGCGCAGGTTGCCGCAGAGCAGAACAGCTTATGACCTCGAGGGGCTAAGAGCCGCAGCTGGAAAAACAGTAAAGAAAAGCGGAGGCGACTGTTCAGCAGGAGCCAAAGATAGACATATTTGCAGGAGGCAGTCATGAGAAAAATTATCGTAGGTTCAAGACGAAGCAAGCTGGCACTAACTCAGACAAATTGGGTGATCAGCCAATTGAAAAGCATTGACCCGTCCTTTGAGTTTGAGGTGAAGGAAATTGTCACGAAGGGAGATAAAATTCTTGATGTTACCCTTTCGAAGGTCGGAGGAAAAGGATTATTCGTAAAGGAAATAGAGCAGGCCATGCTTGACGAAGAAATAGATATGGCTGTACATAGCATGAAGGATATGCCCGCTGTTCTTCCGGCAGGCCTGACAATCGGCAGCATTCCTGAAAGGGAAGACCATCGGGATGCCCTTATTTCAAAAGGGCATATAAAACTGAATGACTTAAAGGAAGGATCTATTGTAGGAACAAGCAGCCTGCGCAGAGCGGCGCAATTGCTCGCACAGCGTCCGGATCTGGAGATTAAGTGGATCAGAGGAAATATTGATACCAGATTATCTAAACTGGAAACGGAAGAATATGATGCGATTATCCTTGCAGCAGCTGGTCTCTCCAGAATGGGCTGGGCAGCTGATGTTGTTACAGAATTCCTGGAGCCGGAAGTTTGTGTGCCGGCTGTTGGCCAGGGGGCACTATCCATTGAGTGCCGTGAAAGTGATAAGGAGCTTCGGGCATTGCTGGATAAATTCACATGCTCTGAGACGAATCAGACAGTACGTGCTGAGCGTGCGTTCCTTCATAAAATGGAAGGCGGCTGCCAGGTTCCGATTGCAGGCTTTGCCACAATTAATGAAACGGGTGAAATGGAGTTAACCGGACTTGTAGGTTCCCCTGATGGAAAAGTGATTTATAAGGAGACCCTGACAGGTTCTGATCCTGAAGAACTTGGTGTTCAGATGGCAGTCAAGCTTACTGAACAGGGGGCCAAAGAGCTGATTGACAGGGTTAAAGAGGAGCTTGACGGGCAATGAAACAGACTTCCCCTTTAGAAGGCATGACTGTTTTAGTGCCAAGAGGGAAAAATCAGGCTCACTCCTTTTCAGCTCTTATCCAAAGCTATGGGGGGATACCTGTTGAGATCCCCTTGATTGCTTTCGAGCCTTTGGAGGATAAGGAAGTTTTATTTCAAGCCCATAAGCGGATTCACACGTATGATTGGGTGATTTTTACAAGCAAAATAGCTGTGGATGCTTTTTTTGAAAATCTGAGTCTGGACGGGCCTTTCCCTAACATAGCGGTTATCGGAGAGAAGACTAAGAAATTGCTTATGGATAAGGGATTAAAGGTGCAGTTTATGCCCCGGGAATATGTTGCTGAAGGGTTTGTTGAGGATTTTTTGCCATTTGTAGAAGAAGGAATGAAAGTATTAATCCCCAAAGGGAATCTGGCACGTGACTATATCGCAGCCTCCCTTTCGGAAAATGGTGCAGACGTTGATGAAATCATTGTTTATGAGACAACTTTTCCACGTGAAAGCATTGATCTGATAAAAAAACAGCTTTCTGGAACCGGGTTAGATGTCCTTCCTTTTACCAGCCCTTCCACAGTGGATCATTTTATAGGGGCTTTAAAGGAGCTTGGATATCAGAATGCTGTTAAAGACAGTGTGGTGGGCTGCATCGGGCCTGTGACTAGAGATCGCGCAAATGCCTACGGGCTGCAGGTTCATGCGGTTCCTGAAGAATATACAGTACATAGCATGCTAAAGAGCATTATTAGCTACTTGGCAGAAATCAGGAGGGAAATATAATGGATCTTCAATTTAATAGACATAGACGCCTTCGCAAAAGTCCGAATATGAGAGCGCTTATCCGTGAGAACTTCTTGCGTACAGAGGATTTAATATATCCGATTTTCGTGGCAGAAGGAGACGGCATTAAAAGAGAAATCCCTTCAATGCCGGGAATATACAATTTGTCGCTTGATCACCTTGAAGAGGAAATGAATGAGGTTGTTTCTCTTGGAATAAAATCGGTGCTCTTATTTGGAATACCGAAAGAGAAAGATGCATGCGGGCAGCAGGCTTATCATGATCATGGAATCGTACAGGAAGCTACAAGATTTATAAAAGCTAGATATCCGGAAATTATCGTAATTGCTGATACATGCCTTTGCGAGTATACCGATCATGGCCATTGCGGGTTGATTGAAAATGGAGAAGTGCTGAACGATGCATCCCTCGAACTGCTTGTGCAGACAGCTGTCAGCCAGGCTAAAGCAGGAGCAGACATAATTGCCCCGTCAAATATGATGGACGGATTTACAGCAGCCATCCGTGCTGGTCTCGATGAAGCCGGATTTGAAGATATCCCGGTTATGTCTTATGCGGTTAAATACGCTTCTGCATTCTACGGTCCTTTCCGTGATGCAGCTGACAGTACGCCTCAATTTGGCGACCGAAAAGCATATCAGATGGATCCTTCCAACCGCATGGAAGCCATGCGCGAAGCTGAATCTGACTTAATGGAAGGGGCAGACTTCCTGATTGTTAAGCCGGGAATGCCTTATCTGGATATAGTTCGGGATGTTAAAAACAACATCAACCTTCCGATTGTGATTTATAATGTGAGCGGTGAATATTCAATGGTTAAAGCGGCTGCACAGAACGGCTGGATCGATGAACAGAAAATCGTCATGGAAATGCTCACAGGCATGAAGCGTGCAGGAAGTGATTTAATTATTACTTACCATGCGAAAGATGCGGCAAGGTGGATTAAGGAACAGTACTAATAATATGATGTCTTAGTAATTGAAAATTTCTTATTAAACGAAAAGAGGGATGACATGCGCTCTTACGAAAAATCTGTCAAGGCTTTTAAAGAGGCAAGCGAATTGATGCCTGGAGGAGTAAACTCCCCTGTACGTGCCTTTAAATCAGTTAATATGGATCCCATTTTTATGGAACGCGGACGAGGCTCTAAAATCTACGATATCGATGGAAATGAATATATTGATTATGTTTTGTCCTGGGGCCCATTAATCCTCGGCCATACTAATGAACGTGTGGTCGAAGGTATTAAGAAAGTAGCTGAAATGGGGACAAGCTTTGGAGCTCCTACTGAAATCGAGAACGAGCTTGCCAAGCTGGTCATTGAACGCGTGCCTTCCATTGAAGTGGTGCGAATGGTTTCATCCGGAACAGAAGCTACTATGAGTGCCCTGAGGCTTGCCCGAGGATATACCGGCCGAAATAAAATCATGAAATTTGAAGGCTGCTATCATGGCCACGGTGATTCCCTTTTAATTAAAGCTGGTTCTGGTGTAGCAACCCTTGGGCTGCCTGACAGTCCAGGTGTTCCAGAAGGAGTTGCCAAAAATACAATTACGGTGCCTTACAATGACCTAGAAAGCGTAAGATATGCCTTTGAGCAATTCGGAGATGATATAGCAGGTGTGATTGTGGAACCGGTAGCTGGAAATATGGGAGTCGTTCCTCCTCAGCCAGGCTTCCTTGAAGGCTTAAGAGAAATTACAGAACAAAACGGCTCACTGCTTATTTTTGATGAAGTAATGACTGGTTTCCGCGTCGGCTATAATTGTGCGCAGGGCTACTTTGGAGTGACACCGGATATTACATGTCTCGGAAAAGTTATTGGCGGTGGGCTCCCAGTTGGTGCATATGGCGGAAAAGCGGAAATTATGAAGCAGATTGCACCAAGCGGTCCAATTTACCAGGCAGGAACACTATCTGGAAACCCTCTTGCCATGACTGCCGGCTTCGAGACTTTAAGCCAGCTGACTCCACATTCCTACAAAGAATTTGAAAGAAAAGCTGACAGATTGGAAGAAGGGCTTAAAGCAGCTGCTGAAAAATATGATATCCCGCACACCATTAACCGTGCAGGATCCATGATTGGCATCTTCTTTACAAATGAAAATGTTATTAACTATGAAAAAGCCAAAACATCCAACCTGGATTTCTTTGCAGAATACTACAGGGAAATGGCAAACCAGGGAGTCTTCCTGCCGCCATCCCAATTCGAAGGACTCTTCCTCTCAACTGCACACACTGATGAAGATATTGAAAAAACAATCCAGGCAGCTGAAAAGGCATTCTCCAAATTAAAATAAGCAAGACCTGACACTCATCAGATTTGATGAGTGTTTTTTTATGACCTTATAATTATGGTTATTTGAGTCTTTATGTATCGTTTGAAAGAATCCCCTTTACTGTTGCTGGATTCAATAGACTGTGATTATGCAAATTTTTATTTTGCACGGTGTTGATTGGAGTGGAAGGCGCGATAAAAGTCTAATCCAAGGAATTTTTTCTAAATCAATCTAAGTTTCCCTCAGAGCGCTATTTTTCTAATCATAAAGTATCCTAATCCCTCATAGGATTGTTAATGACATAGTGATTAAACGTAAAGATTCGAAGGGAGGAGTCGCTTTGTCTCAGGGGAATCCATCGTGCTTACGATTTTCTTTAGAAGAATCAGTATGGTTTCAAAAAGGACAGGAAGTATCGGACCTGATTTCCATCTCGTTAGACCCCAATATAACAATTCAGGAAAGCGATCAATATGTAACGATCCAGGGAGCTCTTGAACTGGCAGGTGAGTATAGACGCAGCGATGAAGAAGCATCTGAGGAAGAACAAGAGGATTTGGCAGTCACCAAATTCGTTCAGACAGTTGAAGAAAGAGGAGAAGGAGTTTGTGAATTCAAACACTATTTTCCTGTCGATATCACTATTCCAAATAATAGAATCCAAAGCATCTACGATATTGACGTTGCGGTAGAGTCCTTCGATTATGTTCTGCCGGAACGAAGCTGTATGAAATTGACAGCAAATTTAACCATAACCGGATTGTATGGCGATCAGCAGCATGTTCCTGTTCAAGAATGGGAGGAAGAAGCTGAAACTGAAACGGAAGAATTAGAGCCTCTGTACAGGTCTTCTGCAGCGGCAGAGGAGATAGAGGAAGAAGAAATAATTCAGCAGGAATGGCCTTCATATCAGCTAGAAGAACAGGAGCAGGAGGAAGAGGAAGAGGAAGAGGAAGAAAGAGAGGAAAAGGTATACGCTGGCAACGAGGAAGATATACAGGAAGAGGAGCCTCAGGAAGAGCAGCCAGAAACAGATGAGGTATATATTCCATTTGAGGCGGAAGCAAGAAAGCAGCCAGAAGTGGTAGAGCAAGAAGTGATTAAAACGTCAGTGCCTGCAGCCCTCGAAGTTAAACAAGAGCAGCCAGAAGAAGAACAGACGCCAAAAACTGCACCGGAAATATCTTTTTCTTCTCAGCGCAATGAGGAGGAAGCACCGCCAACCGCACAGGAAATCTATCAAATGACGGAAGCATCAGAATCAGATAGTCCTTCCTTTGAAAAGAAGCCTGTTCAAGCGGCTGCACAGGCAGCTCATGAGGAAACAGAGGAATCCTCATCCTCTTCAGAACAGGAAGCTAAGAAGAAGAAACTCTCCAAGAAGAAAAGCATGTCGTTAACAGAGTTCTTTGCCCGGAAAGAAGAGACAGAGGAACATGTTAAGCTCAAGGTTTGCATTGTGCAGAACGGCGACACAATTGATGCCATTGCTGAAAGGTATGATATACCAGCCCAGCAGCTATTACGGGTGAATCATCTTGAAATCAATCAGGATATTTATGAAGGGCAAGTGCTGTACATTCCTGTTGCGGTAGCCCATTAAATGGTTAAAAGGCTGAGCAGGTATTGATAACCCGCTCAGCTATTTTCGTTTAGCCAATATATTTCAGAATAACATCATTTTTTCTCATTCTGGAAAGTGAGTGGTTTAGGTGGAAGAAAAAAATCGGCTGCGGAAAGTCTCCCCCATTTTAAATCATTATTCATTAGAGCCGCATTTTGTAGAGGAGTTTGGGAGAGTTCAAAAAGTTTACAGCAGCAAAGGTGTGTTTGCTCTGAAGAAAATAAAGCCTCAGCATGGAGCGGATTTTATAAGGCATGTACAAACTCTCTTTCAAAAAGGGTATAACAGAATTGTTCCTATTTACCCGACGGTGGATGGAAGATATGCAGTGCTCCATCAGAATGAATTATTTTATTTAATGCCCTGGATGCCCAATGAAGAAAAGGAGGACAGATTTGAGAGGCATCAGCAAATGCTGAGGGAACTGGCAAGACTGCACACATTGTCCTCGCGGGAAGTTCCTATAAAAAAGGAAGATCGAACCGATCATTATGAGAAAACCTTGCAGGAATGGGAAAAGGAAAATGAATTTTTGGACGGATTTATTGAATCATGCGAAAGAAAAGAGTATATGTCCCCCTTTGAGCTAATGTTTTCACTTTATTATCACGATGTCAGCCAGGCATTAAAATTCTCCACAAACAAATTTAAAGATTGGTATGAAAAAACGAAAGAAAGCGACAAAGCACGAACAGTAATCATTCATGGGAAAGTTTCAACCGAACATTTTCTATACGACGATAGGGGATATGGATTCTTCACGAATTTTGAAAATGCAAGACAGGGGTCGCCGCTCCATGATTTATTGCCGTTTTTATCAAGAACGCTGAAAACTTATCCGAAAAGATCGGAAGAATGTGTAGAGTGGATTTACAATTATATGAAATACTTTCCATTCAGAGACGATGAGATGCTGCTGTTTCAAAGTTACTTTGCTCATCCGGGTCCTATTATCAGGGCTGCTGAGCAATATTATAAAGGGGAAGGAAAAAGGGGGGAAAGAAAGGCTGTCCAGCATTTGCAAAGGCAGTATTGGCTTTTGAAAAATATTGAATATGCTGCAATGAGAATCGATGAAATCGAACGGCAAAAACAAGAAGCAAAGGCAGCTGCCGAAGCTCAAGCGCAAGAAGGAGCCCAAAGCTAATAATGCGGGCTCCTAAACCAGTTGAAGGTGGAAAGCAATTGCAATCAGAATGAACAGCGATAGCAGCAGTACATCAAAGGTGGTAGGCAGCAAAATTGTTCTTATGCCTTGAAAAACACAGAACGGGATAATAAACTGTGCACACACATTCCTGAAAGTTCTTAACCAGGGAGGCAGTGTGTAAGGATTATATTTTCTTCTCATTGTCGCATGCCCCTTTCCTGAATGTTCATATGTATATTCTATGATTCATTTACCGGTAAAGTGCCTATTTTCGTTTCTTTCCTGTATAACGGCATTTTTATACCCGCTATAATACTTTTTTCTGGCAAAATCATCATCACTTCAATGGAAATAATGAATAATATATAAAAAACTCGGGTATCCTTATTGACTATAACAGTCTTTTTTCGGTAGTATATTTTATATATAAAATTGAATATCGATGCTAAGACAGGGAAGAGTACAATGGCCATTTGCCTTTTAGAGAGGAAAACCAGCAGCTGAAAGGTTATCCAGGCAGAACCGTTGGAAGGTCGCCCTAGAGCATCTTTTGCGAAAGGCTGCAGCCTAGTAGTAAAAGACGGGAAATCCGTTATCTGATTAAGTGTCAATCTCTATAAGAATGTCTTTCCCTGATTTTCTTTGGTGATTGAAAAAAAGGTGGTACCGCGAAGCATACTCCATTCGTCCTTTTATGGCGAATGGAGTTTTTTATTTTTAAAAGAAAGTATTCAATTCTAAACGTCGATAACTGTCTAGCTCCACCGCCTTCCCCCTCAACATGTCAGGGGCGGGCAAGGCGCTTCCGCTTTTCTTGTTTAGGATTGTTTTTAGAAAGGAAGAATGACATATGGATAGTAATGAATTATCAATGCCGACGAAATATGATCCGCAGGGGATTGAAAAAGGACGATATGACTGGTGGCTCGAAGGGAAGTTTTTTGAAGCAAAAGACGATGAAACTAAACAACCCTATACCATTGTAATTCCGCCTCCGAACGTAACTGGAAAGCTTCATCTTGGCCATGCATGGGATACGACCCTGCAGGATATCCTCACCCGGATGAAGCGTATGCAGGGATACGATGTATTATGGCTTCCAGGAATGGACCATGCGGGTATTGCCACTCAGGCAAAGGTTGAAGAAAAGCTTCGCAATGAAGGCAAAAGCCGCTATGATTTAGGCCGTGAGAAGTTCGTAGAAGAAACTTGGAAATGGAAAGATGAGTATGCGAGCCATATTCGCCAGCAATGGTCAAAGCTTGGATTAGGGCTTGATTACAGCCGTGAACGCTTCACCCTTGATGAAGGCTTATCAAAAGCTGTTAGAGAGGTTTTCGTTTCACTTTATAATAAAGGTTTGATTTATCGCGGCGAGTACATCATCAACTGGGATCCGTCTACGAAAACGGCCCTTTCTGATATCGAAGTTATTTATAAGGATGTGCAAGGTGCTTTCTACCATATGAGATATCCTCTGACAGATGGCTCAGGTCATATCGAAATTGCCACTACACGCCCTGAAACGATGCTTGGCGATACAGCTGTAGCAGTACACCCGGAAGATGAGCGCTATAAGCATTTAATCGGCAAAACAGTTAAACTGCCGATCACAGGACGCGAAATTCCAATAGTTGCAGATGATTATGTAGAAATGGATTTCGGGTCAGGTGCAGTAAAAATTACGCCGGCTCATGACCCAAATGATTTCGAAATTGGAAACCGCCACAATCTTGAAAGAATTCTTGTAATGAATGAAGATGGCACAATGAACAGCAGAGCCGGTAAATACCAGGATATGGACCGCTTTGAATGCCGCAGGCAGATCGTGAAGGATCTGCAGGAAGAAGAAGTTCTTTTCAAAATTGAAGAACATATGCATTCTGTGGGCCATTCAGAGCGCAGCGGCGCAGTAGTTGAACCGTACCTTTCAACACAATGGTTTGTTAAAATGCAGCCCCTTGCTGATGAAGCCATCGCTCTTCAAACTAAAGAAGAAAAAGTAAACTTTGTTCCAGAGCGATTTGAAAAAACGTATCTGCGCTGGATGGAAAATATTCGTGACTGGTGTATTTCACGCCAGCTTTGGTGGGGCCACCGCATCCCGGCCTGGTACCACAAAGAGACAGGTGAGGTTTTCGTAGGGCACGAAGCACCTGAAGATATTGAAAACTGGGAGCAGGACAAGGATGTTTTGGATACCTGGTTCAGTTCAGCCCTTTGGCCATTTTCAACAATGGGCTGGCCGGATACTGACTCAAGCGATTTCAAGAGATACTATCCGACTGCTGCTCTGGTAACTGGCTATGATATCATTTTCTTCTGGGTATCACGAATGATCTTCCAGGGTCTCGAATTTACAGGAGAGCGTCCATTCCAGGATGTATTAATTCATGGTCTTGTTCGTGACTCACAGGGACGCAAGATGAGTAAGTCCCTTGGAAATGGCGTTGATCCAATGGATGTAATCGATCAGTATGGTGCCGATTCACTCCGTTATTTCCTTTCTACAGGCAGCTCGCCGGGACAGGATTTGCGCTTTAGTATGGAAAAGGTTGAGGCAACATGGAACTTTGCCAATAAAATCTGGAACGCATCCCGATTTGCCTTAATGAACATGGATGGATTAACATACGAAGAAATTGATTTAAGCGGTGAAAAGTCTGTTGCCGATAAATGGATATTAACCCGTTTGAATGAAACAATTGAGACGGTTACAAGATTGTCTGACCGCTACGAGTTTGGCGAGGTTGGCCGAGTTCTGTATAACTTCATCTGGGATGACTTCTGTGATTGGTATATCGAAATGGCAAAGCTTCCGCTGTATGGAGAAGATGAAGCTGCCAAGAAAACTACGCGTTCCATCCTGGCATATGTTCTGGACAATACAATGCGTCTGCTGCATCCATTTATGCCATTTATTACGGAAGAAATTTGGCAGAACCTTCCTCATTCAGGTGAATCCATTACGGTTGCCCAGTGGCCGGAAGTAAACGATGAGTATACAGATACCCAGGCTGCAAACGAAATGAAGCTGCTTGTAGAAATCATCCGCTCTGTCCGCAACAGCCGTGCTGAAGTGAACACACCGATGAGCAAGAAGATTAAAATGATGGTTAAAGCTAAGGATGAGGAAATTCTGGGTACACTGGAAAATAACCGTGCCTATATTGAACGATTCTGTAACCCTGAAGAACTAGTGCTGGCTCTGAATGTTGAGACGCCTGATAAGGCGATGACAGCAGTTGTGACTGGTGCAGAAATCATTCTTCCACTTGAAGGCCTGATTAACATTGAAGAAGAAGTTGCACGCCTTCAGAAAGAGTGGGATAAATTAAATAAAGAAGTTGAAAGAGTCCAGAAGAAACTTTCAAACGAAGGCTTTATTAAAAAGGCGCCTGAAAAGGTAATTGAGGAAGAGAAAGCAAAAGAACAAGACTACAGCGAGAAGAGAGCAGCTGTAGAAGCTCGCATTAAAGAGCTAAAAGGAGAATAATTAATAGTTGCGGAAGGCGGGTCCATAGGAAGGATTCGTCTTCCTTCCTGTATAACGGAGGTGCATATATATGTTTTCTACTTATGAAGAAGCACTGGAATGGATTCATTCAAGGCTAAGACTGGGGATGAAGCCGGGTCTGCAAAGGATGGAATGGATGATGGAAAAACTCGGGCATCCCGAGAGAAGAATTAAGTCTGTTCATATTGGCGGAACGAATGGTAAAGGCTCAACAGTTACGTTTTTAAGATCCATTCTTCAAGAGGCGGGTTATTCAGTCGGAACGTTTACATCGCCATATTTTGAGAAATTTAATGAACGGATTTCTCTTAACGGAATTCCAATAAAAGATGAAGATCTCGTTCGGGTTGCTAATGATATATATCCGCTGGCAATTGAATTGGAACAGACGGAACTTGGCGGTCCAACCGAGTTTGAAATCATTACCGCCATGGCTTTCCAATATTTTGGCCATGTACAGCAGGTAGATCTCGTTTTGTTAGAAGTGGGACTTGGCGGCAGGTTTGACTCCACTAACATCATCTATCCATTATTATCAATCATTACAAGCATCGGGCTCGACCACACCGCCATACTTGGGAATACATACGGGGAAATCGCTTTTGAAAAAGCGGGAATAATTAAACCTGGAATCAGTGTTATTACAGCTGTTAAACAAGAAGATGCTCTCGCTGTTATTCAAGATAAAGCTTTAAGCATGAAGTCCCCTGTTTATCAGCTGGGGAATGAATTTACGATTTCTGATCATAAATCCCTGGGCCAGGGAGAAGTATTTTCCCTGAAGACAGTCTTTCAGAACTACCCTGATTTTGAGACAGGAATGAGCGGAAAACACCAGACTGAAAATGCTTCCCTGGCTGTGATGGCAGCAGAGCTATTAAATAAATTTTATTCTTTCCTTATAGAGGTAAACCATATAAGAATAGGCTTGAAAAAAGCTTTCTGGCCCGGCCGATTTGAAATTCTATCTGAAGACCCGCTGGTGATAATAGATGGAGCCCATAATGAAGAAGGGATAGCTGCCTTAACTGCGGAGCTGAACAACCGTTTTGGAGATAAAAACAAAAATATTGTATTCGCTGCGCTGGCTGATAAAAAGCTTGAAAAAATGATCACTATGCTTGATTCAGCTGCAGAACGCATCACCTTTACCGAATTTGAGTTTCCGAGAGCAGCATCAGCTGAAGATTTATATAATCTCAGTAAAAATGCCAGGAGACAGTTTCATACGGACTGGAAAGTGTTATTGGAGACTGAACTGCGTGAAGCAGGAAAAAACAGCGTGCTGGTTATTACTGGATCACTTTACTTCCTCTCAGATGTGAAGCCTATTCTTTTGAAGCTTTTGGAAAATAATAAATGAAAATATGACAAAAGTTAGAAAATTTGATAAAATGTTCGTATCATCCGACTATTTTCCTGAATAAATTGGAGGAGGGGAAAAAGATAGTTAGTTCACTGGCCAAAAAAATAATATGGTTATTATGGATACTGATATTTCCTGCAGGTTCCATGCTAACCTATCATTTTTACCCACCCGATCTTTCAGGACAGGGAATCAGTTTGTTTGCCTTTTTCATATTGATGTTTTTCGTTTCATCCATGCCGATGGTAATCAATAATACACCAATCTTTTTAATACAATGGGTTACGATGGCAGTGTTTTTAACCTTTGGGCTCCTTGCTGAAATGATAATGGTTCAATTGGGGATCCTGGTACTTCTTTTAAGGCTGAAAATACAAAAGGACCAGCTGTTCCGTCTGCCGCTTAACTCACTTTTGTTCTTTGCATTATCTATTTTGAGCGGACTCGCTTACTTTGCAATGGGTGGTAAAGTTGGTGTAGATCTAATAGCCAATCCCCAATATTTCTGGGTTGCTGCAGCATATCCGGTCATCCATTTTACTCTAAATCAGGTATTGATCAGCGTAATCCAGGCTGTATTGTATGGCAGAAAAATATCTTTTCTGGAAAAAGACGTTATTTGGGAAACTATTACCTCTCTCATAACATTCCCGATTGGCCTTATCCTTTACATTTTATATTCTGAGGTGGGGATTCTTGCACTGCTGTTTGTAGGGGTGCCATTTGTAAGTCTTTCAATCATTCTTCATCTTTATTACTCAAGTGAAAAGGTTATTGATTACCTTCAGAAAGCCGCAGATATAGGCCATCAAATGGCAGAGCGCCTTGATGTGAATGAAGTTATGGAGCTTTTCATTTTGAAATTGAGCGAAATGATGCCTGTTGACTATGCCTATATTCTTGATATTAAGGATAACGAGGAACTTCACACAATATACCGAATTGAGCATAGCCAAATAAAGCCTAATGACCTTAAGCCTACCAAAAAAAGTGAGGGAATCAGCGGATTGGTTTTGGGCACCCGAAAATCTGCCCTTTTCCATTATGGGAAGAAATGGAAAAGCATTGCTAAGGAATTCTTGCCTGAAGATGCCGAAAGCCTTATTTGTGTTCCGATAATCCGAAGTAATGAAGTATTGGGAATACTGCTGCTTTCTTCAGCAAAAAAGAGGTCCTATGAAAAGTCACAGCTCATGATTGTCGATATTTTATGTTCGCATTTTGCAATAGCAATAGAGAATGCAAAGCACTATGAGGAAACAAAAGATAAAAGCGAGCGCTGTGCGTTAACGAAACTATTCAATTATAGATATATGGAAGCTAAATTAAATGAAGAATTCAGCAGATTGCAAAATGGTGAAAGAGAACTACTTTCACTCATCATACTTGACATCGATCATTTTAAAAAAGTGAACGATACTTATGGGCACCAAAGCGGTAATGAAATCCTCTGTGAGCTGGCTGATCGTCTGACAAATTTAATAGATAAGGCAGGAATTGCTGCCCGATATGGCGGCGAGGAATTTGTTGTCTTAATGCCTGATACCAGCAAAGAAGATGCGATAGGCTGGGCAGAGTTAATCAGACAGACCATTGCCAACCGTCCATTCATACTCGAACAGCATATTGGTGGCAGCAGCAAAAATAAGGCCGTTCATATCACAGCCTCCATCGGGGTAGCTGCAGCTCCAAAAGATGCTGATGATGCACTCGCCCTTATCCGTCATGCCGATAGGGCTTTGTATGTCGGGGCGAAGCGGGCTGGGAGGAATAGGGTTGCGGAATATGCGAAGTAAAAATCCTTTTGACAAACAAAAGGATTTTTTTTGTGCAAAAATAAACCTTTTTACCTATTAAATATATTGTTCTTATAGGTGTATTGGTATAATAGTAGTGATACATAATTCTGGTAAAGGAGGGATATTATTATATGGCAAAAAAAATACTGCTTAGTTTATTGACCGTTCTTATCATATGCTTCTTATCTGCACAATCTTCAATGGCGTCTGGATTAAATGATGCCAAATTAAACTTCACTGTTCAGCCTTCCCAGAATATAATCGTTAAACCAGCCGATAGGCCAGCAGCAGCAAATCTGGATTTCAGAGTAAAGCAGAGCGGATCTGCATCTGATAGTAATAGAGAACCAATGGATGTTGTCTTTATTATGGATATTTCCGGTTCAATGAATGATGCTGGTAAACTTGATAGTGCTAAAACCGCCATGAATAATGCTCTTGACCATTTTTTGCAGACCGCAAATTCAGCAGACAGATACTTTTTAATACCCTTCAATAAAAAAATCAGTGAGCAAGAGGGATTTTTTTATCCTTCGGGAAATGCCCTTAATGACCTTGGAATGATAAAAGAAAAAGTCAGGACATTAACAGCAATCAATGGAACAAATTATAAGGACCCGATAAAAAAAGCTGAAGAGCTATTGAAAGGCGGGAATGGAAATAATAATATTGTCTTTTTGACAGATGGTGTGCCTACTTATTCTGAGAGTATACAAATAAGAACTTTTAATAAAAAATCCTGTGTTTTTATATTTTGCGATTCAAATAGAGTAACAGAAGAAGTAACGTATATAGAAGAACTTCTAACGAGAGGTTATACAAAAAATGGCATATTTTATCCTTATATTCCCTACCAATACCTGGCCGATGAATATTTTATAGATAATAATAACCGAAGTTATTCAATAAAAAATAATAGTGAACACTATGCTTCGACTCAAACTTCTATTAGAAAGGCTATTATCGATGAAGTAAAAAAGCTCACTGCCAGTAATATCAAGCTGCATTCGATTGGGTTTGGCAGTGACGATGATATCGATATGAATTTTCTAAACGAGATGTCCTATTATACTGGAGAAACCGCCATTCAGGCAGGTACAGGAAATATAGAAGATATTCTTGAGCGAATTTCAAGCAGTGTACTAAAGCCATCCATCACTGCTGAAATACAAGTAGACTTAAATCCATTTAAAGGAAAAGTAACGCTGGCAGAAGGCGCAAATGCCATACAAAATGCCGATAACATCATTACCAAGAAGGTTAATTTCAAATACGATATCGGGAAAGAAACAATAAGTGAACTGGATTTCAGTATTCCACTAAATTTTGCACAAGAAGGAAAGTATGTTTTTAAAGATAATATAAAGCTAAAATACAAAGATTTGAATAATAAGGAACACGTAATAGTCCATCCGGAAGTGCAGATTGAAGTTCAGGATGATGCACCAGCATCATTTAATGGGACGATGCTTCTGGAAAAAGAGCTTAACGATTTACGTGACTTAGTAAAAGAAATGAGTTCGGATAAAAAGTCAAACCAGTTTAATATCAAATATAATTTGGAGCCTATAGGAATTCCAGACAATAGAGTGGAAGGCAGCTTGAGGAATATTATTATCAAACAGCCGCTTCCTGAAGGGATACTTATTGCAGATCCTTCCGTGAAAGAAGAGATCATAAATGGACAGAGGCATGCGGTACTTACTCTAACAAATCAGCAAAGCAGCTATAAAAATGGTGCTTTCACACCAAATCGTCTTTCTGCCAAAATAGCATTAAAAGCTGATAGAGCCTTTTATGGCTTAACCATGCCCCGTTCACAGGTTTTCTATTCTGACAGCAGATTCCCAGACAAGCCTCAATCAACTAGTATTGCTGCTTCCAGCCAGGTTATTGATGCAAAGGTAAGATTAAATAGTTTTAATAACATCGCTTATGATGGAGACGCAGCCGGGATCATTTCAAAGTTAGATTTAAATAATAACGGTAAAAAACTGGCACAGTCAGAGTTTCCGAATAATTATGGCCTGAAAAATAAACCTGTCAAAAATTTATATTTCCTTTCAGACAGCAAAGCAGCAGGCCTTAAAATTGAATATACGGATGATAGTCTCGCACAGCTTTATTTTGAACCGGATTTTGAGATGAATGGCGAAGTTACTGGGAATGTCTTTTCTGATAAGGGTGTTGCTTACGAACCAATTGCCATCAATCTATCTAAACTGGTTGCCGGCAAGGATGTCAATTATTTTTACAAAGTTGAAAAAGATGGGAATGAAGGCATTTGGAACCCCTTTGCTCCTGAGGGCAGTGTATTATTAGATGCTCCAGGGTCTTATATAATTAAGGTTAAAGCATCCGGAGGATTCGCGTTCGGGAATGAAATCTCAAAGTCAATTACAATTGTGAAAAGAATTGAAAGCATAAGCGTAGCTCCAGATCCAATTGAATTGGATGTTGATAAATCAAAATCCTTTAAAGTAGAAATTTCTCCATCTGATGCTTCTAATCAAGAACTCGAAATGATAATTGAGGATACATCCAAAGCAGACTTCGTTGATGACAATACAATATTGGGAAAATCTGCAGGTGAAACTTATTTGGTTGTTAAAGCTAAGGACGGCTCCAATATAGAGAGGAAAATTAAAATAATTGTCACTGACCATTACATTGCCTTAGAGGAAATTAAATTTGATAAAGCTGTATACAAAATTGACAAAGATGATAGCATCGCAGTAAAAAATTTGCTGATCTTTAATCCTTCTAATGCCACAGACCAGGATATTGTTGAAGTGCTCTCTGAGATGCCGGATAAAGTCCGAATAGTTCAGAGAGGTGCTGAGTGGTATATTGAAGGTGTAGCAATAGGATACTCAAAGGTAACGGCTGCAGCTGAAGAGCAAAAAGACGGTAAGCAGCCGAAAGCTTCAGCTCTATTTGAAGTAGTGAATGAAGCTGATCAAACTGACAATGGTCCTGCTGGGGAAGGAAAATGGTAGAAGAAAAAGGTGCTGATATGAGCACCTTTTTCTTATTCTATTAATAATTCATCCGAAAAGATTTGAAGATGTTTTACGATTGGAAGGGTGTCTATCCTTTGAAGAAGGACATTTTGATCGTAATTCACAATAAAGCGAGAATACCTATCCTCCTGTGATGATTTTAAAGGTAGATTTTCTATGGAATCTACTTCACCTCGAATAGCATTAATTGTCAGCCTTTCTTTGGCAAAAATTCCTCCATTGATATAAAACAATGAACCCACTCCATATAATTCTGCATCATTTTCCGTATAGAAAAATCCTTTTAAAGGCTTTATACCTTCATCTTCAGGAATATACGGTTTTTCACCTTCTCTAGGAGGATTAAAATTATTGAATTCATTAATGCGGGTTAAAAGCAGGTTTTCCTTTGCCATTAGCACAAGCTGTTTCGAATTATTTTCTGCTCCTATAATATTTACATTCGAAATATTGGCCCGTTTGCCGGCATACACAACAGAATCAAAGATCACTTGATCGTTTTCTGAAGGCTCACCGGCTTCATCTCCATTAATAGTGAAAGATTCATTGGAGACTATTGTCCCTTTCATTTCAATAGAAGTATTAAGTGCATTAATTATAGTGCTTTTCCCGGTTAAAATATCCCCATTCACCTTAATGCCTTTCTCGAATAGATCATCCCTGTTTTTAGCATAGGATTCGATGATAACATTATTTGCGGAAGTAATACTTTCATTTACCTCAAGCTTGCCGTCAAAATTGACAAGGTGAGTTCTCCCGGTTACTAATATATCTTCGTTCAGTGTTAAACTTTCATAATTAACAAGATAGAGATCACCATCAACAATCAGCTTTTCATTTATTTCAATTGGAGCATCCTCAGCCATGATTACCACATCACCTTGAATAAGGCCACTGAGCAGTAAGGCAGCTTCAGAATTGTTTATTAGGTAACTTTCAAGAGGTGCATCCATATTAGTAACGATTTGCTGCAAAGTTTTAGGCAAGCCGCCTTGTTTTTCAATTTGCCCCTCAATTAAAGTGTTCATTGAGAAGGAAGCAAGGATGCCTGATGCTATTTCTTTTGAAAACAATTCGCCTTCTCCGGTTCGGAAAACAGGAATACCGCTAGCTGATAATAATTGATTTGCCTGTTCATTCATCGTCTTGTCAAAATCAATATTGATAAATTGGCTATCATGCTTTAGTACAGGAACTTGTCCCTTATAAAAGTTCTCTTCATCCAGAAGCGGAAGAAGGTTTGCTGCTGAACTGTACAGATCCCCATTGATTGAGGACATATTGGTATCCTGTCTCTTTTTACTTCCATTTCTCAACTCGAATTCTGCATCCTCATTTATTGTCAGCTGATTAGCATATACATTACCAGAGAAATTTGCTGATCCGTTTAAAATAAGGCCAGCATCATTTTTATCAGAAAAGGAGCCGGCTGCATACTTCAAAAAGCTCGGAAGCGGTGACAGGATAAGTCTTTTCTTAATTGTCCGAGTAATTCTGCCTTCTGTTTCAATAGGGTTTTTGGTGACAATTATGATATCCAGAACTCTTGTAAAATCATTTTCAGTTTCTATATTAAATGTATCGTATTTTGAAATATCGTCGATACAAGGGGTGTCAGTATCAATGAAGCTTGCGCTGCTGCCTGATAAGTCAATAATGTTTAAACAGCTTATATTTTCATTTGCTTTATGCGGCACGATTAAATCATCTTCCAGCTTCTGCTTTAAACGTGTATCAAAGTCACTGCGCACATAAAGATTTCCGTCAGTGCTCTTTCCCCGGTAATTTTCGAGGGGAAGCTGCGGCAGTATCCTGGCCAGCTTGGAAGTCATTTGATCGATAAGCTTTACAGAATCATATGTTATGGAGATATCACTCTCCCTCGTTTCCGTTCTTTTGGCCCCGCTCAGAGAAGCTGCCACAATACTCATTCCCAAAACGGTAAATATAAGTGACATTAATAAAACAGTAATGAGGCTATTTCCCCGCTCATTTTTCAGCAAAATCATCACCTCTTAAAATCCGAACATGCTATTAAGCTCCAGTTTCTCTGCAAGCCTTTCATGACCGAGTTGAAGCTTTAAATTAATCATTCCCTGCGAGCATTTATTATCATTGATAAATTCTGTACATGTTAAACCTAATGTCGATTCGTTAAAATCAGCTGCCGAATCAATCGCTGCGCTATCGACTGAAAACACTTTACGGCTGCTGTCACTTTCAGAATCAGTTAATTCAATCCTAATAACTTGTTCTGCTTCAATTGCAGCATTTTGATTTATACTATAAAAAGTCTGTTGTTCCTTCTCTTGTTTTGTTATAGCAGTACCAGCTGAATTGACCAGCTCAATGCAATCTTTATCTCCGCATTCTCTAACGTAGTCAAAAGGGAAAGAATAAAATGTATTCATGATCATCGTAGCTGTGTAATCGGCATCATCCCGCAGCTGTCCTTCAATGCCAATCTTATTGTAGAGCTTGTACCCTGAAGTGAATACTCCATAAATAATTGGAAGAATGATGCTGCTGATCACCAGCACAGCCAGCAATTCATAAAGTGTGGCACCGCGCTCATCGAAGATCTTCACTTTTTATTTCTCCTTCAATTGTCGAAATTTCTTCCTTGCCATTGATTTCCCAGGACACACTTGCTTCAAGAGGAACAAAAAAGGAAGAGTGTTCTCCATCAGCAAGGTTAACATTCTCATCTTCTGATTTTAGTAAATTGATAGTTACATTGTACTCGATATTATTTACTATTATAGGGCTGCATTCTATATCATAAGAAGCATCACTCCAAAATAATTTGTAAGCACTATTACAAATTTGAAGGCTAAGAGTTTCGTTTTTGTTATTTCTAAATCTCTGTCTAACTTCTATAAAATTTTCTTTCTCAATATGCATTAGAGCATTTCTGGCAACATTTACAGCTGCCGTCTTCTTTTCATTCATATTCGTATAAGTGTACGTCTGGGAAAAAAACTTCATTGTTCCCATTAAAACAATTCCTAATATCGTTAATGAAACAAGTACTTCCACAAGAGTTAAGCCTTTAGAATCAGTAAGCATTTTTTTATATTTCATAGCCCACTCCTTCTTTCAAAATACCTATTTGTATTATACAATATTTAATAGCAATATTTGTATGTATAGGTCGAATTATGCATTTTTTGATAAGTTTAGCTGTTAATTCTATCAAAGAAAGGAGAGATAAGATGATCTACCTTGCTTTTGCTTTGGCATCTTTAATTTTCATTATTCCCGCTGTTTATTTCATTCCTTCAGACTTAACTAAAAAAGGGAAAATGCTTGTCGTTGTGGTTTCAATCCTTTTAGGGCTGCTTGGGCTGACAGCAAATGATTTATTCACCGAATGGCAAGTAGCACTTCTTCTTTTACTGCTTATAATGGCAGGTACTTATCTAGCCAATAATAAGATCACCGGATTATTTCATGCAGCTGAAGAAACAGGAGCTTTAAATGCATCTGTAATTGAGAGAACAGTCTCAGATGAGAGTTTAAATGCAATAGCCGCTGCAGACCAGGAAACTGAAAAACCTGCTGTGGCATTAGTGGAACATGTATCAGAAGAAGATAATGAAGACTTAGATTTAATAGATTTTAGCAAGGATGAGAATAGTGGCAGTCGAAAAGATTCGTTAATAGAAGGTGCTTCAATAGGTCTTTCGGAGGAAGAAAGCCATCAGGAGGATTTCAGTTTGGAGGAAATTGAAAGCATGCTTTTAGAAGAAGTGATTGAGGAAAATGCCCTGCAATTAGATGAAAAAGATAAAGTGGAGAATCCATTGGATTCAATCCTTCAAGAGATCAATTATCTCTCGGAACTAGAAGATATGATGAATGAAGAAATGGAACCTGCTAACCATACCGCTGTGGAAATTCGTGAACCAGAGGATCAGACTTGTCAGGATGAGCTAAAGATTTCGGATCATGAACCTGATGAATACTTTGCAATTCTTAACGTATTTGAAGATTCTGGTGAATTGAGGGAACATTATATGGGTGGAGAGACTGAGTATGTGGTGGCAGACTCAGAGGAACACACCCCAGCCCTATGTAGTGAAGAAGCGGCAGCTGCTGCTGAAGCAAAAATCGGTATAAAGGATGAAAGTGGGAAAGAAACGAAAGCAGAAGAGAAACGGCAGGCTGCCGATCCGGGAAGCAGAGCAGAATTCCAGAATCAAATGTTCCAGCTGATAGCACCCCAGCTTGAGCTGGCCCGCAATAGCCTTGATAAGAAAAGTTATGAAATGTTAGTGATTGGATGTATGAATCCTAATATGCAGCCCTCAGATTATTATACATTTGCAAGATTACTATTCGATCACTATATCATTCATAAAGAGTTTGATAAATTACTGGAACTTGCAGAAAGTCTTGAAGCAAGATTTTCTGCTTATCCTGTCCTAAAACAGGAAATCAAATTTATCCAAATGTCCTATGCTGCTGCAGCCAAGAGAAAAAACTATAAATTAAGGTGATGTCAAAATGAAAAAAAGTACAGAAATTACAGGTCTTCCCATTATCTCTATTCAGGAAGGCCAGGAAATTGGAACAGTAAAATCATTGGTCATAAATCCTGAAAAAGGCTCCATCGATTTCTTAACAATTGAGCATGAAGATTGGCAAGTTAGTGTAAAAGCAATTCCATTCAAAAAGATAATCGGAATCGGCGAATACGCTGTGACAGTGGAAAGTGACCGTGCCGTAATTGATTTAAATGAAATCCCAATTGCAAATCAGCTGGTAAACAAAAAAATCCGCATTACCCAAACCAAGGTAATGACACGAAAAGGCCAATTATTGGGAGAAACAGCGGAGTTTTACACAGATGAGGAAACTGGAAATATACTGGGAGTTGAGATTCAGCTTTCAGATGCTTCTGCAGTAATGGCTGCCGAAGAAATCTTAACTTATGGAAAGGATATTCTTATTGTTAAGGAAGATTCATCTGAAAGGTACCTAAGCAGTGTATCACTGCTTAACCCAATAACTGGAAGTGGAGTCTTTCCGAGTGAAGAAGACAACAATTATCAGCTTCAATCATTGAAAAACAAACAAATGGAATTATTAGTCGGCAAAGAGTTAGAAGCTGATATCTATGACTTAAATGGAAATATATTGTTCCCGTCCGGGCGAATTTTATCAGAACAGGACGTACAGAAAGCTCAAGAAAATGGCCCGAATGTAGTTGTAAATCTGTCAATGAATGTGAATGCATAATTGAAGGAGGAAGCTCAATGTGAGAAATCCTCAGATAATAAAGCTATTTTTGATTACAGCACTCTGCACATCGTTTATTATAAGCTTTTCTTATATTGGAACTGCAGCATACGGAAAGGTCTTTTCCGATCATGACGCATTTGCTGAAGGTACTTTTATTGGAAATGAAGACGTAACAGGAATGGACAAGTCCCGGGCATTAGCCTATATAACTGAAAAGCAGGAACAATGGCTTAATGGTACAGCTGTCTCGCTTCAATTCCAGGAAGTAACGAAAGATATCAAACCCGTTTCAGCGTTTTATCAATTTGATATTCAACAAAGCATTTCTCTTGCATCGTCAGGCAAGAAAAATCAGCTCATTGTCAAAATAGATGAAGAAAAGCTCAATGCTCTTCTGGAAGAAATGCTGCCGGACCTTTATAAAGATAGCTTAGAACGCGAAAATCTTTTAGCTGACCTTCTTATGTATGCGACATTGCTGGAAAATGGCAATCATACGTTAAAACTGCAAAACTATTTACCCGGAGACCTTCTCGAGGATGAGGTGATTGCCGAATCGTCAACTAAAATCTCCGGTAAAGAAAGTGTTATTGATATGTGGGCTGGCAAAGAAGGAAGCATTGAAGTTGCTCCGCATTCACAAGTTTCTTTTCTTGAGCTTGCTGAAGAAAGAGGAAGCTTGCATTTCGAAGCAGACGAAATAAGCATCCTATCGTCTGCTATTTACAAAGCCCTGCTGAACACCAACTTTATGATTACAGAAAGGCATATTGGGAGATTGCTTCCTGGATACATTGAACCCGGATTTGAGGCCAGAGTGGATTCACTAAAACAAATGGATTTAATTTTTAGTAATCCGAATGACCATGAATACGTGATTGAATTCCAGCAGCTTGATAAGCTTTTGTATGTTTCTGTTAAAGGGCCCAAAACGATATATACTTATCAGGCAGTTCTAAAAAATAAGCAGGCTTTTAAGCCGAAAACAATAATCCAAACTGATGCCAAGCTGCCATTTGGACAAAAAAGAACTGGAGTTGAAGGCGAAGAAGGCATTTTGATAGATGTATATCGTGATCAGATTGATGAAGCAGGAAAACTAGTAAACTCCGAAAAAATAGCAGAGGACTTCTATCCGCCAGTTCATGAGGTTCTTATATACAGTCTGGCAATTAAAAAGGATAATCCGAATAGCGCAAATGAAACAGCGGGAAATGTGCCTGAAGAAAGCGTAAGCACTGAGAATGAGAAATCAGAATCAGTTGATGGCAGTACTTCAGCTGAACAGGACACTAAAAATAAACAATCTGAAACAGATGGCAATAAAGACACTAGCGTGAATAAAAGTGGAAATGGTGAAGACCTATGGGGAATAGAGGATGAAGCCGTCAAATAAAAAGGTAAGGCAGTGATGGGCATGAAGCAGATGCGTAAGAGACTGGGAGATTTGCTGGTGGACGCCGGCCTTATCACCGGGGAGCAGCTTCAAACATCTTTAAGAGAAAAGGATTCAAATCAAAAGCTCGGTGATGTTTTGCTTCAAAAAGGATATATTACAGAACAGCAGCTGATTGAGGTTCTTGAATTTCAGCTTGGGATTCCACATGTCAGCTTGTATCGCTATCCCTTTGATACTAAGCTGTTCAGCATCGTACCAAAAGACGTGGCAAAGCGCAATCTCCTCATCCCATTAAAGAAAGACGGAGAGAAGCTATTTGTGGCCATGGCCGATCCTATGGATTTCTACACTATTGATGATTTGCGGCTATCAACGGGGTTTCAAATTGAAGCGGCCATTGCAACAAAGGATGATATTCTCCGGGCAATCAATAAATATTACGATATGAATGAAGGTTTTGAGGAACTGCTGGGGACAGCTGGGAATCCTGATGCAGCAGAAGATAAGCAGATGGTAGATGAAGATTCCCCGGTCGTCCGGCTTGTCAATCAGATCATTGCCAGTGCAGCTGCTTTAAAGGCAAGTGATATACACCTAGATCCCCAGGAAACAAAGGTGCTGATCAGATACCGGATAGATGGAGTTTTAAGAACTGAGCGTGTTCTCCCTAAGCATATGCAAAGTGTGCTTTCAGCCCGAATTAAAATCATGTCCAACCTGGATATTACTGAACATAGAATTCCCCAGGATGGAAGAATAAAGCTTAATATTGATTTTCATCCGGTAGACTTGAGGGTTTCTACACTTCCCACTGTGTATGGTGAGAAAATTGTTTTGAGATTGCTGGACTTAGGAAGTGCTTTGAATGACATCCAAAAGCTTGGCTTCAATAAATTAAATCTGCAGAGATTTACCGAAATGATTGAAAAGCCTACAGGCATTGTTTTGATAACCGGTCCTACCGGCTCAGGGAAATCCTCTACTCTATATGCGGCTTTAAATCGCCTGAACTGTGAAGAAGTAAACATTATAACCGTTGAAGATCCGGTTGAGTATCAGCTTGAAGGAATTAATCAGATTCAAGTTAACTCAAATGTCGGAATGACTTTTGCGAAAGGTTTACGAGCTATTCTGCGTCAGGATCCAAATATCATTATGGTAGGTGAAATCAGGGATAGAGAAACTGCAGAAGTTTCAATTAGAGCATCATTAACGGGACATCTTGTGCTTAGTACATTGCATACAAATGATTCATTAGGTTCCATTACACGTCTGCTGGATATGGGAGTCGAACCATTTCTCGTCGCATCGTCTTTGAGCGGAATTGTTGCACAGCGGCTGGTAAGGAAAGTCTGCCGGGATTGTGCCGAAGAACAGCAGCCGGCTATGCGGGAAATCGAAATCTTTGCAAAGAGAGGCATAAGGCTTGAGAAGGTTGTGCGGGGGAAAGGCTGTTCTTCCTGTAATATGACTGGATATAAGGGGAGAATTGCCATTCACGAAGTGCTGCCCATAAACGATGAGATGCGTAAAATCATTATGAATGGTGAATCATTTTCAAAACTTCGGGATTATGCAATAAGAAATAAAACAGTTTTTCTTATTGACGATGGCCTGCTAAAAGTAAAACAGGGCATTACAACCACTGAAGA
Organism: Bacillus sp. NTK034; assembly: GCF_017303275.1. Lineage (GTDB taxonomy): Bacteria > Bacillota > Bacilli > Bacillales > Cytobacillaceae > Cytobacillus. The sequence goes on along the minus strand of NZ_JAFKOJ010000002.1, from coordinate 616,411 downwards.
AGTATTACGGGTAGCTATATCTGATTAGGAGTACCAGTATGAAAACTAAAATAGAACATCTGTTGAGAGCGGCGTATGAGCTGAAGGCCTCGGATCTCCATTTGACTGTTGGGGTCCCCCCCGTCATAAGAATTAATGGGGGTTTAAAAAAATATGGGAAAGAAAGTTTGCGTCCTGAAGACACCGAGGGCATGGCTAAGGCAATTATTCCTGCAGACATATGGAAAAAATTCGAGGATATCGGCGAGCTTGATTTCTCATATGGAATCCCGGGACTGTCCCGTTTCAGGGTCAATGCTTATTTTCAGCGGTCATGCATATCACTGGCCATCCGTGTTGTCCCTACACGAATTCCTGCTTTAGAAGAACTTGGGCTTCCCCCTGTATTAAAAAAAGTGGCAGAAAAACCCCAGGGGCTAGTCCTGGTAACAGGGCCGACGGGAAGCGGGAAATCAACGACATTGGCATCAATGATTAATTATATGAACGAGACGATGAGAAAACATATTATCACGCTCGAGGACCCGATTGAATATCTGCATAAGCATGGAAAGTGCATTATTGATCAGCGTGAAGTGGGATTTGATACAAAGCATTTTGCTAATGGATTGAGAGCTGCTTTACGGCAGGACCCGGATGTCATTCTAGTAGGGGAAATGCGGGACCTGGAAACTATTCAAACAGCCATAACAGCAGCCGAAACTGGCCATTTAGTTCTTGGAACACTGCATACTTCCAGTGCTCCGGCTACAATTAACCGGATTATTGATGTATTTCCGCCTTCACAGCAGGCACAAATCAGAATCCAGCTTGCCACTGTACTAGTATCAATTATATCGCAGCGACTTTTTCTGAAAGCTGACAGGAAGGGCCGTTATGCAGCTACAGAAATTCTTATCAATAATTCAGCTGTAGCAAACCTGATACGAAATGAAAAGATTTATCAGATTATTAATGTGATGCAAACATCACGCGCCCAGGGAATGCATACACTTGAGACAAGCATTAATTCTCTCCTGGAGACCGGAAAAATCGCCAAAGAATCAGCATTGCCATACATACAGGAACAGGTGACGGATCATGTCCCGCTATAAATACAGCGGGCGTGACCGAAAAGGCAAGAAGTCAGGGATCATGACAGCAGTTTCTAAAAGGGAAGCTATGCTTCAGCTGAAGGAAAACGGAATAAGAGTTCTTGATATACAGGAAGTTCCTGAGACTTTTTTAACAAAAGAAATAACAATTGGCAATCCTGTTAAGCTTCAGGATTTTGTTATCTATCTGCGTCAGTTTGCAACTTTGCTGAAAGCCGGAGTGACAGTAGTAGAGTCAACCGCAATACTTGCGAAGCAAACAGAAAGCAAAGCGCTGAAAAAAGCATTGAAAGCTGTCGAACAGGACTTGCGTGATGGACTTCCGCTTTCAGATGCTGCCTCCAGACATAGAAAAATCTTCAGTGGAATGTTTGTCAATATGATCAAAGCAGGCGAAGCAGGCGGGAATATGGATGAAACGCTGGAAAGGCTGGCAGTTCATTTTGAAAAGCAGCACTACACAAAGCAGAAAATCATTTCAGCACTTGCCTATCCGATAACTGTCGGCATTATAGCTATTGCAGTAGTCATCTTTCTGCTTGTTTCTGTTGTTCCTATTTTCGTGGAGATGTTTAAGGATTTCGGAGGAGAACTCCCTGCCATTACACAATTTGTTATGGGCTCCAGTGAATTTATGCAGCAATACTGGTGGCTGATCATCAGCTTATTTTTGGCCGTTTTTATGGGTGTTGTATTAGTTCGCAATAACAAAGCCAGTAAATATTATCTTGATTATTTCCTGCTGAGAATGCCTATCTTCGGAAAGATTCTTCAGAAAGCAGCCATAGCAAGAATGACAAGAACCTTAAGCTCCTTGTTTTCCAGCTCTGTGCCGATTCTGCAGGCCTTAAGCATTGTAGAAAGCATTGTAGAAAATGAAGTGATGGCAAAGGTAATTGCAAAATCAAGAGATTCACTCGAGCAGGGGAAGTCTCTGACGGAACCGATGAAAAAACACTGGGTGTTCCCTCCGCTAGTCTCTCAAATGATAGCCATTGGGGAAGAGTCAGGATCGCTTGATGCCATGCTTGGGAAGGTAGCTGACTTTTATGAAAAAGAAGTAGAAAGCGCCACAGACAGGCTTAAATCACTCATTGAACCCCTCATGATCGTCTTTCTGGCCAGTATAGTCGGGACTATAGTCATATCCATTATGGTACCGATGTTTGAAATATTCCAGCACATTGGCTAAATATTTACAAAATAGTAAAAAATTCGACTGTTATTAGAATTTGAGTTTAGTATAATAGTACCATAATAGGTAAAATAAACTAGAATATTTGAGAGGGAGAGAAAAAATGCTGAAAAATTTAAGGAATAGACTTAAGAATCAAAAAGGATTGACACTGATTGAATTGCTTGCGGTTATTGTTATTTTGGGAATTATTGCGGCGATTGCTGTTCCTAGTATCGGTGGGTTAATCGATAAAACTCGTGATGATGCTTTAAAAGCGGATGCAGTTCAAGTATTAAATGCAGCAAAATTGTATTCAGCAACAAATAATATATCTACAAGTATAACTTTAGATGATAATGATGGTGAATTAGATCAATATTTAGATAATATTCCAGATAATTATACTATTACCATAAAAGTTGGTACTAATAAAAAGTACCAGTATACTGATATTGAAGTAAAAAAGGATGGCAAAACAAAATACTTTGCAACTGAACAAGCAGCGTTAGACGGAAATAACACTACAAAAGAGTAGCTTATGGGAATAAGTATTCTTTTTGTATTGGGTTCAATCCTTGGCTCCTTCTACAACGTTGCAGGACTAAGGATCCCGCAAAATCAGTCTATCGCAGCACCGCGGTCCCATTGCCCAAAATGTAAGCATACTCTATCACCTCTGGAGCTTATTCCAGTATTATCGTATATATTTCTAGGCGGAAAGTGCCGGCGCTGCAAAGCGCCGGTTTCAGCCTTATATCCGGCTGTTGAGTTTTCCACAGGTATTTTGTTTGCGACGGCACCGCTGATTATGGGCTGGACTGCTGAATTGTTTGCCGCCTGGACGCTGATTTCCCTTGTGATCATTGTGTTTGTATCTGATATCAAATATATGATCATCCCGGATAAGGTTTTATTGTTTTTTGCTGTAATTATTATGGCAGAACGCATTTTCATTCCGCTCTCTCCATGGTGGAACAGTTTAGCAGGTTCAGGACTTGGTTTTTTCCTTCTGATGCTTATAGCTGTTATCAGTAAAGGCGGCATGGGTGGAGGGGATATAAAGCTGTATGCTGTCATCGGCATTGCATTAGGTGTAAAGCTTGTTTTGCTTTCGTTTTTTCTCGCAACTTTGTTCGGAGCTGTCCTTGGAGGACTTGGCATGGTTCTGGGACTTGCGCAAAAAGGCAAGCCCATCCCATTTGGTCCATTCATAGGAATTGGGACTTTAATAGCTTATTTCTATGGAAATGAATTAATTGAATGGTATTTTCATTCATTTCTATAAGGATACGAATTTTTGGGTAGGAGCTGGATTATTCCGGCTCTTATCTCTCCCTAGGCAATTCTATTTACAAGGAGTTTTTCATCATGGCAATGCGATTTCTTCCCGGAAAAAAGAAGCCTGTAAATATCATTATCAAAGACCACGTTATTCGTTATGCAGAATTAAAAAGTCAGCGCGATTTGGAAATGGCAAAATGGAATGAACGTTTTCTGCCGCCGGGAATTATTAAGGATGGGAAGATCCTGGATTATGATACACTTGCTCTCATTCTTGAAGAATGCGTCAATGAGTGGAAAATAAAAAACAGGCAGGTATTTTTTACTGTACCTGATCCTTTTATTGTTTTGAGAAAGCTGACATTGCCAGGAGATGTCCAGCTGGATGAAATTAAAGGCTATTTATATATGGAACTCGGCACAAGCATACACCTGCCTTTTGAAGAGCCTGTATTTGATTATCATGTTCTCGGTATTAATCAGCAGAATTCAACTGAAATACTGCTATTCGCTGCGCCTGAGGAAATTGTAATGGAATATACCGGGCTTTTCGAGGATGCAAAACTCCGGCCCGCAGCTGCAGATGTGTCTTCTCTGGCACTGTATCGGCTTTATTGCAGCCATTTTGAGGATAAAACAGGAGAAGATATCATGCTCATTCAGTTTGACCTTAATTCTGCAGTGTGCAGCATCTTCGAATCGGACATACCGGTATTCATGAGAAATATTGCGATTGAGATCGATCTCAGCAAGTGGGGGACTGTAAAAATGCCCAGTGGAGAAAAGAAGATAGAATACATTGGCAAAGAAGAAGAAGTGCTAAATCCCCTATTGGATATTTACAATGATATAGAAAAAGTAATGAATTTTTACAGGTATTCATTAAATCAGGGACAGCGCCAAATTGACAGGATCATTGTAAGCGGTGACCATCCATGGCTTGAAAACATTCATAAGGACATAAAAAACAGAATGGAAGTGCCAGTTGCTTCTTTCGAAGACTGCCTTATCACCGGACAAAATGAGCTGTCAAAACAATCATCTTTCCATGTAAATATTGGACTGGGTTTAAAAGAGGGGTAGCACATGCGAGTTGACATTAACCTGCTTCCTCAAAAGGAAAAAGGGCCTAAAAACGTCTATATTATGATAGCTTTTATTGTAGTCCTGCTTACTGCAGCTTTCTTGCTTGTTTTTTTAACGGTTAAAGAGAAAAACAATGAGCTTTTGGGAATTGAGAAAAGAATAATCCAGACAAATGAAATTCTTGAAGCTCAGCAGGCAAAGCTTCAAGAATATCAATCTTCCAATGCGGCAGAGGAGCTGAAAGTTGCAATTGAATGGGCAGACAGGCAGCCATTCGATTTAGTCTTCCTTATGGAACAAATAACCAGGCTTCTTCCTGAACGAGGATTTGTAATAGAATTTGAGCTGGATGAAGAAAACAGAATCAAACAAATCGTTCAATTTGATGCAAAAAGTGAGGCGGCCTATTATTTGCATAGTTTGACGGAATTGTCCTGGGTTGATGAAGCGATTATAACCGAAGCTAAAACAGCAGACATCTTAAAAGATGAAGCAGCTGAACTTCGAAAACAGGCAAACATACAGCCGAGGTATTATGCAGAATATGAATTAAAAATTAACACATCATTGCTTAATGAAGCAGCCGAACAGAAAGTAATCAAAGATATAGAGGAGAAGGATTCCGCCGCTCAGCAAGAGGAAGGAGATGATTCTCCGTGAACCGGGAAATTTCCAAAAAACAGCTTGGGGTTTTCTTGCTTGCCGTTGTTCTATTCGCGGCAATGGCTTTTGGCAGTTATTATCTCTTTATTAGCCCTTTGAACGAAAAAATGGACAGAAAGCAAACCGAGCTGCAAATGGCCGCTCAGCAATTAACCATATTAGAAAATAATCTTCAGCAGCTGAATGATCAAACCGTATTGAGCACAGTTGAACTTCAAAAACAGGTGCCGGTTAAGAGGCTGCTTGATCAGCTTTTTTTGGATATCGAAAAATCTGAAATTATATCAGATACCAATATCATAGAATTGAAGATGAATGGGACGGAAAGTGATGAAGAAATCGACCTGTCTGAAGAAGAAAGGAATCAGTCTCAACAAGAAGTTTCAGAGGCGGAGCCTGAAACGGATGATTCCAATGAAATTGCAGAAGCAGATCCATTATCTGAAGAGAAGCTGCCAAATGGGATTAAAAAGGTTTCTATTGTCTTAAATGGACAAGCAGATACATATTTTGAAATGGAAAGTTTCATAAAGAATCTATTAGATTTGAAAAGAATCATTAAAGTGGAAAGCCTGAAGTATACAGGATTCGATGAAGTTGTAAGTGTAATGCAGGAAGACCAGATGGTTGAATTCGAACTGGCGATAGCTGCCTATTACTACCCTGAACTGGAAGAATTGCGAAAGGAGATTCCTCCTTTGGATGCCCCGGGAATTTCCAATAAAAGAAATCCATTAAGCAGTTTCTCTGAACTGGAAGCTGAGGATGATGAGAAAACACCTTAATCAAAAAAATGAAGAGAGGTCTAGTAAATGATGTTTGCTGCTAGACTAAAACAAAAAGGATTTACATTAATTGAAGTGCTTGCTGTCCTAATTATATTAGGCATCATTTCTTTAATAGCCATCATCGCTGTTAATAATGTCATTCAAAGAGTAAAGGATCAGGCTTTTGTGGGTAATGCCTTTGCATTAAAGGAATCAGCAGAGCTTTATATAAAAAATGAAATGATCAGCGGAAGTGCGCTGCCGGAAAAAGTGACATACAAAAGACTGGCAGAAGCTGACTTCATTGAACCTATTAGGGACCCGGATACAAAAAAACTTCTTCAGCCTTCAGAGTATACTTTTGCTGTCGTCAAAGGAAAATCCATAACTGCTGTTTGTTTTAAAGGCGAAAAGCGGAGTTTATGCTATTCTGATGGCAATGAAGGAATCCCCATATATAAATTAGATCCTGATTTAATTACAGAAAATTAACCGGAAATCCTAATGAAAAATTTGACGAAATCCTTCCGTAACAAGACGACAAAAGTCTTGTTATTTTTTTTTTTCCTTATGTTAGGATGAAAACAATTCAGGAAACGGTACGGAAGGAGGATGAGATGTGGACAAGCCTAAAAGCGAAAAAACGATCACGATTAAAATAAATGGCAAGGACCGTCCGTTTCAGGAGAAAAAGGAAGAAGTGCAGGAGAAAGCATGGGATCCGAGACAGCTGGATAGAAAGAAGAAGCAGGAGCAAACTGAATTTTTCGCATCCATACAAACAGCGGCCGGCAAAGAGGCGGATGACAGCTTCGACTGGATTCTGCCTGAGGAAACGGAAGATGCGGATATAAAGGAATATAAAAAAGCAGCTCCTCCTAAATCACCAGCAAAAAATGGGCTGAGCACTCTGGCTAAGAAATTCCAGGGGAGAAATAAGCAAGGATTCTTAACATCCATATTTTTGGCTGTGTTTTTTGCTGTACTGCTTGGGACAAGCTTTGGATTCATCATGCTGAAGCTGGTATTTACAGATCAGGCAGCAGAAACTGTGGCGCCTCCAATTAATGAAACTCCGGCAGCATCAAATCAGAAGACACCCGCTGCAGCGGCAGCTTTAGAGGCCCTAACTGCATACGTAGTTCAAGGCGGCGTTTTCTCAAACAGTGAAGCAGCACAGCAAATCCAGGAAGCTAACTCACAAAAAGGAGTCTATAGCCAAACAATAAAAATGGGAGAGCAGACTTTTCTTTTTTTAGGGGTTTCCGGTAGCCTTGATCAGGCGAAGGAAATAGGTGCGGATCTAAAAAGCAAAGGGATTGATGTATTTGCAAAAGAAGTCGCCTTTGAAGGTAAAGCGATTAAAGGGCTGAATACCGAAGAGAAAAAACTTGCAGAAAATGCTCCTGCCTTTTATCAATCCCTTTCAGAAGGTGCAGCCAGTGCCTCTCTCGGCAGCTCCATAACCCCTGAGGCGGCTGAGAAAATAAAAAATCATAGCAAGGCAGTGAATGATCTGCCGGCCGATCAAATTAAAAATAAAAGCCTGATTTCTATAAGAGAAGAACTGTTGGGTGCTTCAAAGCAAATAGACGCATACCAGCAGGCGGGTGATTCTGCATCAGCCGGAAAAATTCAGGAGCATCTGCTGGCGTTTCTTGCAGCTTATCAGACTTTGCTGCAGTCAGACGGGCAGTAAGGACCCGGCATATTTTGCCATAATAATATTCGTTTCGAATATTTTCTGGGAAATATCACATATTAAATGGAGTCTGTTCGGGAAATTTAGACAGACTCTTTCTTTTTGTCATTATTCGATAATATATGATAAAAATATCAATAAATGACCTCTTTAAAATTGTTTGTCTGGCAATTTTTTGATACGATTAACCTGTATCTCCCAATACGATACATAAAGGTAAGGTGATTACATGCAAAACCTCATTTTAGCCTCTTCTTCCCCGCGGCGAAAAGAACTTCTTGAAAATCTTCATTTGCATTTTGAAGTCTCCAGCAGTGATGTCGATGAAAGTTTTGATCCCGTGCTGTCACCAGGAGAGATCGTGAAGGAGCTTGCCCATAGAAAGGCACAGGCTGTATTTAAAAAGCATCCTGATTCATATGTAATTGGCTCAGATACAGTTGTAGTTAAAGACGGCAATGTTTTAGGAAAGCCAGGCAGCGGCAAGGAAGCCTTCACTATGCTCAAAAGTCTGTCTGGAAGCACCCATTCTGTTTACACAGGTGTATCCATTATGACGCCTGAAAATGTAATTACATTTTATGAAAAAACCGATGTGGTGTTCTGGGAGTTAACGGATGAAGAAATTAACTCTTATATTGGCACCGGTGAACCATTCGACAAGGCAGGGGCATATGGGATACAAGGCATTGGCAGCATGCTTGTAAAAAGCATAACCGGAGATTATTTCTCTGTTGTTGGCCTTCCTGTCTCCAGAACGGTTCGTGAATTAAGGAAAGCAGGGTATCCGCTTCCTTAATATACTTTTTTCATCTTCAGCTCCCTGACCCCAGAGTTTAGGGAGGAAAATATGCAAACGGAAACTCTATTGATTAAAGATTTCCCTCAAGATGAACGCCCTCGTGAGCGCTTTGTCCAAAATGGTCCGCAGAGCTTATCCAATCACGAACTGATAGCGATACTACTCAGGACAGGCACGAAAGATGAATCTGTTCTGCAATTAGCGAACAGGCTTCTTACCCATTTTGAAGGACTCCGGCTATTAAAGGATGCATCCCTGGATGAAATAACGTCCATTAAAGGCATAGGATCGGCAAAGGCAATTCAGCTGCTGGCAGCAGTTGAAATCGGCCGGAGGATTTCAAATCTCACATATGAAGACAGATATATTATCCGTTCTCCTGAGGATGGAGCAAATTATGTTATGCATGATATGCGATTCCTGTCTCAGGAACATTTTGTATGCCTTTATTTAAATACAAAAAATCAGGTGCTTCATAAGCAGACCATCTTTATTGGAAGCCTGAATGCTTCCATTGTTCATCCAAGGGAGGTCTTTAAAGAGGCATTTCGCAGATCGGCTGCGTCCATTATCTGCATTCATAATCATCCGAGCGGTGATCCGACTCCAAGCCGGGAAGATATTGAAGTAACCAGGAGACTTGCAGAGTCCGGAAAAATAATCGGCATCGATGTGCTGGACCATCTGATCATCGGTGAAAATAAATTTGTCAGTTTAAAGGAAAAAGGGTATTTATAACACTATGTTTTTATTTGACGTTGCGCTATAATATTGGTTATGATTTTTGAGATGCCTTGCTTTTTGGAGGCTCATTGTACTAGAAAAATTAAAGAAAATTCCATTAAAATACCTTACTTAGGAAAATGAGCAATTTGTATCAGAAAGGGAGATACCATTTATGTTTGGAATCGGTACTAGAGACCTTGGAATAGATTTAGGAACAGCTAATACACTTGTTTATGTGAAAGGAAAAGGAATCGTTGTCAGAGAGCCGTCAGTAGTAGCACTGCAGACTGATACGAAAAATATTGTAGCTGTCGGCAATGACGCGAAAAATATGATCGGCCGTACACCAGGTAATATTGTTGCGCTCCGTCCAATGAAGGATGGCGTAATTGCGGATTATGAAACAACCGCAGTCATGATGAAATATTATATTAAACAAGCCAATAAAAATAAGGGCTTCTTTTCAGGCAAGCCATATGTAATGGTTTGTGTGCCATCCGGTATTACAGCTGTTGAAGAACGTGCAGTTGTCGATGCAACCCGCCAGGCAGGGGCACGCGATGCTTATACCATCGAAGAGCCGTTTGCCGCTGCAATCGGGGCTAATCTTCCTGTGTGGGAACCGACAGGAAGCATGGTGGTCGATATCGGGGGAGGTACTACTGAAGTAGCCATCATTTCCCTGGGCGGAATTGTTACTAGCCAATCCATCCGCATTGCCGGTGATGAAATGGATGATGCGATCATTAATTATATCCGCAAAAATTACAACTTAATGATTGGTGACCGTACAGCAGAGACAATTAAGGTGGAAGTGGGTTCTGCTGGAGATCCGGAAGGCGTCGAAAACATGGAAATTCGCGGACGCGATCTGCTGACAGGCCTGCCAAAAACTATTGAAATTACTGCTGAAGAAATTTCAAAAGCGTTGAATGACACAGTTTATGCAATTGTGGATGCAGTAAAAAATACTCTTGAAAAAACTCCTCCTGAACTGGCGGCAGATATTATGGATAGAGGTATTGTCCTTACTGGCGGGGGAGCGCTTCTCCGCAACCTGGACAAGGTAATCAGCGAAGAAACGAAAATGCCTGTCCTTATTGCTGAAAACCCATTGGACTGTGTCGCCATCGGTACGGGAAAAGCTCTTGACCATATCGATTTATTCAAAACGAAAGCTAAAGAATCCAGATAAATATAAGCCTGAATAAGAAAATGATAAAGCCCATTCACTTCATAAAAAGTGCATGGGCTCAAATTTGGCTTATAAAATAAGAAAGCATATAATTTTCAACTACGAGAACTGTATAGCGGAAGCGCCTACCCCCTCGAGGTGTCGGGGGTGGGCAAGGCGCTTCCGCTTTTCTAAGTTAAATGATAATTTCGCAGATATATGTTATATTTTGTTGAGCAGTGCCTGAATGGCGCAATTTTTTCTGAAATACTACTAATCGAGGTGTAACGGATGCCACAGTTCTTTTTGAACAAACGCCTGATTATTTTGCTTGTCAGCATTATTATTCTCGTGGCATTGATTGGATTTTCTTTAAAAGATAGAGAAAATTTGACCTGGCCTGAACAATTTTTAAAAGATACTACCGGGTTTATACAAAATGCTGTTTCCAGCCCTGTGAATTATGTGGCAGGATTCTTTGAAAATGTCGAAGACTTGCAAAATACATACAAAGAAAATAAAGATTTGAAGACAAGACTGGATGAACTTGCACGCCTTGAGTCTGAAGTTCAGCGGCTGAAAAAAGATAATACAGAACTTCGTGAGATTCTGGATAAGAAAGACTCTTTAAGTGAATTTGAGCCAAAGCAGGCAACTGTTATAGGAAGAAATCCCGACAGATGGCATGAATTGCTAATCATTAATAAAGGGAAAAATGCTGGCATTGAACCGAACATGGCTGTCATTACGTCTAAAGGCCTGATCGGCAAAGTGAAAAGCAGCAATACCTTTACTTCAACAGTTCAGCTTCTTAGTTCGATGGACCCGACAAATCGCATCTCTGCAAAAATTCAGGCAGGCGAAAATAACTTTTTCGGTCTGATTGAAGGCTATGATAAGGAAAAAGGTCTTCTTTTGCTTAAGCGAATTCCTTATGATGCAAAGGTTAAAAAGGATCAAAACGTTATTACATCAGGTCTAGGCGGCGTTTTTCCTGAGAGCCTGCCGATTGGTAAGGTTGTTGATGTTGTTCCTGATGAATTTGGACTTACCCAGACCGCCTATGTTAAGCCGGGGGCAGATTTCTACGATATTGGACATGTAATGGTCGTTAAAAGAGGTGCTTTGCAGCCTGAACTAATGGAAATGGTTGATGAGAAGGAGGAGGAACTGTGAGAAGATTCCTTCTTCCACTCATACTCCTGGCCTTATTTATCGGTGAAAGCATATTTGTTCAATTAACTCCGCATGATTTGTTAGGCAGCGGAAAAATAGCAGTTCCCCGTTTCCTGATGGCCGGATTGCTTTTTTTGACCATTTTTGGCTCAAAAAAACACGGAATTCTTTACGGCTTATTATTCGGCTTGCTTTTTGACATTGTGTATGTGGAAATTATCGGCATTTACCTGTTTCTATTTCCAGTCATAGCTTTTATTACAACCAAACTAATGAAAATTCTTCAGACGAATATGGCTATGGCTTCCATCATTGTGCTCTTAGGCATCACCCTCCTTGAGGCCGGTGTCTACCAGATGAACTTATTAATTCACCATACTGATATGGTCTTTGCAGCCTTTCTTTCTTCCCGTCTCGTGCCAACGTTGATATTAAATGCCATTTTCATTGTTTTAGCTGTTTATCCTTTTAAAAGACTTTCTGAAAAATTTGCAGATAGCTTAAACGACTAATCGTTTGAAGTGATATAATTTCACAATTCATTTAAAAGAAACCGGATTAATCCGGTTTCTTTTAAATGAATAATTTTTAGTAAAAAAGGAATTTAGAAGGTTTCTGTCGAATCCTACCTTTATGGGCAAATTGGATAGGGATAATTGACATAATTTGTTTAAAAAGAATGGCCTTGCGGCTATTTGAAAAAATAGCAGTTCATGGACTGCTTTAAAATAGAGTGCCAGCAGCACTTATGTGTTTCTTATCATTGAGGTGAACATCTTGAAATGAAAAAAAACCAAAACGTTACAATAAAAGGGACGAAAGATGGTCTGACATTGCATCTCGATGATTCCTGTTCATATGGAGAGCTGAAGAAAGAACTTGATAGAAAGCTTTCAGAAAACTCCAGATCGGTTGAAGACCGGCTTCTTTCAGTGAGGGTACAAGTAGGGAACCGTTATCTCACAGAAGTACAGCAGGAAGAGTTGAAGGAGTTAATCAGGCAAAAGAAAAACCTGATTGTTGAGTCTATAAGCTCCAATGTCATTACCAAAGAAGAAGCTGAAAAACAGAAGGAAGAAAACGAAATTGTTTCTGTTGCAAAGGTGATTCGTTCCGGGCAGGTTCTCGAAGTGGCGGGAGACCTGCTTCTTATCGGAGATGTAAATCCCGGGGGCACTGTCATGGCAGGAGGAAACATCTTTATAATGGGGGCGCTAAAAGGCATAGCCCATGCCGGATGCCATGGGAATAAGGAAGCCGTTATAGTTGCTTCGCTTATGAAACCATCCCAATTAAGGATCAGCCATTGTATTAACCGGGCACCTGACAAGGATCAGGATGACGAAAAAAGAGAAATGGAATGTGCTTACATAGATGAAAACGATCAAATAACCGTAGATAGATTACAAGTATTAATGCATCTGAGACCGAATATAACTAGATTGCAAGGGGGAAGCTAGGATGGGAGAAGCGATTGTCATTACGTCCGGAAAAGGCGGGGTCGGAAAAACGACTACATCCGCAAATGTAGGTACTGCTTTGGCCCTTCAGGGGAAAAGAGTGTGCCTGGTGGATACAGACATTGGCCTTCGAAATCTTGATGTGGTGATGGGACTGGAAAATCGCATTATTTATGATCTGGTCGATGTAGTTGAAGGCCGGTGCAAAATTCATCAGGCTGTGGTTAAAGATAAGCGGTTTGAGGATTTGCTGTATTTGCTTCCCGCTGCTCAAACAAGTGACAAGACGGCTGTTACACCAGAACAGATGAAAAAACTGGTTGATGAATTAAAGCAGGATTATGACTATATTGTCATAGATTGCCCTGCCGGAATTGAGCAGGGGTACAAAAATGCTGTTGCCGGTGCAGATAAAGCAATTGTTGTTACCACTCCTGAAGTTTCAGCCGTACGTGATGCTGACCGGATTATCGGCTTGCTTGAAAAAGAGGAAAATGTAGAGGCTCCAAAACTGATAATAAATAGAATTAGAAGCCATATGATGAAAAATGGCGACATGCTCGATGTCGATGAAATAACCGCACATTTGTCGATTGATTTAATTGGAATTGTGGCTGATGATGATGAAGTGATCAAGGCATCCAATCATGGTGAGCCTATTGCTTTAAATCCTAACAGCAAAGCTTCTGTTGCTTACCGTAATATCGCCCGCCGCATACTTGGTGAAGCTGTACCGCTTCAGCCCCTTGAAGAGGAGAATAAAGGTGTCTTTTCAAAGCTAAAAAAGTTTTTTGGTGTTAAATAATTGAAATTTGTAGAACTAAAGCCGGGGAGCCTTCCCCGGTTTATTTTTTTATCTCAGACACCCACTTCAAGTCATACTCTATTTGGACAACTCATAAACTTGTACAAATAGAGCTATATAGAAATGGTGGGGATATTATGAATTCAAGAGCGGATGAAATACGCAAGAGAATTGAGCGGAGAAAAAAGGAGAATGAAAGATTCTCAAAAAAGAGAGACTCAACTGTTCTTTGGACAGAAGATGAAGAGCGGTATGGGTTTAATAAGCTGCCTTCATACGAGAGCAAACTCGATGAGGGAAATCACCCCTTATTTCGCAAGGAACTATTTCTTTTCAAATTGCTTGCTTCTGCCTGTGTTTTTTTATTCGCTGCTATTCTTTTTAAAAATCAGGCTGCGACATTTGATCCTGCAAGAGATTTTGTAAAGGCAGCCATGGAGAAAGATTTTCAATTCGCCGCGGTTTCCGGCTGGTATGAAGAACAATTCGGAAAACCGCTGGCTCTGCTGCCATTTTCAGATGGCCAAAAAGATGAGAAGAACGTTGATGAAAACAGTGAGTATGCATTGCCTGCATCTGCAAAAATCCTGGAAGACTTTAATGATAATGGCCAGAGAATAACAATCGAAACAGGTAAGGAAGCATCCATTGAAGCAATGAGTGAAGGGCTCGTGCGGTTTGCTGGAAAGAAAGATGGTTTCGGAAATACGGTGATTATTCAGCATGGTGATAAAAGTGAGTCCTGGTATGGCAATTTGGCTGAAATTAATGTGAATTTATATCAATATGTTGAAAAAGGAACCGGTTTAGGCACGGCAGGTGACGCTGGTGATGGAGAAAAAGGATCTTTTTATTTCGCGATTAAAAAAGATGATGATTTTATAGATCCGATCCAGGTGATCCCATTTGAATAAAATAACAGGATTAATAAAACATATTCATATTCATCCTTTGTTATGGGCCATAATCGGACTATCTGTCGCGACTGCTCATTTTATGGAATTATGCATGCTGCTCCTGATTATCTTCGTTCATGAAATGGGCCATGCCGCTGCAGCATCCCTTTATTCCTGGAGAATAAAAAAGATTGCCCTCTTGCCATTTGGAGGCGTAGCGGAAATGGATGAACACGGAAACCGGCCGCTGAAAGAGGAGATCGTAGTCATTATAGCAGGGCCGCTTCAGCATATTTGGATGATGGGGGCGGCGCTGTTATTTTATGAGCTCTCTTGGGTGTCTGCTGATATATTACAACTGTTTATTCAGTTCAATTTAATGATACTGATCTTTAATCTGCTCCCTGTATGGCCGTTGGATGGAGGAAAGCTAGTTTTTTTATGGCTTTCTCTTAATCAGGCATTTCCGGAAGCGCACAGAAAAACACTTTTCATTTCGGCTGCGGGTCTAACCAGTTTCATAATAGTAACTTTGCTGACTTCCCCAGTAAACCTGAATATATGGGTAGTCCTCGCTTTTTTGGTGTTTTCGCTATATCATGAATGGAAGCAGAGCCGATTCATATTTATCCGTTTTCTCCTTGAGAGATACTACGGGAAACACAGCGACTTCCGGACATTAAAACCAATCGTTGTCAGAGAAGAAGAATTGGTTATTGACGTTCTGGAAAGATTTCAGCGAGGGTGCAAACACCCAATCATAGTTGAAAAGGACGGGAAAGAGAAGGGTGCTTTAGATGAAAATGAATTACTGCATGCGTGCTTTGCTGAAAAAGTGCTGACCGCTAAAATTGGCGATTTGCTTTATGTTTACTGAAGAGCAAGTTTTTAATAACCTGAATAAATAATGTTTTAAAGTGAGGAAATCGTTTTGGATATGTTAGTTGTCAATTATGCATCAAGAGAGCGCAGATTTGCGCTTTTAAAAGATAAGAGGGTCGAGAAGCTATTTATCGATCAGCCGAAGCAGCGTTCATCAGTGGGGGATATTTACTTGGGCACCGTTGCAAAAGTAATGCCTGGATTGAATGCAGCTTTTGTAGAGATAGGGGAAGATCAAAGCGGATTCCTTCATCGGGACAAACTGGCATCCTATGTTTGTTCTGCTGAAGAACTGCAAGTAAAGGAAAAACGGAGCATCTCTTCTTTTGTCCATCAGGGAGAAAGAATACTTGTTCAAGTTGAAAAGGACGCTGCCGGAACCAAAGGACCGAGATTGTCAGGTCTTATTGAGTTTTCAGGAGATTCGCTGATATATATGCCAAATGGCCGTTATGTTGCTGTATCCAAGAAAATTGAGGATAGTGAAGCAAGGGAAAATTGGCGCCAATTTGGCTATCGTGCTAAAGAAGAGAATGAAGGGCTGATTTTCAGAACATCCTGTGATAACAAGAAAGAAATTGACCTCATAGATGAGCTTGAAAGGCTAAGGCTGGAGTACAGGGACCTTTTAAGGGCAGCAGAAGCAAAGAAAAAACCGGGAAAAGTGTACGAAGCGGATTCTTTTATTGAGGAAATTAAAGAAGAAGCGAAGAAAATGGCTGACGGAGAAATCGCAGTGGACGATTTAACATTGAAGAGTGTGCTCCAAAAACACACCAGCCTCCCAATTCGGCTGCACGCCGGCAAGGAAAATATCTTCTCCGTTTTTAATGTTGAAGCTGAAATTGATAAAGCGCTGAAACGAATTGTATGGCTTGAAAATGGAGCTTATCTTATTTTTGATGAAACAGAAGCTTTAACAGTCATCGATGTAAATACCGGAAAGTTCACCGGTAATCAGGACCGAAGGGATACTGTGTTAAAAACGAACGAGCGGGCGGCCGAAGAAGCTGCAAGACAGATCAGGCTCCGCGATATTGGCGGCATGATCCTAATCGATTTTATCGACATGAAAGAAGCATCGGACCGGAGGCATATCCTCTCCACCATGGAAAATGCGCTGAAAAAAGATGAAAGACGCACTAATCTCGTTGGATTCACCCCGCTTGGAATCCTCCAGATGACCCGAAAAAAAACAAAACCGGCCATTTCAGAATCACTTGCCGAAAGGTGTCAAGTATGCGAAGGCACCGGAAGAGTGCTGAGTGCTGAAACCATTGCCTTCAAGCTCGAAAGAGAACTGTGGGAACATCGCGGCAATGACTATGAAGCTGTCCTGATCGAAACTACTCAAGACACAGCAGCGGTCTTCTCAGGGAAAAATAATACCCATAAAAATCGAATTGAAGGCAGCATTGGCTTAAAGATCATGTTTTCCTATAAGGAAAATTGCAAGCCATTTTATGAAATCAGAAAGTTTGGCAGTGCTAATGAGCTAGGTTAGTTCAAAGCAGGCTGGGTTAACTGCCCCCGCCTGCTTTTTTAGTGCAGTATTTCCCACTTCCCTAATAAAACCATTAGCATTATAATTGTATAGGCACGCAAAAAAGTTATTTTAGGTGCAAACAAAGAGAATCATATAATTCTTATTGACATGATTAATCATTATATGATAGGATTTTCATGTTATGTTTGTAGCGCACCCGTGCTACAACCGCACAGAACAGGTACATAAGCCCGCTTTTCGTGTCGGCGCCTGGGATGGCGAGTCTTAGTCTAAGAGGAGGTGCAGTTCATGTACGCGATTATCGAAACTGGCGGTAAGCAATTACGTGTAGAAGAAGGTCAAGCTATCTACATCGAAAAGCTTAACGCTGAAGCAGGCGAAACAGTTACTTTTGAAAAGGTTCTTTTCGTTGGCGGAGACAGCGTAAAAGTAGGAAGCCCTGTAGTTGAAGGTGCTACTGTTACAGCTAAAGTTGAAAAACAAGGCCGTCAAAAGAAAATCACTGTATTCAAGTACAAAGCAAAGAAAAACTATCGTAAAAAGCAAGGTCATCGTCAGCCTTATACTAAAGTTGTGATTGAAAAAATCAACGCTTAATCAGGCGATTCAGATGATTGAAGTTACGATTATTCGTAAAGATTCCGGAAATATTCATTCGTTTGAAATAAGCGGTCATGCATTCTTCGCAAACAGAGGCAAGGATATCGTCTGTGCAGGCGTATCTGCCGTTTCCATCGGTGCCATTAATGCTGTCCATGCCTTAACCGGCGTGACACCAGAAATCAGCCACGGTGATGGCTTTCTCCGCTGTGTCCTTCCTGATCTTCAGGATGATATGAATGAGAAAGTGCAGCTTCTTCTTGAAGGCATGGTTGTTTCATTGCAGACGATTGAAGAAGACTACGGAAAGTATATAAAGATTACCTTCAAAAAGCAGGAGGTGGAATAAATGCTATTAAAATTAGATCTTCAGTTGTTCGCTTCTAAAAAGGGAGTAGGTTCTACAAAGAACGGCCGTGACTCAATCTCTAAGCGTCTTGGCGCTAAGCGTGCGGACGGACAATTCGTAACTGGCGGCTCAATCCTATACCGTCAGCGCGGTACTAAGATCTACCCAGGTGTAAACGTGGGTAAAGGCGGCGATGACACACTATTCGCGAAAGTTGACGGTGTTGTTAAGTTCGAGCGTCTTGGACGTGACCGCAAGCAAGTGAGCGTATATCCTGCAGCTCAAGAGGCGTAAGCCTTTTCGAGAAAACCCTAGCCCACAAGGTTAGGGTTTTCTTTTTTTGGCAAAAAAATCCGCCAGTGCACTTCACATTTTATCTAATGAATTTATAGCTGCAGAAGACAGGCAGCTCTTCTTCGCATAAGCAATATTTTCTTATTTAACATAAATTTGCTTACTGGACTTATGTTTTTTGATATACTTACAGCAAGCACAGTCTTCTGACAGCCTAATAACCATACAGGAGTGCAAATATGGATAAAGACTGGAATATGATTGAAGTGCTGCGTCATGCCCGGCATGACTGGCTGAACAAAATACAATTAATTAAAGGCAACCTTTCCCTTAACAAGGTAGACAGGGCTAAGGAAATCATAGATGAAATCGTGGTGGAAGCACAGCAGGAAGCAAGACTTTCTAATTTAAACCTTCCTGCGTTTGCTTCGCTTTTATTGACTTATAATTGGGAGAACCACTACTTTCAGCTTGAATATGAGGTGCTCGATGATACCATTCCCGGCAGATTGGATGATTTTGTCCTTTCTGAGTGGACAGGCTCTTTTTTTGCCATTTTGGATTCATCAGTAAAGCCTTACCATGATAATCATTTATCTGTATCCATCAGGCATGAAAAAGAAGGGGCTCGTTTCTTTTTTGATTTTAGCGGAATACTAACAGATATCGATAAATTAGATCAGTTCTTCAAAAAGAAGAACGATGACATAATCGCTTCTGTTCAGGAATTAGCTGAAGAGGAGCTTGCACTGGAGTTATTTGTGCCATTCATTGCGAATGGCAGAGAGTGATTTCCGCTGAAGAAAGCAATACTAAGTGTGAAACTCTGCAGGCTGGAGCATTTCTTAAGTGTAAGAGTGGATCCAGTCAGTGCCGGTAATTTGGCTGAATGCCAGACAAATGGGACATACTGCAGACGGGAGGAATAATATATGTTTGTCGATCAAGTCAAAGTTTATGTTAAAGGCGGAGACGGGGGCAACGGAATGGTTGCTTTCCGCCGTGAAAAATATGTGCCGAACGGAGGCCCTGCCGGCGGAGATGGCGGTAAGGGTGCCAATGTTGTTTTTGAAGTGAATGAGGGATTGCGCACGTTAATGGATTTCCGTTATCAGCGCCATTTTAAAGCTCCCCGCGGTGAGCATGGCATGTCTAAGAATCAGCATGGAAGAAATGCGAAAGACATGATTGTAAAGGTGCCGCCGGGAACAGTTGTATCAGATGCCGAGTCAGGGGAAGTAATCGCAGATTTGACGGAGCACGGGCAAAGAGCTGTTATAGCCCGCGGAGGACGCGGAGGCAGAGGGAATACCCGCTTTGCCACACCGGCTAATCCTGCTCCAGAATTGTCCGAACATGGCGAACCGGGCCAGGAAAGAGATGTTGTGCTGGAGCTCAAGCTTTTAGCTGATGTTGGTTTAGTCGGTTTCCCAAGCGTCGGTAAATCCACGCTCCTGTCGGTTGTATCATCAGCAAGACCGAAGATTGCGGAATACCATTTTACGACGATTGTTCCCAATCTGGGAATGGTTGAGACTGAAGACGGCCGCAGCTTTGTCATGGCAGACTTGCCTGGATTAATTGAGGGTGCCCATTCGGGAGTTGGCCTGGGACATCAATTTTTACGGCATATTGAGAGAACAAGAGTTATTGTTCATGTTATCGATATGGCTGCTGTTGAAGGCAGGGATCCTTTTGAAGACTATCTAACCATCAATAAAGAATTAAAAGAGTATAACCTTCGACTCACTGAAAGGCCTCAAGTCATTGTGGCCAATAAAATGGACATGCCTGATACAGAGGAAAATCTTAAGAAATTTAAAGAACAGATTGAAGAAGATTATCCGATTTTCCCAATATCAGCTTTAACAAGAAAAGGGTTAAGGGACCTATTATTTGCCGTTGCAGATAAGCTTGAAGAAACACCTGAATTTCCACTGTCACATGAAGAAGAAGAAGACACTGGTGTGCACCGCGTTCTTTACAAGCATGAGGCTGAACAGACCGAATTTGTCATTACTAGAGATCCTGCAGGAGTGTTCGTCGTATCAGGCGATGCTATTGAGAAGCTCTTTAAGATGACTGATTTCTCAAGAGATGAATCTGTACGCAGGTTTGCCAGACAGCTGCGCGGAATGGGTGTGGATGATGCTCTTCGTGAAAAAGGAGCAAAAGACGGTGATACCGTTAAGCTGCTTGATTATGAATTCGAGTTTATTGACTAACCTTCTCGATTGACGGGGTGGAGAAATGAGAAAAGATAGATTCGATAAGAAATTTTATTTGGTTCGCGAAGATGTTTTGCCTGAAGCGATGAAGAAAACATTGGATGCGAAGGAAATGATCGAAAGGGGAAAAGCCGAATCGGTTTGGGATGCTGTCCAAAAAGTAGATTTGAGCAGAAGTGCCTTTTATAAATATAGAGACACTGTGTTCCCTTTCCATACTGTTGTTAAAGAGCGGCTGATCACTTTATTCTTTCATTTGGAAGACAGGTCAGGGACTTTATCACATTTATTGGGCGTTGTAGCTTCATCGGGGTGCAATGTCCTAACCATACACCAGACCATTCCACTTCAGGGAAGGGCAAATGTCACGCTTTCCCTGAATGTAACTGAAATGGGCATCGAGATTGAGGAGCTCTTGGCAAGGCTTCGAAAATTGGAATTTGTAGAAAAAGTAGAGGTGCTGGGAACGGGTGCGTGAGAAAATGCGCTTTGTACCCTGCCCTTTTTTAGTTTTTTATTTTGTAAATTACATACATATGTTAAAGTAGTAAAGTATAAAGATAATTTTCAGTGATTTAAGATAAGTCTGACGAAAAAGGAGGTAATTACCGTGAAGATAGGATTTTTGGGCCCGAAAGCCACCTTTACAGATATTGCTGCGAGGAGTTTATTCCCGAATGAGACAGCCGTTGCCTACCCAACGATACCTGCTTGTTTTGATGCATTAAATGAGAATGAAATAGAGCTGGCGGTAGTTCCTCTTGAAAACGCATTGGAAGGCTCAGTGAATATTACATTGGACTATTTAATCCACGAAGTTGATTTTCCTATTATCGGGGAACTGACAGCTCCAATTCGCCAGCATTTTATGGTCCACCCAGATCATGTTAAGGAATGGAATAAAACTGATGCAGTCTATAGCCATTCCCATGCTATTGCACAATGCCATAAATTTCTGCATAAAGAGCTGAAAGGAATCCCTTGTGAAAGCACTACTTCAACTGCAGCAGCTGCTCAATATGTAAGAGAAAATCCGGACTTGCGGGCGGGCGCCATAGCTAATGAATTAGCGGCAGAAGTGTATGGACTGGCGATCGTAAAAGAGGATATCCATGATTTTGATTTTAACCATACCAAATTCATAGTTTTATCCAATAAAGAGCTGTCAATCAATGAAGACCGCAAAGAGTTTGCCGGGCACAAGACGACAGTTATGGTGACGCTGCCGGCTGACCGGTCAGGGGCACTTCATCAAGTACTTTCGGCATTTGCCTGGAGGAAGCTCAATTTGACTAAGATTGAATCAAGGCCGATGAAAACAGGGTTGGGAAATTATTTCTTTATCATTGACGTTGATATGAAGCAGGATGATGTCCTTATCCCCGGTGCAGTTGCCGAATTGGAAGCATTGGGATGCAGCGTTAAAGTTTTGGGGAGCTATCCATATTTTCAGCTTCGCAATAAAAATACCAAAGTTCTTCAGGATTAAAAAAAAGAAAAGGATCCGGTGAAAATATATCCGGATCCTTATCTTATTTGAAAATAAAAAAGAATAACTCTATTCCTGGTCAATAAGAAATCCAGCTTCCTTTAATAATTTCTCAGCTTCATCGAGCTTCCGTTCTGAGGCTGCAGAAAGAGTATGAAGATGAATGCCATCTGTCAGTTCTGATAAGAAGGAAGCTTTTGTGGCTTTAATTTTATCCATGAATTGCTTGACTTCCTGACGGGTTGATACCATAACCGAAGCAGTTAAGTCACCATAAACAGGATGTTCAATTCTTACATCTTTTACTGTAACCCCATGATCGACAAGCAGATTCAATTCTTCTTCAGTCCTCGCAGGGTCATGATGGCAGGCAATGACCCGCTCGGCTGCTGTTGCAGGAGAAGCCTGATGAAGATACATATAACCTTGGCTCGTGGCAATGATTGGCTCTTTTCTTGCCTTTAGAAGGGTGATATCCCCAACAATCACCTGTCTGCTTACATTTGTTTTTGCTGCAAGGTCGCCCCCTGTAATGGGCTGTCCGCTTTCTTTAAGAAGCTGAAGCAGAAAGTTCCTCCGCTCCTCTCCGAGCACCTTTTTTTGTTCCTTCATTTTTCCTCACCCTTATAATCCGATAATGTCTCATTCTAACATAAGAAACGGCAGATGATAAAAGATTAGAGCGGTACGAGTTCCCGGGCCATTTCTGCCAGCTTTTCCCCCAGTGACTTTGCATCCTCAACAGCAGTATTCCACCCGAAGGAAATCCGGATAAATTCCTTGCCTTTTTTTTCTGGAACCCCCAGGGCCTCCATCGTTTTAGAAACAGTTTTCATGCCAGTACTGCATGCGCTTCCTGTAGATACGGCATAGCCGTGTCTGTTGCATTCAAGCATGATATATTGCCCTTCTACCCCTTTTAGCCGAAGCCCCAATGTAGATGGAAGCTGGTGAGATTCTGCAAAATCGTATAACACAAATTTCTCCTGTAAAGACTCAAGCTCCTTCAGCAGTGCTTCACGCATTGTTTTGAAATGGCTGTTATGTCTGTTTAAATTTACATAAGCTTTCTGAGCAGCCACTGTCATTCCTGCAATTCCCGGGAGGTTCACGGTGCCTGGCCTGAAACCTTTTTCATGGGATACGCCTGGTAAGAAGGAGCTCCACCGCCTGCCGGGTTTAAGGTAAACCCCTCCAACCCCTTTTGGCCCGTAAAATTTATGGGCAGAAAAGGACAGGCTATCAACAAAGCGGGTAATTTCTTTTAAGTCTGATTTGCCGAAAGTATGGACACAATCACTATGCAGCAATATTTGTCTTTGCCTGCAAAGCTGACTGATCTCAAGGACAGGCTGCAATGTGCCGATTTCGGGATTTCCATGCTGTATGGTAATTAAGACGGTATCATCCCTGATGGCCGAACTTAATTTTTTTAGGTCAATACGCCCATCCGCTCCAAAAGGGATTTCAGTAATTTCATAGCCTTTTTCAAGGCGTAATTTCTCTAAAACACTATGAATAGAAGAGTGTTCAGCCATTCCCGCTATAATATGTTTTCCCGATGTTTCAGAGCCAGACAGCAAGGCAAATATTGCGAGTAAATTGCTTTCTGTACCTCCGCTGGTAAAGTAGATTCCTTCACTCTCAACTCCTAAAATTACTGCCAATTCTCTCCGGCAATTTTCAAGTAGACCCTCTGCTGCGCTCCCGGTATCATGAAGGCTGCGGGAGTTGCCAAAGTATTCAGCTGAGGCTTTTATATAGGCATCTGCCGCTTCCGGATCGAGCGGACATGATGCTGCATAATCGAAATATTTCATGTTCTCACCTGCTCTCTCTTTTTAAATAAAACCTTCGAAAAGCACAGAAGTTCCTCTTAAACTATGAAAACCTCTTGTCATAATTCTAAATCTGTGTAAATATAGGTGTCAAGACACCTGTAAAAACAGGAGGTAAAAAATAATGAATGCCGACGTTTTGATTATAGGAAGCGGGGTAGCCGCTTTGCAGTTGGCAAAGAAGCTGCGACAGGACTTGAATGTGATTATTCTCACAAAGTCAACCATAAAAAATGGAAACTCATATATGGCACAGGGCGGCATTGCGGCTGCCATGGGAGTAAATGATCACCCATCAAAGCACTACATGGATACACTCGAAGCAGGAAGGTTTCATAATGATTGTGATGCAGTGCTGTCCCTGACCAGTGAAGCACCCTCTCTGATAAAAGAGCTTAATCAAGAGGGATGCCGGTTTGATATGAATTCTGAAGGAGCAATTGCGTTAGGCAGGGAAGGAGCTCATTCAGAAAACAGAATTGTTCATGGAGGCGGGGACAGTACTGGAAAAACAGTCATTGATTTTATGCTCTCAAAGAAAAACCAAAACGTTCGAATCATGGAAAATGTTCTCGTGTTTGAACTGCTGATAAATGACATGGACGGCAGTTGTATAGGGGTAAAAGGAAAAGATTCCAATGGTGTAATTCATGGATTCTTTTCGTCTCATGTTGTGCTTGCAACAGGGGGATGCGGCCAGCTATATGAATATACATCCAATGCCGATACCGTGACAGGAGATGGCATTGCTTTAGCGTACAGAGCAGGTGCGGAGATTGCGGATATGGAGTTCATCCAATTTCATCCCACCCTTCTCTATAAAGACAGAAAAGCATTGGGGCTAATCTCTGAAGCTGTCAGGGGAGAGGGAGGCAGGCTCATTACGGAAGACGGGAAACCATTAATGGCAGGACTTCATCCACAGGGAGATTTAGCGCCAAGACATGTTGTATCACAGGCAATTTTTCATTCTCTAGAGGGAGGAAAAGCTGTATTCCTGGATATCTCCTCAATTGAAAACTTTAAATCCAGGTTTCCGACGATAACAAAAATCTGTGAACAAAACGGAGTAGATTTAAGCACTGGGAAAATTCCAGTCTCGCCCGGAAGCCACTTTCTAATGGGAGGAATTAAAACTGATTTATTTGGCCGCACCAGTATTCCAGGCCTGTATGCGATTGGTGAATCTGCATGCACAGGAGTACATGGCGCTAACCGGCTTGCAAGCAATTCTCTTCTGGAAGGTTTATATGTGGGCAAAAGGCTTGCAGAGTGGCTTAATGAACAGCCGTCAAGCAGACCTGCAAAAGAACTGATATTTTCCGAGGCAATTAGTTGTCTAACCAAAGAAAGTTTGCCTTCAATTGAAGAAATTAAAATGAGAATGATGAAAAATGCAGGGATTATCAAAACAAAAGAAGGGCTTTTAGATCAGCTTGCCTGGCTTAAAGGCTGCAAAATTAAAGAATGGATTAAAGCAGAATTAGATGACCTTTCAATAGAAGAAGTAACACGGGCTTTCATGCTTATCACAGCCTATCTGATAACAGATTCTGCATTAAGGAGGACAGAGAGCCGGGGTGGTCATTTCCGGCAGGATTATCCTTTCGAAAGTCATGAATGGCTTGGAAAAAGAATTATTCAATCCCGAAAATCTGAAAAGGATGGTAAACATGAACAAATTAAAGCTGCGATTGCAACTTGAACAGTTTTTTCTCGAGGATATCGGTGACCGCGACCTGACAAGCGGACTTATTTTTGGTGAGAATCAGACAGGAAAGGTCGTTTTCCTGGCAAAAGACAATGGCATTTTTTGCGGAGAAGAAATAATCAGGTCAGGATATAAGGTGCTGAACCCAGCGGCTGAAGTCAATATAAAAGTAAAGGATGGAGAGTGGATTGAGAAAGGTCAAGTCCTTGCTGCAGCTACTGGTCCTGTATCCGATTTATTAAACGGTGAAAGAGTGATCTTAAATCTGCTCCAGAGAATGAGCGGTATTGCCACAAAAACTAATGAGGCTGTCCGGGTCTTAAATAGTTCACATACGAAAATCTGCGATACAAGAAAAACTACTCCTGGCCTTAGAATGCTTGAAAAATATGCAGTCAGATGCGGAGGGGGATTTAATCATCGATATGGCCTCTATGATGCAGTCATGATTAAAGATAACCATATTTCTTTTGCAGGCTCAATTTCGGAAGCTGTGGAAGAAGTGCGGTCAAAAATTGGGCATATGGTAAAAGTTGAAGTCGAAACGGAAACAAAAGATCAGGTCCTTGAAGCAGTTAAGGCAGGTGCAGATGTAATCATGTTTGACAATAGGAGCCCTGAAGAAATTAAAGAGTGGATCAGGAGCGTGCCAAAGGGGATCCTGACTGAAGCTTCCGGCGGAATCACGCTGGATAACCTGTCAGCATACAGCGATACAGGAGTGGACTTTATTTCACTGGGTTTTCTTACACATTCTGTGAAATCACTTGATATAAGTGTGAAGGTTACTATTGAATAAATTGGCAAAGGGGTATGGAGGAAATGAATATTTTTCAGACAGCAGAAAAACAAACAAATATTCTTCCGGAAAAATATCGAATGATGGCTATAAAGGAACTGGAGGATCGAGCAAGAGAAATAAAAGATAAGCTGGGAAATAAGCTGTTCATACCGGGTCATCATTATCAGAAGGATGAGGTCATCCAGTTTGCGGATGCTACTGGTGATTCACTAAAGCTTGCCCAGCTTTCACAGGAAAATTCAGAGGCTGAATATATTGTGTTTTGCGGAGTTCACTTTATGGCTGAAACGGCAGATATTTTAACAGGATCTGATCAAAAGGTGCTATTGCCTGATATGCGCGCAGGCTGCTCCATGGCCGATATGGCTGATATCAGCCAAACAGAAAGAGCCTGGACGAAGCTGCATACCATGTTTGGCGATACAATGCTTCCTTTAACATACGTAAACTCTACTGCGGCCATCAAGGCTTTTGTAGGCCGTCATGGAGGAGCAACAGTTACTTCTTCGAATGCTGAAAAAATGGTGAGCTGGGCGTTTGAGCAGAAGACGAGAATTGTATTTCTGCCTGACCAGCATCTTGGTAGAAATACGGCTTATAACCTGGGAATTAGGCTTGAGGAAATGGCTGTATGGAATCCCATTACGGATCAGCTTGAATATGAAGGGCCGCTTGAGGAAATTAAAGTAATTCTTTGGAAAGGTCATTGTTCTGTTCATGAAAACTTTACTGTTGAAAACATCAAAGAAGTTCGCGAACAATATCCGGAAATGAAGGTCATTGTCCATCCGGAATGCAGAAGGGAAGTCGTGGAACTATCCGATATGGCCGGGTCAACCAATTATATTATAGATGCAATCGCCCATTCAGAACCTGGGTCTGAATGGGCGATTGGTACAGAGATGAATTTGGTTAAAAGGATTATCAACCAGCATTCAGATAAAAAAATCATCTCACTTAACCCTCATATGTGTCCTTGCCTGACCATGAACCGGATCGATTTACCGCACCTTGTTTGGTGTCTTGAAGCAATCGAGCAGGGCGAAAGCCAAAATTTAATTCAGGTTGAAGAACAAACAGCAGCATTTGCTAAATTGGCATTAAATAGGATGCTCGAACGTCCATGAGCGTCTGCATAAGGTTTGCCGGTCTCTAAATCAGCGGAAATTACGCGCAGTATTCAGAAACAGTCAGAGTGAACTTAGGCTAATAAAAAAATTCTCCCCGCCGGGAGGATTTTTTTATTGCCTTGCTGACCTTTGCTGTTACTAGGATTAGAAGAAACGCTGATTCATAATTCCTGGGAAAAATGCATATCTTTTTGTGTAGATTGTTAGCAATTTGCCCATTTCTTCATACACTATATGGACTCATCGCGATTAACGGGCACTAATCTGCACCTTTCAAATAAATGGATGAAATGCCCGTAAATGCCCGATTGGTTCTACTAGCCATCACTGATGGAAGTATCACCTTACGCATAGGAGGGAATTCAGAGTGAAAATCCATATCGTACAGAAAGGGGATACTCTTTGGAAGATTGCCAAAAAGTACGGCGTGAATTTTGAAGAGCTGAAAAAGATGAATACACAGCTCAGCAACCCTGATATGATTATGCCCGGTATGAAAATAAAAGTTCCTGCAAGCGGGGGCTCAATAAAAAAAGAGGCTCCTATTGGAGGAAAACCGGAAGCAAAAATAAATTTGGGTGCCAAAAAGGAAATGCCAAAAGCAGAACAACCTTTTGCCAAAGAGAAACCTATTACCATGCCATCAGCTGAAGCACCTAAGGGGAAGCCGGTAAAAGAAGCACCGAAAAAGGAAATGCCAAAAGTAACGGCGCCAAAAGTTGAAATCCCGAAAGAAATGCCAAAACCTGCACCAAAAGAAGTTCCCAAAAAACCTTATACGCCAAAAATGCCAAAGCCTATTATGCCTGAAATTGATATAAATAATTATTATATGATGAATATTCAGCAGTCGGCTCCGCAGCAAAAGCCACTTCCAGCAAAAGAGGTTAAACCGCAGCAGCAAAAGCCGCTTCCGGCAAAAGAGGTAAAAGCGAAGGAAAAACCAGTGAAGCCTGCAGAAACAAAACCACAGCAAAAACCACTGCCTATATCAGAATCTAAGCCACAGCCCCAGCTCCCGCCTAAACCAGTCAATATCCTTCCGCAGGTTAAGCCGGCTTCGAATCAAGAAAGCCCTGAATCGCCGGAAAGCGAATCATCTTTATATACACATCAAGGAGGTCAATATCAGCCAATGTTTCCTTTTAACCCATGTTACCCGCAAATGCCTTATCCTCAAGTACAGGGAGCGATGATGCCGCAGATGCCGCACCAGATGCCACACCAGGTACAGGGAGCGATGATGCCGCAGATGCCGCATCAGATGCCACACCAGGTTCAGGGGGCGATGATGCCGCAAATGCCGCACCAGATGCCGCAGGTACAGGGAGCCATGATGCCGGAGCATCAAATGCCTCATATGGGTATGATGGCTGGAGTTGAAAGTCCGGATTATGATGAATCTTCGCCTTTCATGCCAATGGCTCAAATGCCGTCAGGTGTGATGGGGGCCGAAGATATGGGACAGCAGATGCCGCATCAAGTGCAAGGGGCAATGATGCCGCAGATGCCGCATCAGATGCCACAGGTACAGGGAGCAATGATGCCTCAGATGCCGCATCAGATGCCACAGGTACAGGGAGCAATGATGCCTCAGATGCCGCATCAGATGCCACAGGTACAGGGAGCAATGATGCCGCAGATGCCGCATCAAATGCCATCCGGAGTGATGGGTGCAGAAGACATGGGAATGCAAATGCCGCATCAGATGCCGCAGGTGCAGGGAATGGAGGAATCTCCAGGGATGTCTCAAAAGCCATTAATGCCTGGTTCAGTAATGGGTGCTTCCAATGATTGCGGATGTGGAGGACCGCAATTTGCTCCGGGAGGCTACGGTCCGGGACCAGGACACGGTCCAGGGCAGGCATATGGTCCGGGATTCGGCTATGGCCCAGGACCAGGATTCGGTCCAGGTTTTGGCCCAATGGGCGGAGAGGCATTTGGAATGCCAAGAAGCTTTGACGAAAGCAGTGAATACGACGGTTAATCATGGAGGAGACGATTTAGTTCAAAATCGTCTCTTCTCCTATTTGCAAGATCAGCTGCCCTTTAAAATTGAAGAGTTAAAGCCGATCAGAAAGAAGGTTTATTTACTCAGGACGCAGGAACGGGCCTTTATATTGAAAGGATTCTCATCCTATCATCGGCTAAAGCTTCAGGAGGCATTTACATCATCATTAATGAATGAAGGATTTGCAAAAACATATATTTTTTATGAGGTTGCGAAAGAACCTCCTTTGTTTTTTGACCGGACATATTTTGGGTGTATGGAGTACATTCCGCCTTCGGAAGAAGTGTTCACCTATTTTTTGAAGAGTGACCGTTTGGAAGGACTGAATTTGCTGAAGAATTTCCACGATACTACAGAGAAGCTTGTAAGCCGTTACCAAACAGTTGTGCCTGCATATCGGCAGGCAGACAAGTGGAGAGAAAGAGCGACCCTATTCCTTAATAATCTCCCTGTAATAAGATATTTTGTCCAAAAAGAAATTATTAATGAATTATTAGCCTGGGCAGATTGGTCCTTAAAAGGCATTGAAGAGGAAGCCTGGTTTTTTCAATCCGGTAGGAAGGTTATTCTGCACGGTGATGTAGCACATCATAATTTTCTCAGAGCAAAAAATCAATCTTTATATTTACTTGATTTTGACCTGATAGCAATAGGCACTCCTTATTCCGATTACCTTCAGTATGCAAATCGCATCCTCCCATTAATGAGATGGTCATTTGACGATTTGGGAAAATATCCAATGTTCAAATCCAATCTTGAAGAAAAGGCTTTTCTTCATGCATTGGCATTTCCAACTGATATATTCAGGGAATGGAACCGTGTAATAAGGGATAGGACATATCTTGATTCTGTAAAGATTCGTCCTGTTTTGGATTTAACTGTAGGACAGTTTGCTGAGAGACAGCGTTTTATTAAAGCTCTTAAATATGCTGCCAATGAGAAAAACAAATAATGCACAAAAAAATTGGACGTAAATGGACAGAATGAAAGCCTTCTTTCGCTCACAAGCTAAGAAAGAGCAGAAATGCTCAGGGCTTGTAATATTAGCGAGGGGGTTTTTCGCTTGCACAAGAAATTAATTGCAGTGCCGATGGCTGCCATCATGACGATGGGATTGGCAGGATGCGGAACGAATGAAGATGCATCTGTTGATCGTAAGAATGAAATTGGTCAGCCTATGGGGTATTATTCAAATGAAAATCACGGAAACCGCGGTGGAAATGTCCGGGTCGAAGATGGTACAGATAATGATGGGCCTCTGACAGAAATGATGGATCATACTCTGGGCGGAGAGGGAAAAAATAACGGCTACAACCGAATGGACAATAATGCAAGAAGAGTCAGAAATGAAAATACAGGAAACCCTACTGTTCCTCTTGCTGACAGGGATCGCAGCTTTATCCGGAGAGATAATCGTTTTAGCCATAGCGATGCAAATTATCATGGGCATCTCGATGACAATACACGACAAGCCAAAAATTCTTATTATCAGGCTTATGAGGGTGAGCTTGCTGAAAAAATTGGCGACGTTGCAGCTTCAGTTCCAAACGTTGAAGATGTCAGGTCTGTTACTTATGGAAGCGATGTTTTGATTGCTGTAGATTTAGATGATTATGATAAGGAAGAACAGACGAAAAAAGCGATTCATGAAGCTGTTCAGCCATATTTGCGCGGGAGATCTGCCACGGTGGTAACAGACGAAGGAACGTTTAGCCGTTTAAGAAACATTGATAACAATCTTCGGGATGGCGGACCGCGGGAGCAAATTGATTGGGATTTAAAAAGTTTGTTCCGCAGGGAAAAATAAAGAATTAGCAAAGAGGGCAAAGCTGCTGGGCTTTGCCCCTTTTTACATAATTAAATTATTTCAGGATAAACATGAAAATATTGGTGACACTACTTATAAAGATCTGGGATTACAGGCTCAGGCGGATGGTGCAGAAGTTACTATTTAATCGAGGTGATCGATCATGAGAACCATATGGGGCTTGCTATTAATAGTAGCTGCTTCCTTTTATCCCTTCTTCCAGACAGATGCATTCAACTTTTTATCTATGGATACTTCTATATATGCTGAGGCAGCAGAAAAACACATTGAAGGTCCGCTTAAGATGGAAGTCATTTTGGAGAGAGAATATATGGATGGGGAAGTGAGCCAGGAAACGATAGAGGAAACCATATGGACCCTTGAAGATTTCTGGTCTAAATATGAGCAATGGCAGCTTGTTGATATGGATATAGATTATATGGTGTTCCGCATGAAAATGGATGATATATCGCCATTATTAAAAGCAAATGGGTACTTCGGTGTAACTGAGGACGGCACATTAACCATTTTCAATGGAAGGCCGCAAAAAACAAATATCATTCAGTCTTTCTTTCAAATCGATTTAGGGAAATTAGAAAGCACAAAATGTGAAGAATTAAAAAAAGGAATCCCCATTGTAACAAAAGATCGATATGTGGAAGTTCTGGAGACATTTAAAAGCTATACTGCCGGTGAAAAGCAAGCGAATTGAATTAGCTGTGAAGCATGCAAGGGAATCGAATTCTCTTGCATGTTTCTATTTTTAATGAACTCCAAATAATCATTTGTAATGTTACTTATTTTTTGATAGCTTATACTTATGTAACATTAGTTGCAGGAGGGAATCTTGTGGAATATGTTGATCCTATCAAGGACATCAAAAGCATAAATAAAATTAAAGAGATATTAAGACAGCAGTCACAGCGGGATCTTTTGCTTTTTGTATTAGGCATAAATACAGGCATAAGGGTAAGTGATTTGCTATCTCTGAAAATTAGTGATGTTTGGGATGGGAAGGAGATAAGAGAGTTTATTTATTTGAACGATCTCAACAGCAATGAAAATAATGCATTTTATTTAAATAACAGCGTGAAAAAAGAACTGAAAAAATATTTTTCTCAGCATGATTTCTCCGAATGTGATTATATTTTCAAATCCAAAAAGAATAACCAGCCCATTACCCGCCAGCAGGCCTATCGAATCATTAATAATGCTGCAAAGGAAGCTGGAATTCCCGGGAAAATTGGAACACATACACTTCGAAAAACATTTGGCTATCATGCATATAGAAAAGGAATTGCCATTTCAATCATTATGTCCATTTATAATCATCACTCTTCCGCTGAAACCCTGCGCTATCTTGGCATTGAAAAAGGCGGGAAGCAATTGATAAAAGTGGACGTTAATTTATAGAATGAGTTAAAGGGATTGGCTGATTTAGGGCGTACTGCATCGTGCAGACTTCAGCCGCAGCTGTCCCCGCCTCCTTCAGCGTTTTATTCTTCGTGCCTAAATATAATATGGTACAATGAGGTACAGTTAAATCAGAGGAGAGAAAGGCATTGTTTGAATTTGTAAGAGGCAAGCTGGATTTTATCGGACCGGAATATGTGGTTATTGAAAACAATGGTATTGGCTATCAGATATTAACGCCAAATCCATTTAGCTATACCCCGGAGTTCGGGCAGGAGGTCAGGATATTCACGTATCATTATGTACGGGAAGATATTATGGCATTGTACGGCTTTCAGACTCGGGAGGAGAAGACTCTGTTTACCAAGCTGCTGAATGTTACCGGCATTGGGCCGAAGGGAGCTCTTGCAATTCTTGCTTCGGGTGAACCGGAACAGGTGGTGCAGGCGATTGAAAATGAAGATGAAGCATTCCTCGTTAAGTTTCCTGGAGTCGGAAAGAAAACAGCGAGACAAATGATTCTTGATCTTAAAGGGAAGCTGCCGGATATTGTACCTGACTTTTTCCCTAATCTGTTTTCACCGGATAAACTTCAGGATGAAAGCGGGCCTGCGGGGGACCTGGAAGAAGCTTTGCTTGCATTAAAAGTGCTGGGATACTCAGATAAGGAACTGAAAAAGATTACGCCGGAACTGAAGAAGGAAAAGCTTACAACGGACCAATACATAAAGAAGGCTCTGCAAAAGCTTTTAAAACTATAATTTATTGGAAGAGTCCGATTCATTTAAGCTGATATTAAGAAGGTGATTATGTATGGAAGAGCGGATAATATCCGGTGAAGCCGGTCTTCAGGATCTTTCATTCGAACAGAGTCTGCGCCCGCAGACACTAAAGCAGTATATTGGACAGGATAAAGTAAAGGAGAACCTCGAGATCTTTATCAAAGCTGCGAGAATACGCGAGGAGACCTTAGATCATGTCCTTCTATATGGACCGCCTGGATTGGGGAAAACTACACTGGCTGCCATTATTGCCAATGAAATGGGCGTAAATATCAGAACCACTGCAGGCCCCGCCATTGAAAGGCCTGGTGATTTGGCGGCGATCCTGACGGCTTTGGAACCGGGTGATGTCCTGTTTATTGATGAAATTCATCGCTTGCCGCGTTCGATTGAAGAAGTTCTTTATCCGGCAATGGAGGACTTTTGTCTGGATATTGTAATCGGAAAAGGGCCAAGTGCCAGATCAGTCAGACTGGATTTGCCACCTTTTACACTGGTTGGCGCGACTACAAGGGCAGGGTCGTTATCGGCTCCGTTAAGGGACCGTTTTGGAGTTCTCAGCAGACTTGAATACTACTCAGAAGAGCAGCTGACGGATATTGTTGTCCGCACAGCTGAGGTTCTTGATACAGGTATAGATATACAAGCCGCTATTGAGGTGGCCAGAAGGTCAAGAGGCACGCCTAGAATTGCAAACAGGCTCCTCCGGAGAGTCCGGGATTTTGCCCAGGTCAAAGCAGATGGCCGGATTGATGAAACGCTGGCCAGGGAAGCTTTGGAGCTTTTGCAGGTTGACCGTTTAGGCCTTGACCATATTGACCATAAATTATTAAGAGGGATTATAGAAAAATTCCGCGGCGGACCTGTTGGCCTTGAAACAATTGCAGCAACCATTGGAGAAGAAGCGCACACGATTGAAGATGTTTATGAACCATATTTATTGCAGATTGGGTTTCTTCAGCGGACACCAAGAGGAAGAATTGTAACGGACCTGGTGTACCGCCATTTTCAGATGGAGGTGCCTGCTGATTGAGCGGCATATCAAAGTGGCTGATGGTCATTGGTGCCATCATTTTTGCCATCGGATTTATAAGCCAGTTTATTAATATTGGCAAGCTGCCGGGGGATATAGTGATCAAGAAAGGCAATACGACATTTTATTTTCCAGTCGTTACATCGATTTTGATCAGTGTTATCCTTTCTGCCATCTTTTATTTTATTGGCAGGTTCCGGTAGTCTATATGAATAACAGAGGGTGACATCATGAAAGTAGATTGGTTTGATTTTCATTTGCCTGAGGAATTAATTGCACAAACGCCTTTGGCTGATCGGACAAGCAGCAGGCTAATGGTCCTCGATAAAAAAACCGGAAATATTCAGCATAGTGTTTTTAAAGATATTAAGAATAATCTCAAAGCTGGAGATTGTCTTGTGCTGAACGACACAAAGGTCCTTCCTGCCAGGCTGTTTGGAGAAAAAACAGGCACTGGTGCGAAAATAGAGGTGCTTCTTCTCAAACAGCTTGAAGGGGATGTATGGGAAACGCTGGTCAAGCCAGCCAAGAGAGTGAAAGAAGGGACAGAGATAACGTTTGGAAACGGCAATTTGACTGCTGTTTGCACTGGAGTTTCAGATCATGGCGGCAGGGTACTGGAGTTTAAGTATGACGGGATATTCTATGAGGTGCTGGAGCAATTGGGAGAAATGCCATTGCCTCCTTATATTAAGGAGCAGCTAGATGATCGTGACCGTTATCAGACTGTATTTGCCCGGGAGCGCGGTTCTGCTGCAGCTCCAACAGCAGGCCTTCATTTTACTGAACAGCTCCTTGAAGAGATTAAGGAAATGGGTGTGCATATTGCTTTTATTACTCTGCACGTTGGTCTGGGAACTTTCAGGCCGGTGAGTGTGGAGGATTTGAATAAGCATGAAATGCACGCTGAATTTTACCAGGTAACAGAAGGAACTGCACGGCTATTGAATGAAGTGCGTGAGCAGGGAGGAAGAATTATCAGTGTGGGGACTACATCCACGAGAACTTTAGAAACCATTGCTTCCATGCATAATGGCCGATTTGAGGAAGCAAGCGGCTGGACAGATATTTTCATTTATCCAGGCTATGAATTTAAAGCGATTGATGGCATGATTACGAATTTTCATCTGCCTAAATCGACCTTGATTATGCTTGTAAGTGCACTGGCAGGCCGTGAGAACGTTCTGAATGCCTATAATCAGGCGGTGGAGGAACGTTATCGATTCTTCAGCTTTGGAGATGCTATGCTCATTATTTAATAAATAGGTTATCTCTGAACTTCGATAACTGTCTAGCTCCGAGCGCCGATAAGCGGGCGCTCTGCGCTTTAAATGGAAGGAGAACTGAAACTTGACTGCAATTCGTTATGAATTAATTAAAACATGTAAGCAAACTGGTGCCCGTCTGGGACGGGTCCATACGCCGCATGGATCTTTTGAAACCCCTGTGTTCATGCCCGTGGGAACACTCGCTACAGTAAAAACCATGTCTCCGGAAGAATTAGTGGAAATGGGAGCTGGCATAATTCTGAGCAATACTTATCACCTGTGGCTTCGACCGGGTCATGAAATCGTGGAAGAAGCAGGCGGGCTGCATAAGTTTATGAATTGGGATCGGGCCATTTTGACAGATTCCGGCGGGTTTCAAGTGTTCAGCCTTAGTGAATTCCGTAAGATTGAAGAAGAAGGCGTTCATTTCAGAAATCACTTAAATGGCGACAAGCTATTTTTATCACCTGAAAAAGCAATGGATATTCAAAATTCGCTTGGTTCAGATATTATGATGGCATTTGATGAATGCCCTCCTTATCCAGCCTCCTTCGACTATATGAAGAAGTCAGTAGAGCGGACTTCCCGCTGGGCTGAGCGCTGCTTACAAGCACACAAACGCCCGAATGATCAGGGACTCTTCGGAATTATACAGGGCGGAGAATATGAGGAGCTGCGCAAACAAAGCGCGAGAGACTTAACTTCTCTTGATTTCCCAGGGTATGCTGTTGGCGGTTTATCTGTGGGCGAGCCTAAAGATGTAATGAACCGTGTGCTTGAATTCACAACACCGCTTATGCCGTCTGATAAGCCAAGATACCTTATGGGAGTAGGATCTCCGGATTCTCTGATTGATGGTTCAATCAGAGGGATTGATATGTTTGACTGTGTTCTTCCTACAAGGATTGCCAGAAACGGTACATTGATGACAAGTAATGGCCGACTGGTTGTTAAGAATGCAAAATTTGCAAGAGATTTTGGCCCTATTGATGAGAATTGCGATTGCTATACATGCCGAAATTACAGCCGTGCTTACATCAGGCATTTGATCCGCTGTGACGAAACATTTGGAATCAGGCTTACAACTTACCATAATCTATATTTTCTGCTAAAATTAATGGAACAGGTAAGACAGGCGATCAGAGATGATCGTTTGGGTGACTTTAGAGAAGAGTTTTTCGAAAGGTATGGATTCAATAAGCCTAACGCGAAGAACTTTTAATAAAAAAAGAGAGTTCATTTAAGGAGCAGCTCTTCCTTAAAGTCAGACAATCTTTGAAAGGGGGGAAAACTATGGAGCTTTTAGGAACATTAGGACCATTATTGCTGATGTTTGTTTTATTCTATTTCCTGTTAATTCGTCCGCAGCAGAAACGCCAAAAGGCGGTTCAGCAAATGCAGAGTGATTTGAAAAAGGGAGATAAGGTTGTTACAATCGGCGGCCTTCATGGATTCGTTGATGCCATCGACGAAGACAAAGTGGTTATTAAATGTGGTGACGGAAGCCGTCTTACATACGATCGTGCAGCGATCCGCGAAGTAACGCAGGCAACTGGCGATGCATTAGCAAAATCTTAATATCAAAAAAAGAAGGTCCTGAATTTCAGGACCTTCTTTTTTAAGCTGTTCTTCTGTTGTTGAGATTTACTCCCAATATACCGCCCATCATCGCTGTCAGCGTGAAACAGGTGTGGTATATCATTTGCTCCATATCAAATAAACTGTCATGTCCCAAATATTGAAATAGAAAAATAACAATTGAGTAAATTAGGCCGGTCAAGCCTCCAAGCAGCCAGCCTTTTTGCTTCCCTTTACCTCCGGATATGAACCCGCCCGCAAAAAGAGAAACAAACGAAACAGCAGTAATAATATACTGCAGGGAAGACTCCTGCAGCGAGGTAAACCGCAGCAGCAGTGAAAAAACGAGACTGCCCGCTACAGCAATGGCAAAAATGGCGATAATTCCATAAAGTACGGCGCTCCCGAAGTTCTTTGACTCTTCTATATTGATCCTCTCCCTTCTGAATCAGTAAATAGGAACAGCTTTTACCCAGAGGCTATTCAGCTTAATCCTTAGTACAAGCATATTCACACAATGAAAAAATAGAATCGAAAATGTTCAAAGAAAAAATCTGATAAAATCATAAAAGTTCCAATATGCGGCAGGATATAAAGGATTGCATCAAAAGGAGTGCTGTAAAAGTGGAAGAATATCTAATCATTGTAGGAAGAACATTATTTCTCTATGCAGTCATTCTTCTCATTTTTAGACTAATGGGCAAAAGAGAAATTGGTGAATTAAGCATCCTGGATTTAGTCGTCTATATCATGATTGCTGAACTTGCAGTAGTGGCGATTGAAACTCCGGATTCAGAAATCTTAAAGAATGTGCTGCCGATGCTCCTTTTGATGGTTGTGCAGATTGTGCTGGCCCTATTTTCCCTGAAGAGCAAAACGTTCAGGGATGTCGTTGATGGCAAACCGACCATTATTATTAATAAAGGAAAAATTGATGAAAATGCCATGCGGAAACAGCGGTATAACTTTGATGACCTGCTCCTGCAGTTAAGAGAAAAAGATATTGCCAAAATCTCTGATGTTGAATTTGCCATCCTTGAATCTTCCGGTACTTTATCAGTGTTTGAAAAAAAGGACAGCAAAGAGGGGGGGATTACGATCCCTCTAATTATAGATGGCACAATTCAGAAAACTAATTTGGAAACGATAAATAAAAGTGACTTTTGGCTGCGTCAGGAGCTTAGAAAAGAGGGGTATAAAGAGTTATCCAATATATCATTCTGCAGCTATGAAAATGGCCAATTTTATGTAGATCTGCTTGACGAAAGGAAATAAATAATGGTCAGCTCAAGATATGCCAGTTGTTGAGCTGACCCTGCTGATAAAGGCAATTTATCTAAATGCAAACCTTGATAACAGCCTGCCAATCCATGGAATCCGAATTAAATCATTCTTTTTAATGAGCTTAAAAAATAATAAGAAAATTATATATGCAGCAGTGATGGCGGAAGAAATCACAATAACCCTTATTGCTGTATTCAAGTCAGGCGAAAGTAAATCTCTGAGCATCCAGAAGCCAATGCCTCCTGACAAAAACATGGCAATAAACGTCTTTAGATAGTCCCTGACGAAAAAAGTAAACGAAATAGCTTTCAGTACTGTTGCAAAGTGAAGCATTGTCACCAGGACTGTGCCGGTGAGAATTCCCATCGCAACACCATTGATGCCAAATGCAGGCTGGCTGGCAAGAAGAAAGATGACTGCCGTTTTAACGACAGCGCCAATCAGGCTGTTGATCATTGCGGCACGGGCCATATTTAATGCCTGTAAAGTTGCCTGAAGAGGTCCTTGATAATAATAAAACAGAAAAAAAGGGGCCATCAATTTAATAAAATGAGAACCGCTTGAGGAGCCGTACATTACTTCCATCAATTGATCGGAAAGGACATAAAGAACCACCACTGCCAGGCCGCCAGTAATAAATGCAAACCGGAGTGCCTGCTGAAGCCGGTATTCGATCAGGCGCATATTATTTTGGGAATTTGCTTCGCTGATAGCCGGAACAAGAGATGTTGACAAAGAATAAGTAATAAACGATGGAAGCATTAGAAGAGGCATGGCAAAGCCGGTAAGAGCACCATATTGCTTTGTAGCCGCCGCTGCCGCCACCCCTGCAAGTGCAAGACTCTGCGCTACCACAATCGGTTCAAAAAACCAGGCGACTGAACCGATCATTCTGCTGCCTGTCGTTGGAAGGGCAACGGTCATCAATTCGTTAAATGTACTTTTTCCGGAAGAAACAAATTGAAAAAATTGTTTCCTGACTCTGAATTTCTTCTTAAGCTTAAATGTGGTCATTAAATAAAGCAATGATGCAAGCTCTCCAATGACAGCTGCCAGCATGGCTCCTGCTGCCGCATACTCAATTCCGTATGGCAGAAATGATTTTGTCATCAAAGCGATCAGGCTGATTCGGACTATCTGTTCAATCATCTGGGAATAGGCAGCAGGCTTCATATTCTGTCTGCCCTGGAAATAACCCCGGATGACAGAAGAAACTGCAATGATCGGCACGATAGGAGCGATTGCCATCAATGGCAGCTGTGTGCGGTCATCAGTAAAGAGTGTATCTGATAATAATGGAGCAAGCAAAATTAAAGCAGGAGTGAAAACAATTGAAAGTGAGATAGTCGTCGCTAAAGAAACAACTAATATTTTCTTGATTTTTGCTGTATCTCCCCTTGCCTCCGCCTCTGCCACATTCTTAGAAATTGCAACCGGCAGCCCAAGCTGTGTGATGGTGACGACAAGAATCATGGTGGGAAAAGCCATCATATAAAGGCCAACGCCTTCTTCGCCAATAAATCGGGCAATGACAATTCTGTTTATAAAGCCCAGGACCCTGGTCACCAGGCCTGCAGCAAGCAGGATCATGGTACCTTTCAGAAATTTGGACATTCAACTCCCTGCCTTCTCAAAATGGGTATTATCATATACAATTATCTATATGCAAGATAGAGGACAAAGCATGACAAGCTATCATAATTTCCATGTGAATAATGGCGGGGAGGCGGCTGAAAGTGAAAATCGGCCATGAATATGATTATTTTCGCACTACGGTAAAACCTGCATTGGAAAGCAAACTGGATGAATTTCGGCTGCTGGGATATAAAAGAGTGACTGAGCAGGAGCTCTGGGGATTCCTGACAAAGAAAAAGTGGAAAAAGCCAAAAGAAAATGTCAGGCTATTTGAAATTGTGGAAGAAATAATGGAGGTAAAAGTGAGTGAATACATTCACTATGCTACCATCGAGGCTTTTAAAGAGGCAGACTTTGCTTTCGATAATGAAAAAGAAAGAAGGGAACTATTAAAGTAATTATATTTCCATTTTTTTTGCGAAAAATAACATGATATAAGACAAATTGACAGGTTTTACAATCTGTTTCATAATGAAAAGCGGAGTAAACGGTCTTTTTCATGTCATTGTTCATACATAGATTGAAATTTAAGAACGAATGGTAAAAGCCGGCTAGGGTTCAAACGAAAGTCTTATAACGGGAGGCTGCTTAACAGCTATGCAGCTTTCCGACGCATGCCTGTATGGCAAATAATGCATCAGATGCTGATGTGGTTATTTCAAATACCGGGCGATAGCTAAGGAGGATTTATTCATAATGGTAAAGCGCAGCCGTATCGTTGCCTTTTTCCTGATTGTTGTATTATTGGGAAGCTTAGCAGGTGCAACGACAAATAACATCTTAAAAAATATTAAGCTTGGACTTGATTTGCAGGGCGGGTTTGAGGTCCTCTATCAGGTAACGCCAAAAGATGGCCAGAAGGTTGATAAAGCAGTCCTTGCCAGTACTGCCGAAGCACTGGATAGGCGGATCAATGTACTTGGAGTCAGTGAGCCGAATATCCAGATTGAGGGAGATAAGAGGATCCGTGTTCAGCTTGCTGGTGTAACAGATCAGAATAAGGCAAGGGAAATTCTGTCCACAGAAGCTAATTTATCATTTAGGGATGTAAATGATCAATTGATGATGGATGGTTCAGACCTTGCTGAAAATGGAGCAAAGCAGACCTTCGATGAAAACGGAAAGCCAAGTGTTTCATTAAAGCTGAAGAGTGCCAGCAAATTTAAAGATGTAACTCAAAAAATTGTCAATATGGGAGCGCCAAATAACCTGCTTGTCATTTGGCTTGATTTTGAAGATGGCCAGGATTCATTCCAGGCAGAATCAGCAAAAGAAGATCCAAAATACTTATCTGCTCCACAGGTAAGCCAGATTTTTAATCAGGATACCGTGTCCATTGTTGGGAACTTTACGATAGAAGAAGCACAGACACTGTCGGATTTATTGAATGCCGGTTCCCTGCCTGTACAGCTCGATGAAGTTTATTCGACATCTGTAGGTGCGAAATTCGGTGAGCAGGCAATGGAAACGACTATTCTTGCCGGTATCATTGGAATTGCCATTATATTTATCTACATGATTGCGGTATACCGTTTCCCTGGTATTATAGCGACAGTTACTTTATCTTTCTATATTTATCTGATTTTACTCGTATTTGACTGGATGAATGGCGTATTGACGCTTCCTGGTATTGCTGCGCTCATTCTGGGTGTTGGTATGGCTGTTGATGCAAATATCATAACCTATGAGAGAATCCGCGAAGAAATAAAAGTGGGCAGGACAATCAAATCAGCTTTCCAGGCCGGTGAGAAAAACTCACTTTCGACCATATTTGATGCAAATATCACAACCATTTTAGCAGCAGCCGTTTTATTCCTGTATGGGACAAGCTCTGTAAAAGGATTTGCTACCATGCTTATTATAAGCATCCTGGCAAGCTTTATTACTGCTGTTTACGGTACAAGGCTTCTTATGGGTCTTTGGGTCCATAGTAAAGCTCTGAATAAAAAGCCAGGCTGGTTTGGCGTTAAGAAAAGTGAGATCAAAAATATTGCTGAAAACTACGATACACTTGATTTGCCGACCAGGTTCGATAAATTTGACTTTGTAGGGAACCGCAAGAAGTTTTTTATTCTATCTGCTGTATTAATTGCAGTAGGAATCATTGTTGTTTCTATTTTCCGCTTAAATCTAGGAATCGATTTTGTCAGCGGTACCCGCATTGAGCAGCAGGCAAGTGAACCTTTAACAAAAGAAAAATTTCAAGCTGAATTATCAGCGCTTGGAATTGAGACGGATGATATTGTCATCTCTGGTGATAATAAAGATATCGGTGTTGCTAGATTTAAAGATGTTTTAACTAAAGATGAAATAGCAGAAGTTAAAACTCATTTTCATGAAAACTTCGGCCAAGATCCGAATGTCAGCACTGTTTCACCGACTGTAGGAAAAGAGCTCGCTAAAAATGCACTGAAGGCTCTTGCCATAGCCTCGGTAGGCATTATCATCTATGTAACCATTCGCTTTGAGATCAAGATGGCCATACCGGCAGTTCTCGCGCTGCTTCATGATGCTTTCTTTATCATTGCTGTATTTAGCTTCACGCGTCTTGAAGTGGACATTACCTTCATTGCGGCAGTGCTGACAGTAGTCGGTTATTCGATCAACGATACCATTGTTACGTTCGACCGGATGCGTGAAAATATGCAGAAAAAGAAAAAGCTCAAATCATTCGAAGATATTGCTGATGTTGTAAACAAAAGTCTTCGCCAAACGCTTGGCCGCTCTGTGAATACTGTTTTAACTGTTGTATTTACTGTCGTTGCGCTATTGGTGTTTGGAAGTGAGTCAATCAGAAATTTCTCCTTTGCACTTCTGATCGGTTTAATTGCAGGTACTTATTCTTCTATATTCCTTGCTGCGCAGTTGTGGGCAGTATGGAAAGGCAAAGAACTGAAAGAAAAAGGCGTTATTAATACCGTTAAAGAAAAACGCAAAGTCAGTGACGAACCTCAAGTATAATACTTTTAAAAACTCAGGCGAATGCCTGAGTTTTTTTATTAAACTGAAAAACTTAATGCCGTCTATTTTACAAATAAGGTTAATGATTCCTGGAAATAGGATAAACTAAAAACAAGTTCAGGGAGGAAGGAAGTATCGCTTTGGAAAATAACGATCGTTTTAAGAAAGCTGAATTTGCAGCTATAATTGGCATCGTGGGCAATATTATTCTTGCTGCCATCAAATGGGCGATAGGCGTATATTCAGGGAGTAAAGCGCTCGTGGCGGATGCGGTCCATTCTGCTTCAGATGTAGCCGGGTCCTTTGCTGTATATTTGGGGCTTAGAGCTGCAAAACAGCCGCCGGATGAGGATCACCCATATGGTCATGGAAAGGCTGAATTGATTGCAGCCATAATTGTTGCGGTCTTGCTGTTCCTAGTGGGAATTGAAATCGGCAAATCATCATTTGAGTCATTTTTTTCGCCAATTGAACCTCCAAAAGCAATTGCGATTGCGGCAGTGCTGGTTTCTATCATTGTGAAAGAAGCAATGTTTCGTTATAAGTATAATTTGGGAAAGAAACTTAACAGTGATGCTTTAATTGTAAATGCCTATGAACACCGTTCAGATGTATATTCATCAATTGCAGCTTTAATAGGCATTGGATGTGCGATTATTGGCGGAAGAATGGGGATCGAATGGCTTGAGTATGCAGATCCTGTTGCTGGCCTCATTGTTTCCATTATGATTCTCCAGATGGCATGGCGGCTGGGTAAAGAATCTATTCATAGCACACTTGATCATGTTCTTCATGAAGAAGATACACTTGAGATGCGCAGAACTGCTGAATCCGTTGAACAGGTTAAGAGGATTGATGAATTGCACGCCAGGGAACACGGACATTATGTAATTGTAGATATTAAAGTTTCGGTGGATCCGAATATGACTGTTGAGGATGGCCATCGGGTGGGTAAAGAAGT
Organism: Bacillus sp. NTK034; assembly: GCF_017303275.1. Taxonomy (GTDB): domain Bacteria; phylum Bacillota; class Bacilli; order Bacillales; family Cytobacillaceae; genus Cytobacillus. Next base: position 572,039 of record NZ_JAFKOJ010000002.1, on the reverse strand, counting down.
GAAACGCAAACTGCTTGGTTTGGAAAATGTGCAAAATGTATTTGTGCACATTAATCCTTATAGGGAAGAGCGCATAAATTAGAGAATTTATTTGGGAGAGGATTGTATGAAATTTCAATGGGCTTTATTATTTGGTTTTTTATTTGCACTAATAGTTGCTATTTTTGCAGTAATCAATGTTGATAATGTAACGGTAAACTACTTGTTTGGGGAAAGCCAGTGGCCGCTCATTCTTGTAATTTTAGGATCAGTTCTTATGGGAGGACTGATTGTCGGTTCTGTAGGCCTTGTTCGAATCTACTCACTCCAAAGGAAAGTGAAAATACTAAAAAAGGAAAATGAAAAGCTGAATTCAGGAAATGCGGCAAAGGATAATGCCGATAACGAAGAAGTTGAAAAAGAGCTGGATAGGGATATACATTAAAATAAAGCAGACTTGGGCTTTTGCTCAAGTTTTTCTTTTGCCCGCAAAAGGTGACCGGCAATTAATATCTTTCTTTCCAAATCTGTATGGAATATCCCGATTTTAACTTATTGAAACACATGTCCCCCTCTTGTATAATTAATAAGCTGAGGGGTGAACGTATGTTACATTCAAGAACGCGATGGATTGTTCGGCAAACACAGGAGGATAAGGTGCAGCAGCTTTCAAAGGAATTGAACATTGCTCCTCTTGCAGCATCGCTGTTAATGAATCGCGGAATGGATACCGTTGATTCAGCACGGTATTTTTTATTCGATAAAGACCACGAATTTCATGATCCTTTTTTAATGACAGATATGGAAAAAGCTGTTTCCAGAATAAAAGAAGCAATTGAAAAACAGGAACCTATCTTAATTTTTGGTGATTATGATGCGGATGGAGTGACAAGCACTTCTGTCATGATGATGGCACTTAGAGATCTCGGTGCTGACGTCCAATTCTATATACCGAATCGATTTACTGAAGGCTATGGACCAAATATCCCGGCTTTTGAACATGCCGCTGATACAGGCATCCGTTTAATTATTACTGTAGATACAGGGATCTCGGCCGTAAACGAAGCAAAGGCTGCAAAAGAGCTTGGAATGGATTTGATTATTACAGATCATCATGAGCCTGGCCCGGAGCTTCCTGAGGCATGGGCAATTGTGCATCCTAAGCATCCGGACAGCAGTTACCCATTCCGGGAACTGGCTGGTGTTGGAGTAGCCTTTAAGCTTGCACATGCGCTGTATGGTGAAATGCCAGACCACCTTTTGGAAATAGCTGCTATTGGCACAATTGCCGACCTTGTTTCTTTAACAGGAGAGAACAGGCTTATTGCCAAGCGCGGGATTCAAAAGCTGAAATCAACTAAGAATACAGGTTTGAATGCCTTGTTTAAAGCGGCAGGAATCGAACTTCCATCCATTAGTGAAGAAACAATCGGCTTTACAATCGGGCCTCGACTCAATGCGGCCGGCAGGCTTGAAAGTGCGGATCCTGCAGTGGATTTGCTCCTGACAAAAGATCCATATGAAGCACAAGCCATTGCCGAAGAAATTGAAATGTTAAATAAGGAAAGGCAAGCTATTGTCAATGACATTGCAGCACAAGCGGTTAAAGAGGTCGAAATAAATTTTCCAATCAGTGAGAATTCAGTAATTGTTGTAGGCAAAGAAGGCTGGAATGCCGGTGTAATCGGAATAGTAGCTTCGAAGCTTGTTGAAAAGTTTTACCGCCCGGCCATTGTTCTCAGTTATGACAGTGAAAAAAGGCTGGCAAAGGGATCAGCAAGAAGCATAGAAGGTTTTGATCTGTTCAAAAATCTTTCTGAATGCCGGGATATCCTTCCTCACTTTGGAGGGCATCCAATGGCGGCAGGAATGACCTTGTCAATTGAATCGGTCGATGACCTCAGGGATAGACTGAATACTTTTGCAAATGAACAGCTGACCGAGGAAGATTTTATTCCCGTAACCAGCATTGATGGTGTCTTCCATCTAAAAGATATCAGCCTCTCTTCTATTGAAGAAATGCATCTGCTCGCTCCATTTGGAATGGGAAATCCAAAACCGAAAGTCATGATAAAAGATGCCAATATTGCCGCTATGAGAAAAATCGGATCTGATCAAACTCATATAAAGATCACCATCGAGAATGATGGATCTTCCCTTGATGGGATAGGCTTTGGCCTCGGACATTTGCATGAGCATATTTCACCATATTCCAAGCTATCGGTTATTGGCGAATTATCCATTAATGAATGGAATAATAATAAAAAACCGCAAATCTTCCTGCAGGATATGGCAGTGAACTCCTGGCAGCTATTCGATATCCGGAGTTTAAAGCGGCTCGAAAGGCTTCAAAGCGTCATTCCTTTGGAAAACACAACATGGATATTTTTTAATGAGGAACATATATCCAAGTTCAGGACATATGCAGGGGAAAACATGGTGAAAATAACATCTGAAGAGGATGCTGAAGCTATAAAACTAGAAGGCTCAAACATTGTGCTTGCTGATTTGCCGCCTTCAAAGGAAATGCTTGGTCATGTATTCTCTGGAAAAAAACCTGCCAGAATTTATGCTCATTTTTATAAAGAGGACAGTGATTATTTCAGCACTATTCCAACAAGAGATCATTTTAAGTGGTATTTTGCCCTGATTGCTAAGAAAGGCTCGATCGATATCAGGCGTCATGGAAATGACATAGCCAAGCATAAGGGCTGGAGCAGGGAAACGGTAGATTTTATGTCTCAAGTGTTTTTTGAATTGGATTTTGTTAAAATAAATAATGGTGTCATTTCGTTAAATAATACATCTGTTAAACGTGATTTAGCTGATTCGCGAACTTATCAGCTTAAACAGGCACAATACACTCTTGAGAGCGATTTGCTCTATTCATCCTTTCAGCAGCTCAAAGACTGGTTTGATGAAGCTATGCAAGGGGCTGTAAAACTTGAGGAGGCAAAGGAAGAAAAATGGACTTAAAACAGTATATAACAATTGTGGAAGATTGGCCGAAGCCAGGCATAAAATTTAAAGATATTACAACACTTATGGACAACGGTGAAGCGTATAAATATGCGACTGACCAAATTGTTGAATATGCCCGTGAAAAGAAAATTGACCTGGTTGTTGGCCCGGAAGCGCGTGGATTCATCATCGGCTGCCCTGTTGCTTATTCATTAGGTGTAGGTTTTGCCCCTGTCCGCAAAGAAGGAAAACTTCCCCGTGAAACAGTCAAGGTTAATTATGGCCTGGAATATGGAAAAGATGTTTTAACCATTCATAAAGATGCCATCAAACCTGGACAAAGAGTTCTGATCACTGACGACCTCCTTGCGACAGGCGGAACAATTGATGCAACTATCCAGCTGGTTGAAGAACTTGGCGGAGTAGTGGCAGGCATTGCATTCCTTATCGAATTAACATACCTTGACGGCCGCAAAAAGCTTGACGATTACGATATTTTGACATTGATGCAGTATTAATTTTTTCATACCAGCAGAGCGCCAGATGAAATGGCGCTCTTTTTAATTTATTTGTGAAAATAGATTATAAAGTGCTTCCAAAACCATTTATGGAAAAACAATAACGAAATTCGGACAAAAAACGACAAAATTTTTGTTATTCCCATAAAAATAACAGTCTATCCCTTTACATCTTCCCTTTTTTTTTCGATAATAGTAGCAATATTAATTTTTTTTATAACTTGTTGTAAATCTAATTTCAAAATTATTATATTATGCAAATGCATAAAATTTAGGGAGATAAAGGTGATTCCATGGCGAACGATCAAGTTCTGACCGCCGAGCAAGTCATCAACAGAGCAAAAGAATATTTAAACGATGAGCATGCAGAGCTTGTAAAGAAAGCGTATGAGTTTGCCAAGCATGCCCACCGTGAACAATATAGAAAGTCCGGTGAACCATACATTATCCATCCAATTCAAGTGGCAGGCATCCTTGCTGATCTGGAGATGGATCCATCAACGGTTGCTGCCGGCTTTCTTCACGATGTGGTTGAAGACACCGAAGTCTCATTAGAGAATATCGAGGAAGCCTTCAATTCAGAAGTGGCAATGCTTGTCGATGGTGTAACAAAACTGGGGAAAATTAAATATAAATCACAGGAAGAGCAGCAGGCTGAAAATCATCGGAAAATGTTTGTGGCGATGGCTCAGGACATCCGTGTAATCTTAATTAAGCTTGCTGACCGTCTTCATAATATGCGGACACTTAAGCATCTGCCAGCTGAAAAGCAGCGCCGCATATCAAACGAAACGCTGGAAATTTTTGCGCCTCTTGCCCATAGGCTTGGAATTTCAAAGATTAAGTGGGAGCTTGAAGATACGGCTCTAAGGTATCTGAATCCGCAGCAATATTATCGGATTGTGAACCTGATGAAGAAAAAAAGAGCGGAACGGGAAGAGTATTTAGATGATGTTATCAATGTCATGCGGGGCAGACTGTCAGAGGTTTCAATTAAAGCAGAGATATCCGGCCGCCCTAAGCATATATACAGTATCTATCGAAAAATGGCGCTTCAAAATAAGCAATTCAATGAGATATATGATCTGCTTGCTGTACGCATTGTTGTAAGCAGCATTAAAGATTGCTATGCGGTTCTCGGGATTATTCATACATGCTGGAAACCGATGCCCGGCCGTTTTAAAGATTATATTGCCATGCCTAAACAGAATATGTATCAATCTCTTCATACTACGGTTATCGGGCCAAAAGGTGACCCGCTGGAAGTCCAGATCCGTACCATGGATATGCACAGAATTGCAGAGTTTGGTATTGCTGCCCATTGGGCTTATAAAGAAGGAAAAAGAGTGAATGAGGGCTCTTCTTTTGAGGAGAAGCTGACCTGGTTTCGTGAAATTCTGGAGTTTCAGGATGATGCTGCAAATGCTGAAGAGTTCATGGAATCACTGAAGATCGATTTGTTTTCCGATATGGTGTTTGTATTTACTCCTAAAGGGGATGTCATCGAACTTCCTTCCGGCTCCGTTCCAATTGACTTTGCTTATCGTATTCACTCGGAAATTGGAAATAAGACAATCGGTGCCAAAGTCAACGGGAAAATGGTCACGCTTGATTACAAATTGAAGACCGGTGATATCATCGAAATTCTGACATCCAAGCATTCCTATGGACCGAGCAAAGATTGGCTGAAGCTTGCTCAGACTTCACAGGCAAAAAATAGGATCCGGACTTTCTTCAAAAAGCAACGAAAAGAAGAGAATGTGGAAAAAGGGAAAGAGCTTGTTGAGCGGGAGATTCGTAATATGGATTTTGACCTGAAGGAAATTTTGACATCTGATAATGTTAAAAGGGTCGCAGAGAAATTCAATTTTGCCACAGAGGAAGATATGTATGCCGCCGTTGGCTATAACGGGGTAACGGCACTTCAGGTAGCCAACAGACTGACAGAAAAATGGCGCAAGAAACGCGATCTCGAACAAACCTCAGATATTACAAATGCTGTTTCGGAACTGAAGACTTTTCCATCTGCAAAAAAACGTGAATCCGGTGTCCGGGTTTCAGGTATTGATAACCTGCTGATTCGCCTTTCCCGCTGCTGTAATCCTGTCCCGGGTGATGAAATCGTCGGTTTTATTACAAAGGGCAGAGGAGTCTCTGTACACCGTGATGATTGTCCTAATATAGAAACGGATGATGCAAAACAAAGGCTCATCCCGGTTGAGTGGGAAACAGCCCTAAATGATCGGAAAGAATATAATGTTGAAATTGAAATTACCGGTTATGACCGCAGGGGATTATTGAACGAGGTCCTTCAGGCTGTTAATGAAACGAAAACCAACATCTCAGCCGTATCAGGACGTTCGGACCGCAATAAATCAGCAACAATTAATATGTCCATTGCCATACACAATGTCAGCCACCTGCAAAAGGTTGTGGAACGAATCAAACAAATTCCTGATATTTATGCAGTAAGAAGGATTATGAACTAAAGGGAGCAGATAGAATGCGTGTTGTAGTGCAGCGAAGCAAAGAAGCCAGTGTAACGGTGGACGGAAAAACCGTCGGAAGCATCAAAAAGGGGTTTGTTTTGCTCGTTGGAGTCACCCATGAAGATAAGGAAGAGGACGCGGCTTTTCTGGCTGATAAGATTGCCAATCTTCGCGTCTTCGAAGATGAAAATGGCAAAATGAATTTATCACTGCTCGATCAGGAAGGTGAAATTCTTTCGGTTTCCCAATTTACTTTATATGGAGATTGCCGAAAGGGCAGACGGCCCAATTTCATGGAAGCGGCCAGCCCTGCGCATGCTGTAAAAATCTACGATGCTTTTAACCGGTTTTTAGAAGCTAAAGGTCTGAAAGTAGAAACAGGTGAATTCGGAGCCATGATGGATGTTCAATTAATCAACGATGGACCCGTAACGTTAATTTTAGAAAGCAAGTAAGGTTTTTAATAATGCAAAAAGCCCTGGCATCCCATTTGGGTGCCGGGGCTTTTGCTAATTTTTAAAATAGCGGGCAAGTCCCTGATAAATTCCTGCAGCGGCTGATTGCTGATACTGTGCAGAAGCAATTAGGGCTTCTTCAGCCGGATTGCTCAGATATCCAAGTTCAATCAGTACAGCATTGCGTTTATTTTCTCTTACTACATGGTAATCTCCGACTCTATAGCCCCGATCTCTCAGGTTGGTCATTGCTGTTACATTGGAGTGAATATTGGCTGCAAGTTCCTTTTGAAAAGAATGATAGTAATAGGTAGTCACTCCTCTTGCAGTCCGATCTGGCGTGCTGTCATAATGAATGCTGATAAAAGCATCTGCATTATGATAATGTGAAATGCCTACTCTGGAAGGAAGCGGCAAATAGGTATCTCCGTTCCTGGTCAGAATGACATTGGCTCCTGCAGTCCTTAGTTTTTCGGCAAGCAATTGAGCGGTTCTGATCGTAATATCCTTCTCACGGGTCCCTCTGGCTCCTGTGGTCCCGTTATCCCGGCCTCCGTGACCCGGATCAAGGACAACTGTTTTATTTTTCAGATGTTTTTCAGCCCCAGGCTTAGTTATAGCAGGTGCAGATCCCTCAACGGTGACGATCCATCCGGCAACAAAACCGTGGCCGCCGTTTGGCAGGCGAATTTCGTACCAATCGTTATTCAGACTGATAATTTCAAAGCTATCCCCTTTATTTGCCCTGTGAATGACAGATGACTGGGTGCCCGCTTTTTTTCTAATATTTGATCCGTTATGTAATATAATTGCTGAACTGCCGTTTACACTTTGCTGGGAAGAGCCGGAATGCTTCTCGGCTGCTATGTCTATGAACCAGCTTGCCACCCATCCATAAGAACCAGGCTGATACTCTATCCTTGCCCAATTATCAGCTTGTTCAAGAATAGGAAAAGTCTGGCCTTTTGTAACAGAACCAATTGTTTTCCCCTTTAACGATCCTTTATTTCTAACGGTTAAAGAGGTTGCTGTAACAGTGCCGGATTTCCCGGATGCTGACTGCTTTGGTTTGCTTTCTGATGGTGAGGATTGAACAGCAATATATTGGCTGCTGATCCACCCGGTATTGCCCGAGAAAGAGATCTCTGTCCAGCTGTCATTTTGAGAAAGAACAGCTACTGTCTCCCCCGAATTTAGTTTGCCGATGATGTCACTTTGAAGCGATGGCTTGTTTCTCACATTTAGGGAGTTTGCTGTGATTTTCCCGGTTTTGCTGCTGCTTAGTGAATTTTTCTTTTTGCTGCCGCTGTATTGGACGAATTCATTTGCGACCCACCCGTCTCCATAAGGTGTTTGGAGCTTAACCCAGCTTCCTTCTGTACTCTTGACCTTATAGGCTGTTCCTTTCTGTATAGTCCCCAGAACACCGTAACTTGTACCAGGTCCCTTTCTCACCCTCAGGCCATCTGTTGTGATGATTGCCTGGGAATTTGTACTAACTGCTTTTTCTCCTGTCTGATTGGTGGTCATATCGGAAACAAGCCAGCTGGCCACATAGCCGTCTTCACCCTGGAAATTAATTTTAATCCAATCTCCTTCACTGGAAAGAACGTTAAAGTGATCTCCTTTCTGGGCTTGTCCCAGAATGGGGTAGCTTAAGCCTGGGCCTTGACGTACGTTAAGATTATTTGTAGTGATTGTTACAGAACTATTTTCAGCTTTAACCTGTGTTTCCTCCTGTGTTATGCCAGCCAAAAGCATAAGACATATTACGAGAATAAGTGATTTTCTTTTCTTCAACAGGCCGCCTCCTTTCATAATTAAATCCTTATTAAAAGAAAAACAAACAAGGTGCCGGCAGTCAAGATAACTTTGGTCCTAGAATACTTCTGCATCTTGTGCAATTTCCCTTCTAATATCGGTTAATCAGCAATCATTTTTAGCTGGAATAAAATTTGTCCAGTTATGAAACATTTCATCTGAAAATGGAAATAATAGAACAGACTAAATAAAAAGGGTGAGCACTATGAGATTTGGAGAAAAAGGGATGTCTGCACAATCCGGTGAAAATCAGCTGTTCGGGGTAGATTTTCATGACTTTATACAAAGAGAACAAAACTCAAACATGATTGAACTCGCATCAGAGTTTGGACTATCTCTCAAGGATGTCAGGAAACTGAAAAAAAAGCTGGAACGATCATAACATGTTTTTAGTCTTGACATTGATGAAAATGCTCCGTATTATAATATAAATAAAATGACAAATACAATTAAATGTCTAGCTGAAGCGCCTGACCAAGGCGTTTCTGCTTTTCGATAAACCATTGATGGAGAAGAGTAGTTAAACCCCACATGAAAAGAGAGAGAGTGCCGCCCGGCTGAAAGCATTCTCACATGATGATTTAACGAAAGAACACTTCGTAGGTTTCTCTCTGAAAAAGGCGTGATCTTTAGTAGGAGCTGAACGTTAACAGGCGTTAACTGTAAAAGAGGAAGTCTATTTATCGGCTTCAACTAGGGTGGCACCACGGGAAAACCAAGCTCTCGTCCCTTGTATTTAATATACAAGGAGGCGGGAGTTTTTTTATTTTGGCGATGCTTTCGATCATGGCTGATTTATAGGCTAAAGCGTAAGGATCAATAAATTATACATAGTTATCATTTTGCATTAGGAGGTAATTTTCATGTCTATCCGAATACCAAGGGGAACGCAGGACATTTTGCCGGGGGAAGTTGAAAAATGGCAATTGATAGAAGAAAAGGCCAGGGAACTTTGTGAGAAATTCCAATATCGTGAAATCAGAACACCTATTTTTGAACATACAGAATTATTTCTGCGCAGTGTTGGAGACACGACGGATATTGTTCAAAAAGAAATGTACACGTTTGAAGACCGCGGCGGACGAAGCCTGACACTTCGTCCTGAAGGAACAGCTTCTGCTGTAAGGTCATTCGTTGAACATAAAATGTACGGTGATGCGAGCCAGCCTGTAAAGCTTTATTATATGGGCCCAATGTTCCGTTATGAACGCCCCCAGGCAGGACGTTTCCGCCAGTTTGTCCAATTCGGCGTCGAAGCGATCGGCAGCGCGGATCCGGCAATTGATGCGGAAGTTATCGCACTGGCAATGTCACTTTATAGAAGCATGGGCCTGCAAAAGCTTAAATTGATTGTGAACAGCCTGGGAGATAAAGAAAGCCGATCTGCACACAGAGAGGCTCTGGTCAATCACTTCAAGCCGCGGATCGGGGAGTTTTGCCAGGATTGCCAGAATCGCCTTGAAAAAAATCCAATGCGCATCCTGGACTGTAAACAGGACCGTGAACATGAGCTTATGAAATCTGCTCCATCCATCATTGATTATTTAAATGATGATTCAAAAGCCTACTTTGAGAAGGTTCAAAAGTATTTAAAGAACCTGGATATTGACTTTATTGTCGATCCAAATCTTGTTCGCGGCCTGGATTATTACAATCATACTGCCTTTGAAATTATGAGTGATTCCGAAGGTTTCGGAGCAATTACCACTCTTTGCGGCGGTGGACGATACAATGGCCTTACTGAGGAAATTGGCGGTCCTGAAGCGCCGGGAATAGGTTTTGCTTTAAGTATCGAGCGATTCATTGCTGCTCTTGAAGCAGAGAAGGTGGATCTGCCTCTTAATAAGGACATTGATTGCTACCTTGTATCCCTTGGAGAGGAAGCAAAGGATTACACAGTCGGCCTTCTTCAAAAACTTCGAATGGCAGGATATTCTGCTGAAAGAGATTATCTTGACAGAAAAATTAAAGCCCAGTTTAAAGCGGCAGACCGGTCGAATGCGAAGTTTGTTGCTGTCTTGGGTGAAGATGAACTTAAAGCGAACAAAATTAATGTAAAATCAATGGAATCGGGAGAACAAACAGAGCTTGGTCTTGATTCTTTTATAGAAAAATTTACAGAGCTTTATCAATCATAAATCAGTTTATATTTGGGAGGAATTAGAATGTTTGGGCGAACGTATTTTTGCGGGGAAGTAACGGAAAAAGCTATAGGAGAAAAAGTAAGCTTAAAAGGCTGGGTACAAAAGCGCCGGGATTTAGGCGGGCTGATCTTTGTGGATCTTCGTGACCGCACTGGCATTGTTCAGGTGGTATTCAATCCGGAAGTTTCCCCTGAAGCTCTTGCAGCAGCTGAAAAGATCCGCAATGAATTTGTTCTTGATATAGAGGGAGAAGTAATTGCGCGCGAAGAAGGCACCATCAATGAGAACTTGGAAACAGGGCGCATTGAGATTAAAGCAGAGAAAGTGACGATCATCAATGAAGCCAAAACACCTCCTTTTGTCATTGATGATAAAGCGGATGTTTCCGAAGATGTCCGCCTCAAATACCGCTATTTGGATTTGAGACGCCCTATTATGTTTGATACCTTTAAAATGCGTCATCAAGTAACAAAAGCGATGAGGGATTATCTGGACAGCGAAGGATTTCTTGATGTTGAAACACCGATCTTAACGAAGAGCACACCGGAAGGAGCCCGTGACTATTTAGTTCCAAGCCGTGTTCATCCGGGTGAATTCTACGCTCTTCCACAATCACCTCAAATCTTTAAGCAGTTATTAATGGTAGGCGGATTTGAACGCTATTACCAAATAGCACGATGCTTCCGTGATGAAGACCTGCGTGCAGATCGCCAGCCTGAATTTACTCAGGTCGACATCGAAATGAGTTTTATGAGCCAGGAGGAAATCATCGGCCTGATGGAAAACATGATGAAAAAGATCATGAAAGAAGTGAAGGGCCTGGATGTCCACCTTCCAATCCCGCGCATGACATATCAGGAAGCGATGGACCGTTTTGGATCTGATAAGCCGGATACACGCTTTGGAATGGAATTGACGGATCTATCGGAAATAGTAAAAGATTCAAGCTTCAAAGTATTTGCCGGAGCAGTCGCTTCCGGGGGACAGGTTAAGGCCATAAATGTAAAAAATGGTGCAGGAAAGTATTCACGAAAAGATATTGATGCCCTAACAGAGTTTGCTGCTGTTTATGGTGCAAAAGGACTTGCATGGTTAAAAGCGGAAGAAGACGGATTAAAAGGGCCGATTGCCAAGTTTGTGACTGAGGATGAACAAAAGGCATTCTATGCAGCTCTGTCAGTAGAACCAGGAGACTTGCTCCTCTTTGTGGCAGATAGGAAAAACGTTGTAGCAGATGCACTGGGGGCGCTGCGATTAAAGCTAGGAAAAGAGCTTGATCTAATTGATCAAAGCAAGTTTAACTTCCTCTGGGTTACAGACTGGCCGCTTCTGGAATACGATGAGGAAGAAGGCCGCTATTATGCAGCCCATCATCCTTTTACAATGCCTGCCAGAGAAGATTTAGATCTTCTTGATAAAGATCCTGCTCAAGTCCGTGCACAAGCATATGACCTTGTATTAAACGGCTACGAGCTTGGCGGCGGTTCATTGCGTATTTTCGAAAGAGATGTTCAAGAGAAAATGTTCAGTGTGCTTGGCTTCTCAAAAGAGGAAGCTGTTGAACAATTTGGATTCCTGCTTGAAGCATTTGAATATGGCACTCCTCCGCATGGCGGAATTGCCCTTGGATTAGACAGGCTTGTAATGCTATTGGCTGGCAGGACAAATCTGAGGGATACGATTGCTTTCCCTAAAACAGCCAGTGCAAGCTGTGTGCTTACAGAAGCTCCTGGTAAAGTTAGCCAGTCCCAGCTTAATGATTTGCACTTAGCGCTTAATCTGAAAAAAAGTGAGTAATTTCCTATATAATGTTTAAATGGTAGAAAAAAATCATTTTTCAGAAAAATAAACTGGGAAGTAACTCCTGATTTTTAGACAGGATATCTAATTTTAAGGAATAAAATGGATAAAACTGTTCAAGTTTGCCCTATTTCATCAGCTTGAAAAAGAAGAAACCGTGTGATATGATCATATCAATAAATGAAGAGTCCTGATGTGTTCGTTGTAAAACCTGAAATTTTGACCAACATTATTCCTTCGGGAGTCCGGAGTTTTCCGGCAGCGTAAAAGCCTCATGGATGAGGACTTACAAACGCAGGAAACAGGACACCCACCTGCTGAGTGCGGGTTCAAAACGAGGGCATCAACAGCGACGGCACGATTGGGACTCTTTAATACATACGATTGTAAAAATCCATGCTTGTGAGCATGGATTTTTTGTTGTCCTGTTCAATATGATCATACCCGGAGCTGAGCTATTGCTGAAATGTGATAAGGATTAAATATTTTAGTGCTGTTAACACTATTGGAGAGAAAGTTGCGGCTTAATTATTGCTTAAAATCTTAATGTCATTAATCCTATAGAACTACTTGCTTTAAAATTCAAGTATGATATATTCATTATCGGGTATAAGATAATACATGCTTTCTAAATAACATCTGATGGGGTTGATATATATATGCTTCACCAATTTTCCAGGAATGAATTGGCTATTGGCAAAGAAGGCCTTGAAAAAATGAAAAATAGTACCGTTGCAGTATTGGGCATAGGCGGAGTTGGTTCCTTTGCAGCGGAAGCATTGGCGCGTTCCGGTGTTGGCCGGCTTGTGCTGGTTGATAAAGACGATGTTGATATTACAAATGTAAACAGACAGGTTATCGCTTTATTATCTACTGTCGGGAAACCAAAGGTGGATTTAATGAAAGAAAGAATCAAGGATATCAATCCTGAATGTGAAGTAATTGCTTTAAAAATGTTTTATACGGAAGAAACCTATGAGCAATTCTTTGATTATGGTCTCGACTTTGTAGTTGATGCTTCCGATACGATTTCTTATAAAATTCATTTAATGAAGGAATGCTTGAACAGAGGGATTCCAATGATCTCAAGCATGGGTGCTGCAAATAAAATGGATCCGACCAGGTTCCAGATTGCTGATATTTTCAAAACTCATACTGACCCGATCGCTAAGGTTATCCGCACACGCCTTAGAAAAGAAGGAATCAGAAAAGGCGTTCCGGTTGTATTCTCGGATGAAAGCCCGATCGTTATCCGGGAGGATGTCCGCAAAACAGTAGGGAAAGATGATGCTGAAATCAGAAAGGCCAAAATGCCGCCATCTTCAAACGCATTTGTTCCTTCTGTTGCAGGTTTAATCATGGCCAGCTATGTAGTTAAAGAACTATTAAGCGATATTAAAATTACACGTGTAAATGACTGAAAAGAGACCGGCTGCATGCCGGTCTTTCGCATATAAAGTCCTGGAGTCTCTCCAATCAATGAACAGCTCTTTTCTCTTCTTTAAATTCATGCTTCAGCAGCTGGTCGGCTTCTTTCAGAATGCTTGCCATTTCTTCATATTGCATAAGCTGATTTTTAAATTCCGCTTCTTTATCCTTCAACCTTCTGATTAACTGCTCATTTTGAAGTTTTAAGTGCACTTGGTCTTCGTGCAGACGTTTATTTTCCCTCATTTGCTCTGAATCAGGCTGTGTTTTCGCAAAATTCCTTAAGAAGTGTATAACTTGAGCCAAATTGAAAGGGGGAACAGTGCCATGGGTTTGACTGTCTGCTTTATTGCTTAAGGTTTTTGGGGATCCATCATCTGCCCTTTTTGTTATGACCGTATTCCAGCGGTATTGGCATGCTGAAACTGTACGGCCGAGTTCAGTACTTGCCTTCTTAAAAGCTGATGCTTTTGTATCCCCGTTTGAAGTGTATTCAAGCACTGTTTCTTCGAGTAATTGATCATCTTCCGGTTTCCATGAGTCTTTCCGTTCCTTCATTCTTTTAACCACCTTGGAAAATACGATTGTTAGGCTTATCGTCACCCTAAAAGATGAAAATATTCCATTCTCAGTTGTTGAAAGGTAAAATAACAAAGTGTAAGTCAAATAATAATCCCTACATTAAAGGCGTTTGCATAGAGCTGGACTTTAATAGATGGGAGGAGGATACCTATATGGATACTCTTGTAGAAATACAGGACGTTACAAAAGTAATAAAAGGAAGAACGATTATTGATTCTGTCAGCTTTGAGGTGAAAAAGGGAGAGGTATTCGGTTTCCTTGGCCCAAACGGTGCAGGTAAGACCACCACTATTCGAATGCTGGTGGGATTGATCGGCATTACTTCCGGGGACATTAAAATTCTTGGCAGCAGCATCAAAACCGATTTTGAAAAGGCGGTTTCCCATATTGGAGCCATTGTAGAAAATCCTGAGATGTATAAGTTTTTGTCAGGGTATCAAAATCTGGTCCATTATGCACGAATGTCAAAAGGTGTAACGAAAGAAAAAATTGATGAAACGGTTGAGCTTGTAGGATTGGCGGATCGGGTTCATGATAAAGTCAGAACATACTCTCTTGGCATGAGGCAGAGGCTAGGTCTTGCACAGTGTCTTTTGCATGATCCCAAAATCCTTATTCTGGATGAACCTACGAATGGGCTTGATCCTGCAGGGATCAGGGAGATTCGGGATCACCTGAGGATGCTTACGAGAGAAAGAGAAATGGCTGTCATTGTTTCCAGCCATTTACTATCTGAAATGGAAATGATGTGTGACAGAATCGGCATCATTCAAAACGGGAAACTGATTGATGTTCAGCACATCAGTGATTTTGTACAGGGGAAAGAAAAGGTTTATGAAGTAGAAGTGGATGATCCTGAAAAAGCAAATAGAATTTTACAGAATGCACAGCCTGGTTTGCCTGTACAGCTAACAGAAAATAGCGTGATACTTCCGCTTGTCCGGGAAGACATACCTGAAATGATAAAATCGTTAGTCGGGGAAGAAATGAAAATATTTGCAGTCCGTGAAGTGACCAAAACATTGGAAGACCGTTTTCTGGAAGTAACAGAGTACAAAGGAGGTGCAGGTGATGCTCGGACTGATTCAAAATGAATGGATGAAGATTTTTAGGCGGCCGGGTACATATGTCATGATCGGACTTCTTTTAATTATGACGACTGTTGCAGGCGCCTTTATAAAATATCAGGAAAGCGGGGGAACTGTCCCGGATAATATGGAATGGAAGAGAGGACTGCAGACCCAGAACGAAAGCTATCAAAAACAGCTTGAGGAGATGGGGGAAATGGCTCCCAGAGAAATGAAGGAACAGTATCAGAGGGAGATTGCCATTAACGAATACAGAATTAAGAATGATGTTTCACCGAATCAGGAATACTCTGTCTGGGGATTTGTTTCAGATACCTCTCAGCTGATTGAACTTGCCGGCCTGTTTACGATTATCATTGCCGGGGGAATCGTGGCGAGTGAGTTTACATGGGGAACCATCAAACTTCTTTTGATTAGGCCTATCAAAAGAGTTAAAATCCTGGGAGCAAAATATATTACCGTGATTTTATTCGGCCTGCTGGTACTTGCCGTCCTTTTCGGATATTCAGCACTTCTTGGCGGACTCCTCTTTGGATTTCCTGAAAAAGCAATTCCTTATTTATATTATTACAATGGAACAGTGACAGAACAGAGCATGGGACTTCATCTGATAGCTTATTATGGCCTTAAATCCGTTAATATGCTTATGCTTGCAACCATGGCTTTTATGATTTCAGCTGTTTTCAGGAATAGCTCGCTGGCGATCGGACTTTCCTTGTTTCTGATGTTTATGGGAGGACAGGTCACAAGGCTGATTGCAATGAAATATGATTGGGCCAAATACAGCCTTTTTGCCAATACAGATCTTCTTCAATATTTTGAAGGAATGCCAATGGTTCAGGGGATGACGATTGGATTTTCCATCATGATGATATTTATATACTTCCTCCTTTTCCAGGTGCTTGCATTTTATGTGTTTAATAAAAGGGATGTTTCAGCTTAAAAGCGCAAATAGCAAAAGGTCTGGCATTGCGCCGGACCTTTTGCTATTTAAGGAGTTTTTCATAGACAGATGCTAATGCCTGTTCAAATTTGCCTGTTTTCTTAGGCTGATAATACACCTTGTTTTTAATTCTGTCAGGCAAGTACTGCTGTTTGACCCAGCCTGTTTCATAATCGTGAGGATACAGATAGCCGATGCCTCTGCCAAGCTCCTTTGCTCCTTTGTAGTGGGCGTCCTTCAAGTGATCGGGGACTTCACCGCTTTTGCCTGCGCGGATATCCGCTATTGCGGAATCCAATGCTGTGTATGCTGAATTGGATTTTGGAGAAAGGCAGAGCTCAATGACCGCATTTGCAAGCGGAATCCTTGCTTCCGGGAATCCAATCCTTTCAGCTGTTTCGATGGCTGCAAGGGTTCTGGCTCCCGCTTGCGGCGATGCCAGTCCGATATCTTCATAGGCGATAACCAAAAGTCTTCTGCTTATGCTTTGCAGGTCGCCTGCTTCAATTAATCTTCCTAAATAGTGCAATGCCGCATTTACATCGCTTCCGCGGATGGACTTTTGAAACCCGGATAAGACATCGTAATGGGCATCTCCATCTTTATCGTGTGTGAAGCTTTTTTGCTGAATGCATTCTTCGGCAACAGACAAGTCAATCTTGATGATTCCTTCTTCATCTTCTCTTGTAGAAAGCACAGCCAGTTCCAATGCATTTAGCGAGCTTCTGACATCACCATTTGAAGCGGTGGCAAGATGCATCAGCGCTTCCTCAGTAACATTAGTTTGATTATTGCCAAGACCTCGTTCCTTATCCAGCAATGCCCTTATCAGTGCTTTTTTTATTTCATCAGCTGACAGCGGCTTTAGTTCGAAAATTTGGCACCTGCTTCTGATAGCCGGGTTAATTGCATGATAAGGATTGCTGGTTGTGGCGCCAATTAAAGTGATGCTGCCATTTTCCAGATAGGGCAGCAGGAAATCTTGTTTGCCTTTATCAAGTCTATGGACTTCATCGAGCAGCAGAATAACCTTTCCGGACATTTTGGCCTCTGCCGCTACCACTTCCATATCTTTTTTATTGTTGGTTACAGCATTTAAGGTACGGAAAGCGTATTTGGTGCTCCCTGCAATGGCACTTGCAATCGAAGTTTTGCCTATACCTGGGGGTCCGTACAGAATCATCGATGACAGTTGCTTAGCCTGCACCATGCGATAAATAATTTTTCCTTCTGAAACAAGATGCTCCTGGCCAATGATTTCATCAATCGTTCTCGGCCTCATCCGGAATGCAAGAGGTTTAATGTTCAAAGTTATCACTCCAGCCTTATGCAGGCAGACTTAGGCCCTGCCCATCACTTTTTAACAAAGTTTTCTCTTTCTATTTAAGATACCATAACATTTCCTGCAGTGAAATCAATTAGGCCACAGGCTGCTTTGTCCTAAGTTCAATCCCGTCCTGCTCCTTTTCCTCCTAAAATATGCTATAATGTCAAAAGTCTATAATATTACTAAGGATTTAATCTTCATATATTAATGCTGTTCTTGCAGGGAGCGTTGGGCACATGTTATTGAAAAATAAAGGGCAAATCGGTCCCAGGTTTATGGTGTATCTAACAGGGCTGCTTGTCATGAGCCTGGGTATTGTTTTGTTAATAGTAGCTGATATAGGGGCAACTCCCTGGGATGTTCTGCATGTTGGGCTGTACTACCAGCTTGGACTGACAATAGGCAGCTGGTCCATCATTGTCGGGATCTTCATATTAGCTGCTGCAGCACTGATTTCAAAGGAATTTCCACAGGCCGGTGCATTCTTGAATATGATACTGATTGGTCTGTTTATTGACGCATATTTGCTTTTGCCGTTTATGCAGACACCAAATGGGCTGGCGGGGAAAATAGCCATGTTCGGTTTTGGCATAGTTGTTTATTGCTATGGGATGGGGCTATATATTTCGGCGCAGCTCGGAGCCGGTCCGAGGGATAGCCTGATGATTGCATTGACAGCAAAAACCGGCTGGAAGGTTAGAAATGTGAGAGCCTTAATGGAAATTGCTGTGCTGGCTGTTGGATGGCAGCTAGGAGGACCTGTTTTTTGGGGAACCATTGTGCTCAGTTTGGCAGTCGGGCCAATTGTCGGAGCAGCTTTGCCGCAGTGCCAGGCTTTAACTGACCGATTTTTGGCAAAGCTTAAAGAAAAGGGTGTTTATGCGAATCAAATGCTTAAAGAAAAGGATAGAGGTGCAAGCTGATGAAAATATCTACTAAAGGCCGTTATGGTTTAACTATAATGATTGAATTAGCTAAAAAGCATGGGGAAGGTCCTACATCGTTAAAGTCGATTGCCCAGACGAATGATCTGTCTGAGCACTATCTGGAGCAGCTTATAGCTCCCCTCCGGAATGCCGGTCTTGTAAAAAGCATCCGAGGTGCATACGGCGGATATATTTTAGGGAAAGAACCGACAAAAATTACTGCCGGTGATATTATCAGAGTGCTTGAAGGGCCGATTAGCCCGGTGGAAGGCATTGAAGATGAAGAGCCTGCAAAGAGAGAACTGTGGATGCGCATTCGTGATGCCGTGAAAGATGTGCTTGATAATACAACACTCGAAGACCTTGCCAGCCATACTGATACTGGTGAATCGGATGCTTATATGTTTTATATTTAGTCCTTTATCAGGGGATAATTCATATGTAAAAAAGCAAACAGCAGGATGAAATGAAGTAGGTGAAATAGATTGGAAAGAATATACCTTGACCATGCGGCAACTGCGCCAATGCATCCGGAAGTGATTGAACGGATGACTGAAATAATGAAATCTGAATTTGGAAATCCTTCCAGCATTCATTATTTCGGGCGGAGTGCACGCCATATTGTCGATGAAGCAAGATCTGCTTTAGCAAACAGCATTGGTGCAAAAGCCAATGACATTATTTTTACAAGCGGGGGAACAGAAGCTGATAATCATGCGATTTTTGGAACAGCTGAATCCTCCCGCCATAGGGGCAAACACATCATCACAACCCAAATTGAACATCATGCGGTTTTGCATGCATGTGAAGAGCTTGAAAAACAGGGCTTTGAGGTAACGTATTTGCCTGTTGATCCAAATGGCCGTGTTTCGGTAAAGGATGTAGAAGCTGCTTTGCGGGAGGATACCATTCTTGTAACCATCATGTACGGAAATAATGAAATAGGAACCCTTCAGCCAATTAAGGAAATAGGCGAGTTATTGGCGGAGCATCCTGCTAAATTCCATACTGATGCTGTTCAGGCTTACGGCCTTGAAAAAATTGATGTACAGGAATTGAAAGTGGATTTGCTTTCCGTCTCCGCCCATAAAATTAATGGACCAAAAGGGATCGGCTTTTTATATGCCCATCCTGATGTGAAACTTTCTTCCCGGCTTTTTGGCGGTGAACAAGAAAGGAAGCGCAGGGCGGGAACTGAAAATGTTCCATCTATTGCAGGCTTCCAGGAGGCAGTTCGGATCACTCAGAAGGAGATGGAAACTAAGCGGGAGGAGCTGCATTCTTTTAAGATGCTGTTCATGAATAAACTGAAGCAGGAAGATGCTGTTTTTGAACTGAACGGATCACTTGATTATTCCCTGCCTCATGTTTTAAACTTAAGCTTTCCCGGAACTAATGTTGAAGCCATGCTGGTTAATCTTGATTTGGCTGGAATAGCAGCATCAAGCGGGTCGGCCTGTACTGCAGGCTCCATCGATCCATCCCACGTCCTTGTCAGCATGTTTGGAAAAGGATCAGACAAACTGCAAAATTCCATCCGTTTCAGCTTCGGCCTCTTTAATACAAAGGACCAAGCTGAACGAGCTGCAGAACATACAGCCAAAATCGTGAAGCGGCTGGCTAAATAGATAGGATATTAAAAAAAATGCAAGTCTAAGCGTTTAGAATTGAGGTGAAATAGAGATGAAAAAAGATCCAAAGGATACCCGGGTAGTGGTTGGAATGTCCGGAGGCGTTGATTCTTCTGTTGCTGCCCTGCTTCTGAAGGAACAGGGGTACGATGTGATCGGGATTTTTATGAAAAACTGGGATGATACCGACGAGAACGGTGTTTGTACTGCCACAGAGGATTACAATGATGTCATCCGGGTATGCAACCAAATCGGAATTCCTTATTATGCAGTCAACTTTGAAAAGCAATATTGGGATAAGGTGTTTACCTACTTCCTTGAAGAATACAAGGCAGGAAGAACACCCAATCCTGATGTTATGTGCAATAAGGAAATTAAATTTAAGGCTTTTCTTGAACACGCTATGAGCCTTGGCGCAGACTACCTGGCTACTGGCCACTATGCACGCGTGGAGTTCAGGGATGGCGAATACAGAATGCTAAGAGGCCTTGATGATAATAAGGATCAAACGTATTTCCTGAATCAGTTAACACAGGATCAGCTCGAAAAAGTTATGTTTCCAATTGGCGACATTGAAAAATCAAAAGTGCGTGAACTGGCAAAGGAAGCCGGTTTGGCAACTGCAGCAAAGAAAGACAGCACGGGCATCTGCTTTATAGGTGAGCGTAACTTCAAGGAGTTCCTTGGGAATTACCTTCCAGCTCAGCCTGGGAACATGGAAACTATGGACGGAAAGGTTGTCGGCAAGCATGATGGCCTGATGTATTATACCATTGGGCAGCGACATGGACTGGGCATTGGCGGTGCAGGTGAACCATGGTTTGCAATCGGCAAAGACCTGAAGCGGAATGTCTTGTATGTTGGACAAGGCTTCCACAATGAAATGCTCTATTCAGACTCCATTATTGCTGTTAATGCCAGCTGGGTTTCCCATACAGAAGAGCCGCAGGAATTTGAATGTACGGCAAAGTTCAGATACCGCCAGGCTGATAGCAGAGTAAAGGTTCAGATTCTTGGAGATGGAAAAGTACAAGTTATTTTTGACGAGCCAATCCGAGCTGTTACCCCGGGGCAGGCAGTTGTTTTTTATAATGGAGACGAGTGTCTTGGCGGCGGAACAATTGATAAAATATTCAAAGATGGCAAACAGCTGGATTATGTGGGTTAAGAAAAGACGGGGCCCCGATTCTTACATAGAATCGGGGTTTTATTATGGGAATAGCTGTCAGCAGAAATGGAAAATTCAAATATGCTATACTTTGATTTGAATGGAGTGATGAATAATGGATAAGAACCAAATGGGTATTCAATATATGCAAGAAGGAAAATGGGAAGAAGCAGCGAAGGTTTTTATGGAAGCAATTGAAGAAAATCCCTCTGATCCTGTTTCCTATATTAATTTTGGAAATGTGCTATCAGCTGTAGGTGAAAACGAAAAAGCGCTGAAGCTTTATGAAAAAGCAATAGGGCTTGATGAAAACGCGGGTGCTGCTTATTATAGTGCGGGAACCTTATATTATGAATTGCAGCAGTTTGACGAAGCAAAAAAGATGTTTGAAACAGCTTTGAGAAAAGGCCTGGAAACCGGAGATAACTTCTTCATGCTTGGCATGTCCCTAACAGCCCTTGACCAGGGTAAACTGGCTTTGCCTTATTTGCAGCGCAGTGCGGAACTGAATGAAAATGATGCCGAAGCACATTTTCAATACGGATTATGTCTGGCGCAGCTGGATTATATTGATGAAGCAATCCAGCAGATGAAAAAGTGCATTGAAATTGAACCGGAGCATGCAGATGCCTATTACAACCTTGGAGTAGCTTATGGATTTAAAGAACAGGAAAACGAAGCACTCTCCTATTTTAATAGGGCACTGGAAATTCAGCCGGACCATATGCTTGCCGGGTATGGAAAAAAGCTGATCGAAAAAGGCGGCAGTGACTTGAGCTAAAAGTTGTATTATGGGGAGGGATAAGGAAATGGAGAAACAGGATTCCATGGATCTTTTCGCCGAACAGGGAAAGTTCATAAAAGGCAGACATCTTGTCACTATCTTTCATAATGAGCAAAACTTATATACGGTTGTACGCATTCGGGTTGATGAAACGAATGACTCATATGATGAAAAAGAAGCGGTCATTACAGGCTATCTGCCAAAGATGCATGAACATGAAACTTATATTTTCTACGGTGAATTCAAGGATCACCCTAAGTTCGGCGTCCAATTCCATGCAAGCCATTACAGGAAAGATCTTCCCCAGACCAAACAGGGTGTAGCCAATTATTTATCAAGCGAATTATTTAAAGGGATTGGAAAGAAAACCGCCGAGCAAATCGTTGAGACACTTGGAGAAGATGCGATTACACGCATTCTAAATCAGCCGTCTCTTCTCGATAAGGTCCCAAAACTGTCACCTGAAAAAGCAAAATTGCTTTACGACACGCTTATGGAACATCAGGGCCTTGAGCAAGCCATGATTGCACTAAACCAATATGGTTTTGGCCCGCAGCTTTCCATGAGAATTTATCAAGTGTATAAAGAAATGACGATTGAAGTCGTCCAAAGCAATCCTTATAGGCTGGTTGAGGATATAGAAGGAGTCGGCTTTGGCCGTGCAGATGAACTGGGATATCAAATCGGCATTTCAGGTAATCATCCTGATCGGATTAAAGCAGCCTGCCTCTACATACTTGAAATGGAAAGCATGCAGGCAGGCCATGTTTATATTGAAGCAAAACCTCTTCTGCAAAGTGTGAAAAAGCTTTTAGAAGAAAACAAGCGTGATACCATTGAATACAGGGATATTTCCAATGAACTGATTAAGCTTGAAGAGGAAGGGAAGATCATGGCTGAAGGCCAAAAGATATACCTTCCATCCCTATATTTTTCTGAAAAGGGACTTGTAACAAACATTAAACGGATCCTTAAGCAAACACAGTATGATGAACAGTTCCCGGAGTCGGAATTTCTTTTGGCCCTTGGCAATCTGGAGGAACGTTTGGGTGTTCAGTATGCCCCAACCCAAAAGGAAGCCATTCAAACAGCTCTTATGTCTCCTATGCTGATACTGACTGGCGGCCCGGGTACCGGAAAAACAACTGTTATAAAGGGAATTGTTGAATTATATGCCGAGCTGCATGGCTGCTCTCTTGAACCGAAAGACTATAAAAAGGAAGAGCCTTTTCCCTTCCTGCTGGCCGCGCCTACAGGAAGGGCTGCAAAACGGATGGCCGAGTCAACAGGGCTGCCCGCTGTAACCATTCACCGACTGCTTGGCTGGAATGGGACTGAAGGGTTTGACAGGCACGAAGAGAGCCCATTGGAAGGCAGGATTTTAATTGTTGATGAGACATCAATGGTTGATGTTTGGCTTGCTAATCAGCTTTTCAAGGCTCTCCCTGATAATATGCAGGTGATCCTTGTGGGGGACGAAGATCAGCTGCCTTCAGTGGGTCCAGGGCAGGTTTTGAAAGATCTTTTGCGTTCAGAATGTATTCCTACCGTTCGTTTAACAGATATTTACAGACAGGCTGAAGGATCCTCAATCATTGAATTGGCTCATGAAATGAAAAAAGGCAAACTTCCGGCGAACATTTCTGCACAGCAGACAGATCGTTCCTTTATCAAATGCCAGCCGGGCCAAATTGCGGATGTTGTTGAAAAGGTTGTGCTGAATGCCAAGAAGAAAGGTTATTCTTCAAAAGATATTCAGGTGCTTGCCCCTATGTACCGCGGACCTGCAGGCATTGACAGGCTAAACGAAATATTGCAGGAAATACTAAATCCAAATCCTGATGGAACGAGAAAAGAGCTGTCCTTCGGTGATGTGAAATACAGAATCGGTGATAAAGTCCTTCAGCTTGTCAATCAGCCTGAGAATAATGTGTTTAATGGGGATATGGGTGAGATTGTTTCCATTTTTTACGCAAAGGAAAATACGGAAAAACAGGATATGATTGTCGTATCCTTCGATGGTGCAGAAGCTACATACACAAGGCAGGATCTTAATCAGATCACACATGCCTACTGCTGTTCAGTTCATAAATCCCAGGGAAGTGAATTCCCTATTGTCATTTTGCCTGTTGTTAAAAGCTATTACAGGATGCTTAGAAGGAATCTTCTTTATACCGCCATTACCCGCAGCAGACAATTTTTAATACTTTGCGGTGAAGAAGATGCGTTGAAAATTGGTGTGGAACGTGCGGATGAACAGGCCCGGCTGACAACTCTCTCAGAAAAGCTTAGAGATGCAATCCCAATAAATGGAGAAACAATGCTGGAAGAGACAGCTGAATCGTCTCTGCCGGTAACCCTAACCCTCGAGGAAAAGCTTCTTCACTCCGATCCCATGATTGGAATGGGAAATATAACACCGTATGATTTTATGGAAAAAGAATATAGCTAAAAAGAACAGTCTAAATAACAGACTGTTCTTTTTGTATACCATCAGATTTCGAAGGGGGATTTTCATGGGAAAGTGGAATGAAGAAGCTGCACCAAACAACAATATGGCTTCAGAAGAGCTGGCAGCCTCCAATCTAACCTCCGGCGCTGACCTGGTTAAAGGGGATACTAAGAAAGATCAGCCAAAGGGGAATTAAATAATCCTGGCAATAGAAGTACTGTGTAGTCGTTTGATTATAAATTTATTTATAGGAGCAGTGAACATGAATAATAAAAGCAGAAGCTCTCTTCTCAATCTCCATGGTGTGAAACGGCGTAAAAAGCCGCAGAAGCCGGATTATGAATTTTCAGAGGAACTTTCGGATGGTGGAGAGCGTAATGAGCGCTTTAATAAGCCGAGATATACTGGCAAGTAAAAGGGAGAGAAAATATTTTTTGGCTCCCATGGCAAAGGTTTTTCGTCATGTTTTTTAAGGGACAGTGAAAACTAAAAATGTTCGGGAAGGCGGGATTCTCTTTGCGGACATTTTCTTTATTAAAAGGTTTGCCGGTTTTTGAATTGAAAACCGGCAATAAAGCAGGCGATATTTGTGATTTATCCATTTCAGGCAATGGTAAAGTACAGGGATTACTGCTGCGAAAGGGCGCTCTTCTGAAAAAGACATATATCATCAATATTGAGGACGTGGCATCTTTTGGCTGGGATGGAGTAATGATTGAAGATTCCTCTGTTCTGCAAGCAATTCCAAAACATGAGGATTATACATGTGAGACCCATAACCGGTTAACTGGCAAAATGATTATGAGCCAGGAAGGTGAACGGCTGGGCTTACTTGAGGATGTATACTTCAGGGAAGAATTGGGCACGATTGTAGGGTACGAACTGTCGGATGGCTTCTTTTCAGATGTGCTGGAAGGAAAACGTGTCATAAAAACCGATGACCCGCCTGCAATTGGAAAAGACGCCATAATTGTAAATGTAAAATAGTGAGGTGTCTTTTCCGTGCTGAAATGTCCAAATTGCCAGAGCAAAGATATTGGAAAAATTGGAATTAGCCAATTTTACTGCTGGAATTGCTTTATAGAACTTTCATTGTCCAAAGGGATCATTAACACCCATCAAGTAGAGGAAGATGGTACGCTTAGCTCCCTTGATGATTTATTTGAAGAAGATGAGCGCCGGTTTCTTTCGTAATTATGGACGAAAGAGGTGAGCCAGTTTGAACAAAATATTAACCTCTGCAATGATGCTTGGGGCAGGCATGGCTGCTTATAATTACGCGCAAAAGAATAATATGATATCAGGCCGAAAAATGAAACGCATGCAAAAAAGAATAACGAAAGCTTTGTTCTAAAAATAATTTTGGGGCTGGTTCTTGAAAAGGGGCCAGCTTTTTTGTGGAATGAATGCTTGAGCTCCTTTCCCATGAAAAGGCATTCGCGCTTATCTTATTACGTACAATGCATAAATCCCCACGAAGCAATCACAATAAAAACAAGGAGGCGGTCCATATTGAATATTCAAATGAAATGGTACTACCGGCTTGGATTTCTGCTTCTCTTGTTTATTGTGATTTTAGTCTTCCTAAAGCTTCAGGCATTATGGATGCCTGTTCTGGAGATATTATTAGCAGTATTCATTCCTTTTGTCATTGGAGCCTTTATTACATATCTCCTTCACCCGATTGTGGAAAAATTGAATGAAACGGGCCTTCATAGGGGTCTTGCCGTTTTTATTATTTATTTTTTATTTTTCGGGGGGATCGGACTAGCTTTATATAAAGGGATTCCGGCTTTTATTCATCAATTGCGTGATCTTTCAGAAAATGCTCCTCAATTTGCCAATCAATACCGGGAATGGATCGACCTTATTCAGAGTAAAACATCAACATGGCCTGATGGCCTGCAAACCAGGATAGATGAAGTCATTGCAGCGGTTGAGAACCGGTTAAATAATCTTTTAACGAAGGTAATCACATTTTTTCTTAATGTATTGAATTATGCGGTGATTATCGCTGTAATTCCCTTCATTTCTTTTTATCTCCTTAAAGATTTTTCGATTATGAAAAAGGCTGCCTGGTATTTGACTCCAAGGAAATGGAGAAAGGAAGGCGTTTTATTCTTAAGGGATGTAGATAAGTCCCTGGGAAGCTATATTAGAGGCCAGCTTCTGGTATGTGCAGCCATCGGGGCCATATCCTCACTGCTTTTCTGGATCTTTGATATGCGCTATCCTCTTTTACTTGGCACTATAATTGGAGTTACAAATGTAATCCCTTATTTTGGCCCAATTATAGGAGCGGTCCCGGCTGTAATCATTGCCTCTGCTTTATCAGTCAAGATGATTGTGATTACAATTGGCATCATTATAGTTCTTCAGTTTCTGGAGGGGAATGTTCTTTCACCCCTGATTGTTGGAAAAAGCCTTCATATGCATCCGCTTCTCATTATGCTGGCCTTATTGGCTGGCGGGGAAGCGGCAGGGATACTGGGCTTAATCATTGCAGTTCCGATTTTAGCTGTCATTAAAGTAAGCATTATACATGCGAAAAAACACTTTACAAAAAATAAACAGCCAAAAATCACGGGAACTCCATCATGATGTTGACAACAATAAAGATAAATCGCTATAATTCCTCTATAAAGCTATATTAAACATGTTGACGGAATAAGTATGTTATAGGCCATCTGCGTGAAATGCTGGTATTGCATTCATAAAAGAGAGGGAGTTCCCAGGCTGAAAGAACTCCCAGATGAAGGATAACAGAAAGCTAATCCCGAGTGTGCAGCTAATCACTGCCGTTTATCCGCGTTATGGATCTGAGAGATGGGAGATTAATTAATGCTGGATAAAGGTCTGGTCATTGTTTTAACCTTCCATAATCAGGGTGGTACCGCGAGCAAGTTCTCGTCCCTGTCCAGGGATGAGGGCTTTTTTTGTTGTTTTTAAAGCTATTACATAATTTTAGGAGGCTGGTTAGAATGAAACAATTATCAGGTGCTGAAATACGCCGAATGTTTTTAGACTTCTTCAAGGAGAAAGGACACGCTGTTGAACCCAGCGCTTCCCTGGTTCCGCACGAAGACCCTTCTCTGCTCTGGATTAATAGTGGTGTCGCCACTCTGAAAAAATATTTTGATGGCCGCGTCATCCCTGAGAATCCAAGGATTACAAATGCCCAAAAATCCATCCGGACAAACGATATTGAAAATGTAGGCAAAACAGCAAGGCACCATACTTTTTTTGAAATGCTGGGCAATTTTTCAATTGGTGATTATTTTAAAGAAGAAGCCATCATTTGGGCTTGGGAGTTTTTGACTGATAAAAATTGGATTGGGTTTGAAGAAGAAAAGCTATCTGTTACGATTCACCCCGAAGATGACGAAGCTTTCAAAATCTGGCGGGAAAAAGTGGGAGTTCCGGAAGAAAGAATTATACGCCTGGAAGGGAATTTCTGGGATATTGGAGAAGGCCCAAGCGGTCCAAATACAGAAATCTTCTATGATCGCGGACCTGAGTATGGAAATGACCCGGAAGATCCTGAATTATACCCCGGCGGTGAAAACGAGCGGTATTTAGAAGTTTGGAACCTTGTGTTTTCTGAATTTAACCATAATCCGGATGGCACCTATACGCCTCTTCCAAAGAAAAATATTGATACCGGGATGGGGCTTGAACGGATGGCATCTGTCGTTCAAAATGTGCCTACCAACTTTGATACAGATCTATTTATGCCAATTATCAGCGGAACAGAAGAAATCTCAGGCAAGAATTATGGAGCTTCTAAAGAAACGGATGTTGCATTTAAAGTTATTGCCGATCATATCCGCACAGTAGCATTTGCAGTGGGGGATGGTGCGCTTCCTTCCAATGAAGGACGGGGTTATGTATTGAGAAGATTGCTTCGCCGTGCAGTCAGATATGCCAAGCAAATCAATATAAATGAGCCATTCATGTATGATTTGGTGCCGGTAGTAGGGGAAATAATGCATGACTTCTATCCGGAAGTAAAAGAAAAAACAGAATTTATCCAAAAGGTCATCAAAAACGAAGAAGAACGTTTCCATGAAACACTTCATGAAGGTCTTGCCATCCTGTCTTCTGTTATTAAGAAAGAAAAGGAAAAAGGCAGTGTTACGATTCAGGGGGCAGATGTCTTCCGACTTTATGACACGTATGGATTCCCGGTAGAATTAACTGAAGAATATGCGGAAGAAGAAGGTATGAAGGTGGATCATGCCGGATTTGAAAAGGAAATGGAAGGACAGCGCGAGCGTGCACGTTCAGCTCGTCAGGATGTAGATTCCATGCAGGTCCAAGGCGGCGTATTAGGTGAGCTTAAAACTGAAAGCGAATTTGTTGGGTATGATAAGCTTCAGACAGAAGCTAAAGTAGCAGCCATCGTAAAAGACGGGCAGTTAATTAATGAAGCCCATGCTGGTGAAGAAGTCCAGCTGATTCTGAATGAAACACCATTTTACGCAGAGAGCGGCGGACAAATTGCGGACCAGGGAACTCTTGAAGCAGAGGGTTTAAAAGTTTCAATTAAGGATGTTCAAAAAGCGCCAAATGGACAAAACCTTCATAGAGCTGTCGTTGAAGAAGGAACGCTGAAGGCTGAAGCATCTGTACTGGCTTCTGTAAATGAGCAAATCCGTTCTAAGGTAATCAAGAATCACACTGCAACTCACTTGCTTCATCAGGCTTTAAAAGATGTACTGGGAAGCCATGTCAACCAGGCCGGATCCCTGGTAGGCCCTGATCGCCTTCGCTTTGACATCTCTCATTTCGGGCAAATTACCTCTGAAGAACTTGAGAAGATTGAGGCTATTGTCAACAAACAAATATGGCAAAGCCTTGATGTTGATATCAATTTCAAAGATATTGACGAGGCAAAGGCAATGGGGGCTATGGCACTATTTGGTGAGAAATATGGCAAGATTGTCCGTGTTGTTCAGGTTGGGGATTACAGTCTTGAGCTTTGCGGCGGGTGCCATGTTCCGAACACTTCTTCTATCGGATTGTTTAAGATTCAATCGGAAAGCGGAATTGGGGCTGGAACACGCAGAATTGAAGCTGTAACAGGCGAGGCTGCATATAAGCTGATGAATGACCAGATTCATGTTCTAAAAGAAGCCTCAGGCAAATTAAAAACCAATCCAAAAGATTTGTCTGCAAGAATTGATGTGCTGCTTGGAGAAATGAAGCAGCTCCAGCGCGAAAACGAATCTTTAGCTGCAAAATTGGGCAATATTGAAGCAGGGAGCCTGGTATCAAAGGCAAAAGAAGTCAACGGCGTTACTGTTCTTGCTGAAAAGGTTCAGGCGTCAGACATGAATAATCTGCGCAATATGGCCGACGATTTAAAACAAAAACTTGGATCTGCAGTTGTGGTATTAGGCAGTGTAAATGAGGGTAAAGTGAATATTATAGCAGGGGTAACAGATGATCTGATCAAAAAAGGCTACCATGCGGGCAAAGCGGTCAAAGAAGTCGCTGCAAAATGCGGTGGCGGCGGTGGCGGCCGTCCGGATATGGCCCAGGCTGGCGGAAAAGACCCGGAAAAACTTGAAAGTGCTCTGCAATTTGTGGAAGAATGGGTTAAATCCGTTTGATATCCCTGAAAAGTAGTGTAAAATGAAGGTAACCAAGAGAGATTGTTCATCATCAGGAAGAAACAGCTTGTTCTTCACCATGTTTTCCTGTCAGGAACAAGATCATTTATTGATCGCTCTGTTTATTCAGGCGGCAGGCCAAACCGTTATGAAGAGCTGGATAAGCTGGCTGTTTACCGGATTTCAGGTCCGGCACATATAAGCTATCCTCATCCTTCATTCAGAAAAGCGAGGTGTAAGATATGAGCTCATTTGATAAAACAATGAGGTTCAATTTTCCTGAAGAACCAATCGAACAAGATGTGAATGAAGTTCTTTTTCAAGTTTATGGGGCCCTCCAGGAAAAAGGGTATAACCCTATTAACCAAATTGTCGGTTACCTGCTGTCCGGGGATCCAGCTTACATTCCCCGCCATAAGGATGCCCGCAATATCATCCGTAAACTTGAACGGGATGAGATCATCGAAGAATTGGTTAAATCATACTTAAAACAGCAGCGTGAGGGGTAAACATGCGGACTATGGGACTGGATGTCGGCTCTAAGACAGTCGGCGTCGCTCTGAGCGATGCGCTTGGATGGACAGCGCAGGGCTTGGAAACCATCAAAATCAACGAGGAAGAAAAAGAGTTTGGTTTTGAAAGAATTAGTGAAATAATAAAAGAGCATGAAGTCAGTAAAATTGTTGTCGGCTTGCCTAAAAATATGAATGGAACCATTGGCCCCCGCGGTGAAGCAAGCCAGTTTTATGCTTCGGAGCTGGAAAAGCTATTTGGTCTTCCGGTCGTATTATGGGACGAGCGTCTCTCTACAATGGCAGCTGAAAGAGTTTTGCTTGAAGCGGATGTCAGCCGCAAGAAACGGAAAAAGGTCATTGATAAAATGGCAGCCGTCATGATTTTACAAGGCTTTTTAAATAGCCAAATTTAATGAGGTGAACAGAAATGAACCATGGAGATAACAACATTACTGTAATTGACGAGGAAGGCAACGAGCAGCTTTGTGAAGTATTGTTCACGTTTGATTCCGAAGAATTCGGCAAGTCATATGTCCTGTACTACCCAGTGGGAGCAGATGAAAATGATGATGAAGAAATTGAAATTCATGCATCTGCATTCAGCCCAAGCGAAGACAGCAAGGACGGCGAACTGCAGCCAATCGAAACAGAAGAGGAATGGGATTTAATTGAAGAAATGCTTAACACATTCCTTGATGAGCAAGAAGATTAATAAAACTGGCCCCCGGGCCAGTTTTTTATTTTTCTCCCCGATTTCTGATATAGGTTCAAAAGGCCTAAAATCATTAAAACCAAAAGTGATAATCGTTGAAATTATTGGCGTTTCTTTTTGGTTTTTGTAATATCCTGCGACTTCCAAAAGAAAATATAGTATAATAAGCCGAGATGTATCAGGAAACAAAAATGATGATGCGAAGTTATACTTAGGCTTGTTGGCAAGCAAGCAAACTGGTTAATTTACTGGATAACATCATGCTATTAGCCTGTCTTTTGCAAAAGAAGCCAACGTCTTTGGAACGGAGGGGATATGTGATGTCGGCAGACGATAAAAAAGGAAAAAAAGAAATAATACGCGAAAAAATGATTGAGCGCCAAGGGGAAGCGAAAGTAGTCCGGAAAATTGTCATGATAGTTGCAATCATATTATTAATCTCAGCTGCTGCAGTAATTGGCGGCGGATATTTTTATATTAATTCAGCTTTAAAGCCTGTTGATCCCGACAATGATAAGCCAAAGAAAGTAGAAATACCAATCGGTTCATCTGTTACAGGAATCGGCACTGTTCTTGAAGAAAATGGAATTGTCAGGGATGCGCGTGTCTTTAAATATTATGTGAAATTTAAAAATGAAGCTGGATTCATGGCAGGAGAATATGAATTGAAGCCTTCCATGAACATGAAAGAAATCCTGGATAGCTTGAAAACAGGTAAGGTTATGGAAGAAATGGCTTTTAAGATCACCATTCCGGAGGGAAAACAGCTTGAGCAAATCTCAGGAATTATTGCCGAAAAGACTGATAAAAAACCTGAAGACGTTTTGAAGAAACTCAATGATAAGGCTTTTATAGAGTCTTTAATGGCAGAATATCCTGAATTGCTGACAAAGGAAATCCTTGCAGAGAATATTAAGTATCCTCTTGAAGGATACTTATTCCCGGCAACCTATCCTTTTTACAAAGAAGATCCGACTATAGAGGAAATTGTCAAAGTTATGCTCGATAAAACGGCATCAGTTATTAAAGAGTATAGAGGCGACATGGAGCAGAGGGAATACACCCCGCACAAATTATTGACAATGGCATCGCTCATAGAGGAAGAAGCAACAGCGAAAGTAGACCGTGATCAGATTGCGAGTGTTTTCTACAATCGGATAGACACAGGAATGCCGCTGCAGACAGATCCAACTGTCCTGTATGCGCATGGAGAACATAAATCAAGGGTCCTATATAAAGACTTGGAGATTGACTCGCCATACAACACATATAAGTATCCTGGTTTGACGCCCGGACCAATCGCAAATGCAGGCGTTTCATCAATTGAAGCAGCATTGGTGCCGGCAGAGACAGAATACCTGTACTTCCTGGCAACATCTACAGGAGAAGTGCTTTTCTCAAAAACTCTGGATGAGCATAACCAAAAGAAAGCACAGCATATTACAAATAATTAGTCAGCAAAAAGGGGAATGTGCGATATAGCATTCCCCTTTTAATTATGGTAAAATAGATCAGGTGTTTTAATACAAGCTTTGCGATAGCGTAAATCACGGACAAGCATGGATACAGGCTAACTCAAGCCGGAATGCCAAACAGTGCATTTTCACATCCTATCTGTGAACGCTATTTTTTCATGTCTAAATAGAATAGCGGATAGGGACGACAAGATTAAGATGATTCCTGTAAGAAGGCATATTTTCTTCTGGAGGGAAACGGCTTAGACAGGAGCGTCCTGAGAGCCGCAGCTGGACAATAAAATTCCGTCTGATCGAGGTGATGCCAGCTTGATGAACGATAAGCTGCATGCATATATAGAGGAAATAATACCTGAAAGACCCCATCTGCTGAGCAAAATGGAGCAATACGCCAAAGAACATAATGTTCCGATCATGGAACTGGCAGGAATCGAGGCGATGCTTCAGCTTTTGCGCATCCAAAAGCCGAAAAGAATTTTAGAAGTAGGTACGGCAATTGGCTATTCTGCACTCAGAATGGCATTCGCAGTTCCTGAAGCGAAAATTGTTACAATTGAACGCGATGCGGAACGGTACCAGCTTGCCGAGCAATATATAGATGAAGCCCAAAAAAAGGAGCAAATCTTCATCATAAAGGGAGATGCACTGGAAGTTGAGGAGGACGTCAAAAAACACGGACCCTATGATGCAATTTTTATAGATGCAGCAAAGGGACAATATCAGCGGTTTTTTGAAATATATTCCCGCTGCCTCTCTAATGACGGTGTAATCATTACAGATAATGTCCTTTTTAAAGGACTTGTGTGTGAATCTGATATAGAAAATAAACGTATCCGGAATCTGGTTAAAAAAATTGATGCGTTTAATAAATGGTTAATGAGTCATCCTGAATATCACACAGTTATTTTGCCTGTTGGGGATGGCGTGGCAATTAGTAAAAAGAGGTGAAAATAATGAAAAAACCTGAACTGTTAGTAACACCCACAAGAGTTGAAGATATCGAGCAGCTTGTGTCGGCTGGTGCAGATGCCTTTGTTGTAGGTGAACAGCGTTATGGACTGAGGCTTGCAGGAGAATTCACAAGGGAAGATGTGAAAAAAGCGGTGGAAATTGCCCAAAAGCATGGAAAAAAAGTGTTTGTGGCGATGAATGCTTTATTTCATAATGATAAAGTGCCTGAGCTTGAGGACTACATCAGTTTCTTAGAAGAAATAAATGCTGATGCTGTTATCTTCGGGGATCCTGCTGTATTAATGGCAGCCCGTTCCGCGGCCCCTGACATGAAGCTCCATTGGAATACCGAAACGACTGCAACAAACTGGTATACATGCAATTACTGGGGCAGAAAGGGTGCTAAACGCGCTGTTCTGGCAAGAGAGATTAATATGGATGCCATCATCGAAATAAAAGAAAATGCTGAAGTGGAAATTGAAGTGCAGGTTCATGGCATGACTGCAATGTTCCAGTCAAAGCGTTCCCTGCTTGGCAATTATTATGAGTACCAGGGAAAAGCCCTTGAAGTTGAAAACCGCAAACAGGAAAAGAATATGTTCCTTCACGATAAGGAACGGGAAAATAAATACCCGATCTTCGAAGATGAAAATGGCACTCATATCATGAGCCCTAATGACATCTGCATTATAGATGAACTGCAGGAGATGATTGAAGCAGGCGTTGATTCATTTAAAATTGATGGAGTATTAAAAAGCCCGGACTATATTATCGAAGTCACTAAACTCTACAGAAAAGCTATTGATCTATGTGTCGAAGACCCGGAACAATATGATGATATAAAAGATGGCCTTCTCGCTGAAATTGAAGAAATTCAGCCGGCGAACCGAAAGCTGGATACTGGGTTCTTCTTTAAAGAAACCGTCTACTGATGATTATATTATAAAGAAAGAGGAGGAAGCTTTATGGCAGCGGTAAAAGAGAAGATTTCCGAAATTGTCAACGGCAAAAGGGTTATTGTAAAGAAGCCTGAACTGCTTGCTCCGGCAGGAAACCTTGAAAAGCTGAAGATTGCCGTCCACTATGGTGCAGACGCCGTGTTCATCGGCGGACAGGAATATGGCCTCCGTTCGAACGCAGGCAACTTCACTTTTGAAGAAATGAAAGAAGGCGTGGAATA
Organism: Bacillus sp. NTK034; assembly: GCF_017303275.1. Taxonomy (GTDB): domain Bacteria; phylum Bacillota; class Bacilli; order Bacillales; family Cytobacillaceae; genus Cytobacillus. Next base: position 537,095 of record NZ_JAFKOJ010000002.1, on the reverse strand, counting down.
CGCCAAAAAATACGGAGCTAAGATTTATGTCACAACCAACATTTTCGCGCATAACGAAAATATTGATGGTCTTGAGGAGTATTTGCTGGGCCTTAAAGAAGCAGGAGTAGCAGGAATCATTGTAGCAGATCCGCTTATCATTGAAACCTGCCGACGTGTTGCACCGGAGATAGAAGTCCATTTAAGCACGCAGCAATCCCTATCCAACTGGAAGGCAGTCGAGTTCTGGAAAGAAGAAGGCTTGGAGCGTGTCGTCCTTGCGCGTGAAACAAGTGCGGAGGAAATCAAAGAAATGAAGGAGAAGGTAGACATTGAAATTGAAACCTTCATCCACGGGGCAATGTGTATTGCCTACTCAGGACGCTGTACACTCAGCAATCATATGACAGCCCGTGATTCCAACAGGGGCGGCTGCTGTCAATCCTGCCGCTGGGATTATGACTTATACCAGCTTGAAGACGGGAATGAAGTTCCTTTATACAGCGAAGGAGATGCTCCTTTTGCTATGAGTCCGAAAGATCTTAAGCTGATTGAATCAATTCCCCGTATGATTGAACTGGGAATCGACAGCTTAAAAATAGAAGGACGCATGAAATCCATTCATTACATTGCAACAGTAGTCAGCGTATACCGTAAAGTCATTGATGCCTATTGTGCAGATCCAGATAACTTCAAGATTAAGCAGGAATGGCTTGAAGAGCTTGATAAGTGTGCAAACCGCGAAACAGCTCCCGCTTTCTTTGAAGGGGTTCCTGGGTATAAAGAGCAAATGTTTGGAAATCATAGCAAAAAGACGAATATCGATTTCGTCGGGCTTGTACTGGAATACAATCCGGATACAAAAATTGTTACCCTTCAGCAGAGAAACAAATTTCAGCCTGGAGAAGAAGTTGAATTCTTCGGTCCTGAAATTGACAATTTCACACAAGTCATCGATAAAATATGGGATGAAAAAGGCAATGAACTGGATGCAGCGCGCCATCCGCTTCAAATTGTTCAATTTAAGGTGGATAAGCCGGTATACCCTAACAACATGATGCGAAAGGAGCTCTAATCAATGAAACGCAAACCCGTTGTAATTGGGGTGGCCGGCGGTTCCGGCTCAGGAAAAACGAGCGTAACCAAAGCGATCTATGACCGTTTCAAAGGGCATTCAATCCTTATGATCGAACAGGACTATTATTATAAGGATCAAACTCATCTGCCTTTTGAAGAAAGATTGAAAACGAATTATGACCATCCGCTTGCATTTGATAACGATTTGCTAATTGAACATATTGAAAACCTGCTAAGATATGAACCGATTGACAAGCCTGTATATGATTATGCCATGCATACAAGGTCAGAAGAGGTAATTGAAGTCGAACCAAAAGATGTCATCATCTTAGAAGGCATTCTGATCCTTGAGGATGAGAGGCTCCGTAATCTGATGGATATGAAATTATATGTAGATACGGATGCCGACTTGCGTATTATCCGCCGCTTATTCAGGGATATAAAAGAACGGGGACGCACCATGGATTCCGTCATAGAACAATATGTAAATGTGGTACGGCCAATGCATAATCAATTTATTGAGCCGACCAAAAGATATGCTGACATCATTATCCCAGAAGGCGGGCATAATTATGTTGCCATAGATTTAATGGTCACAAAAATTCAAACAATTCTTGAACAAAAGTCATTTTTATGAAACAATAGCATTGAAAATGTTCTATAGGACTTATCCTTTTACCGAATGGCTGTGTTAAGATATGATGCTGATTCCAGCTTTAGTCCGTCAGTCAAAATCTTCCAGAGCCAGTCAACATAAAAAGATGATCTGCGCGCCCTTTAACAAAGGACGCGCTCCTGTTCATTTTCCTAAAAATATGATAAAAAGAAGTACATACATTATAGAACACATACTTTTAAAGAATGTGTAATTCGAAGGAGTGAAGGTTTTGGCTACAGAAAAGGTTTTCCCAATGACACAAGCAGGTAAAGAAAAACTTGAGCAGGAACTTGAATATTTAAAATCGGTTAAACGCAAAGAAGTGGTTGAACGTATAAAAATCGCAAGAAGCTTTGGAGATCTTTCCGAGAACTCAGAATATGATTCAGCGAAAGAAGAGCAGGCATTTGTTGAGGGCCGGATTACCACTCTTGAAAATATGATCCGCAATGCAAAGATAATCCAAGAGGAAGAAATGGCCGGAGATATTGTGGGACTTGGCCGCTCCGTTACTTTTGTAGAGCTTCCAGATGGAGACGAAGAAACTTACACCATCGTGGGAAGTGCAGAGGCAGATCCTTTTGAAGGAAAAATCTCAAATGATTCACCTATTGCAAAAAGCCTGATTGGCCGTACAGTTGGAGACGAAGTGACTGTTCAGACTCCTGGTGGAGAAATGAACGTACGCATTGTTTCCATTAAATAAGAATAGCTGGTTTGAAATCAGAAAACCTCGTCAAGACTTTTGACGAGGTGTTTTTTATGTGGAGAAAAAGAGCAGTTGGCTGGCTTATCGTTAGTTTCATGGTCCTTTGTTTTCTTATGGGCAGATTGATACAGCTGCAGCTTGTTTCAACAGAGCATTTTACAGGCAGAGAAATTAATCTATTGGAAGCGAGTGTCCGTCAGCGGTCCCAGGAGATGATTATTGATGCCGGGAGAGGAAACTTCCTGGATCGCAGCGGAAATCCAATGACATTTGAAAATAAATCTGTCCTTATATTATTCCCCTTCCTTGCAAGAATGGAGTGGGATATAAAGAAGATATCTGAAATTACGGGTGCTTCGGAGTATTCATTGCGACATTCAGTTGAGAATGCAAAAGAGCCGTTTGCCTTTGGAACCCCAGAGCCAATACAGTTGTCATTCGATCAGATGGAGGACATCAATGCATTGAAAATTCCGGGTGTCTTTGCTGTTGAGAAGAAATACAGCCGTTCTGAGAAACCTGCCTCTCAGCTAATTGGAATTACCGGGCAAAATCAGAATGTTTTGAATGAAAGGTATCCGGACAAAGATCTGTCTTCTGACACAATGATTGGCATTACCGGCATGGAGAAAAGCTTTGATGAGTTTCTGCTTCCTGAAGGGGCATCAAAACTTGTCTATCATGTGGATGGGACAGGCGGACCGCTGTTTGGGATTGATGTAAAATATGTTGAGCCAGCAAACCCCTTTTATCCGGTCAATATTAAAACAACCTTGGACTACGATTTGCAGATGATGGCCGAAAAATTGGCTGATCAGCATGGGATAAAAAAAGGGGGAGTTGCCCTCCTTGATATAGAGACTAATTCGGTTTTGGCAATGGTGTCGCGTCCATCCATTAATAAAGATAATCCTTTTGATGAAGAAAGCAGCGGGACAGTAAATCATATGATTAAACAGCAAATTATGGGATCGGTTTTTAAAACAGTGGTGGCAGCTGCGGCAATTGATCATGGTCTGGACGATCCACAAAGGCAATTTGACTGCAGCAGGAAAATTAACGGGGAGCCTGACCTTAAATACCAGCATGGGATGCTGAATTTTAATGATAGCTTTGCCAGAAGCTGCAATAATACATTTGCTACCATTGCTAAGGAGCTTAAAGATATAAATCCCGATCTTCTTGAGGAGTATGCAGAGAAACTTTCATTAACGGGTCCTGTAAGCTGGCAGGGGAATATTTATCATTTTAACGATTTCAAACAGCTTCAAGACGAAGAAAAAGGACGAGTGTTTTTGACTGAAGAGGCAAAAAAAGACAGTAATTTTGCAGGCCTGACAGGGATTGGGCAGCATGAAGTGAGAGCCACTCCGCTTGCTGTTGCCAACATGATGGCAACTATAGCAAGAGGAGGCGAAAAAGAAATGGTCCGGGTTGCTTCTGAAATAGAATATAAAAACAGTACATCTCTTATAGAATTCAAAAAGCAGAAGCTGGATGGAGATATTATTGCCCCTTATACTGCTATGAAGCTTCAAAGGCTGCTTAGGGAAGTAGTAATTAATGAAGATGGGACCGGCCGCTGGTTTAAAGAACTTCCATACGAAGTTGCAGGTAAATCGGGCACTGCAGAAACAGGCATAATGGCAGATGGAAAACAGCTTCACAATAAATGGTTTGCTGGTTATTTCCCTTATAAAAATCCAAAATATGCCCTTGTAGCGGTAAACCTGGAAGTTACTGAAGACACAGGAGGGGTAAATCCGCTTTTTGCTGATATTGTGAAAGAAATCTATAACAATAATCATAAAAAAGAAAATCCTCCATCTGACTCTGCAGACTCTTAAACAAATATGGTATAGTGTAACTTTCCGCATGCTGACGTCGTCCATTTAATTGCTGGCAGTACCTGAGTCCATAGGTTATTTCTTTTAAGATAACCTGATTCCATGTTAGAATGTTGACAGCCGCTGTTTGGGTAATAGCATATCTGTTTGCGGCAGGATTTATAATTTCTAATCATTTATTAATATTTTTACCTGTAATCCTGACAGATTGGGGAGGAGAAAGCCTTGAAAGGGAATAGTAGAGAATCCCGTTTTGGGAAAAGGGAAAAAAGAAAAAAAACAAACGTCATTTTAAATAGCCTTATTGCACTTGTTATTATCTTGATTATCTTTGTTTCTGCAAAAATATTCTTTGGCGGAAATAATGACCAGGCATTGCCTGCAGATGAACAGACCGCGTCTGAAAATAACTCCAAACAGAATGAAAAGAGCGAGGATAATCAAAACAAAGAAGCAGAGGAAGATAAAGACAATGTAGATAAAGATTCCGAGGAAGATGAAAAAGAGGCAGAAGAGAATGAAGCCGATGAAAATGAAGAAGAAGAGGAATCTGATGAAGCAAAAGAACAAGTTGTAACAGAAGGCGGAAGTGCGCCTGATGTGGAAAAAACGATCGAAAATCCAGCATGGAAACCAGTCGGTACATCTCAATCCGGAGAACATACTGCTGTTTATGATCAAAATTCTGCTGATTGGCAGGAAATGCTCAATGCCATTACCTATGCTACTGGAGTTGATCAGGGCAATATGACTGTATGGTTTCTTGGCAATAATGGGCCAAACAGCTCTGTCGGGACAATTTCCACAAAGGATCAGAGCGAAAAGTACCGTGTCTATATAGACTGGGTTGACGGTGAAGGCTGGAAGCCATCCAAAGTAGAAGTATTAAATGAAATCAATTAATAAGGACGCCTTGGCGTCCTTATTTTTTTACCTTATAGTGTACCATCGCCGAGTAATAAGTTCTTCCATTCTCATCAAGATGCATTTGATGGGAAACGTGATGTACAGATAAAAGGATTGCTTTATTATGCTCAATCTGTGCACTTATTTTCTTTTCAAGCTCTTTTACATCAGGAGCCTCATAGAACTCAACTTTATCTTCTATCAAATCGAACTGAAAATTCATTGTGATTCCCTTCCTTTCAATACAGTTTTATAATATTTATTTTATGGGGTCCATTTTAGTCTGGCAACTTTCTAATCTGGAAGGGGTATATATGGATAGATTTTCGAATATGGCAAACATCCCGTCTAAGGTGGTAGAATAGATTTTGAATACTGCATATGGGCATTCTAATCCTGATGAATGCAATCAAAAGCTTAGAAAAATGAGAAAGAGGTTTTATAATGAAAATAGCTATTATTGGAGCAATGGAAGAGGAAGTAACATTACTTAGAGATAAAATAGAAGATAAGAGCCAGGAAACGATCGCCGGGTGCGAGTATACAGCAGGGAAAATGAATGGCGCGGAAGTGGTGCTTCTCCGTTCAGGCATAGGCAAAGTAAACGCAGCCATGTCCTCTGCTATTCTTTTGGAGAGATATAAGCCGGATTATGTAATCAATACCGGTTCTGCTGGAGGCTTTAATCCTGAATTGAATGTGGGCGATACGGTAATCTCAACAGAGGTTAGGCATCATGATGTAGACGTTACCGCTTTTGGCTACGAATATGGCCAGGTGCCGCAATTGCCGCCTGCTTTTGAAGCAGACGGCAGTCTGGTGCAGATCGCTGAAGCGTGTGCAAAGGAAATCGGGGATATCCAGGTTGTCAGAGGGTTAATTGCAACAGGTGATTCCTTCATGAATGATCCCGCAAGAGTGGATTATATCCGTGATAAATTTACAGACCTGCAGGCAGTAGAAATGGAAGCAGCGGCGGTGGCACAGGTGGCCCATCAATTTCAGACTCCTTTTGTTGTCATTCGTGCACTCTCTGATATTGCTGGAAAAGAATCCGATGTTTCATTTGAGCAATTTTTGGAGAAGGCGGCACTTCATTCCGCTACGCTGGTAATGAAGATTGTGGATGCCCTAAGCAATAATAAAAGATAGCGACGTCATACTGGACGGCTTTCCATCATGGGGAGCCGTCTTTTCTTAATTTGGAGGTTTTCCCTCGCTTACATTATTTACATAACCTTCACTTCTGCCATATATGTTAAAGTAGGATTATAGTCTTAATAGATCTATTCCATAGAAGGTGATAATAAATGAAGAATGAAGCAAAGCATTTATTTGAAAAAATGGTGGATTTCAAGCGTTTTGCAATTTCTATGCTTGCTGTCGGATCATTTTTTTACATTGGTTTGATTATCCCTGACACTGCAAATACAGTTTCTGATTTATATATAATGGCTGGATCTTCTTCAGCTTTCCTGCTTGGCTCAATCCTTTTCTTCCTCTTTTCAAAACGATGCCGAAGTAAATTGAATGAAACGGATGAAGGCCAGGAATACCTAATGAGAAAATAAATAAAATGAACGTCCGGATTTCCGGGCGTTTTTTTTAAATATAAAAAATATAATAAAAATGATCAAAAAAGGTTTACAAACTATATAATTGTGGATATAATTACCAATGTAAGTGAAAATATTCTAAAAAGGAGGTCGAATGAAATGATGTTAAAGGCAATTGTAGTAGAAGCACAGTTAAATAAATATTTTACAAATTCGACCTACATGGAATGGATCGCTTAGATTTGCTTAATTGACATTACATATCCATGCCGCAGGGAGAATTGTGCCCTGCGGTTTTTTATGCCTTATGGCCAGGCCGCTGGGAGTGTATCTCTTTGCGGCTTTTTTGTGCCTTCAGGCTGGATATGAACGAGGAGGTGGAATATCTAATGACATTAAATATATTCTTTTTGACAGTCACGATTAAAAAACGTCAATTATCAGCAGAAGATGTTGTTCGTGAACAAATGGCTAAAAAAATTATCGATCAAAACCGTGATCGTCAATTCTCTATTTACCGTCCATTTTAATTTCAGTGATAAAAATTAGGAAAGGTGGTTTGCTAAATGTTTTACATTTTACAAGGACGTCAGGCAATTTTCTGGGTGGAGAAAGATTCCACCTAACGAAGCTGTAACCGGTTAGGAGGGATGGTGCATGTCTTTGCATATTTTAATTTTAACTCTTAAATTCCGCAAAAAAAGGAACTGATCCACTTGATCCGGATTAACAGAATGTTCACATTCCTCTTCTTTTCTGAAGCAAAAACCATGTTACATTAAAGAAAATAAGGAATTTTATAGGGGTGTGAAGGATGTTCTGGATCGTAATGGGATTGGTTGTGTGCGCCACTATCGGCTGCATCATATCGGCTGAGGTGAGCGTAACAGAGTAATTTGCAATAAAACAAAAAGGACTGACTTTTGGGATTGAAAAGTCAGTCCTTTTTGTTTGGGAAAATCCAGAGAAATAAAACGATTCCAGAAACTGCAAGCAATATCAGCAAGGTCTTTAAAGAAAAACCTTCGAAAATAAATTTGGCAACGCTGTCAAGCAGAACAATAAAAAAAACGAGAGCTAAAATAATTCTCTGGGCATTCAAATTTCAAAACCTCTCTCTTCCAAAGCTATGTATTAGGGATACCAGCGATAATTATTTAGTACATGAATGATTATATCTTATTATCATGACAGAAAGCTTGTCTAATTGCAGAGAAAATGAAGAACGAAATATTTTCTGAAGAAAATATCTCTATTGGACAGACAAAAACAACTCCATCCATACATAGGAATTAGTTATAGACATTTTTGAACGCATTCTAAGCGGGGGTGGAACGATGTCCGGTATTTTAACTGCACTCGGGTTTTTGGTTAAGGAGATTGTGTTTCTTGTATCTTATGTAAAAAATAATGCATTTCCTCAACCGCTGTCTCCTGCAGATGAAAAGAAATACCTGCGATTGATGGCTGCAGGCGATGCGCATGCCCGTAATATGCTTATTGAACATAATCTAAGACTGGTCGCCCATATTGTTAAGAAATTCGAAAACACAGGCGAGGACTCTGAAGATCTGATATCAATAGGGACAATCGGACTGATAAAGGCAATCGAGAGCTATTCGGAAGGAAAAGGCACAAAGCTTGCCACGTATGCAGCCCGCTGTATTGAAAATGAGATACTTATGCACTTGCGTGCACTGAAGAAGACGAAAAAAGATGTATCCCTTCATGATCCCATCGGGCAGGACAAAGAAGGGAATGAAATATCCCTTATTGACGTTCTTAAGTCGGAATCTGAGGATGTTATTAATACGATTCAGTTAAATATGGAGCTTGAAAAAGTGAAGGAGTATGTTGATGTTTTAGATGACAGAGAAAAAGAAGTAATTGTGGGAAGGTTCGGGCTTGACCTGCAAAAAGAAAAAACACAAAGAGAAATTGCCAAGGAGCTTGGAATCTCAAGAAGTTACGTCTCCCGGATTGAAAAGAGGGCACTGATGAAAATGTTCCATGAGTTTTATCGGGCGGAAAAAGAAAAAAGGAAAAATAACAGCTAAAGGGACAGTTCTACTGTCCCTTTGGTTATTCTATTCTTCCATTTTTTAATAAAAGCTGCCAGTTCACACCGCTGTCTGCGGATTCATATAAATCCTTGAGATAGGTTGAAATAGCAAGCCTTCCCTTAGATTTATTATCGGCAGAAATGTATGTAATAGGGTTGTCATAGCTGAGAAAAGGAATTTTGATTTGTGAGTTTTCCATTGTTTTAAGATCGATTTTGCTCATCTGAACCTTTTCCTGATCTGCATACGCGTAGTACAGGCTATTTTCCGTGAAAGTGAGAGCTGTAGCCATGATTGGCTCAGATACTAATTTCACGGTTTCACCTTTATCCTGTGATAAGAAGATGCCGCTTCTTGTGGACATGGCCATTATTTCCGGATGAGTTGGATGTGCCGCAATCATACCAAGTGTGTCGGCCTCAAGCCCGTTTAAGCTGACTGGATCCCATGTTTTTCCTGTGTCCTGTGATCGGTAGACACCTGCTTCAAGCTCGTCGCTTTTTTCCTGATTGATCATATAGATAATATTTGTTTCATAGCCGGCAGCCAAAAAAGGAAAGGAACTTGTTCCGCTAAAAGCCAGGTTCTTGAAGGAAGCTCCTTTATCAGTGCTTTTCACAATACCAAGAGGGTTTTTTATGACAGAGTTCTTATCGGGATGGCCGCTGACAATAAATCCATCTTTGACTGCCTGAAAACCCATGTAGTCATGGTTAGCGGAAGTGGCCTCATGCCAAATGCCTTCTTTAAAAAACTTTAAGCCATCGCTGGATGATAGGTAGAGTCCAGTATCATTTCCCGGGTATCCGATTCCTTGGATATGGTCGATTTGCTGAGCTGATGCCTCAATAATAGAATAGTCAGCCTCTTCTAAAGTACTTGAAGGTTCCTCAGCAGTTTTTTTACTTTGCTCTTCTTCAGCAGTACAGCCAGCTGCGAGCAATAACAGGAGAACTGCCAAAATCGTTCTGCCTTGTTTCATTCATTTCACTCCAATTCATATCAGTTCAATGGTTATGATCATTATCGATGTCATTATATAGTATTTCAGCGTAAAATAAAAAACCCTTGCCTGTGGAAGGGTTCATATAAATTGCTCCGTGTTCCGTGTTAAGAGTGAAGAAAAAACTTTTTCCGTTCCTCTTTTTTGAAATCGGAAAGGTGTTTAGTCACTTTGCCGTATCCCTTGCAGGCAGGGCAGGATTTCTTTATGAATTTACATGCTCTAATGCTGCCTGTGCCTTTGCATATCTTGCAGATTGAGATAATCTTCATTTAACACTCCTCCCATAAAATTCCTTCTAGTATATTCTATGAACTATTCTAATAGCGGTGCTAAGAAATTACCGATTTTTCACCGTTATTTTAGTGCAAAAGCCTAAACGCTGGTCCTTTAATTACATATCTTAGTAATAGAAGGCGAAGGGAGGTAAAGGATATGCCTTATGGTTATGGCGGTTATCCCGTTCCCCCTCCTTATCCATGCGGTTATTATGGAGGCGGAGGATTCTGGCTTGCCCTCGTCGTTGTATTGCTGATCCTGCTGCTTGTATTTGGAGGATTTGCATACTATGGCGGAGGCTATTTCAGGTAGATGTAACCAGCAGTTGACTCATACCTCAGGGTGTGGGCTTCTTTTTTATATAGAGTATTTTATAGAAATTTCGGAAAAATCACGGTATAATATTTCTGTAATCGAAATTTTTATGGGGGGATCATATGACTGTAACAGCCTATTCGTCAGTATGGGATTTGAATGTCTTTTTTAAGGGTGGAAGCGACTCAGCAGAATTTGATCAGCATTTACAGGAGACAAGAAAGCATATTGATTCATTTTTTAATCAAATACATAAATGGCAGCCTGTTAATTCAGCTGAAGATGCAGCTGAAATAAGTGAAATCATTGAGCTTTTCCAGCAGACAGCAAGAAAAGTGCGACAGGCTGGTGCTTTTGTAAGCTGTCTTCAGGCCCAGAATACCGGGGATAAGAAAGCGAAAGACCTTAGAGGGGCAACTACGGAGCTTAGTGCAGCTTTTCAAAACGCTTTAACTGTATTTGATCAGAAGCTTGCAAGTATAGAACAAAGTTCTTGGGAGCAAATTATAAATAATAATTTATTAAATGAACTATCATTTGTATTAAACGAACGACGCGAAAATGCCTCAGAAAGACTTCCGCAAGAGGAAGAAACTGTCATAAATGCCCTTTCTGTTGATGGTTACCACGGATGGGGCCAGATGTATGACGTAATAGTAGGAAATTTAAAAATTCCTTACACTGAAGATGGCGAGATAAAGCAGCTTTCAGTTGGACAGGCTGCTAATAAGTTTTCAAGTCCTGACAGAACTTTGCGCAAGGAAGTTTTTGATAACTGGGAAAAATCATGGAACGGCCAGTCTGACTATTTATCTAAAACCTTAAATCATTTAGCCGGTTTTAGATTAAATGTTTATAAATTAAGAGGCTGGAATGACTTCCTCAAAGAACCTCTGGACATAAACAGGATGAAAAAAGAAACTCTGGATACAATGTGGGATGTAATCTCCAGAAATAAAGCACCTCTAGTTAAATATTTGGAGAGAAAAGCTGAGCTTCTAGGCTTAGAAAAATTAAGCTGGTATGACCTGGATGCCCCGCTCTCCAAGTCAGAAACAAAATTAACCTATCAGCAGGGTGCTGACTTTATCCTTGAGCAGTTTGCTCACTTTGGAGAAGAAATGACTGCCTTTTCTAAAAAAGCGTTTGAAGAAAAATGGATTGAAGCAGAAGATCGTCCAGGAAAGGCGCCTGGCGGATTCCATACCTACTTCCCTGAAAGCAGCCAATCAAGGATCTTTATGACATACTCAGGGACACCATCCAATGTTTCAACCCTGGCACATGAACTGGGGCATGGTTTTCATACATACGCAATGAGGGATCTTCATTTGCTTAATCGAAACTATGCCATGAATGTTGCTGAGACAGCTTCTACTTTTGCAGAAATGATTGTCTCTGATGCAGCAGTGAAAAATGCAGGATCAGAAGAAGAGAAACTGGCGCTTTTAGAAGATAAAGTGCAAAGGTCTGTTGCGCTGCTAATGAATATACATGCACGATTCCTGTTTGAAACACGATTCTATGAAGAAAGAAAACGGGGAAATGTAAGTGCGGACCGTCTGAATGAAATCATGACGGGTGCCCAAAAAGAAGCTTATGGCAGCGCCCTTGATGAGTATCATCCATCTTTCTGGGCTTCAAAGCTCCATTTCTTTATTACTGGCGTGCCGTTTTATAATTTCCCATATACTTTCGGATATTTGTTCTCGCTTGGAATCTATGCACAGGCTCTTAAAGAAGGAAAAGGGTATGAAGAAAAATATATAGCATTATTGAAGGATACAGCATCGATGACAGTCGAAGATTTGGCTATGAAGCATTTAAATGCCGATTTAACAAAACCTGAGTTCTGGGAAAGTGCCGTTCAATTATGCATGGACGATGTGGAAGAGTTCCTGGCATTAACAGCAAACTAATAAAAATAGAAGCCGCGCTCTTTTGAGCACGGCTCTTTTTACACTTTTTTCAGCCTGAAAGGGCTTATCATTAAAATGGAAAGTGTCAACATGATAAAGAGAAATAATGGCGAAGGCCAATATGGAACTGCGAGAAAGCATAAAGTGGCCAGACAGCCGGCAGCCGTTATCGGCAAGCCTGTAAAATAGCCATTATTTTCACAGATGTTAAAACGGGCCAGCCGCAAAGCTCCACATCCGATATATAGAGCAGTTAAGAAGGCTCCTGGTGCCCCAAAATCATAAAGGACGCCTATGTATAGGAGCAGTGCAGGAGCAACACCAAAAGAAATAATATCACTCATGGAATCCAGCTGTTTTCCTAAATCCGATTCAATATTCATTTTTCTTGCTGCCATCCCATCAAAACGGTCAGCAAGAGCTGCGATAAAGATCAGCAGCACACTCAATTTCAAATTATCATTAATAGAAAATAAAATAGCAAAGCACCCTAAGAACAGGTTAGACAGAGTTAAGATATTGGCTGTCTGTGCCTTTAGCTTCTTAATGGTTAAGTCAAGAACATCCTGTAAAAACATGTCAAACACTCCTTGCACCTGGGAATCACAGCTTGCAGACTATAAGAAGTTTTTTCTTATGGGCAATGTGTTAAAATTTACTGATAATTGGGAATTATATGGAAGGGAAAATAATATGTAAAACAAAGTATTTCAAGAAAGCCAAAAATAAAAAAAGCGTCAAATCTGAGGAAGTCTATGGCAAACTTAGTTTTATATGTTATATAATAATATTTTATTCTATGCTTTTTATGCCTGTTCGTAAAGAACATATTTTTTAGGGGGCATGTCATTTGTTAAAACCTGTATATCGCCTGCTGATTGAATTGACAAATGGAAGATGGACATCCGGGATGCTGCAGAAATTTGCTAAATCAAATTTGAGCAGGTGGGTCATTCCATCTTTTACAAGGATTTTTAATATAAATGAGAGTGAAATGGAAAAAAACCTCCATGAATATCCAACACTTCATGAGTTTTTCATTAGAAGGCTAAAAGAAGGTGCAAGAGTAACAGATGTGAGCCCTGACTCGGCAGTAAGCCCGGTAGATGCGGTAATCGAAGATGTTGGGAGCATCCGTGAGGATCGTATGATTACAGTAAAAGGAAAAAACTATTCAATCTCTGAGATGCTGGGTGAAAATAAAGCAGGAAAATATGCGGGCGGCACTTATATGATCTTTTATTTAAGTCCGAGCCATTATCATAGGATACACAGCCCTGTCACTGGAAAGGTAGCAGATCAATGGATTCTTGGGCTGAAGTCTTTTCCGGTCAACAAATGGGGATTAAAATATGGAAGAGACACACTTTCCAAAAATTATCGGAGCATAACTGAAGTGAGGCATGGAGATGCAGCAATCGCGATTGTGAAGGTTGGTGCTATGTTTGTAAATTCCATTGAGCTTACTCATAAAGGGGATCAACTTGAAAAAGGAAAGGAAATGGCCTATTTTACCTTCGGCTCTACTGTCATTCTCCTGTTTGAGCAAGGTAAATTCGAACTTGAAAAGTCAATCAGGACTCCTGCTCACATTAAAGTAGGGGAGCGGATTGGAACTCTAATGTGAATGTATGGTCCAGTTATTTCGGTTTATAAGGAATACGGAGAATAAAAAAAGCCCTATTTAGGGCTTGTCCATTTTTAAGAAGTTACTTTTATTCTGTTTGATAGTGAGCGACGGTGGATTTCTGTTTCGATTAAACGAATGAAGTCTTTGCTAAGCTGCAGTTCCTTTGCTTTATAATATGATTCGATTAGTAAATCATCTGACAGTTTACGCATTCCTGTCCCACCTCCAGGTACTTGATATTTAAGTTCTAAAAGAATTATTTTATACATATAATGTAAGATTTTATGTTGTACCCCTACTCTAGCAAAATTAAACGATTAGAACAACTGTTCTCTTATCCACAGGAAACCGTGGATAACCTGTGATTATTTTGTTTATAAAAAGGGAAAAAGTATAAAAATCATATTGGATTATGTGCATAAAGTTATCCACAGGGTGGAAGAGCAGTAGCTTTTTGTCGAAAAATTTTTATTTTAAGCATAAAATACGCCTATTCCATGGAAATTTACTGAGTTTTGAGTGTCTTTCCCCATTTTGTGGAATCGTATAAAATAGAACAGCTGGATTGTGTCCGCCAGTTTTTCTTTTGAAAGAGCGGATGAAATTGGATATGATGGAATCGGTGTTTTCTATAGTGAAAACTCTGCTGAAGCTAATTATTAATAAAGCCCGGGAGCTATTTGAGGGCTATTGTTGGACCATACGATAAATGATTGAGGTGTAAATATAGTGTTAAAGCATTTTTTGCCTGATCAGCATGTTAAAAGTATATTTGAAATTACTCCCCACAGTTTACAGGAAAAGGGAGTTAAAGGAATTATCACGGACCTGGATAATACATTAGTCGAATGGGACAGGCCAAATGCAACGCCGAAGCTGATTAGCTGGTTTGAAGAAATGAAGCAAAGCAACATCAAGGTTACCATTGTGTCAAATAATAATGAAAATCGGGTTAAGGCTTTTTCCGACCCTCTTGAAATTCCATTTATTTACCAGGCTAGAAAGCCAATGGGCAGGGCCTTCCTAAGAGCTCTATCAGAGATGGGGCTGGGAAAAGAAGAAACAGTTGTGATTGGTGATCAATTGCTGACTGACGTCCTGGGGGGAAACAGAAGCGGCTTCCATACTATTTTGGTCGTGCCTGTTGCTCAAACTGACGGATTTTTTACAAAATTTAATCGGCTGGTGGAAAGACGAATATTAAATTGGTTCAGAAAAAAGGGAATGATTCAGTGGGAGGATTAAAAAGTGAGTGAAGAGCAATTTGTTTGCATAGGCTGTGGAGTAAAAGTTCAAACAGAAAATTCTGAGGAGTTGGGATATGCACCTCAATCAGCTCTGCAGAAGGAAACGATTATTTGCCAGCGCTGTTTTAGGCTGAAACATTATAATGAAGTTCAGGATGTAAGCTTGACTGATGATGATTTTCTTAAGATCCTGAATGAAATTGGGCAAAGTGATGCACTGATCGTGAAGATTGTGGACATCTTTGATTTTAACGGGAGCTGGCTGCCGGGGCTTCACCGTTTTGTAGGCAGCAATAAAATTCTTCTTGTCGGAAACAAAGTTGACCTTCTTCCAAAGTCGGTGAAAACAAACAAGCTGATTAACTGGATGAAGCAGGAATCCAAACAGCTGGGATTGAAACCGGAAGAAGTCTATCTGGCAAGTGCTGCGAAAGGGTATTCCATTAACGAGATAGCAGCAGCTATCGACCATTACCGGGAAGGAAAAGACGTGTATGTAGTAGGGTGTACGAATGTAGGTAAATCCACATTCATCAATCGTATATTAAAGGAAGTAACAGGTGAAGGCGATGTCATAACAACTTCCCACTTCCCTGGCACAACTCTTGATATTATCGAAATACCTTTATCTGACGGAAAAGCCTTAGTAGATACTCCAGGTATAATAAACCATCATCAAATGGCCCATTATGTAGATAAAAGGGATTTAAAGGTTATAACACCTAAAAAGGAGATAAAGCCTAAGGTTTACCAGCTTAATGAAGAGCAGACTCTATTCTTTGGCGGACTGGCAAGATTTGATTACATTGCCGGGGGACGACGTTCATTTGTTTGCCATTTCTCCAATGAACTAACTATTCACCGCACCAAAACAGAAAAGGCGGATGAGCTGTATCGGAATCATGCGGGAGAGATGCTCACACCTCCAAGAGAAGAACAGATGGAAACCTTCCCAGAGCTTGTGAAACATGAATTCACAATAAAAGAACCAAAAACAGATATAGTATTTTCAGGGCTTGGATGGATTACTGTAAATGAAGGCGGGGCCAAAGTAGCTGCTTATGTTCCTAAAGGTGTCCATGCTATGATAAGGAAGTCTTTAATTTAGGCTGCGAACCTGCAGCTGCTTACGCTTTTCAAAAGGGGTGAGGAATTTTGAAAAAGCTGTTTGGGGTGATTGGAGATCCGATTTCCCATTCAATGTCCCCAGCTATGCATAATGATTTATTTAACGCTTACAGTCTTGATGCTCATTATCATCCATTCCATATATCCAGGAAAAATCTTTCAGATGCTATTAAAGGGTTCAGGGCAATGGGTATTGCGGGCTTTAATGTTACAGTACCGCATAAGGAGGCTATTATCCCTCTATTAGATGAACTGGATCCCCTGGCAGAGGCTATTGGAGCAGTTAATACAGTGGTCAATCATGATGGAAAGCTAATAGGCTTTAATACGGATGGGAGCGGGTATGTAAAGGGCCTTCTGAATCAAAAACAATCAATTAAAGACAAAAAAGTGCTCATAGTGGGGGCAGGCGGAGCTGCGAGAGCCATTTATTTTACAATTGCCAAAGAAGGTCCTGAGCTTCTGGATATTTGCAATCGGACTCCACTAAGGGCCGAACATATTATTAATGATTGCCCCTTTCAGGTTCCTGCGCGGGTGCTGAACAGAATGGACGCAGAGGAAAGCCTGGGGACATACGATCTTATTGTTCAGACTACATCGATAGGGATGCATCCTGAAATTGGCCAAAGCCCGCTTTCAGTACATAAGCTAAAGCCGGAAGCCTTTGTCAGTGATATCATATACAATCCGCTTCAAACAAGGCTTCTGGTGGAAGCTGCTGCAAAGGGTGCGGGAATTCAGAATGGTATTGACATGTTTGTATATCAGGGAGCACTTGCTTTTGAGATGTGGACTGGCATTGAACCTGAAATTGAAAGAATGAGACATAAAGTTTTAAATCAACTGGGAGGTTTATCATGCTAACAGGAAAGCAAAAACGTTTTTTACGATCAAAAGCCCATCATTTAAACCCGATTTTCCAAGTGGGAAAGGGCGGAGTAAATGAAAATATGATTAAGCAAGTAGGAGAAGCGCTGGAATCCCGTGAATTATTAAAGGTTTCAATCCTTCAAAACTGTGAAGAAGACAGGGATACGGTGGCGCAGCAGCTGTCAAAAGGCGCAAAGGCTGATGTTGTACAAATCATCGGAAATATAATTGTTTTATATAAAGAATCGAAAGAAAACAAACAAATCGACTTGCCGTAAGTTTCTTAATTGTAAAACTGGATGTATGGAGGAGTGTAAATGGAAAAAGTAGGCATACTCGGAGGGACCTTTAATCCGCCTCATTTAGGCCATCTCATCATCGCGAATGAGGTCATGTCTTCCCATGGTTTGGATGAAGTCTGGTTTATGCCGAACCAGGAACCTCCCCATAAAAAAAGGTCTGATAATGTCAGCAGCAGCGATCGTACGGAAATGCTGAAACTGGCATTGCAGAGTCAACCCGGTTTTAAATTGGAATTGATTGAGCTGGAGCGCGAAGGTCCTTCATTTACCTACGATACAATCAGGATTTTGAAGGAAAACTATCCTCAAACGCAATTTTATTTTATTATTGGTGCTGACATGGTTGAGTATCTGCCCAAGTGGCATAACATTGACAAACTTCTTGAATTGATTATCTTTATAGGAGTGAGGCGGCCATCTTACAATTTGCAGACTCCGTATCCGATTCTTTATGCTGACGTGCCGGAAATGGGGATATCCTCCAGTATGATCAGAAGCCGTGTAAAGGAAGGCGGAACTATTCGCTATCTGGTACCGGATGCTATAAGGAGTTATATAAAGGAGAATCATTTATATGAATCGTGAACAGGCTCTTGCAATCGTAAAGGAACAGCTGACTGAACATCGCTACATTCATACAGTAGGAGTGATGGAAACAGCCATCAGCCTCGCAGCGGAATATGGTGCTGATATAAAAAAAGCGGAACTGGCGGCCATTTTTCATGATTATGCTAAGTTCCGTCCTAAGGAAGAAATGAGGGAAATTATCATTAAGGAAGGAATGCCAAGTGAGCTTCTGGAGTACAATAGTGAACTTTGGCATGCTCCTGTCGGTGCTTTTCTGACTGAGAAAGAAGTGGGAATTAATGATAAAGAGGTCTTAGATGCTATACGGTACCATACTTCCGGCAGGCCGGGAATGGCACTTCTTGAAAAGATCATTTATCTAGCGGATTATATTGAACCTGGAAGGCGTTTTCCGGGTGTTGATGAAGTTCGTGATTTAGCGCGGACGAATCTGGACAAGGCTTTAATCAAGGCTGTCCAAAATACCGTCATGTTTTTAATGAAAAAAGGGCAGCCGGTTTTTCCAGCGTCCTTCCAAACTTATAATGACCTTGTAATGAATAAGGAGGATTGATTAAATGAATGAAAATACATTGCTGGTGACGGCAGTTAAAGCAGCGGATGATAAACGGGCTGAAGATATAACGGTACTTAATATGAAAGGCATTTCCCTGATTTCAGACTACTTTGTAATTTGCCACGGCAACTCTGATAAACAAGTGCAGGCCATAGCTCGTGAAATGAAAGAAAAATCTGAAGAGCATGGGTTTGCTGTAAAAAGAATGGAAGGTTTTGATGAAGCAAGGTGGATTTTAGTTGATATGGGTGATGTAGTTGCTCATATTTTCCATAAGGATGAAAGAAGCTACTATAATCTGGAAAGACTTTGGGGCGATGCACCGGTCGAGAACGTTCAAGGCATGCTTAACCAATGAGCTACGGAAAGTTCGCTTATCTTTATGACAGGCTGATGGAAGATGTCCCTTATGACAGCTGGATTAAATTGGTCAATGAAAAGCATGCGGAATTTAATGTACCCGGAAAAAAACTGCTGGACCTTGCCTGCGGCACCGGGCAGCTTTCCATAAGGCTAAGTAAACAGGGTTATGAGGTTACTGGTGTGGACTTATCAGAGGATATGCTGGCTGTAGCACAGACAAAGGCAGAACAGAACGGTGTTCAAATCCCCTTTTACCTGCAGAACATGGCAGAGCTTGAAGGGTTCAATGAATTTGATATTATAGGCATCTTTTGTGATTCTTTGAATTATCTGGAGACGGAATCAGAAGTGAAAGACACCTTCAAGCGGGTCCACAGTCATTTGAGAAGTGATGGTCTTTTTATTTTTGATGTCCACTCCATTTATAAAATCATGCAGATATTCATGAACCAGACATTTGCTGAAAATGATGAGGAAATTTCATATATCTGGCACAGCTATCAGGGTGAATACCCTAATTCTGTGGAGCATGATCTTTCATTTTTTGTCCTGGAAGAAGAAACTGGAAAGTATGACCGCTATGACGAGCTTCACTTCCAGCGCACTTATCCTATTGATCAATATGAAAGCTGGCTTAGGGAATGCGGATTTGAACTGCTTGAGATTTCAGCAGATTTTGAAGAGGGCCCTCCAGGCAGTCAGGCTGAACGAATCATTTTTATTGCAAAGAAAAGGAACTAATATATAAAACAGCCGGATTGACTGAAGCAATCCGGCTGTTTTTTTAGAAATAAGAAGGATTATTTCCATTAGCATCGAATAGCTAATGGAGAGAGTACTGTTTTTTTACCTCAACAAGGTCTTCGTCATACTTGGAATGTGTTGCCTGGAATAAGTGCTCAAATATTGTACCAAGCTCGCTTTCAAGAATTTTTATTCCCTCTCCTGTAATTCCTCCTTTTACACATACCTTCTCCTGTAATGTCGGCAATGTATAAAAACCCTTTTTCAGTAAATCCCCAAGTCCGATCAGCATCTCTCCTGCAAGCTTTGTAGCTGTCTCTTTATCAATCTCCGTTTCTGCAACTGCCGCATTGATGAACCGCTGCGTCAAATAGCTGAAAAAGGCAGGTCCGCAGCTGACAATATCCGACGAAACCCGGGTTATGTTTTCCTCGATAAAGACAGGCGTGGAGATGCTTTCAAAAAGCTTATTAAGTATCCCTTTCCATTGCTCGCTGCACTGTTCACCAAATGATAATAGCGAAACCCCTGATAAGGCCCGATTTGTTATGCTTGGAATCGCCCTGGCTGCTGAACAAGGCAGTATAGATTCAAGCTGTTTTACACTAATAGGGCTGGTGATTGAAACTACACATTTATCTTTTGACAGGAACGGCAAAATATCCTGAACGACATTATACACATCATGAGGCTTTACACAAATAAAGATAAGCGAAGATCGATGTGCAGCCTCTTCTGCATTCTTTACAACATTAATATCCTGATGAGTTTCCTTTATTTCCATCGCTTTTGCCGCTGTCCGATTGGTAATCGTCATGGAGGATGGGGAAACGGTTCCTCCATCGAGGAAAGCCTCGGTCAGTATCCTCCCCATGTTACCTGTGCCAATAATACCGATTTTCATTGCATCATCCCTCCTTTAAAAGCAAGCTCTCTCATATAACGATATGTATCAAAAAAACATTTATTCCAAAAAGAAAGGATCGATCCTTAATGCCTGAATGGATAAAAACACATAAAACTTACTTAGCAGGAGCCGCCATTGCACTGGCTGCATTCGTCTATTATTTCTTCATGCCTGTTCAAGAGAATAAAGTATTTCATGAGATTGAACAGCCAGTTCCATTAAATGAAATTGAAGGTGGTGATAAAGAATTAGAAATAGTAGGTGATGGACCGGCTGGACAGAAGCCACAGCCAATGAAGGCAGATATTAAAGGTGCTGTACAAAAGCCGGGAGTGTACGAAGCGGCTGAAGGTGACAGGGGGATCGACCTGCTGGAAAAAGCAGGCGGACTGACGGATAAAGCAGATGGAGCTAAAATCAATTTTGCCCTCAATATTACGGATGAAATGGTCATATATGTTCCGGAAAAGGGAGAAGTTCTCGAGGAGGCCGCAGCGGGTGGAAATTTCGAGGAGAGGGGACAGCAAGATAACGGAAAGATAAATTTAAACCAAGCTGATGAATCGGAATTACAGACATTGCCTGGAATCGGCCCGTCCAAGGCCGCAGCCATAATTGAATACCGCGAGACAAACGGATCCTTTAAGGATATTGCGGACTTGAAATTAATATCAGGGATAGGAGAGAAAACCTATGAAAAACTCAAAGAACAAATTAGTGTAAAATAATTTCATTCCATTGACCTTAACGAGTATGAGGCTTACACTTATTGAGAGAAAAAGCTATGTTTTTGAACTCTGGCACATACGCCTGCGGAAAAGACGGAAGGGGAGAGACTGCAAAAATGGATCGGATTTCCTGGAACCAATATTTTATGGCACAAAGTCATTTGCTTGCTTTGAGGAGCACTTGTACAAGGCTTGCTGTTGGGGCAACTATTGTAAGGGATAAGAGGATCATTGCCGGCGGCTATAATGGATCGATTGCCGGCGGTGAACATTGTATTGATGAAGGCTGCTATGTTATTGATAACCATTGTGTCAGAACCATTCATGCGGAAATGAATGCAATTTTACAGTGTGCAAAATTCGGGGTGCCTACAAGTGATGCAGAAATATATGTAACCCATTTTCCATGCCTCCAATGCTGCAAAGCGATTATACAGGCAGGCATTAAAACAGTATATTACGCACAGGACTATAAAAATCACCCTTATGGAATTGAACTCTTTGAGAAGGCTGGAGTGAAAACTGTGCAGGTAATAGCAGAAAAGGTTTCCTTTGATGACAGCAAACAAGAAAAACGTGATTTTATAGAAGAATTAATAAATGAGCTTGAAAAAAGCGGAAAAGATCGTGACTTGGTAAAAAGCTATAAAGAAACAAAGGACAAGCTTTTTCAGAATTAACCCATTGAGGAGTAATACCTGAAATGATAAGGCCTTACTCCTCTCCACAAAACTAAAGGAGCAGATGTTATGAAAGGCAGATGGATCTATGCAGCTGCTGCCTCACTGCTGGGAAATTTGACATTTTTTTTTCATCCGGCTATTGCTATTGTTTTTTTTCTTCTGACTTTTTTCCTCCTAAAAAGAAATATTTTATCGTTCAAAAACGCAGCCATCCTGTTAATGATTTTCCTTGCCTTCATCATGCGAAGTGAATTTGCATCCGAACACAACAGGACAAGCCTTGAAGGAAATGAGCGTGATTTCGAAATAACAATGAAAGAATCTGCAAGGATAGATGGAGACCTTCTTTCAGTCTTAATTGAATTAGCCGATAAAAAAGAAAAGCTGGCAGTAAGGTATAAAATTAAATCGGAAACAGAAAAAAAGTTCCTTGCAGACCACCTGGGAACAGGAATGACATGCCGGGTAAAAGGCACCTTAAAGACTCCTTCAACCTCCACCAATCCTAATTCCTTCAGCTATCAGGAATATCTAAACCACAACAGCATCTTTTGGATCCTCGAATTGGAACAGTTAAACCTCTCTGATTGCAGTTACCGTAAAAACAGCCCCACATTAACCATTTTAAAAATAAGAGAGACGGGAATTCATTATATCCTGGACCATTTCCCTGAACAGACAGCTCCACTTGCTATTGCTCTTGTTTTCGGCAATCGTGATTTTATTGAGCAGGATACCATTGCTTCTTATCAGAAAATTGGAATTATCCATTTGCTTGCGATATCCGGCCTTCATGTGGGAATGCTTGCCGGGATGTTCTTTCTTGCGGGTATACGTGCCGGAATCACCAGAGAAAAAATGACCAGCATCTTATTATTGGTTTTGCCGTTATATGCAATCCTGACAGGAGCAGCACCATCTGTTCTGCGGGCTGTGTTTATGATGCTTCTTGTTTTGCTGGCAAAGAAGCTGAAATTCCCTGTTCAATTAGCTGATGTTATCTCTATTGTGTTTATTGGCTACCTTTTTATCTCTCCTTATATCATCTATAATGCCGGGTTTCAGCTTTCGTTTACTGTCGCCTTATCGCTTATTCTCTCAGCTCCCATCATCCTCAGAAGATTTTCTGAATCATACGCTGCTATCCTGACAGTTTCTTTTGTTTGCCAGATGGCTGCCATTCCGATCCTTCTGTGGCATTTTTATGAGGTATCGATTATTTCCATAATTGCCAATCTTATTTTTGTGCCTTTATATTCTTCCATAATCCTTCCGGTGGTGTTGATTCTTTTCATTCTTGATTTATTATCAGGGGGGAAAGCTGATTTCTTGCTCAATGTATTTGAAAACCTCATCAGTTTTCTAAATTGGATTGCTGAAGTGCTTTCGGCCATTCCTAACTCGACCCTTGTCCTTGGCAGGCCATCCCTGATTATGCTGATTGTATATCTGCTGCTGATACCCGCATTCTTTGCCGGCTGGGAGAGGTCAAAAAATAAAAAGGTTCTAATCAAAAGCGGTGTGCTCCCAATCCTTGCAATATTAATTCATTACTTATCGAATGTATTTAATCCTGCCGGTGAAATTACATTTATTGATGTTGGGCAGGGTGACAGTATTCTGATAAAGCTTCCATATGGAAGAGGGAATTATTTGATAGATGCAGGAGGGACGCTTACGTTTGACACTGAGGATTGGAGGATGAGAAGCGATCCTTATGAAACTGGAAAGGACACGGTAGTGCCTTTTCTGAAAAGCAAAGGGATAAGTAAAATAGATAAGTTTTTTTTGACTCACGGGGATATGGATCACATTGGAGGAGCATCAGCTGTGATTAGGGAAATGAGGGTAAAGTCTGTTGTTTTTTCACAGGGAGCGGAAATCTCAGAGGAGGAGAAGGATTTGATTGTTCAGGCTAAATTAAAAAAATGCAATATTGTATTCACTAAATCTGGAGAAAACTGGTCAAAAGGGGATTCCGTTTTTCAAGTTTTGTCTCCATTTGGAGATCAGACGGAGGACGTGTATACAGGGAAAAATGATAGCTCGATTGTCCTTTTTGCCAAAGTGGGTGGCCTCAACTGGCTGTTTACCGGAGATTTGGAGGAAACGGGGGAAAGTCAGCTTATAAGATCTTATTCCAATTTAAAAATTGATGTTTTAAAAATTGCACATCATGGAAGCAAAACCTCCACAACAGATTCATTTCTGGCGGCTGTTAAGCCGAGGATTGCCGTTATTTCTGCAGGCAGAAACAACAGGTATGGGCATCCACATAATGATGTAATGGACAGGCTTAAAGACTTTAATGTGCATGTTCTGAGAACCGATGAGCAAGGGGCGGTTACCTACTTTTTTAAAGGGAATTCAGGAACCTTTTCCGTTCAGCTTCCATAGTATATGTTAGAAATGCTTCAGCTTCCTTACTATACTCTCAATGCCTATCACTTACAGCTACAAAAAAAGAGACTGCTGAGGCAGCCTCGGTGTGTCAGAAGTATTGAGACACTATTACTTACTGTATGTAGCCATTAAGCTCCTAAAAATTTAATGACTGTTGCAATAACAAATAACGTTGCGAAGAAACCGAATGATACGATGAATCCTACTCCAGAGTCGATGGCATCATTACGTTTGCTTTGGACGTTCTTTTCAAATTCGTTCACAGTCTACCCCTCCTATTTCCTATATAGTATAAGTCATTCAAATAAAAAAATCTAGAGTTCCCCTGCCCTTTTCCTGCAATAGCAGGAGTTGTCACAAATATGCCGGCACATCAAGGGGAAAATAATAGAACAAAGGTGCACCGCAGCTTCCTGAGTATCCCGGGCCTCAGGCGGCAGCGTTCTATATAGATTGGAAATTGGCGTTCTTACGGGCGCCAATTTCTTATGTCTTGTCAAATTGCCGCTGCTTCTTTAGGATATAAAGTGAAACTTCAATCAGTGGGGGGTTATCCCCCACTGATTGTTAGCTGAACCAATCGGGCCTTTACGGTCAGTTTCCCCCCACTTATCCCTCTTTGCTTACTATGAGTCTTGAAGAGGGGGGGCTTACTGCCCGTTAGACTGCGATAAAGTGAATACAATGTAAGGCGAACGGAGAGAAATAAATTGGTTTTTGATATTTGGAAGCAGATAAAAGCGAAAAGTTTTGCTCCTATTTATTTATTATATGGAACAGAACCCTATCTTATAAACGAAACGAAGCAGCTTCTAATCAACAATGTGCTAAGCGAAGATGAAGCTGATTTTAATTTATCCTCTTATGACCTTGAGGAAACCCCAATCGATACAGCACTTGAAGATGCGGAGACATTTCCGTTTATGGGGGAAAGAAGACTGATCTTTTTACATAACCCAGTATTTTTAACATCTGAAAAATCGAAAGCTAAGCAGGAGCATAACCTGTCTAAGCTGGAAGCCTATATTAAAGCGCCTGCCCCGTATTCAGTGGTGGTATTCTCCTCAACTGCAGAAAAGCTGGATGACCGGAAAAAAATAACTAAACAATTGAAAAAAACGGCTGCAGTCCTTGAAGCAAAGAAACTAAATGAAGGTGAATTGAAAGCCTGGATCAGGGAACGGGCAGCAATTAACGGCGTGCAGATTGATGAATCGGCAGTTGAGCTAATATTGACATTGGCAGGCACCAACCTATTTATCTTGACAAACGAAATCGATAAATTAGCTTTATATGCGAATGACACGAAGCGAATCGATGAACAAATGGCAGAGAAAATGGTATCAAGGTCATTGGAGCAAAACATTTTTTCCCTTGTAGATAAGGTTGTTCACCGCAAAATAGAAGAAGCCCTGAGAATTTATTATGATTTATTAAAGCAAAATGAAGAACCAATTAAGATTTTATCTGTTATTACTGGGCAGTTCAGATTAATTTATCAGGTGAAGGAGCTTGCAAGGAGAGGCTACGGCCAGCAGCAGATTGCCGGCTATTTGAAAATTCATCCTTTCCGGGTGAAACTGGCGGCTGGACATGCGCAGCTTTTTGCAGACGAAGAACTTGCAGCGATCATAAGCTTGCTTGCTGATGCAGATTACCAAATGAAAACTGGAGGCATGAATAAAACCATGCTGATTGAAATGTTCCTGTTTCGTCTGCAAAGTCAGGCTCTTAGAAAAAATCCTTAAGAGATAGGTTTTTTCCGCCTTTGACACCTTGAGGGCTGTGACAAAATTATGAAATCTGATTACATAAAAAAGCGGTCCAATTGGACCGCTTTTTTATGTAAAATAAAAGGCTATCCCTTAAGATAGCCGATATCTTCAAACATTAAGCGTTTAAAGAGTTCATTTTTTTCATTAAACGAGACTTTTTACGGGCAGCAGCATTTTTGTGGATAAGACCTTTTGCAGCAGCTTTGTCTAGTTTACGAGCAGCATCAGCGAAAGATGCAGTTGCAGCAGCAGAATCGTTGTTTACGACCGCAGCATCAACTTTCTTAACAGCTGTACGCATTGCTGATTTAACTGTAGCGTTATGAGCGTTGCGATCTTCGCTAGTTTTAACACGCTTAATAGCAGATTTAATGTTTGGCATTCCATTCACCTCCTGAAAAAGCATCGAGATTCTATAACTCGACATTCACATTCATTAACAATAATTAAGAACAAGTGATATTTTATCAAACACGGGGGCATAATGCAATACTCTGTAATCAAAATTACTGACACCCATTATTAGGGAAGTTAATTCTTATTCTGCATGTTTTTGGACTTAAAAGGCAATGATAGAATATATCCGAATTTTAGTATATTGTGTGGTATTTTCCAATAACCTAAAAAGCTGAGAATGTGAGGGATAAGTTATGAAGGAATCAATAGATTTAAGCCAGTACTCAGTCCGAACGGACCTTGCCATTGAAGCCAGGGAAATGGTTATTTCTGACAGGCAGAAAGACAATATTCATCAGCAGGAGAATCTTTCCCAAATAAAAGGCGTAATAATTAAAGAAAAAGAAGAAAATGATATAAAAATTTCTTTTGTTGAAGTAACAAAAGAAGGTGCAGAGGCATTGGGGAAAAAAGAGGGAAAATATCTGACCCTTGAAGTGACGGGCATACGCCAGCAGGATACGGAGCTGCAGCACAAAGTGGAGTCTGTATTTGCAAGTGAATTCTCCCAATTTATAAAACAGCTGGGAATCAATGAAGATGCATCCTGTTTAATTGTCGGCCTGGGAAATTGGAATGTGACTCCCGATGCACTTGGTCCGCAAGTTTGCGAAAATTTGCTTATCACAAGACATCTCTATCAGCTGCAGCCTGAAAGCGTTGAAGAAGGCTATCGGCCAGTAAGTGCTATTTCTCCGGGAGTAATGGGCCTGACAGGGATAGAAACAAGTGACATTATTTATGGCATTGTTGAAAAAACAAAGCCCGATTTTGTCATTGCAATCGATGCACTTGCTTCCCGATCAATTGAAAGAGTCAATTCTACTATTCAAATTTCGGATACAGGGATTCACCCTGGTTCTGGTGTCGGGAATAAACGAAAAGAAATCAGCAAAGAGACTTTAGGGATACCTGTCATAGCGATTGGCATCCCAACGGTTGTCGATGCCGTATCCATCACAAGCGATACAATTGATTACATCCTGAAGCATTTCGGGAAGGAAATGAAAGAAGGCGGCCGTCCATCACGTGCTCTTGCTCCTGCAGGAATGACTTTTGGAGAGAAAAGAAAGCTTACAGATGATGATCTGCCGGAGGAACATCATAGAAAAACCTTTCTTGGCATGATTGGAACCTTGCCTGAAGAGGAGAAGCGGAAGCTTATTTATGAAGTTCTGTCTCCTTTGGGCCACAACCTTATGGTGACTCCAAAGGAAGTGGATGTATTTATTGAAGATATGTCCAATTTACTTGCTAACGGTTTGAACGCAGCACTTCATCAAAAAGTGAATCAGGATAATGCCGGTTTTTATACCAGATAGGAAATAACTGTTCTATCTTCTCTAGCAAAGTCATAACATTTACTAGACTAGCAAGGAGAGGTGGAGCAATGAAACCTTTTAAATCGAACGGACTTGTAGTAACCATTCAAGGGACAAGCTTACTGAAAGCCATAGGCGGATTTTTGCTTTTTCTATTTATGATATTTTCAATAAGCGGAGCATTAACTTCATTAAAGCCGGAATACAGAATCAGCTCCTCTTCAGTTAATTCTGCTGCGAACAGCCTTACAGGAGAAATGCTTTACCATTTTCTCGGATGGGAAAACCACGCATTTCTCCAGGGGGTTTCTGAAAACAGTTCTCCCCCGGGATTTGCCAATTTGGTTTTTAAGCTATCCACAAATGTCAATTTGGATGATCCCAGAAGCCTTCTGGGAAGGGAGCTTCCATTTTTCTCTATTTATGACAGTAAAATCCTTGTTGCTGGTGAAGGAACGGATTATACAAACATGCCTGTGGAATCTTCTCCTCCTATCGAAGTGCTGATGGCAGAACAGGAGGCAGCCCTGCAAAACACCGAAGGACTTGAGCCGGATGGTGATACGAAACAGTCCAAAACACCGCCGATGTCTACGGGTGATAAAAAACCAGTCTATGTTTATTTTTCTCATAATACGGAATCCTATCTTCCTTATCTGAAGGGTGTAACCAATCCTGATGCAGCCTTTCATTCCAAAATTAACGTTACTAAGATTGGTGATAAGCTTAAGGATGAGATGGAAAGCAAAGGAATAGGGACCTTTGTTGACAAAACGGATATCCAGGGGAATTTAAGCAAAAAAGGATTAACGTATGGACGTTCCTATCAGGAATCCAGAGAAGTTGTCCAGGCTGCAATTACGTCAAACCGGGATTTGTCTTACTTAATCGATATTCACCGTGATTCAAAAAGAAAAAAAGACACAACGAAAGAAATAAACGGAGAGTCTTATGCCAAACTAGCTTTCATTATTGGTGGAAATAACCCGAATTACGAAGAGAACTTAAAATTTGCGAAAGAGCTGCATGATAGGTTGAACGTTAAGTACAAAGGGTTAAGCAGGGGAATCATGAAAAAAGAAGGCGCTGGGACAAATGGAAACTTCAATCAGGATTTATCGGGAAATGCTATCCTCATTGAATTTGGCGGAGTTGATAATACGTTTGAAGAATTAAACCGTTCGGCTGAAGCACTCGCAGAAGTGTTCAGTGAATATTATTGGCAGGCCGAGGAAGTGAATTCACCAGCTGACGGTGAATCAGAAAAGAAATAGTATTAGGATGATGCGGAATGAAAATATTTATGCTAAAAGCTCTTTTTCTGGCAGCGTTTATGTTTGTCTCAGTATTATTTGGAATGCAGCAGGCAAATGATGGAATCCACAGAATGAAGGGTTTCCATGACGAAGATTTCAAAAGTGCCTTAACCTTAAATGAAACCAATGAAGGTGAAGTGCAGGCTTCTGTCCTGGGTAATGATGTGTCCAGCCATGATCTTCAGCAGAAAAAAGAAAAGCTTGAAGAAATGAAGGCATATAATTTCTTTTCATCTGTGGGAAAAAGCATCTCCGAAGGCTTATCAGAGCTGACAGAAAAAACGGTCGCATTGATCACAGACTTAATAGCCGGAAAATAGGCTGCTCATGAAGCAGTCTTATTTTTTTTTGAACAGTTAGAGACGTAAAGCTTAGCATTGAATCTTCACATACGTACTGATATAATCAAAAATAGTGTATAAACTAAAAGGACTATTTTAAATTGACCACACCTGGCTCCAGGCGCCTGTATTAAGGCGCTTGCGCTTTTCTTATAGTAGGAGTTGAATTATAAATAATGAACAGAGAAGAAAGACTTAAAAGGCAAGAGAAAATTAGGAATTTTTCCATTATCGCCCACATAGACCATGGCAAGTCGACTTTGGCGGACAGAATCCTTGAAAAAACCAATGCGCTGACATCGCGCGAAATGAAGGATCAGCTCCTTGATTCAATGGACCTCGAAAGAGAGCGCGGCATCACGATCAAGCTTAATTCCGTTCAGCTAAAATATAAAGCTAAAGATGGAGAGATATACACTTTTCATTTAATAGATACCCCGGGACACGTCGATTTTACATATGAAGTATCCCGAAGTCTGGCAGCCTGTGAAGGCGCAATCCTGGTTGTAGATGCGGCTCAGGGTATTGAAGCACAGACTCTTGCAAATGTTTATCTGGCTTTGGATAATGATCTTGAGATTCTTCCGATCATCAATAAAATTGACCTTCCAAGTGCAGATCCGGAACGGGTGCGCAATGAGATCGAAGAAGTCATCGGCCTGGATGCTTCTGAAGCGGTACTTGCTTCAGCAAAAGCAGGGATCGGCATTGAAGAAATCCTTGAACAGGTCGTTGAAAAAGTGCCCGCTCCAGTAGGTGATCCTGAAGCCCCTTTAAAGGCGCTTATATTTGACTCCCTTTATGATGCCTACCGCGGTGTAGTAGCCTACATCCGTGTGGTGGAAGGTACGGTTAAAGTAGGGGATAAAATTAAAATGATGGCAACTGGCAAAGAGTTTGAAGTTACTGAGGTTGGAGTGTTTACTCCTAAATCCACTCCATTGGCTGAATTGTCAGTTGGAGACGTCGGCTTTTTGACTGCTGCTATCAAAAATGTTGGCGATACACGTGTAGGTGATACCATCACGAGTGCGAAAAATGGTGCAGCCGAAGCTCTTCCTGGGTACAGAAAGATGAATCCGATGGTTTATTGCGGACTTTATCCAATAGACAGCGCCAAGTTCAATGATTTGCGTGAAGCGCTAGAAAAGCTGGAACTGAATGATTCTGCCCTGCAGTTTGAGCCTGAAACATCGCAAGCGCTTGGCTTTGGATTCCGCTGCGGTTTCCTTGGATTGCTTCACATGGAAATCATCCAGGAGCGCATTGAGCGCGAATTCAAAATTGATTTGATTACAACAGCACCAAGTGTTATTTATGATGTCATACTGACTGATGGCACAGAGGTTAAAGTGGATAATCCATCAAATATGCCTGATCCGCAAAAGATTGACCGTGTCGAAGAACCTTATGTAAAAGCTACAATGATGGCGCCGAATGATTATGTGGGAGCCATCATGGAACTTTGCCAGCAAAAACGCGGCATCTTTATTGATATGCAATACATGGATGAAACCAGAGTAAACATTATATATGAAATTCCTTTATCGGAAATTGTTTATGATTTCTTTGATCAGCTGAAATCCAATACAAAAGGATATGCTTCTTTTGATTATGAATTAATAGGGTACAAGCCATCAAAACTTGTTAAAATGGATATTCTGTTAAATGCAGAAAAGGTAGACGCATTGAGCTTTATCGTTCATAAGGATTTTGCTTATGAAAGAGGAAAAGTAATCGTTGAGAAGTTAAAAGACCTAATTCCCCGTCAGCAGTTTGAGGTTCCTATTCAAGCGGCGATTGGCCAGAAAATTGTAGCCCGCTCAACCATTAAAGCCATTCGCAAAAATGTATTGGCGAAATGTTACGGCGGAGACATCTCCCGTAAGCGCAAATTATTGGAGAAGCAGAAAGAAGGTAAAAAGCGGATGAAACAGGTTGGTTCTGTTGAAGTTCCGCAGGAAGCCTTCATGGCAGTTTTGAAGATGGACGATAACAGCCCTAAAAAGTAAAATATTTGCTTTGTTTTAAGAGGTTAGATATGCTGTCATAATAATAACAGCACTAGCCTCTTTTTATTTAGGAATCCGCTGTTTATGAACGTTGATTGAATGATGAAAGTAGTGAAATAAATGATTAAAGCAGCTTATATACACATCCCATTTTGTGAACATATTTGTCATTACTGTGATTTTAATAAAGTATTCTTGAAGAACCAGCCAGTAGGAGAATATCTGGACTCTCTTGATAAAGAGATGAATCTTGCTTTGAAAGAAACACCTGCATCCCGTCTAGACTCCATCTTTGTCGGGGGCGGTACGCCAACTGCGCTTAACGAGAAACAGCTTGAACAGCTTTGCGGCACAATCAAACGGCAGCTTCCCTATGACTCTTTCACAGAATTTAGCTTCGAAGCTAACCCTGGAGATCTCTCTATAGAAAAACTTCAAATATTGCATGATGCTGGAGTCAACCGGCTTAGCTTTGGCGTTCAGACCTTCAACGATGAACTCTTAAAAAGAATAGGAAGGTCGCACAGAGCAAAAGACGTTTTTCAATCAATTGAAGCTGCAAAAAAAGTCGGTTTTGATAACATCAGCATCGATCTTATCTACAGTCTTCCGGGTCAGACACTTCAGGATTTTCAAGATACACTCGAAACATCATTCACCCTGGATATTGTCCATTATTCGGGCTATTCGCTGATCATTGAACCCAAAACGGTATTCTATAATCTGATGAGGAAAGGGAAGCTGCCTACTCCTGGAGAAGATGTGGAAGCTGAGATGTATGAATTATTAATGGAACAAATGGAGAAACACGGCTTTGCTCAATATGAAATCAGCAATTTTGCAAAACCAGGCTTTGAGAGCCGGCATAACATCACTTATTGGGATAATGAATGGTACTTTGGCTTTGGAGCCGGTGCACATGGCTATGTAAAAGGGCTTCGCCGTTCCAATCACGGACCCTTGAAAAAATATATGGAGCCTATTGAAAACGAACAGCTTCCGATCCTGGAAGAGCATAAAGTGACCTTGAGTGAACAGATGGAAGAGGAAATGTTTCTTGGACTGAGAAAAACGGAAGGTGTCTCAATAAGTCGCTTTAAAGAGAAATTTGGCAAAGATCCCCTTGATCTGTTTGAAGTCCAAATTAAACAGCATACTGAAAAAGAATTAATTATTGCAGGGGAAGAGCATATTAAATTGACAAAACAAGGACGTTTTCTTGGAAATGAAGTATTCCAATCGTTTATAGGGTAATCAGGCATGGGTATAGCGTCGGGAAAAAAGAAAGCCAAATTATTGACACTGCACGTTTGATTTGATAATTTATTAGTAGAATTAGCACTCAGGAACAAAGAGTGCTAACAGAGGTGATACCTGTGTTAACAGATCGTCAATTATTAATTTTTCAAGTAATTGTTGATGATTTTATTCAAACTGCACAGCCTGTCGGATCGAGAACCTTGTCGAAAAAAGATGAAATTTCTTTTAGTTCCGCAACGATCAGAAATGAGATGGCTGATTTAGAGGAACTTGGGTTTATTGAAAAAACACACACCTCATCGGGGAGGATTCCATCTGAAAAGGGGTACCGCTACTACGTGGATCACCTTTTATCCCCGCAAAAATTAAATCAGCATGATATCCACAAAGTACAATCAATCTTTGCGGAGAGACTCTATGAGCTGGAGAAAATCGTTCAAAAATCGGCAAAAATTCTTTCTGAGCTGACAAATTATACATCCATTGTCCTCGGGCCTGCAGTAAGGGATAACAAGCTGAAGAAAATTCAGATTGTTCCCTTGAATAAAGAAACAGCGATAGCAATTATTGTCACAGATACAGGCCATGTCGAGAACAGGATGTTCCACTTGCCTGAAAGTATTGATGCTGGGGATTTGGAGAAGGTAGTCAATATTCTTAATGACCGGCTTGCCGGTGCACCATTGGAAAGTCTGAACAATAAGTTATATAAAGAGGTTGCCGTTCTTTTAAGGCACCATATCAATAATTATGATCTAATGCTGAATTCAATTGCCGATACAATCAAGATACCGGCCTATGATAAGCTTTTCTTCGGCGGTAAAACAAATATGCTCAGCCAGCCAGAGTTTCATGATATTGAAAAGGTTAAAAACCTTATGAATATGATCGAGCAGGAAGAAGGCATATATGATTTAATTCGTAAAAATAAGTCAGGAATCAATATAAAAATCGGCCGGGAAAATAATAATTCAGCAATGGAAAACTGCAGCCTGATAACAGCAAGCTATTCAATCGGGACCGAACAGCTCGGTACTATCGCCATTCTTGGGCCGACCAGAATGGAATATTCGAGAGTCATTAGCTTATTAAACTATATCAGTGCAGACCTATCAGCTGTTTTATCTAAACTGTATCAAAACAGGTGATGGTGGAAATATTGATTAAGGGTGGAAATACCTTTCCACTCCTTTCCTTATGGTTATTATTTCGAAGAACCATCCATTCTTTAAGGGAGGTGAACATGTTGGCAGAAGAGAAAGAAACACTAAACCAAGAATTAAATGAACAAACAAACGAACCTGAAGGAACTGAAAATGAGGCACCTATTGAAGAGGTATTTGCAGAAGCAGAAGCTGGTACTGGTGAGGGAAGCACTGATGCAGAGCTTACTGCAGCGAAAGCGAAAATTGCTGAATTGGAAGGGAAGCTGGAAGAGGAAGAAAATCGCATCTACCGCCTTCAGGCTGATTTTGAAAATTCCCGGCGCCGTGCGAGGCTTGACCTTGAAGCGTCTGAAAAATATAGAGCACAGAGCTTAATCTCCGATTTGCTGCCTGCAATTGACAATTTTGAGAGAGCACTTCAGATGGAAGCTGAAAATGAACAGGCTAAATCTATCCTTCAAGGTATGGAAATGGTTTACCGAAGTTTGCTGGAGGCTATAAAAAAAGAAGGTGCAGAGCAGATTGAAGCAGTTGGGAAAGAATTTGATCCTCATTTACACCAGGCTGTGATGCAGGTGGAAGATGGGAATTTTGATTCCAATATCGTGGTTGAAGAGTTCCAAAAAGGCTACAAGTTAAAGGACAGAGTCATTCGTCCATCAATGGTTAAAGTAAATCAATAATTACATATTTGGGGAGGTAAAGAACATGAGCAAAATTATCGGAATTGATTTAGGTACAACAAACTCATGTGTCGCTGTCCTTGAAGGCGGCGAACCAAAAGTAATTCCAAATCCGGAAGGCAACCGTACAACACCTTCAGTTGTTGCGTTTAAAAATGGCGAGCGCCAGGTCGGTGAGGTGGCAAAGCGCCAGTCTATTACAAACCCGAACACCATCATTTCCATTAAACGCCACATGGGTACGGATCATAAAACTGAAATTGAAGGAAAAGAATACGCGCCTCAAGAGGTTTCTGCTATTATTCTTCAATATTTGAAATCTTATGCAGAAGACTATCTTGGAGAAAAAGTTACTAAAGCGGTAATCACAGTTCCGGCATATTTTAATGATGCCGAGCGTCAGGCTACAAAGGATGCGGGCAGAATTGCCGGTCTGGAAGTTGAACGAATCATCAACGAACCTACTGCTGCAGCTTTGGCGTATGGTCTTGATAAAATGGATGAAGACCAGACAATTCTTGTTTATGACCTTGGCGGCGGTACTTTTGATGTGTCTATCCTTGAACTTGGCGATGGAGTATTTGAAGTAAAATCCACTGCGGGGGATAACCGTCTTGGCGGAGATGATTTTGACCAAGTAATTATTGACTACCTGGTTGATCAATTCAAAAAAGAGAATGGCATTGATCTTGCCAAAGATAAAATGGCTCTTCAGCGTTTAAAAGATGCAGCTGAAAAAGCGAAAAAAGATCTTTCAGGCGTAACTTCAACGCAAATCTCGCTTCCGTTTATCACGGCTGGGGAAGCAGGACCTTTACACCTTGAAGTTACACTTTCAAGAGCTAAATTTGAAGAGCTGTCTGCAGATCTTGTAGAACGCACAATGGGACCTACACGCCAGGCGTTAAAGGATGCTGGATTATCTCCTTCAGAACTTGATAAAGTTATCCTTGTCGGCGGTTCAACTCGTATTCCTGCCGTACAGGAAGCAATCAAGAAAGAAACAGGAAAAGAACCGCATAGAGGAGTTAACCCTGATGAAGTTGTTGCAATGGGTGCAGCCATTCAGGGCGGTGTAATCACAGGTGACGTTAAAGATGTTGTCCTGCTGGACGTAACTCCTTTGTCTCTTGGAATTGAAACAATGGGCGGAGTGTTCACTAAGCTGATTGAACGCAATACAACCATCCCAACATCAAAATCCCAAGTGTTCTCAACTGCTGCTGATAACCAGTCAGCTGTTGATATCCATGTGCTTCAAGGGGAACGCCCGATGGCTTCAGATAATAAAACACTGGGCCGCTTCCAGCTTGGCGACATTCCTCCTGCTCCTCGTGGAGTGCCTCAAATCGAAGTATCATTCGATATCGACAAAAATGGTATCGTAAACGTACGCGCTAAAGACTTGGGCACAAATAAAGAGCAGGCCATTACGATTAAATCATCAACAGGATTATCTGATGAAGAAATCGAAAAAATGGTAAGAGAAGCTGAAGAAAATGCAGAAGCAGATAAGCAGCGCAAAGAAGAAGTTGAACTCCGCAATGAAGCGGACCAGCTTGTATTCACTACTGAAAAGACTCTAAAAGATCTTGAAGGCAAAGTGGATGAAGCTGAAGTGAACAAAGCAAATGAAGCTAAAGATGCCCTGAAGGCTGCAATTGAAAAGAACGATCTGGATGAGATCCGTGCGAAGAAAGATGCTTTACAGGAGGTTGTCCAGGCCTTAACAATGAAGCTTTATGAGCAGGCACAAGCTGCTCAGGCTGCACAAGGTGCAGAAGGCGCTGAAAGCAAAAATGACGACGATAATGTCGTAGACGCTGAGTTCGAAGAAGTTAAAGACGATAAATAACCTCTGAATCTTTAAAGTCAAAGTCAGGTCTTTCTTGGCTTTGGCTTTTATTTTTGATACAATAATCTTTATGTGAAATGAATCGGGGAGTGGTAATCATGAGTAAAAGGGATTACTATGAAGTTCTTGGAATCAGCAAAGGTGCGTCCAAGGATGAAATTAAGAAGGCTTATCGAAAGCTTTCAAAAAAATATCATCCTGATATTAATAAAGAGCCTGATGCAGACGAGAAGTTCAAGGAAGTTAAAGAAGCATATGAAGTCCTCAGCGACGATCAGAAAAAGGCCCACTATGATCAATTCGGCCATACGGACCCTAATCAGGGCTTTGGCGGAGCCGGTTTTGATGGTTTTGGAGGATTTGAAGATATTTTCAGCACCTTCTTCGGAGGAGGCTCCCGCCGTCGTGACCCTAATGCTCCAAGGCAGGGTGCAGACTTGCAGTACACCATGTCCTTATCCTTTGAGGAAGCAGTATTTGGCAAAGAGACCGACATTGAAATTCCTCGTGAAGAGACATGTGATACCTGCAGCGGTTCAGGCGCGAAGCCAGGGACTAAGCCGGAAACATGCCGTCACTGCCACGGATCGGGTCAGCTGAATGTTGAACAAAATACGCCATTTGGCAAGATAGTAAATAGAAGGGTTTGCCACTACTGTAATGGGACCGGCAAGGAAATCAAAGAGAAGTGTACTACTTGCCGTGGAACCGGTAAAGTGCAAAAACGCAGGAAGATACACGTGAAAATTCCTGCGGGCATTGATGATGGCCAGCAGCTCCGCGTGGCGGGCCAAGGGGAACCCGGTGTTAATGGAGGCCCTCCTGGCGACCTTTATGTTGTTTTCCATGTTCGTTCACATGAATTCTTTGAGCGTGATGGAGATGACGTTTATTGCGAGATGCCTATAACATTTGTGCAGGCAGCCCTTGGCGATGAAATTGAAGTTCCGACACTCCATGGAAAAGTAAAACTTAAAGTCC
Organism: Bacillus sp. NTK034; assembly: GCF_017303275.1. Lineage (GTDB taxonomy): Bacteria > Bacillota > Bacilli > Bacillales > Cytobacillaceae > Cytobacillus. The sequence goes on along the minus strand of NZ_JAFKOJ010000002.1, from coordinate 499,465 downwards.
CATCAGGCACACAAACAGGAACCAAATTCCGCCTCAAAGGAAAAGGTGTACCAAATGTAAGAGGATACGGAACAGGGGATCAGCATATTATTGTACGCATTATTACTCCTACAAAGCTGACAGAAAAACAAAAACAGCTTTTAAGCGAATTTGCTGAAGTCAGCGGAACAGTTCCCCAGGGAGAACAGGAAGAAAGCTTTTTTTCTAAAGTAAAACGAGCCTTTAAAGGTGAATAAAGGAATGGGAGTTGGTAGTAGTGAAATGGTCAGAAATCAGTATTCATACTGCAAATGAAGCTGTTGAACCGATTTCGAATATTTTGCATGAAGCCGGAGCAAGCGGAGTTGTTATAGAGGATCCTTTAGAACTTGTAAAAGAAAGAAAGGACCAATTCGGTGAAATCTACCAGCTCAATCCGCAGGACTATCCTGAAGAAGGCGTAATTGTAAAAGCGTACTTGCCAGTAAACAGTTTTCTAGGTGAAACAGTTGATGAAATAAAAGAAGCAATCAATAATCTTATTTTATTTAACATTGACATCGGGGCAAATAATGTCAGCATTAGCGAAGTAAATGAAGAAGAATGGGCTACTGCCTGGAAAAAATATTATAACCCTGTAAAAATTTCAGAACGCTTTACCATTGTCCCAACCTGGGAGGATTACACACCTGTCAGCAGTGATGAGCTTATTATTGAGCTTGACCCTGGCATGGCTTTTGGAACGGGTACACACCCCACTACGGTGATGTGTATACAAGCACTTGAAAGAACAGTAAAACAGAGTGATAAAGTTGTAGATGTAGGAACAGGATCGGGTGTGTTAAGCATTGCTGCAGCTATGCTGGGTGCTGAGAAGGTGAAAGCACTTGATCTTGATGAAGTGGCAGTAAATTCAGCTAAATTAAATATTAAGCTGAATAAAGTGCAGGATATTGTGGAAGTATCACAAGGAAATCTGCTCGATGGTGTCAGCGAGGGAGCTGATGTGGTCGTTGCCAACATCCTTGCAGAAGTGATTCTCCGATTTACTGACGATGTGGCATCAGTCGTAAAGGAAGGCGGATACTTTATCGCTTCAGGCATTATCCAGCAGAAGAAACAGGAAGTAAGAGATGCTATTTCCTCTGCAGGATTTGAAGTTGAAGAGACCATTCAAATGGAAGATTGGGTTGCTATTGTAGCAAAGCGAAAGCAATAATGTGAAAAAGGGGGTAATCAACTTACCCCCCTTTTACAGTTGAAAGAATTTTGGAAAGGCAAGAAAGAGGGTGCAGGTTGTGCAGCGATATTTCACAGAGAATGCAGTAAATGAAAATATCTTTCAAATTAAAGGGGAAGACCGCCATCATATTGTGAAAGTAATGCGCATGAAAGAAGGCGACAATATTATCTGTGTCGATCTATCCCAAAATAGCGCACTTTGCTCAATTGCAGAAATTACCGATGAACATGTGGCTGCAGAAGTTGTACAATGGATTGAAGGGGCTTCTGAGCTGCCTGCAGATATTACTATTGTGAGCGGACTGCCTAAAGGGGATAAGCTGGAGTGGATCATTCAAAAAGGCACTGAGCTGGGAGCACATCGTTTTATCCCTTTTACTTCAGCCCGTTCAGTAGTAAAATGGGATGCTAAGAAATCTGTGAAAAAAGCAGAGAGATGGCAGAAGATTGCTAAAGAAGCTGCTGAACAATCACACAGGACCATGGTGCCTGAAGTGTTTGCACCTCTCGATTTGAAGTCATTGCTGAAATTATCTGGAGAGTATTCATATAAATTGATTGCCTTTGAGGAAGAAGCGAAGCAGGGAGAGGACTCTGTGCTCTATAAAACACTTTCTTCTATGAATAAAGGACAATCACTTATAGTTGTATTCGGGCCTGAAGGCGGGCTTTCTGACAATGAAGTTTCATTGCTGCAGGAAGCAGGCTTTCTTGCCTGCGGGTTGGGGCCGCGTATTTTAAGAACAGAGACAGCACCTCTCTATTTGCTGTCAGCTGTTTCCTATCATTTTGAATTAATGGGGTGAAATTAGATGCCTGAAGTTGCATTTCATACACTTGGCTGCAAAGTCAATCATTACGAAACAGAGGCCATTTGGCAGCTGTTCAAAGAAGCTGGCTATGAACGGACAGACTTTGAATCCGTTTCAGATGTATATGTGATTAACACATGTACCGTTACAAATACTGGTGATAAGAAAAGCCGCCAGGTAATCAGAAGGGCAATCAGGAAAAACCCTGATGCGGTTATCTGTGTAACGGGCTGTTATGCACAAACCTCACCGGCTGAAATTATGGCTATTCCTGGAGTGGATATCGTTGTTGGCACCCAGGATCGAGTAAAGATGCTTGAGTATATCGAGCAGTATAAACAAGAACGGCAGCCGATCAATGGTGTTGGTAACATCATGAAGAATCGTGTCTACGAAGAGCTGGATGTTCCGGCATTTACAGATCGGACACGAGCTTCCCTTAAAATTCAGGAAGGCTGCAATAACTTCTGTACATTTTGCATTATTCCCTGGGCGCGCGGTTTAATGAGATCCAGGGATCCGAAGGAAGTAATCCGCCAGGCCCAGCAGCTGGTTGATGCCGGCTATAAAGAAATCGTTCTGACTGGAATCCATACAGGCGGTTATGGCGAGGACATGAAAGATTATAATCTGGCTATGCTTCTTAGGGATCTGGAAGCTCAGGTAAAAGGTCTTAAGCGTTTAAGAATTTCTTCAATTGAAGCCAGCCAGATTACCGATGAAGTTATTGAAGTTATGGATCAGTCCAAGGTTGTTGTAAGGCACTTGCACATTCCTCTTCAGTCAGGCTCAAACACTGTCCTTAAGAGAATGCGCCGCAAGTATACTATGGAGTTTTTTGCTGAGCGTCTTGAACGCTTGAAGGAAGCTCTCCCAGGTCTGGCTGTTACATCAGATGTTATCGTTGGCTTCCCGGGAGAAACAGAAGAAGAATTTATGGAAACCTACAACTTTATTAAAGAACATAAATTTTCCGAGCTTCATGTATTCCCTTATTCAAAGCGTACAGGAACACCTGCAGCGAGAATGGACGACCAGATTGATGAAGAGGTTAAAAACGAGCGTGTCCATCGCCTGATTGCCTTATCAGATCAGCTTGCAAAAGAATACGCATCTCAGTATGAAGGCGAAGTTCTTGAAGTAATTCCAGAGGAAAGCTTTAAGGAAAGCAGTAACAGCAGTTTATTTGTCGGCTACACGGATAATTACTTGAAAGTTGTCTTCCCGGCTGCCGAAGAAATGGTCGGCCAGATTGTAAAAGTTAAAATTACAAAAGCTGGCTACCCTTACAATGAAGGTCAATTTGTAAGAGTCCTTGATGAATTGAATGAAACAGAAGAGGCCGCAGTTTAAAGGAATTACCTAATGGTAATTCCTTTTTTATTAGCTTTTATTTAAGTTTATTTCTTTTTAATAACTTTGTTTATTTACTGAGTTGATTGGAGTGGAGGGTACTTGACTCCTGCGGGAGGAGAGGGAAGTGGGAGACCCCGCAGGCGAAGCCGAGGAGGCTCCCGTTCCTCCCCGCGGAAAGCAAGTGCCCGCAGCGGAAATCAACGAGCTGAATTCATAAGCAAAACATCTTGATAAATTTATTAATATCTTTTGGGAAAAACTACTTTCGAAAACGATTACAAAAAACTTAATTATTGCTCGATATTTTATTATCTAAGTGATATTATGTAAGAGGTACGTACAACTGTTTTTGAAAAGGAGTAGTTAAAATGACAAATAATGTAGCAAAAATGATCGACCATACATTACTAAAAGCCGATGCAACAAAAGAACAAATAGAAAAAATTTGTGCCGAGGCTAAAGAATACAATTTTGCGTCAGTATGTGTAAACCCGACATGGGTCAAACTTTCAAGCGAATTGCTAAACGGCACTGAAGTGAAAGTCTGCACAGTAATCGGCTTCCCTCTGGGAGCTTCCACACCTGAAACAAAAGCATTTGAAACAAAGAATGCCATTGAAAACGGGGCAACAGAAGTAGATATGGTAATTAACATTGGCGCTTTAAAAGGCGGAGACAATGAGCTTGTTGAAAGAGACATCCGTGCGGTTGTTGAAGCTGCCAAAGGAAAAGCATTAACAAAGGTTATTATCGAATCTTGCCTTCTTACTGAAGAAGAAAAAGTTAGAGCATGTGAACTTTCTGTAAAAGCAGGTGCTGACTTTGTTAAAACATCTACAGGATTTTCAACAGGCGGAGCAACTGCTGAAGACATCGCTTTGATGAGAAAAACTGTCGGCCCGGAAATCGGTGTTAAAGCTTCAGGCGGAGTAAGAAGCGCTGAAGATGCACAGAAAATGATTGATGCAGGTGCAACGAGAATTGGAGCAAGCTCTGGCGCTGCTATTGTCAACGGCTTAACAAGCGATTCGGATTACTAAGAAAAGCGGAAGGCGCCCGTTTATCGGCATCTGGAGCTGGATTAGTTATCGAAATTCAAATTATTATACTTGCTGTAAGAAAATGCCGGGATTTTTCGGCATTTTTTATTGTTTTATCGGTCATGAAACCTAATGACAAACCTTCCAAACTGATTTGCAACTGGAAGAACAAGCAGTGAGGATAGTACATTAAATAAAACACTGATATGTGCAAGCTGCACATCCGGGGAACTGGCTGCATTTTGCCCAAAAACAGCAAGAGCATGAATAAAGGGATAGAAGGCTGCGACACCCAGGCAGTTCAGCCAGATATGGGCAAAGGCAGTCAGCTTTGCTTCTTTTCCGGAACCGATGGATGCTAAATAAGCGTCTACGCATGTTCCAATATTTGATCCAAGCATTATGGCAATGCCGGTATCCAGATCCATTGCTCCTGCAGTTAAAAATCCCATGATAATGCCAGTTGTTGCGGTGCTTGATTGGATAATCGCAGTAAGGACAATTCCAGCAGCTACTGCGAACATGTAATTCCCATCCAAAGTAAGCAGCCAGTGATTGACCATATCATTATCTTTAACTGAACCGGCCAGATATTCAAATCCGCGCATTGCTGCGAAAACTGCAGATAAACCCAACAATGCAAGACCGGTGCTTCGCATGCTGTTTTTCTTCAATACAGCCAGGATGCTTCCGGCAGCAGCAAGCGGAATAATATAAGATTCTATATTAAAAGTGATTAATTCTGTCGTAAATGTTGTCCCGATGTTGGTGCCTAAAATGATGCCGATTGTCTGGGGGAAAGTAAGCATCCGTGCAGAAACCATTCCAATTGTAATAATCATTACCGCTGAACTGCTCTGCAGGACAGCTGTAACCATTGTCCCAATAACAAGGCCTTTCCAGGGGGAATTTGTCATCACTGCCAGCCATTTTTTTAATGAATCGGCAGATAAATTAAATAGACCTGATCTTAAAAGTGTCATACCATAAATAAATAACCCGATTAGCAGAAAAAATAATAACAGCTGGACCAAGCATACACCCCCTATATTTAATACTATGGGACAGCATGCTGGGACATGCTTAAGTGCGATAAATTGTTTAGCTTGTCATGAACGGGGTATAAAACAATCACAACCAAATAAAAACTAATCCTATAGCAGGCTAATTACTGTTGACCTCGATAAGCTGTTATATTATAATTGCAAGGTACATGGAATAAACCATGTTGTTGATGTAAGTGTGTTGTGCTCGGAGGGAGGGAAAGAGAATGTCTAAAACCGTCGTTCGTAAAAACGAATCGCTTGAAGATGCTCTTCGTCGCTTCAAACGTTCAGTATCAAAAACTGGTACTTTGCAGGAAGCAAGAAAGCGCGAATTCTACGAAAAACCTAGTATTAAACGTAAGAAAAAGTCTGAGGCTGCTAGAAAGCGTAAGTGGTAAGAGAGGGTGTATGTAATGAGTCTTCTCGAGCGTTTAAATGAAGATATGAAACAAGCGATGAGGAATAAAGAAAAAGAAAAGCTAACTGTCATTCGTATGATTAAAGCTTCGCTTCAAAACGAAGCAATCAAGCTTGGTGAAGAGCTTAACGAAGAACAGGAGCTGACTGTCCTTTCTCGTGAAGTTAAACAACGCAAGGATTCCCTCCATGAATTTGAAAAAGCAGGTCGTGAAGATCTTGTTGAAAAAATTCGTACTGAACTTCAGTATGTCGAATTATATATGCCAAAACAGCTCTCAGAAGATGAAGTTTCAAAAATTGTTGCAGAAACGGTTGCTGAAACGGGTGCTTCTTCAAAAGCTGATATGGGAAAAGTGATGGCTGCTATTATGCCTAAGGTAAAAGGCAAAGCAGATGGTTCACTTGTAAATAAACTTGTACAACAACACCTTTCATAAAACTATGCAATAAAAGACCGAAAGCCATTGGCTGACGGTCTTTTTTATTTGGTGTTCACTTATCTTATTCGTATCCTTTAGTCTATGAAAGCCTAAACACTGCTGGAATGATTTACGTTCATTTCTTGGTTATACTTATAATGCAGCCGCTTTGTAAATACTAATTATATTGAAAAATAAAAATGAAACTTTTTAATGATTGAATCGTAAATACATATAGAATCAATTTTGCGGTTAAAGGGGGGAATGTTTTGATTGCCAGAAGAGCAATAACCGCCTTTTCATTGTTCTTTGCTCTGCTGCTTTTGGGAAGCCCTTTTCAAGGAAAAGCCAATAATGAAAAAGTGCTGATTGTTCCTATTGAAGAAACTGTGGAAAAAGGGCTTTATGCATTTTTAAATAGAGCGGTCCACACAGCTGAAGAAGAAAATGCCTCAGCCATAATATTTGAAATAAATACACCCGGAGGGGCAGTGGATGCAGCCGGGCAAATCGGAAGGCTGTTAACCTCGACAAATGTAAAAACAATATCTTTTGTTAATAAGCAGGCCTTATCCGCAGGTGCCTATATAGCATTGAATACGGATGAAATATACATGGTCCCGGGTTCAACAATGGGTTCAGCAGCGATTATTGACCAGCAGGGTAATACGGCTGGCAAGAAAGCGGAATCATACTGGTTTGCAGCTATGCAGAGTGCTGCCTCACAAACGGATAGAGATCCTGTTTATGCACTTGCTATGGCAGATGAATCGGTGGATCTGCCAGATTTAGGAGCGCCGAAGGGAAAGCTTCTTACCCTAACAGCTGAACAGGCTAAAGAGGTGGGTTATTCGGAGGGCACAGTAGATTCAAGAGCGGATTTACTGAAAGTGCTCGGGTTTGAGGGAGCTGCTATACAGACAATTGATGAAAGCTTTGCAGAAAAGGTGGCCCGTTTTATTACCCATCCTGTCGTTATACCAATTCTATTATCTATCGGAAGCCTCGGGCTTGTTCTGGAGCTGTATTCACCGGGCTTCGGCATTCCTGGGTTCATGGGGTTATCGGCTCTGCTCCTTTTCTTTTATGGCCATATGGTGGCCGGCCTGGCAGGATATGAAACTTTAATTTTGTTTGTAATAGGTATAGGTTTAATAATAGCTGAGTTTTTCCTTCCTGGAGGAGTTGCAGGAATAGCTGGAATAGCAGCAGTACTGGGCAGCCTGTTCCTGGCTGCTGACAATGCAGCCCATATGGGAATGTCTATTTTAATTGCTATGGGAGTTTCAATATTGGCATCTATATTAATGATAAAGGTGTTTGGTAAAAAAATGAAATTCTTCAAAAAAATAATATTAACCGATAGCACAAATACAGAAAAAGGCTATATTTCAAATAAGAGCAGACTTGAACTGATTGGCCTTGAGGGTTATGCACTTACAGCCCTAAGGCCATCTGGTACAGTTGTCATCGCGGATGAGCGGATTGACGTTGTCAGTGAGGGAGGCTTTATCCTTAAAGGGGCAAAAGTAAAAGTTGTTAAAGCAGAAGGCTCACGTATTGTTGTAAGGGAAGTATCTAATCTTGATTTAGATAAATAAAATCATCAGGAGGTAGGAATATGTTAGAAGCAGGGACAGTATTTGTTCTGGTTGCCGTTGTACTGGGTGTCATTTTACTTGGGATATTATTCACCTTTGTACCTGTAATGCTGTGGATTTCAGCATTGGCTGCCGGTGTCAGAGTCAGTATCTTTACATTAATAGGAATGAGGCTTCGCCGGGTTATACCAAGCCGTGTTATTAACCCGTTAATCAAAGCACATAAGGCAGGGCTTGATGTATCAACAAACCAGCTGGAAAGCCATTACTTGGCAGGAGGAAATGTTGATAGAGTTGTCAATGCATTAATTGCAGCACACCGTGCAAATATTGATTTAAGCTTTGAACGCAGCGCTGCCATCGACCTGGCAGGGCGCGACGTGTTGGAAGCTGTTCAGATGAGCGTTAACCCAAAAGTAATTGAAACTCCTTTCATTGCAGGTGTGGCGATGGATGGTATTGAAGTGAAGGCGAAAGCGCGAATTACCGTCCGGGCAAATATTGACCGTCTAGTCGGGGGAGCCGGAGAGGAAACAATTGTGGCGCGTGTTGGTGAGGGGATTGTCTCTACAATTGGTTCACAGACTGACCATAAGAAAGTACTCGAAAATCCTGATATGATCTCTCAGACGGTTCTCTCGAAAGGCCTGGATGCGGGGACTGCCTTTGAAATCCTTTCCATTGATATCGCGGACGTGGATATCGGTAAAAATATCGGTGCGGAACTTCAGACTGAACAAGCAGAGGCGGATAAGAAGATTGCCCAGGCTAAAGCGGAAGAAAGACGTGCAATGGCGGTAGCTCAAGAACAGGAAATGAAGGCTCGCGTTGAAGAAATGCGAGCGAAGGTTGTGGAAGCAGAGGCTCAGGTGCCGCTTGCCATGTCAGAAGCGCTCCGTTCCGGAAATATTGGTGTAATGGATTATATGAATATCCAAAACATCTCAGCTGATACCGAAATGAGGGACTCAATCGGCAATATGAGTGATGACGGCAAAAATGGCCGCAAAAATGACTAAATGATCCCCTATTGGGAGAAGGGAGGAAACTCTCTTGGAATTCTTATTGGAGAATCCTTTTATTCTCATTGCCCTAATCGCTTTTATTTCCTCCTTTTTCAAAAAAAAGAAGGAGGAAAAGCCTGTTAAACAGACTCCCCGTTCAGTACAGCAGGAGCAGCGGACACAGGCAGAAGGAACTTCTGCAGATTCTGCTTTGGCCGAAGCGCTAAAAGAAGAAAAAAGGCAGCAGGCAGAGAAAGCCAGAAGAATAGAAGAAGAATACAGGCAGCGTAAACAGAAGGCTGAAGAAAGCATGAAAGCTCTTCAGAATCAGCGGAGAGCTGCCGAAAGAAAAACAAATGCATTAGCGCGATCAGCTTCCAATAAAAACGCAGAGTACCCAAAGGAAGCCTCAGGAGCAGGGAGTTTGGAGCCTCGGAAACAGTCGCTTGTTGACGGAATTATCTGGTCTGAAATCCTTGGACCTCCAAGATCAAAAAATCCTCACCGATCCCTGAACAGGAAGCAATAAGAAAAGCGGAAGCGCCTTGCCCATCCCCGACAATGAACTCGGGGGGCAGGCAGCTTGCGCTAGACAGTTATCTAATTTCAGAATTGATACATTCTATTCTTATCAAAAATAAGTGCTAGAACCTCCTTTCATTTCATAAATATGAGATGAAAGGGGGTTCTTTTTTTATGGCAAAAAAGTGGGGACAATTCGTCCGCGGCTGGATGACTAAAAATATGGAGCTTCCTCAAGATGTCATGATGGATTTGCCCCGCATCACTATGATTGGGCAAATCCATATCTATATAGAGAACCACAGGGGATTATTGGCTTTTTCAGATAAGGAATTAAGACTGCTTTTGAAGCAGGGGCAGCTTTTAATTAGAGGGAAAGCTTTCGTTATAAAAACGATACTGCCAGAAGAAATATTGCTGGAGGGGAAAATTGACTCAGTTACTTATATTACAGACACTGATTAAGAATTCAGGGGGAAGGAAATGAAGAACCAGTGGATCGAATTTTACAGGGGCCTTGTAACAGTTAAAGCAAGCGGGAAGGGAATAGAAAGATTCATTAATGCGCTTACCCGCAGCGGAATCAATATCTGGAATGTGAAAAACCATGGAACACAATCAGTCACCTTCAAAATGAAATTGGAAGATGCCAAAAAAATAAGGAGCCACGCCAGGAACAGCGATTGCAGAATCGAGTTCCTGCAGCGGGCAGGAGCTCCATTCCTTGTGAAAAGGCTGCTGAAAAACAGTGGATTTGCTGCTGGTGCCCTCGCGTTTTTTGCAGTCATTCTCCTATTATCCAATATGGTTTGGGGAATAGAGATTAAGGGTGCAAATCCTGCTACTGAATATCAGATCATCAAAGAATTGGACAAGATGGGGGTTAAGAAAGGAAAGCTGCAGTTCTTTGTAGATAATGTGGAATCTATCCAGCGTAATCTTTCAAACAATATTGAAGCCATTACTTGGGTCGGTGTGGAGTTAAAAGGGACAACCTACCATTTGCAGGTCGTAGAGAAAAATGAGCCTAATAAGCCTGAGTATTTAAGTCCGCGTCATTTGGTAGCGAAGAAGAAAGCAGTCATTGTAGATATGTTTGTCGAAGAAGGGCGTCCAGTCGTTGATATACACGATCATGTTCAGCCAGGACAGCTTTTGGTCTCAGGGATAATCGGGAAAGAGGGCCAAACAGAGACTGTTCCTTCGAAAGGGGAGATTTTTGGGGAGACATGGTATAAATCTGAAGTTATTCTTCCGCTTAAGAGCACTTTCAAAGTCTTCAGCGGCAATGAAAAAGTCAAGCATGCACTTACGGTCGGAAACCTTGAAATTCCAATATGGGGATTTGGGAGCCCGGAGTTTGAAGAGTATGAGTTAGAGGAAAATGAAAAAAGAGTAAAATTCCTGAAGTGGGAGCTACCTATTTCATATGTGAATAAAACGTTCCGTGAAAGGGAGCAAGTCACAAGAATATATTCCAATAAAGAGGCATTTGAAGCAGCGAAAGATTTGGCAAGAAAAAAAATAAAAAGCAGCTTAGATGAAAATGCTAAAGTTATGGGAGAAAAAGTTTTGCACCAATCAATTGACAATGGTAAAGTAACAATAGCAATACATTTCCAAATTATTGAGAATATTGCAGAAGGACAACCAATTATTCAAGGAGATTCGGAATGACAGAAGACTTGAAAACAATGAACCTGCAGCTGGAAGACCCAAACGAAGCAATTGCCCTATTGGGAAATTCGGATGCAAACCTAAAAATTATTGAGCAAGAACTGAATGTTTCCATTGTAACCAGAGGAGAATCTGTATTTGTGTCTGGAGAAATGGACAAGGTAGAACTGGTTGGAAAGGTTCTGGATAAACTGCTTTATGTAATCCGGAAAGGGATAAATATAAGTCAGAGAGACGTTATGTATGCTCTTCAAATGGCTCATAAGGGTACACTTGAGTACTTCAGTGATTTATATGAAGAAGAAATTACAAAAAATGCAAAAGGCAAGTCCATTCGTGTTAAGACATTAGGCCAGCGTCAATATATTCAAGCAATCCGCAGAAATGACCTGGTTTTTGGCATAGGTCCGGCAGGAACAGGCAAGACCTATTTGGCTGTTGTCATGGCCGTAAATGCTTTGAAAAATGGGAATGTGAAAAGGATTATCCTAACCCGTCCTGCAGTCGAAGCGGGCGAGAGCCTTGGGTTTCTGCCGGGGGATCTAAAGGAAAAAGTCGATCCTTATTTAAGGCCATTGTATGATGCTTTGCATGATATTTTAGGTGCAGAGCATACACAAAGAATGATTGAAAGAGGCACGATTGAAATTGCACCGCTGGCGTACATGCGCGGAAGAACTTTAGATGATGCCTTTGTGATCCTGGATGAAGCGCAAAATACCACTCAAGCCCAGATGAAAATGTTTCTAACCCGGCTGGGCTTCGGCTCAAAAATGATTATTACTGGAGACAAAACGCAAGTTGACCTTCCAAAGGGAGTAAAATCCGGCCTGATAATGGCTGAAGATATTCTCAAGGGTGTAAGCGGGCTATCATTCGTTCATTTGGAACAGAGTGATGTTGTGCGGCATCCGCTTGTGGCCAGGATTATCCAGGCATACGAAAAAGAAAATCACCAGTGAACCGTTAAGCCGCCGACTTTGGCGGTTTTTTCATTGAGTAAAATAATTCAGCGGAATAAATGAATAACAGGAATCACCATGGAATTATTTGCTATTAATGAAATGTTTAGGTAACCTGTTAATAGATAGGCCTTTTTCTTGGTGAAAACCTTTAGAAAAACTGATATGATTTTACATAATTAATACTGAAATGCATATTTAAGTTTGTTGGAATTTTTTTACCCAGGACAGGAGGGGTAAATGTGCCAAACCTTCAGCAGAGTATGACTACAATCAGAAATTTGCTTAATATGACCTTTTTTCGTGTTCTCTTATTTATTCTCTTGGGTATTGTTATGTATTTTTCCATGTATAGCAATGTAAAGCCTGAAAAGCTGGATTTAGGCCTGTTCTCTGTTGCTGAACAGACTATAAGGTCACCGATAACAGTTGAGGATAAAGCAAGCACAGAAAGAAAGAGAAAAGAAGCAGAAAATAACGTTAAGGATATTTACGTTGTTAAAAAAGAGATTGCACAAAACAGAGTTGACCTGGTTACCTCCATTTTCGGTTCCGTATCGGAAGTGAACGATGAAGTAAAAGAAGAGATGGAAAAGAAAGAGAAAGCTGCTTCAAATGAGGCTGATAAAGAGGCAGGGGCACCAGACCCTGCAGACCCTGGTCCTGAAGATAAATTGGCCATGGTTAAAGAAAAGCTCACTGATGACGTAACAAGAGAGGTATCAGATGGTGTTTTCCTTTCTTTGCTGCAGGCAAAGGAGGGAGAGCTGAGCATTGCAAAAGACCTTACGGTAACGGCCATCAATAAAATTATGAATAATGAAATTCCGGCTGAACAAGTGGAGAACGCGAAAAAGCGTGTTGAAGAAGAACTAAAGTTTACCAGTTTAAATTCAGATTTGAAAAAAGCTGCAATAGAACTGGGACGTTATGCTATATATCAAAATCAATTTTATGATCCTGCTGCCACGGAAGAATTACGGCAGCAGACTGTTGAGAGTGTCGAGCCGGTTAAAATCCTGCAGGGACAGATTATTGTAGAAGAAAATCAGCTGATCAGCAGGGACATATACAGGCAGCTGGAACTTGTAGGACTCCTTGACAGTGTTAATTCGATTCAGCCTTTTATCGGATTATCGCTCATAATCGTCATTGTCTTATCGGCCCTTTATTATTATTTTCATGAAATGAACGTGCAGCGGGAATTAAAACAAAGTTATTTATTGCTGTTTAGCCTTATTTTTATCTTATCCATATTGCTGATGAAGGTCATCAGCCTATTCCAATATGCTGATTATTCAGAGATAGGATACATTTACCCTGCAGCTATGGGAGCTATGCTGATCAAAATACTAATTGATGAAAAGCTTGCCATGTACTATACGATCATTATGGCTATCACAGGAAGCGTAATTTTTAATGAAGGTGTCACTGGCACATTTCAGCTGACATCAGCCATTTATATCCTCTGCAGCGGCTTGGCTGCCATATTGTTTCTGAGCAAGCAGAATCGCCGTTCCAAAATATTGCAGGCTGGTTTATTTGTATCTGCAGTAAACATACTTGTTATCTTTTCAATGCTTTTCTTAAGAAACGGTCACTATGATACGATTGAATATGGATTTTACTTTGTTATCGCTCTGATTTCAGGCATTTCGTCTGCAGTGCTGGCAATTGGCCTGCTGCCGTATTTCGAGGCAGGCTTTGGAATATTGTCTACTATGAGGCTGATCGAGCTATCTAATCCTAATCATCCCCTGCTGAGAAAGATCCTGACTGAGTCTCCAGGAACTTACCATCATAGTGTAATGGTTGCCAATCTTTCTGAGTCAGCGTGTGAAGCTATTGGTGCAAATGGCCTTCTCGCAAGGGTGGGCTGCTATTATCACGACATCGGAAAAACAAAGCGGCCTCAATTTTTTATCGAAAATCAGGTTAATATTGAAAATCCGCATGATCGGCTCCCTCCGCAGACAAGCAAGAATATTATTATCGCCCATGCTGCAGATGGTGCTGAAATGCTGAGGAAGCATAAGATGCCGAAGGAGATAGTAGATATCGCCGAGCAGCATCATGGAACAACATTGCTTAAATATTTTTACTACAAAGCAAAACAGAATGGGCTGGAAGTAAAGGAAGAGGACTACCGCTATCCGGGACCAAAACCGCAATCAAAAGAGTCGGCAGTAATCGGCATTGCTGATAGTGTAGAAGCCGCAGTCCGTTCCATGGCGCACCCTACAACAGAACAAATTGAGGAACTGGTCAAAAAGATTATCGCAGACAGGCTTCAGGATGGACAGCTGAATGAATGTGATTTAACCTTAAAAGAGCTGGAAACCGTTTCACACTCGTTCTGCGAAACGTTAAACGGAATTTTCCATTCACGTATAGAGTATCCTGAAATGACAAAACAGAAGGTGAAACAGGCATGAATTTAAATATTGACTTTTTGGATGAGACAAATGAGCTTCAGGAAAATGAAATAGCCAAAATTGAAGAGCTTATTAATTTTGCTGCCTCTAAAGAATCTGTGGAGCCGGGAAGCGAAGTATCCATTACATTTGTGACCAATGAGCGCATCCGCGAAATTAACAGGGAGTATCGGGATAAAGATCGGCCGACAGATGTTATTTCTTTCGCAATGGAAGAATTGGGTGAAGGTGAAATCGAACTGAGAGGGGCCGATATGCCCAGAGTCCTGGGGGATATAATTATCTCCGTTGCGAAGGCGAAGGAGCAGGCGGAGGAGTATGGACACTCTTTTATTAGGGAGCTTGGTTTTTTGGCGGTCCATGGCTTCCTTCATCTTCTTGGCTATGATCATGAAAATCCAGAAGATGAGAAAAAAATGTTTTCCCGCCAAAAGGATATATTAGATGAATTCGGGCTCACGAGATAGAAAGGTCCGGAAACATAGTGTCCTCAGATCCTTTTCGTTTGCTTTTTCCGGCATTAGAACAGCAATATTGGATGAAAGGAATCTGCAGATACACTTGGCGGTGTCGATAGCTGTTATTATTTTTGGAGTATTCTTTGGCATTTCCAGCTTTGAATGGATGATCATTCTCCTGGCCATCGGGGGCATGCTCTCACTCGAACTGCTGAACACAGCCATTGAAAGGGTTGTGGATCTGGCAACAGAAGATTATCATCCCCTTGCAAAGCAAGCGAAGGACATTGCTGCTGGAGCAGTATTGGTGTATGCAATTGTAAGTGTAATTATAGGCGGGGTTATATTTCTTCCTAAAATTCTCATGTTTTGCAGTAATGTGAAGCTGTCCTGATGGGCAGCTTTGCTTTTTGGCTTTTTCCATATAAACAGCAAAGCCTGACAGGATTCTGCAGAAATAAATAAGCATGTGTTTGAAAACGCCAACTGAATCCGCTAAAATGACAGAACAGCAGTTAATATTGCAGGCTGGGGAGATGTTGTGGAATCTCATTGAGAATGGTGGCTTGGTTCAAAATTTAATCAGCCTATATATTTTTAGAAAATTCAATTTTTTTATTACGTTTTTGCTACAAACGATGAAAATCAAAGTAAAATGTTGTAAAATAAAAGAGAAGCGGCTGCTTCTTACAGAAGAAGCTATTGAGCGTCTCTGCTCAATCTAACTAAGCCCATTACAGTTCCAAATATTGGTTATTAATGGCGTGGGGAGCAACTCGCTTTACAGGAAAGGAAGAAATATTTGTGAACAGCGATCAACTAATAAAAGAAGCAAAGATTGCAAGAGATAGAGCATATGTGCCATATTCAAAATTCAAAGTAGGAGCAGCACTACTAAGCAGTGACGGGCAGGTCTTTCATGGCTGCAACATCGAAAATGCTGCGTACAGCATGTGTAATTGTGCTGAGAGGACTGCGCTTTTTAAAGCGTATTCTGATGGCGTAAAAAGTTTTTCAGCCATAGCTGTAGTTGCTGACACAGACCGTCCTGTTCCCCCATGCGGTGCATGCAGACAGGTAATAGCCGAATTATGTCCGCCTGAAATGAAAGTGGTTTTAACCAATTTAAAAGGGGATATTAAGGAATTAACAGTTGAAGAATTACTGCCAGGAGCATTTTCACCGGAGGATTTACATGAATAACACTACGACACCAAAAGGACACAAATCAGGGTTTATTTCCATAATCGGCCGACCGAACGTAGGAAAGTCAACGTTCTTAAATCGCGTAATTGGGCAGAAGATTGCGATTATGAGTGATAAACCGCAAACAACGCGGAATAAAGTTCAGGGTGTCCTGACAACCAATGACGCACAATATATTTTTATCGATACGCCAGGAATCCATAAGCCAAAGCATAAACTGGGAGACTTTATGATGAAAGTTGCCCAAAATACACTTAAAGAAGTGGATGTCATCCTGTTTATGGTAAATGCACAGGAAGGCTTTGGACGCGGTGAAGAATTCATACTTGAGAAATTTCAGTCAGTCCGTACACCGATTTTCCTTGTAATCAATAAGATTGACCAGGTACACCCAGATGAACTACTTAAAATTATTGAGTCTTACAAGGAAAAGTACGGGTTCAGCGAAATTATCCCTATTTCTGCTTTAGAAGGCAATAATGTTGAGACGCTGTTAGGACAGATTAAAGAATATATTCCGGAAGGGCCGCAGTTTTATCCGGCTGATCAAGTAACGGACCACCCGGAGAGATTTATCGTTTCCGAACTGATCAGGGAAAAAGCGCTGCATTTAACAAGAGAAGAAATACCGCACTCGCTTGCTGTAACCATTGATAAAATGGAGCGCCGCGAAGATAAGGATGTCGTTCATGTAATGGCTACTATCATTGTGGAACGTGATTCCCAAAAGGGCATTGTGATTGGAAAGCAAGGCAAAATGCTCAAGGAAATCGGAAAAAGAGCAAGGGTTGATATTGAGAATCTTCTTGGGTCAAAGGTCTTTCTGGAGCTTTGGGTCAAAGTCCAAAAAGACTGGCGGAATAAAATGTCCCAGCTCCGTGACTTTGGCTTCCGTGATGATGAGTACTAAACCCGGCCCTAATTAAAGTATTATTCATTTCTGGTTTATATGCATACAGGTGATTGACAATATTTTCGTCTCATGATTTTACAAAGACAGGCTATGATATAGATAAATGTATTGGGATAAAAGAAATTGCTAGTTGAATAACTGAAAGGTGGGGTTTTCGATGATGGATTTTACCTGGAGAGTGTTTTCCCAGACAGGAAATATTGACACATATCTTCTCTTCAAGGAGCTAGAAAAGGAAACTCAGGATATACCCGGCAGCAATGATGAAGAGCTAGCAGAAGCTGATTTTCCCATCTCATAGGTTTGTCGAAAGACAGGGATGGTGTCACAGTTGCTTGATAAATGTGAAGGCATCGTCATCAGGACAACTAACTATAGTGAAACAAATAAGATTGTTACTTTATATACCCGTGAATGGGGAAAAGTTGGTGTGATGGCACGAGGTGCGAAAAAGCCAAACAGCAGACTTGCTGCTGTCACCCAGCTTTTTACATACGGGAATTTTTTAGTTCAGCGTGGAAGCGGTTTGGGTACCCTGCAGCAGGGGGACATGATTTCATCCATGCGGTCCATTAAAGAAGATATTTTTCTGACAGCTTATGCAAGCTATATTGTCGATTTGACTGATAAAAGCATCGAGGATAGGAAGCCTAACCCATTCTTATTCGAATTGCTGCATCAAACGTTAAATTTAATAAACGAAGGATATGACCCTGAAATTCTCACAAACATTTATGAAATGAAAATGCTGAATGCTCTGGGTTTATATCCGGTACTTGATCAATGTTCTGTCTGCGGAAGCACTGACGGACATTTTGCATTTTCTATCCGGGAAAACGGCCTGATTTGTCACCGCTGCCTTGATAAGGATCCTTATCATTTTAAAGTGTCGCAGGCGACAATTAAGCTGCTTCGCCTGTTTTACTTTTTTGACTTGTCCCGCCTCGGCAATATCTCTGTCAAACCTGAAACCAAAGCTGAATTGAAAAAGATTATTTCTGCCTATTATGAAGAGTATTCAGGCTTAAACTTGAAGACAAAAAAATTTTTGAATCAAATGGCAAAGTTCAATGATTTAATGAAATGAGTTTCTTTATAAGCATAGCGTTTCGGCTTTTGTTATTATTGACAATTTAAATCCATTCCGCTATGATTCAAATTAATAAAATATAATTGCTGTGAAGGAAAAGAGTACTTAACATTTTCTAATTAAAGCGAACCCGGGATAGTGGGAGCCGGGCATAGATGGTTAAGGAAGGGCGTTCCAGAGCAATATTGTCTATTGACAACAAAAGAGGCTGCAGTCAAAAGCGCAGCAAATAGGGTGGAACCGCGGGTAAACTCTCGTCCCTATGCCATTGGGCATAGAGACGGGAGTTTTTTATGTTCACAGAAAGGCGGAAGCGCAATAGGTAGGCAGCTGCTAAGTCCATAAAGCTTTACTTTAAAACAAATAAGAAAGAGGTGTCCTATGAATATTCAAAACATGATATTAACACTTCAAAAACATTGGTCTGAACAGGGTTGTATCTTGATGCAGGCTTATGACACTGAAAAAGGGGCAGGTACAATGAGCCCGTATACATTTTTAAGGGCGATTGGACCAGAGCCTTGGAATGTGGCTTATGTAGAGCCTTCACGCCGTCCGGCCGATGGGCGCTATGGAGAGAATCCAAACCGGCTTTATCAGCATCATCAATTTCAGGTGATCATGAAGCCATCGCCGGATAATATTCAGGAGCTTTATCTTGATTCATTGAAAGTGTTGGGCATTGATCCGCTTGAACATGATATCCGGTTTGTAGAAGATAACTGGGAAAATCCTTCTCTGGGCTGTGCAGGCTTAGGATGGGAAGTTTGGCTTGATGGCATGGAAATAACGCAGTTCACATATTTCCAGCAGGTAGGCGGATTGGAATGTAAGCCTGTATCTGTTGAGATTACATACGGAATTGAAAGGCTCGCATCTTACATTCAGGACAAGGAAAATGTGTTTGACCTTGAATGGACTGACGGGTTTACGGTTAGAGATATTTTCCTGCAGCCTGAGTTCGAGCATTCGAAATACACATTTGAAACGTCTGATCAGGAAATGCTCTTTAATTTGTTCAATATTTATGAAAAAGAAGCACATAGACAAATGGATGAAGGACTTGTGCACCCAGCATATGACTATGTATTAAAATGCTCCCATACTTTTAATCTGCTTGATGCAAGGGGAGCGATTTCTGTAACAGAAAGAACAGGCTATATCGCACGATGCCGAAATCTGGCCAGAAAAGTAGCCAAAACTTTTTATGAAGAGAGAGAAAAACTTGGCTTCCCAATTTTAAAGGATAAGGAGGAAGGATCTCATGAATAAGAAAGATCTTCTGCTGGAAATTGGACTCGAAGAAATGCCTGCCAGATTTGTCACTAATTCAATGAATCAGCTTTCAGATAAAGTGAAATCATGGCTTTTGGATAAGAAAATATCTTTTGACGAGATCAGCGCCTTCTCTTCTCCACGCCGTTTGGCTGTTCTTGTAACGGGAGTAGATACCGCCCAGGAGGACATAAATGAGGAAGCGAAAGGACCTGCAAAAAAAATCGCCTTAACCGAGGATGGAGAATGGTCTAAAGCTGCGGTTGGATTCAGCCGGGGCCAGGGGGCTTCTGTTGAAGATATATTCTTTAAAGAAATTAATGGGGTTGAATATGCCCATGTCAGCAAATTTATTAAAGGGAAAGAAACAGCAGCCCTGCTGCCGGAACTCCAGCAGATTGTTACCTCGTTATCATTCCCAAAGAATATGCGCTGGGCAAACCAGGAACTGCGTTTTATCAGGCCGATCAAATGGCTTATGGCATTATTCGGAAATGAAGTCATTCCTTTTGCAATCACGAATGTTCAGACTTCAAACCTTACTAGGGGCCACCGTTTTCTGGGTGAAGAGATTGAAATTAACAATCCTTCTGATTATGAAAAGTCCCTGCTGTCTCAATATGTGATAACTAACCCTCAGGAAAGAAAAAGTGCTATTCTATCACAATTGGAAAAAATTGAAGAAGAGAATGACTGGGTGATCCCTGTCGATGAAGATTTATTGGAAGAAGTAAACAATCTTGTTGAGTACCCGACAGCATTATATGGCCAGTTTGAAGAGGAATACCTGGAGCTTCCGGAAGAGGTTTTAATTACTTCCATGAAGGAACACCAGCGCTATTTTCCGGTAAAATCCAAAGAGGGTAAGCTGCTTCCTTACTTTGTTACTGTCCGAAATGGATCACATGAACATTTGGAGAAAGTGGCTAAAGGAAATGAGAAAGTATTACGGGCAAGACTTTCTGATGCAGCTTTCTTCTACAGGGAAGACCAAAAAACGGAAATTGCGGTATCGCTGGAAAAACTTAGAAACATTGTTTACCATGAAGAAATTGGAACTCTTGCTGAGAAGGTGGACCGTGTTCGCCAGCTGGCAGCTAAACTGAGTGAGAATCTTCATTTCAGTGATGAAGCAAAGGCCGTGACAGACCGGGCTGCTGAAATCAGCAAGTTCGACCTTGTTTCGCATATGGTTTATGAATTTCCTGAGCTGCAAGGTTTTATGGGGGAAAAATACGCCATGCAAAAAGGTGAAAAGGAAGCTGTGGCGCGTGCAATCAATGAACATTATATGCCGCGCAATGCAGAGGACCAGACGCCTGCAAGTGATGCTGGTGCAGTACTGTCTATTGCTGAAAAGCTGGACACAATTGTGTCTTCCTTTGCAATAGGGATTATCCCAAGCGGCTCACAGGATCCATATGCTTTAAGAAGGCAGGCAACGGGTGTGATCCAGACTTTATTGGCAAAAAACTGGGATTTGAAACTCGAAGAATTGATTGCATTATCTACTGAGTCTGTTCTTAATTCTCAGATTGGAAAGAAATCAAAAGGTGAATTAATGCAGGAACTGGTTTCTTTCTTTAAATTAAGAATCAAATATATGCTCCAGGAAAAGGCAGTGCGCTATGACTTAATTGAAGCTGTTTTAGGCAGTGAAATCCGTTCCGTGCCTTCACTTGTAAAAAGAGCTGAAGTATTGGAATCCCAAAAGGATGCTGAAGGTTTCAAGGAAAGCATTGAAGCTCTTAGCCGAGTTATCAACATTGCTTCTAAGGCTGAGAATAAAGGTGACATAGATAGCAGCTTATTTGAAAACGAATACGAAAAAGCTCTGTTCAACAAATATTTGTCAGTGAACGAGGAATTAAGAAAAGAGGTTACAGAAGAAGCTGCCTTTAACCTGCTAATAAGCATGAAACCTGAAATTGATCAATACTTCGAGCATACTATGGTTATGGATGAGAATCAGGAAATTCGCAGCAACAGGCTGCACCAGATGGCAAATCTGGCTGATGTGATAAAGGAATTTGCAAATATGAACGAAATTATAGTTAAGTAACGAGCTTAAATTTTGCGTTTTATGCTGGAATAGGATTAAATTTTAAGAGGGAAGACAGCTGCTATGGCTGTCAGGAAAGAGCCTGTTATATTGCTGACGGGCTCTTTCATATTTTGCACATATCAGGTGAAGTAAAGAAAACTATATATGAAACACATCTTTTCATTTATGACAAATAGTATATAATAATTATATAAAAGTATAACCTTATTATAGTGGGAAATGAGTGCCATTAGCATACCTTTTTCAGATTAGGTGGTGAGGAAGATCGAATTAAATAAAAGGCAGGAAAAGATCATAGAAATCGTAAAGGAAAACGGGCCGATCACTGGTGAGAGTATAGCGGAACAGCTAAACTTAACCAGGGCGACACTAAGGCCTGATCTGGCTATCTTAACGATGGCAGGCTATTTGGATGCCCGTCCGCGTGTAGGCTATTTTTATACAGGGAAAACCGGGGCACAGCTGTTGACAGAAAACCTTCAGAAGCTTTATGTAAGAGATTATCAATCCATTCCTGTAGTTGTTAATGAAAATGTATCGGTTTATGATGCAATTGTGACTATGTTTCTGGAAGATGTCGGCACGCTATTTGTAGTGGACCAGAGTTCACTGCTTGTAGGGGTTTTGTCAAGGAAGGATTTGCTTCGGGCAAGTATTGGCAAGCAGGAGCTTAATTCCATCCCTGTTAATATCATTATGACAAGAATGCCTAATATTACAATGTGTGAAAAAGATGATTTGCTCATAGAAGTTGCTAAAAAGCTGATTGAAAAGCAAATCGATGCCCTTCCTGTTGTAAAAAAGACGGAGAAAGGGTTTGAAGTTAACGGCAGGATAACCAAAACAAACCTGACAAAAGCATTCTTGGCCCTGGCCGGAGAAAAGTAGCAAAGTAAGAAGGAGATGGTGTTGAAGAATGGAAAAATTGCCGATCATCTACGTCGTTTCGGACTCAGTGGGAGAAACGGCTGAACTTGTAACAAAAGCTGCCACGAGTCAGTTTAATGGCAGTGATATATTTATTAAACGCTTTCCATATGTTGAAGAAAAAGTACATATTGATGAAGTCATATCGCTGGCAAAGCTGGATAATGGGATGATAGCCTATACAATGGTTAAGCCGGATATGAGGAAATATATTAACCAGAGGTCTGCAGAAGAAGGGATATATGCTTTTGATATCGTCGGCCCTTTAATGGATCAAATCCAAAGAGCCTGCGGCATTACTCCGCTCTTTGAACCTGGACTGGTCAGAAAGCTTGATGAGGATTATTTTAAAAAGATTGAGGCTATCGAGTTCGCTGTGAAATATGATGATGGCCGAGACCCTCGTGGAATATTAAAAGCAGATATAGTGTTAATAGGCGTTTCAAGGACATCAAAAACACCTCTTTCTCAATATCTTGCACATAAGCGCCTTAAAGTGGCTAACGTTCCCCTTGTTCCTGAAGTTGATCCTCCTGAAGAGCTGTTTCTGGTCCCGCCGGATAAGTGCTTCGGTCTGAAAATCAGTCCTGAGAAATTAAACTTTATCCGAAGAGAACGTCTAATATCGCTAGGTTTAAGCGATAATGCCAGCTATGCAAATATAGAGAGAATCAAAGAAGAAATAGGTTACTTTGAGAAAATCGTTTCCAAAATTAAATGCCCGGTAATAGATGTTACGAATAAGGCAGTAGAGGAAACAGCCAATATGATCTTAAATCAATACCGTAAAAGCTTTCCGAAAAGCTAGCACATAAATTTTTTATGTGCCTTTTCTTTTTGTGGTGCGGCATGAAGGCTGATTAGCTTAATGTAAATATGATCCATTCTAAGATGGGATTTTAACAAAAAAAACAGGAAATTAAATTATATTCATTCCAGATAAAATAATGGCAAAATAGAGATTAATGTACTATAATAAAAAATTGTGATAAAAATGTACCCGAATAGGTTTAGAGTTCATTGCGAAGGAATAAACTATTTATTGTGGCATGTCAAGCTTTCGTCCAAGAAAAAATTCGACATATCTCACTATGCAAAAGTTATTCATGCAAAGAAGGATAATGCGGAGTGATGTAGAATTATTAGAACATTAGGCAAACCAAACATTATTGTGGATGCTGATTCCTGTCCCGTAAAAGAAGAAATTGTCGAAATAGCCAATTCCTTTACAATGGATGCAGTGTTTGTTGCTTCTTATGCCCATATGAAAAATGACCTAAATGGGGCTGTCTGGAAATTTGTTGACAGCAGTAAGGAAGCTGCTGATTTATTCATAATGAATTATGTGAAATCAGGAGACGTAGTGGTAACTCAAGATATTGGATTGGCCTCAACTCTTTTGCTGAATGGTGTTTATGTCCTTTCTCCCAGGGGAATTTTATTTGAAGAAAATGAAATTCGGACCGCGCTTGAAATGAGGCATCTTTCAGTGAAAGCGCGAAGAAGAGGTGTTTATGGGAAAGGCCCAAAACCATATAGCCGAGAGGATCGATCCAGATTTGTGCAGAAATTGACAAAGATTTTGTCGAATCTTGAAGGAATTCAGTAAGGTTTATCGAATACCTGAGTAAGTAATGGAGTTGTTCATATGGCAGAACGGATCGCCGAGGAGAAAGTAAATGAAATTCGGCAAGCTGTAGATATTGTTGATGTCATTGGCGACTATATTCAATTAAACAAGCAAGGACGCAACTACTTTGGGCTTTGTCCTTTTCATGGCGAAAATACTCCTTCCTTTTCTGTATCACCCGAAAAGCAAATCTATCATTGCTTTGGATGCGGAGCTGGAGGTAATGCATTTTCTTTCTTAATGGAATTAGAAGGATATTCCTTTCAGGAAGCTGCCTTAAAACTCGCTGAAAAAGGAAATATCAAGCTTGAAATTGATGCGGCATCTGCAGCATCAGCAAAATCAATGCCAGTAGATTTACAGCAGATGATGGAAGCGCATGAGCTTCTACGTAAATTTTATCACCATCTGCTCGTAAACACAAAAGATGGTCAGCATGCACTTGAATATTTGCTTAATAGAGGCTTTACAATGGAATCGATCGAAAAATTTCAAATCGGCTATTCATTGAAGTCCTGGGATTTTGTCTTCAAGTTTCTGACTAAAAGAAAATTCCCGGCAGATGTTATGGAAAGAGCTGGACTGATTATCAAAAGGGAGAAAGATGGGAACTATTTTGACCGCTTCAGAGATAGAATCATGTTCCCGATTTTTGACCGCAGCGGAAATACGATTGCTTTTTCGGGAAGATCACTTGGGGACGATGAGCCCAAATACTTAAATAGCCCTGAAACTGCAATCTTCAATAAAAGCAAAACTTTATATAATTTTCATTTGGCGAGACCACAGATTAAAAAATTGCAGAGGGTCGTTCTTTTTGAAGGGTTTGCAGATGTAATCGCCGCTGATCGCGCTGGTGTCGGCAATGGCGTTGGTACGATGGGCACTGCTTTAACGGAAGAACATGTTGCTTCTTTAAGAAGAAATGTTCAATCAATCACGATCTGCTATGATTCCGATAATGCGGGTATTGAAGCCGCATACCGGGCAGCAAACCTGCTAATGGAAGCAGGCTGCCAGATCAGAGTAGCGCTCATGCCTGATGGATATGATCCGGATGATTATATTAATGAATTCGGTGAAGAAAAATTTCGTCATGATGTAATCGAGTCCAGCATAACCTTTATGGCATTTAAGCTTCTTTACCTCCGCAGGGGCAAAAGGCTTCAAAATGAAGGAGATCGTCTCCTTTATATCGAAGAGGTATTAAAGGAAATCAGCCAGCTGGATAAAGCAGTGGAAAGAGATCATTATCTGCGCCAGCTTGCGAATGAATTCTCCCTTTCTCTGGAAGCCTTGAAAGAGCAGCAAAAACAGGTCTTTTATACGGAGAAGCGAAGGAATAGCCAGAAGGGGAAAGGTACTTTCGAACCTCAAAAACGGCTGCAGACACCAAAAAGGGCTGACAGTCTTAAACCCGCCTACCATACAGCGGAGAGAAGGCTAATCGCCCACATGCTCAGGAATAGTGACATAGCATTTAAAGTTCAGGATATGCTTCAGGGAAACACATTTAACATCGATGAGCACCAGGCAATTATTACCTATCTTTTAGGTTTCTACGAAAAAGGCCATACGCCTGATCCGAGTGCATTTATAAATTTTATAAAAGATGAAAAGCTTAAGCGCATTGTGGTGGATATAGAAATGATGTCCATAAACGATGAAATAAGCGAACAGGAATTAACAGATTATCTCAAACAGGTGTTGAATTATCAAAAGATGTTAAAAATAAAAGAAAAACTAAAGGAAGAAAAAGAAGCAGAACGACAAAAGGATTATGCTAAAGCGGCTTTAATTGCAATGGAGATCCTTCATTTGCGTAAGTCACTATAAGAAGGCTGTGTGCCTTAATAAATGTTTTTGGGGATTAAGCGTCTCCTAAGGAATAGTTCCATTTGCAAGATGTGTTAAGAATGTGTGTGATTTTTGGAAGGAGGGGGACATATGGCTGAAAAGTCGGCCCGTTCAAAAGAGGTTGATACAGAGTTGACCCTTGAACAAGTAAAAGATCAATTAGTTGAAATAGGAAAAAAGACAGGTGTCCTTGCCTATGATGATATAGCAGAAAGATTGTCTCAATTTGAACTCGATTCCCACCAAATGGATGAATTCTATGAATTCCTCGGAGATCAGGGTGTTGAATTAGTCGGAGATAATGAAAATGACGATCCAAATGTACAGGAGCTTGCAAAAAATGAAGAGGAATTTGACCTTAATGATTTAAGTGTCCCTCCAGGTGTGAAAATTAATGATCCTGTCCGTATGTATTTAAAAGAAATTGGACGTGTTGATTTACTCTCTGCAGAGGAAGAAATCGCACTTGCCAATCGAATTGAGGAAGGCGACGAAGAAGCAAAAAGGCGCCTGGCAGAAGCTAACCTCCGATTGGTTGTAAGTATTGCCAAAAGGTATGTGGGACGCGGGATGCTGTTCCTTGACCTTATTCAGGAAGGAAATATGGGACTGATAAAAGCGGTTGAAAAATTTGACTACCGCAAAGGATTTAAGTTCAGTACGTATGCAACATGGTGGATACGCCAGGCTATCACAAGAGCAATTGCTGACCAGGCCAGGACCATTCGTATTCCTGTGCACATGGTTGAAACCATCAATAAATTGATTCGTGTCCAGCGTCAGCTTCTCCAGGATCTTGGCCGTGAACCAACACCAGAAGAAATTGCTGAAGATATGGATTTAACTCCGGACAAAGTAAGAGAAATTCTTAAGATTGCACAGGAACCTGTTTCATTAGAAACACCTATTGGTGAGGAGGATGACTCTCACTTAGGTGACTTTATTGAAGATCAGGATGCCACTTCTCCATCAGAGCATGCGGCATATGAGCTCCTGAAGGAACAGCTTGAAGATGTTCTTGACACACTTACTGACCGTGAAGAAAATGTTCTTCGTCTTCGATTCGGACTGGACGACGGCCGAACCAGGACTTTAGAAGAAGTTGGCAAGGTATTTGGCGTTACCCGGGAGCGTATACGTCAAATTGAAGCCAAAGCCTTAAGAAAGCTGCGTCATCCCAGCAGAAGCAAACGGTTAAAAGACTTCTTAGAGTAAAAAATAATTGCCAGTGGATAGTTTACTTCTTAAAATGG
This sequence comes from Bacillus sp. NTK034, assembly GCF_017303275.1. Lineage (GTDB taxonomy): Bacteria > Bacillota > Bacilli > Bacillales > Cytobacillaceae > Cytobacillus. The sequence goes on along the minus strand of NZ_JAFKOJ010000002.1, from coordinate 472,276 downwards.
AAGTAAACTATTTTTTTTGACTGGATGTGCTTTGGTTGGATGAAAACAGAAAAAAGGTCATTGTTAACGAAATTCTGTATTGGAAGAAAAGCCGAATGCTTCCTGATCGATATTGCGACTACCTGCTGGCTCTTTATACGGAAGGAAGTCAGCTGAAGGAAATAAAAAAGCATAAAAATAAAATGGTGTTATATCTTGCCAACCTTATTTTCTTGCTGCTTATTCCAATTTCTGCTTTATTAATTTATTTTACTGAATTGTCTATTATTTTGCAAACCGCCATTTTAATTCTTTTTATTTCCGCGTGTATTTTCTTTGTTTTTTATTTTTCCAGTAAAGCAAAATTGATGCATATTCCCATCATCTCAGCAGCTTTAATATTACTGATGGGAGCTGTTGGGCTTGTATCCGAGATATATCCGGAAAACCAGAAAGTACTCTATGCTGCCCTAGTGATCAATTGTGTTCTTTGGCTGTTTGCGGGTTTAAAATTTAAGTTTCAATATTTATGGATTTCAGGGACACTAGGTTGCATTTTAATAATTATCTCTATATTTGTATAATAAAATATTTTAAAAAGTTTTTAAATGTTGAGAAAACTCTTACATCCCTTATATAATAGTAATGAAAGCGTATACAACATTTGTGTTTGAGGGGGATGTAAATGAATTTTGATTTGACTGCCGAACAGAATATGATCCTTAAAACAATAAGGGAATTTGCTCAGGAAGAAGTGGCCCCAGGGGCATTGGAAAGGGACCGTACAAAAGAGTTCCCAATAGAAGTTTTCAAAAAAATGGCAGAACTTGGTTTGATGGGACTTCCTTTCCCTGAAGAATATGGCGGGGCAGGGGCAGATACTGTAAGCTTTGCTATTGTAACAGAAGAGTTGAGCAAAGCATGTGCGTCTACCGGGATCACTTACTCGGCCCATATATCTCTTGGCGGAGCACCGCTTTTTTTATTCGGAACTGAAGAGCAGAAGCAAAAATATCTGGTGCCAATTTGTACAGGTGAGTCGTTTGGAGCTTTCGGGCTAACAGAACCTAATGCAGGCTCTGATGCAGGCGGTACGAGAACAACAGCTGTCGAAAAAGATGAAGAATTCATTATTAATGGTAATAAATGCTTCATTACAAATGCCAGCTATGCTAAGCATTTAGCATTGACTGCTGTCACCGGTGAAGCGGGCGGCAAAAAAGAAATCAGTGCGATTATTGTACCAACGGATGCAGAAGGATTTACAGTGATTGATAATTACGAAAAGATGGGACTCAACGCCTCAAATACTACTGAACTGGTTCTTGAAGACGTGCGTGTTCCGACTGAGCACTTGCTCGGCAAAAAAGGAGAGGGCTTTAAGCAATTCTTAATCACATTGGATGGAGGGCGCATTGGAATTGGGGCCATGGCTCTAGGGATAGCTCAGGCTGCCTACGAAAAGGCACTTCAATATGCAAAGGAACGCCAGCAGTTTGGCCGTTCTCTCTCAAACTTCCAGGCTATCCAATTTAAACTTGCAGATATGGCAATGAAAATTGAATTGGCTCGAAATATGGTCTACAAAGCAGCATGGCTGAAAGACCAGGGAAGACCTTTCGCAAAAGAAGCTTCCATGTGCAAGCTCTATGCCTCTGAAATCTGTATGGAAATCGCCGATCAGGCCGTCCAAATCCACGGCGGATACGGCTACATGAAAGATTACCATGTAGAACGCTACATGAGAGACGGAAAGCTCACGGAAATAGGTGAAGGCACCTCAGAAGTTCAAAGAATGGTCATTGCACGCCTTATTGGGTGCTAATACCGAATTTGTTTGGTCATGCGGTTAAAATAATTAACAAAAAACTCCACCTCAGGATGGAGTTTTTGTCCATTTTATGAACAAGATTTGACAAAGTTTACAATAGGGCTTTTCCTTCTGACTTTTTTAAAGTAAAATAGAGATTGTTTGTATACTTACTTAAACTGAATGTGCTTACATAAGGGAGGTTAAATCATGAATCGCAATCCAATCATTCCATTTGTGTTAATTATGGTTTTTGGTGTGGTAGCAATGTTCCTTGTATCTTTTAAAGGTCTTGGCGATATGGAAGAGCTTGCAAAAGAACAGGAAGGCGGCGGTGCTGAAACTGAAGAAACTGCAGCTGCAACCCCTGAAGAAATTTACCAGAAGAGCTGTATCGGATGTCACGGTGACCAATATCAAGGTGGAGTCGGTCCTGCTCTAACAGGTGTAGGCGATCGTTTATCACAAGATGATATCGCGAATATCGTAGTAAACGGTAAAGGCTCAATGCCTCCAGGATTAGTGCCTCAGGACAAAGCTGCCGAAATGGCTGAATGGTTAGCAGGCCTTAAGTAATACCTATAATGAAAGTCCTTTGCATATGTAAAGGACTTTTTTTATACTATAAGAAAGGCTATCGCAATTTACGATAGCTTTTTTAGCTTTTCTCCCAGGAAGAGCAGATAGGCATGCGCTATGTGCTTTTTACAATACATAAATAAGTGGTGACAGAATGAATACAGAGAAATTATCAAATCGGCTTGAAGCTGTAACAAATTATATCCCCCATGGCGCACGAATAGCTGATATAGGCTCAGACCATGCGTATTTGCCATGCTATGCAATAAAGAAAGGCATTGTCCCTTTTGCCATTGCTGGCGAAGTTGTGGAAGGGCCGTATCAATCAGCCAAAAAACAGGTAAAAATGGAAGGCCTCGAAAATCAGATTTCCGTAAGAAAAGGGAGCGGCCTTGAAGTAATTAGTCCAGGTGAAGTTGACTGCATTACCATTGCGGGCATGGGAGGCGCTTTAATTGCGAGCATACTTGAAGATGGGAAGAGCAAACTTGCTTCAGTGCAGAGGCTTATCCTCCAGCCGAATTTAAGTGCCATCTCGATTAGAACCTGGCTGATTGCAAATGGATGGGAGCTAATAGCCGAAGAAATTCTTGAAGAAGATGGAAAAATCTATGAAATCCTTGCAGCTGAAAAAGGAGAGCCATTGAAACCTTACAAAAATATAGAACAAGGTTTGCTGATGGGCCCTTTTCTTATGGAGCAAAAATCCGAAGTGTTTCAAAACAAGTGGCTCGGTGAAATGAAAAATTGGGAGAGAATCCTTTTGCAGCTTGATAAAGCCGCACACTCCAGCGAAACAGAAAAGAGAAAACAGGAGTTAAAAGAGAAAATTAAAATGGCTGAGGAGGTACTCGAACAGTGAAAAAAATAAATGGACATGAGATTATCCAATTATTTGAGCAGTTCTCCCCAAAAGCATATGCGATGGAAGGAGACAAAGTCGGCCTGCAGATCGGAAGGCTTAACACCCCCGTTGAAAATGTCATGATTGCTCTTGATGTGCTGGAAGAAGTCGTTGATGAGGCAATTGAAAAGAAGGTGCAGCTGATTATTGCTCATCATCCGTTAATCTACAGGCCGCTGCAAAAAATTTCAACGGATACTCCGTCAGGAAGAATTATTGAAAAGCTTATCAAACATGATATAGCCGTGTATGCAGCACATACCAATTTGGATATCGCCAAAGGCGGGGTCAATGATATGCTTGCTGATGCACTGAAGCTAACCGATACAGAAGTATTATATCCGACATATGAAACTGAATTGAAAAAGCTCGCTGTTTTTGTACCTGAAGGAAATGCTGAGTCACTAAGGCAAGCGCTTGGAAACGCAGGGGCAGGTTCAATTGGCAATTACAGTCATTGTTCGTTTGCCTCCCGTGGAACGGGGCAGTTTAAACCTAATGGGAAAGCTAATCCGCATATCGGCCAGCAGGGTAAGCTCGAGACAGTTGAAGAAGTCTGCATTGAGACTATTTATCCTGAACATATAGAAAAAAAAGTGCTGTCGGCCCTGTTCAAAAACCATCCTTATGAAGAAGTTGCCTATGATATTTATAAGCTTGAAAATAAGGGGGAAGTTCTGGGGCTTGGCAAAATTGGAGAAGTCAGCGAGATGACTCTTAAGGAATTTGCGGAGCATGTAAAACATACACTTGAAGTGGATGGAGTTCGGGTAGTAGGTGACCTCTCGTCAAAGGTCAGGAAAGTCGCTGTTTTGGGCGGAGATGGAAATAAATACTTCATGTCAGCAAAGATGAAAGGTGCAGATGTATATGTAACGGGTGATATGTATTACCATGTGGCTCATGATGCTATGATGATGGGCCTTAACATTGTCGACCCCGGTCATAATGTTGAAAAAGTAATGAAAAAAGGAGTTACCCAAAAATTAGCACAGATGTGTTCTGAAAAAGGGTATAGCGTATCCATTTTTCCTTCTGAAATTCATACGGATCCATTTCAGTTTGTTTGACTCAAAAAGAACCGGTCTACCAATGGGACCGGTTCTTTTGATTATAGCTTTGCAGGCTTCTTTACTTTAGGAAGTATTTTATTTAACGGCACTTTTTTCTCGCGTGACCATGTGGATTCATCACCGGGATTAAATTGTTCCAGGAATGTGATGACTTCCTTCGTGATCGGTGTCGGTGTAGAGGCTCCTGCTGTAACTGCAACTGTCGATGCATCTTTAATCCAATTCACATCCAGTTCAGTTATATCAGCAATGCGGTAGGCTTTTGTACCGGCAATTTCTTCTGATACCTGTGCAAGACGATTAGAGTTATTGCTCTTCGGGTCCCCCACAACGATTAAAACGTCAGCCTGGCCAGCTTGTTCTGCAACAGCTTCCTGGCGCACCTGAGTAGCCATGCAGATTTCTTTGTGGAACTCAGCGTGAGGATATTTCTCCTTTATCTGATCCATTACATGTACGACATCCCATTGGCTCATTGTAGTCTGATTAGTCACAAGTATCTTATCAGCCTGTATGCTAAGTTCATTCACATCCTCAATGGTCTGCACTAAATGGACTGCATCAGGAGCTACACCTACTGCACCTTCAGGTTCAGGATGGCCTTTTTTGCCGATGTAAATAATTTGAAAACCTTCCTTTTCCTTTTCCCTGATTAAATCATGTGTTCTTGTTACGTCAGGGCACGTAGCATCGATTGTCACAAGGCCTTTTTGTTTGGCAGCTTCACGCACTTCAGGAGAGATGCCATGTGCTGTAAAAATGACAGTGCCTTTATCGACTTTATTTAAGATCTCTTTGCGGTCTTTCCCATCAAGTGTAATAATTCCTTCCTCTTCAAAAGCATCTGTTACATGTTTGTTATGCACAATCATACCCAAAATATAGATGGGTCTTGGCAATGATGGATCAAGTGCAGCGTTTCTCGCAATAACCATTGCATCCACCACACCGTAACAATAGCCCCGAGGAGAGATTTTTATGACATTCATCTGTTTATCCTCCCTAATGAAAGCTTATATCTGAATTGAAGTGAGTTCTATTTCTAATGCGCAAAAAACCCCATATTGCATCTCTATTATATAAGAGATAAACCGATATTACAAAAGGAGTAATTCTTCTTAATGAAAAGCAAAAAAAGAATGCCTCAGCATCCTTTTCTTTAAATATATAATTTCGGTTTGGAAATACCTTCTGCTGAAGATGATTTGGCGGCTGGCTTTTCAGCGACAGGTGCCTTTTTTATTTTTTTGCCCTGTGAATCCGGCTTCTTTTTCTCTGCTTTGGCCTGATTGGATTTCTCATTTGATTCAGAAGCAGCCTCATCAGCTTCTGGGGCATCTTTCAAACCTCTATAAAGTTTCCACATAGCAGGAAGATTCCTGACCAGCGGACCATATTGCTGAACCATTGGCCCAATTTGCTGTGCTGTATTTAGAACCTTTTGAGTGTTCGTTAAAAAGCCGTTTATGGAAGAAGGATTACTTATTGCCTGCAGTATGCCTCCGCCTGCGGGGGAGCTTCCTGCCGCTCTGGCAGCCCCCATCCCAGCTGAAGGCTGAGCATTGCCTTTTCCCAATATTTTTGAGAGCAATCCGCCCCCGCCTCCACCGCGTTTCATTCCCTGAGGACCGCCCATCATTGGTCCCATGGGAGGTCTGCCCTGCATCGGGGTCATAAAAGGATGGGGAGGCATTCCTCCGCGCATAGGGCGTCTTGATCCTGGCATCATATCCATTTGCCTCCTTTCATTGCACATTTCTGCTTCATAATAAATTTTCATATAATAAAGTATGCGTTTATCCCATTTTGGTTTAGGCATAAAGCAGAAGAAACCAATTTATTTATTAAAATCGCCCAAAAAGCTTATCATAAAAATATAAATGCCTGTATGAGTGGTTATTTGCAGGAAACTTTATTATAATAACAGGATGTAAGAAAAGCTCGGAACCAGCAAGGTGTCAGTTGAAACTAGTAGATCTTACTTGACTAATAAATGTATCGGATGAAACCTGAACTGAGGTGAATCTGAATAATTGAGGAGTTTTTATATGAACGAAACGAAATTTGACCGATTTAACTTAAAGCCATTTATTATAGAAGCGGTTAAAGATTTTGGCTTTTACGAACCGACAGAAATCCAGGAAAGAATGATTCCTGCCGTGCTGAAGGGTGAAAGCGCAATAGGCCAGTCTCAGACAGGCACAGGAAAAACCCACTCATATGTGCTTCCTATCCTCCAAAAGGTTGATTATTCCCGCCAGGAGGTTCAGGCTATTATTACAGCTCCAACCCGAGAACTTGCCAATCAGATTTATCATGAAATTCTCAAAGTTACAGAGCATTGTCCCGAAGGAGAAGAAATAACTGCACGCTGCTATATTGGAGGAACGGATAAGCAGAGAACCATTGAAAAACTGAAAAAACAGCCTCATGTGGTTGTAGGCACACCGGGAAGGATTAATGATCTTGTAAAAGAACAGGCATTGTTTGTGCATACTGCTGAAATTCTCATAGTGGATGAAGCAGATTTAATGCTTGATATGGGATTCATTGAAGATGTTGATCAGATTGCAGCAAGGATGCCGGAAAAGCTGCAGATGCTTGTATTCTCAGCTACCATTCCAGAGAAGCTTAAGCCTTTCCTGAAAAAATATATGGAAAATCCAAAATTTGTTCACGTTGAGCCGAAGCAGGCAGCAGCAGCCAATATCGAGCACTGGCTTCTGCCGTCCAGACACCGGAACAAAGTGGAACTTGTCTATCAGGCATTGACTTCATTTAATCCGTACCTAGCCATTGTTTTTACGAACACCAAGAAAAAGGCAGATGAAGTGGCAGATGGATTAATCAGCAAAGGCCTAAAAGTCGGACGCATTCACGGAGACCTCAACCCTCGTGAACGGAAGAAAATGATGAAGCAGATTCTAGACCTTGAGTTTCAATATATTGTGGCAACAGACCTGGCAGCCCGCGGTATTGATATACAGGGGATCAGCCATGTAATCAATTATGAACTTCCGACGGATCTTGATTTTTATATACACCGGGTTGGCCGGACAGCGCGTGCGGGATTCTCGGGAATTGCTTTGACGATATATGAGACTTCCGATGAAGATGCATTGAACAGACTTGAAAAAATGGGATTAGAATTTCAGCACAAAGACTTGCAAAAAGGTGAATGGACAGACCTGGATAATCGCAATAAGCGAAAAACAAGACAGAAACAAACAGATGACATTGATAAAAAAGCTGCATCACTAGTAAAGAAACCGAAAAAAGTAAAACCTGGCTACAAAAAGAAAATGAAATGGGAAATGGACAAAATAAAAAAACGCGAAAGAAGAATAAAGCGTAAATAATATTGTAAAAGGGAGAGGTATCGTCATGCTGAAAATTGGATCACATGTGTCCATGAGCGGAAAAAAAATGCTTTTAGCAGCAAGTGAAGAAGCTGTTTCATATGGCTCCAATACATTTATGATCTATACAGGAGCCCCTCAAAATACAAGAAGAAAAAAAATTGAAGATCTGAACATTGAGGCCGGGCTGAAGCATATGGCAGAGAACAGGATTGCTGATATTGTAGTACATGCTCCATATATTATCAATATCGGGAATACTTCAAACCCTTCAACTTTTGAATTAGGCGTTAATTTCCTTCGCTCTGAAATCGACCGCACCGAAGCAATTGGAGCTAAGCAGATTGTTCTTCATCCTGGTGCACATGTAGGAGCAGGAACAGAGGAAGGCATCAAAAAAATCGTTGAAGGCTTGAATGAAGTCTTAAATGGCGAAGAAAACGTACAGATCGCACTTGAAACCATGGCCGGAAAAGGTTCGGAGTGCGGAAAATCCTTTGAAGAACTGGCTATGATTATAGAGGGAGTCCATTATAACAACCATTTATCTGTATGCTTTGATACTTGCCATACGCATGATGCAGGATATGATATTGTGAATGATTTCGATGGTGTATTGGAACAATTCGATAAGATTATTGGTCTTGACCGCCTGAAAGTGCTGCATATTAATGACAGTAAGAATGAACGCGGAATGCGTAAAGACCGTCATGCGAATATCGGATTTGGCCACATTGGCTTCAGTGCTCTAAACTACATTGTTCATCATCCGCAATTACAGGATGTCCCTAAAATTCTGGAGACTCCTTATGTTGGTGAAGATAAAAACAATAAAAAAGCGCCTTATAAGCATGAAATTAATATGCTGCGCAGCCAGGAATTCAATGAAAATCTATTAGAAGCCATTATGGCTGGATAATCAAAGCAAAAAGCTGTGCCCGAGATTGCACAGCTTTTTGCTTGAGAAATTAAGTATTATAAGCTAAGCCTATTTTGTAAATTGCAAAAAAAGCCTGTTTACTTCCCTTGCAGTTTCCGGGCCGGCAATCCTGGCAATTTCCTTGATTATTTTAGTCCGTTCCCGATCATCAAAGATGTTTACTTGCTTGCCTCTCAAATGGTCTGCAATTTTCTGCGCCTGCGCTTTTGTAATCCTGATGTTAAACTGCTCTCCATATTTTAATAATTCATCTGCTGTAATATTGCTTAATTTGTGATTAATGATGTTTTCGAATATTTTCATGTTCATCACTCCTCCTCAGTACTTTATGAGCTAAGGATGTGAATAGTGACAATAAGTTTTGAAATCCCCATAAATAAGCATGTACCTTTACATTAAATGAAGGTTCCTGTATACTGTGTTAGTAAATCGTAATGATTCTTAATATGTAAGGTGATAAAAATGGCACAGCCAATTATTGAAATAGATCATGTTTCTTATAGATATGAGAAAGAAAATGTCCTTGAGGATATTAATCTGACCATTAATTCAGGGGATTTCCTCGGAATAGTCGGTCCGAATGGGTCAGGTAAATCAACCCTGCTAAAACTTGTACTGAATTTGCTTAAAGTGCAGAAGGGGAGCGTCAAACTGTTTGGCCAGGAAATAAGCCGTTTTAAGGATTGGCAGAACATTGGGTTTGTTTCTCAAAAGGCAAATTCATTTAATACAGGATTCCCGGCAACGGTCTTTGAAGTCGTTTCAAGCGGCCTTACAAAGAAGCTGGGTCTTTTTAAATTTATGGGCAAGGCAGATCAGGCAAAAGTTCTTCATGCTATTGAATCTGTTGGCATGCAAGAGTTTGCCGGACGCAATATAGGCGAGCTTTCAGGAGGGCAGCAGCAGCGGGTTTTCATTGCCCGCGCATTGGTAAGCGACCCAAAATTATTAATATTGGATGAGCCGACAGTAGGCGTAGATGTGAAAAATGTCCAGTCTTTCTACGGGATGCTAGATGATTTAAATAAGAAGCTTGGCATTACTCTATTGCTGGTTACACATGACATTGGCACAATTTCTGATAAAGTTACCCATGTGGCTTGCCTGAATAAGAATTTGCATTTCCATGGAAATACATCAGAATTTGAAAGCTTAAATATTAATGAAATGTCAGAGATTTACGGGCACGATGTACATGTTCTAACACATAATCATGACCATCATCACCACGATAAAGGAGAAGGCAGATGATTGCAGGAATCCTTCAATATGAATTTTTACAAAATGCTTTTTTAACTGGAATTATCATCGGAATCATTGCTCCTCTCCTGGGTGTGTTCATTGTTGTCAGAAGGCTGTCTTTAATTGCCGATGCTTTAAGTCATGTAACACTTGCCGGCATCGCTGCAAGCCTGCTGCTTGAAAAGAAATTTATCGGACTGAGCGGGTTGAATCCGTTATATATGGGGATGGCCTTTTCAGTAGCCGGGTCATTGTTTATTGAAAAACTGAGGGCTGTTTATAAACATTATCAGGAGCTTGCTATTCCTATTATTTTATCTGGAGGCATTGGGCTCGGTGTAATATTCATTTCACTCGCTGACGGGTTCAATACTGATTTATTCAGTTATCTGTTTGGCAGTGTCAGTGCAGTCAGCCGGCTGGATTTATGGACGATTTTAATCATCAGCGTGTTTGTTATTGAACTTGTGGTGCTGCTCTATAAAGAATTATTTCTGCTGTCATTTGATGAAGAGCATGCCAAGGCATCTGGAATAGCTGCTAAAAGTGTCCACTTCATATTTATTGTCATGGTGGCTCTGGTAATAGCTGCTTCCATGAGAATAGTGGGAATTTTATTGGTTTCATCGCTAATGACTTTGCCGGTTGCAGCAAGTATCAGAATTGCAAAAGGATTCAAACAGACGATTTTCCTGTCCATGCTTTTCGGTGAAATTTCAGTTTTAGGCGGACTGACGATTTCCTACTATATAGATTTAGCTCCAGGCGGAACAATCGTCATGATTGCCGTGTTAATACTGATTGTGACAATCTTGCTTAAAAAAATTGCAGGCATGAGGCCGGCAAAAATGTAAATGACTTCTATCCGAGATTAACTCAGAGCAAAAAATGAGGTGTAAAAAATGAATGTTGATGAAGCCATGCAGCTTTTGAAGGATAAAGGCTATAAGCATACAGGGAAGAGAGAAGAGATGCTTCAGCTATTTGCTGACAGTGATAAGTATTTAACGGCCAAAGATGTTCTGGAAAAAATGAAGGATAACTACCCTGGACTCAGCTTTGATACCATCTATAGAAACTTATCTTTATTCGTGGATCTGGATATTTTTGAAATGACAGAGCTATCAGGAGAAAAACACTTCCGCTTTACTTGCTCACATGAACACCATCATCATCATTTTATATGTCTGGATTGCGGCAAGACGAAAGAAATCGAAGTTTGTCCCATGAAACAGGTTCAGGAAAATCTGAGGGGTTATGATGTATCTGGACATAAGTTCGAAATTTATGGGAAGTGCCCGGAATGTTTTCAATAAAGTAATAAAAAAGAAGCATGGAGCTATTTACTATAGCCTCATGCTTCTTTTTGCAAATAGGATATGCTGGCTCCAATTGTCCGCCACAGGACATGGCGTTTTTAGTTGGAGTTCATCTGATCCTTCCGCTTTTGTTCCTGCAGCCAGTCTTCCACCCATGTATTCGCTTCCTGCCAGTTTCTGACTCTAATGACGCCATTGGGAAGGGGTTCCTGGTTATAGGGTGTATCGAATAGGATGACAGGAATTCCGCAGGCCTCGTGAATCATGACCGCATTATCATGCTTGTCTTCAAAAAAGATATCCACCTCATATTTTTTTGCAGCTTCGATTTTATCATGGCTCCCGATCAGTTCAATATGATCGAACTCCAATGTGTTCTCTAGAAACCATTCCTCTGTTATTTGCTGCAGGTGAGAACCCCTGGCGCTTATAAAATACAATTCATGCTTGCGTTTCCAGTTTGTCAAAGCTTCCTTTGCGCCTTCTGCAATGGGAGATTCTTTGTATATAATGGGCTCATTTTCATAAAACCAATCTGCAAATTGCTCTTCTGATATCGTTACCAAGGGTGTTAAATCATATTGCTTAATATCACTTAAAGTAATATTCAGATTAAATGCTTCATTTAAATATGGAACCATGGCTTCAGGGCAAGTAACCGTTCCGTCAATATCAATGCCAAAACGCTTCTTCATCATTATGATCTCCTTTAATGCATATATCCCTTATCTTAACAAAAGTCCCAGCCTTGCAAAAGAGTGTTGCCTGAGCAGGTTTGAAAGTTAAACATTTACATCTTAAAAAAGTCTTATATCGCAAACACTATAAATGCTCCATTAAGCAGTACTTTTTAGTAACACAGCAAAGGAAGCGAGGGATCATGATGGCAGACCAAGAGCGCAGGAATGAAGAGTATGACCTTCGATACAGTGAGCGGGTTGGCGAAGCAGATGCAGATTATTCTGAAGAAGTTGCTGCCGAAATAGCAGCTCCAGGTGTCTACGGCAGATCGCTGGATCGGGAAGAGAAAAATGAAACAGCTGCAGTTCATGCAGATTATTCTGAGGAAACCTCTGCCGAAATAGCAGCGCCTGGTGTCTACGGCAGATCGCTGGATCAGGAAGTTGAAAACGAAGCTGCAGTTCATGCAGATTATTCTGAGGAAACTTCTGCCGAAATAGCAGCTCCGGGTGTCTATAATAGATCAGTGGACAGGGATGGAGAAAATGAAACAGCTGCAGCCGGCAGAGGTGTCGGATATGCAGCCCTGGCACTTTCCATTTTATCTTTGTTTGTGCTGCCGGTTCTTTTTGGAGCAACAGGAATTGTCCTTGGTTTTATCGCACGCCGGAGGGGCTCAGAAAGCCTTGGTGGCTGGGCGATTGCAATAGGGGCAATTTCCATTATTGTCGGTATGTTCATTCTGCCGTTTTTTTAGAAAAAGAAGAAAAAAAGCCTGGCTCCCAAATTTATTTGGTGCCAGGCTTTTTCTATAGATTTTTGAACTTCTCGAAAGCGGGCAGCATTCGCCTTACCTTATGGCTGCAGGTTTTCTGCCTTTGCTTTTTCTTCTTCCTGTTTGGCAAAATATTCTTCGGCGATTTTGTCGATTTCAAGCTTAAGCTCCTCAACCATTGTTTCTTCAGGAACTTTCCTTACAATCTGGCCTTTGCGGAACAGGAGGCCTTCACCGCGGGCACCTGCAATGCCGATATCAGCTTCTCTGGCTTCTCCAGGCCCGTTAACAGCACAGCCTAATACAGCAACTTTAATTGGCGCTTTAATTTTTTGAATATATTCTTCCACTTCATTCGCAATGCTGATTAAGTCAATCTCAATCCTTCCGCATGTCGGACAGGAGATCAGTGTTGCAGCATTGGAGGATAAACCAAACACTTTAAGAAGTTCGCGGGCAACTTTAACTTCTTCTACGGGATCTGCACTAAGTGAAATTCTTAACGTATTTCCAATTCCTTTGCTTAAGATTGCACCAAGTCCAGCAGCACTTTTTACAGTCCCGGCAAAAAGTGTGCCTGATTCTGTTATACCTAAATGAAGAGGGTAGTCAAAAGCTTTTGCTGCTTTCTCATAAGCCTCAATGGCCAAATTAACATCGGAGGCTTTCATAGAAACGATGATGTCATGGAAATCAAGGTCTTCTAAAATTTTGATATGGTGCAGGGCACTTTCAACCATGCCATCTGCTGTAGGATATCCATATTTCTCAAGGATTCTTTTTTCAAGAGAACCTGCATTTACACCTATGCGGATAGGGATTCCTTTTTCTTTTGCGGCCTTGACAACTGCTTCAACTTTTTCACGTTTACCAATATTCCCCGGATTAATGCGGATTTTATCTGCTCCGCCTTCGATGGCCTTTAATGCCAGCTTGTAGTCAAAGTGGATATCAACAACAAGCGGTATGTTAATTTGTTTTTTAATATCTGCTATGGCATTTGCAGCTCTTTCATCCGGGCAGGCAACACGCACGATTTGACATCCTGCTTCTTCGAGCCTTTTAATTTCAGCTACAGTCGCTTCAACGTCATGTGTTTTCGTAGTGGTCATACTCTGAATGAACAGCTCATTGCTTCCGCCAATTGTTAAAGGCCCAACTTTAACAGGCCTTGTTTTAGTGCGATTTATAATTTCACTCAATGGAGATTCGCTCCTTTTTATCTTTTCATATAACAGCTGAGATGTATGCTGTTAGAGAAGGTTCACTTTATTGTATCAATGAACCGCTGAAGTTGACAAGAATGATGATTAGTTGTCCTGAGTATATTTCGGAAATTTATAGGTCTTACCTGATTTAATGTCTTCAGGCTGCATTCCATTATTTAATTCCGAGAAGTCTGACACAACCTGGTCTATGCCAACAGGAATTGGTCCATCAAGGTTCAGTTCTATAATTGAAAGAACTGTCTCTCCAGGATTGACCTTTTTTTCAAAATAGGTTTCACCTGTTTCTGTGGGCAGCGTACTGGCCTCCAGTGCTTGCTTTTGTCCAGCGGGCAATGTGCCATGATCAAGGTCATAATAGATTACATATATAACTAGGATTGAAAGCAGTACTCCCGCAAGCTTTTTCATACTGGCCAAAACCCCCTGCAAATAGCATGTTTACCCAATATGTATGCTTGTCCGAATATGATTAGACCAAAAAAAGTCCTCAATTTGTATTATTCTGCATTAACAACTGCTTTATTTATAAAATAACTCCTCTTTTTAATTGCAAAAATAAAAACGCGCTATTGGCACGTTTTTATTTTGAGCTATGAGATGGTATTTCCTTAATGGACAAGAGGAGAATGATAAGAGAAACAAACCAGTTAATAATCGCCCCATTTTGTACCACAGTCTGAAGGGCTGACATTACAGTAAAGAAAACGGTCGGCAAAGTAATGCTGTACGCAGACATGCGCCATAAATGACGGTACTCCAGTTTTTTACTTAGTGCATTTTTGAGAAGAAGACCTGCAAGTGCTATCAGGGATATCTCAATAAATCGAATGCCGGCTGCGAAAATATAAATGACAACCGCTATTAAGGGAATAATAATCGGCATAAGGGATTCTGCAGAAGAAAGGAAGTCTGATAAGTCATCCTTTGTAATTGTGCGGCTTGTCAGCAATGTGTATGGATATGTCTGTTTCTGTCCTTCAGCATGAATGTAGACCTCATTTTTTAATAACGCAATCGTATTGCCGCTATCTGATAAGACAGTAGTGTCAACTGCTCCTGTCGAATCAACTATGATTGTAAAATTATCTTTATTGAGGGTTACAGGTGCTTCCTCCTCTGTGTGAAGCTGTCCTTCTGTAATTTCAAAATCCGGCAGATCACTGTCAATTGTTTTATCAATAGCATTTAAGCCATTAATGATTGCCGAACCGGAATAAAACACGGTTGGCAGTACTGAAAGCAGGGTAAGGAAAAACACATACAAAATAGTCTTTCCTATCCCCTGATGGCGAAATAAAGCGATATCTTTAGGAGAAAACAGGCTTTTATAAAACTGAAGAATAATATTCATTTTGACACACCCTTTTTGAGATTCACTATTATATTTTAGCCAAATATCCAGACGTTACAAGCAAATGCGTTTGCAAGTCCTTTTTGTATTTGTAACAAATTTGTAATATAAGGATCAAATGTTAAGGTATTGTAAATTTAGTTCATAACAGGTTTACATTTCTGCGGGTTTCCTTTAATAATTGTATGGGGTTTGATGAAACATGTCGAATAAACAGTTATAGGGGTTGAAAAATTGTGGAACTGAATGTTCAGCAAATGCTTTTTGAGTTTTTGGGCGGGCTTGGTATTTTCCTTTATGGAATCAAGTTCATGGGTGATGGGCTCCAAAAATCAGCTGGTGACCGGCTGAGGGATTTATTAGATAGATTTACTACGAATCCTCTAATGGGAGTGCTGGCAGGTATTCTTGTCACCATCCTAATACAGAGCAGCTCTGCAACCACTGTTATTACAGTGGGATTAGTATCAGCCGGATTCATGACATTGCGCCAGGCAATAGGTGTTATTATGGGAGCCAATATTGGAACCACGGTTACAGCATTCATCATTGGAATCGATATCGGGGAATACGCTTTGCCAATCATTGCTTTAGGTTCAATCCTATTGTTTTTCTTTAAAAACAAAAAGGTCCATAATGTCGGTCAGATTGTATTTGGCTTTGGTGCATTATTCTATGGACTTGAATTAATGAGCGGGGGAATGAAGCCTCTTCGTTCATTGGAAACTTTTCATGACTTAACCGTAAGCATGAGTTCAAATCCAATTCTGGGTGTGGTTGTCGGAACAGTGTTTACTGTTATTGTTCAGAGCTCAAGTGCCACAATCGGTATTCTCCAAGGCTTGTTTTCAGAAGAGCTGATTAACCTGGATGCGGCTTTGCCGGTTCTGTTTGGAGACAATATTGGAACGACCATTACAGCTGTTTTAGCCGCTATTGGAGCGTCTGTTGCTGCAAGAAGAGCCGCGGCCGTGCATGTATTGTTTAACTTAATTGGTACTACTATCTTCTTGATTTTATTAAAGCCTTTTACATTATTGATTGAGACACTGCAAGTGAAAATTAACTTAAATCCTGAAATGACCATTGCCTTTGCACATGGAATTTTCAACAGTACTAATACACTTATTCAGCTGCCATTTGTAGCAGCACTGGCATGGATTGTAACAAAACTTATTCCGGGAGAAGATGCTGTTGCTGAATATAAAGCAAAACATTTGGATCCTGTTTTTATAGAACAATCACCTTCGATTGCACTTGGACAAGCTAAAGAAGAAGTGCTTCGGATGGGAGCATTCTCAGTACGGGGACTGGAAGAAACGGTTCAATATTTGAAAACCGGCAATCAAAAACATTCAGAAAGTGCATACCAGTTAGAGGACGCTATCAATAACCTTGACCGCAAAATTACAGACTATTTGATTAAGTTATCTACAAGCTCACTTTCAGCACATGAGTCTGCCGAGCACACTGTGCTGATGGATACGGTAAGAGATATTGAGCGAATCGGTGACCATTTCGAAAATGTAATAGAACTGATTGATTATAAACAGGCAAATAAAGTGTCCATTACTGATTCAGCTATGGCTGATTTAGAACAAATGTTCAAATTAACTATTTCTACTGTAAAAGAAGCTCTTCAGGCACTGGACCACAATGATAAAATTGCTGCAGAGCATGTTGTAAAAAAAGAAGAAGAGATTGACAAAATGGAAAGAAAGCTTCGCAAACAGCATATTCTTCGGCTGAATGAAGGAGTCTGCTCCGGCCAGGCCGGCATAGTGTATGTAGACATTGTCAGCAACCTTGAACGTATCGGCGATCATGCTGTGAATATTGCTGAAGCTGTTTTAGGAGATGAATAAGTGGTAAAATAAGCAAGGGGAAATCCCTTGCTTATTTATTTTAATAATGAATGTATATATTCTGAAGTGAGATAACTGTCTAGCGCAAGCAGCCTACGCCCTCGAGGTGTCGGGGGTGGGCAAGTCGCTTGCGCTTTTCTGGAAAGGGTGCTGATCATGGAGATAATTTATTGGACGCTTATCATTCTGTTATTTATTATTGCTTTTGCGGGCCTTGTATTTCCGATTATTCCAAGTGTTCTGTTTTTGCTGGGAGGTTTTATCCTGTATGGAATTCTATTTTCTTTCGAACCTTTTAACTGGCTTTTCTGGACAATTCAGGTGCTATTTGTCCTGCTGCTATTTGGTGCTGACTACCTAGCAAATATGATTGGGGTAAAAAAGTTTGGCGGATCAAAAGCCGGTGTCTGGGGAAGCACAATCGGCCTGCTGGCAGGTCCATTTGTCATCCCTGTATTGGGAATATTAATCGGGCCTTTTTTGGGTGCTGTCATTGCGGAACTCGCAGTAAATAAGACCAGCTTCAATGATGCAGTGAAGATCGGTTTCGGATCGGTAATCGGCTTTGTCAGCAGTGCAGCAGCAAAAGCTGTAATTCAAGGGATAATGATTATTTATTTTCTATTTGTGGTCCTTTGAGGACCTGCTGAAAGGTTTAAATTTAATGGAATAATAAAAACTAGATAGGATATTGTATATATGTAGCAAAGCATTTTGTTTGAAACAAAAAACCAACTTTGGTAATCTTAAACTAAAGACCTTAGAAACATTCTAAAATCAGAATTTTATAAATGATTGGAGCGTTTCAGGGGCTTACTAAAACAGATACATAGGGAGGAATTTTATTATGGCATTCGAATTACCGCAATTACCTTACGCTTATGATGCATTGGAGCCAAACATCGACAAAGAAACGATGAATATTCATCATACAAAGCATCACAATACTTATGTAACAAACCTGAACAATGCTTTAGAAGGAAACGAAGAGCTTCTTTCTAAAACAGTTGAAGAAGTTGTTTCTAACCTGGATGCCGTACCTGAAGCTGTTCGCACTGCGGTACGCAACAACGGCGGCGGCCATGCAAACCATTCTCTTTTCTGGCAGATCATTTCTCCAAATGGCGGTGGCGAGCCTACAGGTGAATTAGCAGACGCTATCAGCAGCAAATTCGGAAGCTATGACAGCTTCAAAGAAGAATTTGCAAAAGCAGCTACAACTCGCTTCGGATCTGGCTGGGCTTGGCTGGCAGTAAGCAATGGCGAATTGGAAGTAACAAGCACACCTAACCAGGATTCTCCATTAATGGAAGGCAAGACTCCAATCCTTGGCCTTGATGTTTGGGAGCATGCTTACTACTTAAAATATCAAAACCGCCGTCCTGAATACATCAATTCTTTCTGGAATGTTGTTAATTGGGATGAAGTTTCTAAGCGTTACAGCGCAGCAAAATAATAAATCAAAAAGCACGGCGGTTTACATCTGCCGTGCTTTTTTTTAGGAATAAAGAGCTATTCTGTTAATTTCTAAATCATTGCATAACCGCACTTGCTTTGTAGGAGACTACCCTTAGAACCAAAGGGGAGTTTTTTTATGAGCAGATTTAAAAAACTGATCGGTGATGTCGATTTAACGAAAGATTTAACATTGCTTTTATTTATAGGGGGGCTTTATTCTTTAAGTGCTGCCCTTTCCAACACATTTGTAAATATTTATCTCTGGAAGCAGTCTGGTGAGTTCAGCGATCTTGCTTTATATAACCTGGCCATTGTGGTTCTTCAGCCTTTAACGTTTATCCTGGCAGGAAGATGGGCGAAGAAAATTGACCGTGTCATTGTACTGAGAATCGGTGTAATCTTTTTGGCACTATTTTATCTGACAGTGCTTTTCATTGGAACAAATGCCTCAAAATTTCTATTGCTTCTAGGGGCTCTGCTGGGAGTCGGGTATGGGTTCTACTGGCTTGCTTTCAATGTACTCACTTTTGAAATAACTGAGCCGGAGAATCGCGATTTCTTTAATGGGTTCCTTGGAATACTAACATCCGTTGGGGGTATGATTGGACCGATAGCAGCGGGTTTCATTATTTCAAGGATGGAAAAGTTCACAGGCTATTCCGTTATCTTCGGCATCTCCCTGACACTTTTTTCAATAGCTGTCTTTTTAAGCTTTTTTCTTAAAAGGCGGCCGGCTGACGGAAGGTATTTATTTGGAAGAATCCTTGCAGAACGAAAAAACAGTCTGAACTGGCGAATGATTACGAATGCCCATTTTTTTCAGGGTCTTAGAGAGGGAACTTTTATTTTTGTCATATCAGTTTATGTTTTTATTTCAACTGGCAGTGAACTGGCTCTTGGTACATACGGATTGGTCAACTCAAGTATATCTTTTTTGGGGTATTTTCTTGTATCAAGGCTTTTAAAGAAGGAGTATCGGAAAAGGGCCATACTTATAGGAGGGCTATTACTGTATGGTGCTATATTCTTTATCGTTTTTGAGGTTACGTATCCAAAGCTGCTGATGTATGCAGCCACTATTGCTATTGCGTATCCGCTCCTGCTTGTGCCATATATCTCATTAACATATGATGTCATTGGCAGAGGCTGGAAGGCTGCAGAGATGAGAATTGAGTATATCGTAGTAAGGGAGATCTTTTTAAATGCAGGACGGATGGTATCCATTTTAGGTTTTTTAGCTGCGGTATCTTTTTTCAATGAAGAAAAAAGCATTCCTATTCTGCTCTTAATCATAGGTGCAGGGCATTCGGTCATCTATTTCTTCGTCAGGAAAATACAATTTCAGTCTGCGTGAGAGAGAGGAATTCCTCTCTCTTTTTTTACCAGAAAAATATCTCTGTCGAAAAAGGGTTCTTTATAGAATTTATTGCTATTTTCTTTTAGAATGGGAGTATGAGACTTTTTTAAAGGAAGTGTGCGTAATTTTGAATAGGAAGAAAAAGAAGAAGACCCATGTTCCTTTCCGCCTGAATATGCTCTTCTTTGCTGTGTTTTTATTGTTCTCCATGCTGATACTAAGGCTTGGGATGGTTCAGATTGTTTACGGTGACGATTATAAGCGGGAGATTGAAAGAACGGAAGATGTTACAGTCAACAGCCCGGTACCGAGAGGAAAGATGTTTGACAGAAATGGCCAGGTGATTGTCGATAATACACCGCAAAATGCCATCACATTTACTAATAATGGATACAAGCAGGACGAAATGCTTGAGGTGGCAGAAAGGCTGGCCAAGCTCATACACAAAGATACCGAAAAAGTTCAGGAACGAGATAAGAAAGATTACTGGATTATGAAAAATCCTGAAGAGGCTGAAAAAAAGATCTCTAAAAGAGACAAAGAAGAGCTTGAAAAGAAGTACGAAGGCGATCAGAAAGAATTGGACAAGGCCATGTATCAGCTCACATTGGATCGAATTACAGAAGATGAATTAAACGAATTGTCAAAAGATGATCTTGAAGTACTTGCCATCTACAGAGAGTTTACAAGCGGATATGCATTAACACCGCAAATTGTCAAAAATAAAGAAGTCACTCCTGAGGAATTCGCGGTTGTCAGCGAAAATCTTCAAATTCTTCAGGGTGTTGATACAACAACCGACTGGGAAAGGTATTATGCCTTCGGAGATACTTTGAAATCTGTGCTGGGTAATGTGACAAGCTCTGACGAAGGGCTGCCGGCCGAACAGCTTGAATACTATATGGCCCGTGATTACAGCCGTAATGACCGTGTAGGAAAAAGTTATATTGAGATGCAATACGAAGAAGTGCTACACGGCCAAAAGGCAAAAGTGAAAAATATTACAGATAAAGCCGGTAATGTCCTTGAAACTGTACCCATCACTGATGGACAAAGAGGAAAGGATCTTGTTCTGAGTATTGATATGGATCTTCAGAAGGAAGTAGAGAAAATCATTGAAGAGGAATTGCGTGAAGCAAAAGCATCTGCAGGTACTGCACTACTGGACAGAGCATATGTAGTGCTGATGGATCCTCATACCGGAGAGGTTCTTTCAATGGCCGGCAAAAAGATTGTAAAGGATAAAGAGACAGGCCAATCAGTCATGCAGGACGATGCATTAGGCAATATCACTACTACTTATAATGTCGGTTCTGCTGTGAAGGGTGCTACAATTCTTACCGGATATAAAACAGGTGCTATTACTCCGGGGACCGTTTTTTATGACCGGCCTCTAAAAATTAAAGGAACACCTGTAAAAAAATCCTGGAGAAATTTTGGCCCTTTAAATGATATCAATGCGCTTAAATTCTCTTCGAATGTTTATATGTTTGAAACTGTTATCGATATCGGCGGCGGAAAATATGAGTATGAAAAGCCATTGTGGATAGATGAGCAAGCCTTTAGTACTGTAAGGGATTCCTTCGCTCAATTTGGGCTTGGAGTACGGACAGGAATTGATTTGCCAAATGAGCAAACAGGCTTTAAGGGAATGAGCAACCTTCCTGGTTTTATGCTTGACCTTTCGATTGGCCAGTACGATACCTATTCCAATATGCAGCTTGCCCAATATGTTTCGGTCATAGCCAATGGCGGAAACAGAATGGAGCCCCATATAGTAAAGGAAATCCGTGAGCCATTGATGGAAAATAATGAACTTGGACCTATTGTGCAGGAAATGGAGCCGAAAGTCCTTAATCGGGTAGAGCTTGAAGATGGCTGGATGGACCGGGTCCAGGAAGGCTTCCGCAGAGTCATGCAGGAAAAAGGCGGAACAGCATACGGTTTGTTTGGCAGTAAGGAATATAAGCCGGCGGGGAAAACTGGAACTGCCGAGGCATTTTACGATGGACCAGAGCGCAGCAAGTTTGGCAAAGAGCCGCCTGAGGTCATGAACCTAAGTCTTGTAAGCTATGCTCCGTCTGAAAATCCTGAGGTAGCCATGGCGGTATTAGTTCCATGGGCTTACCAGGGAAGCGTGGATCACGGAGCCAATAAAGAAATTGGCGAACGCGTTTTGGATGCTTATTTTGATCTTAAAAAGGAACGCCAAAAAAAGGGCAATGATAGTGAAGAATCTGTTCAAAAAGTGGAAAATATAGATGAAGTACTTGAAGGACAGGAAGATGCCCGCAAGGAAGAGGATGAATAAGTGTTGCTAAACTGTCTCCCATTTAGGGAGGCAGTTTTTTTATTTCACCTCATTATATGAATTGCAAACCGGCTATGATGGAAAGATAAATTCATGTTATACCTCTTATTCGACATAATTACACAAGAATCGTCCACATTTACAAAAGCTTTACAAACAGTTAAAACGGCGTTAACAGTCAACCCTTATTCTAATACTCGTAGGACAAAACAACCAATTTTCTTAGGGGGAATTCAGGAATGAAACGTCTTAAAAAAATGAGCCTTTTACTAATGCTGGCGGCTGTAATGGCATTCACTGCAGCTTGCGGAGGCGGAGATACAAATGAAGGTACAAGCGGAAATGGCGAAACTGGTGAAGAGCTGGAAGGCAGTGTAGTGATAGATGGTTCTGGAACTGTTTATCCATTTATGGCACGCATGGCTGAAAACTACATGGGAGAACAGGAAAATGTCTCTGTAGAAGTTAGCCGCTCCGGAACTTCAGCAGGCTTCAAGAAATTTCTTGCGGAAGACGGAACTGACTTTAATGATGCTTCCCGCTCAATTAAAGATGAAGAAAAAGCACAAGCAGAAGATCTTGGAATTGATGTCCAGGAAATGAAGGTTGCTTTAGATGGTATAACAATTGTAATTAATAAAGAAAATGACTGGGCTGCTGAGCTTACACAGCAAGAAGTTGTCGATATCTTCCTTGCCAGTGCAGGAAAGAAAAAATGGTCAGATGTTCGCCCTGACTTCCCGGATGAAGAAATTCAAACTTATGGCCCAAATGAAAACCATGGCACTTACGAATTTATGTTTGAAAATATTCTTGAAGAACAGGACCTTCCTGAAAATATCAACTTACAGCAGGACTACTCAACTTTAGTGGATCTTGTATCTAAAGATAAAAACGCTATCGGATTCTTTGGCTATGGATACTATGACAGCAACAAAGATAAATTGTCGGCAGTAAAAGTAGACTTTGGCAATGGACCAGTTGAACCATCATTAGATACAATCAAAGAAGACGGAGACTATGCTCCATTTACTCGCCCTGTATTCACATACCTGAATACAAATATGGCTAAAGAAAAGCCGCAAGTGCTTGATTATGCTATCTATACTATGGAAAATGCACAGGATGTTGCAGCAGAAACTGGATTTGCTCCATTATCTGATGAAGATATCCAGGCTTCTCTAGATGCTTTGAACGGATTGAAGTAAGTTTCAAGAAGTGTTGAAAACGGGAAGATGAGAGGGTAGACTTCTCATCTTCTTGCAGTGTTAAAAGTTTTTATGCGGGTATTATAAGCTAAATAGTTCTTCTATGGATGAGAGGGATGAAAGGGGTTTTACACTTGGCAAAAAGCGCTGTTCACGATAACGACAAAAAGTTGAATATACGTGAAATCATACAACAAAAGAAAAAATCTCGAAGTGTTAATAATTATACTGAAAAGTTAATTCCAAAAATTTTATTTGGTATCGCAGCAATCTCTGTTTTGACTACTATTGGAATTGTACTTACTTTAATTACGGAAACAATCGCCTTTTTCAAAGACGTTCCTTTTATAGATTTTTTTACAGGCACTGAATTAAAGCCATTAGGTGCCAATGCTGTTTTTGGAGTTCTTCCTTTACTGACCGGAACAATCATTTCCACTTTAATAGCCATGCTTGTTGCCATTCCGGTGGGACTGATGACAGCGATATTTTTAAGTGAATACGCTTCAGAAAAAACAAGAAAAACCTTAAAGCCGCTTCTTGAAATTCTGGCTGGTATTCCTACTATTGTTTATGGGTTTTTTGCTTTTACATTTGTAACACCTTTACTAAGATCTTTTATTCCCGGCCTTGAACCAACGAATATTTTAAGCCCGGGGATTGTAATGGGAATTATGATCATCCCAATGGTAGCGTCCCTTTCTGAAGATGCAATGAGTTCTGTGCCAAATGCTATGAGGGAAGGTGCCCTTGCATTGGGGGCAACAAAGCTTGAGGTAACCTGGAAAGTGGTTATACCAGCAGCTATTTCAGGTATCATTGCTTCGTTTGTGTTAGGAATTTCTAGAGCAATCGGGGAAACGATGATCGTAACCATTGCGAGCGGAAGTTCGAAAAACTTTACATTTGATGTTACCCAATCCATGCAGACAATGACTGCTTATATTGTGGAAGTAACAGGCGGGGAAGCAGCCGCAGGTACAACATTATATTACAGTCTTTATGCTGTTGCTATGACATTGTTTGTGTTTACGTTAATTATGAACCTTCTTGCTCAGTATATCTCTCGCAGGTTCAGGGAGGAATATTAATATGAAATATGTAGATTCAGAACAAGTGCATAAAAAAATGGGCAGCCGTCTCCTTGCCAATAATATGGCGAAAACGATTTTCTTTTTGGCAACCTTGTTTGGTCTTGTAGTATTGATCGTCTTGATATATCGAGTCCTTTCAGATGGATTAGGCTGGATAAACATAGATTTTCTAATGAATCGCTTATCGACAGATCCTGAAAGAGCCGGAATCTGGGGAGCAATAACAGGAACACTATGGCTGATGCTTGTTGTTGCTCCCGTTACGATGATTCTTGGGGTAGGTACGGCTATTTATCTTGAAGAATACGCAGCCAAGGGACGTATTTCTTCTTTTATTAAAACGAATATCTCCAACTTGGCAGGTGTTCCTTCAGTAGTTTTTGGTATACTAGGACTAACTGTTTTTGCAAGAGCTTTGGATTTGGGTTCTGTAGTCCTTGCTGGCGGTCTTACTATGGCATTGCTGGTTCTTCCAGTGGTTGTTGTTGCCAGCCAGGAAGCAATCCGTGCTGTTCCCCAATTTTTAAGAGAAGCCTCTTACGGTATGGGAGCGACAAAGTGGCAAACCATTAAAAATGTAGTTCTTCCTGCAGCATTACCTGGAATCCTTACGGGGGTTATTCTTGCACTATCGCGGGCTATAGGCGAAACAGCGCCATTGGTTGTTATCGGTATACCGGCTTTGTTAATTCCTGTTCCTGATGGAATCTTTGATAAATTTACGATTTTGCCGGTACAGATTTATTATTGGACAATCGACTCTGCTCTAGTAGCAGAATATGCAAACCTGGCAGCTGCGACAATCGTTATTTTATTAATTGTTTTATTCGCGATGAACTCAATAGCCATCTTAATTCGGAATAAATTCCAAAAAAGATATTAGCCTGGGAGGTTTTATAAAATGCCTGTAGTGACAGAGAAAACAAATCCAAATGTAAAAAAAGAAAACATAAACCCAAATTCAACAGAAAACAAAAAAGTTGTTTATAATACAAAAGATCTTAACCTTTGGTATGGTGAAGGGCATGCGTTAAAAAATATCAATTTAGCCATTAATGAAAATGAAGTAACGGCCATTATCGGACCATCAGGATGCGGTAAATCCACATATATTAAAACTCTAAACCGCATGGTTGAACTTGTGCCTTCAGTAAAAATTTCCGGCGAAATCTTATACCGGGAGCGTAATATTCTTGATAAATCATTTACAGTGGAGGATTTAAGAACGAATGTGGGAATGGTTTTTCAAAAGCCAAATCCATTTCCAAAGTCCATTTATGAAAATGTAGCATATGGCCCGAAAATTCACGGTATTCGCGATAAAAAGATCCTTGATGAGATTGTTGAGAAGAGTTTGAGGGGAGCGGCAATCTGGGATGAGGTTAAGGATCGCCTGAACCAGAATGCGTATGGCTTATCAGGCGGGCAGCAGCAGCGCCTTTGCATTGCACGCTGTCTAGCAATTGAACCAGATGTCATCTTAATGGATGAGCCGACATCTGCACTTGACCCTATCTCTACCTTAAAGGTAGAAGAGCTTGTGCAGGAGCTTAAGGAAGAATTCAGTATTATCATCGTTACTCATAATATGCAGCAGGCCGCCCGTATTTCTGATAAAACAGCTTTCTTCTTAAACGGTGAAGTAATCGAGTTTGCCGATACAGATAAGATATTCTCTACCCCTTCAGATAAGCGGACTGAAGATTATATCACTGGACGATTCGGCTAATCTATTTTACTGGTTTGTATCAACGATTTAATTATTACTTTTAGGATGAAGGGGGATTACATTGATGGTGGTACGTGAGAGATTTGAATATGATTTGCAGGAGCTTCAAAAGAAACTGATTGAAATTGGCAATTTTGCAGGAGAGGCCTTGCATAGATCGGTTGAGGCGCTTGAAACCCAAAATATAGAATTGGCACTTGAAATCATTGATGACGATAACCAGGCAGATCTTTTATATGAAGAAATAAATGATTTAGCCATTCTGTTAATTGCCAAACAGCAGCCTGTAGCAATTGACCTTCGCCGCATCATTGTGGCAATTAAAATCGCGACAGACATTGAACGGATAGCAGACTTTGGAGTAAATATTGCGAAGTCTACAATACGGATTGGGTCAGAACCACTTATTAAGCCGATTGAGCATATAAAAGAAATGTACGAAATTTCCACCGAAATGCTTCGCTTATCATTGGAAGCTTTCACAGAAGAAGATATTACAAAGGCAAAAAAAGTAGCTGATATGGATGATCAGGTAGACGACCTTTATGGTGAAACAATTAAAGAGCTGCTGCAAATCAACCTGCAGAAACCGGAATACCTTCCTCAGATCACTCAGCTGTCTTTTGTTTGCCGATATTTAGAAAGAGCAGCTGATCATGTCACCAATATCTCTGAACATATTTTTTACTTGGTAAAAGGGCGTCAGTATGATTTGAATAATTAATAAGAAAAACGGAAGCGTCATGCCTCGCTAGCGCAGAAGGAAAAAAGCTAAAAGGATTCAGCTCCTTTTAGCTTTTTGTTATGACTTTAGCGATTTCTTTATAGCTCATGTCAGGGGTCAGCTCAAATGTGCCCAGCTGTATTTTTTTGCTGTACCCGTATTCTTCAAGGTAATTGCCGAAGTCTGCTGCCTGATCGACTACATTTCCCTTTTCAAGCTGTGCTGCGATTTCCCCAGGTGTCATGCCGCTCTCAATTGTAAGCTGATAGGCAGCCTGTGAGCCTTCTTCCAACTCCGTATCTTCCTCAGAAGGTTCTTCTTTTTCTTCCGTATTTTCATTTGCTGGATCTTCGGATTTAGTCCGCTGCTGAAGTAGAGTATATTCTTTGTCTGTTAAAACAGTATAGCCGTTCGCCTGAAGAAATTCTTTCGCGCTGTCTTCATCTATTTTTCTATTTTCAGACTGATTCGGTTTAATGAAAAAATAGGCTATGCCGAAGGCTATGACAGCCATAAGGATGCCAAATGCAAATGCCCGGGTATTTCTTTTATTCATATCCATGACCTCTAAATTTCATTTCTGTTTGAATAGTCCTTACTTCATCAGGAGAGAGTGATGATTGTCTGGCAATCTGCTCAACTGACAATCCTTGCCTGGTAAGCAGCATCACCTGATTTTTTATAATTTCATGAACTTCCCTTTTCACTGAGGAATGAGCAGAAGACTCTGCAGGAACGTGCTGAATAAAGGGGTCGTCAGCCACCAGCAGTTCTTCTTCCAATACTTTTAATTTCTTTTTAATCTGATACATTTCCTGAATCTGCTGCATGGACATTTGGTCCATTTCTTCGCGCAGCTCTTTATAAGGATCTTTCAAGAACACTGAAAGAACAAATAGCCCTATAGATATGATCACTAATGCCAGCATGATTGATTCCAAAAAAGTCACCTCATATTCATTGAACAGAAATATTTTACCATCAAAATTGACAAATTTCGATATGTAATCCACAAGCAGGTGAAAATTATAGCTTTTTGTCGCTGAAGCTCTGTCGAAAAAGCATCCCGGCAAACTTTGAAAAATTTTTTCTTATTTATTATTCAAGCAGGCATGTGCATTCGCAAGAAGCGACAATTTCCGTTCATTGTAGCCTATCCATATCAGTGATAACATTGAGCTATATAAATAGTCATAAAATTTTGCTTTTTGTCATATATATACCTTTTTTAGTGGCTTATGAAAATAAATACAAGAGGTGCCGGGTATGATCGATGAAATTATTAAGCTTCGCCGCAGGGGGCTTTCATTTCGCAAAATTGCCATTGAGCTTGATACAACAGTAGGAAAAGTGCAATACCAATGGACCAAACTTATCCAAAATAAAGAAAAACGCAACAGCGTGGACTCTGCCGGGAATAAAATAACCGCTGAAGAAAATGCACTTCCTAAACAAATGAAAGATCAATTGATATTAACACGCTTAAGAGCTGATAAGGTAAAAGTAATATGGAAATTATCTAGTCATAAAGAGAAGATGGCTTCACTTTACTTGGACGAGCCTGTCTCTTCCATGAGAAAATCTTTAAGAATCTATGATGTTACGGGGATCATTTTTGATGGCGCAAATGCGGTCTCTGATCATGAAGTAATTCTGTCCCATCAATCAGAGTGGATCTTCAAAGGGCTCAAACCTAGTAAAGTGTATTGTGTGGAGCTTGGCATAAAATTGACAGAATCTCATTTCTTTCCTTTGCTGCGCTCAGAAGCAATTCATACTTCTGAGGAAATGATTTATCAATCATCCGGAAAAGGCGATGCTGAGAAGCAGCCTGCTGAATGGACAGTGAATGTGAGTACATACACTTATTATGAATCAATGAGTGAAGGAGAAGGTAAAGAATGATAGAAACGGTAACTGCTGAGCCAAATAAAAAAAGCTGCCATAAAGGCTTACCTAAGATTCTTCTTCTTACGTGGGAATATCCTCCCCATGTTGTCGGTGGCTTATCAAGACATGTCCATGGACTCGCCGGAGGATTGAAACATGATTATGAGGTCCATATTCTGACAGCTAATCCAGGAAATCTTTCCAGCAATGAACGTAAAGACGGTATCTATATACATCGAGTTAAGCCGCTTAATGAAAAAGATCCTAACTTTTTGCATTGGATTTTAGGATTGAATTTGGCGATGGAGCAAAAAGCCAATGAACTGTCATCCTTCCACCACTTTGAGCTCATCCACGCACATGACTGGCTTGTGGGTGCATGCGGCCTGTCATTAAAGGAGAGTTTACAGTGTCCTTTAATTACGACTATACATGCAACCGAATATGGAAGGAATAATGGGATTTACACAGAATTGCAGAAGTTTATCCATAGAAAAGAAGAGCAGCTGATACTCGGATCAGATCAGGTTATTGTCTGCAGTGAATATATGAAGGAAGAAGTACTCCAGCAATTTGCTATTGAAAACGAAAAAATGTCTGTTATTGCAAACGGAATCAGCAAGGAACCCCTTCTTGAAGACGTTGACTCTTTATTGGAGGGGCTGCAGGTAAAAAAAGGCGGCAGACTGATATTTTCTATTGGGCGGATGGTCAGGGAAAAAGGGTTTGATACCTTGATCGAAGCAGCGCCTATTATAAAAGAAAAGTACCCGGATACTTATTTCATTATAGCCGGCAAAGGGCCTATGCTTGAAGCACATAGAAAAAAAGCGAAAGAACTGAATGTTGACGATGTAATTCATTTTCCGGGTTTTATTAATGATATGCAAAGAGTAGCTCTCTTTCTGAAGTGTGAGTTCGCTGTTTTTCCAAGTTATTATGAGCCATTTGGCATTGTTGCACTCGAAGCAATGATTGCCGGGAAACCGGCGATAGTATCTAACACTGGCGGGTTAAAGGGGATAATAAAACATGGATATTCGGGACTGTTCATGACACCGGGAGAACCTGGCAGTTTCACAGAGCAGGCTACCGCTCTCCTTGAAGATCCAAAAGCAGCCCTTACAATTGGCAGACAAGGTCAAAAGGTCGCAGAAAGCCTATTCAGCTGGGGACGCATTGCGGAGGAAACCAAAAGAGTATTCCAAGAAACCCTAATCAGCCAAAAGCTAGAAGACTTTGTTTAAAAAAATTATAGAAAAAGGTGCATGAAGATGAATACATTAAATTGGATTCAATCTGATGTTTATGAAGAAATGGAGAAAGCGCCGATCGGGAAATTGAAAATGATTCCGGGTTTATGGATAGACGGGAAGACTTACTGGATGGAGAATGGCAGTAAAGAGATATTTCCTGATGAAAATATTTCTGTTCAAATTAAGACAGAAAAAATCCACTCCAAAATTTCATATTTTAAAAGCTATATCACAAACCATGTGGACGAGCCCAGAATGATTAAGCTCTTATTGCAGCACAGACATGATTATTCTTCCCGTGAACATCTCTCGTTCATTTCTCCCGCAGAAAATGTCATCTTTCATTTGGCTGATTCCAAGCTGTTTTTGGTTAATGGCCAGCTAAACGGCAAAAAAATGGAAGAGTGTACGATTCAGCCATACTGGAATGTATACAGTGACCAAATTTGGAACTGCAGAAAGAAAGGAACTTTAAAATATCATCCGATGGTCCAGGGGAATGCCATAAGCGTCTTCTCCCTTAAAGCAGCATTCAATGGCAGAGGGACAATAGAAGGAGAATCATGGATTATTAACGGAGACAGCAAATCAGAAATCCTTCAGTATAACAACCTGCTAATAGGCAGGGTTAAAGAGGGTACTTTTAAAAAAACGTACTAGCATTTCGAATTAAAAAGTGATATTATAGAAAAGTCGTATGAACGAACTAGTTTGAACATAGTTTGGAGGGAAATTACATGCGTGTAAACATTACGTTAGCTTGCACAGAATGTGGAGATCGTAACTATATTTCTAAAAAAAATAAACGAAATAATCCAGATCGTCTTGAGCTTAAAAAATATTGCCCAAGAGATAAGCGTTCGACTACACATCGTGAAACAAAATAAGCGGTAGGATCATTCCTACTGCTTTTTTTGTTGACTTTTTTTATGGGTATACTTCCCTTTTTTGGATAAATTATTGAGGGGATTTGCATATGTCATCTTCTGTTGGAGGGTATGATATGGAAATGGATAAAAAGGCGCTTAGAAAGCAAATGCTGAATAGAATGAAGGAATTGAGCAAGCCTGAGTTTGAACAGCTATCCTATGAAATTGCCCGCAGCCTTTATAGCAGTCCTTTATGGCTTCAAGCTAAAACGATAGGAATAACGGTTTCAAAGCCGCCTGAAGCGGATACGTGGCAGATTATCAGAAAAGCATGGGAAGATGGAAAAAGGGTTGCTGTCCCGAAATGCATTCCCCACACAAAGCAAATGGTGTTCCGTGAACTGAAAAGCTTCAGGGAATTGGAGTCTGTGTACTATGGATTATGGGAACCAAGTCCAGAAAAGACAGATGAAGTTCGCAGTGAGGAAATCGAAACCTTAATTGTTCCCGGGCTCGCATACATGAAAAACGGCTTTCGCCTGGGGTTTGGGGGAGGCTATTATGATCGTTTTCTCGAGCACTATAAAGGAAGAACCGTCTCACTGGCTTTTGAACTGCAGATTTTAAACGGCTTTCCAGTAGAAAACCATGACAAGCCGGTGGAAATGATTATTACCGATCAGCAGGTTTGGGCATCCGGCAATGCTTGAATCTATTGTAATTATTATTTTTATATTGATCACAGCTCTAGCTGGATATTATTTCCGATTACTGACCTTTTCAGGCAGTATAGCCGCATTCATTGTAGGTGCGGCAACAGGATGGGGATTTGGTTTTTACGGTCTCCTTGTACTGGGGTTCTTCTTTGCGAGCTCAAGCTTTTGGTCAAAATTTAAAAGCCATAGAAAAGAGACATTCGAAAATAAGCATGCAAAAGGGTCAAGGAGGGATTGGCAGCAGGTGGCAGCAAATGGAGGAATAGCAGCTATTTCCAGCATACTCTATCTCCTGAATCCATCACCGGTTTGGCTAATAGCATTTCTAATTGGCCTGGCTGCAGCGAATTCGGACACCTGGGCATCAGAAATTGGTTCATTAAGTCAAAAATCCCCCATTTCGTTGAGGACCTGGAAGCCAGTAGAGACGGGAACTTCAGGTGCTGTCAGCATTCTGGGCACAATTGCAGCTTTGTCAGGTTCTTTTGCTATTGCACTTCTTTCATTTATGCTGTTCAGCGTTTCACTTTATGAGGTTATGCTGATTGGGATCTTTGGATTTGCGGGAAATCTGATTGATTCCATATTGGGGGCTTTTTTTCAGGCTGAATACAAGTGCCTGGTGTGCAATGAAAATGTTGAAAAAACCGAACATTGCGGACAGCCGGCCTTATTGGTAAAAGGAAGGCGTTTTGCAGATAATGACTTTGTTAATTTTTGTTCGGGTTTAGCTTCAGCCTCGTTGGGATTGCTTCTATTTATTCTATTGATATAGACGGACTGAGCTGCTGCTGTTCCTTACCTTAAAGTGAAAAGGAGAGTTGTTATGAAAATTCGGGTGAACAGAGTCGTGCTGATTGGAACTGGCTTTGTAGGCTCAAGCTATGCCTTTGCACTATTAAATCAGGGTGTTACAGAGGAATTGGTTCTAACCGATTTAAATAAGGATAAATCTGAAGGAGATGCTATGGACTTAAATCATGGCATGCCATTTGCCCCTTCGCCAACATCGATCTGGTTTGGAGGTTATTCAGATTGCAAAGAGGCTGATTTGGTTGTCATAACTGCTGGAGCTAATCAAAAGCCTGGGGAGACACGTTTGGATCTTGTGGAAAAAAATGCGAAAATCTTTAAAGGCATTGTGAATCATGTCATGGACAGCGGTTTTGATGGCATTTTCCTGGTTGCGACAAATCCAGTAGATATTCTGACCTATGCAGTCTGGAAATTCTCCGGACTGCCAAAAGAAAGAGTAATTGGATCCGGAACGATACTGGATACGGCCAGATTCAGGTTTCTGCTCGGAGAGTATTTCAAAGTCGATACTCGTAATGTTCATGCATATATTATAGGTGAACACGGAGATACTAAATTGCCTGTATGGAGCCATGCTGATATTGCAGGGAAAAACATTGATGACTGGATAGGAAAAGAAGAGAATTTTAGGAAGGACGATCTTAAGTCGATATTCCTTAATGTCAGAGATGTGGCTTATCAGATTATTGAGCGAAAAGGGGCCACTTATTATGGAATAGCCATGGGTCTGGTCAGGCTGACGAAAGCAATCCTTCAGAACGAAAATTCGGTCCTTACGGTGTCAGCTTACTTAGATGGAGAGTATGGCCATGATGATGTTTACATTGGGGTACCTGCTATAGTCAATAGAAATGGCATTCGCGCCATTGTTGAACTTGACTTAAACAGCGAAGAAAAGGATCAGTTTACCCAATCAGTAAATGTTCTCAAGAAAACGCTGGAACCAATAAGGAAGGATTAGCCAGCTTGCATTGGGAGGCGAATTTTATTTTGTTATGAAGCATGGATAAAAATTATTTCCTCTTCTCACAATAAGGAAGAGGAGGGATTTTTAATGTCTCGATTACTATCCATATTTATGATAGGTCTTGGCACTTATTTTGCCTATCATAACCGTTATCGATTGATTAATGTTATTTTTGGGAATGTCTTTTTGCGGAAACTGCTAGTCACTTCAGTAATGAGTTTTCCGCTTGTCCGCGACAGGATGATGAGCTCTGTTTTCTCTTCTGGGCCCTCGGAAGGGCGGCAATAAAGAAGTAAAAAGACCGTAATGGTCTTTTTATTTTGGATAAATATTCAGGTGCTTTTTCTTTTACAAAAGGTTTCTTTTTTGCCTATAGTTAAATAAAGTATTGTAATCATTGAAACGTATAGAGAGTGGGGGAAGAATTGGCCGTTCAAGAGGATTATTTATTTTGGAAAATTGCGGATTATTTCATATCTGATCAGGGGTACAGAATGATTCAGCTATCTGGAGATCAGGATGAATTATGGCTAGAAAAGATGGAGCATAAAACGATAAAGGCAATCAGGCTCCTAAAATATAATCTTGACTGGAGCAATTGGATGCAGCGGGATATCGAAGTTACTTCCCAAAAAGCAGAATCTGTCAGGAAGCAGCTTGGTAAAAGGGAGCTGCCAGTATTAAATATCTATGTCACAAAGTACCTGCCTGTCGATGACTATGAATTCCGCATTACAGAACCCTTCATGCCTGAAAATGCGAAAGCCTCTGTCCAAACCCTAATCATTGAGTCCGGCAAACCGGATAGCCTAAGTGAGGTTGAGGCCATTTTCGAAAAGCCATTAACCCTACTGTCCGGAAATTATGCGGAAATGGATGTTGAAGCTCTGAAGCATGCTGCTCTTTCTAAAGCTGTGAAAACAGCAAAGAAAGAAAAGGAAATGTTTAATTTTGGGAAGCCATTTTTTACGTATATATTCATTTTTATTCAAGTTGCTGTTTTTTTAGTTTTGGAAGCAATGGGCGGGAGCACAGATACATCGACATTAATTAAGTATGGGGCTAAATTTAACCCATTAATTCTTGATGGGGAATGGTGGAGGTTTTTGACCCCGATTGTTCTTCATATCGGACTGCTCCATTTATTAATGAATACACTTGCCTTATTTTATCTTGGTTCGGCAGTGGAACGCGTGTATGGAAATCTAAGGTTCCTAGTTATTTATTTGGCTGCTGGTTTTGGCGGAACTTTAGCCAGTTTCATTTTTAGCCCTACCCTTTCAGCTGGAGCAAGCGGAGCTATTTTTGGCTGTTTCGGAGCACTTTTATATTTTGGGCTCATTTATCCTAGTCTTTTCTTCCGGACAATGGGATTTAATATACTTGTGGTATTGGGCATAAACCTTGCATTTGGATTTACCATTCCGGGGATTGATAACGCTGGCCATATCGGCGGGCTGATTGGCGGATTTCTTGCTACTGGAATTGTGCATTTTCCCAGGAAGAAGCGGCCATTGCTTCAGTTCCTGTTTTTAGCAGCATCACTCTGTCTGGCTGCTGGATTGTTGAAATATGGTTTCAATGAACCAGGAAGGCTTTTAAATGAACAGACTGCAATGGTGATGGCCCAGGAGCATATTAATGCTGAAGAGTTTGAAAAGGCTCGATCAATGCTTGCTGATTTTGTTAATGAAGGGAATGCCTCACCAGAGGCTTATTTCCTGTTATCATATGCGGAAATAAAGGTGGGACAACTGGAAGATGCGAAAGATCATCTTCTCCACGTAGTAAAGGAAGAAGCTGCTTTCCACGAAGCACATTACAATCTTGCACTGATCTATTTAGATGAAGAAGACCCGGAAAAAGCAAGATATCATGCTCAAAAAGCAGCTGGTCTTAAACCGGATCAGGAAGATTATCAAAAGCTTTTAAACCAAATAGAATAGAAAGACAGCTGGTATTATACTGAATTTTCAGCTTACTTCCTGGGAAATATAATCTTCATTTCCTGCGGATTTTCATTGAATCATGCCAATCATTGGTATGATTTTTTTTTTGCATGTCTATGATGTTGAATAGTATGCAAGGAAAAGAATGGAACAGAATGCTGAGGTGGGGATTTTGGAGAAAGTCAGAAAAGAGCCTGTAAAGGTTTCACTGAAAGAAAATATAGAATATCTTAAAGAAGCACTTGGAGTTGAAAAAAGCTTTGATGTGATTCAGCTGGATGTTGAATATGCAGAAAGGGAAATGGCTCTATATCTTGTAGATGGCTTTGTAAAAGACGATATTTTGCACTATCTGATGAAAATGCTTGCTGGATTGGATGCAGGCCAGCTGGAAGGGGATACACTTTCCCGGTTAATAAAAACGTATATACCCTACGTAGAGGTTGAAACCACTGATGATCTGGATAAAGTTGTGGATATGGTGCTGGCTGGTCCGACTGCTTTAGTTGTGGATGGTGTCGATGAAGTGATTCTCATTGATGCCCGTACATATCCGGTAAGAGGCCCGCAGGAGCCTGATATCGAACGTGTTGTCCGCGGTTCAAGGGATGGGTTTGTAGAAACACTTGTTTTTAATACTGCTTTAACGAGGAGAAGAATAAGAGACCGGACACTTCGCATGGAATATATGCAAGTGGGAAGACGGTCTAAAACAGATAT
This sequence comes from Bacillus sp. NTK034, assembly GCF_017303275.1. Lineage (GTDB taxonomy): Bacteria > Bacillota > Bacilli > Bacillales > Cytobacillaceae > Cytobacillus. The sequence continues at coordinate 436,106 of NZ_JAFKOJ010000002.1, read as the reverse complement.
TGTTGTCAGTTATATTGAAGACATTGCCGATCCTGAAATGGTTAAAAAAATAAAGGAATCAATTTCTAAGATTGACACTGATGGATTGCCAATGGCCGAAAAATCAATAGAGGAATTCATTTCCGGCCGGCATTGGAATCCCTACCCGATGGTAAGGTATACCGAAAGGCCTGATACAGCAGCAACCCATCTTTATGAAGGGCATGTATGCATTATCGTCGATGGTTCGCCCAGTGTGATCATAACACCGACAACCTTCTGGCATCACCTGCAGCATGCTGAGGAATACCGTAATAAGCCCCTTGTAGGTGCATATTTGCGATTTGTCCGATTTTTGGCTGTCTGGGCCTCCATTTTTCTTTTGCCTTTATGGTACTTATTTGCAATACAGCCACAGCTGCTGCCTGATGCATTATCATATATCGGGCCGAATGAAACAGGACAGCTGCCATTAGTCATTCAGTTCCTTATGATAGAGCTCGGTTTGGATATGCTGAGGATGGCCGCGATCCATACTCCATCCGCGCTGGCCACTGCACTCGGACTGGTAGCTGCACTGATGATTGGACAGGTAGCTGTTGAAGTTGGATTGTTCATTAATGAAGTAATTCTTTATTTAGCAATAGCAGCAATTGGAACATTTTCAACACCAAGCTATGAAATGAGCCTGGCCAACAGGCTGATAAGAATTGCCTTGCTGATTGCAACAAGTATTTTCCATACTTATGGATATGTAGCTGGCATCATGCTGCTGATAATCATGCTGGCAAGAATGAAGTCTTTTGGAGTGCCATACCTGTGGCCATTCATCCCTTTCAATTTGAGAGCATTCAGGGATGTATTGCTCAGATCGCCAATACCATTGAAGAACAGGCGGCCGCGTTTTCTGCATCCAAAAGATCCAGATCGCTAAATCTAAAAAATCCCTCACTGGCTGCTGTGCCGGGAAGGGGTTTTTTAGATTAGCCCAGGAATCTTATTTATTTGCGGGAGCTTGTCCATCTTGAGAAGGTTGGAAATTTAGATTATACTTTATTGAGGTATAAACTTATCGATAGGGCAGAGGTACAGAATGAAAACCATTTATGATATACAGCAATTTCTTAAGAAATATGGGACAATCATCTACATAGGGGATCGTGAAGCTGATTTGGAGCTTATGGCTGCAGAATTAAAAGAGCTATATGATTCTCAGCTTATTGATGTGAAAGATTACCAGAGCAGCATCTTGATTTTACGGACTGAAATTCAGAATCTTAAAGAGAAAAAATAGACAGAAAAGGTGATGGAGTTTGGCAGAAAAATGGCTGGTTGGGGTAGATTTAGGCGGAACAACTACAAAACTTGCTTTTATCAACTACTATGGGGAAATCATTCATAAATGGGAAATTCCCACTGACAATAGTGAAGAAGGAAAAAATATTACGATAAATATAGCTAAAGCCATCGATCTTAAATTGGAGGAACTGGATTTAAGCAAGGATAAAATCATCGCCATTGGCATGGGGGCTCCAGGTCCTGTAAATCTGGCAACAGGTGTTGTATATAACACTGTTAATTTAGGATGGAAAGATAATTACCCTCTGAAGGATTTGCTTGAAGTGGAAACATCCCTTCCAGTCATCATTGATAATGATGCTAACTGCGCGGCTCTGGGCGAAATGTGGAAGGGAGCCGGAAATGGCGCTAAAGATCTTGTATGTGTAACACTTGGCACAGGTGTCGGCGGCGGCGTAATAGCCAACGGAGATATTGTGCAGGGAGTCAGCGGAGCTGCAGGTGAAATTGGCCACATTACTTCCGTTCCTTTTGACGGAGCTCAATGCAATTGCGGAAAAACGGGCTGCCTTGAAACAATAGCATCAGCTACAGGCATTGTCCGGCAGGCTCTTGAAAACCTAAAATCGGGTGGAGAAGGGGTTCTTTCCAATTTGTATAAGGAAAATGGGTTAATCACCGCAAAAGATGTTTTTGATTCGGCAAGGAATGGGGATGAAGCATCTCTTCTGGTTGTCAATGAAACAGCTATGCACCTTGGATTGGCATTGGCAAATATTGCAAATACCTTAAATCCGGAAAAAATAGTATTAGGCGGAGGAGTATCTAAAGCAGGGGATGTCCTGCTGAAGCCTGTTATTGAAAACTTCGTTAAATTTGCGTTTCCAGGAGTGAGGGATTCTACAGTCATTGATATTGCGACTTTGGGCAATGATGCCGGCGTAATTGGAGCAGCCTGGCTTGCTAAAAATAAATAAATTGAGTAAAAGTACCTGATTGCTTGCAGGTGCTTTTTTCATTGCTCAAAACAGTGAGAGTCTTTAGACACTGCGGAATCCTTTTTCATATCTGCAATTCAAATTTACACAGGTAAACAGTCATTTTTTTTTCTTTTTTTCATAAAATTGAAATGATGGAAAGGGGGATAAAGATGAAAGTCAAAGTCCGGTCCGGAGACTCCTTATGGTATTACAGTCAGCTCTTTATGGTGCCAGTCAATCTCATTGCTGATTCCAATCCCGGTGTTAATCCTGCATCGCTGCAGATAGGCCAGGAAATTAATATTCCCGGCTTTACATTGCAAAATTATACGGTTAGACCAGGAGACACCTTTTGGAAGCTGAGTTCTTCCCGAAACCTTTCTGTAGATGCTGTTCTCCTGGTGAATCAATCCCTTAATCCCACCAGTCTGGCCACAGGTGGAGCCATAAAGCTGCCAAGGAGGGTAATATCTCCAATTGTATCAGGCAGGAGAAATTATGACTATAAAGCTTTAACAGCTGATATTTCCATGCTGTCAGATATTTATCCATTTATAAAGGTAAATACAATTGGCCGAAGTGTCCTTGGGAAGCCAATTCAGGAGATACGCCTGGGAAAAGGGAATAAGAAAGTGCAAATTAATGCATCATTTCATGCAAACGAATGGATTACCACCCCTATATTAATGGCTTTGCTGAACAGCTTTCTCTTATCCATAACAAATGTCCGGCCGATAAGAGGGATTTCTACAATGCCTTTATATAATTCCGTTGACCTTTCCATAGTTCCAATGGTGAACCCAGATGGAGTAGATCTCGTCTTAAATGGGCCACCACCAGAACTCTCGGAAGAAGTGATAGCTATAAATAGAGGAAGCACTGATTTTTCAGGCTGGAAGGCTAATATTAGGGGTGTTGATTTAAATAATCAGTTTCCTGCCAAATGGGATTTTGAGAAAGAGAGAACTGAACAAAATGCCCCGGCACCAAGAGATTATCTTGGGGAAGCCCCGTTAACGGAACCAGAAGCCATCGCAATGGCGGAACTGGCAAGAGATAATCAATTCGATCGAATGCTTGCCTTCCATACACAAGGAGCAGAATTTTATTGGGGATACGAGGGATTGGAGCCGCCGGAATCACAGGTGCTCGCGCTTGAGTTCGAACGTGTCAGCGGGTATAAGGCAGTTCAATTCATTGATAGTTTTGCGGGTTATAAGGATTGGTTCATACAGGAGTTCCGGAGACCGGGATTCACAATTGAACTTGGAAGAGGCATCAATCCGCTGCCCCTGTCACAATATGATGATATTTATGAAGAAGTGCTGGGCATTTTTCTTGCATCGCTTTATATGTGAAAAAATAACCTTGAAAATGTTTCTATATTGTATTTTAATCAAACAGACATTAAAATAACTATCATACTAACTTCACAAAGCCAATAGTTCGATGATAACCAGCCGATTTTCCAAATCGAAGACGGAAAAACGGCTTTTTCCTATTAAACACATTTATTCTATTATTTTTGAAACATTTTCATGCTGTTTACGTACTTATATTTAAGGAGAAAAGGAGGTGCGGATGTGTTGAACACTCAATCTACATATCAAGGGAAGTTTCTTTTTTTATTTTTTATTCTGATGGTTTCACTATTTTTAATAACCGGCTGTGTAAAGCCGGAAAAAGCTGAGATGAAGCAGAAGAAGAATCAAGAAATTGAAATCTCTGAATCGTCCGCACCACCTGATAATGCTGAAAATAAGAGTGTTAAGCCTATCCGGATTAAAGAAGGGGAATTTCAGGGAGCAAATGGCTGGCTCAGCGATAACAAAATTGTTTACACTGTAAATGAGGGAGCAGCTTCCAGGGTTTTTTCCTATAACCTCTTTTCAGGCGATCAAAATCTGCTCTATGAAAGTTCACATCCGATTGCTTCCGTAACGGTCAGCCCAGCTGGCAAATACATTCTGATTCGAACGTCACCAGGCACCTATGAAGGAACTTTAACCGTTATAAAAGCAAATGGGAAAGCTGTTTGGGAGAAAAATATTTCAGGCTTTGACTTCGCTGTTGAGTGGAACCCTTATCATGAAGAATCATTATTAATTGCTTCATTTACTGAAGACTGGGATTTTACTTCCTACCATATCGACATTGCAAAAGGTACATCAGAAGAATTAAACTTAAGGGAGCCTTTTGCCAAATGGGGGGATTCAAATCATCTTTTCTTCCTTGATTGGGACAATGAAAATCCGTCACTTTTTGCACCGCTGGTTAAACAATCTATTGAAGGAAATAATGAAACCCAGGTTGAGACAGACATTTTTCAATTCGATTCGGCCAAAGACAGGTTCATGACCATCACTGTGCCAGCAGATCAGTCAGACCAGGCTATGTATACTTTTATGGATAATGATTTCAGGAAGTTATCTTCAATCTCAATACCTCATTTGACAAGGTTTTCGGATTGGCTGGTACCGTATTATGACTGGACTCCTCAGGGAATCATAACTTTTCAGCCGTTGTATAGCGCTGAAAGTGATATGTATGCAGGCGGATTTCAGCTTATATCAGTTGACAGTGAAACAGGAGATAAGGAAGTGCTTCTGGAAGATATGGAAAATGCGCCGCTCAGCTGCTCACCCAATGGTACAGCCTGTTTAGCGGGTTTTTATCTCGAAGAATTAATAATGACCGACAGAAGAGAAGTCTTTCGGTTAATAGAACATAATGATAAATCAAGTTAGATAAAGGAGTAAAAATATGGCTATTGCAGACGTTACAGTCATTCCAATTGGAACCGAAACGCCAAGTGTCAGCAGTTATGTGGCAGACATTCAGCGTGTATTAAAAAAATATGAAGAAAGCGGCAGAATCCGATTTCAGCTGACACCCATGAATACTATTATTGAAGGGGAGCTTCCTGATTTGTTTGAGGTCATCCAGGCAATGCATGAAGTCCCTTTTGAAAAAGGCCTAATGAGGGTGGCGACCAATATTCGCATTGATGACAGACATGATGTTAAAAGGAAAATGGAAGAAAAGGTACAAAGGGTTGAAAGTCAGTTAAATGGCTAAAAATAAAAGGGCTGCCCATTGAGGGAAGCCCTTTTATTTCTTTAAGATTGAAGCCTAGTGAACAGCAGGATATCCACTGTTAATTATGGTCATTACAGAGAACCATCCGAAAACGGCAAGTGTTCCTACAGCAAAAACCAAGCCAAGGAAGTTCTTGTTTTTCAGTGCGCTAAACGCACCAAAAGCTGCAAGAACTGCGACTAATGCAAAAATGATTGGTAGTCCCATTAAAACAGCCCCCTTTATTTCGTGATCAGCAGGCAAAAGCCAGATCAAAATCATTCTTCAGGTTATATACCCATTATGTAAAACCCAAGTATATACATTCGTCCTTTATTTTATATTTTTTTCTTCTATTTGTCGAGGTCTAAAAATGACACTTGTATGTCATATGCTTCAGCAATGCCGTTTATTAAATCCTTTAAGTGAAGTTCTGAAAAATAAACCAATGGCATTTCTTCTTCTTTTGCCGTAAAGACTAAATGTTCCTGAAATTGATAGACACCCATCCGTATATCTTCCGCACTGCCCCCGGTTATAGTAAAGGCGCTAAGGAGCTCAGTGTACAAGCAGAATCCGCTGTCTGTTTCTACGGCAAAGTCATCAAAAGTTTCTCCCTTTACACCAGATTTTATGTAACAGAGGGTAAAAAATTCTTCGAACAGCCCGGCTTCGGCAAGTATACTTCTTGTAAATTCTGCATAAGCCATCTGCTCAAACAGAAAAGTGCTCTGCTGAAAATCGAACAGTTCAGTCTCTTTTTTTATTAGATCCATGAATTCGGGCACATCTTGAATAATATAGCTGGCTTCAACGCCATAAAGGATTTTCATCTTATTCTCCTTTTGCAGATTTAAGGCATTCCATTCTGATATAGTGTAAAATAATAAACAATTAATCCAACACTGGGAGGTGTAAGCAATGGAATGGAATCAGATCCCTCTTGGCCCATTGCAAACAAACTGTTATGTTCTTTCAAATAAAAATAAAGATTGTTTAATCTTCGATCCGGGTGAAGAGAGCAGAAAACTAAGCGGTATTATTGAGCAAAAGGGACTAAATCCTTTAGCTGTAATTCTTACTCATGCCCACTTTGATCATATTGGCGCTGTAGACGAAATACGAGATGCATTTTCTATTCCTGTATACATACATGAAAAAGAAGCAGCGTGGCTTCTAGATCCAGCCTTAAACGGTTCTCACCTTTTCAAAATAGGCAAGCTTATAAAAGCAAGGACCGCCGACCATATTATAACAGGGGAACAAGAGTTGAGCATAGGTGAATTTAATTTGAAAATTCTAGAGACGCCAGGCCATTCTCCCGGCAGTATTTCGCTGTATTTTAAAGATGCTGATCTCGTGGTTGCCGGTGATGCGTTATTCAGCGGGAGCATCGGACGCACAGATCTGCCGGGCGGCAATCATCAGCAGCTTCTTGAAAGTATACATAATAAGCTCTTAACATTGCCTGAAGAAACAGAGGTACTGCCCGGACATGGACCGGTTACGACAATTGGACAGGAAATGGATTCCAATCCATTCCTGAATGGGTTCTGAATGAAAAATAGAAAAGCCCTTCTCCAATGAGAAGGGCTTTTCTGGGGGATGTTTTATTCATATAAAATGGGAGGGGATATAGTTAAGCTACTACCCTAACAATATAACAGAGAAAACACTATGTCAATAGTGAAAACAGTGATCAAAACAGAAGAGCTGGCTGTATCCAATAAGCTAGAATTTTTTATAAAAGGGAGTTCTTATGCGGGATTTTTTTATGAATTTTATAAAAAATACTCCTCAACAAATGATCAGCTATGCTGAATATATCCAGCAGGCTCTGTATCATTCCGAATATGGTTATTATATGAAAAATACACCAAAAATTGGGCCTGGAGGAGATTTTATAACAAGCAGCAACATTTCTGATATATATGGAAGGACCATTTCAAAGTGGTTTTTTCAGAAGGCGAAGGAGTATAAGCTGCCTTTTCAGGTCTGCGAAATAGGGGGCGGAAATGGGCGTTTCGCCAGAGCTTTCATTGATGAATGGAATCTTATTGCTGATGAAGAGCTTCATTACTGCATTCTTGAAACAAGCCCCTATCATAGGAAGCTGCAGCAGGAACAGATTGCATTTTCTGATCATATCAGGCAAATAGTTAGCTGGGATGAAATTACCCCTTTTTGCGGAATGATTTTTTCAAATGAGCTGTTTGATGCCTTGCCCGTACATGTGGTTGAAAAAAGGAATGATCAATTGCATGAAATTATGGTAACCATAAAAGAAGGGGAGCTTGCAGAGAAAGCTGTGCCATTAACAAATGGAGATATTTGCTTATTTCTTGAAGAAAGCGGTTTGTCACTTAGCAATGGCCAAAGAATTGAAATTCCTCTGCAGATGGAACAGATGATCCAGAGCTTGTCTGCTGCTCTGGATAAAGGCATTGTATTGACTGCCGATTATGGATATACAGATGGGGAATGGCAAGAGCCGATGAGAAGGGATGGAAGTCTCAGAGGTTATTACAAGCATTCTTTAATCAATAATGTACTGGAGCACCCAGGAGAGATGGATATAACCAGCCATATCCACTTCGATTCCCTGATCCGCATGGGAGAAAAGGAAGGGCTGAATTTCCAATTTAAAATGAGGCAGGACGAATTTTTGCTGTCTGCAGGCATTTTACAGGATCTTGAAGATCATTATGATCCTAACCCGTTTTCTCCTATCAGCAAAAGAAACCGGGCAATCAGAAGTCTGATTATGCCTTCAGGCATGAGTACAGCATTTCATCTGGTACTTCAGGCAAAGAAAATATGAGAAAAATAAAAAAGCGATGGATTCATCGCTTTTTTATATCGGCTGTTAGTGGCCGCCCGCGCCAGGAGTCATCATAAATGTTGACCAATAAGTGAAGCCTACGAAGAAAACGGTTAAGTATGCTCCAAAAACATAAATATACATACGTTCGGAAAGCTTTAAGTAGCTTAAAAGCAGGAAAAATCCTGTTTGGCCGAAGAAAATCAAGGACGTTGTATACATATCGCCAAGGTAAAACATAACGGCGAAAATTCCCGTCCAGAAGCCTAATACTCTGTACATACGATCCATATGTATCCCTCCTTTTACCCTTACAAGTCCATCACTACAATATTATAAAGTAAATGCTCAATAAAAGTAAATAATGGTTTCAAAATAGTCCAGAAAAGAACAGGAAAAAACGTTATGCTTTTTGAGCTTGTTTTTGCCCGGTTCTTTTTCAGGGTGTTCTTTAGTTCCCAACAATTGCATGGTAGGAGCATGCTTCACACCCAGTCAGCATATTTTGCTTTTCCACCAGCTGAATAGAATCAAACAAACTTTCAAACATACCCTTCAAATATTCATAATGCATATTGCACACAGGCTCTGCGTGCCGAGCTGCAACCTCTTTAAATGGGCAATTATATATTTGGAAATAGATAATGGTCTTTTCGTCATTTGCATCAAATTCAGGGTGAAAGCCTGACATATCAGCAGCATGCTTTAGGATGTTTAATTTCTGGTCAAAGGTAAGTTTTTCTGTGCCTGCAAATCTTTTAAGCTCTTGCTGGATCAGTTCTCTGCCAAATTTCTTTCCTGTCAAATATAGTGCCGTTCTGCCTTCTTCACCTAACTCCAGCATTGTCTCCATGGCTATTTTGGCAAGCATCTGATAATCCCTGTAAGGAAAATACAGCTGAATTACATCATCAGATAACCGATATAACCGGCTTGGCCTTCCGCCTTTGCCTGTTTTTTTTGTTTCAGATACAAGCATATTGACATCTTCGAGCTTGGATAAATGCAATCTTGCAACATTGGGATGAATGCTGAAATTATCTGCAATCTCCTGTACGGTCACATCTTTATGTCTTTTCGTAATGTATTGATAAATATAATAGCGGGTTGGATCGGATAACACATTAGTTATTTTTAATGTTTGCTCCATTTATTGTCACCTCAAAAGGGTAAATTATTCCCGAGGTCATCAGCTGTCATTTATATGATTGAGCTGGCGCCTTCCTGGCCTGCTTCCATTATAATACAGTCAATTGAGGTTAACACTGTAATCACTATAAGTTTAGAAAATGTTCACAAATGAAGTTTAATTACTTATACAATAATGTATACATTACTTATACAAATAATGTGCAATGAGTGTGGAAATACTAAATTTGTGAGGTGAAGAGGTATGAGCCAATTGACATTTTTCACATATCCCAGCTGTACTTCCTGCAGAAAGACAAAAAAATGGCTGACAGCACATTCAATTGATTTTGAAGAAAGGCATCTCTTCAGGGAGACTCCATCACCAGGAGAATTACTAAAAATCCTTTCCTTAACAACAAGCGGACTTGACGAGCTGCTAGCGACCCGCAGCCAAACCTTCAAAAAACTGGAACAGAACCTTGAGGAATTATCTTTATCGGAAGTGGTGCAAATGGTAATTAAGAAGGCCAAAACTGCTGAGGAGGCCGATACTGACAAACGGAGATAAAATTGTCATAGGCTATAATCCGGATGCATTTAAGAAGATTGCGAAATAGATTTTAAGAGGAATGCGAATATAATGCGCATTCTCTTTTTTTGAAGTGAAAAAGGAAGGAACATCTGGTGTCCTTCCATGATTACTGGGCTAGCAGGATTCGAACCTGCGCATGACGGAGTCAAAGTCCGGTGCCTTACCGCTTGGCTATAGCCCATCGATTCATTTGGTACACTTTTAGTATGAAAAGAATGAAATAATTTATTCACAAATTCGTCAAAAAGTATTGCCGGAATATGGAGGTAATGCTCGGGATTAGTCGAATAATAATCTATAACAATTGAAAAAGGTGGTGCAAAAGTAGTTGAGTTTAATTGAAAGAATGGCAGAAAGGATTATTAAAGACGCAGTCAGAAGCCATGCTTCCGACATCCACATTATTCCCCGAAAAAAAGACACACTGATTCAGCTGAGGTTCGGCAGCCAATTGACCCCCAGGCTGTATCTCCCCAAAGAAGAGTGCGACAGACTGATTTCTCATTTTAAATTTACTGCTTCGATGGACATTGGTGAAAAGAGGCGGCCGCAAAGCGGTGCCTATTCTCTGGAAGTAGATGGACAAATGATTGGACTGCGATTTTCAACCCTCCCATCAAGCCACAGTGAAAGCCTCGTTATCAGAATTTTGCCCCAGCAGGAACAAATTCCTTTTTTTCAAATCAGCCTTTTTCCAGACATGACCAGAAAAATGCTTGCATTACTGAAGCATGCTCATGGATTAATTATTTTCACAGGCCCAACCGGAAGCGGAAAGACCACAACATTGTATTCTCTGCTGAATGAAACCTCCCATATGTTCCATCGCAATGTGATCACCCTGGAAGATCCGATTGAAAAAGAGAATGACTTGGTCCTTCAAGTTCAAGTCAATGAGAAAGCGGGCGTATCTTATTCCGCAGGCTTGAAGGCAATCCTTCGCCATGACCCCGATATCATTATGGTGGGTGAAATCAGGGATGCTGAAACTGCGAAAATTGCAGTTAGAGCAGCGCTCACAGGTCATCTCGTATTACCAATAGGCACATGCAATGTTAATTTACGTCAAAATCAATGATACTAACTGATTCAGCCGTTTTATCTTTATTCACTTTATCAACTACTAATTTACTGATGGCTAGCTGCACAAATTGTTTCTTCTCGTTTATTTCAAGTCCACCCCAATTCCAAGCTAAACTTGAAAAAAGTTCTAAATCCATTTTGTTTTGGGTATAATGTGAGTGAGTGTTTGTAAGTGCTTCTAACTCTTGTTGGAGCACTTTTTCTTTTTGGTTTTCTTCATCCATTCTCTTTTTAAAATCTTCATCGGTAATTATTTCATTTACCCAGGCATATTGCCATTTTGATTTTCGCTTGTTTATTTCTTCTAATTCCTTATTTAGTTGATGCCCCCTTAATTCTGAGTCATTCTTTTCTTCTTGTTGATTAGCTACCTCATTTGCTGGTTTGGATCCATCCCAATTTTTTATAAGCTTTACAAACTGTTCTTCTAGGAAATTTTGATTGATAAGAGGTTGGTCACAAGCCCCAAACCTTTTGTTGTGGCAAATATAATTATAGGAGTGGTAAACTTTATCGCCTCTTTTGGAAGTGCTGTATTTGCCCGACATTGCAGCTCCACACCTTGAACACTTTAAGACACCAGAGAAAATAAATTTACTTGTGGCTGTTCGTGGGTGAGCGGTAGTGCGTGAATGCAAAATAGCTTGTACACGTTCAAAATCTTCATTTTTAATAATTTCCGGTACTGCACCATCAATTTCAAAGTATTGTTCCTTGTTTACACGGTAGTTATAACGCATCGTTCCTATATAAATAGGGTTAGTCAATACATACTTTACAGAGTTGTGATTCCAACTGGATCCTGATTTAGTTTTTAATCCTTGGTCATTTAATAATAACGCTAATTTGCTTACGCCATATTTGCCGGTGAGATACATATCGTAAATTTTTCGGACGATTGCTGCTTCTGATTCATTGATGATTAAATCGTCTTCATTACGGTCATATCCATAGGGAGCTATACTGGCAACCCACTTTCCTTCACGGGCTTTCTCCTGCATCCCCATGCGAACACGTTCACCTAAGTTTTCCCGTTCCCATTGAGCAAGTGCAGCAACAATTGTTATGAACATTCGCCCCATAGCCGTTGTAGTGTCGTATACTTCCGTTGAAGACTTAAACTTAACATTGTACTTCTCAAAGATATTTAGAAGCTGGTATAGGTCCAATACAGAACGTGTAAGGCGGTCTAATCGGTAAACCAACACACAATCAAAAACGCCTTGTTCTAGGTTCTTTATCATTCTCTGCAGTTCGGGCCTGTTCAGATCCTTTGCGCTGATCCCTTCGTCCACATAAAACTGTACGACTTCCCATCCCTGGGATAGCGCATAGGCTTCTAACCTATGTTTCTGTGCAGATATACTATATCCCTCTTTTACCTGTTCCTCAGTTGAAACACGTATATATGCTGCCACTTTCATTTTTATCACCTCAAACTCATTATGCAATATGGACTTATAATCGACAATAACAGTTTTTGTATATAAAAAAAGCCGGCTTTTATGCCGGTTTCTTCCGTTCAACTTCTATATCATCGTCCGATTCACTTGTACCAACAACTAAAAGACCATTAAATTCAATTACCATTCCCTTGGGTACCTTGTCCGAGTAAACTACATTTCCTTCCATTTTTACACGACCTCCAGTTGAATAAGCGAACGCTTGTTCTGTGTTGTTCTTATTATACAACTATTTTCGCATATATGGATAGGAAAAAATGTTACAATTATCACAACAGATTGTTGAAAGTTTCTACATAAAATTTCAATATTCGACAAAAATAGGCACTTGTTTTATAGCTTCTTTAATGCTTTGAGTGCCTCCATAATATCTTCTATTTCTTTTGGACTAAGTTCTCGCTTTTCCATCTTATCTATAAATGTCATCCACTCTACACCAATATCTTTTAATGGTTTGGGCTTTTCCACCTCGTCACCAAATAATGAAGAAACACTAATATCATATAAATTACAAAGCCTTTTTAAAGTGTTTAAACTAGGTATTTTTCCTTTTTCGATTTTTCCAACATAACTATGATCTATTCCGATTCTCTCTCCAACTTCTCTCATTGAATATCCTTTTTCTTCTCTTAACTTTTTTAATTTCAAACCAACCTCTATGTCTAGTTCTTCCATATGTATAACACCTCCCATGAAAAAGACTCCGATAACTATTATATCCTCATTGAAAATATTTCTCAAAAATAAATGTAAAAATTTATAAAAATGTTGTTGACTAATATTCCACAAATTGTTATAGTTATCTCAACACCAAGTGGAACAATAATCCACAAGGTCTTAAAAAGGTGGTGATTCAATGAAAACAGAAAAGATTAAATTATACCGGATGCAGCTGGGAATGACTCAAACTGACTTTGCAAATATGATTGGGATTGACCGTTCTTACTTGAATCAAATTGAAAACGGTAAAATCAGGCCGGGAATGGCAACCTTAGAAAAGATCGCAAGAGGCCTGAACAAAAGCTTAAAGGATTTTTTTTAATCAAAGTGTGGAATATAAGTCAACGAAATAAAAACGAAGGAGACACGAAAAATGAAACAACCATCAGACGAAGCGTTAAAACTGATTTATCAACTTCTAAAGAAAACGTCTTATCCAAGGTTAATCGCCAAACAAGAGAAAACGGCATAATCGAACAGCTGCATAAAGAGATCCTCGCAAATGATTGGTCTAAATACTTCAATACCATTGAGGGGGAAGAAAGATGAAAGATGAGTGCGCGGTTTGCGAAGGAATCTTCGGATATAACGAAAAGATAATTGAGGTTGCTGGTAAAAGGTATTGCGAAGCTTGTTTTAAGGAGGAATCAAAATGACTGACCAAACCAAATTAGCTTACCTGGCCTGGAGATTAGAAATGAAGCTAAACACACATCTGGAAGTAGCAACAAAGAAAGATGATGATAAAACTTCAACTATTTTTAAGCAAGGTGCAATGCATGTAGTAGACGACACACACGAGTTAGCCAAAGAGATTCTTGTGTTAGCGAACAAAATCAAAAGTGAACAGTTTAAAGGTTATCTAATTGAAGATGTTGACCTTTCAGGCTCTGTACACATCGGTCAAAGGATTGATAAATATGCTTAGAAATTACATCTGGGCCTATATCAATGACAGGTATGAAAATGACGGTGTTCTCCCTGATGCAGATGAAATATACGAAAAGTTTCAGCTTGAATTTGATAATGGGGCAGACCTAAATTGGATTGATTCAGTTATGGAGGGTTTTACACGTTGCCACGATTTAAGCGGGATAACGGTTTTATGGGAGGGTCGCATCCATGAGCGGAGCTTTGCAACGCATTAAGAAGGATTTGGATTATCACATCAAACAAATTGAAGAAAATGAAATGAAAATCCAGAGCCATAGAGAAAGCATCAAAACTCTAGAGGATTGTAATAAGAAAGAGCAGCGGTTAGTTGAGGAATACGAGGAAATAATCCAACGAATAGAGGGCTGACACCGCCAAGCAGCAGCCCTTTTCAAAACTTACACCCTTATTATAGGAGGTTTGTCCAATGAACGCAATTACAGTATTTCACATTCACAATAAATACTTTCTCCCAACAGGCGACAGCGTAAGAGAAATTCCCTTCGCAACAGTAATGGAATGGCAGCGAACGGGATCAGACGTTCAGATTAAGGAGGTTGAGCAATATGTCTGAGTTAAACATTTACCAAAAGTTAATCGAGGTTAGGAAGTCGGTTCCATACCTAAAAAAAGAGTCTCAAGGCCATCAATACCAATATACAGGCAGCTCGCAAGTATTAGCATCCGTCAGAGCGAAGATGGATGAATTAGGATTGTTGCTTATTTGCAAGGTGTTAAATCACAACTTGATTGAAGGCAAGACAAGTAAAGGCGCAAAGGAATACATGACAGAGTTAGACATTGAATTTACATGGGTTAATGCTGATAAGCCAGAAGAAACAATTGTATGCCCTTGGTACGGTCAAGGTGTCGATAGTGGAGAAAAAGGTGTGGGGAAAAGTCTTACGTATGCGGAAAAATACTTCATTCTTAAACAGTTCAATATTGCCACAGATAAAGATGATCCGGATTCATTCCAAGAGAAGGCGCAGACTTACCGCAAACCTGACCCTATTTCAGCTAAAGAAGTTGGAGCATTAAAAACTAAAGTCCTGGAGTTTGCTCAACTTAGGAGTAAAACGGATGCAGATGTTTATCAGGCTCTTGGAATTGAGGATATTACGTTATTAACTTCTAAAGAAGCTAAGTCTGTCATGGCTAAAGTGAACAGCTGGATTACGGCTGCTAAGAAAGAAAATCAATCAGCATAAGGGAGCGATCAACATGAGAGAAGAAGATTTACTCATCATCAGACAATGCTTCGCCCTCTCTCCAAACATAAACGCAGATGAACTCCGACTAGTAGACGAACTCATAGAGGAAATTGTTTCACTGGATGAACAGTTAGAACGGGCAGTAGCAGCGAATAGGCACTATTTGCACCATTTCTTTAACGGAAAGATTGATGAAATGGCAAAGACTTTTAAATATATGATGACTGAACAGTAGACATAAAATATGCAATAAGGAGGAGAATCGGATAATGATTAATTGTTCTTTGTGTGACAAGGAAACAAAAGGAGTAAATACAGTTAACCCTTATAAAGAAAATGACGTAATTAGCGTATGTGAGGATTGTCTGGAAGACGTGCATTAATAGAGTAGGCACAAATAGTGAAGGAAGGAGATTGATGAAGTTGAAAAAGATTCTATCTGTACTAGCGCTAGGAAGTGTTATGATGGTTGGTTGTGTTGACAGAACAACTGTAAACGTAGTTCCTGTAGGCGAGGAAAGGTTTAATGGTATTGATGCTCAGTATATAAATATTATCACTGATTCAGAGACAGGGTGCAAATACATTTTTGTCGATGACGGGCAAGGGAATTATAGAACAACGGCTATGTCACCTTTATATAAATCTAGCGGAGTTATGGATTGTGATTAATGTGCAATACGATAAAAAAGCGAAACAAGGGGTTAACCATTTGTTAGCCCCTTCCAATAAGGGAGAGATAATATATGCAGCCTTTACGAGCCAAATTATACAGTCAAATCGAGCAGCAAGGTACATACAGCATAGACACCCTTTCGCGCCAATACGGGCTTTCTAAGCCTGTTATACAGATGCAATTAAGGAAGATGCAGGAAGAAGGTAAGCAGATAGAAATAACAGATGATGAAGTGTCTGTTTTTATCGACCACACTCGTCCGGTATGGATCATCTTACCTTATATATTCATGGGCTTTATCCTGGCATTGTTGTTTAGTGGGGTGATTAACGGATGAATTGTCCATATTGCGGAAACGAAGCAAAGTTTTTAACCACAAAAGAATTTTACGGTAAAGATTATGGAACTAACGTTTATTCCTGTAAGCCATGTAACGCTTATGTAGGCACTCACGGACGTTCTAAAACTCCTTTAGGTACAATGGCTAACCCGAAGTTAAGATCGCTTAGAAAGTGTGCTCATTCGCTATTTGACCCATTATGGAAATCGAAGAAAAAACAAATGAGTCGCACCTCAGCTTATGTTTGGATGCAGAAAGCAATGAATTTGCCAGCAGAAAAGGCACATATCGGCATGTTTAATGAAGAGCAATGACTTGAATTAATTGAAAAGGTCAAAGATTACAGAGGTATCAGCGTATGAGACAGAGATTCAATGAGATCACCATCACTCGCCAGCGGGAAAACGAAATTAATCAAGCAATTAAAGACCTGACAGACCGCGGATTTATCCTTAAAGCCAAGAAACAGCTCCACCACGACGGTAAGGTGTACAAGCGCTCCTATTACGGACGGTATCAGTACCAGGATAATACGTCACATTCTGTATGGGTGGCTAGATTATCAATAGGGGAGAGTGTAAACAATGAACGCACAGCACTTTAAGGAGATCTTGGAAACCGTTTCACTTTCCACAGGTTTAGGAAAAGAAAAGATTTATAGCTTAGTAGGCTATTCTCACCAATCCTTTTGCAGATGGCAGAAGAACGGTTTGCCGGTGAAAAGGAAAGCGCAAGTGATCATGCAGTTGAAAGAGATTTTGATGAACAATTGACACATATAACGGAGGTTTTTAAGTGGCTAAAGATACCTGGTTAAATATTTGGTTTGATAAGGGCAATAAGAATATTACTATACGCAATTTCAAACACATACGAAAAATGAATTTAAAGGAGTACGGGAATGATCCTGATATTAATATCAAGCGTAGATGGGGAATTCGCACAAATGGAGCTAAGAAAGGAAACCCGAAAGATTCCTGCTTAGACTGGCAATTAGATTTAGGTCATATTCATTTTAATTACACAAATTTTAACTACAACAAGAAATATCGTTAGTGAATAATAAACCAACGTAATAAGGGATGGTGAACATGGAGTACCTACAGGATTCCGATTATCAAATAGCAGCAGCAAACGGCATAGGCAGATGCACAGCTTACAGCAGATTCTATGATTACGGTTGGTCCAGGGAACGAACGATCAACACACCTGTCATGAAAAGGGACAACCTAAAGAAGTGGGAAGAATGGCGGGAGGTAGCCGAAGTAAACGGGATTAACAAGCAGCAATTCCTGCAACGGTTATATATCGGCAAAACCCCTAAAGAAGCTGCATCCATGCCTATAGGCCAATTAAGAAAAGCCATGATACCCAGAGACAAATTATCCATTGCAGAAGCAAACGGCATCAGCGTTGGAACAGTCAGAACCAGAGTTCGCAGAGGGTGGACGATTGAGAAAGCTATATCCCATCCGGTGGACGTTACGAAAAGGGCAAAAGGAAGTTAATGAACAGTAGACATAAAAAGCGCAGTAAAGGAGTGAGTTTTTTTGAAAAAAAGGTTGCTGAAAAAAACCGTTGCAAATATGTCTAATAATGAACTGTTTGAACATGTTGCTTATTGTGAAAACAAGCGATTAAGGAAGATAACAGAAAGAGAATTTGATAAAAGGCTTGAAGGAATCAACAGGGAAAGTTTACGAAAACATTAATGAACAATTCGATAAAAAAGCGCAATAAAAAAGGACGCCCGGCAATTTATACGGACATCCTACTAGCTTTCTTTTTCTCAACTAACTCTGCATATTTTAATCCCATTTTAAGTAGATCAGCGATAGCAGCGGAACGGTTTTCCTTTCTCTTAGCGAAACGGTAATCCTCCACCATTGCTAAAAGCTTTTCCTCTAAAGAAATTGTAGTAGTTGGTTTGCTTGAATCCTTACGAATATGGGCCATTGTGTATTCTCCTTTTTTAATAAGTTTTCGTAATACGATATTAGATTGATAAGAGGTGATTAGTTTGATGATTCGGAGTCCTTGTTTTCTTCTTTGATATGCTGCTCCAGGAGGAACTCGATCTCCTTAGCAATAGAGCGTTTGTTTTCAGCAGCTCTTTGCTCGATAACCTTAAATAAGTCCGAATCCATTCTTAGTGTAAAGCGTTTTTGTTCACTCATTTTCATTGCTCCTTTATGTTTTTGATGTCCACATGACACCATTATAAAACATGATTAATGACTTGTAAAGACAATTGACGTCGGTGGCTAAAAATGGTACTATAGAAACAGGGGGTGACGTCACTAAGATGACAAACAATGACAAGCGAAAATCCTTTACTTTGCGCTTAAATGCTGAACTTAGCCAGAAAGTAGAAAAAGAGGCTGATAGTTTAGGACTTACTCAAAATGCTTACATCACCATGATTCTTCATAAGGCGATCCGTGCTGAAAAGATTTCTTAATTCAGTGTACGCAAGTGACACCAAAAAGATTCAGAATGATGCAAAAATATTTTTAGGAGGTTAGTAAAATGAAAATTCAAATCGAGGACAAGCTTTTTGTTGAATCAGATGAAAGACAATTCATTGTGAAGCAATACAACGGGAAATTTGATGATAAAGGAGTGGAGGGATACAAACCATTAGGGTACTTTTCAAAGCTGCAACAGGCGGTTAAATTCCTTGTCAAACATGAACTGATGAAGTCTAATGCGGAAACAATTGGAGAGTTGTTAAGTGATCTGGAGCGGATTGAAAAGCGTTTAGAGGAATTAATCAGGATATAAAAAAGCCCGACTGCGCCAACAGTCGGAACACCGAAAAATATTTGATACTAACATATTACCACAATTGTATAAAAATATGCACGGGAAGTGAAAATAATTTGCAAAAAAATTACTATGCGATCATCCCGGCTAACATTCGTTACGATTCGGAGTTAACACCAAACGCAAAACTTCTTTATGGTGAGATTACGGCCCTATGCAACGAAAAAGGTTACTGCTGGGCCAGTAATTCTTACTTTTCCGAGTTGTACGGGGTGAGCAAAGTTTCTGTTTCCAAGTGGATTAATCAGCTTGTAGAAAAGGGATATGTATCTTCTGAAATGCAATACAAGGAGGGTACTAAAGAAATCTTTAATAGGTACTTAAGAATAGTTAATGACCCTATCAAAGAAAAGTTAACGACCCCTATTAAAGAAAAGTTTAAAGATAATAATACAGATATTAATAATACAAAGAATAATACAAAAGAATATATACCTTATGTCGAGATAGTTACCTATCTCAACGAAGCGGCTAATACTTCCTTTAGACATACCACTAAGAAAACACAGCAGCTTATTAAAGCCAGGTTTAAAGAAGGTTTCACTTTAGAAAACTTTAAAACGGTTATCGACAAGAAAGTTAAAGAGTGGGTTAGCGACAATAAGATGAAAAACTTCTTACGACCTGAAACATTGTTCGGAACTAAATTTGAGGGCTACCTGAATCAGAAGGGAAGTGGCAAGGATGGATTCGATTGGGATTCCTTCGATGCTGAAGACAAAGCTAAGTACGATTTCGGTTTCTGATAATCGTTGCCCTGATTGTAAACGGAAATATGTTTTTAAGGAAGGGAAGGAATATTGCTACTACTGTGAACTGATTGCACCAGAAGATAAAAAGGTAGCAAAAGAAGTAGGGGAGTGGATCGCAAACAGAGAAGTGAATGAGCTCCTCTCTTCCTTCCGGAAAAACAGCCTAATGAATCGGGATTTAGAACAGGCAACCTTTGATAACTACAAACCACAGAATGAATCACAGAATGAAGCCTTACAGTTGGCAAAGGATTACGCCTATAACTTCGATAAGACAACCGGCTTAGTCTTTACAGGTAGACCGGGATTAGGAAAGAGCCATATTGCAGCAGCTATCTCAAAAGAGGTTATGAATCAGAAATATACTTGTATCTTCATATCACTTCCAAGGTTAATGACTGAACTCCAGGCTACATACAACAAGAACAGTCAAACAACTGAATTAGAGCTCCTTAAAGCCTTGCAGAGAGTTGATTTATTAATCCTTGATGATTTAGGTGTCGAGCGTACTAAAAACGATGATGGTGGCGTATCGTGGGCCAAACGAAAGATATATGAAATCGTGGACAGTCGAATAGGACAAGCCACTATTTATACAACTAACTTCTCTGGAAAAGAATTGCTGAACATGTACGGTGAACGAGATTTTTCTCGGATGGTGCAAAACTGTAAAGCTATCAAAATGGATGGAGATAATTATAGATTACAAGCTTTTAAGTAGGAGGAATGGAAATGGATTTAAGAACAGCTTACAAGTTAGTGATTAAACACGAATTAGAAATTTTAGAGACGGAAGGTCGTTGGCAGTTTGCTAAAGGTCAGATAGAAGAATTAACCGAAAGGCTTCATGATGATTATGAATTCACACAAACTTTGCAAGAAGCAATAGAAGAACATTTAGAGGACTTCGGAGAAAATTATGACTTGTTCTAAATGTAGCGGAAACGGTAAACGGTACAAAGAAGTATTCCCGGGAGCGTGGCAGTTAATGCCATGTTCCTGCATCGAAATAAGCAGAGAAGATTGGTTAGCGGAATTAATTGATCTTAGAGAAAGGTTGAGACAAAAACGTGAGAAGTCAAAGAACACGGGACAAAATGGCAGCGGGTCACATCGAGAATTATTACTTACGACTTAAACGCAACGTTATTTATACAGCCTTAGAAGATATAGAAGATACAGAGTGGTTTTGGGCTCCTTCTGAAATTAAAGAGTTTGACTGGCTATGGGAAAAAGACAAGCCAATAAAAGAAATAGCGGATGAAATGGGAAGGTCAGCTGTAGCGGTGTTAATGCTTGCTCTGGATCGGATTCATAAAGAACGGATAAAGCCTAGAGAGTGGAGGATTTGGTAAATGCCTAACATAAATTTTGAAGAAGATACAAGGCATGAAGTAAGCGACAAAGTGCTGCGGAATATGGAGAAGGTCACCTACAGCCAGGATGATGTAGGAATCGGAAAATACAATACACCATTACATCATTCTCTCCCTTATGCATGGGATGAAATGATGGATGAAGAAATAGCTGATTTCTTGAAATACCACCAATGCGAAAAGGACAGGAAAGCTCAGGTAATAGAGATATTGGAAATAGCTATGGAAGTTGAGAACCCTAAAGCGTGTGTACGGACGGCATTAGAATTATTAACGATAAAGGGGACGGGAAAATGAACGTGATGAAGTTATTTAGATATGGTCCTCTATATTTCATGGATGAAGAAGATATAAAGTTCAAAAAGCAATCAGAGGCCTACTAACTTATTTAGTCTTTACAGAAAAATAAGCAATAAATCACCAAGTTAACATTATCGTAAATATATGTTCTTAACAAGAGAACGGAGGTTCGGGATGGATTACGCGGTTTATAAAGGCGAAGAGATAATCTGCATTGGAACTTTAGTTGAATGCGCTGAACAAATGGGAGTTAAGAAAGAAACAGTTAAATTTTATACAACTCCAACATACAAAAGGAGAATCGCCAAAAGGAAGAACGCAAGGAATTACATTACGGTAATTAAATTAGAGGATGAATAGGGAGGAAATATAAATGATGAATAGAGTCGTACTAGTAGGAAGATTAACAAAGGATCCTGACCTTAGATATACACCAAACGGAGTACCAACAGCATCTTTTACCCTGGCAGTAAATCGCAACTTTAAAAATTCACAGGGAGAACAGGAAACAGATTTCATTAACTGTGTCGTATGGAGAAAGCCAGCTGAAAACGTGGCTAACTTCCTAAAGAAAGGCAGCCTTGCGGGGGTAGACGGAAGAATCCAGACACGCAGCTACGAGGGACAGGACGGTAAGCGAGTATATGTGACGGAAGTACAGGCAGAATCCGTGCAGTTTTTAGAGCCTAGGACCAATAACTCTCCTGCGCCAAATAACGGCAACAGAGGGGCTTCTAATGCGCCACAGAATGACTTCCCTTTTGGTGGTCAAACAGATATTGATGATTCGGACTTGCCCTTCTAATGCGCTGGCACTTAGCAACGAATGACCAATTAATGAATATTGCCAATAACGACAAAGACTGCCCTCCTTCTCTTTTGAAGGAGTTGGCGGTTGAAATGATAAAGCGTAAATTGTGGGATGGAATTATTATGTATGCCGGTAAACAAGCGTACAGAAGTCTTGAAGGGACGCTGCGATATGGCTTAAAAATGTCGAACGAGGAATTTATACACATAGGACACATTGAGATTATAAGAGTAATAGATAAGTTTCAAACCGGCATGAGGACATTGAAAACATACGTGATTATGTGCCTAATTGCTAAGTTTAAGAAAATGAAACGGGATATAGAAGCAGACATAAGGCGGGCGAACCTTGCTCCGGATAATGTGGATGCCTTGGAAGAAAAACTTCAAATCAAGATATTTCAATCACCTGTAAACGTGGAGCGGACAGTCATTAATAAAATCATGCTCGAAAAAAGCTGGCATGTCTTAAGGGATATAGAGAAACGGGCCATCTTATTAGAACAGCAGGGATATGAACAGTATGAAATCGCTGAAATGATAGGAGTTCACAAACGGCATGGTAATACGTTGTTAAATCGAGCGTACGCCAAATTAAGAAAACAGATGGGGGCTTAACCGTGAAACTAAATGAATACCAGGAATTAGCGAAAAGAACACATGACGAGGATCTATCACAGCCACAGGCTTTATGTAACTACGCTCTAGGAATCACAGGAGAAGCAGGAGAGGTTGCAGATCATATCAAGAAGGGTGTCTTTCACGGACATGAAATGAACCGGCATGAGCTTGCTAAAGAGTTAGGGGATGTTATGTGGTATGTGGCTAATCTTGCTCACTTAGCGGGATTCACATTAGAACAGGTAGCCACAATGAATGTAACTAAGCTGATGAAACGGTATCCAGATGGGTTTAATGCTGAAAGGTCGGTGAATCGTGTTGATTAAGCTAGATGGATGGGAACGGAACAATATGATTAGTGTCCTTGAATGGCGTACAAACTTCTCGCATGAATACTTAAAGTCTCTGACAGATGAACAGCTAAATAAATTGTATAAAGAAAGGGTGGGTTGAGATGAAACGGTCTCAAAAAAGGTTTGTAGGAATAGACCCATCCACTAAAACAGGAATTGTTGTACTTAGTGAACAAGGAGAGGTTATAGAGAGTAAAGAGATAACCACCACAGAAAAAGAAGATCCAAAAAGAATGATGGACATTGCTAAAAAGGTAATTAACAACTTGTGGTTTTATGATGTTATTTGCATAGAAGGCTTCTCCTACGGTTCCAGAGGTGCAGGAGTATCCACCCAATACGGCATAGGTTGGCTGATACGTGCGGAGCTGATACGGAATGGATACACCTATTATGAGGTTGCCCCATCAGCGGTGAAAAAATTCGCAACAGGCAAAGGGAACACGAAAAAAGATGAAATGGTGCTGCCGATCTATAAGAAATGGGGCTTTGAACATTCATCGGATAATGTGCGGGATGCTTATGTGCTGGCCCAAATTGCAAAAGCGATTCACAACCAGGAAGGTTTAAAAGCTTATCAAATGGACGTAATGAAGAAGGTGATTGCGTGAGCATCGAATTAACATCAGTAACTAATGACATGTACCAGGTATCACAGCGGATAGATAAAGCAAGTAAAGAAATATTTAAGCTCGCTAAGAACAAAGCGGAGTTCGAACGTGTGTATAGAGAAGCGTTGGCAAAAGAGATCATGCAGCTAAGAGCAGATGGTGTGCAGGCTACCCTTATACCGGACTTAGCAAGGGGCAAGGTGGCGTATTTAAAATTCGAAAGGGATTTAGCCAAGGACACATATAAGGCGGGCATATCGGCTTTAGAAGCGGTTAAAACGCAAGCATCTGTATTGCAGACGATTTGCAAATACCAGGAGGTGCTATAGTGACTACAGCTGTTAAAATCTCTAAATTTCAGATATATGACATACTCAAAAGCTATCACTGGAAACTGAAAGAGATACAGCGCATAGACCAATACCTCACAGGAACGGATTTTAACGGCTGCGCACAGTACGGAATAGAAGCCGCCATGCCAACAGCACAGGGGATAGTCGGGAAAGCGTTGGAAAATGAGGTTATCAGACGGACAGAGAAAAGCAAACGGCTGAATCGGTATATAGAGGAAGTCACCTTTATTAACGAACGGATTCACAAGGTGAAGGATGAACGGTCAAGGGTGGTGCTGGATTGTCTGTTAGATGGGTTAAGCCTGACAGCGACAAGCAAGCATTTAGGGATAAGCAGAAGGAAGATCACAGAGATGCGGAATGATATTGTGGATGCTTTGGCGGAATGGACATAAAAAGCGAAGGAAATGAGGGGTATAAATGGGACAAGTAAAACCTTTGACCGAATTGTTAACTAAGGAAGAAATATACAAGTTATACTGTGAAACCATTCAAGAAAATGAACAATTGAAAAACAGATTAAATCACCATATTAATGATGGTGAACGCAAACAAGAAATAATTTACAAGTTACAAAGAATGCGGGAACAAGACAAGGAAAATATTGAAACGACCTTGTACGAAATAGATATTCTTCATAAGAAAGTTAATCCACCCGAACACAGTAGCATTGATAGCCAATTTAAGCGAATTATAGACACTTTGAAAAATCGTTGGTGAACAGTACGAAGAAACAGCGACACAATGAACCAAAATGCACACTTTGCACATATTTGGAAATACGTAACTAGATGTGAGAAAATGAAGTTATAAAGACTATCGGAAAATGGTCTATAAACCACATATACGATAGGTATTCGGTAAAAGAGTCTGCGTGAAGGCGCAGTAAATCCTTCAAAATTCGACAAGAAGGCGGTATCCGTAGGTAGAGCGGGTATCGTCTTTTTATTTTGGTAGGAGTAAAGGTGCAAAGTAAATCCTTGAACAAACTACCTATGGTGTGCCTTTGGGCGGGAAAACAAACGACACATGACGGCAAAGAGGGGCCGGTCGTTTAAAAAGAAAGATGGTGAAAGAGTGCAAAAGCATATAACTTGGACAGACGAAGAAAAAGAATACTTGCAAAAGCTTAAAGAAGAAAACCCTGAATGGTCTTATCGTCAATTAGCTGAACACCTCACACATACATATGGCACTCTGTTCACCTGGAATGGCGTGAGGAACAGGATAAGGCGAGATAAGGCTAAGAAAGAAAATGAAATAGCAACTACAGGCTATAAAGAGACTGTGGAGATATTACAAGATGGATCTCATAAAAGTGATAAGCTTCTGCAGATGGATGCTAACCAAGCAAAAGATGTTAAGTATCTGTTAAAGGCACATGGGTTTGATGTGAATGAGTGGGAGCTTGTAACAGCAAAGAATAATATTTGGAATGTCTACAGTAAGGAAGATAAGGTCCAGACATTATACAGCAGTAAGATCACAGCAAAACCTAAAGTAAACGGCGTGAATTGGGATGAGGTAGTTAGGAAGCTCAAAGCAATTAAGCCTATCCATATAGAACGACAATCAGCAGAGGGAGAGCTTTATTTAAGCCTTCCTCTTTTTGATATGCATTTTGGGCCAAGTACACTAGAAACACATAAAGGTACACAGTCCGAGATATACCATTTACTTGATAAAGGGTATAAAGAAGTATTGTTCATCATTGGACAAGATATGCTCCATACAGATGATTTTAGAGGTAGAACGGCAAGCGGAAGGGAAATAGGGAAGATTAACTTTCCTAAAGCCTGGAAAGATGCAGCAATGTTCTATGAGCCTATTATAAAGAAAGCCTTAAAAACAAGTAATGTAAAGATTATGTACAGTAAAGGGAATCATGATGAAAGTATGTCATGGGCTTTTGTACAGTATTTAAAGGCGAGATTCCCACAGGCTGAATACGATGATTCATTTAGAGAAAGAAAGGTCCATATGTTAGGGCTTAACTTTGTAGGGGTGAATCACGGGGATAAGAAGAAAGATGCTAAACTATCCGAAAACTTCTCGACTGAATTTCCTTTAGAGTGGGCAAGAGCTAAAACAAGAGAAATCTTCACCGGACACTTACACCATGAGAGAGTGTTAGATACAGGTGGAGCGTTAATTAGAAGGATGCCTACGGGTAATGAAATAGATGATTATCATGATGATTACGGATATACAACAGCACATAAGCGATTCCAGGTATTTGAATATACAGAGGAAGCTGTAAAGAGCATCCATTACGTGTGAGGTGAGGTGAATGGCTAAATATGATGAGTGGTTAACAGATGAAGGGTTAATTAAGATTGAAGGATGGGCTAGGGATGGACTCACAGAGGAACAAATAGCCTATAACATGGGGATAGCAAGACAGACTCTTAATGAGTGGAAAAAGAAATTTACTTCCATTTCTGACACCTTAAAAAGAGGTAAAGAGGTTGTAGATCGTCAGGTAGAAAACGCGCTGCTTAAACGTGCTTTGGGATATGAATTTACCGAAGTCACAATAGAAGGCGGCGTTGAGACAAAGAGAGTGATCAAACAAATTGCTCCTGATACTACCGCACAGATATTTTGGTTAAAGAATCGGAAACCGGAAGAATGGCGGGATAAACAAAATATCGAACACAGCGGAGATACAGGGGTGAGAATTATAAATGACATCCCAAGAAACAACAGTTAACTTAGTAAATGTTATAGCTCCTTCCTTTTATGATGTGCATTGGCATATACACGATGGAGATTATACTCACTTTTGGCTCTCTGGCGGTCGTGGTAGCACAAAATCATCATTCATTAGTGTAGAAATCATTTTAGGTATTATGGAAGATGAAAACGCAAATGCCATGATCCTGCGTAAAGTCAAAGATACCTTACGTGATTCAGTGTATGAGCAGCTTGTGTGGGCTATAGAAGCCTTGGGAGTTACACATGAATGGGATATACCCGAAGCAAAGTTAGTCTTAACCTATAAGCCGACAGGACAGAAAATATTATTCCGTGGTGCTGATAAGCCAAAGAAGATTAAATCAGCAAAGGTTAAGAAAGGTTACTTTAAATTTATCTGGTATGAAGAATTAGACGAGTTTTCCGGTATGGAAGAAGTTCGTATGATTAACCAGTCTTTAATGCGTGGTGGCGAAGAATTTAGAGTATTTTACTCCTACAATCCACCACAATCAGCTAATAACTGGGTAAATGCTGAAAAGCTGCTAACTCGTAAAGATAGATTAGTACACCATTCTAACTATTTAACCGTTCCTAAAGAGTGGTTAGGTCAAATATTCGTTACCGAAGCCGAACACCTGAAACAGACGAAACCTAAAGCTTATGAACATGAGTATTTAGGGAATGTAACGGGTACGGGCGGAGAAGTCTTTGACAACGTGAAGATAAGGCCAATAACCGATGATGAAATAGCTAACTTCGAGAACATTAAACGAGGGATAGACTTTGGTTATGCGATTGACCCGTTAGCTTATGGTGTGATGCACTATGACCGTAAGAAGAAGCGGTTATACATCTTTCATGAGTTATATCAGGTTGGGCTATCTAATCGTGCTGCGTATGATCATATCAAAGAAGAAAATAAAAACAATGACTTTATCATAGCTGATTCTGCTGAACCAAAGAGTATACATGAGTTAAGGCAGTATGGGTTAAAGGTTAAGGGAGCTAAGAAAGGCCCTGACTCCATTGAATACGGCGTTAAGTTCCTTCAATCCCTGGAGGAAATCCTTATAGATGATATGCGGTGTCCGAATACAGCCCGGGAGTTCTTAACTTATGAATTGGATAAGGATGCCAATGGTAACTTTAAAGCGAAGTTCCCCGATTCAAATAACCACGCTATAGACATGGTGCGATATGCGTTAAATGATGAAGCTATGAAGTTTAAGGATCATAAGAAAGAGAAGTATGATCCAGATAACCTGACACCAACACAACGACACACACAAGCGGTTAAGCATATGACAGGCGGGCAACCGCAAATAGGAGCATTTACAGATTGGTAGGTGAGAAAATGAAGGAGAAATTCAGAATTAAAGTTCGTAAATATAAATGTGGAAGATGCGATTTATTATATTTAGTTGAAAGCCTTCCTCACTACCCTTATAGCGGTTCCTGCCCTAATTGTGAAAGTTCATCCTACAACGAGAATGTTGAATATATGGGAGAGATAACGATTAGCCAAGAGGACGGTGAATGATATGGAATACATTTTAGGGCTGCTCTCCGGAGTGGTCTTTTTTGCTGTGTTAGGAGCTGTGCTATACACCGGCTACCGGATGGGTCAGAAGAAACCTCCTGTTCAATCGGTTGAAGTGGATGCAACAGAGCAGCAGAAGATAAAAGACTTTGATAAGTATTTCAAAGACATTATGAGTTATGACACTGACATAGCCCTACAGCGGAAGAAGGTGACAGATGAATGAGCGATTCTAATATAACGAAGGATTGGGCGTTGTATTTAGCCGGTAAGACGTACAATGACCGATTAACACCTAGTTATTACGATACAGTGGATGCCAACTTAGCCTTCTTCGAAGGTGATCAATGGCGTAACCTTAAAGCGGATAACATGCCGAAGCCTGTATTCAATATTATTAAGCGGGTTATCACATTCCAGGTGGCTTCTCTTACCTCATCTAAAACGAAGATACACTTTGAAGATTTGCTAAATGTACCAAGGAATCCTGATGTAAACACTCCAAGCCTTGCAGAAATAGCTAATGCACAGGTGCAAAACTTGTTGGAGAAATTCAAGTTTGACTTCAAAATCAAACAAGCGCTGTTTGATGCGGCAATTACTGGAGATGCAGCAGCACATTTTATTTTCGATATGACAAAACAGCCGTTTGGCTCTAAGAACGCTACAAAGGGCGAGATTTGCTTAGAAATAGTCGATGGAGTGAACGTGTTCTTTGGTAATGCAAATAACTCTAATGTCGAAGCACAGCCTTATATCATTATTTCAGGTCGAGATATGGTGCAGAATCTAAAGGATGAAGCTAAACGCTATAAACAGAGTGAGCAAGAGGTTGACCAGATCAATTCTGATGCTGAATACCAATACCAAGCTGGCGACAGTGGTGAAATTGAAGTAGAAGCTGATGATTACGGAAAGGCCTTGTATATTATCGTTTACCGTAAGAAAAAGGTTAAGCGACAAGTAAAGGATGAACAAGGGAATCCTGTCTTAGATGATGAAGGCAAGCCTGTTACAGAAGAAGTTATATCGGTAACGGTATCTAAAAGTGTTCAAAACGCTTATATCTACAAAGATATTGATACAGAGCTTACTCATTACCCGTTAGCCTGGATGAATTGGGAGAAACAGAAGAATCAATACCACGGCAGAGCGCTGTGCACAGGGATTCTTCCGAATCAGATATTTATTAACCGTATGTTTGCTATGGTTATGTATCACTTAATGATGACAGCCTTCCCTAAGGCGGTATATAACGCTGATATGCTAAGTGGTTGGGATAATCAAATTGGTACAGCTATTGGCATTCGCGGAATGGGTCCTGAACAGAACATTAAAAACCTAGCCGGTTACCTTGAACCAGGTAACATGAGCGGGCAGATTATCCAAACGCTTGAATTAGCCATGCAATATACAAAAGAAATGCTAGGAGTCAGTGATGCTGCATTAGGACAGATTGACCCTAAGAATACATCAGCCATTATAGCGGTGCAAAAGTCCACGGCTATTCCGTTAGAGAATCCTAAATCTAATCTATATGAATGGATAGAGGATATAGGCAAGATTCTCTTTGACATGATGGGTACTTATTACGGTGAACGCCCTTTAACAATGGATGTAGATGGTGAGAAACAAGTCATCAACTTTGATTTCGGCCAGTTTAAAGATGCTTTCCTAGATGTCCGGGCTGATGTTGGTGAATCTTCTTACTGGTCAGAGATTGCGAGTGTTCAGACACTTGATGCCCTTCTTAACAATCAGCACATTGACATTATCAACTATTTAGAACGTGTGCCGACTGAATATATCCCGCAGAAAGAGGAATTGATAGCGGATATTAAAGAGAAAATGCAAATGGCTGAACAGCAGCAAGTAATGCAAGAAGGCATGATGGACCCGGAAGAATTGGTGATGCAGCTGTCACCAGAGGAACAACAAGCGTTCTTTAACGCACCACCAGAAGTACAGCAGAAGATTATAAGTCAAATGCAGCAACCACAGCAAGCACCTCAACAGTAGGTGTTTTTATTTTGTCCTGAATATGACGTTAAACTGTTCAAAATTGCCCAACCATAGGCAAGGAGGAAATGAAATGTTTGAAAATGATGATGTAATTTTACCTGATGATTTCGAAGCAGCCCCACCAGAGGCAGAAGAAGCACAGGAAACTGTTAGTGAGGAATCTTTTGAGGAATCTCTTGATTCAGTCGAAGAAACCGAACAGACAGAAGAATTAACCGAACAGCAACAAGAGGAACAGCGTCAAGCCTTCCTCAAAGTTAAATATAACAAAGAGGAAATGGATCTTGACGAAGATACAGCCAGGGAACTTGCTCAAAAAGGTTTGAACTATGACAAGGTGCAGGAACGTTTACAAGCGCTTGAAAGTGATCCACGTTTATCCTTTGTCGAGGAATTAGCCAAAGAGCAGGGAATGACCACAGAGCAGTATCTACAAGCTGTACAGGAGTATAAGGAGCAGGAGAAGCTTAACGAGCTGATTCAGCAGAATATCCCAGAAGAATTAGCCAAGGAAATCCTGGAAACGCGCAAAATGCGGGAGGAAATCAAATCTAAAGAGCAAGCCAAGGTAGAGGAAGAAAAGAAAAGTGCTGAATACAAAGAGTTTTTCGACTACTACCGTCAGGCTAACGGCAAAGACTTTGATCCGAACAGTGACCAGATCCCGAAGGAAGTATGGGAAATGAATGAAAAAGGCGTTCCGTTAAAGTATGCCTTCATGGAGCATCACAGCAATCAGTTGCAATCTCAAATAAAAACAATAAAACAGAATGAAGAAAACGCAAAGAAAGCGCCTGTGCAGGGTGTTACGGCTCATGGCAGCACGGAAACAGCATCAGAGGATGACTTTATGCGTGGCTTCAATTCAATTTAAAGGAGTGTTTAATCAATGGCAGTAAACTTAGCATCTAAATATAGCCAAAAAGTAGACGAGCGTTTCAAACTTAAATCCCTAACAGAATCAGCGGTAAACCGTGAGTATGATTGGAATGGCGTAAATAGCATTAACGTTTACTCTATCCCAACTGTAGCGATGAACAACTACACTAAAACAGGTCTTTCCCGTTATGGTACGGCTGCTGAACTGGATAACACAGTACAGACAATGACTCTTACTCGTGACCGTTCATTTACGTTCACAATTGACCGTGCAAACCACCAGGATACACAAATGGTTATGCAGGCTGGTAAGGCTCTTGCCCGTCAGATTGATGAAGTTATCGTACCTGAAATTGACGTTTACCGTCTTGCTGCTATGTCTGCTGCAGCTATCGCAAACGGACATACTGCATCAGTAGATATTACAGCAACGAATGCTTATTCTTCCCTATTGGAAGCGGGTGAAGCGTTGGATGAGGACAAAGTACCGGCTACAGGTCGTATTGCCTTTGTAAGACCATCTTTCTACAACTTCTTAAAGTTGGATAACTCATTCATCAAAGCTTCTGAACTTGGTCAGAAAATGCTGATCAATGGTCAAGTTGGGGAAGTAGACGGAGTGAAAATTGTTAAAGTTCCTTCTGTGTACCTTCCAGCTAACCATGAATTTATCATGGTTCATCCAGTTGCTACAGTTGCAGCTCAAAAGCTAGAAGATTACAAAACTCACGACAACCCTCCTGGTATCAACGGATGGTTAGTAGAAGGCCGCAAGCGTTATGATGCGTTTGTTCTTGAAAATAAAAAGAATGCTATCTTCGCTCACAAAAACGCAACAATCTAAGGAGTGATTTAAATGAGTAAAGTATTCCAAGCGGAAAATGGGCAAACAGTTATTGCTCGTGATGAAATTCAGGAAGCTGCATTTCGCAATGCCGGCTTAAAAGAAGTCAAAGACACGAAGAAGAAGTAATCATGAGGGGGTAGGCAATCGTCTGCCCCTTTTTTATTTGTAATTAGGGGGTGATTGTGTGGTAACAGCAAAGCAAGTGTATGACATGGCATTGGTCCTGATTGATGAAGTAACCGAAGCGGGAGAAATCGTTCCAGATACACCAAAATATTACGAATCAAGGGCAAAGACCATCCTTACACAACTCCAAACCGAATTGTTGCCAGCATCACAGGAACCGGAAGTTATCACCGATTTAACTCAATCATTAAAGGTGGCGGACCGTATTGCAATCACTGTTTTGCCGTATGGGTTAGCTGCACATCTTCTATTGACAGAGGATATAAATACAGCTTCATATTTCAATGCCCGATATGACGAGCTAAAGAGGAAAACTCTTACTGCTATTGAGCCAATCACTGATGTATTAGATGTGTTGGGAGGTATGCAGTAATGGCACAAATGCAAACCAGGCAGGTTCCTAGTCCTCCATTAATGCGTATTGAGCCTTTTAAAGGGATTAACCTATCGGTTACACCTACTCAAATAGATAACTCACAAAGCCCGGATATGCTGAACATGCACACGGACGAGCGAGGGGCTTTAATAAAGAGAACAGGCTATAGAAGGGTGATTCCTCAAAGTATCGGAGAAGGTAGCGTAAACGGTATGTTCGTGTTTCCTAAACAGGATGGATCCAGAGAGTTCTTATTTGCACACGGCACCAAGTTATATAAAACTAACGCATTGCCTGATGCGGGTACACAGCCTTCTGTTTGGTCTGATGATGATTTAAGCCAGAATTGGGGTGATTAAATGGATTTCACACAGAATCTTAATTTATATAAATGGAATAAAGAAGATAAAAAGCAAGATACCATCACGGAAATGTCTAAGAATATGGACACAATTGATGCGCAGTTGGCGGAAACATCGAAGAATATCGGGTCAATTGAAGAGTACGGGGGAAAAGCTGATTGGGATGGAACAGTGGGTACAGATAATTCCACAGCGTTCACTAATTCTTTCAATAATGGTAATGAAATATATATTTATCTCCCTAAAGGTAAGTATAAAACGTCTTCTCTCTCAATCCCAGCAAACAAAAATGTAAACATTATCGGGATGGGTATTGATGTAACTGAAATACACTGTACAGGAAAGTTTTTTACTTGTTCAAATACTGCTTTATTCACAACAGTACCTACAGCTTCAATTCCTGAAGGAAGTAGGAGAGTGTCATTAGCAAGTGCGGCAGGAGTTCAGATAGGGCAGTTAATCACTTTCACTAGTAATGTAGACAACATGGAAGAGACTGCATACGCCATCAAGAGAAACCACTCAGCGATTATTACAGGAATCGCAGGTAATGAGGTGACATTTGACAGACCTGTACCTCTAAACTTTACATCTACTGATGTAACGATCAAAGGATACAAAGTTGGTAAGGTTAAAATCTCAAACTTAACCGTGTCCGGTGAGTTCGATGGGTTTTTCGGTGACGTTATGTACAGTAGTGGTTTTGAGGTTGAAAATGTAAAAATAGTGAACCGAAATAGAAAATACCAGGGTGAAACTTCAACGGGAGGGTTTGACCCTAATCAAACCGGTGGCACAATGCACGGATTCCGCGTTCAGTACGCGGTTGATACAGTGTTTAAAAATCCTAAATTTGAGTACCTTTCATATGGAGTTATGCCAACTGCTGGAGCAGTAGGAGTAACGTTGTTAAACCCTATAGCAGTAAGATGTAGGCATGCAGCAGCGCCTACAGGGGGAGCACAAGGCATAACTGTTAGAGATGGAAAAGCGTATGAATGCTACGCAGGGTATGATAGCCACCAAACTACTTTTGATGCTTACCATTACAATTGTCATTCTTATGGAGATGAAACGGCAAATAAATTTCGTGGGCGTTATGATTTAATTGAGGGTTGCTATTTTTCAGGAGGATTTGAAGCATGGCATGATGTTGGTTTAAGGAGTTTGGCAATTCGAGATAAGTTCATTAAAGTCGTATCCAATACTGTTTCAGAAAAACAAGCAAACTTCGATAATGCTATATCTGTAAATGGACACGGTTCAGCCTTAAAAGGATATGTGAGTAATTATAATGTGTTAGATTTCTTCTCCATGAAAGACTCAACGATATATATTCCTGATGGATCGGTTATCTCTGGTTACAAACTTTGGTTTGCTTTCGCTAAAGTCAATAAAATGGAAAACGTGCGAATATTTGGCCCTTATCGAGGAATTTCCCAAACATCAGGAATACTTTCAACCGATTTGCACAAAGCATTGTATATAAGTCGTAATGACCAAAATGGTACGGTTGAGTTAAACAATATAGAAATTGATGGTTTTGATTATGGGGTTGATTTCCCGACAGGACTAAACCTATCTAAGTTTTCATTTAACAATATACAAATAAAAAACTGTGTTCATGGTATTAATAACGCAGCAAACTACAAAGACAACGGTACATTTAACGATATATCTTTTGTAGGGTGTAAAACAAATATTATCGAACCTTTTCGCTTTAGATTCTCTTCAGTAACAGGTAAGGAAAACCAGTCTTTTGATATTTACCTCGCCCGAACTTTTAATACAAATGCTATGCCGACAACAGGAAATTGGAGAAAAGGGGATTACGGTATCAATACTAATCCTTCTGAATTAGGTACAGCCGGAAGTAAATATATTGTTTTAGGGTGGAAAAGATTAACAACAGGTAGCGGGAATGTGTTGAATACTGATTGGTTAGAATGTCGAGCGTTGACTGGTAACTAATACACCAAAACATCTTTACTGTTTGCTTTAAATAAGGTTTAATTTCCAATTTTATAATGATATAGTAGTAATTGTATTTTGATGGAATGGAGAGAATTATGAAAACATTCACCGATAAATTGATTTTTTTACTACTTATATCATCCTTTGGTCCCTATATTTCTATTTCGCTAGGTTTAAAAGTGGATAGTGTTGTTATTTTCTTGGGTGGTTTTTTATATATTCTTTTGCTGTTTAGTAGGAAGGAGATCGTCGCGCATAAAAACTTGATGAACCTTTTTGTTATTTGGGTGGGTTTGTTTGCTTACCTATTTTTTAGAACCTTGATATATGGAGGTTCAATGAGTACAAGCTCATTCGTTGCCGAGATTAAAAACTTCTTACAGCCTGTATTTTTAATAGCATTTTTTGCTTTAGTATTGCGCAAACAAGATGCTTTGCAAACGGAACAACTGTTAAGCAAAGCTGGTAGATGGCTTTTGATACTATTATCCTTAAATACCTTATGGATTTTCCTCAGTTTCTTTATTGATTTAACAGTGATTAATCAGTATTTCTGGAGGGGGGCTGACTCTGTCGCCCACAGAGCTGCACAGATGGGAAGATACAGCGGAGTTTTCAATCAGCCAATAGAATCTGGGGTAGCTTATTCCTTGGGTTTATTCGTCTGGACATATTTAATGGATGTCTCAAAAAAGAAACTAAAGATAAGAAACATATTTACTTTGATTCTATTAATAATTGGCGGCTCCTTGTCGGTTTCAAAGGTATTTGTCATTTTCGGATTGGCGCTCTTTATCTTATATGCTTTTTCAGTTAAGGCAATAAGAGGTCAATTATTCAAGTTAGCCATTCTGTTTGCTGGTATCTTTACACCAATTTATTTATATCTGACCAAGACCTGGGATGGAATCAACTACTTATTCAGGCTTTTTGACAGTTCGAATTATCAGCAACAGGGAATCTTAACCTTATTAACGGCAGGGAGATACGGGAGCGGAGATTCACAACAAAATCAATATTTCGAGCGAATAATGAGGGAATCCCCTTTGATGGGGGAAGGTTTAGGGTCACAAGAAATATACGATAGTGCTTTCTTCCATATGTTTAGCAGCGGTGGAATATTAGCGCTTGGATTGTATGTTTTGCTCTTATGCGCACTTTTGTGGAGTGTGTATCAATTTTATTTCTACGCCTATAAACGTCCCGAATTTAAGTTTTTCTTCTGCTTAGTTTTATTGACAATTGTTGGAGGGCTCGGGGCACCGGTTTTAACCTTGAATAGATCGTCAGTTATATTGTGGGTATTAATAGGCCTAACACTTCAGTTTTTAAGTGTTTATGTACAAGAAAAAAGAAACGCACTTCAAGATGATGAAACAAAAACAAAAATTGCATAATCGGAAGATAATGCGCAATAAGTAATCTCATGTTTGAAAGGATGGTGACACATGCTTACATGGGAAAATGAATTAAATACGGATCTGGTGAGACCGGTCGAAATTTATGGGAACGTGGCAAATAGCCAGGTTTCTTTTTTTATGATGAATGACAAAGCGTATCTGATGGATGGAGAACATTATTTAACCTATGATGGTGAAACCTTCTCAGAAGTTACACCTTATGTGCCTAAGATTTCTATCTCAAAAGATCCTGCCGGCGGCGGCGTAGCTTATGAGGATTTCAACCTTTTAGGCAAAGGGTTCCAAGACTCCTTTTCTGCAGATGGTGTGGCAACTGAATTTGTTCTCACGCTTAAAGAGTTAGATGATACACCCTTAACAGCGGGAGTCAACGGTACACCGATGAATGAAGGCAACGGATTCACAGTAGACAGAGTAAACGGCAAAGTTACATTTAATGCAGCGCCAGAAAAAGGAACAAATAATGTTATCATAACAGCCTATAAGACATTCGCAGGATTTGCTGAACGGATTAAAAAATGCCGTTTTCATGTTATCTATGGCGGTTCTAATGATACAAGGGTGTTTGTGAGTGGTAATCCGGATATGCCTGAATACGTGTGGGCGAGTGATCTATATAATCCTGCGTACTTCCCTGAAAACAGGTTTTATAAGTTCCCTGATAAAGTGATGGGATTCTCAAAACAATATGATTATTTGGTTATCGAAAGGGCTAACGGGAAGCACCAGGTATCTTTCGAACTTAACAATGGAGAAGCCAGCTTCCCTTCTAAGCCAATTAATGACCAAGTGGGGACCATTGCCCCTAATTCTATTCAGATCATCGAGAATAACCCTGTATCGCTCTCTAAAAACGGTGTATATATGCTGACTGCATCTAATGTGAGGGATGAAAGGAATGTTTCCCGATTATCAGAAGCGGTAGAAGCTAAATTACTAAAAGAACCGAACTTAGATAAGGCTATTTCTTTCGAATACGACAAAAAATATTGGCTTGCGGTCAATGAAAATGTTTATCTATTCGATTATGCCATAGGAGAATGGTTCCTATATAACAATATCCCCGCCACCTGTTTCTTTGAAATGGATGGCTATTTGTATTTCGGCACTAAAGATGGATTGATACAGCGCTTCTATCAAGACACGGAAATAAATGCTTATCACGATGACGGAAAACCAATCAGCGCCTATTGGAAATCAAAGCACTTCACATTCGGGGCAGACGAACAAAGGAAGTTAGTTGAAAAAGTGTACTATGCTTTGAAGCCTGCAACAAGAACTTCGACAGATCTTTATTATGTAACAAATAAAAAAGAAAGCGGCCTTGTTAAATCTAACCGTATGGATCTAATGGATTTCAGAGACTTAGATTTCAATAATTTCTCTTTCTTAACAAGCATATTCCCGCAAGAATCTGCAGTGAAAATCAAGGCTAAGAAGGTTACTCACTTCCAATTGATATTAAAGAATGAAAAGCCTGATGAAGCTCTGGGAATTCTGTCATGCGGGGTTAAATATAAATATCAATCTTACGTGAAATAGAGGTGAGAATATGGGTTTTGAAAAATTGACAGCTTTTTCAAAGAAAGTATCAGATTTAGCCGATAAACCAAATCAGCAGCTAACAGCTGGCGAACTAAAGGCGTATTTCGATTCGTCACCAGAGGAAGTAAGGGTCTATCTAAATAAATTGATAGATGAATTGAAGGCATCCACTGCATCACAGGAAATTGGAGTGTCGCAATTTTCCTCTAACCCTGCAGACTTGCAAGGCACCCTAGAGTGGCTTAAAGAACAAATTGATTTCACAATGTTGGGTCAAGTCCCGGATGGATCCATTACACCATTGAAACTATCGACTGATGCAAAGAATGCTACTAACATCAGCGCGAGTGTTTCTGGATTAACAGGTGATAATGTCCAACAGATTCTTACGAACCTTTTTCAATATGCCAATAACGGTAAAACGGATATTGCGGGCGTTATTGGCTCACCGGCTACAAGCGGGGAAACTTTCGCACAGTTAAAAACGCATATCCAAAACAGCAAAAACACTCTTGCGACTAATCTGACTAATAAAGGCCAAGTCTCTAGCGGCACCGAATCATTAACCTCTTTAGTTGGGAAAGTAGCCAACGTCAACACCGGGAAAAGATTTGCAAGCGGTAGTGTAACGGTCAATAACAATGACAAATTTACTGTTAATGGATTGTCGTTTAAACCTTCCTATGTCCTTGTTTATTCCGGTGGTGAATTTATCGCAATGGGTCCAAAAAACAGTATAACCTCTGAATCAGTTTTTAAAGTGGACCCAACGACTTTTTATAACGGTGTGTTTACTACAACCAGTGATGGTTTTAATATACAGATTTCGAATTTACCTTTAACTAATTATGTAGCCAATTG
The DNA here is from genome assembly GCF_017303275.1 of Bacillus sp. NTK034. Classification (GTDB taxonomy): domain Bacteria; phylum Bacillota; class Bacilli; order Bacillales; family Cytobacillaceae; genus Cytobacillus. The sequence goes on along the minus strand of NZ_JAFKOJ010000002.1, from coordinate 397,082 downwards.
GATCGCCTATGAATAGAGGTGGCTAGGGTGAATCGCATCGGCAGAAAATTGTATTTTGATAAAGAAACCGGTCATGTCATTTTGGATACAGGCGAACGAAAAGGCTCTGTAATCGAAACGTCTGTAGAACAGGATATTGAAACCTACCAAGTGTTAGGGGAAAGAAACCGGGGTTCATTTGATGTAATATCATTTCAATTCGGTGCTTTCGCCCTGGAATTTGCGAACTGTAAAGGTTTTTACGTAGATGTAATAACCAAAAGTGTGAAATTTATATAAATCTCTTTTAAAGGGGTGAAAATATGGCGGCAGTGCCACAGTTTACAAGTAAAGAAGAAGAACGTTTTTATCGTCACACCAACCCAAATTCGGACTATACAAAGCAAATAGACATGAAGTACATCAACAACATAGGGAGCGCCCTAAAAAACAACACAGGCGTTTCTAAAGCGCAGATGGATGATTACAACTCCCGTGTAGCAAAGTGGAACATTAACACGAATCCTACACCGGATATGAATCAGCAAGTTACAGACATGTTCAATAAGCAACAGCAGTATTTGAATGACATGTTCAATAAGCAGAAGGAATCCCAAATGCAACAGTTGCAAGCGCAGCGGGATAAAGCGGTTGGTCAAATAAATCAGCAGAAAGCACAAGTGGCTCCACAGTATCAGCAAATGAGGAATCAGACTGATGCTGTCAATCAGCAGAATGTACAGAGATTACGTGAAGTCATGGCTAATGCGGGTCTTACAGCAACAGGTGAAAACGTATCTGCTAATGCTGCAATGAACAATCAGCGTGTCAGCTCTCTGAATCAGCTGAACCTACAGGAACAGCAGACAATCGATGATCTTGACCGGAGAATTGCAGACCTTAACAATCCTGCAGAAGAACAGGCAATGCTTAATGCTATTGAAGCAGAACGAGCTAGAGCTATGTACGATGCCTATAACCGTGCAGAAGATGTGGGTTACGGTCGTTACCGTGATTCTGTCTTAGATAACCGTTATAACGATGAATTCGGTTACCAGAAACAGCGTGATGCCCGTCGTGATGCTGAATGGGAATCTGAACAGAAGTATAACCGTCAGTGGAACAAAGACCAATTCGAATATCAGAAGGGCCGTGATGCTCGTGGTGATGCTGAGTGGGAATCATCACAAAAAGCAGACAGAGCATGGAGAGAGTATCAATTCAATAACATGTCGGCTTCTGAGAAGGCTCAATTACAGCAGAGAATTGCTGAATTAGGTGAGGAAATGGGTTGGAGATTACATGAAATGGAGTACAACGGCAATCTCCAAAAAGGCCAATATGAAGCTGAACTAGATTACTACAGTGCAATGGATTTTCTTCCGTAGGCGGAAAGGGGGTGGCGGACTACTATTTAAATAACTTTAGAGTGTCTAGTCCTTTCGGTGAAAATCGAGGAAACGAAACTCATAGAGGGGTAGACTTCGCTGGCTTGAAACCTGGTGAAGCCGATGGAAAGAATATCCCTTCGTTATCAGCGGGTACCGTTGAGCAAGTCTTTGTAAACAATAAAACTGCCGGTCATGGTGTAGTTATTCGTGGCGCAGACGGCAATCAATATAGATATATCCACATGAAAAACGCACCGAAATTAAAAGTAGGGGATAAGGTTGGTGTCGGTCAATCTCTTGGATTAATCGGCAGCAGCGGTCAATCAGACGGACCACACCTTGACTTGAAGATTGTTGATAAGAAAGGGAATTATGTGGATCCGATTAAAGTGATCAAAGGAATGTCAGCCAGTAAAGCATCTGCACCAAAAGAAGGCGGCAGTTCCTATAAGAACACATGGAAAACGAAGAATGAAGCACTAAAGGCACCTGGTTATCAGTCGTATAAGAAGCACCTAGCGCAAGCCCTACAGACAGGTAAAATACCTTCTAATTGGGTAGTAGCTTTAACTGAACTAATCGGCAGGGAGTCCACATGGAATCCTGGTGTGAAGAACGGAAAAAGCACTGCTTGGGGATATGGTCAGTTCTTAAAGAAAACTAGGTCTGATTACGAAAAGAAAATGGGCATGAGCTATGATGACCCTGTAAATCAAATTATTATGACTGCCCAGTATATTAAAGATAGATATGGTACGCCTGAGAAAGCTTTATTGCACTGGGATAAGAAAAATTATTATTGATGTATAAAAATAAGGCGGTGGAGACATGCCATCAAGTTTTAACCCTGATAAATATAAACCTTATTTCGAAAATAGACATGGAAAAGGCTCGTATAATGCGAGCCTTTCTTCTGCCTATGAAATTGGGCGTAAGAAGGTACAAGCAGACTTCGCTAAACAAGAGTATAACGCACGTGTTAAAGAAGCGGAGAAAGCACGTAAAGAGGCTGAAAAAGCGGCTCAAAAGAGAACATATGAGGATGCACTAGATTATTGGATGCAACCGGAAAACAACTCTGTGCTTCGGAGAGATGGGGCAAGTAGGAATGCTGAAAACATCCGAAACGATCCACGATTGAAAGCAGCAGTTAAAGAACAGGGATATAACTTGAATGATTATATAGATGCTATGTATGCAGCTGTTTCTAATGGACAATTTCGTTCAGAGCGAGAGTTTAAACAGTTTTCAAGTTCACAGCAAAAAGAAGCTAATCGCAAGCCTACAATCGAAGACCATCTAAAAAAATATCAGGATCCGAAAACTGTTGAACCTCCGAAAGTGAAGGCGAAAGAGCAAAAAAAAAATTCTCCCTCCCTTTTGAATGACTTTTTAACCCCTTTAAAGCGGTTTGGTCAGGCAATTAACCCTTTTGATGATGTAAGTATCAAGGAAGCCATTAAAGGAAACGTGAATGATGCTCTTAAAACAGAGCGTTCTGCTGTAACTAAGGAAACCACACGAGGATTAACCCGTGTTGCTAATACCGGAACATTAGGAATCCTAGATCAGGCTTACAAAAAGACCCATGGCAATCAGGCTTCACAGTTTACGAATGAAGGCAGAAGCACAGGCGGGAAGGTTGCTGACTTCGGTTATGATGCTTTAGGTTACTTAATCCCTGGTGCCGGTGCATATAAGGCTGTCAGAGGTGCGGGATTAGGCGTTAAAGCCGGTTCAACAGGTGCAAGGAAAGTCGGTCAGTTAGCAAGAGAAGGGGCCATTACAGGCGGTATGTTAGGTGCTGGAGAAGTTTATGTAAGAGAAGGCTTAAATCCACAGGATACTAACTTTAAAGATAACCTTAAACATATTGGGTTGGGTATCGGTTTAGGTGCAGTTGCGGATCCTGCCCTTTATGGAGCGGGTAAAGCAGCGGGGAACGCCCTATCAAGGTTTGCTAAAGGTGATGTGCCTACTTACAGCGGTAGACCTAGTGAAGGTGTTATGGATAGATTTAATCCATCTACTACACCTAGCACGAGAGGACAGTCCGATCAGTTATTTGATGATTTAATCTCTAATACTCGCCAAACCTCACGACAAACTGAAAGCATCACTCCGAGATTTAATGAAGTGGCGGCAACTCGTACAGTTGAACCTCCTTCTTTACGTTCAGGCAGAGACTTTGAACCGATTGAAACTCGTGCAAGCGTTAGAGAACCAGAATTAGCCCGTGTAAGTGATGAATTATTAGATACACAGCGGCAATCACAGGGCAATGCCAACACATTCCGTGCAAGAATCAATGATACTCCACAGAAGAAAGACAGCATACTTAAAGGCCTGCGCACTCAATTTGTGGATGATATGGCACCTCTGGAAACTCTTGAAAAGCAAATAGCAGGAAAAGTAGGAAGCGCAGAGAATAGTTTATACAAGCAAGCCCGGCTATTTAGAGGAAGCCCAGAAAAGGCACATATGATTGTTCAAGAACAGATTCAGCCAATTCTAAAGGACCTGCAGACGAATAAAATTAAACTTAATGACCTTCGTGACTATGCTTTAGCGGTTCATGCCCGTGATGTAAACTCGAAAGGGATTAATTCCGGATTCACGAATGCGGAAATTGAAGATGTGATTAGTAAATTAGGTTCAGAATCAATGGAAGCTATGAGAAAGAAATTACTAGGAGTAAATAACAATGTCCTGGATATGATTTCTTCTGGTGAAAAACCGATTCTAAGCCAAGAACAAGTAGCGACCATGAAGCAGAAATGGCCTAATTACATGTCTCTATTCCGTTCATTTGATGATGACAAAATTGAGTTTTCAAGCGGCATGAATAAGGCGATGGCAAACGCAGCAAACCCTATTAAGAAATTAGAGGGTTCCAGCCGTGATGTTATTGATCCGATTGAAAGCATGGTTAAAAACATCTTTAAAGCAGTTAATGCCATTGATAAGAACAAAGTATCTTCACAAGTTGCAAAATTAGCTGAAAAAGATGTAGAGGGCAATTTTATTCGGAAGATAGCAGATAACGAGGACACAAGCCGGTTGAATGTTATATCTGTGCTTAATAATGGCAAGAAAGAAAAGTATGAAGTTCCTCCGGAAGTGTATAAAACTTTAATGAATTTAGACAAAGAGAGTACGAATACACTTATTAAGATACTTCAAAAGCCAGCTTCCTTGCTTCGTGCCGGTGCAACCTTAACACCAGAGTTCAGCTTGCGTAACCCTTTGCGTGACGTACCACAGGCATTTGTTGTTTCTAATTCTGGATTCAATCCAATTGTCGATTTTCCTGTAGGTTTATGGCAGTCTATTTGGAAAGGTAGAACCATAAAAATAGGGAATAAGGAGTTTAAAACATCAGGAGACCTTTATAAAGAGTGGGTAAAAGAGAATGGCGGTTACGGTAACATTATCTCAATGGATAGAGAATTACACCGTGATACGCTGAAAAAGGCAATTAAAGAAGTCAACACAAACTATATTGATGTATTAAACCCTAAAACGTATACTTCTTTAATAAAGAACCTTAGACCTAATACCCCTATTAATATGTTAAGGACTATTGCTGATGTGAGTGAATCGGCTACGAAAGTAGGCGAATTCAGAGCAGCTAAACGGTCAGGAGCTTCACCAGAAGAAGCTGCATATCGAGCTAGAGATATTATGGACTTTGGGCGAGCGGGTATTAGTGTTAGAGAAGCAAACAAAGTAGTCGCTTTCCTTAATGCCAATATCCAAGGTAAGAGTAAACTTTGGCGGGCATTTAAAGAGAATCCGGTTAAAGTTTCTGGAAAAGCTATGGCGGCAGTTACTATCCCAACCATAGGCGCAAGATTAGCCCAGGAAACATACTCTAACGATAAGCAAAGGGAAATTATTGATGATGCGCCACAATGGTTAAAGGACACATTTTGGCTTGTTCCTATACCTGGTACAGATCAGATTGCCCGAATTCCGAAACCGTTTGATTTAGCATTTGCCTTCTCTAACACAGTTGAAAGAGCCATGGACTTTGCACAGAAAAACGACCCAGAAGCCTTTAAAGGTTGGCTGAAAGATGGTTTTTCACAAGCTGCAATCCCAACAATGCTAACGGGTATTGCACCAATCGTTGAGGGTATGGCAAACTATTCATTCTTCCGACAAGGCCCGATTATTCCTCAACGAGAGCAAAACATGGAATTTCCTGACCAGTACGACATTAATACGTCTGAAACAGCTAAGATTGTAGGGAAACAAGTGGATAAGGTAACAGGCGGACAAGGGGCTTTCAGAAATTTTGGATCACCACGGGTAATTGACAATTCGATTCAAGGCTTTACAGGTGGGTTGGGAACCTATGCTACAAGTGGACTTGATAGTGTAATTGATTGGTTTGCCGATGACAATGATAAGCCAGAAAAGCCTACTAAGAGCATTGACCAAGCACCTTTAACAAAAGCGTTCTTAGTTAATCAGTCATCTACCGGTAAATCCATTGACCAATTGTATAAGATGAAAGACAAATTGTCTAAAGAGCGTGGATCTGCTAAAACAAACGGCAGCGAGTACAAAAAAGAACCTGTTTATGACTATGTTAATGATGTAACTAAGCAAGTAAGTGACATTAACAAAGAAATCCGTACGGTTGAAAACACAAAAGAATTAACAGGTGACGAAAAGAAACGTGCGGTAGATCAACTGAACAAGTTGAGAAATGACATTGCTCGCCAAGCTATGCAACAACTAAAGAATGTGGAGTGATAAAATTGGCATGGTATCACTGGATAGCCGTGTATTTAATCATCATAGGCGGTGTAATCTTTACAATTATCCCTGATAAACCATTTTGGATGTGGGGCTTAATTGCTCTTTTAATTTTCATTGGGTTAATTATGGGTGTTCTGTTACCTCATAAAGAGGATAAATACGCTAAGAAGAATCAAGAGGGCTGATAAAGCTCTCTTTTTATTTTGGGGGAGATAAAAATGAGACATAACACTGACACTTTATATACAGTAATCACAGGCGGCACTATTTCAAGTGTCGCTTATTTATTTGGGGGATTAGATAAGCTTCTACTTGCTTTTGTTATTTTAATGGCCTGTGACTTTATTACAGGAGTTCTAGCAGCCTTTTATGATAAGCGAGTATCATCTAAGAACGCCTATAAAGGATTAGCTAAAAAAGGCGGAATGTTTGTCATGATTATTGCGGCAAATGTTGTGGACCAGGTAACAGGCAGTGATAATCATTTCATGAGAAATGCCATGATCATGTTTTTAATTGCTACAGAAGGCATTAGCTTAATTGAAAATCTAGGCAGACTAGATGTAACGGTACCTAAATTCTTGTCACAGGCTTTCTCTCAATTGAAAGATAAGCATGAGGGGGATAAAAAGTGATAATTAAACAGCAAATCATTCCACTTGATAAGCGGCCTAAATACAACGTTAAAGGAAAGCTTACAACCTTTAAAATGTCTCCTGAATACATCACCATTCACGAGACTGCAAACACCGGTGAAGGGGCTAATGCGCAAGCGCACGCTAACCTTCAATCGAATGGTAATAGTCGGCAAGCTTCCTGGCACATCCAAGTTGATGATGTACAGGCTATTCAATCTCTTCCTTTTGACGAGTGCGGGATTCATGCGGGCGATGGTACTTACGGGGATGGGAACCGTAAATCAATCGGGGTGGAAATTTGCGTAAACTCTGACGGTAATTTCGAGAAGGCACTAGAAAACGCAGCTGCTGTGATTGGTCAAATAATGTTGCAGTTTAACATTCCACCTCATAAAGTAGTTCCTCATAAGCATTGGAGCGGTAAAAACTGCCCGACAAACCTTTTAAAAGGCCGTATGCAGGAGTTTTTAAATCGTTGTATTGCGGAAAGAGGAAAATTGGAACAAGGGAGAGTGAAAGGTGTGTCAGAACGAGCGTTAAACGATAAGGAAAAAGAAATCCAGGCAGAAGCCATGAGATTAGGCATTACTGACGGAAAAAATCCTTTCCGAGAAGTTAATCAGATGTATGTATGGAGTGCTTTGATTCCGTTGGCCCGTAAAATTGAAAAATTAGAAAAAAAATAAAAAGAAGCCCTGTGCTATATCCATTCTGCACAGGGCTTTCCCCTATTCCATGGCAGATTCTTCACATTGTCATACACTTCCGGATAACACTTGCTGCAGTAATGCTCCCCTAATAGCACCCACAATTCTTTTTCAGGATGCCACTTGGCGCAGTATAGGCACATTTTTTTACTTTCTTTCATATAACTCCTCAACCTTTACTTCTAACAGTTCAGCCAGCAAAAACGCTTTATCTATAGTCGGATAAGTCTTGCCTGACACCCAATTAGATAGGGTGTTTTTGCTTATATCCAGTTCTTTTATTATAAACTCTCTCCTGTATTTAGAAACCCTCAAAAGCTCTCCTATTCGGCTTTTTAGCATTATAAACACCTCTATTAGTGTTTCGTCAAATAATTAATTTATCCTTTACCAAAATTTTGTGACAGGTACAGGCAATTATTTGGGCTATCAACATACAATGAACTACACAACGAAGAAAGGAGTGAACATCGTGGACCCCTTTACGTTTGGTATAGCATTTGTTGGAGCATCTGGAGCTATTCTTGTCCTGCTGCACGCTTTGGAGGTGTCAGGGTTCCCTATTAATGGGGAAATGATCCGTTTATTCATGGAGGTAAGCAAGTACGGGGCTATCCTCTGGCTGTTGAAAGTATTGAGCAAGACGTTTTTCTAAGAACAGAATGATGAACAGTCTGGAACTGTAACTTTTCTTTGTACAGTTCAAAGTGAGTTTTTATTTATTGTCTGTCTTGGTTATTTTTGTTCGTTTTAGTTGCGCCTGATAAGTTATCACATATCTATTTTCTTCTGTATCCATCAGAAAATATTGGAGGGGATTATGTGAAGACCTGCGATAATTGCGGAAAAGAATTTGAGGATAATTATTTCACTAGTCAATCAGATTACTGTGATTACTGTTCAACTATGATGGGCGAATCAAATGATTGAATGGCTTGCCCTTCCTTTAGCTGTTGCCGGTGCTGCCATGATTCCAAAACGACCCATGAAAGATGAAAGGAAAATACAGCAGATATTCATTAACCGTAAAGTTGGAGTAAAGAAAGAAGACAGCCTACAATACCCCAAATTAAAGCGAAAACACGACAATAATACTTATACCACCTATCTATACAATCTCCCTTTAGGTGTACCATCAGAAGCATTTGAGAGTCTTTTGCCAGCTTTAAAAGATGGATTAAATAAAGAAGTTGATTATGAGTTTGATGGTCTGTTAAAGATTCACGTATATCATCATAAACTACCCGAAAAATGGAATTACACATCTGATTTGTTACGCCCTGGCACATGGGAAGTACCTATAGGACAGAATCATCAAGGAATCCTCTATCATGATTTCGAAAAGTACTGTCATCTGTTAAATGGGGGAGTAACACGATTCGGGAAAACCGTTTTTATGAAAGAAGTCATGAACACGCTTATTCTAAACAATCCGGAACATGTTGAGTTTTATATCCTGGACCTTAAAGCAGGGTTAGAATTTTACAAATACAAAGTTTTGCCACAGGTGAAAGAGGTTGCTTGTGATGTTAGAGAATCGGCAGAGGTATTATTCAAGATCACCGAAGAATTAAAACAAAGGGAGCTGATGTTTCGTGATAAAGGTTATTCGAATATTATTGACACGCCCATCAAAAAGCGCACATTCATTATTGTCGATGAAGGAGCGGAGTTATCGCCTTCTATTGTCAAAACGAAAGAAGCAAGGAAGTACGCAGAATTTTGTCAGGGGGCATTAAGTGAAATTGCCAGGATAGGGGGAGGACTTGGATATAGATTAATTTATGCTACCCAATACCCGACAAAAGAAGCTGTACCTATGCAAGTAAAGATGAACATTGTGGCCCGTTTATCTTTTATATGTGCTTCACAAGTTGCAAGCAGGGTGCTCTTAGACGAAACAGGAGCCGAAGATTTACCTTCTATTCCTGGCAGGGCTATTTACCTTATCGAGAAGAAAAGAACCGTACAGGTGCCTTATATTGACGATAAAATGATGTTTAAGATGATGGAGGGAAGAAGTGATGTTATCCTCAACACAGCAGAGGGTGGAAAGTCTACTCACAACGATAGACCGGCTGGGAATGGTGAAAATCAAACACCTACAAAGAATCCATGACTTGAAGTATCGGAACATGGCCCAAACAATAAACAGGCATTTAAAACCTTATATCAACGAAACGTTTTTCGAGCGGGAAAAGGTGATCTACCTTAATAAAGACGGGCGCAGCTTCATTGGATCTGATAAGGATTCACAGAAACCCACTTTGATTGCTCACACTCTACTTCGGAATGAAGTGTATCTTCACTTTAATTGTCCTGCAGACTGGCAGAACGAGTACACCCTAGAAGCGCAGCTGAAACCTTACTCCGGTTTAGATGCAATCATTAACAGCAATATGAAGTTCAGCAATACAGCGAAAGTAAGAGCGGATGCTATGTTTACTCGCAATGGGTATGTTCATTTGATTGAAGTAGACAATGCAAGGGATATGGCAGAAAACAGAAAGAAAATTAATTCCTATGCTGATATACTGCCGATGGTGAGGAAGGAACACCAGCAGACACCCATACTTTATTTCTTCACTACAACAGATCACAGGAAAAGAAAATTCGAGGAATGGCTGAAAGGCAGAAGTATTAGACACGAGGTGAAAACCTTTAATGAAATAAAGTAATGTGCCTATTAACTATACAAGACACCTTGTGTTAAGCACGATGCATACTCGGGATGCTCAGGGGGCTGTATATCGTTTAGCTGAGTTTGGGGTGAATATGATGGAAATTGAGCAGACCCTAGTGGCTGTCACGGCTCAGCGTCTTGTCGAATTGAATTGCCCATATTGTGAAGGGGAATGTTCTCCATTCTGCTATGGATACGGCAGATGGAAAAGGGCAAGTGTTTTTGAACTTCTTGCAGGAAAAGCGCTTAATGCCTCCATAAAGAAGGCAAGAGGAGAAATCAGCCTTGTTAAGTATCGCACTCTTAAAGAGGTAATAACTAAAGGGATTGTTCTTGGATACATAAAGGAAACTGAGTACAGCAGGTGGGTGCACGACAATGCAGAAACATAAATGGACCATTCAAGAACAGGGTTTGTTTCTGAAAAATACAGGTGAACTGCTGTCCAGAGGGTACCCTTTATCTGAGGCACTGGAATCACTGATGCATCAGCTGCCGCCAAAAAGAAAACATGAAATCAGCCAGTGCCTCTCTCAGTTGAAAGAAGGCTTTCCTTTTTATCAAATCCTTGCAGACATGAACTTTAATAAAAATCTGATTGGCTATGTTTATTTTGCTGAACAGCATGGCGGCCTTGCTTCCGCATTTCTTGAAGGAAGCGAAATGGTGCTGAGAAAAGGAAAGGACATTGAAAAATTGCAAAAACTGATGGCCTATCCTATTTTCCTGATGTTCATTACCGCATTCCTATTTGTTTTCGTTGATAAAGTCCTGCTGCCCCGTTTCTCTTCCTTATTCGTTTCCATGCACCTTCAGCCAAATTTCTTCACAAAAGCCGTATATTTGATTGGGGACCTTCTCCCATTGTTCATTCTGATTGTACTCGTCGTTTTAGTCACTTTGCTTATATACTATTTTTTTAGATTCAGAAAACTTTCCCCTATCCAGCAAAAGAAAGTCATGGTAAAAATTCCTGCAGGAGGCCATTTTCTTCGCCTTTACTACACTCATTTCTTTGCTGTACAGCTCAGTCACCTTTTAAATGGCGGCCTATCCATACATGAGGCGTTTAGTCTTTTTGAGAAAAATGATAAGCAGCCTTTTTACAGTGCCCTCGGTGAAGCCGTGAAAATCAAACTCCGTGAGGGGAATAGGCTTGAGGATATACTAATGAGATATCCTTTTTTTGAAAGGGAATTGGCCAATATTATAATACATGGTCAAAAAAATGGCAGGCTGGACCAGGAATTATCTTTTTTCAGCAGTCACTGCCTAAAAAAATTGGAGGAAAAGACAGAAAAACTCCTAAAAATGATTCAGCCTATTTTATATATATTTATTGGGTTTTTAATTGTCTCAATGTATTTGGCGGTTCTGCTGCCTATGTTTCATCTATTGGAGGGATTTTAATGAAATGGCGCATAGTAAAGAACAATGACAAAGGGTTCACGCTCATTGAAATGATGATTGTTTTATTGGTGATTTCGGTGCTTTTGATCATCACCATTCCGAATGTAACGAAACACAATTCTAAAATAAACAGCAAGGGATGCGATGCGTTTGTTAAAATGGTGCAGGCCCAGGTTCAGGCATATGAAATTGACCATAAAGAGCTTCCTTCGGATATACAGGATTTAGTGGATGCTGAATACCTCAATGCTGAAACCACTTCTTGTCCAAATGGAGATGCCATTAAGATTTCTGCAGAGGGGAAGGTTGAATCTGCAGGATCATGATAAAAAACAAAGAAGGCTTTACATTTATAGAGACTCTATTCATTTTCAGTATTTTCCTTATTATTGCCACGATTACAGCTGTCCTTCTAAAACCGCAATTCCTCTATCTTGAAAAGATGTTGTTCTTTTCCCAATTTAAGTCTGACCTGCTTTATGCCCAAAACTATGCCATAACACATCAGACAGATGTAGCTATTCAAATTGTTCCCGAGGAGAACCGGTATTTTGCTCAGGTAAAGCTTGTTGCTGATCCTATCATCAGCAGAGAATATCCGGGAATCATTGAGATTAAGGAGGGTACCATGCCATTGTTTTTTCTATATGGACCAGGCGGTATTACAAATAAATTCGGTACCTTCTATGTCAAAGCAGACAATGAACAATACAAAATTACCTTTTTAATCGGAAGAGGGAGATTTTATGTGGAGAAGGAATGAAGGCTTCTTTTTGGCAGAGCTCTTGCTGTCTTTATCAGGAATGCTGCTTGCAGCGGGCATAATGTTTCCTCTTGTCATTAAAGCTATTGAACATTCTGAAGAGGTAAAACAGGATTACGACAGCACACAGCTGCTTTATGAGAGTCTTCAGCAGGCAGCCTGGGAAGGGAGTTTTCCTGAGGGGAAGATTATAAAAAAAAATCAAACCGTCTATGAAATATTCCCTAAAGAAAACCCAGGATTGAGGGAGGTTTGTATAAAATATGAAAATATACGTGATAGACCGAAAGAAAAGTGTGAAGTACTTCAATAATAATGGATTTACCATGCTTGAAATGCTGTTTGCATTTTCAATATTCTTAATGATCGTTACCTTTTTGCCGGTCAGCTTTAATTTCCTCTTTCAGGACTGGAAAATGGAAGCAAGGACACAAAGACTTGAATGGCATGTATTTATCAATCAGCTCAAAAAAGAGATCAGACTTGCTGATTCTGCAGATATTTCACCTGTTTCCATTGTATTAACGATAGACGGGAAAAGCGTGATTTATGAAAAATATGGTTCCAATTTGAGGAGACGAGTGGATATGAAAGGCCATGAAATTGTCCTGCAGAAACTTGATAGAATAACATTCAGTTCCATTAATGGCGGAATTGTAATAAATGTATCGGATAGTTTTGATCAGGAGCATTCGGCCTGTCTTTATTACCTGAGGAATATGGAGGATATTGATGTACCATAATCAGGAGGGATTTTCTTACCCTCTTACTTTAACAATCATTCTGGCTGCACTCTTTCTACTTACGATTCAATTAGATCAGTTTATTTCTGAGAAAAGGATAGTGAATAAGGCTGAAACCGTCATGATGCAGGAGTATTACTTATTGTGTTCCTTAAAAAAAACTGAAAAAATGCTTAGCGAAAATATAGACCAGGATAAGTCAGGAATTTTTTCGTTTAGAAATGGATCTGTTTCATATGAAATCTCACCAGTGGCAACAAGCATAATTCAAATTACCCTCAAAACCAAAATTGGCTCTGATAAGGAAATTTCCGGATATGCTTATTATGACAAAGATCTGCAAAAAATGATAAAATGGATTGAAAAAAACTGAGTGGGGATAAAGATGAAGCCAATTTACTTAATCGGATTCATGGGTGCCGGCAAAACAACAATTGGAAAAGAGCTTGCATCCTGCTTAAATCAGGAAGTAATCGATACAGATGAAGAAATAGTTAAGCGGGAGAAGAAAAATATTAATGATATTTTTGAAGAGCATGGAGAAGGATACTTCAGAAATCTTGAAACGCTTATATTAAATGAATTTGATAATAGAGCGGGAATTGTTACTACTGGCGGGGGAATTGTGGTGAAGCCTGAAAACAGAAAAATGCTGAATGAAAAAGGAATCGTTTTCTTCCTTTATGCATCGCCGGATGAAATATTTAAACGGATTGAAAATGATCATTCCAGACCGCTGCTGAAAGGCGATAAAAAAAAGCTGATACAGGAACTTTATGAAAAAAGGATGCCGCTTTATAAAGAAACCGCCCATGTGGTCATTGATACCACTAATAAAGATAAAGCAGAAATAATTCAAGAAATAATAGATGGTTTAGGTTGAAAAATCGTTGGACATACTTGTAAATGATAAATAGCAAGCTGTAATTGCAATGTGAAGAAAAAGGCAGGTATGATAAATGAAATCCAACGATTATGTAAAGTATCTAACACAGACAGTAGTAAAATATATAGATCAGCCCAAAGATGAAAGAAAACGGCATAGAACACAGAAAAAGGACATGAAGGAGCCGTTTTTATTCAGGTGGTTTGGCATGTTATCATATCTTTTCTATTTGGGCATGAGAAGAAAAAAGCATAAATAGACTTCATGCAAAAAACCGGCAATGTCTGCCGGTTTTTTGTGTGATATCATACTGCGCTGTCTGTCAGATAAAAGAGGCCTCCATTTATTATAGAGATATTAATCTTTGGCTCATATTGCTCTTGAAGGGCTGCTTTCTCGTTTTCATAGCTTTCTCCCTTTTCTTCTGCATCTTCATAAAAATGTTCAAGAAGGTTGAGATCTTTTTGCCAGCGCTTACGGGCTTCATCAGCCCATACATGTTCTTCTTGCTCAATTTCGGACTTTATGAAATTAGCTACCCTGAATACACCGCTCCCCGGCATAATGAGCGGAGACAGAGTGAAAGAGTAGTCGGGAATCTTTGGTGTAAGGCTCATGCCAAGCAACCTGTCATGAAAGCTTTCGACCATTTGCCCATTTATTAATTGGAGGCCGATGGATTTAAAGACATCTCTTTTTCGGTCGCATTGATAAGATACGCGGACGTTCATTCCCAGCCATGGCCTTAATGGAACCTGCATTCCTGGTGCCTGCCGGTGGTTTTCATATAATCGTATATAGCCTGCCAGGTTACGGGCTGAATCAAAGATCTGGTGAAGTCTGGGAGAGCCAAAATGAACGACTTCCCCTTTAATATGCGCAGGGGCGAGCTGCTGGTTGGTAATAAGTGTAAGCTGCATGGGGTTAGGAACTCCGCCTGTTTTTTCGAGATAATGCCAATAAAAGGGGCGATTCATTAATTCCTTATCCAAATCAATCGTCAGTTGTACGGTTATATACCCCGGACCTTTAGCAATTATTTCGCATCCATTTGCGTGAAAATACCTTTCAAGGAATTTATGAATTTCCTGTTGCTGCATTCAGTCCACCTTCTTTCATATCCTCAGCAAATTGAATCATGCTCGTCAGATTCTCCATTTTGATTCGCATTTCACCTTCTGAAGCTGATCTTCCGAAAATATCAACAAGGTGATCGTCAATACTTCCAAATTCTAGTTTTGTTAAAATATCATCCAGATCACCTATGACTTTTTCAAAAAGATGTATTTTCTCGTATAAAAGCTTCATTACATGTTCTTCGACTGTATCTTTCGTGGCAAAATTATAAATCATGACATCCTTTTCCTGGCCAAGACGATGGATACGTCCTATCCTTTGTTCAAGACGCATTGGATTCCATGGTAGATCGAAATTAATGATATGATTGCAGAACTGCAGGTTTATCCCTTCTCCTCCTGCTTCTGTTGCAATCAGGACTTGAGCATTCTTTTGGAAAAGCTCCCTCATCCAGTCCTTTTTGCCCCTTTTAAATCCACCCCTGAAGGGCACAGATGTAATACCATATTGTTTTAAAAACCACTGAAGATACATTTGTGTTGCTCTGTATTCAGTAAAGATTATGACCTTGTCATTTATAGTCTGTATTAATTCCAGCGCTTTTTGAGCTTTGGAATTTTGCTGGACAGCTTCAACTTTTTTAACAAGGTACTGTATTTGTTCCTGAAAAGCTATTGAGGGCTGATCCTGTCTTTTTAGCATATTCTGAAGAGTAAAATAGACAGCTTCCCTGCTGCTGCACGCCTCTCTTTGCAGGGTCATCACTGAAAATTGGCTCGAACTGATCCAGTCACCTTCCCCCCGCATCTCTGTTACAGCGCTATAAAGCTCGCGCTCAGCCTCTGAAAATTCAATCGGTATTGTTTCCACATGTCTTTTGGTCCATTCAATTCCTGTATCTGCCCTGCGGTTGCGGATCATGACTTTGTTTACGAGTTCTTTTAGATGTGCATCATCATTTAAAGAACGCGAGTCTTTTTTGTAATTCTCATAAAAGGCTGATTCATTGCCCAGATGGCCAGGTTTGAGCAAAGACACAAGGTTAAATATCTCACTGATGCGATTCTGAATGGGTGTAGCAGTTAAAAGAAGGCAAAACTTCTTTTTAAGGTTTTGTACAAACTCATAGTTTTTGGTTTTATTATTTTTAAGCTTGTGAGCTTCGTCTATAATGATCAGATCATAATCCAGGCTGTAAATGATGTCCCGATGGGGATTGCGTTTGGCTGTATCAATGGATGATACCACTACATCGCATTGTTCCCATACATAGCTTTTTCGCTGTGCCACAGCCGGAATGAAAAATTTGCTGTTGAGCTCCATGGCCCACTGTGAAACGAGGGAAGCAGGAACGAGTATAAGGACTTTTTTTACGAGTCCCCTGATCATATATTCCTTTAATATCAGACCAGCTTCAATCGTTTTGCCGAGACCGACCTCATCAGCAAGGATCGCTTTGCCGTTCATGCTTTCTACAACCTGCTTGGCTACCTCCAGCTGATGGGGGAGTGGAGTAAGGTTCGGCAGATGCTTTGGAGCCTGAAGGCCTTCAAAATCAGGAATAGTCGTGTGGTTTTCAACCTCTACAGCCAGTTTATATAGCTCCCAGTTTCCCCATGGGCCGTCGTCATCAATTCTTTTTAAGAATTCATCCTGCCAGGCAGAATCAAAGCCAATTTGCACTGTCATAAAAACAGCTCCTTTTATCTATATAAAGATATTGCCCAAACCTTGTTAAGGTGGTACGATGTTAATAGCTTTGAAAGTTTAGAAAGTTAACACATTACATTTAGTTAACCGAAATAATGGATTCTTTATTTTTTCTGTTTGGTATAAGTATGACCAACTTGGAAAATTTTATAAATGCGAATGACAACAAGGGGAGAGACTACATTTGTAGCGCCGAAGGAGCAAGCATAATCTGTGAATCTCTCAGGCAAAAGAACTCTTGTTTGACGCAGCTCTGGAGAGTGCTTTTTAATAAGCCACCCAAGGGGAAAGCCGGTTTCGGTAAACTTTCAGGTGCAAGGACAGAGATCTTCTCATAATTGAGGGGATACTCTGTCCTTTTTTATGTTCCTACAACTAACTTCAAAAGATATAAGGGGGACGAGTAAATGTCACAGTTAAAACGCACGCCTTTATTCGAGGTGTACAAAGATTACGGAGCAAAAACCATCGACTTCGGAGGCTGGGACCTTCCTGTTCAATTTTCAAGCATTAAAGAAGAACATGAAGCAGTCCGTACAAAAGCCGGCCTTTTTGATGTATCCCATATGGGTGAAATCGAAGTGAAGGGGACGGACAGCCTTAAATACCTTCAAAAAATGATGACGAACGATATTTCCAAATTAAAGAACTCAGGTGCTCAATATACAGCCATGTGTTATGAGAATGGCGGAACTGTTGATGATTTACTTGTCTATAAAATAGAGGATGACCACTATTTGCTGGTTGTAAATGCCTCCAATATTGAAAAGGACTTCAACTGGCTTCAGGACCATGCTGAAGGGAATGTGGAATTGAAAAACCTTTCTGAAGATATGGCACAGCTGGCGATTCAGGGGCCGCTTGCAGAAAAAGTGCTCCAAAAGCTTGCTGGCACGAACCTGGCAGATATCGGATTTTTCAAATTCCAGCAGGATGTCGATCTGAATGGCAAGAAAGCGCTGGTCTCCAGAACAGGATATACAGGAGAAGACGGATTTGAAGTTTACTGTGATGCCAAAGATGCAGCCGCATTATGGAATGAAATCCTTGAAGCAGGCAAAGAAGAAGGCGTGCTCCCATGCGGCCTTGGTGCAAGGGATACCCTTCGCTTTGAAGCTAATCTGGCACTCTATGGCCAGGAACTCTCACCTGATATCACACCGCTTGAGGCAGGAATCGGCTTTGCTGTAAAAGTCAATAAAGAAGCTGAATTTATCGGCAAAGAAGTGCTTAAGAATCAAAAAGAAAATGGGGTTCCGCGCAAGCTGGCTGGAATTGAAATGATTGACCGCGGCATTCCGCGCCATGGCTATCCAGTATATAAAGGGGAAGAACTGATCGGGGAAGTGACAACAGGCACCCAATCTCCGACATTAAAAAAGAACATTGGCCTTGTTCTTATCAAGAAAGAGCATGCGGAGCCGGAAACTGAATTAGAAGTGGAAATTCGCGGCAAACGACTGAAGGCTAAGATTGCAGCAACACCTTTTTATAAAAGAGAAAAGAACTAACCGGGGGGAGAAAATGATGAAACATCGCTATTTACCGATGACAGAGTCTGACCAGAAAGCAATGCTTGAAAAAATCGGCGTCAGTTCTGTGGAAGAACTATTCAGTGATATTCCCGAAAGTGTAAGATTTAAGGGCGAATATAAAATCAAGCCGGCTAAATCAGAGACAGCCTTACTGAAAGAGCTTACTAAAATGGCTCAGAAAAATGCTGATCTTCGCACAAATACATCTTTCCTTGGTGCGGGTGTTTATGATCATTACATGCCAATCATTGTTGATCATGTTTTATCCCGTTCAGAGTTTTATACTGCCTATACTCCTTATCAGCCAGAGATTTCCCAGGGTGAGCTCCAGGCAATCTTTGAATTCCAGACAATGATCTGTGAGTTAACAGGAATGGATGTTGCCAACTCATCCATGTATGATGGCGGAACAGCGCTTGCCGAAGCAGCCATGCTAAGCGCAGGCAGCACACGCCGCAAAAAGATACTTATCTCAAGCGCAGTTCATCCTGAATCTAAAGAAGTAGTTAAGACATACGCAAAGGGCCAGTATATTGAAGTGATTGAAATCCCTCATAAAGACGGGATCACAGATCTGGAAGCTTTAAATGGAATGATTGGCGATGACATAGCAGCTGTCATTGTACAATATCCTAACTTTTTTGGCAGAGTCGAGCCTTTAAAAGAGCTTGAGGAAATTATTCATGCCCATAAATCCATGTTTGTTGTTTCAAGCAACCCGCTTGCTCTTGGCACACTGACACCTCCGGGTAAATTCGGGGCAGACATTGTAGCAGGAGATGCCCAGGTTTTCGGAATTCCTACAGCTTTCGGAGGCCCGCATTGCGGATATTTTGCCGTAACATCCAAGCTAATGAGAAAAGTGCCGGGACGTCTTGTCGGACAAACGGTAGACGATCAGGGACGCCGAGGCTTCGTGCTTACTCTTCAGGCACGTGAACAGCATATCCGCCGCGATAAGGCAACTTCCAATATTTGTTCCAATCAGGCTCTAAACGCACTAGCGGCATCTGTAGCGATGACTGCTCTTGGCAAGAAGGGCGTAAGGGATATGGCCGCTGCCAACATGCAAAAAGCCCATTATGCAAAACAGCAATTCAAGGCTGCAGGCTTTGAAGTTCCATTTGAAGGCCCTTCATTTAATGAATTTGTCATCAAGCTGAATAAGCCTGTTAAAGAAGTAAATCAAAAGCTTCTTGAAAAGGATATTATTGGAGGCTACGATTTGGGCAGAGATTATGCTGGCCTTAAAAATCATATGCTTGTTGCTGTAACGGAATTGAGAACGAAGGAAGAAATCGATGCATTCGTTAAAGAAATGGGGGATTACCATGCATAAGGAAGATCAGCCACTCATCTTTGAATTAAGCACAGAAGGCCGTATCGGCTACAGCTTGCCTGAAATGGATATTCCGGAAATTGACCTGGTCGAGCTTCTTCCTGAAGGCTACCTGCGAGAGGAAGAGCCAGAGCTGCCGGAAGTGTCCGAACTTGATATCATGCGTCATTATACTGCACTTTCTAAACGCAATCATGGCGTTGATTCAGGGTTTTATCCACTGGGGTCCTGCACAATGAAATACAACCCTAAAATCAATGAGAATGTAGCGCGTTTTAATGGTTTTGCCCACTTGCACCCGCTGCAGGATGAAAGCTCTGTTCAAGGTGCCCTGGAACTGATGTATGATCTGC
Organism: Bacillus sp. NTK034; assembly: GCF_017303275.1. Classification (GTDB taxonomy): domain Bacteria; phylum Bacillota; class Bacilli; order Bacillales; family Cytobacillaceae; genus Cytobacillus. The sequence goes on along the minus strand of NZ_JAFKOJ010000002.1, from coordinate 377,098 downwards.
AGGAGCATCTGATTGAAATTACGGGAATGGATGAAGTGACGCTTCAGCCAGCTGCAGGAGCACATGGAGAATGGACTGGATTAATGATGATCCGTGCTTATCATGAAGCGAATGGCGATACAAAGCGTACTAAAGTAGTGGTTCCTGACTCTGCACACGGAACAAATCCTGCATCCGCGACAGTCGCAGGCTTTGAAACAGTAACTGTTAAATCGGATGAAAATGGATTAGTGGATTTAGAGGACTTAAGAAGAGTGGTTGGCGAGGATACTGCTGCCCTTATGCTGACTAACCCGAATACTTTAGGCTTGTTTGAAGAAAACATTCTTGAAATGGCTGAGATTGTTCACGGCGCCGGCGGGAAGCTATACTATGATGGAGCTAACCTGAATGCAGTACTTTCAAAAGCACGCCCTGGAGATATGGGATTTGACGTTGTTCACCTTAATCTTCATAAAACCTTTACAGGACCGCATGGCGGCGGAGGACCGGGATCAGGCCCAGTCGGCGTAAAAGCGGATCTGATTCCTTTCCTTCCGAAGCCTGTATTGGTTAAGAATGGTGACCAATATGAATTTGATTATGACCGCCCGCAATCAATCGGACGTGTAAAGCCATATTACGGAAACTTCGGAATCAATGTCCGGGCTTATACTTATATCCGTACAATGGGGCCGGATGGACTGAAGGCTGTTACGGAAAATGCGGTGCTAAATGCAAACTATATGATGAGAAGGCTTGAGCCATTCTTTGACCTGCCATTTGACAGACATTGCAAGCATGAATTTGTTTTAAGCGGAAAGCGCCAGAAGAAGCTTGGCGTACGTACTTTGGATATTGCCAAGCGACTTCTTGACTTTGGCTACCATCCGCCAACCATCTACTTCCCGCTTAACGTGGAAGAGTGCATTATGATTGAGCCGACAGAAACAGAATCAAAAGAAACGCTCGACGCTTTTGTCGACGCCATGATTCAAATAGCTAAAGAAGCTGAGGAAAACCCTGAGATTGTTCAGGAAGCCCCTCACACAACTGTAATTGGCCGTCTGGATGAAACAATGGCTGCAAGAAAGCCGGTTCTTCGCTATCAAAAGCAATAAACGGAAAAGGGTGTCCTTTAGAGGGCACTCTTTTTTTTTTGGCTTGTAGACTAATTGTGAACTCTGGGAAGGAATAGGGGAATTCGGGAATAATGCACCGATTCCGGGGAAAAGATCCGAAAACAAGGGAAAGAGTATCGGGCTAAAAGAAAAAACAACAGCGGTGGTGAGGAGTGGATTATGATTGAACTTAGCTGAGGGGTCCCCAATCAAGAGACCCCGTTAAGATAACGGGGTCTTTTCAAATATTGCTATTATTTTTTCGCTTTCACTTTTCCTGTCCATTTTTTAAATCCGCCCTGCAGGTGTGAAAGGTCTTTGTAGCCTTTACGATGCAAAAACTGGGCAGCTCTCGCACTTCTCATGCCGCTTTGGCAATATAAGTAGACTGGCTTGTCCGGACGCAATTCTTTCATGCGCATTTTCATTTGTGAAAGCGGTATATTGCGGGCACCTAAAATATGGCCGTTTTCAAATTCATTTGGTTCACGTACATCGATTAATTGGGCTTTTCTGTAGCCTTCTCTGAACTGGTCTTCCGTAAGCGTTTTAACAATTCGGCGCTGATAAAACCAGGTTATCACGGAATAGGTAATGATTGCACCCAAAATGATAAGAATGAAATAAAGTGTTTCCAATATGTCTTTCTCCTTTCACACATAGGTAAGCCAACTAATATTATATAAGCCTTTCCTAATAGGAGTAAAGGAAATCTGTTAAATTTGTTATGGAAATTCAACTTGCTTTAAATTTCTCTGGAACTTTGGTAGACTATTAACCGCATGTGACTAGTTAAAGAATCTGAAAATGAGGGCTACATATGACTAAAGAAGTTTGGCGATTTATCGATTCAGGAGAGGGGTCACCTTCTTTTAATATGGCTTTGGATGAGGCATTGCTTGACTGGAACAGTGAGGGCAAAATGCCACCAGTAATCCGTTTTTACGGATGGAATCCGGCCACTCTTTCAATCGGTTATTTCCAAAAGGTTGAAAAAGAAATAGATATGGAAGCTGTTAAGCAGCATGGATTGGGATTTGTCCGCAGGCCTACAGGTGGAAGAGGTGTGCTTCATGAACATGAACTCACTTACAGTGTGATCGTTCCTGAAGCCCACCCCGAAATGCCGAATACAGTTACAGAAGCGTACAGAGTCATTTCTGAAGGGATCTTAAAAGGTTTTCACGGACTTGGGATGGAAGCTTATTTCGCAGTCCCAAAGACAGCTGAAGAAAGGGACTCTCTGAAAAATCCAAGATCTGCTGTTTGTTTTGATGCCCCCAGCTGGTATGAACTTGTAGTAGAAGGCCGTAAAGTGGCGGGAAGTGCACAAACAAGGCAAAAAGGGGTAATCCTTCAGCATGGTTCCATCCTACTTGATTTGGATGAAGACAAGCTGTTCAGCCTGTTCAAGTATCCGAATGACAGAGTCAAAGAAAGAATGCAAAGAGCTTTTAAAAATAAAGCTGTTGCCATTAATGAGCTGACAACTGAAAAAATCACCCTGGATCAAGCAAAAACAGCTTTCAAAAAGGGATTTGAAGAAGGCTTGAATATTGAACTTGAACCTTATAAGCTTACAGATGAAGAAATGGCATATGTACAAAAAATCGCAAAAGAGCGATATGAAAGTGATGACTGGAACTATAAGAGATAAAAGCGGCAAAGTCGCTTTTTCTCTTTTTTTAATGAATAATTTTCCAATTGCTGCCCTGTAAAAGTGCAAGCTTCAAAATATGTTAAAATTTATCGTTAATTGTCGGAAATCGGCTATTAACTCTGTTTTTCTTTAAATTTTAGTATATTTTAAGTTTGACAAAATCACATTTAGCTGAACCTGACACAATATGTAGTGGTGTCGAAAATATTTAGGACACTATATATTGATTTTGAGGTTTGAGGTATGGTAACTTTAGGGTACTCTTTTAAAACAGATAGATATACTCTATCTGCCCATATGGTTTACACATTAATTGATAATTGAATTTAGAAGGAGTTGTAACAATGTCTGTTGCTCTAGGACAAAAAATGAAATTGAACATTGATCGTTTAAACAAGGACATCCGTCTTTTTCCTCAGGTTCATCCTGTAACCCCAGATATGAAAATGACCCACAAAGGTGTTTCCCGCTTAGTTATGCTTGACCGCTACACTTTCAAAGACACCGAAAAAGTAACACTCACAAATGGTGACTTCGTTGTTCTCACCATCAAAGAGGATCCTAAATTTCCTGCACGGGGCCTGGGCTTTATCCAGGATATCGATTGGGAAAACAAGACAGCCAAAGTTTTAGTAGAGGAAGATTACAGAGGAGTGCTGGATGATCCGGAAGAATCTAGAACAGGCATTATTACAAAGCCTCTTGATGTAATCGAGAAGCCCCTTGAAATCTTCTATGAGCAAATCGCCAAGCGTAACGCAACAGGTCTGGCATCTGTTGAGAAAACCGAAGAAAAGAAAAAAGAATGGTTTGAAAAATTCTATCAGGAATTGAAAAACTTGAATTTCATTCCGGCTGGCCGCGTATTGTATGGAGCGGGTGCCGACACAGATGTTACGTATTTCAACTGCTACGTAATGCCATTCGTACAGGACTCCCGTGAAGGAATTTCCGAACACCGCAAGCAGGTAATGGAAATCATGAGCCGAGGAGGAGGAGTTGGGACAAATGGCTCAACTCTAAGACCGCGCAACACTTTGGCTAAAGGAGTAAACGGCAAGTCATCTGGTTCCGTATCCTGGCTTGATGATATTGCGAAGCTTACACACCTTGTGGAGCAGGGAGGTTCCCGCAGGGGCGCTCAGATGATTATGCTGGCGGACTGGCATCCGGACATTATCGAATTCATCATTTCGAAAATGCAGAACCCAAGAATTTTACGATTCCTTCTTGAAACTACTAATGATGAAACAATAAAAAAATATGCTAAAGAAAAATTAAAATTCACTCCATTTACCGAACAGGAAATGGCCATGTACCAGGGTATTATTAATTACAAGAGCATTCCCGGCTACGGCGGATTCAGTGATAAAATCATAAAGGATGCTGAAGAAAAACTGGAAACTGGCGGTACTTACAGTGTTCATAATTCTGAATTCCTTACTGGGGCAAATATTTCAGTCTGCCTGACAAAAGAATTTATGGATGCAGTTGAAAATGATGCGGAATATGAGCTTCGCTTCCCAGATGTTGAATCATATGATGCTGACACCATGAAAACCTACAACGAAGAATGGCATAAAGTCGGTGACGTCAGAGAATGGGGAAACCTTGGCTATAAAGTCCGTGTTCACCGCAAAATCAAAGCTAAAGAACTTTGGAATCTGATTAATATCTGTGCAACATACTCAGCAGAGCCAGGTATTTTCTTTATTGATAATGCCAACGACATGACCAATGCACAGGCTTACGGACAAAGGGTTGTAGCAACAAACCCATGCGGCGAACAGCCTCTCGCGCCATATTCTGTCTGCAACCTTGCAGCAGTGAACCTTGCAGAAATGGCAGATAAGGAAAATAAGACCGTTAACTTTGAAAAGCTGAAGCGTACTGTTGAAGTAGGAGTACGTATGCAGGACAACGTAATAGATGCTACACCATACTTCCTTGAAGAAAATAAAAAGCAGGCATTAGGCGAGCGGCGTGTTGGTCTTGGCGTTATGGGGCTTCATGATTTGCTGATCTATTGCGAAACAGAATATGGTTCTGAAGAAGGCAATGTGCTGATTGATAAAGTTTTCGAAACCATCGCAGCAACAGCTTACAAAGCGTCTGTTGAGCTTGCGAAGGAAAAAGGAAGCTTCCCATTTTTAACAGGTGACAATCCTGAGGAAACGAATCGTCTTCGCAAAGCTTTTACAGAAACAGGCTTTATGCAGAAAATGCCAGAGGATATCCGTGGATCCATCTTAGAAAGCGGAATCCGTAATTCACATCTGCTGACTGTTGCTCCTACCGGATCCACAGGTACCATGGTTGGAGTATCTACAGGTCTTGAACCGTATTTTTCCTTCTCCTACTTTAGAAGCGGACGCTTAGGCAAGTTCATTGAAGTGAAGGCAGATATTGTTCAGGAATATTTGGACCGCAATCCGGATGCAGATCCTAATAATCTGCCTGAATGGTTTGTGGCGGCGATGGATCTTGCTCCGGAAGCACACGCAGATGTTCAATGTGTGATTCAGCGCTGGATCGACAGCTCGATCAGTAAAACAGTAAACGCACCGAAGGGCTATAGTGTTGAACAGGTTGAGAAGGTGTATGAGCGCTTATACCGCGGCGGCGCAAAGGGCGGCACAGTCTATGTAGACGGATCACGCGATTCTCAAGTATTGACGCTGAAGGCTGAAGAGAACAGCTTTGACGGTACAGATACAGTCAAAAAAGAAAAATCAAAGCAGCATGTAGTGCTGGTTGATACAATCAGCGACCTGCGTTCAACCGACGTAACAATCGGTTCGGAGGTCGGCAATACATGCCCTGTATGCCGTAAAGGAAAAGTCAAAGAAATCGGCGGCTGCAATACTTGCACTAACTGTAATGCACAGCTGAAATGCGGTTTATAAAAATAATTTAAAAGACCAAAGAAGATGGAAATAATTTTTCCATCTTCTTTTTTTGCTGTTGGATCATTTGGATCATACTACACTCATAGGGTTCAGCGGTGATTTTTTTGCTGGCTGGACAAATTGATAAAGTGAGGTATGCCTAATGAAGCCATTTATCCCTCAGCTGGTTTATATAGAACCTCAAGCTCTTGAATATCCCCTGGGAAGAGAGCTGAAGGAAAAATTTGAAAAAATGAATTTGGAAATTAGGGAAACAACATCACACAACCAGGTGAGAAATATTCCGGGTGATAACGAATTGCAGAAATACCGCAATGCGAAATCCACTTTGGTGGTAGGCATCAGACGGACTCTGAAATTTGATACATCCAAACCTTCGGCAGAATACGCCATTCCCCTTGCTACAGGCTGCATGGGCCACTGTCATTATTGCTATCTGCAAACTACACTTGGAAGCAAGCCATATATTCGCACTTATGTAAACCTTGAAGAAATCTTTGAGCAGGCCTCTAAATATATGGAAGAGAGAAAGCCGGAGCTTACGCGATTTGAAGCTGCATGTACTTCCGATATCGTAGGGATTGATCATTTGACCCATTCCCTGAAAAAAACAATTGAATTTATTGGCCAGACGGAGTATGGCCAGCTCCGGTTTGTCACCAAGTATCATCATGTCGATCATTTGCTTGATGCTAAACATAATGGGAAAACCCGATTTCGTTTTAGTGTTAATTCGCGGTTTGTAATAAAAAACTTTGAGCCTGGCACCTCCTCATTCGACGATCGGCTTGAAGCTGCCCGTAAAGTAGCCAATGCCGGCTACCCGCTTGGCTTTATCGTGGCGCCTATTTACATGCATGATGATTGGCGCGAAGGGTACCATGAACTTTTTCAAAGGTTAAGCAAATCACTCGAAGGCATTAATCTGGAAGGATTAACTTTCGAGTTAATCCAGCACAGATTTACAAAGCCGGCCAAAAAGGTAATTGAAAAACGCTACCCGAAAACAAAGCTGGAAATGGATGAAGAAAAACGCAAATATAAGTGGGGAAGATATGGAATAGGTAAATATGTGTATCCGACTGATGAAGCAAATGATCTGGAAAATACAATTAGGGATTATATTCACTCTTATTTTCCAGAAGCAGAAGTGCAATATTTTACCTAATTATGAAATTCTGCTTGTCAGCCGTACTATTTTAAAAAACTCCTGATTAAAGATGTATAAGTAAGTGTTCCTCTATGAGCAAGTACATCGACAGGAGTGGCTTTCATGTATATAGATGGTGTTTTTTCTGGAGGAGGCATCAAAGGATTTGCCTTAATCGGCGCATATGAAGCAGTCCATAAAAGGGGATTTCGATTCAAACGGGTTGCTGGAACAAGTGCAGGATCCATTGTGGCTGCTTTAATTGCCGCCAATTATACAAGTGAGGAAATATATCAGCTCGTCGATGAATTTGAAGTCAAAAAGCTTCTTGATGAAAGAAAAACATTCATACCCTTTGCAGTCGGAAAATGGCTTAATCTGTATTGGCGTCTGGGATTATATAAAGGGTCGGAGCTGGAAAGCTGGATGGCTCAGAAGCTGGCTGACAGGGGGATTAGAACATTTTCAGATTTGCCGCCGCAATCGCTGAGGGTCATAGCGTCAGACCTTACAAACGGAAGGCTGGTTGTACTGCCTGATGATCTTGTGCATTATGGCATTGATCCAGCTTCATTTCCTGTAGCAAAAGCTATCAGGATGAGCTGCAGCCTCCCGTATTTTTTTGAGCCGGTCAAGCTGAATGGCTACAGCAGCACAAATGTTATCGTTGATGGAGGGGTACTAAGCAATTTTCCCATGTGGCTATTTGATAAGGAAAATGTGAAAAAGACAAGGCCAGTGCTCGGGATAAAGTTAAGCCATAATCTGAGCGAACGGCCGCCGAATAAAATCGACAACGCCATACAAATGTATGCGGCGCTTTTTGAAACGATGAAGGACGCGCATGATGCAAGGTACATTTCGAGAAAACATGCACAAAATATTATTTTCATTCCAACGGATGGCGTACTGACTGCGGAATTTAATATAACCGAGCAGAAGAAAAGAGACCTTCTGGAGCACGGCAGGCAATGCGCGGAGGACTTTTTTTCATCATGGAGCTATTAAGCGGAAAAACAAGGAGCTTGATCCGGAAGTCTCCCCCAGAATTCAGAACTTAGCTTACAAAAATAAAAAATCGAGCCCGAATTAAAGGGAGGCTCGATTTTTCTTTTTGCCTTTTTTGCCTTCTATGACTGTCAAGTGTGGAGAAGATTTTTTCTTAGACTTTTTAATCGAAGTAAGGGAACCTACAGAAGCCTTCCTTCCATTGGCTGAGCCCATTTCTTTATTATTGTTAAAGCGCCTTTTGGATTTTTTGGCTGCCTTTATAAAAGCTCGCTGCTCCCGCTTTGAGGGATTAGATCTGTTAAAGCGCTGAAAAAGAAAGTATACTACAGCACCAATGATGACAATGACAGCTATTCTCTGCAAAAAACCGGCAGGATTAGAGATCAGGCTGACGGCAACTCCGATGACAGCTAGCATAATGAGCCCGGAGACAATATAAAATGTAAATGGTTTTTTCAAGAAAGCCACCTCCCTAAAAGCATGATGAGCAATTTTATAAGCTTTTAAACTATATAAGCTAAAGTTTATCGAAATAATTAATGAAAGTTGTCTTCATATTTTTCTTTTCCTATTTCTTTACAATTTAAACAGCAGAATATTAACTTTTAAAAAGTATCAGGAATAGCTGCGTACTTACCAAAGAGTATCCCGCATGCTGCCTATACTTAAATTTATGCTATGAACACCAGTCCCGGAACACACATTGCCTCAAATAAGCAAAAATCAAAGGACTGTATCATTAATTATTTTATTCGACCTAAAATCTCATAAAACCTCTCTACAACAGGAAATTATATAAAAAATATGAATGATCTTTGCCGGAGGGTTATTCGAATCTGCATTTATTTTAAATCTGATGCAATGGAATAAATGTGAGTGGACATAATAGGAAAAGGAGGTGGCGCAAAGTGGCAGAAGAAAAGGAGCGCTTGGAACAGGATCAAAGGGAGAGGCCGATGTCTTTTATGGCAATGGTGGTCATTACCGGACTGGTTGGAGGCATTCTTTGGAGCGGCCTGGCCTATCTGGCTTACGTGTTTAATTTTACCGAAATTCGCCCTAATGTCATTCTCGAACCCTGGACGATTGGGGCCTGGAAAGAGGGCTGGCTGGGAACTCTGATCTCAATTTTCCTTATTGGCGCAATTTCAATTGTGGCGGCCTTAATTTATTATGCAGCGCTGCGGAAATTTCAAAGTATTTTCGTGGGAGCTGGCTATGGAGTTGCCCTTTTTTTACTGGTATTTTTTATACTCAACCCAATATTCCCTGGAATCAGCCCGTTTTGGGATCTAGGGCGGAATACAATTATCACATCGATCTGTTTTTATATATTATTTGGCGTATTCGTAGGGTATTCCATATCATATGAAGCTCATGAAATCCGAGGCAAGAATGAAGATGAAAAAAAGGCCCGGACAGATCCGGATTTAACTTGATGGATAAAGCATAATGGCGAATGTTAAATCTTTATGCAGTAATGATGAATTTTGCGAAAAGCGCTATACATCAGAACTGTATGAAATTTTGCTTTATGATAGAATGTTCTTAATGGGCATTCTTTTTCGATGCTGTCAGAGAGTAGACAAGAATAGAAAGAGAGGCCTGTCAGCAACTATGTAAGAGGGGGTTGAACATGGGGAAAATACTCCTGTTAAATGGGCCAAATTTAAACCTGCTCGGCAAAAGGGAACCAGGTGTTTATGGAAAAGAAACGCTTGATCAGCTGGAGCAGAATATGAAAGCATTGGGTGCTTCACATGAGACAGAAGTGACCTGTTTTCAGTCAAATCATGAAGGGGAACTCATTGACAAGCTTCACCTCGCCAATGAAGATGGCACACAGGGTATTATTTTCAATCCTGGCGCATTTACCCATTATAGTTACGCGATCAGGGATGCTGTTGCAGGAATCCAGGTTCCTTTGATCGAAGTACATATTTCAAATGTTCATGCCAGGGAAGAATTCAGGCATACTTCTGTCATTGCACCCGCTGCAATGGGCCAAATAGTCGGTCTGGGCTTTAAAGGGTATGAACTGGCTTTCCATGCATTAATGGATTTTCAAAAGGGGAGAGGATAATATGGAAAAAATACAAAAATTACGCACACGCTTTACTGAGTCTGGGATAGATGGAATGCTGATTACCAGCAGTTTCAACCGCCGTTATATGACTGGTTTTACCGGTTCAGCCGGCGTGGTATTAATCAGTGCGGATAAAGCACTCTTCATAACCGATTTCCGCTACACAGAACAGGCAGCTAAACAGTGTGAAGGGTATGAAATTGTGAAGCATACTGGTGCAATTACAGAAGAAGTTGCCAAACAGGCTGAACAGCTTGGGATCAAAAAGCTTGGCTTTGAAGAGAATCATTTGGCTTTCTCATCCTATAAAGCCTATGAAAAAGCTGTTAACTCTGAGCTTGTCCCAGTTTCTGACACAATTGAAAAGTTACGCTTGATAAAGACCGATTCAGAGATTAAGATAATAAAGGTGGCAGCTGACATTGCAGATGCTGCTTTTAAACATATTCTTGATGTCATTCGGCCAGGAATTACTGAATTGGAAGTTTCCAATGAATTAGAATTCTTTATGAGAAAAGCGGGTGCAGTTTCATCATCGTTTGATATTATCGTAGCATCCGGATACCGTTCTGCTCTTCCGCATGGAGTCGCCAGTGATAAAGTTATTGAAAAAGGCGATTTTGTCACACTGGACTTCGGCGCTTATTATAAGGGCTATGTTTCAGATATTACTCGTACGGTTGCTGTTGGAGAACCTGAAGATAAGCTGAAAGAAATCTATACAATTGTGCAGGAAGCTCAGGAGCGGGGGATGGAAGGCATCAAACCGGGAATGAGCGGCAAAGAAGCAGATGCCTTAACTCGTGATTATATTTCTGGTAAAGGCTATGGCGAATATTTTGGTCATTCTACCGGACATGGCATCGGGCTTGAAGTGCATGAAGGGCCTGCATTGTCATTTAAGTCTGATGTTATACTTGAACCTGGAATGGTTGTAACGGTGGAGCCGGGCATTTACATACCGGGCCTCGGCGGTGTCCGCATTGAGGATGATACAGTCATTACAAAGGATCACAATGAAACGCTTACTCACTCTACTAAAGAATTGATTATTCTTTAATTGTACACATTAGGAGGACAAACTCATGATTTCTGTAAACGATTTTCGTACGGGATTGACGATTGAAGTTGATAACGGCATTTGGCGTGTAATGGATTTCCAGCACGTTAAACCGGGAAAAGGAGCGGCATTTGTACGGTCCAAATTGCGCAACCTTCGCACAGGTGCTATTCAGGAAAAAACCTTTCGCGCAGGTGAAAAAGTAGGGAAAGCACAAATCGATAACCGTAAAATGCAATACCTTTATGCTAATGGAGATCAGCATGTTTTCATGGACAATGAGTCTTATGAGCAAATCGAGCTGCCTGCATCAGCAATTGAGTATGAATTAAAGTTTTTAAAAGAGAACATGGAAGTTGCTATTATGCTTTACCAGGGAGAGTCTCTCGGAATTGAGCTTCCTAACTCTGTTGAGCTTACAGTGACTGAAACAGAACCAGGTATTAAAGGGGATACTGCTTCCGGCGGAACGAAGCCTGCTACACTTGAAACAGGACTGACTGTACAAGTTCCTTTCTTTGTTAATGAAGGAGATAAGCTGATTATCAATACAACTGATGGTTCATACGTGTCACGTGCATAATTTTAAAAAAATCCCGATTTCTCGGGATTTTTTTTATCCTTTATATTTCCTGCCTTCAGCACCGGGGGATATGTCAGTATCATTGCGATTATTATAATCAGGGTCAGATGCAGGGGCATTTCTATTATCGCGTGTTCCGCCGAGATAAGCCCTGTCGCCTTTTTTCTGGTTTTTTAAAAATTCTCCTAAGTTCTCATTCATCCTCAAACCTCATTTCTCCGGGAAGTTACTATGTGACACATAATTAGTATTAGCTTTTTCCTCATGATTATAAGACGAAAATTTCTTAGCTATAATAGGTGAACTCTGCTGTGATTTGGCTTTCTATGTCTATGGTACCAGGCTGGATAGGCGTGCTGACGGCACTTTTAACAAAAGTGGAGGATTGATACGATACAGGCTGTTCTATGCCTAAAGTTCTTTCCGCAACGGATACAGGGGTGCTGATCAAATGTACTCTAAGTGCAGAGGCGATTGTTTCTGCCTTTTTGCAGGCATCCATAACAGCCAGAATTAATGCCTGCTGGTACAATTCTGACTGGTTTTCAGCTTCAAAATGAATTCCTCTGACAATGTTTGCGCCGTTATCCACTGCTGTATCCACTACAAGTCCCGTATTTTCTATCTCATCGACAGTAATGCCTAGTATATGCTCAACCCTGTACCCGCGGAAAATTTGCTTGCCATCCACAAAATCGTACTGCGGAAAAATGGTGAAATCGGACGTTTGAATCTGCTTTTCTGTTATTCCAATATCATTAAGAGCCTTTTTGATACTTGAAATGGCACCTGCATTCTGTTCCTGTGCTTTCTGAAGCTCCTGGTCTTCTGTTAAAACCCCCAGCTTTATGTTAGCCTGGTCAGGCTGTACAGCTAGCTTCCCCTCACCTGAAACCCTTAAAATATTTGGCTTTGATCTGGAATGGCTTCCTGTTTGCACAGAATTGCGGACAAAGGGCTGATAATAATACATGGATTTCATTCCCCGCTTTCATTGAGGTATCTTTCTAGAATTACGCGGGAGAAAGAAAGAAAATGCGTACATTATTAATCCCAGCTGTAATTCAACAGCCGCGCAATTCTCTTAGGGATATCCGTATTCTCCATCACTCCTGTAAAAGTTTCGCTCCCAATGCCATAAGCAAATAAAGGGATCATATTGCCTGTATGTCCGCCGGTTGAGCTGAGAGATCTTACTTTATTCGTTAAAATTCCCCCATGATATTTTTCTGCAATCAGGCTGCCTATTTCCCATGCAGCTAAATATTGAGGATAAACCTGGCTGTCTGTTTTCATCAGCTTGCCATTAAATGTTTCAATTTCCTGCTCGGTTAAATCAATATTTGCATACTTTTTTAAGACATTCTTAACGCTTTCTGACCGGTAAGTGCCCCTATTTTCATCTCTGGCAAATTGGCTGACCATATACTGCGGGGTCGCCTTGATTTCTTTTAACTGCTGTATATCCAGCGGCTCTGATGCTGATATACCCATGGTTTCGTGATCAGCGGCAACCAACACCAGTGTCTCTTTGTCCTTTTTTGCCCATTCAACCGCATACTTGACAGCTTCATCAAATTCAATGGTTTCTTTCCAGATGCTTGTAATATCGCCTGCGTGTGAAGCGTGGTCAATCCTTGCGCCTTCAGCCATAAGGAAAAATCCATGATTACCTTTTGAGAGAACACTGATCGCTTTTTCAGTCATTTCTTTTAAGCTTGGTTCCTTGCTGTTTTTTAAAGGACGGTCCAGTTTAAAGTTCATATATCCATTATTGAACAATCCAAGAAGTTTTCCCCCTTTTGCTTTCTGCATTTCCTCCCGATTGCTAACATATTCATAGCCTTTCATCCTGGCCTCCTTAATTAAATCCTTCCCGCCTTGCTTTTCCTGACTGAAATAGGCTCTCCCGCCTCCCATTAACACATCCACCTCATTATTCAGCTGCTGGCGTGCAATTTCCTCCTGTCCAGACCATCTGTTTGTAACACTTGCTGTAAAGGCGGCAGGTGTTGCGTCTGTAACTGTATTGGTAGAGATAATCCCCGCCTTTTTTCCGCTTTTCTTGAATAAATCCAGAATGCTGTCTGACTCCTTACCATCAGGAGTGACTCCGATCATCTCATTATTTGTTTTTTTTCCAATTGCAAGTGCAGTGCCGCCGGCAGCTGAGTCTGTAACAAAATTATTGGCAGATTCGGTATGCACCAATGCCGTGTGAGGGAGAGATTCCAGAAACAACCGACCATCCTTTCCATATTCCAGTTTTCTTGCAATCTCAATCTGGCCAATTCCCATTCCGTCTCCAATCATCAGAATGACATTTTGCGGTCCTTTTGCAATTTTCTGATGAGCCATTCCTTCTGCAGGGAAGAAGCCAAGGACTAAAAGATGAAAAATAACCATAATGTAAACACATTTAGCTTTCATATAATGACACCCGCCTTTACCAACTTTCTTAGGGTTATTTTTTGGAGAAAAGATTTTTTTTACTCGGCGAAAAGCTTGTCCCTAAATAAATGAGAAGCTTGCAAATCTAAGTCATATTGTTTTGCCTCAGGCATACATTTTAAATAATGAGAAGCTAGTCCGAAATCAGATGATGAATGGAGGAGCAGACATGGAAACGATTATAGCCTTTTTGCCGAAAAAAATTGCCGAACAAATACTGAGAATCCCTCCGCAAATCTTAGACGATCTGGAGGAAATCAGGGTCCGCATTTCCAGACCCATTGAGCTGACAGCAAGGGGGGTGCCGCATTATCTCCCTTATATAGTTGAGTCAGAGGATGCCGTGCATTTGCTGAATAAAATAAGCCATTTTTCCATTTATACACTGGAGGAAGAACTGAAGAGAGGTTATATCACGATTGAAGGCGGCCATAGGGTAGGGCTTGCCGGAAAGGTCATTCTTGAACAAGGAAAGGTTAAGGCAATCAGAGATATTTCCTCTTTTAACATTAGAATTGCCAGGGAGAAAATTGGCATTGCCAAGAATCTGATTCCCCGAATTTACAATGATGGGTGGCTGCATACCATGATTATTGGTCCGCCGCAGACTGGTAAAACCACCTTACTGCGCGACATTGCAAGAATCATTTCATCTGGTGATCCCAATGATGACTTTCCTGCCAGCAAGGTTGGGATTGTGGATGAACGCTCCGAAATAGCAGGATGTGTGAACGGGATCCCGCAAATGACATTTGGGAATAGAATTGATGTCCTTGATGCCTGTCCAAAAGCTGAAGGCATGATGATGATGATTCGTTCCATGAGCCCCGAGGTTCTGGTTGTTGATGAAATTGGCAGGCATGAAGATGCAGAGGCCATAATGGAGGCTGTAAATGCCGGAATAAAGCTGATTATGACCACACATGGAAATTCGCTGGAAGAAATTAAGAAGCGCCCCACTTTACAAGCCATACTGGAAATGGGCATTTTTCAGCGTTTTATTGAACTGGGCAGGAAAGAAGGGCCAGGCAGCATTTTGTGCATTAGAAACTCAGACGTTGCAGGATACCCATATAAAGCGGGCGTGATGTAAATGATGAAGGTTATTGGAGCTGTTTTGATCATCATTGCTACAACGTGGGCAGGGTTTGAAGCTTCGAGGCATCTGACCGAAAGGCCGCGCCAGCTTCGCCAGCTTAAATCGGCCCTGCAGTCGCTGGAGGCTGAGATTATGTATGGCCATACGCCTCTTCATGAAGCAGCCAGAAGACTTTCTGCCCAGCTTTCCAAGCCGCTATCCTGGTTCTTTGAATCCTTTGCAAAGAAATTGACTGATTCCGAGACGACCGTTAAGGACGCCTGGGAAGAAAGTTTGAAGGAAACTTGGAAAATGACAGCTTTTAAACAGGGGGAATTTGAGATTATGAAGCAATTTGGCGAAACACTTGGAAGACATGACCGTCTATCCCAGCAAAAGCAGATCATGCTGACCCTTTCCCACCTGGAACGTGAAGAAGCAGATGCACATGACAGACAAGTGAAATACGAGAGAATGGTCAAAAGTCTGGGGTTTTTATCCGGATTGCTCTTAATTATTTTACTAATGTAGGACACGCCGGCAGCTTGAATTGCCGGACGCTGATCAGAGCTTAGGGGGAGAAAAGATGGGCCTAGAGGTAGATATCATATTTAAGATTGCAGGTGTCGGAATCGTTGTAGCCTTTTTGCATACTATTCTTGATCAGGTGGGCAAAAAGGAATACGCACAATGGGTGACGCTGTTCGGATTTATATATATCTTGTTCATGGTTGCTTCCATTGTAGATAACCTGTTCCAAAAAATAAAATCTGTTTTTTTGTTTCAGGGTTAAAAGGGGGGGCTCAGCCATTGAAATTCTGCAGATAGTCGGATTTTCGCTTGTAGCCACTTTCCTGGCGCTGATTGTAAAGGAGCAAAAACCCAATTTTGCTTTTTTGCTGATTGTTTTTGTCGGCTGTGCCATCTTTCTTTTTCTCGTCGACCAAATTTATGCCATTATCCATATGATTGAAAAGATTGCCGTCAATGCAAAGGTGAATATCGTATATGTTGAAACCATTTTAAAAATAATCGGAATAGCCTATATTGCTGAATTTGCAGCCCAGATCACGAAAGATGCAGGACAGGGGGCCATTGCAGCAAAAATTGAGATGGGCGGGAAGATACTTATCCTAGCCATGGCAATCCCGATCCTTACTGTATTAATCGAAACCATCATTCGCATGATTCCGAGCTAGCTTGCTCAGGTCTTCTGAATATGAAGGCCGCCGGAGTGGACAAGCACATATTGCTGTATTAGATAGGGTCTTTTAAAAGAGGTGAAAAAATGAAGCAAAGGATGCAGAAAATTTTATGGTTTAGCTTAATTCTATTCTTTTTCCTGGCACCAATTGTACAAGCCTCACCTAAGACCGGCGAAGCAGAGGAAACGATATCTCCCGAGGATTTAGTAGAATCTCAGGTGGAGAAGTTAGATCTTAATGAATTAAAAGGATTTTGGGAAGAAATCACAACTGAGTATGGAGGCTTTTTGCCTGAAAGCCAAAAGGGGAGTCTATATGAATTTATAAAGGGAGAAAAGGAATTCTCACTGAAAGAGTGGGCTGCCGGTGCAACGAAGTTTGTGTTCCATGAGTTCATTGTAAATGGAAAGCTGCTGGGAACCCTGATATTGCTGACGGTATTCAGCATGTTCCTCCAGTCTCTGCAGAATTCATTTGAAAAAAGCACTGTCAGTAAAGCGGCATACTCAATCGTGTTCATGGTTTTAATAATTATTGCACTGAACAGCTTTCATGTTGCGATCACTTACACACAGGAAACCATTTCAACCATGGTGTCATTCATAATGGCTCTAATACCGCTGCTGCTTGCACTGATTGCTTCTTCGGGAGGTGTGGTATCCGCTGCTTTTTTCCACCCGGTGATTTTATTTTTGATGAATGTCAGCGGATTATTTATCCAGTATGTCATCCTTCCGCTTTTATTTTTATCAGCCCTGTTAAGCATTGTCAGCACATTGTCAGAACACTATAAGGTAACTCAGCTTGCGAATCTGCTCCGGAATTGGAGCATAGGGCTTCTTGGGATGTTTCTGACAGTCTTTTTGGGAGTTATATCAGTTCAGGGAGCCTCAGCTGCGGTTACAGATGGAATTACCATTCGTACAGCAAAATTTATTACTGGAAATTTCATTCCGGTCATTGGAAGGATGTTTACAGATGCGACCGATACAGTAATTAGCGCTTCGGTGCTATTGAAAAATACTGTTGGGATAGCAGGAGTCGCCATTCTCCTTATTATCGCAGCTTTTCCTGCAATCAAAATTTTGATGATTGCGTTTATATATAAATTCGCGGCAGCCATTTTGCAGCCGCTGGGGGGAGGGCCGATCATATCCTGCCTGGATATAATCAGCAAAAGCATCATCTATGTTTTTGCCGCTCTGGCCATCGTCTCCCTGATGTTTTTCCTTAGTATTACGGTTATTATAGCAGCCGGTAATTTGACCATGATGGTCAGGTAGGGAGGGAATGAAGTGGATTTCATAAAAGAATGGGTAACGAACATCATATTATTTGTTCTGCTTGCCACTGTCATAGATATGCTCCTCCCCAGTTCCAAGCTTCAGAAATACACAAAAATGGTGACAGGGCTGCTGCTGATTGCGATTATACTTACACCAATTTTAAGAATTATATCAAGTGATTTTGAAGAGGCACTTGTTTCAGTGCCGGTTTTTGAGGCATCCGGAGAAAAAAATATGGAAAATTTAATAGAAATGAAGAAAAAAGAAATACAAGCCTCAAGTGATGCATATATTTTAGAACAAATGGCTGTCCACATGAAACAGGACGCAGAAGAGGAGTTGATGGAACAGTACGGTCTGGAAATTGCTAACATTGATATTTTAGTAGATGAAAGCAGTGATCAAGCCTTCCCGGATAACCTGCAAAAGGTCATGATCCAACTCAAAGCAGAAGATGCAGAAGCTGAAGCTGTAGAAGTGGTTAAAACAGTGGAAATCAATGCCGGGAAACCTCTTCCATCCAGCGGGCCCGAACATGAAGATGCAGTAGGAATTGCTTCTCTTCTCGCACAAAAATGGAATGTAGACGCAAACTCAATCGAAGTTCTGGTAGAAGGGGGGAATATGGATAAGGATGGATAATGAAAAAGGTCCTTTCACATGGATAAAGAAGCTGATTTCCAAAGATGGTCAGTCTGATAAGAAACCCGGTAAATTCCATTATTTGCTGCTTGTACTACTTTTTGGAGCAGCGATCATGCTGATCAGCAATACGCTGTTTCAAGATGACGGCTCCACCGAGGATTTATCCGTTTTTAAGAATGGGGAAGAAGTGAAGCAGGAAGAAGAGGTGCCGGTATTCGGCCAGCAGAAATCTGGAGGAAATGACACAATCGCCAATTATGAAAAGGCATACGAAGCTCAAATAAAAGAGGCACTTGACGCAATCGTCGGCGTAGAAGATGCCACTGTTGTGGTTAATGTGGATGCCACAGAGAAGAAAGTCCTTGAAAAAAACAAAACGACCCAAACACAGAAAACCGATGAAACAGATCGGGAAGGCGGCAAAAGGAAGGTTGAGGATCAGTCACAGGAGGAACAGCTTGTGATTGTCCGAAATGGAGAAAAAGAGGTTCCCATTGTCATAGAAACCAAGAAACCTGAAATAAGGGGAGTGCTGGTTGTGGCAAAAGGGGCTGAAAATATACAAGTGAAAAAGTGGATTATAGAGGCAGTAACAAGAGCGCTTGATGTTCCAAGTCATAGAGTATCTGTAATGCCAAAAAAAACTAAGGGGGAATAATAGATGCTTTTAAAGAAACAAACGGTCTGGCTATTAACAATGCTGAGTTTGGTGGTTGTCTTATCTGTATATTATGTAACATCTCCGGAGCAAAAAGGCAGTGACCTTGCTGCAATGGAAGAAAAGGCAGAGGGAGAAATGGAATCAGTTGAAAGTGAAGATGGCAAGGCAATCATTACAAACACTGCCAGTGATGAAATGTTTGAGACTTTGCGCCTTCAGCTTGACGATGAGCGCAGCCGCATGAAGGAGGATCTTACAGAGGTCCTCGGTCAAACTGATCTTCCGGCTGAAGAAAGAATGAAGGCAAAAGATCAAATTGATGAATTAAATGAAATCGCTCAAAAAGAAGCGATGCTTGAAACATTAATAAGGGCGATGGATTATGAAGATGTACTTGTCCGTGCTGATGGAAAGAAGGTTCAAATTACGGTTAAGGCAAAAGATCATTCAGCTTCTGCTGCAAA
The DNA here is from genome assembly GCF_017303275.1 of Bacillus sp. NTK034. Lineage (GTDB taxonomy): Bacteria > Bacillota > Bacilli > Bacillales > Cytobacillaceae > Cytobacillus. The sequence goes on along the minus strand of NZ_JAFKOJ010000002.1, from coordinate 357,749 downwards.
CAATATTATTCAGGAAGTAAGGAACGAAATTGGACAGCTTGAGGCTGTAGCCGTTGAGTTCCAGGTTGAAAAGTAGATAATATAGGGGGAGCCAGCATAATTCCTGCGGGCTCCCTTTTATAATTTTATTATATGTTTGGTAACTTTTTCATATAAGTGCATAATATAAAAGTCCTGTTTACTATAGAAATCTGGCTGAATTTCACGTAAAATCCTTAACATTTCACAAAAAATTAGAAAAATATTAAAATGGAACAGAGGATGGATAGAGAAATTATTATCCAGTACATAATAGGATGTTGAAGTTTTATAAGGTCTTATCGTATGATATTAGTATCTAGTCATAATTAAATCATGCATTACATTCCTGCCGTATGTTCTAATTCTTTGCATCAAAGGGATGGATACGGATTAATTGGATTGTCATGCAGTGAGAAAACAAGGGGTGCCAAAATGTTAAAAGTACAAGAAATCCGTGAACTGATTAAATTGGTTGATCAGTCAAATATTGATGAATTTGTATATGAGCATGAAGGTTCAAAAATTAAGATGAAGAAAAAGGGCAATGAAGCAGCAGTTGTTCAGCAAGTTCAGCCGGCAGCTGTTCAAGCATTAGCTCCTGCTCAGCAGCCAGTCCAGCCAGCTGCTGTAAAGGTGGAAGAGCCAAAAGCTGAAGCGCCAGCACATGCGCCGGCACCACAGGCCGATGCCGCGGAAGATCTACATAAGATTGTCTCACCGATGGTAGGAACCTTTTATCAATCATCTTCACCTGATGCCGATGCTTATGTAAAAGCCGGCTCCAAGGTTACAAAAGATTCCATTGTCTGCATTGTAGAAGCAATGAAGTTATTTAATGAAATTGAAGCAGAAGTTAATGGCGAAATTGTAGAAGTGCTTGTAAAGGATGGCCAGTTAGTAGAATATGGCCAGCCACTATTTTTAGTAAAGCCTGAATAAGGAGCGGTTACAGATGATCAAAAAACTCTTGATTGCCAACAGAGGAGAAATAGCGGTGCGCATCATTAGGGCAGCCCGCGAGATGGGGATAGAATCTGTAGCTGTATTTTCAGAAGCTGACAGGGAAGCACTCCATGTTCAGCTGGCCGATGAGGCTTACTGCATTGGCCCAACAGCGTCAAAGGACAGCTATTTGAATTTCACCAATATAATTAGTGTCGCTAAGCTTACAGGCTGTGACGCGATCCATCCAGGTTATGGATTCCTTGCTGAAAATGCGGACTTTGCTGAACTGTGCAGAGAATGCAATATTATCTTTGTCGGCCCGACTCCAGAAGCCATCAGCAAAATGGGCACAAAGGATATTGCAAGGGAAACCATGAAGGAAGCAGGAGTACCGATTGTTCCTGGCTCCAACGGAATCATAAAGGATACAGAAGATGCTATTCAGCTTGCTGAAAAGATTGAATATCCGGTAATTATTAAAGCGACTGCCGGCGGAGGCGGGAAAGGAATCCGTGTAGCCCGCACTGAACAAGAGCTTATTAAAGGAATTACGATCACTCAGCAGGAAGCACTAACGGCTTTCGGAAATCCTGGCGTTTATATTGAAAAATATATTGAGGACTTCCGCCATGTGGAGATCCAGGTTCTTGCAGATAATTACGGGAACACCGTTCATCTGGGAGAAAGGGATTGCTCCATTCAAAGGCGTCTGCAAAAGCTGCTGGAGGAAACGCCTTCACCTGCTCTTGACGGGGAAACACGCGAAGAAATGGGAAATGCAGCTGTTAAAGCAGCAAAAGCGGTTGATTATACAGGCGCTGGCACGATAGAATTTATATACGATTATCAAAATCGCAAATTCTATTTCATGGAAATGAACACGCGTATTCAAGTGGAGCATCCAGTTACAGAAATGGTTACAGGGGTCGATTTAATCAAGGAGCAAATTAAGGTTGCTTCAGGTGAAAAGCTTAATTTCACACAGGGTGATGTTACTTTTAGCGGCTGGTCGATCGAATGCAGAATTAATGCGGAAAACCCTGAGAAGAACTTTATGCCATCAGCAGGAAAGATCAATATGTATCTGCCTCCTGGCGGGCTGGGTGTCAGAGTGGACTCTGCTGCCTACCCTGGCTATATGATTCCTCCATACTACGATTCAATGATTGCAAAAGTGATCACTTACGGCAATACTAGAGAAGAAGCCATTTCCCGAATGAAACGGGCATTAAGTGAATTTGTAGTGGAAGGGGTACATACAACAATCCCATTCCACCTCAAGCTCCTAAGCCACGAAAACTTTGTGGAAGGGCAGTTTAATACGAAATTTCTTGAATTGCATGATGTAATGAATTCTTAAAGACTTGTGGAGGTGCTAAAATGAGCGAAAATAATATTCTCGAAATGAGCCCTGAAAATTCTGGCCTTGGCAAGGTGGAAATTGCACCGGAAGTTATTGAGGTTATTGCCGGCATTGCTGCTTCAGAAGTAGAAGGCGTAGCGCAAATGCGCGGAAACTTTGCTACAGGAGTGGTTGAAAGGCTCGGTAAGAAGAACCATGGCAAAGGCGTAAAAGTCGAATTAACAGAAGAAGGCATCAAAGTTGATGTATATTGTCTGATGAAATTCGGCGTCTCCATTCCAAGCGTTGCCCAAAAAATTCAGGATAACATCCGTCAGGCCCTCCTGAATATGACAGCCCTTGACGCCCAGGAAGTCAACATTCACGTAGTAGGAATCATGTTTGAAAACCAAAAGCACGAGGTTGAATACGAACAGGAAATGTAACTCACCATCAAGCCAAAGACATAAAACTCGTCTTTGGCTTTTCTCATGGTTCATTCTCATCATCATTCACTCCTCAAGACGTTATAAAGGAGTTTTTAAAGGGAAAATTAAATTTATAAGTTTCCAGCCTAAATTCATGTTACTGTCCAAACATAATGCTCTTGTTGTAGTGCGAAGATTCCTTACTTATGCTATTATCTTCTTATGCAATTTTTGGACGTGCAAATGCTCAAAAATGAAAATTACTATGTTAGCCATAAAGGGGTTTTATAAAGATGAAGAGAAGAACAGCCAGAGAAAAAGCATTGCAGGCATTATTTCAAATTGATGTAAGCCAGACAGAGCCCGAGACCGCCATCGAACATGTTTTAGAGGGTGAAAAAAGCGATGCGTACCTGAACAAACTAGTATCAGGTGTCCTGCAGCATAAAGAAATAATTGATGGCGAAATCAAAGGATTTCTTGAAAAATGGACACTGGAGAGGCTTGCTACTGTAGACCGCAATCTTCTGCGCTTATCTGTTTTTGAGCTGCTGTATTTAGCGGAGGAAGTGCCAGCCAATGTGGTGCTCGATGAAGCAATTGAAATCGCCAAGCTTTACGGTGATGATCAATCAAGCAAGTTTATTAATGGTGTTTTATCAAAGGTAAAAGAAAAGCTTTAAAAACATTAGAACTCTGACTCACACTGGATGTGCTGACACTTTCTGGATGGAAGCGGGCCGGCAGTCCTTATCATAGGCGCTTCCGAGTTCCTGATAGGGGGATAGAAATGGCTGCAGAATTAATAGATGGAAAAGAAATTGCAAGAAAGAAACAGGATCATATCGGTTCAGAAGTGCAGAAGCTGAAGGAGGAAGGGATCACGCCAGGCCTGGCCGTTATTTTAGCGGGAAATAATCAGGCATCCAGAACATATGTAAAAAACAAGCAGAAAACCTGCGATAAGCTGGGAATGAATTCTATGCTTATTGAACTTTCCGAAAACGTCAGCGAGCAAGAGCTTATCATAAGAATCACTGAGTTAAACGAAAATGAAGATATCCATGGAATCCTTGTCCAGCTCCCGCTCCCAAGCCATATTAATGAAAAAGCCATCATCGAGGCCATATCTCCTGAAAAAGATGTTGATGGGTTTCATCCCATAAACATTGGCAGGATGATGACAGCTCAGGATGCTTATATACCCTGTACTCCCGCAGGGATCATTGAAATGCTGGATAGCATTGGTGCAGACATTTCCGGAAAGCATGTAGTGGTTATTGGGAGAAGCAACATTGTAGGAAAGCCCGCGGGGCAGCTGTTCCTTAATGAAGACGCTACTGTTACATACTGCCATTCGAAAACGGCTGATCTGAAGGAATATACAAAGAGGGCGGATATACTGGTGGCGGCAGCAGGGAAAGCGAATTTAATCACTGAAGACCATGTTAAAAATGGCGCAATCGTAATAGATGTCGGCATGAATCGAGATGGGGAAGGAAAGCTTTGCGGCGATGTTGATTTCGATGCAGTTAGGCAAAAAGCAGGATTTATAACTCCTGTTCCAGGCGGAGTGGGACCGATGACAATTGCCATGTTAATGCATAATACGCTAAAGGCAGCAAAGCTTTCCAAAAGCAAAATTTAAAAGTAATGGCCGCCATAGATGCAAAATCTGTCCATTTCCATTATCCTGTAATTAGGAAAACCTGTCATGCAGGTATAAGCATGCGGGTGAGTGGAAGGACAGTTTTTTTAATAGGTAAGAAAGAATAATCTTGAACTTTGATAATTGTCTAGCTCCACAAGGAAAGCTTCGACAGCTATGTCATCGCACGACTAAAAGCTCAAGCTTTTAGGAGGAGCGCCTCCCCCCTCAAGGTGTCGGTGGTGTGCAAGGCGTTTGCGCTTTTCTTGAGTTATTGCTCTGCAACAGATGCAATGCAGCTTCAGCATAAAGGAGATTGTTATGAAGGAACAGCAGTATCTGACAGTAAACGCACTGACCAAATACATAAAAAGAAAATTTGATGCCGACCCTCATCTGCAAAATATTTTGGTTAAGGGAGAAATCTCAAACTTTAAACAGCATTCCAGCGGCCATATGTACTTCACTTTAAAGGATGAGAAAGCCCGAATTTTAGCCGTAATGTTTGCAGGAAATGCGAGGACAATGAAATTTAGGCCGGAAAATGGCATGAAAATCTTAGTTCGCGGAGCCATATCCGTTTATGAATCCAGCGGGCAATATCAAATATACGTACAGGAAATGCAGCCGGACGGGATTGGTGAAATGTATCTGGCTTATGAACAGCTTAAAGAAAAACTTGAGAAAGAAGGATTCTTTTCACCTGCGCATAAAAAAGATATTCCGCGTTATCCAAAAACAGTTGCGGTTATCACATCCCCTACTGGAGCTGCAATCAGAGATATTTTGACAACGCTCAAAAGGCGCTATCCAATTGCAAACATACTTATATACCCTGCGCTTGTTCAGGGGAACCAGGCAGCTCCCTCGATTGTGAAGGCGATAACGGAAGCTAATGTTTCCAGGGATGCAGATGTCTTAATCATCGGCCGGGGCGGAGGCTCCATTGAAGAGCTTTGGGCCTTTAATGAAGAAGCCGTAGCCAGGGCAATATTCAAGTCTGAAATCCCTATAATTTCAGCAGTCGGCCATGAAACGGATTTTACAATAGCAGATTTTGTTGCAGATTTAAGAGCCCCAACCCCAACGGGAGCTGCAGAATTGGCTGTTCCGCATATCGATGACTTGATGGAAAGGCTTTTCAACAGGCAATCACGGCTGATAAGAGCGATGAAAGAACAAGTTGCACTGCAAAATGAAAGGCTTCTAAGGGTGAAGAAATCATACGCTTTCAGGTACCCGCAAAAATTATATGAGCAAAAAATGGAACAGCTGGATAAAGTGACCGAACAGTTAATGAGAGGCTCAAGAAGGCTGCACGATTTAAAACTTGAGCAGGCAGAAACCCTGCAAAAAAGGCTGGTTCGGAGTCATCCAGGGCAGCTGAAGGATCAGGCGAAAGAAAACAATGATAGGCTTCATAAACTGTTAAACAGAACAATGGCAAACATCCTGGCTGCAAAAGAAAAAGACTTTGCGAGAGTTATTTCAACCCTCGAGGCGCTCAGTCCGCTCAAAATTATGGATAGGGGTTATAGCCTTGCTTATACAGAAAAGGAAACCCTAATAAAGACCGTGTCCCAAGTTAAAGCGGATGATATGATAAAATTGAAGGTGTCTGATGGAACCATTGAATGCAAGGTAACGGATATTGAGGAGTGAATGGCATGGCGGATGAAAAACAACTTACATTTGAACAAGCAATGGAAGAACTTGAAGTTATTGTAGAAAAGCTTGAAGAGGGAGATGTTCCCCTTGAAGAGGCTATAAATATTTATAAAAAAGGCATGGAGCTCTCAAAATTATGTCATGATAAGCTTAAAAACGTGGAATCACAGCTTACGGAAATACTGACGGAGGATGGCCGTAAATCGAACTTCGCCATTCCGGAGGAGGAATAATCTTGCAGCAATCCTTAAGTTCTTTCTCTGAACTGCATAAACAGAAACTGGAAATTCATTTAAAGGATTACGTACATAAATTAAACGCTCCTTCTGAAATCAAGGAATCGATGCTCTATTCACTTGAAGCAGGAGGAAAGCGGATAAGGCCAATGCTGTTATTTGCTTCATTGGCTGCTTTTGGCGAGGATACGTCGAAAGGGCTATGGACTGCGGCGGCAATTGAAATGGTCCATACTTATTCGCTCATTCACGATGACTTGCCAAGCATGGATAATGATGACTTAAGAAGAGGCAAACCGACTAACCATAAAGTATTTGGAGAAGCATTTGCCATCCTGGCAGGCGATGCCTTGCTTACTTACAGCTTCCAAACAATTGCGGAAACGCCAGAAGAATTTGCTTCTGCTGAGACAAAGCTTTCTTTAATCAAGGAACTGTCGAAAGCTTCCGGTGCTGAGGGGATGGTAGGCGGCCAGGCAGCAGACATTAAAGGGGAAGGCAAGCAGCTGGGCTTAGAGGATCTTGAGTACATCCACATGCACAAAACGGGCAAACTGCTGGAATGCAGTGTTGTATCAGGAGCAATTTTGGCAAATGCCAGTCAGGAAACGATTCAGGCTCTATCTAAATTTGCCTATCACCTGGGACTGGCTTTTCAGATCAGGGATGATATCCTCGACCTTGAAGGGACAGAGGAGATAATCGGGAAGCCTGTAGGCAGTGATGAATCAAAAGATAAAAGTACATATCCATCACTTCTTTCAATGAGCGGGGCGAAAGAGGCGCTTGAAGAACATATCAGATCTGCAAAAGAAAAGCTGAGGGAAACAGGCCTTCAAACAGAGCTGCTCGAAGAAATAACAGATATAATTGCAAACAGGGATCACTAAATCGGAAGTCAGGGTGCCGAAAATGAATTAGAAAAACGATGGTCTTGCCGCTGTACTTTTGTATCAGCGGCATTTGCTGTTTAATAAAATGATGGTCTTCAATGTGTATATTTTGGTATCATAGGAATTGCTGCCGGAGGAGTTTGCGCATTTTTTTCCTGTGCATGCATTGGGACAGCGGCAGTGACCCATCAAGAAAGCATATTTTGAAAGCTGTTTAATCTGAAAAGCATTTGGAAAATCTCCTGTAATAAGGTAATCTTAAGATATTATCTTTTAGACAGGCTAGACTCTGAAATAATTAGGCTATGGTTTGTTGAGGCTAATGCCAGCAATGCCTAACATTACGAAAAAAAACGGACGAATAAGATACGAAAGTGAGTGGTCCGCAGTATGGATCTGTTATCAATTAAAGACCCTTCCTTTTTAAAAGGGCTCTCGAATAAAGAATTGGAAAGTTTGAGTCAGGATATCCGCACTTTCCTAATAGAAAAGCTTTCAGGCACAGGCGGGCATATTGGCCCTAATCTTGGAGTTGTTGAGCTGACTGTTGCATTGCATAAATGTTTTGACAGTCCGAAGGATAAAATCATCTGGGATGTCGGGCATCAGTCATATGTCCATAAAATTCTTACGGGCCGTGCGTGCCAATTCGATACTTTAAGACAATATAAAGGTCTTTGCGGTTTCCCAAAAATGATTGAAAGCGAGCATGACGTGTGGGAAACGGGGCACAGTTCCACTTCTTTATCTGCTGCGATGGGAATGGCTATTGCCAGGGACTTGAAAAAAGAGAATAATTATGTCATTCCGGTAATTGGGGATGGTGCCTTAACAGGCGGGATGGCCTTAGAAGCCTTAAACCATATCGGTCATGAAAAAAAAGATATGATTGTCATATTAAATGACAATGAAATGTCAATTGCCCCTAATGTTGGTGCTCTTCACAATGTCCTTGGAAGGTTAAGGACTGCAGGCAAATATAATTGGGTAAAAGATGAACTTGAATATTTATTAAAAAAGGTTCCGGCAGTCGGGGGGAAATTGGCCTCAACTGCTGAAAGGCTGAAAGATAGCCTAAAGTATCTGTTTGTGTCAGGCATGTTCTTCGAAGAATTAGGTTTTACCTATTTGGGCCCTGTTGATGGGCATAACTATGAAGCCTTATTCGAGAACCTTGCTTATGCAAAGAAAACTGAAGGCCCAGTGCTTCTCCATGTTATAACGAAAAAAGGAAAAGGCTATCACCCTGCCGAAAGCGACCGGATTGGCACATGGCATGGTACAGGCCCATATAAAATGGAGACAGGCGACTTTGTGAAACCTGCAAGTACGCCGCCTGCATGGAGCAAGCTTGTCTCAGAAACCGTCAGGAAGCTTGCAAGAGAAGATGAAAGAATCGTTGCAATCACTCCTGCAATGCCTGTCGGCTCGAAGCTTGAAGGATTTGCAAGTGAATTTCCGGATCGAATGTACGATGTTGGTATTGCTGAACAGCACGCAGCAACGGTAGCTGCCGGGCTGGCAACTCAAAATATGAAGCCGTTCCTTGCGATTTATTCTACTTTCCTGCAGCGTGCTTATGATCAGGTCGTTCACGATATTGCGCGCCAGAACTTGAATGTATTTATCGGTATAGACCGGGCAGGACTTGTAGGTGCAGATGGGGAAACTCATCAGGGAGTATTCGATATTGCGTTTTTAAGGCATTTGCCGAATATGGTATTGATGATGCCAAAAGATGAAAATGAAGGCCAGCATATGGTAAAAACAGCTATAGAATATAATGATGGCCCTATCGCTATGCGCTTCCCGCGCGGAAATGGCATCGGAGTGCCTATGGACACAGAACTTAAGACTATTCCAATCGGAACATGGGAAGTTCTGCGCGATGGCAATGACGGAGCGATTTTAACCTTTGGGACAACCATTCCAATGGCTTTGAAGGCAGCTCAGCTCCTGGAGAAGCAGGGACACTCCATTAAAGTCATCAATGCGAGGTTTATTAAGCCGCTTGATGAAAAGATGCTGCATGAATTGTTCACAGTCAATATGCCTATTCTTACTATAGAAGAAGCTGTGCTGCAGGGTGGATTTGGAAGTGCAATTCTTGAATATGCACACGAGCATGGCTTCCATCATGCCGAAATCGACCGTATGGGGATACCTGATAAATTTATTGAACATGGCAATGTAAATCAACTATTAGAAGAAATCGGAATGACTGCAGAAGATGCTGTTGAGAGAATGGGAAAACTGGCAAGAAAAAAACAAAAAAGGGCTTAAAGAATGAAAACAAAGAAAGAACGATTAGACGTTTTATTAGTTGAAAGAGGTCTTGCGGAGACAAGAGAAAAAGCGAAAAGAGCCGTAATGGCCGGCCTGGTGTTCAGCAATGAAAGCAGGATGGATAAGCCCGGCGAGAAGGTTAATGCAGATATTCCTCTCACTTTAAAGGGGAAGGTCATGCCATATGTCAGCCGAGGAGGCTTAAAGCTTGAGAAAGCGCTAAAGGTTTTTGATTTAGAAATCGAAGGCAAGATACTCCTTGACATTGGATCCTCAACGGGGGGCTTCACAGATTGTGCCCTGCAGAATGGTGCCAAAATGTCTTATGCTTTAGATGTCGGATATAATCAGCTTGCCTGGAAATTAAGGCAGGATGAACGGGTAGTTGTAATGGAAAGGACCAATTTCAGGTATGTAACCCCAGCCGACCTTTCAGCCGGTATGCCTGATTTTGCGTCAATTGATGTTTCGTTCATCTCTCTAAAGCTTATATTGCCTGTATTAAAAACACTGCTGGTTCCTGGCAGTGACACAGTTGCCCTAGTGAAACCGCAGTTTGAAGCTGGACGGGAACAGGTTGGGAAAAAGGGGATTGTCAGAGATCCTAAAATACATGAAGCCGTGCTTGATAAAATTATCGAATTTGCACTGGGCCTAGGCTATGACGTCAAGGACGTTTCCTATTCACCCATTACAGGCGGAGACGGCAACATAGAATTTCTCCTCCATCTGTATTGGTCAGGCAGCGAAGAAGAAGGAGAGATCCTTCTTAAAGCCCAGACAGATGAGGTTGTAAAAGAAGCCCATGCCGAGCTGAAAACGAAGCAGGGTAAAGAAGAGGAATAGGCTTACTGCCTGTTCCTTTTTTATAAAAGGAATTTGTCGACTTTCAACGAATTATATAAAATAATATACGGGAAAAATTGTACTTTATTGAGAAAATCAGCTAACATTAGAGTGCAAAACACTTTAAATTAATTTTTTTCTGCCTGCTGTCAAGCGGCTGATTATAGAGGTGAAAAAATGAATAAAGGGCAAAGACATATTAAAATCCGCGAGATTATTACAAATAACGATATTGAAACACAGGATGACCTGGTGGATGAATTGAAAAATGCCGGGTTTAATGTAACTCAGGCGACTGTCTCAAGAGATATTAAAGAGCTTCACCTGGTGAAAGTTCCATTAATGGACGGCAGGTACAAATACAGTCTTCCGGCGGATCAGCGTTTCAATCCGCTGCAAAAGCTTAAAAGAAATTTAATGGATGCCTTTGTCAGAGTGGATACGGCAGGACATCTTCTTGTAATGAAGACTCTTCCCGGCAATGCCATGGCTATTGGCGCACTTATTGATAACCTTGACTGGGAAGAGATTCTGGGAACAATCTGCGGGGATGACACATGCCTGATCATATGTAAAACCCCAGAAGATACAGAAGCAATTTCAAACAGGTTTCTTGAAATGCTGTAGATCATTTTTCTGGCTGAGAGGCCAACGCTTCGAGGTCTTAATCTGGCAGGCGGGCGTTCTTTGCTTTTCTTAAAAGATGAGAATGTACAAATTCTGAAGTTAGATAACTGTCTAGCTCCAGCGCCTGCTCTCTTGAGGTGTCGGGGGGTGGGCAAGGCGCTTGCGCTTTTCTTATGAGGTGATATGATTGTTAAACGAGATATCCATACGAAACTTTGCCATAATCGAAGCCCTTTCTGTCTCATTTGAAAAGGGCTTAACTGTTTTAACTGGTGAAACAGGGGCAGGAAAGTCCATCATTATCGATGCCATTCACTTGCTGGCTGGAGGAAGGGGATCTGCAGAATTTGTCCGCCATGGTGAAGATAAGGCTGAAATTGAGGGGCTTTTTATCCTGGATGATCCTAAACACCCTTGCTATAGAAGATCTGCTGAATTTGGGATAGAGATTGAAGATGGAATGATTGTTCTCCGCAGGGATATATCAAAGACAGGAAAAAGCGTCTGCAGAGTGAACGGAAAACTTGTTACTATTTCTGTATTGAGAGAAATCGGAAGTTCACTTATTGATATACATGGTCAGCACGAACATCAGGAATTAATGGATGAAACCTTTCATCTTCCTCTCCTTGATCAGTTTGGAGGATCCAAGATATCCGCCGCCTTAACTGAATACCAGGCTATCTACAGGTTATATGAAGGTACTCTGAAAAAGCTTAAGAATTTAAGTGAAAATGAACAGCAAATGGCGCATCGGCTTGATTTAATTCAATTTCAGCTGGATGAAATTCAATCGGCTCAGCTGAAGTTGAACGAAGATGAAGATTTGATTGAAGAAAAGAGCAAGCTTTCCAATTATGAACGTATTTTTGATTCTCTTCAGTCAGGCTATAATGCCCTTCAAGGAGAACAAAAAGGGCTTGATTGGATCGGAATGGTTATGGGCTATATGAATGATGCTGCGGAACTGGACCACGCTTATAAAGAAATAGCGGAAAATGTGGCAAACAGTTTTTATTTGCTTGAAGATGCAGCCAGATCACTCCGAAATGAAATGGACTTTATGGAATATGATCCACAAAGGCTTAATGAAATAGAAAGCAGATTGAATGAAATTAATGGGCTAAAAAGAAAATATGGAAAAACGGTTGACGAAGTTCTGGAATACGCTGCAAAGATAGAAGAAGAAATTGAAACTCTGCAAAATAAAGAAACCCATATTGATAAGCTGCAAAAGGAAGTTGCTGCTTTGAAAAAAGATTTACTGGTTGAAGGGGAAGAATTGAGCAAGCTGCGCAGAAAATCTGCTCTTAAGCTAACGAAGTTAATTCATAAAGAGCTTAAGGAATTATATATGGAAAAGACAATTTTTGAGGTCAGATTCTTTTCTGATCCCGAAGTCTTTCTGAAGAACGGAGTTGACAGGGCGGAGTTCTACATATCCACCAATCCGGGGGAACCGCTAAAGCCGCTGTCTAAAATTGCATCAGGCGGTGAATTATCCCGGATCATGCTTGCTTTAAAGAGCATATTTTCAAAACATCAGGGTATCACAAGTATTATTTTCGATGAAGTAGACACAGGCGTGAGCGGCAGGGTTGCACAAGCCATCGCGGAAAAGATTCATCACGTTTCCGTGGATTCACAGGTGCTGTGCATCTCTCATCTTCCGCAGGTTGCGGCCATGGCAGATACTCATTTATTTATTGCTAAAAACACAAAGGATGGGCGGACAAAAACAACAGTAAAACCGCTGACTGAGGATGAAAAAATCAAAGAAATCGGCCGTATGATTTCTGGAGTGGAAATTACTGATTTGACAAAAGAGCATGCGAAAGAGCTGCTGCATCTGGCTAATCAGCTAAAGTAATTTTGATCAATTATAAGGTCTGTTCCCATCGGCGGCGCTATCAGATCTAATACCTTGAAAAGCTATCCAAAGCAGGATAGCTTTTTTTATGTGAATGGCTGTTATAAATGCCTTCGATGCAGGCAAAATTAAAGATGTAGCCATTTGACGTGGATGGACTAGAAGCGAGGAGAGTGAAAAATTTGACATATGATGTTTTACGCAAAATAATTGGTGGAATTCTCCTTGTTTCATTAATTGCTTTAGGTTTTTCCAAGCCTGTTCAAGAATATTTGCAAATACCTGCAAATATTACTCTTTTTGAAGGGCAGCAGCTGGACATTGTAAAGGCAGAAGCAGTGTCGGCTGGACTGTCCATAGATAATACAAGTGTTTCACTTAAGGAAGATACCCATTCGATATCGCTTCATGCAAATGAAAATGGAAAAAATGAAATGCTTCTCGAGCTGGCAGGGTTTCCGATAAAGAAAGTTGATGTTAACGTCTTAAAAGATTTTAAAGTAATTCCAGGTGGCCAATCGATTGGGGTTAAACTGAATACAGTAGGCGTGTTAGTAGTTGGACACCATCAGGTTAATACGGCTGAAGGAAAAGCTTCCCCAGGCGAAACAGCCGGCATAAAGATTGGAGATATCATTACAGAAATCAATGGAAAGAAAATAGAAAAGATGTCAGATGTTGCTCCCTTTGTTCAAGATGCAGGCAAAAGCGGCAATCCGCTCCAAATTATTGTAAGCCGGGAAAGCGGGAAGGTTAAAACTGAGCTGACTCCCTTAAAAGAAAACGGGGAAGAAACCTATAAGCTTGGATTATATATACGTGACTCTGCGGCAGGCATTGGGACGATGACTTTCTATCACCCTGAATCAAAAAAATATGGAGCACTCGGCCATGTTATTTCCGATATGGACACAAAGAAGCCAATTGTGGTTGAAGACGGACAAATTGTCAGATCGACTGTTACTTCAATCGAAAAAGGCAGCAATGGCAATCCCGGTGAAAAACTTGCACGATTTTCCTCAGATAAAGAAATAATAGGAAATATAGTCAGAAACAGTCCTTTCGGAATATTTGGGGAATTGAACCGGGATATGAAGAACGGAATTTTTGACAAACCGATGCCAATAGCTTTATCCCATCAGGTAAAAGAGGGAGCTGCTCAAATTTTAACTGTGGTCGACAATGATGAAGTACAATTGTTTGATATTGAAATTGTCAGTACGATTCCGCAGAAGTTTCCGGCAACAAAAGGAATGGTCATAAAAGTGACGGATCAGAAGCTGCTTGAAAAAACAGGCGGCATAGTTCAGGGGATGAGCGGAAGCCCGATTATCCAGGATGGCAAAATTATTGGAGCAGTGACACATGTATTTGTAAATGATCCTACTTCAGGATATGGTGTCCATATTGAATGGATGCTAAATGAAGCAGGCATCGATATATATGAAAAAACTGAAGAAAAAGCATCCTAAATAATGAATGGATCTTTTAAAAGGCGGGTAAAACCCGTCTTTTTTCTATTCTTGTACAGTGAAATAAAACAGGCGCATAACAGGCTAAACAAAAACTATGAGGAAAACAGACATTGGTTATGTTAAAATGAAAATAAAGATTTTTCGACAAAAATACACGAATTGCAAAGAGTATGACGAAATCGGTCGAAAACAGAAGAAAACAAAAGAATAAATGAGGTTTAGTTGGTTTTTTAAGAAAATTTCAAAAAAGTAGAGGAATTTTTGTTGCATTGTCGAATTTCTCATTTAGAATAGAAAATAGATATCAAAAAGAGCGTGTTCGAAAATGAACATTCATTAAAGAGACCATAATTGGACCGAGGAGGAAAGTAAGTGAAGAAAATAAAAGTTTGTGTTGTGGATGATAATAGGGAACTGGTCGGGCTTTTAGAGGAATATATATCTTCCCAGGAAGACATGGAAGTTGCCGGAGTTGCACATAATGGACAGGATTGCCTCGAAATATTAGAGCAGACACAGCCCGATGTTCTTGTATTGGATATCATCATGCCTCACTTGGATGGACTTGCTGTACTCGAAAAAATGAGAAACTTAAATTTGAATAAACTCCCTAATGTCATCATGCTTACTGCATTCGGCCAGGAAGACGTTACCAAGAAGGCGGTGGATTTGGGAGCTTCATATTTTATCCTTAAACCATTTGACATGGACAATCTGGCAAGCCATATACGTCAGGTCAGCGGAAAATCAAATTCATTTCTCCGCAAACCCGCTCCATCTTACCGTCCTCAGGCAGAAGCAAAGCCTAAGAACCTGGATGCCAGCATCACCAGTATCATCCATGAAATTGGCGTTCCTGCCCATATTAAAGGATACCTATATCTCCGTGAAGCAATTTCAATGGTGTACAATGATATAGAACTTCTCGGTTCCATTACAAAAGTACTGTACCCTGATATTGCTAAGAAGTTTAATACTACGGCAAGCCGTGTGGAGCGTGCAATCCGCCATGCGATTGAAGTTGCGTGGAGCCGCGGTAATATTGATTCCATTTCCTCTCTTTTCGGATATACAGTCAGCATGACAAAAGCAAAGCCGACCAACTCAGAATTTATTGCAATGGTTGCAGATAAGCTGCGTCTGGAGCATAAAGCTTCTTGAAAGGGTAAGGACTTATAAAAAATCATTTATTAATTTTGCTGCGCTCCTTATGGGGCGTTTTTATTATCCTTTAAACTCCGGAAACAAAAAGGTTCAGTTTGAAATTTCCCAAACTGAACCTTTTTAATTTATTTCTTTTCTTCTTTCTCAAGCTCCATCATCTTTTGAATCAGAATGTGCTGAGGCATATGCATGATTTGCTCAAGAGGAAGATTTAGTTTTTCAGCAAGCTTTAATGCTGTTTCCGGTGATATCTGCAGCGGCTTCACTTTTATCCCCCACTAACTTATTTGGTTTTAAAGCGTTCCTGTACTTTGTTTCTCTTTCGATCGCGATAAAGAATAAATCCTGCGATAAAGCCAAGGCCTATGATTAAGAAAAGGAAACCTGAAACAAATTGAAGCCATAAATATGGAAATGGGCTTTGCAGTATGCCAAAGACCATATCTCTCATTAATTTTATTCCATAGACAGCCAATATGCCCGGCAGGAGTAAAATCAATAAAGCAATTAGTCTAATCATAAAAAATTCCCCTTCAAATCGAATTACCTACCGAAATCATAAATCATTAAATAAATTTGTCAAGTGCCGCTGCTATGCTAAAATAAATTCATGAAGAATGTTGCACGGAATATTGTCAAGTGTGCAAGAATTTTCAATGAAAGAGGTAAAACGATGCAAACAGTAATGATTGTCGGTGCAGGAAAAGGCGGTACGGCTATCCTAAAAATAATAAAAGAAACGGCTGTTCTGGATGTAAAAGCAATGGTGGATATTGATCCGGATGCTGAGGGGCTTCAGATTGCCAATGAAAGCGGCATCCCGATTGGCACTGATTGGCGTCATTTTATGGATCAAGATCTTGATATCATTATTGAAGTCACCGGAAATGAACAAGTGTTTATCGACATCAGGGAAGCCAGAAGCAAAAATACGGTCCTAATACCTGGAAGTGTAGCTTTTTTAATCGCGAAATTACTTGAAGAAAAGGAAGAGCTGATTTCAAAATTCAGAAATGAAACGTATAAGCATGATTTGATTTTTAATTCAACTGATGACGGAATGATTGTAATCAATAACCTTAGTGAGATTACAGTCTTTAATCGAAGTGCGGAGAGAATGACAGGTATTAAGAGGAAAGACGCTTTAGGAAGAAAAATTAATGAAGTCATCACAGACAGTATGCTTCCCAGAGTTATGGCAACAAGGAGAATTGAAGCGAATCAGGAAATGACTTTGGCAAATGGCCTGAAAATTATTACGACAAGAATACCGATGCTTGGAGAAAATAACGAATTAATGGGTGCATTTGCTGTTTTTAAGGACATAACAGAAGTAGTCTCGCTTGCGGAAGAAATTACGAATTTGAAAGAGATACAGACGATGCTTCAGGCGATTATTCAATCAAGTGAGGAAGCTATTTCTGTGGTTGATGAAAATGGGGAAGGGATTTTAATTAATCCGGCATATTCCAGGCTTACCGGCCTGGAAGAAGAAAAAGTGATCGGGAAGCCTGCCACAGCTGATATTTCCGAAGGTGAAAGTGTTCATATGAAGGTTCTTCAAACGAGAAGGGCTATGAGAGGTGTGGCCATGAGGGTCGGACCGAAAAGAAAAGATGTTATTGTAAATGTTGCGCCTGTTATTGTTGACGGAAAGTTAAAAGGAAGTGTGGGTGTTATTCACGACGTATCGGAAATTCAGAATCTGAACCGTGAATTAAGCCGGGCAAGACAGATTATTCGTACATTGGAAGCGAAATATTCATTCGAGGATATTATTGGAACATCTGAAGAGATGACGCTTGCAATTGAACAGGCAAGACTCGGAGCTAAAACTCCAGCTACCGTTTTGCTTAGAGGAGAATCAGGGACAGGAAAAGAATTGTTCGCCCACGCTATACATAATGCAAGCGACAGAAAATATAACAAATTTATCAGGGTTAATTGCGCCGCATTATCAGAGTCTCTTTTGGAAAGCGAATTATTCGGCTATGAAGAAGGGGCATTTTCGGGAGCGAAAAGAGGCGGCAAACGTGGTTTGTTTGAGGAAGCTGATAAAGGCAGTATATTTCTGGATGAAATTGGAGAGCTGACAGCTAACACTCAGGCGAAACTCCTCAGAGTGCTTCAAGAACATGAAATTACAAGAGTGGGAGGGACTAAGCCTATCTCAATAGATGTTCGTGTTATTGCTGCGACTAATGTGAATTTAGAAAAAGGAATTGCAGACGGCACCTTCAGGGAAGACTTATACTACAGGCTGAATAGAATGCCCATACATATTCCTTCATTAAGACGCAGGAAGGAGGATATTCCTCTTCTATGCAGCAGGCTTATTCAAAAGATCAACCAGGAATATGGACGGAATGTAGAAGGTGTAACAGAACAAGCTGTTAATAAACTGATGGCCTATGATTGGCCGGGAAATGTCAGAGAACTTGATAATATTCTCGGCAGAGCCATTATTTTTATGAATTACAATGAAACGGAAATAGAGGAACGGCATATTCCGGATTTAATAGGTGCCAATAATCCTTCGCCAATCGTTGAAACAAGTGAAGAAGTACAAACTAAAACCTTAGCTCAGCTGATAGAGCTGTATGAGGCGAAAATGATCAGACAAACACTTTACAAGCTGGATGGGAATAAAACCAAGACAGCTAAATTACTTGGACTCTCAGTCAGGAATCTTTACTATAAACTGGAGAAATACAATATTGCAAAAGATGGCATGCAATAAATTTCATAGTGTGCAATTATTTGCGTACTTTAGTTCGGTGAATAAAGCGTTTTCACAGCGTTTTAAAGTTGGCACACTTCTTGCAAGTATAAAAAACGGATGGACATCAAGAGAAAGGCGTCGATAATTGTCTAGCACAAGCAGCCTGCCCCCGCGAGGTGTCGGGGAGGGTGAGGCACGCGCTTTTCTAGTAAGGGGGTTGAACAGATGAAATTGGATTCGCTTCTAACGAAAGCAACCCAATATGGTGAGAAAACTGTAGCCGTAGCCGCAGCGGAAGACGAAGAAGTTCTCGAAGCCGTTGCAGAAGCAATTAAGCTGAACTTAGCAAGCTTTTTATTATTCGGGGATCAGGTAAAAATCCGCGAAATCTTAAATCAGAATCATAGCGCAGCAGCTGATAGCCCTAAGCTTGAAATCATTCATGCAGAATCGTCTGCATATGCTGCAGAATTGGCAGTAAGGGCTGTAAAAGAGCAGAAAGCCAATGTGCTGATGAAGGGAAATATCCCGACGGCAGGTATTTTAAAAGCTGTCTTAAATAAAGAATTCGGCTTAAGAACAGGAAATGTTTTATCACATGTGGCCGTATTTGAGGTTCCAGGTTTTGAACGATTTACAATTGTCACTGATGCAGCGATGAATATTGCACCGGACCTTAACCAAAAGGCACAAATTCTGAAAAATGCAGTTGAAATTGCAAGGAGCATAGGAATAGAAAAGCCTCTTGCAGCTCCGATTGCTGCAGTAGAGGTTGTTAACCCTGCTATGCAGGCAACTCTGGATGCCTCAGCATTAACTCTTATGAACCAAAGGGGCCAAATAACAGATTGTCTTGTCGACGGTCCTCTTGCTTTGGATAATGCAATTTCTTTTGAAGCGGCTGAACATAAGGGGATCAAAAGCGAAGTTGCCGGACAGGCAGATATTTTATTAGTGCCGACTATCGAAGTTGGGAATACTTTATATAAATCACTTGTCTATTTTGCTAAAGCAAAAGTAGGAGCCGTTATCGCAGGTGCCAAAGCTCCGATTGTTCTTACTTCAAGAGCAGATTCGGCTGAAAGCAAGGTTTATTCACTGGCTTTAGCGATATGTTCAGCAAAGTAATGGATCTGATAGACATTATTCATTCAGCATTTTATAAATCGCAATTAAAAATTTATTATCCAAACGAACATACTACTTTTATTAAATCCGGGGAGGAATTATAACATGGAAATCTTCAAATACCTAGAAACTTACGATTATGAACAAGTGGTGTTTTGCCAGGACAAACAATCAGGTTTAAAAGCTATTATTGCTATTCATGATACCACTTTAGGCCCAGCACTTGGCGGTACACGCATGTGGACTTATGAATCTGAAGAAGCAGCTATTGAGGATGCATTGCGCCTTGCACGAGGCATGACTTATAAGAATGCAGCAGCTGGTTTAAATCTTGGAGGCGGTAAAACAGTTATTATCGGCGATCCGCGCAAAGATAAAAACGAAGAAATGTTCCGTGCATTCGGACGCTATATCCAAGGCTTAAATGGACGCTATATTACTGCTGAGGACGTGGGTACTACTGTAGCTGATATGGACCTGATCCATGAGGAAACAGATTATGTAACAGGAATTTCACCTGCTTTCGGATCTTCCGGCAACCCTTCACCAGTTACAGCTTATGGGGTATACAGAGGAATGAAGGCAGCAGCAAAGGCGGCATTCGGAACTGACTCTCTTGAAGGCAAAACAATTGCTGTTCAGGGTGTTGGAAACGTAGCGTTCAATCTTTGCCGCCATCTGCATGAAGAAGGTGCACAGCTGATTGTTACGGATATTAATAAAGAAGCTGTACAGCGTGCCGTTGAAGAGTTCGGTGCTAAAGCAGTTGAACCAAATGAAATTTATGGAGTTGAATGCGATATTTATGCTCCTTGTGCTCTAGGTGCGACAGTTAATGATGATACAATTCCACAGCTGAAAGCCAAAGTAATCGCTGGAGCCGCCAACAATCAGCTTAAAGAAACACGCCATGGTGATTTAATCCATGAGATGGGCATCGTTTACGCTCCAGACTATGTAATTAATGCAGGCGGAGTTATTAATGTTGCAGATGAGCTGTACGGATATAACCGCGAACGTGCAATGAAAAAAGTTGAAACTGTATACAATAATATTGAAAAAGTTATTGAGATTGCTAAAAGGGATGGAATTCCGACATATAAAGCGGCTGACCGCATGGTTGAGGAAAGAATTGAAAGAATGCGTAATTCACGCGGACAATTCCTCCAAAACGGCCATCATATTCTAAGCCGCAGATAAGTTTCAGGGAGGACTATCTTTCCTGAAATGCAAAGCGCTGAATGGAATATTCAGCGTCTTTGCCTTTAAAAACAGAGTAGAAAAAATGCAGCGGCAGTTATAGTACCTGAGTAAGAGTATGCTTTTACAAGGGAAATTTCCGCTCTTTATGGAGGTTTAAACGTGCTAGAACAAGAACATCGAATTCTCGTCATCAATCCGGGATCCACTTCAACTAAGATTGGAGTCTTCGATAATGAGATCTCTGTCCTGGAGAAGACATTGCGCCATGATGCAGATGTCATTAACTCTTATGAAAGTATTATCGATCAATATGAATTCCGCAAGCAGACCATTCTGGAAACACTTGATCATGAAGGAATCAATATCTCCAAATTAAGTGCAGTGTGCGGACGCGGCGGTTTGCTGCGACCGATTGAAGGAGGCACATATTCAGTTAATGATGCAATGCTTGAGGATCTTCGTGCCGGTTTTGCTGGTCAGCATGCTTCTAACCTTGGCGGAATCCTGGCATATGAGATTGCTTCGGGTTTAAATATTCCTTCGTTCATTGTCGATCCGGTTGTGGTTGATGAATTGGATCCAATTGCCCGTATTTCAGGCTTTTCAATGATAGAAAGAAAAAGTATTTTCCATGCCTTGAATCAGAAAGCTGTTGCCCGGAGAGTAGCCAAAGAACTTGGCAAAAAGTACGCGGAGCTAAACCTGATCGTTACGCATATGGGCGGAGGTATAACTGTAGGCGCTCATAAAAAAGGCAGAGTAGTGGATGTTAATAACGGACTTCATGGAGACGGGCCATTCAGTCCGGAACGGGCAGGTACAGTACCTGCTGGTGATTTGGTGGGACTTTGCTACTCCGGCAGCTTTTATCGTGAAGAAGTGATGAAGAAGCTTGTTGGACAAGGCGGTCTTGTAGGTTACCTGGGAACAAATGATGCAGTAAAAGTTGAAAAGATGATTGAAAGCGGAGATGAGAAAGCAAAGCTTGTCTACTCCGCAATGGCTTATCAGGTGGCTAAGGAAATCGGATCTGCCAGTGCAGTACTTGGCGGAAAGGTTGATGCCATCATCCTTACAGGCGGTCTTGCCTACGGCAAGGACTTTGTAAACGAAATCAGTGAGCGGATTAACTGGATTGCAGATGTTATTGTGCAGCCTGGTGAAAATGAACTGCAGGCACTCGCAGAAGGCGCTCTTCGTGTCCTCCGCGGTGAAGAGACTGAAAAAGAATATCCTGGGAAAAAAGCTGGCAAAGCAGCGTTGAAATAGAAGGGGGAAGCAACTTGGCACAGGAATATGATTTGGTGATTTTAGGCGGAGGCACAGGCGGTTATGTAGCTGCCATCCGTGCTTCACAGCTTGGTTTAAAAACGGCAATCGTTGAAAAAGGAAAACTTGGAGGGACTTGCCTTCACAAAGGCTGCATACCAAGCAAGGCTTTATTAAGAAGTGCTGAAGTGTTTGCTACCGCTAAACACAGTGAAGATTTTGGTGTAATGACAAGTGATGTATCAATCAATTTCAGTAAGGTGCAGGAACGAAAAAACAAAATCGTTGATCAGCTTCATAAAGGTGTTCAGCACTTGATGAAGCAAGGCAAGATTGATGTTTTCGAAGGGACAGGCCGTATACTTGGACCTTCTATTTTCTCTCCGATGCCAGGGACAATTTCTGTTGAAATGAACAATGGGGACGAAAATGAAATGCTGATCCCTAAAAATGTTATTGTAGCAACTGGATCACGTCCTCGTACCCTGCCAGGATTGGACATTGATGGACAGCTTGTAATGACTTCGGATGAGGCTTTAGCTTTGGAAGAAGTGCCAAGCTCCATTATAATTGTTGGCGGCGGAGTCATCGGCATCGAATGGGCATCAATGTTATCAGACTTTGGTGCTGAGGTAACAGTTATCGAATATGCTGACCGCATTATTCCTACGGAAGATAAAGAAATTTCAAAAGAAATGCAGCGCCTTATGAAGAAAAAGGGAGTCAAAATTGTAACAGGAGCAAAAGTGCTTCCTGAAACCCTTCAGAAAGGCGAAGGAGTTACGATTTCAGCTGAAGTGAAAGGATCTCAAGCGGAATTCTCAGCAGAGAAATTGCTTGTTTCTGTGGGGCGTCAGGCAAATACAGAGGGCATTGGCATTGAGAATACTGATATTCAGATTGAAAAGGGATTTGTTTTAGCAAACGAATACTTCCAGACAAAGGAATCCCATATCTATGCAATTGGTGACGTTATTGGCGGCCTTCAGCTTGCACATGTTGCTTCTCATGAAGGCATTGCAGCCGTGGAGCACATTGCCGGCAAGAATCCTTCTCCAATTGACTACAGCCTGGTTTCTAAATGCATTTACAGTTCACCTGAAGCGGCAAGCGTTGGATTAACAGAGGATGAAGCTAAAGAAAAAGGCCATAATGTCAAAACTGGCAAGTTCTCATTCCGGGCTATCGGAAAGGCACTCGTATTTGGTGAATCCGACGGTTTTGTCAAAATTGTGGCAGATAAGGATACTGATGATATCCTGGGTGTCCATATGATAGGCCCGCACGTAACAGACATGATTTCAGAAGCAGGCCTGGCGCGTGTTCTTGATGCAACTCCATGGGAAGTAGCGCATACCATCCACCCTCATCCGACGTTATCTGAAGCAATCGGTGAAGCTGCCCTTGCAGTTGATGGAAAAGCTATCCACGGATAAAGTTTTAATTTAATAAAATGAAATAGTCCAGGCTCACTTTTGGAGCCCGGGATACATATTAGCTTAGGAGGTTGTATAAATGGCTGAAAACCGTCATAAAGATTTAGGTTTAAGTGATGAGAAAGTTCTTGAAATGTATGAGACCATGCTATTAGCTCGCCGTATTGATGAGCGTATGTGGCTTTTGAACCGTGCCGGAAAAATCCCTTTCGTTATTTCATGTCAGGGACAGGAAGCTGCTCAGGTAGGTGCTGCATTTGCACTTGATCGCGAGAAGGATTATGTTCTTCCATACTATCGCGACATGGGAGTAGTCCTTACGTTCGGCATGACTGCAAAGGAATTAATGCTTTCAGGGTTTGCCAAAGCAGAAGATCCAAACTCAGGCGGCCGCCAAATGCCTGGACATTTTGGTCAAAAGAAAAACCGTATCGTAACAGGCTCTTCACCTGTAACTACACAGGTGCCTCATGCTGTTGGCGTTGCTCTTGGCGGAAAGCTGGAAGGAAAAGATCTGGTAACCTTTGTAACGTTTGGTGAAGGTTCTTCAAACCAGGGGGACTTCCATGAAGGTGCGAACTTTGCAGGTGTTCATAAGCTGCCTGTTATCTTTATGTGTGAGAATAATAAATATGCAATTTCGGTACCGATTGAAAAGCAGCTTGCTTGCGAAAACGTATCTGACAGAGCTATTGGATACGGCATGCCGGGTATAACAGTTGACGGAAACGATCCGCTTGAAGTATATAAAGCTGTGAAAGAAGCGGCAGACAGAGGCCGCCGCGGAGAAGGGCCAACATTGGTCGAAACCATTTCATACCGTTTAACTCCTCACTCATCTGATGATGATGACCGAAGCTACCGTGCTCCTGATGAAGTGGCTGAAGCGAAAACAAAAGATCCGATAATTACTTTTGGCGCATACCTGAAAGAAAATGGCGTTATGGATGATGCGATCGAAAAGGAAATTAATGACCGGGTTATGAAATTGGTAAACGAAGCAACTGATTATGCTGAAAACGCTCCATATGCAGAAGCGGAATCTGCTTTAAAGCATGTCTATGCTGAACAGTAAGGGGGAGAGAATATGGCTGTAATTTCTTATATCGATGCGGTAACAATGGCAATCCGCGAGGAAATGGAAAGAGATCCAAAGGTATTTGTTTTAGGTGAAGACGTAGGTAAAAAAGGTGGCGTATTTAAAGCGACACAAGGACTATATGATAAATTTGGCGAAGACCGCGTAATTGATACTCCGCTTGCTGAATCAGCGATTGCAGGGGTTGGAATCGGTGCAGCGATGTATGGAATGCGCCCGATTGCTGAAATGCAATTTGCCGACTTTATAATGCCGGCGGTTAACCAGATTATTTCAGAAGCGGCACGCGTCCGCTACCGTTCCAACAATGACTGGAGCTGTCCGATTGTTGTTCGTGCACCATATGGCGGCGGTGTTCATGGAGCGCTATATCATTCCCAATCTGTCGAAGCAGTATTTGCGAATCAGCCGGGACTTAAGATTGTTATGCCTTCTACCCCTTATGATGTAAAGGGGTTATTGAAAGCGGCGATCCGTGACGAGGATCCTGTACTATTCTTTGAACATAAGCGTGCATATCGCCTGATTAAGGGCGAGGTTCCTGATGATGATTATGTTCTGCCAATCGGAAAAGCGGATGTCAAACGCGAGGGTGAAGATATCACAGTGATCACTTATGGCCTATGCGTTCATTTCGCTCTTCAGGCTGCTGAAAGACTTGCCAAAGATGGCATCTCAGCGCACATCCTTGATTTAAGAACGGTTTATCCGCTTGATAAAGAAGCAATTATCGAAGCTGCGTCAAAAACAGGTAAAGTGCTTCTTCTTACTGAAGATAATAAAGAAGGCAGCATCATGAGTGAAGTTTCTGCCATTATTGCAGAGAACTGCCTGTTTGAACTGGATGCACCAATCAAACGGCTTGCCGGTCCTGATGTGCCAGCAATGCCTTACGCTCCAACTATGGAAAAATATTTTATGGTTAACCCTGATAAAGTAGAAAAAGCAATGCGTGAATTGGCTGAATTTTAATAACTGGCATCTTAGCTAATAAAAATGGAAAGCGCAGATGATGCGGCTCTCCGGCTGGAATTCATTCCGGATCAGCTGCACCAGCTGCATGACCCGCAAAATGCGGGCAGCTAGAAGGAGGTTACCCAATGGCTATTGAGCAAATTAAAATGCCCCAGCTTGGGGAAAGTGTTACTGAAGGGACAATCAGCAAATGGCTGGTTTCCGTAGGAGATAAAGTAAATAAATATGATCCGCTTGCTGAAGTAATGACTGACAAAGTAAATGCGGAGGTCCCATCTTCTTTCTCAGGTGTAATCAAAGAATTGGTTGCAGAAGAAGGCGAAACTTATGAAGTTGGCCAGGTTATTCTGACAATCGAAACTGAAGGCGGCGGTGAAGCAGCGGCGGCACCAGCTCCATCTGAGCCTAAGCAAGAAGTTGATGCACCTTCTGCGTCAGCACCTTCTGCACAAGCGGCACCTGCAAAATCAGAAGCTCCTAATGGAGTCCGCTATTCACCTGCAGTCCTAAAGCTTTCACAGGAACACGGCATTGACTTAAATCAAGTTACAGGTTCAGGCGGCGGCGGACGAATTACCCGTAAAGACCTTATGAAAATCATTGAGTCCGGAGATATTCCTACAGCGGCAGCTGCTGCGGCTGCATCAGCACCAGCACCGAAAAAGACAGAAGCGCCGGCACCGTCTTCGGCACCTTCCCAGCCAGCATCACCAAAACAGGCAGCGCCAGCACCTAATGTTCCAGTAATGCCGGGTGATGTTGAAATCCCTGTTACTGGAGTGCGTAAAGCGATTGCAGCAAACATGCTTCGCAGCAAACATGAAGCACCACATGCCTGGACAATGATGGAAGTAGATGTTACAAATCTTGTCGAATACCGTAACAGCATCAAAGGTGAGTTTAAGCAAAAAGAGGGCTTCAACCTTACATTCTTTGCTTTCTTCGTAAAAGCTGTTGCGCAGGCCCTTAAGGAATTCCCGCAGATTAATTCCATGTGGGCAGGAGATAAGATTATCCAGAAGAAGGATATCAACATCTCCATTGCGGTTGCAACAGATGACGCGTTATTCGTTCCGGTCATCAAAGCAGCTGATGAAAAAACGATTAAGGGTATAGCCCGTGAAATCAATGACCTTGCATTAAAAGTACGTACAGGCAAATTGACTTCCGCTGAAATGCAGGGTGGAACTTTCACTGTAAATAATACCGGTTCATTCGGTTCTGTCCAGTCAATGGGCATTATCAATTATCCTCAGGCTGCAATTCTTCAGGTTGAATCCATTGTGAAGCGTCCTGTTGTCATGAACAATGGCATGATTGCTGTCCGTGACATGGTGAACCTTTGTATGTCCCTGGATCACCGTGTGCTTGACGGCCTGGTATGCGGACGATTCCTGCAGCGCGTGAAAGAAATTCTTGAGAACACATCTAAAGAAAATACAACTATTTATTAAAAAGAAAATTGCCGCTGCCCTGCTTAGGGGCAGCGGTTTCTTATTGTTCATTGCTTGTTTCTCTTTTGTATACTAAAATAGGTATATGGAGAATTTAGAATTTTATTATAATTTTCTTGCGGCATTGTTTCTTACAAGAAACGGGTCCGCTGCCGCATGAGGGGAGGGAACGCTGTCAGCTATAAGGACAGCAAATTATGTCATTAAAGAAAATGATTAAAGAAAAATTCCCGCAGCAGACAAATCAAGACTGGGAACAAAATGCGGAAAAAGCTCTTAAAGGGAAATCCTTAGAAACATTATCACGAAATACATATGAAAACATAAAATTGAAACCGCTTTATTCCAGAGAAGACATGGGAACTGGTGCATTAACTCAGTATCCGGGCTTAGAAGACTTTAGAAGAGGTTCCTATGCAACCGGATACCTGTCAGAAAAATGGAAGGTTGCACAGAAAATTAGTGCTTCCTCTTCCGAAGAGCTGTCAGATAAACTCCATGCCGCCATAAATAAAGGGCAGACAGCGCTGGCTTTCGAGCCTGAACTGTTAAAAAATCCAGAGAAGATAAGCGCGGCTGTTGGCGAACTCTATGACAAATATCCTTTCAGTGTGGATGCAGGCCCAAATCAGCACTTATTAATAGCAGGTCTTAGTGCAGTAAAAGGACAAGAAAAAGTCTCTGGATACATTGCCGCCGACCCGCTAGCTATTGCTGCTGCCGATTCACTGAACGGCCGCTCAATCGATGAGCTATATGAAAATTTGAATGAAACGGTGAGTGTGGCAGCTGTAAATCTGCCCAGCCTGAAAACAATCATGGTAAATTCTGCGATCTATCATAATGGCGGCGCAAATGCTGTCCAGGAACTTGCATTTTCACTTGCAGCAGGTGTAAATCACCTGCAATATTTTCTTGAAAAAGGCAAAAGTACCGAAGAGATGTTATCCAAAATGGTTTTTAAGTTTGCTGTTGGCTCAAACTTTTTTATGGAAATCGCCAAGCTGCGTGCCGCAAGGGTTTTATGGGGAAAAGTGGCGGAAGCATACGGAGCTGATGGTGACGGTAAAAAAATGGTCATTTCAGCAGAGACATCCTTTTTTACAAAGTCAGCCTATGATTCCTATGTGAATATGCTGAGAGCAGGAAATGAAGCGTTTGCAGCAATTTTGGGAGGAGTCCAATACCTTCATGTCAGCCCATTTAATGACCCGGAAGGATCTCAAACTCCTTTTTCAGAACGGATTGCCCGCAATACTCAGTTGATTTTAAGGGAAGAGGCGCATTTACTGAAGGTGTCTGATCCAGCAGGCGGCTCCTGGTATATTGAGCATCTGACAAATGAATTGATTTCTAAATCCTGGGAACTTTTCCTTGAGATAGAAGAGCAGGGAGGAATGGCGGATGCCCTCCAATCAGGATGGGTTCAGGATCAGATTATTCAAGTACTTGAAAAGAAGAAGAAAGATGTTCATACAAGAAAACAAAGTATCATCGGAACGAATATATATGCAAATCTTGATGAAAAGCCGCTTCAGATAGAAATGGAAACCGTCCGTAACAGCAGGAGTGATCTCAAGACTATCACACAGGTTCGTCTTTCTGAGTCTTTCGAGGGTTTGCGGAATTTATCTGAAAGATTAAAAGGAAAGGGCATTCGTCCTGAAGCAGGTCTTATCTGTCTGGGAGCATTGAAAGACCATAAGGCGCGTGCTGATTTTATTTCCGGCTTCCTGGCTCCCGGAGGAGTTGATGCAGTTAAAAGCGGTTCGGTATATAACCCTGAAGATGCTGAAGCATTTATTCAAAAAACAAATTGCAGGCATTATTTTATTTGCGGATCAAATGAACTATACGATAGCATGGCTGTACCTTTAATTAAACAATTGAAAGAAGCTTTCCCGTCAGCTGAAATCTATTTAGCCGGCCTTCCCGAAGAGAGGAAAAAGGATGAATATGAGAACGCTGGCATCGGCGGATACATTCATGTAAAGAGCGATTGCTATGAAACTCTCTTAAATATGCTGAACGAGATGGAGGCGGCAAGCAATGGCCAATAAACCTGATTTTAAAAGCCTGGATATTCTTAAAGCAAAACAATCAGCCAAAGATGACTGGAAAAGAAAAGCTGAGGAAGAAATCGATTCATCCATTGATCATCTTCTCTTTGAAACAAATGAGCAAATAAATGTAAAGCCTCTGTACACAAATGAAGATCTTAAAGACATGGAGCACATAAACGATAAGCCTGGACTGCCCCCTTATACAAGAGGGCCATATTCAACCATGTATGTGAACAGGCCATGGACTGTCCGGCAGTATGCCGGTTTCTCTACTGCAGAGGAAAGTAATGCCTTTTACAGGCGCAACCTTGCAATGGGTCAAAAAGGCTTATCAGTCGCTTTCGATCTGGCTACTCATAGAGGCTATGATTCAGATCATCCAAGAGTCGAGGGAGATGTCGGGAAAGCTGGCGTGGCCATTGATTCCATCCTGGATATGAAGACTTTGTTTAATGGGATACCTTTAGATCAAATGTCTGTATCCATGACGATGAATGGAGCGGTATTGCCTGTCATGGCTTTTTATATTGTTACAGCGGAAGAGCAGGGAGTAAGCCAGGAGAAACTTTCTGGAACGATCCAGAATGATATCTTAAAAGAATATATGGTGCGCAACACATATATATATCCTCCGGAAATGTCCATGAAGATCATTGCCGATATTTTTGAATATACTTCAAAATACATGCCTAAGTTCAATAGCATCAGTATTTCTGGCTATCATATGCAGGAAGCGGGGGCTCCTGCTGATATTGAACTTGCCTATACGCTGGCAGATGGTCTCGAATATGTAAGAACCGGCCTTAAAGCTGGAATCGATATCGACTCCTTTGCACCAAGGCTCTCGTTTTTCTGGGCAATCGGCATGAATTACTTTATGGAAGTGGCAAAAATGCGGGCAGCCCGCTTCATATGGGCAAAAATGATGAAGACCTTCGAGCCGGATAATCCAAAATCAATGGCACTTAGAACGCATTCTCAAACCTCTGGCTGGAGCTTAACAGAGCAGGATCCGTTTAATAATGTAACAAGGACTCTCATTGAGGCGCATGCCGCTTCAATGGGCCATACACAATCCCTTCATACGAATGCACTGGATGAAGCCATTGCATTGCCGACAGACTTTTCTGCCCGTATAGCTAGAAATACGCAGCTGTACCTTCAGGAAGAGACAGGGATCACGAATGTAATTGATCCTTGGGGCGGCTCTTATTATGTTGAAGCTTTAACAGATCAGTTAATTAAGCGCGCCTGGGAGCATATTGAAGAAATCGAAAATCTTGGCGGAATGGCCAAGGCGATCGAAACAGGATTGCCAAAAATGAAGATCGAAGAAGCGGCTGCCAGAAGGCAGGCACAAATTGATTCCGGAAAAGAAACCATAATAGGTGTGAATAAATACCGGCTGGAAAAAGAAGAGCCGATTGATATTCTTGACATTGATAACACAGCTGTCCGATTAAAGCAAATCAAGAAGCTGGAGCAGCTGAAGGCTTCACGCGATAATGAGAAAGTTGCTGAAGCCTTGGAAGCTATTACTAGAGCTGCAGATACAGGGGAAGGAAATCTTCTTGAGCTAGCAGTAAATGCAGCCAGGGTTCGAGCCACTCTTGGGGAAATTTCTGAAGCGATTGAAAAAGTGGCCAATCGCCATAAAGCAATTATCCGTTCTATCAGCGGCGTGTACAGTTCTGCTTTTTCCAACGAAGATGAAATTGCAGAAGTGAAGCAGATGACAGATGAATTTCTTGAAAATGAGGGAAGGAGGCCGCGGATTCTGATTGCCAAGATGGGGCAGGATGGACATGACAGAGGAGCAAAAGTCATTTCCACTGCCTTTGCCGATCTCGGCTTTGATGTGGATATAGGCCCTCTTTTCCAGACACCGGAAGAAACAGCCATGCAGGCTGTAGAAAATGATGTACATGTCATTGGCATCAGTTCACTTGCTGCCGGACATAAAACCCTTCTTCCGCAGCTTGCCGCTGAACTGAAAAAACTGGACAGGGAAGATATTATTGTCGTCATTGGCGGGGTTATTCCGGCACAGGATTATCAGTATTTATATGAGCATGGTGCTTCTGCCATTTTTGGCCCGGGCACCGTCATTCCAGTGGCAGCCCAAAAAGTCATCAGGGAGATATACAGCCGTCTCGGGTATGAGGAAGTGACCCAGTAAATGACTGAGGATAAGAAACCGGAATGGTTTGATGAAGAAAAAGCAGATAATTTTTCAAGCATTGTCCGCGGTGGTGTGGATACAGGTGAGCCGGAGCTGAAATTTGAGAAAAAAGGCAGGTTTCAAAAAAAATCTGCTGCCCTCCCTGATCTTAACGTTCTGGAAGAAGGCATTTTGAATGGCAGCAGAGGTGTGCTTGCCAGAGCGATCACTCTGATTGAAAGTAATGCAGAACATCATTTTCGTCATGCACAGGAAATCCTGCTCAAACTTTTGCCCCATTCAGGACAATCGCTCAGGATTGGGATAACAGGGGTGCCGGGAGCAGGTAAGAGCACATTCATTGAATCATTTGGGACATACCTATGTGATACAGGATTAAAAGTAGCGGTGCTTGCCGTCGATCCGAGCTCCAGCTTGAGCGGCGGCAGCATCCTTGGCGATAAAACGAGAATGGAGCAGCTGTCCAGAAACCCAAATGCATTCATAAGGCCTTCCCCTTCAGCAGGGAAATTAGGAGGAGTCCACCGGAAAACAAGAGAAACCATGCTTCTGTGTGAAGCGGCAGGCTTTGATGTAATTCTGGTCGAAACAGTCGGTGTGGGACAAAGTGAGGTCATTGTCAGGGACATGGTTGACTTTTTTATGCTATTAACGCTGACAGGGGCAGGCGATGAATTGCAGGGAATGAAAAAAGGCATTATGGAACTGGCGGATGCGGTAATTGTCAACAAAGCCGATGGAAGCAATAAAAAATTGGCCGAGAAAACAAAAGCAGAATATAACCGTATTCTTCATTTTCTCCAGCCTGCTACAAAGGGATGGCAAACCAGAGCCTATACCTGCTCTTCTGTTTTTAATCAGGGCATCCCTGAGATATGGAAAGTAATCAAAACATTTGAAGATACCTCAAAAGCCTCAGGCGTGTTTGAGGAAAGAAGAAGACTCCAGACAAAACAATGGATCCATTCCATGATCCTCGATCAGCTTCAATTCAGCTTTTTTTATCATCCTGCGGTAAAGCCGCTCCTTCCAAAAATCGAAAACGAGGTCATCGCAGGAAACAGGACGGTTACATCTGCAGTGGAAGAATTGTTTAATATCTATTCGAAAAGATAAAGCTGCCCGCGCCGGGGCAGCTTTTCATACAAAAAAATGGCCAGTGCCTTGCGGGCACTGGCGAATCTAGGGAGTTTAGGGGTATGGATCTAGCTGTAGTTTTATCTTTCCCCCATTACCCAAAAGCTAAACTTTTTTATTCGAAAAATTGACTTGATTGTAAAATTTGTTCTTGTCTTGGTATTATGTATATAGTGAAAAAGAAATTTGGCAGAGGAGCGATGATTATGAATATGGATTTCAATTTATTTATGAATGATGTTGTAAGGCAGGCGCGGCAGGAAATTGTGCATGCTGGCTATACAGAATTAACGACACCGGAAGAAGTGGATGAAGCCCTTAATAAAAAAGGCACAACACTTGTAATGGTGAACTCAGTCTGCGGGTGTGCAGGCGGAATTGCCCGCCCGGCGGCCATGCATTCCCTGCATTATGATAAGCGCCCTGACCATTTGGTTACTGTATTTGCCGGCCAGGACAAAGAAGCAACAGAAAAAGCAAGATCTTATTTTACCGGTTATCCGCCATCATCACCATCTTTTGCTCTTCTTAAAGACGGAGAATTATGCACGATGATCGAGCGCCATGAAATTGAAGGACATGAGCCAATGGCTGTTGTTCAAAAACTGCAGGATACCTTTGAGAAATATTGCGAAGAGCTTTAAATAGCGGAAGGTCCCGAATTTCGGGACTTTTTTTTGTGTGTATACTTGTCTGAATAATTAAACTTTGTATAAATATTTAAAAATGTTATTGCATAAATATAAAAATCTGTTAAAATTCATTTTAGTGAATATTTATTAATAGTTATGCAGAAATTATTCATATTTTATAGGGGGAAACTAAAATGAAAAAAGTCATCATGTTTGCTTTAAGTATACTTTTAGTCAGTGTATTAGCTGCATGCGGCACAAGTGAAGAAGCCAGCACGGGAAGCGGATCAGGGGAAAACTCAGATAAAAAAGTATTAACAATGGGCACGTCAGCGGATTATCCGCCATTTGAATATGTAGATTCCGCAAAAGGGGAAGAAATTATCGGCTTTGATGTGGATTTGGCCAAAGCGATCGCTGAAAAACTGGGTTATGAGATACAAGTAAAGGATATGGACTTTAACGGATTGATTCCTGCATTGGAAACAAGCCAGGTTGATTTTGTTCTGGCCGGTATGACACCTACTGAAGAGCGCAAACAAAACGTTGATTTCAGTGATGTATATTATACAGCGAGCCACATGATCGTCTCAAAAAAAGGAAGCGGAATTGAGTCATTGGAAGATTTGAACGGAAAAACTTTAGGAGTTCAGCTTGCCTCCATCCAGGCAGATAAAGCAGAAGAAATTGGTGAGACAGTTGATATGACTGTGGAAAACCGCAATCGCATCCCTGAATTGATTCAGGAAATTATGGCAGGCCGTTTTGATGCTGCCATGATTGAAGACACTGTTGCTAAAGGATACTTTGAAAAAAATGAAGATTTAGCCGGTTTTACTATCGAAGAAGCTGAAGCGGAGGCAGGTTCGGCCATTGCTTTTCCTAAAGGAAGCGATTTAACTGAAAAATTTAATGCAGAGCTTTTGAAGATGAAAGAAAACGGTGAATTGGAAGAACTAATCGTAAAATGGTTTGATAACAATTAATTCCGCTGGGAATTGGCGTCCAAGGCATATTTTCCTTTGGACGCTTTATTCTTCTCGAAAACTAATAAACTACTTATAGAGAGGATGGAAAGATAGTGAATCTGGATTTTCAGCAGTTCATCCCCTCCCTTCCATATATACTGAAAGGCATTGGCGTCACGCTTCAAATAGTTTCTATGGCAGGGATACTGGGTTTTGTCTTAGGCATTATTCTATCATTCTTTAAAATCAGCAGATTTAAACCTCTTGGGTGGATTGCAGATGCCTATACATCCGTCTTTAGAGGAACACCTCTTGTTCTTCAGCTAATGCTCATTTATTATGGATCACCACAGCTGATCGGGTATAAAATTGATCCTTCCACAGCTGCCGTCTTGTCTTTTGGACTAAACTCAGCAGCCTATATTTCGGAGATTATCCGGGCCGGCATCCTGGCCGTAGATAAGGGCCAAAGTGAAGCGGCCATGGCTTTAGGTGTACCATATAGGCCGGCCATGATGGATATCATTCTCCCGCAGGCGATGAAAAACATTTTGCCTGCTTTGATGAACGAGTTTATTACCCTGACAAAAGAGTCTGCAATCGTAACGGTTATTGGTGTTACAGACGTGATGCGCCGGGCTTACATCGTGGGAGGTGAAAAGTTTTCATACTTCGAACCAATACTGATTGCCGGGCTTATCTATTACATTATGGTTATGATCCTGACTGTGCTTGGAAAAGGGATCGAAAGGAGAATGAGACGCAGTGATTAAAGTGGAAAATTTGCATAAACATTTCGGTAAACTTGAAGTTCTTAAAGGTATTTCTACCAGTATTCAAGATGGCGAAGTAGTAGCAATTATTGGTCCATCCGGTTCCGGCAAGTCAACATTGCTGCGCTGCATCAATCTCCTGGAAATGCCTACAGACGGCCGGATCATGATTAACGGGCAGAACATTACGGATAAGAGCACGAACATTATGAAAGTGCGCCAAAATGTGGGAATGGTTTTTCAGCATTTTCATTTATTTCCACACAAAACGGTTCTGCAAAACCTGACCTATGCACCAATGAAGGTTAAGGGAGTTTCGAAATCGGACGCTGAGAAAGCAGGGCTCGAGCTTTTGGAGAAGGTCGGATTATCAGCCAAAGCATACGAATATCCAAATCGGTTATCCGGGGGACAGAAGCAAAGGGTCGCGATTGCCAGAGCTCTTGCTATGAAGCCTGATGTCATGCTGTTTGATGAACCGACATCCGCTCTTGACCCGGAAATGGTGAAAGAAGTGCTGGACGTTATGAAAAATTTAGCCCATACAGGCATGACAATGGCAATTGTAACCCATGAAATGGGATTTGCCCGTGAAGTGGCAGACAGGGTGCTTTTCCTGGATGGCGGCGTGCTTGTAGAGGATTCTTCACCTAAAGAATTTTTTTCTAATCCTAAGAGTGAACGTGCAAGGGATTTCTTGCAAAAAATGCTATAATCGATATATGCTATGGGAGAAGATGATCAAAAGGATCATCTTCTCTTTCGCTTTTCTCAAAACTAACAGCCTTCTTATAATTTGATGCGGGCAAATGAATATAGGAGTTTGACTAAATGAAGTACAGAATTGGCTACCGGACAATCAAGACTGCCGTGGGAACTTCCATTAGCATTATGATTGCACAAATGCTGCAGCTTGATAATTTTGTCTCTGCAGGAATCTTAACTATTTTATGCATAAAAGTAACGAAGAAAAAGTCTCTGCGCGCTTCATGGGACCGTTTTTTTGCCTGCTTAATGGCAATGGTGTTTTCTTCCTTGTTTTTTGAGGGGATTGCCTACCATCCGCTTGTAATTGGACTGCTGCTTTTGTTTTTTATCCCCGCAGCTGTCATGGTAAAGGCCAGTGATGGGATAGTGACAAGCTCCGTTATTATTCTGCATATTTATTCTGCAGGGAAAGTTTCAAAGGAACTCCTGCTGAATGAACTGGGCATTATTACTGTCGGTATTGGTGTGGCGCTCATCGCAAACCTCTATATGCCCAGTCTGGAATCGAAGCTTAAGGAGTATAGACTCGAGATAGAGGATAACTTTAAGATAATCTTTGATGAAATCGTGAAGTATTTGCGCACGCATGAAAGCAGCTGGGATGGCAGAGAAATCACTGAAACGATGGAATTGATCGATAAGGCAAAAACATTGGCTTTCAGAGATGTCGAAAACCATTTCCGAAGGAATGATAATTTATATTATCACTATTTTAAAATGAGGGAAAAACAATTTGAGATTATTGAGCGTGTTCTTCCAAGTGTTACGTCCATTGCATTGCCTGTTGAACAGGGGGAGATGATTGCTGACTTTATTGAGGAGTTATCGGACCACATTCATCCAGGGAATACGGCCATTCAATTTCTGGAGAAATTATACCGAATGAGAGTTTCATTTGAAAATATGGAGCTCCCCAAGACAAGAGAGGAATTTGAGGCACGGGCTGCGCTGCTTCACTTTGTAAAAGAAATGGAACAGTATTTAATTATAAAAAGCTCTTTTATAGGATTAAAGGATAGGGAAATGAATCAAGACAGGACAGCAGAAGCAAACTAAGGAAAAGGAATTGGAGCGTGAATGATCATGCTGAAGTTTGCTGCAGCGGCCATCATGTTTTTTTCATTTTCCCCAATCTGGCCTTTGGGACCCAACCCGCTGCCAGGAGATCCATTTTTAATTGTCAATAAACGGACTAATGAAGTTGCGTATATTCAGGATAATAATGTCCAGAATGTCATCTCAGCTGCAACCGGGAAAACGGATGATCTTACACCTGAAGGCCTGTTTACTGTTACTGTAAAGGCAGCGGATCCTTACTATAGGAAAAAGGAAATTAAAGGCGGTGACCCCCGTAATCCGCTAGGGTCAAGATGGATTGGGTTTGACGCAGAGGAAACAGATGGCAGAATCTATGGCATTCACGGAACCAACGATCCATCGTCCATCGGCAGATATGTCTCCAATGGATGTATTAGACTGCAGAATGAAGCTGTCGAGTCG
This sequence comes from Bacillus sp. NTK034, assembly GCF_017303275.1. Lineage (GTDB taxonomy): Bacteria > Bacillota > Bacilli > Bacillales > Cytobacillaceae > Cytobacillus. The sequence goes on along the minus strand of NZ_JAFKOJ010000002.1, from coordinate 320,991 downwards.
TTATATGAATCCGTGCCGATTGGAACAAAGATCTTAGTAGTCACCTCGACCAAAAACTTTGACGAACTAGGAAGAGAATACGGCGCAATAAAAAAAGATAATTAAAAGAATGTACAGCTGCATCTGAATGGATGCAGTTTTTTAATGCCTTGTATGACTGGAAAGTGTTATAGATGTAAAATAAATTCTAAAATATGTTAGATAAATTAGATAACCTGTTAAAAATATGTTGGATAAAACAAAAAAAGCTGCCCGGAATGGCCATCGGCAGCAGCTGAAAAAATCTACATAGTTTCTGTTATAAAAACATCGACATTCCCATAATGAGTGTAGATGCGAGCATTGCAAATATCATTAAATAAACAATCACCTTTGTCATTTTCTTATTTGACATTCTATTCCTCCTCGTCCCAATTCTTACTATTATTTTACTAAGAATCTTCAAATTGAACAACCGCTCAATTTTTAAAAGGATTTTCGACATTTTTAACGAATATTTAAATAATAGTCTTAAAATATGCCCGCATTCTGCGGGAAATTGATAATATCCGACATCCATGAGGAGGAAACCAGATGATCCAGAAGGTGGACCATATAGGGATTGCAGTCAGGTCTCTTGATGAAGCGCTTCCATTTTATACTGAAACGCTGCAGCTAGAATTTCTCGGAATTGAGGAAGTGGAAAGTCAAGGGGTAAAGGTTGCTTTTATTAAAGCAGGGGAAACGAAACTTGAGCTGCTGGAACCGACAAGTGAAGAAAGTCCAATTGCCAAGTTTATAGAGAAGCGAGGCGAAGGTCTTCATCATGTAGCATTAGGTGTTGACAGCATACAGGAACGCATTAATCAAATGAAGGAACAGGGCATCAGGATGCTGCAGGATGAACCGAAGATTGGTGCTGGCGGTGCCCAGGTAGCCTTTATGCACCCGAAATCAACAGGCGGCATATTATACGAATTTTGTGAAAAGAAAGGATTGAAATAAAGCATGGCAGACATCTATGAGAAAATAAATGAGTTATACGACCGCCGCAGGGAAGTCGAACTGGGCGGAGGGGATGAGCGTATACAAAAACAGCATGAAAAAGGGAAACTGACTGCCCGTGAACGAATCGATTTATTAGTTGACCCGGGCACATTCGTTGAGCTGAATCCATTTATTGAGCACCGCAGCACAGATTTTGGATTGGAAAACCAAAAAGGCCCCGGCGATGGTGTTGTAACGGGCTATGGTAAAGTCAACGGACGGCCTATCTTCTTATTTTCCCAGGACTTTACTGTTTTTGGCGGTGCCCTTGGGGAAATGCATGCAAAAAAAATTGCCAATGTAATGGATTTGGCGGCAGAAAATGGGGCTCCATTTGTAGGCTTGAATGATTCCGGAGGTGCCAGAATTCAGGAAGGTGTTGTTTCCCTTGATGGGTACGGCCATATTTTCTACCGGAATTCCATTTATTCAGGAGTGATTCCTCAGATCTCCGTCATTATGGGGCCTTGTGCAGGCGGAGCGGTTTATTCTCCAGCGATCACGGATTTTGTCTTCATGGTGGAAAAAACGAGCCAGATGTTCATAACTGGCCCAAAAGTAATCGAAACGGTAACTGGGGAAAAAATTTCACCGGAGGATCTGGGCGGTGCCCGTGTGCATAACACAATCAGCGGAAACGCACACTTTAGAGGCGAGTCCGAAGAGGAAGTTATTGAGCAGGTGCGAAGTCTTTTAAGCTACCTTCCACAGAATAATGAGGAAAAACCGCCATTGTCAGAACGGGATGAGGACGATGATTACCGTCCGGATCTGACAGACGCCATTCCTTTTGATGCCCTTCGTCCATATGACGTCCGAAAAGTCATTGAACAGGTAGTGGATAAAGATACTTTTATGGAGGTACAGCGTGACTTTGCTAAGAATATTGTAGTCGGGCTTGCCCGAATCAAGGGTGAAACGGTGGGACTTGTCTGCAATCAGCCGAAGGTAATGGCAGGAGGACTTGATATTGATTCTTCCGATAAGGCTGCAAGGTTTATCCGGTTCTGTGATTCCTTTAATATTCCTCTTATTACATTTGAGGACGTTACAGGCTTTTTCCCAGGTGTTAAACAGGAGCATGGCGGGATCATACGGCATGGTGCAAAGATTCTCTATGCTTACTCAGAAGCAACAGTGCCAAAGCTTACTGTTATTTTAAGAAAAGCTTTCGGCGGAGCCTACGTTGCCCTGAACAGTAAATCTATCGGCGCAGATCTTGTATTTGCATGGCCGAATGCGGAAGTAGCCGTAATGGGTCCTCAAGGTGCAGCCAACATTATTTTTGCAAGGGAAATCCAGAATAGTGAAGATCCCGAGGCCACCAGAGCACAAAAAATCGAGGAGTACAGAGAAAAGTTCGCTAATCCATATGTGGCGGCAAGCAGGGGCATGGTGGATGATGTCATCGATCCGCGAGAAACGAGAATCAAGATCATTCAGGCGCTTGAAATGCTGCGAAATAAAAAAGAAAGCAGGCCGCATAAAAAGCATGGAAATATTCCGCTATAAATGATTCCTTATTTGCTGTGCCAAAATTTTGGAGTTATACTTGCTTAGTAAGCTTAAATTTGGAGGTTTGTACATAAATGATTAATGAGGAACGCTTATTAAACGAATTTCTGGAACTGGTGCAAATTGATTCTGAAACAAAGTATGAAGCTCAAATTGCAAAAGTCCTGAAGAAAAAATTCAGGGATCTTGGGGTTGAGGTGTACGAAGACGATACAACTGCACAGACCGGACACGGTGCAGGCAACCTCATCTGCACTCTGCAGGGAACTAAAGAAGGAACAGACACAATTTATTTTACTTCCCATATGGATACGGTTGTTCCTGGAAAAGGAATTAAACCTTGCATTAAGGACGGCTATGTTGTAACAGATGGAACAACGATCCTGGGTGCCGACGACAAGGCAGGACTTGCTGTTATGCTGGAAGTTGTTAAAGTCCTGAAAGAGCAGAATATTGCTCATGGAACTATCCAGTTTATAATCACAGTTGGTGAAGAATCCGGACTGGTCGGAGCGAAGGTACTCGATCCTTCACTTGTTAAAGCGAAGTTCGGCTATGCACTGGACAGTGACGGAAAAGTGGGAAATATTATCGTTGCCGCTCCGACACAAGCAAAAGTAAAAGCTGCTATTCTAGGGAAAACAGCACATGCCGGTGTAGCCCCTGAGAAAGGCATTTCTGCTATCACTATGGCAGCGAAAGCGATTTCAAGAATGCCGCTTGGCCGCATTGATGAAGAAACAACGGCTAACATTGGGCGTTTTGAAGGCGGCCAGCAGACGAATATCGTGTGTGATCATGTTGATATTTTAGCAGAAGCACGTTCATTAATTCCTGAAAAAATGGAACAGCAGGTAGCTAAAATGAAAGAAGCTTTTGAAAGTGCTGCCGAAGAAATGGGCGGCAAAGCTGAAGTGGATGTTCAGGTTATGTACCCTGGCTTTAAATTTGGCGAAGGCGACCATGTCGTTGAGGTAGCCCGCAGAGCCGCTGCCAAGATTGGCAGGAGCTCCGAGCTTCTTCACAGCGGCGGCGGAAGCGATGCGAACGTTATTGCCGGTTTAGGAATTCCTACAGTCAATCTTGCTGTTGGCTATGAAGAAATTCATACAACCAATGAGCGCATGCCAATTGAAGAATTAAATAAATTGGCTGAAATGGTTATTGCCATTATAGAAGAAGTCTAAGCGTAAGCTTAAAGAAAGGGAACCCGATGCGGTTCTCTTTTTTATATTACTGAATTCAATTAGTTTCCTCACTAGTTAGAAAATAATGGCTATGGTATATTAGTTCTATACATAAGAGTTTCCGAGGAGGAAATGGAATGACTGAAAATAATAAAGCTGTCGTTTTCTGTGCAGGAAATGAGGAGTATGCCACGCCCATTCCTTTTGTTATATCAATTGAAAAAATGGAGGGCATTACACCGATTCCTCATTTGCCTAGTCATGTAAGAGGAATTGTTAAAGTCCGGGGAGAGCTAATTCCCGTTGTTGATTTTGAAGAAATTCTTTACAGCCGGACACTGCCCGATAGCGACTCAGCAAGAATGATCGTGCTGCAGACAGACGAGCTATCATTCGGAGTGCTAGTGAATGAAGCCAAGGAAATTCTCGATATTCCAGCAGACTGCCTGAAACAGCCAGGTTTGATTGCCTATCAAAAGACCAATTATTTTACAGGTGTAGCCAATATCGAAAGCAGGCTGATTACCATAATCGACCCTGCAAAGCTGGTGGAATCTCTGGAAGGAATAAGGGAAATAAAGGAGTATATGAAAACGCAGCACACAACAGCATAGTGATCGAATATAAAAACAGGGGATCAAGATTCTCTGTTTTTGCTTTTATAAAATCCTTCTAATAAAAGAAAAGAAAAATTTCTGCTAAAATAGAATTGAATTATTTTTACAGGGAAGTGCCGGCATGAAACAAATGTATCCAAAAAACGGGAGAGTTATCCTCCATGTTGATATGAATAGTTTTTATGCTTCGGTTGAAATGGCTTATGATCCCACATTAAAGGGCAAGCCTTTAGCGATCGCAGGCAATCCGGAGGAGAGGCGCGGAATAATTGTGACTTGCAGCTATGAGGCAAGGAGCTTCGGCGTAAAAACCACCATGCCTCTATGGGAGGCTAAAAAGCTCTGTCCCCAGCTGATTATAATGAAGCCAAATTTTGAGAGATATCGTGCAGCTTCTATGGGAATGTTTGATATATTGCACGAATATTCCTCCCTTGTTGAACCTGTATCCATTGATGAAGGATATGTGGACATAACAGACAGCTATGAGTTTGGGAGCCCAATAGAGATTGCCGATACGATACAGAAGCAGATCTTTCAGCAGCTCGATTTGCCCTGCAGCATCGGTGTTGCTCCCAACAAATTTTTAGCCAAGATGGCTTCTGACATGAAAAAGCCAATGGGGATTACTGTTCTCAGAAAAAGAGATGTACCGCATATTCTATGGCCAATGCAAGTGGAAGAAATGCACGGAGTCGGCAAGAAAACCGGGGAAAAGCTGAGAAATCTCAACATCACCACTATCGGCGAATTGGCAAAAGCGGATGAAATTATTTTAAAAGCAGCCCTGGGCATCAATGGCCCGAGACTGAAACAAAAAGCTAATGGCCAAGATCTTAGAAAAGTCGATCCGGAATCGGCTTCTGAATTTAAAAGTGTGGGGAATTCGACTACACTGCCAAGGGACGTTTCAAATCAAAGAGAGCTGCTTCAGGTGCTTGAAAAATTGGCTGCACAGGTTTCTTCCAGACTGAAAAGGAAAAAAGTAATGGCGGTATCTCTGGGGATTACCATTCGGTATAAGGACCGGAAAACCATTACCAGAAGCCGCAAACTGAAGAATCCGATTCAGCAGGATAAAGATATTTATCAAATGGCAAAAGAGCTTTTTATAAAACATTGGAATGGAAATGCAGTACGATTGCTGGGCATTACAGGAACAGACCTTGTTTATCCCGAACAGGCGGTTAAACAGCTGGATCTATTCAGTTTTGAAAAGGATGCCAGAAAGGAGCCGTTATTTCAGACAATGGAACTTTTGCGCAAGAAATACGGAACTAAAATAATCGACAATGCAGGTGCACTTTCGGAAATGAAATTGACCCGCCCCAAAATCGGCACTGATACCAGCTTTAATAAAGACTTTTTGCATAGTATGCCTGAAAGGGGCAATAAAAAAGAAAAAGATGATATTTCATGAGTTTTTCAGGCGGCTATAAGCTAAACTAAGACAGGAAAGTTGAATAAGAATAGGAATCTTGCTAAAGTAAAGTGGATTCTTTTATTGGATTAAATGTTCATAAAAACTCTTAAGAAAGCTTTTTTTGAACAAGCAATTACACGCATAAAGGCTAGAAGGGAAGTAATAAAAAGATGACGAAATCACAGTTTGGTGTTATCGGCTTAGCCGTAATGGGCAAAAATCTTGCCATGAATATTGAAAGCAGAGGTTACTCTGTATCCGTTTTTAACCGCTCACGTGAAAAAACGGATGAGATGCTTAGAGAAGTGGAAGGAAGAAATTTTAAAGGTACATATACACTTGAAGAGTTTGTGGATTCCCTGGAAAAACCGCGTAAAATCATGCTTATGGTTAAAGCAGGCGGTCCGACAGATGCGACAATTGAGCAGTTAAAGCCTTTATTGGATAATGGGGATATTCTGATTGATGGCGGAAATACCTTCTTTGTGGACACACAGCGCCGCAATAAGGAATTAAGCGAGCTGGGCATCCACTTCATCGGTACAGGAGTATCCGGCGGTGAAGAAGGCGCATTAAAAGGGCCTTCGATTATGCCTGGCGGCCAAAAAGAAGCCTACGAGCTGGTTGCCCCGATTTTTCAAGATATCGCGGCAAAGGTTAGTGGTGAAGCATGCACAACATACATCGGTCCGGATGGGGCAGGCCATTATGTAAAAATGGTCCACAACGGCATTGAATACGGTGATATGCAGCTGATTTCCGAATCTTATTTTCTTTTGAAAAATGTGCTTGGCTTGACTGCTGAGGAGCTTCATGAAGTATTTGCCGATTGGAATAAAGGTGAGCTTGACAGCTATCTAATTGAAATCACGGCTGATATCTTCACGAAAAAAGATGATGAAACCGGCAAGCCGCTGGTAGATGTCATTCTTGACACAGCTGGCCAAAAGGGAACCGGCAAATGGACAAGCCAAAGTGCGCTTGACCTCGGTGTACCGCTTCCAATCATTACTGAATCCGTATTTGCCCGATTCATTTCTGCTATGAAAGAAGAGCGTGTCAACGCAAGCAAAGTTCTGCGCGGGCCAGCCGCATCGGAATTCGCCGGCGATAAAAAAGCCTTTATCGAAAGTGTCCGCAAAGCCCTTTACATGAGCAAAATCTGCTCATACGCACAAGGCTTTGCTCAAATGAGAGCAGCATCCGAAGAATATGGATGGGATCTTAAATACGGCGATATTGCTATGATTTTCCGCGGCGGATGCATTATCCGTGCCCAATTCCTTCAAAAAATTAAGGAAGCATATGACCGTGAGCCTGGTTTAAAGAACCTGCTTCTTGATCCGTATTTCAAGGAAATCGTGGAAAGCTACCAGGATGCTACCCGTGAAATTATCAGTACGGCTGTGAAAAACGGCATCCCTGTACCATGCTTCTCTGCTGCGCTGTCCTATTATGACAGCTACCGCACAGAAACTTTGCCTGCTAACCTTCTTCAGGCACAGCGTGACTACTTTGGCGCACACACTTATCAGCGTACAGACAAAGAAGGCATCTTCCATACCAATTGGATGGAGTAATATAAAAACAGCGTCCAAAAGGCGCTGTTTTTTTGTATTGCAGGAAGCTGAATTATGGCATTCACTAAACGACCCCCCTGCCGCGGCAGGGGGGTCGAAAATTATTTAGCATTGTTCAACATCAAGGTCTGTTACTGGCCACCAGAAGAAACCGTCTTTTTCAAGCAGCTGGTCTGCTTCGTTTGGACCCATTGAACCGGATTCGTAGTTAGGGAAGCCACCTTCTTTAGTGTTTTCCCATACGTCGGAAATTTTGTCGACAAAACTCCAGGAAAGGGCCACTTCATCCCAGTGGGTAAAGTTGGTTGCGTCTCCTCGCATGCAATCATATAATAGCCTTTCATAGGCCTCAGGCGTATTCATATCATCGATGCCTTTGTTGGCAAAGTTTAATTTTACTGGTGTGGCTTCCATGTTTTGACCTGATTTTTGTGCATTCAAATAAAGGGTAATTCCTTCTTCAGGCTGAATATGGATGACCAGAAGGTTCGGATTTAACGTTTGCTCAGTCTGATAATATAAGTTCATCGGAATATCCTTGAACTGGATAACAATTTTCGTTGATTTTGCAGCCATTCTTTTTCCAGTGCGAATGTAGATTGGCACACCTGCCCAGCGGAAATTGTCAATCATCAGCTTGCCAGCAACATAAGTTTCGGTGTTTGATTGTTCATCCACCATCGGTTCTTCATTGTAAGCGGGGACTTCCTGTCCGTTTATTTGGCCTTTTCCATATTGGCCGCGGACAAAGTATTCTTTCACCTGATCCCCTTCAAGCGGACGCATGGCTCTTAATACCTTCACTTTTTCAGATCTGATCTCATCCGTTGTCAGCCGGATTGGAGGTTCCATTGCCAGGAGGGCAACCATTTGCATCATATGGTTTTGAACCATGTCACGAAGAGCACCGCTTTTTTCATAGTAACGGCCGCGTTCTTCTACACCCAATACTTCGCTTGATGTAACCTGGATATTTGAGATGTAGCGATTGTTCCATAAAGGTTCGAAAATGGCATTGGCAAAACGGATAACTTCAATATTTTGCACCATATCTTTTCCTAAGTAGTGGTCAATCCGGTATATTTCATTTTCTGAAAAAGCTTTTCGAATTTGCTTATTAAGCTGTTTCGCTGATTCCAAATCATGACCAAAAGGCTTTTCAATGACAAGACGCTTAAAGCCGTCCACATCCGTCAGGCCATCGGCTTTTAAATGCTCTGCGATGGTTCCAAAAAATTCAGGAGCCATGGCGAGGTAGAAAATGCGGTTGCCTTCAAGGGAATAATGAGTATCCAATTTTTCGGCCATACTCTTTAATGCCAAATAGGAGCTTGAATTCGTCACATCATGCGAATGGTAGTAAAAATGAGAAATAAAATCATCAAGTTCTCCATTATCTTTAATAGCTGACTCAACAGAGGTTTTGACACTTGCCTGAAATTCATCATTCGAGAGCGGCCTTCTGGCAATCCCGACTACCGCGAAACGTTCAGACAGCCTGCCTTTTTTGTACAAGCGGTAAAGTGAGGGAAACAATTTTCTTTTTGCCAAATCCCCCGTTGCCCCAAATATCATTATTAATGCGGTCGGTTTTTCGTTTGATTTCACGATTCTAGAACCTCTTTTCGACAAATTTCTGTATGTAAGGCTGGACTGACATTTGTCCGCCAGCAGCTTTAGAAAAAGCTGTTATATTGCATTCGAAAAAAAACGTCTGTACAAGTATAAAATTGTATCTGTTTAAAGCTATTTTCGCAAATATTAAGTTTGTCCTTTTTAACATAGTTTCTTTCTAAAGGCCAGGAACTATCCTGTCAAATAAAACAAAAACCAATTGTTTTAGAATGAATTCCGAGGATGCTATGGTATATTGTTTATATTCGAACTGGTAAGGCCTGACAGGTTTTTAATCCGAACTGCCGGAAAGGAGGCTGTTTTTTTCAATGGATGTTTTTTTCTTGGGTACGGGTGCGGGAATTCCAGCAAAACTGAGGAATGTATCTTCGATGGCTTTAAAGCTCCTGGATGAAAGAGGGTGCATTTGGCTTTTTGACTGTGGGGAAGCTACTCAGCACCAAATATTACATACAAGCATTAAACCGAGGAGAATTGAAAAAATCTTTATTACCCATCTTCATGGAGATCATATTTATGGCTTGCCCGGATTGCTGTCCAGCCGCTCTTTTCAGGGCGGTGATACTGAGGTGACTCTCTATGGACCAAAAGGGCTGAAAGAATATATTGAAGTCTCGCTCTCTGTCAGCGGCACATACCTGAAATACCCTTTGAAAGTTGCTGAAATCAGTGATGGCACTATATTGGATGAAAAAGACTTTAAGGTGGAAGCGCGCTTGCTCGAGCACGGGATTCCTTCATATGGCTACCGGGTCACTGAAAAGGACCGTCCGGGAACATTGCTCGCGGATAAGCTTGCCGAAGCGGGAATCAAACCGGGTCCAATATATAAGAAAATAAAAAATGGCGAAAACATAGAGCTTGAGGATGGGCGTATTCTGGAAGCAAAGAACTTTCTGGGCCCTGCTCAAAAGGGAAGAATTATCACGGTTCTGGGAGATACCAGAATCTGTGATGCGGCAATTGAATTAGCTGCTCATGCTGATCTATTAATTCATGAGGCAACCTTCTCGCAAGGGGAAGAAAAGCTTGCATACGATTATTTTCATTCGACAACCCTGCAGGCTGCCAAAGTCGCTCGCAAGGCGAACGCAAGGAAACTTTGCCTGAATCATATCAGTTCACGATATGAACGCCAGGATTGGGAACAGCTTGTGAAGGAATCGCAGACAATTTTCCCCAATACGGTAATGGCTGAGGACTTTAAAGAAATTCATATACCGCTTGATAAAGGAGAGGAGAATTAATTGAAAACTTTCTATATCGTGCGCCATGCAAAGGCTGAGGGCCAGCCTTTTTCCGCTAAATTGACAGAAAGCGGAAGGGAACAGGCGTTAAAACTAGTTGATTTCTTTAAAGGCAAGGAAATTCATCGCATATACTCAAGCCCTTTTGTGCGGGCGATTGAAACTATCCGGCCGCTCGCACAGTCGAGAAAGCTTGAGATTGTTGAGGAAAGCCGTTTGGGGGAAAGGGTGCTTAGCTCCATTCTTTTTGATGATTGGCAGGAGAAGCTTAAGCTGAGCTTTTCCGATTTTGATCTGGTTTTCGAAGGTGGAGAATCCCATTCGTCAGGTATGGAACGAGCTGCTTCCCTGCTGGGTGAATTAATTGCTTCTAAAGAAAATCATTTCGTTCTGGTCAGCCATGGCAATTTATCCACTTTGCTGCTGCGCTATTTCGATGAAAATGCAGGCTTCGAGCATCTTATGAAGATGAGCAACCCGGATGTTTTCGAAATTAAGGCAGATAGTGAGGGTGCGGTTTGGAGGCGGATTTGGAACGAAAAGTAATGACTTGAAAAATTGAATTTTTCAAATTTGGCATTGACGGTTTCCTGCAGGCATAATATAATCACACTTATACTTTAAAACATTATATTAAAAAGCTATGAAGAGACTCTATTAAGTCTTATCTCCCTGTTTATAGAGAGCCAGTGGATGGTGGAAACTGGCACAAAGATAAGATGAATTTCATCTTGGAGCTTTTCTTTTCTGCAATATAGCAGAAAAGACGGTTAATCCGTTATATTTCGAGTGGAAAGTCACATGCTTTCAAAAAGGGTGGTACCGCGTGAATCTGATTCGCGTCCCTTTTGAAGTAGGTGGCTTTTTTGTTTTTTTGGAAGAATATCTTAAAATGGAAATCCGGCCGGTTTCTATTAAGAACAGCTGCAGGCACCGTTTATTGGAGTCTTGAGCTAGACAGTTATTGAATTTCGGAACTTTAAACTTTCTTATTTTTAAATTATGGAGGTACAGGCATGCAGCAAAATGAGCAATGGTCATCGAAGATTGGATTTATTTTAGCCTCGGCCGGTTCGGCAATCGGACTTGGAGCTATCTGGAAGCTTCCGTATGTGACGGGAACAAGCGGCGGCGGAGCATTTATATTATTATTTCTGCTATTTTCCCTTTTAATTGGTTTTCCGCTTTTGCTGGCTGAGTTTGTGATCGGCCGCAGCACGGGGAAAGAGGCAATCTCGGCATATAAGGATATTGCTCCGGGAACTAAGTGGCACTGGATTGGCTACCTTGGCGTATTTACCTGTTTTCTGCTTTTATCGTTTTATAGTGTGATAGGCGGGTGGATTCTGAAGTACATTGTTTACGGGGTTACCGGTTCTATGAATGGAGCCGGCAATTACGAAGAGCTATTTGGCGCATCGGTGTCAGACTCTGTGTCTGTTGTAGCGGCACAAGGGATCTTCCTATTCATAACTGTTTTAGTGGTGGCTAAGGGCATCCAGAAGGGTATCGAGCAGGTCAGCAAAATTATGATGCCGGCTTTGTTCGTTTTATTTATTATCTTGATTGCACGATCTCTAACATTGGATAATGCCATGGAAGGCGTCTCATTCTTTTTAAAGCCTGATTTTTCAAATTTAACATCTGAAACTATCCTTTATGCGATGGGTCAATCATTTTTCTCTCTAAGTGTCGGGGTATCGGTAATGGTAACGTACAGCTCTTATCTATCTAAAAATGAAAATCTGATGCAGCCGGCCTTTTCCGTTGTCGGAATGAATTTATTTATTTCAATTCTAGCCGGATTGGCTATTTTTCCTGCAGTTTTCTCACTGGGATTTGAGCCTGCTGCAGGTCCTGGTTTATTGTTCATTGTCCTGCCATCTGTTTTTGATCAGATTCTGTTTGGACGAGTTTTCTTGCTTCTATTCCTTGCACTGTTTTTATTTGCAACCTTAACTTCCGCTTTTTCAATGCTCGAGATTGTGGTGGCTGCTCTGACGAATAAGAAGGGCAGTGGAAGAAACCGTGCAGCATGGCTGACAGGATTGGCAATCTTTATCGTGGGAGTCCCATCGGCACTTTCCTTCAGCAGCCTATCAGATATTTCAATTTTCGGCAAAACGATTTTTGACAGTGCTGATTTTCTTGTCAGCAATGTATTAATGCCGGTAGGGGCGCTGTTCATTTCTATTTTTGTTTCATACAAAATGAAGGTGGACCTGCTGAGAAATGAATTAATTCAAGGTTTAAAATCGCTGAATGGGATCTTTTCCGTGTGGTATTTCCTTCTGCGTTATGTGGTTCCTTTGGTCATCATCATTGTATTCCTTGATTCACTGCAGATTATATAAGAGAAAAGGGATGGTGGTTCACCATCCCTTTTCTCTTTATATTTTAACTTAAATCCATCCGCGCTCATATTGCTTAGGCGGTTCAATTGCTGCCCCAAGTTCCTTTGCTGCCGTACGAGGCCAGTAAGGATCTCTCAGCAATTCCCTCGCAATGAATATTAAATCTGCCCGTCCGTTTTGCAGGATTTCTTCGGCCTGCAGGCCGGATGTAATCAGCCCGACCGCACCAGTCTGAATATTGGCACCTTCCTTAATGGTTTCAGAGAATTTGACCTGGTAGCCCGGGTAGCTATTTATTCTAGCCGGCACTACTGCTCCGGAACTTACGTCAATAAGATCCACTCCCTGCCCCTTCATCCATTTGCCCATTTCTGCATAATCCTCTGCAGTTAACCCTTCATCATGATAATCATGTGCTGATACTCTAACAAATAAAGGCCCATCCCAAACCGTTTTAACTGCTTCAATGACTTCACGGAGGAAACGGTATCGGTTTTCGGCTGATCCCCCATACTCATCACTTCGCTTATTGCTTAGCGGTGAAAGAAACTCATTAATCAGGTAGCCGTGTGCCGCATGGATTTCAATTACTTCAAAGCCGGCTTTTTTCGCTCTTTCAGCACCTCTTTTGAATGACTCTACAGTTTCGGACACCTCTTCTTTTGTCATTTCTTTAGGCGTTTTCATTTTTTCATTAAAAGCAATAGCCGATGGGGCGAGAATTTCTCCTTCGACAGTCGCTTTTCTGCCGGCATGTGCAAGCTGTATTCCGGCTGATGCCCCGTGTTCTTTCATTAGCCCGGTTAATTCTCTCAGGCCTGCGATATGGTCATCGCTCCATATTCCCAGATCCTGCGGAGAAATACGTCCCTGCGGAGTTACAGCAGTTGCCTCCAGGATGATTAACCCCACCTGGCCAACAGCCCGGCTCGTATAATGTGTCCGGTGCCAGTTTTCAACCATGCCGTTTTCATTATGGCTTGAGTACATGCACATCGGTGCCATAACAATTCTGTTTTTAAAGGTGATTCCTTTAATCGTTAAAGGGGAAAAAAGCTTTGTTTCCATAATCAATGCCTCCTTATTTCGCTATCCTAAATATTAAGTATATCAGGCGATTCAGCAAATGAAAAAGAACATGCACTTAGGAAGGTGTTTGTTCACTTTAGCGCTTATTCCTCAGATCGCTTAATTTATATAATGTACCTCTCCAGACTATACCGCCCCTTACAAAGGTTAGAATGCTGGCACGGAGTATGGAATAAATAAACAGGAGAGCTGTAATTGGAAATACAACAAACAGAAGCGGAGAAAATTTGGACATTCTTTTTGTAATGATTGTATAAACAACTGCTAAAAAAGTGATGTTTGCAAGGCTTAAACTGAAAATAACTTTTTCGGCTGAAAAAATGGTGATAAAGGGAAGCACCTGAGAAATGAATGTGCCGGCAATGGCAAACAGAACCATGCTAACCCGGTAATGAAGGCCAGCAAATGTATTTTTCTCCAATCCTTTGAAGGCTTCTTTTAAGCTTTCATACCATTCAACTTCAATCAGGTCCATCGCCGTTGCAAATTTCTGTTTGAGACCATTTTGTTTTATTCTCATTCCCAGCATTAAATCATCATCTGGCCTCATTTTTATTGCTTTATGTGTTCCGATTGCTTCATAGGATTGCCTGGATACCATGTTAAATGCCCCAATGCCAATGCCGGTTTTGGAACGCTGATTGTTCGCCAGCCAGGGGCGTTTATAATAGGAAAAGCCGAAAAGAAAAAAAGCAATGAATGTATTGAGCCAGAAACTCCTTCCTGCCAAGCTCGGTGCCGCCGTTAAATGGTCAAGGTCATTCTTATTAAAATAATGAACCGCCTTGCTGAGGGCATCCTTTTTAAATAACACATCGGCATCTGTGAACAAGATTAATTCCCCTGATGACTCTAAATATCCCTTGTAAAGGGCATGATTTTTTCCAAGCCACCCACTGGGGAGCGTCTTGATATTGAGACACTTAACCCTTGAATCACGCTCCTGGAGGCGGTCCATGATCCTCCCCGTGCTGTCTGTTGAACGATCATTGACCAATATCCATTCAATGCGTTTGTAGCTTTGCTGCAGCTGGGTTTTTAAGCTCTCCTCAAGCCTGGCTTCTTCATTCCTTGCCGCTGTTATGACAGAAAGAAGAGGGCCTTCAGTCATCGTATCGCTATCTTCAAGGCGGTCCAGGCTTTTTAGTCCCAGAGCGGCATCAATTAGTACTGCAATCCATACAAGGAGACTTGCGCTTAATAGAATAATGAGCATTTGCAGGTTCTCATCCTTTTTTCATAGTTTGCATTAAGAAGGCGTATTTACAGGGGAGATGACCCCGCTAAATTTTCACTGTGCTGCTGAAGCTTTGGCCAAGCCGCCTGGATTGGGCTGTCGCTTCTTTAATGCATTCAATAAAGGCTTTCTGCACACCGTTCGCTTCAAGAACTTTTACACCTGCTTCGGTAGTGCCGCCGGGACTTGTTACTTCCTTCCTAAGCTGCTGAGGATCCTTGGCTGACCTGGCCAGCATTTCGGCTGCCCCTATGAGGGTCTGGATGATGAATTCCTTCGCCATCTCCTTTTCGAGCCCGATTTCTTCCGCGCTTTTTTCCATGGCTTCCGCAAGATAGTAAATATACGCCGGTCCGCTGCCTGACAGGCCTGTTACGGCATCCAGCTGACTTTCCTCTACAAACGCTGACTTTCCCACTGTATCAAAAATGCTTCTTACTGCTTCCATCTGTTCTTTGGTCACTCTTTCATTAGCCGATAACGCACTGGCGGACTTTCCGACGGCTGCCGATGTATTCGGCATGGCTCTCACGACTGGCAGCTTTTTTTCCGCCAAACGTTCAATGCTTTCGATTGAAACCCCAGCCAGAACGGAAATGATCAGCATATCTTCCTGTAAATAAGGTTTTATGAGAGTGATGGCATCCGCTGCATCTTTTGGCTTCATCGCTAAAATAACAGTTTCAGCACCACTGAACAGGTCGCTGAGATTATAAGTAGTCTGAACGCCATAGGCTTTTTGCATGGATTGCAGCTTTTCCCTGCTGCATTTGTTTGTGACCCAAATATTGCTGCCGGTAATGAGCCGGCTTTCAATCATTCCTGATATTAACGCTTCTGCCATTGATCCTGCTCCAATAATAGCTAACTTTTTCATTTGCTGTTATTCCTCCTTTATTGTTCATAATGCCGGCTGACTAAAATAAAAAAGCCTTTCCATCCAGTAAAGGACGAAAAGACTATGCTTCCGCGGTACCACCTTCATTGCCTTTTCCTTCTTGGTGCAGCATGCCTGCTGCATCCGCTGTCTTTGAAAAGGCATCTCGATCCCGATAACGCCGGGGGTGCGTTTAGGTTTTCCTAACAGCTCATAAGGCAGGTTCAATGGTCAAGTGGACTGTGAAGCCTTTCAGCCGCTGAGCTTCACTCTCTTTCGCCGTTTTCCATTTACTAATCTTATTCATCGCTATTTTTCTGCTGTCCATATTCCAGCTTTGGTCTGTGGAAATCAAATTTTAATTGTGATTATGCAAGAAGACACGCTTATTTGTCAAGCGGTATTTCCCAAAAAAATATTAATAATGCGCAAAAATTATGTGAAAATAATGACAATTAGCAAAAAGAACGGTACACTTATTTTTATATATGAAGATTTCTAAATTTTGTTATGGAATTTCAGTAATTTGTACGCATGGCAAATACTTATATTTTAAGGGTGAAACAGGGTGGTTATCTTAAGGGCATATGGACTGTATGACTTGGATGGCCAGCGGAAGTATATAAAAAAAACAGCTTTATTTTATTTAAATATAGTGATTTTAGGGGGATTGTTAAAATGGCAGATTGGAAGGATGGAATTGCAAAACTTGTTATCCCGACACCTTTTCCTGTCGGTGACGTTAATGTATATGCAGTAAAAGGGGAAAAGCTGACTCTTGTGGACGCCGGCCCTAAAACGGATGAAGCGTGGGAAGCTCTAAAATCCCAGCTTAAAGAGCTGAATTTAACTCCCGGTGATTTTGAACAGGTTGTCCTTACACATCATCATCCCGATCATGCCGGGCTGCTTGACTTTTTTCCAGACAGTCTCGATGTGTTCGGGCACCCGGTTAATCAAAGGTGGCTGTCCCGGACGGACCAGTTTCTAAAATTTCATGATGAATTTTACATAAAACTGTTTAACGAATTTGGGATTCCTGAAAGCTATTTTTCTTTTATAAACAAGATGAAAAAGACTCTGCGCTATTCCTGCAATCGTACCCTGACGGGCGAACTGAAGGAAGGCAGCCAGCCTGAAGGGATGGACGATTGGACGGTAGTGGAGACGCCTGGGCATGCACAGAGCCATATAGGTTTGTTCAGGGAGAAAGATGGTGTATTCCTTGGAGGAGACCATTTGCTTGCACACATTTCTCCCAATCCCATCCTGGAGCCGCCGCTTCCCGGCAATTCGGAACGGCCGAAGCCGCAGCTTCAGTATAACGAGTCGCTGAAAAAGCTGCGGCAGCTGCCAATATCCCTTTTTTACTCTGGACATGGAGAGGATATTACAAATGTGAATGAGTTAATAAACGAAAGGCTTGGCCGCCAGCATGAGCGGGCAATGAAAGTAAAGGCATGGCTTGAGTCTGAGTCACTCACTGTTTTTGAAGTGTGCCGCCGCCTTTTTCCGAAAGTTTATGAGAAGGAGCTTTCCCTGACGATTTCCGAAACGGTCGCGCAGCTTGACTATTTGCATTCAATAGGAGAGATTTATATAAATAAAGAGGAGGAAGCATTCTTGTATTCCGCATCAAAAGAGGTGGTTTGATTTGTCAGACAGTTTGAAAAATAAAAATGTGATTATCACAGGTGCATCTGGAGGGATTGGAGCCCAAATGGCTGTTCTTTGTGCTGAGAGGGGAGCAAACCTTGTCCTTCTTGCCCGCAGCCTTGACAAATTGCAGGAACTGCAGGCAGATTTGCAGAGGCGTTTTTCAGTGGATGTTTACATACGTAAACTCGATGTTTCGGACACTGACGAAGTCTCGGCTGTTTTTTCCGAAGTACTTGCGCGGTTTGATCGCATAGATGTTCTTGTTAATAATGCCGGGTTCGGAGTTTTCCGTGAGGCGCATGAAGCAAAAGTTGAAGAAATAAAGGAAATGTTTGATGTAAATGTAGTTGGTTTAATGGCTTGCACCAGCATGGTGCTGCCGGTGATGAGGAAACAGAGAAGCGGCCATATTATCAACATCGCCTCACAGGCGGGCAAAATTGCCACACCGAAATCCAGTATCTATTCTGCAACCAAGCATGCTGTTCTTGGCTATACGAACAGCCTTCGCATGGAGCTGGCTGACAGCAATGTCTTTGTGACTGCTGTTAATCCCGGACCGATTGAGACAAACTTCTTCAATATTGCCGATGAAAAAGGCACATATGTGAAAAATGTCAGCAAGTATATGCTTAAGCCCGAGTATGTGGCGCTTAAAGTAGTCAATGCCATGCTGATGCCAGTCAGGGAAATTAATCTCCCGCGGTGGATGAATGCGGGAAGTATTGTCTATACACTTTTTCCAGGACTGTTCGAAAAAATTGGAAAACGTGCATTCAATCAGAAATAAGAAAAGCGGAAGCGCCTTGCCCACCCCCGACAAGCACAAGACGAGCCTCCCGGAAAGGCGTTCTTTGCCTTTTTGGGAGGATTGGCTTGTGACCTCGAGGGGGTAGGCGCTGGAGCTAGACAGTTATTGACGTTCAAAAATTTATACTGTCTTATCTTATAAGAAAGCAGCTGTAGCCAAATCCCTGCAGCTGCTTCTTTATTTTTCTCCTTTATGACTTTATTGAATATCTCTGCAAATTCCCTGCTTTCAAACGTAATGGAATGGCTGTCCTCGTTATATTGCTTTAAACAGTTTTGAACCATTTTATATATCAGTTTTTTGTTCATTATTTTTGCACCTCAAGCTGATTATACTGGTTTCTGGTCATATCGGCACCTGGCAAAAGAACCTGTTTTAAGAAAAACCGCGTAAAATTTCCATTGAAACCGAACGCATATTCGCTTAATATATTGGGTATACATATATAGAACAAATGTTCTTGGTTATTTTTATTTGGATTCGGGTGCTGCCGACCTGCATAAGCCGGTGCGGCGCCTTGCGCTTTTCTGAAGGAGGATGTCGAAGTCATGGTTGATTACAGCACAATGCCGAATAATCAAATTTTGTGTGTTGATATGAAGAGCTTTTATGCAAGCTGTTCTGCTGTCATGCTTGGTCTGGATCCCCTTGACTGCTATCTTGTGATTGCGGGGAATGTGGAACGGAAGGGCAGCGTTGTTCTGGCTGCCTCTCCGCGAATGAAAAAAGAGTTTGGGATAAAGACAGGGGCCCGCCTTTTTGAGGTTCCTAATGACCCGCGCATTAGAATTGAGGAGCCGAAAATGGCGACTTATTTAAGAATCTCCACTGAAATCACCAGGGTGTTTAACCGTTATGTCCCCAAGGAAGCCATCCATACGTACAGTGTCGATGAAAGTTTTATAAAAGTAGACGGCGCAGTGCATCTCTGGGGTGATGCCCGGACAATTGCCTGGAAAATAAAAGATGATATTGAACGGGAATTTCAGCTCCCCTGTGCCATAGGAATAGGGCCTAATTTGCTTATGTCAAAGCTCTGCCTGGATCTTGAAGCGAAAAAAAGGGGAGTTGCTGAATGGACGTATGAAGATGTGAAAACAAAGCTGTGGAATGTATCCCCTTTAAGGGAAATGTGGGGCATCGGCCGCCGTGTTGAAAAGACATTGAATGGAATGGGGATTTTTACAGTAGGACAGCTAGCCCGCTATGATTTGGCTAAGCTTGAAAAAAAGTTTGGGATTATGGGCAATCAGCTCTATCACCATGCATGGGGTATTGATCTGTCGGAAATAGGGGCACCGATCATGGAAGGGCAGATCAGCTTCGGGAAAAGCCAGATTTTACTGAGGGATTACAAAGAGGAAAAGGAAATTAAGCATGTGGTCCTTGAGATGTGTGAGGAAGTGGCAAGAAGGGCCCGCAGCCACCGTAAAGCCGGCAGGACCATCAGCTTTGGCCTTGGCTACAGCCAGGATGAATTCGGAGGAGGCTTCTACCGCTCAAGGACAGTTGACCAGCCAACCAATATTACGATGGATCTTTACCGCGTCTGCCTCGAGCTTTTTGACGAGAATTATGAGGGCAAAACAGTGCGTCAGATTTCCATTTCCCTCGGCAATATTACGGATGACTGCGAAATGCAGCTGAATCTGTTCGATTTGGATGGCTGGAAAAAAAGGGAGCTCGGCTACACAGTGGACCGGATCCGCTCCAAGTTTGGAGGGGGAGCTCTGCTGAGAGCCGTCTCTTATACAAGCGCAGGAACCGCCAAGCACCGTGCGACATTGGTTGGCGGCCATAAAATGTAAAAGGGGGTCAGCTTATGATTCGCGATCGGGGCAGAATAAAATGGACTTCTATGATGCTGCCGGAACATGTAAAGCTCTTAAGAGACTGGGCAGAGGAAGATACGTACGAGCAAGAGCGGGAATTGGATGAGCAGAAATTTGAATATATGAATGAAATTCTTTCAGAGGCAATGGAATTTCAAAAAAGCGTTACACTTACTCATTACAGGGGCAGGAATTATGAACTCGTCATCGGGAGCATCCATTATTGGGATGAACTTGGCCAAAAGCTTCATATTGTTGATCGATTTGGGGAAATTCATCATATTTCCATTAACGCTATAGCGGATGCGCGGTTCACTTGATGAATAGAGATGTCTGAACTGGATGAATTTAAAACGGGTAGTTTTTGGACGCGGGAAGCATCTTAACAGCAGGGAGGTGTATGAAATATGCCTAGAGGAAAAGAACTGGAACAGCTGCCGATGGCTAATATCGCACCAGGGGCCGGAGAAGACAGTACGGACAGGGACCGGGAACTGCTTCAAGGGATTGTACAGGATGAAAGAGCAACACCCGCAGGAATAAAAAATGAAAAAAAACGGGGATAAGTCCCCGTTTTCCACCCTTATTGCTTGTCATCGAGAGCTTTCTCCGCACGGACACAGGATTGAAAAGTTCCTTTATGAGTGCCATCACAAAATGGGATTTTCGAGGATCTTCCGCAGCGGCAAAGGGAGAAGGTTTGTTTTGTTTCAAATTTATTGCCATCCATATCGATTAATTCTACATCACCTGTTACACGAAACGATCCATTATCCATTACTTTAATCTGCGCCTTTGACATATCCAATCATCCTTTCACAATTTTGGTGGCTGAATAAGCAACTGTCTCTTTCAGAAGCATGTTATTCCTATCTGTGTTAAAATACAGCATATGCAAAGGGGAGGTAGTTTTAAAACATGGAAATTGCATTAACTGAACTGGCGGCAGAAAAATTATCGGGACGCATTGCCGGCAAAGATGGATTTATAAGGCTTAAGTATGATATAGATGGCTGCGGCTGTGTTGTAAGCGGAGTGACGGCACTCTGGCTTGTTGACGAGCTTGATGATGATGACAGGGAAATCAAAACGAACACTGGCAGCATATATGTGGAAAAATCAAAGGAAGTATTTTTAGATGACGATTTGATAATAGACTTTTCAGAGAAGGCAAACTGCTTTCAGTTAAAAAGTCCGAATCAGTATTTAAACCCGAGAATGAGCTTTATTGATAAAACAAAATAAATGATGTAGCAGGCGGCCGCTATGGGATGGCGGTCTTTTTTAATTAGTACATAGGTAAAAATACCCTTCCAAAATTCTGGAAAATAAGGTTTTAATATATTAGTAAAAGGTTACAGGCTAAATAGAATAACGAAGATGTTTGTCATTATGGGTGAAGAGAGTGCTGATTGGGGGAGATTTGAATGAAGCAGAACTATCTGTTATTTTTGCTGCTGGCAGCTTTCCTGATGTTGTCAGGGTGCAGTACAGCAACAATGGGCCAGGCGATTGATGATGGAATTCCATTCAATGTAAAAGAAATCTTACATAAAGAAAAAGTAAAAGATGGAGTTATTCTCCTGTATTTAACGCAGCAGAATGATGGACACAATGAGGTCGAGGCCATGGCAGCCGCCTATTTGAAAGGCAGTGACAAAAAAGGCTGGAAAAATGAAGGCCATAACCATTGGGAACATTATGAGAATGAACATATGACCGTTTATACAGATACTTTTTATGATTATGATAAAGAAGGTAATTTAGAAAACAGATTGCCGGTAATTTTTGGTGAGATTCAAAGCGGGGATATTAAAAAAGTAGAAACAGCCGGCAAGGAAGAGAAATTTGAAGAAGCGGCAATTATTAAAAAAGAAAACAAACGCTATTATTTTAAAATGGGAGATTTTCATACTGCAAGAGGACTGTCTGAAGACGGCAAGGAAATCATAAAGAAAAAGAAAAATTAGAGGATCTTATATGAAACAGCTGGCTTACATTGAAGCCAGCTGTTTCTATTGTGATAAAGCATCTTTGCTGTTGACATACTGATCCAAAAACTCGTCGATGACTTTTTCATAGTCTTCTCTGTTTTCATTGAAGGATTGAGCATGGATCCCATTGACAGCAAGGTAAAATTGTTTAGGACCTTTTTTCTTCTCGTACAAAGCCTCGGACATGGTCGGCAAAATAAAATCGTCTTTTTCACTGTGAATGAACAGGATAGGTTTCTTTATATTTTCAATAACAGAAATAGGCGATACATCTGCAATGGAGTATTTCTCACGCATCCGCAGAAATAGATCAGCGACAGGCAAAAAGAGCTTTGGCGACAGCTTCATCTCTGCTTTTAAACGGTAAGCCAGCTGCTCTTTAAAGTCTGAAAAAGGGCAATCGGCGATGTAAAAGTCTGCACCGTCTTCGAGCATTCCCGCATAGAGGATCATTGTAGCAGCTCCCATGCTTTCGCCATGAATGCCAATCTGAATATTTGGCCCTTTTTCGGCTTTAAGCCAATCAACAATTGCTTTTAAATCAAACTTTTCATAATGCCCGTAACTTGTCGTTCTTCCTCCAGATTCTCCGTGGCGGCGATGGTCATAGATAACCGCATTAAATCCCCGGTCCAAAAAGAGGTTCATATATTTAATCGAGTTCATTTTATTTTCCGTAACCCCGTGGGAAATAACAATATAGCGACTATTTTTATGTGGTTCGACAGCCACGGCTTTTAAGTTATAGCCAAATGGGGAGGGAATAAGCACGTCTCTCTTTGGCAGGCTTTCATACTTGATAAGATCAAGTCTGCCGGACTCCTTCTCCCTTTCTAAAATATAGCCATCTTCCTTCTTTTTCATAAACATAAGCCTATTTGTAAAATAGACGCCGAGTGATGAAAGAAAGAGAACGATGGAAAATAAATAACGTAAAAACCTTCTCAAACCCATCCCTCCATCTTTTTTTCTTTATTTTACCATTCTGGATAAAATTAAAACAGAGATGTGAGCCGGGACATGCTGAAATTTCATGAGGGGCTCTACGCATAAAAAAAAGCCGCTATGCAGCGGCTCATTGCTTTGCGTTTTGTCTTTTAGTTGGATGTATTGCTTTTTCCAATTCCTCGGCAGCAATCGTCTGGTTTACTGTATCGGAATTCGGCTTCCCCTTCTGGCTATATCCTTTATCGCGTTTTTGGCTCATCGGATTATCCCCCTTCTAATAGGCTGCAGCTGAATTGAATTCGTCAGCTGCTTTAGCAGTTGCTTCATCTAATAAGATGCTATAAGAAAGGGCGTATTATTCATCCTAAGAAGCAGCTATTGAACTGTTTGAGCGTTCAGCCTGAAATAGGTGCTTTCAATCGGCCTGGAAAGATGAGGCTGAACAATTTTTACCGCTTCCATTAATTGATCAAGGTTAACATTGGTTTCAATTCCCATACGCTCAAGCATATAAACAACATCTTCAGTTGCCGCATTGCCTGCAGCGCCAGGGGCAAATGGGCATCCGCCAAGTCCTCCGGCGGAAGTATCAAATCGGTCGACACCTGCCTGTAAGGCTGCAAAGATATTGGTAAGGGCCATTTTTCTTGTGTCATGGAAATGAGCAGTCAGCAGGGTATTTGGAAACTCTTCTTTTAAACGGGAAAAAAGTCCATACGATTCATGGGGAGCAGCCATCCCGATAGTATCTGCTACGCTTAATTCATCAGCCCCTGCGTCAACAAATTGACGGCATAGCCCAACTGTATCTTCAGGGTTGATTGCTCCTTCATAGGGGCAATGAAATGCCGTAGAGATGCAGGCGCGGACAAAGTAACCTTTCTCCTTCAGTTCTCCGATAATCGGCTTTAGTTCATCCATGCTTTCCTGAGTGGGTTTATTGATATTCTTGTTATTAAATGTATTGCTTACACCGACGAAAACGGCAACGGCCCGGCATTCAGTCATATATACCCTGTCAATGCCTTTGCGGTTTGGGGCCAGCACGATATCCCTTGTATTTGCATCAAGGCAATCTGCCGTAATTTCAGCTGCATCCCCCATCTGCGGGACCCACTTCGGAGACACAAATGAAGTAAGCTCCAACTCTGTTAATCCTGCATTTTTTAAACTTTTAATAAAGTCTTTCTTGACTTCCGTGGGTACAAAGGACTTTTCATTTTGCAGTCCATCCCGCGGGCCCACTTCAATAATTGTTACTTTATTTGGAAATGCCAGCGTCATGTTTTCAGCTCCCGTTTCATATTTTAAATCGTGTATGGTAAGCGCTTTCTTAAAAATTGCTATATGCCTTAAATTTATTGTAGTAGGAAAGTATTTTTGATTGCAAGAATAATAAAAATTTTGACAAAATAAAAGGAATTTTGGGATCTTGGCACGAATATAAGCAGAGAGATGTTTTGAAAGGATGAGAGAGATGACACAAACAGAGGTCGTAATAGTCAGCGCTGTCCGGACAGCAATCGGCAGTTTTAATGGAAGCCTTAAAGGTGTATCAGCACCAGAACTTGGGGCGATTGCGATAAAAGGCGCTCTTGAAAAAGCAGGTGTAACACCGGATCAGATAGATGAAGTAATCCTGGGAAATGTCCTGCAGGCAGGTCTGGGCCAGAATCCGGCAAGGCAGGCAGCTCTTAAAGCGGGTCTTCCTGAAAGCGTTTCCGCAATGACGATTAATAAGGTCTGCGGTTCCGGGCTGAAGGCAGTTCATTTAGCTGCACAGGCCATTTTAGCAGGTGATGCTGAAGCGGTGATTGCTGGCGGCATGGAGAATATGAGTCAGGCTCCTTACATAATGAAAAATGCAAGAAATGGCTTTAAAATGGGAGATCAAAAGCTTATAGATTCGATGATATCAGACGGGCTCTGGTGTGCATTTAATGATTACCATATGGGAGTTACTGCTGAGAATCTCTGCTCGAAATACGAGCTGAGCCGGGAAGAACAGGACGAATTCGCCGCAGCCAGCCAGGAAAAGGCGGCAAAGGCAATTGAAGAAGGAAAATTCAAAGATGAAATCGTTCCTGTTGAAATTCCTCAGCGAAAAGGGAATCCGATTGTTTTTGATACAGACGAGTATCCGAAAAAAGGGACGACTGCTGAAAAGCTCGGAGGCTTGCGCCCGGCGTTTAAGAAGGACGGCAGCGTAACAGCCGGAAATGCTTCCGGGATTAATGACGGGGCTGCTGTATTGCTGGTTATGAGCAGAAAGAAAGCAGATGAACTGGGGCTTAAGGCCTTAGTGACGATTAAAGGAAATGCAAGTGCAGGTGTGGATCCAAGCATCATGGGCATTGGCCCTGTTGCAGCCGTAAAAAAAGCGCTTGAAAAGGCATCTGTTCCCATGGATGAATTGGAGCTTATTGAAGCAAACGAAGCATTTGCAGCCCAGTCGCTCGCAGTTGACAGGGAGCTTCGTTTTAACAAGGAGATTCTGAATGTAAATGGCGGAGCAATTGCACTGGGACATCCAATCGGCGCAAGCGGAGCAAGGATCCTGGTAACTCTTATTCATGAGATGCAAAAAAGACAGGCAAAGAAAGGCCTTGCGACTCTTTGCATTGGAGGAGGCCAAGGGGTAGCCACAGTGGTGGAGCTTGCATAGAAAACTTCAAAAAAGTTTAGCAAAAATAAGTATTTTAATGAAAGGAGCGATTGAAGTGAAGAAAATTTGTACTTCCTTCAGTGGAGCGGTTCAGGAAATTCACGATGGTGCTGTCCTAATGGTTGGCGGTTTCGGCCTTTGCGGAATTCCGGAAAACCTTATTTTGGCTTTAGTTGATAAAGGGGTCAAGGACCTTACAGTCATTTCGAACAATTGCGGTGTTGACGATTGGGGACTGGGACTGCTTTTAAAAAATAAACAGATTAAGAAAATGGTCGGATCTTATGTCGGCGAAAACAAAGAGTTTGAAAGACAGGTTCTCTCAGGGGAAATTGAAGTAGAGCTGCTTCCTCAAGGAACACTCGCGGAAAAAATCCGTGCAGGCGGTGCCGGCATTCCTGCTTTTTATACGCCGGCAGGAGTAGGTACACCGATTGCAGAGGGGAAAGAAACCAAGGTTTTTGACGGCAAGGAATATCTCCTCGAAGAGGCACTGAAAGCAGACTTCAGCCTTGTAAGAGCATGGAAGGGCGATAAAATGGGCAATCTTGTATATCACAAAACTGCCCGGAACTTCAATCCAATGATTGCAGCAGCAGGCAAAGTGACAATTGCAGAAGTGGAGACACTTTATGAAATTGGTGAATTGGATCCGAACTATATTCATACGCCGAGCATCTATGTTCAGTCGCTGGTTGAGGGAAAACAGGAAAAGCGCATTGAAAGACTGACTGTAAAGAAATAGATACTGACGGAAGGAGTGGGACTCATGAGTAACGATAAAGCAGCAGTCCGTGAGAAAATTGCCAGACGTGCTGAGAAAGAAATTGAAAATGGCTATTACGTGAATTTGGGAATCGGCATGCCGACATTGGTTGCAAACTATATTTCTGATAATAAAGAAGTAGTCCTTCAATCTGAAAATGGATTGCTGGGAATTGGACCATATCCTGCGGAAAGCGAAGTGGATCCGGATTTAATTAATGCAGGAAAAGAAACAGTTACCGCAATTTCGGGGTCCTCCTATTTTGATAGTGCTGAATCTTTTGCGATGATCAGGGGAGGCCATGTGAATATTGC
The DNA here is from genome assembly GCF_017303275.1 of Bacillus sp. NTK034. Taxonomy (GTDB): domain Bacteria; phylum Bacillota; class Bacilli; order Bacillales; family Cytobacillaceae; genus Cytobacillus. Next base: position 294,215 of record NZ_JAFKOJ010000002.1, on the reverse strand, counting down.
AATTCTCGGCGGTATGGAGGTTTCTGAAAAAGGAGATCTGGCCAACTGGATGATTCCCGGGAAAATGATCAAGGGAATGGGCGGTGCAATGGATCTGGTTCATGGCGCCAATAAAATCATCGTGATCATGGACCACACCAATAAAAATGGTGATTCGAAAATCCTTAAAGAATGCAGCCTTCCTTTAACAGGAAAAAACGTCGTTGACCGCATTATCACTGAGCGGGCAGTCATCGATGTCACTGCTTCTGGTTTGAAGCTTGTTGAAGTCGCTAAAGGCTTCACAGTCGAGGACATAATCAATTCAACAGAACCTGAATTGCAAGTTGATGAAAACGTTATAACAGAAGCTTATTAATATCTTTTGAAAAGTACAGCTGCCTGCTGTGCTTTTCATTATTTTCAGCCAAAGGAAATGAGGGGAAGAAATGAGTTTTTCATTTAAAGGAATCGACCATATCCAGCTTGCTGCTCCACAAGGCTGCGAGGATGAAGCCAGGAGATTTTACGGTGAACAGCTTGGACTGAAGGAAATTCCCAAGCCTGAAAATCTTCAAAAGCGCGGCGGCTGCTGGTTTATATGCGGAGATCAGGAAATCCATATTGGGGTGCAGGAAAGCTTCTTTCCGGCAAAAAAAGCCCACCCTGGATTTATTGTGGAAAACCTCGAAGACTTGAGAAGCAGTCTTCAAAAGCAGAAAATAGCTATAAAGGAAGAACCGCCTATAGAAGGAAGAAACCGATTTTTTGTTGATGATCCATTCGGAAATAGAATTGAGTTTCTGGAGTTTTTGCCATAATAGCGATTCAGCCTATTCCTTCAAGAATAATAAAATATGTTATAATAAATGGCAAACTTAGTTGATGAGGGGTTTATATGAAAAAGAAGAAACACCATTCCCAGCCTAAAAAAGACGATAAGCCAGTCACACTCGGCGACATGCTAAATCAGGACTTAATGGAGCAATTAAAAGGGAAAAAGCAGGAATTAAAAGCTGCTGAAGATAAACAGAAGGAAGAAGATGAGCGCAGAAAAAGAGAAGAAAGAAGACTGCGCGAAAAAAATAAAAGTTTTGAAGAACTGCTAGGAGAAAGCGATCTTAACTGGAAAGAGTTCAAATAAAAAATAAACAAGTTTCATTTAAAATAACCGAGGGCAATGATTAATAAAAAATGATGGGAGTCGTTCCATGTTTTCTTTATTAAATTTTATTTTTGCCCTCGGTTTTTCATTTGTGCACTTCTTATCAAGGTACATGAAATTCTTAACCTATATCCCAAGAAGCAGGCTTTTATCAGCAGCCAGCGGAATTTCAGTGGCTTATATATTTGTCCATGTCCTGCCTGAGCTTAAAGAGCATCAAGAAAGTATAGAAGGTATGGAAAGTTCAGAGCTTTTCAAATACCTGGATAGCCATGTATACATATTTGCAATGTTGGGTCTTTGCGCTTTTTACGGGATTGAGAAAGCAGTGAAATATTCTCAAAAAAGTAAAGAAAAGCGGAACACAGCAAAACTTTTTTGGCTTCATATGTCCAGCTTCTTTATTTACAATATGCTGATTGGCTATTTGCTTGTACATGGAGAGTTTGACAGTTTAAAAGAATGGCTAATATACTTTTTTGCTCTATCAGTCCATTTCATTTCTAATGATCATGGCTTGAGACAATCACATAAAAGAATATACGATAAATATGGACACTGGGTACTGACATTTTCCATATTAATAGGATGGGCAGTTGGAGTCATTACTGAAGTAAGTGAGATGGTGATTGCTTTTTTATTTGCGACTCTAGCAGGAGGCGTGATATTAAATGTGCTTAAGGAGGAACTGCCGGAGAATAGAGAAAGTAACTTTGCTGCTTTTATTGGCGGAGTGGCAGGGTATACGATAATCTTAATAATGATTTAAGGGCTGAACTTTCATCAGCCCTCATCGGTTAAATTATCGATGCTGCTCATATTTGTTTAGCTTGGCAATGGATTGAATAATAGCCAATTCATCCTTATTCAGGGGATTAGCTCTTGCTGCTCTTGCATTTGCCCTAACTTGCTCTGACGTGCTGGCACCTGCCATCACGGAAGCGACAGCGGGATCCGCAAGATTATACTGAAATGCTATCTCAGTCATGGAGCGCTCATCCGAATTTTTTTTCCTAATGCTGGTAAGAGCTTCTGCCAATTCAGCATAGCTGTAATCCAAATAGCCTTTCTCTTTAACTGACTCCGTAGCCTTATCCAGCATTTTGTCGCTGAGCAATCCTTTAGCGAGCGGACCTCGTGTAACCGCGCTGATGCCTTTTTGATTTAGAAGCGGCAAAGCTTCTTCTTCAGGACGCCGATCTAAAATGCTGTATTGCATCATGACAGAAACGATGGAGGATCTTGAAACATATTCACGGATCACATTGGGACGGATGGAGGATATGCCATACTGCAGGATGTATCCTTCTTCCTTCAGTTCCTCAAATGCTTCAATGGTTTCATCAATAGAATCTTCCATCGTGCCGCCATGAAGCTGATATAAATCAATATAGTCTGTGTCCAGCCTTTTCAAACTGTCCTTTACAGCTTCTTTGATGTGGCTTTTTGAGGGATCCCAGCTCCAGCCATCTTTATTTTTATTCCAGCGGTTGCCGGCTTTGGTAGCAATGATCACCTGTTCGCGGACACTCTTTAAGGATTGTCCGACAAGCTTTTCATTTTCGCCAAAGTCATATAAATCAGCTGTGTCAAAATAATTGATTCCTTCTTCAAGGGCAGCTTCAATAATCTCCTGAGCCTGGGAAGGGTTGGTGCCAATTGACATGCAGCCCAGCCCGAGCTCGCTTACGTACAAGTCTGAGTTTCCAAGTCTTCTCTTTTTCAAGTACCCACCTCATTTGAGTGTTTTATATAATTGTACATAAATAAATGAGGCATACTCAAATTTAGAGGCTTATCATTTTATATTGTTCTGAGATTCAACCCAGTCTTTTACAAGAACATACTGCCTGCTGTATTGTTTTAGTTTCTCCCGGACTTCCCAGGCTTTGCCGGTCAGAATAATTCCCCTATTGTGGACATACACCTTCATGCCATACTCCCCCTCATCAAGTATGATAAAATGTATGAGCAATCATTATCGGAATAGAACAGGAGTGACTGAAAACAATGAGCCGCCTAGAAGAAAAAACGATTAATACGGAAAAAATCTTCACTGGTAAAGTCATTAGTCTGCAAGTGGAAGATGTTGAGCTGCCGAATGGCAAAACATCGAAGCGGGAAATTATCAAACATCCCGGGGCAGTAGCTGTATTGGCAGTAACAGAAGATAATAAAATAGTGATGGTCGAACAATATAGGAAAGCGCTGGATAAGATTATTGCTGAAATCCCTGCCGGAAAGCTTGAAACAGGAGAAGAACCCAGAGTTTGTGCAGAAAGGGAACTGGAAGAAGAAACGGGGTACGGCTGCACGGAAATGGAATGGCTGATCTCATTCTACACTTCTCCTGGATTTGCCGATGAGCTGGTACATTTATATATAGCAAAGGGACTTATGAAAATAGAAAATGCCGCTTCGCCTGATGAAGATGAATTTGTGAATCTTATGGAAGTAACGCTTGATGAAGCAATATCCCTGCTGAAGCAGCAAAGAATTTATGATGCGAAAACAGCTTATGCTATCCAATATCTGCAGCTGCAAGAGGCGCTGAAAAAATAGCATGAAGCGCTTTTTTGCTGATCTCCATATCCATATTGGACGTACGTTTACGGGAAAGCCTGTTAAAATAACAGGCGCTAAATCCCTAACCTTCACAAATATCATCAGGCATGCCCGAAATGAAAAAGGGCTTGATATCATCGGAATTATTGATTGTCATTCTCCTGAAGTCATACTTGAAATCGAGGATTTGTCCCAAAAAGGCCTTATAACTGAGCATAGGTACGGGGGACTTCAATATGGAGATTTAACGATTATACCCGGGTCAGAACTTGAAATATATGATGAATCCTGTAAAGGCCCAATTCATGTTCTTTGCTTCTTTCCGACACTTTCAGCCATGAAGGTTTTCTCAGCCTGGCTATCGGGACATTTAAAGAACATAACGTTAAGCTCACAGAGAATTTATGCCTCAGGCAGAATGCTTCAGGAAAAAGTGAAGGAACTGGATGGGCTTTTTATTCCTGCCCATGTTTTTACCCCATTTAAAAGTTTATTCGGGAAAGGGGTAGAGCGGTCGCTGTCAGAGGTGTTTGATCCTGGCTTAATTGATGCAATAGAGCTGGGGCTCAGTGCAGATACTGGGATGGCTGACCAAATAGCTGAACTTCACAGATATACCTTTTTAACAAACTCAGATGCCCATTCACTAAAAAAGATCGCGAGAGAATATCAAATCCTTGAAATGGAGTCACCAGCATTTGCTGACCTGAAAAAGGCTTTGACTGGAAAAGAAAAAGGCAAAGTGAAAACCAATTTCGGGCTTGATCCGATGCTTGGAAAATACCATCAGACTGTTTGCACTGAATGTTTTGGCCACTTCGATGAAGCAAATGGTAAATGCAGAAATTGCGGTCACCACAAATTTATCAAAGGCGTGGCTGACAGGATCTCTGAACTAAAATCATCTGGAGAATTGCTTGTTGAACGGCCTCCTTATATTCATCAGGTACCGCTTGAATTCATTCCAGGGTTAGGCCCGAAAATGCTGGAGAAGATGTTGAATCATTTCGGCACTGAAATGGCCATTCTTCATGATGTTCCTTTATCAGAAATAAGCAAAGTAATACCTGAGAAAACAGCCAGGCTTATTGGGAAGGCGCGTGAAGGAACATTAAACTTAAAGGCAGGGGGCGGGGGAAAGTACGGCAAAATTATGGATTCCTAAAAAACATAGAGCTCATCAGGCTCTATGTTTTTTAGGTGCTTTAGCATAAATGCATGTATCCCTAAGCTCTGTTCCATCTGCGCTTAGACTGTCATTAATAAGTATTCCTTCAAGTGTGAACCCCAGCCTTTCGGGAATCCTTCTGCTATTTATGTTTCTCGGATCACATCTAATTTCCACTCTATTCGCTTGGAAATGCTCAAAGGCAAATTTCGTCAAACCTTCAGCAGCTTCAGTAATATATCCTTTTTTCTGAAACCTCGAATCTCCCCAATAGCCAATTTCGAATTTACGGACATCCCAATCTATACGATGCAGGCCAGTAGAGCCAATAAACGCATCGTCTTCTTTCCTATATATATGGATACGGAAATCTTCCCTAAGTATAAACTTGGCATAAGATTTGCGGATGCCAGCTTCAGTTTCATCCACTGATTGTTCATTCTGTGCAAAAGGAAGCCATTTTTTAAGTTCATCAGCTGAAGCTGATACGGCCTCATGCACTGTTTTTCCATCTCCGGGCAAGGCAGGTCTCAAATAAAGTCTTTCGGTTTCAATTCTCTCTGGAAACTCATTTAAAATCGGATCCATTTTCTTATTCCCTCCTGTGACAATTTAAATAATTTTGAAAATTATAGCGGAAATAACTGGAATATTCAAGACTTTTTTTCATTGGGGAATTATCCAATTCATTGTCATACAAATCTGGGACAGGCATACAATTTAATATCCAATCTGTTTGTTTTAGGAGGAAGAGCAATGAAGAAAAAAATGTACCAGAACGCTGCAGCAGCCCACTTTCGCGAACATTCCTCAATCTATTTATTTATTATTGTGCTATTCCTGATGGGTGTCATTTTTGGGGCTATCGTTGTAAATAGCTTAAGCTTTACACAAAAAGAAGATTTATTTTATTATCTGTCGCAGTTTTTTGGCCAAGTATCAGATGGACATGTTGCAGCAGCAGATGAATTATTCAAACAGAGCTTTTTTCATAATACAAAATTTATAGGACTGATGTGGATTTTGGGAATCTCCATAATTGGACTGCCTGTTATTCTAATACTTCTATTTATGAAAGGGATGGTGGTTGGCTTTACTGTTGGTTTTCTCGTTAACCAAATGGGGTTGGAAGGATTTTTGCTTTCCTTCGTATCTGTCCTTCCCCAGAATCTGATCATCATACCTATATTTATTCTCGCTGCAACTCTGGCTGTTTCTTTCTCTTTAAAAATGATAAGAAGACAATTTATGAAAAAAGCAGGTCAGCCCATGATGCCTCTTTTTGGAAGATATATGATTGCTTTTGCTGTAGCCATTCTGTTTTTAATTGCTGCAGCAGGAGTGGAGGCGTTTATCTCGCCTGTCTTAATGAAGTCTGTTGTCAACTCAATCCAATCCTAAATATATGAATCATTGCGAAAGGCAGAGCGGGCGGCTCTGCCTTTTGTTTGTACAGGAAAAGGGGTAGAAACAAAAAGATAGGGTACATATAAAGAGGTATAAGAATCTTTTGAAGTATATTATAATAATTATTATATAAAATTAATTTTTATCTGTTATTTATAATTATTTTATTTTGAATGTGATCTTATTTCTGTTATAATGAGAATGTTAGTGGCGAGGGAGGGACTTTCGGTATGGAAAGCAGAATTGAAAGAATAAAAAAACAGTTGCATTCATCCAGCTACAAACTAACACCACAGCGAGAGGCAACAGTTCGCGTCCTGTTAGAACACGAAGAGGATCATTTAAGTGCGGAAGATGTCTACCTCCTAGTAAAAGAGAAATCGCCTGAGATAGGCTTGGCAACTGTATATAGAACACTTGAATTGCTGACTGAACTAAAAATTGTCGATAAAATTAACTTTGGTGATGGAGTTTCCCGTTATGACCTGCGTCAGGAAGGGGCAGCCCATTTCCACCACCATTTAGTCTGTATTGAGTGCGGAGCTGTTGATGAAATTCAGGAAGATTTGCTTGAAGACGTAGAGGAAGTGGTTGAACGCCGCTGGAACTTTAAAATAAAGGATCACCGCCTTACGTTTCATGGCATCTGCTACCGCTGCCAGGATAAACAGACAGACAACGAAGCAGAAGGAAACTAATACTTATTGACAAAGCTTATTCTAACATTAGAATGGGCTTTTTATTTTGATTTAATTTTATATAGTTTGCTTTTTTCAGCGGAAAAACAATAATCTAGAATAGCCTGGCTATAAAGGAATGTGCCCTGAAGAAACGCCTATTATGCAGATTCAGGTATAATTCTTGTCCAAAATGGCATACCTTTTAATAATAGTAAGCTTCTAAATCTTTCTTTTTATTAAAAGTTATGGAGGACCAAACAATGAAATCCTGGCTGAGTATGGCTTTTCAGACCATTAAAGTATTTGTCATTTTTACTGGATGCACAATCCTTTTTTATTATGGTATTATGTGGTTAAACGAAGAATACCAGGATTATCACCGCTATGACGAACCACAGGGAGCGGCTGTTAAGGTGTCGGCGAGCGGAACGGATGAAGATGCGAGCTGGCTGGACCGGTTAATTCTTTTCTACTTAAATGGGGAGTAATGCAATCATATGGATGATCAATTAAGAGACTTTATTCATTATTTACTTGTAGAAAAAGGCCTCGCCAAAAATACAATTGTATCTTATGAAAGAGATTTGAAAAGTTATCTGAAATATCTCAAGTCTGAAGAGAAGATTTCAAGCCTTGAGAGTGTGCAGCGTATGCAGATTGTCCAATTTCTCGGTTTTTTAAAAAAACAGGGCAAATCCTCAAAAACTTTGGCCCGGCATATAGCCTCTTTAAGGGCCTTTCACCAATTTCTGCTCCGCGAAAAAGCAGTTGGCCATGACCCTTCTGTTCATATAGAAACACCGCAAATGGAACGTTCGCTTCCAAAAGTATTAAACATGCAGGAAGTGGAAACTTTATTGGATTTACCAGAGATAAAGGATCACTTTGGTTTGCGCGATAAAGCCATGCTTGAACTTTTATATGCTACAGGTATTCGCGTGAGTGAGCTGATAGGTCTGAACATAGGTGATGTGCATTTAACGATGGGCTTTGTAAGATGTTTAGGCAAAGGAAACAAGGAACGGATTGTGCCTATCGGCAAAACAGCCTCCGAAGCGCTTGAAATGTATTTAAATGAAGGAAGAGGAAAGTTTGCTTCAAAAAAGCATAAAGATGAAGCGTTATTTTTAAATCATCACGGCAAACGTCTTTCAAGACAGGGATTTTGGAAAATATTGAAGCGGCTGGCTCAGGAGGCAGGGATCGAGAAGGAACTTACTCCACATACGCTGAGACATTCATTTGCTACTCATCTCCTTGAAAATGGTGCTGATTTACGAGCAGTCCAGGAAATGCTTGGACATGCCGATATTTCAACCACGCAAATTTATACGCATGTAACCAAAACTCGTCTTAAAGATGTGTACAGCCAATATCATCCGCGTGCTTAAAGCATTAATTGTATAAGTAAATATAAATGTCATAAAGCTGCCATGAAAAATAGGCAGCTTTTTCTTGTCTTTTTACCTGTTTATTATGTAAAATATAGATGTCAGACTTCTGACGAATGAAAAGGCTATCTATATATTTATTTAAATGAAAGAATTTCTCTTTTTTACTGTTCAGCTCCTTCGCCTGCCTCCTTGAGGTGCATGGGCTGGGCAAGTCGTTCCGCTTTTCTTTCAGCAAGAGAATCAGTGTTAAATAAACCTAAAAAGGGTACTATACGAATATGATTTTTGTAACCGTATTCAAATAATTAGGAGGTTATCATATGTCTGCATATACATATAAGCGTGTTTTTTTAATCGTCATGGACTCAGTGGGAATTGGAGAAGCGCCAGATGCCGATAAGTTCGGTGATAAAGGTGCTGATACGCTCGGCCATATCGCAGAAAAAATGAATGGCCTGAAGATGCCGAATATGGGCAAACTTGGGCTTAGTAATATCAGTGAAATCAAAGGAATCGAAAAAGCAGAGAAGCCAATGGCATTTTACACAAAAATGCAGGAAGCTTCTAACGGAAAAGACACAATGACTGGACATTGGGAGATCATGGGCTTGAATATCCAGACTCCCTTTCGGGTATTTTCAGACGGGTTCCCGCCGGAATTGATTTCTGAACTTGAAGCCCGTACGGGGAGAAAAATAATCGGTAATAAACCGGCGAGCGGAACGGAAATTCTAGTTGAACTCGGGGAAGAGCATATGAAAACCGGCGCTTTGATTGTTTATACATCAGCAGATTCCGTACTGCAAATCGCGGCGCATGAAGATATAATACCAATCGAAGAACAGTATAAAATCTGTAAGATTGCACGCGAGCTGACGCTGGATGAAAAATATATGGTCGGCAGAGTGATTGCCAGACCATTCCTTGGAGAGCCGGGAAATTTCCAAAGAACATCCAATAGACATGATTATGCGTTAAAGCCATTTGACCGTACAGTAATGAACGAAATGGCTGACAGCGGCCTCGATGTATTGGCAATCGGCAAAATCTCCGACATTTTTGATGGTGAAGGGGTGACTGAAGCCATTCGCACAACTTCAAATATGGATGGAATGGATAAGCTGATTGAAACATTTGAAAAAGAGTTTACGGGCCTGAGCTTTTTGAATCTTGTTGACTTTGATGCATTGTTTGGGCATAGACGCGATCCAGAAGGCTATGGAAAAGCACTTGAAGAATTTGATGAGCGCCTGCCTGAAGTATTTGAAAAAATGCAGAACGGCGACCTATTAATGATTACTGCCGACCATGGGAATGACCCTGTACATCATGGTACAGATCATACACGTGAATATGTTCCTCTTCTTGTTTACTCAAAAGACATGAAGGAAGGGCAAGAGCTTCCAATTAGCGAAACTTTTGCAGATATTGGAGCAACGATCGCTGATAACTTTAATGTAAAGATGCCGGCTTTTGGCAAAAGCTTTTTAAATCAATTGAAATAACGCAATATAAAAACAGATGAGGAGAATGACGATGAATTATAGCAAAATTCAAAATGCGGCTGAGTTTCTTAAAAATAAATATACTGGGCAGCCAAAGATTGGGCTGATATTAGGGTCAGGACTCGGAGTACTGGCAGACGAAATTGAAGAACCGGTTAAAATCCCATATAACGAAATCCCTGATTTTCCTGTATCAACGGTAGAGGGCCATGCTGGACAGCTGGTTTTCGGACGTTTGAACGGCATTGAAGTGGTTGCTATGCAAGGCCGTTTTCATTATTACGAAGGATACTCATTTGATAAGGTAACCTTTCCTGTAAGAGTTATGAATGAAATGGGTGTTGAGAAGCTGATTGTTACAAATGCAGCAGGCGGAGTGAATGAAACCTATTCACCTGGAGATCTCATGCTTATTTCAGACCATATCAACAATATGGGCAGCAATCCGCTTATTGGTCCTAATGATTCCCGCATGGGTCCGCGTTTTCCGGATATGTCAGAAGCATATTCCAAAGAATTAAGAAAACTTGCAAAAGGAATTGCCGATAAGCTAAACCTGAAGATTCAGGAAGGAGTTTATGTCGGCAATACGGGGCCGACTTATGAAACTCCTGCAGAAATTCACATGCTGAGAACAATTGGCGGAGATGCAGTCGGCATGTCAACTGTTCCAGAAGTCATTGTGGCACAGCATTCAGGAATGAATGTGCTTGGAATCTCCTGTATTTCAAATATGGCTGCAGGTATCCTGGATCAGCCGCTAAACCACGAAGAAGTAATCGAAACAACTGAGAAAGTCAAAGCCGATTTCCTTCGTTATGTGAAAGCAATCGTTAAGGAACTTGGTGTATAAGATTTCTTAAGGCATGTTGATTCTGGAGGCTATGCGGCTAACTTAGTTTAATTACTGAGTTGATTGGAGCGGAGGGCACTTGACTCCTGCGGGTGGAGGCTCTCGTTCCTCCCCGCGGAAAGCAAGTGTCCGTAGCGGAAATCAACGGGCTGACTTATTGATCAAAAACAACAATCGATTAGATTAGAGCCATAAGAAAAGAATAAATGAAAGCAGTGGTGTTTGATTATGAGAATGGTGGATCTTATTGAAAAGAAAAGGGATGGACTTGAGTTAACAACTGAAGAAATTCAGTTTGTCATTAAAGGATATACAGACGGTTCAATCCCGGATTATCAGGTAAGTGCTTTAACAATGGCTATCTTTTTCCAGGGAATGACAGAGAACGAAAGAGCCGACTTGACTATGGCGATGGTAGAATCCGGTGATCAAATCGACTTATCAAAAATAGAAGGCATTAAAGTAGATAAACATTCAACTGGCGGTGTTGGCGATACAACAACACTGGTCCTGGGACCGCTTGTAGCGGCAGTGGGTGTTCCGGTTGCGAAGATGTCAGGGAGGGGACTCGGACATACAGGCGGAACCATCGACAAACTTGAGTCGGTAGAAGGTTTCCATGTAGAAATTGAAAATGATGAATTCATTAAGCTTGTTAATCAAAATAAGATTGCAGTAATTGGACAGAGCGGCAACTTAACACCAGCTGATAAAAAGTTGTATGCACTTCGCGATGTTACAGCTACAGTTGACAGCATTCCTCTAATTGCAAGTTCGATAATGAGCAAAAAAATCGCTGCAGGTGCTGACGCCATTGTCCTTGATGTTAAAACAGGCGCTGGCGCATTCATGAAGACGCTTGACGATTCCCGTGAATTAGCGAAAGCGATGGTTCGAATCGGAAATAATGTTGGCAGAAACACAATGGCAGTTATATCGGATATGAGCCAGCCGCTGGGTTATGCAATTGGAAATGCCCTTGAAGTAAAAGAAGCGATCGATACATTAAAAGGCGAAGGTCCTGAAGATCTGACAGAACTTTGCCTGACCTTGGGCAGCCATATGGTTTTCTTGGCGAAAAAAGCGGATTCATTGAAGGAAGCGCGTGAAAAGCTTGAGAATGTTATTAAAGATGGTTCCGCTTTAGAAACATTCAAAGTATTCTTAAGCTCTCAGGGCGGAGATGCTTCAGTTGTTGATGATCCGCAAAAATTGCCTCAGGCAAAATATACATTTGAATTAGAAGCTAAGCAGGATGGCTATGTATCTGAGATTATAGCAGATGAAATTGGAACAGCAGCCATGCTTTTGGGAGCAGGAAGAGCAACCAAGGAATCCGAAATCGATCTTGCTGTCGGCCTTATGTTAAGAAAGAAAATCGGGGACCAGGTACAAAAGGGTGAATCTCTTGTAACCATCTACAGCAACTTTGAAAATGTAGAAGAAGTAAGAAATATGCTTTATGAAAACATTACTATGTCGACTGAAAAAGTACCGGCTCCAATATTGATTCATGAGGAAATAACTGAATAATATAGCAGCAAAAAGCCGCCAGGACTTTATGTCTGGCGGCTTTTTGCTGTGGTGCTGTCTTCTCTTATTATTTTTAATCTGCCTTAACTGTATAAATTTTCTTTGAATGGAAAAAATGGAGGCTATAAAGAATGGAGGTATTGTGTGATGAAACGACTCGTCTCATTAATGTTAATAACATTATTAATGGCAACAATCTTTGTTCCTTCAGGATTTGCAAGAGAAAGCAGTGCAGATTTAGCGGATAATGTGAAATCCGCAATTCTTATCGAACGTGATACCGGTTCGATATTGTATGAAAAAAATAGCAGTGAACAGCTTCCGCCTGCGAGTATGACTAAAGTAATGACAATGCTTTTAATCATGGAAGCTATAGATGAAGGAAAGCTGTCATGGGATGAGAAAATCCGGACAAGTGAGTATGCAGCATCCATGGGCGGTTCGCAAATCTTCCTCGAGCCAGGTGAAGAAATGACCACAAAGCAAATGCTGCAGGGAATCGCAATTGGTTCCGGAAACGATGCGTCCGTTGCAATGGCTGAGAGAATTGCCGGTTCAGAAGAAGCTTTTGTTGAAATGATGAATAAAAAGGCAAAGGAATTAGGTCTTAAGAATACTAATTTCCAAAACCCCACAGGCCTTTCAGCTAAGGAACATTACAGTACTGCACATGATATGGCAATTATGGCGAAAGAGCTTCTTAAATATGAAAAAATAACTGCGTTTACAGGCACATATGAAGCTTATCTTCGTGAGGACACAGATAAAAAATTCTGGCTTGTCAATACAAACCGCCTTGTGCGTTTTTATCCAGGAGTTGATGGACTTAAAACAGGTTTTACTTCTGAAGCAAAATACTGTCTGACAGCAACAGCGGAGAAAGATGGCATGCGGGTGATAGCAGTTGTATTTGGCGCACCGACTTCGAAAGAACGCAATGCCCAGGTGACTAAAATGCTCGACTATGCATTCAGCCAATATAAGACACACCCAATGTATGAAAGAAATCACGTACTTGGCAAAATTGCAGTAAGTAAAGGGGAGAAGAAAATGGTTGAAGCCCTGACAAGCGAACCGATTTCCCTATTAACTAAAAAAGGTGAAAGCATTGAGGAAATTGAACAAAAAGTCACTTTAAATAATAATATTCAGGCACCTGTCCAAAAGGGCGATCAAATCGGAACATTAACCTTGAAAAAGGATGGAAAAGTTTTAGTTGAAAGCCCTCTGGTTGCTAAAGAAGATAGTAAGGAAGCATCATGGTGGACCTTGTTTAAGAGATCAATGGGATTATTTTCAAAAGCAGAATAAATACCATTCCATTTTTGTCGAAAAGAATATTAATGTTAATTATTTTTAGCGAAAATGCACTAGTTTTGTCTCCAGGAAGGAAATGAAACATCGGGCATCGAAATTGACTCACTATAAGGGCGGATACCGGAATTTTTTGAGGTTCCGGCTTATCCTATCCGCAGGAAAAGCATGAAGCATTAGCGGCTTTTTCAGTTCCGGATACCAGATAAGGAGGCTAAGGTAGTGAGTCTTAACATTAATTTGGAAGTGAAGAATGATGTCTTATGTATTCGTTTAAGCGGGGAGCTCGACCATCATTCTGCAGATGAGCTGCGTGAACAGGCAGCAAGGGCGATTGAAGATCATGGTATCAATCATATTATTTTGAACCTTGAGCAGCTTTCGTTTATGGATAGTTCAGGGTTGGGAGTTATTTTGGGCAGGTACAAACAAATCAAACAAAAGCATGGTGAAATGGTTGTTTGTGCGATTTCTCCAGCAGTGCAGAGACTATTTGATATGTCGGGTTTATTTAAGATTATCCGTTTAGAAACGACAGAAGAAAACGCACTGCAAAGATTGGGGGTTGCCTAGAATTATGAAAAATGTGATGAACCTCGAATTTAGCGCACTTAGCCAAAATGAATCATTCGCTCGTGTTACTGTTGCTGCCTTTATTGCCCAGCTTGATCCAACGATGGATGAACTGACAGAAATTAAAACTGTCGTTTCCGAAGCTGTAACCAACTCCATTATTCACGGCTATGAAAATGATCCTAATGGGATTGTCTATATTTCTGTCCTGATTGAAGATGGATTTATTGATTTGACCGTTAAGGATAAAGGCCATGGAATTATGGATGTGGAGGAGGCCAGACAGCCGTTATTTACAACAAAACCTGAACTGGAAAGATCAGGGATGGGCTTTACCATCATGGAAAATTTCATGGATGAAATCGAAATCAAATCGCAGCCGGGAATAGGCACAGAGATCCGATTAAGGAAGCATTTATCAAATAGTAAAATGCTATGCAATTAAGGGAGTCTTGCTATGGATGTGGAGGTTAAAGCAGAGAAGGGCCAAACCTATTTAAAGGACAATGAAGTCAAGGAGCTTATAAAGCAAAGCCAAAGCGGGGATCAGGGTGCAAGAGACAAAATTGTTCAAAAAAATATGCGTCTTGTCTGGTCTGTCGTCCAAAGATTCTTGAATAGAGGATATGAACCGGATGACCTCTTCCAAATTGGCTGTATCGGCTTGTTGAAATCTGTTGATAAATTTGATCTCAGTTATGATGTAAAGTTTTCAACCTATGCGGTTCCAATGATTATTGGAGAGATCCAAAGATTCATACGCGATGATGGAACGGTTAAGGTAAGCCGTTCATTGAAGGAAATGGGCAATAAAATCAGGAAGGCCAAAGATGAGCTATCAAAAACGCTTGGCCGCATCCCAACAGTTACAGAGCTTTCCGAGTTTCTGGAAATTTCTCCGGAAGATATTATCCTCGCCCAGGAAGCAAGCCGGATTCCTTCATCAATACATGAAACAGTGTATGAAAATGACGGGGATCCCATAACGCTGCTCGATCAGATAGATGATGGGAATGAAGGAAAATGGTTTGATAAGATAGCTCTAAAAGAAGCGATCCGCGAATTGGATGAGCGGGAAAGACTGATAGTCTATTTGCGCTACTATAAAGATCAGACCCAATCCGAAGTGGCAGCAAGGCTTGGTATTTCCCAGGTCCAGGTATCGCGTCTTGAAAAAAAGATACTCCAGCAAATGAAAGACCGAATGGATATTTAAATCCATCCGGTCTTTCTTTTTTTATTTTCAAAATAAATTGCATAAAGTATAAACACATAGATAACTGTCTAGATCCCCATATCTATTGTTTTTCTAAACAGCCAATTATTGGAGTTCATGAAGCTAATATATGTAACTCATACTAAATATAGACACAAAAGCGGAATCGCTCTAAATAGGCGTAACAAGTTGATGTAAAGGAAATCACTTTGTAGGAAGTGAGCGCTTTGGAAAAAACAGTTTATATTCGCTTGCGGCACCGTCTGCAAATACGGCCCAATCAGAGAATACTGCTAAAAGATATCGCACAGGTCATTGCCGATGAGGACATTTATGAAAAGCTTTGTGCACTTCCGCTTTATAAAGTAAGCGAGCATGACCGGAATATTGTGATAATTGACGTTATGAAAGTAATTCGCGCCATTACCCAATTATTTTCGAACCTGGAAGTCCAGTCGATCGGGCCGGCTCAAGCGATAGTTGAGGTGGTTACAAAAAAGCAAAAAGTATCATTCCCTCTTTTCCTGCTGGTTTGGCTGCTTCTGTTTATTGGTGCTGCCCTGGCTATTATGAATTTTCATGAAGACGTGAGTATGCAGGCTGTACAGCTTAGAATTTACACTCTCATAACTGGGGAAGTGGACAGCAAGCCCCTCATTTTTCAAATTCCCTATTCAATAGGCCTGGGGCTTGGCATGATCATATTCTTTAATCATGTTTTTAAGAAGCGGCTTAATGAAGAGCCTAGCCCATTGGAAGTAGAAATGTTCAATTATCAGCTGGATCTTGATAATTATGTTGCATTGAAAGAAAACAAGGAGAGTATGAAGCATCTTGATGACCATTAATGTTGTCCTGGTAATGATCATTGGATTTGCCGGGGGGCTCGCTGTTGGTTCAGGTTTTGTTGCCTTTTTGGCTGTTTTGGGCATCATCCCCAGGCTGACACAGCTGACCAAAACGATGAAGATGATCCATCATTATGAAGCTGCAGTTGTTATGGGTGCTTTGGCAGGTGCACTGGCAACTTTATGGAATCCGGTGATGCAGTTTACACCCTTGCTTTTGATACCTCTTGGGCTGGCTTCGGGAATATTTATTGGAATGCTGGCAGCAGCTTTAACTGAAGTTTTGAATGTATTTCCAATTCTTGCGAAAAGAATCGGAGTGGATGGGAAAATTGCGATTTTATTAATGGCATTTGTATTTGGAAAGGTGTTCGGATCACTGTTTCAATGGATTTATTTTGTAAATAAATAAGCAATCGGCTGGGCATATTTAAAGAAAAATGAGGATTCGGAAAGGAAAAACCGCTATGGATGAACGGAGGCACGTCATTCTTATAACAGATGGAGACGATTTTGCAAGGAAGACAGTTGAGCTTGTTGCTAAGGAAATTGGGGGAAGATGTTTATCCTTGTCGCATGGAAATCCTTCAATCTTAACCGGTCAGCAAATCGTCAAGCTGATAAAAAAAGTCTCCCATGATCCTGTGCTGGTCATGTTTGATGACAGCGGGTTTATCGGGGAGGGAGCTGGGGAGAATGCGCTGAAATATGTTGCGTGCCATAAGGATATCGATGTTCTGGGAATCATAGCTGTTGCCTCAAAAACAAGACAGGCCGAATGGACAAAGGTAGATGTATGTATTGATAATAATGGCGAATTAACCCCCTACGGAGTTGATAAATTTGGAGTTCCCGAGATGGAAACAGGCAGAATCAATGGTGATACCGTTTATTGTCTTGATCAGCTGGATGTCCCGATAATCGTGGGAATTGGCGATATCGGGAAGATGTCCAAAAAAGATCATTATGATGCAGGATCACCAATTACTAAAAAGGCAGTAGAACTTGTATTGGAAAGGAGCGGCTATTATGGCACAAAGCAAGACGAAGGAAGATAAGACACCCATTTTTGAATCTGTACATGAAATTGAAAAATATATGAAAAAAAGAGTCGGCCTGGGAGAAAGCTTCGATCTGGGTGTCAGAAAGCTAACGATATTAAGGAAAGATGTACATTTCTATTATATTAATGGGTTAACGGATACAAGTTTCATTATAGCCATCATTGAGGGACTGGTTGGGGTCAATGATAGTGAAAAACTTTCCTCTAACCTATTTAAAATCATTGAAAACAGGCTGAGGCATCAATCAATTGAGCACATTAAAACAATGGATGAGCTGGTCGATCAAGTGCTCTCAGGCCTAATTGTGGTTGTCGGCGAGGGAGAGGGAGAAGGGCTTGTCATCGATGTCAGAAGCTATCCCGGCAGAACCCCTCAGGAGCCGGATACTGAAAAAGTTGTCCGTGGATCAAGGGATGGCTATGTAGAAAATATTATAGTAAACACTGCCTTAACCCGCAGAAGAATTAGGGATGAAAGACTTCGGTTTGAGATCATGCGTGTAGGCGAAAGGTCTAAAACAGATGTTGCCATCGGCTTCATTAAAGATGTTGCAAATCAAGATTTAGTTGATTTAATTAGAAAAGAAATAAAGGCAATTGAAATAGATGGAATTACCATGGCTGATAAAACAGTTGAAGAATTTATATTGAAACAGGGGTACAATCCTTTCCCGCTGGTCCGGTATACGGAAAGGGCGGATGTGGCAGCAGCCCATTTGCTAGAGGGGCATGTTATCGTATTCGTTGATACTTCACCAAGTGTCATTATAACGCCTACTACTTATTTTCATCATTTACAGCATGCGGAAGAATACAGACAATCGCCAGCTGTCGGTACATTTGTCCGCTGGATTCGTTTCTTAGGCTTATTGGCATCGATTGTGCTGCTGCCGCTTTGGTTTTTGTTCGTTTTGGAGCCTTCACTCCTGCCTGAAAGAATTGCGTTTGTCGGTCCAAATGAAGAAACGAATGTTCCTGTCATTGTCCAGCTGTTTCTTGCCGATGTCGGGATTGAATTTCTAAGGATTGCCGCCATTCATACACCAACTCCGCTTTCAACCGCGATGGGATTAATAGCAGCAGTACTTATTGGTCAAATTGCTATTGATGTCGGTTTGTTTGTGCCAGAGGTCATCTTGTATGTAGCGCTCGCAGCTATTGGAACATTTGCAACACCAAGCTATGAATTGAGTATTGCCAATAAAATTGTAAGACTTGGCCTGCTTATTGCTGTTGCGATTTTCCATACACCAGGCTTGGTGGTAGGGCTTACACTGACCATTCTTCTTCTTGCAAGCATCAAATCATTAAACACACCATATCTTTGGCCTTTTATTCCATTCAGTCCGGTGGCTTTAACCCAAATCCTGATTCGCCGGTCCATGCCCGGTTCAAAGATCAGGCCGAGCATCGTCCAGACTAAAAATCGTTATAAACAGCCTGTTAAATAAGAAATACGCGTAAAGCCGATTGCGGAAATACACGAAATATGGTAAAGTTTTTTTAATTAAATAAAGGATTAAAGGAAACAGAATAGACAGTCTCTTACGCAGCTGTCTATTTCTTTCATACTGATTAATCTCGGGGGCAGGGGCACCTGGCCTGGCTCCTGCGGAAAAAGGAAGAGGGGGAACCATGTTTTTTCACGGCACAATGAAGGTAAATGAAAAAGGGCATCTTGAAATTGGCGGTATGGACACAGTCGATCTTGCCGGTCAATTTGGAACACCTTTATATGTATATGATGTGGCATTAATAAGAGAAAGGGCAAGGGGATTTAAGCAGACTTTTGATAAGCTTGGAATAAAAGCACAAGTGGCATATGCTAGCAAAGCTTTTTCTACCGTGGCGATGGTTCAGCTTGTTGATCAAGAAGGTCTTTCTTTGGATGTAGTTTCAGGGGGTGAGTTATACACAGCTCTTGCAGCAGATTTTCCATCTGAAAGAATTCATTTTCACGGGAACAATAAAAGCAGAGAAGAATTGGAAATGGCTCTTAAAAATCATGTCGGCTGTATTGTTGTCGATAATTTTCATGAGCTGGAATTATTAGAAGAGCTTTGTGAATCACTTGCAGCCAGGACAAAAATTTTACTGAGGGTTACACCTGGAATTGAAGCACATACCCACGATTATATCTTGACTGGCCAGGAAGATTCAAAATTTGGGTTTGACCTTCAGAATGGACAGGCGGAAACGGCTTTACTTAAAGCGCTTAATTCAAGCTGGATCGAAACGCTTGGACTTCATTGCCATATTGGTTCTCAGATTTTCGATACAACAGGGTTCATTTTGGCTGCCAAGAAAATTTTTGAAAAGATGGCAGAATGGAAAGAAAAGCATGCTTATGAACCTAAAGTGCTTAACTTAGGCGGAGGTTTTGGAATCCGCTATACAGAAGATGATGATCCGATTCACGCATCTCAATATGTTGAAGAAATCATTGGGGAAGTTAAGAAACAGGCTGAACACTATTCAATGAAGATGCCGGAAATTTGGATTGAGCCGGGCCGGTCACTTGTGGGAGATGCAGGGACAACTTTATACCAAACGGGATCACGAAAAGAGGTTCCAAATGTAAGAAATTATCTGGCTGTGGACGGCGGCATGAGTGACAATATCAGGCCGGCTCTTTATCAGGCTAAGTATGAAGCAGTATTGGCAAACCGGGTATTGGATAAACCGGAAGAGACGGTATCAATTGCAGGTAAATGCTGTGAATCAGGCGATATGCTTATTTGGGATTTGCCGCTTCCAAAAGCAGGGGATCAAGACCTCCTGGCCGTTTTCTGTACCGGCGCATATGGTTATTCCATGGCAAACAACTATAACCGAATCCCAAGGCCGCCTGTAGTTTTTATTGAAAATGGAGAGGCTAAGCTGGTTGTTAAAAGAGAAACATACGAGGACATTTTAAGATTAGATCTGCCGATAAATGAAAAAATAAAAAATTAAGCTGCCCGCCAAGGCAGCTTAATTTTTTAAGAAAAGATGGCTTTAACAGCGTCTATTACACTCACAAAAAAACGCTTTAAACTTTCTAAAAACCCTTGGCCTTCCTCACTTTCAAGATATTTGGAAATTTTGTCTTTAGCCTGGTTAAGCTGCTCGCCGACCTGATTCCAGTCTATATCAAGCTCTTTCAGCTTATTGAATAAATCTATTAAGCTTAAAGTCTCCTGTTCAGTCAGAGTGATGCCAAGTTCTTTTGCGGCATTTTCAATAATGGTTCTTAGTTCTGCATCGGTTTCAGGTGAGTTTTTGGCAATTTCCTCTTTAATTTTGGCAATCAAAGCAGCAGCATTCTCGTTTCCGACCGAATCGCCAAGCTTTGCTGTTTCAACCATTTCTTCATTGGCTGCCTGTTTGACATCTTCAGGAATTGTTTTTTCGGCTGAGATTTCATATGCCTTGATGATGCCTGTTAAGGCAGCTGTTCCGGAAACATTCGCAGGAGCTGTTATATAGATTTTCGCATCTTTTACACCTGCAGTAATCAAAGCATTAATATACATTTCATCAGTAACCCAGTTGATATTCTTTGTTTCAACTTCAAGTCCGGAGCCTTGTTTTGCTATTGTGACGGCTGAAGAAGATATCGCTCTGGTGCCTATTAAAGCTTTAGAGATATAATTGCCAAGATATTTATGTTCTTCTTCATTTGAAACAGTAATGATTGTCGCATCTTTCGGAGCTTTCATTTCAGCAAGAAGCATATTTTTTTGTTCTTCTGAAAGATTCTCTCCTAGAGTGACAATTACATCACCTTCTGCCATATCGGCAAATGCCTGTATCGGCATAATAAATAATAGTGAAATCATGAACAGCGCAAGTATTTTATTCCATTTCATGCGGTTTCCTCCCGGTGTAAAATTAGGTAAGCCTTGTAGGATAAGTCTGCCTTATTCATACCGGCTTCCTGTAAATAGACGATTCTTATGCGAAAAAGTTTCAATTCTTCTATAAATGAAACATTAGCTCAAAATGCCTATTTCAGCAAGCAGAATGGAATTATCAGAAAGAATAGTGTAAAATGAATGATAGTTTGTAAGTCTCAGGATTTATATATAAATGGGGGCAGTAAGGAATCATGAAAAAAAGCAATTGGCTTCTTTTTATTTTATTGCTTGTGTTAAGCATCGGATGGGGACTGGTTTACTGGTTTTTTATAGTTTAGAGCCCACTTATATCAGAAAATGCGTTAAGGCAATGAATAAGCCGGTTTTTATTCGAAAATAGCAACATTCAGCTTGAATACATATACTGTTATGGTAAGTTTACAAATATTAAAAAATGGGAAAAATGGTTTATGATGTTTTTATTCAAATAATGAGGGATTAATATGCTAATTCGATATAAAAAATCATTTGAAAAAATTGCAATGGGTCTTTTATCTTTCATGCCTAATGAAAAAGACTTGAAAAGGCTGCAGCAGACGATGAAGCAATATGAATCAGAAGAAAATTGGCAGCTGTTTTTGTGGAAGGAAGGCGAAGACATCATTGGGCTGGTCGGTGTTACATCAAGTGATCAGACCATGGAGATTCAGCATATCTCTGTTAACCCGTCACACCGGCATCAAGGGATAGGAAAAACAATGATAAAAGCATTGGATGAACTTTATCCTGGCAAAACGTTAACTGCAACTGATGAAACGGAATCTTTTCTGAACAAATGTGATGTTAATTAAGAAAAGAGGAAGCGCCTTGCCACCCCCGACAATCTTTTGATCTCGAGAGGTCAGGAGACGGAGCTGGTCACTTATTGAGGTTCAAAATAATACAATATCATACATTGAAAAAGGCAGCGAATAATCATTATTCCTGCCTTTTTTTCTGATTCAGGGCATCAAGTCTCTCTTTAATGACCATGGTTCTATCTCTTCTTTTATGACGGTGAACAATTTCTTTATCCAGCAGAATGCTGTCAGAGCACCAGGCAATTCCCTTGGAGGAGCAAATATTCATGCATTTTTCCTTAAGCAAGTTGTCTGTAATTGGCAAATTAACGCTCGTGTACTTCCCGCCTTTTTGTATCAGGTCGAGCCTTTCCTTAAGGTCTTTCATCAAATGATCTGCATTAAGTCCCAGTGCCGTCAAATCTGCAGGGCTGCACTCCAATATGCCGATTCCTTTGCGGAGAGTGCGTTCGGCACCATTAAAATTTTCTCTGCGATGATGATAAAAAGAAACTGCCATGAGAATTAATCCGACCCATGTAGAACTCTTATTGTTTCGATCCGTATTCTTCCAGTATTCCTCCAGTATTTCGTGACATTCAAAATAATCACGGTCACCATGAAAATGGACCATGAATTCGATATATTCATCAGGATACATACTTTCACTCCTTGACAATTCTTTCTTTATTTTAACATAGGGAAACGGTTATCAGAAAAATAAAAACCCGGCGATAAGACCGGGCTTTTACAGGGGATGCATTTGAACACTTATATTTGGGCGCTGCTGGCTGGTCTCTGAGATGCCATCTTTTTTCAGGACCAGCAAGCAAAGAGCCTTATTTGCTGTATTAAACGCAACAATTTAGAAGCAACAGGAAGCTCCTACAATAATTAATAGGATGAACAGCACAACAATTAAAGCAAACCCTTTTCCGCAATCTCCAAATCCAGCATTAGACATATAAAATACCTCCTGTGTCTTTATTTCTATACATCGTATGTAGTCAATTGCCTGAATGATTGGGCGCATCAAAAAGTTCGAAATTGAATTTGCGGGCATAACGGGCATCAGGGTTATTTTTCTATTGGATAACACTAATGAATAATCTATACTAGATATAGTATTTTGGCGTTTAAGGGAAATTTATATTAGGAAAATTTGGTGGGTATTTATGCAATATGATCATTATAATGTAAAAATAGATGCGTTCGAAGGGCCGCTGGATCTTCTTCTACATCTTATCAATCGGCTTGAAATCGATATCTATGACATTCCTGTATCAGAAATCACCGAGCAATACCTCATTTATATACATACAATGAAGGAGCTTCAGCTTGACGTAGCAAGCGAATATCTTGTAATGGCAGCTACATTGCTGGCAATTAAAAGCAAAATGCTGCTGCCCAAGCATGATGAGGAAGAGCTGGAAGATGAATTTGGAATGGAAATGGAAGAAGATCCAAGGGATGAACTTGTAGAGCGGCTGATTGAATACCGTAAATATAAGGAAGCTGCAGAAGAGCTTAAGGAGCGGGAACAGGATAGAAGTTTAATGTACACAAAGCCGCCTGCAGACCTTTCGGAATATGTAAATGATTCACAGCAGGAAAAAGCTGATTTGAATGTAAGTCTTTATGATATGCTTGGCGCTCTGCAAAAGTTATTAAGAAGGAAGAAACTGCAAAGGCCGCTTTCTGCGAAGGTTGCCCGCCAGGAGATTCCCATAGAGAAGCGGATGTCTGAAATTGTGGACCAGTTAAGGAATTTTAAGGGCAGGAAAAAATTTACCGACCTTTTTCCAATATCAGACAGAGAACATATAGTGGTAACTTTCTTGGCGGTACTTGAGTTAATCAAGCGTAAAGAAATACTGGTCGAGCAGGACAAAAACTTCTCGGATATCTTTGTAGCTTCCATGGAAGGAGAAAAATAAGATGGAGTTTATTAATTGGAAGGGAATTGCTGAAAGCCTTCTGTTTGCTGCTGGTGATGAAGGATTATCCCTAAAGCAAATTGCCCATGTTCTGGAGGTGGAAGAACTTCAGGCCCGTGAAATCATGGACAGCCTTATTGAAGACTATAGCAATAGCAGCCGCGGAATTATGGCGGTTGAACTGGCGGGGACTATTCAGCTTGTTACGAAAAAAGAGTTTTCTCCATATTTAAAAAAGCTGGTAGAATCTCCATCTTCCGCCTCCTTATCTCAGGCGGCACTCGAGACACTTGCAATCATCGCATACAGACAGCCTATTACAAGGACAGAGGTTGAAGAGATAAGAGGAGTCAAGACAGAGAGGCCTCTTCAGACATTATCCGCAAAAGCACTGATTAAAGAAGTTGGACGGGCAGAAGGAACAGGGAGAGCCTACCTGTATGGAACGACTAAAGAGTTTCTTGATTATTTTGGCCTTAAAAGCATAGAAGAGCTTCCGCCGCTGCCGGATAAGATTAGTGAAGAAGAGGATTCATTCCAGGAAGAAGCAGATTTATTCTTTGAGAAATTCCAGGAGCTAGATTCTTGAGTTTTCTGACACATTACAAAGGATGTGTGGTAAAATAGATTTATATTTTTCCTATACATATTAACTTAAAACCATCGGGGGAAATAGGAGGGTTTTGCTTGCTGATTAAACATTGCAGGGGATACGAGCTTGAAAAAGAAAAGCCGAACACTTCGGAGGACTTTTTTAACAGAAGCGAGATTGTGTTCGAAGAAGATGGGCAGGAGAAAACTTTTCATGTTTTATATGTCCGTTTCTTTGATGAATCCATGAATGAGTTCACACCCTATGAACAGAATCCAGTCTTCATTGCTGGTACGAGAGAGGTGCAGTTCAAGGATCTTGTTGCTCTTTCATGTTTATTAAAGAACCCGGGTTTTAGGCATCGCAAACGAATTTATCTAAACTCAAAGGCTGATTTTGCATCCTATTTTCAGGATCTGGACTTTTCCAGGCTTCCCTCCATTTTTGAAGCGCTGGAGAATAAAAAATCCTTTGACCTGCGATCACCTTTAGATTTTATTGTTCAACCGCAGTAATAGCCAGTGTATAAATACGGGGGTGTAATGGATGGGGAATTCAATCGTTAAATCACAAATGGAAGATGTGAAAAATTTCCTCGGTAATAGCGTTGCCGCTTTTGAAGATTTCTTAAATAATACAACGATTAAAGATCTTGAAACAGAAAAACAGGGAAATGTGAATTATTATAAAAGCATTCTTTCACATGTCAGAAAACTGCTGGTTTATTGTGAAGAAGGGCTTGATACCTGCAAGATCATTTTAAAAAGCGAACCCTTCCAAAAGGGGGCTGCCGAAAAGACATTATATAGGATTTACCATCAATGCATTGAAGAGTTTTTCTCTCCGAAAAATGATGCCTGGTTTGAGAATAGCCGTTCAGCATATACTGGAAAAAACTCAATCCAATTCCATGAGGAAGTTCCCGACAGCTTAAAAACAATGTTCAGGCAGCTGGAAGGAGAATTCCAAAGGATTCGGGAGGAACTTGAATATTACGAAACTGATTACCGGACAAAAATGATTCAATCAAAATAGGAATGTTGAAGAACAGCTGGAAGCTGTTCTTTTTTTTGTGTGAAGAATTCCTGGTTCTTTGGAAAACGTACAAACTTCCACTCATACAAATAGAAAGTGAGCTATAAAAAGAAGTGAGTGAGGGATTGTATGAGTAAAATGGAAGATTACATCAGGGAAGTTACAAAATGGAACAAAGAGCTAAGAGAGTTTTTAGACTCGGAGGATGTTGAACAAAACAGTGAACTGTGGCAAAGGCTGGATCATTTTACCGGAATTATGGATGGAATAAGCGGCCCCCTCGATATAGAAGCCCTGGAAAAGCTGCAGGAACAAGTGGATGCTCTACATTCCGATATGGAGAATTACTTTTCTAATAGACAGCAGCTTGGAAATATCTATATTAATGAACCGTACATTTCTGCGGGTAAGCATATTTTGCCTCCGCTCCCTTATGATTACAATGCGCTTGAGCCGCATATTTCAGGCGAAATTATGAGGCTGCATCATGATAAGCATCATCAATCATATGTGGATGGATTGAACAAAGCAGAGGTGATGCTTCAAAATGCCAGGGACAATAATGATTACAGTCTGGTAAAACACTGGTCCCGTGAACTTGCCTTTCATGGATCTGGCCATTATTTGCATACGATATTCTGGAATAATATGAGCCCTGAGGGCGGAGGAAAACCTTCTGGGGCACTCCTGAAAGAAATCAACAAATACTTTGGGAGCTTTGAAAGGTTCAAAAGCCATTTCTCTGAAGCAGCCAAACAGGTAGAAGGCGTAGGCTGGGCAATCCTGGTCTGGTCGCCAAGAGCGCGCAGACTTGAAATACTTCAGTCGGAAAGACATATGCTTTTAACCCAGTGGGATACGATCCCATTGCTGGTTTTAGATGTATGGGAACATGCTTATTATCTGCAATATAAAAATAATCGCGGAGATTATGTGAAAAATTGGTGGAATGTTGTCAACTGGAAGGATGTGGAGGACAGGTATTTAAAAGCATCTGAGTTAAAATGGAAGCCGTACTAAATAGGAGCAGAAATAAGTAAGAGGGGGAGTACCAAGAGTATTCCCCTTATTTTTGATGGACAGGCCACCTCCAAAGCTTCCAGACAAGACAAACTTAATAGTCATATCACTACTTGTCCTGCATAAACTTGTACAAATAAATGAAAAACATGGAACTCCTCCCTGGCGGGGAGATCATGTATTTCGCTCAATTTGACATCCATAAAGGAGACGGGGTTTTGTGCAATGAAAAGGTTTAGCAGGCTGCTGGCCATGGTTTTGGTCACCGCGTTGATGATGATGTATATTCCTCAGGAGACAGAAGCTTCTGTTTCAGTAAGTGCCCGGAGCGCAATATTAATGGAGCAGGATTCTGGCCGTATCCTTTACCAGAAAGATGCAAATGAAGTGAGGAGAATAGCAAGCATTACAAAAATCATGACAGCAATTCTGGCTATAGAGTCCGGGAAAATGGATGACTTGGTTAAAGTTAGTGACCGTGCTGTCAGAGCGGAAGGCTCCTCGATTTATCTAAAGGCAGGCGAAAAAATAAAGCTTGAAGATCTGGTCTATGGACTCATGCTTCGTTCAGGCAATGACTCTGCTGTTGCAATCGCAGAGCATGTTGGCGGAAGCCTTGAAGGATTTGGCTTTTTAATGAATAAGAAAGCTGAAGAGATTGGCATGAAAAACACACATTTCGCAAACCCCCATGGTCTGGATGATCATGAAGACCATTATTCGACAGCGTATGATATGGCATTGCTAACCAGGTATGCAATGAATAATGAGATCTACCAAAAAATTGCTGGAACAAAGGTGCATAGAGCGCCAAATCCAAATGAAAGCTGGGACAGGGTTTGGAAAAATAAAAATAGGCTTCTGACTGAATTATATGAGTATTGCACCGGAGGAAAAACAGGCTATACAAAGAGGGCGAAGAGAACTTTAGTAACAACAGCATCCAAAGGAAGTTTAAATCTGATAGCAGTAACATTAAACGGACCCGATGACTGGAATGATCATATTAATATGTATGAGACAGCTTTTAAAACCTATGACATGGTGGAAGTCTTGCCGAAGGGAGTTATAGAGGATATTGATGAAGATTATTATAAAGGCAAAGTTTATTTAAAGCATTCCTACAACTACCCTGTTTCAAAGGAGGAAAAAGGCAAGTTTAAAATTGATATAAAGCTGCAGAAACCTGAATCAGAGTGGGAAGACAGCCGGACTATGCCTGAAGTCATCGGTCATGCAACAGTGTATTTTGAAGATCAGCCTGTTAAAAAGCTCTCTTTATATTATAAGCATGATCCAGCAAAAGAAGATAAATCGCTATTAGATTACTTTAAGGGGCTTTTTACCTCCATTGCGGGAGTGAAAACAAATGGTTAATATCATTTGGGTGATGCTTACCGCTATAGGCATAGTTTTCGCTATGATAAATGGCACCATGAATGAAGTGAACGAAGCCATTTTCAATGGTGCAAAAGAAGCGGTCACGTTATGCATCGGCCTAATTAGCATTCTTGTTTTTTGGCTGGGAATGATGAGAATAGCAGAGGACGCTGGATTGCTGAAAAAGCTTGCTTCGTTATTCCGGCCAATTGTGAAAAAGCTATTTCCAGAGGTGCCCGGAGATCACCCTGCGATGGGATATATGCTTTCAAATATGATGGCCAATATGTTCGGTCTTGGAAACGCAGCTACCCCGCTCGGCATAAAAGCTATGGAAGAGCTGAAACAATTGAATGGAGGCAAAAATGAAGCGAGCCGCTCTATGATTACCTTTTTGGCCATCAACACTTCAAGTCTTACTTTAATTCCTACAACCGTGATTGCAATACGGATGAATTATAATTCCGCCTCGCCAACCGATATTGTAGGTCCCACTTTAGTGGCTACATTCTGCTCAACATTGGCCGCAATAATGATAGATCGTTATTTCTATTACCGAAGAACGCGTAAAGGATGAGGTTAGGATGGAGATTGTGTCAGCTGTTTCCCTTTGGTTAATTCCTATTTTAATAGGCTTTATATTAATATATGGAACATTTAAGAAAGTTCCTACTTATGAAAGCTTTACTGAAGGCGGAAAAGAAGGCATAAAAATTGCTGTATCCATCATTCCGTTTCTTGTCGGCATGCTTGTAGCCATCTCGGTCTTCAGGGCTTCCGGCGCTCTGGAGTATTTTATGGATCTGATCAGGCCCGGACTTGATGCAATTGGAGTACCTCCTGATA
Source organism: Bacillus sp. NTK034 (assembly GCF_017303275.1). Lineage (GTDB taxonomy): Bacteria > Bacillota > Bacilli > Bacillales > Cytobacillaceae > Cytobacillus. The sequence goes on along the minus strand of NZ_JAFKOJ010000002.1, from coordinate 265,464 downwards.
TCGTACCCCTTGCTATCATCCGTCCGATCTCTGGGACTGCAGCTCTGGGAATGACCAGTGACCTAATCGCTGTCCATGGTCCCGACTCGTTCATAGGCAGACTTGCCTCCGTGCTTCAGGGCAGTACAGATACAACTTTTTATGTATTGACGGTCTACTTTGGAGCGGTAGGAATCAAAAAAATGGGAGATGCCCTCAAAGTCGGACTCTTAGCCGATTTGGCAGGCATCATTGCATCCATTGTGATCGTAACACTTGTTTTTGGCAGTATGTAACATTAAAATACATTTTCCTGCACAAAAGATACCTGAATTGGGGTATCTTTTTTATTTTACTTCCAAATTCCAACTTTCAGTAAATATAGACTCTTTTTAATGTAAGCTGTTTTGACTATGGTTTGCTTTGAAAACTTGACGAATTATGTCATAATTCAGTAGGAGTGAAAAAGTATGAAATACTGTAAATAAAACTTTGAGGTGACATATATGGAAAGATTGCAGAAGGTTATTGCCCATGCCGGGTTTGCTTCGCGAAGAAAAGCGGAAGAGCTAATGGCTGAAGGCCGTGTAAAAGTTAATGGAAAAACTGTGAAGGAACTGGGTGTTAAAGTATCTCCTTCAGATCGGATTGAAGTGGATGGGATTCCAGTTGAGAGAGAGGAGCCCGTTTATTTCCTTCTCTATAAGCCAAGAGGCGTAATTTCTGCCGTTTCCGATGATAAAGGCAGAAAAGTCGTCACGGATTTTTTTGAAGGCATCAAACAAAGAATTTACCCAGTTGGCAGACTGGATTACGATACATCCGGAATTCTCATTCTTACCAATGATGGGGAGTTTGCAAATCTTTTAATGCACCCAAGCAATGAGATTGAAAAAGTCTACGTTGCCAAGGTAAAAGGCATCCCTTCAAAAGAAAGCATGAGAAGCCTTCAAAGAGGTGTGGTACTCGAAGATGGAAAAACAGCACCTGCTAAAACCAAACTTTTATCAATGGATAAGAAAAAACAGACAGCAATTGTGGAAATCAGCATTCATGAAGGACGTAACCGCCAGGTTAGGAGGATGTTTGAAGCCATTGGCCACCCCGTTCTGAAACTGAAGAGGGAGAGATATGGCTATCTCAATTTGCAGGGTTTATCAGCGGGAGATGCGAGAGAACTTACGGCCCATGAAGTTAAGCAGCTGCGGGCACTTGCTATGACGAAGAAATAGTTAGCCCTGAAAAATTCATAGAAGTGTCACAGTTACGATAATTTGTTAACAATATAGGTATGATGAAAAATGCTATAATAGTAAACAGCTATGAGGCTAAATTCTTTTTCCATATGTTACATATAACTTGTTAAATGTACGATTTTTGATCTGAAAGGATGCCTTAGGAGGGAAGTTTTTTATGAAAAAGCAGCGTCTGGTAATGAGAACTGTCATATTGCTTGTCCTTGGTGCTGCCGTGGCATATACGCTATACGCTAATTTTACAAAAGACAAGATTCAAAAGGTTGCCGTGGGGGAAAAGGCACCAGATTTTGTTCTGACAGATATGGATGGAAATAAACACCGATTATCAGATTATGAAGGCCAGGGTGTTTTCCTGAACTTTTGGGGAACATGGTGCAAGCCCTGTGAGAAAGAGATGCCATATATGAACAACCAATATAAGCAATTTAAAGATGAGGGTGTTCAGGTTTTGGCTGTCAATGTAGGAGAAACAGATTTGGCAGTTAATAAATTTTCTGAGCGTTACGATTTATCTTTCCCTATTGTCATTGATAAGAATACCCAGGTCCAATCAGCTTACGGGATTAATCCTCTTCCTGCCACTTTCCTTATCGATAAAGATGGTAAGGTTGTCAAGTATATTACAGGAGAGATGACTGAAGATACGATCAAGAACTATATGGAACAGATTAAACCATAGGTTACGGGGAGTTTTATATATGAAAGAAGTAAAGTGCGACTGCGGCCATGTAAACCCCATAGGTACAATACTATGTGAGTCATGCGGCAAGGTATTGGAAGAAAAGGAAAAGGATAAGAAACTTCTGGATATGCGGTATGAGGGAAGTGCACGCCGTTCGCAAACCTATAACAAAACGATAATTGATAAGATATGGAATTTCTTCTCATCTGTTAAGGTTGGAGTCTGGCTGATTGTCATTACGCTGATTGCTTCAGCTCTCGGGACAATTCTGCCTCAGGAAATGTATATTCCGCCGATCATGCCTGCTGAAGAATATTACGAAGATCAATATGGCTGGATAGGCAAATTATACTATGATTTAGGATTTCATAACCTTTATAGCTCATGGTGGTATTTGATTTTGATTGCCTCAATTGGCATTTCGCTTGTGATATGCAGCCTGGATAGGGTAATCCCTTTGTACAGGGCTCTAAAAAAACAGAGGGTAAGCCGTCATGAAAGCTATCTGCTGCGCCAGCGGATTTTTGGGGTGTCTCAGGCAGAAGACAATGACCGGGCATTTACAATGGCAAAAGAAAAATTAAAATCCAAGAAATACAGCATCAGAGAAGAGAATGGAAACATCCTTGCCGAAAAGGGACGTTTTTCAAGATGGGGCCCATACGTTAACCATGTAGGGCTTATCATATTTTTAATCGGAGGTATGCTGCGTTTTGTACCGGGCATGTACGTTGACAAAATACTTTGGATCCGGGAAGGCGAGACAAAGGTCATTCCTGAAACCAATGGAGAATACTACCTTAAAAATGATGGCTTCATCCTTGAAATGTACGATAAAGAGAAAGATAAAGAAGTGTTTGAAGAAGCGATTGATAAGGCAGGGATGGTAGCAAAAAATTATCAGTCCAATGTGACTCTATATAAAAAAAAGGGAGATACAGTTGCAGGGGAAGAGGCTGATCTCGAGAAAGTTAAGGACTTTGAAATTAAGGTAAATAAACCTCTGAAGTTTGAAAAATTTGCATTATACCAAGTAGATTATAAACTTAATGAGCTTAACAAAATGTCCTTTGCCCTGACAAATAAAAAAACGGGTGAAGAATATGGTGATTTAACAGTCGACCTGAACGATCCTCAGGATGTTTATGATCTTGGAAATGGCTATAAAGCGGAGGTTGTCAGTTATTTTCCCGATTTTGAATTTGATGAAAATGGGGAACCGATTACAAAGTCCAGAGTTCCTAATAATCCTGCCTTTGTTTTTAAAATGTTTACTCCGGAAAAGCCAGATGGAGAAATTAGCTTTGTTGCAATCCGGCAGACAATTGAACCTTTTGGCGACAATGAATATAAGATGGCATTTAAAGGCATAGATACTAAAAATGTATCGGCTCTGACTGTCCGAAAAGATTTGACTCTATGGATTATCGCATTGGGCGGTGTTATTTTCATGATAGGTGTTGCGCAAGGGTCTTATTGGAACCATCGTAGAATCTGGCTGCGCCGTGTCAATGGAGAAGTGTGGGTAGCCGGACACACTAATAAAAACTGGCATGGACTTAAAAGGGAAATAGAGGGAGCATTGGACGGAACCGGAATTAAGGTGCCGGAAGACCAGCTTCAAAATCAAAGTGAAAAGAAAGGCTAAGGAGGAATCTGATTGGTTACAATAAGCAGCAATTTACTATACACAGCTTTTATCCTCTATTTAATTGCTACTGTCTTTTTTGCTGGCTCCATAAAGGATAAGAAAAATATAAACAAAGGGCCAAACAAATGGGCAGCAATTGGACTATGGATTACCATTATCGGGTTTGCTGCACAGCTCGGCTACTTTATTACGAGATGGATTGCAGCCGGACATGCGCCTGTCAGCAACTTATTTGAATTTACAACATTCTTTGGAATGTCGCTTGTAGGTGCTTTTATAGTGATTTACTTGATTTATAAAACACCTATTTTAGGAGTCTTTACACTACCTGTTGCTGTGCTTATGATCGCTTATGCAAGCATGTTTCCGCGGGAAGTTTCACCCCTGATTCCGGCTCTGCAGAGTGATTGGCTTCATATCCACGTTACAACAGCAGCAGTTGGACAGGCTATATTAGCTGTAAGCTTTGCTGCAGGTATTATCTATTTAGTAAAATCAGTCGATCAATCTAAGCAAAGCAAACAGAGATTCTGGCTGGAAGCCGTTATGTTTGGCTTGGTTTGTACACTTGGCTTTATTATTATAAGCTCAAGCTTTTCAGCTTCCGGCTACAAGGCCGAATTTAACTGGGTCGATAAGAACGGACAGGAAGCTGTGCTTGAATATCATATGCCTGCTTTAACCGGTCCAAACGAGGGAAAGCTGATTACGGAAGGAAAATTTGAACCACTGGCGGAAATGCCTGCAATTATTAATGCCAAAAAACTAAATACAGTTATATGGTCATTGGCTTCAGGTATCATTCTATATCTTGCTTTAAGATTGATTCTCCGAAAAAGGGTTGGAGCTGCGCTTCAGCCGCTTGCAAAAAATATTAATCTGGATTTGGTTGATGAGATCGGCTACCGTTCAGTATTAATCGGATTTCCGGTATTTACGCTCGGAGCGTTGATTTTTGCCATGATATGGGCACAAATCGCCTGGACCCGTTTCTGGGGATGGGATCCAAAGGAAGTATGGGCGCTTATTACCTTTTTATTTTATGCTGCCTATCTTCACCTTCGCCTTTCAAAGGGCTGGCACGGTGAAAAGTCTGCGTGGCTCGCAGTAATCGGATTTATCATTATCATGTTTAACCTGGTTGCGGTAAACCTGGTCATTGCAGGATTGCACTCCTACGCCGGATCATAACAAGAAAAGCGGAAGCGCCTTGCTCACGAAGGAACGCAGACTAAGAACACCACGTCCTGTGGCAACGTCTGCATGACCCGCATCCTGCGGGCCTCAAGCACAAGACGAGCCTCCGGAAAGGCGTTCTTTGCCTTTTTGGGCGGATTGACCGAAATGTGGAGGCGACTGCCCAGGGACGACAGGCATAAGACGGCTCCTGTAAGAAGGCGTTTTTCCTTCTGAAAGGAAACGGCTTATGACCCCGAGTCCCTAGGAGCCGAAACAAGACAAGCTTGTGACCTCGAGGGGATAGGCGCTGGAGCTAGACAGTTCTCAAAATTCAAAGATAATAATTCTGATATTAAACATACAAGCCTTCACTTCACAATAGTGAGGGCTTTAATTAAAGCTTTATTTATTTAATTGAACGTTAGGGGGATTGAAAAATGGAAAACCAAGTAAAAATCTTACTAGTGGATGATGAAGAGAGAATCCGCCGTTTATTAAAGATGTACCTTGAGCGTGAAAATTATTCGATTGATGAAGCGGAAAATGGAAACCAGGCTTTGTCAAAAGCTTTGGCAAATGATTACGATGTCATTCTTTTGGATTTAATGATGCCTGGCAAAGACGGCATTGAAGTCTGCAGAGAGCTGAGAGAGAAAAAAGCTACCCCCGTAATCATGCTGACAGCAAAAGGGGAAGAAGTTAACCGCGTACAGGGTTTTGAAGTGGGCACTGATGATTACATTGTAAAACCTTTCAGCCCAAGAGAAGTTGTGCTTCGCGTGAAGGCATTATTGCGCAGGTCTTCTAAAACTACCTACCTTCAAACAGAAACAACAGCGAAAGATGTAATCGTTTTTCCTCATCTAACGATTGATAATGATGCTCACAAAGTGCTGGCTGATGGGAAAGAAGTCAGTTTAACGCCTAAGGAATATGAACTTCTTTATTTCCTGGCAAAGGCGCCAGATAAGGTTTTTGACAGGGAACAGCTGCTAAAGGAAGTATGGCACTATGAATTTTTCGGAGATTTAAGAACAGTCGATACTCATGTAAAGCGCTTGCGAGAAAAATTAAATAAAGTTTCTGAGCAGGCTGCCAGAATGATTGTCACTGTTTGGGGAGTGGGCTACAAGTTCGAGGTTATCAATGAATGATGCTCTTTAGGAGTGTTGCAGGTAAGCTATGGGGCACTATTCTTTTATTAGTTTCCTTTGTACTGCTGATTTTAACAGTCATGCTGCTTGAGTTTTTTGAGAATTACCATATAAATGAAACAGAAAAAGGATTATCGAATACAGCCCATAAAATAACCAGAATTTTAAAAGAGCATAATCGTGAAGTCGGTTTGGAGATTTCCTGGGAGCTTGTCGATGATGTTACCAAAGTAGTCATTATTAACTCGCCGAATGAGTACTACTATTCCCCAAACCATACAGGTTCATTAAAACTCCCCATCTCCTACCTCACCGAGGAGGATGATTTAAAAGAAGTTCTCACGGAAGATAAAACTGTAAAAAAAGTAACATCTGTTAATCCTGAGTATTCAGAAGAAGATGCAGATGATGACAGCAAGATTCTTATAATTGGGGTGCCTCTTGAAGGTGACAGCAGCAAAGGGGCCGTCTTTATTTATCAATCCATTGAAGTCATGCATGAAACACTGCGTTCAACGACCAAGTTCATTTTGCTGGCAGCAGGAGTCGCCATCATTTTAACAACCATCTTTGCATTTTTCTTATCGACAAGAATTAATGCTCCGCTCAGAAAAATGAAAGAAGCTGCCTTTGAGGTAGCAAGAGGCAAATTTGATACAAAGGTTCCGATTCTGACTAATGATGAGGTTGGTGAATTAGCCATGGCTTTTAATCAAATGGGCAGACAGCTGAAATTCAATATGAATGCTCTAAGCCAGGAAAAAGAACAGCTGGCAAGCATTCTAAGCGGAATGGCTGATGGGGTAATTACCTTTAACCGGGATGGCACGATCCTGATCACAAATCCTCCTGCGGAGCGGTTTTTGCAAAGCTGGTTTTATGAACTGGATGACATAGAGAATAATACAGAGGAAGTGCCATCCAAAGTAATGGAGCTTTTCCAGCTTGCTGTAAATACCGAAAAGGAGCAAATTGGTGAAATCTCTATACAGGGACGTTCCTGGGTGATCATCGTCAGCCCTCTTTATAACAATAAATATATAAGAGGAGCGGTTGCGGTTATCCGGGATATGACGGAGGAGCGTAAGCTTGATAAGCTCCGCAACGATTTTATAGCGAATGTTTCTCATGAATTAAGGACGCCCATTTCTATGATGCAGGGGTATAGTGAAGCGATCGTCGATGATATTGCCGGAACGGACGAAGAGAAAAAAGAAATGGCAAGTGTCATTTATGATGAATCCCTGAGAATGGGCCGGCTTGTGAATGAATTGCTGGATCTTGCCAGAATGGAAGCTGGACATATTCAGCTGACAATGGAAGAAACTGAAGTGAATTCCTATCTGCAAAGAATTATAAGGAAGTTTCAGGGGCTGGCAAAAGAGAAGGAAATTAGTCTGGAAAATGATCTGCAAAGCAAGGGTGTCCCTATTCAATTTGATCCGGACAGAATTGAACAGGTCATGACCAATCTGATTGATAATGCCATCCGGCATACCCCTCAGAATGGAGAGGTAAAAGTGATCGAAAGAAGTGATGAACGGGGACTGTTTATTGAAGTGAAGGATTCTGGCTCGGGGATTCCCGAAGAAGACCTGCCGTTTGTATTTGAACGCTTTTACAAAGCGGACAAAGCAAGAACGAGGGGCCGATCTGGAACAGGTCTAGGCCTTGCAATTGCAAAAAATATAATTGAAGCTCATAAAGGTCATATTACCGTTCAAAGCAAGACCGGACATGGTACGACATTTTCAATTTTTATTCCTCGAAATGAAGGATAAAGGCGAGAAATGTGACGATTGTTCTTGATACACGGGAAACAATTAATAATAAGCTTAGGGAAGGAGATGCATGAAATTTCCTTCCCCTTTTTTTTGAAAGGTATTTCTATGCATTAGGCCGGGGTTTCTGCAGGAAAGGGAGTAATCCTGCACTTAAACAGGCTCTTGCGCTTTTCTGCGAAATAATAATATAGTTAAACTGTAACTTTTTTTAGAGAGAGAACGACTATTTTATTGAACGGGGAGGGGAATCCATGGACTCCGTTTTTGATGAACTTTATAAAAAATACCATCATGACGTTTTTCAATTTCTTTTTTATATGGTCAAAAACAAGGAACTGGCTGAGGATTTAGTCCAGGAAGTCTATATAAGAGTATTAAAATCATATGAAAGGTTTGAAGGAAAAAGCAGCGAAAAAACATGGCTCTTTTCAATTGCGCGGAATGTTGCCATAGATTCCTTTCGCAAACAAAAGGGCTGGAAGCAAAGGATTATGGAGAAATTTGACTGGTCAACTCAGCAGGTAAAGGATGAGCTCCCCCTGCCTGAAGAAATTGCCTTGCAAAGAGAAGAAATTCAGCTGATCTATCGCTGTCTGGATTTATGCACTATTGACCAGAGGCTTGTCATAATTATGAGATATATACATGAACTCAGCATTACTGAAACAGCTGATTCACTAGGCTGGACCGAAAGCAAGGTTAAAACAACCCAGCATCGTGCTTTAAAGGTGCTTAAAAAGCATATGGAAGATTTTAAGGTGAAGGAGGGAATGGATAATGAAGGAATCAAAGTGGAGCGATGAGCAGCTTAAGGAATTGCTGAGCCAGATGCCTAAAATTAAAGATGATCGTGATCCGAGAGACATTTATCAAGCCATCGAAATGAAGATGGGAAAGCAAAAAAGCAGAACATGGATCCTGCCATCTATCGCAGCGGCTGCTGCCTTGCTCCTGCTTTTTATTCTCGTCCCAAACCTTATGAGCTGGCAGGAGTCTGCAGATAAGCAGGTCGAATTGAAAGCGGACCGATCAACCTCATCTGAACAAATAACCAATGAAAATAACACTATTCTGGAAGCGAAAGAGGAAGACTCTGAATTAATTGCCCAAGAGAAAGGCTCAGAAGAACTGGACCAGGCAGAGCTGTCAAATGAGCCGGAAGCGGAAGCGAAATTAAATGATGAGATAAACAAGAAGACAGTTGCATCAGAATCAAGCCCTACTGCCGTTTATGAAGAAGATTTGGCAGGGAAAGAGGTACTGACTTATGCGATTCCGGATAAGGATGCGCAAAATATTGTACCCGTCAGTGTTTTAATTGATGAAGACCCTGCCAGGACGAAATTTGAACAATTTGAAGACACGATGAGCAGGCTTACCGAAGATGAATGGGGTTTAGATGATTACTATCCTCTGAAAGCAAATTTCACCTATGATCAGGAAAATAAAATGTTAACTGTTGATGTGCCAGCGGATCATCCATATAGTATGTCTTCCGCGACAGAATTACTTTTAGAGAAGGTCTTGTCCAATATAATGAATAATCTTGATATAGAAAAGATTAACCTCATGACTGAAGGGGAAATCGGCGTTGAATTTAGCCATTATGGAAATAGAGAGGAATTTATCCCGGAAAATAGCAATGGTAACTTAATTTATTATTTCTTATATCCAAATGGCGCAGAATCAACACCATTCCTGGTCCCGCTTAGACAACAGCTCAACTCTATAAAAGATGCTCTAACAGCCATGAAGGAAGACCGGACTGAAAATAATTTGCAGGCATCCATACCAAAAGACATTGATTTTGAAACAGAAGAAATACAGGATGGCAAACTCTTAATCCGTTTTCATAATGAATCAGAAATAATTGATGATGAATCAACACTTCATGCGATTGAAGCAATACTTCTTACGGCAAAAGATTTTAATTTTGATACAGTTAAATTGGAAAATGCAGATGTTGATAAAATCGGCAAGTTTGACCTTACTGAAGAATTAAAGGTACCAGTAGCAGCTAATAAACGAGATTTGCCAAATTAGAGAGGGCGGCCCATGTGGCTGCCTTTCTTTTTTTGAATAAAAATCCCTCAGGACTGCATAAAAACCATGCTGCTGGAAGTATACTAATAACTGTGCTTTTAAGAGCTTTATGTTAATTGTTCTAAAAGAGTACAAGCTGTCATAGGGTGAAAGAGAGTGTGGACAGTGGCAGGCACTCGTACGGATATTTCAGCTGACAACATAGGAGGAAAAGGATGAAGGATTACATAAGGCGTTTCTTTATCGCAGGAATAATGGCTCTTTGTGTGAGTCTGTTATTTTTGGGAGGGAAGCATTCTAAAGCTGCGGAGCCAAAAATTCCGGAAATGACAAAGCATTGGGTATGGCCTGCAGATGGTGTAATTACAGACACGTTTGGGACAAGGAAAGGGCATCATAAAGGCATCGATATAGCTGGGGATTCCGGGAATCCAGTTTATGCTGTTGACACAGGAATTGTGTCCAGGTCTTATTATTCCCAAACATACGGAAATGTGATATTCATTAAACATAACAACCAAACTGAAACAGTGTACGCCCATCTGGAAAAACGTTTTTCTGCCGAAGGAGAAAATGTTGAGCAGGGACAGAAAATCGGACTGATGGGAAGCACGGGTGACTCGTCAGGTGTGCATCTCCATTTTGAAATACATACGCATGCATGGACAGCTGATAAAATAAATGCAGTTGATCCCTCTGTTGCATTTGGAATGGGAGTAGTTGGACAAGCTGTAAATGCTGTGATTAAAGAGGAAAATGCGCGTGAAGTTTCAGCACGGCCGTCTAATGTTGAATCAGGGAAAATAAAAAATGATTCCGTGGAAACTTACCATATAGTTAAAACAGGGGAAACATTGTGGTCTATTGCTGCACACTATAATCTAAATGCTGGGGATATTGCGGTTTTAAATAATATTAATCCTGATCACATTTTTTTAGGTCAAAAGCTATTGATAAAACCCGAGAAATATACAGAATACACTGTTAAACAAGGAGATACTCTATCTTCTATTGCGAAATTTCATGATACAACTGCAGAAGCAATCAAAGACTTAAATAATGCTGATTCAGATGTAATAAAAATTGGACAAATTCTAATCATTCGCAAAAAATAGAATAGAAATGATTGCACCGCTTTACTCCCTTAAAGTATAATGGGTAAAAAACTGGGGGAGTTTGAAAAATGCTTACAGACTATCATAATCATCTCGAAAATGGCACGTTGAGCCTGGATTACTTAAAAAAATTCACAGATGCTGCAGTTCAGAAAGGGATTGAATCTTTTGGAATTTCAGAGCATGCATATCATTTCTACCAGACAGCAGACATCCTGCAGAATCCATGGGTAAACGAGAGGCGTTTTTATGATATGAAAGACTATGTGAATGTTTTTCATGAAGCTTGGAGCAATGACATAGATGTGAAGATGTCGATCGAAATGGACTACACACCAGGCAAACATGGTGAAATGGAGAAGTTTATCAATAGTTATTCGTTTGACTATGTAATCGGATCCATTCATTGGGTTGGAGATTTCGGTATAGACCTGGCTGAATTTAGAAAAGAATGGGATAAACGGGATCTATATGAAGTATATCGAAAATATTTTGATCAGGTGGTTACTCTGGCTCAGTCAAATTTATTCGATATTGTTGGCCATTTAGACCTCGTGAAAATTTTTAAATATGTTCCACAGGACGAAGAATTTTTGCTGGAGCAATATGATCGTGCAGCCAATGCGCTGGCAGAATCCAAGACATGTGTTGAAATTAGCACGGCTGGTCTGAGAAAACCAGTGGGGGAACTATACCCGGACAAACGTCTTCTTCAGAAATGCCATGAAAAAAATATCCCGATTGTTTTATCGTCTGATGCGCACTTTCCTGAACATGTAGGTGCAGATTTTGAAAAGGCAATTGACCTTGCAAAAGAAGTGGGGTATCAGTCCATCATGACCTTCTCAAAAGGAGAAAGAAAGGAATATCCGCTTGGATAATATATAAAGGATGGCTTATTGCCGTCTTTTTTTGTTATATCTAAAAAAACTGAAAGGGTTTTGGCATGGATCTAAACCTGACAGGTGAACATATCCCTTCACAGAATAACTTTTTTTCAGTATAATGAATCTGTATAAATAATACGGTCTATCTTCGGGGCAGGGTGAAATTCCCGACCGGCGGTGATGGGTCAATATTGACTCTAAGCCCGCGAGCCTTAGAGCAGAGTTTTTGAATAAAAAGCTCTGGAGTTTATTTGGGCAGGATTTGGTGCAATTCCAAAGCCGACAGTACAGTCTGGATGGGAGAAGATGGAGGTTCTGCAGACGTTCAAAAAATGCAGGTTTTGAACGTTATTAAGCGTGCCTTTGCAACTATCCCTCAAGTTATATTAGCTTGAGGGTTATTTATTGCGAAGACTATTGCTTAGCTGAACCTTTCTTCTTTAGGAGAGATAGTCCTAAAAAGGAGAGAGGAACTTGAAAAAACTTAATATCAAATCTATGGTTGCTATTGGAATGCTAAGCAGCATCTCTTACGTATTAATGCTGCTCAATTTCCCAATCCCGCCGTTTCCGCAATTTCTGATGATTGACTTCAGCGATATTCCTGCATTAATCGCAGCGTTAATCTTTGGTCCAGCAGCAGGGATCTTAGTGGAACTTATTAAGAATATTCTTGATTACTTCATGACAGGGAGTGCAACAGGTGTTCCTGTTGGGCATATTGCAAACTTTGCCGCAGGCATTTTGTTCGTCCTGCCGACCTATTATGTGTACAGCAAGCTGAAAACAAAAAAGGGCATGACGTTTGGGCTTGTAATCGGCACAATGGTTATGGCTGTCATTATGAGTGTGCTGAATTACCTTGTAATTCTGCCGGCATATACATTCTTCCTTAACTTCCCTGCAATGTCAGCGCCTGAAATGAGAACAATGATTGTGACAGGGATTTTGCCATTCAACATTTTAAAAGGTTTGATCATTTCATTTGTTTTCATGCTTATTTTTACACGCATGAGAACTTGGGTGGAAAAGCAGGCTGTTATTAAAAGCGCAGCTTAATACTATATAAGTTTATAGCAGCGGCAAATGTGCCGCTGCTTTTCTGTTCATGCATGCAATGTTAACAAAAAAACTCCCTTTCATGATGAAAGGGAGCAGCAGCTTAACAAAGGTTAGAGTATGGTTGAGGATTATTCGTATTTAAGCGGGTCGCCATCAAAAGCATCATCAGCTACTTTGATTGAATCGGTCGGGCAGCCTTCGAATGCATCCATCATATCATCAACTAATACATCAGGAATTTCAACGATACCCTGGTTATCATCAAGGGTAACGAAAGCGATGCCTTCATCATCATAATCATAAATGTCCGGTGCAGCTGCGCCGCAAGCTCCACATGCAATGCATGTTTCTTTGTCAACAATTGTATACTTTGCCATGAAAAAACCTCCCAAGATTTAAACAATTAATCGTCCATCAAAATGATGGTAACACATTCCTCACATCTATTGTAAAACTGAATGTTCAACTTTTCAATAGAAAATGTATTGAGAATGCTTATCACACAAGGGTTTAGGCATAATTTACCCTATGAAAAAATAATTAAAACGGCCTGCCGATTTCTTTCATGATAAAATGGAAGAAGGAGAACAAGCTTATGAAAACAAGATTAAAATCTTTGGCCGTAAGGTGAAAAAAATGGATAGAACTTATTTGAAAACTGTAATCATGTACTGTGTTAAAGAATTACAGGGACAAAGGACTATATACTCTATTTTACATTTGCTCAATGGAAAAAAAACTTCCCAAACCATTCAAGATGCTCATTTATTTCAGCTGACCCAGCTTTTTCGAACATTTGGAAGTTTAAGCCGGGATGCTCTGGATCATCTTTCACAAGAGATTGAAAGCAGAAGCTGGATGACTGCAGCTGATGAAAAGCATTACATTTTGACTGCAGAGGGCAAGGAAGAGCTGGAAAGGTCTCTTTTAGAATGTCCAATACCGTCTTCATTAAACGGATGGCTGTATCATAGTGCAGCTGACCTGTTTTGGGAGAGGATTACTCTTTTAATTCAGGTTATATCACATTTAAATAATGACAATGTAAAATACCTTCCAATTCAAAGAAAAAGAGATGTTCATGAATGGCTGAAATATTTTTTGAGAACATCTGGATTCGCCCGCAATGAAATAGGAAGTGTGCTGAACAGGGAACTCTGCCAATGCCTCGAAAGGCTAAGGGATATTAATCCTGCTGTGCTGACTTTGAGGCTGTCAGGCTATAACCGTATTGGCCTCACTGCTGTTCAGGCTTCAGAACACCTGGGAATCAGTCAGGATTATTACCACCATCAGTTCCTCGGAGCCATTCATCATATTCTTGCTAGCGTAAGAGAAAATGCTGCCGGATATCCGCTTATCGATAAATTAGTGTGCGGGGCAGGAAATGAAGTTCAGCTAACGTTGTCGGCCCAAAAAACATACACATTGCTAAAACAGGGACTGGATTTGGATGTTATAGCGAAAACGAGAAAATTGAAAAAAAGTACAATTGAGGATCATGTGGTGGAGGTAGCTCTGAATGACAGCGGCTTTAATATCACACGGTATGTATCGGAGAGGAAACAGAAATTGATTCTTCAAGCAGCAAACAGTGCTGCCTCATTACAACTAAAGCAAATACGTCAAATGGTGCCGGAATCCGATTATTTTGAAATCAGATTAGTCATGGCAAAGCTTGGAGAGGGACAATGAAATTAGAAGCGTTATTGCAGAGCAAATTTGGCTATCCTTCCTTCAGACTTGGACAAAAGGAGATCATTGAATCAGTACTTTCAGGGAGAAATACTGTTGCCATGCTGCCAACAGGTACAGGGAAATCCCTCTGTTATCAGCTGCCGGGATATATGGTTGAAGGCCAGGTGATTATTATATCTCCCTTGCTGTCTCTTATGCAGGATCAGGCTGAACAGCTTATGATAAATGGGGAAAAACAGGTAATTGCATTCAATTCTTTTTTATCCCGCTCAGAAAAAAAACAGGCATTGATTCATTTGAATCAATATAAGTTTATCTTTATTTCACCCGAAATGCTTTATTATGAGTCAGTACTTTCTCAGCTGAAGAAATTGCGGATTGCTTTATTTGTTGTGGATGAAGCTCATTGTATCTCCCAATGGGGATATGATTTCAGGCCAGATTATTTAAAGCTTGGCGAAGTCAGAAAAATTATAGGGAACCCGGTTACACTGGCTTTAACTGCTACAGCTACCCCTGAAGTAAAAGCAGATATAAAAAAGTCACTTGGCATACTGGAATGCAGCGAGTTTATTTACTCCGTTGACCGTCCTAATATTGCACTATCTGTAGAAAAGTTAGAGAATTTCCGTGCAAAAACAGAGAGACTTGAGGAGCTTGCTGAAATCCTTGAGGGCCCTGGAATTATTTATTTCTCCAGCAAAAAAATGGCGGAACAGACAGCTGATCTGCTTAGGGACAAGGGACTCAGAAGAGTGATGGCTTACCATGGGGGAATGGACCAGGAAAGCCGTATCCTTGTGCAGCAGCAATTTATTCATGGACAGCTCGATCTTATTTGTGCTACAAGCGCCTTTGGCATGGGGATTAACAAAGATAATATCAGGTATGTAATACACTTTCATATGCCTCTTCAGATGGAATCCTACCTGCAGGAAATTGGGCGGGCTGGGAGGGATGGAAATCAAAGTATTGCCATCATGCTCTATGCACCGGGTGACGAGCAGCTTCCTATACAGCTTGCAGAAAGTGAATTACCTGACAAAGCTCAAATTGATTGGATTAGGGAATGGCTAGAAGAAAACCCAAATGCGATCCTGAATATCGGTGCATTTGAAGAGACAATTAAGCAGCGTTCAGGTTTAACCGATGTTCAGTGGAGAATATTTAATGACTTTTTTGAGCGGAAAAGCAAAACTGGACTCGATTACAGAAGGATTCTGCAGGAGATGAAGGGTTATTATGAAGGCAGGATCAAATTGAAAAGGGATAGCATTGAGGAAGTATATAAGTGGATACACAAGAAGACATGCCGGAGAGAGAATATACTTTCCTATTTTGATGAGGAAAAAAATTCCTCAGTCCCATTCTGCTGTGATATATGTGGTTTGCGATTTGAAAAATTCACAAGAAATACAAATTCAGATAATCAGGAAAACCCGCTTTATGATTGGAAAAATCATTTAGAATACCTCCTGATTCCAAGTGAGTGAATTAAAATGGGAAAAAGATACGCGGACATCATTAAGGAATTGACAGACAAGGAACTATTATTTCATCTTTATCTTACTCAGTTGCTTATTTTATCCATTTCTTTAATTCTAAGTATAATATTATTTAATAATATTGAGGAATTCCAAGTTCTCTTTGTATTCTATGATATAAATATTCTTGTAATTGGAGCGGCGGCAGGAGCGGCAGTTGTCCTGATAGATATCGGCTTGATGAAGGTTCTTCCGGAAAAATTGTATGATGATGGAGGATTAAATGAGAAAATCTTTCAAAATCGCAGTTTTCTCCATATTGCTTTTATTGCTGCAGTGGTGGCTTTTAGTGAAGAACTTCTATTCAGGGGAGTCATTCAGACTCATTTCGGCCTTGCTATCTCAAGTCTTATTTTTGCGTTTGTTCATTATCGATATCTTTTTAATTGGTTTTTGTTTGTAAATATTATTACATTAAGCTTTTTAATAGGTTATATTTATCATATAACCAATAATTTGCTTGTTACGATTGTTATGCATTTTCTGATTGACTTTCTTCTTGGTATTCTTATTCGAAAACGTTTCCTGAAAAAATCTGAAAGGATAGCGGAAGAGGAGAACGTAATTAACGATCATTAACAGCAGCATCAAAATAAACTTCTTATGATTTTTTATTACAGGAAGGGATGAAACATGAATAAAGAAGACCCTTATAGAGATCAGGCTGAAAGACTCCGTAAGAAGATTGACCGAAAACTGGAAACGGAAAATAGCGGGCAAAAATCAGCGTTGCCGCCACGGAGCCGTGTTCATCAGGAAAAAAGAAAAAAGAGTAAATGGAAGATTAAATACCCTGTTATTCGCCTGCTTGCTTTATTTTTTATCCTACTGCCCATCACCATTTTCAGTATTTATCAATATGTAAGCAGTGATAAAAGCATCAATGCCGGGTTAAATACAGAAAATGAGGAAACAGGTTCTGAAACAGTGGTTTTTGCCACAAATGATGAAGATAAAGGGACAACTATAGAAGTCAGAGAAGAACCGGTATCCCAGGAACCTGAGATAACTGAAAAAGCTGAGGGTGCTCAAGAAAAAGAAGATGCCAAAGTCCAGCAGGAAAAAAAGGCCCCTCAAAAGACTGATATAGAAGATAAAGGATCTGAACCTAATAAGGAAGTTCAGGAAACAGGATCTGAAACTACAGACTCTTCCAAAACAGCCGGGACAAAGGAAGCATTAAAAAAGGAAGGTAAAGTTATTTACCATACGGTTAAACCGAAGGAAACAATTTTTAGAATTGCCATGACCTATTATAAATCCCAGTCGGGAATTGAAAAAATAAAGCAAGCCAACAATTTGCCCTCGAATGAGATACAAACGGGCCAGGTATTAAAGATTCCGCTTGAGCAATAAAAGGATCGAAAACAGGTGCGGCAGCAGCCTCTCCTTCTTAGTCATATAATAATGTACAAGCTCATACATTATTGAGAAAGGGAGGGAGAGTTTTGGAATCGCCGATTAGAATGCTTGATGAACGTACAGACCAGGCTACAAGAAAAATGCTTGAGAAAGTAGTAGAGAGAAAGCAAAAATTTGATCGATTCAAGTCCTGGCATTTAATTGCCATGTGGGCGACTGTATTTATTTCATTTTTATTCTTTTTTTATATTTATAAGAGTGTCATGCTGCCATACTCTTACTCGTTTGCATCCATGTTTTCGGCTTTTGTCAATCAGTCAGCGAATTTCTATTTGCTTGTTTTTACGGTTGGCCTTTATGGACTTATGAATCTTCTGAGGGAAAAAAGGGAGAAAGCAGAAAAAGAATATCATGCCCTTAGGTGTGAGATTATAGATAAGAGCAAAGATCTTTGGAAAAAAGAAGATGAATGGAAAAATCGACATACCGTTTTCGAAATGATGAAAAAAAATTATGATATAAATCTTTATCATGAGAATAAATGACACCATAGAAAATGGAAAAAGAAGCAGCCCGCCTGCTTCTTTTTTGTTAAGTATACTTAAAAGAATTTCTTCTTATCCCGTTCTTCCTTAAGAATCTCTACGGCTTCTCTGAATCGCTGGGAATGAATAATCTCTCTTTCTCTTAAAAAACGGAGTCCGTCATTTAAATCCGGGTCATCACTCATATTAATAATCCACTGATAGGTTGCCCTGGCTTTCTCTTCTGCAGCGATGTCTTCGTATAAGTCTGCTATAGGGTCCCCCTTTGCCTGAATATAAGAAGCTGTCCAAGGCACACCTGCAGCATTATGGTAAAAAAGAGCGTTATCATGGTTGACATAATGGGCATCGAGACCGGCAGCTTTCATTTGATCAGGCGTAGCATCCTTTGTTAACTTGTAAACCATTGTTGCAATCATTTCCAGATGGGCAAACTCCTCAGTTCCAATATCTGTTAGAAGTCCGATGACCTTATCCGGAATAGTATAGCGCTGATTCAAATATCTTAGGGCAGCAGCAAGTTCACCGTCCGCTCCCCCATATTGTTCAATTAGATACTTTGCCAGTTTGGGATTGCATGTGCTTACCCTCACCGGATACTGCAGCTTCTTTTCATAAACCCACATTTTTTCTCAGCCCCCTTCGGAAGTCCGCTAATCTATTGAGCGCCTTCATGCAAGAAGGCGCCTGTGAACCAAATTTATACTTGCCAAGGCCACGGGGCATCATCCCAATTCCATGGCTGACCGGAATAGCTGTGTCCAAATTGCATTAATGGACCATACTTGCTCTCAATGGCATTTCTCAGTTTTTTTCGTTCTTTTGCATAGTGATTGAATTGCTTAATGGCTTCAGTATCATTGTTATGGGTGTCAAGGTATAGAGTCAGATCAACAAGGACAAAATCCACAGCCTGAAGCTGTTCAAGAAGCTGATAGTAATCTGCCGGCAATTGTTTCATGGCTATTGTCCCTCCCTGGCTTTTTCATAGGGACTGTACCACGGATCATAGAAAGCCTTCCAAAGCGTTCCTGCTCTTAAAGCCTCCATTGGTGTAAATTGTTCAAGTCCTGGCGGCTGAAATCCCATATATAGATTTGGAGGAGTGGAATAGGTTTTGACCTTTATCGGGGTGCAGGGGTCAAAGGGGCTTACATATGGGTGCCAGGTTTTACGGAGTGTATTCATTCATAATCCCTCCTTTTTATGCGTCATTGAAACTTATGAAAACTGCAGTGTTTTTATGATTGTTTACTTTAATAAAAAGAGGGGAAAGTTGAGGTGATGGCGAAGTTAAATATCAGGTCTAATTAATATTACTCTGAGGTGATGGCAATGTTTGTGAAAAGTATCATGATCCCCAAACATACCTGTTATACAATCGGACAGGATGCAGCATTGAAAGACGCTCTGGCTTTGCTGGAGGACCACCAGATCGACGGGCTTCCTGTATTGGATGGCGACCAGTATGCCGGCATAATTACGAGATATGGAATATATGAGAAATTCTTTTTGTCAGGGAAATCAAAGGATGATTTTCTTGAAGGGACATTGGTAAAGGATATTGCCACACATCAGGAGCAATATTTAAAAGGAAATGAGATCTTTGAAAAAACGCTTCTGGATTTAAAGGATTTCCCTTTACTTGCTGTTTTGGGTGATAATCGTAAATTTCTGGGCATTGTTACTCGCTTTGATGTCCTCGCTCAATTCCAATCCGCCTTCGGCACCAATAAGTCCGGTGTCAGGATTGCGTTTACTTCGGTAGAAGCGGAAGGGCGAATAGCGCGTTTAGCCGAAATCGCCCATTATTTCCATGAGCACATCATTTCCCTTGTAACCTTTGATGAAACAGACAAACTGGTCCGCCGCATCGTGATGAAGGTGGAAAAAAATAATAATATGGATAAGTTCATCAGCCGGCTCGAAAAATCCGGTTTCCGTGTTCTTGATATAACAGAGGATTAATGTATATATAGTCAACAAAATAAATCCTTTTCATACACTTTGTATGGGAGGGATTTTTAGTGTTTTTAATTTTGCTGAAGCTAATGACAGGTTTTATGAGCGGCATTTTATTTATTAAATTTTTTCCGGTGTCAATTCCAATGGGCATATCGGATATGATTGTCATTTTTGTACTGGAACCGGCGGGCTTTGTCCTGGGAATGACTTTTTTCCTTATCGCATTTATAGCCAACGCAGAGATCATTAGAAGTATAATCGAGTGGACTGCCAGGCTTTTAAAAAATATGAGGTCATCAAAACATATGGATGCTTTATTTGGGCCTGTGCTGAGTTTATTGCTTATTGGAGGCTTTTTTGTTTTGTCAGTCCTTTCGCCATGGGAAGCATTGGCCCTTTTCTGTTTTTCAGTAATTTATGGTATTATTTCTTTAGATTTCAAGAAAATCAATCTTGCCGGAGACTGATTGAAGGCGATTGATGGCAGGAGGATTTATGGAATACTTAATAGCTTTGGCCTTAATTGGCGGTGTGTGTTTACTAATGTTTATGCTTAGGGAGGCATTTGCAGATAGAATTATATATAAAGAGCTTTCTTTTCCTGAATTTCCGGAAAGCTTCGGTGAAGTAAAGCTTTTTTTTATTTCGGATATTCATAAGAGGACGGTGTCAGAAAAGATAATCGGGGAGATTAGAGAGAAGAAGCCTGACCTGGTCATCATCGGCGGCGATCTCTTGGAAAAAGGAGTCCCTTTTGAAAGAGTAAAGAAAAATCTAATGGGGTTAAAGGAATGCGGGCCAGTCTATTTCGTTTGGGGGAATAATGACTATGAAGTGGATTATCACCAGCTTGATGCTCTTCTCCTCGAATGCGGAGTAAAAATTCTCGATAATACTGCCCTTTCCTTTGAATCAGATGAAGGAGAACGTTTTATTTTGATGGGAACAGATGACCTCAGCAAGGATAGGGATCGGCTCGACCTCGCACTTGAAGATGCGGGTTCAGGAGGATTTCGGGTGCTGGTCAGCCATGATCCAAGAATCATTAACAGTATAAAAAAAGAACAAAATATTCACCTGGTTTTAAGCGGACATACGCATGGCGGGCAAATTCATATTTTCGGGCTTAGCCCATATGAGAAGGGGCGGATAAAAGTACTGCCGCAAACAACAATTCTGATCAGCAACGGCTACGGTACGACCGGTGTGCCCTTGCGGCTGGGGGCAAAGCCGGAAACTCATTTCATTACTCTTAATAAAGGCTGAAAATATAACACATCCAGATTTTACAGTTCTAGCGACGGTTTTTTATAATTAGTAATGAATGGAGGGCTGGGCATGGCAACAGAAGAAGGAAAGTATAATATCAAGGCTGTATCTAAGATGCTCGGCATTCAGCCAGGAACGTTAAGAGCATGGGAAAGACGGTATCAAATCGTTGCTCCTAAGAGAAATGAATCAGGTCACAGGCTATATACAGAAGAACATATCAAAGTATTAAAATGGCTGATCAGGAAAGTGGATCAGGGTTTTTCCATAAGCCAGGCTGTTTCCCTTCTCGAAAATAAGGAATTAAATGCCGAGCCGCTTCAGATGGATAAGGAAGGTGATCGGTCTGGTGCCCTCGCCAATGAGCTGCTTGAAGCTCTTCTTCAGTTTAATGAATCAAAAGCACATGATTTAATTAATCAGGCTTTCAGTTTTTATACAATAGATAAAGTCCTAATTGATATATTAGGCTCTCTTCTTGTAAAAATCGGTCATCAGTGGGAAGAGGGGAAAATAACTAGTGCACATGAGCATTTTGCCTCATCCATATTAAGATCCAGAATTGGGATGATTCTGCATTCTTTTCCGCATAATGGAGTCCTGCCAAAGGTGATAGCAGTCTGCGGACCTGGAGAAGCACATGAATTAGGGCTTTTAATTTTTACTTTATTTTTGCGCAGAAGGGGATTCGAGGTCGTTTACCTTGGGACAAGCATCGCTGAAGAAGATATTGATACTGTGATTGATATTGTTAAACCAAAATTTGTATTCTTATCCTGTACGATGAAGTCCAACGTACCTGAAACCCTCAAACTTTCTGAGAGACTTGCAGAGACTAATGGGAAGATGCATGTAGGCATTGGGGGATTCGGCATTGATACCCTTAGTAATGAAGAAAAAATGAAGTATGAACAGTTTATTCCCGGCGGTTCCGCTCATGAGTGGGAAGAATGGATTAGAGAACGGCTCCTATAACATAAGACCTGGCGGTTAAGTTGCCGGGTCTTTTCTTTTTTTTAGTCATACAAAATAAGACGACTCACAAACTGAGCAATGTTTCATACACTAAACCAAAGAGTTGGTTCAGGGCAGGGGGCTTATCATGCGCTTAGAACGTTTGAATTATAATAAAATCAAAATCTTTCTAACCTTAGATGACTTGAATGATAGGGGACTGACTAAGGAAGATGTCTGGAAGGATTCTCTAAAATGGCATCAGCTATTTCATGAGATGCTGGAAGAGGCAAGTGAAGAATTTGGTGTAGATATTCAAGGCACAGTTGCTGTGGAGATATTCTCCATGCAGGCTCAGGGAATGGTTATGATCGTTACAATGGAGGATCAGATGGATGAAGAGCTCCTTGAGGATGGTTTTATTGAAATGCAAGTAACTGTTGAGGGCAGTGAAGATATATTATTCGAGTTCCAGGATTTTGAAGACGTAATTCAAATGGCTAAAGAGCTGAACCGTGTGCAGATTCAGGAAGGAAGCCTATATTGTTATAAAGAAATGTATTATTATCATGTTACAGATTTAGCGGGAGATGACATTCATAGAGTTATTGCCATATTAGCTGAGTACGGTGATTCAGCCTTTACCAGCATACATGTAATTCAGGAATATGGGAAAGTACTTATCGAGTCCAATGCAGTAAAAAAGCTGGTGGAATACTTTTTATAAGTCGGAAGAGGGGGACATCCTCTTTTTTTTTTTGAACAAAGGAAGTCTCTTGTTTTGCAGGTTGCCAAAGAGAATAGCTGGCAGGATGATAACAGATAAATGCAGTGAATTTGGATTAAATGGTCATGAACTATATAAAAATTGGGTAAAACAAGTATAGTTAATCAGCTGCAAAAATAGTATAAAAATGGAAAAGTTTTTAAATATACAGTAAAGAAGGAAATGGGATGTTTCTTTTGGGCCTAAACGGGAAAACGGGTACTAGGAGTAAACAGAAAATTCCCTTTAATATCAAGGCTGAGAGCGGTTTCATAAAAATATTAAAAAATGCGGAAAAGTACATGATTCTTCTTGCATAAATTAGGCAAAGGTGTATACTAATCCATGGAAGCGGACAACTAATGAAAGTGATTTTTCTAGGAGGTTTACAAATGGTAGCCGAGAAAGGTACTGATTCAAATAAAGCAGAAAAATTGGACGTCTTAAAGTCGACTCAAACTGTCATACATAAGGCTTTAGGGAAGCTGGGATATTCTGATGAGGTATATGAGCTTCTAAAAGAGCCAATTCGCATGATGACAGTAAAAATTCCTGTACGGATGGATGACGGAACAGTAAAAGTCTTTACTGGCTACCGGGCCCAGCATAATGATGCAGTGGGTCCTACTAAAGGCGGTATTCGTTTTCACCCGAATGTAACTGAAAAGGAAGTCAAGGCACTGTCAATTTGGATGAGCTTAAAATGCGGAATTGTGGATCTTCCATATGGCGGAGGCAAAGGCGGAATCGTTTGTGACCCTCGCGATATGTCCTTCGGTGAGTTAGAGCGGCTAAGCCGCGGGTATGTACGGGCCATCAGTCAAATTGTGGGGCCGACTAAGGATATTCCTGCACCTGATGTATTTACCAATTCGCAGATCATGGCATGGATGATGGATGAATACAGCCGGATTGATGAATTTAACTCTCCAGGCTTCATTACAGGTAAACCACTTGTACTTGGCGGTTCACATGGACGGGAATCAGCAACAGCTAAAGGAGTTACAATTTGCATTCGGGAAGCTGCCAAGAAAAAAGGCATTAATCTCGAAGGTGCAAGAGTTGTTGTTCAGGGATTCGGGAACGCTGGAAGTTTCCTCTCAAAGTTTATGCATGATGCCGGAGCAAAGGTTGTTGGCATTTCAGATGCATATGGCGGTTTATATGATCCGGAAGGCCTTGATATTGATTACCTCTTGGATCGCCGTGATAGCTTTGGCACTGTGACAAAATTGTTTAATGATACAATTACAAATAAAGAGCTGCTTGAACTCGATTGCGATATTCTGGTTCCTGCGGCCATCGAAAATCAGATAACAGAAGAAAATGCACATAATATAAGAGCGGGTATTGTAGTGGAGGCTGCTAACGGCCCGACTACTTTGGAAGCTACACGAATCCTTTCCGAGCGAGGGATACTGCTTGTCCCTGATGTACTGGCTTCTGCCGGCGGTGTAACAGTTTCATATTTCGAATGGGTACAAAATAACCAGGGATATTACTGGACTGAAGAAGAAGTAGAAGAAAAGCTTGAAAAAGTCATGGTCAAATCATTCGATAATATTTATCAGACCTCTCAAACCCGCCGTGTAGACATGCGTCTGGCTGCCTATATGGTAGGTGTAAGAAAAATGGCGGAAGCTTCAAGATTCCGCGGATGGATCTAACTGTAAATTCTCCATTGATGAATGTAAGACATTTGAATAATCATAAAAAATCTCCTATCATAAACTGATGGGAGTTTTTTATGTTGTTTTCAGTAAAGTTTGTTGCTTTTTAACTTCAAACTAAGTTTAACCTGTTGAGTTGACCTTCGCTGTCGGTACTTGATCCTCGAAAATGCATCCGCATTTCCATCGTGCGGAGTTAATTCCAGGAAGCTAATTCAGTGTCCTGCGGGAGGTGAGGGCTCTCTTCTCTCCCCGCGGAAAGCAAGTGCCCCGTGCTGAAATCAACGGGCATTATTATAGGCTAAAACAATATCTGTAGAAAAAACAGCAACATGAAATTTTTTTCATTGGTATTGATTAAGGAGTGAGAATTTTGAATATAGACGTTATTATTGTTGGCGGAGGACCATGCGGATTGGCAGCTGCCATTGCTCTTCAGGAAGCCGGGAGAAACCCGCTTGTTATTGAAAAAGGCAATATTGTAAACGCAATTTACCACTACCCCACACACCAAACCTTCTTCAGCACAAGCGAAAAGCTCGAAATCGGCGGGGTCCCCTTCATAACGGAAAATTACAAGCCTAAGAGAAACCAGGCGCTGACATATTACCGGGAAGTTGTGAAAAGAAAGAGCATTAAGATTAACGCCTTTGAAAAAGTTCTCAAAGTAGTTAAAAATCAATCTGAGGTATTTGAAGTACACACAGATAAGGGGGATTATACCGCCAATAACGTAATAATTGCTACAGGGTATTACGACCATCCAAATTACATGGAAGTACCAGGAGAGGACCTGCCAAAGGTTTTTCACTATTTCAAGGAAGCCCACCCTTATTTTGATAAAGACGTAACGGTAATTGGCGGGAAAAACTCAAGTGTCGATGCTGCGATTGAACTGGTTAAAGCTGGAGCCCGAGTTACGGTGATCTACCGCGGAACAGAATATTCACCAAGCATAAAGCCATGGATACTCCCTGAATTTGAGTCCTTAGTTAGAAATGGCGTCATTAAAATGGAATTTAATGCACATGTGAAAGAAATCAGTGAAAATAAGCTGACCTACATGGTGGATGGCCAGCAATTCAACATTAAGAACGATTTTGTATTTGCCATGACTGGCTACCATCCTGACCACGGATTTTTAAGGAATATGGGGATTCAAATAAGTGAAGAAACAGGCCGCCCTCATTATAATCCTGAAACGATGGAAACGAATGTTCCTGGAATATTTATTGCAGGTGTTATTGCTGCCGGAAATAATGCCAACGAAATTTTTATTGAAAATGGCAGATTCCATGGCGGACAAATAGCCAAAGCTATAATTGAAAAAGAGAGTGGCAATAACAAAGGCTGATCATATGGGATCAGCCTTTGTTATTAGTTATTTATATTTGAAAAATCTCTTCGATATTTTGCTGGGTTTGCAGTCCGATTAGCAGTTTAATTCTTGCTTTTTGCCCGTTTAGTCCATTCGAGAAAATAACACCCATGTCCTTTAGGTGTTTTCCGCCTCCGTCATAGCCATATACATCTTGAGCAATTCCATTGAAACATCGGGAAACTAATACAATCGGAATATTCTTCTCTGTAAGAGCTTTAATGCCTTCGATTGTGGCTGGAGGCAAATTACCTTGTCCAAGTGCTTCAATCACAACTCCGTCAAAATCTAAATCACCTATAGCATAAAGCAGAGAAGAATCCATTCCGGCAAATGCTTTAATAAGTGTGACTTTTTTTACAGCAGCATCTAAAGGATAATATTCTCTATTTGTGGGCGTGTTATGAAATAATACACCTCTCTTTGTGACTATTCCGATTGGTCCATACTGCGGGCTTTGGAAAGTAGATACATTGCTTGTGTGTGTCTTTGTCACATTTTCCGCAGTATGAATTTCATCATTTAGAACAACCAGAACCCCTTTGTCTTTTGCTTCTTCGCATGAAGCTACGCGAATGGAGGAAATTAGGTTGTAAAGTCCATCAGAGCCGATTTCATTACTTGATCTCATAGCACCAGTAACAACGATGGGAAGGGATGTTTTAACAGTCAGATCCAAGAAATAGGCTGTCTCTTCTAATGTATCTGTCCCATGGGTAATGACTACGCCGCTAATTTCTTCCTTCGCCAGGTATTTTGCAATAATTTCCTTCAATTTTAGCATTTCTTTAGGTGTTATATGCGGTGAAGGTAGATGAAAAGGCTCTTCAACCAGTAATTCTGCAAGGGAAAGCAGTTCCTTTGTTTTTTCAGTCAATGGATTATTACCTGTCGGCTTAACAGCACCAGTTGCTGCATCCTCACTCATTGAAATGGTGCCTCCGGTGTGTATAACCAGTATCTTTTTTTTCTCCATGTTTATCCCCCAATTCTAGCTTTGAAACAAATTATGATGCGAAATATTTGTTTTCCAATATTTGAATAATCATTTTAATTCTTTCTATATCATGATACGATTAAGAAAACAGATTGAAAAGAGGGCAGCTCATGCTGGGAATATTATCCGCTGGCATCGCGCCGGGGTTGGCATTATTAAGCTATTTCTATTTAAAAGATCAATATGAGTCTGAACCCATATCAATGGTTTTTAAAACTTTTTTGTTTGGTGCTTTGCTCGTGTTCCCCATCATGTTCATCCAGTATGTTTTAGAGACTGAAGGGGTCCTGCAGTCTAGTCTGATGGACGCATTTCTTTCATCAAGCCTGCTGGAAGAATTCTTTAAATGGTTTATATTATTTTATACTATTTATCAGCATATCACATTTGATGAACCATATGATGGAATTGTGTATGGTGCTTCTGTATCACTTGGCTTTGCCACTGCAGAAAATATCTTCTATCTCGTCGCGCTCGGTGTGGAACACGCTCTTGGAAGGGCCTTGCTTCCGGTTTCCAGTCATGCTCTCTTTGGTGTTATCATGGGCTATTATATAGGAAAAGGAAAATTCTCGGCAACCTCGACAAAAAAATGGATAGCCTTCTCGCTCTTTATACCTTTTCTCCTTCACGGTATTTACGACTACATCCTGATTTCCTTAAAACATTGGATTTTTATCATGTTTCCATTTATGATTTTCCTTTGGTGGCTGGGCTTAAGAAAAGTGAAAAAAGCAAGGGCACATAGCGTAAACCACATGAATAATCAATTTGATTTACAGAAAACTCTCCATTCCTGATGGAGGGTTTTTTATTTTGCCGAAAACCAACCTAAAGTAAAAAGACTCAAGTTATTGAATAAAAAGCCAAGGACTACAAAAAATAGGGTCAATGAAAAAAGATTGACTTTTGGAGGTTAAAATCCATGAAAAAGAATTTTTTGGCAGGAAAGGTTCTACTCATAATCTCCCTTTGTGTTCTGGGAATTCCATTGAGCGGGAATATGGACAAAGCTAATGCCTTTTCGAACCAGGTTATCCAGCACGGAGCTGTTGGAGATGATGTAATCGAGCTTCAGTCCCGCCTGCAGTATTTAGGATTCTACAATGGGAAAATCGATGGAGTTTTTGGGTGGGGAACTTATTGGGCACTTAGGAATTTTCAATATGAATTCGGCCTTCCGATAGACGGGCTTGCTGGTCAGGAAACAAAAAACAAGCTCGTAAAGGCATCCAAGTATAATGAACAGTATGTGAAAGAACAAATTAATAAGGGCAATAAATTTACCCACTACGGCGGGGTGGACACTGAGAAGCAGACTCAGCCTCAGCAAGGGGGATCTTCCGGGGGAACGGCACAGCAGCAGGAAGCTCCTAAACAGCCGACCGCTGCAAATGTGCCTAACGGATTCTCAGAAAATGATATCCAGCTGATGGCCAATGCGGTTTATGGAGAATCTAGAGGGGAGCCATATACAGGCCAGGTGGCAGTTGCCGCAGTAATTTTAAACCGTGTAGAAAGTGCTTCATTTCCAAACACTGTTTCTGGTGTTATATTTGAGCCTCGTGCTTTTACTGCCGTTGCCGATGGACAGATATGGCTAACGCCGAATGAAACAGCAAAAAAAGCTGTCCTTGATGCCATCAATGGATGGGATCCAACAGGCGAGGCACTGTATTACTTTAATCCGGATACAGCTACAAGCGGATGGATTTGGACACGGCCGCAAATCAAGCAAATTGGAAAACATATATTCTGTAAATAGAGGGGTGAATGATCATGCTTAGAGGAATTCTAATAGGCGTACTTGCACTGGGTGTTGCCGGTACAGCGTTCTGGGGTTATCAGGAGCACCGGGAGAAAAATGCAATCCTAATTAATGCCGAAAATAATTATCAAAGGGCATTTCATGATTTAACTTACCAAATTGACTTATTGCATGACAAAATTGGAACAACCTTAGCAATGAATTCTAGAGCTTCACTATCACCTGAATTGGCAGAAGTATGGAGATTGACTTCAGAAGCCCACTCAGATGTTGGCCAGCTGCCTCTCTCGCTTCTTCCTTTCAATAAAACAGAAGAGTTTCTATCCAATATTGGAGATTTCAGTTATCGGACAGCAGTAAGGGACTTGGAGAAGGAGCCTTTATCTGATAAAGAATATCAAGCGCTAAAGCAGCTTTATAAACAGTCGGCTGATGTTCAGCAGGATTTGCGCAAAGTTCAACATATGGTGCTTGAGAAGAACTTACGGTGGATGGATGTAGAAATGGCGCTTGCTTCAAATGAGGAAGCTGCAGATAATACAATCATAGATGGATTTAAGACAGTGGAAAAAACGGTTGAAGGCTATGGAGAGACAGACTTTGGACCTGCGTTTGTAAATATGCAGAGGAAAGATGAAAATTACAAATATCTTAAGGGTAAAGAAATAACAGAAGAAGAAGCTGCACGAATAGGCCGGCAATATGCAAACCTGGGAAATAATATTAATATCAGAGTGACGGAAAACGGTAAAGGATCTGATTACGGGTTCTTTAGTGTAAGTATTCAAAATAAGAAAACAAAAGAAGAAGCAAACATGGATATCACTAAAAAAGGCGGTTATCCAATCTGGTTTATACTGGATAGGGAAGTGGCGAAACAAAAAGTAAGCCTTAATGAAGCAAGCAATAATGCGGTTAAATTTCTGAAAGACAATGGTTTTAAGGACCTTGATTTATTCGAGAGTGCTCAGTATGACAATTTAGGGGTATTTACCTTTGTATCCAATCAGGATGGTGTAAGAATTTATCCGGACTCCATTCGTGTGAAAGTTGCGCTTGACAATGGCAAAATGGCAGCCTTTTCTGCTGAGGATTATTTAAAGGCTCATCACCAGAGAGAAATTCCTGAGCCTGCAATCACTGCAGAAGAGGCGAGAGCCAAGGTAAATCCACAGCTGAAAGTCATGGAAGACAGACGGGCAATAATCATTAATGATTTGAATCAGGAAGTTTCCTGTTATGAATTTCTTGGCACTTTGGGTGAAGATACCTACAGAATCTATATAAACGCAGAAACAGGACAGGAAGAAAAAGTAGAAAAGCTTAAAAATGCTGAACCAGTATTTGAAGATGTATTGTAGAGAAAGCCAGATAGGCTTTCTTTTTTTGTTTTAAATAGCATATGGGTCTTTTTGCCTAATTTTTTCAAAGATTCTATTGCAGGATTCTTTTATACCGGTCATAATTAAATGACAAGATTATCCTTTTGCTAAGGGGAAGTGTGTCAGTGTGATAAATATTGGAGAAACATTGCTGCTGGAATTAACCTACTCGGAAAAATCCGAGAAATATAAATGCAAGCTTGCTGAAAGAGAAGGAAATAATCTATATATTGATTATCCGATAAATCAAGAAACGAATAAAGCTGCTTTCCTGCTCGATGGGACTCAGCTGAAGGCAACTTTTTTAGCTGAAGATGGGACTGTATATCTTTTCGAAAGCGAGGTTATGGGAAGAGTTAAGCTGAAGATTCCGATGATGGTTTTATCATATCCAGGGGACGAACATTTGGTAAAAATTCAGCGGCGCCAGTTTGTCCGGGTTGAAACACCTGTTGATGTTGCTATCCACCCGGAAAGTAATGAGTTTATTCCTTTTGTATCCGTTACGGATGATATTAGTGCGGGCGGGGCTGCAATCATCGCACAAAGCAGAAGTTCTTTAAAAGCGAATATGCAAATACATACTTATTTCGTATTAGCAATGCAAAACGGCGACAATTATTATTTGCGGCTTAAAAGTAAAGTTATCAGAGTTTCTGAACCTAAAAATGGAAAATCGCTTATTTCTGTTCAGTTTATGGACGTAAGCCCCCAGGATAGGCAATTGCTTTTGCGATTTTGTTTCGATAGGCAATTGGCTATGAAGAAAAAAGGCCTGGAAATATAAATAAAGGAATATTTTTTATATTCATCTCTCATAATAGATGGTGAAGTCTATTGGCTTATTCTTATATTTACAGTTGGAGAGATGGCAATGATGAAAACGGTAGAGAGGATTATTCTAAAGTTAATTATTGTGCAATTTGTTTTCTTGCTGTTCACTCAATTTTTCTTTCATCATATGGATGCTTTACCGGAATTAAAGCAGCTGACACAGTATGAGGGTGTAACAGATCAGAATTTCACTGAGCTGCTTGAAACGTTCAGGGAAAATTATTAGCAGGCGGGCGCCTGCTTATTTTTGTGCTGGCGGTCGTGTGAAAACGATAAATTATAAGTCTTTTAGGGGCTTTTTTTAAAAAATTGCAAGACTTAAAAAACAGCTTAATTATGCACTGATGCAGACTTATTATGTTAAAATAAAGCTGAATGAACCTGGGGAAGAAGCGGCCAGGGGTACAGGAGGAACTATGAGCAAACGTATATCAATTGCAATTGACGGCCCAGCTGCTGCAGGGAAAAGTACAGTAGCAAAGATTGTGGCAGAAAAATTATCTTACATATATATTGATACTGGTGCCATGTATCGTGCCTTGACTTATAAAGCGATTCAGAAGAATGCAAGTCTTGAAGATGAAGCTTCTCTTATGGAGATTCTAAACAATACAGGTATTGAACTGCAGCCTGGCGAAAAAGGGCAATTAATTTATCTGGACGGCCAGGATGTGACAAATGAAATCAGGACTTCTGAAGTGACAAATTCTGTTTCTATAGTTTCCATGCATAAGCTGGTTAGAGAAGAAATGGTACTGCGCCAGCAAAGCTTTGCCTTAAATGGAGGAGTGGTAATGGATGGCCGGGATATCGGAACCCATGTCCTGCCCCATGCAGAAGTAAAGATTTTCCTTTTAGCCTCTGTCGATGAAAGAGCTGTAAGGCGACATAATGAAAATATCCAGAAGGGATATCCATCTGATCTTGAAAAGCTTAAGGAAGAAATTTCCTTAAGGGACAAACTGGACTCTGAGCGTGAAGTAGCTCCCTTAAAGAAAGCAGAGGATGCAAAAGAGATTGATACAACTTCTTTGTCAATTGGACAGGTAGTCAATAAGATAATGGATCTGGCTATTGAAAGGATTGGTACAAAGTGAATCTCTATTCTTTTGCCAAAGCAGCAGTCTATGGAGTTCTAAAACCCATATACAGATTTGAAGTAATTGGTAAGGAGAACTTTCCTGCTGAAGGGGGCGTCCTTTTATGCTCCAATCATATAGATAATCTTGATCCTCCGGTGGTCGGCATTAATGCCCCAAGGCCAGTTTATTTTATGGCTAAAGAAGAGCTATTTAATGTCCCGGTTCTGGGGAAAATTCTTCCCGATCTAAACGCATTTCCTGTCAAGAGAGGAATGAGTGACAGGGAGGCATTAAGAAAAGGGCTTGGAATCTTAAAAGAAGGAAATGTTTTAGGGCTGTTTCCAGAGGGTACTAGAAGTAAAACGGGGCAGCTGGGGAAAGGACTGGCAGGTGCAGGTTTTTTTGCTCTCAGGTCAGAAGCGCATGTCGTTCCCTGCGCCATTATTGGACCCTATAAGGCTTTTTCAAAATTAAAAGTTGTTTACGGTAAACCAATTGATATGAAAGAGCTAAGGGAAAGAAAGGCTTCGGCGGAGGAAACCACCGAATTGATTATGTCAGAAATAGGTAAATTAATTGAAGATTATTCATAAACCTTCTTGCTTGACAAAAATCTTCTTTTGTAAGAAGTTAGTAAAAAGGCATTTTTTAAAAAGGCGAAAATATTCGAAAAATTAGGCTGTCCTTTACTTTGAACTTCTAGGAATGTCTATCTCATCGCCTACCCCCTCGAGGTCACAAGCTTGTCTTGTTTCGGCACCTAGGGACTCGGGGTCATAAGCCGTTTCCTTTCAGAAGGAAAAACGCCTTCTTACAGGAACCGTCTTATGCCTGTCGTCCCTGGGCAGTCGCCTCCACATTTCGGTCAATCCGCCCAAAAAGGCAAAGGACGCCTTTCTGTGAGGCCCGTCTTGTGCTTGTCGGGGGTGGGCAAGGCGCTTGCGCTTTTCTTATGAGGGCAGAAAGAGACATTCAACAGCAGTTGAAAAATAGCCTGCAAAATAAATAGCCATTCGAGTATTTCTGCTGCTGACACAGGGTTCTTGCCTGGATGGCAGGCAGTTGAATACAGATTAAAAATTTGAAAGCAGCCATTGGATTAAGGAGGAATACATATGTCAGAGGAAATGAATCAAGTAGAAGTTAAAAATTTTGAGGTGGGTGACAAGGTAAAAGGCCAAGTTACCAAAGTGGAAGAAAAGCAAGTCATTGTTGACCTTGCTGACAGTAAATTGGATGGGATTATCCCAATCAGCGAACTTTCAAGCCTTCATATTGAAAAAGCAGGCGATGCGGTTTCAGAAGGAGATGAGCTAGAGCTTGAAGTTTTAAAAGTGGAGGAAGATGCCCTTATTCTTTCTAAAAGAAAAGTTGATGCCGGTAAATCATGGGAAACTCTCGAAAAGAAATTTAATGAGGGTGAAGTTTTTGAAGCAGAAATAAAAGATGTTGTAAAAGGCGGCTTAGTAGTAGACTTGGGTGTGCGCGGATTTGTTCCTGCTTCCCTGGTTGAAGCTCACTTTGTTGAGGACTTTACTGATTATAAAGGCAAAACGATGACATTTAAAATTGTAGAGCTTGATAAAGATAAAAATCGCCTCATTCTTTCTCACCGTGCTGTAATAGAGGAAGAAAAAGGAAAACAAAAACACCAGGTGCTTGAATCCCTTCAGGCAGGTCAGGTTTTGGATGGAACAGTTCAAAGAATTACTGACTTTGGAGCATTTGTTGATATCGGCGGGATTGATGGTCTTGTCCATATTTCCCAGCTTTCTTATGAGCATGTAGAGAAGCCTTCAGATGTTGTGGAAGAAGGCCAAAAAGTGAAAGTGAAAGTATTAAGTGTAGACCGGGACAATGAACGCATCTCACTTTCCATTAAGGAGACATTGCCAGGGCCTTGGGATAATATCAGTGAAAAGGCTCCTAAAGGAAGCACTCTCAATGGAACAGTAAAAAGACTTGTTTCTTATGGAGCATTTGTGGAAGTTTTCCCAGGTGTAGAAGGACTTGTCCATATTTCTCAAATTGCGCATAAGCATATTGGGACTCCTCATGAAGTATTGAGCGAAGGACAGGAAGTAAAAGTAAAGGTTCTTGATGTGAACGAACAGGACCAGCGCCTGTCATTGAGCATCAAAGATCTTCTTGAAAAGGAACAGGAAGAAGTGACTGACTATGAACTTCCTGAAGAAAATAAAGGCTTCTCACTTGGTGATATGATTGGCGACCAGCTAAAGAATTTAAAAAAGTAATGGTGATAAATTTTGTCTAGATCAAAACGTAAATGGGATCATATCCAGCATGCTTTGGCAACGGGCCAAAACAGCAATACCGGATTAGAGGATATTGCATTTATTCATCAAAGTCTTCCTGATGCGTTTCTTGATCAGGCTGATTTAGGCACTTCAATTGGCGGACTTACATTAAGTTCGCCAATTTTTATAAATGCCATGACAGGGGGCGGAGGAGAAAGAACGGTTCAAATTAACCGGGATCTCGCCCTGGCTGCCAGATCAACAGGTCTTGCTATGGCAGTTGGATCTCAAATGTCTGCCCTGAAGGATCCAAGTGAAGCAGAATCCTACAGGGTTGTCAGGAGAGAAAACCTCAGTGGAATTATCTTCGGCAATTTAGGCAGCGAAGCTACAATCGATCAGGCAAAAGCAGCGGTTGATATGATTGAAGCAGATGCATTGCAAATTCATTTAAATGTAGTCCAGGAATTGACCATGCCTGAAGGTGACCGTGATTTTCGGGGTGCCTTAAAAAGAATTGAAAATATCGTTTCTCATTCTGAAGTTCCAGTAGTTGTAAAAGAAGTGGGATTTGGCATAAATAAAGAAACAGTTTCAATGCTTGCATCAACCGGTGTTACAGCAATTGATATTGGCGGATTTGGCGGAACGAATTTCTCCCGCATAGAAAATGCCAGAAGAGAGAGACTGTTGTCGTTTTTTAATGAGTGGGGAATCCCGACAGCTGTCTCCATTGCAGAAGCTGCATCTTTGGAAAATAATATTGAAGTCATAGCTTCCGGGGGCATCCGAACAAGTCATGAAATAGCTAAGGCAATTGCTCTTGGGGCAGGAGCTGCAGGGATGGCGGGATACTTTTTAAAGGTTCTGATGAAAGAAGGACTTGAAGCACTCATTGAAGAGATTAACAATATGCATACTGAATTAAAAGTGATCATGACTGCCCTTGGTGCAGCAAACATCACCCAGCTTCAGCAGGCTCCAATTATAATAACCGAAAAAACCCATCATTGGCTGAATGAACGTGGCATTGATACAAAAGCCTATTCTCAGCGAATAATCCAAAAATAAAGCTCCCGTCAAT
Source organism: Bacillus sp. NTK034 (assembly GCF_017303275.1). Lineage (GTDB taxonomy): Bacteria > Bacillota > Bacilli > Bacillales > Cytobacillaceae > Cytobacillus. Next base: position 230,113 of record NZ_JAFKOJ010000002.1, on the reverse strand, counting down.
TGACGGGAGCTTTATTTTTGGATATTAACCTTTAACTGTATTTTGAATCATTCAAAGATCTGGCTTCTTCGGGGCTCTGCATCTTGGCAGCTCCAGGATAATGAAGTGCCTGGTCGCGATCGGATTCCACTTTTCCGCTGTTCTTCAGCTTTTTTTCCTGTCTGTCTTTACCCATAATAAACACCTCCATGTTATTAAGATGAAGTGAGTGTAAAGGAATTATGCAAAAAGATAGCTGTGATTCAAAAGGAATAATCCTTTTGAACTTGCAGGGTTATTTTTAATACGAAAAAGCCATAATGGAAATGATAGGAGGTAGAGGATGGAAGGATTAATTTTCTATTGGATTTCCTGGATGGTTTGGATTATGGCAACTTTTTTTCTGGATCGAAATAATAAATACAGGTTTCTATTGTCTGCCTGGATTTTAATCTTCATTATGCTGTCACCCTGGACATTTAAAATCTTCAATGTTGAAACTGGTATTGGTGGCCTTTTTCTGATTGTATCTTTATATATTTTTGCCGGGAGATTAAAAAAACTGAGTAAACTTTATTTCTTTTTTTGCACTTTCATCCTGATGATGGCCTATGTCATATTTCATCTGTTTGAACTGTTTGATCCGGTTTGGGTAATGTTCTCCCGGAATTGGATGCTGTCAATCCTTCTCGTTTATATGGCTGTTCTCCTGCAAAAAAACAGAATGCTCAGACTGCCGCTAATATTGCTGGGTGGCATCCAGGGTGAAGTTCTATATGCGCTCATTCTTAAACAATTTTCCTTTCCTTACACTATTGGATCATTGGCCTTTCTGGATATCATGGCAATCTCTGTTTCCATATCGGCCGTATGGATTACAGTGCAATGGGCGGTTAAATTTATTGAAACCAACTTTAAACATTTCGAAAGGGAGAAACAAAAATTATCATGAGCGAATATACGTACCCGATACTTTTTGGTCTGGCAGCTGGAACTTTGACCCGTATTTATATGCTTCGGACCGACTACCGGCAATATCCTACATACTTACATGGAAAGATTATACACGTTGCATTGGGATTCATTGCTGCCGGCCTGGGAACGGTGGCCATTCCTTCAATAATGGAGGAAGAATTCACAGCTATTACGTTTCTGACCCTTGCTGCATCCCAGTTTAGGGAAGTCAGAAACATGGAAAGAAACACGCTTACTGAACTGGACAGCTACGAAATGGTTCCGAGAGGCAAAACGTATATAGAAGGTGTAGCGATCGCCTTCGAGAGCAGAAATTATCTTGTGATTTTCACATCTTTATTAAGCACGCTTGGCTATCTGGTATTTAATATATGGGGAGGGCTTGCGGCAGCCCTTCTGGCCGTACTTATTTCCAAAAAATTAATGTCAGGGGGAAGGCTGAAGGAAATTGTTGAAGTTGAGTTTGTGGAACCGCGTTTTGATGGAGCGGGCTTGTATGTGGATAATATTTATATCATGAATATAGGTTTGCCCGAAAGACAAGAGGAAGTGCTGCGATATGGGATGGGATTTATTTTAAAACCTAAAAATTTCAATGCCCGCTCCACCATAGCCAATCTTGGGCAGAGGCAGGCTATTTTGCATGATGTTTCTACTGCTTTGGGTGTTTACCGGGATTCTGGGACTCCTGCGCTTGTTCCGCTTGCGAAAAGGGACCTGGATGATGGGCGTGTAGGAGTTTTCGTATTGCCGCAGGAAAAGAATATTAATAAAGCGATAAAAGTCATCGAAGCGGTTCCGACACTCGAAAATGCGATTAGGATGCCTACTGAACGGCAAACGAATGGGAAAGGAAGTTAGCGTATGGTGCTTGAAAAATTCATACTGGCTGCAATTACAACAAATCCATCCAAGATACCATCAGGTACCGCCGTGTTTCATTGTGAAGATAAAAAAGAAATGGAAATCATCGCAGCCAATCTTGAAGCAATTCTTGATGGTATTGCCCATGCATTAACAGAAGAACTATATGTAATTGTTAAGCATTAATGTAGCTTCCAAGTTTTAATAAAACAGAAATTATATTTTTGAACTTCGATACCTGTCTAGCTCCAGGCGCCATCGGCTCGAGGTCATAAGCTTGTCTAGTTTCGGCTCCTAGGGACTCGAGGTCATAAGCCGTTCCCTTCCAGAAGGAAAAACCACCTTCTTACAGGGACCGTCTTATGCTTGTCGTCCCTGGGCAGTCGCCTCAACATTTCTTCCAATCCGTCCAAAAGGTTAAAGAACAACCTTTCAGCCGGCTCGTCTTATGCTTGAGGCCCACAGGATGTGGGTCATGCAGACGTTGCCACAGGACGTGGCGTTTTTAGTCTGCGTGCCTTCATTAAGCGGGCGCCTTCCGCTTTTCCTATTGCTAGGAAGGTTTCTCTTTGTTAAAATATCTAAGTTAGGCCCTTCTATCTTTGAGAAGGGTTTATTTTATAAATGTACAGCTGTTTGGATGGTTTTAACATCAATGTAGTGTTATTGTGGACAGCCATCTGTATGCTTACCAAGGTAAAGGCATTTCTGGAACATAAATGGGATGTTGAAACATTTTAGAATAAAGAATTGAAAGGGTGATGTTCATGTCAAAACCAGTGGTGGCTATTGTCGGGCGTCCTAACGTTGGAAAATCAACGATATTTAACAGAATTGTAGGAGAACGGATATCCATTGTCGAAGATATTCCGGGAGTGACAAGGGACAGGATTTATAGTTCGGCAGAATGGCTGACTCATGATTTCAATATTATTGACACAGGCGGAATTGATATTGGGGACGAGCCATTTTTAGAGCAAATTCGCCTTCAGGCAGAAATTGCGATAGATGAAGCAGATGTCATCATTTTTCTTGTAAACGGGCGAGAGGGTGTTACCTCTGCAGACGAGGAAGTTGCCAAAATTTTATATAAAGCCAAAAAACCTGTAGTTCTTGGTGTAAATAAAATCGATAACCCTGAGATGCGGGATCTAATTTATGATTTTTATGCACTTGGTTTTGGTGAACCATTTCCTATTTCAGGTTCTCATGGGCTTGGTCTTGGAGACTTGCTTGATGAAGCAGCCAAGCATTTCCCGAAACATGGCCAAACTGAATATGGAGAAGACGTCATCAAGTTTTCATTAATTGGGCGCCCGAATGTCGGGAAATCCTCTCTTGTAAATGCAATGCTTGGCGAAGAACGGGTCATTGTCAGCAATATAGCAGGCACCACGAGAGATGCTATCGACTCGAAGGTGAAGGTTGACGGTCAGGAATATGTCATCATCGATACTGCAGGAATGCGAAAAAAAGGGAAAGTCTATGAAACAACAGAAAAATACAGTGTACTGAGAGCTTTGCGGGCAATCGAACGTTCCGATGTTGTCTTAGTGGTCATCGATGGGGAAGAAGGAATCATTGAGCAGGACAAGCGTATTGCCGGTTATGCTCATGAAGCAGGCAGAGCCGTTGTTATTGTTGTCAATAAGTGGGATGCTGTTGAAAAAGATGAGAGAACAATGAAGGCTTTTGAACAAAATATTCGTGAGCATTTTCAATTCCTTGATTATGCACCAGTTGTTTTCCTTTCTGCTAAAACGAAAAAACGTATTCATACTCTCATCCCAATGATTAACACAGCAAGTGAAAATCATGCTCTGCGTGTTGAAACTAGCGTCCTCAATGATGTCGTCATGGATGCTGTCGCGATGAATCCTACACCTACAGATAAAGGAAGACGCCTAAGAATTTATTATACAACACAGGTTGCTGTGAAGCCGCCGACATTTGTTGTGTTTGTTAATGATCCTGAACTTCTTCATTTTTCATATGAACGTTTCCTGGAAAACAGAATTAGAGACGCTTTTGGCTTTGAAGGCACACCTATTAAGATATTTGCTAGGGAAAGAAAATAATTATGATGACGCCAGCCAGAAATCTTTATTGTTGTCTGGCAGGCAGAATCGTATGAATTTTTGATGCATCCAAATACGTTAAAAGGCAGTGATCAAATGGAGCGGAAAAAAGAAAGTGTAGCTGTAGCAGGTGCCGGCAGCTGGGGTACTGCCCTGGCGATGGTGCTTGCGGATAATGGGCATGATGTCAGACTGTGGGGCCATAATCCTGATCAAATAGAGGAAATCAATAAGCAGCATATGAATCAAAAATATTTATCAGGGATACATCTGCCTGAAGGAATAAGAGGATACACGTCGCTTGAAGAGGCTTTAACCGGAACAGACACTTTGATTTTGGCGGTCCCGACAAAGGCCATTCGTGAAGTAATAGGGAAGATCAAGGGAATTAGAAAAGAGCCTCTTACCATAGTGCATGTAAGTAAAGGCATTGAACCAGACTCACTTCTCCGGATCTCTGAAATGATTGAAGAAGAAATGCCCGGAAATCTTCTGGATAGTGTAGTGGTACTCTCTGGTCCAAGCCATGCAGAAGAAGTTAGTCTGCGGCATCCAACTACTGTTACGGTATCATCAAAAAATATGGACTCCGCCGAAAAAATTCAGGATTTGTTTATCAATAACAATTTCAGAGTATATACAAACCCGGATATCATTGGAGTGGAGATTGGAGGGGCTTTAAAAAATATCATTGCCCTTGCAGCTGGAATTACAGATGGCTTAGGTTATGGAGACAATGCCAAGGCAGCCCTGATAACCAGAGGTCTTGCTGAAATTGCCCGACTCGGAATGAAGATGGGAGCAAGCCCGCTTACTTTCTCCGGATTAGCGGGAATCGGTGATTTGATCGTTACATGCACGTCTGTCCATTCACGCAATTGGAGGGCAGGCAACCTTCTTGGAAAGGGACATAATCTCCAGGAGGTCCTTGACAATATGGGCATGGTCGTAGAAGGAGTCAGGACAACAAAGGCGGCACATCAGCTGGCTCAAAAATATAACGTAAAAATGCCAATTACCACTGTTCTGTATGATGTTCTGTTTAATAATGTCAATGCGAAGGATGCTGTTGATCTTCTGATGGCAAGGGGAAAAACACATGAGATGGAAGATCTTGCGAACGTTTTGGAAGATCAAAGCGGGAATAAAAAGAACTGAAATGTTTATTAATTGAAAAATATAGGCATTAGATGATGCGAGACAGCAGGTTCCTGCATACAATGCAACGAAGCAAACTAGTGTAATGAACAGGGTGCTGGGTTATTTAGTCAAATGGCTGAGGTAAAGAATTGCCCCTTCTTTGCCTCAGTTTTTTTGTGCTTAATTTTTTTCGCAATGAAAAGCTTTTAGATTTATTCATTTAATATGTTATAATACATCTCGGAAAAGGGAGTTGATTTGTATGTCGCCGGCTTTAATGAAAATGTGGATATCCCTAGCATCAATGGGATTTATGTTTTTATCAATAATATTAATATATCTTAGCCGCTACAAGCTGAAAGCTGGAGTTTTTAAGGTTATAACAGCCATTGTTGCCTACTTTTTAATGATAATAAGCGGGATTATTATAGTGATTGTCGTGTTCAGCGGTCCGACAAGCAGCTAGTACTTTTACATAAAGGGTTGATTAAATGAAAAAAGCTTTTAACATGTTTTTGCTTTTGTTGAGTGGAGCTTTAATTCTGACGGGGTGTATGTATCCTGAAGAGAAATTATCGCAAAATCAGATAGCCTACAAGGATCAGCTCCAGTCTGTCCAGTCGGCAGTGGACCAATATCGGGAAGCAAATAATGGCCTTCTGCCGATTAAAACCAAGGATCAGACAACCCCTATCTATCAAAAGTATCCAATTGACTTTAAGAAAATTGCCCCGGAATATATGGCAGAGCCGCCTGGGAATGCCTTTGAATCAGGCGGAGTTTTTCAATATGTGATCGTTGATGCAGAATCAGATCCGAAAGTGAAGATTTTTGATTTAAGAATTGCTGAAACCATCAGGGATATTAACCTTAGGGTTAAAGCACATGGGTTCCCGCCTTATAAAGAGCAGATTGCTGAAAATGTCTTTACAATGGATTTCAAAAAATTAGGATTTAAGGAAGAACCTAAAGCCCTCAGTCCATACAGCGGCCAGAGCCTCCCGTATGTCGTTACCGGCAATGCAGAGGTATATGTGGATTATCGGGCTGATTTATATCAGGCATTGGAAAATAAGGAAAACAAGCCTGAATCTGGAGAAGATATTAGAGATCTTCTTGTGGAGGATTCTGATTTTGTTCCCGCCTATTCTCTGCCATATACAATTGATCCCGGCACGAATGATCCAATCTTTTTGGTGAAATAGTCATAACCCTTCTCCTGCAAAATATATTGTAGGAGAAGGGTTATTTTTTTATATACTTTTATAACCACTCTTCAACTATTGACTATAAGCATAAAGGCAAAGAAATAAAGAAGTAAGGGGAGTTAGTAAATAAAAAAGGAAATCTGGAGTGGCCAGCTGTCCATTTCAGACTGTCATAGGATTGCCGATTTCCAGCCGGGCTGGCAGGTGCAGTGCACATTCCTGATAGGGGGGTAAAAATTTAAAAAAACTGTCATAACAATGTAGGACAACATCATACACATATAATGTCCAAACATAATAGATAGGATAATATTATCCCATTAACTCAAGATTTCAGGAGGGGATCACTTGGAAAAGGTTGATATTTTTAAAGATATTGCCGAAAGAACTGGCGGCGATATATATTTTGGAGTAGTTGGCGCAGTTCGCACAGGCAAATCTACATTTATAAAAAAGTTTATGGAACTGGTTGTACTGCCAAATATGGAGAATGAAGCTGAACGTGCCCGCACACAGGATGAGCTTCCTCAAAGTGCTGCCGGCAAAACAATTATGACAACAGAACCGAAATTTGTCCCTAACCAGGCTGCTACAGTACATGTTGCAGAAGGGCTGGATGTAAATATCAGGCTCGTGGACTGTGTGGGATATACAGTACCTGGGGCGAAGGGCTATGAGGATGAAAACGGCCCGAGAATGATCAATACACCTTGGTATGAAGAGCCGATTCCTTTTCATGAAGCTGCTGAAATAGGAACAAGAAAGGTGATTCAGGAGCATTCGACTATCGGAGTGGTGATTACAACTGACGGAACAATTGGAGAAATCCCTAGGGCGAATTATCTGGAAGCCGAAGAACGGGTTATTGAAGAGTTAAAGGAAGTTGGCAAGCCGTTTATCATGATCATTAACAGTGTCCAGCCACACCATCCAAATACGGATGCACTGAGAAATGATCTTGCTGAAAAATACGATATCCCTGTCCTGGCCATGAGTGTTGAAGGCATGAGGGAATCAGATGTATTAAATGTTATGCGTGAAGCTCTTTATGAGTTCCCGGTACTGGAAGTCAATGTAAACCTTCCGAGCTGGGTAATGGTGCTGCATGAAGATCACTGGCTTCGTGAAAGCTATCAGGAAGCTGTTAAAGAAACGGTTAAGGATATTAAGAGGCTAAGAGATGTTGACCGTGTGGTCCATCAATTCAGCGACTTTGAATTCATTGACCGGGCAGGCCTTGCAGGAATTGAAATGGGGCAGGGAGTAGCCGAAATTGACTTATATGCGCCAGACGATCTTTACGATGAGGTCCTTAAAGAGATAGTCGGTGTTGAAATCCGCGGAAAAGACCACTTGCTCGAGCTGATGCAGGAATTTGCCCATGCTAAAGCAGAGTATGACCAAATTTCCGATGCACTGAGAATGGTGAAGCAAACCGGCTACGGTATTGCTGCTCCTTCGCTTGCTGATATGAGCCTGGATGAACCGGAGATTACACGCCATGGATCCCGCTTTGGTGTAAGACTAAAAGCAGTTGCTCCATCTATTCATATGATTAAAGTAGATGTGGAATCTGAATTCTCACCTATTATTGGAACAGAAAAGCAAAGTGAAGAACTTGTCCGCTATCTAATGCAGGACTTTGAAGACGATCCGCTTTCAATCTGGAACTCCGACATCTTTGGACGCAGCCTAAGCTCCATCGTAAGAGAAGGAATTCAGGCCAAACTCTCCCTAATGCCTGAAAATGCAAGATACAAACTGAAAGAAACATTAGAAAGAATCATCAACGAAGGCTCTGGCGGATTAATTGCGATAATCCTTTAATGAAGGCTCCTTTTGGAGTCTTTTTTTACGTTTATCCTAATTTAAAGGAAACGTTTGAAAAATTCACTGCTTAATTTGCAATTGACTTTTTAAAATAGTGTTTTAAAAAGCGCCGTAAGGGTAATAAAAACAGGTCAGCTTATTACAAATATGTTGCAAAGAAGAAAAGATTCCCATTAAATCATGAAATATTCTTGATAACAGCATTTGATTGTGATAATCTTTTAACAGAATTACTGTTATGGCGGCCGAAACCCTTATATTTAAAGGGTTTATAATGATTTTTGGATTGAAAAATTTCAATTTATCATTTATTATAGGGCTTGTTAAACAAAAAAACGCCATAACGTATAGAATTCAGTAATTTTGTTTACAAATGTATGTAAGGAATCTTATTTTACTGGGTTTTATCCATATTTGGGAGGAGGTGAAAGGCATGAACAAAACAGAACTAATTAACGCAGTTGCTGAAGCTGGCGAACTTTCTAAAAAAGACGCGACTAAAGCAGTTGATGCTGTTTTCGATACAATCCTTGATGCTTTGAAAAATGGTGATAAGGTACAACTAATCGGTTTCGGAAACTTTGAAGTTCGCGAGCGTGCTGCCCGTAAAGGACGCAACCCGCAAACTGGCGAAGAAATCGAAATCGCTGCAAGCAAAGTTCCTGCTTTCAAACCAGGTAAAGCGCTTAAAGATGCAGTTAAATAATCTACATACAAGTGCTTAAAGCTTATGCTTGAGCTAAAAACCGCGAATATTCGCGGTTTTTTCTTTTTTATCCGATCTGAAATCGCGCTGACCACAGGGGAAACGGCGGTTTATTAATATTAGTGAAAGACACGGAAGTTTCGTTTTGCCTGAATGAAAGGGTTATGCTAATATGAACATATTATTACCACAGTGTTAATACATAGGAGGCATAATTATGGCAGAAGTAAATCGTGCCCAGATAGAAGATGCGGTGCGTTTAATATTAGAGGCAATCGGTGAAGACCCGAATCGCGAGGGACTTCTTGATACGCCAAAGCGAGTCGCAAAAATGTATGAAGAAGTTTTTATGGGGCTTAACCAGGATCCTAAAGAATACTTTGAAACAGTATTTGGCGAAGATCATGAAGAACTTGTTTTAGTTAAAGATATTCCATTTTACTCTATGTGTGAACATCACCTTGTGCCTTTCTTTGGTGTTGCTCATGTAGCTTACATCCCGAGGGGCGGCAGAGTAACAGGTTTAAGCAAACTTGCCAGAGCTGTGGAGGCAGTTGCAAAGCGTCCTCAGCTTCAGGAACGCATCACATCTACTGTAGCAAATTCCATCCTGGAAAAGCTTGAGCCCCATGGTGTAATGGTCATTGTAGAAGCGGAACATATGTGTATGACAATGCGAGGTGTTAAAAAACCTGGTTCAAAAACGGTGACATCAGCAGTAAGAGGCGTTTTTGCAGAGGATGCAAGAGCACGGGCTGAAGTCCTTTCGCTGATTAAACAATAAAAATTAGAGCTCTGTTAATGGTGAGTTCAGGCTATAAATAGGTCAAAGGCTGAAAGATAAAACTTTTAGCCTTTTTTTGTAAGTAATTATGAATGAACATTATTTAGCAAAGGATGGTATGGATGGAAAAGAAAAGTCCATCAGGACATGATTATATTGTGATAAAAGCCAAAGAAGACGGTGTTAACGTCATAGGGTTAACAAGAGGCTCTGATACAAGATTCCACCATTCAGAAAAACTTGACCAGGGTGAAGTAATGATTGCTCAGTTTACCGAGCATACGTCTGCGATTAAAATCCGGGGGAATGCAAGAATAATGACAAGCTGCGGGGAAATAGAAAGTGAAGGAAAGAAATAGCTTTCCCTTTGATTAGAAGGATAGGATATTTTCACAGGAGATTGTCCTGACATGTTCCTGTAATTTATGATATAATTGTCTCTGCTTGATTATTTCTCTTGAATACAAGATACCGGGTAAAAGGTTTTTTTTTGCCCGTTTTACATTTAATAGTAATCAATGATTTGGCTAAAAATAGATAAGATGAATAAGACAATATGTGCCCGTTCTCTTTGTCGCAGTATTCACATTGAGAAATCGCGGCTATGGAAAAAAGAAAACTAAGGGGAAACAAGGGTGATGGCATGCATGATGTGAAGATTAAATTAGCAGATGTTAAAGAACAGATTGAGAAAAAAGTTAACCACCCTTATCTGCTCAGATATATTGATTCTCCTGTTATTGATGAAGACAAGCTTCTGCTTCTAATCTCTTTCCTGGATGATGTGGAAATACCTGACTCAAAAGCAGAAAAATATGCAGTAACTGCAATGCTTATCCAAATCGCCCTTGATACCCATGAACTTGTTAAGAACGATGAATCTGAAGACAATGGTCTTAAACACAGACAGCTTACTGTCCTTGCAGGTGTTTATTACAGCGGTTTATATTACAAGATTCTCGCAGCTTTTGATGATATCCGAATGATCAGGGCCTTCGCAGATGGGATAAAAGATGTAAATGAGCATAAAATTTCGCTATATCAGAAGTCTCCTGATGCAGTTGACAGCCTGATGAATTCAGTCAAAAAAGTTGAGGCGTCACTTTTTGAAAAACTGGCTGATGCATTCAGCAAGGCAGCTTGGAAAGAGGTAATATCGAATCTTTTATTCATTAAGCGCCTGATTGCAGAAAAGCAGCAGTTCATGAAGGAAGGCACCTCAGTTGTTTTTGAAGCCCTTAAAAAACTGACTTTCCCAAAAGTGAAAGACATGTCTGCGGAGCAGCGGAGATATCTGATTCTCATTTGTGACAGATATATTGATTTTTCAAGGAATTTGGTTGATCAATCCCTAAGGAAATTTCCTCTTGCAAATGAATTATTAGAGCAGCGTATTCACTGCATTTTCAATAATAGTCAGTCTGTGGCTAAAACTTTTGTGGAAGAAGGATAAAATATGCAGCAATCAAAAGAAGAACGTGTTCATAGCGTATTTGAAAAGATTTATGGCAACTACGATAAAATGAATTCAGTCATCAGCTTTCAGCAGCACTTAAGATGGCGCAAAGATACAATGAAAAAGATGAATGTTCAAAAGGGTTCAAAAGCTCTTGATGTATGCTGCGGTACAGCCGATTGGTCCATAGCGCTTGCTGAAGCCGTAGGAGAAAGCGGTAAAGTAGTAGGTTTGGATTTTAGTAAAAATATGCTAAAAATCGGCGAGGAAAAAATTAAGGATCGGAAACTGAAGCAAGTGGAGCTTGTACATGGAAATGCAATGGAGCTCCCTTTTGCGGACAATTCCTTCGATTATGTTACAATCGGTTTTGGACTGCGCAATGTTCCGGATTATCTGCAGGTATTAAAAGAAATGCACCGTGTTGCAAAGCCTGGCGGTATAGCAGTGTGTCTGGAGACTTCTCAGCCTACCCTGTTCGGATACAAGCAGGCTTATTATTTCTACTTCCGTTTTATCATGCCTATGTTTGGCAAACTTTTTGCCAAAAGCTTTAATGAATATTCCTGGCTGCAGGAATCAGCCAGAGACTTTCCAGGGATGAAAGAACTTGCAGGAATGTTTGAGGAAGCAGGCTTTAAAAATGTCACATTTAAGCCTTATAGCGGTGGTGTGGCTGCTGTACACATTGGAACGAAATAAAAATAATAACTTGTTCTGTATGTTTCTCATCGAACGATAGAGAATAGATCAGACGGGATCGATAAGCTGGGTGAGTAAGCAAATGAAATTGAAAATGATGTATTCATTTTTAAATTCAGATTTAACTGTTATAGAGAACGAGCTTGAGGAGACCATTAAGGCAGAGTCTCCTCTATTGCATCAGGCATCCCTGCATCTGCTGCAGGCCGGGGGGAAAAGAATCCGCCCAGTTTTTGTTTTGCTTGCTGCAAAATTCGGAGAATATGATATTGATAAAATTAAAAACGTAGCGGTATCACTGGAGCTTATCCATATGGCGTCGCTAGTCCATGATGATGTTATTGATGATGCAGAACTCCGCCGGGGGCAGCCTACCATTAAAGCAAAGTGGGATAATAAGATTGCCATGTATACCGGTGATTATATTTTCGCGCGCGCTTTGGAATTAATAACCAATGTGGAAAATCCGCATGCTCACAAAATTCTCTCTCATACCCTTGTGGAACTGTGCATAGGTGAAATTGAGCAAATTAAAGATAAGTATAACTATGATCAGAATATAAGGACATATTTCCGGAGAATTAAAAGAAAAACAGCCATGCTTATTGCGGTGAGCTGCCAGCTTGGCGGCATTGCGGCTAATGTAGAGGAAGGTATACATAAAAAGCTCTTTAAATTCGGCTATTTTGTGGGAATGTCGTATCAAATTATTGACGATGTCCTGGATTTTGTCGGTACTGATAAAGAGCTTGGCAAGCCGGCAGGAGGAGATCTCCATCAGGGTAACATTACACTCCCTGCTTTATTTGCGATGGAGGACAGGACCATCTGTGATCAAATCAGCAGAGTCCACGAAGGAACTGAACGAAGAGATATAGAGAAAATAATTGCCTTGGTCAAAGACTCCGGTGCAATTGAAAAATCCCTGCAAATTAGTGATAAATATCTGCAGAAAGCCTTGGGGGTTCTCGAAGAGCTGCCTCCTTCCAGGTCAAAGAAAGCTTTGCGGGATATTGCTAAATTTATAGGCAAAAGAAAATTTTAATCCGCCAATTAATTGCCAGCACTTTTACAGGGTGCCGGCAATTTTGTTTTTCCGGGAATTATTAAGTAAAAGCGCTTTCAGATTTCTGTTGCTAAATTTTCAAAACAATGTTAATATTTTCGTGGATTAACATAAATCACTATACATAAGTTTTAGGAGTGGAATTCAATGGAAAGAACATTTTTAATGGTTAAACCAGACGGAGTGCAGCGCAATCTAATCGGGGAAATCGTTTCCCGTTTCGAAAAGAAAGGCTTTCAGCTTGTAGGCGGCAAGCTAATGAGCATCAGCCAGGAACTTGCGGAAGAGCATTATGGAGAGCATAAAGAGCGTCCATTCTTCGGAGAACTTGTTGACTTTATTACGTCCGGACCAGTTTTCGCAATGGTTTGGGAAGGTGAAAATGTTATCGCTACAGCTCGTCAGATGATGGGTTCAACAAATCCTAAAGATGCTGCTCCTGGAACAATCCGCGGAGAATTCGGCATCACAGTTGGAAAAAATGTAATCCATGGATCAGATTCACCGGCAAGTGCTGAACGTGAAATCGGCCTTTTCTTCAAAGAGGAAGAAAAAGTGGAATACAAAAAGCTAATGAATGAATGGATTAACTAATATTCAAAAAAGTACTTGTCCCTGACAAGTGCTTTTTTTGTAACCGAATTCATTTTTACAGATAGCGGGCATGGATAAAAGGAGACACATGCTCACCAATTATTATAAGAGGGGAAAAGGAATGGCTAACGATTATCAGGATTTTATTCTAAATATAAAAAGAAATACAGGGATCGATCTTTCTCTGTACAAAGAAGCACAAATGAAGAGAAGGCTGATATCATTGTATGAGAAAAAAGGCTTTAATTCATTTGGAGATTTTTTTAATGGCATAGTCAAGGATAGGGAACTCCTGAATGATTTTTTGGACAGGATGACGATAAATGTTTCCGAATTTTACCGAAATGCGCAGAGGTGGGAGGTGCTTGAAAAAAAAATCCTGCCGGGGCTATTAGAGCAGAATAGGAATCTGAAAATCTGGAGCGCAGCATGCTCCACTGGTGAAGAGCCTTATACAATTGCCATGATTTTATCAAAATTGCTGCCAATATCCCAAATAAAGATTACTGCAACAGATATTGATGAAAATGCCCTGGCGAGGGCCCGGATTGGTGTATACCCTGAACGTTCGCTTAATGAAGTTCCTGAAACGATTAGACAGAAGTTCTTTTGGCGTGAAGGAAGTTATTATAAAGTATCAGAGGATATAAAAAAGACGGTAATTTTTAAAAAGCAAAACCTCCTTGCAGACGATTTCGGCGGGCCTTTTGATTTAATTGTATGCAGGAACGTTCTTATTTATTTTACAGAAGAAGCAAAGGATCAGCTTTATCATAAATTCAGCAGCGCATTAAGAAAAGATGGCATATTCTTTGTTGGGAGCACTGAACAGATTTTTAACGCTGGCCGTTATCACTTGGAATCTGCTGAAACCTTTTTTTATAGAAAAGAATAAAAATAGCAACAGCATAGGGGATTATTTTCAGACATCCTCTTTTCTTTGTTTTTCCCGTTTTGTAGTAAATAACTATTCGTGTTAAAATGGCTCCATTCATAATAAGAAATAAAATATTATAGGAATTTTCAATTTTATCTATTCTTATATTTATCATTATGTTATATTGATACATAATCCTTTAATGAGTTGAAGGGGGAAAGAGTTTTGAGATATCTTACATCTGGTGAATCTCACGGACCGCAGCTGACCACTATAATAGAAGGCCTGCCTGCAGGAATGCCGCTGATTGATTCAGATATTAATGAAGAACTTGCCAAACGCCAGAAAGGATACGGCAGAGGCAGAAGGATGCAAATTGAAAAGGATACTGTTCAAATAACAGCGGGTATCAGGCATGGATATACATTAGGATCGCCGGTGGCACTCGTTGTTGAGAATAATGATTGGAAGCATTGGACAAAAATTATGGGCCAGGACCCGCTTAATTCTGAGGATGAGGGTGAAGTAAAGAGAAAAATATCCCGTCCCCGTCCAGGCCATGCTGACTTAAATGGAGCCCTTAAATATGGGCACAGGGATATGAGGAACGTGCTGGAGCGATCTTCAGCCAGGGAAACCACAGTGAGGGTGGCAGCCGGTGCAGCTGCCAAAAAACTGCTCTCTGAATTGGGGATTGAAATTGCAGCCCATGTTATTGAAATTGGCGGGGTTGTTTCAGGCAAAAGAGATTATTCTTCACTAAAAGAGTTAAAGGAAATCACAGAAGACTCACCTGTCCGCTGTTTAGATCAGGATGCCGGCCAAAAAATGATGGATGCCATTGATTCCGCTAAAGAAAATGGCGATTCCATTGGCGGAGTAGTTGAGGTTATTGTTGAAGGCATGCCTCCGGGAGTCGGAAGTTATGTACACTATGACCGCAAGCTCGATTCAAAGCTAGCAGGGGCAATGGTAAGCATTAATGCATTTAAAGGTGTTGAGTTTGGCATTGGCTTTGAGGCTGCAAGGAAGCCCGGAAGTGAAGTTCATGATGAAATCGCATGGGATCCTGAAAAAGGCTATTATCGGAAAACAAACAGGCTTGGCGGCTTAGAAGGGGGCATGACAACGGGGATGCCTATTGTCGTCAGAGGAGTGATGAAACCAATTCCTACCCTCTATAAGCCCCTTCAAAGTGTCGATATTGAAACAAAGGAACCCTTCTCAGCAAGCATAGAGCGTTCTGACAGCTGTGCAGTGCCTGCAGCAGCAGTCGTTGCAGAAAATGTAATTGCCTGGGAACTGGCTTCAGCTATTGTCGATCAATTTTATTCTGACCGGTTCGAAGCTTTAAAAGCTTCGGTTGAACAGCAAAGAAAATTTGCGAGGGAGTTTTAATGAATAGTATTTCAATTAAAACCCCCGGAAGGACCTATCCAGTTTATATAGGGTCAGGGGCAATTGAAGGATTGGAATCATATATTAAAGATACTTTTCCGGCTATGACCAATTTAATGATAATCACAGATGAAACGGTCCGGACCATACATCTTCCTGCTCTGGAAACAGCACTTAAGGATATAGAGGCAAAAGTCTGCACAGTGCCAAGCGGGGAGAAAGCCAAGACTTTTGAAGTTTACTATCAATGCTTGTCATTTGCTTTGGAACATAAGCTTGACCGAAAATCTCTTATTCTGGCTTTTGGCGGGGGAGCTGTCGGAGATTTGGGAGGTTTCGTTGCAGCCACATTTATGAGAGGGATACCTTTCATTCAGCTTCCT
Organism: Bacillus sp. NTK034; assembly: GCF_017303275.1. Lineage (GTDB taxonomy): Bacteria > Bacillota > Bacilli > Bacillales > Cytobacillaceae > Cytobacillus. The sequence goes on along the minus strand of NZ_JAFKOJ010000002.1, from coordinate 214,073 downwards.
ACAACCATATTGGCGCATGACAGCGCCGTTGGTGGGAAAGTGGCCATCAACCATCCTTTAGGAAAAAATATGGTAGGGTCTTTTTATCAGCCTCAAGCCGTATTTTATGACTTGGATTTTCTTGTTTCCCTTCCTCAAAAAGAGAGGCGCTCAGGGTTTGCAGAAGTTATAAAGCATAGCTTGATACATGATATGAACTTTTATTTGAGTCTTAAAAACAACATCCGCTCGCTTGATGGCATTCCTTTTGATGAAATAAGCGGGATGCTTACAAAGGGGATAGAAATCAAAGGCAGGATCGTTGCTGAGGATGAAAAGGAAGCGGGTGTTCGTGCATTCCTGAATTTCGGCCATACCCTGGGCCATGCAATCGAAGCAGAAAAAGGCTATGGAGAATGGACACATGGAGAATCTGTCGCAGTAGGAATGCTATTCGCACTCCAATTAAGTAAAAAAATGCTTGACCTGCGTTTTGATGTTAACGAATTCCGGCGATGGCTTGATCAGCTTGGCTACAAAACCGGCCTCCCGGAAGATTTATCACATTCAAAACTGCTGGAAAGGATGAAGCAGGATAAAAAATCAGAAGGCCAGAATGTCCGCTTTGTTCTTTTAAAAGAAGTGGGTAAGCCCGTTATACACCAAGTTTCTGATGATGTTATTCTGCAGGAGCTTGCAACATTTTTAAAATAAACAAGGAAGTCTTTATTATTAAGAGATAAAAAGGCTGGTGTATCAGCTTTGGGAGGTGCTGCAAGTGATTCGAGGGGTGAGGGGAGCCGTCACCGTAGATAAGAATAGTGAGTCTGAGGTATTAGAAGCAACTGAGCTGCTGATCAGACAAATGATTCGGGAGAATAAGATTAAATCTGAGGATGTTGCTTCTGTATTTATATCCGTTACGGAAGAATTGACAGCAGCCTTTCCTGCAAAGGCAATGCGTTCAATAGAGGGCTGGACTTATGTTCCTGTCATGTGCATGAGAGAAATACCTGTTGAAGGATCACTTCGGAATTGTATTAGGGTTATGATGCATGTGAATACAGGTGCCCCTCAGCAGAATATCTGCCATATATATTTGCGTGAAGCCATCCAGCTTCGCCCGGATCTAAAGGCCACAGACTCTCCTTAATGGAGAGTTTTGTGATAATATTGGAGCAGATCAAATAATACTTTAATACGATAATAAGTAAAAGTGATGAAAAAGAGGTGGATTTGAATGAAATGGAAGGAACAGCTGTTGAATTTAACTCCTTACCAGCCGGGAAAATCAATTGATCAAGTAAAAAAGGAATACAGTCTGGATAAAATAGTTAAGCTTGCTTCAAATGAAAATCCGTTTGGATGCTCTGAAAAAGTTCTTTTTACTATGAATCAGTCACCATCTTTTTTTGCTCTGTATCCCGATGGTTATGCTTCTGAACTGCGGTCGGCTCTGGCTGGACACCTAAGCATACAGGAAGATCAGCTGATCTTTGGCAACGGCTCGGATGAGATTATTCAAATGATTTCCAGAGCTTTATTAAGTCCGGAAACAAATACTGTTATGGCTGCGCCAACATTCCCTCAATATAGGCATAATGCTGTAGTAGAAGGTGCGGAGATAAGGGAAATTCCATTAATTGATGGGGGACATGATCTTGATGGAATGCTGGCTGCAATCGATGAAAACACAGCTGTAGTATGGGTTTGCAGTCCAAACAATCCGACAGGGAACTATGTTAATGAATCTTCATTGCTTTCCTTCCTGCAAAAGGTGCCTCGGGATGTATTGGTTGTCCTTGATGAAGCTTATTATGAATACGTAATAGCTGAAGATTACTACAATGCATTGGATTTGATCCGGAAATTCGAAAATTTGATTGTACTGCGTACATTTTCGAAAATTTATGGCTTAGCAAGCCTTCGGGTAGGCTATGGAATTGCAGATCCTCAAACGATCAAAGCTCTGGAGCCGGTTAGGGAGCCGTTCAATGTGAACAAGTTTGCTCAGGCAGCAGCTGCTGCAGCCATTGGAGATCAGAATTTTATCGAAGAATGCAGACTGAAAAATCGGGAAGGTCTGGAACAATTCTATACTTTCTGTGAAGCACATGAGCTGGAATACTACCCTTCACAGGGAAATTTCATTTTAATCAACTTTAATGCCGATTCTAATGAAGTGTTTCAATTTTTGCTTGAAAAAGGGTATATCGTCCGTTCCGGCAAAGCACTTGGTTTCCAGGGATTTGTCCGTGTCACAGTAGGATCTAAGGAACAGAATGATGGAGTGATATCCGCAATGAAACAATACCTTGCAAAGCAGGCTGCGGCATTGTAGGCAATATATGAGGTCTTAGTAATAATACTTTTTTGAAAACCATTCAGAGGCACAGAGATGCCTCTGAATTATTTTTAATAAAGGCGGTGAGAGAATGAGAGGAAAAATCTTTATTATCGGCCTTGGTTTGATCGGCGGTTCTTTGGCATTATCAATAAAAAGGAGCCATAGTGAGAGCATGATCATCGGCTTTGATGTAAATAAAGAGCAGGGACGCCTTGCTGAAATGCTTGGGGTCGCAGATGAAATTTCTGTAACTATTGAAGAAGGTGCAAAAGACGCCGATTTAATTTTAATAGCTGCACCTGTTCAGGAAACACAAAAAATAATACATATATTAGAAGAGTGTGAATTGAAAAGCACGGTCATCATTTCGGATGCAGGCAGCACTAAAAAGGAAATTGTCAGCTGTGCTAAGGTACTGAAGGAAAAAGGAATTACTTTTATCGGAGGCCACCCTATGGCTGGCTCCCATAAGAGCGGTGTTACTGCAGCAAAAGCATTGCTTTTTGAAAATGCCTTTTATCTTCTCACTCCTGAAGACCATATTTCCCCCGCAGAGATTGAAAGGTTAAAAGAATGGCTCTCAGGGACGAAAGCAAAATTTCTGACCATATCGCCTGAAGAACATGATAATATAACTGGTATCGTGAGCCATTTCCCGCACATGGTGGCTGCCTCTCTTGTCCATCAGGCAGAAAAAACAAGCCGTTCGCAAAAGCTGATTCCAAGACTGGCTGCTGGCGGATTCAGGGATATTACCAGGATTGCCTCCAGCAGCCCTGCAATGTGGAGAGATATCCTGCTTCAGAATAAAGAAGTGCTGCTTAAGTTAATGGAGGATTGGCAGGAGGAAATGGAGAATGTTAAAACAATCCTCAAGGAAGAAAACAGTGAAGGCATATTTGAGTATTTTTCCCATGCAAAACGGTTCAGGGATGAGCTGCCGCAAAAAGAAAAAGGGGCAATTCCGGCATTTTATGATCTATTCGTTGATGTTCCTGACTACCCTGGTGTCATTTCAGAAATCACTGGATATTTAGCCAAGGAAGAGATCAGCATCACCAATATCAGAATACTGGAAACAAGAGAAGAAATTTATGGAGTCCTGGTTATCAGCTTTCAGACTGAAGAGGACCGGGAAAGGGCAATTAATTGCTTAGAACAATATACAAGCTATGAAACAACCATTGGTCTATAGGCAAGCGGTAAGACCTTTATTAAACCAGCAAAGGGTGATTATAATATGACTCCGGCAAATTTGAGGTCAAATCTTAAAGGATTAAGCGGAGAAATTGCGGTACCAGGTGATAAATCCATATCTCATCGATCTGTGATGTTTGGATCAATTGCAAAGGGAAAGACTGTTGTAACCAATTTTCTGCTTGGTGAGGACTGCTTAAGCACAATAGCATGCTTTCGCAAGCTCGGAGTATCTATTGAACAGGAAGGCAATAAAGTCACCATTATGGGGCAGGGGATGGATGGATTACAGGAACCCGAAGAATTTTTGGATGTTGGCAATTCCGGTACGACCATTCGCCTTATGATGGGAATCCTTGCTGGCCGTCCATTCCATACAGTCCTTGTCGGGGATGAATCAATAGCAAAAAGGCCAATGACAAGAGTTACTGCGCCTCTAAGTTTATTTGGAGCGAAGATTTATGGCAGGAAGAATGGAGAATTTACTCCTTTATCAGTAATTGGAGGACCGCTGGCAGGGGTAACCTATGAGCTTCCTGTTGCGAGTGCACAGGTAAAATCATCGCTGCTCTTTGCCGGTCTGCAGGCCAGCGGGGAAACAGTCATTATTGAACCTATGAAGACGCGTGATCATACCGAAAGAATGATTAAGCAATTTGGCGGGGAAGCTGATGCAGATGGGCATACTATTCGGATTAAAGGCGGACAAACACTAACAGGGGCGGAAATTCATGTTCCTGGCGACATATCTTCTGCTGCCTTCTTTCTGGCTGCAGGAGCCATTGTGCCTAATAGTGAGATTAAATTGAAAAACGTCGGGCTGAATCCTACAAGGACCGGCATCATTGATGTGTTGCAGCAGATGGGTGCAAATATTAGCATTGTGCCATATGAAAATGGATCAGCCGAGCCTGCAGGAGATATTACCATTAGAACATCTGACCTTAAAGGAACCGTTATCGAAGGGGCGCTCATTCCCCGGCTTATCGATGAAATTCCTATTATTGCCCTGCTTGCAACTCAGGCAGAGGGAGAAACAGTAATCAAGGATGCAGAAGAACTTAAAGTCAAGGAAACGAATCGCATTGATACGGTTGTCAATGAACTGTCAAAGCTTGGAGCTGATATTACTGCAACGGAAGATGGAATGGTGATCAGAGGGAGATCATCCCTTTCAGGAGGAACTGTTTCAAGCCATGGGGACCATCGAATCGGAATGATGCTTGCGGTTGCCGCTGCCATTTCAAAGGGGGAAGTTCAGCTTCATCTGAAAGAAGCTATTTCTGTATCCTATCCGTCGTTTTTCGAACATTTTGAAAGCCTTATTTCATAATCGTAAAAAAGAGCTGTTTTCCTGCAGCTCTTTTTCTATTCAATTAGTCATATTTATGTAAAAAATTCATAGCTTGTCATAAGACCGTTTTAGAGGGTGGTTTTATGACTTATATTATTGAGAATGCAAATATTTTAAAGGAAGACAAGCTGATAAAAACATCACTGCTGATCAAGAATAATGAGATTTCACTGATGCAGGCAGAAATGAAAAGGTTTCAGTTTGCCAGAATGGATGCCGAAGCATTTATTATGGCTGCAGGATTTGTGGTTCTGGATACATCTATACCGCTGGAAATGTCTTTTTCAGAACTCAAAGAGTATTATATAAGGGAGTTCCTATTAAAAGGCTGTACTGCTTTCCTGACAGCCGCACCTGTAAAACATGAATATTCCATGAAGAGTGATCTTAAATGCTTTAAGGCAAGTTTGTTAAGCAGCCCAATCGATTATATTATTGGTGTTAAGATTCCTGTACGTCTCCTCACACCTTCTTTTATGAGAAGATGCAAGAGGGAAAGGATTCCTGTTGTCTTTGTTGAAATACAGGATGCAAAGGAGCTTGAAGCTGTTCCATGGGGTTGGCTGCGTGAAGCTATGTTTCCTTACAATTGCCCGCTTGCCCCTATCTTTGCATGCAGGAACGAAAAGGAGAAAAGCAGAATTAATACATTATGGAAAAAACTGATGCAGGAGCAGAAAATCCCTTCTATGCCAAATGAGCTGAACGAACACGAACCGCTATCCCGGTCAGTCCTATCCAAGGCAGGAATTTACCCGTTAAAAGGAAATATCCATCAGGGTAGTGAAGTCAGCTATAATTTATACGAAAAACCTGGTGAAGGTCTTACCGTTGAAGAATCACAGCTGTTTCATTATCATAGAGATAAACTTGCTGTCTCTGTTCTGAAGGGAAAAGTAATACGAGCCGGACAGGAAGTGATTTTTCGTTCAGGGTACGGCGAGCATGTTAAAATCAGTACACCAGCTTACTTTAAAATAGCCGATTAGCATTCGAAAGGAACTTAGTATGGATAAAGTAAATAAAATCATTACTCTATTAGAAAACGGTCATCACGAAGAAGCATTGGAGAGCTATCAGCAAATACTGCTGGATGGTTCACATGAAGAAAGGTTCCTGCTGGCAGAAGAACTGTTCCAGTATGGATTCCTTGAGGAATCAAAAGCATTATATGAACGTCTTCTGGAAGCATATCCGGAAGAAGGGGAACTGCTGGTTCTGTTAGCTGAAACACATATTGATCTTGGACATGAAGAGGAAGCCATCCTCGTTCTCGAAAGAATAAATGAGCATGACCCAAGCTTTCCGCAGTCGCTTCTCCTATTAGCAGACCTTTATCAAATGGATGGTCTATTCGAGGTCAGCGAACAAAAGCTGCTGAAAGCAAAAGAAATATTGCCTGATGAAGTAATAGTAGATTTTGCTCTGGGTGAACTCTATGCAGAGCAGGGAAGATTCCTGGAAGCAAAACGGATTTACGAAAATGTTCTCGGGAAAGAGGAAGTCATTGCAGGCATAAATGTAAATCAGAGAATGGCGGATATTCTCAGCGCAGGAGGGGCATTTGAGGAAGCCCTTCCTTATTACGAAAAAGCGCTTGATGATAAACTGGAGATTAATACCCTTTTCAGCTATGCTTTTACAGCGCTGCAAGCAGGCTTTAACCGTACAGCAATTGAAAAATTGACAGAACTGAAGGAACTTGACCCCGAGTATCATTCACTGTATTTATACCTTGCTCAGGCATACGAGCGGGAGGAAGAGGCTGGAAAAGGCCTTGAAGCGGTGAAGGAAGGCATAAAACAGGATGAATTTAATAAAGAACTATTCTTCTATGGCGGTAAGCTCGCCCTGAAAAATGGCAATGAAAAAGAAGCTGAAGATATGTTCAGGCAGGCTCTTGCGCTGGATCCCGAATATGTCCAGGCAGCCATTTATTTAAATAGACTGCTTCTCCAGCAGGAAAAATATGAAGATGTAATCGAGATCACTGATATTTTGAATGAGCTTGAAGAGCCGCAGCTTATTTGGGATTCAGCTGTTGCCTTTCAGCATACTGAAGAATATTCAGAGGCATTAAACAAATATCAGCTTGCATATACTTTCTTTAAACAGCAGCCTGATTTTCTTTCAGATTACGGATATTTTTTAGCAGAGGAAGGAAAAAGGGAAGAGGCTGCCGAAATTTTTAATACACTAATTAAATTGGAGCCAGGCAATGAAGAGTATCTCGATGTTCTGGAAAGACTCACTGATGATTTTCTTGCTTAAATGAGGAAACTGCTTTTTTAAGCGAAGGGTGACCTTATTGTAATTTCAGTTAGGCCAAATTTGTCTGTAAGCAGAGGAGGGAATCAAAAATGGCGACCCCTGTATCTGTCAACGAGAAAAAAGATTTTATCCGCTGGTTTTTAAACCATTATCAGCTCAAAAGAAGAGAATGCGTATGGATTCTCAATTATTTGATGAGCCATGACCAGCTTATGGAGAAAGTGCATTTTGTGGAGCAGGCACAGTATTGTCCAAGAGGCCTCATCATGTCCACCCATTGTGTGGATGAAGTACCTTTCCGTTTTTATAAAGAGAATGTAATGACCACAGATGCGGAGAAGTCCTTCCATGATATCCGCTTAAACAGGGATGAAGAGATTTACATTCAGCTTAATTTCCATGCTTCCAACAAAGCCCATCAGTATGCAGCTGTCATGGAGGAAAACCCCTTTATGCCAAAAACACTGCAGATTAATGAAAAGGACCGGCTGATCGCTGAAAGGTTCCTGACAGAAAGCCTGGAGAAATTCAGAAGAGAAAAACTCCTTGAGCTGATTGATGAAGCACTGGATAAGCAGGATAAAAAAGCCTTTAACATTTTGACTCAGCAGCTGAATAAAATAGAAATAACCTAAGCCTTGCTTTTATAAAAGCAGGGCTCTTATTTTGTCAGCGACCTTATAGCGTAATCTGATTTGAAGCACTCTAATCATTAATGATATATTAAGGGAGGCAAATATATGTAATGGAGTGAATGATATGAAATGGGTATCCCAGGATATCGAAATGTTCCTTAAAGAAAAGCAATATGTAGACACTGCAGTTCTGCCGCTCCTTCCGGTATCATTTGGCGATGATATCAAACAGTCAGTAGCCATGACAGAATTTATATCGCTTCTAAGTGTGCAGCTTGAACGGCAATTCAGAGGGCGGCTGATCATGCTTCCTGGCTATGCCTATCTGAAATCAGCAGGGGAAGACAGCCTGCTCAGCGGCTTGGGCAAATGGGAAGCAGAATTGAAGGCACAGGGATTTAAGCACATATTCCTTCTAACTTCTGACAGCATGTGGAAATCACTTGAAGACCGCTTGGAAGGAGGTTTGATTTGGCTGCCATCCCTGCCTCTTGAGCATATGAATGAAAACTATCGAAATTCCATTCTGGATGACCAGGTAAAGCAGCTGTTGAATTTATTCGTCCAAAAGTGGCAAAATGGTGAATAGTGTGAATGTTAAGTCGCTCTATTTACATGTTTCGCCAAAGGATTATATTGACCTTACATAAAGATTGATATATCATTGTTATGTCCTAGTTTTATATTGTGTTGAATTTTGTCCGTTGGACTTAACTTCATAATAGAGGGGGGAAAAGTATGAGCAAAAATCGAGTTTCTAGACGTCAATTCCTAAACTATACACTTACTGGTGTAGGCGGTTTCATGGCAGCTGGCATGCTGATGCCGATGGTCCGTTTTGCGGTCGATCCTGTATTGCAGGCAGCTGGTGAGAGTGATTTTATCCCAACAAAGCAAAAAGTGGCTGAAATTACTGAAACGCCAACAAGGGTTGATTACACATTTGAACAGCAGGATGCTTGGTACACATCCGAAGTTACCGGCACTGCTTGGGTTTATAAGGATGAAAAAGGTGAAATTGTAGCATTGTCTCCAGTATGTAAGCATTTAGGGTGCGTAGTTGACTGGAATACTGACAAATCAAACCCTGATCATTTCTACTGCCCTTGCCATGGCGGCCTTTATACAAAGGATGGGACAAACGTTCCAGGTACACCGCCGGTTGCAGCGCTAGATGTATTTCCTTACACAGAAAAAGATGGCTTTTTGTATTTAGGCAAGGCTGAACCGCGAAAGGAGGCGTAATAATTGTTAAACAAAATTTATGATTGGGTAGATGAACGTTTAGATATTACGCCGATTTGGCGGGATATTGCCGACCACGAAGTTCCTGAACATGTAAACCCTGCACATCACTTCTCTGCATTCGTTTACTGTTTTGGCGGTCTGACGTTCTTTGTAACTGTAATTCAAATTTTATCCGGTATGTTCCTGACAATGTATTATGTTCCGGATATTAAAAATGCATGGGAATCCGTGTATTATCTACAGAACCATGTTGCATTTGGACAAATTGTCCGCGGTATGCACCACTGGGGAGCAAGTTTGGTAATCGTAATGATGTTCCTACATACGTTACGTGTTTTCTTCCAGGGAGCTTATAAGAAGCCCCGTGAATTAAACTGGGTTGTCGGAGTGCTTATTTTCTTCATTATGCTTGCACTTGGACTTACAGGTTACTTATTGCCTTGGGATATGAAAGCCCTTTTCGCTACAAAAGTAACAATCCAGATTGTAGAATCAACTCCGCTGATTGGAGAATATCTGAAAATACTTATTGCCGGACATTCTGATATTGTCGGCGCTCAGACTATCACCCGATTCTTTGCCATCCATGTATTCTTCTTACCGGCTGCACTATTCGGGTTAATGGCTGCCCACTTTATTATGATCCGTAAACAGGGTATTTCAGGACCGTTGTAAGAAATAATTTTTTGATCATTGCAAAAGGAGGGGAAATCGCCCAATGCATCGTGGTAAAGGTATGAAATTCGTAGGTGACTCTCGTGTTCCTGCAGAACGCAAACCGAATATCCCGAAAGACTATTCGGAATATCCAGGAAAAACAGAAGCATTCTGGCCAAACTTCCTATTAAAGGAATGGATGGTAGGGGCTGTATTCCTTATCGGTTTCCTATGCTTGACAATTGCGCATGAGCCGCCATTAGAAAAAATTGCTGATCCTAGTGATACAGCTTATATCCCGCTGCCAGACTGGTACTTCCTGTTCTTGTACCAGCTTCTGAAATACAGCTATGCTTCTGGACCATATAATGCAATCGGTGCTTTCATTATTCCGGGTCTTGCATTCGGAGCTTTGCTGCTTGCACCATTCATAGACCGCGGACCTGAACGCCGTCCGTCCAAGCGTCCTCTAGCAACTGGTTTCATGCTATTGGCTCTTGCCGGCATCACTTTCCTGACTTGGGAGTCTGTTGCACATCATGACTGGGAAGCTGCAGCACAGCAAGGTAAGATTGTGGCTGAAGTAGAGTTTGATAAAGAGGACGAAGGCTACAAGATTTTTGAAGCGAACGGCTGTATTTCCTGCCACGGAGGAGATCTTCAGGGTGGAGCAGGTTCACCTGCACTTGTTGACACTGGGTTAACACCTGAAGAAGTTGCTGACATTGCTAAAAACGGTAAAGGCGCCATGCCTCCAGGAATGTTCAAAGGAACTGATGAAGAACTTCAAAAGCTTGCTGAGTTTATTTCTGGCCTTGAAAGCAAATAATTGGTAAAGAAGCTGGCATTGCCAGCTTCTTTTTTTATGCACATAAATGGTTCGTTTTTTTACATGCACTTGGTGTGGTAAAATAATGAAATAATCGTGTACATAGAGAAGGAGAACAAACTATGAAATGGATCTATCCTTTATTAGGCAGCAGAGCTATGCTGATACTGCTTCTGATCATTAACACGGCAGGCACAATTTATGGGTATATCTGGTATAAGTGGCAGCTTGTCGAGACACCGCCAATTTTCCTGCCCTTTGTACCGGACAGTCCTACAGCGAGCCTGTTTTTTATGTTTGTGCTAATCGCCTTTCTATTGGGCAAAAATTGGCCAATGTTTGAAGCATTAGCTATTGTGACCCTTATTAAATACGGAATATGGGCTGTAGTAATGAATTTGCTGGTTTTTCAGGTGACAGGTGAATTGGATCCAGTTGCCCTCATGCTGATCTTCTCGCATGGTGCAATGGCAGTCCAGGGGGTTCTATATGCACCTTTCTACCGTTTTAAAGTATGGCATCTTGTTTTAACGGGAATCTGGACTTTTCATAATGATGTAATTGATTACGTCTTTTTCATGCTGCCGCGCTATCCTATTTTAGATCTGTACACACCGCAAATCGGCTATTTTACATTTTGGCTAAGTATTTTTTCATTAGGAACCGCTTATTACTTCGCCTTAAGAAAGAAGCGGTTCAGTCTGGATATAGTAAAGTAATGCTCCGCCAAAACATTGAGCGTTTTGGTCCTCGTATCTGAAAGAAATAACCTTGCTAAGGTAAATAATTTCTGGTCTAACCTTGTCCCTCTTTTCATATTTATCTAATAGTAATTTGAGGGGGGACAAGTTTAATGAGGCGAAAAGTAATCGCATTCTTATTCATTCTTATGTTATTGCCTGGAATGGTGTCAGCAGATAAGACAACACAAATAGATAAATTAGACCAATTATCTAATGAAGCCTTACAGATGGTTAAGCTCCATAGGTATGAGGATGCCAAGAAGCTTTTGGAGTATTTTTCCGAGCAATTTGTTGCTGTGAATGGCAAGGAAAGGCCATTTACAATGGACGAACTGCGGATTATTACCGTCTCCCATGATGATGCTGTACAAGCTGCTGTCAATACATCAATGAGCCATGAAGAAAGGCTGAATCATGCAACAAAATTCCGCCTTGTAATGGATGCAATCTCCTCAAAATATCAGCCTTTATGGACCGAAATGGAGAAGCCGATTATGACGGTATTTGTTGAAGTTAAGGAAGCCGCATACAGTGGAAATAACGAAAACTTTCATTCACATTTGAATTCCTTTTTGTCTTTATATGAGGTTATTTATCCAAGTTTAAAAATTGATGTTGATGCAGAAAAGGTACAAAAACTGAACGCACGCATTAATTTTATCGATCATTACCGGCCGCAGGTGCTTTCTCAGCAGGCAAGCCAGCAGGAACTTGCTGCATTGGAAAATGATCTGCAGACAATCTTTGATGAAATGACAGAAGATGAAACAGATCCATCCCTTTGGTGGGTGATCATTTCAACAGGGAGCATAATCATTATTACATTATCTTACGTAGGCTGGAGAAAATATAAGGGAGACAGGGCAAGACAAAAAAATCGATCTTAAATACAAAAGGCTGTTTTCGTAAGGTTTGTTGCTTTTTGTATATGATTTGCTGAGTTGTAGCGGAAGGTGCGAGACTTCTGCGGGAGTAGCGGGACAGGTGAGACCCCGCAGGCGCGCAGCGTCGAGGAGGCTCACCGCCCGCCCCGCGGAAAGCGAGCAACCTGGAACGGAAATCAACGGACAATATTATTGGCGATAAACAACAATATATACGAAAAGAGCCTTACAAAAAATGAGAGTCTTTTCCCGTTTTGTAATCAAGAGAAAAGGGAAAAGATAGGCAGAGCGATTTGTATGCTGGATATCTTCAGGTCAGCGGTTAAAATTCAACAAGATCAGCTTGATGGGAGGTACTAAAATGGGAGGATATCTCATTTATTTTGCAATAATTATTCTTGTTCCGCTCTGGGCGCAAATGAAAGTAAAGGGAGCTTACAGCAAATATTCAAAAGTTCCTTCATCCACGCAAATGAGAGGTGCTGAAGTAGCCAGAAGAATTCTGGATGAAAATGGCTTATATAACGTTGGCGTGGAGGAAACCAGGGGGCATTTAACAGATCATTATGATCCGCGTTCTAAGAATGTCAGGCTATCAGCAACAAATTATCACGGCCATTCAGTAGCAGCAGCTGCTATTGCGGCCCATGAGGTTGGCCATGCAATTCAGGATAATCAGGATTACGCTTTTCTGCGTTTTCGCCATGCGCTGGTGCCTGTTGCGAATCTTGGTTCAAACTTCTCCTGGATTCTGATCATGATCGGTTTTTTTGCAGGGTTGAGCGGAATGGTGCTGCTGGGAATTATCTTTATGGCAGCTGCAGTGGTTTTCCAGCTCATCACTCTTCCAGTGGAGTTCAATGCATCTAATCGTGCGATGGATCAGGTAGTGTCACTCGGAATAATAAGAAACGATGAAGAGAGAGAAACTAAAAAAGTTTTGAATGCAGCTGCATTGACATATGTGGCGGCAGCTGCTGTTGCTGTGCTGGAATTGCTGCGTTTAATCCTTATTTACACAGGTATGACAAGGTCGGAGTAAGAAAAGCCGCTGGCGCCCGGAGCTAGTCTGTGTAAAAGCTGGGTAGCCGGCTTTTTGCTGAAAAAAGAGATGTCCATCATGACATCTCCTGGAACTACTCTTTAGCGTTCAACCGGCTTTTTATTTTCATCCAAAGTAAAGCCTTCCCCCAGTACATCATGGACAGCTGTAACCGATACAAAAGCATGCGGATCAACAGCTGTGATGACATTTTTCAAACGAACAATTTCATTACGGCCAACTACACAATAGAGCACTTCACGCTCTATCTTGGTGAAGGAGCCATGGCCTTTTAACACAGTGACACCCCGGTCCATTTCTTTCATGATTTTATCGGCAATGGCATCATTTTGTTCTGAAATAATCATCGCTCCCCTTGCTGCATAGGCCCCTTCTTGCATAAAATCAATTACTTTGGCACCGATAAAAACAGCCACAAGAGTATACATTGCTTCCCTGTAATCCAAATATGTAATTAATGAAAGTGCTATTACAAAAAAATCAAAAATGAACATCGTTTTTCCCATGCTGACCCCTGCGTACTTATGGGTAAGCCTCGCGATTATATCCACTCCGCCTGTTGTGCCCCCATACCTGAAAATGGTCCCAAGACCAATCCCGATGAAGACTCCGGCGAATAGAGAAGCAAGAGTTAAATCCTCTTTTAGAGGCATTTCGATCTGGTACCGCTGAAAAATCCATAAGAAAATGGACACACCGACCGTTCCTATGATCGTATAAACAAAAACATTCCTGCCAAGAAGTTTCCACCCTATAAAGAAAAGGGGTATATTCAGCAGCAAGTTTGTATAAGAAGGATCCCACTTGAACAGGAAATATAAGAGCAGCGTTATCCCGGTGAATCCGCCTTCAGCCAAATTATTCTGCATATTAAAATGAACAAGGCCCCACGAAAAAATGGCCGCTCCAAGCAAAATGAAAAAAAAATTCTTAAACTTTAATCCAAAATGCATATTATCCCTCCACTGCCTGAATATCACAATACCAAAGCGTATCTAATTATATAAGATACAGAATATAAGAGCAATGACCTTTCAGGGACATGAAGGCCCACGGGAATCAATTAAGCTCGATGATAAAAAATATTTGTAAAATAGCCGATCTTTAGCTTAACATGAAAAGTGGTAATCTCCGTATATAGAAACACCTATTAAAAGCAGAGGTGAAATAAATGCAAACAGCAAAATCAATGAAGGATATGCAAACAGAAGTAGACTCATACATAAGCCAATTTAAAGAAGGCTATTTCAGTCCATTGGCCATGCTTGCAAGAATGACTGAAGAACTTGGGGAACTATCCAGGGAAGTGAACCATTACTATGGTGAAAAACCCAAAAAATCCACTGAAGAAGAAAAGGCGATCGAAGAAGAGCTTGGAGATATGCTTTTTGTTCTAATATGCTTTGCAAATTCCTTAAATATTGACTTGGAAGAAGCGCACGATCGTGTCATGAAAAAATTCAGCACACGGGATAAAGACAGATGGACAAGAATTGAAGAATAGAGGAGAGAAGACAATGGATAAAGTTAAAATTGTTATAGCGGGACCGCGGGGACGAATGGGAAGTGAAGCCGTCCACCTTGTTAATCGAATAGAAAACTATGAAATAGCTGCTGTGATCGATCATAAAAATGGCGGAGGCTTTCTTGGCGATTTTGAAGGATTCTCACAGTTTGGCCAAGTTCCGGTTTACACAGATCTTGCTCTATGCTTTCAGGACCTAAAACCGGATGTGCTTATCGATTTGACCACTCCTGAAGTAGGAATGTTCCACACAAAAACAGCCCTGGAGTATGGTGTAAGGCCTGTTGTTGGAACAACGGGCTTTTCGAAGGAAAATTTGAAAGAACTTGAAGAACTTTGCCAGGAAAAAGGAATCGGCTGCATTATTGCCCCAAACTTTGCACTTGGTGCTGTATTAATGATGAAATTCTCACAATTAGCAGGAAGATATTTTAACGATGTGGAAATTATAGAGCTGCACCATGATCAGAAATTGGATGCTCCATCTGGAACTGCAGTGAAAACAGCAGAAATGATTGCTGATGTAAGAGCGAAAAAAGAGCAGGGCCACTCACAGGAGAAGGAAACGATTCCTGGTGCAAGAGGCGCAAATTTTGATGGCATGCATATACACTCTGTACGTCTTCCTGGCCTGATTGCTCACCAGCAGGTTATGTTCGGGTCGGAGGGACAAACATTGACCATCCGTCATGACTCCTATAACAGGGCTTCCTTTATGTCTGGAGTAAAGCTTGCTGTTGATACAGTTTTAAAAATTGATACTCTCGTCTATGGCCTCGAAAATATTATTGATTAGAAAGGAGTGCCAACATGAATATTGCCTTAATTGCCCATGATAAGAAAAAGGATGATATTGTAAGATTTGCGATCGCCTATAAATCAATTCTTGCTGAACATACCCTTTACGCTACTGGAACAACTGGTTCACGTATCATGAATGAACCTGGCCTTTCCATTCATCGTTTTCAGTCTGGACCACTTGGCGGGGACCAGGAAATTGGTGCTTTAATTGCCAACAATAAAATGGATGTTGTATTTTTCTTCAGAGATCCTCTGACTGTTCAGCCTCATGAGCCGGATGTTTCAGCTTTGGTGCGGCTATGTGATGTATATGCCGTCCCGCTGGCGACTAATATGGGTACTGCTGAAATAATTATTAAAGGCCTGGAACGCAATGATTTATCATGGAGGAATATTGTAAGTGAAAAAGGTGACATGAATGAACCTGGATAATCTTGATATTCTGGCATTTGGTGCGCATGCTGATGATGTTGAAATCGGCATGGGCGGAACAATTGCCAAATTTGCCTCTATCGGAAAAAAGATTGGAATATGCGACTTGACCCGGGCCGAGCTTTCCTCTAATGGGACGGTTGAAATCCGTAAAGAGGAATCACTGCAAGCAGCTGAAATTCTGGGGGTCAGCGTTCGGGAGACTCTTAACTTGCCTGACAGGGGTTTATATTTTAACCAGGAGTACATAAAAAAGATTGCGGAAATAATCCGTAAATACAAGCCTGCTCTTGTGTTTGCGCCTTATATGGAGGACAGGCATCCTGACCATGGACATTGTGCCCGGCTTGTAGAAGAAGCGGTCTTTTCGGCCGGAATCAAGAAGTATGAAACAGGCGGCAATTTTGCTCCTCATAAGGTGAAAAGCCTGCACTTTTACATGATAAATGGTTTCCATAAGCCTGACTTCCTAATCGATATCTCAGCTTTTATGGATAAAAAAACTGCAGGACTGGAGTCTTATCAAAGTCAGTTTGCAAAAAGCCCAAATTCATTTGATACACCACTTGTCAACGGTTATATTGAGACTGTTGCAGCAAGGGAAGGCCTATTTGGAAAACAGGCCGGAGTGGAATATGCGGAGGGTTTTAAAGTCAATAAACCCTTAATGGTAAATTTGGATATATTCGGTGGAGAATTATGAGAAAAAAATTAAAAATAGGTATCACCTGCTATCCCACGGTGGGAGGATCAGGTGTTGTTGCAACAGAACTGGGTAAAATGCTGGCCGAAAAGGGCCATGAAATACATTTTATTTCATCAAGCCTCCCTTTTAGACTGAAAAGGATGTACCCAAATATTTTTTATCACCAGGTGGATGTAAATCAGTACTCCGTGTTCCAATATGCTCCATACGATATCGCGCTAGCAAGTAAAATGGCAGAAGTAATCAAACGCGAAGGACTTGACCTTCTTCATGTGCATTATGCAATCCCGCATGCAGTTTGTGCGATTCTGGCTAAGCAGATGAGCGGCACGGATATTAAAATTGTCACCACCCTTCATGGAACAGATATTACAGTTCTCGGGTATGATCCATCCCTGACAGATGCGATCCGTTTCGGAATCGAAAAGTCTGATGGCGTTACAGCGGTATCCAATGCGCTCATTTCGCAAACCTATGACCTGATAAAGCCTGATAAATCAATACGAGCAGTTTATAACTTTATAGATGAAAGAATTTACAAGAAAACCGACTCTTCTTATCTTAAAGAAGAATATGGCATAAAACCGGATGAGAAGGTTATCATCCATGTTTCCAATTTCCGCGGTGTAAAGCGGGTGCCTGATGTTGTTAAGGCTTTTGCAAAAATTACGGAAGAAGTTCCTTCCAAGCTGCTTTTAGTAGGAGACGGACCGGAAATGACCGTTATTTGCAGGCTGGTGAATGATCTGGACCTTAAAGATAAGGTCCTGTTTCTGGGAAAACAGGATAATCTGGAGGAGCTATACAGCATCAGTGATTTAATGCTCTTATTATCCGAAAAGGAAAGCTTTGGACTTGTTGCTCTCGAGGCAATGGCATGCGGAGTGCCCTGCATCGGCACTAATACTGGGGGAATTCCAGAAGTAATCAGCGACGGTGAGACAGGTTATATTTGTACTCTTGGAGATATAACTGATATCTCAAAAAAAGCAATTAAACTGCTTAATGATGAGACCCTGCTTGAAAGGTTTGCTTCCCAATCCATTTCACTCGCTAAAAGAAGGTTCAGTGCCAGTCAGATTGTCATTCAATATGAAGATTTTTATTATGAACTTTTGGAAAAAGGTGACCTTCCATGAATGAAGCTTTTTTAAAGGCAGTTCCTGTCCTCGAGAATATAGAAGAGGCAGGTTATGAGGCCTATTTTGTAGGAGGATCTGTCAGGGATTATATTCTTGGCAAGGAAATTGCTGACGTCGATATTGCCACTTCCGCTGCCCCTGAGGAAGTCAAAACCTTATTCCCAAGAACACTTGATGTGGGCATTGAGCATGGCACTGTGGTTGTTCTGCATAATGGCATACCCTATGAAATTACAACTTTCAGGTCAGAGGCTGAATATCTGGATTTTAGGCGGCCTTCAAAAGTTCAATTTATCAGATCTCTGGAAGAGGATTTGAAAAGAAGAGATTTTACAATGAACGCCATTGCCATGGATAAGGAAGGGCATCTCATTGATCCATTTAACGGCAGGGGAGCAATAGAAGAGAAGAGAATTTGCACCGTTGGACAGCCTGCTGAGAGATTTACTGAAGATGCACTTCGAATGATGAGAGCAGTCCGCTTTTTTAGTCAGCTTGCATTCGAAATTGAAAAAAAAACTTATGATGCTTTGGCATCTTTGGCTCATTTACTTGAAAACATTGCAGTCGAAAGAAAGCTGGCAGAATTCGAAAAACTATTAGCAGGAACCAGCCGGATGAAAGCTCTTATGGTCATTGGGGAAACAGGATTGTCTAAGTATCTGCCAAATATGTCTGGCTTCCAAAAGGAATTAATGCAGGCAGAAGATTATAATGCAGCTGAACTGACAGTGGAAGAAATGTGGGCCTTTCTAGCATGCATCTTTGATTTAGGTGAGCCGCAGGCTGAAGATTTTTTAAAAAGCTGGAAACTGCCTGTAAAGAAATTAAAAAAGATATTGGCAATTATTAAATGGATTCGGTATAGAGCCAATAATAAGTGGGATGCCTATTCCCTTTACCAGGCAGGATGCATTGCACTAAACGCCGAGCGGGTCCGCAACGTAATCTTACACGAGGACTCAAGCAGGGGAGCCAATACCCTGGTGAGTCAATATAATGCTCTGCCGATTAAAGTGAGAAGCGATCTTCAGCTTACTGGAGATAACCTGATGGATTGGTTTGGCAAACCTCCTGGTCCCTGGATCAAAGCAGAGCTTGAAAAAACGGAGAAAGCTGTCTTGCACGGCGAATTGATTAACAGCAATGAATCCATAAGGGAGTGGCTCATAAATTGCAATCAGAAATTAGGAAAAAATTGATTGATGCTTTTACAAAAAGCAAGGAGGAATATCTTTCAGGCCAGTATTTAGCCGACCTGATTGGCTGTTCAAGAACGGCTGTATGGAAGCATATTGAAGAGCTGAGGAAAGAAGGTTTTGAACTGGAAGCGGTCAGAAGAAAAGGATATCGGATTACGAAAACACCTGAAAAGGTTTCTCCAGATGAAATCAGGCTGGGTTTGCAGACTGAAGCACTAGGCCGTCAAATTCATCATGAAGAAAGTGTTGATTCAACTCAGAAGATTGCCCATCGTCTTGCTTTCGAAGGTGCACAGGAAGGTACAGTCGTCATTGCGGAAGAACAGCTGTCAGGCAGGGGAAGAATGGACAGGAGATGGCATTCCCCCAAATCAACAGGCGTCTGGATGAGTGTTATCCTGAGGCCGAACATTCCACCTCCCAAAGCACCGCAGCTTACGCTAATTACAGCAGTGGCTGTTGTACAGGCGATTGAAGAGCTGACAGATCTAACACCGCAAATTAAATGGCCAAATGATATTTTAATGAACGGGAAAAAAGTTACGGGAATCCTGACTGAACTGCAGGCGGATGCAGACCGCATTATTTCAATAATCATCGGCATCGGAATCAATGTAAACCAGGAGCTTCATGATTATCCAGATGAACTTAAAGACATTGCCACTTCTATTTCGATTGAAAAAGGCGAAAAGCTTTCAAGAGCGGAGCTGATTAGAGTATTGCTGGGCAAACTGGAAAACCTTTATAAACTGTATTTAGATAAAGGATTCTATCCGATTAAGCTTTTATGGGAGAGTTATGCTGTCAGCATTGGCAAGAACCTTACTGCAAGAACTATTACCGGCAGCATATATGGCAAGGCTCTTGGAATTACAGAAGATGGAGTCCTGATGATCGAAGACAGCAGCGGAAAGGTCCATCACGTCTATTCTGCGGATATAGAGCTGGAAGTCTAATTTGTAAACCCAAAATTTTTTATAGCCAATTCTTTCGCCTTTTTGATATACTTTTTATGGGCAGTATCCTAAAAGAACTGCACCTTTTTGCAAGACCATAAAATAAATAGATATCTGCCTAGATCCAAAAAAATGGACCGGGACAGAGGGATGAACTGATATATGAGCTATTGCAAAATCCTTCTGCCTTCAGAAGGGTTTTTTTAATGTTCTGTTTTTTTACTCATTTGGAAGTTTTATTGCCTCTTCCTGTATAAGGAGGACGAATGATGAAGCAAACAACTGATTTTCTAAAAATGAAGGAAAATGATGAGAAAATTGTCATGCTGACAGCTTATGATTTCCCAGCTGCTAAACAGGCTCAAATGGCCAATATAGACATGATTCTTGTGGGGGACTCGCTTGGGATGGTAGTGCTGGGATATGATTCAACGGTTCCTGTTACGATGGAAGACATGATTCATCATGGAAAAGCTGTCAAACGAGGAGCAAAAAATACATTCATTGTGATTGATATGCCATTTATGAGCTATCATTTGTCCGCAAGAGATACACTTATAAATGGAGCAAGGCTCATTCAGGAAACAGGGGCGCATGCTGTTAAGCTAGAAGGCGGTGATGAAGTCGCAGATCAAATCGGAGCGTTAACCAAAGCAGGCATTCCTGTTGTTGCCCATCTGGGCCTGACACCGCAATCCGTGGGGGTTTTGGGGGGATATAAAGTCCAGGGAAAAAACGCTGAAGCAGCAAGAAAGCTGATTGATGATGCCAGAGAATGTGAGAGGGCTGGAGCTTTCGCTCTTGTCCTTGAGTGTGTTCCAAAACAGCTGGCAAAGCAGATTACTGAAGAATTGACGATTCCTGTCATAGGGATCGGGGCCGGCAAGGATACAGATGGACAGGTCCTTGTTTACCATGATGTATTAGGATACGGTGTGGAGCGCGTTCCGAAGTTTGTGAAACAGTATGAAAATCTGAACCCGATAATCTGCGATAGCCTCGCGGCTTTTTCTGCAGAA
The DNA here is from genome assembly GCF_017303275.1 of Bacillus sp. NTK034. GTDB lineage: Bacteria > Bacillota > Bacilli > Bacillales > Cytobacillaceae > Cytobacillus. The sequence goes on along the minus strand of NZ_JAFKOJ010000002.1, from coordinate 193,083 downwards.
GTGAAAAACGGATCATTTCCTGATGATTCCCATTCCTTCAATATGAAAGAGGAAGAGCTGATGAGCTTATATGGTGGAAAAGCATGAGAACGATTACTGACATAAGAGAAATGCAAAGTATTGCATTACAGCTTAAGAGGGAAGGAAAGACAATCGGCTTCGTCCCGACTATGGGTTATTTGCATGAAGGCCATCTTTCTTTATTAAGTAACGCCAGAAAAGAAAATGATGTGACAATTGTAAGCATCTTTGTCAATCCGCTGCAATTTGGACCTAAAGAAGATTTAGCGGCATATCCCAGGGATTTCGAACGGGACAGCAGCCTTGCAGAGAACGAGGGGAATGACTACATCTTCTTTCCTTCATCAGAGGAAATGTATCCTGTGATTCCGTCTGTAATGGCCAAGGTGCAGGACCGGACGGATGTCTTATGCGGAAAATCCAGGCCGGGACATTTCGACGGTGTTGCAACGGTCCTTATAAAGCTCTTTAACATTGTACAGCCTGATAAAGTATATTTTGGAATGAAGGATGCTCAGCAGGTAGCCGTTGTTGATGGACTTGTAAGAGATCTCAATATTCCGGTGGAAATTGTCCCTGTTCAGACGGTCAGGGAAGAAGATGGCCTGGCTAAGAGCTCAAGGAACGTATATCTACTTCCTGCAGAACGCGATCAGGCATCAGCTCTCCATCAAAGTCTTAAGATGGCTGAATCCGCTATAGCGGAAGGGGAACTTGATCCTCGAAGGATACTCGCCAGCATGAGGGAATTCATTGAAAAAAATACAAGCGGGGAATTGGATTATATTGAAATTCTATCCTACCCGGATCTTAGACAGCTTTCCCGCCTGGAAGGTAAAATCATCATTGCAATGGCCGTTAAATTCTCAAAGGCCCGTTTAATAGATAACGCTATAATATCAGTAAAATAAGAAAGCTAAGGGAGGAAGGCAGCATGTTTCGCACCATGATGAATGGCAAGATCCATCGTGCAACAGTAACAGAAGCCAATCTTAATTATGTTGGCAGCATCACTATCGATACGGACATTATTGAAGCAGTAGGAATGGCTCCCAATGAGAAGGTTCAAATTGTTAATAATAATAATGGGTCAAGATTTGAAACCTATATAATACCCGGTGAAAGAGGGAGCGGTGTAATTTGCGTGAATGGTGCAGCTGCACGCCTTGTTCAGGAAGGGGATATTGTCATTATCATTTCATATGCTCTCATTCCTGAGGAAAAGGTACCTTATCATGAACCAAAGGTAGCGATAATGGACAGCAGCAATCGGATCGCTGACATGATTCATGCAGAGCCGGAAAGTACAGTATTATAAATAGAGTTTTATAAAGTGCTGAACTCATATGGAGATTCAGCTCTTTTTTATAATAAGCAGTGAATAACGGCCCAGTTCAGGTGGAAGAAAAATAATAAGGGGAAAAGCTATTTGCCTTTTTCTTTTTCCGTTTTTATGATACCGTTTGAATGACTGAATATAGAGGTGTTAGCCATGGGTAATAAATATGTTGTAGTGGATTTGGAAACAACCGGGAACGCCCCGAAAAAAGGCGATAAAATGATACAATTCGCTGCTGTGGTGATTGAGAACGGAAAAATCACAGAGGAATACTCCTCCCTTGTAAACCCGGAGCAATCTATCCCCCCTTTCATAGAAGAGCTGACAGGATTGTCAGATGAAATGGTCGAGAATGCCCCGCTCTTTTCGGAAATTGCCCCTAAAGTCTTGACTTTGCTTGAGGGTGCCTATTTTGTGGCTCATAATGTTTTATTTGATTTATCTTTTTTACAGGAAGAATTGATTGAGGCGGGATATAACGGGTTTTACGGTCCTGTTCTTGATACTGTTGAGATGGCCCGTATTCTTTTTCCGACTGCAGATAGCTTCAAATTATCTGATCTTGCACTCCGGGAAGGCCTTAATCATGAACGTCCCCATCAGGCAGACAGTGATGCGATGGTGACCGCTGAGCTCCTGTTAATATTATTAAACAAGTTAAAAAACCTTCCCCAAAACACCATAGAACAGCTGCATAAGCTGTCTGGAGGTTTAAAGAGTGATCTTGATATATTATTGGACGAGCTTATTGCTGTTAATGAAAGTAAGATTGGGTATTTAGGTGATGAAATGGAAGTTCACAGAGGGATTGCTTTGAAAAAAGAGATGAAGGCACAGAAATCTCCAGGCTCTAAATTTCAGGGCTTTCCACTCAGTGATGAGGAAAAACAGGAAATGTTCATTAAAGCATTCCCTGCTTATGAAAAAAGGCAGGGCCAGTTTATCATGATGGATTCGGTTTATGAAGCGTTCAAACATAAACAGCATGCATTAATAGAGGCAGGCACTGGTGTTGGGAAATCTTTAGCATATCTTGTTCCATCAGCAGTTTATGCAAAGGAAAGCGGAAGAACTGTTCTTATCAGTACCTATACGACACAGCTGCAGGAGCAGCTGCTGACGAAGGATGTTCCTCTGCTGCAAAAGATGCTGTCGTTCCCGCTTAAAGCTGTATTGCTAAAGGGCAGAGGCCACTATATCAGCCTTGCGAAGTTTGTTCAAACTTTAAGAGATGATGAAGATAATTATGATACAACCCTCAGCAAAATGCAGATACTTGTCTGGCTTCTGGAGACTGACACAGGAGATATTGATGAATTGAACCTGTCAAGCGGCGGGATGATTTACTGGAGCAGGATAAAGAATGATGAAACAGCTTTTTTGCAGGATAAGTCGTGGATTTCCAGAGATTTTTATCTTAGGGCAAGAAAGGATGCTCAAAAGGCAGATATCATTATTACGAATCACTCACTGCTTTTAACGGATCTAACAGCAGAGAATATTATTTTGCCTGAATTCAGCCATGTGGTTATCGATGAGGGGCATCATTTTGTTAAGGCATCAGGGAAACATTTTGGCAGCAAGCTTGATTATCTATCAGTTCGGCTGATGCTTGGACAAATTGGATTATTTGAACAGAAACAGTTATATTATAAGCTTGAAAAGCTGGTGGAAGAAAAAGCAGAGACACCTGAGGGATTCATGCATTCTTTTGAAGTCAACCAAATAATTGGTGACATTATACATGAAATGGATGAGTTGTTTAGAGTTATAGCGATTTATGCGAAAAAATATACAAAAGCAAAAAAAAGCGTTAATCGAATTACAGTCCGATTTAATAAAATTGCTGCCAACAAGGAAACGAATGCTGTATTGGCGAGTTCCGAACGTTTTGGATTTATGCTTAAGGAATTAATCCAGGGCATAGACAACCGTGTAGGCGCAGTTTCAAATATTAAATCAGCTCTATCTCTTGAAGAGAAAGCATTAATGGAGGAAGTGGCTTCCATTCTGGATGATTTGAGGGGAATGTATGAGGACTTAAACCATATCTTTCACTTGCCGTCCCCGGAATTTGTTGTTTGGATTGAAATGGATACCCGCTCTGCACAAAATGCCACAACTGTTTACGCACAGCCTGTATCAGTTTCTGAACTTCTTCATGAACAATTCTTCAGCCAAAAGGAAAGTGCGGTCATTACATCTGCCACTTTATCTGTGAAAAATTCTTTCAGTTTTATTCTCAAGGAACTGGGGCTTGAGAAACAGCAATGCACGCTAAAGCAAATTCAATCTCCTTTTGATTATCAGAGTCAGGTTAAGCTCGTGGTTTCTGATGATTTGCCTGAGGTTAATGCAGTACCGCTCGAAGAGTATGTGGCATCTATTACGGAGCATATCATTTCAATTGCGGAAGCAGCGAAAGGAAGAATGCTGATTCTTTTCACTTCACATGAAATGTTAAGGAGAACCTATGAGCTTATTAAGGAATCAGGTTTCCTGGAGGACTTTGCTCTCATTGCCCAGGGTGTTACAAGCGGAAGCCGATCAAGGCTTACGAGGAATTTTCAGCGATTTGATAAAGCTATTCTTTTAGGGACAAGCAGCTTTTGGGAAGGTGTAGATATCCCGGGTGAGGATCTTTCCTGCCTTGTTATTGTCAGACTGCCTTTTTCACCGCCAGATGAACCAATGGCACAGGCGAAAAATGAACAAATTGCAATCGAAGGAAAAAACCCATTTTCCGAATACTCATTGCCCGAAGCAGTTATCCGCTTTAAGCAAGGTGTCGGGAGATTAATTAGAACAAGTTCGGATAGAGGAGTCATCGTGATATTTGACCGGAGAATTATCACCGCAAGATATGGAAAGGCATTTCTGGATTCCATTCCGCCTATTCCTGTCCAGAAAAGTAATATTGATGAAATTGTCGAATTAATTTATACTTGGCTGTAAAAAGTTCAGGGGATTTTCCCTTGAATCCTTCTTCGATGAACACGGCATATGTTTTTATCAGGATAAATTTAGATGATTAACGCATTATAAATTTGTTGGGTTTTTTATTATTAATCCTCAGTCTGCTTTTGTTCATATGTAGGAGGAATGGAAAGATGAACGTGCTGTTCGCCTTTATGCTACTGTTCACGAATTGGTATTACATACCTAAGGACTCACCAGCAGTTCCTGTTAAAGTAGAAAGCATTGACCTAAAATTAAAAAGTGATGAGCTGGCTTTTACGTTTTTTTCTTTATCTGATGGCGAGGCTTCCTTGATTCATCATGGAAATGACGAAAAAGTCCTTATTAACACCGGCGGACAAGGAACAGGGGAAGAATTAAAAAAGCTTCTTGAATTATATGGCGTTAATCGGATCTCAGCAATCATCCTGACAGATGAGGAATTATATAACATAGTCAGCCTTAAATGGCTGATAGAAGATTTCGGGGTTAAAGAAATTATAGCGAATGATTCTGCAGTTTCGGAATTGAAGGGTGAGATCGGAAGCAGTGATCTTAAACTGCATGCCTGGAATCAGAATTTTAAGCAGCAGCTTTTTCCGGGATTGCTTGCAGAAGTCCTGTATGCAGGTAAAGAAACAGGGGAAGGAATGGATATTTCCTTCACATTTGCAAGGCATCGGGTATTATTTATGAACTCGACAAGTCCAAAATCTAAAGATTTTCTCATGGAAAAAGAGCTATCCAATGTTAATATTGTAAAGCTTCCTGCATTTGGAAGGAATGATTCCATTTCAGAAGAGATGATCAAACATTTGGATCCTCAAATCGCCATTCTTTTTTATAGACCATCCATAAAACATGATTCGAATCTGTTCGGACTGTTAAATGATGCCTGGGTTGATGTATATTATACAAGAAAGCACGGAACCGTCACCATCAAATTTACAGACATTAACTATGAATTATTCACGATTTTCCAGGGCGAGGAATTCAACTAAATAAAATTAAACCTTCACGAAAATTCCTTCCGGAAGATATTTTGTGGAGGTAATTAAATTTTTTAATAATTATTATCGGCAGAATCATCATCTTCCTGAAAAGGGTAAACGAAAAAGCTGCGCTTTTAGCGCAGCATGACGTGGTGGACCAGAAGAAAATTTGTAGTTGTTTTAATACCAGTTAATCAAATCTGCTGTTATACTGTTACTTAGATTTATTTCTTTGTAAAATTAGTTTACCCTTAACGGTTGAGTATATAAGTTACAAATATTGTAGAGGCTGAGGAGGAATTCCATAATGGAAAGCAAAATAGAGGTTTTATCTACCGTGAAGATCCAGCAAAGCCCGGATCTGTATAAAATTGTTGATGCATTGAACAGAACTTTAAAAGAAAAAGACTTGATGTTCGGTTTAGCGCTTGATCAGGAAGACCAAAATAAAGCGATCTTTACGATTTATCGTACATAAAAGAGTGATTGAGACATGAAAAAAGCAATATGGGGTATCATTATTCTGCTTGTCATATTCATTGGAGCAGGCTCTTTAATTTATTTCAACAGCATGAATCCGGTTAGAGCGGCAGAATCAAAGGCTGTAGAGCTTGCGGAAAAAGAAACAGATCTTGCTGAAACTGAAGATTTCAATTTATATCATGGTACTGAGACTTACTATGTCATCGAGGGCAAAGATCATGATGGGACGAGCATATATGTGTGGGTTCCAGAAAAAAAGGGGAAAATCGTTACGCTAAAGCAATCTGATGGAATTTCCAGAAATGAAGCCATTAACAGACTTAAGCAGGAGAAAAAAGCTGCTGAAATCATGTCTGTGCGGCTGGGAATGGAGAAAAATATTCCATTATGGGAAATTCATTACCGTTCCGGCAGTGATTTAATAAATTATTATTATATAGATTTTAAAACAGGAGAATGGTTAAAAAAAATTGAAAATCTATAGCCTGAGGCAATACACCGCCTTAGTGCAGGAGAAAATCGGGAGGAAGCAAGCAATGGAGATTCAACTGGCACAAAGAGTAAAAGCATTGACACCATCAACAACTCTGGCAATCACAGCTAAAGCAAAAGAGCTTAAAGCACAGGGACATGATGTTATTGGATTGGGAGCAGGCGAGCCGGATTTTAATACGCCACAGCATATTATCGATGCTGCCGTGAAATCCATGAATGAGGGACATACAAAATATACGCCCTCAGCAGGTCTTCCAGCATTAAAGAAAGAAATCGCAAACAAGTTCAAAAAAGACCAGGGACTTGATTATGACGCTTCAGAAATCATCGTTACCAATGGTGCAAAGCATGGCTTATATACATTGTTCCAAGTTTTGCTGAATGAAGGGGAAGAAGTCATTATCCCGACGCCATATTGGGTCAGCTATCCTGAACAGGTTAAACTAGCTGGGGGAATTCCTGTTTATGCAGAGGGAAGAGAGGAAAATGATTTTAAGATCACCCCGGAACAGCTGGCTAAAAGTATAACTGGTAAAACTAAGGCAGTTATCATTAACTCACCAAGCAACCCGACGGGCATGCTTTATTCGGCTGAAGAATTGAAGGAGCTTGGTGAGGTTTGTTTAAAGCATAATATCCTTATCATTTCTGATGAGATATATGAAAAACTGGTATATGGCGGCCATCAGCATACATCGATTGCCGAACTTTCACCTGAGCTTAAAGAACAAACCATTATCATTAATGGGGTATCCAAGTCTCATTCCATGACAGGCTGGAGAATTGGGTATGCCGCAGGTAATAGGAATATTATCAAGGCTATGACCAACCTTGCCAGCCACAGCACATCCAACCCGACAACAACAGCACAATATGGTTCAATCGCTGCATATGCCGGACCACAGGATACACTGGAAGAAATGAGAGAAGCATTCGAACATCGATTAAATGTTATCTATGATAAATTAATCAACATTCCAGGCTTTACATGTGTAAAACCGCAAGGAGCATTTTACCTGTTTCCCAATGTGAAAAAGGCAGCAGTATTGACGGGATTTGCAAGTGTCGATGAATTTGTGAAGGCGCTTCTCGAGGAAGCGATGGTTGCAGTGATTCCAGGCTCTGGTTTTGGCTCTCCGGATAATATCCGTTTATCATATGCAACTTCTCTTCAATTATTAGAGAAAGCAGTGGAACGGATGCACGGATTTGTTGAAAAGAACATGAAGTAATGTGAAACAGGAGCGGCCGGATCATATCCGGCCTCCTTCTGTGTTTTCTATCTATTTAGAGCGTATAAAAATTTACTGTTATTGCTTGTCAATGTGCTTGAAGGTATAATATATAGCGATACATAAGAAGTGATTGTTTAGATTTTTTTGGAGGGAACATAAATTGATAAAAACAACAATTTCTCAAGTTCATAAATATGTTGATCAGGAAGTTACGATTGGAGCCTGGATTGCCAATAAACGCTCAAGCGGAAAGATTGCATTTTTGCAGCTGCGTGATGGGACTGGTTTTATACAAGGTGTTGTAGTAAAAGCGGAAGTGCCGGAAGAGATTTTTCAGGGTGCAAAATCAGTTACTCAGGAATCTTCCGTTTATGTTACTGGCAAGATTCAAAAGGATGAGCGTTCACCTTTCGGATTTGAAATGCTGGTTACAGGCCTGGAAGTTATTCATCAGGCGGTAGATTATCCGATTACCCCTAAAGAACATGGAACTGAATTCCTGATGGACAATCGTCACCTATGGCTGCGCTCCCGCCGGCAGCATGCAGTCATGAAAATCAGAAATGAAATTATCCGGGCAACATATGAGTTTTTCAATGAGCAAGGTTTTTCCAAGGTTGACCCGCCAATTCTGACGGGAAGCGCCCCAGAAGGCACTTCAGAACTTTTTGCCACAAAGTATTTTGATGAAGATGCTTATTTATCACAAAGCGGCCAGCTTTATATGGAAGCAGCTGCTATGGCTCTCGGAAAGGTATTTTCATTTGGACCGACCTTCCGAGCTGAAAAATCCAAAACTCGCCGTCATTTAATTGAATTTTGGATGATTGAACCTGAAATGGCTTTCTGTGAGTTTGATGATAACTTAAAAGTACAGGAAGAATATGTAGCTCATATTGTACAATCTGTTCTAAAGAACTGTTCTATTGAGCTGAAAACATTAGGCCGTGATACGGAGAAGCTTGAAAAAATTACGGCACCATTCCCGCGCATCACATATGATGAAGCAATTAAGTTTCTTCAGGAAAAAGGCTTTGATGATATCCAGTGGGGAGACGACTTTGGTGCACCGCATGAGACAGCAATTGCAGAAAGCTATGATAAGCCAGTCTTTATCACACACTATCCAACTTCACTGAAACCGTTCTATATGCAGCCTGATCCATCAAGAGAAGATGTTGTATTATGTGCCGACTTGATTGCACCTGAAGGTTATGGAGAAATCATCGGCGGCTCTGAGCGTATTCACGACTACGACCTTCTCAAGCAGCGCCTTGATGAACATAAATTAGATATGGATGCTTACAAATGGTACTTGGAGCTTCGCCAATATGGTTCAGTGCCGCATTCCGGATTTGGTCTTGGTCTTGAAAGAACAGTTGCCTGGATCAGCGGCGTTGAGCATGTACGTGAAACAATTCCGTTTCCTCGTTTATTAAACCGTCTATATCCATAATTAAAAATTAATTGAGATAAAGCAAAAATCCGCCTTCCGCGGATTTTTTGCTTCTTCCGATTCCCGCTAGATCTTTTAGAAGAAACAGTCAAGCTGAATCTTCATGGAAAAGTTACCGGTTTTTCATCTCACTTTGGCCGCTATGTTCATGATATACTGATAAGGAGGTGTCCCGAATGTCTAAAAGTAGTTTATTAAAATGGCTTCAGGAAGGAAATATTTCAATACCTGGAGTCCTGCTGTCACAATATAAAGAAATGAATTTGAATGAGCATGAACTCGTCTTAATTCTTCATGTAATTTCCTATATTGAACACGGGAATGAATTTCCCACCCCTGTAGAATTATCTTCCCGCATGACCATTTCTGTGGCTGAATGTACGGATCTGCTAAGAAAACTAATCCAAAAAGGCTTTATTGACATTAAAGATAGCTACTCTGCTGATGGCATCAGATATGAAAGATACCATCTTGATCCGCTTTGGGAGAAACTTATTGACCAGTTTCTGCTCACCGGCAAAAAAGAGGAAGCAGTTAAGAGTCAGCAAGAGGAAACAGATCTTTATACTTGCTTTGAAAGGGAATTCGGCAGGCCGCTTTCACCTTTTGAATGTGAAACACTTGCGCTTTGGATGGATGATGATCACCATGATCCTCATATAATAAAAGCAGCACTAAGAGAATCTGTCCTATCCGGCAAACTGAATTTCAGATATATAGACCGGATTCTTTTTGAATGGAAAAAGAACGGCATAAAAACGATTGAACAGGCAAAAAGCTATGGCAAAAAATTCAGGCAGAACCAGGCACAGCAAAGGACGAAGAGGGAAGACACTTCATCACAGACAACGAAATCCGTTCCCTTTTATAATTGGCTTGAACAGTAAGCAGGCTTAAGCAGCATCCAAAATTTTGAAGATAGTAAGTTGGTGATTTCTTTGTTAAATAAAACACAAATTAGATACTGCCTTGATGCAATGGGGGAAATGTTCCCGGAAGCACACTGTGAATTAAATCATTCCAATCCATTTGAACTGGTCATAGCTGTAGCACTATCGGCACAATGTACTGATGCTTTGGTAAACAAAGTGACAAAAAACCTGTTTCAAAAGTATAAAACACCCCAGGATTACCTTAATGTTACCCTTGAGGAACTGCAGGAGGATATCCGCTCTATTGGTCTTTATCGCAACAAAGCTAAGAATATCCAAAAGCTATGCAGATTGCTTCTGGATGAATATGAGGGTGTAGTGCCGCGCGACAGGGATGAGCTTACAAAACTTCCTGGAGTAGGCCGCAAAACTGCTAATGTCGTTGTCTCAGTGGCTTATGGAGTGCCTGCCATTGCAGTGGATACTCATGTTGAACGAGTAAGCAAAAGGCTTGGCTTCTGCCGCTGGAAGGACTCTGTACTTGAAGTTGAAAAGACATTAATGAAGAAAGTGCCGATGGATGAATGGTCAATAACTCATCATCGTATGATCTTTTTTGGAAGATACCACTGTAAGGCACAGAATCCTCAATGTGAGATTTGCCCTCTGCTGGATTTGTGCCGGGAAGGCAAAAAACGAATGAAGGTAAAGCAAGCAAAATGACCGGGGAGATAGCCATTCCTGTTACAGAACAATTATGCCATCCCTTGTTTTACAAAAAGAATGATTCATTGGCTGTAAAAGAAGGATCCCTTTCAGCTTATCAGCCTCTCCTGCCATTTTTATATGATGCGGCTTTTTATGCGGGCATACCTGCTGTAAGGCCTTGGGAAACCAGCGATAAATATATTCCGGTCTTAATGAATGAGTGGGCAGGGCAGAGACAAGTTTTGAAAATGCACTTCTCAAACCGGGACCAGAAGGCAGCCTTAGGTCCGATGAAAGTATCTTTGGGAGTATTTTTACAGCTATTGTATTGGGCAAACAGCAAGCCGGTAAACCTTCAGTCAGATCCTGGAGAATTGCCAATAAAGCCAATGAACCTTAAAGAACGGCTTAATTTCATTTTTGCACGACCGGCTTTTTATCATTCTTATATACAGCTGTCTGAACTAATGGCTGAAATGGAAAAGCAATATATGAAGATGCTTGCATTGGAAAAAATAAAGAGAAAGCGCCTGTAAATGATAGGCGCTTTTTTCTATGGCTAGAGAAAAAGGTCATCAGTTTTAATAGGCCGCACGAACTGCACGTGCTGTGCATAAATTCCATTAAGCCGCGCGCAAAAGGAACGAAAGCGCGCACAAACTGTAGAAATGCACGCACAAAAGATTGAGATCCGCGCAAGACCCAGAGTTTCGCGCGTAACTAAAAAAAGCCGCGCTCAAAAGGAAGGAAAGCGCGCGCAAACTGGTGAAATGCGCGCACAAAAGGTCGAGGTCCGCGCGAACCCCAGAGTTTCGCGTATAAAAGGAGGTAGTGTGCCACAAACCCCCATAACCCGCGTAAAAGTGTACCAGTACAGCTCATTTCCAAAAAAACTCAGCAGTACATAGACAAAAAAGAGCTGACTCATCACTGAGTCAGCTCTTTACTTCTATTTAGTTATGTGCCAGATCCATTTCCAGAACCGCTCGAGCCTGAGGTTCCGCTGCCAGTGCCGTTTCCGCCGCTGCCAGTATCTCCTCCAGTACCCGTTCCGTTCTCTTCTCCGGTACCGGTATCACCTTCTCCGGAACCATCACCATCACCGTTTCCGGCTCCTTCACCATCTCCGGATCCATCTCCGGAACCATCTCCGGAACCATCACCATTACCATTTCCAGAGCCGTCTCCATTTTGGTTTCCGCCCTGGCCGTCTTCACCATTTTGACCTTCTTGACCATCCTGTTCTTCTTCGCCAGTTCCATCCTGTCCTTCACCTTCAGTTTCATCTTCTTCGATGACGCTTGGATCAGGGATTTCTACTTTTACAGTAGCTGGGTCACTTTGCTGATCACCGTTAAATGCTGTTACTTTAAAGGTATATACAGCTCCTGGCTGGGGATTGGCAATTTTTAAGCCTTTTTCTGAAGTAACGCTAAGCTGCTGATCTCCGCCTTCATTTACGGATACCGTCACTTCAAATTGAGTGCCTTCTGCATCTTCTGGATATTCCCATGATAATGTAATTTCATTTATCTCCTGGTCAAAGTTCGCTGAAAGGCCAGAAGGGGAGTCCAGTTTATCAAACTTCTCAGACACTTGTGTCGGAGCATTGCCTTTTACAGCATACTCATAAATGATTTGGTCCTTAGGCGTGAATTGGCTTGCAAGTTTGGCAGGGTTGCTGCCTTTTTCAATCGCTACTTTCTCAACTGAATTTGGGACCTTGAAGTCTTCTGTTTCTTTTCCTTCTGATACATGTGCCATTAAGCTGCTGAACAGTTTTTGAGCAATTTTTTGCTCATCGCCTGCCGGGATATAATTTTTTCTATCCTGGTAGCCGGTCCAGACAGCCGCTGTATAGTTAGTTGTATATCCTGCAAACCAGGCATCAGGCACAGCACCTCCAGGAATTCCAAACTCCTGTTCCTGTTCATCGGTGTAGTTTGTAGTCCCCGTTTTTCCTGCTACAGGCAATCCTGGAACATCTGCCAGACGGCCGGTTCCATAAGAAGACTTAACTACGCTTTTCAGCATATCACTGATCATAAATGCTGTATAATCTTTCATTACTACTTCAGATTCAGGTTTCAAATCAAGCTTTGTGCCGTCACGCATTTCAATTTGCTTGATGGCATGAGGCTCAGTGTAAAACCCATTGTTTCCAAATGCACTGTATGCGCCGGCTACCTGCAGAGAGGAAACCTCATAAGCGCCGATAGAATAGGACTCATACATCTCTTCCATTGGAATGCCTAATTTATTAGTAAATTCCAATGCTTTATCAGTCCCTACTTCCTGAAGTGTTTTCAGGGCAGGGATATTACGGGAACGGGCAAGGGCTTCACGCATAGACATAGGGCCCATATGCTTTCCATCCCAGTTATTGATCTTTGTTCCTCCGGAGTATGTGTGGGGTTCATCAACTATAGTATGATAGGTTCCCCATTTTAAATATTCGATTGCAGGTCCATAATCGACAATCGGTTTAAAAGTTGAACCAGCATGTCTTTTTTGATCTACGGCAAAGTTAAATCCGCGTTTTACTTCCTGATTGCGTCCTCCGCCAATTGCTCTGATTTCACCGGTTTTTGTATCAAGCAGGGTGATTCCCGCCTGGAACTCGTCATCTGGATACGCTACCGCTGCATCAGTGTTTAAGATGTTTTCTACGTGCTTCTGTGCATCAGGATCCAAGGTCGTATAAATTTTTAGTCCATCAGAATAAGGGTTTAGATCCGGGTATTTATCTTCCACTTCATCCAAGACAACGTCGATAAAGGAATCATATTTTGATTCATTTGTTTCTCTTTTTTCTTCAGCCACAAGTGTAGATTCCACAGGAACTTTTTGGGCTGCTTCCATTTCTTCTTTTGTAATGAAACCATGCTGATTCATTAAAGAAAGGACAATATTTCTTCTTTTCTCTGCCTTGTCAGGATGATCAAAAGGATTATAATTGTTCGGGCTTTGCGGCATGCCGGCTAAAAGGGCTGCTTCATGCAGCTCCAGCTCAGCAAGTTCTTTACCGAAAAAGATTTTCGATGCCGTTAAAACTCCATGCCCTTCAGACATATAAATCTTGTTTACATACATTTCAAAGATTTCCTGTTTTGTATACTTGCGCTCAAGCTGGAAGGCGAGCCAGGCTTCCTGAGCTTTCCTGCTTAGCGTTTTTTCATTATTTAAGAAGGAGTTCTTTACCACCTGCTGGGTAATCGTACTCGCCCCTTCCGAACCAAATCCGCGAGTTACGTTGGCAATTACTGCACCGCCTAATCGTATTAAATCCATCCCATTATGTTTGTAAAAGCGGACATCCTCAGTTGCCAAAAAGGCGTCTTCCACTAGTTTGGGTATATCTTCATAAGCGACATAATCACGGTTTTCGGATCCTACATCTGTAATGAATTCGCCATCCATATCGTAAATCTGTGAAGAAATTGGATCCTTCAGCAATTTTTCATCAAGTTTTGGTGCGTCTTTCACCATAAAAGCAAAAGCGCCTGCTCCTAAAAGCATTCCAGCAATTCCGAGGGCAATTAAAATAAGAAAAATACGTTTAAAAGTGCCTGTGCCTTTTTTCCCGCCCTTCTTTTTAGGCTTGGATTGCTGTTTGCGGCGCTCCTCTCTTGATTGATATTTTTCAGTCATATCTATGTTCATCCTTTCTTAACAATGGAACTGTAAAAAAACTTATTTAAGGGTATAAAGATAATCTATTATCTTAATATAGTCAATTCTGGGCTGAAATCCAAGCGGAATGTGATGGCCATGCATTTCGATTTCACCCTTGGTAATTGATTTTCTTCCCCCATCCTTCATTCTCTCCCAGTATGAGAGCAAATGATGTGCTTCTAAAAGGAAAACTTCTTCGGTAGCAGAGAAGCGGAGAAGAACAAAACAAATCCCTTGCTGGGCTAGTACCTTCTCCATGTGCTTCACCTGGTGTTCATGAAAATTCTTTAAAGGGAAGGAGGTCGTGTTCTGAGTTTCTTTTGCTTCAAAATCAATATATCTCCCTTTATACACACCATTATAATCGGTTGTTGAAGCTTGTTTGAAATATGCTTCTTTAATAACGGCCGCACTTCTCTTTGGATAATCGACCTGGACGATTTGAACAGGAGTAGGCTTTTTATGAATAGTGGCTATTCCCTGTTCCAAATAGAATTCATTGGTTTCATTTATATCTTCCTCCAATGTCATTCCACGATTGCTGTAGGTCCATTTCTTCTCTGGTGTTAATTTTTTGGCGCTATTAGCAGGTGGGGTATATCTTCTGCCATTAGGATAATGGAAATTCATGCATTCACCTCGTTTTAAACTCCTCCCTATAATAACAAAAGTAAGCTTGATTTGGCTGAATAAAAAGTTCTAAATAACAAAGTATATAGGAAACTCCATTTGAGCATTATTTCCGGTTTTAATCGTGTTACAGAGTCATTTGGCATGTCTGCCTGCTGGCTAAAGATAGACCAATCAGTTTCTGAGGTGAAATGAGATGTTCCTTCCTGGGAAATTCTTGGACAGCCATGAGAAAAAGGAACAGGCAATTATGGATCATATTATGAAGATGACAGCAAAATATAACCTGGACAATATTTCAAGAACGGAAGCCTATTTCCGGTTTTATAAAAAGCATCCTGAGATTCGCTGGGCGTTTCTTGCTTCCATGGTGTCTCGAAATGCCGGCTGGAATATGTGTGATCTTGAAGGAAGCTGTTTTCCTAAATTGATAGGAAAGAAATTGAGGGATATGCTTTATATTACATATGAAAGGGCCAATTGGCTGATTTTTCAGGATGCATTTCCACAATTGCTCCTCTATCATTATTCGACGAAAATAAATAGACCAATGTTTCATTTATTAAAAATTTTTCATGTATCGGCATTTATGGAACAGGAGTGGCTTTCTTTCTGGAAAAATAGAAATAAAAAGAGGTTAATGATCTCACTGATTATCAATGAACAAAATGTTATCCAAGAACCAGTAATGGAACATGAAATTTATAAGAATAAAGTTTTTCATACATTGCTTTTTTCCTTTCAGGACTATCTTCATTTTAGTTCTGTAATCTTCCCTACGTGTAAAGGGGAATTATACGGGGCAAGTGTAAATGGTTTCCGATCGGTGTCCAAAAGAATTGATCTTGGAAAACGGCTGGCTGAAATCTTATTTGACACCAGCTATTATGGGGACGTGTATGAATTTGCTTCAGGCACAATTCATACTGGTTCAAGGCATGATTATGAGAAATACTTTAAGGGAAGACAACGGAGAACCACCCCTTTCTTACGCTGTACATACCCAATAATCACACATCACATTCATCAATTTAATGATTGGTCTGTAAAAAATCGCATTAAGAGTAAATGGTCATCAGAATCAGTTGTCCTAAAACACCCTGTCCATATTACAAAATGGTATTTGCATAAGCAGAAACAGCTTCATACTGCTGCGAAGCTGGGAAAATTAATTCGCTTGCTTTGTTAGCGGAACAGTGAAAAAAAGCAAGGAAGCCCTTGCTTTTATATGAATTTATAAAGTATAACAATGTAATAACTTTGATGAAAAAATATCTGCATCCAGCTCCAGCGCCTAGCCCCTCGGGTCATAAGCCAAATCACTCCAGAAATCAGGATTTCCTGCGTAATTCGTCTTATGCCTGTCGGGGGCTGATCAAGGCGCTTCCGCCTTTGTTCTTTTAAGTTGAAGGGCGGTCAGGGCCTTCAAGCTTCTTATTGCCATAGCCTGTTTTTGTTTCTTCCAGCTTTTTTGGCTGTGCTTTATTTTGTTTTTCTTTTTTTTCCATTACATTACACCTCCGTTAATTAGTTTGTTCAATGACGCTATTTTCATTCTTCCGGGGGCTGTCGAAACCATGTTGCTGAATTGCAAATTAGTACTTTCTTTGACGAATCACTTCTAGTTTTGTCATGCATGGAGGAAACCTACGAGCGAAATAGAATTATGTAGGCACACAGCAAAATTTTCACTGTATCCTTCGTCGTATTTTATTGCAGGAAGCAAGGAGAAATAGAAATCGGGAGGTTTTTTGTATGCAGGGAAAAATGGTAGAAAAAGATGAATTGCTGGCCATGCTTACAGAAATATATGATCAGCTGGAAGAGCTTGAAAATGTACTGGAGTCTAATTTGTCGGGACTTCGTCAGGATTGGTATTATGAACAGACAGAAAAACTGGAGGTTTGCGAAAGCAGGCTGGAAGCGATTGAAGTGGATATGACAGTAATCAAGTCTGAGGCAGACAATATAGAAGACGCAAAAAGGTCAGCAGGAATGAAGCTTGAACTTGGCTTCTAATTGGCATAGAATAGCAGTATCCTTCAGTAGCTAATGTTGACTAGCTACTTTTATTTTTGGAGATGAAGCTGAATGAATCGTGAAAAAGTACTGCTGCAAATGACAGAACAGCTGCTTGAATATGTGGAAATCTCAGACAGCAGGTTTAAAAAAGTTAAGGAATCAGGTGAAAAGGGTGATTTTTATAATGAAGTCAAACCTTTTGCTGATGATGTTAAATCCATAAATGATAGATGGAAAGATGAAGCCCTGAAGTGGATTGGCATTCATAACCCCCGAAATCTTTATCCTCAGCAGATTGAATCTGCTGCTGAACATATTGAAATGGTTTCCATTCAGGCATTTTTCCCTGAAACAAGCAAAACCAGGTTCATTAATTATGTTAATTCCGCCGTGTATGTCCTAAAGCAATTGATAAAATTAGCAGGTGAAGAAAAAAAGGGAACCTGAAATAGGATCCCTTTTTTTTAATTTCTTATGCATTTACTGAATCCTGGAGGGTGTTATCTTTGTAGCTTTCCGGAACGGCCGCTCCTTGAGCTTCAAGCTCACGAACGAGATTTCGATAATCTGTACTGGAAATTTCATTATGGATATAGGCCTTTTTAGCAAAATCCAATAATTCATTAACATTTTCAGGAGTATACTCCCGCAGCTGATGAAACTTCATTTTTAGTTCGTGAACATTCATGATATTGCCTCCTCTGAATATTGATTCGCGGAGAAATTCCTTCCCCGCAGCCCGGTAAATGAAAAAGGGGACAAGAAACTGTTTTGTTTTTTATATCCTATCATGAAAATTTATTTTTCATCGTTTTTAAAAAAATCAAACTTCCGACACCATTCTTCATAGTTAGACAAAAACGGAAACCGCTTCCATTATTAATCTTAATGATCCTTTCACATTCTGGGCAAATCTTTCATATATTATATTGGTGATAATTAGAAGGCTTTTGCCTGGAATTATTGCTAATATACTTATATTTTTTGAATGGGGAGGATGTTTGCCCATGTTTGGCCGAGTAATGAATAGAGCGAGCCATCTTCAGCCATACGGCCATTTAAATCAAAGTATATACATGGATCCATTTTATATGGGGGCGAATGGCCAATTTTATATGAGGCAGCAGCCAATGCAGAATTATTATAATTCTGCTGGACAGTATAGCCCTTATTATTTGCCTTATAATATGGAGTATCATCAGCCGCCTCAGATGGCAGGATTGCAGCAGCAAAATTATTCACCAAATCCCTATCCGCAGCATAACTATGACCAAGGATACTACGCAAAGACCGGTTCGAAAAATGCTGGTGTTTTTCAAAACCCATTAGAATCTGAAGATTATTACGGAACTCAGGCAAGCAAGTCCGCTGCGCAGCAGATGCCGTATATGAATCCGTATCCTAAACAATCATTCATTCCTAAACAGCCATCCGGAGTGCAAAGCATTATGAATTCCTTTAAAGCCCAGGATGGTTCGCTTGATCTCAATAAAATGGTGGACACCGCAGGTCAGATGATGTCAGCTGTAACGCAAGTGTCATCAATGGTAAAAGGAATTGGCGGAATATTTAAAGCTTAACTGATCATGGCCGAAATGGCCTTTTTTTTTGTCTATTATTATAGTGGCATGGAATTATATATAAAAATCAGACTTGAAAAAAAATTAAATATATTTGAAAATAAAATAGCTGGTCTATTATTTGCAACTCCCAAAAAACAGGAATTATTAACCAGGAAAATGTAATTGTATGATTGACAAAATTTAGATAAAAGTGAAAAATAGAAAAATGGCTCATGGTCATTAAAGGGGGATTTGTATGGTTCGTGCGCTTCAGCAAATATTTATCATATTTATATTGATTTTGCTTCTTGCGGCAATGCCAAAAATTATTTCTGTTGATCCATTAAGCGGGAGTCTTGATTGGAGCTTTGAAAGTTTACCTCAGATTTATGGTGATTTTATTAAAGAAGTAAGCGGGGGCAGCCTGGGTACCTATCAGCTCGGCCGGCAAACTCGTCCTATAGCCGGGGATATTGCTGATAACTTTACTACAAGTCTGTTAATTGTATTGATAGCTGTGAATGCTTCCTTAGTTATAAGTCTTATTTTCGGAGTTTTTATCAGCCGTTTCAGGCTTACTAAGCTTTTTGGGGCTTTCTTGAATATCCTTGCGTCCATACCCGACTTTATAATCATTGTAATGTCTATGATTCTTGCCGTTAAAATTTATAAAATGACGGGGATCAGAGTGATTTCACTCAGGCCGGATGGAGGAGCCCTTAACATCTGGTTTCCAACAGTGCTCGCAAGCTTAGCTCCAACTCTATATCTATTTAAGCTTGTTTCGGTAAAATATTATCAAACAAGCGGGGAGGACTATATTAAGACTGCAGTTGCTAAAGGAATGAGCTTGAATTACATAAATTTTCAGCATGTATTTAAAAATTTGGAGCCATTTATTAAATCTGAGCTAATCAAGGTGATTTCCCTGGCCATTGGCAATCTCTTCATTATTGAACATATTATGAATGTCTCCGGCATAACGAAATTTATTTTTCAGAGCAATGAGGTCCAGCCGATCGCAATTGGCTTGTTTGCCATGCTTTTAATTTCTCTAATTGTCTATATTTCTAACAGACTCATATTCTATCTGTTTAAACGGGGTTTTATCTATGAATAAGATGCTAAAAATAAATTACTCCTTGATTATCGGAATTCTTATGGTTGCAGTCCTGTTATTTTTCAGCATATTTGGGCCTATTCTTGCACCGCATTCATTGACTTCGGCATTGGAAACACAATATACAGACGGGAAGGTTTTGGCTCCGCCATTGGAGCCCTTTGAATCATCCTCCTATCCTCTGGGGACTGACAAATGGGGCTACGATCTTTTGTCCATGATTTTATATGGATTAAGATACACTGTCTTTATTGCAGCTGCTGTTACGATCATTAAAATGGCTTTCGGAACCATCATCGGTTTGTATGCTGGCAGCTTGAAAAGGACACCAGGCTGGCTGATTGCTTTTGAAAATGCATGGAGCTATGTTCCGCTGTTTCTGATCCTGTATTTTTTCCTGGCGCCAATAAGCTTCAACAGCAGCCTTAAGCAAAATGTATTAATAGTCTACTTTATAGTTATTGCGTCAATCATAAGCATTCCCAGCATAGTGTCATCTGTAAGGCTTAAAACCGCTGAATTATCTAAATCCGTTTATATTGAAGCGGCCAAAGCACTGGGAGCTGGAAAACACCGTTTGATTTGGAAGCATATATTCCCTCAGTTAAAGGAAACGTTCCTTGTTATGTTTATACTTGAAATTGTGTATGTGATTGCTCTTATGGGACAGCTGGCGCTTTTGAATATTTTTGTCGGCGGAACCATTATGAGATTTGACCCCATCATATACCTATCAGCTACAAAAGAGCTGTCAGGGCTTGTTGGGCAGGCAAGATTGAACATCTATGGAAACACTCATATATTAGTTGCGCCGCTTGCGGTCCTTTTATATACAACAGTATCCTTCAGTCTCCTGGCAAATGGATTGAAGAATCGATTTCAGTCAAATTACCAGCGTACACCATGGATTAGGACAGGGCATGAACCGTTAATTCAGCCTTCCAGAAAACAATATGGCCGAAAAAAGAAATTTTGGTCTTTTTCTGCCCCTAAAGCAGCCTTTTCTGCATTAGTCATTGCTTTTGCTGGTGCTGGAATCTATGTAACTGCAGCAAAAGACGCCAATATTGGCGTTAGAAGCGGAAGCCACGCGGATTACAACATTGATCTGAAAATGAATGGCGAAGGCTATTTCACTGCCGATGCTACTATCCAAATGAAAAACCAATCAAATAAAGAATGGAAAGAGCTTGTATTTTATTTTATTCCAAATGTTTTTACAGAGGGTCATACATTTGATTCTGTTGAAGGAACGTCTGAGGCAGATATCAGGAAGGTGACAGTGAATGGGCAAAAAGCGTCTTTTAAGTTAAAGGGTGATACGTTAACCATAAAGTTAAAACCTGAAATGAAAGATAAAAGCAGACATAATGTAAAGATTGAATATGCATTTACAGTCCCTGACAAAGGCAGCCGCTTTTCAAAAGTAGACACAAACTATTATCTTGCTCAATGGTACCCTATGGCTGCAGTATATCAAAAAGGCAAATGGAATAAAGAGCCTTATATGGAAGGGCTGGAAACATTTCATACAGGCTTCTCTGATTTCAACGTTTCCTATAAACTTCCAAAAGGGTATTCTCTGGCTTCTACAGCAGACAAAGATCCGGCAGAAGGGAAAAATGAAGGGAATATTAAAGCCAAAAATGTCAGAGACTTCTTCATTGCTGTCATGAAGGATATGGAAGTTTATGAAACGGAAGCGAAAGACGGTGTGAAGGTCAGATTATTTTCAAGAAGCAATCATGATAAAGATCATGAAGCTTCATTGACTCTGGCAAAAAATGCATTAACATTCTATCAGGATAATATAGGAGACTACCCGCATAAACAGCTTGACATCGTATTGGATGATGGACAATTTATGGAATATCCCGGTATTGTAACTATTAACCCATATATTGATGATAAGAGGTTTTATGATATTTCTATTGTCCATGAGATTGCTCATCAGTATTTTTATGGCGTAGTGGCCAATGACCCATACAATAATGCATGGATTGATGAAGGAATTACTGAATTTGCCACCTCTATGTACTTCTATGCAGGTCAAAATCAGGCTGAACGACAGGCATTTGGCATTTCCCATTATCGAATGGAGGCCATTGAAGAAGCTGGCTTTGGCAGGCAATATTCAAATGTGCCGGTTAATGAGGTAAAGCATACAGGCTATATCTACGGGCAGCCTGCTCTGGAGATTTTACAAATGATTCAGGAAAAGTATCCCTTAAAAGGGGAATCCCCTAAAGCAGTGGGGATGCAGTTCTTGTCCGATTATTATCAAAATTTCCGTTATAAAGAGGTCGATACGAAGGAGTTTATATCCTTCACAAAAGATTACTTCAGTGTTCCGACCGGGTATTTCAATAATTGGATTGATACATCTAAACTAAACAGCTAATTAGCACCTTTGATTCAGTTCATTCAAACAAAAACAAGCAGGCATTGATTCTGCTTGTTTTTGTTTAACCCGACCTTATTAGTGAATCAATTTTACATGGCTTGCAGGCAGGATCAGCTTTCATCGATCACGATTCTTTTTCCCTGCTGCTTTGGCACTGTGATTTGCAGAAGGCCATTTTGGTAAACTGCCTTTACTTTCTTTTCATTAACTGGCTGGGGAAGGGGAACGGTCCGGCTGGAACGCTGCATGCTTTGCTGTCTTCGGAAAACTTTATTTTTCTCATCCTCTTCTGTTATCATCTCAGTGGACTTGACAGAAATGGTTATATAATTGTCCAGGATGTCAATTTGTATTTGCTCTTTATTTATTCCTGGAAGTTCTGCACTAATGATATGTTCTTTTTCGGTTTCCGCAACATCGACATGGAAGGAAGAAGAAGTTGGGAAGGGATTCTTAAAGAAATCATCCATAGTCTGCAGAAATCCTCTAACGGGTTTTTCATGAAAAAGCTGATTCATCGATTTCATTAAGTCACCAAATGGCTCATTTCGGTCTTTTTTCTTTGGATCCTCCATATATACATCCATCCCCTCTCAAACAGGATTTTTCAACATATCCTATGCTGCCCATTGGGTGGATGTTCCTGCCGGCATTAAGGTAAAAGAAAAAAACCGCATAGTGCGGTTTTTAAAAGATTGTCTCTAAGAGCTGATCAGGATCTATGATTAAATGTCCATCCTGATCTGTTTCAATTAACATTTCTTTTTTCATTTTTGTTAAAGTCCTGCTGACCGTTTCCCTTGTAGTGCCAATCATATTGGCAAGGTCTTTATTGGTGAAGTCTCCTTTTAAAATAAAGCTGCCGTCTTCACGCTTTTGCCCATGCATTTTGGCAAGACGGACAAGCAATTTGATGATTTGTTCATAAGTATTGTTTAAAATTTGCGCTTCCAGCCTCTCCTGCAGATCGACAATCTTCTCGCCCAGAACTTTAAACACCTTTATGCACAGCTCAGGGTTCTCAATTAGTACCTTTTCGAATTGCGAAATTGGCACAACGACGAGCTGAGCATTTTCCAGCACCTCCGAAAAAGCCGGATACCCGCCTTTTCTGAAAAATCCTACATGAGGGAACATCTCGCCTTTTGTTAAGATGGCAACAATCTGCTCTTTTCCATTAATGTCACTTCTATAAATCTTAACTCTGCCGCAGTTAATAAAATAAACATTGTCAAGCGGGTCATCCTGAAGAAAAACGTGACTTCCTTTTTTCCATTCCCGAGAAATTGATATCTCTACCACTTTATCCAGCTCTTCATTGTTCAGTTCTTTAAAAAGAGAGAACTGGGAAAGAACTCCCTTAATTTCTTCTGCTCTCATAATCCACCTCTTGCGTCTGTCCTATTAAGCTTATTGTAACAAAAAACATTCATAAACTTTATATTAAGAAAAGCTTATTATATAAAATCAGGCCCTTAAATGGATAGGCCGGCTGGAACACCTAAATATATCGGACTTTATTGGTGAAAAATGATTTTAATCCCTGAGCGAATATATTAAAAGTTAAGATGGCGCAGGTCATTGCAAAAGCTGGGAAGAAAGGAATCCAAATCGGGCCTCTTATATCCTCAAAGGCCTTCATCAGCATCATAGGCCAAGAAATCGAATTATTGATCAATTGCCAATCTCCTCCCATAGATTGGACTAAATCCTGGGAAATAAAAATGCCGACAAACCCTAATTGACCAAGCAAAAACATGACTTTTCCAAGGTCTGTAACCATATATACAAGAAGCTTACTAAAAAGAAAAGGCAGATAGTATGTTCTGAAAAGCCTGTAAGGTGAAGCCCCAGCAGCAATTCCTCCATATATATATTCCTTGGAAGATATCTGATCAAATTCCAGCTTTATCATTTCTGCAGCACGGGGCATTTCTGCCATACCTATAATTAGAAGCAGGAATAGAGGCCGGTGTTCAGTTAACAAAAATGGCGGAAGCATGGCAAGAAGCATGACAATGATGATTGTTGGAATATATGACAGCAGTCCATTAAGCCATTTAAGGAGGAGGTGTGTACCCATCCACTTTTTGTGAGCAAGAAAGGAGAGCGGAATGGCCAGTGCATATCGCAGGACAGTTATACAGGCAACCAGCAAAATTGTTTCTTTTGCTCCCAATATGACCAGGCTGAGCAAATCTCTTCCGCTTTTGTCAGTGCCGAAGAGGTAATCCTCAGATGGCGGATATGGGGGTATAACTGGCTTTTTATCCTCATTAAGGATGTATGTAATCTTTGTTAACTCGCGGTCTACAAAAGGAAGATATGGTCCGGCAAACGTGATTGCCAATAATATCAGCAGCAAAACAGTTCCTATACAAAATAAGGCATGTTTCTTAAACCATATTGAAAAGCGCATACTCCATCACAACCTTCCTTTTGGCACGAGCCAGAATTTTACTATCTGTGAAAGGACAATAGTTATAAACATGATAAAGAGGAAAGGGAGCATTAGGGACAGTGCCTTTATTTCATCATTAGAAGATATGCTGAATAGCAGCTCCTTGCCTGCCCCATTATAGCCAGCCAGCTTTTCAATGATTGGCAGGCTGGATAGGATATAGAGCATCACCAGCTGCGCCTGGTTCAAAATGGGGGACCAGCAATTCCAGAGCATATGCAGGAGTGCTTTAAAGTCGCCCAGACCTTTCGCATAGGTTGTGCGCACATATTCTTCCCCCATTTCATTTTCAAGTGCAGCCGACGTGAAACGGGACATATGAAGAAATGGAAACACGGATAAAGAAATGAGAGGCAGTAAAAAGCTATACCAATTTTCATGCCCGTAAAGCTTAAAGTGGGGCAGCCCATGCTGCATCATCAGAATCAAAAGATATTGAATGGCAATAAAAAGAAAAAAATCGGGTACGGAAGAAAACAGCCATGAAAGAAAGTTCTGCAGCTTCCCGGTGAATTTTTT
The DNA here is from genome assembly GCF_017303275.1 of Bacillus sp. NTK034. Classification (GTDB taxonomy): domain Bacteria; phylum Bacillota; class Bacilli; order Bacillales; family Cytobacillaceae; genus Cytobacillus. Next base: position 168,131 of record NZ_JAFKOJ010000002.1, on the reverse strand, counting down.
TCTCCTGTAAAATTGGAGTGCACCCATCAGTGTGCCAATGAGCATGCTGGCCATAAAAGCCGGCAATATAATCTTAATGCTGCGCATAACAAATATCGCTGATTCCTCACTGACTGGCCGTCCGCTCCTTGCATCACCCAAACCTTTTTCAGTTACTATATAATCAGTAAAATCTTGTATTCTCTTTTTATATATTTCCAAGCTAAAGGGATAATCCGCTTCAACATGAAACGCCGAAAAAACAGTTACCTCTTGTTCCCGGGGAAGAAGAAGAATCAGGATAAATCCAATCAGTATTAACAAAAACACCGCTGCTGATTTTAAAATGCTGTGCAGCATGGCTTCACCTCTTTTAAATAAATGAAAAATATACATAATATTGTCCTATATTTGGAACTTTCAGTCAATTTTTTCCATGAAATCTGATTAAGAGGAATTGCGGACGAAGATTTTAAAGTTTAATAGAATATTTCCATAAAAAGTTAATGGAATTTAAGAGTTTGCTCTGTTAGAACGAACGTTTATTCGCTAGAATAGTGGTATGAGGTGAAATAGATGAAAGTACGTAAAAATCTGCCTGAAATCATGAAAGAACTTATATCTGAACAGCAATATAAAGATAATATTGTCCATTGGCATACAATAGAAGAAAAAGAGGCTAAGACTGCCTGCCTTCCGGAAGATATTCATCCCTCATTAATAGAGGCATTGCAAAAAAGGGGCATTACAAGGCTCTATACACATCAAAAAACATCTTATCGTACAGCCATTAATGGGGACAGTTTTGTAGCAGTTACTCCAACAGCCTCAGGAAAAACGCTTTGCTACAACCTTCCAGTCCTGCAGACGATTGTCAATGATCCAGATGCTAGGGCGCTTTATATGTTTCCGACAAAAGCCCTGGCACAGGACCAAAAAAGCGAAATCAATGAAATCATCCAGGAGTCTGGATTGGATATCAATTCCTATACATACGACGGGGATACACCAGCAAACATTCGGCAAAAGGTACGCAGGGCTGGGCATGTGGTTATAACAAACCCGGATATGCTTCATTCTGCGATATTGCCCCATCATACAAAATGGGTGTCTTTGTTTGAAAATTTGAAGTATGTGGTCATAGATGAACTTCATATTTACAGAGGAGTATTTGGAAGCCATGTAGCCAATGTCATACGCCGCCTTAGACGTATTTGCCGCTTTTACGGGAGTGACCCCATTTTTATCTGTACTTCTGCAACAATTGCAAATCCATTGGAACTCGCAGAAAAGCTTACAGAAAAGCCGATGAAACTCGTAGATAATAATGGAGCCCCGAGCGGGAAAAAGCATTTTGTATTTTACAATCCTCCTATTGTCAATAAACCGCTTAATATTAGAAGAAGCGCTACTCTGGAAGCGAGAAAGCTAGCAGGTGAACTTCTGAAAAACAAAATCCAGACCATTGTGTTTGCAAGAAGCAGAGTCAGAGTCGAGATTCTTCTGACCTACCTCCAGGAGCTTGTAAAGCATAAATTGGGATCTAAAGCTATTCGGGGTTATCGAGGGGGGTATCTGCCAACCCAGAGGCGGGAAATAGAAAAAGGACTTCGTTCAGGGGAGATTTATGGAGTTGTCAGCACAAATGCCCTTGAGCTCGGAGTGGACATCGGACAGCTGCAGGTTTGTATCATGACTGGATACCCCGGTACAATTGCCAGCTCATGGCAGCAGGCTGGACGTGCAGGCAGAAGGCATGGTGAATCACTTGTCATCATGGTGGCAAGTTCCAGTCCACTCGACCAATATGTTATTCAAAACCCTGAATACTTTTTTAATAAAAGTCCTGAAACAGCCAGAATTAATCCAGATAACCTTATTATTCTGGTGGATCATATCAAGTGTGCAGCCTATGAGCTTCCTTTTAATGCCGGGGAACGTTTTGGCACCTTTGAAACTGAAGAGGTATTGGAATACCTGGCAGAAGAAAGGATACTGCATCAAAACGGAGATAAATTCTATTGGATGAAAGACTCATTTCCTGCCCATAACATCAGCCTCCGTTCAGCATCACAGGAAAATGTCGTTATAATCGATCAATCAGATATCGCGAATGTGAAAGTTATTGGGGAAATGGACCGCTTTTCCGCTATGACTCTTCTGCATGAAGAAGCAATTTATCTCCACCAGGGGACCCAGTTTCAGGTGGAAATGCTTGATTGGGAAGAGAAAAAAGCCTTTGTCCGCGAAGTGGATGTAGACTATTTTACAGATGCTAACCTGGCAGTTGAGCTAAAGGTGCTGGAACAGGATAAACTCAGAACATCCACCATTGGAGAAGTAGGGTTTGGGGATGTAAGTGTAGTGGCAATGGCTACGATCTTTAAGAAAATTAAGTTTGAAACACATGAAAATATCGGATCTGGTCCAATAACACTTCCGGAAGAAGAACTTCATACAAGCTCAACCTGGCTTTCGTTTAACAAGGAATCCTTAAATTATAAGGAAGATCGGCTTGAGCAGGGACTCATCGGAACAGCGCATGCCCTGAAGCATATAGTGCCGCTATTTGTTATGTGTGATCCTCAGGATGTTCATGTTGTCCCCCAGGTAAAAGCATCCCATAATGAAAAGCCGACAATCTTTTTCTATGACAGGTACCCCGGCGGTGTAGGGTTAAGCGAGAAAATTTTTGGGGGAATAGAACATATCATGCACGAAACGATGGAAATGGTAAGCAGATGTTCATGTGACCAGGGCTGTCCTTCCTGCACCGGAACAGATACTTCATTAGAAACGGCAAAAAAAGACGTACTGAAGATACTTAGCTCTTTTAAAAATGGTGTTAATGATGCGGGTGATAGCATTGTCCATTAAAAACAAACTGAACAGGTTAAAAGGCCATCTCGGCACAGAGGATAAACAGTCATCTCCCATAAAGTTGTCAAAGAATAATATCGATGTGCCATTCAAAGAAGTATGGGAATCCGAAAATGTCTATCCATATTATTTTGAGGACTCCTATTGCCTAGTAAGGGAAAAGGAGTATAGCCTTGATCAAATGCATGGAATCTATTCTTTTGGACAGTTTACAGCGGCGGTGGAGGCCTGGAATTCTTCAGACATCAGGCATCCCCTGTCTGCTGCCGGTCATGGGCCGGAGAATCTTTTCTTTTTTGATACAGAGACAACAGGTCTGGGCGGAGGTACTGGCAATACTATATTCCTGCTTGGCCAAGCCAGTCTGCACGGGAGTAAAATAAAGCTGAAGCAGCATATCCTTCCTCAACCTGGAGCCGAGATTCCATTGTATAAGAGCTTTCTTGAAAGCATTGATTATTCAACAATGGTGACATACAACGGGAAGGCTTTCGACTGGCCGCAGGTAAAAACAAGGCATACCCTTCTTAGGGAGCATGTACCAAAACTTCCTCCATTTGGCCATTTTGATTTGTATCATGCAGCAAGAAGAATGTGGAAGCACAAACTCGAGAGGATAAAACTTGGTGCAGTAGAAAAGGATGTTTTGGGGATTGAAAGAAAGGATGATATTCCGGGTTTTCTGGCACCGATGATCTATTTTGATTTTGTGGAAAGAAAAAATCCTGAAGGAATGCTGGGAATCATAAAACATAATGAAATAGATATTTTATCCTTGATCAGTCTGTATACACATCTTTCTTTCCAAATAATGCAGCTGGATGAAAAACAGACTCCTCGTGAGGTCTATGAAGTAGGAAGATGGCTTTCAACACTGGGTGAATCTTCACAGGCGAAGACAGCCTTTAATAAAATATCCGGAGGAGAGTCTTCTGAAGCTTTGAATGCCAGGTTTGCACTGGCTTTTGAGCATAAGAAACATAAAAACTGGGATGAGGCGGCAAAATTATGGAAGGATATTGCTGAAAAAGGCTTGATGAATATGAAGGTAATATCATGCATTGAACTGGCCAAGATCTATGAGCATCGCTTAAAGGATATAGACCAGGCTATTATGTACGCAAAAAAAGCTTTTAACATGATGAAAGAAATCTCAGGTGGCGAAACAGAAAAGCTAAAAATTAAACAGGAAGAATTACATCGGCGGATTGTACGGCTTGAACGAAAGTTTAATCGAACTTAAATTTCCCTGTAACATAATTTTAATATACCAGACAAAAAAATCCACTATTTCCTAGTTGTATGTACTTCTCCTAACAGGTAAAATTATAACTTGTGTGGTACTTTTTTAGGAATTTTATATAGTGGGGCTGGTAAAATGTATAAAGCAATCTTATTTTTATTCTTCCTTGTAATTTTCACTACAGCAATCGTTTTCTCCAATTTAAAAGACAGTTTCTACAGTATGCTCTAGGGCTAGTACCTAAAAAATAGGTATTTTCATTAGTACAAGATTACTCTTTCTCACATAGGTTGTTAATGTAAAAACAATTTCGAAAGGGGATCTTTATATGTATTGCAGACCAAGACCTTCGCAGGTGATGCCTGCTGTTGTTCATCCGACAAAATGCTGTGTAACTCATTCGTTCCAGAACATTGTGGTTCCACACATACATCCTACACATCATACTCATGTAAACCACATTAACTATGAGAATCAGCATTCTTTCCCGCAATCGCAGTCTAACGTGAACCAGGTGACACAATCGAATGTTAATATGGGACCAAGACCAGGCGTGGCAGGTGCATATAGCCCAGGAATGGGTCCAGGTATGGGAATGGGCCCAGGCATGGGAATGGGTCCTGGGTATGGCGGACCAGGTACTGGCGTAGCAGGAGCATCAACCGGTATGGGTCCAAAACAAGGGCCGAGTTTTTCCGGCAGATAATAAACAAGGGCTTTATGCCCTTGTTTTATTTATATAAATATCAATGGTACTAAAATAAGTCCCAGGCAGATTTCTTTAAGGAGTTTTTGCAATTGGCAAAAGTAGCAGTTATTTCGGGGTACAAGCCTTTTGAAGTAGGGATATTTAAAAATGATGACCCGGCAGTCGGCTATATAAAAAGCGCCATAAGAAAAAGCCTGCTTTCGCTGATGGATGATGGGCTCGAGTGGGTTATCATCAGCGGGCAGCTGGGTGCCGAGCTTTGGGCAGCTGAAGTTGTATCTGATCTTAAGCTGGAAGGTTACGAAGACCTGAAGCTTGCAGTCATTACTCCTTTCTTGGAGCAGGAAGCGTCCTGGAAGGATGCGAACAAAGAATGGTATGAATCTATACTGCTTCAGGCTGATTTTATTGATTCAGTAACAAAAAAACCTTATGAAAACCCTCAGCAATTCAGATTAAAAAATCACTTTTTTGTCAGCAAAAGTGATGTGCTGCTTCTATTTTATGATTTGGAAAAAGAGGGCAGCCCTAAATATTTGTATGAAACCGCAAAAAAATATCAGGAAGAAAATGAATATGACATTAGACTAATCACCTTTTATGATTTACAATTGATTGTAGAAGAAGAACAATTCTCTCAGAGAGACATATTTGAATAATGCTCAGATAAATTGACAAATGTACATATCTCTGGAAAAATAGTATTAATTATGATTGGCGATATACTGAGGTGAGTGTCATGCTATCCGATAAAATTAAATTAACTGCAAAAGATATTTTGGAAAAAGAGTTTAAGACAGCCATGAGAGGCTATAAGCCTGAAGATGTTGATAAGTTCTTAGATTTGGTCATTAAAGATTATGAAGCATTCCATCAGGAAATTGAAGATCTTCAGCAGGAAAATATGAGATTGAAAAAACAGGTTGATGAAGCTTCACGCAGACCGGCAGCACAAACTGCAGGTACAACCAATTTTGATATTCTAAAAAGATTATCAAATCTGGAAAAACACGTTTTTGGCAGTAAATTGTACGATTGACAGGAATTGTCAGTTTTTCCTGTTTAAAACCATTGCTATTCCATCACAGATTACATATAATATTCATTGTGATCATTAATAGCGTTCGGGTAATCGCTGCAATATACTTTATATTGTAGAGGAAAGTCCATGCTCGCACAGGCTGAGATGCCTGTAGTGTTCGTGCCTAGCGAATTCATAAGCTAGGGCAGTCGGAGCTAGCTCTGGCTGACGGCAGGGAAAATGCCTAAGTCCTTCGGGATATGGCATGAATACCTTGAAAGTGCCACAGTGACGTAGCCTTTTCAGAAATGAAAGGGGTGGAACGAGGTAAACCCCGCGAGCGAGAAACCCAAATGATGGTAGGGGCACTTTCCCTGAGGAAATGAACAACGGGAAGGACAGGCAGATGCCTGTAGATAGATGATTGCCACCTGAGTACGAGACATATGTCGCTTGCAGTACTACGGTACAAAACATGGCTTACAGAACGTTATTAGTGAGACAGTATGAGTGTTATAAATTCAAGCTCTCCTTTTTGGGAGAGCTTTTTACTTTTCTGCCATGCTGGCTAAAATAATGGGGCCAAACAGGCATACGTTGCGGCTATGTATGTAAACAGATATACTTTATGTATTAATAACCAAGTTCAGTTTGGGTATACATATATAGAAATAAGAATTTAGGTAAGGTGAAAATATGTCTAAATATGATTTAATCGCCACAACGGCTATGGGGCTTGAGGCACTCGCTGCCAAAGAGGTGCGCGATCTCGGATATGAATGTGAAGTTGAAAATGGCAGAATAACATTTAAAGGCGATGAAGCTGCAATTGTACGGTCGAATTTATGGCTGAGAACAGCAGACAGGATTCGCATAAAAGTTGGAGAATTTAAAGCAACAAGTTTTGATGAGCTTTTTGAGAAAACAAAATCGCTGCCCTGGGAAAAGTATATGCCTGAAAATGCCGAATTTCCTGTATCAGGAAAATCTGTGAAGTCCAAGCTTTTTTCCGTTTCTGACTGTCAGGCTATAGTCAAGAAAGCAATAGTGGAACGAATGAGAACGAAGTATCACAAGTCAGGCTGGCTCGAAGAAAATGGGCCGTTATTTAAAATAGAAGTTGCTCTTCATAAAGATGTAGCGCTTTTGACCATCGATGCCAGCGGAAGCGGCCTGCATAAACGGGGATATCGTGCAGGGCAGGGGGAAGCGCCACTGAAGGAAACACTTGCTGCTGCATTGGTTATGCTGACTAATTGGAACCCGGATAAGCCATTTGCAGATCCTTTCTGCGGATCTGGCACTATCCCGATAGAAGCAGCGTTAATCGGCCAGAATATTGCACCAGGTTTTAATCGTGAATTCATATCGGAAGGATGGTCATGGATACCTGAAAAAGTCTGGGAAGATGCAAGGAATGAAGCTGAAGACCTGGCGAATTATGATCAGCCTCTCGATATTGCAGGTGCTGACATTGATCACAGGATGGTGAAAATAGCTGAAGAAAATGCATTTGAAGCTGGATTGGGAGATTTAATAAACTTCAAACAAATGCAAGTGCGCGATTTTACGACTGCTAAGGAATATGGTGTCATTGTCGGAAATCCTCCATATGGGGAAAGACTTGGTGAGAAGTCTGCGGTACAGCGAATGTATGCTGAAATGGGGAGTGCATTTGCTTCTCTTGACACATGGTCCATTTATATCCTGACCTCAGACGAAGAATTTGAAACTCACTTTGGAAAAAAGGCAACTAAGAAACGCAAGCTCTTCAATGGTTTTATTCGCACTGACTATTACCAGTACTGGGGAAAAAGACCGCCAAGAAATAAATAGTATTAAAAAACAAAAGCATAATTCCTTCTGAAACTGTATAGAATATCTCTATCTGATTCTTTTTTTCATACCATAAGAATCTATATTCTATTTCGAGAGCTGTCTAGCTCCAGCGCCTACCCCTCGAGGGATTGTCGGGGGCGGGCAAGGCGCTTGCGCTTTTCTAAGGAGGGGTGGCAATGAAGCATTCCAGCATCGATTTTTATAAAATTTCCCAGGCGCTGAATGGAACACTTGAAGCAATACAGGGAGATGGTGATCCATCAGCAGAAGCACTGGAGAGTCTAAGAAATGCACAGGACGAACTGCAGCAGGCATTGTCATTTTCTATGTCACGTGTCAACTGATCGTCAATATTGAGCAGGGCTGCCTTAAATAGCACCCCTGTTTTTTTATGTGAAAGATCAATATACGATTTTTTATAAATCTTGACACTTGCAGTATTTGAGATAAAATTATATGATGTTCATTTGATTATTAACAATCTAAATATGAAATAATGATAGAACTGAAATCAAAGCGTCTGGATAAAAAGGCGCTTTAACTTTTTAATTACGGAGGGGTAGCATGTCTAACCGAATGCCTTTTGCCGTATCCAAGAGCGAATCTTTTTACGAAAAGCTTAGTGAGTGGATCGGAGATGTTTTTTACGATATATTGCCTGAAGCAGGATTTGAAATTCGGGATGAGCAAATATTTATGGCCTTTCAGCTGGAGAAGGCATTTAAAGACAAGAGTGTTATATTTGCTGAGGCCGGTGTTGGGACCGGGAAAACGATTGTTTATCTTTTATATGCAATCAGTTATGCAAGGTACATAAACAAACCTGCTATTATCGCCTGTGCGGATGAGACTTTAATCGAGCAGCTGGTGAAAAAGGAAGGAGATATTGCCAAGCTGGAAAAAGCACTGGGGTTGAATATTGATGTCAGGCTGGCAAAATCACGTGATCAGTACCTATGTTTAAATAAGCTGGACAAGCTCGTAGCGAATGATGTTCATGATCATTATAACCGTATTTTTGATGATCTTCCTGATTTTGTTCAAACAGGCTCTTCCATGCAAAAGTTTGAGAGATATGGTGACCGGAAAGATTATCCTGATTTGCCGGATGAGCATTGGACGAAAGTTGCGTGGGATTCAATCCAGGATTGTTTTACTTGTGAGAAGCGCCACCGCTGCGGTCAAACTCTCCATCGGGAATATTACCGGAGCGCAAAAGACTTGATTATTTGTTCGCATGATTTTTATATGGAACATATCTGGACCAAGGAATCAAGAAAACGTGAAGGGCAGCTGCCCTTGCTTCCAGAGAGCTCCTGTGTGGTTTTTGATGAAGGCCATTTGTTGGAATATGCCTCCCAAAAGGCCCTGACTTATCGTTTTACTGAGCAGATACTGGAATCCATTTTGACAAGGCTCATGGCTAATGATGTACGTGAAAAAACGTTAAATATAATTGAGGATGCTATTTACCAGAATGAGCATTTCTTTATAACACTTTCCATGTCCGCTTCAGGTGACGCAGGCTCTGACAAGAAAACGATTGAAAAAACTGCCGATGTAATGAGAGAAGGCAGTAAACTGCAGAGCTTAATCAATACACTTGAGGAAGAACTGGTGTTTGAAAGCGAAATGTACGTTATTAATGAATATGACTTAAAAATTGTCGAAGAATATCTTGAGCAAATCGCATACTCACTTTCACTATTCCTAAAGGATTTAAAAGGAATTACCTGGTTTGAAGAAAATAATGGTGAAAGAACCCTGGTCATCATGCCAAGAATGGTGGAAGATATTATGCGGGAAGAAGTATTTTCCCAAAAGAAGCCGTTTGTATTCTCTTCAGCAACATTGTCAGAAAATAAATCCTTTGATTATATGGCAAAGAGCCTTGGAGTAGATGATTATTTATCTTTTACTGTAGATTCCCCGTTCGACTATGAAGAAAATATGGTCATTCGCATGCCGGAATTTGCAGAGGAATCATGTTTAGCGAAGATGGAATATATTCTGGAACAAATTAAGCTGACAGAAGGCAGGGCTTTAGTATTATTTAACAGCCCTTCTGAATTGGCAGAATTCAAAGCCTTTGCATCGGGAAAATTGAGTATGCCGATCTTTTTTGAAGGGGATGCAGAAATAAGTACCCTCGTGTCAAATTTCCAAAATGATGAGCATTCAGTCCTCTGCTCTGTCCATTTGTGGGAAGGTCTAGATATACCGGGAAGATCCCTGGAAAATGTGCTTATTTTTGGCTTGCCATTTCCTCCTCATGATCCGGTCTTTACAGCCAAAAGGGAAGGTTCATCTGATCCTTTCAGAGAGGTTGATCTGCCATATATGATTCTGCGGTTAAGACAGGGAATTGGGCGATTAATTAGAACACATGAAGACAAGGGCACCGTTCATATTCTGATGAATAAAAATGAAAACCAGGAAGTGCGTGAAACGATAATAAGGGTTCTGCCTTCAGAGCCATCCATAAAAAGCTGAACAAAGGCAGTGCCCCAAGCGGGCGCTGCCTTATTGTTAACCTCTCAAAAGCTGATTAGCTTCAGGTGTCATAAGGGCAGGGGTCCAGGCAGGCTCCCAGACAAGATTAACCTCGACAGCAGAAAATTGCTTCAGATCTTCGATGCAATACTTTACTCCGCTGACAATACTGTCATGGAGCGGGCATCCGGGTGTTGTAAGGGTCATGGTAATTACTGTCTTGCCATCATCGGGAAAATCAATATCATAAATAAGTCCCAAATCAACCACGTTTATATTTAACTCAGGATCCATTACTCTTTTTAGATTGCTGAGAACTAATTCTTTTGGATTCAAGTTCATATCCTCCTATTTTTTTAAAACAGTAATAATCAAATAACAGAAAACAATGCTGGCGCCAGCCGTTAAAACCTGACCGGATAGGAACAGGACAAGGTGTTTATATGCTATGGAGACTGTCACACTGAGTATACCGAGAATGAAAGCGGAAAGAACCGGAATGGCTGCCTTGTCATTTATCATATCCTTTAGCGAAGGTACACTCTTTTTGCCGATTTCTTTGCTGTATTTCCAAGTCCACCATAGGAATGGCACAATTTTAAATAGATAACCCCAAATGCTCAATGCTACCCAAAGCATGAGATATGCAAATGCCAGATACCCGACGGTACTTTCAAGTCTGCCGGTTAACGAGCATATGAAAGCCCCCAGGTGGATGGCCAGTCCTGCAAGTATAGCGAGAAGAGCAAATCGAAATGAATAATCAAGCTTTTTCTTTACTCTTTTCTGCAGGATTTGCAGCATGTGCCAGGTGAAGAATGCAAATCCGCCTGCAAGGATCATTAATGCAATGGTAAGAAGTGAACTTTTCTCTGTGAAAAAAGAGATAACTGCGGCAGCCAGACCTGCTGCATAAACCGTAAAGACATATTTGGTCGGCTTCATGCTATAGCCATGAGACAAGGAAAACATGGGAACCATTTTATAGGAAAATCCAAAAATCAGGAGTGTAAACCAGCCCGCTGTTCCAAGCAGTATATGGCTTTTAAAGACTGCTTGATAATAATCAGAAATAAATCCTGTTTTCATGCTGTAGACCAGGATGATTCCCATTAGAATAACAGTTAACAGACTAATCAGTGCAGTTCCCACGAAAAGAGTCAATACATTAGGCTTCGCCTGCTGCCTTATAGTCATGAACATTTGCAGTAAAAACATTAAGATGCCACTTAAAGTAATCAGCCCAGGCAGCATCGCGCTCTCTGGAGTATGAAATAAACTATGGGCAAAATATAAGATTCCAAATGCAGTAACCGTAAATTGGAAAAAGCCAAACTTTTCATTCCATATAGGTGTAAGAAAGGCCACCGGTACGAGCTGATACATGGCTCCCATTGCAGTCATCAGCCCCCAGCCCAATATAAACAAATGAGCCGCTGACCAAATGGCGGGTATACGAAAATGACTGTTAATTATGGATTCCCCTTGAAAAAGAATGAGCGCCATAGATCCTATTAAACAGAGCAGGCTGAAAAGAATAAATGAAAAAGGAAGTTTGATATTGGTCTCATTTTTTGTATTGGCCAGCAACGAGATCACCTGCTTATTTTTTGATTTCAATTAAAAAGCTTCCGTCTTCCTGTTCGGAAGTTACATATTTGCAGCCCATTTCGTCCAGTTGTTCATAAAGAAACATGGGCCGCCTGTCATTTATAATTGATAAGGTTTCTCCCTCTGTCAAATCTTCAAGAGCCGCGAGTGTTCTCATCATCGGCTGCGGCGGCTCCAGCCCCCGGTTATCCAGTTTCATTTTGAAGCACCTCTCTTAGTAAAGGTCACTTTCCAATGCTTCTTTTCAATTTCTTCAGCTTTATATTCGAAGTCTTTAGCCTTTAATACTCCAAAAAGAGGGATGGGCTTAAACGGGGCATGAAGTATAAAAACATCATCGATATCAAGTTCAGCTATCGCCGACATGATTTTTTGGAACGGCTCCAATTTATTTTTTATATCCTCTCTTACATCAAGTTCAATAACTTTGTTTTCCATTCTGATCTCTCCTTTAATTGGCAGATGGTTTAATTTAGTTCTAATAACAGAAATCAATTGCCAGTGAGAATTGTTATTAATTGCTTTAAGTTTAACATCGGCAGCTCTTCAACTAAGTGACATATATCATATTTCGAAGAACATATTACAAAAGGCATTACTAATCTATGAAAAAAAATCATTAGGACAAAAAAAATCCGCAGATGCTTACTCTGCGGATTCTGCCTGTTCTTCAATACATTCAAAACAGATTGTTTCATTTTTTTCATTATGGACTCCGTTGAAGAATCCATCAAGACAGTATAGATCTTTGCCGCAAACAGAGCAGCTGCTAACTAATTCTTTCATTTTCGGTCACTCCCGGCTCTTTAATAATTGGGAACTCCGCTTTTTAAAGTATATGAACATGCCGCATACCGTTAACAGTAAAAGTGCTGCGGCGATCAAAAAACCTATATTGAAAGTTACTCCCAATAAACCTAATAGGGTGGAGCCGGCTACAACGCCCAAAGAAAAAAAGGCATAAAAGAGGCCAAACGCCTTTCCTCTTGTTTTTTCTGTTGTATGGCTGGCTATAAGGGCATTAATGGAAGGGAATAAAAGTGCAAACCCGGTGCCGTAAAGAACCATGCATAAAAACATGAATACAAGGGAAGAAGCTGAACTTAGCAGAACGAGGGCCATCCCAATAATCAGCATTCCTGCAAGCATGCTATTGTGGTGTTTATAGGCATCAAAAATATTATTAATAGGCAGCAGAAAAATAAGGATGGCGGTGATTCCGAAAGTGCTTAATAAAATCCCGCTGTATATCGAATCAAATTGCAAAGCTTCTACCTGAAGAGGAAGAAGGTAGGCAAGTGTCCCTTGAGCAAACATGAGTGAAAAAGCTCCTAAATAACTTGCTGCCAGCATAGGATTCTTTAATAATGGAAGCATTTTTTCAGAATGAGAGCTTTCTTCTTTTACTTTTTTCTGATACCCTGACGGCAAAAACACAAAGGCCAGGACTGCACTGCTGATCATCGTTGCCGCTATAATTAAAAAGACCCAGTTTATGCTGTAATTGGAAGCAATCACAGCGCCAAAAGCAGGCCCGACTATGGCAGAAAAGCCAACAGCTGCACCCGATACAGCCATTTTTTTACCCTGTTTGTCTGATTTTCCGCGGTCTGCAATGACTGTAAAAGCTGCAGGTACCAGAAAGCCGCCAAATAACCCATGAAAAAATCTTACTGTAATTAAATGCAAAGGTGTCTCAGCAAATGTATACAGTACTACAATAATGCCAGTTAAGGAAAGGCCAGAGACCAAAACTTTCTTTGCTCCGCTTTTATCTATCCAATAGCCTGCCAAAATATTGCCTATCATATTCGAGAAGGAATACATCCCAACAATTAATCCCACAAAGGCTGGTGAAGAGTCAAAGGATTTGGCAAAAGGGCTCATAATGGGGAGCTGGGAAAAGGTATCTATAAATGCTGCAATAACGATAAAGTAAATCAAATATTTCATGCTATCTCACTTTCTCGCGTCCAACGGGCAGTAAGACCTTCACTTTAGGACTCAGAGGAATCAAAAGAGAATAAGTGGGGGGCCAAACTGCCCGTAAGGGCCCGATAAATTCAACTAATAATCAGCGGGGAAAAGCGCCCCCGCTAATTGAAGTTTCACTTTAGGTTAGTTCACTTTACACCATTATAACTCTTTGGCCGGCAGGTTAAAAAGAAAAACAGCAAAGGGAAAAGATTATGATGACTTCCTTTTCAGAAAAGTATGATAAAATGTTAATATATTAGATATATAGGGGGTAAAATTGTGGCAGAATCATTAAAACAGACAGAACAGCAATTCCTTGATTATGTCAAAAAAATGACGGCCTATAATGAAGCCATCGGGCTGATGTATTGGGATATGCGGACAGGGGCACCCAAGCAGGGGCTGGAACAGCGTTCCGAAGTGATTGGAATGCTCTCTTCAGAAGTATTCAAAATGTCAACATCTGAGGAAATGGCTGCATACATAGCGAAACTTTCCGGCCGGGAAAATCTTACTGAAGTGACATTGAAAACTCTTGAAGAATGCAAAAGGGATTATGATCGGAATAAAAAAATTCCTGCAGAGGAATATACGGAGTATGTCATCCTGCAATCCAAAGCTGAGAACATTTGGGAAGATGCAAAGGCGGGCTCTGATTTTAAGATGTTTCAGCCATATTTGGAAAAGCTTGTTGAAATGAATAAACGATTCATTTCTTATTGGGGATATGAAGGCAACAAATATAATACTCTGCTGGATATGTATGAACCTGGTGTTACCGTTGAAACACTTGATCAGGTGTTTGGACAGCTGAGGGAAAAAATCGTCCCTCTGGTTCAGCAAATTTCCGAATCACAGAATAAACCGGACACCAGCTTTTTATTTGAACACTTTGCCAAGGACAAACAGCGGGATTTCAGCCTTAAAGTTCTTGATCAAATGGGCTATAACTTTAAGGCAGGACGCCTTGATGAGACTGTTCATCCTTTTGCAACAGGTTTAAATCCCGGTGATGTCCGAGTGACTACCAAATATGATGAAACTGATTTCCGGACAGCTGTATTTGGCACGATTCATGAAGGCGGGCATGCTCTTTATGAACAGAATATTTCTTCTGACCTGGTGGGAACTCCGCTATGCTCTGGAACATCAATGGGAATTCATGAATCACAGTCATTATTTTATGAAAACTTTGTTGGAAGACATTTTTCATTCTGGAAAAGGAATTATGACCTTCTTAAAGAATATGCCAGCGGTCAATTTGATGACGTGCCGATAGATGCATTTTATCGTGCCATTAATGAATCAAAGCCGTCTTTAATCCGTATTGAAGCAGACGAATTAACATATCCGCTTCATATCATCATCCGTTATGAAATTGAAAAGGGCTTGTTCAATGATGAAATCGAAGTTAAAGACCTTCCTGCAATCTGGAATGCAAAATATGAACAATATCTGGGAGTAAAGCCTGAAAATGACGGCGAAGGCATTCTGCAGGATGTCCACTGGGCAGGAGGAAGCTTCGGCTATTTCCCTTCCTATGCTTTAGGCTATATGTATGCAGCACAGCTTAAAAACAGCATGTTAAAGGATTTGCCAAACTATGATGAATTACTTGAAGAGGGCAATCTATTGCCAATCAAAGAGTGGTTTACCCAAAATGTGCACCAGTTCGGTAAAATGAAAAAACCGCTTGAAATTTTAAATGACGTAACGGGTGAAGGCCTGAATGCCCAGCATTTAATTAACTATCTATATGATAAGTATGGTAAGGTGTATCAGTTGAAATAGGTTTCTATTAATAATTTGAGTAAGAGGGTGGCCTCAGCCATCCTCTTACTTCATGGAGAGAAATAATGAAGAAAATACTTCCATTCTTAATGATTGCGTTAGGAGCAAGTCTATGGGGGATTATTGCTGTATTTGTAAAAGGGCTCGGGGAATTTGGATTCTCAGCTATGGAAATTGTGGCTGTGAGAGTTTTTTTTGCGGCCATATTTCTCGTTCTATTCGGAATTATGCGTTTCCGGAATCGCTTTAAACTGGAATCTGCCTCTGACATCCGGTTTTTTGTTGGAACCGGAATTCTTAGCATCGTCTTTTTTAATTATTGTTATTTCACAGCAATGAACCAGATCAGCATTTCATTGGCAGTCGTTCTGCTTTATACCGCTCCGGCTTTTGTGACTATATTATCTTACCTGTTTTTAAAGGAAGGGATAAACCTAAGAAAGGTTGCAGCTGTGGCAGGCACCATTGTGGGCTGCATTCTAGTTGCCGGATTATCAGCTGGCAGCAGTGATATTACTCTTCTTGGAATTTTGACGGGATTAGGTGCCGGGTTTGGCTATGCACTTTATACAATCTTCGGGAAATTTGCCTTAAGAAAGTATCATCCCTTTACAGTTACGCTTTATACATTCCTAATAGCTTCGGTATTTCTTATCCCGGTAACAAAGCTATGGACAAAAGCTTCAGTTTTTTTGAACACTGAAGTTTTGTTTCTTAGTATTGGTTTGGGATTTGTTCCTACGGTTCTTGCCTATTTTGTATATACATGGGGTCTGGAAAAAACGGATGGAAGCAGGGCAGCTGTCATCGCTACAGTTGAACCAGTCGTGGCCATGCTTCTAGGAGTCACACTTTACGGGGAAAGTCTCGGTGTAGTCCAGATTGCAGGCGCATTGCTGATACTCAGTTCCGTAATTATTGTGAATTTGCCCGCAAAAAGGAAAAATGCAGGAATCGTGGCTGAATCAAGCAAGCTTGAACACTAAAACACTCCGTCCATAGTGGAACGGAGTGTTTTTTCTACCAAAGCTTATATCCTTTAGCCCCGGGAGGTGCATTTTGAATTAAATCTATAAATGGGATGGTGTAGGCAAATAGAATAAGAACAACCGTAATTCCAAGCCAAAGCTTCCAATTTTCAAATACCATTGGAGCTTTGTCGGCTTCATCGGCAGCTTCTCCTATAGGGAATTCCTGCTCTCCCTTTGGTGCGAAAAAGGCAAGGTTGATGAAGATATAAAGCATTAAGATGATGCCTATAAATAGGATAGAACCGCCGATTGCCTGTGCAACCTGGTATGGAATCCATTCTGCTGCCTGTGCTGCTCCGCCATATTCAGAGTATGATGAACGGCGCGGTGCTCCCAGAAGACCGGCAGCATGCATGGCACCAGACATGAATGTCATTCCGATTGCCCAGATAACTGCCTGGATGATTCCTAATTTATTCATCGCTTTTGTTAATGTTCTTCCTGTCAGATGAGGAATCAGCCAGTAAGAAACCCCAAAGAATGTAAGTACTACAGATGTTGCCACTGTTAAGTGAAAGTGGCCGGTTACCCATATCGTGTTATGGACAACCTGGTTCATCTGGTGGGACGCATTAACGATACCGCCTGCACCCGCTGGAATAAAGGCAACCATCCCGATGAAAGGAACAGTAAATCGCGCATCTCCCCAAGGCAGTTTTTTTACCCAGCCGAATAATCCTTTGGCCCCTTTGGAACGGCCAAAGCTTTCAAAAGTGGCAAATAGAGAAAATGCAGTCATCAGAGATGGAATGACAACCAGGAATGTCAGGATAACCTGAAAGAATTTCCATGCTGGATCAATTCCCGGCTCCATTAATTGATGGTGAAATCCGACAGGGATTGAGAAAAGCAGGAATAAAATGAATGACAAACGTGCCAATGAATCTGAGAATATTTTTCCGCCGATGACCTTGGGAATAACAACATACCAGGCCATGTATGCAGGCAATAGCCAGAAATAAACAAGCGGATGTCCGAAATACCAGAATAAAGTACGGCTGACTCCGATATTTACTGTTTCTGCAAACCCCAATGACCAAGGAAGAAGCTGGAAAAGAACGGTAGAAGCTACACCGATTGTTGCCACAATCCACATCATCGTGTTGACCAATGACATAAAGGTTAATAACGGCCTCGGCTGTCCGGGATTTCTTCTTCGCCATTCTGCATACTTCATAATGATGGCTGCCCCGTCAATCCAGCTTCCCACTATAACAAGTGTTAAACCGATATAATACAATGCATGTGCCTGAAGAGGAGCATAGAAAGTATAAAGAACAGTAGCTTCATTCAGCAGGATCATAACAGCTGCAAGAACAGTTCCTGCAGTCATCAGCCAAAAACCGATCCAGCCGGCAATCCGCTGTTTATTTGTAAGGGTTCCTGATGTTTTGCTTGTCGCTGCTATCTGGAAACCCATTATAAAAAAGGTGGTAAGTACAAGTCCGAGTACAACACCGTGAACCGTGAGAATTTGGTAATACCCGATGCCTGCAGGAAGCTCGAATTTACCGGAGCGGACCAAAGTCTGCAATAAACCAGCAAGGCCGCCTACTGCTAAAGCTGTAAATGCAACGAAAAAGTGAGCCATTGCCAATTTTCCGTCACGGCGGTCAACTTTTAATTTTGCTGAAGGATTTAACATTATTCCACCACCTTAATTTTAGACGACATCATGTGGTGACCAACACCGCAATATTCATTACATACAATTAAGTATTCGCCAGTTTTATCAAATGTTGTAACATGTTCACTGATATAGCCGGGTTCAAGCATCATGTTGATATTTGATCCCGCAACTTCAAAACCGTGGACGACATCTTTGGTTGTTGCGATAATTTTCACTTTGGCACCATATGGAACCTCTACTTCAGCTGGGCTATAGGAAAACGCAGATGCTACGTATACCAATTCGTAATCCCAATCTTTCCCTTCTACCTTTTTCAGCCCTGGCTCATTAAATGGAGCGGTAGTATCGACCTTTTCAGGGTCGATTGTTGCCAAACAGCTTGGGGGCTGATTGCCCAGGTAAAATGCGCTGACTCCCAGGACTGTTAAAAAAACAAGCAGCGATCCGATTCCAAAAGTGAGCCAGGCCTTTTCAAATTTATGCATATGCATGGCTTTTTCCCCTTTCTAATTCTAAAAGCGGCTGATAAATAGTGAATAAACACCCACCCATGTAATGATCAGGAAGAATCCTAATAAGAAAACGGAAGCTAGCGTTCCCTTTAAGGAAGAGCTATCCTCTATTTCAGTTTTTGTTTTTCGGCTGAGTTCCGTTTTCGCCATTGCCCTTCACTCCTTTCGAATATTTGGAAAAAGTAAATGATTACACTTTCATAATACAAAACATTTAGGAAGATTCTAGATGCTTTCAGTGAGTTCACAAATTGTTCATTCGTAACTTAAACACTATGATAATAGTGAAAAATTGATATTTAAGTGATTTATGTCACAAAAAACTCCTTTAAATTGTGAAAAAACTGTGAAGGTTTAATTGAGCTTCAGAAAGTAGGCAAATTATTTAAAATAAACATACTGAAGAGGGTGAATTATCTGATTAGCGAACAATTTTCTGGTAATTTATTGTTTAGTTCGTATTTAGTTAAAGTTTTGATTGAAGTATTAGTAAATGATGTTATAATGTTAATAAATTAATAACATTCACTCATATAATCGCGAGGATATGGCTCGCAAGTTTCTACCGGGTTACCGTAAATGATCCGACTATGAGTGAGCAATGTACAGGACGCTTTAGTCATCCTTGTTTGCCTGCAGCTTAGATCATTAGCCTGAAGGCCATTGCTTCACTCATTTTTATGTTGTGAATGCGATGGGTTTCAGGCTTTTTATTTGGCTGGAATGAGTAATTGAAGGCTTTCTATCATAGAGGAGGATGCAAAATGGATATGCTTATTGAAAAAATAAAGAGCGAAGGGATTGTTTTATCGCCGTCAGTTTTAAAGGTGGATTCTTTTCTGAACCACCAAATAGATCCTCAGCTAATGCATGAAGTCGGCAAAGAATTTGCAGATAGATTCTCCAGCAGCGGGATTACAAAAATATTGACTATCGAATCTTCGGGGATTGCGCCAGCTGTAATGGCGGGGCTCCAGTTGAATGTTTCAGTTGTATTTGCGAGAAAAAGAAAATCTCTTACTCTGGTAAATGACCTGATTACAGCCTCTGTCTATTCTTTTACTAAGGAAGAAACAAGTGAAATCTCTGTTTCAAAGAAATATCTTTCAGAAAAAGACAATGTTCTTATTATCGATGATTTTCTAGCGAATGGACAGGCAGCATTAGGTCTTGCGGATATAGCGAATAAAGCGGGATCAGCTATAGCAGGGATTGGAATCGTTATTGAAAAAGGCTTTCAAAATGGCGGACAGCTGCTGAGGGAAAAGGGATTTCGGGTTGAATCCTTAGCAATTATTGACTCGCTTGAAAGCGGCATAATCAGCTTTGATAAAACAGCAAAGAAAATGGAGGAATTGATGCGATGAATCAGAATCCGGTTAGAATTGCTTCCCTTGGAATTCAGCATGTCCTTGCCATGTATGCAGGCGCAGTAATTGTACCATTGATTGTAGGAGGAGCATTGGGATTAACAGGGGAACAGCTTACCTATCTAGTTTCAATTGATATTTTTATGTGCGGTATTGCAACACTTCTTCAAGTATTGCGCAGCAGATTTTTTGGGATTGGCCTTCCGGTTGTTCTTGGCTGCACATTTACTGCCGTTGGGCCTATGATTGCGATTGGCGGGCAATATGGAATACCAGCAATCTATGGTTCGATCCTTATTTCAGGCTTGTTTGTTGTAGCTGTTTCAAAGTATTTTGGAAAACTGGTGAAATTTTTTCCGCCTGTTGTAACAGGGTCGGTAGTTACAATTATCGGAATTACGTTAATTCCTGTTGCTATGAACAACATGGCTGGAGGACAGGGAAGCCCTGACTTTGGTTCCATGACAAACATTGCATTGGCTTTTGGAACTTTGCTGTTCATCATTATTCTCTTCCGCTTCTTTAAAGGCTTTATTCGTGCGATTGCCATTTTGCTTGGGCTGGCTGCTGGCACCATTACAGCGTTTTTCATGGGCATGGTAGATTTCTCTGCAGTTGGAGAAGCTTCCTGGTTTCATATGCCATCACCATTCTATTTTGGCATGCCGACATTTGAGGTGACTGCGATCCTTACTATGATTCTCGTAGCAATGGTCAGTTTAGTTGAATCTACGGGCGTTTATTTTGCTCTGGGTGATATCTGTGAAGAAAAATTGGAAGAAAAGGATCTGTCAAATGGTTATCGTGCAGAAGGGCTTGCAATCATCCTGGGTGCTGTCTTTAATGCTTTTCCTTATACAACATATTCCCAAAACGTCGGACTTCTTCAGATGTCAGGCGTAAAAACGAAAAATGTTATATATACAGCTGGGGCTTTTCTTGTACTGCTTGGGCTAGTTCCGAAAATCGGCGCATTGACAACAATTATTCCAACTCCCGTATTAGGGGGCGCAATGGTAGCCATGTTCGGTATGGTAGTCGCTTATGGAATAAAAATGCTCAGCAAAGTTGAATTCTCCTCTCAGGAAAATTTATTAATCATTGCCTGCTCTGTCGGGATGGGATTGGGAGTAACAGCCGTACCTGAATTATTCGCGCAAATGCCTTCCAGTGTGCGCATCCTGACTGATAATGGAATAGTGGCGGGCAGTGTGACGGCAATTCTTTTAAACATCGTATTCAATGTTGCTAAAGGTAAAAAAGCAGTTCAGCCTGCATCTTTTGCGGAGCAGAAGGCTTCATAATTCTTCTTGCGGCAATCACAATAATTCTGGCAATCAATATAATATTCTATCGGTATTTTACATTTCCTAAGCGATTGTTTCTCGCAAGAAAGAGAGTGTAATGTGATGGAGAAATATTATTGTGATAACTGCCGGCTTTTATATAATGAAGAAGAGGTTTGTGCTGCTTGCGGTATCCTGGTTACGAAAAAAATATATATAGAAGTACAAAAGCACCATAAAAAGAATAATGGATTGGATGCATCCGAATAACTTTGTCATTGGCCAGCCATACCTATTGAATTGGAAAAGATTTAGTAATGCTATTCATTTAGTTATTCCATTATAATAAAGATGCACAACAACTCCTTCAAAACACATTGCTTCCTCCTAATGGGGGAAGCTTTTTTTTGCTTGATTAGACAATTTTGAACATAAATTGCTTTTATTTGGAAAAAATAAAAGAAAGCAAGCGGAGGAGAATCATGTATGCCAGCAATTGTATCAGTTGCAGAAGCAATACCTGAACATATTCTGACCCAGGATCAGGTAATGGATTTTGCCAGAGATTTATTTTCAGATTCCTTTAAGGATATTGAACGTTTATTGAAAGCTTTCCAAAACGGCCAAATTGAAAAACGCCACTTTGCTAAGGGACTTGAATGGTTTAAAACAGATAAATCATTTGAAGATCGAAACAATGCTTACATTGAACAGGCTATTGAACTGGGTACAAAGGCTATAATGTGCTGTCTGGAAAATGACATTTTCTTGAGCAGGAATCTCCATTGCGAAGAAATCGATGCCATTTTTACTATTTCTAGTTCAGGAATTGCCACACCGAGCATTGAAGCAAGAATCATGAATAAGCTTCCATTTTCTGAACATACGAAGCGAATACCGATATGGGGACTGGGTTGTGCGGGCGGTGCTTCAGGCCTTTCAAGAGCGTATGAATATTGCCTGGCTTTCCCTGAAGCAAAAGTACTGGTTTTAACCATAGAATTATGCAGTTTGACCTTTCAGCGCAATGACCGGTCAAAGAGCAATCTAATCGGGACCTCTCTTTTTGCTGACGGTGCAGCATGTGCGCTGATAACGGGTGATGACGTTCAAAGGGATTTTCAAAAGGTATCAGCCATTCCGAGAATTGTGGGGTCCCAATCAACAACGATGCGCAATTCTTTGGATGTAATGGGCTGGGAAGTAAAGAATGAAGGTTTATATGTGGTTTTCTCAAAGGATATACCATCAATAATAGAGGGCTGGCTTAAGCCAAATGTAACGGAATTTCTAAGGGGAAAAGGCATAGAAATGGGGAAAATAAACCATTTTGTTGCCCACCCTGGCGGAAAAAAAGTCATTGATGCTTATCAAAAAGCACTGCAATTCGATCCTGGTATGACCAGAATTTCGCTTGATGTATTAAAGGAGTTCGGAAATATGTCATCTGCAACCATTCTTTACGTATTGAAAAGGTTTATGCAGATAGGCCGACAGGGAGATACCGGACTTGCAGCTGCACTCGGCCCGGGATTTAGCTCGGAATTATTGCTGCTGGAATGGGAGTGAATTCATGCTGTTCAAACTATTTATTGCCGTCATCATTTTGCAGAGGGCAGCGGAGCTTGCTATTGCCCGAAATAATGAAAAGTGGATGAAAGGAAGGGGCGCACTGGAATTTGGCCAGCGGCACTATCCCTGGATCGTAGCGGTTCATGCTTCCTTTTTTATTTGCTATCTGCTTGAAGTAACCATCTTTGAAAAAGACCTGTCCCCTTTTTGGCCCATTATTCTGATTCTTTTCTTTCTTACCCAGACAGGAAGAGTATGGGCACTGTTTTCCTTAGGGAAATACTGGAATACCAAAATCATTGTCATGCCGGGTGCCAAAGTTGTCAGAAGGGGGCCATACCGCTTTATAAAGCATCCCAATTATGTAATTGTAGCTGCTGAATTTCTCGTGATACCTTTCATGTTTCAGGCTTATTTAACAGCAGCTGTATTTACCCTGCTAAACATAATGGTACTTTCGGTCAGGATACCAGCCGAAGAAAAAGCACTGAAAGAATTGACTGAATACGAAGAAGCGTTTTTACGATTAAGACCTGGCATGAATAGAGATATTAAAAAAGTTTGACAATTTTAAAATCCCTATTGAAAATGATTATCGTTCGTGATAAACTTCTAATTGAATTTGAAAATTATTCTCAATATCATTCCAACAGGAAGGTGTTGCTACATATGACAATTCTATTTGTTGCAGGCACAATTGCTGCCTACTCACTAGTTATGAAACATGTTTTAAATAACGTAGCTAAACCACATACAAGATAATAGTATTTTTTGAAACCAGGCAGAGGCCTGGTTTTTGTTTTTTTTAACGCATGCGAAGATATAAGCAAATGAACATAGAATAAAAGCATGCTGCTGATAAATATTAGAAAAATCAAAGAATAAACTGTCCTATATAGGAAAATAAACGAAAATCATTTAAAATAGGAAGTAAATTAAAGTTACAAGGGGATTAATGGAAATGGCTGATACGATTTTGCAACCAGGATTGCAGCAAACTGAATTAATGAACAGAATAACTGCTATATATACTTTCGCCCAGAGAAATGGGGATAGCCAGACAGCTAAAAGAGCTAAAGATCTCTTAATTAAGCTAAGAGACCAGGAATTTGCCATCGCTTTTTGCGGACATTTTTCCGCCGGGAAATCGAGCATGATTAACAAGCTTGCAGGAGAGGACCTTCTACCTTCCTCGCCGATTCCAACCAGTGCCAATCTGGTAAAAGTCAAATCTGGTGAGGAAGATTATGCAAAAGTTATTTTTAAGGAAGGAAAGCCGAGGCTTTATCCTGCTCCGTATGATTATGGACAGGTAAAATCCTATTGCAAGGACGGAGATTCCATTCATTCCATTGAAATAAGCCATTCTGCCACCAGTTTGCCCAAGAAGGCAGTAATTATGGATACACCTGGAATCGATTCTACAGATGATGCGCATAGAATTGCTACTGAATCTGCTCTTCATTTGGCTGACCTCATTTTTTATGTTATGGATTATAACCATGTCCAGTCGGAATTAAATTTTCTTTTTACAAAAGAACTGACGGCTGCAGGAAAAGAAGTTTATCTTGTTATCAATCAAATTGATAAACATCGGGATGAAGAACTCAGCTTTGAACAATTTAAAGAAAGCGTAAAGGAATCATTTGCATCCTGGGGAGTAAAGCCTGCGCAGATTTTTTACACCACATTAAAAGACGAAAATCACCAGGCAAATGATTTTAAGGCACTTCAGAATTTTATTAACAGCAGCATTGATAACCGTGAAGAGCTTTTGCCCCAGTCCGTTTTTAATTCTTTAAAGAAATTAACAGAGGATCATCTGGCATTTTTAGGAGACGCTCATGCAGCTGAAAAAGATAAATGGGAAGAAAAACTGTCTGAATTAGATCAGGATGAACGGGATCAGCTCGGAAACAGGCTGCAAGAGTTAGAGAATCAGTTGAATAAGCTAAAGTCTTCCTTACATGAAGCTGATATTGAGTTAACCGGAAAGATAGATGAGATTCTAAAAAACGCTTATTTAATGCCTTTCCAGACGAGGGAACTCGCTGAATCTTATCTTGAGTCGTGCCAGCCTTCGTTTAAAATTGGCCTATTTTTCAGCAAACAGAAAACGGAGCAGGAAAGGTCAGTGCGTCTTGACCGCTTCTATCAGGATTTTTCCGAAAAGGTTAAGTCTCAGCTGGAGTGGCATATAAAAGAGCTGTTTTTACAGCAGTTCAAGCAGCATAATATCCATGACTCAGAAATTCTTGCACAAGTTCAGAGCTTCAAGATTTCCTTTGAACCAGCCGTGTTAGCTGAAACAGTAAAATCCGGCGCTATGGTTTCAGGAGATTATGTACTTCAGTATACGAACGACACCGCAGAGGCTGTAAAGAGAATTGCCAAAAAGAACGCAGCTTTCTTGAAAAATGCACTTCTGAAAGCGCTTGAAGATAATAACATCCAGGATCAGACGGTACTGGTAAATGAAATTCGCAAGCTTACTGCCTATGCTGAAGCCCTTAGCGCAATTAAAGCTCTCAATGAAAAAGTAATTAAGGCATCTGCCGAGATGAAAGTCTATCTGGCAGGTGACTTTGCTCATGATGAGTTTCAAGAGCAAGCCAAAATGCTTGCAGCAGAAGATGTCGATGAAGCTGAAGTTGTTTTTCAGCATGAAGATCAAATTGAGAAGGAAGAGATCCTCAAGAAACCTGAAAAATCTGACGAGGAAGAGCAGACAGGGGAAACTGTTCCTGCGGTTTCCGTTCAGCCTGTTATAGAAAAGCTTCAATTCACCGCTAATGCAGTAAAAGATATCCCAGGTTTCAGAAAGCTTGCAGCTGATTTGGCAGACAAAGCATCAAGGCTTGAGAGCAAAGAATTCACAGTTGCCCTTTTTGGTGCATTTAGTGCAGGGAAGTCCTCCTTTGCCAACGCTTTAATCGGGAATAAATTGCTTCCGGTTTCACCAAATCCGACAACAGCTGCAATTAACAAAATTAAGCCTGTTACGGCTGAAAATGCGCATGGAACCGTTCTTGTAAAAGTAAAGGATTCACAGACTCTCTTAAATGATATCAATCATTCATTGAAGTTCTTTGATTATTCTGCAGGAAACTTCGGCGATGCTGCTGCAGCGATTAAGAAGATCACTGGGGAAAACCAGGATTTCGATGCTAATGAAAAGACACACTTTGCATTCCTTAATGCATTTTTGAGAGGTTTTGATTTCTTTACGGATCAGCTTGGGAAAGTCATAAAAGCTGATTTGGAGGAGTTTGGGGATTATGTAGCCAATGAGGAAAAATCATGCTTCGTTGAGACTATAGAGGTTTACTTTGATTGTGAACTGACAAGGCAGGGAATTACCCTGGTTGACACACCTGGGGCAGATTCGATTAATGCGAGGCATACCGGGGTAGCATTTGAATATATAAAAAACTCGGATGCAATCCTTTTTGTAACTTATTATAATCATGCCTTTTCAAAAGCCGATAGAGAGTTTCTTATTCAGCTGGGAAGGGTTAAGGACACCTTCTCCCTTGATAAAATGTTCTTTATCGTCAATGCCATTGACCTTGCCAATAATGAAGAAGAAAAGGATTCAGTACTGGAATACGTTGAAGAGCAGCTGGTGCAATACGGAATCCGCCGGCCGCATCTGTCTGGCATTTCAAGCCTCCAAGCTCTGGCAGAGAAGCTGGATAGCAGCAAAGAGGAAGTTTCCAATATCAGCTCATTTGAAAAAAGCTTTTACTCCTTTATAAATCAAGACCTGCTGAATATTTCCATTTCATCAGCAGAAACAGAGTGGAGGCGCCTTTTAGCCCAGCTGAGGACCTACATTTCTTCCTCACAGGAAAATAAAGAAGTCAGGTTTGAAAAGCTGAAACTGCTTGAGGAAGAGCATCAAACGGTTACAGAGATTATCCGTGGACAAAAATCCGAACTGCTGTCCCAAAGGCTTGAACAGGAAACGGATGAGCTTGTTTTTTACATTAAGCAAAGAGTATTTCTGCGTTTCTTCGACTTTGTTAAGGAGGCTTTCAACCCTTCAGTCCTGAAGGATGATGGACGGAACTTAAAGAAAATGCTTAAAATCGCTCTTGAAGAATTCCTTGCAAGCTTCGGGTTTGACTTTGCCCAGGAGCTTCGCGCAACAACATTGAGGCTTGAAGCCTATATTTCCAAGCTGATCGGCCAGCAGCAGGAGACTATTTCTAAAAAAGCCGCCAATGTGAACAGTGATTTGTCTTTTAGCTCATATGAGCCATTAAAAATGGAAAGTATTGAATTTGATTCAGCATTTTCCAACGAAGACCCGAATCAATTTAAAAAAGCTCTATCCTACTTTAAAAATCCGAAAGCATTTTTTGAAAAGAATGAACGCAAGCAGCTAGCGGATGAACTGGAGAAGAATCTGCAGGAACCTGCAGACCGTTATCTGCAAGCTGAAAGCACCAGACTGAAATTCCATTACAGCAGCCTGCTGACGGCTGAATTTGAGCGGCTGCTCAATTCGCTGATTGAACAGAGCAGCGAATATTATGAAGGAATTACGGCTGCATTAAAAGATGATTTCCCAATTGAAGAGCTGAAAGAAATTGAGAGGAACATTGCACATTACGAATAATAGGTATTGAAAGGTTGCTGCTTTTCGTATGGAAAAATGGCTTTCCGCTGCTGAAGAAAAATACAATATTGACATCCTTTTTGCATGTGAAGCAGGAAGCAGGGCCTGGGGGACAGATGATGCGGAATCAGATTATGATATCCGCTTCATCTTTAAACATAAGGATCTGAAAGCATATCTTTCCCTTGAACGTGCAAACGAGGTTATTGATGCAGATACCCCTTATGATGCGCACGGCTGGGATATTTTTAAAGCATTTGACCTTATGCAAAAATCCAATCCAAGTATATTTGAATGGGCATACTCTCCCATCATCTACAAGGATAAGGATGACTTCTCCAATAGGCTAAGGAGTATCGCGGAAAAAGAGTTCTCACGATATAAGTTATTCCAGCATTACACCCTGCTATTTTCACGTAATCTTGGGGAAGCGGCAAAAAAAGAGGGATTTACAATTAAGAAACAGAAACTGCTAATCCAGGCGGTAAGAGCCTGCCTAATTTCAAGGCAGCTGATTCAGCAAAGCAATATAAACGGAGACTTTTTGTATACAGGTCTCTTTTGCATAAAGGAAGAGGATGACATTACACGCTTTTATCAGACCCTGGCAAATGCAAAACAAAGTGGGGTTCTTATTCAGGAGCATTTAGCAAATCAAATAGCTGAGACACTTGAGTCAGAAAGGGAAGTACTCTATACAGCCGGTGAATTAATGCCTAAAGGAAAAGGCAAAGTATCCGGACTGAATGAATGGCTTTGGGAACTGTTGAAAGTTTAAAATCATTCTGAGAAGAAAAGGGAGAGCTATGGAGAAAAATTCTTTTCATGCATGTGCAACCTGCGTAAACTTCCAGCCTGAAAAGCGTAAAGAAGGAATGGTTTATTTTTGCAGCAGACTGGGCTATGAAACGAAACCTGACTATCAATTTAACTGCTGGACTCCAAAGGAACATATAAAACGCCTGATGAAAAAGAGGAAAGGGGAGAACCTTAAATGAAGTATCATGTAGAAAAGGAATGGGTATTAACCAAACTGGATGATCCCAATATCCGAATTGCCGACTGCCGCTTTAAACTTGGGTCACCTGAAGAAGGGCGCAGCTTATATAATCTCAGCCATATTCCCAATGCCGTGCATTTTGATTTAGAGAAGGATCTGTCAGGCCCTGTGAAAGAGCATGGGGGCCGGCACCCGCTTCCAGATCCCTCTCAATTTAGAGAAGTACTTGAGAAAGCAGGAATCAGCAGAGATACTACAGTAATTGCCTATGATGGAGGAGAAGGGGCTTTTGCTGCAAGGTTCTGGTGGCTTCTAAGGTATTTGGGACATGATAAAGTTTATGTATTGAACGGTGGATATAAAGAATGGGCTGAAAGCGCCTATCCTTTGAATAATAAGGTCCCACGCTTTGGGCAGGCTGACTTCAAAATCGAACTGCAGCCTGACATATTTGCTTCATACGAAGAAGTTAAAGAATTTACCGATAATCAGGATACTGCTGTCATAGTTGATTCCAGAGAGGAAAAGAGATACCTGGGACTGGAAGAGCCCATTGATAAAAAAGCCGGCCATATCCCGGGAGCAATCAATAGAGTTTGGTTTGAAGCGTATAAAAATGGCAGGTTTAAAGAAGCAGAGGAACAGGAAAAACGGTTTGCGGACATTGATAAGAATAAACCAGTAATTGTTTATTGCGGATCAGGGGTAACAGCAGCACCTAATTTCCTGGCATTAAAGGAAGCTGGTTTTCCTAATGTTAAATTATATGCTGGAAGCTTCAGTGATTGGATATCTTATGAAAGGAATAAAATAGAAACTGTCGAAAAATAGAAAAGTCCCTTTTTAAAAAAGGGATTTTTTTACTGTTGAAATTATTATATAATTTAAAAAGTTTAATAGTTTTTGAAAATGGAGGGGTTAAATGAATACTTCGGGCTACACGATCACAAAAAAACAAAGGACTGATACAAAACAAATATTGGTAACAACTGCAATCATCCTAATATTGTCAGCAATTTTTATTCCTATATTCCTGCTTTCACCATTCCAGGCGCAATTTTACAGGCCTGAAGGGACCTGGGTTTTCGAAGCGCCTAAAGACGCTTATGTTACATTTAGCATAGCTTTGGCATCGATGGGGGTTTTTATCTTAGCGGGGGTTTGGATGCACAGTGCTGAAAAATTCGGCAGGATTGCGAAATGTATAACAGGAGCATGTTTTTTATTTTCAATGGCTACTGTGATTCTCAGTTTTGATTATTACCACTATATTGATAAGAATGGTGTCCATTTTAATACATTATTCGGTTTGAAGGAGAAGCATTATAATTGGCAGGAAATCAAACAAGCCAGGCAAACAGTCATAAACAAAATGGGTGTTATGTCTGATGATGAATTAATCTTTACCTTTAAAGATGGAACTACATATGCGTATCCTATAAATAATAATATCCGTAAGGCGCGAATCGCTACTTACTATGAACTGGAAGAACATGGAGTTGAGTTAATAAGGGAAACAGAATAAGGCTGTCAAACTTTTCAAGAGAAACCGAGAGTTTCCCATGTTATAATAGTTGTTATGATTATAATCGGGAGGCGGAAAAATGAACGAGAACAAATCTTCACTGCTGCTGGTTGATGGCATGGCTCTGCTGTTCAGGGCATATTTTGCAACAGCCATGTCCGGTCAATTTATGATAAATTCAAAAGGAATACCTACAAATGGAGTTCACGGGTTTGTTAAACACTTTTTAACCGCTGTTTCTTCCTTTAACCCGACTCATGTGGCTGTATGCTGGGATATGGGAAGCAAAACCTTCCGTACGGAAATGTTTGATGCCTATAAAGCAAACCGTCCTCAAGCTCCGATTGAACTTGTGCCTCAATTCGATCTGGTAAAAGAAGTTGTTGAAGCTTTTGATGTGCCTAATATTGGCCTTGAAGGATACGAAGCCGATGACTGCATTGGCACCATTGCAAGAAAAGCAAGCCAGGAAGCGGAAGTTCTGATTCTTACTGGCGATCAGGATATACTGCAGCTTCTGGATGACAATATCTCTGTTATTTTGCTGCAAAAAGGCTACGGCAATTATCTTGTGCATACGACGGAAACTTTTTATGAAGAAAAGGGAATAACACCAAAGCAAATGATCGATTTGAAAGCCTTCATGGGAGATACCAGTGATAATTATCCCGGAGTAAAAGGGATTGGCGAAAAAACAGCGCTGAAGCTGCTGCAGCAATTTGAGCATATTGAAGGGGTACTGGAAAACCTGGAACAGCTTACAAAAGGACAGCGTGCCAAGATCGAACAGGATCTTGAAATGCTGCACTTGAGCAGACAGCTCGCCGAAATAAAATGCGATGTACCAGTTGAATGCCCTCTCGACCTGGCACAATTCACAATGAACCGGGAAAAGGTCATGGAGAAATTCACTGAAATCGAATTCCGCGGACTTCACAAATTTCTTGATATAAAAAAGGAATATGCATAATAGTGACTCCAGGCTGCTGCCTGGGGTTTTTTTTATGGCTGTCCTCTTAGACCCAATATTCCCCATAAATAATAAAAGCCGCCAAAGGCGGCCATCCAAGCATTATTTAGTATTCTTCTTCTTCGCTGCATCCTCCAGCTTGCTTTTAGGCTCTTCTGAAAATTCAGCATCCTGCCCGTATCCTTGAGGGTTTACGGCAGGTGCTTTTTTTCCTCTGTTTGTATGTCCGTTTTTGCTCATCTTATTCACCTCCCCAGTCAGCAATTTCTCCATTGATAACCTTATTATTGTTAAAGTCTTCGGGTTTTAATCATGTCTATCGAGGGTACAATTTAGCAACTGATGCGGTGAATTTTTCTTCTGTCTTGGGGTTTAATTACTCCATGAATACAAGCCTATTTAACATTTGAAGGAGGAATAATAAAAGTCTGCATACTTCACAATAAAGAAGAGGTGAGTTGTTATGAATAAGGGAGTTTATATCGCTCTTTTAAGTATAGGGCTGGCACAGGGCCTGAAAATCCCCATCCATTATGTGAAAAAGGGGGAACTTCGCCCGGATTTATTTTTCCAGACAGGGGGCATGCCAAGTTCTCATTCGGCAGGTGTTTCTTCTTTAACTACTTTTATTGCTTTAAAGCGTGGTGTGCCGACGGTCGACTTTGCTTTATCGCTGGTTTATGGCCTGATCGTTATGTATGATGCCCAGGGAATCAGGCGCCAGACCGGTGAGCTAACCTTAAAGGTAAACAGCCTTGGTGAGCTGGTTGATAAAATTCACAAAGATGAAACAGTAAAGTTTGAGGAGGAAGGTCCAAAGAAACTGAAGGAAATGCTCGGCCACCAGCCAGCAGAAGTATTGGGCGGAGCTCTTCTCGGTGTATTAACCGGAACACTTGGCTACCTTCTAACTAAGAAGAAATAAATGAGCTTGCAACACCCCTGCTTCATGCAGAAAAAAGGTAGATAATTGTCGAAAAATCAAGTAAGATTTAGGAGAACGCAAAGGGAGCAGGGGAAGAGGGTAAGTAAAATGAAGACAGTTGAAGAGTATTTGCACTTTTTGCAAAGTAAAGGTTTTCAATTTCGGGAAGACGCGGTTGGCTTCATTTACTTTGGCAAAAATTATACCAATGCTTCAGACGAGCTTGCCAATGCAGCAATAGAACTTACATTAAAGGCGCAGAAATCATTTGACGGCAGTTTTTACGTATCTTTGCTTGAAACATTGGTTTCAAAGAATATTACCAGCAGGCGGGAAGCAATAAAATTTGTAAAAGAAAAAGCAATCATTTAAAAGGCGTGACTTTAATAAGAACACGCCTTTTCAATTTATTAAGCTGCTTTTTTCCTAAAGATCGATAAGGTTTTCTTTGCAGGAATTTCTGCAAAAACCATTCCTGCGAAAATAAGCAGACAGCCAGTCAGGGCACTAAAGGAAAGTCTCTCATTCGCCCACATAAATCCCGCAGCGGCTGCAAACACAGGTTCCATGGCAAAGATCAGGGCTACTCTAGTAGGTGTTGTGTATTTTTGAAATGCCGTCTGTGCAAAAAATGCGATCGCGGTAGCAAATAGTGAAGTTACAATCAGAGCAGTCACCACATTAGTCTTAAGTAAGACTCCGGTTTCAAATGCCTGCTGCCAATTTTCTGTGAAAAACGCAAAAATCCCTGATAGTATTGCCACGGTCCCTACTTGTATAACTGTTAATAGCAGGGCTGGATATTTGCTGCTGTATTTCCCAGTGAATATAATATGAAGGGCAAAACCGACTGCACAGATTAATACATAGGCATCACCTATATTTAGCGAGACTTTATCAGTCATTGTAAGCAAATACAATCCCGCTGTTGCAATTGATACGCCTATAATGGCATTGAACCCTGGCTTAATTTTTAAAAGCATAAAAGAAAAGACAGGGACCATTACTACACTTAACCCCGTAATAAAGCCAGCTTTTGAAGATGTTGTATAAAGAAGTCCGATTGTCTGGAAAGCATAGCCTATAAATAAAAACAAGCCCATAATAACTCCAGAAATCAAAAGCTTTTTGTTTATTTTCCTTAACTGTTCTTTTTCAAAAATAACAAGCCAGCCTCCCAGCAGGAAAGCGGCAATGAAAAAGCGCACGCCATTAAAAGAAAATGGCTCAAGAAAAGCAATGGCGTTTTGTACAAGCACAAAGGTGGTTCCCCACACAAAGGCAACCAGCAAGAGGCTTACATCTGCAAATATAACCGGTCTATTCATATCCTTTTTGACCTTTCGTTCTATTTTTGCGGATGGCAGCTCTGGCCAATTCATCTGCTCCTTTGTTTTCGGAGCTTGGCACCCACTTCATAAAAAACAAATCAAATTGTCTTGTAAGCTCCAAAGCATTTTCAAGCAAGGGAACAAACTTTTTATTTTTAACGAATTCCTTTTCAACGGCTCGGTTAACGAGCTGTGAATCCGTTCGAAAGGAAACTGATTTGTATCCCTTTTCTATGCATATTTCCAGAGCATGAATAAATGCGCGGTATTCGGCTTCGTGATTTTCTATATTTCCTAACGGAATGGAATAGCGTTCAACTTGGCCATTATTTTTAATGAATATGCCTGCGCCGCTTGGACCTGGGTTTCCGGCACTTGCTCCATCGATATATACTTCAATCAATTAAACAGCCTCCTGATTTTAACAGCATTATGGGGTAAACTAAATGTAGTTTATCATAAAAATAATCGATAAAGTGAAACTTCAATCAGTGGGGGGCTTTATCCCCCACTTATCCTCCATTGATACCTCTGAGTCTTGAATTGGGGGGGCTTAATGCACGTTAGACTGCGATAAAGAAAAGGATACCAAAACGGCATCCTAATCTTTTACTGGAAAACGTTTAGCTATATAGCCAAACGGGGTATCAAGTATAGCTACTATAAATTTCAGCAAATAAGTTGTGATGAAAATTTGAATCCATTCCTCCATGGGAAATACACCGAGAAAAGCAATGCTAGTAAAAACAAGGGTATCCAAAAGCTGGCTGATCATGGTGCTGCCATTATTTCTGATCCAAAATTGGCCATCCTTTGGAAATTTCTTTTTTAAATAGGTAAAGATATAAACATCCGTAAATTGGCTGACTAAATAGGCAGCGAGACTTCCGGCAGCAATCCGCGGCAGAATCGAAAAAAGAGTGCTGAGGGGTTCCTGTGCAAAATCTGTTTCATGCGGTTTAAATAATAATACCATCTGCATGATGAGAGTCATGGACAGAAGAGTAAAGAAACCAAGCCATACAGCTTTTTTTGCTTCTTCTTTTCCGTACTTTTCATTTAGGATATCCGTAACGAGAAAAGCGGTACCGTACATAGCGTTACCTAAAGTAGCCGTCAGGCCGAACATTTCTATGGTTTTTACAACTTGAAGATTGGCCATAACAGTTGAGAAGCCAATCCATACGAATAAACCAGTCTTTCCGAAGAGGCGGTACATAGCCAATACTAATGTGAAATTAATAATTGCAAAGAGCAAACCAAACCATTCATTAAACATCATATTCCTCCTAGTTTTGTTAATGCGGGAGTTTGCGAACCGCAGGAGATATAAAATTGTCATTGACCATTATACCTTGAAATATACTCATTTAGTAATAAACTGAGTAAAGTATAATAAGTTCAACTATTGCAAACAGTTCTAATAATGATGACCAGCTAATAAAGTACAGAAAGGCTGACCTTTATGAAATATAAATTGGAATGGAAATATAAACTTAAAGGAAATGAGGATATATTATTTACTTCAGATTGGATTGACGGTGAATCAGCATTACAGATTGGAGAAGATATTGAAAAATCAGGGAAGGGCAAAGAAGTAATTTATTATGATGAAGCCGGCACTTCATGGAGCACAAAAGAAATGAGAAAGCTTCTAATGGAAGTGGAAGAGGATCCTCATGATATTACCGTATTTTTTGATGGCGGATTTAATAATGAAACCAGTCAGGCTGGTCTCGGTGCAGTAATATATTTTAAACAGGGCAAAAAAAAGTACCGTGTGCGGGCAAATGAGCTCTTTGATGAGATGGATAATAATAATGAGGCAGAATATGCGGCCATTTATTACGCTCTCAGCCTGCTCGAAGAAATGGGCGTTCATCATATGACTTGTGAATTCAAAGGGGATTCCCAGGTAGTATTGAAACAGCTTGAAGGTGAATGGCCATGTTATGAAGAAAATTTAAACCGCTGGCTTGACCGTATTGAAGAAAAAATAAAAAAGCTTGGTATCCTGCCAAGGTATAGACCCATTCCGCGCAATGAAAACAAAGAAGCAGATAAATTGGCCGGTCAGGCACTGCAGAGGAAGTTTATTAACAGCAAAATGCAAATCATATAATTGGGTAAAAGGAAGGCGTGAATCGTTTGAGCAGGAAGGAAATTATTAATGAAGTGGAGGAGCTGATGATCAGTTACTGCAAAGACTGCTTCCTTCATAAACACCATAAAGAGGAAAGAGGGCGCAGATATGCCCATCGATTTTGCATTAAAGAGTGTACAGTAGGTGAGAAAATTAAATCAATTGGCAGCAAACTTTCATAAATAATGGACGAAAATAAAAGGCTGGCAGATGCCAGCCTTATAATCGTTATATTTGAATTATAATTTTACAACGTTTGCAGCTTGAGGTCCGCGGTTTCCTTCAACGATTTCAAAAGAAACTTCCTGGCCTTCTTCTAAAGATTTGAAACCATCACCTTGGATAGCAGTGAAGTGTACGAATACATCGTCTCCGCCTTCTACTTCGATGAAACCGAAACCTTTTTCATTGTTGAACCATTTTACTTTACCGTTTTGCATGTTTACTTTTCCTCCTAAGCCTGTCAAGACACATCTTGTGCCTTAGATGAATATTACCACCTAACAAAACATAGAGCAGATATTTTATCTAATAACGGAAATATATTCTGTTAAAT
The DNA here is from genome assembly GCF_017303275.1 of Bacillus sp. NTK034. Lineage (GTDB taxonomy): Bacteria > Bacillota > Bacilli > Bacillales > Cytobacillaceae > Cytobacillus. Next base: position 132,113 of record NZ_JAFKOJ010000002.1, on the reverse strand, counting down.
GATGATTATAATATACACGAATGGGCACTTTCCGTCAAGGAATTGAAACGCTTTTTTACAAAAAACATTAAAATATTTTAAATATTTTAACTTTTGTTAATTTGAGAGTGTAATGCAATGGTTACTCAGTGTTTTGATATCATAAATTATAGATTTTCTCATATTAATTAATAATTATCTTGTTGCCAAAGGGTGAGGAAAATGTATCGGTTTTCCATTGAGAATCAAGATTGGATCTTGAGGTTTTCACCCAACATCCAAATGGAAGCGGAAGAAAAGCAGGCCATCATCAGCTCAATCCTGCAGCTTGGCAAGGACCTCCCTCTATACTCGCATGGAGAGTCTTTTATTATTATGAATGACCAATTAGGCATCATAGTATTTAATGTTGAAAAAATACCATCCATGATTTTGACGGTTTCCAACATTGTCACAGAAAATAAATGGTACATCCAAAAAAATCTGACATTAAAGCGCTATCGAAAAGAATGATCGGCAAAAGCCGATTTTTTTTTGAGAGATAAAAAAGTATAAAATTTTGTACCTCGATAACTGTCTAGCGCAAGCAGCCTACCCCCTCGAGGTCACAAGTCTGTCTAGTTGCGGCTCCTAGGGACGAAAGACTTGTCAATCCCTTCCAGAAGGAAAGAACACCTTCTTGCAGGGCTCGTCTTGTGCTTGTCGTCCCTAGGCAGTCGCCTCCACATTACGGACAACCCTCCCAAAAAGGCAAAGAACGCCTTTCCGTGAGGCTCGTCTTGTGCTTGCCGGGGGTGGGGAAGGCGCTTGCGCTATTCTTATTGTGAATAGGTTTAATAGGTAAAAAATCACAGAGTCTTCCGCCTTATGCAAACGCTTTCCTTTTTGGATTAATATATAATTGCAGGAATCTTTAAATAATTTATAAAGGAGGACTTAGATTGAAAGGGTATAAACAGTTTATTTTTCTGGCCGCAGCTATAATAATGGCGGCATCCAATTTTTTATCCCCATTTATGCAAACGATTGCATCGGCCGAAAAAACAACACAACAAGGGCTCGGTCAGACTACAGCAGTCACTATCCATTATCAGCCTGCAGAAGGCAGCACAAAGGATTGGAATTTATGGGTATGGCCTAAAGATGGCGAAGGTCAGGTTTTTGAATTTACTGGTGAAGATGAATTTGGACTTACTGCAGAGATTGTACTCCCGGGAATCCATGATGAAGTTGGATTTATTGTCCGCACTGACAGCTGGGAGAAGGATGGGGGAGACCGATTCATCAATGTACAGAGCGGCATTGATGAAGTATGGGTGAAAGCAGGCGATGAACATACATATACATCACCGCCTGATGGTGAGTACAGGGACTTTCCAGCATTTGAAAGGGTGAAGGTAAAACTCCACTACTTTCGATATGACGGTAATTATGAAGGCTGGAATTTATGGACTTGGCCAGAAGGCAAGGATGGCAAAAGAGTTGATTTTACATCAGTAGATGATTTTGGGAAAGTTGCTGAATTTGAGCTTGAAAATCCGGAAGGTATGAAAAAGGCCGGATTTATAGTCAGGAAGAGCATGGAAGGAAATGACTGGGCAGGCAAGGAATTTGGTGATCGCTTTATTACAAAGTTCGATGAAAATGGGAATGCAGAAGTATGGATTGTTCAGGGAACAGAAAGAATTTATTACAATCCAGCGTTTATTGAAAAAGATCCAAAAATAGTGAATGCTTCTATGGATACTTTTAATCAGATTACGCTTGAAACCAATTTTCCTTTCCGGTGGAAGGATTGGGAATCCATAATTGAAATTGACAATGCCGATATTAAAGAAGTTGTCCCTTATGACGGGGACGAGGAAAAGGATTTTACAAATAAAGTAAGAGTGATAACAGAAGAAAAACTAGATTTCAGGCAATCATATAAAATCTCTGCAGTTTCATTCGGAGAGGCAGAGGTGAAGATTGGGGATATTATCAGATCAAAGGAATTTGATGATGCTTTCTATTATAATGGGAAGCTGGGAAATCAGTATACGAAAAATCAAACCTCCTTCAGGCTTTGGGCCCCTACAGCAAGTGAAGCATCGATAGTGCTTTATGACAGCTGGGATGATCAGACCGCTGAAGAACTTCCTCTTAAAAGAGGTGAAAAAGGAACGTGGACAACTGTTCTAAAAGGTAATCAAAATGGACTGATTTACAATTATAGAGTTAAAATCGGAGGGGAATGGACAGAAGCGACTGATCCCTATGTCCGGGCTGTAACAGTGAATGGCGACAAGGGCGTTGTAATGGATCTGGATTCAACCGACCCTAAAAAGTGGAATAAACAGAAGCCGAAGTTAAAAAATCCAGAGGACTCCATCATTTATGAAGTTCATATACGGGACCTTTCGATTCATGAGAACAGCGGTATTAAGCATAAGGGGAAGTTCCTTGGGGCTGCTGAGAAAAGCACTTTAAATTCAAAAGGAGCAAAAACAGGTTTAAATCATATAAAAGATCTTGGAGTCACACATGTTCAGTTCCTTCCGATTTATGACTACCGGACAGTTGATGAAACCAAACTGGACGAACCACAATATAACTGGGGCTATGATCCTAAAAACTATAATGTGCCGGAAGGCTCGTATTCTACTGATCCTTATGATCCAGCTGCAAGAATTACGGAATTGAAGACAATGATTCAGGAATACCATAACGAGCAGCTGCGGGTTGTAATGGATGTTGTTTATAATCATGTGTTTGCAGTGAATGAATCTAGTTTCCATAAGCTTGTTCCAGGCTACTATTTCCGCTATAACGAAGATGGAACACTTGCCAATGGCACAGGAGTCGGCAATGATACAGCTTCGGAAAGAAAAATGATGCAGAAATTTATTGTCGACTCTGTTGCCTATTGGGCTGAAGAATACAATCTTGATGGATTCCGCTTTGATCTGATGGGCATTCATGACACTGAAACAATGAATAAAGTAAGAAAGGCATTGGATAAAATTGACCCTACTATCATTATCATTGGGGAGGGATGGGATTTAAACACACCACTGGCAGCTGAAAGGAAGGCAAATCAGAAAAATGCCGAAGATATGCCTGGTATTGGCCATTTCAACGATGGCATCCGGGATGGTTTAAAAGGCAGTGTGTTTGATGAACTGGATAAAGGTTTTGTAAATGGCAAGCAAGGCATGGAAACCTTTGTTCAGCAAGGAATTGCAGCAGGCTTGGATTATCCGGGTACAATGGCCACATACAAAGATCCTGAGCAGGCGGTTACATATGCTGAGGCACATGATAATCACACTCTTTGGGATAAGCTTGAACTGACCAATCCAGATGCAGCGGAGGAATCAAGAAAGAAAATGCATAAACTAGCATCTTCCATTATACTGACATCCCAAGGAGTCAGCTTTATTCATGCAGGCCAGGAATTCATGCGGACAAAATACGGGGATCACAACAGCTATAAATCCCCTGACAGTGTAAATCAGTTAGACTGGGACCGCCGAACTGATTTCAGCGGGGAAGTTGACTATTTTAAAGGTCTGATTAAACTCAGAAAGCATTATAAATCGTTTAGAATGACAACAGCTGAGGATATTCAATCAAAGCTTGAATTTATTGATGCCCCGGATAATACGGTGGCTTATAGACTGGATGCAAAAGGCCTAAAAGATAGAGCGAAAGAGATTGTTGTAATCCATAATGCAAATACAGAACCAGCCAAAATAACACTTCCAGGCAAGGGCCCTTGGCATTTGCTTGCAGACGGAAAACAGGCAGGGATAAGAACCCTAAAGATATATCAGTCAAAAACAATTGAAGTGCCTTCACAAACAAGCTTTATTCTAAAAAGATAAGTAACGGAGGAGAATCCTGTCAGGGGGTTCTTCTTTTGTTTTGCTTAGCAGAACACGATTGTTTTAAAAAATTTCATAACTATATAGGTATTTTAACTCCCTTTGCTAAATTTTTAGGTTAATATTAAAATAGATGTCTACAATTTGTTCTACAATGCAAAGGGAGCTAAAGTATGAAACTGATAATCGCGGAAAAACCCGATCAGGGTATGACGCTGGCTTCTATTTTTAAAATGAAGAAACACCAGGGATATATTGAGATCCTTCCGAACGATATATTTCCCCAAGGGGCTCATGTTACTTGGGCTATAGGCCACCTATGCCAGCTGTCTGCCCCTGAGAAATACAAGAAGGATTGGAAAAAATGGTCATTGGATACATTGCCCATAATTCCGGAGCAATTTCAATATGAAGTAACAAAGGATAAAGCAAAACAATTTAATATAATCAAACAGCTTGCTTCTAATCCTAATTTAACAGAAATTATCCATGCTGGTGATGCAGGGAGGGAAGGCGAGCTTATCATCCGGAATATTCTAAGGCTTACCGGTACCAGAGTGCCCATGAAAAGACTCTGGATCTCTTCCTTGACACCTAAATCCATAAGGGAAGGATTTCTTGCCCTGCTGGATGAAAGTGACACAAGGAACTTATATTATGAAGCCTATACGAGAGCATGTGCCGACTGGATTGTTGGCATGAATGCTTCACGATTATACAGTCTTCTTCTGCAGCAGAAAGGCTTCTCGGATGTTTTTTCAGCAGGAAGGGTTCAGACTCCCACTTTAGCTTTAATCGTAAAAAGAGAAATGGAAATCCAGAATTTTGTTTCCGAACCTTTCTGGGAAGTAGATGCACAGTTTAAAGTAAACGGGAAAAAATATACCGGCAAGTGGGAAAAAGATGGGGAATCAAGAATTAAGACGAAGGAGCTTGCCGAAAAGATTGCGGCATTCTGCAGGGACAAAGATGCACAGGTAGAAGATGTGCAGGCCGAAAAAAAAGAATTCCTGCCGCCGATGCTTTATAACCTTTCTGCATTGCAGGCAGAAGCCAACCGCAGATTCAAATTTCCGCCAAAAAAAACACTTGATGTATTGCAGAAGCTTTATCAAAAAGGAATCGTTTCATATCCTCGTTCTGATTCCAGGCATGTAACAGAAGGAGAAGCCGAAATGTTTCCGGAGATCCTCAGAAAAATGGAAACAAAAGATGAGTATAAGGAATTTTTCCCTTTGCCTTCAAGCTCGATTTTGCAGAATAAACGGTATGTGAATGATAAAAAGGTAACTGATCACTATGCCATTATTCCGACCGAGCAGGTGCCCGACCTTGTAAAATTATCTTCGGATGAAAAAATTCTCTATGACCTGATCGTAAGGAGCTTAATAGCTGCACATTATGGAAAAGCTGTAACAGAATATACAACTATTAAGACCCTTGCAGATGGAAGAGCTTTGTTTTTATCCAAGGGAAAAGTACAGCTTGAAGAAGGCTGGAGAAAAGTGATTCCGCAGCAGGAGAAGGAGAAGGAACCGATTCTGCCGTTATTGCAGGCTGGTGATCAAGGTACAGTTTTAAAGGCGGATGTAAAAGAAAGCAAAACCCAGCCGCCAAAAAGGTATACTGAAGGGCAACTGATAACACTGATGAAAACGGCCGGGAAGCAAATCGAAGATAAGGAACTTGAGAAGGTCCTTATGAAGACGGAAGGCCTCGGAACGGAAGCTACAAGGGCGGGAATCATCACAATGCTGAAGGAGCGCAAATACATTGATATTAAGAAGAATCTTGTATATGCAAACTCCAAAGCAAAAATCCTGATAGAAGCAATAGGCACAGAAATACTGGCTTCTCCAGAAATGACAGCCAAATGGGAACAGCGGCTGAAGGATATTTCGGATGGTCAGGCATCCCCCAAACAATTCATGGAGCAAACCAATAAAATGGTAGGCCATTTGATTTCCGCCTCCATTGAACATGCGGGAAAGTGGACATTCTCTGAGGAAGATAAAGAGGGGTTCACGCCTGGGAAATTCAAGCAAAAAAGAGCAGCCAATCTGGGCAAATGCATGCTGTGTGATGGTAAAGTTGTTGATAAGGGGAGCTTTTATGGCTGCTCCAATTATAATAAAACAAAATGCACTTTCACTATTTCCAAAAGCATTATGGGCAAGACGATGACTCAGAAACTGATCAAACAGCTATTGAAGGATGGGGAAACAGAATTAGTTGAAGGTTTTACAAGCAAAGGAAAGGATAAAACATTTTCAGCTAAATTAACCTGGGACCGACAGGAGAACAGAGTCAAATTTCTCTTCCCGCAAAAGACCTGATTTTGCCTGCTGCAGCATCTTTCCTTGTCTCTATTTTCCAACTGTAGTAAAATCGTTAAAGTCCTATATTTATTTATGAAAGATATAAAGTGAACATGCGCTCTGCGCTTTTCTAATATTTGAATTTATTTCTTTGAATTTTGAGAATTGTCTAGCTCCAGCGCCTACCCCCTCGAGGTCACAAGCTTGTCTTGTTTCGGCTCCTAGGGACTCGGGGTCATAAGCCTCCACATTTCGGGCAATCCTCCCAAAAAGGCAAAAAACGCCTTTCTGAGAGGCTCGTCTTGTGCTTGAGGCCCGCAGGATGCGGGTCATGCAGACGTTGCCACAGGACGTGGCGTTCTTAGTCTGCGTTCCTTTGTGGGCAAGGCGCTTGCGCTTTTCTAATTGGCAGGAGGTTGTGTAATGCCAACACCAAGTATGGAAGATTACATTGAACAAATATATATGTTAATCGAAGACAAAGGATATGCCAGAGTTTCTGATATTGCCGAGGCTCTCGCTGTACATCCCTCTTCTGTGACAAAAATGGTTCAGAAGCTTGATAAAGATGAGTATCTTGTTTATGAAAAATACCGAGGGCTTATTTTAACGCCAAAAGGGAAAAAAATCGGCAAGAGGCTTGTATATCGGCATGAACTTTTAGAACAGCTCCTGCGTATTATTGGAGTCAAAGAAGAAAATATTTATGAAGATGTGGAAGGCATTGAACATCACCTGAGCTGGGATGCCATCGACAGGGTTGGCGACCTGGTTCAGTTTTTTGAAGAAGATGAAAGCCGCATTGGAGTGCTGAGGGAAATCCAGCGTAAAAATGAAGAAGAACAGTAAAAACCTGACTGCTTTGCGTCAGGTTTTTTCATGTACTGTTACTGTTTTAATAGAAGCTGGGGAAATCATCAAAAGATGACGCATAGGAAGGATTTAGATACATAGAACCATCTTCGTGTTCGTAAATTTGAATACCCTCAATCAAGCCTTCTTCAGCCTCCAATAGTGCTTTACGATAAGAAATGATCCGTCCTCCGGATGTCTGGAATGAAATAATCTCATCATTGTTGTTTCTGTAGACTGCTGTCAGCTGTTCGCCGTTCATACAAAACTCTCCTTATTCATTTTCTATCAATATTGTTGACGTTTTTAACATTTTATAATCAGAGGTATTTCTGATAATCTTAGCGAATTTATAATATTGGGAACTTTTTTAATGGACAATCGTATGCATACACGGGGGGATATGATGAGCACTTTTAACTGGTCTGCAGAAGCAGAGAAGCTTTGGGATAAAAATTCGGAATCATGGAATGCAAAGAGCGCGTCAATGTGGGAGGAAGGGAGCCGAAAGGATATTATCTCCTTCTTCGAAAGGCATGTCAAAAAGGGGTCTGCCGTATGTGACCTTGGATGTGGAGATGGGTATGGATCGTACAAACTTGCTTTGGCTGGCTATAAGGTTATCGGGATTGATGTCTCTGAAGAGATGATACATAAAGCGGAAAAACTGAACGAAAAAACTGGTGCGGTATTTAAGAAAGAAGACATTTCCGATCTTTCGCTTGAAGAGAATGCACTTGATGCGGTCCTTGCCATCAATTCACTGGAATGGACAGAGAGCCCGCTGGATGTATTAAAAGAAATTCAGCGAACTGTTAAGCCATGCGGAAGGGCTTGTATAGGCATTCTTGGTCCAACAGCTGCACCCCGGGCTAACAGCTACCGCAGGCTATATAAGGAAAAAGTTATCTGCAACACCATGATGCCGTGGGAATTTGAACAGCTTGCAAATGAAAATGGATGGTCAAAAATTGATGAAATGGCTGTTTATAAAAAAGCATCAGACCAGCTTTCAAAAGGCTCGCTGACTGATGAGCTAAAGCAATCATTATCTTTTATGTGGATCTTTATACTTGAAAACAATAAAAATAAAGGGATGGGAAAAGAATGAGCAGATATTCAATTGAAGAGTTTGTAAGCCAGACGAAACAGCAGGATAAAGGAGAAGGATTATTTGAACTTGAAACACCAAGGATGCTCGAAATTAATTTAACCAGCCAGGTTTGGGCTAAAGCAGGGGGGATGGTCTCCTACCGCGGCCAAATTAAGTTTGAGCGCGAAGGGATTCTCGAGCATGGCTTAGGCAAAATGTTCAAAAAGGCACTCACTGGTGAAGGCACAGCATTAATGAAAGCTACAGGCAATGGGAAACTGTACCTTGCAGACCAGGGAAAGAAGATTTCAATCCTGAATCTCAATGGAGATGCCATCTTTGTAAATGGGAATGATCTGCTTGCATTCGAGCCTTCCATCAGCTGGGACATTAAGTTAATGAAGAGGATGGCAGGCATGCTTGCAGGAGGTTTGTTCAATGTCCGTTTAGAAGGAACAGGAATGGTGGCTATCACTTCTCACTATGAGCCGCTGACACTTTTGGTTACTCCTGATAATCCGGTATATACAGATCCGAATGCGACAGTTGCATGGTCAGGTACACTGCAGCCCGAATTTGTAACAGATGTCTCTTTTAAAACGTTCCTTGGAAGAGGAAGCGGAGAGTCGATCCAAATGAAGTTTTCAGGTAGCGGTTTTGTAGTAGTTCAGCCATTTGAAGAAGTGTATTATGCTCAGCAATCATAAGGAAAAGCCGGTTTTTGAGAGGGTTAATTCTCTCAAAAACCGGCTATTTTTCATACTTTCTGCTGTATATTAAGTTATCCGTCCACTGCACTATTAATCCCACTCGTAAGGAGTTTCCTGGTAAACATAGTAGTTCAGCCAGTTGGAAAACATTAAATGGGCATGTGACCGCCATTTATTATGGGGTCTTCTGCCAGGATCATTATTCGGGAAATAGTGTTTTGGCACGGGAACCTGCAGGCCTCTGGTTCTGTCTCTTGTGAATTCTTCTGCAAGTGTGGCTGCTTCATATTCCAAGTGGCCAGTTACCATAATTTGTCTCCCGCTGTTCGCGCTCATAATGAAAGGTCCCGCCTCTTCAGAAGATGACAGAAGCTTGACTTCCGGGTGATTAAGCAATTGTTCTGTATAAACATCTGTATGGCGCGAATGAGGAGCAAAGTAGATATCGTCGAATCCTCTCAATAATTTTTCACTTCTGTCATGGACTTCATGAAGAAAAACACCGGAGCATTTTTCGGGCAGCTCATATTTTCCAATTCCAAAGTGATAAAATAATGCTGCCTGTGCCCCCCAGCATATATGAAGGGTGGAAGTAACATTCGTTTTTGTCCAATCCATGATAACGGTTAGTTCCTCCCAATAGTCCACTTCTTTAAAGTCGAGAAGCTCTACAGGTGCTCCAGTTATGATCATTCCGTCAAATTTGCGGTTTCGGACTTGCTCAAACGTAGTATAGAATTGTTCGAGATGCATAGGACTGGTATTTTTTGATTGATGTGTGGCGGTTTTTAAAAAAGAAATGTTCACCTGTAAAGGGGTATTACCAAGAAGTCTTAAAAGGTGTGCTTCAGTTTTTTCTTTTTCGGGCATCAAATTCAGGATGAGGATATTTAATGGGCGAATATCCTGCTGTTTGGCCCTGTCCTCATCCATGATAAATATATTTTCTTCCTCTAAGATCTCCCTTGCAGGAAGCAGCTTAGGAATTTTTATTGGCAAGTGATCATCTCCCTGTGCAAAAATTCAATTAAACTTATTATAAAGACGATTCAAAATTGTATCAATGCTTTACTGTGTGAAATGCGAAAATATCAAAAGTAAATGACAATATTTTGATTCAGGGATGGTACAATATAGCTGTAAGGAACCTATACATATTGGATTTTAGGGGGATATAAATGAATGTGAAACCGATTGTGAAATCAGACATTGAAATTGCCCAGGCATCTGCAATGAAGCCCATTGCGGAAATAGCTGAAAAAATCGGACTCTTAGAGGATGATCTCGAGCTTTTCGGCAAATATAAAGCAAAATTATCTTCAGAAACCTTAAAGAAATTAAGTACGAAAGACAGCGGTAAAATAATTCTTGTCACTTCCATTAATCCGACACCTGCAGGAGAAGGGAAATCCACAGTAACAGTCGGTCTTGCCGATGCTTTTAACAGACTTGGGAAAAAGGCTATGGTCGCAATGAGGGAACCTTCTTTGGGTCCAACAATGGGAATTAAGGGCGGGGCAACCGGCGGAGGTTATTCTCAGGTCCTCCCGATGGAAGACATCAATCTGCATTTTACAGGTGATCTTCACGCAATCACCACAGCCAATAATGCATTAGCTGCCTTAATTGATAATCATCTCCAGCAGGGGAACCTGTTAAATATTGACCAGAGAAGGATTGTTTGGAAGCGTGCTCTGGATTTGAACGACCGCGCATTAAGAAAAATCATCATTGGCCTTGGAGGGCCTGTACAAGGTGTTCCGCGGGAAGATGGATTTGATATCACTGTGGCTTCAGAGATTATGGCCGTTTTATGCCTTGCATCTGACCTTCAAAACCTGAAGGAAAGGCTGGGAAAAATGGTTATAGCCTATAATTATGATAAACAGCCGGTAACAGTGGCCGATCTTGGAGTGGAAGGCGCTCTTACCTTGCTTCTTAAAGAAGCAGTCAAACCGAATCTGGTGCAGACGATTGAACATACACCGGCATTGGTTCATGGCGGCCCGTTTGCCAATATTGCTCATGGCTGCAACAGTGTGATTGCAACAGCCGCTGCCTCCAAGCTGGCTGACTATGTAGTGACAGAAGCCGGTTTTGGAGCGGATCTTGGGGCTGAGAAGTTTCTAAATATTAAAGCGAGAACTGAAGGCATTGACCCTGAAGCAGTGGTGATTGTAGCTACAATTCGTGCTTTAAAAATGCATGGCGGCTTGTCAAAAGCTGAATTGGGCAAGGAAGATACTGAAGCACTCACTAGAGGCTTCGCTAATTTAAAAAAGCATATTGAAACAATTGAAAGCTTTGGGCTTCCATATGTAGTGGCCATTAACCGGTTTATTTCCGATAGTGAGAATGAGATTTCGACTCTTACAGAACTTTGCAGTGAGGCCGGCATGCCAGTGGCACTGACTGAGGTTTGGGAAAAAGGCGGGCAGGGAGGAATTGAGCTGGCTGAGAAGCTGCTGGGAATTATGGATGAAAAAGCAGCGAAGTTCAGCCACCTATATGATTTATCTTTGCCTCTTGAGGAGAAAATTCAAACTGTAGCCCAGACGGTTTATGGCGCAAGTAAAGTGGAATACTCAACCAAAGCCAAAAAGCAGATAAGTGACTTTGAAAGCTTTGGGTGGGGCGTCCTGCCGGTTTGTATGGCTAAAACACAATATTCATTATCTGATGATCCTTCAAAGCTTGGAAGGCCATCAGATTTTACCATTACAATCCGTGAGCTGAAGCCATCTATTGGTGCAGGGTTTATTGTCGCACTAACCGGTGATGTAATGACTATGCCTGGATTACCTAAAGCTCCTGCCGCCATGAACATGGATGTAGATGAGGATGGAAATGCAGTCGGCCTATTTTAAGGGGGATTAGCCCATGTTTGACCCAACGGCCTTTGAAAATATGAAGGTTGTAATGGAAGGCGGATTTTATGACCGGGATCTGGACGGTGAAATAAGAATTGTTGATCGAAATGATATTTTAAACTCAGCTAAAATGAGCAGAAGGTATGACATTACTTTCAAAGACAATGCAGAAGGTCCTGAGATTTTCTGTACCTTTACAATGGAAGCGGGACTGGATAATCTCGCAGCTGAGCTATTGCCGCAAGGGAAATCTGGGAAGCTGGCAGGCTGCCGTATTTATGTGAAATTTATAATTAAGCATCAAATAGATTCCCAGGCATCTCTGCAAATCCGTGAAGTTCTGCGTCATATTTGGGGCAGCGGACGGAAGGTCGAACAGACTGTGAAATACCACCCTGAAAATATGAAGGCCCTGGCTGAAACAGAAACCGTCATTTCTTTTAACCGGCTTATTCATGAAGAACAGATTGATGATCTGAATGAAATGATCTCTTATATGACCGCTTCGATGAAAGCTTTAAGAAAAATTCATTTTTAATATGAATGCGTCTTGCCGAAAACAGCAAGGCGCTTTTTTGTATAGAGTTATACGGAAAATTCAAAATTATATTTACAATTACTTACTCTGATAATACGATTAAGAAGGAATGGAAAAACATTCCGAATAAAACCAAAAGGAGGAGAGGCAAATGGTTATGATTATTGAAGGAAAAGGAATTGAGAAGGGTAGACAAGACGTAACCTAGTCAGGAGGACAAAGGTATGATTCAAAGTACAGACAAAATAGTCATTGCAGAGTATCATGAGGGCTTTGCGGCAGAAATCGCAAAAATGTGGAACTTGAGCAGAGACAGCTGGGGCGGAGATACGAGTGTAATGACTGAGGAACAAGTAAAAACGAAGGAAGCGAATAATGGCAATATAACTCTATACTTAGCCCTGGATGGTGAAGAGGTCGTAGGCTACTGCGGGTTATCGGAATATAAAGAAGATACGGGTTCCCTATATATCCCTCTTTTAAATGTAAGGCCGGATTACCATGGAAGGAAAATAGGAAAGATGCTTGTGCTGAAAGCGCTGAAAAAAACCATTGAATTGGGCTGGCCTCGTCTTGACTTGTATACATGGCCAGGAAATGTGAAAGCTGTCCCGCTTTACAAAAAATGCGGTTTCTTCTGGGAAGACAGAGATGATACAACACACTTAATGAATTTTATTCCGGCTGTTCACAAGACCCAGCTTTTGAAACCTGCCTTCGAAAATCTTGATTGGTATAGCAGCAGCATGAGAGAAATTGACGTGAAGCCAGATGGAATCAAAGAAAGCGGCTTTACATTTTACGAGTATAAATGGGAAAGCGGGGAAGTGTCTGTAAGAGTCAGATTTGAAAGAACGGGCAGAGGAATCAGTTTAATAGAAACGAATGATTACTTTTTGGAACTATTCATGGATCATCATGAAGTAATCGAAAATGAAATCCAAAATTTCCAGATCAAACTCATAAATAAGACGGGAAGTCCTGTTTCTTTTAAGGCTGAAGGAAATAACCAGGGTAGAGTCGAAGCTGTCTTCGGGCATGAACTGATAGCCCAGAGTGACGCGGTAATTACCGGACAATTCATAGTGCATGAAGGGGAAGAGCCCAGTGTCTGGAAAACGCATCCTTCATTAGATGTTAAGGTGTGGGTAAATGGTGAGGAGTGTGAATTGCGCCTTGGTCTGCTGCCTAAGCAGCCAGCCAAAATTACAGGCGGTTCAAAAGGGAATCTCAGATTTATAAATCAGGAAGCTGAACTGGAAATTGAGGTAGAGAACAACCTGGAAGAAGACGCCATATTTCACCTTTCTTTTCCGCTAAGTGACCTTGTCGAATTAGAAAAGCGGGAGTTTCGAATAAGTCTTCACAAAAAAGGACGTAAGCTGTTGAAGGTGCCTTTTATTGTGAAAAACTATGGCTTCTTTCAGCCGGAAATGAAGATATTGGCAACAAAGGAGAGTGGAGACGAACTCGCTTTTACATGCAGCTCCATAGGCATTCCCATTAAAAGCTTTGGTCAAAAGTTCGGAGGAGAGTCAAAGGATTATTGGCATATTTGCAATGGAATCTGCCAGGTGAATATCAGAAAATTGGATTATAAAATAACGGCTGGCAGGAACGAAAGTGTTAACCAGCCCTTCGCTTTTTTTGCTCCTAAACTCGGGAAACCCTTTTCAACTGAATTTTCAAAGGAAAAACCGCTGGCAGCAGAGTGGTTTACAGATGATACTTCCATCACCTTCAAATTGGTATTCAAGTCTAAAGCTTTTACAGGAATTCTGGTATCATTGTATACCTCCCTGTATGGTGAAGGTCTTGTTAAAATATGGGCGGAATTGACAAATGAAGGGGATGAAAAATATGAGAACCTGTATTTCAGCCAGCCTTTATATTATGAAATGCAGCAGCCATATTTTCCGCTGGATAATGATGTAATCGAGTTTTCTGATATAAAAGAATTAGGGTTCATGGAGTTGGCAGGTATAACAGGAAATTGGCTTTTCGCCAATCATAACGGCGAGCCGATTGGATTCTGCTGGCCCAAAAATGCAAAATCCAATCCGGATGGGTGGCAATTTTACTATCAGCAGGAAACAGGCTGTTTTGAATCGGGAGATCAGATAGTATTGGCACCTGGCTATTTATCCATAGGAGCCTTACGGACATGGGAAGAAATGCAGCATTTTGCAGGGGTGGAGTCAGATTGTGGAAAAAACGTTCACAATGAGAAAGCGCTGATGATCAATAGAGGAAATCCAGTTGCAAAAGAACAGGATTCAGCAGAGTTCACTCTTAAAACATATCGTTCCAGTTATCTTAATGGCACTATTGATTTATATTTAAATACGAATAAAAAACAAACCTCAAATTTCAGTCAAGAACAGGAACTGAGGGTATTTAAATCGAATTTTCCTATTAAGGATATGGAACCTTTATCTATTATAAATGCTGAAATGACCCTTGACAGTGAAAAGAAGCATGTAAGAGATCTTTTGCTTGTGCCTCGGGGTAAGGTCCGTATGTTTACGGAAGAGCATGGCGGCAAGGCTGTTTATAAAATTGATAATGGCATCATTAGCTTAAAAGGTTCACCTGATTTTTATCCTGGTTTATTCTCATTGACCTATAAAAAGAGGGAGTGGCTTGATTCTTCCTTTCCCGAACCGGTTGCCAAAGGATGGTGGAATCCATGGGCTGGCGGCATGAAAACTGTGCCTTCACAAATGAGTGTGTTCTCGCTGTTGATGGAGACATCTTCTGCTGAATTTACCAATGTTAAAGATTCGTATGGAAACGAATGGTCTGCATTGGCCATCCATACGAAAATTGTCCATCACACCGTATGGAGAGGACTTGAATATACACAATATTTCGCGTTATTGCCGGGAGTGCCGCTCCTTGCCCATTGGGTAAAAGTGGAGAATGCAGGCGGGAAGTATCTGGTAAATGAAAAATGGATCACAGATTTATTTATAACCGGAGGCTCATTAAAGGATCTTACTCTTACATTTAGTGACAAAGGAGCAGAATCAGCATATCAGGCCGGAGTTGAGGAGCAGTCATTTGTTCTCTTAGATGGATCCCGTATTTCCAGCTGCCGATCCCCTGAAAAAATGTATGTAACGAGAAGTAAAGATAATGAATTCCTTGGAGCATATATGAATAAAGAAGTATTCGAAGTTATTTCTGAAAGAAAAGCATGCCCATTGACAAAACCTGGCTTTATTGCATTTGATGAAAGAAGCCTCGAGGGCAGGGTGCTTAATAGACTCCACAACCTGGAATTCCGCTAAAGGAGAAATTATGAAAGTCATAGATGCACATATTCATTTTTCTGATATTAAATCATTTCATCATACTGCCAATGAACTCTCATTTGTAGATTATTCTTATTATGGGCACCAGCAGGAGTTTCAAAAAGCAAATGTAGTTTTGAGCATTGCAATGGGACTTACTGAAACAGAAAATATGGGCTTTCCGGATTATGAAGCAAGAACACCTATGGGGCTTGACCTGGATGATAAGATCCCGGCTAATGTCGTTTACTGCGCTGGCATCAATCCATATGATCTCACTGAAGGGGCTCTTCAAAGGCTGGAGGATGACCTGAAAAAGCCTAACGTGGCAGGGATTAAGATTTACCTGGGGTATTATCCTTTCTACGCTTATGATGAGGTGTATGAACCCGTGTATGCACTCGCTGCCAAATATGGAGTTCCTGTTGTATTTCATACAGGGGATACTTATTCAGAGAGAGGATTGCTTAAGTATTCTCACCCCCTGGCTATTGACGAGGTTGCTGTTAAACACCGGAATGTCAATTTCATGATGGCTCATTTCGGAGATCCATGGACGCTGACGGGAGCTGAAATCATATACAAGAATCCTAATGTCTATGCCGATCTTTCAGGCCTTATTGTCGGAACAGAAAAAGAATTGAAGAAGCGCAGAGAAGGAATATTTTTGGATCATCTGAGGCATGCTTTAGTGTTTGCAGATTCTTACGATAAATTGCTGTTTGGAACAGATTGGCCGCTTGCGCCAGTGGGCCCATATATTGAATTTATTAAAGAACTCATACCTGAAGAGCATCATGAAGATGTATTTTACAAAACCGCAATAAAGGTTTTTCCTAAAATCAAGCCTTTTCTGCCATAGAAACTGAGGCTGGAAGAGAAATCTTTCACTTCCAGTCTTTCAAATAGTCTTATTTACATACATACACGTATAAATATCTTAAAAGGGGGCGGCTTTAGTGGCTAAAATTGCATGGGTAACAGACAGCACGGCTTATTTAAATAACGAGTTAAGAAACCATCCTCACTTGTACCAGATTCCAATGACCATCATTATGGATGACAAAGAATTTACTGATGGGGTTGATTTAACACCGGAAGAACTTTATGCGAGTTTAAAAACCCTGGATACCCCTCCAAAAACTTCACAGCCATCCATCGGCGCTTTCCGGGATTTATACGAAAATCTGCAGAAGGACTATGACTGTATTATCGCTGTGCTTGTATCGGCAAAGCTCAGCGGGACCGTTTCTTCCAGTGAACAGGCCGCCCAGCTGGTTGATATACCAGTACACAGCATTGACTCCAAGATATTATCATACCCTTTAACAAGATTAATCCTTAAGGGGATGGAATTGGCAGATTCCGGACTGGATAGTGATGACATTATCCGCAGGCTTGAGGCACTTCGCGATACGGGCGAAACATATGTCCTCATTGGGAGTCTTGAACAGCTTCATAGAAGCGGCAGGATGTCCGGAGTTCAATTTTTCCTGGGCAGCATGCTAAATGTAAAGCCGATCATTTCCGTTCATGATGGAGAATTAAGCGTAAAGGAGAAAGCCAGAAGCGAGAGAAAGGCAAAGGACAAAATTGTGAATCTGCTGAGGGGTGCACATGAGAGAAAACCGCTGAAGGAAGTATTCATCCTATACGGTTTACATCCGGAAGAAGCGGAAACCTGGAAGAAGGAACTCCAGGAAGAATTTACTGGTGTTGAATTTGGATGCTATTCTTTGGGGGCCACCATTGGCGTCCATGCAGGTGAAAATACACTCGGCATCAGCTGGCTGAATGGCCTGGAATAAAATAATGCAGGGACCTGGTGCAGGAAATCAATTACTGGTTTTCTGCACCATTTTTTTATCGGTGCTGTCTGTAATAATGGATCTATCAAATGGTTCTATTTATATAGAATACCTTGCCATCGTTTCTTTTTGAGACTAATGTTAAAATGGACAGTGGAGTTTGAAAGCAGGTGAAATAATGTGGAAAAAATTATACATATAACAGAAAAATTTGTCCGGGATACACTCGGAGAAGATACAACCGGGCATGACTGGCATCATATTGAGCGAGTGCGAAAGAATGCCCTTTGCATTGCCAAAAAGGAAAAAGCAGGAGATTCTTTTTTAATTGAAATGGCAGCGCTGCTTCATGATATACCCGATGCTAAGCTGAACACTTCAAAGGAAGCGGGAGAAAGGAAGTTATCTGATTTTCTGCAGGAAATTGAGATAGCAAAAGAAGTTTCCAGCAGCATTAAGACAATTATTGATTCAGTTTCTTTTAAAGGCGGCAATAACCAGAAGGCCTTAAGCATGGAAGCCCAAATAGTCCAGGATGCAGACCGATTGGATGCGATTGGTGCTGTGGGGATTGCACGGGCATTTGCCTATGGCGGAAAAAAAGGGCAGCCGATCTATGATCCCGGTCTTGAAATCAGAGGGGAAATGTCTGAAGTTGAATACCGGACTGGAAAGTCATCATCCATCAATCATTTTTACGAAAAGCTATTGAAGCTGAGGGACCTGCTGAATACTGACACTGCCAGGGAAATGGCAGAAGAGCGGCATCAAATGATGGAGCAGTATCTGCATCAATTTTTTAAAGAATGGAATGGTCAAGCATGAAGATGATCTCTGTGGAGAATGTTACAAAAACATATGGAGAGAAAGAACTTTTTACTGATATATCTTTTACAATCGCTGAAAAGGAAAGAGCAGGATTGATCGGCGTAAACGGTACGGGGAAATCTTCCCTGCTGAAAGTGATTGCCGGTGTTGACCTGCCAGACTCTGGAGAAATAGTCACGCCGAAAGATTACACCATTTCATATTCAGCACAGCAGCCTGAACTTAACTATGATTTAACAGTTCTCGAGCAGGTTTTTGCAGGAGATGCGCCAATTCTTGTACTGCAGAGAGAATATGAACAAGCTTTGTTGGAGCTTAGCCGGAATCCTGAGGATTCAGACATCCAGGAAAATCTTTTTGAACTTCAAAAAAGAATGGATACACTTGATGCCTGGGAAGTGAACACCGATGCAAAAACGATACTCACTAAACTGGGTATCGAGGAGTTCAGTAAAAAGATTGGAGAGCTTTCTGGCGGGCAGAAGAAGCGGGTTGCGCTGGCGCAAGTACTGATCCAGTCACCTGACTTGCTGATTCTTGACGAGCCGACAAATCATCTTGATTTTGAATCGGTTAAATGGCTGGAAGAATATCTGGGCAGGTACAGGGGAGCGCTGCTCCTTGTAACACATGATCGTTATTTCCTTGACCGGGTTACAAATAGAATGTTTGAACTTGAAGGCGGAAATCTGTACAGCTATAAAGGGAATTATGCTGCATTCCTTGAAGCAAAGGCGGTAAGAGAGGAAAATGAAGCAGCAGCAATTGATAAGCAGAAAAATCTGTTCAGAAGGGAACTGGAATGGATCAGAAGAGGTGCAAAAGCCCGTACCACCAAGCAAAAAGCCAGGATTCAGCGGTTCGAAACCCTCGACAGCCAGCTTGCTTCAGTTAAATCCTCCGAAAAATTGGATATGTCCCTAAGCGGCAGCCGACTCGGAAAACAGGTATTTGAACTTGAATCTGCTTCAAAAAAGTATGGCTCTCAAGCGATTCTGGATCATTTTGATCTCCTTGTTAAACCAGGGGATAGAATCGGGATTATCGGAAGAAATGGAACGGGGAAATCCACTCTGCTTAACATACTGGCAGGCAGGATTCCGCTTGACTCCGGTAAGCGCATTATTGGGCAGACAGTAAAAATCGCTTACTATACACAGGAAAGCGAAGATATGGATGAGAACAAGCGCATGATTGAATACCTCAAAGAAACAGCAGAAGTGGTTGAAACTTCCGATGGCAAAACGATTTCTGCAGCTCAAATGCTGGAGCGCTTCCTATTTCCGGCGTATTCTCACGGCACTCCTATCCGCAAGCTTTCCGGCGGGGAAAAACGCAGGCTGTATTTATTGAAAATCTTAATGTCTGAGCCTAATGTTCTTCTGCTTGATGAGCCGACCAATAACCTTGATACTCAAACCCTGACGGTTCTCGAAGATTATCTTGAAGATTTTCCCGGTGTAGTCATTACAGTTTCGCATGACCGCTACTTCCTGGATAAAGTGGCTGAGCAGCTTCTTGTATTAAAAGGCGAGGGCAAAATCGAATCCTACTATGGAAATTACAGTGAATTTCTTGAAAGCGAGAATGCCAAGCCTGTTCAGGAAGCTGATCATGCCCCCAAAAAGGCGAGGGAAACTAAGCCGAAAAAGAAGAGAATGAGCTACAAAGAAAAAAAGGAATGGGAAGAAATCGAGGGTAAAATTGAAGCGGCTGAATCCCGTCTCGAAGCGATTTCCTCAGAAATGGCCAGCATCGGCAGTGACTTTGAAAAGGGTCAGGCCTTAGTAGAAGAAGAAACAAAGCTGAATGAAGAACTTGAATACTTGATTGAGAGATGGAGCTATCTTTCAGAAGCAGCTGAAAATGAATAATTCATACCCGGGGATTTTTCCCGGGTTTCTTTGCATATTCAGAAACAGCTAAAATGCCTCGATAATCTCCTTATGTTAAAATAATACCAGTTACCATCGTGAATATATAAAAAAGGGTGATACTTTTGAGAATAAAAGCAATCGAACCAACACCAAGTCCAAACACTATGAAGGTTATTCTTGATGAAGAGCTTCCGATGGGGAAGGCCAATAATTATAAAAAGGAAAAAAAGGAAGGAGCTCCAAAGATTATTCTAGATATACTTGAAATTGAAGGAATCAAAGGGGTGTACCATGTTGCCGATTTCCTTGCTGTCGAAAGAAATGCGAAATATGACTGGAAAGAGCTTCTCCCTCAAGTAAGATCCGCTTTTGGCGAGGATGTGGAAAATGAAGGCACAGAAGACAACGGCATCGATGAACATTTTGGCGAAGTCCAAGTGTTAGTCCAAATGTATAAAGGAATTCCCATGCAGGTGAAACTGACTGACGGCACAGAAGAAAAGCGCTTTGGACTTCCTGAAAACTTTATCAGTGCTGTTTCAGAGGCCCAGGATCCTGCTGATAACGTTGTCATGGTCCGCAAGTGGAAAGAATTCGGTGTCCGCTATGGAGACTTTGACCAAGTTGGCCATGATATTGTTGAAGAACTAATGGCTGCCTATCCAGAAGTAAGACTCCAGATACTTGTTAAAACGGCAAAAAGCCCGGATAAAGCGGAGGAAAAACACGCACGTTCCCTTCTTAAACTGTCTGTCGAAGATCTGGATTCCCCGGATTGGCGGGAGCGCTATCAAAAACTCGAACAGATGGATGATCCTGAACTGGAGGACCTGCCTGTGCTTGAAAAAGCGCTTAAAGATGAGAAGGCTTCAATCAGAAGACTTGCGACAGTTTATCTTGGGATGATTGAGGATAAGAGTGTCCTGCCTCTCCTGTACAAAGCATTAAAGGATAAAACGGTCACTGTAAGACGTACAGCAGGGGATTGTTTGTCAGACCTGGGATTTGAAGAAGCAATGGACGCCATGAAGGAAGCACTGCAGGATGACAGTAAACTTGTGCGCTGGCGTGCGGCTATGTTCCTTTACGAAGTGGGTGATGAAAGTGTGCTTCCTGCTTTAAAAGCAGCAGAAGACGATCCGGAATTCGAAGTCAGCATGCAAATCAAATTGGCTATTGAAAGAATTGAACATGGAGAAGAAGCAAAAGGGTCAGTTTGGAAACAGATGACTGAATCCCGGAAACAGGGCCAGGAATAATTACAGGAAAAAAACCGCTCACAGAATGAAAATCTGGAGCGGTTTTTTTGTTGGGCATATAAGGAATTGTTCCCGGCGTCTTAGGAATGAAGGCAGCAGTAAGGAAACGACTGAAGCAAAAATGTGTGCCCGGTTTTTTATTGATGGTCCCATATTATTGAATTCCATAACTTGCATACACTGCAGTTTCACCCATTTAAAGCGAAAAATTATAATAAATTTGTAAAAATTATTGAAATTATCCGAAAAAGGGTCTATATTGGAAAGAAAATATTTGGGAGCAGGAGGCTTATCATATTATTCCCATAGAATAAGAGATTATGAATCTAGGGTAAACGGAGGTATTACATACTATGACTGGTTCACAGATGAGAAGTGATATGATCAAAAAAGGCACAGACCGGGCTCCGCACCGCAGCTTGCTGCGTGCTGCCGGGGTAAAGGAAGAGGATTTCGGAAAACCATTTATTGCTGTGTGCAATTCCTATATTGATATCGTACCTGGACATGTGCATTTGCAGGAATTCGGTAAAATTGTTAAAGAAGCAATCCGTGAAGCAGGAGGAGTTCCATTTGAATTTAATACCATCGGAGTAGATGATGGAATTGCCATGGGCCATATTGGCATGCGCTATTCTCTGCCAAGCCGCGAAATCATTGCAGACTCACTTGAAACAGTTGTTTCTGCACACTGGTTTGACGGAATGGTCTGTATCCCGAACTGCGATAAAATTACGCCTGGAATGATGATGGGGGCCTTACGGGTTAATATTCCAACCGTTTTTGTCAGCGGAGGCCCGATGAAAGCTGGCGTTGATTCAAGCGGAAAACCTTTATCTTTAAGCTCTGTCTTTGAGGGTGTAGGTGCCTTTGAATCTGGACAAATCGATGAAAAAAGGCTTCAGGAAATCGAGCAGGTTGCCTGTCCGACTTGCGGATCATGTTCCGGAATGTTCACTGCAAATTCCATGAACTGTCTGGCAGAAGGGCTGGGTCTTGCACTTCCTGGCAATGGGACGATTCTGGCAGTATCAGAAGAGAGAAAAGAGTTTGTTAAACGTTCAGCCAAGCAGCTGATGGAATTAATAAAAAAAGACATCAAGCCGCGCGATATCGTTACAATTGATGCGATTGACAATGCATTTGCCCTGGATATGGCAATGGGCGGGTCAACCAATACAGTTCTTCACACATTGGCACTTGCTCACGAAGCCGAATTTGAATATCCGATTGAACGAATTAATCAGATTGCCAACCGGGTTCCGCATTTAGCGAAGATTGCTCCTGCTTCAGATTATCATATTGAAGATGTTCATAATGCGGGCGGAGTCAGTGCGATCATCAATGAATTGCTTAAAAAGCCGGACGCTCTGAATGGAGATTGTCTGACAGTTACCGGCAAACCTCTAAAGGAGAATGTAGCAGGCAGTGAAATCCTGGATAAAAACGTAATCCGTACCCTGGAGAATCCGCATTCTGAACGCGGAGGGCTGGCAGTTCTGTTTGGAAATCTTGCTCCTGAAGGATCAATTATAAAAGTCGGTGCTGTTGATGAATCAGTAGGCGGATACCATAGAGGACCAGCCATCTGCTTTGATTCGCAGGAAGAGGCATTATCCGGAATAATTACCGGTAAAGTGCAGGAAGGCCATGTTGTAGTCATTCGATATGAGGGTCCCAAAGGAGGGCCTGGAATGCCGGAGATGCTTGCACCTACTTCCCAGATTGTTGGCCGGGGACTTGGGGCAAAAGTCGGCCTGATTACAGATGGCCGTTTCTCAGGGGCTTCCAGGGGAATCAGCATTGGGCACATTTCTCCTGAGGCTGCTGAAGGCGGGCCTATTGCATTCGTGGAAAATGGAGATATCATTGAATTGGATTTGAATAACCGTACAATCAACCTGGAAATCTCCGATGAAGAATTTGAAGAACGCAAAGCCAATTGGCAAGGCTTCGAGCCAAAGGTCAAAAAAGGGTATCTTGCCCGTTATTCGAAGCTTGTAACCAATGCCAGCACAGGCGGCGTTATGAAAATTTAATAATGTTAAGAAAGCCGGTCATTTATGACTGGCTTTCTTGGTGATAAGAGTTTT
Organism: Bacillus sp. NTK034; assembly: GCF_017303275.1. Taxonomy (GTDB): domain Bacteria; phylum Bacillota; class Bacilli; order Bacillales; family Cytobacillaceae; genus Cytobacillus. The sequence continues at coordinate 108,726 of NZ_JAFKOJ010000002.1, read as the reverse complement.
TGGCCGATATGTATGTGATTTAGGACGATAGAATACCGTAATAGGACGATAAAACGGATTACAAAGTAATACCCGGCATAGAAAAATTGCATAAAGATCATACGTTATAGTATGCTTACTTTACAAACTGCAGCTTAAGGAGGAGGCAATTTTATGTCTATGGCATATGAAGAATATATGAAACAAATGGTAAAGCCGATGCGTGAGGAGCTTGTACAGGCTGGTTTTAAAGAGCTGACGGCTTCAGAGGATGTAGAGCAGTTTATGGAAGGTCTTGAAGGAACAGCTCTTGTTGTTGTCAATTCAGTTTGCGGCTGTGCTGCTGGACTGGCTCGGCCGGCAGCTACACAGGCCGTTTTACGCAGTGAAAAGAAACCTGATCATTTAGTGACGGTGTTTGCAGGACAGGATAAAGAAGCTACAGCTAAAATGCGCGAGTACTTTGATGGATATGAGCCTTCATCTCCTTCTATGGCTGTTTTAAAAGGGAAGGAAGTTGTGCACTTCATTCACCGCCATGATATTGAAGACCATTCCATGGAAGCGATCATGGAAAATCTTCTTGCGGCTTTTGAGGCGAATTGCTGAGAATATAAAGATTAAACAAAACGGGGTGTCTGCTGGCACCCTTTTTTTATAGCAAAATTAAGAAATTCAGGTGAACACAATGATTATTACAACTGCCGGACGCACCAATGAAGCAATGAAAGAAAAAGCAAAAAACATTGCCGAACAATTGGGTGCAGAATATATCAGCAGGAATAAAAGGTCTGTAGGAATGATCCAAAAACAAGTTCCTGAAGACTGCATAGTAGTTGGAAAAGAACGTTTGGAGCTATTTCCGATAGGTGAAAGCCAGCCATTCTTCTTTCATCCCAGTTCAGCGATGTTCAGAGTAAAGCGTCTCCTAAAAGGAGAGGGTGATCCTTTTCTTCAGGCTGCGGGGCTTAAAGAAGGCAGCAGTATTCTAGATTGTACCCTTGGACTGGCCTCGGACAGCATAACAGCCAGTTATGCAGCAGGGAGTAAAGGCAAAGTTACAGGGCTGGAAGGAAATAAATATCTTTCCTTCTTGGTGGCGAATGGCCTTAGACAATGGGACTCGGGGCTTGATAGTATGAATCAGGCAATGAGAAGAATAAAGGTGGAGTCGTCAATGGCCCTTCCTTATTTGAAAAAATTGCCCCCGGACAGTTATGACGTTGTCTATTTTGATCCCATGTTTGAAGAAAAAATCCTTGAGTCAGAGGGGATTAAAGCACTGAGGAACTTTGCTGTTTATGAGGACCTGTCAGAGGAAGTTATTTTTCATGCAAAAAGAGCAGCCAGACAGAGAGTGGTTCTGAAGGATCACTTTAGAAGTTCAAGGTTTGACCGATATGGCTTCAAAGTAATTGAAAGAAAGTCATCGAAATTTCATTTTGGGGTAATTGAAAAATAAGAAAAAGTGCCTGAATACCAGGCACCTTCTTATTTAATCTGCGATGGCCAGATAAACAAAGTAAGCCATCAGCAAAAGGCTTGCAATAACAAAGAATACAGACCAATCCATTTGAATTTCCCCCTTTTTATTCTCCTCGGCTTGAAGAACACGATTTGTTCTTATTATTCCCCGCTTTGCTGCTTTATAATCCGGCAAATATATTTTTTACTATATATCTATTGTTCTTTTTAAGGATACATGAAATCAATTTAAATTTGGTTTGAAAAGAAGTATAATAGAAAAATAGAATTGAGATACATAGCGAGGAAGGATACTATGGAATTTCCTATTTCAAAAAGAATGGCTTCTTTTCCGGAAAGTGTGTTTGCTGAATTGTCCCAAATTAAGAATTCGAAACTTTCAGACGGAATTCCGGTGATTGATTTGAGCATTGGCAGCCCTGATTTGCCCCCTCCCGCTTTTGTTATGGAGGAGTTAGCAAGAGGAACCCGGGAACCAGAATTATATGGGTACTCGTTAACAGGTACAAATGAATTTCATTCTGCAGTCTGCAGCTATTATAAACGAAATTTTGAAGTAGATCTTGAAACTTCAGAGGTGCTGCTTTTAATGGGTTCCCAGGACGGTCTGGTTCATTTGCCGATGGTTCTGTGTGACCCTGGAGAGTATATCCTTGTCCCGGACCCTGGATATACTGCTTATGCTGCAGGTGCAGCATTGGCCGGGGCACAGATGTACGGCATGCCCTTAAAAAAGGACAGTAGCTTCCTGCCGGATTTTGATGAAATCCCTGATGAAATACTCGCAAACACGAAATTAATGATTCTGAATTTCCCCGGCAATCCTGTTCCTGCAATGGCGACAGAAGAGTTTTTTCTTCAGGTGATCCAACTAGCAAAGAAGTACGGCTTTGCTGTATTGCATGATTTTGCTTATTCAGAACTTTATTATGAGAAGAAACCTCTAAGTTTTTTGTCTGTTACAGGGGCAATGGATGTAGGGATTGAAATGAATTCACTATCAAAAAGCTTTAATATGGCAGGATGCAGGGTGGCATATGCTGCCGGTAATCAGCAGCTTATTGCGTTGCTGGCCAATTTCAAATCCAATTTGGATTATGGGGTATTCTTGCCGGTGCAGTCAGCTGCAGTGAAAGCATTGAATGATCAGTCCTCTTTTTTGCAGGATTTGAGAGAAACATATAGAAAAAGAAGAGATGTATTATTAAAAGAGCTGAAAAATATCGGGTGGGATATCAGCAAGCCGGAGGGGTCAATGTTCTTGTGGGCAGAGGTTCCAAATGGATACAGCTCCTCCCGGGATTTTGCGGTTGATTTGATTAACCGCGCCGGCGTAGTCGTAACCCCTGGAAGTGCCTTTGGCCAATGGGGTGAGGGATATGTCCGGATTGCACTTGTTCAGCCCGAAGATGTATTAAAGCAAGCTGCCGCAAATATTGAAAAAAGCGGCATATTTAAGAAAATCCTTGCTTAGCAGAAAGGAAGGCGAAAAAACATGCCGAATTGGCTGAGAAAATCCTTTGTTGTACTTGTTACCATTTTAACATTTGGCCTCGTCACACCTTCTCAGGCTTTTCTATATGAAAATACCAGCCAGTTAAAAGCTTCTAGAGCTTCTGATGTGGAAAACTCGGAAAACAGTGCAGAACTTGCTGAAGAGGAAGATACTAATTTTGATAAAGATGACTTTATCAGGCAAATGCTTATAGAAGCTGAGGCACAATCATATGAAAAGTTTGGTGCAAAGATAGGCCCTGTTATTGAAGATGAGTTTAACGAGGTGATACTTCCAAATATTGAGAAAGCCATCCAGGAGGTGGCGGTGCAATTTCCCGAAGAAAGTCTTGCTCACTTAAAGGTTACAGAAACTCCAGGGGGCGGTTTGTCGGAAAAAATCTTCCATATCACCAATAGCAAGGCGAATGAAGATGTCATTCGCTTCCATGTAAGAAGGGACCATCCTCCACAGCAGGGATACTGGTTTAATTTTCACTATCACACACACCATGATAATTTTCAGACACACCATGAACTTGGATCAATTTATTGGAATAAAAACACTCCGCCGAAATGGATGACTTAAATATTGAAATAAATCCTGGAATATGAAAAAATATTTTTATGGATTATGAAACTTTTCATGATTTATAGCGTAAATACATTTATTCTACATAATGGAGGTTTGAGTTGAAATGGCAGTAAGTTTATCAAAAGGACAAAAAGTTGACTTAACAAAAACAAACCCAGGTATGACTAAGGTAATAGTCGGACTTGGATGGGACACAAATAAATACGATGGCGGAAATGACTTCGATTTGGATTCTTCCGTATTCCTGCTTGGAGACACTGGGAAGGTAACTTCTGAAAGCGACTTTGTTTTCTACAACAATACTACAGGTGCTAATGGTTCTGTTGTACATACTGGAGATAACCGTACAGGTGAAGGGGATGGCGATGACGAGCAGGTGAAAATTGACCTGGCTAATGTGCCTGCAAACATACAGCGTATTACGTTCACTATCACGATTCATGACGGAGAAGCACGCAATCAGAACTTTGGACAGGTATCAAATTCCTATGTGAGGATCCTGAATGAAGATACAGGCGAAGAGTTGATCCGCTATGACTTAGGTGAAGATTTCTCTATTGAAACTGCCCTGGTAGTTGGAGAACTTTACAGACATAACGGAGAATGGAAATTCAGTGCGATTGGAAGCGGATATCAGGGCGGATTGGCTGCACTGGCAAAAGATTTTGGTTTACAGGTTGGATAAATAAGAGGTATATTTGCTTAATAAGGCTCGGCAATGCCGGGTCTTTTATGTGAATGAAATAGTCATCATCCGGGGGGAATAAATTAGAATGGAAATCTTAGAATCTATAATGCATACATATTCCCAGTTTTTTAACTGGGAAATGTGGGTTGAGGCTTTATCAAAGCCGGAAAGCTGGGCACTGATAGGGACACTTGTCATTTTAGAAGGCTTATTGTCTGCTGATAATGCACTCGTACTTGCTGTGATGGTAAAACATCTGCCGGAAAAACAGCGTAAGAAAGCACTTTTTTATGGTTTGTTAGGTGCTTATTTCTTCAGATTTATTGCCATTGGAATCGGTGTATTCTTAATTGAGTTCTGGTATATTAAGGTGTTGGGTGCAGCCTATTTAGCCTGGCTTGCAATCAAGTATTTTATTGATAAGCGAAAAGCCGAGCAAGACGGTGATGAAGAGGCAATTGAAGGGATTAATCAGAAAGGCTTATTAATTCGCCTTTTCGGTACTTTCTGGGGTACAGTCATTGCAGTTGAATTAATGGATATTGCTTTTTCAATAGACAGCATATTGGCTGCGCTTGGAGTGAGTCAGGAAATCTGGGTGCTGTTAATAGGAGGCATGCTTGGAATTATCATGATGCGTGGTGTAGCAGGAGTATTCTTAAAACTGATTGACAGGGTACCCGAACTGGAAACCAGCTCATATATTCTGATCCTTCTTATTTCTGCTAAGATGATTGCCAGTGCGGCTGGAATTCATATTGACCATATTTATTTCTTTATTGTATTGGTTATCGTGTTTGCTATTACATTTATTGTTCATGCAAGGAATGCAAAAAAGGAAGCTGCAGATCAGGGCTGAACTTAATATCTTAATTGCTCTACGATTAAAAGGGAACAGACACATGTCCGCTCCCTTTTATTTTTATCTTTTTTGGGTGGAAAAGGAAGAAAGTAGTATTTAAGTGAAGGAATGGAGCTGCAAAAATGAGACTATTTTCCGATCTTCCGGATGAAAAAATAAATCAGGTGTTTTACAAAAAGCCGGGCCATTTTAACAAGAGGTCAGGCAGGGATCTTTTAGCATATGCACTTGGAGCAACGTTATATATGCCGGCAACAAGGCCTAATATTCATCAGGATCTGCTCTCCAAAAAGCATGCAGGCCTTACATCCATGGTCATATGCCTTGAAGATGCAATTGGTGATGATGAAGTGGAAAAGGCAGAAGACCTGCTGTCTTTGGAATTGGAAAATTTGAGCTCGGACCTTGCGAAGGGGCTTTGTGAAGAAGAAGATCTCCCTTTGATCTTCGTGCGAATCAGAAGCTATGATCAGCTTATTAGACTCAAAAGCAGAATTCCCAATGGCATGCATCTTCTTACTGGCTTTGTCCTGCCAAAGTTCTATCCGGCTGAAGGAAGCAGAATTTTAACTGAAATTGAAAAGCTTAATTCTTATGGTTATTGTTTATATGCCATGCCGATTCTGGAAACGAAAGAAATCATTCAAAAAGAAACAAGGCTTGATGAATTAATCGGCATTAAGAAGGTTTTGGACCAATATTCTGAACTGATTTTGAATGTGCGGATTGGTGCCACTGATTTTAGCGGGCTATATGGAATACGCAGAAACTCAGATACTACTGTATATGATATTGCTGTAATAAGAGATTGTATCTCAGATATCATTAATATTTTTCTGCGTGGGGACCAGCCATATGTCATCTCAGGCCCGGTATGGGAATATTTCTCCTCAAAGGAGCGTCTTCTGAAGCCTCAAATAAGGCAGACGCCATTCAGGGAACGTCTTGGGCAGGATGGGCTCAAAATGAGGACGGACTTAATTGATCGGCATATGGACGGATTAATAAGAGAAATCTCTATGGATATTTCAAATGGCTTAACTGGAAAAACCATTATCCATCCAACCCATATCAGGCCTGTACAGGCATTGAATACTGTAACCCTTGAAGAGTATTTGGATGCACAGAGCATCGCCGGTCAGGCCGGCGGAAAAATAGGGGTTATGAAAAGTGATTACCAAAACAAAATGAATGAAATTAAACCCCATTTATATTGGGCTAAAAAAATATTATTAAAATCAGAAGTATACGGGGTGCTGCAGGATGAGATCACATACATTGACCTTCTCAAAAACGAAACATTCAATTCAGATACTCAACTCGTTAACCGTTGATATTCAGATAACCGATAACCCTTATGAGCTTGCGCCTGAAGATTTGTTTGTCATGGCCGCAAGAATAAATAAAAAAAGATCCTTTTTATTTGTCAGCAAAGTACTCGGGAAACATATTCCGATTAATCCCCAAATCGGACTCCTGACAGGGGAACTGCTTGCCAGCCGTTATATGGAAAAGGTAAAGAAGGTGGAGACAGGAAAGACCGCTGAGCTTCTATCTGCTTTTAAAAACGGTCCAGGCATTAAAAACAGCAGCCCTTTTATTCATGAAGACCATAACCCTGTCATTATCGGTTTTGCCGAAACAGCAACGGCACTTGGACATGCTTTCTTTCAATCATTCAAACGTGCCGATTACTTTCACACAACAAGAGAACAGCTGATTAATAAGAATTCTGTCATAACATTTGAAGAAGAACATTCCCATGCTACTTCCCACAGATGCTACACAAATGAAAGCCTTTTGGATAATAAGAGAGAGATCATTCTTGTTGATGATGAAATGACAACAGGAAAAACAGCTATTAATATCATCCGATCCATTCATGAACGCTTTCCCAGAAAGATTTATACAGTCGTCTCTATTCTGGATTGGCGTTCCCTAAAAAACCAGATTCTGTTTGATGATCTTGAAAAAGAATTGGGCATTATTATTCACAGTGTGTCTCTTCTAAAAGGGGAGATCGACGTTAAGGGTTCCCCTGAAGTGCATGAAAGTCAGTCATCTGATGAACTGAAAGGAAATGATGGGCTAATTTCCTATATTCATATAAATAATGAATTCCCTGAACTATTAAGCCCGATGAATGAGCCTTCTGCTGCTCTAAGCGGTGAAATCAGAACTATTCCTTATTTAAAAGATTCTGGCCGTTTCGGGCTGGATGCAAAACGCCAAGCCAGATTAAGTGTGTCATTAGCTGAGATCGGCCAATACCTATCAGGTAAACGGGATGGCAGGAATACGCTATGTCTTGGAACAGGGGAGTTTATGTATATCCCTATGAAACTTGCCTCGTTAATGGGGGAAGGCGTAAAATTCCACTCAACAACACGCAGTCCCATATTTGTAAGTAATGATAATGAATATGGAGCCAAATACGGCATTTCCTTTCAAAACCCTGAAGACCCTGAAATGGCACAATTTGTTTATAACATTCCAGAGGACTATTATGAAGAACTATTCCTGTTTTTCGAAAGAGAGCCGGAAAAAGATTCACTTATGCCTTTTATCAATCAATTAAAGAAATATATAAAGAATATAAAAATAGTTTGCTTTAATGGGGGTGAAAGAAATGAATATAATTGAGGAAAAATTTGGTTCATATAGTAAAGATGACGTTGTATTTTTACTGAAGGATTTAAGCGGATATTCACTTGAAGGATCCATTGAGCAAAGGGAAAAAAACATTCAGTCCGGTCAGCATTATAGTGAAACACTTCCTATTGAATACCAGCCTCCTGAAAATTACCTTTCCCTGTTTTGGGAAACACTTGATGAATACAAACGAAAAACAGCATTGTCCACAGGAGTGGTTTCTGAACAAATTTGGAAGCAAAAAGGAGAAAATGCGGTTTTAGTTTCCCTGGCCAGAGCAGGGACGCCTGTCGGTATTCTAATAAAACGGTATCTTTATGAAGTATATGGAGTAAGATTGCCGCATTACAGCATTTCCATTATCAGGGACCGGGGAATCGACGAAAATGCGATAAAGCATATCTTAAATTCACATCCTGGCTGCAATATTCAGTTTGTGGATGGATGGACAGGCAAAGGGGCTATTTCCTTTGAATTAACCAAGGCCTGCAGACAATTCCATGAACTTTATGGTGTTCTTCTCGATGACACTTTGGCCGTTCTTGCGGATCCAGGCTTTTGCACAACACTTTATGGAACAAGGGAAGACTTTCTGATTCCAAGTGCCTGCCTCAATTCTACTGTTTCAGGATTGGTCAGCAGAACAGTATTAAATGAATCTTTAATTGGTCCGGAAGATTTCCATGGCGCAAAATATTATAGTGAGCTTGAGGAAGCAGATGTTTCTAACCATTATCTCTCAGCGATTACAGAGGAGTTCTCGGCTGTTAAACAGGAAGCAGCTGAACTTGCGGCCACTATCGTGAGAAGCCCGGGAGAAGCAAGTTTTAAAGGAATGAAAGAAGTTCAGAGAATACAAGAGGAATTTAAAATTGAATCCATTAACTTTGTAAAGCCGGGAGTCGGAGAAACCACCAGAGTTCTTTTGAGAAGACTTCCGTGGAAAATCCTGATGAAAGACCCGGAAAGCCCATATGTTCGCCATATTGTTATGCTGGCCAAGGAGCGGAATGTCGAGATTATTCATTATCCTGAAATGAGCTACACATGCTGTGGATTAATTAAAAAGACGGGAGAAGAATAATGAGGATGTTTGCTTCAGATCTGGACAGGACTTTAATCTACTCAAATAAAGCACTAGCTGATTTTGGACAGGCAGAAGAAGAAAATTTAATAGGTGTTGAGCGTAAAGATGGCAGGGAAGTAGCCTTTATGACTTATGAGGCTCTCATGATGCTGAAAGAGGTTTCCGCTCACATTCTTTTTGTGCCTGTTACAACGAGAACATACCAACAATATAAGCGTATTTTCCTTTTTCAGGATGACTTTAACATTCCGTACACTGTCACATCGAATGGAGCAAATATCCATTATAATGGAAAACCTCTTGAGGAGTGGTCAGGCATAGTCCGAAAGCGTCTAAAGGCAGAGTGTGCAGTGCTTGAGGAAATGATGGACAGGTCTCAATGCCTGGAACTGAACGGAAAAATAAAAACGGCTGAAAATCTTTTCTTTTATTATATTCTGGATGAACAAATAACCGCAGCAGCCCAAGAGGAAATAGTAAGACTGACTGAGTCTTATGGGTGGAGGATATCCCTTCAGGGGAGAAAACTGTATTTTATGCCAAATCCCATCTGTAAAGGCGAGGCGGTAAAATTTATTAAGAATCGGGAAGGAATTAATATTGTTTTTGGAGCAGGTGATTCAGTTCTGGACCATGATTTTTTAAAGTTCTGTGATTTCCCATACGTCCCAAACCATGGTGAGCTGGCAGCTAATCCAGCCCTCTCACATCCTTACTTGATTTCTAATAATTTAGGGGCAGCAGCCGGGGAAGAAATTCTAAATGATATTTTAAATAATATTAAAGAAAGAGTTTAGTCCGGCTGGTCCCTCAGCCATTTTTTTAAAACGATAAATAAACAGATGCAAAAAGTATAGCATCCTGTAAAGACTAAGCTGCTGATGGCAATAGACTGGTAATTGGCAAAAGTGAAAATGGCAAGGATTAATGACAATAAAAAAATGTCCATAAAAACAAAAGAACTTGAACATAACATATTCCTGATTATATCCAGATCATGATCGATCCCCTGATATCTCACTCTTCGAAATAGCAGCCTCATACTGATTCACCTTCCTTCACAGAGTACTCCAATTTATGCGGGGACAGGAATAATGGTGATTGAGGTTATTCAGCTATTAAAAATACTGCTGAACTGAAACTTTCTTACTGTTAAATCGTAAAGAAATTAAACCATTTTAGAAAAAGGCTGTATTCCTATGATATGATGGTAATAAGTTTACATATTATTTCCCGGTCCCATTATCCGGGAACTGAAACGCCATTTTTGAATGAAATGATAAGAATGCATCTTTCGCTCATAGAGGGAAGGGATATAAATTGAACTTGTCGTACAGTCAAATCAAAACTCACATCTTAAAGGTTACATATGAGAATTGGACCTCACACTTAACCAAGCCCAATCACGAGCGTGAAACTTACAGAGAGGAACAGCAAACTTTGCATATAGGCCAGATTGTTGCCAGGTTTCTTGGGGTTCCGCTCGATGAAGATGAATATTATAATCATCTTTTCGATCTTATTTACACAGAGAATGCAGGGCTTCACCTTTTGAGTGAAGAACATCTGGATAAGACCATTAATAATCAGCAGTTCCAGGCGATACAAAAAGTCCTGAACATAAACCGTGAACAGGATTTATCCATAAATCGCTTTGCTGCTTTCCTTGATGGGGAACAGCTGCTGCTTAAATCATCCTCACCTTCTATGCACAGGAAGATAAGAGAAGCGATGATCAGTATGCTGAAACTTTTTTCTGAACATGAACCAGCCGGATTAAAAAACCAGGATATCCGAAGAGTGCTTGTAGATGTGATTAAGTGGTCCACTAACCATTTGGGGACAGAACTTAAAGATATTGACCCTAAAATGGCCATGCCAAAAATCCTATGGTACGGCAATGGGACAAAGAGTCATTATTATTTTTTGTACTACTTAATTCAAATCGGGTGCGATATTCTTTATTTTTCTCCTTCAGGGGAAGATCTTCCGGCAAAAATGGATCCGGTGGTTCAGGAGTCTTTTGTTCATCATTACCCTGAAAAGAAAAAGCCAGAGCCCTTTCCCCAAGAAAAGAGAAGAAGGAGTGCTACAGTTGCCTATAGGGCCTCCAGGGAAATCGAAACGATACTTAACCATGAGGGTTCAGGACTATATAAACCCTGGCAGCTGCGGGATTATACACCTTCCTCTGTAACTCTGAAAACCACTTATGATGAGCTCTTTATTTTAATCAAAGAGAAAGCCATGATCCGCCCTAACTTCGAAGTGAAAGAAGGAAGGGTCATGATACCTTCCTTATTTTCAAAGGTCCTGGGTGTAAGCAGGAACCGCAAGGAATACTGGGATCGAATTCAAACAATCAGTCAGTATGATGAAAGTTTGCTGATAAGGAGATTTCCTTTTACAAATAGCGTCAACAATGATTTTCGGTTCCATTATCGCAATGCTCTTGACAGGGAAGGGAAACTTGACCCTGAAAAAATCATTGCTGGACATTATTGGAGGTATCAGCAGCTTCCTGGCGGCCTGCAAAATGGAATTGCAATGGCCATTAGGAATATGTGTGAACATCCGCGTTTAAAGCCGCTTTCCAGCGAATCGGAAGAAGAATTGAAGATTTATCTATTTAGCCAAAGCCTGCAGATCCCGCCGAGTATTCTAAAATTAATGCAGCAATTTGATTACTCGCAGGAAGTCCCTAAGATTATCCTTTATAACAACGAGCTGAACGGGACGATGGTAAGATCGGATGCCGCACTTCTTTTGCTGCTTAATCAGTTTGGACTGGATATTGTATTGTATAATCCTCCGGGCCATAACGACATTGAAAACTTCATTGAGGAAGATTTATATGATGTCCATTGGCTTGAGGATGTTGTTTTTGAACAGGAATTTAAGGAGCCTTCCTTTCTAAAGAAGGTTCTCTTTCAAGGCTTATTAAAAAATTTAAAGGGTGATTGAAAATGAATCCGACTAAAGCAACAGACTTGAATTTAACAACACAGGTGCAGGATGACAAATTAACTGAGAATAAGGTATCAGAAATTAAGCTTGCTTTAAGGCAGGAGCCTGAGGTGCAAAATTTGGCCAGGTCCATAGATGAGAAGGACCAAATTCAAATACTTGAATTCGGTAAAGAGCCTGCTGTCCAGATATCCCGCTTTTCAGATCAGATACTGGGCAACATGAGAACAACGAAGGTTGAAGATTCAGGTGAACTTTTAAAGCAGCTCGGCAGAATTATGGACAAATTTGACAAGAAGGATTTCGAGCAAGGATCAAAAGGAATCTTTGGCAAGCTTTTCAAGCGCGGAGAAAAGATGATTGAAAAGCTCTTCGGAAAATATCAGACAATGGGCGCGGAAATTGATAAAGTTTATGTTGAAATATCCAAATACCAAAGTGAAATGGTTGACTCCACAACCATGCTTGAACAAATGTATGAGCAAAATTATCAGTACTATCTGACTCTCGAAAAATATGCTGTGGCAGGACAGCTGAAAGCCGACGATTTAAAAGCCAATCAGCTTCCGCAGCTGGAAGCACGGGCGGCTCAGGGGGATCAAATGGCTTCGATGCAGCTGGATACATTAAGAAATGCCATCGAATTGCTGGAGCAAAGAGTCTATGATCTTGAAATGGCTAAAATGGTTGCTCTTCAGACTGCACCGCAAATCCGGCTGCTTCAGCGAGGCAATACCAAGCTTATCGGGAAGATTAATTCTGCATTCGTAACCACTATTCCAATCTTTAAGAATGGCCTGATTCAGGCAGTGGCAGCTAAGAGACAAAAGCTTGTTGCAGATTCAATGAGCGAGCTGGACAGACGGACAAATGAAATGCTTGTGCGCAATGCCCAGAATATTTCTAATCAAAGTGCGGATATCGCAAGATTGGCAGGCGGCCCGAGCATTAAGATTGAAACCATTGAGGAATCCTGGAATATCATCATGAAAGGTATGCAGGAGACAAAATCAATAGAAGAAGAAAACAAGCGTTTACGTGAAGAAGGAACCAGGAGACTGGAACAGCTGCAGGACAACTTTAAAAAAATGAAGCAGCAGGGTTAGGCAGCTGCTCATTTTAAATAAAATATAAATTATTGATGAGGTGGAATTGATATGGCAATAAATCTTCAAAAAGGCCAGCGTGTTGACTTAACTAAAGGAAATCCGGGATTATCTAAAATTATGGTAGGATTAGGCTGGGATCCAGTGCAAAAAAGTGGAGGCGGCGGTCTCCTGGGCTCTTTATTCGGAGGCGGCGGCGGTGCGAATATCGACTGCGATGCTTCTGTTATCATGCTTGGTGAAAATGGAAAGCTTAAGAGCAATAAGGATGTTATTTATTTCGGCAACCTAAAAAGCAGTGATGGAAGTGTCCAGCATACCGGGGACAATCTGACGGGTGCAGGAGATGGAGACGACGAACAAGTGCTGATTGATTTAAGCAGAGTGCCTGCTAACATTCACAAAATGGTCTTCGTTGTCAACATCTATGACAGCGTCAAGAGAAAGCAGCATTTTGGGATGATTCAAAATGCCTTCATCCGTGTTGTCAACTCAGGCAGCAAACAAGAGCTGATTCACTATAACCTGACTGATGATTACAGCGGAAAAACTAGTTTAATTGTTGGTGAGATTTATCGCCATGGAAGCGATTGGAAGTTTGCTGCAGTTGGCACTGGAACGGCTTCTCCAGGCCTGTCAGATGTTGTGCGTTCATACTCTTAATAAAGCTGACCATTGGCTGTGGCCCGAATTTACTCGGGCCCTTTTTGAATTTTCATTTTATTTTCCCATCATTTGTTTCCTTCAATTCTTTCATTCGTATGTTATAATTTTAATAGATTAACAGAACGGTAAAAAATTTTTTTCTCCATTCAGGCAGTTCCGCAGCTTAGACACTTCAAAGAGCTCTGTTGCCCGTAAATTATACATCTTAGATTAACAGAAGGGGCTTTTATAATGCGCAAAATGGCACTGACATTTACAATCATGATGGTTTCCCTTGCACTGCTGGGGAACTCTCAGGCTGCCATGGGCGGGATCAAACTAAAGGATTATCCGCACTCCTCCCAGCTTAAAGAGTTTCTCAGTTTAAAATCTCCACGACAGCTTGGCGACATTTTTATACTGCCGCTTGAACCTTTTGATGAGGGAGAGGCTGCTGAAATGATTTCCCGGGTGGATAATTTGCCCGCCTCCCTTCTGTCCAAAATAGAGGATGAAGATATCAGGGTGAAACTATTCGTAGGAAAGCTTACTGATAATCCTACAGCCCAGCACCTTGAAGGGGTAATTCCCCGCGGCTATACAGGGGGAACCACCTGGGATGATGTCCCGGGGATTGGCGGGTCAAAAACAGTCCTTGTTAAAATAGGATACAGTGATAAGGGGAAAGGCCATGGCTCCGTTAATCTGGAACTTCATGAACTTGCCCATTCTGTTGATCGCCATGTATACAATGGCATCCGTTTTAATCAGAAGTTTCTCTCTGTCTGGAAAGCTGAGAAAGCTAAATTGTTTCCGGGTAAAAATTATTTTCTTTCCTTCCCTGAAGAATATTTCGCTGAAGCTTTTGCCATGTATTTTGCAGGAGGGGAATCAAGGAAATTATTAAGTGTGAATGCTCCTAAAACCTATGAGTTTATAAACAAATTAAACTAAGTTTACCCCTGTTGAAAAAAACAGGGGTTTCTTAAAGTTTTATCCCATGTGAAACTTCCGGTAATTCGTGTACAATATCATTAAGTATTTAAAAAAGGTTGGGTTGAAATGAAACAATATTTGGATCTATGCAGGCATGTTTTGGAGAATGGTACAAAGAAAGAAGACCGCACGGGTACAGGAACAATAAGTACATTTGGCTACCAGATGCGCTTTAACCTTCAGGAAGGCTTCCCATTGGTAACAACAAAGAAATTGCATTTGAAATCCATTATTCATGAGCTGTTATGGTTTTTAAACGGTGATACAAATGTAAAATACCTTCGGGAGAATGGTGTGCGAATCTGGAATGAATGGGCTGACGAGGAAGGCAATCTTGGGCCGGTTTATGGTCATCAATGGAGATCATGGACAGGTGCTGATGGGAATACAGTTGATCAGATTAGCAGCCTGATTGAACAGATTAAAACAAATCCCGATTCACGCCGGCTGATTGTTAATGCCTGGAACGTTGGGGAGATAGAAAAGATGGCTTTGCCGCCTTGCCACTGCATGTTCCAGTTTTATGCAGCAGATGGAAAGCTTTCCTGCCAGCTTTATCAGAGATCTGCGGATGTTTTTCTCGGGGTTCCGTTTAATATTGCATCCTATGCTTTACTGACTATGATGGTTGCACAGGTGTGCGATCTGGAGCCTGGTGAATTCGTACATACTTTCGGAGATGTGCATATCTACCAGAATCATATTGACCAGGTAAACCTCCAGCTGAGCCGTGATCCCCGACCGCTTCCAAAAATGATTATTAATCCGGATGTGAAGGATATTTTCAGCTTTAAGTTCGATGATTTCCAGCTGGAAGACTATAATCCCCACCCTCATATTAAAGGAGTTGTCAGTGTATGATTTCTTTAATGTGGGCAATGGATGAGAATCGTGTGATCGGCAAGGACAATAAACTTCCCTGGCATCTGCCTGAGGATTTAAAGTTCTTTAAAAGAACTACGATGGGGCATCCGATTGCCATGGGACGAAAAACCTGGGATTCAATCGGAAGACCTCTGCCGGGGAGAGAGAATATTGTTATAACCCGCAATGAATCCTTTTCCTGTGAAGGGTGCACAGTTGTTAATTCGGTTGAAGAGCTTCTGAAGTACAGCGGTGTAAAGGAAGATGAAATCTTCGTCATTGGCGGTGCCGAGATTTTTAAAGCCATTCTTCCTGCAGCAGATCGTCTCTATTTGACTATGATTTATGATCAATTTGCAGGAGACACATACTTTCCGGAATTAGATATGTCAGAATGGGATCTCCTTTCAAGGGAGAAGGGCACCAGGGATGAAAAAAATCCATATGATTTTGAATTCCTCATTTATAAAAGAAAATAATCTAAAAAAGGCAGCTCGCTCCAGCGGGCTGCTTTTTTAGTAGAAACTGTGAACATATAGTGAAAAAAAACTGATTATTATATAATGTAAACCATCCCAAGACCTGGAGGTCATTATGCTTCGATTAATAATCTTTTTTCTGTATATGGGCGGATATTTGGTTTATAGCCTGCCTGCACTAACCCGCATGAGGAAAATGAATCCTGCGCTCCCTGTTGAGGAACGCGACCGCATTATCCATAATGTGCCTCAGAAGTGGGCCAGAGCAATAATGAAAATCTCAGGCTCTCAATTGAAAATTAAGGGGCAGGAATTGATTCCCGAAGGACCTGTTGTCATTGTTTGCAACCATGAAGGAGATTTTGATATTCCAGTCCTTCTTGCATCCATTGATAAACCTTTTGGTTTTATTTCAAAAGTTGAAGTTAAGAAAGCACCCATCATCTCTTCATGGATGGAAGTCATGAACTGTGTTTTTATTGATCGCAGCAATCGCAGCAAGGCTATCAATTCTTTAAAGGATGCTGCATTACTTTTAAGACAGGGGCACTCTCTCCTGATTTTCCCGGAAGGAACCAGAAGCAAGGGCGGGCAGGTAGCGCCTTTTAAAGTGGGAGGATTCCGGCTTGCACAGGATGCGGGTGTTCCGATTGTGCCAATTTCTATTAAAGGAACAGCCGATGTCTTTGAAAAGAATGGGAGACTTATAAAGCCTGCTAAAATAGAAATCCGGGTGTGTAAGCCAGTGAACTCTAAGATTGTTAAAGATTTGGATGCAAAGTTTCTTGCCCGGGAAGTGAGAGAAATAATCTGCAGCAGCCTTAAAGGCAAGAAGATCGCATCATAAAAAGAAGGCCCCTTTCAGTCAGGGGCCTTTTTTTAGCGGTTAATTAATTTAGAAATTGGGATTCACTAAATAATCTGTCAGCTTCTGAATCATTCCATGGTATTCTTTGGGATCGCAAAACTCTTCTGCTGTAAAGTTGGTTTTCACCCACTGTATTAATTCATCAGCACTGTTGAAGTACTCCCCGCTCGTGTCGCTTTTCCGAATCATATACCGGCCGTTATCTTCATCCAATGTTACTTCCACAGGCAAAGCACTATCCAGACTGCATAAAGAAAACTCCATTCCCGCACCCCTTTGAGATATAAATTAACTTTTGCTTATTATATGTCAGCTTCAGCGATTTCTACCCTTAAAATAATTCGAAAAATGTAAATTTTAAAAAAACCCGATTGAAAACATGATTTGTCATGGTATAATGTACAAATTAATAACTTGTAAAGAAGAGGGTGGCAAAATGGAACAGAAGGTAATGACAAAAAAATGGGTGCAGTTGGAAGATATTTTGATTGCATACCAGCAGCTAAAGGATATTGTTGCCCATACACCTTTACAGAAAAATGAACGTCTATCAGAAAAGTATGGGTGCAATGTTTATCTAAAAAGAGAAGATCTTCAGCATGTCCGCTCATTTAAGTTAAGAGGTGCCTACTATAAAGTTAAGTCTTTAACTGCAGTGGAACTGGAAAATGGTGTTGTCTGTGCAAGTGCGGGGAACCATGCACAGGGAGTCGCCTATGCTTGCAGGCATCTTGGAGTCCAGGGGAAAATTTTTATGCCGGCAACCACACCGAGGCAAAAAGTAAGTCAAGTGGAGCTGTTTGGAAGGGATTCAGTGGAAATCATTCTCGTAGGAGATACTTTTGATGACTCCTATTACGAAGCTCTTAAATGTGCAGAGGCGGAAAGCAGGGCATTTATTCACCCGTTTGATGATGAAATGGTGATTGCAGGACAGGGGACGGTAGCGGTGGAAATCCTTAACGACTGTGAGGAGCCTGCAGATTTTGTTTTTGCGAGTATTGGCGGAGGCGGATTAATGGCAGGACTGAGCACTTACATAAAAAGTATTTCACCGGAAACGCAGATGATTGGAGTAGAACCGGCAGGAGCACCGTCGATGAGTGAATCAATCAGGGTTCAAACAGTAGCACCTCTCGATGAAATTGATAAGTTTGTAGATGGAGCGGCAGTAAAATGTGTCGGTGAAAAAACCTATGAGATCTGCAATGAGCTGGTTGATGATATTTTTATGGTTCCTGAAGGGAAAGTGTGTACGACGATCCTTGAATTATATAATGAGCATGCGATTGTGGCTGAGCCTGCCGGTGCGCTGCCAATAGCCGCACTTGATATGTGCAGGGAGCAGATTAAAGGGAAAAATGTCGTATGTGTGATCAGCGGAGGCAATAATGATATTGGACGAATGCAGGAGATTAAAGAGAGGTCCTTGCTTTACGAAGGCCTGCTTTACCACTTTATTGTGAATTTTCCTCAGCGTGCGGGAGCATTAAGAGAGTTTCTTGACGAGGTTCTTGGCCCAACAGATGATATTACACGGTTTGAGTACACGAAGAAAAATAATAAAGAAAATGGTCCAGCCCTTGTTGGAATTGAGTTAAAGAATAAAGAGGATTATAGTGACCTCATTATGAGAATGAATAAAAAGGGATTCTCATACAAAGAGATAAACAAAGACAGTAACCTTTTTCATCTGCTGGTATAAGTACCCCGATGACTTTGCAGATTCATTTTTATTTACTATGATTTGTGACTGATATATGAATTTTTATGATATCTGTGACATTTCCTTTGAAAAGTACTATAATCGTATTAGATTCAGAAGGGAAGTACTTTAAAGGAGATGTGAATATGCTTTCAAATATTGGTGTTCCGGGATTAATTTTAATCCTTGTTTTGGCGTTAATCATATTCGGACCAAAAAAGCTGCCGGAAATTGGCCGTGCTTTTGGTGAAACACTTAGAGAATTCAAAAAATCCACACGTGACCTAACGAGTGACGTAATGGAAGAACTTGAACAGGATTCTAAGAAAAAAACGGTTAAATAAGGTGTAAGGATATACTTCTTGCGCCTTTTTGTTTTGGATTAAGATACAGCAGGCTGGTCCAAAGCCTGGCTTTTTATAAAATTAGCAGGAGAATTGTATGGAAGAAAAAGAGTTAAATTTAGTCGAACATCTGGATGAATTAAGAAAAAGACTCATTATAACGGCATCAGCATTTATCCTGTTTTTTATTGCAGGTTTTGTTTTTGTGGAGGATATTTATAAATGGCTGGTAAGAGACCTGGATGTCAAATTGATTGTCCTGGGCCCAAGTGATATTATCTGGGTTTACTTTATGCTTGCTACGGTTATTGCCGTTGCAGGGACAATTCCCGTTCTGGCTTTGCAGACTTGGCTGTTTGTCAAGCCTGCTCTGACAGCAGCTGAGCGGAAGATTTCTCTTTCTTATGTGCCGGCACTTTTTATTTTGTTCATTATTGGCCTTTGCTTCGGCTATTTTGTCATTTTCCCCACCGTATTAAGTTTTCTTGTTGAATTGGGTGGAGAAATGTTTGAGGCTAATTTCACTGCGGATAAATATTTCCGCTTTGTGCTTAATATGACTTTGCCTTTTGGAGTTTTGTTTGAACTCCCTGTAGTCATTATGTTCCTGACTTCACTAGGAATCATTAATCCTTATGTGCTAACAAAGATCAGGAAGTATGCTTATTTTGTCCTTGTCGTGATTTCGGTTGTTATATCACCTCCTGACTTCATGTCTGATATTCTTGTCACTATTCCGTTGCTTCTGCTTTATGAAATAAGCATCAACTTATCAAAAATTGTCTACAAAAGAAAGCTTAAAAAGGCAGAGAATTCAGATGAGGCTTCTTCATAAAAAAATTATTCAGATAGCATAATCAGACACATTTCGAGCCGTATTTGGGGTATAATATAAACAAACGGGTGAAAAAGAGGATTGATATTTTGCTATTTAAAAGCCTAGAGTTCAAAAATGCTGTTGGACAGAAGGTAAAAATTATTGAAATTCCTGTATTGGCAAAAGATAACCCTTATTATTTTATGATCCAAGTCCGTTTGAAAACTTTTATTGCGGCCACTAACGCCAATGAAAAAACACTTAAGAACCATTCTTTTAGAGAATATCTAAAGCGAGTTTTAAAGTGGCCTGTTTATGAAGAGATTTTTAAGACTCCAGAATTAAAAAATAACGCTTAACAACATTGATGCCGGCAGCCAGCCGGTTTTTTTTTGCTGCTTGAGGAGGAGAAATACAAGCTTTGTATTTATTGCTTTATTTGTATTTTGCTTGAATGTATAATATGAACTAATTGTTAATGCAGGGGAAGTGAAAGCATAATGGCTAAAATAAAAATTGTTACAGATTCTACAGCTGATCTATCCAGCGAATTAATTGAAAAATTCGATATTGAAGTCGTCCCGCTATCTATTCACATTGAAGGAAATACATACTTGGACCGGGTTGATATTACTCCATCTGAATTCATGAGAAAAATGAAAGAAGCGAACGAGTTGCCTAAAAGCTCACAGCCTCCTGCGGGAGTATTCGCTGAGGTGTATGACAGGTTTGGTGACCAGGGCTATGAAATTCTTTCTATTCATATGACTGGCGGAATGAGCGGTACTGTTCAGTCAGCAGAAAGCGCGGCTGCTATGTCACATGCAAATGTTACAGTGATAGATTCCAGATATATATCCAAAGCACTGGCTTTTCAGGTTTTAGAGGCCGCAAAAATGGCCAGCGAAGGGAAAAGTATACAGGAAATTGTCAGCCGGCTGGAAACCATTCGCGGTAATACTAAATTGTTTGTAGTAGTGGATACATTGGAAAATCTCGTAAAAGGCGGAAGAATCGGCAAAGGCAAGGCCATGATCGGGTCCTTGCTGAATATAAAACCAATTGCCTCGCTTGAAGGCGGTGTATACACACCTGTCGCCAAAGTAAGAAGCCATACCCAGGTTGCCAAATATTTGGCCAAGCAATTTGCAGAGGATATCAAAGGGAAAACAATAAAGGGTGTAGGCCTTGTCCATGCAGAAGGCATTGAGTTAGCTTCAAAACTGAAGAAAATGATTGAAGAGCTGGATGCTGCTGCAGAGATTGAAATTGAAGAAACAACTCCAATTATCAGTACGCATACGGGACCAGGAGCTATTGGATTTATGTATCATCTGGAAGATTAATAAAACTAGCGCATGGCTAATCAGGCTATGCGTTTTTTTGCGGATAACTCTATGCCTGCTTTTTAAAACTTTGGCGTTTTTAAAGGATTTCAGCAGAATTTTGCCGAAAGAGGTTAGATAGCTACTTAGAATAAAAGGAATCGGTGACTGCTATATGAAGGATCAAATAAAAAATCTGCCTTTGTTCAGAAAAGTGCTGTTATTCTCCTTCCTCATTTCTTTTTTTGTCACGGTTTTTACAGCAGGTGTCAGCTTTATGGTTGAAAACCGGCAGCTGGAGAAGCAGCTTACAGATAGAGTGACAGACATGGCATCTCTTTGGAGTTCAGTTATAACATACGAAGATGTTGAAAAAGTTAAGGAAAATCACGATCCGTTACATCCTGCATATAAAAAGCTGCATCATCTTATTTCATTAGTGAATGAAAAGTCAGCTTATTCAAATGCATCACTGCTGATGCCGGAAAAAATTGATGATAACTCGATAAAATTATTGGTAACTTCCAAAAGCTTTAAAGAAATGGGCCTGGAATCTTTTTCGCTTTATTCAGCAAGTGACGATTTTATAAATGGTTTCACGAATGCTGTGCAGAAAAAAAAGGCTGTATCCAGTGAGGTTTATCAGGATCAGTTTGGCACCTGGATTTCTGCCTTTGCACCTATAGAGGACTCCAAGGGAAATATTATTGCCATTTTATGCATAGATATTGATGCAGCTGTGCTGAAATCGATTCAAAGAGATTTAGCCCTTTATTTATCTGGCTTGTTTTTAATCATTATCTTTTTAGTATATTTTGTTTTGAAAAAGGGTCTTAAAAAAGTATTAGAGCCAATTAATGATATTATTTCTGGTTTTAAGGAAGTCAGCAGCGGTAACTTTAACGTAAAGTTAAAGCCTTCTAATCAAGCAGATTTAGGCATTCTTTCTGAGAGATTTAACTTTATGACAACCCGGCTGGCTATCCTTTTTGAAAGGCTGTCCGCGACTTCCGAACAATTTGGGGCAGTACAAAGGAATATTTCCACTTCACATCGCTTTGAAGAAGCAATAGGGGAAATGGAGCATATCATGGAAAGGACAAAGATTCTTAAGGAGCTGCAAAGAGCTGAAAAGATGAACGCAATTGGCCAGCTTGCGGCTTCGGTCGCACATGAGATCAGGAACCCAATGACAGTGGTAAAAGGATTTCTCCAGATTTTTCTGGCTAAGGAAGAAATGACTGAAGAAGAAAAAATGTACATAAAGCTTATGATTGATGAGATGGAGAGAGCGGAAACAATCATAAACGATTATTTATCACTTGCCAAACCTGATTTAGAACAAGTAGAGTCTTTTAATGCCGGAGACCTTGCTGCAAGTGTAATTGATTTAATGAACTCATATGCCATGATGTCAAAAAATATATCTGTTGTTTCGGAGATCTCTGAAGGGATATGGATACTAGGGAATGCAAGTGAGTTAAAGCAGGTTTTGATCAATATATACAAAAACGGCATTGAAGCCATGAAAAATGGCGGCCGTTTGTCGCTGTCTGTATCCAGAGAAGGTAAATATTGTGTTTTTGAAATTTCTGATACAGGAGTAGGTATGACAAAGGAAGAAATGGACAGATTGGGGACCGCTTTTTATTCTTTGAAAGAAAAGGGAACTGGGATGGGCCTCCTGGTGTGCTACCAAATAGTCGACCGGATGAAGGGACGTATTGAGGTTAACAGTGAAAAAGGAAAAGGAACGGTTTTCCGGATATTCATTCCGCTGGCTACGGATTAATTTTATTAACTTTCATTCTATAATTGAAAATATTTGCCATTCTTGTTTATCCCCCGAATAAAATGAATTATGGGGGTGTAGGGTTGAAGAAAAAAAATGTCCTATTATTCAGTGACTTTGGTATAGATGATTTTGTTGCGGTGATCTTTGCCTTTTTCTCAGAAGAAATCAATATCGTTGGGATTGTTGCAGATTATGGAAATGTATCAAGGGAAGATGCCATCCGAAACGCTGCCTACCTGCAAGAAATAACTGGACACAAGGAAATTCCTGTATTCAGCGGAGCTGTTTTGCCGTTAACAGGGGAAGTTCCGGTGTATTATCCGGACGTCCACGGTATAGAGGGACTCGGCCCGATTATGCCGAATCTTGAGAATTCCAATAATATATTTGAAAATTTCGATGATTTCAAAGGCCTGATCCAGAAGTATGAAAATGATATGGTTATCATAAATGTAGGCAGACTTTCCTCACTGGCTGCGGCATTCATCCTTTACCCTGGACTCATGAGTAAAGTCAGTGACTTTTATATAATGGGAGGGGCATTCAATGTTCCTGGCAATGTGACTCCAGTGGCTGAGGCAAATTTTTATGGGGATCCGTATGCGGCCAATGTCGTGTTTACAAATGCACCGAAAAAAATTCATATTCTTCCTTTGGATGTAACGATGTCTGCAATCATTACACCAGCTATTGTCGACGCCCTTGATGCCTATTATCAGTCTGTGCAAAATAAAGTTGGCTTGCTTCTTAAGCCTATGGTTGATTACTATTTTAATTTTTATAAAGAAACTTACCCTGGCATAAGCGGCAGTCCCCTCCACGATTTGTTAACCTTTTGGGCAATTCTTGAACGAGCTGAAATTCAATATATGGATGTCCCTGTAAAAATAATTGTCAACAAAGGGGATGCATTCGGACAAAGTATTGGAGATTTTAGGCATGTACCTTCTGAAGATAAGATGAAATATCGGATTCATCGGATTGCTGTGCAATTTAATTATTCAAATTTTATCAGGACATTTTATGAGATAATGACCAATCATAAAACGAAAACACCCTGAATGGACGAGTGTTTTTGCGAATGTTTCCATCTTAGCCCGGAATTATTAAAAAAAGGGCAAAAGCTTCTATTCACAAGTTTGTCACAAGTACTTCTTTCTTCTTTCATGAATATTTGCTAAAATTAGCATCGTAACTAATTAAAGCAGGTGAATGTATGAGTAAAAGGGTTTTTGCTAGTATCGTTTCAGCTTTTTTGCTAATAGTCCTTTCAGCATGCGGACAGAGTGGCATAAAGGATGCACTAAACTGGGAACTTGCAGATTTTAAGTATACAAACCAGGACAATAAGGAATTTGGCTTAAAGGATCTTGAAGGCAAGGTATGGGTTGCAGACTTTATTTTTACAAACTGTGAAGATGTATGTATGCCAATGACAGCTAATATGAAAAAGCTTCAGGATTTGGCCGAGAAGGAAGGCATTGAAAATATCGAATTTGTATCTTTCAGTGTTGACCCCAAGGTTGATACACCTGAGGTATTAAAGGAATTTGCATCAACATACAATGCAGATTTCAGCAATTGGCATTTTCTGACCGGCTATGCCCAGGAGGAAATTGAGAAGTATGCTATGGACTACTTTAAAACCATTGTGAAAAAGCCTCAAACAGGCGACCAGGTGATCCATGGAACTGATTTTTACCTTGTTGATCAAAACGGAAATGTAATGAAATACTATACTGGTCTTAATGAAATTCCATTAGAGGAAATAATGAATGATATTAAAGCTTTGCAATAGACCTTGGAAAAGGTCTATTTTTCTTTTCGGATAAGCCTGGGAGCCTACCGGGTAAAAGCTAATTATTTTAATAGTATAGTACATGTTATAATATGAATGACTTATTTAGGCAGGTGATAGTATGATAAAAAATTTCACCTTCATCTTTTTGATCATGCTGCTTCTCGCCTCCTGCAGTTCATCAAACAACAGCGAAATCATTCATTCTGAAAAAGAATCTAAACTCGCACTTAAAGAGGAAATTCCCCTCGACTTTTTCCCAAGAAATCTTACTGTTGCTGCAGTAGGGGACTCTTTAACCCAGGGGGTTGGAGACAGTACTGAGCGTGGAGGTTACGTGCCATATCTTGAAATGTCACTGGAAAAAGACAAAAGTGTTCGAGACGCTGTTTTTTATAATTTTGGGGTAAGAGGCAATCGTTCCGATCAATTATTGAAAAAATTAGGGACTGAAGAAGTGAAAGATGTTGTGAAGAGAGCAGACGCGATTATCATAACCATTGGCGGAAATGATGTTATGAAAGTTGTCCGTGAGAATTTTTCAAACCTAAAGCTGAGGGCTTTTACTAAAGAAAAGAAAAATTATGAGCAAAATCTGATTGAGGTTTTAGATGCGATTAAAGAGGTAAACCCTAATAGTAAAATCGTTTTAATAGGATTATATAATCCATTCTTAAAATGGTTTTCCGAAATAACCGAAATAAATCATATTCTTGAAGATTGGAATGGCACAAGCCAGGCTATATTAAAAAATTATCCGGGAACGTATTTTGTTGAAATAGAAGATATATTTGAAAATACCGATGATAATCTTTTATATACAGACTATTTTCATCCAAATGACAAAGGCTATGAATTAATAGCTGGCCGAGTTCATCAGATCCTCACAGAAGAAGTTCTGAAAGAAATTCCATATAAAAGCAAAGAAGGAAATGGAGAGAAGATGATTGAAAGATAGCAAATGGAAAAAGCTGTTTTTTGCGCTGCTGGTCATTAATGCATTCATCTTAATTGTGCTGTTTATTTTTATTAGCATGCCGGCAGATGATGAAGACTATACAGTGATCACCGAAAATAGTGATAAGTATGTTCCTTTTAACATAAAAGCCAATAAAGAAGACTTGAATAGAGTCATTAACCACTATCTTGAAAAAGAAGGACTGACAGGGGCAATAGATTATAAAGTTCTCCTGAATGATGAAGTTGATTTATATGGCACGATCCCTTTCTTCAGCCAGGATCTGCAAATGAAATTATCATTTGAACCAGAAGCCTTGGAGAATGGGGATGTAGTCCTTCAGCAAAAATCCATATCTGTAGGACAGCTGAATCTCCCTGTATCACATGTCCTAAAGCTGGTAAAAGACCGCTACAAGCTTCCAGAAGGGGTTACAATCCAGCCGCAGCAAGAACGAATTTATGTGTCGCTGCAGGAAATGAAGCTGAAAAGTGATGTGAAAGTAAAAGTGGATGAATTTAATTTAAAGCAGGACGATATTCGTTTTACTCTTCTTGTGCCCGTTCAATGAGAAAAGGGAATCCTTTTGTAAAGGATTCCCTTTTTGTTAACGAATTTTGAGCGCATTAGTCTGAAATCAGAATTGCTTCAAAAACATATGCTATTGCCTGGTGAATGCCACATGTGAAAATTGAAGTAAAGAAAATAAAAGGGGCTTTACTTCTGGTGCAATATTCCATATAATAAAACCAAATAAACGAAAGCGGGTGATGTGCTATGAAAAGAGAACTTTATGCAAATACGTTCATTGTAAATAATTCAGGCACAGCCCAGATGGTGATCGTTTAATCGAGCGGACCAGTTTGTTTTCCACTGCTTATTGAACTTTGCATTATAAAACCATGGGCTGATGGCTTATGGTTTTTTTGTATGTAAAATAATTTTCTATAAGCATGGAGGAACAACATTGACAATTAATAAATTTGGATTTAATAACTTTTTTAAAGAGGCATTTTCAGCGTATGAAGAAAAAGGATATCAAATTGGCCGTGTTGCGTTAGAGCATAAAAGAATGTATCGCGTTTGGACAGATAACGGTGAAATGCTTTGTGAAGTATCAGGTAAGTTTTCTTTCGATGCATCATCCAGAGAAGATTATCCTGCTGTCGGTGACTGGGCTGTCATCAAAGAAAGGGCGGGCGAACAGCGTGGTACGATTCATGCTGTCCTTCCAAGAAAAAGCAAATTTTCACGGAAAGCAGCAGGGTTGAACACTGAAGAGCAAATTGTAGCAGCTAATGTAGACACTATTTTCCTGGTTAATTCTCTTAACGAGGATCTTAACTTAAGGAGATTGGAACGTTATTTGCTTTTATCATGGGAAAGCGGGGCAGCTCCTGTCATTGTTCTTACCAAGGCTGATCTTTGTGAAAATCTGGACGATAAGCTCGGTGAGGTGGGCAGTGTTGCCATGGGTGTACCTGTTATTTCAACCAGTGTCATTGAAGAGATGGGAATAGATCAGCTTAAGCCGTTTTTAGAGCCAGGAAAAACAATCGCCTTACTCGGCTCTTCAGGAGTGGGAAAATCCACTCTTACAAATTATCTTCTAGGCGCGGATAAGCAAAAAGTCCAGGATATTAGAATTAGTGATGATAAAGGAAAGCATACAACTACTCATCGGGAGCTCATCCTTCTTCCTGACGGCGCCATATTAATTGATACTCCAGGAATGAGAGAGCTTCAGCTATGGGAAAGTGAAAGCGGGCTTTCTGAAAGCTTCACGGATATTGAGCAAGCCGCTGAAAACTGCAGATTCAGGGACTGTACACATGAAAATGAACCAGGCTGCGCTGTGCATAGGTTAATAGAAGACGGAAGCATATCAAAGGCACGTCTTAATAGCTATAAAAAGCTTCTGAAGGAACTCGCTTATCTGGACAGAAAGCAAGATAAGAGAGCTCAATCTGAAGAGCACAAACGCTGGAAAAAAGTGAGCGCTGGAGCAAAGAAGAAAAGAATGTAAAAATTCAGAAACCTCTTCACTAAAGAGGTTTCTTTTGCATATATAGAATCTTTTCATTAATCTTATGTATATAGCTTTAAATCATTTTTCTAAGGGAAAAGTAAAAGATAGAAAAGTGCCGGAAAGAGGTGGAGTACATGACAAAGAAAGAATTTGAAAAGGCAACGTTTGCAGGAGGCTGCTTTTGGTGTATGGTAAAGCCTTTTGATGAACAGCCTGGAATTGAAGAAGTAGTATCTGGATATACCGGAGGGAATGTAAAAAGTCCAACTTATCAGCAAGTCTGTTCAGAAACGACTGGTCACTACGAAGCGGTTCAAATTACATTTGATCCTGAGGTTTTCCCATATGAAAAGCTTCTTGAACTATATTGGCAGCAGATTGACCCAACAGATGCAGGCGGGCAGTTTTATGATCGCGGCCAATCATATCAGACTGCGATTTTTTATCACAATGAAAAACAAAAGCAAACGGCAGCAGAATCCAAACAAAAGCTTGAAGAAACCGGACCATTTACGAAACCGATTGTTACCAGGATTCTGCCTGCTTCAGAATTTTATCCTGCAGAAGACTATCATCAGCATTATTACAAGAAAAATCCGGAAAGATACAATTCCTATCAAACCGGCTCAGGAAGAAAGGCATTTATTAATAAGCATTGGGGTGAAGAATAATGGAAAAAAATAGAGAAGATTTGAAGCAGAAACTTGATCCAATGCAATATGAAGTAACTCAGAATAATGGCACAGAGCCGCCATTCCGCAACGAATATTGGAATGAATTTAAAGACGGAATCTATGTCGATATCGTTTCCGGCAAGCCTCTTTTCAGCTCAAAAGACAAGTATGACGCAGGATGTGGCTGGCCAAGCTTTACAAAGCCCATACAGGATGAGGAAATTGTGGAAAAAGAAGACCGCAGCCACTATATGGTCAGAACAGAAGTGAGAAGCAAATCAGCAGATTCCCATCTTGGTCATGTATTTGATGATGGGCCGGGACCTGAGGGCCTCCGTTATTGCATTAATTCTGCTGCACTTAGGTTTATTCCTAAGGAAAAACTGGAGGAAGAAGGCTATAAAGAGTTTCTGCGTTTATTTAATGATGAGAACTAAGAAATGGAAGGTGTTTTTATGTTTAAGAAATTATTTGGCAAAAAGGAAGCAGTTAAAGCAATAGAGGTTAAGGCTGCTTTGACAGGTACAGCAGTTAATCTGGAAGAAGTGCCTGATCCTGTTTTTGCAGAAAGAATGATGGGGGACGGTATTGCAATCGAACCTGCAGAAGGGGTAGTTGTTTCCCCGGTGAATGGAGAAGTGGTTCAAGTGTTCCCTACCAAGCATGCAATTGGGATTCGTGCTGAGAATGGTGCCGAGATTTTAATTCATATTGGCCTTGAAACGGTTTCGATGAAAGGGGAAGGATTCGAGACCCATATATCTGAGGGATCAAATGTCAGCGAAGGTGATAAGCTTGTAACGTTTGATTTAGCCCTAGTTAAGGAAAAAGCAAAAAGCACTGTCACTCCGATCATTATCACTAATGGCGACCAGGTCGCTTCTCTTGAGAAGAATGCAGCTGGAGCCGTAACGCGAGGTACATCTACAGTAATGACAGTTACTGCGAAATAATCAGAAAAAGCCGCCCCAATGATTGGGCGGCTTTATACATGATTTTTTATAAACTTCGTTCCTTGTTTGGTGTTCCCTTCGAGGTCATTCCCCCAGATAGAATAAATTTCATTGCATTTTCGGGCTTAACATCTATGATTTCTATTTGCTCTTTAGGTATTAGAAACGTGAAGCCTGCAACCTGAAAGGTTTGGGGTACATAGACAGCTGCATATTCCCTCAGCGGGTCATAAAAATCTTCCAGTCCTTCCGAAGTAATAAACCCAAGGCTCTTCATTTCAGTTCCTGGGATTGTAATCAATGCTACTTTTGAGAATGATTTCTTTTCACCAAGAAAGGAATGAACAGTATCTTTAATGACAGTGTAAATCGTTTTAACCAGAGGAATTCTCTCCAGCAGGCGATCTGCAAGCTTAATAATGGATCCGGTAATGAACTTTGTTGAAAGCCATCCTAATAAGGTAATAAGGATAAGTGTAGCGAGCAATCCTATTCCCGGTATATAATCATCTTTTAAATAAGGCTTTAAGAGATTCCCTGTAATGCCATCAAGAAACAAAAAGGTTTTGACCACAACAAATATTGCTAAAATAATGGGCACAATCGTTAGAATCCCATTAATAAAATTCTTGAATAAACTCTTCATGAATTGCTCTCCTCTTTCGAACGAAAAAACTTTGCTATTCTGATTTTGTAAGTATGGAGGATATTTGAATAACTGCATCGTCAGTACTGTTATTCACTGATTTTTCTTTAGTCACAATAAATTTCACATGATGCGGTCCGTTTTCGAGGCCGCTGACAATATATTGATATCTTTCTTTAGTCAGAGGCCACCAGGCGGATAAAGATGTAATATAAATATCATCTATAAAAACATCCATCTTCCCGCCTTTTTCGCTTCGAATCATATTGACTCCAAGAAAAGGGCCGCTAAATTGATATTCAAGACTGTCACCCGCCTTGCTGCTCTCCCAAATGCCGTCTTTGTGAATAAATGAACCCGATATATCGGTAACATGAGGGATGGATGCTATTTCGATATCCGCATTTTCATGAATGGGGGCAGAAAGTTCAGCAATCTCTGCATGACTGCCTGCTAATTCTCTTATTTTCCTGATTAGTGTATTTGCATATATTTTATAGCCCTCATCATTTGGATGGACCATATCCTTAGTCAGTTCCTCTGCAGGCATTCCGGATTGTCCGAATGGTTTTCTCATATCCACATTTTTTGCACCATAGTGATTAGAGATAACTGAAATTGCCTGAACAAATGCCTCATTATCAAGCGGATTTTCTGTAATGGTTATGATCTCGGTGTCAGGGTAGAGCTGTTTG
The DNA here is from genome assembly GCF_017303275.1 of Bacillus sp. NTK034. Taxonomy (GTDB): domain Bacteria; phylum Bacillota; class Bacilli; order Bacillales; family Cytobacillaceae; genus Cytobacillus. Next base: position 78,220 of record NZ_JAFKOJ010000002.1, on the reverse strand, counting down.
GTTTTCCGGATAAGTCCTTCGTAGAAATATGAAAATTGCTTTTCATCCATATATTTGCGGTCATTCTCCCCAAACACGATAAAAGTTAAGTCAATTTTTCCTAAATGTTCGGATTGCTGAAGCTTATATAAACCTTCAAAGGCAGTGGCACCGCTTTGGACTATGGAATGCCTTTTGGCTTTAATCCCAAATTCACTATGCATATGCCGCTCAAGCCTTGTAAACCATGCAGATGATTTGGAGGTCGCACCCGACCCCCTGCCTATGCTGTCCCCAATAATGAGGTAATTGATATTCTCTTTTGACGATAACTTTTGATATACGTTACTTGGATTTGCCCCTTCGGCTTTAGAAAAACTATCAAACAAATGATACAAACCATATATAAAAGTGATGATAAAAAAGTATATGCCGATCTTCCTTTTCTTCATTGGTTTGAATCCCCCGCTTCTCTTCTGAATCTCTTAATGTTATCGTACCCTAATAATGGCTATGGGGGAAGGTTTAAAATGGAGTTCACCGTTTTTTTATAAAAATGGGCAAATGCACATGCGGGTCAAGTTCTGCGCACATACATTAATATTGAAAATGCCCAAGAAATCTTGTTGAGGAGTGATTATTAATGTATAAAGGTGCAGTTGCTGGTGCTGGCTATGACCAATGCTATCCAGGATATGGCTATCCTGTAGCAGGTGCTCAATATGGAGGATGTGGATATGGCGGTTTTGCATTGATCGTCGTATTGTTCATTCTATTGATTATTATCGGAGCATGCTGCTGTGGAAATTGGTAACATTAGATAAGTCTTGTGGAGGCTGCTCTTTATGAGCAGCCTTCTTTTTGTTGAGGAGCTTGCAGGGGCTGCGATATTCACGGAATTTTACATAAATTATTTCAAAACCGAACAATAAATATTGATTTAATTAAATAGTTCGTAAAAAGGATTGACCGTTTCTTCAGTGTTTGATATAGTTACCTAGGGTTAATGAAATTACCGAATAATGCGTCTGGAGGAAAAGGACGATGAATGCAAATTATGATGTTATTGTAGTCGGTGCTGGACCGGCTGGAATATTTACTTGTTATGAATTAACATTAAAAATGCCTGAAGCAAATATTTTATTAATTGATAAAGGTCATGATATTTATCGGAGAAATTGTCCGATTTTACAGAAAAAGATTGAGAAATGCCCGCCTGCCGCGGGAAGAAAAGAGTATGCAGGCTGTCTGCCGGCATGTTCAATCACTAATGGTTTTGGCGGAGCAGGTGCTTATTCAGATGGAAAATTCAATATTACAAGTGAATTCGGCGGATGGATGACAGATTATCTTCCTGATTCACAGGTTGTTGAATTGATAAAATATGTAGATGAAATTAATTTGAAACACGGTGCAACTGAAAGCATCACAGATCCAATGACTGATGAAGTGAGAGATATTGAGCGCCGCGGTTATGCAGCGGGACTAAAACTTCTTCGTGCACAGGTTAGGCATTTAGGTACTGAGCAGAACCTTGAAATACTAAAAAGCATTTATGAATATTTGCGTGAAAAAATTGATATGTCCTATAAGACTGAGGTTGAAGACCTCATAACCGAAAAAACGCCTGATGGGCATCGCATTAAGGGTGTCATGCTGAAGTCCGGAAATGAGGTTCATGCTGATAAGGTGGTTGTAGCACCCGGGAGAGATGGATCTGTTTGGCTGGCAAACCTCCTGAAGTCCCGCCGATTAAAGATGATCAATAATCAGGTCGATATTGGCGTCCGGGTTGAAACTTCCAATATTGTCATGGAAGAGATCAATAAACATCTTTACGAAGGAAAATTCACATTTAATACATCTGTAGGTACAAGAGTGCGGACATTCTGCAGCAATCCATCTGGGCACGTCGTAGTGGAAAACCACTCCGGAATCATGCTTGCGAATGGCCATGCTTATAAAGACCCTAAACTGGGAAGCCCTAATACAAACTTTGCGCTCCTTGTATCCCATACATTCTCAGAACCGTTTGATAAGCCAAATGAATATGCACACGAAATTTCAAGGCTTGCCAACAGCCTTTCAAACGGCGGAATCATTGTTCAAAAGTATGGAGATATATTAAAAGGAAGAAGATCTACTGAGAAGAGGATTAAGGAAGGATTTCTGGAGCCAACCTTAAAAGAAGCGGTACCTGGCGACTTAGGACTTGTGCTTCCATATAATACAATGAAAAGCCTGATTGAAATGACTGAGGCTTTAAACCATGTATCTCCTGGACTTGCATCAGAACATACACTTTTCTATGGCGTGGAGGCAAAATTCTACTCTGCGCGCCCAAGACTGAATGACCGATTCGAAACGGAAATCAGCGGCCTATATGTCGGCGGGGACGGTGCAGGCATCACCAGAGGGCTCGCACAAGCGGGAGCGTGCGGAGTTTGGATTGCAAGGGATATTGTAGAGAAGAAAAGCAATGCACCAAGAAGGGAACCTGCAATAGTATAAAAGCAGAAGGCCATGCTGAAAAGCTGGCCTTTTTTCATTATGTAAAAACAGTTATTTCTCAAAGAGACTGTATCTGATAGAATGTAGAACAATAAACAAGACTAAAAGCGGCAAAGGAGAGGACAGAATGCTTGCAGAGCGTTTAAAGCCAGGGGATGAGATCCGGGTCATTGCACCGTCAAGAAGCATGGCCCTCATAAAAGGCGAACAATTGCGAATCGCCCAGGAACGGCTGAATCAGCTTGGATTCACAGTAACATACGGCAAAAATGCAGAACTTCATGATGAGTTTTTCAGTACTTCTATTGAAGAGAGAATTGAAGATTTGCATGATGCTTTTACTGATCCTAATGTAAAGGGAATCCTGACAGTGATTGGCGGCTATAACGCCAACCAGCTTTTGAATTACATAGACTTCGGGATAATAAAAAACAATCCGAAAATATTTTGCGGATTTAGTGATATCACAGCACTGCAGGGCGCCGTTTATAAAAAAACAGGATTGATCACCTATTCAGGCCCGCATTTTTCAAGCTTCGGTGTTAAACATGGGTTTGAGTACACTCTTGATTCTTTTATTAATGCAGTAACCAATGACGCTCCTTATGAAATCCTCGCATCGCCACATTGGAGTGATGATCCATGGTACCTTGATCAGGAAGACAGGCATTTCATCAAAAATAATGGGTATACGGTAATCCAGGAAGGGAATGCAGAAGGCAGATTAATTGGAGGGAATTTATGCACACTTAATTTGCTGCAGGGGACAGATTTCATGCCATCATTAAAGGATTCAATTTTATTTATTGAAAATGATGAGGAATCACATGCTCTTACCTTTGATCGGGATCTCCAATCACTGCTGCACCTGCCTGATGCTCAAGGCATTAAAGGAATTCTGATTGGCAGGTTTCAGAAGAATTCCCATGTTACCGAAGAGGCGCTGAGAAAGATTATTGATTCGAAAAAAGAGCTTCACGGCCTTCCTGTGATAGCTGATGTGAATTTTGGCCATGTACAGCCTTATGCCACTATCCCGATTGGAGGAAGGGCTGCAATAAAAGCACAAGGTTTTGAAAGTGAAATTTGGATTGAACAGAAATAGCAAAAAGAAATTTGGTGCAGCCGCTTCCCAGCGGCTGTTTTTTTATGCAAGGAAAAAATAGCTGACTAAAATACTGAATTCTTTTATGAAAGATTTCTGAAGTGACCTCATACAATTTACTATATTGCCAAAAATGATAGAGAATGATTGGCTTGTTAGACTTGAAGATTTACTGTGAATGCTCATGAAGCCATCGGCGGATACTGATTAGACGCCGGCATTTTTCGCAATTATAGGTGGAGGGAGTACTATGATGAACCGGTCGAATTTAATTAAGCCGATGCTTGATGCGCAGTACCCGATAATTGATTATGGCAAGGGAGTTTACTTATATGATACTGCCGGAAAGGAATATTTGGATGCATCGTCTGGTGCGATAACGGCCAATATTGGCCATGGTATTGAGGAAATCATTGAGGCAATGCATGAACAGGCTAAGAAAGTCTCTTTTGTGTATCGTTCGCAATTTACCAGCGGGGCAGCTGAAAAGCTTGCTCATAAAATAGCAGAGGCAGCGATTGGTGACTTGAATTGGAGCTTTTTTGTGAACAGCGGGTCTGAGGCCACTGAAACAGCTATGAAAATAGCGATTCAATACTGGCAGGAAAAAGGCATTCAGACAAAAACAAAGGTGCTTTCAAGGTGGATGAGCTATCATGGCATAACCCTTGGTGCTTTATCCATGTCAGGTCATACCGGCAGAAGGGCGCGCTTCATACCCCTGCTCGAAGATTTTCCTGTCATTCATCCGCCCTATTGCTATAGGTGTCCCTACAATTTAGAAGCGCCTGAATGCGGTTATCTTTGTGCACATGAACTTGAAACCATCATTAAACGGATAGGGCAAGAGAATATTGCTGCATTTATTGCAGAGCCGGTCATTGGGGCTGCAGGGGGAGCTATTACCCCTCCAAAGGATTACTACCGGATAATAAAAGAAATTTGTGACCGGTATGAAATTTTATTTATTGCTGATGAGGTTATGACTGGTTTTGGGAGAACGGGGACAATGCTTGCCTGCGAGCAATGGAATGTGAAACCTGATATTGTCGCCCTTGGTAAAGGAATGGGAGCCGGCTATGCACCGATTGCGGCTGCCCTTGTAAGCGATGAAGTTATGAAGCCTATATTGGCAGGGTCAAAGAGCATTATGAGCGGCCATACCTTGAGTGCCAATCCTCAGTCCTGCGCAGTTTCTCTCGCAGTACTTGAGTATATTGAGAAAAATAACATCATCCCTGAAGTGGAAAGCAAAGGTGTGTATTTGAAAAATAAGTTGACAAAACTGCAATCCAAATTTTCTTTCATTGGTGATGTAAGAGGAAAAGGACTGATGATCGGACTTGAATTTGTAAAGGAGCAGCTGTCAAGAGAGCCGTTTTCAAGAAGGTTTAATCTGACACAGAGATTAATACAGGAAGCTCAGGAGCAGGGACTGCTTATTTACCCTGCGGGGGCAGGCAAAACCGGCACCGATGGAGATGCTGTACTGATTGCACCGCCGCTTACCATTACCAAAAGGGAAATAGATGATCTGGTGAAAAGGTTTGAAAGTACTTTACAGATTTTCACAGAAAATCACTTGATCTTTGCTGAGGAAGAGGCTGAATAAATATGGAAAACACTTTTAACAAAATCATTGAAATTGATGAGGCAATGAAGCATTTTCGGGATGGCATGATCATTATGTTTGGAGGATTCGGCGGAATTGGCACCCCTCCTGCCCTTATTGACGGCATTTTGGAAAATGGATTCAAAGACTTAACGCTTATTGGCAATGATTCAGGGTTTCCCCATATTGGCATCGGGAAAGTGGTCAGCCAGGGAAGGGCAAAAAAAATGATTGCTTCCCATATCGGCTCAAATCCCGTAGCCGGCCAATTAATGACAGATGGGAAAATGGAAGTGGAATTTTCACCACAGGGGATATTGGCGGAAAGGATCCGTGCAGGGGGAGTCGGCATCCCTGCCATTCTTTCCGATATTGGCCTTGATAATGACATTGTAACCAGCAATAAGCAAACATGTAATTTGAGTGGGAAAAAATATCTCATCGAATCGGCTCTAACAGCTGAAATATCAATTGTCTTTGCAAAGAAAGCTGATCCTTACGGAAACTTAATTTATGACAAAAGTGCGAGAAACACAAACCCGATTGTTGCTATGGCAGGAGATATGACCATTGCAGAAGTGGAGGAAATAGTCCCTCTTGGCAGCCTCGATCCTGATGAAATTATAACACCAGGGGTTTTTGTGGATTATATTGTCCCTTCGAAAGGAGTTAATTGGAAATGGGCATGGGAGTAGAAATCAGAGATCGCATTGCAAAACGTGCAGCTGAAGAAATAAAGGACGGGATGATTGTAAATCTCGGCATTGGAATCCCTTCGCTTGTTCCTAATCATTTGCCAGATGGGACAAAAGTAATGTTTCATGCGGAAAATGGCATTACGGGTATGGGGCCAAGTCCGGAGAAAGGGAAGGAAGATGCAAATCTCTGTAATGCTGGCGGTTTTCCCGTTTCCGCTGTAAAAGGTGCTTCGTATTGTGACAGTACTATTGCTTTTGGGATGATACGCAGAGGAAGAGTTGATATGACGATCCTTGGCTCCCTGCAGGTGAGTGAAAAGGGAGATCTGGCCAACTGGATTGTACCTGGTAAAAAAGTTCCTGGTATGGGCGGGGCAATGGAGCTTGCCCAAAAAGCCAAAAAAGTAATTGTCCTTATGAACCAGACAGACAAAAACGGAAATTCAAAAATTGTGAAGGAGTGCAGTCTGCCGCTTACATCTGCCCGCTGTGTAGACATGATTATTACGGAGATGGCTGTCTTTCAAATAAAGAATCATGGACTGATACTGACTGAATTATTTGCACCGCATTCGATTCATGCAGTAAGGGAGAATACCGGCTGCGGTTTTACAATTGCTGGGGATGTGAGAGTGATTAATTGATAGATATTATTCTATGTTTGGCTGTGGTCTCAAAAAAGGAGTGAGAATATGAATGCACATGCAAAGATTAAACAGTGGCTGAAAGATAATAGGCAAAGGGGAACAAGACTTCTTCAGCAGCTTGTCCAGGAAGGAAGCATACGTGGGAAAGAAAGCAGTGCACAGGCTGTCATTATTGAAAAATGCCGCAAACTTGGACTAACCCTTGATATTTGGGAAATTGGCAAGGAGCAATTGACCAAACATCCTGCCTTTTGTTCAGATAGAAAGGATTTTTCCGGTAATCCCAATGTGGTGGCTACTTTGAAAGGAACAGGCGGGGGAAGGTCCCTTATACTGAATGGCCATATTGATGTTGTTCCAGAGGGAGACCGAAACGATTGGGACCATGATCCATTTAGCGGAAGAATCGAAGATGGAAAACTTTTTGGCCGGGGATCTACGGATATGAAAGGGGGAACTGTCTCGCTCCTGCTTGCAATGGAAGCCATCATAACGGTTGGAATCAAGCTTAAAGGGGATGTGATATTCCAAAGTGTGATAGAAGAAGAAAGCGGCGGGGCGGGAACTTTGGCTGCTGTCCTCCGGGGATATTCAGCCGACGGGGCAATCATTCCTGAACCGACAAATATGAAGCTTTTCCCAAAACAGCAGGGTTCAATGTGGTTTCGGATAACAGTCAAAGGGCGTTCTGCTCATGGAGGAACCAGATATGAAGGGATCAATGCAATCGAAAAAGCCATGATAGTGATGACAAAGCTTCAAGAGCTGGAAAAATTAAGAAACCTTAGAATTGAGGATCCGCTATATTCCAAGATTCCTATTCCGATCCCTATTAATATCGGAAAAATAAATAGCGGAGAATGGCCATCTTCAGTGCCGGATATTGCCACCTTAGAGGGAAGGATGGGGGTGGCGCCAGATGAAGAAATGAAATCTGCAGAAAAAGAGCTGGAACAGTGCCTGAGGGATGCAGCACAAAATGATGAGTGGCTAAAAAAGAACCCTCCTCAAGTTGAATGGTTCGGCGGACGCTGGCTGCCAGGTGATTTGGAACAGGAACACCCTATAATGACCGTATTATCGAAGTCTTTTGAAGAAGTAAAAGGCATGCAGCCGGCTGTTGAAGCATCACCCTGGGGCACGGATGGAGGCATACTTTCCAAAGTTGGGAATACGCCAGTGGTTATCTTTGGCCCCGGAGTGACTGAAGCTGCCCATGATGTTAACGAGTATATTTCCTTGCAGGAAGTCTTTGAAGCTGCTGAAATCATTGCTCTGGCCATACTGGAATGGTGCGGCACTAATCAGTGAGAGGGGAAATGATGATGGGATCAATTAAAATAAGGACGGAGATACCCGGACCGAGAGCAAAGGAATTATTGGCTAAAAAAGAGGAGAATGTGCCAAAGGGACCATTTAACACGATGCAGACATTTGCGGATAAGGGGGCAGGAGCACTTCTGACAGATATAGACGGAAATACTTTTCTTGATTTTGCCGGGGCAATCGGTACTCTAAATGTTGGCCACTGCCCGCCAAGGGTTGTAGCAGCCCTGCATGCCCAAATTGACCAATATCTTCATCCATGCTTCCATGTCATGATGTATGAGCCCTATATTAAGCTGGCAGAAAAACTTAACAGCATTACACCCGGAAAACACAGCAAAAAAACATTCTTTTTAAGCACCGGCGCAGAGGCAGTGGAAAATGCCGTTAAGATAGCAAGGAAATATACCGGCCGAAAAGGGATCATATCATTTGAACGGGGTTTTCATGGCCGTACGTATATGTCCATGAGTTTAACGAGCAAGGTTAAACCATATAAATATGAATTCGGGCCATTTGCACCTGAAACATATAAATGGCCTTATCCTTATTATTACCGCAGCGAGGGTCTGAAGGATAAAGAATATGATCTTGCCTTAATTAAGAGATTCGAAACTTTTTTTCTCAGTGAGGTGCCACCTGAAGAGATTGCTGCTGTCATTATGGAGCCTGTACAGGGTGAGGGCGGTTTCGTTATGCCGTCTTCACGTTTTGTAAAAGGTGTAAAACAGCTTTGTGAAAATCATGGAATCCTCTTTATCGCTGATGAGGTACAAACGGGATTTGGCAGGACAGGCAAAATGTTTGCTATGGAGCATTATGATGTTGTGCCGGATCTAATTACGATGTCAAAATCAATCGCTGCCGGATTGCCGATCAGTGCTGTAACTGGAAGGGCTGACATAATGGATTCACCGAATATCGGTGAAATTGGCGGAACTTATGGTGGCAGTCCGCTCGGATGTGCAGCCGCATTAGAAGTGATTCGAACAATTGAGGAAGAAGGATTATTAGAAAGGGCAAATGAAATCGGAAGCCTTTTTACTGAAAAATTTTCAGATCTTCCTTTAAAATATAAGCAAGTGGGTGAAGTTCGGTCTTTAGGGGCAATGTGTGCCGTTGAATTTGTTAAGGATCAGGATACAAAGGAACCGAATAAGGAAATTGTTCAGGAGATCCTGTCAAAAGCACACAAGCGCGGCCTCATTGTTATGAGCGCAGGCCTCTTTGGCAATATCATTCGTCTGCTCACTCCGCTTATTACAACCGATGAACAGCTCAATGAAGGATTTTCCGTACTAGAAGAAGTAATAGGTGAATGCTGCACTTAAGGAGGAATATCAATGAAACAACATTTATGGATCAGCGGAAGGTTCAAGGAAACTGAGAACTACAAAGCATTGAAAAGCCCGTACAGCGGGGAGGTTATTGCAGAAGTTGCCATGGCTTCTCCTTCCGATGTGGAGTCAGCGATTGATGCGGCAGATCAGGCCAGAAAAATAATGGCAGAAATGCCTGCCCATAAAAGGGCAGAAATACTGGAAAATGCTGTTGCCATCATGAAGGAAGAAAAAGAAGAGTGCGCAATGATCATTGCGCGTGAAGCATCTAAACCTTTAAAGGCTGCAAGAGGAGAAGTGGACCGCACCATCATGACATATACCTTCGCTGCCCAGGAAGCGCGCAAGCTTTATGGAGAGACAATCCCCATGGATGCTGCTCCTGGAGGCGAAGGGAGGGTAGCCTATACAGTAAAGGAGCCGCTTGGAATTATCGGCGCAATCACTCCATTCAATTTTCCTATGAACCTGGTTGCCCATAAAGTGGGTCCTGCAATTGCTGCCGGAAACACGGTTGTATTAAAGCCTGCATCCCAAACGCCAATGTCGGCATATAAAATAGCAGATATTTTTCACAGAGCCGGACTTCCTGAGGGAGCTCTGAATGTAATAACAGGAAGCGGCGGAACGGTCGGCGATGTACTTGTTGCAGACGACCGCATATCGATGATTACTTTTACAGGGAGCCCTGCAGTAGGAAAGCAGATCCGCGAAAATGCAGGTTTAAAGAGAGTTACACTTGAATTGGGTTCCAATTCGGCAGTTGTAGTGGATGAGAATGCAGACGTCGAGAAAATTGTCGCGCGAATTGCAGCAGGGGCATTTGCCTTCCAGGGGCAGGTTTGTATTTCCGTTCAGCGCATCTATGTGCATGAATCCCTGTACCAGACATTTGCAGAACGCTTCGTTGAGGAAGCCAAAAAGCTAAAAATTGGCGATCCGCTTAATGAGGAAACAGATTTATCTGCGATGATCTCCAGGAGTGACACCGACCGCGCGCAAAGCTGGATCGAGAGTGCCGTTAAGAGCGGAGCAGAACTTGCTCTTGGCGGTAAGGCGGAAAATAATACATTGCACCCAACCGTCCTGCTGAACGTTGACCAATCAGAAAAGATTTCATGTGAGGAAGCATTTGCACCTGTTGTTCATATTAATTCATTCAGCAGCTTTGAAGAGGCGCTGGCACTTGTGAATGATTCAGATTATGGCCTGCAGGCTGGTGTATTCACCAATGATGTGAACAAAGCCTTCAAAGCAGCAAAAGAGCTTCATGTTGGCGGTGTGATGGTTAACGATTTCCCAACCTTCCGTGTAGACCATATGCCATATGGTGGAGTAAAAATGAGCGGAATGGGACGTGAAGGCATAAAATATGCTGTTGAAGAAATGACAGAGATGAAGCTGATCAGCTTTAAGATTGACTAAGATGAAGGACAGGAATTATTCTTCGGCCGGTAAATGCCTGGGTTTGGGCGGTATTTTAATCGAATTGGCCGGTAAAACCGCTAATTCGGCCGGAAAAAAGGCAGTATTGGCCAGAATTTCTTAATAAATCTATAAATGCCTGGCCGTTTGGCTGGGCAGTTTTTTAATTGAAGGGGGTCCAAGCGATGCATAATACAGCTTCTGTAAAAAAAATAAAAACAGAAAACTTTCTTGCCGAATTATACCTTGATCCATTCAATAAACGCTTAAGAGTAGACGATTATGCAGGGAAATTGGAAGATGCCGTTCATGAAGCAGAGAGAACCGCAAAAGAACAGCAGTGTGAGAAATTAATTTTTAGAGGAAGAGTGGAAAATTATTCGGATCTTCTTGCAATGGGTTTTCAATGCGAAGCTGTTATTGACGGGTATTTCCGGGGCTCTAATCAATACTTTTTCTGTAAATATTTCTCAGATGAAAGAAGAATCAATCCACATTGGATTTCTGAAGACCGCATCATTACAAGTGTAGTAGCCATTGAAAGAAACCCGGATGTCATTATGCCTCCTTCCGAATATCAGCTCCTGAAAATAACGGAGCAAGATGCAGAAAAACTTGCTGCACTCTACCGTGAAGTATTTCAAATTTATCCAACACCTCTCCATGATCCCGCATATATTAAAAAGACCATCCAGGAAGGTACCATCTACTACGCATTCCGGAATAATGATGACCTTGTGAGTGCAGCTTCAGCGGAGGTCAATCTTTTTTATAAAAACGCAGAACTGACAGATTGTGCGACACTTCCGTCCCACCGTAAACATGGTTTAATGAAAATACTCCTTGAAAAATTGGAAAAGGATTTAAAATCGCAGGGTGTATTCTGTGCCTACTCCATTGCCAGAGCGCTGTCGTTCGGAATGAATGCCGTTCTGCATCAGCTGGGCTATTCCTATCGGGGCCGGCTGCTTAACAATTGTTATATTTTCGATAAACTTGAAAATATGAATGTCTGGGTAAAGAATTTGGCTGCAGCGGATTATTGGAGACACATAAAATAGTGCCAGTATTTCGGCACCATCCTGACAAATTTTCGGCACCCTGTCATATACATATATATGGGAGGGAATATTGATGACTGAAATTCAAAGCATTTCAAAAGAAGTTCTGGCAGCCATATTAAAGGGCATTGATGAAGGGATTCATGTGGTAGATTTGAATGGAAATACCATTTTTTATAATGAAATTGCTGCAAGACACGATGGTCTGGAGGTTTCTGAGGTTATCGGAAAACCTGTTCTGAAAGTCTTTCCTTCATTGGATAAAGAGACAAGCACCTTATTAAAAGTAATGAAAACAAAAAAACCGATCTATAATCAAACGCAATCCTATGTGAACCTTCATGGCGCACAAATAGAAACCATTAATACAACTCTCCCTATTGCTGTAGATGGGAAAGTAGCGGGAGCTGTTGAGATTGCTAAGGACTATTCCAGGTTGAAGCTTCTTTCTGAAAGCCTGCTGGATTTGCGAAAAAAAATAACACAGCCTGTCAAAAAAAAGACTGCTGCAGATAATGTTCAGTACACACTGGATAGCCTTCTCACTATAAATCAGGAAATGCAAAAAATTAAAAAAGAAGGGGCCAAACTGGCCAAGTCTAATTCCTCCATTCTGGTGTTTGGCGAAAGCGGATGCGGGAAGGAGCTCTTTGTTCAGGGACTCCACCATGCTTCCTCAAGAGCTGCCGGGCCATTTATTGCCCAGAACTGTGCAGCTATACCGGAACCCTTGCTTGAAAGCATTCTTTTCGGGACGGCTAAAGGAAGCTATACAGGAGCTGTAGACAGGCCGGGCCTATTTGAATTAGCGGATGGGGGAACACTCTTCCTTGATGAAATTCATGCCATGCCATTTGAGCTTCAGGCAAAACTGCTTAGAGTGCTGGAGGATGGGATTGTCAGAAGAGTGGGTAGCCCGAAGAGCTCTCATGTAGATGTGAGAGTGATTGCAGCCATGAACATCCATCCAGTGGAAGCACTGGAGAAAAACCAAATCAGAACAGACTTATTTTACCGCTTAAATGTTCTCACTTTCGGGCTCCTTCCTCTAAGGGATCGAAAAGAAGATATTGAATTTCTTGCACATTATTTTATTAGGGGATTTAATCAGGTTTTACACAAAAACCTTTCCGGAATCGGGGATGATGTACTTGCCTTTTTCAGACAATATCATTGGCCCGGAAATGTCAGGGAATTAAAGCATACAATTGAATATATGATGAATGTCTGTGAGGATGATTTCCTTAAGGCTGAGGATTTGCCTGTGATAATGAAGCAGCAGCTGCAAAAGGATAAACAGGATGGTTCACTAAAGGTTCAGCCATTAAAGGCGAGTATGGAAGAACAGGAGAAAGCATTAATTGAAAAAGCTCTTATAGAGACCAATGGAAATATTAAAAGAGCCGCAAAGCTATTGGAGGTTCCGCGTCAAACGCTGCAATATAAACTGGCAAAGTATAATATTGAAATAAATAAAAGGAGCCTTGCCTGCAGCAATTATGAAAGTGCCGAATAATCGGCATTTTTTTTTGTTTCAAAGACAATAGTTTAATAAAAATATCCCCTCAGCTGCTAACTATCGCCTCTCCGGCAGTATTTTCATATGATAATACGAAAGCTTCAGGATTGGCATGATTCTTGCAGTGTATATTTTAAAGAAATCCATATAGGGGGAATTTAATTGAAGAACTTTTTATATAAACCGGATCGTTACTGGAAAGACATTGAACTGTGGAAGGATGTCACAGATGAACAATGGAATGATTGGCTTTGGCAGCTGACAAATACGATTCGCACCGTTGATGATCTGAAGAAAGTCATAAACCTCACTCCGGATGAGGAAGAAGGGGTAAGGATCTCGACTAAAACGATTCCGCTGAACATTACACCTTATTATGCATCCCTAATGAATCCGGATGATCCGCGATGCCCGATCAGAATGCAATCGGTACCAATTTCAAAAGAAATATATAAAACAAAATATGACCTTGAAGATCCTTTGCATGAAGATGAAGATTCTCCTGTCCCTGGCCTGACGCACCGTTATCCTGACCGTGTCTTATTTCTGGTGACAAATCAATGCTCCATGTATTGCCGCTATTGTACAAGGAGGAGATTTTCCGGTCAAATTGGCATGGGAGTGCCGAAAAAACAGCTTGATGCAGCGATCAGTTATATCAGGAGTGCCCCTCAGGTTAGAGATGTTCTCATATCTGGCGGGGATGGCCTTTTAATCAATGACAATATCCTTGAATACATTCTGAAGAATTTAAGGGAAATCGATCATGTTGAAATCATCAGAATCGGCACGAGGGCACCTGTTGTATTTCCTCAGCGGATTACCGAGAATTTATGCAATATCCTGAAGAAGTATCATCCGGTATGGCTGAATACACATTTTAATACTTCTATTGAAATCACCGAAGATTCCAAGAGAGCATGTGAGATGCTGGCAAATGCAGGTGTTCCAGTTGGCAACCAATCTGTTATTTTGGCGGGCATAAACGACAGCGTTCCAATTATGAAGAAACTAATGCATGACCTTGTTAAAATCCGGGTCCGGCCTTATTACATTTATCAATGTGATTTATCTGAAGGGATTGGCCATTTCCGTGCGCCAGTTTCAAAAGGGCTTGAGATCATTGAAGGATTAAGAGGACATACTTCGGGATATGCGGTTCCAACTTTTGTTGTGGACGCGCCTGGGGGAGGAGGAAAAATCTCCTTGCAGCCAAATTACGTAATATCACAAAGTGCCGATAAAGTGGTCCTTCGTAATTTTGAAGGAGTCATTACAACTTATCCGGAGCCGGAAAACTATGTTCCTGGCCGTGCTGAAGGGTATTTTAAAGAAGTTTACCCGGAAATGGATGAAAAACGGTCCAATGTCGGAATAGCCGCACTGATGAATGATCAGCAGTTTAATCTTGTACCTGAAGGGCTTGCAAGACTTGACCGCCGTGAAAAATATGAAAGCGATCCTTCCCATAGTTCATTGAAGGATAAACGTGACAAACGGGATGAACTAAAGGAAAAGAAATTCAATGCCCAGCAGACGAAGCAGAATCCAGTAGCTCAAACGGATGCCGAGACGGCAGCAGCAAAGGAATAGGAGGCTAGGAATGCAAATTAAATGTGCATGGTGTGAAAGCCAAAATATTAATGAGAGCAGGGAAACTGTTTATTGGGAGCTGCCTGATGGAACAAGGGCTATCCAAATCAATGAGACACCTTCCATTTCCTGCAGGGATTGTGATATGGTTTACCAGACCGATGATCTTGTTAAGGAGATTGAGGACCAACTATTTTTGATTGATGTGAAAAAAATTGGAAAAGAGATTAGTTTCGAAAAGCTGATGGAGCTGCCGAGGCTGCTGAAGCGAAATTATTTCGATTTCTCTTCCTATGATAAGTAAGTGATAAGGACAGCCCGAAAAGATATACGGGCTGCTTTTTCTAAAAGATAAGAATGTATAAATTTAAAGTTAGATAACTGTCTAGCTCCAGGGGCCATCGGCTCGAGGTCATAAGCCAAGCCGGCCAAAAGGTTAAAGAACAACCTTTCAGCCGGCTCGTCTTATGCTTGAGGCCCGCAGGATGCGGGTCATGCAGACGTTGCCACAGGACGTGGCGTTTTTAGTCTGCGTTCCTTTATAAGCGGGCGCCTTCCGCTTTTCTTATGAATTAGTAGACGAACTGAGCACATTTCAATTATAGTAGAAAATAAATTAATGAACGACAGAAAAAAGGAAGGCGTTAGTATGTCCAAAACTTTCTATCACTTTTTAATGAAGTACAGGCACCCTGCACCGAAGGATCACATCAGCCGTTTTGCCAATGATGCTTATGAGGATCACAGCTTTCCGAAAACAGCCTATGATTATGATGAGATCAGCTCTTACCTTGAAATGAACGGAAGTTATCCTGAGAGCATGTCTGTCTTTGATGAAGTCTGGGAATTGTATATTCTTTCTGAAAGCTAAATGAATTCATGGAAACACTCCGACTCTGGAGTGTTTTTTATTTAGCTGCGCTTTTTGCTTGATTGTGATGAACGTACGGACGATTTTCATAAAAAGTGCATATACTATTGTATTCAATACTCACGACTCAGTCATTGAGAGGATGGAGGAAATGAGCAAAAAGAAGAAACCAAAGTACAAAATCGGTGATACAGTCGTGATCACTATTTATGGTACAGTCGGAAAAGTAACAGATGTGAAATGGCTAGATGATATGTACGTCTATGAAGTCAATAAAAGCGAAGGTCTATATATGGAATCCAGCCTTCAAATGCTGTCTGAGTATGAAGGTGAGATTATGGAAAAGGAGCATATTGACATCGAATATAAATACTTTTTTGGCGACCTTGTCCAAGTCAAGGGGTATGGTTCGGATCTTTTCAAAATAGTAGGCTTCAGGACGGAAATTTGGAGATACAAAGAAGACGCATGGGAAGATGTTATTTATGAGCTTTCGAGAATTAATGACGGGGAATGGCTGGAGGCAGGAGAGGAAGAGCTGACACTCGTTGCGGATGCTGAAAGTGCAGATGCCTTTATCCAGAAGCTGGGACTCCTTTATATGATAAATAAAAAAGAAAAGCTGCCTGAATTAAAGGAATCCGCTCATTCATTCCGCAAGGCAGAAAAGGAATTGCTTGAAGGCATAAAAGAAAGAAAAGTGCTGATTGATGGTTTGCTTGATATATATAATGATTATCGTATTCTTTATGAAATGTTTCAGGATGATGAGTATAAGCATATCATGCGGGTAATACTCAGAAAACTGAAGCATATTGCCAATAATGATGATAAGAGCACTGTGTAAAAAGCAAAAGCAGCTCAGAGGTCTAAGCTTCTTAGAGCCAAGTGATTAGGAGATACAGCAAAAAAGGGATGCCAAACCATATGACCAGCTTAAATAAAGCATTTAATAGATTGCTATAAAGATTTATAATGGAGCTTTCTTCACGATTGACATCTTCTTTAATGATTAGGACCAGTCTGGATATACTTGACATGTCACTGCCTCCTCAATTACTGAATAAAATGGATCGATATTAGCTGCTTATCCTATTTGTATGTCCTAATTGAAGAAAAATGCACTGTAAAACAAAATAAAGAATATAACTTTTCTGAAAGTTGTTTTGCATGAATCCATTCAGTGCTTCATACATTTTGTACAAAGGGGGCGTTGCTGTGAAGGAAATAGAGGTCGTAATAGATACGGAAGAAATTGCTGAGTTTTTCTTTCATGAGCTGGCAAAAAGAGGTTATGTGCCTACTGAAGGAGAATTGGATGAACTTGCAGATATCACATTTGAATACCTGCTGCAAAAGTGCATCATTGATGAAGAAATTGAAGATGACTAATATAGAAAAATGACGAGGAAAGGTGCTCGTCATTTTTTTGCGGAGCAGCAGGAACATCATGCACATACATATTCTGATACATCTTTAAAAGAAAACGCTGAAAAATGGTAAAGCAATTTCTGCAAATAAAAAAATATGTAGCAGCACATATAAAAAATGAAACTTTTCTTGTTATGAACACGTACATCTAAATGAAGCAAGTGCTTTGTGTTATATAGTAAAGACCGCCGGAGATGGTTAAAAAAGTTGGCCGGCTGGAAGGTAAATCTTCAATTGGGAAAGAAATAAAATAAAAAAAGAACTAGGGAGAGAAGCATATGTCATTTTTTAATAAGGTCCTGGCAAGTGTGGGAATTGGGTCGGCAAAAGTCGATACGAAACTTGAAAAGGATTCAGCAGCCCCAGGTGAAGCCCTTAATGGTGTTGTAGAGATCACAGGGGGAAGCACCGAACAGAAGATCGATGATATTTATCTTTCATTGAATACTACTTACATTAAAGAATCAGATGATAAAAAATATACAGTCTCGGGTTTGATTGACCGTTTCAGGCTCTCTCAAGCCTTCACCCTGGCTGCGAATGAACGAAAGCAAATTCCTTTTACTTTTAATCTTCCAGCTGACACGCCTTTGTCTTTTGGGAAAACAAAAATTTGGGTGGCGACTGGGCTGGATATAAAAAACGCAGTGGATCCTGCCGATAAGGATTATATTCGAGTCGTGGCAAACCCGCTAATGGATTCTGTATTGAACGCTGTTTCGAGTATGGGATTCCGTTTGCGGGAAGCAGAATGCGAACAGGCTCCGCACCGCCTCCGCAGGAGGCTGCCGTTTATACAAGAGTTTGAATTTGTTCCAGTCTCCGGTCCTTTCAGAGGAAAGCTGGATGAACTGGAAGTTGTATTTTTTCCGCAGTCAAATGGAGAGACAGAGATCATGATACAAGTAGACCGCAAAGCGAGAGGGCTGGGCGGATTCCTGGCAGAAGCACTGGAAATGGATGAAACCTTTGTCCGTTTCACTGTTACAAATGCAGATATTCCTTATATGCAGCAAAAGCTTCAGTCTGTCATTGCAAAATATGCCTAAATAAATGCTAATGAAAACGATGGGTGAAGCCCATCGTTTTTTATGCTCAGACTGCGGCTGTGGAATGCATATAGTTATGCCAGAAGTGTTTTTAGAAAATCCTGTCCTTTTAAAAATGGGGTGATTAGCACGTACATGATTGAGTCGGGAATTTTCTTCTCATCATCGGAAATAATTCCATGAACACCGAGCCGCTGCATGTCTGCAAACTGGTATTGCTTGCTGATGGTCCACGAGTATATCTCATAATCGAATAACTCAGCTTGATTAATGAAGGATTTGGAAAGTAAGAGATGGTGAACAGATAGGAAAGAGGCAAAATCGCGGTAGGATGCCAAATGAAACAAATCCAGGTGCTTGCTCAGCAGCAGGCCTGCAGGAATTTCGGGTGCAAGCTGGTGGAATTTTTTCATCTCATTAATGTGGAAAGATTGGACTTTTATGTGATTGTCTGGTTTATAAGAATTTAGCATGTCTGCCAGAATCTCTGTCATGCCAGGCTGATTTTCAGGTGATTTCATTTCAATTATGATTCCTGTTTTCCCGCTGACTTTTTTTAATACTTCATTTAATAATGGGATTTTTTCACCGGCAAATGCAGGAGAAAACCAGGATCCTGCATCCAGCTTTTTTATATCCCTGACCGTCAAATCCTCAATCAGTCCCTCTCCGTCGGTAGTGCGCAAAACATTAGCGTCATGGATAACGACAAGCTGTTTATCCTTGCTCAGCCTTACATCTAACTCGATATAGTCAAAGCCCAATTCAATAGCTTTTTCAAATGATGCAAGCGTGTTTTCCGGTGCAAGGGCAGATGCGCCTCTGTGTGCGATAGACTGAAAAGGCATGAGAGGCTGAAAAAAATAAGAAATAGTCATTATTGCCAATCCGATAAGGATTGAATATAAAACAGGCTTTTTGGATACCAACAATTTTCATCACCTCCCGAAAAGACTTTTATACATAATATGCAGGTTGGATACTTTTGAAAGCGTTTTCTTTGTGAAAAAAGCCGTGAATCGACAAAAGTAGTATTTTTTTGATGGAGGAAACGACAAGAAAAATGGCTAATTAAACAGTAATAAAAAATTGTTATTAGAAATTTTGGCCGCAAATAAAAAAATGCCATAAAAATGCTTTTGAAGACCTTATTCGTCAAAGCAGCTGACAGATCAATTCAATTAATAGGTAAATCAGCCAAGCGGATGCATGGAATAAGAGGGGGATGCCATATGCTGAAGGAATTAACAAGAATCAAAAGAAAAGAATTTGATGTGACGATCTTTCAAACACCTAAATTTAGGGACAAAAAAGGCTTTCAGCAAGTATATCGCCTAAATGTAGAAGCTTTAACCCATGTGGAATGCCTGGATTCAGTTTTTAGGAAGTTTAATGTGCATGACCGGATCCCTGGGGATTTTGATGGCCGATTTATTTCCACAGGGGATATACTCTATATTGATGAAGGCAGGAGAGGGCAATTTTATTATCAGCTAAAGCCGGGCGGCTGGGAAGAAGTTAATCGAATACATATACGTTAAATGAAAAAGCAGGAGGGCACTATAGCTCTCCTGCTTCTTTTTATAAAAATTTTATTCAATGTTGGAACCCGGGCCGTTCTTGCGTTTATTGGCAGTGTATTCCTTGCCGTGTGCTTCTTGCTCTGCAATAATTGCTTCGGCAGGAATATGATTATTTTTCTTTGGTGAATTTATACGATTGCGATGCTTTTTGCCCATCCTAATCCCTCCGCTTATCGATTGCTTATTGTTTTAACCGTTTTGGATGTATTGGGCTCGGTATTAGCCCTGGAAGATGGATTTGTCTCATTGGCATGCTGTACGGCCTGCCTTAGTTTTTTGCTCATTCCTTTTTTCGGCATGATTACAACCTCCTTTGGAAAAGCTAAAAATAGCTTTCCCGTACAGAGAAAAAACATGCCTTATGTAATTTGTTTCTAAGTGATGGCACATATGGTATAGTTTGACTTGGAAGCATTTACAGAGGCTTCAGAAATAATTTGGAGGTTTTGATTATGAGCATACATATCGGTGCTAAAGAAAACGAAATTGCGGATACGGTCCTGCTTCCTGGAGACCCTCTTCGTGCAAAATATATTGCAGAAACATTTTTGGAAAATGCAGAATGCTACAATGAAGTCCGCAACATGTTTGGCTATACTGGAACATATAAAGGGAAACGCATATCAGTTCAGGGTACAGGCATGGGAGTGCCATCCATTTCCATCTATATTAATGAACTGATGCAGAGCTACAATGTTCAAAACTTAATTCGAGTAGGCACATGCGGTGCGATTCAAAAAGATGTGAAAGTAAGGGATGTAATTCTGGCAATGAGCTCTTCTACCGATTCCCAAATGAACAGGCTTACTTTCGGAGGAGTGGACTTTGCGCCGACAGCTAACTTCGATCTTTTGAAAAAAGCTTATGATGCAGGTGTCGAAAAAGGATTAAACCTTAAAGTCGGAAATGTATTCACAGCTGATATGTTCTATAATGACAATGCTGACCACGAAAAATGGGCACAATATCAGATTTTGGCGATTGAGATGGAAACGGCTGCGCTATATACACTTGCAGCGAAGTTTGGCCGTAAGGCGCTTTCTGTCTTAACAGTCAGCGACCACATCCTCACAGGTGAGGAAACATCTTCTGAAGAAAGACAAACTACCTTCAATGAAATGATTGAAGTTGCACTTGAGGCTGCTGTTCAGGAATAAAGGAAAAGGATATGGAAACTGGTTCATTAAGAGCCAGTTTTATTTTTTTTTTTTGATGTCAAAAATTAAAAAAATTTAAAAATACGCAAAAAGCAATTTGTGCCGTTTGTCCTGTTTTTCACACAATTATGGACTAGTTGACATGAAGTGTTAAAATAGTAATGTTACAAAGAAAAAGAAAAGCGGAAGCGCCTTGCACCCCTGCACCTCGGGGGGGGGGAGGCGCTGTAGCTATACAAAAAAGTCAGGTGAAATTGAATGAAGAAAACCATAATTATGGCAGGGATACTTAGTCTCATGCTTACAGGCTGCAGCCAGCTTGATCCATATTTAGATAAGGTCCAGCCGCTTATTGAAAAAATTCCATTCCTGGGGGGAGAAAAAAGTCTAGAGGAGCCTCCTCAAGAAGATGAAACCTCAAAAGAGCAAGAAAACAGTGCTGAGAAAGCGGGCAATGTGGACAAAGAAGAAATTAAAGATGATCCTCTTTCATTGGAAGCAACATATTTTAATGATGTTAAAGTTGTCAATGGCAGAAATATAATTCAGAATCCTGAAAATGTAATGGCCCTTGTGAATAAACAATTCAGCCTTCCGGATGGCTATGAACCTTCCAAGTTAATCATCCCTGAAGTTGCATTTTCTTATGGGAAATTAGATTTGGAAAAAAGCTATATGCGGCAGGACGCTGCACTTGCTTTGGAAAAGTTATTTACCGGAGCGTTAAATGAAGGTGTTGAATTGTTTGCAGTTTCCGGTTATCGTTCATTTACACGGCAATCACAGGTTTTTGATGCAGAGGTAAACAGAGTAGGAAAAGAAAAAGCAGTTCTGGCTGTTGCCATTCCAGGCAGCAGTGAGCATCAGACAGGCCTTTCAATGGATATCTCAAGCAGAAGTGCAAACCTTGAGCTTTCAGAAGAATTCGGGGAAACAAAGGAAGGAAAGTGGCTTGCTGAAAATGCACATCGCTACGGTTTTATTCTCCGCTATCCAAAAGGAAAAGAAGCCATCACAGGTTATAAATTTGAGCCTTGGCATTTCCGATATGTGGGTACAGAGGCTGCAAAAGTCATTTATGAAAAGAAATGGACGTTGGAAGAATACTTCGATATTGTTAAAAAAATCTAAGAGGCCATAATGGCCTCTTTTATTTTTCTTTTTGCTTGAGACTGCTTTTCCCTGATTGAAAATAGAATATAACAGCTAATATGAGGGGAACAGCGGGAAGTGCTGACAGGAAACGGAGAGTGTTTTCTGCACCTGATAAATAATAGCCTAAGGGAAGCAGAAGAAGGAAGCTTAAAAATGCAAGTTTCCATGACTGATTCATGACTCCGGCAATAAGGCTGATCAATGAAAGTGCGAAACTAAGCCATAATACTGCGCTTATCATAATATTCACCCCTTAAAAAGTGATGGTAGGCTTAAGGTCATTCTGGTGAAAAGGATAGGAGGATGGATGCGGGTATTAAATATGAGACTATATAATAAAATATGGTCTGTACTGGCAAAACATTAATCTTTTATTTTCTTGTTGTCCATATTGAGGGGGAAGTATGATTCCTGAGTGGGCATATATCAAGCCGTCTGCTGTTTACCCGATGTTTATTAACATCCTTAAATGAGGTATTAATAAACGAAGGTTTTACATGGAAAAAGGAGGCACAGACATTGGAAAAATTTTCACTTAAAGTTGTGGGCATGACCTGCAGCCACTGCGAAGAGGCGGTAAAAAATGCCCTTCTCTCCATTGATGGCGTGGCAAGCGTTGCAATTGCCTTTCACGACGAACACATAGAAATCGAGTATGATCCGAAAAAAGCTGATAAGGAAAAACTAATAAAGGTGATAGAAGATCAAGGCTATGGGGTAGCCTAACTTAAAAAGGAGCGCTTTAGCATATTTCGCTGGCGCTCTTTCAAATTTTACACATATGCATTTTTCTTTGTTATTTTTTCGATAAAAATGTTATTCTAATCATTAAGGATTGTACATAGTTATTTTACGGTAACGAAAGTGGTGAAGAGTTTGCAGAATGAAGACCTAAACAAAGGAACTTCCGAAACACCAGATAATAACCATTCAGGTTTTATCCGCATGAAAAAGTTTCATTTTGTCATGCTGCTGTTTTTTATTGTTTTCCTTTCAGCTGGGATTACTACCTTTGCACTGGCTTTTGGTGATGAAAAAGCAGTAGATGTTGGAACAGGCGAAAGAAGGGAATTTGATAAGCTGTATACAGCTTATGATACCCTTAAAACAAACTATTTCCAGAAAGTTGACCAGGATAACCTTATAAATGGCGCTATTAATGGTATGCTTGAAGCGTTGGATGATCCATACTCAGACTATATGAACGAGGAAGAAGCCAAAAGCTTCCATCAGAGTATTTCATCCTCATTTGAAGGAATCGGAGCTGAAATCCAGGAACAGGAAGGCTATATTGTAATTGTTTCACCATTAAAAGGTTCACCTGCTGAAAAAGCAGGGCTTAAACCGAACGACAAGGTCCTGTCCGTTGATGGAAAAAGCCTTCAGGGGATGAGTTCTACAGAAGCCGTTATGCTGATCAGAGGTGAAAAAGGCACTAAGGTAGAACTTTCAGTTCAGCGCCCTGGCGGGAATGAGCCTATGAATATTTCCATTACCCGCGATACCATCCCCCTTGAAACTGTCTATGGGGAAATGCTTGAAGATGGTATTGCAAAAGTGCAGATTACTACCTTTTCGGAAAATACTTCTAAAGAGCTGGTGGAAACTTTGAATGAGCTGCAGGAGCAGGGCATGAAAGGATTAATCCTTGATCTTCGCCAGAATCCTGGGGGCCTTCTGGATCAGGCAGTGAAAATTTCCAGCCTGTTTGTCCCGGATGGCGAGATTTTATTCCAAATTGAAGACCGCAATGGAAACAGGGAAGAAGTTAAATCAACGAAGGAAGAAAACCCGAATATTCCTTTAGTAGTTGTAATTGATAAAGGAAGCGCAAGTGCATCAGAAATTTTGGCCGCGGCAGTACATGAGTCTGCAGATGTCCCGCTTGTCGGTGAAAAGTCGTTTGGAAAAGGCACAGTGCAGCGTGCACAGGACTTCTCTGATGGATCAAACATGAAATTCACAACTGAAAAATGGCTGACTCCGGATGGAAATTGGATTCATAAAAAGGGAATAACACCAGACCACAAAGTGGCCTTGCCTGATTATGCTACACTGCCATTTATTAATCCTGACGCTGAATTAAAGCTTTCTGCTTCTTCAGCACAGGTAAAAGGTGCTCAGCAAATGCTGAAAGCACTTGGATATGATCCTGGAAGAGAAGACGGTTTCTTTGATGAAAAAACAGAACAGGCTGTCAAGGAATTTCAGGCTGCTGAAAAGCTTGAGCAAAATGGAGTATTATCAGGGCAGTCTACCCTTAGACTAATGGAAAAACTCCGTGAAAAAATTGATCAAAATGATACGCAAATTCAAAAAGCAGCTGAAGTGCTGAAAGATCAAATAGAATCTTAAGTCAAAAGCTCTCCATTTTTTGGAGAGCTTTTTTCTATGGATACATGTATTCCTGTTATAGAAAATGGGTATATAAAGCATTCATCTTTCCCACAATGATAGTAAACTTTACTATATGCAGCGCAGGAGTGATTCGCTTGAAGAATATAATAATTGTTTTTTTATTGGCTGCAGCCATCCTGTCGGGCTGTACTTCCTTTCAGCAAAAAGAAGATCGCAATGAGGTAAGGCGGGATACTGCAGCTGATGAGACTGAAAAGGAGGATAAAGAGCCATCAGCTATTGGAAATGGTACGAAAAACTTTTTGCTGATTGGTGTTGATAGCAGGGGAGAAGAGGATTCACGTTCTGATGCTATTCTTCTAGCCAGTTATGTACCCTCTGGAGATTCGATTAAATTGGTCTCTTTAATGAGGGATAGCTATGTTAAAATTCCAGATTATGAATATATGTACAGTAAACTGAATCATGCTTATTATATAGGCGGCAAGGATTTATTAAAGGAAACAATAGAACAGAACTTTGGAGTCCAAATCGATCATACTGCAATTATCGATTTTAAGGGATTTACAAAAATGCTTGATGCCATTGCCCCTGATGGAATTGAAGTGGAAGTCAGTTCTGCAATGATTGAAGATATGGGCTTGGATTTGGAGGCCGGGAAGCAAAAACTTAAGGGGAGCGACCTTTTATCGTATGTGAGATTTCGCCATGATGGACAAAGTGATTTTGGGAGAGTGGACAGGCAGCAGGAAATTTTGATAGAACTTAAAGATGAAGTGATGAATCAATTCTCTTCACCCGCTGGTTTGGCAAGGTTTCCGGAAGTGATAAGCCAGGCATTGAAATACGTTGAAACTGACTTGAAGATTGAGGAAGCAATAGCTTTAGGTGTATCATTTTTAATGGACCCTGTTACTGATATTGAAACGCTGAGAGTGCCCATTACAGACAGTTTTGAAAATAAAACGTATGAGCATGCCGGATCGGTTCTCCAGCTGGATTTTGAAGAAAACTCAGAAGCACTTAAGCAGTTTTTGAAGGCTGAAAAAGAATAGCGCAGATAAGAGCCATAGCGCTATTAAAATGAGGAGCCAGTGGGGCTCCTCATTTATTTTTTCTGCAGACCGCAATCCCAAAGGGATAATGCTTGCCTTCTCTTTTCGGTTCAATAAGAACACTTCTCTGATAATAAAATTCCGTCTCTCCGTATGACTTAAACAGGTCGATGAATTCATCTTCAGTCAGCTGGTGATAGTGGAAAGGCTCTCTCGTTGGTTTTCCCCTTCCAGCGCCGAATGGAGTGGATAAAATGAGAGTCCCTCCAGGCTTTAGCATCTTATAAAGGCTGTTAAGAAATATTTCTTCTGATGCCAGGTGTTCAAGCGTTTCAAAGCTCGTAATTACATCAAAGAATCCTAATTGTTCAGGGAGGGTTTCTTCTTCTGCATTGGCTTTTACATATTGTACAAGAGGATGATAATGGTGCTGCCTGGCATATTTCAGTGTCTCTTCATCCATGTCCACAGCGATAATTTCATTTATTTCTTTTTTCTTGGATTTTGCCATAATTTTTGAGCCGTACCCCGTTCCGCAGGCAATATCAAGGACTCTTCCTCTGGCATAATAAAGGGCAAAATAGTAACGCGCCAAATGTTCCAGTAGCATTCCATTTGTAATCGGCATTTCCTCCGGTATGATTCTTTCTCCGGTATTTTCGAGCATTAACTCCACCATCCTTATTAGAGATTATAGCAAATATGTCTTATGGTTTGTATGGACTGTTAAAATCATATACAATGTGTCATTAGACAGGATAGCTATAAAGAGGTGATCCTTTGAAGCAGATAGTGGAACTTAATGAGCAGACCCGCAATCAAATTTCAGATATAGAACAAAAATGCGAAAAGCTTGCAGAAAAACTTCTTAATAAGTATAAATCAGTCTTTCATGCCGGCGGGGAATATCTGGTAGTGGACCTGATCAGAACCATTAAAGGCCGCAGAGCATCTGATAATGATGTTTTTAAAGTTGATTATGAGTCCATTTTGGAATTGGGAATTGAAACGGAAGATGATTTTTTTCCAAATGCATATATTCCCATCTGGAAATGCAAACAGGAAATGTTTCATTCCGTTGGTTATTTAACAAATCTGGATATTGATTCAATAGAAAAGAAAATGATGATATTGATTGAAGAAATGCTTGCAGACCGTGAAGAAGGGGAAAAATATGAATAACACAGAAATATATATATTATCAGGCTTTCTAGGGAGCGGGAAAACAACACTTCTAAAGCACCTGCTCCAGGATGAAAAAAAGCAAGGCAGGAAAGTGGCAGTTATGATGAACGAGCTCGGGAAAGTATCAATTGACTCAGACGTGGTCGATGAGGATGTACCTTTAAAGGAGCTGCTTGATGGATGCATATGCTGTACAATCTCAGATAAGCTGGAAGCTCAGCTTCAAGAATTATTGGTGGTTGATAAACCGGAAGCGATCTATATTGAAACAACAGGCGCTGCTCATCCCATTGAAGTTCTGGATAGCATCCTTTCCCCCCTCTTTGCAGATCGCATGCTGGTAAAAGGGGTTCTTTCAGTTGTTGACGGTCCCAGATGGCTTAATCGAAAGCAGTTAAGCCCGCAGATTCAGCAGCTCTTACTTGAGCAGGTGCGGCATGCGGATTTAATAATTTTAAATAAAGCAGATGAACTAACCGAAGCGGAACAGGCGCGGCTTACGATGGAAATTCAGGGTCTAAACAGCCAGGCTTTCAGCATCTTAACATCGTACTCAAAGATCGCTGTGAAAGAGGTAAGAGGCATGTCTTCCGGGAATAAGAGCCCCGCATCCCGGTCACATGTTTTTTCTGATCTGCGCTTGAGCACTTTTGTATATAAGTTTCAAAAACCTGTCAATCAGCCTGAATTTGAGGACTTTCTAAGAGGCCTCCCTGATACTGTTTACAGAATAAAAGGATATTTGAAACTGAATTCCTCACAGTACCCGTTTCTTTTTCAGTTTTCTTATGGAATGCCGCTGTATATGCACGAAAACATAAATATGCCATTGAATATGGTTTTTATAGGAGAAAATCTTGACTGGGAAGAAATTGAAAAAAGGTTAAAAACCTTAGAAGGCATTAATTAAGATTAGAAAAATCGCACTCAAATTGTGCGATTTTTTTATTCCTTCAGATGAATGAAAAAAACCTGTTTTTGGGAAACTCAATATATAATGCTGTACCGAAAAAAACATAAAAAATGAGTGGAACTTATGAAAACAATACATGCAATCATGATTATTATTGTTCTTCTTGCTGCGGGAGGCACACATACTACTGCAGCGGAAGAGGGGATAAGCTGGCAAATTGATATGATTCCTTGGGAAAAAGTGAATGGCATATTGCCTAAATACAGTAAATTTACTGTTCTGGATGTTGAAACAGGCAAGAAGTTTAAAGTTCAAAGACGAGCCGGCAGCCATCATG
Organism: Bacillus sp. NTK034; assembly: GCF_017303275.1. Lineage (GTDB taxonomy): Bacteria > Bacillota > Bacilli > Bacillales > Cytobacillaceae > Cytobacillus. The sequence continues at coordinate 50,310 of NZ_JAFKOJ010000002.1, read as the reverse complement.
CTGATGTTCAGCCATTAAATGCTGAAGAGACAAAAATGATGAAAAGCATTTATGGGGGAAAATGGAGCTGGAAGAGGAGGGCAATAATTGTTATTAATGGAAATCAGTGGATTGCCGCTTCTATGCATGGAATGCCCCATGGAGGCGGAGCACTGAAAAACAACTTTCCTGGGCACTTCTGTATTCATTTTTATGGCAGTACCACACATCGTACCAATTACATGGATTTATCACATAAGCTGATGATATTAAAAGCAGCAGGAAAACTTGATGAATATCTCTATAATGCAAATCCATATGAAGTAATCAGTGCATTCATGGCTGGATTAAAACAGCAGGATGCCAAGATAGTACAGCCCATTTCCCTCCAGCCCTTAGCCTGGAATAAAATCCTGCCCAGCATAGAAAATGCAAGGCTAAGTGCGATGCCTGTCCTTCCTGCTGAGGATTTGACAGACGAGCTGAGCCTGGAAGTGCCGGTGGAAGCAGACTGGTTTATAAAAAACCGCGGCAGAGTGCATTTTCGAGGCTGCATCTATCTTGTTCGCTATTCACAAGCGGACCCATGGAAAGTGGACAATAAAAGATTCCTTAAGGAGAATAAGTTAGTGAACGAATAAAAGCTTGAGAATAAAATCTCAAGCTTTTATTCGTTTTAGCAAAACTACTGTTTTTCGCCAAATTTGATGAATGTGCGTTCGTCTTCCACAAGCCCGCAGGCCGCACACTGCACTCTCTTGTCAGGGCCTTTATAAGGCATATGGAATGGGGACAGCTGTTCACTGCTGTACTCTTCCAATACATTCCCTGTCTGGGGATCCATTTTGATGGATTGAGGCACCTGCTGAATAATATTGAATCGGCTTCTGTTGGTTTTACAGTTTGGGCACCGATAAGGTGAATTCATTAACTCATTCTCCTTTCTGGCATATTAGCTATATTTTTTGCATTTATAAAATTATTTATGTAAAAATACATCTAAGGAAATATAATGGTTTCCTGTTTTGGAAGGGAAGTGGCAGTAATGAGTGCAGACTATGAAAAGCTTTTGAATGAATACCGGAAGCTTTGGAATAACCGGAAACTCGAAGAGAATCATAATGCTGAAATTATATTGAAAGAAGCGATCTCCAGGGAACTAAAGGATGAAAATTCACATCCTAGAGTCCGTAAGACGATCTATGAAAAATTTTACCTGGCGGTTAAGAGGATAACACACTCAGAGTTGGATGAAACATCAAAAAACGCACTTATCCAAATGCATATCAATGAATTTGAATGTTTGAAATAGGAAGGGTAAGCTTCCTATTTTTTTTTTGAATTCAGCAGGTTTTCTATAGGTTTCAAGATCCTTTCACATTTATCTCACAATATTAAGGTAAGATGAAGATAAGATAGTCATAAGGAGAAATGGTATGTTTAAAAAAAATTATTGGTTTTTATTATTATTGATATTAACCGCATTCCTTACTTCCTGCTCAGAAAAGAGACAGCCTTCAATTCCTGAAGATATAACTTTTGCTGCTACAGTGAATATCAAGGATATGACCTTATCTTTTGTGGATTTGGCTAAGAAGGAGCTGGCGGCAGAGTGGATCATGGAGAAACCTTATACAGGGGCACTAATTCTCCCGGACAATGATTCCATTCTACTTTATGGAAAACAGCTTGAAACGGCAGATCAATACTCCTTAAAGGAGGGAAAACTGATTGATAGCTGGGAGACAGGAGAAGGTATCGTCAATGGCATCCTGCTTGATACTAATGAAATAGCTTTTGCAGATCAAAACTTAAACAAAATTAGGTTCTTTAATTTAAATGGAGAAGAGGAAAAACAGGTCGAGACGGAAAGAGATCCGCTTACCCTCCTAGAATATGGTGAAGAGAATAAGTTATTTGTCCTAAGCTTCAATCATGAAAAACTGGGAATTATCGATCTTGAATCAAAAGCAAAAAGCGGGGAATTTACAATCCATCCTTCAGCAGCCGGTGCCTGGCTTAATGAGAAAAGCGGTGAAATCTGGATTGGCGGACATGGAGAAGGAGTTGAGATTGAACAAAATATCCATGTGTATGACACTGAAACCGGGGAGTTGATAAAGCAAATTCCAGCTGCTTATATGCCGATTAATTTTCTTGGACATGAAAATCATGTTTATGTCTTAAGCCATGGATCAAATATGTTATATAAAATTAATGAATCAGGGGAAGAGGCTGCCTCTGTCTCGGTTGCAGCAAATCCTTTTGAAATGGCTTTTGCAAAAGATATACTTTTGGTCGCCGGTTATGACAGCAATGATTTACATATACTAGATCCAAAAAATTTAAAAACGCTTAATAATATTAAGGTTGGAGAAGGCCCTTTTAAAATAGTCATTAGGGAGAGTGTAAAATGACATGCTGAATATCCTGATTATAGATGATGAAGCAGATATGAGGCATTTGATTGAAATGTACCTGGGGAACTCAGGATTTACATGCTTTTCAGCAGAAAGCAGCTTTGAAGCATATGGCATACTTGAAAATAATGTGATGGACTTAGTTATTCTGGATATAATGATGCCGGGTGAAGATGGATTTGAAGTATGTTCTCGAATCAGGAAAAAATCAAATGTACCAATTATATTTCTCTCTGCAAAGGGAGAGGAATGGGATAAAGTGAAAGCCCTGCAGTTAGGGGGGGACGACTATATTGTCAAACCCTTCAGTCCTGGAGAACTTATTGCCAGAATGAATGCAGTTCTCCGAAGAACCGGCGGATTAAAAAGTGACATGGATTCTATTCAGATTGGAAAGATCACAATTGACAAAAAAGCAAGGAAAGTCTCAGTTGCGGGTAAGCAGGTCACGCTTACTCTTAAAGAATATGAACTGCTTCTATTTTTTATCGAACATAAAAGCCAGGCATTAAGCAGGGAGCAGCTGCTAGAATATATATGGGGCATGGATTATACAGGAAGTTTACGAACAGTGGATACTCATATAAAAACGCTGAGAATGAAGCTTGGGGTTGGGGACTATATCCAAACAGTCTGGGGAGTAGGCTATAAATTCGAGGTGCCGAGTGAATGAAATTCCTGACGAATAGCCTGGCAAAAAAAATGTGGCTGACCGTGACAGCCGCAATTATCATAACGATCTTATATTCCTACTTTTTATCTTATTTATTTTATGAAAAAATCTATGTGGAAAATGTCAGGGAATCCCTGCTTACTGAAGGGAGGAGCCTGTCGTCAGAATACAAGGGGGGTCCTTTGACAGAGGATCTCAGGGAAAAAATCGATTGGTATAATGCAAAATCAGAAACAGAGGTTTTTATTGTCAGTAATCCTAGAGAGCTTAGTGCCTGTCTGCCTTTTGAAATTGACTATCAGACACTAATTAGTGAAGAAGAACGTGAAGAGCTGCTAAAAGGCAGCACAGTTGAAAAATTGGGCTATGAAAAAAGGTTTGACCGAAAAATTATGGGTGTCATTATTCCGCTTCTCGATGATAATCGGCTCCAGGGCATAATATATTTATATGTTCCCCTGGCAAAAATTTCTGAGATTACCCAGGATTTTGCGTATCTTTGGTTTGCAGCCGCGATGATTTTTACAGTTATCAGCATCATTTTAGGAACCATGCTGGTTAAAAAACTGACAAAGCCCCTATTGGATATGAAGGATGCAGCTGACCATGTTTCAAAGGGGTACTATGATATTCATTTAGAAATTGATTCAAAGGACGAAATTGGCCAGCTGGCAAATGCATTTAATCATATGTCCTCATCTATACAAAAAGAAGATGAAAAGAAAAAGGACTTCCTGGCAAACGTATCGCATGAGTTAAGAACCCCTATTAGCTATGTAAAGGGCTACAGTGAAGCACTCATTTCCGAGATGGCAGAATCTGAGGAGGACAGGCAAAGATATTTGCAGCTGATACTTAGAGAGTCAAAAAGGATGGAACGTTTGGTGGGAGATCTGCTTGATTTATCTAAGCTTGAATCCGACGAATACAAACTCGAAAAAATGCCGCTCCCTTTGGGACAGCTTATAGAGGATGCTATTGAAAAATACAAGCCTATCCTCCGTGATAAAAATTTGGATTTACAATACTGCCTGGATCCTGAAGTAATCATCAACGGGGATGAAGGCAGGATTGAGCAGATTATCCAAAACATAATGGACAATTCTATTCGGTATACAGCCGAAGGCAGAATCATGATCCGTTTATCTCAAGAGATAGATAAATGCATAATTGAAATAGAGGATACAGGGATAGGGATTTCTGAAGAACATTTAAGCAAGATTAAACAAAGGTTTTATAGAGTAAATAAAGGCAGAACGAGATCTGATGGCGGTACAGGTCTTGGTCTTGCAATTGCAGAAAAGCTAGTTAAGCTCCATCAAGGTGAGCTTACTGTTTTAAGTGAATTAAATAAAGGAACGACGGTTAGGATTGTGATGCCGCTGTTCGAAATAAGGTAAGATAAGGAGATTTATGATGAAGAAGCTAGTAAATATCTGGCTCCCAGTGATGCTCATGGTAATCCTGACAGCCTGCAGCAATAATAATGCAGCTGAGGAAGAACCGCAATTTCTGGAAGTCGAGTTATCGATTAATCCTGAAAAAGGACAAGTAAATGAGCCGGTGGTTTTTGAAGCAAACGTTACATATGGGGAAGAAGAGGTCACGGATGCAGACGAGGTAAAGTTTGAAATCTGGAGAGCAAATGCGGAGGAACACGAAAAAATTCTTGTTGAACATGCTGAAAATGGGATTTATCGTCTCGAGAAAACCTTCGAGGAAGAAGGAACCTACTATATATACTCACACGTAACGGCACGCAGGATGCATAATATGCCTAAAAAAGAATTTGTTATCGGCCAGCCTAGTGAACCTGAAGAAGAATCAGGCAGCCCGAACATGGAAAATATAGATGAGAGTGGTCATGGCAGCCATTAAAAAGCAGCAGCATCTGCTGCTTTTTGTTTTGGGTCTTGTTACTCTGCAATAGCTTTCCTTTAGGGGGATAAATACCCAAATCCGGGCACATATACCCACAACATTTGTTACAATGGTGTAATAAAAGTAAAGAATAATGTCAGACTAAAAACCTGTCAATAGTGATCTTTTAGTATATAAATGGTATTTGTTCAGAGCCGCTTCCACTAAAGAGAAAAAAATCCAATCCTACAATTACCCATTTATGAATATCCCTAAACCTATTAATATAAGGATTTATGAAAAGTTGCAGCCCTAATTTGACTAGTTTAAAAGTCTCGTAGGGGTGCCGAAATCAGGTATTTGTCAAATCTGTCCAAAATTATTACGAAAAACCCTGTGATATGATGATTGTGCAAGTCACACAGCACCACACAACAAAGAAAACAAACACAGGGAGGATTTATATACATGAATAAGAAAGTTATTTACTCAGTAGCAGCGGCAGCAGCATTACTAGTATCAGCACCAGGAGCTAACCAGGCGGACGCAGCTTCAAATTGTCCTACTCCTGAGCAAGCTAAAAAAATCGCAGTTTCTCAATCTGGCAACCTAAGCCAGGAACAAATCAATAACATTCTTCAAAAATACCTTAAAAACTACAATATTAATTGGGGAAATGTTCAAGTAAATAAACAGGAAGCTCAGAAGCCGGCAGCTCCGGCAGCTCCAGCAGCACAGCCTGCAAAAGCACAAGAAACAGCAAAAGCTCCGGCACAGCAGCCTGCACAGCAGCAAACACCTGCTGAACAGACAAAAGAAGCAGCACCTGCAACTTCTGAAGTAAGTGCTTACGAGAAGAAAGTACTTGAATTAACTAACCAGGAACGTGCAAAAGCAGGAGTGCCTGCACTTCAATTAGATGTTGAATTAAGCAAAGTTGCTCGTGAAAAATCACGTGATATGCAGTCTAAAGGATATTTTGATCATAACAGCCCAACTTACGGTTCACCATTTGATATGATGAAGCAATTCGGCATCTCATACACTACAGCAGGCGAAAACATTGCTATGGGCCAGCAGTCTCCTGAAGAAGTTGTACAAGCTTGGATGAATAGTGAAGGCCACCGTAAAAACATCATGAATGCAAACTTCACGCACCTTGGTGTTGGCCATGTTGCTGACGGTAACTACTGGACTCAAATGTTCATTGGAAAATAATATATGCTTGAGTGAAAGGCAGCCTCTTAAGGCTGTCTTTTTATGTGTTTTTGCGCTGTCGCCTGGATCCCTTCTTTTACTTTATGATTCAATATAGTATTTACTGCGGCTCTATGTATGTATTCAATCATTCAATGGGACATTAGTAAAAGACACTAAAATCTGAATCAACAGGTGATTTACATGGATATTAGAAAAGGAACAAAAGACGATTTGAACAAAATTATGGACATCGTTAAGAAAACTGTTGCCATTATGGAATCCGAGGGGAATGACCAGTGGAATCGGACTTATCCCCAGGATCAGGATTTTTTAGCTGATGTTGAAACGGGCAATTTGTACACTTTCATCTATGAAGGAAAAGTCGCAGGTTCCATTACTGTTGATCAAATCCAGGCAGAGGAATATAAAAATGCCTCGTGGAGAAAAGATGAGCCGTGTTTTGTTTTCCACCGTCTGGCAGTAGATCCAGAGATCAGAGGTGAGGGAATTGCGAGCAAGTTAATTAATTATGCTGAAGAACATGCTGTCAGTAAAGGGATACCGTATATGAGAACCGATACATACTCGCTTAATAAAAAGGCTCAAAGATTATTTGAAAAAAACGGATATGTCAATGCAGGTACAATCTTCATGGATCGGGAGAACCCTTTTTATTGTTATGATAAACTGCTTGATTAGGTTTTTTTATTCACTTTTTACAAAAATGGGTATTACTTCTTCCTCTTGGAATGAGATGGGAAGAGTAATGGAAAGTATCCCATTTTCGAATGACGTTTCTATTGAATATTTATCAACGGGCATAGGGAGGGTCAGCACTTTTTCAAAGGATCTGCTATGTCTTTCCTTCAGATAATAGCGCAAATGCTGATGAAATGATGAACATTTTCCTTTAATAATTAGTTCATTTTGTACGAGAGATACTTTAATGTCATTGATGCATACACCGGAGAGCTCTGCTTCAATTTTGATATTCCCATCGTACTCATACATGTCACATCGCGGATAAATATCCTGATTTGATAGGAAACGATTGATTTTTTCCTGTTCCAGTCCTGAAAAAGAATGTTTTTTATTGTGACCGGGATTCTCAGGCGATATAAAGGTTTCCCAGAAATCCTGATTTTGATATTGGGAGGACATTTTTATTAGTTCTTTCCATTTTTCCAGTTCCATAAAGATGCCCCCTTTATAAAATTTCCGTTACATCAATTTCCGAAAATTGCATATCGACGTTTTTAGGTATTTTTATCTCCATATACCCCTCTTTGCAGCTGGCTGATGATCCTTTTTTCCTGACAATAGCAGGGAGAGTAATGATGTGCTTATCGTCTTTCTCAGGAATATGTTCAATAATCATTTGGTTGGATGTGTGGTAAAGTTTCATTTTTTTTAACCAGTCCTCGTTTTTGATGGGGAATCTGACAAAAACATAATCATGTGTTTCAAAGACGGAAGCATTCAGTGGTGCAGAATTTGGCTGGTGATTAGCTCCAGGTGCTGCTGTATTAAAGCCCTTCATAAAATCTGGTGTTCCGTTCATTTCCTGCATATTTTGAGGAAACATTTGCCCCATGATATTTCGAACATATTTATCAATATCCTCCGGTTTCATTTGATGGGGAGGACTTTTCATATCTTTATTAAATGGAAAAAGGTTCCATGGAAACATCCTTCTCATCCTTTCCATGCTAAGCTGCCGGCTAGGCTAATGATTCATCACTATGCCATATATTCTATGCGGAGAAACGCCTAACCGTTAATAATGGATTTTTAAGTTTTGCAAAGCCCCTGTTGCTGAAAGTGAAAAAAACTTCTTATTATTTGCATTAATACACTGTAATTACTAGTATATTGGTATTGATGTATATAAAATTTATTAAATACTGAGGGGTAATTTTGTGAGAAATAAAGCAGCTTTAATCACGGGAGGAGCAACAGGAATCGGGAAAAGAACGGCGCATGTGCTTGGCGCAAAAGGCATCGATCTGGTGATCAATTACCGTAGCAGTCAAAAGGAAGCTGTCTCATTATGCCGGGAACTGACCAAAAAATATGGAACTAAAAATATTGCTCTGCAGGGAGATATTTCTATACCAGCCGAATGTGTAAAAATGTCAGAAGCTGCTTTTTATGAATTCCCAGTCATCGATATAGTCATTCATAATGCAGGCCCTTACGTACATGAAAGAAAAGAGATGCTGGATTATACCTTCGAACAATGGAATTATCTGATTAATGGGAATTTAAATGCGGTATTTTATTTATCCAAATTATTTATCCCGAAAATGAGGGAAATTGGATGGGGAAGGATTATTACAATTGGATTTGATCGAGTAGAATCAGCTTCGGGCTGGATCTATCGTTCCGCTTTTGCGGCTGCAAAAACAGGAGCTGCGTCTTTGACGAAATCTATTGCACTTGAAGAGGCAGGGAATGGAATAACCGCAAATATGGTTTGTCCAGGAGATATTGTCGGGGAATGGAAAGAAAAAAAAATTGAAGAAGCTGCTGAGGTTCAGGAAAATGCATCACCAGTTGGAAGACCGGGAACAGGTGAGGATATTGCCCGTGTAATCAGCTTTCTGACAGATGAAAAATCCGATTTTATTACAGGCAGCATTATCCCGGTTACAGGGGGAAAAGACGTACTTGGTAAAATTTATCAGGGGTAAACTTATAAAAAAGGCAGAAGAACTGAATTCTTCTGCCTTTTTTTAAACTTTCATGGATGCTGGATATTTTTTGTTTTGAAGAAAAATCAGCCGGCTTGTTAAAGTAATGGCGCCAGCTGCAAGTCCTGTAATTAAGCCGATCCAATAACCATATGCCCCCCAGTTTGTATAATTGGCAAGATAATAACCAAATGGCAGACCGATGACCCAATAAGAAATAAGTGACATAATAAAGGTTACGTTTACGTCCTTATACCCTCTTAATGCTCCCTGAACAGGTGCCTGAATGGCATCTGAAAGCTGAAAGAACATGGCATAGATTAAAAAATGGGCCGTTAATTTTAATACATCGCCGTCTTTTGTATAAATAGATGCAACTTCTTTTGGGAAAGCCAAAAGGATGACTGCACAAATTAATGCCATGATTACGGCAATGCCTACCCCGATCCAGCTGTACTCTTTAGCATCCCTAAATCGTGCAGCCCCTGCTTCAAATCCTACAACTATTGTTAATGCCATTGAGATGCTGAGCGGTATCATATAAAGAAGCGATGCAAAATTAAGGGCAATCTGATGAGCGGCGATAACCGCAGTTTCGAATGTGCTCATTAATAAAGTAACTGCTGAGAAAATGCTTGTTTCGAAAAAAATCGATAAGCCAATTGGGATGCCAATCATTAGAATTTCTTTCCATTTGCTGATTGAAACAGCATGCAAATTCCTGAAAACTCCATAATTCGAGAATGGCGAATTTTTATGAATAATAAAAAATGAAATGAGCATGATCAGCCAGTAAGTAACAGAAGAAGCATAACCAGCACCTGCTCCTCCGAGTTCTGGAAATCCCCACTTGCCGTATATAAGCATATAGTTAAACACAGCATTTATCGGCAGTGAAAGAAGAGTAATGATCATACTGACCCTGGTTTTTCCAAGAGCGTCAATAAACGATCTTAATACATTGTAGACAAACAGGGGAATCAATCCTGTGCTTAAGGCTGCAAGGTAGTTGAAAGCTGTGTCATGGACCCTGTTTTCGAGATTCATTCCACTTAAGATTGGATTTAAGGAGAGTGCTCCACCGGCGAATACAAGGACGGCCATAATGATGGAAAGATAAACACCCTGAATGACAGAAAAAGCAACTTCCTCACTCTGTTTCTTTGCTCCCACCAAGTGGGATACGATCGGTGTAACTGCAAGAAGTATGCCGCTCAGACCGGTGAACACAGGGACCCAAAGTGAGGATCCAATCGCTACACCTGCCAGGTCCTGTGAATGATAGCGGCCGGTCATTAAAGTATCAATAAATGTCATGGAGTACATCGCCAGCTGGGTTACTAGTATTGGAACTAAAATCACCAGCAGCTGATGCAGTTTTTGTTTTTTGCTGTATGTCTGATTCATGAATCTTTCCTCTTTCTATAAAGTAACTAGAGAATTATATCATACTAAAGAGAAGCCGGCTCAAATCCAGGCCTTTTATCCAGGGAAAACAGCTATAGTAGAATAGGCAATTGATAAATTAAAAAAGTTTAAATTATGTGAACTTTTTAATAATGGGAATAAAAATCTTTCAATCGGCGAGTATAAATATTAAAAGCAGCCATTTCCAAAACTTGACTTGAAGGAGGCAGAAAGATGAGCTTCAATATAAATAGGATTAATCCAAATCAGACTCAAGTTTCATTTGTGGACGGACGTTTTGAAACACTTACAAATGAAGAGCTGGAAGAATTGCTGGCCCATTACGGTATAAGAGAAAAAACAGATGAACCGGAATCCAATATTATCAATTGAAAGAATAATAAAAAGCACTTGCTTCTATGCAAGTGCTTTGCGTTTTTATTATTTATAGAGTATATATCTTTGTACTTCGAGAGCTGTCTAGCTCCAGCGCCTAGCCCCCCCTCGAGGTGTCTGGGGTGGGCAAGGCCCTTCCGTTTTCTTTTAAGCCTCCAATAATTGGGACGATTCTTGGACTGCTGCTCCATGACGCATTACATGAAGAGTATATAGATCTTTTGGGATCTCATATAAATTGTAAATCTTTTCAGTTGCATTCAGCTGGTCATAAACAGACTTTCTTGTTTCATTTGCAAGAATGACATAAGGAAGCTTTTCTGCAGCTTTTTGCGAGCGGATATTTTCTTTACGGATCCGCATAAAGATTGTTTCAATGCCGGCTTCAAAAAAGAGCTCTTCAAAGAAAGCATCTTTTGCTAATTTGTTATAGCCCTTCCCATGATAGGGCTTGCCAAGCCATGTGCCTAAGAAACCGGCATTTTCCTGGATGTCATACAAATTGATCGTCCCAATCGGAGCGCCCCATTCATCAAGAATTGTGCGTGAAATCAATTCACCGCGTTCTTCTGCTTCGATTGTCTGCTTTGTAATAAACATAAACTCATCATAACAATTGGCTTTTTGGCGAACAAAAGGGAAGACATCAGGGTGCGTCATTAAATCAAATAAAGCATGGCAGTCGTGAAGATCACGTTTCTTGAGCATAGGATATCCCTCCAATTGAGGGCAGTCCTACTCCATGCCAAATAGAGCCTTCGGTCCACCCTCGAAATTTTTTATTATGCTGCTAAAAAATTTCGGGGTGGGAATCGAACCCACTAGAACCAGATAACTGGTGGCGCACCATTTGCCTTCCCTATTACTATCGTTTCCGATATTAGATTGTCTGTCATAAAGAAGCAAAATTTTCACTTCACTTTAGGTATAATACTAAAAAAAAATCAAAAAGGAAATAGGTTTTTTGATTATTTTTTTTGCGATTTTATGTCAAATTACACCAGCGATATTCGACACAGGTTCACGATTCCCTGTACACAAAATTTCCGCCTATCATTGTCCATTTCGGCTTGGAAAGAAAGTGAAATGGGTGATGGTTCCACAAAACTAAATCGGCATCTTTTCCTTCCTCAATGCTCCCAAGCTGATTATCGATCCTTAGGTTTTTTGCCGGCAGAATGGTGATTCCTTCCAAGGCCTTTTGTTCTGAAAGGCCTTCCCGGACTGCAATAGCTGCACACATATTTAAATACTGCACAGGTGTGTAGGGATGATCTGTAGTGATTGAAACTTCAACACCATGCTCTGTCAGCTGCTGGTACGTTTTCCAGGTTTTGTTCTTCAACTCCACTTTGGACCTTCTTGTTAAAGTGGGCCCGACTGATACCTTTAAATTCAACCCTTCCAATTCGTCCGCAATTAAATGGCCTTCTGTACAATGTTCGATCCGAAGATCCAGGTTGAATTCTTCTGCAAAGCGGATTGCAGAAATAATATCATCTGCCCTGTGCGCGTGAATCCTGACGGGAATTTCTCTTTTAAGCGCTTTTACAAGCGGTGAAAACCGAAAAGAGTCAGGGTTATCGCACTGTAAAGCTTCATAAAAGGCTTCCCGCAGCATACCCATTATCCCCATTCTTGTAATTGAATCCTTGTTGCCATGGCTGTGAATCCGTTTTGGATTTTCTCCAAGGGCAATCTTAAGTCCGGCTGTTTCCTGGATAATCATTTTGCTGATATTTTTTCCTGCAGTCTTAATAACAGAAGTAGTTCCCCCAATTACATTGGCACTGCCTGGCATAATATGGGCAGTTGTTATGCCATATTTCACAGCATCGGCAAATGCGGGATCAAGAGGATATACTCCATCCATAGCTCGAATGTGCGGGCTCAACGGTTCAATTGTTTCGTTGGCATCATTGCCTGCCCATCCGGTGCCTTCATCATACAGTCCCAAATGAGTATGAACATCTATGAAGCCCGGAAGCAGGTGGTGGCTATGGCAGTCAATAATTTTTACATTAGAATCAGACTTCAAATTCTTGCCTGTCTTTAATATTTTTCCGTTCTCAACTAAGACATCCCCATGAAAAGCAGGGGAAGCAATAGGGTAAATGAATGCGTTTTTTAATAAAATTTTCATCACATGGTCTCGTCCTTTGATCCTGTAGTATTTGCTTTATTTTACAAAAATGAAAAGAAAGGGTGAACATTTTCTGATTAAACAAATAAAAAAAGTGTAAAATGATCATTCTACACTTTTGAGTAATAAGCTGATTTAGGTTATGTTAACTCTTCCGGACTTTGTAAAAAAAATAGAAAACTCCCGATCCCGACGCGATGACTATGATCGGCAATATAAATGGTTTTGCGTATTCTTTGATGTCTCTCCAATGGTCACCAAGTTCCATTCCCAATAATAAAAAGAGAACCGTCCATGGCACCATGGCTGCAATTGTATATACTGTAAAGACCGATAATGGCATTTTGGCTATTCCGGCAGGGATGGATATGGCATGCCGTATTACAGGAATAAATCTGGCCGTAAAGATCACTCCGGTTCCATACTTTTCAAACCATTTCTCTGATGCATCCAAATGTTTTTTTTGAATCAGTAAATATTTCCCGTATTTATCAAGAACAGGCCTTCCTCCATAAGATCCAAGCCAGTAAAGAAACAGCTGTGCTAATGTTCCGCCTGCAATCCCCGCAAGCAGGGCACCTGTAAAATGGATGTCTCCTGTGCTGACTAAAAAGCCGCCATAGCTCAAGACGATTTCGCTTGGTATCACCTCAACCATTAATCCAAGTGCAATGCCGGCATAACCCAGCTGGGAAAGTATTTCAAAAATGCTGGCAATAATCTCTTCCATTCTGATACCTCCCCATTAGAAATTTAAAAAATCCCGGTCATTTGCAGGAGTATAATGGTGAACCCTAATATCCAGACGTATACAGCAAAAATCTTCAGGGATTTTCGTTTTAGAAAATTAATCATCCAAACGACTGCTGCATAGCCAAAGAGTGCTGATGACAATGTTGCCATTAACATGCTGCCAAGGGTTATGGCTTCTGTGTGACCGGACATCAATTCGCCAAATTGCATGACAATGCCGCCTGCGATGACCGGAATGGATAGCAGAAAGGAAAAATAAGCAGCTGTTTCCCTGTCAAGCTTTCTGAAGAGTCCTGCTGCAATGGTTAATCCGGATCTGGAGACTGCCGGAAAGATGGCAGCTGCCTGAAAGGTGCCGATAAACAGGGCATCCCCATAAGTGATGCGGTCCATCTTTTTTGCGCCTTTCTTAACACCATCAGCAATCCAGATTATGAACCCGGTAAATAGAAACTCCCAGCCGATTGTAATACCTGATTTTGAAATTGAATCGAACATGTCACTCAGCAGGAGCCCGACGATTACGGCTGGAATCGTCCCGACTATCAGAAGCATCGAAAGCTTGCCGAATGGCTTCTTTACAATTTGAAGCAATTCATTTTTGTAAACGACAAGGACTGCCAGTAAAGTTCCTATATGCAGCATTGTATCAAGGAAGAGGCCAGCTTCATCTAGCCCAAATAGATGTCTCCCCAGATATAAATGTCCTGTACTGGATATAGGAAGGAACTCGGTAAGTCCCTGGATGATCCCCAGAATGAATGCCTCCAGCTTTGACATCATCTATATATCACCTTCCTAAGCAGGTATGAGAATTTGGCAAAGTCATGGCGCAATGCCTGTCTTTAGAATTTGGCAAAGTCATGGCGCAATGCCTGTCTTTAACATTTGTATTCAAGTTGTCCCATTCAAGAACTTGAAATTAAGGTTTTAATTATTTTGGGGAAGGGCGCAAAAATTAATAAATACATGAAACCTTTTAAAATGAATAACGTAAATAATATAGAAGAAATCATAAAATATATTGAGGATTATTAGGAGGAAACAGAATGAATGATTATAAAATGCCTTCCAATGATGAAAGGCTTTTAGCTGCAGCTATCTATGTAACCAGCTTTTTTACAGCTTTTTTTGGACCGCTGATCATTTGGCTTTTAAAAAAGAATGACTCTGAGTTTGTAGATTATCATGGCAAGGAATATCTGAATTTTTTAATTTCCTATACGATTTACAGTGCCATCAGCGTCGTGCTTATGATCATCTTAATTGGGATGATAACTATTTGGATCGTGGGAATCCTTGCTTTTATTTTTACGATAGTAGCTGCAGTCAAAGCGTATGAGGGCAAGGAGTACAGAATACCTTTAGTTTTCAGGATTTTAAAGTAATTTAACAGAGTCCAGGGCCGTTGCCACTGGGCTTTTTTTAATGGATAATTAATTCTGCAGAGCTTTTAGTTATACAGTACACGGGGGGAAGTAATGAATAGACTTGATAACAAACAAAGGATGCTCAAGCTTATGGAGATTCTAAGAGAGCAGACTGATGAAGAAAATGAATATACAATGGACGATATAACTGAATGCTTTAAAAAGGAATATGGACCGGATGTGAAATTAAACAAAAACTCACTGAGGGATGATATTGAGCACCTGATTGAAGCAAAATTTGATATTACCATCAACCAGGAAAAAGAGGGGATGCCTAAGTTCTACAGCCATCAATACCGTCTATTCGAGCTTTATGAATTGCGTATGCTGATTGATGCTGTTGCTTCTGCACGCTTTATCACGAAAGATGAGACGAAACAGCTGATCCGGAAAATTAAAAAGCTGACAAGCATTCATCATGCCAAAAAGCTGCATAATGAAATTATGATCGATTCCTCTGTAAAAAGTGAGAGCAAACTGGTTCGGCTGGCTATCAATGATTTGCATGAAGCCATTTCCGAGCGGAGAATCGTCACATTTCAATATGGAAGATATAATCTTAACAAGGAATTTGCTTTAAGCCACAATGGAGGGCAATACAGGGTCAAGCCGCTGGCGCTCACCTGGGTAAATGATTTTTATTATTTAATAGCCTATTACTTTGCTAATGAAGAAATCCGCCATTATCGGATTGACCGTCTGCGCAATGTAAATATAACGGAAGAACAGTTCGCATATGAACCTTTTGATGTATCCAGGTATGTGAGCTCAACCTTTCATATGTATGCCGGCTCTGAAGAGTGGATAAAAATCCGGTTCCATAACGATCTGATCAACGTGATAATTGATAAATTCGGGAGGGATGCAGACATAAGAAAGCTTGATGAAAATCATTTCGTTTTAACAGCAAAAGCCATTGTGAGTGAGGGTCTTGTCAAATGGCTCCTCAACTGGGGTAACCAGGCGAAGGTACTCTCGCCGTCCTCGCTCATTGATCAAGTAACAAACGAAATCCGCAATATGATGTCTGTTTATGAAAAAGAAAAAGATTAACCCCTTCTTTATTCTATTAAACTCTGATGCACTCCATTATTGGGGTGTTTTTTTGTTTAAAAACTATTGAATTCCCAGTGAACGTTTTAGGAACTTGCACGTCATATGAATGACATAACAAATAAGGGAGGACAGCATAATGGAGTTTTTAGAAAGTATTAATTGGGCAATTCTTGCACCTATAGTTATCATTCAGCTTATATTAATGGCCGTTGCCATTATTGATCTGGTAAAAATAGAAAAAGCAAATGGGCCAAAATGGGTATGGGCTCTCATCATTTTATTTATAAACCTGATGGGGCCAATTATTTACTTTATTTTCGGAAGGAGAGCCTGATAATGCCAGTTGTAAGCATAATAAACCTAAAAAAGCAATTCCAGGACCAGGAAGTAATAAAAGGTCTGGACTTCCAATTATCTGAAAGAAAATGTATTGCCCTTCTGGGAGCAAACGGGGCAGGAAAAACAACTACATTAAAAATGCTTGCCGGGCTGGTGAAGCCGGATTCCGGTTCGATCGTGTTTGAAGGGGCAGAAAAAGCGGATTTCCGAAGATTAATAGGTTATCTTCCTCAATTTCCCGTTTTTTATGAATGGATGACAGGCATCGAGTTTCTCGAATATGCCGGCCAGCTTGCCGGTCTTCCTAAATCAGAAGCCAAAGACAGAGCAAAAGAGCTTCTTGAACTTACCGGTATAGCTGAAGCTAAGAATCGGCGGATTGGAAAATATTCAGGAGGCATGAAGCAGCGGCTTGGCATTGCGCAGGCTATAATCCATCGTCCGAAGCTCGTCATGCTTGATGAACCGGTTTCTGCTCTCGACCCATTTGGACGCAGAGAAGTGCTGGAGCTGATGGATAAGCTGAAAAAAGAATCAGCTATCCTATTTTCAACTCATATACTAAATGATGCAGAAGAGATTTGTGATGAAATATTATTTCTCCATAATGGTGAACTAGTTGAATCAGGGACGTTGGCAGGCCTGCGAACTAAACATCAGCAGGCAAAGATTGACTTGGCTTTTAAAGAAAATACAGTGCAATATGCAGAAGAATTAGCTCTGCTTCAGCCTGTTTCTTCAATGAAATTGGATGGAGAGTATGCGAGCTTTTTGGTAGAGGATATAGAATATGCCAGAAAACTATTTTTAACTGAGATTATGAAACGGAACTTGCCGCTGGTTAAGTTTGAAATCAGCAGAACGAGGCTGGAGGATGTATTCATGAAAGTGGTGCAAAAATGAACCAATGGATGACTTTATTTAAAAAAGAAATGCTTGAAATGTCCAGAAATTTCAAATGGATATGGGTTCCGCTTACTTTTATTATGATAGCTGTAAAGGAGCCGCTGACATTATATTATATGCCTCAGATTATTGATTCTCTTGGCGGGCTGCCGGAAGGAGCAGTCATCGAGCTTCCAGTTCCATCTGCAGGTGAAGCACTCGCTGCAAGTCTTAGCCAGTTCAATACGTTTGGTGTGCTTATTATTGTATTAATTACAATGGGGACTATTGCTGGGGAAAGGAAAAGCGGTGTGGCGGGGCTTATACTGGTGAAGCCTGTTTCATACGCTCGGTTTGTAACTTCAAAGTGGGCTGGTTCTATGATTCTCATATGGTTCTCTTATTTATTAGGTTACTTCCTCTCCTGGTACTATGTAGGCGTATTGTTTGAATTTATTCCTTTTTCGGATTTTCTCCAATCCTTCTTTGTTTATGGTATCTGGCTTACACTTATTATAACTATAGTCATACTGTTCAATACGTTTATTAAATCGCCTGGTACTATTGGATTTATCAGTATTGGCGTCATAGTCATATTAAGCCTCTTGAGCAGTTCGCTTCCTCATCTGCTGGAGTGGAGTCCGGCCCTTCTATCTGCTTATACGAATGCTTTCATTTTGGGCCGTAATTTCCCGGATGAATTATTGCCGAGTATTATTGTTTCTGTTATAACTATTGTTATTTCCATGCTGGCATCAATTGCTATCTTTAAAAGAAGGGAACTTGCCTGACTTCATGGCATGTTCTTCCCTTTTGGGCAGATTTGTATATGGAAGGTTGATATTTTGGTAGTATAGCTTTAAAAGAGTGAAAGGAAGATGAACGGTGATCAGTGAAGCGGGTCTGGTGCTTGAAGGCGGAGGAATGCGGGGAGTATACACAGCGGGAGTTCTCGAGTATTTTCTTGAACAGGACCTCTGCTTTCCTTATGTAATTGGAGTTTCTGCAGGGGCTTGCAATGCAGCTTCTTACTTGTCCAAGCAAAAGGGCAGGAACAGAATTGTGAATGTGGATTATGTCACAGATCCCCGATATATCTCATGGCGGAATTACTTTAAATCCCGTCAATTATTCGGGATGGATTTTATTTTTGATGAAATACCGAATAAACTTGTCCCATATCACTATGATGAGTTTTATAAAAATGAGTCTGAATTTGTCATTGGAACAACAGATTGCCATACCGGCAAACCGGTGTATTTCAGTAAAAAAGATTATGGCAAAGATATGCTTAAGGTTTTAAAAGCCTCAAGTTCCTTGCCTTTTATTGCCCCGGAGGTGGATTTTAATAGCCGGGTCCTCCTTGATGGCGGAATCAGCGACCCTATACCAATCAAGAAAGCCCAGGAAGATGGATTCAAAAAAAATATAGTGATTTTAACAAGAAACAGGGGATATTCCAAAAAGCCATCTAAATTTACTTTTATGGTCAAAAGGAAATATCCGCATTATACCGGGCTGCAGAAAGCACTGGCGGAACGCTGCCGGACCTATAACGATACCCTCCGCTATGTTGAACAGGAAGAGAAGAATGGGACAGTTCTTGTCATCCAGCCGCAGGAGCCATTAACAGTGGGACGGATGGAGCGGAATCCTCAAAAACTGGAAAAGTTATATCTGCAAGGATATGAGGATGCAAGAACATCCTTTGATAGAATCAATCAATTTTAGCCAAGCCGCATCTAATAAGATGCGGTTTTTTCTTAAGGAAATAGTCTTGTCTTTTCGACAGGGCTGAAGATGAACAAACAAAGTTTTTGATTGGGAATCAAGTAAATAGACCCAGGCAGACTTAAAATGTAAAAAGACAAATGGGTTCTAAGTATTGTTTCCTGAAAAGTGACGAAGAAGTATGTCGAAATACAAAGATTGTCGAGACTTTTATTTAGAATATAATGAAAATTAGAAAATATAAGGGGGTCTCAATAAAAAATGAATATCAAGAAGGGCATCGTAACGGGAACATTAAGTTTGGCATTATGTGCCTCAGCTGTTTTTGCGGGTTCTGTCAGCATTGGACAAGCCCAAACGGCTGAAAAGAGTTTTTTAGTTGTTTTCAAAGATGAAGCAAAGCTTCCTGCAGGCTATACAGAATTAGTGAGAAAATCTGGAGGACAAGTAGAGAATAAGCTTGATAAATTAGGAGCTGTTGAGGTTTCATCAGCAAATCCTAATTTTCTTAATGAAATTCGGAAGTCTTCCTTGGTATTGTCTGCTGGCGCTGAAAATGTAATTTATCCCGAAGCTCCTGCAGTAAATGCAGATCTTCCATTAGATAATGCTGATCTATATCACAGTCTTCAATGGGATATCAAACAAGTAACAAATAATGGTTCGTCATGGAATCTTCCTGGAGGAACTGGAAAGACAGCTGACGGTAAAGATATCGTTGTTGGTGTAATCGACACAGGTATTGACTATAATCATCCAGATTTAAAAGAAAATTACGCATATGGTAAATCCTTTGTTCCGGGCTACCCGGATCCAATGGATGAAAACAGCCATGGAACCCACGTTGCAGGATCAATTGCAGCGAAAGGAAGAACAATGGGTGTAGGACCTGATTTAAAGGTAGCAGCATACCGTGTATTCGGCCCGGAAGGCGGTGCAGCGACTTCCCATATCGCAGAAGCTTTAATAACAGCTGCGGATGACAATGTGGATGTTGTCAACATGTCTCTTGGCGGCTATGACTGGTTCCAGAATCCCGAGTATACAACCAAGGAAACTGTAGCGGACGTGCAGATGTTTAACAGAGCCATTAAATATGCGATTCAAAAAGGTGTTACTGTAGTTGGTTCTGCAGGAAATAACGCTGTTGATTTAAAGAGTCCGGGACAGCTGTCAGGTTCTGATAACGGTGCAACACACAGAAGCCCCAGCAGTCAATTGATGATTCGTGTATCTGCGGGAGGAGCTTTAAAGAATCTTGCTTTCTATTCCAATTACGGTGTCGGCAAAATTGATGTTATGGCACCTGGCGGAGACTTGGGCCCAAACTATGATCCAAATACTGGAGCTGGCAGAGACAATACTTATTTGGCATTAGCAACAATCCCTGGCGGCGGGTATGGGTATAAAGGCGGGACTTCTATGGCCGCTCCGAAAGTTGCTGCACTGGCTGGTGTTATCATTGCAAAACATGGGAAAGACCAAATCTCTCCTGCACAAGTAAAGCAGATCATTCAATCTTCATCAGAGGATATCTTCAAGCCTGGATACGACGAACAATCTGGCCATGGGCTAATTAATGCAGTTAATGCTTTAAAGTAATTCCATCAAAAAAGCTGGCGGAAAGTGTCCGTCAGCTTTTTTATTTGAAGGATAATCAGTGAATAAAGATGTTAAGGAAAAACTCAAACAGACTATCTGCAGATGCATCGTTATGTAAACTTCATAAAATCCCGCCAAAATTCATTTTTATAGAAAGTAATTAATAGACTATAGAGAAATAAATATAGCGGAGGAGACATTCTGATGAATATCCAGCAATATTACCTGAAAACAGCTGACATCTCAATAAATGCAAGCCTTGCCGCACTTGTACCTCCATTTTTCATTCTATTGGTTTTAATAGAAAAATTTCCAAGGACTTATTTAATCCTTTTTCTAATCCCTTTCATCTTATATAGTTTTTTGTGCTATCAAATTCACTTGCTGAATAAGCAAAGGGCGGCCGAGATAGTGGAGAGAAAGTTCAAGAAAAGCAGACAAGCCCGTCTCTCATTGTTAAGCCAGTCAAATTTGATGATCGTTTTTATGCCGGCACCGTCCCTTAGAATGGTGCTTTTTGACCCGGAAGGAAGGCAGGTTGGTGAAATCAGGGATATGAAAATGTGGAAGTTTCGATGGTTCTTGCCTTATTTTTTGGATCGGCTTTTTCCAAGAAGGCTGGGAATCTATGATCATAGCGCAAATCTGGAGGCATCAATCCTAATTGATAGAAAAGGCATAGATATTTCGTCTGCGAAAGATTCCTGCAAAGAAACAATCATTAATAAAAAAGATGGATTCAAACTGGTATATGAGAATGGCTGTGACCGATATTCCATTGCTAAAACCTTTTTCCATACGGATTTTCAAATTCTTGATGAGAAATCAAAAAGAATTGCACGCCTTCGCAAAGGATGGATGCTGCTTGAGTGGGGGGAGCAGTTTAGGGACCCCAATACACCTGTACTTTCTTTTGAAGAGGGTCTGACAGCAAAAGAAAAGCTTAGAATTTATGCCATTTTTGCGACGCTTTTTCTTTACCGCAATCACTAAAACCGTATGCACATTTATAGATTCTATATTCCCCATATAGTATGATAAGTTCAGTTAAAGTATAGGGATATCAGTTTAGAGGTGTTGGAATGAAAAAGTTTCTACTCGCAGCCGCAGTTATTGTCCTTTTGCTGTTTATTGTCGACAAAACCATTCTCAAGGACAAAGGGGTAGTAGAGCAAGCCGGACAAATGCAGAAATACGATAAAATGGAAGATCCTGAAGAATTGCCTGTTGGTCTGGAGAAAGGAAATCTTGCTCCTGAATTTGAACTGACAGATATGGAAGGAAACCCAGTAAAACTCTCCGACTATAGGGGCAAAGCAGTGCTTTTAAATTTCTGGGCAAGCTGGTGTCCTCCTTGCCGTGCGGAAATGCCGCATATGGAGAAGCTGTATAACAAGTATAAAGATGAAAATTTCACTATTCTTGCTGTCAATCTCACAAACACAGAAAAGAATAGCGGTGATGCAGATAAATTCGTAAAAGAGCTGGGGCTGACCTTTACAATTCCTATGGATGTAAAAGGCGAGGCAGGTTCTGACTATAATATAATGGCCTATCCTACAAGCTATTTTATTGATTCAGATGGTGTTATTAGAGAAAAAGTTTTGGGAGCTTTAAATGAAGAGTATATGGAGAAGGAGATCAAAAAGCTTCCATAAATAAAACCGGAGAGCCATTGTTAGCTCTCCGGTTTTATTTCTTTAATCATATTCTGGTGCAGCCGATTAACGATTACTCTTTTTCGATATAGCATAATGCCTGCTTCTGCAATATCATTTACGGCTGAGCGATTAATGAAAGCTCCAAACAGCAGTCCGGCTATCGGGATCATTTGGAAAAGTTTTTTCCAGCCAATTTGGTCCCTGTAAGAAAACACAACTTCTCTCCATCCCTGAAGCTCGGAAACGACTTCCCTTTTTGGTCCTTCTTCTATAGATCCAAACATGGATAGCTGCTGCAGAATGGCTTTTTTTCCTACAATGTCACTGGAAACAAATTGCAGAATTTTTACGATGAACATCCTTTCATTTTTATCAGCTGGATCAAAGCCATAGCAAATCGCGATATCCTGCAGTGTTTTTAGTTGAATGCCAAGGAGAAGCGGGATATCAATGGTCAGGGTGAAAATCCCTCCGACCCCAGTACTCGCACCTTGCAATGCAGCGGTTCTTTTTCGGTTTGAGCTTAGCTTTTCGGCGGCTTCATCCATCTTTGATATGGGCAGGGCCACTACATCCTGCAGTGTATGAATATTTTGTTCGGGATAATAATTCTTTAACGCTGAAGCTGAGCTTAAATATCTTCCTCCTGATTGAATATATGTGCCAAGCTCATCAAGAATCACTCCAACCTTTTTTTGTATGAACTCCGGTGTGAATCTATCAATAAGCTTAAAAGGGAGTCTGCCCAGCTTCTCCCAAAACCATAAATCACCTTGGTCTTTTTCCCATTCTTCACATTTTCTTAATTCATTTATTAAATGTTCTCTTGGTTCAATCATATTTTAAAGTCCTCTCCTTCTTCAATAATTACTATACGGCAGTTTAAAGCAAAAGTTTCAATTCTTTCACAAACAATTCTCTTTGTATATTCCTACTATTCATGGTAAGATTCTTATAATAGAATAGGATTTCCTTCGGGGCAGGGTGAAATTCCCAACCGGCGGTGATGAGGGTACGCCCTCTTAGTCCGTGACCCGGTTTTATAAGTAGAGATGCAAGGTGCATGCGCTTTTCAAAAAGATAAGTTTGCATTAATTCTGAAGCTAGATAAGTGTCTAGCTCCAGGCGCCATCGGCTTTTCTTATGAAAACGGTGGATTTGGTGAAACTCCAAAGCCGACAGTGAAAGTCTGGATGGGAGAAGGAATGATTATAGTGCTGCGTTCAAAAAAAATTTTTTTAAACGCTTATTTCGTCATGTGATTTTGCCCCGTTTCACCTAGCTGGTGTACGGGGTTTTGCCGTTTCATACTTAATTTGGAGAAATAGTAAGGGAAGGAGGATTCAGATAATTTGAACCATCAGGAATATATGAAGTTAGCCATCAGTCTGGCAGCGGCCGCGAAAGGCCAAACCAGCCCTAACCCGCAGGTGGGTGCGGTTGTTGTAAAAAATGGTGAAATTCTGGGGATGGGTGCTCACCTGAAAGCAGGAACTCCCCATGCTGAAGTCCATGCGATTGCTGCAGCTGGCGATAAGGCTAAAGGCGCTGATATTTATGTCACTCTTGAGCCATGCAGCCATTTTGGAAGGACTCCGCCATGCGCAGACTTAATCATTAATTCAGGAATTAATAGGGTTTTTATTGCTTCTGAGGATCCAAATCCTCTTGTTTCCGGCAAAGGAATTGAAAGGATGCAGGATGCCGGGATTGAAGTAGTGACCGGCATATTGAGGGAGGAAGCAGATGCCCTAAATGAACCATTTTTTCATTTTATAAAAACAAAGACACCATATGTAACCATTAAAGCAGCCTCATCGTTTGATGGGAAAACAGCTGCAAAAACCGGTGACAGCAAATGGATTACCTCTCCAGAATCCAGGCAGGATGTACATCGGCTACGGCATGAACATGACGCGATACTTACAGGTATAAATACGATCATTCACGATAACCCTCTTTTAACCGCCAGGCTGCCCCAAGGCGGAAAAAATCCCATTCGAGTTATATTAGATACAAATCTCAGAATTCCGGCTGACGCAAAAGTCATTCGAGATCAGTCTGTAAAGACCATAATCTTTACCGGCAGAGAAATAGATCGGTCAAAGGCAGAAGAGATAAAGAAGTATGGTGCTGAAATTTTTTCTTTTCCTGCTAATGAGGTGCCGATTAAAGAAGTTTTAAAAAATTTAGGTGAAAGAAATATCATGACTTTATTTGTTGAAGGCGGATCAGAGGTTCATGCTTCATTAATAAAAAGCGGTTTCTTTCAGCAGATAATCCTTTATATGGCTCCTAAAATTATTGGAGGCAGCGAGGCGATTCCATTTATTGGCGGAGACGGTGCCGACTATGTAAAAGATGCCCCTGTACTGGAATTCACAGAAATTGAAAGGATTGGCGGCGACCTTAGAATTACCGCAAAACCGCTGAGGGAGGCCAAGGAATAATGTTTACTGGGATTATTGAGGAATTGGGAACAGTAAAAAAAGTAGTTCAGCAAGGCAAGGCCATGAAACTGACGATTCAGGCCTCCAAAGTTTTATCAGATGTTCAACTGGGAGACAGCATTTCTGTAAATGGCGTATGCCTTACGGTTACAGAATATGCGAGAAATGAATTTTCAGCAGATGTCATGCCTGAAACATTTAAAAGCACTTCGCTTTCTGCCATTAAAGAGCGAACAAAAGTCAATCTGGAGAGGGCGATGTCGGCAAATGGCCGATTTGGCGGGCATTTTGTGACAGGGCATGTTGATGGAACAGGTCAAATCATAAAAAAAACAGCGAGTGAAAATGCCATTTATATACAGATATCTGTACCGAGTGCATTAAGCCATTTGCTTATCATGAAAGGATCAATCGCTGTGGATGGGATTTCCCTGACAGTTTTCGGCAATGGAGACAATACCGTTACTGTCTCGATCATTCCGCACACAGCAAGTGAAACGGTACTCGGCTTCAAAGCAGCGGGAGACATCGTTAACCTTGAGTTTGACATGCTTGCCAAATATCTGTATTCCTTCATGAACAGGCAGCAGGAAAGCACATCGCCTAAAGAAGCAATTTCAGAGCGATTCCTTAAGGAGAACGGCTTCTTATAATTAGCAAAAGGAGGGTCAATAAACCATGTTCAGTGAAATAAATGAGGCATTAGAAGATTTAAAAGCAGGAAAAGTCATCATTGTCTGTGATGATGAAGATAGGGAAAATGAAGGGGATTTTCTGGCAATTGCGGAATATGCGAAACCCGACACGATCAACTTTATGGCTAAAGAAGGCAGAGGTCTGATTTGTACACCTATCACTGAGGAGCTGGCTGAAAAGCTGGAACTGAATCCAATGGCAGAAGTAAACACTGACAGTCATGGAACAGCTTTCACAATCAGTATTGACCATGTGAAAACCACTACAGGGATCAGCGCATTTGAGCGTGCATTCACTATTAAAGAAATGCTTGAGGAAGACGCTAAACCTGCAGACTTTTCCCGGCCGGGACATGTTTTTCCGCTGGTGGCCAAAAAAGGAGGAGTCCTAAGGCGTGCAGGCCATACAGAGGCTGCGGTCGATCTGGCACGTCTTGCCGGTGCAGCACCAGCCGGGATTATCTGTGAAATTATGAAAGATGATGGAACAATGGCTCGAGTGGATGACCTGGAAAAAGTGGCTGAAAAGTTTAACTTAAAAATGATTACTATTCAGCAATTGATAGAGTATCGATTGAAGCATGACTCCATTGTAAAAAGGGAAGTGGAGATACAGCTTCCAACAGAATTTGGAGATTTTAGAGCGGTAGGTTATACAAACACAATCGATGGAAAAGACCATGTTGCTCTTGTAAAGGGAGAAATCGATGAAAACGAACCCGTATTGCTCCGTGTGCATTCGGAGTGTTTGACCGGGGATGTATTCGGGTCTAACCGCTGCGACTGCGGGCCGCAGCTTGAGGCAGCATTATCGCAGATTGAAGAGGAAGGCCGGGGAATCCTTTTATATATGAGACAGGAAGGGCGCGGCATCGGCCTGATCAATAAATTGAAAGCCTATAAGCTGCAGGAAGAGGGCTACGATACCGTTGAAGCAAATCATAAGCTCGGATTTAAGGACGATCTTCGCGACTATGGGGTAGGTGCACAAATCCTTAGAGATCTCGGGGTAAAAAAAATGCGCCTGCTAACCAATAATCCCCGCAAAATAGCTGGACTGGGAGGCTATGGGCTGGAGGTATCCGAACGGGTTCCTCTTCAAATGCCTGCCAAATCTGAAAATGAGATTTACTTAAAAACAAAGAAAACAAAACTTGGGCATTTATTACAATTTTAAGGGAGCGATTAGAGATGAAAAAGGTAATCGAAGGACATTTAGTAGGAACAGGATTAAAAATGGCAATTGTAGTGTCGCGTTTTAATGAATTCATTACAGGCAAGCTTTTAAGCGGAGCGGAAGATGCACTTAAGCGCCACGGAGTAAGCGAAGAAGATGTGACTGTTGTTTGGGTTCCTGGAGCTTTCGAAATCCCGCTGGCAGCTAAAAAGCTATCCCAATCCGGAAAATATGATGCAGTCATCACCCTTGGCACAGTGATCCGCGGAGCAACACCGCATTTTGATTTTGTGAGCGGCGAAGTGGCTAAAGGGGTCTCAGCGACTGCATTGCAGAGCGGTGTCCCTGTAATCTTCGGTGTTCTTACAACTGACACGATTGAACAGGCAATTGAGCGTGCAGGCACCAAAGCCGGAAACAAAGGATGGGAAGCGGCTGTTGGAGCTATTGAAATGGGCAATCTGTATAGACAATTAACTGACGGTGAATAAGGTTCCGCATTTTTACAGCGTGAAAAAAATAAGTGTATGCTTACAAGTGCAACAGTCTTGCCCTATTGCTATATCTATCAAAAATCAGCGGGGAAATATCCGCTGATTTTTTTTTAGAAAAATATGAGCAGACGTCTGACCTTTCTATTGGCAGAAAGGTTTTTTTTTGATAAAATACAGCTTGTGGCTCACCCGTTCTTTTAACTGATCACTCTTAACTGAGGGATATATACGGGGAGAGCGGGTAGGGAGAGGGCTAATTGAATAGATAGGTAGTATATATGAATAAGTGGTTTAACCAGCTTTTTCAGCTTGATTCAAGTGGAACAACTGTAAAAAGGGAGGTTATGGCTGGGGCAATCGGCTTTTTTACGATTGTTTATATTATCGCAGTTAACTCTCTAATTCTCTCTGAAGCAGGAATTCCGCTGGAAGCAGCCATTTTTGCAACCATTATAACATCGATTGCCGGCTGTTTGATTATGGGGTTTTGGGCAAATGTACCGATTCTCCTTGTGCCTGGAATGGGAATTAACGCTTTATTTTCCTATACAATGGTCCAATCCATGGGCTTATCCTGGCAGGAAGCATTAGCTGTTGTCTTTATATCTGGTCTGATCTTTGTATTCGTGGCTTTTTCGCGATTCGCAAAGACATTGAGCGAATCGATTCCACACTCACTTAAAGAAGCAATAACAGTGGGGCTCGGACTTTTCTTGATGCTGATCGGACTTGAAAAAGGCGGAATCGTTGAAAAAGGGACAAACTCCATTATTGCTATGGGTGAACTTGGAGACCCGCAAGTGCTTGCGACCATCTTAACGTTCTTGCTTGCCATCATTTTATTCATGCGCAATGTGCCTGGCAACTTTTTGATTACTGTTGCAGCAGGAACATTGATAGCATGGGCTTTTGGTCCGATTAATGTGCAAAATACCGATGAAAAGCCGTTCGCTCTTTCCGATTATATGGAAGTTTTTGGAGCGATGTCATTTGATAACTTGCTTTCCGTCACTTTTTGGATTGCCATTTTTTCATTAACAATGGTTCTTGTCTTTGAAAATATCGGATTAGTTCACGGTCATGTTGGATTTATAAATAGGCCGGAACAGTTTAAGCGTGCTTTTCAGGCAACTTCAGTTTCTGCATTATTGTCAGGTATTTTTGGGACAAGCCCGACTGTAGCAACGGTTGAAAGTGCAGCGAGTATGGCTGCCGGCGGACGTACAGGATTGACAGCAGTTACAACTGGATTGCTGTTTATGCTATCAGCATTCTTTATTCCTGTTATTAAATTGATTCCCAACAGTGCAATTGCACCTATTCTTATCATTATTGGCGGACTGATGCTTCAAAACATCCGCAACCTTGACTTAAAGGATATGAGCGAAAGCTTTCCAGCTATCTTTATCATTGCGATGATCCCGTTCACGTATAGTATTGCGGACGGCATTGCCATTGGATTTATTCTTTATCCAATCTTAAAGATCTCGATTGGCAAAGCAAGGGAAGTTTCATTTGCATTGTATGTCATAGCTGCTTTATTTTTATTCAACTTTGTTTTTCATGTCATTAGTTAATATAGATAGTAGGATGCCTATTGGGGCATCCTTTTTCTTTTTTACTGAACAAAGGAAAATGGGGAATTTTGTATAAAAATATAAAAATTTCTATTTATTCAACAAGTTTCGACATACTCAATAAATGAATTGAGCTACTATATGTCTATAGTAATATGGCGTTTTCGGAGGTATGTCAATGGAAGTGTTTGTAGCAAGGCAGCCGATTTTCAATTCTAAAGAAGAAGTGTTTGCTTATGAGCTTCTGTATAGGAATAATCAGGTGAATGCCTTCCCAGAAATAGATGAAGATCAGGCCACAGCTGAGGTTATTATTAATAGTTTTTTAAATATAGGGATTGACCGTCTTTCTGAAGGAAAGCCATGTTTTATTAATTTTACGGAAAAATTGCTGAAGCTCAAGCTCCCTGCATTTTTTAGGCCTCGGGAAATCGTTGTCGAAATCCTTGAAACTGTTGAGCCTAGTGCAGAACTGGTCAATATTTGCAAAGATTTGAAGGAACTAGGTTATCAGATAGCACTTGATGATTATGTATTCAATGAAACCAATCCGTTTGCAAGACAATTGCTGAAATACGCTGATATCATAAAGGTGGACTTTCTTAATACACCAAAAGATATGCGGGAAAGAATTGAAGTGCTTGTTAATCAGCTCAAAATTAAAACAGTTGCTGAAAAGGTTGAGACAAGAGAGTGCTACGAAGAAGCGAAAAGAAGGGGTTACGATTATTTTCAGGGTTATTTTTTTGCGAAGCCTGTCATTATGTCTACACATGATGTCCCGTCCTATTTTCAATCATATTATGAGATGATTCAAAACCTGTCAAATGAGGAGCCAAGTCTTGACCGCATAACTGAATTAATCGAACGAGACATATCACTGTCGTATAAATTGCTGAAACTAATAAACTCCCCGGCTTACCGTCCAAAGCAAAAGATAAATTCAATCCGCCAGGCCATAGTTCTGCTGGGATTGATAGAACTTGAAAAGTGGATCTATGTATTGGCGGTGAGGGAAAATATTATTCAAAACTCCCAATTGGCTGAAGAGACAATCAGATTGTCAATGACTCGTGCCAAAATGTGCGAGGAAATTGGGAGGCTCAGGACCGGAAAAGGTGTTTCGGCCAGTTATTTTATAACAGGGATGTTTTCATTAATGGATTCATTGCTGAATATCCCGATGAGTCAAATTCTCGATGAACTTCCTTTGCAGGATGATATTTGTGAAGCACTCCGAGGGAAAACTAATAAGCTGAAAGAGATACTCGATCTTGCTTTTGCGGTAGAGAAAGCACAATGGAGCAGGATCGGCGAAATGTGTGAGAAACTGAATGTTGATGAAAAAACCATTTTTAAGATCTATTCAGAATCATTAGCCTGGTCCAGCCAGCTTATGAATCCTGAAAAACATACCAGCAAACAGCCGATCTAATATATTAGCCTCGGTGCTATTACAGATATCTTTTCTGCGGCTTAATATATCAATTCTGCGGCCATTTTCCTTTTAACAGACAATGGAATGTCTGCCTGGGAAAGGTCCTCGGGGAAGGGGTAAATTCCATAGTCATTAAAACGCACCCGGATAATCCCTTCATATACAATTGTTTTATTAAAAAATGCCGTTGTTTCTACAAAGGCGTTTTTTTCATTAATAACGCTTCCAAACTCTTCGATCCGCTGAATGAAAAATTTAAATGTATAAAGATCAGTATTAATATCGTTCACTTCCCTAAATGACGGAACTTATCAGTTTTCTAATAAGTTAATAATATAATAAAGAAAACAATTATTGAATAATACATACTTTTATGGCACTCTTATTTATAAGTTGAGCTACAAATGGTTTGGAGGTATTACTATGAACATTGAACTGCTGAAATGTCATGGATCAGGAAATGATTTCTTTATAATAGACGAAATTTCCCGTACGTATAATTTTACAGAAGAGAATCGTGCTGAGCTTGCCAAAGCAATATGTGACCGCACCACTGAACTTGGAGCAGATGGAATTCTTTTCGTGTTAAAAAGCGAAAAAGCAGATGCCAGGATGCGTGTTTTTAATCCGGATGGATCAGAAGCCTCCATGTGCGGAAATGGATTAAGATGCGTTGCCCGTTATGTATGTGAACTTCTTGGTCTAAAAGAAGCCATCATTGAAACCATGAAAGCGGATTTGCAGGTGAAAAAGCAAGTGGACATCTTTGAGGATATTCCAACTTATCTTGTTGAAATATCACCTGTTTCATTCGATTTGAAGGATCTTCCTTTGGTTCTCGATAAAGAAACTTTAATTAATGAAAAAGTCAGCGGGATTTCAGAGGAATTAGCTTTTACGGCCTTAGCAGTCCCTAATCCCCATTTTGTTTCCATTGTGGAGAAAGAGCATATTACATCTGACCTGCAAAAAAAGATCAGCGAATATTTGAACGGGCCGAATGATTTCTTTCCTGATGGAGTAAATGTCAGCTTTGTAAAGCCACTAAAAAAAGGGCATATTTATGTAAGGACATTTGAGCGGGGAGTAGGATTTACCAATGCCTGCGGTACTGCCATGTCCGCTTCAACACTTGTCACTTGCATGAATGGGCTTAATAATATCGAAGAGCCTGTTGAGGTATACAATAATGGCGGAAAAGTTCGCTGTGTAGTTCATGAGAAGAATGGCAGACAGTCCATTGATTTAATTGGGAATGCCAGCTATGTTTACCGCTGTGAAGCGGAAATCAATTTGGAAAAACCAGCGGAGTTCACCCTGTCCCAGAAAGAGGAATATACTGAAGAAATTAAGCAGTATGCCAAACTTCAGGAATATGCCCAAGCAATACTTAAAGAATGGATGTAGGATAAGGCACTGGCCTTATCCTTTTTTGTTTTGCTGTTTTAAAAAATCGAGCACCGGAGAAAAGGGCTGAATTTCCTTTGTCTGAAAATAAGAACTGAATGGATCTCCATCGCTGTTTACCCTTTTTATAAGGTTGGTTATCTGAAACCGCTCCATTGTTAATTTCTCGTTGACTTCATCCCAAAACAGAGGAGAAGCAACAGTCGCTGCCTTATTTCCTCTTGCTGAATAAGGAGCGATGATTGTCTTGCCTTCTGCATGCTGGATATAATCCACATAAAGCCTGCCTCCCCGATTTTTCTTTAATCTTTCTGTTGTAAAAGAATCGGGGTCTTTGGAAATTAGATACTGGGCAATAAATTCGGTGAACAGCCGGGTATCATCAAAACTATACGTATTTTCCTGCAGCGGGATATAGATTTGCAGACCCTTATTGCCGGATGTTTTAACAAAGCTGATTAACTTCAGCTGATCAAGCACCTCTTTAATCAATAGAGCAGCTTTAATGGCAAGATGAAAAGCGTCCCTCGAAGGAGGATCTAAATCAAACACTATTTCGCTTGGTCCCTTGCTGTAAATAGTCTTAAATGGGATATGATATTCAAATGCAAGCTGGTTGCCAAGCCAGAGCAGCGTTTGAAGATTATTGCAGACAATATAGTTAATGCCTTCTGACATTTCGGTTTCCACAAAATCCGGTGCGTAATCCGGACAATTTTTCTGATAGAATGGTTCAGCAAAGATCCCATGCGGATAGCGGATTACAGTTAAAAGCCTGTTTTTTAAAAATGGCAGCATATATGGAGCAATCTCTCTTAAAAAGTGAATATAATCAACCTTTTGAATAGCTGGTGTTTCCCATAATGGCTTATCTGGATGGGTGATTTCTATTTCGGGAGGCAGGTTTTTCTGCTGTTGTATAAATTTATCATAAGTACAGGCATCAGGCTTCAAATCGAAGCGAAACTGGTGAAAGTGCGGTTCGCGCATTTGATCCTCATAAATCTCCAGATACTTAACTTCCACACATATGGCTGGTTCTACATAAATAAATTGGCTGTTTTCATCTGTTTTATTATCTTTGATTATTTGGAACAAGGCTTGTTTTTCATCGGGCTTCAACCCAAAAAGAAACTGTCCGATTGCAATGACAGCATCCCCCTGGTACACACCAGCATAAAAGTAGCCATTTGATTTTTCATATGCAGTGATAAAGCAGGAAACGTATTTCCAATTCTTGAATTTTAGCCATAAAGATGATCTCTTTCCTTCTTCCCATTTATTCTTCAGTTGCTTTGCCACGATTCCTTCTCCATCATGCAGGACAATTTTTTCCCAAAGTTCATTAAAGCTGCGGTATGGAGGGATTAATTGTATCAGCCTCGGATCCTTCTCATCAGGTTTTAAAGGCATATTACAATCTTTAAACAATGCTTCCAATTCCGCTTTTCTTGAAGCGTATACATTATCAGTCATTTTTTTACCTTTTACCATCAAAATGTCAAAAATGAGAAGACGGCATGGGGCAGTTTTTGCTTTCTCTTGAATTTTCTTTTCAGACCTCATTCTGCCCCTCACCTGGATGGACCCAAAATGAGCTTTATAGGCATTCTCCAGAAAGACTAATTCTCCATCTAATGTTAGTGGAAGGTATGGTTCGAATTTATCTTTGTTTTGCTCCAAATATGCCTTAATTTCCGGGAAAAGATGTAATAAGGGCTTATCGTTTCTGCTTGTCAGTCTGGGTTCTTTGTCCAGGTGCAGGATTGCTCTAAAACCATCATACTTTGCTTCAAAGAGCCACTCCTTCTCTTCCGGAACATCGAAAGTTAGTGTAGGCAGCATAGGTCTCATTCAATTTGGCCTCCCTTCTGCAATCGTCATATTAGTTTTGGCCATTGCCGCTAAAACTACTCAGTTTCCAAATGTTTTAGCGTATCTCCGATTTAGTTAATACACAAATTATGATTACTACATCTAATAGGAATGGGAGTTTGACTATGCATACAATGTGGAAAGGGAGCATCAGTTTTGGGCTGGTGAATATTCCAATTAAGCTGCACTCGGCTACAGAAGATAAGGATATAAAACTGCGGAACCTTCATAAAGAATGTCATTCGCCAATTAAATATGAGAAGACATGTCCTGTTTGTGAAGTAGAAATTAAAAATGAGGATATTGTAAAAGCTTATGAATACACAAAAGGAAAATTTGTGGTTTTAGAGGATGAGGATTTAGAAAAGCTTAAACAGGAAAATGAGGATAAAGCTGTCGAGATTATGGACTTTGTAAAAATACAGGAGATTGATCCGATTTATTATAACCGTACTTATTATATGTCTCCAGGGGACGGAGGAGGGAAAGCCTATTCCCTTTTAAGAAAAGCTCTTGAGACGTCAGAAAAGGTAGGTTTGGCCAAAATCATTATTCGATCCAAAGAACAGCTGGCTGTGGTCCGGGTATATGAAAACACTCTTGTGATGGAGACGATTCATTACCCCGATGAAGTACGAAAGGCTGCGGATGTGCCAAATGTACCTGCAGAAGACAAAGTGACTGATAAGGAAATCGATACTGCCATCATGCTGATTGATCAATTAACCACTGAATTTAAGCCCGAGAAATATAATGATGACTACCGGACAGCTCTTTTGGAGCTAATCGAAGCAAAACGTACTGGCAAAGATATAGTCACACCTGTTGAAAAAGAACCTGCAGCCAATGTAACCGACCTTATGGCTGCCCTGCAGGCATCCATTGATAAAACTAAGCCTGCTGAAACAGAAACAAAGAAAAAACCGGCAGCTAAAAAGAAACGTGCTCCTGCAAAAACAAAAGCAAAAAAGCAGGCTTAATAGAAAAAACCGAATTTGCTGGTGCAAACTCGGTTTTTTACTGATAAACTATTCATTTTTAAAGAAAAGCTGAAGAAAATCTCAAAAAATGTTCCGTTTACCAAAGTTAGTGGTAATCCTATAAATAAAAAGGATTTGGATAAATGAACAGGAAGAATATAACATTTAAAAATATCATCTACTTAGCGTTGGCAGCTGCGATTTTTGGGGGGTTTTTGCTGCTTTTTATTGAAATAGTGGACGAATTGAAGGAAAATGAGCTAATTCGATTTGATGATGCTGTCATTCAGTATGTACAGGCATTTATTTCTCCCCGGCTTACAGAGTATATGAGTGTGATTACTTTTTTAGGGTCGGTAAAATGGCTGGCTTTTTCTGTACTTTTGGCAGCTGTACTTTTGTTTTTGTTTAAAAAGACTTCACTTGCATGGTTCATGGTTCTTTCATCTGGTCTTGGAGCACTTTTTAACCTGCTGCTGAAATGGATTTTCAAAAGAGAACGACCGGATATCAGACCTCTGATCGAGGAGCAGGGGTTCAGTTTTCCGAGCGGACATTCAATGGGGTCTTTTATTTTTTATGGGTCGCTGGCCTATATGATCATTCATTTGGCAAAAAGAAAACGATGGAAGACTGCATGGTCCCTGATGCTTGGCTGCTTTATCATCATGATTGGATTAAGCCGCATCTATTTAGGCGTACACTTTCCTAGTGATGTTATTGCCGGTTTTGCAGCCGGAGGTGCCTGGCTGACAATAATGATAATTGGATTCCGCTATTATGAGTACCGCAAAAATGTATAATGGGTATTGAGAAATGCTCACATTCTTTATAACATAGGGAAATAACAGAAACAGGAGTGGAAAGAATGAATCAAAAAATTTTGCCGGCATCTTCTAACATGAAAGAATTTGAAAAGTTCCTGGAAAGTCCCTATGAAATTGGTGTATTTCTCGATATGCACATTTCGCAGCTGAAGAATGTTTCGCAGATGGCAAAAGCACATAGCAAAAAAATGATTTATCATGTTGATCTGATTCATGGCTTGAAAAGCGATGACTATGCCGCAGAATATATTTGCCAGGAATTTAAGCCTTACGGGCTAATTTCTACGAAATCCAGCGTCATCCTGAAAGCAAAGCAAAAAGGTGTGATCGCAGTCCAGAGGATTTTCCTCATCGATTCGCACGCACTTGAAAAAAGTTATAAATTAATCGAGAAAACCAGGCCGGACTACATAGAAGTGTTGCCGGGTGCCATGCCATGGATGATAAAAGAAGTGAATGAACGTTTGAATACCCCCATATTTGCTGGAGGACTCATCCGCTCAGAAGAAGAAGTGAAGAATGCGCTTGATGCAGGAGCAGCTGCCATTACAACATCAAAAATAGAAATATGGGAAAGGTTTTCATAAAAATGTTCAAGAAACGTTTGACAACGTTTTCATAGACTTGTATACTCGGTTTAACAAGTTAATTTATGTGTCGGAGATTAGGAGATTCACACAGTTTTGCCTTTGAAGGCTTAATCTGTCGTGAATCTCCTTTTTTGTTTCCGAACATCCAAATGGGAAAGGGGATTTTTCAGATGTCTGCTTATATGGGAGAAATAATTGGAACCATGATCTTGATTATTTTTGGAGGAGGCGTTGTTGCAGGGGCGAATTTAAAAAAGACCTTCTCTTTTAATGGAGGATGGATTGTTATCACAATTGCCTGGGGACTTGCTGTAACGATGGGGGTTTTTGCTGTAGGATCGATTAGCGGGGCACACTTGAATCCTGCTGTAACGAT
The DNA here is from genome assembly GCF_017303275.1 of Bacillus sp. NTK034. GTDB lineage: Bacteria > Bacillota > Bacilli > Bacillales > Cytobacillaceae > Cytobacillus. The sequence goes on along the minus strand of NZ_JAFKOJ010000002.1, from coordinate 14,196 downwards.
CGGATTTGCGCTTAGCGGGGATTTCCCTTGGGCAGACGTGCCTGGCTATATTCTGGCTCAAGTCCTGGGAGGTTTTTTGGGAGGGGTTATTGTATTCTTTCACTATCTGCCTCACTGGAAAGAAACAGAAGACCAGGGTGCAAAGCTTGCTGTTTTCTCAACAAGTCCTGCAATTTCCCATACATTTTCAAATTTATTGAGTGAAATAATTGGGACGTTTATTCTTGTACTGGGATTGATGTTTATTGGAGCAAATCAATTTACAGAAGGCTTAAATCCGATTGCTGTAGGACTTCTGATTGTTGTAATCGGAATGTCGCTCGGAGGGACAACTGGCTATGCGATTAATCCGGCTCGAGACCTGGGACCGCGCATTGCACATTTTCTTCTTCCCATTGCAGGAAAAGGGAAATCGAACTGGGGGTATGCATGGATACCGGTAGCGGGTCCCATCCTAGGGGGATTAATGGGCTCTAGCTTCTACCAAGTGATGTTCGATGGCAAAGCTTCAGGTATGTTATGGGCAGTGCTGGGTGTTAATATAATAGTATTAATTCTTTCATATATTTTTGGCAAAAAACATCCAGGAGAAGTTGATTCTTCTAAAGTGGCTGCATAAATAAGAATAATGAACAAGATTGGGAGGAGTTAATTGTGGAAAAATATATTTTATCATTAGACCAGGGGACTACTAGTTCGCGTGCTATCCTATTTAATAAAAAAGGGGAAATTGTGCACACAGCACAAAAAGAGTTCACACAGCATTTTCCAAAGCCTGGCTGGGTTGAACATAATGCTAATGAAATATGGGGTTCAATTTTATCGGTGATTGCAGGTGTTTTTTCGGAATCCGGCATAAAACCTGAGCAAATTGCCGGCATTGGCATTACAAATCAGAGGGAAACAACAGTTGTTTGGGATAAAGAAACGGGAGCCCCAATTTATAATGCGATTGTCTGGCAGTCAAGGCAGACAAGCGAAATTTGCGATGAATTGAAGGAAAAAGGCTATAACGATCTATTCAGAGAAAGAACCGGTTTATTAATAGATGCATACTTCTCAGGAACAAAAGTTAAGTGGATACTGGATCATGTGGAAGGGGCAAGGGAAAAAGCTGAACAGGGCAAATTATTATTTGGAACCATCGATACATGGCTAATCTGGAAGCTGTCTGGAGGAAAAGCACATGTGACCGATTACTCGAATGCTTCCCGCACACTAATGTTTAATATTCACGAACTTAAATGGGATGAAGAACTGCTTAACATTCTTGGAGTTCCTGAAACGATGCTGCCTGAAGTGAAGCCATCTTCAGAAGTGTATGCTAAGACTATTGACTATCACTTTTTCGGGAAGGAAATTCCCATCGCCGGAGCAGCGGGTGATCAGCAGGCTGCGCTATTTGGACAAGCATGCTTTGAGAAAGGAATGGCTAAGAACACTTACGGTACCGGCTGTTTCATGCTTATGAATACAGGGGAAAAAGCCGTCCAATCTGAACATGGACTTCTAACCACCATTGCCTGGGGGCTTGAGGGGAAAATTGAATATGCATTGGAGGGCAGCATTTTTGTTGCGGGCTCTTCCATTCAATGGCTCCGTGATGGAATGAGGATGCTCAAGGATGCAAAGGACAGCGAAAGCTATGCAAAAAGAGTGGACTCGACAGATGGAGTTTATGTAGTTCCGGCATTTGTAGGTCTAGGGACACCATATTGGGACAGTGATGTAAGGGGAGCAGTATTCGGAGTCACCAGGGGAACGTCCAAAGAGCATTTTATCCGTGCGACACTCGAGTCACTTGCTTATCAGACAAAAGATGTTTTATCTGCCATGGAAGCGGACTCAGGCATTGAACTTAAGACGCTTAGGGTTGACGGGGGTGCCGTGAAAAATAACTTCTTGATGGAGTTCCAGTCAGATATTTTAGAGGTGCCGGTTGAAAGACCGACAATCAATGAAACTACTGCGCTGGGGGCAGCTTACCTTGCTGGATTGGCCGTCGGGTTCTGGAAATCACAGGAGGAAATTGCTGAGCAGTGGGCAATTGATCAATCATATCATCCATCAATGGAAGAAAAAGTCCGTGAAGAACTTTATAAAGGCTGGAAAAAAGCTGTAAAGGCTGCAATAGCATTTAAATAATCAGAAGCAGATTTTATACACAAATCATATCTTTTATGTTATAATAAGCTTAAGTTAATAGTTCGGCAGGAGATGCGGAGAGACCACAAAATCATTATCGGGTATTCGATAATGTATTTTGTGGTCTCTTTTTTATTCCCTGCTTAAAAGGGTAGTTACAACTACTGGCCTTTTCGACAAGGAGGAGACAGCAATGACATTTTCTAATTTAAATCGTACTGAAATGATAGAAACACTGACAACGGAAGAATTTGATATTCTGATTATTGGCGGCGGCATAACGGGAGCGGGAATTGCCCTGGATGCGGCAACACGGGGAATGAAAACAGCACTCGTCGAGATGCAGGATTTTGCTGCCGGAACTTCCAGCCGTTCAACAAAACTGGTTCACGGCGGATTAAGATATCTTAAACAATTTGAAGTTAAAATGGTAGCGGAAGTCGGCAAGGAGCGGGCAATCGTATATGAAAATGGACCACATGTGACTACACCGGAGTGGATGCTGCTGCCAATGCATAAAGGAGGCACGTTTGGGAAATTCTCGACTTCTATCGGACTTAGAGTTTATGACTTTCTTGCAGGAGTCAGAAAGTCTGAACGCAGAAGTATGCTTAATGCCCGGGAAACACTATCAAAAGAACCGCTTGTAAAAAAAGATGGACTGAAAGGCGGCGGTTATTATGTGGAATACCGCACAGATGATGCTCGTCTTACGGTTGAGGTAATGAAAGCTGCAGCAGAAAAAGGCGCTATGCCTGTTAACTATTTGAAGGTCGAAAAACTTTTATATGATGATCAAGGAAAAGTGTGCGGAGCTGCAGCTGCAGATCAGCTGACAGGCAAGGTTCATGAAGTTAGAGCAAAAAAAGTCATCAACGCAGCAGGTCCCTGGGTTGATTCCATCCGCGAGAAAGACGGATCAAAGAAAGGAAAGACCCTGCGTTTGACTAAAGGGGTTCATTTAGTAATAGACCAATCTAAGTTTCCGTTAAAGCAGGCTGTGTACTTTGATACTCCTGACAAAAGGATGGTATTTGCCATTCCGAGAGATGGAAAGACCTACGTGGGAACAACAGATACCTTCTATAATTCTAATCCCGTAAATCCAAAGATGACTGCAAGTGACAGAACATACATCATTAACGCCGTTAACTTTATGTTTCCTTCTGTAAAGATAGAGGAGAATGATATTGAATCCAGCTGGGCTGGTGTTCGTCCGCTTATTTGGGAAGAAGGAAAAGATCCTTCCGAAATATCACGCAAAGATGAAATTTGGGAGTCGGATACTGGTTTACTGACAATTGCAGGCGGGAAACTGACAGGGTACAGGAAAATGGCCGAAACCATTGTTGATGTACTTGCTGAAAAGTTCAAACATGAATCAAGTAGAACATTTAGCAGAAGTATTACAAAAACAATGCCCATTTCAGGAGGAAATGTAGGAGGATCATCCAAATTCCAGGAATTTATCGGGTTCCAGACTGAAAAAGGAAGAAGTATCGGTTTATCAGCTGAACAGTCCAGGCACCTTGTTAAAATGTATGGGTCTAACGTTGGTATCATCTTTAATATGATTGAAAAGAAAAGGAATGAAGCTGAGAATTATGGCCTGCCGATTATATTATGGGCTAAGCTGAAATATGCAATTGAACATGAAATGGCTGCCACCCCTGTTGACTTTTTTAACCGCAGAACAGGAGCTCTTCTTTTTGATATTGAAACGGTAAAAAATTATCAAAAGCAAGTAATTTCATATATGGCTGATGCATTTGAATGGGACACAGCTGCAGAAAGTAATTTTGAAAACCAGCTGAACCAGGAACTCAGCTTTGCGGTAAAGCCGGCTGATCAGGATTAAAACTCTCCAATTGGGGAGTTTTCTTTTTTAAGGAGTATTTTCATAAACAAAAGGGACATTCCTTAGGCATAATATAGACTAAATAGCTAGCGGAGGTGGCTTATGTACAATGTTCTCATGTTTGTTGACTCGGGAGTTGATGATTCACTTGCCCTAATGTATGCCCTTCAGCATCCCGAGATTAATCTAGTAGGTGTAGTCAGCGCTTATGGCAACATAACAAAAGAAGAATCCATTAATAATACTGCTTATTTGCTTAATCTTGCAGGCAGAGAGGACATTCCCATTATTGCAGGGGCGAGCGGCCCGTTATCCGGTGAGACCGCTGTCTTTTATCCTGAAATACACGGGGAGGAAGGCCTTGGGCCCATTCAGCCTCCAGAGGACTTCAGCAGCAAAATAAAGGTACATGATATAGATAAAATTATTGAAATTGTAAATGAATACAAAAATGACCTGATGATCGTTGGAGTAGGGAGGCAGACAGATTTGGCATTGCCGCTAATTCTGTATGGAAAGGATGCATATAAAGATGTAAATGCATTTTATTTAATGGGCGGTGCGTTTCTAGTTCCGGGAAATGTAACACCAGAGGCTGAGGCGAATTTTTACGCTGACCCGATTGCGGCGGATTCAGTTCTTGAAAAAGCAAAAAACATTTATATTTTCCCTCTAAATGTAACAAATAAAGCGATTATCCGGCCTGAAACGATCAATTTTATAGCGAATAATACCCAATCACCTTTTAAAGACTTAATCAAACCTGCTTATGATTATTATTACGAGGCTTATCAAAAGCTTGTCCCGGGGATTAAAGGTGCACCTCTTCATGATGTTCTGGTATTAAGTGTTCTCACAAATCCAGATCTTGTCAAGTATGTAAAAAGAAGAGTGAGAATTGAACAGTTTGGAAAGGCCAAGGGAAAAAGCATAGCTGACTTCAGGCCATTGCCCGAAGATGATCCTCCGGAAACACTTGATAATATAGCGATGGAGCTTGACCTGGAACGGTTTGTCATTGATTTTATGGAAGTTTTTCTCACTCAGAAAGTTCAGAAATAGCTTTTGACACAGAGTGTTAAAAGCTTTTTCATTTGGCGTTGAAGGGGAATAGGAAGTTTGCATAGAATGTATTAACGTGGAAAACATTTGAAGTCAGGGAAAGTTTCTTTAGGGAAATTGCAGCAAATCCATTAAGTTTCAGTATACATTAATCAAATCAAATGGAGGCTTCCAAATTGCTAAAAAACAAAAAAATAAACAGGGCTCTTTCAATTCTGGGAATGGTCATAGCCATCGCTGCAGCATATAGTGTACTTGTCTTTTTAAATAAGGGTGAATCCAAGGTGCAAAAAACCTCGGCAAATGCGGAAACATCCGAACAGGATTTAATGTACGATGATTTAGGAGACTTCATTGCCTCCAATCATACTTTTTATAATGAAACACTTGGATGGGGGAGAGACCGTAAAGTCAGCTGGACTAAACAAAGGGAGCAGGCTGACTTAATCGTAAACTCACTAAAGAAAATATCAGCGGAGAATGAGGATTTGCAGACTGATCTGAGCACAATAGCACGGCTGGCAGAAACTGTGCAGTCGGGCACTAAGGAAAAGGATGTTCTAATTAAATTGCACCGATATTTTCATGATCTGGATATTGGTTTTAATGACTATAAAGACACAACCGATTATTTTGATGTAACTGAGTATAAGGGAGAAGGCTGATAAACGAGTGACAAGTTTTTTTCTTGACACCTTACCGTAAATAAGGTAACATAGTGATTGAAGTATTTGAGGTATATTGTTGAAGTCGTTAATTCACTTGGAATGTTCGGCAGCCGAACCTTCTTTTTTGTGAAACTGCGGCTTTTTATTATGTTTTATGCTCTTTAGGATTTTGAAAGAGTAAGCATGTGTTTGTAATTAAGAATAATTTGTGTGGACAGCTTAAAGCTGAATTTTCTTCTTAATCATCTTCTATAAACCAGACACTTCTCCGTATTTTTACTTCAGTAAGTTTCTTACCATTTAATATTAAAATCTCAGAGAGCATCTAAGAGTCGGAAAAGATTCCGGCCAACCTGATTCCCACTGGCGCGGTCTAGGAGCCGCAAGGATGGAAGAGAGGAAGGGCTTTCATTGTTTTAGGTAATAATTAAATAACTCAAATATATCATTTATAAGGACAGTGTTTGCTGTCCTTTTTTATTATTTTGCAAAAAACACGAACGATTTAATAAGTTTCAGTTTAATCATTTGTGTTTTTGTGGTATGATGTATACATAAGAATAGCTTAACAAAATCGCAGTGACTGACGACAATGCGGAATGAACCGCAGGGGAGCTGCGTCTATGTATAGCCGGTCGTCTGGGCAGAGATAAGGGATACCCTTGTCTCTTTTTTCATAACAAAATGGAAAAGCCCGTCAGCCGAATAGGTGCTTTTCCTATAGGAGGAATATGCATGGAAAAAAAGATTATTCTTGATGGAATTGTTGTGGCAAAACATGTGAAAGACCAATTAAGAAATCGAATTGAAGAATTGAAGGGGAAGGATGTCGTCCCTTGTTTGGCCACTATTTTGGTGGGAGATGACCCTTCTTCTGAAACGTATGTAAGGATGAAGGGAAATGCTTGTGAAAAACTTGGCATTTTATCAAAACGTATCCATATGTCAAAGGATACAACAACACATGAACTATTAGAGAAGATTGCAGAATTAAACGATGATCCTTCTGTACATGGAATCCTTCTACAGCATCCCGTCCCTGGACATATAGATGAACGAAAAGCTTTTGAAGCAATTGCTATTGAAAAAGACGTAGACGGTGTTACAAGCCTTGGATATGGACAGACTGCATTCGGATTTGGTGAATATCCGTCTTGTACACCTGCAGCTATTTTGGAAATTATGGATTTTTATAATTTGAAGGCTGAAGGTATGCATGCAGTAGTCGTAGGCAGAAGCCCGATCCTTGGCAAGCCGGTCTCTGCCCTTTTACTCAATCGAAACGCAACAGTCACTACGTGCCATTCATATACCCAAAATCTGCCCCAAATTGTAAAGCAAGCTGATATTGTAGTAGCAGCTGTAGGAAAACCTAACTTCATCAAGGGTGAATGGATTAAAGAAGGAGCTATTGTCCTTGATGCCGGATATAATGAAGGAAATATTGGGGATGCAGAGTATGACAGCTGTTTTGAAAAGGCGTTTGCCATTACCCCCGTACCTGGAGGAGTTGGACCTGTTACGATTTCCATGCTTTTGAAACATACTGTTCATGCTGCGGAAAAATCGCTGAAATACAAGGGAAGCATAAATAGTTCATTTATCCCTAAATAAAAATTGATCTTTAAAAGGATTGACTTATAACTGGGTGTCGTTTATTATTAGGTTAACGCTGTAAAGTTCGTTATATACTTTTTGGATAAGTAGTCGTAGCTGCAAAGAAATGTAGGCGATCGTTCATCCTCATTTCTGGCAGCTGCGACTTTTTTATGTTTAAGTTTATATGGTACATTATAGTGAAAAACAATTTATTGGGAGGCAACACAAATGAACACAGGTAAAGTTAAATGGTTTAATGCAGAAAAAGGTTTCGGATTCATCGAATCTTCAGAAGGTCAAGATGTATTCGTACACTTCTCCGCTATCCAAACTGAAGGTTTCAAAACTTTAGAAGAAGGTCAAGACGTAACTTTCGAAATCGTTGAAGGTAACCGTGGACCTCAAGCTGCTAACGTAACAAAAGCATAATTTGCTTAAAATGAGGTGATGCATGTCTAATCATGCATCACCTTTTTATGTTTGCTTATCCACTTTGTAGCCTTCAGCATTCCTCAAAACAGATCTTCTGCAATAACTGCTTTTAGGAATATGTATTTTTCATTTCACCCAATTAAAATACTTCACTTACAAAAAGTTTAAAAATAGTGCAAACGGAAATGTAAAAAAGAGATACAAACTGGAAAGCCTAGTAAAGTGTCCATGTCTTTATACAAAAACAATCTTTCAGTACCTAATAAGATATGCAATTCAAGGAGGAACTTATATTTTGACAACTTTTTCAGATTTTGGCTTAAGTAATGAAATAGTAAAAGCCCTTTCCAATATGGGCTTCGAGGAACCAACACCAATTCAGGCACAGGCAATTCCAATCGGAATGAAGGGTAAGGACATGATTGGCCAGGCGCAGACTGGAACTGGAAAAACCACTGCTTTCGGTGTGCCGCTGTTAGAGCAGATTGATTTAAACGAAGGTATTCAAGGTCTTGTCCTTGCACCAACACGGGAGCTTGCTGTACAGGTGGCAGAAGAATTAAACCGTATAGGACAGGTAAAGGGAGTCCGGACACTTCCTGTTTACGGTGGTCAGGATATCACCCGCCAAATCCGTGCGCTAAAAAAGCGTCCGCATATTATTGCTGCTACACCGGGAAGATTAATTGATCATATTGAAAGAAAAACAATCCGCTTAAGCAACATCAAGATGGTAGTTCTGGATGAAGCGGATGAAATGCTTAATATGGGATTCATAGAGGACATTGAAAGAATTTTAAGTGAAATTAAAGGTGAGCGCCAAACCCTTCTTTTCTCTGCAACAATGCCAAAAAGAATTCAGTCTCTTGCAGAAAAATTCATGCAGGAACCGGAAATGGTTAAAGTGAAAGCGAAAGAAATGACTGTTAAAAATATTGAACAGTACTATATGGAAGTGCATGAAAAACAAAAATTTGATGTACTTTGCAACCTGCTCGATATTCAGTCACCTGAACTGGCTATTGTGTTTGGGAGGACTAAGAAGCGTGTAGATGAAGTGGTAGAAGGCCTTATCAAGAGAGGCTATTCGGCTGAAGGGATTCATGGTGATATTCCCCAGGCGAAAAGAGATCAGGTTATCCGCCGATTTAAAGAGCAGACAATCGATATAATGGTAGCCACTGACGTAGCTGCAAGGGGTCTGGATATATCAGGCGTATCCCATGTTTATAACTTTGATATTCCGCAGGATCCTGAAAGCTACGTTCACCGGATTGGACGTACTGGACGTGCCGGAAATAAAGGGCTGGCAATTACGTTCGTTTCTCCAAGAGAAATTGACCACCTGAAAATAATTGAAAGTGTTACAAAGAGCAAAATGGCGAAAAAGCCTGTTCCTTCCTTTAAGGATGTTGTTGCAGGCAATCAGCAGGCGACTATTAATAAACTCATGGAAGTCATTGAAAAAGAAGAACATGCTGACTTCAAAAGAGTTGCTGAAAATCTACTTGAAGACACAGATTCTGTCACATTGCTTGCTGCAGCCATTAAATTACTGACTAAGGGCCCTGATGTAACACCGGTTAAACTAACCGCTGTGGAACCGATCCGTGTGAGAAAACCTAAAGGAGACCGCGGAGGAAGAAGATTCAGCGACAGGTCAAGAGGCGGCGGCCGGGATAGAAGAGATTTTAAAGGCGGGCGTGACAGGCGCAGTAAAAACCGCAGCAGCAGCAATAAAGGATAATGCGTACTAATATCGGAGAGAAAATGGATAAATTGATTTTTTTCCGGTACTTTTTGAACATTTTATTATAAAATTTGAGGAATTTACCCATATTAGTAAATGCAGGGTAAAAAATCACTCTGTGAGTTATAGATATTAGGAGGAAATTTACATGGCAACAGGCAAAGTAAAATGGTTTAACTCAGAAAAAGGTTTTGGCTTTATCGAAGTTGAAGGCGGAGAAGATGTATTTGTTCATTACTCTGCGATCCAAACAGAAGGTTTCAAAACCCTTGATGAAGGCCAAGAAGTTAACTTTGACATAGAGCAGGGCCAGCGTGGACCGCAAGCTGTAAATGTAACAAAGTTATAATTGATTGTTAAGAGAGTCCCTTTTAAGGGGCTCTTTTAATTTTGGGGTAAAATAGGGAATAAAAGTAAGTGGAAAGGAATGATAGTGATTAAAACCCTTATCTTGTCTGATACCCACATGCCAAAGAAGTCAAAACAACTGCCTGGTGTTCTGCTGAATGAACTTCTCAGCTGTGATTTAATTATTCATGCTGGGGATTGGCAGAGCGTTGATCTGTATTATGAATTAAAAAAATATGCTCCTGTTGAGGGGGTATATGGTAATACCGACAGTGATGAACTTTGCACCATATTTAAGAAAAGAATACTGCTTGAACTAAAAGGTTATAAAATAGGGGTAGTCCATGGACATGGAGAGGGAAAAACAACTGAAAAAAGAAGTATAGAAGCTTTTGATAAGGAAAATGTTGATGCTATTATATTTGGGCATTCTCATATTCCTGTAAAGAAACTCTATAATGGAGTAATCCTGTTTAATCCCGGGTCTCCCACAGACAAGCGCAGGCAGCCGAACTATTCGTTCGGCATCCTGAAAATTACAAATGAAATGACATTCAATCATGTTTTCTTCGATTCAAAGGAATAAAATGGCTTCAAATCTTGAGTGTGTTAAGATCATATTCATAATAATCTTGTGTGCCGTATGGTTCAAAACCGCATGATTTGTATAATGACAGTGCATGGTCATTTTTTGCAGCTACTTCAAGATGCACCCAGTTAACTCCCTTGCTGTTTTCCAGATTAACAGCATTGGTAAGAGCACCCCTGCCGATTCCTTTTCCCTGAAATGAAGGATCGACAGCAAAGCCGTAAATCCACGCAGCATCTTTTTCTCTTTGAATCCTGATTTTGCCGGCTTTTTCGCTTTTGTATTCAATTATAAAAGTCCTCTCATTTTCGCAATCAAAGATATTGTTATTAAAAGCTTCTGCCTCATCTTTAGGGATTTCAAAGCATGCAGTATCCAGATAATTAATGAAAGAAAGGTCACTGCCTACTGCTTGCCGCAAAGTTACTTCAGGATTTGCTGTTCCGATTTTTGTACTTTTATGGCGTTTCATTTGATACTCGGAGAATGAATAGATGCAGGGAATTGATTTTAAATAACCTTTTGCTGATTGGGAAGAGGCTGGAGCATTAATAAGCAATTTGCGTGCCAGGGCCAATTGTTTTGCTGCCTGATTGAATAAGCTGGAGAAGATGCCCTTTCGTCTATGATTAGGGTGAACCATTCCGCATAATTCGACAGGTCCTCCAAAATTATATAAAGCAAGGTAACCTAATAAATTCCCGCTGTTATCATATTGGAAATAGTCATTTTCATTACCGGCAGGTCTCGACTTCAAGGTATCCCAGTTTAATTTTAAATTAATATTTTCGGTCTCTTCGCATATATGCTGGAGAGAATGGATTTCGAATAATTGTTTTTCTGTCAGCACTCAGGCGGCCTCCTGTATAAAAGAAATGATAAACCAATAATATAAGAAAAAGGATCAAACGAATAGTCCTAAAATTCAATCCATTTGCATTGTAATTGAAATTATGTAAATAAATTTAGCTATATGTTAGGATTGTATGGAAAAAGGGGGAGAATTAATGAAGAAATTCACAGTGATGTTCCATAAGGAAGACAATGTACAGCCGATGGCTGTTCAAAAACTAAATGAAAATGACTTTGAACTATACACGGAAGGCGGCACAAGGCATTTATTTGAATTGAACTCAAATGTTGGATATTTTATATTTTTTGATGCTGTCGATAAGGAAGGTAAGGAGTCTTATCTGGTTCTCCAATATGAAGGAGAATCGGAAGAACCCAGTGCATGCTTTGCTTTTGAATTAAAGGATTTCTATCAATTCACAGCTCTTTATCTGAATGATCTTGACTTTAATGAAGGAAATAATGTGGATAGGGAAGAAGAAGCTTATACACCGATACAGCATTTGGCACATTTAATGTATCACATTATTGAAGAGGGGAAAAAAATTCAGTAATAAAATAAAAGAGCAGGGGGGCCTGCTCTTAATCTTGTGCTTGAGAAAGGTTCTCTCTGCAGAAAGCTGAAACCGTTTTTTCTTCCTCTTCATCTAAAGCGAAATCCAAAATGTTTCCTGAATGACTTTCAATAAAATGATAATTAAGAATCCTCTCATCTTCTCCATTTTTATAATAAAGCACTCTTAACTTAATGTCATTCTCTGAATATAAATCATCGTCTTCATCTACGTCGATATCTAAAAAGTATTCATAGCGGTCACCCGTTAAAATGCCGGTCGGATCCTGTATGTACTCAACCGTATAGCTTGTAATGTTCATGGTCTTCACCCTTTCTTTCGCTGCTGTACATGTCATTATACACTTTTCCCAGATTGGTTTAATAGTATTTATCAATTTTTTGCCATGGTTCTATGGCTGCTGTGTGAGTTTAGAACTTTTTGACAGAACCCTTAAAATATGTTATACTAATTTTAGTTAAAAGAATATAATATTGCCCATAAACACTTGTTATATAGAGCCAGTGGTTCGTCACTTTATATAGCAAGTGATTTTTATTTTGGGTAAGGGTCTTACTCTTTGGGAGGTGCCTGATTATGGCAATGGGATTTGGCAGAAAAAATTTGGAAGAAATCAAGGTTGAAGAAGTAAAGATCTGGGAGTGTACATCTGAGTCTTGCAACTGCTGGGTAAGGGACAATTTCAAAAGCAGCCAGGTACCTATTTGTCCGATTTGCAAAAGTGAAATGAAAGAAACGACTAAAGAATTGCAAGTCGTTAACAATAACAGCATCTTTTCTAAATAATTGTAAGGGCGATGACATCGCCCTTTGTTTTTTGCTGATTTTTTCTATTGCGCTTGTAAGCACATCATCAAAAAAATCCCTTAGCGCATTATCTCATATTCCACTGACTTCTTCTCGGCGTTTACCCCTTTCCCTCGGGCCTGGGCAACATAAAATGACTTTCAAAATCCATACATTTCACCCTATTTAGCTTTATAAGTATTAGAAAGGGGAAACCTTAGTTCAATTGCCCTTCCTTCAAAGGTAAAGTATATGTTTGTCCATGATGAACAAAATAATGGAAACGTGCTAAACTGGATGTGGAAGAATGTCAAATTTGCTTTGGTTTCTTGGATTAGTGCTCATTAGCATTGGCCTCATTTATATAACTTTTATTAAAACTGAATTCCGGTATAATCTTGCGGTTTATTTCTTCGTTATGGGACTTTCTTTTTTAATGGAGTACATCGTTTTAATTTTAGGCGATGCCTATTCCTATTATCCGAAATTATTTTCAATTCAATGGTATGATGATGTTTTTGGTTCCAGTATTTCACAGGCTTTTTTTATTCCGAGTGTATTAATGGCAATAGCTGCTTTTAGAATGCGCTTTAAATGGATAATTTTCATAATCGCCGCTATTTTCGGGATAGAAGAGCTGTTTCTCTGGCTGGGCATCTATGAACATAATTGGTGGAAATCCTGGTTTACCCCGATCATCTTGTTTGCTTCGGTTTTTGTTATTAAATGGTGGAGAAGTAGAGTTGAAGCTCCTACTTTATTTATTCAATTTATAACTGTATATATGGCCAGCACCACAATTTACCAGGGGATATCTTTTGGTTTAACGGCTATCTTGGGAACTCATCAGTATAAGATCGGGTGGTTTGAATCGCCTTATCAGGACCATATAGCTTTTAGTGTTCTTATTTGGATTATCTATGCCCTGTTGCTGACCATCATCATAATAAAGTTTTATCGATTTATATGGATGGTCTTATTATTTTTTGCCGATTTAGCTTTTCATTGCTTTATGGTGAAAATGGACATTTTAAAGATAAGCACTTTTTGGAATCCTCTTTACTTTAGTGTGATACTTATGCTATTGCTGGTATTAATCAGGAAATTAAATAATTATATGTTCTCATCAAACTGAATTTTATACTTTCAACAGGTTATGATGGTCTAAAGAAAACTTAAAAAAATAAAAACAAACTGGAATAAAGTACCACGAATAAAACGTTGACCTGAAACACTGGCGATGCTATTATTTAAGAACAGCTTTCACAACATAACTGAGAGAAAATATTTCTAAAAAGTTATTGACACTGAAGGTTGTAATTGGTATAATATAAAAGTTGCTTAGAAAGATAGCGACTGATATGATTGATCTTTGAAAACTGAACGAACATAAACGTCAACGTTAATTCTTTAGTCTTTTTTGAAAAGACAACTTATGAGCTTAATCAACTCTTATATGGAGAGTTTGATCCTGGCTCAGGACGAACGCTGGCGGCGTGCCTAATACATGCAAGTCGAGCGGACAGATGGGA
>NZ_JAFKOJ010000029.1 GCF_017303275.1 Bacillus sp. NTK034 | reverse complement strand
AAGGTATGGATCACAGTAACATGGGTTCAGAAGAAGACAGCGATAAAGAGGCTGATTCAGAGGATTCAAGTATGAGCGGCATGGATCACGGCAGTATGGAGTCAGATAGCAATGACAGCATGAATGGAATGGGCGAAATGGGCCATGACATGAGCGCCTACGATATCTTTTCAATAAATGGAAAAAGCGGCGACAGCATTGAGCCTTTAAAAGTAAAAGAAGGAGAAAAAGTCAGAATTCGCCTTGTCAATGTAGGGTATATGTCTCATAAGATCCATCTGCATGGCCATGATTTTAAAGTGGCAGCCATCGACGGGCAAGAACTAAAGCAACCAAAAGAAATCAAAGATCAAGTTATCTCAATAGCACCAGGGGAGCGATATGACATTGAGTTTACCGCGGACAACCCTGGCGAATGGTTCATAGAGTGCCATGGTGACATGGAAGGCACAAGTGGAATGAAGACAAAAATTCAATATGAAAACTCTTCTAATTCAACAGATAAATCTAATCAGTCCGAAGAACTTCCAGAGTTCACGTTTGTTAATTATGGCCCTTCTAAACAAGGGGAATTTTCACTGGATCAGAAATATGATGTTGAATATAAAATGGATCTGAATACTGCCATGAATGGCAGTGATATGGCCTATACGATTAACGGCGAAACATTTCCTGAAACAGATAATATAAATGTTAAGGAAGGTGATCTCGTTAAGGTGACATTGACTAATAATTCTATGATGGATGATCACCCTATGCACCTCCATGGTCACTTCTTCCAGGTCCTTAGCAAGAATGGAAAACCTGTAGAAGGCTCTCCGATAATAAAGGATACCATTAACTTAAAACCGGGTGATGTATATGTTGTTGCGTTTAAAGCTGATAACCCAGGAAATTGGCTGTTTCACTGTCATGATCTTCACCATGCCACAGCTGGAATGGTAAATATGGTTAAGTACGACGGATTTAAGCCAAGTTTTACCCCTGATCCAAATGCTAATAATAAACCAGAGTAGTAATAATACTACCGCTAGACACAGAGAAGCGGCCTTAATAAAGGTCGCTTTTTTTGAGATGTTAATAAATCATAAGAAAGGAGTGTTTTCTATGGGCATTGTAATAATATTTGGACTAGTCGCTTTGCTTGCTGGTTTTGGGACAATTAGTGCATTGAAAAACAAAAATTTCCTAGGTGTGCTATTTGGATTAGGCAGCTTCCTTGTTTTTGGCTGGTTTGCTGTAATGACTTTTATAAATTCCGGATATCCTGCTATGTAAATGCAGGAGAATTGAGGCAATAAGCATTTTACTCGTTTGTTGAAAAAGAATTGCTGTTTTTTATTAATTTTTATGTTTAATCCATAATTTGTGCAAACCTGTAATATATAATAAAGACCCCCCCTAATTATTATAGAAATGAAAAAGGACCTTTTTTGGTCCTTTTTCAGTAAAAAAGTAAACTGATTCTTAACTTTGGTACACAGCAATAATTTAATAGTTGTTTACACAAGACGACATCGTTTCCTTTGTTGTCTGCGGATGGCATTCAGATTCTGCCTCCGGTGCTTTTTCGAGAGCCATCCACTTTCCTCTTTGGAACTGAATAACTAGTACAACTGCCCTAAACGCAATATCAATTCCGATGGCAATCCAGACACCTGCTAAACCCCAGCCTAGCTTTATGCCTAATAAAAAGACAAGGAGTGTACGCACCGCCCACATTCCAATGGCGGTGAGGTACATTGGGAATTTTGTATTATTTGCACCTTGGAATGCCCCTGTTAATACCATAAGCACAGCTAAAAAGGGTTGAAAAACGCCCGATATCTTTAACGCTGTTCCTATGTTTCTGACTACCTCCTGATCTTCTGTAAAGAACCTTCCCGCCCATTCACCAAGGAAGAATAGCATAGCCCCCAGAACAGACATTGATGCTAAAGTTAAGATGGTTGTAAGTTTTGCATATCTCCTCGCTTCATCAAGGTTACCTGCCCCGATTTGCTGTCCAACCAGTATCGTAGCTGCCGTTGCGAACCCATAACCAATCATATAAGAAAAG
>NZ_JAFKOJ010000028.1 GCF_017303275.1 Bacillus sp. NTK034 | reverse complement strand
TGTAGACGTCAAGTCGAATTTTACACTTTTTGCTCGTTTCCTTTTTACACTTTTGCCGAAAAAATGCTTTTTCGGTTTTTCATGCGATGACTTTCCTCGTTTTCACCACCATGGATTACTTCCACACGATGAAGTAAGCGATCTAAAATAGCTGTCGTGATCCCTTGATCTCCAATTAGATTACCCCATTCATCTGGACTTTTATTTGAGGTCAGGATGATCGAACTCCGTTCGTATAAATGATTAATTAAATGAAAAAACAAGTTTGCCTCTCTCTGATCCATGGCCATATACATTAAATCATCAATAATCACAAGATCGGCATTTCTAATTCTTTTGAGCTGAACTTTAGATTTATTCAGGTATTCTTCTGATTTTAGAAGCTGCACAAGTTCACCCATTGTAGCGAAATAAACATTGAATCCTTTGTAAACAGCCTCGAGCCCAAGCCCAATGGCGATATACGTCTTTCCAATGCCAGGTGGCCCAAGAAGAATTAAATTGTACTGTTGTTCTAGCCAGCTTAATTCTCGGAGTTGGGAGAGCTGACGGGCTGTCAGAACGTTTTGGCCTTTCAGCTCAAACTCGTCTAGCGACTTCACGAAAGGGAAGCGTGCCCATTTCATCCTTTTCTCGAGGCTTTTGGCTTCACGTTTGGCTAATTCATATCGAGTGATAGATTCTAAAAATTCTAAGTAGGTCCATGATGATTTTTCAGCTTCGCGAAGAAGCTGCGGCAGCTCCTCCGCCGTCTCTGCTAAACGTAGCTGACGAAATTGGTCTTGTAATTCATGCACGGTCTTGTTCATCATGCTCTACCTCCTAAAATACTGGTATATGCATTTAGAGAACGGGTAGAGGCTTTGATATGAGAATGTGTCGGTGAACTTGTGTAAAAGGATTGTACCTCTTCCACCGGTTCATCTGGTAATGTATCAAGATGATGAGCGATGTCACGAAAATCATTCGCATTGTATAGTTTCTCTGTCATGCACTTGCTCAAAATAGTATCAATTAATGCGGGAGACTGCTGAATGACCTTATTGATCATGGCAAACTGATCTCGACGATACCTTGGGTATCTTAGGCTTATCTCATCTAAATAAGCAGTTGCCTGAACTTGATCTTCAAAGTTAGAGATGAGGCGTTGTTTGAATTCCTTAAGACCTTTAGAACGATCACGGGTATGATGACGGTTTTGAATGAGTTTTCCTTTTTCCGAGCTGACAATATGCTCGGCAATGACTTCACCTTTTGCTTCTCTGCGAATAACGAGCGTCTTTTGATCTTCGCCTTTCACTTCAATCCATACAAGGTTCTCACTCATTGTTTGATAAGTCCCGAGTGGGACGGAATAACGGTTTGACTTGTACCGGATCGTGTTGTCCTTACTCACACTTCTTGTTATACTTTGGTTATTGGTACTTTCATATGAAAGTAACGAAGAGACTGGCTGTAAGTGTTGCTTTTCGAGGAGAAACACTTCTGCTGGTCTTTTTTTCGTTGTCTGGTGAACCCGATGGTTTCCAGTACGCTCGAGCCATTGCCGCGCTCGTTTATTCCAATCTTCTATATCGCTAAACACACGACTGTCAGCGAAATTGCCTTTTATGTATTTCACTACATTTTCAATCATACCTTTAGACTCTGGATCAGCTTTTCTGCACAAATGAACTTTAAATTTACGCTCATTTACATAGCTTTGAAATTCAGCTGTTAAAAGCAGCTGTCCTGCATTTTCACTCACTGCGATTAAGTGGTCCTGGTCATAAACGATTTCTTCTGCTCGTCCCCCGTAGAACTTAAATGCATTTTCGTGACAACGAATCGCATCTTTTGTGGTAAAAGGACGTGTCTGCCATTCCATGTATTTATGTCTGGAGTGGGCGAGTACAAAGGCAATAAAGTATAGTTTGATTTCTTTATTGTCTATTGTTTTCTGTTTTGTTTCACCCCAGTCTACCTGGAGTTGTTTACCCATCGGTTGTTCAGGAACTGCTTCGTATTGACGGACAACCACTTTTTTCTCAATCTGATAGACTTCTCGAATATCCTTCACATACGTTCTGACCGTACTTCCACCGACCTCCAGGTGGGGATATCTCTCCAAAAGCCAATCATGGATCTGAGCACTACTCAAGTGAGGATATTCTTCTAGCCAGGCAAGTATCCAGTCTTTATAATGATCTAGTTTTTTCTTCTTTCCCAAAGGCTGTTCAGTATACGCTCTAGCTTCATCAAATGTCATCTCTAAATACTTATAGACAGTCGGTCTTGAGATCTTAAGCTCCTTAGCGATTTGTGCTACTTTAAAATTTCTCTTATTTAATTCCTGAATCTTTATATATAACACTAACTTCTCCTCCAAAATCCTAACCTCCAGTAAAATAACGTCACGATTTATTTTACTAAAGTAGTAGGTTGATTGAGCAAAAGTGTAAAATCTTATCGAGCAAAAACTGTCAACTTTATTCTAGCGTTTACAA
>NZ_JAFKOJ010000027.1:0-2500 GCF_017303275.1 Bacillus sp. NTK034 | reverse complement strand
GTTTCGGGTCTACGACCACATACTCATTCGCCCTATTCAGACTCGCTTTCGCTGCGGCTCCGTCTCTTCAACTTAACCTCGCATGTAATCGTAACTCGCCGGTTCATTCTACAAAAGGCACGCTATCACCCATTAACGGGCTCTAACTACTTGTAGGCACACGGTTTCAGGATCTCTTTCACTCCCCTTCCGGGGTGCTTTTCACCTTTCCCTCACGGTACTGGTTCACTATCGGTCACTAGGGAGTATTTAGCCTTGGGAGATGGTCCTCCCTGCTTCCGACGGGATTTCTCGTGTCCCGCCGTACTCAGGATCCACTCTGGAGGGAACGAAGTTTCAACTACAGGGCTTTTACCTTCTCTGGCCGGCCTTTCCAGACCTGTTCATTTACCTCGTTCCTTTGTAACTCCGTGTAGAGTGTCCTACAACCCCAGGAGGCAAGCCTCCTGGTTTGGGCTAATCCCGTTTCGCTCGCCGCTACTCAGGGAATCGCGTTTGCTTTCTCTTCCTCCGGGTACTTAGATGTTTCAGTTCCCCGGGTCTGCCTTCAATACCCTATGTATTCAGGTAAAGATCCTATCCCATTACGGATAGGGGGTTTCCCCATTCGGAAATCTCCGGATCAAAGCTTACTTACAGCTCCCCGAAGCATATCGGTGTTAGTACCGTCCTTCATCGGCTCCTAGTGCCAAGGCATTCACCGTGCGCCCTTTCTAACTTAACCGTATTTGACGTGTTCATCGAAGATGAACAAGATCAAAGGTTTTTAACTCTATTTAACATAGAGAGAATTGACTAAAATGGCGATTACTCGGTTATTGCTTCTTCATTAACATTATCTAGTTTTCAAAGAACGACTCTTTCATTGAGAGATTGAACTCTCAAAACTGAACGAACAAAACACGTCACGTTTCATGTAAATATCCTTAGAAAGGAGGTGATCCAGCCGCACCTTCCGATACGGCTACCTTGTTACGACTTCACCCCAATCATCTGTCCCACCTTAGGCGGCTGGCTCCAAAAGGTTACCCCACCGACTTCGGGTGTTACAAACTCTCGTGGTGTGACGGGCGGTGTGTACAAGGCCCGGGAACGTATTCACCGCGGCATGCTGATCCGCGATTACTAGCGATTCCGGCTTCATGCAGGCGAGTTGCAGCCTGCAATCCGAACTGAGAATGGTTTTATGGGATTCGCTTAACCTCGCGGTCTCGCAGCCCTTTGTACCATCCATTGTAGCACGTGTGTAGCCCAGGTCATAAGGGGCATGATGATTTGACGTCATCCCCACCTTCCTCCGGTTTGTCACCGGCAGTCACCTTAGAGTGCCCAACTGAATGCTGGCAACTAAGATCAAGGGTTGCGCTCGTTGCGGGACTTAACCCAACATCTCACGACACGAGCTGACGACAACCATGCACCACCTGTCATCCTGTCCCCCGAAGGGGAACGCCCTATCTCTAGGGTTGTCAGGAGATGTCAAGACCTGGTAAGGTTCTTCGCGTTGCTTCGAATTAAACCACATGCTCCACCGCTTGTGCGGGCCCCCGTCAATTCCTTTGAGTTTCAGCCTTGCGGCCGTACTCCCCAGGCGGAGTGCTTAATGCGTTTGCTGCAGCACTAAAGGGCGGAAACCCTCTAACACTTAGCACTCATCGTTTACGGCGTGGACTACCAGGGTATCTAATCCTGTTTGCTCCCCACGCTTTCGCGCCTCAGCGTCAGTTACAGACCAAAGAGTCGCCTTCGCCACTGGTGTTCCTCCACATCTCTACGCATTTCACCGCTACACGTGGAATTCCACTCTTCTCTTCTGCACTCAAGTTCCCCAGTTTCCAATGACCCTCCCCGGTTGAGCCGGGGGCTTTCACATCAGACTTAAGGAACCGCCTGCGCGCGCTTTACGCCCAATAATTCCGGACAACGCTTGCCACCTACGTATTACCGCGGCTGCTGGCACGTAGTTAGCCGTGGCTTTCTGGTTAGGTACCGTCAAGGTACCGGCAGTTACTCCGGTACTTGTTCTTCCCTAACAACAGAGTTTTACGATCCGAAAACCTTCATCACTCACGCGGCGTTGCTCCGTCAGACTTTCGTCCATTGCGGAAGATTCCCTACTGCTGCCTCCCGTAGGAGTCTGGGCCGTGTCTCAGTCCCAGTGTGGCCGATCACCCTCTCAGGTCGGCTACGCATCGTCGCCTTGGTGAGCCGTTACCTCACCAACTAGCTAATGCGCCGCGGGCCCATCTGTAAGTGATAGCCGAAACCATCTTTCAGCTTTCCCTCATGTGAGGGAAAGAATCATCCGGTATTAGCCCCGGTTTCCCGGAGTTATCCCAGTCTTACAGGCAGGTTGCCCACGTGTTACTCACCCGTCCGCCGCTGACTTCAGGGAGCAAGCTCCCATCTGTCCGCTCGACTTGCATGTATTAGGCACGCCGCCAGCGTTCGTCCTGAGCCAGGATCAAACTCTCCATATAAGAGTTGATTAAGCTCATAA
>NZ_JAFKOJ010000026.1 GCF_017303275.1 Bacillus sp. NTK034 | reverse complement strand
TTTTCAAACCATTCTCGGCTTCGTTGATACTTTATTTGTTTCTAAACTAGGATTGATTGAAGTTTCTGCTGTCGGTATTACGAATGCAATCCTGGCTGTATATTTTGCCGTCTTTATGTCAATTGGTGTTGCGGCAAATGTTTTAATTGCCAAATTTCAAGGTGCTGGAGATAAGGAAAAAGCGAAAGAAATCGGTGATCAGTCCATTATTCTTGCTATTATTTTAGGAGTAATATTTGGATTGATTTCCTTTTTCCTGGCTGAACCTCTACTCCGTTTAATGGAAGTCGAGAACAGTGTATTAAAGCCAGCTGCTATCTACTTTCAAATTGTAGCAACACCTTCCATTTTCATTTCATTAATGTTTGTAATGGGGAGCATTTTACGGGGCAATGGTGATACAAAGACACCCATGAAAATTAGCATATATATGAACCTCATTCATATCGTTCTTGACTACATCCTTATATTTGGCTTTTTCATTATTCCAGCTCTTGGATTGGAAGGTGCAGCTTATGCGACCATTATTTCGAGGATATTAGGTGTCATCGGACTCTCTTTTTATCTATTAAAATACAATACTATATCAGCCAACCCTTTAAACTGGAAAATAAATAAACAGATACTATGGAACCTTATTACCTTGGGTTCGCCAGCAGCTGGAGAGAGATTAGTCATGAGAATTGGGCAGGTGCTATATTTTGGAATAATCGTAGCCTTAGGCACTAATACTTTCGCAGCTCATCAAATTGCTGGAAACATCGAAGTTTTCTCGTATATGATCGGCTATGGATTTGCCGCCGCAGCCACCACTTTGGTTAGTCAAAGACTTGGTGCAAATGACATTCATGGTGCGAAAAGATATGCAAACCTCTCAATTCTTTCAGGCACTGTGTTTATGACAATCTTTGGTGGCAACTTGTTTATATTAGGAGAATGGGCAACATACTTCTTTACCGATGATTATAAAGTTGTTCAACAAATAAAACTGGCCCTTCAAATTGATGCTTTTATTCAACCTGCTTTAGCAGTGGTATTAATTTTAACTGGCGTATATCAAGCAGCAGAAAATACAAAGTTTCCGATGTACTCGACTGCAATTGGCATCTGGTTTATCCGAACAGCTGGTGTTTATATATTGGGTGTACATTTTGGCTTAGGTATAGCAGGAGTTTGGATTGCGATTGGCTTAGATAATGTATATAGAGCGATTTGGCTAGGAATCAACTATCAGAACAGCAACTGGTTAAAATACATGAAAATTGATGAGTCATCCAAAGGGATAAAAAGCTCCTGATTGTTACGGATCAACTTCCTGAATTCTCAAATTAACTTTTCGGCTTATCTAATATAGAACTGCAATATTTCTAAAAGGGCCAATTATAAGTAAAGAGGAGACGTTAATTCCTGTGAATTTTGTATTCACCCTCTCAGTATTTCTGAAAAGCATTACTAGGGTAGTGAATTAAAGAAAGATGGAAGTGTAGGAAACAGGGTAGGTTTTAAGAGATCTAACAATTAATCATTTTTAAATTTTCTTAATAATGTTACTATTTAGTTGTAATATTTTTACAACGGAGGGTGGTTCTTTTGAAAACTGAAACAAATGATATCGCTATTATTAAGGAGGTAACAATTAATGCACCATTAAATCTAGTATGGTACGCTTGGACAATCTCTGAAAGAGTTTCTGAATGGTTTGCACCTGAAGCGGTAGTAGATGCTAAGGAAGGTGGCAATTACGAGCTTTATTTCATACCTGGAAATAGTACGGGTATGAATACGAAGGGCTGCAAAATCACTAAACTTATCAACGAAAGTGAACTGCATTTTACATGGAAAGCGCCAGACCAATTCGAAACACTAATGAACAATGAAAATGACCTAACAACAGTTAATGTAAGTTTCAAATCAATTAATGAAAGTTCTACAAAAGTGATTATAAAGCATACTGGATTTAAAGATAATGAGGACAGGGTTGAAGCTTTTAACTGGCACCAAATGGCATGGTCAGGTGTACTTGATAGTTTAAAATCTGCTCTTGAAAAGGGCAAAGGTAATTTATGCTGCCAACCGTAAACTACAATCTACTAAAATATAAATATTTTTAGTAAGAGACAAAACCCCAGTTTCTATTTTTGAATCTGGGGTCTATCACATAATTCAGCTATTCTAATAAAATTTATAGACAATTGTCTCGGGTTTTTGTATTTATATAGTGATGACAAATGAATTAATTTGTAATGCTTATTCCATTCGGCACTCCTTCTACTTCAATTGTTTTAATGACTTTATTCTGTTCTTTATCGATGATGCTGACCGTATCTTCAAACATATTCGTCACATACACCCTCTTGTTGTCCGGACTTGTTACCACTCCATGCGAACCTTTTCCGGTTTTGATTTCAGTAATTGTTTTCTTTGCAGCCAGATCTATAACTGTAACACTGCTGGAAGGAGCTTCTTCTGTTCCCTGGTTTGCAACATAAGCAAACTGATCATTCTCATCGATATATACTTGTGCAGGGCCAGTCCCCACTGGAATTTTATCAACTTTATCAGTAGCCAAATCAACCACAGCGAGAGCATTTTCTCCATTTAATGTAGCGACAAGAGTTTTTCCATCAGAAGTAACACCTGTAGTTACGGGAGCAGTTCCCACTTTGATTCGCTTTTCTTCCTTCATGGATTCAAGGTTAACGACACTTACTGTGTCTTCACCCATGTTGGCAATATAAGCTCTCTTGCTATCTGATGAAATTCTGAATCCATGTGGCCCTTTCCCTGTCTCCACTGTATTAATTACATTAAAACTCGGCATATCAATGACGGTCACATTATTGTCTTCATTGTTTGTTACTGCAGCGTACTTCCCATCCTCTGAAAAAACAATATGGGCAGGGTGGTTGCCAACTTCGACTTCCTGTATTAATTCATCGTATTCTATGCTGTAAAAAACTGCTTTTGCACCCATTTTCTTTTCTTCTCCGTGACCATCATCCTCTCCACCGTGCCCTGCCATACTAGGCACCACTGTTGCCCCAATCATTTTTCCATCTGGTGAAACCTGCACATTATGAACCGAACCATCTACTTCTATTGTCGATATAATTGAATTATTAGCTGAATCAATTTTAGAGATACTTCCTCCCTCGTTTGCGGTGAAATAATATTGGACAGTTGACTTCTTATCGGCCTCTTCTTTTTTCTCATCATCTTCCCGTTCCTTGTTTTCTACTTTAGATACAGGTTCTTTTTCACTCTTTTTATCTTCCCCAGCATTACTTGCTGAACTGCATCCTGCCAGTATCACTCCTAAAAGCAAAAGAAAAATAAATACACTCTTTTTTACATTATTCATGATATGTTCCTCCTTTTCGAATTTAAGGAAAGCATAATAACTAAAAAAGAGTACAAAAGTGATTTATTTCACTATGCCACGTTTATTTTTAAAAAATCTAACAATCTTTTGAACTCCATAAAATCTTCATATTTGGAATGTACGATAAGAATTTACAACGCAAAAATATGAACAGGCCAAATTGTTGCCTGTTCATTAAGTACTACTAGTTTTTTTATCTGAAAAATAAACTAATTATGCCTATCAATCCTACAATCAAAGACCAGATTATTAAAAATAATCCAGTTGGTATTCTATTTTTTCTAATTTTCCCCTTCTTATTTGAACAGCACGACATATGACATCACTCCGTTCATCCTTTTGATTTTTCCCTTTTGATTGGGATAGGAATGGCTATTTACACATTACTGTCTTGGATCTACGTTTTGAAAACATCCAGTGGTCCTGACATTAATACCAAATTCATCATACTTTCCTCCGTGACAGGGGCAGCAAAGTGTAATTCCTTCTTTCATAATGGCTTCTTCTGCATTTCCTGCAATACATCCTGTGTACATACAGTCGACATTATGATTAAAGAATCATCATTTTTGTTTCATTGATGTATACAAGGCCTTCCATTTCTTGTTCAACCCATGCATATAGAACTTTTGTTTTATAAGGAACTTTCTTTGGAAATTCCCCCATTTCCAGTTCACTGATTGGCCCTAAGCTGGCCATCGCACTCATATCCACCTTTTCCCTGTCGATACACTGTCAACCTAAGAGGAAGAACTGAAATGGCACATATACCAGCTGTTCCTTATACCTTTTTTGAAATAAATGGTCCTCTACTCCATTTATCCATTCTCGCCACCTCCCCTATTTAGGATTTATGTTAACACTATTTTTTGCAGAAATTTCTATGATCCTCAGAAAGAGCCTGCAAAGAAATATGAATTATTTGTTAACTAATTGCCAACTGTCGATTGCATTAAATAAAAATTTCATACAAAGAATTTATTATCCATAGTTTCTGCACTTATTTATATTATGATTTGTTTGAATAATAACAGGAGGTATTCAGTCATGAAACTTAAACTGCTTGCTATATTAGTTTTTTCTATCTTATTTCTTGCTGCCTGTTCTAATAGCGGCATGAGTGGAATGGACCATGGGAACATGGACACGGAAGAAAATAATACAGATGAAAAAGAAAAGATCGAGGGGTTACAAACTACAAATGCCACAGAAACACTGACAGGAAATGAAATAAATATTGTTGCAAAAAAAGGCAAACATCAACTGAATGAGAGTGTAAGTGTGGATGCACTGACATTCAATGGGTCTGTTCCCGGTTCCCAAATTCGAGTAAAACAAGGAGAAAAAGTAAAAATAAATCTTAAAAATGAACTTGATGAACCTGTGTCCATACACTGGCATGGAATTAGGGTTCCAAATGAAATGGACGGTATACCAGGTGTAACACAAAATGCGGTACAGCCAGGTAAATCCTTCACATATGAATTCACCCCGGAGGATCCTGGAACATATATGTACCATACCCATCAGAATGCTGTTGAGCAAATGGATAAAG
>NZ_JAFKOJ010000025.1 GCF_017303275.1 Bacillus sp. NTK034 | reverse complement strand
TTTTCAAACCATTCTCGGCTTCGTTGATACTTTATTTGTTTCTAAACTAGGATTGATTGAAGTTTCTGCTGTCGGTATTACGAATGCAATCCTGGCTGTTTATTTTGCCGTCTTTATGTCAATTGGTGTTGCGGCAAATGTTTTAATTGCCAAATTTCAAGGTGCTGGAGATAAGGAAAAAGCGAAAGAAATCGGTCATCAGTCCATTATTCTTGCTATTATTTTAGGAGTAATATTTGGATTGATTTCCTTTTTCCTGGCTGAACCTCTCCTCCGTTTAATGGGAGTCGAGAACAGTGTATTAAAGCCAACTGCTATCTACTTTCAAATTGTAGCAACACCTTCCATTTTCATTTCATTAATGTTTGTAATGGGGAGCATTTTACGGGGCAATGGTGATACAAAGACACCCATGAAAATTAGCATATATATGAACCTCATTCATATCGTTCTTGACTACATCCTTATATTTGGCTTTTTCATTATTCCAGCTCTTGGATTGGAAGGTGCAGCTTATGCGACCATTATTTCGAGGATATTGGGTGTCATCGGA
Organism: Bacillus sp. NTK034; assembly: GCF_017303275.1. Taxonomy (GTDB): domain Bacteria; phylum Bacillota; class Bacilli; order Bacillales; family Cytobacillaceae; genus Cytobacillus. Next base: position 4,706 of record NZ_JAFKOJ010000025.1, on the reverse strand, counting down.
CTCTCTTTTTATCTATTAAAATACAATACTATAACAGCCAACCCTTTAAAATGGAAAATAAATAAACAGATACTATGGAACCTTATTACCTTGGGTTCACCAGCAGCTGGAGAGAGATTAGTCATGAGAATTGGGCAAGTGCTATATTTTGGAATAATCGTAGCCTTAGGCACTAATACTTTCGCAGCTCATCAAATTGCTGGAAACATCGAAGTTTTCTCGTATATGATCGGCTATGGATTTGCCGCCGCAGCCACCACTTTGGTTAGTCAAAGACTTGGTGCAAATGACATTCATGGTGCGAAAAGATATGCAAACCTCTCAATTCTTTCAGGCACTGTGTTTATGACAATCTTTGGTGGCATCTTGTTTATATTAGGAGAATGGGCAGCATACTTCTTTACCGATGAATATAAAGTTGTTCAACAAATAAAACTGGCCCTTCAAATTGATGCTTTTATACAACCTGCTTTAGCAGTGGTATTAATTTTAAATGGCGTATACCAAGCAGCAGAAAATACAAAGTTTCCGATGTACTCGACTGCAATTGGCATCTGGATTATCCGAACAGCTGGTGTTTATATATTGGGTGTACATTTTGGCTTAGGCATAGCAGGAGTTTGGATTGCGATTGGCTTAGATAATGTATATAGAGCGATTTGGCTAGGAATCAACTATCAGAACAGAAGCTGGTTAAAATACATGAAAATTGATGAGTCATCCAAAGGGATAAAAAGCTCCTGATTGTTTTTTAATAAGCAAATATTTGTGAGGCTAGAGGTGGTCTCCTTTTCGTTTTGTTTAGATGGAGATGAATGAAAACCAATAATAATCAGCCAATACTACCAATCCAGCAACGGGTCTTCAACTCTTGTGATAACAATAATTATTGAAAAGGATGAAATCTTTATTATCTATCCCAGAAATAGCATCAATTAAGATAGCAAAAAAAATTTAGTGCTCCATATACCACATAAATAAATATTCCCTGGGATCATTTAGAACATATTTCAGTAGCAAAATTTGCTCTGACTTTACCTCCATTAATAGAACCTGAAAGTATCTAGTACATTCAGGCAACTTAATCCTATATCTTCTGAAGGCAAAGCAAAAACATCCAACCTTGTAAAAAACCAAAATAAAAATGAAAAAAGCTTGAAAAATGCCTAGCACTAAACTTTCCTCTACTTTTCACACTGTCTCATTTTTTAATATATACGGATCAACTTCCTGACTTCTTCAATTAACTTTCCAGTTTATCTAAATAGAACTGCAATATTTCTCAAGGGGCAAATTATAAATAAAGTGGAGACGTTAATTCCTGTGAATTTTGTATTCACCCTCTCAGTATTTCTGAAAAGCATTACTAGGGTATTGAATTAAAGAAAGATGGAAGTGTAGGAAAACAGGGTAGGTTTTAAGAGATCTAACAATTAATCATTTTTAAATTTTCTTAATAATGTTACTATTTAATTGTAATATTTTTACAATGGAGGATGATTCTTTTGAAAACTGAAACAAATGATATCGCTATTATTAAGGAGGTAACAATTAATGCACCATTAAATCTAGTATGGTACGCTTGGACAATCTCTGAAAGAGTTTCTGAATGGTTTGCACCTGAAGCGGTAGTAGATGCTAAGGAAGGTGGCAATTACGAACTTTATTTCATACCTGGAAATAGTACGGGTATGAATACGAAGGGCTGCAAAATCACTAAACTTATCAATGAAAGCGAACTGCATTTCACATGGAAAGCGCCAGACCAATTCGAAACACTCATGAACAATGAAAATGACCTAACAATAGTTAATGTAAGTTTCAAATCAATTAATGAAAGTTCTACAAAAGTGATTATAAAGCATACTGGATTTAAAGATAATGAGGACTGGGTTGAAGCTATTAACTGGCACCAAATGGCATGGTCAGGTGTACTTGATAGTTTAAAATCTGCTCTTGAAAAGGGCAAAGGTAATTTATGCTGCCAACCGTAAACTACAATCTACTAAAATATAAATAATTTTAGAATAAGACAAACCCCAGTTTCTATTTTTGAATCTGGGGTCTATCACATAATTCAGCTATTCTAATAAAATTTATAGACAATTGTCTCGGTTTTTTGTATTTATATAGTGATGACAAATGAATTAATTTGTAATGCTTATTCCATTCGGTACTCCTTCTACTTCAATTGTTTTAATGACTTTATTCTGTTCTTTATCGATGATGCTGACCGTATCTTCAAACATATTCGTCACATACACCCTCTTGTTGTCCGGACTTGTTACCACTCCATGCGAACCTTTTCCGGTTTTGATTTCAGTAATTATTTTCTTTGCAGCCAGATCTATAACTGTAACACTGCTGGAAGGAGCTTCTTCTGTTCCCTGGTTTGCAACATAGGCAAATTGATCTTTCTCATCAATATATACTTGTGCCGGACCAGTCCCCACGGGAATTTTATCAACCTTATCAGTAGCCAAATCAACCACAGCCAGAGCATTTTCTCCATTTAATGTAACGACAAGCGTTTTTCCATCAGAAGTAACACCTGTAGTTACAGGAGATGTTCCCACTTTGATTCGCTTTTCTTCCTTCATGGTTTCAAGGTTAACAACACTTACTGTGTCTTCACCCATATTGGCAATATAAGCTCTCTTGCTATCTGATGAAATTCTAAATCCATGTGGTCCTTTCCCTGTCTCCACTGTATTAATTACAGTAAAACTCGGTATTTCAATGACAGTCACATTATTGTCTTCATTGTTTGTTACTGCAGCATATTTCCCATCCTCTGAAAAAACAATGTGGGCAGGGTGGTTGCCAACTTCGACTACCTGCATTAGTTCATCGTTTTCTATGCTGTAAAAAACTGCTTTTGCACCCATTTCCATTTCTTCTCCGTGACCATCATCCTCTCCACCGTGCCCTGCCATACTAGGAACCACCGTTGCCCCAATCATTTTTCCATCTGGTGAAACCTGCACATTATGAACCGAACCATCTACTTCTATTGTCGATATAATTGAATTATTAGCTGCTTCAATTTTAGAGATACTTCCTCCCTCGTTTGCGGTGAAATAATATTGGACAGCTGTCTTCTCATCGGCCTCTTCTTTATTCTCATCATCTTCCCGTTCCTTGTTTTCTACTTGAGATACAGGTTCTTTTTCACTCTTTTTATCTTCCCCAGCATTACTTGCTGAACTGCATCCTGCCAGTATCACTCCTAAAAGCAAAAGAAAAATAAATACACTCTTTTTTACATTACTCATGATTTGTTCCTCCTTATCGAATTTAAGGAAAGCATAATAACTAAAAAAGAATACAAAAGTGATTTTTTTCACTATGGCAAGTTTATTTTCAAAAAGTCTAACAATCTCTTGAACTCCATCAAATATTCATATTTGAAATATACGATAAGAATTTTCAACGCAAAAAAATGAACAGACTAAATTGTTGTCTGTTCATTAGGCAATATTAGTTTTTTATCTGAAAAATAAACGAATTAATCCTATCAATCCCACAATCAAAGACCAAATTATTAAAAATATACCGGTTGGTATTCTATTTTTTCTAATTTTCCACTTCTTATTTGAACAGCACGACATATGACATCACTCCGTTCATCCTTTTGATTTTTCCCTTTTATTGGGCTAGGAATGGCTATATACACATTACTGTCTTGGATCTACGTTTTGAAAACATGGTCCTGACATTAATACCAATCATCATACTTTCCTCCGTGACAGGGGCAGTAAAGTGTAATTCCTTCTTTCATAATGGATTCTTCTGCATTTCCTGCAATACATTCATTTCCAGTTCACTGATTGGCCCTAAGCTGGCCATCGTACTCATATCCACCCTTTCCCTGTCGATACACTGTCAACCTAAGAGGAAGAACTGAAATGGCACATACACCAGCTGTTCTTTTTAACTTTTTTGAAATAAATGTTCGTCTGCTCCATAATCATTCTCGCACCCTCCCCTATTTAGGATTTATGTTAACACTATTTTTTGCAGAAATTTCTATGATCCTCAGAAAGAGCCTGCAAAGAAATATGAATTATTTGTTAACTAAATGCCAACTGTCGATTGCATTAAATAAAAATTTCATATAAAGAATTTTTTATCCATAGTTTCTGCACTTATTTATATTATGATTTGTTTAAATAATAACAGGAGGTATTCAGTCATGAAACTTAAACTGCTTGCTATATTACTTTTTTCTATCTTATTTCTTGCTGCCTGTTCTAATAGCGGCATGAGTGGAATGGACCATGGGAACATGGACATGGAAGAAGAAAATAATACAGATGAAAAAGAAAAGATCGAGGGGTTACAAACTACAAATGCCACAGAAACACTGACAGGAAATGAAATAAACATTGTTGCAAAAAAAGGCAAACATCAACTGAATGAGAGTGTAAGTGTGGATGCACTGACATTCAATGGATCTGTTCCCGGTTCCCAAATTCGGGTAAAACAAGGAGAAAAAGTAAAAATAAATCTTAAAAATGAACTTGATGAACCTGTGTCCATACACTGGCATGGGATTAGGGTTCCAAATGAAATGGATGGTATACCAGGTGTAACACAAAATGCGATACAGCCAGGTAAATCCTTCACATATGAATTCACCCCGGAGGATCCTGGAACATATATGTACCATACCCATCAGAATGCTGTTGAGCAAATGGATAAAG
>NZ_JAFKOJ010000024.1 GCF_017303275.1 Bacillus sp. NTK034 | reverse complement strand
GCTGATATTGCTGCACCGAGCCTAATTCTTGGCCAGGCAATTGGTAGATGGGGTAATTTTATGAACCAGGAAGCGCATGGAGGGGAGGTTACCCGTTCTTTCCTTGAAGGACTTTTCTTACCGGACTTTATTATCAATCAAATGTATATTGAAGGTACCTATTATCATCCTACATTTTTATATGAGTCTCTATGGAATATTGCAGGCTTTGTCATTTTGATTGTTACTAGGAAACTTCCTTTAAGACGTGGAGAAGTCTTTCTTTCATACATTATTTGGTATTCTATTGGCAGATTTTTAATAGAAGGGCTTAGAACGGATAGCCTCATGCTAACAGAATCTTTAAGAATAGCCCAAGTTATGTCCCTCAGCCTAATTATAGGTGCAGCAGTTATGATTGTTTTTAGACGAAAGTTTGGGAAAACAAATAATAGCTATGCGGGGGGTTAATTAACCAGCAAAGCACTAACAAGAATCCATTGTTGGTGAAGATTTGATTCTGTTATTGCTTACAACACTACCAATTATGCAGTTTTTGTGGAGTTTATGTATAAGGTGGATGGGTAGAATTGAGGTATGTAAAAAAATTACCTTTAAGATTTTACAGTACTCCTTATTTCTAGCCTTATCAGAGTTAAGATCCGAGGATACACATAATGGAACTCGAGGTTAACACAAAAAATATAAAAAAGAAGAAAATTGATAAATGATATTGCTTAAGAGTTATCCTGTAAATATTTGCTGTCTGAATTCAGACAGCTTCTTTATTTTCGAATTAGCGGAGGCATCAAATGAAGCTAAAAAATCTTATTTCATCTATTGCTGGGACAAATGAAAATGTAGCTGATATTGAAGTAAATCAAATTCAATTCAAATCAAGAAATGTAAAAAAAGGAGATATCTTTGTTGCGATTAAAGGATTAAGGCATGATGGTCACAATTTTATAAATGAAGCCATCTCGAAAGGAGCGGTCGCTGTTATAGGTGAAGAAAACAATTATTCTCTACCTGTTCCTTACATCAAAGTAGAAGATACAAGGAAAGCTCTTGGGAGACTTGCAAAAACACTATATAGAGATCCTTCATTGATTCATAACATGATTGGGATTACAGGAACAAATGGAAAAACCACAACAGCTTATATGGTAAAACACATTTTCGAAACTGCAAAGGAGTCCTGTTCACTCTTTAGCACTGTCTCAAATTTTGTAAACGGAATCGAGCTTATGTCTACTGCAACAACACCCGATATACTAGAATTAAATAATATGCTGAGGATGAGCTCGGATAAGAATGTGGTGATGGAAGTTTCATCACATGGTCTCCATCAGAAGAGGGTAGAGGGTTTGGAATTTAATTATGGGGTTTTCACCAACCTTACTCATGATCATTTAGACTATCATCAAGATATGGATGATTATTTTAATACAAAAGCAGAACTATTCAAGCTTCTGAAAAAAAATGGCGAAGCAATCATTAGCTCATCCTGTCCCTGGGGAATGAAATTAATGAATCAACTTAAAAATAATAGACAAACTGTCTTTTCTTATGGAAATTCGGAAAACGACGACCTTCAGTTATTATGTACGGAAGCTGGAATTTCAAAGATAAAAGTAAAGGAATCAAATGAAATATTTGAGATCAAAATGCCTATGCCAGGTAAACATAACTTACAAAACGCACTTGGTGCGATACTATGTACATTGCGGGCAGGGGTAAAAATCCAGAATATCATATATGCCGTAGAAAATTTCCCTGGTGTTCCTGGACGTTTTGAAGAATTTCGACATCGAGGTGCTAATTTTATCTTAGATTACGCGCATACTCCTGATGGTCTAGAAAACCTTTTACAGACTGTTAAAAGTATGAAACAAAATAAGATTATTCACATTTTTGGGTTTAGAGGGAACAAAGATAAGACTAAGCGACTAGATATGCTCGACATTTCTGCTAAATATTGCGATGAGATTATTTTAACGTTTGATGATTTAAATGGAGTTTCGAAAGATTTAATGGTAACCGATTTGGAAAAAGCAGTAAAATATCTTGAAAGTAGGAATGTCCACTTGATTATAGATAGGACAAGGGCTATTGAATATGCGTGGAAAAACTCAGAAAAAGGGGATCACATAGTGATAACCGGCAAAGGGCCTGAACCATATGAGCAAGAGTTTGAAATTCCCACCGATAACGATGCTGGAACAATTAAATATTTATTTTCAAAGTATTACAATACATCTAAGGCTAAAATAAAGATTACCAAGATAAAATAGCAAGAACACCATTTGATTTCAGAGAAAATCAAATTTTACTGAATGTACGAAAGCCCATGTTTATACAATGGACTTTCGTACTTTTTTATTGTTAACTGCATATTTTCTTGATATTAATGTGTAATAATATTTTTTATCTTTTATCACAGCGACCTATTTCAATTAAAAGGAAATGACCTTGTTAGCAGTGTAAAGAAAAATGAAAAGAGGGATAGTTATCCATGGGGTTACTAATGAGGCATTTAATTATTGGATCGGTAACTATACTTTTAGTATATATTTTCCTAATAAGCAGAGCTGAATGGAGTGATATGCACTCTTGGAACCGGGCATTTGCTGATGTTTCGCTTCTTTTTCTTTTCATAACGATTATAATTGGGCCTTTGAGTCGGCTAAGTAACCTCTTTGTACGCTTCTTATCTTGGAGAAGAGAGATTGGGATTTGGAGCTCCATTATGGCTCTACTGCATGTATATGTACTTTTCCGAGGGTGGTTTTACTGGGAACCAATCAGATTAATAATTGGTGTAAATCAAGAAACAGGCCAGCTTACATTTGATCCCGGCTTTACTCTTGCAAACCTGTTAGGTACTATAGGTCTTTTATATTTGTTTTTACTTGCTTTGATCTCAAATAAAAAAGCAATAGAATTATTGGGCAAAAGGGGATGGGATTACCTGCAGCAAAAAAGCGGAACTTTATATATTTTAGTTGTATTACACACGGCATTCTTTCTCTTCTTTTTTAGATTAGGCAGTTACAATTGGGTACAAAAGCCTTTTCTAGGACTGGTAACTGTTGTTGTGGTGATTCAGTGGATTGCATTTTTTCAAACGGTATTTAAAAGCCAAAAAAGAAGACAGTAGGGCTGCCGTTTTGAATGCGGATATATAGATGAAAATACAACTGAGGAAATAAAAATGAAATTAATTTTAATTTTGAACAGTTTGGCTGCAGCAACTCTCATGTTAATTCTCTTATTAGGGAAAGAAGAGCTATCAAAACTACTGAATTTGTTAGTACAAGAAGCTCCTAAAGAAGTTTACAGTGATCTTGGTGGGGTGCAAGATTATACAAATAAAATTGTAAAGATAAAAGATCAAGTTCTTCTTGATGCCCCTATAATTAAGCAGTTTCCCGAGCTTCCAAGAGGATGCGAGGTGACAAGCCTTGCAATGCTGCTGCAATACAATGGCATTGACACTGATAAAATGACTCTTGCAAATGAAATTAAAAAGAATGACGTTCCTCTCAAGAAAGAAGGAGGCAATGTTTTTTGGGGACATCCAAATGATGGCTTTATTGGGGACATGTATTCATATGATAATCCCGGATTAGGAGTATATCATAAACCAATTAAGGAACTAGCTGAAAAGTATATGCCTGGACAGATTCTTGATTTAACTGGGAAAGAGTTTTCCGAGCTTATGATTTTTCTTTCATTGGACACACCAGTCTGGATTATAACAAATACAACTTATAGGGAATTACCTAAAACAGCATTTGAAAAATGGAAAACACCTACTGGAGAAATAGATATTACCTATAAAGAACACTCGGTCCTAATAACTGGATATGATGAAAAAAATATATTTTTTAACGACCCTATAACGGGGATGAAAAATAAGTCTATGGACAAAGAAGACTTTCTTAAAGCCTGGAAGCAAATGGGGAGTCAGGCAGTGACCTTCATACCTAAAAATATTTCAAAATGAATATATTAAAATAAAATTTTTTAATGTTAGGAGTGTTAATATGAAAGGTCTTAATCTTGTAAAATCACTATTAAACAAGAGGCTTGGACTATTTTATTTTGCAGCTCTATTATTCTGGATTAAAACATATCTAATTTATTTGACAGAATTTAATCTTGGAGTAAATAATGGTTTGCAACAGTTTCTACTAGTGCTCAACCCCGTAAGTTCTGCACTATTATTCTTGGGAATTGCTCTATTATTTAAAGGAAAAAAACAGCATTGGATGCTGCTGGCCATCAATTTTGTGTTAACCTTCTTCTTATATGCAAATGTTGCTTATTATCGTTTCTTTAACGACTTTATTACAGTTCCGGTTCTCTTTCAGACGCAAAATTTTGGAAAAGTCGGAGGGAGCGCAGTTGCTCTTCTAGAGCCAAGTGATATACTCTATTTCTTTGATACCATTTTGCTGATTGCTTTAATTCTTTCAAAGAGACTAAAAGTGTCTGACAGATTACCGAGTAGATCTTTAGGTAAGGTTTATTTAGCGGGGTTATTGATACTTGGAGTAAATGTTGGACTTGCTGAAGCTGATAGACCTCAATTGCTGACTAGAAGCTTTGATAGGAATTACCTTGTAAAGTATCTTGGAGCATTTAATTTTGCCATATATGATATTGTCCAAAACACTAGATCTTCGGCTCAAAGAGTTATGGCTGACAGCAGCGATATTACAACAGTTGAAAATTACACTTTATCAAAGCATACAGAGAAAAACTTGGATTATTTTGGTGTAGCCAAAGGGATGAATGTCATTTACATTTCGATGGAATCTTTTCAGAACTTTCTTATTGGATATAAGCTTCATGGAGAAGAGGTTACTCCATTCTTAAATTCATTAGCAAAAGATCCCAATACGATTTATTTTCCTAATTTCTTTCATCAAACAGCCCAGGGCAAAACGTCTGATGCCGAATTCCTAATGGAAAATTCTTTGTATCCTCTTCCTCAAGGTTCTGTATTTACCACTAAAGCACAAAATACGTATCAGGGATTACCGGCTATCTTAAAAGGTGAAGGCTACTACTCTGCTGTTTTCCATGGAAACTACAAGTCGTTTTGGAATCGGGAAGAAATGTACAAGTCTTTAGGATACGACATGTTTTATGATGCCACTTATTATAATATGAGAGAAGAAAATGTTATTAATTACGGTCTAGAAGATAAACCCTTTTTAAAAGAAACAATTCCTTATTTACAATCGATTCCTAAGCCGTTTTACACCAAGTTAATTACGCTTTCTAATCATTTTCCTTATCCGATTGACGAAGCAGATCAATCGATTGAGCCTGCAGAAACGGGTGATGAAACAGTTGACGGTTATTTCCAGACGGCCCGATATTTAGATGAAGCACTAAAGCAGTTTTTTGAAGATCTAAAGATTTCCGGTCTTGATAAAAACACAATGGTTGTGATGTACGGAGATCATTATGGAATTTCTGAAAACCGCAAAAATGCAATGTCGAAGGTTTTAAACAAGGACATAAATGACTTTGAACAAGCTCAACTTCAGAGAGTTCCATTATTTATATACGCTCCTGGTCTGAAGGGTTTTGTTAATGAAACATATGGGGGAGAAGTTGATGTGCGACCAACAATTTTAAATTTACTTGGTGTTGACACAACACATCAGGTTGCCTTTGGAACAGACTTATTATCTGAAAATAGAGATGAAATTGTCGCATTTAGAAATGGCGATTACATTACGGATAAAGTGACATCAGTTAAAGGTAAAATTTATGATAACGGTACAGGACAAATTGTAGAGGATGTGACACCATATCAAAAATACTCAGAGATTGTTAAAAACGAATTAGAGTTATCTGATAAGGTGGTATATGGAGATTTGCTTCGTTTCCACAAACTTAGCGGGATTAAAACTACGGATAAAACAAAATTGGATTATACAAAAGCAGATCATTTCAATGAAGAATGGAATCAAGAGCAGAAATAGGATTTCTGGGGGGATGCCCCCCTTTTTTATTCATATTTTCTGCATATTTTAGTAGTTATATTGTTTTTTTTATTATTTTTTTATAGAATACAAATCGTAACGGTTACTATTTAACACCATAGGAGGAAGCACTTTGTATAAATCAATTTGGCTAATACTATTTGCCATCGGCATTTTAGTCCTTGGGGGATGTGGCAAAATAACTCAAGAGAACAAAAACATTCAGACAGATGATGGGAAGATAAAAATTTACACAACAATTTTTCCGCTCCAGGATTTTTCTGAAAGAATTGGAGGGGAGTTTGTACAAGTGGAAAATATTGTTCCTGCAGGATCGGATGCTCATTCCTTTGAACCTACAACTAAAACCATGGTCAAAATCGCAGAGGGGGAAGCATTTATCTATTTAGGAACTGGAATCGAAGGGTTTGCCGATGCAGTCATTAATGCCGTGAAAAATGAAGATACAGCCATTGTAAAAGCATCAGAAGGAATTCCTTTAATTGGGGCTTCGGAATCCTCTGAAGATAAACAACATGAAGAGGAAAATAATGAGGAGCATGCTGGTGAAGAGGGAGATGTTGACCCTCATGTTTGGCTTGATCCAGGCAGATCCGTGCAGCTTGCTGAAAATATAAAGAATGCATTAATCAAAATTGACCCTAGCCAGCAAGATTACTTTGAAAAGAACTTCCAGGCTCTCAAAAATAACTTAGAAACAGTAGATTCTAACTTTGAAAGCATGGTCAACGAATCACAAAATAAAACCTTCATCGTCGCCCATTCTGCATACGGTTATTGGGAAGATGCATATGGCTTAAAGCAAATAGGAATTAGCGGTCTTTCTCCTAGTGCTGAACCTTCTCAAAAACAGCTCGAAGAAATCATTAAGACCGCTGAAAGTGCTGAATTAAATTATATCCTATTCGAGCAAAATGTCGAGAATCGGGTTGCTGAGGTGATAAAAAGAGAACTCGGTGCAGAAACTCTGACTCTTCATAATTTAGAATCATTAACAGAAGAAGATATTCAAAATAATGAAGACTATATAAGCTTAATGAATAAAAATATTGAAACTTTAAAACAAGCATTAAATAATAAGTAAAGATATCAAATCATCCTTGAATAAAGCCCTTTCTAATTAGTTCCATTTTTGTAATGGTTAAAAATGTATCAATTAGCAGCCTAAATCGCATAGTGATTTAGGCTGCTTTCTTTTTGTTAAATCAATAGTTGTGGAGTCTTAGTAACCAAATAGTAAATAATAAGGTAACATTACAGCTTCTCTTAATTTGGTTTGGGAATGTCAGATGTTTTAATAACCCTTTAGGAGGTATATACCCATGTGAAATAATTTAAAGGAGGAAGACAATGACCAACAAAATTTTAAAAATTTCAGGGTTAGGATTGGCATCGCTCGGAATCGTTTTTTCAGCTGGGGGAGTTTCTGCAGATGCCCACAATACGGGAGTCAAAATGCAAAACAGTGCACAAGTTAAAGCTGAATCAGACGTTGAGAAAAACCTAGCTAAAATAGACAAAAAAGTGAATGCTATTAACGTTAAGATAGAGGGAATTAGATCATCCCTTGAAGAACCCCCTTTATCTGCTGAAGAGGTAGAGAGATACAGAGAATATAAAGAAGAAATTGGCGATCTTCTTAATCGTTTAAACGCTGTGGAAAACCAGTTAGAGGCCATAACTAAAAATCCAGACAAACCAAATGCTTCCTCACAAGAGATGGAAGAATTGATTAATGAAGTGCGCCTTAATGCTTTAGAAATCAAAGAAACAATTGAAGTTCATTTTGCTGAGACAATGTCAAGTTCAGGTGAGGTTCCTGATGAACTTGAAGAAGCTGAGAATCCAGCTTTTGAAATCGGCAGTCAGGCCATAATTGAAGCAGATCACATGCCAGGCATGAAAGGTGCGCTAGCAACCATTGCAGGAGCATATGAGACTACTGCTTACTCTGTTACGTATTATCCTACGACTGGAGAAGAGCCGGTAAAAGATCATAAATGGGTCATCCATGAGGAAATTGAAAACACTGGGGAAGAGCCTCTTAAACCTGGTACAGAAGTTACCCTTATTGCAGATCATATGGAAGGCATGGACGGAGCAAAAGCGGTCATTGAATCAGCTGTCGAGACTAATGTCTATATGCTTGACTTTACTACCACAACCGGCGAAAAAGTAGATAATCACAAATGGATCATTGAAAGTGAACTAGCACCAATTGAGTAGAAGTTATTATATTTAAAGCATATTAGAAAAGCCAATGTATACAAGCCTTTTCTCGTGTATATATTCGGCTTTTTTAATAGAGATAATAGTGAATTATTTAATAAGGATATCTATCGGTTTACAAATAATTCCTTTAGGATCACCAAAGTACTGGCAGACTCCTCTAATCTTTGTAAGGAGATCAACCGTTTTTATAACCCGAAAACCCCCTAATCATTTCCTGCTACAATGGAGACTTCAAATCCATAAAAAATCCATATTTTTTTGAGAAACTAAGCTCAAAAAGATAGGGTGAAGAAATGGATATTTCAAGAAATGAAGTGATCATACAAAGATATGACAGAATTTCTCTTCTCTATGACTGGATGGATAAGATGATTAAGGATGAGTGGAGACATAATCTATTGGCCAATGTCAGAGGAGATGTTCTGGAGGTAGGAATCGGAACAGGAATAAACCTTAAATATTATCCTAAAGATATTAATTCCTTAACTGGCGTAGATTTTAGTGAAGGAATGCTCAACTTAGCAAGGAAGAAGAATAAAAAATTACAAGTAGATTTTAAAGTGAATTTGATGAATGCTGATATCCAGGCTCTTCCATTCCCTGAAAATGCTTTCGACTCTATCATTTCAACCTGTGTGTTTTGCTCTGTTCCTGATCCGGTAAAAGGGTTGAAGGAACTGAAAAGGGTATGTAAGCCTGACGGGGAGATTTTTATGATTGAGCATATGAGAAGCAGCAACCCTCTTGCAGGAGTGTTTATGGACGTACTTAATCCATTAACAGTTAGGCTATGGGGAGCCAATATTAACCGGGATACACTACATAATATAGATCTATCAGGACTAGTTATAGTAAATAATATCCCATTAATGGGTACGGTGGTCCGAAAACTTACTTTAGGGCCAAACAATTAAATACAAGTACATTGTTGTGTGATAAAATATGCATTTTTTATGCAGTTTATTTTCTTAAGGCAAGGGGAATCTATTTAATGTATTGGAAAATTGGAAAGGATGATCCTATGTATAGCCAAACCTACGAACAATGCATTCAGGCATGTCTTGAATGTATGGAGGCCTGTAATATTTGTTATGATGCTTGCCTTCGCGAAGAAGATTTGAAGATGATGGCAGATTGTATCCGGATGGATCGTGATTGTGCAGATATTTGTGCTTTTGCTGCAAAATCGATGCAATCCAATAGCCCGTTTGTAAAACAGATATGTCAATTATGTGCGGAAATTTGTGAAGCTTGCGGAAACGAATGCAAGAAACATCAACATGAACATTGTCAAAAATGTGCAGATGCTTGCTTTAAATGCGCAGATGATTGCCGTCAAATGGTACAATAAGCA
>NZ_JAFKOJ010000023.1 GCF_017303275.1 Bacillus sp. NTK034 | reverse complement strand
GGAAACGAATGCAAGAAACATCAACATGAACATTGTCAAAAATGTGCAGATGCTTGCTTTAAATGCGCAGATGATTGCCGTCAAATGGTACAATAAGCATTAAACAGGCACCTAAGGTGCCTGTTTTTGTTTGTATGAATTGAAATCAAAATGAAAAGGCCGCTCATCATAGTGAAAAAATACAAACTCTATTAGATTTAATAGTTCTTCCTAGATTCTATTCTATTATCCTTCTTTTGTTCATATATTCTGAGTAGAAAACAGAATAAATAGAATGGAGGGGTACAAATGAAAGAAAGGAAGAATACTTCTATTTTGTTTATACGAGTTCACTGGATTTATTTATCCCTATTTTTCTTGATTTTTAGTATTACATTTTTTATAAACTTTCTTGATTTAAAAGAAAGATTAAATTCTTCCATAATAACAGCTACTAGTGAAAGAGTGCATACTAATTTCTTTCTAAGGCTAATGTCTACTGAAATAGGTCCGCTAAAATCAAGTATTAAGGAAGAAGAGCCCTCCATTTCCCAAGTTGTATTTCTCACCTTTACAAATATTTGGCCAGAAGACATTCGGACTTTTCTTGGCAGAGAAATACCTGGATTCTCTACTTTTAACACCGAAATTGCCATTGCAGGCCTTGGAACAGACCTTACCACGTTGCCTATTGAATCAGCTCCACCGTTGGAGATGCTGCTGAAAGAGAAAGAGCAGGTAGAAAAGGACCAAGACCAACCAAAAGGTACAGAAGAAAAGGGAGCTTCACCAATCCCTAAAACCGGAAAAGATGTTGCGTATATTTATCATTCACACAGCTGGGAGGCCTTTTTGCCTTTACTTCCTGGAAAAAAAACGGCTAATGAAGCTGTAAGTTTAAATGAAAGTAAAAATATAATAGCCGTGGGTAAAAAGCTGAAAGATGAATTAATGAAACGAGGGATAGGAGCAAATCATAGTACATCTAATGTTACAGAAGAACTGAAAAAGAAAAATTGGAATTATAATTATTCTTATGCTCTATCAAGAGAAACAGTAAAAGAGGTAATGGCCCAAAACTCTTCCATTAATTATCTTATTGATATACACAGAGACTCCCAGCCAAAGAAACTAACAACTACTATGATAAACGGTAAGCCTTTTGCAAGATTATTTTTCATAGTCGGAAAGGAAAATATAAACTACGAGAGGAACCTTGCATTAGCTAAAGAATTAAACAAAAAACTAGAAGAAAAGTATCCAGGGATTAGCAGAGGTGTATTTATTAAAACAAAAGACGATGGGAACGGAGTTTATAACCAGGATCTTTCCAGCCAGTCCATGCTGCTTGAATTTGGGGGTGTAGAAAATAACAACACTGAACTTGATCATTCTATCGAAGCGTTTGCGGAGATTTTCAGTGAATATTATTGGGACGCTGAGGAAGTAAGTGGAAATGAAGGATAATTTACATTCTTAACTGATGATAGGCTGCATATTTTCATCTGCACATATCTTTTAGAATGATTGAAGCTGATTTTTGAACATTCAAAGATCGGCTTTTTTAATTATATTACGATATTTTTTTCAACATATAAACCCCACTATAAGTGAAAATAAAATTCGTTTAATGACACCGGAGGTTACTTTTCCTATTTCTATAAACACCTTAAATATCGTATTTCTTCATAAAATCTTCATAATTAAATGTTATGAATGATGAGTGAACAAAATAGGATTTTCATTTTTCTGCAAACCGCTTTGGCTTTTTCATATAGCTAAGTGAGCTACAAGAATAGGGGTATTAAAGGTATGTATGAGTTATTCAGCACAATAAGCAACTTTTTTAGTCAGCCTCTAATTAATATTGGTTTGAGCACTAAAGACATCCCCATAATATCAGCTTTTATATTGGGACTTGTAGGAGCATTGGCACCCTGTCAATTCACAGGGAATTTGGGAGCCATTACATTATACGGAAGCAGGTCTATACAAAAAAACATTGCTTGGAAAGAAGTTATGTATTTTACGTTGGGTAAAATAGCTGTATTTTCTGGTTTTGGTTTATTAGTTTGGATATTCGGCAGTGAAATTAAGACTTCTTTGACCGTTTATTTTCCTTGGATAAGGAGAATTATTGGACCAATGTTTATATTGATCGGTTTATTCTTACTGGGGTTCATTAAATTCAGGAAATCAATATCACTAGGGGACTTTTTTGAGAGATTTCAAAAGGAAGTGAGATTTGGAGCCTTCTTTATGGGAGTGAGCTTTAGCCTTGGTTTTTGTCCCACAATGTTTGTGTTATTCTTTGTCACTTTGATGCCAATGGCACTCTCAGTAAATTACGGGATGATATTGCCTCCAATCTTTGCAATAGGGACTTCTCTTCCTCTAATTATTTCTGTATTTCTTATTTGGTATCTAGAGCTAGGAGGGAAGTTTGTGAAAAAGGGGAGAAGAATAGGGGCAATTGTTCAAAAAATTACAGGTATCATAATGCTTATAATTGGAGTACTTGATACCATTACGTACTGGAGTCTTTAATAGAATTGTCGAGGAAATTTATTGCTTTATTAGTTAATTATTATAAATTTAGAGATAGGGGCAGATGAATATTCATATGTGGTTTTATTGGTTGTGTACATAAAAAAGCACAAAATTACCGAAATGCAGATAAAGAGCAATTCCAAAATATGAATGATATTATTATGTAAAAGTAATTTGAACCTTCTAATTTGAAAATGGTAAAGAAAAGGCCATCCCTTTAGTAATACAGAAGGGATGGCCATTCTCAATTTACTGTAATTGTACCTATCATGCCATTTTCTTTATGACCAGGAATAGAACAATAGAATTCAAATACTCCAGATTTAAGAGGTGTAAATGTAAGAGTGGCTTCACTTTTTCCTGATGCATGGAGATGAAAATCAGCCTGAGTATTGCTATGGTTACCATGTTGATTGTTTTCAGTCTTAACGGCTATTTCCTTTATCTCAATATCATGATCCGAATTATCTAGATTTTTTAATCTAAGAGAGGCTTCTTTATTTTTTGTAAGTGTTATCTCTGAAGGGTCATAAGAAAATTTTGCAGGAAGAACAGTTAAAACGATTTCATTAGCATTCAAGTTTTTAGTTTTTCCATGCTCACCATGATCCTGCCCAGTCTGTGAAGAGCTAAAGTTAGAGAAGGCTTTGCTTTTATCTAGCTGATTTCCAAAATAAAGAAAGGAAAAAAGAAGGACAAAAGTTAAAACAGGCTTTAAAAACCATTTTTTCTCATTAATAGAGCTCTTTGCTGATAGGATATTATATAGTAATAGTGAACTCGTTGTAAGTGTGAGTAAAATATTTAGCATGGTGAAAGCTTGATTCTGGGAAACCATTTCACCAAGCATGGCTCCCATCATTCCCCCCATTAAACCTGACATAAACCCTTCTAATGAAGGAAGGATACCGAATGCTATTCCGCTAGCTAATCCTGCAATAACCCCAATTCCAGAAGAAACCAATGTAGAAGTATACAAATCTCCTTGATAATATGTTCCAAACAAGACTCCGGCTGTTAAACCTATATTCATTCCCATTGCCATTGTTATAACCATTGCTTGCATTTTTGATAATTTGTGCCTGAATTTTATGGATAGGATAATGGCTGCAATAGCTGAAGAAGCTATTGTGGTTAGAACAAATAACTGGTATATTCCCAAAATTATCAACTCCTCTTTATTTGCTACATGATATGTAAACAGAAAACAAGCCATACCAAAAAATAACCGAATATTAAAAATAAATAATTTTCTAAAAATTCTCTATTTACAAAACGATAATTCGGTATTATTATAGTTTTTAATACCCAATATACGATAGCGGGGTACTGTACTGTACATTCTAAGGAGGTAGGGTAATGTCAAAAGGTAAGAAAATTTTATTTCTTGGTGTTTATGGTATGGAAGTAGTTGAATGCGGTGGAGCATTAGCTAAAAATGTTTTAAATGGGGGAGAGTCATATGCTAGCATTATGCTTTGCAGGGAAACAAGCCAGCCCCAAGTTAGAAATGCTGCAGAGATATTGGGGGTCAAGATTTCTTTCCTAAATTTTGAATATGGGACTGTAGATTTAAGTAAGGACTCCAAAATTAAGTTGATTAAGTTGATACGTGAAGTTAAGCCAGATATTATTATCACCCAAGATCCAGAGCATTCCTTCCATGATTTAGATCCTGACCGTAGACCAGCCATGACCCTTTTGCTTGAATCTATTGCACTTGCAAGCAGAGATTACGGATTAGAAGAAACTCCCGGTTTATCCCCACACCCTATTCCGACCATCTACTACATGACACCTCACCACCCAAATACTGTCGTTGATATTTCTCAAGTTTGGGAGAGAAAAGAAAAGGCAATGGACATGCTTGAAAGTCAAATGGAATTTAGCGGTATGCATTTTGATGAAATTCTTGATCCCAAAACAGTAGAAATTTTATCACCTGGACATTCCCAATTAAAAAACCATCAGGAAAAAGGAAGAGCAATGCATAGAGTGTTAGACAAAGCTGTTCATGTTTATCATGGTCTGGCAACTCATGGGCATTTTGCCCTTGCAGAAGCATACAGAAGAGAAGGAAACTTTCACTTACAAGAACTAATCAAATAGTTAATCTAGATCACTAAATAGGGGGAGTGAAAATGAAAAGATCATTTTTTAGTGTTGGATTAATAATTTTGTTACTTCTTTCAAGTTTCAATCCTGTTCTAGCCGAAGAGAAAGTGCAATCTTTAAAAGTGGGCATTTCAAAAGATGAGAATGGATTAAACCCTTATACGTATGTTACAGGGTATCCAGGGTTAGATTTGGTCAATTTACTTTACGATACACTGTTTAATTTAGATGAAAATAATCAGCCGGAACCTTGGTTGGTAAAGGATTTCAAAGTTAGCAAAGATGGGCTAACCTATGAGCTGACTCTGCATGACAACGTAAAGTGGCACGATGGTAAACCTCTTACTGCTGATGATGTTAAATTCACAATGGAATATTTCATCAAATATCCAAAATCCAGATTTACGAATCCATTAAAAACAATAAAGTCAATAGAGGTAAGCGGCGACACTGGTATAACATTAAATTTATCGCAGGCTGACCCCAACTTCATGATTCAGCCTCTTGCTGATTTGCCAATACTGCCTCAACATATCTGGTCTGAAGTAAGTACTCCTGATGATGAAACCAATGCACTTGGAAGCGGACCTTATATTCTGGAAGAACACAAATCTGGCCAATACTACAAAATGAAATCAAACGACGATTATTTCAAAGGTGCTCCGCCAATCAATGAATTAATATTCCCGATCATTGAAGATACAACTGCAATGTATAATGCCCTTCAGGCTGGCGAGCTGGATGTAATTTCGTCAAGTATATCTCCTGAACTTGTAGAACAATTTAGTTCCAACCCTGCTTTGAAAGTTGTAAGGGGGCCAGGATACAGTACAAGCCTGTTTCAAATTAATGCAGAGAAATACCCTATGACGGAAACCGCATTTCGTCAAGCTATTGATTATGCCATTGATAAAGAAAATTTAGTAAATACGGTGCTGCTAGGCTACGCAGAAGTAGGGAGCCCTGGATTTATTCATCCTTCGTCTTCCTATTTTAATTCGGAATTAAAGCCGGTTTTTGATAAAGAAAAAGCCAAACTAATCCTGGAAGAAGCTGGTTTTATTGATAAAGACGGTGATGGATTTAGAGAAGATCAAAAAGGGAACAAAATTGACTTAACCACTTTGGTTTATTCAGGAAACCCCATTAGAATCAGAACTGCCGAATTAATTTCTGAAGCATTAAATGAAGTAGGAATTAAAAATGCTGTAAAAGCAATGGATTCAACTACAGTAGACTCATTAATGTGGCCTGATTTTGATGTCAGCAAAGGCAGAGATTATGACATTGGCGTCTGGAGCTGGTCTAACACCATGCAGCTATTTCCAGATCGAATAAATGATTTATTTCATTCCGATCCAGCTATTGGATCTGTCAATATCGGGGGGTACAAGAACCCTGAATTTGACCAATTGGGGGAAAAACTTAAACAGACATACGATGAAAATGAACGTCTAAGTTTAATAAAGGAAATACAAGCTTTTGTAGCAAAGGATGCTCCGATTATTCCTCTTTATTACCAAGAGATTGTTGGTGCGTTTAATCCTGAAAAATATGATCAGTATGTCTTCCAGGTGGGCAAGGGAATTATCAACAAGCTATCCTTTGTTTCGACCGAAAAATCCGATTTGCCTGATAATGAGAAAGCTAGTAGCGACACAGCAGCTGTATCAACAGATAGCAAAACAGCAAATACCAGTTCAAATAATGATGGGAATACCTCTTCATTAATCGTATTTGGATTAATACTTCTTGTGGCTGTCATTGGCTTTATTCTATTAAGAAGAAAGAAAAAAGATAAAGGCAATGATGATTTTGATTTTTAATTGAAATAACTTCCCGTAAAAGCAATTTCTTTTACGGGAACTCTATTTAAAAATATTATTTACATATTTGGAGGTGAAAGTGTTGGGTAAATTTATTGCAGGAAAACTTTTACAATATTTCATTGTCATTTTCCTAATGTTGACGCTAAATTTTCTATTACCCCGTCTTATGCCTGGAAATCCATTGGTTTTTTTAGCAGGCGAAGATGTAGGCTTTATGTCCAGTGCTGAAAAAGATGCTATTTTAGACAAGTATGGCCTTAATGATTCAATCTTCGAACAATATGGAGCGTATATAAAGAATATTTTCACTGGTGACTTTGGATATTCCTATCAGCAAAAGCGACCTATCTCAGAACTTTTGATGGAGAGGCTCCCATGGACAATGCTACTTACAGGTCTAGGGTTGGTACTTTCAACCGTTATCGGAGTCATGTTTGGAGCAATTTCCGCATGGCGCAGGGGCACCAGAACAGATGCTAACCTTCTAACTGTCTTTATGTTTTTAAGTGCAATGCCTTCTTTTTGGGTTGGCATGATACTTGTATCAATTTTTTCCGCACAATTAGGATGGCTGCCCGTTTTTGGAGCAGAAAGCGCGTGGTCAAACTATACGGGAATGGACCGGTTGATTGATATCGGTAAGCATCTTATTCTCCCATTGGCTACCCTTATCCTAATTTCTGTTACAAGCACTTTTATGATCATGCGGTATTCAATGCTTAACGTCCTAGGAGAAGATTATATTATGATGGCCAAAGCAAAGGGAGTAAAAGAAAAGGTAATAAAGTATAAACATGCCATGAGAAATGCGCTACTTCCTGTGGCTACTGTATTTATGCTTAGCTTAGGGTTTACCTTGGGCGGTGCCACTGTTATCGAAACCGTTTTTGCATATCCGGGTGTAGGGCGCCTTATGTTTGAATCGGTATTAAGCAGAGATTACCCGCTTATCCAAGCTACATTCCTGATTATTACTTTCAGTGTAGTCATTGCTAACTTTCTAGCAGATTTAATTTATCCTTTACTTGATCCAAAGGTGGGAAGCCGCAATGGTTAATTCAAGATGGAAGAAATATTGGCAAGTGCTCACATCTAATAATATTGGCTTGTTTGGCTTAATCCTTTTAGTGATTTTTTTGCTAATTGCGATTTTAGCGCCTATCCTTGCTCCATTTGATCCAACAGATCGAGTTGGAGCTCCTTTTACGAAGCCTAATAGCCAATTTTTGCTGGGAACGAATGATGTCGGACAAGATATCTTAAGCGAACTTTTATATGGCACGAGGATTTCATTATTAATTGGTGTCATTGCAGCCTTTATTTCCATTCTCCTTGGCTGCCTTGTAGGAATAGTTTCAGGTTACTACGGCGGTAAAGTAGATGCATTTTTAATGAGATTGGTAGACTTAGTACTTGTTATTCCTTTTCTTCCTTTAATGATATTACTGGCCGCTTTTATTGGCCCTAGTTTTTGGAACATTGTACTGGTTATTAGCCTAATTTCATGGGCGAGTCCAGCAAGGGTAATAAGATCTCAGGTTCTAACTTTAAAAACTAAAGGGTATGTAGAGGCTGCAAAGTCAATCGGCACAAACATTAAAGTCATCTTAGCCCGTCATATTCTGCCAGGGGTTATTCCAATAGCACTCTCCCAATTTGTTTTAGCCGCAAGCCATTCAATTTTAATCGAAGCATCCTTAAGCTTCTTAGGGCTAGGAGATCCATTTACAAAGAGTTGGGGGACCATTTTATATTATGCTCAGGCCAGAGGAGCTTTTTTAACTGATGCGTGGATTTGGTGGGTTCTGCCTCCAGGATTATTAATCACAACACTGGTTATAGGGTTCGCCTTTACAGGCTACTCACTTGAAGAGATCCTGAATCCCCGATTAAGAAAGGAGCGTTAGTTATGAACAACGTGTTGTCAGTTGAAAACCTTTCTACCTACTTTAAAACGGATAAAGGGATAGCAAAGGCAGTAGAGAATGTTTCTTTTTCACTCAATAAAGGAGAAATGCTAGGTTTAATAGGTGAGTCCGGATGCGGGAAAACAACAGTTGCTCAGTCCATTTTAAGGTTAATAGAATATCCTGGAAAAGTGGTTTCGGGTCGTGTCCTTTTAAATGGAAGAGATCTCATAAAGGCCTCTGAAAAAGAACTTTCATACTTGAGATGGAAAGAGATTTCTGTTATTCCCCAAAGTGCAATGAACGCGTTGAATCCTATATTTACTATAGGAGATCAAATAATGGAATCCATTTTACTGCACGAGAATGTAAGCAAACGGGAAGCTCTTCAGCGCACTAAGACCCTTCTCGAGTTGGTCGGTATTGATGGGGAGAGGTGGAGGAGCTATCCGCATGAATTCAGCGGAGGAATGAAACAGAGAGTCGCCATTGCTATGGCATTGGCCTGTAATCCAAAATTGGTTATATCTGATGAATCCACAACAGGATTGGATGTTTTAACTCAAGCGCAGGTAATTGCCTTAATCAAAAGCCTTCAAAAGAAAATGGAATTATCTGTAATACTGATCTCTCATGATTTGCCGATGGTTACTGCTATATGCGATAAAATAGCCATTATGTATGCAGGCAACATCGTAGAATGGGCATCCACGGAAGACCTATTGAAAAATGCCAGACACCCATACTCACAAGCACTTTTAAACGCTTCGCCTGATTTAGGCAATCCGGAAAAGGAAGTGGTATCTATACCAGGAAGTGTACCAAATTTGGTGAATTTCCCTAATTCCTGCCGTTTTCATACCAGGTGCCCCCATGCCTTTGACAAATGCCGGCAGGAAACTCCGGAATTTAGAGAAATCAAGAAAGGACATTACACAGCCTGCTTTTTAGAGGAGGAAGAAAACCATGGATAAAAGCACCCTTTTAAAAGTGAGCAATTTGAAAAAAACCTTCATTAAAAAGTCGGGCACTTTTTTAAAAAGAAGAAAAACGGAGGTATATGCAGTTAATAATATCAATTTCGAAGTAAACAAAGGTGAAATCTTGGGAATCATTGGTGAAAGCGGCTGCGGCAAAACGTCAACTGCCAGAATGATTATGCGCCTTATGAAAGAAACCAAAGGAGAAATAACTTTTGAAGGAGTTAATCTTTGTAATCTAAAAGAATCAGAGACAAATAAAATCAGAAAAAAAATGCAGATGATTTTTCAAGACCCCTACGATACGTTAAATCCCGGTATGAAAATTCTTGACATATTAATGGAACCGATTAATGCTCATGAAAAGGGTTTGACTTACGAAGAAAAGTATCAAAAGGTGATTGAGGCCATAGAAGCTATTGAGCTACGACCAGCCCAGGACTTTATCCATCGATTCCCACATCAATTAAGCGGCGGGCAAAGACAGAGAATTGCCATTGCCAGAGCAATTATTTTAAAACCATCTTTTATTGCTGCAGATGAACCTACATCCATGCTTGATGTATCTGTTAGAGCCGGAATACTGAACTTGCTGCTGGATTTAAGAAAGAAAATGGG
>NZ_JAFKOJ010000022.1 GCF_017303275.1 Bacillus sp. NTK034 | reverse complement strand
GTTGGGGGCTGTCCCCCTGTGAGAGTAGGACGCTGCCGGGCATATGAAAGAGCACCTGATGGGTGCTCTTTTTTGTGTGCTTGGATGAGTTACGGTACCTAATATCTTATTGCGTCCCATTCACTCTTATATGTGCCAGAATTGAATGATATGCGCCACTTCGTATTGCATTTTTATAAGTCAAATCCGTTCTCACCAAAGATGGATTGTGCCAAAGGTGTGATAAACTTCAATATATGCGAGATAAAATTGAATTCCTGCTAGATAAAATCAAAAACCTGTTACATAAAATCACTTTCTAGCTAGATAAATTCAATACATGCTAGATTAGCACCACGGAATGCTTCAGATAAATCCCCGGTCTGTTAGCAAACACCATTACACTCTGATCCCTCTGTAATGCCCAGCAAAGACTAAGGTAAACACACAACGTAAATGCTTAAAATTTCTTATCAGCCAAATACTGATAAATCAGATATGGCCCCTTTGCAGATGTTATCTGAAGAAATGTTTGAATAAAAGGATAGTCTTTATTCGGCATCATTTTGATGAGTTCGCTCCACCATTCTGTTTCATATCGGGCAATCATGCTTAAGTTATACAGCAGCAGGAAATGAATAAGAAGTTCAGGAAAATCAATCAGGCCGTCTTTAGCAAGCGGAAAGAAAAACTTTCCGGCATCAGGACTATATCTTAAGGGCTTATAATTATATGTATTCAATTTTTTTACAGAAAATTTTAGTTCTGAATCAGCTGACTCCTGAAAGCATATATTAAAGTCTGATTTTGCCTGCAGATATTCAACAAAGCGGGACTCAGTCATATGAAAGCGATCAAGGATCATACTTGGCAAAATGAATTTATCCTTTTCCAGCTCTGCTTCGAGAAAAGTAGTTCGGCCCTCTGTCTGGCTGTACAAATAATTAAGCTCGGGAATTTGACCAAATAACTCTCCCATCGTTGTTTTTTCGCCTTCCAAATGTTTCATGTGGAACAATTTTTCTCCCATATAAGGGAAAAGCCCGCTTTTTTGAAATTTTACTTCATCCTGAAAAAAATTATATTGCTGCTTTTTTCTTTTCCGGGTAGATACCCCGTGTGCCAAAACAGAAGTAGTCTCCGGATAATTAGGATCAACAGTCAGTATGCAGGCCTTCACAAGGTGAACAAGTCCATAAAAAAAGAGAATCGGCTTGATAACCAATGGTGCCTTCTCTGCCTGCTCGTAGTATACTTGCCCGTGTTCTAGATAGTATATAAAAGGGTAACTGTTTTCATAGCTCTTTTGTTCAGCCTGATCCAGGTTTTGCTTTTGGTAGCATTTCTTTAAAAATTCCTGTGACGTGTTCGCAGAAAAGAAGTATAAAAAGGAGTTTTTAATGTCAAATGAATGTATCAAAGTGAAACCTCCGAATCTTTTGAAAAATCCAACATATCAATCCGTTCTTGACAGTATTTTGTCCAATTGATAACCTACTAATAATATTTTCGAGTCCAGGAGGTCAAAAAAGATGTGGGAAACTAAGTTTGCAAAAGAAGGTTTAACTTTTGATGATGTTTTACTGGTTCCATCGAAATCAGAGGTGCTTCCTCGTGATGTCAGCCTCAAAGTAAATTTGACTGAAAAGATTGCACTCAACATTCCAGTAATCAGTGCCGGTATGGATACGGTCACTGAAGCTGAAATGGCGATCGCTATGGCGCGCCAGGGCGGTTTGGGAATTATCCATAAAAATATGTCTATTGAACAGCAGGCTGATCAGGTGGATAAAGTAAAGCGTTCTGAAAGCGGCGTTATTACTGACCCATTCTTCCTAACTCCAGAACAGCAGGTATTCGACGCGGAGCATTTAATGGGCAAGTACCGGATTTCCGGTGTGCCAATCGTCAATAATACTGAGGAACAGAAGCTTGTTGGCATTTTGACTAACCGTGACCTCCGATTCATTCAGGACTATTCGATAAAAATCTCCGATGTGATGACAAAAGAAAACCTTGTAACAGCTCCAGTTGGAACTACATTGGATGAAGCAGAAAAAATTCTTCAGCAGCATAAAATTGAAAAATTGCCGCTAGTGGATGATGAAGGTGTTTTAAAAGGTTTAATCACTATTAAAGATATTGAAAAAGTTATTGAGTTTCCTAACTCGGCAAAAGATGAGCGCGGACGCCTGCTGGCAGGTGCAGCGGTCGGCGTAACCGGCGACACGATGAAGCGTGTTGAAATGCTTGTTAAATCGCATGTGGATGTCATCGTAGTGGATACAGCACATGGACATTCAAAAGGCGTGCTTGATACTGTACGCGAGATCAGAAACACTTATCCGGATCTGGCCATTATTGCCGGTAACGTTGCAACAGCCGAAGCGACAAAGGATTTGATTGAAGCGGGTGCTGATATCGTAAAAGTGGGAATCGGGCCTGGCTCGATTTGTACAACACGTGTTGTCGCAGGCGTAGGGGTACCTCAGATCACAGCGGTATATGATTGTGCTACTGAAGCACGCAAGCATGGCAAATCAATCATTGCTGATGGCGGAATTAAATATTCAGGCGATATCGTGAAAGCATTGGCAGCAGGCGGACATGCCGTTATGCTTGGAAGCCTTCTGGCCGGTGTTTCTGAAAGCCCTGGCGAAACGGAAATTTTCCAGGGACGCCGCTTCAAGGTATACAGAGGAATGGGTTCTGTTGCAGCCATGGAAAAGGGCTCTAAAGACCGTTACTTCCAGGAAGATAATAAAAAGTTTGTTCCAGAGGGAATCGAAGGGCGCATTGCTTATAAAGGGCCTTTAGCTGATACCATTTATCAGCTTATCGGCGGTATCCGTTCTGGAATGGGCTATTGCGGAACAAAAGATCTTCACGAGCTTCGCGAAAATGCCCAATTCATTAAAATGACTGGTGCGGGCCTAAGAGAAAGCCATCCGCATGATGTGCAGATTACAAAAGAGGCGCCAAACTACTCACTATAATCTATACAAAGCAGGAGAGGGAAACCTTTTCTGCTTTTTTTTCGTCTCTGATAAGGATGATGGCTGTTTTAAGCATCCTGCAGAAGAAATCACTAAATACACGGGAATCAGCCTAGGAAAATACTAATGTATACCAGTGGGCCAATCAAGCCATTAGAGAGGCAGGAATAGGTAATTACTCTATCTATTCTTTGCATCAGAGTTATGATAAAATAACAAAAGTGTATTAAAACGTTGGAGGGCAGTAAAATTGAAGAAAACATTGTACCGTAAGTCTATCGCTGGATTCCTTGCCTTGGTCATGATATTAGGTCTTTTACCTGGTATAAATAAAGCTCATGCAGAAGATATCTTAAATATCAATGCAGATGCTGCTATTTTAGTAGATGCAGAGACCGGAAAAATTTTATATCAAAAAAATGCGGATAAAGTACTGGGCATTGCCAGTATGACAAAAATGATGACAGAATACCTGCTTCTTGAAGCCATTGAAGAGGGCAAAGTAAAGTGGGACCAGGAATATGCAGTAAGTGAGTACGTATGGAAAGTTTCGCAGGATCGCAATCTATCAAATGTCCCATTAAGAAGAGACGGCAAATACAATATCCGTGAATTGTATGAAGCAATGGCTATCTACTCTGCGAATGGAGCAACGATCGCGATTGCAGAAACGATTGCCGGTTCAGAAACTAACTTTGTTAAAATGATGAACGAGAAAGCTGCAGAGCTTGGATTAAAAGAATATAAGTTTGTGAATTCCAGCGGTTTGAACAACCGGGATTTAAAGGGATCTCCTCCTGCAGGCGGTCCTGAAGATGAAAACGTGATGTCAGCAAGAGATACAGCCATGCTGGCCAAAGAATTGATAAACCGATTCCCTGAAGTGTTGGAAACAGCAAGTACCCCTAGAAAGACGTTCAGAGAGGGTACAGATGATGAAATTAAAATGGAAAACTGGAACTGGATGCTTCCGGAACTAGTATATGGCTATGAAGGTGCTGATGGCCTTAAAACGGGAACTACTGACTTTGCCGGGTACTGCTTCACAGGTACTGCCATGAGAGACGGCAACCGCTATATCAGTGTTGTCATGAACGCGAAAGGCGCGAATGGCCAGGCTACCTATAAATCCAGATTCGATGAAACAAAGAAAATGTTCGACTTTGGTTTCAGCAACTTCACGAAAGAAGAAATCGTTCCTGCCAATTATCAGGTGAAAGGCCAGAAAACAGTGCCTGTTACAAAAGGGAAAGAAGATCAAGTCAAGATTTCTTCTAAAGAGGCAATCGAAATGGTAGTGAGAAACGGGGAAAAGGAAAACTTTAAGCCCGTTCTTGTTCTGGATAAAAAGAAATTAAATGAAAATGGCGAATTGACCGCTCCTATTAAAAAAGGAGAAAAAATCGGCTACTTGACCATCGAGTCCAAAGAAGACGGAAAGCTTGAGTTCCTGTCTGATAAAGGAAAAGGCAATATCCAAGTGGATGTTGTAGCCGCTGAAAGTGTTGAAAAAGCAAACTGGTTCGTGCTGACTATGCGCAGTATCGGCGGTTTCTTTGGAGATGTCTGGGGAAGTGTTTCCTCAACTGTAAAAGGTTGGTTTTAAGAAAAAGGGCTTTCCTGTCTTGACAGGAGCCCTTTTTCATTGCATATTTTCAATAGGGAAAATTCCGAGTAAAATAATCTATTTTCCTTTTTTTGAAAAATTATTTTTATCATAATATTTAACCCATCCAAAGCAGATGGTATTTACGAAGGGGGATAAACATGAAGACAGGTACAGATCGTGTTAAACGGGGAATGGCAGAAATGCAAAAAGGCGGCGTTATTATGGACGTTGTTAACGCAGAGCAGGCAAAAATCGCAGAAGAAGCTGGTGCAGTAGCAGTTATGGCACTTGAGCGCGTTCCTTCTGATATCCGTGCAGCAGGCGGTGTGGCACGCATGGCAGATCCTCGTATTATGGAAGAAGTAATGGGTGCAGTTTCAATCCCGGTAATGGCAAAAGCGCGTATCGGCCATATTGTAGAAGCTCGTTTGCTTGAAGCGATGGGTGTCGATTACATAGATGAGAGCGAAGTTTTAACTCCTGCTGATGAAGAATACCACCTTAACAAAAGAGATTACACAGTTCCGTTCGTTTGCGGATGCCGTGATTTAGGCGAAGCAGCACGCCGTATTGGTGAAGGTGCTTCCATGCTTCGCACAAAAGGTGAGCCTGGAACTGGAAACATCGTTGAAGCTGTCCGCCATATCCGCAAGGTGAATGCACAGGTGCGCAAGGTTGTCGGCATGAACGAAGATGAATTAATGACGGAAGCTAAGCTTCTGGGAGCGCCATATGAGCTTCTTTTGGAAATCAAGAGCCTTGGACGCCTTCCAGTCGTAAACTTCGCAGCAGGAGGCGTTGCAACACCTGCAGATGCAGCTCTAATGATGGAGCTTGGTGCTGATGGGGTGTTCGTAGGATCAGGCATCTTCAAATCTGAAAACCCTGCGAAATTTGCGCGTGCCATTGTGGAAGCAACTACACATTACCAGGACTACAAATTGATTGCTGAACTTTCAAAAGAACTAGGCACACCAATGAAGGGAATTGAAATTTCTTCATTGGCTCCTGAAGCACGTATGCAGGAGCGCGGCTGGTAAGGAGAATTGAACATGATAAAGGTTGGAGTATTAGGGCTTCAGGGTGCGGTAAGGGAGCATGTTATCTCTGTAGAAGCATGCGGCGCCGAAGCTGTAGTCATCAAACGCAAAGAGCAGCTTGATGAGGTGGACGGGCTTATTTTGCCTGGCGGCGAAAGCACGACCATGAGACGCTTGATTGATAAATATGATTTTATGGACAGCCTTAAGGAGTTTGCCCAATCAGGAAAGCCGATGTTCGGTACATGTGCAGGCTTAATTCTTCTTGCAACTAATATCATTGGCTATGATGAGCCGCATATCGGTGTGATGGACGTCCAGGTGGAAAGAAATTCATTTGGTCGCCAGCGCGAAAGCTTCGAGGCGGATCTTGATATCGCTGGAGTGGCAGAAGATTTTGCAGCTGTCTTCATTCGAGCGCCGCATATTGTGGAGGCCGGCGAGAATGTTGAAATTCTGGCCAAGCACAATGGACGGATTGTGGCGGCACGTGAAGGCAGATTCCTTGGATGCTCCTTCCATCCGGAACTGACGGATGACCATCGCCTGACAGGGTATTTCGTTGAAATGATCAAAGAGTCCAAGCAATTAGCAATTTGAATATTTTGGTTGCAAAAGGAACATAATTGTAGTACATTATGAATTACAAAATTCTTATAGCTGAAAAGCAATGAGAGGAACTAGTAACAGGAACTTTGTTCTAAAAGAGAGCCGGTGGCTGGTGGAAACCGGTGAATAAACCCTGTGAATCCATCCTCGAGCAAAGCATGGAACACCCGGTACTAATCGGGAAAAGTAAATGCTTTCGGTTAAAACCGTTATGGATTTAAGGTGGAAAGCTTATGCTTTCAACTAGGGTGGCAACGCGGGTAACTCTCGTCCCTTTTTTGGGGACGGGAGTTTTTTGTGTTTTAAACTATTTTGTAGGAGGTACTAAAAATGCTGGACATTAAGTTTTTAAGAGCCAATTTTGAAGAAGTGAAAAACAAGCTTCAGCATCGAGGCGAAGATTTAACCGATCTTGGAAAATTCGAAGATCTGGATGTAAAAAGACGTGAGCTGATTGTAGAAGCAGAGCAGCTGAAGAGCAAAAGAAATGAAGTATCCCAGCAGGTTGCAGCCTTAAAGCGGGAAAAGCAGGATGCAGACCATTTAATCACGGAAATGAGAGAAGTCGGCGATAAAATTAAAGCATTGGATGAGGAGCTCCGCACGGTCGAGGAAGAATTGGATCAATTGCTGCTGAGCATCCCGAACATTCCGCATGAAAGCGTGCCTGTCGGTGAAACAGAAGACGATAATGTGGAAATCCGCAAATGGGGGGAAGTCCGTGAATTTGATTTCGAACCAAAGCCGCACTGGGATGTAGCAACAGATCTTGACCTGCTTGATTTCGAACGTGCCAGCAAAGTAACAGGCAGCCGCTTTGTATTCTACAAAGGTCTTGGAGCTCGCCTTGAGCGTGCGCTATTCAACTTCATGCTGGATTTGCACACAGATGAGCATGGCTATAAGGAGGTTCTTCCTCCGTACATGGTTAACCGTGCAAGCATGACAGGAACAGGACAGCTTCCGAAATTTGAAGAAGATGCTTTCCTGATTGAAAGCGAGGATTACTTCCTGATCCCAACTGCCGAGGTGCCTGTCACCAATATGCACAGGGAAGAAATTCTGAATGCAGATGAGCTTCCGATTAACTATGCGGCATTCAGTGCCTGCTTCCGTTCTGAAGCAGGTTCTGCCGGCCGTGACACACGCGGGCTGATCCGCCAGCATCAATTTAACAAGGTAGAACTTGTGAAGTTTGTTAAGCCTGAGGAGTCTTATGACGAGCTTGAAAAGCTGACCGGCCATGCGGAAAAAGTCCTTCAGATGCTCGGCCTTCCATACCGTGTGATGAGCATGTGTACGGGCGATCTTGGATTCACAGCTGCGAAGAAATACGATATTGAAGTTTGGATTCCAAGCTATAACACGTATAGAGAAATTTCTTCTTGCAGTAATTTTGAAGGATTCCAGGCAAGACGTGCAAATATCCGCTTCCGCCGCGAGGCAAAAGGCAAGCCGGAGCATGTGCACACACTGAATGGATCTGGCCTTGCGATTGGCCGCACGGTGGCAGCTATTCTAGAAAATTACCAGCAGGCTGACGGAAGTGTCATCATTCCCGAAGTATTGCGTCCTTATATGGGTAATCGCGAAGTTATTAAGCCTTAATTGAAGAGCGGATTTTGATCCGCTCTTTTTTTATGAAAATAATGTTGACATACTTATTTAGAAATGATATAGTATTTCTTGTCGATGCGGAGGAATACCCAAGTCCGGCTGAAGGGATCGGTCTTGAAAACCGACAGGCGGGTCAAACCGCGCAGGGGTTCGAATCCCCTTTCCTCCTCCATTTTAATTGACATCTAACACGCGCATAAATATTGGAGATACATAAAACCGCTGATAACCGCAGCGGTTTTTTTGTATATATATTTTTTTCTCTATGTGGGGAGTGTTAAGTTAATCCTCCGCGAAGTAGCCGATATTTTGAAAAATTGACCGATAAATTAGTGCTTTGACCGATACCCTGTGAAAGTGACCGATATAAAGGGAATCTGACCGATATATGTGTGAATGTGGACGATAATACTACTTTTTGAAGGACCGCGGGAAGAATTTCGTCAGCGATCCTCATTTCTGCTGAGTATTCCGAGCCGTTAACTAAAAGAACAGCAAAAAACTGCCGATAATGAATTGAACCAAAAAAGTTAGACAAATATTTTAGGCTATTTGTTGGACCTGAATCCGGTATTCTACTGGATTCAGGTCTTTTAATTTTTTCTTCATGCGTACATTGTTGTAGTAAAAAATATATTCGTGCAATTCCTGAATAAAATGTTCAATACTTTCGAATTCCTGCAGATAGAGAAGTTCTGTCTTAAGTATGCCAAAAAAGTTATTCTCAAGCGTTCGACTTCTTCTATTAGGGATTCATGGCTTTGATTGACTGGCTTATTCTTTTTTCTATCTTTTGTCATGGGAGGTCGCCACTTTTTCTTTGGTAATAGGGCTTCCATTCCTTCTGTTTCGACAGCTCTCCTCCAGGCAAGGATGGTGGAGGGATCGGGAATTTTAAACTTCGCCGCTGTTTCATTCACAGATACCCAATGATCGTCCATATATTTGAGTACCTCCATTTTAAACGCAGCCGTGTAGTTTGTATAACTTTTTCTTAAGGAATCTTCTCCATGTGACTGATATAAATGGAACCATTTCTGTATTGTTTTATGACCAGTACCCAGCTGTTTCCCAATATCTCGGAAAGATAATGTTCCCTTTTCATATTCCTTCACTGCCCATAACTTATCCTTAAATGTAAATTTAGCCAAATTAAAAACTGCACCTCCATTGTTAGTTTTGTGTCTAACAATTTCGGTGCAGTTCAATAATGGCGGTTATTTTTTTAATAATTGAGTTTGTCTTAAGAAGTATGAAATGCGTTCGACAATCGGCTCAATGGATTGCTCGTTCTGAATGATGTCATAGTCATTGATATTCAGGCGCAGGACCGGGCATGCGTTAAAGCTGTTGATCCAGTTTTCGTAGCGCTGGTGCATCTCTTCCCAGTAGGAAATAGGCGTCTGCTGCTCCATCGGACGGCCGCGCTCCTGGATGCGGGAAAGAATGTCATCAAGCGATCCTTCAAGATAAATAAGCAGATCAGGGTGCGGGAAGTATGGTGTCATCACCATCGCATCAAATAAGCTGGTGTAAGTTTCGTAATCTACCTTTGACATGGTGCCTTTTTCATAATGCATTTTCGCAAATATGCCGGTGTCTTCATAAATGGATCGGTCCTGAACAAAGCCCCCGCCATATTCGAAGATGCGCTTCTGGTCCTTGAACCGTTCTGCCAGGAAGTAAACCTGCAGGTGGAAGCTCCAGCGGTTGAAATCTGCGTAGAATTTATCCAGGTAAGGGTTCGTATCAACCTTTTCGAAAGAGGTTCGGAACCCCAGTGCGTCTGCAAGCGCATTGGTCATCGTTGATTTTCCGACTCCGACGGTTCCGGCAATCGTAATCACGGCGTTTGAAGGGATTTCGTATTTCTGCCTTAGATTCATATGTGTATGCTCCTCTTTTTCAATGATGTCGACAATGTATCGAATATATGCATTAGGTCTGCTTCGTTTTTCACAAAATCCAGCTGATCTCCATTGAAGCGGATCACTGGAATATCCGGATGCTGCCTTTCGAACTCATTCATAGCCGTTTCATAATCAAGGGATAATTGCTCGAGATATAGTGGACTGATATTCTTTTCAATTTCACGGCCCCTCAGCTCGATTCGGTCGAGCAATGTTTCAAGGCTTGCATTGAGATAGATAATGACATTTGGCTTTGGCATATCACCTGTCAGTATGTCATAGATCTTCAAATATTTCTGATATTCATTCTGATTTAAAGTGCGCTGGGCAAAAATCAGATTCTTGAAAATATGATAATCAGCCACAACAGGCTTATTTTGAGCTAAGTAGTGATTGTTGATATCAACCAGCTGTTTGTAGCGGTTGCAGAGGAAAAACATTTCAGTCTGGAAGCTCCATTCTTCAATGTTTTCATAGAATTTACCCAAAAAGGGATTTTCATCAACAATTTCTTTTAGCAGTGCGTACTGAAATTTCTCAGAAATCGCTTTAGCGAGAGATGTTTTCCCAACGCCAATCGGCCCCTCTACTGTAATAAAAGGTATTCCCCCCATATTGATCGTCCTCCTGCATTGCTTATTTATCTATAGAAACCGTTTATAGGTACGTTCCAAAACGACACAAAGCTTATTTTAACACAGTATAGAGTGGAAGGGATATGGAATTCAAGCTGGAAATATGAAAATAAGCATATAAAATCTGAATAATAAAAAAAAGCCGCCTGAGAGGCAGCTGCTGAGAAATTACGCTCTTTTTGTAACATTGAAGTTTTCCGTAATCAAGAGCCAATTTTGCGGGAAAGAAAGACCGAGTTTCCAGTAGCTCATTCCCCGCAGCTTCAATTCTTTGATTAAATCGAATTTGGCCTGGATGGAGCGCGCATCCTCAAACCAAACCTCATGTCTTTTCCCGTCAGGTGCAGTGTAGTTAAAAAATGGAGCCTGTGCCTGGTAATCATATTGGATGGCCACATTATTTTCCGCTGCGATTTGTATGGCCTGCTGTGGACTGACTGCTTTTGCGGTGGTGCCCTGGACAAAAGGAAGCGTCCAGTCATAGCCATACAAGTTCTGGCCCATCATGATTTTAGAAGAAGGCATTTCGCTGATCGCATATTCCAAAACCTGCCGCACTGGTCCGATCGGTGAAACAGCCATTGCAGGGCCTCCGCTGTAGCCCCATTCATAGGTCATAATCACGACAAAATCAACAATCTCCCCATGGGCTTTATAATCATGGGCTTCATACCAGAGGCCTTGCTGTTCTGCACTTGTTTTTGGCGCCAAGGCTGTAGAAATCAGCCAGCCTTCCTGCCCGAATCTTGCCTTTGCTTTTCTGAGAAAATTATTATAGGCTTCCCGGTCAGCCGGGCGCAAAAACTCAAAGTCAAAATGTATATCTCTGAAGCCATATTTTTTTGCTGTGGCAGTAATGTTATCCAGGAACTTATTCTGAATCGGCATATCATTTAACAATATTCTGCCGAGTTCATCACTGAACTGATCGTTTTCCTGATTGGTAATAACCATCATCAATACATTATTATTGGCTCTCGCAATGGCCGGGAAATCATTCAGGAGCGGCTCCTTCAAAGAACCATCCCGAAGGGCCTGAAAACTGAATGGGGCCAGATAGGTCAAATAAGGCGCAGCCTCTCTTGCGCTTTCTACCAGTTCAGGGGCGACTGTATCGCCTCTTGGCTCCACATAGGCATTGAACTCTGCACTCGTTTTCGGGCGTGGCGGGATATAAAGGCGGAACCCCACCTGCAGCGGCTGGTTCACCGAAATGCCATTGACAGATGCGAGCTGCTGATAAGAAATGCCGAACCTTCTTGAAATTGAGTAAAGGCTGTCACCAGGCTGAACCCAATAAAAGCTTCCTATTATCGGAATAACAAGCGTCTGGCCGATCACCAGACTATTTGGATTGGGAATTTCATTTGCCTCAATCAGATCTTCAACCGTCGTTCCGTATGCCTGGGCTATGCCGAACAAGGACTGGTTTTGCTGGATCACATGAATCTGCAATCTATCTCCCTCCCTGAAAAACGCGTCTTAGAACACTACTGCCATTTTATGAAGGAAACATAGAAGAAATGTTATAATTGTTTTCAGAGAAGGAAGATATATTGGCCTTTAATACGTTTTCCATCATCTTTAAGGAATTTTCATTATCGTGGTCATCATTAGAAACGGTGCAGTCATGTGGTATATGTAAATGATATTCTCTCATATAGGCATCATTGGCCGAAAAAAGGACACAGATATTGCCGGCGATTCCCGTCATGACAAGCATGTTGACGCCGAGCTGGTGCAAAAGGGTATTTAAGGCAGTGCCATAAAAGACTGAATGCTTTGGCTTTATTAAAAAATAATCATCCAGTGACGGGTGCATCTCACGAAGGATAGGCGCGCTCACAGGATTGCGGCAATGATCCATAATTGTATCCAGATCAGCCTGCCAGAGATTATAATGATCATTCACATAAATGACCGGGAGATCCTGCTCATAAAAAGCAGTCTTGAACTCATTGATGGGTTTTGCGATATACAATGCTTTTTCAGCAAGTATCTTTCCATGGTCAAAATTAAAGTCGTTAATCATGTCAATAATGATAAGAGCCGGTTTATAGGCTTGCGGATTTTTCATAGTATCGCTCCTTTAAGCTTATTTTTCGTAAGAGGGGCGGCTTTTACACAGATGTTAAGAGAAGGAATGAAGATAATTGATACAAGCATCATTCACTGAAGATGAACTGTATATGCGGGAGGCCATTAAAGAAGCAAAGCTGGCGGAGGGGCTGGAAGAAGTTCCGATTGGCGCAGTCATTGTCCTGGACGGGGAAATTATTGCCCGGGCACATAATTTGAGAGAAGTGAATCAGACTGCGATTGCGCATGCGGAATTGCTTGCCATTGATCAGGCATGTAAAAAACTCGGAACCTGGAGGCTGGAGAATGCCATTCTTTATGTTACCTTGGAGCCTTGTCCGATGTGTTCGGGGTCCATCATCTTATCGCGTATTAAAAAGGTAGTGTATGGGGCTAAGGATCCAAAGGGCGGATGTGCCGGGACGCTTATGAATCTATTGCAGGATGAGCGGTTCAATCACCAGAGTGAAGTTGTGCCAGGGGTGCTGGAAGAAGAATGCGGCGAGATGCTTTCGAGCTTTTTCAGAGGGTTGCGAAAGCGCAAGAAAGAAGAGAAAAAAAGAAGGCAATTGCTGCAGATGGAACTTGATACAGGAATTGACAATGGTTAGGCATTGCTTTTTCACCTAAATGTTAGTATACTTATAAATGCGTCGGACAAAGACGCAACTAAATATGGTATCAACTTTGCCGTGCTAGGCGGGGAGGTAGCGGTGCCCTGTACTCGCAATCCGCTCTAGCGAGGCTGAATCCCTTCCCGAGGCTGATGTCCTGTAGGGCCTGCCTTAAGTAAGTGGTGTTGACGCCCGGGTCCTGCGCAATGGGAATCCATGAATCATGTCAGGTCCGGAAGGAAGCAGCATTAAGTGGAAGCTCCCATGTGCCGCAGGGTTGCCTGGGCCGAGCTAACTGCTTAAGTAACGCCTATGGGCGTCAGTCGACGGAAGGTGCACGGCAGTTTATATTGTAATTAAAACTCATCCTTTAGCGGGGTGGGTTTTTTGTTTTAATTATTTGCTCTAGGTTTTGTAAAAAGGAATTTAGATACGTTATAATAGATGAAGGACTATACATAGGAAGGGGGCGTGTCAGTGAGTTATCAAGCTTTATATCGTGTTTGGCGTCCGCAGCAGTTTATCGATGTTGTCGGGCAGGAACATGTGACAAAGACTTTGCAAAACGCCCTGCTTCAGGAGAAGATATCACACGCCTATTTGTTTTCCGGCCCCCGCGGAACCGGTAAAACAAGTGCAGCAAAAATTCTTGCAAAGGCTGTTAACTGTGAGAAGGCACCTGTCACTGAACCGTGCAATGAGTGTGCAGCCTGCAGAGGCATTACAGACGGTTCGATCCCTGATGTCATTGAAATTGATGCTGCCTCTAATAATGGTGTAGAAGAAATCAGGGATATCAGGGACAAAGTGAAATATGCCCCAAACGCTGTAAAGTATAAAGTTTACATCGTCGATGAGGTGCATATGCTTTCTATTGGAGCTTTCAATGCCCTGTTAAAGACGCTTGAAGAGCCGCCTAAGCATGTCATTTTTATTTTAGCCACAACGGAGCCTCATAAAATTCCGCTAACGATTATTTCCCGGTGCCAGCGATTTGATTTTAAAAGGATTACTGCTCAGGCGATAACAGGAAGAATGAAGCTGATTGCGGATGAAACAGATGCATCATATGAGGACCAGGCAATGCAGATCATCGCGAGAGCTGCAGAAGGCGGTATGCGTGATGCTCTTAGCCTGCTTGATCAGGCAATTTCCTTCAGCCAGGATCGCGTTACAGTAGAAGATGCCCTGTCTGTGACAGGTGCAGTATCGCAAGGATTTCTAAATAAACTGGCAAGAGCGGTTAAAGACAGGGATGCCGCAGCCGGGCTGGAATTTCTGGAAGAGCTTCTTTTTCAGGGAAAAGATCCATCCCGTTTTATAGAAGACTTTATTCTGTATTACCGGGATATGCTTTTATATAAAGCAGCTCCAAGGCTGGAGGAATCATTGGAAAGAGTCATGCTTGATGAAGACTTCCAGCAGCTTGCCCAGGAAGTGGAGCCGGAAGAGCTATATGAGCTTATTGAGGTACTGAACAAAGCCCAGCAGGAAATGCGATGGACCAACCATCCGAGGATTTTCCTGGAGGTGGCGATTGTGAAGCTGTGCCAGCTTGAACAGCGAGAGAGAGCAGGACAGTCTGCAGACATCAAGCCGCTGATGCAAAAAATCGAACAGCTTCAGCATGAGCTGGCGGAATTAAAGAAAAACGGCATAGCGGTGAAAGATGATGGAGCTCCTGCTGTACAGAAAAAAACACAGAGAAGTTCACGAAAAGGATTCCAGGCACCAGTTGGAAAAGTGAATGAAGTACTGAAACAGGCAACGAAAAACGACCTGGTAGCTGTAAAGAGCCGCTGGGGCGAAATGCTGAACCTTCTTGTTCAAAACCAGATGCGCTCTCAGGCGGCGCTTCTCAATGAAGCAGAACCTGTTGCCGCATCCGAAACAGCACTTATCGTAAAATTCAAATATGAAATTCACTGTCAAATGGCCATGGATAATGCGAAATTCCTCGACACACTGGCGAATGTCCTGTTTGAGCTATTAGGCAAGAGATTGCAGCTGGTCGGCATTCCGGATGAACAATGGCAAAGTGTCAGGGAGGATTTCCTGCGCAGCCAGCGTGACGGAGATGAGTCTGGCGAGGGCTTCGGCAGAACTGAGGAAGAGCCCCATGTGGCTGAAGCAGTCAAGTTATTTGGCGCTGAACTAATTGAAATTAAAGAATAGAAAATAGTTGGAGGTATGTGAAATGCGCGGTGGAATGGGAAATATGCAAAATATGATGAAGCAAATGCAGAAAATGCAAAAGAAGATGGCACAGGCACAGGAAGAGCTTGGCGAAAAAAGAATTGAAGGAACAGCTGGCGGCGGAATGGTGACTGTCATTGTATCCGGACATAAACAAGTATTAGAAGTAAATATTAAAGAAGAAGTTGTTGATCCGGAAGATATTGAAATGCTTCAGGACCTTGTTCTGGCGGCAACTAACGATGCACTGAAAAAAGCGGATGACTTAACAAACGACACAATGGGCCAATTTACTAAAGGAATGAACCTGCCGGGAATGTTTTAATTAAACGTCCTGAAAGAATTCTTTCTTGCATGTTTTATCTATAATAGAGATATGCACGAAAGAACGGACAGGCTGAGCGCCAGCGAACATAGTCTGATGGGAATCTTCATCAGGCCGTCATGCTCGCGGCGCTTTTCCTTTTCATATAGGAGGAAATCATACATGCATTATCCTGAACCGATATCAAAGCTGATTGACAGCTTTATGAAATTGCCCGGAATCGGCCCAAAAACGGCTGCGCGTCTGGCGTTTTTTGTTTTGAGTATGAAAGAAGATACTGTGCTGGATTTTGCCAAGGCACTTGTCAATGCGAAAAGAAATTTATCTTACTGCTCTGTCTGCGGACATATCACTGATCAGGACCCTTGTTATATTTGTGAGGACCAGAGACGCGACCGGTCAGTAATCTGTGTGGTCCAGGATCCGAAGGACGTTATTGCCATGGAAAAGATGAAGGAATATAACGGACTGTATCATGTCCTTCACGGAGCCATTTCTCCAATGGATGGAATAGGGCCTGAAGATATCAATATTCCTGATTTACTAAAGAGGCTTCAGGATGAAACAGTCCAGGAAATTATTCTTGCCACCAATCCAAATATTGAAGGGGAAGCAACAGCCATGTATATCTCCCGCCTGATCAAGCCATCCGGCATAAAGGCTACCCGGATTGCTCATGGCCTGCCAGTAGGCGGAGACTTGGAATATGCGGATGAAGTAACGCTTTCGAAAGCGTTAGAGGGCAGAAGAGAAGTTTAAGCACGGAGGCGGAATTTATGTTTTTTCGCAGGAAAGGATGGCTTCGGAGCGAGTTTGATGAGAAGCTTTTGGAGCAGCTGAACAGATTGAAAACAGATTGGAACAACCAGAAATCACTAGTGGAAAAGAGCTTTGATCCTTCCCCGGAAGCAATCAGCCAGGCAAAGCTGGCCGAAGCTAAATACTTTTTTCTATTCAGGGAAGCTAAAAAGAGAAATGTAAAAGTCAGAATCTAGTTTGTTCCCGTTGCGGAAAGAAAATCGTTCAATACAAAATACTTGTCCTCCTCTCAGGTCTTTTTTGTACGCGCTAATCATAAATTAGTAGTACAAGTTTCCTGAGAGGAGGATTTTTCTTTTGGACCCTATTGCAGTAATCTCCATTTTAGGAGGGTTAATCTTATTGCTTCTATTTATAGGTGCCCCATTAAAACCTGTAAGGTTCATAGGGCAGGGAGCCATTAAACTGATTATAGGAGCCCTCTTTTTATTTTTTTTAAATGCATTTGGCAATCAGGTTGGCATACATGTACCCATAAACCTTGCCACTTCGGCCATTTCCGGATTTCTAGGCATACCTGGATTGTTTGCGCTTGTTGCCATACAGACATGGATTATGTAATTGGACAGCCGTTCGAAGCGGCTGTTTTTATTTATAATTTTTTTTAGTGATTCTGTTGACAGATCTTAGCGCTGGTGATAATATATTAAAGGTCGTCACCATGACGTAATGAAAAAACATCTTAAAAAAGATGTTGACATTTATTCGTGAGAATGATATATTAATAAAGTCGCTTCTGAGCGGCGGATTGATCTTTGAAAACTGAACGAACAAAAACGTCAACGTTAATTCTTTAGTCTTTTTTGAAAAGAC
>NZ_JAFKOJ010000021.1 GCF_017303275.1 Bacillus sp. NTK034 | reverse complement strand
GCCATTCGGCGGATTCAACATGTCAGGAACAGACTCCAAAGCAGGCGGGCCTGATTACATTCTTCTGCACATGCAGGCAAAGACTACTTCTGAAATGTACTAAGACTTGTAAAGCATGCACAGGATTTTCATATCTGTGCATGCTAAAACCCTAAATAGTTTAAAGAAGAATAGCTTAACGTTACAATATAAAGGACTATTCTGAAAAAGGAGGAATTTTAATTGACTGAAGCGACAAAATCACATTCACTTATCGAACAAACTGAAAAATACGGTGCAAACAACTATCACCCGCTTCCAATCGTTATTTCGAAAGCGGAAGGTGTCTGGGTGGAAGATCCTGAAGGCAATAAATACATGGATATGCTAAGTGCTTATTCAGCAGTAAATCAGGGGCACCGCCATCCAAAAATCATCCAGGCGCTGAAGGATCAGGCTGACCGCGTAACGCTAACTTCCCGTGCTTTCCATAACGATCAGCTGGGGCCTTGGTATGAAATGATCTGTGAACTGACAAATAAAGAAATGGCCCTTCCGATGAACACTGGTGCGGAAGCGGTTGAAACGGCAATCAAAGCTGCACGCCGCTGGGCCTATGATGTAAAAGGCGTAGCAGATAACCAGGCAGAGATCATTGCTTGTATAGGTAACTTCCATGGCCGTACAATGACAGCGGTTTCGCTTTCTTCTGAAGAAGAATATAAGCGGGGCTTCGGACCTATGCT
Organism: Bacillus sp. NTK034; assembly: GCF_017303275.1. GTDB lineage: Bacteria > Bacillota > Bacilli > Bacillales > Cytobacillaceae > Cytobacillus. The sequence goes on along the minus strand of NZ_JAFKOJ010000021.1, from coordinate 18,477 downwards.
TCCAGGCATTAAGCTGATTCCTTACGGAGATCTTGACGCTCTTAAAGAAGCAATCACTGAGAATACGGCGGCTTTCTTAATTGAGCCAATCCAAGGTGAAGCTGGAATTGTGATTCCTCCGGAAGGCTTCCTGAAAAAAGCATATGAAACTTGTAAGGAAAACAATGTATTATTCATTGCAGATGAAATTCAGGCTGGCCTTGCGCGTTCCGGAAAAATGTTTGCATGCGAATGGGAAGATGTAGATCCTGACATGTTCATTTTAGGGAAAGCGCTTGGTGGAGGAGTATTCCCGATTTCATGCGTAGTTGCGAATAAAGATGTTCTTGGGGTATTTAATCCTGGATCACATGGTTCAACATTTGGAGGAAACCCAATGGCTTGTGCCGTATCTGTTGCCTCCATGAACGTATTGGTTGAAGAAAAGCTGGCAGAACGTTCCCTTAAACTGGGCGACTATTTCATGAGCAAATTAAAAGAAATTAATAATCCTGTCATTAAAGAAGTGCGCGGCCGCGGCTTATTTATTGGTGTTGAGCTGAATGAGCCAGCCCGCAAATATTGTGAAGAGCTTAAAGAACAAGGATTGCTTTGCAAAGAAACGCATGACACGGTTATTCGTTTTGCCCCTCCTTTAGTCATTTCTGAAGAAGAGCTTGATTGGGCAATTGAAAGAATCAATAAAGTATTAAGCTAATACAATTATACGGACAGTTGGCCCTTGTGTCTGAATTTGTGATGCAGGGCCGCCGGTTATGGAGTATTGCTGTAATTTTCCTAAATATTAAAATCAAGAGGTGCCATGATGGGAGCTGCAGGAGTAGCTGGTAAAGAAACTGAACAAAAAATGGAAGAGTCTTTAAATTTATTTACTTCAACTCAAGTTGTGATCAAAGAAGCTTTGAACAAGCTCGGCTATGCAGGTGAGATGTATGAGCTGCTGAAAGAGCCGCTGAGGATGCTCACGGTAAGAATCCCGATAAGAATGGATGACGGGTCGATAAAAATTTTCACCGGCTATAGATCACAGCATAATGATGCGGTAGGACCGACAAAGGGCGGTGTCCGTTTTCATCCTGAAGTAAATGAGGATGAAGTAAAAGCTTTATCCATGTGGATGAGTTTAAAGTGCGGAATTGTGGATCTTCCTTATGGAGGAGGTAAAGGCGGCATCATTTGTGATCCCCGTTCCATGTCAATGGGGGAACTGGAACGCTTAAGCCGAGGATATGTAAGGGCAATCAGCCAGATCGTTGGCCCTACAAAAGATATACCTGCTCCGGATGTTTATACGAATTCACAGATCATGGCCTGGATGATGGATGAATACAGCCGACTCCGTGAGTATGATTCTCCCGGATTTATCACAGGCAAGCCGCTTGTTCTCGGCGGGTCGCAAGGAAGGGAAAAGGCAACTGCACAGGGTGTAGTGATATGCATTGAGGAAGCTGCGAAAAAGCGCGGCATTTCCATTGAAGGAGCACGTGTGGCTGTTCAGGGATTTGGAAATGCAGGAAGCTTCCTGGCAAAATTCATGCATGATGCCGGAGCTAAAGTGGTCGCCATTTCAGATGCTTATGGTGCTCTATATGATCCAAATGGACTGGATATTGATTACCTTCTTGATAGGCGGGATAGCTTTGGAACGGTAACGACCCTTTTCGATAACACTTTGACAAACGAAGAATTGCTTGAACTGGATTGCGATATCCTGGTTCCTGCAGCTGTGTCCAATCAGATTACCGCTGCAAACGCCCATAATATTAAAGCTTCCATCATAGTAGAGGCAGCAAATGGCCCAACCACTCTTGAAGCTACAAAAATTCTTTCAGACCGGGGAATCCTGCTTGTTCCTGATGTGTTAGCCAGTTCTGGCGGTGTGACGGTATCCTATTTCGAATGGGTACAGAACAATCAGGGGTACTATTGGACTGAAGAGGAAGTTACAGAAAAGCTGAAAAAAGTGCTAGTTCAGGCTTTCGATAATGTTTATCAGACTTCACAGCAAAGAAAAGTAAATATGCGTCTTGCTGCTTATATGGTCGGCGCGAGGAAAATGTCTGAAGCATCCCGCTTCAGAGGCTGGGTTTAATTCAGTAAACGGTATATAAATACTGATTCAATAAAAAAATCCTTGCACACAATGTGCAAGGATTTTTTGCATTCTTTTAACGGGTTGGCCTTGCTTCAGGTTCTCTTTCCAGTTCTTCATTTGGTTTGAAAAGAAGCCCCAGATTGATTAAGCCCGCGATGCCCACAAGACCGTATATAATTCGTGAAAGGGCTGAATCCTGACCGCCAAAGATAGCTGCGACAAGATCAAATTGGAAGAATCCGATTAAACCCCAGTTAATAGCGCCAATAATTGTTAGAACCAGTGCAATACGCTGAATGCCACTCATGATGTTTCCTCCTTGTAGTATAGGTTCAATATTATGTTGCTGCAGGGAAATAAAAAATATTCATTGTAATAATCGTTAATAGCCATAATGAAAAAGATGATCTGAGAACCCGGGATATCTAATGCTCACCTTTCGAATCGTACTTTTTGCAATAGCTGAAAATTTGAAAGATAATAATGTGGAAAAGGAGATGGTGATATGCAAAATTTTACCTTTTATAATCCGACTAAATTAATCTTTGGGAAAGATCAGCTATCCCAATTGCAGACTGAAATTCCGCAGTATGGCAAGAAGGTTCTTGTAGTGTATGGCGGCGGAAGCATTAAGCGCAATGGTTTATATGATAAAGTGATGGCACAGCTAAATGAAATTGGTGCTGAAGTGTTTGAACTATCAGGTGTTGAGCCTAATCCAAGAGTTTCCACTGTCCGCAAAGGCGTTGAAATCTGTAAAACTGAAGGCATCGATTTCCTGCTGGCTGTTGGCGGCGGGAGTGTAATTGACTGCACTAAGGCAATCGCAGCTGGTGCTAAATATGATGGCGATGCCTGGGATCTGGTCATTAAGAAAGCATTTGCTGCAAAAGCTCTGCCTTTTGGAACCGTTCTTACATTAGCGGCTACCGGTTCTGAAATGAATGCAGGATCTGTTATTACAAACTGGGAAACAAATGAAAAATATGGATGGGGCAGTCCTGTTACTTTCCCAAAATTTTCAATCCTTGACCCTGTTAATACATTCACAGTGCCAAGGAATCAGACGGTTTATGGAATTGTGGACATGATGTCCCATGTACTGGAGCATTATTTCCATTTTGAAGAAAATACAGATTTCCAGGATCGTATGTGTGAATCGCTGCTGATTACCATTATGGAAGCTGCTCCTAAGCTCCTTAAAGATCTTGAAAGCTATGACCATCGTGCGACCATTTTATATTCCGGCACAATGGCATTGAACGGTATTCTGAATATGGGCTACCGGGGAGACTGGGCTACGCATAATATCGAGCATGCAGTATCGGCCGTTTATGATATTCCTCATGGCGGCGGTCTGGCCATTCTATTCCCGAACTGGATGAAGCATAATCTGAACGTGAAGCCTGAGCGATTCAAGCAGCTGGCTACCCGTGTATTTAGCGTGGATCCCGCAGGAAAAACAGATGAGGATATTGCGCTTGAAGGCATTGAAAAGCTTCGTGCATTCTGGAACAGCATTGGTGCACCGTCACGCCTGGCTGATTATGATATCGATGACAGCAAGATTGAATTGATGGCAGACAAAGCGACTGTCAACGGAGAATTCGGCAATTTCGCGAAATTAAATCATGATGACGTGGTTTCAATCTACCGCGCTTCTTTATAAATACCAGGCTGGACTCTGCCATAGGCAGAGTCCTTTTACATTTTTCGCCGAAAAATGACAATCACCATTTGCGCGTAAAAAATATGTCAAAATTGGACACGCTTACATTAGGGGATGATTCTTGATTAACTTTGATGCTTTCGTTAAAGTGGTATAAGGATGACAGCCAGAATTACTGCAGGCTGTTTAAATTTGAAAAAAACTGGAGGACATTCATGACACACGTTCGTTTTGATTACGCAAAAGCACTTCCTTTTTTTGGCGAACATGAAATTACATATCTGCAGGATGCCGTGAAGGTAGCACATCACTCCCTTCATGAACAAACTGGCGCTGGCAGTGACTTTTTAGGCTGGATTGATCTGCCTGCAAACTACGACAAAGAAGAGTTCTCCCGCATCGAAAAAGCTGCTGAGAAAATTAAAAGTGATTCCGATATCCTTATCGTCATTGGAATTGGAGGTTCCTATCTTGGAGCGCGTGCGGCTATTGAAATGCTTCAGCACAGCTTCTATAATGCACTTCCAAAAGAAAAGCGCGGAACTCCGCAGGTATTATTTGCGGGCAACAATATTAGTTCCGCTTATATGAAGGATCTAATGGACCTTCTTGACGGCAAAGATTGGTCCATCAATGTTATCTCCAAATCAGGCACAACGACTGAGCCTGCATTGGCTTTCCGTATTTTCCGCAAACTGCTGGAAGAAAAATATGGTGTGGAAGAAGCGCGTAAACGAATTTATGCTACAACCGATAAAGCAAGAGGGGCTTTAAAGACTCTTGCGACAGAGGAAGGCTACGAGTCATTTATTATTCCTGATGATATCGGTGGCCGCTATTCTGTCCTCACAGCAGTAGGTCTTTTGCCGATTGCTGTCAGCGGTGCAAGCATTGAAGATATGATGAGCGGTGCTGCACAGGCACGCGAGGACTTCAGCAAATCTGAGCTTCAGGATAATGCAGCATACCAGTACGCTGCTGTCCGCAATGTTCTATATAACAAAGGCAAAACGATTGAAATGCTGATCAACTATGAACCAGGACTTCAATATTTTGCAGAGTGGTGGAAGCAGCTGTTCGGTGAAAGTGAAGGAAAAGACCAGAAAGGAATTTTCCCTTCATCAGCAAACTTCTCTACTGATCTTCATTCATTAGGCCAGTATGTGCAGGAAGGCCGCCGGGACCTTTTCGAAACGGTTATCAAGGTGGAAGAATCACGCCATGAGCTTACCATTGAAGAAGCAGAGAATGATCTTGATGGCCTGAACTATCTTGCGGGTGAGACTGTCGACTTTGTAAATAACAAAGCCTTTGAAGGGACAATGCTTGCCCACACAGACGGCGGAGTGCCAAACCTGATCGTTTCCATTCCGAAAATGGATGCCTACACATTTGGCTACCTGGTTTACTTCTTTGAAAAAGCATGTGCAATGAGCGGCTACTTGCTGGGAGTGAACCCGTTCGACCAGCCTGGTGTGGAAGCATACAAAGTGAACATGTTCGCCCTATTAGGAAAACCAGGATTTGAAGAGAAAAAAGCTGAACTTGAAAAGAGATTAAAGTAATAGTGAAAAACGTCTGCCTGCGGGTGGGCGTTTTTTTATTGGAGAAAAAGATGCCGCTGCTAAATCGCATTCATGATATCCCTTACTTTGGAGAAACTAAGCAAAAAGAGTAAAAGGGGATGGATTCAGTGATTGAGATACCTTCAAAAGTGGAAGGAAAGCATTTTGATTTGTATAAGCTGGAGCAGGCTCTAAAGCCGATTGGCTATTCGGTTGGCGGGAACTGGGATTATGATCACGGGTCTTTTGATTATAAAATTGATGATGAGGTGGGGTACCAGTTTTTAAGGGTCCCATTTAAGGCAATTGATGGGCAGCTTGATGATCCAAGCTGTACGGTGGAAATTGGCAGGCCGTTTCTGCTTTCACATAAGTATCAGCGCGGCCTGGATGACCACGCTTATACAGGGAATTTCAGCGCCTCCTTTGATCAATTCTCGGAGCCTGTAGATAAGGACGCTCGTTTTCCGGAAGAATTTATTGATCTCGGCAAAGCGCTTGTCGAAGAGCTGGAGTCTATTTTATTAAGAGATTAACCGAGTATAACAATCAGCTGATCCTGCTGAAGAATTATAAAAGGCTGGGGAGGATTAACAAGGGTTTCTTCCCCTCTTTTAACACCCAAGAGCAGAATGCCTTCTTTCATAAGTTCGGCACTAAGTTCAGCAAAAGTCTTATTTTCTATATCTTCTGATGCAGGCTGAAAAGTTAATTTTCGTTTATCGAGCTGTCCCAGCAAATCAAGAAAAGAAGTAACGAGCTCCTGGGAAGAAATGCTGTTGATCATGACAAAGCTCGTTAGAACATTCGTCTGAACGATTTCATCAGCCCCCGCTCTTTTAGCGTTGGCTGCCTGTTCTGAAGTTAATATTTCAACGATGCATTGAACATCGCGATTTAATCCTTTGATGGCCAATAAGGTTAAAATTGAATTCATGTCAGCATGCAGTTCATCTTTGTTCTGATCAGCTGTGATAATTACTTTTTTGGCATCAAATATATTTGCCTTCATGAGGACATCATCTCTGTTAGCGCGTCCCTGAATAAAATGTACATTATTATGGGGAACAGGATTTGACCTCAGTGTTTCATCAATTAAAGCAATGGAATGGTTCATCCCATCGCCTCCGAGAGTATTAACGATCTCCCTTGAACGTTCATTCCAGCCAATTACAACAATATGGTTTTGACCCCGATATTCGATTTTCCCCTCCAGGAAGTCATTCTGCCGGGTAACTGCTGCTGTTGCAAGTGAAATAAAATAGGTAGACAGAAAACCCGCACCAGTAAAAATAAGCGCAATGCCCACAATACGCCCTGCAGTGCTTTTGGGATAAAAATCTCCAAAACCGACAGTTGAAGCAGTTACAACCGCCCACCAGATTCCATCAAAAAAAGTCGGAAAGGAGGTCGGCTCAATAATATGTATTAACCCCCCAAAAAGAAAGATCACCATCAGGGCAATCAGCAGAATTCTGATTACTAAAGGGAGACGTATAAAACTGTAATAGATGTGCTGAGGCATAAAAATACCCCTCCTAATTTACAAAAGGTTTCAGCAGCTGACTGCTAAAAAATGCCAGCCGTATAGAATATAAAAAAAGCCATGCCAGCATATACTTTAGTTAAGTATATCGTCTATTGCACGGCTCAGCAGTTGAATATCCTTTGATATTTCATTTCTCACGTCGTCAATCTCGCACCTTTCATATTCATCCATGAGAAGGGAGAGTTCTCTTTTTAGTATGACAGCCTCGTGTTCAAAATCCATGATGACTCCCTCCTTTAGGGATATATAGGACTATCGGGCAGATAGTAAATTCCTTTATAATGTTACAATTATGTTACCCGATTTCTTTTCCATTTAAACGGTAAATCCCTTAATAATTTGCACATGAAATTTAGAACGAATATAGTTTACCCTCATATTTTGCACGTAAACACATCGTTTATACCAATTTACTCAAGAATATGATGGCATTTGGAGTGCGCTTTGAAAAGCAGGCTGCCGAAAACGTATCATTTGACGAATAGATTAATTAATCATATAATTAATTTAACAAAATAGTTCGGATTCTTCCTAAAGGGGAGTAGCTGTCAAGTAGAGTCGTCAATACGAGATAATGAATCTCCGGCTTTACTGGCAACAAAATGTTGCTTGCGAGACCTTTACCATTTATTTTGGTAAGGTCTCTTTTGTTTTTAAGGCGCTGAGACCAATAAATGGTTCAGTGCCTTTTATTTTTAGGGAAGAGTCTGGAACAGGGAGGTTTAGAGATGAAATCATATCAGCAGCTTGCAGACAGTGTAAAGTTTTCCAGAAGCCTTAATTGGACCAGACTTCTCGAGAAGGACGACAGTTTGGAATTTATAGGAGCAGGGAGAAGTGCATTTGCTTTTAGGTTAAAAGAAACCAATCTTGTATTAAAGGTATTTTTTCCGGAGTTTAAAAGAACCGCCAGGGAAGAAGCGGAGATATACAGGTCGTTGCCCGACCATCCGTACTATCCTTCATTATATTGCTCTGGAGATAACTATATTGTAATTGATTATGTACAGGGACTGACTTTGTTTGAATGTCTAGCAAAAGGAGTCCCGATAGAAGAGGAGAAAATCAGGCAAATAGATGAGGCTTTAAAGCTTGCGAGGGAAAGAGGGCTTAACCCTTCGGATATCCACCTGCGCAACATTATTCTTACAGAGGATGACCATATTAAAATCATTGATGTTGCCCGATTTAAACAAACGAAGAATTGTACACAGTGGGACGACTTGAAGCATGCATTCTATAGATTTTACAGAAAAAGATATTTTCCAAAGAAGATCCCTGTTTTAATCATGAATACAATTGCGGCACTTTATAAAAAGCGGATTTTCCGTATGGGTTCCTAAACAGTTCATTTGATATGGCATTTTTCTTTTTAAATAATAAAGACCACATAAACAGAAAGGGGCAGGTATCCATGAAAGTTCTAATCGTCGGAGCAAACGGACAAATCGGAAAGCAGCTGGTAAAGCTTATAAAAGAAGCAGATAAACATACAGTACGGGCGATGATCAGAAAAGAAGAGCAGGCCCGGAAGTTTGAAGATACGGGTGTGGAGACGGCAGTCGCAAGCCTTGAAGGAACGGTTGATGAATTGGCTGAAGCTGCCAAAGGCTGTGATGCAATTGTGTTTACTGCAGGTTCAGGCGGACATACAGGCTATGACAAAACTCTTCTGATTGACCTTGATGGAGCTGTAAAAACAATAGAAGCGGCGGAGAAGGCTGGTGTGGACCGGTTTATAATGGTCAGCGCTATACAGGCGAATAATCGTGATAAGTGGAATGAAAAAATCAAGCCTTATTACGCTGCGAAGCATTATGCCGACAGAATCCTGGAAAACAGCAGCTTGAATTACACAATCGTTCGTCCAGGGGGCCTGACAAATGAAGCGGGAACCGGCAAAATCAAAGCAGCAGAAAGTTTGGAGCGTGGCTTCATTCCCCGTGAGGATGTAGCTAAAACTCTTTATGCTGTCCTGGATAGTGAAAGCACCTATAAACGCGCATTTGATCTGGTTTCAGGTGAAGAAGATGCGGAAGCAGCATTGAAAAATATATAACTTTTGCCCGGTGTGTATGCACCGGGATTTTTTTCGGCAAATTCAAGTATAAATTATCCCGCTTAGAGAAAATTAAATTAGAAAAAACAGGAGTCTGCCCAATGGAGGAAAAGAGTAGAATTAACAAAAGCAGAGATTTTGCCTTAAGGGCTGCTTATACTTAAACACATATAAGTTAGAAGATTAGTTGAACCAGGCATTGGCAAATTCCAATGTCCTTTTCGTTTTAATTGCTTCTCAATAGGGAATAAGGAATTGTAAAAGGAAATACATAAGATTTCATATTTTCCTCATACAAATGTTGTTTTAGTGTCACAGCTTTTTCTTCAAAACTGTGGAATAATGTGATGTAATGAGCATTCAAGAGGAGTGAGTGAATGTATAAAAAACAGGAACGCATATTAATGTGGCTTGCTTTTACAGTGGCTATCATAATGGGGCTTTCTTTTATTGGACGTATTTTTGCAGGATAGGAAAAGGAGAATGTTAAATGGGAAATGAGGAATCTGTCTTTTTCAGCCGTGTCTTAACTGAGCTGACATTATCCTTCCACATCATTTACGCCACCATTGGTGTCGGCATCCCGCTCATGATTATGATTGCACAATGGGTGGGGATAAAAAAACAGGATGAACATTATATTTTGCTCGCCCGAAGATGGACGCGCGGTTTTGTCATTACGGTGGCTGTCGGTGTTGTTACGGGGACAGCCATCGGCCTGCAGCTATCATTGCTGTGGCCTAACTTTATGGAACTAGCAGGCAATGTCATTGCGCTGCCTTTGTTTATGGAGACTTTTGCCTTTTTCTTTGAAGCGATTTTCCTTGGGATTTATCTGTATACATGGGATCGGTTTGAGAACCAGAAAAAGCATATGCTTTTATTAATCCCAGTTGCAATAGGGGCTTCGTTTTCTGCTATTTTCATTACCATTGTAAATGCATTTATGAATGCACCGCAGGGCTTTGACATTGTGAATGGCCAGCTGGTAAATATTAACCCGATACTGGCAATGTTCACACCCGCCATGCCAACGAAGGTTACGCATGTGCTTTCAACAGCCTATATGACATCAGCGTTTGTCCTTGCATCAATAGGAGCTTTTCGCCTTCTAAAAGGATCGAATCATATCTACCATAAGAAGGCATTGCTGCTCACAATGAAAATCGGATTGATTTTCTCGATCGCTACAGCGGTAATTGGTGACTTCTCCGGAAAATACCTTGCGGAATACCAGCCTGAAAAATTGGCTGCCGCCGAGTGGCATTTTGAAACAGAAGAAGGGGCACCATTAATGCTCTATGGGGTTCTTGATGACGGCGAAGTGAAATATGCCATTAAGATTCCATATGCACTCAGCATCCTTGCGCACAGCAATCCGAATGCCGAAGTGATCGGACTTGACCAATTTGCAGAGGATGAAATTCCGCCGCTATATATCCATTACCTTTTTGACCTTATGGTGACGATTGGCATGTGGATGACGGCACTTTCGCTTTTCTACGTCTTAGGCACCTGGTTTAAAATGCGTTTTGTTTCGTCGAAGTGGTTTCGCTGGCTGATCGTTTTGGGTGGCCCTTTATCCATAATCGCAATTGAAGCGGGATGGTGGTTTGCTGAGGTTGGACGGCAGCCGTGGATTCTGAGGGGCATCATGCGTACTGAAGATGCCGCAACCTCAAGCGGTCAAGTAGACCTTATGCTTCTGCTGTTTGCAGGATTATATCTGGTGCTGGCAATTGGAAGCATTATTGTCCTCACCAGAATGTTCCGCAAAAATCCGGTCGAACAGGAATTGTCCGACCGTGAGCTGGAGAAAGAAGGTGAGCTGCGATGACGCTTGAAATCATCGGAATTTCCGTCTTATGGCTGTTTCTATTTGGATACGTCATCGTTGCCTCTATTGACTTTGGTGCAGGATTTTTCAACGCATACAGTCTATTTCGCGGAAAACAGCATATTTTAACCCGTATTATTCAGCGTTATTTATCACCGGTTTGGGAAGTTACGAATGTGTTCCTGGTGTTTTTCTTCGTAGGCATTGTCGGATTCTTTCCAAAAACAGCCTATTATTATGGAACAGTCCTGCTGGTGCCGGCAAGCATTGCAGTAGTCCTGCTGGCCATCCGCGGATCTTATTACGCTTTTACCACCTACGGCGGGCTAAGACAAAAAAAATGGACCTATCTGTATGGACTTTCAGGTCTTTTCATTCCTGCATCTCTGTCCATTGTCCTGACCATTTCAGAAGGCGGATTCGTTAGTGAAACATCATCAGGCCTGGAGCTTGACTACTGGGCATTGTTCACCAGTCCGCTTACATGGAGCATCGTCGTACTGAGTATATCAGCAGTTTTATATATATCAGCAGTATTCCTGACGTGGTATGCCAATAAAGCAACCGATGAACCGGCCACAGAGCTGCTTAGAAAATACGCTCTAATATGGGCGGTGCCTGCTATTGTAACAGCGACAGGCATTATTGTCGAACTGCGGGATCATAATCCTGAGCATTTCAGCAGATTAATGGACCTATGGTGGCTGTTTGGCATCTCATTCATCCTGTTTGTAGGGACTGTTTATCTAATATGGAAGCGTAAATTATACGGACTCGCATTTGGGCTCTTGGCAGGACAATTCTTAGTGGCGTTCTTTGCCTATGGAATCTCGCATTATCCATACCTGCTTTATCCATACCTGACTATTTATGATGGTTTTACAAACGAAGCTATGGCCATCGCTCTCATCATTGCCTTCATAGCAGGACTGGGATTGCTCCTGCCGTCCCTTTATCTGCTTCTCAGGCTATTCCTTTTCAATAAAGACTATGTCCAGGGAAAACGGGACGATCATGCATAGGAGGGAAAAACCATGGCAGAATTTGTGATGTTTTATGCACCGTTTATTGTGATCATTGCTTCCATTGCAGCGGCTTTCTGGCTGGCTGGGAAGGACGGGCGGATAGAGGAGTAACTTGTAGACCAGCCCTTATAGGGCTGGTCTTTTTTTATTGTTAAGAAAAATTTGAATTTTTAACTTTTTCTTAACAAAGAAATCAATTGAGCATTATATTCACTCTTTATAATTGGATGAAAAGAGGAGAAGGTGATAATGCTGATGGTAAGCTGACTGATGCAATTAACAGTCTCAATCAATATCAAAAGGTGTATGCCTGTGAATTTGAAGGCACGGAATGATGTAGGTGAAAAAATGGGATTTATTCAAACAAATATCGAATTTGCGCTGCAAAGAGAAGAATTAAGGAATCAGCTTCTTGATTATCTATTAGAAATATTGGAAAGAGAATTGATTGAGCGCGCTGGGAGCTGAAAGTTTACCTTTTCTTAAATTTATTACAATAGATTAACATGCCGTCAGGATTATCTTTAAGGTTTAGCTAATAAAATTGCAGTAAGAAATGCTCAGGAGGGATTGCATGAGAATTGCTGTTGCCGGAACAGGTTATGTGGGATTAATTACGGGGGTTTGTTTAGCTGAAATGGGCCATCATGTGATTTGCACAGATATACGGAAAGAAAAAATTCAGCTGCTTAAAACGGGGCAATCACCTATTTTCGAACCGGGACTTGAACCAATGCTGAAAAATAATCTCTCAAATGGCCGTTTGGCATTCACTGCAAACCCTAAAATTGCCTATAAGGATGCAGATATAATTTTTATTGCAGTTGGCACACCGGAAAATCATGACGGTACAGCAAATCTTGATTACATTCATGCTGCAGCATATGCAATTGGCACATGCATTGAAAATGAAGTTATTATCTGCACAAAGAGCACAGTCCCAGTAGGAACAAATGAAAAAATAAAAGAAATTATTCAAAGTGTAAATCCTCCGCCTTTCAAGGTAGAGGTCGTATCTAATCCTGAATTTTTGCGCGAAGGGTCTGCCATTTTAGATTTTTTCAATGGTGACCGAATAATTTTAGGAACAGAATCGAGCCGCGCAGCATTAAAGTTGGAAGAAATCTACCTTCCTCTAAATATACCAATCTATAAAACAGATACAAGAAGTGCAGAAATGATTAAATATGCTTCTAATGCCTTCCTGGCAGCAAAAATCAGTTTTATTAATGAAATTGCGGCAATATGTGAAAAAGTAGGAGCTAACATTGAAGATGTCGCATATGGGATAGGACAGGATAAACGGATTGGACCGCACTTTCTTCAAGCTGGATTAGGGTATGGTGGTTCTTGTTTCCCAAAAGATACAAAAGCTCTTGTTCAATTAGCGGGTAATATACAGCATCAATTCGAGCTCCTTGAATCGGTTATTAAAGTGAATAATCGGCAGCAGACCTTAGCTGTCCGTAAAGCCGAAAACGTATTGGGCTCCTTGGAAGGCAAAAGAGCGGCTCTTCTTGGCCTTGCATTTAAGCCGGATACAGATGATGTTCGAGGAGCAGCGTCTCTTATCATAGCCAAAAAGCTTCTGGAAGAAGGTGCCTTCGTCATCGCCTATGATCCTGCTGCGATTCCTAATGCTCGAAGTGTCTTAGGGAATACAATCGAATATACAATGGATATTAAAATAGCACTTGAAGGTGCTGACTTTGCCATTATTGCAACAGAATGGGACGAAATCAAACATCTGTCTTTGAAGGTATACGCTGAAAGAATGAAATCTCCTGTCATTATTGACGGAAGAAACTGCTACTCTCTTTCGGATGTCCGTAAACATCCATTAACCTATATTTCCATAGGAAGATCTTCTATTTTACATGACCAGATGACTAGAGTTAAAAGCAGTTAAACACACAAAGAGAGGATTAGTCATTCTGAAAATGCTCCTTGCCTTTCCTCCGTCTCTATCATGTGAATAACATTGGATATTCTTGTGGTTATTTCTAACATTTGTATGGTTCTTCGCTTTCCGTCAGGTGTGATTGGAGAAGGAGCTCTTGGTTCTATAGCTGGTATTTGAAGTTTTTATTTATTAGTTCTTTAAAGAAAAGAGCTGAAATAATGGCAAGGAGGCACATATGAAAATTGCCCTATTCACTGATACCTTTTATCCAGACATCAATGGAGTCGCCCGGACACTTAAAAGGTTCACCGATTATTTAAGTGAACAAAACATTGAGGTTAAAATTTTCGCACCTGCTAACCAGCGAGACGAGTATGTTTCCAAACATATTCACCGTTTTAAAAGCGCTTCCTTTTTCTTATACCCTGAATGCCGAGTTGCTTTTCCTAGCTATTTCCAAATTAAGGATGAATTAGAAGCGTTCAAGCCTGATATCGTACACGTTGCCACACCTTTCAATCTTGGGCTAAGCGGTGTTTATTGTTCAAAAAAACTAAACATCCCTCTTGTGGGTTCCTATCACACTGATTTTGACCAGTATCTGCAATTCTATGATCTTAAATTTCTATCAAGTATACTTTGGAAATATATGACATGGTTTTACAGTCCCTTTAAAAAAACCTTTGTTCCATCAATTGAGACCTTAAATCAATTAAAGGAGCACAGCTTCACTAATCTGGAAATCTGGCCGAGAGGTGTCGACTGTCAGCTGTTCCATCCGTACCACGATAAGCTTTCATTGCGCAAGAAATATTCAATACGAAGAAAATACCTAATAATGTATGCAGGCAGACTGGCACCTGAAAAAAATGCAGAAATTCTTATAGAGATAGCAAAAATACTCCCATCATATCTCAAAGAAAACGTTCAGTGGCTTATTGTCGGGGACGGGCCGATTCGTGGGCAACTACAGGCTAATGCCCCAAAAAATATGATGTTTACAGGCTATTTAAAAGGCAGGGAGCTCTCAGAAATTTACTCCGCATCGGATTTATTTGTCTTTCCGTCTTCAACCGAGACATTTGGAAATGTTGTTCTGGAATCGCTGGCAAGCGGAACCCCTGTTATTGGCGCGGACTCAGGAGGAGTCAAGAGCATTATTCAGGACGGGGTAACTGGTCACTTATGTCAACCGGGCAATGTTGAAGAATTCTCTGAAGCAATTATAAATATGCTGACCAATCCAAAGCATCGGACACAAATGGGATTTGAAGGAAGGGAATTCGCTTTAACACAAAAGTGGGATAGAATTTTTGAAGATCTGCTGGGACATTATGCACATGTAATTGGAGACAGCGGGGAAAAGAGATATGCATAAAGAGATTCTCATTGTTGAAGATAGTGAAGTTTTCTGAGGTTTTCGAAAAGAAATATCTAATAAAATCAACAATGCTTGGATTTTTTAACTGCCAAAGCCATCTTTCACCAAGCAAATTCGATTAACTTAATAATATATATAACCAAAAAGCTGGCATTAGTTATTTAAAATAATATTACATTGGGATAAATTTAGCTTCTCTTTAAAATATAAGAGCAAATATTATTGCCAATAGGATAACGAATAAAGTTATTACTATTTGTGAAAAAAACTGAAGTGCCATTAGAGAAAATAAAAAACTAAACGAAAAAACTCCATTTATAATGAATTTATTCCTTAACTAATTGCTTATAAATGGTCACGCAAGAGTGAAGTGACCAATTCGTGCCCCTCAATAGTAAATATAGAAAATCTGATAAAAGGCAAAGAAAAAATCAAAACGCTCAACCTCTTGTACATAAAGTGGTTGAGCGTTTTGATATTAGTATGGAGAATAGGGGGCTCGAACCCCTGACCTCAACGCTGCCAGCGTTGCGCTCTCCCAGCTGAGCTAATCCCCCGAGAAGTGGTACAAGAAAAATTATAACCACATCGGAGTTATCTTGCAAGAGGAATTATTAAAAAATTTTACTGCATGCTATCGATTTCCATGCACTGCACTCCAGGGATACTTGAAACGCTGTAATAAACATCAGTAGTTCTTCTTTTATAGTCGACGGCAACAATCAGCTGTACAAGATGCAGATGTTCATCTTCTAAATCTTTTATGCGAATATGTTTTATAGAGATATCAAGGTCTTTTACCGCTGGGATGATGTCAGCGATATTTTCTTTATCCCTAACTTTCAGCTGCAGATTGATTTCTTTTTCTCTTAAGCGTTTGGGGCCAATTATGCCCATGATAAGAGGAATTACCTCTACTGAAATAATAAGCAGCGCCACTCCTGCCATTGCTTCAATATAAAAGCCTGCTCCTACAGCAATTCCAATTCCTGCTGCCCCCCAAATTAAAGCTGCTGTTGTAAGACCCGAAATACTGTCATTTCCCCGCCTTAAAATAACGCCTGCACCCAAAAAGCCGATTCCTGATACAATCTGGGCAGCTAAACGGAGAGGATCCATCGTTATGTTGATGTCATCATTACCGGGAAACATATAAGCCGACTCTATAGACACAATAGTCAGCAGGCAGCTTACTATGGAAATAACTAAACTGGTCTTTAGGCCGACAGGCTTTCTTTTTAATTCTCTCTCCAGGCCGATTACAAGACCCAGGACTGCTGAAATACCCAGCTTCATTAATATTTCTATCTCTAAACTGCTCATAATATCTCCCGCTTTTTTAAGTATTATATATCCAAAATATGATCTTTAAAATCCTGCTAAAATAAAACCGTAGTAAAAGTTTGACTAAACGTTGTAAAATGAAATATACCCTAATTATTAGGAAACAGAAACAAGGAGTATAAAAAAATGTCAGATAAAAAAATAAATCCCTATGTTGTCCTGGCAATTGGCGTCATTTCTGTCTCTACATCAGCCATATTGGTGAAGGTATCCAGCGCCCCATCGGGAGTCATTGCTTTTTACAGATTATTATTTTCTGTTCTTTTCATGCTGCCTGTATTTCTTATAAAGTATGTTCCGGAACTTCGTCTTATTACACGGCGGGATTGGATCTATTCCATCATTGCCGGTGTGTTTCTTGCATTCCATTTTATTCTCTGGTTTGAGTCACTTAACTACACCTCTGTAGCCAGTTCCACAGTCCTTGTGACTCTCCAGCCCTTGTTTGCATTTGCAGGCACATATCTCTTTTTTAAAGAAAAGTTTACCTGGAAAGCCATTTTAAGCGGGTTTCTGGCAATTGCGGGCAGTGTTATTATCAGCTGGGGAGATTTTCAAATCAGCGGGACTGCTTTGTTCGGGGATATACTTGCAATCATCGCCTGCGCCCTGGTAACGGCTTACTTAATGTTTGGCCAAACAGTCAGACAAAGACTATCGCTCGTTACTTACACCTTTGTTGTTTATAGTATAAGCACTATTACATTGTTTTTTTACGTGTTAATCGTCGAAGAACCTTTACTCCCATATGGAACCAGTGATTGGGTATATTTTATCTTGCTTGCTCTTGTTCCCACTCTGCTCGGACATACATTATTCAATTGGTCAATAAAGTGGCTAAGCACTTCAACCATTTCTATGGCCATCTTATTTGAGCCAGTTGGTGCTGCTGTTTTAGCATATTATTTACTTCATGAGTCTATTTTATGGACGCAAGTTCTTGGGGGAACAATTGTAATTGGAGGAATAACTCTTTTCTTATTAGATGAGAGAAGGATTCGAATGAAAGAATTAAAGAAAAAAACAACGGCTTCCGGATAAATAGATGAGTAATATATTTTGAAATATATAAGAGAAAAATCTCCCTGGGAATGGGGAGATTTTTTTTATCTAAATACATAGGTCAGAGCAGAAAAAATAAATGCAGCTGTAACAGAAAAGATGAAGGTGCCTCCATAGACCTCTTCATCTGAATTTGCAATTTTAATCCCCTCTGCATAGGCATAAGCAAACAAAAATATGGCCATGATTACAGATAGATATAGGGCAGCGGTTTCCAGTGTCATTCACACCTTCCGTTTAAAGTAGCGTTAATAGATTTTATGAAAAATAACCAAAACTATTACTATATCTTTATATTGTTATTTTTTAAAACTCGATTTCTCATTCCCGGGATGGCTAATCAATAAATTAGGTATAAATTTAATTATTGTTAAAAGAAGCTTATAAAAGTGTGGAAAACTGAACAAAGTTATCCACGCGCTGTGGGTAACTTTGTTGACAACTGGATTAATAAGTGTTTTATGGTGGATAAGTTTGTGGGTATGTGAGATGGAGGTTTCGCATAATGTGTTGCTGATATAATAAATTTTCGGAAGTTCAGGTAAAATGCTTATTAATTTGATGTTATAAAATGCACATTTTATGAGATCTGACTTCAGAACAATTAAAAGTAAATACAGTTTCGTAAAGGTATCTTTTTTTATTTGATTCCAAAACAACAATCTAAAGGAGAAGAGAAATAATAATATGCACTGAAAATATATAAAGAAAAATATTTTTTAAAATTATATTGCAAACATTTAATAAGTCATGGTATATTAATTCTTGTCCTCAACGAGGCAAGTTAAATTAAAAAAACATACTGAAAAAGTTGTTGACTTGTTAAAGGATAACATGTTATATTTATAGAGTCGCTTCTGAGTGATAAGGTAAAATATAACAAAGAGAAATTGATCTTTGAAAACTGAACGAACAAAAACGTCAACGTTAATTCTTTAGTCTTTTTTGAAAAGACAACTTATGAGCTTAATCAACTCTTATATGGAGA
>NZ_JAFKOJ010000020.1 GCF_017303275.1 Bacillus sp. NTK034 | reverse complement strand
CCCCCTGTGAGAGTAGGACGCTGCCGGGCATATGAAAGAGCACCTGATGGGTGCTCTTTTTTGTGTGCTTGGATGAGTTACGGTACCCAATATTTTATTGGGACTCTTCTTTTTAATAGAAAATAGATATATGCGTCACATCGGTCAACAAATGCGCCACTTTTTCATGATATGCGCCACTCCTTATATCACCGTCTGTTTTAATAGTCAAATCTATTCTCTCCAAATATAAATTGCGCCAAATGTAAATAAACTCCGAAACATGCTAGATAAAAGTGAAAACCTGATAGATAAACTTCTAGACATGTTAGATAAAACCCAATACATACTAGATATACTTCAAAACCTGCTTGATATATATTTTTAGAACCTCACTCCTTCATTTAGCTTCAACGAATTCAGGCATAATTCAGCCGTTTCATCCCACTCAAAAAAGGATAACCTATTCATAAAGAATCCAATTTTCGAAAAAAGGTTATCAAAAGCCCATTTCTTTTGTACAATAGGGACTTAATGGGGAGAGGACACCCATGGGCCTTTTAATTCCCCATAAAGGAGGACTTGCATTGCTGGAGAACAGTTTTATAATGGTCGCCATTATTTTGATCATTAATATTGTATATGTATCATTTTTCACCATCAGGATGATTCTGACGCTTAAGGGACAAAGGTACCTTGCAGCTTTTATAAGTACAATTGAAGTTGTCATTTATGTAATTGGACTGGGGCTAGTTCTGGATAACCTAAATGAAATACAAAATCTGATTGCTTATGCAGTCGGTTATGGAATTGGCGTTATTGTCGGCATGAAAATTGAAGAGAAGCTTGCTCTTGGCTATATTACGGTAAATGTAATTACAAAGGAATATGACAGGGATCTTCCAAAGGCTTTAAGAGATAAAGGCTATGGTGTCACAAACTGGGCAGCTAACGGACTTGAAGGCGATCGGATGGCACTGCAGATCCTGACACCGAGAAAATATGAATTAAAGCTTTATCAGACGATTAAAGAACTGGATCCTAAGGCCTTCATCATCGCTTATGAGCCAAAAACAATTCATGGAGGCTTCTGGGTGAAATCTGTTAAGAGAGGAAAGTTATCTCAATGAGCAAAGCCAAGAACAAAATGGTGTTTGAGGTCCAGGAAAACGAAACGATTGACCAGTGCCTGGACAGGATACAAAAGGCAGGATATATACCTGTTAGAAGGACTGAGAAGCCTATATTTAAAGAAGTTAAGACAGGCGGTAAAGTCGAATATGAACCGGCTGGAAGGCAGATAGTTTTTGAAGCAAAACTAATCGATAATTAAAACACGAACATTAATTGTCTGACTTTTAGTATTGTTCGATATTTCGATTGACAGAGTATCAGGTATGTTGTTAATATGGTGGTAGTTAATAAAACGTGAATAAACCCCTCGTATAATAATGGGAATAGGGCCCATAAGTTTCTACCCGGCAACCGTAAATTGCTGGACTATGAGGGAAAGCTGATATGCCCGGCATGTAGAAGGAATGGTTCCTGCCGTTTGCAGGTGTCTTCCTTACGGTTCTTTTTAGCCCGGACAGATTACTTTCTCTCATTTTAAGAGAAGGGTCTGTGCGGGTTTTTTATATTGGAAGATTTGGAGGAGAAGGAATGAGCGCACAAGCAGCAGTCATAATGGGAAGTAAATCAGATTGGGAGACCATGAAGCACGCTTGCGGAATTCTGGAAGAGCTTGAAATCCCTTTTGAAAAAAAGGTTGTTTCAGCTCATCGGACTCCAGATCTTATGTTTGAATATGCTGAGCAGGCAAGAGAAAGAGGAATCAAGGTAATTATTGCCGGTGCTGGAGGAGCGGCACACCTGCCAGGTATGGTAGCGGCGAAAACGACACTTCCTGTCATTGGAGTACCAGTGCAATCAAAAGCTCTTAACGGACTGGATTCATTGCTGTCCATCGTTCAGATGCCCGGCGGCGTCCCTGTTGCAACGGTTGCGATTGGAAAAGCAGGAGCTACTAACGCAGGGTTGCTGGCAGCACAAATTCTTGGCGCTTTTGATGCAGCCATTGCAGAACGTCTTCAGTCAAAAAGAGATAAAACAAAACAGGAAGTACTAGAAAGCAGTGATGAACTTGTCTAATAAAACGATTTTACCTGGACAAACAATTGGAATTATTGGCGGGGGACAGCTCGGGAGAATGATGGCACTGGCAGCAAAAGCAAATGGCTTCAGGATTGCCGTTTTGGATCCAGATGAAGACTCTCCATGCGGACAGGTTGCGGATATTAAAATCATTGGCGAATACGGTCATTTAGATTCTATAAAAGAGTTAGCTGACGTCAGTGACGTTGTGACATATGAATTTGAAAATATCAGTGCGGAAGCTCTTGAGTGGCTGTGTGCAAATGCGTATGTCCCGCAGGGGAGCGAGGTGCTGGAGATCACCCAGGACCGGACAAAGGAAAAAGCAGCCATCCAAAGAGCTGGCTGCGAGGTAGCGCCATATGCGGTCATTACTACTGAAAAAGACATTTATGATAATATAGAAAAGCTTGGCTATCCAGCAGTATTAAAGACATCGAGAGGCGGATATGACGGAAAAGGGCAAGTTGTGATAAAGAGAGGGCAGGATATTAAGAAAGCTGCACAGCTTCTTGGGAATGGCGTGTGCGTCCTTGAAAAATGGATAGCTTTCGAAAAGGAAATATCGGTTATTATCTGCCGGAATATTTCGGGAGAAAAAGCGGTATTCCCTGTCGGGGAAAATGTCCATAAAGAAAACATTCTGCACCAGACAATTGTGCCGGCCATGATCACAGCTGATGCTGAGGAACGGGCAGTAAATGCAGCAAACCAGCTGGCAGAAGCTTTAAGTCTTGTCGGTACATTGGCTGTCGAAATGTTTTTGACAAAAGACGGACAGATTTACATTAACGAGCTTGCGCCTCGTCCGCATAACTCAGGCCATTATTCAATTGAAGCTTGCGAAACTTCCCAGTTTGAACAGCACATTCGTGCGGTTTGCAATTGGCCCCTTGGCAGCACGGAGCTATTAAAACCGGCGGTTATGGTAAACATACTAGGAGAGCACCAGGAGCCTTTAATTAAGAAAATACCTGAATTGGATGACTGGAAGATACACTTGTACGGAAAAAAGGATGCCAAATATAAACGCAAGATGGGCCATGTCACGCTTTTGCGGAACTCAGCCGAAGAGGCGATCGAAGAAGCAGAAAAAAGCGGCATTTGGACCCCTGTGAAGGAAAAGATCGGAGGATAAAACATGATTGAACGTTATACGAGACCGGAAATGGGAGCTATCTGGACAGAAGAGAACCGCTTTCAGGCTTGGCTTGAGGTAGAAATTCTTGCTTGTGAAGCTTGGGCAGAATTAGGAGATATTCCGAAAGAAGATGTTCAGAAAATCCGTGAGAATGCTTCTTTTAATATTGACCGCATAAAAGAAATCGAAGAGGAAACACGACATGATGTGGTCGCTTTTACTCGCGCGGTATCTGAATCCCTTGGCGAGGAGCGCAAATGGGTTCATTACGGGCTTACTTCAACAGATGTGGTTGATACGGCGCTTTCTTACTTAATCAAGCAGGCGAATGATATCCTTCTTAAAGATATTGAACGCTTTGTGGAAATCCTGAAAAACAAAGCAAAGGAACACAAGCATACAGTGATGATGGGCCGTACGCACGGGGTGCATGCTGAGCCAACTACATTCGGTTTAAAGCTTGCATTATGGTATGAAGAAATGAAGCGTAATCTTGACCGCTTTAAAGAAGCAGCTGCTGGTGTGGAATTCGGTAAAATCTCTGGTGCAGTTGGAACATATGCAAACATCGATCCGTTCGTTGAAAAATATGTGTGTGAAAAGCTGGGCATCCAGCCAGCGCTAATTTCAACGCAAACACTTCAGCGTGACCGTCATGCACATTATATGGGTGCGCTTGCGCTGGTGGCCACTTCAATAGAAAAATTTGCTACGGAGATCCGCGGTCTGCAAAAAAGCGAAACGCGTGAAGTGGAAGAGTTTTTCGCGAAAGGCCAAAAGGGATCTTCAGCGATGCCGCATAAACGCAATCCAATTGGTTCAGAAAATATGACTGGTATGGCAAGAGTGATCCGCGGCTATATGATGACTGCGTATGAAAATGTGGCATTATGGCATGAGCGGGATATTTCCCACTCATCAGCTGAAAGAATCATTCTGCCTGACGCTACAATTGCACTGAACTATATGCTGAACCGCTTTGGGAATATCGTAAAGAACTTAACAGTTTTCCCTGAAAACATGAAACGCAATATGGACCGTACGTTAGGGCTGATTTACTCTCAGCGTGTTCTGCTAGCCTTGATTGACAAGGGCATGACTCGTGAAGAGGCATATGACACTGTTCAGCCGCGGGCCATGGAAGCATGGGAAAAGCAAGTACAATTCCGCAGCTTGATCGAGCAGGATGAAACGATAACTTCCAAGCTTTCTGAAGCAGAAATTGATGACTGCTTTGACTATAACTACCACATTAAGCATGTGGATACCATTTTTGACCGTCTAGGATTATAAAAAAATAAAGAGGTAAAGAGCAGTCTTTACCTCTTTATTATCGGGAAAATTCCCAATCTTCTTAATAATAACGTCTAGCAGACATGCGCTATTCATATAAGGGAGGCTCTCCGCTATGGAAAAAGGAGAATTGTTATACGAAGGCAAAGCCAAAAAGGTTTATCAGACAAACGATGGAAATACCGTCTGGATTGAATACAAAGATTCTGCAACAGCCTTTAATGGTGAGAAAAAGGCAAGCATCAGCGGCAAGGGCCGTTTGAATAATGAGATTACGAGTTTGCTTTTTTCAAAGCTTCATGACCTGGGAATAGAATCTCACTTTATTGAAAAACTTTCAGAGACAGAGCAGCTTGTAAAAAAAGTGGATATCATTCCGCTCGAAACAGTGGTCCGCAATGTTGCGGCGGGGAGCTTTTCTAAGAGATTGGGAGTTGTAGAAGGAAAAGAATTATCGAGACCGATTGTTGAGTTCTACTACAAAGATGATGAGCTCGGTGATCCGCTGCTGACAGAAGATCATATTGAAGTTCTTCAGCTGGCTGATAAGCAGGAAGTAGCCCTACTACAGGAAAAGGCACTTCAGGTTAATGACATTTTAAGAGATTTTTTCAATGGCCTTGGCATTAAATTAGTAGATTTTAAGCTGGAGTTTGGTAAAGATGAATCAGGCCAAATTCTGCTGGCTGATGAGATTTCGCCGGATACTTGCAGGCTTTGGGATATTGAAACAAATGAAAAGCTGGATAAAGATGTTTTCCGCAGAGACCTTGGAAATTTAACAGATGCATATGAAAATATTTTAGCGCGACTGGGAGGCCAAACAGTATGTACAAAGTAAAAGTTTTCGTCACATTAAGAGAAAGTGTTCTAGATCCTCAAGGAACAGTTGTAAAAAATTCTCTGCATTCCATGAATTACAGCGAAGTGTCTGATGTGCGCATTGGAAAATACATGGAACTGACAGTGGAAAAAAGCGACCGTCCTGTTGAAGAAGCTGTGAAGGAAATGTGTGAGCGCTTATTAGCTAATGTAGTGATTGAAGATTACCGCTTTGAAATTGAGGAGGCTGTTGCTCAGTGAAGTTTGCTGTGATCGTATTTCCAGGATCCAATTGTGACATCGATATGTACCATGCTGTAAAGGATGAGCTCGGAGCGGAAGCCGAATATGTCTGGCATGACGCGGAAAGCTTAGACGAATATGACGGAATTCTTCTTCCCGGCGGTTTCTCTTACGGAGATTATCTTCGTTCGGGTGCTGTGGCACGCTTCAGTAATGTCATGAAAGAAGTTGTGAAAGCGGCTGAAGCAGGAAAGCCAATCCTGGGCGTCTGCAACGGATTCCAAATTTTATTGGAAGCGGGTCTTTTGCCAGGGGCGATGAGAAGAAATGACAGCCTGAAATTCATCTGCCGCACAGTTGAGTTGAAGGTTGAAAACAATGAAACTATGTTTTCATCTGCATACGGAAAAGGCGAAGTAATTAATATTCCGATCGCCCATGGTGAAGGAAACTATTATTGTGATGAAGCTGTTCTAGCTGAATTGAAGAAAAATAACCAAATCGTTTTTACTTACAATGGAACGAATCCAAATGGCAGCCTGGAAAACATCGCAGGCATTGTCAATGAAAAAGGAAATGTACTCGGCATGATGCCGCACCCTGAAAGAGCCGTTGATGAGCTTTTAGGGGGAGCAGATGGCCTGAAACTTTTTCAATCAATCGTAAAACAATGGAGGGAAGCACATGTCGTTAATGCTTGAGCCAAGTCCGGAACAGTTAAAGGCACAGAAGGTATACAAAGAAATGGGTTTGTCTGATGACGAATTTGCGATGATTGAAAAGATTATCGGGCGTTTGCCAAATTACACAGAAATCGGTTTGTTTTCGGTTATGTGGTCAGAGCATTGCAGCTATAAAAACTCAAAGCCCGTGTTAAGCAAATTTCCAACAACAGGAGAGAAAGTGCTTCAGGGACCAGGGGAAGGAGCTGGAATTGTTGATATCGGCGACGGGCAAGCAGTTGTTTTTAAAATTGAAAGCCATAACCATCCGTCTGCAATCGAGCCTTACCAGGGGGCAGCAACAGGTGTCGGCGGGATTATCCGCGATGTATTTTCAATGGGCGCAAGACCGGTCGCACTCCTCAACTCTTTACGCTTTGGAGAATTGGATTCTCCTCGTGTACGGTACCTTTTTAAAGAAGTAGTCGCAGGCATTGCGGGCTACGGAAACTGCATCGGCATTCCAACAGTTGGGGGAGAAGTTCAGTTTGATTCTTCCTATGAAGGAAATCCGCTTGTAAACGCTATGTGTGTCGGCTTAATCGACCATAAGGATATTAAAAAAGGCCTGGCCCACGGAGTAGGCAACACAGTCATGTATGTTGGTGCAAAAACTGGCCGTGACGGTATCCATGGGGCTACTTTTGCATCTGAAGAATTAACAGACCAATCAGAAACAAAGCGCCCGGCTGTCCAGGTTGGGGATCCATTCATGGAAAAGCTTCTGCTGGAAGCATGTCTTGAGCTGGTACAGTCTGACGCACTTGTCGGCATTCAGGATATGGGAGCTGCCGGTTTGACAAGCTCTTCTGCTGAAATGGCGAGTAAAGCGGGATCCGGAATTGAAATGAATCTTGACTTTGTTCCTCAAAGGGAAACAGGCATGACTGCATATGAGATGATGCTTTCCGAGTCTCAGGAGAGAATGCTGATTGTCGTAAAAAAAGGACGCGAGCAGGAGATCGTTGATTTATTTTCCAAATATGGCCTGGAAGCAGTTTCTGTTGGAAAGGTAACAGATGATAAAATGCTCCGCCTGACGCATCAGGGAGAAGTGGTAGCTGAGCTGCCGGTGGATGCGCTAGCAGAGGATGCACCAGTTTATCATAAGCCATCAAGCGAGCCGGAATATTACCGTGAATTCCAGTCAATGGAAAATGAAATTCCTGGGGTTGAAGATTATAAAGAAACATTGGTAAAGCTCCTCCAGCAGCCGACAATCGCCAGCAAAGAATGGGTTTATGACCAGTACGATTATATGGTCCGCACAAATACAGTAGTGGCACCTGGATCAGATGCTGCAGTCATTCGCATCCGCGGCACCCGCAAAGGATTGGCCATGACGACAGACTGTAATTCGCGTTATATGTATCTTGATCCTGAAACAGGCGGAAAAATTGCTGTGGCTGAAGCAGCAAGAAATATCATTTGCTCCGGCGGTCAGCCTTTGGCAATCACAGATAATCTGAACTTCGGAAATCCGGAGAAGCCTGAAATCTTCTGGCAGATCGAAAAAGCGGCAGACGGAATCAGTGAAGCATGCCGCACATTAAATACGCCAGTTATCGGCGGAAACGTCTCTTTATATAACGAAACAAACGGAACAGCTATTTACCCAACGCCTGTCATTGGAATGGTCGGGCTTGTAGATGACATTGATCATGTGACAACACAATCCTTTAAAGCATCTGGTGATCTTATTTATCTGGTTGGCGAAACAAAGGATGAGTTCGGCGGCAGTGAGCTGCAGAAGATGACATATGGCAAGATTTTCGGAAAAGCGCCTGAGCTTGATCTCGAAAAAGAAGAAAAGGCGCAGGAACAAATTTTAAAAGCCATTCGTTCGGGACTTGTAGCATCTGCCCATGATGTGGCAGAAGGCGGTTTAGCAGTAGCAGCTGCGGAAAGCCTGATCGGTTCAAAAGGTCTGGGAGCGGATATCAAGGTAACAGGAAATGCGACTTCAGCTCTATTCAGTGAATCACAATCCCGTTTCTTGCTATCTGTAAAAAAAGAAAACCAGGAAGCGTTTGAAAGTTTAGTAGATGCGAAACTAATCGGTGAAGTAACAGAAGCACCTATACTTTATATCTCCAATGAAGAGGGCCTATTGCTTGCCGAACAAGTTGACGTTCTAAAGCAGGCCTGGAAAGGAGCTATCCCATGCTTGCTGAAATAAGAGGACTGAATGAAGAGTGCGGTGTTTTTGGAGTCTGGGGGCATCAGGATGCTTCCCAGATCACGTATTACGGACTTCATAGTCTGCAGCACCGCGGCCAGGAAGGCACAGGAATGGTTGTTACCGATGGCAAAAAGCTGAAAGGCATTAAAGGTGAGGGGCTTGTAACGGAAATTTTCACAGCAGATGCCATGAAGGAACTGGAAGGAAAAGCAGCAATCGGACATGTACGCTATGCGACTGCCGGCGGGGGCGGATATGAAAATGTCCAGCCTCTGCTATTCAACTCACAAAGCGGCAGTCTTGCACTTTGCCATAACGGAAACCTGGTTAATGCGACTGCATTGAAGCATCAGCTTGAAGGACAGGGAAGCATTTTTCAAACGAGCTCGGATACAGAGGTGCTGGCGCACTTAATTAAGCGTGCAGGCTTCTCTTCCCTAAAGGACCGAGTGAAAAATGCGCTATCCATGATTAAAGGAGCATATGCTTTTCTGATCATGACCGAAACAGAGCTGATGGTGGCGCTGGACCCGAACGGCATGAGGCCGCTCTCACTTGGCAAAATTGGCGATGCTTATGCGGTTGCTTCTGAAACATGTGCTTTTGATGTTGTCGGTGCAGAGTATATCCGCGATATCCTGCCAGGAGAACTGCTGATTATTGACGACAATGGATTCCGTTCTGAAATGTTTGCAATGGCCTCTAATATTGCAATGTGCACAATGGAATATGTTTATTTTTCCCGTCCGGACAGTAATATCAACGGGATCAACGTTCATACAGCCCGGAAAAACCTTGGAAAGCAGCTTGCCTTTGAGGCGCCAGTTGAAGGGGACGTCGTTACGGGCGTACCTGACTCAAGCATCTCTGTCGCGATTGGCTATGCTGAAGCTACAGGCATTCCATATGAGATGGGCTTGATAAAAAACCGCTATGTGGGCCGGACTTTTATCCAGCCATCGCAGTCGCTTCGTGAGCAAGGCGTAAAAATGAAGCTGTCTCCGGTACGCGGAGTTGTAGAAGGCAAGAGGGTCATTATGGTGGATGATTCAATTGTCCGCGGAACAACAAGCAGACGGATCGTCACAATGCTGAAAGAAGCGGGAGCTACAGAAGTGCATGTGCTTATCAGCTCACCGCCAATTAAAAATCCATGCTTCTATGGAATCGATACATCCACAAAGGAAGAACTGATTGCAGGCAATCACTCTGTTGAGGAAATAAGAGAAATCATTGGTGCGGACACACTTACCTTCTTAAGTACAGAGGGCATGGTTAAAGCAATCGGCCGAAAAGATGGACAATGCCTGGCATGCTTTACAGGCCAGTACCCGACGGAGATTTATCCGAGCACTTTGCATCCTTATGAAAAAGTATAAATATGAAACTTGGCCGGTATTTTGCTCTTTTTGGCCGGTAAATATAAAGAATTGGCCGGTAAATCATCATTTTTGACCGGTAAAAGCACAATGTTGGCCGATAAAATACAAAATCGGCCTTTATTGATTAAAAAAGTAACTTTGAATAACGATAATTGTCTAGCTCCAGCGCCTGCCCCCTCGAGGTGTCGGGGGTGAGCAAGGCGCTTGCGCTTTTCAAATATGAGGTGAAAAGGAATGGCAAATGCATACAAACAGGCCGGAGTAGATATTGAAGCTGGCTATGAAGCAGTTTCCCGCATGAAAAAGCATGTACAAAAGACGATTCGTCCTGGTGTGCTTGGCGGTTTGGGCGGATTTGGCGGCATGTTCGATCTATCTGAACTTAATCTGAAGGAACCGGTTTTAGTATCAGGTACAGATGGTGTCGGCACGAAGCTGATGCTGGCTTTTATGATGGATAAACATGACACTATTGGGATTGATGCGGTCGCCATGTGTGTAAATGATATTGTCGTTCAGGGAGCGGAACCTCTTTATTTCTTGGATTATATCGCCTGCGGAAAAGCGGCGCCTGAACGGATTGAAGCGATTGTGAAAGGTATTGCGGATGGATGCGAACAGGCTGGATGTGCACTCGTAGGCGGTGAAACAGCCGAAATGCCTGGCATGTACAGTGAAGAAGAATATGACCTTGCCGGCTTTGCGGTCGGTGCCTGTGAAAAATCCAGCCTGATTAATGGTTCCGAAATTAAAGCTGGAGATGTACTGATTGGTCTTGCATCCAGCGGAATTCACAGCAATGGCTACTCACTTGTCAGAAAGCTGTTTTTTGAAAAGGCGAATTTGTCCCTAACAGATCATGTAGAAGAATTAGGCTGCACTTTAGGGGAAGAGCTGCTTCGCCCTACAAAAATTTATGTAAAGCCGCTTCTATCAGCTATGAAGCAGTTCCAGCTGAAGGGCATGGCACATATTACCGGCGGCGGATTTATTGAAAATATCCCCCGCATGCTGCCTGAAGGTCTTGGTGCCCAGCTTAGTGAAAGCAATTGGGAGGTGCCCCCTGTGTTCACGATTATGGAGAAGATCGGCGGACTGGAACGCAAAGAAATGTATAACATTTTTAATATGGGAACAGGCATGGTGATTGCAGCGGATAAAGATAATGCTGATGAACTGATCGCCTATTTTAATGAAATTGGAGAAAAAGCCTATCTAATGGGGACAGTAACAGATCAGGAAGGAATTGAAATTCTGTAACTTGGAGGAAGTCATGAAAAAAATCGCAGTGTTTGCTTCCGGAAGCGGAACGAACTTTCAGGCCATTGCCGATGCTGTAAAAAAAGGTGAGTTGCAGGCTGAGATTGTCTTGTTTGTCTGTGATCGGCCAGGTGCATACAGCATTGAACGTGCACAAAACGAACAAGTTCCGCAGTTTGTTTTTTCAGCTAAAGACTATGCTGGCAAAGCAGAGTATGAAAGAGCGATTTTGCAAAGGCTGAAGGAGAATGGAGCCGAGTATATTATTCTCGCAGGCTATATGAGACTAATTGGCCCGACGCTTTTGAAAGAGTTTGAAGGCAGGATTATTAATATCCATCCTTCTCTTCTTCCAGCTTTTCCAGGTAAGGATGCAATTGGCCAGGCGTTGTCTGCCAATGTGAAGGTAAGCGGTGTGACGGTTCATTTTGTCGATGAAGGTATGGATACTGGGCCGATTATTGCTCAAGCGCCAGTTGATATAAGTGCGGGTGAAACGCTGGAAAGCCTTCAAAAGAAGATACATGAAGTCGAGCACAGACTTTATCCGCAGGTTTTGCAAAATCTTTTCTATGCTAAAATGGTAGAGTGTTAAAGTATATCATTCAACAGAGTAAGGGGGAGCGAACATGAAGAAACGTGCATTAATCAGTGTTTCCGACAAAAATGGCATAACAGAATTTGCCCAGCAGTTAAGCGAACTGGGGTTTGAAATTATCTCAACAGGCGGTACAAAAAAAGCGCTGGAAGAGAGTGGAGTCCCCGTTATCGGCGTAAGTGATGTGACAGGCTTTCCAGAAATTTTGGAAGGGCGTGTGAAAACTTTAAATCCAATGATTCATGGCGGGCTGCTGGCTAAGCATGGCGAGCCAGGCCACAAACAGCAGCTTGAGGAGCATGGAATCCAGCCTATCCAGGTTGTGTGCGTGAATTTGTATCCGTTCCAGCAAACCATCGCTAAGCCAGATGTGACAGTAGAAGATGCAATTGAGAATATTGATATCGGCGGCCCGGCAATGCTTCGTGCTTCCGCCAAGAACCATGACTATGTAACAGTTGTGGTGGATCCGGCCGAGTATGAAACAGTTCTTTCACAGCTAAAAG
Source organism: Bacillus sp. NTK034 (assembly GCF_017303275.1). Lineage (GTDB taxonomy): Bacteria > Bacillota > Bacilli > Bacillales > Cytobacillaceae > Cytobacillus. Next base: position 13,855 of record NZ_JAFKOJ010000020.1, on the reverse strand, counting down.
AAACCGGAGAGGTTCAAAAGGAAACCCGCCGCAGACTTGCTGCAAAGGTTTTCCGCCATACTGCTGCCTATGATGCGATGATCGCTGAATATATGACAGATTTGGCAAATGAAGAAACACCTGAAAAATTAACGGTTACGTATGAACTGAAGCAAACATTGAGATACGGGGAGAATCCGCATCAAAAGGCAGCTTTTTACCGTAAGCCGCTTGGATCTGAATTTTCGATTGCTAACGCTGAACAGCTTCACGGCAAGGAATTATCCTACAACAATATCAATGATGCAGATGCAGCTCTCCAAATTGTAAAAGAATTCTCAGAGCCTGCAGCAGTTGCTGTTAAGCATATGAATCCTTGCGGAGTGGGGACTGGGGAAAATGTATTCGAAGCTTTTTCAAAAGCTTTCGAGGCGGATCCTGTATCTATCTTCGGCGGCATTATTGCCCTGAACAGGGAAGTAGATGCTGAAACAGCGAAAAAGCTATATGAAATCTTCCTTGAAATCATCATTGCACCTTCCTTCTCAAATGAAGCACTTGAGATTTTAAAAGGGAAAAAGAACCTGCGCCTGCTGACTATTCCTTTTGAAGGCAAAAAGAAAGCGGAGATGAGATTGTCCGCTATTGAAGGCGGCTTGCTGACGCAGGAATATGATCTATTCACCCTTGATAATGCAGATGTAAAAGTTGCGACCAAGAGAGAGCCGACGGAAGAAGAGTGGAAAGCACTGAATCTGGGCTGGAAAGTTGTCAAACATGTGAAGTCCAATGCCATTGTCGTAAATGATGCAAACATGACACTTGGAGTCGGTGCCGGGCAGATGAACCGTGTAGGCTCTGCCAAAATTGCACTTGAACAAGCCGGTGAAAAAGCGAACGGAGCAGTAATGGCATCCGATGCCTTTTTCCCAATGAACGATACGGTTGAAGCGGCAGCCAAAGCAGGCATCACAGCCATCATCCAGCCGGGAGGCTCAATCCGTGATGAGGATTCCATCAAAATGGCTGATGAGTACGGCATTGCAATGGTCTTTACAGGCGTACGTCATTTTAAACATTAAACGAAAAGCGGAAGCGCCTCGATCAGGAAGGAACGCAGACTAAGAACGCCACGTCCTGTGGCAACGTCTGCATGACTCCCATCCTGGGAGCCTCAAGCATAAGACGAGCTGTCGGAAAGGTGGCCTTTACCTTTTTGGCAGGTTGGCTTATGACCTCGAGCCCCTAGGCGCTGGAGCTGGACAATACGAAAAGCGGAAGCGCCTCGATCAGAGGCCTTGCTATTATAGCTGACATTTTTACGGAGGTGGGCGTAATGAAGGTATTGGTTATAGGAAGAGGCGGCCGAGAGCATGCAATTTGCTGGAAGATGAATCAAAGCCCTTCAGTGAAACAGGTTTTTGCGGCTCCAGGAAATCCGGGAATGGAAGATTCAGCTCAGCTGGTTGCCATCCAGGAACATGAACAGGAAAAACTTGTGCAGTTTGCTCAGGATAATGAAATAGAATTGACTGTGATCGGGCCGGAAGTACCGTTGCTTGAGGGACTGGCTGACCGTTTTGAAGAAGCAGGGTTAAAGGTATTTGGACCGAAAAAAGCAGCAGCCGAAATTGAAGGAAGCAAGTCCTTTGCCAAAGAGCTTATGAAGAAATATGCTATCCCTACTGCAGAATATGGAGTATTCAGCAGCTATGATGAAGCGAAAGCCTATATTGAAGCAAAAGGCGCTCCCATTGTTCTGAAAGCAGATGGACTTGCAGCCGGAAAAGGCGTAATAGTAGCCATGACTATGCAGGAAGCCTTGTCCGGGATTAAGGAGCTATTATTAAATGAAAAGTTTGGCCAAGCATCTTCAACGGTCGTAATTGAAGAATTTCTTGAAGGCGAAGAATTTTCCCTAATGGCCTTTGTGAACGGAGAAACAGTGATTCCGCTTGAAATTGCCCAGGATCACAAACGAGCTTACGATGGAGACCAGGGACCGAATACAGGCGGAATGGGGGCTTATTCACCGGTACCGCATATTGGTGATGGAACAGTTGCAGCAGGTGTGGAAAAAGTTTTGAAGCCGGCAGCAAAAGCAATGGTTCAGGAAGGCAGAAGTTTTACCGGTATTCTGTATGCAGGTCTAATCAAAACAGCAGCAGGCCCGAAGGTAATTGAATTTAATGCCCGTTTTGGAGATCCTGAAACACAGGTGATTTTGCCCCGCATGAAGTCGGATCTGGCGGGAGTAATGCTGGCAGTCCTAAATGGGGAACAGCCTGAAATCGATTGGGATAAGGAAGCAATCGTCGGAGTGGTTGCTGCGTCTAAAGGCTACCCTGAAGCTTATGAAAAAGGAGCTGTCCTGAATGGGCTTCAATCACTTACAAATGTCTCCGTATTCCATGCCGGGACTGATAGAAACAGTTCAGGTGAATATGTGACAAATGGAGGCCGCGTGCTGCTGGCAGGCGCTAAAGCTCCTACTCTGAAAGAAGCACAGCAAAAGGTATATTCCGAGCTTGAAAATCTTCAGTGTGAAGGTGTATTCTTCCGCAAAGATATTGCCGATAAAGCTATCGCGCACGTCCTTTCTTAGTCTTCCGGATATACACAAACAGTAGTGCTACAATGCTTCCAATTATTGCTGCGAGGACGAATGTCATATCCATTACGTATTCCCAAAACATATTGTCAGCTCCTTTCAATTTTCCAGCCCCCATATAGGGAGCTGGATTTTTTAAAGAAATCTAAGATGGATTATATGGCAGAATTTCCTCAACCGCCTCATCATTATTGTGATTGCCTTCCTGCTTTTTCATTTCCTGAACCCTGTCCTGGCCTTTTTCAAAAAGAGCTGTCAAAGGGCAAAAGCGGACAATTCCCTCTGCCACCTTCATGCCTCCCAGCATGGCCATCATGAGGTAAGAGTCCCGCCAAGGTCTTTTCACAAGCTTTGAAGTGCTCCAGGCTAAGACAGTTAATCCGACTGTTATGCGTACTAGGGCATTTACAATGCCGATATTTGGTTTAACATTCATAGTTCTCACTACTTTCACAAAATTTTTACAATCTTTTACTGATTCTTTAATGCGTTAAACAGTGAAATATGTTACTATAGTAAAACAGGAGAAATGAAAGGGCTTTCTTTATTGGTTTAAAGCCATTTCACTCATTGATTTTATTCTAAAAACAGAGTCTTTTATATATAGATATCAACAAGGGAGGGAGTATGGTGCTGGAACAGCGTTACCGTTGGAAAAACAGGCACTTGCGTGAACACGTTTCCGTATTGGACGGAAAACTGTCACCGACGATATTACTAAAGAACGCTCGTTATCTGAATCAGGCACTTCGCAAATGGATAACAGCAAATATATGGATTTATGGCGACCGTATTGTTTATGTGGGCGAAAAACTGCCGGAAAAAATAGTACAGTGTGAAGTCGTTGATTGTACGGGGCTCACGCTGGTTCCTGGATATATTGAACCGCATGCCCATCCATTTCAATTATATAATCCCCATTCCCTGGCGAGCTATGCATCGCAGTTTGGTACAACAACCTTGATCAATGACAATATGGTGCTTGCTTTACAGCAGGATAAAAAGAAAGCGTTTTCTTTCCTGAAGGAAATGAGAAACATGCCTGCAACAACCTATTGGTGGTGCCGATTTGATGCCCAAACGGAAATCCAGCATGAAGAATCCGTATTTTCGCACGGGAATGTTAAATCATGGCTTGAGCATGATGCTGTGCTTCAGGGAGGAGAGCTCACTGGCTGGCCAAAGCTTTTGGATGGCGACGATATGATGCTTCATTGGATTCAGGAGACAAAGCGGATGAGGAAAAAGATTGAAGGCCATTTTCCGGGGGCATCTGAAAAAACGCTGGCGAAGCTCATGCTGCTTGGTGCTGATTGCGACCATGAGTCAATGACGGGAACAGACGTTTATAATCGTCTTTTACAGGGATATACCGTATCTCTCAGATATTCTTCCATCCGTCCCGATCTGCCGGTTTTGTTGGACGAGATGCATGAAATCGGCATTGATCAATACGATCGGATGATCTTTACAACAGACGGTTCCTTTTCCTCCTTTTATGAACAGGGAATTATTGACCATATGATCCGCATTGCCATGGATAAAGGAGTGCCGGTTATCGATGCTTATAATATGGCCAGCATAAATGTGGCCCGCCATTATGGAATCGATTATTTGCATGGCTCCATTGCGACAGGAAGGGTGGCCAATATTAATTTCCTGTCTTGTGAAAAAGAACCAACTCCATTATCTGTTATTGCTAAAGGGGAGTGGGTGAAAAGAGACGGTGAAAACCTGCACGCCTATAAACCTGTAGAATGGGGAGAATACGGCTTTGAACCGCTGGATATTGAATGGGAGCTGACTGCTGATGATATGCAATTCTCCATGCCTTTCGGGATAAAACTTGAGAATGCAGTTATTACTAAGCCATATTCAATCACGATTGATGTATCATCCGAAGAACTGGAGAAAGACCATGATGAATGTTTCTTCATGCTTGTTGACCGGAATGGACACTGGCGCATAAATACGGTACTAAAAGGGTTCTCGAAGAGCCTGGATGGAATGGCAAGTTCTTTTTCCAATACCGGTGACATTATCTTAATTGGAAAAAGCAAACAGGAAATGCTTAATGCTTTTAACCGGCTGAAAGAAATTGGCGGGGGCATTGTCATATCAGAAGGGGGAAGTATTGTCCAGGAGATGGAACTCCGCTTAAAGGGTGTGATGTCGCATAAAAATGTTGAGGAATTAATGGAGGAAGAAAAACAGCTTGTTCATTGTCTGCGTGATCATGGCTATAGACATGAAGATCCAATGTATACGCTGCTCTTTTTCTCTTCAACGCATCTCCCTTATATCAGGATTACTCAGCAGGGAATGTATGATGTAATGAATAAAACGGTACTCTTTCCAACGATAATGCGTTAAAATATAAAAGTGATGCTATATAATAGATATAAAAACTGCTCAGTGGAGCTAACATAGAAACTGCATCAAAGCAAAAAACACAGGGGTGCTAAATGCTAAAAAGATGGATAGCTGTATCAGCAGCGGCAATTCTTTTAGTTTCTGGCTGCAGTAAAGAAGAAAAAGCTGAAGAGCCTGAAAAGCAGGATACGGAAAAAGCGGAAGAGGCTACAAAAGGGATCAATTCTGAAAAAGAACTTCCATTTCACTATCCTCTCACAGGCTTAGGGTCAGAGGCCGAGGTGGATGGAAGGGCTGTAGCGGTGATGATCAATAATCATCCGAAAGCCCGTCCTCAATCCGGGATTAACCAGGCTGATGTCGTCTATGAAATGCTGGCAGAAGGGGATGTGACCCGTTTCCTTGCTATTTTTCAAAGCGAGCAGCCTGAAATGATAGGGCCGGTCAGAAGTTCAAGGGATTATTATATTGAGCTGGCTAAAGGCTATGATGGCCTCTATATTGCCCACGGCTATAGTCCGGAAGCTAAAGAATTGCTGGATCAGGGCTATATTGATAATCTGAATGGAATGCAGTATGACGGTACATTGTTTAAAAGGGAAAGCTTCCGCCAGGCTCCTCACAACTCCTATATTTCATTCGAAAATGTGCTGAAGGGTGCAAAAGAAAAAAATTATGCGATGGAAGACGAACCTGAATCTCTGGAATTTCTGTCGAAGGATGAAGCAAAGGCTATTCAGGGCGTGGATGCTGACTCTGCCATGATCTCTTACTTGGACAATGAATTATTCAATGTCATCTATGAGTATGACGCGGGACTGGAGAAATACAAAAGGTATTCCAATGGCGAACTTACAGCTGATTACAAATCCGGCGAACCTGCATTGCTTGATAACATCTTCATTGCAGAAGCAGACCATAAAGTGGTTGACAGCGCGGGCCGCCGTGATATTAACTTAACTTCTGGGGGAAAAGGGTATCTCCTGCAAAAAGGGAAAGTAACAGAAGTAGATTGGAAAAATATAGACGGGCGAATTCTGCCTATATTGAATAGTAAACAGGCTGGCCTAGTGCCAGGAAAGACCTGGATCAACATCGTGCCATCAAGCCCGGGCCTTGAGCAAACGGTTTCCTTTGAAAATAAAAATTAAAAATCTGTTGTTATATTTAAATCAACGGGCAGAATTCATGCAGCAAAATTTAATAAAAAATTATGACAATAAAGGGGTATGCAAATATATGCAAATTGATAAGCTAAGAGGCAAAGAACTGGATCAGTTATTTAAGTCTGTTTTATCTTTAAATGACCTGGAAGAGTGCTATCGCTTCTTTGATGACTTATGCACAGTAAATGAAATACAGTCTCTGGCTCAGCGTCTGGAAGTAGCACGCATGCTTCGTGAAGGCAAAACATATCATAAAATCGAAACAGAAACGGGCGCAAGCACGGCAACCATTTCCCGAGTGAAAAGATGCCTCAACTATGGAAATGATGCTTATGAAATGGCACTGGAAAGAATAAAAGAAGAAGAAGCTGAAAAAGCGTAAATATTCCTTTTGCTTAAACCGATGGGGCTGTTCCCGCGGTTTTTTTCTTTGTCTTCCCTATTAATTTTTTCCACCTCATAAAGACTTCCTGCTTTTCTTTTTTATTCCCAATCTTAAATGATATAATGATGAAATGGAATGATAGAATGGAGGCAATTTTGCATGTATGATGTTCGCGAATGGAGCCACGTTTTTAAGCTCGATCCGGATAAAAATATATCAGATGAAAACCTGGAAATGATTTGTGAGTCTGGAACAGACGCGATTATTGTGGGCGGGACGGACGGAGTCACACTGGAAAAGGTGCTGGATTTAATGGCCCGCATCCGCCGATATACAGTCCCTTGTGTGCTGGAGGTTTCGACCATTGATTCAATTACCCCGGGCTTTGACTTATACTTTATCCCGACAGTCCTTAACAGCCGGGACGTAAAGTGGATTACAGGACTTCATCAGGAGGCTGTAAAAGAATATGGGGATATCATGAATTGGGAAGAAATTTTAGTTCAGGGTTATTGCATCCTGAATGAAGAATGTAAAGCGGCACACGTTACCAATTCACGGACAGATTTATCATTGGATGAGGTAAGAGCATATGCCATGATGGCTGAAAAGATGTTCAGCCTGCCAATCTTCTATCTGGAATACAGCGGAAAGTATGGAGACGCTGAAGTGGTCGCAGCGGTGAAAAATACGCTGGAAGAAACCGTATTATTTTACGGCGGCGGCATCGTCAATGCAGAGCAGGCAAGTCAAATGGCAGTGCACGCGGACGTCATTGTGGTCGGAAATGTTATTTATGATGATCTGCAGGCTGCATTGGCCACAGTCCAAGCCGCTCGTGCTTAATATAGGTTGCTGATGGTTAGCAAACAAGATAAAATAGAATTTAAGAACATATGTTTCTATGGTGGTGAAGAGAAGAAATGCAATTTTTAACGGATAAATTATTGAACGGACTGAATCCGCAGCAGCAAAATGCAGTAAAAACAACCGATGGACCACTTCTTATAATGGCAGGAGCGGGAAGCGGAAAGACAAGAGTGCTTACTCATAGGATTGCTTACTTAATGGTAGAAAAGGGTGTTAACCCTTATAATATTCTGGCAATTACCTTTACAAACAAAGCAGCCCGTGAAATGCGTGACCGTATTCATAACATGATGGGCGGAGCAGCAGATGAAATCTGGATTTCGACGTTCCACTCCATGTGCGTGCGTATCTTAAGAAGAGATATTGACCGTATTGGCTATAACCGCAATTTCACGATTCTGGATTCAACAGATCAGCAATCGGTGATTAAATCAATCCTAAAGGATAAAAACCTGGATCCAAAGAAATTTGATCCGCGTGCTATCCTGGGTTCCATCAGCTCGGCAAAAAATGAATTGATCACCCCTGAAGAGTATGCGAAAACAGCAGGTGATTATATTCAGCAGGTTGCAAGTGATGTATATACAGAGTACCAAAAGAGGCTAAGACGCAACCAGGCGCTTGATTTTGATGATCTTATTATGATTGCGATTCAGCTGTTCCAGAGAGTGCCGGAAGTGCTTGAATATTATCAGCGCAAATTCCAGTATATTCATGTGGATGAGTACCAGGATACGAACAGAGCGCAGTACATGCTGGTCAAGCTTTTGGCAAGCCGTTTTAAAAATCTGTGTGTGGTCGGTGATTCTGATCAGTCTATCTATAAATGGCGCGGTGCGGACATAGCCAACATCCTTTCATTTGAAAAGGATTATCCGAATGCACAGACTATTATGCTTGAACAAAATTACCGTTCAACAAAAAGGATTCTGCTGGCAGCGAACGAAGTCATCAGCAAGAACCTCAATAGAAAGCCAAAAAACCTCTGGACCGAAAACGCAGAAGGCAATAAGATCTTCTATTATCGTGCCGACAGCGAGCAGGGAGAAGCCCAGTTTGTTTTAGGCAAAATTAAAGAATACATCAGCAGCGGCAAGCGAAGCTTTTCGGATATTGCTATCTTGTATCGCACAAACGCACAGTCCCGTGTAATGGAGGAGGTACTGCTTAAGTCGAACATTGAATACTCTATCGTCGGGGGCATCAAGTTCTACGACCGCAAAGAAATTAAGGATATCCTTGCCTACCTGCGTCTGATTGCAAATCCGGATGATGATATCAGCCTTCAGCGTGTTATCAATGTCCCAAAACGCGGAATCGGCTCCGGTTCGGTTGATAAAATCGCCAACTTTGCACAGCTTCACGAGATGAGCATGTTTGAAGCCCTGGAGTCTATTGAACTGATTGGGCTGAGCCCGAAAATTACAAAAGGGGCCATTGAATTCAGGGATTTGGTTAAAAACTATACACAAATGCAGGAATACTTATCTGTGACAGAACTTGTGGAAGAGCTCCTGGAGAAATCAGGCTACCGCGATATGCTTATTGCCGAGAAGTCCATTGAAGCACAGAGCCGTCTGGAAAACATTGATGAATTCCTGTCTGTTACGAAAAACTTTGAAGAAGCCAGCGAAGATAAATCGCTTATCGCATTTTTGACTGATCTGGCTCTTGTGGCTGACATTGATAAATTGGATGATGATGGGGAAAAAACTGAATCAGTTGTTCTTATGACCCTTCACTCAGCAAAAGGGCTTGAGTTCCCTGTTGTCTTTTTACTAGGTCTTGAAGAAGGTGTATTTCCTCACAGCCGTTCTCTAATGGAAGAATCTGAAATGGAAGAAGAGCGCCGTCTTGCTTATGTGGGAATCACGCGGGCAGAAGAAGAGCTTTTCATTACGAATGCACAAATGCGTACTTTATTTGGACGCACGAATATGAATCCGCCATCCCGTTTTATCAAAGAAATTCCTGCTGATTTGCTGGATGGGCTTGACCCTGCTAAAAAGCCGTCTCCATTCGGATCATCCCCGTTTGGATCTCCTTCTGCTTCAAGGGGAGCACAGCCTCAGCGGAAAGCTGTGGTTCGTCCATCTGCATCGAATACAGGCGGAGATGAAATTGACTGGAAAGTCGGCGACAAAGCCCAGCACGGAAAATGGGGTACAGGTACAGTTGTCAGTGTAAAAGGGTCCGGCGAAGGAACAGAGCTGGATATTGCGTTCCCGAAACCGGTTGGCATAAAACGTCTGCTGGCCAAATTTGCACCTATTACAAAGGCCTAGCCTTGAGAGCAGCCTGCCAGGCATCTTTTAAAGGATTATAGAAAGGGTTGAATGTATGGACCTTCAATTGGCAGAAAAAAAGGTGAAAGATCTGCACAACCTTTTGAATCAGTATAATTATGAGTATCATGTTCTTGATCAGCCGTCTGTTCCAGATGCTGAATACGATAGGCTGATGAGAGACCTTATTGAGCTTGAAGAGCAATTTCCCGAGCTGAAAACAGAAGATTCTCCAACACAGCGGGTTGGAGGGGAAATCCTGGATATGTTTGAAAAGGTGGAGCATCAGTCACAGATGCTCAGTTTGGGAAATGCCTTCAGCGAGCAGGACCTAAGAGACTTTGACCGCCGTGTCCGACAGGGTGCAGGTGAAAATGTTTCTTATGTATGCGAATTGAAAATCGATGGACTGGCTGTCTCCCTCCGCTATGAGGACGGGCTTTTTATTCTCGGCGCCACACGCGGAGACGGATCAATCGGTGAAAATATCACAGCGAATTTAAAGACTATTCGCTCCATCCCTCTCCGGCTGAAAGAGAGTGTTACAATGGAAGTTCGCGGGGAGGCATTTATGCCAAGGCGTTCTTTTGAGAAGCTGAATAAAGTGAAAGAGGAAAATGGGGAAGAGGCTTTTGCAAATCCAAGGAATGCCGCAGCGGGTTCATTAAGACAGCTCGATCCGCGTCTGGCGGCAAAGCGTAATCTCGATATTTTTGTCTACGGCATAGCGAATGCAGGGGATACAAGCGTGGTATCCCATAGCGAAGGCCTGGATTATCTGGATAGCCTTGGATTTAAAACGAATAAAGAACGCAAAGGATGCGAAAGCATTGAGGAAGTCATTGAATATGTACAGGGATGGACTGACAAACGTCCAAATCTGCCTTATGATATTGATGGCATCGTTATTAAAGTCGATTCACTGGAATCACAGGAGCAGCTCGGCACTACGGCAAAAAGCCCACGCTGGGCCATTGCTTATAAATTCCCTGCAGAAGAGGTTGTTACCACATTAAGGGATATTGAATTAAGTGTGGGGCGAACTGGCGTAGTTACGCCAACTGCACTTCTGGAGCCTGTCCGTGTTGCCGGAACGACTGTCCAAAGGGCGTCCCTGCACAACGAAGATTTAATTCGCGAAAAAGATATTAAGATTGGCGATCAGGTCGTTGTGAAAAAAGCAGGAGATATTATCCCTGAAGTTGTAAATGTACTGGCTGACAGGAGAACGGGTGAGGAGCAGGATTTTAGCATGCCGACACATTGCCCTGAGTGCGAAAGCGAGCTGGTCCGCCTTGATGGTGAAGTGGCATTGCGCTGCATTAATCCAAAGTGCCCGGCCCAGATCAGGGAAGGCCTTATTCACTTTGTTTCCCGTAACGCCATGAACATTGATGGCCTAGGTGAAAAGGTAATCAGCCAATTATTTGCCGAAAATCTGATTAAAGATGTGGCAGATATCTATAAATTAACGTATGAACAGCTCATCCAGCTTGAGCGGATGGGTGAAAAGTCAGTAAATAACCTCATTCAGGCTATTGAAAACTCCAAGGGCAACTCGTTGGAAAAGCTTCTATTTGGTCTGGGAATCCGCCATGTTGGCGCGAAGGCAGCCAAAACGCTGGCCCAGGAGTTTGGCCAGATGGAAGCACTTGAAAAAGCATCCCGGGACAATTTAACAGCAATCAATGAAATTGGTGAAAAAATGGCTGATTCCATCGTATCTTTCTTTGAACAGGAAGAAGCCCATGAACTGATTGCGGAGCTGAAAGCAGCTGGGGTCAACATGGCTTATAATGGACCAAAACCTGTTACAGCCGAAAACTCTGATAGCTTTTTTGCAGGAAAAACAGTGGTTCTGACAGGAAAGCTTGAAATAATGAGCCGAAATGAAGCAAAAGAAAAAATAGAGGCGCTTGGCGGCAAAGTATCCGGAAGCGTCAGCAAGAAAACAGATGTTGTAATCGCCGGAGAAGACGCTGGATCCAAACTGACGAAGGCCCAGGAGCTTGGAGTAGAGGTTTGGAACGAGGAGAGACTGGTTGAAGAATTAAATAAGTAAGAGGGTGTAAGCTCCGTGAAAAAACTAATGATGTTTGCTTTATCCCTAACCCTTCTGCTAGCAGGCTGTGCGCCTAATTTTAATAAGCAGGAGGAAGTGGTTCAGGAGGACAAGAACGAAGAGGATAAGGCAATCATTCCGAACTATAAAATTTCTGACAAGTATTATCGAACACTGCTGCCTTTTGAACCAAGTGAATCCAGAGGTCTCGTGGTCAATAATGTAAGCACCAAATATGATATCAATGAATTTGAGACAGGACTTATGCGAGTTGCGCAAAACACGTTTGATCCTGATAAATACTTATTCCAGGAAGGACAGTTTCTAAAAAGAGGCACTGTCCAGGCCTGGCTAAACCGCAAATACACCGAGGATCAGCTGAAGGAACGCAAGATGAAGGCAGAAGACAATATCGGCTTAAATCCAATGATTGCCGATGGTGGAGATATTGATAAAAACAATGAAAAAAGCCCGATCTACCTTGCCCATATTCTTGAACACAACTATTTGCTGAAAAATGATGATGGGAAAGTGGGGCTCGGCGGTGTTGTCATTGGCCTTGCCATGAACTCTGTCCATTATTACCAAAAGGAACAATATGGTGCCACTTTCGAATCAAAGATTGACCAAGATGTCATTGAACGAGAAGGCAAAAAGCTAGCTGAAGAAGTATTGCAGAGAGTACGGCAAATCAAGGGCCTGAAGGATGTGCCGGTAACCATTGCTTTGTTTGAACAGCAAGCAAGAACTTCGGTTGTGCCTGGAAGCTTCTTTGCATACGCTACGGCAGACAAAGGAAGCACCAAGCTTGACGGATGGGAAAATGTCAGCGAGAAATATGTCCTTTTTCCTTCAAACACGGCTGAAAAAAACCATCGTGATGATTTAACGGCTTTTCTTAACTTTAAACAGGATGTAGAAACCTACTTCCCGAACTTTAATGGAGTTATCGGGAAAGCTTTCTACGCTCAGGACCAATTGCAGGAAGTTAATATTGATATCCCAATCCAATTCTATGGAAAAGCAGAAGCGATTGGATTTACGCAATATGTAACAGGGCTTGTCGTGAAACACTTCCCTGAATACATTTCAGTCCAGGTGAATATCTCATCTGTTAACGGACCGGAAGCGCTGGTAGTCCGGAAAGCGGATCAAAGCGAACCTTTTGTCCATATCTATCAATAGAACCAGGGTACCCAGAAGTGCAGAAGATGCATCTTCTGGGTTTTTTAATTTCAGGAAAGAGGAGTGTGAACATGACGACGAAGTTTGAAGCGGTTTGAGAAAATTGGTCGTCATAGAGGGTTCATGAAGACGAAAATGGAAGAGTCACAAGGGAAATGGTCGTCATAGAGGCTTCATGAAGACGAAAAGGGAAGAGTCACAAGGAAAATGGTCGTCATGGAGGGCTCATGAAGACGAAAAAGGAAGAGTCTCGAGGAAAATGGTCGTCATAGAGGAAATGCCGACACAATAGGATGTGGTACAAGAATAAGGCCTCCATAAAAAGTTCATTGCTGTAAAAATGATAAAATATATCCCCTTCTAAAGAATAAGAATAACAGCAATAGATATTTTTATATAACAGTTTTATCCAAAACCTTTTCTAAGGAACTTTAACCCCTTATCCTTCTAAGTGAAACCGCAATTTCTCTCAATGAATGTTAATATATAACATCCGCGGAGAATGTTTGAAGAATATGTTATTTTCGTGTTAATATAGTGTTTGGATGAAAACGTTTTAAGAGAATAGCAGGCCTTGTTCCAGCATGTTTATAGAACGGGACGCTACGATCTGGCGTTTGATATTTGTACACACAGGAGGCGGTAAAAATGGTACAACCTTATAAGCATGAGCCATTCACGAATTTTAAAGAAGAGGAAAATCGTGACGCATATTTAAAGGGTTTACAAACTGTAGAAAGCTATTTGGGCCAGGATTATGATCTTTTAATTGGCGGAGAGCGCATTTCTACTGAAGATAAAATTGTATCAATCAATCCTTCTAATAAAGAAGAAGTAGTGGGCCGTGTTTCAAAGGCAAACCGCGAGCTTGCGGAAAAAGCGATGCAGGCTGCTGTTGAAGCATTCAAAACATGGAGAAAAGTGAAGCCGGAAACACGC
>NZ_JAFKOJ010000001.1 GCF_017303275.1 Bacillus sp. NTK034 | reverse complement strand
ACCATCTTTTATTGCTGCAGATGAACCTACATCCATGCTTGATGTATCTGTTAGAGCCGGAATACTGAACTTGCTGCTGGATTTAAGAAAGAAAATGGGCCTTACGATGATGTTTATTACCCATGATTTATCTACTGCGAGTTATATGTGTGACCGAATTGCTGTCATGTACCAAGGAAAAATCGTAGAAATAGGACCTACGAAAAAAATTATACAGAATCCTTCCCACCCGTACACAAAAGCGCTTGTGGCTGTAGTAAAAGATTTAAACAATTTTATTAAAAATAGAGAGAAACTGATTCTGGATGGGGAAGTGGATGCCACAAAAGAAGAAAAAGGCTGCCCTTTTGTTGCAAGATGTCCTCATAAAGAAGCAGTTTGTCATACGCAAGTGCCGGAGTTAGAGGATGTAGACAGAGGACATTCGGTTTCTTGCCATTGTCATATTGAATTATTAGAAAAGACTTCATAAAAAAGGGGAAACATATGGATGCGCAAAGAAAAAAAGTAAAGATAGCTGTAAACGGAGGTATACATTTTGGTGCAAAACTAACTGCCAAGCAACTACTTGTAATTGCAAAATATATGGATGATCAGGATGAGCTTGAACTGACTACATTTCAGCAGCTCTACATCGACGTATTTGATGACAAGAAAGATGAAATCATTTCAGAGTTTGAGCAGGTAGGGCTTAGATGTTATCCAGTAGGAAAATTTGTTAAAAGTTTACGGACATGCAATTTTTGTAAAGGGGAAGAAGAAGAAGGAATGCCTGTAGCAAAAGAGTTGAATGAGCGTATAGCAGGAACTCCTGTCCCTTTCACATTAAAGCCAGCTTATACTGGCTGTCCAGTCGGCTGCGGTGAACCACTAATCAATGACATAGGCATAATGAAGGTAAAATATCATTACGATTTATATATTGGAGGAAAATCGAAAGGAAAAGATGCAGAAACAGGGGCCCTATTAATGACTAATCTTGAACCTGAAGATTTATATTCAGCTGTTGAAAAGATCATTGAATTTTACCAGCAACAGGCAAAGAAAAGAGAAACGTTCCATAAATTTGTAAACAGGATCGGAAATGAGGCAATATTAGAGGAAATAAATAAAAAAATAATCTAACCTTTTAATTTTTTTCATTCAAAAAATCTCTAAAATTAACAAAATTTTTCGTACCTTTATCTTTGCATAGGGTACAGGGGTATGATACATTAAATTTGCAAGGGGGAAGCTAAGTGATATCTAAATTAGAAAAGAATGAATTGCCAACCGTAGAAGAAAGCTGCTGCGCAAACGAAAGTATGAGAAAAAGTCACCATTCTGATAAAGTTAAGAATAATCTTGTCGTTCGATTAAACCGAATTGAAGGACAAATTCGCGGTATAAAGGGTTTAATTGAAAGGGACACATATTGTGACGATGTCATTACACAAATCTCAGCTACACAATCTGCTTTAAACAGCGTTGCAAAGATTCTTTTGGAAGGGCATTTAAAAGGATGCGTCGTGGACCGCCTTCAAGAAGGAGATTTAGAAGTTTTAGATGAAGTGCTTATTACAGTACAAAAACTAATGAAAAAATAAAGGAGAGAATGAATGATGGAAAAGGTTACATTAAATGTAGAAGGTATGTCCTGTGGTCATTGTATTAAAGCAATCGAAGGCAGTGTCGGCGAGTTAGCGGGAGTTTCCAATGTTAAGGTTCATCTCGAAAGTGGAAAAGTTGATGTCGAATATAATTCCGCAGAAGTTTCTTTAGACAAAGTCAAGGAAACTATTGATGATCAAGGGTATGATGTAGTTTAAATAAAAAGGCGGGGTGTGCAAATAGCAGCACCCTCTCTTTTTAAACTTAACATACCCATAATGGGTATGTTAAGAATTGACCGTCTTTAGGAATTATTTATCCTCAATCAGTTTAAAAGGAGGAGCATGAAAATGGCTGAGCAATCAATTGCCAAAACACAAACTGCCGGAGAAAATGTTACATTGAGCATATCCGGCATGACATGTGCAGCATGTGCTACCCGTATTGAAAAAAATATTGCTAAAATTCCAGGTATACAAAAAGCTAGTGTTAACCTCGCTACAGAAAAGGCTTCTGTTACGTTAGACCCAAACACAGCTACTGTTAACGATGTCATAGAAAAAATAAAAAAGACAGGTTACGGTGTACAAGAGGAAAAAGTCCAGCTTGATATTATAGGAATGACATGCGCAGCATGTGCAACCCGTGTTGAAAAGGGATTAAAAAAGGTAGAAGGAATAAAAAGTGCAACTGTGAATTTAGCTTCTGAAAAAGCAATTATCGAGTTCATTCCTGGAAACACAAATTTTGAGCAAATCATAGCCGCTGTAAAAAAAGTCGGCTATGATGCAAAGGTAGTTGGCGAGAGAGATGAAGATTATGAGCGAAGCTCTAGGGAGAAAGAATATAAAAAGCAAATCAGGAAGTTTACTATAGGCGCAATTTTATCCGTATTCTTTTTAGTTCAAATGATATCGGATTTTGCTATGGAGTATAGCAATGGAATGTTTTTTCATATGAGTCCTTGGGTACAATTCCTACTTGCTACACCAGTTCAATTCTATGTAGGCGGCCATTATTATCGTGATGCATACAATGCAGTTCGAGGCGGAAGTGCCAACATGGCAGTTTTGGTTGTGCTGGGAACTTCAGCAGCTTACTTTTACAGTCTGATCGTCACGATTTTGGGAACTGGTCAATTTTTATATTACGAAGCAGCTGCTATCGTCATGACTTTAATTGTTTTAGGAAAATTGCTTGAAACAAGAGCTAAAGGACAAACATCAGAAGCTATCAAAACGCTAATGGGACTTCAAGCGAAAACAGCAAGGGTCATTAGGGATGGAGAAGAACTTGATATACCCCTGGAAGAGGTTCAAACAGGTGACATGATTTTTGTTCGTGCTGGAGAAAAGGTTCCTGTTGATGGGGAAATAATTGAAGGAAACACTACCGTTGATGAATCCATGCTAACTGGGGAAAGCATGCCTGTTACAAAAAGGGTTGGGGACACAGTCATTGGAGCAACGGTGAACAAACATGGTTCATTTACATTTAAAGCTACTAAAGTCGGCAAGGACACGGCACTTGCACAAATTATTAAACTTGTCGAAGAAGCTCAGGGCTCAAAAGCCCCTATTCAAAAACTCGCTGATAAAATTTCAGGAATCTTTGTACCAATTGTAATCCTAATTGCTTTAGCGACATTTGCCATAACTTATTTCATCGCAGGATTTACACCTGCACTTGTCAGTACAATCGCTGTCCTGGTTATTGCATGTCCTTGTGCATTAGGATTGGCAACTCCGACAGCTGTAATGGTTGGAACAGGAAAAGGCGCTGAAAATGGACTTCTTATTAAAGGTGCTGAACACCTCCAAACATCACAGAGCGTAACTACCGTGGTTTTGGATAAGACCGGCACGATTACAAAAGGTGAACCAGATGTCACCGATGTAATAGCTTTTGGAAAATATAAAGAAGATGAATTACTGCAGATAGCTGCTTCGGCTGAAAAAGGATCGGAGCATCCACTTGGGGAAGCAATTGTAAATGGTGCAAAAGAAAGTGGCATTCAGCTTCTGGAAACACAAAACTTTAATGCCATCCCAGGTCATGGAATACAAGTAAGTATCAAAGATCAGAAGGTGCTTATTGGAAATAAGAAGTTAATGCTCAAGAATAATATAGAAATAGGCAATGCATTAAGCCGCATGGAACAGCTTGAAGGGGAAGGAAAAACCGCTATGCTAATAGCAGTTAATGACAGCCTAGCAGGTATAATAGCTGTTGCAGATACAGTTAAAGAAACTTCTGCCAAAGCTATTAAACATCTTAAAAATATGGGTATTGAAGTCATTATGATTACTGGTGATAATAAATTGACGGCCGAAGCGATTGCAAAGCAGGTTGGTGTCGATAAGGTCCTTGCTGAAGTACTTCCTGAAGATAAATCTGCAGAAGTTGAAAAATTGAAGCAGGAAGGAAAAATTGTTGCAATGGTTGGCGATGGAATTAATGATGCCCCAGCACTAGCTGCTGCCCATGTTGGAATTGCAATTGGAACAGGTACAGACGTTGCAATGGAGGCTGCGGATATAACATTAATGCGCGGTGACCTGATGGGAATTGTTGATACAATCAGCCTTTCCAAAACTACCATGAGAAAAATCAAACAAAATCTTTTCTGGGCATTTGCATACAACGTTGTATTGATTCCAGTTGCAGCAATCGGCCTTTTAAATCCGATTCTTGCAGGTGGAGCGATGGCTTTCAGCTCTGTTTCAGTAGTTGGCAACACATTATTTTTAAGAAAATGGAAACCTATACGTTGATATTTGTGCCCTAACGTCTAATTAAATAAAACGGATGACTCACACTTAAGAGTCATCCGTTTCTTTTTTATATTAAGTAAAGCGTTTAAATTAAAAAACGAAGAACTGACCAACTCAATAAAAATAATGTCCCACCGGAGGCTAATAATATAGTAGTTAACTGTCTTTTTTCTTTAGCTTGAAGACGTTTATATTCTTTATAAGTAATCTCCCCTTTAGCAAATTGAAGCCCCTCTTCATCTGGTATAACCCAATAATGACTTCCATTAGCATCTTGAAGCATGACCTTTGTAATCAAAGGTAAAGCTTCTCCAGGTAGTAAATTAAAATTGCTTTCAATGGATGTATTTTCTTGAATCTTCCTGATTGGACCATCAGTGGTAGTAACACCCACTAGGCTGTAAATGGAATGTATCTTCATCTCTTCACATATTTTAAAGGCTTGTCGTTCAATGACATCATGAGTAAAACACAATTTCTTTCACCTCATTTTATTAAAGAGTGTGAGAGGAGAGTTTTTCTTAATTTTTTCGGTTTGTGTTGTATATACATTGACCTCCACATTTTTCTTTTTTAAACAATTATATGCATGGTCAATTTCTAACGTGTATGCATAGATTATGCATACTCATATGGTAAAAGTAAGATGTATCTAAAACACTTTTTATAATTTTAAACTCTTCTATTATAAATGGTCAACAATCCAAGAAAATGAAATCAACTCTTGCTTCCGTTAGATATCCTGAAAACCCACGTTTGGAAGGCAAGGTTCCCTAGAGATTAATAGGCATCAAAACCTTTCAATTTTGAATTGACAACTTTTGTTGTCCTCAACCGTAGCAAAAAAATCCAAGCTGAATAAATATTTATCGAATGGGGAAAAAGTTTAAAGGCAATGTTTTTACATAAGCTTACATCATATTTTCTGCACATTTTACAGTTATAATAACGGAAATTGATAAAGGAGGATTTTGTATATGTTGAAAAAGGATTTTAGAAAATCAATGTTATTTGCATTGCTTGCTTCTCTTTTATTTCTTTTGGGAGCCTGTACAAATGCAAATGATGAAAACGCAGAAAACAATGAAGGCACCGAGAATACAGAAGAGAGCCAAGACAATGAAGATATGGAAGGCATGGATCATGAAGGCATGGATCATGATATGTCTAGCTCAGGCGAAGTTCCTGAAGGTTTAGAAGAAGCAGCTTCACCAACTTATGAAGTTGGAAGTAAAGCCATTATTGAATCAGATCACATGTCAGGAATGAAGGGCGCTGAAGCAACCATAGCTGGAGCATATGATACTACGGTTTATACAATATCTTATACCCCGACGACTGGCGGAGAAAAAGTGGAAGATCATAAATGGGTGATCCATGAAGAGTTAGAAGGAGTCGAAGAAGAACCGCTTGAACCTGGAACAGAAGTTACTGTAAATGCGGATCATATGGAAGGTATGGACGGAGCAACAGCTGTAATTGACTCGGCTGAACAAACAACTGTATATATGGTTGATTTCACTCCAACAACCGGCGGTGAAGAAGTAAAAAATCATAAATGGGTAACAGAAAGCGAGTTATCTCAAGCTGATTAAATTTATAAAACTTTAACAGAGTAAACAAGAATAAAAAGTCGATTCCAAACCATGGAATCGACTTTTTAAATCCTTAATCACAAATAGAATTTTATTCCTTGCCAGCCCATTTATATCCAACGCCCCAAACGGTTAGTAAAAACTCATCTGCGGGAAAGCCTGCCCTTCTCAATTTTTCCCTAATATTTCTAACATGTGAATCAATCGTTCGGTCTTCAATTGATACGCCATATCCCCAAACCGATTCAATTAAGTGATCCCTGGAGAAAACCTTGTTTCTGTTACTTATAAATAACTGGACCATCGCAAACTCCTTAGGTGTGAGCAAGATCTCTTTATCTTCAAAATAAAGTTCATAGGAAGCTGGTTTAAGTGTTAGGCCTTTAAATGAGAGGATCTCTTCTTCTGTTGTAGTTCTTCTAAGTACGGCTTCAATTCTTGCTACAAGTTCTTCTTCATCAAATGGTTTCAGAATATAATCATCTGCGCCTATTTTTAATCCTTTAACGATATCAGGCTTCTCACTTCTGGCCGTGAGCATGATAATTGGGATATCCCTAATTTTCTTGAATTCTTTGCATGCTGTCCAACCATCCATTTCAGGCATCATCACATCTAACAATATTAAATCGGCATGATTTGTTTCTATATACGTTATTGCATCTACCGCAGATGACTTTTTGACACAATTATAACCTAATGGGGTTAAATAAAGCGCAAGTAGATCGAGCATTCTGGACTCATCATCAACTAATAGTATCGTTTTCAATGCTATCTGCTCCTTTAAAGACTAGTTCAAATTCAGTTCCGATCCCTTCCTTACTTTTCACAGAGATTGTCCCACCATGGGCAAGGACAAGCTCCTTTACTATGGCAAGCCCCAAACCTGTTCCTCCTAAAGATCTGGTTCTAGACTTATCTACTCGATAAAAGCGGTTTAGAATATGAGGCAGGTCTTCTTCAGGTATTCCTTTTCCATTATCTCGAACTTTAATATTGACATCCTTCTTTTTGCTGCTAACATCAAGAATTGTTTTGCCTCCAGATGGAGAGTATTTAATAGCGTTATCCAGCAAGTTAAAGATGATTTGCTCAAGTCTGATAGGATCAGCCATTATATATACTCCTTCCGGACAAATTACTTCAAATTCCATTCCTTTTTCGTGAAAAGCCGGAGAAAACTTTTGTTCAATTTTCGTAATAAAATCTGTTAAGTCTAATGCACTTTTCTGTATGATAAAGGAATTTTTGTCCATTTTCGCAAGATCGAAAAGGTCCTTAATTAAATCAGAAAGGCGATTCGCCTCCTCATGAATAATATTTAAGTATTTGTCACGGTCCTCATTAGATAAATTACGTTTAAGAACAATATCAGCATAGCCCTTAATATAGGTGAGGGGGGTCCTAAGTTCATGAGAAATGCTCGCTAAAAAATCGTTTCGCTCTAGTTTTAAATAATTCAAGTCGCTGGCAAGCTGAGAAATAGAATCTGCTAAATCCCCAAGTTCGTCATTCCTGTTTTTGGGGAGTGAAATTGTAAAATCACCCTTGCTAATTTTGGAAGTAGCTTCCTTCATTTTTATTAAAGGCTTTGCAAGTCCTTTAGAAAGAAAAATAATTACAATTAAGGTTAATAACACGGCTATTAATCCTGTAAATATAAAATGTTTATTAATTCTTTCAATTAAAGAGTGTATGGATTCTGTTTCTTGAAACATAAAAACCTTGCCATATGTTTTGCCATCTAAATCAATTGGACTAACTGTTGAGATAAACTTTCCCTCTTTCCAGTTATCATCAACAATCTCTCCATCTCGGGGGATATCTGAGTCTGAACTGTTAATATGGTCTTGAACATCGTCTCTCCTTACTGTTGAACCAAGGATCTCACCATTAAAACCAGTGATAACGACATCGGTATTTGCCTCCGATTCCATTAAAGTAACATGAGAGATTGTTTCTGGATCAAAGTGCTTTTCCAGTATGTCCCTATGGGCGTTACCTCTTGCTTGCAAAGAAAGAAACTCTTCTTCTATCCTTGAATCCACAAGGGCTGAATGTAAAAAGAAAAACATAAAAATCTCAAGGCTGAAGATAATTAGAAAGAACACAATTCCAAGCTTAATTGAAATTTTTGTCACTTAATTCACCCGTTTCTCAAGAAGCTGCTAATTTGAATTATATTTTATAAATTTGAAGAATTTATGCAGAATGGAACATCAATTCATCCTCTTGGACCTTAAAGGTCCAAGAGGATTTTTTGTAAGCAAAGAAATAATCTAGTTTGCGTTTGTGATTATTGAATAGGACCCCAGTATTCATATATAAGGATCCACATTCACTTTTTTAGAACGATCTATCTAGAAAGTAAAAAGTAGTTACTTCATCTCCATACTTTCTCAAAAAAACATGTTCAGTAATATTTTTTTCTGTAATATAAAGAGGAGTATCTACGTGGATAAATGTGCCCCAAATAGAAAAATAGATATATTAGTAAAGACGATAGATATAAATTGCTTTCCAATTAAAAAATAAAAGTGCGAACGAGTTTAATTTTTTATTACCATGTGAGAAAATATGAAAAATAATAAAGATGGTGAAAAAATGGTGAAAACGATTTTAGTTGTCGATGACGATCATGATATTGTACGGCTCATTACAGAAAGCTTAAAATTTGAACAATTTAATACCATACAAGCTTATTCTGGAAAAAAAGCTTTATGTTATGTGAAAGAATACAAGATAGATTTTGTTGTTTTAGATATCATGATGCCGGAAATGGACGGTTTGGAAGTTTGCAGGAAATTAGAAATGAATACAATATCCCCATTCTGTTGCTAAGTGCACGCAGCAGGGATATGGACAAGATTATCGGACTGGAAATTGGTGCAGATGATTATATGACCAAACCTTTCAGCATTCAGGAGCTTACCTCGCGGATTAAAGCTCATTTCAGAAAGGCTGACCGTTTACATCAGGAATGGAACGGCATTAGAAAGGATAGTGGTGAGAATTTCCAAACATCAAACTCACGTCTTGTATTAAATGACAAGACATTTGAAGCTTTTTTAAATTATCAAAAGTTAGAGTTATCGACAAAGGAATTTCAAATTCTATCCTTTCTGAAGAATCACCCCAATAATGTCCTCACCCGCGAACAAATTTATGAAAGTATCTGGGGAGACGAATACGGAGATTTAAACACCGTAACCGTGCATATTAAAAATATCAGAAAAAAGATTGGCGCTCAGCACGATTTCATAAAAACCCTCTGGGGTGTGGGTTACAAATATATTGAAGGGAATAGCTCAACATGAAGCTAAAAACTAAGCTTCCATTACTATTTCTCTTCATTTTTCTTCTAATGTTTTTGCTGATTGCCGCCTTTTTTGTCTTATATATAAAATCGTTATCAGCACATGAAGGACTCGCGTGATTAGAAAATATATTTAGGCCGGTTCATTTTCAAATGCTTCTACTTCTTAGTATTTTAATGGGATTGTTGTTTGTTGTTTTAACCGTATTTTTTCACTTCAACACTACTAAACCCATCCAAACACTCAATTTAAGACTAAAAAAAGTAAATATAGGGAAACTCCCGAACACCCTTGCTTTCAAGAAGGACGAACGAAATTGGAGACCTATATAATCATTTTAATGAGATGGAAGAAAGACTATATCAAGCGCACAGGGAACAGGTTGATATGATTGCAGCTATTGCTCATGATTTGAAGACTCCATTAACTACAATAACAGGCTTTGTGGAGCTTCTCTCCATACAGAAAGATCTGACCAAGTTGGATACACAGGACTATTATGAGCTTATTATGAAAAAAACAAAACACATGGTGGAGCTGATTGATGCTTTCTCTATGTATACCAAAAATGAGGCAATGTTTGAAACCATAGCTATGATACCGATAGCAGCTCATAAATTGTTTGACACTATAGCATCTGAATATGAGACCGAATTATCTGGCTTCGATTTCAGGCTTACATGGAAACATACTTTTAATCCGAACCAGCTCATTAGAATCAATGAACACATGATACGGCGTGTATTTGGAAATCTTTTCAGTAATGCTGTAAGATACAGTAATAGTGATGACCTTCATGTCTATTTGACCGGTTATGTACAGGAAGGTTATGCATACTTTCAATTAGAGGATAATGGCGTTGGAGTACCTAATCAGGACCTGTCTTTACTGTTTCGTAAATTTTACACGGTGGATAAATCTAGACAAATGAGTAATGGCGGTTCAGGATTAGGTCTAGCAAGCTGTAAATTAATTATTGAACATCATGGCGGCCAAATTAATGCATTTCATTCAAATCATGGGGGACTGGGAATCCGTTTTACACTCCCATTATCAGTATAGGAATGTGTTCTTAAAGACTTTCAGTTAAAACTGAAGGTTTTTTTGTTTAAACGCCACCTCATAATTCTTTATATTTTTTTATAACTATTTTATTTTCTTTTTATCGGAGTTTTAGTTTTCTCTTTTACAATAAGTTTGGCAGTATAAAGTAAATCAAAAAGGAGGAAACCTCAATGAGTAAACTATCAAACTCCAATAACGACCATGGCGGGGAGCCGACTAAGGAGATGCCACCAGGCATGCCACGCTGGGTGAAGGTATCTTTAATTATCGTCATAGCCCTGCTCCTACTTTTTGTCATCATGCATCTCACAGGCACTGGAGGGAAACACGGCCCTATGCGCCATGTTGGCCAGACTCAGCCTTCAGAACAAATGAGGATGCAAAAAACATGACAATGAAACCTGGACTCCGTAAGTTCGCTCTCACGGCGCATGTCACTTCCTCGGTTGGCTGGCTTGGAACAGTTATTGCATACGTAGCTCTCGGTATAGCCGCCAAGATAAGCCATAATCCCCAGACGGTACGTGCCACCTGGATCGCGATGGAGCTGACCGGCTGGTACGTTATCGTCCCGTTGGCTCTCGCCTCGCTACTAACCGGAATTATCATGTCACTGGGCACTCCGTGGGGCTTTTTTCGGCACTATTGGGTTATTTTCAAACTTTTGCTAACAGTCTTTTCTACCATCGTCTTGCTTTTACATATGCCGTTAGTTAGCACCTTGGCAAGTGTGGCAGTAAAAGCGGATTCTGCCGGTCTAAGAGGGCTGCCGAACGAACTGTTCCATCCCGTTGGCGGCCTGCTAGTGTTGCTGATTATCGTGACATTGTCGGTTTACAAGCCGCGGGGGCTGACCACATATGGATGGAGAAAGCAGCAAAAACATCGTAACGGTTTGTAGCATTAGATGAAGCGATTTTGACACTAGTTTCAAATTAATAAATGTTACTCCATTAAAGGACCCCTTATTGAGTATTAGGGCGTCTTTTTTATATTGGGTAATTTATTTGTGTAAGCTTTTGACTAACGTAAGCGATGGGAGTAGATAGCTTTCCTTAAATTTTCTTATTAGTTGAACTGGACAGGTTAGAAATCGTTATTCCAATTGAATAAAGCAAGGAATTTGAATATATATTTTATAGAAAAGTTTAATTAAGTACAGATTACATTCAAATTTATTAAGCATATCGACGGAAAATTTAATTAATGGAAAATCTAGTTTCAAATACCTATTTTATAATTTTTTATAAAAAATCCTTCACATACTATAGAGGGGTATAGTATTATGTGATTAAGGAGGTGAGGCAATGTCGATGGAAAATCTCAATAAAGTTAATGAAATCGATCAGTGCTGCTCATCAGACGGTGCAAGAAAGAGCCACCATTCAGATAAAGTAAAGAATAACTTAACATCAAGATTAAATCGAATCGAAGGACAAATTCGAGGAATAAAAGGATTAATTGAAAAAGATACGTACTGTGATGATGTCATTACTCAAATATCTGCAACTCAATCGGCTTTAAATAGTGTTGCCCGTATTTTGCTTGAAGGGCACATGAAGTCATGTGTTCTAGAAAAAATTCAAGAAGGGGATACGGAGATTTTAGATGAGGTAATGGTAACAATTCAAAAATTAATGAAAAAATAAAAGGAGACAAATGAAATGGAAAAAATAACTTTAAACGTAAAAGGAATGTCATGTGGACATTGTGTTAATTCTATTGAAGGAAGTGTAGGCAAATTATCTGGGGTTACAACTGTTAAAGTAAACTTGGATTCAGGAACGGTTAATGTGGAGTTTAATCCAAGCCAAGTGACTATTGATAAGATCAAGGAAACCATTGATGACCAAGGGTATGATGTAGAATAACAGTGCAAAAAAGCACAATTTCTTTTTGAAAATAATATACTATACACAGGTATAGTAATAATAGATATGGAGGAGTAAAGAATGGAAAATGTAATTTTAACAGTGAAAGGAATGTCATGTGGGCATTGCATAAATTCAATTGAAGGAAACGTAGGAAAATTAAATGGTGTTCAAGTTGTTAAGGTTTACTTAAAGCAAGAAAAAGTAGATGTATCATTTGATTCCAAAGTGGTTTCTTTAAAGGAAATTACTAACATTATAGAAGATCAAGGTTATGATGTCGAGAAGAGTAAATCTTCTAAAGGTCAAAGTTGCCACTAAGAACGTAAAAACGTGCTGTCTTTAGCGGCACGTTTTATTCCCCCCAAAATTATACCCCACTATAGTATGTGGTGATAGGAGTGTAAGATTATGAGCGATAAAAAAGAAACAACGCTTCAAATAGCTGGAATGACGTGTGCAGCTTGTGCAGTGAGAATAGAAAAAGGTCTCAAAAAAATAGATGGAGTTGAGGATGCAAACGTAAATTTCGCACTAGAAAAATCAAAAGTAACATTTGATCCATCTAAAGCAAATGTAAATCAGTTTAAGGAAAAAGTGGAATCTTTAGGATACAAAGTAGTAAGTGAGAAAGCTGAATTTGATATAAGCGGCATGACGTGTGCTGCGTGTGCCAATAAAATTGAAAAACGTTTAAATAAGTTAAATGGTGTCCAAACCGCAACGGTAAACTTCGCTTTAGAATCAGCCCTTGTAGAATATAATCCTGATGAAGTTTCGGTCTCAGACATGAGGGATGCCATTAAGAAATTGGGATATCGTTTGGAAGAAAAGCAAGAATCTAAAGGCGAAAAGGTGGATCATAGACAAAAAGAAATTGAAAAGCAAAAAGGGAAATTTATTTTTTCTGCTATATTATCCATCCCTTTACTTTGGGCGATGGTCAGTCATTTTGAGTTTACTTCTTTTATTTGGCTGCCTGAGATGTTCATGAACCCTTGGGTTCAACTCGCGCTTGCGACTCCAGTTCAATTTTTAGTCGGCGGTCAATTTTACGTAGGTGCTTATAAAGCATTAAGAAATAAAAGTGCAAACATGGATGTCTTGGTTGCGCTTGGCACCTCCGCAGCTTATTTCTACAGCATCTACTTGAGTGTTTTATCAATAGGCTCTGATGCACATATGGTGGAATTATATTTTGAAACAAGTGCTGTATTAATTACTCTAATTATTTTAGGTAAACTGTTTGAAGCAAAAGCAAAGGGACGATCATCTGAAGCCATCAAAAAGCTGATGGGCTTACAGGCGAAAACGGCCACAGTATTAAGAGACGGGCAAGAATTGAATTTACCCATTGAAGAGGTAATCGCTGGTGATATCGTATATGTGAAACCAGGGGAAAAGGTACCTGTAGATGGAGTGATTTTTGAAGGCAGATCTGCCCTTGATGAGTCAATGATAACAGGTGAAAGTATTCCTGTCGATAAAACCGTTGGAGATTTAGTCATAGGATCAACCATTAACAAAAACGGATTCTTAAAGGTAAAAGCAACAAAAGTAGGAAAGGATACTGCCTTAGCTCAAATCATCAAAGTTGTCGAAGAAGCTCAAGGATCAAAAGCGCCAATCCAGCGTTTAGCCGATGTTATTTCAGGAATATTTGTCCCAATTGTCGTTGGAATAGCCATAGTGACATTTTTGGTTTGGTACTTTGTTGTAAGTCCCGGAGAGTTTGCAGTAGCTCTTGAAAAATTAATTGCCGT
Source organism: Bacillus sp. NTK034 (assembly GCF_017303275.1). Taxonomy (GTDB): domain Bacteria; phylum Bacillota; class Bacilli; order Bacillales; family Cytobacillaceae; genus Cytobacillus. The sequence goes on along the minus strand of NZ_JAFKOJ010000001.1, from coordinate 1,203,946 downwards.
ATTAGTTATCGCATGTCCATGTGCACTAGGCTTAGCTACTCCTACATCCATTATGGCAGGTTCAGGCCGAGCAGCTGAATATGGAATATTGTTTAAAGGTGGGGAGCATCTTGAAACGACTCATCGATTGGATACAGTGATCCTTGATAAAACGGGAACTGTAACAAATGGTAAACCAACACTTACAGATGTTATTCTTTCAAACGGATTTGAAGAAAAGGAATTTTTAAAGTTAGTCGGTACTGCAGAAAGAAACTCTGAACATCCATTAGCTGAGGCAATTGTAGATGGTATTAAAGAAAAAGGTATTGAACTAGGCAGTTCTGAACATTTCGAAGCTATTCCTGGCTTTGGAATCGAATCTAAAGTTGAAAGTAAATCTTTGCTTATCGGAACGCGTAGACTAATGGAGAAAAATAACATTGATGTTGGCAACATATTACCTAAGATGGAAAACTTAGAAAAGCAAGGTAAGACTGCAATGCTGGTTGCAATTGACCATCAATTTGCTGGAGTGATTGCTGTTGCAGATACAATAAAAGAAACCTCTCAAAAGGCGATTGAACGATTGAAAAACATGGGTCTTGAAGTTGTTATGATTACAGGAGATAACAAGCAGACAGCTCAAGCAATTGCAAATGAGGTCGGAATTGACCATGTTATAGCAGAAGTTCTTCCAGAAGGAAAGGCAGAGGAGGTTAAAAAGCTTCAAAAAGCTGGAAAGAAAGTGGCGATGGTCGGCGACGGTATTAATGATGCACCAGCGTTAGCTACTGCAGACATAGGTATGGCAATCGGTACTGGTACCGATGTAGCAATGGAGGCTGCTGATATCACTTTAATAAGAGGAGACTTAAATAGTATTGCCGATGCCATCTTTATGAGTAAAATGACAATTCGAAATATCAAGCAAAATCTATTTTGGGCCTTTGCTTATAATGCTTTAGGAGTTCCAATTGCAGCACTGGGCTTTCTGGCACCATGGCTTGCAGGGGTAGCAATGGCATTTAGTTCCGTATCCGTTGTTTTAAACGCACTCAGACTACAAAGGATTAAGTTAAAAGGATAATTGATCTATTAAAAAAAGAGGAGTGTTTTTATGAAACAAAAAAACATTTTGACCTGGGCGATTTCAGCCATTGTTTATCTCGGGTTAGTCATTGGCGGATATTCAGTATATGCAAGCTTGGACAGTAATAATGAGCATACGGATAACCATGAGTCAGCAAATGGCAATGAAGAAATGCCTGCTAATGAGCAAGCGCATAACGATAGTCATGCTAGCCAAGGTAACGATAGCAAGGATTCAGGGCATTCCGATCATGGGGCTCAATTAGAAAGTGAAGTTGTCACAAACCTAAAATATGAAGAAGGTTTTATTAACATTGAAGTGAAGGATCAAGATCAAAAATCACCTGAATTAGAAATTTCACATGAAAAGATTATGCATCTAATCATTGTAAGTGCCGACTAAGAAGATTATTACCATTTGCACCCTGAGGAAAATGGAAATGGTTTATATACTCTGAAATTTGACCTGCCTGAAAACTCTTATAAAGCGTTTGTTGATATTAAACCTAAAAACCTTGCTTATCAAGCTAGTCCGATCGAGCTGCATGTGGGGGAGGCCCATGGAGAACATGAGGAAAATTCTATAAAGACTGATACAAACTTAACAAAAACAATCAATGAAAAGACTGTTGAATTAACAACAACAGAACTAGGAATAAACAAAGATGTTACCCTAAATTTTGATACGAAAGGGATTAAACCAGAGCCCTACCTGGGAGCTTTAGGCCATGTAGTTATTTTAGATGAAAAGGGTGAGAAATTTGTTCATGTGCACCCTGCATCAGAAGAAAAGACACAATTTGAAACAAAATTTGATAAACCAGGAGTCTACAAAGTGTGGGGAGAATTTAAATTTGGAGGTAAAGTCAATAGCTATCCATTTGTCATAGAGGTTAAATAAAAAGGAAGAACAAAAGGGGAATTTTTATGAACTTAGATGGAGTTAGCAAACACCTATTAATTTGCAACGGGAAAACATGCACGAAAAATGGGGCAGAAGAAGTAACGGAGGCCATTAGAGGAGATTTAAAAAAATTAGACCTGCATAACGAAATTCACACAACAAAAACATTATGCAACGGTCAATGCAAGCATGGTCCGATTGTTGTTCTATATCCACAAGGAACCTGGTATAAAGAAATGAATAAAACTAAAATTGAAGAACTTATTCTTCAATTGAAAGAAGAAAGAAAAAATAATTTAGGCTCTGAACTTTACTACCATGATGGGAAAACCTTTAAGTACCATGATAGTGAAATGTAACGCCTTCTCTATTTATCGAAAAAAGTGTGGTGTATATAACAGGGCGATGTTCTCTTGTAATATGTAACGAGTGACAATTGCAAAAAAATCAAATTTATGACTATATGAACATATACAAAACTTTAGGTAATGGCAGTTCTTTGTGAAGCACTTTTTCAACCGGAGAGTGCTTTTTTATTCGTCTTTATCCTGAATTGTTTTAAGCCTAACCCTTATGTCATACTATAGAATAAACAGTAACAAAATTGATTCAAGGGAGGCATTTGCTTGAAGATTAGCAAATTGGCCTAAAAAACTGGAGCGAGTATCCGATCCTTGCGTCATTATGAGAAAAAAGGTCTAATCACGGCCGCTCGGCTGGAAAATAATTATCGTGAATTCGATAATTCGGTTGTTGAAACGATAACTACGATCCAGCTGTACAATTCGATTAGGTCTTACAACGGAACAAATAAAAGATATTATAGATTGCAACAATCCCGAAAATCAAACAGTAGACAAAAAAAACGAATATTGTGAAGAATTACTGCAAATATATGAATCGAAGCTAAGTGATATCAACAGACAAAGGAAGGCATTGGCGGAAGCTCATTTAAGTTTGGAAAGACAAATCGAACACATGAAGAAGAACCGGGATCAATGGGTATAAACATTGAGCGCATCGACTAAAGAATGTTTCAGAATTCATTCTCGATTTAATAAATCTGTGCTGGTAAGTTTTCAAACCCCTAAGCGTAGCTGCCACACCTGATGCTTCATATATGGATATTAAAACGTCAACAATTACCAAAAGATTTATCAAATAGGGACAATACACCAGTCATTATATAAACTGGACTAAAATGTTAGATTCAGAGGAGTTGGATCTGGTTTTTGTTAGTTCTCTTCCGATACATCATTTCAAAACGGTTAAATATGCATTACGCAGGGGTCTAAATATAGTTTGCGAGAAGCCCATTACTATTAATTATAGAGAATCAGAAGAGTAGTTAATAATTTCTACAAAGAGTTATAACTCGAAGGTATTCGTTGATTTTGAATGGCGGTATCATCCTGCTCTTCAAAAAGTAAATGAACTATAAGTGAAATTGGAGATATCCTTCATTTTGAATATCATTTTTCCACACCCAAGTATCAGAATCTTCAAAATACCAAAATAAGTTGGATGGGATAAAAGAAACAGCTTGTTGGTATTTTAGTGGCTCTTGGAAAACATATGATTGATTGTCTTAGATGGCTTGTTCAGGACGAGGTTATAACAATTAATGCTTTCTCATTTACTCACGTCCCGGAAGGACCTGGAGAATTTAGGGACTCTGATGTTACCATTTTTATTCGGTAATATGAGAGGGAGTTGTACCTTTTCCATTCAACTTATCCCAGGGGTTCACCACGGATCTGATACAAACTTAAAAATATTTGGAATTCTTGGTACCATCGCCTTAATTGATGATAAAACACTGTTTTTTGGAAAAACTAGTGAAAACCTATAAGAAATAAAAGTTGAAACGTATGCCCAGACCATTCCAGCTTTATCTTTAGAGGCAAAAGCTAATTTAAATAAAGTTTACGAGAGAAATTTACCAACCATTTTAGATGGACATGAAAATCTAAAAATTCTAGCTCGCTTACTATCGAATTAAATTTATTATTCAATATAACCAGCCAGCTAATTTAAGCTGAAATTTTTATTCAAGAAAAAGTCGCAATGCTGCAGTAAAAATCGGCTCTTAAGGAGTAGAAAAAAATGAATAGAATAGTTGATAGGATTCCTAATAAAAAAATAAAGGTTTTAGAAGTAGGTGTTGGTGGTGGAAGAATTGCCATTGAGCTTGCTAAAAAAAACAGTTTGAATGAGATTATCGGGGTAGATATATCGAGAGATAAGGTTGCAAAAACTCAAAATAAGATTAATCGTATGGGATTTAAGAATGTTAACGTTTATGCCATGGATGGTACTAAACTAACTTTTGATGAGGGAGAATTCGATGTTGTGTATGTTTCATACATGCTGCATGAGGTTCCATTTGATTTAATGATAGCGGTAATACAAAATATTAGAAAAGTATTGAAGAAGGATGGCCTTTTTTTAATTCATGATTATGCAAACAACAACAAAAGTCGTAAAGAAAGTATGTTCCTAAAACTTACAAGATTATATGAGCCGGCTCATATAAAGGAGTTTATATACTATGACTGGCAAACGATATTGAACAATGCAGGATTTCAGATAAGTGCAATAGATAAGTATAAAGATTCTGCCTTAGTTTCTGCTTTTAGATAATAATTGTAACTTGATGTCAGGGACCACAAATGAAAATTAGTCCATTTGTGGTCCCTGACTCTTTTTTTTATATTAGTCTTAAAGAAAAGGGGGATATTCAGGACTCAAAGCACACCCATATATAACCTATCCTTTGTCCCTTTACGGATAGAATTTCTCTTTATTTTAAATGCCGATTAAACAGAAAATAAATCTGTTATTGAATATTATTAAGAAAGCTGGTGATCACGTGTCATTATTTCATTATCTTAATAATAAGTAAAGTCATTGAAGAACACTCAACAGAAAGTATATCAAAATCACTTGAGGAAACGCTGCAGTTTATTTTCGATATTTTTGGGGAAAATGATGTTTTTATAATTAAGCGTTTTCGACTATTCAGGAAACGAAATGCTGCATTGCTTTACTTTACAAACTTATATTTTTAGGGAAGTTTTAAATTTTGCTTGAACTTGTTATATTCGACATGTAAGGCATAGCATATCCTTATTATCAACAACGAAACAATACCCTAATGAAATTATTTTAACCCTAAGGAATAAATAAAGTGAGTATTTTTTAATCTCAAAGTTCGATAATATTATGTAAGTAGAAGGTGGTTATTGAACTAAACCAGCTAATGAAATTGTAGCTTTGTTGGGATTTATACCCCTGTTATGTTGTTCAGGTCACGACAGACTTTTCTAAGACCAGAGACCTCTAAGCAAGAAAAATATTGTTTAACTCAAGAAATATTGTTTTAACGCAACATTATTACGTAAAATATAAATTTGATGTAATATTATAAAAAAAGACAAAGTTCAAGGAGCTCAAATGAATATGAACACTCAGCAGCAGAATTTTAGAAAACTTGATGTATTAATAAAAGAATTACCCTGGTATGTTGAAGAATTTATAGATAAGAAAAAAAGAAAACTGTCTCCTGGCACTCTACTTAATTATTGTCATGATTATAAAATTTTTTTAAATTGGGTATTGGCAGAAGGTTTGTTTAATGGAGATATAAAAGAAATATCATTATCCCTATTTGAAACACTTACAACTCAACAAGTTGAAGACTTTCTGAGTTTTTTAAAATTCCAACTTAACAACAGAGAAATAACCATAAACCGGAAGCTTTCATCGCTAAAATCATTGTTTAACTATCTGCAAAATATCGCTGAAACAGAAAAGTTGGAACCTTATCTTAGAAGAAATGTTATGGCAAAAATAGAATTTAATGATGTATCAGAAAATCCAGAGACAGTTGCTAACCGAATGGAAGGAAAAATTCTAATTGGAGATGAATATGAAAATTTTAGAAAGTTTATTGAACATGGATATGGAGAAAAAAATACATCAAATAAACGGATACTAAACTTTCATAAAATGAACAAGGAACGAGATACAGCAATTGTTTCGTTATTCTTAGGATCTGGCCTGAGGCTTTCTGAATTGGTATGGCTTAACATAGAGGATATTGATTTTAATAAATATAACGTAAGGGTAATTAGAAAAGGTAATAAAGAACAATATGTATACTTCAGTGAGCAGGCCATGAGAGATTTAAAAACGTATTTAAACATCAGAGAAAATAAATACATGGTCTCCAAGGAAAATAAAGCACTTTTCGTTGCTGCTCCTATGGGTCCTAAAGGAACAACCAGGCGATTATCCGCAAGGGGTATTGAAAAACTAATTGAAAAGTATGCCGCTTCATTTGGTAAACCTTCTTTGTCCGTACATAAATTAAGACATTCATTCGCAACAAGATACCATGCTGAGATTAATGATGTGCCTAAGTTAAGAAGGCAATTAGGCCATTCCTCAATTGAAACTACAATGATCTATACACATTTAAAAAATGAAGATTTAAAAACTGCAATTAATAAGCTTAATATGCCTAAGTAACAATGAAAAGGCAGCTAAGAATATTATATCATTTATGTAGGTAAATGCTCTTCATTCTAATGTAGGCAGATTTTCTTCACAAAATATTTATGTGGGTAAATCCTCTTCAAAAATTTTCAGCTGCTTAGGGCATTAATAAGGAATTAATGCTCTAATTTTTTGGAATAGGGATTATGTAGGCGGATTCTCTTCAACGGACAGAAGGAGGGTAGTAAAATTTCTAAAGGCTAGCATTTTTTATTCTAGTTTACATAATATATATTATAGGAAGTAATGGATTGAAATAGAATTGTTGTCTCATTATCAAAGTATACTTAAGATAGTGAGACAACATGAAAATTTACAGTCAATTATTATTTAAATGGTTTAAACTGCAAACGAAGAAATTTTGTTTTGAATAGTTTTCAGTTTAATTTTTAAAGAACTAATTCGTGTTTTTCTTGCTGAAGCATGGATAAATATTTGATAGTCCAGTTATTTCTTAAATAAACGATATTTCACAGATGTTCAATGATCCCTCTTAACTGATACTTATTTTTGACTAGTTTACATAATATTTTTATATACAACCATGTGTTCAAATCCATTTAATTTATTCACTATCCTGTGTTGTATTAAAAAACAGATCATCTTGTTCTTTATTATCCTTAATATTGTTTTTGCTTTTGGTTTTTTCTCCCATCTCTCCATCCGATTCATAACTTAATCCAAATGCTTTCTCCTGTTCTTTCTTCATTCTAGTCGCTCCTTTGCTTTAGGATAAAATACAGCTTCTTTTACATTTGTTGCTGCGTTTAGAGCCATTATTCATAAAACAGAACATGCGTTCCCTAACGCGCATTTTCATACTGGCTGCAATGCTGCACTTAAATATTTTCTCGGAGTCCCGTAATAAAGAAGTTTGCTGAACTCCGGGTATGCAGATTCAAAATATATAAAGATTGGCGAATCAAGCAGCCAGGGATAATTGGTATAAAAACATCTGTCTCCATAAACTATCGCTTTCAGCGCCAGATCCAATTCCTTCTGGAAGATAAGAAACCTTATTTTAGCGTATTGCTGATCGAATTCACCGCCGCTGATATATACCCTTCCGCTCAGCACATACTGCCCCATTTGTGGAATCCATTCAGCAAATACTTCATCACGGAATTTAGGATTGACTGCATTAAAGTCATAGCAGCCGCCTATCGCCAAAAATAATTCTCCTGTTGCATCTGAGTGTGTAAGTGTATATTTCCTGCTGTCTACGGGTCTGAATTCCGTCGCAGGAGGCAAATATTTAACCGACAGCTTAGATGGATTAAAATTACTCATAATAAGCGCCCCCATATACAAATTTCCTTATGCCCAGTATATGGGGCACTGAAAGAAACGTGACAAATGCCCATATCATTAACGCTTGCGGGAATTCATTTTCATAACTTTGGTGTCTTTTAACATCCATTTCCCTTCTTCATACAGCCAGAAAGATTCTACAAATACGATGGTATCTGCATTGTAAGCACCGCTTATTCTCTGAACTCCCATTAATCCATTCTGCCCTTCAACAGGGATGATCTTTAGCGTGCTATATGGATTTACCATTAGTTCGGTTGGTTCACTTAGTTTTCCGTTTACATACAGACCAAGCCGTTCATATTCCTCACTACGGTCCCTTAAATCAAAGGTATATGATTGTTTGGTGTCCTGAATGCTAATATTGGCTTTGTAGCCATTTTCAAATTGGCTATTGATCACTAAAGGATCTGGAACCGACAGGTCAGTCAACGTAAAGTCCTTTAACGTATATAAATAAAAATTTGACAGGCCGCCGCTTCCCCCTGTTGGAATACTTATAAACATATCTTTAATGGAATCATGATTTAAATCCTCAAACTGTATTTGAGGTTCATACCCTCCAGCAAGCTCCGCTTTATACGTATTACCGTCAGAAGCCTTTATTTCGAGTGATATCTCCTTTAAAAATGATGCGCCATCCTCATAATAAACACCCTTAATATAGACGGTATCCGCCTTATTATCACCGGTTACATCCACTTTATCTTTTGACACCGTTACAGCTTTTTGCTCTCTCTCACCAGCATATACGCCTGTTATGGCGGATAGAGACATAAAAAAGAAAGCCGCAAACGCAAAAAGCAATTCCTTTTTCATTTACGAATCCTCCCTATTTTTTTTATTATCCTGCCCAATTATGGAAATAACATGTAAAAACATAAAAAACCTCCCATCCCAAAGGATAAGAGGTTTTGCAGTTTGCAGATAAATTATTCAGCTGCCTTCTTCTTTGAAGCATTTTCTTTGGTTTCCCATGATTCAATTCCTTTTAGACCCGGGATGGAGTCTGCATAAAACACAGGGTCTTTTCCTTCTTTTCTCTGTGCCTTATAGTCCTTTAGAGCTGCAAAGGCAATTTTAGCAAGCAATACAATTGCAATAAAGTTAATGATGGCCATTATGCCCATGAATAAATCGGCCAGGCTCCAGACAATTGCTAAATCAACTACAGATCCGAAAATTACCATTCCTAGTACAGCAATGCGATAAATAAATAACGCAGAGCTGCTTTCTTTAATAAATTCAATATTTGTTTCACCATAATAATAATTTCCGATAACAGATGTGAACGCAAATAAGAAAATAGCAACAGCTATAAACATAGGTGCCCATGATCCGACATGTGTGCTAAGGGCTGCCTGTGTCAATTCAATGCCTGTTAGGTCAGAATTAGCATATTCACCTGACAGCAGAATAATAAAGGCTGTAGCGGAACATATTAATATCGTATCCACAAATACCCCAAGGGTTTGAATCAATCCTTGTTTTACAGGGTGGGAAACTGAAGCTGTAGCAGCTGCATTTGGCACGCTGCCCATTCCTGCTTCGTTTGAGAAGAGACCCCTTTTAATACCCATCATCACTGCAGCACCCATTGCGCCGCCAGCAGCCTGATCAAGCCCAAAAGCTCCTTTAACAATGCCGCCAACCAGATTAGGAATTTCAGTAATGTTCATCATGACAATTACAATAGCGACAGCTAAATATATGACTGCCATTATCGGCACAACGACTTGTGATACATAGGCAATCCGTTTAACGCCGCCAAAAATGATGATCGCCGTTAATGCCGCAAGCACAAGTCCGATGGTTAGACGGCTCGCACCAAACGCTTCATTAAAAGCTAAAGAGATGGTGTTCGATTGAACAGAGTTAAAAACCAGACCAAAACAGAATGTAATGATGATAGCAAAGATTATTCCCATCCATCGCTTATTCAGACCTTTTTCCATATAGTAGGCTGGACCGCCGCGAAAACCATCCTTATCTTTCACTTTATAAATCTGCGCCAAAGTACTTTCAATAAAACTGGAAGCTCCCCCAATAAAAGCGATGAGCCACATCCAAAAGACAGCCCCTGGTCCCCCTGCAGCAATTGCAGTCGCTACACCGGCGATGTTACCAGTACCTACACGGGAGGCTGCACTAATAGTAAAAGCCTGAAATGATGATATCCCTCTCTTGCCTTCTGCAGATACCATTGCTTTATCGCCCAATATTCTGAACATTTCACCAAAATATCTTAATTGAACAAACCGGCTTTTAAAGCTGAAATATAATCCTAAAATGATTAATGCGGCAATCAAAATGTAAGTCCATAAAAGATCATTTAGAAAGCCTACGATTGATTCCAATAAACCCATACTATTCCCCCTAATCAACTCTATTGTTATTTCACAAAAACAACACACTCCTTATAATCTATCAAAAGAATTTTTAATAGACAAGTCGAATATTCATTCCAATGGTTTAAAAATTATCAAAAACCCTGATATTAAGCGAAAAATATCCGTTATTCCCAATTCAAAACAAATATTTTTTAATCGTTTTCACAGGAGATTATATTAATTTTTTATACAAAACAACTAACAGAAGAATAACATTATTCTAAATTCTTTTTATGTTCATGAATCTTTATTGATTTAATTTTGACATCAAAACCGGATGAACCAAATTCCCTGCAGCTAACATCGACAAAAAGCCCCTGCTTTCACAGGGGAAAATAAACCTTATTCAATCGGAAGGCCGGCATCATCTTCCTCGACTTCAGTCTTCCAGATGCATTTTGCCTTCCCGTTCTCGGATTCATCAATAATGAACGATCCATTAGAGTATCTGTCATTAAAACGGATTGATGAAACATTAACTGCTTCTATATGCCCTTTTTCCGTTTCAATGTATATATCATCTTTGCTGCGTACAATCACACACCCGACAATACGATGAGGGTTCGATTTCAATTCACGGAGCATCACTACACCGCGCTTGGCACGGGAAGTCCGTTCAAACTCGCTCAGCTTCATTTTTTTAATGGAGCCCCGCTGTGTAACAATCACAACAGCCTGCTCTTTCTGATCCTCAATAAGCTGAGCACCTGCAACAAAATCGCCGTCTTTCAGGTTAATGCCTTTTACGCCGGCAGCCCGGGCACCAACGATGCTCACTTCTTCTTCATGGAACCAGAGGCCGAATCCCTGATGGGTGGCAAGGAATATTTCCTTTGTGCCATCTGTTAAATAGACGTCGAGAACTTCATCATTGCCTTTTACATTAACTGCAACCAGCGGCTTAGAATATCTTTGGGCTTTATAAGCTTTCAGCTCGGTTTTCTTGACCATTCCATTTTTCGTCATAAAGAGCAGGTATTCTTCTGTTTCAAAATCTTTAATCGGAATAGCCCGGACTATTGATTCATTCCGGTCGATCGGTATGATATTGGCTATATGCTGTCCAAGGTCCTTCCAGCGGATATCAGGCAGCTGATGTACAGGACAGTATAGATAGTTTCCTTTATTAGTAAATACAAGGAGAACATCGGTCGTATTCATATCAAGCTTTGCAATCAGCCTGTCTGTATCCTTCATACCGAAATCCTGTCCGTTCGAGGCGGCAAACGATCTCTGGCTTGTACGCTTGACATAGCCTTCCTTTGTTACCGTTACAATAACGTCTTCACTCGCTACCAGAACTTCAAGATTGATCTTGATTTCCTCGATTTCCGCTTCAATTCTGGTCCGGCGTTCATCGGCGAAACGCTTTTTGACATCCCTTAGCTCTTTTTTAATAACAGAGAGAAGCTTCTTCTCACTTTCCAGAATAGCTTTAAGCTCGCCGATTAGCTTAGCAAGCTCCTCAGCCTCTGCTCTTAAAGCGGTTATATCTGTATTGGTTAAGCGGTAAAGCTGCAGGGAAACGATTGCTTCTGCCTGAGGTTCAGTGAACTCAAACTTTGCAATCAGATTATCTTTCGCATCCCGTTTATCTTTGGAAGCGCGGATCGCAGCAATCACTTCATCCAGGATAGAAAGAGCCTTCATTAGGCCTTCAACAATATGCTGGCGCGCCTCGGCCTTTTGCAGCTCAAACTGGGATCTGCGTGTAACAACTTCTTTACGATGGCCTATGTAAGCATCCAGCAATTCTCTTAACCCCATTAATTTCGGGTGGCGATTGTGGATGGCGACCATATTGAAGTTATATGGAATCTGCAGATCGCTGTTTTTGTACAGGTAATGAAGGACGCCTTCAGGATCTGCATCCTTTTTTAACTCGATCACAATACGGAGGCCGGTCCGGTCTGTTTCATCACGGACTTCAGCAATGCCTTCCACTTTCCGGTCAAGGCGGAATTCATCAATCTTCTTAACCAGATTGGCTTTATTCACTTCATAAGGAATCTCAGTGATGACGATCTGCTTTTTCCCTCCGCGCAAATCCTCAAATTCAGCCTTTCCTCGGACAATGATTTTGCCTCTTCCTGTCTCATAAGCTTTTTTAATTCCATCGATTCCCTGGATAATGCCTCCAGTAGGGAAGTCCGGCCCTTTAATATGCTCCATCAGATCATCTATGGAACAATCAGGCTTATCCATTCGTAAAATAACACCATCAATAATCTCATTTAGATGATGGGGCGGAATATCAGTTGCATATCCCGCAGAGATGCCTGTCGAGCCATTGACAAGCAAATTCGGATAAACTGCCGGTAAAACGGTTGGTTCATTGGACGTGTCATCAAAGTTCGGGATGAATTCAACGGTTCTTTTCTCAATATCTCTTAGCAATTCGGAAGAAAGGGGGGATAAACGGGCTTCTGTATAACGCATAGCTGCTGGAGGATCTCCATCGATGCTCCCATTATTGCCGTGCATTTCCACAAGAAGGTTACGGACCTTCCAATCCTGGCTCATCCGCACCATCGCATCATAAACTGAAGTATCGCCATGCGGATGATAATTGCCGATTACATTCCCGACTGTTTTAGCGGACTTTCTAAAGCCCTTTTCATGTGTGTTGCCTTCTACGTGCATGGCATAAAGAATCCGTCTTTGGACAGGCTTTAACCCATCACGTGCATCAGGAAGGGCACGATCCTGAATAATATATTTACTATAACGCCCAAAGCGGTCGCCTAATACATCTTCAAGAGGAAGGTCCCGGAATTTTTCTGCAGAACTCATGAATCAACACCCTCCTCCTCTAGTACTGAAATATTTTCATTTTCAAGTATGCTTCCATCTTCTTCAAGGCCGAATGCCACATTCGATTCGATCCATTTGCGGCGGGGTTCAACCTTATCGCCCATCAAGGTGGTCACACGGCGTTCAGCTCTGGCTGCATCATCAATTTTAACGCGGATCAATGTGCGCGACTCTGGATCCATAGTTGTCTCCCATAGCTGGTCGGCGTTCATTTCCCCAAGCCCTTTGTAGCGCTGGAGCATATAGCCTTTACCCACTTTTTTAATGGTATCCTGAAGATCATCATCACTCCATGCGTACTCAATCACTTCTTTTTTGCCTGACCCCCTGCTGACTTTATATAAAGGAGGCAGCGCAATAAATACCTTTCCCGCTTCAAGCAGCGGTTTCATATACCTGTAAAAGAACGTAAGCAGGAGCACCTGGATATGCGCTCCATCAGTGTCAGCATCTGTCATGATGATCACCTTATCATAGTTGACATCGTCCAGATTAAAATCCGTGCCAACGCCTGCCCCAACTGCATGGATAATGGTATTGATTTCTTCATTTTTAAAGATATCCTGCAGCTTTGCTTTTTCTGTGTTAATTACTTTACCTCTAAGCGGGAGTACAGCCTGGAAGCGCCTGTCCCTGCCCTGTTTAGCAGATCCCCCGGCAGAATCACCCTCAACCAGATATAATTCGTTTCTTTGCGGGTTCCTTGATTGTGCCGGGGTAAGTTTTCCAGAAAGCATGGCTTCAGATTTTTTCCTTTTCTTCCCGCTCCTTGCTTCCTCACGTGCTTTGCGGGCAGCTTCTCTTGCCTGGAAAGCTTTTATCGCCTTTTTAATTAACAGGGAGCTTGTCTCAGGGTTTTCTTCAAGGAAATAAGACAAATGCTCGGAAACAACAGAATCAACAGACGAACGCGCTTCACTGGTCCCCAGCTTGCCTTTCGTCTGGCCCTCAAACTGCAAAAGCTCCTCCGGGACACGAACAGATACAATAGCCGTGAATCCTTCCCGCAGATCTGCTCCATCCAGGTTTTTATCTTTCTCTTTCAGAAGATTCACTTTCCGGGCATATTCATTAAAAGCCCTTGTCATCGCAGTTTTGGATCCAGCCTCATGCGTACCGCCGTCTTTTGTGCGGACGTTGTTGACGAATGAAAGGACATTTTCGGAGTATCCATCATTGAATTGAAAAGCAAAGTCCACTTCAATACCATTGCTCTCTCCTTCAAAGCTGACTACTGGGTGAAGAACATCCTTTTCTTCATTTAAATATTCAACAAATGCTTCTATGCCATTTTCATAGTGAAAAACCTCATGAAAGTCATTTCGTTCATCTATGATTTCTATTTTCATTCCTTTAAGAAGGAAAGCAGATTCGCGAAGACGCTCACAGAGTGTTTCGTAATTATACGTGGTAGTCGAAAAAATCGACGGATCTGGCTTAAAGTGAATGGTAGTCCCTGATTGATTTGTCTTGCCCACCTTTTCCAGTGTGGTCACCGGCTTTCCGCCAAGCTCAAATCGCTGTTCATACACAAAGCCGTCACGTTTAATTTTAACAACAAGCCACTCGGAGAGGGCGTTGACCACGGATGCCCCAACACCATGCAGCCCGCCGCTTGTCTTATAGCCTCCCTGGCCAAACTTTCCCCCTGCATGAAGGACAGTCAATATCACTTCTGGAGTCGGCTTGCCCATTCTGTGCATACCTGTAGGCATACCGCGTCCTTTATCTTGAACACTGATTGAATTATCTTTATGTATTCTGACAATGATATGATCCCCGTAACCTGCCAGTGCTTCATCGACAGCATTATCGACAATCTCATATACAAGATGGTGCAAACCCCTTGCATCCGTACTTCCAATGTACATCCCAGGGCGTTTTCTAACAGCTTCAAGCCCTTCGAGTACCTGTATGGCATCATCATTGTAGTCAAAAGCTTCCTGATTTCTTGCCACGAACATACCCCTTTCATTTCCTGCAAAAACACTTGCCGTCCAAATCACGGCACTGGAACACCCGTATGAGAATTCGGCGTTAAAGCCATTTTCCCTTTACTAAACCCAATCGGGAACAGATGTTCTGTATTCATATTTTACCATATATTTTAGGATGGTCTATGCTTTATTTTATCTATTTATTTGGTTTTGGCAAATAAGATCTTGGGATTTAAAAGATTTATCCTGATTATTTCCGTTGCATAAACCCTTTATTTATAGGGATTCAATAAAAAAATAAAAAACATGAGATCTTATGCAGACCTCATGCAGAGTTTACTTCGTTAGTGCATGTTCAACTTTAATACAGCGGTCCATGATGACAGTGAAGCCTTTTTCTTTTAGAAAGTCATATGCTTCCTGGTTTGCCACTCCAAGCTGTGCCCAAAAGATATCAGCATCTATTTCAGCAAACTCCCGAGCAATTTCCGGAAGAAACTCTGAGCGCCTGAATACATTGACGATATCTACATGCCCCTCAATCTCTTTTAAATTTGCGACAGCCTTTACACCAAGTACCTCATCGACAGCCGGATTAACCGGGATGATTTCATAGCCGGCTTTTTGCATTGCCTCTGACACCATATAGGATGTGCGTTCAGGGTTTCCGCTTAACCCCACAACAGCAATCCGCTTTGACTTTTTTAATATTACACCGATTTCGTCCCTGCTTGGGTTTTCAATAGCCATTTTGTTCCCTCCAATTTTATCTGGTTAATTATATATTACCTAAAAACCCAAAAGCACACTAACTTATTGCTCTTATTCCCGAATTTCGAGTTTATAAAAATTCAATGATCTCTCAACTTTAAACCCTGCTTTTTTATAAATAGACAGCGCTTTCCCGTTTGTTGTCCCTGCACAAAGCTTAATGCTTTTGGCTCCACTATTCATAAAAAGATCATGAACTGCCATTTCAAGCAAATTCCGTCCAATGCCTTTTTGGCGCTTACCGGGATCCACACCAATAAATTCAATGCTTCCTTCTTTTCCTTCACGATTGTATTCTGCATATAAATAGCCATTTAATCCATCCGCATCATCAAATGTGTAGACTTTGTGATCATCATTAATTCTATCGATTATCTCTTCTCCTGAATAATAGGTATGGGGAAACAAGGAATCATGCAAATGAATAAATTCACTATGAAAGTGAATCGGCAATAAACTGACCTTTCTAAAACCATTGCTTGAATTTTCTTTCAGTTCCATATATGTTTGAGCCGATTGCAGCATGAATCCGTTTTTTGATGCAAATTCGGATGCAGCATGGTTGGAGGTATCAGAAAATAAAAAGTATGAATGCAGCTTTCCTTCAAAATAATGGAGTGCTTCTTCCCATAATAGTCTCATAAGTTCATTTTCCTGGATAAAAGGTCCCCATAACTCCGCTGTCCCTTTATAAAGATCGGCATCTACACCCAGAAAACCAGCTAGAACATCACCCTCCCTGATAATAAACGCAGCTGATTCAGCGTCACGACTCATTTCTTCCAGACTTTGAAAAATATCGTTTTGGCTTGTCCCCAAATACCCTATATGACACTCTGGCAAGGCATTCATTTCTGCAATAAACTCTGATGCCTGCATTAGATTTGCATGATCTAAAATTTCGGCTTTCACAACACCACCCCTTTACTATATTTTACCATAAAAAAAAAACGGCTGATTTGTTTCAGCCGAATTAGAAGATTAATAAACGGCTGTCTCTAATCTTTTGAGAAGCCTCTGTATGCTCGTGTTCGCTTCTTTTAAAACCATTTCTTTATCAACGGTGTTCAGCTTCCGATTTTCCATCACAATTTTCCCGTTTACAATGGTAGATTCTACATCTGCACGAGTCGCTGAATAGACAATCCTGCTAATTGTGTCGATATCAAAGGATGGATACACATGAAAATCATTCAGATTCAGGATGGCAAGATCTGCTTTCTTGCCGGGCTCCAGACTGCCGATTTCCTGTTCCATTCCAACTGCTTTAGCTCCGCCAATCGTCGCCATTCTGAAGACGGTTCTCGCATTCATTGCTGTTGGTCCATGTACTGGCTTCTGAATGATGGCAGCCAATCTCATTTCATTGAACATATCCAGATTGTTATTACAGGGAGCCCCATCAGCCCCCAGGCTGACAAAAGCCTGCTGATCCAATAATGAAGGAATTTCTGCTACACCGGATGCCAGCTTTAAATTGGATCCCGGACAATGGCTGACCTTTACGCCGCGCTCTTTGATTATCCTTCTCTCTTCTTCATCAAGCCAAACACAATGGGCCAGAATCAGCCTTTCATTGGCAAGCCCAATGCTGTCCAGGTAGACTACATTCCGCATCCCAAACTCTCTTTCAACAAGCAGAATTTCATTGGCATTTTCAGATGCATGCGTATGAACTCTGACATTGTATTGTGCAGAAAGGTCCCTGACATTTGTCAGCAATTCCTCTGTGCAGGAAACGACAAATCGGGGACAGAAGGCATATTGTATGCGGCCGTTATCACGATTGTGCCATCTTTCAAGGAGATCCACGCTTTGCTGGATGGATTTGGAGGTATTTTCTCTTAACGGAACAGGGACCTCATCCCCTTTATCCATCATGACCTTTCCTGCAAGTGCCCGTATGCCGCTTTCGGCAATGGCCTGAAAAGCATATTCGGTATGATTAACGGTTTCCATGTCCACCACAGTTGTTGTTCCGCTCTGGAGCAATTCACCAATTCCGAGCATAGCAGAATAATAGATGGACTCTTCATCATGCGAAGCCTCAAGCGGCCAGATCTTCTGCTTCAGCCAATCAAGAAGCTCCAAATCATCAGCCTGTCCGCGGAATAATGTCTGGCACAGATGGATATGAGTCTGAATAAATCCCGGAATGATCGTCTTTCCGCTGGCATCGATTACTTTATCCGCTTTATGTGTTAAGTTCTGTCCAATTTCGGCAATGCGGTCATCTACAATATATAAATCTCCGAAAATGATTTCTTCAAGGGTATTCATTGTAATAATTTCAGCGTTTTTTATCAGAATACTGCTCAATTTCTTCCTCCCCCTCGCATTGGCCTTGCTACTGACGGCTCCAGTTTTCCATATAACATAATAAGCTGCCTGTAAAATTGAATGGAGCGCTGATATGCCGCCAGACTAACCCACTCATTTGGCTGATGGGCCAGCTTTTCATCCCCCGGGCCATAAATCAAGGTAGGAATTTCACTCCTTGGATTAAGTACAGCACCATCTGTATAGTAGGACACCCCGTAATGGTCCGCTGCCGATTCGCCCTTTACCATCTGTGCAATTTGAATAATGTCCCGAGCAGGATCCGTTAAAATAGACGGACGGTCAAGAAGGGTTTCTACACTGTATTTATAAATTTCTCCCTGATCCAATAGAACATCAAGTTTGGATTTTAGCTTATTTATAAAATGGGAATGGGATTGAGGGGGAACCGTTCTAATATCTGCTCTGATGCTGCATTTATCTGGAATGACATTAGTCTGCACTCCGCCTTCAATCATGGTAACAGCCAGGCTGCTTTGTCCGAGGGGCTTCTTTTCTGTCTTCCATTCAATTTTCATTTCATCCAATACCCGGATTATTTTCAGCATATGATCTACTGCATTGATTCCCTGTTCCGGCATCGAACCGTGAGAGGTTTTTCCATACGCTGTGATCTCAAGCCAAAGAGCTCCCTTATGGCCAATCACAATTTTTTCATTTGTCGGTTCGGCAATGACAAGTGCATCGATTTTTCGGTCATCATTTTCTTTTAAAAAAGTCCTTGCCCCGCAGCTGTCGACTTCTTCCCCGGCTGTTGCCAGAAAGGTAACGTCTGCAGGTGGAACAGTATTGGTTAGATACAGCTCCTCTAAAGCCAGGAACATTGCTGCAAGGCCGCTTTTCATATCAGAAGCTCCTCTGCCATAAATCCGCTCATTTGCGATTTCCCCTGAAAAAGGGGAGTAAACCCATTCTCCATTTCCAGGTGAAACTGTATCCATATGACCGCATAAGAATAGCTGTTTACCGCTTTTTCCTGGAAGCGTAACTTCAAAATTGCTTCGAGTCTCATCAAGCATGGTCACTTTAAACGGCAGACCATTTTGCTTGCATCTGTCAATAAGAGCTTCAGTCACTAAATGCTCGTTTCCGGGCGGATTGGAGCTGTCGATTTGGAGCAGATGCTGAAGAAACTGAATATCATTCATTAATCCGCCTCCATAATTTGCATTTTAATAGGGGTCACCTTAAACCCATTAACAGGCGCCATGTCCTGGGAACACGTTGTACAGGCAATGACAACATCGCAAAGTGCTTTCAGCCTTATGTAATCGCCAGGCTTGGAAAGGGGTTCTGCAATGACATAATCCCCGGCATCATCAAGGACATTATTCATAAAAATATTAATGGGATCTGGAATAACTGGAGGATGAATATTATACTTTTTCAATGCATCTGCAATATTATCATGGCAATTAGGGTGTTCCTCTTTATCGAAATCAACTTTGTAGCGGTAATAATCACATGCCGGGAAGAAGAAATCATGTTTTCCAACAGTATCTTCCAAAAGCTGCATTAGCGGACGGCGGCGGTTGCTGTAAAGCCAGTCTCCCGTTTTAAGCCGTATGCTGCTTAGTGAAGCCCGCATATGGACAGGTGAAACATGTTCCCCGGGATCTTCATAGTTAAAGCAGACAAAGTCCCCGACCTGTTTTCCTTCCATATCAATAATAATCAGCTCTTCCCCTTTGTGAATCAGTGCGCTTCTTCCTTCATACGGCGGAATAATAATTTCGTCCCGGATCTTGCCTCTGTTAAAAACCTCTTTCATTTGATCACCAGCCTTTGTTGTTATTCAATGAATACCGCAACCGCACGAATCGGAGATCCCGTTCCTTTCCGAATTCTGAGCGGAAGTCCAAAATATAGAAATCGCATGCCTGCGATCTGGTCGAGATTGCAGAGATTTTCCGTATTAGTTATTCCGTATTCACGGCAAATGAGATGTCCGGAATACATTGGATCATCCGGATGGTCAATGGCCGGGGCATCAATGCCTATATTGACTGCACCTTGTTCAGCCAGCCATTTTGCTGCCTGATAATCCAGGCCAGTATATGTTGTGAGCCATTTTTCAGTGCCATAAGACCGATTGTAGTGGCCGGTATAGAGGAGGACGATATCTCCTTTTTCAATAAACTGCTGTGATTTCCGCAATGCTGCCTCGAGATCACGGTCAGTAATATACCGATCAGGCTGGACGTGGGACACATCAAGGCAAACGGCGGGCCCGTAAAAAAATTCAAGCGGCATTTCATCGATGTATTTTCCGTTTGGATCATATTCATAAGTTGCATCGCTATGGGTAGGGCCATGTTCATTGATTAATAGATTATTGGTTGCAAACATAAATCCAACTTGCTTTTCACTTTCTTCGTGAGAGATATTTGGGAAGATCATTGTTTTTTGATGGAGGGGAAAAACAGGCATCCCCTGATAAATTTCCTGCGTTAAATCGACTAGTTTAACTCCCATGATATTCCTCCTTGCCCGCTAATTCTTTTATATATGAAAAGCGGCAGGGATCGCCGCTTTTAAGGTCAATTAATAATGGTCGGAATGACCTCAAACTTATCTACATCGATTAGGCCCATATCTGTAATTTTCCACTTAGGGCTTGTTACCAGTGACCAGAATGATAAATGCATAAATGGAACTTCCATGCCGCAGCCAAGAACTTCTTTCGCAAGCTGCGACAATTCGTCTACCTTTTCACTCATTTCTTTTCCGGATAATTCATCTGTCATTAAACCGCCAATCCTCAAAGGCAGGTCACCGACTACTTTGCTATCCTTTATCATGGCTATTCCGCCATCCATGGCAATTACACGGTTCACCGCCGTTACCATATCTTCGTAGTTTGTCCCTGTTACGATGATATTGTGGGTATCATGAGCAACACTTTCAGCAATGGCTCCGCTTTTCAAATCAAAGCCATGCAGGAAAGTCTTGCCGATTTTTCCTGTTCTGCCGTGGCGTTCTACGACCAGAAGCGGCAGAACATCCTGTTTAAGGCAAGGCTGCACAATGCCGTCTTTGACATTCAGAGTGAACTCGCTTCCGCCGGTTAAGTTCTGAAAAGGTATAGCTTCAATTGCCCTTACTTTTGCACGGGTGCCTGGGGCTTCAATAGCCAGCTCCTTAAGTGTTACAGTTTTTCTCTTCACTGACTTTTTCACACTTTCCGGATATATGTAAGGAGCAATATCTATTGTTAATTCGCCTTTTTCAGCTGCTTTTTTCCCTGCAAGATATACCTGGTCAACGGTCATATTGTTCAGATCGCTGATCACGACGACATCTGCCCGTTTGCCTGGTGCAATTATCCCAACATCTTTAAAGCCGAAATGGGTAGCCGGATTTATGGTCGCCATTTGGATGGCTTCCACAGGATCAATTCCTACAGCAATAGTTCTGCGGACAATATCATTCATATGTCCGTAATTTAACAAATCAGCTGGCACCATATCGTCTGATACAAGGATTGCACGCCGGGAATCTAGACCATCCTCTGTTATGGCACGGATACATTCAGCCATATTTCTTTGGGAAGAGCCTTCACGCATGAACACACTTACACCATTGCGCAGCTTTTCGACTGTCTCTTCTTTCGTTGTAGTCTCGTGGCAGGACACATGGTTGCCTCCACTGATAATATGGGCGGCAAGCTCTTTGCCAAACAATCCTGGTGCGTTCCCTTCAACCGTTTTTCCTATACTGTTTGCATACGAAACTGCGGCAACAAGGTCGTCTATTAATTCCGGGGCATGCTCATATACCGGCCTGATATTGCTGAAGCTTTGGATCTCCCCAATTCCCTGCACATTTGGGTCAGCCAATAGCTCTTTCATATCCTTGGAAGTCACATCAAATCCGGAGGTTTCAAGTCCGGGAGCATCAGGCACCGCGCAGGGAACCGTGAAAAGTATCCGGTTTGGAAGTGTCTTTGCTTCTTCAATCATCGTCTGCATCCCGTGAACCCCCAGGACATTGCCAATTTCATGCGGATCCCCGATCAGCGTGGTGGTTCCAGTCGGAATGGAAAGCTTGGAGAATTCCGTGCAAGTCAGCATTGCACTTTCAAAATGCATATGAGAATCAATAAACCCGGGACATACGAATTTCCCCTGAATGTTTTCCACTTTCGTTTTTGGCCCGATTAAGTCTTTTGCATCTCCAGCCATTAAAATATATTCGCCTTTCATCGCAACGTCTGCTTCATAGATCTCCCGGGTGATGACATTAATGAAGTATCCGCCTTTTAGAACTACATCAGCAAACTGGCTGGAATCAAGCAGCACGTCAATAAGCTTGCGGTATTGCACTGCTTTTTTTATGTCTTTTGCATCCATTTATTAACCCCCTGTCTCTCCTTCTACACTGTCAATAATTCCGATAATGGCTGCATCTATAGGAGCATCTTTATTTTGGACGGCTCTTGATGCCATGCTTCCAGTCACATATATGACCTTTTCGCCTATTCCGGCACCAACAGTATCAACGGTTATAATGGGGTTCGGTAACAGCGAGCCGTCCAATCCTATAGGCTGGGTAATTAATAATTTTGTGCCCACCAGATTATCATCTTTTCTTGTGGCAGTTACACGACCAACCACTATTCCCATTTGCATAAAGATCTTCTCCTTAATGTAAAATGATTTCGATCTTCAGTTCCTTTGCTGTATCTCTTGCAAGAGGGGTAATGATAGCCCCTTTTGGAACAGCTATTTGATCAAGCTTATTCAAGTGGGCAAACCGGAGTGATTCATCGGTAATAACCGTTTTCTTCAAAGGCTGAACAGCAAAGTCTGCTGGTTCATTGAAGTCTAATAATCTGATTCCAAGCATCTTCAGCTCTGCCAACTGCTGATTAAGCTTTCTTTTTAACAAGTCCGGGCCTTTATCCATTCCTTTCAGTTTCCAATATTGGCTGAAAGGATCACCTCCAGCTTTTAAAGCTGTTACCCGTTTTCCCTTTAATAAGCCCTTTAGAATGATCCTCACCATTGGTCTTTTTTCATTAAGGGACAATATGTCTGTTATTAAAGAAAAGGATAGAATAGGCAAAAAGATTTCGTCAAAATGATCAATAAGCTGCTCATGAACCATTGAAGGAGAGATCCAATCGTCATTTCCAGTCAGAAGAACTAACTTCTGCAGCTGAACTTGTTTAAGCATTTCTTCCTCAGCAGTCATCCTTAGTGTAATATCTTCCTTTGTTAATTCTTTCAAGTAAGAAAATCCTGGTTCCATTCCTATCATATGAGAGGTTAATAGAGCCAGGATGTGAGGTTTTCTGTCTCTGAAGCTGTCATTTCGGAGGTAAAGCTCCTGCAGAGTGTTTTTTGCCATAACACTCTGCTTTTTGCTGCTCATGCTTATTCACCGATGTTTTTTGATAATAGAGCTCTTTCAACTTCGCTGTGCGGCCTTGGAATAACATGTACCGAAATGAGTTCTCCAACTCTGCTGGCCGCTTCCGCCCCTGCATCCGTAGCAGCTTTAACCGCACCTACATCTCCTCTGACCATAACCGTTACCAGACCAAATCCCACTTTTTCATATCCGCAGATCTCCACGTTAGCTGCTTTAACCATTGCATCCGCTGCCTCTACTGCGCCTACAAGACCTTTTGTCTCGATTAATCCCAATGCTTCACCCATTGTGTGTTTCCTCCTTTAATTTATTAAACTGATGGTTGGTCTGTATCATTATCATTAAGGTTGTTTTTTTCTATCGTTTGCTTTTTTCTTTTCGTCTCTGCTTCAAGTTTTTTATCCCCCTCAGCATCATTACCAGGATGCAAATCTTCCAGTTTAAAATGCGGAAGCAGCTTCCCTGCTACTTCACTGTGGGCACGAGGGATGACATGAGCAGAAATTACTTTTCCAATTCTCTCTGCAGCACTCACACCAGCATCGACAGCAGACTTCACCGCCGCTACATCCCCGTTAAAATGGATGGTAACGCCCAGGTAGCCCTCCACTCCTATTACTTTTTCAATTCCTACAATTTCTACTTCTGCTGCTTTTACGGCTGC
Organism: Bacillus sp. NTK034; assembly: GCF_017303275.1. Classification (GTDB taxonomy): domain Bacteria; phylum Bacillota; class Bacilli; order Bacillales; family Cytobacillaceae; genus Cytobacillus. Next base: position 1,179,808 of record NZ_JAFKOJ010000001.1, on the reverse strand, counting down.
ATCTGCAGCAGAAACTGCTGTTGAATAACCAACGGTTTCAATCAAACCTAATGCTTGCAACTGAAAAATCCTCCTCCTATGAAATAGACAAAATCGTCTCTCTGTGCCTATAAGATGTTTGCGGGATAAAAATAGCGCTGAACTGTGACAGCTATGCTGGCTAAGTCCTATTTAATTCTGTCGAATTCCTTATGAAGCTGATCTGAGATGCTTGATACCTCATCATAGTGTCCGTGAAGCAGCAAATATTTCTTTTCTATTAAAAAATGGAGTTGTTCAGAAGTGCTTTTTTTCATGTAACGGTCAAGAATTAAAATACCCGAATAATAGTCGATTCCTTCAATGACAGCGACACCGCCAATTGAAGAGTTCAGCCCCAATTGTTTTGTAAGCCATGGACTGGGGGATTTTTCTCGATAAATTTGAGTAGTTTTAAAGGATTTTTGGGAAAGTTTTTTAAAGAAGCTCTTTAAAGCGTTTAATAGTGTTCTACGTTCATCTTCATATAGCTCCAGCGAAAAGGATTGCCCGCTGTTTTTGTCCCATGTCAGGCAATATCGTAAAGAAGGAAACTCCCTTAAAAGGTCATTAAGCATAAATAGCTGGCCCGGTGAGCATTTTTCTGAAGTGACTACACCGACTGAGGCTGTTTTTAATTCCCGCTGAAAAGAGCTTTCAAGAGCAGGATGAAGGTCTGAGAACAGCCAGACTTTTACTCCCTCCGGCGTTTGTCCGATAAGCTGGCTTTCTCTTGCATTTCGGTCAGGGCTTATATCAGCAAAGTCAGCCTTAGAAGAAACCGGCTGTTTCCCCTGTACCAGGGATAGGGTTTGAAGCTGTGCAATTTTTTCCTTAGCTGAAAGCTTGGGTGAAGAAAGAGAAGCTGTTTGCCTTCTATTGTAAGGATTTGGATCAGCATTCATGACCGGCTCTGCATGATGGATTGATATTCTTTTATTCATTTTTTCCCTCTGGTAATTAGGTCTGCTAATGCCCGGTATATTCTTTTCGGGTTCCTGGTGCCTGCCTGGAGGGGACTGATTGGAAACTCCAGGAATAAGATTTACTTTTGTCTTGCTGTAAGGCTTCATCACTTCTTCTACAACACTTTTAATAAAGTCAGACACACATTATGCACCTCCATTAAAGAATTTTGCGAAGTTCTGAATGAGGACGGGGTATAACGTTAGAAGAAACCAGTTCTCCTCCAGTCATGGTGTGAGCAGTCTTCCCAACCTCAACAGCTGCAGTGACTGCTGCGACATCGCCTTCGATAATGACGGTGACAAGTCCGGATCCGACTCTCTTTAAATCAACTAAACTGACATTTGCCGCTTTTGCCATTGAGTCCAGCGCTTCAACAGCCGCTGTCAAACCCCTTGTTTCAATCAAGCCAATTGCCTTCATTTTTGACCTCCTCTACTGCAGAAGCTTAAAGATAGTCTTCGAGATTCACTTCAAAGGGGATCGAAGTCCTTTTAAATAACTCTTCTTTTCCAAGCGGATAGGTTGCGTCGATGCCCATCTTATCACTGACTCCTTTTAAATGATGGGACGATTCGAGCGGCGATCCCTTTGCACCTTGTACGATAAATATGTCATCACCTGCCTGGACTCTTGTAGCTATGGCCCATTCAACATCATCTGAATCAAAAATATCGACGTCATCATTTACAACAATCACATGCTTTAAATCCTTATCGCTTGCAAAAGCTGCAAGTGCTGCCTGTTTGCCGTCACCATCATGCTTCTTCTCAATCTGAATGACTGCATGATAGCGAGCCACCCCGCCCATCGGGATATGTACAGCTTTTATATTTGGAACCACCTGCCGGACAGTGCTTAAAAGAGTGGCTTCCCTTACAAGCGCCATTGGCAGCCTTTCTTCATAGCTTGATGGAAAAATAGTCTGTGAGATAGCATTATCGCGGTAAGTAACGGCTGAAAACTCTATAACCGGCTGAGGCGTTCTGGTGCCATAATAGCCTGCCAGTTCGCCAAAAGGTCCTTCCAGTTCTCTTTCATATGGAAGCATTCTGCCTTCCAAAACTATTTCCGCCTCAGCCAGTACTTCCAGATCAACTGTTTTGCATTGAACAACATCAAGGGACTGACCGAGCAGTGCACCTGCTACATCCAATTTGTCGGTATGATACAAATGTGTACTAATCTGAGAACTTAATACAACTGCTGGAACCACGCCAAACATAACAGCCACTTCCATCGGTTCGCCAATACTTTCATAATGGGCATATTGCTCCATCAGCTCTGGGGAGGTTATGAGGATGTTTGTTCGATTTCCGCCAAGATATTGCATTCTGCGAATAGAGGTATATCTTTTTCTCCCTGATAAATCTTTAACCACCAATATTCCTGAAACATAATAAGCACCAGAGTCTTCCGCGTGATAGGTTGGGATAGGAAACAAGTCTGCAAGATCGAATTCCCCGGTCACCAGATTCTCCTGAACAGGGCCCGTTTGCCTTAATGTGGTTGGAATAGGATTAACAATAGAGTCGATGATTTTAGGAATAAGTTCCCCAGATTGGATACCCATGCTGTCAGCCATCAGCTCTCTGTCACCACCCAAACCGGCAGCCATGGAAGATTGATAGCCTTTAATTTTTTCAAATAAAAAAGGCTCTCTTCCATTTTTGGCATTAATCACCGCACCCAGCTCGTGCATAGGATCCACCTCTTTTTTCACCCGATGAAGAAACCCCATGCTTTCCCATCTATCCAGCAATGCCCTCATTGTTACAGGGTTCATGCCTTTTCCCCCCATCTCTCCAGCAGCTCATGGTCAATATCCAGCATGTCCAATATCCTCGCCACCATAAAGTTGGCCAGCTCCCATATTTCTGTCGGCTTATGATAAAAGCCTGGTGATGCAGGCATTATACATGCTCCACTCTCAGCAAGGAGAGTCATATTGCGCAGATGAATCAAATTAAAAGGTGCTTCCCTTGGAACAATAATGAACTTTCTATTTTCCTTTAATACAACACTGGCAGCCCTGCTTAATAGCGTATCGCCGACCCCATTCGCAATAGCTCCCAATGTATTCATCGAACATGGTACGATAACCATTCCGTCTGTCTTAAAGGATCCGCTGGCAACCGCAGCGAAAAGATTCCGGTTGCTGTGGATAGTGGCATACTCCTTCAGCTCGTCCATCTTGATCCCGCATTCAAATTGCATTACTTTTTCTCCCATCTCCGTAGCAATTAAATGCGTTTCGATCTCTAATTGATGAAGAGCGCGGATCAAGGTATAGGCGTACAATGATCCGCTTGCTCCGGTAATGCCAACTAAAATTCGCTTTCTTCTTATTCCTAAAGAGGAGTTAGACAACAGATTCGTCTTGGGAGAATTTCTTTTTAGCCAGCTTTTTGTAATTTTCTGTTGATAATATATCCCCGAAGATATCAATGTCTCTTAAACCTGATACATGCATATCGTCATCCTGGGAAGCGGTGGCATCTGAAATGCAAATGACGTTGTAGCCATGATACAAAGCATCAGAAGCAGTACTGCGAACACATACATTGGTCCAGACTCCAGTTAGTACCACAGTATCTATTTCTTCTTCTCTCAGGAAGAGATCAAAATCGGTGTAGCTGAATGCACTATGCCGCCTCTTTTGGACCACATAATCCCCTTTGCTCTCATCAGGCTGGAGCTCTGGAATGAATTCCGAACCCCAGGTTCCTTTAACTGCATGGACTGGCCTCACGCGAAAATCACGGTCATTTTTTCTGTGAGCTTCCTGAACATGCACAACCTGGATATTGTGTTCATGAGCGAATTGAATAAGCTCTTGTATTTTAGGAACTATTTTTTCGCCATTCTCACACCTTAATGCTGCTTTTTCACCGATAAAGTCGTTTAACATATCAATAATGACCACACAGTGCTTTTTTCCCCTAAGTTCCAATCCGGACAGCCTCCCTCTTTATAAGTATTTATTGCTGTGCTACTGGGTCTTTTGTTTTTGCTTTTACCGCTTCGTATTTTTCATATTTTAAAGTTCTCTCAAGTCTCTGGATATTTTGGCGGGGAACATACTCGCCATAGCCTGCTTCTCCAACGATGCCTTCATCATCCTCGTAAATCACTTTTCCGCGTATGATCGTTTGGACTGGCTTTCCTTTAAGCTTCATGCCATGCAGAGGGTTATATTTAGCCATTGATTCTGTTTTCTGCTCGTCTATTACATACTCTTTCTCAAGATCAATCACAGTGAAATCAGCATCGCTGCCAATTTCCATTGATCCCTTTTTAGGGTAAATGCCATAATGAATGGCAGCATTGCGGCTTGTTACCTCGACAAACCTTGATAGGGATAAACGGCCTTTATTTAATCCTTCACTGACAAGGATCGGTACCATCGTTTCTACACCAGGTATGCCGGGGAAAGTGTTCCAGATCGTTGCCCCGGGATAATCCTTTTCTGTGGCAATTTCATATGGGGCATGGTCTGTACCGACAAAATCGATTGTTCCGTCAGCCAGAGCCTGCCAATGAGATTCGTTATCCTCTTTTCCTCGTAAAGGAGGAGCAATCTTTGCATAGGAACCGCGCTCTGACATGGAGTCCTTTGCATTGAGAACAAGGTAGTGAGGACAGGTTTCTGCTGTAACCTTAACACCACGCTTCTTTGCTGCTTTAACCAGCTCGACGCCTTCTTTCGTGCTCATATGTACCACATGTACACGTGCGTCTGTAGCTTCTGCAAAGCTTAGAATCAGTTCAATGGCTACCTTCTCAGCGAGGCTTGAACGTGCTTCCGCCCATGCTGGACCGTCAAGGCGCCCTTCTTTTTCAAGTTTCTTGGAATTGAATGTGCAGATATCATAGTTTTCAGCATGAACTCCAATTGGGAGTCCGGTTTTTGCAACGTTTTTGAAAATTTCCAGCATTTCTGCGTCCGATACTTTAGGGAAGGTAGGGACAGAAGGAGTCATGTAAACTTTAAAGGCAACAACTCCCTGGTCGATCTGCGGATAAATATTATCGATCCAGCCTTCACGTGCATCTTCTCCTGTCATGCCGCCCCAGAAACAGTAATCAATATAAGCCTGACCTCTGATTGGTCCGATTTTTTTATTGAAACTCTCCCCATCACGAACGGATGGCTTACTGCAGCATGGCATATCTATAATGGTTGTTAAGCCTCCCGCGGCTGCAGAACGGCTGCCAGTTGCAAAGGTTTCTCTATGAGTAAAGCCTGGATCCATAAAATGAGTATGCGGATCAATACAGCCTGGAACGACTAATTTTCCTTTAATATCAATTACCCTGGCTGCATTCAGAAAAGAAATGTCATTGGTGTAGCCAACAATTTTCCCCTCGTTAACCAGAATATTTGTTAAAACCTGACGATCTCCCTGGGGAATGTTGGCATTTTTCAGAATTAAATCCATTTCTCCTGCTCCTATCTATTATTTGGATTTCTGTCTCGCAAAAAAGAGACAGATGGTTTCAGCAGTTGCATTTAAATCGCTTCAGCTGAATGATCTCCTTTCAGCTGTTCGATTCTTTCACTTTCACTTATATTTAAATCTTTATAATTAAATACCAAATTTAATAAAATTGCTGTGATGCTTCCCAGTACAATCCCATTTTCAACCAGCAGGCGTGCGCTTGTTGGAAGACTTTCAAAAATTTGCGGGACAACTGCCGAACCAAGTCCGATTCCTATGGAACAGGCAACGATAAGCAAGTTTTCATTTTTGCTGAAATCAACAACAGAAAGCATTCTGATTCCGGATGAGATCACCATTCCAAACATTGGAATCATTGCTCCGCCTAGAACAGCCATAGGGATAATCGTTGTCAGAGCTGCCACTTTAGGCAGAAGCCCCAAAATCATCAAAATAACGCCAGCTGCGATAACTACATTTCTCGTTTTCACTTTAGTTAACGCTACAAGTCCCACATTCTGTGAAAAGGATGTATAAGGAAACGCATTAAAAATTCCCCCTATCACTACAGCCAGCCCTTCTGCACGCAGCCCTTTTTTAATGTCTTTGGAGCCCAGCTTTCTCTCACAGACATCTCCTAGAGCCAGGAAAACCCCAGTAGATTCAATCATGCTCACAATAGCTACTAAAGTCATTGTAAGTATGGCCGAGGCATTGAATGTCGGGAATCCGAAATAAAATGGCTGAACAACATGAAACCAGGAAGCCTGGCTTACTTCGGCAAAGCTGACAAGCCCCATAAAATAAGCAGTGATCGTTCCAGCCGCCAATGACAGCAGCACAGATATAGCTCTCATATAGCCTTTAAAGAACCTGTTCATTAAAATAATCAGAACCAGTGTAAATGCAGCCAGAAATAGATTCTGGGCACTTCCATATTCTGGGGAACCAAGTCCTCCTGCAGCATTATTCATGGCAACAGGGATTAAGGAAACCCCGATAATAGCTACCACTGAACCGGTTACGACCGGAGGGAAAAATCTCATTATTTTACTCATAAATTGAGATAAGATCATGACGATAATTCCTGAAGCAATAATCGCCCCATAGATGGCTGTGATGCCCTGCAGATTCCCGATGGCAATCATGGGTCCGACTGCTGTAAAAGTACATCCAAGTATCACCGGCAGCCTGATGCCAAAATGCCTCCCCCCTATAACTTGAAGCAATGTAGCAATCCCACAAGTAAATAAATCAATTGAAATTAAGTAAGCAAGCTGCTGGGCAGTGAGCCCTATTGCCGGTCCAACAATCAGTGGAACAATAACAGCACCTGCATACATGGCAAGCACATGCTGAAATCCCAAAGTCCCTACTTTCCAAGGATTTAGCTTTTCCAAAGACTTCCCCTCCAGGTTTAATTCTTTGTTATGCCTCAGCCTGACTCCAGCGGATAAAAACAGACATCACCTCCCATAAGAAAAATGTGTATAAAAAAAACCGCAGCAATAGATAACATCAAAGTACACATAGATGTTCTATTACTGCGGCTTCATTCAGCTTCCGTTAAACAAAAGGCAAAGGAACCGCTCCGATATGAGGGTTTAAGAAAAACCGCGGCATGCACAGCTTCCCCAAACATAATGTAAAACTGCTATTCTTTAAAATAAATAACCGTGCATGCTTCTTCGGTATCAGGATCGTAATCTTTTAAAATCGTTTTGACTTTCAAATGGAGAGAATCTTCAATCAGGCCCTTTAAAAGCGATTTAAATTCAACAATCAATGCTGAATCAACCGATATTGTCAGGTGATGAAAGTTCTGGCTTAGCATATGCAGTGCCTGAACACGCTTATGCTGTGCAAATATGATGACTCTATCATCAAAAGTTTCAAGACGCTGTTTTTTTACGCCTGTACCATAGATCTCCTGATTGACACGATTATAAAGAAAAGCGAGATCTTTTTTTAATGATTGATGGAATTTTGAGGTTATTACAGTCATGTAGTCCTCCTGTTATTCACTATATTAAACAAGGCAGTTTTATAAGTCAATACCATTTATCAGAAAATTCTCACTTGACAAAATATTAACTTAACTATTACACTACAAATCAACTCCCCCTCTATTTCAATAATTGTCTTGATAATACCTCCCTTCAGCACACTGAAAAATCAAATAGAATTTTTCGTATAACCTCAATAATCGGTTTGAGGGTTTCTACTAGGAACCGGAATTCCTATCTACGAAAGGCATATTTCCTGTGGACAGCAGCCAGGAACCTTTTGTGCAGGAATTTTTTTGTGCTTATTAGTCTATTTAGAAGAATATGCATAATATCATAGCTTAAATACCTCTTCTTGCTCGCCAGGCTATTAACCCTTACAAAATACTCACATAATTTCTCATCGTCATTTAAAGTTTCAAAGTTCTTTGAGGAGGCGAAGATTTGAAAAGCATTAAATTTATTGTTAATGGAAAGGAACGTACGGTCGTTTGCCCGCCTGCAAAAACGCTCCTGGATGTCTTGAGGGAAGATTTAGGATTGACTGCCAGCAAGGAATGCTGCGGAAAGGGAGAATGCGGATCTTGCTCTGTACTAATCAATAAAGATGTTGTATGCTCCTGTCTAGTCCTCGCTGGTCAGGCGGAAAACCAGGTGATCACGACTTGTGAAGGAGTCGGCTTATCACCAAATCTGGATGTAATTCAGGAATCATTTATTGCTGAAGGAGCAACACAGTGCGGTTACTGTACTCCGGGAATCATCGTATCAGCTAAAGCTTTCTTAGATAGAATTGACACGATTCCATCTGTTGAGGAAATTAAAACAGCATTAGGGGGCAACCTATGCCGCTGTACAGGCTATACAAAAATTATCAAGGCAGTTCAGACCGCTGCTGCAAAAAAAATATCCGAACCTGAAACAGCCAGATAGTCTATGACACATACAGCTATTGTTCTTGCTGCAGGCCGATCCAGCAGGATGGGTACTTTAAAAGGACTGCTGCAGTGGAAAGGAACGACCTTATTTGAGCATCAGCTGCAAAACCTCAGGGAATCAGTATTTTCTGACATTGTTGTCGTTTTGGGCTACAAAGCCGAAGCATTCATTCCCATCGCAAAGAAATACCCTATCAAAATCATCATTAATGAACAATTCTATGAAGGAAAATGCTCCTCAATCATTTCTGGGGTTAAAACCGCTGTAAAGTCAGCAGAAACGATTCTTATTACATCCGTTGACCAGCCGCTTCAATCACTCACCATTAACATGCTTGCAGAATCACTTGTAAAAAGAGGCAGCCTGATTGCAGTTCCAAGCCATCAAGGAAAAAGAGGGCACCCTATCCTCTTTTCCGCCCAATTGAGGAACGATCTTTTATCTATCAAGGAAGAAAGAATGGGTTTGAGAGATGTAATTCAAGAGCATGAAAAATTTCTTCTTGAGGTGCCCATGGAAAATGATCAGATTCATCTTAACCTGAATAATCAGGATGATTATATAAATGCACTAAAAAAATAACCTGGAGGTAAATCAATGCTCGTTTCTGAAATTGACATGATTACCCCTTCCTCTCTATCCGAGTGTCTGACCCAGCTATCCAAGGAAGGCAGGAAACATAGATTGATAGCCGGCGGTACAGATGCAGCAGTCCGGATGAAGGAAGGCAAATGGCGGCCAGAAATATGGATTAATATTAAAAACGTAAAAGAGCTGCGCTATATCGAAGAAAGGGAAGATTTTATCCATATTGGCCCCTTGACCACACATACCGATTTGATTCATTCACCGCTTCTGCAGAGAAAAGCGGATGTTCTCGCAGAAGCAGCCCGAGAAGTCGGGGCCACTCAAATGCAGAATATGGGAACAATCGGCGGCAATATTGGTACTGCTTCCCCTGCAGGCGATACCCTTCCGGCTTTGTATGCTCTCGGTGCAATGCTTGAACTCGCCTCGCTGACGAAAAAGAGAATCATTCCAATCGAAGAGTTTATCATTGGTCCAGGCAGGACCATTTTAAAAGAAAATGAAATGATTACAAAAATCCTAATTAAACCGCAAAAACCAAATGAAATAGGCATTTTCCAAAAGCTTGGCCCCCGTAAAGCACAATCCATTTCCATTGTGAATATTGCCATTTCACTCACAATGGACCAGGACCGCAAATGCATCGAAGGAAAAATCGCCTTTGGATCTGTGGCACCGACTATTATCCGTGCACGCAAATGTGAATCAATGCTTACCCTGGGGCAGCTAAACGATGATTTAATCCAGAACATCGCCAAAATTGCCTGGAAAGAGGTCATGCCCATTTCAGATGGAAGAGCAACTGCTGCATATAGAAGAGATATGGCAAGTGCTTTACTGGAAAGAGGATTATACCGTCTAATCAGGAGGTGGGAAAACCAGTGAGCACCAAATGGGTTGGAAAGAGAGTAAAAAGAATTGATGGTCCGGAAAAAGTAACCGGAGAATTAAAATATATGACCGATTACCAATTTGACGATATGGTTTGGGGCAAAGTGCTGCGGTCTGTATATCCGCATGCCAAAATTAAATCCATTGACACTCAAGCAGCTAAAAGCCTCCCTGGTGTTATTTGTGTACTCACCCATAAAGATATACCCGGCTTTAATGGATTTGGGATTGTTGTTCCCGATCAGCCTGTTCTGTGCTCAGATGTCGTACGGTGCACTGGAGATGCTGTAGCCTTGGTTGCAGCTGAAACCACTGAAATTGCCGAACAGGCACTGACTTTAATCAAAGTGGATTATGAGCCTTTCGAAGTTGTTGCTGATGCAGAATATGCCTTAACAGATTCTGCTCCAAAGCTTCATCCTGATGGCAATTTGCACAGCCATGTGAAAATAAAAAACGGAAACATTGAAAAAGCCTTCGAAGAAGCTGACATCGTTGTGGAGAATACCTTCTTTTCCCCCCGCCAAATGCATGCATTTATTGAAACAGAAGGCGGCTGGGGAGTTATGGATGAAGAAGGGTTCATCACAATTCGCTGCCCTGGCCAATACGCGTACCGCGATCGAATGCAGATTGCAAGGTCCCTTGCCTATAATCCTGAAAGAATAAGAGTCATTTCAAGTCCTATTGGCGGAGCATTCGGCGGGAAGGATGAGATTACGGTTCAAATTTATCTGGCCCTCCTTGCCATGCATACAAACGGGCGGCCGGTAAAAATTCATTTAAGCCGAGAAGAATCTGTTATTGCGGGCATAAAAAGGCATCCTTTTAAAGTCAAAATGAAAACAGCTGCCAAAAAAGACGGCACATTGCTCGCTAATCAGGTAACTGCTATTGGAGATACCGGTGCCTATGCTTCACTCGGAGGGGCAGTCATCGCTCTGGCAATCGAACATTCCTGCGGTCCTTATAAAATTCCAAATGTGGATCTTGAAGGCTTCTGTGTTTATACCAATAATGGCATTGCCGGTGCCTTCAGAGGCTTTGGCGTCAACCAGGTATGTATGGGAATTGAAACCCATATGGATATGATTGCAGAAAAACTGGGAATGAATCCAATTGAACTGCGCAAAAAAAATGTCTATCATCAAGGCGACGTTTCAAGTGTCGGCCACATTGTCAAATCCAGTGTAGGCACCTATAAAACACTTGAAACCGCAGAAAATTGCGATCTGTGGAAGAACCGTGAAAAGTATAAATCCGAAGTGAGTGAGCCATGGAAAAAACGGGGTGTGTCCCTCGCAACTTCCTTTCATGGCATTGGAATGGGAATTGGACTGCCTGATTATGGAGCCGCCTCTATCGAACTTCTGCCCGACGGAAAATTTCTTGTAGGTGTCGGATGCGAGGAAATCGGCGGAGGCAATAGCACTGTGTACGCCCAGATAGCGGCTGAGATGCTGAACTGTGATATCAGCAATATCATGATCGTTCAAGGAGATACTCTGAAAACACTTGATGGCGGTACTGTAACTGCCTCCCGCTCCACCTATACCGGCGGAAGAGCTGTTGCGGCAGCAGCGCCCAAGATGACTGAACTTCTTATTCAAACAGCTGCAGAAATGCTGAATCTGCAAGCATCAAGAATTGACTTAAGACCAAACCATATTTCAGCCGATGGACAAATCATACCCTATAAGTCTATCTATAAGTACCTTTTTGACCATCATCAGTCTGCCAGAGTAGAAGGACACTTCTACCTGCCAAAAGAAAAGGAAGAAATCAAAGGTTCTGGGGGTGCTCCCCATCATTTATACGGATATTTGACCCATGTCGTGATGGTTGAAGTAGATACTTTAACAGGCGAGACGGATGTTTTGCGGGTTGTTTCCATCCCTGATGCAGGAAAAGTCATTAATCCCCAGGGGTTAGAGGGCCAGGCTGAAGGCGGAGCAGTAATGGGCATCGGCTATACCCTTTTTGAAGATGTGCTGATAGAAAATGGTTACCATAAGACACGAAACTTTACTGATTATATCATCCCCACTATTCGCGAGACGCCATTGATTGAGACCTTCCCTGTTGAAGAGCCCGAACAATCTGGTCCTTTTGGGGCAAAGGGAATTGGCGAAGTTGTGATGATTCCGATTATTGCAGCTATCATGTCGGCCATATATGATGCAACAGGAGCTAGAATCTGCCATCTGCCCGCTACTCCCGAAAGAGTTTTTAATGCACTGAAAGATCTCAAAAAACAAAAAATCCAATCTGCAAGGTGATCCAATTGATGAGCCCCCATTTATTTGCCAAATTAAATGAGTCAGCCAATAACCGGAAAGACACATTTCTGCTTACCATAACAGATTATCCTGATAAAAAGGTCCTCGGAGCCAAAGCTTTATTATGGCCAGATGGGAGCTTTTGCACTGAAGACTCACTGCTGCTGCCACAGGATGTGAAAGATCTTTTAATAACACAATGCAGTAAAATAGTGAGCAAAAAACGGTCCGGCACTGTGAAATTTGTGTGGAAGGACAGGATAATTGAATGTTTTGCAGAATACTTCCCTGCTCCGCTCCACTTGATTTTAGCCGGGGCGGGCCATGTGTGTGAACCCGTGGCAGAAATGGGACGGATGCTGGGATTTTTCGTCACAGTAATAGACGATCGGGAAGAGTACGCAAACAGAGAACGATTTCCATTTGCACAAGAAGTGGTTTGCCAATCCTACCTGCATTATTTCAGGCATGTTGAAATATCGGAAAAAACCTATATTCTCCTTCTTACCAGGGGGCATAAATATGACGTTCTCAGTTTGAATGAACTTTTAAAAAGGAACAGTCAGGCAGGCTATATAGGAATGATTGGCAGCAGAAGACGTATCTCTGGTGTTTTTCAAGAACTCCAGCAGGATTTTCCGGATGAAACCTTTGCCAATCTATACACCCCTGTGGGACTTGATATCGGAGCAGAAACACCTGCAGAGATTGCAGTCAGTATCATGGCAGAAATTCTGAAAGTAAAAAATCAAAAATCTGGAAACTCTTTAAGTACACAAATTAAGAAGTATGCAAAGATGGGTTTCCATGAGGGGGCTGGCGAATGGACCAAATGCAGCTCATAAAGCGTGCCATGGAAGTCAGGAAAGGAGGTGAGAAAGCAGCGCTCGCCACCATTATTCGCACCAAAGGGTCCACTCCGAGGAAAACGGGAAGCCGAATGATTGTGTTTCCCTGCGGAAGAATCGAAGGTACAATTGGCGGGGGCTGCGGTGAAGCCGAAGTGATTGAGATGGCTTTCGAAGTCATCCAATCGAATGCTCCAGGTCAAAAGCGCGTTGATTTAACAAAAGGGCTATTTTTTGAAGATGGCGGAATCTGCGGTGGAATTATGGATGTCTTTATTGAACCTATTTAACCAAAATAATGTATAACTCCCGCCTATTCCATGGTTCAAGTCAGTTTGTTTTGCAGGATGGACATTTACCATGAAGAAGGAGTGACTTTTCATGTCGATGATCGGAAAGGATCTTGGGTCGGGCCTCCCGTCTGCCTCTGATGGGAACCTTTTAGAACGGCTCTTTAAGCTATCCGCACGAAAAACCAATGTAAAGACAGAAATTCTTGCAGGTGTTACTTCGTTTATGACAATGAGTTATATCATCTTTGTCAACCCGATTATCTTAGCTGACGCAGGAATACCAAAAGAAGCCGCACTTGCTGCAACTATTTACGCAAGTGTCTTCTGTACTCTTCTAATGGCACTGTGGGCAAATTTCCCTGTAGCGGTTGCTCCGGGGATGGGGCTGAATGCCTTTTTTGCCTACACAGTCGTCCTTGGCCAAGGTCTATCCTGGCAAACAGCCCTTGGAGCTGTATTTATATCGGGTATTGTGTTTTTAATTTTGACCGTTACGGGAGTCCGCCAAAAAATCGTAGATGGTGTCCCGGATGTCTTAAAGTCAGCTATTGGTGTTGGAATTGGTTTGTTTATTGCTTTTATTGGCTTAAAAAATGCAGAACTTGTGGTCGCAAATGAAGCTACATTTGTCGGCCTGGGAAGCATCACAAGCCAGGGGCCGCTTCTTGCCCTATTCGGATTAATTATTGCCGCCCTCCTGATGGCAAAGAAAGTAAAAGGCGCCCTGCTTATTAGTATATTGGGTACAAGTGCGCTGGCCATGATTGTTGGCTTCATTGCCTACCCAAAGGGTGTAAGTGATATTGTATCTCTCAGTCTCCCAAGCATGTCTGAGACGTTTTTAGCTATGGATATTATGGGAGCAATAAAATATGGCATCATCTCAGTCATTTTCTCCTTTACTATTGTAGAATTATTTGACAATTTAGCTACCCTCATCGGATTATCAAGAAAAGCTGGCCTTACTGATAAAAATGGGAAAATCGAAAATCTGGATCGTGCCCTTCAGGCAGATGCAGTCGGCACGATGGCAAGTGCAGCCTTCGGAAGCACTGCCTTAAACGCTTATGTGGAAAACGCCACAGGGATCTCGGAAGGCGGACGCACTGGCTTAACTGCTTTAACTGTAGCTGTATTATTTTTCCTGTCACTCATTTTTGCTCCTCTCATTTATTTCATACCGTCTGTAGCCACAGCACCTATTCTTATACTCGTTGGTGCCTTAATGCTCAGTGAAATTAAACATATAAGCTTCGATGACTTCACTGATGTCATTCCTGTTTTTTTAACAATCGTTCTCATGCCATTAACTTTCAGTATCGCCCAGGGACTGGCATTCGGCTTTATCTCTTATACACTGCTTAAGCTTCTTACAGGCAAGCATCATCAAATCCACTGGATCATGTATTTTGTCAGTGCTGCCTTTATTATTAATTTCATTATGGGCGGACATTAATCTGATGACTGTCATTATTTAAAAAGCGAGGAGTCCATATGAAGCTTACCATTGAAACGTTACGAAAAAGAATTGACGTGGCAGCCAAAAGAACTCCTGCCGACCTGGTTATTAAAAATGGGAAGATAATAAATGTTTTTACACGTGAAATCATCGAGGAAGACATAGCCATTGCCGATGGATTCATAGCAGGCTTAGGAAGCTATGAAGGGAAGGAAATGATTGATGCTGGGGGCAGCTATATAGCCCCCGGGTTCATTGATGGGCATGTCCATATTGAATCAGCGATGGTTACCCCTGCAGAATTCAGCAATGTTGTCCTTCCGCATGGAGTAACGACTGTCATTGCAGACCCTCATGAAATAGCCAATGTCAGTGGAACAAAAGGCATTGATTTCATGCTGGAATCTTCAAATGCGATCCCGCTTGATGTATTTTTTATGCTTCCATCCTGTGTGCCTGCAACTCTATTTGAAAATGCCGGCGCTTCCCTCAGTTATAAGGATCTTGAACAATATTACGGCCACCCGAGAGTACTCGGTCTTGGCGAAGTAATGGATTACCCTGCTGTTATGAACAATGATGAAGAAATGCTAAAAAAACTGGAAGACGCACATAGCAAAGGAAAAAACATCGATGGGCATGCAGCAGGACTTAATGCAGATGAAATTAATATATACATGGCAGCAGGCATTAAATCAGACCATGAATGCATAAACCCTGAAGAGGCGCTGAACCGAATGCGAAAAGGGATGTATGTGATGCTGAGGGAAGGGTCTGCGGCTAGGGACTTATTAGCACTTCTTAAATCTGTCAGCGAACATAACGCAAGGCGCTGTTTATTCGTAACGGATGACAAGCATCTGGATGACCTGATCAAAGAAGGCAGCATTGATTATAATGTCAGAATGGCCATTAAGGAAGGGATGGATCCTGTCCTCGCCGTTCAAATCGCCACACTGAATGCAGCAGAATGCTTCGGTCTGAAAAATAAAGGGGCTATTGCTCCGGGTTATGAAGCCGACCTGGTTTTTATTAGTGATCTTAGGAAGGTTAAGATTGAAAAAGTAATAAAGAGCGGAATACTTGCTGCAGAAAACGGGATCATTAAGGATCCAGCTCCGGCTAGCGTCGAACCTGCGCCTGCCATCTTGGACAGCGTCAAAATCGGCAGCTTAAAGGGTGAAGATTTAAACATCAACATTGGAACTGGTGATGCCAATATTATCGGCATTATACCGAACAGCATTGTGACCAGACACCTGTTGGAAAAGGCAGATTCACTTAATGGCTATTTCCAGCCTAATCCTGAAAAAGATTATTTAAAATTGGCTGTGGTGGAGCGGCATCATCTCACCGGAAGCATCGGGCTTGGCATAATTAAGGGACTGGGGATTACAAGAGGTGGCATTGCCTCAACGGTTGCCCACGATTCCCATAATATTGTGGCAGCTGGCACCTCTGATGTAGATTTACTGGCGGCCATTAAGCATACTGCATCGATGAAAGGCGGCCTGGCTGTTGTCCAGGATGGAGAAATCCTTGCGGAACTGCCCCTGCCTATTGCGGGGCTCATGAGTGATCAGGATTCTTCATTTATTTTCGGACGTTTGTCTGAATTGAATCATGCGCTAAGAACAGTCGGATGCAGCATGGAATTCAACCCGTTTTTGACGCTTTCATTTTTAGCGCTTCCAGTAATACCTGAACTAAAGTTAACTGATAGAGGATTATTTTCAGTCAGATCTTTTTGTCACATTAACGTAGAAGCAGAAAAATAAGGCCGGGATTTTCTCCGGCCTTATTTCATTTCTTAGTAACTTCCTTCTTATTTAATGATAATGCTGCCCAAGCTGTTTCATCTGCAAAGTACCTGCTCCAGCTTGCCACACCGGCCAAATTATATTTCTTTGCCAATTCAGCCCGTTTTGTTAATGATATTTCATCTTCAAGCCACACTTTGTATGTGATTTTATCTTTTTCTGAAAAATGCTCAGCATAATTTTGCCCGCTTTCCGGATCATATGCTGGTGTAACTTTATTTTGACTGAGCCATTCTTTCACTTTGCTCATAGAAAGCGCTTTAGAAGAAACATCCCCGTTTGATTTTTGTTCCCATAATCTAGTATATAATGGCACTCCCAATATTAATTTTTCATTGGGCACAAACTCCAGCAGATGTTTCAGGTTTTCTTCCACCCACGGCAGGCTCGCAACGCTTCCTGCCACCTGCGAGCTTCCCCAATGCTCATCATAAGCCATGACAACCAAATAATCTGCTATCACGGCAAGTTTATCTCTTTCATAAAAAGCTGACCAATTACCGCTGGATGAAATGAATGTGATATCCATTGATACGACTAAACCTGCTTCATGAAAGTACGGAGCGGCTTCCCTCACAAACTGCGTTATTAATGGACCATCCTCCGGGTTAACATTTTCAATGTCAAGATTGACCCCATTTAATTCATACAATTGACTGAAATGCAGAAGCTGCCGAATCATATTCTGCCTTGTTTCAAAAGAACCAAATGCTTCATGTGTTAAAACAGGGTCAAATGCATTTGAAAATAAGCCCCATATTTGGTATCCCTGTTTTCTTGCCCATAATGAATAATCCTTCGATCCCAGGTTTTTGATGGAACCTTTTCCATCCGCAAGCTCAAACCATGTTGGCGAAATGACATTAACGCCAGGCATCTTCGGAATTTTAGATGTATTGGGATTTTTTGAATATACAGCTTCCCAGGTCAGCTGTATAGGTCCTTCCATTTCTGGCGCTGCTTTAACTGATTCTTCAAGGGAAATAGCAATCTGTTTGCTCTCACCATTTTTGATGTATTGTTTCTTCAAATATCCAGCTGTACCGTCTTCTTTTCTAATAAAATAGTAGTCTCCCTTTTCTTGTTCAATTAAAACATTCTCGTTTGGAGAAACTGAAGCCGTATAAGGGGATTTCAGGCTGTCTTTCGTCCGCAGCCGAAGCAGTTCTTCATGAATACCTTTTTCCTTCACCTTACCGGAAACCATTGACTCCCCATTCTTTTGAACCCATATTGCACCTGTATCAGATAGAATTGAATAAGTAATTGGATAGAAAGCCAATAGCGGCTCGATCGACAAATATCTGTCTTTTCCCAGCTGTTTAGCTGCTGTAAAATCCAGTTTCATAGGTTTCTCATTCACATAATACCTCAAAGATTCAAGTGGCATCTGTACAACATTATTTTTTGTGGCGATTATGATGGATTTTGAATGTTCATCAAATATAATGTCTTCATCGACAAATTCCTGCAAAAACGTTAAAGGCAGGTAGATCGATTCACCTTCTATATAAGCATTGCCCGTCTGTTTGCCATTAAACAAAATTGGATGATCTTCTTTAAAGTAGGATACCTTTTCCTTAGAGGCAAAAGGATATAAAAACGCGAATATGCTTGACGTTATCAGTATAAGAGCAAGCAAAAGCCCCGCTAAAATAAGCTTTTTAGCGGGAGACTTTTGTGGATTTGTTTCAATTTTATACATTCCATTTCCTCCCTTCAACCATCGTATCGAAATAATCAGATAATGGGAAGAAAATTTAGAATGTCTTTAACTTATTTTCACCCCTCCTATATTAACGGAATTAATATAGGAAAGGTTTCAAGTTTTTATCAGTATGTTGTAAAGTGAGTAAGCTTCTGCAGTCTGTAAGTAAAATATTTTACCACTGGCATTTTTTCATTGGATGGATAGTTATTCGTATAGATTGCACCGTTATTATTCCAAAGCTTATTAAAGTAGCTGTCGACATCCTTCATAACCTTCGATTGGTCAGGAGCGCTAATTTTTAAATTTGTCTCCAGGTTTAAATCATCCAGATTTCTCTTTGTGAAATTTGCTGAACCAGCTATGATCATATTATTTTCTTTCCCGGTTACATACATGATTTTCGCATGGTACTGTTCAAAGCCCGTATTGTACCATCTGATTTTTATGTTTTCATGGCCTAATTTGTCTAATTCAGCTGCCACAGGTATATTTGGCAGCCCAATTTTTTCAGAGCCGAAAGCGTTCTGATTTGGATCCAGGATCATTTTTACTTTTACTCCCCTGTCGGCTGCTTCTTTTAGTGCATCAACCACTTTTCTGTCAGCAAGATAAAACATGCCAAGCCAGATGGTTTCACCTTTCCTGACTTTATTGATTTCTTTAATAATGTGTTTATAAATCTTGCCTTCAGTCAGCACCTGGGCTTTAACCGTGCCTGTTTTATTGCTGTCTGCAGGCTTAGCATTTGTCAGTTTGCCTGATGCTGAATAATCGACCACCGCCTGCTCGGTTTTCACGAGGTCAGCTAAAATTGACCCTTTTACTTCAAACGCGATATTTGAATGAAAACCGCTGGCATTATGGGGATTTCCAGATGTGACAATTCCTGTTTTCTCCGTTACAAAAACTTTCCGGTGATTTGCTTTAATATTCATGAGATCGAGATAGGACCGAAATGTCACTTCAGGAGCATTTTCTGCAAGCGGATTGGGAAGCCAGCCTTCGCCACCCTGGCCAAACCATTGTAAAAAAACACGCCAAAATGCCGAATAGATAGGATTAGAATCTCTTAATGGAACTAATGAGGTATAAACTACATTTATACCATTCTTTTTCAGTTTCTTGAATTCTGGTACATCATGCGATCCATATGTACTGTTAATCCGATCTGTGATCACCGTAATATCCATATTGGGGTGGCTTTGCTTTTGTTCGATGAGCTCTTCAGTTATTTTACCGCTAATATCCGGATATTCTTTATCACCATCATTAAAACCATTGAATAAAAACATATCCATCACGATAAAATCCTCTGCCTCACCAATTGCTTCTAATATCCGGTTAAAAATCTGCTGATCACTTTCTCTTCTGCCGTTATCTTTTTCAAAAGTTAAATCGTATAAGAACTTAATATCTTCTACAGTGTGAACTTCCCCTTCGAAAGAAAGGCCTTTTGGCAATGGTTTATTGGATTGATAGATGATGGTTGCTGTCAATACCAGCACAAGGCTCAAAATGGGTATCCATACTGCTTTTCTATTTAACTTTCCCCGAACCTTTTTCACCAGGACTCCCCCTGCCCATTAGACTGCGATAACTATATATAGACCATTTTTGACTATTGTAAACTCATCTATGCGTTTGCAAGCAAAATAAAAGGCAAAGGGCTGCGCCTTTGCCTTGAATGATATATATTTTTTAGCCTACAAGCTTTACAAGCATATGAGATAGTTTATGCTTTTCTTCTTCAGTCCCTACATTCCACAATTCCTGCAGAAGCTTTTCTTCACGGTTTCTTGGATCTTCTTTGGAAGCCAGATAATCGCCTACCTTTTGAGCTGTGTTTGCAAGCTGTTCCTCATCCATGCCCATTTTCTGGCCCAGGGAGACCTTACCGCTTAAATATTCTTTAAAACCGTCAAAGCTTGAAAGAATTTCATCTTTCTTTTCGCTTCCCATATTGCTGAGCTTTTCCTCTACATTGCCGGCTTGTCCATTTACATTATTCATATTCTGTTCCATGCTGAATCTCTCCTTTATATGGATTTGATTGCTGTGACAGTCTACTATTACCCTGCTGGAATTTATATCAAACACCGGGCAGAGAGTTTGAGGCGCTTCACTGAAATAAATTGGACAACTTTTTATTTGTACATGGTATGCAGGTTTGCTCACATGGTACAATATACTAACATAGAAAGTATGAAGGAGAGTTTTTATGATTTATGGAATTATCATTATTTTAGCTTACTTACTTGGCTCCATTCCTTCTGGTTTAATTGTCGGGAAAGTTTTTTATGGAGTGGATATCCGGGAGCATGGCAGCGGAAATTTAGGCGGTACCAATACATTCCGGACCCTTGGGGTTAAAGCAGGCATGATTGTAACCATAGCTGATATCTTAAAAGGCACCCTTGCTGCAGCCCTCCCCTTATTCTTTGGTTCGGACATGCATCATCTTGCAGCAGGTGTTTTTGCAGTTATAGGGCACATGTATCCGCTGTTTGCCGGCTTTCGCGGCGGTAAAGCAGTTGCCACATCTGGGGGAGTGCTGTTAGCCTATGTACCCCTAATGTTTCTTATCATATTGGGTGTTTTCTTTCTAAGCCTTTACATAACAAAGTACGTGTCCTTGTCCTCTATTCTGGCAGCAGTTGCCTCCATTATTTACGCACTTATTCTGGGAGACATACCACTCATTATAGTTGTATCAATTCTGGGATTCTTTGTTATTTACAGGCATAGAGCAAACATTAAACGAATAAAGGACAAAACTGAGCCCAAAATAAAATGGCTTGGCTGAAAAAACAGCCAGCAGCGCAAAGCAGCAGATTTCATCTGCTGTTTTTTTTATTTAATTTGAATTATTTTCAGATATTTCAGTATAGTTTATTTGAATAAAGTGTTAAAGTGATATTATACTAATCACAAAGACCCAGAAGCTTAATATTAAAAAATTTTATAACAATCAAATTTTTATACATAAAAAAACATAAATTGCTATCTTTCGCCATACATTAGTTTAGGCAAAAAATTTCAGCCAAAAACGTTAAAGTAAGGATGAATTATGGAATGGAAAAGGAAAAAGAGAATTACCTAAAAAAAGCAGCGGAAGAAATTAAAGAAACCGAAATGACATCTGATTACTCGGCAGATATTGGACAACTTGCTGCGGGTATTGCACATGAAATTAGAAATCCGCTTACAACAGTAAAAGGATTTATTCAGCTCTTGAAGCCTTATTTAATTGAGATCGGCAAAGAACAGTATGCAGAAATTGCCATAGAAGAGATAAATCGGGCAAATGATATGATTTATGAATTTTTAAATGCATCCAAACCTGCTCAAAACAAAAAAACGGAAATTGATATAAACAAATTGATTCAGGAAATGAATATCTTATTTGAAAACGAGGCTAACATTAGAAATATACACCTTACAGTAAGCCTTAGCTCCAGAAACCCCCTCTTCTATGGTGATTTGAAGCAGATAAAGCAGGTGCTGATTAACATTATTAAAAATGCCCTTGAAGCATGTGAAGAAGCTCATGCAACGGAAAGTAAGGTATGTCTTATTGTCAAAACAATTAACCAGAAAACGCAAATCATTATTGAGGATAATGGACCTGGAATGACAGAAGAAACCATAAACCAATTATTTGTGCCATTTTATACAACAAAAGAAAAAGGAACTGGAATCGGTTTATCAATATGCCGGAAGATAATAGAAGAACATGATGGCAAAATTAAAGTCCATTCCAAATATTCGCATGGCACCATTTTTGAAATTGAACTCCCTGCAATCTTGAGCTGAGGCATTTATCTCAATATATCAAATAATGGAATTTGCAAAATAGAAAAAAAAAGATGAAAAATGTAAAAATTCATATTAAAATTAGACTATTAATATATCTGATGCTTTATATTAAGGGGATAATTTTTATGAAATTCACCAAAGCCTTCCTGCTATCCGCATTTTTCTTTACCACATTTTTAATTTGCTCGGGCCTGCTCATCTTTAAAATGCACACTGAAAATAAGGCTGAGGCAGCTGAAGCCAAACCAGCTCAATTGCATATGGAAAACAGAGAAACCACCGCGGTTAATAAAATGCTTATAGAGAAGGCGACATTGGGAGCAATTGGCGACATACTGATTCATGACAGGGTATATAATGTTGCAAAAACAAAGACAGGCTATGATTTCAAGCCGATGTTTGAGCATGCAAAAACGCTATTAAAAACTCCCGACATCCTGCTTGCCAATCAAGAGACTATTTTGGGAGGTCCGGAAATAGGCATTTCCAGTTACCCCATGTTCAACAGCCCTCAGGAAGTGGGAGACGCCCTCATTGAGGCTGGTGTTGACATTGTTTCAACAGCCAATAACCATTCACTTGATAAGGGAGAAAAAGGTTTGAAAACATCCCTGGATTATTTAGATCAGATAGGATTGCCGCATGTAGGAACGAGCAGAACCCCCGGCGAACAGCAAACCTTAAAAATACTAAACAAAAACGGAATTAAAGTTGCTTATCTTTCTTACACATATGGTACAAACGGAATGCCCGTTCCGGCAGGAAAAGATTATCTCGTTAACCTTATTGATAGAACAGCAATGAAAGAGGAAATTAACCGGGCAAAAGATGAAGCTGACGTAGTTGTTATGAGTATGCATTGGGGAAATGAATACCAGCTTCAGCCCACAGAGGAACAAAAGGAACTGGCAGAGGTCCTTGCAAATGATGGTGTGGACATTATTTTTGGACACCATCCACATGTACTGCAGCCAATGGAATGGATTGACAGGAAAGACGGACGGAAATCTCTTGTTGTATACTCTCTGGGCAATTTTTTATCCGGCCAGATTAATGATTACAAGGACATAGGCGGTATTGCAACTGTAGAGATAACGAAGTATATTGATCAAACCGGTGTCAATATTGAACTTTCCAATCCGGGGTTCATCCCGACATACGTAAGCAATAAACAGCAGGAAAAATATCGGGTCGTACCGTTGAAGGATGCTGGCGGCTATGGCCTTCCCAATGCAGAGTCCAAATACAATGAAATTATGGCACATATGCTCGATCATGTTCAGTAAAAAGCGCTTTTTAGCGCTTTTTTTATGTAAAAAATGGTAAAATATATTGTAGCAAAGGAGCTATGATCATGAAAACCGCTTATGTTACTAAATCTTTTCCTTATTTGCAATTATGTATATTCACAGCTTCAATAGTGCTTTTTCAATACAAACTTTTTGCTTTCGCTTTTATACTTTCCTTTGGACTTATCCTTTTTTTACTATTCACTTCAAAGCTGGAGCGTGTGTTTGCCTGGATCATTGCAGGGTACTTAACAGGCAGTCTACTGTTTCTTTATGGCGATAAAATGCTTGATGCACTGCCATTTCAACACTATATCTTAATGATATTCAATCGGGTTCTTCTGTTAATTCCTATTCTTCTGCTTGTCTATATTTCTATAAAATTTAATAAAACTGCCATCCCCTTATTGCGCAAACCGGATTGGAATTCCCAAATATATTTCCCATTCATATGGAGCGGCTTCCATTCATTAAAAATAAAACATTTTCTTGTGATTGCCATCATGATTAATTTTGCTTCATTTGCCTATTCAATTTTTACTGCTGAAAACTCCTTTACCAGGGACTTTATCATATTCCTGATTGGCTTCTCCATCATTAATGGAATAATGGAAGAGCTTTTATGGAGAGGAATCATCTTATCTAGAATGTCGGAGCTTTCAGGCGATAAGGCAGCTGTTCTTATTTCTGGGCTGGCGTTTGGATTTTCTCATATCATGCTTGGCTACTCTATTGGCCTATGTCTGCTGTTTGCTGCTGGGGGAATATTCTATGCGGCTATTACTGTTAGGTCCAGAAGTATTTTCCCTGCTGCCATATGGCACATGGCCATGAACGTATTTATGATTTTAAGCGGTTTAATCCCATTCCCAGGATGAATAAATATTGATTCAATCCATCATTAAAGGTATTGGAACAGACATTTTATTCGCGCACAGGGAAAAACTAGCCTATAATATGACTATCACCCAGGAGGAGGAATTTCAAATGAACATACATATTGAAGATCAGGCTGCCCAATGGTATCAGGAGGAAATGCTCTTGAATAATGGTGACTTCGTCCGCTTTTTTGCAAGATATGGCGGCTGCAGTACTGTCCAGCAAGGTTTTTCATTAGGAGTCTCTAATGAACACCCGCATAACGCAGGAGTGCAGACTGAAAAAAACGGAATTACTTACTTTATTGAAGAAAAGGACTTATGGTACTTTGATAATCATGATTTATTCGTAACATTTAATGAGAAAGCACGGGAACCTGAATTCAAATATAACAATGGGTAAAAGAAGCAGATCCGGCCTGCTTCTTTTTTCTATAAAAGATAATAATAAACTCCGAAGATAGATAACGGTCTAGCTCAAGGGCGCCTTCCGCTTTTCTTACAGCAGCCGTTCCAGCTGCTCCCAGAGCTTCTCCTTTTCAAGTATTTCTTTCTGCCTGTCACCAATCAAGTCATAATGCGAGTACCCATCATCCCGATAATCAATCCACTCAGCCTTCAGGCCATGTGTTTCTCCCCATTCTATCAACTTCTTCAGATCCGAACACCCGACCTTTGTGACCGTTTTACAGCCTGGGAAGCGATCATCTATCCAATAATGGGTTAAAAAAGCAATTTCTCCACGATCTATTTTCATCTTCCATTCTTGAAGATCTTTTCTGCGAAGACCGAATGCCATATATTTTCTCCATTCTTTGAGCAGTAAGCAAAATTATCTGACAGCACTCTCCGGCTGTTTTTTAGCTTCTTCATATGCTTCATGCCAATCAGGATATTTCTTTTTAATTGAGATCGGCCGGAAATTATCCTTTTTGACGCAAACATGCTTGGACAAGCCTGTTACAGCAAGATCTCCTTCATCATTGTAAATCTCATATCCATAGCTGACGCGGAATCCGTCATACTCTTCAATCCAGGTTTTTATCGTCGCAGTTTGACCATAGCGCAGTGGTTTTTTGTAGGAAGCCAGGATATCCAGAACAGGCGAAATGATGCCATCCTTCTCCATTTCAGCATAGCTGAACCCCAGATCTTTTATGATCTGTGTCCGGCCAAGCTCCATCCATACCAGATAATTGGCGTGATACACGACTCCCATTTGATCTGTTTCTGCATATCTTACTTCTATTTCTTTTGTTGAAATGAGCATACTTATTCCCCTTTGCTGATCTTTTTTAAGGCGATTTCAAAATCTTCTTTTTCCAAAATGCTAACCTGTTCTATATCCTCATCAATTGCTGATACGATTCTCATTGCCTGTGCCTGAATAGCCTCATCTGCCAGGTTGGCGGCAAAGCGTCCATTCCCATTTATTTCGATCTTTGCTAAAGTGCGGTTAAGGTAGTCCCCTGCTTCTTCCGTAAGCGTATATTCATATTGTCCAGCATACGATATAATAATTTCCAATAGCTCTGCCGTTGAATAATCCTTAAAATGAAAGAACTTTTTAAAGCGGGACTTTAGCCCCGGATTACTTGACATTAGTTTTTCCATTTCATTTGGGTAACCCGCTAAAACAACGACAAGATTTTCATTATGTTTTGTCATTTCATCCACTAATGTATCGATGACTTCTTTTCCGAAATCTCCTGATGTCTGGGAAAGAAGTGAATAGGCCTCATCGATGAAAAGGACCCCGCCTAACGCTTCTCTTATCTTTTTCTTTGTTTTGATGGCGGTTTGGCCTACATAGCCAGCTACAAAATCAGCACGGCTCGCAACCATCAAATGTCCGCGTTTCAGAAATCCGCATTCCTTCAGCAATTCTGCATAAATCTTTGCTACAGTTGTTTTCCCTGTCCCCGGATTCCCGGTAAATACTGAATGCAGCTGGATAGGGACAACAGGCAGCCCTTTTTCACGGCGCAGCTGCTGCATCTTAACAAATGACACTAAGTTATGAACTTCTATTTTAACTGTTTCAAGTCCGATTAATTGGGCAAGCTGCTCTTGTGGATCCATTAGCTTTTCTTCTTCTTCACTTTCAAAATCTTCTTTTTCCAAGAGTGTATATGCCATGATGTTTTCGTTCTTTTCAGCTTGTGAGCCTTTTCTAAAAATAGCATCTAGAACAATGTTTCTGACAGTCCGGGCATTTCCGAACGTATCATCAACCCGCTCTTTTTCAATTCGCTTTCCAAGTTCCTGCTTTGCCCCTTCCGTCAGGACATAATCATTATCCGCAGACAGCTTTTCTGCAATCTGGAGAAGCTCCTCATTAGAATAATCAGGCAGCGCAATAAAATTCGACTCTGGGAAACGGCTGCGAAGGCCAGGATTACTGTCCAGAAATTGTCTCATCTCTTCTGGATAACCGGCCATGATAACCGCAAACTTTCCTCCATATTCCGTACCGGTCATCAGTGATACGAGAGTATCAATGGCTGTTTGTCCATAGTCACTGCCGGTCTGTCCCTCACGCTTTAAGCTGTACGCCTCATCAATGAACAGCACTCCACCGATAGCCTTTTCCACGGCCGCCCTGACATTTTCCTCCGTTTGACCGACAAATCCCCCAACCAGCTGTGACCGATCTGCTTCTATTACTTCTTCCCGCGGCAATACACCCAGGCTATGATAAATCTTTGCCAAAAGCCGGGCGATAGTTGTTTTGCCTGTACCTGGATTGCCAGTAAGAATCATATTAAGGCTGAGTTCATCTTTCGTTTGAAAACCAAGTGACTTGCGTTCATTTTGATATTTTAAAAAACGGTAAAAGTCATGTACTCTGTTTTTGACCGAGTGCAGGCCAACCATTTCATTGAGTTCAACCAGAGGGTCTTTTGGTAAATCAGACTCTTCATCCTCCGATTCAAATATCTCTTTCCATTCATTTTTAAGTCTGTTGATGGCATTCAAGTGCTTTTTCATATCGGTGTAATAGGTTGAAGTATGGAAAACACCGGATATAGATTGCTCATATTCTTCAGCAGCTTTTAAAAGAAAAGCTGTTTCTTCAATAGCTTTTTCAAGTATTTCAGTCAGCTTCCGGTATTCCACATCCTCATAGGCATGCTGCTTTTTTTGCAGATCTTCCAACTCATCATCTGATTTGTTGATAAAGCTTCTGCAAATTTCTATGAATTGCTCAGCTGTCTTCTTTTTTGCTGCCCTGTTATCGGTTTCCCGAATCGGCGGGAAAGTCAGCGTTTCAAGAAGATTGCTTTTATTTTTCCACTCGGATTTTCCTAATTGGGCAGCCGCCAAACTATTGCCTGTGTCCAGTTCAACAGCCTTCTGAAGCCACGCACTGGCAAGAGTATCATCGGTATACTTGCTTAACCTGGATATAGCAGCGATGGTCAGTAATTCCGAAAGAAGCCGGGGATCTGCTTTTTCATTGATATTTTTAATAACATTTAGCAATTCTGCTTCATTTTGTATGTATCCGTACTGATCAAGCTCATTTTTCCAATGATAAACCTGGCCCTCCGCCGGTTTTGCCTGTCTTTTCTGTTGTGTCATCGATTATCACTTCTTCTTCTTAGTTTCCACAACTTATCTTACCATATTTCTGTAATGATCTATAAAGAATGAGCTCCTTATCATGATCTTTCAATAGGAAAAGACCTAATCACACTGGATTAGGTCTTTTTTGGTTGTTAATAATTATTTTTCTCGCTGGTATTGCCGTTCTGCTGTGCCTGATACTCGTCCTTTATTTCAGAACGGAATGAAGCAAGGCTTTCCCTGCGGCGTTCATTTTTTGCTTCAATCCTGGCTAGGTCCTCTGCATTTGCATACTTCATTGATTCTTCAGCTTCGTCCATATTCTCGATCGTATGAACGATCATGGACTGAAGCTTTTCAACGTTATCGCTGCGGTCATCTGGATTTGGTCTGTTATGTGCCATGGTTTGTTCCTCCCTTTTTTAGGTGTTGGTACAAAATTAGTTTGTGAAAGAACAAGAAAAATATTGGCGGAAATGTGTGGGCAGCTTGCCTGAAAGTATGCCTGACTTTTGAAACAAAAAACCTGCCGTAAATGAAACA
This sequence comes from Bacillus sp. NTK034, assembly GCF_017303275.1. Lineage (GTDB taxonomy): Bacteria > Bacillota > Bacilli > Bacillales > Cytobacillaceae > Cytobacillus. Next base: position 1,151,452 of record NZ_JAFKOJ010000001.1, on the reverse strand, counting down.
GCAGGTTAATTACAGTTATTCGCCTTTAGTTTGAATCACTTGAGCATGCTGCCCGGATTTGTCCTGCATTTTCTTGCCTTTGTTGCCGCCAAATCCGCGTGATTGTGTACCAATATGGTTCGGGGCAAAATGATTAGGGTGTCTTTTTTGATTACTCATGGATATCCCTCCTCATTTTAAGTATGGTCAAATTCAGAGGGTTTCATGAATGGCAAGTAATTCTATTCGGCCTTGTTAAGTCGTTTAAGCTCGAGGCGTTCTTCGATTTTTTCCATTGCATCTTGATCTTTAAGCAGCTGGCGTTTATTTTCTGAAACTAATTCTGCAAAGGAGCGTTTTCTAGGCTTTCTCATAAATCTTTCACCTTCCTTTAATAACATTGTAACAGTCATTATCTCCAGAAACTCTTTAAATTATTACAACTTTTCGAAAATTTAATCCGCATATACCCAGAATACGTGAAAAAGTACATAAGGTTCACTGCTATTGGTAAAATATTCAGAAAAAAAGCTTTTCATCTAAATTTCCTTTTTTATGGCGGTGTAAACCTATACAAAAAAACATCTGCTCCCGACAGATGTTTTTTACATTTCATCTATATACTGATTCATAATTTCAAGGGACATCGCACTTAAATATTTATTCCGGATAATTCCTTCTTCATCAATAAAAAAAGTGGTAGGAATCGTTATTATTTGATAGGCATTGGATGCTTTATCATTCACATCAAGGAGAATTGGAAAATTCACGCGCATTTCTTCTGCAAAGCCGGCAACATCAGATTGAGGATCGATGTTCACTGCCAATATAACAACTTCATTTCCCTTTTGAATATAGAATTTTTGGATATCAGGCATTTCAGCTTTACATGGAGGACACCATGTTGCCCAAAAGTTGAGCATGACTTTCTTTCCTCTATAATCTGAGAGCTTTACTGTATCCCCCTGAAGGTTTTTCAATTCAAAATCTGGGGCTTTCAAGCCTATTCCTAAACCAGTCTGATTAACGGGATGACTCTTGACTTCATCTTTTTCAACTGCCTGCACCACAAAAATTGCAGTAGTAATTATTAATAACACAGCAGCTGAAAACATTTTTTTGAACATGCTGTATTCCCTCCCGGCTATTAAGGGCTTTTTGCTTCCTTGATTGTATTTTAACCTAGAAAAGCAAAATTAATAAGGTTCTAAACAGCCAATAAGACAGCATAAATGTGACAGATCCGTAAACAATTCCATAAATCCAATTTTTGAGCGGATATTTGTATTTCATCATTTCCTTTACTAAATAGAAAAGAGCCAAAAAAGCCCCTAACATGGTTCCTTTACTTCCTCCTGAGAAATATAAAATCCCCATAGGGTTGCTTAGAATGGTTTTTGTCTGAAAGAGAATTGAACTAAATTTATAAGTAAAAAAGCCAATTAGAACTGCATTTATTATGACATTCAGAAAGATTTTTTTATATTCCCCGTTATCTCTTAATGTATTTGCAATAGTAAAATAAGCAACGATAGCTGAGAGCAGGACTAATGCCCATTCATACTTCACTAATAAAGGCCCAATTAAAAATGCACCCAAAGTCAGCCCCCCAAAGTTAATATATAGTTAACATACCTGAACCCGTATATTTTGTAAAATAAAAAACCGCTATGTGAACGAGCACATAGCGGCAGTCATAATTAGTTAGCCAGTTTATCACGAAGAACCATTTGCAGGATTCCGCCGTGACGGTAGTAATCAATTTCAACTTCAGAGTCAAAACGAACAAGAGCTTCAAAAGAAGTCTGATTGCCGTTTTCATCTGTAGCTGTAACCTTAACAAAATCACGTGGTCTAACATTTTCATCGATTTGAACATCGATTGTTTCTTTTCCTGACAAACCAAGAGTTTCTGCACTTTCGCCTGCCTTGAACTGAAGCGGAAGTACACCCATTAGAACAAGGTTAGAACGGTGGATACGCTCATAGCTTTCAGCAATAACTGTTTTAATTCCAAGCAGGTTCGTACCTTTTGCAGCCCAGTCACGGGAAGATCCCATTCCATAGTCTTTGCCGGCAAGAACTACTAAGCCAGTTCCATCTTCCTTGTATTTCATGCAAGCATCATAGATGGAAGTTACTTCGCCTGTTGGCCAGTATGTTGTGAAGCCGCCTTCTGTACCAGGTGCGATCTGGTTGCGGATACGAATGTTTGCAAATGTACCGCGCATCATAACTTCATGGTTACCGCGGCGGGATCCATAAGAGTTAAAGTCGCGTGGTTCAACACCGTTCTCGCGAAGGTATTTTCCTGCTGGTGTATCTTTGCCGATCGCACCTGCCGGAGAAATATGGTCAGTTGTGACAGAATCACCGAACTTGCCGACAACACGCAATCCTGATAAAGGTTTAACTTCATCAGCATTAGGAGTTAAGCCTTCAAAGAACGGAGGATTCTGGATATATGTTGAATTATCATCAAATGAATATAACGGCTCATTGCTTGTCTGGATTTGGTTCCAGCGGGCATTGTCATCAAATACATGCTCATATTCTTTACGGAACAATTCAGGTGTAACAGTCTGTTTAACCACTTCATTAACTTCAGCAGTAGATGGCCAAATGTCGTTAAAGAAGACATCGTTGCCATTCTTGTCTTTTCCGATTGGCTCGTTTTGAAGATCGATATCGACTGTTCCAGCTAGTGCATAAGCAACTACTAATGGCGGAGAAGCCAGGTAGTTAGCTTTTACAAGCGGATGGATACGCCCTTCGAAGTTACGGTTACCGGAAAGAACAGATGTTACAAGAAGGTCGCTTTCAGCTACAGCCTTTTCGATTTCTTCTCTTAATGGGCCGGAGTTACCGATACATGTTGTACAGCCATAACCTACAAGGTTGAATCCAAGCTGTTCCATGTATGGAAGAAGACCTGAATCACGCAGGTATCCAGTAACAACCTTAGATCCCGGAGCCAAGGAAGTTTTTACGAACTTAGGAACTTCCATTCCAAGTTCAACTGCCTTTTTCGCCACTAAACCTGCACCAACTAAAACATAAGGGTTTGAAGTATTTGTACAGCTAGTGATTGCCGCAATGGCAACTGCACCCGTTTTCATCTTGGTTGAATCGCCATTTGCAAACTCAACAGTGATTTCTTTGTCGATTTCTTTCTTATCCAAGCCAAAGCCCTGGTTGCCTTGAGGAGCTGTGATAGCGTCATTGAATTCCTTTTTCATAGCTGAAAGCGGAATTAAGTCCTGTGGACGCTTAGGACCTGAAAGGTTCGCTTCAATTTCGGCAAGATTGATTTCAACTACATTCGTATATACTGGCTCTAGAGCCGGATCAAAGAACATTCCATTTTCTTTGCAGTATTTTTCCACAATTTTGATTTGCTTTTCTGGACGTCCAGTCAGGCGCATGTAATCCAGGGCTTCCGCATCAACAGGGAAGAATCCGCAAGTAGCTCCGTATTCTGGTGCCATGTTAGCAATTGTAGCTCGGTCAGCCAATGGAAGCTGTGTAACACCAGGGCCGAAGAATTCTACAAACTTGCCAACCACTCCCTGGCTGCGCAGTACCTGGGTTACCTTTAAAGCAAGGTCAGTGGCAGTTGTTCCGTTAGGAAGCTCGCCAGTAAGCTTAACCCCTACAACTTCAGGCACAGGGAAATATGAAGGCTGTCCAAGCATACCTGCTTCAGCTTCAATACCTCCTACACCCCATCCAAGAACGCCGATACCGTTGATCATGGTTGTATGGGAGTCAGTACCTACAAGGGTATCAGGGAAAGTTTCAAAATCGCCTTCTGTTGTTTCCAGTGCATGAACAACATTCGCAAGGAACTCAAGGTTCACCTGGTGAACAATACCCGTTGCAGGAGGAACTGCACGATAGTTGTCAAATGCTTTTTGTGCCCAGCTCAAGAACTGGTAACGCTCAGCGTTGCGTTCGAATTCAAGCTCCATGTTGGCTTCAAGAGAATCAGGCGTACCATACTTATCTACCTGTACAGAGTGGTCGATAACCAGATCAACCGGCTTCTCAGGATTGATTTTGTCAGGGTCCCCACCCATGTCAGCCATTGCCTTACGCAATGAAGCCAGGTCAACTACTGCCGGAACTCCAGTGAAGTCCTGCAGAATTACACGTGATGGTTTGAAAGGAACATCTACTTCTTTTACTTCAGAAGTTCCCCATTTTGCCAGGTTTTCAACATGCTCTTTTGTAATTACACGGCCGTCATATTGACGAAGTACTGATTCCAATAATACCTTAATAGAATAAGGCAATTTGGAAACATTACCCACTCCAGCTTCTTCCAGAGCGCCTAAATGATAGTAGTGATAGCGCTTCCCGTCCAGATCAAAGGATTTGCGGGAATTGAACACATCATTCTTTGCCAAATGTATTACCCCCTCTTTCAATAAACATCATATACCAAGTGTTAGGTAATTGTCGAAAAGTTTGAATTTTCATCCATCCTTACTTTTCTCACAATTCCTATATTAATACAACCTGTTATATAAGTAAATAACAAGAAAGTTATTGTTTTTGATAAGTTTTTCTTATCATAATTTCTTATTTACTTCTTCTAGCCTTTTAAATGCCGTAATTGATAGCGTTTTTCAATTAGAAGATAAAACCGGTTCTTGCTTGGTTATTATACTGATAAAACGAAAAAGAGGAATGTCTCTTTTAAAAAACAACATAAAATGACATCATCCACGGAAAAATAGTCCTACGGAGGTGATTCGCTATGGCTAAAAGAAAGGCTAATCATATTATTGAGGGTATGAATGCTGCAAAAGGGCAGGGCATGGGCACCGGCTACAATGAGGAATTTGCCAATGAACCCCTAACAGAAGCGCAAAAGCAAAATAATAAAAAAAGGAAAAAGAATCAGTAAATAAGGAAAGCGGAAGCGCCTTGCCTGCCCCAGGACACTTCGAGGAGGCAGGCTGCTTTTGCCGTAAAGATATCGAAATGCACAATCCTTTATCTGCTTATTAAATTACCCGGCTGGGCTTCAGCCGGGTTTGGTTGATTTTATTCATTCATAACTTTCTAGTATTGGTTCACATCATCAACCATGGATCGCAAGTCCTGCTGAAATCTCTCCAATTGTGCCCGCTGATGATCCGATGCAACCTCTAAGGCATTTTCAATTTGAGCGTACGCTTCATTTACCTCCTGCTTAAGATGTTTAAGCTGATGGCCGTAACTGGCAGAATCTTTTACAATTTCAGCATATAGCTCCTGTGCATCTTCCATTCCCTGCTGTGCTGCCTGAAATGCCTGCTGTTTATCTTTATGATATGGCATGCTTAGTTCACTCCTAACAAAATTTGTACCATTAAATTGCGCAATTGACCCATAAAATATTCCGCCAAATCACTCAGGCGGAAATCTTGAAATTCAACCACAATTTGCAAGGCAATTTTTCATGTAAAAGAGCCAAACTAACACATGAGATGAAGGTGAATATCTCCTTCTATCTTATTGCCCATCAGCCAGTAAGACGGCAGCACAGTACAACAGCTGCCTGGAGCGGAAGTCAGCATCCTATATTATGAGGAGGGCATCAAATGAACAAAAACAATGGCAAAGACATGCGAAAAAATGCACCCAAAGGACATAATAACGATGGACAGCCTGAACCATTAAGCGGCTCGAAAAAAGTGAAAAACCGTAACCATACCAGACAAAAACATAATTCCCACCATGATATGTAAAATTTAATCAAAAGCAGCTGCCTAAAGATCAGGCAGCTGCAAGAATTAAATGGCAGTTAATGCTTTTATAATGATGTCTTCCTCATTTGCAGTTACTGCCCGGAGATCAATCAGTATTTCTTCCTTATATATCCTGACTATTACAGAAGGAGTACAATTTATTCTTAACTTGCGGCCAATATGCTCCGCTGAGTAGCGCCTGTGCTTTAAAACGGCAATCCAGGACGGCAGTTCAACATCAGGCATTGTGCCTCCCCCAACTTGCCCTGTACTTTCTCTCATAGAGCATTCATAATCCTTCGCAGCTGCTTGTAATCTGTGAAGAAATTGTGCTGTTCTCGCTTCGAGTTCATCACTGGTCGTCAATACATCATGGACCACCGGAATATTTTTCAGACCCTCTTCCCCTTTTAAGTAATCCATAAGCGTGCCTTCAAGCGCAGCAATTGTCATTTTATCAACCCGAAGAACCCGGGCAAGCTGGTGTTTTTTCAGCTTTTCGATTAAGTCCTTTCTACCGGCAATAATGCCTGCCTGCGGACCGCCCAAAAGCTTGTCCCCGCTAAAAGAAACGATATCTGCTCCCATTTTTACCACATCGCTAACAGCTGGCTCATTGCCGATTCCCTTGCTTTTAAAATCAAATAGTGCACCGCTGCCCAAGTCTTCATAGAATATGATACTTTTTTCTTTTGACAGGCGGGCAAGTTCGTCAGTTCCAACTTCTTTGGTGAAGCCAATAATTTTAAAATTGCTCGTATGCACCTTCATAATCATCGCTGTATCTGCGTTGATGACTTTTTCATAATCTTCCAAGTGGGTTTTATTCGTAGTTCCTACCTCAACCAGCTTTGCACCGCTTTCTTCCATTATGCTTGATACCCTGAAGGAACCCCCGATTTCAACAAGCTGGCCGCGGGAAACTATTACTTCTTTTTCTTCAGCAAGCGCTTTTAGAATGATATAAACGGCAGCAGCGTTATTGTTAACTGCCATAGCAGATTCTGCACCTGTCAGCTCTTTGACCAGGCTTTCCAGGTGACTGTGCCTGGATCCCCGTGCTCCTTCATTCAAGTTATACTCCAAATTGGAATAGTTCCTGGCAATTTCAAGCATATGTTCGGCTGCTGATTTGCTTAAACGCGCTCGGCCAAGATTAGTGTGAAGAATAGTGCCAGTGGCATTGATAACCCTTTTAAGTGTATAACCATACCGAACAGTGATTACCTCTTCTGCTTTTTTAAATATAGCGGCCGTAAATTCTTCCGTACCAGGCTCCTCACCGGCCCAATTCCCATCAAGAATGTTATTCCTGATCTCAGCAATGACCTCTTTAAAAACGTTAGTTGTATGTATAAAGTCAAGTTCATACTGTTTCATTAAATGAGTAAATCGCCGGTCTTGTTGCAGTTCATGAACCGGCAAAATATTTCTGACTGTACTTTTCATAAAGATCCCTCCAGCACTTGCCTGATTATTATATCATTTTTCACTATTTTACATTAAATGAATACTATAGATTGAAACAAGGGGGTTTTGAAATTGAACAAAAAGGAAGATTTCCATCCGTTTAATTTGGATGAATTGGAAAAATGGATGGAGGATTATTACTTGGACCCGCTTTCATCATATTTGGATCAAATTACTTTTCGCATCGACTTATATGATACGGAAGCGGAAATTATCGTTGAGGCGCTTTTAACAGGTTGCGTTTCAAAAGATGTAACCGTTTCCTTAAAAGAAAACACCGTGATCATTAAAGCGGTTAAAATAGATGAAACTGGTCCAATTCGCTGCGGCCAGCCATGTATGCGTAAGGTAAAGCTGCCTTTTTCAGTTATTAATAAAAGGGTAAGCGCAGATTTTTCAAATGAGATATTAGAGATTTTTATAAATAAAAATGAAGCTGGTCCAGGATGCGATAGAGATATCAGCATCGATTGATAAACTGAGATAGAGGTAGCCTTTTTGCCCTTTGTTTACATAAAGTGAAACCTCAATCAGCTGGGTTTTATCCCCCACTGATTGTTTGTTGAACCAATCGGGCCTTTACGGGCAGTTTGACCCCTAATAATCCTCCATTGATTCTTCTGAGTCTTGAAGCGGGAGTCTTACTGCCCGTTAGACTGCGATAATATTATTATGGATCAGTAAAAAACCTCCTCCCTGAGGAGAAGGTTTGGCAGTTTATAACTGCATCTTTTCAATTATTTCTTTGGTTTTAGGAAAAATGCCAGTCTCGAGCTTGGAATATAGCTTTTTTCCATTAACTGTCACTTCAAAAGCTCCACCTTTACTTGGAACCAGTTCCATTTTTGAAATCTCAGAGCGAAAATGTGTAAAAAGTTCTTCCGCGAAACTCGCGGCTTTTGGTGCGTAGTTTCACATCATGCAAAATTCAACAGTTACTTCATATGCCATATTAAAACCCCCGTGTGTAATTTGCTAAAATGTAAATATAATGACATTTTAGTATAATTATTTCATTACTGCAAATTGATTTGCTTTTCCTTCTTAATGGTTAAAAAAAGATTATGGAGTGATTTAATGGATGCACAAAAATATTTAAAACGCATTGCAGTATCGGCTGAACGTAATCTGGATCTTGATTATCTGAAAGAACTTCAGAGCAGCCATATGCACAAAATTCCTTTTGAGAACTTGGACGTAACAAGAAAAATTCCTATTCAGCTGGACAGAGATGCGTTTTATGAAAAAATTCTTGAAAGAACCAGGGGAGGCTTTTGCTATGAATTAAACGGCCTTTTTCAATACCTGCTGTCAGAACTGGGATTTCAATCCCACTTGATTTCCTGCACCGTCAAAAAGCCGGATGGATGGGTTAGAGAAGATTCCCATGCAGCCATACTGGTTTATTTGAATCAAATTCCATATTTGGCGGATGTAGGATTCGGCGATTCTGTCAGGCAGCCTTTACCTTTAACGGGTGAGGAAAAAACAGATGTAAGCGGAACTTACAGGATAAGAGAGTCCGTTGAAGGTAAATATGACCTTCAAAGACTTGAGGATGGTGAATGGAGGATTCTTTACCGTTTTTCTGATAAGCCAAAGCAGCTGAGTGACTTTCATGATGCATGTTTTTTCAATCAGACTTCTCCTGAATCCCATTTTACACATGGCGACCTGGCCACTATTGCGACAAAGAATGGCCGTGTTACACTCTCAGGATTGACTGTCACTAAGTCTGGAGAAGGCACAAAAGAAAAATATGAACTAACCGAGGAGGAAAAAAAGGAATTTCTCCGCGAGCAATTCAATATAAAATTGTAAAAAGGGACTGCCATACGGCGTCCCTTTTGCTTTTTCATAACTTTGTTCTTAGTTTATCAAGCATATCAGCAGTCATCTTGGCTAGATCGAAATCTGCTTTGAAGCCCCACTCTTCTTTTGCTGCGCTTGCATCAATCGAATTTGGCCAGCTGTCGGCAATCGCCTGGCGCACTGGATCCACCTCATAGGAAATTTCAAACCCCGGAATATGCTTTCTGATCTCTGCCGCAATCTGTTCAGGTTCAAAACTCATTGCAGTTACATTGAAGGAATTGCGGTGAATGAGTTTATCTGCATCGGCTTCCATTAAATCAACGATGGCATTTAATGCATCCGGCATATACATCATGTCCATATATGTGCCCTGGTCGATATAAGAAGTATAGCGGCCATTTTTAATCGCTTCGTAGTAGATCTCAACAGCGTAATCAGTCGTTCCGCCTCCTGGAGGAGTAACATAAGAAATTAAACCAGGGAATCGCAAGCCTCTGGTATCAACACCAAATTTGTAATAGTAGTAATCAGACAGTAATTCGCCCGCTACCTTGTTCACGCCATACATAGTAGTTGGGCGGTGAATTGTATCCTGAGGTGTGTTGTCTTTTGGCGTAGAAGGGCCAAATGCGCCAATGGAGCTTGGCGTAAAGAATTGTGCGTTGCACTCTCTAGCCGTTTCAAGTGCATTCATAAGCCCCCCCATATTTAAATTCCATGCAAATACCGGGTTGGCTTCAGCTGTTGCTGATAACAGGGCTGCCATATGGATGACTGTATCCACATTATATTTTTTAGCCGTATCCAGCATTGATTTTGCATCAGTAACATCAACCATTTCAAACGGTCCTGATTGGGCAGCTTCAGACTCATTTTTTCTGATGTCTGTTGCAATAACATTGTCTGTTCCATAGATTTCTCTTAATTTCAAGGTTAGTTCAGAGCCGATCTGGCCTAAAGCTCCAGTAATCATAATTCGTTTCATCTTATTCCTCCAACATTTCCTCTTTGCCTTCTAGATTTTGTTTATAGTCAAACTTAAATAATTCCCATTTCTTTGCCGACTTTTTCATAAATGGCAATAGCCTGATCCAGCATTTCTTTCGTATGTGCCGCAGAAGGCATATTTCTGACACGTCCCGTTCCCCTTGGGACAGTCGGGAAGACGATTGATTTCGCATAAACGCCTTCTTCATTGAGTTTTTTGCTGAATTCCTGTGTCTTTACTTCATCTCCAACAATACAAGGAGTGATTGGTGTTTCACTGTCCCCGATATCAAATCCTAATTTTTCCAGACCATCCTTAAGATAGTTGGCATTTTCCCATAACTTTTCATTCAGCTCTGTGCTTTCCATCAGCAGCTCAATGGCTTTCGTGCTTGCTGCTACATCAGCAGGTGTTAAAGAAGTTGAGAATAGGAATGGTCTGCTGCGGACTTTCAGCCAATCAATCAGGTCCTTTTTGCCGGCCACATATCCGCCGACAACACCTATTGCCTTAGAAAGTGTTCCGATCTGGAAGTCGATTTTATCGGAAAGGCCAAAGTGTTTAACAGTCCCTGCTCCTTTTCCAAGCACTCCTGAACCGTGTGCATCATCAACATAAGTGATCAGATCGAATTCTTCCGCGATCTCCACAATCTCAGGAAGCTTTGCGATATCCCCATCCATTGAGAAAACACCGTCAGTAATGACCATGATTTTGTTGTACTGTCCAGATTCTTTTGCTTCCTTCGCTTTCGCCCTTAAATCTTCCATATCAGAATGATTTACGCGAATAATCTTAGCTTTCGATAGACGGCATCCATCAATAATGGATGCATGGTTTAATTCATCAGACAGAATAGCATCGTTTTTATCCATTACAGCTGAAATAGCTGCCATGTTACAATTAAAACCAGACTGGTATGCGATGGCTGCTTCTGTATGTTTGAACTCAGCAAGCTTTTCTTCAAGTTTTGTGTGAAGTTCAAGCGTTCCATTTATAGTACGGACAGCACCTGCTCCAACCCCATATTTCTCAATTGCTTCGATGGCTGATTTTTTAAGTCTTTCATCAGTGGCCAAACCTAAATAGTTATTGGATGAAAGATTAATCAGTTCTCTTCCATTGATTTTGATTATAGGGCCATTTGGGCTTTCAAGAGGGTCGATTACGTTGTAAAGTCCTCTATCCTTTAAATCCTCCAGGTTTTCCTGTAAAAAAGCATCTAAAATTTTGCTGGTCATCTCAGTATCCCCCAGTTCATTTTTATTGAATGTCGCCAACTCATACACAACTGTATTTTCAGCACGGACATTATTTCATGAAACAAATAAAGCTATGTAAAGGTTTTTCAATTTATACTTTAACACATTTTTTCATTTTGTACACTTATGAAGGACAGATTTTCTTTCAGTTTCATTATGATTGCCTGTTATATAGTTTGCCCTTTTAATTTGAAAAAATTTACCCTTCCCATTTTAGCCCCATTGAATAAATATGCACACAAATGAGCTGTTTACTCTATGAAAACAAAGGGAACCAATCAAACATAGAAAAATAGGTCAGGCATTTTGCCTTTGGAGGTATTTATAATGAAACATCCATTAAATGTAACTTCTGAAATTGGAGAATTAAAGACGGTCCTTCTGCACAGGCCTGGCAAGGAAATTGAAAATCTTACACCTCAATATTTGAAAAGACTTTTATTCGATGACATTCCCTTTTTGCCTGCCATTCAAAAAGAACATGATTATTTCGCCAATATACTAAGCAATCGGGGAATTGAGGTCTTATATCTTGATAAATTGATGACAGAAGCCATTCAGCAGGACGAGACGAGAATTTCCTTTATTGAAAAGGTCTTATGGGAAAGTCAATCGAATATAAATGGTTCCTACGAAACAGTAAAAGACTATCTCTGGTAAGGAAAGTGATGTCAGGTGTCGTAAAATCGGATATTGATCAGGATAAGAAAATTCATCTTCATGAACTGATGCCGGATCATTATCCTTTTTATCTGGACCCGATGCCAAACCTCTATTTTACCCGGGATCCTGCTGCGGTTATAGGTGAAGGGATTACCATTAATCGAATGCATGAACCTGCAAGGAGACGGGAATCCATTTTTATGGACTACATAGTGAATCATCATCCCCGTTTCAATAAACATGAAATCCCTGCTTACTTTAAACGTGATGATCTCTATTCACTGGAAGGCGGAGATGAACTGATATTGAGCGATGAAGCGGTAGCCATTGGTGTCAGCGCAAGAACTTCTGCACAAGGGATAGAAAAACTTGCAATGGAACTATTCGCCCGCCAGAAATCCATAAAAAAAGTTGTCGCAGTTGAAATTCCCAAAATCCGGGCATTCATGCACCTGGATACTGTATTTACTATGATTGACCACGATAAGTTCACCTACCATCCAGCTATTGAAGATAGAGATGGCAGTATGAAGATTTACATACTGGAACAGGAGGAGAATTCCGACCTTCTTAAAATTACAGAGAAAAACTCTTTGAAGGAAACTCTAAAAGAAGTTCTTCATCTTGATGAATTAGTGTTAATCCCTTGTGGAGGAGGCTGCCCGATTGCATCGGCACGTGAACAATGGAACGATGGATCCAATACACTCGCAATTGCTCCAGGTGTTGTTGTAACTTATGACCGGAATTATGTCTCAAACGACATCCTCCGTCAAAATGGGGTTGAGGTCATTGAAATTCTCAGCTCAGAACTCTCAAGAGGACGGGGTGGCCCAAGATGCATGAGCATGCCGATTATAAGAGAAAATATTAGCCAGTAAATCGGGCGGTTCCCTATACCGCCCGATTTTTTTATGTGCTCCAATAAATTTATATGATCATCCTCCTCTCCTCCTTCTGAAAAAACCAGTTCTTTTAAGAAAAAACGCAAATATAAATATATTAATGCCATTTAAAACAAGCATTCTCCTCACCTTTTTATAGGATTTTCTTCTTAATAATTGATTTTTATTTATAATAATTATAAAAAAGTATTGATTTTACTTTGAGAAGTGTTATCATTACAAATATAAGCAAGTTATTAAAACTTTTATGAGGTGATTATCGAATGACAAAAAAGAATAATCTCACGACAAGCTGGGGCGCACCTGTTGGCGATAACCAAAATTCAATGACTGCAGGCTCAAGAGGGCCAACATTGATTCAGGATGTTCACTTACTGGAGAAGCTCGCCCATTTTAATAGAGAACGTGTGCCTGAGCGTGTTGTTCATGCAAAAGGTGCGGGTGCACATGGCTATTTTGAAGTTACAAATGACCTCACTAAATATACAAAAGCCGCATTTCTGTCTGAAGTAGGCAAAAGAACGCCTTTATTCGTACGCTTTTCAACTGTAGCCGGCGAACTTGGTTCTGCTGATACTGTACGCGATCCGCGCGGCTTTGCCGTTAAGTTTTATACAGAAGAAGGAAACTACGACCTTGTAGGAAATAATACGCCTGTATTCTTTATCCGGGATGCAATTAAATTCCCTGATTTCATTCATACACAAAAGCGTGATCCAAAGACACATCTGAAAAATCCCACAGCCGTTTGGGACTTCTGGTCCTTATCCCCTGAGTCTCTGCACCAGGTAACCATCTTAATGTCAGACCGCGGCATACCTGCAACCCTTCGACATATGCACGGTTTCGGCAGCCATACATTTAAGTGGGTAAATGAACAAGGAGAAGGTGTCTGGGTAAAGTATCACTTTAAAACTGAACAGGGCGTTAAAAACCTTAGCGTGGACGCTGCAGCGAAAATGGCTGGAGAAAACCCTGATTACCATACAGAGGATTTATTTAATGCAATTGAGAATGGCGATTTCCCATCGTGGAAACTATGCGTGCAAATCATGCCGCTAGAAGATGCAAATACTTACCGCTTCGATCCATTCGATGTAACAAAGGTATGGTCACAGAAAGATTATCCTTTAATCGAAGTAGGACGCATGGTACTGAATAAAAATCCTGAAAACTACTTTGCTGAAGTTGAGCAGGCTACCTTCTCTCCTGGAACGCTCGTGCCGGGTATTGATGTTTCACCTGACAAGATGCTCCAGGGCCGTCTGTTCGCCTATCATGATGCACACCGCTACCGCGTAGGTGCAAACCATCAGATGCTGCCAATCAACCGCCCTAAGAACGAAGTGCAAAACTATCAGCGTGACGGTCAGATGCGCTTTGACAACAATGGCGGAGGTTCTGTTTATTACGAGCCGAACAGCTTTGGAGGACCTACTGAGGCACCGGAGCACAAGCAGGCTGCATACCCTGTTTCCGGTTTAGCCGAAAGCGCTGTGTATGATCATAATGACCACTACACACAAGCCGGTGATCTATACCGCTTAATGAGTGAAGAGGAACGCTCCCGTCTTGTGGCAAACATTGTTGCTGCCATGAAGCCTGTAGAAAAAGAAGAAATTAAGCATCGCCAGATTCAGCATTTCTTTAAAGCGGATCCTGATTACGGTACACGTATTGCTAAAGGTCTTGGCCTGGCAGTTCCGCAGGGAGTTAAGTGAACCATTAGAAACAGAGAAAGGTGCCAATAACCTAATTGGCACCTTTTTTCCGGGTAAAGTGTTAGTGTGACCCCCTATTTGATAATCCCCCAACATTACTTTCAATTTATCCCTATAATCGAATTACATTTTTCACAGGAAATAACTTTAGATAGAAAAAACAGTCTAAATCTAGTAAGATATCCACATGGAATATTAGAGAAGGGGTAAAAAAATGAGCGTATTAAATGTACAAAATTTAAGTCACGGTTTCGGTGATCGTGCGATTTTCAATGATGTGTCTTTTCGACTTTTAAAAGGTGAACACGTTGGACTAGTTGGGGCAAATGGTGAGGGTAAGTCTACTTTCATGAATATTGTTACCGGGAAGCTGCAACCCGACGAGGGGAAAGTTGAGTGGTCACGGAAAGTTCGTGTTGGTTACTTAGATCAGCATGCTGTACTTAAAAAAGGCACTACGATGCGTGATGCTTTGAGTACTGCTTTTCAATATCTTTTTGATGCGGAATCAGAGATCAATGAACTTTATGCAAAAATGGGTGATGAAGGCGCTGATATCGATGCATTACTTGCAGAAGTTGGCGAGCTGCAAGAAACTTTAGATAGTAATGATTTCTATCAAATTAATTCAAAAGTTGAGGAAGTTGCTCGTGGCCTGGGATTAGACGATGTTGGACTTGATCGTGATATAGATGATCTTAGCGGTGGGCAGCGTACGAAAGTTTTACTAGCTAAGCTTTTGCTGGAAAAGCCTGAAATCCTTTTACTGGACGAGCCTACAAACTATTTGGATGAACAGCATATCGAATGGCTGAAGCGCTATTTACAGGAATATGAGAATGCATTTATCTTGATTTCACATGATATTCCATTCTTGAACAATGTTGTTAACTTGATCTATCACATGGAAAACCAAGAGTTGAATCGCTATGTTGGTGACTATGATAACTTCTTAAAAATATATGAAGTGAAAAAGCAGCAGCTGGAGTCTGCATACAAGCGTCAACAACAAGAAATTGCTGATTTAAAGGATTTCGTTGCTCGCAACAAGGCAAGTGTTGCGACTCGTAATATGGCGATGTCTCGTCAAAAGAAGCTCGACAAAATGGAAATTATTGAATTGGGAAGAGAGAAGCCGAAACCAGAGTTTATTTTCAAAGAAGCTCGTGCAGCCAGTCGTTGGATTTTCACGACTGAAGATCTTGTTATTGGTTACAATGAACCACTTTCCCGCCCGCTGAATTTGAAAATGGAACGCGGACAAAAAATTGCATTCGTGGGTGCTAACGGTATTGGTAAGTCTACTCTTTTAAAAAGTATTCTTGGATTGATTAGTCCCATTTCGGGTAAAGTGGAACGCGGTGAGTATCAATACATCGGTTACTTCGAGCAGGAAGTTAAACAGTCCAACTACAACACTTGTATTGAAGAGATTTGGAGCGAGTTCCCAAGTATGAATCAGGCTGAAGTTCGTGCTGCTCTTGCAAAATGCGGATTAACGACGAAACATATTGAAAGTAAAATCGAAGTCCTTTCTGGTGGCGAAAAAGCCAAAGTTCGATTGTGTAAAATTTTAAACACAGAAACGAATTTATTAATTCTGGACGAACCTACCAATCACTTGGATGTGGATGCAAAAGAAGAATTAAAGCGTGCTTTAAAGGCATATCGCGGAAGTATCTTGATGGTATCCCACGAACCTGATTTCTATCGTGAAATTGCGACCGATATTTGGAATTGTGAGGATTGGACTACGAAAGTTTTTTAATCTCAATAAATAAGTTTAAACGGTATCAGGTCAATAAAGTAAACACAATCACACTCCCCTGCCAAGCAGGGGATTTTTCATTTCAGGCCCCTTTTTATCAGGTACAAACATTGTTCACAAAAGATACTTAATTGCCTTCAGGAGCTCCATATAAACATTCTAATAGCATACTCTGGTCATTTCCTATAAATGGATCACTCAAAAGCAATACAGGCAATGATTTCTTCGTGTATAATAAGGGAAGTTTTCAATAATGGAAGCGGTTAATATTGATGAAAAATAATTGGCAAAGGACTTAGAACATTCATGATAAAAAAGAAGATTGCCTGGATTACAGACAGCACAGCTTATATTTCTGAGGAGCTGCTCGAACATCCTGATGTTTATGTTGTGCCTCTATCAATAACATTCGGTGAGGAGTCGTTTGAAGATGGCATTGATTTAAACACAGAGCAGCTATATAGCCGAATCCGGACTGAAAAAGAAGTTCCTAAAACTTCACAGCCATCTTCCGGGAGATTTGCTGAGCTATTTGAATCATTGAAGAATGAATATGATGCTGCGGTTGCCGTACATGTTTCCAGCAAATTAAGCGGCACGATGAACAGCTGCCTGGCTGGATCAGAGCTGGCAGGGTTCCCTGTATCGGCAGTTGATTCAAAATGCATGTCTTATGCCATTACGTCTTTAATGTACAAAGGATTAAAGCTTGCTGAGAATGATATGCCAGCACATAAGATTGCTGAAATCCTGCAAGGTGAGGCAGCTAAATCTGAGAATTATATTTTGCTTGGAAGCCTTGAGCAATTTTATAAAGGCGGCAGAATGTCAGGAACACAATACTTGCTGGGAAGCATATTGAAAATAAAGCCAATAATCCGGATTAACCGGGACGGGGAGTTTGAATTGTTTGATAAAGTCCGTTCGGATAAAAAAGCAATTAAAAGAATGATAGAATTGCTCGGGGATGCATACGAAAGCCACACCATTCCTCAGGTTCAAATCATGCACGGGAATGTGCCCGGAAAAGCGGAGGAAATGGCGGAGGAAATAAAATCACACTTTCCCCGCCTCGATATTATCATTGGTGAAATAAGCTCAACTATTGCTGCCCATGCAGGTGAAGGAACCATCGCTATCATTTGGCAGAATGAAAAGTAGAAAAAAGCACTCTCCCTAAGGAAAAAGGGAAAGTGCTTTTTACTATTCAACCCACGAATACATGTACTTTTCATCTTCTATTGACTTAGCTTTTTTTACCAATTTTAATGGCCTGAATGTATCAACCATTACAGCAAGCTCGAGTGTTTCCTTTTTTCCGATGCTGGCTTCTGTTTTCCCAGGATGAGGCCCATGTGGAATCCCGCTTGGATGAAGGGTGATAGAGCCTTCCCTGATACCCTTTCTGCTCATAAAGTTGCCTTCCACATAGTAAAGCAGTTCATCACTGTTGACATTGCTGTGATAGTAAGGGGCAGGGATGGCCTCTGGATGGTAGTCATATAACCTGGGAACAAAAGAACATACAACAAAGTTATGTCCTTCAAATGTCTGATGAACTGGCGGGGGCTGATGGACCCTTCCAGTAATCGGCTCGAAGTCTTCAATATTAAATACCCACGGATAGAGATAGCCGTCCCAGCCTTCCACATCAAGCGGATGATGGTTCAGGATATGAGAATGCAAATATCCCCTTGTTTTCGTAATAACTTCATGTTCCCCTTTTTGATCATATGTTTCCAAGGTCTCCGGTCCCCGAATATCTCTTTCGCAGAATGGACTATGTTCGAGCAGCTGTCCATATTCATTCCGGTATCTTCTTGGGGTTGTAATTTGGCTGAAGGACTCCACCAGAAGCACTTTAGTCAATTGCTCTTTGTCCGGAATCACCCTGTAAATTGTGCCAATCGGAATAATGACATAATCCCCCGGACGATAGGTTAATGTTCCGAACATGGTCTCAATCTTTCCTGTGCCATAGTGAATATAGAGCATCTCATCGCCATCACCATTCCGGTAAAAGCTTTTCATCGGCTCTGTAATTTTTATAGTGCCTATTAAAAGATCATCATTCCCAAGCAGATATTCCCTGGCTGAAAGCGCATCCCCTTTCTTTTCGATTTGATCTGTAAACAAATGGCGGTGCTTCAAGCTTTCCTGCTCTTCATACTCGGGAACATATTTTCCTATCAGCTCACTTCGTGCTACCTCTGTAGGCATATAGTGATGATAAAGAATGGATTGGGTACCGGAAAAACCTTTTGTTCCCATAACCTGTTCCCTGAAAAGAGTTCCATCCGATTTTTTGAAAGTCGTATGCCTTTTGTGCGGGATTCTACCCATTTGGCGATAAAACATGTTTCCACCTCACTCGTTTGCAATTCGATTTTTTAAGACTCCAAGACTTGCAATCTCAAGCTCCACTTCATCTCCTGATTCAAGCCAGCGGTGAACATCTGTGCCGAGCTCAAGGATGCAGCCGCTGCCAACAGTCCCGGAGCCTATCAGTTCACCTGGGCAAAGGGTTACACCGTCAGAAGCCCGCTCAATCATTTCGTAAAAAGAATAGTAGATATCCTGCATATTCCCTTCAGATAGAAGAGTCCCGTTTACTTTTGCTGTCATCGGCAAATCATAGCCGTTTTCAACACGGAAATCCTCAAGCTCATCTTTTGTAACGATATATGGCCCTGAAGAAGTGGCAAAATCCTTCCCTTTTGCAGGGCCAAGGCCTACCTTCATTTCTTTGCGCTGAATGTCTCTTGCACTCCAGTCATTTAAGATGCAATACCCGAAAATATAATCATCGGCTTCAGAAGCTTTGATATCCCTTCCTTCTTTTCCAATGATGCAGCCAATTTCAAGCTCATAATCAAGCCATTCGCAATGGCTTGGTCGTAAAATTTCTTCATTCGGCCCCTTGATGCTTAAATGATTTGAGAAATAAAAAACTGGTATGTCATACCATTCGGGTATCATATCAAGACCGCGGTTGGCTCTTGCTGTTTTCACGTGTTCCTCGAAAGCATAAAAATCCCGGAAGCTTTTTGGATTTGGAAGTGGAGCTTTTAAGGTGACTTCTGATAAAGGATAAACCCCTCTATCAGTGTCCTTCAGTTTTTTGCCGGAAGATAAGTATTCCATAAAAAATTCATGATTCTCCAGGAATGCCAGCATTGTTTTAGGAAGAACACCATTGGTTGCTTCATGCATATCAACGGCATGCTCCTCATTCTTCAGCCAGCCAGCTCTAATGGATCCATCTGATTTTTGGAAGGTTATGAATTTCATAGCATCACCTTGGGTCTGTTTTTCGGATTAATTCAAATATATCCGTCATCGGCCTGGTATATATATGTCCTGCCATCCGGCCAACTGGCTTCAATTTCTCTGAATTGATCCTTCCATTTTCGTATATTCCTTCAGCAACATGCACATGCTCCACTTTTCCAATCACAAGGCTTCCTGAACCAGGTTGTTCTCCAAAATGGAGCACCTGATGGAGACTGCATTCCAGGTGGACTTTTGATTCTTTCACCCGAGGAGGATTCACAGTCGCACTTTTTTCTTTAGTTAGCCCGGCGGCGATTAGTTCGTCTGTACCAGCAGGATAATCCGCAGCACAAATATTCATCTTTTCAGTAAAGTCCTCACTGACAATGTTAATAACGAATTCCTTTGTCGCTTCGATATTGGCGAGCGTATCTTTCTTAGAGCCATCCATCCCTTTTCGCATAGGTGAAAAACAAATCAGCATCGGATCTGCACATATAGCAGTAAAAAAGCTAAATGGAGCTGCATTTACATTTCCATCCACATCCATCGTGGTAACAAACGCAATGGGACGCGGCAGGATAGAACCAACCAGCAGCTTATAAGCGTCATTCCATTCCAGACTGGCAGGAGTTAATTCCATACACTTTACACCGCCTTTTCATTTAAAAGTTTGTTTATCACATTCATGGCTGCTTCATTATCTTCTCTTGTACCTAAAGTCATCCGAAAAGCATCAAGATATCCCTCAAGCTTCATTTGCCGTACAACTAAGCCATTTGCAATCAAGTTTTCCGCCAAAGGATACTGACTGAAAATATAAATAAAGTTGGTTTGGGAAGGAAAAAAGCCAACGTGTATATCTTTTAACTTTTGGCTCACAAATTCCATCTCATTGGCATTTTTGTCAGCACATTCCCTTATAAAGCCCTGATCATGTAATGCTGCTGCAGCGGCTGCCTGTGCCAGATGATTGACATTAAAAACATCTTTTACCTTTTGTAGTTCATTCACTATCTCGGAATCCATAATTCCATAGCCGACACGGAGTCCGGCTAGACCATAAATTTTTGAAAAAGTCCTCAGAATGATCAAGTTTGGCTTTTTTTCCAAAAGTGAAATAGAGTCAAGGTAATCTGCAGATTGCACATATTCATAGTAAGCTTCATCTAGAATAATCAAGACATTCGAAGGAACTTTTTCGATGAATTGCAGAAGTTCTGTTTTACCGACAATGGTTCCGGTAGGATTGTTAGGATTGCAGATAAATACCATTTTTGTTTTTTTGCTGATCTGCGCATACATGGCATTTAGATTATGAGTGCCATTATGCAGCGGGACAGTTATAGCACTGCCGCCTTCAATCAGGACGTTTGTTTCATATCTCGGAAAGGTTACCTGTGCCATAATAGCTTCGTCTCCAGGACTTATGTATGCTCTAGTCAATAAGCGGATGATTTCTTCTGAACCATTGCTTATTATAAATTTATCTTCACCAATATTGTAGAACCCGGCCAGTTTGCGCTTGAGCAGGGAAACAGTTCCGTCCGGATAAAAATAAATACTGTTTATTGCTCTGCTGATGCTGTTCTTCACTTCTGGTGAACACCCATACACATTTTCATTATCAGACATTTTCCGGACAGCCATTAAATTGAACTTTTCTTTGATCTCTTCCGGCGAGCTGCCAAGAGGATAAGAAACAATCTTCTCCACTGCGCTTTTGGTCTGGATTCTGGACATCTGCGCTGCCTCCTTACTTAATTATTAAAAAAGGGAGAAAGCATCTCCCTTTTAGGCTGAAAAATTATAGGTTCCCGCGTCTTTCCTGTTCCCTCTCAATTGATTCAAAGAGTGCTTTAAAGTTGCCTTCACCAAACCCTCTTGCACCTTTACGCTGAATGACTTCAATAAAAAGGGTGGGGCGGTCAACTATTGGCTTCGTGAAGATTTGCAGCAAATACCCTTCGTCGTCACGGTCAACGAGTATATTCAATTCTTTCAGTTTATCAATCTCTTCATCAATCTTTCCTACGCGTTCAGAAAGCATTTCGTAGTAAGAATCAGGTGTACTTAAAAACTCCACCCCATTTTTGCGAAGGATGCTGACAGTGCTGACGATATCCTCTGTCAGGATGGCCAGATGCTGCACACCTGGGCCGTTGTAGTATTCAAGGTATTCCTCAATCTGGGATTTGCGTTTCCCTTCTGCAGGCTCATTAATAGGGAACTTTATCCTGCCGCCATTATGCATGACCTTTGACATCAGTGCGGAATATTCTGTTGTAATGTCTTTATCTGTAAAGTGTTTCATTTCCTTAAAGCCCATTACATTTGCATAATAATTCACCCATTCCTCCATTCTCTCTACATTTCCAACAACATGGTCGATTCCTATAAAACCGGCATCTTCAAATGGAACTTCCGTTTGATAAGGCTCAAAGCCAGGCATGAATACGCCTTTATAGTTATTGCGTTCGACAAGTGTGTGAATTGTATCTCCATATGTACCAATAACTGCTTTTTTTACTGTGCCTTGCTCATCCTTTATCTCAAAAGGCGGCTGTATTTCAATTGCTCCTCTTTCGACTGCAGCATTGTAGGCAGTTTCAACATCATCGACGGCTAAAGCAATATCTTTTACGCCATCCCCATGCTTTTTAATGAAATTCGATACTCTGGAACTATCATTTAAAGTTCCGGTAATTACGAGGCGGATCTTTCTTTGCTGAAGAACATAAGACACCGTTTCCCTATTGCCTGTTTCCAGACCAGAATAAGCAACTGGCTTAAAGCCGAAAGCCGTGCAGAAAAAATGGCAGGACTGTTTCGCATTCCCTGAGTAGATTTCTAAATAATCTACCTCCTTCACAGGAAAGAAATCGGCTTTATTTTGTTCCTTTAACATTTTTTCATCTTTCATGCTAACCCCTCCATTTCAAATATTAGTAATATTTTGAATTTATCATATATGAAACCTGCAAACGTTCTCAAGAGTTCAAGTTAAAGCTATAATGCACTTCTGCATTAAAGTAAGCTACAATTTTAATATTTGCTCATTTATACTTTTGGGCGGGATGTGAATAGCCTGATTCCTTAAAGCTTCTACAGCTTCGAGCAAGCTTTCATTTACACTTGGATGGGGATAGTTTGGGAAAATTAGATCTTCATCCCTGGCTGCCATTTCCAATGCAATAATGCCGGCTGAAATTAGCTCTATTGCCCCAGTGCCTACCATGTGGATTCCCAGAAGAACTTGTTTTTCCTTGCAGCTGATGACTTTTATAAATCCTTCTTTTTTTCCGGTCAGAGCGCTAAATCCGTTGGCGGACAATGAAAATTGGCCAATTTCAATATCGTTGCCCATGTTAATTGCTTCCTTTTCCGTTAACCCTGCACTTGCAATGGGAGGCTGTGTATGAGCTACAATTGGAATGAAATGGAAATCTGATTGAGATTGAATCCCAGCAATAGCTTCTGCAGCTGTTTTTCCTTGTTTAATTGCTTTAACAGCAAGGGCCGGACCTTCTGTTACATCACCCACTGCGAAGATATGATTCTGTGTAGTCCTGCTTTGGGCATCCACCTTTATAAACCCCGCTGCACATTGTTCAACCCCTATTCGGGATAGTCCCAGCTGATCAGTGTTTGGTTTAATGGGTGTTGAAACAAAAAAATGTGAGCCTGAAATTGTTTCTTTTTTTCCCTTTAATTCGAAGGACACTGTAAACATGCCTTCATTTTGCTGTAATTCCATTACATCCGAATTTCTTACAATGTCTATTTTTTTCTTTTTTAAAATCCTCTTCAGTTCCCGGCAAATGGATTGATCAAAATCAAAATCCTCTTTACCATCATTAAGGATCATAGTCACTTTAGATCCCAGTGTCTGAAAAGCCATACCTATTTCAAGCGCAATATAGTCACTGCCATAGATTAATAGTTTATCGGGTAATTCACTCAACTCTGAAATGGAATGCTGATCTAATACCATTTCACTTAACTCTCTGATCCAAGGTGGTTTGTCAGGTGTTCCTCCGGTCGCAATGATTGCATTTCTGAATCTGAAAACATCAAATTTGTCTCCTTTTTCGATGCCAACCTTATCCTCCGACAGAAAAAAAGCTGAACCATTAAGCATCTCAATTTTATTGGCTTTACAGAGTGCTTCAATTCCTGCCCGGAGCTGTTCAACTTTCTTCTGCTTGTATTGCTTAAGCTTGTTTAAATTAATCGATATATCTCCTCCTTCAAGCCCCCAGTTTTCCCCCTCTTGAAATGAAGTGAATTTTTCTGCAGACTGTGTTAGGATCTTTGAAGGTATGCAGCCTTTATTTAAGCAAATCCCGCCAAGCTGGTCCTGTTCAACCAATGTAACACTGCGTCCAAGCTGTGCAGCACGGATCGCAGCATGATACCCTCCGGGACCGCCGCCGATAATGATGACATCGCGCTCATGTGCCAGTTCTCCAACTACCATTTATACCATCTCCAGAACAAGCATTTTCGGATTTTTAATCAATTCAGCAAACCGGTTAGTAAAGCGTACAGCTGTCGCCCCGTCTGCAACTCTATGATCAAAAGACATAGATATATTCATCATTGACCGGATCACAATCTGGTCATCGTCTGTCACAACAGGCATCTTCTTTGTTTTATGAAAAGATACCAGTGCGGTTTGCGGATGCTGAATAATCGGTGTCGCTCCAAAGCTTCCGCCCAGGGGTCCTACATTGCTGATCGTGAATGTCCCTCCAGATATTTCTTTGACAGAAAGCTTATTTTCCACCGCTTTTTCCGTGAGCAGTTTCATCTCCGCATGAATTTCTCTGATTGTCTTATTCTCAACATGGGTAATGACCGGAACGATGAGCCCCTCATCCGTATCAACCGCAATACCGATATGGTGTACACTTGCCAAATGTATTTCTTCTTTTTCTTCATGCAGGACTGCATTGAACACAGGAAATTCTTTCAGGCAAATTGACAATGCCTTCAGGAAAAAGGCTGTTGCAGATATATTTTCGTTCAGAATTTTAAGTTCTTTTCTGAAAGTGATCAGCTCGGTTACATCGATTTCTTCAAAATGGGTACAATGCGGAATGGTATTGAGGGATTGTGCCATTTTCCTGGCAATCTGTTTTCTTCTGCCCCTAAACGGAATGATTCCTTTCTCAGCAGGCGGGCTTATTATAGTATCTATCGAAACCGCTAGCTCCTGTTCAGCTGGGTCAGGCTTACTCTGTGCAGATGCTAAGTATTGATAGATATCTTCATCCAAAATACGGCCGGCAGGACCAGTCCCTGTAATATTCTCAATGTCTATCGAATTTTCGCGTGCTATTTTTCTCGTAAATGGGGAAGCAAGCACCCGTTTTCCTTTGAATGCCGAAAAAGATTGCACTGGCTCCTGCGGCTTAGGAGTGTTTGCAGGATGAGAAGTGACCTTCACTTTCTCAATGCCATCATGTCCCGAAGTCTCTATAATTAAGATGGTCGTCCCCACTGTAATCCTATCGCCAGGCTCCACTTTAAATTCCTTAATAATTCCCGCTCTGGGAGCAGGTATTTCAGCAGTCATTTTATCAGTCTGTACTTCAACTAGCGGTTCATCGGCTCTGACTGCATCACCAGGTTTGACTAAAAAGCAATTGATATCTGCTTCTGTCATGCCTTCTCCAATATCGTGAAGTTTCACTTCCACAGTCTCTCCTCCTAAAACTTCATTACTTTTTCTATTGCTTGCTGGATCCTTGCCGGAGTTGGCAGGTAATGGTCCTCAAAACCGAAATATGGCACTGGTGCATCAAATCCAGTAACCCGTTCAACAGGTGCTTTCTGATATAAAAACGATGTATCATTAATAATGGCAAGCACGTCATTTCCTACTCCGCCGGTAGCATGAGCTTCATGGACAATGACTGTTCTCCCTGTCTTTTGGACAGATTCTGCGATCATATCTTTATCCAGAGGGAAAAGAGTTCTTAAATCAATCACATCACAATGAGTGTTTTTTTCTTTCATCAGCTTTGCCGCTTTCATAGCCTCAGGCACCATGGCTCCCCATGTAATGACCGTCACATCATCACCCTCCATGAGCTTATTGCCTTTGCCAATATCAATGCTATACTTCCCTTCAGGAACTTCCTCCTTGGCCGAACGATAGCAGCGCATCGGCTCAAGAAACAGAACTGGATCCGGGTCTTCAATGGCAGCAATCAGCAGCCCTTTCGCGTCATAGGGACTGGAAGGGCAGACTACTTTAATGCCAGGCATATGTGTAAAAATGGCTTCCGTTGAATCACAGTGAATTTCCGGAGCCCTTACACCTGCACCATATGGAGCCCTTATAACCATCGGAACAGTAAAATGTCCCATCGTCCTCATTCGGATTCTCGAAGCATGTGTCATGATTTGTTCATATGCAGGATAAATAAAACCCAGAAACTGAATTTCAATCACCGGCAAAAACCCATTTACAGCCATGCCAATCCCCGCTCCGACAAATCCCGCTTCACTTAAAGGAGTATCAATTACACGGCCTTCGCCATACTTAGCCTGAAGACCATCAGTTGCGCGAAAAACACCACCGTTCTTTCCGATATCTTCGCCCAGCAGCAAAACCTCTTCCTTTTCATTCAGCATGGTATCCAGTGCATCGGTAATAGCTTGAACCAATGTCATGGTTTTTGCTTCTACTGCCGTTTTCATTATCGGTCACCTCCCATCATCTTCAAGTACTCCTCTTTCTGCTGCCTGATTTGCCATGTCGGCTCTGCAAAGACATGGTCAAAAATAACTGCTGGATCGGCAGGAGGAAAATCCTCCATTTCAGCTATAGCCTTATCTATTTCAGCAGCAGCTTTCTCTTCAGTTGTCCGCACCCATTGCTCATCGAATCTCCCCTCATTTTTCAACCAGCGCTCCAGTCTTAAAATAGGGTCAGTCTCCTGTCTTCTATTGGTGCTTTCCGATTGATCACGGTATTTAGATGGATCATCTGCAGTGGTATGTGCCCCATATCTCCACGTAACTGCTTCGATTAGTGTCGGCCCTTCACCTTTACGAGCCCTTTCTAATGCATTTAAGGTTTCAAAATAAACCATGAAAACATCATTCCCATCGATTCTGACTCCCGGAATATCGTAAGCCAGGGCTTTCTGGGCGATTGTTTTTGTATTCATCTGCTTGTTAAATGGAACAGATATGGCGTATTGATTGTTTTGATTAAAAAAGACAACCGGAGCTTTAAAAATACTGGCGATATTCAACCCTTCATGAAAATCCCCCTCTGAAGTCGCACCGTCTCCAAAATAAGCAATAGCGGCATTTGATGTACCTTTTTTCCTTTCAGCGAAAGCAGCTCCTGCCGCATGAGGGATTTGTGTCGCAATCGGGATGGCCGGAGGAAAAATTTTCTTTCCATCAGGCGGCACACACCCTTCATTTCTTCCGTTCCAAAACAACAGGATATTTCGCAGTGAGTGGCCAAAGGTCATAGCTGCTCCGTGATCGCGATAGGTAGGGAACATCCAATCGTTCTCCCTTAGGGCAGCTGCAGTTCCGACCTGGGAAGCCTCCTGTCCTTCATAAGGTGCATATGTGCCTATCCTGCCCTGACGCTGGAGTGAAATAGCCTTGCGGTCAAAAATACGGATTCTTACCATATGTCTATAAAACTCTTTTACAAGTTTTTCAGTTATTTTTTCTTCATAATCGGAATTGATGATGTTTCCATTTTCGTCCATTATCCGTCTGATCGGAAAGTGATTTTCCATCTTCTCACCCTTTGGCTATTGAATTATTTTTATCACTTTTATACGGTACATACATTGTTATCCAAGCAAAAAAATTAGGTCCTTACTGACCACTTCGGGCGTTTCATATGGGAGAAAAAGCTATTTCTGCGTGTGCGCGCTTCAATGCGGCTCTCGCAGAATTGGTTGGCTGCTTCCACTGTTGTTATACCATTTGCTTCAGCATGTTCGTAGATGTTCAGAAGAGAGTTATAAATAGCTTTTGTTTTGCGGAGTACCCTTTCCTTATTAGGTGTGTATAATTCGTCTGCTACCTGGATTAATCCCCCTGCATTCACAATATAATCGGGAGCGTATAATATGCCCTTATCTTTTAGGATCTGACCATGTCGCATATCTATAAGCTGGTTATTGGCAGAACCTACGATCGCTTTTACTTTAAGCAGGCCGATTGTGTCATCATTAATGACCCCGCCCATTGCACATGGAACAAAAAAGTCTGCAGGTGCCTCATATATATCATTTCCGGATAGTACCTTCACCCCGGCACCAATTTCTTTCGCTTTGCATAGGAGCTGGTCGATTGCCTGCCGGCTGATATCTGTCACATATAAATCTGCCCCTTCCTCCAGCAGTCTTTCTGCCACTTTATATCCAACTTTGCCTAGTCCCTGAATGGCATAACTTTTGCCTGAAAGGTCCTCTGCTCCTGTCAGGGCTTTACTGGTTGCCTGCAGGCCATAAATAACACCTTGTGCAGTTGGTACCGAAGAATCGCCGCTTCCTCCATAAACCTCATCAACCCCTACAATGCAATTCGTTTCCTTTAGGGCATGAACAAAATCTTCTGTAGAAGTACCCATGTCTGTTCCTGTATAGAATCTCCCGTTCAATGATTCAACAAATTGGCCAAAAGCACGGAATAGTTCGGGTGTTTTATCTTTTAATGGATCCCCGATAATTACAGCCTTCCCGCCTCCGAAGTCACAATCGGCAGCTGCACATTTATAGGTCATGCCTTTTGATAATCGGAGGACATCTTCAAGGGCATCATCGACACTGTTGTATGGAAACATACGGCAGCCTCCCAATGCCGGCCCCAATCTGGTGCTGTGGATTGCAATAATAGCCTTTAAACCGGTAGATTCATCGTTGCAGAAAACGACTTGTTCATGATCTTTAATTTTTTGAAACATATCTGTCATTTCATTCTCCCCTTTATTTATGATAGCGCTTACAATAAAATTAAATTAAAATGCCTTTTTTAGGCTCAGATGCTTCTAATCTTTTAAACTCTCTTTAACATTTCTGCAATCTTGCTTTTCTTCAGAATCACCTGTTTAACTTCACCTTTGCCTGCCAGGATCTTTCCATTATGGACGGTTACAGTTGAGTAAACTGAATTTCCATCCAGCTTGGATACGGTAGCCGTAATGATAATGGATGAGCCTTCAGGTGATGGGGATAAATGCCTGGCAGAAACAGCTCCCCCCATCCCTTCTTCTCCCTCTTCCAAGTAAGGGATGATCAGCAGGCGGGATGCCCACTCCATGTGATAGATCATCGTTACGGTTGAATAGACAGGATGAATGACCTCCCCTTCAAACTGTGCGAACATCTCAGGAGATACCACTGCATGGACAACTGCCTGATTTCCAATTTGCAGCCCAGGTTTCATTCCATCACTCCCTGTTATATATAAAAATATGTATGACGTTTATTTAACGATATGATACCATTACGTTAAATAAATAGTCAATAAATTGTAAAAACTTTAAAAATTCTTTTCATTTACACCCATAAAAAAAGGATTAACCAGCAAATTTGGCTAATCCTTTTTATTGTTCTAAGAAAGCAGAGCACGATCACTTGCCATTTTTGTTCCGCGAATCCGCTGAAACTCGTTCAGAAGCTGCTCAATTGTTAAATGCTGTTTCTGTCCATCATCTACTTCAAGAATAATCTGGCCTTTATCCATCATAATCAGCCTATTTCCTAAATCCAGCGCCTGCTGCATATTATGAGTGACCATTAAAGTAGTTAAGTTGTACTTTTTAACAATTTCTTTTGTCAGATTCGTTATAAGCTCTGCGCGAGCCGGATCAAGAGCAGCGGTATGTTCATCGAGCAAAAGAATGGATGGCTCCGTGAAGGTAGCCATTAATAATGAAAGTGCCTGCCGTTCTCCTCCTGATAATAAACCAACTTTTGCATTTAGGCGGTTTTCAAGGCCAAGATGGAGAGTTTCAAGAACTTCACGAAAATAGTCTTTGCGCTTTTTCGTAACTCCTTTTCTTAATGTTCTTGTTTTATTCCTTGAATATGCCATCGCGAGATTTTCTTCAATTGTCATGGATGGAGCCGTACCAGCCATCGGATCCTGAAAAACCCGGCCTATGAGTTTTGCCCGCTTATATTCAGACATGCCCGTGACATTTTGGCCATCAATATAAACGGAACCAACATCAGGGATCATGACACCGGAAATTATATTCATTAAAGTGGACTTCCCTGCCCCATTACTTCCGATTACGGTGACAAAGTCCCCCTCATTCAATGTGAGATTGATCGTATCCAGTGCAATCTTTTCATCTGGAGTACCTTCATTGAAGACTTTATGAATCTGATTTAATTGCAGCATCAGTCTCACCCTTTCCGCCTGATGGCAATTCACTTATGTTCATGCTTCCTGCCAGTCTTTTGGCTTTCCGTTTCTTCTCCTTTGTGCGGTCAATAATCTTCGGCATTATTAAAGCAAGGATGACAATAGTTGCTGTAATCAGCTTCATATCACCAGGTTCCAGGAACTCCACTCTCAGCGCCATGGTCACTACGAAGCGGTAGATAATCGCTCCGCCAATAACCGCCAGAGTAGTTCTGGCAATGGATTTTGTGCCAAATAACGCTTCACCGATGATGACTGAAGCCAAACCGATGATAATCATTCCGATACCCATGCCAACATCGGCGAATCCTCCTTGCTGGGCAATCAATGCTCCGGAGAAAGCAACCATTGCATTGGAAAGGCCAAGCCCCAAAATCACCATCATGTTGGTGTTGGCAGAAAGACTGCGGATCATCCTCTTGTTGTCACCTGTAGCCCTTAAAGCTAAACCAATCTCCGTCTGAAGAAACCGATCTGTCAAGAACTTTATTGCCAGTGTTACAACTAACATAAATAGGATAATGCCCCATGTTCTCGGGAGGCTGCCGCCAAGTCCCGCCATGGTTAATATACTATTGAAAAAAGAATCAATTCCTGTTTTATCCCAAAAATCCCTGACATGTGTAATAGCAGTTTCTGTGTTCAAGAGCGGAACATTCGATTTACCCATTATACGAAGGTTTATTGAATACAGAGCAATCATCATAAGGATTCCTGATAACAGCGCATTGATTTTTCCGAAAGTATGAATAATACCAGTAAGGCAGCCGGCAATAAAACCTGCAAATAAGGCAGTGATCGTAGCCAGAAAAGGATTCGCACCGCTGACAATCATGGTTGCGGCTACCGCCGCTCCAGTCACAAAACTTCCATCTACCGTTAAGTCAGGAAAGTCCAGGACCCTGAACGATAAATAAACTCCAAGTGCCATAATTGCGTAAATAATCCCTGACTCGAACGCACCGAATATGGCTGTAAACACTAAGAATCACACCCTTTATTTAATTCTTTATAGCTAAGTTGATAAAGCAGCCGGCAGGATATTGTGCTTCCAGCCGGCGGATATTCTTTATTCTTCATGGAACTCAGCGAATTCTGCCCATTCTTCTTTTACTTCCAGTCCTTGTGCGTCAGCTGCTTTTTTATTGATAACCAGTTTGAGGCTTCCAGGAAGCTCAACCGGAATTTCAGATGGCTTTTTATTTCCTTTTAAGATCTCAGCTGCCATTTTGCCTGTTTGATAGCCAAGATCAAAATAGCTGAATCCGCTGGCTGCTATAGCACCGCGTTTCATGGAATCCAGTTCACCCACGAATAAAGGAATCTTTTTGCTGTCAGCAACAGAAATAACCGATTCAAGCGCAGACACAACTGTGTTATCTGTAGGGATATAAATGGCATCTACCCTTCCAACAAGAGAGTCGGCCGCCTGCTTAACTTCAGCAGAGGTTGAAACAGATGCTTCAACAATTTTTGCTCCTTTTGGTTCAGCAAGCTCTTTTACCTGTTTAACCTGTACCTCGGAATTTTGCTCTCCAGAATTGTAAATGATGCCAATATTTTCAACTCCAGCTTCATCAATCATAAAATCAATTGTTTTTGAAGTTCCCTCCGGGTGGTTATCAGTAGTACCTGTGATATTGTCTCCGGGCTGATCAAAGGATTCGACAAGGCCGGCTCCAACAGGGTCTGTAACAGATGTGAATAGAATTGGAATGTCCTTCGTCGCATTTAGAGCACTCACGGCACTCGGAGTAGCATTTGCAAAAATCATATCCACTTTATCGCCGACAAAATTATTTGCAATCGACTGGGTATTATTCATATCAGCCTGAGCATTTTGGAAATCGAATTTTACATTATCGCCTTCTTTAAAGCCTTCATCCTCCAATGCTTTTTTAAAACCCTCTGTCGCAGCATCTAAGGATGGATGTTCAACAAATTGTGTGATGCCAATTGTGTACTGTTTCTTCTCATCACCTTCTGAAGAAGACCCGCTGGATTTTTCCTGTCCGCAGCCGCTCAAAACAAGCAGCCCTGCAGCCATAATTAAGGAAAGAGCTTTAAACGATTTTTTCATTATATGACCCCCTATTCAAATTTATTAACTATCAGCTTCCTGGTAGTTTAAACCTATTATGTATACGCTTACATCTTAAGGTGGAAATAGTACACAAAATGGTTTTTCACCATTTATATGATATTTACTTTTAATATCGTAAATACAACGTTATATTACCACCCGGAACGCTGAAGTGTCAATAATATTCTAAAAATTAAATATATTTCCATAAAAAAGCAAGCAGGAATAAAACTGCCTGCTTGCTAGTGTAAAAGTTTTTTAGCCTTATGAAGCTGAAGGTTAGCATCTTCTATCATATTATCCAAAAGCTCCTTTACGCTTGGAAGATCAGCAATCAGGCCAGCTATCTGTCCGCTGTTCATAAACCCTTCATCACCGTTCCCATTTATCGCTCCAATTTTATGATAGTCTTCTGAAGTGAGTTTATTAAACTCATCAAGACTGATGCCATGTTTTTCATAGTCCAGCAATTTTTTGGCATAACCTGTGGAAAGCAGTCTTCGTATTCTGCCAACTGAACGCCCTACAATAACGGTTTCATAATCGGATGCTTGAATAATTTTCTGTTTATACTGCGGGTGGAATGGTGCCTCCTTGGTAGCTATGAATCTAGTGCCCATTTGCACACCGCTTGCCCCCAGTGCAAGCATGGCAGCAAGCCCTTTGCCATCACCGATTCCCCCGGCAGCCACGACTGGAACTGAAACCTCGCCTGTAATCTGAGGGATCAATACGAGTGTAGTAGTTTCAAGTGAACTATTGATTCCTGCTGCCTCATACCCTTCAGCTGCAATAATATCCGCACCGGCTGCCTCTGCTTTCAGCGCCTGTCTGACCGAAGCTGCTACGGTTATGACCTTCACACCATTTTCATGCAGCTTAGGGATAAAGGGAGCCGGGTTTCCGGCCGAAAGGGAAACTGCTGGAACCTTATGTTTAATTACCAGGGACAGGATTTCCTTTACATAAGGTGAGACACTTAATGCAACGTTAACAGCAAATGGCTTATTTGTTAAACTTCTTGTTTCCTCAATTATCTTCTCAACTTCCTCAGGAGGCATTGTTCCTGCTCCGATGGTGCCCAGCCCTCCAGCTTCCGAAACTGCCGCTGTTAAAATGGCATTGCTAATATTCCCCATGCCGCCCTGAATAATTGGATATTTGATATTTAAAATGTCCGTTAATATATTCAATCAAATTCCTCCTCCGTTAAAATAATGTTATACTAATTTTAATAGTTTGACAATTAGGAACACATATACTAAACATCGAAGGATGCAATCAATGCATCAGGTAGAATACCCTTTCATTCACATCGCCGTTTTGCAGACAGGCCTCTATTCAGTCCCCTTTTCCATTTTTAGTGAAATTTTATAAAACATGATTTGCAGTGTTTGAACAAATGCATAAATAGGAAATGACCAGGCCATCTGATAGCCCTTTTCATAATGAAATATGCCGAGCTTAACAGAGAACCATTCAATCAATACAGCAACAATAGACCAGATGGTGACATACAGGATATTCATATATCCTTTTAGATTTAATTTCACATATAAATATATAAAAAAGTAACTGTATGGCCCGTACATAATATAGCTCACAAGATCAATGATTTGATAATTCGATGTATCATTTACATCATAAAAATCCCACGGCCTGATACTAATGGTATGATCGAAGAACATCCCTATAAATACGCCGATGGTGAGATGAACTGCCGTTTCCAAGCCAGATAGTTTTTTGGGCAGTTTCCATATAAGAATTAGGGATAGCAGTAAATTTGCTAATACAAACCATTCATTTGCGTCAAAAGCTCTTTCATATATCTTTTCCATAATTAGTAGGCTCCTGCTTTAGATACATTATCCCCCTGGACAATCCGAGCCCGGCAATCAAAAAAGCCGAATTTCCTATGCCTGCTTTAATTAAATTCCAGTCTAAAAAGGTAATTACTCCGGATGTGAAGCTGAAAAGATCCATACCAAGAAGACAGATTAAGAATATGGCGAATAAAGTTATCCTTTTTATGCGAGATTGAGTTTTCCAATAAATATTTATAAACATAAGAACTAGAAAGGGTCCAATAATTTCACGATGAATCAAGAACACAATAAATAAAATAGAATCTTCTGTAATATGAATCCAATTTAATTGAAGAGCAAGTATGGTTGTGTAGTTTCGGGCTGCAATTGAAATTAGCATAAGAACCAGAGAGTTTTGCAAAAAGGAAAGCTTTTTTTCTATAAAGAAAAAGAAACTTAGTGTATAAAATGCAATTACAAGTGCTGCAGGCAGAACCATAAAATCACCTTATTTTGATGGATTATCGGGATTAATAAGCTCTCATGAAGAAAAGAATCATAAAAGTAATATTGTTAAGGAATGATATATTTATTCATTAATGCGATGTTTTATTTTTGTGATTCGTATTGAAAGAGGGATTTGATGCACTTATTTTATAATTTGCTCTTTTTATTGGCGGGATTGAAATGGGGGGATTGGAGAAACTGGCGTGTATACTACCCAACCATCCTTTTTTTAATTGGAGGAGATTTGTTAAAAAACTTTCTTCTTCGCAATTACCCAATGTGGCAATATAAAAAGACTATATTTGCTGAGAATATTCTTATTGGGCACCCTGTCATTAATCTCATGATTATGGCCATCGTATATCCGGTAACAATTCTAATCTTCATCGGCCGCTATCCGTCTGGATTCTTTAAGCAGGCAGGATGGATTCTACTATGGGTGTTTCTATATACCACCATTGAATTTATCAATCTTTACTATTTGGACCTCATTGAGCATTCAAATGGCTGGTCAATCCAATGGTCGTTCTTTTTTAATCTTTTCATGTTTATTATTCTTAGAATTCATCATAAACGGCCGCTGGCAGCATTGGGAATCGGGTTCCTTTGGATTTTATTTTTATGGAAAACGTTTGAGATGCCGATAGATCTTTTACGTTAGATCTTTATATTGATACTGCGGCAGGATTTAATAGATATACTGATAAAAATAGAAATTGAGCCATCCTGCTCGTCTGCAAGATGGCTCTTTCTTATTCCACCATATAGGGATGATTTAATGCGTCATAATCGGCATCTCTGTTTTTAAGTTCATTTCCTTCCTTAAAAACACTTTCAAAAAATCTTGATGCCGGTTCTGCCAGTTCTTTATAATATTCACTGAATAAAGCAGCAGCATGGCTGCCCAGCCATTTATCTGGAAGAAGTTCTTCTGGGAGCCCCGGATCCACAAAGAGGAATTTCCGGTATTCATGCACAAGCTTTGTTCTTTCCACAAAACATTCTGCATCAGTCATATTCCCCTTCTGGATTTTATTTTTATCGATGATATATTTCTGGCTGTATTCTGAGATAAATTCCTGGTATCTATCATTTATCTCTGTCAGGTTCCAGCTTTTTTCAACTATTTCGATATTCTTATGCGGTCCTGCATACCTGGCAATAAAGAAATCAACATAGTCGGCAATTTCATATTTCTCAATCAAATCAAATACTTGTTTCTCAAGATTATTAGCAGAGATCCAGCAGCTGCTGGACATGGAGCCAAAACCGCTCCAAACAAGTTCCTTCCGCAATTCATCCCGCACATTGCGGATTTCCTCCGGAATAGTATACATGAGTATGCGCCACTTGCCATCCCACTCTTCAGGTTTTAATTTAAAAATTCGCTTAGCCGCTTCCTCAATTCTTTTCTGCCCTCTAGGCGTTAAGGAGTAATAGCTTTTATTGCCGATCTTTTCTGCGCTCACCCATCCCTGCTTATTCATTCTTGAAATCGCTGCTCTTACAGACTGATCATTATGACCAAATTCGCTTAAAAGCTTTATAAGGCTTCCAATCCAAATTTTGCTTCCATAATGTGAAATATAATCGCCATAAAGTGTGAAAATCATTGACCTTGTATTCAACTTGCTTTCATCCTCATTTCATCTTGTGGGTTGAACGGAAAAAATTCGTTATATACAATTGTACTAAAAGTAGATAGTTTTGAACAATACTTTTTCGGCATACTAAATAATTTAACTGTCTCTGCCTTCATACATCACGCCAAAGTCCTTATAAACCCTAAAAACCATAGAGTGAAAAAGCTCTATGGTCAGCGCTCAACAATTGTAGAAATCCCCTGGCCAACTCCCACACACATCGTTGCCAGGCCGTATTTTGAATTCCTGCGCTTCATTTCATGCAATAAAGTCGTCAGAATACGGGCACCGCTCGCTCCAAGCGGATGGCCCAATGCTATCGCTCCGCCATTTACATTTACCCGCTCCGAATCGGCGCCAAGTTCTTTTATGCAGGCAATGGATTGTGAAGCAAAAGCTTCATTTAACTCGATTAAGTCTATATCAGTCATCATAAGACCAGCCCTCTTCAAAGCTTTCTGGGTGGAATAAACAGGACCTGCCCCCATAATAGAAGGCTCAAGCCCTGCTGTTGCCGATACAATATAAGTTCCAAGGGGCTGTAATCCAAGTTCACTCGCTTTTTCCTCTGACATCATCAGCAATACAGACGCACCGTCGTTAACCCCTGAAGCATTGCCCGCCGTTACAGTTCCGCCTTGAAAAATCGGTTTTAAGCTTGCGAGCTTTTCAAAAGTAGTTTCCGGACGGGGATGCTCATCACGTGAAATGGTTATTTCATCCCCTTTTTTATCCATGTATGTAACTGGAATGATTTCATCGTCGAATTTGCCTTTTTCAATAGCTGCTTTTGCTCTCTTCTGGCTTTCAAAAGCAAATAGATCCTGTTCTTCACGCGATATGCCATATTTTTCTGCAACATTTTCTGCTGTCTTGGGCATGCTTTCAGCACCGTACATTTTCTCAAGCCTGCTGTTTGTAAATCTCCATCCAATGGTTGTGTCATACATCTCCATATTCCCTCTTGGAAACTCGCTGCTTGGCTTTGCCATTACAAATGGGGCACGTGTCATGCTCTCCGTTCCGCCTGCAATAAAAATATCTCCTTCTCCGGCTAAAATGGCCCGTGCAGCATAATTAACAGCATCTAAACCAGACCCGCAAAGCCGGTTAACAGTTGAAGCAGACACTTCGACAGGCAATCCGGCAAGCAAAGCTGCCATCCTGGCCACATTGCGATTATCTTCTCCTGCCTGATTGGCATTTCCCAGTATGACCTCTTCTATTTCTGCTGGATTCACGATCGGGTTTCTATCAAGCAGAGCCTTTATGACGATGGCTCCTAAATCATCCGGGCGAATATCCTTTAACACACCTTTATATCTTCCTATCGGTGTCCTGACAGCATCCACAATTACTGCTTTTCTCATTGCTTAACTTCCTCTCTGGCAGTGTAATCATAAACACCCCTGCCCGTTTTGCGCCCTAGCCTTCCTGCTTTAACATATTGTTCAAGGAGCGGTGCCGGCCGATATTTTTCACCCAGCTTGCTGTAAAGGTATTTTAAATTATTCAGGCGCGTATCAAGGCCGACAAGGTCGCCAAGTTCGAATGGCCCCATCGGATAATTTAGCCCAAGCTTAATTGCCTTATCAATTTCTTCAGGTGAGCCAAGACCTTCCTGAAGCATATAAAATGCCTCATTTCCAACGAGCGCACTGATCCTGCTTGTTACGAAGCCTGGAAATTCATTAATGACTACTGTTTCTTTCCCCATTAACTCAGCAGCACGTTTAATTGACTGTGATGTTTCTTCGCTTGTTTCAAGCCCTTTAATAATTTCAACAAGTGGCATTTTGGGGACGGGATTAAAGAAATGCATGGCAATCACTTTGTCCGGACGTTTTGTAAATGATCCAATTTCGGTTGGACTCATGGTAGAGGTGTTTGTTGCAAAACAGCAGTGCTCAGGTGCGTGCTGATCAATCACCTCAAAAATATTCTTCTTAATATCCATCACTTCAGGGACAGCCTCAATAACAAGATCAGCTGCACTTACATGCTGAGCAAGACTTACAGAATAGGTAAGACGATTTTTGCCTGCTTCCATATCAACTGCTGTTATTTTATTCCTGATGAGTCCTTTTTCAAAGATGCTATCAATCTCTTTTTCCGCACGGATTAATTGTTCTTGGCTGATGTCTACAAGGGTGGTGTGAAATCCCCCTACTGCACTGACATACGCAATCCCCCGCCCCATTACGCCTGAACCGATTACGACAATATTTTTCATGGTGTAATCCTCCTTTCAGTTTAAAAAAGACGAGCACCCAAAACGAGATGCTCGCAAGAAGAACATAAAAACGGGCAAAGAATTTAATGGATTCTAAGTCCTTTCATCCAGTAAAGTCTATTTCCCTTGAAACACAGGCTTTCGCTTTTGCATAAATGCGGCTACACCCTCTTTATGGTCAAGAGTAAGGCCGGCCAGCCGCTGACCCTGTGCATCTCTCTCCAAACATTCTTCTAAAGTGGATTCCCAGCTCGCTTTCAGGTTCTTCTTAATTATCGCAATGGCCGCTGTCGGCATGCCGGCCAGCCTTTCTGCAAAAGCTGTTATTTCATCCTTCCATTTCTCCATAGGAATTACCCTGGTAGCCAGGCCAAGCTCTTTGGCTTCCTGTGCATTAACCTTTTCACCGAGCACTGCAAGCTCCATGGCTTTCGCATGACCGATCAGTTTTGGCAGAAAGTAGAGATTCCCGGCATCAGGCACCAGCCCAACATGGATAAAAGCTTCTAAAAAGCTGGCTTTATCAGAAAGAAGCCTGAAATCGCATGCTAATGCGAGACTCATGCCTGCCCCTGCTGCCACCCCATTGACTGCAGCGATAACCGGTTTTTTACATTTATGAAGCTCCATTATCATTGGATTATAGAACCGGCGGAGTACCTCGCCATGATCCATATCCTCATTTACACCCTGAAGGTCCTGGCCAGAGCAAAATGCACGTCCTTCGCCTGTGATAACAAGGCATCTGACTTCTTTATCCCGGCTTGCCTGTTTTATGGACTGCTGAACCTCTTTATTAAGCTGTTCTGTGAATGCATTCAGTTTATCCGGCCGGTTTAATGAAATCCAAGCAACACCGTTTGCGACCTCATATTTCACCGTTTCAAACATTTGCTATGTACACCTCCTCTACTTTCCTTTGAATTGCGGCTTGCGTTTTTCAATAAAGGAATTCATTCCTTCTTTTTGATCTTCTGTCGAAAATAATAAATAAAAATTCTTCCGTTCAAATTCCATTCCCTCATTTAAAGAAGTATCTACAGCTTTAAGAACTGCTTCCTTTATGAGGCGTATGGCAATTGGCGCCTGATTGGCAATTTGTTCAGCCGCCTTCATCGTTTCTTCCAAAAGAAGCTCCTCTGATATAAGCTGGTTTACGATGCCATGTTGAAGCGCTTCTTTGGCGGTGATTCTTTTACCGGTAAAAAGCCATTCCATTGCTTTCGTTTTTCCGACAAGCTTAGTAAGCCTCTGCGTTCCGCCTGCACCTGGCATTACTCCCAGGTTTACCTCAGGAAAGCCAAATTCCGCGTTATCAGCGGCATAAAGCAAATCACAGCATAAAGCAAGCTCAAAGCCCCCGCCAAGGGCAAAACCATGAACCGCCCCGATAATCGGTTTCTTGATCATGGCAAGGCGATCCCAATCCTTAAATTGATTGCGAAGCTCAAAATCTATTGCCTGGTCGTTTGCCATCTCATCAATATCTGCTCCGGCTGCAAAGGCTCTGCCATTGCCGCTTAATACGATAGCCTTTATGCTGCTGTCAGCCTCAAACCCTTCCATCGCATCCAGAATCTCTGAAACCATAGGGCGGTTGATTGCATTTAAGACTTTTGGCCGGTTTAATGCAATTAAACCAAGCTTCCCAAGCTGTGAAACTTCAATAGCTTCATAGCTTTTACTCATTTTGCTTCCTCACCAATCATAAGACTGATAATATCACCTGCAAATTTCATGGCGTCTTTTCCTGATGCCTTGCCTTCATCTGTTCTCATAGCCTCCTGTAAAGCTTCATGGCTGTCGTAGTACATTTCGCACATCAAATAGTACTTCCCTTCGCCCCCCATAGGGCTGCCGACAATTTTTGTAACCTCCATTTTGCGGAGACCCGGAATTTTGGCTGTAAGCGGCGCGTGCGTATTAAAATAATGGTCATCAAATGCCTCCTTATTTTCAGGGTGCTTATAAAGAGCGATTAATTTTACCATTTGCCATCTTCCTTTCATGTTTAGTGGATTTGATTCATTTAATAGTATTCCTGGAGCCGGATTCATATGTTATTTGTGCTGTCTCCAGGAATTTATCATTGAAGGATTAACAGTTTACAAGCATCTTAAAAATAGCATTAGACAAAAATTTGACCTGCTTTCATAACAGTCCTTATAGCTACATCATCGTTGATACAGGCTTCATAGCTTCAAAGGGGTTTTTGCAGGATTTGCAGTATAAAATACTGCGGCAGGCTGTAGGGCCAAAAAGGTTTTCCATCGTCGTATATGTGGACCCGCAAAAAGGACAATCCACATGCCATTCGCCTGTTTCACTTATTAATTTTGGAGGCGGCGCAATCCCAAATTCTTTTAGCTTTATCCTTCCTGTTTCTGTTACCCGGTCAGACGTCCAGGGCGGATGATAGATAAACTGGACATCTATTTTTTCAAAAATCCCTGCCTTGCCTATCTCGGTTTCAACGTTTTTTCGAATGATATCCAGTGCCGGGCATCCCATAAAAGTAGGCAGGAGTTTAACCAATACTGAATTGCCCTCCACCTCAATTTGCTCCAGCATTCCTAAATCAACAATAGAAATGGTATCTATTTCAGGGTCTTTAACATTATGAAGCGCTTCTAACGCGGTTTTTATCAACATTTGATCCTGCTCCATTTACATCACCCTTAAAAAAACTTACCAGCTTGCAGCTGGATTTATGTTATACACCTCGCTCAAAGTGGTTAAAGCCGCCTCAAGGTCGGCAGTATGCTCTCCTATGCGGCCATTTCCATTTTTCATTGCAAGGTCTGCTTCTGAGACTGCCAGATTGATAGATTCAAAAACAGGCTTCATGTTAAGCAGCCAGCGCTGCTTTAATATTTCTTCCTTATCAATGAGACCATGTTCCGCCATATCTTTTGCCAGCGCTCCCAATGTTAGGACTCCTTCAAAATCAGCTAAAACCTTCCCAGTGGCTGCTTCCATCCTCGTTCTGGCTTCCCCGCCAGCCTGCATCAGCTGGATAAACCATGTTTTCCAGTGAAGGAGATGATAATACAGCTCCATATTAACCTTTAATGCCACCTCGGCTAAAGGCCGATAGGAAGAATTTTTAAGTGAGTCCAATCTGATTTTTTTCGCTTGGATATAAAAATAATTTCTTACTACAGCGAATGCCCAGTCATATTGTGCTGAAGACAAGTAATGACCTGGTCCATTGACCACCTCCAAAAGGACAGCATTTTTCCTTTCAGAAGCTCCTCTTGCATGTGCAAGTCTGTCTACATTGCCTTCTCCGAGATCCTCCAGCAGCTGATAAAACATGGCCGCATGGCCCATGGTATCCTGGCTGATGGATGAAAAGGCGACATCCTCCTCTATATGAGGTGCCAGGCCAAGCCACTCTGAACCCCGGTAGGCAAGTATGAAGTCATCGTCAGCAAGCTGATATAATAATGATGTCAGTGCCGGCTTAATCCTGGCATCGATTGGCATTTTACTAACTGGCTCAGTCACCTTTCTTCATCCCTCCCCATGACAGAATTTCCTTTTCATCAAGCATTTCCTGCTCGTATTGGCGCCACTTTTTCTTCAAATATCCGTATCCTTTTGTCGTGCGGTAATCTTTGTTGTCCAGACGCTGAAGTGATTGCTTTTCTTCCAGTGTCAGCTTCCGGATATCAGAGCGTTTGACGACCCAGATATCAGCAACCGGTTCTCTCCTCATAAAATTTTCCTGTGCCATGACCAGTGCAAGCTCTCGATTTGGCGCCAGCAGGGAAAATTGATATTGCAGAGGCGAGGTATCGGTTCTTTGACTAAAGACTTCGAATTCCTGATAAAATCCTTCGTTTCCCAAAGGGATCCCCCCCATCTGAACAGTTTAGTTTGCAGGATTGAGAGCTTCACGCACCCATTTGTTAGTCTCATAAGCTGTACGGCGGAGTCCGAGTCGCTCCTGAGATTTTGGACCATTATTTTTAATAATGTCCTTGAACTTATTCCAGTCAGGCTGTCTATAAATCCAATGCTCCTGATCCTTGTCAAAATGCATTGTCTCATCCGGCAGTTTGAGGCCAAGCGAGAGAACGCGGGGAATATACTTTGTAAAAAAGTCCTGCCTTAAGTCTTCGTTCGTCTTTGTCCGGATTCTGTATTTTATCGTTATATCCTGTTTGGAAGTGCCGGTAGTAGAGGCATCACCGGGGCCAAAGAACATTAACAGCGCTTCCCACCAGCGGTTAACCGCATCCTGTACCATCGCTTTCTGCTCCTCGGTTCCTTCAGCCAGCGCCATGATGATTGCTTCACCATGCTGGGCATGAAAAACTTCTTCCGCGCAAATCCTTTTAAGTGCTCTTGCATAGGGTCCATATGAAGCATTTAGCATATTGGTCTGGGTAATGATAGCAGCACCGTCAACCAGCCAGCCGATCAGCCCGGCATCCCCCCATGTTGGAGCCTCCATATGAAAAACATTGTGGAATTTCAGTTTTCCGCTGAATAAATCCTGCATAATATCTTCGCGGGTTTTCCCGAGAGGCTTCATTAAATCCTCTGCAACACGAAGCAGCAGCTGTCCATGTCCCATCTCATCCTGCACCTTTGCCATAATTCCCAGCTTTCGTTTTAATGTAGGGGCTTTTGGCACCCACTCCTTTTCAGGAAGTGCTCCCATAATCTCACTGATTCCATGCATCGAAATCAATTTGATTAATGTTATTCTGTAATCTTCCGGCATCCAATCATCCGCTTCAATTTTTTCTCCTGTATTTATGCGTTTCATGAACTGCTCGTAT
Organism: Bacillus sp. NTK034; assembly: GCF_017303275.1. GTDB lineage: Bacteria > Bacillota > Bacilli > Bacillales > Cytobacillaceae > Cytobacillus. The sequence goes on along the minus strand of NZ_JAFKOJ010000001.1, from coordinate 1,108,384 downwards.
TTTTGTTCTTCCTTCATCTCTTCAAAGAAAAGAGCTTCTGACACGTGATTCACCCCTATCGAGTTAAAAAATCATTCATTCAGGTTACTGCTTTTTTCACTGCCGTATTTACAATCCTGACAGCTTTCCCTTCCGATCTTGGCAGCGTTTTCGGCGGATGGAGAACAAGGCCAATGTTAATAAAGCAATTTTGCTTCACTGCTTCCTTGATCTTCTTTTGTACATGCTCTGCTTCTCCCATATCTCTATAAAACTCCTCGCTCCATTCAGCATGAAGCTCTAAAACTTTTAAACTTCCCTTGTTATACACTTGGATATAGTAGTGGGGAGAAAGCTCAGGCATCTGAAGAATGCACCGTTCGATTTCGGATGGAAAGACGTTTACACCATTTACATTAAGCATATCGTCTAAACGGCCTTTCACACGGCTCATGCGAATCGTAGTTCTCCCGCAAATACACTTCTCTTTAGAAAGGGAGGCGATATCACCCGTCCGGTAGCGGATCACCGGAAAAGCTTCCTTCGTTAAACTTGTAAAAACAAGCTCACCTTCCTCCCCGTATGGAAGCGGTATCATTTTTATCGGATCGATGACCTCTGCATAAAAATGATCCTCAGCAATGTGCAGCCCGTCCTGAGATTCATGGCATTCCATAGCTACTCCCGGTCCCAGAACTTCACTCAGTCCATAAATATCGCATGCTTTAATCCCAAGCTTAGCTTCCAGTGTTTTCCTCATTTCTTCAGACCAGGGCTCTGCACCCAAAATCCCAAACTTTAATGATGTATCCGCCGGGTCTATTCCCCTCTCTTCCATCTTCTCTGCTAAATGGAGAATGTAGGAAGGAGTTCCGCAAATAACTTCTGGCTTAAAGTCTTGAATCAGCATAATTTGTCTGTCAGTATTTCCTCCGGAAACAGGTACTGTAGCCATGCCAAGCTGTTCACTGCCATAATGCAGTCCCAATCCACCTGTAAAGAGACCATATCCGTAAGCATTATGCAATGTCTGGCCAGGTTTGCCTCCTCCGATTGAGATTGCCCTGGCTATCAGATTGCTCCACATTTTGATGTCATTTCGTGTGTAGCCCACTACAGTCGGTTTTCCGCTCGTTCCGGAAGAAGCGTGCAGACGGACAATTTCTTTTTTATCCACAGCAAAAAGCCCGAATGGGTAATGTTCCCGCAAATCTGCTTTAACAGTAAAGGGCAGCTTTTGAATATCATCCAGGCTGTTAACAACTTCAGGTGCAAAATTACTTTCCAAAAACTTTTTCCGATAAAAAGGCACATGATTAAATACTCTTTCCACTGTCTGCTTGAGCCGGTTCAACTGTAATTCTTCTATAAAATCACGGCTTTCCGTTTCAATATCATGCAGAATCAAGACATGACCTCCCAGATTTTCATCATATTGAGATAATAATTCTATATAACGTTAAAATATCGTTAGATGAAATAAGTGTTATATGTTTAACACAAAGATACCGTGTAAACAGGAAAAAGTCAACTTATTTTCTGAAAATTTACTCATTTGTTTGGAAAATAATAAAAAGACCTAGCCCGAGGGCTAGGTTAACTTTCTTAGGACCATTCTTTTAATTTATTCATAATGCTATTTTTCCATTTAGATATTAAAGGCTTCTCGCCTTTTGCTGTTTTTTGCTTCTGCCATTCATGATAGCTTGCTGCAGAAATGAGAATAGAGCCTGCAATTAAAAGATACGCCCACCAAGGAAGATTTCCCCAATAAGGTCTTGTTTGTAGCAGCACATTCAGGAGCAGTACCCCGGAGCCAACAAAGAAGTAGGATTTTATTCTCCAGAAGGTTCCAGAAAGCATCGAAATCAGGGAGAGCGTGCCAACTATGAGCGCATCATAAACCGTATTGCTTGCAAGGCCATCCTGTACAAGCAGCAGGGAAACCGTTATTAGGACTGCCCACTGAATTTTGTTTGTTTGTGCTGCGTATTGCCCTTTCAGCACTTTTCGGACAAAAATAATCAGGATGATCCATGGAAGCACGTATGCCTCCCTTATGAAAAGGTCAGACAGCTCAATATTCTTTAATAAACTATAATAAGGCTCGAGCAATACTGCTCCCGACAGCAATCCAGGCAGCCATAAGTATTTTGATGCCATTCTGCCCCTCTGTAAAAATAAAAGTGTGCTGATCAGGAGTCCAGGGAGAACTTCCGCCCATAGGGAAACTGCCGGAAAAAGATAGGCGGCAAGGAAAAATAACAGCGAGATTATAGTGTAGCTATCAGCGTTTTTATTCATTAAAATTTTGGCATATACCATTTTGCCGATTATTGCCGATGCCAGGCCGAAACCAGCCACAACCAGAATTTTCATATCTGGAGCGATTCCGTTTATGAACAGGAATTTGAGTACTGCCGCATATAGTAATACCAATGGAACAGCAGCCAATATATCAAGTTTAGTTCTATGCAAATATACGATCAATCCTGCAGAATAGATAATAGAAACGAAAAACGGCACATAACCAAAGGGATATGAAGTTAAAAATGCCAGGATCCCAATCACAGACCAGGGTATGAGAAAGTAAACACTTCTCATTTTATCTTGAGTTTTTCCGGTTAGCCAGAATAAGAATACGGCACAGCTGACTAAAAGAACGGCATACTCACTGAAGTTCTCTTCCAATATATGATCCATTCCCGTCAAGATTACCATGAATAAAGTTAAGAATGAGCTGTAAAGGAATATCTTTACCTTCCACTCTTTAACAGATAACCTGAAACTGACCCAATAGACCGCAAGGGTGACCAGGAAGGGCCAAATACTATTTTCCCTATAGATAAAAAATGTCAGGATCATGGCAAACGGCATGTAAATATGGCCAATCCAGCTGAACCCTCTGGCTAGGACAAGGTCCTTATTAGAAATATAGAAAGCCGCACAAAGCAGGATCCATGCCCCCAGCGGAAATTGCACCCAATTAAAAAATGTAAAGTTAAATGGCAAACCAATCAAGATCATAAAATAAGCAAAAAGTGAAATCGCTCCAGATACAAACGGAATCCAGCTTTGTTTATGGAATCGATACAAGGCAAGATACATAATAATGCCCCCAATAAATACTGCCGGTCTCATCCAGACTTCATTGATTGACAAAGCAGCTGCTGTAAATAGTGAGATTGTATAAAATCCCAATGAGATTAAAAACACGTTTCCGGCTTGATTTTTGTGCCCTTTCTTAGACAGAACGCCATAAAGTATAAGCAGGGCAATACTTGCCATTATGGTATTCATGGCCATACCTAACTGATTCTGATAAAAGCTTGAGCAGCTTCGCAGATGTTCACCATAAAACATAAAGGCAAACCCGATTGACAAAGGGATGGCCCAGGGAATCGCTTCTAAATAAAATATCCTATTTTCAGCCTTATTCATGAGGTACATGACAAAGCTAAAGATTAATAGCATGGAGCCAGCAGCAAGCCAATCAAGAAATCCTGCTGCAGTCACAACTGAAAATAACATAATACTAACAGCCACATCCCGTGAGCTTGATTCCACCACTTTTAAGAGCGGGTACTTTAGCAAATACCCGAGACTTATAAAAAGCACAAAGCCAATAAAGAAAACAGGGAAAGATAGATTATTGAACGGGGCGGCTTTATCCAGCATTAATACTGTTTCAAATAGAGCAGAGGCTAAAAACACGGGTGCCAGGTAAGCAAATAGCCCGTTTCCCATAACATTTGCCAAATATATAAACTGCACGGCAAGAATAATGTAAGCCAGCAGCAGTGCTGCAGAGGGTTCGCTGGCCATTAACAGGATACCTTCAACTGAAATATAGAGAAAAGCAAGTATGGAAACCGCTGCACTGGTCAGTCAAAATACCTTATCCCAGGAATAGTGCTTATCCATAACTCTAGGAACAAACAGAAAACCAATCCCTACAAGTGCAAATAAAACAGGTCCTGCCGAATTTAAAATTGTATTTTCAATCAGCTGATAGGCACCATAGACAATCAGTAAACTGAAAACGAAATGAAACTCCTTCCTGCCTGTTACATACACCATTGATAAGTAAACAGCTGCCGTTATCATAATATTCACACTATATAAAACGTGGCTATTAAAAAATAAAAGCATTAATAATGTAGAGATCACTAAATTGATTTGAGCAAAGTAAATCAATTCTCCCGAAAACAGTTTAAGGGAAGCCTGTTTTTTCAGGCGGTGATAAGCTGCTGACAGCAGAGCATTGAAAATCATGAATCCAAGAAAGAAACTGTCATTTTCAAGCTTCAATGCTGCCAGGGTATAACCAGCCCCGGCAGACAGGGCAATATAAGCAAACCATACAAAAAGACGTGAACCCAGCTTCTGTGCAAATATACTGTATACTGGAACGACCAGTAAACTGCCAGCCGCTCCGAGTATATAGCGTCCTTCCCCATAAAAGGAAAGATAAGGGCCGAGCAATTCAAACCAGCCGATAGACAAAATAAATATAGGCAAAAATAAACTCCCAAGAACTATGAAAGCAAACGATGTTCTTTCAATTTTTAATACTTTTCCGGAAATAAAAGCAAAACAATAGAAAAGAAGCGAAACCACTGCAATGGATGCACTTTTCATAAAATTAGACATGGTATCCCAGTTACTCGTGGCAACAAATAACCCGCCGATAAGGAGCAGGATGACTCCAACATTCAGCAGCCAGGAAATGTTTCTTTCACGGACTTCTTCCAGAGATAATTTCTTTTTCGCAGGTTTTTTTGCCTGTTGAACTGGCATTTGCCTGATTTCTTCTGCAGCTTTTGCTGCCTTAACCTGCACTTGCTTCAGCTCTTCCAGGTCCTGATAGTACAGTTGGTGGGCGCTCAAGGTGATTTCATAATGTTCTGCTGAAATATAGTCTTTCTCTTTCAACTTCGTGAGTTCAAATTGAAATATATTTTGATGATATTTTTCTGTTTCGGGGTTCAAGGGATTCACCTCATTTATATATTCGCTTGATTCGATTAGTGTAATTTTACACATTTTGAAATAATTAATCAATACCTGATTTGGCATTTTTTACTTCACATGTATGGTATATAATAATTATTTAATTAGAGGAAAAAATGGATTAATAAGGAATTATCCACGCTCTTTTTAACCGAATCTTCTCAGCTTAATATTTTATCCCTTGATAAATCAGCATTTCCCCACTCTCTTTCTGCTGCAAAAAAATCCAAATATTATATCTAATAAATTTTCAAATAACAATTCTATCCGAAAAATATTTTTTCCATTATATTATTCTAGAATTTATTATCTTATATGGAGGAAATATCATTGAGAAGACTAAGTATTGTTATTGCATCCATCCTATTGTTGAGCTTGTTTCCGGCTGTCAGCCTTGCAGCACCAAGCGATGATGAAGTGGCTGAATTCCTGAAGGAAACAAATTGGTCTGAAGAAGGATTAAATGACCATCTGGAATATTTTTGGGATATGAATATCGAAGATTTCGATACAATGGAGGAATTGATTGAATATCTGGGTGAGCCTATTACTGAAGAAAACCTGCAGCAGCTATTAGCTGACTATGATTTTGAAAATGAGGAAGAGTTAATTGCACTGCTTGCGGAGAATGGAGAAATGGAAACGACTGACGATGTTCGGGATGTTTTCCGATATATTGATGCTTTAGATTCTACCGTTTCTTTTTTAACCTATACAGGCACTGAAATTAACGATGAAACACTTCAGCAGCTATTAAATGATTATGGACTTACAAAAGAGGAGCTCATCTCCCTGCTTGAGGAAAACGATGACTCCCTTGAAAACTATGAATATATTGAGGACCTTGATATCATGGTTTCCATTTATCTGGGTGGAGATGAATTGCCTGGTGAAGACGAAATAAACCAAATATTCGCAGATATAGATCTGACAGATGAAGAACTTGAAGCATTATTTGCACATTTTATGACATTGGATTTCGAGAATCCCGAATTGCTTGATAAAATGATGGACCTTGAAAGCCGTTTAATGGCCTTTGATGAGTTTGACAGTGCCGGGGATTTAACAGAAGCAGAAATAGCTGAACTTATCAGCATTATGCAGGAAATGATGGATCTGTTCCAGCTTGATGCCGAGTTTTATCTTGTAAAAGATGGCGAAAAAATCCATTTAACAACAGATGAAATGGTGGCTTTGGAAGAGACAAATGGCTATGACCTGCTTATTGAACTTTATAATACTCAAGGCAAGTTCCTGGCAGATATGATTATTACAGCAGAGATGTTCAGTTCAGAGCTCATTGAAGACACAGTGACAGATTTGAATCAGGCGGAAACTGTAATCAAAAAACAGGAGCCTGCTAAAGTGAAACCAGATTCCAAACACGCAAAAACTGTAAAAGGCGGAAAACTGCCAAACACAGCAGGCAATTATATTGAAGGAGTATTTGCAGGCATTGGTCTGATCCTTTTAGGATTTGCCATTTTACACAGGCGGAAAGTGAAAGCTGCGTGAAAAGGAAACTCACATTAAAAGGAGCAATTGGACTAACTTTTATTTTGGGCGGAATTTGGATTGCAGCTTCAAATCTCTTGCCATATTTGCATAGTCAAAAAACTTCAGCCCATATAGACCCCTCCAGCACTGGTAGTACAGATGTAAAGACTGAACAAAAAAAGGAACAGCATAGCCTATATACTGTCCGTCCTAAAAAGGGAGAAGAAATGGGCGTTCTATCAATACCTAATATATCGGCCCATCTTCCAATCTTCCATGGTACGGATGAAGATGAGTTAGAAAAGGGAGTTGGCCATTATGCAGGCAGCGTCCTTCCAGGAGAAGAAGACAATTCAGTCCTTTCCGGCCACCGGGATACGGTCTTTCGCAAACTTGGAGAAGTAAAGATTGGCGATTTCCTTGTCGTGAACACTTCTGCTGGAGAATTCACCTATAAAGTTCGTAAAATAAGAATCGTCGATGCAGACGACAGAACCGTAATTGTACCTAAGCAAAGAGCAACCCTTACTGTCACAACCTGCTATCCTTTTGACTTTATTGGCGATGCACCGCAGAGGTATATCCTTGTTGGAGATCTTGTAAGAAAATAAAAACCCGCTAACCAGCGGGTTTTAGAGGGAGGCCATTTTTGGCCTTCCTTTTATTCTGTAATTGTGACTAACTTTACATCTGCAAAATCAAATCGATGATAGTGACCTTCAGAGCATGTTAGTTCTACAAATCCTTCCAGGTCTTTAATGCTTCCAATTACTTCAGATTTATTCTCTGCTTCAACTTCTTCTGTTACGGTAACACCTTTTTCAAAAGTATAAATAACCTTAAACGTATTCATGTGTGCTAAACTCTCCTTTCACCATTCATGTTCCCGTGCATACAAAGTTTAAACGCAGAAATTTATATTGCAGTTATTTTCCATTTAGTCAATATATCTTAAGACGAAAGTTAAGGCCAATGATTACATTTTGCGAGGAGGTAGCACTTGATAGCAAAATGCTATTCGACAGATATCGGCTGATATCACCATAAAGCCACATTTAATTCAGCGGTTTTTCAAATGAGAGTAAATTCAATTTGAATATCTAAAATTCCTTTTCTTCCAAATGATAAATCTGGTAACATAAATAGTTTACATAATAAAATTATTTTACAAAAAAAGAGTCCATCAATTAAGTGGACTCCTTTTCTCAGTTATTCACCCAGGTCTGCATTGTGATAAACACGCTGGACATCTTCCAGGTCTTCAAGGGCGTCAATCAGCTTTTCAAATTGCGCCTGTGCATCAGCATCAAGGGTGACTTCATTTTGTGGGAGCATTGTTAATTCAGCAACAGCAAACTCATTGATGCCCGCTGACTTGAATGCTTCCTGAACTGCATGAAACTGATCAGGTTCTGCATATACGATTACCGTATCATCTTCTTCCAGGATATCACGTGCATCTACGTCTGCTTCCATCAGGATTTCCAGCACTTCTTCCTCCGATTTGCCTTCAATGCCGATCACAGCGGTTGAGTCGAACATATAGGAAACAGATCCGCTCACACCCATATTCCCGCCATTTTTACCGAATGCAGCACGTACATTTGAGGCTGTGCGATTTACGTTATTAGTTAATGCATCGACTATAATCATGGATCCGCTAGGCCCGAATCCTTCGTAGCGAAGCTCATCATAGTTTTCTTCCGCTCCGCCTTTTGCTTTTTCAATTGCACGATCAATGATATTTCTTGGCACATTATATGTTTTTGCGCGTTCGAGCACAAATTTTAAAGCCTGATTTGCTTCAGGATCAGGCTCACCTTGCTTGGCAACCACGTATATTTCAAGTGCAAACTTGGAATATACACGGCTCGTATTTGCATCTTTGGATGCTTTCTTTTCTTTAATATTGTTCCATTTACGGCCCATATGTCCCACTCTCTTTCAACTTTGGATCTATGAAATTTATGATTAGAAATAGAGTCTTCTTTCTTTGGAAGAACTCTCACCTGATTATTATACATTAAAACACCTGATTTTTTCGAGTATTGTTTCATAAGAAGATGCATGGGATTGGCCTGGGTATTGATAATTTAAAAGAGACACAAATGTGCCTCTAATTAGCTTAATAGGATTTTTTCCAGCACCTTCTGCACCTGATACCCTTCTTTAAAGGAAACCAATAATGCACGTTCTCCTCTTATTGCTTTGAAGAGTTCTGAAGGCAGACTGTATACCGGCTCATCAAGCGTTAAAATTTCTCCGCTGTTTTCTGACGTACTCTGTACAAGAACACTCCAATTCTGCATATCTAAAGTACCCTTATCACCAAAAACTTTAAAAGACAGATGTTCTTTTTGCCCAATTCCCGCAATTCCGTTAAATAGAACAGGAATACCGCCAGGAAGCTTTAATGATGTGGTAAAGCTGGTTTCACATATACGTTCATCATCCGGGTATTCCACAAAAGATCGGACATGGAGCAGCTCTCCGAAGGTATCCTGAATCATATGAATAAAGTGAGGAGATACTTCCCGGATAAAGCCCCCTTGTTCCCTGCTGGAAATCCAATCGTTCTTTTGCCATTCACGCGGCCAGTGTGTAAATTGCAGGTGCAGTTCTACCTTCTTAATCTCACCCAGTTCACCATTCTGTATCTTTTCCCTAAACACTTTAAAGGACGGGCTGTATGCCATCGGAAAATTCATGGCATGGATGATTCCTGCATTTTCGGCAGCTTCATACATATCCTTCGCCTCTTCAATGGAATTGGCCAGAGGTTTTTCACAAAGAAGATGCTTGCCGCTCTTTATAATATCCATGCTAATTGAATAATGAAATTTTGGCGGAACACCTAAATAGATGATTTTGATGGTTTCATCCTGAAGCAGTTCCAAATGATTGGTATGTAATGCTGCATCTGTCAGCACAGCCTTAAATTTATCTAAGCGTTCGGCATTTCGATCACAAAGCGCTGCAATCTCAAACTCCTCATGCTGCCGAAATTGACGCAGTATCCTTTCCCCTACAGCACCCATTCCTATTAATCCAACTTTAATTTTTTCCTTCAACACACTTCACCTGCTTGTTAAAATTCATAGTTCCCCATTGAATTATACAGTTTATTAAAAAAATTCTAAAGATGCAATTTCTCTATTAAGTTAATAAACAAAAATATACTGGCCAATAATTGGATAGAAAAACAAAGAATGGGGACATTAAACATAATTAACTAATTAGGAGGTGTCATCATTGAACCTTGATAAGGATATGCAATTTGAAATCAAAAGTACTTTCGCGCCGAATCTTTACCGTTCCGAAACTCTTAGAATTCTGGAGGTGACTCCAAACAGTGTTGTCATCCAGATGGACAGATCAAATGGACGCGGGGTTTTCCCGGCCGATAATTTTCATTATTGGATTAAAAGAGGTTCCCTTATTAAATTGAATGACCATCATAAAAGAACATCATAGAACACTGGCAGAGTAAGCCAGTGTTCTTTTATTTTATTAAATGGTCTTTACAAGGTAGAAGCCGGCTCTGTATCTGGAGCCGGCCCTTATGTCATCGTTCGCAAGCAAAGTTGTCCTTGTCTCTATCATGTTTTGAGTCATAGGCAGGATGTGTAGACGGCACACCATTTGGATAAACCTTTCTTAACTCTGTACAGTTTTGGTAGGACTCAGTGCTGCCTTCTGCGGATGACGAATTGGCGGCTGTACCACTGCTGTCATTCGACCCGCTGCCGCCGGCATTTCCTGAACCTGAAGAGGAACCGCTTGCTGCTGCAGAATCCAGGTCTCCTTTAGTTGTTCCCTCATCCCCGAGAGCCCATAATCCTTTAGTGGCTTCTCTTGCTTCCCTGCCGAATTTTCTGAAGTAGTCACTGTATTTCACATCCGGATTGTAGGTGGATGGCTCGGCATAACCATTCAGAACCAAATGGGCATTGAACATTTTTTCACGTATTTCATTTTCGTCCATATCATCAGTGGGGATGTCTACCCAAATGATTCTCAGCAGGCGGCCATACCGGTCTGTGTCTGAGACATCCTTTTGCATCCAGATTTTCTTGCCAGTCAGCTCAGATGCGGTAAATTGACTTGCTTCTATTCCGTATTCTTCTACTCTTGTTGTTGATTCGGGAGTGTTCACTCCAATCAGGCGGACCTTCCTCCCGTCTGATGTTTCTATTGTGTCACCATCTACTACTCTGCCGACAGTAACTAGTTCGAGGCCTAAGCTCTCTGCAGCCTGATTTTGATCCTGTACCTGTTTTTGCTTTTCAGCCTCTTCTTGTTTCTGTTTTTCTTCCTGTTCTTCTTCCAGCCTTTCCTGTTCCTCTGCCTGCATCTTGGCTTCCTCTTCTTTAGCCTTCTCTTCAGCAAGCTTCTCTTCTTCAGCCTTCTTATCTGCTTCATCCTGATCTGTCATTATTTGTTCTTTCTCAGGCTCACTTCCTGTTTCTGTTGCATTAGAATCTGCAGTTGCTAAAAAAATGGATAAAACAAAGCCAGCAGCCATAATCCAGCCAGATTTTTTAAAATTTATCTTATATTTCCGGTACTGATTATTCAAATATAATCCAATTAAAAAGACAGCTAACCCAATAAGTGCGGCAGGAACTGCAATTCCCAGTAACAACATAAACACAATAACAATAGTGATAATAGCCCCTCTTATAACTTTCAAACTCTTTTTTCTCTCCTCTTTTTACATTTATCCTAAATAAGCATAACTTTTTTCTATACAGATATAAACACCAATTCACTAAAGAACTGGTGTTAAACATAAGCTCTTTTCTCAAATTTTGTTTGCTTATGAACCCGGCCGTTGATTTCCGCTGCGGGCACTTGCTTTCCGCGGGGAGGAATGAGAGCCTCCTCGGCTATGCCTGTGGGGTCTCTCACTCCCTCTCCTCCCGCAGGAGTCAAGTACCCTCCGCTCCAATCAACTCAAATTGTTAAACTTAGTTGAAAGTTAGATAGGAACAATCTTACAAAACAGCCAATTTAAATTTACTGTTTTTTCCCAAAAATCTCTTCCTGCAGTCTTCTTCCGGTTGGCGTTGCAGCCAGTCCTCCCTCAGCTGTTTCCCTGAGTGCTGAAGGCATGGATTGCCCGATAAGGAACATGGCGTTGATGACTTCATCACATGGAATTCTGCTTGTAATTCCGGCGAGGGCCATGTCTGCTGCTGTCATGGCGTTGGAAGCACCCATGGCATTTCGTTTTACGCACGGGACTTCTACTAGTCCTGCAACTGGATCACACACAAGGCCCAGCATGTTTTTAAGTGTTATTGCCATTGCTTCAGCAGCCTGTTTTGGTGTCCCGCCTGCCATTTCTACAATGGATGCTGCAGCCATGCCGCTTGCAGATCCTACCTCAGCCTGACATCCTCCTGCTGCACCGGATATGGAGGCGTTGTTTGCCACCACAAAGCCAAATGCCGCTGAAGTAAACAGAAATTCTATCATTTCCATTCGTGTTGGATTTAGAACTTCTTTTACAGCGAACAGTGTACCTGGCACCACGCCAGCCGAACCTGCTGTAGGGGTGGCACAGATTATACCCATTGCCGCATTCACTTCATTGGTTGCAACTGCTTTGCTGACAGCATCCAATAGAATATTTCCTGATAAAGCCTTTCCGCTCTGAATGTACTTTTGCAGAAGGACTGCATCACCGCCAGTCAGACCTGTAACAGAAGTGACACCTTTAAGTCCCCTCTCAACAGCCTGTTCCATGACAGTCAGATTGCGGTCCATTTTAGCGATAATTTCTTCACGAGTTAAACCAGTTACTTCTATCTCCTGCTGAATCATGACTTCAGCAATTTTTACACCTTTATTTTCAGCGAGCTCAACAAGCTCAGCAACATTTCTAAACAACATTAGACTTTCCCTCCTGATGACCAGCTAACTATTAGTCAACCATTCTGATGATTTGCGTGATATTCGGTAGCCCTTCAAGCTCTGTCATCACATCATGGCCGATCTTCTGATCCACTTCAATGACCATAATTGCCATTTTTCCTTTTTCCTTGCGTGAAACTTCCATATGTCCAATATTTATCTGGTGCTTTGATAAAATATTCGTAACAGCGGAGATAACTCCAAACTGATCGTTATGAACAACTAAAATGGCAGGATGTTCACCAGATAACTTAAGCTCAAAGGAGTTCAGCTCGGTTATTTCAATCGTGCCGCCGCCGATGGATATTCCTACAAGTTCAATGTCACGATCTCCTTCGGTAAGCTTGACTCTTACAGTATTAGGATGGTCTGTAACGGTATCTTCAACTGTAAAAATGACTTCAATCCCTGCTTCTTCAGCTAATTGAAGGGCAGAAGGAATTCGCTCGTCAAAAGTATCAAAGTCGAGGATTCCGCCTACAATGGCAACATCCGTACCATGTCCTTTATAGGTTTTTGCAAAAGAACCATATAAAGAAATCTCGGCTTTGGACGGCTGTTTTCCAAAAAGAGTCCGGGCAACACGCCCAATACGTGCAGCTCCGGCTGTATGTGAACTTGAAGGTCCGATCATAACCGGTCCAATAATATCAAATGCAGATCTGTATTTCATTTTTTATGCCCCTTTACTGTTAAGGTCTTTAAATTCAGATAGCTGCAATAAAAATTACAGCAGCTAGCTTTTCCTCAAAATTAAAAACGTGTCTTTATTTATGCTCCACAGCTTCCGGCTGGAGCTCATTAATCGTTCTGATTTTCTGCAGGTAATTATAAATGGTGAATTTGGAAACCCCAAGCACAGATGCAACATAATCAGTTGCCCCTTTAATGAGGAATGTCCCTTTATCTTCAAGCTGGCGGACACATTCAACTTTTTCTTCGAGCGTCATCAATGAAGGTGCCTTCCTAAAGCCTTGAAGTACTTGATCCACCATCTCGTGAATAACATCCTGGACGGAATTAAAAAAGGTCTCCGATTTAGAGGAATGTTCATCAAAGCTGATAAACTCTTCAATTTCTCCTCCAAATTGCATGAGCAGGCTAATATCATAATTAAGGCACAATGCACCAATTACTTTATTTTCATCATCACGGAGAAAAATCGTGGATGATTTCATGACATTTCCTTTTTTGGATTGTGTTTTATAATTGGCTATATCATTAACTTCGTTTTTATGTTTGGCTAATTCATTCAATACAAGATCTGTGATGGGTGAGCCGATTTTCCTGTCCGTTATATCTCCTGCAATATGAATAAGCGATTTTTTTAAGTCGCTGAAATCGTGCACTGCCACTTCACAGCGGGAACCAAACATTCGAACTAGCATATCTGCGGTCCGGATCGCCAAGTCAAAAACAGGTCTATGGCATTCCTTCAACTTTGTCACTCCCTTTTGTGTAATCGCTTTCATTATTATACTACTCTATATTTCTCTATAATTTCATATTAACATAAATACATACATTGTTAAAATAAAATTTTAATAGCTACAAAAAAATTGTAAGATACATAAAAAATTGCCGCAACAATTAATCAGATGCGGCAACTCAATATTATAATATTATACATTTTTTAATACAAGATAAAGCCTGTTGACTCTCTCGGTTTGTTCCTCCTCGGAAGCAAGATCAAATTTTTTCAGCAAATGAAATACCTCATTTAAAATATCCTGTGTATGTTCCTCCTGAAAAAAAGATTGAAACAAAGAACTCATATCGTCCGGCAGAAATTCTTTTTGCTGTTCAAACTTATTTTGCACATCTTCCGGTGGGTGATCCAATTTGCATTCACTCATAAAAAAAACCTCCTGTATGACTGTTACTTGCTTTTTTCATTATGATAAATCATTATTCTATTTTACCTTCTACAGTCCTATTAAAACATATACCTCTTCTGCATAGTTTCTTCAAACATTTCGACTATAATAGAAGTAATTGATTTGAAATGAGTGAGATCTTTGAATAAACTTTCCATGAAGCTGGGCCTGCTGTTCTTTCTGATCCTTTTTGGGCTAGAAACAATTATGTTCTTCTTTTTACATAGTACCCTTGTTGAATCACGTGTGGAGGAAGAGCTTATAGCTCTGCAGACACGCGGCAATTCACACCGTGCTATACTCGAAAAGCATTTTGATGAAAATACGATTTCCCATGTGGCTCTGATGGAATCCGAAGCAAATACAGATGTAGTCATTACAAATTCGAATAAAGAGATCCTTGGTGCTTCTGTTCATAGCAGTTTGATCCAAAGGTACATAGAAAGGCCGCTTACATCTTCTATAAGGGAAGGCAAGACCATCGAGGACAATTGGAAAGAAGAAGATTATATTTCAACAGTCAGCCCTATTGAAAAGGATGGAGTGCTGATAGGCCATGTATATATGTTTCAGGATACAGCCTGGATTCAGTCGTTAATTTCACGCTTAAATGAACAATTTTTAATCGCCGGGTTCATTGCCGTCATTTTTACCATTACTATCATCATCTTTTTATCAAAGGCACTGGCAAAACCACTGATTAAAATGAAGGAAGCCACCTCACAAATAAGCAGCGGTGATTTTTCAGTTTCCCTTCCTAAAACCGGTAACGATGAACTTGGGGATTTAGCACGGTCCATTCAGTTATTGGCGGGTGACCTGAATTATCTTAGAGAAGAACGCAATGAATTTTTGTCCAGCATATCGCATGAACTTCGCACTCCTCTCACTTATATAAAGGGGTATGCGGATATCGTTCAGAAGCGGAACCTGAGCCCGGAAGAAAGAAATCAGTATTTATCAATTATCCTGGAGGAAACCAACCGGCTTTCAGATATGGTTAAAAATCTTTTCGATCTGGCTAAGATCGATAAAAATACCTTTGACATAAAAAAAAGTCCTATTGATCTGAAGGATTTCATGAAAAAAATTGAAACAAAATTCTCACCGGCTTTCACCGAAAAAGGCATGCTGCTGTCTGTTATTTGCCGTGAATCAATCACTATATCAGCGGATGCATCAAGGCTGGAACAGATCATCTTTAATCTTCTGGATAACGCCATTAAGTATTCTTCAGCTGGAGATAAAACAACAATTAATATAAGCAGGACCAAAAAACATGTCACCATCAGAATAAATGATACCGGAAGAGGGATCTCTGAAGAGGAACTGCCCTTTATCTTTAATCGGTTTTACCGAGTGGATAAATCACGTGCTAGAGCTCTTGGAGGGACAGGTCTCGGACTCGCCATTGTTAAGGAACTTGTCCATGCCCATGGAGGGACTATATCGGTCTGCAGCAGAAAAGGTGACGGAACTGAATTCGAAATTGTTTTTAAGGGAGAAACGGAATGTGAAAACAATACTTTTGGTTGACGACGAGACTAGAATGCTTGATCTAATTTCTTTATACTTAACACCACGCGGCTACAATTGCATTAAATTGGCTTCAGGTTCAGATGCGTTGATTTACTTGGAAACCCATTCTGCAGATCTCATCCTTTTGGATGTTATGATGCCTGAAATGGATGGATGGAAGGTATGCGAGGAGGTAAAAAAGTATTGGGATATTCCCATCATCATGCTTACTGCCAAAAGCGAAAAGCCGGACATTGTAAAAGGATTGAACATCGGAGCAGATGATTATATTTTAAAGCCATTCGATGAAGAAGAATTATCTGCTAGGATTGAAGCAGTTCTGAGAAGAAGCAAAAAAGATGGAAAAACCAAAACTTTCAAAGGGCTGGAACTTAAAGAAGATTCTTTTGAGCTATCCTATAAAAATAAGGAAATCCTTTTGACTCCCAAAGAGTTTTCCATGTTAAGCCTATTCCTCTCAAACCTGAACAGAGTTTTTTCACGTGAGCATTTAATAGGCTCTGTATGGGGCTATGGAGTGTCAATCGAAGACCGAACCATCGATTCGCATGTAAGAAATTTACGGGAAAAATTAAGAAAAGCCGGGTTTCCTGCAGATGAGTATCTGACGACTGTCTGGGGTATGGGCTATAAATGGGCCGGAAAGGATTAATGGATGTTTTCTGATATCATCAAATGGTTTTCAGATGAACCGATATTGGCAGCCATATTTAGCATATCCATGAACATTGCTGCATCTATAACGGGATTCCTCCCAAGTGCCTTTATTACTGCTGGAACAGTTGCCGCTTTTGATTTAAAAATGGGCCTAGTCCTATTGATCATCGGAGAAGCTGCTGGAGCAATTATAAGTTTTATTCTTTATCGTAAAGGAATCACTAAGCTAACCTCCTCTTTTCCTCAGCTTAAGAATAACAAATTATTTACTAAGCTCCAGAATACAGAAGGACCAGATGCCTATTTCATGGTTGTTTTGCTGAGAGTCCTGCCTTTTGTCCCATCAGGTGCAGTCACGCTGGCAGCAGCATTCAGCAAGATGAGGCTTCTGCCCTTTGGCATTGCCAGCACCATCGGTAAAATACCTGCTTTGTTTATTGAAGCCTTTGCGGTTTCACATGCATTAAAATTAAAATTGGAGCTGCAAATTACCATATTCCTTTTAGCTGCTTTTTCCTTTTTGGTTTATTATTTATGCAAAAATTATAAATTAAGTTAAGGAGCTTATCTTCGGCAGATAAACTCCTTAACTTTTTATATTATTCAGATGGAGAAAGCTCGTTTTCTGTTACCCACATGTGGTTTTTTACTTCCTGCCCGTCAGCTGTAGTAAAGTCAACTGTATAGACAGTTGTTTTCTGCACTGAATCGATTACAGCTGCTGCTCCTTCCATTCCCTCCATGTGGCTTGCATTTATTTTTACCTCGTCTCCTTCTTTAAATGGTTCCTCTCCTGCTTCAGCAATCTCTTCATGAACTACCCATTTATGATTTTCAACTTTTTTACCGCCAGTGGTTGGTGTATAAGAGACCGTATATACGGTTGTATCATAGGCGCCTGTAATTGTGGCTTCAGCTCCCTCCATCCCTTCCATATGTCCTTCTGTTATAAAGACCTTGCTTCCAACTTCATATTTTGGGTTTTCAGCTTCCTTTATTCCTTCAGGGACTTCTCCGGAGCCTGAATGGTCCATGCCTGAATGGTCTCCAGAATGGCCGCTGCTTTCATTATTCGTTGTGCTCTCTTCATTGCTGGTACCTTCCTGTCCGGCATTCTCATCATTTCCGCCGCAGGCAGTTAAAGTTAAAGCTGCAGCCAGAGAAACAAACCAGATGGCGAATTTTTTACTTGTCAGCATATCTATTCCTCCTTTTCTTCATGAAGTTAGTATGGCAATAAATTGTGCAGAAATTATGGAACAGGTATATAAAAAGTCTAATTAATTCCCTTTACTAATAGAAAATATGTACATTTCTGAGCCAAGTATTGAATATAAAAAGCATTGAAAACAGACACCCTGCTGGATGTCTGTATATTAACTTAAATTAAGCAGCCATTTTACGGCATTCTTCCGCACACTTAAAGCATGCTTCAGCACAGAGCTGACAATGGCCATGATCGTGTTTTTTGCACTCGTTTCCACATGCTTCACAAATTTCTGCACATAGGGCGCAAATTTGCCTGGCAAAAGGGCTGTTTGACTGCATCGCCTTAGCTGCAAATGCACAGATATCAGCACACTCCCTGTCCAGGCGGATACAATCCGCCATCATTTTAACATCCTCTTCACCTAAGCATGCATCAAAGCAAACATTACATGCCTCCATGCATTCTAAACAAGCCTGGATGCATTCTTCAAAAGATTGGCTATACATTCTATCATCCTTCCTTTTATTTCTTTACAAAGTTACTCTACCCGTGCATTTTTTTAGTAAACTGCATATTTTCTGCATAGATTGCGGATGCAAAAAAAGAGAGCAGAGAATTATCTCTCTGCTCCCAAATATTACTTCTGCATACCCGGCCCATTTCTTTCCTCTATAAATGGCACCTCTTTTTTTACATATGAGTAATCATTCCGGTTGACCGGAATAAATCCTTCCGGCTTATAAAAGCGCAGAAGGTCCTTGTAAACAATGCTGTCTGACATTTCAAGCTCTTTTTTCGCCTGATCGGAAAACGGCTTACAGGCATTAGCTTCAGCTATTTCGCCAGTTTTAGTAAAATAACAGGTCTCTTCAATCTGTGTATATTCCGGGGAAATGAAGTTGCCGTTTCGAAACGGGACTACTTCACGGTGCTTATCTGATAATAGATCTGACCCCATTTCGAGGTGATTTCTTGTATCAATGCCCAGCAGGTGAAGTAAAGTCGGACGCACATCCACCTGTCCACCAGCATGATGAACAATGCCGCCATCCACTCCTGGTACATGGATGAATACTGGCACTCTTTGAAGCTTGGCATATTCAAATGGCGTAACCTCTTTTCCGGTCACTTCCGCCATAGCTTCATTGTGGTTTTCCGAAATTCCATAGTGATCGCCATACAGAACCACGACTGTATGGTCATACAGCCCGGACTCCTTTAAATCATTAAAGAACTGCTGGAGTGACTGATCCATATAATTCGCCGACTGGAAATAGTGGTTAACCACATCATTATCCGTTTCGCCAGAAGGAAAATCAGTATCCCACTCATCCATTTTAAAGGGGAAGTGATTAGAAAGAGTGATGAATTTTGTATAAAATGGCTCTGGCAGACTGGTCAGCATCGGCATGGATTCCTTGAAAAACGGCTTATCCTTCAACCCATAGTTTTTAGTATTTTCATTGCTCATATTGTAATACTCAGCATCAAAAAACTTGTCATAACCCATGGTTTTATACATTTCGTTACGGTTCCAGAATGTCTTGTAGTTTCCATGGAAAGCTGCTGAAGTATAGCCTAGTGACTTTAAAATAGCAGGTGTGCCATGGAAGGTATTTTGCGCTTTTGTTACATAAACCGCTCCCTGTGACATTGGATATAGCGATGTATCCATAATGAACTCGGCATCGGAAGTCTTTCCCTGTCCTGTTTGATTCACAATATTATCAAAATAAAACGTCTTGCCGCTATGTGCAAGTGAGTTCAGGAATGGAGTAACTTCTTTTCCATTCAGCTTGTAGTCAATGATAAAAGTCTGAAGAGATTCCATGGATACGTAAATAACATTCATGCCCTTAGCTATTCCGAAGTATTCAGGGTTCGGAGGTGCATACTTGGCTTTCACATAGTTCTCCACTTCAGTTACATCATTACTATCCGCCAGTGCCCTTTGGCTGGCAGACTTCGCATTTTGCACAATGTCATATACAGTGAAATTGTATGCTCCAAGGTATTTCACCAAATAATTGCGGTCGAAGGAACGTGTAAGCAGTTCAGGCCGGTCATTCTCAGCAATTTCAAGATTAATGAAGAATACAATGATACCTGCAGCGATAACAGCCAATGCGGGTTTTCTGCTAATTTTCTTTCCTGGTTTGTACCATTTCCTTACTGCCAGGAAAAGGAGCAGCAGAGTATCTGTAAAGTAAAAAATATCCCATGGAGACATTAAAGAAAGAGCACTATCCCCCAGCTGCCCCCCATTTACTTTTGCCTGCATTAGTACGGGAACTGTAATAAAGTCGTTAAAGAATCTATAATAAACGACATTTGCATAAAGCAGGAAGGATAAAAATAAATTCAAGCCAATAAGCATGCCTGATTGCCATTTTCCTTTGAAAAACAAAGCAAATCCCAGAAATACCAGTGTAGAGCTTAATGGATTCAAAAACAGCAGAAATCGCTGTATGTCATTGTTGATCCCTAAATTAAATTCGATTCGGTAGGCTATATAAGTTTTTAGCCATAAAAGGATAACAGACAGAAAGAACACAGCTAGGCTGGTTTTCGCCAAATTCCTAGGTGATTTAAATAACTTTCCCATAAGTGTGGTTTCACCTCTTAAATTGTAAACATGCGAAAAACTTAGCAGCGGCTAAGTCTTTATATGTAAAAAATATGTAAAGCCAGCATTAATAAATGGTGAATGAATGTAAAATAATATAGCACAGTTTCAAATGAATGAAAACTGATATCCTTCTAATATCTTTCGCCTTTTTCCTGCAAAATCCAACAACTTTTAATAATAATTTTCTGTTAACCCACGCAATCTGATGATAAAATGGATTTTCCCTTCATAATTTCAGTGCTGAGGGAGTATTGATTTTAAATAGGGTCAAGCTAAATATTAAACATAGTTGATTGGAGAGTCTTCATGAAGGAACGTTTTGTATTTTTTATTATTGGGATGCTGATCCTGACAATGGGTGTAGCCTTAATTATCAGGTCAAACCTTGGAGCTTCTGCCTGGGATGCCCTGGCTGTTGGTGAATCTCAAATGTTTAACTTAACAGTTGGCACCTTTGTTTTTATTAATGGAATCGCTCTTATTTTTATAAATGCTTTTTTAATGAAAAAAAAGCCTGAAGTCCTCGCAGCCATTTCCATATTAATAATTGGCGCACTAATTGACTTTTGGCTTCTCGTTATTTTTGGTGACCTTTCGCCGCAAACATTAGCAGGTCAATCATTCATTTTACTTTTTGGCATTCTTTCGATGGGAATGGGAGTTGCCATCTATCTTCAGGCCAAATTTCCGGCAAGTCCGATGGATACATTGATGGTAGCCATTCACACAAGATTTGGATTGAATTTAAGAAATTCAAGGATCATCAGCGAAAGCTTCGCCCTGCTTCTTGCGTTTTTATTTAAAGGTGCAATCGGTGTAGGCACGATTGTAGTAACATTAACACTTGGTTTGGTGGTACAATTCTTTTACCCTATTTTTGAAAAAACGCTTGAAAAAATGCAGGCACCCAAAGGCCCGCTTATTACCAAATGATCACCCTCATCCTGCTCTTTCTGAGCAGGATATTTTTAACTTTTAAACAAAATAGAACCCTTCCATTCTTCTGGCAGCAATGCCTGATACTCTTCCTGTACATACCTGTCATCCATTAAGACAATCATGCCTGTATCGTTTTCAGAACGAATAAGTCTGCCTCCTGCCTGAAGAACTTTGTTCATTCCAGGATAAGTATAGGCATAATCATAGCCGTTTTTTCCTTGCTGATGGAAATAAGCTTTCATAATATTGCGTTCAAAGCAGATCTGGGGAAGACCCACACCCACCACAAATACACCATTCAGTTTATCCCCCTGTAAATCAATCCCTTCTGAGAAAATCCCGCCCATGACTGCAAATCCTAACAGAGTTCCAGAAGCATTTGGCTGGAATGCCTCCAGAAACTTTTCCCTTTCTCCTTCATCCATTCCCGACTTTTGAATGATTGTTTGCATTGGCATTTCCTCATCGAGGAACCTTCCATAAACATTCTCCATATATTGATATGATGGAAAGAAAATCAGGTAATTTCCCTTTTGATCCTTAAGCATGTCCTTAATGGTGCTGACGATTGGTCCTATTGATCCTTCACGGTCACGATATCTTGTGGAAAGCGGCTGTATGTATACCTTTGCCTGATCTTTTGAGAATGGTGAAGGAATGGATACAATAAAATCTTCTTCTTGAAAGCCAAGCATGTCCAAATAATAATTGAGAGGCATTAAGGTAGCGGAAAAAAAGATAGCCGATTTATATCCTTTTCTGGCCTTGTGCAGAAGATTCGATGGATCCAGGCAAAATAACTTGATGATCAGGTCATTTCTATGCTTTTGAATATACGTTACAAACCTTTCATCATACAGTTTCCCAATTCTGATGAAGTTCTGGGCAGCAAAGAATACTTCCAGCAATTCTTCATCTGAATTATTTCGATTTTGCCCCAGATAGTTTTCCGCATATTGAACAAATCCCTCAAGAACTTCAAAAAGTTCTTCAGGGGGATCTTTTTCTGCGATCTCCTGATTTTCACCACATTTCTTTTTTAATGCAATAAAAATCCCATTAACCTGTTTTGCGCTTTTTTGGATCCCTTCATCCTTCCCCTTAAAGCTCCTGCTCAATTGAAGAAAGGATGATTTCTCCAGGGAACTTGAATACATTTCCCTTCCACGGTCCACAAGATTATGCGCTTCATCGATGAGGAGCGCCGTTTTCTTTTTATCCTCTTCCAGGAATCTCTTAAGTGAGACCCTCGGATCGAAAATATAGTTATAATCACCAATAATGGCGTCGGCGGAGTATGCAGCATCCAATGAAAATTCAAAAGGACAGACTTTATGCCTCATAGCATATTTTTCAATGGTCGTTCTTGTTATCATGTTCTCATTCTTCAGGAGGTCAAGAACGGCATGGTTTATTCTGTCGTAATATCCATTGGCAAACTCACAGCTGTCTTTTTGACAATTGGTTTCTTCCTTAAAGCAAATTTTTTCCTTGGCCGTGATTGTGACCGATTTTAGATTCAATCCATCTTCCTCCATCATGGCAATGGCCCCTTCAGCAGCCTGACGGGTAATGGTTTTGGCTGTAGCATAAATGATCCTATTTATATGTCCTTCCCCAATAGCTTTTAATGCCGGAAAAAGTGTAGAAATAGTTTTGCCAATGCCTGTAGGTGCGTTGGCAAATAAGTTTTTCCCTTCAGCAATGGTTTTGTATACTGCCACGGCAAATTTTCTCTGGCCATTTCGGTATGCAGGAAAAGGAAAAGCCAGTTCTTTTACGCTCCTTATTAATTCCTGCTGATGCTGAATCCTCAAATCGGCGTAAGGAAAATAGGATTCCAGAAGGTAAAGTATAAATTCTTCAAGTTCACGAAAAGAATAGCTTTGCTGAAATCTCTTGACTTCATTTGTTTTAGACTGTACATAGGTTAATTGAACCGTCATTTCTGAAAGATAATGATCTTTTGCATACATGAAAGCATAGCATTTAGCCTGAGCCCAATGGACAGGATAGGCAAATTCATCAATTTCAGTTATCGGGAGGGAAACAGACTTAATTTCATCGATCATGCATTCTTCATTTCTGATGAAAAGCCCGTCACACCTGCCCTCAAGCTGAAAGTCGATGTGATTGAAAGTTAAGGCTGCTTGCAGGTACACTTCTTTTTGATCTTCTTCCCCATAAAGTTTTTGGATTCTCTGATGAATCCTGGTTCCTTCTGAAAGCGCCACTGCAGAACGGAAGCCTGTTTCAATGCTGCCGCTTTTATAAACATATTCAACTAACGATCTAACCGATATTTTTATCTTATTAGGCATTGAAACGGCTCCTTGCTTTATTATTCCCCCATTATAGCACATACGTTCTATTAGTGAGAAAGATTTGCAAAATCAGGAAAAGACCATTTACAATTTAAAGAGATAAAAAATGGGAGGAGAGTGAGCGGTTCTGTTCGTTTTTTGAGCAGCCCAAAAAGTTGAAAAAAATTATTTTTTGGACAATAACTGGAGGGTCTTTTATTTTATTGGGATTCCTCATCTATTTTGCTTCAATGGATTTGATATCAAATAAAGTAATGACAGAAGTTGCCGGCAGCATCACTGAGAATGATCTGGAGATGCTTGCCAATGATCCAAATGTCGAGGCCCTCCTTGGAAGCAGCCAGGATGATTTAAAAGCTATAGATTTTGAAGAGACATCATTGCCGATCAAGACAAAAGAAGAGGCTGTGAAGAAGATTTCAGAGAGCTTTTCGATGAAGGAAATCCAGCAGAGTGTCTCTAAATTAAAAGGCGGACTGACTGCTGAAGAGCAGAATGAAATATACAGCCTTTTAACTGAAAGGTTATCAGAGGAAGAATTAACTGCTTTAAAACTCATTGCTATTCAGGAAGTAAAAAGGAATCATTAGCACTAAATAATTCTAAAGAACTGTTTTTGTCTTATTCGAAAGATTTGGGATATTAGACCAAGCAAGATTCCTCCTTTTTCATACCATAGTATTGGAAGGGAGGGATATATAATGTATCAATTGGCATTATTATATCTTGCTTGTATGCTTGCTGGCTACGGCATGACAATGGTACCTGTTACTGCAGTTATTACTTCAGGCATTGCCAGCTTTTTCACCATTGTCGGAAGTCTGGCTATGATCATCTTTGGTCTTGCCATCCTTTATCTTGGCGTGAAAGCTTTGTTAGGGAAATAGTTTACACCTAGGAAATACCAGCCCTGAGCGGCTGGTGTTTTCGTTTTGCCTCCTTTTAACTGAACCCGTCATTCACCAGACAGCAGCTGTGCTGAGGCAAGTTCGATCCCATTTTTAAAAAAATGCTCTGCAATTACATGTCTTAGCCGGCTTTCAAATTTCTGTTTGGCATCAAAGTTTGCAACAGGCACTTCAATTAAAAAGTCCATGGCCTTATTGCGGAAATCCACAAAACGGATATCTGGTGCAGGTGCATTTAAAACCCCTTCTGTTTTAGGCATTTCCACGTTTACTGCTTCTCTAAGAAGCTTTTCAACTTTATCTGTATCAGTGCCATACGCAACGCTGATTAGAACCTGTGCAAGCATTTCAGAGCCTGTCCGGTTCTTAATGATCTGTTCGATGAAGTATTGGTTCGGGACGATGAGGGTTCCCTCTTTAGCTGTGCGGACGATAGTGGATCTGAGACGAATGCTTTCTATTTTACCAATCTTATTATTGATCTCGATCACTTCACCAATTTCAATCGGCCGTTCGAAAAGGATGATGATGCCTGAAATAAAGTTACCGGCAATATTGCGCATGCCAAACCCTATACCAATGCCGAGAACACCCAGTATGGCAGCAGCTGCAGTCAAATCAAGCCCAACCGTTGTCAGGCTGAAGGCGAGCGCTGCAATCATGACGGTATAATAGATCATTCTGTTGAATGAATAGCCGAGCCCCCTGTCAACACCATAGAATTCATAAACAGATGTTAATACATATTTGGTGAATACTTTTACGATCCGATTTGCAAGAGAGACTGTCAAAAACGCTACAATTATTAAATATAGTGTCACATCTACCTCCCCTGCTGTAAATAAGGTATAAAAAAGCCATTTCTCCCTTGAAAAATAAAACAAAAATAGAATGATAATTCCATAAAAAGCTGCCCAGTTCACGAGTGAAGAAATTCCCTGCATAATCCGGTCGTTCTGTACTGACTTGCCCTTTCTCTTTTTCACGAGTAAGTTAAGTGCCCATTTGGCAGCCAATATCACTCCTGCAAACAATAAAAACAGCATTGCTTCCTTAATGGTTACATTTTTTATAAACAGCATATTTATACTCCTTCACCATTGTGTTTTTAATGTTTTACCTATTCCTCTTACATCGATTCTTAAACGGCAGTGTTTAATACTGTTTGAAAAAAGGAAAGGTGATTACTAAATACATATAATAAGGTTGGGGTATATGAATGTGGATCAATAAACCATTTTTTAAATATGCAGCAGGCACTATTACCGTATTAATCATCATTTTTCTGCTTGGTAAGATTGATTACTTCCTATGGCCAATTAAAGCTTTGGTTGCCACCATTTTCTTTCCGGTATTGATCGCCGGTATTCTTTACTACATATTGAGGCCACTGGTTAGACTGGTTTCCAGGTCTTTACCCAAAACAGCCAGTATAATTGTCATTTTTTCATTGGTGATGGGTGCAGGGTATTTAGGATTTAATGCAATCGGCAATTTGATTGGCAGCCAGGTTACTGAACTAAGCGAAAACCTGCCGGCAAAGATGGAAGATTTATCGGATGAAACGGAGAAAGTGGTTGAAAATAACAATATGGGCATGTTTTCTTATGACCAAGTCAAAAACAAAGCCTTGAACTTTTTAGAGACCATTTTATCAGGCGCTGGCGAGAACGTGATGAAGGTCTTCTCTACCATTACAAGCATTGTCACTGTCTTGGTTGTGGTGCCCTTTATTCTTTTCTACTTCCTTAAGGATGACCACAAGCTACGGCCTTTTCTGTTAAAATACCTGCCTGATAAACACGAGGAAGAAGGCAATAAAATTCTCGGAGATATTGATAAGACCTTGTTTTCCTATGTTAGCGGCCAGTTTATTGTGGCAGTCGTAGATGGTGTGTTAATGTATTTGGGTTATAAGATAATAGGTTTGGAATATGCATTAATATTAGCATTTTTTGCGATGTTCCTTACTGTCGTGCCATTTCTTGGTCCGGTACTTGGCATTATACCTGCCATCTTCATCGGTTTACTGCAAGGTCCCGGAATGGTATTAAAAATAGTACTGGTGCTTATCGCTGTTCAGCTGCTTGAAAGTAATCTCGTTTCCCCTCATGTGATGGGCAAAAGGCTTAACCTCCATCCGCTTACAGTCATCATTATCTTAATGGCTGCAGGATCAATCTATGGTTTTATCGGAATCCTCATTGCCATACCGTTCTATTCCGTCGTTAAGGTACTTGTAAAAGACTTTAGAAGATTTTACCGTTTAAGAACAAGGAAAAGCTTGCTCTCAGAAGAAATATAAAGTGACCGACTGCCGTTCTGGCAGTTTTTTATTTCTTGGGAATGCTTATCCCAAGAAATAACAGTATAATAAGAATTGCGCGCGAATAATTCGAGAGGAGATTTTTAAATGGCATACCCAAATACAAAAGAAACCATTAACTTACTAAAAGAAATCGTTTCTATTCCAAGCCCATCCGGTAATACAAATGAAGTGATTACATATGTGGAAAAGTTTTTGAATGAGCTTAATGTTGAAACAAATCGCAACCGCAAAGGAGGGCTAATTGCTTCCATTCCCGGTAAAGACCAAACTCGTCACCGGATGCTGACTGCCCATGTTGATACCCTTGGAGCGATTGTGAAAGAAATTAAGCCTAGCGGCCGCCTGAAGATTGACCTGATTGGGGGATTCAAATATAACTCCATTGAAGGCGAATATTGCGAAATCGAAACATCTTCAGGCAATAAGTTTACCGGCACCATCCTGATGCATCAAACTTCTGTTCATGTATATAAAGATGCCGGGAAAGCTGAAAGAAACCAGGACAACATGGAAGTCCGCATTGATGAAAAAGTTCATAATGCAGAGGATGTCCGTGCACTGGGCATTGAAGTTGGGGACTTTGTTTCCTTTGATCCGCGGGTGCAGACGACACCGGCAGGATTCATTAAATCACGCCATCTGGACGATAAGGCAAGTGTCGCAATCCTTCTTCAGCTGATTAAACAGCTGAAGTCTGAGAACATTGAACTGCCGTACACGACCCATTTCCTTATCTCAAATAATGAAGAAATCGGCTATGGCGGCAATTCCAATATCACACCGGAGACTGTGGAATACCTGGCTGTTGATATGGGGGCTATGGGCGATGGCCAATCGACTGATGAGTATACAGTTTCCATCTGTGTTAAGGATGCAAGCGGTCCTTATCACTATGAACTAAGAAAGAGTCTGGTTCAACTTGCCAAGGATAACGGAATTGGGTATAAGCTTGATATCTATCCTTTTTATGGATCTGATGCATCGGCAGCCATCCGTGCCGGACATGATATCGTACATGGCTTAATCGGACCGGGGATTGATTCCTCCCATGCATTCGAGCGTACACATAAGGATTCAATTGAAAATACAGCTAAGCTGCTTTATCACTATGTACAGTCAGAAATGGTACTTTAAGAAAGAAAGAAAGAAAGAAAGAAAGAAGAACCTGCACCCATGAGTGCAGGTTCTTTGTATTATCATTCAGTTCCAGGCGGCCTCTTGCCTCTTTGCAGTTCCCAGATGGAGAGCCCAAAGTCCATTTGAAGATGAGGATAGTCCTTGAATTGTGTCCAATCCCCGCCCCATTCAAAACCAAGATCCTTTGCCATATCAACGACCTCCATCCAATCCGACTTACTGTTGCCGTTGCCGTCATACTGCATATCCCAGATAACCTGGCCATCTACCGACATCAGGGCGAAATCAATCGCCAGACCGAAATTATGGTAAGACTCTCCCCCTTTAGCATGCGTAACAATATTCCCCTCCACTGAGCGCCCTTTTTCGTATAGGGCATCCTGTTCTTCTATACTTCTGAAATCCTGGGTGATGACTACGTTAATGCCTTTGTCAGCAGCCTGAGCAATAAGTTCCTCTTTCTTTTCTGCAACGGCAGGGTGCAGAGCAGCTGGCGGTGGAACTTCTGTTAAGTCAGGTTCTTCTATAAAATGAATATATTGATAGAACAAAAGTCCGATAGTTGATATGAATAATAATAAAACAACAAGTCTTCTTAATTGTCTAAAAAGCAAGGTTTATTTTCCTTTCTTTGAGGGTTCCGCAGATAGATCCTTCTTATTTTAACAAGACTTTATCGAAACTTCACCTTATAAGAGAATGAATTCCATCATTTACAATAGGAAGTCAATCCTTACAGCTGGATAAGCGAAATAAATCCCTTTGCCAGAAAGAAAAAATTTATTTATTTGTTTTGGAAAATAGGTTTTGGGTATGCAAAATAGAAAGTCAACAGAGGAGGAAATAATTATGAACAAAGATCAAACAAACGGCAATGCGGATCAATTAAAAGGTGAATTTAAAAAGCAATACGGGAAGCTGACCAATAATGAATCCAAAGAAGCTGAAGGCAATATGGATAAATTAAAAGGACAGGCACAGGAAAAATGGGGAGATGCAAAAGAAGCACTGTCGAAGACTTTCAATGATCGCAGAGATTAATAAAAGTACTCAACGCAGCTTAATTGCGTTGAGTACTTTTCCATGAGCAGTTTAATTAATTAAAAAGTCGTTTTCGCCCCTAAATAACGAGGCTTCCAATATGAATTATTCATATCGCTGATTTCTACACCGCGTGATGAACCGGCATGAATGAATTTGTAATTGCCAAGATAAATTCCCGCATGTGATGGGCCGGACTTGTATGTTTCAAAGAAAACCAAATCGCCCACTTTTGGTGCTGCTACATGTTTTGTCGCGCTCCAAATGGATGCTACAGTACGAGGAATAGAAATTCCTGCTTTACCGTATACGTAATTCAGGTAGCCGCTGCAGTCGAATCCGGCAGGTGTGCTTCCTGCCCATTCATAAGGTGAACCAATGTATTTCTTTGCTTCATCGATTAGTTCATTCACCTTTGATGTCGTTTGCCCTGCTACCTGTGATTCTGCCGGCTTGCTTGATGCCGTACCAGTTACTTTTAGAGTCTGGCCGGCATAAATCAAGTCAGAAGAAAGGCTGTTCATTGCCTTTAGTTGTGAAACCGATAAGTTATGGCGAGATGCAATACCTGAAAGAGTGTCGCCTCTTTTGATGGTATAAGATCCAGTGCTTGCAGGAGCAGAAGGTGCAGCAGTGTTAACCGAACCTTTTACTTTTAGCTTTTGACCTGGATATATCGTGTCACTGCTGATTCCGTTTAAACTTTTTAGTGTACTGACGGAAAAGCCATGTGTTCTTGCAATTCCCCATAAAGTATCGCCTGATTTCACTGTGTAGCTGACAGTACTGCTAGAAGACCCGCCTGTTGAAGCGTCATGGCTGTGCGGTGCGAGCAGAGTCAGAGCTTGTCCTTTGTAAATTATCGATCCTGATATATGATTCCATGTCTTTAACTCTTCAATTGAAAGATTGTTAGAGCGGGAGATTCCCCATAAGGTGTCGCCAGACTGAACTATATATTTATTTTCATGAGCACTTGCTTCTCCATTGAACGGTGTAATCAAAAAACCAGCTGTCGCAGCCATTGTAAGTAGTTGTTTCTTCAAGTTGTACACTCCTTAAATTTCTTTGACAACCTAATATTAGTAATAATTCTAGTAAAATCCTATCTGAAAATAATGGGCTAATAGGCATAATCAACCATATTTTCATAGTATTGCCTCGAGTGGTTAAATTGTAGTAAATTTATCCTGCATTTATTGGTGGTAATTTCCAAACTATCAGAAGAAACCGGGTCGTTTTTCATCATATTTCAGATTATTCTAATTAAACTTTTTTCTTTCTA
Organism: Bacillus sp. NTK034; assembly: GCF_017303275.1. Classification (GTDB taxonomy): domain Bacteria; phylum Bacillota; class Bacilli; order Bacillales; family Cytobacillaceae; genus Cytobacillus. Next base: position 1,078,101 of record NZ_JAFKOJ010000001.1, on the reverse strand, counting down.
AACAAAAAATAGATCAGCATTCTTAAGCTGATCTATTTAAAGAAAACTCTTTAAATCCATATTCTCTTATTTTCTGCTCTGCGAGTAATACCCAAAGAATCAAGCTTTTCAAGAAATGGAATCATATACTTTCTGGAAAGACCCAATACTTCCTTTGCATGGCCCACTTCAAATTCAGCATCTGTGCTCTTTTTTAGTTCTTCTACCGCTTCTCTAAAATGATCACCATGCCAATAGTTTTGTGCATCCAGCGGTACGACGATTTCCTGGTCTTCTAAATATCGTTTTAAATCGCCTTTGAGATTCTCAGGAATCCCGGCGGAAGCATAATACTCATCAAAAGGCTTTACTTTATAGCCATCTTTTTTTAATTCAGCAAGAAGATTGTCAGTGCGTTTTTGCCAGCTTTTCGGTACATGAGGATAAAAACCATTATTCTGTAAAAACTGTCCTTTTCTTTGAAATGCACTTTTTTCAATCCCTGAATTTAAGACAAATTCAACCAGCATTTTAGGATATTTATTCTGCATTGCCTGCAGCAATTCTGCTTTATTGGCCCCTTGCTTCATTGGATTTTCCAGGTGGAACTCATTCAGGCGGTCAGCTATTTCTTCTTCTATTGCCTCTTTGATGGCTAATAAAGTGAATTCCTTACTGTTAATTCTCAGGAAATCTTCTTCTTGAAGTATTTCCTTAACCGTCAATTCATCCAGCGAGGTTTTTGCTGTAACCTCCGAAAGCGAAAGCACCTTATTTTCTGACAACGCAGCTTTTATGCGATCGTTCGGTGTCCCTTCTTTTTTCCTGCTTAATTCCTCAATGGTTTTTTGGCCGAACCGGTATTTTTCACCGTTCGGATCAATCACCCAGCCCCCGCCAATGGTCTCCTGGGGACTCGGTCGTCTTAAAATGAACCTGTCTCCCCTTTTGGCGACGACTTCCTCTTCTAAACGCAGCTGGCAGAGAATTTCTCCTTCTGAATTGGATAATTCATTACGGTCAAAAAAGACGATTTTACCCATGACCTCAGCTGTACCAATATGGCATTTGATCGGCATTCTCTGTTTGACGATATGCTCTAAATCTACCACCATCCTTACAGCTACATCAATGGTTTTCGTGACGCTGAAATGCTCAGACGATACAAGGACCTCGCCCCGCTCAATATCCTCCTTCGAAACACCCGAAAGGTTAATGGCTGCCCTTTGCCCTGCAAATGCCGATTTTGCAGGCTGATGATGTACCTGCAGCTGGCGTGCCCTGGTCTCGATACCAGTTGGCATGATTTTCAGAAGCTGTCCTTCTTCGACTTTTCCTTCATAAACAGTGCCTCTGATTACAGTTCCCTGGCCTTTCACCGTAAAGACCTGATCGATTGGAAGGCGGAATGCACCTTTTGCATCCCGTGTGTCCTGTTCTTTCAGCGTATGAATAATCAAACCCTTTAACTCTTCAATCCCTTTGCCTGACAGGCTATCTGTTAAAATAAATGGAACACCTTCAAAAACAGTGCCTTTCAGTTCCTCAAGAATTTCCTCTTTAACAAGGCTGGCGAACTCTTCGTCCACACGGTCAATTTTTGTTATGGCGACAATGCCATTTCGGATCCCCAGAAAATCGAGAATTTCCAAATGTTCTCTTGTTTGCGGCATAACACCCTCATCTGCTGCGACAGCCAGAATGACTAAGTCTATTCCTGCAACACCTGCAATCATTTGCCTGATAAAACGCTCATGACCCGGTACATCCACTACTGAAATTTGAATTTCCTCATCTTCATGTAAAGGGGCAAATCCCAGTTCTATGGATATTTGCCTTTCTTTTTCTTCTTTAAGCCTATCTGTATCCACATTTGTTAATGCTTTTGTCAATGTAGTTTTTCCATGATCGATATGGCCGGCCATACCGATTGTAAAGTATCTTTTCATCAAATCTGCCACCTGCTTCTTTTTGCATTCTTTTTCCACTGTATCCTGAAAAAAAGAATCTTTCAATCATCTGGTTTTATAAAGACAGCATCGCACCTATAGCTCCACAATACGCCCCATTTTGAATAAAGACAGGATTCTTGCCAAGCATGGCGGTATACTTCTTTAAAAGGTGCTTTAACGGTTCATTATGCTGAACCGTGCTTCCTATATAAATAATATCGCCAATCCGGTGCTGAACTGCTGCCTGAGTGCTTAGGAGCACAATTGTTTCTGCAATCATGTTTGTTAAACTGGCAGCTTTGTCTTCCTTGCTTACATGATCATCTTTAAATTTCCCAAAATTGCTGGCAGTCAGGCTGCCATCTATCGGTGAATTGAATGGTGCGTATATATCTTTAACCATTAAATCTGCATTCTCTGCTTTCCCGCTGCCTGCCAGCGAAACAAACGCGGAAAAATCTTTTTCACCTGTCAGCAATCTCCCCAGGCCCATCAATGTGCCACCGCCGATTCCGCTCCCGGACACCCTTGAGATTCTCCCGCCGCTGTTCAGGCAAATCGAAGTTCCTGTGCCTATACTTATTAAGAGAAATTTTTCATAAGATAAACCATCTTGCTTCATCAAATAGGATGCACCTATACCGCTAGACTCAAATTCAGGAACAATCCGGGCATTTTGAAAAAACTCATTTTTAAGGTATTCAGCCTTCCCGCCTGTCAGGGCAATTGGCGCATCACCAGCAATCATCCTCAGCCATTTCAGAGAACTATCCAGTTCATCAATTGAATATCTTTTGTAATGAATTTGACCATGTTCATCAAAAGCCATTTTCAGCAGAGAACCTCCAGCATCAATTCCTATTTTAGCAGGTTTCAAGCAGATTCCGCCTTTCCAGCTTTATCTTTTCCAATCATTTTGAATGGCAGCAGCAATAATGAAAACAGGAATATTGCCGCAATTTCCAGTGTTATTATGTAATAAGGGTAAGGTCCAAAGTAATCTATTAATGATGGATTTTCCGGCTTACGGGAAAGGAACATATAATTTCCTCCTGTTAGCTTGTTTGCGAAAAATGCCGCCGCTGCACAGAAATTCAGGAAGGTAAATGATTGGAACAAACCCTTTCCTGTTGGCCTGAATTGATGAACAAACACGAAATAAAGGCAGGTACAAACGATTAGATTATGAGTAATAAAAAATTGAAAATAGCGAAAATGAGGAAAGCCTAGAAACAGCTCAGGAGTCAGAATGGCCATTAATGCCCCTGTGACGCCAATGTAATAGACAATCTGGAAGACAGTCTTAGATTTCGATGCTAATAATAACAAGCAAAGAACTAAGCTTATGGAGCAAAGCTGAAGCGGCAGAGTGAAGGAAATATCCCATCTCCCGCCATGATAAAGCCAGAAATGGTAAAGGAGTTCCAAAGTAAAAAGCAATAGAAACATATACAGCCTGAATTCTTGATCAAGCCGGTATAAAACTTTTCTGAATATGAATAAAAGTACGGCTGCTGCGGCAAATAAGACAATCATGGCAATATGAGGTGCGGAAAAAACCATAAAAGGGAAGGCTTTATAATCATGAGAAAATACTCTGGACAAACTATTCTCTCCCTTCCGGGCTGGAGACTGCTCTCCGGGCCAGGGAAAGAATCAGTCTCCAATTAAATTATTTATTAAACCAAAGGGGATCATCATTATCTGCTTCCCCATTATAATTAATCAGAACCTCTTCACCTGCTTTAATATCTCTATAGGCGAAAAAGTCAAAGGTATGGTTGTCAAAATTGATATCATATACTGCATTTGGCTTGTAGGAATGGTTAAAAAGCATCCCATAGCCTAATAAGATAGCACTGTGATTTTTCCCGTATTCAAACGCATAATCAGCTAGAGCCGTTTTTTCAATATGCTGATGCTCTTTGTTTGGATAAGGAAGGACCGGGGCCTCATGAATCAGTTCACCCTTTTTAATATCGCGAGTAGCAAAGACTCCTCTATTATGTTCGCCATCGCTTACTGCTGATGTCTTAATTTCAATCATTTCGTTACCTGCACATTCTCGTCAATGACGTTTTATTTTTCAGCGAGCCTAAACTCGACAAATTCCAATTTATTTGTGGTTTCAAGCTGAATCACTTCAGGAGAGTCCAGCTGAATGCTATTAGAAAATAGCGGACCGTCATAAACAAACGTATGATACTCACCTGATTCACCCATTGGACATACAGGTTTTGCTTCAATTTTGCTTACAAAGTCTTGATTAAGTTCCTTGCCCAGCCAGGAGCTGTCCAATACATCTTCCCGGACACGTATGACTTTCGCTTTATAGCCTGATTCCACAAATGCCTTTAATGCCTTAAGACTATCTTTCTCCTCCATCCATAGAGGATATACTGCATCCAATCCTGCATCAGCTGCTGTTTTTTCTCCCCATTCGCGGTGTCCATCCAAGTAAAGATCCCCATATGCAATGCCTGTAACCCCATATGTGTTTTTTATTTTTCTTAAATCACTCACGAAACGTTCTGAGTAATCTTCAAAAGTACAATAAATAAACTCTGCAGGTATGGATAAGCTTTTTGCCTGAAGCTGAATTAATTCCTTTTTTTCACCATGCCCGAAGGTTCTGCCAATCTCCTGCGGAACCGTTGTAAGAAGGCATGCAACCTCAAACCCCTTTTTTATCAGCACATCCAGAGCCAGGCAGCTGTCTTTGCCTCCGCTCCAAGATAAAACGACTTTCTTCTTCAACAGTCATCACCAACTTTAATAGTATGGGAAAAAGGAAAGATGGTCTATCCTTTTTCCCCTTATTCCTAATTTAAAAATTGAAACTGTGTTCGGCTTCCTGTCTGGCTTGCAGTTACTTCCAGACGTGCATCAATTCTTTCCTTCAGCTCAGGAACATGAGAGATGATGCCTACAAGCCTTCCGCTGCTTTGGACTTCGATCAATGCTTCTATTGCCTGATCTAATGATTCGGGATCAAGTGTCCCAAATCCTTCATCAATGAACATTGTCTCAAGGGATACCCCTCCTGCGTATTGCTGCACCACGTCTGCCAGGCCAAGAGCAAGTGCGAGCGCGGCTTTAAAGCTTTCTCCGCCAGATAAAGTTTTCACATGCCTCTCCTGTCCAGTGTATTGATCGAACACAAGCAATTCCAGGCCGCTTTGTGCGTTACCCTTTGACCGGTCTGTTTTTCGAAGCAGCATATATCTTCCGCTGGTCATCTTTGATAAACGTCCGTTGGCTTCCCTCAGTATATCATCTAAAAAGGCCGCCAGGACAAATCGTTCAAAAGTAATTCGATAAGTGTTCTGCCCTTTTGAAATTTCATACAAGTGCCCGATTACTTTGTACCTTTCCTCAAGGGCTTTCATATTTTCATTTATTTCTGTAATTTTTTGCATTGTATCTTCGTTTTGCTTCTTCTTCATAAACAGATTTGTATATTGATCCTGCATCAGTTTCAATTGATCATCTGTTTCTTGTAATGATACCTGCAAGCTTTCCAGATCAGGTTTTTCAATCCCCTCTAAAACCTGCATCAGCTCATCGTATCGATCCTGTACAGAACGGACTTCTTCCCGATATTTCCTTACTTCACCTTCAAGATGCCTGATTTGATCTTCTGATTTTTTGGCATCACGGTATACTCCGTAGACTTCAAAGCCCTGGTCCTTCATGCGCTGCACAAAATTCTGCCTTTCGTCTGCAAGCTTTTGCTCGATTTTAACAGCCTGCTTTTGGAGTGTCTCGTGCTTTGCCTGTTCTGCGATATGGGCCGACTTTGCATCTTGATAATTCTGCTGGGCTGTTTCCAGCTGTCTTTGCATAGTTTCAATTTTTTCAGCCGCATTATTCAAATTTGACTCATAAGCTTCAATAGACCTCAGGTTTTCAGGAATTGCATCCGTCATCCTCACCAAGTTGCTTTTCTTTTCCGCATGCATAATGGCTGCGTCACTAATTTGGTCTTGCAGCCGGTCTATTTCTGCAGCCAGAGCTTCTTTCATCTGCTGTGTTTTTTCTAACTCAGCAGTACAGTTTTCCAGCCTTGAAGATTTCTTCTTCAGTTCAGCATGACGTGTAAGAAGATCCTTTTTTTGATCGGCAAGTGTATTTTTCAGCACAAGCAAACTTTCCTGTTTAAAATCAGTACGCTGTTTTTGTATTTGGGCTTTTATTTCAGCCAATCCACTCTCGCTGGAATTCATGCGGGACTGGGCTTCATAAAATGCCGACTCAGCTTTTGCTTTCTCAGCTTCAATTTGGGCTGCCTGTTTCTTTGCTTCCTTCAGGTCTTTTTCATCCGGAATATCATGTGGCGATACAGCCGGATTTGGATGGTGGTCTGAGCCGCAGACTGGGCATGCTTCCCCGTTTTGGAGCCTGTCTGCTAAGATTGATGCCTGTCCGTGAAGCCACTTGCCCTCCAGTTCCTCCACAAGCAGTTTGGCATCATTCAGCCTGTATGAAGTCTGTTCAAAATAATTTTTCTTATTGCTGCATGCATCCAATAATAATTGATGCTCTTTATGCAGCTCTTCATATTTATGAAGCCGTTCTATTTCGTCTGTCAGTTTCTCCAGGTTTCGTTCATTCTCAATCTGTGCAAGCTTACTCTTTTCAATGTCCTGCTTTTCTTCAGCCAGTATTTTTATTTGCAGATCAGCTTTTTGATAGGCTTCATCTTTCTGTTTTTTTTGAAGCCGGAGGTTTTCAAGATTTTTTTCAAGAGAGCGGACCTGCTTTTCCACTTTTGCATAAGAATGAATGTCCTCTTTCATACTTTGCAGGTGATTAACCTGTTCGGCAGCCTGTTTTCTTTCTTCCTCGCGGTTCTTTTCAGATTCCCATTTAACTTGCTTTTCTTTTAGGAAGGTTTCAAGAGTGCCAATATTTTTCTGAAGCTCATGAAGGTCGGCATTTGCTGCATTCAGATCTTTCTTCAATTCATGACAGAGTTGCTCCTGCTGATTGAGCAGGGCTGCTTTATGAGCAAGTACAATGGCATTCTCTTTTGCAGTATATTGGTCTCTTAGCCCTTCCAGCTCTTCTTTCCTTTTCTTTAACTCTTCTTTCGTCTTCAACTGTTTGAGCACCATTTCAGCTTCATAGATCTTTTGCTGAAGATGATCTCTCTGTTCCTTCTTCTTCTTTCCTTCTTCTGTCAGTTCATCAAGACCACTTGCCATCTCCTTGATTTCTTCTGCAAGAAGCGGCAGGAGCAGGGTGTCATTGACACTTCCTGCTTCGAGGTAAGATTTCAGCTCCTCGCTATATACAGCCTGCACCTGATTAAAATACTGATCTCTCAGTTTTACCTGTTCCTCTACCGTTCTTTTTAATTCAGTTGCATCTTCTTTTAGTTTTTCTTCTATGCGTTTGTATATTTGAGTATGGAATAACCGCTGAAGAATGATTTCCTTATCCTTGCTTTCAGAAGTAAGGAGCTTTCGGAACTCTCCCTGGGGAATCATCAGAATTTGCCTGAACTGATTGCTGTCAATGATCATAATTTCTTTTATCTTTTCATCAACATCCCTCACATTTGAAGCCAGGAGCTTTTGCTCTCCATTTTCATCATACATATACAGTTCTGCTTTGGCGCTTACTGTTGTCGTGCCATCGCCGCGCTCTTTTTTCTTTTCCTGCTGAGGAGACCTTGCAATGTAATACCTTTTATTTCTTAAAATAAATTCGAGGGAAATCTCGGTTAGTGTATTATTTTTCGCAAACTGGCTTCGAAGTTCTGGACCATTTCGATCCTCCCCGCTTGCCTTTCCGTAAATCGCATAGCTTATGCCGTCAAAAATAGTGGTTTTTCCTGAACCTGTCTTTCCGGAGATGACAAACATGGTTCGGTTTCCGAGCTCGGTGAAATCAATGCTTTCACTGTCTGCGTAAGGGCCGAACGCCTGCATCGTTAATTTTAATGGCTTCATTTCAGCGCTTCCTCTCTCAGCACTCTTTCGATCACATCGGTCATAACCTGCTGTTTATCTTCTGTAAATTCGGAAGTGGTCATTTGTTCATAGAATTGTTTAAACAGATCATTCTCCGACTTTTTTTCTTCCTTCATCGATAGGAAGGAGCTTTTTTTCTTCATATCTGTAACGGCTATTCTTCTTTCAAGGTGAAGAACATTCGGGTAGACCTGTCTCAGCTTATTAATTGGATCAAGCAATGCACCTTCATCAAAAAGGGTGATTTTCAGATAGTCATCAAGGTTCTGTTTTTCATAGAAAGCCGGATCCATCAGTTCATCCAGATGCCCTTCGATCTCTCTCAAGTCTTTTTTGGGCTTTAATGAACGGGTACGCAAGTCAAATTCCCCATTTTCCTTCATTTCTATAATAGAAATGGATTTTTCCTGTTTAGCTTCTGAGAAAGAATATTTTAATAGGGAGCCTGAATAGCGGATCTTGTCATGCTTTATGGCATCAGGACTATGCAAATGTCCAAGTGCGGTATATGAGAAAGGATCAAAGCTGCTTGAATGGACACAGCCTGATCCTCCGACAGAGAGTGTCCTCTCCGAATCACTGGTAGCACCGCCCAGTACAAAAGCATGTCCGACAAGAACGTTCGGTTCATTTGGGTTCAGGTTCTCTTCAATTCTGCTCACAATCGCTTTCATTGCATCATCATGGGAGTACACACGGTCATCATCAAGCAAATGTCTTACCATTCCAGGTTCAGCATATGGAACCAGATAAAAATTCACACCATTAATATGTATGGGCTTAAAATCATTTACCAGTTTTCCAGACAGGTAGAACTTGCTTTGTTTATACCAGGAGCTTCCAAAGGACAGTCTTTCAGCGCTGTCATGGTTTCCGCCTATGGCAACAACAGGTGTATTGAGCTCTGCATTTATTTTAAATAGAATTTCATTCAGCAATTCTACAGCATCAGTCGGAGGTACGGACCGGTCATATAAGTCTCCTGCAATGACGACTGCATCCGGCTTTTCTTCCTCTACCACATCAATAAATTGATGCAAAAAATGACGCTGATCTTCGGTCATATATACACCATGGACCAGCTTGCCCAAATGCCAATCAGCGGTATGGATAAATTTCATATCTTACACCCTCTTTTCCTTGCCTGAGATTCTTTCTGCAATGTTACCATTATACCAAATCAAAAAACGGCAGAGGCTCAGCAAAATTTAATAGAACATTCGTTCTAATTATATCAGGGATTTTATCCAAAACATAGCATTGTTCAAAAAGAAAAAGAGCCAACATAGGCTCTTTCTTCTATTGCTTTTTTAGGTTAGGAAAGTTGATCAAAATGGCAATAATGCCGCAAATGCCAATTAATATTGGATAAATGGAATATGTCATGATGCTCACAGGAGATATGGCAGCGAGCCCGGAAGCAGCCAGCATCTGAGCCCCATATGGGATAGTCCCTTGTACAAAACAGGCAAATATATCAAGAATACTTGCTGATTTACGCGGATCAATCTCATATTGATCTGCAATTTTTTTGGCAAGCGGCCCTGCAATAATGATGGCAATTGTGTTATTGGCTGTAGATAAATTGGTCAGAGAGACAAGTGACGCAATACCAAATTCAGCTCCCCTGCGGGATTTTATTTTGCTTGTAGCCATGTGCAGCAAGTAATCGATTCCGCCATTAAAACGGATGATCTCAACCAATCCGCCAATGAGTATTGCGATTATCGCAAGGGTCTGCATGCCGGCCATTCCCTCGGCAATCATCTGAAGGAATGAAACAAAAGTATAGCTGCCATCTGCGATTCCGATCAGTCCTGCAAGCAGAATACCCCCGCTAAGCACAAGAATGACATTCATGCCAAGTAAAGCTGCAGCCAATACGCCCAGATAAGGAACAACTTTCAAAAAACTGTAATCCCCGCTTGTTACCGCGCTTTCCTGACCAGCAGTTAAAATCCCAAGAATCAAAGCTGTAAGCAATGCAGCAGGCAGGACGATTAAGAAATTCACACGGAATTTATCGGTCATTCTCGTTCCTTGTGTCCTGACCGCTGCAATGGTCGTATCAGAAATAACGGAAAGATTATCCCCAAACATGGCACCGCCTATTATTGCTGCCATGGCCAATGCTACAGATATATCTGTTTCTGCAGAAAGAGCTATACCAATTGGAGCAAGTGCCACAACGGTCCCCATGGACGTTCCCATCGATAGTGAAATAAAGCAGGCAATGATAAAAATTCCGACCATCAGCAGATTCTGAGGGATGAATGAGAGTGCAAGATTCACGGTCGAATCAACCGCACCCATACCTTTAGCCGTTCCAGAAAAGGCCCCTGCCAGGATAAAAATGATGGCCATTAAAATAATATCAGGATGTCCTGCTCCTTTCGTGAATATCTCCACTTTTTCCATAAACGGCTTTTTTCTGTTCATTGCCAGTGCTATTCCGGCTGTAGCGGATACAATGACAATGATTGGAATGCTATTGAAATCTCCTGTTACTATGCCGCTTCCAATAAAAATTAGAAGGAAAGCCATAAGCGGCAATAAAGCCCAGGGATTGCCTTTGTTTTTCATTAAAAATCTCCTCTCCGAATAGATTTTCCAGCAAAATAAAAAGACCTCTTCAAGCAAGAAGAGATCTTAACAAATCAATCGTTCTCTTCTTATCTGCCAAGCACCTATGCTTGCTGGATTTGGCACAGCGCTCTATAGAGCCCGCTGCCGAGACATCTTCGGGCCAGTCCCTCAGTCTCTCTTGATAAGCGATTCATATGAAATTATTCTGAAATAACTCACGTTTGAAAATTATACAGGAAACTCGTGAAACTTCAAGCACTTTTTTGTTGTGGATTAAGAATCTGAATAATACTTTAAAGGTGAATAACGGAGATTGAAATTAAAAAAAGCCGCAATGCGGCTAAAAACTAGTGAAGTTCTTTAGAATTTGGAGGGTTATGCCCCTTTTTCAGCTCCTGAAAAATATCATCTGAGGCTTGAGGTGCAGGCTGAACGGGTGACTGCAAAATCATTTCTCCCATAAGCCTTTTAAACTCTCCAACAGTTAAAGGCTTCGCATCATTCATTAACTCATACCCAAGCTGTCCATTCGGTTCAAGAGTTGCCATTTTGACATCTGAAATTTTTGTGATTCCGCTGGTTCTGAGCCTCATTTCCAGCTGATCAGCTGTAAAGCGCAATTTCCTCATATTTGCTGTTTTAAGTTTCCCATCCTCAATCACTATTTTAGATTTGCCCGTGATAAATTTTTCAACAAAATTAAACTTAACCTGAAGATATTCCATTAATATTAATGATCCAATTAAGATAGCTGCTGCCACAATCGTTTTCCAAACACTAGTCTCAACGATCGGCTGAATAATGATGGTGCCTATTGAAATCATCACAACTGTTTGGGCTAGTGTCATTTGCGAGATGGATTTTCTTCCGGCCACACGCAAAAGCAATACCCCTGAAAATATTAAAAGGACTGATTCCCATATAAAGTTCATCTATTGCCACCTCCCTTTTTCTCATAGGGTATGGCATAGCAGGTACATATATACAATCGGTGAAAAATAAAACAGCCTGACCATATGGCCAGGCTGTTTTTGTATGGGTCTGTCGATTATAGTTTAGTTACGTTAGCTGCTTGAGGTCCGCGTGCACCTTCAACAACTTCGAAAGAAACTTCTTGGCCTTCTTCTAAAGATTTGAAACCTTCAGATTGGATAGCAGAGTAATGTACGAATACGTCGTTTCCGTCTTCACCTTCGATGAATCCGAAACCTTTTTCAGCATTGAACCATTTTACTTTACCGTTTTTCATGAAAAAAATCCTCCTATTGGCTAGAAAAAGCCATGTGTAAATTCACCATATACACGCTTATAACTTTACGTTCATTACTCATCCAGACCATTGCCTAACGGTTGAAAAAGCAGCTAGCAAAATATAAACACGATGCATAACGGCTGATTCAAATTTAGCATTTATAGGGAGAAATGTCAACTAGCATGGCCGTCTGAAGAAGGTAATTTTCAAACTATTCCGCCATTTATCAGCATTCAATTATATATATATCTATTAAAGATAGCTTCTCCTATTTTAGAGGCGAGCAAACAAACCAATTATATGAGGCTTTCATAAAATATAGAAAATAATATCAGGAGGTGAGTGCATTGAACTTATATGATTTTTTAAACCAGAATTATTACATGCTGGTGCCTGCTTTGTGGGTAATTGGTTATGCATTGAAACAGACACCAAAAGTCCCTGACTGGTCCATCGTATGGATTCTTGTGATCATTTCGGTTTCCGCAGGCAGCTTTGCATTTGGGTTTTCTTTTGAAGGGCTCCTTAACGGAATTGTTGCGGCAGGTGTTGCAGTGCTCGGACATCAAATGATGAAACAGACAATAGAAGGTGCATACAGCAATAAAAAGAAATAGGTTATATCAAAAAAAGTTCATCCCGCTTGGGCTGAACTTTTTATTTACTCTATTATTTTAAGCCGGCCAGGACTTTTTCAATATCTTCTGCTGTCATTTCCTGTGCTTTTGCAAAACTGTATACATGATTCGATGCCCAGGAATCATAAAGCCTTGCAAGATCATTTCGGTCATATACTTTATTGGCAAATGTGCTGAAAAAATAAACAATCAGGACATTCACGACATTTTGCGGAAGCTGTTTTCTGTTTGCAAGCGTACCCAAAGCGATTTTTTCCAATCCTCTAATATTGCCGCCTGTTAAATGTTCAACTATTTCAAGCGGGGAAGCAGTTTCACACTTTTGCACAAAATCAGGGTCATTTAATAAATTTAACATAGGTCTCTCCCCTCTATAGCTTCTATTTATACACATTTGGAGGAGATCAATAAACCCTTTTGGGTATTTTGTATCAAAAATGATATAAATAGCAGAGATTTGTTAAATAAATGTCACTTGCCTTTAGGTTACCCGCGAATAAACCCTCCCTCGGAATGAATCACCTGCCCTGTTACCCACTTTGAATCTTCACTTGCCAGAAATGCTGCCAGATTGGCTGCGTCTTCAGGCTGGCCGATTCTGCCGGCAGGAAATTTAGGCAAAAGGTGATTTCTTATCTCCGCATTCATCCATGTGGAGTCGGTTGGACCAGGGTTAATCGCATTGACGGTTATTCCTAAATGAGCAATTTCTGTTGACAGAGATCTGGTAAATGTCGTAATGGCTGCTTTAGTAGAAGCATAGGCCAGTTCACCGGGCATTGGTCCCAGCTCCTGTCCTGAAGTCATATTAATAATTCTTCCATATGGCAACTTCCATTCCGGAAATCTTTTGGAGAATTCTGTACAAAGAAGAAATACGGCTCTCATATTAACCGCATAGTGTGCGTCCAGAGTTTTTGCGTCAAGATCAAGATAACCATCTCTAGTTGAATGTGCTGCATTATTAACGAGGACCATCGGCTTTCCAACTGTTAAGGCAACGGATTCCAGTACCTTTTCTGCTGATTGACCATCCGATAAGTCTGCTTCAAGGCCTTTGCATGCAACACCGCTTTCCGATATTACCTTGCAGAATTCTTTTTCCCAATGGGGCTCGGCATCCCAATAAGTAAAAAATATATTAAAACTTCGGCTGGCTAGCTTTCGGCAAATAGCAGCACCAATGCCTTTATGGCTGCTGACGCCTGTAACAATTGCAGTTTTATTCTGCTGATCCATTCAGCGTTCCCTCCATTTTGGGCCTGCTGCAGCTAGCCTGGAGATAAAGATTCCAATAAAAAGGCAGATACACAACAAGGTATCTGCCATTCATGGTTTGAGTTTCCACAGCAGTCATTCCTTGTTTTATCATTTATAAGAATAGACAAATCTCTACCTTTATTAAGAGATGCTGTTCTATATAAGCTTTAAATGATTACAAGTTTTGCCACATAATAGAATCTCAATTCCCCTTCCGTATATCTCCTATTTTGAGCATATCTGCAAGAACAGGAAAAAGCAAGATAATATTTCAGGGTGCTCTGTTAGTTTTCGTCAGTACTCCGCCAAACATTAAAGGGAACGATGATGTTATTTTGTTTCCCTGTGAAGGGTGTGTTTTTTTAGTTTTGAAGAGTATTTCATTAATTCAATCCGATCAGGATTATTTCTTTTATTTTTGGTTGTAATATAATTGCGATCCCCTGTTTCTGTGCATGCCAAGGTAATTTTCACTCTCATTTCACTTCCTCCATCATATTAGAATAATAAGCTGGCAGCCGGTCAGCCAGCATGCTCCAGTCTGAACACATTTCTTTATCCGTTAGTAAACAATCATCCAGTCTTGTTGCAATCTCTTCATTTTTCATACCCATGCCAATGAATACAAGTTCTGTCATCCTGTCACCAAAATCGTTATCCCATCTATCAAGCAGTTCTGGTTCTTCCTTTAAAATTTCGTTTTTTTCCGCCTCTGGAAGGGCTGCAATCCATTCGCCAGCACCTTGCAGTGTTATGGACGGTCCTGCCTGGGACAGGAGCCCGGCCATGTCATTGCGTGACGCCAACCAGAAAAAGCCTTTGGCTCTCACAATATCTGCAGGGATATTCTCCAGCCATTGCATGAATCTTTCTGGATGGAAAGGCCTTTTCCTTTTATATACAAAGGATGAAATTCCATATTCTTCCGTTTCCGGTGTGTGTTCCTCATTAAGCTCCTTAATCCAGCCTGCTCCCTGGCTCGCCGTTTCAAAATCAAAAAGACGAGTATTAAGGATCTCTTCCGGTTCAATCTCTGAATGTACGGCTTTAATAATTTTCGCTTCAGGATTTAACTTTTCTAATACTGCCTTAAGCTCATCAGCGCTTTCCGGATCAACCAAATCCATCTTGTTCAGCACTATGACATTCGCAAATTCTATTTGGTCAATTAATAAATCAACAACTTCCCGTACATCACTTTCATCTGTGCCCTGTTTACGGTCCAGCAGAGTTTCTCCGCATGCAAAGTCATGCCAAAATCGATTTGCATCTACAACTGTTACCATTGTGTCAAGCGTGCATCTTTCCGAAAGATTAACTCCTAAACTTTCATCCATATAAGTAAAGGTCTGAGCAACCGGAACAGGTTCTGAGATGCCTGAGGATTCAATCAGGATATTTTCGATATCCCCTTCGTTAACCAGCTTTTCCACTTCTATCATTAAGTCTTCTCTCAAAGTACAGCAGATGCAGCCGTTTTGAAGCTCCACCAGTTTTTCATTGGTTCTGGAAAACCCGCCTTTTTTTACCATGGATGCGTCAATGTTGACTTCACTCATATCATTCACAATAACTGCCATTTTCTTATTGCCGCGATTATTTAAAATGTGGTTCAGCAGAGTGGTCTTTCCTGAACCTAAATAGCCGCTCAGTACAGTGACGGGTATCTTTTGTGTCATGGATTCTCTCCTTTTAACATAAATAGTATTCATTGCGATTTATAACAGGTTAGTACCCCCTCATCTGATTAGATGTAGTGTTGACTCGAAAATATTGGTGGGTTTTTAATAAATCGTAATTGTTACGATTTAAATCATATTAAAATTTTCTTTCGATTGCAAGGATTAACTATATATTTTTTTCCCCTTCGATTCTCCTATCCTTTCAAAATGCTCATAATCCCATTTACATTTTCATAAAATTAATATAGAGTATAAAACGAAATCATTACGATTTTTAAATACAGGAGGATACTTATGAACCGAGTTTTTCGCAGCCATATCATTGATATAACGGGCATAATTTTGATAGCCATTCTGGTATATTTCATATCTTTCAGCTCTGGCTTAGGTTTATCTTTTGATGTTCCCCCTTCTCTGTTAAATCTGAATGTTATCTTTATCAGCATCCTAATAGAAGCGTTGCCTTTTGTCCTGATAGGTGTGCTGATTGCAGGGTTTATCCAAATTTTCATTACAGAAGACCATATAAAAAGGTGGATTCCGAAAAATAGAACGGCTGCTGTTGTCATGAGCTGTGTGGCAGGCGCCCTTTTTCCAGCGTGTGAATGCGGTATTGTCCCCATCATCCGGCGGCTTATGTCTAAGGGTGTTCCAGTATATGCAGCGATTGGTTTTATGCTGACTGGCCCCCTGATTAATCCCATCGTCATTGCTTCTACATACATGGCTTTTGGAAACGATTTTGAAATGGCGGGCTTACGAATGGGACTGGGATTCCTAATTGCCATAATAGTTGCCTTTAGCGTGAGCATCATCTTTAAGTCCGGGCAATTAAAGGAAAGTATTCACTTGCCCCACAGCAGCGAAAAAAATCGTTCCTTCCTTGACAGGGTTTGGTCGATGCTGACCCATTCAATCGATGAATTTTTTGACATGGCCAAATATTTAATTATTGGTGCTTTATTAGCTTCCATAGTACAAGTCTATATGCCGGCAAAAACATTTTTGCAAAGTGCAGATAATCCGGTAGTATCCTTGCTGATCATGATGGGTTTTGCTTATGTTTTGTCACTATGCTCCGAGGCCGACGCATTTATTGGTGCTTCATTCAGCAGCATATTTCCTAAGTCTTCCATACTGGGGTTTTTGATCTTCGGGCCGATGATCGATTTTAAAAATACAATCATGATGCTTAGTGTGTTTAGGATGAAGTTTGTTCTTGGGGTATTAGCGCTGACTGCTTCCGTTGTCTTTTTCACGCTGCTTCTTGTACAGAATTTCATTTAGGAGGATTGCTATGAAAATCCATTTTCAGCAGGCGTTGAGGGCGCTGATTCTACTGGCTTTTTGCGGACTGATTTTTCAGCTCCATTATACAGGAGACATAACTAAATATATTAATCCAAAATATGTCCGGTTAAGCCAATCCGCTTCCATTCTATTTTTATTTTTATTTTTTATTCAGATTACCAGGATATGGACCTACCAAAGAGAAGAAGTTGTTCACGAACACCACCACGGTCAGGACTGCTCCCGCCATGATGATCAAAGCTGTTCTCATGATCATGACCATGGAGATACACCGTTTACTGGTAAAAAGCTGCTGTCATATTCCATTATATTAATTCCGTTATTAACAGGATTCTTCTTGCCTGCAAAGACGCTTGATGCTTCCATTGCTGAAAAGAAAGGCGGGCTGGCCATACTTGGCAATCAAAAACAAGAGGTGAATACATCGGCTGGCTCTGATGAAAAGGCAGATGTATCAGACTTTGAACTTGAAGACTTTTCATTTGAAGAAGAGCTGGAAGAAGGAGAGGAGCTGGAGCATGACCTTTCTGTAAATGAAGAAGTAGAGGAAATATCCAATGAAGAGTTTGAGCAATTAAAAAAGGACCTTTATTCGGCTCCTGCTATTAAGATGGATGATAAAGTTTTTAGTTTGTATTATGAGGAAATCAGTAAAGATATTGATAAATTCATTGGCAGGGAAATTGAATTTCAGGGATTTATATATAAAGAAGAAGGACTTGGTTCCAATCAGCTTGTCATTTCGAGGTTTTTGATTACACATTGTGTGGCAGATGCAAGTATGATTGGCTTTCTATCAGAAATGGAGGAAGCTCCGGAACTCTATGATAATATGTGGGTCAAAGTTAGCGGAGTCATAGACAAGGCAGCCTATAATGGGACAGAGCTGCCTCTGATTAAAATTAAGGAATGGAAAGAAATTGAGGAGCCGTTTATTCCATATCTGTATCCATTAACCATCAAAATCTTATAGTACAAAAGGGACTCAGCTGAGTCCCTTTTATAATTTAAATCTCGACACAACTTCCTGCAATTCTTCAGCTAGTTTTGCAAGTGACCCGGATGATGATGATACTTCTTCCATTGTAGCAAGCTGTTCTTCTGTTGCGGCAGACGTTTCCTGTGAAGCTGCTGCATTTTTTTCTGAAATGTCCTGCACATTTGTCATGACTTCAATGATCTGGCTGGTTAAGGCCGTCAGCTCCTCCACTGAGGATGAAACTTCCTCGACTTTATGTGTTACATCGCCCATTGAATGGCTGATTTCGGCAAAAGCAGCACTTGCTTCCATCGTATCTTCAAGGCCATCTTTTACCTGTTCATTCCCTTTCTCCATTGCCTGAACAGCCTGCTTTGTTTCTTCCTGAACAATTCCAATCATTTGCTGAATCTGAACAGCAGATTGTTTGGAACCCTCTGCGAGTTTGCGGACTTCATCAGCTACAACCGAAAAGCCCCTGCCATGTTCACCAGCCCTTGCAGCTTCAATGGCAGCATTGAGTGCAAGCAAATTGGTCTGCTCCGCGATAGCGGTGATCAGTTCCACGATATTGCTGATTTCTTTTGATCGTGATTCGAGCGTATAAATATACTGTGTGGCTTCTCCTACAGATGTATTTATTTCATTCATCTGCCTTACAACATTTTCGACTGATTTAGTGCCTTTTTTAGTCAAGTAATCAGTTTTTTCTGCTGCTTCAAGCATTAGCTCGCTGCTGGAAGAAATCTGCTGCATTCCGTAAGCAATCTCCTCCATTGAAGAAGATACCTCTCTAAAACGGTAAAGCTGCTGTTCAGTGCCAAGGGCATTTTTTTGTGAAATAGCTGCAACCTGTTCAGAAGCCAATGAACTTTCCTCTGCACTCGCAGCCAGTTCCTCACTGCTTGATGCAACTTGTTCTGAAGTGCTTCTTACCTGGCTGACCACAGATCTCAAATCTTTTACCATCTTATTTAAAGATAAAATAAACGCTCCTATTTCATCCCTGTTTTTCACTTTAATGGAGCCCTGGCTTAAATCTCCTCCAGCTACCTTGTCTATCATAGCTGCAGCCAGATTTATCGGCCTTGAAATCTTTCTGCTTATAAAATAAGCGATCGTCATCGCAGACAGGATGGCAGCAATCGTAATGATTAAAGTAATGAACTTAGCTGATTTTACGCTGGAAACTGTTTCATTTATCCCAGCATCTAATTGGGCTTCATAAAATTTTACAAGTTCATCCGCTTTTTTGTTGAATTCCTGGCTGACCTGTTTATCAGAGGTTTCAACTAATGACATGTATGCATTATTATCTTCCAGCTTAAATTTAATTTCTTTATCAATAATGCTCTGGTAGCGATCATGGAGCACTTTCAGCTCCTTCGCCATTTCCTTTTCTTCTTTATTGCTGGTTAATTTATTCAGTTCATTGATATGATGTTCCATTCTCTTGCGGGAACTTTCATAGTCACTAAGATATGTAGAGTCACCTGTCAGGAGATAGCCGCGGATTCCCCCTGCTTCATTCATAAGCTCTGCCTTAAGGGTTTTTACAAGCATCACTTCAGAGACATTTTCATCTAGTAAGCTCTGATAATTTCGGTTAACGTTACTGAGTTCAAAATTCGATAAACAGGAGACAAGACCAAATAATAAAAGGACAGATAAAAACCCGAGGAACAGTTTTTTTGCCACAGATAATTTCATGACTTTTCCTCATTTCCATATAAAATAGGATATTCTACTTATAATTTAACATGAACGTACCCGGTAAGTCAGGTTCTTTTTACCTATTAACTCATATATTTACAGAAAATTCTCTCCCTTTCACGATTATTTGCATCAAAAATAAAAAAATGCCGCTAATCCGGCTGGCAGATTAGCGGCGACTATGCAGACCAAAGATCCTTAGGGAGGAGATCTTCTATATTATTGTATTAAAAGGGACTGAAAAGGTGTGGACAAACCCCTCCGCTTTTTGCTTATTTATTCATCGAACAGAGTCCAAACACTTCTACAGCCTTTACCTGGCTAGGTTCTCCTGATAATTTATTTAGACAAAACAAGCTCATACTGGAGATAGACATCCTTAAGTGCTGCCTGAATCGCCTGTCCGGCTTTCCCCCGATAATGGTGCTGAACCTTTTCTATGAGTTCTTCAACCCCTTCCCCCAAACAATAGCCTCTAAGAAGCTGGCGGATATATTCACGACCATGCTGAGTGGCGAGTGTACATGATGAATCTACTATCACGCCATATTTAAAGTCAAGTTCCAATGTAATTGTAATAGAATCATACAGGTTTCTCGCAGCCATACCCTGCGGAAGTTTGGCATGGCCGGCAATAAAATAAGTGTTCATACTATTGTTCTCCCTTTTGTCACTCTCAGGAAAATGGGTGTTTGCCAATTAAACAGAATGCTATCTGCCATGTTTCCCTTACTTAATGGACTGATACTTCTTCAAATGGCCACGCTGGCAGCTGCTTTCGAAGCTGCTTATCCTCCCTGTATCCCAGAGCATATTCTCCTTGCATAATAGTGTGAATTTCTCTTGTTCCCTCGTAAATCACCGGAGCTTTTGAGTTTCTTAAAAAGCGCTCAACCGGATATTCATCTGAATAGCCATATGCACCGTGGATTTGAACGGCATCATTGGCAGCTTCGAAAGCTGCATTGCATGCTATCCATTTCGCAAGGGACGTTTCTTTTGTATTCCTTTTCCCTTGATTTTTTAGCCAGCCTGCTTTAAACACAAGCAATCTGGAAATCTCCAAATTGGCACTCATTTTTGCAATCATCTGCTGAACGAGCTGATGCCTTCCTATTTCCTTGCCAAAAGTTTTGCGTTCATGGCAATATTTTAGACTGGCTTCCAGACTGGCTTCAATTAAGCCAACCGCCCCTGCTGCTACAGTAAATCGGCCATTATCTAATGCTGACATGGCAATTTTAAAACCTTCTCCTTCTTCACCAATCCTATTTGATACAGGCACTCTTACATCAGACAAAAATACCTCTCCCGTATTGCCTGCCCTTATTCCCAGCTTTCCTTTAATGGCCTTGGTTTCTACACCCGGGAAGTTTCGTTCAACTATAAATCCAGTAATACCCTTGTGCCCAATATCATGTTCTGTTTTAGCAAAAATGAGGAAATTATCCGCTGCATCACAAAGTGAAATCCACGTCTTTGATCCATTTAGAATATAAGAGTCTCCATCCCGCATGGCAGTTGAATTCATTGCAGCTGCATCCGACCCTGCATTGGGCTCGGTTAAGCCAAATGCTCCTACCTGTTTGCCTTGTGCTTGCGGCACTAAATACTTCTGTTTTTGCTCTTCGGTTCCCCATTGAAGCAATGTCATACTATTTAATCCTGTATGGACAGATACCGCAGTACGGTAGGCAGTATCTCCACGCTCCAGCTCTTCACAGACAATTGCCAAAGTGTTGTAATCCATCCCTGCACCGCCATATTCCTCAGGGATACAAACACCCATTAAATGCAATTCAGCTAATTTTTTTAGTATTGAAGGTTCAAATTGACCTTGTCGGTCCCACTCCTGAATATTTGGAATAATTTCCTTGTCTACAAACCTTTTCACTAATTTTTTCACACTTTGCTGCTCATCAGATAATTCGAAGTTCATCATTTCAATTCCTCCTATATAATTTGATTTTTTCTAAACCTGTCAATTTGGTCGGGATGGTAACCGAGCTGCTCCAAAATGCTTTCTGTGTGCTCACCAAACATGGGAGGATGATGCCTCATTTTTACAGGTGATTTAGAGAGCTTAATCGGTGAACCGGTAAGTCTAAGAGTTTCAATATAAGGATGATCCATATCGACTACCATTTCTCTGGATCTTATTTGCGGGTCATCAAAAATTTCTTGAACAGAATTGATAGGGCCGTTGGGAATTGCCGCTTTATCCAAAATGTCTTTCCACTCCTTTTTTGTTTTTTTTGAGAGCAGTTCTTCAAGTATTGGAATAAGCTTCGATTTATTCTCCAAACGGTTCTCATTATGAATAAACTCATTCATTTCAGATAAGTCCTGCCTGCCCAAAGCAGCTGAAAATCGCTTAAATTGCTCATCATTCCCTACTGCTATAACAAGTTCACCATCTTTTGCAGAAAACACCTGGTATGGAACTATATTTGGGTGATGGTTTCCTAAACGTTTTGGAGTTACTCCGCTGCATAAATAATTGCTGGCAACATTAATTAGTGAAGAAACCTGGCAATCCATTAAGGAAATATCAATTTCCTGCCCCTCCCCTGTTTTGTTCCGATGCTGGAGAGCAGATAAGATGCCTATACATGTATAAAGGCCGGTTAGTACATCCGCAATTGCAACACCTACCTTCAATGGGCTCCCATCCGGCTCTCCAGTTATGCTCATTAGTCCACTCATCGCCTGAATAATGTAGTCATATCCCGGCAAGTCCTTATATGGTCCGGTTAAACCAAATCCAGTAATGGAAGCCATAATTAAAGAAGGGTTCATTTCTTTCAAACTTTCGTAGCCCAAGTTCATTTTTTCCAGCGTCCCTGATTTGAAGTTTTGCACAACTACGTCTCCTGTTGAGACAAGTTTCCTGAAAATTTCTTTCCCCTCTTCAGCTTTTAGGTTTAGTGAAATGCTCTGCTTATTCCTATTCGCACATAAATAATAGGCACTTTCTCCATTTAAAAAAGGCGGACCCCAGCCCCGTGTTTCATCACCGGTTTTATAATGCTCTATCTTAATCACCTCGGCTCCTAAATCACCAAGAATCATGGAGCAAAAAGGACCGGCCAGCACCCTTGATACATCGATTATTCGGATTCCCTCTAAAGCACCCTTCACTTTTTCACCTCTTTCATAAATTTTAAAAAACAAAAAGAGTCAGCAAAACAGACAATGTCTATGAAGACATTGAAAGCCTTACTGACTCTTATTCAAGGCTCGTCTTCCGGAAAGGAAGTTCAAGTGAACAAAGTCAATCCTTGGGGCATTAATTTGAATTAAAACTTCAAGCCGTGCATGCAGCAAGGAAATTGCTGTCATCGGTTTGTTAAGCTCATTATATAATAATTAACTGAATATTTCAACATTAATTCACCAGGTACCTATACCAGTTTGCTAAAGGATCCAGGTACCCGGCACTTATTAAACAGCTTTTTTCAAAATTCCTGAATATTCCTTGGAGGTTCTTAGCTCGATAGTCAATACGCCATTACCGAAATGTGCTTTTACAAGGAGGGGTATACCAGTTGTGTTTTCAAATCTAAAATCTTTGCCTCCATAAGATACTGTTGCATCTCTTCCTTTTGGAACATAACCTACTGTTACGGAATGGTGATGCTTTTCTACATAGCTTACCCCGACCTTGTCAACTGCGTTAAATAAAGTGGAGGAAGTCTGGCAGATCCCTCCTCCAATTCCCATAACAAGCTTACCATTGATAGCTTCTTCTGCCGGCTGATAACCATGGGCTGCGTCACTTGGACCCACTGTTGTATTAAAGGAAAAATGATCGCCCTCACCAAGGATAATATTATTAATGGCCTCGGCGGAAAGCTCTATATTTTTCGTTCTGCCGGCTACTCCGCTATTGAAGTAGGTGGTATAAGAGGCGACTACCACTTCATCCAAGCTCGGAACATCTTCAGGGCTATATCCGCTTTCAGTAACATAGAGAGGCAATTCAACATCCCCTCCGCTTACAGACGCAGCAATAATCTTATCCACTAGTTCATTTTCTTCAAGAATGATTTCGGGCTGCCCTTTAATTACCTTCCCATCCGGCTCTATTTTATCAAGGGTCATCCTTTGGTCATAGCCTTGCTTTGTATCCGTACCACGCGCCAGTTCTTTGGCCCATTTGGCCAGATTTGCTTTATATTTTTCATCGTCATTTCCAAACCCCATCTCAGCAGGGCTAAAGGTCTTAAGCACAGCCTTTGTATTAGGATCGGTAACATTAACCACAATCGGTTTTACATCTTCCTTCTTCTCCTCCTCTTTTGCCTGCTCTTCTTCCCTTGCCTCCTCTTTGGCAAGTTCTTCCTCCTTTACCTTCTCTTCTGCCGGCTTTTTCTCCGGCTCATTATCTCCTGCTGCTTTCCCTGAACACCCGGCTAATCCTATTAAACTTCCAATCAACATTAATAAAATTCCCCATTTTAGCTTACTCATTTTTCCCCCAGCTTTTTCTTGTATTCTTCCTTTCTCTTTTTAGGAAGTCGTTTCCATTTTCATATTGTATTCAAGTCGGGAAAGAGGTATTCCTGCATAACAGCAGCTCAGTTTGTACCTTTTTTCCTGAATTAAAAAAACGCCTGCAGCAGCAGACGCTTTCATTATAATCCCCCACAGCCGGGTGAATTTTCCCGATGGCCGGCTTCTTCTTTCGGAACAGACTCTAGCCCATACCCTGTTGAACTAATTTCAAGTGTCCCTTCTGACGAAGACTCACTACTAAATCCCTCATTGCTGCTTTCAGGGCGGAACTGATTATTATCTTTTTTCATAATAGCCTCCCAATACTCTTTTCTATTCCTTAATCCCATGCAGCCATTCATGATAACAGCCTTTACATAAAACTTCTTCTCTCTCTTGATCGGCCACATCAAATGTAATCAGATGCAATTGATTTCCTTCAATCTCATCAGTGCAATAAAAACACTTTTCACCCATCATGTACCCTCCATAGTTGAAAGTGTTTTTATTTTGAAACAGCTGCACTTTTTTTATACTCAAAAAATGTACCAGGTACCTATACCAGTTTGCTTTAGTGCTATAGATACCTGTCCCATTAGCTGCTTTTTTCCTTTATGTCGGTTTGGTTGTCGTATGTTATGACTCGGGCTATTTCGTCATTCATATGTTTATTAGAGTATTCTGTTCCGTATTTAGACATGGAGGTTTTATAAAAAACAAAGCCGAGGACAATCCAGGCAAATACGATGGCCCATTCGTAAGGCCAGATTAATGCTGAAGGCATTCCTGGCATATATAAAATACTAACGCCAAGAGACATAAAGACCGCAATCCAACCAATCGCGGTTCCTCCATGAAGACGGAATGGCCTGTACATATCTGGAGCCTTTTTACGCAAAATAACAAAAGAAAGTGCTACCATAAACCAAGCTACTACTAGACCCAAACCGCCTGCATCAACCAGCCAGACTAAGGCGGGCCTTCCTAACAATGGTGCAGCTGTTGATAAAACAGCAATCAATAAAATGGCTTTATGAGGGGTATTATATTTTGGGTGGAGTTCTCCTAAAGATTTTGGAAGCATCCCTGCCCTTGCAAGTGCATAGATTGCACGGCTTCCCCCTACATAGAACCCAATCCAGCTTGTCAGAATTCCGCCTATTCCTCCGAGTACTAGAAGATTTCCCATCATTTGACTATCTCCAAAGGCTTTTGCCATTGCGTCAGCTGTAACAAGATTGGATTGAGCAATTTCAGAGGGACTTAGCACACGGGAAACGCCGAAAATTACCGCAATATACCAAACAATTGCCATAATAACAGATACAATTAATAATTTACCAATTTGCTTCTGTGGAAGCTTTATTTCTTCTGCCGCCTGTGGAATGACATCAAACCCAACAAACATGAATGGCGTCATGATTACAACGGTAAGTATCCCTGCCATTCCTTTTTCAAATAATGGCTGCATATTTTGTGTGTTTCCTGAAAAAGAACTGCCTGTTATTAATAAAACACCCGCAATTAAAATTAATAATGTTAAAATGAACATGGCAGCAGTAGAGAATTTAATGCCGCGATAATTTATCCAGGCGATAAAAATAGAGCCTATGACACCTACCCCTGCCCATGTTATCGTAACATCCCAATCTGCCACTGTGTATAAGTAGCCCATACTATAATTAGGGATCAAATACTCAAAAACCGTTGGCAGTGCAACTGCTTCGAACGCAACAACAGAAACATACCCTAAAATTATTGCCCATGTAGTTATAAAACTGGCTACCCTGCCCATGGCTTTAAAACTATAAACATGTTCCCCGCCTGCCAATGGAAGAGCCGATGCCAATTCTGCATAGGTTAGACCAACAAAAGTAACAAGCAAGCCTCCAATAACAAAGGCAAGAATAGCACCCAATGAGCCAGCTTCTGTAATCCATAGGCCTGCAGTAACAACCCAGCCCCAGCCTATCATTGCCCCAAATGCAAGAGTAAGTACATCACGGTTTCCTAGTGTTTTTATAAACCTGTTTTCACTCATTCGCTTACCTCCACTCAAATTTTTTTGATGAAGAAAACCCAAGCAAACCCTCTATTAGTCTAAATATAATTAATTTTCTGATTTTTTGTCTGTTTCTAGTGCCTACTCTAATTAATAGGCACCACATCAAACTATTAAACACTTTGTAATCTTAAACTCTTTTCAACCGCCTGAATGGCATCCGAGAAAATCGAAATCATGTTTTCAATTTCTTCTCTATTAATAATAAGCGGTGGTGAGAGGGCAATTATGTTTGTTCCTCCAAAGGTAACGGCCCTCACAATTAATCCTCGGGTTAGACATTCTTCAACCAGCTGTTGGGCAGCCATTTTCTCAGGTTTAAAGGGAATTCCCTTTTCCCTATTCTCAAACAATTCAAATGCGCCAATCAAACCCTTTGCCCGTGATTTTGTCACCAGCGAATGATTCTCAGTCAAATATTCAAAGCCTTTTTTCAGTTCTTTTTCCATCTTACTTGCATGAGCCGGCAAATTTTCTTTTTCAATAATTTCGATATTTTTTAAAGCAACTGCACAGGCAGCGGGATGACCGCTATAAGTAAATCCATGGAATAAGACATCATCCGACAATTCAGCCAAGCTGTCCCTTAAGCGTTCAGTAATCGCGACCGCTCCCAGCGGAATATAACCACTCGTTATTCCCTTCGCCATACACATGACATCAGGTATAACATTCCAATGATCGACTCCGAACATTTTTCCTGTTCTGCCAAAACCGCAAATAACTTCATCAGCTATCATTAAGATGCCGTATTGATCACAAAGCTCCCGCACAGCTTCTAAATATCCATTCGGCGGGATAATAACTCCGCCTGCCCCCTGAATCGGTTCCACTATAACCGCAGCAATCTTTTCGGGACCTTCATTTTCAATAATCCCCCGAATGCTTCTGGCAAAGTCCGGATCGTTCTTGTCACCTAATTCACAATTCGTTTTGTGGGCTGCAGCATGGAGAAAATCTGGCGCCAGTGAGGTTGTCATATTTTGAAATTGCTGAATTCCCGTTGCGCTTGTCGCCCCTATTGTAATTCCATGATACGCACGCTCTAAACCAATTATCTTGTTTTTCTCCGGCTGTCCCTTCATTTTCCAATAATGCCTCACAAGCTTAAATGCAGTATCATTTGATTCAGATCCGCCAGAAGTATAAAAGAACACATTTAAATCACCGGGTGTAATGCTTGCCAGCTTCTCTGACAGCTGAATAACAGATTCGTGGGAGAGGTTATTGAAAGAGGAACTATAAGCAAGCTTGCCCATCTGCTGGCTCGCTGCCTCCCCGAGATCTTTCCTGCCATGCCCTACATTTACATTCCACAGTGATGCCAGTGCATCAATATAACTTACGCCATTTACATCGGTTAAGTATATCCCTTTCCCTTCAGTAAAAATCCGTTTCGGACCGCTCTCCTGATGCTGTCTTAATGAAGATGTTGGATGCAAATAATGCTTTTTATCCAACTCTAAAAGTTTCATGATTTGATCTTTATTATACGTGGTCATTGCGATTACCTCCTTATTATGATGAATAATATAAAAGTTACATAAAAAAGTATTTTGCAAGTTTTATGCCAACAATCTATTACTGCTAGATAGAGAATCAATGAGCTTCAGCTGCGAGTTTAATGCTTCTGTGCATTAGTAATAATGCATTTCTGCATTAATATTCATTATTCTAAATATTATGAATTGTTGATACCTGCTTAATATGCTATTATTTCATTACCAGACTCTATTACCTCAATTTATTAAAAAATGCGGGTGAATTTATGGAAATTTGCGAGCTCACACATTATAAGAATTTGAACCATGAATTGGAGACAATTATTAATACCTGTTTTGATGAAATTTTTGTTACTGACGGCATTGGTACAGTCCTTAGAGTGAATCCGGCCGGTGAGGCATTTTATGGGATGAAGGCAGCTGAAATAGTAGGAAAAAATACGGAAGAACTGGCGAGAAAAGGGCTGTTTTCCCCCTCTTTGTTTCCGATTGTTAAAGAGCGGAAAGAGAGGGTATCAATGATACAAAGAACAAGAACAGGGCAAACTATTCATTGCATCGGAAATCCCTCTTTGGACACAGAAGGAAATATAGAGTTCATTGTTTTTACCTCCAGGGATCTGACTGAAATCAGACAGCTTCGCAATAAGATTGAGCGTACCGAACATTTACTTGAAAGCTTTCAGGAAGAGCTAGAAGAATTAAGGCGGTTTCATAATAAAGATGAAGAAGATTTTATTTCTTTTTCACCCGATATGCGAAAAATAGTGAAAATGGCAGATAAAATTGCGAAGGTCGATTCAACTGTTCTTGTTACAGGAAAATCCGGTGTCGGAAAAGGTGTAATCGTATCTCACATCCATAAAAAAAGCAAAAGAAGTAAGCAGCCTTTCATACATATTAATTGCGGTGCAATACCGGAGTCTCTTATTGAATCAGAACTTTTTGGGTACGAACCAGGCGCCTTTACAGGTGCGAAAAAAGAAGGCAAAAAAGGATTATTCGAAGCGGCAAATGGCGGTACATTATTTTTGGACGAAATAGGCGAGATGCCCCTTAACCTTCAGGTAAAACTATTAAAAGCCCTTCAGGAAAATGAAATTCAGCGGATTGGCGGCACCAGACCAATACCCGTAGATACCAGAATTATTGCTGCAACAAATAAAGACTTGGAAACAATGGTGGAGGACGGAACATTCAGAGAAGATTTATTTTACAGGTTAAATGTGATTCCCATTTATATTCCTCCTTTAAGTACAAGACCAGAGGACATTTCATACTTAATGGATCACTTTTTAGAAAAATTCAATAAAAAATATGGAATATCTGCCTATCTAAGCCTGAAAGCAGAAAACAAGCTAATTAATTACAGTTGGCCTGGAAACGTTAGAGAATTGGAGAATTTAATGGAGCGTTTAGTTGTTATAGCCGACAGGGATGAAATTCAATTATCAGATTTGCCGCAAAAGATTGTTAGCTCAACAAACGGCCATAAGCAATATACAGTCCATATTAATGAAATTTGCACATTAAAGCAGGCACACGAGGAATTGGAAGAACAATTAATTATAAAAGCTTATAAAAAATACCGAAGCTCCTATAAAGTCGGCAAAGCCCTTGGCATAAATCAATCAACTGCATATAGAAAAATTCAAAAATATATAGAAGACCATTAAAATAACTCCTGGCTATTTGGCCAGGAGGTTAGAAATCAATTAAACTCTCCTGTTGGCTTCTGTACAAATACTTACCTGGATATAACAGTAATCTCTCTCATTTACCGGGTTTGTGCTTTTTCTTCATATGTTTGAACAATTTTATTATTTAACAGGGCCTCAATCTTCGCTTCATCATACCCAATCTTTTTCAAGATATCCTTAGAATTTTCTCCTAGCTTTGGAGGAGCTTGTTTAATCTCTGCTGGTGACATGCTTAGTTCAAAGGGAAGCCGGGGAAGCTTAAACCCTTCGATGTTCGAATGTGCCAGACTCTCCCACATTTTAATGGCTTGAGCCTGCTTATCCTCAACAACTTCTGAAATCTTTTTTACCTTTGAGCTCGGCACCCCGGCTTCTGCCAAAAGTTTTACCCATTCATCAGCTGGTTTTGATTGCAGTATGTTTTCAATGGCAACTCTCAAATTTTCTCTATTTTCAACTCTTTTAGGATTCGTCTCATATCTTATGTCTGTAACCCATTCCTCTTTGCCCAGCACTTTGCATAAACGGCTAAATAATGAATTATTGGATATTCCAATCATGACGGGTGCATCGCTTGCATAAAAAGCCCCATATGGTGCAAAGGCAGTATGGCCTGCACCATTCTTTCGGGGTTCCTTTCCTGTAGCAAGCCAGGATAGCATATGGTAGCCAACCCAAAAAACACCTGTTTCATAAAGAGAGGTTGTTACCAGCTGGCCTTCTCCCGTTTTTTCTTTATGAAAAAGGGCAGAAATAATGCCAATGGCTCCCCACATTGCACTTCCCTGATCCAGTACGGAAACTGGAACTCTTGCAATCTCTGACCCTTCTGCCCCGTTAATCCCGATAATGCCGGAATCTGCCTGGGCGATTGCATCGTACCCGGATCTTTCCCGCAAAGGTCCGTTCTGTCCGTAAGCCGATAAAGAACAATAAACAAGGGAAGGATTAATTTCTTTTAATTTTTCGTAACCAAGTCCCATTTTTTCCGCTTTCTTGTAACGGAAGTTCTCTACAAACACATCAGCTTTCTCAACAAGATCGTAAACAATTCTTCGGCCAGCATCCTGCTTGAGGTCAATGACAACAGACTTTTTATTGCGATTTATATGAAGGAAATAAACGCCTTCCCCTTCCCAAAAAGGTCCCATGCCTCTTGAGTCATCTCCAGTAACCGGCCTTTCAATTTTGATGATTTCAGCTCCTAAGTCCGCGAGAATCATAGTTAAACTGGGGCCGGAAATATTTGTAGTAATATCCACAACAGTAATACCTGATAACGGTCCTGCCATCCTTGTTCCTCCTTCTTATTAAAGAGAGGACCAAATAATATTATGGCCCTCGGGTTTTGGTTTTTAGAATGAACGCGGCAGCCCTAGAACATGCTGGCCAACATAGCTTACGACGAGGTTGTTGGTAATAGGAGCTACGATAAACAGCCGGGCTTCTCTAAATTTACGTTCAATATTGTATTCCTTAGCAAAACCATATCCGCCATATGTGTCCATGGCTGCATTTGCTGCACGCCAGGTCGCTTCTGATGCAAGGTATTTAGCCATGTTTGCTTCTGCACCGCAATCCGTACCTGCATCAAATATCTCGGCTGCCTTATCACGCATTAGCTTCGCTGCCTGAATATCCATATAGGCCCTTGAGATTGGGAATTGCACTCCTTGATTTTGCCCGATTGGCCTGTTAAAAACCACACGCTCATTTGCATATTGAACCGATTTATCTACGAAATACATCCCATCCCCAATCGATTCTGAGGATATTAAAATGCGTTCTGCATTCATTCCTCCAAGCACATAGCGGAAGCCTTTGCCTTCTTCGCCAATCAGGTTTTCAGCTGGAATTTCAGCTCCTTCGAAAAAGACTTCAGTTGTAGCATGATTGATCATCGTATCAATGGGCCGGATATCAATTTTATCTGCCTGTTCCTTCATATCCAGAATAAATAGGCTAAGTCCATCCGTTTTCTTTTGCACATGGTCTTTCGGAGTCGTTCTAGCCAGAAGCATCATTAAATCTGAATGCTCAGCCCGGGAAGTCCAAATCTTTTGGCCATGAACGATATATTTGTCTCCCTTTCTCTCAGCAAAAGTTTGGATGCTCGTTGTATCACTGCCTGCTGTTGGTTCTGTAATGCCAAATGCCTGAAGCCTTAATTCACCACTGGCAATTTTGGGAAGAAATCTTTGCTTTTGCTCCTCGTTTCCGTGCCGAAGCAATGCACCCATTGTATACATTTGAGCATGGCAAGCTCCAGCATTGCCTCCTGAGCGATTTATCTCCTCTAAAATAATGCCTGCTTCTTTCATCCCAAGGCCAGCTCCGCCATATTCTTCAGGAATGAGCACTGACAGCCAGCCTTCGTCAGTCAAGGCTTTGACAAATGCTGTAGGGTAGGCATCTCTCTCATCTGTATCTCTCCAATACTCTTCAGGAAAGCGCTCACATAAAGTGCGAACACTTTTCCGAATCATTTCATGTTCAGTGTTTTCCATTGTTTGTGTATTATTTGCCATCTCTGTTCCCTCCAAAATAATAAATATATTAGAATTTCTTTACTTACCTTTCCAATGGGGTGGGCGCTTTTCATTAAATGCATAGATCCCTTCCAAACGATCTTCGGAATTTGCACATCTATAATAAGCCTCCAGTTCAAATGCCAGCCCTGTTGCTAAATCTGTTTCTGTTCCTTTATTTACTGCTTTTTTTAATGCTTTTAAAGAAAGCGGTGCATTAGCAGCAATAGTTTCGGCCAGTTTAACCGTTTCTTCAATGAGTGTTTCGCTTGAGAAAATATGATTGATGATTCCAAGCTGCTTTCCTTCTTCAGCGCCAATCCGTTTGCCTGTGAAAAGCAATTCCTTAGCTATCCCTATAGGAATGATGCGAGGGAGAAGCTGTGTTCCCCCAATACCCGGAATAAGGCCTAATTTAGATTCAGGAAGGCCCAATCCTGCATGCCGGGCCGCAGTTCTAATATCACAGCTTAGGGCAATTTCCATACCGCCTCCTAATGCATATCCATTTACTGCTCCAACTACCGGATATGGAAACTCATGGATTTTCTCTGTTACTTGTTCAAAATAGTCATGCTGTTTTTTCCATTCTTTTTGTGACATGCCATTTCGTTCTTTAAGATCAGCTCCAACGCAAAAACTTTTCGTGCCAGATCCCGTCAAAATGAGTACCCTTACATTTTCGTCATATTTTAATTCATCCAGCACTTGAATTAATTCCAATGCCATTTTTGTATTCAAGGCATTCATTGAATCGGGCCGGTTTAAAGTTAATAAGAATATGCCTTCCTGTTGGCCAGGACTTTCGAGTTTAATCGTTTCATATGTTTGCACCAGCATCTTACTCATCCCTTCAAATGTATAATAGTTGTTTCAGTTCGGTACCGGATACCTTCGGGAACTCTTTCCTGCTTTGGCTACTTGCCCCGGCAAATCATGGCCAAGTATATCCTTTAATTTTTCAGAAGCAGCAATTAGTGTATCAAGGTCAATGGAGGTTCTCACTCCCATTTCCTCCATCATGTGAACAACATCTTCTGTACATACATTACCTGTAGCGCCAGGAGCAAATGGACAGCCTCCGATTCCTCCAATTGATGCATCGTAAAGTCTGATGCCCGCCTCCATACCTGCGAATATATTTGCCATTCCCATCCCTCTTGTATTATGAAAATGACAGCCGAATTCAAAATTTCTCCATTCATCTGAAACCGCTTTTGCTAGGTCATATACCTGTTTTGGATTAGCCATGCCAGTTGTATCTGCTAGTGTAATTCTTTTGATGTTATGTAAAAGGAGGGTATCTACAATTTTCATGATGCGATTCTGAGGGACTGTTCCTTCAAAAGGACAGCCGAATGAAGTTGCGACTGTTACATTTAATCCAATATCATACTTAGATGCAAATTGTGATAAAACCTTAAAGCTATTCAGAGATTCATCCGTTGACTGGCGGACATTTTGCTGATTATGTGTATTACTTGCTGACAAAACATAATTAACAGACCTGACTCCATTTTCTTTGGCAATTTCAAGCCCTTTTAAATTGGGGACAAGGGCAACAAGCTCCATCTTTGCCTCATGCTGCTGAATCTGAGAATAGAACTCTGACGTGTTCGCCATTTGCGGCACTAACTTGGGATGGACAAAAGAACCAAACTCTACCTCAGAAACCTTTGCCTCATGCAATAAATTAAATACATCAAGCTTCTCTTCTGGTGTCAGTATCATGGATTCAAGCTGAAGGCCATCCCGAAGACCGACTTCAAAAATCATTACTTCGTTTACTAACTTCATAGAATTATTCCCCCAATAGACAGCTGGAAAAATATTAGCTTTATATAAATAGGATACTGTATCCAATCTACAATTTCAATTATTATTATGAATATTCTCAAATTTTTATATATTCAAATCTTATATCCTTTGTTTTTTGTTTTTCCTCCTTCATTCTTGGGAAGCATACTATGGCATTACTTTTATCCAAATACACCTATTTCCCATGAAACTTTGGCTTCCTCTTTTCCAGAAATGCCAGCGTTCCTTCTTTTTTATCTTCAGTTGACATTAAAAATGCCTGGGCTAGTTTTTCTAACATAAGTCCTGTTTTCAAATCGGTTTCTGTTCCGATATTTATTGATAATTTAGCGAGCTGGACTGCTAGCGGGCCTTTATTAATAATGCATTCAGCAATTTCCTCTGTTTTTTCCTGAAGTTTATTAGGTAAAACGACTTCTGAGACAAGCCCACACATTTTTGCCTCTTCAGCAGAGATGATTTTTCCTGTCAGGATCATTTCTAATGCCTTTCCTTTCCCTACAAGCCGTGCCAATCTTTGTGTGCCGCCTGCTCCTGGGATGATGGACAAATTTAATTCCGGCAGGCCCATTTTTGCATTTGTTGAAGCAATTCGAATGTCACATGCCATTGCAAGCTCGCATCCGCCTCCTAGAGCATAGCCATTAATCATGGCAATAGTAGGTTTAGGATAGCTTTCAATATATTCATAAACCTGCTGCATCCCTTTTTTTCTTAAAGTTTCCAATGCTGTTCTATCCTTTAACTGTGAAATATCTGCACCTGAAGCAAAGGATTTTTCTCCCGCCCCAGTAAAAACAATACATCGTATTGATTCATCCAATTCCAACTCGTTAAGAGCGGTTTGAAATTCATTAACCGTTTCCGAATTAAGTGCATTCCTAACCTCCTGACGATTTATTATTATATAAGCAATCTGACTATTTCTCTTGACTAAAATGTTTTTATATATCATCTAAATCCTCCTCGATATTTCAACTAATACACTATTATCAATAGTGTTTGAGAATAATATTTTCAGGGCTGAATGCAATCTGAAATGCATTTGAACAATTTAACTCTTGGTATTTACGACAGCTTGACCGCCACTAATATTCGTATTTTGAGCGTGCCCGAGTTTCTCAGGTAATTTAAAGGACGCCCAGCTTGCAAGTAACGCAAAAACAGCCGCTAATCCAAAAGATATTAAATGAGTGTCAAACCTTTCATATCCCCACCCTCCAATAAAAGATCCAATAGCACCTCCTATCTGATGTACTAAAAAAGCCCAGCCATTTAATATTCCCAAAAGTTGAATTCCATAAAAATCGCCTAGAATGGCAGACGATATTGCTATGGACCCTGCCCATACCAAGCCCCCAGTAACTGATACAAGAAACAGCTGCCATGGACTTGCCGCGTATACTAAACCAAGGAATCCTCCGCCGCGGACCAAATAGATCCAAAAGAGAATATTTTTTCTTGGGTAGCGATCTGCAATCGATCCTAAAAATAAAGTACTGAATATAGCTACAACTCCAATTGTCCCGACACCGTAGGAAGCAGTCATAGGCTTAAAATGATGATCCATTAACATAGGAACCGCATGGGATCCCATCAGATTCATGCCAAAACCACAGGCAAACATCCCAAATACAATCTGCCAATATGCCTTTGTTTTAAAAGCATCTTTCCAAGTAATTTCCGGCAGTATATCCTTCAAAATTGTATCCCTGTGAACAACGGAACCATCTGCCCCCTCAGGTACATCTTCCCGCATTACAAAAATTGCCGAAGGAAGCACTACACATATGAATAACACTGCAAACAATAGAAGAGTTTGCTGCCAGCCAACTAAATCAATTAATATAGCTTCAACAGGAGTCATGATTGCGATTCCAGCCATACCGCCTGTAGAAAGGTAGAAGAGTGCCTTTCCCCTTTTGAGAACAAACCACTTGCTGACGATTGGAGCTAAAGTAATATTGCTTAAAAAGGAAAGACCCAGTGAAAGAAAAATTCCAAATGAAAAGAGTAATGAGAAAAATCCTATTGAATTTATTGTCCATAATATTGATAAACAAACTGTAAGTAAGCCGGTTAACAAAACAAATTTAGTACTATAACGTTTTAAAAGCAATCCAGCCAGAGGCATTCCAATGCCATAAATAATCATGCCAATTGCAGCGACTATGGAGAACTCAGTTCTGGACAATCCAAAATCGAGCATTATCGGATTAACAAGCGGACCAATTCCCATTCGAAGTCCCATGGTGAGAAGCACGATCACAGAAGCTGAGGCAACTATGTACCATCCATAATATATATCCTTTGTCATGGCGTGATTCTCATTAAAGTTAATGCTGAATCCCTCTTATCACTAAAACCATACAAATCTATGATTTCAACAGCCCCAATCATATAACTTCCTCCCTCTTCTTCACTCCTAAATTCTTTCCTTTTCCATCATCGGTACTTAATTCAAAGATGCTTACTGCAATAAAAAATAAAGGAATATTATGATTAACATTCCTTTTTCAAGATGGCAGTATTAAATTTATATTCTAAAAAGGATCACCAATATATTTTAAAAGTAAATTTATAATGTAACATTTTGTTCAATTTTATTTTTAATTCGATTAACTGCCATAATGTATGCATAAGCACTTGCTTCAAGGATATCGATACTAATTCCCCTCCCCTGCGAGACTGTCTCTTCATTTTTTATTTGCACATAAACTTCTCCTTGAGCATCCTTCCCCTTTGTAACTGAAAGAATTTTATAATCAAGTAATTCAATATTCAAATCAATGATTTTATCAATAGCATTAAAAATAGCATCAACTGCACCATTCCCATATGCGCCTTCCTCTTGCACCAGTTCGTATTTATCATGTAATTGAACGGATGCATATGGCTGTTCTGGTGTGGAATACGAGATATAAAGTGCTTTCAATTTATAGTATTCAATTTCATTCGTTATCTCCTTATCCAGCAATGTAATTATATCCTCATCTAAAACCTGTTTTTTTCGATCTGCAAGGTCCTTGAACTTTTTAAATACAAAGGATAATTCCTCATCACTTAAACTATAGCCAAGCTCACCCAATTTTCCCCTTAATGCATGCCGGCCGGAAAGCTTCCCTAATATAAGGCTGCTTTCTTTTAAGCCAACTGTTTCTGGTTTCATAATTTCATAAGTCTCTTTATCTTTTAATATACCGTCCTGATGGATGCCGGATTCATGTGCAAAGGCATTATCCCCAATAATTGGCTTTGTAGCGGAAATTGGCATGGCTGTTAAACGGCTAACAAGCTTACTCGTTTTAGCTATTTCTTTAAGATTCATCGTTGTTCTCTTTCGGAAGTAGTCATAGCGAGTCTCCAGTGCTAAAGCTACTTCCTCTAAAGGAGCATTACCCGCCCTTTCTCCAATACCATTCAGGCAGCCTTCGACTTGAGTAACTCCAGCTTCAATCGCCGCAAGCGAATTCACGGTTGCCATTCCTAAATCGTTGTGGCAATGGCAGCTTAATATTACCTTATCAATCCCTTCCACACGATTTTTAAGTATTTTAAATCTTTCACTATATTCCCAT
Source organism: Bacillus sp. NTK034 (assembly GCF_017303275.1). GTDB lineage: Bacteria > Bacillota > Bacilli > Bacillales > Cytobacillaceae > Cytobacillus. The sequence goes on along the minus strand of NZ_JAFKOJ010000001.1, from coordinate 1,041,086 downwards.
GGAGTTGTATATCCTACGGTATCCGGATAATTTAATACTTTCGCTCCAGCCTCAATTACTTTTTCAGAAATAGAACATAAAAAGTTCATATCGGAACGGGTTGAATCTTCAAATGAGAATTCAATATGATCAAAAAATTGCCTAGCATATCGAACTGCTTCTATTGATTTAGATATCACTTGTTCCTCTGTTAGATTTAATTTTTTCTCCATATGAATAGGAGAGGTCGCTATAAAAATATGAATTCCAACATTTTTTATCCCTTCAAAAGCTTTTACAGCAGCATCAATGTCCTCTTTATTTGTTCGTGCCAAACTCACCACTATCGGTTCATTCACAGCTTTTGCTACAGCGCGCACTGCATTTAAATCTCCGGGAGACGCAGCAGCAAAACCTGCCTCAATAATATCAATGCCCAATCTCTCCAGCTGCAGGGCTATTTCAACTTTTTCCTTCTGGTTTAAATTGACACCTGGAGTTTGTTCCCCGTCCCTTAACGTTGTATCGAAAGTGTAAATTTTTTTATACATATTTATAGCTCCTCCCTATTTAAATATATCTTTCTATAAACAATAAACTAAGCAGAAGCAGTTCATTCAAACACAGCTTTTTAATATGCATGCCTCTAATTCATTTAAAAGTTCATTTACAGCTTCAGAAGGTATGTCCTCCCAATCAATTATTGACTCTAACCACTTATCTAATGATCTATCAAAAATACCTGTTTCAGCTGAGGGTTGAACGTATCTTTGAAAATAATGCATAAATACGAACAACTTTCTGTATCCGCCATTTTCCGAGATCTGATAATCTGCTTCTTGCAGCAGCAGACTGGAAGCACAAATATGATACATATTATTCATAAGGCGTTTTGCTGATATTTCATGTTCCATGGTCTGTTCTAAAGTGATTGAATCAAATTGTCTTTGCAGTTTCTCTGCTTTCTTCAGGCAAAGTTTAGCAGCACGCTGTACAAAAGCATTGTTTAGACTGGATAGCCGTTTTTCAAAATCAGTCATGAATGCATTTCCTGCATGGTCTTTATTTATGGCTCTTAAAACATCCAGTGCAACAATATTTGTGGTACCTTCCCAAATGGAGCCTAAATGGGCGTCCCGGACTAGTTTAGGGTTAACCCATTCTTCTATATATCCATTCCCTCCGCGTATTTCCATTGCTTCTGCTGTTATATAGCGAGCGCGCTTGCAGATATATCCTTTAAGCAAAGGTGTCAATATTCGAAGTATGAGTTTATATTCCTCATTTCCGCAATCTGATTTATCAAAAACATCAGCGGTGTAAAAGATCATTGAAGCTGCTGCTTCAGTATCAAGAAGTATTTCAAAAATGTTCTCTTTCATCAATGGCAATTGGATAAGTGCATGGCCAAAGGCTTTTCTCCCTCTGGCTGTATATAGCGCTTCTAAAAAGCTTCTCCTCATCATCGCAGCTGAACGAACTGCATTGGATAGCCGGGATGAATTTACCATAGACATCATTTGCTTAAATCCTTTATCAATATTACCGACCACATATCCTGTGGCCCCCTCAAAAGAAACCTCCCCCGAAGCCATATCCTTTGTGCCCAGCTTATCTTTCAGCCTGTTTATACGATATCGGTTCCGCTCTCCGTTCTCCAGCTTATTTGGCACCAAAAACATAGCCAATCCTTTTGTTCCTTTTTCAGCTCCTTCTGGGCGAGCTAATACTAAAGCAACATCAGCACTTACATTTGAACAAAACCATTTATCACCCCAAAGCTCCCAATGATCCCCAGCCTTTTTAGCCACTAAAGTATTCTCCCCAACATCGGAGCCGCCTTGTTTTTCTGTCATGAATTGAGCAGCCGTCCAAAGCTGGCTCATATCTGTACTTGTCAGCCGGGATAAAAAAGATTTCTTAATTTCTGGCGAGGCAAATTGATCTATGACTCTAGCTGCAGAATCGGTCATGCTCATAGGACAGCATAGTCCAAATTCGGATTGAGCAAATAAATACCAGAAGGAATATTTTAATAGTCTTGAAAACCGAGTTGGCCACCCCATTACACCAGGCTGATGAGACATTGCTACAAGCCCAAACTGACTGTACCCAATTTCTTCCATTTGTTGATAAGCTGGGTGATAATTCACCTGATCAACCCGGTCTCCGTATTTATTAAAATGATTTAATTCCGGTGGATGGCGATCCGCTTTCCTGGATAAATCATCTAATTTTCCTCCGGCGACAGCGCCAAGACACGATAGAAGAGGGAGAGCGCGTTTATATTCTTCTTGGGGAACGTAGAAATGAATTAAAAAATCCAAATTCGAATCAATGTCATAAAAATTAATTCCTCTAGGCTCTGGCATTCCACCTAGTTTAGCTTTTGGTTTCAGTTCGTTAAATATCTCTTTCATCTTTTAACCCCTTTGCAAAAAATTAATAGCCATAATTATGACGAAATTAATTACTCTGCCTGTCCTCAAGAATAAACGAATTTATCTAAGTTACCTTCCGGAAAAGTTAGGTTCCCTTTTTTCAAAAAATGCTTTCACGCCTTCCTTAAAATCCTCTGTCTGAAAACAGATATCTTGCCCCTGGGCTTCCAATTCCAAAAGGAGTTTTAAGTCCTTATGCAAGTGCTGATTCATCATTTTTTTTGTCATCCCTATAGAAATGCCTGATTTTTTAGTTAACTTTTCTGCTATATTTATTGTTTCTTGGAGTAAAGATTCAGCAGGTACAACTCTATTAACAATACCTATACGCTCTGCCTCAAAAGAAGAAATTCTTTCACCCAAAAACATTAGTTCTCTTGCCCGATGGGGTCCAATTAGCATAGGAAGGAAATGTATGGCTGCGAAGTCTGGAATTAATCCAACGTTTACAAAACTTTGGACAAAAAATGCCTCGTCTGAAGCAATAATTAAATCGCACAGCAAAGTAAGGCTAAAACCCGCTCCAGCTGCTGCTCCGTTGACTGCGGCAATAATTGGTTTCTCAATTTCAAGTATCTTTAATAATAAGGGGAAAGATTTTTGAAGCCTTTTTCTGCCTTCAAGGGGTTTTAACTCTTTCAAAGCAGATAGGTCTCCTCCTGCAGAAAATGCTTTATCCTGACCGGTAAGGATGATACATTTTATTTCGTCATCATTTTCTGCTTTTTCCAATGCAGAGAGCAATTCCATTCTCATATCCATTACTAAAGCATTGCGCATTTCAGGTTTATTCAGCCGAAGAAGAGAAATGCTGCCTAGTTTTTCCTCCAAAAGATATTTATATTCCAATAGAACCTCTCCTTCCTAATTTTTATGAATTTTAAGAAGCTAAACTTAACAAAAAGTTTTATTAATATATAAAACAGCGAAAACATCTATATATAAGGAGAAAATGCAGAAGAGGAATTAAAGTGTTTTCCTTATAGGGAAAGAAAAGCTTATTTATGGTTACCCAGCATTAATGCCCCACTGGCTGCCAAAATTGATTCATTTTTTTTATTACTGATTCTGCTTCTATAATGATTCCATCAATGATTTCCTGAACGCTTGGATATTGATTGATCCGGCCAATTACCTGCCCAATCGATAATACACCTGCATTAATATCACCTTCACCAATCAGTACTTTATAAGCTTCACCTCCAATAATCGGCAATAATTCTTCTATTTTGGCATTCTGGTCTTCCAATTCAAGTACTTTAAGGGCAGCTTTATTTTTATAAACCCTGTTTGGTTTATTGATAGATCGTTTAATAACTAAAGTGTCTGTTATATTGGCGTTTGTTAATGTTTCTTTAATATTTTCAGGCAACGGTGATTCCTGACTCATTACAAATCTGGTTCCCATTTGTATACCTTGTGCTCCAAGAGATAAGGCCGCAATCAACCCACGCCCATCATTAAAACCTCCAGCTGCGATTACTGGGATATTAACTGATTCTACAACTTGAGGAATCTTTACCATCGAGGTAACTTCATCTGCTCCAGGGTGCCCGCCACATTCGTAACCAACGATTACAACAGCATCACATCCTAATTCCTCAGCTTTTCGTGCAAATCTAACAGATGGTACGACATGAACAACTTTTACTCCCGCTTTTTTTAATGGATCCATAAATTTAGCCGGGCTATTGCCAGATGTAAAAACAATGTTAACCCCAGATTCAATAACGCCCTCAACATATTCGTCCATAGGTTTCCGAATTCCGATCGCCAGATTCACACCAAATGGTTTGTTTGTTTTTTTACGAACGAGCTCTATATCATCTATCATTTCCTTTTTTGAAGGATATGTACCTGCAGTTATTAATCCTAAACATCCTGCTTCTGAAACAGCTGAAACGAGGGGCTCACGCCCTAATCCTTGTAAGCCGCCTTGTATAATAGGATATTTTATTCCCAGCAATTTAGTTATATCCGTTTGGATTGTCATAAGCTCCCCTCCTGTAAATATGGAAAATTTAAATTGGATCATACTCTGAATTTAGAGTATGACCCTTTAAATAAAGGAAGGTTTATCCTTTATAATCAGTATGTTCTTCAATGTAATCGAACAGCTGCTGGCCGATACTTTCCTTTCTGCCAAGTTCGATTTCTTCTACAATATGAGCCACTAATCCAACAGCTCTTGAAGCAACTGCAAATGATTTTACAACACGGTAATCTATCTCCATGTCAGCCATTATGGCACCAATTGCACCAACAGCATTTAAAGTTATTGTTTTTCCTTTTTTCTCACAAAATTGTCTATGAATCTCTTGAAGAAGTTGTGAGTTTTTCCCTTTAAAACCTAACTTTTCAGCAATCTCGAATAATTTGACAGTTCGGGGGTCGTCGGGTTTATGAACGGGATGGCCAAACCCTGGGAGCTGTTGCCCGTTTTCTTGTCTTTCATTTATTATGATAGAAGCTAATTCTTTAATATCATATTCTTCTCCATATTTTTGAAATGCTTTTTGAAGCATTTCGGCAACATACTCCATTGCACCAAGATAAACAGTTCCTGCTCCCAGCAATCCTGCCGCTACTGCGGATTGAACAGACTCTGGTGCACCCAGATAAGTTAAACGGGTTGAAATGGAGCTTGGCGTAAAACCATGCTCACAGATAGCCACTAATACTGCGTTAAGCATTTTGGATTCATTTTCTGTTGGTTTTCGATGCTTTGCACCCAGGAAAGCCATATCTGCAAGTGTAATATTTCCAATTAAATCTTCAGTCAAGTTATAGCCATGAACAAAAATCTTATCTGGGGATGATTTTCCGATTTTAGTTTGAAATTCCAATTTATCTTTTCCTCCAATACGTTAAATTTAGAAAACATATTCGCTACTTCAAAATGGCAAATGTACCCAATGCAGATCCAACAGTTAGTCCCTTTTCATTAAAAGCTTTTGACTCTACAAATTGAATGCGGTTACCTGAGTTAATTAGAGCAGCACTCGCATACAAAGTACCTTCCTTAACAGGTGCAATAAATTGAGTTGTTAGAGAAATAGTCGCAACTCGCACTTCTCTTTTAGATCGAATTGCTGCTCCAATAATTGAGTCTAAAATAGAAGTTAATGCTCCTCCATGCATTACGCTATTTGAATTCAAAAGCTCTTCTTTTACCGGCATTTTGATAATGACATCCCCCGGCTCTAAGCGGTCAAAAGATATACCCATATGCTTCCAAAAGGGTGACTCTTCAAATTCATCTTTCAACCATTGTAAATACGCACTGGCACTGGTATTTTCCATTTTATCTCTCCCAGTCTAAAAATGAATTAAACAGAAACAGATCTTTCGACTCTACTCTTCCAAACAATAATTCCATCTAATGCTGCTATCCCTTTACCCTCTTCAAAAACCCATATAGGATTAATATCCATTTCACCAATTGACCTCCTATGATGTGAGGCAAATTGGGATACCTTTACTAGTGCCTCAGCAAGAGCTTGAATATCTCGCTTTTTTCCACCTCTTATACCCTCAAGCAATGGATATCCTTTTAATTCTTTTAACATATCATGTGCTTCGTGAATTTGGATCGGGGCCCGTCTAATGGAAATATCTTTTAGTACCTCTATGAAAACACCTCCAAGCCCACAAACAATCATTGGTCCGAATTGAGGATCTTCCTTTACACCGATAAACATTTCAGCTCCTTCTTCCTGAATCATCTCTTCTGCAAGAATTCCATCAATTTGGGCATTTGGAGAATATTGAAGCACTGACTGTAAAATTTCATTATATGCTCTTTCCAATTGAGCAGGATTATGAATGTTAACCTTAACACCACCTGCATCTGTCTTATGCAGGACATCTGGGGATATCACTTTACATACTAATGGATAGTTTAGGTTATCTTTTACTTTCTCCAGGTGGCTTCTATCTTTTATTATCGTTCCATTTGGAACTCGAATTCCTAATATTGAAAGTTCCTTCTTAACGCGTTCTTCTGTCCATATACCCGTCAATTCATTCGATCCGTCATCCGGTAAAAATGCTGGTGCTGACAAATGTAACATCTGGTCGTTACTAAAATGCGAAAACTCCACTAAGTATTTTAAGGACAACATTGTCTTATAAGATGTAGGATATACAGGGACCCCTGCTTCCTGTAAAATTGTACGCCCCTTTCCTGTCAATTCATTTGTTCCGGTCATCGTCACTATAATTGGTTTATCTGTTTTTCGATCGATCTCAACTATTTTCTGGCAAATCTTCGTTCCAAGTTCTCCTCCAAAAGTAGTTTGAAAGACTATTGCGTCGACCTGATCATCTTCTATTAATACCTCTAGTGTCTCGGTCAAAATATTTTGTTCTTTAAGAGCTTGTGCAGTAACGTCAATTGGGTTTAATGCAGATCCATATGGTGGAATAATTGATTCTATTTTGGCTGCCGTTTCTTTGGACAAACGTACCATCTCTAATCCCAATACTTCACTATAATCGGCCATGGCAATCCCTGCTGCACCAGAGTTTGAAATCGTAACAATACGATTCCCATTTGTTTGTTTACCCCTCGAAAAAATCTTCATTGCATCAATCATGTTATCTACGTCATTTACTGTAATTAATCCAAACTGTTTTGCAATAGCCTGGAATGCATCTTCAGATCCTGTTAATGAAGCAGTATGGGACATTGCTGCTTGTCTGCCTAATTCCGAACGCCCAGACTTTAATAAAATGACAGGTTTTTTTAACGATTTAGAAGTTTCTGATAATTTTATCAGCATTTCTCCGTCCGGGATTGCTTCAAGATAGCCTGCAACAACATTTGTATCCGGATCTCCCAGCATATACTCGATACAATCAAAGGAATGTATATCCATCTGGTTGCCCGTATTAACTACATATGAAAAACCAATGTTTTCCTCTTGAGCTAACCCAAACAGCGAAAAACCTATTGCTCCACTTTGTGATGCAAAGCCGACATTCCCAGGTTTAAAACCTTTTTTTGTTTCAAAGGAGGTTGCAAACCCTAATGGAATGCTCTCTTTGACGTTAAGCAAACCGACACAGTTTGGACCTAAAATATGAATCCCTGCTTGCTTGGCCTTTGCAAAAACTTTTTCTTGAAGTGCCTTTCCTTCCTCACCAACCTCTGCAAACCCTGAACCAAAAAGAATTATGTGGTGAACTTGTTTCTTTTCACATTCATCCAGAATTTGCAGCATTCTTTTGGAAGCTACAGCAATTAATGCAACATCCACTTCACCCGGTATATCCAAAATACTTGAAAAGCAGGGTATGCCCTCGATTTCTTCATATTTAGGATTTACGGGATAGATGATTCCTTTAAAGTTATGGTGAATCAAATTTTTAATAGGCTTGCCGCTAATGGATGAGAAATCCTTTGAAACTCCTACAATAGCTATTGATTTTGGGTTTAAAAAACGGTCAATCGCATCAACTTTCGACATGTTAAACCTCCTGATTTTTTTCTATACTTACATTTATAGGTTTTATAAATTTATGTGAAAATAAAATAAGTAGAGCTGTCGTTAAACCGATAATATCAGTCATCAGTCCAGGAATTAGCATACAGAGACCAGAAATTAAGACCAGCAAACGTACAAAATAATTTTGTAATCTCCCAATCCCCACAAGATAGCCTTCTAATGCAGATGCAAGAATAAAAACTCCTATTAATGCTGATATTACACTGGTCACAATTTCAAGCGGATCACCGCGGCCAATTAATGCCGGCTGGTAAACAAAGAAAAATGGAACTAGAAACGTGACAATCCCTAAACGAACTGCTGTGAACCCTGTTTTCATTGGACTGGCCTTCGCGATCCCGGAAGCTGCAAAAGCTGCTAAGGCGACTGGTGGCGTGATGTATGAAACGGTTGCCCAATACACTACAAACAAATGAGCTGCTACAGGATCCACACCAATTGTCACGAGTGCCGGTGCCATAATAATAGCCAAAAACACATAGACAGCAGATACGGTCATACCCATTCCCAAGATAAAACTAGTTATAGCTCCGCCAATTAAGATTAGAATCATACTATCTCCAGCTGCAGCAACGAGTTCCCTTGAAAACGAGAACGAAACCCCCGTTGCTGATAATGCCCCGACAATAAAACCTACACCTGCAATAATACAAACAATTTCAGCTAGGACTTTTCCTATATCTACAATCATATTAAATAATTGTTTTTTGTTCATTCTTGTGCTTTTGTTAATCATTGCAATTATTAATAGCACTAAACTTGCATAATAAGCTCCCTGTCCTTCAGAATTCAGAACGACTAAAAAGACAACTAATAAAACAAGAGCAAATAAATAATACCAGCCACTTTTTAATGTTTGGAGCAAAGAAGGAATCTTTTCTTTGGGTAATCCTTTTAAATTATTTTTAGCTGCATATCCATCGGCTTGGACAATTAACCCCATGTAATATAATAAGGCAGGGATTGCTGCTGCCAGGGCTATTTCATAATAAGGGATAGCCAAAAAGGAGGCCATGATAAAGGCTGCTGATCCCATGATCGGTGGAGTAATTGATCCTCCTGTTGATGCCACTGCTTCAATGGCACCCGCATAATGAGGTTTATATCCTGACTTTTTCATTGCAGGTATTGTCATTGCGCCAGTTGTAATAACGTTTGAAATGGCGCTCCCACTTAACATGCCGAAGAAAGCACTACTCACAATTGCAACTTTTGCCTCTCCGCCCCGGTATCTCCCAAATAAGGATTGTGCTAATTTAAAAAAGAAATCTCCTCCACCTGAGTGAGTTAATACTACCCCAAAAACAAGGAAACCAAGAATTAAATTACCAACTGTTATTAAAGGAATTCCTAAAACACTATTGGAACTCATAATATGATTTCTTGCTATAGTTAAGAAATCATATGATTGTCCTTGAAGGAAACTAACTGGCACACTTGTAGCTATTAAAGGATAAAGCGAAATTAGAAAACAAACAATTGATAAAACTAGTCCGCCTGTTCTCCTTAATGCTTCAAGTAAAAGAACCCAGATAACGATACTGAAATATGTGGCAATAGGAGGTGCTGTCCATTCCCACCCTTCTAAAATCATTCGTTCTCCGTTTAGCCCAAAATAAATCAATATACATAAAGAAACTGGTGCAAAAATGTAATCAAACCACTTTACTTTTTGCCCTTTTTTTGCTGGAAAAATAAGAAAAGATATTGGTATGAAACAAGCTAAAATATAGTAGAGATAGGAATTTTGTATCGGATTAAAACCAAAAAGCTCCAAATAAAAAAGCATGTTTATCGAAAGTAAAAGGCCAATGATAGTAAAAACAACTACAATAATCTTTAATACTTTGTTTAACCTTTCGACATTCATTAAATTTCCCTCCGAACAAGTAATATTTTTGATTTTATTACTCTCCTTTTCCTAAATCCGTATTAAAAAATAATGTCAGCCACCCTTGCTGGCTGACATTATTTTTTATATCGGGAATTACTTAACAAGTTCTGCTTTTTTCTCTAACCAGAATGCAGGGAAATCATCTTTAGAGATTCCTTCTTTTTTAGCCTCTTCAACTGCTTGATCCCATGCAGCTTTTAGATTGTCATATCTTGCAACTAATTCATCATTTTTTGCTTGCTTCTCATCATCCCACATACCCTTTTCCTTAAAGAATTTGATAGTTCCTTCGTGGAATGGAATGCCCTTCGGTTCTATCACAACTTCATCCTTGGAATATAGAGCTAAGTTAGGCATGGCATCTTTATAGGCGGTAAAGTGTTCATCCATCGCTTTTATCAATTCATAGATAGCATTTGGATCTTGATCTGCATAACCTCCAATTAAATAGCCGTGTCCCATGATGTCTGTGTCTTTTTCCATTCCAGCCCCGTTATCCATTGTATAAGGAATCATCCAGGAGGCAGTTTCTACTGTTTGCTTCCAGCCTTCAGCATCTTCAGGGTCCATTTCAAGCCAGCGAATGCCGCCTTTGCTGTCTGCTTCGAACATAGCTGAAGCAGTTGGATTAATACCTGCAACGTCGATTTGTCCTTGAATCAGCGCTTCACCTTGACCTGCATAAGAAGTAATATCAACAACTTCAACGTCATCCCAGGTTAATCCGCCAAATGCCAATATTGCCTCGTTTTTTATATTTACCGATGCATTTCCAGTAACCTTCGGTACCTTCTTGCCTTTTAAATCTGCAATAGTTTTAATATCTGAATCTTCCCTAACAGCGAATCCAAATTGACTGATAGGTGCCCAGATCGCACGAACGTTCTGAGGACCCCAATCTTGTTGTGCAAACTCTTCATTTCCTTCAAATGCAAATTGTATCTCATCACCTAATTTACCAATAGAGGCTACTTTGTCTCTTAAAGGAACCATACGGCCAACACCGCTGGCTGATGGCAGCATTCTGACTTGCATACCATATTCTTCTGTTAGCGTGTTTGCGATTGCTGACATCTCTGCGTAACCGCCTGATCCAACATCATATACACTCCAGGTCATTTGTTTAGGGAGTGAGCCAGAATCATTACTTGAGGATGAGTTTTCATTAGAAGCAGGTTTCTGTGTTTGGTTACTGCTACAGCCTACTACCAAAATTAATAGCAAAAAGATTGTAAACAAAAAGCTAACTGGTTTGTTAAACATCATTATCCCCCTTAATTTAACTCATCTTTTAAAGCAAAGAATGGATTTACTGGTACACCTCCCGAAAAGAAATCGCTTTCATTAATCTCTCTAAAAGTATTTTATATATAAAATTTATTTTCGTCAATGAAATTTTAAAAGATTCTGTATATTCAGTAAAAAATTCTTTGTTTTAATTATGGATATAGTGATTAAGCGATTAGGAGTATTTTAGAAATTTATTTTCTTTTTTCATGTGGTTCTCATGGTGGAGATTTTATGATAGAAATTGAGGAGTCTTACAACTTTTCTAATATACTAAAAAAAACTAAGTCTAAATAAATTTCATTATATTAGGAGGGGTATGTGTTTTTCTTATAAATGCTAATGAAACACTTAGCGGATGGTTCATTAGCCCACTTAATGTAAATTGAAATTAATCAAATAGAGGCTGAAATTTAGGTAATGAAAAATCTCCCTGTTCTTCAAACACCACTTCAACAGGTAAATCACATTTCACTTTTTCAACATCAATATTAATGATATTACTAAACATTCGAACTCCTTCGTCCAATTCAATTAATGCTACTGCATATGGGGAATCATCTTTGAATGCTGGTCCTCCGCCTCTGCGGGCAATTGTATAAGAATAGATTTTTCCCTTTCCAGTTGATTCGACCCACTCTACTTTTTCAGAAAAACAATGCGGACATAATATTCGCGGGTAAAAAATATGTTTAGAGCAATTTTTGCATTGTTGAATCAGCAATTTATTTTCTTTACAGCCTTGCCAAAAGATGTGTGAATCACCATCAGGTATGGGCATTGGTTTTTTCTGTTCAGCCATGATTAATCCCTCCCTAAAATAACAACTGATGTAGAAGACAGGGTTCCGCCTGTACCATTTACAAGTGAGAGTTTTGCATCTTTTATCTGTCTCTCTCCGCATTCACCTCTTAATTGACGGACAGCCTCAATTAAGAGAAATATGCCATACATACCTGGATGAGCGTAGGATAAGCCCCCGCCATTTGTATTCATAGGGAAATCCCCGCCAGGAGCAGTACGCTGATTACTAATAAAATCTCCTCCTTCACCAGGTTTACAAAAACCAAGAGATTCCAAAGTTAATAGGACAGTGATGGTGAAGGAATCATAAATTTGAACTACATCGATCTCGTCATGTGTAACTCCTGCCATTTCAAATGCCGTTTTACCGGATTGAGCTGCTGAAGTAACAGTTAAATCTGGCATAGCCTGTATGGACCAATGACTATGTGATTCACCTTGTCCTAAAACCCATACAGGTTTCTTCCTGCAGTCTTTCGCTCTTTCAGCAGATACTAGTACAAGTGCGCCTGCTCCATCTGTAACTAAACAACAATCCAAGAGATGGAGCGGATCTGTGATCATTGGGGAATTTAATACATCTTCAATGGATAATGGATCCCGCATTGTCGCATGAGGATTTAATTGTGCCCACTTCCTGGTAGCTACCGCTATTTCCGCCAGATGCTCAGGTTTGGTTCCGTATTGATGCATATGACGGTTTGCTGCCATGGCATATGCACCCGCAGGGGATGGCAATCCGAATGGTGTTTCGTACTGAGCAGTAAGTACAGGCGGTCTTCCAGCTAATGAACGCGATTTCTCTGAACGCTGAGTACTTCCATATAAAATTAAAGCAACCTCACATAACCCTGATTGAATAGCTGCTGCAGCATGCCCTACATGAGCCTCGAAAGCAGATCCTCCTATTTGAGTTGAGTCAGTATATTTTGGCTGAATTCCCAAGTACTCAGACAATATGACTGACGGAAATGAGCCAACACCAGGTAATCCCCAGAGCCCGGCAACAAAAATGCCATCAACATCATCTTTGGTTAATCCTGCATCTTCAAGAGCCCGTTTTGCGGCAATAGCCTGAATTTGCAGGACTGATTGTCCGTCTTTTACCTTCCCTTTTTCAAGTTCAACATCCCCTACACCAACAATAGCCGCTGCGTTTTTAATTGACATTTCTCCACCTGCCCTTAAATATTTATAGAAGACAAAAATACTCTTTTTACTCCATTTGGTTGTATTGGAATTCTCTTGAATATTCAGACTTTGATAGCAAGTGCTGGAGAATAAATTCAGTCATGATTGCTGGATGTGTAATATGGGATTGTTGAAACATTGATGCTTTGTACCAATAGTGAATGCTTTCTTCCCATGTGAACCCCATTCCGCCATGCAGCTGTATAGCATCTTCACATACTTTCTTATAAATATCTGTAGTAAAAAGGCGGCTGGAAATAGCATTTAATAGGGTTTCATTTGATCTCTTCCCAGTTTGAGATGCTACATACACACTATAACTGCGGGCTTTTTCAATTGCTATATGCAAATCTGCAATCATGTGTTTTACTGCTTGAAAGGAGCCCACAGGAACGCCAAATTGTTTCCTTTCTTTAACAAAATTAACCGTTCTATTCAGAACTTCATTTGCTCCGCCTATCATTTCACCGTTTAAACATAATAAATAATCAATAAGTTGTTTATTTAATAATTCTTTATGGTTGCTTTCATTTCCTCCGATAAAATCATCGTGATTTATCCACACTCCATCTAGTACTAAAGTACCCTGAGGTTTGGACAAATCCGCCGATTGCTCAGAAATTATGTTAACTCCTTCATTTTTGGCATTTAACAAAATAGCTGAAGTATGTCCAAATTTGCCTTTTAAAGGTAATAAAATAACATCTGAGTGTTGTAAAAACTGTACGTGTTTAATTTCGCCGCTTAATTGAATTTTATCGAATTCTTCATTTAGAATTTTTATTTCAGGCCAAATGAACTCAATCTTATTTTGTGATTTTTCCAGTTTAGGTAAAGCAGAAGTTATGAGTTTTTCTCCAGAAATAACTATATTCAATAAATCCTGCTGCTGATTCGTTAATTTCATTTGACTTAATAATGGGACGATAAATCCGGCTACCAAAGAAATCGGACCAGGAAAAAGTTTCTCTCCAACCGATTCAGATAGGTACATTAAGTCAAGGGGGCCAACGTCTTCTAAGGTTTGCCATTCACCTTTCGCCAGGACGCCCAGCCATCCATTTTCTGCAAGCTTCTTCCATGCACCTTTAGAAAACCCATCTTTATTCTCAGCAACTTCACTAAAAACTTCAATAGGCATTTCCTTTTTTAACAATGAATGAAGAGCCTGTTTTAACATTTGCTGCTGCTCAGAGAATCGGTATTCCATTTTATTTTCCTCCTTTCGAACTAGGCAACCCTAAAGATTTTGCGATAATATTTTTTTGGATTTGTGTTGTTCCTGCATAAATGGTTTCAGCCCTTGATAAGAGGAATTTTTCCATCCAAACTTGATTTTCACCTTTCAATAAGGATTCTTCTCCTAATAACTCTACACCTACATTAAGTAAATCCTGATGGCTTTCACTCCAAACCAATTTTGCTATTGCCGGCAATGCACCGGTATCATCTCCTTGTGCAATTAAGGCAATATTACGTAAACAAACACTTTTTAATATTTCGCAGGATAAATAGGATTGGACTAATTTACTTTGCATGATAGGGCTATTTGCGGGAGAGCTTCCAGCTTGTATCTGCTCTTGGAATAGTGTAATTAGCTGCTGGAATTCCTGCTGCATTTTTAAGGAACGTTGAGCGAAGTGAATCCCACGCTCATGTGCAAGAGCATAGTTCGCCATTTCCCAGCCATCGTTTATATCTCCAACTAAATCTCTTTTGGGAACAATTGCATCGTCCAGGAAAACTTCAGCTAGTTCTGATTCGCCAGCAATATTTTTAATCGGCTGGACAGTCACGCCCGGCTGATCCAGGTCCAGGATCATCATGCTAACCCCTTTGTATCTCGATTCAGCTGTACGGACTAAGATATAACATTTATTCGCATATGGACCATAAGAAGTCCATACTTTTTGGCCATTTAACACATAATGATCTCCGTTATCTTTCGCCTTTGTTTGTAGTCCGGCCAAATCTGAACCAGCATTCGGTTCCGAGAAGCCTTGACACCAAATATCTTCGTGATTTAGCATACGAGGAAGATAATACTTCTTTTGATCCTCTGTTCCATAACGGATTAAAGTCATCCCAAAAATACCTATTCCATTTGAATTCAATACTTCAGGAGCATTTATTCGAACCAATTCTTCTATATATACTAATTGTTGTTCAATAGTAAGACCCAGACCTCCATACTCCTTTGGCCAGGCTGGTGCCACCCACCCACCCTGACCTAACATTTTCCCCCACTCCTTACGCCTTTGAACCCACTTCTCTCCTGTTACCTCCTGATTCCATTCTTTCGGAAAATTCGCCTCTAACCACCTTCGAAAAGAGTCACGAAAACCCTCAGCTTCCTGTGAATATTCAAAGTTCATGCTTTTTCCTCCTTAATGTGCAATTTTTGAAGGCAATGTGGCTTCAAAAGTACCAGATACTTTAACTTCACCCTCGTCATTCATAGCAATGACTTCACTTACGATTAGATTGTTTTCCTTCTTTTCTAATACCTTTCCAGTAACATGAATCCGCTCACCGGGAAATGTCATACTCCGAAAGCGAATTTGAAGGGAATTAACATACATGCGGGGAATCCAGCTGGTTACACCTTGTGCAGCCATTCCCATAATTAACATTCCATGTGCAATAATGCCGGTCCCTGCTTTTTCACCTGCTTTTTCAACAGTATGGAGGGGATTAAAATCTCCTGAAGCACCAGCATACTTCACTAATTGAACACGGGAAATCGGTTCCTTTAAAATTTTGGGAAAATGGTCTCCAACTTTCAAATCATCGTAATACTTCCACATGAATATCACATCCAAAATGTTTTTTAATGCCGCTCAATTGTTACATTTCTAGAACGGGCGACCAGTTCGTTAAACTGATTTCTATATTCAAATTCCAAAGTAATCAGGTTCATCCCTCCAGAGGACCCTTGCTTGACTTTAACATCAGCAACCTTGCCTGAAACAGTAAGTTTATCACCCGCATATATTGTTTTAAGAAATTGATAACCTTGTTCCCCGTGTAAGATTTTAACCGGATTTAAATTTAGCATTTGGCATTTTTGCTCAAAACTATATCCACCCCATAAATCAATCACTTGGAGGAAGGTTAATGGAATAGGTATTCCATCAAAGCCTTCATTTCTTGCTGCATCCTCATCGTAATAAATAGGATTAGGATCACCAATTGCCGCAGCCAACTCTTTAATTTTTCCTTTTTCTACTGAATACGTATATGGAGCAAGCTCCAAACCCATTAGCTCTTTGACAGCACTCAGTTTTGTTCACCTGCTTTTCTATTAGATTATCGTAAATGACCAAATGATTATCTAAGTATTCTGCATTCACTTCTGAAAATTTATTTATACTTACCTCAAACAATTTTTGGGATAATGTAAAACTTAAAATCTTCTAAACAAATACTACATAAATCTTCCACCGGTTACTTCGAGCACATTCCCTGTCATGTAATCGGAATAATCAGAGCTTAGGAAAAGAACAGCTTTAGCAATATCCAATGGTTCGCCGACCCTCTGCATAGGTATTTCGGCAATTTTAAGCTGCCGAACTTTCTCAGGGACTGCACGTGTCATGTCAGTATCGATAAAACCAGGCTGAACAGCATTTACATTAACTTGGAATTTAGCAAGCTCTTTCGCTGCAGCCTTTGTCATGCCAACAATACCAGCTTTTGCTCCTGCATAATTTACTTGACCCATATTTCCGACTTTTCCTGCAATGGAAGAAATATTTACAATCTTTCCTTTTTGCTTTTGTCTCATATGGACGGCGGCAGCCTGCATACACAGAAATGTACCTTTCATATGAACATCCAACACTTGTTTAAATTGCTCTTCCGTCATTTTATGTAGCATAGCATCTCTAGTAATCCCTGCATTATTTACTAAAATGTCAATATCACCAAAATGGTCGATTGCAGCTTGGATTAGTCCTTGGGCACTTTCTTTTTCGGCAACATCAACTTGCTGTGCAAAACCTTTAGTTCCTATTTCTTCTATTTCATGGGCAACCTGTTCTGCAGAATCCAGGTTTAAATCTCCAACAACAACATTTGCTCCGTGCTTTGCATAAAACAAGGAAATTTCTCTTCCAATTCCCTGTCCGGCTCCCGTAACTACTGCAACTTTTCCTTCCAGATTCATCTAATTCCACTCCATCCCATTTTTATTTGATATTTAAAACAGTGATGCTTGTTGAAAACCACTAAGAAAGGGCTTACATTTATCTTAATTAAATTTTATATAAGAAAAAAGTTTTTGTCAATGAAATTTTAGAAAATTTGGACTAGTGGGAATCCATTGAAAATCACCTGTATTAAAGAGAATTTTGCTGTGTCTTTTTATGGCCGGAAAATTGAACAGCGTATTTTCAATAGGGGATATTACCAGAAAGTCAATTCAAAATTCAAAAAAAAATCTCCTCAAACTTTGGATGTGGGCAAAACTCTTGCTGATCCAAAATAAAAGGAGAATATGCAAATACAATTTATGAGTATTTGTCTAGGTACTTAAATTGTCATTATATTATTGCGGAAAGTTTCCGCCTAATCTCATACTGATTTCAGTCGCAACACCTTTGATTTTCTCTCCCATCTTCCCAATATCCTGATCCTTCAGCTGGGCAGTCATTCCAATAATCGCAATGGCCATTTCCACACTCTCCTCATTATTAAAAATGGGAGCTGAAACACCAACGATACCCTCAATGTACTCACCAAATGTAGTAGCATATCCATTTTTTCGTATAGCGGGCAGCTCTTCTTTTAATTCAATAATTTCTTCTTCACTTAGCTTACGCAGGCCATCATTCATTCGTAATAACTCATCTGATTCCTCTTCATCCATATAAGCTAATAAACACTTTCCATATGCCCCATCAACTACTGAAAAATGTCTTCCTACTGAAACGTTAATTCCAAATTCTTCACCTTCAACTTTAGCCAATATCGTGGAACGCTTTTTGCCAATTCTATTAACAAGAAACGTAGTAAGTCCAGTTTGCTCAGAGAGTTTTTCCAAATAAGGGAGAATAACTGAAATATCAAACAGATTTTCTTTTGCCCTTTCTCCAAGAACAACTAAATAAGGTCCCAGGCTATACCGTTTTGAGCCTTTATCATAACGAACAATTGAAAGCTCCTCTAATTTCTGCAGGATACGATAACATGTTGTCGGAGTTAAAGAAGTAGCTTTTGCAATTTCTGTTAAATTGCTTTTATTAAATTTTTTTCTGCTTAAAAGCGCCAGTATTTTGAAAGCGCTATCAACTGCTGGAACATTGTATTTTCTCTTTCCTTTACTTTCCGCTTCACTTAATTTATTTTCCATTGACTTTCCTCCTGACAAAGTTGTAGTGACTTAACAAATTTGGTAAATTTATAACAGAAGCAGCTATAAACTAAGCAAAGTTAATATATTTACTTCTAATAATTATTTTATATATAAAAAAGTTTTTCGTCAATTAAAAAATTGATTATTCTAAATATTGAAATATGCCTTCCCAAGAGTATCGCTTTGTAACTTACTTTAGTAACTGACCAATAGAAAGGATTAAATCCTATTTTTTTTTAATTGAAAGGTTATCTATAGAAAAAAGCCCCTGCAAAAGAGGGGCTTTAATAAGATATCTTTTGGCTAAAAAACGCACTCAGAATCTATTTACTATATACTTTAATTTTCACACTTTAATCTCAACACCCGCCATTCCCTCTATAAATTTCGCAATCGCAGTATGATCCATCTCCCCTCCGCCTTGAGACTTTGCATATTGCCATACTTGAAACACAGCGCTGGAAATAAATGCAGGCACCTCTGCTCCTTGAGCTATACCACTGGCAATGGCAAGATCCTTACACATTAAATCAATTGTAAAGCCCACATCAAATTTTCTTGATATTACTTGCTGAGGAAATTTGATTTCACTCGAGTGGCTCCTCCCGCTGCTTGTATTAATTACTTCCAGCATCTTTTCGGGATTAAGGCCAAGCTTGGTGCCAATGGCAAGGACTTCTGCAGTGGCGGCTAAAGTAGCAGCACAAAGCATATTGTTAAGAGCTTTTATTGTATGGCCTGCCCCTAATTCTCCAACATGTGTTACATTGGAGCCGATGTCATTTAATAGAGGATAGGCATCCAAGAAAACGTCCTCGTCTCCACCAACCATAATGGCCAGGGTTCCATCTTCGGCTTTCTTAACACCCCCGCTTACTGGGGCATCCAGCATATGGATATCATATTTCAGCAGCTCATTGCCAACTTCTTTTGTGATTTCCGGGACGGAACTAGTCATGTCAATTAAGGTGCTTCCTCCTGAAAATCCGGATAACAGCCCGTTAGGACCCAGAGTTACGTTTTTAACTATTTTGGCATTTGGCAGCACAGTAATAACATAGTCGTTGTTCCTTGCCAGCTCAGAGGGAAATTCATATGTAATTGCACCAAGTTCTGCAAAAGTTTGTAACAATCCCCGATCTAAATCATATACAGATAGTTTATACCCTTTTTTTATTAAATGACGGGCAATTCGTCCGCCCAAATTTCCTAAACCAATTAATCCAACGTTCATTTTCAGCACGCTCCCCGTATTAACGGAAGTAAATAAGTCACGCTCTGGGCAAAAAATAATCAGGAACGTCTTAACTGGATGTTAGTTTGTTGTTCATTGGTTGTTTACGAATTTCTCCAATATAGCCAGAGCCCGCTTTTCCTTCCTTTTTAAGCTATCAAGTATTTTATTTTGATTTTTTTCTTTTAAGCCATTCAGTATTTCGCTGTATTCCCTTATTGAATGTTCCATACTGGTAGGGTAGGAAAGAGAAATATATCTAAAAGGAATCAATTGACTATTAATTCTCATATATAAATCTTTTAAAACTGTGTTTCCAGAGAAGATAAAAAAATTCATTTGTAATTCTTCGAGCAGGTCAAAACATTGCTTAACCTTATTGCCTTCAAGTGTTTCCCCCATTTTAATAATTAGAACACTAATTTCTTCCAATTGTTCATCGGTACATGAATCATTCAGTTTGGTTAAGGCTATTTCTAATAACCTGTACACAACTTCATAAAGATCAAGAAGCTCTTTTTTGGTTCTTTTTTTTACAAAGACGCCTTTTCGGGGTACCCTCTCTACAATTCCGTCCTTCTCTAAAATGAATAATGCTTCACGGATTGGAGCTCTGCTGGTGCCAAATTCTTCAGTCAGTTCTAATTCCAATAACCTGTCACCCGGTTTAAGGACACCCTCAGAAATTTTTATAGCTATTTCTTCAGAAATTCGCTGTGATAATGTTGTATTTTCAAAGCTCATTGTTTTAGTTTCCTCACTTATAACAGTATGATTCTGGAAAGTTACTAACTATCCCATTTCTACGTAAATCATACCATCTTTAACCTGAACAGGGTAGGTCTTAACTTTTCTATTACTTATGCCAAAAAGTGCATCCCCTGTCTCCAAGCTAAACTCCCATCCATGCCATGGACATCTCAACACTTTTCCTTCAAGACCAAACTCAAACTCTGAAGGCTTACTTGGAAGCATAGTTCCGCATACTGCACCTTCACATATTGGTGCAAGTTTATGGGGGCAAACGTTTCTAACTGCATATACTTTTCCATCTTCATAAAAGACTCCGATAGAAGTTCCATTTAAATCAGTGATCAGTGCCTTTCCTTCCGGAATTTGGTTAAGATCCCCTATACAATATGCCATCCCTTATGTGACCTCCTTATTATTTGGTAACTCCTGCTTTATCTAAATTAAATAGTTCAGCAGCATTATCATAAAATATTTTCTGTTTTAATGTGTCGGGCATTGATGAAAAGGTGTTATCTGGAAAATCATTATCCCAATGCGGGTAATCAGTACTAAAAATTAATGTTTTCTCTGCATGCATCATTTCGAAAATCTGCATTAGATATTTTCCTTTTTCAGGCTCTTCTACCGGCTGGGAGGTAAAACGGACATGATCTAACAAGTATTTACTAGGTTCCTTTTCAAGCCATGGAACTTCCTTTCTGAAATTACGCCAGTTTTGATCCATTCTCCACATAATGGAAGGAACCCAGCTGTAACCAAATTCTGCGGCCAGGACTTTTAGTTTGGGGAAACGCACAAATACTCCTTCAAATACCATACTAACCAAATTTCCATATGCAATCTGAGGGAAATCTGTATGTCTTTCAATATAACTGGAAGGTACACCTCCAGCCATGGCAACACTTGTTGAAAAGCCGCCTTCTGTGCCTGTAGGATGAATAAGTATTGGTAATCCCAGCTCTTCTGCAGCTTCATAAATAGGAAAATAGTAGCTGTTCCCCATTAAAATATTGAATAAAGGCATAAAGACAGCAACCACTCCTTTTTCATGGCCAATTCGCCTAATTTCTTCTGCGGCTTTCAACGGATCGTGAACTGCTACACACATCGCCAATTTATACCGTGAGTCTACTGTCAGCCATTCATTTATAAAATAATCATTAAAGGCCCTGGCTAATGCTGTGGCTTCGATAGGATTGGGATAGACAACTATTTTCCCTGCCTGTACTGAAGTTAGAATTGCATGTTCAATATAGTACCGGTCCAGCAAAACTTCACTCATATAGATTGGATCAGATCCACCAGCACCTCCACCTGGGGGTTTTGCATCAAGTCTGATGGAGGTTGATTTTTCCAATGGCGGACGCAGCGGGTGATCAGGTAATGACAACCTGCCATCGAAAACTTTTTGCATAGATTTGCTTAAATAAGGCAGCAGGCCTTTAATATCCCCGTTAATCCAAGGATGTACATCAGCATCGATAATTTTTTTCCTATTGTTTGCTTCCATATAGTCCCCTCCAAAAAATAACAGGCTATAAAGTATATTGTCGACAATTTAATTTATTATTTGAACCTTACTCAATGTGGAGGATGAATAAGGCCAGGCAATAAATTTTCCCTGGTAATTAATTTTTATAAAGTTTACTTACTTCTATTATATATAGATTATAAAGTTTCATATATAGACTCAGTTATTACAATATGCTTCCAGTAGGTTTATTCCGATTTCATCACGGGCAAATGAATTAATTAGAGAAACAGTAGTCTGCTTCAATGGAATTCCATCAACTTCCCTTTTTTTCTTTAATTCAGCTTCTATTTCTCCCGGTAAGTATATTCTTTCATGCCCTTTTGCTTTAGGGGAGCCCCGTAAAGTACGGCTTAAATAGGCAACTCTACTCTGGAAGTTTTCACCATTTCCAAATCTGTTTATATTTATAGCACCAAAGACATGTCCACAGCCCCATGCAGCCTGTTCATGGTTCTGCAGTTCACTTTCAGCCGGCCCTTTAGAAATTCCTCCAACTTCAAAAGAAAATAGCGCTCCTGTTAATGCCGCAGATAAAATTTCGTTAATCACAGCTATTCCATAGCCTTTATAACCTCCAAATGGCAATACGGTTCCCTCGACTGCTTCACGCGGATCAGTTGTAGGTTCCCCATCTTTCGTAATTGCCCAGCCTTCAGGCAACGATTCATTTTCACGTGCCATCATTCTGATTCTTCCTCTGGCAGATACACTGCATGCCATATCAAGTACGATGGGGGGTTCGTCTCCAGCTGGTATAGCGTAAGAAAATGGATTATTGCTTAGTAGTGCCTCTTTTCCGCCCCATGGAGCCATAACCGCAGGACCGTTTGTCGTGCAAAATCCAATTTGATGATGGTGCAGTGCTTTCCTTGTATAATAGGCAGCAGGTCCGAAGTGGCTGCTGTTTTTAACTCCAACAATACCTATACCGTATTTTTCTGCCCGTTTGATCGCTGCATTCATTGCGATATCAGAAGCAAGAACTCCAAGGCTCCCTTGCCCATCAATCACTGTAATGGGTCCTTTGTCCATATCTTCATATTTAACTTCCTTCTGAAGATGCCCCTTTAAAAACCCTCGTGCCCACCGAGGCAAATTTTGCACCCCGTGGGAATGTACTCCTCTCAGATCAGCATCTATTAAAACCTCACTAACCAACCTTGAGTTTTCATTATTTAACCCGACTTTTATAAATGCGTCCTGTACAAATTTCTGCAGCCCTTCTGCACTTACAGTAATCATTGTTTTCCCCCTTTAACCGCTCATACTTTCATAGAATGATATTTATCATTAAATATTGGGATATCACTTTTTTCAAGTGTAATATCCATATGAAAAATTTCATAAGGCGTTTTGCCCTGAAGTAAAAGCTCCTTTATTTCTTTCTCTCTGTCAGCTCTTTTTTGGGCCTTCTTTAAAACTTCTTCTGCTTGTTCAACAGGTACAACAACCACTCCATCATCATCTGCGACTATGATGTCACCAGGGTTGACCAGAACTCCTCCACAAACTGCCGGTACGTTTATTCCACCGATTTTCTCAACACTGCTGGTTTTTGAGTAAATAGATTTAGCCCACACTGGGAATTGGTTTTCAACTATTGCCTTGACGTCCCTTACGGCTCCATCTGCAATAACACCGGCTATTTTCCTTCCAATTCCGGAAAGTGTTGCCATTTCTCCCCAAATAGCATTAGATGAATGATTGCCCATAAACCCAGTAACTAAAATATCTCCTGGCTGAGTAAGGGATAAGCCAAGATGCATAGAGAGATTATCCCCTGGTGTATTAATAGCTGTAACAGCTGATCCGGCGATAACCTTCCCATTGCAGATAGGCCTAATGGAAGGGTCCATTAGTGTCTCCTGATCCATTGCCTCGTAAACTGTTGATACACCCAGATCTTTAAATTGTTCAATTACTTTTGGATTTGCTCGTTCTATTTGAGAGTATATTTTACCGAAGTAGGACATTGACATTTTACCTCCTAATTTTCAACCTGCTATTTGCTTATTGCATGCTCATTTTTCCGCGAAGCAATGGCACCCTTCCAGTGTATAAGGCACATAATTACAAATATGCCTATACCAAAAATATCTGTTATGTGACCAGGGATGAGCAATAATATCGCCGCCGCAAACGCAAATATTCTTTCTGCTATGTTAGCCTTGTTTATTAAAATCCCCATTGTAGCCACTGCTAATATCACAACGCCTGCAAGGGCTGTAGAGACACTTAAAATAATGTCGATTGGTTCTCCTTTCATTAATAGAACCGGGTCAAGAACAAACATAAACGGAATAATAAAAGCAGTTAAACCAATTTTTAAGCTGTACATTGCTGTTTTCATCCAATCTCCTTGAGATATTCCGCAAGCAACGTATATCGCTGCACATACTGGTGGGGTAATGGCAGATAATACAGCAAAATAAAGTAAAAACATATGTGCTGCTATACCTTCAATACCCAGATTTATTAATGCAGAACCAACAACAGATGCAGATAGCACATAGGCAGCCGGAGTAGGAGCACCCATTCCCAGTATGATCGTAATGACCA
Source organism: Bacillus sp. NTK034 (assembly GCF_017303275.1). Lineage (GTDB taxonomy): Bacteria > Bacillota > Bacilli > Bacillales > Cytobacillaceae > Cytobacillus. The sequence continues at coordinate 1,016,544 of NZ_JAFKOJ010000001.1, read as the reverse complement.
TTGCCAGAACTAAAGCCAAAAAGAGATTTCCCTGGCTAAATGACATTGTCACTAAGGAAAACTTTACTCCCAAACCGCTGGTGTTAATCGTAGTCACAAGAGTCTGTGCTGCCGCTATCAGCATTACAATAGTCACCATGCTCTTAGCTCCGCCGTCCAATCCAGATATAATCCTTTTAATTGTTGCTATAAATTCCTTTTTCGATCTTACATTGCAGATAAAATACAAAACAATTGTGCCGATATACATCGAATATCCAGCTTTTCCTGCCGTGTATCCTGAAAATAACAATGCGACTAATAATATTAATGGAACGAATAAAGGAATAAATGTTCTCCAATTGATTGCCTGCTTCCAAGTAGGAATCTCTTCATCGGAAAGACCAGTTAATTTATTCGCCCGTGCATAAAAATAGATTGATATCATAATAGACACAAAAAACAATAAAGCTGGTATCAATGCTGCAATCATTATATCCACGTAATTGAGAGCCAGTAGTTCAGCCATAAGAAAAGCACTGGCACCCATAACAGGAGGCATAATTTGTCCGCCGGATGAGGCGACAGATTCAACAGCACCAGCAAAGTTTTTATCGTAGCCAAGCCTTTTCATGAGAGGTATGGTGAAATTTCCAGTTGTTGCTACATTAGCAACAGTACTTCCATTAACAGAGCCGAATAACGCACTTGTTACTGTAGCAAGTTGCGCAGCTCCCCCTCGCCACTTACCAGTTAACTTTGAACCTAAATCAAAAATAGCATTCCCTAATCCCAAGCTAAGAATTAAAGATCCATATAAGACGAAAATCACTAAGATATTTGTAGAAATAGACATTAATTGTCCCCAAATCCCTTGCGTTCCCAATAAATAGGTTTGCATCAGTCTCTCATAGCCTATCCCAGCATGTCTCCATATTCCAGGAAAATAGGGTCCCAGGACGGCATATGCGATCCCGCAAATCACTAAAAAGGGAATAAACCAGCCTAGTACTCTTCTAGCACCCTCAAGAACAATAATTAACAAAATCGTTGCCATTATAATATCTGTTGTGTTATAAACTCCATGCTGTTCAATTATTCTTGGATAAATGGAAATAACATAAATAGTAACCATACATGCTAATAGGATTAACAAAATATCTAATCTCAAAAGCCACTTATTGTTTTTTAACTTATTAGAACCTGAAAAAATGAGGAAACAGATGATAATCGCACCAATTAAATGGATAGAACGCTGAATAATGCCTGGCAAAGTCCCAAATCCCATTGTATAGATATGGAAAAGAGCCCATATTAGTCCTGCTAATCCGATAAAAATAAGATAATTTTTTGATAAATTACGGCTATTCTTTTTTATCTCTGATTCATCTTCAGTAAATAAATCACCTAGTTGGTTTACTAACTTTGACATAATAAACCTCCTTTCATAGTGACTCCCCTTGTAAAAATTCTCTTTTCTACAAGGGAAGAAGGAACCATTTAGATTAATTGTTAACCTCTTTATATTCTGGCGGAATTAACTCTTCGGGAACTTCATATCCATTTTCCTTAAGAAATTGAACAGTTCCTGAGTGGAGAGGAATGGCAGATTCAAGGGTAAGCTCTGGTATGTCCACATCGGCTGCTGCTGAGAAAGAATTCAACCAGATTTTCTTCCCTTCTTCTGACCACATAGCTTCCCACATTTTATACCCCGTCTCTTGTGAAACGGAGCTATCCAGAAGGATACTCATCGTAAATTGCACTGTTTGAACATCCTCATTCACTCCTTCATAAGAGCCTGCTGGAATGGTACTTGTTCCGATATAAGGGAGTTTTTCAGTAATGTTTTCGATCTGCGCATCTGTTAAACCAAGAAGCTTAATTTTTTGTTCTGCTGCCGTTTTTTGAACATAAGAATCGGGAGGAGTTCCAGTCTTTGTCAAACCTACAATTCTTCGGTCAGCAAAAGCAGCTTGTGCATCTGACATACTTCCAGCATAAGATTTAGGTTGAATACCAAGAGTTTCAAATACAGCGGTTGTTACTTTTTCAGTTGAGGTTCCTGATCCACCAAAAGAAAAGTCTTTTCCATTTAGATCTTCAAAACTATTCACGTTTGCTGATTCTGAGACAATTAAGTTAAATGGTGATGGTACAAAATACCATAATGCCCTAATACTATTATTTTTAATATCCTTAAAATCTCCTTCACCAAAATAAGTCTGGTAGTCACTTGGAGAAGTACCCAAAGCCATCTTTCCCTCACCTTTACTCAATCGCTGCATATTATCACTTGAACCGCCAGTTTCAACTACTGATACCTGAATTTCCGGGTTTAATGTACCAATTGCGTTCGCTATACCTACATTGTAGCCATAATAGGAAGAAGAACTATCTGTTGCAAATAAGCTGATAATTTCTCCTTTTCCTTTGCCCTCTTCTCCATTAACATCTGCGGAACAAGCAGCTAGTAACGCCATAAGAAAAATAACTAACAAACCTTTAAAAAAATTCATAATATTTTCTCTCTCCTTGATCAATTTTCTTTAAATAAACTTAAAAAATTTTTCACACTCCTTCCTCTTAAACAGAAAAAGATGCCCTCCTTTCATGAAAGTCTTTCTCTTGTAAGCTGTAAAACAATTAATCGGCAAATATAAAGCGTTTACATTCTCTCGAAATACAAAAAATTGAAAGGAATCTCAATAATGTTAAATAAAATATTGTCGACAATATTTTATTTAAAACTGATATTATCATATATTTTAAATATTGTAAATATTACAAATATATTTATCTTTTTTATAATCAATAAGTTGTGATTTAGACAACTTTAAAAACAAAAAAGACCGAATAAAATCTATTCGATCTCTGCGCTTAACTTTTTTTATCTCTATTGTACGTATATCCCATACCTCTGGCATTTCCTTGTCAATGTTGATGCGTCAACCCCTAGTTTTTTGGCTGCCTCTCTTAAACTTGAACTTTGTTTCAGCATATCTTCAATTATGTCCCTCTCAAGGATTTGCATCTTTTCTTTTAATGTATTAGCATCTTTACTAACTTTATCTGCAGCAATGTTGGCAGGAAGATCCTTAACTTGAATCGTGCTTTCATCTGTCATGATAAAAATCCGTTCAATCACATTTTCCAGTTCCCGGATATTACCTGGCCACTGATAACTTTCGAGTATTTTTATTACGTCTGGAGAAATTGTTTTGAGTGTTCCATACCTGGAGGATAGTTTATCAGTTGTTTTTATTATTAAAGGGATAATATCTTCCTTTCTTTCTCTCAATGGAGGTAAAGTAATTGGCAGAACGTTTATACGGTAAAATAAATCCTCCCTGAACTCTCCCTTTTCCATCATTTCTTTTAATGGCCGGTTCGTGGCACAAATAAGGCGGAAACTCACCTTCTTGGGTTTTGTGCTTCCAAGTCTTGTTACCTCGAAGTCCTGAATAACCCTTAATAACTTTACTTGAAGCTTTAATGGAAGTTCTCCTACTTCATCCAAAAACAAACTTCCGTTTTCTGCTATCTCAATCAATCCGGGCTTTCCTTTTTCATTTGCGCCTGTAAAAGCCCCTTTTACATAGCCAAAAAGTTCAGATTCCAATAAATCACCGGGAATGGCCCCGCAGTTCACTTTAATAAAAGGACTGTCACCGCCATGACTTGTCTCATGTATAAGCCTGGCTAAAACTTCTTTGCCTGTACCAGATTCCCCTAATAATAATACTGGAGAATCCGCTTTGGATATTTTCGGAACTAAATTGAGGAGTTGTTTCATTTGCGGGCTATTTGCAACTATTTTTACACTTTTTAAATGTTCTTTATATAAACTAAGCTCCCTCAAATATCTTTCAGACCTTTCCTCAGCATCATTTAATTGATTTTCCAGCTGAGTTAATTCAGATAAATCTCTTGCAGTTATGACTATTCTAAAAAGTTTACCTTCTTTATATACAGGAGTCCCTGTAACGAGTACGTTTTTGCCGCTCCGGAACTTCTGTATCAAAGAAACCACCTTTTTTTCTCTCTTAACAATAACTCCAACAGCTTTGGAAATTGTTCCGTTTTCCTCAAGTTCAATGCTTGTCCTGCCAATTAACTCTACTTCTGTTAAACCTGTAATTCTTGTATAGGCAGAATTTAACCTGACACATTTCAGGTCTGCATTGCAAATATAGATTCCTTCCTGACATGCATGGATTGCTGCTTCAAGCTCAAGACAATCTTCATAATGATTATGATGCTTAATCTGTTCAGTTTCAACCATCACTTCATATAGCTCCTTTCTATTGCAAAACAGCAATATCCGTTGCAAAATCGCAACATAAACCGATCAAGATTAAATTCAGAGTTATGTAAATAAATTTTATTTTCTGTCAAATATTAATACCTTCATTATATCAAAGAGGAAATATAAAGTCAGCGATATATTTTGGCACGGCTCTTGCATTATCAAATATGACAGCGCTTTCGGAGGGATTTGATGATTAAGATTAATAGCTTGAAAGTATTAAGCGATCAAGAAATACAAAAGTCATCTTCACAATTAAAGGGAAAAAAACTTGAGAAAGAAGGAACATATTTTTTTCCCGTCCTATTCTCAGTTTGGAACATTGGATATAAGAGTTTTTTTCGGAAGGATCGAAAAAGCCGGTCAATCACTGGGGCAGATCTAGTTAGAGGCAGCACAGGGCTTTCTGACCATTTCCCTGTTTATGGGGAATTTGAGGCAGATGAAACAGCAATAATTCCGCCTTCCCATTCAATAACTGAGCAGCAGAAAGTAAGCAGGGAGTTCATTAGGACTTACTATATTCATTATAAAAGAATTTGGACACCGCCTGTCATCGAATTGTCTAAAGAAGAAGTTATTCATATGCCTTATACCATCTTGATTGATTCAAACGGGAAAACTGAAAGGACAAAATTTTTTCTGCTGGAGCATTCCTCCAATAATCTGGACCTTCTTTCCAACTACCCTCATATTAAAGAATGTTGCTTAGGTGTTTTGAAGGGAGGTGACAATCTATGATTCTGTTTTGGTACCTTGGATTAGTATTGGCTTCCTGGATTATTATGGGATTCATATTATTTAAAACAGACTTAATCAATGATGACTAATTAGATTCTTGGAGGTGTATGAAATGGTCAATAATGCAACAATTATGTATTCCTGGATTTTTATGGGCCTTTTTCTAATTGCAATGATTTATATGGGCTGGCTGGGCATGAAGAAAACAAAAAACTCCGACGATTTTGCAACAGCTCGCTCCTCATATGGCTTTATTACACTGGGTTTGGCTATTACTGCAACAATTGCTAGCGGCTCAACCTTCATGGGTATGCCGGGATTAGCCTATAGCATGGGTGCTCCAAGTCTTTGGTACCCTATTTTATATCCTATTGCAACTGTGTTCGGTATGCTCCTGATCGCATCCTATGTAAAAAAGTTCGGAGATAAATTTGGCACCAGGACCATTCCTGAATTTATGGGAGAACGTTTTAATAGTGATTTTTTGAGAATAGTATTAGCTCTTGTTTCAGTTTTGTTAATTTTCTACGTAGTCTCCCAATTTGTTGCTGCTGCAACTATGTTCCAAACCATGTTGGGGCTTGATTATAACTTAGGGCTGTTTTTAACAGGCATTGTGTTAGCAGCATATGTGTTTATGGGAGGGTCGCACTCAGATATAATGACTGATGCAGTGCAGGGCTTTTTAATGCTTGTAATCGCCGTTGTCGTTATAGTGACTTTCCTTACTGGAGGCGGGGTCGAAGGCGGTTTTTCAGGCATGATGGACCTAATTAAGGAAAGAAGACCAGAAGGCTCCTTAGATGTATTATTTAAGCCCGGCGATATTACTTATGGCAGTGCATGGCTTGTGTTCCTGTTATTTGTGGCACATATCCCATTCAGCATCCTTCCGCACATCGGAAATAAATTCATGGCCATTAAATCAGGGAAAGAACTTAAAAGACTAATTATGTTCTGCACAATTGTGGCAACTACTTTGCCGGCTATGACACTAGGAGGTTTGCTCGGTATTGCCTTAATTGACCCCGGTGCCAATATTGCAGCTGACCAGGTAATCCCTGTTCTGTTCAACGAACTGTTTCCTCCAATCATTGCCGGACTTTTTGCAGTAGCTGTTCTTTCAGCCATTATGTCAACCTCTGATGGACTAATTGTTTCTCTGACTCAAATTCTGGCTAACGACATCTACCGTAAAACAATCGTGCCCAGAAAAGGAATTGACCCGGAGAAAGCAGAGAAAGTAGAAATGATAATCAGCCGTTATGGGACATTTGTTGTATTAGGAGTTGCTATTTTGATGGCATGGAACCCTCCTCAATCACTTTCAGTCTTCCTTTGGATAGGCATTGGAGGAATTGTTTCAGCGACAGCAGGACCATTATGTGTGGGAACTTTATGGAAAAGATCAACAAAGACAGCTGCCATTTCATCGATGCTTGCGGGTTCCATATCTTATTGGGTTATCTACCTGCCAATCGGCTTCGGCTTTACTAATCCGTTTGGTGCAGCAGGTATCTCCGTGTTAATTGGCATGGCAACTATGTATATAGTTACTTTAGCAACTGCAAAACCTAGTGAGAAAGAAATTGAAAGAGTATTCGGGAGCAATGATATCTCGGCATAAATATTAAGATGATAGGAGAGTGTTAAAAATGTCAGAAAAAACAGCCGTAAAAACTGGCAAAGTAGCCGTAATGACCGAACCTTTGAATCTCAAATACCAGGAATACAGCATCCCTTCTCCACAGCCAGGTTCACTTGTAGTTAAGGTAACCAGGACAAATGTTTGCGGATCTGAATTGCACATTTGGAGAGGGCATCATCCCAGTATTAAACGGGGAGTTCTTGGACATGAAATGATTGGAACTATTCATGAGCTTGGAGAAGGGGTAACAAAGGATTACGCTGGTAATCCCGTAAATGTCGGGGATCGGATTGTTTCAACATATTTCCTCACATGCCGTAAATGCAGCCCTTGCCAGGAAGGCAGGTTTCACCTTTGTGAAAATGCCTATGAGTTCTGGACAAAACAGCCGGAAATTGAACCTCATTTTCATGGTTCATTTGCTACTCACTATTATATTCACGAAAATCAATACTTTTATAAAGTACCAGAAAATGTATCAGATGTTGCTGCAGCAAGTGCCAACTGTGCCCTTTCCCAGGTATACTTTGGCATTGAAGAGGCTGAGCTTCGATATAATCAGACCATTGTAATTCAGGGTGCTGGCGGATTAGGCTTATACGCTTCTGCAATCGCAAAAGAAAAAGGTGCAAAAGTGATTGTTATAGATAGCATTAAGAACAGGCTTGAGCAAGCGAAAAAGTTTGGTGCAGACCATGTTATAGACATGAATGAGTATTCCACTCTTGAGTCCAGGGAGAATGCCATTCTCCAGCTTACTAACGGCAAGGGAGCAGACATAGGCATGGAGCTCGCCGGTGTGCCGGCTGCGTTTGCTGAAGGTATACATTTAATTCGCCCAGGCGGAAAATATGTTACAATCGGAAACGTTTCCATTGGCAAATTTGTTGAATTTGATCCAGGCTTATTAACAAGAAAATCTATTAAAATACTGCCGATAGTTAGGTATAATCCATGGTACTTAAGAAAATCACTTGAATTCTTATCTGCGTCAATTGAAAAATACCCATTTGATCAAATGCTTGATGCCGAGTTTACGCTTGATCAAATACAGGAAGCCTTAGATAAATCCTCAGCACGCGAAGTTACTCGGGCTTCTATTATAGTAGACTAATTGAAAGGGTTGATTATTTTGAGCACTAAAGTTGCAGATCTTAATAAGTTGTATATAAATGGAAAGTGGGTTCAGGCCGAATCAGGGAAAAGCTTTGATGTTATCAATCCGGCTACCGGAGAAATTGTCAGCCCAGTTCCAAAGGGCGGAGAAAAAGAAGCGAAACTTGCTGTTGATGCCGCTCATGAAGCATTAAAAAGCTGGTCCCAGACAACCTCTTATGAAAGAAGCTCCTTGCTTAAAAAGTGGCATGATCTTCTTATTGAAAATAAAGAAGAAGTTGCAAGAGTCTTAGTGGAAGAGCAAGGGAAGCCTTTGTCCGAGGCCCTGGGTGAAGTGGGATATGCAGCCAGTTTCATTTCCTGGTATGCAGAAGAAGCAAAAAGAATTTACGGTGAGACAGTACCCGCTTCTTTTCATGATAAGAGAATCCTATTGATTAAACAGCCAGTTGGTGTTGTAGCAGCAATAACACCATGGAACTTTCCGGCAGCCATGATTACCAGAAAGGTGGCTCCTGCCCTGGCTGCTGGCTGTACAGCCGTAATCAAACCAGCAGAATTAACTCCTTTGACAGCCATAAAACTAGCTGAACTTGCAGAAAAGGCAGGCATCCCAAAAGGCGTTATCAATGTTATCACCGGGGATGCCCAACAAATCGGGCAAACTTGGCTTCAGGATGAGCGTGTTGCCAAGATTACATTTACCGGATCAACAGAAGTAGGCAAGCTTCTGATGCGTGGGGCTGCAGAAACTGTTAAGAAGGTTTCACTTGAACTTGGAGGTCATGCACCTGTCATCGTTTTTGGCGATGCAGATTTGGATAAAGCGGTCAGCGGAGTAATCGGATCAAAATTTAGAAACTGCGGCCAAACTTGTGTATGTGCAAATCGAATTTATGTCGAAAAATCAATTCTTCCTAAATTTACAGCTAAGCTTAAAGAGGAAGTGGCGAAAATTAAAGTAGGTTTGGGCTATGAACCAGATGCGGAAATTGGACCTTTAATTAATGAAGCAGCCTATACGAAAGTAAAGAAGCATATCGATGATGCAGTTGAAAAAGGTGCAGTTATCGAGCATGGAGGGAACAGGATTAAGGAATATAGCAATGGCTATTTCTTTGAACCTACCATCTTGAGCGGGGTTCATGAGGAGATGGTGATTATGCAGGAGGAAACCTTCGGCCCAGTTGCCCCGATCATTGAATTTACGAGTATAGAGGAAGTAATTGAAAAGGCAAATAGCTCCCGTTATGGCCTTGCTGCCTATGCCTTTACCGAAAACTTAAAGACAGCGATTACAGCATATGAGAAATTGGAATTTGGCATAGTCGGAATTAATGATGGGGTCCCTTCTACTGCACAGGCACCATTTGGAGGATTAAAGGAAAGCGGGCTGGGCCGAGAAGGCGGACACCATGGTCTTGATGAATTTTTGGAAGTAAAATATGTTTCAATAAAGCTATAAAAGAAATCCCAAAGCTATGATGGCTTTGGGATTTCTTTTAGTGAATGCTATAAATGCGGTATTAATTGGAGTTTGATAGTTCGATAAGATTTCCATCCGGATCTCTAATATAGACTGAAGTAATTGCTCCAAGAGCCCCCGTTCTTTCAACTGGCCCTTCTTCTATTGCAATATTGCAACACTCTAAATGTTTTATCACTTCATTCATACCAGTTTTTGTAATGAAGCATAAATCTCCTGATCCAGCTGCTGGATTAAGGGCTTTGGGCTCATATTCATTCCCTTTTTGGTGAAGATTTATTTTCTGGATTCCAAACCTCAAGGCTTTTCTGCCTTCACCAAATGTTATTATCTCCATTCCCAATACTTTATTATAATAGTCACAAGTCTTTTCAATACTTTGTACCGTCAGCACTAAATGGTCCAATCTTTCTATTTTCATTCAAATCCCCTCCTTAATTATAAAAAATGCCTTTAATAACTAAAAAAACAAAACCCCGGACAAACACTTCAGAGGTTTTGTTTTATCAGCAATCTTCCTGCTGCATTTTACTGATCTGCCTGCTGCTTAAATTGCTCTTTCCCCACTTGATACCAGTCTGTTCCTTCGCTATCAATAATTACGACTGCCGGGAAGTTCTCTACAGTCAGTTTATAAATCGCTTCAGGTCCTAAATCCTCATAAGCAATTACTTCCATTGATTTAATAGATCTGGCGATCAATGCTCCAGAACCGCCAATTGCTGCAAAATAGACCGCTTTATTTTTCTTCATTGAATCGATTACTTCCTGGCTCCTGTAGCCTTTTCCGATCATCCCTTTTAAGCCCCGATCCAGCAGTGAGGGTGTATATTTATCCATTCTTCCGCTTGTAGTCGGCCCGGCTGATCCAATAATCTGTCCTGGCTTTGCTGGGGTTGGTCCAACATAATAAATGGTTTGGCCTTTAATTTTGAAAGGAAGGTCTTCCCCTTTTTGGAGGGCTTCTGACATTCTTTTATGAGCTGCATCTCTCGCTGTAAATATCGTTCCGCTGATCAAGACACGGTCACCAGCTTTTAAACTGATCAATACTTGTTCATCTATTGGGCTGCTAACTATATTAGCACACAAATGAATTCCTCCTACAATCTGACTTCTTTATGTCTGCTTGCATGGCAGTTTAAATTAACAGCTACAGGCAATGCAGCAATGTGGCAAGGCTCTATCTCAATTTTCACATCAAGTGCAGTTGTATTTCCTCCCATGCCCTGTGGCCCAATACCCAGTTTATTGATTTCTTCCATTAACTCGTTTTCTAATTGGGCAAGCTCTGGGCGTTCGCTTCGGTGGCCAATTGGTCTGAACAGTGATTTCTTCGCTAAATAGGCACATCTTTCAAAATTGCCTCCAATTCCAACTCCCACCACAAGAGGAGGACAGGCATTTGGCCCTGCCATTGCAACCGTATCAAGGATATACTTCTTAATGCCTTCAAGACCATCTGATGGCTTGAGCATTTTTAGACTGCTCATGTTTTCACTTCCGCCCCCTTTTGCAGACATATGGATGACGATTTGATCCCCAGGTACAAGTTCAATGTGGATTATGGAAGGAGTGTTATAGCCCTTGCTTTTTTCCCGGGTAATAGGGTGATCCACGATTGAATGTCTCAAATACCCTTCTTCATAACCTTTTTTAACGCCTTCATTTATAGCATTATAAATGCTGCCTCCAGCAATATGGCAGTCCTGTCCAACCTCAACGATAAATACTGATACTCCAGTGTCCTGGCACATTGGAACCCGTTCGCTTTTTGCAATATCAGCATTTAAGATTAGCTGTTCCAGTATGTCTTTGCCGGTTTCAGAAGATTCATTTTTTAATGCTGATTGAAAAGCTTCCACTACGTCCTGCCCTAAATCAAAATTTGCTTCCTGACACATTTTCGAAACTCGTTCAACAATTTCCTCATAAGTAATTGTTCTCATACGATCTTCTCCTTTTTCATCTTTAAGGCATCTCAACTTTGGAAGATAACGGAGTAAATTGCAGGCTAGTTTTGTGTATTCTGTTTTTGCCCTGCCACTCCTTCTTTTCTTCTTTAACATCCTGAATTTTATGTGCTCCGCGGCTTTCTTTCCTTGCAGCTGCGGAGATTGCTGATGCCCATGCGGATCGTACTTTATCACAAATCTGGAGAGCCTGAATACTATTTTCATTCTCCAAATTTAACGCGATTAAATTTAATTCATCTGCAGCTTCCTTCAAAGAAAGGGAGGTTCTTTCAATCCCCACCTTCTGCCACATAACGTCTTTTACTTTTTTGATCATTTCAGATTCCCCAATTATTGGAGAGTTATCTATTAATTCTTCTGTTCCTGAGGCCATAATGCCGGCAATGCTCTCCATCGATTTTTCCTGTACAGCCATCTTTCCCGCACGGTATCCAAAAACCAGTGATTCAGTTAAAGAGCCCCCGCCTAAACGATTCGCCCCATGTAGTCCGCCCGTCACTTCTCCGCAAGCGTATAGACCTGGAATGTTTGTTCTTCCCCATTCATCAGTCTGGATTCCACCCATACAATAATGCTGTACAGGACTCATAACCCATTCTCCCTCATGCCCTTTTTGATACAGACGATACAGATATGGACTGTCAAGCTGAAGAACATTCCCCGCCACCGCAGAAAAATCCAGAAGTACTTTATTTTCCTTAAACATCGCATAACTGAGTTTATCTCTTGTTTCAAGCTCTTTTTTAGGATACTTTTCCATAAACCGTTCCCCTCTTTCGTTTACAAGAAAAGCTCCTTTCGCAAAAATTTTTGTCATGATATCAATATTTCCCGGATGCTGCAAACGGTATGGATAAAATTGCACAAACTCCATATCAACAAGAATAGCGCCATGTCTCCATGCCATGCCAATTCCTTCACCCGATACATCCCTTGGATTATCCGAAGATTGATAGAGTCCTCCAAAACCCCCGGTTGCCAATATAACAGCCGGTGAATAAATAATATAAAACTTCTTGTCTTTTTGGAACAGCGCACCTTTTACTTCATTATTATCTTTTATTAAATCAACAACTGCAGATTGTTCATGAAAATCAATACCTATTTCTATTGCATAATCACGCATCGGCTTTGTAATATTTTTTCCAAGTCCTGTTCCGGCATAAACTCTTCTTGGATGAGAATGGCCAGGAGTATTAACCACCTTTTCCCTTTCTAAATGAATTCCAAATTTGCTTTCTAATTCATTGACTCTGACAGTACACTCTTCAGCTAAAATTCTAGCTAATCTTTTATCTGATAAATGCCTGCCTCCTTCTAATAGATCCTTTAAGAACATATCAGGTGAATCTCCTGGAGAAAAAATGGCGGAATGCACACTATCTGAAATAACAGATGAACCCCCAAGCCCTGCTTTTCCTTTTGTAACCAGAACCACTGACGCACCCTCTTCTTTAGCAGAAATGGCAGCAGCCAAAGCAGCCTCTCCCCCGCCAATTACCAATACGTCATATTGTTTATATTGAATTGCCCTCATCTCTTTAACCAGCCCCATAATGCAAATTTATTTGCATCTTTATTTAGTTCAGCAATGGCAGTTGTTAATGGGATTTCCTTAGGGCAAACCTGAACACAGTTCTGGGAGTTTCCGCAGTTAGCTAACCCTTCCTCCCCAATCATTACTGATAATCTATCATTCTTCTGCTGTGCTCCAGTAGGGTGCATATTAAAATATTTAGTCTGCCCTAATACCTGCGGGCCAATAAATGGTGAACTGCTATTAACATTTGGGCATGCATCCAGGCAGCATCCGCATGTCATACAGGTTGAATACTTATAAGCTTCTTGCTGAACATCTGAGGAAATTAGAGGACCAGCCCCCAATGCATAGGTTCCATCTATAGGGATCCAGCCTTTTATTTTTTTGAGAGCACTAAACATGCGGTCTCTGTTTACAACCAGATCCTTTTCTACAGGAAATGTTTCCATTGGCTCTAATTGGATTGGCTGTTCCAGCCGATCCACCAAGGTAGAGCACGCCTGGCGAACTTTTCCATTTATTCTCATGCTGCAAGCTCCGCAGACTTCCTCCAGACAGTTATATTCCCAAGCTACTGATCTTACTTTTTCTCCCTTTGCGTTAACCGGATTTTTCTGTATCTCCATTAAGGCAGATATTACATTCATATTCTTCCGGAAAGGTATGTTAAATTCCTCCCAGTAAAAGGGAGAATCAGAAGAGTCTTTTCGCTTTATTTTAAGCTTGATATCTACTGCAGCACCCATCTTTTCACCTTCTTTTCCTTATACTTTTGATTCCTCTTCTTTTTGTCCTGATGTTACAATGTCATATCTCCTTGGCCTTGGAGCAATATATTTAAGATCAACTGGTTCATAAGAAAGGCTTGGACCAAACGGGGTATATGTAGCAATAGTAGTTTTTAGCCAATTTTCATCATCCCTATTTGGGAACTCAGGTTTATAGTGAGCACCCCTGCTCTCATTCCGGTTAAGAGCGCCAAGCGTAATGACTCTGGCAAGCTCAAGCATATTTTTAAGCTGACGGACAAACGGTACGGTTCTGTTATGCCACCTTGATGCATCATCAATTCCAATGTTTCTGAAACGCGTTTGAAGTTCCTGGAGTTTCTCATCTGTTTTTTGAAGGCGGTCATTATATCTGACAACGGTCACATTATCCACCATCCAGTCACTCATCTCGACGTGCAGCTGATATGGATTTTCATGCCCGTTCATTTTGCAGATTTTTTCAACTTCTTCTTCTTGCTTTTTCTTTTCCTTTTCAAAAATGAATGGTGCAAGGTCTTCACAAGATTTTTCAAGGCTATTTATATAGCTGACAGCATTAGGGCCTGCCACCATCCCGCCATATATAGCAGAAACTAAGGAATTAGCTCCAAGACGGTTTCCGCCGTGAAATTGGTAATCACATTCTCCGCATGCAAAAAGGCCGGGTATATTTGTCATCTGATCATAATCAACCCAGAGGCCGCCCATTGAGTAATGCATAGCTGGGAATATTTTCATCGGGAGTTTTCTTGGATCATCGCCCACAAATTTTTCGTAGATATCAAGTATTCCGCCAAGCTTTTTCTGCAGTAATTCTGCAGGCAGGTGGGAAAGATCAAGGTAAACCATATTTTCTCCGTTGATGCCAAGCTTGAGGTCAACGCATACATGGAAGATTTCCCTTGTTGCAATATCTCTTGGCACGAGATTTCCGTAAGCAGGATACTTCTCCTCGAGAAAATACCATGGTTTACCCTCTTTATAGACCCATACTCTTCCACCCTCACCGCGGGCTGACTCTGACATCAGCCGAAGTTTGTCATCCCCTGGAATTGCAGTTGGATGAATCTGAATAAATTCGCCATTTGCATATCTCGCACCTTGCTGGTATGCAATGCTATGTGCACTTCCTGTATTGATGATCGAATTTGTACTTTTTCTAAAGATGTTGCCTATGCCGCCTGATGCTAAAATGACTGCATCTGATTTAAATGTCTGAATTGCCATCGATTTTAAATTCTGAGCAGAAATGCCTCTGCATCTTCCTTCATCATCTTTAATAAGCGATACTAATTCCCAGTATTCAAATTTTTCAACAAGACCCTCAGCTTCATATTTGCGAACTTGTTCATCCAGCGCATAAAGAATTTGCTGACCTGTTGTCGATCCAGCAAAAGCCGTCCTGGAATATTTAGCACCTCCTAGCCTTCTAAAATCAATATGGCCTTCTTCTGTACGGTTAAATTGCACACCAATTCTAGCCAATAAATAAATAATGTCCGGTGCAGCTTCGCACATTGCTTTTACAGGAGGCTGATTGGCTAAAAAGTCACCGCCATAAATCGTATCATCAAAGTGCTCCCATACAGAGTCCCCTTCTCCCTTTGTATTTACAGCCCCATTGATGCCACCTTGCGCACACACCGAGTGGGAACGGCGAACCGGGACAAGAGAAAACAATTTCACTTTCTTTTTGGCTTCTGCTATTTTAATAGTGGCCATCAATCCTGCCAGGCCGCCGCCAATCACAATAATTTCCTGGTTTTTCATAATATCCCCCTTTCCGTCTGAAAGCATAAAACTTACTATCCTAGGTGACGTTAACTAACAAATGAAATTAGACTTCCCAATCCCAAGACAGTTAAAATAATAAACAATCCAAAGCACAGATTTCTGACCGTTTTTTGGGATGAAGGACCAATTGTTAACCCCCAAGTTATGAGAGCAGTGGAAATTCCATTTGTAAAATGATAGGTTGTGCTTAATACACCTGCCATATAAAAAATCATCATAACAGGGTTTGCCAAATGTTCCCCAACCACCTGATGATTAACCTCATTTCCACTGATTACAGGACTAATTCTAAGTGACCAGACATGATAGATAACAAAAATAAAGGTAATAATTCCTGTAACCCTTTGGAGAAGAAAACTTATATTTCGCTTGTATTTATATACATGTGCATTCGGTTTGGAAATGAAAGATAGATAGATTCCGTAGATAGCGTGAAATAATAGGGGAATGGCTATTAATCCAATTTCAAGCAAGAGCAAAAATGGGAGATTGAGCATAAATTGAATATGTTCGTCATATTTCTCGCTTCCTAGGATAGCCAATGCATTCCCCATTAAGTGCTGTATTAAAAAAAGGCCTAGCGGGATAAGCCCCGCTAGTGAATGCAGTCTTGTAAGAACAAATCTTCTTGAATTTGAAAGAGGCGCTACTGTATTTGTTTGCACGACTCTTCCCCCGCTTCCATCATTTCAGCTGCGCTAATTTCTTCTAATTGTAAAATTGCCTGAAGCTTTTCTTCAGCGTTCCATACTTTGTCTAAAGTCATAGTTATAAATTTTTGAATCAGTTCTTCCTTATCCGCAGGTTTTTCCGGATCACCCTTTGGATAATCTGTTCCTTCACTGAATGTTCTGCCATCCTTCATTTTAATGACTACCTTTGCCCCCCATTTTTCAGGATAAGCATTTTCGTAATAGGGATCGGCTTCAACACTGACTTTTTCCATCAGATTTCTTAACTCTGGTGATTGTAAAATTTCATTATTATAATCGATTAATGAGGCAGAACCCTTCGTTGCAATTATAGCCGCGCAAAACTGGCTGCTAAATTTAGAAGCATACACTGTATCAGGGTTTGGGTTATCTGTTATATTCAGGACAGTTTGATAGGTTTTAATTGAGATGCTCTGTATTTGCTGATGGGTGAGGGCGTTTTCCTTCATGATGTTTAATATACAATCCATCGCTGGATGTGTGTGGCGGCAGGAGGCATGGATTTTAAAACTATTTTCTATAATTTTAAATTCTTTGCCAAGATTCCTTGTAATTTTATCTGCATCATATTTCTCTGACATGGCATTAAAAAAGCCCCTTCTGCCTTCCAGAATTTTGGATGCTGAAGTGAAATCTTTTTTTGCAAGCAAGGCAGCAAGTGCGCCATTATAAGCTGCTTTTGCAGTATGCAGCTGTTTTGTGTTAGCTCCATCCTCAATAAACTCCCATAAACCGGCTGCTTGTGTGCCAGCATTTCCGAGAGCATACATAATTTGCCCGACATTTAAGTTAAGAAGCTTAGCTGCTGCTGCAGCAGAACCAAAAGTCCCGCAGGTTGCTGTGTTATGCCAGTAATAATAATGGGAAGGAGAAACAGCCTCTCCAATTCTGTAGCAAATTTCATAACCCACAGCTACGGCAGTAATAAGGTCTTTTCCGCTTAATCCATATGCTTCAGCAACAGCTGCAGCTGCTGGAATGACCACCGTGCCTGCATGGATAATGGATGATTTATGAATATCATCCAGCTCTACAATATGGCTGGCAGCTGCGTTGACTAAGCAGGCATTGCCAATCGAAGACTTTCCCCCGGTAATAAGCGTTGCTTGTTCATTCCCGCCCCATTCTTGAGTCAATTCCAATATGGATAGAATCGGTTTTTCATCTTTTCCCGCAAGTGCTGAGCCATACCAATCCAAAATACATAGTTTGGTATACTCAACAACTTCATCAGGCAAATCTTCAAATCTAACATTACTCGCATATTCAGCTAACATTCGGGTTAATGTCATTTTACCTCACCTACTTTTGCACCTAATACCGCTTGTAAAACGCTAATGATATCATCATACTTCTCCACAACATGTGCACCTGAATCTTTAAGCGCTTTCATCTTTAATGAGGGACGTCCTGAGTTTCCGGAAATCATTGCACCGGCATGGCCAAAAACTGTCCCTTCCGGCATGGATTCTGTAAACTTCCCGGCAACAAAAGATATTAACGGCTTTGTAAAACCGCCTTCCTTTAATAATTGGGCAGCGTCCTCTTCAAATGAGGTTCCAGGCTCTGAAAAAGTAACAACAGCTTCTGTTTCATCGTCTTTTTCAAACAGAACAAGAAGGTCTTTAATAGTGGTTCCGATCAAACTATCTCCGCCAATTCCTATACTTGTTGTAACACCATACCCGGCCCTCTTAACCATCCAGGAGGTTTCAGCAGTCATCCCACCGCTTCTTGAAATCACTCCGACATTTCCAGGAACGAAACATCGTTCAGGCCGATCTCCACCTATTGATCCCATCTTTATGCGGTCCTTTGGATTGATCATGCCAACCGTATTAGGACCGATGATCGTAACATTTTGTTTTCGCG
This sequence comes from Bacillus sp. NTK034, assembly GCF_017303275.1. Lineage (GTDB taxonomy): Bacteria > Bacillota > Bacilli > Bacillales > Cytobacillaceae > Cytobacillus. Next base: position 998,600 of record NZ_JAFKOJ010000001.1, on the reverse strand, counting down.
CAGCGTATAGCAATTTTACTGCATCATGCTGAGGTATATTTTCTGTTGTAACAACAATCAGCTTAATTCCACTTGAAATTGCTTCGAGAACAGCATCCAATGCAAACGCAGGAGGCACAACAATCAGAGATGCATTTATATCATGCTTTTTAACAGCTTCTGCAACCGTGTCGTAAACTGGTACTCCTTGTACATGCTGTCCTCCTTTACCTGGTGTAATGCCTGCAAAAATATTAGTACCATAGGCAAGAGTATGGCTGACAATCATAGAAGCTTCCCGGCCTGTAATTCCTTGTACAGCTAATCGAGTGTTTTGATTGATTAGAATTGACATTTAGGATACCCCTCTCATCTTTTTAACCATTTCTGCTGCTGCTTCTTCAATTGTTAAATCTTCTCCGAAATAAGTAATACCTGCTTCAAGAAAAATTCTTTTTCCCTCTTCGTCATTAACTCCTGCTTCCCTCACAACTATGGGAAACTCTGCAGGGTCTACGCCTAATTCTTCAATGGCCTTTACAATTCCCCGGGCAAAGACATCGATTTGTGTATTATTGGTTATGTTGTGTGCCACAAACAGGCCCTTTACTCCTTCCTTGGAGAGAATTCCTTTTGTTAATCCCGTTACTTTTTCTTCTGGCGGATTACCTCCCGTTTCTGTGTAATTTGCAGGAGAGGCTCCTAAATTAATAAGGGCGTCAAAACTTAATAAGCTTCCTCCTCCGCCTCCGCACATAAAACCAATTTCACCGCCATCCATTTCAGTATAGCGTGCTGTTCCGCGATAATCTGCGTCATTAACTTTTACCATATCCTTCTCAAGCTGGGTTAAAGGCCTCCAGGAACGTTCACTGCCTGATTCCACCTTGCCTTCAAGTTCCGGGTGGCGATATAGCGCTGAATCATCCATACCCATTACCGAAGCCGCTGCCATTACTTCTTCGTCCCTTGTAAGTACCAACGGGTTAATTTCCAATATATAACAGTCATACCTAAGAAAGATATTATATAATTTGCATAGGATTGCTGCAGCTTTTACTAAAGGCTTGCCCGTAACTCCGAGTCTGCTCCAAATTTCCTTTGACTGGTATGGCTGAAGCTCGGCAAAAGGTTCAACATGATAAATTACAACTTTCTCAGGAGAATCTTTAACAAGATCTTCTACTTCAACTCCACCTTCTGTGGTAGCAATAACTACCGGAACCTGTTTTTGAGGGTCAATTGTAATAGAAACATACCATTCTTCATCAATATCAATCTTTTCTTCCAACAAGACCTTATCTACAGGAAAATTTCTAACTGTCATACCGAAAATATCATCTGCTTTGCTCCTTGCCTCTTCAACAGTGTCTGCAAACTTGATTGCCCCGGCTTTTCCTCTTTTTCCTACGGGAACCAAAGCTTTTAAAACACATGGTTTTGATAAATGATGTTCAGTTATTTCTTCACTACCTGAAATAACTGCATGGCCTGGCACAGGGACACCATGTTCTTTTAGAATAGTTTTACTAACATCCTCCAGCATTCTGCCCATTTTTCATTTCTCCTTTTTGGATATTGGATCCAATTTATAAAGAAAGGGAATTTACTTCCCTTCTTTCTTCAGGCTTTCTATTAATGATTCTCCTGTTCGGTAGATATGCTCCGATACAATATTAGCAGCGGTTTCTTTATCTTTTTTTACAACTGCTTCAAGGATTTTTCTATGCTCTGTATTTGAGGTTTCAATTTGTCCGGTTAGAAGGTGTGGTGTTTGCTGCGGAAGGCCATTCCACAATGTGCCAATAAATGAATTAAGACGTTCCCAATTACATCTTTTTACAAGCAAACGGTGAAAGTCAATGTTATACTGTACAAAAGTGTCTGCATCATCGGCCTTTTCCATTTCTGCTACAAGCGAAGAAAGCTGGGTGATATCTTCGTCTGTTAAAAAATCAACGCTTTGGTAAACAGCCATTTTCTCCAGCTCAGATCTTAAGGCATAAATTTCTTCAATGTCCTTAATGCTGATTGATTTCACTACGGCACCTTTATGCGGCTCCAGCTTAATAAGTCCCTCTGACTCCAGTTTTCTAAATGCTTCTCGAACAGGCATCCTGCTAACGCCCATTTTTTCTGCCAGATCTGATTGCTTTAACCTTTCACCCGGCTTGAAATCCCCTCTGATAATCGCTTCTCTTATTACATTGCACACTTTTAAATGGAGTGTATCCCTATTCTCAATTCGTAAGTCCTGATTCATAGACATATTTCAAATACCTTTCCTTATCCTATTTTAGTTTTAGGATACAGGATCCAAATATTATTGTCTACACTTTTCTGACACTTAAGTTTATTTTACAAAAAACCGAGCCAGTTCCACCACGTTACAGCCGTTAATATTGTAACGACCATCATAATAATAGTCATATAGATTCCCGGGATAATAAACTCTTTTTGCTGGATCTGCCCAGTGCTATGGACAATAATATTGGGAGTTGCTTCAACTACAAGAATATATCCATGGAGGCAGGCTAGTGAAGCCGTAATACATATTAATACCGGATCGGCACCTGCCTTGCCAGACAGCCCGATAAAAATAGGAATTAGCGTCACAACTGCTGTCGATACGTTGGCAACAGCCAAATGCAGGATTTGTGTGATAATTAAAATGGATGCAACAGCAGTAAGCGGTGTGCGAAGCAGATCAATAATCCATCCCGCACTTAAAGTAGTCCCTACAAGTTCCGCTGCCCCCGAATGATTAAAAGCATAGCCAAGCGATAAAGTTACACCCATAATGAGAATAGTATCAAAATTGATTTTTACCATACTATCCCACTTCGAACAGCCTATACCTGGAAATGCCATTAATATAACACCTATCAGGGTTGGAATGCTTGGGTGAAGTCCATGCAGCGGTTCGGTAAACCATAAACATACAATAAGAATTAAAATACCGATGCATTTTTTTTCATCTGTATTGATAGCACCTAACTCTTTCAGCTTTTTGTCCATTTCCTCCTTCAAATGATGAAATTCTTCATTTTCTTTTGGCAAGGGAAATACCTTGATTAATAACAGCCAGGATAGGGGAATTAAAAGCAGCCATATTGGAACCGTGTACATGAACCATTGTAAATAAGTTATTTGAATCCCCAAAAACTGCTTTAATAATTCTACCGTCAAGATATTTCCGATTGCTGCCGTCATGACAATCGTTCCGCTTATTGTTCCGCCAAATGCAACACCAAGCAGAATCATTTTCCGCAGATTTCCATCCTTCTTAACACCTATATGATCGAGCGCCATTAAAGCAACAGGTAATATCAGGGTAGCTCTTACAGCTACTGCAGGGATAAAAAAAGCCTGCACCTGAGGGATGAGCAAAATGCTTGCTAATAAACCTTTTGCTGTGCCGGCCCACTTTGCCAAAATCAAATATGCCAGTCTTTTAGCAAGTGGGGTATCATTAACTCCTCTTGCCAGCATCATTCCCCCAATTATCAAAAAAATGGCTGGTGAGGAAAAACCGCTGAAGATAATATCCATGGTCACAATTTTAAATAACAGCATTAACACCAGCAGCAGTACAGCAGTAACCCCAAGCGGCAAGGGCTCAAATGTCCAGTAAAAGACACTTAAGACCAAAAGGGCGAGCATGATTTTGGCAGAAACACTGCTTCCAGGCAAAACAGCGTAGACAGATGCAGACAGAGCAGCACCCAGCATTAGGGTAAATGTTTTTGAAGACCCAATGGAATTTACCCAGGATGACTTTGGCATAAAATTTACTTTTGCCTTGGTATTCGGAGAACCCAATTTACTCTCCTTCTTTCTTTTGCTTAAATACGGCTGGCTGATTCAACTGGTGTACACATCTGGAAAAATTCTTCCAAATCCTCTATTTCTTCCAGGCGGAATACCTGATCAATAAGTAATTTTTTTGCTTCCTCACTAATGATATTTCCCGTAACATCCTTGAATTTATCAATCAATTGCTGATCAGTCATAGGCTTATCCATACTGCCAATAGCATGTTCAACGAAATGGCTGAGTTCCCTGCCATCTTTCAATTTTACTGTTAATCTGACCTGGTCTTCTTTAATATTCTCATCTATCTTCAGCTGTATTTTTGTCCTTAAAGCCTTTACTTCAGGTTTATTAACGAAATCATCAGTAAACTCATTCACGCCAGCTCTTAAATGAAGGAATCCTGCAGCGACGCAATGGTAAACACTAAATTTCCCTTCAAGACCTGTTTTAAAATCTGTTTTGCCGGTTAGTTCTTTAACTAGAGGATGTCCTGTAATATGAATTTCTTCTACTTCTTCTGCTTTTAAGTTATGTGCTCTCTGTATGGCAATGATTCCTTCAATGGACGGATGGGTTACAATGCCGCTGGCAAATGGCTTATAGCTGTTTTTCTCAATTTCCCATTTATCTCCCCATTTATCTGTCAGCAGTTCCATTTTAGATTCTTCTGATAAAACATTGATAAATCCGCGCTCTGCTTCCAATGCTTGTTTAGAACTTGTAAACCCTTCGCCTGCAATGAATGCTGCAAGCATCCCATTCATCGCTGCTTTTCCCGGATGATAAGGCTTTGTCATTGTTCCAAACATTTCTCTTAATCCGGTAGGATCGGTTGCGGCTATCCCAATAGCAAAGGAAGTTTTCTCCTCGTCAAGCCTTAAGAGCTTGCTCATTGCTGCAGCAGCGCCAATTCCTCCAACGCTTCCGGTAATATGCCAGCCCCGCCAGTAGTGGGAAGGGTATACAGCCAGGGCAAGTCTGGCCTGAACCTCACAGCCTAAAATGAAAGCCTCTAAAACCTCTTTACCGGTTTTTTTCTTATATTGGCTATATGCTAATACAGCAGGAAAAACAGGGGAAGAAGGGTGAAGAACTGTTTCAAGCAGTGTGTCATCAAAGTCATAAATATGGGATGACATGCCGTTTAGCAAAGCTGCGAAAAGCATATCAGTCTTTTCATTTCTTCCAAGAATAGACGCCTGCGGGGTGCTTTCCATCAATTTTGAAACATTTAAAACTTTATCCATTGATTCATGATAGGCTGCTCCCATAGCAACACCGAGCCAGTTCAATAGACTTCTCTTAGCTTCATATACAGCATTTCCGTTTATTTGTTCAAAATTTGTATGATTGATATTTCTAGCAATTTGGGTGGTTACCATTTTATCTCTCCTCTTATAAACATGAATAGTTTAAAAGCCCTTTTGCTTTTTTATATACTGGATAATCCACTAATTTATTTCTTACCGAAATGGACGCACTCCCATTAAGTTCAGCCTCTTCAAACGCTTCTACTATTTCTCTTGCTTCTTTCAAGGCTTTTTCGTCCGGAGTAAAAACCTGATGAATGGCATTTATCTGTTTTGGATGAATAGACAGCTTGGATTTAAATCCTGAAATTCTAGCCCGGACAGCCTCTCTGTATAACCCTTCTTCATTGGATAGATCTGGATAAACCGCATCCACTGGGCTGCCGACCCCTGCCGCCCTTGATGCATTAACAATTTGTGACCTTGCAAAATAAAGCTCTTCACCTCCATCAGTTAGCTCGCAATCTATATCAAGTGAATAGTCAATTGAACCAAACACTAGCCTCGGAACCAAAGAATGAGAATTTGCAATTTCATAGGCAAAGTGAACACCTGAAGCTGTTTCGATCAGTGGCAGCACCTCAAAATGATCTCCTTTTCTGCCCGCCCTTTCAAGGAGCTCAAGCACTGTTTGGCAGATAACTTTCATATTGCTGCCGCTTTCAGCTTTCGGGACAATGATTCCCTTCGCACCTGATTCAACTGCACACTCGATATCTTTTCTCCAATACACTGTTGTAAAGTCATTGATTCTGATATACACATCTTTTTCAGCTGGGTAATTTAGCAAGTAATTTTTTGCCCTTTCTCTAGCAATCTCTTTTTCATTAATGGCAACGGCATCCTCCAGATCAAAAATAACACTGTCTGCTGCACTGGATAATGCTTTTCCCATTATTTTTTCAGAAACTGCCGGTACAAATAAGTAGGATCGTTTAGGTGCCATTGTTAACTCCTCCTTCGCGGATATTGGATCCAATTTTATGGAAGAATAGCTTACTCAATTACTTGAGTAAGCGCATTCCCTGCCCTCATGATATGGCTTTCGACCAGCTGTCTCAGCATGATAGGATCCTTTAATTCAAGGGCTCTTAACATTTGTTTATGCTCTTCATTCGAAACAAACATTGTTTTTGGAATGAGACTTGGAACATGAGCTGGGTATCCCTCAATAAATTCCTTCGTCAGCAATTTAATCTTTTTCCAATCACATCCCTTTTGCAACAGCATGTGAAACTGATGATTATGGCTAATAAAGGAATCCATATCATTGTTTTCAATATCCTGGTCCATTTTTTTTACAAATAGATGTAAGTCTGACTTATCCTCATTTGTAAGAAAATTCATTGATTTTTGAACAGTGATGCCCTCCAGGAGTGCTCTCAGATAATACAGCTCTTCTATATCTTCCCTTCTAAAGCCAATTACCTGTGCTCCTTTATGGGGAAGAAAGGCTACTAGTCCTTCCCTCTCGAGACAGCGGAGAGCCTCTCTTACAGGCATCCTGCTCACCCCAAATCTTGAAGCTAATTCATCTTGGATCAATCTTTCCCCCGGTTTATAAACCTGGTTGAAAATAGATTCCCTAATCATATCTGTAACTTTTTCTTGTAATGTATGAAACTCTTTTACCTGATTCATTTAAAAACTCCTTAAGCATTGTAAAAACTGCCAAGAATTATTTTGCTAATAACAGTGAAATCTGCGGGAAAATAACAATTAATATAAGGGCCAATACCATAAGAGCGAAGAAAGGCAGGACTCCCCTTACTACTTCCCCTACTTTTTCCCTAGTGATTCCGCTTACTACAAAAAGATTCAATCCTACAGGAGGAGTAATCATTGCCAATTCCATATTAATCGTCATTATAATCGCAAAGTGAATAATATTAATATCAAACATCACTAGAACCGGAAGTAAAATTGGCAAGGTAATTAAGATAATCGCTACAGCTTCCAGGAACATTCCAAGCACGAAGAACATTAAATTAACACCAATCATAAAAATCCATTTATTCGTTGTGCTTTCTTCAATCCATGCCGCGAAACTTTGCGGTACTTGCTCTGTCGTTAAGAACATTCCAAAGATCATAGCTGAGGCAATAACCAGGAAGATCATCGAAGTAATATTGATGGATTCCTTAAGTACTTCCCTGAATTTAGGAAACGACATTTCTTTATAGATAAATACTGAAACAATGATTCCATAGAAACATGAAACAAATGCTGCTTCAGTTGGGGTTACAATTCCAGAGTATATTCCTCCGAGGATAATAACAGGAAGAAGAAACCCCCAAATGGCCTTATAGGTCTTTTTCCAGCGTACATTCATTGGCTCTTTCGGCAATTTTCCATAATTATGAATGCGTGCGTTAACAATTGCAGAAACAAGTAAAATACCGCCAAGCAATAAACCCGGGATAATCCCCGCAGCAAATAGTTTACCTACAGATTCTTCTGCAACAGACGCGTAGATGATTAATGGTATGGAGGGTGGAATCAGAATTCCAAGTGTCCCTGCTGCTGCAACTAATCCCATTGCATAGCGCTTGCTGTAACCAGCCTTTACCATTCCTGGTATCATAATGCTCCCGATGGCTGCTGCTGTAGCGGGACTTGAACCAGATATTGCAGCAAAAATCATACATGCAAGGATGGTAACAACCGCGAGTCCACCGCGAATATGGCCAACCCACGATTTAAGAGCTTCAATCAAATGAAAGGATATACCGCCTTTCGACATAATAATTCCAGCAAATACAAACCCTGGAATAGCCATTAGTGTTGCTGAATTTAAGGAGTTAAACATTTTTTGGATGACAGTATATAGAGTAAAGTCGATCATGGACAGAGCTACAACACTTGAAAGCCCTAAGCTGACCGCAATAGGCACTCTAATAAGGCAAAGAATGGCAAAGACCAAAAACAATACTAGAACCGGACTCATGCTCCTACTCCCTTCTGATCAGATTCTTTCTTATTTAACTCCTGCATTTCTTCATAAAGGTGCTCAAGTTCTCCTGTAATTTCACGTTTATCACCTGTAAATGCCCGATAAGCCTTCACAATAAAGTAAACCCCCAGCAAACTCATTCCCACTGGCAGAACCAGATACGTAATCCAAATCGGAATTCCGACATCGATGGTAGTGATCCCCTGCTCTTTTGAAAGCGTTATCAATTCGAGGGATGAAAAAGCTAGATAAAAGGTGAAGCACGCTCCAATGATATTACTAATACCTGCAACGATCTTTTTTAATCCTTTTGGCAGCATATCAAACAATAACTCTACCTGAATGTGACGATTGTCTTTTAAAGCCATTCCAAACCCGATAAAAATGGACCATACGAGTAGAAATTCAAAAATCTCAGTGACCCATGCCTGTGGTGCATTTAACACATATCTGGTAAATACACCATATAAACTGACAACTACTCCTCCTATAAATAGCAATCCAGCTGCGCCTTCTTCGATGTGATCAAGCCATTTAAAGAGCTTCATACAATCAACTCCTTTTTTGGATTGTATCCAATCCTTGCTTGGTTTCTTTTTCAATATACAAGAAATAGTAATAAAAATAAACAGAAAATTTTATTTTTTTATTATTTTTAGTGTATTCACAATATTCGACTGATTTGTTATACTATTTTTATCATCCTGTATTAGCACCTCGTAAATTTTACTTTGTATCCAAAATCCAAAAAGGAGGTCGAAAGGTGGTATTAGAAGAAAGTACTTTGGCACTAAAGAAAAAACCCTCTTTAGTCAATGAGACTCTGGAAAATAATTCTCTTGACCAAAGAAGAAAAAAGGTTCCTTCTTTACATAAGGGGCTTAAAGGAGATGTTCTTTTATGAAAGAAAATATTGGCTTTATCGGACTGGGGAAAATGGGTCTGCCAATGGCAAAGAATCTCCTTAAGAACGGATACCATGTTTTTGGGTCAGATGTGAATGAAAACGCATTAATCGAACTCCGGGCATTGGGTGGCACTACCGGCAATATGAAAGAGTGGATTCATAAAGTACAGTATGTTGTGTTAATGCTCCCTTCCTCTGTAATCGTTAACAAGGTAGTGGAAGAAATCATTAATTCAAGATCTTTGGTTCCGCTTCAAGATCAGAATTCTCTCATGATAATTGATATGAGCAGTTCTTATCCTGCGGATACAAAAGAAAATAGCAGAAAACTGGAACCTTATAATATATGCTTTGTTGATGCTCCAGTAAGCGGCGGAGTAAAAAAAGCAGTTGATGGGACATTGACGATCATGGCTGGCGGTTCAGCAGAGCAATTCGAAAAATGTAAGCGTTTGCTGTGTGCCTTGGGCAGAAATATTTCTTTAGTTGGCCCATCCGGAAGCGGCCATTTAATAAAAGCAATTAATAATTACTTATCAGCCACCCATCTTTTAGCATCTTGTGAGGCTGTGCAATTGCTGGAGAACTTTGGTGTGGAGCCTGAGAAGGCAATCAATGTAATTAATCAAAGTACCGGCAGGAGCGGCTCGACAGAATATAAGTTCCCAAGTTTCATTTTGACAGAAACTTATAATTCCGGATTTTCTCTTGAATTGATCAAAAAAGACATTGGCATGGCAAGTCAGCTTTTTAAAGATGCAGATGCTGCTACTTCACTTCCAGAGATCGTATTTCAAAAATTTAGTGAAGCAAGCATTGCCTTAGACAAAGAAGCTGACCATACAGAGATAAATAAATTCGTATCAAATTACTTATTAAAAAGGGGGATTATAAATGAAGAAAATGAAAAAGTTGTTCCTGGCGGCTCTGGCTCTGGTAATGATGTTCGCCCTGGCGGCGTGCGGCAATTCTGAGAAAACTGAAGGTTCAGGCGGCGGTGCTGAAAGCGATGGAGTACAAGAACTAACAATTAAAATTGCTCACGTTGTAGCTGAAAATACTCCAAAACATCAAGGTGCTCTAAAAATGAAAGAGGTCATTGAAAAAGAGTCAGACGGCAAGATTAAAGTACAAGTATATCCTAACAGCTCTTTATTTGGCGATAAGGATGAATATCAGAACCTTGTTGCAAATAATGTTCAATTCATTTTACCTGATATGTCTAAGCTTGTTGGGAACGACCCTGGATTCAATATTCCTGCAATGCCTTTCCTCTTTGAAAGCGACGAAGCTGCTAATGCGTTCTGGGATGGAGAAAAAGGGCAGGAAATCTTTAAGCGTCTTGAAAAAGACGGAGTGCTTGGAAAGGCTATGTGGCCAAATGGCGCAAAGCACATGACTAATGATAAAAAGGCAATCAAGAAGCCGGAGGATTTAGATGGGATGAAAATCCGGACACAAGGCGGACAATTGCTTGAAGCAATCTATGCTGAACTGGGAGCTGGGTCTGCTTCTATTCCTTTCGGTGAATTATATACTGCCCTTCAGCAGGGAACAGTTGATGGACAGGAAAACACTTTCAGCAACATTGAATCCAAGAAGTTTGATGAAGTGCAAAAGTATATGACGATTATGGGGCATACCCGTGTTGATTATGCTTTGCTGACTAATACAAAATTCTGGGAAGGCTTAAATGATGAAACAAAAGCAATTGTACAAAAAGGCGTTGACGAAGGAACAAAGCTTGCAAGAGAGTCTGCTAAAAAACTTAATGACGATGCATTGGCAAAATTAAAAGAAAATGGGCAAGTTGAAATCAATGAGCTTTCTGATGCTGAAATCGAAGAGTTCAAGAAGACCCTTGAACCAATTTACAATGAGTGGGCTGAAAAAATCGGCAAGGATATCATTGAGGACGCTGAAAGCAAATAAAACTGCTTTTTTAATAGTAAGACGCAAAGGGCAACCGCACCAATCAAGGAGCGGTTGTTTTTTAATTATTTAAAGACATGTCTATCAATTATGCATGTAAGTACAGGCTCCCTTTCTCACTCGAAAAGAAAGAGCAGGATCGCCGGACCGTCCCTTATAGCATAAAGCCATGAGAATCAATCCAAAGTAAAAAAATAACAATCCCTAAAAAAAGAATCCCAGATTCGAATTCTGGGATTCTACAATTACGATATTAAGAGTTAAACTGAAACCGCCTTTTTAAGCCGTCTGCAAATCTCATCTCCAACCTCTTCTGTTGATGAAGTTCCTCCAATATCCGGAGTCTTTATACCATCATTTGTGACCTTCTCTATAATATCAAGCAGCTTACTGCCCAATTCCTCTTCACCGAAGTGGTCCAGCATCATTTTGGCAGTCCAAATTTGTCCGATTGGATTAGCAATTCCTTTCCCTACTATATCTGGTGCGGAGCCATGAACCGGTTCAAACATGGATGGATACTTTCCGTTAAGATTGATATTTGCTGCAGGAGCAATCCCAATGCTTCCCATAATTGCTCCTCCAATGTCGGTCAATATGTCCCCAAATAGGTTGCTGGCTACAATGACATCGAATATTTGCGGACGAGTTACAAAAAATGCAGCAAGGGCATCAATATGATAAGAAGCAGTCTGTACATCCTGATGCTCTCCCTTGACTTCGTTAAATACTTCATCCCAGAATGGCATGGAATGAAAAATCCCATTAGACTTGGTAGCTGATGTCACATGGCCTCTTCTTTTCTTTGCTAGTTCGAAGGCATAGCGCATCGCTCTTTCTGTTCCCTTTTTAGTAAAAATAGCATTCTGGATGGCCAGTTCATCATCACCTTTATGAATTCTTCCTCCTACCTCACTATACTCTCCTTCACTGTTTTCCCGTACTACAATTAAATCAAAATCATTAGGGTTGACCAGCGGCGACTTTAACCCTTTAAAATACTTTGCAGGACGAATATTAATAGATTGTTCAAATTCCCTTCTAATCTTAATTAACAGACCCCATAAGGCAATGTGGTCTTGAACTAAAGCTGGATTACCGATGGCACCAAGAAAAATAGATTCAAAGTTTTTTAATGTTTGTAAGCCATCATCCGGCATCATCTTTCCGTGTTCCACATAATAATCGCTGCTCCAAGGGAAAGATTGAAAATCAAATTTTATTCCACCGTGAACTTCTGCAACCGTTTCTAATACCTTTAAAGATACAGGTACTACTTCTTTTCCAATTCCATCCCCAGGTATTACGGCAACTTCAAATTTTTTCATCATCATACAGCTCCCTTATTTGTTTTTTGATTGAAATTTTCATATTTTGCAATCTCTTGCTGGTATAAATCGTCACCGTTTGAATCATATGCTACAAGCAAAGGGAAATCCTGAACTTCCAGTCTTCTTATCGCTTCTGGTCCTAAGTCTTCATATGCAACCACCTGGACAGCTTTCACTCTCCTGCTTAGAATGGTTGACAATCCACCAATCGCCGCAAATGAAACTGCGCCATGTTTCTTGCAGGCATCCTTCACCATATCTCTCCTCGGGCCTTTCCCAATCGTTCCGACAACGCCATATTCGTACATTGCGGGTGCGTATGGATCCATCCTAAATGCAGTAGTCGGTGCTACCGGTCCTATTACCTGTCCAGGTTTTGGAGGGCAAGGACCTGCGTAAAAGATGACTTCCCCTTTTAGTTCCACTGGCAAAGGCTTATTATTTTCAAGCAGCTCTACCATTCTTTTATGCGCAGCGTCTCTGGCCATGAAAATCGTTCCTGTCAGCGATACAGTATCGCCAATTTTTAATTTCTTTATATCTTCCTTGGTTATAGGTGTTTGCAGCCTGTATTCCGGCATCGAATCCCTCCCAGCTTTCATTTAAATAACAATTGTTTTCTTTCTTGCAGCATGACACTGAATATTAACTGCCACAGGCAAGGCTGTAATATGGCATGCGAATGTTTCGATAGGCACCCATAATGCTGTGCTCGTCCCGCCAAGTCCCTGAGGTCCAATCCCTGTATTATTAATGGCTTCCAGTAATTCCTTTTCAAGCTCTGCAATATGTGGGTCAGGGTGGTGAACACCAATTTCTCTTAATACAGCATGTTTCGCAAGAGATGTTACTTTATCAAAACTGCCGCCAATCCCCACTCCTACCACAACGGGCGGGCACGCCTTCCCCCCGGCATCTTTAATTGTCTGAAGGACAAAATTCTTAACACCTTCGACACCTTCCCCTGGAAGCAGAAATTTCATAGCGCTCATATTCTCACTTCCGCCGCCCTTTGGCAGAACGGTAATCTTAATTTGATCACCAGGCACAATTTCCGTATGTACGACTGCTGGGGTATTATCTCCTGTGTTTACACGAAGCAAAGGATCACCTACAACAGATTTGCGTAGATACCCTTCCCTGTATCCAGTCCGAACTCCTTCTTGAATGCAATCTAAGTAATTTCCGCCTATAATATGCACATCCTGCCCGATCTCAACAAAAACAACAGCCATGCCAGTATCATGACAATAAGGCATATGATTAGTTTTAGCTTCCTCTGCATTCTCCATCAGCTGCTGAAGAATGGACTTCCCGATAGGTGAAGCCTCTGTTTTTTCGGCTCGTTTAAACCCTGCCAAAACATCATCAGGCAAATAGTAGCATGCTTCCCAGCAAAGCTTGGCAACGCTTTCAGTTAAAACCTCAGCATCTACAATCCTCATTTAATCTCCTCTTTTCCCTCAATAAGATATATCAGGTTTTTTAAATCCTCCTGGGTATGTTCCATTAAACATTGTGCTGCTTTTTCTGGATTTCTTTCACTGATCGCTTTAAAGATTTCCTTGTGGCCTTTTAAAATAATAGGTCCACGCTCATCACCCTCAATATTTAAAAGCCTGTAATAATAAATTAATGAATGAAGTTCATCCACTAGTTTTTTTAACCTTTCATTTTCACTTATTAAAATGATTTTCTCATGAAACTTCGTGTTCCAATTTACAATTTCCTCCTTATCATTTTTTTTGATTGCCGCTTCTGTTCCAGCTATGATACTTCCCAGTTCTGCTATTTGTGCCTCTGTTGCCCTCTCTGCTGCCAGAGCCACAGCAGCCGATTCCAGTGCAATCCTGCAGCCATAGATATCTTTAACATCTTTCAATGTTGGCTTATATACCGTGATTTGAGATTTTTCATCCATACACAGAAGGCCCTCATTAATTAATATCCGGATCGCTTCTCTAACAGGGCTGCGGCTGATGGAGAATTGCTTGGCAAGCTGGGCTTCGTATAACCGGTCTCCTGGTTTATATTCTCCGTGCCAAATTCGCTCTTTAATAGTTTGCTGAATTTGAAGGTAAAATGGAAGTGCTTTCTCAAGAGGTTTCTGGCTCATATTCCCACCCCTTTCACTTTTTAATTGGTAATCTGTCGGCTGTCGACAGCTTTAATTTTATAATAGTATTAATTATCAAAAGATTCAATAAATAGATTTATAAATAGGGAAACACCATTCTTCTTTAACCTGGCAGAATGGTGTTTCTAACTAGAAGCATGGCTAAGACAAACTATTATTCTTCTATTCCCATTTCCTTAAAAATTTCCTGGGCAGTCTTAAAGCTGTCCAATGATGCTGGTACTCCGCAATAAATGGCAGTCTGTAAAAATATTTCCTGAATCTCTTCTTTTGTAACACCATTATTGATGGCGCCTCGTAAGTGAAGCTTTAATTCATGGGGGCGATTTAGTGCAGTCAGCATTGCTAAATTAATCATGCTTCTCGTCTTTTTAGGCAAACCTTCTCTAGTCCAAATTTCTCCCCAGCAATACTCTGTCACTAATTCCTGAAGAGGCTTTGTGAAACTGGTTGCATTATTTATGGAGTTATCAACATACTCAGCCCCTAAAACTTCACGCCTTACTTGTAATCCGTCATCAAATTTTACACTCATTATAAATTCCCCTCCTTATGTTTTAAAAAAAATGTTCCCAATGCGATCGCCACTGGCTGTCCTTTTTCATCCAGAATTTTGCACTCTGAAACAACAGTACTTCGGCCAAGATGAACTATTGTAGGTTCGGCATACAACTTTTTTCCTTTGCCAGGCCTAATATAATTCATTTTCAACTCCAAGGTGTAGACTTCGGAATCTTTTGGTATCTGGGTCATTATGTGGAATCCAATAGATACATCTGCCAATGTATAGAGAGCTCCACCTTGGGCAACATCATATGTATTGGCATTCTGCATGCCCAATTCCATGCTCATTTCTCCATTTTCTTCAAAACCGATTCCTAAAAGCCTCCCTGTATAATGCAGTTCCTTTTTTGGCTCTTTTAGTGCCCTTATAACGTGGTAGATCTGATCTAATTCTTCGCTTGAGAAATTCTCAAGTTTTTTTAAAATATCGCTGGCAGCTGCATTCACGTTTATAATCCCAACCCTCCTATCTTAAGAAAACTTTAGCCATCTAATATTAGGATACTGGATCCAACAAAAAACGTCTATACTTTTCTGAATTTTTTAAATTTAAAAATAGTAACGGTATTTATTATTATAATTTTTTGCTCTTTTGGTATAAATTGTTGTTTTTCGCCTTTCAATTTTGTCCGTTTATTTCCGCTCCAGGCTGCTCGCTTTCCGCGGGGCAGGCGGTGAGCCTCCTCTACGCTGCGCGTCTGCGGGGTCTCACCTGTCCCGCTACTCCCTCAGGACTTTGAATAAGCATCTTGTATAAACACCGCACGAAGGAAATGCGAATGTATTTTCGAGGACCTCGCACCTTCCGCTACAATCAACTCAGTAAATAATATACAAAAGCAACAAACCTTGCGAAAACAGCTAGTTTTAAAATTGCTTAATCCCTACTTGACTAATCGGATAAATATGAATTAAAATATAACTAACAAAAGGGAGGGTTCAATACATGCCATTAAACAGAGAAACGTTAATCAGCAAATTATTATCTCTATCTAAATTCCAGCATAATCACAGCTTGTTTAATTTAAGTGACAGAAAGCTGGAAGCTCTGTATCTGGATCATATTCTATTTTCACCTCACCCTCACAGCGGACATCAATCAATCAAATTAATTGGAAAAAATAGATAATAAGAAGGCCTGCAAATGCTCAGAAAGCATTGCAGGCTTTTTCATTTAAAACCTATATAAAAAAGAAGGAATCCTAAGATTCCCCCTCTGGTAATTAACTTTTTGCCAATTTAGGCACCATATTCTCCTGCTTTGACTCTTCGACCGCGTCTTCCATTGGTGTTGCACGTTTAATGAAGAAGGACAGAACCAGTGCAGCTGCAGCGATAAAGGTTGCTACGAAGAAAGCATCGTTGATTCCCTCAAGCATGGCTTTCGTTAATACCTGCTGCTGCATTTCCGCCACAGCGGCTTCAGTCATTTGACCGCCATTAGCCATAGCCCCGCCTTTCATCGCTTCTTTCGCGATTTCCGCAGCATGAGTTTCCGTCCTTGTTGACATAACTGTTACCAATAAGGCTGTACCAATGGCACCTGCCACCTGGTTCAGCGTGTTGTTCATTGCTGTTCCATGAGGATATAATCTTCTTGGCAGCTGGTTCAAGCCATTCGTAGAAACTGGCATCATAACCATGGACATCCCGAACATCCTGATTGAGTTCAGAATAATCAACTGTGTATAAGTTGTTTCCAGAGTCAGCCTGCTGAATACATAAGTAGTTCCTACTGTAATGGCTAACCCAATGATCGCCAATATCCGCCCGCCTATTTTATCGAACAGCTTTCCTGTTAATGGCGACATCACGGCCATAACAATGGCTCCTGGAAGCATCATCAATCCTGCATCCAGCGGTGAAATTCCCCTTAATGTCTGAACATAAATCGGAATCAGAATCATCCCGGAGAACAGCGCCATATTAACCGTCATGCTGATAGCTGATGACAAGGCAAACATCGGGTACTTATAAACGCCAAAGTTGAGCATTGGACGATCAGATTTTGATTGTTTTAGGATAAACCATACTAAGCTGATAACACCTACAGCAATGGTCAAATACACGTGAGGACTGTCCCAGCCTTTATTCCCTGCAGAACTAAATCCATAAAGTATTCCGCCAAAACCTATACTTGATAGAATAAGGGAAAACAGATCCAGACGAATATTCACTTTTTCCTTTTTGTCTTTCAGCATGACCGCGCCAAGCACGAGTATGACTCCGGCAATCGGCGAAAGGAAATGGAATAGCATTCTCCAATCATAGTGTTCAATAATCCATCCGGAAAGAGTCGGCCCAATTGCAGGGGCAAACATTAAGATCAGGCCAAATACACCCATGGCTGCCCCGCGTTTTTCCACCGGGAAGCTGATCAGCATAACATTCATTAATAATGGCATCATGATAGCCGATCCTGATGCCTGCAGCATCCTGCCTGCAAGCAATACCGGGAATGCATGAGCAACCCCCGCTACAAGGGTACCAATTGTAAATAGCCCCATTGCCACAATAAATAACCTGCGGACTGTATATTTTTCAATTAAAAATGCAGTAGCCGGGATTAAAATACCATTTACCAGCATAAAACCGGTGGTCAGCCACTGCACAGTTGCCGCTTCAATTTCCAAATCTGCCATAATAGATGGCAAGGCAATATTTAACAATGTATTATTCAAAAAGGCAATAAATGCCCCAATCATTAAAACAGCCAGAATCCCATAGGGCGGTCGATCTGTTTTATTATTTATTGCTTGTTCCATTGCATTTTTCCTCCTGTACTATCAGTTCATTCTTTTATACTCGCGTTACACACAAACCATATAATATACCATGAGTACAATTTATGCAACAAAAAAATCCTTGTTAAATAGAGGGTTTGTGAAAAATCTCAGAATGATGTACTATTAGATTATACACACAGTTCAAATAAAATGACAGGTGATAATAAATGAATGATAGGAAACTTCATGTAATAAATAAAGCACATCAATTATTCCTGGATAAAGGTTTTCAAGCTACCTCCATTCAGGATATTTTAGAATACAGCGGCATTTCCAAAGGAACATTCTATAATTATTTTTCTTCAAAAAATGAGCTGCTTATGTCCATTTTTAAAACATTGCATAAAAAAATGGAAGATGAACGCAATAAGCTTCTTATTGGCCAGGATCCAAGCAGCTTAGAAGTCTTCACACAGCAGATAGAATTACAAATGAATATGAATCGAACAAATAAATTGGTGGCCCTTTTTGAAGAAGTGCTTGTTTCAAATGACCCTGAACTCAAGCAGTTCATTAAGGAAGGTCAGCTTAGAATGGTGGATTGGATTTTCAACCGGTTTATTGAGATTTTTGGAGAAGACAAGAAACCATATTTACTGGACTGCGCCGTGATGTTCCTTGGAATCCTCCATCATAACGTAAAATACTATACAAAATTCTTTGAGTTCTCTTCAAGCATTAATCCTGTGGTCCGTTATAGTGTAGAAAGAATCAGGAAGGTCGTTGAAGAGGTCAGTTCTGCCGATGAGTATCTTCTGAAGCCTGAACTGATTGAAAACAGATTTAAGCAGACAGATCATAGAAATGTGCATATTCTTTGTAAATCCATATTGACTATAAAAAAGTCCATACAACAGGAAGAACAGAACGATTGCATTGATCTTCTGGACTTTATTCAAGAAGAAATGGTCCATTCGAAAAAACCAAGAAAATTTCTCATTGATAGCGCACTGAATACTTTGCGCAGCTGCATCTCCTTTTTGGATGCTAAAGAACTTGAGAATCTTGAAATTCTTGTTTCTGCCTGTTTTAAACAGCCGGAAGAAGAATCCGTTTAGTTATCAAGGCCTTCCTCATGATCAGGAAGGCTTTTTTTTAGTTATTATTCATTCATAATCCTTCCAAAAACGGTAACACTAACACATAATGCCATAACAAACTGGTGATTTGTGTATGAAAAAAGAGTTAAAAAAGAAGAAAAGTATATCCGAGATTGAATTTAACGAGCTGGAGAAGTCATTTTCACGATCTCATGATTTTCAAAAAGTATATTACAGCAATAGACAAACAGGCCTCTGTTTTTCTTTTATTTATTTTAAAACACTAACAGACCAAAAAATGATCACCAAAAGTTTGCTCCCTCAGCTTCTTCAGGGTAAGTTCAGCGAAATCGATGATTTGAAAAAGCTTTTGCCGTCCGCAAGCATACAAATTTGTGAGGATCTTTCTAAAGCAGAACATTTGCTTTTGAATGGCTATGTGATGGTTACAGTGGAAGCCGAAAAACAAAAAGCGGCTTTTATGGCTGCTAAATGTTCATACGTAAGGGAGCTGACTCATCCGGAAGTCGAGCAAACGGTGATTGGACCGAAGGAAGCATTTGTTGAGTCCTTAGGCAATAATTTGAACTTAATTCGCAAACGGCTGCCCATCTCTGAACTGATCATTGAGGAATATATAATCGGAAGTATATCCCGAACAGTGGTTGCCGTCCTCTATATTGAGGGAATCACGAATGCAGATTATGTCAGCATGGTTAAAGAAAGAATCGAAAATATCGATTTTGATGAAATTACTGACAGTTCATATATTGGACAGCTCATTTCTGATAATAAGAACTCTCCATTCCCGCAGCTGCTGGATACAGAAAGGCCGGACAGGGCAGCCGCTGTCCTTGCTGAAGGAAAAATCGTGATCGCCATAGAAGGGTCGCCGCATGTGCTGATTACCCCTACAACGTTTTCTGAATTCTTCAGTTCCTTTGAAGATTATTTTTTAAATTGGACTATCGCGTCTTTTGCAAGAATTCTGCGGGCCTTTTCAGTTATTTTTTCCATACAGATCACGTCTATTTATGTTGCAACGCTTACTTATCATATGGAGCTCATCCCCACGGATTTGTTAGGAACACTGGTGACTTCAAGACAGCATATTCCTCTGCCGCCTTTCTATGAAGCATTAATGCTTGAACTGGTAATTGAGCTTTTAAGAGAAGCTGGAGCCAGATTGCCCACGAAAGTCGGGCAGACAATCGGTATCGTAGGAGGGATTGTTATTGGGACTGCATCTGTGCAGGCAGGGCTGACAAGTAATGTCCTGTTAATCATTATCGCACTGGCAGCTCTTGCCTCTTTTACTACACCTGTATGCAAGATGAATAATACGATTCGATTTCTAAGATTTCCGTTTTTATTTTTCGCAAATTTATGGGGTTTTGTAGGTGTGTTGTTCTGTTCATGCATCTTGTTGACACATATGATCAGGCTTACTTCTCTTGGAAGGCCGTTTTTGGAGCCGTTCTACCCACCAAGATACCGGGACTTGAAAGATTCATTTCTGAGATTCCCTTTTCAGCCTTTAAGGCCTGTGTATTTAAGAACGCAAAATCCGCATCGGTTTCAGCCCCCGAAGAAAACAAAAGTTAAAAGAGACATTGATGAATAGCAGCCTGGCTCCATAAGCCAGGCTGCTATTCTGTTTTCTTTGATTTGTCTTCCCAAGGTTCAAAGGAAAATGGAATCCCGATCATTTTCGCTGTCAGCTCATCATAGGACACAAGGTCTTTCTTGGACAATTCTTTTAAAGACTTTTTCCCCATGGCTCGCAATGCCATTTTGATTTCCTCCGTGCTCGCGGTTAAAAACTTTTCTGCAGATTTTGTCCCATCTTCGATTTTAAAGGTATCCTTGAATTTACCTTGGTTCCAGACAGATTGTGTCGGCGGTTCAAAAGGCAGCGAATTCAAAGTCTGCTTATGGGAGACAGTAAACAGCATGACAGAACCAAGGTAGACAGCATCCGCACCAAGCGCAAGGACTTTTAAAAAGTGTCCTGGTGTGAAGAGGCCGCCTGATACAATTAAGCTGACTTCCCCTTTCTTTTTTCGTTTTTCAAGGTGATTGGATGCACGGTTGAGAGCATGCAAGGTTGGAATTCCAAAATCATCCGCCAATAAAGGCGGCGCACCCACAGAAGCTCCCTGTCCCCCGTCAACTGCTATAAAATCAACCCCGATTTCGATTAGATGGTCAATGTCTTCTTCTATTTTTCCTCCTGCCCCTATTTTTGCACCAATGGGGACACCTCCGGTCATACTGCGGAGTTCATCCACCAGCTCCTTTAAATCCTTCAATGTCTGTTTATCAAAAAAATGTTCCATTATATGGGCAGTTTCATTTTCCTTTAACCCCATTACTTCCCTTGCACGGCCGGTTAGATTTTCAGGAGATATGTTTCCTCCCATCCCCATTACTGCTCCCTGCCCCAGCTTAATTTCAATCATGTCAGCACGCTTGATGGTTTTTTCTTCCTTTCCCCACTCGGTTTTGGAAAATTGAAGGATATATTTTCCTGCACTTTCAAGCTCTTCAGGAAGAATACCTCCTTCGCCGGAATTGACAGCCGTACCTGTATTCTTGGCAGCTGTTGCCAGGGCAATTTTCACTTGCTCACTCAATGCGATTCCATAGGCCATTCCGCTAATCATCAGAGGTATTTTGATTTTCATTGGTTTTTTCGATTTTGGCCCGATGGTCACCTTCACATCAACATCTTCATCCCCGTCTATGGGAAATGGCGAGGTCTGAGCAGGAATAAAGGTAATCTCATCAAAATGAGGCCATTTTTTCGATGAACCAAATGGGCGGTGCAGGACATCACCCGTTTCGGCACGCAGGTTGTTTTCAAGTGCATTTTGAATGCCCATATGCTTAAAACCAGGGATCAGCTCAATCAGATTTTCCTGGTAGCTGTCTGTCATTATTATTTTCCCTGCCTGCTTAACGAGACGCTTCATGATCCAGCGCCAGCCGATCAGCATTAAAATTAAAAAGATAAATAATATAAAAATCATAGCCAAAGTTGCAATCAATAATATATTTGTCATACTTTTTCTCCAAAAGTTCTTTTAGCCTCCATTATTTCCATTGGCAGGGAATTTAACCTATGACTTCTCGATTTTTGGAATAATCATGAAGCGGGAAGTAAATTCTATGAAAAATATTAAATGAGGTGAAATGATGGACAAACGCGAGCATACTCAGCCAGCTAGTACGGAAGAACAGAATCAAGGTAAAGGAGGTCTTCTTGAATCAATGATGGAGCCTATAGATCAGCTTTCAAAGATTCCTCCTGAGAAGACAGACCGGAGAACCAGTGATGAAGAAATGATGTAACCAATGAAGAAAGCCGGCATGATCGATGCCGGCTTTTATTTTTGATAAGGAGTATCTTGATAGAAGTAATTAGGCATTTTCACTACATTATTATACTGTTTATGAAAAATCTGTGTAGCAGCAGGGGATACGGGCGGGATCAGCCAGGTCCAATCACCGGTCAGATCCCTTCCCTGACCCTTTTCGTTCTCTTCAAATTTTCTGAATTGCTGTGCAGCAGTATGATGGTCTACTATGCTGACCCCTTCTTTTTTAAAGGAATGCAATACGGCTGCATTCAATTCCACCAGTGCCCGATCCTTCCAAAGCGAAGAATGCGTCCTGGTATCCAGCCCCATCAATGATGCAATCTGCGGGAGCATATCATAACGAAAATCGTCTGCAAGGTTCCGTGCACCGATTTCAGTACCCATATACCAGCCATTGAAAGGGGCTGACTTATAATAAATGCCCCCAATTTCCAGTCTCATATCCGATATCATCGGGACTGCGTACCATTTCAAACCGAGATCACTGAACCAGTTATATTCTGGATGCTCAATCCCTACTTCAAGAATCAGCTCTTCAGGTATTTCCCTTAATTGGGGAGTTTGATTGTTTATTTGTATTACTAATGGAAGCACATCAAATTTGCCGTACTTCGGCTTCCAGCCCAATTTCATGCATTGCTTGGTAAAAGGGATGGAATGGGGATCGCCAATAATTCCATCGGCAGTCTCATAGCCTGCATACCGGATTAGCTGATGATTCCAAATTCTGATTTTGTGTTCGGAATTGTCTGGAGAGAAGATGGTGATGGCCGAACGGAGCCTGCCATTGTTCGTGGCAAATTGTATATGTTCAAACAGAGCAGAAAATACTTCATCCTCTTGTTTCGCATTCCGTTTGTCCAAAACCGTCAGCTGATCCCAAAAAAGCCTTCCTATGCAGCGATTGCTATTTCTCCAGGCAGCTTTTGCACCAAATTCCAGTTCTTCAAAAGTTTGTTCATAAAACCCATGCTCTGCAATTGAATA
This sequence comes from Bacillus sp. NTK034, assembly GCF_017303275.1. Lineage (GTDB taxonomy): Bacteria > Bacillota > Bacilli > Bacillales > Cytobacillaceae > Cytobacillus. The sequence goes on along the minus strand of NZ_JAFKOJ010000001.1, from coordinate 975,475 downwards.
TTCAATTTCCTTTAGTCTGTTGTTTAGTTCAGCAGGACTTTTATTCTGTTCACTATAAAACATTTTGATAAATTCTGCTGCATTTTCAAGTAAGTCCTTTTTCAAAGATGAATCCTCCCAGAATAGACTATTTGTTAATGATAGCATAGGGAGGGTTGGGGAGAAAGAAATGATGTTCTGTGGTTTGCAGGATTTTTTTGGATAAGATGCTTTTTAAGAAGGAGCGGGAGCGGGTTAATTTTTGTTATTTTTTATTGTAATTGACTCGCATATTGGGAGGCATGGCTTCTATTTTTGTGGTTATTCCTTCAGATTAACTACCATTCTTACTGCACTACCTTCTTTTTCGGCGTTATTCCTCCGATTAACTACCATTCTTAGTGCACCCTCTTCTTTTTCGGTGTTATTTCCTCCGATTAACTACCATTCTTACTGCACCCTCTTCTTTTTCGTCGTTATTCATCCAGATTCTCTTTTGTCATCAGTTTATCTCCTTTTACTGCCGATTTTTGCCCAGTATTTGGTAAATCAGCTGCTGGGCTGGCATCCTTCATGCTCTGCATCAATTTTTCAACATTTCTACTTAAAAATAGGGCCCTAAACAGGCCCTTCTTTATTTCTTCAAACGATACACTCTAGCTTCATATGGCTTTAGCGGCAGGTTCTCAATTTCTTCATTTTCATCTGCATTCAAGTTGGAAATCAGCAGTTCCTTAGAAGAGTACCGGACATGGTCTGGCAGCTTAAAGTCAGGAGTTTCTTCACTGAAGTTGCAGATCACAAGAAGCTGGTCATCACCAAGAGTTCTTGTATAGGCGAAGATATCCTCATCTTCTTCCATGATTAAATCGAATGCTCCATAAACAATCACTTCATTTTGCTTTCTAAGCTGAATGAGCTTCTTATAAAAATGGAAGATGGAATCTTCATCTTTTAAAGCTGCTTCGGCGTTAATCCCCTCATAATTTGGATTCACATTGATCCAGGGGGTTCCGCCTGTAAAGCCTGCATTCGGGCTGGCATCCCACTGAACAGGCGTTCGCGCATTATCCCTGCCTCTCTCATGAATGCCTTTAAAGATTTCATCATGTGTTAAGGAATCCGGTGTAAGATCATGGTATGCATTTAACGTTTCAATATCACGGTAATCATTGATATCATTGAACTTGACGTTTGTCATGCCAATTTCTTCGCCCTGATATATATAAGGTGTCCCCTGCATCATATGAAGGCATGCCGCAATCATCTTACCAGAAGTAACGCGGTATTCGTCAGAGTCATTTCCCCATCTGGAGATGGCGCGAGGCTGGTCATGGTTGCTCCAGTACAAGCTGTTCCAGCCATCTTCCTCAAGACCCTTTTGCCACTTGCTGAAAATCTCTTTCAGTTCAGTCAGTTTCCAAGGTCGTGGATCCCATTTGTCGTACTGACCGTCGCCAAGCCCGACATGTTCAAAATGGAAGACCATATTCAATTCATTTCTGTCCTTGCCTGTATAGAGCTTGCCTTCTTCAACTGTTACACCAGGCATCTCGCCAACCGTAATGGTGTCATATGGGCTAAGGGCTTCTTTGTTCATTTCCTGCAGGAATTCATGAATTCTTGGTCCATTCATATAATACTTGCTGCCGTCCCCATATTTGTGTCCTTCACGAATCTCCCCCTGTGGATAGCTGGTATCTTTTGAAATGAAATTGACGACATCCATGCGGAATCCATCAATGCCTTTGTCCAGCCAGAAGCGCATCATTTCATACACTTCATTTCTTAAAACAGGATTTTCCCAATTCAGGTCAGGCTGCTTTTTGCTGAAAAGGTGCAAATAATATTCGCCTGTTTGTTCATCATATTCCCATACACTTCCGCCAAACGCAGCGCCCCAATTCGTTGGAGGTTCCCCGTTGTCAGTTTTTTTCCAGATATAATAATCTCTGCTGGGATTATCTTTAGATTTTCGTGATTCCTGGAACCACTGGTGTTCATCGCTAGAGTGGTTGACTACAAGGTCCATCATGATTTTGATGCCGTGCTCATGGGCTTTACCCAGCATACCGTCAAAGTCCTTCATCGTTCCGAAATCGTCCATGATATTGCGGTAATCTGAGATGTCATAGCCATTATCATCATTAGGCGATTGGTAAACGGGGGATAGCCATATGACATCGATCCCCAGTTCGCTTAAATAGGGAATTATTTCAGTAATTCCGTTGATATCGCCAATTCCGTCCCCATTGGAATCATTAAAGCTTCTTGGGTAGATTTGATAAATGATACTTTCTTTCCACCATGTTTTGTTCAATATTTACAACTCCGATCAAAGAATAATTTTATTTTATTGAACCTTCCTCACACCGCAGATAATCCAAATCTGGGCAAAATGTACACAGTAATCATTGGCGCAAGCAGCGGGAAAATGACTTTCCAGAAAACACCCCATGCCGTTGCACCTTCCGGATTAGCACGAATGTAGTCAAAATAGATAAACACATTAAAGGAAAGATTGAAAACGATATATAATATGACTAATCCAACCACTGTTTTTTTTAGCTTAATTACGTATACGTTTACGTAATTTGTGCTGAGAAAAAGAGAGTTGTTATTTCCTCTCTTTCACACTCATTCTTTCAATAATTTTATGCGGCATAATGCGGCTTTCAGGAGTTTCGCCAGTTTCCATTATGGTAAAAAGCATTTCCACAGCAGCCTCACCCATTTTTGCGAGAGGCTGTTCAACTGTGGTCAGCGGCGGAATGGACATCTCAGCAAGGTCCAAATTATCGTACCCCATAACAGATATCTCATCAGGTACCTTAAATCCCAAATGATAAGCTGCTGATAAGGCACCGATAGCCATTTCATCACTTGCTGCAAATATCGCCGTTACATCCGGGAACTGTTCGACAAGCTTTTTAAAGCCTTCAACCCCATCAGGGAATGTAAACCCCCTGCTGAACACAATATTTTCGGAACCCAGTGGTATGCCATGATCAAATAGAGCTTTTTTAAAGCCTTCAATCCTTGGAATCCCCGCGATGATATCATCCTTGTTTCCGCTTATCATTCCAATTTTTGCATGCCCCGTGTCGATTAAATGCTTACCTGCAGCATATGCTGCATGAAGATCATTGACCTTTACAAAAGGCACCGGGTACGCATAGGACTCTGTCGAAAGCAGAATCATCGGCATCTTGGTTTTGGTTACAAATTGATAATACTCATCTTTTAATACTTCACTTGCGAAAATTATCCCGTCTACCCTTTTTTCGAAAAGCAGCTGGAGATATTTCATCGTTTTCTCACCATTTGATTCTGTATGGCAGACGATCACACTGGAACCGTTGTCATTTGCTGCCTTTTCAATACCATCCAGGAGATCGGTTACCAGAGAACTGGAAAGCTTAGGGAAAAGCACCCCAATCGTATGTGTTCTTTTGTTTATTAATCCTCTTGCCACTGCGTTTGGCTGGTATTCCAGCTCTTCAATCACTCTAAGAACCTTGAATTTTGTTTTTTCCGAATAGCCTCCCTGGCCATTCAATATCCTGGAAACTGTTGCAATGGATACATTTGCTTTTTTGGCAACATCTTTGATTGTATAGGACATATCCCACCTGCTTTAAATTGCTGTATTATATTTGTTGCGAAAACGTTTACGCTGTAATATTATCAGGTTGTGTAAGCCTTTTCAATATTTTTCTAAAATATAGGCTTCCCAATAAAATAAAAGCCGGCACCTAAATAGGTGGCCGGCTTAGAGTACCGTTATGATCATTTTATGCTTTCCAGCTCTTTCTCCTGAATTAAAGCCTTAGCTAATTCAAACTCATTTGGGGCTGACAGGACAAAATCAGGTGTATAACCGTATGCGTTTATTTGCTGGCCTGAACTCTTTCCCATACATACGATTGATAGCTTTTTGATCAAGTCATCTGGCTCTATGCCATAATAGCCCACACTCTCCATAAAGGCATCGACAGAGGAACTGCTGGGGAATATGATGGTGTCTAAAGTTGCCTCCCTTAGCATATGTCCAACAACAGGAATAAAAGATTCATCAAGGATTGTATCACTGGTTTGGAGAATATCATGATTTCCATCCGGCTCGATATAAGGGATTTTTTTTACATTCAAACTCCGATTCCCCACGATCAGCAGCGGTCCACCCAAGTTCATTTCAGCTGCAAGCCGGCCGGTTAATCCCCGTTCGTTCATGACTTTCAATGATTTTTTGGACAAACAATATAAATCGGCCTGAACATTTCTTATATCTATATTTCTATTAATCAATAAATCAATGAACTCATTCGTGCATTCCGGGGATGTGAATAAAATGCGTTTATACGTGAAAAGCTGATTGAGTATTTTATCATTTGAAGGAACATCTTTTTTCGTCCATTTCGGAATCTCGATTACATCTGCCCCCTGTTCTTGCAGCTGTGCTGCCAAAGTGCTTCTTGCAGTGCCTGTACGTGCTAAAAGAATCTGCCTTCCGTAAAGAGGCTTGTTTTCAAACCATTTTAATTTATCTCTTAAAGAAACAATACCGCCAACTAAAGTAATTGCCGGATTTTGTATTCCTGTTTCCTTTACTTTTTCTGCAATATCCCCTATTGTACCCTGCACTGTTTTCTGTCTGCCATAGGTTCCCCATTGGATAAGGATCACTGGAGTTTCTTTCGGCTTGCCGTGAAGGATGAGGTTATCTGCAATATATGAAATATTGGTTACTCCCATGTAAAAGCCAATCGTGTCCACGCTTGAGACTAATCCGCTCCAATCAATATCAGGTTTCCCTTCATTGGATTTATCATGGGCGGATACCAGCGCAAAAGAAATTCCATATTCACGATGTGTCACAGGGATTCCTGCATATAAAGGCACAGCAACTCCTGAAGAAATGCCTGGTACAATTGCATATGGGATTTCTTGTTCCGCCAGTGCTTCCGCTTCCTCCCCGACCCGGCCAAAAACTCCCGGGTCACCGCCTTTTAAACGGATTACATTATATCCCTTAATGGCTTTGTCTATTAAAATCTCATTGATGATTTCCTGTTTCAGAAAATGCTGTTTCGGAAACTTCCCGCAATAAATCAGCTCACAATGAGAAGGCGCAGATTCCAGCAATTTTGGATTAATCAGGCGGTCATATAAGATTACATCAGCTTTTTTTATGGCTGCTAACCCTTTAACAGTAATTAAGCCTTCATCCCCAGGGCCTGCACCAACAAGATATACTTTCCCTTTCTTCAAAATCCCACCCCTATGCTTCCTATTATCTCTCGGAGTTTTTATGATAATAGCTGGACAGCTCTACAATTGCGCTGCCCATCCTTTCGTGTTCCGGATAAATAACCCGGTCAATTCCTTCATCAAATAACGCTTGTGCTGTAACTTTTCCGACTGCCAGCGCAATTACTTTTTGCGAGAAAACCTCTGTCAATTGGTTTTCAGCACCCTGTTCACGCGCAAAATGCAATAAATGTCTCACTTGCGGGGTGCTGGTAAAAACAGCCGCATCCAGTTCCCCTCCCAGCAGCTCCGAAAGAAGTTTTTCCATGACTTTAGTTTCCGGCGGATTGTGAATATAGGGAAGAATTTCTTCATATTGAGCTTTCTGCACATCAAGCCATTGAATCAGCTTAGGTGCAGGATCACCGTGAAGCTGAAGAGCCACCTTCTTGTTTTCCAGTGAATAGCTTCCGAGGCTTCTGATAAGTCCTGCCGTGCTTCCATCATCATCCCGAACCTTTGGTGTGACACCCAGTTTTTTTAACATGTTAACTGTTTTATACCCTCTTGCTGCAATTTGGCAATTTTGAAGAACCTTAATAAATTCTTCTCCCTTTCCTATTTCCTGAGCGGTATAATACAAGGTCTCTACTCCGATTCCAGTTGTAAAAATAATCCAATTAAACTCACCTGAGGTAATAAGGCCAATATGTTCTTTCAATTTTGTGTCTATACGCAGGGACGTTCCTTGCGCTGGCCTGCTGATGGCAGCACCTCCCAGGTTTTCTACAATTTTTGTTATTTCTTCGATTTTTCTAGACCCCAATAGAGCAATTTTCTTTCCTTCCAGCTTTTTCATCCGTATACCTCCAGCCTGATCTTATTATTCTTCTATTATAAGATAGACTGTCTCATTCTCAACAATTGTTTTATAAGTCTGGACACAGCCGATATCTGGCGCGTGAACTTTTCCATCTTCCAGACAGATTTTCCAATCATGCATGGGGCAAAAAACGGAGTCTCCGCTGACCAAGCCCTCAGTCAGTACACCGCCTTTATGTGGACAGCGGTTTTCCACTGCACGGACCTTGCCATTAGATAAACGGAACACAGCGATATCTATTCCGCCAGCCTTCACTGTTTTCCCCAATTTCACGGGCAAATCTTGTATGGAGCCAACCAGAACTTTAATGATGCTTTTATTAACCAAACGAAACTCCCCCTTTTAAGTTCTTACGAGATTCTCAAACAATTCCGTTTTTGTTTTATTGTTATTAATAATCTCTTTCCATGGGTCTTTGTGAACTGACAGGGCCTCATTCATTCGTGCATTTAGCTCTTTTCGCTTCTCTTTATCATTCAGAACAGACTGGACGTGAGTCAAACCAACCCGTTCCACCCACGCGGAGGTACGTTCCAAATAATTAGCCGTTTCTCTGTAGTATTGAAGGTAAGCGCCTGTGACTTCCATTAATTCGTCATCTGTTTTTACCTTATATAGTAAATCTCCCCCTCTTACATGGGTGCCTCCATTGCCGCCAACGTAGATTTCCCATCCTCCATCAATTCCAATGAAGCCGATATCTTTAAAGCCTGATTCAGCACAGCTTCTCGGGCAGGCGGATACTGCCATTTTCACTTTATGCGGCGTCTGCAGTCCTTCAAATTTCTTTTCCAGTGCTATCCCAACGCCCATGGAATCCTGTGTTCCGAAGCGGCAGAATTGCTCACCGACACATGTTTTGACAGTGCGAAGTGATTTTCCATATGCATACCCTGATGGCATATCCAGATCGGACCAAACTTTAGGCAAATCCTCTTTTTTTACACCGAATAAATCAATCCTTTGGCCCCCTGTTACTTTTACCAGCGGAATTGCAAATTTATCAACGACGTCGGCAATCTTGCGCAAATCATTCGAATTTGTCACTCCTCCGTACATTCTTGGAACAACCGAATAGGTTCCATCTTTTTGTATATTGGCATGCATCCTTTCATTAACAAAGCGAGATTCCCGTTCATCATCATAGCTGGTTGGGTTGACCATTCCCAAATAATAATTGATGGCAGGTCGACATTTAGAACAGCCTTCTTCTGAATCCCAGCCAAGGACACTCATTACTTCTTTTACATGGGTTAGTCCCTTCGATCGAATTTCTTCTACCACTTCATCTCTCGAAAAGGAAGTACAGCTGCAAATCCCCTCCTTTTGAGCACTCTCGTCGAAAACCGCGCCAAGAGTATGCTGAAGCAGTTCAGCTACAAGTGGTTTACAGCCGCCGCATGAACGGGAAGCACTTGTGCATGCTTTGATTTGATCTGCTGTTGTGCAGCCTTCCGATTGTATGGCTTCAACGATCATTCCTTTGGTAACACCGTTGCATCCGCAAATAATTTCCTCATGAGTCATTTCACCAGCATGGCTTCCTCCTTCTTCACTCCCGATCGGCTGCAATAGGGAAACCTTTGCCGTATCAGAAATGTCGGCCTGCTTTTTAATCATTGAGAACAGGCGATTTCCATCCTGGCTCTCGCCAAACAGAACGGCACCAACGATTTTATTTCCACGAAACACGACTTTTTTATAAACTCCTTCATGGTCATCGAATATTTTTAATGCTTTTTTCTCTTGATCCTCCAAAAAATCTCCCGCGGAGAATACTTCTACTCCCGATACTTTTAGCTGGGTAGAGAGAACGGAACCTTTATAGGGATCTGTTTTCTTTCCACAGATATGTTTGGCCAGCACTTTTCCCTGTTCATAGAGCGGGGCGACCAGGCCATAAGGAATTCCTTCATGCTCGGCGCATTCTCCGACTGAATAAATATGGGAAATGCTCGTTTCAAGATAATCATTGACCACGATGCCCCGGTTGACCTGTAAACCGATCTCCTGCGCAAGCTTTATATTTGGACGGATGCCAGCTGCCATGACTACCAGATCAGCTTCAAGCATTGTGCCATCACTAAACGTTAATCCTTCTACTCGTTCATTCCCAATGAGGGCCTCTGTATGCTTTTCAAGCAAAAAATTCATTCCTTGATCTTCTAGCTCTTTTTGCAAAAGCTTTCCAGCTGTTTCGTCCAGCTGCCTTTCCATCAAATAAGGTGATATATGGATCACTGACACTTCCATACCTAAATTCAATAAGCCTCTCGCAGCCTCCAAACCAAGCAAGCCACCGCCAATGACCGCCGCCTTTTTATATTTTTTGGATGCTTGAAGCATTTTATCAGTATCCTCCAAATCTCTGAAAGCTGTTACCCCTTCCTTATCTGATCCGGGTATAGGAAGAATGAATGGAACGGAGCCTGTTGCAAGAATAAGCTCATCATAAGACTCTATTCTCCCTTTATCAGAGATGACAACCTTCCTGTCCGGGTCTGCCTTTACCACCGTTTCTCCTGAATATAATGTAATGTTATTTGTTTTATACCACTCCCAATCATTCAGTGTAATATCTTTTACATCTGTATCCCCCTGTAAAACTTTTGATAGCAGAATACGATTATAATTGGGATGGGGCTCGCTGCCAAATATAGTAATCTCAAATTTCTCAGGAGCAGCTTTTAAAATTTCTTCTACAGTCCTGACGCCAGCCATTCCATTTCCAACAAGAACCAATTTCTTTTTTCCCATTAAAAAGCCCCCCGGTCATTTGATTTTTTTATGGATCATTCTCGTCCTGCTAATGGTCATTCTAAACGGCTTATGTTAACAGCTGTTATTTTAAAACCAGGCATACGGCAAACTGGATCGAGCTGATTCGATACCAGGAGATTGACGTTTTGAGTCTCAGCCCAATGAAATGGAACGAAAACTGTATCCTTCCTAATAGCCGCCGTCAAATGGCTCCTAACCACAATACTGCCTCTTTTTGATTCAATCTTGATAAGCGTCTTGTTCCCAATGCCAAATCGTTTGGCAGTTTCAGGGTGTATTTCGGCAAAAGATTCAACATTCCTGGCTGCCAGTGAAGCACTCTTTCTTGTCTGAACTCCTGTCAAATAATGTGAAACGACTCTGCCTGTTGTAAGGTAAAGGGGATAATTCCTATTAGGTGTCTCTTTTTCTGCTTCTGCCCTGCTGGGTACAGGAATCATGACTGCTTTATGGTCTTTGTGGGCAAAACTGTTTTCAAAAAGCCTATCTGTTCCCGGATGGGCAGAATCAGGACAAGGCCACAGAACCCCATCTCCATTTTTAAGACGCTTATAGTCAATTCCGTAATAATCTGCAATACCGCCTCTGCTGGCTTCTCTCAGTTCATTGAAGATTTCTTCAGGACCTGAAAAAGAAAAATACTCTTCCTTCCCTAAAAATCTTGAAATCTCACAAAGTATTTGCCAATCATGTTTTACTAATCCTGTGCTGGGCATGGCACAGGGACGATGCATAACACGTCCTTCAAGATTCGTCATTGTTCCCTCATTCTCCAAATAAGAACTCACCGGCAAAATCAGATCTGCCAGCTCGGCAGTTTCAGAGATAAATAGATCAGCCGCAACAAGGAATTCGAGTTTTTCCAATGCGTTTTTAACAAACTCTGCATTGGGATTCGAAACAATTGGATTTGAGCCCATCAACAGCATTCCTCTTATTTCACCCCGGCCGATTTTCTCCATCATTTCATATGCAGAAACACCTTTGCCGGGCAAATCCGATTCGTCTATATTCCATACTCGTGCGAGATAGCGTCGGTGTTCCGGATTTTCAATGGAACGGTATCCTGGAAGCTGGTCTGCTTTCAGGCCATGCTCCCGTCCGCCCTGGCCATTTCCCTGGCCGGTGATTGCCCCATATCCGCAGCCGGCTTTGCCGATTTTTCCTGTAACTAATAGAATATTTATAAAATTCCTTACAGTTTGGTATCCATCCGTATGCTGTTCAACGCCCCTTGCTGTAAAAACCATCCCGGTTGCAGCTTTGCCAAACAGGATAGCCGCTTTTCTAATTTGGCTGGATGGCACTCCGGTCAATGCCTCAATGTCTTCCAGCTTAATCGTTTCAACAAAAGCCTTAAGCTCTGCAAAGCCGTTCGTTCTTTCGTAAATAAAAGAAAGATCAATCTCGTTTTCTGCAAGCAAAACCTGTAATATCCCGTTTGCCAATGCTGAATCAGTGCCTGGCCTCGGTTTTAAATGCAAATCAGCCATTTTCGCTGTCGCAGTTTCCCGCGGATCTATTACGATAATTAAGGATCCGTTTTCCTTTGCTTTTTCAAAATAAGGAAGAAGTGTTGGCTGGCATTCGGCTATATTCGTGCCGGCCAGTATAATGCATTTAGCCAGCGGAATATCATTCAGTCCATTCGTCATTCCCCGGTCCATGCCAAAAGCATGATTAGCAGCAGCCGCTGCTGAAGACATGCAGAACCTCCCATTATAATCAATATATTTCGTTTTTAATGCCACTCGAGCAAATTTGCCTAAAAGGTACGCTGTCTCATTTGTTAAGGATCCCCCTCCATACACGGATAAGGCATTGAATCCATGCATAGCTTGTATGCATTGGAATTTTTCCTTCATAATTCTCATCGCTTTATCCCAGGAAATCGGTTCGAACTTACCATTTACTTTAAGCAATGGATACTGCAGGCGGTCCGGATGCATGGCATGCTGGTGGGCATTCATCCCTTTAATGCATAAACGTCCATGTGATGCAGGATTCTCTTTTCCTAGAACCCGATATTTTTTCCTTGTTACGACGGACTGTTCAATCACCTGCTTTTTGCATTGCATACTGCAGAAAGGACATTGCGTATCATAAATTCTTTCTGACTGAACTTCCCGCTGCTTTGTTCGGAAATATTTTAATAAGAGTTCTGTCATAGTCCATTCCTTTCCGCCTTTTCTATATAGTTTCATTGATAAAGACAGGATCGTGCAATCTACTTTGTCTGTCAGATGAATCATTTTCAAGTCGGCGAAGCAAGATGCTTCTCAGATCTAAGTCGAACACCACTTCTCGCAGATGAATAATCCCCATTCGTTCTGCCCATTCCTTTAAGGTCTCCCGGTATCTGGCAGATTCTCTGAAATACTGAACCAATGAGCATACCATTTCTTCCGTTTCTTTTACAGTTGAAGCAATAGCCAAAGGTTCACCCCTTAATTGGTTTCCTCCAGTCCCTCCGATATGGATTTCCCATTCCTCACCGTGCACCTTTATCCCGATATCATGACCGGCCATGCTATTTTTTCCATGAACGCAAGCCGCGATTCCAATCTCGAGCCTGTTTGGCAACAGCAAGTATTCCGTTTTTTTCTGAAGCTGTAAAGCCATATTCCTTGAGCAGTCTTTTATGCAGCTACAGTCTTTGAAGCCAGCCAGCAGCAAAACACGAACGGCATTATCAAAGGGAATAGGGATTAATTTCGTATTTAGGGTCTCCCAAATGGCCGGCAGATTATCTTGTATGATCCCTTTTAATATGATCCGTCCATCATGGCTCAAAGTAATTTCAGGTATGCTGTATAGCTCGGCTGCTTCTCCTATCTTCCTTAATAGGCCGCCAGACACTTCATTTCCATATATTTGAGGGATTATGGTAAAGGTACCATCTTCCTCCTTAACAGCATTGTGTGTTTCTCCAAAGCAGACCGATTGCCCATCTCCTTCATAACCAGGAACAGCCATTCGAAGAATATAATGTAGAGCAGACACACAAAAGCGGCAGCCATTTTGATTACGCCATCCCAAAACAGCAAAGACTTCGTTTATGCTTACTAGCCCTCGAAGCTGAATTTCCTCTATTACTTCTTCTTCACTTAAATTTGTACAGGAACAGAATGCGCAGGGATCAATATCCTCATGGAAATCATCACTCTTTATATAGGAAAGCAGCTCTTCTAATAAAGGTTTGCAGCCACCACATGTACCCGAAGCCTTTGTGCATTTTTTCACTTCCTCAGCAGTTTCCAGCCCATTTGCTGAAACAGCTTCAATAATTGCTTTTTTTGTCACACTATTACAGCTGCATATGATACCGGTCTTAGCCATTGAGCTGATAGGGTATTCTTCCTGGAAGGAATTCAGCAAAAGCAGCTTTTCCTCATCTGAAACCTTCTGCTTTTTTTCCATCATGTCCATAAGCCTCACATGTCCATTTAGGTCCCCTACTAATAAAAATCCTGCAATTTTGTTATGTTTATACACTATTTTTTTATATGTTTTTTCATCCTCATCATAAAGTGTCATGGCTTGAGTAAAGCCTTTTTCAAAAATATTGCCTGCAGAAAATACATTTGTTCCTGATATTTTCAGCTTTGAAGATAGAATAGAACCCTGATATGGCGGTACATCCTTTTCACAAATATGTGCAGCGAGTATTTTGCCCTGCTCATACAGCGGTTTTACCAGCCCATAGATCACCCCTCTATGTTCAGCGCATTCCCCTACGGCATAAATAGCAGAGTTACTTGTCTGCATAAAATCATTGACAACAATTCCCCGGTTTGTTTTTAATCCAGATGATTTGGCTAGCTTACTATTTGGAATCACACCTGCAGCAATAATGACCAGATCTGCCACAAGTTCCAATCCATCAGTAAAAATAAGCTTTTCGACTCGTTCTCTTCCCTCAAAGTATCCCGTTTTCCTATTCAGCAAAAAGTTCATCCCTTGAGCTTCGAGTGAGTTTTGCAGGAGTTTTGCCGCTTTATCATCCAGCTGTTTATTCATAATTCTGTCAGCATTATGAACGACATGAACGTCCATACCCATTTGGATCAGGCCCTGAGCAGCTTCAAGCCCAAGCAAACCTCCCCCAATAACTGCAGCTTTTTTGCCCTTTTCTGACTCATTCATAATCCGCCTGCAATCTTCTATCGTACGGAACGTCAGGATTCCTTCTTTGCTGACTCCTGGCAGTGAGGGGACAAAAGGTGTTGATCCGGTCGCAATAATCATTTTGTCATATGAAACTATTCTTTTTTTGTTAGTGGTTATTGTTTTTCTGGCGGTGTCAATAACCAATACGGTTTCATTTGTAAAGACATTGAAGTGGTTTCTGGCGTACCAGTCTGATTGTCGAATGGTCAGCTGTTCGATTGAAGATTTCCCTTGCAGGACAGAGGACAATAAGATGCGATTATAATTAAGATACTTTTCACTTCCGAAAATCGAAATCGAAAATCTGTCCGGATCATTCTGAATGATTTCCTCCACACAGCGTACGCCTGCCATCCCGTTTCCAATGACAACTAGCTTTTCTTTAGCCATCATACTCCCTCCCCATGCTATTACCCGCCTTTCCTCATTTCATTTTTGTTACGTTAGATAATATCACATCAAAATAGTAATTAACATAACTTTTTGATTATTTTTAATATTCCTCTACTTTTGCCCTATCTTTTCCAATTGGCACCACCCCTTCTTATTACCCTGATTTACATTGGTATGAAAGCGTTTAATCCTGGTGATATCAAGAGGTTTGATTAATTATAGATCTTTTGTTATATGTTAGAAAACCTAACACAACAGTTACATTCAATTAAATTATATGAAATGATATTAAAATATTCAGGTAATTGAAGGGGGATTTTAATTGAAGTTAGCTGACATTTTTAAATTTAAAGATGAGCGAATGAAGATTTTGCATTTAACATGGATGGCCTTTTTTATTTCATTTTTCACCTGGTACAACATGGCACCTTTAGCCACGACGATGCTGAGTGAAATGAATTGGCTTACTGCCGAGCATATGGCCGCGCTAGGAATTTTGAATGTAGCCTTAACCATTCCGGCAAGAATTATTATTGGCAATCTTTTGGATCGGTTCGGACCTCGAATTATCTATTCCTCTTTATTAATTGTCATGTCCGTTCCTGCATTGGTTTTTGCGTTTGCAGATAACTGGCTGCAGCTCATGATTTCCCGCTTGGTTCTCGGCAGCATAGGAGCAAGCTTCGTTATTGGCATACGCATGGTTTCAGAGTGGTTCCCGCCAAAAGATGTAGGGTTTGCAGAAGGTATATATGGAGGATGGGGAAATTTCGGCTCAGCAGCAGCAGCGATGGTACTGCCCTTTATAGGACTTACGCTTTTCGGCGGAGAAAATGGCTGGAGGTATGCCATAGCCCTGACAGGTGTCATATGTTTTGCTTATGGAATCTTCTATTATTGTGCAGTTAAGGATACTCCTGAGGGAAAGTCCCTTATTAAACCAAAAAAGTCGGGGGCAATGGAAGTCAGCACTTGGGGGGATATGTTCAGACTAATCTTGTGGTCGATTCCGCTTGGAGGTGCTCTGGCAATCAGTGCATGGAGGATTGAAAATCTGGGATTTATTGAGGAAAACACTTTATATATTGTCTGGAGCCTGATTGGCATAGCTTTCATCATACAGCTTTATAAGATATTGGAAGTGAACATCCCAATCCTGAAAGCAGGAGTGCCAGATGAAGATCAATATAATTTTAAAAATGTGGCAGCATTGAACAGTACATACTTTGCAAATTTTGGAGCAGAGCTCGCCATTGTATCCATGCTGCCCATGTTCTTTCAGCTGACCTTTTCCCTGACTCCATCGACAGCAGGATTAATCGCAGCTTCATTTGCTTTTATTAACCTAATCGCCCGGCCTCTTGGCGGGATCCTTTCAGATCGGATGGGAAATCGCAAACGGGTGATGCTTGTATATATGCTAGGAATCTCTGCTGGCCTTCTTGGAATGGGCTTTATCGATTCCAGCTGGCCCCTCCCTGCTGCTGTTCTCATGACCATTCTGACATCCATGTTCATACAGGGTGCAGAGGGAGCAACCTTTGCGGTTATACCAATGATAAAAAAACGGATAACTGGCCAGATAGCCGGAATGGCAGGCGCTTACGGCAATGTCGGCGCAACGATATACTTAACACTCTATACCTTTGTTTCACCGCAGACATTCTTTTTTATTCTTGCAGCTGGTGCTCTGATAAGCTTCTCCATGTGTGTGTTCTGGCTTGAAGAGCCAAGAAACTCGTTCAGCTCAGAATACTATTTATCCCAACAGGATCATCAGCATAACACATCTGCACAGGCCAAAGAAAGCATCCGCGAACAAAAGGCTTTATGAGGCCTACAGTCTATAAAAAAGGCTGCCTGGTGGACAATCCAGGCAGCCTTTACTAGTTATTCATTTGATGGCTTATCTGCTTCTGCAGTTTCTTCATTTACTTCGTTTTTCTTGTTTACTCCATTGTTTTCAGCTTTGTAATCGTATTTCGAACGGTCAACCGGTTCGAAGTTTTCCGGGGTGTAGAAGCGGAGAAGATCTCCGTTTACAACTTTATCAGATAGCGCCAATTTCTGCTCGGCACTTTCCTGAAGTTTTTTCGCTTCCTCAAACCGGCTTTCCTCCAGCAGTTCACCAGTTGTTGAGTCATAGAACTTGCCGTCAACAGATGAAATGGTAGGACTCATGAAATCTCCGTTACGGAACGGCACAAGGTCATCATGATTTTCTGATAATAAGTCAGTACCGAATTGCAGATACTGTTTAGTATCGATGCCAAGCAAGTGCATCAATGTCGGCATCAGGTCAATCTGTCCGCCAAATTCGTGATTTACTCCGCCTTCCATACCAGGTACGCGGATGAACAGAGGCACACGCTGCAGACCGGCACTATCGAACGCTGAAATTTCCTTGCCAAGCACTTGCTCCATAGCTTTATTATGATTCTTGGAAATACCATAATGGTCACCATACATGACAATTACTGAGTTCTCATACAGGCCGGAAGCTTTAAGCTGTTCAAAGAACTGTTTAAGCGCTTCGTCAGCATAACGGGCTGTCTGGAAGTAATTATCCACTGATTTGTCCCCAGTTGTATGAGGCTCAATTGTCGCCAGTTCCTGATCCATATGATACGGATAGTGATGAGATACGGTAATAAACTTAGAATAGAACGGCTGTTTTAGCGACTTCAGGTACGGCATGGATTGTTCAAAGAACGGTTTATCCATTAGACCGTAATCAGCCATGTTTTCAGGTTTTAAATCATAGTAATCTGCATCAAAAAAGTTGTCATATCCAAATGATTTATAAATTTCATTACGGTTCCAGAAGCTGCCTGAGTTACCGTGAAAGACTGCAGATGTATATCCTTTATCTTTCAGAATTGCAGGCGCAGCATTGTACGTGTTCATGCCCTTAGTGGTAAAAGCAGAGCCCTGCGGCAATCCATATAGGGAATTTTCTAGGATAAACTCAGCATCTGCTGTTTTCCCTTGTGCAGTCTGATGGAAGAAGTTATCAAAATACGTTGTATTTTCTTCTTCAATCAGTGAGTTCAAGAATGGTGTTACTTCTTCACCGTGCAGTTCATAGTTCATTAAGAATGTCTGAATTGATTCCAGGTGAAGGTAGATCACATTCATGCCTTCCGCTTTTCCGAAGTACTTCGGATTCGGTTCAGCATAATTCGATTTCGTAAAGTTGATGACTTCGGTTGTATCACTGCTATCCGCCATAACTCTTTGCGCGGATGCCTTCGTGCTTTGTACTGCATCATAAATCGTATAATTGTACATACCTAAATACTTAACAATATAGTTGCGGTCAAAACCTCTTGTCAAAAGCTCCGGGCGGTCTGTTTCAGCCAATCCCAGGTTAGCAAAGGAAATGGCCAGAGAAGCATAAATTAAAGCTGCTGATCTGCGGCGCGTCATATCCTTTGTTTCAATTTTTACGGCTTTAAATACAAGCAAGCCGGCAAGCACGATGAAATCAAGGAAGAAAAAGATATCAGTCGGCTGTAATAATGAGCTGATGCTACCGCTGACGTCACCAAAATTCTGTGTCTGCGTCAAGGTCGGCAATGTAATAAAGTCATTAAAGAAACGATAGTACACTGCATTGGCAAACAGCAGGAACGATAGCAAGAAATACATAACCATCAAGGCGATATATTTTCTTCTGCCCTTAAAAAAGAATGCAATTCCTAAAAACAGCAATGAAGACCCAAGCGGGTTAATGAATAAAAGGAACTGCTGCAAGGCACTTTCAATGCCCAGGTTAAATTGTGTCATTTGAGTAATATACGTTTTCATCCAGAGCAGAACTACTGCTAAAAAGAAAAAGCCAATATATTTATTTAATATATCCTGACTTTTATGAAGTAAAGTATTCAAAATCATACACCTGCCTTCTAGCACATTATTTTAACATATTTCGCTAGTAATTTAAAAATCTAATGTTGGCAATCAGCCCAATTATTAGTTTACCTGATAAATATTAATAAACTATGAACATGCAAAAAAAGCACTGCACAAGAATATAACTATACTCGCATTTCACAAAATGTCAAGCATGTCCAGATAAAATGCTCTTTAATGACTATGGACAGAGGGTAAGCCCCGTTCACAGCCTTAGCTGGCTGTTGCACCTTAATTAAAGCTGCACGTCTATATAGACGAATGAAATGCAATTTGGTTTCACTTTTTATGTAAAAAACTTATAGATCTATAATTTTCAAGGAAGGATAAAAAACAGACAACAGCCTATATATATGATTCGTTTAAACAAATTATACATAAAAGCCAATTCATTTAAATGAATATAATGGAGGAAATTTATGCACCTCTTAGACCGGTTATGACCTAAAACCATTCCTCTTTTTAAGTATTTTTAAACCTTTTTATTCATAACCACGAATACCCAGGTTGAGAGAGGATCCATAAAATCTGGCTATTCAAACCTCCCTTCGGTATGAATGGAAATAAAAAACAAACCGCACTTTTTAAAAAGTGCGGTTTTAGTTTACCATAATATTATTATGTTTCACTTCACCATACTGATTTAAATTCTCCGGATTTTCCTGTGTTACTTGCTGTAAGAATCTCAATATTTTTCGTTACCTTTGTAGTATACGAGAAATCCCCATAACAGTATGGATAGCGGAAATTATTCTTGTCGCCTCCGCAATTATAAACTTCCGGTTTTTTTTCGGCCTGTTTGAGAGAGAATTCTTTCGCAATTTCTTCACTATGTTTTCCTCCCTGTTCAGCAACAAAGTCAATATATCCGATTCCCATATTGTAAGCCTGGATAACGGAAGGGAAGTCCACCTTTTTTTGACTGCCATAATTTAATGCTTTCTGAAAATGTTTAACACCCTGCTTAATGCTTTGTTCCGGATCCTGAATGGAATTCGGGGGCAGTCCTGCGGATTCCGAAGCCTGCATCGGGTCTCCGCCCTTTCCTTTGCTTTCCTGCTGCATGATTGCGGCCAATACGAGGGTATATTCTTCAAGGTTAACTTCCTTCAACTCCTTCTGAAGGATCGGCGTATAATTCTGAACATCCCTTGAAACAGTATTAGGCAGTAAGGAAATCGCTGTTTCCTTAATATTAAGCTGCTTGAATTGATCAAATAGGACAAAAATCAGAACCAAAATAAATAACAGGAATGCTACATTTGATCTGCGTTTTGTACGCTTTTTGCATTTTTTGCGTTTCATTGCTGCTCTCCCGGTTTCACTATTATTATTTCAGATTATCATTATAGCAGAAAATACTGATATTTTAATAGAAATAGCTCCTTTTAAGGGGGCCGGAAGAATCGGAAAGTTCCGGTTTTTATCGTCGGGGTATAAATTATATCATCCTGAATTTGCACATCCCAGCATTCAGTTTGTTCACAGTGCATTCTGCTATACATATCAAATGAATGCTAATAACCAAGCCTTTCTGTGTCCGATGATGACTTCTTTCTCTTCACAATAATTCCTGTCTCTTCCTCCAGCGCCTTTATTACTGCCGACATATCCTGGTCGCAGCGGCCTTGCTCAGCTGCTGTCTGGAATGCTTTTTCGGCCATCTGACCTGTAAATCTGCTTAGGCCAGCTTCCATTAAAAGCTGGTTGGCGAGCCGGACATCCTTATGGACATATTTCACTGCCCCTCCTGGTGTGAATTGGCGGTCGAATACATATTGTTCCATATGCCTGCGCAGGATTTTGCTGTCGCCATAGCTTGCCTTCAGGACTTTCAAGAGCAGTTCGGAGTCCAGTCCATAGGCAGATCCGGCTACCATTGCCTCTGATGCAGCCAGAGAGTGTACAGCAACAAGATACTGATTAATCAGCTTGGCAATGCTGCCTGAACCCGAAGGTCCCAGATATTCTATTGTGTCACCGAGCACCTTCAGTACCGGCTTAACTTTTTGAAAAGCCTCTTTCTCACCGCCTGCCATGATCGTTAATTTCCCGCTTTCAGCTCCTTCTGGACCGCCGCTAACCGGACAATCCAGATAACTGATCTTTTTGGCATAAGACATCTCAAAGATTGTTTTACTCGTGTCGGCCCCTACTGATGTAAAGTCAATGCATATCGTTCCGGGCTGAGCACTATGAATGATCCCCTCTTTACCTGTATAGACGTTCAGAACATCGTCTGGCATAGAAAGACATGTACACACAACTTGACTTTGATTGGCCAGGCAGCTGATCGTTTCCGAATATATGGCTCCCAGCTCAATAAGGGGCTGTGCTTTTTCAATTGTGCGATTATGAACCATGACGTGAAAGCCATTGTCCAGAAGACGCTTAACCATTCGCGAACCCATTACTCCTGTACCAATAAATCCAATCTTCATGGTGTCACCCCTTTCATCCAAGCAAAACTTCCTTCACTTCTGCCTTGTGGATTATATTCAAGACCAATCAAGCCTCGGTAGTGTTTACTCAAATATTGAAGGATTTCGGTATAATTTATTTCGCCAGTCCCCGGCTGCTGTCTGCCCGGATGGTCAGCAATTTGCACATGCGAAACCATCTCAGCGTATTTTTGATACACGGAAAGAGAATGGCCATGAATTCTTTCGATATGGTAAAAGTCGAATTGAAGCTTCACATTAGGCAAACCGACAAGCTGGATAATGCCGGCAGCCTGCTTGAGATCACTTAAGAAATAACCAGGCATGTCGAATGGATTGATAGGCTCAATTAATAAAGTAATCCCGTGCTTAGACATTGCAGTGCCCGCATAAAAGAGATTTTCAACAAACACTTCCCAATTATTATCCGGGTGTATCCCTGCCATGCAATGTATCTTTTTAACTCCAAGGCCATTCGCATAACAGATTCCTCTTTCAACTGATTTTCTAAATTCCTTTATGCGCGACGGGTCTGCCGCCAGTCCCCTGTCACCATCTTCCCAATGACCTGCCGGCAGGTTTATTAAGACCATTGATAAATTATTATTCTCAAGCTCATTCCTGACTTCTTCTATTGTATATACATATGGAAACTGGCACTCCACATAAACAAAACCAGCTTCACGGGCTTTTTTGAACCGATCCAAAAAAGGAACTTCTGTAAAAACAGTTGATAGATTAACAGAGTAATTATTCATGACACCCTCCCTTAAAAAGGATTTTTGATTTACAAATTAATCTGCATAAGTTATTTGCAAATCATAACCATTTGCAAAGTACTGTATCGTTTCAAGCTCATTGTCATTCAGTTCACGATTGACATAGGATTGATAGGCATTCTTCATTTCTTCCATCTGCCCTTCGAATTCTTTTGTAAGCTGTGCAGACTTCCGCATTAAGGCCGCTTCCTCCTGGTACTCTGACTTTGAGATGGCAGTCCCGTGGGATAAAATATATGTATCTGCATCAAACTGATCCAGTGCATCCATTAGCTGAAGTACGCGGTCTGCTGTGTAATTCCATTTACTTGCGTAAAGATTCGCGTATATCGCATCACCTAAAAATAATATTTTTTCTTCCTTTATATATACCACCACCGAATCTGAAGAATGGTCCCCGCCGACTTGCTGCAGCTGGCAAGTCACTCCGCCAAGATCTATTTCAAGCTTTTTCTCGAACGTAATATCTGGAAGTTTAATTTTAATGCTTCGATCTTTACCATACTCTTTTTTAATGGCGTTCGCGCAAAATTCTATTTCAGCCCCGCTCTCCACACGCTCATCCAATGCATCATCTGTCCATCGATAAGGGATTAGTTTTTCCATTTCCGCTTTGGTGAGGCACGAAGCTACAGATGGAATATCCAGTGCAGGCAGGCCGAAAATATGATCCCAGTGCCAATGAGTCAGAACCACCATCGTGGGTGAAGGTATTCGCTGCTTCTCCAGCTCGCTTAAAAACAATTGGGCATGAGCTTCAGAATTGCCTGCATCAATCATCATAGTCATTCGATCTCCAACCACTGCCCCTAAAATGGGACGGTCTGTTTCGGAAACAGGAGTTTGATACCAAACCCTGCGATTAAGTTTTTCAAATGTTTGCATAATATCCTCCCTATGTTTCTTCGTACATTAATTCGGTAAAAATGAAAAGATTCCTTTTTCTCTATTATATAGAAAAAAGCTGCTCAATACCTGAGCAGCCCAATTTACATTAAGATTCGCCTCTATATACAAAATAATCAAAATCAGCAAACTGATTTTGGCCGGAAGTGTCCTGACATTGCATGCCGACGAATGCGCCTGTAAAAAACCCGCCGCCCTTTATGTAATCATCCGATAACTTATGGGATTGGAAAGGAACTGCAAGTTTGGTCCAATTCTCACCGTCGAATGAATAAGAATAATTATATTCATGTATATGGACATTAACACGCAGGTAAACATATTTCACTTCTGCCGGGATTTCTATTTCATTCCCTTTTAACGGCTGAGAGAATGTCAAATTATCGCATGAAACTAATTCAAGGATTCGTCCTTTATCTTCATTCCAGCTGACCTGGCAGGATGTCCAGTTTTCAGTATTATAATAATTGACGAGCCCGGCAGATTGCTGGAAGGTTTGGGGCTCAAATGCCACCTTAGTTTCAGCAGTAAAAGAAAAGTGCTGCCATCTCCTCGCTATGAAAGCCTGTGTAAATTTGGATGTTAAGCTTTCTTTCCCATATAACCGAAGATGGCCCGGGTTATCCTTCAATGAAACAATATGGTCTCCAAGTGGAATCCTTAAATTCTGGAAATGAAGGTTTAAAGTTTCACTATCAAAATCGTCTTTTTCTGGAAAATCTCTTTCCCACTTTGCTTCCTTAATCTTTGGACCTTCTATTTCAAGGGAAGGCTCGTTCCCGCCAGTTACATAAGGCCAGTCATTCTTCCATTCCAGCCTTTGTATGGCCGTCTCTCTTCCTAGAGGACAATAACCGCGCGGGTCAAGTAAGGGATGACCCTCTCTTGTTAAGGGGCGTCCTGTAAGATGGACAAGAAACCATTCACCTGTGTGAGTTTGTACCATTGAGGCGTGACCAGCCTTTTGCAGAGGGTTCCTCGGTGACCCGAAAGATGAAATAAGCGGATTTTCAGGGTGTACTTCATATGGCCCCCTTATATTTTTTGATCTCGCAATGGTGGCCTGGTGATCATATTTTGTTCCGCCTTCAGCAGTCAGCAAATAATAATAACCATTGATTTTATACAAATGCGGAGCTTCTGTCAGTTTGATATCAGTCCCCTTGAAGATTACCTCCGCTTTCCCTGTCAGCCTTTGTTTCCGTTCGTCATATTCCTGCAAAGCGATTCCGTAAAAATTGTGATGGCCGGCACGGTGATCCCACACCATGTTGACCAAATATTTTTTCCCGTCCTCATCGTGGAACATAGAAGGGTCAAACCCTGAACTATTTAAATAAACAGGATCAGACCATGCCCCTTCAACGCTATCACATACTGAAAGGTAATTATGGCAATCCTTCCACTGGCCATCCACCACTTTTACATCCGTATAAATAAGCCAGAACTGACCATCATGATAGGATAAAGCAGGTGCCCAAACCCCGCCTGAATCCGGATTTCCTGTCATATTCAGCTGGCTTATCCGGTTTAATGGCCTTGCAGCCAGACGCCAATTTTTCAGATCCTTAGAATGATAGATTCCAACACCTGGAAACCACTCAAAAGTGGAAACAGCAATATAATAATCTTCTCCCACCCGGCATATGCTCGGATCAGGATTAAATCCTGTTAAAATCGGATTGCGTATGAGTGCCATTTGTCCACACCTTTCATTTTATAATTGCTTAAATATGTCTGCTTAAGCCCGAATACCTGAACGGTTCAGGCTGCCGGTGATTTTGCCTCGCTTCAATTTTCCTAAAACTGGACATTCCCCCATACATCAGAATCCAAGTAATGGAAACAGCGCTAAAGAAGGGAATAAATGCAGGACTGTTCAGCAGCAGAAAAATAATCGATCCGGCAGAGGCTGCTAAAATTAGGGTAAGAGGCAGGTTCAGGATTCCAAACAGACATGAATTTTTTATATATTCGGTTACTCTTAAATCGTAATGTACATAAACCGGAAAAAGATACATCAGAGTAATGAAATAGAGAGCAGATATAATCAGCAGCGGTACAAAAAATAGCAGCTGCAGACCCCCTTCTAATCCATTTACAAAAAGTAAATCCAAAAGAATGATCCCCGCGCAGATGACAAGTATGAAACCAAGCAAATTAGATTTAGCGAATTCCTTTTTATAGATTGATAGGAAGGTATCCCAAACAGGCACTTCTGTCTGTTTCATCTGCCACTTGCGTACGATAGTGAAAAGGGATGCGGTTGCCGGCATAAAGCCAAATACAATTAACCCCGCCACCGTAAATAAAAGCCAGAGCAAGTTAACATAAGCAAGCTTCATGATCCATTCGCATATTGTAAATAGCTTGCCCAGAGTATTATGCATTTTTATGACCTCCTCTGCTTTTAATCATTAGCCTTTAACCGAGCCAGATGCTATCCCCGCAACGATGCGATTGCTTAATATCAGAAAGGCGATTAATATTGGCAGGATGCTTATGACCAGCGTGGCACCGATAGCCCCCCAATCCGTAGTATACTGGCCAATGAAATTCTGGATTCCAACAGTGAGTGTCTTAAAGCTATCCGAACTGATAAATGTATTCACAAAAACAAATTCATTCCAGTTATAGATCATATTAATAATCGCAGCCGTTGCCATTACCGGCATCGTCATAGGCAGTGTTATTTTAAAGAAAATGTGATGAATGGATGCCCCATCCATAACTGCTGCTTCTTCTACCTCCCTTGGCAAAGCTTCATAAAAGCCCAATAAAATCATAATGGTGATTGGAAGGTTAAAAGCTGTGTAAGTTAGAATAATGGATAGCGGATTATCAATCAGATTGATAGTGGTAAAAGTGCTGAATAAAGGAATCAATGTTGAATGGACCGGTATCATTAAACCGACCATAAACAGTCCCAGCACCAGTCTGCTGCCTTTCCAATGCATTCTTGTAATGGCAAAAGTGACCATGCTGGCTAAAACAACAGTCAGAATGACAGCTGCAAGGGTGTACGTTACACTATTTATAAAATAGAGGCTGATGTTTCCTTCCGTCCAAACCTTTGCGTAATTTTCCCATTTAGGGCTTTCAGGCAATGAGAATGGAGACCTATTGAATACTTCCTGGTTGTTTTTCAAGGAAAAAAGAAATAGCCAGATAATCGGGAAAATCTGAAACACGGCGACAAGAACCAGGAACACATACATAATGCCATATGCTATACGGTTCATGATCGGTTTTGAGACAAGCTTTGTGACAAGTCCATTTCCTAAACGCGGAGTGCCATCAGGTTTTACTGTTTCCATACCTTTTCCTCCCTTCCATTAATAGATATCTTCATTAGCAGCTGTAAATCTGCGGATGATGTAGGTAACAACAAGACAAATGACCAGCAGAAAAAATCCGATGGCACTTGCATATCCAAAGTCAAAGCCTTTAAATGCTTTTTGATACATATAAGACGCCATTACTTCGCTTGCTCCATTCGGACCGCCTCCAGTCATGACATAGATCAGGTCAAAGTATTTCAGCGAGCCTACGGCTGCCAAAACAATTGTTACTTTAATTACATTTAGAATCAAAGGAAGCTTTATTTTAAGGGCAATCTGCCAGGGAGAAGCCCCGTCAATTCTTGCTGCTTCAACAAGTGTTTCTGGAATATTTTTTAATGCTGCATAATAAATGAGAATGTAAAAACCGGCGTATTGCCATATAATTGGTATAATGATGGCATAGAGTGCGAGATTGGCGTCCGCAAGCCATGCAGGCGGATCTTCAATACCAATAGCCATTAACACTGTGTTCAGCATGCCATTTGAAGGGTGGTATATCTTCATCCAAAGCTGTGCAATTGCGACTGATGCCAGCAGCATGGGGATCAGGTATATCTTCCTTAATAAATCTGCACCTTTGATTTTTGAGGCGAGGATAATCGAAATGAACAAGTAACCAATCAGACTTAATGCTGAAAACAGGGCCAGCAAAAAGGAATGCAATGCACTTTTCCAAAAGAGTGCATCTTTCATCAATACCTTGTAATTCTTTAAGCCGATGAAGTCCATTTCTCCAATGCCATTCCATTTCATTAAACCATAGTAGCCTGTCTGCACAATCGGCACATAGATCAGCGCAAGGACCAGGAAAAGGGCAGGTGTGATGTACAGTGCAATGACTTTTTTATTGGACAGCACTTTATTCATTTCATTTCAGCTCCTTCCTGTTAAAATTAGAAAGGATATACCCCATCAGCAGATATATCCTTTTCCGGGAATGCTGTTAATTTCCTTCCTCAGCTTTAAGAGCCTCTTCATGCTGTTTGGCATAATCAGCTGGTTTTACTTCATTGCCGAACAGTGATTGGATAAGGTTTAAATGTGTTTCTGCAACCGAAGCACTCATTTGGACATCAGCAAATAAGGTTAAGCTGCTGGCTTTATTTAACTCGTTTAAGACATCAATATACAGGTCCGGAAGATCCACTTTACCGGTATCAACCTTCGTCGCAGGAATTACACCCGCTTTTTCAACAGATTGCTCTCCCCACTTTTCAACAAAGAACTTTACAAATTCTTTTGATTCATCTTTAACCTTTGAATTCTCAGCTACGAATAACCCTACTCCCGGGCCGCCCACCCAGCTGTCGATATTTCCTTTGCCGCCTTCAACGGTCGGGAATTTAAAGAATCCAACGCTATCCCTGAAATCCTGGGGAATTTCTTCATTCGTCGTAAAATTAGGGAGCTCCCAGGTTCCCATAAGATACATTGCCGCATTGCCGTTCAGGAACTCAGCCTTTCCTTCGTCATTTGAAAGTCCATTATAGCCTTTATTAAATGCGTTCTCTTTGACAAGGTTTTGAATTTCTTCAGCTGCTGATACCAGTGCCAGATCTTCGAACGAACCGGAGCGGTCAATGGCTTTATTTAGAACTTCAGCCCCGCCAATTCGGTCTGCCAGATACATGTACCACAAGGATCCTGTCCAGCGGTCCTTATTTCCAAGTGCAATCGGGGCAACACCGTTGTCTGTCAATGTCTTAACAATGTCTTCAAATTCACTGTAAGTTTGGGGGACATCAAGATTATATTTCTCAAAAATTTCCTTATTGTAGTAAATAGGTGCAATGTTCAGCTCAAGAGGCAACCCATAGGTTTTGCCATCGAGAGCGTAAGCTTCCGTAGTCCCACTGACAAAAGACTCCTTTAAACCATCATTTAATACATCATCCAGCTCTGCAAATAGATTGCCCTTTACAAATGGAGTCATATATCCCGCTGCCCAGGTAAACCCTACATCCGGCAATTCATTAGAAGATGAAAGGACCTTGATTTTATTTTTGTACTGTTCATTTTCCAGAACTTCGACTTCAATTTTCACATCTTCATGCTCAGCTTCATATTGATCAATAATGTCTGTGACAATCTGATTTTGCTGCTTGGAGCTTCCTGCCGGCCACAAGTGCATGAATTTAATAGTTTTTTTGGAACCGTTATCACCGCTTGCAGTATCGGTGTTTCCGCTGCATCCTGTCAGTGCTGCTGCCAGGATAAGCACTCCAATAAGTAATAATGAATGCGCTTTCTTAAACATTTTCCAACCCCCTATTTCTCGATTATTCTAACAATTCTAATGATAACACCACTAAAAAATCGCGGTAAGGTAACCGCGATTGGGAAAAATTCCACTATCTTTAGATAGGAGTTTCATCAAGTTCAGTCATCTTCCGGTATTTTCCTGGGGTCACACCTTCCGAATCCTTAAAAAGCTTAATAAAGTACTTGGATGTTTGATACCCAGCTTGCCTGGCCACTTCATCTATCCGCAAATCCGTGGTTATGAGCAGCTTTTTCGCCAATTGCAGCCTTTTCCTTGTCAAATATTCACTAAAGGTAATGCTTGTCTGCTCTTTAAACATTACACTGAAATAACTGGCATTTAGGTGCACGGCATCAGCGACTTCTTTAAGAGAAATTTGTTCCGGAAGGTTTTCGTTCACATAAGCAATGGCCTGTTTGACAGATGAATTTACATACTCTTTTTTTGCTTCCAGTTCTAACAGGCCCTGGTCTGCGACTTTCTCCAAATAATCTGCCCTGGCCATATGTTCTTCGGTTTCAAGTGCCTCTTCAATAGCCTTTAAAAGACTTCCCTTCCGCAGTGGTTTGACCAGATAGTTGAGAACACCGAGCCGGATGGCTTCCTGGGCATATTCAAAATCAGGATAGCCTGAAATAATCATGACAGCCGGCTTGTATCCTTGGTTTCTAATGTTTTTCAGCAGTGCCAATCCAGTCATTTCTGGCATGCATATATCTGTAATAAGCAGGTTCACTTTGGTCCTCCTGAATAACTCTAAAGCTTCATGCCCATCAGCTGCGCTTAGAATCTCACATCTCCCTGCTGCCCATCCTTCCAGTGTCTTTTTCAGCCCCTGTCTTGTTGTTTCTTCATCATCCACAATTAAGATTATCTTTGTATTCACATTTATTTCCCTCCCCCGCAGGTATCTCGAATACAACTTTAGTGCCTGAACCCAACTCACTTTCCAGATGAAGTCCGCCAAGAGAATAGGCATCATAATAAAGGCTAAGCCTTTTGTTAACGTTTGTCAGCGCCATCCCGATCCCTTTAAATGAAGAAACATTCTCTTTTTTTATCTCTTCGTTTAACTGATGAAGCTCGGTCTGATCAATACCCGGGCCGTTATCCTGCACCGTAATTTTGATTGAGTCCCCACCGGCTGATTCTTCTAATTTGATAAGGACAGTTCCTTGTATTCTCTTATTTTCAATTCCATGCTGTATAGCATTTTCAACTAATGGCTGTAAAATCAGTTTTGGTATTTTCACACCAAGGAGCTTGGGCGATGCAGCAATTTTCCATAACAGTCTTTCGCCAAGCCGCATTTTCATTAGGCGCATATACCGTTCAATATGATCAAGTTCATCATGTATGGTAACCCATTCAGCTGAGCTGCGATTCCCGATTGTATATCGGAAAAGTTCCGACATTGAAATGACAATCTCAGCCAATTCCTCTTCCTCTTTCTCCTCCAGGGACCAGTAAAGTGCGTTTAAAGTATTGTAAAGAAAATGCGGATCAATTTGGGCCTGCAGTGCCTTCAGTTCAGTTCGGGACCGGAGCAATTCTTTTTCATATACAACTTGTATTAAGTGGTTGGTCCTTTCAACCATTTTATTGTAGGTGTTATTTAATTCAATAAATTCAAGTGAGGAATTACTCTCAGGATTCAGTTTTAATTCATCCATTCTGGCATTTTTCATCGTTTTAGTCAGTTTCTTAATCGGTCTGGTGATCATGGTGGCAAGCACTATGGAGGAAATGACAAATAAAAAGAATCCAATGGAAACTGCTAAAATGATTACAGCACGAACTTTTGAAACGCCCTGCAGCAAAAAACTCATCGGCTTCAGGATGACAAAAGTCCAGCCTGTCAGAGCTGACTTTTCGGTAACAGCCATATATTCCTGATTCTGGATCATAATCGATTTTTCCTCTTGCTGGATAATGCTTTTTATGTCAAGTCCATAATCATAGGTAATAGGGGTTAAGTCACGATCAAGAAGCATCATATAATCATTATTTCCGTTTTCTTCCTTATTTCCCTGTACCTGAAAATAACTGTTGGAAATACGTACGACAAGATAACCGCCATTCGTGAACCAGCGATCCATCAGACTGACTCTCCGTATGGCAGCAGAATAGCTGCTGTTCCCCTGATCCTTCCCTGTCCAAACAAGCTTCCCCTTTTCCTTGTCAGCCGCTTTTACCCACTTTGACTCGACGACTTTAAAAATATTTTTCCCATCGAATGGATAAATCCTTTTGCCTTCTGCATTATACAGTTCAATTGATGATATTCCATCTGAGTATGCATATGTATTATTGATGATTTTTATCAGGGATTCCAATTTTCCATAATCCATGCTTTCCCCTTCAAGCATCTTTAGCAGCATCTGCTGAACAGTACTATTTGTCATGAGCTGATTAGTCAGAGTATCAATTTGTTTATAAAGCGTTTCCATTCTTCCGTTGGCTTCTGCAGCGGTTTGCTGAACCTGGCGTTCTGCATTTTGCCTGAAAAAGCCGCCTAATTGGTCATAGACAACGATTGAAACAAATGACAGGACAAACAGCATGACGCTTAAAAACACTGCTAGAATCTGGTTCCGGAGTGTATTGAATTTTTTAAAATAAGAAAGAAAGCTCTTCATATGAATCACCTATTCTCAGGTTATCTTATATATTTATTTAAATATAGCAGATTTAAAGCTGGATAACATGAAAACCCTTACATATATTTATTTGAGCTTACATCCTCCTTTATCCTTTTTGAAAACATACTAGCATTTTATTTATGGAGCATAAATAGAAAAACTGCTCAATACATGAGCAGCCCTTGTTTGGAAGTTATTCTATTTCAACGATCATTTCAATTTCTACAGGGGCTCCGCCTGGAAGGGATGCTAGCCCCACTGCTTTGCGGGCATGTCCATTTTCCTTGCCGAAAATGTCATGAAGCAAATCTGATGCAGCATTAATGACCATAGGATGATAATTAAAGTCGCTTGTTGAGGCAACGTATCCATCCATTTTGATGATTCTTTTTACTTTATTTAAATCTCCAATGATTCCTTGAAGGGCTGCCAGCAAATTCAGCGTACAAATACGTGCCGCATCCTTTGCTTCTTCGATCGAGATGTTTGCCCCGACAATACCTGCATACTTTTGCGCACCATCTACTCTTGGTGTTTGTCCGGATAAAAAGACTATATTGCCAGAGATAACGCCCGGTTCAAAAGGCATTCCGATATCAGCTAAGACAGGGAGCTGGATATTCAGCTCTTCCATTCTTTCTTCTATTCCCTTTTTTACCCCTTTCATGGCTATGCCTCCTGGGAAACACTTTGTTTTAATGAAGAATATAGTTGTTTAGTGAATTTAAATGAGCGGTGAGTATAATAGACTTTGGCGAAAGCATGATTTTCACAAAGTGAGCATTTGATTTCATATGGAGCTTTTCGAATATGAGGAGTTTTTAATATTTGCATGGCTTCTTTCAAGTGTGTACTGCAAACCCACATAATGTCACCTTCTTCTATTTTATTGGGATTCTATATACTTTACATTCTGTAACGGGCTAACGCCGTTGGTTTCGTTTCGTCCATTACAGAATGCAGTATCTGTAATCTCATTTTCCTGTTGTAACGGTTTGCTTTAATTTATCCGGCTTTCTCTTTTTCACCTGATCTGTCACTTCATCGTCCCATGAAATGGTGATATCCCCGTTTGTAACAAATGTCTGGCAGCCTAAACGATAGCCTTTCTCCAGCCACTCTTCACCCAGCTTTCTTCTTTCCTGGATTTTTACGTTGTCCAGGTTTTCTGCTCCTGCTTCGGTTTTAAAAACACAAGTGCCGCAAATTCCGCCGCCGCAGCGATTTGGCAGATCTCCATCATAGCGGAGCGACATTCGTAATATATTAGAATCCTCAGGCACTTCCAGAGTTTTGTTGCTGTTGACAAAATGGATGTTCGGCATGAATGAATTCCTCCCTGTAATTTCGCTTCTTGGTTCTTGGTATACAATATACCATAAATTTAATATTCAGACAATACTAAACTTTTTAATTTTTTTAGTTTTTAATAGTCCCTCTCTTTTTAATTCGGTTCACATAGGCCATGTACGCCTTTTTCGAATTCTCAATATGAATCCTCATCAGGTATTCAGCTATTTCGGCATCTTTATCGCGCAGTGCCCTCATTATATCGATATGTTCTTTTAAGGAGTCCTTCCTTCTTCCTGGTGTTTCATATCCCATATTGGCCGCCATATGAATAAAATCGATCAACCCTGATAGGATTTCATATAGTTTTGGACTTTTGGATGCCTTATTAATCAGCCTGTTCATTTGAATATGTTCGGAATTGAAGTTTTCTTCATCCTGTTCACTTAACTCCATCAGTTCCTTAATTTTGAGATCCAGTTCTTTTTGAGTAGCTGTATCCATTCTTTGTGCTGCCAGCTTTACAGCCAGTACTTCCAGGGAAGAAAGAATCGTAAATACCTCCAATACTTCATCCTCTGAAATATTGGAGATGACGACCCCTTTTCTGGGAACTGTTTTCACGAAACCTTGAGATTCCAGCCTGAACAGAGCCTCCCGAATCGGTGTGCGGCTAATGTTGAGCTTGGCTGCAAGCTCTCTTTCTACCAGTCTGTCTCCTGCCTGGTATTCTCCTTCTAAAATGAGTTTTTTCAGGTACAAATACGCATGTTCGCGTATGGATATTAAGTTGTTTTCCTCCCATGTTCTATCCATTTTTTCACCTCCTATTTTTATAGGTTAAGATAAAAAGATCCCTCCATAAAATAAAGCTCCAAATATAACAAGCGAAGGATGAACCTTGAATTTGATTAATGTTAAATAGCTAACCGCTGCAAGAAGTATAAGATGCAGCATTCCGCTGTTTTCAAAGGCTGTCAAAAAGAACTGGTAGGCCATGACAGCCAGGAGGACAGCAATGATCGGCTGTACGGATTTGGTCATTAGCTTCACTTTAGGGGAATCTTTGAATAAATTAACAAACTTAAACAGCGCAATGACAGCCAAAGCGGATGGAAGGATGGTAGCTGCTAAAGCTGCTGCCGCTCCTAAAACCCCGCCTAATTCATAGCCGATGAATCCGGCCATTTTCGTTGCTATGGGACCCGGCAGCGCATTGGCAATGGCGAGAACATCCCCAAATTCAGAGAGTGTCATCCAGTTATTGTTGTTCACTACTTCAATTTGAATGAGGGGAATCGTTGCTGGTCCCCCTCCGTAACCTAATAGATTCGCTACAAAAAATGCCCAAAAGATCTCCCAATATATCATGAACTTTTCTCCCTTACTGGCATGTACTCTTCAGTTGCCTTTTTATTCGCCTGTTCCTTCTGATGGGCAATATAAAATGCAGTGCTTAAGACTATCGCAATTAAAATACCGGGATGCCATTCCAAGAACTGAACAAATACCAGTGATACGGAAGCCAGTATGAGATTTTTCGGCACCCCTAAGCCCTGGCTTCCTTTCTGGTAAAA
Source organism: Bacillus sp. NTK034 (assembly GCF_017303275.1). Taxonomy (GTDB): domain Bacteria; phylum Bacillota; class Bacilli; order Bacillales; family Cytobacillaceae; genus Cytobacillus. Next base: position 942,862 of record NZ_JAFKOJ010000001.1, on the reverse strand, counting down.
ACGGTATGCCATCTCTGCCAGCATAAAGCCGATGACAGGTGTCACACCCTGCACCATTCCGTTTACAATCGGGGACTGGCGGAATGAGTATAAAACGCCAAGCAAAGCCAGCATGGCAATAATGGAGGGCAGGATATGCGTAAGGATGGCTACAGCGGCACCCATGCTGCCTTTCACTTTATAGCCGATATAGGCAGCCATTTTCGTAGCAATAGGTCCTGGCAGCGTATTAGCTAATGCCAGAATCTCCCCGAATTCCTCCTCCGTCATCCATTTATATTTCTTAACTGCTTCAAATTCAATCAAAGGTATTGTCGAAGGACCTCCTCCATACCCTGTCACACCGGTGCGTGCAAAACCAATCGCCAATTCAAGATAAGGCTTCATGAGTTCCTCCCCTTATTTAGGTGCTTTTGACTGAAGAAGGACCTCATTCCGCTATCTATTAACAGCGAATGAGGTCCCTTTCTATTATTTTTTAATATCTGCCTCGGTTACGACTTCATAGCCGTCTTTCTCCAAATAAGATTGAAGGGCTTTTAATGCAGCGGTCCCAACAGCCGTATCCTGCTCGCCATTTCCTCCGCTGATGCCGATTCCGCCAACGACTTCACCATTAACCACAATCGGGAACCCTCCGACAAACACAGCAAATTTGCCATTAAGCATATGCTGGATGCCAAATGCCTCATTGCCTGGAAGAGCAGGCCCATTCGGTTCTTTGTTGAATAGATGGGTGGAGCGTTTATGGCCTGCTGCTGTGTAAGCTTTAGCAATCGCAATTTCAGGCCCGGTAATTCTTGCACCATTCATGCGCTCCAGGGCAATCACACTTCCGCCGTCATCGACAATTGCAATGGTTTCAAACACATTAATTTCCGCAGATTTTTCCTTTGCTGCTTCAATCATCAATTTTGCTTCTTCTAATTCAAGTTTTAGAGCAGTTTTCATCATCGTTCTCCTTTTGATTTAATAGCCAATATAAACGGTTTTCACCTGAGTGAAAAATTCCAGGCCGACTCTTCCTGACTCCCGGAAAGTAGCCGTGCTGGATTGCTTTAATCCTCCAAACGGTGCATTGATTAAGTTGCCGGTTGTTGTCCGGTTCACTTTTACGGTGCCTGCCTGAATATCTTTCGTAAACTGGCTGGCTGTTTTTAAGTTATTTGTCACAATAGAAGCAGATAAACCATAGTCAACGTCATTGGCAATCGCAATGGCTTCTCCATATGTATCTGCCTCGATCACGGCAATGACAGGGCCAAAAATTTCTTCCTTGGCAATGCGGTGATTTGGTTTAACATTAGTAAAAATGGCTGGCTGCACAAAATATCCTTTTTCATATTCACCTGATGTGAGGTGATCACCGCCATATACGAGATCAGCACCGTCTTCCTTGCCAAACTCAATATAATTCAGGACATTTTTCAGCTGTCTTTCATTTGCAAGCGGGCCGATCTTAACTCCTTCTTCAAAACCGCTGCCAATTTTAAGGGCGCTGGTTTTTTCAATCAATTTCTCCAAAAATGCTTCTTTTACTTCCTTCATCACGATCACTCTGCTTGTTCCTGTGCATGCCTGCCCAGTCAAAGAAAACCCGCCATTCACTGTTAATGTAGCCGCAAGGTCAAGGTCAGCATCGTCCATAACTAAAAGCGGATTCTTTCCGCCAAGTTCCATTTGAGTGCGGGTGGTGAATGAGCATTTACTATGGATGTCCTCTCCTGCAGCTGTAGAACCAGTGAAAGTGACAGCCTTGACTGCAGGATGGGTGACCAGTAAATCACCAACATCAGATGCTTTCCCAGTAACAAAGTTCAAAACGCCATTTGGTATACCGGCCTCGTGCAGCGCTTCAACAAGCCGAACGGCAATTAGAGGGGTATCTGAAGAAGGTTTGAACACAACTGTGTTTCCAGTAATTAAAGCCGGAGCAATTTTTCTCGCAGCAATGGAGATTGGAAAGTTCCATGGCGTGATCACACTTACCACCCCAAGCGGCTCTCTTTCCGTCGAAACTTTCATATTTGGATCATCATTCGGGAAGGTTTCACCTGTAAAGCTTTGTCCCTCGACCGCATAATAGCGAAGTGTCTGTGCGGAGCGCAGCACTTCATTTTTCGCATCATTGACATGCTTTCCTTCTTCCCTTGTCAGTTCTTCTGCATACTGGGCCGCATTTTCTTCGAGATGTGCTGCGGCCTTGTTTAAAATGGCAGCGCGCTTGGATGGAGCGGTTTTTGCCCAGCCAGGGAAAGCTTCACTGGCTGCTTCAATTGCCTCGTTCACATCGTTTTCATTGGATGCCTGAAAAACACCGACAACATCTTCCGTATTTGCAGGGTTCACACTATAAAACTTCTTCTGGCTCGCGGATTCCTGCCACTCGCCATTAATATAGTTTTTAAATGTTTCTACCTTTGTTGTAATCAAACCTATCACCTTACTCTCTGTTAAATTCTCCCTTTCCTGCTCCAGCTTCTCCTATTATAGAAAGGGCCGCCACATAGACCTCGATGGACAAGATTTAGTGTGACGGCCTGGATAATACTTATTATTTTGTTTCTACTAGAGATCCAAGATCCTGTTCAAGATATTCTCTCCATAGGCCATCCATGTACATGCGGCGCATTTTCGCACCTGTGCGGACTACTTCAAGGCAGCGCTGCTGTAATTCAGGAGTATCTGCATGGTCCAAAACAATCTTGTAGCCGCGTTCTCCATGGATTTCGTCAGATACAATGTGCAGATCGAAGAATTCGATTTCTTCATCTGTGAATCCGTATTGTGCACGGAGAGCTGGAGTCTGCTTTCGATAAATGTCCGGAACCTGGGACTCGAGGCCGACAACCAGAGCAGCCGTTGCAACAACGAAGTTTTCACGGGCAGCTACTGCATAGCACCAGCTTTGCAGGCCTAATGTGGTTGGAGCCATGTTTTCTGGGTCAATCACTCGTTCGCGGGTTGTTCCACATGCTTCAGCAAAGCGAATCAGCAAGTCTGTATGACGGTCTGCCGCAATTTCTTCTTCATACATGTTTTGAAGTGTAAAATCTTTTGCTGCTTCGAATTTCGGGTCGGTTGGAGTGTTGTGATAGATGTACGCTAAGTAGTCAGCAAAAGGTCCAACATAGTGATAATGGTTTTCTGCCCATTTGGCAAAGTGCTTTCTTTCCAGTTTTCCTTCAGCCCATGCTACAGTGAATGGAGCTTTCTGGCTATGGTTTCCTTTAATGGCTTCCTCTAGTTCTTTGCGAAATTCATCTTTCGATAATAACTCTGGCATTTGTAAACTCCTCCTCGAAATTTATGTAACCAATTGGCACTTGATATTTTGTATACCAAAACTTATTAAAAAATAATAGGTTGCTAATTTACAACCCTATTTAATTCTGTTTTTTTGGTCTTTGGTATACCTTAAGGAGATCATAACCTATTCTTTTTAAATTGTAAACATAATTTTTAGAATTTTTTAAAGATTATTTTTTCTCTGATGATAGATTCCAATAAATTAATAAAGCAGCTCCTCTTTCAGATCAAGCAGTTCGGAAAGTTCTTCAGAGAGATTATCCAGGGCTTCTTCAACGATTTGCTCTCCAATTTCCCTGCTCCCTTGCCGGCCATCACCAATACAGCCGTTTCCAGTCATTTCTTCATAGAAATAAAATCCCTGGACAGCTCTCCCAGGCCGAAGTCTTTCCCATCTTCCCCCTTCCTTGATATCTCCTTTTTCCAAGAGGTCCTCTCTTACCAGTTCAGGAGCAAGATACAGGGCTTCAGACACTTCACGTTCGCAGCTGTGGCCAAATAAAGGAGATTTTACATATTTCCCGATAGATTCCTTTGCAGATGCAGTGGTCTTTGCATAGTAGACTTCTACTTCCAATTCCTTTGTAATGGTCATGGCCGCAAGATTCAGTGCAGATTGGTTTCCGCCATGTGAATTCAAAAATAAAAACCTCTTAATGCCATGCTGTTTCAGTGAAGAAACCATGTCTGTAAGAATTGCAATCAAAGTAGCAGGCTGAAGTGCAATTGTTCCTGGAAAATGGATATGATGCTCGGAAACCCCCATGTTAACAGCCGGCGCCACAATAGCATATGGAAACATTCGCTGCCCCAGCTTAAATGCCATTCTCTCCGCAAGCACCGCATCACAGCTTTCCACCATATGTGGACCATGCTGCTCATGTGCTCCCACAGGAATAATGGCAAACTCTACTGTTTCCAGTGATTTTTCGACTTCCTTCCATGTCATCTTAGTAAGATCAAAACAATTCATTTTCTTGATACCCCGCTTGTTTTAGGTATTTTGTATACCATCTAATAATAAAAATAAAAAACTACTTTGAAATAGCTGCAGTTGTTTTCTTTGGCGGCATTATAGAGATGTTTTCCTGGGATATTTCAATGTCGTTTTGGATGGTCATTTGACAGGTTAACCGGTACCCTTCCTTCACTTTGTCGCCAAGCATTTTTTCTTCCTTCCAATTTGGCGGAGCGAGATCATCTCCCCCATTTAATACAATGCACGTACATTTTGTGCATCTTCCCATGCCGCATCCATATTTTAATTCCGGAAACTGGCGGATCCCTGCCAGAACAACCAAATTAGCATTATCCTTTACCTGCTTTTCCACAATCTCCCCATCCACATGAAGCGTAACCTTCGGCATAAAATTACCCCTTTCAGTTTATTCTAAAAATTTAGATACTTTTTCAAAGTATACAACCTTTCGGGAAGATTAGCAAACTCGTTTTTTATTTTTCTGTGTTTGGCGAATATAGGAAGGTGTCTTTTACTGGATTGACTGCCATTCTTCCTTGAATGCGATTAATTTCGCCGTTATCCAGCCCCAATTAGTACCGTTTTTCCTTGTGTGCGATTAAATTCGTCGTTAATCAGCTCGGTTAACTACCATTTTCTTTGAGTTTTATTATTTTCGTCGTTATCCGGCCGCATTAAATACCTTTTTCTTTGAGTTCGATTAATTCCGTCGTTAATCAGCGGGATTAACTGCCATTTTCTTGAGATCATTATTTTTGGTCGTTAATCTGCCAGATTGACTCCCACTCTTTTTACTCACCTCTATCTTTTTAAAGAAAAGTAGAACTGATTTTCACCGAATTATTAAAAAATTTAGAATATATTATTGAATATTTCAAAACCATAGTATAAAATAAACGTAAGTGGAATGGTATACAATATCCCAAAGAAGAGGAGGTTGCCTCACGAGCTACATATGATCAATTCTGGATTTTGTAACTAATTTCAAACAAAACTAAGGGAGTGTTTTAATTGGGTAAATATATTGTATTAACAAATAAAGATACTTTCCAGACGATACTTGAAAACGAGGGTCTAAAGCCGGTTGAGACATATCATTTTTATTTCTTCGATAACCTGAAGGCAAAGTACACAATCGCGGAAGTTTTGGATGAGAATATGAAAATCCAGCTTTATGAAGAGTATGAAGGTAAAGAGTATGTGAATCATATTGGTGTTAAATTTTTTGAACGGTTTGAAACGCTGGAAGCAGCCAGAGAAGAATTGGATGAAATAGTAAAAGCTTCAGGCAATAGCGAAGACTCCATTCATTCCAAACTGGTAAAAACCGATGAAGCAGCAGTATAAATGTCATTACTAAACCCGGAGGAAGCCGCTCTTCTTCCGGGTTTTCTGTTCACATGTAAAGGGGTAGCGAGTTGCCCAAGAAGGAACGCTGACTAAGAACGCCATCTCCTCCCAAAAGCTACCGCTTTCGGTCGTGCGATGTTTAAGGCTGACGAAGCCTTCCTTGTCCTGGTGGCCTCACCTGGAGGGGTAGGGTGTTTGCGCTATACAGTTTTCTGAGTTCAAAGTTTCTAACTTTCTTATTCTATAGAAAAAACCGCCAAATAATGGCGGCCTGACTAGAATTTTAATGTTCTTCTTAAACGGGCTAATTTTCTTTCTGTTTTCTCAATTGCATATTTGGATCCAAATAAAAAATGGAACATGGGGGCAGCCTCCTTTTTTCTCTAACCTGTTATTTTAATTATATTATGGATTTTAAAAATTTACAACAAAATTGTATACCAAATACCAAAATTTCATATAAAACGCGGCTGAATTTTGAACAAATAAAGAGATTATTGCAATTTGGTATACAATTCAATATTCACTTCATTAAAGATCGCGAGGGTGTCTGATATGCTGAGAGTTTTATTTTTGACTGTGATTGGTTTATATTTGCTGTCCACTTTGCTTCCGCAATGGAATATCGATCCCCTCCTCTCTGTCCTGAGTTTTATCATAGTCGTTTTGACCTTTAGGCTTGCGAAGAAATTTGTTCAGATTCTGGGTGGCGTGTTCCTGGCTTTTGGTGCTGTCCTGCTTTGGACAAGCGGCTCAGAGTGGCAGCAATATATTCTTGCCTTTGGGCCAATGCTTGATTTGCTTACCATGTTTACGTTAATACCGATCCTGGGCATCCCGATTAAAGTTGGGCGGTACGGGGAAGGCATCCAGGCTATCATTCAAAAACGAATAAAAACATCTGGTCATTTATATATGATGACTTCGGGAATTTCTTACTTTTTTAGCATTTTTATGAATCTTGCCACTCTTCCCATGACGTATTATTCAATCCGGCCGGCACTCGGGGGCTTTCCCGTGAGAAATAAGGAACGATTCATGAGCAGAGCGATTTCCAGGGGGTTTGCCATGCCTTTAATTTGGGCGCCAGTAACGCCTATTGTGGGAATAGTGATTACGATGACGGGAGTCAGCTGGGTATCCATCCTCCCCTATGTCATTCCGCTGAGCATATTGGGCTTAGCAATGGATTGGTTTATTGGTTCCCGTCAATCCCAGCCTATGAAACTCCAGCACGCTGGAGAAGAATCTGTGCACGAAACAGCGGCAGCCCTGGAAGTGAACAATGCCGGCCGGCCGGGCAGAGTTTTTCAAATCCTTTTTGCCATCGCTATTTTTAATGTTCTTGTTTCCCTTGCTGAGACGCAGTTTTCTTTGCCTTTCTTAATCCTTGTTTCTTTGATCGTTATTCCATTTGCATTCAGCTGGTCCCTTATTTTAAAAAAAGGGAGAGAATTTGGCGATCAGCTTGCCGGCCATTTCAATTCCTTCGCCATGAGCATGAAGGATCAATTTTTCATCTTTTTATCAACTGGCTTTTTTATCTCAGCTATTAACTTTTCTAAGGCAAATGAAGTCCTTTATGGCTGGATTGCAGCTTTTATAAACGTTGCAGGGGTCGAAGTTTTCCTGATTATCCTGCCTTTGATTCCTTTAGGGCTTGCCTTTCTGGGGCTTCATCCAGCTGTCTCACTTGCATTGATGATTGAAGGCGTAAACCCGGCAGCCATCGGGATTTCCCCTCACATTCTGACAGTTGCCATGCTGTCAGGGGCTGTTTCCGCCTTCTTAGTGGGTCCATATAATGCCACTCTTGGACTCATGTCCAACATTATCAAAGTAGATTCCTATAAAGTCTCCAACTGGAATATGCCTTTCGCGGCAGTTTATGTTGCTTGTGTGATGCTCTATTTGTTTTTACTGGAAAGATTGTTCTAATAGAAAAAGCTGCTGATCAACTAGTTTAATCAGCAGCTTTTTTAGTGGACTTTTGTATTTCATTGACAATCTCCTGTGCAAAATGCCCCAAGGTGCCTTCACTGTAAGAGCGGATAACTTCAGGTGCCAGGGAGGCGAGAGCTCTTTTGATGTATGCAGGGGGATAATTTTTGCGGATAAAATCATCCTCGATTTCGACTGCTGTCTTGACAGCAAAAAATGTAGCCAGTTTGTTTATTTCTGATAATCTGTCTTCACTGTCCTTTACTATTTCCCCCAAAGGCTTGAAAAGATCCACTATCGGATCCGGCAGCTGGTCCTCTGAAATAAACAACCCATTTCCATTCTCCATTAAATCTCTCGAATGCCCCATGTATTTTAATCCGTATACCTTGCAGGAAGGGAATCTTCCTCTAATACTGTTCGTTGAAAGCGCAGTCGCCATGTTGATGAAATCGATAGAAGATTCCACAGGAAACATACTTTCTATAAAAGAAATCACTTTTCCGGCAGGTAAAGCGAGCAGAATCACATCCATTTGCTTCAGCTCGTCATCGGTTAAAGGGCATCCGTTTGGGAATTTTTCAGCAAACTGTTCTGCCTTTGACCTGTCGGGATGATAAAAGCCGATTGAAAGATTAGATTTATGCCATTGAGTCATCATGGCAGTCCCCAATTTTCCAATCCCTGCTAAACCTATTTTCATCATGTGCCTCCTATTCTGTCTGAAAAAAAGACTATCCCCTAAGTTAGTATATTCTAACTTTGCAGGATAGCCTTTTATTTTTCAAGATTACTGTTTTACCAAATTAATATAGCAATTAATGTGGCAATAAAAAGACTGGCGACAACAGGAATAAAGTTTTTCCTGGCCAGTTCCAAAGGTGAAAGCTGGAGGAACCCTGCTACTGCCACAAGGGAGGACCAGGCAACAATCGTTCCTCCACCCCAGATGGCGCCCATCTGCCCGATCGCTGCCAATGTGGAAGGGTCGATATGGCTTCCATTTGCCAAAGCACCGGATAAGGCACCTGTTAACGGCAGCCCAGAAAAGCCTGAACCATCCAAGCCAGTAATTAAACCTACTATCAAGAGACCAAAACCGGCAATAAAGGCATTTTCAGGAATATAAGCCTGGCCTGCCTGTATCATATCGAACAAAAACGCAGGTTTGGAAGCGTTTTCATCTAAGGATAGTATCGTGCCGGTGAAGTCTGAGCTTCCCATAAAGAAGAAACCTGCTATTGGAATAACCGGGGCCATCGCTCTAAAGGCAAATACAAACCCTTCGGTTAAATGCTCGCTTATTTTATCCAAGGCATGGATGCGATTAAATGCCACGGTGGCAAGCACTAATAAAAGTGTCGCTACCCCGCCGATAAAGGCAGCTCCATCTGTTCCTTCAAATCCGGATCCGCCTGTTAACTTTGTTGAGAACATATACACCATAACAGCCAGCATGGATAAAGGCACTAATACAGCAAAGACCTTACCCCATGTGTTTTTTCTCTGGATGGTTTCAGCACTTTCTTCAGCAGTGGCCGCAAGTTCATTGGCTACACCAAAATATGCTGAATCCTCAGGATTTAGCGAGGAGTCATGGTGGCCATTTTTGACAATAGATTTTCTATGCGCCAAATAAATATAGGCCAATGCGCTTACTCCTGTAATGAGGGAAAGAACTAATGTCTTATCTGCAACCAGTGCTTTATCAATTCCAGCCGCTTTGGCACTTAGCATCGGTGCTACCTGCATGATATAATCAGAAGAAAGCGCCATTCCCTGGCCAGCAATGACTATAACCATGGCAGCCGTCATCACAGGCAGGCCAGCCCTGACCGCTGCCGGGACCAGCAATGCACAGATAAGCGGGACAGCAGGAGTAGGCCAGAAAAAGAGTGAAATAACATAAGTGGTAACCATTAATACTAAATAGGACACATGCCCGTTGATCATTACCTTCTCAATTGGTCCGATAAGCCTTTTATCAGCTCCCAGATCTTTCAAAGAATTAAGAAGCGCAATCATGAGGGAGATGATCAAGAATATACTGAATAGCTCTTTTGCCGCAAGGAGATTAGCGTTAAAGACCGCCTGGAAGCCAGCGATCAGACTTCCTTTATAGATGACTGCCACAAAGAAAGTTCCGATGATAACAGGCAGGACAACGCCTCTTCTGAAAAGCATCGTTGCGATTACAGACACAGTAACAATTGCATATACCCAATGAGCAAATGTTAACTCCATATATTCCCCTCCGTTTTTCGTTATAAAAAAATCTCTTTATAAATAGATTGCAAAAGACAGATTGCAGGAGGCATGATCTGTTTTTCTACAGCTGACTATGTAATACCTCAACACTTGGCTTATTCAGGAGGTTTTGAAACTTTTTCCAAAAAGCATACTGCATTTGGTGGATTGTATACCAAACTAAACAAAAAACAAAAAGCGATAATCTCTGATGTGTTTGTTATCTGCGTGTACGCCATTCGAATCATACTATACTATTTTCTTATGCTCCTTCAGAAGTTCTTACCAAAAGATCAGCCTTTCTTCCTCTGGTACATGAGAATTTTGACCACCTCCCTTTTTCACTATATTTAACTTGTATACTATAATAACACTAAAAAAGAATATTGTGCAAATAATTTTGAAAATTTAGATGTTTTAATATTTTCTATAAAATATATTGCTCTCTTAATAAATTTAAGTTAAAATCTAGAATAAAATTGCACAAAGTATATCGTATACCAAAATTCAAGACTCCTATTGTTAGGGGTGATCCCATGAAGGAGTGATAAATATGCTTAAAGCTGGAATAATCGGTTATGGAACGCTGGGGAAGACTATTGCAGAATTAATTGAAGCCGGCCATGCCGGTGAAGTGGAGTTAAAGTCTGTGCTTGTTAGAAGAAAAAATAGTGCAGAACATGCAGACAAACAGACATTTGCTTTTATATCAAATGAAGCAGAATTTTTTAATGGGGATTTAGATATTATTATAGAGGCAGCGGGTCATCAGGCTTTACACATGTTCGCGGAGAAAGTGCTGGCAAATGGGAGCCATCTTGTAGTACTTTCCGTTGGAGCATTGGGAGACAACATTTTTTTTGAACAGCTGCAGACTGTGGCCATGCAGCAGAACCGGCAGATCTTTATTCCCTCTGCAGCTATCGCGGGCCTGGACCGGATTGCGGCAGGTGCATTGGGGGAAATTGAAGATATTACCTTAATTACTAGAAAGCATCCCCGCAGCTGGAAAGGTACGATAGCAGAAGAAAAAGTGGAATTACATACTCTGACAGAACCATTTTGTATTTATGAAGGCAATGCACGCGAGTCGTCCAAGCTCTTTCCGCAGAGCGTGAATGTATCAGCGGCCCTCAGCCTTGCAGGAATCGGCTTTGAAGACACAAAAGTAAAAGTGTATGCTGATCCAACTATCCAATCGAACACTCATACTATTAAAGCAAAGGGTTATTTTGGCGAAGTTGAGATATCCGTTTCGAATATTCCTTATGAGGAAAATCCAAAATCCAGTCCGATTGTCGCCATGAGTGTGGCCAAGGTTTTAAAAAATTTTACTTCGCCAATTGTGATTGGAGTGTAAAAAAATTAAGAAAGGGCTTCTGCTCTTTCTTAATTTTTCTTTTCACTTTGCTGCACCGCTTCAATATATGCTTTTTTTGAATTCTCAATATGTATTTTGGTCAGATATTCAGCCATTTCCATTTCTTTATTGACGATTGCTTCCATGATTTTCAAATGCTCCTCCATTGACTGCTTTGCCCTTCCCGGATTTTTATGCCCGATTTTGGCAAATGCGCGAATGTAATCGGATAATCCGCTCAGCATCTCATAAAGCTTCACATTTTTGGCAGAGCTATATAGGAGATGATTGAGCTCCCTATGTAATTCAGAAGCATCCTCTTCAGGATTGTTCAGGTATTCCTCGACCTTTCTTATGCTATCAGTGAATTTGCTTTCCATTTCTTTATCGAGCTTTTGAACAGCCAATTTTGCTGCCAGAACTTCAAGTGATGATAAAATGGTAAACACTTCGATAATTTCCTTTTCAGAAATATCGGCAACAATTACGCCTTTTCTTGGGACTGTCTTAACAAACCCCTGGGATTCCAGGCGGAACAGCGCTTCCCGAATGGGTGTCCTGCTGATGTTTAATCTCTCAGCAAGTTCTCGTTCCACCAGCCGGTCTCCCGCTTTAAATTCTCCGTCCAAAATAAGATCCTTAATATGCAGATAAACCCTCTCGCGTATCGAGATCAGATTATCTTCCGTCCAGTTATTCCCCATCCCTTTCCCTCTTTCTCTTTAGTATCCTTAGCTCATTATAACTTACCTATCGGGGTACAGCAATTTTTTGGCTGATTTACCCATTTCATGTTTACGGAACATTCATTTTTTCAATCATTCCTCTGGAAGTACGGTCATTTGCCGCTACACGCGAAATGATTTCCGCAATGATTTCAGCCAGTTTTAAAACCATGTATAATCTCGTGCTATTTAAGGAATGAACAGGTGATAATGGATCCAGCGTGTTTACAATTGCCTTCAAATGATAATCACCCACACTTGGAAGAGCCCGATTCACTGCATTTCCCGGGATAAATGACCCTTCCCTTATTAAAAGATAGCCGATTTGCCGCTCGTCTCCAAGGCAGGCATCTATGCCAAATATAAACGGATCATGGTGGGTTTCTTTGATTTCATTAATTACTTTCTTGATATTCAATGCGTGAACAGGCTCCTGCAAAGTCCCATAAACTGGATAAGTAATGTTTTTTTCCTTGAGAATTTTTCCTGCCAATGGCCCAAGAGAGTCTCCTGTTGAGCGGTCAGAACCAATGCACAAAATAACAATGTCCCTGGATGTGCTGTAAAAAATCTGTTTCAGCTTAGCTACCATCTTTTCGATTTCTGCTTCTTCGGTCGTTTCTTTAATGGAAATATAACTGGCTGCATTGACGACATTTTTGTTCTGTTTGCTTGATGAAAATGGCCACATCTTGGTCCCTCCTTTCCGGTAATCGATATTTATATTCCGAATCTTATTTATTTTTTAATTGATAATCATTCTTAGTGTATACAATTAGAGCGGCAATTGTAAATTTATTTAACGAATATATTAAATGTACTACCCCTGCATTAGGCGGCTTATCCGAAATTTTTAATTATCTTTCTACAATCATAATCGAAGCCCAAGCTAAAGTTCATCTTTTTTATCTTCCACACTTTTTGAAAAATCCCAGTAAAAATTAACTATTTCGCCTTTCGAAAAAGATGTTATAATACTATTTATAAAATTTTACAGAAATGAAGGCGAGTAGTTTGAAAAAGAGATTATGGCTTATTTATGGAATGCTGACTTTGGCTACTGCTACATGGGGCAGCGCATTTATTGCCGGCAAGTTTGCTGTTCAAAGCTTTGAGCCTGCAACAGTTGCTTTTTTGCGGTTTTTTGGAGCTGCCATCCTGCTTTTTCCGCTCATGTGGATCATGGAGAAAGACCGGAAACGACCGAATTTAAGGGATCATGGATTGTTTGCTCTTTTGGGCCTGACTGGAATTGCGCTGTATAATATTTGTTTTTTCCTGGCCACAAAGCATGCGCCAGTCATTAAAAGCTCATTATTTATTGCTTCAAACCCGGTGCTGATCGTCCTTTTATCAGGATTATTCTTAAAAGAAAAAATTACAAAGAATCATATCATTGGAATGGCCGTTGCTTTGACAGGTGTAGTGTTTATTATTACAGATGGCCATTTGCTCACTCTTTTCCAATACGGCTTTGAACCGATTGACTTCGTATTGCTGGGTGCTGTGATCAGCTGGGCCATCTATAGTGTTGTGGGGAAAGTGGTATTGAAAAAATTCAGCTCAGTGGAATCCACTACTTATGCAGTTGCCTATGGAACCTTATTTCTATTGCCATTCGCTTCGGCTGAAACATCGTGGATGGATATCCGGCAAGCCAGCATGACGACATGGGCCGCGATCGCCCATATGAGCATTTTTGTTACAGTGGTTTCATTTGTGATGTACTATAACGGGATTAAAGAGGTCGGTGCGGCCAAGGCCTCCATTTTTATTAATGTGATGCCTGTATCTGCCGTTATAATGGCTACGGTCTTTTTGGGTGAAACGTTCACCATGGCTCATGGAATAGGGGCAGCATTTGTTCTGACTGGTGTTTATATAGGAACAAATGCGAAAATGTTTCAGAGAAAGCTGCCTAAACAGTCAATGAAAAATGAGACAGCATAAAATGCAGTCTCATTTTTTTTTGCTCAAAAAAATTCTACTCGTGATCATAATAGCTTTTCTGTTTATGTATAAAAGAACGTGCGAGCTCTATCGCTTTTTGAGCCTCGCCTTTTTCTGAGTAAAAGTGGAAAAGCTTTTTCTCATAATGGTCGATTAAAATGCCATAGCCAATTTTTTTAAAGTACGGCAAGGCTGTTTCCTCAATAAATTGATAGTATTGCTGTTCTTCCTTTTTCAATAGATGGAGATGAAGCTGAAAATAAATCCAGGTATATGAATCAGCTGCTTTTGCCCTCTCCATGCCTTCTTCAGCTAATTTTATTAGCGCACTGCCGGCCTGAAGTTTTCCTTTATAACAGGTATGGATGTATCCATCTAAAGCAGTTAAATAGTGAGGAGCATTTTCGGCCGTAAGCTTCAGTGCTTCCTCATAAAGGCCTGCTGATTCACTGTATTTCTTTCGGCGAAAATATTCAAATGCCAGATTATGATAAAGCTTGGATTTTCGGTCACCTGAATTACACGCATCACATAGCTTAATTAACTGTTCATATTTTTCCTTGGTATCATTAAAATCATGCAGTTCCTTGGCATTTAGCTGAACAATCAGCAGCATTTCTGTGTCGATAATGCGGAGGATATTTAAGGTTCTTTGAAAATATTGAAGAGCCTTTTTGCCATAATAATAGGCTGTGATATTTGAATGGATGGAATGGTAAGCAATTGCTAAATGGTAATAGTATTCATCATAGCTGTACTGATCTCTGTCAATAGAAGCTAAACAGCTGATACAGTCACGGTATTGGCCTGTAAGAAAGTAATAGATGCCCTGGATATGCTTCAACAGATTCGCATCATGAGGTGAAAAGGCAGGAGAAGTTTTACTAAGATCCGAAATCAACTTTGATGCTGACTCCAAATCACTTACAGATAAATAGTATCTGGCTGAAAGCAGACCATATAGAGTCTGAAAATCAGGCATATGAATCAGTTTTTCAACCTGCAGTTCCTTTTTTATCTGTTCAGATTCCTGTACACGCTGCATGATCATGCTCTCATGCCATTCATTCAGCCTCTTTGCAAGCTGCTGATATCGCAGTATTTCCTCTTCGGCATTAATGCCGAGCCTCCTGGCCAGAAGATGTGTTATTTCTCCCGAGTATTCGGTAATTCCCCGTTCAATTTTACTCAAATGGGTTACCGAACAAATCCCTTCCCCCAGCTGACCCTGAGTCAGGCCTTCTCTTTCCCTGTAAAACTTAATTATTTTCCCAATGATCATGCTGCACCTCGGTATTAAAGTTTCTATTATTATAGTGAAATCACCAGTAATTTTCTATAGGTTAATAGAAACAGGCAGGAGAACGTTTCTCCCGCCTTTCTGTGCAATTCTTATTTTTCTTTTGGCTCCAATCCAATCATTTTCAGGAAATCTCCAAGGCCTTTTTTCCCTATTGTTTCTTTCGGCTGATTTCCTTTTCCTGCTAATGAGCCTTTCGTTAAGAAATTCTTTTCAATCCATCTGACATCTGTTTCATCGACCACCCCATCCTGGTTAATATCGAGATGAGAATTTTCAGGAGCTTTCTTGCCATAATGATCAACAGCTTCTTTCAGATCCCGGATATCAACAATCTGATCCTGGGTAACATCCCCTGCAAGGTTATCTTCGGGGTTAATTCTCACATACAGGCCTTGCTGCTCTCCCTCTTTTTCAATGCTTGCCATTACATTCTTATATTCAGCCATATGGCCAGGCACCTCGACATAGACGGTATAAGCTTTTTTATCTGCTGGTACAATCACTTCAAAGAGGCCCCTGCTGTCCATTGTTCCCTCATATATCTTTCCATTTGCAGCTTTAGCGAAGACTGTTGCCTTAAGCTTGGTA
Organism: Bacillus sp. NTK034; assembly: GCF_017303275.1. Taxonomy (GTDB): domain Bacteria; phylum Bacillota; class Bacilli; order Bacillales; family Cytobacillaceae; genus Cytobacillus. The sequence goes on along the minus strand of NZ_JAFKOJ010000001.1, from coordinate 927,110 downwards.
AAATCGTATTTGTTATCAATCCAGCCTCCGGAGGTTAAGAAAGCTTCCGGTGCTATATTCCCGGTTATTCTTGAATGTGAGGAATTGAATTCAAAATGATTCAAGCTATATGCCGGAATTTTCTTTTCTTCACTTTCTCCCTGTTTTTTATAAGATAACTCCTTTAAACCAATGGAAGAGTATCTCGAGTAATTCGTATCATCTGCGACCTTAAAAGTGACATCTAGGAATGGCATATCCCCATTGATGCCTTCGAAACCAGCTTTTGAAAGTGATGCTCCGACCTTAACTCCTGATTGGGCAACAACAGGTTCATCCAATTCTATAGAAATTCCTTCTTCATCAGCAAATTTTTGAAGCTTTGAATTCACCTTAACTTCCTGGAATTCAAAGAAATTAAGGAAAGGCTGCACCTCAAATGAGCCTGAAACAAATTTCTTCACATTATTTAAATCAAGGGTCATGGTAATCTCATCATTCAGCTTTACACTGCTCTTATCAAATCGGCTGGTTGCATGTTCGGTGCCTTCCTTCATGAACACATATTGAGGACTTGAAAATGTGTTTGCCGCTGTGCCCATATCCCAAGGGAACAGCTTTAACTGATAAGGTCTGGCTTCATATTCTTCCGGCAGCACACCAAATTTTGAAGCTCCATCATCTTCAAGCTTGAGAAATCCGCTAATAAATGGGCTGCCATTTTCATAGTAAGCAGCTGTATTGGTTTTTTGAGTAAAATCCATTCCTTTTGACTGCAGCAGGTCAACTGTTTTATCTGTAATATTTCCATGTACCCAGAATGCGTGATGGCCATCTTCATCTGTCAGCATGCCATCATTTATTTCGATGACTCCCGGTTCAATATCCAGATCGACTTCCGGCGGGGTATTATCTACGATACCGACACTCTCGTAATGATAACTTTTCCCTTCGGCATCCCGGCTTATCAGATCAAGTACATAATCACCCTCTGGCAGTTTTTGAATGTAATCAGCTATTGGCTGCTTCTTATTCCCAGTGAATGGATAAACAAGTCCCCTGTGTCCAAAAAAGATCAGGTATTCCTTGTCAGGGACTGCCTGGCTGCCGTCATAGCTTCCTACGAGCCCTACAGCCTTGCCTGTTTTGGCATCTTTGACAATCAGGTCGAACGTTTCCATTGGACTTTTAAACTTAAAGACAAAGTGAGAACCTGGTGCATAGTATTGATGGAATGGCGTATCTGTTGTAACAGAAGGTGAGAGCGGCTCGGCATAGGAAATCCCTTTGTCTGTAACTCTTATAGCAAAAGGAATTTGGTAGCGGTCATTTGGATTTGCCTGATTAACCACATGAATATAGCCTTCATAACGGCCGATTTCAGCCGATTTTGGAATGACAATTCCAGCCTCAATTTGCTCTGTTTTCCCTGCTCCAATTGTCAGCGATTCAGGGATATGGACTTTCATATTATTTTTATTTCCATCCTGTACGCCTTCCCGTGCTGCATGATATTCCACTTCTACTCTAAATGATTGATCCTGTTTGCTATTATTCGCCACTTGTATGCTTCGGCTGTCCTCAATATCTGCATTGTCCAGATAATGGCTGCCGTAGCTGATGGAGCCTGTAATCTCATCTACTTGGATGTATTCTCCGTTTTCTATATGATCGGTTTGATCCTTTACTTTGAATGATATGTCCGAATGAACAGCCTGATAGGCATCTACCCGGCCAGCCCCCACTTCATATACTGAGTAATCGCTCTTTAAATCATCAGATGTGTTCATTAGAGATGTTTTTACAGTGAAAGGGTCCATGTCTGGATTTTGCTGAAGCATAAGTGCCGCCACACCCGCAATATGAGGAGTCGCCATAGAGGTTCCATTCAGTCTCGCGTAGGCAGAGCTATAATCCTGCCCCTCTTCCGGGTGGTTCATGAATTCCGGATAAGTGGAGAATATGGACACTCCTGGTGCCACAAGATCCGGTTTTATATCATAATTACTGTTAACAGGCCCTCTTGAGCTGAAGTCTGCAAGAGAATCTCCTTCTGTTTTAACCTGGGTAAGCTGATCAAATGTAATAGTTGCTTCAGGATTCCCTTTTAAAAAGTCTCCAGCTGCTTTCGTAAGCTGGAACGTTGGAATATATTTGGCGTTTTCTCCTATATAGGCAGGTATTTCACCTTCAGTGTTATTAAAAATAATGACAGCTGCTGCGCCTGCATTTTTAGCATTTTTCACTTTCTCCTCAAATGTAAGCTCTCCTCGTTCAATTAATGCAATTCTGCCAGCTAACTCTTTCCCTGTAAAATCTCCTGGTTTACCCAATCCAGTAAACACAACAGGATACGATTTGCCTTCCAGAATTTTTAAGTCATCAGAAAAATTCTTGGCAAGTAATTTCATAGATTCAAAAACCTTGTCGCCTGCACTGGCTTTAAAAGCCGGAATGGAAATGGCTGCATCACTCGCACCTACTGTAATCCCAAACGCGCTTGTACCTGGCGACCCAAGAGTCTTTTCACTTGGGCCCGCATTTCCGGCTGCCACAACGGAAACGACACCTGATAGCATCGCATTATTTATCGCCACTGATGTAGGGTATAAAGGATCGTTTACACTGGCACCAAGGGATAAATTAATCACGTCCATGCCATCCTCAACAGCTTTATCAATGCCTGCAAGCACTCCATCTGTCGTACCTGAACCATACGGGCCGAGAACTCTGTATGCAAATAAATCTACATCAGGTGCAACTCCTTTTACAGCATAATCAACTGCATTGTCTTTTTGCGCAGCAATTGTGCCGGAGACATGCGTACCATGGGAAGTATAATAGGCAGAGCTATTTAGAAACTCAGGCATACTCGCTGCTTTCCATTCATCATAGGTCGCTTCCATTGGGTCAGCATCATTATTGATAAAATCCCAGCCTTTCACAGAGGCAGGATCGACTGCTTCTGGATCTTGTCCGTTTTCAGCACGGTATCCTTTATAAGAATCTTTTAAGTCAGGGTGGGTATAATCAATACCTGTGTCCAGTACTCCAACCTTGATTCCTTTTCCGGTAACCCCTTCATCGTGAAGCTTATCCACACCGATTTGGGGAATGCTGTCTGCCATCTTCGGCTTCATTTTAATTTCCTCTTCTGAAGGAAGATCCAGCTGGACCTGGGCATTGCTCCAAATCCGCTTTACTTCGCCTGATTGCAAGAGTTCCTCCACCGCTATACCCGGCAGTTTCATTGAAACCCCATTGAATGCATTTTTGTATTCGCGTTTCACTTCAATTTTACTGGCTTCATACAATGAACTGCTTTTCCTAGCCCTCAGTTTGCTAATATGGGCTTTGAATTCACTGTGGGATTTTTCTACTTTTTCTTTAGCTGAGTGAAGAGAGAGTTTTTTGCCGTTCAAAGCTTCCTTCTTTACCTCCACCTTTGCAGGAGCCTGGTTAAATTCCACAATGACTTCGACCAGCTCAGGAGTGGTTGTATTTACTTCAGGGGAAATAATAAATCCCGGCACTATCTCAAGCTGTTCTAAAGCTTCCCTTTGTTCTTTCGAAAGGCCATTTAGGATTTTTTCCGCTTCATCTACTGTGACTTCCGGCTTCTGTGCAAGCACATTAAATGGAATGGCAGCAGAGAACAATAAACTTGCAGCTAGTGCCCCTTTTAATAGATTATTGCGTGACTTCATATTTTTCCTCCTGCTCTTTAATTGATGGAAAAGTAAGAATACTTACTATATTTATCTTAAAGGGGATAGTTGTGAACAGTAAATTGGGGTAATTAAAGAGGTACATTACTACTAAATTTCTTGTTTTCTGCTGATATTTATCTTGAAAATAGGATAAAGAGCACCTTGATAGGATAGAGAAAAATATAAATTTGGAAGAATGGGATATTGATTACCCCAAATGGGTGATCGGGGGCAGGTTTTTGAAGGGAAACTTTTATTTCATTGGCTTTATGACGAATTTCTCTATTCCTTAATTCTTTATTTGCCGTGGGGTTCATATCTTTCCTCGCCTGCATTTTCGTCGACATGAACACTCCTTGGCGACTGTTTTCCTTTCCCCCCTTCCGGTTTCGTCTTCATGAAAGCTCCATGACGACCGTTTTCTTTTCCCCCCTTGCATTTTCGTCTTCATAAACACTCCTTGGCGGCCGTTTTCTCTTCCTCCCTTCTGTTTTCGTCGTCATTAGCACTCCTTGGCGACAGTATTACTTCCCTATAATCGCCATGACTCTTCAGAAAATCTATTAATGAATTTAAAAACAAAAAAAGACACTCCCCCAATCAGAAGTGTCCAATCTGCGATATTTATTACTTCGAAGCAACACTGCCCTGGAAGACACGCCTTAAAGCATCTGCCGCCTGCTCAATCGACTTTCTTCCCTGATCCAGTACACCAGGCATCCAGAAGAAGCCATGGATCATGCCATCATATCGTTTGGCTTCAACCGGGACACCGGCATCTTTTAAACGCTCAGCATAGGCCTCACCCTCATCGCGCAGCGGGTCAAATTCTCCCGTTAACACCAATGCCGGCGGCAGTCCGCTTAGGTCTTTTGCCTGCAGTGGAGAGGCATATGGATTTTTCCCATCCTCTTCATTCCGCAAATAATGATTCCAGAACCATTCCATGCTGTCTTTCGTAAGCAGATAGCCGTCTGCGTTTTCAGTATAGGATTCTGTTGCATAGGAATGGTTGGTTACAGGATAAATCAGCATCTGAAAGGCAAGTGAGATTTCACCTTTGTCTCTTGCCATGAGGGCAGCAACGGCTGCAAGGTTCCCGCCTGCACTGTCGCCTCCGACGGCAATGCGGATCGGATCCACTCCAATGGAAGCTGCATTTTCAGCCAACCATTTGACTGCAGCATACGAATCATCTGCAGCCGCAGGAAATTTATGTTCCGGAGCCAGTCTGTAATCCACAGAAACGACCACGCAATTCGCCAGATTCGTTAAAAGACGGCAAGGAACCTCTACAGTCTCCAGGTCACCGATTACCCAGCCGCCGCCGTGATAATAGATGAGTGCTGGAAAAGGTCCTTCTCCTTTAGGAGTATAAATTCGGACAGGTATCTCTCCTCCAGGTCCCGCAATTTTTCTATTTTCAATCTTCCCTACTTCCTCCGGTTCTCCAGCCAGTGCGCTGAAATCTGTGGTAAGTCTGGCTTCCTCCGGTGATAGCTGGCTCATCGGCGGAGCTCCTGCTGCCTCCATCTGTTCCAATAAAAATTTTGCCTGCGGATCTAATGCCATAATTATTTCCCCCTAATAATATATTTATAGACAGGGCAGGAGTAAGCCTGCCCTATCAATACCCTCTTAATTCACAGCACTTTTTTCAGAGGCTGTCAGGATAAAGCCTTTATAGCCTTTTTCGGCGACTTCATCACAAATCCTTCTGTAGGTTCCAACACCGCCTAGATAAATTTGGAAGCCGCGGGCTTTTCCTTCAATATTGGCACCCATGTACCATGAGTCAGTTTTGGTAAATAAAGTCTGATCGGCGATTTCACGGCAGTGCTTGCTCCATGTATTTTCCGCCTCTTCTTTTACTTCAATGACAGCCTGGTTTTGGTCGCGCATATAGCTGATGCAATCAAATACCCACTCCACATGCTGCTCAATCGAAACCATCATATTGCTTAATACGGAAGGACTTTCAGGTCCTGTCAGCATGAACATGTTCGGGAAACCTGCTGTGCCTAAGCCTAAATAGGTTCGAGTATGTGAGCCGCCAGTCCATTTCTCTTTCAGGGAGACGCCGTCTTTTCCCCGGATATCGATCTTAAACAGCGGTCCAGTCATCGCATCAAAACCTGTGGCAAACACGATCATGTCAAGGTCATATTCAGCATCTGCAGTCCTAACCCCTGTTGCGGTAATCTCCTGAATCGGCGCTTCTTTCACATCCACCAGCGATACGTTATCGCGGTTATAGGTCTCGAAATAATCTGTATCAATGATGGTGCGTTTGGTGCCGTAATAGAATCTCGGAAGGAGTTTTTCAGCCACTTCTGTCTTTGCGACTGTTTCGCGGATTTTAGAGCGGATGAACTCCGCCACGATGGCATTAGCTTCAGGAGTAATGGACAAGTCATTATATGTGTAAGTAAGATTTAGCAGACCTCCTTTTTGCCAGGCTTCTTCAAAAACTTTTTGCCGTTCTTCAGGAGATTCATCAAACACGGAAATGTTTCTTGGCTCCTCCGGTATGCCTGTAACGGAATGGCGCATTTTCTCTCTGATTTCCCTATAATTTTTCCGTATATTTTTCAGGTGTTCAGGATCATTCGGCGTATTCCTGGCTGGACTGCTGTACTGCGGGGTCCGCTGGAATACGGTCAGGTGCTTGGCTTCTTTTGCAATGACAGGGATTGCCTGGATACCGCTGGACCCTGTGCCAATGATGCCAACGCTCTTGCCTTGGAAAACCACTCCTTCATGCGGCCATTGTCCGGTATGATACCATTCGCCCTTAAAGTTTTCCAGCCCTTTAAATTTAGGTACATTGGACGCTGACAAGCATCCTACAGCTGTAATAAAATATTGGGCAGAAACCTTTTCACCGTTATTTAATTGAACGTCCCACCTATTTTTCTTTTCGTCAAATTGCGCGGATTGCACCCTTGTATTGAACTGCACATCCCGCCGCAGTTCAAACTTATCCGCTACATAATTTATGTAGCTTAGTATTTCAGGCTGTTCTGCGTATTTTGCCGACCAGCTCCATTCTTTCAATAGTTCCTCAGAAAAAGTGTAATTATAGTAGATGCTTTCAACATCGCATCTTGCGCCTGGATACCGATTCCAATACCATGTCCCACCGACATTATCGCCCGCTTCAAATACCCTCGTGGAAAAACCGGCTTCCCGCAAAAGATGCAGCATATACAATCCAGAAAAACCAGCCCCTACAACGACAGCATCAAAATCCGTGAGAGAGTTCGATTTTTGAAATGTTGACATACTTTCTTCCTCCTCATGATATTAATTTAGTTGAAAGCGATTACATTTTTCTTGTTAAAAGTACCTCCTCTCCAGGACATCTATTTTAATCTATTTTAAGCTTACTATCATTCATTTATATTGAATATTCACAATTTTCTATATATAATATCCCTATAAGGAAGGTGTTAATATGGCAATAGAATCTACCATTTTGGATAATATCCAGAATATAGAAGATATCGAGAGTCATGAAGAAAAACTGTATAAAATTCTAGAGGTTTATATGAACATTTTTCCTGTTCAAAACGCCTATTTATTCCGGTATTCACCTTTAGGCTTTATTGGTGAAGGAATCATCGCTATTACGGGCCAAGGATTAATACATATCAGAGATATCAGGGATGATATTCGTTCATTGCCGCTTATTTATTCTGCCCTTTATGAAAGGAAAGCAAAATATTGTTCGGGGATCGAATACCTGAAGCAAATAAACATCAAATACATTACAACTTCCAATGTCAACTCCTTCCTGGCTATCCCCATCTGCTTTGGCGCTGTTCCCATCGGTTATATTTGCACGAACGAATTTGATGATCATATAAAAATTTCTGATCAGCAGCTTTCTTCTTATACTCAATTTGGTCAACAGGTAGGAAAAACCCTTGAAAAAACGGAAGGAAAAGAAGATACCCGGCTATTAAGCAAAAGAGAAATGGAGGTCATGAAGAGGATTTCCTGGGGGGAAAGCATTAAAGAAATGGCTGATTCCATGTATATCAGTGAAGTCACCATCAACCAGTATATTAAAACAGCTATTAGGAAACTGGGAGCTCAAAACCGGTCACAGGCAATTGCGGAGATGTTTCGACGAGGAATGATTTCGTAATTTTCACCTATTCATATTGCACGCCAAAAAGGCCCTTTTCATAAAGAAAGGACCTTTTTTCAGTTTATTTTTCCATCATTAATTTTAAAATGAGCTCATCCGTATGACGGGTTCCTTCATTTCCTAGTTTACAGAAACTCTCGATGCTCTTTTCAACGTCATCGTGAATAAATCCATCGGTTGATTTGATTTCCTGATCGTTGAGAGCAAGGAGGGCAGACTGCACTGCTACATTGGAGCAGGTAGATACTTTCATGGCACACCCGGCTTTTGCTCCGTCACAGATCATTCCGGAAACATTCCCGATTGTGTTTTGAATGGCTGCTTTGATTTGCTGAAGCTGTCCATCCAGCAAATATACGATGGCTGCACTTGCGCCCATACCTGCAGCAGTTACACCGCATAAAGCCGAGAGCCGGCCAAATTTGGATTTTATATGAATGGTTATCAGATGACTGAGTGCAACTGCCCGAATCATTTTTTCCTCTGCAACCTTAAGTCTTTCTGCAGCTGCAACAACTGGAAGTGTGACTGCGATTCCCTGGTTGCCGCTTCCGGTGTTTGCCATAACTGGAAGTGTGGATCCTGCCATTCTCGCATCTGATCCGGCTGCAGCCAAAGACATAGCCGCAGTAGCAATATCATCCGACAAGATGCCCATTTCCACATTCCTCTTTATCGTTTTCCCTACCTTTAGGCCATACTCGCCCGATAGGCCTTCCATTCCAATGACCCGATTGAGCTCAATACTCTTTTTTATCAGTGATAAGGAGCTGACTTCCACACTAAGCACCCATTCATATATCTCCTCAATGGTGAGTGCAATTAATTCATCTTCTTCAGATTGGATTCCTAAATTTTCACATCCGCCCTGGTAGATAATCTCTCCATCAACCTCTATTAAAGTAATATTGCTGTGGTTATCAGAGATTACCACTCTGGCAGTCTGCATATCTGTTTTTAATACCGCTTCGATATAAAGCCTTTTTGGTGTCTCCGCCTGAAGGGAAGTTACTTTTCCTTCTTCAATAAGTTTCAGCGCCAGGAGCTCATCTTCTGGCTCCACTCCCTCTAATACTTCGAGCTTTCTTGCAGGGTTCCCTGCCACAGCGCCGATTGCCGCTGCGAAATCAAGACCATAGGAATTCATGCCTGGAATTCCGACTGATTTTGCATTTTTGATGATGTTTCCGCTCGCTTTTAAGCAAAGCTCTTTTATTTCCCCTTTTGCATGGCTCTTTGCCATTGCTGCAGCAAGTGCTATTGCAACAGGTTCCGTACATCCAAGGGCAACCACTAATTCTTTTTCCAGAACTTTTAAGATCTTGTGCTTCTCCATTTTCATACCCCTAATTGTTTAAAATAAATGAATGAACGTTAACTATTATAATTCAAATAGTGAAAAATGAAGAGAGGCAATATTTCCTTTCGATACGAAAACTCTTTGGAATCATGAAAATAGACGCAGTTCTGACTGTTAATCTTTGCTGAATAATGCACTGAGATTCTTCAATGTATATAGCCTTCCAGTCACCATAAAAAGGCTGTTATAGTTTCTTTGTACATACTCATCAATAATGGTAAGCCCTTTTGCAAACCGGTCCACCAAATAATTTGTGTATTTTGGGTCCCAGACAAAACGATTGATTCTGAACAGCTCATCTGAGAGGATATGAAATTTATAGTCTTCAGCAATCAATTTTATTTGTTTTAATTTGTCAGTGTCCAAATAGAAAATATTGTTATCAAGGTTCTTATTCAGAAAGGTTAGAAAATCCCTAATATTTTCAGCGAGTAAAGTTGCTTTTTGCATTTCAGGTTTCACATTTATACTCCCCTTCATAGATAGTTCTGCTTACAAAGAATCTATGAGAGAGAGTATTATCTTAACACCAAAAAAGCCAGGAAACTGAAATTCCTGGCCTTTTGCGATTTACTTCATCCCCGAAATGGTATAACCATCAATAATATATCGCTGGAAGAGAATGAAGATGATGATAATTGGAACAACCATGAAGGTTGATCCGGCCATCTGAAGGGCAAAGTTTCCGCCATATTGGCCTTTTAATAATTGGAGTCCTACCGACAGAGTATAAAGGCTTTCATCGTTGGCAATGATCAGCGGCCACAGGAAACTGTTCCATCCTGCAATAAAGGTTAAAATCCCCTGCACCGCCATGACCGGTTTAGCCATCGGCAAGACAATCTGCCAGAACACCCTTAACTCACTGGCACCATCCAGTCTTGCTGCTTCCAGCAATTCATCCGGTATGGTAGTCATAAATTGCCGGAACAGGAAAATCCCGAATGCACCCACCAGGCCAGGAAGCACAATGCCCGCCATCGTGTTTGTCAATTGCATCTGATTCAGAATCAGATATACCGGAATCATGGTTACTTGCCCGGGGATCATCATGGTTGCAAGTACGAGAAAGAACAATTTATTGCGTCCTTTAAATTCAAATTTGGCAAAGGCATAACCGGCCATCGCATTTAAGAATAAGCCTACAAACGACCAAAGAACGATGATAAGAGTATTTTTCAAATAGAGAGCGAAGTTCATATTCACAAAGAGGTTCTGGAAGTTTTCCAATGTGAAATCTTGCGGCAGCAAAGTTGGTGTCAGCTGCATAACTTCACTTTCAGGCTTAAAGGCAGAAAGGATCATCCAAATAAATGGAATGGAAACCAGCACTCCTCCAATTGTAAGAATAATAGCTGCTGCCAATTGCTGAGCTCTTTCCTGCTTAACACTGCTGCTTAATGACTGTTTTTGAACTGCATTGGATTTCATTTTGTTTTTCACCTCAGCTTTCATCAATAATCCTGCCCTTTTTTCTGAAACCTAAATTGAATCATTGTTATGAATATGATGGCAATGAACAATATGAAAGATCCTGCTGCTGCATAACCAAAGTTGCTGAATTGGAATCCATTCCGGTAAATAAACAGTGCAACTGAAGTCGTACTGTCTAATGGACCGCCATTTGTCATGACAAATGGTTCTTCGAAAAATTGCAGCCAGCCGATCATAGTCGTGATTGAAACAAAAAAGATTGCGTATCTCAAAAGAGGAATCGTAATCTTGAACATCTGCTGCCAGTTGTTGGCTCCATCAAGCTGTGCTGCTTCATAGTAAGTTTTTGGAATCCCCTGAAGCGCAGCAAGAAAAATAATCATATTAAGGCCAATAGCTCTCCAAAGCGCAAGGGCTATTAACGAAACCTTTGCCATTGTTGGATCCTGCAGCCATGGAACAGGCGGCAAGTTAAGAAACTCCAGCAGATGGTTAAACAAGCCTAACTGAGGGTTATAAAGATAGCTCCAAACAACAGCAACCGCAACCACGTTTGTGATGGAAGGCATATAGAAAACAACCCGGAAAGCTTTAAAGATGCGGGCTTTCCCAAAATTGATCAGGAGCGCAATTCCCAGGGAACAAACGATAACCAGCGGGACACCAAAGACCACATAAAACAGTGTATTAAAAATGGATTTTACAAATATCGGATCACTTACAACTTCTTTATAATTCTCTAAACCAACAAAACTAATGGATGACCAGTCTGCTATCCCAACCAGATCCAGGTCAGTAAAACTGATGATCAGCGCCACAAATATAGGAAGAATGGAGAATAATGTAAGTAAGATAAGTGCAGGAGCTATAAAAAAGTATGGAGTTTTGTTTGCCATAAAGCTTTTCATTGTAGGTCCCTTCCTTCTTAGTCCAATTATTCCGGACTATTGCAGGCAACTGGCAGACACCCGCCGGCCAGTACCTGTTGTTAAAAATTACTTGGCTAAAATTTCTTCAGACTTTTTATCAAAGTCGTCCATTTCGGCCTGAATATCAGCTCCGCCACGATAAATCTTTTCAAATCTGCTTAAGAAATCCTGTGCAATTTTCTCAAAAGGTTTGATGACAGGCATTGGCTGTGCATTTTCTAATTGTTCTCCAAATACTTTATAATACTCATTTTGCTGAAGCTGATCATCATTCCAAGCCTCTTTGCTTGCTGGTAAAGAGTTTGTCAATTCAAGCCATTTAACCTGAGTTTCAGGTTTACTCATATAAGAAAGAAATTTAAGTGCCTCTTCTTTATTTTCAGTATGCTGGAATACGGATAAATTGGATCCGCCCAGTGTAGATGTGTTTGTTTCCTTAGCCGGAAGGACTGCTGTTGCCCACTTGCCTTCAAGTTCCGGTGCCTGGTCATTGATTAGCTTGACCATCCAAGGTCCGCTGATAAACATCGGCAGGATTCCATCGCCTCTGAATGCCTGGACGATATCAAGTCCAAGATCTACAGGAGCAGATCCATCTTTGAAGAATCCATTTAAATACTCGACTGCTTCAACAAATTCCGGTTCATTGAAATAAGACTGATTGCCTTCTAATAATTTGGATCCGTTTTGACGAGCTAACATAAATGATAAGCTTTGCTCATTTGTATCGATGCTGATTCCATATTTATCATCACCGCGGTCAGCCAACTTTTTGGCTGCATCCTTTAATTCATCCCAAGTCTTAGGTGCTTCCTTATAGCCAGCTTCTTCCAATAAATCTGTACGGTAAAAAAGTACACGTGTATCAACATACCAAGGCACGCCAACCACTTTGTCTTCATATTTTGTTGTTTCCACTGACCCCTCGAAGAAATTATCGGCTTTAAGCTCAGGGTATTCTTCAGTATGCTCAGCTAAATCAAGCAACGCATTCGCAGATGCAAACTCAGGAATCCAAGTCGTACCCATTTGCACAACATCAGGACCTTTTTTAGAAGCGACTGCTGTCAATAGCTTATCATGCGCCTGATCCCAAGGGATGGCTTGAACTTTCACATCAATTTCCGGGTTTTCTTTTTCAAATTCATCTGCAATCTTTGGAAGTGTTTTTGCCTCTTCTCCCATGCCCCAAACCGTTATCGTTTTTTGCCCTTCCTTCGCAGAAGATCCGGAATCAGAAGAACAGCCTGCCAATGCCCCTGAAACCACCATTGTACCTACCATTGCAGCTGCTGCAAATTTTTTACTGAAAACATTTAACAACTTTTGACTCATACGTAAAACCCCCAATAATTTAATAGGCTTTGCTTTAAGTTTCCCGCTATTGTGCTGCAACATTACTACCTTAAGAACAAACGCAAAAAATCTGCCATCTGGTAAATGGCTAACGAATTCCCCCTTGCAGTGAAACGTTTCGATATTTGATAAAAAAATATTAATCTGAAACTATAGAAACGATTCAACATTATTAAATCAGAATAACAAATCTCCTAATTAAATTGATTGAAACGTTTCGATAGGGCTATTATATTTCAATGTGTAATCGTTTTCAAGTAAAATTTTTCAGTAAATATTTAAAATTCCTTATAGAACTTACAAAAGTGAATAACCAGAAATAGAAACGTTTCGATTTTAAATTGACTCAAAAAAAGAAAGCGCTTATAATGCAGTTGTATCCTAATTCGAAACGTTTCTATAATTTTTATGATTTTACTATAAAAAACTGGGGAGGTCACCCTGATAATGAATCAAAAGCTACAATCATTACTTGAAGAAATGACACTTGATGAAAAAATTGCCCAATTAATGCAGCTGGCCACGCCATTTTTTGAAGGTTCAAAGGATGAAGGGCAAATTACAGGCCCTCTTGCCTCAATGAAAGTCACTGAAAATAGCATCCGCAGCTCCGGATCGGTTCTCGGAGCCTCCGGCGGCGCGAAAGAAGCAATAAGCATACAGAAGGCTCACTTAAAAAATAATCGATTGGGCATCCCTTTATTATTCATGGCAGACATTATTCACGGATATAAAACTATTTTTCCAGTCCCTCTTGCAATTGGCTGTTCTTGGGATCTGGATGGTGCACAATTGAGTGCCGAAATTGCCGCTAAAGAAGCGGCTGCATCCGGGGTACATGTAACCTTTGCCCCCATGGTTGATCTTGTCCGTGACCCACGATGGGGCCGGGTCATGGAATCTACAGGTGAGGATCCATACTTGAACAGTGAATTTGCCAGGTCCTTTGTCCGCGGTTTCCAGGGTAAAGACTTAAAAAATAATAAGGAATCTGTAGCAGCATGTGTGAAGCATTTTGCAGCGTATGGAGCTCCAGAAGGCGGCAGGGATTATAACACAGTGAATATGTCGGAACGGCAGCTGAGGGAATCCTATCTGCCAGCCTATAAAGCCGCTCTTGATGAAGGCTGCGAAATGGTTATGACAGCTTTCAACACGGTCGATGGAATCCCCGCAACCGGCAATCGTACACTGATGCGCGGACTGCTTAGAGACGAATGGAAATTTGATGGAGTTCTAATTTCCGACTGGGGTGCAGTGAAGGAACTGATCCCTCACGGGGTTGCCGAGGACGAAGCAGAGGCTGCACTAAAAGCCATCCAGGCTGGTGTGGACATTGAAATGATGACTTCCTGCTATATCGATCACTTAAAAGAACTCGTGCAGAATGGAAAAGTGGATGAAGAACTGATTGATGAAGCGGTACTTAGAATCTTAAGTCTGAAGGATAAACTGGGGTTATTTGAAGATCCAACGCGTGGTGCTGATGAAGCTCTTGAAAAGGAACTTGTCCTCAGCGAAGCCCACCGAGAAGCATCCAGAGAGCTTGCAGTAAAATCCTCCGTATTATTAAAAAACAACGGCGTACTTCCTATACAAAAGGAAAAGAAATTGGCGTTGATCGGACCATTCGCACAAAGCGGCGATATCCTTGGCCCATGGTCGTTTCTTGGATCAAAGGAAAAAGCTGTTCAGCTTTATGATGGCATAAAAGCAAAAGTGGGTTCCTCTCTTCTTGCAGCCGCAAAGGGGTGTGACATTGAGTCCGGCACAGAAGAACAAATAAATGAAGCTCTTAAAACAGCTGAGGATGCAGACATTATCATCCTGGCACTTGGGGAAGATTCTGAAATGAGCGGAGAAGCAGGCTGCCGCACCGATATCCGGCTTCCTGAAGCCCAGCTTAAACTGGCAGCCAAGGTGAAACAGCTTGGCAAACCCCTCATCGCCGTCCTCTTCAATGGCCGCCCGCTTGATTTACATGGTATCTGGGATGAAGCTGACGCCATTCTGGAAGCATGGTATCCAGGTACGGAAGGCGGAAATGCTATTGCGGATCTATTGCTGGGCGATGCAAATCCATCAGGAAAACTGACTATGTCTTTCCCTTATTCTGTTGGCCAGGTGCCTGTTTATTACAATCATTTTAATACCGGACGCCCTAAAGGAGCTCCGGATGCACAGGAAAGATACGTATCCCAATATTTAGATAGTCCAAATGACCCTTTGCTGCCGTTTGGGTACGGATTAAGCTACACAACCTTTGCTTATGCTGAAGCGAAACTTTCAGATTCCATGCTGTCCCCTTCAAAGCCGATTTCGCTTTCTGTACAGGTAACCAATACCGGAAGCTATCCGGGAGAAGAGGTTGTCCAGCTCTATATCCGGGACGTTTCAGGAGAAGTCGTCCGTCCTTTAAAGGAACTAAAGGGCTTCAAAAAGATTGCCTTGGATTCAGGCGAAAAGGCAGCTGTAACCTTTGAAATTAAGGAACAGCAATTGCGTTATTATCATACCGATTTATCATACAAGAGTGATAGCGGGAAATTCATCGCGTATGTCGGCGCAAACAGCAGAGACGTTATCTCGCTGCCATTTGAATTGTTGAAAGACTGAAATACTTATAATAACTATTAACATGCTCCTAAGCTAACTAAAACCAGTGTATGAGGTTTTAATAAACCTAAAAAGGAAAGAGTTGACAACGATGACCCGGTCAAAGTTCACCATTCAGGCTAATGATTTATCATTTACGTTTTTGAATAGCGGCGATATATTCGAAATCGCCCATCATTCTACTATGATCAACCAGTGGCTTTCCAATCCTATAGATGGTTCATTAAATAATTTGTTTTTACGCGTTCACGACGATACTGGCATCAGGGCCTTCCCCCTGCTTGGAGTCAAGTCCCAAAGCAGGATGCGAACTGCAGATAACCAGGTTGTCTGGGAAGGTGAAGCCGGCGGGATTTCCTACCAGGTTACGTTTACATTGACTGAAAAAGCAACCTGGTTCTGGAATATTGAATTACATGGAGATGGATATTTAGCTGACGTAATCTACGGACAGGATTTAGGTCTTGCTGACAAAGGTGCCGTCCGAACGAATGAAGCTTACATGTCTCAATACATTGACCATAAAGTATATAACGGCACAAAAAATGGGTATGCCGTTTGCTCAAGGCAAAACCAGCCAACGAGCGGCGGCCGCTTCCCTTATATACAGCAGGGGTCACTTACGAAATCTATTGGTTACTCCACCGATGGATTCCAATTTTTTGGATTGTCCTACAAAGAAACAGACATCCCTGAAGCGTTGGACAGAGTCTCCCTTGCAAACGAGATCTATCAATACGAATTCGCCTATACTGCACTTCAATCAGAAAAAATCGAACTGACTGGCAAGGCACAAGTAATATTCTATGGTATATTCAAAGAAAATCATCAAGAGGCAATTACAGATTTGGAATTTGAGAATGAGATATTGGAAGCCTGGGAGAAGGTTCCAAACGCAGCAGAAATACAAGTAAAGAAGTTAGAATCAGTCCGCTTCTCCCCTGCTTTCGGAAAGCCGCTTGAAACGGTTTCGATGACCAAAGCAGAAATCAATGTGCTCTTCCCTCGCCGCCATCAGGAAGAGATTTCTGGAGATACACTGTTATCTTTCTTTACAGAACAGCATGAGCATGTAGTCTTAAAGGAGAAAGAACTGCTGGTTGAACGTCCCCATGGGCACATCATCATGACTGGGGAAAATGTTGAGAATATCAAAAACGTGCTTACTTCTACTTTATATATGTACGGAATTTTTAACTCTCATATTGTTATGGGCAATACATCCTTTAATAAAATGCTTACCAACGCAAGAAATGCTTTAAATATCATGAAAACCTCGGGACAAAGGATTTATGTGGAAGTAGACGGTCAGTACCGGCTGCTGACTATGCCTTCCATGTTTGAAATGGGATTTAATTACGGCAGATGGTACTATAAAACAGCAGATGACTTGCTTGTTATAACTTCTTATACCTGTGCGGATGCTTCCCAGTTGGAGCTTCAGGTCCGCTCGGATAAAGGAAAAGCTTACCGCTATCTCGTTACTAACCAAGTATCTATGAATAATAATGAGTACGCTCAGCCATTCAAAATAGAGCATGAAGGAAATGAGCTTATCTTCAAGGCAGGCGAAAACTCAGACAGTTCAAGGGTTTTTCCTGACCTTACGTACCTCATGCAGATAAACGGTGCTGATTTCAAATTGAAGGACTCCAGTTTCTTCGGAGAAAACCTGGAAGATGATGCCGCTTCACTTGCAGTTTTAGAAATGGATACAACTAGCGAATGGAGTATGGCAATTCAAGGTTTGCTTGATGGAAAGGAACTTGCCATAAAGCAAACCAATCTTGAAACTGAAAAGAAAAAGTATCACGGATTTCTAGCTTCAACAATGAACGGCTTCCGCCTTGCCAAAAATGGAGCAGCGACAGAAGAATTAAATAAAATTAATGCTCTTGCATGGTGGTATACCCACAACATGCTCGTCCACTACTCTGCACCGCATGGACTTGAGCAGTACGGCGGGGCAGCCTGGGGAACACGCGATGTCTGCCAGGGACCAACTGAATATTTTATAGCAACACAAAAATATGATTCTGTAAAAAATATTATCCTGACTGTCTATTCACACCAATACGCAGATGATGGAAACTGGCCGCAATGGTTTATGTTTGATGACTATTTCAGATTCCAGCAGGAAGAAAGCCATGGGGATATCATTGTCTGGCCATTAAAGGTGATTGCTGAATATCTGAAGGCAACGAATGATTTTTCTATATTAAACGAATCACTCCCTTTCACAGAAAAAGGCAGCTTTGAATTTACGAAAGAGAAAGCCTCTCTTTTGGATCATGTTAAAAAACAGATTCAGTACATGAAGGATCATTTTTTACACGACACGTATTTATCTTCATATGGAGACGGGGACTGGGATGATACACTTCAGCCGGCAAACGCGCAATTAAAGCAGTATATGGCAAGCAGCTGGACAGTGGCACTGACATACCAGGTAATCGGCCAATTCTCCTTATTATTAAAGCACTGCGATAAAAAGCTGTCACTTGAACTTAATGAAATGGCTGAGGGTATTAAAAAAGATTTCAACACTTACATGCTTTCTTCCGAAACGATTCCTGGTTTTGTGTACATGGAAAATCCTGAAAAACCTGAATTAATGTTACACCCTTCCGATACGAAGACAGGCATACAATACCGCCTTCTCCCGATGACAAGAAGCATGATTGGCGAGCTTCTGACTCCGGAACAGGCAGAAGAACACTATAAGATTATCAGACAAAAACTGTATCACCCAGATGGAGTCCGCTTAATGGACCGCCCTGCTTCCTATAGAGGAGGAGTCAGCGCAAACTTCAAACGTGCCGAGCAGGCAGCTAATTTCGGACGTGAAATTGGCCTCCAATATGTTCATGCCCATATTCGGTTTGTTGAGGCGATGGCCAAGCTCGGGAAATCAGACGAGGTTTGGACTGGCCTGCAGAAAATAAATCCGATTGGCATACAAAAAGTGGTGCCGAATGCAGAGCTCCGTCAAAGCAATTCTTACTTCAGCAGCTCGGACGGAAAATTCAATACCCGCTATGAAGCAGCCGAAGATTTTGATAAGCTGCGCGATGGCTCCGCCCCTGTAAAAGGCGGCTGGAGAATCTACTCCAGCGGTCCGGGAATTTATATGAATCAGCTGATTTCAAATGCCCTGGGAATCAGGCGTGATGGACAGAATTTAATTATTGATCCGGTCCTGCCTGAAGAAAACGACGGTATGGATTTCCAATTCAGGATAGATGGAAAAGAAGTGACTTTTATCTATCATCTCGGCAATCATGGAAAAGCCGGAGTCATGATTAACGGCAGCAAGGCGGATGCAGAACAAATATCCAACCTTTACCGCACAGGCGGGTATCGAATCAGCAGTCCTGAACTTAAAAAGCATTTGAAAGAAAACAATAATTCGATCGAAATTTACTTGTAATAAAGGAGCGGCGGCCACTTAGGCCGCTTCCTTTTTATCCAGGAGGGCTGAATATGGAAATGAAATGGTGGCATAAGAGTGTAATTTATCAGGTGTACCCTCGCAGTTTCAAAGATTCTGATGGAGATGGCATTGGTGATTTAAAAGGGCTTATTACGAGGCTCGATTATATTGCGGAATTGGGAGCGGATCTGATCTGGCTCTGTCCTGTCTATGCTTCACCAAACGATGATAATGGGTATGACATCAGCGATTATTACAGCATAAACACTGAATATGGTTCTATGGATGATATGGATCGGCTTATTTCCGAGGCTGCCAGCCTCGGAATAGGCATCATGATGGATATTGTCGCCAACCATACCTCGGATGAACACCCCTGGTTTATTGAATCCAAAAGCAGTAAAGAAAATTCTTTCAGGGATTTTTATGTTTGGAAAGAGGCTCTTGAAGATGGCCCGCCTAGCGGCCTGCAGTCGTTCTTCAGCGGAAGCGCGTGGGAATATGATCCTGCGACAGCACAGTATTACCTGCACATGTTCAGTAAAAAACAGCCTGATTTGAATTGGCATCATCCCCCTGTCCGTCAGGCCATTTATGATGTGATGCGTTTCTGGATTAAGAAAGGCATTAAAGGATTCCGATTGGATGTCATTGATCTGATTGCAAAGGATCTGGATCAACATGTAATTGCAAATGGTCCCCTCCTCCACGAGTATCTGCAGGAAATGCATCGGGAAGTACTAGAGGGAACGGACGTTGTTACTGTCGGGGAAACCGGCGGGGCAGATCTCAATCAGGCAATGTTATATACTGATCCTTCGCGAAAAGAACTGGATATGGTTTTTTCCTTCGAACATATTGCATTGGATGAGCTGCCAGGAAAGCAGAAATGGGATTTGAAACCGCTCGAATTAGGAGATCTGAAACGCGTTTTATCAAACTGGCAGACCGGTCTTTCAGATAAAGGATGGAATAGCCTGTTCTGGAGCAATCATGATCAGCCGCGCATTGTTTCCAGATGGGGCAATGATGTTGACTTCCGCTATGAAAGTGCCACCATGCTTGCCGCCCTTTTACATCTCATGAAAGGCACTCCTTACATTTACCAGGGGGAAGAAATCGGGATGACAAATATCAAATTCCCGGATTTGGACTCTTACAGCGATATTGAAACACTCAATATGTATAATGAGCGAATTTCAGCGGGCTATCCTCATGATTCTATAATGAATTCCATCTATGTGAAAGGCCGGGATAATGCCAGAACACCAATGCAGTGGAATGCAGACAAGAATGCCGGCTTTACATACGGTGTTCCTTGGATTGATGTGAATCCAAATTATATTTCAATTAATGCAGCTTGCGATTTAGATGCGCGTCAATCGATTTTCCGCTTCTATAAAAAACTGATAGAATTGAGAAAATCAAATGACATTATCTTATATGGCGACTATCGGCTGCTGGAAAGTGAGCCGGGAATCTATGCGTATGAAAGAAGATATAAGGGTGAAAAATGGTTGATAATCTGCAATTTTACAGAAAAAGAAGTGAGGTCTCTCCTCCTCAGCAGCATGAGTGGCAATCTGCTTATCCATAATTATCTTTCCCCTCCCGGCGATCAGAAGATGCGCCCTTATGAAGCAGTTGTTTATAAAATGAAAAATTGACTATAGCTGGAAGCGCTCACAATGTATAATAAAAGGAGAGCCTACTGCAGAGACTGGAGAGAGAATCGTGACAAGTATTAAAGACATAGCAAAAAAAGCGGGTGTCTCCATATCAACTGTTTCCTATGCTCTGAACGGAAACCCGAAGGTTACAGAGGAGACTGCAGCAAAAATCCTGGCCATTGCCAAGGAGCTAAACTACGTGCCGAATGCTGCAGCACGATCACTAAAGAAAAGAGAAACGAAAATAATTGGCGTCTTCTTAACTAATTTTGGCGGTGCTTTTTATGGACAGCTCCTGCAGGGCATTCAGGACGCCCTTAACAGTAAAGGATACGAGATGATTGTTTGCGGAGGTAAAGAGTCACACCGCTTTATACCAGAACGCATGATTGACGGGGCCATCGTTTTGGATTTCTCCTTCTCGAGTGAGGAACTGCTGAAGCACGCAGACGCAGGACATAAGATAGTCGTGATGGATAGAGAATTAAACCATCCTAATATTAACCAGGTTTTATTGCATAATACTTCCGGGGCAACACTTGCTATTGATTTTCTGATTGAAAAAGGGCATCGCAAAATTTATGCTGTAAATGGGCCGGATGGCTCGTATGATGCTGCTCAGCGGATTGAAGCAGTCCGGCAGGCAGTCAAAAGATATCAGTATATCGATTACCACGAACTCCCGGGTGATTTTAATAAACATGCAGGCGAGAAGGCAGCTGCGCAAATCGTAAAAGAATTTACAGATCCCGCTGCGGTTTTCTGCCTGAATGATGAAATGGCCATCGGTATGTACAATTATTTGGCAAAAACACAGTATCAGATTGGGAAGCATATTCACATCATCGGTTTCGATAATATTGAGCTTTCTCACTACACCCAGCCCAGATTGGCAACTATCGATTATTCAGAGCGAAAATGGGGAGCTGTGTCTGCTGAACATCTCCTGAAGCTGATTACTGGTGAACCAGTGGAAAATGAGCGTATCTATGTAACACTCATTTCGGGTGATTCAGTCCAATCCATTTAGATTCATATGTAAATCAGAACAGCGCCTGCACGAATTCGTTCAGGCGCTGTTCTGATATTTTTGTTAATCTTTACTTCAGCAATCCTTCCTTCTGCAAATAGTCCCGGGCTGTTTCTTCAGCACTTGTTCCTTCAACATTGACTTTATAATTCATTTCACGCATTTCATCGTCACTAATTTTACCGCTCAGTTTGTTTAAGACTTTGACCAATTCGGGGTGTTCTTCTGCTGTTTCAGCTCTTAGCAATGGGGCACCCTGATACGGAGGAAACAGATTCTTGTCATCCTCCAGGACAGTGAGATTGTACCTTGCGATTTCACTATCAGTAGAATATGCGTCCACTAAGTTGATTTCACCATTTTCAATTGCTCCATAGCGCAGCTTTGGCTCCATGGTTAAAACAGTTGGAAAATCCACGCCATAAAGCTTTTGAATGCCTCGATAGCCATCTTCCCGGTCAGAGAATTCAAGGGTGAAGCCTGCTTTTATGTTTTGCTCGACTGCTTTTAGATCTGAAATGGTTTGCAGGCTATATTCCTCAGCCAATTGTTCTGGCACTGCCAAAGCATACGTATTGTTGTAAGCCATCGGTTCTAACAGCTTCATATTGAATTGGTCCTTCATCCCTTTTCTCGCTTGCTCATAAACCTCTCCACTGTCTGTGCTTACCGCTGTCTCTTTTAAAAACTCCGCAATAGCTGTACCGGTAAACTCAGGATACACATCAATACTACCTGACTTCAGCGCATTGAAGACAAACGATGTTTTCCCTAATCCAGGCTGTAATTCCACATTAAGATCCGTTTCATTTTCAATTAGCAATTTGTACATATTGATTAGGATCTCCGGTTCTGAACCAAGCTTTCCTCCAATAACAAGATTTTCATCCGATTTATTTGTCAGTAATGGAAGCGCCATAACCAATATCATCGCCCCGATGAATACCCCCAGCGCAGTGAGGGATCTTTTAAATGACATATTCTCGAAGCGGCGCAGCAGCATATCAAAAAGGATCGCCAATAAGGCCGCAGGTATGGCCCCCAGAACAATCAAGGCCGTGTTGTTCCGGTCAATTCCAAGCAGAATCAGGTCTCCCAAGCCTCCTGCTCCAATTAATGCAGCAAGAGTAGCCGTTCCAACAATTAACACCATAGCCGTGCGGATACCGGCCATAATAACCGGCATGGCGAGAGGAAGCTCTACCTTCATGAGCCTTTTCCGCCTGTTCATTCCCATCGCCCGAGCCGCTTCGATAATGGAATCATCCACTTCCTTAATGCCTGTATATGTATTTCTTAGAATGGGCAAAAGTGCATACACGACTAATGCGATAATAGCCGGAACTTTCCCAATGCCGAATAAAGGAATCAAAAGTCCAAGCAAAGCTAATGACGGAACAGTCTGCAATACGGCCGTCACTCCAATGATCCCTTCTGCGATTCTTTGTTTTTTTGTCAAATAAATCCCAAGCGGAATCGCAATCAGTACTGAAAAAAACAATGCAATAAGCGAAATCTGTATATGCTCAATAAGTACACTTAATAATTGACCTTTCCTTTCATTAAAAACAGAGCTGAAGGTGTTCATGACCTCACCTCTTTCTGTTTGATGCCAGCCAGCTTACGAATAACAGCCTGCCTGTTAACCATTCCAATGATACTTCCGCCTTCTTCTACAGCAAGCTCATCATGAGAAGCCAATAAGCTAAGCGTTTCTTCCAGTGAAGCCGAGACGGAAATGATTGCCCCGTTCTGTTCGGTTTCTGAATTCGGCAGGAGAATATCATGAAGGCTGAATCCCTCTATGTACGGTCCCTGGTCTTCCCCGACAAACTGCCGGACAAATTCGTTCTCCGGGTTAGCCAGCAGCTCCTCTGGGGTGCCAATTTGGATGATTTCCCCGCACTTCATGACGCAAATGCGGTCACCGAGCTTTAAAGCTTCCTTCATATCATGTGTGACAAAGACGATTGTTTTCTTTATTTTTTTCTGAAGATGGATTAGGTCATCCTGAAGCTTTTCCCTGCTTATAGGATCCAGCGCACTAAAAGGCTCGTCCATCAGGATGATGGGCGGATTGGCTGCCAGCGCTCTTGTTACACCCACTCTTTGCTGCTGTCCCCCTGAGAGTTCATGCGGCTTTCGGCTGCGGTAGATGTCAGGCTCCAAACCGACCATTTCCAATAACTCATCAATCCGTTCTTTGATTTTCCCCTGTTCCCAGTTCTTTAGCTCCGGTACGATCGCGATATTTTCCCCAATTGTCATGTGAGGAAAAAGGGCAATCTGCTGGAGGACATAACCAATATCCCAGCGAAGCTCATGAATATCATAGTCACTTATCCGTTTGCCTTTAATAGATATCGTTCCTGAAGTCAAAGGAATCAGTCTATTAATCATTTTCAGAACCGTAGTTTTTCCAGAGCCGCTCGGACCAATAATAACGAAGAACTCGCCTTCATTTATATGTAAGTTAATTGAATTAACAGCCTTTGTTCCATCCCCATACTGTTTTGACACATTGTCAAATTGGATCATTGCTCCACCCCTCTAATAAGTTCACATCTGGATTATTCCCTAATTATTTTACTGAAAAACGGCGATGCCGAAGTTTTCTTTTTACCGTTATACCATCATACAGATAGATAGGATACTTTTCCATTATGAGGTCCTAAAAAAAGGCAGCCTCCCATTAAAAATAGAGGCTGCCTGTTATTATGCAAGAGATCGGTTCAAGTTCTTAAATAGGTAAGGAAAGTCTTTTCTGATCGTTTCGCGGATATCTCCATATGCAAGATGACAAACAGGATAGGCTTTTACTTTTTTCAGGGTAGAATGCGGGTTGCCTTGAAAGACATTAACTGACTCTTCTAAAAACCTTTCCTGCTGAAACAGATGATTATTTCGATTTTCAAAGACCTTCTTTTCTGTTTGCTCATAAATAATGTAATAGTCTTCAATGATTTCACCACGGAACATTTCCAGCGCCTCAATTACTTCGTATACTTTCATCGGTATCAATCTCCTTTTTTAATGAATTCAGAGTGACGAAAGTGATAAAATCAATCCCCATGGCAAAACCAGCAGCTTTATATTTTGGATACTATGATTAACTTTGCTTGAACATGCCTCCGCATGCAAAATTTTATTCTATTGGCTTATGGTCTCGCTCTTTATGATTTCGATCCGGGCAGCACCGGTTTCCTGGGCGGCTTTTACTACTGCATCTCTTACAGCCGGGACAACTCTGCTGTCAAGCGGTCCTGGAATTACATAATCCGGTGATAAGTCTGTAGCATCGATTAATCCGGCGATGGCCTTGACAGCTGCCATCTTCATTTCTTCATTAATTTCAGTAGCCCTTACGTCCAAAGCTCCTCTGAAAATCCCCGGGAATGCGAGGACATTATTCACCTGATTCGGCAAATCGGAACGGCCTGTTCCAACCACCTTGGCACCTGCCGCTTTCGCCTCTTCCGGCATGATTTCAGGAACCGGATTGGCCATGGCAAAAATAATGGAATCCTGACTCATTGTCTGGACCATTTCCTTTGTTAAGGCTCCTGCAGATGATACCCCTATAAATACATCAGCGCCGATGATAACATCTTCAAGCGGACCCTGGCGTTTGGCTGAATTGGTGATCTTCGCCACAGACTCTTTGACAGGGTTCATCCGCTCCTGCCTTCCTTCGTAAATCGCTCCTTTTGTATCACACATGATGATATCTTTTACACCCATATTAAGGAGCAGCTTAATAATCGCGATTCCTGCGGCACCAGCGCCGTTAATAACGACTTTTATATCATTCATTTTTTTATCCACAAGCTTTAGAGCGTTTATTAAACCGGCAGCCGTTACGATTGCTGTTCCATGCTGATCATCATGAAAGACGGGGATGTTCATTTCCTGCTTCAGTCGTTCTTCAATGTAGAAGCAATTCGGTGCTGCGATATCTTCCAGGTTGATGCCGCCAAACGAAGGCTGCAGCAGCCTGACTGTTTTAATAATTTCTTCGGGATCCTTCGTATCAAGGCAAATCGGAACTGCATCAATCCCTGCAAAAGCTTTAAACAGGGCTGCCTTCCCCTCCATGACGGGCATGGAGGCTTCAGGACCAATATCGCCAAGACCGAGCACCGATGTCCCATCAGAAACAACGGCGATTAAATTACCTTTTATCGTATAATCATAGACTTTTTCAGGCTGGTCATGAATTTTCCGGCAGGGCTCTGCTACTCCGGGGGAATAGGCTAAGCTTAAATCTTTCATGCTGTTCAGCGGCATTTTCACATCGACTGTTAACTTCCCTTGAAACTTCTCATGAAGCAATAAAGATTCTTTCTGCAAATCCATCCTAACCATCTCCCCTTATTGAATATTGTTAATTTTCAGTATTATACTGTTGTAGAATATTATATAATGAGTGGTATCTATAAATGAAATACATATAATCTATAATCATTATGCCTTTTGGTTATATGACAGGAGTGAGATCTTTGGATATAAGGCATTTAGAATATTTTGCTGAAGTAGCCCAGCACTTAAGCTTCACAAAAGCGTCCCAGACTCTGCATGTCACCCAGCCTTCCATCAGCAAAGCCATAAAAAACCTCGAAGGCGAACTGGGAGTGCCGCTTTTTTACCGGTCCTCAAAACAGCTGGAATTAACAGATGCGGGAAAAGCGGTGCTGATCAATGCAAATAAAGTCCTGGACGCATTTAAAAACCTGACTTTGGAGTTAACAGATGTGACAGAGCTAAAGAGCGGCGAAATCAAAATTGGCATCCCTCCTATTGTAGGAGCAGCTTTTTTTTCGAAGCTCATCAGCCAATATAAAGAGAAGTTTCCATTGATCGAAATTAAATTGACAGAGGTTGGCACGAAAAAGATAAAAAAGGGAGTAGACGATGGCACATTGGATATTGGCCTTATTTGCACAGTTCCTGCACAAGGCAGCAGCTTTGAAATTATTAATGTTTTAAAGGACCCCTTAATGCTCATTGTCCACCGTGAACATCCTCTTGCTTCAAAAAGTGTGGTGCACTTTTCACAATTGGGTAATGAGCCCTTTATCCTGTATCGGAAAGATTTCACACTTTACGACCTGATTATTGAAGAGTGCTCGAAAAACGGCTTTCAGCCCAAGATCGTCTGTGAAAGCTCACAAAAGGACTTCCTCCTTGGAATGGTTGAAGGAAAACTTGGGATCACTATGCTCCCAAGCAAAATCTGTCAAAATATAAACTGCAAAGACCTGGTGATTCTGCCAATCTCTGAATCTGCTGTAAATTTGGAGCTCGGGATGATCTGGAAAAAGGATAAGTACTTATCGTATGCCGTCCGGGAGTTTATCGCCGGTGCAGAGACTTATTTGGAGAAAGGGCTATGAAAAGACCGCCGCAATTTAAAGAATGCGATGGGATTTTACCATCTAATTTTATTGTTTGCAAGCCTTTGTAAATGCTTCAAAAACAGCAATGGATGGGGCATCATTCTTTTGTGTCATGCATTCAGGGTGCCACTGTACCCCTAATACAAAGCTATGCTTCCTACTCTCAAAAGCCTCAATGACTCCATCATTTGCTTCAGCACATACGTCAAAGTTTTCAGGCATCTTGCGGACAGCCTGATGATGATAGCTGTTTACTTTAAAATTTTCCGCTCCAGTGGCTCTGTGCAGAAGAGAATTTCTTTTTACATTCACAAAGTGGGACGCATGCCACCGGGGTGCTTTTTGGCCATGCTGCAAAAGAGGGACGCTCATCTGGGAATAGATATCCTGATACATATCGCCTCCAGCAGCAATATTGAGGATTTGGCACCCTCTGCATATGGCTAAAATTGGTTTATCAAGAGCCAGCATTTTTTGAATAATGCTGATTTCAAACGTGTCTCTTTCCGGACAGATGCTTCCCAGGTTTTTATGAGGTTCTTCACCAAATAGGGTGGGATCGATGTCCCCTCCACCCGTAAGAAGAAGCCCATCCAGTTCTTCAGCTAATCTTTCAATTTTGTCATCTTCCAGCAGATTAGGTACAACAATCGGAACGGCTCCAGCGCTTAATAATGAATAGATATTATCCATTGAAACAGAAAGCTGATTTTCATCTAAATTTGATGTAACCCCTATAATTGGTTTCATTTGGCACCTCTGGCTATATAGTTTAGGAGATTATTCTACACTGCCGGGAAGAAGTCCTACCTGCCTGCATTAGAAAAATGATAGAGCGAAGACAAAAAAACTGTCCAGCAGTCAGGATCACTAACTTTCTGGACAGCCCTTGTTAATAATTAATATGGATCCGTTTCACGGCTTTTCTCAACGGCTTCTTTTGCTGCCTGGTTCTCAGCGATCGAACCCTGGCCATATTTAGACCTTCCGGCGTCACGGCCAGGAACTTGCTCTTCACCGTTCATTGCCAGCAATTCTTTCATGACTTTCTCGGTTCCTTCCTTCACGCGGCGGCCATATTCTTCATCAGCCTGTGTAAAATGCTCAAACATGGCATCCTGAATCCGTTTGTCACATACCGCCAGTGCTTCAGAAAGGTTTTTGATCAGTTCATCGCGCTCCCAGTCTTCAAAACTCCGGTAGGTATGGCCGGCCTGGCCATAATTGTTTGGACGATCGATAGGTGCGCTCATGGCTGCCGCATTATAAGTTGGCCGATGCGGTGTGCGCCCTTCTTCAGGTGCTTCCTTGAAGCCGCCCTTCATCGATGGCTCGTAGTTAATATGCGGATTTTCTCCAGACTCTTTCGGGTCACGAGTATCCATTTGCCCGCGCTGCTGGTTTGTGCGCACAGGTGCTTTCGGTGCGTTCACCGGCAATTTCAGATAGTTCGCCCCTACGCGATAGCGCTGCGTATCGGAATATGAGAAAGTCCGGCCCTGCAGCATCTTATCATCGGAAAAATCCATTCCGTCAACAAGTACCCCTGTACCAAAGGCAGCCTGCTCAATCTCTGCATGGTAATCTTCTGGATTGCGATCAAGAACCATACGGCCAACAGGCAGCCAAGGGAACTTATCTTCCGGCCAAAGCTTAGTATCATCAAGGGGATCAAAATCCAGTTCAGGATGGTAATCATCCTCCATAATTTGTACAAATAGCTCCCATTCAGGATAATCTCCCCGTTTAATCGACTCAAATAAATCCTGTGTGGCATGACCGACATTTTTCGCCTGAATAATGCTTGCCTCTTCCTGTGTCAGATTGCGAATTCCCTGCTTCGGCTCCCAGTGATATTTCACCAGTACCGCTTCTCCTTTTTCATTCACCCATTTATACGTGTTGACACCGGATCCCTGCATGTGACGGTATGTAGCGGGTATTCCCCATGGTGAAAACAGGAATGTTATCATGTGTGTGGCCTCAGGTGTCCTGGAGACAAAATCAAACATCCGCTCGGGATTTGACACGTTTGAAACCGGATCAGGCTTGAAGGCGTGAATCATATCTGGGAATTTCATCGCATCCCGGATAAAGAAGATTTTCAGGTTATTGCCGACTAAATCCCAGTTTCCATCCTCGGTGTACATTTTTACTGCAAAGCCGCGCGGATCACGAGCAGTTTCCGGTGAGTCTTTTGCCCCTGCAACGGTAGAAAAACGAACCATTAGGGGAGTCCTCTTTCCTGCACCGGAAAAAACCTTTGCGCGGGTATACTTTTCGGCCGGCTCATCCCCAACTTTTCCGTAAGTCTCAAAGTAACCGAATGCCCCGGCTCCTCTTGCGTGCACCACACGCTCCGGTACTTCTTCCCTGTCAAAATGGGAGATCTTTTCAATGAAATGGTAATTCTCCAAGGTCGCTGGTCCCCGGTTGCCAATCGTGCGGATGTTTTGGTTATCAGCAACAGGATGCCCCTGCCGAGTCGTCAGTGTCTCCCGCTTCACATCTTGCTCATTTGCAGAATTCAGATCTTTGTTCTCTTCCAAGATCGAACCTCCTTAATTTTTATGACCATATTTTACCTCTGCTTCAGAAATCTATACCCGAATTTACCTGCAATGTTATGTACTGGATATTCTTCCAAAACAAAAATACTGCCGGTGTTACGATACCCCAGTAAATGGAAATTAAACCTTTTTTCGGAAAAAGTCCCTCATTGATTTGTTCGAATAAAGTTCTTCCCTTTGTAAAAAAATACTCATGTCCAAAGGGAGGTGTAGACGTGCCGAATCTAAATGATAACAAGTTCAAGAAAATTCAATCCGAAAGCCAGAAGCAGGGTAAAACATACGAAGAGTATGCTGCAGAACTGGAAGCGAACAAAATAAAAGCTCAAAAAAGAAAATAAATGACTGAGAGGCAGGGAATATTCGCCTGCCTTTTTAGCTTAGCCGGGAAAAGGCAGAATTCTGGGCTGTATATCTTTTTATCACTATAAGTAATCTCTGGTATTGCTTTAAGCAAACTGCACCGCCTGTGAGACCAACTGAAATGCGACATTGCATATTTAATAATTTGTCTGCATCCTGTTCATAGTTTGTTAATATTTACGCATTACAATATAATTGTACCGAAACATCATACAGCCCTTTTTCTTTACCCCTTCAGGTCCGGCCCATATTAAGTGCCGGATTTTTTTATTGAAATGTATAAGTAAACGAGAAGGAAGGGTATATAGCCGGTTTAGTAAAAACCGGCGACGATGCCAAAATGGAATATGATTCCCCGGTCGGTAATACAGTGTTTTTTGATTTGAATTAAAACTTCAAAGCCCCTCTCATAATCGAGAAGGGCCTTTTCCATCATCCTTTTCCCGCCTGGAATCCGGGATATTGTGTCATGCCCCCGTCAGCGTATAATGTCAGTCCGGTGACATAGCTCGCTTCTGTGGAAGCCAGCCACACTGCACAAGCTGCGATTTCTTCGGGCTTGCCGATGTAGCCCATAGGAATGAGCTCAAGGACACCTTTTTTCAATTCAGGATCTGAGAACTTTTCAGCATTAATCGGTGTATCAATAGCACCTGGGGCAATGCAGTTCACGCGGATCCCGTGCGGGGCAAATTCAAGAGCAAGAGTCTCGGTCATCAATTTGACCCCGCCTTTGCTTGCTGCATAGTGAACAAAATGCGGCCACGGAATTTCCTGATGAACAGATGACATATTAATGATCGAGCCTTTTATTTTGTTTTCCAGCATATAATCAATGGCTTCCCGGCAGCCTAAAAATTGTCCCGTCAAATTCGTCGAAATGACCTTGTTCCAATCCTCCAGGGTGAGTTCTTCAGATGGGACTTCATTTTCGATTCCCGCGTTATTGATCATGACGTCGAGAGACCCGAACGTTTTAATAGCATGGGCGATCATTCTTTTAATATCCTCTTCCTTTGTAACATCCCCCTTGATGGCTGAGGCACTTCCGCCTGCTCTTTCAATTGTTTCAATAATCCCCTGCAGTTCCTGATCCTCATTGAAATAATTGATGACTACCTTCGCTTTTTCAGCACCGAATCGCTCAGCCATCGCCTTCCCGAGCCCGGTCGCTCCGCCTGTAATAACGACAACTTTTCCTTCAAGACTTGGATACATAAAATCCGCTCCCTTATTTTTATTTTTTCGTAAATCCCAGCAAAACTCCCCCTGCGATAATAAACAAACAGCCAAGGAGAACCATAAACACCTGCTTTTTGCTTTTGCGTTCATTTAAAAAGAAAAGACCGCCAATGGTCGATATCACAATTCCGGTCTGAGAGAGTGAAAAACTGGTGGCCACTCCGATCTTTGGAAGTGAAAGCAGCAATCCCAGATTCCCCGTACTCCAAATAAGCCCCGTAATGATATTCCGGACAGCAAATTTGTTATATGGCTTGTGGCGCAAAGTAATGAGGAAGGCTCCTGTTACCATCCCAATCGCTTGCGGCAGAATCGCAGACCAGCCGTCAATTTCAAACCAGCGGATTAATACGACATACCCTACAAATCCTGCCGTAGATAAAAGCAGTACAAGCAGGCCTTTCTTGAGACTTTTTCCCTGTTCCTTTGCATCCCCCTGTTTAAGAGACGTCAGAACGGCACCGACAATGATGCAGACCAGAGAGCCGACCCCTATTATAATGCTCATCGTTGTTTCCCATTCTTTAAAAATGAATACCCCAAAGAAAGTTGTTCCTATAAGCTGCAGGCCTGTGGACATCGGAGCTGTCTTGGCAACCCCCAAATAGCGGACTGCCCCAAACTGATTCTTCTGCCCAATCGACCAGAATAAGCCAGAAATGAAGCCGACTGCCCAAACAATATTGGACAAATCCGGCCTTTTGAAAAGATAAACAGCGATGGCAAATAACAGGGCTCCTATTGTCGTACCCAGTGTCTGGCTGTCCTCATCCCCGCCAAGCTTGTTGCTGACAAATACAATGCTGCCCCAGGAAACCGCTGCTATGAGGGCTAATAGAATTCCTGTCATGGTGTGTACCCCATCTTTCGCTTTATGTACATTTTTAGATTGCGGTTATAGAAAGGCTTCTATTCCACAAGCAAAAAAGTATTGAATTATTTAGTATCATTCCACAAAAATAAACTAGTGAAACCAACAGCATCAGCATTCTATCTCAAAAAAGACCGTTTAACAGATATTTCAATATAATAATTTATCGCACAATTTATAATATTTGTGTTAAACTAACTAATATCACTGTCGAATAACAGTGAAAGGCATTTATTCTCTTTTATATAATAAGGACTTCGGAGGGAATTCTATGAAAAACGCACTCAGCAAGTGGAATCAAATAAGCCTGGTAAAAAGAATTCTGCTGGGTATCATTGCAGGTATTGCCCTGGCTTTGACTATTCCTAAAGCAGCGGGATGGATCACCATCTTCGGCACTCTTTTTGTAGGTGCATTAAAAGCTGTAGCACCGGTATTGGTATTTTTCTTGGTAATGCACGCCATTTCCAAACATAGAAGCGGCCATAAAACGAATATGAAATCTATTATCGCCCTTTATGGTTTAAGTACATTTCTTGCTGGATTTGTCGCAGTTGTTGCGAGCTTCATTTTTCCGGTTACCCTGTCACTTGCTCCCGGAGCTGAGGATGTAACACCTCCTGGAGGGATTGCAGAAGTTCTTAAAACCCTGCTGACAAACGTGGTGGACAATCCGGTCAATGCACTGATCAACGGCAACTATATCGGTATTCTGACTTGGGCGATTCTCCTCGGCATGGCTTTAAGAAAAGCTGCTGATACAACAAAAAACATGCTCGCAAACTTCTCGGATGCCATCTCGACTCTAGTAAAATGGGTGATTAACTTCGCCCCAATCGGGATTATGGGTCTCGTGTTTGATGCGATTGTCACCAATGGTCTTTCTGCACTGCTTGATTACGGAAAACTGCTTGCAATCCTGCTGGGTTCCATGTTCTTTATTGCCCTTGTTGTAAATCCGCTGATCGTATTCTTAAATATTCGCAGGAACCCATATCCTCTAGTATTTAAGTGCCTGAGAGAAAGCGGAATTACAGCATTCTTTACGCGCAGTTCAGCAGCAAACATCCCTGTAAATATGAGCTTATGCGAAAAGCTAGGGCTGGATGAAGATACTTATTCTGTATCCATCCCATTAGGCGCCACGGTTAACATGGCAGGTGCAGCTGTTACGATTTCTATTCTGACTCTTGCAGCTGTCCATACGCTGGGCATTCAAGTGGACTTTGCAACTGCCCTTATCCTTAGCGTATTAGCAGCAGTTTCTGCTGCAGGTGCTTCAGGTGTAGCAGGCGGATCGCTTCTTCTAATTCCTTTAGCAGCCAGCTTATTCGGAATACCGAATGACATCGCGATGCAGGTTGTCGGTGTAGGATTCATCATTGGAGTTCTTCAGGATTCATGTGAAACGGCCCTTAACTCGTCATCAGATGTTCTATTTACCGCAACTGCTGAATATGCAAAGAAACGCAAGGAAGGCAAGATTGTGAAAATCAGTGCCTGATAACAAAATAGAGGAGCCAGTCCTCTGACTGGCTCCCCCATGAAAAAAAGCCCTCTCGCGATGGAGAAGGCTTTTTTCATTTATGTATTTTCCCATATGATGCTATAAGTTTTAGGTAAGTTTACTTGGCATTTGCATCCGGCTGGTGAATACCGAAAATATTCCCTTCAGTATCCTTATAGTACCCCTGCCAAGCCATTCCAGGAAGAGCATACTTCGGCAATGCGACAGTGCCGCCATTCTCAAGGATTCGGGCTTCAGCTGCATCATAGTCCTCCACACCCATCGTGCAGGCATATCCATTTAGCGCTTGATTAGCCTCTGGAGGTGGTCCCTGCCTCTTCATTAGAGCACCGTTAATGCCCTGCTCATCTTCATTTCCAGTGACTGCTCCATAATAAGGCATTCCGGCATACTCACTCCAATCCTGAAATGACCATCCGAATACCTCGCTATAAAACTTCTTGGCCCGTTCCATGTCGTCTACATGAACTTCAAAATGAACTAATCTGCCCATAGTCTCCTCCTTATACTCGTAATCGCTTACAAGTTAATTATAAGGCTTGTGGAAAAAAGTACAACTTAAAAAGGCACCCTTCACATGTAGAACTGTACCATTCTTCTTATTACTCAATGATAATTTCTTTGCATAATCATATAAATTTCCCCAAAAAAAATTACACAGATTGATTAAAATTCATTTTGTGATTCTTTGTGAACTCAATTTCTTTTGCAATATCAGCGATATATTTATTGTTCAGCTCATCTTTCATCCTTTTCTCTGCTTCGATCATCACCTTTTCAATTGGGCAATCTTCATTTGAAAAATCCTCATGCTCCAAAGAACAATTAAACAAAGTGGTGTGCCCTTCAATGGCATGAATTACATCCAAAAAAGAGGTTTTACGAGTACGGCTTACAATGCTGTATCCGCCCTTAACACCAGGAGTTGATTCGATCAGTCCTGCTTTTACTAGTTTTGTAAGAATTTTGGACAGGTAGGTCGGCGAAAGATTTTGGATTTTAGCCAGCTGTTCAACGCCAACGGATCTCCCCTTCGGTGTTATAGTTAAATAGACCATCGTGTGCAATGCATAATTGGTGGCTTTTGAATATTTCATTTGCAGTCTCCTTTATTAATACATTAAAGACCCTTAATATCTGTAATTACCTTAACCAAAATCTCAATAATAATCAAGTAACACTATTCTAACTTATTGTTACTGATGAAAAATAAGGTGCCAGCCTCTGTATACTTGAGGCAGACACCCTTATTCAACCTACAGGAAACCTGCAATAAAAATTATTTTTCAAGAATGGCTTTTATTAGTTTCAAATCCTTCATGTTTGCTCTTCTCATCATGGGTGCCATGAATGGAGACATGATCTTATTAAAGCCATTTGGGTTTCCTTTATTTCTTATAGTCATTTGAGTATGGTTTTCATCTATAGCTTGCCATGTATAGATGGTTTCCATGGGAAATGGGCCGTTTGCTGTTTTCATTGCCATTTTCCTTTCAGGAATGAATTCTGCAATTTCATATACATATTCAAGCTCCCTGCCAAGAAATTTTGCTTTAAAAGCAACTTGGGAGCCCAGCTGAAGCGGTTTTGGTGTCTTCCATTCAACAGATTGTATATTCACATACCAATCAGGAGCATGATCAGGGTTAGCGGCATATTCAGCAACTTGTGTAATAGGGCAATTAATTGTTATTTCTGTAAAAACATCTACCATCTCGGCCTCCTAAATTAATTGTCTTCTACGTAGTTTTTTAATAGGGTGCCAAGCAAGTATTCCCATCCCTTGGAATGCTCCTCTTCCCATTGGTCCTGAATAACACCAGAAGCTGTATGGGAAAGCTGAAGCAGTGTACCACCTTCTTTTTCAAGAAGACGATACGTATAGGCACTGTTGACCGCTCCCTGCATGCCAAGATGGCCATGCAGCCGTATTTCTTCAGGAGCATTCACATAATAAACATTCCCCCACACTGCACCTTCTTTTTCACCCCATCTTTCGATAAACTGTCCGCCTATAACTGGCTCAAAAGTAAAGTGAGAATCTACTCCTTTTGGAGCTATGCGGAACTCCCACCAATCTTCCACCTTTTCGGTTAATGCTCTGAATACTTCTTCACGTGGTGCATCAAGAATAATCTCCTGTTCAATACGAAAATCCTTAGTTGATTCCATCGTTTTCTCTCCTCCTTTTTCTGTTACTGTCTTCCGTAAATTAAGCAGCGAGTTTGCTGTAGATTGCATGTATTTGTCAACCCAGCGCTCATGCACTTCCTGAAGTGGAATTGCATTAAGAAAATGCCTTTTATATTTTCCTTCACGCCTTACCAGGACCAAATTCCCTTCCTCTAAAATATTTAGATGCTTCATAATGGCATACCTAGTGACTTCAGGAAAATGGTCGTCTAGTTCTCCAGTTGTTCTTGGCGATACCTTAAGAATATCGAGAATTTCCCTGCGGATCGGATGTCCCAATGCTTTAAAAACGGTAGATAATTCATCGTCCATTCCATCGGCCCTTTCCAAAATGATCATTTACACGTGACCAAATGGTAACGTGTTTTATGTGACCTTATGGTAACATATCTATCATTACCAGTCAAGATAACCATAAAACCCCCTTTATCCATTAAGATAAAGGGGAATAATATCAATTAATAATGTTAATTATCCAGTATTTCTATGATAACTTCTCAAACCATGGGCTTGCCGTTTCATTCAAGACCTCATTGAGTTCCTGGATATTCTTTCTGCCAGTGTCCTGCAGCCATGCACGTCCTGCTTCTGGCCCCTTTTCAGAAAATGGAGCTACACCATTTTTCCAGGTAGCACGTCCGCATAATACGCCATTAAAAGTGGAACCTGAATCCTTAGCAAATTTTAAAGTTTTCTGGAACAGTTCTGCACTTACCCCTGCACTCAAAAAAATGAACGGCAGCTTTGTTGCTTCGCTTTGTTCTTTGAAATATGCAGCAGCTCTTTTTTTGTCATAGGCTGTTTCTCCATTTGTGTACCCTTCGACAAAATTCATATCGACCGGAACTTCAACTTTCAAAACGTCCACCTGGTACTGAGGCTTTGAAAATTCCCTCATAGCCTCAATCACTTTACGCGGCTTGACCTTTGCGTATTCTATGCTTTTTACATCATCCAATTCCGAATCATAAGTGATAATCTCAAGGAAAAACGGTATGTCCACTGCCATACACTCTGATCCCACACGTTCCATATAAACATGTTTATATGCATTAATTTTTTCATCTTCATCCACATCGTAATACAGTAAGAACTTTATTGCATCCGCTCCCGCTTCCTTCAAGCGTTTAACGGACCAGTCCTCCAATAGATCTGGCAATCGACCCGCAGCGGCTGCATCGTAGCCCGTTTTTTCATAAGCCACTAATAAGCCAGCCTCCGGATGCCGGGCTTTTGCAGCAGGCAGGCCATATTCAGGATCTAATAGGATCGAAGTTGCATAGGGAGTTAACTCTTGAGAAACTAATTCTTTAAAGAGGACGATTCCTTCATCCCCGACTCCACCTGTGCTTCCTTCAGCAAGCATCTTTTTTAACGAACCGCGCTGATCAATCGCCAATGCTCCAATAATCCCATTTTCACTAGATAAACGCTTTAGGGCAGAAATTTTGCTGTCCGTAAGCTGTAACATGCCAATCACCTCTATGAATCTATTTTTTTCACCTGAACGACCTCATAAAACTGTTTGAACTTAGCTATATTAATATGACCGGTCTTTGCCTCCATCGCATTGAGCATTCCAGTGGTCATGGCTGTTTTCAGTACAGCATCTACAGAAACATTGTTATTCAGAGATACCGCTAACCCTGCGACCGTAGCATCACCCGATCCAACAGGGTTTACAGCGTCAATTTCAGGAATGGTAACTTGAAAAAAATCTCCTGCATGCTTCACAAAAGCTCCCTTACCGCCCATCGATACAACGATCCAGTCAACCCCAAGAAACATATCAGAGTTCAAGACTTGTTTCAGGCTGCTAAGGCTTTGATCTACTTCTATACCAAGAAGCTGTGAAAGCTCCGTAATATTCGGTTTAATGGCATTTGGTTTATCCTTATGCAGCAGAACCTCCCTCAGAGGTTCCCCAGATGTATCAACAATCACAGGGATTTTCTTTCTTCTGCACATTTCGGACATATACCGGTAAAATTCAGAGGGCAACCCTTTTGGCAAGCTGCCTGAAATCGTCACAATAGATGCAGCTGACAGCAGGATTTCAAACTTTTCGAGAGAGTCCGTGCCATCTTCAGGCATTAGAGCCGGTCCTGACTCTAAAATCTCCGTTTGTTTGCCATGATGGAGAATTGCTATACAATTTCGGGATTCTTGGTTGATTTTTAAGAAATGATTATCAATCCTGTCATTCGTCAATTCCTGAACGATGAAGTTTCCAGTTGTGCCACCAAGTACACCCGTAGCCAAAACGGCTTCACCCATCTGCTTCACGACGCGGGCAACATTAATGCCCTTTCCGCCTGCGGTTTTACAGACTCCTTCGACACGGTTCACATCATTAAGTTTGAAATCAGGAATCGGATAAGAAATATCAACCGATGGGTTCATCGTAACAGCTAAGATCATCCTTCTCCCTCTTTCTGAATAAAGCTTTCAGCTTGATACCTGCAAATACCATTAAGATACGTTCCCATTAACTCAAGCTGTGGAGTCAGTACAATAAAATCCGCATCATATCCAGCCGCAATCTTTCCGCATTCTCCATCAAGCTGAATACTTTTCGCAGGTGCAGTACTTGCCATATAGATCGCTTCCTCAGGTGCAGCAATCCCCCACTCTACAGCATTTTTTACTGCATGTATTAATTGCAATATACTGCCTGCTAAACTGCCACTTTTTAATCTGGCTGCTCCTCCCCTCACATCAACGCGGAATTCCCCTAACTGATAGCAGCCTTCAGGCATGCCTCCAGCCATCATACAATCGGTCACCAAGACCGTTTGATCCCGTCCCCGGGTATTCATTAAAATGGCTGCGGCTGCAGGATGGACATGGTGTCCATCACATATAATTTCAGCAAACACATTAGGCAGGTTCATCGCAGCTCCTGCCATGCCAGGTTCACGATGATGAAAACTGCTCATGCCATTAAACGTATGAACAAATACGGAAGCTCCCTTTTCAACTGCCCGCTTTGCTTCTTTATAACTGGCATCACTATGGGCTAACGCTACAGTAACCCTTTGCTTCACAGCATGCTCAATAAATTCAGCTGCTCCCTTTCGTTCAGGAGCAATGGCAATTTTTTTAATAAAATGGTTCGATTGCTTCTGCCATGTTTCCAGCATTTCAATCGAAGGATCACAAAAATACTTTGGGTTTTGTGCTCCTTTATGTACCTCTGTAAAAAATGGACCCTCCAGGAAAATTCCTTTTATTTTCGCCCCCTGCACCTTTGAATAATTTTCGCCAATCATTGCCACCACATCGGACAATGTCTCAAAAGAAGAGGTTAAAGCAGTGGGCAAAAATGATGTCACTCCACATTCGAGCAATCCATTAGAAATAGCGTTTAATCCAACCAATTCATTATCCATAACATCATGGCCCATAAATCCATGAATATGTGTATCAACTAAGCCAGGAGCAATCCAATGTCCTGTATAGTTCAGCACTTCCGACTCGTCCGGAAATGTTTCAATGAAACCAGCAAATTTCCCCTTATTGATTTCCAGATAGCCTGGACCGGCAACACCGTCCTCCAAAAAGAACTTGTCAGCATAAACAAATTTTTTCATACCAGCACCTCTGTTTTTTTTAAAGCTTAGCGCCGCCTTCTTTCTTCCTGTACGGCCCTATCTTTCCGATAGGGCCATTTAATTCAGCCCTTCTGCTATTTACACTTGAATTCATGGATTGTGACACCTTTTACAACGCGGTTAACAGTTCCGCTTGGTGAGGGGGTATCCGGTTTATTCCCGACTTTAACGGAAGCCAGCAAAGAAATCGTTTGACCGACCATAACGAATGGCAAAGACAAATAGGCATCTGGTACAGCCCCCGCCTCCCTTTCGAACAAGAATGCATTTCCGGCATAATTGATGTCCCCCTCAACAGCAATAGCACAAACAGTGCTGGCAATCTGGTCCTGTTTCAGCTCGTTTAAGATATCTAAATCGTATTGGCGGGTATAAAGCTGGTTGGAGACAAAGCCAAATACAATGGCTCTATCATTGATAAAAGACTTTGGACCGTGCCGGAATCCCATGGATGAATCGTATGCGGTCACAATTCTTCCGGCAGTCAACTCCAAGATTTTCAATTGCGCTTCTCTTGCCAAGC
Organism: Bacillus sp. NTK034; assembly: GCF_017303275.1. Classification (GTDB taxonomy): domain Bacteria; phylum Bacillota; class Bacilli; order Bacillales; family Cytobacillaceae; genus Cytobacillus. The sequence goes on along the minus strand of NZ_JAFKOJ010000001.1, from coordinate 887,137 downwards.
CCTCAAATCCCCCTGACCCCAGATAAATAATCCGATCAAATTCTGCATTCATTATCTTTTCAATTTCCACTTTCCTGCCAATGACACTATCTCCCATACGGCGAATGGTTCTGACAATGTTTTCTTTTTCTTCATCAGTTAGGGAATCAAAAATAAGTAAGGCAGTTAACGTCATACAGGTGTAGCTTCCAGTCATCGCAAATCCCTGGTCATTAGACTTTTCAGGCATTAATACCAGCAGATTGTAATTATCTCCAGCTGCCAGCTGAGCTAATTTGCCTTCCTTTGAACAAGTAATGGTGATTTGATATAGATCCGTGACGATTTGTTTTGCCAGCTCGACTGCAGCAATGCTTTCAGGGCTATTGCCGCTTCTGGCGAAAGATACGAGCAGGGTCGGGATTTCAGCTTTAAGAAATTGATATGGATTGGACACAATAGACGTCGTAGGAATACTTTGCATGTCCCACTGATTTTCATCCGCTTTCCCTTTTAAATAAGGAGTAACGGTGTCACCAACATAGGCAGAGGTTCCGGCACCTGTAAAGATCACCCGGACCCGTTGGTGCTTTTCACTCAAATTCTGCAAGTATTCATTAATGAGCTCTCTTTTCTCTTTATAAATAGTTATAGTTTCAGCCCATAAATCAGGCTGTTGTTTGATTTCTGCAGTTGTAATTTCTGCTCCTAATGTCCTTAATTTTTCTCGGCTTAATGTGAACATTTTCTACACCCCTCTTAATCTATTAGATTTCTTCAAACACCCGTAAGGCCGCACCAATTACTCCATTATCCTGTCTGATGGTGCTAATCGTCATATTTCCTAAGAGATGCTTTTGTTCACTGATTTGGAAGGTTTCCAGTTTTTCCTTAATGATGTTAAGCAAAGAGGGATTATTTGCAATCACGCTTCCGCCTAACACAACTCTATGCGGGTCCAATAAGCATGATATGGAGTAGAGTCCTTGAGCCCACAGGTTTGTCACCTCACCTATGATGGACTGATACTCAAATGCTCCCGATTTATAGTTTTCGAAAATATCTTTCGATGACAGCGATTCTTCCTGTAATTTCCTTCTAGCTAGCTTCTCAATAGCCGGACCAGCTGCTGCAGTTTCCAGACGATTCCACTTTGTTCCTTTTGCTCCTGACAAAACGGGTATTAAACCAAGCTCCCCTCCAAATCCAGCTCCTCTATAAAATGTCCCCTGGTTGATAATGGCGCAGGAAATGCCTGTGCTAATCGTTACATAAACAAATGTCTCGTTACTGTTTGCCCCGGCAGCCTTCCACTCGGCAAATGCAGCCATATAAACATCATTGTCTATGACAGCCCGCTTAAGTCCAAATTGATCAAGAAGCCTTTCCTTGATGGGAAATAGAGCCCATGGCAAATTATTTTGAAAAATAGCCATTCCCTTCTCCCTGTCCACCTTTCCAGGAATACCCACGCCCAGTCCCTCCATGTCATGGATAGACATAGAGGACTCAGTAAAAAGTCGTTCAACCGCATCTATTACCTTCTTAAACATCTTTTCTCTATCTGATGGATCGCTTTTTACTTCTGCCCGATTCAGTATCTCCCCTGTTTCTGAAATGATCCCAGCTGCAATCTTGGTCCCGCCAATATCAATGCCAATAGCCTTCTTCAAATCCCTCACCCCGAAACTAATAATAGGAATCGACCTTAAAAGGACGGTTTTATATCCAATTTACTAATAAAAAACTCATAGACAAAAAAGCTATGAGTATATGGTTGCTCTTGCAAGCTTGAGGTTATTTAAGCAAAGAGCTTATTTCCCTCCTGTAACAGCAATCCCTTCAATAAACTGCTTCTGCAGGAAGATAAACAAGATCAGCATTGGCAGGATGGCTAAGAAAGATCCCGCCATCAGAATTGGGTAATTGGTCAAGAATTGTCCCTGAAGCGAGGATAATCCCACTGATAGAGTCATAGACTCAGGAGAACTGTTGACAATCATCGGCCACATCAATTCATTCCAGCTCCAGAGTGTTGTAAAGATTCCTAGAGCGATTAAACCCGGCTTTGCAAGCGGGAGCATCACCCTCCAATAAATCTGAAAATGGTTGCAGCCATCAAGTCTGGCTGCCTCCTCCAATTCTTTGGGCAGTCCCATGAAAAACTGCCGCAATAGAAACGTGCCAAACGCGCTGAACAACCCTGGTACAATGACAGCCTGCAGGGAATTGAGCCATCCTAATTTCACCATAATCATATATTGCGGCAACAGGAAAACTTGCCCAGGCACCATTAACACAGTAAGCGCTAGCAAAAATAGAATGTTTCTCCCCGGAAATTCAATTCTGGCAAAGGCATATGCAGCTAATGAACATAAGAACAATTGGCCTGCTGTCCGCAGAACTGTAATAATTACGGTATTGTACATAAATTTGAAAAAGGGCAGGAGTCCAAATACCTCTTTATAATTTCCCCACTGAAAATCTTCGGGTATCAAAACCGGGGGTACTTGAATCGATTCAGCATACGTTTTTAACGAGGTAAGGATCATCCATAGGAAAGGCAGTACCATTGCTGCAGCCCCAATAATCAGGATGAAATGGAAAAGGAATGTTCTACTTGCAATAAGCTTGAGTGCTCTGTCCATCGGCATCACTTCCTTTAATCATAATGAACCCACTTTTTCTGAAGAACCATCTGGATGGCTGTAATTATTAAAATGACCGCTAATAAAAGAACTGCAATAGCCGCAGCATATCCTTTATCATTTAGTACAAATGCATACTGATAGAACAAATAAACAATAGACTGTGTACTTTCAAGCGCCGTGCTGCTTTTTCCAATCATCATGAAAATCAAGTCGAATACTTGAAATGCACCAATCAGTGACATAATGGACACAAAGAATATAACCGGTGAAAGCAGCGGCAGTGTAATTTTAAAAAACACGGTGACAGGACCTGCCCCATCTATTTCTGCTGCCTCATAATACATCTTTGGAATGCCTTGCAGCCCTGAAAGGAAAATGACCATATTGTAGCCAATACCGCTCCAAATCGCTACCGCAATAATCGAATATAAAGCAATATTGGGATCACTTACCCATTGCGGCCCTTCAATTCCGACCAAGGATAATATATAATTAAACATCCCGTAGTCTGCGTTATACAGCCATTTCCAGACCATCGCAATGGCAGCTGGCATTGTGATGACTGGTAAAAAATACAAAGTCCGGTAAATAGATTTACCTTTGATATTCTGATTTAAAAGAACAGCCACAATAATGGACAGGAAAATTCCAATCGGCACTGTAAAAATAATATAGATGCTTGTGTTTTTAAATGCTTGAAGAAGAGTTGCATCCTCAAGCAATCTCTTATAATTGTCTAAGCCTGTCCACTCATACTGTCCAAATGCACCCCATTCGGTGAAGCTAAAGTAAAAATTCTGAATAATGGGCCAGAGATAAAAAATAAACAATCCAAGCATTGTTGGTGCAATCATAAGATAAGCCCAAAAATAGTCTGACCGCTTCCTTGTTTTGGCGAGGCTCGAAACCTTTATCCTTTTGGCTGTTTTTACTTCTGTCTGAAGAGGTACTTCCTTCAAAGTCATCCCTCCTTATATAAATAGAAGAGAAGAATTGCCAAATCCTTCTCTTCAATTAGTAGTTACTTGGACAATGCCTCATTTGCTTTCTTTGTCAGCTCTTCTGCTGCTTCTTCAATACTTATTTCCTCACTCCAGGCCTTTTTAAGTACATCTGTTTCGTACTGCCAGATTTCCCCTGTGTTTTCCACACTTGGCAGAGGCACTGAATATTCGGCTCCATCAATAAATGCCTGAAGGTTTATATTAGGGACTGATTCTTTCCATGCATCCTGTGTACCATTAAATGCCGGAATGACGGTTCCCGTTTTGGCAAAGACTTCTGCTGCTTCTTTGGAACCAAGGAATTGAACAAACTTCCAAGCTTCTTCTTTATGTTTTGTATTCGAAGATATTACATTGGAAAGCCCGTGAATAGAAACGGCACGTTTTTTCCCTTGTGGAACCACCGCTACATCTAAATCGGGATTTTTCTTATATTCAGGAACCATCCAAGGACCATCAAACATCATCGCTATCTTTCCAGATGAGAATAATTCAGAAGCAGCCGTTTCGGTCATCTGCGCTTGTGTTGGAGAGAGTCCTTCTTTAATAAAGCTGACATTGTATTCTAATGCCTCGATTGCTTCAGGTTTGTCGAACCCTGCGGACTTGCCATCCTCAGAAATGATATAGCCGCCATTCTGCCAGATGAAATCATAATATCCGCCTTGATTGCCCATTAATGCCGCATAGCCCCAAATTCCTTTATCTTTGTCAGTCAGCTGTTTCGCAGCTTCCTTCAATTTTTCCCAATCCCATGTTTCATCCGGGTAGGATACTCCGGCTTCATCAAAGATTTTCTTGTTATACCATAGCCCAGTTGTATCGTAATCTTTTGGAATCCCATAAATATCTCCATCTACCGTGTACAGATCAATCAATGATTCCGGATAATTTTCTAAGCTATAATTGTCCTTTTCCGCCATTTCACTTAATGGAAGAATGACCTTCCCTTCTGCATACTGAACAACGTGTGCTCCATTCATCCATAGAACATCTGGCAAAGCACCGCCCGTTGCCGCTGTTTCAAGCTTTTGAAAGTATTGGCCATAAGGTGTGATTTCTGTTTTCACTTGAATGTCCGGATATTTTTCATTAAATAACTTAATAATTTCTTCAATCGCAGGAACCTGCTTTTTATCCCAGAATCCATACGTAATTTCAACCTTGCCATCTTTTCCTCCGCCGGATGCTGCATCATTATCACTGCAGCCTGATAGGCCAATCACACCTAATACAACGGTTAATAGCATGATGATCCATTTCTTCATCCCATTTCCCTTCTTTCCTAAAGTTTTTTGTTTGCCTAACTCAAAACATAAGGGGTTTATCTCTAGATGAATAAAAATGTTATGGACGAAAGTTATTTATAACGTTTACCACCTCCTTGGATAACGTTTTCCAAACACTCAGGTTTCTGCATTAAGATATCATCTTAACTGGCTAAATATATTGCAACACTGCTTAAAGAGCTGTGTTTACAATCTTTTAAACTTGAATATTCCCAACTAAACCATGATAATATTCATCTATATTGATAGATTGACCCTGGTTTAACCGTGACTCTTCCGCCGCAAATGCCATTAGATGACTTCTTACAGATGCGGAAACAGAAGAAACACTGTCCTCTTTATTGCCATTCCGGACTTCTTCCAGGAATAGTCTCATAATTCCGCGGTCTCCACCGCCATGCCCGCCTACTGGCTGATCAAAATGAATCACTGTTTCCTGCCTGGTTAGGAAATCAAAAATTGAGATTTTATTCTCTTCCATGTTTCCGCGAATTTCACCTTTGGTTCCCATTATTTGAACGATTCGAGTTTGTTCTCTTGTAAAACCGCACATGCTGAAGGCAGCGGTTGCTCCTCCCTCAAATTCCATATTGACAACCTGATGGTCGACGACATTATTATCTGAACGATATACACACTTTCCATAAGGCGTTCTATTCAAGGCTTCAATTATGCCTTCATTGGTATAATCTTCTGTAAATTTTTTTGCCCAGCCTCTTCCTTCACCGAGGTAATACCGTCCTGCATGGAATGGACACTCAAGCTCGGCAGGACATCCATCCAAGCATCGCAGCGGGCCTCCTTCCGGGGCATTTTCTGCTTTAAAATGCATCAGGGATCCATACGAACTTAGTCTTTTACATGGTTTTCCGAGTACATATGAAATGATATCCATGTCATGACAGGACTTTTGGAGAATCATTGGACTTGATTTTTCTTTGTTTTTCCAATTGCCTCTTACAAAGCTGTGTGACATATGCATAACTTCAACATTTTCATTTAATTGAAGAGATACAACATCACCGATCTCCCCTTGGGAAATTACCTTTTTTATTGCTTTCCAAAAATCGGTATACCTGAGCACATGGCAGATGGTCAGCTGACGGTTATATGTTTTGGCTTGCTGTTCCATTAATATACATTCTAAGGGGTCAGGTGACATTGGTTTTTCCAGGAGGACATGATACCCTTGCTCTAAAGCTCTCATGGTCACTTTGAAGTGGTTTCTATCCAGTGTACAGATAATGGCAATATCAGCAATTTGTTTGTCCAGCTGTGAGATCTCTTCCCATGATTCATAGCAATTTTCATTTGGAATTTGATGTTCTTGCTGTATTCTCCCTCTCCTTTCCTTATTCGGTTCTGCAACAGCAATAATTTTTAATTCATGCGGATAATCCAGAGCATATGGTGCATATGCTCTCGCCCCTCTGTCTCCAGCTCCTATAAGGATCGCTGTCATTGTCTTCATGTATATTTCTCCTCTCTATTTAGCCGTATAAACCCCGGAAAATTTCCGTAATTTATCCAAACGTTTTCCAAACGTTTTCAAAAAAAGAACCGCTTAGGTCCGTTTTTTAGAAGATGATTCACGAATAACTAAATCAAATGGTAAAATAATTTTGATTGGCAAAACCACTTTTTCCTCTACCATTTCCATAATCGTTTTCGCGGCCATTTTTCCCATTTCATATTTGGGGATTTCTACTGTTGAAAGCGGCGGTGATGAATATTTCCCCATTTCAATATTATCCACTCCAAAGAATGCAATATCTTCTGGAATTCTCAGCTGATTTTCTATAACTGCTCTCATTGCAGCCAGAGCCATTAAATCACTTGCACAAACCATAGCTGTCGGCAAATCTCCCGAACTGCTTTTAATGAGCTGGTTCATTCCCTCATAACTGTTTTCCATTTTCCATCTGGTATTGATAACCCATTCATCTCGAATAGAAAGGTCTGCATCTTTCATAGCAGATTGATAACCTTTAAATCGTAATTCTTCATTTAAGTCCTGGTAAGCTTCATTAATTCCCCCGCCGATAAACCCAATATCACGATGACCCTGATTCACTAAATGCTGTACAACTTTTTCCAATGCGGCCACACGGTTATAATCTATAATCGCAATATCTTTATCGGAATAGTAGAAGTCAAGCCCCACAACAGGAATCGTTTGCTGTATGTAATCAATTAGGCTCTCATCAATACTGTCGATCAGCAGAAGTCCTTCAATCCCGAGATCATGAATGGTCTTGAGAAGAAGTGCTTCATTTTCAATCTCATCCTTAGTGATACTTATTAATGTATAATCATTTTCTGTTAAAGTATCACGAATACCTGTATAGATATTGGAAAAATATGGATTTATTTCAGCCTGTGTAGGATTGGCAACCCAGCCAATTTTCATTGTCCTGGCATCACTTTTATTCTGTCTGTTGCTAACCAGATTTCTTGCATGCTGATTGGGTGTATACCCCAGCTCCTTGACAGCCTGCCAGATTTTATTTCTCGTTTCCTGGTTAACATTCCTAGTCTGGTCATTCTGAATAACTCTGGAAACAGTAGAAATAGAAACACCAACATACTCCGCAATATCCTTTAATCTAACCACAAAACACACCTCTAGGCTGTAACTTCCCGCAGTAATCGCCGGAATTTTTTGAATTTAAATAGACTATAGCACCTGAATTTATTTTAAGTCAATAGCTTTTAACATTTATTTCGTTTTTATAAACTACTTCCAGGCAGTAATCCCACCCTCTAAAACAGTAGCATTAAATTCTTTTTCAGAAAGGATGGCTGCACACCTTGCCGCGGAATTCCCTGTTGTGCAGGCTACAATTATTTCTTTCCCCTTTGGCAATGAATCAGTTTCAGCTTCAAAAGTGTGATTTAAGATGTGTGTTTTTGGTATATTTTTAGCTTTCGATATTAGAACCATCTAAATGATACGCTTTGTATTTTTCCTCTGCACGTACGTCTAATAAGGTGACATTCTCTTGCTTCATTTTTTCATATAATTCCTTTGGAGTAATTTTGTTAAGTGCCATTGTGATCCGCTCCTTTTTTTCTTAACTCTAAATTTATATACCTCAAATTAAAATATCTCTCATTTTTCATAGAATCAAGACATGCTATCCATGCTGTAAAAAAAAATTACTGCATAGACAGATGTCTTTTTTTAACCGCATCAAATCCAGCATTAAATTCACATAGCACAGCTCTCCGGGAATTCCCAAAACGTGAACATACGGGCAATGAAACGATCTGCTATGGGTATGCATACAAATTTACTTCTGATGATAAACTAAAAGTAATTATAGGTGAATTAAATATTTTTATAGTTTAAAGAAGTTCCTGTCCCCTAATTACTAAAGTAACCTGGGGCAGGAACCATATTATTTCTTCTTCTGCCTAAACAAATCTGCCGATTTATACCCTTGTGATAAAATATCGACCATTTGTGCTTCGCGTTTCTCACGGGTTTTCTGCTGTTTAACAGAAAAGATGTAGCGGGCCCAATCCTTTTGGTAACCTGGGGTTAGTTCCTGATAAAATTTCAATTCATTTGGATGATCTGCTAAGATCTCTTCAATATCATTCACGTTATTTTCATAATCAGCCACACATTGACTAGGAGCGGATGATTTTTTCTCCTTCTTCTTTTCACGCTTTAATCCAACAACAGTAAAGACATCATCCATGCTCACCATCCGCGAGAATTTCACATCGCTATTTTCCACATACCCATCTTCTCCCACTTTCATCGCCGGAAAAATATCATCCCTATGAACGTATGTATCATACCGTTTATTTCCTTTTTTAGGATAAGCGAAAAATAAATATCCTTTTTCGAGCAGCTGCTCCTCATCGATCACTTTTCGGGTAAACTCTGTCATTTCATCAATGGTTTCAACAAAGATGAAGATTGCATCATGCTCACCTGATAAAGTGGTTTTGTATTCATTAAATACAGCAAAGTCAATTGGCTGGTTGAGCACAGCCAAATTATTATATTTATTAAGCTTTAATTTATCAATGATTGACATAACATACTGCTCCTTTTAATTTTCACTTTTCTAAATAGTTTATTAAAGCATCCAAATCTTTCGCACAGGCTTTCTTAAAGGCTCCAGCCATCATCTTTCCAAACAATTTTGAAAAGCCTGTGAGTCCCTTAATCTCACCAAGTAAAGTAACTTCTGAAGCATCATCTGCTGAAACGATTATGTATGTAAATAAAAATTCTCCTTTGCCTGTTGTTCCTTTGGTTCCATCACAGCGCAGTACAATTTTATTGGGCTCATCGAGTTCGACAACTTCAAAATGTTCAGCAGCTTCTTTTCCAAACATTTTCCTTGTCTCTTTCCACTGACTCCCCACTTTTAATGGCCCGCTCTCCTCCCGCTCTATTCCAACTAGACCATTCATCCAGTCCTTTGCCGAATCAAGATCGATTAAAGCTTTGTAGGCATTTTGTGCAGATACCTGAATGGATCTTTTCACTTCAAAATGGATACTCAAGCTAACTGCCTCCTTTATAACTTTTTTCTAAAATATATCACAAATTAATAAAGTGCTCACTCTAAATTAAAATAAGTTAACGAATCGAGATTCTCCTTATCGCAACATATTGTCATTAGGATATCTATAACTTATACTTCAATTAAATTCATTAATGAGATGAGAGGATGATACAAATGAGTACAGAGCAGCAATCAACGTCAAACCTATCACTGAAAGAAAAAGCTGTTTCTTTTCTGCAGCTGGTAGCATCAGGCCAGGTCCGTGAAGCCTACAAGCGTTACATCAGCCCAGATTTTTCCCACCATAATCCCTATTTCCGTGGCGATGCAGAATCTCTCATGCACGCGATGGAAGAGAATGCAGCGCAAAACCCCAGCAAATTACTTGAAGTCAAACTCGCAATCCATGAAAATGAAACCGTTGCCGTTCATTCCCACGTGAAGCAAAACCCCGAGGACCTCGGTGGAGCAGTAGTACATATCTTTCGGTTTCAAAACGGCAAGATTGCTGAACTGTGGGATGTAGGACAGCCCATACCAGATGAATCGCCTAATGAGAATGGGATGTTTTAACATAATTAAAAATGCCTACTGCTCCTGCAGCAATGTATGAAGGATCCTCATCTGTCCTGCTATCGCTATCTCAAGGCCCCTATAGTTGAAATACTGGGGGAATAGCCAAAGCGATAATTGTCTTATAATTCATGTTAGTAAGAGGGAAAGTTTTTATTGCATTATCACTTTTATGCGTTTTTACTTTAATAAGTTGAAATAATAAACAGAATTGTATAAAATTAAAGTGGTCGAACCCTCACAATTCGACCCCCTATTATCCATTGAGCTTAGGAATTTTCTAAGCTCTTTTTTAATGATGCTTCCCTGCCAGCCTGTATAAGATCGACTGAAACTGAAAAACCTATCCTTGCAATGGCCGTACGTATTCAGCTTCGTTCAATAGGAGGATTACAATGGAAAATGTATTCGATTATGAAGATATTCAATTAATTCCCGCAAAAAGTATCGTCAATAGCCGATCTGAATGTGATACAACGGTCTTCCTGGGGGACCGTGCTTTTAAACTGCCAGTGGTGCCTGCCAACATGCAGACGATTGTAGATGAGAAAATTGCCATATATTTAGCAGAGAACGGGTATTTCTATATCATGCATCGATTCGAACCAGAGAAGCGAATATCTTTTATGAAAGATATGAAGGCACGCGGATTATACTCTTCGATCAGTGTTGGCGTCAAAGAAGGCGAGTATGAGTTTATACAGCAAATAGCTGATGAAGAGCTGTCACCGGAATACATTACTATTGATATTGCTCATGGCCATTCCAATGCTGTCATCCAAATGATTCAGCATATTAAGAAAAACCTTCCTCAAAGCTTTGTGATTGCCGGCAATGTCGGAACTCCGGAAGCAGTCAGAGAATTAGAGAATGCTGGTGCTGATGCCACAAAAGTTGGTATTGGGCCTGGCAAGGTTTGCATCACAAAAATCAAGACAGGATTCGGAACGGGCGGCTGGCAATTAGCTGCACTTCGCTGGTGTGCAAAGGCAGCAAGCAAACCGATCATTGCAGATGGAGGTCTTCGCACCCATGGTGACATTGCTAAATCAATTCGATTTGGTGCAACCATGGTGATGATTGGTTCCTTGTTTGCAGGACATGAGGAGTCACCTGGTAAAACCATTGAGAATGAGAAAGACGGAAAGCTCTATAAAGAATACTTCGGCTCAGCCTCTGAATTTCAAAAAGGCGAAAAGAAAAATGTTGAAGGCAAAAGAATTTTAGTAGAGCACAAAGGATCATTAGCAGATACGCTAAAAGAAATGGAGCAGGATCTCCAGTCCTCCATTTCTTACGCTGGCGGCAACAAGCTGGATGCCATCCGTCATGTTGATTATGTTATTGTAAAAAATTCGATCTTTAATGGTGACCGGGCTTTTTAACCCGCCCATGTGACTTTCTAATCTTTGCGAAACATTCCTCCAATTAATAAAACCACAGAAGATGTCAGCACTTTCCCATCAGGAAGGCATCTTCTGTGGTTTCATCATTACCTTTTAAATTGGAAAAACACTTACGAAGAACTCCAATTTTAAAAAGCAGATATCTTATGTACACCTTGAGGTTAAGATCCCATAGACTGCTCTACTGCATTTTCCCAGCTCGGAAAATAATACAATGCATTTTTCATTAGCTCTGGATTTGATTTTTTTACTTGCTTCTTTCGGGGCGGCTGCCCTTCTTTTTCCAACAGTTCTGAGATCCCGGTCAATACTTCTTCAACACTCATGCTTGTTTCCACATCATTCCTCCTTTTTGAATTCAACTATATAATTTCCATTTAACGAAAAATTATTCAGCCTTCCTTCATTATTATTATTCAGTATTAAACTGGTATTCTAGCTGGTCCAAAAATCACGCCAGTTTAATAAAGCTATCAAATTAAAAAATTAATTTCATCCCTTCATGACTCGCAAAAAACCCCAGCCTATTATAAAAACGATGTGCATCATCACGCTGCTTGTCTGTTGTCAATTGGACAAGGCCACACCCCTCAGACTTCGCTATTGCAATCGCTTCTTTAAACAAGGCTTCTCCTACCCTTTTACCACGGTGGCGCTGATCAACACGCACACCTTCAATTTGTGCACGTTTCATCCCTTGTCGCGCTAAACCAGGAATGATTGTTAACTGAAGGCAGCCAATCACCGACTGACCGTCTACAGCTAAAATGATCTGATTTCCCGACTGTACTTCTATTGCCTTAAATGCTTTATAATAACAATCCGGCAGAGGTTCTTCATACCTCTCACGCTTTGCTCCTAATTCATCATCGGCAAGCAAGCGGACAATAGCTTGTAAATCTTCTTCATTAGCTTTTCGAAAATGCATTGAAAATCACTCCTTCAGCACGAAAAATATTTAAATACATCACTGATTATTTTCTATTAATATTTTATTTTCCCTTTATTAGGCTCTTTTCACAAAACATCTGCACCACCGCCTAACAATCAATAAAATTAAATACCCAATTAAAATTATTAATATTTTTAATTATAATTATTTATTTTTTTGATTCATTGTTATATAATCAAGTCAAATAAAAGGAAGGATTTTCATTATGGCTTATAAATTAATAACTGATTGTCCTGTCTGCAGTAAAACATTGAAAATTACGAAGCTGCAGTGCTCTCATTGTCACACGACCATTGAAAATGAGTTTGAATTATCTAAGCTGGCATCATTATCAAAGGATCAGCTTCATTTTGTGGAAGTATTCTTAACATGCAGAGGAAATATCAAAGAAGTTGAAAAGGAACTGGGTATTTCGTATCCTACGGTACGAGGCAAGCTAACAGACATCATTTCATCCCTCGGATATGTGCAGAAAAAGAAGAATGAAGCAGACGAGAAAAAAATTGTCACCATGTTGGAAAATGGCGAGATCACACCAGAAGAAGCCATAAAGCTTTTAAAAGAGGAATAGGGAGGAAGTTATCATGAAAGAGGAAATTTCAAGAGTGCTAACGATGGTTCAAGAAGGGAAAATTGATGCCGATAAGGGATCAGAACTGATCCAGGTATTAAAAGAGAAAGAAGAAACGGGTAATAAGCTGGCAGTGAAAACGGCTAAATATTTAGATAAAACTTTAAAAATTCGTGTTGTATCCGCCGAAGATGATAACGTTACGGTCAATTTGCCAATAAAACTTGTCAAGGCAGTATTAATGGCTGGACACAGCATCGCAGCTAGTATCCCCCAATCAGAAAAATACGTTAAAGATATAGACATAAGCCTTATTATAGAAGCAATCGAAAACGAATTAGATGGCCAAATTGTTGATATTAAATCGGCAAACGGGGATACCGTTTCTGTCATCATCGATTAGTGAATGCCTATGCTGCAAGTAAAAGTGAAAGCAAAAGACGTTCGGTTAACCATCCCAATTCCATGTGCAATTTTAAACATTGCCATTTCAATTTTTTGTTCGAAAATGTTTCATCAAAATGTAAACAAATGGACAAAAGAGCACTTCGAAAGAAAAGAACTGGACTTTACCTTTCCATTAATAGATAAAGAAGCGCTCAAGCCTATTGTCAAGGAACTGAAAAATCAAAAGGGGATCGTGATAGTAGATGTCAAAGCTAAGGACGGTTCTGAGGTTCATGTAAGACTTTAATTTATTTATATCTATCACTATTCGGCATTTAAAGAAAAAGCCTAATTTCTGGCTTACAAAACCAAGAAAATTAGGCCTTTGTTTCCTTTATTCCTCTTCATTTTTAAAAGTTCCATAGAAATACATTTAAAGATAGGCCTCTGCGACTTTTCCCAGCCTGCGAATCCCCTCTGTTATTTCCTTCTCATCCGCATAACTGAAGGAAAGGCGCAGAAATTCAGTTCCGGCTCCCTGATCTTTGAAAAAGTACTTGCCAGGAATAAAAGATACCCCCTCTGCAAGGGCAAGTGTCAGCAGTTCCGATGTATCGGCACCGGGAATCTTCATCCACACGAAATAACCCCCTTCAGGCACATACCAGGAAGCTGAATCAGGAAAGTACTGTTCCAATGCTGAGATCAGAACATTGCATTTGGACCGGTATGTATCTCTCAAGGTTACTAGTTTATTATTAAAATCCGTGTTTGCCAAATAAACAGCCATGGCAGATTGAGCAAACGGATGGTTCAGATCTTTTTTAAACCAGGCGCATGCATGGATGATTTCACTTGCTCCCGCTATCCATCCTATACGCATGCCGGGGGCCACTATCTTGGATAACGAACCGACATGCAGAACCCGGGAGCTTTGATCCATTGCTTTAAGAGTGGGGAGACTTTTATTAAATGATAATTCCCCATAAGCATCATCCTCAACTATTAGGAAATTATACTTATTGGCAAGCTCCAATACATGCTGCCGGCGCTCTTCTGTCATTGTCGTGCCTGTAGGATTTTGAAAGGTTGGGATCGTATAAAGAAAACGAGGCAGAGCGAGCCCTTTTTGCTTTCTTTCCTCTAGAATCTCTTCCAATACATCTGTTTGAAGTCCGTGCTTGTCTACAGGAATACTAATTGTATGTTTTGTGTAGTTTTGGAAAATTTCTAAAGCCTCCATATAAGTAGGAGATTCTATTGCCACGATTGACTCCTCATCAAGGAGAATGCGGGCAATCAAATCGATCGCCTGGCATGCACCCGAAGTGATCAAAAGCTCTTTTTCAGCAACAGATATTCCCCGCTCTTTCAATCTCATTAAAACCTGTTCCTTGAGTTTTATTATTTTGGGACTTCCTATATAATGGAGCGGCAAATCATGCTCTTCCTCTAATAGACTGTTAACAGCTGCCTTTACCTCTTCATCAGGCATAAGGGAAGGAGCTGGATAGCCGCAATGCAGGCGTATACACTCATCTGGAATCTCCGGAATCCACTCCCCAGGGGGATTATTCTGAAGTGCTAATTTGATGTTGTCAGGAAAAAAAGAAGCGGCATTCACTTGAATCCACACCCTTCCAGCAGTTTTATTTATTCATTATAAACCTCTTGCAAGAGATGCTCCACAAAAACTATAAAAGCAAGTGCTCCTGAAAATGTCTTTTTACCTTTACCCAATCTTCCTTTATGACACTATACAGGACAGTATGACGAATAGTCCCCTCTTTTCGTATCATATGATTTCGAAGAACGCCCTCTTTTACCGCACCGATTCGTTCTATCGCTTTCTGTGAGCGGACATTTTCATGTCCGGTTTTGATTTGGACGCGATTAAGTGACAGTTCTTCAAAACAGTATTTTAATAATAAATATTTACAGTTTGTATTAAGATCCGTGCGCCAATAAATAGGGCTCATCCAAGTGGAGCCGATTTCAAGATGTTTATGCTGGGCTGAAATATCAAGAAACCAGGTAGCGCCAATGATTTTCCCTGATTTTTTATGGACAATGACAAAAGCAAAATCGGTGCCTCTCTCCCGTTTTTGTATGGCATCTTTGACATAATGAATGACCCTGCTTTTCTCTGTTAAATCAACAGACATATGCTCCCATATGCGTTTATCCTGAGCTGCTTCATAAATTACGTCAACATGCTCAAGCTCCATGGGAATTAACTGCACAACATTGTTTTCTAATTTTTGCATGCTATCACTCTCCTTGAATCTATTAAAGCCGAATTCTGGTATGATAAAAATAACCAAAAATGAATTTTAATATAATACCAGGGAATGATTCGATGGAAATTCAAATTCTGCTTTCGGAAAATGGAATAAAGTACAAAGAAATTTATGAACAAATTCGGCTGGCGATTTTAGATAATAAATTGTCAGCTCATGCAAGACTTCCTGCAAAGCGGCGGCTGGCTGAACAATTAAACGTAAGCATCATAACTGTTCAGATGGCTTATGAACAATTGCAGAGTGAAGGCTACTGTTATTCAGCAGAACGCAAAGGCTATTTTGTTTCTGAAATTCAGGGTGAAATGCACTTTAATCAGATTAATACAATGGACTTGGAGAAAAGAATTCAGAATGAGTTCCTCATAAATTTTAAAAATGGGCAAATTGATGCCTCTGCCTTCCCCTATAAACATTGGAACCGATTATACAGAAAAGAGCTTAATGAATCTAATGCCAGCAATGCACCGTGGCAGGGCGAATATTCTTTGCGTGTTCAAATTGCACTATACTTACAGCAAGCTAGAGGGCTGGCCTGCCAGCCGGAGCAAGTGTATATTTTCAGCGGGTTTCAGCAGCTGCTGCTAAATGTCTGTTTGTTTTTTAAACGGAGAGCCATCGGAATAGAAGATCCAGGTTTTAGTCGGGCAAGATCTGTTTTTGATCAATTACAGCTGCCTTGTTATTCGATTTCTGTGGATGAGGAAGGATGCTGTGTGCCTAATGAGCCAATAAAATTATTGTATACGACACCTGCTCATCAATACCCTACTGGTACAATTATGTCTATTGCCAGAAGGGTTGAACTGTTGAAATGGGCAATTAATCAGGATGCTTTCATTATCGAGGATGACTATGATTCTGAATTTCGCTACAAAGGGGCACCAATCCCAGCATTATCACATATGGATTCCACCGGGCGGGTACTGTATTTCGGCACCTTTTCAAAAACACTGTTGCCATCACTTCGGATCAGCTATCTGATTATGCCAGCAGCACTGCAGCAGAACTTCGAAAAATTTAATGCTTATCAAAAGTCGACTGTTTCAAGAATCGATCAGCGAGCTGCTGCAAAATTTATGGAAGAAGGACTTTATTCATCTCATATAGCAAAAATGAGAACTTTATATAGAGCTAAAAGGAGCTGTTTAATAGATAGCCTGTCAAAGCATTTAGGAGAACACTTTGACATAATTGGAGATACAGCGGGCTTGCATATCATCGTGACATTACCAGATGGATTG
The DNA here is from genome assembly GCF_017303275.1 of Bacillus sp. NTK034. Classification (GTDB taxonomy): domain Bacteria; phylum Bacillota; class Bacilli; order Bacillales; family Cytobacillaceae; genus Cytobacillus. The sequence goes on along the minus strand of NZ_JAFKOJ010000001.1, from coordinate 870,252 downwards.
AATGAACCTAAAGCAATTGCTCTGGCAAAGTCGGCGGGAGTTGAAATCGATGCTGTTTCGCCTATGTATCAGCTTCACAAGCCAAATAATCATGTGATGTTTGGATATGGCGCACCATCGATGGACGAGATTGAGAGAGGAGTCCAGTTAATCGCTAAAGCATGGAAAGGTTATCTTTTAGACTAAGTCATATATTCAACTAAAAGAGCGTTTATCAAACAGGATAACGCTCTTTTGGTGAAGCGGTAAACATGCATATCTTTTCCTTAACAGCCACCATAAAATCAAACAAATTCATCCCCTGGATTTGCTGGAATTTATACAAGTCCTGCTTATAGTACATATGAATATGCTTCCCGGTGATTCCCCTTTTTTCTTCAATGGAAGTAATTTGGTTATACGCAAATTCTTCAATTATTTCCTTATTTGTTTCTGATACCGGGATTCCAATGAATAGCAGTCTTTTGTTCGTTGCCGCAAAGAAGCCTGCGTGCGGAGTTAAACAGTAATGGGCAACTAATGAACAGCTTAAACATTCAATAATGTTTTCACCTTCATTCAATACATGTTCAACCTGACTTCTAACGCTATGCATGGAACTATCCCCCTCATTTTCAGTAAATAATTTCATCTATCAAACCGCTGTCTTCACTGCAAGTATCAGCCCGGTAGACCAATCCAATTCTGTTATGTCCAGGTCAGGTCTGTCCTGCAGAGTTTTAAGAAGTTTAGTGGCTTTTATCCTAAATTCCTCAGGCAATTTCTGCTGCGGAAACACATCATGAATCACATAAAAACCGCCGATATTCAAATGATCCAGGGTTTTGTCCAGTAGCTCGAATTTCCCCGGCCATGTATCTGCAAAAATAAAATCGAAGCCTTCTGACAGGTTTTGTATAAAAGCTGCTCCGTCCTCACAGCAAAATGTGATTCTGCTGTCATTCCCGAGGTACTTTCTCGCGATCGATTGCACACTAGAATCTATATCAACGGTTGTAAGCTTACTGCCTTCATCCATCCCATCAATGATCCAGGAAGCAGACGCTCCCGTTCCTGTTCCCAGCTCCAAAAAGCTTCCTCCTGGTTTTGAGGCAGCCAGCCCCTTCAGTAAAAATCCTGTTTTTCGATCACATGACTGCCCGAAGCCGAGCACATCAGAATCCTGCAATATCCTCGAATATGCTTCCGGTACCTGTATAACACCGTTTTCCATTTTGCCATTCCTCCTCTTTATTCGTTATCAAATCATAAAAGAGCATCAAAAAAAGGCCTCTCATTATAAGAGGCCTTTACTTATCAAAACGACCTCTTATCTCCCAGAGCATCAACTCTGTTGGAATTAGCACCTTCCTGACATAATCAGGGGTTGCTGAGGCTTCGCAGGGCCAGTCCCTCCACCTCTCTGGATAAGAATTTGTATAAAATTTTATATTTTCAACCAAGTATTGCATAGTTTTTGCAAAATGGCAACACTTTAATTCTTTTAATCTAATGAACAGCTTCCTCCCCTTGATAAATCCGGAATGCCGGAATAATCGTATCCGATACAATCTCTTTCCCTTTTTCCCGGATGAAGTCCAATTTATAATACGCATCGAATCTCTGGCTGATCTCTGTTTTCACCAACTCAGGAGGAGTAACGACGATGAGTTGGAACTTCAGCTTATCTGCTACTGCGAAAATCGGGTCAAGTACATGGGCAGAAGCAGCTTGTCCGAACGGATTATCACAGACTAACGGGACCCAGCTTTGATCGGTTTCACTCTTGACCGAAAGAAGCATCATCATCATGACCATGCGGGCAGATAGCTTTTGACCGCCGCTGCCATCGGATTTAGTCTTTGAACCCTGGTTGATCGTCTGCCAGGTTGAATAATGCTCTCGCTGCGGTTTTCCGTACATGAATGCATTATCAGTACGCATATTATATACCAGCAGCTCCGGGTAACGATTCCTGAGGGAGACAAATAAAATCTGCTCATCACTGATGAGCTGTTTGATTTCCTGATCCTGCTCCAGACTATTGTCATCAATCATCTCGAATCGTTTCGTAATTTTGTTAATGGCCGAAACGAAATGCTGTTTCAGTAAAGGTTCAATATCTTCCGCTTTTTTAGGAAGGATGTCTTCTTTGAGCTGAACGAGCGGGAAAGAACCCCGTTCATTCTTCAGCTTCATTTTCGCAATCATCGAGCGAATCGCTTCTGAAATGCTCATTACCTTCATGCTCGCACGGCTGGCCCAGAAGTTCTGCGCTTTTTCTGCCCGTTCTTTATCTCGTTCCAGCTGCTCTAAGCCGCTCTGTGAAAAGCGCTTCATGTTTTGGACCACACTTTGAATATGCGCATAATGCCTGGTATCCATATGATCAAGCGTAGTTAAAACTTCATTCTTAAAGCGGATTTCCCAATCCTTTCCTTCAATATTGAGTTTTAAATTGCGCAGGGATTGTTCAATTTTTGCGTGCTTCTCCTGGCCTTCATCCTGGATACCCTGATGTTTTTCACTCCAGGAAATGATGCTTTGCTTTCCCTGGCTCTTTATTTTTTCAATATCTTCATCCGTAAAAGCTGCTGCTTCCTCTTTAAGGATTACGGATAGATGCAATTGATTGTTTTCAAACTCAGCAATGTTTTGCTCCGTCTCTTTTTTGCGCTCTTCCGTTTTCTTTATTTCTGCATTCGTCTGTTTGGTCTGGTCAGTAATTTCAATCGTCTTCACTTCCAGATCAAGTTCTTCCCATTCTTCAGGATGTTTATCATGCTTGGCCACCTTTTTAACAGTCTTATCACGCTGCGCCTTCGCATGCTTTAAAGACGTATCAGCAACTGTTACAGCTGTTCCCTGCTCTCGCTCTTCTTTCTCTGCTGCCTTTGTTTCCTTTGCAGCTGTCTGAACCATCTTTTCCAAAATACTCATTGGTTCATCCGGTACAGACGCATCCTTCCACTCTACGTTAAGAGCATGAAGTTTTTTCTCGAGCTTCTTTTGCTGTTTTTGCTCCGATTCTTTTGTCGCCTGGATCGCCAGCAATTCACTGGCTTGTACTTCTTTTGATTTTTGCAGCTGTTTAAGCTCCTCAATGCTTCCAATGGTTTCTTCCAGCATATGAGATGATAATCGCGGGACCTCTTCAGAGGCTTCTGCTTTCTCAGCGGCTGGAAAAACAGCACCATCTATAAAAAAGCTAATCTCCTTAATATTTTGCTCCGCTGATAGCTTCCATTCCAAGTACGTTTGGCTCCACTCTTCCTGCAGTTCAGCGATGGTCTGATGCTCGTTTGCAAGCTCATTCTGTACACTTTCGAAAGCTTCCTTTTGTTTCTCTTTTTCCTGCTTTACCCGTTTATTTTCCTGATGCAGCGACTTTTCATGTTTAAAGTTCTCTAATGTTTCCACATCTTTTAATAGCTTCTCAATCTTTACCTTCGTCTTTTCCAGCTGTTCTCTAAGTTCCCGCTGCCGTTCTTTTTCTTTTTCCTCCTGCACGATGATGGCCTGCAATTCCGTTTTCTTGGAAAGCATGGCTTCCTTTTCCTGAAGCAGCGCTCTTTCGATATCACCGGCAAGGTCATTGGAAAGGAAACGGTCGATTTCTTTTAAAATACGGCGGAGAGAGCTCTCCGTTTTTTCAATTTCTAGAAGTGTATCTTTCTTTTCTTCTATTTGTTTGGCAATCTTAATTTTCCAGTTCATGAACTGACTTTTATCTGTCAGCAGTTCCTTCTCCGTACCGGTGATCATCACAAAGGAATACTGCGGATTTTCGCCCGTCATGTCTTCCCGCATAAAAATCGGAACCGGGTTCTTAAACATTCTTCCGGCAAGGACCTGCTTATTCATTTTTTCCCATTGCGGCCTGCTTACCACTAAGCCATAGGGCAGGAGAGGATGAGAAAGTATGTGGCTCGCGATTTCATCCGGTTTTAAGGATTGGAGAAATTGTGAGCCGTAAAACACATCTATCCCTGTTTTCTCATCAATCCATTCCTTTAGTTCCTTCACATCATTATTCGCAATCCAGAAATGCTCATCATTCAAAGCATAATCCAGCTGCCTTTCCCAGAGCACTTTTTTAATGTCTTCCCCTTGCTCACGATTTTGAACGAGCAGCTCTTCCACCTGCAGGGCATATTTGGATAAAAGAGCATTCGTAAACTGTGCTGTGACATCATCCAGCACACCTTGCAGCTTATCGTACAGCTTCCCTTCTTTTCGCTGCTGCTCTTCACTTTTCATCTTAAACTCTTCACACTTTTCTTCAGAAAACTGAATGGATTGAGCGAGCGTTCCATGTGAAGATGCAAGCTGGTTCTGCTTATCATTGGATTGTTTCTCTTTTGCCTGCAAATCTTCGAGAGCAGATTTTTTGGTTTCTATCTGTTTGTTAAGATTTTCGATAAAGCCCTTTAAATCATAGGTTAAGCGATCACCGAATTCTTTGATAAGCTGTTCTTCTTTTGATTCAAATTCATGAATTTGGGTATAAAGAAAATCAATTTCCGTACGAAGCTGGGCAATCTTCTGGGTCTTTTGTTTATCCTGCTTAGACAGATCGTTTGCTTTTTTCTTTAAAAATTTCTGATATCCGGCATAATGCTGAACGGCTTCCCTAATAGCCGCGGAGGATTTTTCCCACTGCTGAGCCGCTTCTTTTTTGATTTCATCCATTCTTTGATTCACTTGCTCTAGGCCGCTGTTTTGCTCAAGCTTCACAATCTGCTGGGAATGCGCGCGAATGCTCTGTTCCCCTTCATGCCATTCTTTCAATAACAGCTGAAAAGCCAGCTCATCTTTTCTCTCCTGCTTTTCTTTCACCGTTTCCTGCAGAATGCTATGCTTCTTCTGCTCTTCCCCTAGTTTCTTCTCCCAATCCAGCACTTCCCTGTGAGCTTTTGCGTACTCAAGGTTATCTTTCTGAAAACGCAGTTCCACTTGCTTGCCCATTAATTTATCGTTTTCATTTTCCAGCTCAATGAGTGTTTCTTCTTCCGTTTTCTTCAAATGCTCTAAAGCACCAAGCAGCTGTCTCCCGACCTTAATGCTGTCCTCAACAATTTCTTTATGCTCGATGCCCTTTGCCAGACTCTCTTCAAATGGAAGAATATCTTCCAGGAACTCTTTATGAGCCTGCTCTCTTTTCAGCAAAACAGGCAGGTCCTTTGCAATGCTTGCCTGACTCTTAAAAATCTCCACCAGATCGTTCTTCTGATGCTCAGTCCGGTGCAGAACCTGGCTGACTGTAGGAATAATCCGCTTTTGGAACAGGGAGTGATCATCTTCAGCACCTTCAAAAAATTTTCCTACGCCTCCCTCATCCTTGTTAATGTCTTTCATAATATCCCAGTCTTTGCGGTTAATGCCGTATGTATCAAGAATGCGGTAGTGCTTCTTTGTATCACGGTAGACATCATAGCCATTCCATTTTAAATAATCCTTCAGGCCATCCGTATCAGCCAGTTCACCATCTTCATAGAGCGGAATATGTTCAAGTGATGCTTCTTCTTTCCGTTCAAACTCCCTTGTATAAAACGCAATATTCGGGACAATTTTCGCTTCCTGTTCAAGCGTTTTGCTTTCTCCGCCTTCTTCGTTCATGGAAATCCGCTGTTCTGCTGAAAACATTCCGCCCGTCACCAAATGCCTGCGGTCAGCCCCGTCGAGTTCCCATTGAATGAGAACATGAAAGGTATAAGGAATGAATTGCTCTTTATTATTAAAAAAGAATTGCTGATAATAGCGGTTGTTCTGCTTTCCCCAAGACGTGCCCGGCTTGAGAATCTGGAAGATGGTCTGCAGGAACACCCCTTTCCCGCCTCCATTCATCATGGAAATAAGGCCGTTTGTGGAGGTCTCCTCATTATGGAAGTTAAATGTTGTATCCTTGTATTGCTTTTGCATGCCATCATATTTCAGGCCGGCAATTCTAATTCGATGGATTTTCGGCATGCTGCTCCTCCTCTGCCTTCATTAGTTCCTTGAACATTTCATAACGGTCATAATCATGATACAGATATTCAATCCGCTCAAATAATTCCTGTTTAGGAATCGCCTTTGGAATATCCTCCCGATCGAGAATGACGATAAGTCCTTCTGTCTCCAAAAGACGCATGCTGCTTGCTATCAAACCGATACGCGTCCTGCGATTGGCTTTCTTAGATCCATAATCATCCGTGTCGACCTCCATGTATTTCCATGTAGTCACAACGTCCTTCATATCAATTTTTTCATCTGCTCCGAAATCCGGTTTTGCTTTAAGAATGCTATCCCAATTCATGATAACATCATTGACTTGCCGTTCCAGGGTATAGAAGCTAATCCCTTCGCGTTTCGTACGGATTTTCGCCGCCTGGCTGCGGTCGATGCTTGCCAGGAATGCCATAATGACTACGCTCATCAGGTGAAAGTGTTTCTTCGTTTCAATCTGCTTATGCCGATCTTTCATATGAGTAAAATTTGTAGCAAATACAGAGCCGGTCGGCTGCACGACGAGCTGAATCCGTTTTGGCGATTCAATGATAAAGGTGCCGGATTCGTCTGCCAATAAGAGAACCGTCTGTCTTACATCAGGATCGAAATACGCCTGAAAGTACTCGCTGTTTTCGTCGATGACCTTATCTTTTAAAAGCGTAAAATAAACCGCTGATGCTTTTTTTAGACTTTCTGCACTCATCATTTCTCCTCCTGCACACAAATTTTAAAGGGAGTGATTTTCATTTGATACCAGAGGAAGGGTTCCGCCCGATGATCAAACTCAGTATATATTTTCAAGCCTTCAAACACCTGGAACTGCGGATATTCCTGCATCAGTTTATAGAGGAGAATCTCCCGTTCATCACTTAACGTCTCTTCTTTCCGCTGCAGTACCTGGACCTTCAGCGGCTTTTTATCAAACATCATCCATAAATCAATCGTTTCTGATTCTTCAAACCATAAATCCTGTACTTCAAGCGGCAATGTCGTTAAATCAGCCAGTGAAAACTCTCCGTATGTCTGCAAATATTGAAACACATAGCTCCAGGCATTGATGACAGAATCCCAGTTCGTTACCCTCTGATGGGTAATGCTTTCCTCTTGCACTTCTTCCTCTATTACCTCTGTAAGCTGCGTTTCATCAAATTCCTGCTCTCCCCAAATCCAGTCCAAAGGCAAGATAAATTCATTCTTTGGCGAAAATAAAGGACCTAATACTTTTTCAACCCTATCGAATGAAGAAAACCCTTCTTTCATGAACCAGTTCTCATAAATATGCTCCCTGAATGAAACAAGGCTCGTTTCCCAAAACAGGGATGGGTTTTCTGCTTTCATCTTCATTTCATAGGAGATATTTTGAATCACAAGCTTGGCGAAACGGTCATGCAGCTGCCTCGTATGGCCGATCTTTTCCTGAAGAAGGATTAATTCTTTTTGAATGAGATCATCTTCCTCATTTCTTCGTTTCGTTTTCTCTATCATGCTGCTGATGGTGCGGAAGTGATTCTTCTCTTCTTCGAACTGCTTTTCAATTTCCGCACGGTTATCAGCCCTTTGCATTTCTTCTTCCATCAATAAGATTTTGGGATTGTTGATCATTTCTTTTTGAAAGGAAAATTCTTTTGCCATTAAGCGGTTGACCCGTGAAATGAGGTGATCGAGGTTTCGAGTGGCTTTGCGGAAATTACCGTTTTTTATCAGCTGCATACTATAAAGCTGTTCAATGGTGATTGAGAATTCCTCTGCCATTTCCCTGCTCATGAAGATCATCTCCTGTGAGACATCTGTGAGCTTGTAGACAATGGATCCGCCCATCTCCAGGTTCGTATATAATTCATCCATCGTCACATAGCGGAAAACCTGCGTCTCCCATGATTGCCTGATTTCATCGTAATAGAGGGCTTCAAAAGGTCTGCTGTATTCCTCTTTCCCCTGATACAGAAGCCCGCTTGTGATCCGTTCAATCTGCTTCTCATCGGCTAAAAGCTTCATTTGCTTGATTGAATCTTCAACCATATACTTGATATCCGATTTCCCCCGATGATCATCATCATTCAATTCCCGATAAAAAATGGTGAGGAGCACCTGCATCAGAATTGTTTGGATATGAGGCTTCAGCTCTCCGACTTCCATTCCTCTTCCAAGCTCAAACAGCGGATTCAATCGCTGCATCCGCTGGGCGAATCCTTCCCATGATTCGTTCACATCCATCTCCTCCATGTTTCAATTGTTAAGACTTCCTGGGGAATCCGTTTATTTTCCTTCCATAATGTCATTAAAAGTTTCTGCTCTTCCTCTGTAAACCACTGGAAGAACGCATCACGGTACTTAAGATTTTGAAGCTGACCGGATTTCTGTTCATTTCTTTGATCCAGACATTCAAGCATTTTACGATAAATCTTTAATGCAGGCTGAATGCAGCAAAGCGGATATTTTTCAATCAGCCGGGAAATGATCCCGTAACCTGCTGCATCAAGATCTCCTGCATAGTAGAAGAGATACGATTTTGCCGGGAAAATTTTAAAGAAAAACGAAAAGCTCCGTTCAATTTTCGTGCCTTCCCCATAAATGATGAGTTCCGGCTCATAATCAAGCAGTTCACTTTCCAATAATTGAATGGAAGTATGAAAGAATGATAGTTTCTCGACAATCAGCACTCTCTGAATTTCTTTCATTTCTTTTCCCTGCTTCATCCAAAATACAAAAGGCTCCCCGTATTTCACAACTTTAAGCTGTTCTTCAGATATTCCAATGCGCGCTAAAAAGCCTTTTCCATCAGGAAAACTAATCCCGTCCTGCAGGAATTTTTCATGGCCGAACAGTTCCAGGCTTCTTTCCTCGAGTGAAACGATTTCCCGTTCATTGCTGGATTGGAGAAAACCATATAAACTCTGAATACGGCTCCACTCCTCTTTCGTCTGCCATTCCGGGTGCCGTTCATAAAATGAAAAATCGAACTGATCACTCAGCTTCATCATCCCGAGCCGATCCCATTTGTCGGCTTGAGCCTTCACATTAACCCAGTAATATAAAGGCAAAGACGGTGTTTTCCCATTGTATTGATTATTATGTATAGGAGTCAGCTGCCCATCAATTTGCAATGATTCTATGGCTTCATAAAACTGCGAATAACCATCCATTTCATAGTAATCATCCAGCAATTTTCGCAGCTGAAATTCTAAATCGTTTATGTTTAACTTCTTCTTTTGCTTCGGGTGCTGAATATCTTCAATGAAACTTCTCACCCTAGTTTCGATGATGTTGATTTTTTTCACCTTCTTAAACATCTTGGGGTCAGTAGAGACCTCTATTATCCATAAGGACATCATTTTTATTATAAACTAGTTGAAGAATTGATGGTAATTTTGATTTTTAAAATTGATGAAGTAAATGGCCTAAGATGCAATAAACGAAAAAAATGCCTGCCCTGCAACCAGGGCCCGGCACTTTTTTCTCAAAAGGCATCCTTTGATCTTACCTTTATTGTGAACCCTGACAATAAAATCAGGCTATACGCCCAAAGCAGCCAGGAAGCGAATAAAGGAAGTGAATCATTAGTTAAATTCGGAAACACTTTTGCAAAATAAATAATGCTTATGATATCCAGCAGCATTCCTGGAAGAGCAATTTGCACTGCTGCCTTCAGACGTTCTGTTTCTGGAATATGCCTAAAATAATAGTAAGGATAGGTTGCAATTGAAATTAAAGGGATCGCCAGAATAAAAATCGAAAGCGCTAAAAAAGCCTGTCCAGGAATTAAAAAGATCTGTCCAAATAAACGGAATAATATTGTTGCTGATACCCATAATAGAAAGCCCCATGCAAAGTTAAGCATAAAATACACCTCCTGCAAAGATGTGCTTTATTATTCGCTGGAAGTCAGTTACATCCTGCTGATAATTGGTGAATTTTATGTAAAGATTCTGCAGGCATTACTCTGCATATGAAATTCTTTTTTTGATTGGAACATATAAATCAACCTTACATTTCCCCTCTTCATCTTCAGCGGGATTATTTAAATTATACTCAAGGCTGTGCCGATCGTAATCCGGTTCATAATCGCTATTTGGAAGCCATTCCCGAAACATGTACTGATAGGCACCATTCAATTTATCAGGGATATCAAAGAAATGATACAGAGCATAATCTCCGCCAGGCAGCTTTCTAAATTTCACTTCTTGATGTTTTTCTTTATCAAATCCCTCGGGTATGGTAACACAGGCATCGTGGCGGCAAACCTTGCTTTCCACCAGTTCAGGATTATCCAATGAAATGCCGATAAAAGATTGCTTCGGCGGCAACAGCCCATTGGTGTTTGCCCAGCTAATCAAATCTCTCCAATGATCCTGCAGTTCAAAATAACTTCCGGTGCGCCTGATAAATGCAACTTCAGTTTGGGGTAATTCCATTACAATGATATTCATTTTCACATCTCCTTCATGGAAGTATTTACCTCAAACAAATTTCGGCACCATATTTAAATTTCCTCCTTCCTTTGCTTTTTTTCCAATAAAAAAAGCGCGCAGCTTTTATGGCTGTACGCGCTTTTATATAGCAAATGCATGATTGCCGATTTTTTTCACAACTTCACGTGAAAAGATCCACTGGCTTGTAGCTGTGTCAGGGTTATAAAAATAAAGGAGCTCTTCATTTTGCTCCTTATCAATAAGAGCTGTCTCAACGGCCTGAACTGCTTCATTACTCGCCGGTTCATTGATGGAACCATTTTGAACAGGTTCAAAAGCATTCTTCTGATAAATAACGTCCTTGACTGTATCCGGGAATTGTTCATGCTCAACACGATTCAGCACCACGTCAGCAACTGCTACTTTCCCTTCGAACGGCTCCCCTTCTGCTTCAGCCTGTACAAGACGGGCAAGCAGCTTTTTTTCTTCCTCTTTGATGAAACGATGATCTGTTGATGATGACTCCTTCACGTCAACCTCAACTTTTTTATATGTTAGTGTCTCTGCAGCTTTCTGATCCACTGTCTCAGCATCAAAGTGATCTGCAGGAAACACGCTATATGAACCCATAATGAGTGAAATGGCAGCAACAAACGTTACTAAATTCTTCATTTGTAAACCTCCTGTTTGTAGTTTTTAGGCAAAAACAGGCCACTTATAAGGCTAACAGGTTTACAGTGGTAACTCATTAGTGAATCTATGGGAGAATTACCAATCTAGAAAATGGAATTTTTAATTTGCTCATATAATAACTTAACTTATATATTTGTACTAGCATGACTGATGAACAAATTTTTTTATGAATCGGTTCAACAGGTATAAAAAATTGAAAGAGGTGCTACTTTAATTGAAAGTACTTGAAACAGATCGATTAATTCTTCGCTGGTTAACACCAGATGATGCAGCATTCATTCTCAATCTTTTAAATGAACCTGCATGGATTCGTTATATTGGCGATAAAGGTGTACGTACACTAGAGGATGCTAAGAATTATATTGTTACCGGCCCAATGAAAATGTACTCTCAGCTGGGCTATGGCCTTTTTATGGTTGAACGGAAGGAAGGAAACACTCCTATTGGAATGTGCGGATTGATAAAACGAGATACTCTAGACAATGTTGATATTGGCTTTGCTTTTTTATCTACATATCAAACGCAAGGTTATGGGTTCGAGTCAGCTTCTGCTACATTGAAATATGGTCATGAGCAGCTGGATCTGAAACGGATCCTTGCCATCACATCCTTGGGAAATCATGCTTCCTCCAGACTGCTTGAAAAAATCGGCATGAAATATGAAGGAACAATTATTTTGGATAAGGAAGAGCTTAAATTGTTTGTGTCTGAATAATGAATTCTTGAGTATATTTCTATCCTGAAAAAAGGTGTCTCCCCCCAACCAATAAAAATTAAGCCTGGGGCCGACATCGATACGATTGATAACGGGCAAGCAAACAGGACCAACCCTCTTCGATTGGTCCCGTTTGCTTAATTTTTATCCCGAAATCTGCTTGATTAGTTTTTTGTTCCCTTTGGTTAATATGTTCTCATAGTCAATGTATTCGTAAATATCGTCTGTTATGCTGCTGCTAAACTGCGCCAGCTCTTCGACCGTTAAATCTTCAATCGCCTTCTTTTGCTCTTCACAATAAATAATGAGCTTGCCGACGATTTCGTGAGCATCTCTAAATGCAGTCCCTTTGCTCACTAAATAATCTGCAACTTCGGTTGCGTTCAAGAAACCTGCTTTAATGGCAGCTTTCATGTTTTCTTCCTTTACTAGAAGCGTATCAATCATTTTTGACATAATATCAAGGCAATCTATCACTGTATCGACTGCATCAAAAAACTGTTCTTTATCTTCCTGCATGTCTTTGTTGTATGTGAGCGGCAATCCTTTCAGTGTCGTAAGCAATGAAAAGAGGGAACCGTATACTCTGCCTGTCTTGCCTCTAATAAGTTCAGCTGCATCCGGGTTTTTCTTTTGAGGCATGATGCTGCTGCCCGTTGAATAGGCATCATCCATTTCAATAAATTTGAATTCCTGGCTGCTCCAGAGAATGAGTTCTTCACTCAAGCGGCTCAAGTGCATCATTATAATTGAAAAACTTGACATGATTTCCAGTAAGTAATCCCGATCACTTACCCCATCTAAAAAGTTGTCTACCGGTTTAGCGAATCCTAACAGGTCTGTAGTTATTTGACGGTCGATGTTGTGTGTTGTTCCCGCCAATGCACCACATCCGAGCGGGTTTTCATCCAAAATATCAATGGCATTCTGGACTCTCTTTTTGTCCCGGCTAAACATTTGTACGTATGCACCGAGATGATGGCCGAATGTTATGACCTGTGCCCTTTGCAAATGTGTGTATCCAGGCATAATGACGTTATTATTTGCTGATTTCTCATTTAACGAATGGATAAGTTGCTGAAGGACAGACACCACTTCTCCGGCTTTATTTTTTGCATAAAGTCTCATGTCAATCGCCACTTGGTCATTTCTGCTTCGTGCAGTATGAAGTTTCTTTCCTGTGTCACCAATTCTCGATGTCAGATTCATTTCAACAAAAGAATGGATATCTTCATATTCGCCTTCCACTTTTAATACACCGGACTCTATATCGCTCATGATCGATTCCAGCCCACTAATAAGTAAATCACCTTCAGACTCTGTGAGTAATTTACATTTTACAAGCATTTTTACATGTGCAATGCTTCCAGTTATATCCTCATAATACAGCCTATTATCAACAGGTAAAGATGTATTGAATTTCTCCATGATTTCATCTTCACGTTTAGTGAATCGTCCGCCCCAAAGTTTCACTTATAATTCAACCCTTTCACTATACTTTCTTGTGTGTATCTTGGATATCACAAAAACAGCTGCTATTAGCAGTACTATCGTCAAGATTAAAGTGAATGCACTTCCTGTGATCCCGGCAACGAGAAATCCGATTAATGCAATCGATGCATTAATGAGTGCATATGGAAACTGTGTTTTTACGTGATCGATATGATCCGCTCCTGCCCCTGTTGACGATAAGATCGTCGTATCGGAAATTGGTGAACAGTGATCTCCGAAGATACCACCTGACAATACAGCTCCTATACAAACTAACAAATGCGCATCGAGACCTACAGCCATAGGAATGGCTATTGGAAGCATAATCGCAAATGTCCCCCATGACGTCCCTGATGCCAGAGACATCCCCGCTCCAACTAAGAATAAGATTGCAGGTATGATGAACGATGGAACATTTCCTTTCATCGCCTCAACTATAAACGCTGCCGTTCCCATTTCATTAATTACTTTGCCAAGCGACCAAGCAAGGACAAGTGTGACTGCAACGTAAACCATTTTCTGAATTCCAGTTGTATAAATATCAATAATCTCGCCGAACTTTTTCACTTTGTACATAATCATTAAGACGACAATCGATAACGCCGCAAATAAGTATGCAGCACTTAAAGAAACCCTGAATTCATTTCCTGGTACCGGCTCAAACGGGAAGCCGAATGAAATTAACAATCCGAAAAGGGTAATGAATAATACCAATAGCGGCAGCCAAATTAATACGGCATGTCCATTTTTGGTAATCCCCTCCACATCTTCTGGTTTTCTAAGAGGTTTCGACTCAGGCCAATACAGATTGCCCGTTTGCTGCACTCTTTTTTCCGCCTTTGCCATCGGTCCAAAGTCCAATTTTGTCAAAGCCACTATAGGCACCATTGAAACGGTCAATAGTGCATAAAACTGAAATGGAATGACTTGAATAAGCGTACTGAATTCAGATGTATTTATGTTCAGCAATTCAAATTCTTTTTTTATAAGCCCCATTATATATACGCCCCATCCGATGAATGGGATCAATACTGCGACGGGAGATGACGTTGAATCGATGATCCATGCAAGCTTCTCCCTAGAGATTTTGGCTTTATCGAAAATCTTTTCAAAAACCGGTCCAACGATTAGTGGTGTGCCCAAATCGGAAAAGAAAATGATAATTCCTCCAAACCACGCAGAGATTTGTGCTTTTGCGCGTGTGTTAATGTACTTTATGGCACCTGAGGCAAGAGCTGCCCCTCCACCCGACTTCTCCATAAGTGCTACAAACCCGCCAATAAAGAATAATAAAACTAAAACTGCTGCATTGTAACTATCCGCTACTTGCGGAAAAATAAAGTTTCCGATTACTTCCATTGTCGCTTCGAGAGGGCGGCCACCGACAAGAATCAGGACTCCAATATACACTCCGGAGAACAGGGACACGATAACATTCTTTGTAAGTATTGCGAGAATTACTGCAATAATCGGTGGTATTAAAGACACCAAACCCATGTGATCCATAAACAAATCTCCCCTTAAACTAAATATTATCATTTTGTATATGGGTAAATAGTTAATATTTACCCTAAAATAAATTATATTTTAACGCATCCATGAAACGCAATAACAATTTAAAATTTTTAGACAATTTTTTATCAGTTATTATCCTAAAATTAGAAAGACTGTTGAGGTGATAATTCCCAACAGTCTTAAACAACTTTATTTGGTGAGTTTGTCAGTTTGTAAACGCGTCTCGGTCTTCCCCTCGCCGGGTATTCTTCCACCCCGGTACATTCAGCTAAACCGGCATCACATAAACTTTCTATGAAACGTCTTGTATTTCTTTCATCCCTGGATAGTTGAATTGAAATGTCTTTAACTGTAAATTCTTTTATTCCTGCATTCCTTATTAAAGCAAATAGTTCAATATAATGTTTAACATTGATTTTCTCGTTTTTAAGTTTAGTCATAAAGCTTTTATCATTAAAATACGGAAAATCCATCTTTTCTATGTTTTCACTATCAACTTCAACGACTTCACCATTTTCGTGAATAATAATAATTGAACCAAACCTCTCTTTGGATTGTTTTAGTGCATTGTTTGCATTCAGTTCCGCTGAAAATATAGTTTCACCAAATCCTATGCCTACACCCACCTTCAACCCAGACTCCAAAATCAATTTGTTTACTGTCTCTTCAATTTTTTGTATTTCCCGTTCACTATCACCGCGCGAGCTAAATATTAAATAGCGGCCAAGCCCTTTTTCTATTAGTGATCCATTCAACCGTTCACTTAGGTTTATTAAAATCTCTTTTAACTTCAATTCCATATACTGGAGCTGATATGTTTGTTTCGAACTTTTGAAATGATTTTCCAAATGTCCCATTTCAAATAGCTGAACTGCAACTTGGGACTCCATAAAGTAGAAAGTCTTTATTTTTTCAGAAAGGATGTTTAATGTATGGCGGATTTCAATATCACTTGTTGAAATTCTGAATGCAGGAACACTCATTTCTTTAAGTTGTAAATAAACTTCTTCAAAACAAGTGATTGCTCCTTTTGTCTCACCATTTTCCCATAAATGACTGTGGAAACCTATTAATTCTTCTGTTGAAGTTTTTTCGGAAAAAGTTTTCACATAAATCTTTTCGGGATTAATATTGAGTTGGTTAAAAGCAGTCTCTAAATGACTTTTTGAAATTTCATCTATACTTAAATGATCTAAAAAAGAACCCGTTTTGTATGCAAACTCCAAGAGCCCTTTGAAAATTCCAGCTTCAGTATGTTCGATATAAATTTGTTTTTCCGTATTTCCTACCGCTTCACATGCAATGTTATAAGAAATTTTCCCTGAAAAAATCCACAAATCAACATTGTTATTATTATTTCTTATTATATCTTCAGTTTCCCGCACTTCTTTATACGGATACGTTAAAAAAATAACATCTAACTTTAAGTCTTGTGCGATATGTATGATTCTTTCTACAGTGGATTGTGGACCGACGACCCCCACCCTTAACATAGACAAGCACTCCTTTAATAATAATGATACAATCTAGAATTCTATCTTAATGATACACATTATTCTGTAAATTATTAAGTTTGATTTTTAATTTTGTATTCTTCGATTATATTCTTTAATCAGTATACCTAAATATTCATTCCAATCCCCCCGTATCTCTCGATATTTTTTGTGAATAATTTAGCCACCCTTTATAAAGAGTGGCCTAAAGAATATTCACATGTTTTTACTAGTTTCAGTAATGGAAAGGTTAGCTAGTAAGAAGGAGCTTAATATCAAAAGTATAAAGCATCAATCAGGCGCATTGCTTTTTTAAAATGCTTATCTGATAAGATTACTTTATAAAAAGTATTCAGGGAAAAGCTGCATTTACTAGTGCCTTTTTACTTTTAATATTGTTGGAAACAAATAAAGGTGCTGTCCCCCTATTCATGTCCCTTGCTCATGATTGTATTAATGCAGCCAGGGTCATGCATCTTTCTTGCTCAAGTTGAAATTTCTTTTTTAGGCAATATTAACTTTAAATGTCCAGTAGATATTTCTTCAGTTTTTCCTTTGTCCCTTCATCTGCAAAAGCTGCTTCTACACTATTCATATAAATTTGTTTATAATCCTCAGCACTCATAGCAAATTCATTGGAAACAATATCACATTCCTTTGCCATCGTTGTATCCGATACTGTTCTGTTATCCGTATTAACCGTTACTTTAATTCCATCCCGATGGAAGTCGGAAATTGGGTGTTCGCTAAATTGGTTTACCGCTTTCGTTTGGACATTGCTGGTTGGGCACATTTCAAGCACAACCTGTTTTTCCTTTACAAGCTTATAAGCCTTTTCACAGTCCTTAATAAATACGCCATGTCCAATTCTTTCAGCTCCCAGCCATTCTACGGCCTCCAGCACATTTTGACCGATTCCCGTTTCACCGGCGTGGATGGTGACTTTGTATCCATATTCTCTGGCCAGCGCGATCGGTTCAATGAATTTTTCGCAGAACCCTTCCTCCTCGGAAGCACATAAATCGATTGCGACAACCCCTTTCCCAAGGAATGCCTTTCCCTTTTCGACGACCTCAAATGCACTTACCACACTCATCGTTCGCATACATGACAAAATGATATTTCCTTTAATATCAAATTCTTCTTCTGCTTCTCTCATCCCTTCAATCACACTTTGGATGATTTCTACTACGGATAATCCCTTTCGCGTATGAAGTAATGGGGCAAAGCGGACCTCCATGTACTTCACATTTTCCTTTGCTGCATCTTCAAAGAGCTCAAAGGAAATTCTTTTTAAATTTTCCTTTGACTGCATAACTAAGTTAGGAATGGAGAATCTTTTTAAATATTCATCCAGGGATTCGCAATCCAACGGTGCAATTAGTTCTTCTTTGATTTTTTCTTTATCAAAAGAAGGCAGGCTGATGCCTTCTCTCTTCGCGATATCAATGATGGTTTCTGGTCTGACACTCCCGTCCAAATGGCAGTGAAGTTCAATTTTAGGCAAAATAGTAAAATTCATAGCTGGACCTCCTAGATTTTTTTACAAAAAAAAATTCCTGATTACGAAGAAAATACAGCACATGTATCTTCTTCGTAATCAGGAATTATTGGTTCCTGGTAGAGACCTCCAAACCATATTATTGGAGTTATACGAATGAAAGTATTTCATTAGGTTTTTTAAAAGGATAAATAATATTATCTATTTTGTCAATCACTTATTTAACATTTCAGCAGCTCTTCAATATGCCCTATTGCACTCTGAAGCCGTTCCTTATAATCTCCGTTAAGGGTTTTGTAATCAATCTTATGATTGTTCAGCAGTGTTTTTAGAGCATCGTTGTTTTGGAGCCTTACTTCATGCTCTCCATGAACACGAAGTCCATCATCCACCCATTTCACATCAGTTTCAAGATATAGCCATAGGTCATAATCCTGCAGGTTCGCTATTTCATCCAGCACTGTTTGATGCTCATTGTTGTATAGGTTGGAGTAAAACTGGGTCACGATTGCCTCTGTGTCGATAAAAACAACCCTGTTCGCTTTTTCAATCGCCTTAATTTCACTAAGCTTATGGCCGTAAGCAATTTTGTGGTAATCTTCCTTAACTATGATACCTTCGCAGCCGCCTAGTTCTTCGCATACGTTTCGGCCATATTCCTCAACATAGGAAGTATTATAAACTTTAGCAAGATTCCTTGTCAGTGTCGATTTTCCACAGCTTTCGGTTCCAACCAAAACAACCTTTTTAACGAAATATGGTTTAACAAAGTCAGGAATGTACTCCCAATGATGAAAGACGCCTTCATTACGGATCACTGTTGCTGATATATTCACATGTCCCCGATTCGGATCAATCAATTCGTGTTTCGCCTCAGGGTAAAGTTCATTAAAGATATCGCTATATTCATACTCTGAACTAAATACATAATCAATGCGCTTTCCAATTGCCTTTTTTATATTCCCGGCACCTTCAGCCCAATTGTAATCGTTATTCCCCTGATCGTCTTTAATGGATATGACCTTAACATGCGGCATATCTTTTGTTAATTGGCTGAGCCAGCGCAAACGGATATGAGGCGGAATATAATTCATTTTAGAATGCTGGCACAATTGCCTGTCACGCAGTTCGCTATGGGACAGCACAACGTACAGTTCATCGACGATGGATGAGGCCTGCACGATGGCATAGACGTGGCCAAGATGGAGGGGGAGAAACTTGCCTCCAATAAACCCAACTGTCATTTAAATCGCCTCCTTCTTCTGGTTCACATACAATTTCCGCCAGTTGATATAACCATAAATGCTGTTGACCAGGAAAGCAGTCCACATGACCAGCATCGAAAAGTCATTGCCTCCCTGTGAGATGAGAGCACTCGCCCAAAGAATAATCGATAATACATTAACGGAAATCCACAGGAGCCATTGCTCCGCAAATCTCTTCAGCATCAATATTTGTGCAGTTATCGAAAGGACATTTGTAGCTGAATCCGTCCAGACAAAATTGCCTTCTAAATATCTAAGAAAAAACCCATATCCAATTGTAAGTACGACAATAGCTACTAATGTATAGAGCCAGCCCTTTTTAGTCAGGCTTTTAACTTTTACATCTTCCCCTTTAACATCCCGAATTGTTTTATGCTGTCTCCACAGATAAATTCCGATAAATTGCACCGGAAAATAAAACAGTGCATTGAGCATGGCTTCTCCATATAGACCATAGCCGTATGCAATATAAGCATAGGTTAAAGTTTGAACAATGCCAAAGTAATAGTTTGCAATCTTCCCCTTTGCCACCAGCACCACACATAACATGCCGCTTATGGAGGAAATCAGGCCAAGCATTGAATCCGACCAGGCAAAGAAAAGATAAATGTTAACAAATGTAAACGTGATCAGCCATATTATTTCGAACCGCGTCCAGTTCTTAAAGATCCCCATGTGAATCTCCCCTTTTATGATTTGCTTTTCACCCCTGCAGCTTATTTCTATACACGGACACAATCGGCTGGAAATCATTGAATCGATAAAGCTGGGCAGGCGTTTTGGAATAGCGGTTTGATTTCTTAGACTTTCCGTCTTCCGATACCGCTTCAATAAAAGGCAGTGTCGGTGCTTTTCTGAAAAAGGCAGCATCAGTCGAGATCGAAGGATCATCCAAGACCGTCAGTAATACCCCCTGCAGTTCAGAGAGCACAAATTCCTCAGGAAGAAAGTGCTTAGCAAGTGTTGTGAGCGCCATATCTTTTTTAATAAACCAAAGTGCATCATCCATAATGGTCCGATGATCGAATGCAAGATCAAGTTCAAGTGCCTCTTCAAGAGTAAACAGCTCAATTTCAGAAGCATCAAAAGTCTTTTTCCGGCTCCTTAATGCCGCTTCATTTGCAATGACATAATGAGCATTAGAAATTATCCATCCCCGCTGATCCCGGCCAGAAGAATCATAGACACCAAAATGTTTTATTTTCAGTCCTTCCACCCCGGTTTCCTCGGTTAACCTTCGCAAAGCTGCCTGAAACGCTGTCTCATTGGGACGTACAAAACCCCCGGGGAGTGCCCACTTTCCTGCTTCTATATTTGGATTTCCTTCATGGTCCAGCTCGGATCTTTTTATAAGCATGATTTTCAGTTCTTTTTTTGGAGGTTTATATTCTCCCGAGAGCTCAGATGTAATTGTAAAAACCGCTATATCGCTTGTGTAACCGTCTGGGGTAATATATATTTTTTTCAATTTTGTTCACCTCTTTTTTAATTAACATTTTGTTAATTGTTAATTAAAATATATTCCATAATTTGCTGTTAGTCAAGATAGTTTTAAAAAAAGATTTTCTTTTAAGAAAAAGATACTTATTACCTTAGTTTTTTAACGCATTTTTGAGCATAAAAAAAAGTGCCTAATGATTAGACACTTTCTTTTTTATCTTAATGTTGATTTTTAACAACTTCTTGACCACGGACATTCCACGTTACAGCGAATATGATGGCTGCAAGGACACAAGATGCGGTTAACAGCATAAATCCTGCATCCCATCCAGATGCATCTACGATAACACCCATTAACGCATTAGCAGTTACAGTACCTCCGAGGTAGCCAAACAAACCAGTTAATCCTGCTGCAGTTCCGGCAGCCTTTTTAGGAACGAAATCAAGTGCCTGAAGGCCAATTAACATTACCGGTCCATAAATAAGGAAACCGATTGCAATCAAACAAATCATGTCGATCGTTGGATTTCCTGCCGGATTAAACCAATAAATAAGAACGGCGATCAATACTCCCAGCATAAACACAAAGCCTGCAGGACCACGGCGCCCTTTGAAAAACTTATCTGAGATCCAGCCGCATAATAGTGTTCCTGGTATACCCGCCCACTCATATAGAAAATAGGCTACGCTGGACTTGCTCATATCGAAGCCTTTTTCTTCACTCAAATAAGTTGGTGCCCAGTCCAGTACACCATAGCGGACGAAATAAACGAAAATATTAGCAATAGCAATGGCCCAAACCCATTTATTATTTAATACATACTTGAACAGAATTTCTTTAGTTGTTAATTCTGTTTCAAAGGTTTTCTTAGTTTTACTTGGATAATCATTGCGATATTCTTCAATGGTTGGCAGTCCTACCGATTGAGGAGTATCACGAATGAGGAAGTAGGCCATGAATGCAACAACAATGGCTACAAGAGCAGGTAATATAAATACACCTTCATAGCCTGAAGAAGAGCTTCCGGCTATGCCTGCGAACATCGCCGCACCAGCCACGGCAAGAGGTGCCATTAGCCCCCCGCCGACATTATGGGCTACATTCCAAATGGCTGTTTTGTTTCCTCTTTCATTGATGCTGAACCAGTGTACAAGAACACGGCCAGAAGGCGGCCAGCCCATTCCCTGGAACCAGCCATTTAAGAAAAGCATAATAAACATAATAGCAACAGATGAAGTAAAGAAAGGAACAAACCCCATTAATAAAGAAATAATAGCAGAAAGAATTAAACCTGCAGGCAAGAATATCCTTGGATTACTCCGGTCTGAAAAGGTCCCCATGACAAATTTACTGATGCCATAGGAAATAGAAATAGCAGATAACGCAAAGCCAAGTTCTGTTTTGGAATAACCTTCTTCAATAAAGTACGGCATGGCCAATGAGAAGTTTTTCCGGATCAAATAATACGCTGCATAACCAATGAAAATTCCCAGAAATACTTGAAATCTAAGTTTTTTATACTCAGAATCAATTTGTTCTTCAGGCAATCTTTCAATTGGGGGAGCAGGCTTAAACAGTTTGAACATTCAGGTTCCCCCTAAGATAGATTTGACAACAATATTAACTGTTAAAAAAAACAAAACCCATACTTTATTAACACTTCCAGGAATGGAAGTGCAAAAAGCATGGGTTCTCCGTTTCTCCACCATAGTTAACTTGTTATGTCACATTCTAGTATTATTTGTAAACGTTGTCAATAGCCTATAAAACTATTTAGATTGTTTTCGATACGTACAAAAAAGGTGCCTGCCCTCTTAAGCTTTAAGGGCCAGACACCTAAACCCATATTTATAGTTTCACCTCAACTGGCTTAACTGCCGTTTCTAGTTCACTTTTCACAGCAGGTTTCTTCGACCAATAAGTCGCCAGAATCGGCCCTGAAATGTTATGCCAGGCAGCTGCCAGCACACTTGGAAGTGCTGCCAACGGCCCAAAATGGGCAGTTGCAAGGGCAACACCTAAACCGGAGTTCTGCATGCCAACTTCAATGGCAATCGCTCTTCGGTTTACTTCATCCTGACCAAGCACTTTTCCTGCAAAATAGCCAAGCAGGAGTCCGAATCCATTGTGGAGCATGACGGCTGTAAAAATCAGAAGCCCAGATGCGGCGATGGTTGCCGAATTGCCCGAAACGACTGCAGCCACAATCGTGATAATCGCTGCTACGGAAATAAGAGGTAAAACAGTTAAACTTTTTTCCACAGCCACAGGGAAGAATTTCTTGATGGCCAGGCCTAGAACAATCGGTACAATGATAACCTGCACAATAGACATAAACATGGCAACAGCATCAACCGGCATCCATTGGCCGGCAAGCATCAGGAGAAGCAGCGGTGTCATGATCGGCGCCAATAGAGTTGAAACGGAAGTCATGGCGATGGATAACGGTACATTTCCCTTTGCCAGATACACCATAACGTTAGAAGCCGTTCCCCCAGGTACACAGCCAAGCAAAACAAGTCCCGCTGCCAATTCCGCCGGCAAATTCAAAAGTTTCGCAATGACGAAAGCGACCAGCGGCATGATAATGAACTGTGCACAAACTCCGATTAACACAGGCAGCGGTTTGGTAAAGATGATTTTAAAATCGACTGCCTTCAGTGTAAGCCCCATTCCAAACATGACGACACCGAGAAGGATGGTGATATAGCCTCCCAACCCCAAAAATGGGTCAGGAAACATAAAGGCAATAACCGATGTGAAGATCACCCACACGGCAAAATATTTTCCGGCAATGGTACTGACCGCTTCTAATACCTTCATTACATCACGCTCCTTCTCTTGTCTTTAAGATTTTATTTGGGTTAAAAAGGTTATCTGGATCGAGGGCCTGTTTGATTTTTTCCATAACCTGAAGAGCCTGGCCATGTTCTTGTTGCTGGTATTTCTGCTTGCCTACACCCACTCCATGCTCACCTGTGCATGTTCCGCCCCGCTCAAGCGCATAGATGACAATTTGTTCATTGAACTTCTCTGCCTTTGCCACCTCTTCCGGATTACTCATATCAATCATGAGAAGTGTATGGTAATTTCCATCTCCTACATGTCCGACGATCCCTCCAGGTAGTCTCAGTGAATCGACCGCTTCCCTGGCATGGCTGATAGCGCCAGAAAGTTCTGAAATCGGCAGGCATACATCTGTTACCATCATTTTCTTCCCGGGGTGGCCATGGATATAAGCATAAGCAAGGTTATGCCGGGCCTCCCACAAGCGATTTCTTGCGGCATTATCGGTTTCAAATTCAATATCGAGGCAACGATGGTCCTCGACTATTTCTCTTGTGAAGGCGACATCCTGTTTCAAACCGGCTTCATTGCCGTGAAACTCCAAAAAGAGTGTTGGACTTTCGTTATAGTTTGTTTCACTGAACAGGTTCACCTGCTTCATGGATGGTTCATCCACAAGCTCCACTCTTGCAATCGGAACCCCTGCCTGTAAAATAGAAACAACCGCTTCCACCGCATCGTTCAATGAAGGGAAAGAAGCTCTTGCCGCCATCACATGCTCCGGAATACCATATACTCTTAAAGTCAATTCCGTAAAGCAGCCAAGCGTCCCCTCAGAACCAACGAATAAACCATTTAAATGGTATCCCGATGAGGATTTAGCAGCTAAATTTCCTGTATGTATGATCGAACCATCAGCCAGAACCACTTCCAAA
Organism: Bacillus sp. NTK034; assembly: GCF_017303275.1. Taxonomy (GTDB): domain Bacteria; phylum Bacillota; class Bacilli; order Bacillales; family Cytobacillaceae; genus Cytobacillus. Next base: position 846,037 of record NZ_JAFKOJ010000001.1, on the reverse strand, counting down.
TCACGCACCTGATCACGCATCACTCCATATTTTACCGATGTTGTTCCGCTGGCATTAGTTGCCGCCATTCCGCCAAGCGTAGCATCCGCCCCCGGATCCACAGAGAAAAACAGACCATATTTTTTCAATTCCTTGTTTAGCTGCGTGCGGGTTACTCCAGGCTGTACCCGGACAAGGAAATCATTTTCACGCACTTCGAGGATTTTATTCATTAAGGAAAAATCAATTGTAATTCCATGTTCGTACGGTATGACGTGCCCCTCGAGACTGGACCCCAGACCAAAAGGAACGATTGGCACTTTATATTGATTTGCAAGCTTGACCACTTCACTGACCTGCTGGGCTGTTTCAGGAAAAACCACAATATCGGGAAGGCTCTCCTTGTGGTATGATTCATCCCTTCCATGCAATTCTCTGACTGTCTGATTTTCTGTTACCTGCTGCTCAGAAAGAACCTCTTTTAAAGCATGTACGAGGCTCATACTAGCTGTTTCCATCCTATACTCCTTCTTTCTTCTGCTAAAAATTTGGTCAAACCAATGTTATAATTGGTCCAACAAGTTAAGTCAATTATACTAACTTATCAGAAAAATTCAATTATTAATTTTATTTATTTTTCAGTATTGATTAATAGATTTTAGGTCTGTTACATTTAGAAAAGTGAATGAGGCCTATTTTGAAAAGAGGTTACGGGGAATGGCAGAGAAAAAAAAGACCTATCTGGTTTTAGTAGATAAAATTATAGAATGCTATTTAGGAGGAAATCTGAAACCGGGTGATAGACTGCCTTCAGAAAGAGAATTGGCAGGCCAATTCAATGTCAGCCGGACAACCATCAGAGAAGCCCTGAGAACCATGGAACTGAACGGGCTCATCGATATCCGCCAGGGAGGCGGAAGCTACGTTAAAGTCTCTGATGTCCATGCAAGAAAAGAAGAAATCATCACAGCTGTCAAATCGGAAAATCCCCTAGTATATGAAATGCTAGAGCTCAGGCGTGCACTGGAAGTCGAATCCTCCTTTCTTGCTGCCAAAAGAGCCACTTCGGCAGACCTGGAGAAGCTGCGGATAGCTTTGAATCATATGGCTCTGTCCAAACAAGACCCGGAATTAGCGTTAAAAGCCGACCTTGACTTTCACATTGGGATTGCCGTGGCCACTCATAATTCGATTTTCATTGAATTAATACATACTCTAAAAGGACATATGGAAGATACCATTAGAGCTACACAGAATCATCGCTTTAAGGATCCGTCCCGTTACGAGGATACAATGGAAGAACATAAGGAAATTTATCTGGCTATTGCCTCTGGAAATGGGGATAGAGCGAAGGAATTAATGGAGGGGCACATTACGAATATTAGGGCCGAATTGGTGGAGTCGATGGTGATTGATATAGGGAGATGAAGGCATAAATGCAGCTAAGGCTTTAATTGAAAAGAAGCAGGAAACCATTATCGGATTCCTGCTTTATCTTTTACTATCAGCTCAGTTTCAATCTCTACTATATCATCCAAATATTTCGTTGTATTATATCCGAAAATATCCAGACTCTTCGGAACCACGTTATCCCCTTGTATCTTAAAGCTTTGAACTGTAAAAAAGTGACGAGGCTGTTCAATATCTTCGTAAATAAAAGGTGCTTTATTCATATCATATTCTTTTCCATTCTTATCAACGATGACTCCTTCATAATCCCCTTCCATTGAAATATTTTCTTCCTCAGTAGCAATATTGAAATGAAGTGATTCATACTCTCGATTTTTAATTTCATGATTGCTAAAGACAACTCTGGTAGGCTGGCCAATTTCCACCTTGTCAATTGAGATGGTACTGCCTGCATATTCGAAGGTTTGAGGATACTTTTTGGAAGTATCCAGTTCGACAGTTTTAAGCTCTTCAATTGATAAATTCACACTATGAAATTGAATTTTGACCTCATCAGTTTCTTTTTCAAAAAGAGGTTCAAAGTGCGCCTGGAAGTTACTCCATCTAAAATCCGGCTGTGTATATACATAGGAACTTCCAAATAAATCGGCTTCCGTTATTTTATTGTTAATTTTCATATTTTTAAAATTGATCATGTCTATCCGCTTCTTCTTCTGTTCAGTTTTGAGGCCATATTGCAGTATTGTCGCTGTTGGAGCAAGGATTAGTTTATCGAACCGAACCGGTACTCCCTCAATTTCAATATCTTCCTCCAATGCATACTCGGTAGAAGGCTGTTTTGTTACGGGAATCTCAAAATTCCACTCTCCTTCTTCCGGCTCAATACTCTTGTAAGAATCAGATGAGTCACCTACTATTTTCATAACCTTATTAATTTTGAGCTTAATTGTGCTTTTATCCTCTTTAAGTGGGGGCAGACTAATCTTCCCATGATAAGTATTCTTTTCCTCATTGTTAAGCTCCGATCCAAAATCAGGCGGATAGTACCTTTGAGAAGTATGATCATTCATGATATTACGTTCGTCTTCAATAAAAACACCGTCATCAAAATTAATCATGTATTGATTATTTTCATTGGTATCCTCAATCTCATAAAAAATAAGAGTCTGAACATCATCAGCTATCGCACTCTTAATCTTTATTTTCACCCCATCACTTTCTGCTTCCAGGTTCAGCCTCTCACCCACATCCGCCTGCAGAAAGGCACGCAGCTCCTGATTTTCCTCGGTCCAGGTGTAATAGAGCTTTGAAAAGGCGCCTGTAAAAAGCCCTGCAAAAATGGCTAGAGCGAATATACCTGCGGCAATAAACCCATTTCTTTTACGTTTATTCTTCTTTTGCTGATTGAGACTTTCCCTTTCTGCAATTCGTTCTTTGACATTTTCCATAAAACCAGGTGGTACACTGAATTTCGCAATGGCTTCATTAAAGCCCAGCATAACTTCCTGTAAGGCTGCTAAATCTTCCTGGCAGTCCTGGCAATGATAGATATGTATTTCAAAATCAATCTTTCGCGGCCGGTCCATGTTTCTCTCCAGATAATCAACGTAAAGCTTTTGGAATTCTTTACAGCCGTGATAGTGCTCTCCATCTCCCATTCCGTTTCTGAGTGACTGGAGTCCTGAGAATATAAGCGCCTTAACCTGTTCGGCTGAAACCTGGAGAAGCTGTGCTGTTTCGTCCTTTGAGAGTCCTTTTATGTATGTTAAAACCAGTACTTCTCTTTTCTTCTCTTTTAACGGATGGAGTGCATGAAATATCTCTTGATGGTAATCACTTACCTCCGAAGCTTGTATACTTTTATTAAGAGAAAGCTCCCGGCAGATAAGGATAAAAATAGATAAAACCGATATTTCGAAAGATGTGCTGCTTTTAAACCTTGGCAGCTCCTTGTGCACCTGTAAAATGGCCCGATAAAAAAGCTCCTCTATCTTGCGTTGGTTCCCAAGATAGGACAAGCCAATTGCATATAAGGATCGCTGATGCTGTTCAAACCAGTTAACGATGGATTCTATACCTTTTACTCTTATCATCACTGGTAAACTGGGATTGTTTTTTGCTGGGATAATCAAGACCAGTCTCCCCTCTATGTATGTCTAATTATTTATTTACCTGGTTTAATTATAACGATTAGTGTGGAATTGTTCACCAAAATTTGGATAAGAAATTCATGTTCCCTCAGGGAAATAAAAAAACTCCTTTTGCAGAAGTTCTGCAAAGGAGTTATTCGAATGATAAGCTATCTATATCCCTCCACATCGGCCGGTTTCCCCGCCTCCTGGACCTCCACCAGATATCTGAAAGCATCAGGCTGAGAACCGTCCAGATCATGAAAGTTGTACATTTTGGCCAGCTGGCCACTGGAATAGGACCCTCCGTTCAACCGTTTTTTATCAGGATCCTTTGCTATAGCACTAATTGCACGCCCTATATACCTTGGTGTTTCAGAAATCACGAAATGAGGCTCCTTAATGGCCGCATCTTTCCAGTTTTCCTCTTTTACCCCAAATACCTCAAGCATGATTTCAGAACGCATCCAGCCGGGTGAAACAGCTACCGCTGTGCAATCATAAGGTTCAAGTTCATGTGCCAGCGCTTTAGCCATCCTGATAACCGAGCTCTTAGCCAAATCATAAAATAAAGACAGGCGGTAACGATTTTGATTGTACTCCTCTGTTCCGTCTGTGATTTCGGCAACTAATCCGCCTTTGTTTTTGATCAGGAGAGGGAGGGCATAATGACTTGTGATAATATGCGTATCAATCGCCAGACGAAGCATTCTCATCCCCTTCTCCAGGGAATGCTCCCAGACAGGAATATCCCATTCCATCAAATTTTCGCTTCCCCATATATCATTGACTAGGATATCCAGCCTTCCTTGTTCTTTCTCTATTCTTTCAATCAATGACTGCACCTGATCAGGTATCAGATGATCCACTTGGACAGCAATACCATTACCGCCCAGTTCGCTGACTAATTCTGCTGTTTCCTCAATGGTTTCCTTACGGCCATATTCCGACATCTGATTTCGGGTCGTACGCCCTGTAACATACACTGTCGCACCTGCAGCTCCCAGTTCCATGGCAATGCCGCGGCCAGCTCCCCGTGTTCCTCCGGCTACCAGCGCTACCTTCCCTTTTAATGATGTCATTCCGATTTGCCCCCTTTTGTGTTATATCTATACTATAATCATTAAAGTTGACATCCAATGTCATATTTAACATTATTATTATCCAGGAGTGAACAGAATGCGGGCGGACAGACTCATTTCTATATTATTATTGCTTCAAAATAACGAAAGAATGACCTCAAGGGAATTGGCAAAAGAATTGGAGGTAACAGAACGCACAATACACCGGGATATGGAAGCCTTAAGCGCTGCAGGCATTCCTGTCCTCGCTGAACGCGGAAAATTTGGCGGATGGAGACTGCTTGAGAAATACAGAACAAATCTTACAGGATTAAAGGCAGATGAAATCAAAACACTGCTTCTATCCCCTTCCTTCGAGCATCTAGCGGACCTTGGAATCAGTAGGGATTGGAAAGAAGCACGCCAGAAACTCCTCGCGGCCATTCCTGCTCCACTGAAAGAGGATGTTAAAGACATTTCCAATCGGATTCATATAGACACCAGCACTTGGAGACAAACACCAAGGGAAATGAAGTCTTTTGAAATTCTGCAGCAGGCGGTATGGGAGGAGAAAAAGCTTCAGATTAAATACGAAAAGGCAGATAAACAAACGAGCGACAGAATTGTAGAGCCTTTAGGACTGATCGCTAAAGGGAATACCTGGTATCTAATCGCTGCTTCTGACGAACAGATAAAGAGCTATCGTGCTTCGAGAATAGTGGATGCAGATCTTATTAATGAGAAATTCAGCAGGCCGAGTGACTTTGATCTCGCTGATTATTGGCAGGAATCTAAGCAGAAATTTATTAGCAGCCTTCCTAAGTTTGAGGTGGAAGTGGAGATGTCTCCATCCATTATTCAGCGGATTAATTTTACTGGGCGATTTGTACGGGTGATACACATGGATAACCCTAGGGATAATGGATGGATTCCTGTAAGCCTTAGCTTTGATACTGAACAAGAGGCGAGAGAGTATATACTTGGGTTTGGGAATCAGATTAAGATTGTAAGGCCTGTTTCGCTTAGGAAAAGTGTGTGGGAAATGGCTGAGAGTGTTGTTAATTTTTATAAAGAATATGAGGAGTAAACAAGGAAAAAAGGGGTCTCTAATTGACCAGAGCCTTTCCAACAGTACATAACGGATTAACCCCCGCAGGGTCAGGCACCAATATTAAAAACGAGCCTCCTCAATCATTTCTGAGGCTCGTTTTTGTCCATAGTCCACTTATGTAACTACTAAAGAAAAATTAATTTCATGAACAATTCACTTTTTCAATGATATCAGACAGCTTTTCTTTATAGACTATTAATATGTTATCACTCGAATTCTTTCATTCATTATCCTCTATATTTAATTGCCAGTCCTTTTAAGAAATTTCTGGCAAAATTGTCTAAGCATATTTTATAATTTTTGTGTCCTTCTTTTCTTAAAAACGCTCCGAGTTCTCCTTTTGATACGTTTAATCCAGCTTTTTTGAATACATCTATCATGTCCTCTGTTGTTAAGGACAAGGCGATTTTGGTTTTCTTTAAAAGGATATTGTTTACATTTGTAGTTTTTTCTATGGATGGTTCTGGCGTATTATTTTGACCTGGTTTTGGCTCTTGTTTACCTCTTTTATAAATAATGAAGCCATTCAAAAATGAATTTAACATATTATTTGTCAATTTTATTTGGCTGCCATTCTCTTCTTCATCATCTGTCTTTTTGAGGATCTTCACCACCTCTGGTACGGTCACTTCTATTCCTCCAAGTTTAAAGATTTCTGCCATTTCACTATTTTTGATTTCTAGCGCATATCTCAATCGAATTAATATATCATTATTATCCATCAACTTACTTCCTCCTATTTTTCACTGCTCTTTATTACAACAGTATGCATTTAAATATCTTAAGTCTATCATAGCCGAAGCCTCACAATGAGTAGAACGGAAACAATCCATTTAATATGCTTTAGCACCAAAAGCGAGTAAGTGGATAGCACAAAAAACCGCACAGCGTCCCACTATGCGGCCATTATATGTATATTTGGCGGGACCGCCTGGGAATCGAACCCAGCTGACCACACACGGTGGTCACAAGCGGTTTTGAAGACCGTGGAGGGCACCAGCACCCCAATCAGCCCCGTAAAGACTCTTCCTATTATAAGGGCAATTGATGCTGTTTTCAAGACTAATGCTTCCTTTCTTGTCGTATCGCGGGACAAGGCTTATAATAAGGACAGGAAAAAATGTGTGTAGGTGAAGGAAATGCTAGAAGGCTGGTTTATGTATTTTATATTGTTTTGGGTTGTCGTTCTGATTTCGTTCTTCGCGATCGGCGGATTTTTTATGTTCCGCAAATTCTTAAAGCGCATGCCCAAAGAAGATGGCAAATCAGATTTGGATTGGGAAGAGCATTATGTCAATGAAACGCGCCATCTATGGCAGCAGAAGGAAAAAGATCTGCTGGAGGATCTGGTAAGTCCAGTTCCTGAACTGTTCAGAGATGTAGCAAGAATGAAAATAGCCGGCAAAATCGGTGAACTTGCCCTAAAGGAAAAGGCAGCACAAATCGATCAGGACCTCCTGATTCGCGGCTATATATTAGCCACTCCAAAAAGAGATCATAAATTTCTCCGCAAGAAATTGACGGAAAAACAGATAAATATGACTCCATACGAGCACTTATTTTAGGCCATTTCGTATCATCGGAATGGTTTTTTATTATACGGGCTTTTAAAAGCCACACATAGTTTCAGCACGTGTGGATTGGAGTGGAAGTCACTCGACTCCTGCGGGAGTAGCATACCAAGGGAGACCCCACAGACGCGAATGCGTCGAGGAGGCTCCCGGTAGCCCCGCGGAAAGCGAGTGTCTGGAACGGAAATCCACACATGCTTAATTCAATTCTTGAAATTAAATAGGATAGTCAGAATATCTAATGAATAGAAATGAAGAGTACTCTATCCAAAAAGGAGAAGTCCAATGACCACAAAAGAAGTCTTATTAAAACAACTATCCGCCTGCCTCGACCAGCCCAATTGGTTTGTCCCTTTATCAGCTGCCATCGAAGGACTATCAGCAAAAGAAGCATCTTTCAAGTCAGGAACCGCCAATTCGGTCTGGCAGATCGTCACCCACCTTACCTTCTGGAATGACCGCTATCTAACAAGATTCAAAGAATTGCCGCTCGCCCAAACCCATATCGCCAATGACGATACATTCAGCACAAAAGAATCCGTTACAGAAGAGGATTGGCAATCTGCTATAAAAGCTCTTCAAAACGTATTGTCTGAGTGGATCAAAGCCCTGGAAGAATGCAGTGAAGAAAAGCTCCTCTTATCCGCCTATAAGGAACCAATTGAACCCTGGTCGTCTGTCATTTCCAATCTAACCATCCACAACGCCTATCACATCGGACAGATTGTCGAAATCCGGAAGATGTACGGACTTTGGGACCCCAAAAATGGTGTCCATTAATCAATAACAAAAAATCCGCCGAGCCTATGCCCGGCGGATTTCATTCTATCAAGTTGTTTTCGGATTCCCCGATTCATGCAGCTCCTGATGAAGCTTCCGATAATTCATATACATCGCTATCCTCCACGGCACGATCATTGAAAATGCGAGAATCCAGAACATGCCGCTCAGCTGGCCATAGTCAATCGTTGAGCTAAGGACCATTTTTCCAATAATCCGGATTATAAGCAAGCCTATCAATATAAAAGCGAATGCTTTGGAACGCTTCAGATAAATATCGCTGTCTCTGACTTCAAAGGAGGATGTTTTAATTAAAAGGATGGAAAAAAGCATTCCAACTGCGGCTGCTTCCAGGATCTCCATTGGGGTAACGCGAAAATAAGGAACGACAAACATAAGAGCACCTGTGCTCATAAAAATCGGCGGCAAGATGATTTTCTTGGCGGAAGCCGGCTTTTTTGCGGCCTTCATACGGATGAACATTACGAAGATCGCCATAAAAACGGCACCGATTGATGAAATTAATACAAAGTCCATTCGATTTCATCCTCTATTTCATTTGATTACTAACCATATTATATCTTAATAGGCTTGATTTAGGTACTCAGAAGGATAAAAGTTCAATAAAAAAAGCCACTCCAGCTGATACCCGGACACATCCGTATGTCCAGGGTACCCTGAGTCAGCTCTTAGCTTAATACCCGATTCACAGCTTCTAATACACGGCCTTCATCAAATGGTTTTATGATAAAATCTTTCGCGCCAGCTTCAATGGATTCAACCACTACCTTCTGCTGGCCCATGGCTGAACACATGATTACTTTTGCATTAGGGTTTTCCCTCTTAATTTCCCTGACAGCCTCAAGCCCGCTCATTTCAGGCATTGTGATATCCATCATTACCAGATCAGGCTTCAGATTTTCAAATAGGTGCACGGCTTCTTTACCGTTTTCCCCTTCGCCCACAATTTCATGGTCGGCTTTTTTTAAAATGCTGCCAAGGGTAACCCTCATAAACTTTGCATCGTCTACTATTAAAATTCTCGCCACCACTGTTTCCCCCTTGTAGTGCATTGGAAGCTATATCTCTATTATACTACATTCATAGTAAAAAATACCCATAAAAACAATTATTAAACATTTAATCGAACAAAATTCCTTAAGAGAGACACATTTTTCCACGCCCAAAGAACACATATTTCAATATATCGAAGTATCAGATAAATTTCAATTGAAAGAATATGACAAATTTCGACCACGTCACATAGCCCTTTTTACATATAACAAAAAAAGAGCACATTCCCAATTTGAATGTGCTCCTGCTTTTAGAAACCTGTAAATCCGCCAAATAGCGGTGAAAGAATCGCAATGATTTTTGTCATCCAGTCAAAGAATAAGACAACACCCATGATCATCATCAATACGCCGCCGATTTTCATAATCTTGGCACTGTTTCGTCTGATCCATTGCAGCTTGCCAACAAAGAAAGAAAGCACGAAGAATGGGATTCCGAAACCAAGAATATAGGCAATCATATAAACCATTGCTGAGCTTGGATTAGAAGCTGCGAGTGAAATCACAGCTCCCAGAATTGGTCCTGTACATGGGGTCCAGCCGGCAGCAAACGCCATCCCGATTAGTACCGAACCAAGCAATCCGGCAGGACGGTTTTTAAACTCGAACCGCCTTTCTTTCATTAAGAATTCCGGCTTGATGACTCCCACTACCAGCAATCCAAAGAAGAAGATAAATATAGCTCCCAGCTGGCGGATGAGGTCTTGATATTCAGTAAAGAAACGGCCTATGAAAGTAGTGCCAAACCCAATAGCAATAAAAATAGCCGAAAATCCAAGAAGGAAGAATAGCGTGTGCAGCATGCTCCGTCTTTGCAGCATCGCATTCTCTTCTTTTATCTCCCCTACAGACATTCCTGTAATATACGATAAGAATGCTGGATATAACGGCAGGCAGCAAGGAGAAATGAAGCTTAAAAACCCTGCCCCTAAGGCAATAAATACATTCAAATCTGTCATAGTCACAACTCCTGATACTCATTCATTCCCATTTCATTCTAACAAATCCCATATAGAAAAGATAATGGATAGAATGTGAACATTTTGTGTCCCCGAATATTTCACACATTTCTGAGTAAACCACCGGCTATTATATTAATTCATATTAGATTTCAACCTAAAACATGTATTTTTAATGTAAATGTTACTAAAGTTTAAAACAAGTTTCTTTTGAATTAATTACCATTATTCGATATACTAGTATAGGACTTAACAAATTCTGTTATTATCTTTCATCTTTTGACATGGAATAGAATTGGCAGAGTAAAGCCTACATATAAGAAATAATCAGAGAGGAACTATTGGCCATGTGTAAACAGGAACTGCTTACATTGATTGAACAGAAAAGAACAGAGTTAATTCAAGTGGCCATGAAAAGCGGCTTAAGCTCTGCCGCAGCAATCCGGTACAGCCAGGAGCTGGATGCCCTATTAAATGAATATAACCGAACCTTTATAAAAAAAGTGCAGACACATTAAGAAACAGCCATGCAACCTATGCAGGCTGTTTCTTACATTTATCCCTCTGAATCTAAGCAGTTATTTATTAATAACAATCGATAATTTATAATTTGCATGCTTATTCAAGTCTGTTAAAAATTGATCTAACCGTTCATTAGACTGGAATTTGCATTCAAGTATGTAACAGCCATCCCCGCTGATCTTATAATTATGTATGATTTCCTGCTGTGTTTTTACGAAGGTCAGATACGGCTGATGATTCATACTTTGAGTAATAACCGTAATAAAAGCATGGATGGAATACCCTAATTTCTCCTGGTTCACTTTGATTGTGTATCCCTCAATTACGCCATGATCTTCTAATTTTGCCAATCTTGATGCGGCTGCCTGGCCAGTTAAATGGACTTTCTCCCCCAGCTCCTTCATGGTGATCCGGCTGTTTTTGGAGAGTTCCTCCAAAATACGCCAATCCGTGTGATCCAGCATTTTTTCAACTCCTTTCACTTTTCAAGTTAAACGGCAAAAAGACTTGATTTTATCTATGTAAGTACCAATGGGTCTTAGTATAAACTAAACCTAAATCAAAGAAAAGGAGTACATTTATATGAATATACAGCAAATCCGCAACGCTACACTAGTTGTCCAATATGCAGGCAAAAAGATTTTAATTGATCCCTTTTTAGCAGAAAAAGGAACTTACCCGCCTTTTCCAAATTCATTGAGACAAGATCAAAACAATCCTTTAACAGAGCTTCCGGTTTCCATTGATGAAATTATTCATAATGTGGATGCAGTGATTGTTACCCACCTGCATTTAGACCACTTTGATGATGCAGCCAAAGAAGCATTGCCAAAAAACATTAAAATGTTTGTGCAAAATGAAGAAGATGCTGCTGAAGTGAGAAATGCTGGTTTTAATAATATTGAAGTGCTCCATGAAGATAATGTTTTTGAAGATATCCAACTAATCAAAACAAAGGGCGAACATGGCAGGGGCGAAATTTTAAAACTGGCCGGTCTTGTTTGCGGAGTTGTCTTCAAACATCAAAGTGAAAAAACACTTTATGTAGCTGGAGATACAGTTTGGTATGATGCTGTTCAGGAAGTCATTGAAACACACAATCCTGAAGTCATTGTTGTAAATGGCGGAGATAACCAGTTTCTTGAAGGCGGCTCGCTAGTTATGGGGAAAGAGGATATCTATGAAGTTTCCAAGGCTGCCCCGGATGCTAAGATTATTTCCGTCCATATGGAGGCCGTCAACCATTGGACACTATCAAAGGAAGAGTTAAAAAGCTACAGTAAAGACAAAGACTTTTCCGATCAATTATTAGTGCCTGAAGATGGAGAATCCTACTCCTTTTAAGAGACGAAAAGACGTGTGGCTATTCACACGTCTTTTCTATTAGCCTACTGCATCCTCCACTTTCTCAGCCGACCCATTCTGCAGCAGATACATTTTATGATACAAACCGCGCTTGGCAAGTAATTCCTGATGCGTTCCTCTTTCTACTATTTCCCCCTGATGAAGAACGAGAATCAATTCTGCATCCTGTATCGTAGACAATCGATGAGCAATCGCAATCGTCGTGCGGCCCTTCCGCATTTTCTCCAGTGCAGTTTGAATCGCTTCCTCTGTTTCTGTATCAATGTTGGCTGTTGCTTCATCCAGCACAAGAATTTTCGGATTGGCAGCAATCGTTCTTGCAAAGGCAATAAGCTGTCTTTGCCCGCTCGAAAAAGTCGATCCGCGCTCAACCACCGCATGCTCATATCCGTTTTCCAGCTTATCTATGAATGTGTGGGCCTGAACAAACTGAGCCGCAGCTTTGATCTCTTTATCTGTCATTTTCTCATTATGAAGTCTGATGTTATCCTTAATCGTCCCGTAAAATAGGAAAGGATCCTGAAGGACGAGTCCCATTTTCGCGCGCAATTCTTCCGCTGGATAAGACTTAATGCTTTTTCCGTCAATGAAAATACCGCCGCGCTCATATTCATAGAATCGCATCATTAAATTAATGATTGAGCTCTTGCCGCTGCCGGTATGGCCTACAAGGGCAACGGTTTCACCCTGCTTGGCTGTAAAAGAAATATTTTTCAATACATCCCTTTTGCCGTCATAGGAGAAGCTGAGGTTCCTAAACTCAATCTCTCCTTCCTTAATTCCAGCAGACAGGTTATCCTCCTGTTCAGGAGCAAGTTCCTTTTCGTCCAGCAGCGCAAACGCTCTTGAAGCGGCAATGATTGCCTGCTGATACATGGAAAGCCTCATCATGATCTGATTAACAGGCTCAAAAAAACGGTCAAGATAGCTGACAAAGGCATACAGCACACCGATTTCGATCGGATTGTTAAAGGAAGAAATGCCAAAGAAGCTCAATACAATAATAAGTGACAGTACATACACAAGGTCGATGGCAGGCCTTAACAGCAGCCCATCCATTTTGATATTGCGCATACCTGCTTGATAGTGCTGCTCATTGATATCGCCAAATTCCTTCCGCAGCCTTTTTTCCTGCCTGAATACCTGGATGATGGACATTCCCTGCAGTGATTCACTCAGCTTAGCATTCAGCTGGCTCAGCCTTTCCCTTAAGTCCTTATAAAATACCGAACTGTATTTACGGTACGTACGAATGATCATAAAAAGAATCGGGAGAATCACCAGGCAAAATAGTGCCAGCTTCACATTCAGGATAAACATCGCCACAAAGATCCCTGTCAGCAGGAAGGCACCCTGAATAAAGGTAACCAGGACACTGACAAACATATCCTTAATAGCTTCTGTATCATTGGTAACTCTTGATACAATGCTTCCGGCAGGCGTTTTATCAAAGTATTTCAAGCCCAGTGACTGAACTTTTGAAAAGACATCCACACGCAGCTGCTGAATGATTTTAAGCGCAATTTCCTGAAATTTCAGCAGCTGAAAATAGGATACCAGCACATTCATAATCTGAATGCCCAGATATGCTGCACCAAGAGCAAATAACGGCTCGAAAACCAGGTTCCTTGGTGTTAAATAATCATCGATAAAAATTTTGACAAGAATCGGCCCCAATATGTCTCCAATCGTCGTTAGCAGAAGCAAACTGAAGGCAAGTATGATTGTTTTCTTATGCGGTTTTGTATAGGAAAGCAGCCGGAAAAGGACCTTCCGCTGCTCTTTCCCTTTCATAATCGGTGTCTTTTCCATCGGCTTATCCCCCATGCTCCACAAGCTCTTCCAGCTGCTGGCGCAGATACATATTCTTATACCAGCCTTCTTCAGCCATCAGTTCATCATGTGAACCCCGCTGAACAATTTTCCCTTCATCCAGCACCAATATGAGATTCGCATGCTGAATGGCGCTCAGCCTGTGAGCGGTTATGATCGTTGTCTTGCCTGCCCGCTCACCACGCAATGAAGTAAGGATAGCTTCCTCTGTTTTCGCATCAACGGCGGAAAGTGAGTCATCCAAAATCAATACTTCCGGTTTCATCAGAAGGGCTCGTGCAATGGAAATACGCTGCTTCTGCCCTCCGGAAAGCGAGACCCCTCTTTCACCCACAACGGTTTTATAGCCATCTGTGAATTCTAGAATATCCTCATGGATATTGGCCAGTTTCGCTGCTGCATAAATATCTTCAAGATCTGCATCTGGCCTCGTGAAAGCTATATTTTCAGCAACAGTGGCAGAGAACAGAAAGTGCTCCTGCGGGACATAGCCAATCGCTTCCCTCAGCTTTTCGATTTTATAGCGGTTGATAGTATGTCCTGCAAAAAGAATTTCCCCTTCATAGCCTTCAAACTCACGGATCAAAAGCTTCAGAAGTGTGGTTTTGCCAGCACCCGTTTTACCTGCTATGCCGAGAGTCTCTCCTCTTTCCAGCCTAAAATGAATATCCTTAAGCAGCGCTTCCTGTTCACCCGGATAGGCGAACTCCTCAATCTTGTACTCAATATCACCGCTCGGAACTTCATTGATGCCAGTCTCATCATCCTTAATATCGATTTCTTCTGCAAGAAGCACAGAGACTCGATCATAGGAGGCGCGGCCTCTCTCGACAATGTTGAACAGCCAGCCAAATGCGAGCATTGGCCAAATCAGGAGACCCAGATAGGCAGTAAATGAAACCAGCTGCCCGATGGTCAGCTCTCCTGCAATAACATATCTGGACCCAAAAGCAATAGATAGGAAGAAAGAGATTCCTACAATAATGCTGATCGTCGGATCAAACAAAGAATCAACACGTGCAACAGAAATGTTTTTTTGCACTACATCTTCAGACTGCCTGCGGAAATCTTCAATATCTTCTTTTTCCTGTCCGAATGTTTTAATCACTTTAATTCCTGAAACACTTTCCTGAGTTTTGTCATTCAGTGAAGAAAAAGCCTCCTGTGCTTTGTGGAACCGTCTATGAAGCAGTGTTCCATACCAGCTCGTTAAGAGTGCCATGAACGGCATCGGAACCAGACTGATTAGTGTAAGCTTCCAGCTGATTGTTGTCGCCATGGCGATGATAACGAAACCGCCTGTCGCCAGTGAATCGACAAATGTGAGGACCCCCGCTCCTGCCGTCTGCTGAATTGCCTGCAGATCATTTGTCGCATGGGCCATCAAGTCCCCCACTCGCTTTTTCTGGTAGAAGGACTGTGACATATTCGTAAAATGCTGATAAAGCCTGTTGCGCAGGAGTTTGGACAGCTTAACGGCTGATCCGAAAATCATAATGCGCCAATAATAGCGGAGCACATACATCATGAGGGCTGTAACAGCAAGAAGTCCGATCCACATTAATAATGCCTTTGAAGTCAGCTCGCCATTTTTAATCGAGTCGACCACAATGCCGACCACCTTTGGCGGCACCAGCTGAAGCATTGCCACAAATAACAGCAGAATAATCCCGTTTACATAAGCCTTTTTCTCCTTCTTAAAAAACCACATCAAATCCCAAAAAACCTTCATACCCCATCCTCCGAAATTCGAAACATAATAGCTTAAATAGTTTAACAAATATTGAGAAAATAAGGAAGATTTTTTCTCGAAAAGAAAAAAGCACCCATTCATTTGGATGCTTTATTGTCCTAATGCTTCTATTCGGTTTATCAGGCTTGTTGCTTCATGAATGGTAGTGAACAGCTCTGAGTTCTCCAGCTGATCTAGCGCAAGGTTGCCGTTCTCCAATACTTTATTTATTTCAGCCAGAAGCGCTTCATTCTGTGTCACCAGCTCCTGATGAACATCTTCTGCCAGCTTCGGGATATCCTGAAGGGCGATAAATTCTTCAACTTCCTGCTTAAGCGTCGTCAATCTGTCTTCAAGTTCCTGCTTTAATGCCGGATCCGCTGCCGCCTCCTGAATCATTTGCGGTGCCTCTTCAGCAAAGTCGCTTAATGTATTGATATGCTCAGTCGCTTCATTAACATAGTCAATGGAATTATTCACTTCACCCATAACGGAACAGCCATTTAATAACATAGAAACGGTAAGGAGCCCTATTAGAATTACTTTTTTCATTTGCTCGTTCCTTTCATGATTTGTCATAGTATATATACGGTCAGTATAAAAGAAGGTTTCATTTTGGATATAAAAAAACCACCTTCCTTGTATTGTAACAGAAAAGTGGTTTCCGATGGGATGCTTGTCCCTGATTATTTGCCAGTCTGCTTGTTCATGGCATTCATCATTTGGTTGATCTTCTTCTGAGATGGCTTCATGCCCATTTGCATCATCATCATTTTAAGCATTTGTTCATTAATTGGCGGATTTTTCTCCAGGTAGCTCATCATATATTTTCGAGCAATGAAAAATCCTAGTGCTACACCGGCAAGAAGCGCCAGTACACCAACTAGAATGTACATACCCATACTAACTTCCTCCTTCATGTTGTCTATCATACAGTGTACTAGACCAAAGGTTATTATACAATATTTGCTTTGTTTTTTCTCTTATTTTAGACGAATTTTCTCTCTTTTATCGGTTTTAGCCACCCATAGCGCTTATGCTGGAGGTCAACAGCCAGGAAGGAAGACTCGCTTTTTCGCAGCACTTCGAAAAATACCGTCTCTGCCTCATAGCTGCCAGCTGCTTCTAAAACCAGGCTCCGTTCAAATACTTCAAGCTTCGCCCTGCTTCTTTTGCTCATCTCTATATAGTATGCACTTTTTTCTATAATAAAGTCTTTTTTTCGCTGCAGCTGCTGATGGATATATTGATGCACTTTCAAACCCGGGATTGGCTTAGTCACAAAATCAATTTGCTTCGATAGAATAGACTTCATTTCACCTGATGAACACTCATACTCTTCAAACAACTGAAAAAACATTCGCTCTCTGCCAAAATAATGGGACGCAAATTCATCTTCTATTAAATACAATTGATAAGCTCTCATCTGGCCCCTCCTTCCGGGACAATCCATTTCTTTCAATTATAAGCAACCAAAAATAAGGAATGTGTCTGAAGATGTTAAAAAATTTCACTAATTTTGTCGAAAACGAAGAATTCAGTTGATTATGAGGATTCTTGGTGGAAGAG
This sequence comes from Bacillus sp. NTK034, assembly GCF_017303275.1. GTDB lineage: Bacteria > Bacillota > Bacilli > Bacillales > Cytobacillaceae > Cytobacillus. The sequence goes on along the minus strand of NZ_JAFKOJ010000001.1, from coordinate 828,943 downwards.
CTGCTAAATTAGCTGATCAAAATATTTACTATGTCAATTTCCCGGTTTTACTGAAATGTAATCCTTTTTTTAAAACACATCACACAAAAAAGGAAGAGCCTCTCAGCTCTCCCTCGTCAGTTAATATTATCCCTGCAGCAATGCTTTTACGCGTGCTACAACGTTTTCAACTGTGAATCCGTATTCTTCCATAATCTTCTCACCTGGAGCAGATGCGCCGAAGGTATCGATTGCAAGAACATCGCCTTCGTCTCCTGCATAACGGTGCCATCCAAGTGAAGATCCCATTTCAATGGCAAGACGCTTCTTGACTGTCTTAGGAATTACGCTTTCTTTGTACTCTTTTGATTGAGCCTCGAAGCGGTCCCAAGCAGGCATGCTTACAACAGATGCATGGATGCCTTCGCCTTCAAGCGCTTTTTGTGCTTCAACAGCCAGGCTTACCTCAGATCCTGCAGCAAGCAATAATACATCCGCGCTGCTGTTGGAAGCTGGTGAAACAACATAAGCACCTTTTTGTACGCCTTCGTATGCTGCTGAATCCGTTCCTTTTAATGTAGGAAGGTTTTGACGGGTCAATACTAGTGCAGTTGGCTTGTTTGTTGATTCGATTGCTGTTTTCCATGCAGCTGCTGTTTCGTTTCCGTCAGCAGGGCGGACAACAGAAAGGTTTGGCATTGCACGCAATGCAGCAAGCTGTTCTACAGGCTCATGTGTAGGGCCGTCTTCACCGACAGCGATACTGTCATGTGTGAAAACATACGTAACAGGCAGATTCATAAGTGCAGCCAGACGGATTGCCGGGCGCAGGTAATCAGAGAACACGAAGAATGTTCCGCCGAATACTTTTAATCCGCCGTGAAGAGCCATACCATTCAATGCAGCACCCATTGCAAATTCACGTACTCCGAACCAGATGTTGCGGCCGTCAAATGACTCAGCCGTAAAATCTCCTGTACCTTTGATCATTGTTTTGTTGGAGCCTGCAAGGTCGGCAGATCCGCCAAAGAATGAAGGAAGGTTTTGTGCGATTGCATTTAGCACTTCTCCGGAAGAAGCACGGCTAGCAAGGCTCTTTCCTTCTTCATAAACAGGGATGGCTTTATCCCAGCCTTCAGAAAGCTCGCCATTGAATGCCTGCTCCAGCTGTTTTCCTAACTCAGGATGTGCTTCTTTGTATTGTGCAAAAAGGTCTTCCCATTCCTGCTGCTTTTTAGAGCCGCTTTCCACAACCTGCTGCTTGAAGTGATCATATACTTCCTGTGGAACATGGAAATCTTCATCGAAAGTCCACTTATAGGCTTCTTTCGTTAATTTCAATTCGTCAGCACCTAGCGGAGCACCATGAACATCAGATTTGCCTGATTTGTTTGGAGAACCGTAGCCAATGACTGTTTTGACTTCAATCATTGTTGGCCGGTTTTCATCCTGCTTCGCCTCTTCAATTGCTTTTGCGATTTCGTGAAGATCATTGCCGTCTTCTACGCGGATATACTGCCAGCCGTATGACTTGAAGCGCTGTTCAACACTTTCAGAAAAAGATTTATCAAGGTCACCATCAAGTGAGATATCATTTGAATCATATAGAACAACCAGTCTTCCAAGCTTTAAGTGGCCAGCAAGGGAAGCAGCTTCAGCCGAAACGCCTTCCATAAGGTCTCCGTCACCGCAGATGCTGTATGTATAGTGATCAACCACATTGAAGTTGTCTTTGTTGTATGTTGCAGCCAGGTGGCGCTCTGCCATTGCCATACCAACAGCCATTGCAATACCTTGACCTAATGGGCCTGTTGTTGCATCAACACCTGGAGTATGGCCGTATTCAGGGTGGCCAGGCGTCTTGCTTCCCCACTGTCTGAACTCTTTAATGTCATTCATGGAAACATCATAGCCGGAAAGATGAAGAAGGCTGTATAGAAGCATCGAGCCATGTCCTGCAGAAAGGACGAACCGGTCACGGTTGAACCATTCTGGATTTTTCGGGTTATGGTTCATGAAGCGTGTCCAAAGTGTATAAGCCATTGGCGCTGCACCCATCGGCATGCCCGGATGGCCGGAATTCGCCTTTTCAATGGCGTCGATTGATAAAGTACGAATGGAACTGATGGATAGTTCATCTGTGTGATTAAACATTCAATACATCCTTTCGAGTAGTAATTCTTTACTCTTTTTATATTATCGGGTGTCCCTTTTTTTCACAACCAATAGGGTCAGAAAAGGACAAAAAAAGCCGGTTTGTTACTATATTGACACAAATAGACCCGGCATATGTAAAAAAGCGGAGATATCCGGCAATAAATCCGTAAAGTCTTCTCCGCATTCTATTAAAAGAAGGAATACAGCATTGTGTATCCCTTGCATTTATAATATTAGTGAAGGCGGTTTTTATTTTGGAATTCTTTCAGCTTTTTAGGAGTAACGTCGTTTCCTTTCGGGTCAACAATTGTAACACCTTTAAGCGTGTTTAACATGCCAGAGCGAAAAGTCTCCAAATACTCTTTGCGGAGAGAAGTCTGCTCTTTCGCTTCTGCTTCTGTTAATCCGGATTCCTTTGCCTTCTTTGCCAGTGCATTAATTCGGGCAAGTTTTTGTTTTGGCAGCATATTAAAGCTCCTTTATATCAAAAGTTTACCTTTGAATATTCTAAATAGAAGTTCTTATTATACAATAGCTTCAAATATAGAACAATACTGAAACTCAACTGCCATCATACTAAAAAAGAACACTTTTGACAAGAAAAGTGCTCTATTCAGGAAGTAATTCAATATGTTCTTTATACCTTCTATGGACAGTTGCTTTTGAGATATTATAGCCAAAACCCCTAAGCGTTGCAGCAATCTCTGCAAATGTTAATTCGTTTTTCCTTAGCCTGACAATTTCCTCTATCGGCACCTCTATTCTTTCCCTGCCTCCATTTGCTCCCTGATTGCTTAAGTTCTTCTCGGGCCGGTAACCTTTATCAATAGCCCGCTGCATGCCGCGTCTGATTTTGATGTTATGAAGCTTTCTCTGATACTCCTCTACCATTCCAACAATGTTCAGCACCATCGAATCTGATTCCGAAAGTTCGAGCTGGCCGTTATTCGAAATGCTGTATAGCTGGACTTCTTCTTTTAAAATGCAATGGAGTATTGCAATCTTTGCATTGCCCCGCCCAAGCCTGGTTTCATCCTGAATGAGGACAACCTTGATATCCTTTTCTTTAATTAAGTCTAAAAGCTCCAATATACCGTCTCTTTCAAGATCGTATCCGCTGGCCTGTTCGCGAATCACCTTGACCACTTCAAAATTATGCTTTTTCGCCAGAATCACCAGCTCTTCTTCCTGCCTTGAAAGGGACGTTTCCTGAGTATCCTTTGTTGTACTAACCCTGCAGTAAATAATAGCTTTCATAACTTCTCCTTATTCATAAAGGTCTGAACTGGCAAGCTCTTTATAAGGCTCGTCATCCAGAGCTTTTACTGGAATTACAATTTCATCGCCCGGAAAAATCCTTCCAGACGCAATCTCATTATTTTGTTCCACCCAATTAATAAATTGATCTGTAGACAGCGAATGTTCAGCCGAAAAATTCTCAGCAATTTTCCATAAAGAGTCGCCTTCTGCAACAGTGACTTTCACAAACTTTTCCGTATCGGGTGTTTCTATTTGCACGAGCATAATAAACGATGCTGCCAGGCTTAAAACGAAGAGAATAATAGCATAAGAATATGATTTCCACAATTTTTTAAACATGATATACCACCTCTGAAAAGAATATATGTTCGCATTTGATGATTTTATTATAGACCGAACATTTGTTTTGTGTCAATGAAAATTCGAACTTATGTTTGTATCATATGGTAATTGGTGCTATAATTGAGACAACAAAAACATACGAGGTGCGTAAAGATGGTGAAATTATCAAAAAGGCAGCAAGATATATTAGAGTTTATAAAAGAAGAAGTTAAATTGAGGGGTTATCCGCCTTCTGTAAGGGAAATCGGGGAAGCAGTCGGCCTTGCTTCAAGCTCAACAGTTCACGGCCATCTCGCCAGACTTGAAAGCAAAGGGCTGATCCGCAGAGATCCTACTAAACCGCGCGCCATTGAAATTTTAGACCTGGACGAGTCTTCTCACATTCCTAAAGTCAGTGCAGTTAATGTTCCGATCGTCGGTAAAGTAACTGCAGGTCAGCCGATAACGGCCATTGAAAATGTCGAAGAATACTTCCCTCTTCCAGAAAGAATGGCACCAGTTGACGAGCATGTATTCATGCTTGAAATCATGGGAGAAAGTATGATTGAAGCCGGAATCCTTGATGGCGACTATGTCATCGTCAAACAGCAGAGCACTGCCAATAATGGAGATATCGTGGTTGCCATGACAGAGGAAGACGAAGCAACTGTCAAGAGATTCTTTAAAGAAAAAGACTTTATCCGTCTTCAGCCGGAAAACTCTACAATGGAACCTATCATCCTTCGAAATGTTTCCATCCTTGGAAAGGTTATAGGTGTATACCGCCATATGCATTAATAGAGTGATAAAAAGCAAGCAGCCTCTGCCTGCTTTTTATTTTTTCCAATTTTAAGAAGGTTATCAGTTCCTATTACCTGATGCTATTAGCGAAATCATACGAAAGTAACGGATACTTTTTCTTTTGGCATAAAGTTACAGTCAAGTATGACTATTTTATTGTTCTGAAAATTCGGTATTTTTATGCATATTAATTTATAGCCACTTTCTATATAATGGTAATACACCGAGAATCAACCTAAGGTCGCTTGTCCAAAATCTCGACTTTAGGAGTGTGAAGAAAAAATGTTTTTGAACATTACCTTCGCTTTGTTGATTGGTGGGCTGGTTGGTGTCGTTGGACATATTCGGAAAGAAGGCAAAATGGTCAAACCCAGAAGGACAAAAAAGTTCATCTATCTGGGGGTCTTTGAAGAAGTAATCATGGGGGCTTTAGCGGCTGTTTTTTTGGTCGTATCTTCAGATCCTGACTCTGCCTTAAAGGTAGTTCTCCTGGCGGTGATTGCAGGGTTTGGAGGAGATGCACTGCTGACATGTCTCGATTTCTTAAAGATCAGACATAAAGAATAGAGAGATGCAGAGAAATACGAATTAGTTAAAACCTCGTTCATCTGTAAACGGGGTTTTTGTATTTGCCTTTTTAAAAATACTCCCCGGCTAAAGTGGCCAGGGAATTTCAAATTTTCTTAGTACGAGAACATGTACTGCCCGCCCTCCCAAGAATGCACTCGCATACGTGAAAAAACACACCACCTGCTGGGAGAAATCCTGCCTTTTTTATTTTTCGACTATTTTTTCAAAACTGCTCCTTCTGCTGAACCAATGGGCAATTAAATAAAGTGAAACTAATATAAAAAAGGAATAAGTATAGGCCCAGTCGATTTTTTTATACAAGTGCAGCATTGCCATAATAGGCATTCCTACATAAGCACCAAACCCACCGAATAATACAGCCTTAACTATCGCATTCATATTTGGTTTAAATTGAATTAATAACATTATAGCCACTGGAACAGTTCCATATCGAAATGAGTAGCTGATCGTTGGTATTGGAATAACCTTAATGGGATAGGACCATTTTCCAAAGTCAACACCTAATCCATCAATGGTTGTAGAGATTATCATCGTTATAAAAGCGGCAAATAACAGCCGGGCTGAACTCTCCTTTTTCCGAAAAATTGCCCACAAAACCCAAGGAACAAGTAACATAGCTAAGGCTACCCACCAACTTAAAGTAAATAAGAAAGTGTTTAAATTCACCTCGGTAATCAATTTATTTGCTTCTGTAATAATCTTATTCGCCTTATCAAGTTGAATTAATCCTTCCTGGAATGTCATGATTCACCCACCTTTTACATTCCTTGCTTCGCGTCTAATCCTTAATATTTCAAATTTTATATCTTTTATTCTTATTCGGTCCCTTTATCACGTAATTAACTAATTCTATCTTGTGTTTATTAAAAATATTTTCAATATCACCTGTATCAACCTCTAGCCCTATTCAAATATAGTCTCCAAGACTATCCCTCTTAACATTTTTTGGATTTATAATTCATGTATAACACTTTTGTAAATGGTGAGTCGTCTGAGCATATCAAAATGGCTCGGTATTTTATATTGGTTTGCTACTTGCTTGTATTTTTTTATGGAACCAATCTTCATTTTGACTTCTACAGCTCCGTACAGTTTTTTAGAACATTTGCAATGAGCGACCTTGGCGTTACCTCTTGCAGGGAATACACCTATTCAATTGCACCTCATGAGATTTGTTCTCCTTACCATTTCTGGATGAATGTATTGTTTATTATTAACAGATTAACCTTTTCATTTGGTATTTTGCACCTTTCACAAAACCTTGAGAAGACAAGATTAAACCGGCTAGCGACAATTTTCATTCTTATCTTAGCTTTAGGTAATATTGTTTCTGGCTTTATACCGGCTGATATAAATCTATTTTGGCATTGAATAGCAGCTCAAGTTGGCATGATTACTGTCATGCCCGGTCTTTGGCTTTATGGAAAATCATTAGAAAACGGAAAACGCTGGACTCAATACTGTTTAGTCACATTACTAGTCATATCCATATTCATTATGTTAATCTTTTTCATCCCTATGCCCGCCGGTCTATTGCAATTTACCTGACTCATAATTCTTTTTTATCAATTAACACCCGCTGCCTTGTTTTAATATTCGTCAAAAAACAGAACTAAACAACAATATTCTCTAAGCCTTAACTGTATGGTCCTGAAAAACTTTTTTACAACGACGGCCAAGAACTAAAACTAAATCTTTTTTGTCCAAAAAATAGACCTCTTAACATCAATGGTGTCAAGAGGTTTACTTTTATACAAGTTTGGCATTATTACTCTGACGGAAGAACATACAGAGATAAAAAATCGTCATGACTTAAAACATGTTTCTCCAGAAATTTAATGATTGCTCATAAATCTGGAAAATAGGTTCCATCTCCCCAGTGTCCCATTTTGAAAAAAAGTCCAAATTTCTTGACCTGGGGGAGCCTAGATATTACAACTGGTTACACCAGACCTTTTTTAAACCAAAATATATATATCTTTACAAGATAAAGAATAATCACGTTGGTAATTAAACCAATGAACCAGTTCCAGTGAATATAGTGATACAATGAACTAAATTTTTCGAGAAGATAAGAATAAGTTGTTATCCCCATTGAAAATAGTAAGTAGTACAAAAATGTTCTTCTTGTCCCTTTTTCATTTGGATAAAAAAGTATAAAAAACACGGCAATTGCAGGATAAACTATATAATGTAATGAAAAGCTCATATTTGTTGCTTTATTAAATTCTCTATACGGAAACTCAACCAATCCAAATACCAATTGTATATATTCATGTATCCATGTTATTGCTTGAACAAATATAAAGGTTATCCACGCTAACCTTTTACTTTCGATTGGAATATATCTAAACAGCAAGTACAATGATAAAATCCACGAACATATTAAAATAAGAACTTCTCTGTTCATTTTAACTCCACCAAAATTAATCTTTTAGAAAACCATCGATAAAATTTATCGTTTATATAGAGAGAAATCATTACTGTTACCAGTGTCCAATACCATTTCCATTTATGATACTCAACCAGTTCAGTATTTGATTCTAATACAACTTCTAAGAAGGTAAAAAATCCAGCAAAGAAAACATAATACAATAGTGAGCCAAACCATTTTTTATTCCTTGGAAAATACAAACTAAAAATAATGGCGACTACCGGGAATAAGAAGAACTCAAAGGAAAAACTAGTCCTATTATATAAATTTGCCTTAGGATACAATTGAATCGGATATTCAATCCAACCCATTTCTACTGCTATTAAACCGGCTGGCCATGTAATGACTTGTAGAAAAAAAAAGATAACCCACGCATCTCTAACCTTTTCTCTCGGTACTAGTATCTTGAGACACATGATACTTAGTATTAATATCCCCAATATAATCCATCTTTCAAGATTCATTTAAGTCACCTTTCATCGAAACCATTTAATACTATTTGTTCACATAATTAAATAAATCGATACCACCACTTTTCATCATGCTGCCATTTGTTTGGCTTCTTATATTCCTGAAGTCTCGGCCATGTTCTATGTTATGGCAAACGACACAAACAACACTCCCTAGGTTAATTTCATCAAGTACAAACTCTTGATGATGCTCAAGCTCCTTGATATGGTGAACAACCAGTTGAATCTTCTTACGCTTAGCACTTTCATTGTATTTATTTGTATCACTCATCCAGTATTGGAGGAATAATGCTTTAACGAAAATATTTCTCCAATCCCTGGCACCCTTCTTTGCGACGGCGGGCAAGAGATTTGCCCAACGGCCTTTTCTGTTTGGCTTTATTGGCCTTATTTAAATCATTTTTTAGGATCCTAAAGAACTGTGATCTCCCCTCTTTACCAATTCACTCATTAAGACACACTCATGTGGTTCTCCAGTTAGAAGCAGGGGCAGACATGAAATACATCCCAGAGAGATTGGTTCATGGAAGTATTCAAATAACTGCAGATGTTTATTCGCATATTAGTAAAAAGATTGAAACTGAAAGAATGAGTATATTCGAGGAAAACATGAAAAATGTCCTTGAATTAATTTTTTGCTTTAAAATCGGGCATTTTTAGGGCAAAGCAAAAACTAAAGCCACATTACAATTTTTGCCCGAAAATAAAAACCCCTCAACACCAATGGTGTCAAGGGGTTTACTTTTTAATACATGCTCAAGTACTGCTCGCGCTCCCATGGATGCACTTGCGTACGGAACATATCCCACTCAATTTCCTTCGCTTCAATGAAGTGTTCAAAGATATGTTCGCCAAGAGCGGACACGATGACTTCATCTTTCTTAAGCTCATCAAGTGCAGCAGCCAATGTAGCCGGAAGATCCTTGATGCCTTCTTCTTCACGTTCCTGCTTGTTCATTACATAGATGTTGCGGTCTACTGGTGCCGGAGGAGTCAATTTGTTCTTGATTCCGTCAAGTCCAGCTTTTAGAAGTACAGCCATTGCAAGGTATGGGTTTGCAGCAGGGTCTACACTTCTTACTTCAACACGTGTACTTACACCGCGGGAAGCCGGAATACGGATAAGCGGTGAACGGTTTTGAGCAGACCATGCAACATAGCAAGGTGCTTCATAACCAGGCACCAAACGCTTATAAGAGTTAACGATTGGATTTGTTACTGCAGTAAATGCTGTCGCATGGTTGATGATGCCTGCGATAAAGTGACGTGCATCTTCACTTAATTGAAGATCACCAGTTTCGTTGAAGAATGCATTTTTGCCATCCTTGAATAAGGAAACGTTACAGTGCATACCTGATCCGTTAACACCGAACAGCGGTTTTGGCATGAATGTCGCGTGCAGGCCGTGCTTGCGGGCAATTGTTTTAACAACAAGCTTGAACGTCTGGATTTGGTCACAAGCTGTTAATGCATCTGCATATTTGAAGTCGATTTCATGCTGTCCAGGTGCAACCTCATGGTGGGATGCTTCAATTTCAAAGCCCATTTCTTCAAGCTCAAGCACGATATCGCGGCGGCAGTTTTCTCCAAGATCAGTTGGCGCAAGGTCGAAGTATCCGCCATTATCGTTCAATTCAAGAGTCGGCTCACCAGCCTGGTCAAGCTTGAATAAGAAGAATTCCGGCTCAGGTCCTAAGTTGAAATCAGAGTATCCCAACTCTTCCATTTCTTGTAAGATTCGTCTTAAGTTGCTGCGGGGATCACCGAGGAATGGAGTTCCATCCGGATTGTAGATATCACAGATAAGGCGTGCAACTTTCCCTTTTTCAGCTGTCCAAGGGAATACCACCCAGGTATCAAGGTCAGGATAAAGGTTCATATCTGATTCTTCAATACGTACAAAGCCTTCGATTGAAGATCCATCAAACATCATTTTGTTATCAAGGGCTTTTTCAAGCTGGCTGATCGGAATTTCCACGTTCTTGATAGTTCCAAGAATATCCGTAAACTGTAAACGGACGAATTTTACATTTTCCTCTTCTGCAATTCGCTTAATATCTTCTTTAGTAAACTTTGCCACTGGTAGTTCCTCCCTTAAATTTACATGAGTGATTTATTTTTTGCTCTGTTAATGTGCGCTCAGAAATCCAAGACAATATCAACGAGCTTAAAAACGGCTTTTTTTAATGAAAAAAGCGATGCATGTTGCCCTGACGCAATGATGAACGATTAAATCGGCCCGCCTGCACTATTTCCTTGCGAAGGAGTTTCCGGATTTCTTCATCTGATAGATCGCGTCTCGCTTTTTCTGCTTGCTTATTCATGTTTTCAGTTATCGCTTGCTGTTCTTTTACGAAAAATAGCTGCTTGATCCCAGCCATGTTCACGCCTTGATCAATCAAATCTTTAATTTCCAGAAGGACATCGATGTCGTTTAAGGAAAAAAGCCTTCTATTTCCGTCAGTTCTAGCTGGAGAAATTAATTGGTGCTCTTCATAGTAGCGAATCTGCCTGGCGGTCAGGTCAGTTAGCTGCATGACAGTACCAATTGGGAAAAGCGGCATGGAACGTCGAATTTCGCTTCCAGTCAACTATTTCTCCCCCTTTTCAATTACTTCTTGAGTTTATTATATGTAATGTCAGATTATCTGTCAACAATATGTTAGCTTTTATAACATGATTTTTTCAAAAAAATTTTACCTTTCATATTTTCATATAAATCTCAATAAAGAAACAGAAAAGGACAACTAACTATGTAGCTGTCCTTCTTAATATTCACCTAATTTATTTGGACTAAACCTTTTTCCAGCAATTGGTTCAGCGCGATGCATACAGCCATTTTCACATGGGAATAAGTCAGCCCGCCTTGAACATAAGCAACATAAGGCGGCCTGATGGGGCCATCAGCTGTCAGTTCAATGCTTGCACCCTGAATAAAAGTACCCGCTGCCATGATAACATCGTCTTCATATCCTGGCATATAAGCAGGGTAGGCAGTTACATGGGAATTAACAGGAGATGCAAATTGAATCGCCTGGCAAAAAGCCACCATTTTTTCTTTATCATCAAATTGAACAGATTGGATTAAATCGGTTCTTTTACTGTCCCACTTTGGATTGGAGTTCATTCCAAGCCGTTCAAGCAGTGCTGCTGTAAAAACAGCCCCTTTCAAAGCCTGACCGACAACATGTGGAGCCAGGAAAAAGCCCTGATACATTTCCTGAAGGCTGTAAAGGGACGCACCTGCTTCTGCACCAATTCCCGGTGAAGTCATACGGAAGGAACAAGCTTCGACCCATTCCTTCTTCCCGACAATATAACCGCCTGTCTTGGCAATTCCCCCGCCGGGATTCTTAATAAGCGACCCGGCCATCAAGTCTGCCCCAACATGGCAAGGCTCTCGGTCTTCAACAAACTCTCCATAGCAATTATCAACAAAAACAATCGCATCCGGCTTAATTTCTTTTACGAACTGAATCATTTCTTCTATTTGTTCGATTGTGAATGATGGTCTTGTTGCGTATCCCTTAGAACGCTGTATGCCAATCATTTTCGTATTCGGTTTAATTGCTTTTTCAACTGCAGGATAATCAATGCTTCCATCTTCATTCAGCGGGATGCTATTGTATCCAATCCCGAACTCTTTCAGCGAACCGTTTCCAGTTCCCCGGATTCCAACAACTTCTTCCAGTGTGTCATATGGTTTTCCGGTGATGTACAGCAATTCATCACCCGGCCGCAATACGCCAAAGAGTGCAATGGAAATGGCATGCGTCCCTGATATAATCTGAGAGCGGACCAATCCTGCTTCCCCGCCGAAAACTTCAGCATATATTTCCTCCAATGTATCCCTGCCGATATCATCGTATCCATATCCGGTTGAAGGAATGAAATGCGAATCGCTGACTTTGAAATTTTGAAAGCTCTTTAATACACGGAATTGATTCTCATCAATCCGCTCATCAATACTCTTTAATACCTCTGAAATTTGCTGCTCCACTTCTTTTACAATCGGCTGGAGCTTTTCTCCTTTTGATAACTGTTGAAACATGATGTTCTCCTAACTATACGGTATATTTCATTAAAGGCCCTGAAATCTGATGGTCTTCGAGGTAATAGCCCTTGCAAACATAGAGCTCTTTATCTTCATTGAAAGTCAATTCCCTCAGGATGGTTTCGTTCTTGAGCTGTGACAGCAGTTTTCCCTCTGTCGAAGGCACCTCCACATGGTAATACTTCATCATTCCCAGGATCATCTGCTCGATTTTCCGTTTCAGTTCATTGCGGTCATCTTCATCAAAGGCACTGATCTGAATCGTTTCTGTTCTGGCGGTCGGGACAAAATCAGGATGCCTTAAATCTCTCTTATTATATACCGTAAGCTGCGGTATTTTATCATTTTCCAAATCTTCTATCAGTTTATTGACTGTCTGCTCATGCTGGTAATAATCCGGATTGGACATATCGACTACATGAAGAAGAAGATCTGCTTCCTTTACTTCTTCCAGAGTGGAACGGAAGGCTGCAATGAGCGTAGTCGGCAAATCCTGAATAAATCCGACTGTATCTGTCACAAGTGTGATAAATCCGCTTGGCAATATCAGCTTGCGGGTCATCGGGTCAAGTGTGGCAAACAGCTGGTTTTCTTCATAGGAATCCGCTTCCGACAATCTATTAAAAATAGTGGATTTCCCTGCATTTGTATAGCCGACAAGCGCTATTTGGAATGCTTTATTTTTCTTCCTTCGTTCACGGTATCTGTCACGGTGCTGCACAATGACAGAAAGCTGGGTCTTAATATCATCAATTCGGCGGCGGATATGGCGGCGGTCTGATTCAAGCTTGGTCTCACCCGGTCCCCTTGTGCCGATTCCCCCTCCAAGCCTTGAAAGCTGGACACCCTGGCCTGACAGGCGCGGCAGCAAATACTGCAGCTGTGCCAATTCGACCTGCAGCTTCCCTTCTTTAGAGCGCGCCCTCTGCGCAAAGATATCTAAAATCAGCTGTGTGCGGTCAATTATCCGTGCATCCAAATCTGCAGATAGGTTGCGAACCTGGCTTGGTGAAAGCTCATCGTTAAAAATGATAATATCTGCTTCCATATCTTCCTGAAGCGCAGCCAGTTCCTCCACTTTCCCTTTTCCTATATATGTAGACGGATGAACCCGTTCCCTTTTTTGAGTAATCGAAGCTAAAACTTTTCCGTTTGCCGTTTCAGTCAGCGACTCCAATTCTTCCATTGAATATTCAAACCGCTGGTCATCTTCATCAGTATGGCAGCCGACAAGAATGACTTTTTCATAATCTGGCTTATGTTCCAACCAGCATCCCTCTTTCATATGCTTATTTTAATTGATAACATCATAACAAAAAACATATTCAAATACTAATTTTTACCGCTATTCATAGGCTTTTGCACCGCCCATAATAAATGAATAAAAAAATGGTTGTATTTCTTATTTCCCGTGTTAAAATCATATTGTTTGGAAAGAATTTACGTTTTACTAACTTAAATAAAAATATATTTATAGATTTGCATCAAGAGGAGAAATGGCATATGACATGGGAAGTTTTAAGTATGATCGGCACTGTTGCTTTCGCTGTGAGCGGAGCAATTGTGGCCATGGAAGAAGAATATGATATTTTAGGTGTTTATATTCTGGGTATTGTTACCGCTTTTGGCGGCGGGGCCATCCGAAACCTGCTAATAGGTGTTCCTGTCTCTGCCCTTTGGGAACAGGGTTTATTTTTTCAGATTGCCCTTTTATCCATCACAGCAGTAATGCTGTTCCCTAACAATCTGCTCAAGCATTGGCAAAAGTGGGGTAATTTCACTGACGCAATCGGATTATCCGCCTTTGCTATCCAAGGAGCACTATACGCAACTGAAATGAATCATCCTTTAAGCGCTGTAATTGTGGCTGCTGTATTGACAGGAAGCGGCGGGGGCATCATCCGTGACCTTCTGGCAAGGAGAAAACCGCTTGTATTGCGGTCTGAAATCTATGCGGTCTGGGCTATCCTTTGCGGTTTCGCAGTCGGACTCGGAATCGCCTCAGCTCCGTTTGAGTTATACACTTTGTTTATCATTATTACTGCTTTGCGGGTTTTATCATACACATATAATTGGAAGCTTCCGGTTAAGAGGCTTGGGACAAAAGCATCGGCTTAAGCTGGTGCTTTTATTTGTCGAACTATATTAAAAAGACCTGCTCAATCCATGAGCAGGCCTCCTATATTATTGCTTCACATTCGCCATAATTGTATTTGGATCAAAGCCAATGACCCATTTGCCATTCACATTGATCTGCGGAACTCCCATTTGTCCGGTTGTTGCAACCAATTTTTGTGCCTCTCTCTGATCATTCTGCACATTAACCTCTATATACTCCAGCCCTTTCTCATCCAGAAAATTCTTCACCATTGTACAGTAAGGGCAAGTATTTGTTGTATAAACTGTAATATTGTTCATTTTATATTCCTCCTTCAATAAAAAACAATGCTTTTTTGACACTGTCTTTTTTTACAATATCCCCTTAATCAGCTTCTTCAAACACCAAATCATTGCTTCTGATGGTCATCAGATCATGTTTGTCATAGCTGTTTTGCATTAACAGGCGCATGGCCTGAGTCCGGATTGATTTTTCTATAATATTTCGGATGTAGCGCCCGTTCGAAAAGCTGTTCGGGCTGAGATTATTTTTTACATAGTGTAAGTGTTCCCTTAGCTTTCTTTCGGATTCGTGGCTTAAGGTATACTCCCGTTCCTTCAGCATCCGCTCCCCGATTTCCATCAGCTGTTCAATCGAGTAGTCAGGAAAGTCAACAACCAGGGGGAATCGGGAATGAAGACCTGGATTCAGTGTCAGGAAATGATTCATTTCTCTTGAGTAGCCCGCCAGAATCAGAATAAATTCATGCTGGCGATCTTCCATATGCTTGACGAGGGTGTCAATGGCTTCCTTGCCGAAGTCTTTTTCTCCGCCTCTGCCTAAAGAGTATGCTTCGTCGATGAACAGGATCCCGCCTATTGCTTTTTTCACCAAATCCCTTGTCTTTTGGGCTGTATGACCAATGTATTCACCGACAAGATCGGCCCGCTCTGCTTCAATCAGATGGCCTTTTGACAGCACATTCATTTTTTGAAAAAGCTTGCCTATTAATCGGGCAACTGTTGTTTTACCTGTGCCGGGATTTCCTTTGAACATCATATGCAATGCTTGCTTTCCAGCTTTGAGACCGGCTTCTTCCCGCTTTTTATTCACATAAATCCAGGCATAGATCTCCTTGATCATTTTCTTCATCTCTTCCATTCCCACAAGAGCGCCAAGTTCTTCTTCAATTTCTTTCAGAGCTGTATGCTCAGCCGGAATGGCTTTTGGAGCCGCTTGGGATTCGGGAAGCTCTTTTGTGTATGTTTTTCGCTTTTGTGAATTGAGCACGATGCTGATCTGTCCGTTATTCTTCAGGCGAATCGGCTGGTCCAAAAGCTATCACCTCACATTCTTAGCACAGTATACGCATAGAAGTAATCGTTGTGACAAAAGCCTATATGCATCCGCGAGATTACGGTTATTAGGCTAAAATACGACAAGTTCCCGTCCATTTCAGCAATCAATGATGCAGGAGTGTCGGTTCATGCGGTTTCCCGAGAAATAAGGTGAAACTTCCATCAGCTATGGCTATACTCCCTTTCAGTATGGCAAAGAGTAAATAAACCGTTCATGATGGCCAAGGGAAACGAGCCCGCAGTCAGCTTGCCCACATAGAAACAATAAATTCCCATACCTATATGTATTCAGATGGCGTCCATTTCATTAAATATTTTTGTCTTTCTTATCGGTCTCCGCAAAAGAAAATAGCCCGCTTCATTTAAAGCGGGCTTTTCTTGCTGACTCTATTATCTTTTATTGCTGGTTTTCTAAATCCAACTGAACATTGCGCTGGGGGACGAATGTTGAAATCGCATGCTTGTAAACAAGCTGCTGCTTTCCTTCTGATTCAAATAGTACAGTAAAATTATCAAAGCCTTTAATACAGCCTCTAATTTGGAATCCATTTAATAAGAACACGGTACAATTCGTATTATCCTTGCGTAGCTGGTTAAGAACCTGATCCTGAATATTGATTGCTGATTTCATTATAATCCTCCTCTTTTATCTCTAACATTATGTATTCGATTTTATTTTCAGCTTTCCTTCAATATGAGCAGAAATTTCAGCGAATTTTTTTTCAAACTCATGAGGGTCGGCTGTATCGGACATATCAAACCATTCCACATTCATCTTGTTTCGAAACCATGTTAGCTGCCTTTTTGCATATCTTCTTGAATTTTGCTTCAGATTTCCTACTGCATCCTCCAGAGAAACACGTCCATTAAAGTATTGATACAGCTCTTTATACCCGATAGCCTGTATGGACTGGCAATCCTTTAATCCCTGATCATATAGTGATCTCACCTCTTCAAGCAAGCCTTCCTTCATCATGATCTCAACTCGGAGATTGATGCGTTCATATAAGGTTTCCCGATCCATGGTCAACCCAATCAGTGCCGTATCATAAAGAAGTTCCGGATCCTGATTCTCCTGATACTGAGACATTGTTTTCCCTGTGCAATGGTAAATTTCCAATGCCCTGATCACTCTTCGAATGTTATTGGGGTGAATTTTTTCTGCACTTTCAGGGTCTATTGCCAAAAGCTCCTTAAAAAGGGCATCTTTCCCTTCCCTTTCGTCGCGCTCCTCCAATGTTTTTCTGAATTCTTCATCTGAAGGCGCATCAGAGAATTGGTAATCATAAATAACAGATTGAATATACAATCCTGTGCCTCCAACGATCATGGGAAGTTTGCCTCTTGAAGTTATCTCTGTGATTCTGCTTCGGACCAGCTCCTGAAATTCAGCTGCAGAAAAGGGATCTTCAGGATTTTTGATGTCGATTAGATGATGCGGAATTCCTTCCATCTCTTCTTCCTTAATTTTTGCTGTGCCGATATCCATGCTTTTATATATTTGCATAGAATCTCCGCTGATGATCTCGGCATTAAATCTTTTCGCCAGCAGAATGCTTAATTTTGTTTTTCCAACTGCTGTAGGGCCAATAAGCACTGCCAGCTTTTCTTTCTCACTCATCTGTTCACTGCCTTTACTGCCATTCTATTTATTATCCTACCATATGACAGGAAAATTTTTCAGGTATCATCTTACCATTCTTTTTACAAAAACAGAACATTTATGCATTATGAACAAGTTTTGTCCGTTCTATTCGACAATTTTCCTAAAATTTTCTTATAAAATTACATTTTATTAACGATTCCATAACAAATCAAGGCTAACCCCCAAAATCATGTTAATTTATTAGAAGGTTATATCGTGACAATATAAATTTGAAATTGGGTGAATAATTCATGATAAATACATCTGAAATTGGAATTGACTTAGGGACTGCTAATATCCTTGTCTACAGCAAAACAAAAGGAATTATCTTAAACGAACCGTCTGTAGTAGCAATTGATACAGAAACGAAAAAAGTGTTAGCTGTTGGTAAAGAAGCAAAAGAAATGATTGGGAAAACACCGGGCCGTATCATTGCCATCCGTCCGCTAAAAGACGGGGTTATCGCGGATTATGATACGACGACTGAAATGCTTCGCCAGGTTATGCGAAAAGCATCGAAAAAAGTCGGATTCGCGATCAGAAAGCCTAACGTGGTCGTATGTACTCCTTCAGGTTCTACTTCTGTAGAGAGAAGAGCTATTCAGGACGCAGTACGAAATGCTGGGGCAAAAAAAGTACATCTTATTGAAGAACCTGTAGCAGCTGCAATAGGTGCAGGCATGCCTGTTGATGAGCCCGTTGCGAACGTTGTTGTAGATATTGGCGGAGGTTCAACTGAAGTCGCCATCATTTCATTTGGCGGCGTTGTTGCCTGCCATTCCATCCGTATTGGCGGTGACAGACTCGATGATGACATTATTCAGCATGTCCGCAAAGAATACAATGTCCTTATAGGGGAAAGAACAGCTGAAAAAATTAAGATGGAAATAGGCTATGCATTAGTCGACCATGAAGAAATGACAATGGAAGTCCGTGGCCGGGACCTTGTGACTGGTTTGCCAAAAACAATTATATTGTCTTCATATGAAATTCGTGATGCAATGAGAGAAGCACTCCTGCATATTCTGGAGGCTATCCGTGCCACTTTAGAAGACAGTCCTGCCGAACTGAGCGGTGACATCGTTGACCGCGGTGTTATTTTATCCGGCGGCGGCGCTCTCCTTAATGGCATGCAGGATTGGCTATCCCAAGAAATTGTAGTGCCTGTGCACCTTGCTCCAAATCCACTTGAATCAGTAGCGGTTGGAACAGGGGTTGCATTAAAATATATTGATAAGATGCATACATTGGTAAGATAAGGTTATAGATTAAGAGCACCCATTTTGCGGAATGGATGCTTTTTTTGTTTAATAGAGTGACATTTTGAGCGGTATTTCGTTTTTATGAGCGAAAATTGGATTTTATCGGCGATTCGAATTCTTTATGAGCGAATTTCTAAATTTATGAGCGAAAAGATAGTACTTTTAAGCGAAAACCTATTTTAGTTTACATAATATTATTATAGTTTATAGATTAAAAACGCCGAACCACTCAGGTTCAGCGTCCCAATTTTCTACATTACCCTCTTAAACATTTTCTCCATCTCATAAGTGGAGTAATGAATAATGATCGGCCGTCCATGCGGACATGTGAACGGATCGGAAGACCTCCGCAATTCATCAAGCAGCGCCTGGATTTCATCATTGCGGAGATGGTGATTCGCTTTAATGGAAGCTTTACAGCTCATCATAATGGCAGCTTCCTCACGCAACTTTTTAATATCGACTCTCTTCATGGCTAAGAGCTGTTCAATCATATCCTCGATGATTTCCTGTTCCTCGCCTTTAGGCAGCCATTGCGGATGGGAACGGACAATAAAGCTGTTATGTCCGAATTGCTCCAGAAATACCCCCACTTTTTCAAGCTCGCCTTTGTATTCATCAATTTTAATGTAATCATCTGTTGAGTATTCAAAGGTCAGCGGTATGAGCATATCCTGCAATTCGCTTTCAACCTGGCCTACTTTCTCCCTGAAATACTCGTACTTGATCCGCTCCTGCGCGGCATGCTGATCAATGATATAGAGGCCACGGTCATTTTGGGCAAAAATATACGTCCCATGCATTTGCCCGATCGGATAGAGCGGCGGCACCCGGGACGGCTCTTCCACTGTTGCAGTCTCTGCAAAAAATTGTTTCAGTCCTGCAGCTCTCGGCTCTTCAGGCTGGAATAAATGCTGATCCGCTTCAGGCATTTCTTCTGCTGATGTGCTAATATCCATGAAAGGTGTATTCTGCACATCAGGTGATTCTGCTGCTGGCAGTTCAGCTGGAGGACTTTGCGGGCTTTTCAGAACTCTCCCATTCGGGTACTGCCGGACAGCTTCCTCCCTTGTTTCACGCACATAAGAAGGCACATGCTCCCGATGCTCCGGCAGATGATCCAAATCAAGAGCAGTCTGTTCCGATTTAGGTTTCATGCTTTTCGGCTGTGTAAATCCGGAAGGAATAAGTTCCTCTTTTTTAAATGCTGTCTTCAAGGCACCTGATACAAGCTCATTCAATTCATTTTCCTTGCTTAAGCGTACCTCCATTTTCGACGGATGGACATTCACATCGACAAGGAGCGGATCCATTTCAATGTTCAGGAGCACAATCGGGTAGCGGCCAATTGGCAGCAGAGTATGATACCCCTCCTGAATGGCTTTGGCCAACGAATAATTTTTGATAAAGCGGCCGTTGATTATGGTAGAAATATAGTTTCTTGATGCCCTTGTAATCTCAGGCAGTGCGGCATAGCCGCTGATTTTAAAATCAAGTGAGCTTGCTTCAATCCGAACCATCTTTTTCACAATATTGAGCCCATAAATAGCCGCAAGCACCTGCCGGACATCCCCGTTTCCGTTCGTCTGCAGAAGCTTTCGCTCATTATGGATCAGGCGGATGGCGACCTCAGGATGGGCGAGCGACAGCCTGTTAACCACATCTGTAATATTGCCCAGCTCTGTGTGAATCGTCTTCATATATTTAAGCCGTGCCGGCGTGTTGAAAAATAAATCCGTCACGGTCAGGTCAGTCCCTTTTCTGCCGGGCGCCTTTTCCATTACTTCCACTTTTCCGCCTTCGATGACAACCCGTGTGCCGGCAACCCCGGTTGAGGTTTTCATCTCAATCCTGGAAACAGACGCAATACTTGGCAATGCCTCGCCGCGGAATCCGAGAGTGCGGATGCGGAAAAGGTCATTTTCGTCTTTAATTTTACTGGTAGCATGGCGATGAAAGGCATTCAGGACATCATCTTCCTCAATGCCATCACCATTATCGATGATACGGATTTTAGCCAGGCCGGCTTCTTCCACTTCGATTTCAATAATCGTGCTACCGGCATCAATCGAGTTCTCCATTAATTCTTTTACCACTGATGCAGGCCGCTCCACCACCTCGCCGGCAGCGATTTTATTAGAAAGAGCATCATCCAGCTGAATGATTTTCCCCATCTCGTCACCCCCTGTTTACTAATTTTTCAATTTCCTGTGCAATTCATATAATGTATTTAATGCCTGCATTGGCGTCATATCCAGGATATCGAGCGCTTTGACTTTATCAATTATCTTTTTTTCTTTAGAGCCTATTGAAGGTTTCTTCACATTTTCAGGCTCCTCAAAAAAAGATAATTGGCCAGCAGGCTCTGCCATTTTTTCTGCGGCAGGACTCTCTTTTTTCACAGGATGAGGATCGTTCGATTCCAGCCCCGTTAATATTTCATTTGCCCTTACAATCAGTTCATTCGGAAGCTCTGCAAGCTGGGCAACATGGATTCCGTAACTCTTATCTGCCGCTCCTTCCTTAATTTTATGAAGGAACACAACCCGTCCATTTTGCTCGACTGCGCTGACATGGATGTTTTTCACCTTTTGCAGTTCTTCTTCAAGCACCGTCAATTCATGATAGTGAGTGGAAAATAAAGTCTTCGCACCAATCCGGTTGTGAATATATTCAATGATTGCCTGCGCCAATGCCATCCCATCATAGGTGGATGTTCCGCGCCCGATTTCATCGAATAGTATCAAACTGTTTTGAGTGGCATTCACAATCGCATTTCTCGCTTCAAGCATCTCGACCATGAACGTACTCTGGCCGGAAATTAGGTCATCGGCGGCTCCGATTCTCGTAAATACCTGGTCGAAAATCGGCAGCACGGCTTCAGAAGCAGGCACATAGCAGCCGATTTGCGCTAAAATCGCCGTTAGGGCGATTTGCCTCATATACGTACTTTTACCGGACATATTCGGCCCTGTAATTAGCAGCATTTCACGGTCGGCATCCATATAACAGTCATTCGGCACATATTCCTGTGCATTCAGTACTTTTTCAACGACTGGATGGCGGCCGTCTTTAATATTAACCCGTCTTTCATTTGAAAAGTTTGGCTTTATATAATGCCTCTGCTCGCTGACAGCAGCGAAGCACTGAAGAACATCCAGCTCACTTACTGTTTTCGCAAGCTTTTGCAATCTCGGAATAAATTCTTTTACATGTTCGCGGACATTAGTAAATAATTCATACTCCAGCTCCACGCACTTTTCCTGCGCTTCCAGTATGAGTGCCTCTTTTTCCTTTAATTCAGGCGTAATAAATCTTTCGGCATTGGTCAGGGTCTGTTTGCGCTCATATTGCCCTTCCTGTAATAGATGAAGATTGGCGCGGGTTACTTCAATATAATAGCCAAACACACGGTTAAAACCTATTTTTAATGATTTAATGCCTGTTTTTTCACGTTCCTGCTTTTCAAGCTGGGCAATCCAGGTTTTCCCGTTGCGGCTGGCATCACGGTATTTATCCAGCTCTTCATGATAGCCGTCCTGAATGATGTTTCCATCCTTCAAAGACAGCGGCGGATTTTCCATTATCGCGCTTTCCAAAGTATCAGTGACTTCTTCACAGGCATCCAGGCGCTCAGCAAGCCTCACTGCTTCTTCACTCGGCAGATTTGAGACCATTTCTTTTAAAACAGGTATCTGCTGAAGAGATTTCTTAAGCTGTACAAGGTCGCGGGCATTTACATTTCCAAATGCCACTCTTCCTGCAAGGCGTTCCAGATCATAAACTTCCTTCAGCTTTTCCCGGATTTCTTCCCGTTCAAAGAAAGAGTGAATAAGCGTTTCAACCAGCGAATGGCGGCGCTTGATTTCCTGTTCATCAATAAGCGGCCTGTCGATCCATTGCTTTAACAGGCGTCCTCCCATGGCAGTCTTCGTTTCATCCAAGAGCCATAACAGTGAGCCCTTCTTCCCTTTGCTGCGGATGGTTTCTGTCAGCTCAAGATTCTTTTTTGAAAAATAATCGATTTTCATGTATTGATTAATCTGATAAGTAGCCACCTTTTGAAGGTGATCCAGGCTCCTCTTTTGCGTACGGTACAGGTAATTAATCAGTCTGCAAGAAGTTGTCCTGAGCTTGTCCTGATTTAAACCAGCCAGAAGTCCCTCGAAAGAGTCCCGGACTCCGCAATCATCCTCGAATGAAATCGCCATGACGGAGCGTTCTTTCATTCTCCTCTGCCATTCTCCATCAAAGTCGGAAGAGATGACTACTTCCTTTGCACCTGACATAGACAGCTCGTTCAAGACCTCATCAAACCCGCTGCTTAACATCGTTACCTTCGTCTCACCTGTTGATAAATCATTGGTGGCAAATCCAAAGGTTTCATCTTCAAAGACCGAAATCGATGCAATATAGTTGTTTTCTTTTTCCTGAAGGCCTTTGCCTTCCATCATTGTTCCAGGTGTGATAAGCTGAACGACTTCCCGCTTCACAACTCCTTTTGCCTGTTTCGGATCTTCTGTTTGCTCGCAGATTGCGACTTTGTATCCTTTTTCAATCAATTGTTCAATATAAACCGGTGCTGAATGATACGGCACCCCGCACATGGGAATCCTTTCTTCCGTACCTCCCTCGCGGCTGGTTAATGTGATTTCAAGCTCCTGTGATGCATTAAGTGCATCATCAAAAAACATTTCGTAAAAATCGCCAAGGCGAAAAAATAAAAAGGCATCCTGATATTCTGCCTTTACCCGTAAGTATTGCTGTATCATAGGCGTGTAAGCTGCTGCCATAACTTCCTCCAACGATCCATAATCTATTATTTTATAATCCTGTTTTAGAGATTTTCTCTAAAAACGTCTTTTTCATTATATCATAGATTATCGGCTGACTCAGACGTGCAATATTTGGCGATTAGAAAAGCGGAAGCGCCTTGCCCACCCCCGACAAGCACAAGATGATCCTCACGGAAAGGCGTTCTTTGCCTTTTTGGGAGGATTGGCTTGTGACCTCGAGGGGGTATGCGCTGGATCTAGACAGTTATCGAAGTTCAAAACTTAAAACTTCTTATTTTAGAAAAACAGCAGCTCCCCAAATGGAGAGCTGCCAGTATTTCTTAGTTATTGATGTATTTTTCAAACACATAACCGAAATCTTTCACATTATATTTCTTGCGGCTGTTCATCAGCCAATTGAAGGCTGTTTCATTCAATACACGGAAATTATCCACTACATTGGCGTCCTGACTGGACACTGAACGACCAAGAGTGCTTGATGCCAAATTCAGGCTTTTTTCAGCATACTCCATCGACACTTCATTTTCGCGGCAGATTTCGGAAATGCGGATCAGGGCTTTATATAAATCTTTCAATTCTTCGATATGCTTTTTATGTACGTCAATAGAGAAAGCCTGGGATCCGATCACGAATTTGATTTCTACATCTAAATCAACTGTACCAGCTGTTTCCAGCATCACATTGGAAATGCTGTATTCACGGTAGCTGTAGCGCTTTAGAGTTCGTTTTTTGCTGACTGCACTTGTACCATCCAGATGAATAAGCGCTTTATTCGTAAAGCAGTATTCATCCGACTTGGACTTGATCAGGAAATAAATTTTCTCATTATCTTCGTGCAGGACATAATCGTCAGCATCAACCTTGTCATAATCAGCCGGCTGGATGACGCTTCCCACATCGCTTAATCCCAGCACATCAGATGCAACCTTTTTAAACATAAACCCTCAACCTTTCATTATTCATTATACTACTTTGCTATTTTAACATATTTAGGAAAACGATGGCTTATTCATTTTTTAATTAACATTGGAAAAGCTCCCGGCAAACCGGAAGCTTCATATTCCTAGCGTATTCATCAATACAATCGGCCATCCATCAGGATCTTCTATCGTCACTCCGCCTCTGCCCCAATATGGATTTTCCGGATCTGTTTCCAAATACCCAATAGCTGCAAGCCTTTCGGCAATGTTATCCCGCTCCAGGCGGTCTCCAACATAAAAGACTAATAGATGTTCCTTTGTTGGCTTCGGAAGCTCCATTATTTCCCTGGATTGAGTAAATTCAAGATGGTACTGGCTATCAGGCAGACCAATCATAATGCCATCATAGCCTTCATGATTCCGAAACTCGCCGACTCTTTTCAGACCCAGTCCTTTTTCATAAAAGGAAATGAGTTTATCAAGCTGGTTTGTGGGACGTGCAATGCGAAATTGCACAGCTGGAATGCTCCCTTCCCACTCCTTTCTCACGATCACTTCGTAAGGATATTCCTGATGCTGAAACATAGCATCCTCTGGTCCCGAAGCAAATATTTTAATCGGAGAAATAACGGAAGCCCTTTCAGTTGGATACCAGTTACGCCCTTCCTTCACAAGCACAAAAACCCCTTTCCTGTCTCCGTAAAAAGCAAACGTCTCGCTGGAATCCATCTGTTCATTGTACAAATACTGATCTAATTCCCGCGCCATTGCGGAAACATCTTTGACAGGCAAGCCAACTTCCCCAACATCATGCCAGCGGATATCCTCCTTTTTTACACCATCCAATGGGCGCTCCAGCATCTCCATAATATTTCCGTCCGGATCGATAAAATAGGCCTGCTTTCCTTTCCAAAACATACTGTACTCACCACTCTCATTTGCCAGCAGCACGCTTTCAGCCCCTAATTTTTGATACATATGATCAAAGTGTCCAGTATTAGTCCGGAAACATACATGATAAAATGGAATTGCTGCATCTTTCTCAAAAAGAATCTTTGTTGAACCGGCCATTATCGTAAAATAACTTTCAGTCTCCATCAGCAGCTCCATTTCCAGCACATCTGTATAAAATTCTTTCATCCTGTCTAAATCATTGCACTTCAAATTCAATTGAAATATTTTCATCCTTGCCTCTCCCCTTTACATCTTATACCTCCATTCTAAGGAAAGACTCTGCAGATGAATTCAGACTAAAGGCTGAAGATACAGTCGATAATTCGCTGGAATATGGCTCCCATTATGAAAATATAAAAAGAAAAACTAGGAAGCAAAACCTCCTAGTTTGTCATTATTCTTCTTCAGTTCCCACCAAGAAATCTGGATTTAAATCCTCGAATTCTTCATCATCCACATCAAGTCCCCAATCGTCATCATCGCATTCGCACTTGTCTGGGTAAACAGCTACACAAACTTTTGTTTCGCCGATCACCTCGACCATGAACTCTCTTTCCACAGTGACGATGATTTTGTTGCCGTTTGGAGAAATGACTGCTTCACAGCAGCTCGGCTGCTGCAGAACACGGGCGATGACATCATGATCATCCAAACAGTCCGGATCACGGTACTTCAATTTAATGACATCTTTATACTCAACCCGTTCGGTAACAACTTCGGTTTTTGTATTGTTGTTGAAAGAGTACCAAACGTTAATGTCATAATGGCCGCAGATTTCCACTGTTTTTCCAGCTTTTTTCGCCTCGTACGTATGGTTTATGATCCAGCAGCCAAGTATGCTTGACGGATGGTGTGACGGGCAGATCGTATGATTGGACTGTGTGAATTTACGTCCTTTCGCAACGACCGCTTTCGTTATAATCTCTCTGTAATCTCCCATTGCGAGCGAACCCTCCTCATTCATTTTCAATTCATCCTATGCGGGATATTAGACTAGTGTGCGATAATTTTGATGAATGTTAGGCAAAAGTATTGGCATGATTTATAGTATGCCGGGAGCGGGCGAATGTTCCGGTCTGAACAAATCCAGCAGGAGAATTCTCTATATAAATAAGGAAAGTGCCTGCCTATGGTAAGGCCTTAAAACTCACTGATAGGTATGTGATTGAAAAATGCACGTTTGTCCTGCTCCATCTGCGGAGACAGCTTGGCTCATGAATCAATATAATAAACTATCGATAAGGAGGTGAACAGGAATGGCAGACAAGGAGAACTCCAACTATAAAGTTTCAATCAATGGCAAAGAGCTGACAGGAGAAGAAGCAAAACAATATGCTGAACAAATGGCAGCCAAGTTTACTGAAACATTGGGCGAATTCTATACAAAAGGATTAGAAAAAATTCAGTCTGAAGAGTTAAAAGGAAATCTTATGGAATCTCTTAAGCCGTTGAAAAACTTAGAAGGGCTCTTCACAAAAAATTCCTCCGGGATCGGGAATATGATTCCTGCATTAAAAAATCTGCTGCCTGTTGTGGAAACATCAGAGGATTATAAACAGGTGAAACTTTCTGTAAACGGAAAAAAACTTCTGGATCTGGATCTTTCAGACATGATGAAGAAAGACTCATAATCTAGAAAACAGCCACTTCAATCAATTGAAGGAGGTGAAAAATATGCTATCAAGATGCAATGACGATTACGAAAAAGACAATGGCGTATTGCCGAGCGGCGGAGCAGTAAATGGAGCAGACAGCGGCAATGAAGCGGAAGCTTTTACTTTCGCTGCACAAGCAAACCTACCTCAAACAAACCTAAATGGCCAATTGCCGATTTCTGGTGGAGGCTTTGCTATTAACGCTGCACTGATCAACATTCCAATTCTTTCAGCTCAATACAATATTGCAAATGGAGGAGACTCCACAGCCATTTCTGTGAACACTACAACTCAGCAGCAAAGCAATAAAGCGTAATTAAAGATAAAGCAATTTTTTCTATGCAGAGTCTTAAATGTCCAAAAAGAAGGGAGGGAGTACCATGTTAAGTCAAAATATGCAAAAGTTGGATTTGGATCCGGAAGTCCTCAAACAGCTGGGTATTCCAAAGGAGTTTATTGATATGGCTGCAGAAGCCGGAATACCGTCTATCAATAACCATGCTGCCGGCGGAAAGGGCGGACGGGCTATCAATCTCACATATGTGGATAATTACTCGACATTGCTCCTTGTATATACTTTTCTCCTCAACTTTTTGGACAAAAAATCTGATGATGCAGGGACTAAAATGCTGAATCAATCCCTGCTGTCAACGTTAAATGCTGCAATCATCGAACAGCAGGAGTACAGAAAAGAATTTTTAAAGGCAGTAGAATTATT
Source organism: Bacillus sp. NTK034 (assembly GCF_017303275.1). Taxonomy (GTDB): domain Bacteria; phylum Bacillota; class Bacilli; order Bacillales; family Cytobacillaceae; genus Cytobacillus. Next base: position 801,470 of record NZ_JAFKOJ010000001.1, on the reverse strand, counting down.
GCGAAACCAATAAAAGGCCCCCCACAACCCATGGCCAATACCAATTCCTCCCTTAAATATAGAACGTAAAAAACACCCTGCACTTATTGGTGCAGGGTGTTCCGCTTTCTGTTTATTAATGTGTACAGCTGCTGTTGCTGATTTTTGATCCCGTTTCACCGCTTAGGAGATTTCCGCCTGTAGAAGTAATGACTTCGTCTGTTACAGTGTTGGAAATCGCATTAGCCACAATCTGCAGCAATTCATTAACATCCACCTGGGATTGCTTGAATTCCTGGACAACCGGAATTTCATCCAGCTGCTGTTCCAATTGGGCAATTTTTTCTTCCGTTTTCTTTAATGCTTCAGCTTTACCATAGTGCTGAAGATTGACAGCCTGTTTTTGCAAGCCTTTGATTGTTGTAATGGTAGCACTAACCTTTTCGTTTTCATTAATCTGTGCTTCTGCACGCTTGAAGAAATCTACCTCTTCTGTCTCTGCAATCATGCGTGCCAGTTCCTTCGCACGTTCTACTATCTCATCTTTTGTGTATTTAGCCATTACTGCTTCACCTCAACCGCATCTAGTTCTTCTACCATTTCTCCGTTTAGGGACCAAGTCTTCGCATCGGTTACCTTTACATTCACGATTTTGCCGATCGCTGTTTTCGGTCCCTTAAAGTTTACGAGCTTGTTCTTTCTTGTGTAGCCTGCAAGAATTTCAGGATTGTTCTTGCTTTCCCCTTCCACAAGAACTTCGACAGTCTGACCTTTATATTTTTTCATTGCTTCTGCAGATAATTCATTAACAACTGCGTTCAGGCGCTGAAGACGTTCTTTCTTCACTTCCATTGGCACGTTATCCACCATTTTGGCCGCTGGTGTGCCTTCACGAGGTGAGTAAATGAACGTATAAGCAGCTTCGAACCCTACCTCCCGATACAGGGAAATTGTTTCTTCAAATTGCTCTTCTGTCTCATTAGGATAGCCTACGATGATATCAGTTGTGAAAGTGGCCTCTGGAATAGCCGCTTTAATCTTGCGAACCAGCTCCAAGTATTGTTCCCTTGTATATTTACGGGCCATGATTTTCAGGACATCTGTAGAACCAGATTGAACTGGCAGGTGAATATGCTCTACCAGATTGCCTCCCTTGGCAAGCACTTCAATCAAATGATCATCAAAATCTCGTGGATGGCTGGTTGTAAAGCGTACTCGCGGAATGTCGATTTTGCGCATTTCATCCATTAAATCGCCAAGACCGTATTTCATATCCTCAAAATCTTTTCCATACGCGTTTACATTTTGCCCAAGCAGGGTAATTTCCTGGTAGCCCTGTGCAGCTAACTGACGCACTTCCTGAATGATATCCTCAGGACGTCTGCTCCGCTCTTTTCCCCGTGTATAAGGAACGATGCAGTATGTGCAGAATTTATCACAGCCGTACATAATGTTGACCCATGCTTTAATATTGCCGCGGCGCACTTTTGGAAGGTTCTCAATAACATCCCCTTCTTTAGACCAAACTTCAATTACCATTTCCTTCGACATATACGCTTCTTGAAGAATGTTAGGAAGACGGTGAATGTTGTGTGTTCCAAATATCATATCTACCTGGTTATATGTTTTAAGAATCTTGTTAACAACTGATTCTTCCTGTGACATACATCCGCAGACACCAATTAGAAGATCGGGATTTTCCTTTTTTAAATGTTTTAGATGGCCAAGTTCTCCAAACACTTTATTCTCGGCATTTTCACGGATGGCACATGTATTAAGCAAAATGACATTTGCATCTTCTACAGATTCTGTATGCTCATAGCCAAGACCAAGGAAAATACCAGCCATAACTTCGGTATCATGTTCATTCATTTGGCAGCCGTAAGTGCGGATATAGAATTTGCGGCCTTTTCCCATTCCATGAAATTCTTCTGGTATGTTAAAATCTTTATGATATTTCACTTCTTCTTTACCGCGTTTTTTCGCTTCCTTTAAGGAAGGTGCAGTATAAACAGTTTCAAAGTATTTGCTGTAATCCTTTACGGATTTTTTGTCCGAAGGATTTGCTGTTTGCACTTGCTGGCTTTCTAAACGCTGTTTTTCGTTCATCATGTATCCCCTTTCTCTTTCTCCTGAGCTGCATCTATCATTTAAACTCCATTTTCAGCTTTTATTAAGTTGTGCAATTTATATATGTGCACATTATTATAGTATAAGGCTTTCTGATAGTTAAAACAATAGAAAACAGCACTCGGTCTCTTATCAGCAGCTATTACTTGTATGTACGAACAGGGATAATTTTAATCCTACACATTTACTTATACTAGACTAAATTTAATATATTGTGTGTGATAGTTGTCACATCTAATCTCATTCAATACAAGAAAAAAGAAGCCCGGGATTCCCGGACTTCTTATGATTACATAAATTCAGCTGCAAGTTTATCAAAGTGAGCTTGATCTAGTTCCAGATCCGCTTGTGATAAAGGAGTTTCAGAGTAACCTGAAAGCAATTCCTGATAAGACTTGCGCTCTGTGTCCTGGTAGATTAAGCCAGTTACAAGGCCGCTGTGCTTCATAAGAGTCTGCATTGCCATTTCACGGCTTGAGTTGTCATAGCCTTCCACATCGCTAAGCTTTGTCAGGTTTTCTTTAAACCAGTCATATGTGTTGACTTTATTGTATGTAACACATGGACTGAACACGTTAATTAAAGAGAAGCCATCATGCTTGATGCCTGCTTCGATTAACGCTGTCAGATCTTTAAGGTCAGTTGAGAAGCTTTGTGCCACGAAAGTCGCACCTGCTGTTAATGCCATTTCCATTGGAGAAATCGCCTGCTCAATAGAACCTTGAGGAGTAGACTTCGTTTTGAAACCAGCCGCAGAACGCGGTGAAGTCTGGCCTTTTGTTAAACCATAGATTTGGTTATCCATTACGATATAAGTGATGTTCACATTACGGCGGATCGCATGAATCGTATGGCCCATACCGATCGCGAATCCATCTCCGTCACCGCCGGATGCGATAACTGTTAAATCGCGGTTAGCCATTTTCACACCCTGAGCGATCGGCAGTGAACGCCCATGAATGCCGTGGAAACCGTATGAATTGATATAGCCGGAAATACGTCCGGAGCATCCAATGCCTGATACTACAGCTAAGTTCTCCGGCTCTAAACCAACATTTGCTGCCGCACGCTGAATCGCAGCCTGCACGGAGAAGTCTCCACAGCCTGGACACCAGTTTGGTTTTACATTATTTCGAAAGTCTTTAAATGTGGCCATTTAGAACAACTCCTTGCATTTTGTGTGAATTTCATGCGGCAAGAATGGATTTCCGTCGTACTTTAATAGCTTATGTACTTTCTCAGCATGTCCGACGTTCATCTTCATGATGTTCGCTAATTGTCCTGTAGCGTTGTTTTCTACTACAGCGATTTTTTTAGCTGATTTCACAAGCGGCAATAACTCATCCGTTGGGAAAGGATGAATCAGGCGAACTTGTGCATGGTTCACTTTAATACCGTCCTGTTCAAGTCTGCTCATTGCTTCCTCAATTGCACCGCGTGTTGAGTTGAAGCCGACGATCAGCAAGTCTGCTTCTTCATGAGGAGCATTCTTGTGAACAGGTGTATTGAATTTTATATTTTCAATCTTGCGGAAACGCTTATCCATTTGAGCATTGCGGTTTGCAGCTGATTCTGAAGGTTTTCCAGTTTCATCATGCTCCACACCCGTCACATGGTGGATTCCGTTTTTCATGCCAGGGATCACTCGAGGTGAAACACCATCTTCTGTAACCTCAAAGCGCTTGAAGTAGCCTTTGTTTTCAATTTCAGGAAGTTCTTCTGTAACAAGCTTTCCTCGACGGATTTCAACTTTGCTGAAATCAAGCGGCTCCACTGTCTGCTTTCCAAGAGAAAGCTGCAGGTCTGAGAGGACAATAACCGGACACTGGTATTCTTCTGCAAGGTTGAAAGCTTCAGCCGTATCATAGAATGCTTCCTGTACAGTACTTGGAGCAAGTACGATTTTTGGAATCTCGCCATGAGTGCCGTAAATCATTGCCATTAAGTCAGATTGCTCCTGCTTTGTAGGTAGTCCTGTAGAAGGGCCCCCACGCTGTGTATCTACGATAACAAGCGGTGTTTCAGTAATTCCTGAAAGGCCGATAGCTTCCATTTTAAGGGAAAGTCCAGGACCTGCAGATGCTGTAATTGAGCGGACACCGGCGTAGTTTGCACCGATTGCCATTGTTACTGCGGCAATTTCATCTTCTGTCTGGATGACAGATCCGCCAAGCGCCGGAAGTTTTTTTATCAGATATTCCATGATTTCGGATGCAGGTGTGATTGGGTAAGCGGCCATGAAGCGGCATCCTCCTGCAAGAGCACCAAGAGCGATTGCATCGTTTCCGATCATGAATAAACGCTTCAGTCCGTCAGCTTTTTCAAGCTCCATTAATTCCACATCATCGCTGAGCTTTTCTTTCATGAAATCAAAGCCAGCCTGAATGGCTTCCATGTTTTTATCGACAACCTGCTGTCCTTTTCGCCCAAAAATCTCTTGAACTACTTCTTCAAATACTTTAATATCTAAATTTAGAACTGCACATGTCGCACCAACAGCAACCATGTTTTTCATCAGGGATGTTCCAAGCTCTGTAGCAATCTCTGTAAAAGGTACTGCAAACAAAGCTGCATTCGTATCTTCTGGCTGTTTTGGATCAAATTTCGCATCTGCAATCATGATCCCTTTATCGTGAAGTTCTTTGTAGTTTAAATCGATTGTTTCCTGGTCAAAAGCTACCAGAATATCTAAATCGTCCGAAATAGAACGAATTTGTGACGTGCTGACGCGAATCTTGTTGTTCGTGTGCCCGCCCTTAATACGTGATGAAAAGTGGCGGTAACCGTACAGGTAGTAGCCTAAACGATTTAATGCAATGGAAAAAATCTCCCCGGTACTTTCGATACCTTCCCCTTGCTGTCCTCCAACTTTCCATGAAAGTTGATTGATCATGTCTTACACCCCTTTAGATACGTTAAGAAATTATGTAAAAACGTTTATTTAATTTAAGTGTAGTACTTGTCCAGTCAATCCTGTTATTTCACCATACCTTAAAGGCTATATTCTGGAAGCTGGATGGGTACTAAACGCTTTCAATTCTAGACCTATGTGTCTAAAAAAGCAACCCTTTCTGAATATTTATTGGCTAAAAGATGAATATTTTTTTATTTTTTGAAAAATACTAAAAAGATTATTTCATTTTGGATTTATCAGGTCTTTCACATCCCTTGATATACAGTTTTTTCACCATTTTCACCTTGGAAATCTGTTATAAAAATTCCGAAATGAAAATTTTTCAGCTTGTATATCAGAATAATATTTTGTTAGTTCATTTATCAGGCTATCGTATTTTCTTGCATCCTCCAAACCTGCAACTCTTCCATCCGTACCGTCAAAATCCGAACCAAAGCCCACATGATTTTCTCCTCCAAGTGAACATACATGTTCAAGATGTCTTAGGATGTCTGTAATCGTGGCTGTTTGTTTTCCTGATAAAAACTCCGTCACAAATGTAATGCCCATCACACTGTCCCGATCAATCAGTGCTTCAATCTGTTCGTTTGATAAATTGCGTGGATTCGGGCACAGCGAATAGCAGTTCGAGTGAGAGGCAAAAGGATAATCCGCCCATTCCATCACATCCCAGAACCCTCGTTCAGAAAGATGGGATACATCGCACCATGCTTTGCTGGCATTTAATTCATAGACCACTTGTTTGCCAAATGAAGAAAGCCCTGCCCCCCTTTCTTCAAGCACTCCATCAGCTGCACAGTTAGCATAATTCCAGGTCAATCCCACTGAAGACACTCCCAGCCTGAGAAGCGTCTTCAATTTAAGCAGATCGCAGCCAACAGCATCACATCCCTCCAGTGTAAGCACTGCCCCTACTTCATCATCCTGCAGCAGGTCGATGTCCCGGCTGCTTCTAATGAGCTTTAATTGCGGGTTGGGTTTAAGCACTTTATCGTAAAACAGATCGGTCATATATAGTGCTGCGTTGAACTTCATTTCTGGATGGACAGATTCAGGAACATATATGGCAAAGCATTGAACTTTTATACTGGAAGCCTGCAGCCCAGCAAGGTTCACCTGAAGACTGCCTGAATTATTAAAGTCAACCTTTCTGTCCATAAACATTTTATATAGGACATCACAATGTGCATCAAATATTTTCATGCTGTTTTCCTCCCTTTTTCTGCATAGCTTTATCTTATTAAAAAAAGAACCTGTTTGCCTATGATGCAAACAGGTTTTAATATTTTTGCACGAATTTATATTTTGCTGACTTATGCATATGACAAAGGATGATTTCCCATTCTGAAGCTTTTGCCTAACGCGGTTCCACAATCAGCTTAATGGCAGTCCGCTCTTCGCCGTCAATCAGGATATCCGTGAATGCAGGGATACAAATTAAATCCACTCCGCTAGGCGCTACGAATCCTCTTGCGATCGCTACTGCCTTAACAGCCTGGTTCAATGCACCCGCACCAATTGCCTGGATTTCCGCACTTCCTCTTTCGCGAAGAACTCCAGCAAGCGCACCAGCTACAGAATTAGGATTAGATTTTGCTGAAACTTTTAATATTTCCATTCCTAGCTCCTCCTCGTTTTACCCCTCCTGTATGCATTGCTCAAAGCGCTGATTCGCCTTCTGTAAAGGCTGAATGCCTTCAGATAAGCAATTACTTTCCGTTCATGCACATCCCGCTTTGATGGAATTTAGCACCAGGTCTATATATCATTCCATTGCTACTATATTCAGCTTAGAATTCACATATTCCGGCTTGGACAAAAAAAGCATGGTTTTAGGCTGAATTTTCTGCAAAAACCAAAAAAACCGCACTCGGACATCCGAATGCAGTTTTTATCAGTTTATGAGTAAAAAGGATGGTCATCATTAATCAAGATCCGGTCAATTTTTTTTGCCAAACCCGTTTTTGGACTCAGCTCAATGAATGCTGCACTTAATTGGGTCCTTCCTTCTTTCGGAACTTCAAACCGAACCGGCAGTCCAGTCAAAAACCTTTTGATTACAGCTTCTTTTTCAACACCAAGGATACCGTCATAAGGGCCTGTCATTCCCACATCAGACATAAAGGCTGTCCCGCCAGGCAAAATACGGTTATCGGCTGTCTGCACGTGTGTATGCGTACCCACGACGGCTGATACCTTTCCATCCAAATACCAGCCCATTGCCTGTTTTTCACTTGTTGCTTCCGCATGAAAATCAACAAAAATGAACGGAGTCCTTTCACGGGCTTCTTTTATCAGTTCATCCGCCTTTTGGAAAGGACAATCACTTGTATTCATAAAAGTCCTGCCCTGAAGGCTGATCACCGCTACTTCCTCTGTATTAAATTTTAAATACACCATGCCTTTTCCAGGATTATTTGAAGGAAAATTGGCCGGACGAACCATATATTTAGCGCGGTCAATGAATTCAAAAATTTCCCGGTTATCCCAGGTATGATTACCGAGAGTTACCGCCTGAGCACCAGCCTCAAGAAAGCTGCGGTAAATCTTTTCCGTAATACCCTTTCCACCCGCTGCATTTTCCCCATTAATAATTGTGATATGCGGGCGGTATTTTTCTTTTAGCTTCGGTACATATTCAGTGATCATATCCCGCCCCTGTGATCCCACTACATCTCCGACAAACAATATATTCATGTCATATCCCTTTCTGTTTTTAAAGATATATGTATTCTTTCCCAGTCATTTTTATTAGTTTAACACAGTTTCCTGCATCAATATAAAGCACACCCGAAAAAGAAATAAAGCGATGCATGAGCATCGCTTTATTTTGCATATTCAACGGCCCTCGTTTCACGGATAACCGTGACCTTGATGTGGCCTGGATAATCAAGTTCCTCTTCAATCTTCTTACGGATATCCCTTGCCAAACGATGAGCTTCAAGGTCATCAATTTGTTCAGGTTTAACCATAATGCGAATTTCGCGTCCTGCCTGAATGGCAAAAGATTTTTCAACGCCATCATAGGATTCTGAAATCTCTTCAAGCTTTTCCAGACGGCGAATATAGTTCTCAAGCGTCTCTCTTCTTGCTCCAGGTCTTGCTGCTGATAAAGCATCAGCTGCAGCGACAAGTACGGCAATGATCGATGTAGGCTCTGTGTCACCATGGTGGGAAGCGATACTGTTGATGACAACAGGATGCTCCTTATACTTAGTGGCAAGCTCCACACCTATTTCAACATGGCTTCCTTCCACCTCATGGTCGATTGCTTTACCGATATCATGAAGCAATCCTGCACGGCGGGCCAATGTTTCGTCCTGTCCTAATTCGGCAGCCAGCAAACCTGAAAGCTGAGCCACTTCCATTGAATGCTTTAACACATTCTGACCGTAGCTTGTACGGAATTTTAAACGGCCAAGAATTTTGATTAAATCTGGATGCAGACCGTGAACACCAACCTCGAAAGTAGTTTGTTCACCGATTTCACGGATGTGTTCATCCACTTCACGGCGGGCCTTATCAACCATTTCCTCAATTCGGGCTGGATGGATGCGTCCGTCCTGAACCAGTTTGTCTAAAGCTAAGCGTGCAGTCTCACGGCGAATCGGATCAAAACCGGATAAAATAACCGCTTCCGGCGTATCATCGATTATGAGATCAATTCCAGTCAGAGTTTCCAGAGTACGGATATTACGGCCTTCACGGCCAATAATGCGCCCTTTCATCTCATCATTTGGCAGATTGACAACTGATACAGTAGTTTCTGCTACATGATCCGCTGCACATCTTTGGATAGCCAGTGACAAGATTTCTTTCGCTTTCTTATCTGCGTCCTCTTTCGCTCTAGTCTCGCTCTCTTTTACCATAATAGCGACATCGTGAGCCACTTCCTGCTCCGTGCGCTCTAAAATGATGGACTTTGCCTCTTCACGAGTCAAGCCTGAGATACGTTCCAGCTCAGCTTGCTGCTCTTTAATCATCTCGTCCACTTTGCTTTCCATCTCTTCAATATGCTGTTGTCTTTTGCTAAGAGAATCGTCCCTCTTTTCTAAAAGCACTTCACGTTTATCTAACGTTTCATCTTTACGATCAAGGTTCTCTTCTCTTTGCATTAAGCGATTTTCTTGTTTTTGCAGTTCATTTCTTCGATCACGAATTTCACTTTCCGCATCTGTGCGAAGCTTGTGAATTTCATCTTTCGCTTCAAGCAGGGCTTCTTTCTTCGTAGCCTCAGCTTCTCGCTTTGCGTCTTCCAAAATCTGCTCAGCAGCATCTTTAGCTCCTGCAATTTTTGCTTCGGCAATAGATTTGCGAACAAAATAGCCAACAATAGCACCGACGATTAGGCCAAGCAAAATGGAGATGATTGCTGTTACTAGATCCATCATTTCACCTCCTCTTGCTATGAACTTGTTTGTGTTACGTTTTTTAAAGTGTCGGCATGTACATTGTCCAATTCAACATACAGCACTAAGGCTTTTAAACGTTTCAATCTTAAAAAAGCATTGGGCATCCATTTTGGGCTGGCATTATATTAACGTATGAATAGCCAATGGAGCCTGGAGCCAGACAATGTCTAACTCAATAAGAATTTCTTTACATATAAAATGTAAAATATACATTTTTAATTGTAAGGCTGTGGAATTTTATTGTCAAGGGTTTGTCCTAAAGGCTTTTCTTAATATTTCGATTGGTTTGAACTCTTAATAATTATAAGCAAGTTTTGGCTATAATAAAAAATGCTTAGTGAATCACTTATTATCCATAAGAAAAGCAAAGCCACCCGGGCTTTGCTTTTTCTTAGTATTAATCGATAAGCTCGAATTCTTCCTGCTCTTCGTCTCCGCTGATTACTTTATCTTCGTCAAGTCCGTAGTGTTCACGGATTTGTTTTTGGATAGTGAGGCGAATTTCCGGGTTTTCTTTTAGGAATACTTTGGCGTTTTCACGGCCTTGGCCTAAGCGCTCTTCGTTAAATGAGTACCATGAACCGCTCTTTTGGACAATATCCAGTTCAGATCCAAGATCGATGATTTCGCCTTCCTTCGAGATTCCTTCACCGTACATGATATCTACTTCCGCTACTCTGAATGGAGGAGCGACTTTGTTTTTGACAACTTTGATCTTTGTCTTATTACCAACCATTTCATTGCCCTGCTTAAGGGTTTCTGCACGGCGCACTTCAAGACGGACAGAAGAGTAGAATTTCAATGCGCGTCCGCCAGGAGTGGTTTCAGGATTCCCGAACATAACTCCGACTTTTTCACGAATCTGGTTAATGAAAATCGCAATGGTTTTAGATTTGTTGATTGCACCTGATAGTTTACGAAGTGCCTGGGACATAAGGCGGGCCTGCAAACCAACATGGGAGTCACCCATTTCCCCTTCAATTTCAGCCTTTGGCACAAGAGCTGCAACAGAGTCAATTACCAGGATATCCACAGCGCCGCTTCGAACAAGAGCTTCTGCAATTTCAAGCGCCTGCTCACCTGTATCCGGCTGGGAAAGAAGAAGCTCATCAATATTTACACCAAGCTTTTGTGCATAAACAGGGTCTAGAGCATGTTCAGCATCGATAAAAGCAGCTTGTCCTCCGCTTGCCTGAACCTCTGCAATTGCATGCAGGGCAACTGTTGTTTTACCTGAGCTCTCAGGTCCATAAATTTCAATAATACGTCCTCTTGGGTAGCCGCCTACCCCAAGAGCTGCATCAAGGGCAAGGGATCCGCTTGGTGCAGTGGAAATTTTGCGGTCAGTCTGTTCACCAAGCTTCATGATAGAACCTTTACCAAATTGCTTTTCTATTTGTTTTAACGCCATTTCAAGAGCTGCTTGACGATCACTCACTAATAGTTCCTCCTTTTATATAGACGAATCTATCTTTTGATTAGATTCGTTTTGTCTCATCTCAAATCCTAACTCTACTATAAACCTTTTCAATGCATTTGTCGAGCAAAAAGTCGAACATCCATTCGTTTTTTTCACCGGGACGTTTTGCCCGAAAATATTAATTCATGCGGAGGAAAATGAAATTTTCAGGTGTGAATCAATAGAAGAAATAGCATTTTGATAAGAATTCTGCCTATTTTTCAGGCTATTAAAAAATCAGAACGCTTTTAGGCGCTCTGACTTTCTTTTAATGCTTTTATAAGAAAATGGCAGCCGTATTTTACCGTACGGACCCGGTTTGCTGCCCTGGTTCCCCCAAGGTTCAGCTTTTCAGTCTGGACTGGCTTTCCTTTTATCCAGATGCCTATATATACGGTTCCCACCGGGTTGCCTTCCAGTTCGTCAGGACCTGCAACACCTGTGAAGCTGATCCCGATATCTGAGTTAGTCAGACTTGCGACATTCACAGCAAGCTCTGCTGCACACTGAGCACTGACGACCCCGTCGTTATCAATCGTTTCTTTGCGGACTTTTAACACTTCAGCCTTAACTTCGTTTGTATAACAAACCACTCCGCCTTTTAGAAGACCGCCTGCTCCCGGAATAGAGGTAAACTCCTGCTGGAACATCCCTCCTGTTAAACTCTCAGCAGCGGAAATAGTCATATTGTTTTCCTTGATCAGCTTGGTAAGCTCATGCATCAAGGAAGTGTCATCATAGCCATAGAAAAATTCTCCGACACGGTCGAGGATCTTGGCTTCAGTTTCATCCATCAGCATCATGGCCGTGTTAGACTGACTATGCTTTGCTGTGAGCCTCAGTGTAACTTCCCCATCAGATGCAAGCGGGGCAATGGTTGGATTACTCTGCGCATCGATAATATCTTCAATCTCCGTTTCCAGCATGGCTTCTCCAATCCCGAAGAAGTGCAGCACCCGGGAAACAATCACATCCTCGGTGCCCAGCTTGGATTGCAGGGCTGGAAAGGCATGTTTGAGGAACATTGGCTCCATCTCATTTGGCGGACCCGGAAGAAGCATAAAAACATGCCGGCCACTATCGTCAATCATTCCGGGTGCCATTCCATGCTCGTTAGGAAGCACTTGCGCATCCTTAAGAACCAGGGCCTGTTTTTTATTATTCTCAGTCATCTCTCTGTTGGTGCGTTTAAAATAAAGCTGTATAGATTCAAGCGCCTGTTCGTCCATGACGAGCTCTTTGCCAAGATGGCGGGCAATCGTTTCTTTCGTTAAATCATCCTTTGTCGGTCCCAGTCCGCCCGTGAAGACGATCAGGTCAGAACGGCCTTCGGCAATTTTGATCACCGATTTTAGGCGCTCGGGATTATCTCCAACCACTGTATGGTAAAAAACGTTAATGCCCAGTTCTGCAAGCTGCCGGGACAGAAAGCGGGCATTTGTATTTACTATTTGTCCAAGTAAAAGCTCAGACCCGACAGCTATAATTTCAGCATTCATTCAAAAGCCCCCTTCTGGGTAAAGTAATTATTTTGAGTTAATGAAGGCCTGCTTGTTTTTAGCAAAGTAGTCCCAGCCGGACCAGATCGTAAAGAACATCGCAACCCAAAGGGCAATCAGGTCAAACCGGATTGAAACCATTTCAAAAATAATATTATGTAAAAGCAGTGCAGAAATGGCCACGATTTGTGCCCAGGTTTTGATTTTGCCAAGCTGATTCGCTGCGACTACTTCTCCTTCCCCCGCCAGAACAAGCCTTAAACCTGTTACAGCAAATTCCCGGCTGATTATTATAATGACAATCCATGATGGAGCCAGACCAAGATCAACCAGAACAATTAATGCTGCAGAGACGAGAAGCTTGTCTGCAAGCGGATCAAGAAACTTGCCCAGGTTTGTAACCAGATTGTACTTGCGGGCAAAGTAGCCGTCGACCCAATCGGTAACTGAAGCAATAATAAAAATAAGAGCTCCAATCAGATGGGTAACGGGCATTTCAGCTCCTAACAACTCTACATTTCCCCATGAAAGAGGGATGAGCATAACGAGCAGAAATATTGGTATCAGCAAGATACGGGACACTGTAATTTTATTTGGCAGATTCATGTTTTACCTCCAAGTATTATAAATGAAGCTTCTTGCAGAAAAAGTTTAAGACAATTGCTCAATCCTTTTACTGATAATTTTTACATAAAAAGCGAAAATAGTCATCTAAAGATGACTATTCGTTCTTCGGCGCGTACTTTATGGTTATATCCTGCTTGACGGATTGTGAAGGCGGCACCTTATACTCAATTTTTTCGCCGTTTACATAGATTTCAGTTTGAGTCGAATTTCCGACTACAATGGAAGCTTCCGTTTCCTTTGAAAAGTCTACCTTCTGGCTTTTCGTGCCATTCGAAGTCAGCATTCCCTGGAAGAGGGAATCCCCTTTGCCGTTCTTGATATTCACCCAAGTTTCTCCTGTAGACAAAACCTCCAGTTCAAACTTGTCCGCATTTTTCAATTCATAAACCGTTCCATTTCCGCTGGATTGCACCACAGCAACCTCCTGCTTTGGCGCTTCCTCGGCTTCCTGTTCCTCAGAATTATCCTCAGCAGTCTCTTTGTCAGCAGATTCTTCTTTCTTACCTGCTGATTCATCTTTATCATTTTCATCTTTTTTACTATCAGCAAGGTTTTCAGACTCTTCTATGACCGTCTGCCCATCTGTCCGATCTGATGGCTTTTCATCATTATCCGCCTGATCTTTGGCCCCAAGGAAATTATAAAGGACCGCGATGAGACCAATTATAAAGACACCAATGAGTACCTTTGGAAGAATATCGAATACCTTTGAAGTCCTGCCCGATAAATCTTTTCTGGATTGAACACGGGAAAGCTTTTCCGGAATATCATCATCCACCTGTGCCGGAATGTCATTTTTATACTGCTCGAAAATTTCTTCCGGCTCAATTCCAACCGCTTCAGCATATTGCTTTATAAATGCCCTGACATAAAACTTTCCGGGCATCATGCTATAATCGCCCTCTTCAATTCCCATCAAATAGCGCTTTTGTATTTTTGTGACCTTCTGCAGATCGTCAAGGCTCATATCTTTAGCCAGCCGCGCTTCTTTTAAACGATTGCCTAGTTCTGTCAATTTACAACACCTTCCAACTTACTAAAAATCAAAGCCTCCAAAATCAGATTCCGAGAACATATTGTTTTTCTCTACTACATCATAAGTAATCTCTTCCTCAGGATCATGACGGAGCTCAATAATATAATCAAAATCATTAAGAGAGTATTCAGTGTTTTGCACAAAAATATCCGGATGCTCAACTACCTTTACTGCAGGAAGGCGCATAATTTCCCGGACAAGCTGCCAGTGCCGTTCGTTTGCACGTCTGGTTGAGACAATTCCGTCTATTATGAACAAATTGTTTTCATTATACTCATCCTCGATCAGCTGGTTGCGTATCGTCTGCTTAAGCAGAGTGGATGAAACAAATAGCCATCGTTTGTTCGCACAGACACTTGAAGCGACAATGGATTCTGTCTTTCCAACCCTTGGCATTCCTCTGATCCCTATTAGCTTGTGCCCTTCCTGTTTAAATAATTCGGCCATGAAATCGACCAGCAGACCAAGCTCATCCCTTACAAACCTAAACGTTTTCTTGTCATCTGCATCCCTTTGAATGTATCTTCCATGGCGCACGGCAAGACGGTCTCTGAGTTTAGGCTCCCGTAGCTTGATCACTTTAATCGTATCCATTGTATTAAGAATAGACTTTAAGCGTTCAATCTGTTCGTGGTCTTTAGCCAAGATCAGCAAGCCTCTTCGGCCTTCATCCACACCATTGATCGTGACAATATTAATCGAAAGCATACCCAGCAGGGAAGAAATGTCACCAAGCAAGCCTGGACGATTCTTTTGGATTTCATATTCCAAATACCATTCTGTTTTCTCCACCGGAAAACCTCCTCCTGCATGATGCGCACCTATTTGCGCATTTTATATGTATATATATAACTTTTGGTTATGTAAATTTTTATTAAACTTATCCTAAATTTTCATCTAGGTTCTATAATATATGATTTTTTACTAATATGAAAGAAAAAACCCGTTTGACCGGGAAGGAAATCTTTCTGGGGGAAAAACGAAAAGAGAGGATTTCCTCTCTTTTCGCTGATTGCTATAAAATTCTTAGTGAGTACCGTCATTTTGAACAAGCTTTACCATTATATTTGCAATGGCATGCTGCTCTTCCGGACTTGCTACGGACCAAAGATCAGCAAGGATTTTTTCCTGGTCATTCTTTGGCTCAACCTGCTTGGCTAAATAATCGCCAATTTGAAAAGCAAGGTCATTTACAGTTTCCTTATTCATTCCCTGATCCATTCCCTGATGAAGACGATCGCCAAGGAAATCTTTCCACTGCTGCCAGTTATCTAGTACAGACATAATTTTGCCTCCTTTAAATGTTGTACAATTATATTGTGCTTAGGGGCTGAGTAAAATATGCATGCACTAATAGACATAACCAAAAAACAAGTGACACTTTTTTGAACACTTGGGAGTTACGTATACCAGCCGCCATTTACAGCCAAGACCTGTCCGGTAATATAGGTTGCCTTTTCTGAAAGAAGGAAGGAAACGGAGTTGGCAATGTCAGCAGGCAGTGCAAGCCTGCCCATGGGAATGCCGCTTTTAACGGCATCGAGCTCTTCTTCAGTAAAATCATTCAGCATGGCGGTCTCGACGGCACCTGGTGCAACAGCATTAACCCTCACCCCGCTTAAGGCAACTTCCTTGCTTAAAGCTTTGGCAAAAGCAATTTGTGCACCCTTTGCTGCTGAGTATGCAACTTCACAAGCCGCACCCGTCTGGCCCCATATAGAGGAAATAACTACGACATTCCCGCTGCCCTTTGAAATAAGTTTTGGCAGAAGCTCTTTGGTCAGCAGGAGCGGTGAGGTCACATGAAGATTCATCAGCGACTCTGTTTCCTTTTCCGGCAATTCCGTAAGAAGTCCATATTGTGCTGACCCGCTATTATGGATAATGGCATCAAGAGAGAAGATATTTGGTATAATTTTTTTATAGCCGCCTTGTACAGACAGGTCAGCCTGGATCGGAATATATTCTCCGTCAAAGGTCTGCAGGCGGTCCAGCAGACTGTTTATACTCTGCTTGTTTTGATTGTAATGCAAATAAAGTGAATAGCCTTCCTCCGCCAGTTTGATGCTGATTGCCTGGCCGATTCCTCCGCTCGCTCCAGTTATTAACGCAAATTTTCTCATTTCATACACTCCTCAAAAAAAGCAAAGCGCCTTTTATGGCGCTCTGCTGAAACAGCTTTTTATTTCTTAGGCACAACCTGACAAACCGTAAACCGTTCTTCGCTTATCAAATTACCAGCCGCATTTTCCACATCCTCAAGTGTAATGCTTTCAAGCGTCGGCACTACATCAAACAAATCCATCTCATTAAAAGCATACCGGGTAAATTGATTGGCTATATATTCAGGAGAATTGACAGCACGCAGGAATGCGCCTATTTTCTTCTTCTTTGTCCGATCCAGTGTTTCCTGTGAAACAGCTCCCTTTTCCCTCGCATCCAGCAGCATCTTTTTCAATGTTTCTGCCAAACGGTCAGGATCATTTGTGTCCCCGCCGACCATGGCAAAACCAAAGCCCTCTTCCTGTGTATAATCAAATGAGAACGTGTCATCAATTAATCCTTCATTATACAGTGAGCTGTAGTGCTCAGAGCTTTTACCGAATAGGATATCCAGAAGCACATTCAGACTCAGCTCATTTTTAAGCATTTCCTTGCCGGACTGGTTTGCATTACTGCTCTTTATCCCAACAAGGCACTTTGATGTCTGGACATTCATCTCAAGCACTTTTTTCTTTTCAGCCGCTTCAGCAGGCTCTTCTTCGAATTGGCGTTTTATTTCAGGCAACTCTTTATAATTCTTCTTGCTTTGATTATTCCTCACCTGGGACATTATCTGATCCGGATCAACGGGTCCGACGATGAACAGAAGCATGTTGCTTGGGTGGTAGAAGGTTTCATAGCATTCATACAGCATATCTTTTGTGATATGGGAAATGGACTCGATCGTACCTGCGATATCGATTTTAACCGGATGGTTTTTGTACATATTTTCGATGAGGCCAAAATATAGGCGCCAGTCAGGATTGTCATCATACATGGTAATTTCCTGACCGATGATGCCTTTCTCTTTTTCAACAGTCTTTTCTGTAAAATAAGGATCCTGCACAAAATCAATCAGCGTCTCAAGGTTCAACTCTACATTAGATGTGCTGGAGAATAAATAAGCCGTCCTTGTAAAAGAAGTAAAAGCATTAGCCGATGCTCCCTGCTTACTGAATTGCTGGAATACATCGCCATCTTCTTTTTCAAATAGCTTGTGCTCCAAAAAATGAGCTATCCCATCTGGAACTTTTACAAATTCATCTTTTTCGGGAGGCAGGAAATGATTGTCAATCGAACCATATTTCGTTGTAAACGTGGCATAAGTCTTGTTAAATCCCTTTTTCGGCAAAATATATACATCCAGCCCATTTTCGAGGCTTTCATAATACAGCTCTTCCTGAAGCTGGTCAAAAGTGATTTTTTCCATTACTTCCCCTCCTCCTTTCCTGTCAGGAAATACACTGTATCCAAACTGACCTTCTTAGCTGTTTCGGCAATCTCCTCTTTAGTTACCTTATCCATTTCATCCATCCAGGTTTGAAGCGTAATTTCTTTGCCTGACACAACATTATGATAGAGGACTTCGACAATTCCGCGGGCTGTATCAACAGTCTCCAGAAGCTGATTTTTTATGACTGCTTTGGTCTGCTCCATTTCCTGTTCCGTAAAGTCCCCGTTTTTCATGGCTTCCAGCTGTTCTTTAATAATATTCACTGCCTGGTCATAATTACTGTTATCGATTCCCGACATAACCATCATTAAGCCTTTATGGCTTTCAAGGCGACTGGCTACATAGTATGCGAGACTGGCTTTTTCGCGGACGTTCAAGAACAATTTTGAGTGAGAAAAGCCTCCAAAAATTCCATTGAATACCTGAAGGGCATAATAACCAGGATCACCGTAAACGACATTTGTCCGGTAGCCGATATTAAGTTTCCCCTGCTTCACATCCTGTTCTTCCCTGACTTCATTAACAGATTCCTTGGCTCTTCCTGCAGATGCCGCAGCTGACTGAGGTGTTCTTTCCTCAAAAGATAATAGTTCACCTGCATAGGATTCGGCATCTGCCTCATCCACATCACCTATAACATATAAATCAAGCTCATCCTGCGCCATTGCCTGCTGATAATATTCATAAAGGCTTTCAGGCGTAATTTTGTCCACATCTTCTTTTTCGCCATTCACATGCAGCGCATAAGGCTCATCTTTACACATTTCCTGTACCAGCCGGAAATTCGAATAGCGCATTTTATCATCATAAACGGATTGAATTCGCTGTTTCAGCGTCCTTTTTTCTTTTTCAACCGTATCCTGGTCAAAAGCGACGCCTTGCACATTTGGCTTTGTCAGAATCTCCGATAAAAATTGGAACGCTTTTTTCAATAAAGGAGTTGGGTCTGAGAGAAACTTCTCATTCGCAATTTCAACTGAAATGGTAATGACATGATACTCGCCCTTTTTCGCCAAATCCACAAAAAGAGTTGCACCATATAATTCATCAAGATAAGAGCGAAGCTTTCCGGTTGCAGGGTAAGACGAACTGCTGCTTTGCAGGACATGCGGCAATAAAGATCTTAATGTAACAGTATCCTTTTCAAGCGGGGCTTTCATTTTCCAAACCAGTGTGTTGGTTTTATATTTCTCTGTTTTAACTACATGAAGCTTATAGCCATTCATGGCTTTTACGGATTCAGAGATTACAGCCATTTCTTTTCCTCCTGTCGGTAAATTGATGAATCCAAAGTACGGTCAATATGAAGAATAGGGAATATCGCCTATATGTAAACACTTTGCTGCTATCTTCTATAATATCCTTTGTATTAAATCATATTCTTACTATACCTTGCCCTATTTCTTTATTTCAAGTTATTGGCTGTATTGGAAGGTTATATAAGAAAATCGGGAAGCTATGCCGATGAATGCTTGCGGATTAACTGCATATCTCCAAATGAGGAACAAAAGATAAGAAGACAGGGTTTCAATAAGCAATAAAAAGCCCCATTTCCAAAAGAAATGAGGCTTTCCTGTTTAGCGTTTTCCTTTTATATATGGAGTACCAGAGGCTTTTGGAGCATCAGCGCGTCCTATGAAACCAGTTAATGCCAGAATCGTTAAAACATATGGTGCGATGAGAAGATATACATTTGGAATATTCTCCAGGAATGGAAGGCTTGAGCCAATGATACTCAAGCTTTGCGCAAATCCAAAGAATAAAGCCGCACCCATAACACCAAGCGGATGCCATTTACCAAAGATCAATGCTGCTAATGCCATAAAGCCCTGGCCGCTGATTGTTGCATGGCCGAAATCTGAAGAAATGGATTGTGCATACACACCGCCGCCAATTCCTGCTAAGGCACCGGAGATTAATACCCCAATGTATCTCATTCTGGTAACATTAATACCCATTGTATCGGCAGCCATTGGGTGTTCACCAACCGCCCTCAGCCTTAGTCCGAATGGAGTTTTAAACATCACAAACCAGGCAAGGAATGCAACGGCAATCGCTGCAAATGAAGTATAGTATGTGTTTGAGAAAAACAGTTTACCGATTACAGGTATATCGCTTAAAAATGGTATATCCACCTTGCTGAAACCTTTTTGAATGATATCCGTCTGGCCTTTCCCATAAATGAATTTAACAAGGAACAGTGCAGCTCCAATTGCCAGAAGGTTAATCGCAACACCTGAGACTACCTGGTCTGCTCTAAACGTAATAGAAGCAACAGCATGCAGGATGGATAAAAGAGCCCCGACAACCATAGCTGCGAGTAATGCTACCCATGGCGTCATGCTGCCAAATACATCCACGAATGTAAGGTTAAAGACAATGGCAGTGAATGCTCCAATTACCATCAAGCCTTCTAAACCAATATTTACAACACCGGAGCTTTCTGAAAAATTTCCGCCCAATCCAGTGAAAATAAGCGGGGCTGCCCAAAGCAAAGTTGATGGAATAATAATTAATAGGATCTCCATTAAGCCCACTTACTTCACCCCCTTTTTGCTGATACGGTCAATAAAGATGCGAATCATATAGCTTGCTGCAACAAAGAACACTATAAGAGCAATGATAATATCTACCAGTTCGTTTGGCACTCCAGCTTCAAGCGGCATGTTTAATGCGCCGACCTTTAAGCTTCCAAATAGCAATGCTGCAAAAATAATTCCGATTGGACCATTACCGCCTAGAAGTGCAACTGCGATACCGTCAAATCCTACTCCGGTAAAACCGCCCTTGATGGCAGCATATCCGAATGTACCCAAAGCTTCCATCGCACCTGCAAGACCAGCAAATGCTCCTGAGATGACCATTGAAAGAATTATGTTTTTGCTGACGCTCATGCCTGCATATTCAGATGCATGCTGGTTAAAGCCTACAGCTCGCAATTCGTATCCCTTTGATGTTTTTTCTAATAGGAACCACATAATAAACACACAAGCTAAAGCAATTAAAATACCCCAATGCAGACGAGAATAATCAGTTAATCCCTCAAGAAACGGGGAACGCAGTGATGCAGAATCTGCAATCATCTCAGTACGGTCACTTTTTTCTGAAAGAACTGTACGGATTATATAGTTCGTTACATGCAATGCAACATAGTTCATCATGATCGTGACAATGACTTCATGGACTTTAAACTTGGCTTTCAGCAGTCCTGGAATGAATGCCCATAGCGCACCCGCTGCTGCTGCTGCAAGAACAGCAAGCGGCAGATGGATGAACTTTGGAAGTTCAAATGCAACTCCTACCCAAACAGCTGCTAGCCATCCGACGATCAGCTGTCCTTCAACTCCGATGTTAAATAAGCCTGTACGGAAAGCAAATGCAACTGCCAAACCGGCAAGAATATATGGAGTCACCTGTCTGACTACCTCACCGGTGTAGTAGATTTCTCCGAAAGCACCGTTCCATAGGGCAATAAATGCAGATCCGGCATTATAACCTGTTGCTATCATAATGATTGTACCTACTAATACACCTAGCAGAACGGCAACTAGAGGTACGACAATATTCTTCATGCGATTAGACATGGTTTTCGCCACCCGCTTCCTTCCGTTTAGAACCGGCCATCAATAAACCTAATTCTTGTTCAGTTGTTTGTTTCGGATCAACTACTGCTACAATTTCACCTTCATAAATAACAGCAATACGGTCGCTGACATTCATAATTTCATCCAATTCGAATGAAATAAGCAGCACTGCTTTCCCCTGGTCACGCTGTTCAATCAGACGCTTGTGAATGTATTCAATCGCTCCAACATCTAATCCGCGTGTCGGCTGAGCAGCGATCAGGAGATCTGGATTTCGGTCAATTTCGCGTCCGATTATGGCTTTCTGCTGGTTTCCTCCAGAAAGTGCTCTTGCAAGTGTATATTCACTTGGGGTTCTGACATCGAATTCTTTAATCAGCTTTTTTGCTTTGCTGTAGATTTCTTTAAAGTTCAGAACACCTTTTTTAGAGAATGGAGCTTTGTAATAGGTTTGCAGAACCATATTCTCTCCAATTGGAAAATCGAGGACAAGTCCATGCTTATGACGGTCCTGAGGGATATGACCTACCCCCTTCTCCGTTACCTTACGCGGAGACATATTCATAATTTCCTTGCCATTCAATTTAATTGAACCGCTTTCAGACTTCCTCAAACCTGTGATTGCTTCTATTAACTCAGACTGTCCATTTCCATCTACACCGGCAATACCGACAATTTCCCCGGCCAGTACATTGAGGTTAAGCTTATTAACCACGCCAAGCCCCCGGGAATCTTTTACATGTAAATCCTGAATTTCAAGCACTTGCTCCTGCGGTTTCGAGTCTGTTTTATCCGTTTTAAAA
Source organism: Bacillus sp. NTK034 (assembly GCF_017303275.1). Taxonomy (GTDB): domain Bacteria; phylum Bacillota; class Bacilli; order Bacillales; family Cytobacillaceae; genus Cytobacillus. The sequence goes on along the minus strand of NZ_JAFKOJ010000001.1, from coordinate 779,531 downwards.
GTAACTTCCCTTCCCACCATTAAGCTGGCAAGTTCATTAGGGTTCGTCTCGCTGACATTAACCGTACCGATACCTACCCCTTTGCGGATTACTGTTACACGATCACAAACTTCCATAATTTCCTTCAGCTTGTGGGTGATTAAGATAATAGATTTGCCTTCCTGGATTAAGGTTTTCATGATCTGAATAAGCTCTTTAATTTCCTGTGGAGTCAGCACAGCAGTAGGCTCATCAAAAATAAGGATTTCCGCTCCCCGATATAGGGTCTTTAAAATCTCTACCCTCTGCTGCATTCCTACAGAAATATCTGAAATTTTCGCCTGAGGGTCTACAGCAAGTCCATATCGCTCGGAAATTTCCCTGACTTCCTTCTCCGCTTTTTTAATATCTATTTTTCCGCTTTTCGTCGTTTCTTTTCCTAGAATAATATTTTCAGTGACGGTGAAACGGTCTACTAGCATAAAATGCTGGTGAACCATCCCGATGCCCAAGTCGTTTGCTATATTTGGATCGGTGATGCGCACCGGTTTTCCTTTAACTTTTATTTCACCTTTTTCAGGCTGATATAAGCCAAAAAGGACGTTCATCAATGTTGATTTGCCCGCACCGTTTTCGCCAAGCAGCGCATGAATTTCACCTTGTTTCAGCTGAAGCGTGATATTATCATTAGCTACGATTCCAGGAAACTCCTTGCGGATGTTGAGCATTTCAATAACATAATCCATTTGTTTCACTCCTTGCTCAAAATATAAGGAAATCATTAGTAGTAAGAGGTCAGACCTTGGCAATTCTTAGAAAAACCTGGCCAAAACGCCAAGTTCCCCTTAAAGAATTGAATAATATAAAGGCATTAAAAATCTAAGTGAAATACAGAATTCTTTCTGTCCTTCAATTAAAATTTTAATTTTTAAAAAAAAGGAATAAGAGGCCGCAGTGCAACCTGCTTATTCCTTGTAAGTTAATTATTCAGCTGAGAAAGAAGCCAGTTCATCTTTTGTAGATGGAACAGTCAGGTCACCACTCTTGATCTTTTCCTGCCATTCTTTAACTGCACCTTCGATTTCTGCTTTTGCAGCTACTTCCGGATTGATAGGAGCAAGGCCTACACCGTCTTCAGCCAATCCGTACGTAGTCGTTTCTCCGCCAGGGAAGCTGCCGTCTTTTGCCTTTGTAGAAAGGTCCTTAACAGCATTGTCAACACGCTTAAGTGCAGATGTAAGGATTACATTGTGCTCTTTGCCATCGATTTCAACTACACCTTCAGCTGTCTGGTCTGAGTCAACACCAATTGCCCAAAGTTCTCTTGCCGGGTCTTTCTTTTTAAGGTCACGAGCTTCCTTAAATAGACCATTGCCTGTTCCGCCAGCAGCATGGAAGATTACGTCTACGCCAGAAGAGTACATTTTCGAAGCAATTGTCTGACCTAATTCAGCTTTATCAAATGCTCCAGCATATTGAACTTCTACTTTAATATCAGGGTTTACCGCTTGAACACCAGCCAGGAATCCAGATTCAAAACGCTCGATAACCGGAATTTCCATACCGCCGATGAAACCAATTTTGTTTTCTTTAGTTGCTTTGGCAGCAGCAACACCTGCAAGGAATGCAGCTTCCTGCTCTTTGAACATGATGCTTGCTACGTTTGGCTGATCGACAACTGCGTCAACGATACCGAAATGCGCATCCTTTTGCTGTTGAGCAATCTCATTGATCGCGCCTTCCATTAGAAAGCCGATACCGAAAACAAGATTAAAATCTTGACGAGCTAATGTATTAAGGTTTGTAGAATAGTCAGCATCTGACTGTGATTGAAGGTAGTCAAATCCGCCTTTTCCTTTTTCAAGGCCATTTTCTTCACCAAATGCCTGTAAACCTTCCCAGGCAGATTGGTTAAATGATTTATCATCTACACCGCCGACATCTGTTACCATTGCTACAGAGAATGCTTTTTCTTTTTCGTCTCCGCCAGCTGTTTCTCCGCCTTTTTCTTCACTTTTGCCGCAAGCACCGAGAATCGTTCCAGCAGCAAGAACTAAAGATAGCGCCAATCCAAATTTACGCTTTTTCAAGGTTGGTACCCCCTAAGAAATTGTTTTTGCATTAGCGGAATGAGTGATTGTGTTTTCGTGTATCCCCCCAAAGCTAGATTCTCTTTCTGAGGACATGGAAACTGAACTTATCAGCTCTGAAATAATTGACCGAATAGAGAATCGGAGTATCCGCTTCATCGAAATGCATCTGCTTCAATACAAGCAATGCGGTTTCCGGGTCACATTCCAGAATAGGTGAAATTTTCTCGTGATAGCCGATAGGCTCGATTTGGGCAACAGCATAGGTGATTTTCCGGTTTGCCTCTTCTTCAAGCATGTTGAGGATCGACTCTTGTTCGTGGGAAAATGTGTCTGGAAGAATATTCTCAGGAACTTTATCCACGCAATAAACGACCGGTTCACCATTTGCAGTTCTTACCCGCTCAATCACAGCAATCTCCTGGTCTAACGAACATGAGAATCTGCGGATATCGTCTTCAGTCGGTCCCATAGTTACAGAACTTAAGAAAACGGTTCCCGGCTTCATCCCTGCCTGCAAAATCATATTTGTGACACTATTAAGCTGTTCGATGCCTGATGTAAAAAGCGGCTTTGCATTGACAAAGGTGCCTACACCGTGACGGCGGATAATTACGTTTTCTTCTTCAAGAATGCGCAACGCCTCCCGCAGTGTAGCTCTGCTAACACCAAGCTGTTTGGCAAGATCAAATTCGGACGGAAGTTTTTCTTTTTCTTTATACACTCCATCTTCAATGTCTTGTTTTAATCGATCGATGACTTGCAAATATAAATGCCGGTTATCTGACTTAATAGACATGCAGGGTTCCTCCAACTTCAGTTCTCAAGACATCAGACCTCTGATGTTCAATCATTCCTACTAATCGAAAATACTATAACACTTTTTACCCAATAAAGAAATAGAAATTTATCAATTTGTCGAAAAAAGGTGAAAAGAACAAAATGTTTGTGAATCCCTCTGTACCAATTCCTTTTTTCTGGTATAATACTACTTTGAAAACGATTACATTTTGGTTTTTAGTGATAAATGCACCTGGCAAAAAATCTTATTTTATGATGAGTTGAAAGTACCATACCTCTTTCATTTTATGTAAGCGTTTTTAGTAGTATGGCATATTCCGATACCTTTTTTTATTGACGTCAATTTTTGGTTATATAACTCTCAAAAACATTAAAAAACGACCGTCCGAAGACTGGCCATTTTTTAATGTGTTATTCTTATAAAATTTAAGAACTTGCTTCTTCCGAAGGCTTGCCCTGCAGCACAGCTCTAGGCTTGCTGCCTTCATATGGACCGACAATGCCCCTGGCTTCCATTTCATCAATCAGCCTTGCAGCCCTGGTATAGCCGATCCTGAATCTCCTTTGGAGCATGGATACAGAAGCAGTCTGCATTTCCAGAATCAATTCAACAGCTTCTTCATATAAATCATCATCCACTTCTCCTGCCGCTTCAGGAATATCCTCTGGAATCATCTCTTCCTGATATTGTGCCTTCTGCTGACCGATGACGAAATCCACTATCTCTTCGACTTCTTCATCAGACAGAAAGGCACCTTGTACACGGACTGGCTTGGAAGCACCTACAGGCAGAAAGAGCATATCTCCTCTTCCCAGAAGTTTTTCCGCTCCGCCCATATCCAAAATGGTTCTGGAATCCGTCATGGATGACACGGCAAATGCAATCCTTGATGGTATATTCGCTTTTATTACACCTGTGATAACGTCTACTGACGGACGCTGGGTTGCGATGATTAAATGGATGCCTGCTGCCCTTGCCATTTGAGCAAGGCGCGTGATGGCATCTTCGACATCAGAAGACGCTACCATCATTAAATCTGCAAGCTCGTCCACTATGACCACAATGTAAGGCAGAAGGGGCTGCTGTGCTTCCTCTTCGGCATTATGCCTTTTTACATACTCATTGTATCCTTCGATATTTCTTGTGCCGGTATGGGAGAAAAGCTCATAGCGCCTTTCCATCTCACTGACGACTTTTTGCAGCGCCTGGGCTGCTTTCTTCGGATTTGTCACAACCGGCGCCAGCAAATGCGGCACCCCATTATATACATTCAATTCAACCATTTTAGGATCGATCATCATTAATTTTACTTCATGAGGTTTTGCCCTCATCAAAATGCTGGTAATGATTCCGTTAATACACACACTCTTCCCGCTTCCTGTCGCACCGGCAACAAGCAGGTGGGGCATCTTATTAAGTTCTGCGAGGACAGCTTCCCCGGTGATATCACGGCCAAGCCCGATCAGAAGCTTGGAGTCCGGTTTGTCATTTTGCTTGGATTCAATTACTTCCCTTAGAGAAACCATGGCCACTTCAGAGTTAGGGACCTCTATTCCAATGGCAGATTTACCGGGAATTGGTGCTTCTATCCGGATATCCTTAGCTGCCAGTGCCAGGGCCAAATCATCATTGAGACTAACGATTTTGCTTACCTTTACCCCAACATCGGGGTGCACCTCATATTTTGTAACAGCCGGTCCTAAATGAACCTGTGTCACTCTCGCTTTTACCCCAAAACTCTGAAACGTTCTTTCGAGCTTAGCAGCATTCGCATGGATAAGCTCATACTCACCGCTTTGATCGGTTTGCCTTGGCAATTTCAATAGTCTGATTGGCGGAAGCTCATAGTCTTTGTTTTCCACTTCAGTAAACGCAATTGGCGGCGCAGTCTCATCCTCCGGCTCAGTATCTGCTTCTTCCTGAGGCTGATTAGAAGCGGCTTCCCTGGGATCCTCCTGATAAGCTCTTTCGGCAAAGCTTGAAATAATCGGTTCTGGTGCCGGTTCAGGAGTATGATTGATGGTTATGACAGTGTCAGGTTCTTCTTCATCCCGGAGAGCCTGCTGTTCTTCTCTTTGGGCACGTCTTTCTTCCTTTTGTGACCTTCTCTCTTCACTTTTATCTTTTAGATTCTGTATCCATCCTTTGCAGTCATCAACAAAACCAAACCACTGTTTTTTAATAAAGGTTATTACCAGATTAAAAAACTTCCCAATAGTTTCGCCAAATGTCTTACCAGTGATTAAAATAAAACCAATTATAATCATTATAAAAGAAATAAACTTAGATCCCGATACATCAAATAAATAGTAGAGAATTGCTAGCAGAACTGCTCCTATCATACCTCCATTTAATTGGTCTGAACTTGTTTCCCCATTTTTAATCATGACAAATGATTCGTATGTATGTTTGATGATACTCGGATTATTTGTTCTTCCATCAGTAGTTATTAATTCAACATAGTTCGTATGGCTAAGTATAAGAATTGCTCCTATTACTAAATAAATCCCAAATAATCTGGATGTAAAGAGGGGAGGTATAGTCCTCTTCCACAATAGATAGGTCCCAAATAGCATCATACCTATTATGCCTATAATATCCCAGTTCCCGAAAAAGAAACGGAAAAACAATACAGTCCAATCACTTACTCTGCCAAAATTAGCTAATGCTACTATCCCAAGTGCCAGCAATGTAAGTCCTATTAATTCAAATTTCATTGTCCGTTTAAGTGTTTCGCTCTTTTTAGATTTTCTTTTCTTTCTTTTGGCCATATTATCACCTTATCATTGTTCTTTTTAACATCATCATCAAAATCCCATTATGTAATACATCATGTCAGCTATGAAAGAAGAAGCAGCCATTTTTTGGCTGCTTCTAAAATTACTTTTATTATATCATATCGATTCTTAATTAAGTTGTTTTTTGAATGTATTTCTCAGTTTTACTGAGTTAAAGTGATCATGGACCCTGGAGTATATCTTTCATCCATATAATGGGAGGGGTCACTGCTCATTATTCTTAAGATACGGCATTCCTGTCCTGCATTCATTTCCACTAGGAGGGGAATTCCTTCATATGACACAATTTTCTGTTTTCCAAAATCATCCTGCTCATTTTGATAAATGAGTTCCTGTGGCATCATGGTATAAAGGATCATTGAACCATCACTTCTTCTTTAGGTTTATTCATATCAATAAGCTCATTCAGCTTTGCCAGCGCTGGCCCTACCCCGCCTACTTCATCAATCAGGCCATATTCAACAGCATCCCTGCCGACCACGTTTGTACCAATATCCCTGGTTAGGTTGCCTTTATCAAACATCAGGTCTTTAAATTTCTGTTCCGAAATATTTGAATGCTTCGTTACAAAATTAATTACCCGATCCTGCATTTTATCCATATACTCAAAGGTTTGCGGCACACCGATTACCAGGCCAGTCAGTCTGATCGGGTGGATGGTCATCGTAGCCGTCTCTGCAATAAATGAATAATCGCATGACACAGCAATAGGCACACCAATGGAATGGCCTCCTCCCAGGACAATGGAGACGGTTGGCTTTGATAAAGAAGCCAGCATTTCTGATATTGCCAGCCCGGCTTCCACATCACCGCCTACTGTATTTAAAATGACCAAAAGACCTTCTATTTTTGGGTTTTGCTCAATCGCAACAATTTGAGGAATTAAGTGTTCATATTTTGTTGTTTTATTTTGCGGCGGAAGCTGCAGATGTCCTTCTACTTGTCCGACAATGGTCAAGCAATGAATTTTGGAATCCTGGGACAGCTGCGGCACATTCGTCTGTCCAAGCTGCTGAATCTTCTCCATAAGGGCAGACGGTTTATCCTCTTTCGGCTGTTCTTGCCCTTCCCCGCTCTCATTGCGGTTATTTTTCAAATCGTTTTCCATCCTTATTTCTCCCTTCAAGCAATATATTGTTAGTATGAACGCGGGATTCTTTTTCATGCGCTTTATTGCTGAAGAGTGAGCGTAAAAAACACAGCCCGGCATTGAATGACGGGCTGTGTTTTATTGTTATCCCTCCATAAGAATTGGAAGGATCATTGGTCTGCGTTTTGTTTTTTCATACAGATACTGATTCAGGCTGTCACGCATATCCTGCTTAATGCCGGACCAGTCAAAGGATTCTCTGGCAAGGTTCTGCTCTACAGCTTCCCTCACGATTTTTACAGCTTCCTCGAGAAGCTTTTCTGATTCCCTGACATATACAAAACCTCTAGTAATAATTTCAGGGCCAGCGGATATTTTCTTTTCTTTTTTATTGAGAGTGACCACCACTAATAAGATTCCATCCTGCGATAGCAGCTTTCGGTCCCTTAATACGATATTTCCGACGTCGCCAACACCGATCCCATCAATCAGCACATTTCCTGAAGGAATTTTTCCTCCGGGAACGATTGCACCATCCTTAATTTCTGCTACATCACCTTTATCCGGGATGAAAATTTGTCCGCCTGATAATCCGCAGTCCATGGCAATGTTAGCATGCGCTTTCAGCATTCGGTATTCCCCATGAACCGGGATGAAGAATTTTGGGCTCATCAGATTAATCATAAATTTAAGTTCTTCCTGGCTGCCATGGCTGGAGGTATTAAAAGTTCCCTTCCCAGGAATGACTTCAGCTCCCGCTCTAAACAGCATATCGATCGTTTTAAAAATTAATACCTCTGTTCCTCTTAAAGGGGATGCCGCCAGTAAAACGGTATCACCCTTCTTTATATTCACCTGTCTGTGAGACTGCTTCGCCATTTTTTGAAGGGCCTCTATTGGCTCCCCCTGAGTACCTGTGGTAAGTACAACGATTTGGTCCTCCCTGTATTTCCCGATTTCAGCGACAGGTATAATCACATCTTCCCCTACCTGTAAATAACCAAGCTGCATGGCAATATCATAGATCTTTTGCAGACTTCTCCCGACCACTGCCACTTTCCTGCCCGTTTCCATAGCAGCATCAAAAATATGCTGTATACGGATTAAGTCAGACGCAAATGAAGCAGCAATGACTCTCCCCTTTGCTGCATAGAATGCGGCTGTCATCTCTCTGGCCACTTTCGATTCTGAGTTGGTGTATCCCGGCTTTTCTGCTTCTGTACTGTCAGATAGAAGGCAAAGAACTCCCTCTTCCCCCAAGCGCGCCATTTTGCCGATTTCAGGTTTGTATAAGGCAGTCGATGCCTGATCGAATTTGAAATCTCCTGTATACACAATCGCACCTTCGGACGTATGGATAGCCACCCCGACACTATCCGGTATGCTATGGCAAGTCCTGAAAAAAGTTACATCTGCCGAATCAAATTCCACTTTGGTGTCTGAATTAATTTCAATAAACTGCGCTTTGCCTTTGTATTCCTGTTCCTTCATTTTGGCTTTGGCAAGTGCCAGAGTCAGCTTTGTTCCATAGACAGGAACATTGACCTTTGTCAGCACATAAGACAGCCCGCCAATGTGATCTTCATGTCCATGTGTCAGAAAAATCCCTTTCACTTTTTCCTTGTTTTGAACTAAATATGTAATATCCGGTATAACGATGTCAATTCCGAGCATTTCATTTTCAGGGAACATTAATCCGGCATCGATAACATATATTTCCTCATCCACCTCTGCCAAATACATATTCTTCCCAAGTTCTCCGACTCCTCCGAGTGCTGCTAGCTTGATGCTTTCATTCTGTCTCTTTTTCAATGTACGTATCCTCCCATGCATGTTCAGCCGATCAAGATCAGTTATCCATATTATACTTGAAGTCATAAAACCATGACAACCAAATTTATACATGGGAAAAGTTGAGGCTGCCTAATGAACCCCTTAAAAAATAAAAACCAACCAGCAAAACACTGGTTGGCAAGCAATTATTTAAATAGGTCAGCAACTGCGCTGCGTTCCTGTTCTGTCAACGGAACCATTGGAAGACGGACGGATCCGACATCGAGCCCTTTAAGCTGCAGCGCTGTTTTTACAGGCACTGGGCTTGGGGCAGCAAAAAGGCCTTCCATGATCGGAAGAATTCGCTGATGGATCTTTGCAGCTTTTTCATTTTCACCATTCAGGTAAGCTGTGATCATCTCCTGCATTTCATTGCCAATCACATGGGAAGCGACAGATACGATTCCAGTTCCGCCAATTGCCATGCAGGGAAGAGTAAGGCCATCGTCACCGCTGTAAAGCATGAAGTCATCATCCGTATTGGCAATGATTTTTGCCATTGCATTCAGATCTCCGCTTGCTTCTTTAACAGCAGCGATGTTAGGGATTTCCGAAAGGCGGATGATCGTTTCAGGTAAAATATTGACGGATGAGCGTCCCGGAATATTATAAACCATTACTGGAAGGCTCGTGCTTTCCGCAATTGCCTTGAAATGCAGATAGAGCCCTTCCTGATTTGGCTTATTATAATAAGGTGCTACAATCATGATGGCATCTACACCAATTTGCTCTGCTTTTTTCGTTAATTCAATGGATTCGTACGTATTATTGCTTCCAGTGCCGGCAATAACAGGCACACGTTTGTCAGCCACCTTCACTGCGTGTTTGAATAATGCCAGCTTTTCCTCTTTTGTCAGTGTTGGCGACTCGCCGGTAGTTCCGGCAATGACCAATGAATCTGTACCATTTTCTATAAGATGATTGATAAGCTGTGTCGTTTTAGGGAAATCAATATGTCCCTTATGATCGAATGGCGTTACCATTGCTGTTGATACTCGGCCAAATAGAATCATGTTTACACTCCTTGCAGATGTTTAAAAGACCGGGAAGACACGGGCGGATCTGCCGATTAAGATGCAAGTCAGTCGTTACCCCCTGAAGGGCTTTCTTCCCCTTTTTAAACATGATATTTTTCTAAGATTTCTAAGATTAAATGTCTTTTCTCTCATACTCTGCCAATTCTTCTTCCAGGCGAAAAGCATCGTGCAATGCATTAACAGACTTTATCAAATCTGCCTGCTTTACAAGAACCCATATTGTTGTATGGCTGTCTGCAGATTGCAGGATGCGGATTCCCTGCTCGGACAATGCCGTCACGATTCGTGAAGCCACGCCAGGAACACCCTGCATTCCTGCACCGACAACCGAAACCTTTGCGCACTCTCTTTCAACCAGCGGATCGTGACCCAGACCTTTAAGAATACTAATCGCTTTATCCGTCATTTCTTCCGTAACCGTGTAGTTGACGCCATTTGGATATATATTGATAAAGTCAACGCTGATCCCCTGGTTTGCCATGGCTTTAAAGACCTCAGACTGAAGATCATATTGATCTTTCTTCGCAAGAACCTTTATTTGTGTGACATTGGAAACGTGGGCAATTCCTGTTACCGAACGCTCTTTAATATCTGTACCGCGCCTGTCTTTATTTAATGTTGTGACAAGTGTTCCGAGACTGTCGGAGTAGGTTGAGCGGATTCTGATCGGAATTTTGGCCTGCATGGCAATCTCGACAGCACGAGGGTGAATCACCTTTGCACCCTGATACGCCATATTGCAGACTTCCGTATAAGTGACAACTGATAATGGACGTGCATTTTCAGCTATGCGCGGATCAGCAGTCATGATGCCTTCCACATCTGTAAAGATATCAATCCACTCAGCATTTAGGGCTGCGCCAAGAGCCGCTGCGGAGGTATCACTGCCGCCTCTTCCGATCGTTGTGACATCACCAGTTTTAGAAGAACCCTGAAATCCCGCGACAACGATAACATCTTGATTCTCAAGCTCTTTCAAAAGTCTGTCGCATTTCATATCGATAATTTTTGCATTTGTATGATCATTATTTGTTCTAAATCCTGCCTGTGCCCCTGTTAGAGCTGCTGCTGTGATTCCATGTTCATTTAGCATGTTTGAAAAAACGATACTTGAGATGACTTCACCGCAGGATAAAAGCAGATCCGTTTCGCGTCTGCTGATCTTGCTGTTATTGCCTTGTACAAGCGCAAGCAGTGTATCTGTTGCATAAGGATCGCCTTTTCGGCCCATCGCCGAAACAACGACAACAACCTTATATCCATCAGCCAGCGCTTTTTTTATGTGCTTAAGCGCATGTTCGCGGCTATTTTCATCGCGGACTGATGTGCCCCCATATTTTTGAACGATGATATTCATTAAAACACCTCTAACCTCTCAACATGAAGAGAATACGTTAACTATTTCACTATGCCAAGTTTAATTAAGCTTTCGGCAATCTGCACGGAATTCCATGCTGCCCCTTTAAGAAGATTATCAGAAACCACCCACATATGGAAGCCTTTATCCTCATCCAAATCTTTGCGGATACGGCCGACAAAAACATCATTTTTACCAACACAATCAGCAGGCATTGGGTAAATCTGGTTATCCGGATCATCCTGCAGGACAACACCCGGCGCATTTTCAAGAAGGCTCTTTACTTCATTTGCAGTCACACTGTCAGTTTCCACTTCAAAATAAAGGGACTCTGAGTGCCCAGTTGCCACTGGTAGACGAACGCATGTAGCAGCCACTTGCAACTCGGGCATATGCATGATTTTCTTTGTCTCATTGATCATTTTCATTTCTTCATATGTGTAGCCATTATCCTGGAACTTATCAATTTGCGGAATCGCATTGAAAGCAATCTGATAGTGTTTTTTATCGCTCTTAACAGGAAGAATGACAGGCACATACTCTTCATTATTTATTATGGCTTTTGTCTGCTCATTCAGCTCTTGAACTGCAGCTGCTCCTGAACCTGAAACAGCCTGGTAAGTAGAAACAATCACTTTTTTCAAACCGTATTTTTCTTTTACCGGCTTTAGGGCAACAACCATTTGAATCGTAGAACAATTTGGATTAGCGATTATGCCATTATGCGAATGAAGGTCATCTTCATTTACTTCAGGTACGACAAGAGGCACATTTGGATCCATACGGAATGCACTTGTGTTGTCTACCACAATGGCACCATGCTCAACCGCATGAGGAGCAAGTTCCTGGGAAACGCTTCCTCCGGCACTGAATAATGCGATGTCCACGCCTTTAAAGCTCTCTGGCTTTGCTTCCTGAACCGTATACTCCTGGCCCTTGAACGCTACCTTCGAGCCTGCAGAACGGGCTGATGATAAAAGTGTTAATTCAGAGATCGGAAAATCTCTATTTTCAAGTGTTTGGATCATTTGCTGGCCAACTGCACCAGTTGCTCCAACTACCGCGACATGAAATCCTTTTTTCTGTTCCAAATTCCTTTTCCCCTTCCAGTACCATTATATTTTTCTAGCAAAATTAGTTTTTTAGTGAAAAAACAATATGCCCAAAATTCAATAGAACGGCAGCCAAAGTCAATTGGCAGCCGTTTTCCTGCCTGATTTTAAAGATGGCAGGCTTCCATTTATATTATCAGCATATTGTCATTACTCCAAGAGGTTAATATTATTTTAAACATAGCTTGGAGGTTGGTTATCTTAATAATCTTTATTCTAACATATTCGCTCACTAAAGGACTAAAATTTTTGCTAGAAAAAATAGGGGGCTAATTTTCGTCTTTATATCTTTCCACTAAAACAGGCTGCAGCTGCTTGCCTTCCATGGCATGAAGAACTGTTTCAGGTAATGCTGTCATTCTTGCTACCATTGAATTTGGCTTCTTCACAGGATCATCCTGGCCATAAGGGATAAAATAAATATTTTTTGTAGCCATTAGTCTCATTAAGTTTACCCCATTTAAACCCAGCGCATCATTTGTGGAGATACCAAGCACAACTGGTTTGCCGTTTCTAAGGGTTGCCTTGGCTGCCATCAGTACGGGCGAATCAGTCATGGCATTGGCAAATTTGCTCATGGTATTTCCAGTAAGCGGGGCAATCACCATACAATCCAGAGGAATCTTAGGTCCAAGCGGCTCCGCTTTCACAATTGAATCGATCACTTTATTGCCAGTCAGATCTTCAATTCTTTGAACCCAGTCTTCCCCTTTCCCGAATCTTGTCTCAGTGCTCTTTACCGTAAAGGTAACGACCGGAAGCACTTCAGCCCCTGCAAGAACAAGCCTTTCTATTTCCGGAAACACTGCATCGTACGTGCAATGTGATCCTGTTAAACCAAATCCGATTCTTTTCCCTTTCAAACTCATATTGATTTCCCCTTTCTCTTTTGCAAATCTTCCATAATCAATTGAGAAAGAACATTCGCCAATATTTGCCCGGCTGTTTTCGGAGCAACGATTCCCGGCAGGCCTGGTGCGAGCAGGGCTTTCACTCCCCGTTTTTCCGCGTAGCGGAAATCGGTTCCTCCCGGCTTTGAAGCCAAGTCAATGATAAGCGTATGTGTAGGCATTTTTGAAATGACGGATGCTGTTACAACTAAATGAGGAGCTGTATTTATGCAAATATCCACATCTTTTACCGCATCCTCAATCTCTTTCAGGTTGAATGGGGTAAGACCCATTTCCGTTATCCGGGCAATGTGTTCACTTTTTCTCGCCCCCACTTTCACTTTTGCACCCAGTGCATGAAAGGTTCTTGCTACACTCATTCCTACTCTGCCAAGGCCGATTACGGCTATATTAGATCCATGAATAGTGAAATCAGTATGCTGGATAGCCATCATGATGGTTCCTTCTACTGTTGGAATTGAATTGTAAATAGCAACATCGTCCCGTTCAAATAATTGCACAAGACGGCGGTCTGCCGATTTAGTAACTCCTGTTAAATACGAATTGGTTATGCCGGAATAAACTGTACAGTGTGCTGGAGTCTGCGAAAGAATTTCCTCTTCAAAAGTCACTTTTTCATTGGAGAAAATCGTTTCGATCTGACCCTCCAGACCCGTGCCGGGAACAGGTAGGATAATCGCGTCTATATTGGAAAAATCCACTTCATCTATTTTTTCTTTTACCGCACCAGAGAACGCATGATCCAGCTGCTCAAATCCAATTAATGAGAGCTTTGCATCAAGCTCAGTCAATTTCCGGATGATTTCGAGCTGCCGTGCATCACCGCCGATGACTGCTATTTGGGTTCCTGTCAGCATGCAACACTCACCTTCTTTTTTCTTTCTTTTTAGAAAGCATATATTTTTGAAGCCAATGACCGCATGACTCCTGGTAAAAAGTAACCTCGCACCGGCAACGCCACTATACAATAGCTGCGGCACGAGACAGCAATTGCACAAGCAGATTTATCTTAAACGAAATGTGGCGTTATTTTTGGCCGGCAATTCATCTAATAACCATAATGGAATTGTGTATTGAACTACTTCAACATCTTATGTATGAACGGGGCAATAGGTGAGTTTTCCACTAAAAAGAAAATGGTTCAGCTATGGAAGGGGATTTTTGAAGATATTAAGGAGATTGCCTAAAAACAGCTAAAAACAAAAAGGACCTAATCGGCCCTTCTTTCAAGACTATTCCTGCTGATCAGCATTTTCCGGAATATCAATAATGATCATGTCATTGCCAATTTTCCTTATATGCTGCCACGAAACCCGGATTTCGTCACCTTGGCGCTTGAAGCCGAACCACTTTAATGAAGGGATGAGCAAGGTCTGGATCTGACCATTTTTTTCATTTATTTCAAGATCTGTCTGCCCAAGTACCCCCAGTCGTTCCGCCCGCTTCACATCCACGATTTCCTTTCCGCTCAGCTCACTTAATCTCATCATCTGCCCTCCTCTTTTCTCTTTCTCTATATTTTTATCGTTCAGCCAGTAGTTTTAGAAGTCCAAGACAAAAGAAAACAGCCTGCAGGAAAACAGGCTGTTTTTAGTCCACCGCTTTTGCAAACGGCCCACAACAAATTTATTAAAGATTTTTTGGAAGTTCTCCCTCTGGGCTGATTAAAGCAACAGAGTATTGATCTGTGAAAATGGAATTCGCCATGTTATTTACTCCCTGCATGGAAACTGCATCGATTTCCTCAACAATTTCATCCATAGAACGGTGGCGGCCCAGAAGCAGTTCGTTTTTGCCATTTCGGCTCATCCTGCTGTTTGTGCTTTCAAGGCTAAGCATCAAGCTTCCTTTGAGCTGTTCCTTACTGTTATTCAGCTCTTTATCTGTAATGCCTTCTTTTTTAAGAGTAGCAAGGGTTTCCTGAATCGTATCAAACAGGACGTCCAGCTGTTTAGCGCCTGTTCCGCCGTATAGCGTCACTATTCCGCTATCCTGGAAGGCAGAATGATAAGAGAAAACAGAATATGCCAATCCTTTTTGCTCCCTAACATCCTGGAATAAACGGCTGCTCATGCTTCCACCCAATATATTATTTAAAACAATCAGATTGTATATATCCTCATGCCCTACTTGCAATCCTTCGAATCCCAAGCAAAGATGTGCCTGCTCAGTATCCTTTTTACGCGCAAGATGGTTTGAATGGAATTCAGGCTTCTGCTCAGAGCTTTCTCTCTTTCCGCCTTCATAGGATCCAAAGTATTTTTCTACTTCCTTGATGAAAGACTCCTCGATATTTCCGGCAATGGAGATTACTACATTTTCAGGTGTGTATGTTTCATGCATATACTGTTTTAATGTATCACCATTGAACGTGGCCAGCGTTCCTTCTGTGCCAAGGATCGGATAGCCAAGAGAGTGGTTCTCATAGATTGCTTTGCTCAAAAGGTCATGTACGATATCATCAGGCGTGTCTTCATACATTTTGATTTCTTCGTAAACAACATTCTTTTCTTTATTCAGTTCCTCATCCACAAAGGTGGAGTTAAAAAACATATCAGAAAGCACTTCAAGAGCAAAGTCAGAATGGGTATCCAGTACTTTTGCGTAGTAACATGTATATTCTTTTGATGTGAAGGCGTTCACCTGGCCTCCAATGCTATCAAAGCTTTCGGCAATTTCCCGGGCTGATCTTGTTTTCGTTCCCTTAAAAAACATGTGCTCGAGGAAATGAGAGATTCCATTATTTTCAGGAATTTCGTTTCGCGAACCTGTTCCGATCCATACTCCGATCGCAACAGAACGGACGGTTGGAATGTTTTCTAGAACGACTCTTACTCCGTTTTGGCATGTATATTTCTTTATCAAATAAATTCCTCCTGTTCTGAAACCCAATGACATATGCTTCCATTAGTT
This sequence comes from Bacillus sp. NTK034, assembly GCF_017303275.1. GTDB lineage: Bacteria > Bacillota > Bacilli > Bacillales > Cytobacillaceae > Cytobacillus. The sequence goes on along the minus strand of NZ_JAFKOJ010000001.1, from coordinate 763,609 downwards.
TATATTATTATTGTTATTTTTTCCAAAATCCTGATTATTATTTTCCCGATTCTGGATTCTCTTCTCGCTTAACAATTCAGATACTGTTCCAATCTGCAGGTTCTTCTGCTTAAGACCTGTTATAAGTCTATCGAGTGATTTTTCGGTGGATTCAGTAGGGTGCATCAGAATCAGTGCTCCATTATGGACCTTTGATAACACCCTATTTATCAGGACATCAGGGGGTGGCTTTTTCCAATCCACTGTATCAACAGTCCACATAACGGTGCCGAGGTTCTTCTCAGCAGCAATCTTCACTGTTTCATCCCTATAGCTGCCGCTGGGAGGAGCAAACCAAGTAATGGGCTTATTCAGCCTTTCATCCATCGTGGCTTCGATCACATCATTTGTCTTTTGGATTTCTTCCCTTGTCTTTGCAGAAGAAATCACTTTCATATCCGGATGAGTATACGAATGGTTGCCCACTTCATGTCCAGCATCTATAATCATTCTGGCAAGTTCCGGATTATTCTTTACCCATCTTCCTTCAAGGAAAAAACTTGCTGACACATTATGTTCCTTTAAAGTAGCCAGCATACCTGACAAATATTCATTTCCCCATGCCACATTAATAATGAAACTGACCATCGGTTTATCAGGATGGCCTTTATATACAGGTGACGGTGGGAGGTCCTTTAACTTCACCTTCGGTTCAATTTGTTTAAATACAAGTTTATCTTCATTGAACTCATTCTCTGATTTCATCTTTCTATAAGATGCCTCAACATCTATTTCAATTCCGTTAAGCCCTGGAATGGCTTTCCATACACGGTCTATTTTAGCATCCTGTGCAGGAATGCTGTATTCCTCTTTTTTTGCTGTAATCTCTTCATAAAGTGAATCCTTAGCCTTGGAAACCGTTACGGCTCCTGTCTCCTGTTTGAGGCCTGATACATACTGATCAGTAAAAGGATTATTGATAAAAGCAAGTGCCATAACAAACATGATAGCAATATGGATAAACTTTCTCATTCTTCATGCCTCCTTCAATTCATAGTATGATTCAAAGGGACAAGGTAGAACGGAAGCGTATTACAAAGGTATGTTGTATAGGGCAAACGCCCATGGATATTCATATATGTAAAAAGCCAGGGTTTCCCCTGGCTTTCAGGAAATTTCGCCCCGCAAAATGCTTCTCTCCTAAATAGAGGTTAGTATTATTGCTGTGCTTTTTCCTTTTGCTCACGCTGTTCACGCAAAACGGCTTTGCGGGAAAGGTTTACGCGGCCTTGCTTATCGATTTCAGTAACTTTTACTAGAAGTTCGTCACCGATGGATACAACATCTTCCACTTTCCCTACACGCTCTTCAGCAAGTTCAGAAATGTGAACCAATCCATCTTTACCGGAGAAGATTTCAACAAATGCACCGAATTTCTCAATTCGTTTCACCTTGCCAAGATACATTTGTCCAACTTCTACTTCACGTACGATATCTTCTATAATCTTCTTCGCTTTTTGATTCATCTCTTCATCTACTGATGAGATGAATACTGTTCCATCCTGTTCGATATCAATCTTAACGCCTGTTTCTTCAATGATCTTATTGATCTGCTTTCCGCTTGGCCCAATAACATCACGGATTTTATCAGGGTTGATTGACATCATCAGAATCTTAGGAGCATATTCAGACAGCTCTTTTCTTGGCTGCCCAATAGTGCTAAGCATGGAATCAAGTATCTGCATGCGGCCTTTCTTCGCCTGCTGCAATGCTTCCTCAAGAATCTCACGTGACAAGCCTTCAATTTTAATATCCATTTGGAGAGCAGTAACACCCTTGGAAGTACCCGCCACTTTGAAGTCCATGTCACCCAGGTGGTCTTCCATACCCTGAATGTCAGTCAGAATTGAATAATGCTCGCCTGATTTAATAAGACCCATTGCTATACCGGCAACTGGCGCTTTAATAGGCACACCGGCATCCATCATAGCCAAAGTACTTGCACAAATACTTGCCTGTGATGTTGAACCATTTGATTCCAATACCTCAGATACAAGGCGCATTGTATAAGGGAAGTCCTTTTCAGATGGAATAATAGGCTCAAGAGCACGTTCTCCAAGAGCTCCATGCCCGATTTCGCGGCGTCCTGGCCCTCTGATTGGTCCAGTTTCACCTACACTGAAGTTAGGGAAATTGTAGTGGTGCATGAATCTTTTTTCTTCTTCAATTCCCAGCCCATCAAGAATCTGTACATCGCCAAGAGCTCCTAAGGTACAAATGCTCAGAGCCTGAGTTTGTCCGCGTGTAAATAAACCTGAACCATGTGTGCGCGGAAGAATGCCTACCTCTGATGATAGCGGGCGGATAACATCCAATCCACGTCCATCCGGGCGAACTTTATCTTCTGTGATAAGACGTCGCACTTCAGCTTTAACAATTTTATCAAGGATCTGCCTGATTTGCTTCAGCTTGTCTTCGTCTGCTTCTTCACCTTCATATTTAGCTGTAATTTCTTCTTTAACTGCTTTAATGGCAGCTTCACGGGCATGCTTCTCCTGCACCTGAATTGCTTGAATCATTTCTTTCTCACAGATGCCGCGAACTTCAGCCTCAAGGTCCTGGTCAACCTGGTATAAGACAACTTCCATTTTCTCTTTGCCGATTTCTGATGCTATTTCTTCCTGGAAAGCAATAAGGCGCTTGATTTCCTCATGGCCAAACATAATCGCTTCAAGCATTGTTTCTTCAGGCACTTCATCTGCACCTGCTTCTACCATGTTAATCGCGTCTTTTGTACCGGCTACAACAAGGCTGATATCGCTCTTCTCAGCCTGATCCACAGATGGATTAATGATGAATTCTCCATCAATGCGCCCTACGCTGACCCCTGCAATCGGACCGCCGAATGGGATATCCGACACAGAAAGGGCTAAAGATGACCCAAACATTGCAGCCATTTCAGATGAGCAGTTTTGATCCACACTCATCACCATGCTTACAACCTGTACATCATTTCTGAAACCGTCAGCGAATAATGGACGGATTGGCCTGTCAATCAATCGGCTGGCCAAAATTGCTTTTTCACTTGGACGGCCCTCTCTCTTAATAAAACCGCCCGGAATCTTACCAACAGCATATAAACGTTCTTCATAGTTAACTGTCAGCGGAAAAAAATCCAGATTTTTTGGTTCTTTTGATGCTGTAGCAGTACTTAATACTACAGTATCGCCATAGCGCACTAAAACCGCACCGTTAGCCTGTTTAGCCAGCTGGCCAATCTCAACGGTCAATTTGCGCCCAGCCCACTCAAGGCTGTAGACATGTTTATCTTGTCCCATATTTGTACCCCTCTCTGCTTTCACTTAAGGACAGGCGTCAGTTCTGCCTGGTCCGTTCCAATTGTTGTTTATCCTGCATAAGCTGCAGATAATCCTGCCATGACAGCAGCAGAGGCTTAAGAGCTCTGCATTGCCAGCAGTCCAGTTTTATATAAAAGCATGAAATGCTCTTTAATCATAATAAAATTAGGCATCTTATAGTATGCACAATTTTTCTGTTTGCTAAAATAAGAATAACTTATGTATGTACATGATTAGGAACAAAATTCAAGTTTTTAAAGCTAATAAAAAAGCGGGAAAAAATCCCGCTTCTGTTGATTATCGACGTAAGCCAAGCTTATTGATTAACTCACGGTAACGAGCAACGTCTTTGTTGCGAAGGTAAGTTAATAGGTTACGGCGCTTACCAACCATTTTCAAAAGACCGCGACGTGAATGGTGGTCTTTCTTGTGAGTACGTAAATGGTCGTTCAAATTGTTAATTTCTTCAGTAAGGACAGCGATTTGAACTTCTGGAGATCCAGTGTCGCTTTCATGAGTTTTGAACTCATTGATTAGCTCATTTTTACGTTCTTTAGTGATTGCCATCCGGTTCACCTCCTAAATTTTCAATCCCCTGTTACTGAGCAAGCGTCGGTGACTCGACTTGCCAAGCAAAGGTTCATTTGGTACGTTACTTAGAATACAACTTTTTATGACAAAAAGCAAGGCTAAACCCTGTTTTTCTCAAAATATTGCTCAGTCTGCTGTTTATCCTTCTCAATTTGGGCGATTAAATCCTGAACGCCAGCAAATTTCCTTTCACTTCTAAGATGTCTATGCCATTCAACCGTAACTTTCCTGCCATAAATATCTGAAGAGAAATCAAAAATATGGACTTCAACCGATGGCCTGTCCCCTTTTTCCTTATTAAAGGTAGGTTTGTAGCCAACATTGCATACACCTTCATACCAGCTGCCATCTACTAAGAATCTCACAGCATATACACCTGGCGGAGGAATGATGCAGTCATCCGAAACATCCACGTTCGCAGTTGGAAAGCCGATTGTACGGCCTCTCTTATCACCATGGATAACGGTTCCTGATGTTTTATAAAATCTCCCTAAAAGGTCGGGAAGCTCAGCTGTTTTCCCTTCCCGGATGTATTTCCTTATTAACGTAGAGCTGATTTTTTCGTCTTCTTTTTCAAGCTTTGCAACAACCGAATAATCAAATTGATCTCTGGAATGGAACAACAGCGTTTCCATTGTGCCGCGTCCCATCCGCCCGTAGGAATAATCAAAGCCTGCTACGACATGCTTTGCATTAAGACCAATCAGGTATTGATCAACAAACTCCTGGGGAAGAAGGTTTGCAAATTCCCTTGTAAAATTGATGATAAACAAATAATCGATGCCTAGATCCGCTATGATAGCAATTTTATCCTCAATAGGAGTAATATACTCCACATGCTGAACGCTTTTCCCCAGAACAACCGATGGATGCGGGTCAAATGTCATAACAGCACTTTTTAATCCTTTTTGTTCAGCTATAGATTTTGCTTCACGGATGACTTTCTGATGACCCAAATGAACACCATCAAAATATCCAAGTGCTATTGCCAGTTCAGGCATGCCGGTTCTATCCAATCGATGGGGATGATGTATATGAATAACTTCCATATTATTAATTCACCTTTTCTCTACAGAGCCTGGACCTATAAAAATGCACAGCTTTATAACGAGTGCTTATTGATCATTCCTTAACACCTTTACTGGCTTCATTAACCCAGGTTTGCTGGGGTGATGCTCATAAATCGCCAGAACAAGGCCTTCCATTGCTTCCAATGCGATTGGGCCCTTGGTGTCGAGTAAATGATCAGGGATAGTTAATACAGCCCCATTTTTTACTTTCTCTGCTACTTTATCACTTATTTGAAATTTCGGCAAATGAGAAAGCGCAGCTTCCATAGGTCGGAGAACCTCGGCTATTGTCCCCTTCTCTGCTCTGTCTTCTATTTCATCAAAAGTCAGACAGTCATCAATTGTCAATGAGGCAGACTGGATTCTAACCAGCTCGGACATATGGGCGGGGTATCCCAGTTCACTCCCAATCATGACAGCAAGCGTTCGGATATATGTTCCTTTGCTGCAGGCTACACGGAAACGAAAGGTAATATTCTCACCCTCAAACATTTCTCTGTCATCGAGCAGTTCGATAGAGTAAATAGTAACTTTCCTGGACGGCCGTTCCACTTCTATTCCCTTTCTTGCATATTCATAGAGGCGTTTTCCATTCACTTTTACTGCTGAATACATAGGAGGTGTCTGCGTAATTTCCCCGGTCAGGCTTCGAAGAACTTCCAATATCTGATGTCTGGAAATAGGTGCTGCAACATCTTTTCTCTCCACGACTTCTCCGGAGGCATCTTCTGTTGTCGTAGAAAATCCTATTGTGACTTCTCCCTCATAGGACTTTCCTGCATCTGTTATGTATTCAGCCACCTTTGTCGCTCTGCCGAGACAGATTGGGAGTACCCCAGTTACGTCAGGATCAAGTGTGCCTGTATGGCCGATTTTTTTCATCCGCAAAATTTTCCGCAGCCTGAAGACACAATCATGGGATGTCATTCCTTTTGGTTTGAAAAGCGGTAAAATTCCTTCCATATTAAATACCACCTTGTCTTTTGTAATTAGAAAAAAATGGATAGACAAATTGTCTATCCATTCCATTAATCTTCTTCTTTGGTGCGTTCCTCATCTTTGGAACGGCCTTCGTCCTGAATTTGATGGAGCAATGATTCTATACGGTTTCCGTAGTCAATTGATTCATCAAATTCGAATAGAATTTCCGGCGTTTTTCTTAGCCGGATTCTCTGGCCAATTTCAGATCGGATAAAGCCTTTTGCTTTAGCCAGCCCGCGAAGCGTATTTTCCCTTTGTTCCTCATCACCCAGAACAGAGATAAATACAGTTGCCTGCTGGAGATCCCCAGTAACTTGAACATCAGTGACTGTTACAAATCCAACCCGCGGGTCTTTTATTTTCCGGCCGATGATTTCGCCCAGTTCTTTTTTCATTTGTTCTCCAACTCGATTTGCTCTAAGGCTCATTCTATATCACCTCTTCTTAAAGCCACTCTAAATCTGTAATTGTCCGTTCAATTTCCGGAAACGAATCAATCATCTTCAGCGCATTTTGCAGCTCGCGTTCCGTTGAAACCTGGGTAGACGAAACGGACACTATGGCAATTTTTGTCCTCTGCCATAGGTCCTGATAGTCCACCTCAGATACAGATACATTGTATTTTTGCTTAAGCCGGGTTAAAATCCGCTGCAGAACAGCCCGCTTTTCTTTCAAAGAATGTGTGTCATAAATGATACATTCACAGGCTGCAAGCCCAATTATCATTAACGTTCCACTTCTTCCATAATATATGCTTCGATAACGTCGCCTTCTTTAACGTCATTGAAGTTTTTGATGGTAATACCACACTCATAGCCTTGGGCTACTTCTTTAGCGTCATCTTTGAATCGCTTTAGAGCGTCAACTTCCCCTTCAAAAATAACAACTCCATCGCGGATTAAGCGGACACCGCTATCACGAGTGATTTTTCCGTCTGTAACATACGAGCCTGCAATTGTACCGATTTTGGAAACTTTGAACGTCTGGCGTACTTCAGCCTGGCCGATGATTTTTTCTTCGAACTCAGGATCAAGCATACCCTGCATCGCCAATTCAATTTCCTCGATTACTTTGTAGATAATGCGGTGCAAACGGATGTCAACATTTTCTGCATCTGCTGCCCGTTTGGCATTATTGTCAGGACGGACATTGAATCCTATTACAATGGCATTGAAAGCTGCAGCTAAAGTGATGTCAGACTCATTTATGGCACCGACACCTGTATGAAGGATACGAACATTAACACCTTCTACATCAATTTTATGAAGCGCAGCAGTTAATGCCTCCGCTGAACCTTGGACGTCCGCTTTAACAACGATGTTTAAGTCTTTCATTTCCCCTTGTTTCATATGTTCAAACAAGTTATCCAGACTTACTCTTGTCTTTTCGTTTCTTTGGGCCTGCAATGCCTGCTGGGCACGAGCTTCACCAATTTGGCGGGCTGTCTTTTCATCATCAAGGACAGCGAAGCGGTCACCAGCTTGAGGAACATCGTTAAGACCTGTTATTTCAACAGGTGTTGAAGGTCCAGCAGTTTTCACACGGCGGCCAAGATCATTAACCATAGCACGTACACGTCCAAATGAGTTACCGACAACGATAGGATCTCCTACCTTCAATGTACCATTTTGCACAAGGAGAGTCGCAACTGAACCACGTCCTTTGTCAAGCTGTGCTTCAATAACAGTACCAACGGCATTGCGGTCAGGATTTGCTTTGTATTCTTCCACTTCACCTACAAGAAGAATCATTTCAAGCAGTTCATCAATTCCATCGCCTTTAATAGCTGAGATTGGAACAAAGATTGTGTCACCGCCCCATGCCTCTGGAACCAAGCCATGTTCAGTCAATTCCTGCATAACACGGTCAGGATTTGCTGCTTCCTTATCCATTTTGTTAACAGCCACAATGATTGGCACTTCTGCTGCTTTTGCATGGTTGATTGCTTCAACCGTTTGCGGCATTACACCGTCATCTGCTGCAACAACGAGAATTGTAATATCGGTAATTTTCGCACCGCGGGCACGCATTGTCGTGAACGCAGCGTGTCCAGGAGTATCAAGGAAAGTAATCTTTTTGCCGTTTTCTTCAACTTGATAAGCTCCGATATGCTGAGTGATACCGCCTGCTTCTCCTGCTGTTACTTTCGTGTTGCGGATGGAGTCAAGCAATGTTGTTTTACCATGGTCAACGTGTCCCATGATGGTTACAACAGATGGACGTTCCACTAGTTCTGCATTTTCTTCTTCTGTGAAGTATACTTCAAGATCAGTTGTATCAACCAGTATCTCTTCTTCTACTTCCACACCGTATTCACCTGCAATCAGCTCAATGGCATCTTTGTCAAGATCCTGGTTAATTGTTGCCATAACACCCAGCATGAATAGCTTTTTAATGATTTCAGAAGGTTCGCGGTGCAGCTTCTTTGCCAGTTCCGCTACAGTCAGTGATTCGCTGAAAGTAATTTTTGAAGGAAGCTCCTTCACCTTTTTAGGAGCTGGGGCCACATGAGTCTGCTGCTGCTGTTTGCCTTTGTTATTTTTATTCTTATTGTTGTTTCGGTTATTGTTTCGGTTGTTGTTATTATTGTTTCTATTGTTGCTATTGCCCCGGTTATTTCCGGAGAAGCTTTTGCCGGACTGGCTGCCCTGTCCCTGGTTTCTGTTTTCGCCTGGTTTATTCTGAGGCTTGCTTTTAGGAGCTGTTGTGTTGACAGCACTATTATTTGAAGCCGGTTTTTGATTCCCTTGCGGTTTTTGCTGGCTTTGAGGTTTGCTCTGTTTTTGAGACTGGCTGTCATTCTTGATAAAGATTCCGTCAAGTTTCTGGACTGCAGCCGGCTCAATTGTAGTCATATGATTTGAAACCTCTATATTCATGTCTTTTAATTTTGTAATAACATCCTTGCTTGAAATGTTATGTTTTTTCGCATATTCATATACGCGCATTTTACTCATACTTTCACCCCCGCTAGTATTAATCGAGCAACGTTAACAGCTTTTTTGCAAATCCGGCATCTAACACTGCCACAACAACGCGGGCTTCCTTCCCTATAGCCTTACCGAGCATTTCCCGGTTTTGAATCAGCTTATAAGGAACCCCAAATGATTTACATTTATCTGTAACTTTCTTTGCCGTATTTGCGGATGCATCTGCAGACAGCAAAACAAGCTTTGCTTTACCGTTTCTGATCTCTTTAACAGCAAGCTCTTCTCCCGAAGTAATTTTCCGTGCCCGATTGGCTAAGCCAAGCAATGACATCCATTGATTTGAGTTCATTTGGATTGCCGTTTCTCCTTCTCTATTAACTCCAAGAGTTCTTCATAGATAGCTTCATCAATGGAAACTTCTAAATGATTGGCTAAGATATTCTTCTTCTTTGCTAACAAAACTGCTTCCTTTTCTTTGGAAAGATAAGCCCCGCGCCCTGATTTTTTACCGGTTGGGTCTACAGATACTTCCCCTTCTTTGGAGCGAACGATGCGAACGAGTTCTTTTTTCGGCCTCATTTCACCGGTAGCGACACATTTTCGCAAAGGAACTTTTTTACGATTGTTCACGATCATTCACCTCTTCCCTATTCTTTTCCCTCTAAAAGTTCATCCTGAAAATCGAAGTCTTCCTCATTTTCGTAGTCTTCGTTTTCATAATCATCATTATCAAAGTTCAACAGTGTTTCATCCCGCGGGTAAATTCCGGCTTCACGGGCATCTGTTTCTGATTTGATGTCAATTTTCCAGCCTGTAAGCTTGGCTGCAAGTCTTGCATTCTGGCCGCGCTTTCCGATTGCCAGGGAAAGCTGATAATCCGGAACTACAACTGTTGTCGCTTTGTCATCTTCATTTACGATTACGTCAAGCACCTTAGATGGACTTAGTGCATTGGCAACGAAAACCACCGGATCAGAAGACCACTTTACAATATCAATTTTTTCGCCCTTAAGCTCATTTACTACTGCCTGTACGCGTGTGCCCTTAGGTCCTACACATGAACCTACCGGATCAACTTCTTCATTGTCTGAATGAACGGAGATCTTAGAACGGTCCCCTGCTTCACGGGCAACGGATTTGATTTCAACAGTTCCATCATAAATTTCAGGCACTTCAATTTCAAATAATCTCTTCAGCAGGCCAGGATGTGTTCTGCTGACAAAAATTTGCGGTCCTTTTGTTGTCTTTTCTACTTTTGTAATAAAGACTTTAATGCGGTCATGGGGCTGATAACGCTCATTTGGCATTTGTTCGTTTGCCGGAAGGATCGCTTCAATCTTTCCAAGGCTCACATAGATGAACTTAGGATCTGTACGCTGAACAATTCCCGTCATGATATCTTCTTCACGGTCGATAAATTCAGAATAAATGATGCCTCTCTCCGCTTCACGGACACGCTGTGTAACAACCTGTTTGGCCGTTTGGGCAGCGATGCGCCCAAAGTCCTTAGGAGTTACTTCCATTTCAACCACATCTTCCACCTGGTAGTTTGGGTTGATCTTTTGAGCATCTTCAACTGAGATTTCAAGACGCGGATCAAATACTTCATCCACTACATCTTTGCGTGCAAAGACTCTCATCGTTCCGTTTCCTAGGTTTAAATCAATGCGCACATTCTGTGCCTGGTTAAAGTTTCTGCGGTAGGCTGACACCAATGCAGCTTCAATTGCTTCGATAATCACATCGCGAGAAATGCCTTTTTCTTTCTCAAGCAATGTCAGAGCATCCAAAAGTTCACTGCTCATGAGATTTATATCCCCCTTTATTTCTCTTATCAAATGATCAACACTGAGTAGCAATTGCTTATATTAATAAGCAAGCCCGCAATCAGCTGTCATTAGAAAACAACAGCTAAACGGGCATTCGCTACCTTTTCATAAGGAATTTCGATTCTTTTCTTCCTTGTTTTGATTTTCACTTCAACCGTAACGGTCTCCCCGTCAAATTGGGTTAACACACCTTCGAACGTCTTTTCTCCATCAATCGGTTCGTATGTTTTAACGAAAACATTCTTGCCGACTGCTTTAACAAAATCACTGTCTTTCTTTAGAGGGCGTTCAGCTCCCGGCGATGAAACTTCCAAGAAATAGTTGTATGGAATCGGATCTTCAGCATCAAGCTTTTCGCTTAGCTTTTCACTGACCATTCCGCATTCCTCGATATCAACGCCTGTTTCTTTATCAATAAATACGCGAAGGAACCAGTCTTTCCCTTCTTTTACATATTCAATGTCGACTAATTCTAAATTAAGTTCATCCACAATAGGGGTGACCAGTTGTTCCACCGTTTCAGTCACTTTGCTCATTCATTTCCCTCCTTTTTACTGGATTCTTAGCTCTTGTTTTACACTAATAAATTAGATATTGGCCCTGCTAAACTTTAATTAACATATAGTTTTAACATAGATCCGATATAAGGAAAAAACCGTACACAACACGAAAGAGTGGGTTGCCCCACTCTTCCTTTTGCGAGAGTTATTCTTAGTATTTCCAATAAAACTATACCATAACCAATTTTTTTATGCAAATGGAATAGCTGTCAGCAGAAGGGTTTGGAACATATGCCTGCACTCTTTTTAGAATAGAGAAAGCTGATTTTGTTCAGGAAGGGATTCCAGGCAGCCGTGGTTATCCAGATACTCGATAATTGTTTTGGACACTTTTCCGCGCTGCTGCAGATCTTCTTTGGATAGGAATTCTCCTTCTTCTCTTGCTTTAACAATATTGAATGCAGCGTTTGTACCCAATCCCGGAATGGAATTAAACGGCGGGATCAAAGAATTCCCTTCAATGATAAACTCATTTGCGCTTGAGCGATATAAGTCCACCTTTTGGAAGTTAAAGCCCCTTTCGTTCATTTCCAAAGCCAGCTCCATCACTGTTAATAGATTTTTTTCTTTCGTCGAGGCATCAAGTCCCTTTGCATTGATTTCTTCGATGCGCGCACGTATCGCCTGGGATCCTTTAACCATGGCATCAACGTCAAAGTCCTCTGCGCGGACAGTGAAATATGCTGCATAGTAAAGAAGCGGATGGTGCACTTTAAAGTACGCAATACGGACAGCCATTAAAACGTATGCAGCCGCATGGGCTTTAGGGAACATGTATTTAATCTTTTTGCAGGAATCAATATACCATTCCGGCACTTCATTCTTTCTCATTTCCGCTTCCATATCATCGCTCAGGCCTTTACCCTTACGGACCGATTCCATAATTTTAAAAGCAAAGGCAGGCTCAAGACCCTGATAGATTAAATAAACCATAATATCATCACGGCACCCGATTACTTCACTTAAGTTACAAATATTATTATGGATCAATTCCTGGGCATTTCCGAGCCAAACATCCGTACCATGAGAAAGACCAGAAATCTGGACAAGTTCTGAGAAAGTTGTCGGCTTTGTATCTTCAAGCATCTGGCGGACAAATCGCGTACCAAATTCAGGTATGCCAAGTGTTCCGGTTTTACACATGATTTGCTCTTCTGTCACACCAAGCGATTCCGGCCCGCTAAAGATTTTCATTACTTCAGGGTCATCTGTCGGAATCGTTTTTGGATCAATTCCGCTAAGATCCTGGAGCATCCTGATGACGGTGGGATCATCGTGCCCCAGTATATCGAGTTTTAATAGATTATCATGAATTGAATGGAAGTCAAAATGAGTCGTTTTCCATTCAGAATTCCGGTCGTCAGCTGGGAACTGAATTGGCGAAAAATCATAAATATCCATGTAATCCGGCACAACAATAATACCGCCCGGGTGCTGTCCGGTTGTCCGCTTTACCCCTGTGCAGCCCGAAGCCAGCCTGTCAATTTCGGCACCTCTTATTTGAAGATTATTATCCTGCTGGTATGCTTTGACGTAACCATAAGCTGTTTTGTCTGCCACAGTACCAATTGTTCCTGCACGGTATACATAATCCTCCCCGAATAGCACCTTTGTGTAGTTATGTGCCTTCGGCTGGTATTCCCCTGAAAAGTTCAAGTCAATATCGGGAACCTTATCTCCCTTGAAACCAAGGAAGGTTTCGAACGGGATATCATGTCCATCTTTTTTATATTTTGCTCCACAGTTCGTGCAGTCTTTATCAGGCAGGTCGAAACCGGAGCCAACTGATCCATCATTGAAAAACTCGGATGTCTTGCATTCCGGGCAAACGTAATGCGGAGGAAGCGGATTTACTTCAGTTATTTCAGTCATCGTCGCAACAAAAGAAGAGCCGACTGAACCACGGGAACCAACAAGATAGCCATCATCCAGTGATTTTTTTACAAGCTTATGGGAGATCAGATAGATCACCGCGAACCCATGGCCGATAATACTCTTAAGTTCTTTTTCAAGGCGGGCTTCAACGATCTCTGGAAGCGGATCACCATATATTTTTTTTGCCATTCCGTAACTCATGCTGCGCATTTCTTCATCTGCGCCTTCAATTTTCGGCGTATACAAATCATCTTTTATCGGCTTAATTTCTTCAATCATATCCGCTATTTTATTCGAATTCTCTACCACAATTTCCTTCGCTTTTTCTTTGCCAAGGAATGAAAAAGCGTCAAGCATTTCATTGGTAGTCCTGAAGTGAACATCCGGGAGCTGATGGCGATTTAGAGGATTTGCGCCCCCCTGTGAATTAACAAGGATTTTCCGGTAAATTTTATCATTGGGATTCAGGTAGTGTACATTGCCGGTTGCGACTACCGGCAGATCAAGTTTATCTCCCAGTTTTACAATATTGCCGATAATCTCTTCCAGCGCTTTTTCATCTCTTACAAGTTCAAGCTCCAAAAGGTGTGCATAGACGGCTTTTGGGTGCACTTCAAGATAATCATAGAATTGTGCTGTATCTTCCACTTCATCTGGAGATTTCTGCATCATGCCTTCAAAAACTTCGCCTTTGTCGCATCCCGATCCAACCAGAATTCCTTCACGATGCTTTTGCAGGACTGACCTAGGAATGCGCGGCACTCTGTAAAAGTATTCAAGATGCGATATGGATACGAGTTTAAAGATATTTTTCAGGCCTTCTTCTGTCTGTGCAAGCAGGGTGCAATGCGCCGGCCTTGCCCGCTGATAGGCATTTCCCTGTCCCATATTATCATTGAATTGATCATGATATTCGATCCCTTTTTCTTCTGCACCCTTAAGCATTTTAAGAAGCAGATAACCCGTAGCTTCCGCGTCATATATGGCACGGTGATGCTGGGTGAGTTCAACATCAAATTTTTTGGCCAGCGTATTCAGACGGTGATTTTTCATGTCCGGATATAAAAAGCGTGCGAGTTCAAGAGTATCAATAACAGGGTTAGGCGCTTTGCCTATGCCCATTTTTTTATAGCCGACATTTAGGAAACCCATGTCAAAGGAAGCATTATGGGCTACTAAAACAGCATCTCCTGTCCATTCATGGAACTTCTTTAGGACCTCTTCCACTTCCGGTGCATTCTCCACCAAATCATCTGTGATTCCAGTCAGATTGATCGTTGTTGCCGACAGTGGGTGATGAGGGTTGGCAAAGGATTCAAACCGATCAATGATTTCCCCATCATGAATCTTAACTGCAGCAAGCTCAATGATCGTATCATATACAGCTGATAAGCCGGTTGTCTCTACGTCAAATACAACATAAGTATCTTCAGTGAGCCTGCGATGCGCATCATTATAGGCAATCGGCACACCGTCATCCACAAGGTTCGCTTCGATTCCGTATAAAATCTTTATATCATTCTTCTTCCCGGCACCATAGGCTTCAGGGAATGATTGAGCAACAGCATGGTCTGTAATGGCAACAGCTTTATGTCCCCACTTTTTCGCCTGTGAAACCAGTGCACTGACAGATGAAACTGCATCCATTTGGCTCATCGGTGTATGAAGATGAAGTTCAACCCTTTTTTCATCAGCAGGCGATGTATCCTGTCGTTGAATAGGTTTAATTTCATTGATATCGTTCCCGATCATTACCAGGTCGCGGACAAATGTATCGTTTTGTATGCTGCCCCGGACCTTTAGCCACATCCCTTTTTGAACATGCTGAAATAACGCAGCATCCTCTTTGTCCCGCGAGAACATTTTTACAAGAATGGAACTGGTATAATCAGTAATTTTGAAAGTTAAGAGTGTCCGGCCGCTTCGGAGCTCTCTTGTTTCAGCAGCAAATACATAGCCTTCAACGGCTATTCGGCGCTCTTCATCAACGATATCAATCAATTTGCGGTAATCTGAATCGTCTTTAATGGTAAGACCAATTGTAAGCGGCCCCTGCGGTGCTGAAGAATCTGCTGATTCTGCTTCGGCCTCTTTCTTCTGCATCTCGATTGCAGCCTGAAGACCGCGCTCCTGGTCTTCTTTGCGTTTGGCCTCCATGAATTTTTCATATTCTTCATTGGAACCTTCTGAAGATAATTCTGTATCAACTGTTAAGGCCGGAAAGCCAAATACTTGAAAAACATCTGAAATAGTGCCGGCATACTTCTTTTTGATAGACAATCCTTCCAATTCATTTCGGACCTTAATAATAATTTTGTTCCCCTGTACAGATGGAACCTGTTCATTCAAAAGCTTTATGAGAGGCGGCGCCATGCCATCCATTTCTCTGATGCAGTTGTGCCAGTATTCAAGTACAAGCTTTTCAGTAAAGTCCTGATTCTTCACAGTTATGCTGTAAGAAATTTCTGCGATATGGGAAAATGTCTTTTCCAGCTGATCTGTGAAGCGGCTATATACACTGCAAGGCACAATCTTTGGAAAAGCAAAATAAAAATGCCATTTCCGTGACTGTCTCTCGACTATGACCCTTTCGATCTGGGCATCATGAAAGTGCTGCACAAAGGCATCTTCAGTTAGCTGCATCTGCTGGAGCAAGAGCTGAAATCTAGAAGGTTCGCTCATCTTTCTCTCTCCCATCTTATAAACTTAGTTTTTACACTTCTATTATTTAAAGTTGTTTTTGCTTATGAATTCTGCCCGTTGATTTCCGCCTCAGGCACTTGCTTTCCGCGGGGAAAGATGAGAGCCTCCTCGGCTTCGCCTGCGGGGTCTCTCACATCCCTCACTTCCCGAAGGACATTGAATAAACTTCCAAGAATCAACACCGCACGAAGAAAATGTGGATGCATTTTCGAGGATCAAGTGCCCTCCGCTACAATCAACTCAGTATAAAATTAAGTTTCACCGTTCAAAAACAGAGCAAACTCTATCACAATTTAGAAAATAGACAGACGGACTTAATTATAACATATCGAATCAGATAGTGATTGAAAAAACGGATTCCATTTTGGAACCCGTTTTTTCCTCTAAATCAAAAGGAACACTGCCCATATTTTTATAGTGCAGACATCATTTCAGCGATTTTATTTGCAAGCTGATCTTTGTGAATTTCCTGCATTTCACCTGTTTTTCTAACTTTCACTTCGACGATGCCTTCTGAAGCTTTTTTGCCGACAGTTATGCGGATTGGCAAACCGATAAGGTCGGAATCTGCAAATTTGACACCGGGACGTTCCTGACGGTCATCCAGTAATACTTCATAGCGATCCCTCTTTAGCATTGTATATAATTCTTCAGCAACTGCAGCCTGAGCTTCGTCCTTCATGTTAATAGGGATGAGATGCAAGTCGAATGGAGACAGTGAGCGCGGCCATATAAAGCCATTCTCATCGTTGAACTGTTCGGCAACTGCAGCCATAGTGCGGGAAACTCCGATGCCATAGCAGCCCATAATCATTGGCTGTGTTCTGCCATTTTCATCTAAATAAGCCGCTTCCATTGCTTCACTATAGCGAGTTCCCAGCTTGAAGATATGTCCAACTTCAATTCCTTTTGCAAATTGAATCGTTCCTTGTCCATCTGGTGAAGGGTCGCCCTTTTGAATGAAACGAAGATCTGCATATTGGGTTACACTAAAATCACGCTCTGGATTAGCATTGACATAATGAATTCCTTCTTCATTGGCGCCGCATACACCATTCACAATAGCTTCCACTGCATGGTCTGCAATAATATCAATATCCTTCACTCCAATAGGTCCCAAAGAACCAACTGCACAGCCGAGAATTTGCTTCGTCTCTCCGGCATCGGCAAGCTCCACGGCAGAGGCCTCAAGCAGATTTTTAAGCTTGATGTCATTTACTTCATGGTCGCCGCGGACAAGAACAAGAACATATTTTTCATCAGCCTTAAAAAGAAGCGTCTTTATGCACTGCTCTTTAGCAACGTTTAGGAAAGCCGAAACTTCTTCAATTGATTTCTGGTTTTCTGTCGCTGCCTTTTCCAGTTCCTCAGGTTCCTCATTGCTCTTTGAGTATTGTGCAAGCACTGGGGCCATTTCAATATTGGCTGCATAGTCGGAAGTATCTGAATAAGCAATCGTATCTTCTCCAACTTCCGAAAGAACCATGAACTCATGTGTATCTTTACCGCCCATTGCACCCGAGTCAGCAATGACAGCTCTGAAATTCAGGCCGAAACGTCTGAACACATTGGAATAAGCTGTATAAAGTTTATTATACATTTCATCAAGGCTCCCTTGATTTGAGTGAAATGAATAAGCATCCTTCATGATAAACTCACGCCCGCGAAGAAGCCCAAAGCGAGGACGCTTCTCATCCCGGAACTTGGTCTGAATCTGATAAAGAGCCAATGGTAATTTCTTATATGATTTTACGGCATCACGAACCAGGCTGGTAATCACTTCTTCATGAGTGGCACCCAAAGCAAATTCCCGCTCATGGCGATCCTTCATTCTCATCAGTTCAGGTCCATATGTATACCAGCGCCCGGATTCCTGCCATAGTTCAGCCTGCTGAAGAGCTGGCATCAGAAGCTCGGCAGCCCCTGCATTATCCATTTCTTCCCTGATTATCGCTTCAGCCTTTTGCAGAACTTTTTTCGCTAAAGGCATATAGCTATAAATTCCGCTTGCGTTCTGGCGGATAAAACCAGCCCTAAGCAATAATTGGTGGCTTCTTGTTTCCGCATCTGCAGGCACTTCTTTTAATGTAGGAATAAGCATCATGCTCTGTTTCATTTATTTGCACCTCAATTAAAAATATGTATTGAAACTGCTTTCTAAACAAAAGAAGGGTCTCCCGGTCTTCAGAAAAAGCTATTAGCTTCCTAAAGACCTGAGCCCTCACCCTTCTTCTTCATGCAGCTCTTCTAAGTTTTTACAGGAAAAATCTCTGAATATCATTCCAAGTGACCACGAGCATTAATAGCATTAAAAGGGCAAACCCAATAAAGTGGACCATCCCCTCTTTATGGCGGTCAATTGGCTTCCCTCTTACAGCTTCAACAGCAAAGAACATTAATCTTCCGCCATCGAGAGCCGGAATTGGAAGCAGGTTCATAATTCCCAGATTTATACTTAGGATGCCTGCCCATTTCATTAAGTAATATATGCCTGATTTGGCTACTGTATCTGTTGAAACATAGATTCCTACCGGACCAGATAATGCATCAATGGAAAACTGTCCAGTGACAAGCTTGCCTAGCATGACAAAAATCTCTTTAGTCCAGAAATAGGTTTCCTTGGCTCCATATGTTATGGCCTTTAAAGGTGATTTCTCCATTGGACTATATACGCCAATGATTCCAATCTTTTCGCCTTCAACATCCTGAACCTTCGGAGTAACCGGTATTGTATATTCCTGGCCGTTTCTTTCCACTAAAAACTCCAATTCTTCACTTGGATTCTGTCTAATGATTTCCACCACATCTGACCAGCTTGAAATTTCTGCTCCATCAACACTTTGAACCAAATCGCCTTCCTTAAGCCCGGCTTCATAAGCTGCACCATCAGGGGTCAGCTTGCCCAACGCAGGTTCATTAGTCGGAATACCCTGAAGTAAGGCTATTAGAACAAAAACGATAAAGGCAAGAACAAAATTCATCATAGGGCCTGCGAAAATCGCCATTGTTCTCTGGCCTAATGTCTTTGATGCAAATTGACGGTCATAAGGGGCAATGAGCGTCTCTGTTCCATCCTCTACCAGCACCGCTGAACGGCTGATTTTAAAGATCTGGATTGACTCTTCCTCTTCACCCTCAACATATCCTTTTATTTCAAGGTCATGCTCAATGTCAGCATCCTCAACTTCAACTATTCTTGCATCTGGATATTTTTCTTTATTGTTTAATATAATTTTGCTTACTTCCTCGTTGTCATCAAGGATCAGGCCAATGCGGTATCCCGGTTTAATTTCCACCATCTCGGGATCTTCCCCGGCCATGCGCACAAACCCGCCTATCGGCAATAGACGAATCGTATAAACTGTTTCATCTTTTTTAAAGGAAAACACTTTAGGGCCGAACCCAATAGCGAACTCCCGGCAGAGAATTCCTGCTCTTTTTGCAAATATTAAATGTCCCAGTTCATGGAAAAATACCAGTGCCCCGAAAATAACAATAAAGGCTATTACTGTACTCAAGTTTTAACCACCTTTTTTTAGAGGTCGTTCAAATGCGCTGGTGAGTGTTAATGATTTTATACTGCTTCCACCATTCTGCACTTGAACGCAAGCTTATAGAAGCGAGTTAACATATTTCCTCGTTTCCAAATCTGTTTCCTGGATCTCATCAAGACTTGGATTTGAAATTATGTCATGGCTGCCCAGTGCTCTTTCGATGAAATCTTCTATTTGCAGAAAGGTAATCTTTCCATCTAAGAATGCAGCAACCGCAGCTTCATTTGCTGCATTTAATACAGCTGGCATTGACCCGCCAGCTTTTCCGGCTTCATAGGCAAACTTCAGGCAGCGAAAGCGTTCAAAGTCCATTTCTGCAAAATGGAGCTTGCCAATTTCAGCAAGGTTCAGCCGGTTTGCTGTTCGGAGCGGAAGCCTGTCAGGATAAGTTAAAGCATACTGAATAGGTACTCTCATATCAGGAGTGCCAAGCTGTGCGATTACACTGCTGTCATGAAATTCCACCATGGAATGGATAATGCTTTCTTTATGAAGAAGGACATCTATTTTACTGTAATCCATGGAGAAAAGCCAATGTGCCTCAATTACTTCAAGCCCCTTATTCATCATTGTGGCTGAATCGATGGTTATTTTTGCTCCCATTGACCAATTCGGATGATTAAGTGCCTGTTCAACTGTCACATTTTCCAATTCCTTGCGGGAGCGGTCTCTGAAGCTTCCTCCAGAAGCTGTCAAAATGAGCCTTTCAATATTTTTCTCTTTTTCCCCCTGAAGGGATTGAAAAATAGCTGAGTGTTCACTGTCTACAGGAAGAAGCATTACACCGTTTCGCTTTGCTGCTTCCATAACCAGATGGCCGGCAGTCACAAGGGTTTCTTTATTTGCGATGGCGATTGTCTTCTTTTCCTCAATCGCCTGCAATGTGGAATCAAGTCCTACGCTGCCTAAAACTGCATTAACCAGTATTTCAGATTTTGGGTAAACAGCTACTTCTATCAAACCTTCATGTCCATATGTAAATGTTATGCCGGGAAACTCAGCTTTAAGAATATCTGCAGAACTTTTTTCTGATAGTGAAACAAGTTCCGGCTGAAAATCAGAGATAATTTTCCGGGCAAGATCTATATTTCTGCCTGCAGACATGGCTGCTAGCTTAAATTCCTCTGGGTTTTCCTTAATGATATCAAGAGTCTGTGTACCAATGGACCCTGTTGCACCCATTAAACTGATATGTTTCATAGTCTCCTCCTATAAGAAAAGCGGAAGCGCCTTTGGAACAAGTAAAGATAGCTTGTTCCTGCAAAGTTAGTCCAAGGAAGCATTCCTTGGCGCCCACTCCAGACACCTCTAGGGAGCAGGCGCTGGAGCTAGGCAGATATCTGGTATTCGCACACTGCTCTCTGCCCAATGCATTACAGCAAGTGAAAAAAGTGGAGCAATGGCAGGACGAATAATAAGCTGTCAAAACGGTCCAGAATCCCGCCATGGCCAGGAAGAATATTCCCTGAGTCTTTTACATTATAATGACGCTTTAATGCTGATTCCACTAAATCCCCTATTTGCCCGAACACCGACAAGATGGCTGTAATCACTAATAATCCCAGCATGGACTCATCAATATCTGTGAAGATAATAAACAATACCGCCACGGCAAGAGCACAGACCACACCACCAAGTGACCCTTCCACAGTCTTATTTGGGCTGATTTCAGGCCAAAGCTTCTTCTTTCCCATCGCTTTCCCTATGAAGTAGGCACCAGAATCCGTTGCCCAAATAAGGAATAATGCAAAAAAGAGATAGGTCAGACCCTGATCTGCGAAGCGGGTCTCCATAAAATAGTAAAACCCAATTCCAACATATAAAGTAGACATAATCGAAAACGCCACATCATCAAAAGTAAATTTATTTTTTGTTGCGACTGTATACGTTAAGAAAAGAAGCACCCCAAAAAGGGCAACCTCAATTTTTGTATAATTCAAATCATCCAGGATTGACTGAAATTCTTTAGGCAAAAGGAAAATCCACAATAATAGTAAAGAAATAATGCCTGGAATCGAGAATAAGTTTAAATTTCTCATCTTCAATAGTTCATATAGTGCAATAGATGCCAGCAAGTATGCCAGGATGATGATTGGCATGCCTCCATAGATAATGACTGGCAGGAGGACTGCCCCAAATATAATTGCTGTGATAATACGCTGCTTCATTCAATATTTCAACACCTTTATTGTACTCCCCCAAAACGCCTTTGGCGGCTTTGGAATACCTCGATTGCTTCGAGCATTTGCTCTTCATTGAAATCCGGCCATAATACATCCGTAAACCAGAATTCTGTGTATGCAAGCTGCCAAAGCATAAAATTGCTTAATCTGATTTCACCGCTTGTACGAATCAGCAGATCGGGATCCTTCAGCCCGCCCGTCATGAGGTAGGATGAGAATTTTTCTTCATTCAATTCGTTTTCATTCATTATACCACTTTTGCAATCATTTAAGACATGCTTGACGGCTTCGAGTATTTCGGCTCTGCTTCCATAATTAAGTGCAAAGTTCAATACCAGACCCGTGTTATTTTTTGTCTCTTCCATCGCTTTGGAAACTGCATTGCGGGTATGGGCAGGCAAGTGGTCAAAATAACCAATCATTCTTACTTGCACATTCTCTTCTATCAGTTCTGGGAGGAAAGTTCCCAGAAATTCCTCAGGCAGTTTCATAAGAAAGTCCACTTCCATTTTAGGCCTTTTCCAATTTTCAGTAGAGAATGCATATAAAGTTAAGGTCTTTACTCCAATATCGCTCGCAAATCTTGTGATTTTTCGGACAACCTTCATTCCCTCATGATGGCCGGCAACTCTTGGTAAAGCTCTTTTTTTTGCCCATCTTCCGTTTCCATCCATAATGATGGCAACATGCTCAGGAATTTGCAATTCTTTTATTTTTTCAACTCTCTCTCGGAGATTGGAAGAACTGTTTTGGGACTTCCATAACTTCATTTTATCAAACATAAGTCTGCTCCTTTAAAATAGGTTAATCCTCCGATAAAAGATAAAGTGAAACTTCAGTCATTGGGGGGTTTTTCCCCGCTGATTGATAGCTGATATTCAGTCATAGTATCTTTTAGAGATTATTCTAATGGTAAAATTATGATATTTCCTCTTTCCGCATGATAATATCATACCAAAAATAATTAAATATATCTCTATAAAAGAGTATGTTGCCAGAAACTAAATTCAGGATAGGGCTGCTGGACTTCTGCGCATATTTCATTGATGTCAGCACGTAAACACACGATCTGAATATGTATACTCCCAAAGAGTAAAAGAACCCCCTATTGATAGAGGGTTCTTGGTATAGAGTCATTAGACTGCAAGAATTTCTTTTTCTTTTTCTTTAGTTAAATCGTCAATCTTACTGATGTGGTCATCAGTAAGTTTTTGAATGTCGTCAGAAAAACCGCGAAGATCATCTTCTGTGATCTCTCCATTTTTCTCAAGCTTTTTAAGGTCATCATTGGCATCGCGGCGAACATTCCGGATAGCAACTTTTGCGTCTTCAGATTCTTTTTTGACAACCTTTACTAGCTCTTTGCGGCGTTCTTCAGTAAGCTGAGGAATAGCCAGTCTGATAACACTGCCGTCATTTGACGGATTTAAGCCGATATCAGATTTAAGAATGGCTTTTTCAATTTCTCCAAGAATGGATTTGTCATAAGGAGTAATGACTAAAAGGCGTGCTTCTGGAGCAGACACCCCGGCAAGCTGATTTACAGGAGTCGGCGCACCATAGTAATCAACAGTGATGCGATCAAGTAATGAAGCATTTGCTTTACCTGCACGGATGCTTGCAAGCTCTCTTGTATAAGCTGAAATTGCCTTAGTCATTCTTTCTTTTGCATCTGCAATAACTTGTTTTGGCATTATTTTTTCCCCCTAACGATTGTTCCGATTGTTTCACCCATTACGGCGCGGTTAATATTGCCTTTTTCCATAATTGAGAACACAATTAATGGAATGTTGTTATCCATGCATAAAGATGAAGCTGTAGAATCCATGACAGCCAATCCTTCTTTCAGAACATCAAGATAGGAAAGCTCATCATATTTCTTAGCATTTTTATCAATGCGAGGGTCAGCTGAATAAACACCATCTACATTGTTTTTCGCCATTAGAATTACTTCTGCTTCAATTTCTGCAGCTCGCAATGCTGCTGTTGTATCAGTAGAGAAGTAAGGATTTCCGGTTCCTGCAGCAAAGATCACAACCCGCTTTTTCTCAAGATGGCGGATGGCTCTTCTGCGGATGTACGGTTCAGCGACCTGCCTCATCTCGATTGAGGTTTGAACTCTCGTCTCTACACCGAGATTCTCGAGGCTATCCTGCAACGCCAATGAGTTCATGACAGTAGCAAGCATTCCCATGTAGTCGGCATTTGCCCTGTCCATCCCCATTTCTTCTCCGATCTTTCCACGCCAGATGTTTCCGCCGCCGACAACAACGGCAACCTCAACACCTAATGCAGCCAGATCTTTAACCTGTGCAGCTATTGATTTAATCACTGAAGGATTAATTCCGAAACCTTGCTCTCCTGCTAAAGCTTCTCCACTTAATTTTAAGACCACGCGTTTGTATTTAGGGCTGCTCATAAGAACCTCCATATGTAGTATAAAAACTCACCATAGCTTCTTTAATTTTATCTCATTCTTGAAAAACAGGGAACACAAAGTGTTCCCTGAATCATAGCTGAATTAATTATTATTCAAAAATTACTTCTTAACCTGGTTCATTACTTCTTCAGCGAAGTTGTCTTCACGCTTTTCGATGCCTTCTCCAACTTCGTAGCGAACGAACTCAAGGATTTTTCCGCCTTTAGATTCAACGAATTTGCCTACTTTTTGATCAGGGTTTTTAACAAAAGCCTGGTCGTTTACGCAAACATCTTCGAAATATTTGCCAAGGCGTCCTTCAACCATCTTAGCAACGATGTTCTCAGGCTTGCCTTCGTTAAGAGCTTGCTGAGTCAATACTTGACGCTCGCGCTCTACTTCATCCTGTGATACTTCATCACGAGATACATATTTAGGGTTTAGGGCAGCAATATGCATTGCAACATCTTTCGCTGCATCTTCGTCAGTTGTTCCCTCAAGAACTGTTAACACACCAATGCGTCCGCCCATATGAAGATAAGCACCGAAAGCATCGCTCTCAGTTTTTGTTTTGATTTCGAAGCGGCGAAGAGAAAGCTTTTCACCGATTTTAGCAATTGCACTGTTGATGTGAGATTCTAAAGTTGCACCGTTAGCCATTGTCTGGCCAGCGGCTTCTTCTACTGAAGCCGGCTTGTTAGCAAGCAAATGCTCAGCGATTTCTTTTACAAGAGTTTGGAATCCTTCGTTTTTGGCAACGAAATCTGTTTCAGAGTTTACTTCAAGGATAACTGCTTCGTTTCCGTCAACTTTAACAGAAGTAAGACCTTCCGCAGCAATACGGTCACCTTTCTTAGCAGCTTTAGCGATTCCTTTTTCACGAAGGAAGTCGATTGCTTTTTCCATATCACCATCAGTTTCCTGAAGTGCTTTTTTGCAGTCCATCATGCCTGCGCCTGTTTTTTCACGAAGTTCTTTAACCATTTGAGCAGTAATTGCCATTATGAGATCCTCCTTAATGAGTTATGTAATAATATCTTTACCATTTATAGCTGTATGGAAAACTAAACTTTGCCTTTTCTTTAAAAAAAGGTGATAAAGGGTGCTCCCTCTTATCACCTTCTTTAAAATCAAGAAAAAGCACCTTAGAGCAGTACAGCTCCCGCGCTCCAAGGCGCCTCCGCTTTTTTATTAAGCAGTTGTAACTTCTTCACCTTGTTTAGCTTCAAGGATAGCATCTGCCATTTTGCCTGTTAACAATTTAACAGCACGGATAGCATCATCGTTTGCAGGAATTACAACATCAATTTCATCCGGATCACAGTTTGTATCAACGATACCAACGATAGGGATGTTTAATTTATGTGCTTCTGCAACAGCAATGCGCTCTTTGCGCGGGTCAATGATGAATAGAGCATCTGGAAGGCTCTTCATGTCTTTGATTCCGCCTAAGAACTTCTCTAAGCGCTCTTGCTCTTTCTTTAATTGAACAACTTCTTTTTTAGGAAGAACTTCGAAAGTTCCGTCTTCAGACATTCTTTCGATATCCTTTAAACGCGCAATACGCTTTTGGATTGTTTCAAAGTTTGTTAAAGTTCCGCCCAACCAGCGCTGGTTGACAAAGAACATACCAGAACGGATTGCTTCTTCTTTAACAGAATCTTGAGCTTGTTTCTTAGTTCCTACGAAAAGGATTGTACCGCCGTTTCCAGCAAGCTCCTTAACGAAGTTGTAAGCTTCTTCTACCTTCTTAACAGTCTTTTGAAGGTCGATGATGTAGATGCCGTTACGCTCAGTGAAGATGTATTTCTTCATCTTAGGGTTCCAGCGGCGTGTTTGGTGTCCGAAGTGTACACCAGCTTCAAGCAATTGCTTCATTGAAATTACTGACATTTGTGTTTCCTCCTAATGGTTTTTATTTCCTCCGCCCATATCATTTTCAGCCGGCAACTGCATGTGAACAGCACCATCCGGCTAAATCCATAAGCGTGTGTATTAACACCATTTGTTAATATAGCATAAGTGTTTTTCACAATCAAGCTATTCTTGCTGATTTTGACGAAATTTAAGCATTAATTCGATTTCTGTCTTCCCTTTTCCTAATTTTTTTGCAATATCCTCCACATTCATTCCCTGTTTTTTCATCATAAACACTTGATCTTCCAATGATGAAAAAATCGCTGCTTTAGCCCGCTGACTGCTGTCTGACTGCATTACAGATTCAGCTTCCTTCAAACCTTCTGTTTCATTCAATTCTTCCTCTAAAGCCCTTAAATTATTTTTGTAGGCTTTAGAAGCCTGGTATACAGATGCTCTGGCTAATCGCATTGATTTCTCCTCAGCTCCAGCTATATGTTCATCACTTTTTCTTTCCTTATTTAACTGGATACTTTTTTCTTTTACAGATATTTGGTTTTTAGCATTTATCTGCGAAAATTTGTTTATAAAATCATCGTTTTCTTCCTTCATTTGAATAAGGTAAGAAGATATGACTTCTTCCATTTCAACAAGCACTCTTTCCTGTTTTTTCTCTGTTTCCATTAATTTGTTCTGACGCAGAAACAGCAGAATAATGGCTAATAACGCTACAATATTAAGCAGCAGGCTAATAGCTAATAGAAAAGCTGTCATGATATCCCTCTATCCGCTGTAGTCAATAACCTTCCCTTTGTATGGATGGTTCTGTTTGTCATGGTTATCCTTTTTCTGATTTTCTTTCCGATCATGTCCACCGGCCTCTTTTTGGCTTTCGCTTTCATCATTGAAAAGAGTGACATTTTGTTTTTGCTCATGTTTTATCACGGTCGTCCGCCGTTTCTCAGCATTTTCCCGTGTGCTTTCGGCAGCAAACCCGCTGATTGCCTGTCCCCTCTGCTGAAGCTGATCCTGGATTTTACCTGCGTCAAACGTTCTTGGCAGTGCTATCTGCAGTTCTATTGATTTTAAACTCATCCCGGATCACTTCCTTATTAAAGGATCGTTTTTGGCTGTTTCTAAAGGATCACTTCTTATTTCTCCATTTGAAAAACGGAACTTAAATGATTTAACTGTCTGCCGGATCACTTTTGAATATTTTCCAAAATGCATAGTAGTGTTTGGATAAACCTTCCCATAGATAAGAATCGAAGCATTTATTTTTTCTTCTTTTTCTTTTTCCAGTTCGGCAAGCTCTTCATTAAGTTTGGTCAATTTATCCTGCAAATGGGCTTTTGTGGCCCTTTGTTTGAGAATAATAGTTCTTTGCTCTTCCGACAGATTTCCTGTAAGCCTGGCCATTTCTGTCAGTCTTCCTTCAATACTATCCAGCTTTTTGATTGTTTCCTGCAGTCTGGCTGATTCGTTTAAGAGATCTTTTTCGGCCTTAGCCAATTTGGAGTCCATCCCTGCAAAAAGCTCCGTTTTAGTAAATAAGTGATTCCCCAGCTCTTTAATCTCCATATCAGAGCCGGACAGAAGCTTGCCTCCAATGACCAAAGCGCCGCCGCACCTGATCGCTCCGCCAGCATGTACATGACTGTGAAGGATTGACTTTGTAATAACTACGTCCTGTTCAGCCTTCACTTTTGCCTGATTTAGATATGCTGCCTGAACAGAGCCACCCGATATAACTGAACCTCTATGACTTCCGGAAATTCCGCCAGAAATAAGCACATTGCCATCAGCCTGAAGGAAAGAGCCTTCCACCAGACCGGTAACAATGATGTCGCCTCCAGCTTTAATTTCATAACCGGCAGGAACATTGCCGCGTATCATAACATTCCCAACAAAATTTATATTCCCGGTTTTCAAATCAAGGTCGCCTATCACTTCAAACACCGGATTTACAGAAATGCTGATTGGAGTAAAGCTAACCTGACCATCCATTAGCGAATAATATTTGCCGCCATTTTCTAATACATTGTTTCCTGCTTTGACTCTTAAAGGTTTTCCATTCCTTGCTGGTATGGACTGTCCAAAAATATCTTTTCCGGGAGCACCGGGGGTAGAAGGAATTACAGATGCCAGGAGCTGTCCCTGTTTAACAGAAGGAATATGGAGAACATCTCTAAAATTAAACCCCTTTCTCCTCGTTTGCTGGTCAAAAGAGACTTCATTTAACAGGTATGCATCACTGCCGTTTTCTGCAGGAATTCCTTTTGCTACTAAAATGGGATATTCCACTGAGAA
The DNA here is from genome assembly GCF_017303275.1 of Bacillus sp. NTK034. GTDB lineage: Bacteria > Bacillota > Bacilli > Bacillales > Cytobacillaceae > Cytobacillus. The sequence goes on along the minus strand of NZ_JAFKOJ010000001.1, from coordinate 735,409 downwards.
AGGGTCTTTGCAGATACTCTGGATTATTTCTTCGCTTACACCAAATGTGATTTTTTCGTCAGTAAGCAATTTGTGCAAATATTCAGAGTGAACGGCTCCATCCAGCTTATTAATATCTAACGGCTTAATCAATGCAGCTAAGCGTTGAGCATCGACTAAAATTTGAAATTTTTCCATGCTGATTCCTTCCTTTGCAGAAAGAAATGACATAAGATTATATTGCTTTTTCCAGCAGCTGCCTCAGCTTAAAAATTGACTTTGAATGTATTTGGGATATACGGGAGGTAGATAAACCCATTACTTCGCCAATTTCTGTCAGCGTTAATTCCTCTTTATAAAATAAACTTAGCACCAGCTGTTCTTTTTCATTTAATTGTAAGATTTTTTCAGCCATTTCTTCCAAAATTTCATTCTTTAATACCTTTTCTTCTGGAATAATTGCTTTTTCATCCTTAATGGAGTAACTGCCATCTTTTTCTTCAGCATCGGGCTGTTCATCAATTGAAAGGATGTTTGCGTAAAAATGTTCGTTCATAACAGAATATACTTCATCTTCCTGCATCTCTGCTTCTTCAGCAATTTCATGAACAGTTGCATTTCGCATCAGCCGCTGCTCCAGCTTCTCAATGGCAGCTTCAATTTTTTTCGCCTTATCCCGCGTACTTCGGGGAAGCCAATCTTCTTTTCTTAATCCATCAAGAATTGCACCGCGAATGCGAAAAGAAGCATATGTATCAAATTTCAAATCTCTTGCAGGATCAAATTTTTCCAGCGCGTCATATAACCCCATTAGCCCCAGGCTTCGAATATCATCTCTTGAAACATTCTTCGGCAGGGTAGCGGATATCCGCTGTACATGATAGCTTACAAGAGGCAAATATTTTTTCACAAGAAAATTCCCCGCTTGAGCATCTCGAGAGTCGACCCATTTAGCCCAGTATGTGCTTTCTTCAGTTATCAGGTCTGCCATGGCCATCCTCCTCAAACGTTTCCATTTCTATTAACTATTGTTAGTATATCAAAATGTTTCCTATAAAAATATTAACTTCAGCCTTCACCGCTCACTTTTTAATCGATAAAGAGGGGAGGTTTTCTTCGAAGAGTTATTGTAGAGATTTATAAATAAGCCGGAGAAAAATCTGATTTTATGGCTAGCGGTGATAATCTTGTTATTTGCGATTTTGCTTTAAAGATTTATAAAGCCGAAATAAAAAAGCTGATTCACTAACTGCAAATTCATAAATCTGGAGCTTAAATAATCACTTGGCCTTTGTTTACAGTCCGAATCATTAGTTCTCCTGATTGAGGGTTGAATTCGATAGTTCTGCCGCTATGGCCCCCCACATCTTCCCCTAAAATGGCAATTTTTAAAGATGAGAGTTCTTTTTTTACCGCCTCTACATTCCTTGGGCCAATCCTCATTAAATCACTTCCAGAAGAGTACTTAAACATTTGAGCTCCGCCGGCAATTTTCGCTTTTAATCCTGTTGGTCTTGCTCCACTTTTCGAAAGAAGGCTCACTAAGTCACTGATAGCTGTATCAGCATATTTAGCTGAATTAAAGCTCGTACCTTTGGCAAGAGATGAATCAGGCAGCATAATATGTGCAAGCCCGGCAATTTCTGCACTGAGGTCATATAGAACCACACCGACACAGGAACCAAGTCCTGATGTCCTGATTAAGCTGGGGGTTTTCACAATATTCATATCTGCGATGCCAACTTTTACAACTTCAAGAAGATTATTCATGCTCTGAGACTCCCAAGGCCTTAAAAATAATTTGAAATGATTCAGGATCTGGAAGCAAAAAAAAGTGGCCATTTACAGCATCCGTATTATGGACTTCTTCATTTAAAGCTGTATCAATGACTATAGCGTAATCGCTCACTTGTGAAATTTCCAGCAGCCCCGTGCCAATTATTGCTCCCACCATATCGATGCTTAGCATCGGCACTGAAGGAAAAAGTGATAGTTTCGTAAAATCCGATAAAGAAGATAAATAAGAACCTGAGAGAATGTTTCCAAGCTCCTGAAGTGCCGATAATGCAAGTTCATCATATGGCAGCTCATCTGTACAGAAAGGTATGTTTCCAGGCAGTTCCCGAATAAAGATTTCAGCCTGTTCAAGAGGCAGGACAAAAAACATGCTGCCAGGGGCGTCTCCTTCTATCCTCAGAAACACCCCGGCCACTACATTTTCTGCCCCTCCAGCCATATTGATCATTTCATCAAAAGAAACTATTTTTACATCCGGGACAGACATATCAATTTTTTTATTAAGAAGAGTTGATAATGCAGTCGCCGCATGTCCTGCTCCAATATTCCCGATTTCTTTAAGAATATCCAATTTCAGGCTGCTGATATTCTTGTCTAAAAAATTCATCCCGCTATCCCTTGTCCATCCTGAGCTGCCAATTCTTCAGGATTGAGGACTCTTTCCAAATCTATAAGGATAAATAATCGCTTTTCGATTTTCGTTACACCCTTGATAAAATCGGCCTCTTCAGAACCGATTACCTCCGGCGGGGGTTCAATCGATTCAAAGGCCACGTCAATGACATCATTTGCAGAGTCTACAATCAGCCCAACTTCCATATCATCCAATACCGCGATAATTACTCGTGAATGCTCATTATATTCAGCCTCTTCCAGATTAAATCTGCTTCTGAGACTAATGATCGGCGTCACAACACCCCGTAAATTGATTACTCCTTTTACAAAGCCTGCTGTTCGTGGAACCCGGGTTATATGCTCAACCTTTTCAATTGAACGCACCTGATTAACCGGAATCGCATACTCTTTATCTTTCAGCTGAAATACAATCAATTTTAAATCCGCGGCTGCCGTCTCAGTCATCCTGTTCACTCCTTTATAAACGTCAAATTAATTTATTTAATCAATGCATTGCAGTCCACTATCAGAGCCACCTGTCCATCACCTAATATGGTTGCACCGGAAATAGCAAACACACTGGTTAAGTAGTTTCCAAGGGACTTTAAAACTACTTCCTGCTGTCCAATAAAGGAATCTACAACAAGCCCGGCCATCTTTTCCCCTTTTCTGACAATGACAACAGAAATGAATTCGTCTTCCAGACTCTCGGATGGCACCTCAAAGATTTCCTTTAACGAAAGGAGCGGAACCACTTTTCCTCTGAAATCAATCACCTTTTGATTATGTGCACTTAAGATGTCTCCTTTTCTGATAATAGCTGTTTCAATAATAGACGATAGAGGGATTGCATATTTTTCCTTCTCAATCTCAACTAGCATGACTGAAATAATGGATAAGGTTAATGGCAGCTGTATGGAGAAAATGGATCCCTGTCCCACTTTTGAATCAATTGAAACTGATCCTCCCAATGACTCGATTGTATTCTTTACAACATCAAGCCCCACACCCCGACCGGAAACATCTGAGATTTTATCCGCAGTCGAGAAGCCAGAAGCAAAAATCAGTTCATAAGCTTGTTTGTCCGTTAGAGTGGAAGCCGTTTGCTCTGTAATGATACCGTTTTTCAGTGCTTTCTTAATAACCTTATCTTTGTTTATGCCTGCACCATCGTCCTCTATTTCAATGAACACATGATTGCCGCTGTGATATGCCTTTAATACGACATTTCCTTCTTCACTTTTTCCATTTTCTTTGCGGACTTCTGGTGTTTCAACCCCATGGTCCAATGCATTTCGGATTAAGTGCACAAGCGGATCGCCAATTTCATCAATAACCGTCCGGTCAAGTTCAGTTTCTGCCCCGACAATTTCGAGATTGATCTTTTTATTTAAATCCCTTGCCAATTGTCTGACCATTCTTGGAAAACGATTAAATACCGTTTCAATTGGGACCATTCGCATATTCAGAATAATATTCTGAAGGTCTCCTGAGATCCTTGACATATGCTCAACCGTTTCATGCAGTTCCTGATTGTTTAATTCCTTGGATATTTGTTCAAGCCTTCCTCTGTCAATCACCAATTCTTCAAACAGATTCATAAGGATATCCAATCTCTCGATATTTACCCTAATCGTTTTATTGCTGACTTGCTTTGCTGCCGGGGCTTTCTTCTCCTCTTTTGGCATATCTGAAGCAGCCTCTGCGACCTCTTCCGCGGCAGGCAGTGCAGCTTCTTCCACTTTCACAGCTTCCTGAAGGCTATAGTCCCCCATAGATAGCGGCAGCACTTCTATTCTTTCCACTTCCGATACCTTCAAGAGTTTCTGACGGATAGCTTCAGTTGTTTCTTTTGTCACAATTGTTACGGAGAATTCCTGATCAAATTGCTCTTCTTCGAGCTGCTCAACTGATGGTGTTGCTTTGATCACTTCCCCACTCTTCTCGAGTACTTCAAAAACCATATATACTCTGGCAGCTTTCAGCAGGCAATCTGCCCGCAATGCTATTGATATTTCATAGGACTCAAAGCCCTGCTCCTTCGATTGCTGAATAACTGTCCATTCAAAATCATCATATGTAGTCTTGATCAGTCCTTGCGGTTCTGCAATGGCTGCCGCCGTTTCAGCTCTTGCCGAAGACTGTGCCGGACTTTCCCCTTTTTCGATCAGCATTAATTTTTCTACTGCTTCGGAAACATCCCTTTTGCCGTCACCGCCTTCCGCAATTGACTGGACCATTGCTTCAAGATCATCAACAGCCAGAAAAACGACATCCAGAATTTCAGCATTTACTTTAATTTTCTGATTTCTGATTGCATCAAGCACATTTTCCATTTGATGGGTTAGATTTGCTAGATCTTCGTACCCCATGGTGGCTGACATGCCTTTAAGCGTATGCGCTGACCTGAATATCTCATTAACTATTTTTATATCTTCAGGATTTTTCTCTAATTCAAGAAGCTGTTCATTGCACGCCTGCAAATGCTCCTTGCTTTCTTCAATAAATACTTCTAAATATTGATTCATCTCCATGTGCCTGCACCCCTCGGCTTTAAACAAATTTCAATATGGATTCTGCTATACGTTCAATATTCTGCACATCATCTGCCAGACCGGACTCAACCACTGCTCTCGGCATTCCAAATACAATCGATGTTTCTTTTGATTCAGCAATGGCCTTTACTTCAACGTTTTTCTTCATTGCCATCAGGCCATTTTTTCCATCTGCACCCATTCCTGTCATGATAACAGCAGTTATTTGAATCCCATTAATTTCACCTAATGACTCAAACATCACATCAACCGAAGGCCTGTGTCCGTTCCTTGGCGGTGAATCATCCAGATGAATAACAAGATCATTGCCTGATCTTACTGCAGTCAGATGAAAGCCACCTGGAGCTATATATGCCGTGCCGTTCTGAAGAATATCCCCTTCCTCAGCTTCCTTTACCGTTAAATCTGATAAACCGTTTAATCTGATTGCCAGCGATTTCGTAAATCCGGCAGGCATATGCTGTACAACCAGGACCGGTGCACTAAGATTTCCAGGAAGGTCACTCAGCACTCTTTGAAGAGCACGCGGTCCGCCTGTCGAAGTACCTATGCAAACTAGCTTTCTGAGATTTGAGTTCGGTATGAAAGCAGATCGGCTGATCTGTATAGATTGACATGGTTCTATTTTACTATAATTTTGCTGAAGTACGGCAGATTTTTTTCCAATAGCTGAAAATTTAACCAGCCCTTTCAAATTAGCATTGCTCGCCTGTACTATTTTTTCAGTTAATTCAGTTTTTATTTTATGCAGGTCCAGTGAGATTGGACCTGATGGCTTCGCAATAAAATCTACTGCACCATATTCCATAGCTGTGAGGGTGTTTTCAGCTCCTGCCTTCGTGGTGCTTGAAAGCATCACTACAGGGACCGGCATGGTCTTCATGATAATTTTGAGAGCTTCCAGGCCATTTAAAACCGGCATTTCAACATCCATGGTTACTGCGTCAGGATTTAATTCTTTTATCTTCCTTAGTCCCTCTTCCCCATTTCTGGCTGTACCGACAACTTGAATTCTGTCATCTTCAGAAAGGAAATCCGCTATCAGTTTTCTCATAAAGGCTGAATCATCTACTACAAGCACTCTGACTATCTTCATGCTGATTCACCCCCTATTAAAAAGAAATTTTTTCAGTTTTGTAATAAATTGGGCAGAATGGAGTTCACCAGTATGGCCGATAGGCCTTCCGCCAACTTTCTCAGTCATATTCCGAATTGCTTTCGAAGCCGCTGAATTCCCTTGATGCAAAATGAAAGGGACTTGCCGTTTAACAGCCTGCTGTAAGCTGCGATCATCCGGAATGATTCCTAAGAGGTCAGCTTTCCTCCCTAAAAATCTTGAGACGACAGCAGAAATCCTCTTATACGTTTCCTGCCCTTCTCTCTCTCCTTCAGATCGATTAATGACCAAATGAAATGGAATATTATCATCCAAAAGATGTATATGCTTCATTACTGAGTATGCATCAGTGATAGACGTTGGTTCTGGTGTAGTAATAACCGCAATTTCCTGGACTGAGAGTATGAACTTCGCCGATTCTTCTGTAATGCCAGCACCCATATCAAAGATGATATAATCATAATTTTGAATGAGATCAGCAAGTTCTCCTGTGAATCTGGAAATTTGCTCATCATCCAGTTTCACAAAATGCGAAAGGCCAGACCCTCCGCCAATATAGTCAAGTCCCTGAGGTCCCTCAGAAATAATATTTTTCAGTGGGATATTTTTTTCTAAAAAGTCAGCAATTGAATATTTAGCCGACCTTCCCATTAGAATCTCAATATTTCCCATACCAATATCCAAATCGAATAACAATACCCTGTGCCCGTTTTTGCATAGGGAAATGGAAAAATTCAATGAAAAATTAGATTTCCCTACTCCCCCTTTTCCGCTTACAACTGCTATTGTTTTAAATTGATGATTTCGGCTGTCTACTTCTTTCAGCCTGGCTCTTAGCCTTTCTGCCTGATCGTTCATTTCTTATTCCCCATTAGTTGATTAACAATAACCTCTGGCCCTGCCATCAGGATATCATCAGGAACATCCTGTCCATTTGTAATATAAGCAGCACCTTTTTTATATTTGTGAATTATGTTATACATGGAACCATAAGTTGAGGTTTCATCTGCCTTTGTGAAGATAAGCTTATCAATGTCTATAATGGAAAACTGGTTATAGATATCTTCCATATCCTTTTGTTTCGCGGTAAGCGAAAGCACTAAAAAGGTTTCCATATCATTCTCAAAATCAATGACATTCTTTAAATCTTCTACATACTGTTTGTTTCTGAAATTCCGCCCTGCTGTATCAATTAAAACCAAGTCATATTCTTTCAGTTTATCGGCTGCATGTCTGAAATCTTCTATTGTGTAGCAAACTTCCAAAGGTACATTCAGGATACTTGCATAGGTTTTTAATTGATCGATTGCTGCTATCCTGTATGTGTCTGCTGTGATAAATGCAGCCTTTTTTTTATGTTTAATTACACACTCTGCTGCCATTTTTGCCAATGTAGTAGTTTTTCCTACACCTGTTGGACCTGCTACATTAATATATTTTTTGCTGAAAGAAATCCCACTGAATGGAATATCCTCAATTTGCTTTATTAGTTCATCGTGCAGCCAGGCCATTATTTCAGAATCCTTAGCGTTCCCTTTGCACAGATACCACTTTTCCATTAGCCCTTGAAGCACCAGATCCTGTACGGACTTTTCAATTTCCTGCTCATCAAGAATGAACAGGACTTCTCTTATCGCTTCAGGGTAAACAGTACCTGCCTGCTTTGTACTGGTCAAAGATGACATCATCTTTTTCAGGCTGCTTATCTCCCTAATCAGCTCATCTGAAGTTTTCGAACTGGAAAATTGAGCTTCTCTTTCATTCCACTTGTTATGGTCTGATGGAGACGGAACCGCAGCAGGCTTTACTGCTGGCTTTTGCTCTAATTCCTGATTCGAGTCTACCGCGGCCATCACTTCAATATTCCTCTTCTTAAAAAAACCTAGGACTCCGCCGGTAAATACTATTCTTGAATTTAGAATTACAGCATCCTTGCCTAGCTCCGCACGGATTTGTTTCATCGCATCAGGCATCGATGCTGCCATAAACTTTTTTACCTTCAATCAATATTCACCACCCCGACACTTTGAACTTCCGCATTTGCTTCCAGTTCGTTATAGGAAAGAATCGGTATTTGCGGAAAATACCTTTCTGTTAATTGCCTTACATACATTCTGACTGCAGGAGAACAAAGGACAATTGGCGTCTGCTCCATCAGTGAGAGCTGTTCTACCTGCGATGCAATGGATTCCAGGATATTCTGCGATACCGTTGGGTCCATGGATAAATAATTGCCATGCTCTGTCTGCTGAACGCCTTCTGCAACCATTTTCTCGACTTTCCCTGATAGGGTTACGACTTTTATGGAGTCACCCTGCTGTGAAAACTGGTTAGTAATTTGTCTGGCCAATGCCTGGCGGGCATACTCGGTAAGAAGGTCAGTATCACTGGTAGACTTTGCAAAATCAGCAAGTGTTTCAAAAATAACCGGTAAATTCCGGATGGAAACATTTTCCCTTAATAATTTTGCAAGTACCTTTTGAACTTCACCCACTGCCAATGGGTTTGGGGTCACCTCGTCAACAAGGATAGGATAGCTTTCCTTGACATGGTCAATCAGCTGTTTTGTTTCCTGGCGGCCTAATAACTCATGGGCATTGCTTTTAATTACTTCTGTAATATGAGTAGACACAACAGATGGCGGGTCAACGACTGTATAGCCAAATATTTCTGCCTGCTCTTTCATTTCTTCTGTTATCCATTTAGCTGGCAGACCAAATGATGGCTCAATCGTATCAATACCTTCGATGCTATCATCTTCTATACCAGGACTCATGGCTAAATAATGATCGAGCAGAAGCTCGCCGCGTGCCATTTCATTTCCTTTTATCTTCAATCTGTATTCATTCGGCTGCAGCTGAATATTGTCACGGATCCTTACCACAGGTATGACAAGCCCTAACTCGATTGCCAGCTGCCTTCTGATCATAACAATCCTGTCCAGAAGGTCGCCGCCCTGATTTGTATCAGCAAGTGGAATTAGCCCATAGCCAAACTCGAATTCAATTGGATCTACATTTAAAAGGTTAACCACACTTTCAGGACTTTTCATTTCGTCGGTTTCAATTTCTTCTTCCATCTCCAGCAATTGTTCCTTATCAGGCTGAGGAGTCCTTGCAATCGTGTAACCTCCGAAAATCATTAAACCGCCAATCGGCAAGGTTAGTACGAGCCCGATTGGAGTCAGTAAGCCTAAAAGAATAATAGTACCGCCAGTAACATATAACATTTTCGGATAAGCAAACAGCTGGGAAGTAATATCTTTACCAATATTTCCATCAGATGCTGCCCTTGTTACCACAATACCCGTTGCAGTGGATATTAACAGTGCCGGGATTTGGCTGACAATTCCGTCACCAACCGTTAGCGTCGAGTATTTCATGGCTGCCTCTCCAAACGGAAGTCCGAGCTGCATCATCCCGATGACCACACCGAATAGAAGGTTAATTAGAGTTATAATGATCCCGGCAATAGCGTCACCTTTTACAAATTTGCTGGCACCATCCATCGAACCGTAAAAATCAGATTCACGGCTGATTTTTTCGCGGCGTTCCCTGGCTTCATGCTCAGAAATCATACCTGCATTCAAATCTGCGTCGATACTCATTTGTTTACCTGGCATCGCGTCAAGTGTAAAACGCGCTGCTACTTCGGAAACCCTCTCAGATCCCTTAGTAATGACGATAAACTGGATAATGATGAGTATTAAGAATACAACGAGACCGACAATGACGTTTCCCCCTGTTACGAAAGAGCCAAATGTTTCAACAACTTTCCCTGCTTCCCCTTCTGATAGAATGGATCTGGTCGTAGAAACATTTAACCCAAGCCTGAATAAAGTCATTAACAATATTAATGAAGGAAAAATGGAAAATTCGAGCGCTTCCTTCATATTCATGGCTGTCAGCAAAACCATAAGTGCAAGCGCAATATTAATAATGATCAGTACACTTAAAAGCCAAGGCGGAAAAGGAATAATAAGCATGGCTACTATTAGAATTACACTCATCAATACTGATAAGTCTCTTACTTGCATCGAAACTCTCTCCTTACAAGAAAAGCGCAAGTGCCTTGCTCACCCCCGACACCTCGAGGGGGTAGGCGCTGGAGCTAGACAGTTATCACAGTTCAAAGATCAATACTTTTTTTATTTCACAAAAAGCGAAAACGCCTTGGCAGCCATTCAACAGCTCCCTAAGACCAGCTATTTCTAATAAATATTTCTCTGGTTAAATTTTGTTTTTGGTTCTATACACATAAGCTAAAATCTCTGCGACAGCTTTGAAAAATTCCTCAGGGATGGCCTGCCCTATTTCCGCCTGGCTGTATAGTGCCCTGGCAAGCGGCCTGTTTTCAACAGCAATCACATCATGTTCCTTGGCAATTAATTTAATTTTTTGGGCAACAAAGTCAACGCCTTTCGCTACCACAATGGGGGCATCACTTTTGGATTCATCATAGCTCAGGGCAATGGCAAAATGAGTTGGATTGGTGATGACCACATCCGCTTTAGGGACTTCCTGCATCATCCTTCTCATCGCCATTTCCCGCTGCCTCTGTTTAATCTTGGATTTAATTAATGGATCCCCTTCAATATTTTTGTGCTCATCTTTAATATCCTGTTTTGACATTCGAATGTTCTTTTCAAAATCATATTTTTGATATAGATAATCCAGCACGGATAAAAACAAGAGTGCCGCTGAAGCAATCAAACCCATTTGAACGGTCAGGCTGGCAAGAGTGGCCATCGCCGTTCCAACCGATTTTTGAGAGAGAATTAATATTTCATCTATTCTTAGCCATAAAACAGCAAATGCAGCGACACCCACAAAAGCTATTTTGAGCATCGACTTCAACAGCTCCACAATTGCTCTCATGGAAAAAATCCGCTTGAATCCTTTTATTGGATCCAGTTTCTCCATTTTAGGCTGTATAGCTTCTGTTGAAAAAAGAGTGCCCACCTGCATGAAGTTTGCAGCAATACCCGCCAGCATAGCAACCAGCATGATTGGACCTAAAAAAAGAACCAATTCCTTTAAGACATCGAGAAAGATTACCTGTATATTCGCCTCCGTCAGCGGCATCATCATATAATCATTAAATGAGTGCGTAAAAATATATAGGATGATATTCTTCAAATACGATCCGGCAAACAGCAGAAACAGAAACACCGCAATTAGGACGATGGCTGTATTTACATCCTGGCTTTTTGCTACCTGTCCCTTTTTTCTGGAATCCTGCCTCTTTTTCGGAGTGGCTTTTTCTGTTTTTTCTCCGGAAAAAAGCTGAAGATCTAAAGAGAGCAAAAAATTCATTCTAAGAACCTCCCATAAGCTCCATAAGCCCTCTCATTGTCTGCAGCATCGTTTCAAACGCAAGGGATACAGCATACATTAATATGCTCATTACAATGATTATAACAATAAAACTTACGCCAATTTTCAAAGGAAGGCCGACGACAAAAACATTTAGCTGCGGAACTGTCCTTGCAACAATCCCTAATGCGACATCTACAAGAAATAGACTGCCGACAACAGGAATGGACATCTGAAAGGCAATAACGAACATCGTATTCAGGGCTTTTATAACATATTCAGCCATATCCTCATCCCCAAAAGAAATCCATGCCTGATCCAAAGGGATAAAATGATAGCTGTAGAATACTCCATCAAGCATTAAATGGTGCCCATTGACAGTTAATAGAAAAAAGAGAGCTATCGTATACAAATACTGGCCCATTAATGGACTTTGTGCACCTGTTTGAGGATCAATCACATTTGCAATGGCAAAACCCATCTGGAAATCAATGAATCCCCCGGCAATTTGAATCGCAGAAAGAATCAAATACGCTATAAATCCGACCATCAGCCCTACTAATGCTTCTTTAATTATTAAAAGAAAATAAGTGCCGTCAATTTCAATCACTGGCACGTCCATTCCCAGGAACATTATCCATGCCAGAAAGAAGCCAAGGCCGATTTTATGTGCAGCCGGAATGGATCTGTATGAAAAAAGGGGCATCATTAAAAAGAAAGATGTCACCCTAACAAAAATAAGTAAAAAGGCAGGAAAAGAAGGCAGGAAATCTAACATGTCATCAGCCAACAAACCTGGTCAAATTAGAGAAAATTTCATTTGCATAGGAGAGCATATGGCTAAGCATCCAGGGCCCAAAGAAAACAACACCTACTAGGACTGCTACGATCTTAGGAATAAATGCCAGCGTCTGTTCCTGAATTTGAGTTGTTGCCTGAAAGATGCTGACAACCAAGCCGACTACTAGAGCCAGAATTAGCAAGGGACCGCAAATCATAAGTACGGTAATAATTCCTCTTTCTGCAATGGATATAACGGTTTCTGGAGTCATTCTGAATGTTCACCTGCTTAAAAGCTTTGTAAAAGGGATTTAACAACTAAATACCAGCCGTCTACAAGTACAAATAATAATATTTTAAACGGCAAAGAAATCATGACTGGTGGAAGCATCATCATCCCCATGGACATTAATACACTGGCGACAACCATGTCGATAACGAGAAATGGAATAAAAATCATAAAACCAATTTGGAAAGCTGTTTTGATTTCACTGATGGCAAACGCCGGAACAAGACTCGTAAGCGGGATATCTTCAATGGAAGATGGCGTCTCAGCCCCGGAATATTCAAGAAATAAAGCCAAATCTTTCTGTCTTGTGTGGGCACTCATAAACTCTTTAAAAGGAATTGAAGCTTTGTTATAAGCTTCTTCCAGATTTATTTCTTCATTAAATAAAGGTGTTAAAGCCTGTTCGTTCACTTCCTGCATTGTCGGTGCCATTACAAAAAATGTCAGGAACAAGGATAAGCCGATTAAAACTTGATTCGGTGGCATCTGCTGAGTAGCCAGCGCCGTTCTGACAAAGGAAAGAACGATGACAATTCTTGTGAAACACGTCATTAAAATTAGAATACTTGGCGCGAGAGAAAGTACCGTCAGCAATAAAAAAAGCTTCACAGATACAGATACATTTTCAGGAGAACTGCTATTAAAAAACTCCATGAATTCATTCATCTTTCTTCTGGCCCTTTCTTTCTAACTCATCAAACAGTTTCTTTCTGCCCTTTTTGATCTCATCCAGCTGAATACCGAGCAGCGAGCTGAAGTTCGGGCTGCCTTGCTTGCTTCCTTCTGTTTGCTGTGTTCTTTTCATCACCTTTGTCACAATATCGCTTGGACGGATAAGCTGTTCCAGTTTGTCATTATGTTCTTTGATGATTTGACTGTATTCTTCCGAATCGTCTATTTCTTTTAACAGCTGAATATTTTCTCCTACCCCTACTACAAAAATGCGATTTCCCACTTTTATCAGCTGAACTGACCTGTTCGCACCTAAAGCTGTACCACCGAGGTTTTCAACTAACTGCGACCTGTTATATACCTTACTTTTTTTGTTAATGAACTTTAGAAGAGCATACAAAAGTCCGATAGTGAAACCTGTTGCTAAAATCATCTTTATAAAGTCCCAGAAAGTAAGACCAATTTTGCCGCTTTCATCCTGCTGAGTCTGCTCTTCGTCTGTCTTTGAATCTTTTGATTCCTTTGTTTCCTGCTTTTCGCATTCCTTGGGATTTTCCATACATTCTTTAACACTATTATTCAATTGCTCTGCCTGGGCCAGAGGCTGCACGCCCGGCAGAACAATTGAAAACAACAGCAGCAAAGAAATTACTTTCTTTACATTCAACACCATTTTGCACCCTCTAAAAAGAATTATCACTAGCCCAAAGTTTTGCCGATTGCCTCAAGTACCCTATCAGCCTGGAAAGGTTTTACGATAAAATCCTTGGCACCTGCCTGAATGGCATCAATGACCATTGCCTGCTGGCCCATAGCAGAACACATAATGACTTTTGCACTCGGATTTAATTTTTTGATTTCTTTTAGAGCTGTAATTCCATCCATTTCCGGCATGGTTATATCCATTGTGACAAGATCAGGCTGAGTTTCCTTATATTTTTCAACAGCTTGTGCACCGTCAGCAGCTTCACCCACTACCTCATAGCCATTCTTGGACAAAATATCTTTTATCATCATTCGCATAAAAGCTGCATCATCAACTATTAATATTTTATGTGCCATTTTAATAACCCCCGCTTATCATCTTAGTTTTTTTATTCTGTCGCTCTGGCTGATAATATCTGTAACCCTCACACCAAAGTTTTCATCAATGACAACCACTTCACCCTGTGCGATTAATCGGTTATTAACCAGAATGTCAACAGGTTCCCCTGCCAGTTTATCCAGTTCAATAATCGATCCGGAAGACAGTTCAAGAATTTCTTTAACGGAGCGTTTGGTCCTTCCGAGTTCGACCGTTACCTGAAGCGGTATGTCCAAAAGCATATCTAAATTCTTTGTTTCATTCTCCTGCATGTGGTATGGTTCAAAGCTCGAAAAAGCAGCCGGCTGTACATTCGGCTGCACTCCATTTGAATAAGAGCCTCCGAAATGCTGCGGACCGGATTGCTGAGCCTGGTTTTGAGCCGGTATATAGCTTTGATTGTTTGATGCCTGATTCATAACTGGCGGTGAATATGCCGTCTGCTCTCCGGAATAACCTGTTTGACTGTATGGCTGGTCAAATCTGACTGAGTGTACTTCATTTTTCTGATCAAACGAAAGCTGGCTTTCCTGATAATCGGGCTGTACTTGAGCCGCTGTCTTCTCATCAGAAACAGCGCTATCTTCTGGAAGATCCTGACCCGGATTTAATAATTCATTAACTAGGCTTTTTCCAAATTCCAGAGGAAGCAGCTGCATAATATTCGAGTCGATCAGACTTCCTATTTTTAATCGGAATGAAATTCTTATTAGCATGTCATCAGCAGGAACTCGATCAGCACCTTCTCCCTGCGGCAAATCGAGAATATCAATTGCCGGCGGTGAAATATCAACCTTTTTTCCAAAGATGGTTGACATCGAAGTTGCTGCAGAACCCATCATCTGGTTCATTGCCTCCTGAACCGCGCTTAACTGAATTTCCCCCATTAGTTCAGCCGGATTGGTTCCATCTCCCCCAAGCATCAAGTCAGCAATGATGGCTGCATCCGACTGCTGAATTACAAGCAAGTTGCTTCCGAAAAAACCTTCTGTATAATTCACCTGAATTGCTACATAAGGATGTGGGAATTCCTCAGCTAATTTCTGACGCAAGACAACTGAAACAGCTGGAGTTGTGATATCAACTTTCTGATTCAATAACGTAGACAATGCTGTTGCAGAGCTTCCAAAAGAGATATTGCCGATTTCCCCTAACGCATCCTGCTCCATATGGGACAGATAATCTTCGGTTTGAAAAAATGCTTCATTATAACTTTCTGTTTCATCGCTGTCGTCAGCTGCTCCCCTTAACAGAGCATCAATTTCATCTTGTGAAAGCATATCATCACTCATCATCCTCATCTCCCCCTTTCACTGTGTCTAAAATTTGCACGGCCATTTTTTTGTTCAATTTTCCAGGCTGACCGATGAATTTTGGAATATTCCCGACTTTAATAGTGAGCGACTGGTCAATTCCCTGATTTAACTCAATGACATCACCAATATCTAGAGATAGGAAATCCTGAATGGCTATGTCGGAACTGCCGAGTTCACATATGACTGGAACTTCCGCTTTATGAATATTTCGTTCAAGCCGGGCAATGACCTCAGGCTCCCTTTCCTTTTTGTCAGTCTGCATCCAATAATGTACAGACAGCTTGGGAATTATTGGCTCAAGAACGACGTGAGGTATACATATATTAATCATCCCGCTCGTTTCCCCAATAGTCGTGTTTAATGAAATAACGACGACTGTTTCATTCGGTGAGACCATTTGCAGAAATTGCGGATTCACCTCAAAATCAGCCAGAAGCGGATCAATATCCGCGATTGTGCTCCAGGCTTCCCTTAGGTTTTCAAATGCCCTTTCAAATGTAGCAGACATGATTTTTGTTTCAATTTCTGTTAAGTTGTCAACTTTATTTATGCTTGTCCCCCTGCCGCCCATCAGCCTGTCCATCATGGCATAGGCTACATTTGGATTCACTTCCATAAGAATTCTTCCATCCAGAGGCGGCACTTCGATTACATTAAGTATTGTCATTTTCGGAATGGACCGGATAAATTCCTCATATGGTATCTGATCTGCAGAAGCAACCGATATCTGCACATAGGTCCTCAGCTGGGCAGAAAAAAAGGTGGTTAAGAGCCTGGCAAAATTCTCATGTATTCTTGTTAAACTGCGAATTTGATCTTTAGAGAATCTTAATGCTCTCTTAAAATCATAAACTTTTACTTTTTTCTCTGTTTGTTCTTTTTTCAGCTCATCTGCATCCATTTCTCCGGTAGAGAGAGCGGAAAGCAGTGCATCAATCTCGCTTTGCGATAAAACCTCACCTGACATGAATCCTCACCTCCATTTATTGCAGTTAGTTATTTGATTATCACTGGAGGAGAGATTCAGTAATGTACACCTGAACGATCTTTCCTTCTTGCATTAAACCGTTAATTTTGGTTTTCAAATCTTCCTGCAGCTTGATTTGACCTTCTTTCCCCTGTATATCCTCAGCTTTCATTTCAGACAATTCCTGAATGATAAGGTTTTTCACCTGAAAATCTCTTTTCTGCAATTCCTCTTTAGCTTTTTTGTTTTCAGTCTGGATTTTAAAAGAAATCCTGATATAATCATCACTCGCTAAATTGGCTGTTATTTGCGGGATATCAACAGAGGCTTCCAGTACATCATCAATGGTCGGCTCTTTTGTTTCATCATCACCCGAAAATTTCATTACAATCACCAGGGCAATAGCTCCTACAAGTGTGATCGCTACAAGCATCATTAACATTATCATTAACAGCTTATTGTTCTTCATTTTCATTTCCCTCCGCCAGCTGCCCCAGAAGATTAACAGATTGATAGAATCCTAAAATCGATTGCATTACTTGATCTTCAGATTCTTTTACAACATACTTCTTTCCATTAGTGAGCGTAATCGTCGTATCTGGAAAAGATTCTACTGTTTCTATGTACAAAGCATTTAATACAAATGATTTGCCGTTCAGGCGAGATACTTTAATCAATGTCATTTCCAGGGCTAAAGAATTCTGTGCCTTCAGCCCTGACCCTCCTTTAGATTATCGTTTTAAATTAACAAGCTCCTGCAGGATTTCATCTGATGTTGTAATGATGCGGGTATTAGCCTGGAAACCGCGCTGAGCTGTAATCATTTCAGTGAATTCTTCTGAAAGGTCTACGTTGGACATTTCCAAAGAGCCCGAAGCAATTGAGCGCCGTCCTTCACCTGCTACGTTGATATTTGCCGTACCTGAGTTAATAGATTCCTGGAAAAGATTATTTCCAGATTTTGTAAGACCTGAGGTGTTACTGAATTTCGCTAAGGCTAAGACACCAAGTGTCCTAACTAAACCATTTGAATAAACACCATTTATTTCACCCATTGCTCCAATGTTGAAACTCTCAAGAGAACCCTCAGTATTTCCATTAGGGTTAACTAACGCATTTGATTGATTCCCATTTTGCACAAGTTTGGATATATCAAGAGTTATTGTATCTGGATTTCCAGAACCATCTAAATCTAGTGGCCATGTTATTGGCCCAGTAGGAGGAGTGTTTTGAAAGTTAATATTTCCGGCACTCGTTCCATTAACTGAAACATTCCATTGGTTCGCAACGTTTAATTTCTTAAACGTAACCTCCACTGTATGGGAAACACCCTTCGAATCGACTACTTTTATTTGTTGCATATACTCGTAGTCTTCAGTAGCAGTCGCACTTAGTGCCCCCTCAATAGGAATATTTGAAGTAGGTGTTGGTGACATAATAGAATTTACATTTACTGCAATATCTCCTAATTGATTTGTTACATCTCCTGTTGCTGGATTAACTCCATAAGCTTGGACTTTAAGGCCATCTGCATTTACGAGATTTCCATTATCATCTAGATAAAAGTTACCGGCCCTAGTATAAAATTGTGCATCACCCTGTCTTACAACAAAATAACCATCACCATCAATCCCCAGATCCAATGAGCGGCCGGTGGTCTGCAAACTTGATCCAGTATGAATCGTATCAATAGTTGCAAGTGTTGTACCAAGTCCAACCTGCATCGGGTTCTTACCACCGCGATTATCCTGTGCGGCACTTGCTCCAGAAATTGTCTGGCTCATTGTATCTTTAAACGTTACGCGGCCCTTTTTATAGCCGAATGTATTTACATTCGCAATATTATTCCCAATGACATCAAGCTTCGTCTGAAAATTTTTCATTCCGCTTATTCCTGAGTACATCGAACGTAGCATATCTTAAATGGCTCCTCTCTTTATTGGCTGCTTCTGTCAGTCCGCAGCCCAGGCTTCCTTTATGAAGGTCCAGCCTTGTTTATTTAATCAAGAATAATAGTTCCATTAATGTTGGTGAATATTTGAGCACCTGCTTCTTGTCGATCCATAGCAGTAATTACAGTATTGTTTTTTGCGCTGACAACGAGTGCCGCATCCTTTAGTATTACAAGGGATTCATTTACGCCCATCTTTTTTGCTTCATGGATTTTATTTTCAATTTGCTGCCAGCGGTCGCTTGTAATTTCTATGCCTCTTTGGTTCATCCGCTGTTCAGCATGCTTGCTGACAATTAGTGTGCTGTTATTTTCCAGGGCAGTCTGTAAATGTTTTGAAAAACCATTTTGCACCTGGTATGCTGCAGGAACAGCTTTTGCCTGTTTGGTGACTACATGCTGTGTATGGATCGGACGAAACATCAATTTATCCATCCAACCACGCTCCTTTGGTTATTCGACACCTATAATTTGTGACGCTGTTATACTCTTTTCTCCATCATCTAATTGGAAAAGTGTCTTGCCGTCTCTAAAAGAAACTGACTTGATTAGGGAAGTAACCTCTTTATCATTAGCATCCAAAAAAGTAACCTTTTTGCCAATCATCAAACTCGCCTGCAGTATATGACTATCATTTGATGCTTCATTTACTTCTGAAATATTTGCTGGTTCCAGATTTGTGCCGTCTTCTAAGATAAATACAACACTATTATTCTTAAACTGAATAGAAGCTATTTTCCCTCTGCCCTCTTCAATTGTGGGAGGCTGAGTTGGATCATCTGACTCTTTAAGTTTATGCCATGTAACATCCTTCCCCACAAATTGATTGTATGAAATTAATTGATTTTGCTCATTGGCTTGAACAAACTTCTCCATCGTCTTATTCATATTAGTCATTTGCTCCAATGACGAAAAGGTTGCCATCTGTGCAATAAAGTCCTTGTCCTGCATAGGGTTCATAGGATCCTGGTTTTGCAGCTGTGTCATTAGAATCTTAAGAAAATCATCTTTGCCTAATATATCTGAGCCCGTTTTGCGGTTTTGGCTTTGGTAGTTTGATAGCATTAGGGAAGAATCTATTGTGTTTGCCAATTACTATCACTCCTATGCTTCTGTATTAAGAAGGGCTTCTTCAAAAGAGCTGTTAAATTCACTCTCAGGCTGCTGCTGATTATTTTCATTCTTGTTCTGCTGATGTTTCTGTTCCTGCTGCTGGGGGTCCCTGTTAAAGGAGCGATCCTGCTGCGTCATTTGCTGAGAGATTTCAATTCTCTCAATCTGAATGTTTTGTGAACTGAAAGCCTGCTTTAGGCCATTAATATGTGAATCAAGAATTTCTTTTGCTGAACCAGTTGATGTAAGAATCCTGGCAATCATCGCAGAGTCCTTTTGAATAATCTCTATGCGCAGCGCTCCGAGATGGTCAGGATTCAGCTTGATAAACAACTTTTGTGTTCCTCCTGTTTTGAGAAAGCTGCTCTTGGATAATATGTTTTCAAATTGATGCATAAGCTGATCTGGACTTACTGTCCTTCCCTGCGGATTCAGCAGAGACATCTGTTCCGGTTTTGAAAATGATTGAACCTGAATAAATCCCTGCAAAGCAGTTTCCGGTCTGTTAATGATCTTAATGGCTGCCTGACCCGAATTTTCATTAGCTGAGTTATTTTGTGGCTTTGCAGAGTTTAATTCGTTTGCAAGCGGGGCAAAAACTTTTTGTATAATACTGCCTTTATCAACAGAAGTACTGTTTATTAACCCATCAATTTTTACCTGGACATAATTTAGAAATTCCTTCAGATTTATTTTGCTGCTGAAAAAATCCTTCTTTGCAGACAGAATGTCATACAATTTCAAAACTTTTAGTGCTCCGCTAAAATCTTTCCCTTGCAGGATGATACCTTCTTTTTGATCAAAATTTAAAATTGCTGAAATTAATAATTGGATTTTGCTGCCATCACCTATATCTTCTTTAGAATATACATCTTCAAGCTTTACACCTGGCAGAACCTGGTCCATAAAACCCTCCAGCATCTGCACCAATTCTTCCTGTGAAAGATTCAGCTGCTCTGAAATGACCTCTATGATGCCAGATTCTGTTTGAAAGGAAATCTTCTCCAGAAGCTCGCTTCCGTTTTCTAATTCGGTGATCTCACTCACTTTAAGAAACTCCATTAATTCTGTTAACTGTTCGATCTTTTCCTCATCAGCTGATGCAGGTAAGCTTTCTGCTTGCGGTTTGGCGGTTCCGGTTAAAGAAAAGAAAAGACTCCCAAAGCCAGTTCTGCTTGTATCTTGCAGAGATCTTTTAGCTTCGGATGAATATTGTGCCTGAATAAATCCTAATCCTCCGATTTGCACTTAAATTCACCTCCTCTCAAGACTTTTTGTTAATTATCCGATCCGCTTTTTTCTTTGGCAGCGGTCAGGAGTGCAGTATAACGTGCGGCATCCTCCGGGTTCATCTTCTCCATAATGGCGGCCAGCGTGTCAGAATTAACATTTGATAATATTCTTACAGCTTCCTCATCCTTCATCTCAGTTAAAATGGGTGCTGCTTTTTTAGCGGAAATATTTTCATAGGTCTTTACGATATCTTTAAATGCTCGCTTGTTTTCTTCCTTTATAGCCGTAAGCTCGCTGATTTCTTCTTCCAGCCTCTGCTTTTCGAGTCCTGCTCTTTCTAATTCCAGATCTTTGCTGTCAAGCTGGCTTTCCAGCTGAGATATCCTTGCTTCTCGATCTTTAACTTCTGCCTGCAGTCCGATGAGCTGCTCCTCCATTACCTCCTGCGAATGGGATTTATCCCCATCAATAACGGAAGCTAAAAATGGAACTTTTTGGCTATATTCTCTGGCTGTTTCAAAAATATTGTTTCCTGATAATGTGAAAACCAGCAGGGCCACTGTTATTCCGAAAAGAATCGGAATCAGGAAAGCGAATATAAACCATTGAAACCTGCTGGTTTTGGGTGTCTCTTGTTCTTCTGGCATTTTTTCCATTTAACCACCTAATTTCCCCGATTCATATACATCTGTATCGAGATATCATCCATTTGCCTTCCTTCTGCTTGCTTCATGTTTTCCAAAAAGCCAATTAAATCTTTTTCCTGCATCTTTTCATATTTCTTAACTTCAATATTCTTTTCCATTAGTTTTTCCTGCTGGAAATTCATTTGGGTTCGCGCATTGGCGACCATCTTTTGATAATGGTCAATTGTTTTCTCAAGACTGCTTACAAAATGCTGGTGATGCCTGATTTCCTGAACCGGAAGTCCTTCAGCCAGTCTTGATTGCTGATATTCCTCCAGATCTTCTTTCTTTTTCAGAAGATCGTACAGCTTATTGGCAGTTTCTTCAAATCGTTTGACAGCCTGATTGTATACATCAAACGCATGATCTTTTTCTCTTTCTTTTATCTTCAAGATTTTTTTGAACTTAAATTGATACTGCAATTTTTATTCCCCTTTTCCAGCTAATCCTTTTAATTGGCCGATGCTTTCCAAGATAGAAATTTTTTCATTCGTTTCTTGTTTCAAGAAAGAGATAATCGAAGGATACAACCGAATGGCTTCGTCTATTTCCATTGAGGACCCGCGCTTGTAGGCTCCAATATTAATCAAATCCTCTGCATTTATATATGTGCTCAGCATTTCTCTTACTTTTTCAGCTGATTTTATATGGGAGGCATCTGCAATATGGTTCATAACCCGGCTTACACTTTTCAGGACATTAATAGCCGGATATTGCCCTTTGTTCGCTAACGCCCGATCCAAAATAAAGTGTCCATCCAGTATTCCCCTGACTGTATCTGCGATTGGTTCATTCATGTCGTCACCGTCGACCAATACAGTATAAAATGCAGTTATAGAGCCATATTCGTTTGTTCCTGTTCTTTCAAGCAGTTTAGGAAGGACCGCGAAAACAGAAGGAGTATACCCTTTTGTTGTTGGCGGTTCACCGACTGCGAGGCCGACTTCCCTCTGTGCCATTGCAACCCGGGTTACTGAATCCATCATTAACATGACCTTTAAGCCTTTGTCCCTGAAATACTCAGCAATCGCTGTGGCGGTGTATGCCCCTTTAATTCTCATGAGTGCCGGCTGGTCTGACGTAGCTACCACAACAATGGACCTTTGCAGACCTTCCGGACCGAGGTCCCGCTCAATAAACTCCCTAACCTCTCTGCCCCTCTCCCCAATAAGGGCGATCACATTTAAATCTGCATTGGTATTGCGGGCTATCATTCCAAGAAGGGTACTCTTACCGACACCACTTCCCGCAAATATTCCGACCCTCTGCCCGTTTCCTACTGTCAGCAGGCTATCAATCATCCTTACTCCTACTTCAATAGGTTCTGAGATTGGCGGCCTTTTGAGCGGATTAGGAGGTGTTTGTTCAGTTAGAACCGGTGTCAAACCCTTTGGCAAATCCCCTCCATCGAGAGGCTGTCCCAGTGAGTCTATTGCCTGTCCTATAAGAGCTGGGCCAATTTTCACCTCAAGAGGTCCTGAGGTTGTCTCGACAAGAGAGCCTGGTGAAATATCCTGTACATCTGTATAAGGCATAAGTATCACATTCTCATTCTTAAAACCGACTACTTCCGCCTGGATCCTTCTTGTGCGCCCTTTGCCTATATGAATAATGCATACATCCCCAATAGAACTTTCAGGCCCTTGAGACTCAATCATCAAACCGACAACTCTTTTTACTCTGCCAAACCGCTTAAAGGTATCAATTTTTTCCACCTCGCTGATCAGCTGTTCAAGTTTCAATTTGGTTCACTCTCCAGCATCTCAAAGAGTTTTCTTTTTATTTCTTCAAGCTGGCTGTCAACACTGGCTTCAATTCGTCCATTTGCCGATTCAATTATGCAGCTTGTGTTGCTCAGTTCCTCATCGGGATAAATATATAAATCCGTCTCTTTTGGAAATACCCGGATTAGTTCTTCCTTATGGGATAGAATCAAATCATAATGCATAGGGTGTACATGGAGCTGAATCTCAGTGTACTCTCTCACTTCCTTTAGTGCTCTTTTTACTATAGAAAGGAATTGGTCGCTATTTTGATCTAGAACTTCTCCAAGAATTTTTCCTGCAACCTTTAATCCCAGATTTAGAATGGTCCTTTCTGATGATTCGATATGCTGCTTATAATCATGTTTGGCTGAGTTTACAACTTCTCTTGCCATATGAATCAGTTCACTGTATTCCCGGAGAGAGCTTTGTCTGCCTTCATCAGCGCCAGCAGCAAATCCTTCAGAGCGGGCTTCCTCAAGAACCTTTTGTTTTTCCTGTTCCAGCGCTTCAAGCTGCTCCTCCATTTGCCGAGTCTTTTTTTCTGAATCTATTCTCGCAGCATTTACAATCCTTTCAGCTTCCTCACGGGCACTGTTCATCATGGCTTGAAGCTCTTCATCTGTTCTATCCGTGTTTTGCTCAGATACATCTTCAATATGATTTAAATTGCTTTGCAGCAGTCTGATAGAAATGACTTTCTTTTCTTCTTTTGGCACTGCGGAAGTATATGATTTAATAAGCCTAGACAATAATATCATCCCCTCCGCCGCGAGCGACGATGATCTCTCCTGATTCTTCTAATCTTCGGATAATGCCGACTATTCTTGATTGGGCTTCCTCAACATCTCTTAATCTCACAGGACCCATGTATTCCATCTCATCCTTAAAGGTTTCAACCATTCTGGATGACATATTTTTAAAGACGATTTCTTTAACTTCATCACTGGACACTTTCAAAGAAAGCATGAGGTCCTCACTTTCACAATCGCGGATCACACGCTGTATGGCGCGGCTGTCAAGGGTAACGATATCCTCAAATACAAACATTCTTTTCTTAATTTCCTCAGCAAGCTCTGGATCCTGAATTTCCAGTGCGTCCAGAATGGTCCTTTCTGTCGCCCGGTCAACTCCATTAAGAACATCCACAACCGATTCAATGCCGCCGGTCTGAGTATAATCCTGTGTTACAGTAGATGACAGCTTTCTCTCAAGAATCTGTTCAACTTCATTGATAATTTCGGGAGATGTGCTATCCATAACGGCAATCCTTCTTGCAATATCCGCCTGCATTTCCTGCGGCAGCTCAGAAAGGATTTGCCCCGCCTGCGCTGGATCAAGATAGGACAATATCAATGAGATCGTTTGCGGATGCTCATTTTGAATAAAATTCAGGATTTGTGCCGGATCTGCCTTTCTGGCAAAATCGAATGGCCTTACCTGCAGAGAAGACGTCAGTCTGTTAATAATGGCCGATGCCTGCTCGGTACCGAGTGCTTTCTCGAGAACAGTTTTTGCATAACCAATCCCGCCCTGAGTGATATAGTCCTGTGCCAGGGCAATTTGATGGAATTCTTCAAGTATTTCTTCTTTAGCAAACGAATCAACTTTTCGGACTCCCGAGATTTCCAGGGTCAATTTCTCAATTTCTTCCTCGCTTAAATGTTTATAAACAGAGGATGCTACATCAGGACCAAGTGATATAAGAAGAATTGCCGCTTTTTGTTTACCTGTTAGTTCTCTTTGCTCTTTCTTTGGCATTTTTCATCCCCCTTAGTCTTCTGCGATCCAGGTGCGAAGCAGTTTTGCAAAGTCTTCAGGCTTTTCCTTCGCCATTTTTTCCAGCTGCTTGCGCCTCATTGTACTTTCGGTTTCATGCTCTTCATTCACATCCGGAAGATTGAATGTCTCTGCAGTTTGTTCTTCCATCTCTTCTTCCTGCTTCTGCCTCTTTCTAGCTTTAACAAAAAGGAAGATTAATAGAGCAATGATTAAGAGCAATACTCCGCCAATTGCATATATCCACCAAGGAATACTGGTGCTAGTCTCATTAGAAAACTCAACTTTTCCATTGAAAGGCTGTACTGAGACGACAATTTTGTCCTGGATTGCTTCGTCTGTTAATTCAGCATCAGCAGCATCCTTATTAATGGTTGTACGAACAACAGTCCCAAGTATTTGGGTAATATCATTAATTCTTTCCTGCGGAAGTGATGCAGGATCATCAGCTGTCGGCGGTTCCACCATAACCTGAATGCCAAGGTCCCTGACTTTATACGGACTTTCGACAATCTCCCTGCGGATTTTATTTACTTCATTATTAATTGTCTCTTCTATCCGTTCATAATCCCCATTAGAATTTCCGCTTTCCTGATAAGTAGCCGAATCAGTGCCTGCAGGTTCATCGCTGCCGCCAGCCGGAGTAAATCCTCCAGCAGCATCGCCATTGCCAGTAAACGTTTCCGTAATCTTTTGAGCACTAATAGCTATACCTTCCATATTTTCTTCATCAACAGGTGTAACGAGGTTTTCTTCTCTGTTTTCCTGGGTAAAGTCAATATCGGCGGTTACAGACACAACAACCTTATCCTGCCCCATTAAAGTGCCCAGCATATTCTGCACCTGCCGCTGTACATCGCGTTCTATCTCTTTTTTAATTTCGTGCTGAGCTGCAAAGGTGCTTTCCGGTGAAGAATTTTGTTTATTTTTTAAGTCAAAATACTCAAAAAACTGATTAGTAATGACGATATTATCTGTGGGAAGATTTGGTATACTTTTCGCCGCCAGGTGATAAAGCGCCTGGATTTGCGATTCTTCAAATTGGTAGCCTGGTTTTGTGTTAAGAACAATAGAGGCAGATGCTTCCTCAGAAGAATCATTTACAAAAATGCCTTTCTCCGGAAGGTTTATCATTACCTTGGCATCGTTTACTCCGTCGATCCCTTTCATCAAATTTGCCAGTTCAGTCTGCATTGCTTCCAGCTTTAGGACATTAAATTCGTTTTCGGTCATGCCAATGCCGGCATTTTGGCTGAAAAATGAATAATCAATACTTCCAGATTTCGGGATTCCTTCTGCTGCCAGTTCTACTTTCAGAGTATCTACTACCTCTTCAGGAACTTTAATCGTTGTTCCGCCATCTGCGATTTCAGATACAACACCCCTGGTATCGAGACTTTCTTTTATCGTCCCAGTCTCCGACGGTGTTAAGTTGCTGTATAGTGGAACGAGAGTAGTCCTGGTACTTAAGATGGCAGCAGCCGCAATCAGCAATATACATATTGCAGCAGCACCAATCATAAACGTCTTCTGTTTTTTAGTCCTGCTGCCCCAGTATTCTTTCACTTTACCTATATATCTCTGTAGCGTCTCATTCATCACAATCCTCCGGTTATTCTGTCTAAGCTAATAACCGCCTTAACTAGTTTTTAGCTTTAATCATTTTCATTCATTAAAAAATTGAAAAAACCTCACCATTCAGTGGATTCTTTCAATTTTTTAAATTTAAGAATTAGACTTGCATTCTCATCGCTTCCTGATAGGCTTCAATTACTTTATTTCTAATTTCCAGCGCAGCCTGCATCGTAATGCTTGCTTTCTGTGATGTAATCATCACCTGGTGAAGGTCTACGTTTTCTCCCTTTGCAAGCTTTTCAGTCATTACATCTGACTGAATTTGCGCATTATTTATTTTTTCAATTGATTGCTTTAAAACGGACGAAAAACTTTGCTGAGCATCGAATGCTGTATATGTATGAGTCTTTTGATTTTCAGCAGGCTTTAAAGCATTCACTGGCATAAAAGTTACAGTATTCATTTAAAGTTCTCCTTATTTGCCGATTTCCAAAGCTTTCATCATCATGCCTTTAGAGGCATTAAAAACAGTTACGTTGGCTTCATAAGATCTAGTTGCACTCATCAGATCCGTCATTTCTCTTAAAGGATCCACATTTGGCATTTCAACATATCCATTCTCATTAGCATCGACATGTGTTGGATCATAAACCATTTTAGTTGGCGTCTCCCGATCTTCTGAAATTCTTGACACCTTTACACCGTATCCTGGAGAGCTCCCGCCATTTCGGCTCATTGCCAAATTTAAAAAAGAAGAAAATTGGCCTTCTTTCGGTTCCAATACTACTGACTTCCTTCTGTAGGGTCCATCTCCATTCACACTTCTGGTAGAGTCCGCATTGGCCATATTTGAAGAAATTACATCCATGCGGAGCCTTTGGGCAGTAAGAGCCGATGCTGTGTTATTCATACTATGAAACATAGACATTACTATTTTCCTCCCCGCAATACATTTTGCAGACTGGAAAACTTCCCGCTTACTCGTTCAATCAATGCATTATAATAAATCTGATTTGTAGCAAGATCAGCCATTTCCTTATCTACATCGACGCTATTGCCATTATGATTGTAAGAAGCATTGCGTTTTGTCACTACACCTTGTCCTGAGGATGATGCATTCTTAAAGTCATAATGCCTGAAATCACTTTTGTTTGCTTCCATTGATCCATCTAGAGCGCTCTGAAAAGCCTCTTTAAAGCTTGCATCTTTCGCTTTATAGTTTGGAGTATCTGCATTTGCAATATTTTGAGATATTACCTTTTGCTTAAGCGAAGAGTAATCCAATGCTTGTTCTAATGTTGATATAGTGCCTGAAAACAGTTTCAATCATAACACCTCATATAAAACAATTTTATCTTGGTAATTTTTGTAGAAATTTGTTGATAATGGACAAAATATGTCATCATAAACATTATTGTAATGAATATGAAATAATATGTCTATGAACATAAGGTTAATTTTAATGATTCTTTTGTCCTATTTTCGACAAATCTTTTAAATATGCTGAAAGTTATATTGAATTTTTCAAATAATTACCAAAAACCCGCCATTTCATTCTCCCATCTAATTTTATCTTACATTCCGACAATAGGTCTTTTTGACCATACAAGATTAACACCACAATCGCAAATTATGTAAACTAAGACTAAAATACTTATAAAAAATGATAAAAATACATAAATTTACCAAAATTTAATGTAATCTATTTGTAATAAAAAAACCCGTCAATTAAGGACGGGTTTTTAGCGGACTATATTAGTTTGATTTAAGTTTTTCTAATTCCACCAGGAACTTATCGTTAAGAACTTTGATATAAGTACCTTTCATGCCTAATGAACGGGATTCAATAACTCCTGCACTTTCCAGTTTTCTTAGGGCATTTACGATTACAGAGCGCGTAATGCCTACACGATCAGCGATTTTCGATGCTACAAGAAGCCCTTCGTTGCCGTTAAGCTCTTCAAAGATATGCTCTATCGCTTCCAGCTCACTGTATGAAAGAGAACTGATTGCCATTTGTACAACCGCCTTGCTGCGTGCTTCTTCTTCAATTTCTTCAGCTTTTTCACGAAGAATTTCCATACCAACAACAGTAGCACCATATTCAGCAAGAATTAAATCATCATCATGGAACTGTTCCTGCAATCTGGCAAGAATTAATGTGCCCAGACGCTCACCGCCGCCAATGATAGGAACAATTGTAGTCAAACCATTTGCGAAAAGATCTTTGTTTTCAACCGGGAACGCAGTATATTCACTTTCTACATCCAGATTTGATGAAGTTTCCTGGATGTTAAATAAATTTTTAGTATATTCCTCAGGGAATTGGCGATCTGCCAGCATTTGCTTCATGCGCTCATTTTCAATTTGCTGGTTTACAGCAAATCCAAGCAGTTTACCTCTGCGGCTCACTACGAAGATATTTGCTTCGATTACTTCACTTAGTGTTTCTGACATTTCCTTGAAGTTAACCGGTTTTCCGGCAGCTCTTTGGAGCATTGCATTAATTTTTCTTGTTTTTGTTAATAAATCCATTATATTTCCTCCTATTTGCTACAACCCATAAACATATATTTTGTTAAGATTAATTATCTTATTGCTTATTGGATCATTCTTATAAAATTTTGGATACATTCCTCGTGTACCCTATGACCCGGAAAATTAAACAATGGGTCATAGAATAAACTGGCTTAGATCCTTGTTGCGGGAAATGGCTCCCAGTTTCTCCTCGACATACTGAGGAGTAATTGTGATTTTTTCCATTGTGATATCCGGTGCTTCAAACGATAAATCCTCCAGCAGTTTTTCCATGATGGTATGAAGACGCCTTGCACCGATATTATCTGTATTTTGGTTAACTTCGAATGCAAATTGTGCAATCCTACGAATAGCATCGTCAGAAAATTCAATTTGTATACCTTCAGTTACCAATAATGCTTCATATTGTTTTATTAATGCATTATCAGGCTCAACGAGTATTTTATAGAAATCATCAACGGTTAGCTTCGTGAGCTCCACACGGATCGGAAAACGTCCCTGTAATTCAGGAATCAGGTCTGAAGGCTTAGCCATGTGGAATGCCCCGGCAGCAATAAACAATACATGGTCTGTCTTTACAGAACCGTATTTGGTTACTACTGTTGAACCTTCTACCACCGGCAAAATGTCTCTTTGAACCCCTTCCCTTGAAACATCAGCCGAAGAACCGCCGCTATTTTTGCTGGCTATTTTATCGATTTCATCAATGAAAATAATTCCTGACTGTTCAGCGCGGAATACAGCCTCCTGACTGACTTCGTCCATATCTATCAGCTTTTGGGCTTCTTCATTTGTTAAAATCTTTCTCGCTTCCCGTACAGTCAGTTTTCTTTTTTTCCTTTTCTTTGGCATAAGGCTGCTCAGAGCATCCTGCATATTCATGCCCATTTGCTCCATACCTGAGCCCTGCAGCATGTCAAACATTGAAGGCTGCTGCTCTTCTACTTCTACGGTAATAACTTCATTTTCCAATTCGCCAAGTGTAAGCTTTTCTTTTATAATCTTGCGCTTTTCCTGGAGGTTTAAATCTTCTGTCTGATACGTATCCTGCTGCTGATCATTACCTCCGCCAAATAGCATTTCAAGAGGATTTTTATAATTAGCTGCCTTTTTGGAACCCGGTACGAGCAGTTCAAGAATGCGGCGGTTGGCACTTTCTTCGGCTCTTTCCTTTACACTGATCATCTTTTCTTCTTTAACCAAACGGACGGATGTTTCCACAAGATCTCTGACCATGGATTCAACATCCCTTCCTACATATCCGACTTCCGTGAATTTGGTTGCCTCCACTTTGACAAATGGGGCACCAACCAATTTAGCCATTCTGCGTGCTATTTCAGTTTTTCCGACTCCAGTCGGGCCGATCATCAGTATATTTTTAGGATTTACTTCATCCCTCAATTTTTCTTCAAGCAAGCTGCGGCGATAGCGATTTCTAAGTGCTACAGCAACTGCTTTTTTTGCATCTTTTTGACCGATGATAAATTGATCCAAACGCTCAACAATTTGGCGGGGAGTTAAATTTGTTCCTTTACCCATACAACAGCACTCCTTTTATTAGAGTTCTTCCACAATGATGTTGTGGTTTGTATATACACATATTTCCGCAGCCATTTCAAGCGAGGCCTTCGCAATTTCTCTTGCTGATAAGTGCTCGCCTGCAAATCTCTTTAAAGATCGTCCAGCTGCAAGAGCATAGTTGCCACCTGATCCAATAGCCAGAATTCCATCATCCGGCTCAATAACTTCACCTGTACCAGAGATAAGCAGCAGACTGTCGGTATTCATAACAATAAGCATTGCTTCGAGTTTGCGCAAAACCTTATCGCTTCTCCACTCTTTTGCAAGCTCAACAGCTGCTCTCTCAAGGTTTCCATTATACTCTTCAAGCTTTCCTTCAAACATTTCGAATAACGTAAATGCATCGGCTACTGAGCCTGCAAATCCAGCCAGCACCTTACCATTAAATAGCTTTCTGACTTTTCTTGCAGTGTGTTTCATCACAACTGCGTTTCCAAAGGTAACCTGGCCGTCGCCAGACATTGCACATTCTCCATTATGATGCACAGCAAATATTGTTGTAGCATGAAATTCGGACATGAAAGACTCCTCCTTTGGAGCATATTGCCTTTGATTTTTCTGCAGACTATCCGGTAATTAAATTCTGCTGCTAAGCCCGCGGATGATGGGCCATATAAGTTTTTTTCAAGTATTCATTCGTAACATGTGTATACACCTGGGTTGAAGATAGAAATGCGTGTCCAAGTAATTCCTGAACTGTCCTCATATCAGCCCCATTTGCCATTAAATGCGTCGCAAATGTGTGACGAAGCATATGGGGATGGATTTTGCCTGATAAGGATGATCTTTCGATGATCTTATTCAGTATAGTCCTGATTCCCCTTGCTGTAAGCGGACCGCCTCGGGCATTCAGAAACAAATTATCCTGCACGTTCCCATTAGAAAGCAATTCTTTACGTCCATGGTTTATGTATGTGTCAAGTGCGTCCTGGGCAAAGCTTCCGAAAGGGACATACCGCTCTTTACTGCCCTTGCCGCGGACAAGAACCGTTGATAAATACATATCCAGGTCTTTTAAGCGGATTTGGCTGCACTCGCTGACGCGGATGCCGGTTGCATACAATAGTTCAAGAAGTGCTTTATTTCTTTGCCCTAGAGGAGTACTTGTTTCACAAGCATCGAAAAGCTGCTTCATTTCCTCCTCATAGAAAAATTCCGGCAGCTTTTTCTGCGCTTTCGGAATGGAAACAAGTGCAAAAGGATTTTCAGCCACTTTCTCTTCTCTGAGCAAAAATTTAAAATAGCTCCTTAAGCTTGATATTTTCCTGGCAACGGACTTACGGGACATCTTTTTATCGTATAGATCAGTAAGATATATCCTGACATCCTGATACTCGACTTTTGTTATATCTGCAATGGCTTGTTCAGACATGAACATAAAAAATTCACTAATATCATGCTGGTAATGCTCAATTGTATATTGTGAATAATTTTTCTCAATTTGTAAATATTCAATAAACAACTTTAAAGAAACGTTCACATTTTCAGACATTAAATGTTCACCTCGCAAGGGCTACTAAATAGTATCACAACTAAGCAGCCCAACGCAACATAATTTACAAATTTTTCACAAAGTTCTGAATTGTTCCTAATGCTCTTTCCGCATGTTTTTCATTTCTTTCTTTTTTCCCTCTGATTTTTTCAGGAAGTTCAGGAAATAAACCAAAATTAGCGTTCATAGGCTGGAAACTTTTCGGGTTAGCTGTAGTAATATAACGCGCCATGCTTCCAATCGCAGTCTCATGAGGAAACTCTATAGGATCTTCTCCTTTAACAAGTCTTGCAGCATTGATGCCTGCCACAAGTCCGCTGGCAGCAGATTCGACATACCCTTCAACCCCTGTCATTTGCCCTGCAAAGAATAAGTCATCCCGGTTCTTGAACTGATATGTTGCGCGCAGGACTTTTGGAGAGTTGATAAATGTATTCCGGTGCATAACGCCATACCTTACTATTTCAGCATTTTCGAGACCTGGAATCAAGCGGATTACTTCTTTTTGCGGCCCCCATTTCAAATGAGTTTGAAAACCTACAATATTATAAAGTGTTCCGGCGGCATCATCCTGTCGAAGCTGAACAACTGCATATGGCCTTTTTCCTGTTTTCGGATCTTCTAAACCAACCGGCTTCATCGGGCCAAAAAGCATTGTTTTCTTTCCTCTATTTGCCATCACCTCTATTGGCATACAGCCCTCGAAAAAGATTTCCTTTTCAAATTCCTTTAATGGAACTGTTTCGGCCGTGGTAAGAGCCTCATAAAAACGATCAAATTCTGCTTCTGTCATAGGGCAATTCAAATATGCCGCTTCTCCCTTATCATATCGTGATTTCAAATAAACTTTATTCATATCGATTGAGTCTTTTTCTAAAATTGGAGCAGCAGCATCATAAAAATATAAATAATCTTCTCCGGACAGCTCTTTTAATTTTCCTGAAAGTGCTTCACTTGTCAGCGGTCCAGTAGCAATCACTGTTGGCCCTTCCGGAATATCTGTCACTTCTTCGTTGATTACCGTTACATTCGGATGGTTTTTGACTTGTTCCGTTACACGAGCGGCAAAATCATGGCGGTCAACCGCCAAGGCTCCGCCAGCAGGAACGGCACTGCTGTCAGCTGAATGGATGATAACAGAATTCAGCTTCCGCATTTCTTCTTTTAATACCCCTACTGCATTTGTTAAGGTATTTGCACGCAGTGAGTTGCTGCAGACAAGTTCCGCAAATTTATCTGTGTGATGGGCAGGAGTCTGCCTTACTGGCCTCATTTCATAGAGCTTTACTTTTATGCCCCTGCTGGCCAGCTGCCACGCGGCCTCACTGCCTGCCAATCCCGCTCCTATTACATTTACTGCTGTATCTCTCATTAAATGAACCTCCATATATACTTATGATGACAATGTCCTGATTAATTAGTATTTTTAAAAACAGTCTCTCTTACTTTACCCTGTTCTTATTCATTTTGCCATTTTACAATACGATTTAAAAATAAAAAAGTTTCATGAACGAATTGCAGCTGCATTACCTTGGGATAAACGAAAGAAAGAAATCGGGCTGGAAGTAATCTGGATGCTCATCCCTCAATAGAAAAGAGTGAGCATTTAAGCCCACCCTTAACTTTGCTTTTCTTCCTTATAGTCGCATTCAACACACTGAACCTGGACACCTTTTTTGAGTTTTTTCTCAACTAGAAGGTTATCACATTTTGGACAGCTTCTTGGCAGCGGCTTATCCCATGAAATAAAGTCACATTCAGGGAATCTATCACAACCATAGAAAATCCGGCGTTTTTTGCTTTTTCTTTCTATTATATTTCCTTCTTTGCACTTCGGACACTTCACACCTATATCCTTTACAATCGGCTTGGTATTGCGGCAATCAGGGAAATTACTGCATGCCATGAATTTTCCATAGCGCCCCATCTTGAACACCATTGGATTTCCGCATTGCTCACAATCCTCACCTGCAGGTTCATCCTTAATTTCGACTTCCTGCATCTCTTTTTCCGCAATTTCAAGATGCTTTTCAAAATCTTTATAGAATTCATCAATGATCTGCACCCAGTTAACTTTGCCTTCTTCAACATAGTCCAGGTCTTTTTCCATCTTTGCAGTAAACTCGATATCAAGGATTTCAGGGAAAAATTCCATGATTAGTTCAAGAACAATTTCCCCCAGTTCAGTCGGAACGAAACGTTTATTGTCCAGAGCAACATAACCACGTTTTTGAATTGTATCAAGAGTCGGAGCAAAAGTGGATGGCCGCCCAATCCCCTGTTCTTCGAGTGTTTTTACGAGTCTTGCCTCAGTATACCTTGGAGGAGGCTGTGTGAAGTGCTGTTTGGGTTCGATGTCTTTTTTAAGGACTTCATCCCCTTCCTTAAGGTCTGGGAGCATATTATCTTTTTCCTCTGACTGATCATCTGTGCCTTCAACATAGACCTTCATGAATCCAGGGAACTTCACTTTTGACCCTGTTGCACGGAAAATCACTTCTCCATTCTTTAAATCCACACTCATCGTATCCATAACGGCTGGTGCCATCTGGCTTGCAACAAATCGTTCCCAAATGAGCCTGTATAATCGAAGCTGATCACGCGACAAGTATTCTTTTAAACTTGCAGGCGACCTTAATGTACTCGTCGGGCGGATGGCCTCATGAGCATCCTGAGCATTGTTGTTTTTCTTTTCTTTTTTCTTTTCACCCTGCAGGAATTCTTTCCCGTAAGAGTTTTGAATATAATCTGCTGCTTCATTTTGCGCAATTTCAGATATGCGTGTTGAATCAGTTCTCATATAGGTAATTAATCCGACAGTTCCTTCTTTGCCTAGGTCAATCCCCTCGTAAAGCTGCTGTGCAAGCATCATTGTTTTCTTGGCGCGGAAATTTAATTTCCTTGCAGCTTCCTGCTGAAGTGAGGACGTAGTAAAAGGGGCGGCGGGATTCCGCTTTCTTTCCTTCTTGGTAACCGATACCACCTTGAATTTATTGCCCTTCATTTTACTCAATATATTTTGAACATCGCTTTCAGACTTCAATTCCACTTTTTCATTCTCCAGCCCGTAAAAAGCTGCATCAAAGGCTGTTTTTCCTTTTAGGAACTCTCCATCAATGGACCAGTATTCTT
The DNA here is from genome assembly GCF_017303275.1 of Bacillus sp. NTK034. Taxonomy (GTDB): domain Bacteria; phylum Bacillota; class Bacilli; order Bacillales; family Cytobacillaceae; genus Cytobacillus. The sequence continues at coordinate 700,080 of NZ_JAFKOJ010000001.1, read as the reverse complement.
CTGGTATAAAGTCCTTAATTTCCTTTTCGCGGTCGATAATCAAACGGACTGCAACAGACTGTACTCTGCCAGCACTTAATCCTTTTTTCACTTTCTTCCATAATAAGGGACTGATATTATAACCGACTAAACGGTCAAGCATCCGTCTTGCCTGCTGGGCATCAACAAGATCCATGTTGATTGGCCTTGGATGCTTAAAAGATTCTTTAATGGCGTCTTTCGTAATTTCATTAAAAACAACCCGGCAATCCGATGTAATATCCATGTCCAGGCTATGTGCCAAATGCCAGGCAATTGCTTCCCCTTCTCTGTCGGGGTCAGCCGCGAGATAAATTTTCTTGGCTTTTTTGGCCGCTGACTTAAGTTCCTTTAAAACAGGGCCCTTTCCACGAATGGTTATGTATTTTGGTTCAAAATTATTTTCCACATCTATGCCCATTTGGCTTTTAGGAAGATCCCTGACATGTCCCATGGAAGCTCTAACTTTATATTTTTTTCCTAAATAACGCTCAATCGTTTTTGCCTTTGCAGGTGACTCAACGATTACAAGAAACTCTGACATCAATAGTCCTCCTTGAGAGGGATTTTTAAACATTCAGGCAAAATCAATCTTGAAATGCAGTATTTGTTGCCATGCTATACTTGCCTGCTTTCATTTATCAATAACCTATAAAACAGCCTCAGGTTGGATATTTATATCCTGAGGAGCGGTTTAAGTGTCTTTTTAGCATACTTGAATTAATTAGAATTATTCTTCATCAGCTTGCTGTTATCATCAGCTTTACTGCCTGCGTATTGAAATATTCATTATTATTCTACATTCTATTCAAGTTTGTCAAACTTAAGAGGAATATTTCCGCAACCGTTTCCAAGAAAAAATTCTAAAATGTATAAAGAAGCAGTCTTTTTCTTTCCATAATACCTGTTGCAAAATGTATAACAGTTTTAATAGAATTTCAACCTTTTTATAAAAAATCCTTTAAATTAACACAATTATTATGGCTGATATAAGAAAAGGAGCACTTAATTAATATCAAGGCCCCTATTTCATTGACTGATCAGTAAAGGAACTCTTCTAAAATATCTTCAGCTGATTTTACCAGTTTGGCGCCTTGCTGAATTAATTCATTAGTGCCCCCTGAAAACGGGCTAAATATATTTCCGGGAATTGCAAAGACATCTCTCCCTTCCTGAACTGCATAATTAGCTGTGATAAGGGAGCCGCTTTTGCTTTTTGCCTGGATTATCAGTGTGCCTCTGCTAATGCCGCTGATGATTCGGTTTCTCATTGGAAAATGCCATCTTGAGGGTCTAGTGTCTGGCGGATATTCAGAAATAACCAGCTGATTTTTCATCATTTCATATGCCAGCTTTTGATTAGCCTGGGGATAAATATGGAACAGTCCGCCAGCTATGACACCAATTGTTTTTCCTTTATTTTTGATTGCTTCCTTATGCGCAATGGCATCAATGCCAGCCGCCAGTCCGCTTACAATAATAATCCCTTTTTCAATAAGCTTGGGAACCATGTATTGAATGGCTTTTTCTCCATACTCTGTTGCCTGTCTGGATCCGACAACGGCGAGGTTAGTTCCTCTATTCAGAAGACCGATATCACCTTTCGCATAAATAACCCATGGCGGCTGGTACGTTTCTTTTAATAGCCTTGGATATTCTTCATCAAAAATAGTTATGGTTCTAATGCCATTTGTTGAGTATTGGCGGATTTGTTTCTGGATTCGATCGGAATGAAGGTCTTGGAGTGCATTGGAAAGTGAATCTAGAGTGGTGAAAATCTGGGGCATCATTCGGCGCATTGCATCATTATACATAAATTTCAATTGGGGATCTTTCTTCAGAATGTAATAAATCATCTTCCAGCTCATTCCTCTGCAATGATGGAGATGGATGAGCCTCATATTAAATTCATTCATGGGGAGCCTCCTGAATTTTTTAAAAAGCGGGGTATGGGCGGGGATAGCCGTTTTTCACAATGCAGAAATAGCCCCTCAAAAAGAGGGACTACTCTTAAGTCAATTAATTAAGATTAATGAGTTTTACACTGATCATAAAGGCCTTTTTCTTTTAAAACCTTTATCAGGGTTTCACCCATTACGGATGGAGTATCTGCTACCTGAATACCGCATTCATTCATTACACGGATTTTTTCATCAGCTGTTCCTTTGCCTCCTGAAATAATGGCGCCGGCATGGCCCATACGCTTTCCTGGAGGTGCAGTGCGTCCGCCGATAAAGCCTACAACAGGCTTAGTCATGTTTGCTTTAACCCACTCTGCAGCTTCTTCTTCAGCTGTTCCGCCGATTTCACCAATCATGATTACAGCATACGTTTCTGGATCTTCATTAAATGCTTTTAATACATCGATGAAGTTAGTTCCGTTTACCGGGTCTCCGCCGATTCCAACAGCAGTAGACTGGCCGATTCCAGCCTGTGAAAGCTGGTGTACCGCTTCATAAGTCAATGTTCCAGAACGGGAAACAACCCCTACATGACCTTTAGTATGGATATATCCAGGCATAATGCCGATCTTACACTCATCAGGAGTAATAACACCAGGGCAGTTAGGACCTACAAGGCGAGTCTTTTTGCCTTCCATATAACGCTTAACTTTAACCATATCCAATACAGGAATATGCTCAGTGATGCAAATGGCAAGATCCAATTCTGCATCTACCGCCTCAAGAATAGCATCTGCAGCAAATGGAGCTGGAACATAGATAACGGAGGCATTGGCACCTGTCGCCTTAACGGCTTCCTCCACAGTATTGAAGACAGGAACCCCTTCTACTTCAGTACCGCCTTTACCCGGAGTTACACCGCCGACAATTTGCGTTCCGTATTCAAGCATTTGCTTTGTATGGAAAAGGGCTGTTGAACCAGTAATCCCTTGAACTATAACTTTAGTATCTTTATTAATAAATACGCTCACGTTAATTCTCCTTTCTGGTCTAAAGAGTGCCATCCTGCGCTCAAAAGGCTTCAGCATAAAACTTTCAGGCAAAATGCCATTAGGAATCCGCTAAATTACATTGGCACTGAACGGCCGCTCAATTTTGATTCTTAGCCTACTAAAGAAACGATTTTCTGTGCGCCGTCAGCCATTGATTCAGCTGCGATGATATCGATATCGGATTCAGCAAGGATCTTCTTGCCCAATTCAACATTCGTACCTTCCAAACGTACAACTAAAGGCACATTCAAGCCTACTTGCTTCGCTGCTTCCACTACACCAGTGGCGATGACGTCGCACTTCATAATTCCGCCAAAGATATTAACAAAAATACCTTTTACATTTTTATCAGAAAGGATGATTTTGAAAGCTTCAGTAACCTTCTCAGCTGTAGCTCCGCCCCCAACATCAAGGAAGTTGGCCGGGTCTCCCCCATAGTGCTTAACGATATCCATAGTAGCCATCGCCAATCCCGCACCGTTAACCATGCAGCCGATGTTGCCATCTAGAGAAATATAGCTTAAGTCGTATTTTGATGCTTCGATTTCCTTTGCATCCTCTTCTTCAAGGTCGCGAAGAGCCATGATATCTTTTTGACGGTAAAGAGCATTTGAATCAAAGTTCAGCTTTGCATCCAGAGCCATTACCTTGCCGTCACCAGTTACTACTAATGGATTGATTTCAGCGATGGAGCAATCTTTTTCAATATAAGCTCTATATAAGCCCATCATGAATTTAACTGCTTGTCCGACAAGTTTTGACGGGATATTGATATTAAAAGCGATTCTGCGCGCCTGGAATGCTGTTAATCCAAGTACAGGATCGATTTCTTCCTTGAAGATTTTTTCAGGCGTCTGTTCTGCCACTTCTTCGATTTCTGTGCCGCCCTCTTCAGAAGCCATTAAAACTACGCGTGATGTTGCGCGGTCCAATACTAGACCAACATAGTATTCCTTCTTAATGTCACAGCCCTCTTCAATCAGTAAACGCTTTACTTCCTTGCCTTCCGGGCCTGTTTGATGTGTAACAAGTGTTTTCCCCAGGATTTCACCTGCATATGTACGAACTTCATCAAGATTTTTGGCAACTTTTACACCGCCAGCTTTACCGCGTCCTCCGGCGTGGATTTGTGCCTTAACCACACATACCTCAGTGCCAAGTTCTTTAGCAGCTTCAACAGCTTCTTCTACTGTAAATGCCACTTTTCCGTTCGGAACTGATACCCCGTATTGTCTGAGGACTTCTTTACCTTGATACTCATGTATATTCATTTCCCATCCTCCTATCTAACTCTTCAAAAAAATAGACTGCGCTTTCATTTTATTAAATGAAAAACCCCTTGTCTACCATTTACTCTAAAATATTATATTTCTTTAAAAATTAAAAATATTAAAAAGTGCAGAAACCCAGTCATAATACCTGTTTTGAACATTATTTATTATAAAAACATTTTTTTAAAATAAAGAAAAACCGCCTTTTCGACAGTTTTCTTTTCTATTAGACTCAAGTAAAATCCCGCTCTCTCCCCTTCGAAATGATTTGATGAGAAAGAACCATATTGGTTTACCAGAATAGATTATTTTTTAATTTCCTTATTCCCAGCTTCCTGATCAGCCCTGTAGATGAAAGCAAACACCTCAGCAACAGCCTGATAAAGTTCTTCTGGTATTCCCTCATTGATATTAAGCTTGCCCAGAAGCTCCACAAGGGCCGGATCTTCCTGAACCGGAATATCATGTTCCTTAGCTTTTGCAAGGATATTCTCAGCAACCAGTCCCTTTCCTTTTGCAGATATTTTTGGAGCAACCTGCTTCACAGGATCATAGGTTAATGCTATCGCTTCTTTCCTTTGTCTATCATGATCTTTTTTCATATCCTTATATCTACTCCGCTGAATTGATTTGATTGCACAATCGATGTCATTGTTTCCCTTGCCAAAAGTGTATCTCCCGCAGACTCCGGCTTTTGGAAGGAAACTGAGGACAGCTTATAATTTATTTTCAAAAGATTTTCTTTTAAGTCAGCGGCAAATGGAGCTGTTAAGTCCTTTATTTCTTTGTTCTCATTAATAACTGAAATATTTATGATTCTATTTTGGACTTGAAGATCGACAATCGTTTCATTTAGATGTTCCAAATTCAAATAAAATATTACCCGGCAATGGCTGGGATCAATTTTTCCCTTTTCCGTTTTCCTGCCGCTCCATTGCATTGTCAAATCGGTGATCTTCCCCCATAAGGAAACCGGCAGCTGAAAGATATAGTGCTGCAAGGGGCCAGATTCCTGTGAGAGAGCCTGAAAGCCGGTTAATTTATGCAGTAACCGTTCGGCTGCATCTTTAGCTGAATGTGATGTTTCTTCATTTAAGAGGCCCATTAGGAGCGGTTTAAGGGTGTCCAGCTTTTCGGCGGCTTCCTCATCGTGATGTTTTATTAAATTTAGAACGTCATGTTCATGAGAAAGCCCCAATGTTCTGATTATTCTCTTCAATTCACTTTGAATATTCCCCTGGTCATATGTGAAATTCAACTCTGTTCGCATGATATTTTTCAGTTCATCCAGCATTGTCTTTTCCAGCAGAGTGAGAGCCGCTGCTGTCGAAGGTTTCTCACCGGCCAGTAATATCCCCGCCTGAACAGCAGCCTGCTTAAACTCAGGTTCACCTGACAATAATTGGCCCAAATCAGCGTTTAATGTGTGAGAAAGAGCTGATTTGAAAAGGGCGTTAAGCAGATTCTTTTCTGCAGGAAAAGAAATCTTTCCATTTCGAATATCATTGAATAAGGTTTCTAATGTTTGAGCTTGTCCAATGCTTTCCGATCTTTGTGAAATAATCCCATTGAGCTTGGCAAAGTTCAATATAAATTCCTGCCTGTTTTCTGATTCGTTTGCTTTCAGAAGTTCTGTCAGGACATGACTAATCGGTTTATTTTGGAGACTTCCTTCCGTAAGCTGCTTTAGAGCCGCATCCTCATCTGCTTCACCCGGCATCAGCCCCAATACTTTCAGGAGCTGGAAAGCAGTGTGTGAACTTGCCTGGTTTTTTGTATCCAGCCACTCAGAAAACAATCGGAATATCGCCTGCTGGCCCAGTTTTTCTCTTGAAGTCGTTATCAGATCCCCAAGGAGAGAATATAATCGCTGCCCTTTGGGTGATAAATCAGCATCTCTTAACTCTTCCTGTAATTCTCCCATAAGCGAAGAAAGAGTATCACCATGCAAGACTGAGGATAGCGCTAAAAAAATATTCTTTGATAAAGGAAGCTGCCTTACAATCAGCTCTTTTACTGTCCTCAGGCCATCTTCAGCAGATTGGCTTTCCTTGATCCATTCAGATGCCATTTTTAAAGTTTCAGCTGTTATTGGAAGCTGTTCTTTAAGAAAAAATTGAATTAGCATTTTATTTTCTCTGGATAACTGCATTCCAAGCTGGCTTAGAAGGCTTTCAGCCGGAGCTGACGTACCTGGTCTGTTTGCTGATTCCATTACCTTTAAGCGCAGCATTCCTTCATCTGGCTCAACTTTAAACCAATATCTGCTGTTGGCTGACAAAGGGGTTTCAAGCTGCGCAATCACCTTATGAGACCCGATGTGCACCTCTGCCCTCTGGTTTGGAAATAGCTTAACTATTCTTCCGCTGACAATTTGCCCAGGCCTAAATGCAGCTGTTTTTACTGCATTGTTCTGGTCATTCCTTATTATTCTTTGGATAATATCAGACGGCTTCATGCCTTCACCTTCTATTCTATTTCACTAATAAGATCTTTTATTGGCGCAAAGCTCTTTCGATGATAAGAAGAAATTCCATGATTTTTTATGGCTTCAAGATGCTCTTTCGTCCCATAGCCCATATTTTTCTCGAATCCATACTGGGGAAACTCTGCACCTATTTCAGCCATCATTCTGTCTCGCGTGACTTTAGCTATGATAGAGGCCGCTGCAATCGATATGCTTTTGCCATCTCCCTTAATGATTGCTTCCATTGGGTAAGGCGTTAAAAGTTTTACGGCATCTACCAGCAGGAAGTCTGGTTTTGGGTTCAGCCCTTCAATTGCTGATAACATTGCTTTTTTAGTCGCTTCAAATATATTGATGCGGTCAATTTCTTCAGGCTCAATGATTCCAATGCTGACTGCTTCAGCCTTAGCCTTAATTGTCTCAAAAAATTCTTCTCTTCTCCTCTCAGGCACTTTTTTTGAATCATCTAAACCCGGCAGGCAGAAGTCTTCAGGCAAAATAACTGCTGCAGCTACCACTGGCCCTGCAAGAGGCCCCCTGCCTACTTCATCAATTCCGGCAATAAACTGAAAACCCTGGCTCCTGTACCGAACTTCATACCGGGTCATTTCTTTATGCTTTTCAAATATCTTCTTTTGCTGCAGCTTTCGGGAATTCCATTTTGCTAAAAGCTGCTGTACGCCTTTTCTGTCATCGTGTTTTATAGAGTGAAGGAAGGGGTCATCCTCTAATTTAATTGTTTTGATCTTTTCTTCTATTTGGCGGATAGTTAACTTTTCCATGGCCTTCTCCTTTTCAATCTATGGTATGTATCGGCATTTTTTCAAAAAAATAAAGGCCTCCTGTGGACAGAAGGTCTTCATCTAAATTATTCAGCTTCACCCCGAACAACCATTTCTTCAGGCAGTTCCAAAGTGATTGGCCCCAATTTTTCAGCACGGAATTCTCTGATTACGAGCTCTGTTACCTTATCATAATCAATTTCTGCGCCGCCCATCAGACAGCCGCGCAGCCTGCCAATTTTATCAAATACTTCAACAATATCTTCCGGGATTTCATCAAGCTGATATCGCTCATTCAGGCGATCTGGATATTTGTCGCCGAGAAAACGGAGGGCATATACTGCAACATCCTGAAGATTTAATATAGTATCTTTTATTGCTCCAGTCAGAGCAAGCTTAAGACCTACTTCCTGATCTTCAAATTTAGGCCATAGGATTCCAGGGGTATCGAGAAGCTCCAGCTCTTTCCCTACCTTAATCCATTGCTGGGCTTTCGTAACGCCGGGAGTATTTCCTGTCCTGGCTATATTCTTTTTGGCCAGGCGATTGATAAGGGTGGACTTTCCTGCGTTTGGAATACCTACAATCATTGCCCGGATTGCTCTTGGCTTAACACCCTTCGCTTTCATTCGATCGAACTTTTCCTGAAGAATTCCCTGAGACGAGGAGACTATTTCCTTCATGCCTTGTCCCGCCTGTGAGTTTATCGCAAGAGCTTTTATGCCCTTATTTTCAAAATGTTTGATCCACTTTCTTGTCGCTTCTTTATCAGCCATGTCAGCTTTATTCAATAAAACAAGCCGGGGTTTGTGCTGAATAATTTCATCTATCATCGGATTCCGTGATGAATAAGGAATCCTTGCATCAACGAGCTCAAAGATGATATCGACCAGTTTTAATTTTTCTGTAACCTGCCTGCGGGCTTTCGCCATATGGCCGGGAAACCACTGTATCGTCACAGCTGGCCACCTCCATCCAATATGTATTTACAATAGGAAGAATCAATCAACGATTCGAATGTCCTCTATAGGCCAATATATTACTCCGGCATCGCCAAGGACTTCTTCCATAGCAACAGGGCCAATGTGACGGCTGTCCTTGCTGAAGCGGCGGTTGTCACCCATTACAAACAAGTGGCCTTCTGGCACTGTTTCCTGTCCTATCTTTTCTTTTAAAGTAAACGGCTCCGTCAGCGGACCGTCAATTACCTGCTTCTTATATTCATCCAGGTATGGCTCTTCATAAGCTTTTCCATTTACATAAAGAGTATCATCTTTATATTCAATCTTATCTCCTGGAAGACCTATTACTCTTTTGATGTAATCTTTGTTTTCCGGTGCATGGAATACAATGATGTCGAAGCGCTCCGGCTCTCCAATCTTATAGCTGAACTTATTAACAATCATTCGATCCTGATCATGCAATGTTGGCATCATGGATAAGCCGTCAACCACAATCGGCGCAAATAAAAAATATCTGATGACTGCCGCTAACAGGACTGCAATTACAAGAGCTTTTGTCCATTCCCACAATTCATTTTTCTTTTTTGCCATAGCCTTCCCCACCATTCTTCCGTCAAAAATTATGCTTATATCCCTGCATGTACCGCAGTAAGTGATTTCTATTGTTTATTGTACAAAAATTCATCTTAATAAACACGATGGGAATCTCATTTATATATTATTTAACATTTATGTAATATTATTTGCATTCTGCTTCATGAAAGAAAAAGGAGCTTGATTATCAAGCTCCTTCTTTTCTTTATTATCGAATTTCTTTGATACGAGCTTTTTTACCGCGAAGGTTACGCAGGTAGTAAAGTTTCGCACGGCGGACTTTACCGCGGCGGATAACTTCAAGCTTCGCAATCTTAGGTGTGTGTACAGGGAATGTACGCTCAACGCCTACACCGTAAGAAATCTTACGAACTGTGAAAGTTTCGCTGATTCCACCACCACGACGCTTAATCACAACACCTTCGTATACCTGAACACGCTCACGAGTTCCCTCAACAATACTTACGTGTACACGTACAGTATCACCAGGACGGAAAGACGGAAGGTCCGTACGAAGCTGTTCTTTTGTGATTTCTTCAATCAATTTTTGCATCGTTTTCAACTCCTCTCAGCAGACGCTCATGCACAACCTATATGTTTGCAGCGGAACATCTTTATCAGACGTAAACTGAACAGGTTCAGCCTAAGTCACAAAAAGTATCATACCATACTTGGACGGCAACTTCAATGTTATTTATCTTCTTTTTTTATTTCTTCCAGCCATTTTTGCTGTTCTTTTGTTAATTCAGAGTGCTCAAGAAGATCAGGACGCCTTACATACGTCCTTCTCAAGGATTCTTTGGCTCGCCACTCATCGATAAGGCGATGATTCCCTGACATGAGGACATCCGGAACTTTAATTCCCCTGAAATCCGCCGGACGGGTATAATGAGGGTGTTCAAGAAAACCTGTGCTGAAAGAGTCTTTCATATGTGATTCTTCGTTGCCCAATACTCCAGGCAGCAAACGGACCACACTATCGATTACGACCATGGCTCCGAGCTCTCCTCCAGTAAGCACAAAATCACCAATCGAAATTTCATCGGTTACCACATGTTCCCGTATTCTTTCATCATACCCCTCATAATGGCCGCAAACAAAAATCAGGTGATCCATTTTTGCAAGCTCTTCAGCCTTCTTCTGTGTAAAGCGTTCTCCTTGAGGACACAGAAGAATAACCCTCGGAGATGCCCCGCTTTTACTGCGAAGATCATCTACAGCATCAAATATGGGCTGCGGTTTCAAAACCATTCCTGCCCCTCCGCCATATGGATAATCATCTACCGTTTTGTGTTTATTGTCGGCGTATTCCCTAAAGTTGACCACATTGTATTTCACTGCTTCATTTTCAGCTGCCTTTTTTAAAATGGAATGCCCAAAAACTCCTTCAAACATTTCAGGAAACAGCGTGAGCACATCAATATTCATCATGAAAGCAATCCTTCTATCGCATTTATTTTCACAAGTTTGTCTTCTACATTAACTTCCTTGACAACATCTGCAATATACGGAATCAGAATATCCTTCCCGCCTTTTGCTTTGATTACCCAAACATCATTTGCTCCAGGAGAAAGAATTTCCTTGATTTTACCTACTTCTTCACCATCAAGCGTTTCAACTGTACACCCTATGATTTCATGGTAGTAAAATTCATCTTCTTCCAGATTGCCTAACTGATCTTCTGAAATTTTCAGGATGCCGCCCTTCATTTTTTCAATCCCATTAATATTTTCGTATCCTTCAAAGGTAAGCAGATCGAAGGATTTATGGGTACGGTGAGATTTCACTGTCAGCTCAATTGGATCACCCTTTGTGTCAGGCATGAACAAATAAAGTTTATTTCCCGGCTTATACCTTTCTTCTGCAAAGTCTGTCTTGGAGATGACTCTTGCTTCTCCTTTAATGCCATGGGTGTTCACGATTTTTCCTACATTGAACCATTTCTGCATTTACTATCACCTCTAGCGAATTTCATCAACAATTCCATCTCTTATGATGATTGTTTTCCCTTTTTCTATGTCTTCCCAGCGGGTACCCTTTTGAACCTCAATAATCGCCTGGACTTCTTTTTCCTTTAATTCACTTCCTAATGGTAGCATATGTAATTGTTCTATTTGAAAATCGAGCAGCTGGACTTTTTCCTGCCTCATTTGAATTTCCTTTTCAAAATGCTTTTTTAGACTGGCCGGATGCAGTTTTTTGGTTTTTTCCTGTTTTTTCAGTTCAAACCTCAACTGATCACTTTCTTTTTGCAGCTGTTTTTTTTGGGCAATATAGCCTTCCAGCAGTTCGTTCTTGCTGTTTTCTGTCAGCACCTGCTTAACTGTAACCGATTGAATAATGTTCATGTACAGCGCCTCCCAAATTGATCCGATTAAAAAACGGCTTTACTGACTGCTGTCAAATTCTTAGTTGGCGATGTTTATTTTTTTAGATTGTAAAAAAAGGAGGGGAAACCCCTCCTTTTTTGGTAATACCCTGCTCAGTGCAGGATAATTATTCGATGATCTCTAAAAAGATCTTCTTTTGTTCTGATGAACCTGCTGCATAGACAACGGTCCGTATTGCTTTCGCAACGCGCCCTTGCTTCCCAATTACTTTCCCCATGTCATTCTTGTTGACGGAAAGCTGATAGGTTACGCGCTGATCCTCTTCTTGGACATTCACTTGAACATCTTCCGGAAAATCAACAAGGGGCTTAACAATCGTTTCGATAAGCTCTTTCATCTTATAATGAATTACTTACCGTTTTTAGCGTTATGGAATTTCTCCATAATGCCTTGCTTAGAGAAAAGGTTGCGTACTGTATCTGATGGCTTAGCACCTGTCTGAAGCCATTTAAGAGCCAACTCTTCATTGATTTCAACGATCGCTGGCTGAGCAACCGGGTTGTAAGTTCCTACTGTTTCAATGAAACGTCCGTCACGAGGAGAACGAGAATCAGCTACAACAATACGATAGAAAGGGTTTTTGTGAGCACCCATACGCTTTAAACGAATTTTTACTGCCATTTTAAAAAGCACCTCCGAATAGTTTCACACAAGATAGTATAATATCAGATAGTTAATTAGTTTGTAAAGGTTTTTTTCTTTACATCTTATGAAAAGCTTTACTGACAGCTTAAAAAGGGTTAAAAGGAAGCTTAAATCCGCCTTTTTTCTTGCCCTTTTGCTGCATGCCAGCCATTTGCTTCATCATCTTTTTCATGTCTTCAAATTGCTTCAGCAGACGGTTTACTTCAGGAACGGTTCTTCCGCTTCCCTTGGCAATCCGTTTGCGGCGGCTTGAATTGATGATTTCCGGATGAGTTTTCTCTTCTTTCGTCATCGATTTAATAATCGCTTCAACATGAGTGATTTGCTTCTCATCTATTTGGATATTATTCAAGCCTTTAATTTTGTTTGCACCAGGCATCATTTTCAGCAGCTCATCGAGCGGTCCCATGCTGCGGACCTGACCAAGCTGATCCAAAAAATCATCGAATGTGAAAGAAGCCGTGCGCATCTTCTGCTCAAGCTCTTTTGCCTTTTCTTCATCCACATTGGCCTGTGCTTTTTCAATTAGGGATAGGACATCTCCCATACCTAATATACGGGACGCCATCCGTTCTGGATGGAACGCTTCAAGCGCATCCAGTTTTTCCCCAAGACCGACGAATTTAATCGGCGTGTTCGTCACGGATCTAATGGATAGAGCCGCACCGCCTCGAGTATCGCCATCCAGCTTCGTCAGGACAACCCCAGTAAGACCCAGTAGATCATTGAAGCTTTGCGCTACATTAACCGCATCTTGACCAGTCATTGCATCGACAACAAGGAATATTTCATCTGGATTGGAAAGCTCTTTGATTTGCTTTAGCTCATCCATTAAGGCTTCATCCACATGCAGCCTTCCTGCTGTATCGATCAGAACATAATCATGATGATCCTCTTTTGCCTTTGCGATTGCCTGTTTTGCAATTTCAACAGGACTGACTTGATCACCAAGGGAGAAGACCGGCATATTAAGCTGTTTGCCAAGTGTTTCGAGCTGTTTAATCGCCGCAGGGCGGTAAATATCTGCAGCAACAAGCATCGGATTGCGGTTATACTTTTTGCGGAGCAGGTTTGCAAGCTTTCCGGTTGTAGTCGTTTTACCGGCACCCTGAAGACCGACCATCATAATGACTGTCGGGGGACGATTGGAGACAGCAATTTTGCTTTGCTCTCCGCCCATCAGTTCCGTTAATTCTTCTTTAACAACCTTAATGACTTGCTGTCCTGGCGTCAGGCTCTTTAATACTTCCTGTCCGACAGCACGTTCGCTGACTTTTTTGACAAACTCTTTGACGACTTTGAAGTTTACGTCCGCTTCCAAAAGGGCGAGACGGACTTCACGCATCATTTCTTTTACATCCGCTTCATTGATTTTGCCTTTTCCGCGGATCTTCTGAATTGTATTTTGCAGTCGGTCGGCCAATCCTTCAAATGCCATATATGCCGCCTCCTAATCTAATTTCTCAAGCTCTGCCACTGCTTCTTCCAATGCTTCTCGGGAAGGGGAGCCTTCCTGAAGCATCACTTTTATTTCTGCAATCAGCTTGCTGCGCTCTTGAAATTTATGAAATAATAATAGCTTTTCTTCATACTCTTCAAGCATTGCTTCTGTTCTTTTAATGTTGTCATATACCGCTTGCCGGCTAACATCATATTCCTCGGCAATCTCTCCAAGCGAAAAATCATCCAGGTAGTACAGGGACATATAGCTTCTCTGCTTAGGAGTTAACAACGATTGATAGAAATCATATAGGTAGTTCATCCTCGTTGTTTTTTCGAGCATTCCCTATTCCCCCTTGTTAAGTGAAAAGCCTTTACAAAGTAAGTTTACATAGAAGTTCATAGCATGTCAAGAAAATATCTTTACAGGGTTAATTATTCATTTTATTTTCACTTTATAATTTAGCCCGTTGATTTCAGTACGGGGCACTTGGCTTTCCGCGGGGAGCCTCTGAGCATGAGTCAAGTGCCCTCCGCTGCAATCAGCTCAGCGATCTATAATACTTTTCTAAATCCAGCATACGTTATTGAAAAATCCCACTTACTTTTTCCTGTTTTTTGCATCCAGCAGCCTTTTCATGCGTTCTTCTCTTTCTTTCGGCGAGGATTCTGCTGGAGGTTTTGGCCGGTTTGGTTTCTTCTTTTCTTTTGTTTTTTCCGGTGTTTCTTTTACAGAAGTTCCCCCTTGAAGTTTATCAGGCATCTGCACGGAAGGAGATTTTTTTTCCCTGGAAGCTTTAAGGTTTTGAATTTTAATAGGAGCCTCTGGCTTTTCCTTTTTATTTCTGTTTTTCTTCAAAATTCCCGCAGCGATAGCAGTTAAGCCAAAGCGCCTTAAAGCGATTTCTAAAAAAAAGATCAGGAATGCAGCGAGAAGTAGCCATTCGCTGATTGGCTGTTTGGTGCTGGCTGGTTTTTTCAGCGGTCGGAAAGCTTCTTCTCCGCTTTTCAGCTCCTTGCCGCCAGTCATTTTTGAGAGTGTCTCCAAATGCTCTTTATTTGTTCCCTTTTGCAAATACTCTTCTGAATAGGGAATAGTAAAACCAGTCTGATGAACCTGTATATTCCCATTTTGATCTGTCTGTTTAATATTTAAAAAATACATTCCTGCACTTTCAGGCATTGCCGCCTCATATTTACCTGGAGCAGTAAGCCTAATATTGGCTTCTATCTGATCGCCCGTTTCCGATACGATGGATGCTTCAATTGGCAAAGATCTGCTTGCCGCAGACTCCAGGCTGAGCACTGTATTGCCATCCTTATTCTCAACAGCAACCCTGTATGGTTCACTTTCATATTGCGGCAGGGTTTTGGTGACAAGCTGATTAATAAATGATGGCCACTTTTCCCATCTGGCCCAATCTCCTGACCATTTGCCCGAGGAGTCGGATGTAAAGGCAGCTGCCCGCCCCATTCCGTATTGCCATTCAGCAAGTACAGGATCCTCTTTTTCGCTTAACAGCGGCACCTGTGCTCGCGGCTTGGCCGTAGCAGCTATATAGGCATTCATTTCTGGAACACCTTTTTCAAAGAGTGAGGACCAGTCCGGGTAGGGCTGAACACTTGGAAAGAATGGATTGTCTTCGATATAGGTTCTCGTAGCCATTACGGTTTCACGTGATAAAATGCTCGGAATGACGGAAGAGTCTGTAACATCATAAAAACGCCCTGATCCCATTCCCGCAAGATCTTCAAGAAGCCCTCTATCAGCATCCTGACCAAGTGCAACAGTTGATAGAGTGATATTTTTCTCTTTCCCGCCTTCGATTAAAAGCTCATAGTCTCCATTTGTGGCAGATTGGCCATCTGTCAGCAAAATAATATGCTTTCTCTGAAGCTGCAATTCTTCAAGCTCACTGTAGGCTTGTTCCAGAGAAGTAAAGATTTCTGTCCCCCCGCCTGAAGTTATAGATCTGATTTTTTCAATTGCCTTCTTTTTATCCTTGAGAGGCTCGGTTTCAAGGATTTCCCATGGCCGGTCATCAAATGCAATGAATCCGAGTGTATCTTCATCACGCAGCAGTTCCACTGATCGGACAGCCGCTTCTTTTGCCAATTCAATTTTATTACCGGCCATGCTTCCAGAGCGGTCCATAACTAATACCAGGCCTAAGGAAGGCATTTCTTTCTTGCCCTTGATATCCATATCCACCGGCAGCAATTTCTCAATCGGAGTTTTAAAATAGCCCCCCAGCCCAAAGCTTTCTTCACCGCCGAACATAATAAAACCAGTGCCGAATTCCTTAACTGCCTTCTCCATCAGCGTCATTTGATGCTCTGAGATAACTGTTGCAGGAACATTATTAAAAATAATCGACTGATATTGCAAATACCCTGAGAGAACGGTTGGAAGCTTCTCTGGGAGAACCGTGTCTGTCTCCAGGCCGGAACCTTTTAACAGATTCGCAATATCACCCGCGTCCTTCCCTTGTACGATCAGGACCTTAGGAGTTCCCTTAACATTAACAACCGAGTGCAGTGTATTGTTTTCAGAGAAGGTGTCCTGGTCAGCAGCTATCTCTGCTTTATATACCGTTAACCCTGCAGTATCTGCCTTGTGAGTAAAGGTATATACATTTTTCCCTTCATTCACTTGAACGCTTTCCTTTAAAACCTCTTTATGATTTACAGATAATCTGATATCAGCTTCTTTGGCAATATTGCTGGTAACTTCTATTGTAATCGGAGCCTCTTCTCCTAAATAAAGTGATGGAGGCATCTTTAATTCTGAAATTGATACATCGTCACCTGCTGCTGTTCTTAATGGCACATGGTCAATCTCGATATTTCGATTCTTTAAAACTGAGGCAGCCTCCAGGCTTTTGCCTGCCGTTTCATTTCCGTCCGTCATCAAGACAATTCTGCCAGAAGAATCCCTCGGAATGAGTGAAGCGGCAAATTGCAGGCCTGCTTCCAGATTCGATTGAGAATCATCTGCTTTCCCGTTAAATTCGGTAATAGCTTCACGGTTCCTGCCCAAATTCTGTTCAAGCACTACATTTTTGCCAAAAGCCGCCACCGCAAATTGATCCTCACTTTTCCTGTTGCTGGCACTGTTTTCTATCCAGGCAAGTGCTTCATCATTTGAACCGATGCTTGCAGAGCGGTCTGCGAGATATACGACGGTCTGCCCCTTAACCGGAAGGAGGACCTGCGGGACGGTTAGTGCAAAAATCAACAATGAGAAAATGACCAGTCTTAGACTGGCAATCCAAAATTTTTCGTTGCCTTTTCCTCTGTGATTTCGAATAAACAAAAAAACCATAATGACAGCAGGAATCAGGAACAGAAACAGGAAGGGGTATTTAACCTCGATGCCCACGGCGATATACCTCCCATTCGATAGCAATCAGGATAAAAGCAATTAAAGCCAGCCAGAACCAGAGGCTTTCGTTGGGCCTTTGGATCATGCTGTTTTTTTCAGATGATTTGTCATTCACTATGAAAGATTCTTCTATTTCTGCATTTTTCTCCCTTTCATCCAGAAGGACAGAAAAATAATAAATTTGATTTCCTGATACCGCCTGGTAAGTTCCGGGAATCACAGGAGCTTTAAAGTTTTCTTGGTTTAAATCAAGGGAGTAGAGATTTTCGTCTTTATTATTGAAAATCTCCCATCTTCCATTTCCTTTGCCAATATTTATCCATCTCTCTTCTCCGGCGCTGAAATATCCAAGGAAATCTGATTGCTGGGATAACCACTGGTAAGAGTTATACAAAAAGATCGGAAAACCTGGCAGGAGCGGCCAATCTGTGTCAGATAGATCGAAATTGACAATAATAATTGGCTGTCCATTCTGCATTCCCCACTGTATTAAAGGAATGTCTCCACTTTTCAAAACAGTCTCCCATTCTCCTTTCAATGCAGCGGAAACGGAACTGATATACACACGCTCAAAGTCTGCATATTCAAATAAAGGATCCTCATCCCCCGAAATTGCCTCTTTTAGTTTTGTTTTTTCCTTACCTGTGTTAAAAAAGATCATTGGCAGCTCTGGAAGTTCCGATAATGTGCTTCCTTCTGCTACAACCACACCCTTCATTTCAAAACCTTTGAGAGCAGCTGGATCCGTCTGCAGCAATTCGGCTCCTATGGTTTGAAAGCCCTTCACCGCAAACGGATTTACATCCCCCATTGTGTATACCTTTGGTTTTGGGTCTGTGTAAATAGAGGCTGCGAAATTATCTGCTCTGTAGCCGTCATTAATGGAAACGGATGCCTCATAATAAGGTTTTTCAGGCAGGTTTTTAATTTGGACGGTTGTTTGTTCATTTGCTTTCAATGATAAGTTTTGTTCAAACAAGACTTCATCCTCAAATTGGACGGTAAAACCTGTTTCTATATTTTCGGAAGACTGGTTTTCTATCACCGCAATGGCTGAGATACCATCACCAGCTGCAGCTGTCCCAAACGATTGCAGCGAGACGTTCCTTGCATCCTCTCCGATATTATGTGCAACAGTGTATAGGCCAGCCAGTTCCTCCATTAAATCATTCTTTACAGCAGAATCTGAAAAAATATGAAGAGCTGTGTCTTTTCCAGAAGATAAGGAACCTGCCAAAAGAATGGCTTTATCCATATTTTCATGTTCATAAGTAAGTTTCAGCCCATCAATGGTTCTGCGAATGGCATTTGGATCATCTTCACGGCTTAATAGGATCTCATTTTTCTCTCCTGCTTTAATCAGGGTTACCTGCTGGCCATTAAGTTTGCCGGCAAGGTCAAGCATTTCCTCTTTTGCCATCTCAAAACGGCTCTTTCCTCCGTGTTCAGCCGACATAGAGGCGGATGGGTCTATAATGATGATTAAATGTTCTCCTTTTAAAGAATCTTCAAGCCAAAATGGGCGCACAAGGGCCAGCATCAATAAGATCAGAGCCAATAATTGCAGCCAAAATAATAGATTCTGCTGAAGATTTTTCAGCCAAGGGGAAGCCTGCCATTCGTTCAGCACCTGCTCCCAGAGCAGATTGGATGAAACGGTCTTTTCAGTGTACTGCTTCCGAAAGAAATAAAATAAGATAACTGCCCCTATGAAAATGGCTAATACAAAATAGATAGGATTTAAGAATTGCATTGTGTCCTCACCTGACCAGCCCCTTCGCATACAGATCCCTGAAAAGAACGGACTGAAGATCTCTTGTTTCCGGAGCAAAGATATACTGGCCGCCATACCGTTTGCATAAAATCTCAAGCTGTTCATTATGTTCTTTTAGGCGCTTTTCATATTCAGCTAATATGGAAGGGCTCATGCTGACATTTACAGCAGTCCCTATTTCACTATCAATCAACTTTATATCTCCAGAATATGCAGGAGTAAGCTCTTCATCTGCCTGCACCTGAAATAGCCAGAACTCCTGTTTTAACCCCCTGAGCTTCCTAAAAAGGCTTTCCCAATCCTGAAGGGGCTCAAAGCCATCCGCTATTATTACAGCAAGCTGCTGATATTTAGAAAGAGTTTCGTTCAGACAGCCCAGAAAGTTTGTGGACTGAGCTGCAGGTTCAATTTTTTGGATTTCCATGAACGTTCGCCTGCTGTAAACAGAGCCTTTCCCTTTAATAGGCTGTACGCCTGCAGAAGAAACTGCTGAAAAGAAAAGCCGGTCTTCACTTGAAAGCACCATAAAGCTTAAAGCTGATGCCAGCGCTTTGGCATATTCCCATTTCTGCTGGATTTTTGTCATTGAAGACGTTGCATCCAGGTAAACTGCAATAGAAAGCTCCTGCTCATCCAGGAAGCGCTTGATATAATGTTTTTGTGTTCTGCCATAGACATTCCAATCTATTTGCCGAATATCGTCACCAGGCTGATAGGCCCTGAAATCAGAGAATTCCATGGAAGATCCGAATTTATGGGATTTCCTGGACCCTGAATGAAATCCTCTTTTCCTTGTCTTTGCAGCAATCTTTCGTTTTTGAAGCTTTCCAAGAAGAGCATGATGGCTGTTCATCAGCTCTTAGTTCCCCAGGAAGTTTCGTTTAACAAAGCTTCAATAATTGAATCCGCTGAAATACCCGCTGCTTCTCCCTCAAAGTTCAAAATAAGACGATGCCGCAAAACCGGATAGGCAACGTTTTTAATGTCCCCTATTGATACATGGAATCGTCCGGAGCACATGGCTCTTGCTTTTGCCATACTTATCAGACTCTGAAGGCCGCGTGGACCGCTCCCATATTGGACGTGCTTTTTCACTGTTTCTGGTGCCCCCTCTGAATCCGGGTGCGTGGCAGTGACCATCCAAACGGCATAATCCAGGATTTCATCTGATAGGAGAATTTCTCTCGAAAGCTCCTGAAGAGCAATGACATCCTTCAATCCGGCAGCTTTATTTAAATGGATTTTTTGCGTCCCCGTAGTCCTCCTGGCAATTTCTTTTAATTCTTCTTTCGTCGGATACACAACATTCACCTTGCATAAAAACCGGTCCGTTTGTGCTTCCGGCAAGGGATAAGTCCCTTCCATATCAATCGGGTTTTGAGTTGCAAGTACAAAAAATGGCTTTTCCATCTTTTTGGTTTCGCCCATAATCGTGACCGTTTTTTCTCCCATTGCCTCGAGCAGGGCACTTTGTGTTTTTGGTGTTGCCCTGTTAATTTCATCTGCCAGGATGATGTTGGCGAAAATGGGCCCTTTATGAAAACTGAATGTTTGCCTGCCGGCTTCATCAGGCTGAAGCAGCATGGTTCCAGTTATATCGGATGGCATAATATCAGGGGTGAATTGAATGCGTGAAAATTTAAGATCAAGTACTTCAGCAATGGTTTTAATCAGCATAGTTTTACCAAGTCCTGGCAATCCTTCAAGCAAAACATGCCCTCCTGAGAATATGCTCCATAGTACATGTTCGACCACTTCTTCCTGGCCGACTATAAATGATTGAATTTCATCTTTTACTCTTGCAATAATAGCTGTTGCTTGTGCGAATTGCTGTTCTTTTTCCTGTATTACCGACATTGCATTCACTCCTTGTCAGGATCTATACTAGTAAAATAACTTTTAACGATTTCCTCTAAATCAGCCGGAAGCTTGTACCGGTCCGTACTTTGCCTGTATGCCTTTTCATAATTCCCAAACACTTCACTGTACGGTCTGATATTCCCTTTTAAGACAGGACCTTCCCCTTCAAACTGCTGTCCTGTACTCCCCTGTCCAAGGCTGCCGTTGTCATTTTCAATATTCGTCTTCCCTTCCATGCCAGATGGAATGGTGAGCAGATCCCTGGCTCCCTGTCCGAGCCCGGCACCTCCTCCAAGACCGCTGCCTGACCCATTCCCTGAGCCTGCCCCGGTACCAGATCCAGATCCGGTACCAGAACCCGAACCATTGCCTGAGCCGGATCCATTGCCTGAGCCGCTGCCTGAACCCGCTCCGCTGCCATTGCCACTGTTTGTGCTATTGCCAGCTTGATTTGGATTATTTTGCTGATTTGAATTATTCTGCTGCCCCTGCTGAGACGTATTTGAAGCGTTTCCTGAACTGCCTGTCTGGCCAGGCTGTGAAAACGCGAGCTGGTTAGGCGGCATTCCATTCGAAGCCATTTGCTGCTGTAATGAAACACCTGAGCTCTGCAGGGCTTCTTGTGCTGCAGCCAGCTGTTTTAAAAGCTCTTCTGATTGCAATGCCTTTTCGAGCTGATACAGGAGACTTGAGAGCTCTTCTTCAGACAACTGCGAATCACTGCCAGTAATCTCCTTCAAAGCCTTTCTTTGATCTTCATCCAGTTCCGTCCTCTGCTTATCAAGCTTTGACAACTCTTCCCTGAAGGAAGCCAAATCTTTTTCTTTCAGCTTCCGGCTTAATTGTTCTAACCCGCTCTTATCAAGATTGTTTTTCATGTTTTCGAGGGCTATTGATCTTTCTTTTTCTTTCATTGCTTTTAACTCCAAGCTTTTTGTTTGTTTCGCTAATTCCTTCAAAGCTTCATCAGCTGACTTTTTTTCTGCAATCTTGTCTTTTGCTTCCTCTAATGCTTTTTTCACTTTAGGATTTTTTTCCTTATCAGCTTTTTTCTCTAGTTCTTCTATTGCTTTTTCAACAATCTTGATTTCTTTTTCCTGTTTTAAAGCCAATTCCATTTTCTCACCTGGAACCATGTATAAGAGGACTGCAAGACCAAGAAAAGCCACAAACATTAAAAAAGGTTTGGGAAGAAGGAGATTCTTCTTCCTGCCTAAAACATGATGGTGCACCTTTTTCATATGCTTTACTGCATCTGCCAGCTGCAATCTTGCAAGAATGCCATCATCATGAAGGAAAGAATGGGCTGTAATGACCCTGTCTTCCGCTACAAATGTGTTATACAATGATGCAGCCTGGATCATGCCAGGACGCTTCTTCCAAATTCGAAAAGCTGCATAAAGAGCAGACAGAAATAAAATCATCAGGAGATAGTATTGCAGAAATGGGATAACAAAAAATCTTGCTGCTATCATAAGTAAAAAGGCTAAGACAGCCGCTGATAAAAGGAACACCTGGAATTCCTTAACGAACAGCTGAAATAGGAGCTGTCTTTTTACCGGTTTTAAAAGTCTAAGATATTGATTGCGGTTTTCCACCGATATCATTCCCTTATTAAAATTTACGGGCAATCCCGTCTCCAGGGATTTGCCCGAATAAATACTAGCCCTTTTTCATATTGGGACGGAGTTTTTTTATGCTCAGCAGAATTGCTCCAATGAAAATCAAAGTGTACGATATTAAGTATGAAATCCATAAAGGAAATTCAATGCCAGTTGATCTGGCAATTTCATTGGTCATTTCCGGCTCAAATGTGCTCATTAGAATAATGACCGGGTTAAGCATAGCCGGGAAGTATGCAAGAGGATTTGTTGGCTGAGTCCCTGTATAGCCATATGCATTGGTTAATTGCATAAAAATCAAAGTCAGGAATGCCGTTCCTCCAGCTAGGAATAAAGTAACCCCATAGGTGGTAACCATCGAGACAATTGTTTTTCTAATGAGCGTTGAAAATAATATCCCGAGACTTCCATAAACCAGGATGGTAAATAAATAAAATCCCATTGTCGTAAGCAGCTGACCTGGGGAAATACCTCCAAATAAAAACACAAAGCTATAAAGAGGCAAACTTGCCGCAATAAGCAAAATCAAATATGAAATGGAAGAAATCAGCTTGCTCAAAATAATGCTAGAAGAGCTTTGGGTCGTTGTAAGCATGATATTTAAGGTCTGCCTCTCTCTTTCACTGCTGATAACCCCTGCTGTTAAACCGGGAGTAATAAACAGAATCAAGCCAAGCTGCAATATTGATAGGACCATAAACATTGTCCGGCTCTGATCAGGTTTAAAAAAGCCCTGCATGTTATTTGACAATGATTCTATAAAGATAAATCCAACAATGATCAGGCCTAATGCCAGGAGGTAAAAGAGTACCCCAAGGTAGCTTTTAAAGCTGCGGAAGCGGAGCTTAAACTCTTTATTCAGAACAGGATTTACGACTAAATTCTTCATGTCAGCTCAACTCCCTTTGTAATTTCCATAAAGACATCTTCCAGATCCGTTTCTGCTTCAGCAAAGCTGGTGATCGCTAAATTATTTAAAATGGCTCTTTTCAGCAGATCTGTTTGTTCTTCAGCTGTCCCTTTATAAATAAACTGAAACGATGCTCCGTCCTCCAGTAAAGCCAATTTAAATATATTAGGATCATCCTCAAAGAAAGAGACGGCCTTTTCCGAGCTTCCATGAACTTTTACAATGATCAGCCTTTCTCCCCTTAGCTGTGACTGAATATCAGCAACAGACCCCTGAGCCACCAGTTTTCCCTGGTCAATAATGCCTATGGTATCGCACATTTCTGCAAGTTCAGGCAGAATATGTGAAGAGATTAAAATAGTTTTGCCCATGCTTTTCAATTCTTTTAATATTTCCCTCATTTCAACCCTAGCTCTTGGGTCAAGTCCTGATGCAGGTTCATCCAGAATCAGCACTTCAGGATCATGGATAAGGCACCTGGCCAGGCAGAGGCGCTGCTTCATGCCTCTTGATAATAGGTCTACATATGATTCTCTTTTATTTGACAAGTTGACAAGGTCGAGAAGCTGCGGTATCAGCTTCTCACGTTCTGCAAATGGTATTCCGTAACTCGCACCGTAGAAGTGCAGATATTCATCAGCCTTAAGCTGGTCATAAACCCCGAAGAAATCCGGCATATAGCCTATCTGCTTCCTCACGAGCTTTGAATCCTTTTGAACATCATACCCGTTTACGTAAGCAGAGCCCGAAGTGGGAGCAAGTAAGGTTGCCAAAATGGAGAAGGTTGTGGATTTTCCTGCACCATTCTGTCCGACAAAACCAAATACACTGCCTTTTTCTATATTTAAATTTAAAGAATCAAGTGCTGTAAATTTTCCGTATCTTTTTGATAAATCCATAATTTCGATCATTTCGCCACCTCCCCTTTGATCGTAATAGCAGGCAATTGAACGAATGGATCACCCTGAGCTGATTTATTCAGCTTCATAATAAAACGGCCTTCTTTCGAAACGAACTGGGTTAAGTCATCTTTACTTGTCAGCTTTACGCTCCTTTGATCCGATTCAATCGGCAGCCACTCACCTGTCTTTTGGTTTTTTATTGAATACTGTACGTTTTGGCTATTGATCCTTACCGATATTTCTTCTAATCTATATGTTTTCTCTTTCAGCTGCTTCGGGAGGCTGAGAATATATTCATATTCTCCGTCTTCAAGCATCATTTCTGCATTCGTGCTGCCCATGCCTTTTTCATAAATCTGGCCCTGAATCACATTCCAATCAGCTGCCATCATTCCATCTTTCAGTGTAAAGGCTCCGGAGAACTCATTTATGGCCTCAAATGGCTGAAGGATCATATTTGTGTTATTCTGTTTTTCCTTTTTCCCTCTCATGGCTACATCAATAATTGATTCTTTTGTGATTCCCGCAATGACTGGCTGAGCAACATCCCCAAGCAGAAATGTAGTGGATGCATATTCCAGCTTTTCTCTTCTTAACCTATTTATATCATTTTGACCATTGGCAGGGTATGCGCCATTAAAAGTTCCTCCATATGGTCTGCTCAGCAGGGATTGTTTTGTGGTTTTATCCACTTTAATTGTCTCATCTTTCTTGATTGGCCCTAATTTGATCGCTTCATTGCCTGACCATATATATAATTCTTCAAAATCATACTCACTTTCGTTTTTGATTGTTCCAGTTAATCTTTTTTCCTTAAGGGTGAGGTCCGCTTTAAACTTCCCATTGATCTCGGTCTTGGCCTTTCCGTATATTGTTTTGGATGACCAATATTCTACCTCAGGGAAAATAATCTCATTGTTTTTTACCTTTTCAGCCATAATTCCGCTTCTAAAGGGATCTGATGAAGTGGAATTGTTTGAATAAACCACTGCATTAAATTCACCTTTGGGCATTGAGAGGATATATTCACCGCTTTTATTTGAAAGCAGGGTTGAAGCCTGATATCCGGTAAGCAGATTGTTATTCACTTTATAGATCCCCATCTGGTTCAGCTGAGGCTGAGAAATTCTGTCTTTTGCTCCCATTCCAAAGACAGCTGTCCCCATTAATATGGCGATGGAAGGAATGATCCACCAGGAATGCTCCCGCTTATCAAGCTTTCTTAAGACAAAATAAAGAACAGGCACTATCAGAATAATATAACCGGCAAAAAGCCCAATAAGCTGCCCTATAGAAAAATTGGATGCAGGGAAGAATTCATTCACTTCTGCAAATTCCCAATAAAGCTGGTCCAGGTAATCCTGAGAATATGGGCTGGATCCAATGGCCGCACCTGATGACTGTTTAATAAAGTCGGCAAACCATGTGTCGTATCCCTGCCATGAAGATAAAGGCTCATCTCCAAGTGAAAAAGCTGTCTGCAGGACCGTCCCGCTTCCATACTCCTTTTTCACCGCTGCTGGAAGATCTCCGCTTTCCGCGATAACTTCCGTACCCGTATCAACTGGACCAGTATAGAAGTTGAGCTCTTTAAAATCCAGCTCCTCTCCCTTTGCCGCCTGCAGGAATTTCACTGCACCAGCGGATTCGTTTTGAGATTTCATTGGCAGCAATGAATATAGCTCTCCATAGGCACCACTTGCATCAGGTCCGCCTCCGGCAATCAATGCTCCACCGTTGTAGACCCATTCCCTTATAGCAGATTGCTGTTTGTCACTAAGCTGGGAAATCTTGTATTCATCAATCAGCAAATAATCGAGTGTTTCCAATCCTGTCGCTTCATCCGGCAAATCTTCCTTATTGAGTTCAATCATCGTTTTTGAAGGAAGTGTCCTCAATTCTTTTACACGGTCATAGTTTTCACTGAGAACACCAATTACTTCAGTTGCCATATCTATAAATTTCGGCTTTAATGTATTTTCGCCTTTAAAACTAACCTTTTTTCTATCTTTCCAATCTCCTTCATAAAGAGTCAGCAATGGAATGTTCTGATACATGGAAGGGTGGTCCTCTGTCATGCCAGGGATGGAAACCAGGTATTCCTTAGCTGTTCCGGCAGGAAGCTCTACTTTTACAGTAACCGCACCGCTCGTATTGTAAGATGGATGGTAACTTATCAGCAAATCCCCGCTAAATGCCTCTCCTGTATTTTCCATCTTAATCCGCAGAGGAAACCCCTCTCCTCTTTTCACTTTTCCGCCAAAGCCCTCATCTAGAGAAACTTTGATGTCTGTGCTGGCAGCTTCTGCTGATTGGAATGGATAAATCATTAACACAAAGCAGAATAAAGCCATAATGATCACTTTTAATTTTCTGTACAACCCAATCTCCCCCATTAAAAATCGTAAGTATCAGCCTTTTGTTTTTTTATAGGCAGTCTTTAAAACTACAATTTATTACAGCCTGATGACTTCTTCCATAGTATAGACGCAGCTTACTGACAAAAAGTTCCTGTGGATAATTATTTAATTCGTTTACAGGACCTCATTTGAAATAAATTTATCAGTATAGTGTAATTTTACACAAAAAATATAAATTTCAAACTATTTATTAAATTGAAATATATATCATTTTCGATAGAAAAACAGCCGGAGAACTCGCTCTCCGGCTGTTTTTCTATTCTTATTGTTCCTCTTCTTCTACTTCTTTTTCGACTATGTCGGCAAAGAGCCCATAGACATATTGTTCTGCATTGAATTCCTGCAGGTCATCCATTTTTTCTCCTAAACCTACAAATTTCACCGGGATTTCAAGTTCATTTCTGATTGCAAGAACGATGCCTCCCTTTGCAGTTCCATCCAGCTTTGTAAGAACAATACCAGAAACATCAGTGGCTTCCTTGAAGGTCTTAGCCTGAATCATGGCATTTTGTCCAGTTGTAGCGTCCAGAACAAGCAATACCTCATGCGGGGCACCAGGTACTTCCCTTTCAATTACACGCTTCACTTTCTCCAATTCTTTCATCAGATTGACTTTGTTCTGCAGACGTCCCGCAGTGTCACAGATTAATATATCAGCTTTGCGCGACTTTGCAGATTGAACGGCATCATACATGACAGCTGCAGGGTCAGAGCCAGCTCCCTGCTTAATAACATCAACGCCGACACGTTCGCCCCACACCTCAAGCTGTTCAATCGCTCCCGCACGGAAGGTATCGCCTGCTGCAAGCAGGACATTTTTCCCTTCATTTTTGAATTTATGGGCAAGTTTTCCTATCGTCGTCGTTTTTCCGACTCCGTTAACACCAACAAACAGGATAACAGTTAGTCCCTCAGACTGAATATTTAATTCTGTGGAGGTTTCGCCTGCGCTGTCATAAATTTCTACAAGCTTTTCTGAGATGACAGCCTGCACATCGCGAGGATCCTGAATATTCTTGCGCTTTACTTCCCTTCTCAGCTCTTCAACCAATTCCATGACAGTGTCGAATCCAACATCCGCCCCAATTAAGATTTCTTCCAGTTCCTCAAAGAATTCCTCATCCACTTTACGATACCTTGAAACAAGGTCATTTACCTTATTTGAAAAATTATCGCGCGTTTTGGTTAATCCGTCCTTAAATTTTTCAGTAACACTATCTGTCTGCTGTGTGATTTTTTCTTTTAGTTTTTTAAAGAAACTCATGTTTTCACTTCCTTTTAAAAGCAATATGTATAGGTGCGGAACAGTGTTATAAGCTGTCCCGCATTAAAGCTGCTATTGAGTAATTAGTTCCCTGGTTTCTTCCAGACGTACAGATACCAGTTTGGAAACACCGGATTCCTGCATGGTTACACCGTAAAGGACATCCGCTTCTTCCATTGTTCCTTTTCTGTGGGTGATAACGATGAACTGGGTTTCGTCGCTGTATCTCTTTAAGTATTTGCTGAACCTTTGCACGTTTGCTTCATCCAAGGCTGCCTCTACTTCATCAAGGATACAGAATGGAACAGGACGTACTTTCAAAATGGAAAACAGCAATGCAATTGCAGTAAGCGCCCTTTCTCCTCCCGATAATAATCCGAGGTTCTGCAGTTTCTTGCCTGGAGGCTGTGCGACAATTTCCACACCTGTATTCAATAAATCATCAGGCTGGGTCAAGCGTAAATCGGCTCTGCCGCCGCCGAATAAAGATTGGAAAACCGACTCAAAATGAAAACGGATCCCTTCGAACGTTTCTTCAAATCGCCTTTTCATTTCAACATCCATTTCATCGATAACCTGGAATAACGTATCTTTTGCTTCCTGAAGGTCTGTTTTTTGTTCAAGCAGGAATTCATATCGTTCAGATACTCTGTCATATTCTTCGATTGCCCCAAGGTTCACAGCCCCAAGCTCTTCGATTGCCAGCTTTATGAGTTTTACTTTTTTTCGCGCTTCATCAATCTCAATATCCAGCGGATATTCCTCTTTAGCACCTTCAAAAGACAGCAGATATTCTTCCCTTAAATGATTCAGCCTATTTTCCAGCTCAACATCAAGCCGGTTCTGCTTAACTTCCTCATCTTTCAAAACTTCTACCAGGCCTTTATGCTGGCGTTTTAATTCTTTTGCCTCAAGTTCCAGTTCCTCTAAGGATGTTTGGAGCTTTAAGCGCTCATCCCTTCTTGAAGCAATTAATTCAAGCGTTTCATTCTTTTCCTTTAATTTTTGCTGTGCTGCCTCTTCCAGATGCTGCTCACCTGAAGAGCTATTCGTCATTTCGGATGATAGCAGTTCTAAATCCTCTTTTACTGTCTTCAGCTTATCCCTGTTAACAGCAAGCTCAGAAATTAGTGCGGCTAGTTTGTCCTCAGCATGATTCAGCTGTTCATTTTTGGAAGCAAAGCCGATTTTCAGCTCATTTATTTCAGATACAACAGTTTCCTTTGAAGTCTGCTGGGTGTTTTTTCTTTCTGTTAATGCTTTAATCTCATTATCAAGATCAGCTATTTGTTTTTGCTGCTGCTCCAATAGATCTGCAAGCTCACTCTTTCTGTTCAGCAGTCTTTCTCTATCTTCCGAAAACTGTGCTTTGTCCATATCATAAAGAGATAAGCGCTCATTAATGCTTTTCTCCTCAAACTCTACTTCCAGAAGCTCTCCTTTTACCCTCTGTTCCATCAAACGAAGCTCTTCACCTGTTTTTCTAAGCTGTTCAATGCGTGTTTCCTGTTTTTGAATTTCGCTTTTTTGCAGTTTCACTTGTTTTTCGAGGTTAGCTGTTTTGGATTCCATGTCCACAATTCGTGATTTCAGCTCTTCAAGTTCACCTTTGCGTGAAAGAATAGAAGTGCTTTTCTGTTTCATGGCTCCTCCCGTCATGGACCCGCCGGGATTAACCACATCTCCATCAATAGTAACGAGTCTCACACGGTATTGAAGAAGCTTCGCCAGTTCATTGGCTCCCTTAAGGTCACGGGCAATAACAACATTGCCAAGCAGGTTTTCAATAGCGGACTGATGCCTTCCTTCAAACTGGATCAGCGAAGCAGCTTCACCAATAAAGGCGGGATGGGCTTGAACCGATTGCAGTTGCCCGGTATTAAGCCTTTTCCCCTTCACTACACTTAACGGCAGGAAAGTTGCTCTTCCGTATGAATTCTTTTTCAGGAATTGGATGGCACTTCTCCCATCCTGCTCATTTTGTACGATGATATGCTGCATGGAACCGCCAAGAGCCGTTTCAATCGCCGTTTCGTACTCTTTTGGCACCTGAATTAATTCCGCTACGGCTCCTTCAATTCCCTGCAGCTTGCTGCCCCTTGCTTTCAATACTTCCTTTACACCTTGGAAAAAGCCCGAAAAGTCTTCTTCCATTTCTTCAAGCATTTCCTGCCTGGATTTTGCCTGCTGCAAATACTGATAAGCCTGATACAATGTTTTTTCCTGCTTTTGATAATTATTCTTTAATGATTCAAGCTTGCGGTCTTCATTGCGGAACACATGTACCTGACTCTCTATTTCTTTTTGCAGGCTTTCAAGTTCTGATTGTATCTTTTGCTTTTTCTCTTCGTTTTTCTTGCGGTCGGCAATATACTTTTCGTTATCCATCTCAAGCTTAGAACTGCGCTGACCCTGCTGGCTGAGCTGCTGTTCAATATTCTGCAGTTCGTTTCTTGAAGCCGCCTGGCTATTCAGCACTTCAATATAATCACTTTTCAGCGATTCAATTTTCTCTTCCGTATTTTCACTGAAGAGTTTGAGCTGATCCTGCTTTTCCTTTAATGCTTTCTGAAGTTTAACTGCTTCTGCCTTTACTTTTCCTTTGAGAGTCAACTGCTTTTCTTCTTGCTCTTTTAACTCAGTTATCTTCGAAGAAAGTTCTTCCATATTTCGATGAAGCTGGTCTTTATTCTGGCTGGCATTTTTTTTTCGCTCTTTTAGGACTTCTTTTCTGCCTTCCAGTTTTTCAAGCTCTTCACTGGCATGAAGGAGTACGTCCTGTAAATCATTTACTGATTCATCGATTGCAGCAATATGATCCTTTAACTCTTCCATTTTGGCTTCTTTGTTCTGAATAACTGCCGATAGCTTCATTTCATCTTCTGTATGCCGTTCAAGCTGACGTGAAAGCTGCTCCCATTTTGAATGCAGGTCTTCTATCTCATAGACTGTAAGGGCAACTTCTATTTTCTCAAGCTCTTCCTTCTGCTGCAGATAATCTTTCGCAATCGAAGCCTGAATTTTCAAAGGCTCTACCTGGCTTTCCAGTTCATGAAGAATATCATTCACCCTGTTTAAATTATCCTGGGTTTCAGAAAGTTTGCCTTCCGCTTTTTTCTTTCTTGTCTTATATTTAAGCACACCAGCCGCTTCTTCGAATATCGTCCGGCGTTCTTCAGCTTTGCTGTTTAGAATTTCCTCTACCCTGCCCTGGCTTATTATTGAAAAAGCTTCCCTGCCAAGGCCTGAATCCATAAATAAATCTACGATATCTTTTAATCTGCATGTTTGCTTATTGATTAGGTATTCACTGTCTCCAGATCGGTAGACCCTTCTTGTAACACTGACCTCGCTGTACTCGATCGGCAGACCCTGATCGCCGTTATCAAGGGTCAGTGTCACCTCAGCAAAATTCTGCGCTCTCCGGGAATCACTGCCCGCAAATATGACATCCTCCATTTTCGCGCCGCGAAGGGACTTAGCTGATTGTTCACCCAATACCCAGCGTATGGCATCTGTTATATTGCTTTTTCCGCTTCCATTTGGACCTACAACTGCCGTGACGCCAGGAACAAAATCAACCGTAATCCGCTCAGCAAATGACTTAAATCCAATAACATCAAGCCTTTTTAAAAACAACCCTGCTCCCCCTCTGTCTCCTCCAAGTTTCTATTCTTTGATGTCACTTGATATGATTCTTCAATACTTCAAGGGCCATTTGGGCTGCATGCTGTTCTGCTTCTTTCTTTGATCGGCCAGTGCCTGTCCCAAGCTCCCTGCCATTTAGGGAAACAGTGGAAACAAATTCACGATTGTGAGCAGGCCCTTTTTCCTGAAGGATTTTATATTCAATTGCACCTGCACCATCCCGCTGAACAAGTTCCTGCAGCTGGCTCTTGAAATCCATCACATGCGAAAAAGCACCTGAATCAATCTTTGGAAAAACAACTTTTTCCAAAAAACCGACAACCGTATCTAATCCTTTATCCAGGTATAGTGCACCTATAAAGGCTTCAAATACGTCTGCAAGCAGGGCAGGACGGGTTCTTCCCCCTGTCATTTCCTCCCCTTTTCCAAGCAGTACAAGGCTGCCGAATGACAATTCGTGGGCAAATGAGACCAGGGAGGGTTCGCAGACAACCGCGGCCCTCAGCTTTGTTAATTCCCCCTCGCTCATCATAGGATATTTTAGGTAAAGGAACTTTGAAACAGTCAGTTCCAGGACAGCGTCACCCAAAAATTCCAGCCTTTCATTGTCTTCATAGGGTTTTCTCCGATGCTCATTCACATAAGATGAATGGGTAAAAGCCTGTTTTAATAATTTTTCATTTTCAAATTGAATTCCGATTTCCGTCTGGAATTCTTTAAATTGTTTTTCGATTGCGCGAAATGATTTTCTTTCCTTATCCTTATTGCTGCGCATAATGCATCCACCTTGCTAAAAATTAATATTCTGCATAAGTAAAAAGCTTAAATGGTCTTCCCTAAGTTTACGGAATAAAGATGAAAAACGCAAAAAAACTTCTATTTACAAAGCAATTTTAGTTTCATTTGGGTACAGCCATCTTCACAGAAGAAAGCCCCGTTATTCAACGGAGCTTTTGCCTTACATATTTACTGTCCACAGCCACCTGCTTCCGGGCTGCAGATTTTTCTCATGCTGCCTTCAATGCCACAGGTAACACCGGACAGTAAACATCTGCTGATAAATTGAAACTCAATCAGTGGGGTGCTTTTCCACAATGATTGTTAGTTGAACCAATCGGGCCATTACGGGCAGTTTGGCTCACGCTTATTAGTTTTTGAGTTCCTCTAAGTCTAGAAACGGGAGTCTTACTGCCCGTTAGACTGCGATAAAAAATTGCTGCAGCGAGGGGCATACCCTCACTGCAGAGTGGTTCAACTAACGATTATTGGCTAGCTTTTATGTAATTTACAGCGTCACCGACTGTTGCGATTTTTTCAGCATCATCGTCAGAAATCTCCATGTCGAACTCGTCTTCTAATTCCATTACTAATTCTACTACGTCAAGGGAATCAGCACCTAGATCATCTTTGAAAGAAGCTTCCAATTTAACTTCAGACTCTTCAACACCAAGACGGTCCACGATGATCTTTGTTACACGTTCTAATACTTCTGCCATGCTTGTTCACCTCCCCTCAAGTATTATAGATTATTTTTAGACTTAATTGAAAGGTTTTATAAAAGTTTTTTGCATTACAAGCCTGTTACAAGTTACATGACCATTCCGCCATCAACATGAAGGGTTTGCCCTGTCATATAGCGGCTGTCCTCGGAAGCAAGAAACACTGCCACATTCGCAATATCTGCAGGGTCGCCAAAACGCGCCAATGGAATTTGCTTAAGCATCTGCTCTTTTACATCCTCGTTCAGCTTATCAGTCATATCAGTTGTGATAAAACCTGGTGCAATGGCATTGACCGTTATGCCTCTTGATGCAAGTTCCTTTGCAGAGGTCTTTGTCAGGCCAATAACACCTGATTTGGCGGCGACATAATTAGCCTGACCAGGATTGCCGCTTACTCCAACAATCGAAGAAATATTGATAATACGCCCGCTGCGCTGTTTCATCATCTGCCTTGTAACAGCTTTTGTACAAAGGAATACACCTTTCAGGTTAATGTTAATTACATCATCCCATTCGTCTTCCTTCATTCTCATAATCAGGTTATCCTTCGTAATCCCAGCATTATTAATCAGAATATCAAGCTTGCCAAACTTGTCTACTGTTTCTTTTACCATGCTTGCCACGGAATCACTGCTGGATACATCGCATTGGATAGCAAATGCATTTCTGCCTAATGCTTTTATTTCATCAACTACTTCGTTCGCCCTTGCCTCACTTCCGGAATAGTTAACCGCGATATCTGCACCTTGCTTAGCAAGACCCAAAGCGATTTCCCTTCCGATTCCGCGGGAAGCTCCCGTTACTAAAGCGGCTTTTCCCTCTAGCTTCATCTCAATTCCTCCTTCAAGGATTCTGTAACCGTCTGGCAGGATTCAGCATCGGAAACGGCATACGTTTTAAGGGAACGATCTACCTTTTTCACTAATCCTGACAGTACTTTTCCAGGTCCTATTTCTATAAATGTGTCTACTCCAAGCTCTATCATCTTGCGGATTGAATCCTCCCAGAGTACAGGAGAATAGAGCTGTTCAATCAATCTGCTTTTTATTTCTGCAGCGGAAGTCATTTCAGAAGCCGTCACATTTGCAATGACAGGAACAGATGCATCTTTGATTTCAATCTCGTCCAGGATCTGCCTGAACTTCTCCGCAGCAGGCTTCATTAATTCAGAATGGAATGGACCGCTTACTTCCAGTGGAAGCACACGCTTGGCACCTTCTTCTTTAGCCTTTGCAGAAGCTAGTTCAACACCTGCCCTTGAACCTGAAATCACAATCTGTCCAGGACAGTTTAAATTTGCGAGCTGAACCGGATTGCCGCCTGTAGATACCTCTTCTGTGACTGCAGTAAGCTTGTCCCTGTCAAGTCCCAGTACCGCTGCCATTGTTCCCTCGCCATTAGGAACTGCTTCTTCCATGAACTCTCCTCTTTTACGGACAGCATAAACACCGTCCTCAAAGGATATAGCTTCCGATGCAACGAGTGCAGTATATTCACCAAGGCTGTGGCCAGCCACAAAATCAGGTGCTACGCCCGACCTTTTAAAGTAATCGAGGATAGCAATGCTAGTAGTCAACAAAGCTGGCTGGGCATTTGTTGTTAGCGTCAATTTTTCCTGAGGCCCTTCAAAAATAAGTTCTGATAGTGAAAAGCCAAGTTTTTGATCAGCACTCTCGAAAAATGATTTTACTTTCTCATCCTGTTCTGCTAGTGCTTTTCCCATTCCTGCAGCCTGCGATCCCTGCCCAGGAAATAAAAAGGCGATTTTACCCATCGTGCTTCCCCCCAAGTAAAATAAGTTTATTTAATGGCTGATTTTTCTGCTTCTTTTTCAACTGCTTCCTTAATCGTTTGAGCGACATTGTTTTCTACCATATTCCTGGTCTGTCTGACTGCACTGAATAAAGCTGTTGCATCTGAGGAACCATGAGCCTTAATAACCGGCGCCTTTAATCCGAATAATCCAGCACCGCCGTATTCCGAATAATCCATCTTGGATTTAAGCTGGTATAAGTCAGGCTTTAAGGCAGCTGCTGCCAATTTCGTTTTAAAGCTGCTGGTCAGAGCTGTTTTTAGCATTTTAAATACAGATAGAGCAGTACCCTCAATTGTCTTTAGCACCATATTTCCGGTAAAGCCATCTGTCACTACAACATCTGCAGCTCCTTCAAGCAAATCGCGCGCTTCCACATTGCCGATAAAATGGATATCAGCATTCTTCAGAAGGTCAAATGTATTTTTCGCCAGCTCATTGCCTTTTTTCTCTTCAGTTCCGATATTTAGAAGGCCCACTCTCGGATTGGAGACACCCCGGACCTTTTCTGTATATATGGATCCCATAATCGCATATTGAAGAAGATGCTCAGGTTTCGCGTCTACATTCGCACCTACATCCAGCAAAAGGAACCCTTCCCCGCCTATCGTTGGAAGTGTAGGTGATAATGCCGGGCGTTCAATGCCTTCTATCCTTCCTACCACAAAAAGGCCTGCAGCCATAAGAGCACCCGTGTTTCCTGCAGAAATGCATGCATCCGCTTTACCATCTGAGACAAGCTGTGCTGCAAGCACCATTGAAGCATTTTTCTTTCTGCGCACAGCCCTTACTGGTTCATCATCCGGCAAGATGACTTCATCTGTATGTAAAATTTCAATACGCTCGTTTGAAGTAAGGTATTCCTTTATTTTTGACTCATCGCCAACAAGGGTAATGTGTATATCCTTAAACTCCGCGGCAGCTTTCATTGCGCCAAGGACAATTTCCTTTGGGGCATTGTCGCCCCCCATTGCGTCTATGGAAATTTTCATGATGTTTCATCCTTTAGTGATTATTTTTTTCTGAACATGTCGAATTCGCCCTTAAATACCTGTTCATTATTTACAAAGCTATTGACTTCAACAATCGTCCTTCCGCTATCAATATCGATTGTAAGAACCTTGGCTTTTGCTATCACACGTTCACTTAATCGCACTGGCCTTGTAAATTGAATATTGGCTTTTGCTGTCAATGCCAATTCATCATTTATTACTGCAACCGCCAGTGAGTTAGCCTGGGCAAACAAGTGATGACCCCGGGCTATTCCATTCCGCTTGAAAACATGTTCATTTTTCACATCGAAAATGGATATAGCCGTTTTATCCAATTCTATATCTATTATTTCACCGATTATTTCTTCTATGGGTAAAGATCGGACTTCATCCTCGAAAGTTTTTTCAGCAACATGCTTGATTCTCTCCCGCAATTCCGGAATAGATAATTCCAAGCGGTCGAGCCTGATTGTCTGGACGCTGACAGAGAACTTTTCTGCAAGTTCCTCGTCCGTGACAAATGGATTTTCTTTTATTGTGTCCGTTAATAAATTCTGGCGTTCTTTTTTATTTCTTTTCATTAAAAATCCCACCGTCCGAGATATTAAGACTAGGTACTAATAGTAGTATATAATCAAAAAAAGCAGATTGCAAGAAAGAACTTTTCTGCAATCTGCTTGTTTACCTTGTGCCTAGTCCAGTTTTTCCCCTTCCAGCACTCCTGTTTCCTTTAAATAATTTCTCAATGGCCGGTACTCATCTGAATGCCAAAATTCATGTGATTCAACAAGAGAAGCTGCATCGTTTCTAGCGGTTTCGAGCGCGCGGTAATCATGGACCATATCAGCGACTTTAAATTCCGGAAGCCCGCTTTGTTTTCTTCCGAAAAAGTCTCCAGGACCTCTCAGCTCAAGGTCTTTTTCACTTAGAGCAAAACCATCATTGGTTTCTGTCATGATTTTCATGCGTTCTTTTCCAACTTCCGATTTCGGGTCAGCCAGAAGCACACAATAAGATTGTTTATCTCCTCTTCCTACCCTGCCCCTCAACTGATGAAGCTGTGCAAGTCCAAAGCGCTCCGCATCATAGATCACCATCATCGTTGCATTCGGAACATTTACACCCACCTCGACAACCGTCGTTGAAACAAGAATCTGCTTTTCATTTCGGCTGAAAGCTTTCATAACATTTTCCTTTTCATCTGGATGAAGCCTGCCGTGCATGAGGCCGACATCATAGCGGCCATGAAAATGATGCATCAATGTTGCATGGACATCTATAGCGTTTTGAACATCCAGTTTATCTGACTCCTCAATAAGGGGACAGATCACATATACCTGCTGACCTGCTGAAAGCTCCTTTTCCATAAAACCAAGAACTCTGTCCAGCATTTCAGGTTTTGCCCAATAAGTTTCAATCGCTTTTCGCCCTGCCGGCATTTCATCTATGATGGAAACATCCATTTCCCCAAAAACAGTAATGGCCAATGTTCTCGGGATTGGCGTGGCAGTCATAAACAGAACATCCGGACTCTCGCCTTTTTCCCTGAGGATGCGCCGCTGCCCGACACCAAATCTATGCTGTTCATCAGTAATAACAAGCCCCAGTTTATTAAATTCCACTTCTTCCTGGATGAGTGCATGTGTGCCTATAAGAACATCAATTTCTCCATCCTTTAAATGCTGAAGAATTTCTCTTCTGCGCTTTCCCTTGACGGAGCTTGTCAGGAGTTCACATCGTAAGCCAAATGGCTCAAGCATCGTTTTTAAAGATTCCGCATGCTGCTCTGCAAGGATTTCGGTCGGCACCATTAATGCTCCCTGGAAATCTGCTGTCCTGCTGGCAAATAGGGCGATCGCCGCAACAGCCGTTTTACCGGAACCAACATCCCCCTGTAATAGCCTGTTCATCCGATAAGGCGATTTCATATCAGACAGAATCTCATTAACCACCCTTTTCTGGGCACTGGTTAAGGCAAATGGCAGAGAGTCTATAAACTCTATAAGCCTCGAAAGATCATAAGCTTGCGCAATCCCTTTAGACTGCTCTCTTTCAATCTTTCTTAGTGCCTGCATTTTTAATTGAAAATAGAAGAATTCTTCATAAACAAAGCGCCGTCTTCCCTGTTTAAGTTCCTGATCATTGGCAGGAAAATGGAGCGATCTCATAGCATCCCGCCTATTCAAAAGCCTATATTTCAAAAGATATTTTTCAGGCAAAGTTTCTGATATCTCATTCCCATACTGTGAGAAAGCCAGTTTTATAAAACGTCTGATTCCCTTGACAGTGATACTTCCTTTCACCGCATAAACCGGCTCAAAATCCTTGTTATTGGAGGCACTTCCTATTTTTAATTCATTGGCTGTTATGATTTGGCGGTGCTGGTCCCATTTGCCTGTCACAGTAACAGTTTCGTTCAATGTAATTTTGTTCTTTATATATGGCTGATTAAACATGACCACTTGTATCAGATATCTGCCTGCAAGAACTCTCACAGTCAGCCTGGACCGTTTCCTTCCATAATAGGCGAGTGAAGGTTCACTGTGGATCTTTCCTTCCACAGTTACTCTTTCATCATGCTTAATCTCTTCCAGGTCCTTGAGCCTGTAATCCTCATATCTATATGGAAAATATTCAAGCAAATCTTTTACAGTATTTATGTTCATTTCAGCAAGTGATACTGCTGTTTCCTCTCCGATGCCTTTAACAGCTGTAACAGACTGATTATAATTTGGATTCACGTTTATTGAACGGCTGCCAAATATATTTTCTCAAGGCAGTCCGCCACCCCTCCCTGCTCAATTACTTTTAACTGCAGGCTTATGCAGCGCCTGCTTTATAACTAGCACATTATCATTTAAATAGGCAAGTAAGTAATCTTTAACCAAATAATAAATTTTTCCGAAGCTCGCTAAAATATAAACGTTTAAAATGGCAAAAGCGAAGGCTGGGCCCTCGCTTTGTTTATTAGTTATTCAATTGAGAAAATAAAAGAGTACAGCGGCTGTTTGCCATCATGGACTTCGACTTCAACATCTTCATACTTATCTTCAATATAGCTGATAAGTGCCTCCATTTCCTCTTCTGCCGCATCTTCACCTTTTAATACGGTTAGGATCTCAGAGTCTTCATCGATCATTCCATCGAGAAGATCTTTGGCAGCCTGCACTCTATCCTTGTTCTTGACAACAATTTTCCCATCTGCGATGCCCATGAAATCATCTTTTTCAATTTCAAGGCCATCGATGCTTGTATCACGGACTGCAAATGTAATTTGGCCAGTCTTCACATGCTGAAGGGCGCCTGTCATTCCTTCTTCATTTTCCGCGAGTCCGGCACTTGGGTTAAAAGCAAGCAGGGCTGCCATTCCCTGAGGAACTGTCTTGGAAGGAACAACCACTGCTTCTTCTTCAGTCACTTCTGCAGCCTGCTGTGCAGCCATGATGATATTCTTATTGTTTGGCAAAATGATTACTTTCTTGGCATTCACTTCTTTGATGGCCTTTACGATATCTTCCGTACTGGGATTCATCGTCTGGCCGCCCTCAATGACTGCATGTGCACCTATGCTTCGGAAAAGATCCGCAATACCGCTGCCCATTGATACTGTCACTATTCCGTACTCCTGCTTTTCCTTTGGCTTAGCTTCAGCTGCCAATGGTGTAGGGACATCTTCGATCAAATTAGTGTGCTGCTGGCGCATGTTTTCAATCTTCATATTGACTAAACTGCCATAGCGCTGTCCGTATGTCAGGCAATCTCCAGGCTGTTCAGAGTGGATATGTACTTTAACAAGCTGTTCATCTGCAATCACAAGAAGTGAGTCGCCATATTTGCTTAAGTCCTGGCGGAACTTGTCTTCTGAAAAAGGATTGGCAGATAGCTTTTCAGCTTCGAACTTTACCATAAACTCAGTGCAATAACCAAATTCAATATCTTCAGTGTTCATAAAACTATGAACATTTTTATGGTGTTCCGCGCTAACCAGGTCATCCATCTTTGGAAGGGCTGCTGGTGTATCAGGAAGTTTTTCGCCCTTGAGCTCGGCAAGGAATCCTTCATAAACAAAAACAAGACCCTGGCCGCCGCTGTCTACAACCCCAACCTCCTTTAAGACTGGAAGAAGATCCGGAGTACGGTTTAAAGAAGCCCGGGCTTCTTTTAAAACTTCCTCCATAATCACTACGATATCATCTTCATTTTTTGCAGCCTGCACCGCTTTTTTGGCGGAATCTTTCGCAACGGTTAAGATCGTTCCTTCAACAGGCTTCATCACTGCTTTATAAGCAGTCTCTACACCTGAATTCAAGGCATCAGCAAACTCTTTGCCATTTATGGATGATTTCTGTTCAATGTGCTTTGAGAACCCTCGGAACAGCTGGGAGAGAATTACTCCAGAGTTCCCGCGTGCCCCCATCAGCAACCCTTTAGAAAGAGCAGAGCCCACCTTACCAATATGTTCCTGAATATTAGCTTTTACTTCCTTTGCACCGGAAGTCATTGACAAATTCATATTTGTTCCTGTGTCTCCATCAGGAACAGGGAAAACATTTAACGCATCCACTAATTTTGCATTAGCAGATAAATGGTTCGCTCCTTGTATGACCATTTCGGCAAAAAGCTTCCCATCTAAATCTCTTTTTGACACAAGTCTTTCCTCCTCACTACGGGTTCGTTACACGAACTCCCTGAACGTAAATATTAACCGAGTCCGTACTTAGCCCAACTGTTTTATCAAGGGTGTATTTCACTTTAGATTGCACATTGTGGGCAACCTCGGAAATTTTCGTTCCGTAACTTACAATAATATACATGTCGATATGTACTTCATCTTCTTCCTGGCGGACAATTACACCGCGAGTAAAATTCTCTTTTCGAAGTATATCTGTAAGGCCATCTTTAATTTGATTTTTAGAGGCCATCCCTACGATGCCGTAGCAGTCAACTGCTGCTCCGCCTGCGATTGTTGCAATTACGTCATTAGAGATATCAATTTGCCCGAAATTCGTTTTTAATTCGATGGACATGGTTCGTTCCCCCTTTGGAAATTGCTTTTAATAAAAGCTTCTTCAGGCACTCCCGCTTAACGGAAGCGCTGGCGTTCCCCATTAATTGTAATATGGAGGCAAGCTTGCTGTTATAGGATTAATGCATCCTTTTCAGCTGGGCAGCGTTACTAACTCCAAAGCTTTATGCATACCTTATGATATTTTACTATATGGGCTGTAATATTGAAAGTCATACTTCCCCATCTCTATTATAGCTCATGTTCCATGCCCCTATGTCAAGGAAATTTTCTTGAAAGCAAACTATTGCAATCAGAAGGGTTGTATGATAAATTATTAAAGTATCTTTTAATGTCGAAATCCGAAAAGGAATTCCACATTAATTCAGATGGATGAATCTGACTATTGCAAATGAAAGCATTGAAAAATAGTTTCAGCTTATGCTTTTAGTAAGGAGGGAAACATACATGCCACGCAAATGTGTTGTAACTGGTAAAAAAACAACTTCAGGTAACGCACGTTCTCACGCAATGAACGCTAACAAGCGTACTTGGGGTGCTAACCTTCAAAAGGTACGTATTCTTGTAGACGGTAAACCTAAACGTGTTTGGGTTTCTGCAAGAGCACTTAAATCAGGTAAAGTTGAGCGCGTTTAATCTGCTCAGGGACATCCTTTTAGGATGTCCTTTTTATTTTCCCTTTTTATAATCCACTATCATTCTCCCCCATTCAGTCAAAAAATAAAAGCACCCCATAGAGGTGCCCAGTTTTTTGATGCTATTTTCTTTTTCATTTATGGGCGTTTACCCTTTTTTGAAGGTCCCTAACATGGCACGCACAATGCCCCCTAAAAATTTAGGAAGTTTGATTGTATAAAATCTCATTACTCGTGTCCCTCCTCACAATCTACGCATCCATTCTGTCCTTAAATCGTCTTTACCATCTTATTCAAATAATGAAAGATGAGTACTCATGATTAAAAAAAAATGATCAGAAAGCAATTCATGCCAAGACTCATATCCAGCTTCCCAGAACCTTGCAGGGCAGCACTGGCCCGGCACTTAATCCTTGCTTCTTACAACCATTAATATGCCTTCAGTAAAAGAAAAAGTACCACAATCATCAATAAGTTCATTGCTGATACAAAGAGTAGAACCTGCAGGGACGGTCCGATATGTGAGCGGATACTTGAAATTTCTTAAAGTGAGGCCTTTAATTTCCATCGTGATAGGGACAAAAGAAATGTATTTGAAATATGGATTTTGCTTTATGCTATATTCACCTGGACCCTTAATATAAATCTTATTTTTTTGGTCAATAATTTCGACAGGAACAAAGTTTTCTGCAAGTACAGGCTTTATTAACAGCTGAATATTTGCAAATAAGTGGTCAAGCCGGCCCCCTGTGGCGCCAAACAAACGGATTTTTTCAGGATTTTGGCCCAGTGCCCAATTCAGGGCAAGCTCCATGTCGGTTTCGTCTTTCTCCGGCATGAATCTGTTCAGCTCTTTTACATTTTCTTCAATAGTTAATAGTTCTTCATTTGACACAGAATCAAAATCGCCAAATGCCATTTTCGGCTGTATGCCATTTTGAATAAGAGTAAGCACTCCTCTATCTACTCCGATCCAGAAGTCACAAGCAACACTGAACAAAGACAGTTCAGGCAGCAAATCCTCAGGGCCGCCAGCTAAAATATTTATAATCATTTCACATTGCTCCTATCATATCTTAAATTATAAAAAGCCAGCTGTATTCCAGCTGGCCCTTTTTTATTTTGAACCTTTTAAAGCAGCAATCGCCCCGGCTCTGTCTTTCTGATTATAAATTGCCGACCCGGCAACAAGCACATTGGCTCCAGCTTCAATGCACAATTGTGCTGTTTCTTCATTCACTCCGCCGTCCACTTCAATTTCAATATTTAGACCTTTTGCGTCAGCCATTTTCTTAACGGCCTCAATCTTAGGAAGAACCCCATGGATGAATTTTTGTCCTCCAAAACCAGGATTAACAGACATAAGCAATACCATATCAATATCATCAATAACATGCTCTATCATATTAACTGGTGTAGCCGGGTTAAGAACCACACCTGCCTTGACGCCAAAAGATTTAATTAAATGAATTGTTCTGTGAAGGTGTTTGCAAGCTTCTGCATGTACAGTGATATAATCTGCCCCCGCATTAGCAAATGCCTCAATGTAGTTATCTGGATTTTCTATCATCAAATGAACATCCAGGGGCAGCTTTGTTACAGGACGGATTGCATCAACAATTAAAGGGCCAATTGTAATATTAGGTACAAAATGGCCGTCCATTACATCAACATGAATATAATCAGCGCCGCCGATCTCTACATCTTTAATCTCTTCTCCCAATTTAGAAAAGTCTGCCGATAAAATAGAAGGTGCGATTTTTATCATGAATTAATACCTCGGCTTTCTATCTTTTATTTCCTGCAGAAAGGTTTTGTAGTGCTCATATCTATAGGAAGGAATTTCACCGTTTTCACTGGCGGCCTTTACAGCGCATTTCGGCTCTGCCATGTGCAGACAGCCTCTAAATTTGCATAGATCGCTTTTCTCCTGAATTTCTGGAAAGCAATAATTTAGATCTTCCAATTCGATATCTGTAAATTCAAGGGAGCTGAATCCCGGTGTATCAGCAACAAGCCCTTTTCCAACCTCTATCAGCTCTACATGCCTGGTTGTATGCTTTCCTCTGCCCAAATGTGAAGAAATATCATTTGTTTTCAGCTCCAAGTCTGGTCTTAAAACATTTAACAAAGAAGATTTCCCCACACCTGACTGTCCTGCAAAAACGGATATCTCGCCTTCCAGATATGGCATTAATTCTTTAACACCTTCTTCTGTTTCCGAGGAGGTCAGCAAAACATCATAGCCGGC
The DNA here is from genome assembly GCF_017303275.1 of Bacillus sp. NTK034. Classification (GTDB taxonomy): domain Bacteria; phylum Bacillota; class Bacilli; order Bacillales; family Cytobacillaceae; genus Cytobacillus. Next base: position 656,554 of record NZ_JAFKOJ010000001.1, on the reverse strand, counting down.
TTTGCGGTAATCTGATGCATATTGCTGAATTTCCTTATACTCATCCTCGTCTGTCAGGTCTATTTTAGTAATGCAGATGATTGGCTTTATATAATTGAATTCAACCAGCACCAGGAAACGATCTAATAAAGAGGTGCTGAAGCCTGGTTCAACAGCTGAAAATACAAGAATGGCCTGATCAACATTTGCAATCGGGGGACGTATCAGCTCATTTTTCCGTTCTTTTACCTCTAAGATGTATCCTTCTGTAATACTTTCTGCCTGAAACACAACTTCATCACCGACTAGCGGGTTAACCTTATTTTTCCGGAAAACTCCGCGGCCTCGGCACTGAATGGTTTCATTTCCGCTTAAAACATAATAAAACCCGGCTAAGGCTTTAATAATTTTGCCCTCAGGCATAGCAACACTCCTTGCTTATGATTCTTCTTCCGGATAAGGGATTTCCTTTTCCTCAAAAACCTGTCCATCCCGCAGAACCTTATAAGTAGCATTCTGTCCAGGAGCAATCGTAATATCAATTGGTATTACAGTATCTTCATAAATCAGCTCCGTATGAACTGGTTCAGAGCCAGGATTATTCATATCCTTGATTATAATCTGAACTTCATTTGGCTCACCTTCGGCTGCAGGCTCATATGGAACGCTGATCTCAATATTTTCAGTTTTAGGAAGAAGTTCTTTTTTCCCTTTTGAAAGAATCACTGTCACTTTCTGTCCCCTTGTCAGGTTTGTGCCTGGTGCCGGGTCCTGTTTGATGACTAGTCCTTCAGGGACTTCCTCATGATATTCTTCTTCACCATACTCTACTTTCAATCCGGACGATTCTTCATACTCCTGCAGACCCTTTTCGTTATAACCGCGCAGATCTTTTAAGGCAATTGGCGCAGGGCCTTTGCTTACAGTGAAAATCAATTCCGTATCATCAGGAACGACAAGGTCGCCTTCTGAGAAGTTTTGGTCCAGGATGGTCCCAGGTGGCTCACTCTCATTATTTTCTTCTGTTTTTTCAATGCTTTTAAAATTTTTGCTTTCAAGCAATCGGACTACATCATCATATTGCCTTCCCTGGTAATCGGCTAATTCAAATTTTTCTTTGCCAGTGCTTTCATAGATATCAATGGAAGTTCCTTCTTTGACGGTTCTGCCTGCTTTCGGATCGGTTTTAACCACCAGACCTTCTTCCACATCAGGGTCACTTATCGGCTTTGTATCCCTAACCGTAAACCCTGCGGCAATAAGCTCTGCTACTGCATCTTCCACCTCTTTACCGGACACATCAGGAACCTGGACATCCTTTGGCTCAATAAGATCGGGGAACACAGTTATGGCCAGCACGCCTAATACAGCCATAAACAAAAAGACTGACACTAGAATAATTGGCCATTTCTTTTTTTTCTTTTTCTTCTTTTTTTCCTTCTTCTTCTTTTCAGGGAGAGGTTTTGCCACAGGCTGCGTGTCTCCCTTTGGATCCTTTGCATGCACAAGTGTTTCGTCCATGCTTTGATATGGGCGGTCATCTGTAATAACAGGGATAGCCTTTGTAGCATCATCGTCAATCGGGACCATAAACTTTTCTTCATGAAGCCTTTCGGGTTCAAGAGCTGTTCTGATATCCTCTTCCATTTCTTCAACGGAATCATACCTGTGAAAAGGATCTTTAGCTGTCGCTTTTAAAACGATATTTTCAACACTTTGCGGTATGGAGGGATTCCACCTCTTAAGGGAAGGCGTCTCTGACTGCAGATGTTTGAGAGCTATTGATACAGCGGATTCACCTGAGAACGGAAGCCTGCCTGTTAAAAGCTCAAACATAACAATGCCAAGGGAATAGATATCAGATTTTCTGTTGGCCATTCCCCCCCTGGCCTGTTCCGGAGAAAGATAATGAACAGAGCCTAACACAGAATTGGTCTGGGTTATACTGGTTGCACTTAATGCCATGGCAATTCCAAAATCAGTAATCTTAACATTACCATGCCTATCTATCAAAATATTATGCGGTTTAATATCCCGGTGTATAATATGGTTTTGATGTGCATGAGATATGGCAGAGGTCAGCTGTTTCATAATTTCCAGCGCATCATCTATACGAATCGGGCTGTTTTGCTGTATGTATTGCTTTAAGGTTTGTCCATCTACATATTCCATCACAATATAATAGATTGAATCCTCCTCGCCAACATCATAGATATTGACGATGTTCGGGTGGGCTAAGCTGGTAGCAGACTGGGCTTCACGATGAAAACGGCGAATAAATTCTTCATCTTCGGCAAAGTCCATCCGAAGCACTTTCACGGCAACATCGCGATCCAGAATCATGTCATGGGCAAGGTAGACATTTGCCATGCCTCCTCCGCCAATCATATCAAGAATCTTATAGCGGCCGCTTAATCTTCTTCCCTTAATCATCATTTATCATCCCGCTCTCATTGCTTTCATCATACTCAGCAATCACGAGCGTAATATTGTCTTCGCCGCCATTATCATTGGCCTGATCAATCAGCACTGCGGCTTTTTCCTCAAGAGTACGTCCACTTTTGAGGATTTCACTCATTTCAGCCACAGGTACCTTGTTGGACAATCCGTCGGAGCATAATAATAATAAGTCGCCTTCTTCAAAAATAATGGTCTTGATATCCATCTCAACCGCTGCTTCAGTCCCCAATGCCCGGAGGAGCACGTTTTTTCTTGGATGATGCTCAGCATCCTCCTTCGTAATCTGCCCGGACCTTACAAGCTCATTCACCAGGGAATGGTCCTCCGTCAGCTGCTGAAAACCAGATTCATTCAAGATATAACATCTGCTGTCACCGATATTGGCAATCGTGGCAAAACGATCTGTACATATTGCAGCAACAACAGTTGTTCCCATGCCTTCACATTGTTCATTTTCTTTCGAATGTTCATAAAGAATGGTGTTGACCTCTGCAATATGCTTCAGCAGCCATCCCTCCGCCTCTTCGGCAGTCTGAAAGTCATCTGTCTCATCCCAGAATCCTTTTAAACTTGTTAATGTCATTTCGCTTGCCACATCGCCAGCCCGGTGGCCGCCCATGCCATCTGCTACGATGGCAAGGCGCTGCCCCTTGCTGTTCACATAGATGCCGCCATTATCTTCATTATGCTGCCTGACTTTGCCTTGATCTGTCATAAAAACAGCTTTCATTCTGTCACCTCGTCTCCTCTTTTCGCTCCTTTGCACGAAGTTGTCCGCATGCTGCATCTATATCATGACCGTGCTCCCTGCGAATGGTTACATTAATGCCGTGGTTCTTCAGTGTCTTTTCAAAAGCAAAAATTTGATCCTTTGGTGTCCTTACATAATCTCGTTCAGGCACATAGTTTACTGGAATCAGGTTAACATGGCACTTTACATTTTTTATTAACTTCGCCAGCTCTTCAGCATGTTCCACCTGGTCGTTGACCCCTCCGAATAACCCATATTCGAAACTCACCCGTCTGCCTGTCTTATTTATATAATACCTGATTGAATCCATAAGGTCCGGCAGCTTATAAGCTCTATTGATTGGCATTAGGCGGCTTCTGATTTCGGTGTTTGGAGCATGTAATGAAATCGCGAAATTGATCTGCATATTTTCATCTGCAAATTTATAGATTTTTGGGATGATTCCACTTGTCGAAACAGTGATATGGCGTGCACCGATATTCAGCCCTTTATCATGGTTGATAATTTTCAGGAATGACAGCATACTGTCATAATTATCAAATGGCTCACCAATTCCCATAATAACAACCGAGCTGACCCGTTCATCTGTCTCATCTAGTGCCTGTTGTACTTTTACGACCTGAGCAACGATTTCTCCTGCTTCAAGATTGCGTTTTAATCCGCCTAAAGTTGAAGCACAGAATGTACAGCCGATTCGGCAGCCAACCTGAGTAGTTACACATACCGAATTACCATAGTCATGCCTCATCAGTACCGTTTCAATTGAATAGCCATCATGAAGTTCAAATAAAAACTTTATTGTCCCATCAGCTGACTCCTGCTGAATGATCGTTTTAAGAGTTGTCAGCGAAAAATTTGCTGATAACGTATCTCTTAACCCTTTTGACAGGTTCGTCATATCCTCAAATGATGTGACTCTTTTTGTGTATAGCCAATCAAAAATTTGCTCAGCCCTGAAAGCTTTCTCATTATTTTCTTTAAGCCAATCCTTCAGCTCAAGCAGCTGTAAAGTATAAATGGATGGTTTTTGTTCGGCTGCTGTTATTTTCTCTGCTGCTGTTTGTTCCATTTATTGCACCTTCTTTCTCAGACAGGCAATATAAAACCCGTCCGAACCAATATCCTGCGGTAATATCTGCAGTTCAAAACTCTCTATAAACGGAGCAATTGGGTTAGGCATTCGCTCACGAACAGATACGTCCCCCTCAAATTCCGCATTTTCCTTTAAAAATGACTGGACAACATGCTGATTTTCTTCCTTGTCCACTGTACACGTACTATAAACTAGAATACCACCTTTTTTCAGCAAAGGTGAAACGGCATTCAACAGATTTCTTTGAATCTTATGGAGATGATATAAATCATCTTCTTTTTTTGTGTATTTCATATCCGGCTTTCTTCTCATAACTCCAAGGCCTGAACATGGGGCATCCACTAAAATGCGGTCAAAAGATTCTTTTTCATAATGCTCCTGGACTTTTCTGCTGTCAAGGGCATTTGTTTTAATATTTGATAGTCCCAGTCTATCGGCATTATCATTAATCAGCTTTACTTTATGTTCGTGAAGATCCAATGAAATGACCTGTCCGGTATTTTGCAGTTTTTCTGCTATATGAGTGGTTTTTCCTCCGGGAGCTGCACAGGCATCCAGGATCTTTTCATTCGGGTTTCCTCCAAGGGCATAAGCAGCAAGCATGGAGCTTTCATCCTGAATCGTAATCAGGCCATCTTTGAAGGCACGGGAATTGGCCAGGTTGCCTCTTAAACATTTAATGGCAATTGGTATAAACGGACTTGGTTCCACTTCAAATCCTTCTTCCTTTAGAAGTAACAGGCATTCTTCCCTGGAAGCCTTTACCTCATTTACCCTTGCAGTCTGCAGTGGAGCAGTCAAATTTATTTCACACATTTTCTTGGTTTCTTCAAACCCAAGCTGATCGGCCCATCTTTTTACCAGCCACTCGGGATGGCTGGTCTCAATGGAAAGACGCTCAACACTGTCTTCAATTTGTTCAAGATCAGGAAGTCCCTTCCTTTGAATATTCCTGAGCACGCCGTTGACCATGCCGGAAATCCCTTTATGCCCCCAACGTTTTGCTATTTCTACTGCCTCGAAAATAGCTGCGCGGTCGGGAATTTTATCAAGATAAACCATCTGATACAGAGTAAGTCTTAAGAGCTGGTTTACCCAGCTTTCAATTTTTTTATTGCCTGCCAGAAACGGCTGCAGGTAAAAATCGAGTGTCATCCGGCGCTGAAGGGTACCATAAGTCAACTCCGTAAGAAGCCCGATATCCTTCTGGTCTATTTCGTTCTTTTTTATGGCGTTATTCAGTAAAAGATTGCTGTAGGACTGATTTTTTTCAATGGCTTCAAGAAGTTCCAGTGCAGTTTCTCTTACATTTTTCTTTTTTAGCTTTTTCATTCGGTGTCTCCGAAACGGCCGCCGGCAGTTAGATGGGACCCTGAGCCTCTTAAAAATTGTTCTGCTGGCATCTTTTTCTTACCGGAAGGCTGCAGTTCAGTAATTTTAATGGATGTCTCATTCCCTGCTGCCACAACGATTCCATCTTCCTCAAGCCTGATAATTGTTCCCGGTTTTATGCTTTCAGCAGATTTAACCTTCTCCGAGTTCCAGATTTTAATCACTTTGCCGTCAAAAGTGGTATAAGCAACCGGCCATGGGTTTAACCCTCTAATGTGGTTATAGATTTCTTCTCCAGTTTTGCCCCAGTCGATTTTTTCCTGTTCTCTTTTAATATTATAAGCAAAAGTGGCTTCTTCATCATTTTGCCTGATGGGAGTGAGTTCACCATTCAGGAGCATTGGCAGGGTTTCAGATAAAAGTTTTGACCCTGCAGCGCTAAGTTTATCGTGAAGAGTGCCAACTGTATCTTTTTCCGTAATCGGCACTTCCGCTTGTGTTAAAATATCACCGGCATCAAGCTTCTCGGCCATATACATAATGGTGATTCCTGTTTTTTCTTTCCCCTGCAGAATGGAGTAGTGAATGGGTGCACCGCCTCGCAATTCAGGAAGCAATGATGCATGTACATTAATGCAGCCGAACTTGGGTGCATCCAAAAGCTCCTTCGGCAAAATTTGCCCAAACGCAGCTGTAACAACCAGATCAGGCTTAAGAGCAAGAACTTTCTCCAGCTCTTCTGGCTTGCGGATTTTTTCGGGCTGATACACAGGGATTCCCAGTTTTACTGCTTCAACTTTTACAGGCGGGGGAGTATGGACCTTTTTCCTTCCAACGGGCCTGTCAGGCTGAGTAACCACTCCGATTACTTCATATCCGTCCTTTATTATTTGCTTCAGTATAGGCACTGAAAAATCGGGTGTGCCCATAAATACGATTTTTGTCATTCAGCTTCCAATCCTTCCAACTCTTCTTCGTTCAAGTACCTTGTAACTTTTGAGGTAAATAGCACCCCATTTAAATGATCAATTTCATGGAGGATCGCTCTTGCCAGGAAATCCTCAGCCTCGAGTGTGAAATATTTCCCTTTGCGATCCTGCGCCTTGATTTTGACATATTCAGGCCTTGTTACTTCACCATATAACCCAGGAAAACTCAAACACCCTTCAGGGCCTGTCTGTTCCCCATTTATTTCAAGGATTTGCGGATTAATCATTTCAATTGTTCCGAAATCATCATCTATATCAACAATAGCAATTTGCCTGCTAATTCCGATTTGTGGAGCAGCAAGCCCGACACCATCGAATTCGATCATCGTATCATACATATCATTTAACAATTTGCCCAGCTTCTTATCAAACACCTTAACGGGTTCGCATTCTGCCTCCAGAATCTCAGCCGGATAAGTTACAATTTTTTTTACCGCCAAAACATTTCCTCCATTTTTATCTATTTTCAACCAATTCGGATTTATTCATAACCACAAAAGCGGAAGTTCTTGAGCCGCTCCTTCAAAAAATCTGACGCCCAGTCGTGCGATATGAAGCTGTCGAAGCGTTCCTTGCGAGGACAGCACTTCTCAAAATTCAAACATTAAAATCTTATTAAGGCTTTAAGAAACTACATTAAAATATATGGATTCAGGTCAATGGAGACGTAAAGGCCCCCAGTGGCCATATCCTGCTGATAATTATCCAGAATTTTCTTCAGCGCTTGGCCAAGTTCCGGCTCCCGCTTGTATTTTATCAGACATTGATACCGATATCTATTATTGATCCGCGGTATCGGCGATGCAACTGGACCAAGGACTATGCTCTCTGCAGATAATTTTGACTGAATGTACTGCGTGATCTTCTCAGTTACCGAAACAGCCTTCATTAATTCCTCGTGGCTGACGGTGACAAGGGATATATAGTAGAAAGGGGGATATCTATGGATTTTGCGGACCATCATTTCTCTTTCATAAAATTTATCGTAATCCTGCTCCCCCGCCAGTTCAATACTATAATGTTCAGGAGTGTAGGTCTGAATAATTACCTCACCCTCCAATTCATGCCTTCCAGCACGCCCGCTTACCTGAGTCAAGAGCTGAAAGGTTTTTTCAGAAGAGCGGAAATCAGGCAGGTGCAGCATCGTGTCTGCCGAGAGTACGCCTACTAATGTAATATTGGGGAAATCAAGGCCTTTAGCAATCATCTGAGTCCCGAGAAGAATATCTGCATGCCCTTCCTGGAATTGATCCAGGAGCTTTTCATGTGCACCTTTCCTGCTGGTTGTATCGACATCCATACGGATTACCTTCGCTTCCGGCAGAATTTTTGCCAATTCCTCTTCCACTTTCTGGGTGCCGGTTCCGAAATAGCGGATATGCTCACTTTCACATTCCGGGCAAGCATTCGGAACGGGTGCCTCATAGCCGCAATAATGGCATTTCATTTGCTGGTTATACTGATGATAAGTCAAAGATATATCACAATGAGGACAATTAATAACATACCCGCAGTCCCTGCACATAACAAATGAGGAATGCCCTCTTTTATTTAGAAATAATACAATCTGCTCTTTTTTTTCAAGTCGGTCTTTAATTTTTTCGAGAAGCTTTCTTGAGAACATCGAGCGGTTTCCTTCACGCAGCTCTTCCCGCATATCAATGATATCAACGGAAGGAAGAGCCTGATTGTTCATTCTATTTTCGAGAGTGAGGAGATGGTAAACTCCTTTATGTGCTCGCGCAAAAGATTCCAAGGAGGGAGTTGCACTGCCAAGCACCACAGGACATTTATGATTTCCCGCTCTCTTGATGGCGACATCCCTTGCATGGTATCTTGGGTTTTCTTCCTGCTTATAGCTGGTTTCGTGCTCCTCATCAATGATAATGATTCCGAGGTTTTCAAAAGGGGCAAAGATAGCCGATCGCGCTCCGACAACAACCTTGACTTCCTTCCGCTGAATCTTTCTCCATTCATCATACTTTTCCCCCGCTGAAAGGCCGCTGTGCATGACGGCAACCTGATTGCCAAACCTTCCCTTAAAGCGTTTGACCATCTGCGGAGTTAAGGAAATCTCAGGAACAAGGACAATGGCTTCTTTGCCATCCTCCAGCACTCGCTGAATGGATTGCAGATACACCTCAGTTTTTCCGCTTCCTGTTACCCCATAAAGCAAAAAAGTTTCATGCCTGTTATCTTCAATAGAATTAAGGATGGGGATTATGGCCTTTCTCTGTCCATCGGTCAAAGAAAGCGGTTCAGTTCTTTCGAATTCGCGGTCTCCAAATGGGTTTCGGTAAATTTCCACGTCCCTTTGGCCAAGCAGCCCTTTTTGCATGAGCCCTTTTATGGTGGAAGAGGTTATTCCAAGCAAGGAAAATAACTCTTTCTGATCGACCGGTCCCTCCGCATGAAGAAAATACTCAAGTACTTCTTTCTGTTTGGTTGCGTTGCCTGGAAGCTGCTTAAGGTAATCAGCAAGCTTATTAGGGGCAGCAGCCGCGAATACCTGCCTTACTTTCTTCTTTTTCACCCGCTCTTTTACTTGGTATATAATCTCGATATTTCCATGGGATGCTTCCTTTTGAAGAAGCGGCAAAGCTCCGCTCTTTACTGCATCATCCCATGTAATTTCTTCAGTTTTCTGGAAGAGAGTACATAATTTTTCAGGAAGCAGTTTACAATCTGCATTCCTTGCCATTACAAGCTTCTTTTCATATTTTGCCTTCAATGCTGCAGGCAGCATAGCCTGAAAGGCAGAAATTTTGTAGCATAATGTTTTTTCAGTCAGCCATTCACCAAGTGTCAAAAGCTCCTGGTTAAGAACTGGATTTAAGTCCATTGGCTCTGAAATGGATTTTAACTGCTGAAAATCCGACTCTGCTTTTAATGCTGTTACAAACCCCTGGATCTTTCTTGGTCCAAATGGAACGACAACCCTCATGCCGGGGAGAATGATACCTTTCAGATGAGAGGGTATTTTGTAGTCAAATGCCCGGTCAGTCTGTTTGGCAGGTACATCGACAATTACACTAGCAATATTCATTCATGCTCATCCTTTAGCAAGGTCGCAGCTTCTTCAAGAATTTTTACAGCTACATCCTTTTTTGACATAAGGGGGAGCTTTTCTAAAGACCCATCTTTTTTGAAAAATGTCACTATGTTAGTATCCGTTCCAAAGCCTGCGCCTTCAGCAGTTACATTATTGGCAACAATCATATCGGCATTTTTCCTTTTTAGCTTGCCCTGTGCATACTCATCAACCTGTTCGGTTTCAGCCGCAAACCCTATAAGGATTTGCTTCTTCTTTTTTTGTCCCAGTTCGAATAATATATCTTTTGTTCTTTCAAGCTCCAGTACTTCATCCCCAGGCTGTTTTTTCATTTTTTGGTCAGAAGGCACCTTTGGACGATAATCGGAGACTGCAGCGGTCTTAATGACAACATCTGCAAGATCAAATTCGCTTATTGCTGCTTGATACATTTCCTCGGCAGATTCTACCCTTATCAGTTTTAAGCCGGCAGGAGCATTAATTGTAACCGGACCGGATATCAATACAACTTCAGCTCCTGCAGATACAGCTGCTTCCGCAATTGCATAACCCATTTTGCCCGAAGAATGGTTGGTAATATAACGGACAGGATCAATTTTTTCCCTAGTTGGACCGGCAGTTATGACCAATTTCCGTCCAGTTAGATCCAATCTGGAAGACTTAAAAAATTCACCAATTGTTTCTGTAATTTTCTCTGGTTCTTCCAGTCTTCCTTTTCCAACATAGCCGCATGCAAGATACCCTTCTGAAGGCTCTATAAATCTGCAGCCAAAACGATATAAGGTTTCAATATTTTTCTGGACAGCCGGATGGCTGTACATATGTACATTCATTGCAGGCGCAATCCAGATCGGTGATGATGCCGCCAAAAGGGTTGTTGTAATCATATTGTCTGCAATCCCATTGGCCAGCTTTCCGATTACATTTGCTGTAGCCGGAGCAACGAGGATCAAGTCGGCCCAATCAGCCAGGTCTATATGAGCAATAACCTTCGAATCTTTTTCATCGAAAGTGTCGGTGTAAACATCATGTCTTGAAAGAGCCTGAAAAGTTAATGGTGCAACAAATTTTGCGGCCGATTCACTTAGGATAACTTTCACATGCGCTCCGGCCTGCGTAAGCTTGCTCGTTAAGGCTGCAGCTTTATAAACAGCAATTCCGCCGGTTACGCATAATAATATTTTCTTTCCACTCAGCATTATATGACCCCACCAATCTCAAAAATAATTCATCTCTATGAAAAGCGGCCTGGCTATATATTTCTATAAGAAGCACTGGCCATTAATGGCTATTAGCTTTCATGATAGTTTTATTATGCAAGAAGAGCAGTGAATTTTCATCTAATAAAACCTCAAACAAAAATAACAACCTTTTAAAAGGTTGTTATTCAGCGATTTTACTCGTATGATTCATTTGCCGTCTTTTCACCCAGTCGGTAATGAAGCTGGTCTGCATGGATTTCCTCAAGTGCTTTCCCCACATTTTTATGTGATTTATAGCTCTCAAGCTGCGGTTTGGCATGGAGCTGAAGCTTGCGGGCACGCTTGGCAGCAACAGAAACAAGTGAATATTTGGAATCAATCTTCGTCATTAGAGAATCAATAGAAGGATAAAGCATATTTATTCTACCTCCAGCATCTTTTTGTATTTAGGTTCTACACGTTCCCTGCGGCAGTGTTCTGCAACTACAATGGATTTTATTCTTTCACAGGCAAGATCGATTTGATCATTCTCTACAACATAATCATATAAGTTCATCATTTCAATCTCTTCTTTCGCTGCACTCATGCGATTGTTGATTATATCTTCTGTCTCCGTCCCTCTGGTTACAATACGGTTCTTAAGCTCAGATAAACTAGGCGGAACCAGGAAGATGAACAAGCCGTCCGGGAATTTCTCGCGTACCTGACGTGCACCCTGAACTTCGATTTCAAGAAAAACGTCTTTGCCCCGGTCCAATGTTTCTCTTACATAATCAACCGGCGTTCCGTAGTAGTTCCCGACAAACTCTGCATATTCAAGCAGCTTATCCTGCCTGATCAGCTCTTCAAACTCCTCACGCGTTTTGAAAAAATAATCAACTCCATTGACTTCTCCCGCTCTCGGAGATCTCGTTGTCATTGATATAGAATATTCAAACGCAGTATCAGGCTGAGCAAATATCTCTTTTCTTACTGTTCCCTTTCCTACACCTGAGGGTCCGGATAGAACAATCAATAATCCTTTTTCATTCATTTATAAAATCCTACCCTTCCTCAACAATTTCATCACGGTCATTTAATCGGTGCGCAACAGTTTCCGGCTGGACCGCAGACAAAATAACATGGTCACTGTCCATGACGATAACAGCCCGGGTGCGCCTGCCATACGTAGCATCTATTAAAGAGCCCCGGTCACGTGCGTCCTGAATGATCCGTTTAATCGGGGCAGATTCTGGACTGACAATTGATATTATCCGGTTGGCAGAAACAATATTGCCAAATCCGATATTGATCAGTTTAATTGACATTTGGGTCCTCCAATCATCAGTTATTTATTTTGACCCTCAGAGCCGCAATCTAAACAACTGCTATTCAATATTTTGAACTTGTTCCTTCATTTTTTCCAATAAACTCTTTATTTCAACCACTTCGGCAGCAATCTCTGCACTATTAGCCTTAGAGCCGATCGTATTGGCCTCTCTATTCATTTCCTGCAGAATAAAGTCAAGCTTTCTGCCAGCAGGATCTGTAAGCTGAAGTGTGTTCTCAAACTGGCTTATATGGCTTTGCAGCCTTGTCAGCTCCTCATTGATATCCGCTTTATCAGCGAACATCGCTACCTCTGTTAAGATTCTCGGTTCATCCACCTGGCCATCAAGAAATTCTCTCATACGCTTTTCCAATCTCTCCCGGTAAAACTGCACGACCAGTGGTGCATACTCTCTCAGCTTGAGGACTCTGCTGCTTAAAAGACTAAGATGGCTACGGAGATCTTTTTCCAGTTCATCCCCCTCAAGCCTCCTCATATCCGTTAACTGCAGGCACGCCTCTTCAGTTGCAGAAAGGACCAGCTGGCTCAATTCCTCATTGCCGGAATCCTTTTCCTCTATGCCAATCAATTCTTCGCGTATAACATCCCCGATGGATAGATCCGTTTGGATTTGGTACTTTGTTTGAATTGCAGTTATGTATTGATAATATTCATCTAATAGTTCCCAGTCAACATTAACTTTCCTGCTGGACAGGCCATCGCCGTCAATGGTGATATAAACCTCAATTCTGCCTCTTTTGATATGCCTGTTAAGCATTTTCTTTATTTTGTCTTCAATATGCATCAGCTGTCTGGGCATTCTTATCTGAAACTCGGAAAAACGATGGTTTACAGTCTTAATCTCAACCGTAATGGATCTTTGCCCGGAATCTTTCTTGCTTCTTCCATAACCAGTCATGCTTACTGCCATTTCTCACACTTCCTTTTGGGAAAAGCACAGCTTGTAAAAAGCACTATTACTTTCAGTTAGCGGCATGATGCCTGTGCAGTCTATGTATAAAAATCAAGTAATGACAAAGATATTTATGTTTGCGCAAAAAAGAAAGGTAATAGAGTTCTTCTCTACTACCTAAAGGATTATAACATATTTCATTTTGTTTTTCTTGCCAAAAATGTGCCTGCCAGTAAAAATGTTGGAATGGCTGAGAGTCCTGTGATCATAAACCAGTCGCGCAATTCAATAGGGACGGTGTGGAAAATTGGCTGAAGCGGCGGATAGTATATGACCATCAGCACTAAAGCAAGGGACGAAATGACGGCCCAGACTAAATATTTATTGCCGAAAGGATTTCTTGAGAACACTGATTTTTCACTGCGGCAATCAAATACATGAATCAGCTGTGCCATTACCAATGTAGCAAATGCTACTGTCTGTGCATAAGCAAGATGATCAGGATTTGCCCTATAGGCAAAAATGAATGCCAGTAATGTCACAAGTCCAATTAGAAATCCTCTGGACACCACTTTCCAGCCAAGCCCTCTTGAAAAAACACCTTCCTTAGGGCTCCTTGGCTTTCGCTTCATCACATTTTCCTCTGGCTGGTCAAGGCCAAGAGCCATTGCCGGAAGTCCATCCGTTACTAAGTTCACCCAGAGAATCTGGATTGGCACTAAGGGCAGCGGAAGGGCAAGTAGCATGGCAAACAGCATAACCAGAATTTCACCAACATTTGATGCAAGCAGATATCTGATAAACTTTCGAATATTCTCGTAAATATTTCTTCCTTCTTTTATTGCCGCTTTTATGGTAGCAAAATTATCATCGAGCAGTACCAGTGCGGATGCCTCTTTCGCAACATCGGTCCCTGTAATGCCCATTGATATTCCGATGTCTGCCGCTTTAATGGCAGGGGCATCATTGACTCCATCACCTGTCATGGCAACAATATGACCTCTATTCTGGAGTGCCTTTACAATTTTTAATTTATGCTCAGGTGATACTCTGGCAAATACTGCGACATCTTCAACCACATCTTCAAGATCTTCAACCGGCATCTCAGCCAGATCCTTGCCCTGAAGGACTTTAGAGCCTTGTGTTAAAATGCCTAACTGCTTAGCAATAGCCTGTGCTGTAATCACATGATCCCCTGTGATCATAATGGTTTTAATTCCTGCTTCCTTGCATTCCTTGACTGCTTCCCTAACCTCTGGCCTTGGCGGATCAATCATCCCTTGAAGCCCGATAAATGTTAATCCCTTCTCAGCCTCTTTTTCATCAAGAATGACATTTTTTGAAGGGATTTCCTTATAGCCAATTGCTATTGTTCTTAAGGCTTGAGAAGCTAGATCTTCTATAGCTCCCTGAATTTCACCTGAGAGCTCCCCCGAAAGAATCTGCCGCCTGCCCTCCCAAAGAACCGATTCACTTTTCCCGACTAATACATCGGGTGCTCCTTTGGTTACAATAAATTGCCTTCCATTATGGTCCTTTACCACAACACTCATCATTTTTCGGGCAGAGTCAAACGGAAACTCATTGATAATCTGGAATTGACTTAAAAGACTGCTCCGATTATAGCCCGCCTTCATGGCCGCTACCAGCAGAGCCCCCTCGGTCGGATCTCCATCAATCACATACTCATTATTTTTCTGCTGTATTTCAGCATGGTTGCATAACATGCCAAACATCAGCATTTGCTGGAGTGCCTTATCACTCTTCGGTTCAATTTGATTCTCATTTCTATAAAATAGGCCCTGGGGCTCATAGCCGATACCATCAACTCTCCACTCTTTCCCGCCGCTCCAGAGATGCGTGACAGTCATTTTGTTTTGAGTCATTGTGCCGGTTTTGTCTGAGCATATCACAGATGCACAGCCCAGTGTTTCAACCGCTGGCAGCTTTCGGACGATTGCTTTTTTTCTTATCATTCTTTGTACCCCAAGCGACAGAGCTACTGTTACGATGGCCGGGAGTCCTTCTGGAATGGCTGCTACTGCCAAAGAAACGCCAGCAAGGAACATTGTATATAATTCCTGCCCCTGCACAACACCAGCCACAACGACAAGAACAGTCAGTAAAATAGCTGCCGTTATGAGGATTTTGCCCAGCTGTTCCAATCTTCGCTGAAGCGGAGTGGTCATGGTTTCCGCATTCTGCAGAAGATCAGCAATCTGTCCCATGGCAGTATTCATCCCTGTTCCGACAACTACACCCAGCCCATTGCCGCGTGTTACCATAGTTCCCATGAAAGCCATGTTCTCCATATCCCCAATAGCCAGATTTGCAGTTTTCAAGGAACCGGTTCTCTTTTGGACAGGCAGAGATTCTCCCGTCAAAGCGGATTCCTCAATTTCCAGGCTATTGGACTCTACGATTCTCATATCCGCTCCAATCCTATCCCCTGCTGCAACTTTCAATAGGTCCCCTGCCACCACTTCTTTGGAGGGGATCTTTTTCCATTGTCCTTCACGTAAAGCAATAACTTGAGGAGCTGATAATTCCTTAAGTGCGTGTAAAGACTTTTCCGCTTTTCTCTCCTGAAAGAAGCCCAAGAAGCCATTTATGACTACAATTGCAATAATGGCAATTGCATCAATATATTCACCAAGCAGCCCCGATATTAAGGTTGCTGCTAATAGGACAAGAACCATGAAATCTTTAAATTGACTAAAAAATAAGAGTAAAGCCGACTGCTTTTCTCCCTCTTTCAACTCGTTATACCCATATTGTTTATGCCGTTTTTTTACATCATCCTCTGTTAAGCCCACCTTAATATCTGTATTTAAGGCTTGCTCAACCTCCCTTTCATTCATTTCATGGAACTTCATCCGGACATCACACTTCCTCCTTTGTAGTTTGAGAAAAGCCATGAGCTGCATGGAGAAGGGATACAATAGTAAAAAATTCATCAGCACTCACAGCCAGACTTTAAGAGAATCCGCCAGATGGCAGACCGTCCTGCTTCTTCTGGTAAATCAAGTGAAGCAGAGTTGTCCAATCTCACTCTAAAGAAAGCATATTCAGCCCTGTCCAAAAAAATGCTATTATTAATAAGAAAAGCGGAAGCGCCTTGTGCAGACATGAAGCCAAGCCTTAAAACTTGATTTATATTATTTAAATGAAAGAATAATGTATATCTTCAGCAAGTGATAGGCTGTTATTTTTAATAGAAGAGGATGTTCCAATATGTCATTTGATGGTTTGTTTACAAGAGCTATGACGAAAGAGCTTATAGATACTTTAAAGGGCGGCAGAATTAATAAGATTCAGCAGCCTTATAAGAATGAAATTATTTTAGTTGTGCGGTCAAATGGGAGGAATCACAGGCTTTTGCTGTCAGCTCATCCAAGTTATGCGAGAGTCCAGCTTACTAATGAAGCACACGAAAACCCTTCAGAGCCGCCCATGTTCTGCATGCTTTTAAGAAAGCATCTGGAAGGCTACATACTTGAAGATGTCCATCAAATCGGGCTTGACCGTATAATCGTGTTTGAAGTTAAAGGCAGGAATGAGATTGGTGATATATCCTATAAACAGCTGATTGTTGAGATAATGGGCAGGCACAGCAATATTACGCTAGTGGATAAATCCCGCAATATTATTCTCGACAGCATCAAACATGTTTCTTTTGCTGTTAATAGCCATCGTGCGATTTTGCCCGGGCAGGAGTACATTCTCCCCCCTTCTCAGGATAAAATGAATCCTTTTGAGGCAGATAAAAACGATTTATTGCGAAAGATCGATTTTAACAGCGGGAAAGTTGATAAACAGCTAGTAGCGAACTTCGCAGGAATCTCACCGCTACTTGCAAAAGAAGTTATACACCAGGCTGGCCTTGTTAACAGGACAACTGTTCCAAATAGCTTCCAGCATTTATTAAGCTCCCTAAAAGACCATGCTATAAGACCGGCCATAACAGCTGGCGAACAAAAAGAAAGCTTTTATTTATTGCCCCTCCAGCATATAAAAGGGGAAAGCCGGGAATTTAATACCTTGAGCGAAATGCTGGACCGCTTTTATTTTGGTAAAGCGGAAAGAGACCGGGTCAAACAGCAGTCCAATGACCTTGAACGTTTCATAGTAAATGAGAAAGAAAAGAATGAGAAAAAAATTGAGAAGCTGAAAAAAACCCTGCATGAAGCGGAAAATGCTGATAAACATCAATTGTATGGAGAATTGATCACAGCCAATATTTATGCGATTCACAAGGGAATGAAGGAAACCGAAGTCATCAATTATTACGATGAAAATGGCGGGACAGTTACCATTCCTTTGGATCCCCTGATGACCCCATCAGAGAATGCACAAAAATATTTTATAAGATACCAAAAAGCAAAAAATGCCGTAATCGCAGTAAAAGAGCAAATAAAGAAAGCAGAAGAGGAAGCGTCATACTTTGATTCTCTTCTGCAGCAAGTGGAAACTGCATCAACAAGGGACATTGCTGAAATAAGAGAGGAGCTTGTTGAAGGAGGTTATATTAGAGAAAGGCAAAAGCGGGGCAACAAGAAACAGCAGAACCTTAAGCCTGTACTTGACCGCTATACCGCCTCAGATGGAACGGAAATTCTGGTTGGAAAAAACAATAAGCAGAATGATTATTTAACGAACAAATTGGCCGCAAGGGATGAGATATGGCTGCACACAAAGGATATCCCCGGTTCACATGTGGTTATCCGAAGCAAGGAACCAGCAGAAAATACAATTCTTGAAGCTGCATCCCTAGCAGCATACTTCAGCAAAGCACGCCATTCCAGTTCGGTTCCTGTTGATTTCACCCTAGTCCGTCATGTAAAAAAACCAAGTGGTGCGAAACCTGGATTTGTCATATATGACCAACAGCAAACCGTTTACGTTACGCCTGATGATGAAACTGTTCTGTCATTAAAACAACGTATGTAAACAAATAAAAAAAGCAAGCTCAGACGCTTGCTTTTTTTATTTGTCAAAAACTGCTTTATTGTGTTACTTTTCCCCACTCAGCAGGATCTTTTCGCCATTCAATCAGCTTCTTCATATCCTTTTCCTGGATATAGCCATTTTTAACGGCTACTTCTGTCAGAGCTTCAATATCAGTCAAAGTATATGCTTCGATTTTCTCTTCGTCCAGCATTTCCTTTCCTTTTTCCAGCTGGTAAGTAAAGATAGCCGCAACACCCAGCACTTCACAGCCTGCTTCTCTTAAAGCCTTGACAGCAGTTATGGCACTTCCTCCTGTTGAAATTAAGTCTTCAACAACAACAACCTTCTGGCCTCTGTCAGCTTTTCCTTCAATTTGCTTCCCTTTCCCATGGCCCTTTGCCTTGGATCGGACATAGCACATTGGCAGTTCCATAATGTCACTTACCCAGGCAGCATGCGGAATGCCCGCTGTTGCTGTTCCTGCAATTAGTTCTGCTTCAGGAAATTTATCCTGAATGATTGCCTGAAGGCCGGCAGCAATTTCTTTTCTAACTTCAGGATAAGACAATGTGAGACGGTTATCACAATAAATAGGAGCACGCAATCCCGAAGACCATGTAAATGGATCGTTTGGGTTTAATGCAACTGCTTTTATATCTAATAATTTTTCTGCTATTTTACGCTTCATTTAGAACGCCCTCCCAAGATTGCTTGCATAGCATATACTTTTCAAAAGGATTTTCCGCTCTGGTAATCGATCGGCCTACTACTATTGCGGAAGCCCCTTCATTTCTGGCGAATTCAGGTGTGGCTACTCTTTTCTGATCTCCGGAGTCGTCAGATGAAAGGCGTATTCCCGGTGTTACAGTCAAAAAAGAAGATCCTATTCGCGAACTTATTTCCCTTGCCTCAAAGCTTGAACATACTACTCCGTCAAGTCCTGCTTCTTTGGCAAGATTGGCATAATGAAGAACAGATTCGTTTAATGAAGCAGGAATTAATTGCTCTGATTTCATTTGCTGTTCGGATGTGCTTGTCAGCTGCGTCACAGCAATACAAGACGACCTTTTCCCTGAGCTTCCGGCTTCAAGTCCTTCACATGCTGCTTCCATCATGGCTTTCCCACCTGAGGCATGTACATTAACCATATCGCAGCCAAGCCCCGCAAGTCGCTTCATGGCACTTTTAACGGTATTAGGAATATCATGAAGCTTGAGATCAAGGAAAATCTCATGTCCTTGTTCTTTTAAATCGTGAACGATAGAAGGCCCCTCCTGATAAAATAACTCCATGCCGACCTTTAGAAATAATTTTTCATTTTCAAAGTTTTTCAGAAAATGATTAACTTCCATTTTTCCCGAAAAATCAAGAGCAATAATGAGCGGCTTTTTCATGTTTCTTCCAGCTCCTTCCTACACATTCTGAAATATGTTCATATCCCAGCTTCCCAATAAGCTCTGGCAGCCCATCGATAATTTTTGGACACACAAAAGGATCAACGAAGTTAGCTGTACCAACCGCTACTGCACTTGCACCTGCATAAAAGTATTCAATGACATCCTCTGCTGATTCAATGCCGCCCATTCCGATGATCGGAAGGGACACCCGCTGGCTCACTTCATATATCATCCGGAGCGCGACAGGCTTAATGGCTGGCCCTGAAAGTCCCCCAGTTTTATTTGCCAAAATCGGATTGCCTGTTTTTAGATCTATTCTCATGCCAACAAGCGTGTTAATCATCGTTAAACCGTCAGCTCCGCCGTCTTCCACTGCTTTTGCCATTTCTACAATATTTGTGACATTTGGTGAAAGCTTCACATAAACAGGTACCTCTGAAACCTCTTTTACTTTTTTCGTTAAGTTTTTAGCAATTTCAGGAATAGTGCCAAATGCAATTCCGCCTGTTTTTACATTCGGACAGGAAATGTTGAGTTCAAGTGCATGTACATTAGGGCTTGCAGAAATTTTTTTGGCAACTGCAACATAATCTTCTTCCTGCGAACCGGCTACATTGGCAATAATCGGTACATCAAATTGCTCAAGCCAGACCAGCTCATCATTCACCACTTTTTCCAGGCCTGGATTCTGCAGCCCAATTGCATTCAGCATCCCTGCAGAGGTCTCAGCCACTCTTGGTGTTGAATTTCCAAAACGGGGCTCAAAGGTTGTCGCCTTGATCATGATCGCACCCAATTGGCTCAAATCATACAGCTGGCTGAATTCTCTGCCGAAGCCAAAGCATCCAGATGCAGGCATGATTGGATTTTTTAATTCCAGTCCAGGCAGACTGACATTTATCGAGTTCATAGAACTACCTCCCCTGCTTTAAAGACTGGTCCGTCACTGCAGACTTTTTTATAACTGTATCCATCAGGGTCATCCCCTGTATGGCAAACGCATGCAAAGCACGCCCCTATGCCGCAGCCCATCCGTTCTTCTAATGACAGGTATACGTTTTTATGAGAGTATTGATTTTCAAGCGCCTTCAGCATCGGAGTCGGGCCGCAGGAATATAAAACATCGAAATTAATATTAAATCTTTTAATAACATCTGTAACAAAGCCTTTTGTTCCTGCACTTCCATCAGCTGTAGCCACATAGGTCCCGCCCAGCTGTGCAAACTTTTCTTCATAGAAAACGGCACTTGCTGACTGAAAGCCAAGGATATGAATCACATTAACACCACGGCTTACAAGCTGTTTGGACAACTCATATAGAGGGGGTACTCCGATTCCTCCTCCCACAAGAAGTGCTGTATCCCCCCGGCCTGCTTCACAGATAGGAAACCCATTTCCCAGCGGCGCCAGTACATCTGCGTAATCGCCAGGTTTTTTTTCTGAAAGCATATTCGTTCCTCTGCCTTCAGCACGGTATATCATCTTAAACTGGCTTTCATCAGGTAAAATCTCAGCAATGCTGATCGGCCTTCTTAGCATCGGGTCATACCCCCCGGAAATTTTCAAATGTACAAATTGCCCGGGCTCCTTCATTTCATGAACAAGCTCACCTTGTAGGGTGAGCTCGAAAATGTTTTCTGCTAGTTTTTTTTGCGATATTACAGTGCATTGTTCCTGTCTGATCAAGATAAAACCGCCTCCCGGACTTGTTCTGATTTATCCATCGCATCTGCTGAGAAATTCATTGATTCGATTACTTGAAGGATTGCTTCTGCCGTATCTAGAGAAGTAAGGCATGGCACCCCATTTTCCACAGATTCACGGCGGATGCGGAAGCCATCTCTGGCAGGCTGTTTTCCTTTTGTTAGAGTATTTATCACAAATTGGGCTTCGCCATTTCTAATCACATCCAGAAGGTTTGGCCCTTCTGACCCTATTTTTCCAGTCACTTTTACAGGAATGCCCGCAGTTTTAAGGAATAAAGCTGTTCCGCTTGTCGCCATTAGCCTGTAGCCGATGGATACAAATCTCTTTGCCAGCTGCAGAGCTTCTTCTTTATCCTTATCTGCGACAGTCATTAATACTGTTCCAAACGGCTGGATTTTCATGCCGGAAGCAACAAGGCCTTTATAAAGGGCTTTTTCAAGCGTTGAATCTTTCCCCATAACTTCTCCAGTTGACTTCATTTCAGGCCCTAAAGTGATGTCTACTCTTCTTAATTTCGCAAATGAGAACACCGGTACTTTTACAAACACGCCTTTTCTCTCCGGCAGAAGTCCGGAACCGCAGCCCTGCTGAGCCAAAGTTTGGCCCATGATAACCTTCGTGGCGATTTTGGCCATTGGCACATTTGTAATCTTGCTCAAGAAAGGAACGGTCCGGCTTGAACGCGGGTTGACTTCAAGGACAAATACTTCCCCTTTTGCCACTACATACTGGATATTCAGGAGTCCTATAATGCCAAGGCCCTTAGCCATCTTCTCGGTATACTCAACGAGCTTGTCTTTGATTGCCTCGGAAATGTTTTGCGGAGGATAGACTGCTATGGAATCTCCTGAGTGAACTCCAGCTCTTTCAATATGCTCCATGATGCCTGGAATGAGCACATTTTCTCCATCCGAAATGGCGTCCACTTCAATCTCCTTCCCAGTCAGATACCGGTCGATTAATACTGGGTGCTCCGGATTCACTTTTACAGCGTTTTCCATATAATGCAGAAGCTCTTCTTCTTTATAAACTATCTCCATGGCTCTTCCGCCAAGTACATATGATGGTCGGACAACCACGGGGTAACCGATTTCACCGGCAATCGCTACTGCCTGCTCCACAGATAGGGCAGTTTTTCCTTTTGGCATCGGAATGCCCAGCTCTGCAAGGGCATGCTCAAATTTATCACGGTCTTCTGCCCGGTCTAAGTTTTCAAGAGAAGTCCCGAGAATTTTCACACCTCTCTTTACAAGATCCGCTGCAAGATTAATAGCTGTTTGTCCGCCAAATTGCACAACTACACCTTCCGGCTTCTCAAGGTCAATGATGTGCATAACATCTTCAATCGTAAGCGGCTCAAAATAAAGCTTATCGGAGATGCTAAAGTCAGTAGAGACAGTTTCCGGATTATTATTAATGATGATTGCTTCATAGCCTGCTTCCTTGATTGCCCATACTGCATGGACAGTTGAGTAGTCAAACTCCACTCCCTGGCCAATCCGGATTGGACCTGAGCCCAGGACAACAACACTTTTGCGGCCAGTTACCTCCGATTCGTTCTCTTCCTCGTATGTTCCATAGAAATACGGTGTTTCAGATTCAAATTCTGCCGCACATGTATCTACCATTTTATAAACCGGTACAATATCATGTTCTTTTCTCCAGCTGTAAACTGCCATTTCACTTGAATCCCAGAGCCTCGCAATTACCAGGTCGGCAAATCCCATTTCCTTTGCAGCTTTCCCTGTTTCAGGGTCAAAAGGATTTTCTGTTAATACACTCTCAAAATCTACGATTTTCTTAATCTTATGAAGGAAGAATAGATCAATCCTGCTCCATTCATGGATCAACTCGATGGTAACTCCCCTTCTGATGGCTTCTCCGATATAAAACAAACGTTCATCGCCTGCTTTTCGAATCCGCTTTTCGATCAGTTCATTAGAAATTTGGTCAGCGTCCTTCAGCTCAAGATGATAAATGTTTGCTTCAAGTGAACGGACTGCTTTCAGAAGAGATTCTTCAAATGTGCGCCCTATCGCCATTACTTCACCTGTAGCCTTCATTTGGGTTCCAAGCGAACGGTTAGCCGATTCGAATTTATCAAACGGCCAGCGCGGGATTTTTGAGACAATATAATCCAATGCCGGTTCAAAACAGGCATATGTTTTTCCTGTGACAGGATTCATCATTTCATCAAGTGTCAGCCCCACCGCTATCTTGGCTGCCAATTTGGCAATCGGATAGCCTGTTGCCTTTGATGCAAGTGCTGATGAACGGCTGACACGCGGGTTAACTTCGATGATGTAATAATTGAAACTATCCGGATCAAGTGCCAGCTGGACATTGCATCCTCCTTCGATCTGAAGAGCCCGGATAATTTTTAATGAAGTGTTTCTTAGCAGCTGATACTCACGATCACTCAAAGTTTGGCTTGGAGCTACTACAATGGAATCACCTGTGTGGACACCTACAGGATCGAAGTTTTCCATATTGCAGACAACAATCGCATTGTCATTGGAGTCCCGCATCACTTCATACTCAATTTCTTTGAAGCCCGCAATGCTCTTTTCCAGCAGGCACTGTGTTACAGGGCTGTTCTTCAAGCCGCTAGTCACAATTTCGATTAACTCCTCTTCATCGTGGCAGATTCCCCCGCCTGTTCCCCCCAATGTGAAAGCAGGGCGTACGATGACCGGATAGCCAATCCTATTTACAAACTTATACGCTTCCTCCAGGTTATGGATAATTTCACTGTCAGGCACCGGCTCGCCAAGTTCATTCATCAGATTTCTGAAAAGATCCCGGTCTTCCGCTTTTTGAATAGCAGATAATTTTGTACCTAGGATTTCAACCCCGCATTCATCCAAAACTCCTGATTCAGCAAGCTCTACTGCCAGGTTTAATCCTGTCTGCCCCCCAAGAGTAGGCACAAGGGCATCAGGGCGTTCTTTTCGGATGATGCGGCTGACGAATTCCAGCGTAAGCGGCTCTATATATACTGCGTCAGCAATTTCAGTATCTGTCATGATGGTAGCAGGATTTGAGTTTACAAGAATGACGCGATAACCTTCCTCTTTCAATGCAATGCAGGCCTGTGTTCCAGCATAATCAAACTCTGCTGCCTGCCCGATAACAATTGGTCCTGATCCGATTACTAAAATGCTTTTTATATCTGTACGCTTTGGCATGCTGCAGCACCTTCCTCTTTATGTGATTCAATCATTTGCAGGACTTGTTCAAATAATCCATTTGCATCCTCTGGTCCCGGTGAAGCCTCAGGGTGATATTGCACAGTGAACGCAGGGACTTCTTTATGTTTTAAGCCTTCAATCGTTCCATCGTTTAATGCAATATGTGTTACTTCCAGAAGAGTACCCGAAACTGAGTTTTCTTCCACTGAATATCCATGATTTTGAGATGTTAAAGCTACTTTTCCGGTTTGCAGATCTTTAACCGGATGGTTTGAACCGCGATGGCCGAATTTCATTTTTTCTGTATTGGCACCGCATGCAAGGGCAAACAGCTGATGTCCCAGGCAAATCCCAAAAATCGGCACATTTCCTAACAGACCTTTAATCATTGTGATAGCTTCCGGAACATCCTTCGGGTCTCCAGGTCCATTTGAAAGCATAACCCCATCCGGGCTCATGCTGAGTATTTCTTCAGCTGTTGTATTATAAGGTACCACAATCACATCACAATCCCGTTTGTTCAGTTCTCTTAAGATACCGTGTTTCATGCCAAAATCCACAAGGACTACCCTTCTGCCGCGGCCAGGGCTTGGATAAGGTGTCTTAGTGGAAACTTGCTTAACCTGATCGTTCCGAAGCTTTGTTGCACGCAGTTTTTCGATGATTAATTCCGGGCTTTCATTTATGCTGCATATAGCACCTTTCAGCGTACCATGCTGCCTGATAATCCTTGTTAATTTTCTAGTATCAATCCCAGCAATTCCGGGGATGTTTTTCATCTTAAAGTATTCATCAATTGTTTGTTCATTTCTCCAGTTTGAAGGAAACTCGCTTGCTTCTTTAACAATGAACCCGGAGATTGCAGGAGAGATTGATTCAAAATCATCTCGATTAATTCCATAATTTCCGATTAAAGGGTATGTCAATGTTACAATTTGTCCGCAGTAGGAAGGGTCAGAGAGGATTTCCTGATAACCCGTCATTCCTGTATTGAATACGACCTCTCCAATCGAATTCGTATCGCTTCCAAACCCTTTTCCAATAAAAATTGTCCCGTCTTCCAGAATCAGCTGTTTTTTCATGCTCTTACACTCCCTCTGTTCCAAACAATTTTTCCGCCTGCTATTGTCATAACCGGCCACCCTTTACAATCCCAGCCAGTAAATGGCGTATTTTTCCCTTTTGATAAGAACTGGGATGGATCAATTTTTTCCTGGCGGTTTAGATCAAGCAGGACAAGATCTGCTATATTACCTTCTTCCACTCTTCCTGATTGTAAGCCGAATGCCTCAGCTGGCTTGATTGTTAAAAAATCAATCAGCTGTTTTAGTGTGAATATTCCCTTCTCGACGAAGTGTGTGTAAAGGAGCGGAAAGGCTGTTTCAAGTCCAACAATTCCAAAAGGCGCCAGCTCCATCCCCTCTTCTTTTTCTGCTGCAGTATGAGGTGCATGGTCGGTCGCGATAAAATCAATCGTACCGTCCAGCAACCCTTCTATTAAGGCAGCTCTGTCATCTGCACCTCTAAGTGGAGGATTCATTTTAAAGTTTGCATCCAAACCCGGGATATCCTCTTCACATAGAAGGAGGTGATGAGGTGTCACCTCGGCCGTTACCTTGATGCCTGCACGCTTTGCATCTCTTACCACCCTGACAGACTCTTTCGTACTGATGTGGCAGACATGATAATGGCAGCCAGAAGCTTCGGCAAGGAGTACATCCCTTGCGATTTGCACTGATTCACAGACGGAAGGAATACCATTTAAACCATTCTCTTTAGCAAAAACTCCATCATGTACGGAGCCTTTGTTAATGAGGGTATTTTCTTCGCAGTGCGCAACAATCGGCATGCTGATCTCTGCGGCGTTCCTCATTGCCTGCAGCATCATGGCAGCAGATTGCACCCCAACTCCATCATCAGTAAAAGCAAACGCTCCAGCTTCTTTCAGTGCTTTAAAATCTGTTAATTCCTGGCCAAGCTCACGGATTGTAATCGATGCATACGGCAGAACCTTGACCAACGCAGTCTCTTCAATTCGGCTGTTCAATTTTTCAAGCTGTTCCTTCGTATCAGGTACAGGCCGGGTATTCGGCATCGCCGCAACCGTTGTGAAACCGCCTTTGGCTGCTGCCTTTGTGCCAGTTTCAATGGTTTCCTTCTTTTCACCGCCAGGCTCACGCAAGTGTACATGCAGATCTATAAAGCCTGGTGCAATCAATAAGCCTTCTGCATCAATCACTTCCTGTGCCTTTTTCTCGATACCTGCACCTATCCCGGTGATTTTTCCTGACTCTATGTAAATGTCGGTCTTTACAAAATTCCCTTCCTTAGTAAGCAACTGGCCATTTTTGATTAATGTTGACATGATTAGCTCCCCCTTCAATATGTTCAATTGATCTTTTTAGTACAGCCATTCGAATGTACACACCATTTTGCATTTGTTTGAAGATTCTGGAGCGCTCGCATTCCACCAAGCAATCTGCTATTTCTACACCCCGATTTACAGGGGCCGGATGCATGATAATGCTGTTTGGCTTCATTTTTCTTTCACGCTCATCTGTAAGGCCGTATGCCAGGTGGTATTCTTCAGCCGTTTGATTGGCTTTCGATTCATGTCTCTCATGCTGAATTCTCAGCAGCATGACAACATCAGAAGTTTCAATTGCTGTGTCAACATCTTCATACATGCCATTTTCAAGCAATTCTTCATTGAACCATTCTTTTGGACCTGAAAAAACAACCTTCGCACCGAGCCGTACAAGTGCATCTGCATTGGATCTTGCGACACGGCTATGGGCAATATCACCGATGATGGCTACTTTTAATCCTACAAAGGAACCGAATTCCTGTTTAATTGTCAGCAGGTCAAGCAGTGATTGTGTTGGATGATGGCCGCAGCCGTCCCCTGCATTCAGGATGGAAACACCGCTTTTACCTGCCAATTCGTCAAAGTATCGATCCAGGCTATGGCGGATGACGACTGCATGAACACCGATTGCTTCAAGCGTTTTTACCGTATCGTATAATGATTCGCCCTTGGATACACTTGATGTGCTGACTTCAAATGGGATTATGTCCAGTCCAAGCCGTCTTTCCGCCACTTCAAAGCTGCATTTTGTCCTTGTGCTGTTTTCAAAAAAAAGATTTGCGACAAACACCTTTTGTTCAGGACTCCATGTCCCGCCGTTTAAAAAGTATTGTGCATCCTCCAGGATTTTATTGATTTCATTAATTTCTAACTCTGAGGTAGTGAGCAAATGTTTCAAGATTATCCCTCCTCTTTCAGTAAAAAAACACCCTGACAATTGGTCAGGGTGCTGCATAGTTGAGGCAGCCAGATATACGGATACACTGTTCCCGTATAGCCTGCTTGCCGCCAACACCCTTTTAAGTCTCTCTGAACTTAGTTAAAAAGCGTTAAGCTACATTATTTTTTTTTTCGTTTTCAGCTTCAAACATATCTTCCTTGGCCTCTTCTCTGCCAGGAAGAATCAGGTTCAGGAGAACGCCGCTGATCGCTGCCAGTGCCATTCCTTCCAGTTTAAATGCCCAAATTTCGATATGGGCTCCGCCAATTCCGAGTACTAGGATGACCGAAGCAATAACCAGGTTACGGTTGTTTCCAAAATCCACTTTGCTGTCAACAAGCATTCTTAATCCTGATGAAGCGATGATCCCGAACAGAAGGATCGACACGCCGCCCATTACTGGAGTTGGGATCGAGCTGATTAGTGCAGTTACCTTACCAATGAATCCGAAGATGATGGCGATGACTGCAGCACCTGCCAGTACATAGACACTGTATATTTTCGTGATGGCCAGTACGCCTATGTTTTCACCGTAAGTTGTCTTTGGCGGACCCCCGATTAATGCCGAAATCATTGTTCCTGTTCCATCAGCAAGGATGGAGCGGTGAAGTCCCGGTTCTTTAATATAATCTCTCCCAACTACTTTTCCAAGGACAAGCTGATGGCCGATATGTTCAGAGATTGTCACAACAGCTACTGGTATCATTAAAAGAGCCAGATCAAGGGTTACCCTCACTTCATAATCAGCGAAGGGGATTAAGAATTCCGGCATTTCGATCCAGGATGCCTGCTGTACAAGCGAGAAGTCTATCAGGCCCACTGCCAGTGAGTATACATAGCCGATTATGATACCTGCAAGAATCGGCACCATGCTGAGCATTCCTTTTGCATAGATGGAGAAGATGATTGTTGCACCTAAAGTGATGAGCGCTGCTGAGAAATGCAGCATGCTGTATTCACCCGTTTCAGGGTTGTTCATGGCCATACCGACTGCTGTGCCTGCTAATGCCAATCCGATTACAATGATTACCGGGCCGACCACGATTGGCGGAAGCAGATTCATAATCCAGCGGTAGCCCGCTTTTTTGATGATCAACGCTACGGCTCCATATACTAGTCCTGCCATAAAGCTTCCGATCATGGCAGCACCTGGTCCGCCAGCAGCTTTTGCTGCGATGATTGGAGCAATGAAAGCGAAAGATGACCCTAAATATGCCGGCACCTGCCATTTTGTTATGATGAGGAAAGCTATGGTTGCAAGTCCGCTTGAGATTAAAGCTATGGCAGGATTTAATCCTACTAAGAAAGGTACAAGTATAGTGGCTCCGAACATTGCGAATAAGTGCTGTAAACTTAATGTCAGCCAATGGGCTGGTGTTGGAACATCTTTTATATCTAGAATAGGCTTATGCATGCCAATCTCTCCTCTTCAATTTATTAAAAAACCCTCTTTGCCAGAGTCGCAAAGAGGGTAAAAGAGCACAGCAAAAGATAGACTGATTTTGCTGAGTCCCCCTTTGCCAGCCTCTCTGGACTGTATTTAAAAGGGCTATTTAATTTTCAAAAATGCTAACTTGATCGCTTTCATCCACTTCCTTCAGCTCGACAACAATTTTTTCCGAACTGGAGGTTGGAATGTTTTTTCCAACATAATCAGCTCTTATCGGAAGCTCTCTATGGCCCCGGTCCACGAGGACTGCCAGCTGAATCTGCGATGGCCGTCCGATATCAATCAGCGCATCAAGGGCGGCTCTAACTGTTCTTCCTGTATAAAGAACATCATCGACCAATATCACTTTCTGTTCATTTATATCTTTTGGAACATCTGAGCCTTTGACAAGCGGCTCCTGATTTTCAGTCTTTTTCGTAAGATCATCTCTATATAGAGTAATATCAAGTTCGCCTACATCAATTTTGGCACCTTCGATTTGTTCGATCCGCTCCGCCAGGCGGTTCGCAAGGTATATCCCCCTGGTACGGATTCCAATCAGGATGCAATTTTCGATCCCTTTATTTTTCTCTATAATTTCATGAGCAATCCTTGTCAGCGCTCTCCTGATTGCCTGGTCATCCAAAACTATTGCCTTTTGCTGCGGCATTCTGATCACCTCTATTATCTGATTCTCTTCAGTTAATGTTATATACAAAAAACCTCTCACCGATCTGGCGAGAGGGTAAACGATTTTATTGCTGCAGAATAAGGATACAATGCTCCTTATTCAATCCGTTTCCTTCCCAGCCTCACGGGACTGTTTTAAAGGACTTATTCAACTATAGTCATCATATAGCACAGTTGGACAGTTGTCAACGATTATTTGCCAGTTTACCTAATAGCTCTTCGAAATAAGCAGGCATAGGTGCTTCAAATTCCAGGTACTCACCTGTTCTTGGATGATTAAATCCAAGAACACCTGCATGCAGTGCTTGTCCTCCAAGATCAAGAGTCTTTCTTGGACCGTATTTAGGATCTCCTGCCAGAGGATAGCCAATGTATTTCATATGAACACGGATTTGATGGGTTCTTCCCGTTTCAAGCTGGCATTCCACCAGTGTAAAATCCCTGAAACGCTCAAGGACCTGAAAATGCGTAACCGCATGTTTTCCATTGTCAACAACGGTCATGCTTTGACGGTCTTTGGGATCGCGGGCAATTGGGGCATCAATCGTACCATAATCGTGGGGAATGACTCCATGGACAATGGCACGGTACTTACGTGTAACGGTTTTATTCATCAGCTGGTTCACAAGACTTTCATGTGCCATATCATTCTTTGCAACCATAAGAAGTCCCGATGTATCCTTATCGATTCTGTGAACAATTCCTGGCCTCATGACCCCATTTATTCCTGAAAGATCTGTGCAATGCGCCATAAGTCCATTTACAAGAGTGCCAGTGCCATGCCCGGCTGCCGGATGGACCACCATTCCTTTTGGTTTATTTACCACCAGGACATCTTTATCTTCATAATAAATATCCAGCTCCATTTTTTCCGGCACAACATCCAGTTCTTCAGGTTCAGGTATTGTTATTTCAATTTTATCATTTGCCGTACATTTGTAATTGGTTTTCGGCTTCTGCCCGTTTACAAGAACATTGCCGTCTTTAATCCATTGCTGAACCTGCGTTCTTGACCAATCCGCATTCAATGTGGATAACACTTTATCTATTCTTTCTCCTGCCTGTTCTTCAGGAATGATGTGTTCCATTTTCTCCATAAGATTTCTCCTTCTTCTTTGCTTCTCTCTCTTCAAGCAGCATCTGAATCATCAGTAGCCCTACACCAATAACCAGAGCCGAGTCAGCAATATTGAAAACGGGGAAGTCATATCCAAAAATATAAGTGTTAACGAAATCCACCACTTCTTTTCTAAATACCCTGTCAATAAAGTTTCCAATCGCTCCGCCCAGCATCAGGCCCAAAGAGACTCCAAGCAGCAATTTGCCTTTGGCAGCTTTTTGAATGTAATAAATGATACCAATTATGACAATAACGGTTATTACGTAGAAAAACCACATTTGCCCCTGCAGGATGCCCCAGGCAGCGCCACGGTTGCGGTGCGATGTAATATAAAGAAAGTCCTCAATAACTTTAACACTTTCCCCTAATTCAAAGTTCTTTACAATCAGCCACTTCGTAAACTGATCAAGTGCAATCACGAACAATGCAATTATGTAATAAAACACAAAGGCAACCCCCATATCTCATATCATTACCTTTGCATTTTAGCACAAACTGAATAAAAAACACAGCACACGCCTAAACTCAGTGGAAAATAGATTTTCTGTAGAATTTCCCCAGCCTGCTGCAGTCCTCCATTGTTTTTAAAGTAGGGATCACCTGCAGCAAATCTTGCGGAAGCAGTTCACCTGAAATTTCACATTTGCCAAAACTTCCAGATTCAATTTTGCTGAGTGTTTGTTCAATATCATGCAGCTCTTCCAATAAAATCGGTTTTATCAAAGCGGAACTATTGCCTTCCATTAGCCTTTCCAGTATTTCCTGTCTTGTATTACGGAGTTCTGTATATAGCCCTTCTGCTTTTGCATCCATGCTTTTTCCTCCGTTCTCTGATGTTTACTTTATTATTTTCTCGGAACGGATTTCAGACACGGATAAACTTTTAGCAAACGGCACAACATTTAGTGAAGGTGGAATTATTTATTAAGACTCTTTTCGTATAAATTGTTGTTTTTCGCTTATCAATGTTGTCCGTTGATTTCCGCTCCAGGCTGCTCGCTTTCCGCGGGGCGGCGGTGAGCCTCCTCGACGCTGCGCGCCTGCGAGGTCTCACCTGCCCCGCTACTCCCGCAGGACTTTGAATAAGCATCCTCGAATAAGCACCGCACGAAGGAAATGCTCCAGCATTTTCGAGGATCTCGCACCTTCCGCTACAATCAACTCAGTAAATATAATACAAAAGCAACAAACCTTGCGAATACAGCCTTTATAAAAAGGATTTGAAGAAGTCCAATTAAAAAACAGTCCCCCAATTTTTGAGGGACTGCCAGTATTTAAGCCAAGTGGCTATAATTATTTTTTACAACCTCAGCACAGCGAGGGCAAAGAGTGTCATAGCCTTCTATCTGGCCGACGTCTGGAGTAACTGTCCAGCAGCGATCGCAAGTTTCCCCTTCTGCTTTAGAAACAACTATTGCAGTGTTTTCAAATTTCACAGCATTTTCAGGAGCATCTGACAGGCCGCCTGCTACTTCAAATCCAGAAACGATAAAGATCTGCTGAAGATTTTCCTGAATTGACTCCAGAAGGCTTTTTGCTTGATCGTTTACATAAAGGGTTACTTTTGCAGTCAGAGATTTGCCAATCACCTTTTCATTACGTGCTTCTTCCAATGCTTTAAGAACATCATTGCGAAGCTTCATGAATGCAGTCCACTTTTCTTCCAGCTGCTTTGCGTTCGGAAGCTCTTGATATTCAGGCATATCCGTCAATTGTACACTTACTTCCTTCACATTCGGAATAAAGCTCCAAACTTCATCTGAAGTATGGGAAAGTATAGGTGCAACCAGTTTTGTCAGAGCAATCAGGCTCTTATATAAAACAGTTTGGATAGCACGGCGTTCTGCATTATCTTTCGCTTCAATGTATAGGACATCTTTTGCAAAATCAAGATAGAATGCACTAAGGTCCAATGTACAGAAATTATTTACAGCATGGTAGATGCTGGCAAATTCATAGCGGTCATAAGACTCGCGAACATTCTTGATCAGTTTGTTCAGCTTAACCAGCATAAACTGGTCAACTTCACGCAGGCTTTCAAATGAAACCGAGTCTGTTGCCGGGTTAAAATCATCCAGATTTCCAAGCAAAAACCTGAACGTATTGCGGATCTTTCTATACACTTCTGCAACCTGCTTCAGAATAGCATCAGATACACGGACATCAGCCTGATAATCTACTGAAGCTACCCATAAGCGCAGAATGTCAGCACCAAGCTGGTTCATGACTTTTGCCGGAACCACTACGTTTCCAATGGATTTACTCATTTTTCTTCCTTCACCATCAAGTGTGAACCCGTGGCTCAGCACACCTTTATAAGGTGCTTTTCCTGTCACTGCTACTGCAGTTGAAAGTGAAGAGTTAAACCAGCCTCGGTATTGGTCCGAGCCTTCAAGGTATAAATCTGCAGGACGCTGCAAGTCGTCGCGCTCTAAAAGAACTGCCTGATGGGAAGAACCGGAATCGAACCAAACGTCCATGATATCCGTTTCTTTTGTAAACAAGCCATTCGGGCTTCCCGGATGTGTGAACCCTTCAGGCAGCAGTTCTTTCGCTTCTCTCTCGAACCAGATGTTCGAACCATCCTCACGGAAAAGGTTGGATACATGTTCAATGGTTTCATCTGTGATAATCTCTTCCCCATTTTCCGCATAAAAAACAGGAATTGGCACGCCCCATACACGCTGGCGGGAGATACACCAATCACCGCGGTCCCGGACCATGTTAAATAGTCTTGTCTCTCCCCACGCAGGATACCAATTAGTTTCCTTAACAGCTTCCAAAAGTTCATTGCGGAAATCTTTAATGGATGCAAACCATTGGGCAGTAGCACGGAAAATAACTGGCTTTTTTGTTCTCCAGTCATGCGGATAAGAGTGAGTAATAAAAGTAAGTTTTAATAAAGCCCCAGCTTCCTCAAGTTTTTCAGTAATCGGCTTATTGGCTGCATCATAGAATAAACCTTCAAAGCCAGGTGCTTCACTAGTCATGTTTCCTTTATCATCAACCGGGCATAATACGTCCAACCCGTACTTCATGCCAACATGGAAATCGTCTTCCCCATGGCCAGGAGCAGTATGAACACATCCCGTACCAGCATCAGTTGTAACATGTTCACCCAGCATGACAAGGGAATCACGGCCATAAAGGGGATGTTCGGCAACTACATTCTCAAGCTCTGTCCCTTTTACTGATTGAACAACTTTATAGTCTTCCCATTCAAACTCTTTAGCCACTGAAGCCAGTAAATCTTCAGCAACCATAAACTTTTTGCCGTTTGCCTCAACTACACTATAGGTAAGGTCCGGATGAACTGAAATTCCGAGGTTTGCCGGAATGGTCCAAGGAGTAGTAGTCCAGATAACAATATGTGTATCTTGATCCAATACATTTTTGCCATCTTTTACTTTAAATGCTACATAGATGGACGGTGAACGCTTATCTTTGTATTCAATTTCTGCTTCTGCTAAAGCTGATTCAGATGACGGAGACCAATAAACAGGCTTTTTCCCTTTATAGATATAGCCTTTTTTCGCCATCTCCCCAAATACTTTAATTTGCTGAGCTTCGTACTCCGGCTTCAGAGTGATGTATGGGTTCTCCCAATCACCGCGGACTCCTAAGCGCTTAAATTGGCTGCGCTGGCTGTCAATCTGCTCATATGCGTATTCTTCACAAAGCTTGCGGAACTCAGCAACACTCATTTCTTTACGCTTTACGCCTTTGTTTGTCAAAGCCTGCTCAATTGGGAGACCATGTGTATCCCAGCCAGGAACATATGGAGCATTAAAGCCAGTCATTGACTTAGAGCGTACGATGAAATCCTTTAGGATTTTGTTCAGCGCATGGCCGATGTGGATGTCGCCATTTGCATATGGAGGACCATCATGCAGTACAAACATCGGACGGCCTTTTGTCCGTTCCTGGACCTTTTCATAAATATTCATTTCTTCCCATTTTGCCTGAATTTCAGGTTCGCGCTTTGGAAGATTGCCGCGCATTGGGAATTCTGTTTTTGGCATTAATAAACTATCTTTGTAATCCATTCCTTTGCCTCCTGTTTGTAACTCATTAAATACCATGATAGCCAATGAGAGCTGAGAAAAACCACAGAAAAATACAAAAAACCTTCTCATCCCAAAAAGGGACGAGAAGGTTATATTCTCCCGCGGTACCACCCTTGTAGATGAAATATGATTAAATTTCATCCGCTCAAAGAATTCTTAACGTGAATGATCCGCCTTGGCCTACTGATGGTTGTATGTTCGGCAAGGAACTCAAGGGTGATTTTCCAGCTTTTGCTTATACCCGGGCTTCCACCATCCCCGGCTCGCTTACAGAGTGAGTATCCATTCTGTTCATAAGCTTTGAAAAGTCTGTACTGTCCCTCTCATTGTTGATAAACATCGTATTTTACTTTGTTTTAAAATTATATGCGATATTTCCAGCTTTCGTCAAGCCAGTGATTCTTCTTCTTCTCTTAATGATTTAAGTTCAGTGGAATCCAGCTTATATTCCATTAAATGATCCCAATCATCGTTGTTCAGCATATCCAGCTGTGCTTCAACAAGCATTTTGAAACGTGTCCGGAATACTTTAGACTGTTTCTTTAAATCTTCAATATCCAGCGCGATTTTTCTCGCTTTGGATAGGGATTCGTTCACAATTCTGTCAGCATTCTTTTCAGCTTCTTTAATGATTAGCTTCGCTTCTTTATGGGCATTGCGCTTTACATCCTCTGCTGCTTCCTGTGCAACCACAATCGATTTATTAAGTGTTTCTTCAATTGTGGTAAAGTGGCCTATGCGTTCGTTCGTATCATTAAGCTTTTCTTCAAGTTCTTTTTTTTCCCTGATCAGGATTTCATAGTCTTTGATGATCTGGTCAAGGAATTCGTTTACTTCATCTTCATCATACCCGCGGAATCCTTTGCTGAATTCCTTGTTATGAATATCCAACGGTGTTAATGGCATGTGTGCCACCTCCCAGGTCTGTTGATCTTATGTAATTGGTTTGAGCCTGCTGGTTCATTTTCATTATAGCAGACTCCGTAGTCTTTTGATTATTTATTCGACAGGTTGTTTCAAATTCCTTCAATTTTATAAAAAATAAATTGCTATCTCTGCCTCCCAGCAATAATCCTCCATTTGTCCTTTTTTGTTTTTCCATCTATTTCTATGATTTTGGAACGGCCCTGTCCCCTGACTGATATGATGTCGCTTTGCTGGCATTCAAATGAGGGGTTTTCTATTTGCGTCCAATTGACTTTGACTAGTCCCTGTTGAATATAGAGCTGGGATTTTTGTCTTGAGATGTTGTAGATGGCAGAGATGATTGTGTCCAATCTCAGGGATGAAGAGGTGATGGAGCTTTCTTTCCACACTTCTGCTGATTGGATCGCCTCTGAAAAAGGCTGTTTTTTCAGCGATACGGAAGCCCTGCCAATCGACTGCAGCTGCAGGCTGATGTAATCTTCAATTTCCTGTGCTGCAAAAAACTGGATTCTGTCATCTTCAAAAAGGATATCACCGAACTTCCCTCTTTTTAGCCCCAAAGACATTAGACTTCCCAGGACTTGCGGGTGTTCTATGGTGACAAACTTTATAGGATATACCAGTTCAAACAGCCGAATTTGAAAATCGCTCTCATCGCTTTCATAGTAATCCGGAAATATCAGGGCTCTCCTTCTCTCTGCATCTGGGGTTCCCCCAAATAAAGAAAATAAGATTCCGGAATCCTGTCCAATAACGCTTTTAAGGATTTGCTGCTCCCTTGGATCAAGAAAATCAGTAAGCTTTGGTGCATATGTATTTTCTACAAGATCTTTCCAGTTAAGAACCTGGTCAATAAATTCTTTTTCTTCCGGTCGGAAGTGCTGATAAATGGTCATTTTTAAGTAAACCTCCATTTTAAGCAAATAAAAAAGGGCCATTTTGATAGCCCTGTTTGTAGACCTTATGATATCCAATAAAAAAGCTGCTGTAATCCTCCAGTGGCAAATCGCAAAACTAAGATAGCCACAATTGGAGAAATATCAATCATTCCAAGCGGAGGAATGATTTTGCGGAAAGGCTCAAGGTACGGTTCACAAATCCTTGCAAGAAACTGGCCAAAAGCTGATTCCCTGGCATTAGGGAACCAGGACAGCAGAATATAAATAATCAGTGCCCACGAGTAATAATAAATTGCAGATGACAATATTCCAAATACTAATTCCATTAAATGCTACCACCTCGTATTTTCTAATTCTTGTTCTTTCATCAGCTGAGAGATGTTTCCTGATACCTCAACATTGTCAGGTGTACATAGAAAAATATCAGTTCCAATCTTTTGAATATCTCCGCCAATGGCATAAACGGTTCCGCTTAGGAAGTCAACAATCCGCTTTGCCTGATCTTTTTCTATTCTCTGCAGATTGACAACAACAGCTCTTCTGTTTTTCAGCTGATCCGCAATATCCTGTGCCTCTGCATAGACACGCGGTTCAACAAGAACTACTTTAGAAGATTTCTGCACACTTTGGAGGCTGACGATGTTCTGTTTTTGAACTGGCTGCTGCTTTTGCACCTGCTTCACCGGCTCTCTTTCTTCTTCGATGATTTCCTCTTCCTTATAGTCATATTCATCATCCAGGAAGAAAAATGTTTTAAATTTTGATTTTATACTCATTTTATCAAACCTCCTGACTCTTTTGGCCTACTAAAGCAGTACCAATCCTCACCATTGTGGCACCTTCTTCAATTGCCAGGGAAAAATCATTGGACATGCCCATTGAAAGCTCAGTACAAGGAGCAAAATCAAATCCCAGATCTTTTACCTTTGTTTGCATGTCTTTAAGCTTACGGAAACAGGAACGAAGCAAATCCTCGTCTGATGAAAGAGGTGCCATTGTCATAAGGCCGATGATATTGAGATTTTTATAATCTGCCAGGCATGAAATAAAGTCAGCTACCTCTTCAGGATTTATCCCCTGTTTCGACTCTTCTCCTGAGACATTAACCTGAACAAAACAATTTATCTTTCGATCCGCCCGCTTGTCGATTTCCTTCGCGAGGGAAAGCCTGTCCAGTGAATGGATATAATCCACTTTATCAATTATATTTTTCACTTTGCGCGTTTGCAGCGTACCAATAAAATGCCAGGTTGGCTTGTCCTTTAACACATCCCACTTGGCAAGGAGTCCTTCATCTCTGTTTTCACCTAAATGAACAATACCTGCTTCAAGGGCTTCTTGTGCCCTTTCCGCTGATACGTACTTAGTAACAGCAATGAGGGTAATTTCTTCGGGCTTACGGTTGGCCTTCATGCACGCTTCCTGAATAGCTGACTCAATTTGCTTTAAATTTTCTTCTACTCTCATTTAGCTTCCGTCTTCCTCCTTCCAGCCAATAAAGCTCATCATTCTGCCTGTACTTCCTCTATCTCTTCTGTGGGAGAAAAAATAGTTTTCATGACAGCTTGTGCAATAATCAGTAATCATGATATTTTCATGAGGAATTCCTGCATTTATCAGAATTGTCCGGTTTAGTTCCTTCAAGTCAAGCTGGAATTGATTGTCACTAATTTGATTATATGGCTTTATATCGACATCTTCTAGTATTTTTTGCACTTTTGAAATAACACGATCATCAACTATATAACAATTTCCGCAAATGGAAGGGCCAATTACAGCCTGAACCTCACTTATGTCCATTCCTTCTTTTGCAAATAGCTCAGCCATCTTCCTCCCAATCCCCCCGACAGTACCTTTCCAGCCTGCATGTGCCATACCTATGGCTCCTGTCTTTTCATGCAAAAAGTAAAGCGGCACACAATCCGCATAACAGAGGGTCAGCATGACATCTTTAGAATAAGTGAAAAACCCGTCAGTACCAGAAAAGGAATCCTCGTAAATTAGTGCACCTTTCCCTTTATCATTTCTGGTAACTTTTTTTATACTTATTTCATGAGTTTGTTCAGCACCAACCCACTTTTCATGAGAAAATCCAAGCAAGTCAGCCACATGCTGCCGATTTCGGCTGACTGCTTCATAGCTGTCGTTCACATGCAATCCTACATTAAGCGTTTTGTATTCTTTACGGCTGCATCCGCCATTTTTAGTTGTAAAACCGGCCGTAATATTAGGAAAACGATCCGCCCACTCTTTTATGACAAAATACTCTTCAGTTTTTAAAGAAAATGGTTCCATCAGATTAACCCCATCATATTTTTCTATAGTTTACCACAAGGCAGGCAGTGATGACACCATTAACAACTCCTATGCTTCCTCCTCAATATATTTTGGCTCACTCGCATCCTGATAGCGGACCAGTATGACATCTTCACCAATTTTTATAATATTTTTCCACGGTATGACAATATCAGCATCTCTCCCAAAAAAACCCAACACCTTCCCCGCTCCTCCGATTATGACGGCTTCAATTTTCCCTGTATTTATATTAATATCTATATCCCCAATATTTCCAAGCTTTTTGCCGTCAGCTACATTTACAACATCCTTCATTTGAAATTCAGATATTTTCACCATCGACACTTCACTCCCAATTTATGTTCTTATTCAATATATGTTTGCCCCTATAGGAAAAATGTTTGTAAAAATAAAAAGCAGCCAAATTGGCTGCTAGCTTTGAATATTTTTATTCATTTGTTTGATTGCCGCTTTTTCAAGCCGTGAGACTTGAGCCTGGGAAATGCCGATTTCCTCGGCCACTTCCATTTGAGTTTTGCCCTGGAAGAAGCGTTTTCTAAGAATCAGTTTTTCCCGTTCATTCAGTCTTCTCATTCCCTCTTTTAGCGCTATCTCTTCAATCCATTGAATATCTTTGTTCCGTTCATCGCTCAGCTGATCCATCACATAGATCGGATCCCCGCCATCATTATAAATCGGTTCAAATAAGGAGACAGGATCCTGAATCGCATCCAATGCAAAAACGATTTCTTCATGAGGCACATCCAGCTCTTTTGCTATTTCTTCCGCTGTAGGCTCTCTTGATGTTTTGCTCATTAAGCGTTCTCTTACTTGCAGAGCTTTATAAGCAATGTCCCTTAATGAACGCGATACGCGGATCGGGTTATTATCACGCA
Organism: Bacillus sp. NTK034; assembly: GCF_017303275.1. GTDB lineage: Bacteria > Bacillota > Bacilli > Bacillales > Cytobacillaceae > Cytobacillus. The sequence continues at coordinate 616,598 of NZ_JAFKOJ010000001.1, read as the reverse complement.
GATACCTGCGTATTTCCCCAATGATCATCGGAACTGCATAGGTGGAAAACTTAACGTTTTGACTTAGATCAAAATTATCAATAGATTTCATTAGACCGATACAGCCGACCTGGAAAAGGTCATCAACAAATTCGCCTCTATTATTAAAACGCTGAATCACACTTAATACGAGACGCAAATTGCCGTTGACGAGTTTTTCCCGTGCGGTAATATCCCCCTTATGCATTTGCTTGAAGAGCTCTCTCATTTCTTCGTTTTTTAAAACTGGAAGCTTTGAAGTATCAACACCGCAAATTTCTACTTTATTTCGAGTCAATCCATTTCCCTCCTCAAAGGAGCTGCTGTACAAAAAACAGTATCTCCTTGGAAAGGAAAAATATGCACCGGCAAATTCAACTGCCGGATGGGGAATCGGTCAAAGCATCATAAACACTAGGTTTTCTCCTTGCAAAATTTTGTAAAAAAATTATTCCTGTTTAAATTCTAAACCATCTTATTAAATTCTTTTTTTAGTCTTTTTATTATTCGTTTTTCCAGACGAGAAATATAGGACTGGGAAATACCCAGCATATCTGCCACGTCCTTCTGAGTTTTTTCTTCACCCGATCCGAGGCCAAATCTAAGTTCCATTATTTGTTTTTCCCGATCTGAAAGCTGATGCAATGCCTTTAACAGCAGCTTTTTATCAACATTTGCTTCGAGATCTTTTGTGATAATGTCATCCTCAGTGCCAAGCACATCGGATAGAAGCAGTTCATTGCCATCCCAATCGATATTTAAAGGTTCATCAAAGGAAACTTCAGAACGGATTTTATTATTCCTTCTTAAATACATTAGTATTTCATTCTCGATACAGCGGGATGCATATGTAGCCAGCTTGATTTTTTTCTCTGGATTAAACGTATTTACAGCTTTAATAAGCCCAATGGTTCCAATGCTGATTAAGTCCTCTATATTGATGCCAGTATTTTCAAACTTTCTGGCGATATATACAACAAGACGCAGATTTCTTTCAATTAATATGGATCTTGCAGCTTTATCTCCTTTTGGAAGCTTAATCAGAAGCATTTCTTCTTCTTCCTTACTGAGTGGAGGAGGTAGTGCTTCGCTGCCGCCTATATAATATACTTCATCTGTTTTAATCCCCAGCTTAATCAATAATTTATACCAATAGTAGGATAAGCGAAGTTTTAACTTTTTCATGATTTGTCCTCCTTCTAAATTATGTTTTTGCAGAGTATAGTATATTAACTTACCTTTGCATCCGGCTTCATTGTACTTGTACCTGTAAGCATCTTAGGGTGAACGATGCACTGAAACGCATCGTCGGCAGAAAGCTGCTGCATGGAAAAGGAAACTAATCCACGCTCCACTTCTATTATTTCATTCTCTTTTTCAAGGAAAATGCAGTCAGGCTTAAATCCTATAATCAATTGGTGTTCTTGTCCAACAACCTTACATGGAATGACCCTCATTTTATGCTCCCAATCTCCGCCAATTGAATCATTGCCCATGATGATATCTTCTGGCTGCCCTGCCATTTTAATAATTTCAGGCGGGAACTCGTCAAGCCTGTCTTTAATGGATATAAACATCACCGGCATTTTCGATATGGGATCATATAACTGGTTGCCGCTGTCAATCAGGCCTTTGAAACGGTATTCTGTTTCATTGATGACAACACGCACCTTAATTAGTGAGTCATACTGAATTTTTGTCATCTCAATTCCTTCAACGTTTCTTTTTGAGAAATGCCAGGCAAGAGGAAACCCAAGAAGAACAAACAGCCAGCTGATTGGATCACCAAAGCCTTTAACACTGGCCAGCATGACGGATGAAGAAAGCTGAAAATCAAAATTAACAAAATAATGAATGCCTATTAAGGAGCCTCCAACTAAAAAAGTAGCAAAATAAAAAGTCATGAGCCCTTTTAGAAAGTAGCGCAAACGCTTAAAGCCAAAAACAGCCAATACCATTGCAACCGAGAATAATAATTTAGTGACCGGATGGCCTGAATATTCATTAAATGGTGTAAATACTAATAAAATGATGATTGATCCTATTAAGCCGCCTGCAAAAATCCTCCAAAGCCTGATTTCTCTTTTTAGTATTATGGCTGTTAAATAAAGGAGAAGGCTGTCAAACATAAAATTTAACGCCCAGATAATATCCAAATAGACCGTCAATTATCTTCCCCCTTTAGTAGAAAAGTGCAACCGCCTTGCCCACCGCCGACAAGTGACCTTGAGGGGGCAGGCGCTGGAGCTAGACTGTTATCAAAGATAAAGTTATTCTTTTGGTTTCCTCTTCAAATTCAGCATTTGATAGATTGACTTTAAGGTTAAATTCTCTCGTATATTAAAAGTGTTATGATTCTGTTAGAAAAAAGTATAGCGCATTTCAGTAAAGGAAGTGTGTCGCTTTCTGTATGCAAAAAGATAGAAATTTTCCCTATTCCCAACGGATTTTGTCATTAAATTTCTTTTTTTTGCTCCTTCATTTTTTCGCTGGGTGTGATTTATATCACATTTTTTGTTTTCTATATCAACTATAATGACAGTGAAAATAATAAGAAGGAGTTTTGCTGTTATGCTGGACACAAAAACAATTGAAATTATTAAAAGTACTGTACCTGTACTTGAAAAACATGGCGAAGATATAACGAAAACCTTTTATAAGTTAATGTTTACAAATCACCCTGAACTGCTGAACATCTTTAATCATGCTAATCAAAAACAGGGCCGTCAGCAAAAAGCTCTGGCAAACTCAATATATGCTGCTGCAAAATATATCGATAACCTGGAAGCTATTCTCCCGGTTGTCACACAAATTGCTCATAAGCACCGATCTTTAGGCATTAAGCCTGAACATTATCCGATTGTTGGAGAACATTTAATTCTTGCAATCAAGGAAGTGCTAAAAGAAGCTGCTACCGAAGAAATTATTGATGCCTGGATGAAAGCATATGGTGTGATTGCGGATGCATTCATCGGATTAGAAAGGAGCCTTTATGTTGATGCCGCAGAGAAGCCAGGAGGCTGGGATGACTTCAGAACATTTACTGTTGCAAAAAAGGAGAAAGAAAGTGATGTAATTACTTCCTTCTATTTTACACCTGAAGATGGAGGAAATATTTCCAGCTACCTTCCGGGCCAGTACATTAGTGTGAAATTAACAATTCCAGGAGAAGAATATACACATATCCGCCAATATAGCCTATCCGACTCTCCGGAAAAATCTTATTACCGAATTTCTGTAAAGAAAGAAGAAGGTAATTCTGAAAAGCCGGACGGAAAGGTTTCCAGCTATCTTCACAATGACCTGAAAGAAGGCGACCGTATAGAGATCAGTGCTCCTGCTGGAGAATTCGTTCTGGATAAAATGGATAGTCCTGTTGTTCTGCTTAGCGGCGGGGTAGGCATTACACCAATGCACAGCATGCTGTGTCATCTTGATGCAACAGGAGTAAAGCATGAAACAATTTTTGTTCATTCTGCACTCAACGGGAAAGTACATGCATTTTCAGAGGAAGTACAGGAAATTGAAAAAAAGAATCCATTGGTAAAGACATATTTCTGTTATGAAAGTCCAACAGAAGAGGATAAAGTCGAAAAAATCTACAGCAAGGATGGTTATATTACTTCAGAATGGATAAACATGATAGTGCCTAATAAAGATAGTATGGTTTATATGTGCGGGCCAGTTCCTTTTATGCAGGCAATGTACGAGGCATTGCTTGAGGCAGGCTTCCAGAAGGAAAATATCCGCTACGAATTCTTTGGGCCTTCTATGCAATTAAAGGAAACTCAGACTGTATAAATATAAATAAGCATGGCCCAAATTTTGAGCCATGCTTATTTATGTAAAAACCTGATGAAAATTGTAAAAAACCCTTGGAATCGAGTTGATTCCAAGGGTTTTTTACATCAAATATTATCTTCTGCGGTTGCGGTTGCGGAGGAACGTCGGGATATCCAAAGTTTCTTCAGGCTGTTGAGATTGGCTGCTTCTCACAGGTTCTTGCGGAGCTTCCTCTCTCTTTTGCTCACGCTTCATAGGAGCTCCCATGCCTGGAGAAGATTTAGGCTGTCCGAAAGTTGGCCTTAATGGCTTAGGCTGGATCACTTCTTCATTAAATCCAGTCGCAATGACCGTTACAACAATCTCATCTTTAAGGTTTTCATTAATAACGGAACCGAAGATCATATTCACATCCTGATCTGAAGCAGAAGCAACAATGTCAGCTGCTTCCTGTACTTCATACAGGCTTAGATTTGAGCCGCCAGTGATATTCATTAAGACGCCTTGTGCACCATCAATTGATGTTTCAAGCAAAGGTGATGAAATCGCCTTTTTCGCAGCTTCTGCTGCACGGTTTTCTCCTGCAGCGACACCAATACCCATAAGTGCAGAACCTTTATTGGACATGATTGTCTTTACATCTGCAAAGTCGAGGTTAATTAATCCCGGAACAGCAATCAAGTCGGAAATACCCTGAACACCCTGGCGCAGAACGTTATCCGCTTCACGGAATGCTTCAAGCATCGGAGTGCTTTTATCCACGATTTCCAATAGCCTGTCATTAGGAATGACGATCAGTGTATCAACCGCTTCCTTCATAGCAGCAATACCGCCGGCTGCCTGAGTGGATCGCTTACGGCCTTCAAAAGTGAATGGGCGCGTAACAACACCAACAGTCAGAGCTCCTAAATCTCGTGCAATCTGGGCGATTACTGGAGCCGCCCCTGTTCCAGTTCCTCCTCCCATTCCAGCTGTGACGAAGACCATATCCGCACCCTTCAATGCTTCTTCTACCTGCTCTTTACTTTCTTCTGCAGCTTTTTTACCTACCTCTGGGTTGGCACCAGCTCCTAGTCCCCTTGTAAGTTTGCCTCCGATTTGCATTTTCACTTCTGCTTTTGATAAATTCAGCGCCTGAGCATCCGTGTTAACAGCAATAAACTCAACGCCTTGAACACCATGCTCAATCATTCTGTTTACTGCATTGTTACCGCCGCCTCCAACGCCGATGACTTTTATAGTTGCTAATGAATCCAAATTTGTATCAAATTCCAACATGACTAATCCTCCTAATTCGTCGATATTCCTAAGAACACCTTTTTTGATTCGCTTTTTTATTCGCACTCCCAAAATGGTTTTTCAGTGCTTTTTTCTATCCGCCGAATGGCTTTTGATTCCGTTTCCCTAACCCTTGCGAATCAAATCAAGTTATTCGAAAAAGTATCCGAGGAACTTTTTAACTCTTGATGTGATTTTTTCTTCCGGCTGTTTTTCCGGCTTTGTTTTCGGTTGCGGTTGCGGTTTTTGCACTCGTTTTTCTTTTGCTTCAGGGACAGTCACTGGCTGTTCCATTTTTCTGCCCTGTATTTTAGCATTTTTATACGCGAACTTAATCAATCCAACAGCAGTCGTATACTGCGGCTCCCTCACGCCAATATAATCAGGAATTGCGATGCGGACTCTATTTTGGAAAACATCCTGTGCCAGTTCAAGGATTCCCTGTGTATTCGCTACGCCTCCAGATAATACATAGCCCCCTGGAAGATCTTTTGCTCCAAGACGTTTCACTTCGTGCTGGATAAGATCAAAAATCTCTTCCATGCGTGCTTCTATAATATCTGATATTTCCAGCTGATTAAATTGCTGGTGCTGATCGCTTCCGATGATGGGAACACTGAATACCTCATCTTCAGATGCATGGTCATAAAACGCATAGCCATACTTTGTTTTGATTTTTTCTGCATCTTCTGTAGATGTGCGGAGTCCGATGGATAAGTCTTTCGTGATATGGTCTCCCCCTACAGGTAGAACACTGGCTGCCTTTAAAGACCCATTTTCAAATATGGCAATGGTTGTGGAGCCGCCGCCAATATCAACAAGTGCAACTCCTAGACTTTTCTCATCCTTTGATAAAGCGAATGCACCTGCTGCCAGTGGCTGAAGTGTAATATCCATGATTTCAAGGCCAGCGCGTTCAACACAGCGCAGGGTGTTATGTAAAATCGTTTTCGATCCTGTAATAATGGTGCCTTCCATTTCCAGCCGCACACCAATCATTCCGCGGGGATCACTGATCTCGTCCAATCCGTCAACGATAAACTGTTTTGGAATGACATCAATGATGTCTCTTTCCGGCGGGATTGATACAACTTGTGCCGCGTCTATAACTCTAGCAACATCTTCGTCTGTAATTTCCCTATTTTCACTCGAGACTGCAACAACACCATGGGATGGCTGAAGCATAACATGATTGCCGGTAATTCCTACAATCACATTTTTTATCTCCATTCCTATCATTCTCTCAGCCTGTTCGATTGCCTTTTTAATAGAATGAACGGTTTCGTCTATATCAACAATGGACCCCTTGCGTAACCCTTCTGAATGTACATTGCCAACACCAATAATATTTAAAGAGTCATTGACCATTTCCCCAATGATTACTTTTACACTGGATGTACCGATGTCAAGACTAACATATATTTCATTGCTGTTCATTCTCTGGCACCTCCTTTTTTTTACAATTACGATTATTGAACAACAATCATTTTTTTGCTGTTGCGTGATTTAATAAGTTAGTTTATCTATAAAATTATTCGTCAAAACTAATATTTTCCCTTTTTTAAATATCATTTTTTTCTGTTTTTTCTCTGTTTTGGGACCATTTTGCGATTAAAATTCTTCTGATGACGGCAATATTTTGGAATAGTCTGACCCCAAAAGCAAATACTGCTGCTAAGTACAAGTCTACACCAAGATGGACACCCAGAAAAGCTAAACTTGCTGCAAGCAGGATGTTAAAAAAGAAACCGGAAACGAAAACTTTTTCATCATAAATATTTTGAAGCTGTGCCCTGATCCCGCCGAATAGAGTATCCAATGCCGCAAGAACAGCAATGGAAAGATAATTCGAGTATTCATCCGGCACTTTTATTTCTGTCATAAGTCCTAGTATCACACCTATGATCAATCCTAATACGGGAAGCCACATTATGATTTGCCTCCTTCTTCAGGTTTCACAGGCTCCATATATCTGATTCTCAATGCCTCGTCATATGAAGGAATCGTGATAGGCTCTGCAGATTTTTCCACCTTTACCCGCAAATTATCAATGAAAAATTCTTCAGCAGAATTTGATACTTGCATGCGATTAAAAAGCTTCTCCGCAGATTGGACATTCTCAGTTATTACTTTCACTTCAATAGGCAGGCGATTTAAGGCATAACCGTCTATCATGGTTTCTCTGTTAATATCCCTTATGACAGTAGTGTTGATGATCCTTCTTCCTCCAATGGAAATGTGCTGGGCATCATACATATTTAACTCGTTGACAAGGCGCTTGAGCAAATCCGGGGAAACAGAATCAGCCTGCTTGCCCAGAAGAAGCTCCTCATGTACCGGTTCAATGCTTATGATTATGCCTGGTCCCGTCACTTCACTTAATCCGGCTTCCATTTTTAGTTCCTCCAGCGTATCGCGAAGCACCTGCTCTTTGCTTTGTTTGCGCTTTGTTTCATATTGGGCAATTTTTTCTTCATTTGAACTGATTTCACGCAAAAGTTTTAATTGCAGTTCCTTTTCCTTAAGGATATCAGCTCTAAGCTGCCAGGTATCCCTTGTATCACGTACAGCCGGTTCCTTAACTGTTTGAAACTGTATGGCAATCATAAAGCCAATTACAACTGTTATAAAGGTAAAGCTGAATTTCTTATTGCTGTCCACTTTCATTCCACCTTGCTTTCCCGAATAAATTATTCTGTGGACAAATTTTACTATATACAAATGCTGGTTTGGCTTTACGAACCCAGTAATGGTTCCATGATGATTTCGCCCTTTTTCTCTAATGTGAATTGGATATTTTCATCTACCAATGTGTCTTTTACTCCGCCTGTCAGGTTCAGAGCAGAAGAAAGCACCTCGGCATCACCAATGGCAGTAATGACAAAAGGGGCAGGATGCTGGTAGCCGTCAACTTCTATTACAGGTCCATTGCAAACAATATAGGAACTGTGCGATAGTCGCTGGCCATTTATGGCAACTGCGGAAGCACCCGAAATATAGAGTTCATTAATCACCTTAAAGACATGGTGTTCATGGACGATATAGTTGTTAATATTATCTTCATCCGGATCGTAGTCACCATCTGCCAGAGTGACTTCCACTCCTGAGCCCTTTACTTTTACTTTGCCAAGATGCATCCTATATTTCTCAGCATCCTCAGCAAGATTAAAATAAACCTGCGCTTCTTGTGAAAGCTCTTTTTCAATATCAAGAACGTTTTCCTGTTTTGTATTTAATTCTTTTTGAAGAGCTCTGTTTTTTTCCTCCAGTTCAACAAGCTGATTACGAAGTTCCAAATCTCTTTCCCACTGTTTTCCGCTTAGTGCCGGCTTTTCTTCTTCTCTCTGTGTAAGGTGATAGGAAAATGCCATCATGTAACCCAGTACTAGAAACACCAGGGAGAATATTACATGATTACCCTTCACCTTCATTTTCTTTTTCAACTTCTTCAGCTCCCTCTGTTTCATAAGCTTTAAAATAAGAGCCTACTTCCAGGTCGATGATTCCTTTTTTCTCGGGATCCAGCTGGCTTATGATAGAAGGATAGTGTGCCATTTTTTCTGAAAAACTTCTTAAAGTAGCACTGACTTCAAAACCATCATTCATATACAAAGTAATATGGTTGGAATCAGTTTTTTTAGGAGAATGATGGATTTCGGAAATCGAATTTAACACCTCTTCAGGCAGTGATTCAAGCTCTCCAATCATCATATCAAGGATGTCACCCTCAGAAAAGTCATTGAGGATAGGAGCGTTGACAGGGATCTCCGCAACTTTTTCATCCTTTAATATGCTCCCATTCTCCATAACAGGAAGATAGTGCTTCTCTTTCGCTATGTAGGCAATGCGCTTCAGTTCATCTACCTGTATGTTAATTGTGCTTGGCAGCTGAACTTTAACACTTGAAGATTTTATTTCAGGCAGCTCTTTAAGCTTACCCTCAATGCCCTCTTCGTCAACCTTCCAAATATTTGTTTTTTCAGTAACACCGCTGATTTGAATAATTTCTTCATTATCATAAATTGAATTGCCGGAAACCTTGATTTGTTTAATATGGCTTAAGGGCGATTGAAAATAAATAACTAAAACAATCAGCGAGAAAAAAAGCAGCAGCAAAAAGATCAGTCTTCTGTTCGCTTTCTTCTTTCTTTGCTGTTTAAGCTTCGGTATTCGATCCTCCAGCGAGACAACCTTACTTTTCTCCACTTTTATCACCCCATTAAGAAAAGCGCAAGGACAATGTATTACAACAATTTAGCAGCTTGTCCCAGCACAACTTATGCAATACCAAATTAGGGAAGAGAACGGCATGTGAGCCATGCCGTTTTTACTACATTTACTGTTATCTAATAAATTATTATATCACAATAAATGGTATCCGTAAGGTATTATTCCCCGTTACTTTCGACCGATTATTTCCACTTCTGTCTCCATTTTTACTCCGTACAAATCAAAGATTGTATCCTTAATATGCTGGATAAGAGCAAGTACATCTTCCGCTTTGGCATCTCCTGCATTCACGATGAAATTTCCATGCATATTTGAAATTTGCGCACCGCCGATGGAATGCCCCTTCATGCCGGCTTTTTCAATAAGCTGGCCAGCATATTCTGGAAGCGGGTTACGGAAAATACTGCCTGCACATGGGAAGTTCCAGGGCTGGGTTTCCTTCCTATAGTCCTTATTCCTCTGCATTGCAGAGGATATTCTCTCCCGGTCTCCCTCTGTAAGCCGGAAAACGGCCTCAAGAACAATCCCTGGACGCTTCGTTTGAAGGACGGATGTTCTATAAGAAAATGTCATTTCTTCATTCGTGAGCCACTCCATCTTCCCATCCTCAAAAAGGACATGTGCCTTGGTCAGGATTTGTGAAATATCAGAACCGTGAGCACCAGCGTTCATGTAAACTGCTCCGCCTACAGACCCGGGAATCCCGCTGGCAAATTCGAGACCTGACAAGCCTTTTTTGCTGATAATTGTGGAGAGGGCAACCAATGAATAACCGCCGCCTGCCCTTAGCTCCGTTTCATTAAGATCCAGGTGATCCATGCCCCGGCCTAATTTAATGACCACACCTTCTATGCCTCCATCAGATACGAGCAAATTAGATCCTCTTCCAATTGCTCTCCATTTCAGTTCATAGCGATGGATCAATTCCATCGCTTTTGCCAGGTTTTCTATGGAAGAAGGCTCAATAAACAAATCGGCGGGTCCGCCAATTTTCATTGTTGTATGGTTAGCCATCGGCTCATTTTCTTTAACTGTTCCGATGTTTAACTCTCTAAGCTTGCTGATAAATTCGTCCATATTTACCTCCCTTTCTATTGATTTCAACCTAAATTTATTTATTCTATGCAAATTTACTATTCAGGGCTACTTCCCATTATTTGAAACCAATTCGGCCATTACTGTATAAAGCCTATTTGATGCATCACGTATTCCAAGTTTTTTCGAAGCTTCCTTCATGTTACTCATCTTTTCTTTATCTAGGATGATTCGGTCGATGCTGTCAATAAGCTTTTTGCCTGTTAACTCTTTTTCAAGCAATAATTCTGCAGCACCATGGTCGCTTAGCGCTTTTGCATTTTTCTCCTGATGGTTGTTTGTAACATATGGGCTTGGGATTAAAATGCTCGGTATTCCTAAAGAGGTGATCTCTGCCAAAGTGGTGGCTCCCGCACGTGATACGACGAGGTCTGCTCCGGCCAGCACTTCTGGCATATTGTGAATAAATGGTTTAATCATTACATTTTCAGGGCTTCCGACCAGTACTACTTCTTTTTGTACATCCTCATAATGGACATCCCCTGTAATATATAGAACCTGATAAGGCTTTTCACCCAGCTCAGCCAGAGTTTTTAGAACTGCATCATTAATTGGCCTTGCCCCTCTGCTCCCTCCAAAAATTAACACAGCAGGGACACCGGTTTTTAACCCTGCTGATAGTCTTCCTCTGATCCCATCCTGTCCCAGAACTTCTGATGCGCGCGGATTCCCTGTCATGACTGTTTTAGTTTCCGGAAAAAAAGCCTTTGCTTCTTCAAAACAGACTGCGATTTTATCAACATATCTGCTTAAAAACTTATTGGTTAATCCCGGGACGCTGTTTTGCTCATGAATAATGGTTGGGATGCCAAGCTTTGAAGCGGCATATACGACAGGACCACAAACATATCCGCCCGTGCCGATTACGACATCCGCATTAAATTTCTTAAGGATCTTTTTACTATCGCGAACGCCTTTCAGGAACCTTAAAACAGTTTTAACATTTTCAAAAGAAATTTTTCTTTTAAAACCAGTTATATGTATTGATTTAAAAGGGATATTTTCACGATTGACAATCGAATTTTCAAGCCCCTTTTCAGTTCCGATATATAGAAATTCGGCATCTTTATGTTCTTTCTGGATTTGTCTTATAAGCGCAAGTGCCGGATATATATGCCCGCCAGTTCCGCCGCCGCTAACAGCAATTTTCATTCTTTCACCTCAAAAAAGAATCTTATTAACAAAGAAAGCTTTATTTTTTCTGCCACTAATTATATACAAAGCTTTCTGATTTAGTGAACGTCATCAAGCTTGCGAGCGGAAAACACTCCCCTCTTTTCCCTATTCTACTATATTCAAAACAAATAGATAGGAACGTACATCATAATGTTAAAGAAATGTAATAATGTGCAAAATTGCAAAGAAGTTTGATAATTCTTGAATGCTGGATATATTGTATCTTCTAAGAAAAGCGGAAGCGCCTTGCCCATCCCCGGGCAGGCTGCTTGCGCTAAACAGTTATCGACGTACAAAATTTTAAACTTTCTTATTCTCCAAAAAAGAAACCCTGCTTCACAGGGTTTCCAAAATGCATGTTATAAAATGCGCTAGTACCTTGCATATCTGCTTATATTAAGCAGAACCCCTATAGCCATGAGCATCAGTGTCAATGAGGATCCCCCGTAGCTCAGAAACGGAAGTGTGATGCCAGTAACAGGCATCAGACCTGTTACAACCCCGATATTAATCATTACCTGTATAGCAACCATTGCTATGATCCCAACAGCCAGGAAACTCCCATATAAATCCGGAGCGCCAAGCGCTATGCGGATGCCGCGCCATAACAGAAGTGCAAATAATAAAAGGACAAAAGATCCGCCTATAAATCCCAATTCCTCCGCTAAAATGGCAAAAATAAAATCTGTCTGCGGCTCTGGAAGATAAAAAAACTTCTGTCTGCTCTGTCCCAGACCAAGGCCAAACAATCCTCCTGGCCCTATTGCATATAAGGACTGGATAATCTGGAAACCGCTGCCCAGAGGATCTTCCCATGGGTCCAGAAATGAAGTAATCCGCTTTATCCTGTAAGGAGCTGACAGAACAAGTGCCACAAATCCGGCCAGGCCAGCAGCGCCAAACCAGACAAAGTGGCTGATCCTCGCTCCCGCGATAAAAATCATTACGACGCAAGTACCAACCATTACAGTTCCAGTGCCTAAATCAGGCTGCAGCATTATTAATCCAAATGCTAAAAATACAAGCCCTAAAGATGGAACAAGACCTTTTCTGAAAGAGGTGATCAGCTTTTGTTTTTCTGAGAGGAATTTTGCCATAAATACAATCATGGCAAGCTTCATAAACTCCGAAGGCTGAATTGAAAATGCTCCAACGCCAATCCAGCTCCGCGAGCCATTTCGAACATTTCCGATACCTGGAATCAGCACCAGGAGCAAAAGCACAAAGCAGACAATAATTAAGACCTTTGCCCAGGTTCTCCAGGTCCAATAATCCACATTCATGATAAAAAACATTGCAATAATTCCAACTCCGGCAAAAAGCATTTGCCTTTTCGCAAAAAAGAAAGAATCATCAAATTTATAATCTGCCCAAATTGCACTTGCACTATATACCATAGTCAACCCTACAGCAAGCAGCATAAAAGTGACGATCATTAATATAAAATCGGGAGTGGTTTTTTTGGTCGGCAACGAAAACACCTCGAATGCAAGTTTTAGGGCTATCAAGGAACCTGTTTCCTGCTGAAAATAAACTTACCTGTTTTCCGGCAGTCTTAATACTTTCCTTTTTAACGCTCTAAATGTCATGCGAAGCAGTTGTATGCCTTTGCTGTCGTTTCCATAGTCCCGCAGACGAGCCCTTAATTAAGCTTATGCACCGCATCTATAAACATGTCTCCCCGAACCTCAAAAGTTTTATATTGGTCCCAGCTTGCACAAGCAGGAGAAAGCAGAATAACATCTCCTGGCTCTGAAAGTTTAAAGGCAGCAGGTACGGCTTTTTCCACATTATCGACACGCTCAACTGTTTTTATTCCCGCTTCCAATGCTGCATTTTCAATCTTTTCAGCTGTTTGACCAAAGGTTACAAGAGCTTTTACCTTTTTTAGAGAAGGGATGAGTTCATCAAAGCCATTTCCGCGGTCAAGACCGCCTGCAAGAAGAATTACAGGCTGATCAAATGCTGATACTGCATTCTTCGTTGCTAAAATGTTCGTTGCTTTAGAATCATTATAAAATTTCCTGCTCTGGTATTCGCCTACATACTGCAGACGGTGCTTTACTCCGGTAAACGAACTTAGAACCTGGCTTATGGCTTCATTCCCGACACCGGTCAGCTTTGCTGCAGCCACTGAGGATAGGATATTCTCAAGATTGTGCTCTCCCGGCAATGAAACATCTTTTCTTTCCATCACTTGTTCATCATTAAAATAAATCCAGCCATCCTTGACATATGCCCCTTCAGACAGGACTCTGGAAGTTGAAAAAGGTATTAATTCCGCCTTTGACCGTGCAGCGGCTTCCATTACTTTATCTTGATCAGCATTGACTATGAAATAATCCTTTTCAGTCTGATTCATCGTAATATTTTCTTTGGCTGCATGATACTCTTCTCTAGTGCCATGATAATCCAAATGAGCATCATATAAATTTGTTAAAATGGCGATTCTCGGCCTGAAATCCTGAATACCCATCAACTGAAATGATGAAAGCTCAATCACGATATTATTTTCTTCTGCAGCAGTCTGGGCAACCTCGGAAGCTACTGTACCAATATTTCCTGCTATCAGCGGCATTTTGCTCCCTGCCTGAAGCATTTCAAACACAAGAGTAGTTGTAGTGGTTTTTCCATTTGTGCCTGTAATCGCAATAAAAGGAGCATCAGAGACCTGGTAGGCAAGCTCCACTTCTGTAATAACCGGTATGCCCTTTTCAAGAGCTCCTTTTATCATTGGATTTTGGTAAGGAATACCCGGATTTTTTACAATCAGCTCGAACCCCTCTTCCAGAAGTTCAACTGGATGGCACCCGCATATAACCGTAATCCCCTGTTCAAGCAGTCCTTGAGCTTCAGGATTTTCCGCAAGAGGCTTATAATCATTAACAGTCACAAATGCTCCAAGCTTATGTAAAAGGGAAGCTGCACTCACTCCGCTTTTCGCGAGACCCAGCACTAATATTTTTTTATGTCGATAGCGATTGACTTCTTTCACTTACACCCACACCTCAATATAGATTCCTAAGATTGCAAACAATAGGCCAACGGTCCAGAATGTAACGACAACCCGCCATTCTGACCAGCCCACCAATTCATAATGATGGTGGAGCGGGCTCATACGAAAGATCCGCTTCCCGGTGGTCTTAAAAGATGCTACCTGTAAAATAACAGATAAAGTTTCAATAACAAAAACACCGCCGATAATAATCAGAATGATTTCAAGTTTTGTCAGGATGGCTATAGTCGCAATAGCTCCACCCAGAGCCAGTGATCCTGTGTCTCCCATGAACACCTTTGCAGGATGGGCATTAAAGACAAGGAAACCCAATACCGCTCCAACTACAGCTACAGAAAAAATGGATACTTCAAATTGAGATTGATTCCAAGCCAGTACTGCAAATGCTCCAAAAGCGATTGCAGCAGTCCCGGAGACAAGTCCATCAAGTCCATCTGTCAGATTGACAGCATTCGAAAATCCGACCAGCCAGAAAATAATAAATAAAACATATCCCCAGCCTAAATCAATCGAAATGTCTGTAAGCGGAATATGGACTTCTGTTGAAAAATCATTTTGCTTGAAAACAAAATAAAAAATAACAGAAATAATAATCTGGCCAAGAAGCTTTTGCTTTGAAGTCAGACCTAAGTTGCGCTTTAATACTACTTTAATAAAGTCATCAAGAAAACCGAGAAGTCCAAAGCCCAGTGTAACCAGCAGCAGCAAATATGTTTCTACTGTAGGTTCTGAAAATTTTCCGGTCATAAGCAACGTGGTCACCGTAACGGAAAGAAGAATCATGATTCCGCCCATTGTCGGGGTACCTGTCTTTTTCTGATGGGATTTAGGGCCCTCTTCACGGATGCTCTGCCCGAATTTCAATCTTCTCAGGAAGGGAATAAAAATGGGAGACAGCAAAACAGTAATTAAAAAGCCTGCCAATATTGTGAAAAAAATAACTTGCTCCATCATACTTATCCCCTCCTTTCCTGCTTGGCTTTTCCTGCAGCTTCAGCTAATCTTTCAGCCATCACAGCAATATCATATGTTGCTTCGTTTTCTTTAAGACTTTTTTCACCTGAAATAAGGAAATTAGTTGTGTTCATCTTTTCTTCTGATTTGCTTAATTTTTCTATATATAATTTCATGATGTCCTTTAAGCCTTTCGTTAAGTCGTTTGTATAAAAAACAGGGAAATGATTCGGGGTATATGCCGGCGTCTCGGCATTCACATGCCAGAGAGCAGCAACAGCCCCTTTTTCAATAGCTTCTTTCAGATTTTCGGCCTCTCCAAAAGGAATATAAATACCTTTTGGCTGCAGGGCGGAAGAGGACGAAGCGACCGTATGAAATTCCAGCTCACTATCCTTTATCCCTTTTACGGCCGGAAACAGTTCCGCTAAATCCCGATAAGTCAAATACATTTTATCGCTCCTCTATAGCCTCTTTTGCGACAAGGCGGTCATCAAAGTCGAAAACCTGATTCCCTATCTGCTGATATGTCTCATGACCCTTGCCAGCTATTAAAATAACGTCTCCTTTACTTGCATTTTTCACCGCATAATGAATGGCCTCTTTTCGATCGGCGATTGTTTTATAACTTTCACCTTTTACACCCTCTTCCATATCCCTCAGGATTTGGATCGGGTCTTCACTGCGGGGGTTATCAGAAGTAAAGATCGGGTCTGTACTGTACTGGCATGCAATTTCAGCCATTAGCGGCCGCTTGGACCTGTCTCTGTCTCCGCCGCATCCTACGATGGCAAAAATGCGTTTCTGGGCAAATTGCTTTACTGTTTCCAAAGCATTTTTCAGGCTGTCGGGAGTATGTGAATAATCAACAATCACAGAAAAATCCTGACCTGCATCAACGGTTTCAAATCTGCCTGCTACACCTTTAACTTCTTCAGCAGATTTGATGATTTGCGAGATTGATATTCCTGAAGCAATTCCTGCACCTATACTGGCAAGAACATTATAGATGCTGAACTTGCCTATCATTTTAAGAGAAACTTTATGCTTCCCGAATGGAGAGATCAAGTCAAATTCCGTACCGCCAGCAGTCATCTGAATATTAATGGCCCGAATGTCAGCTTCCTGATCAATCCCATAGGTTATGACATGAGCAGCCGTAGATTTTTCATATTCTGCAGAAGCGGGGTCATCTGAATTTAATATGGCATACTTAGGCTCCCCATGATTATAGGCGCTTCCGAGCTGGGCAAAAAGCAGCCCTTTTGCTCTCCTATATTCATCCATTGTTTTATGATAATCCAGATGATCCTGAGTCAGGTTTGTAAATACGGCTATATTAAAATCACAGCCATGAACACGCCCTTCAACAAGTGCATGCGAAGACACTTCCATTACGGCTGAATCTACACCTGCATCTGCCATTTTTCTAAATGTACTTTGCAGAGTCAAACTTTCAGGAGTGGTATTTTTCACTTCAAAGGTTTCATCGGCAATCTTCGTATACATCGTGCCAATTAAGCCTGTTTGCCTTCCTGCATCGGCAAGTATCTTCTCTATTAAATGGCTTGTTGTTGTTTTGCCATTCGTGCCTGTTATGCCAATTAAATGAAGCTGCTTGCTCGGCTGTCCATAAAAAGCATCAGCCAGCACGGCCATGGCCCGTTTTGTATTCTTTACCACTATAACTGGGATATCCAAATCCAATTCTCTTTGGGAAATGACAGCTGCAGCACCTTTTTCTGCTGCAGAAGCCGCAAAGTCATGGCCATCCACCGTATACCCCTCAATACAAACAAACAGACTTCCAGGTGTAACTTTCCTGTTATCGTTAACAATTGCTGTAATTTCCGGGTTTTCCCCTTTATAAGTCATATAAGGCTGCAAAAATCGCAGCAATTTATGTAATTCCATTTCTACCAATCCTCTCGTGTTAAACAAAAAAATCTAATCCTTTTTAATGATTCTGGCCATATTCATTTTTAAATCCCCAAACTAATATTCTAAATGATGGCGATATATATTGTACATGATAATTGCTTATTTAGCTATTTAATATATAGAACCTAAACCCAGAAAGTATGTTGCGGTTTCCTTACAAACAAAAAAAATTCAGGCGGCGCAGGATCATGCCGCCCTCAGTTCTATTCTTATTTGTCGTCAAAATACAACCGGATCGTTGACCCTTCTTTTAGCTTGATGCCAGGCTGAGGCGTTTGCTTGACCACTGTATTTCCTGTGCCGCTCGCATCAATTTTCAGGTTAAGGTAGAGCTCACCCAGATCCTTCTTTGTCAGACCGACCATATCAGGAACTTCTATCATTGGGGAATCCATCCATGTAAGCTCTTTTTCAATTTGATTTTTCCGCGGCTTTACTCCCATTGCCCGCAAGCTGTCCCCCATGATCTCCCCTACAATAGGTGCAGCAACTACGCCGCCAAATTGAACAGTTCCTTTTGGATTATCCACAGCCACATAAACAACAAGCTGCGGATCATCAGCAGGTGCGAATCCTATAAATGATACAATATGGTTATTTTCCAGGTACCGGCCATTTTGCGCTTTTTGTGCAGTCCCAGTTTTACCGCCTACTCGGTACCCGTCTACAAAAGCCTTTTTTCCTGATCCTTTTGCTACAACTGATTCCAGCGCTTTTCGGATTTCATCTGATGTTTCCTTTGAGATTACTTTTCTCTTTGCATCAGGTGATTTTTTCATCAATATTTCCCCGGTAGCAGGATTAATAAGCTCTTTGGCTATATAAGGGGTATATAGTGTTCCGCCATTAACGGCTGCCGAAATGGCTGCTACCTGCTGAATCGGGGTAACGGAAACTCCCTGTCCAAAAGCAGTAGTTGCCTGCTCAACAGGACCAACCCGATCGAGGTTAAATAGAATCCCTTTCCCTTCGCCCTGCAGGTCGATACCGGTCTTTTCGCCGAACCCAAAGTCGCGGATATATTTAAACAGTTTTTCTTTGCCTAATCGCTCACCCAGCTCTACAAAACCAGGGTTACAGGAATTCTGGACTACTTCCAGATAAGTCTGGCTGCCATGGCCTCCCTTTTTCCAGCATCTTAGTCTGGCACCGCCAACTTCAACAGACCCCGGGTCGTGGAAATGATCCTTTTCCAAGTCTACCTTTCCCTCTTCTAACGCAGCTGCCAGAGTGATAATTTTGAATGTAGAACCAGGCTCGTATGTACTCCAGATTGGCAGGTTGCGGTTGTAAATTTCCGGGGGTACATTCCTGAAATTTGCAGGGTCAAAATCGGGCCTGCTGGCCATGGCAAGAACTTCTCCATTATTCGGATTCATGGCAATTGCTATTATTCCATCAGGGTTGTATTCAGCCTGGGCAATATCAAGCTCCCTTTCTACGATTGTCTGAATCTTGGAATCAATGGTGAGCTTTAAATCCATTCCATCAACTGGCGGCTTGTAGTCATCCGCCATATCGTTCATCCGTTCACCCTTTGCATTCGCATAAAACTTAACAGATCCTTTTTTTCCCTTTAGTTCTTCATCATAATATAATTCAAGACCCATAAGACCCTGATTATCAATTCCCGAAAATCCCAAAACATGCGAGAGATAATTCCCGAAAGGATAATGGCGTTTTGAATCTTCTCCGATATATATGCCTTCAATTTCCAGGGCACGGATTTCTTTCGCTTTTTCATGGGAAATCTTTCGGCCTTCAGGGATTTTCACACTTGATGCTCTTTTTGTGATAAGCTGGTAAGCTTTTTCTTTTGACATATTCAGCACTGCAGCCAATTTCTCTGCAGCATCCCCAGGATCTTTTATTTGCCTGGGGACAACATAGACAGTTGGGGCACTGACATTCGTAGCCAGCGGAACACCGTTGCGGTCGACGATTTCCCCTCTTTCCGGTTCGAAAGGGATGTCTCTGCTCCACAGTTCCTTTGCGCCATCTGTAAGCAAATTGCCCAGAAAGAATTGAACATATCCAAGACGCAAATCAATAATAAAAAAAACGAGAATACCAACAAACAACGCTGCAGTCAGCCGTTTTCGAACGGTTACATTTGATACACGCATGTACGGACGAACCTCCTTAGATTATGGCTCGTTCCAATATATGCTTGTACATAAATGAATAGAACGCACTGCCGCTCATCCGGCAGTACGTTCTAAATTAATCCAGCACTGCTTCCTCTTCATCCTTCTGCTCTTCTGATTCTAAGTTTTCCTCATTGTATTTCTCTGCAGGCGGCTCAAGTTCTACGATTAAATAGTCACCTTCCCTGAGTGCAGAACCAGCCTTCAGATTTTGTTTCACCACATATCCGCTTCCTACAGTATTCAGCTTTAAGTCAGCAAGCTTTGCCACCTTCATAACGTCCCTAAGCGACCATCCATTCATTTCAGGCACCGTTAACTCGCCTTCCGTTTTTAAGATTACACGTTCTCCTTCCAGCAAATTGTACATATTTCCAGGGACCTGTCTTTCAACCTTGCTTCCCTTTCCCAGTACAATAGCTTCGAAACCGGATTTTTTCAATTCTGCTTTTGCTTCCTCAATTGTTTTGCCTTCCACTTCAGGTGCTTGTTCAGAGTTTGCCTTCAGTTCCTTTGCCGGCTCAATATTTAAATATTGAAGACTGCTTTTCATCACAGGAGTAAAAATCTTGGAAACCGGCTCAGCACCGTTTGTACTGAGGTCAATATCCGGCTGCTGGACCGCTACATAGATGATCAGCTCAGGATCATCTTTTGGAGCCATGCCTAAAAAGGAGAAGATAAAATTTTCATGTCCCGTTAAATATCCTCCGCCATTTGGGTCAGGGATTTGAGCAGTCCCCGTTTTTCCGGCAACCTCATAGCCCTCAATATTATACCTTTTGTAGCCCGTTCCATTTTCGGAAGATACCACCGTTTCCAGGATATCCCTTGTTTTCTTAGCCGTTTCTGCCGAGATTGGATTCCCCTTCACTTCCGGCTTTGTTTTTTTTAAGACTTCATTCTTATCAGCATCAACAATACTGCTGATCACATGAGGCTCCATCATTTTGCCGTCATTTGCAATGGCAGTAGCTGCCTGTACCTGCTGAATCGGCGTAATGGCAGAACCTTGCCCGAATCCGGTCGTTACCTTATCAAGCGGCCACTCGTAAGCGATTTTTCCGCCTGTTTCATTCGGCAGGTCAATTCCAGTTGGATTTTCAAATCCAAACTTTGTTATATATTCCCTGTATTTTTCATAACCAAGCTTCTCTTTAACTATTTTCGCGAAAGCCACGTTCGACGAACGCTGAACGCCTTCAAGGTAAGTAATGGACCCCCAGCCCCGTCCCTGGTTATGATCGCGTATAGCTGGTGAGTTTTCTGTTACTTTATAACTTCCTGATTTATACCATTCATTCGGATCAAATTTTCCTTCCTCAATGGCTGCAGCCAAAGTAAAGATCTTCATCGTGGAGCCAGGCTCAAATGAATTTTCGATCACTTCATTATGCCACGTATCTTCAATGCCTTCTTTTGTTTTCGGATGGAAGGATGGCCTCTGTCCCATTGCCAGAATCTCGCCCGTTTTGGCATCCGCGACTACGGCAACCATCTTTTTCGGCTTATACTCTTCGTCTACTTTATTCATGGAATCTTCGAGGAAAGTCTGGATCTTTTTATCGATTGTCAAATACACATCTTTACCATTTTGAGCAGGCTGGATTTTTTGATCTCCATTCGGGAGGAGATAGCCCCATATATCACTTTCGTAGCTGAACATTCCATCTTTTCCTGTGAGCACATCATTCAAGCTCTGTTCAAGGCCCAGCATCCCTACTGTATCGGTTTTATTTGTCTTCGATTTTTTCTTTTCTACATATCCGACTAAATGTGAGGCGAAGACCCCATTCGGGTAGAACCGTTTTGAATCAGTTATGAATGTAATCCCCGGTAATTTTAAATCTTCAATTTCTCTTTTAGTCTTTAAAGGAAGATCGCGACCCTCTTTACCAAATTCCACCTGGAATGGTGTTTCCCCATCTTTTGTTTTCTTCGTTAGGATCCTATATATCTCCGACTCTTCCAGATCAATAGCTTTTGAAAGCGCCGCTGCTGTTTTTTCAGGGTCTTTCACATAATCCGGTTTCATGCTTTTATCGAGGATTGCTACAAGCTTGTAGGAAATAGTATCCTCGGCAATGACTTCACCATTGCGGTCATAAATAGTACCCCTTTTGGCTTGAATTGTCTTTTCCCGTTCATATTTTTGCTGAGCTTTTGCTGCAAGTGCATGTCCCGCTGCTTCACCTGTAACCTGAATGGAAACAAAGCGGAAAATTAATACAAAAAAGAGCAGGCTGAATATTAAAAATAATATCGCTGCTCCAAAATTGATATTTGGCTGTTTCTTCATTAATCTTCCACGACCTTGACATTATTTCCGCTGAATTTAAGTCCCATTTCCTCAGCTTTTGCTTTAATGCGCTCGTATGTACTTAATTCGCTCACTTGCATTTTCAGATCTGTATTCACTTTATTCTGCGTTTGAATTGCTTCCTCTGTTTGCTGAATTTCTTTATTCACTTCGTAGATGGCTGCCTGATTTGAGACCATTTGCACTGCACCAAAACATACAATACCAGTAAAAGCCAGTCCCAGTATTTTTTCCCCGGGGGAAAGCCATGACTTTTTTGATTTTAATTTTTTGGGGGCCTGGACGGGCTGGGTTTGCACATCAAATTGTTTTTCTTCCTGAATTTTTCGGGCTAAATTGCTCATAATTCCCCTCCTGTAATTTTTTATTTATGGTCTGCTGCGGTATAGGTATTTACTTAAAGCTTTTCTGCTATTCTCAGTTTAGCGGACCTTGCACGATTATTGTGTTCCAGCTCTTCTTCTGATGGCAGAATCGGCTTTCTGTTAATAAGCTTTAGGATTGGTTTATATTCATCTGGAATAATCGGGAGGCCGGGAGGCAGATTTGGTGTTTCACTGGCTTTTTTAAAGGCAGCTTTGCAAATCCGGTCCTCCAATGAATGAAACGTGATCACGCTGATTCTTCCATTGGGATTTAATATGTCAATAGCCTGGTGCAGAGAGTCCTCAAATACACCGAGTTCATCATTAACAGCTATTCTAATGGCCTGAAATACACGTTTGGCGGGATGTCCGCCTTTTCGTCTGGCAGGAGCAGGTATTACCTCTTTAATCAGTTCAACCAGCTGGCCTGTTGTTTCTATCGGGGAAACTTCCCTGGCCGCTTCAATCTTCCTCGCAATTTGCTTCGAGAATTTTTCTTCTCCATATCTGAAGAAGATCTTCACAAGTTCACCATATTCCCAGCTGTTTACCACATCATAAGCGGAAATGTCAGCGCCTGTATCCATTCTCATATCAAGCGGGGCATCATTATGATAGCTGAAACCTCTTTCAGGTGTATCCAATTGAGGTGATGAAACACCAAGATCATATAAAACACCATCTACTTTTGATACACCAAGATTTGAAAGCTCTTCCTGCAGATACTTGAAATTACTTTTGATGATCGTAATTCTGTCACCATATTCCGCCAGTCTTTCCTTTGCGTGAGCAATGGCTGTGTCATCCTGGTCAAATGCGTACAGCTTTCCCTTTTCAGACAGCTGGGAAAGAATTAATTCACTGTGGCCTGCGCCGCCCAGTGTACAATCCACATACACTCCATCAGGATGGATATTTAAGCCTTCTACTGTTTCTTTTAATAGCACTGTTGTATGTTCAAACATTGTTGTATGAATCCACCTTTCCAATCCGAAAAGCACGAGACGCATAATAGGCATCTGGAGCTAAACAAATATCTTTGTATCATGGGAAATTATATTAATAAAACATTCCCATTATATATCAAACCCAATCATGTTTTCCGCAATATCAGAAAAAGATTCCTCTGATTCTGCAAAATAATCTTCCCAAAGATTTTTGCTCCATATCTCGATCCGATTGGAAACGCCCAGCACTACACATTCTTTTTCCAATTTTGCATATTGCAGAAGCGGGGAAGCAATATTTATTCTTCCTTGTTTGTCAATTTCACATTCAGTGGCACCTGAAAAGAAAAAACGGGTAAATGCACGGGCATCTTTTTTGGTCAGCGGAAGGCCCTTTAATTTTTCTTCAAGCTGCCTCCACTCATCCATGGGATAGCCAAACAAACATTGATCAAGTCCTCGTGTCAAAACAAATGTTTCACCCAAGTTATCACGAAACTTGGCTGGCACGATGAGACGGCCTTTATTATCAACGTTGTGATGGAACTCACCCATGAACATACCCACTGCACCCACTTTCTAACTCAAATGTACCACAATCCCCCACTTTCCTCCACATGTTTTTAATTATTCTACCACTTCATATAAAATCCTGCTTCCCATAAGGTATTCCCCCATTTTTCGTTCGTCTTTTTATTACATTTTCTTTAAAGTCTTTACTGTTTTTTCACAGAATTTTTATGTGGGGAAATAGTCAGGAGATAAAGGGAATTCACCCCTTTTCTATCAAAAAAAAGACCTCATCCGCATGGAAAAGGTCCGAAGAATAATGGCGAATATTAAATTTTTATGACTTTGTGTGTCCCATCAAAACGAAAGGAGTAATCAATAAATTCTTCAAGGAAATCCATCCCATATTTATTAAGGTAATAGAGGACATTCCAAACTCTCTCCTGAGGAACTCCACCCGGTCTCAGGGAGTTTTCAGCTTTTTCATATTTCTTAATGATTACATCATGTTTTTGCTGGATGGATTTCTGGATTTTATTCTCCATGAAATCCATCTGCCTTATTAAAAGATCTTCATTTTTCTTTAACATTGGCAGTAGGGCGTGAACCTCTTTCATAGTAAGCTCTTCGATTAGCTCATAGTTTTGTTTTACTTGAGCTTTTGTTTTTCGGAAATGAGCTTCTATGCTTTCATTTTTAATACTCCTCATATACTCATCTTTAACTGATTCCGTACCAGATACAAGCACGCCCTGCAAATCAAGTCCTAATTCCAGCAAATCACTTTCCACAGAACGTTCTAAGATAGTGATATTTAAACGGGGCATAATAGGAGGCATTTTCATTCCAAACCATTCAAATGCCATTTTTAGTTCAGCCCAATAGGCAATTTCGCCAGGCCCGGCTATAAAGGAAAGAACCGGAAACAGGCATTCCTGTGTGATGGGCCTCGTCACCACATTATTGCTCAGTCGTTCGGGATGGTTTTCTGCAATCTCCAGAAGCTCATTCATTGTGAACTCATGAGTGTGTTCCTTACCCGTAAATACCTTTTTCTCCTGATTGAACTCCAAAAGAATTCTTTCTTTATGCTTTTCGTCATAATAAAATAGGTTGGCAGCATTTTCACTTAAGTCAATGGCATTTGGAAAGCCTGAATTCTCTAAATTCTGCTGCTGGCTTTTCACACGTTTTGTAATATATTCAAAACCTTTGATTTGTTTGCCAAAAATGCTGCTTTCAAGTCTGCGAAGCTTTGAGTCACCGGAATCAATCAGAAGAAGCCCTGATTCTTTAAATAAATGCATAATTATGCCGGCAAAGAACTCCACATAGGTTTGAGAATGCGAAATAATTTCTTCTAATCGCAGAACGAGATTTTTTGTGTGTTTTGTCTCTCCGAAAGTCTCAATGATGTCTCTCACCCATTCCCTGCACTTTTCACGGTTCAAAGGGATATTTGAAACCATCTTCTTCTCTAAAACTTTTTCAGGATATGTCTTTTTTTCCATTTTATTATTCTTCTCGATGAAAATATGATTTACTTCGTGATAGTCATGATCTTCCCCAGCAATCCAGAATACAGGAACAACCGGGATTCCCTGCTCACTTTCCTGCTGCTTTGCAAGATTTATGATTGAGATGATTTTATGTATTGTGTAAAGAGGTCCCGTCAGAATTCCTGCTTGCTGCCCTCCGATTATCACTGCACTATTTTCCTGCTTTAGCTTCTTAAGCGAGTCATGAACAGCAGGGGAAGAAGGAAATTGATCCATAAACTCTCCAATATATTGAGAAAGTTCATTTCTCATAAACGACCGGCCCCTCAGTTCAGCTAATCGTGCTTTATAATCAGAGTCGGAATTATAACGATAATGAAAAAACTGCATAATTTCTTCTGTTTGTGCTATATAATCTGTTGCAAACCGGTTTGTTGCCGGCAATGAGAGATTAAGAATCTCCATTAATGAACTTCCTTTCTCATAGCTGATCAATTTTAATTTTCATCTTATGAGTATAGCATTGTCTTAAATGAAAATAAAAAAACTTTGCTTACCTAAATGCTTTAATTCTAAATGTAAAATAATTATGTTCTCAGAATGCTTACTATGGAATAAAGACAACAGAAGTTACCCTTTGAACAAGCCCTATGAATATCAGAACTATATAAGCGGTGAAAAAGAGTAAAAAATTGAATCTCCAGAATCCTTTGAATAAGACACGCAGATTGATTTCCTGCTTAATTCTCCAATGCATAATAATAAAAGTGACCGCTGTAATCAGCAGGGATAGGACTATCATCCACAAATAGGATTTATCCCAGATTACGATAATTAGATAGTGAACCGCCATAATTAATAATAATGTGCTGACATCCAGGGCAATATGGACAGATCTTTTGTGTTTTTTAGTAATTTGTTTGCTGATAATAAAAACAGCCAGATATCCGAGCAGCGGTATGGTCACCAATGTTGCAATTAGGCTTGAGAACACAGTGTTCAACTCATTTCCCCCTTTTCTCCCTGCCTTTGATCTGACAATAAAGACTTTCAGAATATGGAGCAGACATCTTCTTCTTCTCAGCTTTCTCCAGGATATATCCTAAAATTGCATCTATCTCTGTTTCTCTGCCTTCTTCGATATCCTTAAGCATTGAGGATCTGTTCATCCCTGTTTCCTCACAAACACTTTTCACATGGGTTAGAGCACCTGCTTTATCAGGAATATCTAATATGGCACTTACCTCGTCAAATAACTTCAAAAATAGCTGATGATAATATTTATTTGCTAAGAGCTCACCATTTCTCACACGGAGAACTGCTGTAAGAGGATTTATAACACAGTTTACGATTAATTTTTCAATTAGCATTTCTTTGTAATCCCCGACAAATTTAAAAGGAAAATAACTAGATGCCGAATCGGATATTTTCGATAATAGATCCACATCCCCCTTTAAAGCAGCCACTTTGGTGACCCCAATCCCAGTATGCCGCACTGTGTCAGGCTCTGACTTTAAAGCTCCATGCTCTACACTGCCCACATAAAGATTTTCCGCTTCAAGCATTTCAGCCCACTTCAAATGCTCCATGCCATTTTGCAAAAACAAAAATGATCCAGACTGACTGGTATTCATTTCCAATAATTCCTTTACAACTTCAGGAATGCTGTATTGCTTAACCGCAATGATTGTTAAATCCTCTTCCCCCTTCCATGCTTTAAAATGGCATACCTTGACGGGGGCATTACTGCGAATGCCTTTTCTCTCGATTGTAAGTCCATTAATGCGCAGCTTTTGCAATTGACTATTTCTTCTAATATAAACACGGACTTCATGATTTTCATTCAAATAATGAGCAAACAGAAGGCCAATGGCGCCTCCTCCGATAATAGCTATTCTCATAACTGACTCCACCATTTTTACTTTTTAAGCATATTTTAACAAATTAAGATAAATTCATGGGTAAAATGGAATGTTTTAATTATTAATTCCAATATATATTTTCTTAATTCCATTTTTCATCAGATAAATCCTTTAAAAAAATCCCTTTTTCGAAAATCGAAAAAGGGATTTTTTTAAAGGATAAAGTATTAAACTGGATAAACTGGATGTTTGCGAACGCTGAATGTCAATTCTTTAGTCTCATACAGATTAAAACGGTTAATTAAAACATTTCTTAATTCCTGAGGTGCAACAATATCGTCAACAATTAATTCTGAGGCAAGCTTATAGATATCAATTGTTTCTTTATATTCCTGCTGTTTTTCCTGTACATATTTAACCTTTTCTTTCGGGTCCTCAATCGCATTGATTTTATTGGAATAAACCGCATTTACTGCTGCTTCAGGACCCATTACAGCGATTTGTGCTGTAGGCAGGGCTATACAGCAATCAGGTTCGAACGCTGGCCCGGCCATAGCATACAATCCGGCTCCATATGCCTTTCTGACGACAACTGAAATTTTCGGCACTGTTGCAGAACTCATCGCAGCAATAAGCTTGGCACCATGCCGGATAATCCCCGCTCTTTCAACCTTAGTCCCAATCATAAATCCAGGGACATCTGCAAGGAATAATAGCGGAATATGGAAAGCATCACAAAGCTGAATAAATTTCGCGGCTTTATCAGCGGAATCTACAAATAAAACCCCGCCTTTAACTTTTGGCTGGTTGGCAATAATCCCTACAGGCCTCCCCCCTATCCGAGCAAGTCCCGTAATGAGTTCCGCAGCAAAAAGTTTCTTAATTTCAAAAAAGCTGCCTTCATCAATTACGGAATCAATACACTCATACATATCAAATGGGGCATTTTGATTTTTAGGGATAATTTCTTCAAGACTGCGGCCGGATTTGGGCATTGCCGCCTCGAGCTTCACTGATTTCTCTTTGAAGCTTGCAGGGAAGTACGCCAAATATCTTCTTGCTGATTCAATAGCCTCTTCTTCACTATATGCAAGCACATCACCACAGCCGCTGACAGAACAATGCATGCGGGCGCCGCCCATTTCTTCAAGGGTAACCTTCTCTCCTATAACCTTTTCCGCCATCCTTGGCGAACCCAAATACATAGATGCATTTTGATCTACCATAACAACGATATCACAAAACGCAGGGATATAAGCTCCGCCTGCAGCAGAGGGTCCAAAAAGCAGACAAATCTGCGGTACCATGCCTGAAAGTTTTACCTGGTTATAAAAAATTCTGCCTGCTCCGCGTCTATTCGGGAACATCTCGAGCTGATCCGTAATACGGGCACCGGCAGAGTCAACCAGGTAAAGAATCGGAACTTTTAACTTCTCTGCTGTTTCCTGTATACGGATGATCTTTTCAACTGTCCTCGCACCCCAGGAACCGGCTTTTACTGTGGAATCATTAGCCATTACGCAAACTGTCTGGCCATTTATTCTTCCAACTGCTGTTACAACTCCATCTGCCGGAAGATCACTTTCCTGGCAGTTCGCAAACTTGCCATCTTCCTCGTAGAATCCGTCATCAAAAAGAAGTTCAAGCCGTCTTCTGACAAAGAGTTTGTTTTGGGCTTCATTCTTTTCATGATATTTTGGATGTCCGCCAGCTTCTATTACCCTGCTTCTTTCCTGCAGCGTCTCAGTTAATGTCTTTGCAGTGGTCATTCCCATCCTCCTAAAATATGAATTTTCCATACTTCGTTAAACTTGCTTATTGCTTCACGGTGCAAAGATGGCTCAGCGCAAGCCCCCCTGTCACTGGATATCCGTGTCCCAGCCCTTTTATTCGAATACGATCAGCACATCGCCTTCATTAACAAAATCTCCTATGCTTACCTTCACTTCAGCTACTTTTCCAGCAGCTTCGCTTTCAACCGGAATCTCCATTTTCATTGATTCAAGCATTAATACTTCCTGGCCTGCATTAACCTCCTGACCCGCTTCGACCAAAACATTCAATACAGTACCTGCCATTGATGATGTAATTTCTTTCATTGTTATTTCCTCCTTTTAGTTAACGGCAAATGCCTTCTGCGCTAGAAATGATGTAGAATAATTCCCTTTACGGAAATCTTCGTCTTTTAATATTTCTTTAAATAAAGGTGCATTCGTTTTAATGCCTTCAATTTTAAGTCCATCAAAGAATTGCAAGGCATTTTCTATCGCTTCATCCCTTGTTTGACCAAATATAATGCATTTTGCGATCATTGGATCATAAAATGGGCTGACTGCTGTATTCGAAGCATATCCATAATCAACGCGTATTCGCGGAGAATCTGTCCATTCAAATTTAGACAATTTGCCAGGAGAAGGCATAAAGCTTACGGGATCCTCAGCATACAGTCTAAATTCAATTGAATGGCCAGACTGCTTAATGCTATTTTGCTGCAGCGGCAGCTTTTCACCTCTTGCTGCAAGCAGCTGCCACTCTACAAGATCCAGCCCAGTTACTTGTTCAGTTACGGGATGTTCAACCTGGAGTCTTGTGTTCATTTCAAGAAAATAAAAGTTCTCCTGCTCATCCACTATAAATTCAATTGTTCCGGCATTTTTATAATTGACCGCTTTGGCTGCAGTCAAAGCAGTATCATACATCTTTTGTTTTGTTTGCTCTGAAAGGAAAGGTGATGGTGATTCCTCCACTACTTTCTGATGTCTTCTTTGAATAGAGCAATCTCTTTCAAATAAATGTACGATATTCCCATAACGGTCACCAAACACCTGTATTTCGACATGTCTGGCATTCTC
Source organism: Bacillus sp. NTK034 (assembly GCF_017303275.1). GTDB lineage: Bacteria > Bacillota > Bacilli > Bacillales > Cytobacillaceae > Cytobacillus. Next base: position 586,605 of record NZ_JAFKOJ010000001.1, on the reverse strand, counting down.
TATATATTTTTCGACAAATACTTCATCAGAACCAAAATAAGCTTTGGCGCGGGCTTTTGTGGAGTCGAAAGACTTAGTGAGCGCTTGCTCATTTTCACAGCGTACCATTCCAATTCCTCCGCCTCCTCCACTGGCCTTCAGCATGACTGGATAGCCCATAGAATTTGCAAGACTGCATGCTTCCTCAAGTGTGGATGTTCCCTCTCCGCTTCCTGGGACAACCGGTACTCCCGCGTCCTTCATAGTTTTGCGGGATACAATTTTATCCCCCATCAATTCAATGGTTTCAGGATCTGGTCCAATAAAAGCAATCCCTGCATCAAGTACAGCTCTTGCAAAGCCGGAGTTTTCTGATAAAAATCCATATCCAGGATGAATTCCATCCACATTTTCATTCTTTGCAATTTCCAGAATGGCTTCTGTCTTTAAATAAGATTTATTAACAGGCGGCTCACCTATACGGAAAGCATATGTAGCTTCTTTAACAAACGGAAGGTCTTTGTCTGCATCAGAATATATAGCAACAGTCTCAATTCCCATTTCACGGCAGGTTTTTATTATTCTTAAAGCAATTTCTCCCCTGTTGGCAATCAGAATTTTTCGCACAATCTGTCCCCTTTCTCAATGTAGTAATTCCTGCAATAATATATATTTCTACAATCTTCTGCCTATTTCCTGCTGTTTTTGTAAACGCTTTCTGATTTTTATAAAAAAACTAAAAATATATTAAGTTTTTCATATGTGCAGAATTTTTTGTTTACTTGTTATATAATAATAGATATAGAAAAAACCTTTCAATTATCAGGAAGGCATTATAAAGCGGTTACATCAGCAGAATTCCTATACATCTATGGCTAAGGGGGAAATTTTATGAAATATAAAGTTGAAAAATTAAAAGTAAATTATAAAACACTGGAAGAGTTTAAGAAATTCAAAGAGTATGGACTGCAGGAGCTGTCAATGCTTGAAGACCTTGAAGCTAATATTATTGAAAATGACAGTGAGTCGCCTTTCTACGGCATTTATTTTGGGGATAAGCTTGTAGCACGCATGAGCCTTTACCAGATAGAAGCAAGATTCGACCGATATTTCGAACCCGCACAGGATTATTTGGAGTTGTGGAAGCTTGAAGTCCTGCCTGACTATCAAAACAAAGGCTATGGCCAGACACTTGTAGAATTTTCCAAAGGGTTTGGACTTCCTATCAAAACAAATCCACGCGTAAAATCGAAAGCTTTCTGGGAGAAAATGGGATTCGAACCCGTCCATTATGATATGGAACGCGATTTGGGTGAGAATCCGCTGGCCTGGTTCCCGGCAGGAGTTAAAGAACAAACCCATTAAGCTGCTGTCCACTAAAGCTAAGACATTAAATAAGCGGACTAATTTTGTCCGCTTATTTCTATTTATTTACCGTTATCTATTTCTCCACCTTTTCAGGCTTTATATCGGGATTCACAGTAAAATTCAAGTTTTTGTGGCGGGTGCCGTCTTTTAGACCGACAATCTTTCTTGCACTTTCCATAATTTCTACCAGTGCTTTGTAATCCTGCTCCATCGTATTCAATTCTTTAATTAATTTTTCATTTTCCGCTGCCAGGTAGTACATTTGCTTCTCAAGCTCCTGAATGCGTTTTTTAGGAAAAGGATCTTCTGAGACAGCAGGCTTCTGAGCACTTTCATATAACTCTTTCAGGAATGAGACTAATTCCTCAAACTCGATAGTCCTTTTAATTGCCTGAACTGAGTTTTCATTTCTTTTTTCCGTCTTTTCCTCTGGAACAGCAGGTAGCTCATGATCTCTTTGAACAGCCTCCGGGTTTTTCTTCATTTCTTTTCTCTGTTTTTTTGCCAGTTCAATTCCTGTTTTATATTGTTTTCTTACATAGGAATTCCAGCGAAATCCGCAGGCAGCCGCGGTTCTGCTTAACTGTTTGCCAACTTCTTCAAATGCCTGAAGCTGAGTTCCTCCTTCACGTATATGTCGGAGCACAACTTCTGCAAGCAGCAAATCTTCATCTTGAGACCAAGCATCCTGACGTGTAGAAGACATCAGTGTATCCCTCCTAGTGTTTTTCTTTATACATATGCCAATGCTAGAAAAGATAGACTGATATCATATTATAAAGTGTAACTTTATTCATCATCAGGAAATTAATGGGTTATTGTCTATATCGGAAGAATATGCTTAGCGCTTATTCAGGAAACTGTCAACTTTATTATGGTGCGCTTCTCCCTCCCATAAAACCGAACAGCGACGCACTTCTTGATCGATTCTCTCTTCTAAGCCAGCAGCAGTCCACTTTTTTACAAGAAGGTCTTTATAAGCTTCCAAAACCTCACTCTCAAGCCTGAGCATTTCTTCCAGAAAGCTCCTGCACCCGTCGATTGGATCCCCTTTTATGACAGAATGTATGAAACCTAATTCTTTTAATTCCTTATCAGAATATAATTTTGCTTCCATCAGCATTCTTAGGGCATTGGCAGGAAGCATCTTTTCCATAATGATGGAACCGCCGCCCCATCCGGTTGTTATGGCTAAGGTTCCCTGGATAAAACCGGCTTTTATTCCTGCATTGGCAATCCGGTAATCACATGCAGCAGCCAGCTCACAGCCGCCGCCGACAGCTGTTCCATTCAATATGGCAATAGTTGGTTTTGGAAGAAATAGTATTTTTTTTAAAAGACTAGCCATTCTGCTTAACATTCCAAATGCTTCATGTTCAGTCTTTAAGCTGTGAAAGGAAGATAGATCACCTCCTGAGCAAAAAGCACGGCCTCCCTCACCGGTAATCGCAAGTGCCTTAACTGATTTCTCTCCTGCTTTACGGAGTGAGATCTCAAGACCATCCATAACTTCATAGCTTATGGCATTTCTTTTCTCAGGCCTGTTAATCTTAAATACTAAAAGTCCATTCTCGAATTCTTCAATTATGTAAGGGTTCATGGCTGCCTCCTTGTATTTGGTTAAACTATTTTTAATATTAGCAAAAATACTCATAGACTTGTACTTATCGATGAGCCAAATCAATGCCAAAAAAACGACAAAAGCACAAGAACTAAGTTCTTGTGCTTTATATCTAAAGGATTAGTCGTTAACTACTTCTTTTCCTTTGTAAGTTCCGCAAGCTTTGCAAACGCGGTGAGCAAGTTTCATTTCACCACAGTTTGGGCATTCTACCATACCAGGAACCTGTAATTTAAAATGGGTACGACGTTTTCTCTTCGCAGTTTTAGATGTTCTTCTAAAAGGTACAGCCATTCTTCCCACCTCCTTAAAGAGTATTAGAGGATGTCCATAGGAATTGGACACACCCATTAAGAAAGTTATGAAGGCCAGAGCAAGCTGGTGTCTTCAAGTGCTTCTTGTTTTTCTTCCGTTATGAATCGGAAGAAGGATCATTCTGATCAAAAAATTGAGCAAGTCCGGCAAGACGAGGATCTACTTTATCCTGTTTATCCTGCTCCTGAATGACCTCCCAATCCTTGCCGGATTGAGGAGCTCCTTCTTCACTGCTGTCTTCGCAGAAAACTTGCATTGGGACTTCGAGTAAAAGGATTTCATGAAGGATCGGATTTAAATCAATCACATCCCCTTTTACCTGGTGAACCTCCTCTTCAGTCTCATAATCAAGACCTTTTAAGAGGAAAGTTTCGGTTGTTTCAACATTAATTGGATAATTTACGTCAACTAAAGTACGAGAACAAGGCAGTATTAAATGACCCTTTATATTTAAATGAAAAGTCACTTTGGCAGAATCGATATCCGCACGGCCCGTCACATGCATTGGTGATGCACCGCGTATTTCCGGATTCAGTTTCATGACCTCATCAACATTGACAGTTTCATCAATGGGAAAATCCTTGCTTCGATATTTTTGTAACTGACTTAAAGTCCATTTCATACGAATCACCCCAAGGCAACAAAGGTAATTATAGCCTTCCTATAATTATTTGTCAATATTTTTTCTTTACACTATAATGTAGCTAATATCCTACTATTGAAGGCTTCTTTAGTAAAAAAGTTTTTGCAGGATTTTTAGATTTTGTTTCTTAATACTTTTTCCAATACATTTCTTTTTAAACCTTTTCGAGGAGTATGTCAATATGAATGCAACAGGTGTAATTGTAGAATATAACCCTTTTCATAATGGCCATGCCTTTCATTTGGAGCAGGCAAAAGAATTCTCAGGTGCAGAAACCATCATTGCTGTCATGAGCGGCAACTTTCTGCAAAGGGGAGAACCTGCATTAGTTTCCAAATGGAAGCGTGCAGAAATGGCGCTAAGAGCTGGTGCAGACATTGTGTTTGAGCTTCCATACCAGTTTGCAGTTCAGCAGGCAGATATTTTTGCCAGCGGCGCTGTATCCATTTTAGAAGCTGCCGGCTGCAGGAGCCTTTGTTTCGGAAGTGAATCCGGTAATATGGAAAGCTTTCACCAAACGCTATCTTTTCTGGAGGAACATAATGCCGATTATCAGGAAAAGGTCAGAGTGCATCTGGATGCAGGCTTCAGCTATCCAAAAGCAACATCCATGGCGTTCCTGGACCTGAACCCCCAAGGTGAATTGGTAGACCTTTCAAAACCAAATAATATTCTTGGCTTTCAATATTTAAAATCAGCCAGAAGACAAAATTCATCGATGGAGCTTTTTACAATTGCAAGAAAAAGCGCAGGTTACCATGATGAACAATTTGCTTCAGATTCCATAGCAAGTGCGACAAGCATCAGAAAAGCACTTTTTTCCGAGAATGGAGAGATTGAATGCATTCGCCAATATGTTCCTGAAACTACATATCAGGGTTTACTCCACTATAAAAAAGAGTTTGGCGGATTTCACCAATGGGAACAATACTGGCCTTTTTTAAAATTCCGTCTGGTCCATCTTCAGCCAGAAAAGTTAAGAGGCATTTATGAAATGGAGGAAGGCCTTGAGCATAGATTTCTATCAGCAGCACTCCAGGCAGAAAGTTTTCAGCAGTTTATGGAAAAAATTAAAACGAAGAGGTACACCTGGACAAGGCTTCAGCGGGCTTGTGTACATATCCTCACGAATACAGAAAAATCAGAGATGCCCAATAAACCATTAAAAGCAAAATATTTGCATCTTTTGGGGATGTCCAAGAACGGCAGAAAGTATTTAAACAGGCATAAATCCGACTTAAAACTGCCGCTGATTTCAAGAATTTCTTCACATAATGCACAAAAGCTGCATTTGGATATCAAAGCTTCCCGGGTATATGCAATGGGTATAGAGGGTGCTCGGGACCAAAATCTAATGCAGAAAGAATTTAATCAGCCGCCTATTATGGTTGATTAAATCATTAACTATATAATTTTATAAACTGACAGCAGAGTTTGTCAGTTTATAAAAATGAAAAGCCAGCTGCATTTCTTAATTGCCGCTGGCTTTTCATTGATTGGTGCATATTCCAATTAATCCAGGTTCCTTAAATATTCAACCGCATCATCAAAAGTGTCCACAGGAATAATTTTCATATCAGTCTTGATATCCCTGGCTGTTGCAACAGCGGCTACATAATTTGAGTCTTCTGCTCCTTTTTCATTAGGGGCAAGGAAGATTTCTGCTCCGGCTTTGTCAGCGGCCACTATTTTTTGCTCGATGCCTCCTATTCTTCCGACTGTCCCTTCCGAATTAATAGTTCCGGTTCCAGCTATTTTATAGCCTCCAGTCAAATCTTCTTTTATAAGCTGATTGTAAATCTCAAGTGAAAACATCAGCCCGGCTGATGGGCCGCCAATTTCTTTACTGTCAATATTCACGGCTGGTTCGACCTCTATTTCTTTGTCATCGACCAGGGTGATTCCCACGCCCGGCTTTCCTGTTTCTTTAAGTGTCTTTAAAGGAATCGACGTTTCCTTAGTCTTATCCTGGCGTTCAAAGGTTAATGTTATTTCACTGCCTTCCTGTTTATTTGATACCATGCTGATAAATTCATCAGAGGACTTGAACTCCTTGCCGCCCACTTTAAAAATGCGGTCACCAGCCTGCAGTTTGCCGTGAGCAGGCATATCAGGCAGCACATTAAGGACATATACGCCATTATAATGGTAATGAATAGGTATACCAGCTTTTTTATAGGCAGTTTCAATAGCAGCCACTTTGGAAGTTGCCATAAGATGCAGCTGCCGTACATTATATTCTTCTTCTGTTTCATTTTCGGAACGTATTTCTTCTTCAGGATATAGTTCCTGATACTTGCTGAATTTAGCAGCTACGTATGCATATATGTTAGCCCGGCCCATTCTTACAGTCGTCAGCATAAAACTGCCCTGTTCATCATTGCCGTTTTCAACCTCAATAATTGGTTCCAGCTCTTTAGCCATACCTGGCTTTGATACATAGTAAGGCAGATAATAAAACGAACTGACCAGAAGAATAACAGCCAGAACCAAGAAGGAACGGGTATAAAACTTGCTTCTCATCTATCAGGATGCTCCTTCCATTTAGTTATGTAATGATAAATACTGTCAATATGCTTTTTTGCTTCCTCTTCGCCGATTTTGATGATTTCTTCAATATTGGTAAATGCACGGGAACTATACATCTCGACCCGGGGCCTGATCATAAAATCAGAAGCTATTTCCCGGTGAGTAACCAGCTCCATCTGCATGATATCCAGACTTTGCATAATAATGTCATAGATTGAAGTTATTTCGGCATTCGTTTTGACATGTGAGACATCGATTGCGATGATAATATCAGCCCCCATTTCTTTAACAACAGACACAGGAACCCTGTCCACTACTCCTCCGTCCACTAAAAGGCGTCCATTTAATTTTTCAGGCACAAATATGCCCGGGATGGAAATGCTTGCCCTTACAGCATCAGAAATCGGGCCGCTCTTAAAAACAACCTTTTCTCCAGTCATTAAATCAGTAGCCACAACATTGACAGGAATATCGAGGTCCTCAAGATTTTTTCCATGGGTAAATATACGGATCAGTTCCTTTACTCGTTTCCCTGCAATAAAACCCATTTTAGGCACGGTGAAATCTAAATAATACTTCCTTTTAAAAGCCTTGGAAAGCTTATATAAACGGTCAGCATCAAGCCCAGCCCCATAAAAGCAGCCTACCATGGCACCCATGCTGCTGCCGGCAATATAATCAATCGGTATGCCGGCTTCCTTCAAGACCTTGATGGCACCGAGGTGGGCGAATCCCCGAGCTCCTCCCGAACCAAGTGCCAAACCTATTTTCGGTCGCTGCAAAAGACTCCCCCCTCAAAACGCCAATGGCCGAACTTTGCCTTTAAGTTATTCTATTCTTTTTATTTCCAAAAGAAGCATACAATAAAAATCTTCAGCTGAAAATTCACATTTGCCTGTACCTAATTCTATGGTCTATTTTAAACTTCTATGAGTATATTGAGTTATATGGGGACAAGACTTTACAGCAAAAATTTGACCCTTGTATACCCTTGACATTAAATGAAAAAGGCCAGAGAAAATATATCTTCAAACGCTTCTTTATTTTATCATTGTTTAAAATCATTGCACAGTCAGTACAACTTGAGGGAGGCTTGTCCGTGTTTCGTTCCAAATTAAAAACGGTTACTCTTGCACTCTCTGTAACCTTAATGGCCATCTCATTAATTTCCTTTCCCCAGGAATCGGTTGATGCATCAATCAGGGGATTAAATATGTGGTGGGAAATTGTGTTTCCCTCATTGCTGCCCTTCTTCATTGTATCAGAAATGCTGATCGGCTTCGGTGTAGTAAAATTCATTGGGGTACTCCTTGAACCTTTGATGAGACCTTTATTCAGAGTACCTGGAGTTGGAGGGTTTGTTTGGGCAATGGGAATGGCTTCAGGCTATCCAGCCGGCGCCAAACTGACCGCAAGACTGCGGCAGGAAGGACAGCTCTCAAAAACAGAAGCAGAGCGCCTGGTTTCTTTTACTAATTGTTCAAATCCTTTGTTTATCTTCGGTGCTGTATCAGTTGGTTTTTTTAATAATGCCAAGCTTGGGGTAATATTGGCCCTGGCTCACTATCTCGGCAATATTACCGTCGGTTTATTAATGAGGTTCTACGGAAAAAAAACCAGACAGTCTCCCCCTGGCGCAAAGACATCAAAACCATCTTTACGGGCAGCCTTATCAGCTCTTCATCGGACAAGAATAAAAGATAATCGCCCGATAGGCAAGCTTCTTGGGGATGCAGTCATGTCATCCATCCAAACACTTTTGATGATAGGCGGATTTATCATATTATTCTCTGTTATTAACAAACTTCTATATCATCTTGGAATCACGGCATTCCTTGCTAAAGGCATAGAAGCTGTATTGTCAATATTCAGTCTGCCAGCAGAATTGAGCATCCCATTCATTTCAGGCTTATTTGAAATAACACTTGGCAGCCAGATGACAAGCCAGGTTCAGCAGGCAACATTAATGCAGCAGGTCATTATTGTCAGCTTTATACTCGCATTCAGCGGCTTCAGCGTACAGGCTCAGGTTGCAAGCATCCTGGCCCAAACTGATATTAATTTCAAGCCTTTCTTTTTTGCAAGAATCGTTCATGGCTTTGCAGCTGCCTTTTATGCATTCATCCTTTGGCAGCCAATTTATGAACGGTTTTACAATACGGAGCAGCCATCCAATGCCATACCGGTCGGGTTTTTTGAGAATAATTCATTTTTCGGAAAATTATTTGATGGAATAGCCGCTTCAGGACCGCTTATAACCATACTTGCACTTTCTGTTTATACCTTTATGCTCGCAAGGCGCTTGGACAAGAGATAACAAAAAACGGGTACCTATCAATCGGGCACCCGTTTTATATTATTCAAAGTACAATCTGCGGGTAAGACACCCCGCTTTATGTTTAGCTAAACTTGTTCTTAAGAGCTTTTTCTACAGTGTCAGGAACGAGTTCTGATATGTCCCCGTTATATTTTGCGACTTCTTTCACAATGCTTGAACTTAAGAACGAATACTGATTATTAGTCATGATAAAAAAGGTTTCCACTTCATCATTCAAGACTCTGTTCATGGATGTTATCTGCATTTCATATTCAAAATCAGAAACAGCCCGCAAGCCTCGGATGACAGCATTCGCATTAACAGATTTTGCATAATCCATCAGCAGCCCCTGAAACGAATCTACTTTAACATTTTTAATATCCCTTGTAACTTCTTCTATCAGCTGAATTCTTTCTTCAACAGTGAAAAGAGGTTTTTTTGAAGAGTTATTCAATACAACTACATAAACCTGTTCAAATACCTTTGCCGCCCTCTTAATAATATCCAGATGGCCATAAGTTATTGGATCGAAGCTGCCTGGACAAACCGCGATGCCGCCCATTGATATCCCCCTGTCATGTTCTTATTATGTATCGTTTTCCATAAGCATTCTAAGTATGTATTATTAAGCCCAGCTGTAAATAGAGATAGATATTATCCCGTAATTTTCCTGTTTCCGCTGAACCAGTCTCCCCACTGTATCAGGGAGCTCTACATCAGAACCATGTTCGCATAGAATCGTTCCCTGACCCGAAAGCAAATCATTCTCATCAATAACGTTCAGAAGCTTAAGAAGCTGCTGCTTGCGATAAGGCGGATCGAGAAATATATAATCGAAAACAAGATCTCTTTTTAATATTGCCTTAATGGCACGATCCGCATCATTTCGATATACTTCCACCTTTTCTTCAAAACCGCATGTCCGAATATTTTCATGGATGGTTTGGATGGCCTTTCCGTCCCTATCCACAAAAATGACCTTGTCTGCTCCTCTGCTGAGGGCTTCGATGCCAAGACCGCCGCTGCCCGCAAATAGATCAAGCCCATAGCCCCCGTCGAAATACGGCCCAATTATATTAAAAATAGCTTCTTTTACTTTATCAGTAGTCGGACGGGTTGAACTGCCCGGAACAGCTTTCAATATTTTCCCTTTTCTTGTTCCTGATACCACTCGCATACTATCACCGCTAACCTGCAAAATTTCAATTTCCCTGCCTGCTGAGAAGGGAAAACTGCTTTTTTCTATCCTATCCTACCATATCTTACAAATGGTAGCCACCCGGCAAATTGTAAGCGGAATCATCATCCGAAAAAAATATAACATGAAGTGTATATTGGTGAGGATTGTGGAAATAATGTAATTAACAGCATCTATTCGAGGATGTTGTTGCCAACCGCGGAGAAGACTTACGTTTCCCCATAAGTTCTTCCTCCGGTTTCTCCTCTCCCTTTGCCTTCTATCCTGAAAAGGATATAGAAGGACCCTGCAGTTATCTGCAGGGCTTTTTATTTTGAATTTATTTAGCCCGGTTCGGAATTCAGCTGAATCTCGCCTTCTTTATCTTCAGCAGAGACTCCGAAGAGAGATTTAAACCATTGAATTTCCATAAATACGGTTCCGTTTTGATTGGTTAATGGATTTTCAAGCAGTCCATAGTCTTCTTCATTATAAATAAAAACATTTTTATTTAAATAAAACCGATAAATGTTATTCCCCTTTGATAAAAGCATCGTTTCCTCACTGGATAGGAACTTAACCTCATAACCTAATGCCTTCATCGTCACTGCAAACGGAAGAAGCCTCTTTCCATCTCTATAGATTAAATCAATGCTTGCTTTCTCAGCACCAGACACCAATAGTTTTTTTTCTTTCTGAAAATACAGAGGAACAACTGGAGCATCGCCTTTGGTATTCATCGTGAAAAAATGTGTATTAAGACCTTTCACATCACTTAAGAGCTTGTCCAGTTTTTCTGCATTCAAAGAATTCACCTTTATTGCTTTCATAAGAAAGGCTTTCAGCTGATCTTCGGTTAGCTCGCCCTGCAATTCCTGCAGGGCTGCGCTTCCTTTCGATGAAATGGGATTCATATCTAATAAGCCTGAGGTTAAAACATCGATTATCCACATTTGAGTGTTTTCTGCAAACTTTCTTTGAAACTGCAATGTAATAATATCCTTTTCCAGCATTTTGGCCTCAGTACGAGAAGATGCAATAAGGATATTTTCATCCTTATATTCAGGATATTGATCAGTAAAGATAATCGTCAAGAATGGAAAATTCCCAATGTCATTTAGTTTTTGGAAATTTAAGCTGGCTGCCTGTATGTCTTCTGAGTATACCTCTGCGTTGTTAATAGCTTTCTTCAACAGCGGTTTTTGCTGCCAGTAAAGTGTTGGAACATCCCCTCTGCCCTCGAAATAATAATAATCAATATGGTCTAATTTTTTTCGGGCTTTTAGCCGGATTCCCGCAGCCCATGAACCCTCTCTTTTGAAAGAATCCGTAAGAGTTATGGACAAGCCTTCAGCCTTTTTGCCGGGAATTTTCACAAACCAATTTGTTAACAATAATGCTTTATTTCTTTCATTTATCGGTACAGTATATTCAAATATCATCTGATCATCAGAAGAAAAAAAGGTAAAAGGATTTTCGTCTGCTGAATCACAGGCTTCTCCCGTTCCATTCTTGCATTTCCATTTAAATAGAGTGTCGGGAATAACAAGCCTATATTCTTCATGTGCCATGAGTCCGTTTATCTTTTGAGTGATTTTAAGTTCCTTTAAACGTGTTTCTACTGTGATTTCCTGTGTAATAGCCTCGGAACTCTCCAAGGCAATCGCATGCTCAGAATAAGCCTGCCACTGCCAAAACAGCATGCCTGAAATGATTCCAGACAAAATTAAAAAAATAAATAAAGATGCCTTCCACATTGCTATGCCCTCTTAATCAATTTCTTTTAACCTAACAATACCAAAGGGAAGGTCATCCGTCACATTTATTTTGTATAATTTGTATGAAATTTCATCTTTTATGCCCGGATAGAGTTTTTCATGAACAACGGTGATAATATGATCATAAAATTTCTTCGCCGCATTCCTAAGTACATTTTATGCAAAGTCAAAGTCCATACCATGATCTAAAATACAGCTCATATCCCCAATACTCATACAGGTAGATGCCCAATCATTAAACGATACACCTTGTGACGATATAAATTCTTCAAGTTCGCCAAGGGTCAGGGAAAAGACATCCATATTATTTGCTGCTGCCAGCATCCCTTTTGCACTGAGTGCTGCGATGATGGAGACCACAATAAAACCATTCATATGATGAATATCCCTTTTTTCAATAGCAGAAATATCCGATTTTACTAAGTATGCTGCCCATAGAAGAAATGTCATCGAAAGAAAAAGGTAAAGCATTCAATCACTCTCCCCTCTGCTTTTTAGGTGCTACTTCTATTTTTATGCTGAAAATGATAAAGTATGGATGGACAAAATGTATTTTATTTTTAAGAAGTGAATGCTAAGAGTTTTAAGGGGGTTCTATTTTGATACAGCGTTTTATAGAAATTGGTGAAGGATACTCTGATATTTATGAATTAATTGAAATCGCCCGGGGAAATAAGCATCGTTTGTCCCACATGGCTGCTTTCCATACGAGCATTGATAATAAAGAAGTGACTTCCCTGGCAGTCATACTGAAGCCGACAGACCCTGGCGGATTTCAGCCTCTATATTTATGCCGGGAAGGAATACCGAATCCAAAGGCAGCACCAAATAAACGATATGAATTATTCGCGGATGCTGCGGAAAACCTGAATAAGGAAATTATTCAGCTGACAGTAAAACCATCTGTTATCTTTAATGAAAAGGAATTATATTTTCAGTATTTGATTGGGATCTTAAGGCTTAATCACTATATTGCACCACTGCAATAAAAGATTTTACAAAAAGGCATGAGCTTATGCTCACGCCTTTTTAGATTCCCATCTTATAATCATATTCTTTAGCCTTGTCCGGTTTGGAATTTTCAAATTCCGTTTTAAGGAACGGCTTATAGGATGGCTCCACTTTTTTAACAAAAGAATAGGAATTTATCTTCTCCATAATTGTTTCCGTATCGGCAAGATCACAATATAGCACTACATATTTCAGCCGTTTTGAAACATAATGTACATTTCCAAATCTTCTTAACATTTTCGCCTGTTTTAATGAATAAAGCCATACAATTATTCCTTGCCTTTGACCAAGCATATAGTTTTCCCCTTCAGCGATCGTTTGTTTTATTTAGTCTAGCATAGAAAAATGACAGTTTTCAATGGGAAGGTTCAAACTGTGCATTAATTCAAAACAAAAACCAGCATAAGCTGGTTTTTTTAAGCAGAACACCCACAGCTGCCTCCAGAACCGCAGCCGCCTCCGCAGCTTGATTCAAAGAAGGGATTGCCGGCAGGAACCTTAATATGTTCAGAGACAGAACGCCCTATCAGCATGCTTACCTCATCGAGCAGGTTTTGCAGGCCCGTTTCGGCTCTTCTGAACTCTGCCACATGGGCATCCATATCCATGTCACGCTTTAGCTCCCTTATGGACATCATCACCATTTTGTATTCGGGATGATATTTGCCAAATCGCTGAACTTCTTCATACAGTTCTTTCATTTTGACAAAGTCCTGAATCTTCCTTTGTGTTTCACGGCTGTTCTTTAATTTATATAAACTTTTGCGGTAATGTTCCGCTTCTTCAGATTCTGTAATCATCGCTGCAAGTTCGTCAGCTTTGTCCAAAATAGCCATTCTTTCTAATGTAGCAAGCAAAACAGCTCACCTCCGTTTCTTATTTTATCATGAAACGGTTTAAAGCTAAAGCAAGTAAACTAAGGGATCATTACAATAAACTCTCTTTTTGAAGATGCCTCAGCACTGTTGCCTTTTATGAGCTCCAGTCCAATTCGATGTTTGCCTGATGGAAGTCCTTTTACTATAAAAGCAGCTGAATGGATTTCATCCTTCTTCTTTCCGTTCACATACAGCAGAATTTTCCCCTTTTCTTTGCTGCTTTGTTTCCTAAAGGAAACGTCCTGCACAATGCATTCAACGAAAATGTCTCTTCCTTTCACCTGGTGCCTGACAAAAAAGGGATCTTTGGCTGCGCTTTCCACACCTGAAAGAGGCATAAGCGATGCTGCTTCAACTTCTTTTACTGGAATGGCTTCCATTTTTGTTTCTGGTTCTGGTAAATCTTTCTGACATGCTGCAAGTAAAAAAATAACCAGAGATAAAAAGATGCATTTTTGCCTTTTCATTATTTTACACTCCTTATGATGGCATCCGTAACCATTTCATAAAGATAGTGTTTGCCCCGCAGCTAATTTTTACTCTTTAATTATTATAGCGAAAGCACCTTGCCCACCCTCGAGAAGTCAATGGCTTTAAAAGCTGGACAGAACCAATAAAAAGCTCTCTCGGTTACGAGAAAGCTTCCTAACTGGATTGAGAATTCATAGCCTGAAACATGCTCATCATCATGGAAGCCATTTGCACACCATTAGTAAACTTTTCAACTTGGTGGGGAATCGTTTTTTTGTAATAATGCAGCGCGGCAACTTCAAGAGATTGAATTTCATTTGGATTTCTGCTTAGTGTTCTATACCAATGAGGCTGCTCACGGATAAATTGCTTTAGTTCCTTTTTTTGTTCAAGATACTCGACAATATCTTTTCTCATCTTTTTAACCCCTTAATCCTTTTTAAATGTAAAAGGGCTGCTTGGTTTAGTCACACTTGGCTTTGAGCCTCCCGATGGTTTCTGGCCACCGCCCTGGAATTGGGAAATAACACCCTGTACTGCTGAAAGCGCCTGGCTGAGATTACTGATGTACCCCTGCATTTGATTCGTATCCATTTGCTTAAGAGTCCCCATAATACTGCCCATCCAGTCACTTTTTTTCTCTTCTGGCTTTTGTGCTTCTTCTTTGTTTTCTCTATAGGAATCCCACCTTGAATCTTCTTCCCCAAGCAAATACCAATCCTCATATAATTCCTGCCAGGTTGTATTTCCAGCCCTGACTTCCTTGATGATTCGCGGATTCTGTTTAACAAACTCTTTAAACTTATCGACGGAGGGATGAAGTTTCGTTTTGGTCATGCCATATCACCTCGTTCTGATACAAATGCCTATAATACCATATGACAGTGAATGGAAAAGGTGAATGAAATGCCTGCTCTATTCAGTCATTAAAATAAATTCAAAAATTCTGCCATTAATGATAATATATGAATGCAGAAAGTTATCGAAAGGTGAATTATAATGAATAGAGATCTTATGGAATTATTTGATCAGTGCACCAAGAATGCAACTGAGGAAGAATTAAACGCTTTAGAGTCCCTGCTTTCAGGTTTTCATAAAAGACAGACCGGTCAAAACAGTTCCTATATCGGGGGACTTCTTCATATGGAACGGCAAATAACTGAGGATGAATGCATTCTGACTGTTCCTTTAAGTCAGATAGTTAATAATCCGCTTGGCATTCTCCATGGGGGAATAACCGCAACCATTATTGACTCTGCCATGGGAACACTTGCATCTTCACTGCTACCGGAAGGCTTTGGGGCTGTTACGACACAGTTAAACATTCATTATCTTGCAGTTGGTAAAGGGGAATACGTGACATGCAGAGCGACGATTGATCATAAGGGCACAAAAAGCATGGTATTATCTGCAGATGTACTCCGTTCGGATGGAAGAAAAATTGCACAGGCAACAGGCAGCTTTTTTATCATCGAAAAGAAAAACGTTAATAATTAAAAGCAGGTGGGAAGATGGTCACCGCTATCGTTATACCAATAATCTGCCTTTATTTTTTTTGGCTGACAAAAAAGGAAATGCGTGAGGGTTATGAGAAGTGGGCAAGTTTACAAAATGTTCCTGAAGAGGCCATAATATCGGGTGAAGTCGTCCAAATCAGCGAAAACAGGCAGCGCTATAATTACAGCCGCTATGTTCATGTTCTTGAGCTGACCATCCAAACAAAGAACAGCACGCAATCCAATTTAAAAAAAATCACCCCTTTAATGAAAAATACCATAATCCCTTCTGTGAAAATTGGCGATGCAGTTCACCTATATGGAAATTGGAAAGATGACTTCTTTCATGTTGGCCGTATTCGAAATGTTAGAGCAAAAAAAGAGCCTACTTAGGCTCTTTTTTAATTTCAGGGTTCTCCATCAGCTTTTTTTATAAAGTTTTGCGTATAATGCTTTTTATAAACTCCAACTCCAAGATGGGTAAATTCTTCGTTCAGCAGACTATCCCGATGGCCTTTGCTGTTAAGCCATCCTTCAACGACAGCGGGGGCATCTGTATAATTTGCAGCTATGTTTTCCCCTGCAGCCTCAAATGAGACTCCTTCAGCTTTGAGCCGGTCTGCCAAATCGCCATAAGTTTTAGAAGTATGCGAAAAGTCATTGCTTTCATACATATCTTTACTATGGCCAAAAGCTGCGGCTGCAGTCATATCATCCCATATCAGCGGCTGTAAATGATGTCTGACCCTTATAATATTTGTAAGGTCAAAAATTTGCTTCTCTTTCGCTCTCTCTACATCCTCCTCAAAAGCAGGAGATGGCTGTGGGGGCTCCAACAATTCACCGCGGTAAACCATTTCATACGGACGAAGCTTAATTAAGGCGGCTGCATCCATTACCCTCACACTGGAGAGTGTCCCTGTAAATCTAT
The DNA here is from genome assembly GCF_017303275.1 of Bacillus sp. NTK034. Classification (GTDB taxonomy): domain Bacteria; phylum Bacillota; class Bacilli; order Bacillales; family Cytobacillaceae; genus Cytobacillus. The sequence continues at coordinate 570,091 of NZ_JAFKOJ010000001.1, read as the reverse complement.
CTATATTCAGCTGTGCATAATATTCTCCAATCATAACCAAGGGCCTTGTATTGAGGTCATCTTCAGACAATTCGAAACGATATGAGCTATCTTTTACTTTTAAGTTGAAATCTGTTTCAAAAAAGACGGAAGCATATAATTCACCGATGGGCTGTCCTATTTTGAAAGGATAAATGTCTGCATCTTCACCTGTCGCAAACAAACTAACCACTTTATTTTTACTTACCCCAGCCTGAATATACTCAGTGCTGCTTTTATTATAAATCCACCAATCGTAACCATAAAAAGAAGGATCTATTCTGGACGGTGCTCCTAAACTTTCTTTAAGTCCCGCGGCGGATTTTCCCATTAGTGATGCCAGACCTTTTTCAGGAAACCCTGCATTGGAAGATAAACTATTGTCATTGTTATTTATATCCTTAACTGCACCAGGCTGTGTATTTTCCTGATTGACAAGTATTTCCCCATTCTCATTACGTCCAATATCTATGTAAAAGCCCACTGCAAGAAAAATGGAAATTAATATTAAAATTCGAAAAAGTGCCTGCAGAGAACCGTCCCTCCCTTCTCTCTTACAATGTATTTAAAAGTATAACATGCAGGGTGTACTGAGTAATGAAATCCGAATAAAATTCTCTCAATATTTACTATTAATCATACCATTAGGTGTATTGTTTATCTATTCTTTTCACAACATCTTGTATGTAATGTTTTACTTAAAATAAAAAGAACACCCTAATGGTGTCCTCTTAATGATGTGCTTCACTTTCGTGTTTTGAAATATCAGTAAGTGCTTCGCCAGCCTGGTCATCTGTTAAATGACGGACGGCAAAGTCTCCGAGTGATACGATTCCCACAAGCTTGTCACCTTCCACAACAGGAAGCCTGCGAATCTGATGTTCAGCCATCAAGCGTGCTGCTTCCCGAGACTCTGTATCCCTGGTAACGGTTACTAAACGGCTGCTCATAATATCTTCTACTTTGGATGAAGCAGGGTGTTTTTCTGCAACACAGCGGAGAACAATATCCCGGTCAGTAATCATTCCTACTAGCTTTTCGTTATCCACAATCGGGATAGCCCCTACGTTTAATTCTTTCATCTTAACTGCCACTTCATAGACATTGTCCAATAGAGAGCAGCTTTCAACATGGCCGGTCATAATATCACGAATCTTTTCCATTTTTTATCCTCCTTCATTTTTCTCAACAATGAATATGGTCCAATAGTGACCGTGCAAGCCTCCTTGAATATATCCAGCACCAATATGTGTCGCCTTTTTGCTTAGAATATTTTCCCGGTGGACTGAGGAATTCATCCAGGCAGCAAACATTTCATCAGCTGTTTTATAGCCCGCCCCAATGTTCTCCTTTACGGTCAGAAAAGAAATCTGCTGATTCCTTAACATTTCTGTAGGATTTCCATACGTAGGAGAATTATGTGAAACATATTCTAATTTCATCATGTCAAAAGATTTTTTCTTGGCTGCACCATTCAGATGCAAATCTACAGACAATGGTTTTAACCTTAATTCTTTTCGTTTTTGGTTGGCAAGCTCCATAAGCTCATTTTCATTCACATCCATTTTAGGAATAGCTCTTTTCCTTCCATGGCCAGGAATGATAATAATTTCACCTGGAAAAATTAAATCAGGGTTTTCTATCTGGGGGTTGCTATTAATAATATCTTGTAAATCCTGCTGGAATCTTAGGGCAATTTCCCAAAGAGTGTCCTTTTGCTCAACCCTGTAATCTGCTGCAGCGCCCGCAGGATCTGCTGTTAAAAATATAAGAAATAAGAAGATAATGATTGTTTTGAATTTCTGCAATTGACGCTTCCCCTTTCACAGTTTGGCAGCTCTGAATTCTATTTGCTTATCATAAGGCAGCCAGTCCTAAATTAATTCCTTTTCAACTAACGTTCTTTGAGATATGGATGTTTTCTTGCATGAATCCGTTGCATGTTACGCTTTTTTCTACTATTATTAAATTTGAGATAAACTTGTTAAAATTATGCATGGATCGTTCATCTGAACCATGGATTGTTTTCAGGAGGGACAATAATGAAATTTGAAAACACAGGTCTGGAAAATAAAAAAGCAGACTTAACCCGCTTAGATGAAGTAATGCTTTCACACGGCCTTGTCCGTGAAGGGCAATGGGATTATGAAAGAGTTACATATGACCGCAAGTTCGAATTAAAAGAGGGTGTTTTTTACCTTCGTGTATTTGGATATGCTGCTGAAGGTGATGTAGGAGCACATAGAGCAACCATCCAGATTATGACTCCCCTGCTTGGCAAGCATTATTATCCGCATGGGATAGAATACGGTGAAGGTGAAAGCTTCCCAAAATCATTAGTAAGTCAATGCGAGAAAATTCTAAGTGAGATCAAAGCAGAGATTGACCAATTCGCTGAGTAATTTTTGCTTTTTCATTATGATTAATGAATGTATTTTCTGCATGGAAAAGACGCATGTACATCATGCGTCTTTTTACATTAGCTGTATGAGTTCAAAATTCAGTAATCAGTGCTCCGGAAGACTGTTTCCGGCAGGTATAATTTTTTAATTGAGAGATCAACTCTTTTAACTTCCAGTCCGGTTACATGAACAATTTCATCTTTGATTTCTTTCTGAATCTGGAGAGTTTCCTCCAAAATATTTTTTCCCTTTATTAAGTTAATCTTGATCTTCAAATATACTTCAGTATTCCTAAAAGATATGGAGATCGGATCTTTTATTTTCTTAAAGAATGTGAATCTTTTATGATTGAGCGGAATGACGCTTTCTCTTTCCTGCAGACTGGATTCTACGATTGCGGAGATTATATCACTGGCTGCCTGAATCGTCTCGAAGTCAAGATGATCAATATGCATCCTTCTTTCACTTCTTTCTGTACGATTTATTATATTCCGGGCAATAATCTCTCAGTTTCAAACCAATTATTTTTAGTTTTTATAATATTTAATGCATACTATAATCAAAGTGTTACGGTCTTTTGATGGTTAACAACATTGGGAAAGGGGACTTATTTTGTCTGCGATTTTCACAAAACGTTTTTTATTAATATTGATTGCTGTAATTCTTATAACTGTCCTTTTTTATTTCATTTTGCCTGTTTCTGTTCCGCTAATTGTTGCATTTTTTACGGCATTAATCCTGGAGCCAGCTGTGAAACTGCTGCAAAATAAAATAAAAATAAGCCGAAGAGTATCCGTGCTGATTACTTTTCTGGGATTTGTCCTCTTCATTGGATTATCAGGCTACTTTATTACGACAAAAGTGATAACAGAAGCCATTAAACTTGTTGAAAATGCTCCTATGTACATTAATGAAATTACAAAAGCATGGCTCAGGGCAGAAGCGGACTTTTCCAATGCTGCCAAGGACCTTCCTAAAGACCTTGTTGCTGAAATTAGCAACCAGATTCAATCCTTCCTTAATAAAACGAAGAATGACCTTGTCGCATACGTAAATATTGATAGCTTAAAAGCACTTCTGACAAACATCCCGAACTATCTTGTCAGTTTCATCGTATATTTGATTGCCTTATTTTTGTTTTTAATAGATCTTCCGCGATTAAGAAAAGGTTTGTATAATCACCTTACAGAAAGAACTGCAGATAAAGTCAAATTTATGACCTCACGGCTCTCTTATGTCGGATTTGGCTTTTTCAAGGCTCAATTCCTAGTAAGTGTGATTATCTTTATCGTTTCCCTGATTGGATTATTATTCATCAATCCAGAAATGGCATTGATCATGTCAATAATCATTTGGGTTATTGACTTTATCCCTATTATTGGCTCTATTGTCATTCTTGGCCCGTGGGCATTGTTTCATTTATTGACAGGAGATTTAGCTATGGGGACACAATTAGCCATTCTGGCAGCCGTCCTCTTAATCATCCGCAGGACAGTTGAGCCAAAGGTAATGGGCACCCATATAGGGTTATCTCCGCTTGCTACGCTAATAGCGATGTATCTTGGCCTGAAACTCATTGGAATACTGGGCTTCATCATTGGCCCATTACTGGTCATTGCCTTTAATTCCGCAAAAGAAGCAGGACTTATTAAGATGAATTTTAAAATATAAACTTAATGAAAATGCAAAAAAGCGTCCGCCTGGACGCTTTTTCTTTCCTGAATACATCTCAACTGAGTTTCCTTAAAAAAAGTCATAGAAAAAGGATTTTTGCACAGGAATTTTTCTTTCAAGTATTTCTGCATCATTTCTTGGACCTTTTATTGCACCTAGATCATACAACTCTATTGGCCTCTTATAGCCAATTATTATCGCTGAAAGGGCATTGATAGACATATGCAGACCTCGTGCAGGAGGGTTTGTGCATTGGCTTCCTTCTTTCTCTTTAAACACCCTGACACCATCGTCAGCAATTAAGTAGCTTCCATTATTCCATGGTGCATGGTGATCCTCAATATGCAGAAAGACATTTTCACTATTTTCATTGAATGAATATTGGCCGAGACACTTTTCAGCATTGACGATTCTCCCCATAAAGTACGGAAAAACCTCCATTTTTAAATTAGGCTGATTCAGGTAATAAGGAAATGGATCGTGTACCGATGTAATGATCTTTACTTCCTCAACCATCGAATCATGCTGACAGATAAAATTCCATAAATTCACTCTGGCATCCTGATTTAATGCTGCAAATTCTTCGACATCCATTTTATTGTCTTTTACCTTAAATAATATATAGCCCTGTCCTTCACCTGCTTCGTCAAAATACACAGCAATCTGGTAGTCAGAATACACAAAGTTCTCCCACCAATATGAGTCTCTCACAAGCCCGCCTGAATACCTCAGCATATATTCTTTATAAATCTTTTCGATGGTTTTTGTGTGCTGGTTCTTAGTATATCGTTTAATGGTCCCTGAAGATTTTCCTGCCATTACTAAATCTATTCTGTTAATAAGTGTTTTCTTATATTCGGTGAATATCTCCCATCCGTATTTCCGATAGAAAGAAATATTAAAAGGATGCAAAAATGAAAATAGCTGATTCTTTTTGTTCATCTCGGCCAAAGCGTGCTTTATCAGTCTGCTTACATACCCTTTTCTTCTGAATTCAGGATATGTTGCCACACCTGCAACACCTCCCATGTCCCATTCAAATCCATTAATATGAACTTTAAGGGGGATGATGTGAAGCTTGGCAGCCAAACTTTCCTCTTCCCAAATACCAAAAATGGAATGACTTTCTAATCGTTCCTTCCGGGCAGGAATTTCAGCTTCAGGCACATTGTACTGAAAGGCATACATGGAAAGCTTCATGGCCTCTATATATTCATTCTCTGATAATTTTCTTACCGACACCAAACTCACTCCCAATTATATATCATGATAAATATTCGCCATATACTTAATAAGTCCTTTTAAAATAGGGAAGCGGATATTATTTTGAGCATAAAAAATACCGCTAAATAGATAGCGGTATCCTTAACCGATTAAGTACCCAAAATCGCCTTTATAACGGAGGTTGTTTCTCCACCGTGATAGAAAACATACAGCAGCAGATAAACTGCGACACCTGTTATGCCAGTAAAGAACCAGACAACACTGGTAACTGGGCCTAACTTTCTATGGGCAGCCAATTTATTTTTATAGCCTGTATATAATGAGATTATCCCTAACACTGCTCCTACAGTTGCAAGCGTAATATGGAAAATTAAGAAAATTGTATAATAAATTTTTATATCATCAGGGCCCCCAAAAGCAGTATTTCCTATAAAAACTGTTCTGCTGGCATATATGATAAAGAAAATAACAGCAAACACAGCAGCCAAAGTCATTGTTTTTTTATGAGCTTCAAGCTTCTTTTTGCTAATTTGAACCCAGCCAATCGCAACTGTTATTGCACTTAGCACAATAAAAGTCGTGCTGATGGTAGGCAGTATAGGCAATGAGTATTCCATAAATTCTTCCTCTCTCCAATATCGGTTTGAAATTCAATAGCATGTTATTGATTATTACAAAGTTAATTTTAGTAGAGTGCACTGTTTTTTTCAACAAACTGTAAGGGCATTTAATAAAAGTTCCTTAAATGTTCAATATTTATCAATAAGTAAGCATAGATTTCATTGCTGGTATAAGAAAGAGGCAACTCATTTTTTTATAAAAAAAACTCCAGCTGCACACTGGAGTTTCCATTTATTTTACTAAATGCGGATTTAACAATGGTTCTTCCTCTGAAGGTGTAATTTCCTGTTCCTTTTTATACCATGCATAGAAGATTTGTGCGAGGATGATGCCATAGACAATTTCCTGAATGATCTTCATAATTACTCCGCCAAGCTGCTGGTCATGTATAAGTGACATTGAGTTAAACATTTCAGGACCGCTGAGGTTCAGGCTTGCCAGTGTCGCAGAAGGGACACATAACTGAAGGGCCTGCGCCCAGGCATTCGGATCAGAATATGTGTTGTACATTGGAGTATCTGCAAATATGATCAGTGCACACGCAGGTGTCAATAAAACACCATTGGCAAAAACATATCCTACCTTTCTCAGGCCGTCAAGGGACTCCATTTCAGGAAGCTCATTAATCGTTGGCCACCACATAAAGATCGCAAGCAGGAATAGAGCAGATGTATACACAGTATGGAGCATCATATCCGTTTTGACCACATCAAAAACATCTGGTATGTGGTACATGGAAAATACTCCATTAAACAGGATTATTGCTACTAAAGGCTTTGTAAAAAGTCGGAATACCGGTTTAATAGCTTTATGATTAATCACTGCTCTCCACACCCACTGAGGGATTCCCATAACAACAAGAGGAGGAACAACTAGATACAGTATTGCCATTTGAATCATATGAGCATAAAACATTAAATGACCCATAAGATCAACAGGGGAGCCCTTAATGGCATATAACACTGCCATCGCCACTGTAAAATACACTCCCTGCCTTCTAGTTAAAGGCTCACTACTTTTGAACTTTCCGCGGTACTTTATTGTAATCATATAGTAGCCTGCAAGTATCAATAGTACAAATAAAAAGAAATATGGACTCCAAAGTGCACGAAAACCGAATATTTCTAAAGACATGCTTTCACCTCATTCAATATTGCTCAAACTGCCAAAAACGCATCCTGCCATGAATATTCTGCTTTCCAGATTGACAAGTATCATTATACTCTTTTCAGCCTGCGATCTCAATAATTCAGTAAATGCTTATTAATTGCCAAAGCTGCGTTACATAAAAAGAAAACCGGCCATCAGCCGATTTTCTCTTATACTACCACCAAATAACAGTCAAGAAAGCAATGATTGTGATAAATCCGACTAATGCTCCGGAATATAAGAACAATGCAGGTGCTTCATGACCTTTGTGACTCATATGCATGAAATAATATAATTGAAAGATTACTTGCACGAGAGCAAGAATCAGGATGAATGGAACAATAAACCATCCAGAGAAACCTTCATAACCTGCTGCTACGAACGCAACAATTGTCAGGAAGATCATAAGTGCAAATGTGATAACTTGATGTTTCATCTCTTCTGCACTTTTTTTGCGTCTATATTCAATGTCTACTCTTGGGTTACCTGAGTTTGGTTGTTGATTGGCCATCAGTTTATCCCACCATTCCCATTAAATATACTACAGTGAAGATGAATACCCAAACAACGTCGATGAAGTGCCAGTACAGGCTGGCAACATAGAACTTAGGAGCATTGTAAAGGCTTAATCCCCTCTTGCTGTTGCGGATCATTAAAGTAGTGATCCACAGTAAACCAAATGCAACGTGACCGCCATGGAAGCCGACTAATGTATAGAAAGCTGAACCAAAGGCGCTGCTTGTAAAGCTATGATGAAATTCATGCACATAGTGATTGAACTCGTAAATTTCCAATCCTAGGAATCCAAGTCCAAGCAAAACAGTAATTCCAAGCCATAGCTGCATCTTTTTAAAGTTAAAATTCTTCATATGGTACATAGCGTACACGCTTGTTAACGAGCTTGTTAATAATAGCATCGTCATAATGAATGCCAATGGAATTTCAAACAAGTCCTTCGCTAAAGCCATATCACTGCTAGGTACTTTATCTTTTAAAGCAAGGTATGTTGCGAAGAGGGATGCGAATAGAACCGTCTCTCCCCCAAGGAAAAACCAGAAACCTAAGAATTTGTTCTTGGCTTCGAGGGTTTGCTTTTCAGGCGACGCCGGCCAAGTTTCATAAGTCATTTTTTGTTCAGCAGCCATTATGCCTTAACCCCCTTATCATTATTATCTTCCAAATCTTCTTTATGAATGTGGTATCCATGATCATCCTTAACAGAACGAACAAACATTGAACCTAAGGTAATAAGCATACCAGCGATTAGAACTGGAATACCCCAGCTGTGCTCCGCACGGTACATTGCACCAAACGCAGCAACAAATAGACCTAAAGAAATTACAAATGGAATGAAAGAGTTATTTGGCATATGGATATCACCAAGCGGTTCAGCAGGTGACATGCCTTGTTTGCCTTCCATCTTTTCAAGCCAATATGCATCAAGACCGCGAACCAGCGGAAGCTGCTTGAAGTTGTAGAATGGAGGCGGTGATGGAATGGCCCATTCTAAAGTACGGCCATCTCCCCAAGGATCATTGCCAACTTTTTCATTTTTAACACTTGTAATGACAATATTAATTAACATAATGATTACTGCAGCTGCCATGAAGAAGGCACCGACAGTACTAACCATATTTGCCGTTTCTAGTCCCTGTCCAGGAAGGAAAGTGAAGATGCGGCGCGGCATTCCCCAAAGCCCCAGGAAATGCTGGATAAAGAATGTCAAATGGAATCCAATAAAGAATAATACGAATGTAATTTTTCCAAGGAACTCGTTTAACATTGTTCCAAACATTTTTGGCCAGTATAGATGTGCACCAGCAAATAGTGCAAACACAACACCGCCGACAATAACATAATGGAAGTGAGCAACTACAAAGTAGCTGTCATGGTACTGATAATCCTGTGCAGCAGATGCAAGCATTACACCGGTTACACCACCAGCTACGAATGAAGGAATAAAGGCAACAGCCCAAAGCATTGGAGTTGTAAACGTTATGCTTCCGCCCCACATTGTAAATAGCCAGTTAAATATCTTAATACCAGTCGGTACTGCAATCGCCATTGTGGCAACGGCAAAAATCGCGTTAGCAATCGGCCCCATACCAGTTGTAAACATATGGTGAGCCCATACCATGAATCCTAAGAATCCAATAAGAACCGTTGCGAATACCATGGAAGAGTATCCGAATAGGCGCTTTCTTGAGAAAATCGAAAATATCTCAGAGAAAATTCCGAAAGCCGGCAATACCAAGATGTAAACTTCCGGGTGACCAAAAATCCAGAAGAAGTGCTCCCAGATAATTGTATTACCGCCCATTGCAGGATCAAAGAAGTTAGATCCAAACATACGGTCGAAAATTAACAGGAACAATCCTACTGTTAAAGCAGGGAATGCAAATAAAATCAAAGCAGATGTAACAAAAGTTGCCCATGTGAACATTGGCATACGCATATATGTCATACCAGGAGCACGCATGTTAATGATGGTAACAAGGAAGTTGATACCCCCGATTAAAGTACCAGCACCTGATATCTGCAGCCCAAGTGCATAGAAGTCGATCCCATGCCCTTCAGAAGCAATTGATAAAGAAGCATAAGAAGTCCAGCCGGCATCAGGAGCTCCGCCTAAGAACCATGATAGGTTCAAGAAAACTCCTCCAAAGAAAAACAGCCAGAATCCTAAAGAATTCAAGAATGGAAATGCTACGTCACGCGCACCGATCTGCAGTGGCATAACTGCATTCATAAAAGCAAAAATTAGTGGCATTGCCGCCAAGAAGATCATCGTTGTACCGTGCATTGTTAATATCTCATTATACAATCCGGCACTTACAAAGTCATTATTTGGTACTGCAAGCTGGATACGGATGAACATGGCTTCTAATCCGCCAAGCAAGAAGAAAAATCCGCCAGCTATAAGATAAAGGATTGCGATTTTTTTATGGTCAACCGTTGTTAAGTAATCCCATAAAACCGCTCCGACACCTTTTTTTTGTGCTAAGGTACTCACAATTTTACCTCCCTTTTCAAAAATCCCCTATTGTTCGGTAACTTTCAAGCCCATTAAGTATTCTGTAAGGGCATCAAGCTGTTCTTCAGTCAATTCGCCATACGTACCTGTCATTTTATTTCCAGGCTTGAATGTCTCTGGATCTCTTAACCAATCCTTAAGATCTTCCTCAGTATGGTCAAGGATACCAGCAATACGGTCACGATCACCGAAGTTCGTCAAGTTAGGAGCTAGACGAGCTGCTTCAGGAGCAGTGTTAGCCGGTGTTACAGCATGACAGCCGATACAGCTGTTGTTGAAGACTTCCTGACCAGCTTGAGCCAGATCTGTCTCTGCCTTTTTAGGTTCTTTAACGTCCTGCATGGCAGTTACCCATTGATCGAATTGATCACGTGGAACCGCTTTAACTTTGAAATCCATTAGAGCGTGGGAAGGACCACAAAGCTCAGCACATTTTCCATAGAAGAAATTATCAGCCTCAGCAGCTTTTTCACCATCAAATTTCAGCCAGAATTTGTTCACGTTGTCAGTGTTCGTATCCAGCTTACCGCCTACAGCTGGGATCCAAAAGGAGTGCTTAACATCTGAAGCAATCAGATTGAAATAAACTTTTTCATCAGTTGGCACAACTAATTCCTGGCCAGTGATAATTTCCTGGTTAGGATATTCGAATTCCCACCAGTATAAGTTTGCACGCACATTAACAACAAGTGCATCTGTTTTGCCTTCTTCATTCTTCTTTTCCATTGGGCTTACATCTGCAAGCTTAAAGGTAGCAGAAACTGTAGGTACAGCAAGAATTAGAAGCAAAAGAATAGGAATAACAGTCCAAATGATTTCCAGTTTGTGGCTTCCTTCAACTTGTTTTGGAATTCTGTCGTCCTTGCGGCGGAATTTAAAAACAACAATAAAGAAGATTACTGTTACGACCGCAATTACTCCTACCATTATTGCAGTACTTAACACCATCAAATCAAATTGTGTTTGCGCCACTTCGCCGGCAGGATTCAGCGTAGATAAATACGGTTTGCCGGAGCAAGCGGAAAGAATGAGCGCCATCATTGCAAACAGAGAAAAAAGACGCCACTTTGCAAGCCTTTTCATAGCTTAATCAAACCCCTCTTTCGTAAAAATTTCATTTTTTGAATTGTTTGATCAAAAAATATGGATAAATCCTCTCTCGTTACTAGCGAAAGAAAGAATTTCCTAACTAAGTTAGATAAGTGTGATGATCACCATAGCTACAAACATGATGGTCAGATATTGCAGGGAGTATACAAACATTAATGTAGCCCATTTTATATCATTGTTAAATTTCCTTGCATATAATCCCGTCAATAACCATCCAATGTTCAAAACTGTGGCAAGGATTAAAAAAGACAATCCAAGCGATGGCATAAGAAATGGCAGCGGCAATAATGCTGCAACCCAAATGTAAATATGCCTTTTGGTAGTTTTAAACCCTTTTACAACTGGAAGCATGGGAACTCCCGCAGCCCGGTATTCTTCCACCCTTCTCATTGCTAAAGCGTAAAAATGAGGAGGCTGCCAGATAAAAACGATAGCGAACAGCACCCAAGCCATTGGGTCGAGATTGCCATCGGCAGCTGCCCACCCGATCAGCGGGGGAACCGCTCCTGAAATGCTGCCTACAATCGTATTGGATACAAATCTGCGTTTCGTCCACATTGTATATAAAACAACATAACTGAAAACGCCAATTAATCCAATTGCAGCTGCTGCTGCTGTTGTAAACATTAAAAAGGCCGTACCAAGGCCAATAAGCAGAAAGCTCAAAAGTGCAACCTTGCCCGGGTTTACTTTCCCAGTAACAGTTGGCCTCCCTTTTGTTCTTTCCATTAATGGATCAATGTCGCGGTCAATATAATTATTTAAGCTGCACGAGCCTGCAATAATCAATGAGGAGCCAATGACTGTATAAAGAACCAGATCAAGATTATTGAAAAATCCCTTTCCGGAAAAATGCAGTGCAAGCCAAAGACCGGTGAAGGTTGTAATCAGATTGGAGTTTACAATGCCGATTTTGATAAGGGCAAGGAAATCCTTCCAAACTGTAGTCTCAGGTATATCTTTTTGAAGGCTTCGCTCACTGTCCTCAATAGCAGCATCACTCAAAGCCCGTGAGTTAGACATATCTTTTCCTCCTTTATCTCTTATCGCAGACAATAGCATCTTTTCACTACACTTACTATAAAGCATAAATGCCTGCAAAGCTATGTTCGCGATAAAAAACGAGGGGTAAACCCTTGATGAATAATAATAATCCTAATAGTTTTCTACCATTAATAATGTATTCAAACTGTTTATTATCTAAATGAAACTAAACCATTTCTCTGTATATTAAATCACACTTTAAAACTCTTTTGTGAATTTTTTTAGAATAATTTATGACTAATTTGTGTCAAAAATTAAATTCACTTAAAGAATGGTTGCTTTTTTGAGATAATAATACTGCTTCAGAAAACTAAGGAAGAAAAAATATACTCACTTTTATGTATTTTGTGATACTTTCCGCGACAGGGGTTTACCATTTTATACCCCCTTTATATTTCTAGCAAACTCCATTACAAGTTTCAACCTTTTTTACTATAATTAACTTTATTAATTTTATTACTGTTGTAAAAAAAGCTTTATTCCTGTACTATCGAAAAAGTAAAATGACGCACATTACTATATGGCTTTTTATAGAATCTTTGATAAGATAGATAACGGACAAATACTTAGTAATTAAATCGTTTTCCCATTGATAGACATAGAATATTTAAAGAAGGTGAAAGGCTTTGCAACGATCTTTAAAATGGTTTGCCGTTCTTACAACTATCGGCATGCTTTTAATTTTGCTCGGCGGTGCCCTGGTAACTAAAACTGAATCCGGAATGGGATGCGGGAAATCCTGGCCGCTTTGCAATGGTGAATTTGTTCCAAGCGACATTACTCCTGAATTGATTATCGAACTGGCGCACAGACTTGTTTCAGGCTCAGTTGGTTTTATGGTCCTGATATTATCGATTTGGACATGGAGAAAATTGGGACATATAAGGGAAACAAAGTTTTTATCACTCACTTCGTTCTTCTTCCTTGTCCTCCAGGCTTTAATCGGAGCGGCCGCAGTAGTGTGGGGGCAATCTGATTTTGTACTTGCCCTTCATTTCGGGATTTCTTTAATATCTTTTGCAGCAGTACTGCTTTTGACTTTGCTTATTTTTGAAGTAGATAAGAAATTCGAGGCCGAGAAGCTCATTATTGATAAAAGAATGAGGAAACATATTATTGGAGTTTCTATATACAGCTATGCCGTAGTATACACTGGCGCGCTTGTGCGCCATGTTAATGCAAGTCTAGTCTGCCGTGACTGGCCGCTTTGCTTTAACGGTTCTTTCGCTCTTCCGGAAAATATGTATGAATGGGTGCAAATGGGCCACCGGGCTGCTGCCGGATTAATTTTCATATGGATCGGTTTCATTACTTTTCTTGCAATTAAGCATTACAAGGAACAGAAAGTCGTTTATTGGGGCTGGATCATTTCATTTATCTTAGTAACGCTTCAGGTTGCTGCTGGTGCATTAGTTGTATTAACCCGACTTAACTTGTATATAGCTCTTGCCCACGCCTTCTTTATTTCCTGCTTATTTGGGCTATTAAGCTATTTTATCCTTCTGTCCTCACGGAGCAGGAAGAATGAGCTTGCTGTTTCAGCTGTCAGGGAAAAAGAGAAAAATGATGAATCTCCTATCCCGACCGTTACTTCCATTCCATAATTGCATAAAACAAAAGAGCTTCGGCAATCGCCGAAGCTCTTTTGTTTTATTTATCGCAGTCTAACGGGCAGTACCCCCCCACTTCATGACAGAGTGGAATCAATAATGGAGGATACGTGGGGGAAAAGCCCTCCCATTTGAAGTTTCACTTTATTTTGAGAGCTCCAGCAATAAGTCTCCAGTTTGAATTGCTTCACCGTTCGAGACATAGATATCTTTAACTGTTCCAGAGAATGGCGCCTGTACAGTTGTTTCCATTTTCATGGCTTCTGTAATCATTAAGTGATCGCCTTTTTCGACTTTTTCACCTTTTTCTGCAAGCACCTTGATTACAGTTCCCGGCATGCTGGCAGCAATATGACTTTCATTATGCGGATCAGCTTTTGCTTTGGAGGCTACAGTTGCTTTAATACTTTCATCTTTTATGCTTACTTCACGAGGTTGGCCATTTAGCTCAAAATACACAATTCTTGTGCCATCAGCCTGAGGCTGGCCAATAGAAACTAATTTTACGATTAACGTTTTACCTGTCTCAATTTCAATTTCCACTTCCTCACCCAGTCTTAAACCATATAGAAATGTTGGGGTGTCAAGAACAGAAATATCACCAAATTGTTCACAGGTCTTAATATAGTCCATAAATACTTTTGGATAAAGTGCATAGGCAATCGCATCAAAGCTTGTAACCTGCCTGCCCAATTCTTTAAAGAGTTTTTCTTTTAAGGCATCAAAGTCCGCATCTTCAAGAAGTTCTCCCGGGCGGACAGTGATTGGCTCCCTGTCTTTCAATATGACCTTTTGCAGTTCTGCCGGGAATCCTCCATATGGCTGTCCTAAGTAGCCTTCAAACAATTCTACAACTGAGTCAGGAAAATCCATAGATTTGCCTTTATTCAAAACATCCTGCTCTGTCAGCTGATTCTGGACCATAAATAACGCCATATCACCAACTACCTTGGAAGAAGGTGTAACTTTAACAATATCACCAAACATTTGATTCACACGGGAATACATGTCCTTAACTTCATCCCACTTCTCTCCAAGGCCAACAGCTTTAGCCTGCTGCTGAAGATTACTGTATTGTCCGCCAGGCATCTCATGCTGATAGACTTCTGAATGAGGAGCCTTCATACCGCTTTCGAAGTCCTGGTAGTATTTGCGCACATCTTCCCAATAGTATGATAACTGCTCAAGCGCCTGAATATTAATTTTTGGCTGTCTTTCATTCCCCTGGAGTGCGTAATATAAAGAATTAGCACTTGGCTGGGATGTTAAGCCTGCCATTGTGCTTAGGGCCGTATCCACAATATCCACCCCTGCTTCAATAGCCTTTGCATATGTGAAAATTCCATTTCCGCTCGTATCATGAGTATGAAGATGAATCGGAATGTCAACAGTCTCTTTCAATTCAGAAATAAGGGTGTAGGCTGATTGCGGCTTTAATAAACCAGCCATATCTTTGATTGCCAGTATATGGGCTCCCTGATTCTCTAACTCTTTTGCCAGGTCTTTATAGTATTTAAGATTGTACTTTGTTCTGGCAGGATCCAAAATATCACCTGTATAGCACATGGAGGCTTCTGCAATTTTTCCTGTCTGGCGGACAGCATCAATTGCAACTTCCATCCCTTTAACCCAGTTAAGGCTATCGAAAATCCGGAAGACATCAATGCCAGCATAGGCTGATTTTTCAACAAACTCTCTTATTACATTATCCGGATAGTTTTTATATCCCACTGCATTTGAAGCACGAAGAAGCATCTGAAATAAAACATTTGGCATTTTTTCGCGCAATGTCAGCAGCCTTTCCCAAGGATCTTCTTTCAGGAATCTATATGCTACATCAAAAGTTGCACCGCCCCACATTTCAAAGGAAAACATATCAGGAAGCAATTTTGCTGTCGGTTCTGCGATATGCTTCAGGTCATTTGTCCTTACTCTAGTCGCCAGCAATGATTGATGGGCGTCACGGAAGGTTGTATCAGTAATTAAAACTTCTTTTTGCTCTTTAATCCATTTAACTAGTCCTTCAGGACCCTGATTATCTAAAATTTGTTTTGTCCCGTCCTGGTAATCTGTGCTGTATTTTAATTTTGGCACCCGCGGCTCATCAAATACCGGACGTTTTTTCTTTTCAATTCCCGGGAATCCATTAACAGTTACATTCCCGATATAATTAAGCATCTTCGTTCCGCGGTCTTTCCTTTTCGGGAACAGGAATAGTTCAGGAGTTTCATCAATAAATGATGTATCATATTCTCCTCTTAAGAATTTCTCGTGTTTTACTACATTCTCAAGGAAAGGAATATTTGTTTTAATGCCCCTGATACGGAACTCCTGCAGGTTCCTCACCATTTTTGATGCTGCCTGCTGGAAAGTCATAGCATGTGTTGAGAGTTTAACAAGCAGTGAATCATAATAAGGTGTAATCACTGCCCCCTGGAAACCGTTCCCCGCATCAAGCCGCACACCGAAACCGCCGCCCGATCTGTAAGCCATTAACCGGCCAGTATCAGGCATGAAGTTATTTAAAGGATCTTCTGTTGTAACACGTGATTGAATGGCAAATCCATGAATATGAATATTTTCCTGTTCAGGAACACCCACTTCTTTGCTGTGCAGCGCATATCCTTCAGCTACTAAAATTTGTGTTTGTACAATATCAACTCCTGTTACCATTTCGGTGATCGTATGCTCAACTTGCACGCGCGGATTTACTTCAATGAAATAAAACTGATCACCTGATACCAGAAATTCCACAGTTCCTGCATTAATATAGTCTACATTCTTCATAAGATTGACAGCAGCCTGACATATATCATCTCTTAATTTTTCAGAAAGGGATACGCAAGGTGCTACTTCTACAACCTTTTGGTGACGCCTCTGGACTGAACAATCTCTTTCATATAGGTGGATAATATTTCCTTCATGGTCACCAATGATTTGAACCTCTATATGTTTTGGCCTTTCTATGAATCTTTCAACATAAACTTCATCATTGCCAAAAGCAGCTTTAGCTTCCGACTTTGCACGCTCATATGATTCCTTTACTTCTTCCAGGCTCCTTACGATGCGCATGCCTCTTCCGCCACCGCCAAGTGAAGCTTTTATGATAATCGGGAATCCATGATTTTTGCCAAAGCTAATCACTTCATCCAGACTTTCTGCAGGGCCGTCACTGCCTGGAATAACCGGAATTTCAGCAAGCTGTGCTTGCGTTCTTGCTTTAACTTTATCTCCAAACATGTCCAGATGCTTAGATGCAGGACCGATAAATATGATGCCCTCTTCCTCGCAGCGTTTTGCGAATTCTATATTTTCAGACAGAAATCCGTATCCTGGATGAATGGCATCGACATCACTGCTTTTCGCAATGTCAATAATTCCTTCAATATCAAGATAGGCATCAATCGGTTTTTTTCCCTCTCCTACCAGGTAAGCCTCATCTGCTTTATAGCGGTGATAGGATCCGGAGTCCTCTTTAGAATAGATGGCTACCGTCCGGATATCCAGCTCTGTGCAGGCACGGAACACACGAATGGCAATTTCTCCTCTGTTGGCTACTAATACCTTGTTAATTCTTCGGCTCAATCAAAACACCCCGTCTTTATGTATTTTTTGGCAATATTCTGCCAAATTCAAGTTGAGGCCGGGTGGGTTTCCCGCTAGCCGGCCTATATTACCTTGATTGGCTGCTCCCTGATGGAAGCAATTATGTAATCAGCTTCTGCTGATTGATGTATAAATAAAGCACTGAAAAATTTTCTGTGCTTATTTACGAATGGAAAATGATTTTTCGGAAGCCAGTTCCATGGATTCCGGTTTTGTCTGCTCATCTTTATTTTTGTATTTTTGTTCATAATTCACAAACATTGAGACATTTACTAAAATCCCCATAGCAATCGAAAGCTGAAGCAGAGATGAACCTCCATAGCTGATAAAAGGAAGTGTGACACCAGTCAGCGGCATAACACCGGAAATCCCTGCAAGGTTGATGAATGCCTGAATTCCTATCATCGCGGATATGCCAATAGCCAATAAGCTGCCAAAAGCATCTTTACACTTTAAACTGATAAAGATTCCCCTCAGGACAATATACCCGAGAAGCAATATCACAAAACCTACTCCAAATGCCCCAAGCTCTTCTGCGATTACAGCCATTATGAAGTCTGTATGAGCTTCAGGAAGATAACCAAGCTTTTGTATACTTTCACCAAGGCCCAGCCCTTTTAATCCGCCTGCACCAAGGGCAATATAGGAATTCGAAAGCTGATACCCGAATTCGGAACCAAAAGGATCTCTAAAAGCTTCAACCCTTCCCATTCGATAAGGTGCAAAAATCTTATCTTTTAGAAGAAGGATAAAAGGCGCAGCTAACAATACTCCGAATAGTCCAAGTCTAAAAATGTTTTTGAAATTCATGCCTGATGTAAAAATTACGGCAGCAGCTACCAGAAAAATAATCATCGCGGAACCAAAGTCTGGCTGAACTGCAACAAGCAAAGCGGCTAGAATCAGATATGCAAGCGGGGGAAGAACCCCTTTATTAAACTCATTAATATAGGGCTGCTTTTTTGCATAGACAGCTGCTAAATATATGATAACTGAAAGCTTGACAAATTCTGCAGGCTGAAGGCTTCTGCTCCCGATTTCAAACCAGCTCATCGCCCCTCCGGCTACTTTTCCAAAGATAAATAGCGCAATCAGGCCGAATAACGAAATGAACACCATCGGAACAAGAAATTTATTGCTTTGCATAGCTTTGTAAGGAAATAGAGCGACAATAATAAAAACAATTGCTGAGATAATTAAATGCATTTTTTGCTTATTATAAAAAAAGTCGCTTTCCTGACCATAGATCTGAACAGCTGTTACCATGCTTGCACTGAAAACCATAATGAGTCCAAAAACAGATAACAGGGCTACTGCAATAATCAGGGTATAATCATATGATTTTAATATTTTTTTAAACATCCAGCCCTCTTCCCTTATCTTCTAAGTTTATTACTTATTCTACTATAGTATTGAATATCCTGCTTTGAAGAAAAGAAAAGTTAATTTAACTGTAACACAGCAAAGAAAAAAATTCTATAATTATGTCATACTAATTTAAAATTAAGTTATACAAATAGGACTATTCTTTTCTTATAGATATACTATTTCAATTCTTTTAAAAGTTCATCCAGTTATAAAAAAACTCAAACAATCTTTAAAAGATGTTTGAGTTTTTTTTTATTTTTTTACTGAGGCTTCGTGGAGAATGGATAGCTCCCTTTCCAATTCATCTAAAATAGCCTTGCCTTCAGCCTCTTCAATTAATCCAAGACGGACAGCAAAATCTATTTCTCTGGATAAACCAAACATCTGGGTATCAAGAACCTCCTCATATAGAGGACATTGAGGCATAGTAAGGTTATCCATTTGCACCTTAATTAATTTTAATATTTTAGCAGCATCCGCCTTTAATAGAGCATTTGCTTTTTCTTTGTGATCAATAATCATGTCAGAAGCCAACTTTCAATCCCTCCATTTCCGAGCGATTATCCTATCTATAAATTTTATACTTAAGCTTGGAAAAAAGCAAGGATAATAAGGGATTCCGAAGAGAAATGATTCTGGTTTTTCAGCAGAACACCGCTAATATGGCATGTCATCAGCCACACTCCAGGATTCGTCCTGTTCATTAATATCGCCTTTACCAATTGAACGACTGACAAGCAGTTTAAAAATCTGTATACTTAAACATACATACTTAAAGCATACATAGAACTGCCAGGAGGTTCAAAATGGAGAATATAATTGCCTTTAAAGGAAACGTTAAATACCAAATCACCTTAGATCCAGGAGTCTGGATATTCGATGATAGGAGAATCGATTTAACAACATACTTTAATCAGGAATATATCAGGAAAAATGAACTTGAGGAATATACCAAAGCAGTCTCAAAGCATTGGGATAGAGAAATCATGGAAGGTGCAGTATTTCCTCCAACACTTAAAACAGAAAAGAAATTTGAAAAAGAAAAGGTTCTTACAGGCACATTCGGCATACCTTTTAAACCATTCCTAAAGAATGCAGAACCTAACGACAATGCAGAAATCGTTATCATCGAAAGCGAAGATGGGGAGGCCCGTTTAACTCTATCTCAAGCCGAGGAATTAATATTGGGGTTTTCACAGGATGGTAAACCTTTAAAAGAAGATGGACCAGTTCATGTCTATTATGGGGATGGAAGCAATCAAAGCTCCCCCATAAAAAGAGTGAAGGGATTTAGAGTGGAATGACCGGAGAGGGCGATTGTGCATCGCCCTTTTTTATTTAAAGATAATAGACCTCCCCGGCATAAAGACTGCAGATTTCGCAGTCTCTTCCAGGCTGGCTATAATAGGTCAGCCGCAAGCTGGGCAAGGCCTGATCTCTCACCCTTAACAAGCTTGACATGGCCTGAGATAACCTGATCTTTGAACCTTTCCACGACATAGGTGAGACCGTTGTTATAAGCATCCAGGTATGGATGATCAATTTGCTCAGGATCTCCCATCAGGACAATTTTACTTCCTTCACCAACCCTGGTTAAAATGGTTTTTACTTCATGCTTCGTCAGGTTCTGTGCTTCATCTATAATAATAAATTGATCTGGTATGCTTCTGCCCCTAATATATGTCAGAGCTTCAACCTCAATAGAGCCCATACCTGCCAATATCGCATCCAATTCACCTGGCTTTTTGACATTAAACAGGTACTCCAAATTATCAAAAATTGGCTGCATCCATGGCCTTAACTTCTCCTCTTTTTCTCCGGGAAGGAATCCCAAATCTTTTCCTACCGGCACAATGGGGCGAGCCACCAGCAATTTTTTGTACTGCCCATAATCTTCTGTCTGCATTAAGCCGGATGCCAGCGCCAGAAGAGTTTTTCCAGTCCCCGCCTTCCCGATAAGCGTAACAAGCGGCAGATCATTTCTCAGCAATAGCTCGAGAGCCATTGTCTGCTGGACGTTTCTGGGCTTAATCCCCCAAATATGATCATGGTCAAAAATGAGCTTTTTCACTTTCTTCCCACTTTTGTCCACAATACCAAGTGCAGACGAAGATGAACCCAGCGCATCTTTCATCACCAGAAACTGATTCGGGTAGAAAGGATGGTTTGCAATTTCTGATAGCGGCAGTTCACTTTTTTCATAAAAGCGGTTCATAATATCGAGACTGATATAGACTTCCAGAAATCCAGGATATAAATGATCATTTTCGACCACACGGTCACTTAAGAAGTCTTCTGAAATTAGCCCGATAGCATCCGCTTTAACTCTGACAAGGGCATCTTTGCTTACAAGAATAACCGTTCGTCCATTTTCTTTTGTCTCTTCCTCAAGTGATAAGTTTTTTGCAACTGCCAAAATCCGATTATCATTTGTTTTTTCAACAAAAATCTCTTGAAGTTCATGAAATGATCTATGATTTAACTCAATTCGCAGGCTTCCGCCATTTTCAAGAGGTATTTTCTCATGCAGCTTACCCGTCTCCCTCATGCTGTCAATCAGCCGGGATACTTGCCTTGCGTTCCTCCCAATTTCATCCATATACCTTTTCTTAGAATCAACTTCTTCTAGAACTACAGCCGGGATGACTACTTCATTTTCTTCAAATGAAAATATGGAATTAGGATCCTGCAACAAGACATTGGTATCTAATACGTAAATTTTACTCAATATGATGCCTCCTGCTCCTCTTGTGTCTTTTTAAAGCAAATTACAAAAGCGGGGTCCCCTGCATGCGGATTTGCAGCTTCATGAAAGAATCACCTTCAATCTTGATGGAATATTCTCCTGTTGTTTTATATTATTCATTCTTTTAAAGATGTTGATTAATCAGGAATAAAGCTTTCTTATGAAGTGGACAAATCTATCTTGGTAAAAATATATGTAATGCCGAATAAAGATAGAAGAAATTTTGCACAATAACATTAAAGAATCTCATTATTCCTGAACCTGAAAATTCAAGTGTCCACTTTCAATTTCAGGGAAATTTTGATCGCCCGGAGGTGTCAAATATGAATAAATGGCTGCTGATATGCATGACAGGATTGCTATTATCAGGGTGCGGTATGAACGGCAATCAGGCGCTGGACCATCAGGAACAGCAAAATGCCAACACCATAAATGTTAAAAATAGTACAATACAGGAAGTTGACAGGGAAACTGGACAGCAAGTTTCCAGGCATCTTGTCAATTTGGCTACCAGAGTTCCTAATGTAAATGATGCGACTGCTGTTGTCCTTGGACGTTTTGCTATAGTCGGAGTAGATGTGAACAAAAACCTCGACCGTTCTGAGGTTGGAACAATTAAATATTCAGTTGCCGAAAGCCTCAAAAATGATCCTCATGGTGCAAGAGCAATTGTAGTGGCTGATCCGGATATTAACGCAAGGCTGCGGGAAATAGCTGAAGACATTCAAAACGGCGAACCCTTGCAAGGAATCATGAATGAACTGGCAGATATCGCTGGCCGGCTTATGCCTGAAGTTCCTGCCGATTTAGTTGATCCAAAAAAGAAAAATGAGAAAAACGCAACTGAAGATCCAAAGAAAAAACTCGACAATAATCAGGAAAAACAGCTCGAACAAAAACAGGAAAAACACTCGAATTATCATAAATAAAAGGGTTGCAGGCACCTATACCATTTTAACTAAGTGGCATAGGTGCCTGCCCCTTTTTTAGCCAAAAAAAACTTAGTTCCCGAGGGAACTAAGCTTTTTTCATCGCTTCCATAACCTGTTTGTCCAAACGGGCTGCTGCGTCTTTATCATATGTTTTGTCATATTGCGGTTCCACAGTGATTTTAGATCCGTAAAACATGACATCACGGACTTCTTTCACAGTGATTTCCATAAGTGCAAGCTTAAGAGGTACTCCGTCCATCTTTTCTGCCTTAACCGAAGCTTCACCAGCGATGGAGTATGTAGATTCATTCGCAATAATATTCAGCACAACCATGTTATTGCTATTTATGTTTTGAACAATCCTGGAACGGTTATCGACAGCAAAATACAATGTTTCCTCATTTTTTGCCAAAACCCATGAAATCGCATTAACGTTTGGTCCGCCGGTTTCAAAGTCAATAGTGGCAAGAGTAACAAAACGTTCCTTCTGCAGTTCGTCATATAATGGTTTAATTAATTTGGGTTCTACCTGATTTGCCATTCTTTTCCCTCCCTTAATAATTTAATCATAGTATGATAACGCTTTTCTTTCAACCAATAACATCCTTTACCTCAAGTCTGTTAGAGCCTTGGCTCTTTCTATACTAATATGAACTAACACAATAAACCCGATACGGCCTGACCCAAAAAAATTGTAATTTGCCGCAAAGCATTCGAATCAATCCTTAACTTATACTATAATGGTATTAACTACAGCTAAAACAATATGAGGTGTCCTATGCGAGTAAAATGTGTACTTTGTGATAAAATCGAATCAATTGAAAACGAGTCCTTACAGGCTAAACGGCTTCGAAACCGCCCTATTCACACATATATGTGCAAACCATGCGAAACAAGAATTACCGAAAATACTCAGAAAAGAGCAGATACCGGAAACTTTAAGCTCTATCGAAGCCAAGTCCAGGAGGAAGAATGGTAAATCAGGCGAAGCATAAAAAAGCCGTCCCTAACATCATTTAGGGACGGCTTTTCTTATTTCTCTGGATAATTCACATACTTTTCAGGTTCATTTTGAATCTGATCAAGCATCACTTCTATTAACTCACGTGGAAAACGGCTCTTCTTCCGTTCTGTATCCTTAGTATAATGCACAAAGTACATTACTTCATCTTTTTCAACTTCGATATCAGAAATCTTATGCTCTTGTGCAAGAATGTCAAAAAACATTCTTTCTGTGTCTGCTGCTGCTGTATCATCCGGACGTTCATCACAGACAATTTTTATCGTTAACCAGTTATACAGTGAATCCTGCAAAGATTTCATCTCAGTCTCTCCCGGTTATTCCGCCTTTGCCTGTTCCTTCTTTTCCTGGTGAAGGCGGATTTTATAGATAATCAAAATTAACGCAGCAACCACAAGGCCTTCTGCTACAGGAAGGAATACCCCAAGAAATGTCAGCACGGTACATCCTAAAATCAAGAAGGTATATATAACAGCTGATTTTATTATAGGAAGTTTCTTGGCAAACCCCAATTTAAAAACCAGTATGGACAGTAGAACAATTGTTATATATAGAAGCCACATTCCAGTTGTGGGATTCTCATGGACTTTGAACAAAGCAGCGAAAAAAGACAGGCGCTGTGAAACATCCATATCCTTCTCTCCTCCCCTTCTTAGCCTTAGTTAGTTTCAGCGTATTTTTTCTTTTTGGCCATTCTTTCACGTTCATTTTTATCAAGAATTTTTTTGCGCAGTCTGATTGACTCAGGTGTTACTTCAAGCAGCTCATCATCATTCAAATATTCAAGAGCTTCTTCAAGAGTCAAAATACGCGGCTTTTTAATTACATTCGTTTGATCCTTATTAGCAGAACGGATGTTGGTTGCATGCTTTACTTTAGTAATATTGACAGTAAGGTCATTTTCGCGAGTATGCTCTCCAACAATCATTCCTTCATAGATTTCAGTACCTGGTTCAACGAAAATGGTACCTCTATCCTCTACTTGCATAATACCATATGTGGATGACTTTCCGCTTTCCATGGAAACAAGCACACCCTTGCTTCTGCCTCCGATTTGTCCTTTAATTTCAGGCTGGTAGCTGTCAAATGTGTGATTGATAATACCATATCCGCGAGTAAGCGTCATAAATTCTGTGGAGTAGCCAATTAGTCCGCGGGCTGGGACGTTGAATGTCAGTCGCACTTGGCCATTTCCGTTATTGACCATATCAAGCATTTCACCTTTACGTGTACCCATTGATTCAATGATTGAGCCGGTATTATCCTCTGGCACATCAATTTGAACACGTTCTACCGGTTCGCAGCGAACACCATCAATTTCTCTAATAATTACTTCAGGCTTGGAAACCTGCAATTCAAAACCTTCACGGCGCATATTTTCAATGAGGATTGATAAATGAAGTTCTCCACGTCCAGATACAACCCAAGCGTCAGGTGAATCTGTATTTTCGACACGAAGACTCACATCTGTCTCGAGCTGGGCACGCAATCTTTCTTCAACTTTTCTGGCCGTAATATACTTGCCTTCTCTTCCTGCAAATGGGCTGTTATTTACAACGAAAGTCATTTGCAATGTTGGCTCATCTATTCTTAGAACAGGCAGTGCTTCCTGATGTTCGACAGGGCAGATTGTTTCCCCGACGTTGATGTCTTCCATTCCGGAAACAGCGATCAAATCTCCTGGAAACGCTTCTTGAATTTCCTCGCGTTTAAGGCCGAAGAAGCCAAAGATTTTTGTAACCCGGAATTGCTTAACTGAACCATCAAGCTTCATTAAGGCAACCTGCTGGCCAACCTTGATTGTTCCCCGGAATACACGGCCAATTCCGATTCTTCCCACATAATCATTGTAATCTAAAAGTGCAACCTGGAATTGTAGCGGCTCTTCACGATTATCAATAGGTGCTGGTATATGGTCTATAATTGCTTCATAAACAGAATGCATATCATCATCCTGTTTATCAGGAGTTGTACTTGCAGTCCCAGCAATAGCAGAAGCATAAATAACCGGAAATTCAAGCTGGTCCTCGTCTGCACCAAGTTCGATAAATAAATCGATAACCTCATCAACAACTTCTGTTGGGCGTGCAGATTCCTTATCAATTTTATTTACTACTACGATTGGTGTTAATTTTTGCTCCAAAGCCTTTTTGAGTACGAAACGTGTTTGAGGCATACAGCCTTCATATGCATCAACTACCAATAAAACACCATCAACCATTTTCATGATACGTTCCACTTCACCGCCGAAATCTGCGTGTCCAGGCGTATCCAGAATGTTAATTCTGGTATCTTTATATTTAACTGCAGTGTTTTTAGCTAAGATCGTAATACCGCGTTCTCTTTCCAGATCGTTTGAATCCATTGCGCGCTCTTCCACGTGCTCATTTGAACGGAAAGTCCCGGACTGTTTTAAAAGCTCGTCAACCAATGTTGTTTTACCATGGTCAACGTGGGCTATAATTGCAATATTTCGAATATCTTCTCTTAATTTCAAAAGATTTCCTCCTATTTATAGAAACTGAATCATTTTTTCAACATTTTTCACAACTGATACATTATATCACAATTACTATAGAAACCTAAAAGCTTTTTGTGTAAAATAATGTTGAAAAGGAATTATTTCTGATGTATGCTGTTCATTTTTATTCTCTTTACATATTTTTTGCCAGTATTTACTTAAAATAATCCGCTTGGGAGTGTAAAAAATTTATGAACAAAATCAAGTGGCCTTTATTAGCCTTTGCGATTGGGGCAGCTCTATGCATGATGGGCATAGGCGTTGCTGTAGCTGAAAGAAGCATAATAGGGATGATCATTGCCATCATTGCTTTAATTTTTGTAATGGGATACGGTTTTAAAACAAAGAAGAAAATGAGAGAAGACGGTTTATTATAGAAACGGCAATAAAAGCTGCAGCTCTGAGCTGCAGCTTTATCAAATTAATGGACAGACCATTATTAAGAAGTCTTTGCCATCGGGAGAAGCCTCCATTTTGAATTGCTCAAAGCCGGCATCACTTAAAAAATATATCCAATCATGCCGGTTCTCAGGAACACCTGAAAAGAAAGACTTTTCTCCTTTTTGCTTTAATTCTTCGGCTAACAGCTCAATAATCTTAGTACCGATTCCTTTCCTGCGAATACTGTTCTTAACCAGGATGGTACCTAGCCAGGGTTTCCGGTTAGAAGGAGATGAATTTAAGTGGAATGTGACGGCTATCCGTTCTCCATCGAGCCTCCAAATTCTCCACTCCCCGTTTAATTCCTGATACCTCGCCATATAATCCCTCAGGTTATGCCCGCTTTTTTCTTCTTCTTCCCAGGCAGCACTATCCTTAATGACCTCTAAAAAAAATGGCAAGTCTTCATCTGTGAACCTGCTGCTTGATATATTACCAATTGCCATTTTTTAAGTATTCTTTCATGATTTCCTGATGAAGCCCAGGCTTAGAGACAAAAACAGAATTGTTTTCAAGATAATTCAGAGGATCACCTTTAACGGTTGTTGCAATTCCTCCCAATTCCTCAATCATGATCACACCAGCGGCGAAATCCCATGGAGCCAGACGCATTGTTATGTATGCATCAACCCTACCGGATGCAATATATGCCATTTCAATTGCTGCTGAACCATAGGATCGGGTTCCTCTTGCATTTCTTACGAGGGGAGCCAGGAGTGATGGATCAATTCTTCTATTTTCCGTAACCCAGGTAGCATTCAATCCGATTATTGCCTTTGATACATCCGTTTCCTTTAATGGCGGAAGTTCCAAATCATTCAGGAAAACACCCTGCCCCTTCATGCAATGATATAACTCATCATGGACTACATCGTAAATTAAACCAACTTTTCCCTTTCCGTTTTCATAAATGCCTATTGATATAGCAAAGTTTCTTTGCTGATGGACAAAATTCATTGTTCCGTCAATTGGATCAATAATCCACACAATTCCTTCCATATCGCTTAGTTTATTACCGAAACCCTCTTCACCCAGGATTCGATGGCCAGGATATTTTTCATTAATTTTTTTTATGAAGAATTGTTCTGTTTCCTGATCTATATCTGTCACTAAATCGTTTGCATTTGACTTGGTGGTGATGGTCAAAGTTTTGCTGAAAGAATTTTTAATATTTTCGCCGGCCTCTCTAATCAAGGCTTTGGCATATGTATGAATTTCACTCCAATTTGTCATAGGTCCGCCCTCCGCTTGGTATATCCTTAAAATATAACTAGCTTAAATGAATTAGCTGGGTTCTTCAAGTTATATACTCTCCTATGATGCGGGTTATCATTTGCAGGTAAAAACAATTGCCAAAATAATAAACGAACTCCTCATGAAATCAGGGAGTCCGTTTCTAATTATTTTTTCTTTTCATTTGCATTTTTTCTGCCTTTTCTCCTTTAGTCACAATTAATCTTAAAGTGCTTTTAATCTAAGAAGTTCCTGCCTGATTTTTTCAAGCTTTAGCTTAGATTGTTTCTGGAGATCTTCATTTTTTTCTGACATGGCATCAAACAAAGTAGCTAACTCATAATCCATTTCCAGCCTTAAGACCGCTGTTCTTTCCCTATCACCATTTTTTTTCTTCACTGTATTCATAAGTTGTTTCATTAGACAGTACACCCCTTCCAATAGTGATTAATTTTCTGATTATTTTTACTATTATCATATGAAGGACAATTCTCAGTTGCAACTAATTTGTGCGATAACCTAAAACTTTATTTAGCCGCTTCTTCAGAGCTTAAAATTTTTGGATTGTTCGAGGTTATGCTACAATATTTGACAAAGCATATAGGAGGTTAGCTTATGTCTTTTTCTGGTTTTACAAACGATGATTTCGATGTCTTCAAAATAGATGGACTTGATGAAAGAATGGACAGGTTAAAATCTGTTATTAGGCCTAAGTTGGAAGACTTGGGACGCCATTTTGCACCTTCTCTCTCAAACATGTCCGGAGATGAAATATTCCCTCATGTTGCTAAGCATGCCAGAAGAACAAAGAATCCGCCAAATGATACGTGGGTTGCATTTGCAGGCAATGCGCGGGGATACAAAATGGTTCCTCATTTCCAGATAGGTTTATGGGAAACGCATGTATTCATCTGGTTTGCCATCATATATGAAGCACCGAATAAAGCTGCTGCAGGCAAATCTTTTGAAAACAGCCTGGATATATTTTATAAAGAAATACCCAAGGATTATGTCTGGTCAGGCGATCACACAAAACCAGATGCTGTTCCTCATAATCAAATTTCCAAAGAAGAATTAAAATCCATGTTTCAGCGCCTGCAAAATGTTAAAAAAGCTGAAATTCTTTGCGGCTATCATATTTCTCGAGAAGATGCCGTTCAGATGTCATCTGATCAGTTTATTCAAAAAGCTGAATCTGTATTTAGAAATTTATTACCCCTATACAAAATGGCATAAACATGTTTCGCATATCGTGGAATAGGCAGCTAAAAAAACAAAACCTTCAAATTGAAGGTTTTGTTTTTTTACTAAGTCTATTTCTGCATTCTTACTTTATCCCCTGCTGAACGTTCTTTGGCCAATTTAACGGTCCTATAGGAGGAATAACCGCTTTGTTCTTCAAATTCATCACAAATGTTTTTCTCGTGGGCTTTTCCCGGAACGATTTCCTTAAAGCGTCTATATGCATTCATGAATTGTTCCCGCTCAATTCCTTTTTCGTATGCCATTTCAATGCTTTCAAAGTATTTAATAACGTCAACTATTTCTTCGGTTGACCAATCCTGGTCAATCGGGTACTGATATTCCATTTCACTTCACCTCATTTATGATAGTCA
The DNA here is from genome assembly GCF_017303275.1 of Bacillus sp. NTK034. GTDB lineage: Bacteria > Bacillota > Bacilli > Bacillales > Cytobacillaceae > Cytobacillus. The sequence continues at coordinate 540,721 of NZ_JAFKOJ010000001.1, read as the reverse complement.
TGATGTATTTTCACATTATTTTATCAATATTAAACCCATTTTCCCCTGATTGATTCTCCTTCTGCAACGATCCGCTGGAATAGTTCTTCAACTGAGGGGATATCCTTAATTAATCCCATAACTTGTCCAGCCCATGCAAATCCTTCATGGCCGTTCCCTTCATATATATATTTTTTATTAGCATTCCCGCTAATGTAGTCTTTTAATTGCTCATAGCCGCCGTTTTGTTTTTCGATTTCGAGTATTTTTTCCGTCCATGAGTTAGCTATTACCCTTGCAGGTGCACCTATAGTTCTTTTTATTACTACTGTGTCATTTTCTGTTCCTTCGACTAAACGATTTTTATATAATTCAGAAGCATGGACGCATTCCTTTGTCGCAACAAATCTTGTCCCCATCTCAATACCCTCTGCTCCAAGACTTAAAGCTGCCATCAGGCCCCTGCCGTCTCCAATTCCTCCTGAGGCAATAACAGGAATGGATACAGCATCAGCCACCTGAGGAACTAGAACGAAGGTTCCAATATCATCCCTGCCTAAATGTCCTCCGCCTTCCTGTCCAACGACCATCACAGCATCTGCCCCAAGTTCCTCTGCCTTTACTGCCTGCCGTTTTGCCGCCACAAGTACAAGTTTCTTAACATTTACACCCTTTAACTGATCAAAAATAGGCGCAGGATTCCCCCCTGTCATAGAAATAACAGGAACTTCTTCTTCAATTGCAATATCCAGGTAATGAGAAAATGGCCTTCCATGCTGCCCAATAGCAAAATTAACCCCAAATGGTTTATCTGTCAATTTCTTAACCTTTTGGATCTCGTCTCTTAATTTTTCCGGGCTGCTGAGAGACATTGCAGTAATCTGCCCTAATCCTCCTGCATTTGAAACAGCTGCTGCCAAGTCTGAATAAGCAAGATGGGCAAGGCCACCCTGTATAATTGGATATTTAATTTTTAATAATTCTGTCACACGTGTGTTCCACTTCATTTATAAACCCTCCATTTCTTCCTGACTTTTTATTTCTATTTATAAGGTTAAAATTCCTGTTAACTTCTAAAACTAATGGCAAATCGAAATGTGGTGGCGGCTGTCCAGGGACGACAAGCATATGACGAACCCTTCAATCGGGATTGGGCAAACCTTTCGTCTTCAGGAGCGGTAACCAGACAGGCTTTATCAGGATGAATATGCAATAAAACTTTCTATGCAAAGGGATTGAATAATGCTATAATGCAAATGTTTTATAACAGCATGAGCATATTGAAATATTAATTTTAAAGAGGTGTGGGAATAAGTTGTCTCAATACAAAACACCGCTGTTCAGCGGTTTGCTTGCACACGCAAAAAAGGATCCGGTACAGTTTCATATACCCGGCCACAAAAAAGGTGCCGGGATTGATCCGGAATTCAGGGAATATATAGGTGATAATGCACTCGCCATTGACCTGATCAACATTGGTCCACTCGATGATCTTCATCAGCCAAAAGGCATTATAAAAGAAGCACAGGATCTTGCAGCAGAGGCTTTTTGGGCGGATAAAACATTCTTCTCTGTACAAGGAACGAGCGGAGCCATCATGACCATGGTTATGGCTGTCTGCGGGCCAGGGGATAAAATCATTGTTCCGAGGAATGTTCATAAATCCGTCATGTCTGCAATTGTTTTTTCAGGGGCAACCCCTATTTTTATACATCCTGAAATTGATGAAAACCTGGGTATATCTCACGGCATTACAACTGAGTCAGTCTCGAAAGCACTGGAACTTCATCCGGACGCCAAAGGGGTATTAGTAATTAATCCTACTTATTTCGGTGTATCTGCTGATCTTAGGAAAATTGTTGAAATAGCCCATTCATACAATGTGCCTGTACTTGTGGATGAAGCACATGGTGTGCATATTCACTTCCATGACGAACTTCCATTATCAGCCATGCAGGCCGGCGCTGACTTAGCAGCAACGTCAGTCCACAAACTGGGCGGATCGATGACACAAAGTTCAATATTAAATATGAAAGGGAATCTTGTTTCGGCCAAAAGGGTACAATCCATTTTAAGCATGCTGACAACAACTTCCACTTCTTATTTATTGCTTGCCTCCTTGGATGTTGCCAGAAAACGTCTTGCGACTGAAGGAAAGGACCTTATTCAAAAGACTATTGATTTGGCCCAGTCCATTCGCCGCCGCATCAATGAAATTGACCGGCTATATTGTGTCGGCGAAGAAATACTGGAAACAAAAGCGGCGCATGACTACGATCCGACCAAATTGATTATTTCTGTCAAAGAACTTGGCATGAATGGTTTCGATGTGGAAAATTGGCTCCGGGAACATCATAATATTGAAGTAGAAATGTCTGATTTATATAATATTCTTTGCATCGTTACCCCCGGTGACACTGAAAGAGAAGCTGATATTTTAGTTTCTGCTCTTGCCGAACTCGCTAGTGAGCGCAAAGGAAATACTGAAAAGCTTGAAACTCAAGTGCTGCTGCCTGATATTCCCGTTTTATCACTTACACCCCGTGACGCATTTTATGCTGATACAGAACTGGTTCCATTTGACGAGTCAGAAGGAAGAATTATCGCTGAATTCATTATGGTTTATCCACCCGGAATACCTATATTTATTCCAGGAGAAATCATTACTAAGGAAAACCTGCGTTATATAAAAACGAATATGGAAGCGGGACTTCCAGTTCAAGGGCCTGAAGATTACGACTTTAAATATCTTCGTGTTATTGAAGAGCACCGGGCCATCAGATAATGCAAAAGAGCCTTCCACTTTTAGGAAAGGCTCTTTTTATGATTAACGATTATTTTTTGTATTCTCTGTTTTTTCTCCGTCACAGCAATTACATTTTTTTGAATATAGTACAGTTACTTTTTCATCCTCAAAATGATCAATAGTTGAATTGCAAGCCTGGCATACGATTGTACCCATCTTTTCATTCTCCTTTTCATTGAGTTTTAATTTTAGTTGAAAGCGCTTTATCTATATATCAATAATAATATAACACTATTAATTTATCAAGCCTAATTGTATAACATAATTATTGTTTTTTATTGGTATTTACGTTAACGCCATTTATAAACCTTTATTATTAGTATGACATAATAAAAAAAACAGACCAATTTGGCCTGTTTTTTTTTGCTTAATCGTATTGTTCTTCAAAACGCGCACCGGGGATTGCTTCTGAGAAAAACTCGCTTAAATCAGCCGCCTGTTCATATAAATCAAGCTTGAATGCCTTTTGCAAGTATTCGATGTCTTCGAGATCTTTAGGGTCGAGGAGAGTTGAGCGGCCAGTCTGCATACAAATAACCAGAGGCTTGGAAAAGAAGAGGTTTGTATAGACAATTCCAAAATCATAACGGGTTGACTCTGTCGTAAAGCCAACAAAACGGACATTCACGTTTTCATGCTCATCATAGAGCTTCTCAAATAAATCCATAAAATTCCTCCTTTTTAAATAAATATTTAGAATATTATTATAATTTAATATAGGCGATTTGACAAGTAATTTAATTTTGCCTTACTATTTTAAGTTGTCATAAGATTTTATCTAATGCTAGAATGAAGGAGGACGTTCGTTACCATAATTTTGGGGATAATGGGGGGATAGATGTTGGCGGCTAATTCTTTTATCAAGCTGGTTCCTTCATCAGCTAAGGAAAATATTTCAACAGAAGAGCTTAAAGAACTTTTCTTATATTATAAGGATATTACAGGCAAAACAGGCAATCAGATAAATTGGGACTATAATGATGCAGCCTTTCCTTATGAAATTAAAGAGAAGCCTGATGCAAAAGGAACCTGGTTTTACCTTTATTCTGACCATGACCGATATAACGCCATATTGCTAGGCGTTGATAAAGAAAAAGTTATTGAGGAAGACGGTTCTGAACGGGAGCAGGCGTACATACAGGTTACATTGCCGGAAGGTGCAACATTTGGAGATAAAGGTAAAGCAAATGAATTTTGCAAATTTCTCGCTAAAAAGCTGCAAGGTGAATTGCATCTCTTCAATGGAAGAATCATGTACTATTATAAAAAAAAATAATTGATTCCAATAAAAACGTTGAGAACAGCAGCTGCTGTTCTCATTCTATTTCCTGGCTGATTTGAGCGGGATCAACTGTGGTAAATCCTTTATTCTGCAGACCTTTCACAATATCCTCTAGAGCTTCTTTTGTCCATTGCCTATCATGCATCAATAAGTTTGCACCATTCACTAAAAAGGGTGAATTAATCATTATATCTGCCAAAGCTTCTTTTGACTGATATTCCTTTTCCCAGTCATATCCGTATGTCCAATTCATGAGGAGCATGTTTTCATCCTTGGCGACTTTTCTGCTGTAGTCAGAAATGGATCCGAATGGTGCCCGGAAGAACTTTGGCCTCTCTCCAATAATCTCTTCTACTCGGTCATTAAGACCAACAATTTCTTTATACTGCTGTGCCTCTGATAAGGTTTTCAGGTTGGGGTGGCTGTATGTGTGATTACCGATAGCAAACCCAAGTTCGTGTATTTCCTTCAAAACTTTTGCTTCTTCCGGAGTATCAATGAAGTGCCCATTAACAAAAAATATAGCCGGTGCAGCTAGTTTTTTTAAGATCCTGGCCATCTCCAATGCATTTTTATCCGGCGCATCGTCAATGGTCAGTAATACAACTTTTGAATTTGCCTGATTCATTGGTTCTATTGTCCAATTACTTGCATTTATCCTATATTGCGGTTCTAATAAGGATACTGCTTCTTCTTCCGGCTCTTCTTCGGCATCTTCTTTATTCTTCTCCGATTTCGATTCATGAAATTTGGAATGGTCATCCGAATTATTTTCTTCTTGCTTATACTCTTCTTTTTCCAATTCTGATGGCTGACTTTCAACCGCAGTATGATCCGTACACGATGCCAGAATCATTAGAAAGAAAACACCTATGACAAGTCCTGTTATTCTCATATTGACCTCCTGCAGTGCATATTCCTTTAAACTCACACCAATAAGTGTTAGTATGTAAAATGGCCTTTTTAAAAGAGTTGTTCCCCTTTTTGACACCTTACCATTACCTACTGATTTTACCCGAAACAGGTCCGTTTTGAACATTCAAAAGTAAAATTCAGAATTCAGTTTTTGATCTTTACATCCTTTCGATTTTACATTGGCGATCTTTTTCGGGAAGCTGCTCTCCCCTGCTGAGCTTCAAAATGCTTTAAAAAATCAAGCTATACTGTCAGAAATGCGGAATACTTATTTTCCTGCATTTTAAGGATTGGGAGTTTTACAGAATTATTTTATTTAGGTTCATTTTATTAAGAATTGGAGGGATTGGATGAAGAAACTGACACCCGTTTTTACGGTTTCAGTCATATTCACAGCAATATTTATTTTATGGGGACTTGTCCCAAAGACCATACTGCCAAAAGGCAATCTTGATTCTGTTACATCAACTATTCAAGGATTCATATTGGAGAAGTTCGGCTGGTTTTACCTATTATCAGCTTCTATCTTTTTGATTTTTTCAATCCTATTAGCATTCAGCAAATACGGGAATATTCGTCTGGGCAAGGATGCAGATAGGCCAGAATATAGCTATTTATCCTGGTTTGCCATGCTTTTTAGTGCCGGGATGGGAATAGGCCTGGTTTTTTGGGGAGTATCAGAACCAATGTATCACTTTTATGCACCTCCATTTCTGGAAGGACAGACACCAGAAGCAGCTAGGGCAGCCATGAGGTACTCCTTTTTCCATTGGGGTCTTCATCCATGGGCTATTTATACTGTCATTGGGCTTGCACTCGCGTATTTCCAGTTCAGAAAAGGTGCACCGGGAGTTATCAGCTCCATTTTGAGGCCAATTTTAGGGAGCAAAGTGGATGGGCCGCTGGGCGTAATAATTAATTTTATTGCCGTCTTTGCTACTGTTTTTGGAGTTGCAACATCATTAGGTCTGGGTGCTATTCAGATTTCCGGAGGACTATCTGGAATATTCGGCAGTATCGGTAATAATTTCACCACTCAATTAATTATTATTATCGTTGTAACCGTCTTGTTTATGCTTTCAGCACAGACTGGATTAAACAAAGGAATAAAATATTTAAGTAATTTAAATATTATCTTAGCAATTTCTTTATTATTATTTCTGCTGTTTGTAGGTCCGTCTAACTTTATAATGGACCTGTTCACAACGACGATTGGCTCTTATCTTCAAAACCTTCCATCCATGAGCTTCAGGCTCAGCCCCTTTGATCAGGAGCTGACATGGTTTCAGGATTGGACCATTTTTTATTGGGCATGGTGGATTGCCTGGGCGCCATTTGTTGGTACGTTCATAGCCAGAATATCCCGTGGAAGGACAATAAGAGAATTCGTTATTGGTGTACTTGCTGTTCCCACCCTATTTGGGGCACTTTGGTTCTCTGTTTTTGGAGGAACAGGTATATACCTTGAATTCTTCGAGGCTAAGCCTATTATGGAAACAATTGAGCAGCAGGGAATGGAAGTAGCACTGTTTACTGTGTTTGATAACTTCCCTTTCAGCACTGTTCTCAGCTCATTGGCTATCTTCTTAATCAGCACATTCTTTATTACTTCTGCAGACTCAGCTACTTTTGTTCTGGGAATGCAGACGACGAACGGAAGCCTGAACCCTCCGGGTAAAGTAAAATTTGTCTGGGGCATTATTCAATCAGCATCTGCAGCCATCCTTTTATGGACAGGAGGTCTCGAAGCACTCCAAAGGGCTTCCATTATAGCTGCACTTCCATTTACCATCATTATGCTTCTAATTGTGGTTTCGCTGGCTAAATCGTTTAAAGAAGAAGTCATCCCGAAAAAAAACAGCTGATAAAGCCTAAAAAAATCGGCACCTGCAAAAGGTGCCGATTTTTTCTCTTTTCCCGTAACTTTACCAATGAGACAAGTAGGACATTGCAAAATGGAAAGATGCATATAAGCTTAGGCTCATAACAGTTACCATAAATGTTTTTTTAGCAGACTTAATTACCCAATTTCCAATGTTTATTGCCAAATAGAAAAAAACAAAAAACATAATGACTTTATATATGAGCTGGTCATATTTTGACAGCCATTCAATGAAAGTATATCCGCTCCAAATTAACATCTGCAGCAAAAGAGCTGTATAAATCTTCATACACTCCACCACCAAATTTTTTAATCCTTACCCGTTATTTTAATAGAAGAAACACTTGTGTATGTAATATATGTTGAAAAGGATATTCTTATTTTTCATTTCTGTAACATTTGAATGACAAGCCAAAATTTTCTATCGCTATATGATAAAATACTCATTAATATTAGATACTTATTATGAATTGCTCATCAACTGTTAGAAGACTGGAAAATTACCAAGACTTCTATACTACTTCAGATAAAACAATCTTATGTCATAAGGTGGAATTTATAATAAAGTGAGGGCAAAATGATGAAAGGTCTGCCGCTGATATTAATTACTGCACTCTTGTTTGTGACCTCTTCATGCAATCATAAGGAAGTAAAAAAAGAGCTGAAGATAGACGATAGTGTTAAACAGCTCATTTTTTTCACGGATAATAAACAATATGAACAGGAAATTGCCTATTATGATGCCATCATCGAATTAAAGAGCAACTATCCGGAACTGATTAAGAATATGAAAGTCATTACAGCATCTGAATCCAGCCATATAAGCAATTATAATGTAGAGAACTGCCCTGCCATGCTGCTGGTATATCAAGATAAAGTGATTGTAGAAATAAAAGGCACTGTACCCAAAGAGAAGATTATTAATCCACTTGCCGATGCTATGGATGAAAAATAATCATCATTTACAAAAAAATCCTCCCCTGGCAGGAAGGATTTTTTTAATTATTATTTTACAATGTGAATTGGGCTTCCAATAGCAACTTCTGCTGCTTCCATTGTGATTTCACCCAATGTTGGATGAGCATGAATAGTCATGGCAAGATCTTCTGCAGTCATGCCTGCTTCAATAGCCAAACCTAGCTCAGCAATCATATCAGAGGCACTTGCGCCAGCGATTTGGGCACCGATTACTAGGCCGTCTTCTTTGCGTGTCACTAGCTTTAAAAAGCCGTCAGTGGAATCAAGCGCAAGGGCACGGCCATTAGCTGCGAATGGGAACTTCGCTGCCGTAACTTCGATTCCTTCTTCTTTAGCCTGCTGCTCAGTATATCCTACAGAAGCCAATTCAGGCTCAGAGAATACCACAGCTGGGATTGCTAAGTAATCAATTTCTGCGTTATGGCCTGCAATTGCTTCTGCAGCAATCTTACCTTCGTAAGAAGCTTTATGAGCCAATTGAGGACCTGCAACAATATCACCAATAGCATAAATGTTGCTTACATTCGTACGGCATTGTTTATCGATTTCAATAACACCGCGTTCAGTCATTTTAATGCCGGCTTGTTCTAAGCCCAGTTCGTCTGTATTTGGACGTCTTCCAACCATTACAAATACATAATCTGCATCAAGAGATTTCTCTTCGCCTTTTTCTTCAAACTTAACGGTAACTCCGTTTTCATTCTCTTCAACACCTTTAGCAAGTGCCTTCGTAATGAATTCAACGCCTTTTTTCTTTAAGTTCCGTTTAACAAGTGATGACATTTGCTTCTCAAAACCGATAAGGATATCATCTGCACCCTCAAGAACTGTTACTTGAGAACCAAAATTCGCATAAGCTCCGCCAAGTTCAATTCCGATAACACCGCCGCCAATAACGACGATTTTTTCAGGAATCTCTTGAAGTGCAAGGGCACCTGTTGAATCAAGAACTCGTTTAGAGAATTTAAACGCTGGCAATTCAATTGGACGAGATCCTGTAGCAATGATCGCATTTTTAAACGTATAAGTTTGTGCGGAATTATCATCCATTACACGAAGGGTATTCGAATCAACGAAGTAAGCTTCCCCGCGTACGATGTCGACTTTATTGCCCTTTAAAAGACCTTCTACTCCTCCAGTAAGCTTATTAACTACACCGGATTTAAATTCTTGTACTTTTGTAAAGTCAACTTTTACATTTTCAGCTGTAATACCCATTACATCTGAGTGCTTTGCATTCTCGTAGCGGTGGCCTGCTGCGATTAAAGCCTTTGAAGGAATACATCCAACGTTTAAGCAAACTCCGCCCATATTAGCTTTTTCTACGATTGTTACTTTTTGTCCAAGCTGTGCTGCGCGAATCGCTGCAACATATCCACCAGGACCCGCACCAATGACTATAGTATCTGTTTCGATTGGGAAATCTCCTACTACCATTTGTTATTACGCCTCCATTAACAATAGTTCTGGATCGTTCAGTAAACGCTTGATGTGATTTAATGCATTTTGTGCAGTTGCTCCATCAATAATTCTGTGGTCAAAGCTTAGTGACAATGCCAATACTGGAGCAGCAACAATTTCTCCATCCTTCACTACTGGCTTTTCAGCTATGCGGCCAATTCCAAGAATCGCAACTTCAGGATGATTGATAACCGGAGTAAACCATTGACCGCCGGCAGAACCGATATTTGTAATTGTGCATGAAGCACCCTTCATTTCATCTGGAGAAAGCTTGCCATCACGCGCTTTACCAGCTAGCTCATTGATTTCATTTGAAATGGCGAATGTAGACTTGCGGTCTGCATCCTTAACAACTGGCACAAGAAGACCTTTTTCAGTATCCGCTGCAATACCGATGTTGTAGTAATGCTTTTGAATGATTTCACCTGCTGCATCATCGATTGAAGTGTTTAGTGCCGGGAATTCACGCAATGCACTTGTTAATGCTTTTACCACATAAGGAAGGAATGTAAGCTTAATTCCTTTATTAGCTGCAACTTCTTTAAATTTCTTGCGGTGTGCAACAAGTTTTGTAACATCAATTTCATCCATTAATGTAACGTGTGGAGCCGTATGCTTAGAGTTTACCATAGCTTTCGCAATAGCTTTACGGATTCCGCTCATTTTCTCGCGTGTTTCTGGATATTGTCCAGCAGGAATCGCCTGTGCAGCTGCAGGTGCAGTTTCTTTTGCTTCAGCTTTTGGTGCAGCTTCCTCTGCAGGTGCTTCAGCAGACTGAGCTTGTGCCCCGCCATTCAGGAAGGCATCAATGTCAGCTTTTTGAATGCGCCCATTTTTGCCGCTTCCAGCTACCTGGCGAATGTCCGCGCCTTTGTCACGAGCATATTTTCTAACAGAAGGCATCGCAATAATGCGGCGGTTAGGATCAACATCAGCCTCGGAAATAACTACTCCTTCTTTTGGTGCATCTTGTGCAGGAGCTTCTTCCTTCTTCACGTCCTGGCCAGCTTCAGCTGTTGCCTGTACTTGTGCTTCTGTTTTTTCTTCTTTAGGAGCCTCATCTTCATGGTCTCCCTTAAATTTAAGGTCTTCATATCCTGGAGCATCAAAAGTGATCAATACTTGACCTACAGTTGCGACTGTACCTTCTTCAACAAGAATTTCTTCAACTTTACCTTTAACAGGGGAAGGAATCTCTACAACTGCTTTATCATTTTGAACTTCACAAAGCACGTCATCTTCTTGTACTTCATCGCCTGGCTTTACAAACCACTTGACGATTTCACCTTCATGGATACCTTCACCGATATCAGGCAATCTAAATTGGAATGCCAATGGAATTCACCCTCCTATTATTTCGCTCGTTCATAGTAAAACACGTCAGGGGGATATTTTCCCCCTTGTGTTATCAGTTATATACAATTAAAATTCAAGAACTTTTTTAGCTGTCTCGATTACATCTTTATAGTTTGGAAGCCAAACCGTTTCAGCTTGCGGGAAAGCAAATACAGTATCTGGTGCAGCTACACGCAGGACTGGAGCTTCCAGGCTGAGAATTGCACGATCATTGATTTCTGCAACGACATTTGCTGCAATACCAGCTTGTTTTTGCGCTTCCTGAACAACTATTGCTCTGCCTGTTTTCTCAACAGAAGCAATAATCGTTTCGATATCAAGCGGTGCAACAGTACGCAAGTCAATTACTTCAACTGACTTGCCTTCTTTTTCAAGCTCTTCAGCCGCTTTTAATGATTCATGAACCATTGCGCCGTAAGTCACAATTGTTAAGTCTGAACCTTCACGCTTTACTTCTGCCTTGCCTAGAGGAATAGTATATTCTTCTTCAGGGACCTCCTGGCGGAAAGAACGGTATAATTTCATGTGCTCAAGGAAAATAACCGGGTCGTTATCACGGATAGCTGAAATAAGCAACCCTTTTGCATCATAAGGTGTTGACGGGATAACAACTTTAAGGCCAGGCTGTTGAGCCATTAAGCCTTCAAGGCTGTCCGCGTGCATTTCAGGAGTATGTACGCCTCCCCCAAATGGTGAGCGGATTGTAACAGGTGCGCTGTATCTTCCGCCAGAGCGGTAACGCATACGTGCAAGCTGGCCGGAGATAGAATCCATTACTTCGTAAACGAATCCAAAAAATTGAATTTCAGGTACCGGACGGAAGCCCTGTAAACCAAGACCGACTGCCAGACCGCCGATTCCGGATTCAGCAAGTGGTGTATCAAATACACGCTCTTCGCCGAATTCTTTTTGAAGGCCTTCGGTAGCACGGAAAACGCCGCCGTTTACGCCCACATCTTCACCGAATACCAAAACATCCGGATCGTTGCGCAATTCTGTGCGAAGAGCATCAGTAATTGCCTGAATCATTGTCATTTGCGCCATGGCTTACTTCGACTCCTTTTCTTTGTATATTTCATACTGTTCTTTTAGGTTATAAGGCATTTCTTCATACATGATGTTCATAAGGTCAGTAACCTTTTGTTTAGGTGTGTCATCAGCCTTTTTAATTGCTTCTTTAATATCTTCTTTTGCTTGTTCAATTACTTCGTTTTCCATGTCTTCATTCCAGATGCCCTTATCTTCAAGGAACTTGCGGAAACGAACAAGCGGATCTTTCTTTTCCCATTCATTATCAAGATCAGAAGTACGGTAACGTGTTGGATCGTCACCAGCCATTGTGTGTGGACCGTAGCGGTAAGTCAAAGTTTCGATTAGTGTAGGACCTTCACCATTCAATGCACGTTCACGCGCTTCACGAACAGCTGCATACACAGCAAGCGGATCCATACCATCAACCTGAATTCCAGGTATTCCGGCTGCCACTGCTTTTTGTGCAATTGTTTTCGCGGCTGATTGCTTTTCTACAGGAGTAGAGATGGCAAAGCGATTATTTTGAACAATGAAGATAGCAGGTGCTTTGAATGCTCCTGCAAAGTTGATGCCTTCATAGAAGTCACCTTGTGAAGCACCGCCGTCGCCAGTATAAGTGATGGCAACTTTCTTTTCGCCGCGCTTCTTCATTCCAAGAGCGACCCCTGCAGTCTGAATATATTGGGCTCCAATGATAATCTGAGGTGAAATGACATTTACACCTTCAGGGATGTTTCCGCCTTCGAAGTGTCCGCGGGACCATAGGAAAGCCTGGTATAACGGAAGGCCGTGCCATATGATTTGAGGAACATCACGATATCCTGGAAGAATGAAATCTTCTTTCTCCAATGCAAAATGGGATGCAAGCTGAGAAGCTTCCTGTCCTGCAGTAGGAGCATAGAAGCCCAAACGGCCTTGTCTGTTAAGTGAAATAGATCGCTGATCAAGAATGCGAGTATATACCATACGGCGCATTAATTCCTGAAGCTGCTCATCGCTTAAGTCAGGCATAGCTGATTCATTAACAACCTTGCCTTCTTCGTTTAAAATTTGTAGAGTTTGGAACTGTTCTTCAACTGTTTCGAGCTGTTTTTTAGCATCGAATTGTGCCTTCTTTGTTTTAGAAGCCATATCAGTCACCCTTTCCTTTCATAAAAAGACGTTAATTAAGAGTTTTTATACACAAAATTTAGGTTACCCAAAACGAAGCCATATTAGATACTCTTTCAAAGGCATAAAGTTTTCTCATTTAGGCATGTTTTATTAAGCATCTCTAAATAGCAGAACATGTGACTGCCATATGCATACTTTTAAATAGTGTTCCACAGATCACTTCTAAAAAAACGTCTTTCTGTTCATCTTTAACTATCATATTCTGTATCAATTTATTTTGCAACATAATTGATACAGAAATAATTACGAGATTTAGTTTAATACACCTTCAAGACCTTAGTCAATTACCTTGCTTTTTGTTTTTCACAGTATGCATACTTTTTATATTTTTTATTGATAACCTAAACTGTATTATCGGCTTATTTCTATCTGTACTATAAAAAACTCTTATATTTTGATGTGTTATAGTAAAGAAAAATCACCTGTCATTATCTTAAAATAAAAAGAACTGCTCCCAAATAGAAAGCGGATTCATTGTGAGTCTCTGTTTCCTTCCATTCCTGCTTTTAGAATAGCCAAAAAGCAAAAAAATGCCGGGCATAAATATGCCGGCATTAATATTATTCTTCTGTATTTACTTCAAGACCTGCTTCTTTATAGAAATCCAGTTTTGATTCATTATACTCTTTTGTTTTTTCATTGAACTGCTTATTTGAAGCCAGTATTTTTTCATACATGTCATTTATTTTGCTTACCTGGTCTTCCAGCTGTTCTAGAGTAAGATCTTCCTTTTTAAACATGGCATATAACTCTTTATCTAATTGCGTCGCTTTCGAATAATCCTCGTAAAGAGTGTCATGGATTTTATACCTGTCCATCATAATTTCATACAGCTCTTTGGCTTTATCTTTTAATTTTTGATCCTCTATCTCCTCTATGATCGGAGATAATGATTCAAATTCATTTTTTGACGCCAGGATGCTTTCCTGCTCTTTGTCCATATGAGTTATCCGCTGATCCACAATGGAGGAAGCTTCATCAGACAGCTTTTTAATTTCCTCGAAATCCTTCATTCCCAGGTTGATAATTTTATCGTATAATTCCTTTTCTCTTTTCTCCAGCTTTACGAGCGGTTCCTGCTGCTTCTCAAATTCCTTTTCTTTAGCTACTACATCCTCCAGCACATCATACATTTTTTCCTCCGGATCAGGACTGTTCATACAGCCTGTGAGGATGAAAGCCCCTATGATAAAAACAAGCAGCAGTCTGCTTTTGTTCAAAATCGACACATTGAAACCTCCTTACTAATAACATTTTTAACTATAAAGGTACCTGTCCGGTTTGACAATAGCCCTTTGGTTTGACACACTTCGCACCATTGCAGAGCTTGTCCTTTTTACAAGTATAATTTAAATCTATTCACTTCATTTTTCCTTTATGACTTGGGCAAAGGCCTACACCAAACATCATATGAAACATAGGCTATATTAATCGTCCGATGCGGCAAGTCAAAAAAAAATGGACGATAATCTTACTTTAGGGAGGTTATCCTTCATGTACGGATATGGCGGATACGGTTATGGATGCGGTTATCCAGTAGCAGGAGCCGGCTGCGGCAGAGGATTTGCGTTAATTGTAGTATTATTCATTCTCTTAATCATAGTTGGCTGCGCTTGCTGGAAGTTTTAATTACTTGAGAAGGTGCCAAGGGCGCCTTCTCTTATTAACTTTTTTGCCCCGCTCTGATAGACTGAATATAATTAAATAGACACATGGCTTTTTTGGGCTATGCCATTTGATCTTCTTGCCAATAATTTAGCCATTTTTCTATTCTTTATTACTTAGCGGGAGTGATAATCATGCTGAGCATGAAAGATATTATTCGCGACGGCCACCCAACTTTAAGGAAAATTGCCGCGGAAGTGAACATGCCTCCATCTTCAGAAGAAATACAAATCTTAAAAGAAATGATGGAATATGTAAAAAACAGCCAGGATCCAGAGCTTTCTGCAAAATATGGCTTAAGGGCCGGCATTGGTTTAGCTGCTCCTCAAATTAATATTTCGAGGCGGATCATCGCTGTTCATGTTACCTATAACCAGGAGCTATACAGTTATGCTCTCTTTAACCCTAAGATCATCAGCCATTCTGTGCAGCGTTCTTATCTGGCTGCTGGGGAGGGCTGTCTATCTGTTGATGAATCCATACCCGGTTTTGTGCCCAGATATGCAAAAGTGACTGTAAAAGGTACCGACCTGGAGGGCAAAGAAGTTAAACTTAAGCTTAAAGGGCTGCCAGCCATTGTATTTCAGCACGAAATTGATCATTTGAACGGAATCATGTTTTACGATCACATTAATAAACAAAATCCGTTACAGCCGATTGAAAATGCAATTGCTATAGAACGGTAGATTGCTGCTGCATAGCATAACAAAAGGAAAGCCTCCAGATAATTATACGGATGCTTTCCTTCATTTTCTATATTAATTGAAGTTCCTTTAGTCCCTTCCAAATTCCTTCATCGTCCACGCCGGAAGTTACATGGTCTGCTGCCTTCTTAACCACATCTTCTGCATTGCCCATTGCTATCCCGGTTCCGACAGCGTTAAGCATCTCTATATCATTTAGTCCATCTCCAAACGCATATACATCCTTCAAATCAAACCCAAGCCTTTTTATCATTTGTTTTATTCCCTCAGCTTTAGACCCGCCTGCAGGCAAAACATCAACAGAGTATGGATGCCACCTGATAAAGCCAAAATCAGGATATATAGAAGAAGAAATATACTTTTCCTCATCCTTTTCCTCACAGAACAGCAGCGATTGATATAATTCCCTGCCGCTGTAAAACTCACGATCTTCCTCCGGATGCGGGAACTTTAAGCTCCCCATGCTTTCCTCAATAAATGCATGGTGGTGTACAGTAGATTTCATCGTTTTCTCATTCATAAACACCAATGGATGCCCGTTTGACTGTGCATGCAGGTATAGCTTTTCAATCTCAGATGATTTTAGAGGATTCCGGTAAATAGGTTCGTTTTCGAATACTACATATTGACCATTAAAGCTGACAAATGAATCAATATCAAGATCGCTGCGAAGACTTTCAAACATGAAAGGAGCCCTGCCGGTAGCAATTGCCACGAAAGTCCCATTCTTTTTCAGCTTGACGATTGCCTCTTTCGTACTGTCCGGCAAGTTTTTATCGTGATCTAATAAAGTCCCATCTATATCAAAGAAAACAATCTTTTTCATTTAAAAATTAACTTCCTTTCAAGCGTTATTTTACTGGCTGCTATTATATGATTTCCATATGATTTACCGTAATAAAACACTAAACCCACAAAGTTAAAAAGTCAATTTCCGTGCTATAAACAATGAATATTTCCATTTTTATCCACGAGAGATTTAACTATCTTACCATATAATATAATTAAGAAAAGCGGAAGCTCCTTCCCCCACTTACACCCTCGAGGGGCAGGGCTGCTTGCGCTAGACCGTTAGTAAAAAGACCTCATTATTTACAAAAATCTGTTTAAAACGTCCTTGCTGCCTTTACTTTGGACAAGGATCGTTTAAAATAGAAAGTAAGGAGTTGATCCACTATGTTAAAGAAGCTGAGAAAGAAGCTTTTAAAACAGTGGAATGAAATGCTTCGAAAAAAATCTATTGCCTGACAAATTTGAGCCCTTCAAACTTGCGAAGGGCTCCTTCCTTATTGTAAATTGGTTATCAGTATACTTTTTTACATAGATTCGGGAGCATATTAGGACTGAGAAGAATTTATTATTCATATCCGGCAGGAAAAAACATGTAATACATGTTATTATTTTATATATTAGATAAAAGTTTTTTATCGGATTAAGGAGAGATAGAAATGATTTTCAAGGTATATTATCAGGATTCTAAGACAGAGGTACCGGTTAGAGAAAAAACAAAAACTATTTTTGTGGAAGGCGATTCTGAAAGAGACGTACGCAAAAAGCTGGCTGACCGCAACTATAATATTGAATTTGTAACATCTGTCCAAGGAGAATTCCTGGAATATGAAAAACAAAATGAAGACTTTAAAGTATTGGAGATTGAGTAATTTATGAAATTTGTTAAAAATGATCAAACAGCCGTTTTTGCTCTGGGCGGACTGGGTGAAATCGGAAAAAATACTTATGCTGTGCAATTCCAGGATGAGATTATCCTAATTGATGCTGGAATTAAATTCCCTGAGGACGAACTTCTCGGAATCGATTATGTTATTCCTGATTACACTTACTTAGTGAAAAACGAAGATAAGATCAAGGGATTATTTATCACTCATGGACATGAAGACCATATTGGAGGAATTCCATATCTCCTAAGAGAAGTTAATATTCCGGTCTACGGCGGAAAGCTGGCCCTTGGCCTGCTTAGAAATAAACTTGAAGAACACGGACTCTTGAGACAAACCACTCTTCATGAAATCAAGGAAGACGATATCATTAAGTTCAGAAAAACATCCGTAACTTTTTTCCGGACGACTCACAGTATCCCTGATTCATATGGCATCGTTGTTAAAACACCGCCTGGACAAGTTGTTCACACTGGGGACTTCAAATTTGACTTCACTCCTGTGGGAGAACCGGCCAACCTGACAAAAATGGCTGAAATCGGAAAGGAAGGCGTCCTTTGCCTGCTTTCTGACAGCACAAACAGCGAAATACCTGAATTCACTATGTCTGAACGCCGGGTTGGCGACAGTATTCATGATATCTTCCGCAAAGTTGAAGGACGGATTATCTTTGCCACTTTCGCTTCTAATATCCACCGTCTTCAGCAGGTGACTGAAGCGGCCGTCACGAATGGCAGAAAAATTGCTGTTTTTGGAAGAAGCATGGAAGCAGCTATAAATATCGGACAGGAATTGGGTTATATTCAGGCACCAAAAGACACCTTTATTGATGCGCATCAAATTAATAGACTTCCAGCCAATCAGGTGACTATACTATGTACAGGAAGCCAGGGAGAGCCAATGGCAGCCCTATCAAGAATTGCTAACGGAACGCATCGCCAGATCCAAATCATTCCTGGCGACACTGTTGTATTCTCTTCCTCACCCATTCCCGGGAACACAATTAGTGTCAGCAGAACCATTGACAGACTTTCCCGTGCAGGTGCAGAAGTCATATATGGCAAGCTAAGCGATATTCATACATCAGGTCATGGCGGTCAGGAAGAACAAAAACTAATGCTTCGCTTAATTAAGCCAAAATTCTTCATGCCGATTCATGGTGAATACAGAATGCAGAAAATGCATGCCAAATTAGCTGTGGATTGTGGAGTGGATGAAGAGAACTGCTTCATCATGGATAATGGTGAAGTACTGGCCCTCAGCGAAGATTCTGCTCAAGTAGCAGGAAAAATACCGTCTGGTTCTGTTTATATTGATGGAAGCGGAATCGGTGATATCGGAAATATCGTTTTACGGGACCGCCGCATTCTTTCTGAAGAAGGTTTAGTGGTTGTCGTAGTAAGCATCAATATGAAGGATTTCAAAATTGCCGCCGGCCCTGACTTAATTTCCCGCGGATTCGTCTACATGAGGGAATCCGGAGATTTAATCAATGATGCACAGGCACTTATTACAAAACACTTAAGCAAGGTTATGGAACGCAGAACAACTCAATGGTCAGAAATCAAGAATGAAATCACTGACACACTTGCACCATTCCTTTATGAAAAAACAAAGCGCCGTCCAATGATTTTACCAATTATCATGGAAGTTTAAAACCTTTATTGGCGTGTGTAGATCTATAATGTATTTTGTATAAAATAAAGGCTGTATCACTCACTTGAGAGATACAGCCTTTTCAAATTAAGACATCACTTTCTTTTCAAAACGGTTGATATCTACGTCTGCTCCAATAACAATTAGGATGTCGTCAAATTGTATTTTTTCATTCGCCTGCGGAGATACGATAATTTCATTTTTTCTTTTGATTGCAACAATGTTGATACCGTACTTTGCACGGATATCAAGATCAATAATGCTATGGCCGGCAAGTTTTTCATTAGCCACGATTTCTACAATGCTATGCTCATCCGATAGTTCCAAATAATCCAGAACATTATTTGAAACGATACTATGGGCAATCCTTCTGCCCATATCCCTTTCAGGATGAACAACATGATCTGCTCCTATTTTCCTCAATACCTTTGCATGATAATCATTTTGAGCCTTAACCGTAATCCTTTTAACTCCTACCTCTTTTAAAATTAATGTGGTCAGGATAGAGGCCTGAATATTATCGCCAATCGCCACTATAACATGGTCAAAATTGCGTATTCCCAAACTCTTGATAACGGATTCATCCGTAGTATCGCCAACCACTGCGTGTGAAGCGATTCTCGCAAATTCGTTCACACGGTCTTCATTTACATCAATCGCCATTACTTCCATGCCTTCTTCTGCCAGAGCATGGCAGATGCTTCCTCCAAAACGTCCAAGTCCGATAACAGCAAATTCTTTTTTCATCCTATCTTCCCCCAGCAAAGTTAGCAATATAGACAATAATACCATAATAGCACAGACAGGAGTCTATCCATAATATGTTCCTTCCTGACAAAATAAAACCTCCGCTCGGAGGTTTCATTTTGTTCATTCACATTGCATCAAGCATATTGAACTGTGCTTTTACCAAATGATAATATTCACCTTTTGCATTCATCAATTCTTCATGATTTCCTTGTTCTAATATATTTCCATGATCCAGCACAAAGATTTGATCGGATTCACGGATCGTAGATAGCCTATGGGCAATAATAATGGCTGTTCTTCCCTTCAGAAGTGTTTTTAAAGCATGCTGAATTTTCACCTCTGTCTCAGTGTCAATACTGGCAGTAGCTTCATCAAGTATAAGAATCCGCGGATCTGCAAGCAAAGCACGGGCAAAGGAGACGAGCTGCCTCTCTCCCACTGATAATATATTTCCTCTTTCTTCCACTTCAGTTTCGTATCCCTTTGAAAGTTTTTCAATAAATCCATGTGCACCAACAGCTTTGGCTGCTTCCACCACTTTTTCATCAGTTGCATCAGGTCTGCCAAAACGGATGTTATCATAGATTGTTCCTGAAAATATAAAAGTATCCTGCAGCACCACACTGATTTGCCTGCGCAAACTTGATAAGGAAACATCCGTTAAGTCATAGCCATCAATTTTCACAAAACCTCCCGAAGGATCATAAAAACGGCTGATTAAATTCGCAATCGTCGTTTTACCCGATCCTGTATGCCCGACTAACGCCGCAGTTTGCCCTGATTTTATCTCAAGGGAAACCCCATTTAAGGCTGTTCTTTTTTCATCATAAGAAAATGTGACATTCTCAAATTCAATCTTACCTTTTATCTCCGGTAAAAGAAAGGCATCGTTCCTTTCCGAAACGATTGGTTTCTCATCGAGAAACTCAAAGATTCTTTCAGATGACGCCATTCCCATGAGCAGCTGGTTATACACCATACCAAGCCGGGAAATAGGCTCCCAGAACATCCCTAAATAAAAAGCAAAAGAAACAAATACACCGATCGAGATTGACCCATCCTGAATCAGATGTGCCCCAAACCAAATCAGTACAGCCGTACCCAGGGCATTGGTCAATTCAACCAGCGGCCTGAACATCGCATTTTTCTGGGATGCAATTCTCCAGCTTTCAAAATTCTCAGTATTCACACCATCAAAGAATGCCATATTCTCTTTTTCCTGTGTAAAAGACTGGGTAATCCTTATCCCCTGAATACTTTCATTTAAGTGAGAATTCAATTTGGATTGTTTTAACCGGACGGTTTGCCACGATCTGCGGATATTTCTCCGCAAACTAGTGGAAATAAAAAACATGATAGGCAAAATAACCATTATAGCCAGAGTCAGTTCAGGGCTAAGTGTAAATAAAATAATAAAAATCCCTGCAAGCATGATCAGATCCATCAGAAGATTTATGACTCCATTGGTAAACAGCTCCTGAAGCGAATTTATGTCATTCATGATTCTTACCAGTATGGATCCTGCCGAACGCTGATCAAAAAAACGATGCGAAAGCGTTTGTACGTGTGTAAATAAATGTTTCCGCAGATCATAAATTACACTTTGGCCCAGCTTATTCATCCATTTAATCCTGAAATAGTTTGCAGCATATGAAATGGTGTAGAGAAGCGCAATCACTGAAACTAGAAAGGCAAGCAGTTGACCGTCCTTTTCAATCAAAGCTTTATCTAATGTGTACACACCGATTAAGATCGGAATAATCAGTCTGACTGCTGTATTTATTAAAACCATTATAATAGAGAGCGGAAGCAAATTTTTTCTGTATGGCTCCATATAACTGAACAAGCGCAGCATCTGCTTCCAGTTAAACGGCTTCTCAATGACTTCGTCTGCTGAGTATTGAAATCTATTTAACACATTATCATTTCTTAATTTAGTTTTTTTCAAGGGGGCACCTCCTAGCCTGCATTTGATTGGAGAACCACATCGCGGTCCTGATATTGAATATCGTAAATCCGCTGATATGGGCCATTATTTTTAAGGAGCTTTTCATGTGTCCCCCGTTCAGCCACTCTCCCGTTTTCCAGTACAAGGATTTCATCTGCATGCTTTAGTGAAGAAATCCGGTGGGCAATGATAAAGGTAGTTCGATCAGCCATTACTTCTTTCAGAGCTTTTTGTATTCTGAATTCTGTTTCCATATCCACAGCACTTGTTGCATCATCCAAAACTAAAATGCTGGGATCTGCACAGATGGCCCTTGCTATCGCAATCCTTTGCTTCTGACCGCCTGAAAGCCCCATGCCCCTCTCGCCAAGTACGGTATCGTATTGATCAGGAAGTTCCATGATAAATTCATGTGCCTGTGCACGTTTGGCAGCTTCAATGATGTCCTCCATGGTGGAATCAGGTTTCCCAAATGCAATATTCGCTTTAATCGAAGAAGAAAACAAAAAAGATTCCTGAAGAACAAAGCCAATGTTTCTTCTCAGTGATTGAAGAGAGTACTCCTGCACATTTACCCCATCAATAATCACATGACCTTCAGTTGGCTCATAAAATCTTGTCATAAGCTGTGTTAGGCTCGTTTTCCCTGATCCCGTCGAGCCTATTAACCCGATCACCTTTCCTGGCTCAGCATGAAAAGAGATATTGGATAAAGCGTCATTATCATCCTTGCTATATTTCAGCGTAACATTGCGAAATTCCACCTCACCCAGCAAACGTTCTGCCTTCACACATGATTCTATATCCTCAATCTCATTATCTGCCTCAAGGATCTCAATGAGACGCTCTCCGGAAGCTTTAGACTGCGAAAATAGATTAACGATAAAACCAAGATTCATAATAGGCCACATAATATACCAGACAAGGCTATAAAAAGCGACTAGTTCCCCTGGCTTCAGACTGTCTGCCATAACAAGATAACCTCCGTAAGCCAGGAGCAATACAACACTTAAATTGCCCAGAAACTCCATTAACGGAAAATACTTAGCCCAAATATCAGAAGTAAAAAGATATTTATCCTTATAGTCACTGTTAGAGTCATTGAATTTATTAATCTCAAAATCTTCTCGTGATAATGACTTCACTGTATTGATTCCGCTTATGTTTTCCTGGACTTTTGTATTCAGCCGCCCAAAGGATTTGCGGATGCTCCGGAATGCCGGATGCACAGCTTTATCGAATTTAAAGGTGACTACCGCGAGGAAAGGCAGCGTAATAAGAGTAACAATCGCCAGCGGAATAGAATAATAAAACATGACAGAAACACTGATAAGGATCAGTAAAACAAAACGAATGAGTTCAGAAAATCCGAATGAAAGAAAAAAACGGAACCCCTCAACATCTGCAGTAAGCCGCGACATTAAATCGCCTGTTTTTGCATTGTCATAATATCTAAACGGCAAGAACTGCAGCTTTTCATAAAGTACATTTCTAAGTTCATAGACCGATGTGATCCCAAACAAATCACCGGTGTACTGATGGATATAAGTCGCTGCCCCTTTTACAGCCATTATGGCAATGAAGCCTAAGGCCAAATAGGGTATCCACCCATAATTCCCCCCTATGACAACCTCATCAATTGTCAGCTGCAGGATCATTGGATACACAACCGTTATCGCTGTCACAATAAACAGAAAGAATATGGACCAGATAAAATAATGTTTGAATGGCCAATAATATTGCTTTAATTTTTTAAATGTTTCCATTTGCATTCCCCCTTTAACTTGCTGAAAAATTAGAAAAGTTAGAACGTAATATTAAATATATCGAGTTTCGAATTATTTTTCCACCCCTTTTTGTTTGATTTTTCCACTTTTTTTGAAGTCTATCTTTTTAGTGAGTCTATGAAAGCTCCTAATCATTATTAATGCCCTTGAAAGTCGATAATATGGCTTCCAATCTAGAAAACTGCATTAAAATTTAGAATTCCCATCCACCCATTATCTAGTGCTGTCCACATGATAGAAAGGCTAACCGTTTGCATATAAAGCGCTGTTGCGATAAAATGATGACTTTAATCATACTGAAAGGAAGCGTTAGAATGGAGAATCTAAATTTATCGCAAATAAATTGGGAAGCCCTGCTGATTGATGCCGGACTTATTCTATTAAAGCTCGCAGCTATCTATTTTGCCTTTTTAATCGTTAAGTCTGCAGGGAATAAAATCATACATAAAAGTTTTGAGGGAATCGGAAGGAAGGAAAGAATATCTCCAGGAAGATCGAAGACACTGCAAAGTCTAGCTAAAAACATTTTCTCTTACGTACTTATTTTTATTTTTGCTGTTACGATACTGCAGATTTTCGGCATAAAAGCAACTGCCATTCTTGCCGGTGCCGGTGTAGTCGGATTAGCGGTTGGCTTTGGAGCTCAAGGCCTTGTCAGCGATGTAGTAACAGGGTTTTTTATATTGCTGGAAAGGCAAATTGATGTCGGGGATTATGTTACAACTGGAAGCTACTCAGGAATAGTGGAGCAAATCGGATTAAAAACTACACAAATCCGCAGTTTTGACGGAACATTGCATTATATCCCCAACCGGGAGATTACCAGTCTGAGCAATCATTCCCGCGGCAATATGCGCGCACTGGTTGATATAGGAATCTCCTATGATGACGATATTGATGAAGCTATAACAGTTCTCCAGGAAGTCTGCGACAAGATAGCCAAAGAAAACCAGGCGATTGTTGAGGGACCTAATGTCATTGGCGTACAAACATTAGGCTCATCTGATGTTGTATTAAGAATTATTGCCAAGACAGAAAACATGGAACAGTGGGCTGTCGAACGACAGCTGAGAAAAGCACTGAAGGAAGCACTGGAAGCTAACGGAATCGAAATCCCATTCCCTCATCAGGTGCTCATTCAAAAACAGGCAGGATCAGAAAGTGCTGCCGGATAAAGCCGTAAGCAAAAAGCTGATTTCGCAGAACCTAAAAAGGTTCTTTGAAATCAGCTTTTTTAACATTTTCAATTTTATTTAGTAAATGCTTACTGCAAATGGTTAACCTTTATACCTTAAATAAGCTGCAATCAATTCAATCGCTTTCTCGATTGCTGCTTCATCTGGATTCAGCCTGGCATGATGAAGTCCGTATTCTGAATTGACGCCAAGCCAAAACATGAAGCCTGGAATTTCTTCAAGCATATATCCAAAGTCCTCACCTGTCATCGCTTCCCTGCATTCAACCACGTTTATGTCTGTACTGGAGCGGGCAAACTCCATGAATTCATTTGTTAAGGCTGCCTCATTGTAAACCTGATGATACATGCTTCCGTAATCGATTGAAGCTTCACATTCATACCCGACTTCAATTCCTTTGACTAGCGCCTGAATTCTGCTTTTTACTTTTTTCATTGATTCAGGGGATAACGTTCGGATTGTACCTTCAAGCCTCGCTTTTTCAGCAATAATATTTTGCACGGTGCCGCCAGTGATTTTTCCGATTGTAACGACTGCGCTGTCCAATGGATCTATGTTCCTTGAAATGATGGACTGAAGCTGGCTGACCAGTGTACATGCTGCCACGACCATATCATTGGTATTATGCGGATATGCCGCATGTCCCCCTTTTCCTTTTAAATCAATGAAAAGTTCCGAGGTGTTTGCAAACAGCAATCCTTCTCTCAATGCGATTGTTCCAACCGGATACTCTGGAGCAATATGTAGGGCCATTATCATATCCGGCTTCCAATCCTTCATTATCTCAGATTTAAGCATGGGTTCTGCTCCGCCAGGCCCTTCTTCAGCTGGCTGAAATATAAACAGTAAATCATCGTTAATGCGTTCTTCAATGAATTTTGTTATTAGGCCAAGTGCAATCGACATATGAAAATCATGTCCGCAGGCATGCATTTGTTCACTATGCACGGACTTGAACGGCAGACCAGTTTCCTCAATGATTGGGAGGCCGTCTATATCAGCACGATACCCAATCATCCTGGAAGGATTCCTGCCGCTGATTTTCACAAAAATACCCGTTTTCCAAGTTTTAATTTCCATGTAGTCCTGAGGAAGGGAATACAGGTAATCTAATAGAAGCTTCTGTGTTTTAAATTCACGGAACCCTAACTCCGGTATTTTGTGCAGCTCCCGCCGTAATGCAACGAATGGATTATTTGTGACCAAAACTCTTCCCCCTTGTAAAAATGCCCCATATATTTCATTCACGCTATAGTCGTCATAATTAACCAAAAGATTTTCACCTTTAGAAAAAGCGCGGATCGCAATCCACGCTTTTCAAATTCTTATAATTGGCGAAGCTCTTGCTTAATTTCTGTTTTAGACTTAGTCTTTTCATCAATCTCTTTAATTACACGAGCTGGTGTTCCTGCCACCACAGTGAAAGGAGGTACATCGTCAATGACAATCGCACCTGCCGCAACTACAGCTCCCTTCCCAACCGTCACACCTTCCAGAACCACTGCATTGGCTCCGATTACAACATCATCTTCTACAACAACAGGTTTTGCTGAAGGAGGCTCAATAACCCCTGCCAGCACAGTTCCTGCTCCAATATGGCAATTCTTGCCGACTGTAGCTCTTCCGCCAAGGACAACATTCATGTCAATCATTGTACCTTCACCGATTACTGAACCAATATTAATGGATGCGCCCATCATGATTACAGCGTTATCACCGATTTCAACCTGGTCTCGGATGATTGCACCCGGCTCAATGCGGGCTTTAATATTTTTCATATCAAGCAATGGAATCGCTGAGTTTCTGCGGTCATTCTCAATAACATAATCTTCAATTTTAGACTGGTTTGCTTCAATCGCCTGGCTAAGTTCAGCCCATTCACCAAATACCACACCAGTGCTGCCATTTATAAAGGCCTTTGCTGAAGCACCGAAGTCGATTCCTTCTAATTCACCTTTAATATAAACCTTTACAGGTGTTGATTTTGTGCTGTTTTGGATAAATGAAATAATCTCATTGGCATCCATCATTTTCATATTAAAAATCCTCCTCTATGTATAACTTTGCAACTAGCATTACTTTAACAAACAAAAGCGCTGAAAACAAGAAAAATAAATGAAAATAGAAGTACTGGTTGATATCATTTTCCTTCTTCTTCAATATGTTCCTTAATTAACTCAACAAATGCCTGAACTTGCTTGAGCTGGAAGGCGGATTCATATCCCAGCAGCCACGTATCACGCTTAATCGGCAAATTATTTTCATCCAGCAGCGGAATCTTAAAAATATTCTTCTCTGCACCATTCAGCGTAATGGCCGGAAGAATGGCATATCCTATTCCATTGAAAGTCATTTGCTTGCACGTCTCAATTTGATCAACGACTATCGTCCGTTTTGGCGACGTTTTGAACTGCCGCAGCCACCAGTCCTGAATTTCCTGATAATAGTTGGAATCACTCTTAAACTGAATAAAGGGCCTGTCTGTTTCAAGGACCTGCTCCGGCCTTGTAATCTCTGTATCCACTAGATAAAGACTATCCTTAAATAAAGGGATTTTAATCCCCTTCCAGTCCGGAGTCCCTCTAATAATTCCAATATGAACCTGATCATCATATAGCGATTTTAATATTTCACTGCTCCAGCCGGTGATCAGAGAAATTTTTGCCTGCGGATAGCGGCTGACAAACTTCTTAAGAACTTGAGGCAGCCAATTTTGCCCTACGATGGAAGCAACAGCTATTTTTAAGGTCCCATGGACCTCTGAATTCAAGGCTGTAATTGATTCCCTGACTTTTTCTTCCTTCGCAAGAACTTCATTAATGAATTGTAGTACGATTTCGCCAGCGGGCGTCAGTGACAAACCCTTTTGTGAGCGTAGGAATAGTTTGCTGCCCCATTCTTTTTCAATATTTACAAGACGCTGTGAAAGGGCTGGCTGCGAAACAAATAAACGTTCAGCCGCTTTCCTCATATTCATTTCCTGTGCCAGCACTGATAAAAGGTGAAATTCCGTAAGTGAAGACATAAACATCTTCCCTTCATAACTTTTTATTATAGTGTATCTTAATCGAATTAAAGTTTCATTATCATTAAAATGGAAAGAAGCACCAAAAATACATACAGTTCTTTAAGAATATAAAAATCTCTGCACGGTAAATGCAGAGATCTCTGGCCGCTTAATCGGCAACTTCCTTTTCATGCTTTGGAAGAGCAATTACCAATAAGAAGCTTATAACAGCAAATAATAGCACTGCATAGTACACTGAATGAAGTGAAACGGTGAGACCATTTTGCAGGATTTCTTTCACTCCGGTATTTAGGCTGTTTCTCGCTTCTTCATTTAAAAGTACATTTGCTGAATCTAAAGATAAGCTGTCATCTATGCCTTCACCATTCTTCTGTATATACGATTTGATCTGGCTGTTCAGGATTCCGCCCAGCAAGGCTGCTCCTATAGTGTTGCCAAGATTTCTCATAAACATATTGGCAGCAGTAGCAATTCCCCTTTGCTTCCATTCCACTGTACTCTGAATGGATACAATAAAAGCAGTGCTCGTTAATCCCATGCCGGCCCCGACCAAAAAGCTTCCAGCCGCCGCCCAGACAGGTCCTGCTTCAGGAGTGAGTGTGACGAATAAAATACTCCCTGCAATTAAAAATACTCCCCCTATTACAGAGGTGCTTCTAAAACCAATTTTCAGGAGAAGCTTGCCTGCAGCTGCAGAAGCTATTGGCCACCCAATCGACATGGTCGTAAGTGTAAAGCCGGCTACAATCGGCGATCTTTCCATGACACCCTGGACAAATGCAGGCAGAAAACTGGAAATCCCGATCAGCATCACACCAGTTGTCAGTGAAGCTAAATTAGCAATTAATATCGGTTTTTCCTTCCAAATATTAAAAGGCATCATTGGCTCTGCTGCTTTTTGTTCCTGCAGGATGAATAAAATAAAGGCAATCACACTAACCGCTAAAAGGCTGATTGATTCAATGGAATTCCAGGCCCAATTTGTACCTCCCTCAACAAGCACAAACATTAGAGATGAAATGGAAACCGTTAATAGCACAGCACCTGCATAATCGATCTGATGCTTTTTCCTTTCCACATTCTCATGAAGGAAAAGCCATAAGCCTGCAATAGCCATGATGCCAAGCGGAATGTTAACCCAAAAAACATATCGCCAGCTGACGAATTCAACAAGAAGCCCGCCTATTGCAGGACCCATGATGGCTGAAATACCCCATACACTTGATAAATAACCCTGAACCTGCGCCCTTTCCTCTTTTGTGTATATATCCCCGACAATGGTGGTTGCAATCGGCATGACTGCTCCAGCACCGAACCCCTGAATTAATCGGAAAATAATTAGAGCTGTCATCGATTCAGCAAAACCGCATAAAATTGAACCTATTAAAAATATGATAATCCCGAATGTCAAAACAGGCTTCCGCCCAAATAAGTCTGAGAGCTTGCCGTAAATCAAAACAGTCACAGCATTCATTAACAGGTAAGCTGAAAACACCCAGCTATATAAAGCAAATCCGCCTAAATCTCCAACAATGGCAGGCATTGCAGTTGAAACAATGGTTGCCTCTATAGCCCCCATAAACATGGCAAGCATAACTGAAGCAAGCACAAAAGGCTTTTTCGTAACTTTTCTCTTTCCTTGCGGCATTTTTTTATGTAAAGTTTGACTCAAACATTTCCCCTCCAAAATGAATAAAAACATGATTAACACCAGCAAGTGACGGCAATAAAATCACCAGGACTCCCATCATTGAAAATAAAGCAAGCTCCCACTGCGGGGAGCTGAATGGTTTTTATCGCTTATTTAATCGTCTAATATGCTTATTTAATTGATCCAAAACAGTTCTGCGAGTCAGTATTCCCTCAAAGTAGCCTTCCTTGTTTTCTATACATATAAAGGGATGGTCAACTAAAAGCTCGATCGATTGCTGTATAGAAGACTCAGCATCAAGCCGCGGGATCTTTCTGTTCATTGCCTCTTCAACCCTTTTTTGCTCCATCTGCTCAAATTCGATTCGCTCTAGCCCGAGAATGGAATCCATGATGATGGGTGTGCTGATTAAGCCATGCAGCTTATATTGCGGGTCTAGTACAGGTATTGCTGTATATCCGCTTTTCGTTAGCACTAAGAGTGCATGCTCCAGGTTATTGCCAACCTGAACATGTGCTACCCGTTCAGAAGGAATCATGAAATCACTAATGTTAAATTCTAAAAATTCCTCGCTATGGAGACTGATCATCGCCGAAAACTCCTCAAAAATTAGTTATACTTCATAACCATTTTATCATAGTCTCCTGCATTTTGCCCCATTAACCTTTGCTGGTTTGAATGTCTTTTACTTCATAGCCGCAGTCTGGACAGCGAAAAATAACATTTTGATTGGACTGTGCGGTTAAAACGGCTTCGATGTCTTTTTCAGCCATGCAGGCTGGACATGTTACAACTGGCATCATTCTGCTTCACCTCATTATCAAAGGGTCCTTTATTATTTATTGTTCTCAATGCCTAATTTTTCGAGTCCTTAATTTCTTTTAAAATTTCTTTCAGTTCTTCAAGAGTTTTCCTGATCCTGATTACTTCTTTTTTTGTATTAATTAAATCTGCAAGCAAAAGAAGAACTGTAAAAAACAGCAAAATCATGAGCAGATAATACATTTCCACACCTCTGTGAGATTGATACTCCATATTATTGCACGCTTTCTCTTTAAGCTATTTTTAATAAGAAAAGAGGCCCAGAAGGCCCCTTATGTATGTGGTGGATTATTGAATCAAATCGAAAATTTCGATCGTGATCATATCAATGTTGTCGAATTGATATCTTTTTGGCTTTTCTTTATCGTAATATACTTCCAGTTCAAACGTTTCATTTTTTGGATGAAAAGTTACCTGGCATTTTCTTTCACCATTCACCTCAAAAAATCTTTGCATTGGCTCTCCGCCTGTTGCTTGTTCCTGTAAGCTCTTTAAGCGTGTTAATATACCTTGAAGCTGTGACATGCTCTCTCTCCTTTCCAAAACAAAACCCATAATTCTACATTTAGGTTTCTCTTTTGGCATGTTTCTATCCTAAAGAATTAAATTCAGAATATTCAAGCTCGATGCTTTACATACCAATATTAACAGAATAAAATATTGTCAGGTGTTTGTACAAGCAAAAGCTTAATAAAGGATGTGATTTTTTTTGGCAAAACCTGAAAAATTGGCGGAAAATCTTTATTTAATTGATGATTTTGATCTTTCATTGGAAAAACGTACCGGTACATATGTCTTAAAAGAAGAAGCGCTGACATTAATCGAAACTTCGGCAAGCCCTTCAATTCCCTACATACTGGAAGGACTAAGCCAGCTTCAGATTCGACCTGAGAAAGTTGAATATATCATCGTTACCCATATTCATCTTGACCATGCAGGCGGCACAGGTCTTTTACTGACACACTGTCCGAATGCAAAGGTTATTGTCCACCCGAAAGGTGCCAGACACTTAGCGGATCCTTCACGCTTAATTGCTGGTGCAAAAGCTGTTTATGGAGATAAATTCGATGGATTATTTAATCCTATTTTGCCTGTTCCGGAGGATAAGATTATCAAAAAAGAACATGAAGAAGAGCTTGAAATAGGGCCAAATTGCACGCTTAAATTCTATCATTCACCCGGACACGCTAATCACCATTTCAGCATCTTTCACCCTGCTATTAATGGAATGTTCACAGGAGACACTGCTGGTGTATATTACCCTCAATTAAAAGAAAATGGAATTGAAATGTATTTGCCCTCAACTTCACCAAACCAATTCGATCCCGACAAAATGCTCGAATCGATTGCCATGTACGAAAAAATGGATCTTGATTATATTTTCTTTGGGCATTACGGAAAGAGTTCAAACCCCAAGGAGGTCTACAGACAAATTAAAAATTGGCTAAAGATATTCATCCATGCAGGTGAAAATGCCCTTTCCGAAGGCGGCACTAAAGATCAGCAGACACAGGCAGCGCAAGCCATGCTTGAAGAAAAAATTAAATCTTATCTAAATAGCAGAGGCATCTCATCTGACCACCCTGTATATAAGATCCTTTCTGTTGATATTGCTGTCTGCTCTATGGGATTAATCGACTTTCTGCAAAAAACAAACTGATTGCTTATCTTAAGATCCTGCATTATGATTGAATAACAAAAAAACTCAGGGGGAAGCACTTTGAAAGAAATTGTTCTATATACACAGCCGGATTGTCCGCCCTGTGAGATAATAAAGTTGTTTTTGAATGAAAATGGATATACTTATACAATAAAAGACATAAAAAAAGATGCAACAGCCCACAAGGAGCTGACCAGGCAATATAATTCCTTTTCTACACCGACAATTGTCATCGGGGACACTGTCATTAGGGGATTTGACCTGGAAAAACTCCAATCTGCATTAGATTTGAAGTGAATCTTCAATTAGCGGAGATCTAACTGCCCGTTAGACTGCCATAGAAATAGGAGCTTAAAAGCTAAGCTTTTAAGCTCCTATCATCTAATTGGATGCCAGCTGCCCGTTTAATTCCTGTTGTTCAAATAAAGCTAATATACCTTGTTTATCATCTGTTAAAAGCATACTTCCTGAACGAAACAAAGCGTTGAATGGATTCAGCAGGAATCCAAATTGATATGACGATTTGTTAATCCAATTTTCAGGAGTTTTAAATGAGCTTTGTATTGCTGCTTCTTCATTACTCTCGGCTTTCTTTAAAATTTTCTCAGGTATATTTTCACCCAGGAATTTGGCGACTTTAAATTCCCCTTCTTGTTCCGCAAGCAAAAGTCCCTCATAGTGACCTTCATATGCGACTGGGCCGTCATGATTTTCTTTAAAGTATTCAAACACATAAATTTTGTTTCCTTCTTTAACTGCTTTTGTATTAACTGAATACGTAAAGAACGGAATGTAATATGCAGCAGCATCAGATCCAAGGGTAAAATACTTGCCATTCTCTGAAACAAGATTTTCATTCAGAAATTCAGCTTTTGGTTCTTCAGAAAAATATGGTTCAAGCAATTCATCGACTTCCTTCATACTTCGCTCTTCCTCGCTCAGTGAAACCTGTATATGAAATGCATTTTGCAAAAATTTGTATACCTCTTGTTTATTGTTAAGGCTCTCTGCATTTGTATGGGAAGGAATCGCTGCTGCCATGACTGCAATTGTTATAATAATTCCTGTTAAGTGCTTGTACATTCCACTCTCCCTTTCTTTATCGTTCACTATTTGTGTACCATCCATTTTACCAGCAAACAACTCTGCTGTTGCCGGTTTTCGTACCCGAAATTCACTTATATTTTGACATAAAAATTCTTTTCTTGTTATGAATCTACCCGTATTGACAAAGAATTAACGCAAAAAGCGGAAAAGCATATATAAAAACAGATGTAAAAATTGTTAATCAGCAGCATGTATTCATTTCTATAAAAAAATGACCCTGCTTAAGCAGGGTCATTACCAATTCCATGTAAGTGCAAAATAAGTGATCATAACAAGAAGAATTCCAAAGCAAATCGCATATGTCAGAAAGATTGGATTTCTGATATATGCATGCTTTTGAACATTATCAGGCAGTTCTGCGTCAATATCCCCTTTTACAGCCTTTCGTTCTTTTGCAGCAAAAAGGGTGTAAGCCAGGGCGTAACCGAGAATCCCCAAACCGATTACTAATATGATCATTGTGTACATGCTCATGTCTAATCTCTCCTCAAGGAAAGTTCTACACTTACATTTCCTCAAATCAAGATTGTTTATACTTCTAAAATTTCATGCTTATAATAATCCATCATGGTTGTATAGAAATTCGTACGATAAATCCACAAATAAGTAATCATTGGTATTAAGCGGGAAGGAAAACGTCCTGATCGTTTCACCTGTCTCAATATCGGTATACAAATCAGAAAGGATTCCTTTTTTATTTATTCGCATTTTCATTATATTTTCAAGAAAATATGGCCGCCAGCTCCAGTTTTTGTGAAGATATTCTTCCTGGGTTATCCATCCCCCATCCCGTTTGAAGTAATTCGCAGATTTCTGGAATCCATCTTCATCACAAATATACAGGCGAAACGCTGCACCATCCAGAAGAACCGCAATCTGCTCCAATGTTTCTTCATATACAAGTACCTTTTTATTTTTATTTGCAAAATCAATCATCTTTTCGTTGAAATCAAGGGTAACCTGATACAAGGACTCTAATTTTTTCTTTTCATGCACAATAAACCGATGGCATTCACTTCGTAATTTTTCCTTTAAAATATCTCTATCAGTGAAATCTTCAGCCGGTTTTTGCAAATAATAACCTTGATAGTAACGGCCTCCATTTTTCCAGGCATACTGAAGCTGGTAAACCATTTCAATATTTTCAAATAGCATGCTTGCTCCTATTTTCCTGGCAAGCATGGATAAAGAATAGAGGATATCATTAAAATTATAAGCAGAAGCATTTGATTTCATGGACTCCAGATCCACCTTTAAAATGTCGGGAGCCAATTGCCCAATCCTATCGAGATGACTGCTTTCATTGCCAAGTTTATCTATGGCTAATTTGATTCCATATGTCCTATAATAATTCAATAGATGGTCCAGATGGTCAATATCTCCCTTATAATTCCGTTCTGTAATTTCCAAAACAATCCTGTCAAGGCCTATTCCTTTTTTTGCATATTCTTTAAGGGTATCTAAAAATTGTTCCCCATCATTGTACATAAGCAAGTCAGCATCCCTGTTGATAAAAAGCAAGATATCTTTATCCAGGTCCCGGGCCTTATCCAAAGCCTTTTTTAATACTTCATAATCTACTTCAATCCGATATTCTTCAGGAATATTCTCATCCTGAAAAAATGGCCCCAGACTGGCAACTCCATCAGATCCTCTATATCGGCCTAAAACCTCATAACCAATGACACGATGCTCATCTGCACTGAATATTGGCTGGAAATAAGGAAATACATTTTCCAAATCTGTAAGTATATCCAATGCATCCATGTCCTAGCCTCCCTATGTATATTAATGAGTTATTATACCATATTCGCTTAAAACTTTTACTATTCAAAATATAGATTCCACTTTTTGATAAAACATCATTGGTTGGCAAAAGCTTTGCATCATATTGCCGTGCCTTCTCTCACAAGCTAATATCAGGACATCAAAGAAAGAGGGTATTTCATGAGGAATTTCCTATTTATATCCTTTCTTATTCCTTTGCTTGGCTGCGGCCATTCTGAACCATCCGGTTCTTTCCAAAGACCTGACATAGCATCAAAAGAGCTGGATGCACAAATACCAGTCCAGGCAAAGAAGGTACAGCAGAAAGTAACAGCCCCGTCTTCGAAAACACCTGCGGCTGTTAAAAAAGACTCTGTAATCATTGATGTTCCACTAATTAGGCAAAACCCCGAATTGAAGTATGGATGCGAAGTAACCAGCCTGGCAATGGTACTGCGGCATGCAGGTGTGCAAGTGGGAAAAATGGATTTGTATAATGCAGTAAAGAAAGATATTGATCCGCTGATACGTTCAAAAGGTGATATATTGAAATGGGGTAATCCAGCAGAAGGATTTGTAGGAGATATGACCGGAACAAGTGCAGGCTACGCTGTTTTTGATAAACCAATTGAAGAATTAGTGAATAGATACCTTCCCGGAAGAGCCGTTAATTTATCCAGCCAAAATTTTGAAGCGGTTCTAATGCATGTATCCAAAGGATACCCTGCTGTGGTCTGGACAACAGGAGATTATAGGCTTCCTGACCGCTGGGAATCCTGGACTCACTCCGGCAAAACCATTAAAACTCCATTAGATCTTCATGCAGTCGTATTAGTAGGCTATGATGAACAGTTTGTTATTCTTAACGATCCCCTCTCAGGGAAAAAACAGGTGAAGGTTTCTAAAGAACAATTCATCTCATCATGGAAAGCATTACAATCCAGAGCAGTAAGTTATCAATAGATAATGTCAACCGGCTGAAAATAATTCAGCCGGTTTTTATTAACATCAAAATGGAAATTGATTCAGCCACTGTCCTCCATCCATCGTGATGCACTCCCCATTAATATAACCTGCATGCTCTGAAAAAAGGAAAAATGCCAATTCTGCGATTTCCTCCGGCTTCCCGAGCCTGCCTAGGGGCACACTTTGGAGTGTCCTGTTTGCAGCATCTTCTGATTCCCAAAGCCTGTCAGCCCCTCCTGTCCTTTCTATCGGACCTGGGGCTATTGCATTCACTCTAATTCCGTATTTTCTTCCCCATTCTACAGCCAGAGTTCTTGTCATGGATAATACACCTGCTTTTGCTGCTGCCGAGTGTATAACACCCGCTCCAGCATCCCATGCATATGTAGCCACCATGTTAATGATACTTCCCTTAATTCCTTTTTCAATCCAGTATTTACCGACTTCACTCGAACAATAAAAGGTTCCATTCAAGACAATATTAATAACAGAATTCCATCCATTTGCACTCAGCTGCTCTGCAGGACATATAAAATTTCCCGCTGCATTATTAACAAGGAAATCAACTTGTCCAAATACACTAATTGTTTCATTGAGCATATGTTTAACATGTTCAATTTCACGGACATCCATTTGAATTGTCAACACTTGTCCCTGGAATGTTTGAATTTCGGCTTTTGCTGTCTCGAGGCGTTCCAGATTCCTTCCTGTTATCACCACATTCGCTCCAGCTTCAGCAAACCTCTTTGCCATATATTTTCCCATGCCGCTGGAACCGCCAGTAACAATGACAGTTTTATTCTTCATTCTAATTCCCCTCTCAAAAATGAATGATCATTCATTTACATTTTACCATTAAATATAGAATTTTCGAATTTTTATTTACAAATAAATTAATATTTCTAAGGAAAATGAAGGATAAGAAAAAGGCATAGTTAATTCTTCTTTTTAATAGGATAGTTTGATAGTATTAAAGATACTGCAATGAGAAGACAGTTGTTTTTCTCATGCCCAATACTTCAGAAAAAAATTTCAATAGATAGGTTGGTATGCTATATGCCGGAAAAAGTTTCCAGAAGATCTTTTTTTAAAAGAGTTCTCGGCTTTTTTGCTGCTGTTTTTGGTATTAGTGCAGGCGGCTATTATTATGCACGGGATATTGAGCCGCGGCTCTTGGAAATCACAAACTACGAAATTTCTGACAACGCTATTCCACAAGCGTTCAATAATAAAAAGATCATCCAATTCAGCGATACCCATCTAGGATTTCATTATGACCTGAAACAGCTTGAAAAATTGATTGAAAAGATAAACAGCTTGAAGCCTGATATTGTCTTTTTTACAGGTGACCTGATGGATGAACCCAACAAATATATAGAGGCGAACCAAATTGCGCCCCTCCTGAAAAGAATTCAGGCGCCGCTTGGAAGGTTTGCTATTTATGGAAACCATGATCACGGGGGCTATGGTTCTGATATTTATAAATCTATTATGGAAGAAGCCGGGTTTACTCTTTTGCTGAATGAAAATCGCAAAATCGAGTTCTCCGGAAGCAGCATCCAGATCATCGGCATTGACGATGCCATGCTCGGCAGACCAGACATAAAGCTTGCCAGCGGAAGTTTGGACGATTCTACCTATAATATTTTATTATCCCATGCACCGGATTTAGCAGATGCAGCTTCAGCTTTCAGCATCAATCTGCAGTTGAGCGGCCATAGTCATGGAGGACAAATAAAACTGCCGTTCATTGGAGCATTAGTTAAACCGCCGCATGCTGAAAGATATTATGAAGGCTTCTATGAAATCGGCAGCCAAAGCCCTTTAACTCTTTATGTAAACAGAGGGCTTGGTACAACCCGGCTCCCCTTCCGGTTTTTATCCAAACCTGAACTGACGGTATTTACCTTACAATCAAACAGCGGAAAGTAGAGGGAAAGCAATTCTTTGCAGCTTTCCCTTTTTTGCTGCATTGGGGGCACATTTTATCCAATTAGTTACAAGTTCACTTTTGCAGACATATATTTGAATAGACCTTTCAGAAAGAGGTGATTGTTATTTACCATATAGTAAAACCTGGTGAGACAATGTCTGTAATCGCAAAAAATTACCGCCGCCCTTTACGTGAGCTTCTCGCGGCAAACCCTTCCATTGTAAATCCAGGCCTGATCTATCCCGGCCAGCAAATAGTAATACCAGGGCTGCCGGAACCTGATTCCATTCCGTATACCATCATTGTTTCAAAAGGCAAAAGAATCTTAACGCTTCTAAATAACAGTACCGTTCAAAAAGTGTATCCCATCGCCGTCGGAAAAATGCTAACACAGACTCCAGTTGGAGAGTTTGTTATTGTGAACAGAGAACCCAATCCCGGCGGACCATATGGGGTCATGTGGCTTTCCCTGTCAAAAGCCGGCTATGGAATTCACGGAACCAATAACCCTTCCTCAATTGGCCAATCTGTTTCCAAAGGCTGTATACGCATGTATAACCAGGATGTGCTCGAATTGTCACGCATAGTGCCAAATGGCACCAGGGTACGGATACAGCCATAAATGCTGCTTACAATCTTCCTTTCAACAAAACTTTCGCTGAAAAATTGCGAAAGTTTTTATTTTTTTATTGATTTTTTTTAAAGCACAACATATCATATTGATATATCAAATTGATACATTGAAAGGAGTTTTATTATTGTCTATAGAACATACCATTCTTGCTGTCCTAAGCTTTTGGCCCAGCACAGGATATAATATTAAATCTGAATTTGAACACAAAGCTGCTGGCCTTTATTGGGGAATGAGCTATGGGAGCATTTACCCGAAATTAAAAAAGCTGGAGGAAGAAGGATTTATCTATGCAATCGAGCAGGAAGAAGAAGGTAGAAAGAAAAAGATGTATGAGCTCACGACAAAAGGCTGGAAAGAATTTGAGAACTGGCTAAAGACTCCTCCCTCTTTTCCAGTTATTAAAGATGAATTGCTAATGAAAATGTCAACCTGGCATGAAGATATGGATAATGAGGTGTTAATTAGCCATTTATTAAAAAGAAAAGAAGAAGCCTCAGATATACTAAACTTTGTACAGGAATGGCCGCGAAATGGGTACTCCTATGTCAGCAAGCTTGGCAGCCTGTCGATTCGATATGCAGAAATGAAGCTCGAAACAGAAATGAAATGGATCGAGGAATCAATTGAAGTGCTGCAAAATAATAATCTGCCAGCTGGCCAGGATCCTAACAGCAATACAGAAAAGCTGTTAAACAGGCGAAGGATGGCCTTAGGCAGGGAAAAGGGGAATGGCCAATGAAACCCGGTATTTTTAAACCACTCAAGCTGAAATCCTTTCGCTCTCTTTTTGGTGCCCAGCTATTTTCCGATTTGGGTAACTGGCTCGATTTTATTGCATTACAGGTTATTGTCGCTTATCACTGGGGGCTTGATGAAACGGCCATTGCTTCTGTCATCATTGTTCTCGGTCTTCCCTGGGTCATAATCGGCCCATTTGCGAGTGTGTTTGTTGACAGATTGCCGAAAAAAGCTGTTATGATCGTTTGCCTCTTTTTAAGAATTGCCTTTGTCGCAGGCTTGTTTTACGCTCCCAACCTATACATTCTGCTATTATTTGTGTTTTTAAAGGGAACCGTATCAGCCCTTTACGACCCGGCAAGACAGAGCGCGATCAGGATGATTGTACCTGACAGCATGCTGCCTGAAGCTGTAACTCTAAGCCAGCTGTCAGTCAATACCATGAAAATTGCCGGGCCGGCTTTAGGAGGGGGGATTATAGCAGTTTTCGGACCAAAAAGCCCGTTTCTATTTGAAGCAGCAGGATTTGTAATATCCATTATTTTCCTGATTTTTCTTCCCAGCTTAAAATCTTCTGAGGAATCAGATAAAAGGATAGCTGAAGATTATACTGTCAAATCGAGTTTTTGGAAAGAATTTTCCGAGGGAATAAAACATATTTTCTATACTCCCCTTTTAAGGATTTCAATTATCCTTTCTTCTGCAGCATTTTTCATCATTTTTCTTTATGATGGGTTATTTATTTTTATTGCAAAACAGATTGGTTTTAATGAGGGAAATTTCGGATTGCTGATCAGTGCAGTGGGAGCAGGCAGTGTGGCCGGCTCACTTTTGCTGGGCCAGTGGACAGGGTGGAACCAAAAACCAGTCCATTTAATGAGTTCTTCGGCCATATTAAGCGGCACTTTTATTGTAGCTGTTGGTCTTGGCGGCTTAGGTTTTCTTAATTTCCCTCCACTTGTCTGGATAATCGGCGCATGTCTATTGGGTCTTTTAGGTGCAGGAGAATCTGTTCCTTACGGGTATGTTCTCCAATCTGAAACACCAAAGAAAATGATGGGCAGAGTTTCGGCTGCCGCCATGTCCCTCCAGACTTTTTCCATGCTTATTGCACCAGCGGCAGGAGCTCTTCTTGCAAAACAGCTGGGCGCATCTTTTGTTATG
This sequence comes from Bacillus sp. NTK034, assembly GCF_017303275.1. Lineage (GTDB taxonomy): Bacteria > Bacillota > Bacilli > Bacillales > Cytobacillaceae > Cytobacillus. Next base: position 501,005 of record NZ_JAFKOJ010000001.1, on the reverse strand, counting down.
ATTGGTGCAGGGTTGGCAACAACATTATTAGGTGTAACTATGCTGATGGTTATATGTAAAAAATCAGGAACCTTCCAACCCATAAGCGGAAAGCAGCTGGATGGATAAGCTTTTGTAAGAAAAGCCCTATACTAAGTTGGTTTTATAGGCTAAAAAGGGTATAATATTTTTATACCCCTTTATAACTTGAAAGGAGATTGGAAATTGAATTCTGATAAGAAACAATATCCCCATCTGCAACCAACGGTTGAAAACCTCTCTCAAGCCATCTTCACCGTTAACCGCCATGCAAAGACAGCACCAAACCCTAAATTTTTGTATAAATTAAAGCACGATGCACTTCAAAAGTTAATTAAAGAAGGAAAAGCCCAAAAAGCAGGCCTTCACTATTCCGGCAATCCAAAAAACAGCCAGCAGCAGTCAGATGTTCTTGTAAAGTGCGGGAATTATTCTTTCCACCTTCCGCCTTCTAAAGAGGATTTTTCAGTGCTTCCCCATTTGGGTAAACTCGATTCCTTCGTAAGAAATCCAAAATCGTCTTTATCTCTTAATGCGGCGAAAAAATTGCTTATGACATATACAGGGCTAAAAGAGCTTAATAGCAAGCCAAACGCAAAAAAGCATCGCTATGAAAAACCTGTATTTAAGAAATTAGGAGAAAGTTACTTTTAATCAAGAAAAGCGCAAGCGCCTTCGGAACAAGCCAAAACTGTTTGTTCCTGGGAAGAACATCCAAAGAAGCTTATCCTAGGTGCTCACCCCCGACACTTCGAGGGGGTAGGCCCTGAAGCTATATAGTTATCAAAGTTCAAAGTTATTCTTTCTTACTAACAAGAAAAAGCTGGAATGGAAATTCCAGCTTTTTCTTTGTTATGGTCCTATAATGCATGCTGATCTATCAAAAGCACCAATTCTGCAATTTCAGGCTTGCTTACCTGCGCATTGGCTCCAACCATTTGGCCTTTATGGCGAAGATCCTCGGTAATCAATGAAGAAAAAATAATAACTGGAATTTTTGTCAGCACAGGATGTTCTTTAACTTTTTTAGTAAGGTGATGCCCATCCATTTGCGGCATTTCGATATCAGTGATCATGAGCTGCACTTCCTGAGTTATATCGCTCCCCGACTCGGCTAAAGAATGCAAATATTCATAAGCATCGTATCCATTTTCAAAGAATTCAATTTGTGAAAATCCAGCTTCATTCAATGTATCATTCAAAAGCTTTCTTAGGAGTGGCGAGTCTTCTGCGATAAGCAGCTTCTTGTCGGACCTCTCGCGCTTTCCAAGTTTCTGCACCTTCTGGATGCTAATCCCTGAAGCCGGATTGATCTCAGTGACCATTTTTTCAAAATCAAGCAGCAGCACCATTTCATCTTCTAGCTTTATGATGCCGATAATCTGGCTTTCCTGGCCCTGATACAATTCAGAAGGCTTTTCAATTTGGTTCCAGGAAATGCGGTGAATTTTCGAAACACTATGAACGTGGAATACAATTTTCTGCTGATTAAACTCTGTCACAATAAATTTATCCTGCTGAGGGCTTTCTGAAGGTGCCATATTTAATGATGATGCTACATCAACTACAGGAAGAACCTCTCCCCTCAGTTCAATGATCCCTTCAATATTTCGATGAGAATGCGGGACAGGAATGACTGGTACAGGATTAATAATTTCCTTCACTTTAATAACATTAATCCCCAATTTATTCCTTCCTATTGAAAATTCAACAATCTCCAATTCATTCGTTCCGCTTTCCAGTAAAATGCCTTTTTTCTGTTCCACTTTTTTCGCCCTTCCTTTTTCATATGCTTATATCTAAGTCGCGGCTCCAGTTTGTATGACGCTTGCTTTAAGAGCAGCAAGACAGCAGCTTATTTAAATCGTGAATCTTTTTCTCTATTAATATACCATGAATGGATAAAATTTCTTATGAAAATTTCAGCTTATTATGAAAAAAGTCCTTATTTCACCAACAGGAAGTCAACTGCTTTGCAAAAACAGCAAAAAGCAAGCCTTTGGCGGCTTGCTTTTTAAATGCAATACAGATGGAAACCTATTCAGGAATGCTGTCGTCCTTAATTTTTGAATGAATAAACAGACCAATTATCGTTAAAATCATCAATGAACCTAAAGCAAGTCTGCTTGCCAGGTTTCCATAGCTGGCAAAGATCAAAGTTATGCTTCCATAAATAACGGGTCCAATTATGGAAGATACTTTCCCTGAAAATGCAAACAAACCAAAAAACTGCCCTCTTTTATCTTCTGGAGTCAATTCCACAATATAAGTTCTTGTGGTAACCCACATGGACCCCAGAGCGACGCCAAACATGCTGCCCGCAATCCAGAACATAGTTTCATTGACAGCGCCAACAGCAATTGCCAGAGCAACAAGAAGAAGGATCCCAACGTACTTAACCGCTTTGTTGGGCCCTTTCGCCTTGGTAATATAGCCAAATACAAAAGAACCAATTATACTGGACACCGTTGAAGCAAGATATAACAAAATAAATTGGCCAGTTGAAAAGCCGACAATCGTTTTTGCGTAAATGGCCATCATGGCAATCGTTGTAGCAATTGCATCATTTAAGAAAAAATAGGCAATCATGAATGTGAAAATCGCCTTGTAATGTTTCATATCTTTAAAAGTCTGCCAAATTTCCTTATAGCCTGATAAAAATTTTTGTTTTTCTTTTGCCTTGTTAGGCTTATCTTTTACAAAGAAAAACAGCGGCAAAGAAAACACCAGAAATAAAATAGCAGTGGGTATAAAAGATTCGTGAAAACCGTCATCTCCTACAAATAAATAAACTGTCAGGCCTACCAGGGTTCCGATATAGCCAACTGCCACTCCAAAACCTGAAATCAGAGGTATATCCTGCTTTGTTCCCAGATCGGAAATCATTGCATCGTAAAAAACCAGACTGGAATGAAAAAAAAACTTTGCAATAATAAAACATATAATAACGAGCGCAAGATAAACAGGAAGCCCAAATATTTTCCCGCTAATCTGACTTGAAGCAAAAACCCCCATTAAAATGGTCGCCATTACAGTAATAAGCGTAAAGATTACAATATACTTCTTTTTTCTTCCTGTCCTGTCTATCATAACTCCAAACAATGGAGAGAACAGGACAAGAAAAAAACTTGCCAGCGCATTAGAATAAGAAATAAAGGTACTCGCTATCTGATTTAAAACTTCATTCTCTCCAATTACTTCCTGCAGGTAAAAAGGAAAGAAGATGGTATTGATATTTGAGGAAAAAATAGTATTCGCAAAATCGTAAAGTGCCCATGATACAATGGGCAGTGTCATATACAGCCGCCAGGAATTGAATTTCCCCTGTTTCTGCAGCTCCGTTTTTTCTATTTCCATGCCATCAGCTCCTTCAGGTAAAAAACACCTTATTCCTTATTCAAGACCTATCTGTAAAACCCTTTTATTTTACCAAATTTTATTAAATCCAGTTTATTGAAAAAATAATTAATATTCAAATAACAATTAATGCCAGAAATTAATTTAAGGTGAGGAAAAGTGAAAAGGAAGGAACAAAAAGAATATTCAAAGCTATTAATCTACTTATGTTATTGGTGAAGGCCAAAACAGGGGGGAATTTAATGAACAGGCAGAATCTTCCCGAATAGCCGAATTGATGTTGAATTCTTTCTTTGGCACTTTGTTTTATTGGGTGCATCATCGGATCAGGAGTCTCTGCCTGTTTTACTGCATGACGTTATATCATTCTAAATTACAGTTCTTAAAAGTGAAACTGTCAGCCGGTGTTAAACACTGATGCCGGATACCTGCATTATTTGCTTTTTATGGTGAATGTCATGTTCAATAAAATCGGCAAAATAATCGCGCATAGTTAAGCTAGTGCTGCCAATTTTAAATGCAGTATCCAGTTTTTCTTCTGACATGCCTTCCAGCATCTGAAGAAATTGTCTCCGAACTGATAAAAGTTCTTCAATAATCTCTAGTTGTGCCTGCTTTTTTGCGTATTCTCCTGCAGCATCATTCACACTTTGAAAATCAGGATAGCTCACCAGTACTGCACCCTCTTTAAAAAATGGGAAACGCTCATCAAGAGAATATCTATCCCAAAATAACAGATGGGCAACTACTGCCGCAACCGGCCATTTTCCAGCCGAGACAGGCTTTAGCCAACTTTCCTGGTCAAGATCTCTTAGCGACTCAAGCCATGCAGAAAAAGCTTCATAATGAGTAATAATATCTTGCTTCTTCATTTTCATCCTCCCTTCCTAAAAATATATTCTGTATGCAGTTAATAAATCCTTTTTATTGCAGTCCCACAAAAAAACCTGAAGGGCAACTGAGTTGCCCTTCAGGTTTTTTAAGAATTATTTTTTTAATACGACAGTGCCTGCGATTAAATCATGCAATGCCTGTTTTTTCTCTGTAAAGGCAGCAATGATATACCCGATAAGGAAAATTCCAGACAGGATGGCCATGGCCATATATCTGCCAAGCGCCCTCCAGAAAGAAATACGGTTACCATTTAAGTCAGTCACTTTTAGTCCCAGCAGCTTTTTGCCCACAGTTCCCTGCCATTTGGATGCATGCAGGCCTGCAAAATAGGCAACAGCAACGATAAGATTGACAAGAAAGGTTACTCCAAGTGCGCCAAAATAAGATCCCATGAATGCAAAAGCTTCTTCATCGGTCATTTCTGTTTCCATATAAGTTGGGTCGCTTATCATCGTATTAAATGCGTCAGAAGTGCCAAAGAAAATCATAAAGATAACAATGCTTAGAATTGTAAGCGGAATTCCAACAATAATAGAATCGATTAAATAGGCCGCAAATCGGAGCCAGAACCCGCCATATTCTTTTGTGCTTTCATAAGGCTGCTTTTCTAAAGTTGTCTCCACTTTATAACCTCCTTTAAATAGTTAGCTGGAAAACTAACAAACTAAAAATGTTGTAGTTTCCACTATCTACTAATGTTAATCTCTAAATGAATTATATTCAACTATTTGAAAAATTTTACACTCATTTATTTTTATGCAAATATCTCACTAAAACGTTTTCATCTTGACTTTTTTGTGAACAGTCTTATTACAGTGTAGACACTATTTTTCCAAAGTCATAAAATAAGTTTGTAAAGCTGAAAGTCAGTTTTACCTAAATTAAAAAAGAGGTGCGATCAGGCATGAAAGGTACAGCAATCCTTTACCATGATGAACATAAAGTTACGATCCTGGAAGATGTGGAGCATTCTGTGTTTGAGGAAATGAAAGATCAATGCGGCGACAACCATTGCCGATGCCATATAGAAAATAAAGTAATCGATTTTGGTGCTGTATCCCCGGTATTATGGCATGAAGACGAAGTCGATTGGGATTACGGATATTAATTTTATTTTTGCTGGCCCTGAATAGAATACAGGGCCTGTTTTACTTTTTACTGTTTGCCTCCGCATCAAAGTGATAGAATAAACATTAGAATTATGCGAGGTGAATACATTGGAACATTTAATCAATCAGAGGGTGAAGGACATTGAAATTTCTGGAATCAGAAAGTTTTTCAATATGGTTGCCGGCACCAAAGGCATGATTTCTCTTACAATTGGACAGCCTGACTTCCCGACGCCATTACATGTTAAAGAATCAGCTAAACAGGCAATTGATGAGAACTTTACCTCTTATACACACAATGCGGGCGATATTCGATTGCGGCAAGCTGCAGCTTCTTTTGTAAAAACAAAATACAACCTTACATATAACCCTGAATTAGAAGTCATTGTGACATCAGGGGCAAGTGAAGCTATCGATATTGCATTCCGTACTATTCTGGATGAGGGATCGGAAGTAATCCTGCCTGGTCCAGTTTATCCCGGTTATGAGCCAATTATAAAGCTTTGCGGTTCCGTTCCGGTTCATACTGATATTTCCAGAAACAAGTTTAGATTTACTGCAGATTTAATTGCAGAACATATGAGTGATAAAACAAGGTGCATTGTTCTTCCATATCCATCGAATCCGACAGGTGTCAGTCTGAGTTTGGAAGAACTTGAGGAAATTGCTGCTCTTGTTAAAGGCAAAGATATCTTTATCCTTGCTGATGAAATATACAGCGAACTGATCTATGATCAAACGCACCACTCAATCGCTTCCCTTTTACGGGAGCAAACTATAGTAATTAATGGACTTTCTAAATCCCATTCAATGACAGGCTGGCGCATTGGTCTTTTATTCGCGCCTGAAAACCTGGCAAAACATATCTTGAAGGTGCATCAGTATAATGTGACATGCTCAGCTTCTGTCTCCCAAATGGCAGCTCTTGATGCGCTTACAACAGGAATTAATGACGCCCTGCCAATGAGGCATGAATATGCCAAACGCCGTGATTATGTATATGAACGTTTAGTACAGATGAACCTGGATGTAGTCAAACCTGATGGCGCATTTTATTTTTTTATAAAAATACCAGATGTTTCAATGAACTCCTTTGAATTTGCCCTTTCTCTTGTTGAAAATGCAGGAGTCGCAGTAGTTCCTGGCAGTGCTTTCTCCTCATATGGAGAAGGTTATTTCCGAATATCCTTTGCTTATTCCATGGACACATTACAAGAAGGGCTTGACCGGATCGAAAAGTATCTTGAAGGTATTAAAATGTAACAAGATTCACTCTGTCGAAAGCGCCAGTTTCCTTTTTGGAGGAATGGCGCTTTTATTCATATTCAATGCTTCTTATTCAAATCCGAAAAAAGCAAAAAGGCAAGACCTCTGCCTGCCTTTTTCACTATTACTGCCCCTGATATTGCCCGTTGTTTTTTGATGCTTTTTCCTTTTTGGCTTTATCTTTATGAATTTTATTCGTGTCAGCACTTCCAAATTCGTGGGAGAATTCAGAATCAATAACAGCGGAATCGAAACCTTTTTTGTTCTTCTGCTGAGGATCATTTTTCTTATTTCTTTTAGCCACCTGTCTAACCCCCTTTTCACTTTCATTATTAGTTTGAAGTGAAGAAAGAGGCTTTATACATTTACAGGTGCTAATTACTTTTTCCAATATTTATATAAAGCGTGTGTACCGCTGTTTTCTTCCCCTAATTCAGAAAGCTCGGCATACATTTTTTTTGCAAGAGCAAGCCCTGGAGTCATCATGCCCATTGCCTCTGCTTCATCCAAGGCGATATTCATGTCCTTAATGAAATGTTTGATATAAAAGCCTGGTTCAAAGTTTCCATCAATGATTCTCGGTGCAAGATTGGATAGTGACCAGCTGCCTGCTGCACCAGATGAGATGCTTTGAAGCACCGTCCTTGGGTCCAAACCTGCTTTTTCTGCATACACTACCGCTTCACACACCCCTATCATATTTGATGCAATCGCGATTTGATTACACATTTTCGTATGTTGTCCGGCTCCTGCTTTTCCTTGATAGACGATATTTGTTCCGAGAAGATTGAAAATTGGCTCTACAGACAGAAATGCGTCCCTGTCTCCTCCGGCCATTATTGAAAGCTTTGCATCCCTGGCACCGATATCTCCTCCTGAAACAGGGGCATCTATTGCATGGATGCCTTTTTTGACTGCTTCTTCATATATCCTTTTGGCCAATGTAGGTGTCGATGTGGTCATGTCAATTACATATGTATTTTCTCTGCCATTTGTGATAATGCCATTTTCTCCAAGATACACTTCCTCTACATCTGCCGGAAACCCAACAATCGTAATAATGACATTTGCTTTCTTTGCAACATCCATCGGCGTCTCAGCCCACTCTGCCCCATTCTCTATTAGTCCAGAAGCTTTTTCTTTGGTTCTTGTATAAACAACTAATGGATAACCTGCTTTCAACAGATGTCCCGCCATGCTCCTGCCCATAACCCCTGTTCCCACAAAACCGATAACTGTATTTTCAGGTGAAATCAACGTACCCACTCCCTTGAAATATCTGAATTTTTTATAATAATTTTACCATTACTTTTCTTAGATTAAAAATATTAGATGTCCCAATAAAGACAAAAGACCAGGCAAATACCTGGTCCATCCCCAATTTTATGCGCGTAATTACTTTTACCCAAGTTAGATAAAAACAAAACCACCGGTCATTACATTGATTCTTTTTAAAGCTGTGATGAAAAATTATTTAAGAATGCTCTGGCAATCACTTCATCCTCATTTAAGATTTCTACAGATACTGCATCTTCATTCACGATCATTTCTTCTATTTCGAAAACATGCAGGTCCTGCGTAAGAGGAATGGGATTCATAAAAATGTAATTTCCCTTTTCATTATTGACTTCTATATATTCCCCATCGATTATTGTGTCCTCCCCATAAACAAACTCATCCGTACCCAGCGCAGCGGCCAGTTTTTCATTATGTATGGAAACCTTTACTTTGTATAGTTCTTCTTCTGAAAGGATTTTATCATTAATTTTAAACCGGAACTGCAGCTCATTGTTTTTAGTCAGCAATGCTTCAGCATGCCTATTGACGATGGAGTCCGTGGCACCCTGCATGCAGCCTGACAGGGACAGGGTCAATATGGCGGTAAGTATTAGGCTAATGATCTTTTTATTCATTGAAGAATTCCTCCTTTTTCATTACCTTTTCCTTTCTCGCCTTACAATAAACCCCAATTGCAATGTTACCCTCGAAAATAAGCGTACAAAATATAAAAGAAGCCCTTTCCAGGCTTCCTTCTTTAGTGGAGGACACGGCTTAAAAATGGACTCTGTTTTTCATATAAGTCGTTTTTCTGCTTTTCTTTAATGCATTTATATCGATCATGAAAGAGAAAGCTGATTATCATGGAAACCATTTTCCATCTCTCCTTTTTATTCTGTAGCTTCATTATAGGAGAGTTTCAGATTCCGGATAACAATCATAAGATGTGATTTCTGTCATCCTTAAGGCTGAATGGCAATATCGCCTGAAGAAGGATAAAAAATAAACCGGCCATCATAGGCCGGCTTAAAAAGGGGGGAAAATGAGAATGATCAGCTTACTTAAGTCTAACCTAAGTGCTTAATTCTTATTTACCCGGGAAATTATATTTAAAACTTATTAAATGTTTCAATTTGATTACAGTTTGGCTGCTTCTTTTACAGCTTGGACTACTTCTTCTGCTGTATTCATATGAAGCGCTTTTTCAGCCAGTGCTTCCATGTCTTTCTTGTTTAGGTGACTGATTTGAGAACGAGCTTTAAGAATTGACGTAGCGCTCATGGAGAACTCGTCAAGTCCTAATCCCAGCAGCAATGGAATTGCCGTTTCATCCCCAGCCATTTCACCGCACATGCCTGCCCACTTTCCTTCCTTGTGTGCTGCATCAATAACCATTTTAACTAAACGCAAAATTGCAGGATTATAAGGCTGGTAAAGATAAGAAACACGCTCATTCATTCGGTCTGCAGCCATTGTGTACTGAATTAAATCGTTTGTGCCTACGCTGAAGAAATCAACTTCTTTAGCAAATTGATCAGCCATAACAGCCGTTGATGGTATTTCAACCATAATTCCAATTTCAATATTGTCGGCAACCTTTGAGCCTTCGCTCACAAGCTTTTGTTTTTCTTCTTCAAGGATTGCTTTGCCCTGACGGAATTCATCAAGAGTTGCAATCATAGGGAACATGATTTTCAGGTTTCCATAAGTGCTTGCTCTTAACAAAGCCCTTAATTGTGTCCTGAACATTTCCTGTTCTTCCAGACATAGGCGAATCGCCCGGAAGCCAAGGAATGGGTTCATTTCCTTTGGAAGATTCAGATAAGGAAGCTCTTTATCCCCGCCAATATCAAGCGTGCGGACAACAACCGGTTTTCCGCTCATTCCTTCAAGGACAGCCTTGTAGGATTCAAACTGTTCCTCTTCTGTTGGAAGCTGGTCTCTTCCCATATATAGAAATTCCGTGCGATATAGGCCAATGCCTTCTCCGCCATTTTCAACTACACCCTTCAGATCCTTTGGAGTGCCGATATTGGCAGCCAATTCAACATGATGGCCATCAGCAGTAACTGATTTTTCGTTGACAAGTTTAGCCCACTCGGCTTTTTGATCCTCGAATTTGCGGTGTTCTTCTTTATATTCGGCTACAGCCTCTGGAGTCGGATTAATATGTACCAGACCTTTTAATCCATCCACGATAACCAGGTCGCCATTTTTAATTTGCTTTGTAGATTCCTTTGTTCCCACTACTGCTGGAATTTCCATGGAACGGGCCATAATGGCAGAATGAGATGTTCTGCCTCCGATGTCAGTTGTAAACCCTTTTACAAACTGACGGTTTAGCTGAGCAGTATCTGAGGGGGTCAAGTCTTCAGCAATAATGATTACTTCTTCTGCAATCATGCTGGGATTTGCAATTTGCACCCCAAGCAAATGAGAAAGTACGCGTTTCGTTACGTCACGAATATCCGCCGCACGCTCTTTCATGTATTCATTGTCCATTTGTTCGAACATTGTAATGAACATATCTGCTGTCTCTTTTAATGCAGATTCAGCATTTACTTTATCTGTTTTAATTTTATCTTCAATTGGCGAAATTAATTCCGGATCACTTAATACAAGAAGATGAGCATCGAAAATAGCAGCTTTATCAGCCCCAAGCTCTTTATGGGCATTATCGCGGATGACTTCCAATTCACCTTTAGATTCAGCTAATGCTGACTGAAAGCGCTCCACTTCCTGTTCAGCATTTTCTACAGTCTTTCTATCAAAAGAGAGATCCGGCTCAACCAAACGGTAAGCTTTCGCTATTGCAATACCGCTTGACGCCGCAATTCCATTTAAAAAGCTCATTATTCAGCCAAACCTTCTTTTTTCAGTGTTTCTTCAAGGCTGTTAAGTGCATCCTGTTCATCGCTTCCTTCAGCAATAATTGTAATATCTGCACCTTGTCCAACACCTAAAGACATAACACCCATGATTGATTTTAGGTTTACTTTCTTTTCCTTGTACTCAAGGTGAATTTCTGAGTCAAATTTGCTGGCAGCTTGTACAAGCATTGTAGCTGGACGAGCGTGAATTCCTGTTTCTGCAATTACTTTAAATTGTTTTTGAACCATATGGGATCAATCTCCTTCTTATTAATGATTGTATTAAGATGTGCAAGGCGTTGCCTCACGAACTTAAAGACGGGAACTGGAATTTATTCGGCAAAATCAGCAGCAGGATGAAACAGTATAATGCCGGGATATTTCTTCCTATATGCTTTTATATTTTCTCCAACACCCTATTATTCATGTATATAGTTGTTCAAAAAGGCTGAGAAAAATTAATAAGATCACTTCGTCTCTGCACTTTGAAAACTTCCATAGAATCAGGAAATATTACCTGGCTGCAATTAAGTCATCGGACAACTTACATCTCAGACAAAAGAATAGCATTTCACATTCATTTAGACAATGAAAAACCCTTAATTTTTCACGTTTGTTCACACTTTTTTCAGTAAAACGCTTTCATTTGCCAATGATTTCTACTTAATTTTTCAGATGCAATTTTTCTTTTGATTTATGGCTGTGGATGATACTTATCTTGTTTTCTAACCAGTTTTGAAATTTCTTTGTATTGAAGGACATTATAACTGATTCGCATTTTTGATATGGTCCCCTTCAGGACCGTTTCATGATCGCCTTCCCGGTCCGTATACACTGTGACAAGATCCGACACAGTACGCGCCAGCATTTCTATAACATGTTTTAAGTCTTCGCTATTATAAGATGTATTGTCTTCCATCAGATGCTCCAAAATGTCTTGAGATAAGCCTTTCACTCTGTATGCTTTTTCGTTTTCAAGTTTCATGATATTATCCCGCCTTTTTGATTGATTGTTCAATTATATGCGGGCCGTAAGAGTGAAATGATGTCAGCTTACCGTTAAGTAATCAGGTATTTTTTATTTTGCATGAAAAGATTGAAACCTGCAACAGCATGATTACTTTACTTCAGTGAAGGATAGAAGTATTTTCTGATTTTAAAAGAAAAGCCCTTTTCCATATGAGAAAAGACTTTACACATTGTTTATTTAGCGTTTTTCTTAGCCTGTTTCTTTTCCAAATTGTCTTTATGAATCCTTTTCATTTCTTTTTTCATTTGATCCACTGCATATTTATATTTCTCAACGCTTTGAGTGGACACGTTATTGCTGTATCGGACTGTTTCATATGCATCTACAATCTGTCCGGGGTCTTTGAGCCCTATCCTTTGAAGCCATTCTGGCAAGCTTTCGGATTCTTTTCTTCCCAGGTCTAAGTTTACTGCATATCTTTCCAGCTGAAAAATCTCTTTCCGGATCTGATTTTCAGGGGCAATATGCTGAAACCTCCTTGACAGCAATGTTCCTTTATCTTCAATCTGCTGACTATAAGAGGCAAATACAGCTCCATTTCTTACGCTTTTTACCTTTATATTTTTTTTATAAATATAAATGAACAGGGAAGTGATTACCCCTATAAAGAAGATAGATGTTAAGACCGCAGGATCAAAAAATTGCCCGCCTTCTCCCAAATCAGCAGGTACCTTGAAGCGTTCATCATTATCACGGTTTTCATTCTCAGAAAAAAACTTCACATGAATTTCCCAGTCCTGTCCCTCTGCCCAATTAAACAGCGGTGAAGCAATCAAGGCAGCTGCTGAGGCAATTAATTTTAGGATACCAAAGAAAAAGAACTTGAGAGTTCCCATACCGAAGGAAACTATTATGCCAACTGCAAGAATTGCAGCAGTCAGTGACAAGAAGTGAATTAAAAACCTTTTCTTTTCTCCTGCATTTGCATCCGATTCAATTATACGTTTAATAAAACCTCCCGAGATGATAAAAAACAGTTCCAATATCATTAGTCCCACAATTTCTCCGGTATAGGCACCGTCCTTCATGGCTGAAAAGATAACCAGGAAAGTACCGGAGAAAACCGTAAGCAGAATCCACCAGCCCTCTGGCCGGTAATTATGTTCATTGAAATGAACATAAGTTCTCCAAAAAACAAAAAAGCTTATCAGCACAATAAAAAACCAGGAAAAAGAGAGAATATTTCCGATTACAAATAATAAAGGAAGCTCAACAAGAAAAAAAAGAACCTTCCCTTTTTCTCTAAATCTGATGAGCAGAACTACAAATGCCATTCCTGCAGGAAAAACAAATACAAAATATTCAGTGAGAGGAACAGCCCCTTCTTTTGCCATATAAAAAGGGAATAACATTAGTGCTCCAAAAATGATTTCAATGCCAAGCAGAAAACTCACTTCAAACAGTTTTTTCATCGTACTGCCACTTCCTTCGCTTTCACTTGAAGCGGCCTCAAGTCGGCTTCCTCATTAAGCAGATGCAGTTCAAATAGGAAAGATCCTTTTCGGCTGATATTATTTATTGAGCTGACAGCAGCCTGCTTCAATTCTCCTGTGTGAACGAAAAAAGGCTGATGAGTCAAATGTCTTTCATAAAATGAAAGCATTTTTTCATAAGGGTAAACAGAAGAATGATTATCTACAAGAGCCAGCATTTCAAGCACCTTTTGCAGATGATCTTTTCCAGATGCTGCAGGCAAATAATAAAAGGGGGTGCTGCCGGCAGTCCGAATATTTATACATATGGAAAAAGGAATATTTTCTTTCACACAGATAAAGGCTATTTCCGCTGCACTGCTGATGCATTCTTCCAGCTGTGCAGATATCGAATGTCCAGCTGAAACATTTAGCGAAATATTCCAGCCTGTTTCTGCAGCTTTATCAAAGACCTTTGTCTGTAAACACTGTTTCCTCGCACTTGCCTTCCAATTGATCCGATTAAAACTATCTGGTGAAACGTACTGCCTTGTTCCTGCTGGCGATAAATTTTCGTCAAAAAGTGAATAGGCAGAAAGAAAAGTGCCCGGGCGGTCTGTTAAGAGTGGCAGTGTATTTTTAACTGGCAGACGACTCGGATAAACCAATGCATCCTGCAGCAATTGTGCCCGGTATTCAAGAATGGTTTCGCCAAACCCTATAAAATTAGGAATATATAATTCCAGTTTTCTTATTTTTGAAACTCCCCTTTTCATAGCAGAAAAGGGGATTGTTATTTTTTTCCGTTCATTATGATTCAATGAGAAAGGGATTGAAAGCTCAAAATTCCCCAGCCTGGGCTCCAGATTTTGATCCATCGGGCTAATACTATCGCCAAATAAAACCCTAAGTTCACCCTTTAAAATAGGAAGCCCTTTATTTTCAAATTCCAAAATCCATTTCGCTTCCTGTCCGGCAAATAGTTTATATCTAACCTTCGGGTTCCGCAGGCTCAGCTTTTCACCGAGGAGCTTCATGTAATATGTATTGGCAAATATTATTAGCAGAAATAGAATGGATGCCAGAAAAACTTCCCATGATTTCAAATAAAAGCTTGCTATTAATAAGAATACGGCCAATACACTTGAAAGGGACAAATATCCGTCTTCAGCATGATACTTTTTCCACTCCATTTTAGAGAGCACCTGACTCTACTGGAACTGGCACAGATTCCAGCACATCTTTCAGAACTGACTCTGGGCTTTTCGTCATGGAAGCTTCAGTGGAAAGGAAAATTCTGTGGCCAAGCACATACGGGACCATATTTTTAATATCATTAGGTATCACATAGGCTCTTCCCTCCATTAGAGCTTTGCCTTGAGAAGCTCTCATTAAGGCAAGCATTCCTCTGGGACTGACCCCCAGTTCAATATCCGCATGTTCCCGTGTCTTCCTTACAATATCCAGCAAGTAAGCTTCGACAGGCTCATTTAAAATAACTTTTCCGGCAGCCTTTTTTAGTTTAATGATTTGGTCTGAGATTAAAATTGCATTGATTTCCGCAGGGTCTGCACCGCTTCGATACATTTGAAGCATTGCCTTTTCCTCTTCCCTGCTCGGATAATCCATTTTAAGTTTCATAAAAAACCGGTCAAGCTGAGCAACTGGAAGCGGAAATGTCCCCTGCTGAGATTCAGCCGGGTTCTGTGTAGCTATAACCATAAAAGGTGAGTCAAGTCTAATTGTGTGTCCGTCAATGGTGACCTGACGCTCCTCCATTACTTCGAGAAGACTTGACTGTGTTCTTGGTGCTGCACGATTAATTTCATCAGCAAGTACAATATTCGCGATTATTGGCCCAGGATGGAATTCAAATTCCTGATTTTTCGGATTGAAGAAACGGATCCCTGTGACATCACTCGGCAAAACATCCGGTGTAAATTGAATGCGCGAGAAATTCCCATTAATGGTGCGTGAAAATGCTTTGGCAAGCATTGTTTTTCCAGTTCCAGGAACACTTTCCAACAAGATATGGCCATTGAATAATAATGAAATAGCCATCAATTCAATTTCGCAGTCTTTCCCGGAAATTACTTTCCCAATCTCAGTTTTAAGCTTGTCCAAATATCCCATTATTGCCCTCCTGTTCACTTCCATGCTGATCTCTATCCTATTTAGATTGACTGGTATAATTTTACTAAATAATATCTATCTTTACAATTATCTAATAATTCAGCTGCCAGTAAAAGAAAAACGCATGGATTACTAAATCCATACGCTATTTACATAGCTATTCAGCTTTTAAATTTTTCAGTATGTTCCATACGAAAATTAATATACCCGCAGCAGTAATAGTAGCTCCAATAGCAGTACCTGGAAGAAAGGCATTATTCTCTGTTACCAGGACCAGGGACAGTGACAGCATCATGATTGGAAGCCCAATATTATGAAGCCAAAAATGCCACTTCCCTGCCTTCCCTTCAGCAAGAGAAGGAAACAAGTAATAGAGGATTCCTGCAAGAGTCAGGGATGTCCATCCAAGTAAATTTATATGGACATGGACAGGTGTTAACAGGTATGAATGAGTACTTGACATATAATACCCAAGTAAAATTCCCACTGCAAAGTAAACGGACGAAATCTTAATCATAGTAATTCCCACTAGAGCCCCTCCCTCTAATTATACTAAAGCTTTAAAAGGATATGAGCCTTTTGAACCATTTAGAACAAGGGGCTTGTTCCTGTTTCTAACTTGTTTATCATTTTTTCACAGTAAATTTACAAAGAACTCAATGCCATTTAACGAGGCTGTTTTACAATGTCTTTAACGACAGGAGGCGATATAATGATTAATATCCTGCTTTGCCTTATTTTCATTGGTGCTGTTTTGGTGCTAAATATCGTATTGTTAAGAAAGTAGACAGTTAATATTTTTCATAAATCATTTTCCTTGTCATGCCTCCATCTACTGTTATATTTTCTCCTGTTATGAAGTCATTTTCTGGATCAGCTAAAAATAAGCAGGTTCTTGCAATGTCCGCTGGTTTTCCAACTCTGTTGGAAAAATGCTGATTATGATCAATCTCCCTGAGACTTTCATAATCCCCTGTTTCAATCCAGCCGGGACTTATGCAATTAACCCTGATTCCCTTTTCAGCAAGCGTACTGGCTAAAGCATGGGTGATTGCCATAATTCCGCCTTTTGAAGCCGAGTATGCCTCTGTATTGCTTTCAGACATTACTGCTCTCGTAGAAGATAGATTGATAATACAGGATCCTTGTTTCATCAACTTGGCAGCTTCCCTGCTGCACAGAAAGACACTGCGAAGATTCGTATTGATTACTTCATCCCACAATTCCACAGTCAGTTCAAAAAATGAATGAAACTTTGAGATGCCAGCGTTATTTATTAGAATATCAATTGCTCCAAATGATTCATAAGTTTTTATTAAAAGTCCCTTGATTTCTGCTTCATTCTTAACATCTGCTCTAATAAACATGCATGTCTGGCCTTGTTTGTTCAAGCTTTCTTCTAACTTTTTTCCCTTCATTTCATCTATGTCAACGATGACCACATTGGCCCCTTCCCCTGAGAACGTCTCGGCAATTCCCTTTCCAATTCCGCTGGCTCCTCCTGTAATGATGACCGTTTTTCCTATAAAATTGCCCATACTTGTTCAGCCCCTTCAAATTAGTAATATTGCTTTCAAACCCAGATTGGTATGCCTTCTTTTCAACTTTTCATGAGGACATACAGGAAAGACACCTGAGATTTTCAAGTGTCTTTTCTATGTGCTTTATATTTCAGCGCCATTTCTATTTTAGCTTCGGGGTAAATCTAAATATCGATATATAACATGGCCGCCTCTTTGTGCGATTCCGCGGAAGTGCTTAAAATCCTCCCTTTTCACAATAATGCTGCGAAAAGGAAGAAAGTCTTCTTTTGACACATGATACTCTGAGATGATTCCATTTTTTAATTGATCGAGCACTTCTATAATTTGTTCATGATTCATTACTCAGAACTCCTTTTTACTCTATTCTTTTTCTATCATAATTAAAGTGCTGTCAATTTTGAAGTATCTAATATTATATCTGTACATCAATCATTTATTCTGAATATTAAATAATTTTAATGTACAAAAGTATTTTATCTGGTATAATATTACCAACCTAATGCTGTAATAAATTACCTAAACAGCAGTGAATTGCAAAATTCTTTACGCATTTCATAATATAGTGCAAACTGTTATTACCAGCGAAAGAAATGGACAAAAGGAGAGATGCTTTTTGAAGAAAGCAGAGGTTGGCAATATTATTGAGTTTCGTGACGGATTACAAGGGATTGTAGAAAAAGTAAATGAGAATTCTGTTATTGTAGATTTAACGTACATGGATAACTACCGTGATTTGGAATTAGATCAAAGAACAGTTGTCAATCATAAAAATTATAAGGTAGTAAGAGAATCAGCAGTATAAAAGAAAAAATGAAAGCGCATTCTTTCGGATCCAAAAAAAGCAGCTCTCTTGCTGCTTTTTTTATTCTTGCATTTTATCAGTTTCATTCTCCACCTTCCTCTCCCCTTTTCAGCTTGCATTTTAAAATGGCGCACCCTTGAATTTCTTCACATTCGCGGCCCCCAGATTAGGGGGCCCAGATTTTATTCCTTTTCCCCGGACAGTTCTTTTAATGATTTCACTTTACCATGCGGGTGCTGGTCCTGCTTTCTTACCGTCCATGCACGCTCTTTTTCTCTTTTTGATTTCGTCATTATACATACCTCCCTTCTCATGGGTTTATGATTAGCATATCTGCATTATTTTATCTTAACGTTTCCAAAGAAATCTTTTCCTTACTTTTTAGGATTGTTTTTTGTTAAAATAGTGTTTGGTTATTTTTAAAAAGATAAGAAAGTTTTTTGTGCTTTGAGAACTGTCTAGCAGCGTCGCCTGCCCCCTCGGGGGGGGGCGGGCGTGGGCAAGGCGCTTCGGCTTTTCTTATTGAAAGGAGATTAAAAATTGAAGAGTGTTGCCGCAGATGTCCGATTTATTGGCGGGATATTACTCGCTCATCTGCTTATGTATTTTACATTTCAGGATAAATCAATTTTTTGGTATATCTTTTCTGCCTCTTTACTGCTTCTAATCAGTTATTCCATCATAATGGAGGAAGTGGAAGACAAGGCCACTTTTGGAACATTTATTACCTATGGAGTCCTTTCGGGTTTCCTTTTGTACGGTCTTTTTTGGGCCGGATACAGTTTATTTGAAATACTCAATCTTCCCTTTGTTAATCAGGTTGAAAAACTATACGGCCGTTTTTCACCATCCTTTATCTGGCACTATATTGCGCTGATCTTAATCATTGTTCCAGGAGAAGAAGTCTTTTGGAGGGGTTTCGTTCAAAAGAGATTGATGAAATTTACGACTGTTAAGTTATCCATCATACTATCGTCTCTCCTCTATTCTTCTGTTCATTTTTATTCAGGATACTGGATGCTAGCCTTTGCAGCGTTAATCGCAGGCCTCTTCTGGGGATGGCTATACGCTTGGAAAAGAAGCCTTCCGCTTGTAATCGTATCCCACCTGGTTTTTGACTTATTGATATTCGTCCTGCTCCCCTTTTATTAAATGGACTCGTGCAGATTTCAATAATGATTAGACAATTCCATCATGGATTGTCTATTTTTTTTAGTTTTTATTGAGTCTTGTCGATGTTTTACATAAATGGTAATGTACTAATTAATAGGAATTTATATGTAACTCTTTCATTCCATTTACGTCTAATTATGCAAAAGCGCTAGGAGTGACAACGGGAGGATGAAACATTAATGAAAAATATGGCGAAATTAATCTTAATGCTGGGATTATTTGCTGCAATCCTGACAGGCTGCGGCACGACTCAGGATGATTCCGGCAATGGAGCAGATCCGGAGCAAAATGAAGAAGAAACTGCTTCAGAAGGACAGGAACAGACTGAAGAACAGAATTCAGAAGAAGATGACTCTGTTGGTGAAGGAGACAGTGTTATCAGAATCCTTGAGCAGAATATGGCTTATATGGTTGAGGGTGAAGCGAAGGAAGAGACTGCCTTCCTGAAGCATAGTGATAATCAAAATTATTCTATTTACGTTTTGCCCGCCTATGAACTTACGGCCGAGGAGCCTAATAAAGATGTCTTATACCTTTCAGAAAATGATCAGGTATTCATGCGTATTGAACTTCTTCCGAATGATGCAGACTGGAATATGATCGAAGAAAATACAAAAGCACAATTAGGGGCTGTTAGCGAAAATGTGCAGACATCTGAAGCCCCTTCAGATGATTTTTACAAAGATGCTACTGTAATGAAAGCTGAAGGAAACGGTGAGCTGGTTTCAGCCTATCTTGTGAAAAACGAAGATCTTTCTCTGAAGCTTACCCTATTTAATAAGGAAGAAGCTGACCATGAAGATGCTTTCCTTCAGATGGCGAAAACCATTATGAAGGAAGAGCCGCAAAAATAATGAAATAAAAAAGAGATCCGTGCAAAACGGATCTCTTTTATTTAGCTTTAATCAAGCTTTCTTGCCTTTACTTCCATCATCAAATGGCTTCATCCACAGAAGAATAATAAATGTCAAACTTACATATCCGAATACCGGATATAAATAGGAAAGCAATGTTCCATAATTGATCAAACTGATAAAGTAACATACTACAAAAATAAAGCCCACAATAATAATACTCGGAACTGAAATATACTTTTTTACCTGTCTCTCGATCCCAAACACATTCCCAATCACAGAAGTGAAAATTTCACCATAGATGACAAAAACAAATATCCAATAGAAAGATGATGCCAACGTCTTAACAATAGCAGCCATTGGGATATCATAAGCTTCCAGATTTGGGAGCATCATCAGCGTCAAATGGCTGGAAAGCAGGATGAGAGTCAATGCGGCTCCTCCAAGGTATCCACCCCACTTTATTGTCCGATCGTCATTTATTTCTGAAGCCACAGGCACTAATACTGCTTGGGCCAATGTCAAATTCAGAGCCGTATAAGAGAACGGAGCCACTACCGCTTTCCATCCATCTTCAGCATATGGGATAAATAGAACCTGTTCTGCAAAATTAGGGAGCTTCATGCTTATGAACAACAAAATAAAGCTAAATGCAATCATCATCGGAACAACAAACGTATTCACAGCGAATAATCCGCGGATACCCACTATCATTGTAATAATCGTTAACCCTATCGTTATGAGCAATCCTGCAGTCTTGCTGATGCCGATCTGTTCTTCAAACACTGCTCCTGCACCTGACAGCATGACGGCGCAAACGCCCAGCAGCATAAACAGCATCAATATATTAATGGCAGAACCAAAAAATCTTCCAAATAAATATTCATTTAATTCCTGATAAGATGCAGCCTTTATTCGGGCAGAGATTCTCATTAATTTGGAGCCGAGAAAAATAAAGATATAGCCGCTCATTAAGATCCCAATTAAACCGATAAAACCAAATCGGGAAAAAAACTCCACAATCTCCCTGCCAGTGGCAAAGCCCGCTCCCACCACGGTTCCCACATAAACGGCAGCGATCTGGAAAGCTGCCCCCCAATTCGTTTTCACTTAATCTCCTCCTTCCTTTCCAATATATGTAGGCTGGTACAAACAAAGACGAGCTTTTTTGCAATACGGCTAAACTACAGTTAAGGGAAAAAATACCAAAACAAAATACTTGAAAGTCAAAAAAGGTCAAATTATAATGCAGGTATAAAGTCAAATATAGTCAAAGTCAGACCAAACTTTTTATGGAGGTATGCAAAATGCTTTGTCAAAAATGTCAAACAAAACAAGCAAATGTACAATTAAGACTGAAATTGAATGGAAATGAACGAAATCTAAACCTTTGCCATAGCTGTTATCAAACTGAAAAGCAACATAGCCTTACTTCCTTTGGGCCTGCTTTGAGTGGTTTTTCAGGTTTTGGCCAAATGCCTTTGGAGGATTTCTTCAAGAAGATGGCTGCCTCTCAAGGAAATGAAAACTATGATCTAAAAGAAGCGCCGGGACACAATCATGGCAATGGCGGATTTATCGATCAATTCGGAAGAAATCTTACACAGCTTGCCAAAGCAGGTTTAATTGACCCAGTCATCGGACGGGATTTAGAAATAAATCGTGTGATTGAAATTTTAAATAGAAGAACCAAAAATAATCCGGTCTTAATCGGTGAACCAGGAGTAGGTAAAACAGCTATTGCCGAAGGGCTAGCCATTAAGATTGCCGAAGGAAATGCACCAAAGAAACTTCAAAATAAAGAAGTCTATTTGCTGGATGTGGCATCCCTGGTTGCAAACACAGGCATCCGCGGCCAATTCGAAGAACGCATGAAGCAGCTGATCTCGGAGCTTCAGACACGCAAGAATATTATTCTCTTTATAGATGAAATTCATTTGCTTGTTGGAGCAGGGTCAGCCGAAGGATCAATGGATGCAGGCAACATTCTAAAGCCCGCCCTTGCACGGGGAGAGCTTCAAGTGGTCGGAGCCACCACATTGAAAGAATACCGCCAAATTGAAAAAGATCCAGCATTGGAACGCAGATTCCAGCCTGTTCAAATAGAAGAGCCCGCTGAAAATGAGGCAATTGAAATCTTGATGGGACTGAAACAAAAATACGAAGATTACCATGATGTTTCTTTTACTGAACATGCCATTAAAGCATGTGTGCAGCTGTCAAGCCGATATATTCAGGACCGGTTCCTTCCTGACAAAGCCATTGATTTAATGGATGAAGCAGGTTCTAAAATGAATCTTCAATCAGGATATATACCAGCAGAAGATATTGAAAAACAGCTGAAAGAAATCAGCAGGCAGAAAGAACTTGTTTTAAAAGAAGAAAAATATGAAGATGCTGCAAAACTCCGTGAAAAGGAACTAAAACTCCAGCAGGCACTAAACGGGGACAACAAGGCAGAACGGCCAGTTATTGACGTTAGCCATATTCAGGAGATTATTGAAAAGAAAACCGGGATTCCTGTCGGCAAATTAGCAGATGATGAGCAGGAAAAAATGCAGAACCTTGAGGCAAGTCTTGCAGAAAAAGTAATTGGACAGGCGGAAGCCGTGCGGAAAGTTGCAAAGGCAATTCGCCGAAGCCGTGCAGGACTTAAATCAAAGTACCGCCCAATTGGCTCTTTTCTATTTGTCGGGCCAACAGGCGTCGGCAAAACTGAGCTGACCAAAACACTTTCCCAAGAGCTATTCGGCTCAAAAGACAGCATGATCAGGCTTGATATGAGTGAATATATGGAAAAACACAGCGTAGCAAAAATTATCGGTTCCCCTCCAGGATATGTGGGCCATGAAGAAGCCGGACAGCTTACTGAGCGGGTACGCAGAAACCCATACAGCATCATTCTGCTTGATGAGATAGAAAAAGCACATCCAGATGTACAGCACATGTTCCTTCAAATACTGGAAGATGGGCGCCTGACAGATAGCCATGGCCGCACTGTCAGCTTTAAAGATACAGTCATTATCATGACAAGCAATGCAGGAGCAGGGCAAAAAGAAATCCATGTTGGATTTAGTGCAGCTGACGCCGTCATGGAGTCAAACATTCTTGAATCGCTCGGCAGCTTCTTTAAGCCGGAATTCCTGAACCGCTTTGATAGCATTATTGAATTTAAAGCTTTGGAAAAAGAGCATTTATTGAAAATTGTCGACTTAATGCTTAATGAGCTTCAGGAAACATTAATTGAACAGGATATTGAATTGACTGTTACCAAGGAAGCCAAGGAGAAATTAGCTGCGGATGGATATCATCCCGTTTTTGGCGCACGGCCATTAAGAAGGATCATCCAGGATGAACTTGAAGACAAGATTGCTGATTTCATCATTGATCATGGCGGAAATAGCCAATTACAGGCCGATCTTGTTGACGGTTCAATTGTCATTAAACCCCTCCGCTAAAAAATAAGAAAGAGCCGGAATCAAGAATTTCCGGCTCTTCCTTATTTTTTTATAAACTCTTATCATCCACGGAATTCAGCCAGTTTTCAATTTCTCCGATAACAGACTCGACACAGCCCTCTTCAAAAGGAGAAATCAATCCAGCATCTTTAACAAGGCCTGTGAAAGGCTTGCTGCCGCCAAGCTGGCACAATTTTAAATAATCCTTCCATGCCGCTTCCTGATTCTCCCGAGACCTTTTCCAGAATTGAAATGCACAAATCTGCGCCAATGTGTAATCGATATAATAGAAAGGTGAATTGTAGATATGGCCCTGCCTCTGCCAAAATCCGCCGTTCTCTAAATACTCATTCCCATCATAATCTTTATGCGGTAAGTATTTCTTCTCAATTTCTCTCCATGCCTGTTTTCTTTCCTGAGGTGATGCTTCCGGGTTTTCATATACCCAATGCTGGAATTCATCAACTGATACTCCGTAAGGCAAGAATAGCAGTCCTCCGCTCAAATGAGAAAACTTGTATTTCTCGGTATCATCTTTAAAGAAGCCCTCCATCCACGGCCAAGTGAAAAACTCCATACTCATGGAATGAATTTCAGCAGCTTCATAAGTTGGCCAGTTATATTCAGGGATCTCAAAATGGCTGCTTGAATACACCTGGAATGCATGGCCTGCTTCATGGGTAAGAACATCAATATCTCCTGAAGTCCCATTGAAGTTAGAGAAAATGAATGGGGATTTATAGTTTTCAATATATGTGCAATAGCCGCCCCCTGCTTTTCCCTTTTTGGCTACCAGGTCCATTAGATTATTTTCTCTCATATAAGTGAAAAATTCACTGGTTTCTCTGGAAAGCTCGTCATACATTTTTTGTCCGTTTTCAATAATCCATTCCGGATCGCCTTTCGGTACAGCATTTCCTGTTTTAAATTCAAATCCTTCATCGTAATATTTCAGCCTGTCAACGCCAATCCGCTCTCTTTGCCTTTCCTTTAGCCTTGTGGCGATTGGAACGATGAAATCCTTCACCTGCTTGCGGAAATTTGCAACCATCTCCGCGTTATAATCTGTCCGGTACATGCGGAAATAAGCCAGTTCAACAAAATTCGCATATCCAAGTTTATGGGCAATCCCTGTTCTAACCTTGACAAGCTCATCATATATACGGTCCAGCTCATTCTCATTATCTCCCAGGAAACCAAAGCGTGCTTCGCTTGCTTTCTTGCGCATTTCTCGATCTGTAGATTCAGTAAATGGCTCCAATTGGGCAAGAGTGCGTTCTTCACCTTCAAAATCAATCTTGGCTGAAGCAATTAATTTAGTATACTCTGAAGAAAGCTTATTTTCTTTTTGCAAAAGGGGAACAATCTCTGGCGAGAACACCTTCAATTGTGCTTCAGCAAGCGCAAACAGCTGATTCCCCCATTTTTCTTCAAGCTCTGCCCTGAACTTAGAATTAACCAAAGCCTGATAATACCTTGTAACAAACCCTTCTACTTCAGGCTGAATTTCATCCATATAATCCTGCTCTGCTTTATAAAATTCATCATTTGTATCAACTGAATGACGGATATAGCAAAGGTTGAACATCGTGCCGACATCATTTCGAATATCATTAATTTCCTTCATAGCTCGATTTTGCTGTTCTGCAGAAGCTGCATTTTCAAATTTCTCAAGCGCTGCTTCGAAGTTCCCCTTTACTTTTTCAAGATTCGGACGAACATATGCATAGTCTTCAAATCTCACATTATTTCCCCCTCATGTATATGTAAATCGATTTTAAACAAACCACTAAACTATTTCGACAATATTTGGTTAATTTCCTCCCCTGAACCTATCTATAAAGCACAAAATAAAAAACAGCCGGTTAAGGCTGTTTTAATTACTGTACCCCATTTTTATCATTGGAGATAGACAGTCCAAGCTTCTTTAATAACTCAATGGCCGTACCTTTTTCTTCTGGAGTAAGCTCGGACATTAATGAATGGATATGCTTTTCATGGTCAGGGAATATGTTTTCGATAAAGTCTTTTCCCTTATCTGTTATTTGCGCAAAGGTAACTCTTCTGTCATTCGGGCATGCGACCCTTTTTAACAAGCCTTTCTGCTCTAGCTTGTCCACTACATATGTGATGCTTCCGCTGGCCAACAGTATTTTCCCGCCAATCTGCTGCAAAGGCTGCTCACCTTTATGGTAAAGCAGTTCCAGAACAGCAAATTCAGTTGGGTTCAATCCATAAGTTTGTATTAGTTTATTTACATTTTCATTTATTGCCCTATATGCCCTGGACAGGACAATAAACAATTTCAACGATTGGTCAATTTGTTCAGACCCCATTTTATCCAATCCCTTTACCATTTAATTAGTAGCGTTTACCTAAATTCAATTCTCAATCATTATAGAAAACAGGAAGAAAGCTGTCAATTTAACACATTCGGATCATTTGCCCGCTACAACCTCCCAATTGTGATTAAGAGTTGGAATTACCTTTTTCTTTTCAAAGAAGTAGTCGGCAATCAATTCGGTCATATCGGTTAAAATTTCTTTCACCACTGGCTTATCCTTGAACATATTGTAGCCTCCACCGCCAGCAGCACGGTAATTGTTCATTACTACATGATACTCGCCATCTTCCCTGATAGGATGCCCTTTATAGAGAAGCTTTGTGATCCTGCTGCCCTTATGTCGTGAAATATCTATTTTATACTCAATACCTTCCCACATATCGTAATTATAATGCTGTGGCTTTGGATACGAAAAATCAGGATTCACCATAATTTTTCCGTCACTGTTCAATTCAAAATAAGCTGCTGACCGCTCCAAAGCGCCTTTAATGTCTTTTCCTGTAACTTTGAGAACACATAATGAATTTGGATAAATATAGTTAGAAACAATTTCTCTCATCGTTACTTTAGACTTGAATCCCGGTGCCCCCTCATGAAATAAGGCCGTACAGGAAATATCAGCACCTGACGCTTCCATCTGCACTTTATTAATGAATTCAATCAGCGGATGCTCCCCTGTTCGCGCCTCAAATATATTATCAATCAGCATATCCCCATCAATTTCACCGATCACCTTATCCAGCCATTTCTGGGTTTTAGATTCATAATACCCGGCAAGCTGCAGCACCTCATTATCAGGCGGCATTCCGTCCGGATAAATTAAGGCAGAGTGTTTTTCATCAATCAGCCAATCATTGTGTTTCTTTCTGAATTTAACGGTAACCTTTGCAAGCGCTTGACCATTAAATCCCGGCTGCACAACAGCCACACCATTTACTTGTTCTCCTTCAATATAACGGTGCTGATGCCCGGTAATCAGAACATCAATTCCAGGAACTTCTGTACAAATCCGATATGCTTCATTTTCTCCAGTTTGTTCTTCTGTCTCTTCACCTGTTCTGATATCCCTTTCAAAGCCGCCATGATAAGAGACAATAATCAAATCTGGTTTCTCTTCCTCCTGAATATATGAAACCCACCTCTTTAAGCTGATCACCGCAGATTCAAAAACAAGATGTTCAATATGCTGCCTTTTCTCCCAATTGGGGATATACTGGGTTGTGACACCTACTACCGCTGCTTTCAAACCATTTGGAAAAGATTTTATTTTATAAGGTAGCCCGAAATACGTTTCCTTTGTTGAATTGAATAAAATATTGGCTGACAGCCATGGGAAATTGGACTCGCTGACAGCTCTTGCAAGTATGTTCTTTCCATAGTTGAATTCATGATTTCCGATTACAGCTGCATCATATTCAAGTTCATTTAATATTTGAATCATGGGATTTTTTTGGTTTTTTAAGTATCTGGAATAATAATAAGTTAGAGGAGTTCCCTGGATCAGATCGCCGTTATCAATAAGAATGGAGATCTCAGATTGTTCCTTTTCTTTCTTAATTATTGCTGCAAGCTTACCCAGCCCATGATCAGCGTGCTCACCAGTTCCATAATAATATGGATAAACATGTCCATGGACATCACTTGTAGCTAAAATCGTGAGAAAAACCTCTGATTTCATCAAATAACCCCTCCTTACATATAAAATATCATTCCTTTGAAAGAAAAAAACCACTTTTAACACAAAATGGTATAATATTGATAATGTCACTTAGATAAGAACAAATCAACCTAATTATGCTGGAGTTAACCTGATGAATAGTCGAAAACGAAATTTACTACTATATTTAATCGCAGTAATTATTCCCACTTTGGCCGGCAGCATCTTTTTCGTTATGGACTCTGTTAATCAAAACGATGAAAAAAGACTGGAAGAAGCAAAATGGATTGGCTCCATACACCAAAGGAGCTGGGATCAGTTTATATCTGAAACTGTGACCACACTTGAGATGTTATCACTGACTGCAGGAAGTGCTGACACGCCATCTGATAAACTGGAGCCTCTGCTCCAAAAAGCCAATCAGCTGGATCCGCGATATGGCGGGATTTACCTTCTTGATCCCAGCGGAAAGGTTCTTACAGGGTCAAATCAATTTTTAGCGAACTCCGATTTATCTAAAAAGAAATATCTAAATGAGGTTTCACGCACGAAAGATATTGTTATCTCTAACTCACCTGAAACCCTCACCAATGGGCAAACAGTAGTTGGGATAGGAAAGCCCGTATTCAACGACAATGGAGAGGTAATCTCTATTATTGTGGCACATATGAGGGTGGATTACGTACAAAATATTATGAGACTTCTTACTCCTGAAGCACGGCTTTCTGTCCTTAATTCAGAAAGGGAAACGATTATGGACATCAACATGAATGGTGACTCATCGTTTTCCAGGCATAATAGCATTTCAATTCCAATTGACAGGCTTCCCTGGAGTGTAAAAGTAGAATTGCCGCCAAGAGATATGCTGGAAATTGCCAAAGATGCTTTTAAGGCTATCCTTGTGTTAATGATTATAAGCCATATTCTATTTCTCTTTATTAAGTATTTAAGGCTTAAAAAGCAGAATGAAGAGGAAAAAAAGGAAAATGAGCTCCAAAAGCTGGAACTGGTGGGTACTCTTGCTGCCAGCACTGCCCATGAAATCAGGAACCCTTTAACAGGAATAAAAGGCCTTATACAGCTATTAAGTGAAAAATATACGAATACACATGACCAGTATTACTTTTCAGTTATTAATGATGAGATAAGCAGAATTAATGAAATTGTAAGTGAATTTTTAATACTGGGTAAACCTGCAGCTCAAAAGATGGAAACGTTGGATTTGAGAAATATCATAAAGGAATTAGAACCCTTGATACGCTCCGAAGCTAATTTACACAATGTCACTTTTGAATCTGCTCTTTCAGATGAACCTGTCATGGTCGATTGTACGAAAGACCAGATGAAGCAGGTTGTCCTGAATTTAACGAAAAACGCTTTTGAATCGATGGAGGGTGGAGGAAAGCTGACAATCAAGCTAAATAAAATGCATTCCAAGTGTCAGCTTAAGATTGCGGACACAGGCTCAGGAATCCCTGAAAATGAGATTGAAAAAATTTTCCATCCATTTTACACTTCAAAGGAAATGGGCACGGGCCTTGGCCTCGTGGTCTGCAGACGCATTCTGCACTCTTTCGGCGGTGAAATATTTATTACAAGCAAAGAAACTAAAGGAACGCATGTAGATATTTTTCTTCCTATTAAAAACGCATAAAAAAAGGAAGGTGCACACTGACGGGCACCTTCTTTTTTAAATCGGATAGATAGGATCATTTCTCTCTATTCTTTTCTTTATCGTCTCCATCATAAATAATAGCTGCGAATTCCTGTCTTCAGGAGCAATTTTTTTATGAAGGACGGAATAAAGTGTGATATCTCTCAGCCTCAGAAATAAGGGCAGCTGCCTTTCCAAACCATCAGGAATTTCATTTTCCAGCTGATAGCCAACCAAAAACGCGTCCAGGAAATGTTTACCAAATATTTTCATTTCTGCTGTATCCGCCTCTTTGAACTTATATAAAAGTGAGTAATACAGCGGAATCGCTATATCAGATGCAAACCAATGATGGCAGCAGTCATCAAAATCAAATACATGAATATCTTTCCCATCATAAAAAAAGTTTCCCGAATGAAGATCCGTATGAATAAGGCCAAAACTGTTTATATTTTTCGGCAAATTTTGAAGCAGATTCAATAAATCCTTTGTATGCTTAATGACCAATTGATCTTCTGCCGGTATATATTTCTCCACTAAAAGCAGTTCTTCTTCATCCCATTGCATTCGCGGTAAAATTCCAGCTGATGGAACATATGATTTTGTGGCTGCGTGCATTTTCCCCACCGCTCTTCCCCATGCTTGAAATAACTCCTGATTGAATTCGCGTGCCCGAACACTTATTGGTTTTCCCTCTGCTTTTGAAAACAGGCTGGCATAAAAGGCAGAACCGTCCTCGGCTGTTAACCTCTCAACCATATTCCCATTCTGTGATGGAAAAACTTCTGAAACCTTTAAATCCTTCGATTTCAGGTAATTCATCCAGTCTGCTTCTGATAGAAGCTCCTCCAGCATGCGGTGAGATGAGTGGGTTATCCTCAAAATATATACAATTCCATCTTTATGAACCTCATAAACATAGTTTTCAAAGTCACCCAGCTTTTTATAATTCCCGATATTCAAAGAATAGATTCTAAGGAAATTTTTGAGAATATCGTCCGTCATTAAAGCATCAACTGCATTTTCCATTAGCTCCCCTGCCCTTTTATATAATCTGAATAATGTAAATTATATAATATTTAATAGATTTCCAAAATAACTATTTTGAAAGACTAATGAATAATGTAAACTATATTTAGCTTTGCGAAATGTTCAGAAAAAAGGAGACTATATCATGAGTACTACCGCTGCTTCAATCAGCCCAAGATATGAGCCGCATCAGAAAACGGCCTATCGAATCTTATTCATTATTGGCCTTTGCCACCTATTGAATGACTCTATACAATCAGTTATTCCAGCCATGTTTCCCATTTTAGAAAAATCTATGGGGCTTTCATACTCACAGCTAGGAATGATTGCCTTTTCACTGAATATCGTGTCATCTGTCATGCAGCCGGTTATTGGAATGGCCACTGATAAAAAGCCGTTCCCTTTCGCCTTGCCAATCGGCCTGACTTTCACTTTATTTGGCATATTAGGATTGGCCTTTGCCCCGGATTATAAATGGATTATTATATCGGTATTATTGATTGGTTTCGGTTCAGCTGTGTTCCACCCGGAAGGATCCAGGGTTGCTTATTTGGCAGCTGGCCAGCGCAGAGGTCTGGCTCAATCTATCTATCAAGTCGGCGGAAACACAGGACAGGCACTTGCTCCTATCATTACCGCGCTCATTCTAGTTCCGCTCGGTCAAATGGGAGCTGCCTGGTTTACTGCAGTTGCTGCAATTGCAGTCGGACTGCTGATCTATATAGCATTTTGGTATACTGGACGCCTTCAGGAAGAACTAATTGCCGGCAGAGCTAAAAAACTAGCTGGTGGACATAATAATAAAAAGATATCAAAAAAAGTATGGCGTGCACTGACCCTGGTTCTCTTTTTGATATTTGCCCGTTCATGGTATATCTCCGGGATGACAAATTTCTACGCTTTTTATGCAATAGAAAAATATTCTTTCTCCATTAGTCAGGCACAGCTCTTCTTATTTGCATTTTTAGTATCAGGTGCTTTGGGCACATTTTTTGGCGGGCCGCTTGCAGATCGGTTTGGAAAGAAAAGGATTATTTTCCTGTCCATGATCCTGACTGTTCCGCTTTCCATCCTGATTCCTTTCGTTCCATCTCCAATTGCATTTGTCATGCTCGTGGCTAGCGGATTCATACTGATGTCAAGCTTTTCGGTGACGGTAGTATACGCTCAGGAATTAGTTCCGGGCAAAATCGGCACTATGGCAGGACTTACAGTGGGGCTGGCTTTTGGTATGGGGGCAATAGGCTCAATTGCTCTGGGCTATATTGCTGACACTGTTGGTCTGATAAATATGATTATATTAACCGGCTTTCTTCCCGTACTGGGTTTGCTGACATTATTGCTCCCGCCGGATGAAACTGTTTCAGAATGGAATAAATAGATAAAAAGGAGGGGTCACCCCTCCTTCTTCAAAAGGATTGCAGATTCTTCAGATTCTTTTTAAAAGTTTTCTAAAAATTTTAACAATTGTGTGCAATCTTCTCCTTTTTTGCCATATAATAAAGGTAAGATATTAGCTCTCTTTGTGCAGCTAAATACCCTGTAAAATGTTAGGAGGGATTAAATATGCACCTGCCAAACTACTTTGATTTTTATCAAAAATGCCTTATTCCAGCAAAGGCAGCTGAGCCATTCCTTACGGCTGGGCAAACCCATTGGCTAATCGCTCTGGAAGGACAGCTTAAAGAACAGGAAAATGATTTCTACGTCTGGAAAGTAACCCTATATCCGTCCAATTCAGAAGGAAGTTTTTCATGGAATAAGGCGCTATATTCTTCATCTCTGTACGAATGCATCCATAAAGCGTTTGAACATGCTAAAGAGCTTGAAGCCAATGTAAAAAACTCACAGTTCAATTTTTTAAAGAGACAAGAGAGAATCAGCTAACCTCAAATTTTATTCCCCTATGCGTTACTCTTTTTTTACCCTCGAATGTGAAATAACATACATATAGGTAATTTCTACTTTTAATCAAAACCCTCAGAAAATTGAATTCATAATTCATTGTAAAAAAAAGAGCCTAGACATCTCTAAGCTCTCCAAGATTATAGGGGGTCAACTATAATAGTCCGACCACTTTTAGTTTAACAGATCCTGCCTATAAAATTAAGATACTAAAGTACTATTACTTAAAAGCTTTAACGCGGTAATTTATAATAAAAACAGAATAACATACTGCAGGATTAATAGTTTTGATATAGGTTGTTAACATTTTGTTAATATTTCTAATCTATAATATAAATGTACCGAAAGATAAAACCTTTTTCATTACCCCCCTTTTCAAACCGGCCAAATATGGCCGGTTTTTGTATGAAATAGGGGTTTACTTATGCAAGCCTGAATACTATACCATGGCCGCCTTTTGGGTATTCCCATTTAATATTCTGATATGGGCATCCAATCCGGCAGCTGCCGCATTCATGGCATCCTTCATAACCCACCTGCATTCTCAATCCTTCCCACTTGTACACCTCAGCCGGACAGAAAATAGTGCATATTTTATCGGGGCATTTTGTCATGCAGATATCATGATCCAATACGGTAAGATGTGATTTGGTGTCTGCCTTAAAACGAACTAAATATTGCTTTTCTTCGATCGTTTTTGTTGACATTATTTCACCGCCTTCCATGCCCTGTACATGTCTTGAAGCACACGAATGGTCCCGCGCTCACTGGTGAAGCTCTTCACAATTTCCTTTTGCTTATCTTTCTTAGGAGTTCCATCAACTGTAAAGAATTTGCTTGCTGCCCTGTTCAGCATTGGAACATATTCCTTAAAATACTGAGGATAGTGTTCAAACGTGTGAGTTGCATCTTTATATTTTTCCAGGTCTTTAATAATAAAGCTTTGATACAGTGTTTCCCTGTACTGATTCAAGCTTGTTTCGCTAAAATCACCCCGTTTTTTGGCATCAATGATGGTTTCTGCAGCCATCGTTCCGGAAGCCATTGCCATATTGGAGCCTTCGCGATGTATGGCATTAACCAGCTGGGCAGCATCACCTGCAAGAAGGACACCATCCCCGGCCACTTTAGGCACTGAATGGTAGCCACCCTCAGGAATCAAGTGAGCCAGATACTCAGCAGATTCTCCCCCTTCTATTAAAGGTCTTACCATAGGGTGTGTTTTTAAATAATCCAGCAGGTCATAAGGCTTAAGCTTTGCCTTAATCATGCTTGACAGTGTGGTTCCCACACCAATGTTAATACTCTCTTTATTGGTGTAAATAAAGGCAGTTCCCAGATTGCCTTTCGTAGAGTCCCCAAATATTTCAATCGTACAGCCCTGGTTGTCTTCCAGGTTAAAGCGGTCATTAATTTTGTCTTTTGAAAGATTAATGACTTCCATTACCGTTAGTGCCACTTCATCAGGGCGAAATTCTTTATGGTAGCCCAGCTGTTTTGCCAGCAGTGAATTTACACCATCTGCCAAAACCACCACATCTGCATACACCTCACCATCCGGCCGGTCAGTTCTTACACCAACTACTTTTCCATTTTCAGTCAGACACTCAAGCACGACTGTTTCATTTATTAAAAGTACTCCCTGTTCAATCCCTTTTTTTGCAAACCATTGGTCAAATGGCGCCCGGAGTACTGTAAAATTATTATATGGCTCCTTCCCCCACTCAAGACCTTTATAGCCAAAACTCACTGTCGATTCTTTATCCATCATCCAAAACCGCTGCTCTATGACAGGCCTCTCCAGCGGTGCTTCTTTCCAAAATTCCGGAATGATTTCCTCCATTTGCTTACGGTATAAAACTCCACCCATTACATTTTTGCTGCCGGGATATTCTCCTCTTTCAATTTGCAGGACTTTTAAACCGTTTTTGGCGCATGTGTATGCACAGGAAGTCCCTGCAGGCCCAGCCCCCACCACAATGACATCAAACTTTTCAGACATAACTCATTTCACCCCCTCTTTCCCTTGCTTCCTTTAACTCTTTAATTAGCTTCGGCACAATTTCAAGTGCATCACCCACGATTCCGTAAGTTGCTACATCAAATATTGGTGCTTCCGGATCTTTGTTAATCGCAATAATGAACTCTGAATTCTTCATGCCTACGACATGCTGAATTGCCCCTGAAATCCCAATAGCAAAATAGACCTTTGGTGTAATAGTTTCCCCGGTCTGCCCTACCTGCTGTTCATGCGGCAGCCATCCAGCCTCCACTACATCCCTAGTACCCCCTACGGTTGCTCCAATTGCTTCAGCCAGCTCATGGATCAGCTGAAAGTTTTGAAAATCACCCATCCCTTTTCCGCCTGCAACGACAACATGAGCATCTGCTAAATTCACTTTTTTTGTGACATCTTTCACAATTTTAATCACCTTAGTGCGCATGTCATCTTCCCTTAGAGCAATCGCTTCTTTTATAACCTCTCCCTGCCTATCTGGATCTGGCTCCATGGCTTTCATAACCTTAGGCCGGACAGTAGCCATCTGCGGCCGGTGCTTTTTACAAAGGATGGTTGCCATTATATTTCCCCCAAACGCCGGGCGGCTTGCTTCAAGAAGCCTCTTATCCACTTCGACATCCAGCATGGTTGTATCTGCAGTCAATCCTGTGCTAAGATCTGTAGCAACAGCACTGGCCAAATCTTTACCATTGGAAGTGGCCCCATAAAGAAATATTTCAGGTTTATATTTTTCTGCAAGATTGATAACTGCCTTCATATATGATTCTGTCCGGTAATCCTTCATTACTTCATGGTCTATTACATATACCTGATCAGCTCCATAAGCGATTACCTCCTGACTTAAAGGCATTATTTCATAACCAAGCAGCACACCGGAAAGAGGCACATCCAGCTTATCTGCCAGCTTCCTGCCTGCACCGAGCAATTCAAGGGATACCCCCTCAATTTTTCCATCATTTTGTTCTATGAATACCCACACTCCCCGGTTCTCATCCATCATGTAAATTACCCCCTAATAATTTCTGTTATCGGCTTACAAACAGCTCTTTCTTATCATTAAGAAGCTCCATCAGCTGCTTAACCTGTTCGTCCGCATTCCCTTCAAGCCTCTTTCCGCCTTCCGGCTTAGGAGGGGTAAACATTTTTCCAACTATCGTAGGAGACCCTTTCAAACCGAGCTGTGTACGATCCACATCCTCGAGATCATTTACAGACCAGATAACCGGCTCATACCTGGCAGCTTTTATCATGTTAGGCATAGGAGAGTATTCTATGCTATTAATCTCTTTTTCAACGGTCAGCAGACAAGGGACTTGAGCTTGTATCAATTCATACCCGTCCGTAATTTTCCTTTTGATCAGGATCGTTTTTTCACCTTCATTAAATTCGGATACCTCTATAATTTTTGTAACTGGCGGAATATCCAGCCTTCTTGCTATTCCTGGTCCCACCTGGCCGGTATCTCCATCAATAGCATGTTTTCCGCATATGATTAAATCCACAGGCATATCTTTTGAAATGCGTTCCAATGCTTTAGAAAGAGCATAGCTTGTTGCGAGTGTATCTGCACCGGCAAATGCACGGTCCGAGATTAAAAAACCGCGGTCTGCTCCAATTTCGATGCTTTTCTTAATAACAGCAACAGCCTGTGGAGGCCCCATGGATAAAACCGAAATAATGCCTTTTCCTAAGGTCTTTGTTATTTTCACTGCTTCCTGCACTGCATGGGCGTCATAAGGGTTTAAAATGGCAGGAGCACTTCGCCGGTCAAGAGTATTAGTCTTGGGATTGATTTTAATAATTTTTGTATCTGGGACTTGCTTGACACACACAACTATGTGCATTTTTTACTTTCCCTCCTCTTAACTTAAAACTTGTATGAGTATTGTTCGCTTTAAGAGATTTATAAAAAAGCTTTGTATTACGATATATGATTCTCGATACAGGCATAGTACTGCAATAAGGAATTAATAAGAAATGTGCTGCTCAATATCAAGAAAAGAGGAAGCAGGCTCCCCAAATAAAAAAAAGGACCCATTATGGATCCTTTTTTTTGCTTCCTTATTATATGCTCAATATATATGCTCGGCTTTTTAATATTAGACAACTGCTTTCTTCCATGAGAGAATCATTTCCCGGAAGGAAATCCTCATTCTTTTCTTTTGTTCCTTCTCTCTTTTAATGACGCATTGATATTCAAAAATTAATTGATCAAGTTCCTGGCTGCAGCGCACAGTTTCCTGGCTCGCCATTCCATTTTTCTTGGCTGTTTCTATCATTTTTTCCCTTTTTTGCTGAATTTCAGTCAGCAGCTGTATTCTTTTATAGCGCAACGTTCTTCCTCCTACTCCTATCCCTTTATCCGATATAAATGTGTCTACTTGAAGCATTATTACAAGAATTTCTATAAATGTAAATAGATTCGCAATATTAGACAATCTTTTTCCAAACTTATTTTTATCGACATCAATTTCAATTCGCCATCATGCGGTTTCGACACATTCTGCTAAATTACACATGCGGCATCAACGGGATTTGATAAAAAATTTGCCAGACTAAAACATGTAAAAAATATCCAATTGTTATAGTGAGAAAATAAAAACCCAATGCCGGTGGCAATGGGTCATCAAATTATTGATGGACTTACTTTTTTTCATAAATTGGCACCCATCCTTCTGCAGAAACAAAAATTCGGATGGCTACTACTTTTCGATCATCCTGGAGGGTAAAATAATGGCGGATGTTTTCAGGTACGGATATTAAATCGCCTGGATGCAGGAATACTTCAAAGAATTCCCCATCTTTTCCTTGTATAATAAAAACTCCATGGCCGCTGACAATAAATCTCACCTCATCATCAGTATGATGATGTTCCTGCTGGAAATTTTGAAGAAGCTGCTCCAAATTCGGCGTATTCTCTGAAAGCGAAATTACATCCTGTGCCTTATATCCTCTTCTTTCTGAAATATCTTTAATTTCTTCAGCAAATGCAGCCAAAATTTCTTGTTTTTCATTATCGGAAAGTAAATATTTTTCCTGCAGATTTTCAGGCAATTTCTCTATTGCCCATTGCTCATAGATAACCTCCTGCTTTTCCAGAAAAGCTGCAACCTCTTCCTGATTCCTGATTTCTTTTTTTGAATTTTTCAGTACAATATATGCCAAACTAATCAACCCTTTCTATTAAAATCTTTCTCTAGCATGTTTTAGAACAGAAGCTTGGGTACTAGACTACTTTAAATAGCTGATTGGGCTTATGTTCCAGGAGCCTTAGCTGATAGCGGAAAAGAAACTCTGAAGCCTCAAGGATCTTTTTAGCCTCAAAGGAGGTTTTGCCCCATACAGTAATTCCATGATTTCTTATTAAAACAGCACCTGCATCTTCATGTATATGGGAAGAAAAACACTTAGCCAGCGCGGGAATATGTGCATGATTCGGAATAATCGGAATCCTAAGAACAGCATCTTCCTCCCATTTATCAAATGCTTTAATCAGCTCCTGCCCTTTAAATGTAACTGCCTCCTGATCACCATAAATTTCTGAGATGACATTATTATCTATTGTATGTACATGGAGACTGCATTCAGCTTTTGTTCTTCTATATATCTCAGTATGCAGAAGTGTTTCAGCGGATGGCTTTAGATGTGTTTCCACTGCCGGGTGTCCATATTCATCAACAAGGAGAAAATCTTCATCAGTTCGTTTCCTTTTATCCTTTCCGCTTGCTGTAACGAGGAATTGAAGGGGACGCCCGCTGACCTTAATGGCCAGATTTCCGCTCGTTCCCATAAACCAGTCCCTTTCTGCAAGCTCGTCCTTAATATCTGCAAGCTCATTCCATTTTTCCTCAAGTCTGCTCATACCCTCACCTCATTTAATCTTTTTAAAAGCTCAATGCAATCATAGAACGATTCAAAGGCACAATGATTTAGGTTCATCTCTTTGCTTTTCTCCAGGAGCAGGTCTCTTGCTATGACAAAGTCTGCCTGTTTTGCAGCCTCCAGATCAGTTACTGAATCCCCGATCACCACTTTAAAGGTTTCCTCACCCTCCAGTTTTCTCATAATGGAAGGCTTGCAGCAGCCGCAATTATTATCGCAATTCTCATCACAGCTATGCGGCCATAAGATTTTAATTGTATCGCAGCTAAAATCAGAACTATTGCAGAACACCTCTTCAAAGGGTCCATACTTATCCAATACAGGAGCCACAAAAAAATCTATTCCTCCGCTGACTATATAAAGCGGTATATTTTCCTTTGCCAGATAATCGATAAATGGCTGAAATCCCTCTCTTACTCTCGCATTTTCCAAGATGAAATCGGTGATCTCATCTTTCAGACTGCTTGGGAGAAGGGAAAACATCTTTCCTACTCCTTCCTGAATGGAAATTTCCTGTGCCAGAACTTGATTTTTTATCCCTTCCCACCTGGAAGGAGCAAAGTGCTTCATGATATGAATGATGTTATCATTTTCGGTAATAGTTCCATCAAAATCACAAAAAACCGCTATTTTAGCCATTCTTGACAGCCACCTCTTTGTACCCCCACAGATCAATCGCTTTTTTTAATTCAGGGAAGTTTGATGGAGCATCTGTTAAAGAAGCCCCCTTTAATATTAAATCAATTGCCTGGCGGAATGCCAAACCGCCTCCTCTTGCCCCATCCGGATGCCCATGTACGCCGCCTCCGGCATTGATTACACTGTCTATTCCGAAGTCTTCGAAAAGAAGAGGCACAAGACCCGGATGGATGCCGGCTGATGGAACCGGAAAGGTTCTTTTGCAGAAATCATTCTTAGTCAGGGCATCCCCAATTGATAATGCCTGAGTTTTTTCAAGGGCAACCGATCCATAAGGGGAAGGGAATAGAGACAAGTCTGCACCTGCATACCTGAGAAGTTTCCCTAAAAGCAAAGGATAGGAAATCCCATAAACATTTGAAGCAGAAAGTGCTCCACTAACTGCAGGATGTGCCATGATAGGCAGCCCAATCTCTTCATCTTCTCTTAATGACTGCAAAACATCGAGCCCATAAGAAAATACATTAAACAGAAGAAGGTCTGCACCAAGTCTGGATGCCTTCCTTGCCTTTTCTTTTAATTCAAAAGACCTGCCTGTTAAATTTACAGCATATAGGGTACGGTGCCCTGTTTCCTCATAAACCTGCCTTAGCACTTCTTTGCCTTCGGTTATCCTGGCTTCAAAAGGTGTAAGGCGGTTTTCAAATAGAATTTCATCATCTTTTACAAGGTCGATGCCGCCAAGGGCCTGTTCCCTAAGCTGCGAAGTTAAAAAATCCATGTCTTTGCCCAGCACCCCTTTGAAGATGCTCATTAGAAGGGGTCTGCCATATACATTCACTTTTTCCCTCAGTCCGTCAATCCCGAATCGAGGCCCAGGGAAAAAGCTTTTAAGTTCATTGGAAAACTGTAAATCTAACAATTTAATCTTTCCGTCCAATGACAGCTTTCCAAAGACTGTTGTTAATATTGCCGGTAAATCCGGACTGAAATTAACAGTGGGATAGGCAATCTTAATGACTGCAGCTGTTTCCTTTCTTTCTTCATCTTTAATAAGGACTTCAACAGCAACGACCCTGCCTTTATGCTTTTCCAGCTGCTGTTTTTCAAGCTCGGGCAAATGGGTCCATGACCCGACCGTTAACCCTAAAGCGATCTCCTCGGCCTTTTTCTCCGGGTTATGTTTTTCATCATGAATCAGATACGTTGCAATAATTTCACTCATGTATATTCTTCCTTTCAAAAATCAAAGAATGGGAACAATAAAAAACCTCTTCAAATAAGAAGAGGTTAGCATAGCAATCTAACATCTTCTTATCTTTCAGCTAAAAGCTGCAAGATTTAGCACCGTGCTCAGGTATAAGTCGGTTGCCGGGCTTCATAGGGCTAGTCCCTCCGCCTGCTCTTGATAAGAAAACGAAACGAGTATTCAGTTAATTTCGAATTAAAATTTAATTAGAATTATGACAGTGCTTAATATTTTTGTCAATTGAATTATGAAAAAAATTTAAAACAAATTTAATTTTTTTATTCGGTCCACTGCTTCTTTAAGTCTATCCTCAGATGTCAGCAATCCGGCTCTCACATACCCTTCTCCATAATCACCAAATCCGATGCCAGGTGCAACCGCAATATGCGCTTTATCCAGGAGATAGTCAGCAAACTCTTCCGATGTAAATTGCTCAGGGACTTTGAGCCATGCAAAAAAGGAGCCTTTAGGAGCTTGTACATCCCAGCCAATTTCCCTGAGGCCAGAGATGAAGGTATTCCGTCTGGATTCGTAGATAGAATTCAACTCATTAACACAATCCTGGGGTCCTGACAGAGCGGCTGCTGCAGCTTCCTGAACAGCACCAAACAAGCTGACGTATAGATGATCCTGCATTAGATTCAGTGCTTTAATGACACTTGCATTTCCAGCTGCAAATCCTATTCTCCAGCCTGCCATATTAAAGGTCTTTGAAAGGGTATAAATTTCAATACCGACCTCCTTTGCCCCTTCTGCCTGAAGAAAACTTTCAGGCTTGTTGCCGTCAAAACCAATTCCGCCATATGCAAAATCATGGACGATGCAAATACCATGACTTCGGCTCAAATTAACTGTTTCCTGAAAAAAATCCTTATTTGCCACTGCTCCTGTCGGGTTATTTGGATAATTAAGGAACATCAGTTTAGCTGAATTAAGCTGATCTGCTGACAATTCACTGTATACGGGCAAGAAGTTATTATCTTCTCTTAGAGGCATTGTCACCATGTTTGCTTTAGCAAGTGCTACACCTGACCAATAATCAGGATATCCCGGGTCCGGAACCAATACGCTGTCCCCAGGGTTTAAAAGGCATTGAGGGATTTCAACCAGGCCAGCTTTACCTCCAAAAAGGATGGCTATCTCGGTTTCGGGATCCAATTCAACATCGAATTCCCTTTTATAAAAGGATGCAGCGGCCTTTTTTAAATAAGGGAACCCCTGGAAAGGAGAATATTTATGGTTTTGCGGATTTTCGGCTGCACTTTGAAGACTCTTGACAATATGCTCCGGGGTAGGCAGATCAGGATTTCCCTGTCCAAGATTGATGACATCAAAACCTTGTTCGAGTTTTTTCCCCACTTTGGCTGTCAGAGATGCAAAAAACTGTTTAGGCAGACTTTTCAAA
Source organism: Bacillus sp. NTK034 (assembly GCF_017303275.1). GTDB lineage: Bacteria > Bacillota > Bacilli > Bacillales > Cytobacillaceae > Cytobacillus. The sequence goes on along the minus strand of NZ_JAFKOJ010000001.1, from coordinate 460,023 downwards.
AGATCTGATTGCGGATAATTTACCAAATTGTTCACCTGCTTAAAAAAAAGATTGAAAATATAGTCACAAATGATATAACGTAAATGATAAGATGTAAAGTAAAATTTTGAAAATTTCCATCTATCGGACTAATTTTACCATATGGATAAGATGATTGCGGGGGAGTTTTATGAAATTAAAGATTGCCTGTTTACAAATGGATATTTCATTTGGAAAACCTGAGGAGAATTATAAAACAGCCGAAACCATGATTAATAAGGCGCTTAAGGCTAATCCGGATGTTATTGTGCTGCCTGAACTTTGGACGACAGGCTATGATTTGACCAGATTGGGTGAAATTGCAGACCAGGATGCCGGGTCAGCACTAGTTTTTTTAAAAGAGGCAGCACAGAGCAATCGGGTTCATCTGATAGGAGGATCTGTTGCAAAGAAAACATCCGAAGGCATTTACAATACTCTGCTGATTGTAGATAACAAAGGTGACTTCATACATGAATACAGCAAGCTGCACTTATTCAAGCTTATGAATGAACACCTCTATCTGAAAGGAGGGACAGCTAAGGGAGTATTTTCTCTGGAAAATAGGAAGTTTGCAGGGATGATTTGTTATGATATCCGTTTTCCTGAGTGGGTGCGGACCCATACAGCGGAAGGTGCCGAAGCTTTATTTGTAGTAGCAGAATGGCCATTGGCCCGGCTGGCACATTGGCGGTCGCTTTTGATTGCACGTGCCATTGAAAACCAGTGCTATGTAATTGCATGCAACCGCTCTGGCTCTGATCCTGACAATGTCTTTGCAGGCCATTCGATGATTATAGATCCTTGGGGAGAAGTGCTTGCTGAAGGTTCTGAAACAGAAGAAATCCTCCATGCTGAGATAGACCTGGATAAAGTGAAAGAAGTCCGCAGCATGATTCCGATTTTTACTGACCGCCAACCGGATTTTTACCGCTGATGGCATACAGGGCCCTGACTAGGGCCCCTGACTTTTTTACCCTTCTATTTTTGCCCACATTTCTGGAGGATTTAATTCATAAATGCCATTTTCCCTGTACATATAATGATTAATAATAAACTCTCTGCGTATTGTAGCATAGTCTTCATGATACTGTTTAATATATTCGTTGAGCTCTTTTTCTTCATATTTTTTTCCCATTTTCAACCCTTTGATTAGATGTTCAAAAACCATGAGCTTCTTCTTTCTCTGTGCAGGTATATTCTTCAGTTTTCCATCTTTTGTAAAGAAGTTTTCAATAACCTTCTGGCTTTCTGAATTTTGTTCTTCCATTTTCTTAATCTCCTCTTTATCTGCCAATTTCGCAAGAACACCCGACTGATGTTTCAGTACGGATTCATTTAGATAGAAATAAACTGTATTTTTATCTCTTCTCTGATAAACAAGGTTTATTTCCCTGAGTTTATTTAAATGATGGGTAATGGTTGGCGGGGTCAATCCAAGCTTCCCAGCTATCGCCTGTCCATGCAAAGGCCCTTTGGCAAGAAGAAAAACAATCCTGATTCTGGTTGGGTCTCCCATTGTCTTATAAAAAGCTACTAAACGATTTAATTGCATAATACCAGCACCCTCATTTCGATTATCATCTAATTAGATAATAATCGAATTAATTTCCTCCAGTCAACCATATATATAATATCGCATAAAAAAATCACCCTTAGAGGTGATTTAAGAAAGAGCTATTTAATATAATTAGCCCCCTCGAGGGATAGCAGTACTTCTTTAATTTCAGTCCGGGTTCCTGCATACCCTGTTAACGATTTATTTTTTCCGATTACCCGATGGCATGGAATAATGATCGGAAGGCGATTGGCTTTGTTTGCCTGTCCAATGGCGCGCACTGCTTTTTCTTTCCCTATTTTGACAGCAATGTCCTGATAACTTCTTGTCTCACCATATGGGATTAGGCAAAGCTCTTTCCAGACTGCTTTTTGAAATTCAGTGCCATGAGGTTCTATAGGGATGTCGAACTTTTTCCTTTGCCCATCAAAGTATTCCCCAAGCTGGATCGAACACTTTTTGATTAAAGGATCGGAGGGATCAAATTGCAATGGTAAAACTTCTTCCCCTTCGAGAAAATCTTCTTTCCCCATGTATAATGCCGAAAGGATCCCCTTTTCAATGACAATGTAAATGTCTCCTGCCGGTGTGTTTTTTTTAGAATAAATTCTTACTGTCATTTCATTCCCGCCTTTAAAATATAGGGCAAATAGATGTGGAATACAGTTCCTTCCCCCAATTTGCTTTCCACTTCAATTGTTCCCTTATGTTCTTCAATAATTTTATAAGTAACCATTAAACCAAGTCCAGTGCCTCTTTCCTTTGTAGTATAGAAAGGTTCACCAAGCTTTTTTATTTTATGCGCGGGAATTCCTGTTCCTTCGTCCCTAATGGATATGTGAACTTTATTATTTAACCCCTTCTGAATGGATACAGTAATATATCCACCTTTAGGCATGACTTCAATCGCATTTTTTATTATATTGATAAAGACCTTTTTCATTTGATTGGATTCACAGAAAACATTGGGCAATTTCTTTTCATAATAAGTCCTGAATTGAACATTATGCAGCACAGCCTGAGCACTCAGGAGATCGACTGTTTCCTTCATGATTTGAGATATGTCTTTTTCCACAAATTTGACAGCTTGAGGCTTAGCGAGTATGAGAAATTCATTAATAATTGAATCTATCCTGCTAAGCTCAGTGGTAATCACATTGAAATACATAGAATGATCTTCCTTCACACTGCCCTCCAGCAGCTGTATAAAGCCTTTAAGAGCTGTCATTGGGTTTCTGATCTCGTGGGCAATTCCTGCTGCCAATTCTCCAATGACATTCAAAGTGTCTGATTTCCGAAGCTGTTCTTCCATTTCCAGCTTCTCAGTTATGTCTTTAAATGTTGTCATACTGATATTAGAAAAAATATTCAGCTTGTTGGAAAACTCAAAGAACTTCTTTCTGCCTGATTTCAGAGTAATGGAAAGGTTACCGTCTGATTGCCCCGCTGAATGTATGTTTTTTATTTGCTCCTTTAATTCATCATCGGTTATATTGCAGTCATTCAAAATACTATGCAGCGATACACCGATAAGCTCCTCTTTTGTCATTTGAAGCAATCTCTGACCTGATTGATTAATATCGACTATTTCAAACTGGTCGTTCCAAAGAAGAATACCTTCAAGGGCACCTTCAAATATCATGCGGAATTTTTGTTCGCTTTCCCTCAAGCTTTTCTCCATGGCATGACGCTCACTGACATTTCTGAAGATAGTCATATGGTAGCCTTCAACGGAGTTTAATTTCACTGTAAACTCCAAAGATTTGAACTGGCCATTTGGCATAAGAAAAACTAGCTCATCCCGTATGCTTCCCTTAACGAACATCTCTTTAACAATGCTTCTGTATCTTTCCGATTTTTCATATACAAAATCTTTTATCTTTTTTTTGAGAAGCTCGTCATGAGTGCATTCAAAAATTCGGCAAGCAGCTTCATTCGCATCGATGATTTCGCCATCTCCACCCCAAAAAATGATCCCATCCAGAGCTTCGGTAAATAGGTCCGCATACAGCTCTTCATTCTTTTTCACTTTCCGTTCCAGGAGCCGCTTACTCGTTACATCTCTTAATATACACATATAAAGACTGCCCTCATTAAGGATGCTGGTAGTAAAATCAAACTCTATTATCGTTCTGCCGTTATAAATAGGAAGAATGCCCCTGACACTTTCCTTCCTCTTCAACAGTTCCCTTTGCTTTTCAAGCTTGAAATGCCTATTTTTCGGCACGATATCAGACAAATTCCTGCCGAGCAGATATTGTTTATCCATTTTTAAGCTTTCAGCAAATGATGGATTGACATCCACAATTCTCTCCTGGCTATCAAAAATTATAATTCCATCTTTCGAGCGTGAGAATATATTATATTTAGGTGAATTATCATTGGCCAAAATATTATTTTCCTTTTCCAAAGTCTCAATCCTGGCATAGAGTTTCCTGATTTCCTGATTCATAATGACCACTCTATTTCCTCCTATTGGGATATGCAATTAATTAAATATTTCTACAAGATCTGACTAAAACCTTTAAATCTCTGAGAAAACTGTCCTATTAATTTTTCATATCAAAGGGTTCTGGGGGAGAAGAAAAGGCATACCCTGTCAAGAGTATGCCTGGAATTTACAATTTGAATTTTGCAATCATCTCATTTAATTGTTCTGCCAATTCCGACAAGGACTGTGCATTGTCTGAGATTTCCTCCATTGAATGGTTAGTCTGAGCCATTGATGCACTCGTTTGTTCGATGCCTGCAGCAGATTCCTCAGATACTGCGGCAATACTGCCAATGGACTGGTTCATATGGGAGGAATTAATGGAGACCTGCTCAAGGCTGCGGGAAATGTCACTGACATTAGTTGACATTGAGTTAACTGCCTCATAAATATTCTGGAATGTTTGCCCCGTCAATTGAATTTGCTCAGTTCCCTTTTCAACTTGAACATAGCCTGTTTGAAGCGACGTGGCCACACTGTTTGACTCTGCTTGAATGCCCACGACAATTCTAGTGATATCTGAAACCGAGAATGATACCTGCTCAGCCAGTTTCCTCACCTCATCTGCCACAACTGCAAAACCTCTTCCATGCTCACCTGCTCTGGCTGCTTCAATGGCTGCATTTAATGCCAGCAGGTTAGTCTGGTCTGCAATTTCCTTTATTACCTTAACTAATCTGGATATTTGCTTTGTCTGATCATCGAGTCCATTTACCTTGTCCACTGATGACTTCATTATCTGGTTAATTAATCCCATTTGTTCCTGGGATTCCTTCATTAGCTTGTTTCCATTCTCAGTGAGCGATAGCACCTCTGTGGAAGCACTCTTTATTTCATTACCGCTGTATGAAGCTTCCTTCACTTTTTCCAGGTACTCGTCCATCATTAAAGATAAACGTGTTGCAGAGCCCGCCTGATCCTCAGCGCCTCCGGATAGTTCCTGCATCGTTGAAGCAACCTGCTGACTTGCTGCTTTCACTTCATTTGCAGCAATATTCAGTTCTCCGCTTCTTTCTGTCACATACCCAGAAACTGCATTAATTTCCTGAATCATGGTCTTCAGTTTTATTTTCATGGAATTCATGGCTCTGCTAAGCTGGGCTACTTCATCATCACCCTCATACTCCACCGAATCTGCATTGAGGTTTCCTCCTGCAATATCATTTGAGAATTGTACAATGGCAGTCAGCTTTTTAGAAATAATACGTCCTATAAAAAGGATACTTACGATTCCCAGGATAGCAGAAATGATGATTGAAATGCCAAGTACTATTAAAGTAAGGATAAGGCCAGATTTAGCAGAAGTCACAGCCTTTTGCTGATCCTCTTTTATCATGCTGCTGAGAGTATTTAATTTATCGACCGTTTCAGAAATGATATTATCGGCCTGCAATTTTCCCAGCCTATATTCTCTTGCATGCTGGAGTTTCACTTCTGGCTCAATGACATCATGAAATAAACTGGTGATTTTTTGATCATTTTCATCAATTTGTCTAAAAAGGGCTTTTAATTTTGAATCGCTCAGTTCTGGAGAAATTTCCTCTTTCAAATTATTAAAATCCTCTGTCAGCTCATCGAATGTTTTTAAATGTTTTGGGTTGGAGTCAATGATAAAGTTTCCAATCGTGCTCCCTTTATGATGAAAAGTGGCCGCTGATTCAGTAATCTTAATGGCCTTTTCCCCAGAATCCTTAACTATCTCCAGTTTTGAATTGGCAATTGTCAGCAAGAAGAAAGTAAGAACGGTGGAAACCGTGAATAGCCCAATGGTCACAAAAAGCGCAACCCCATATTTCTGGCCAAGCTTCAGGTTCTTCCACCATCTAGTGCTGGCCATTTTGTTTAAATACTTGGCTATGCTAAGCTTTATTGGCTTGGACGATTCTTTTCTTTCCTTCTTGCCCGGTATAAATTTTCTTACCCCTTTCAACATTGCTTCCCCCTTTGTGATTTAACCAGATGCGAACAATTGAACTAGTTTGTTTCTAATTCTTTTTTACTATTCTTTCAATTCATTATAATAGAACAAAAAAGACATTTGAAGATTATTTTTCCAATTTTTCATTTTAATACAGCCTTCCCTGCACATTTTCCATTTAAGAATCTTCTCTTTAAAACCCTGATTGTCTCACTAAATCGTCAGCTATGACATACTAATCGAACTACTCCCTTTTATCTGCGACAAAAATGAATTTTCACAATTGAGATTTGAAACAGATTTACAAGAAGCCATTCAAGCCATATAATATATGAGCTAACAAGCAAACATTCTTTGTATAACAGGAATTTATAGATAGTATGACAGAAATTTCGACGGTCAACCATTTTACTTTATCTGTAAATTAAACCTTCTATTTACACGAGAAAAGAAGTTTGCTTCATGTTAAAGTGGGTAAAGAAAGAAAGAGAATTTTTGGGGGTCTTTAATAGAGGAGGACTTATGAAACAACGTGACTTTTACTTCGACAACATGAAGTTCATCTTGATCTTCTTTGTCGTTTTTGGACATTTACTCCGCTCTTTTATTGAAGATAATGAAACAATCTATACTTTATATAAGGTAATCTACACGTTCCATATGCCAGCTTTTATACTGGTTTCCGGTTTTTTTGCAAAAGGCTTTTATAAAAAAGGGTATATAAAGAAAATTGCAAAAAAGCTCATACTGCCATATATTATTTTTCAGGTTATTTATTCGATTTTCTATTATTTTTTATATAATAAAGGCACATTTGAGTTGGATCCTTTTAACCCGCATTGGTCTTTATGGTTCCTGATCAGCATGTTCTTCTGGAATATCATGCTTCTATTCTTTGCAAAGTATAAACCTGTATATTCCCTGGCTGCTGCTTTTATCATTGGGCTTGCCGTCGGATATGCCGATTGGATTTCAAACTATTTAAGCTTATCCAGAACATTTGTGTTCTTTCCTTTATTCCTAATGGGGTATTATTTAAAGAAGGAGCATTTTTATGCGCTATTCCAGCCAAAGTTCAGAATTAGTGCATTAGCTATTTTTGCTGTAGTCTTTGCAGGCTTTTATCTCTATCCTGAAGTGGATTATAAATGGCTGCTTGGCTCAAAACCATATACTGAAATGGGGACAGCTTCGATTGGGGCAGTCTTTACGAGATTGGGCTTTTATGTCCTAAGTTTGATAATGGTATTTAGCTTCTTTGCTTTTGTGCCCCGTAAACAATATTTCTTTACTAATTTAGGAAAAAATACACTTTATGTCTATCTGCTCCACGGTTTCTTTGTACGAGTATTCAGGGAAAGTGATGTACAGGGCTTTTTTAACAAACCGGAAAACTTCCTGCTGCTTGCCGGAATATCGCTGCTGCTTACTTTGCTTCTCTCAAGCAAACTGATTACTTCATTTGCACAGCCAATTATAGAACTGAAAACGTCACAGCTAAAGAAGCTTAAAGATAGATCAAGGGCATATGCCAGATTTTATCGTAAAAAACTTACAAGTTAGAGCAGAAACCGGTCATGGATTACTGGCCGGTTTTTTACTTTAGTCATAACCATTGACCATTTTTGATTATTGGATTATAATAAGTAACTGTGTTATATTTTTTTGTCCCAGTAGCTCAGCTGGATAGAGCGACAGCCTCCTAAGCTGTAGGTCGTGAGTTCGAATCTCGCCTGGGACGCTACAAAAGAAAAGCGCAAAACCCTTTTATATGAAGGGTTTTGCTTTTTTTATTTTATTCAATTTGAGTAGTCATAAACCTTTGAATTCCAAGTTTGGGGTCGGTTTGGGGTCGGAACGAAATTTTTTCCTAATTAACTGCTCCAGGCCGCTTAATTTCTACAGTTATATTTGGCTTTATCTTTAGTGCAGAATACTTCTCACTTAATTCTCCATTGCTTAAATGAGAATATTTCCTTAAACTTTTTATTTTTCTTCCAATTCCTATGGGATCTGTTTCTAAGATTTTTAATTCCTCAAGAATTTTCTCGAATTCATTTTTAAGTTCTTCACCAATCAAGCGCTCTAATTTTCTTGTTGATTCTTTATCAATTATGGAAGCGGATGGCTGAGTTTCTAATATTGAAACTGAAATAGACGCGTTTAAGTTTACTATTTCATTATTAACTACCTCAATTTTCCCGTGATAATTGATAGGGTGTAAGGTAATTTTATACTTTTCATTTTCTGCATTCTCAGAGATAAGTACTCCAGTTTTCTCTAATTTATCAGAAGGTATCGTTAAGGTTAAATCCCCTAAGAAAGCATTTTTGTTAGTGAATAATTTTATGTAGAAGGTTTTGATTAAAGAAATAGAACCAACCATTTTATCATCCCTGAATAATGCTACTGCTTCTATAAAAGGTGCTTCACCTTTAATATTTTTTATAATAGGCAGCGTAGGATCAATGCCACTCTCATATAATGCGGAAACAAAGTCATGCAAGTTAGAGTTTATTAACATTTCTTTTTTCTCATGTTTGTCCAGTAACTGATACATATAGGAACCCATTTCAGGAAACTCTTCATATTCTTTACTATTTATCGTTTCCTCCGATTTGTCTGTGATCGCTAAGAATATGAGGGGATTTATGCTGGTGTCTCTTAGCATCGTATCAAGAAATGAAAATATCCCTTCCTCAGCCATTTTTTTATCAAATAAGATGGTTCTTAATTGTCCAGAGGAAATGTCATGACTTGTTTGCTGCTCCAGCCTTTGTCGAATTTCTTTACTGGTAGAACCCTCAGCAGAAATGGTAGTACTTGTCTTTCCCTGTGAACCGTCAAATTGCAAAAGACTTATTGTGCCTTTGTAAGTCTCATCATCCAGTAAGTCAAAACCAAGAATAGTTGAAATACCCTGCATCTCGATTATTTTGCTTGGAGGGACACATGAAGTACAGATAAGGGTACAAACAAAAATAAAGAATCTTAATTTCATTATTTCAACTCCCCTTATGAACGACCAACGATTTTTGATTTAATGGTAATGATGCCATATAAAACTACAGGGTATACAAACCATAAATAAAATCCAATTTGAGCAACTTTATCTATAAAATAATCATTATCAACTCTTTTGGTGATAAAAAAACTGCAGATAAAAATGATAATTGAAATTATCCATATTCCATATTTCTGCTTTATGCGAAAAATCTGTTTAACACCATTGGAAGATAAAAATAACGATATACACAAGTTAGGAAAAATTACGATTATCCATATTGAAACTACTAAAAATTCAAAGCGCTCAATAAACGGAAAACGCATAGTACTGATAATGCTGACAAATGGCCAGATATTTACCTCTAATTCTTTTGAGCTAAAAAACAATATAGAGAAAATGGTAATGATTAAAACAAGAAATGTTGTAAACCATATTGCCAGTTGACTATATAAGTGAACTTTATTTTTCTCCTTGAAAAATGGAAAAAGAAAAAGTAACGCCTCGAAGCCCAACATTGTATAGCTACTTTTGTAGACTCCATTCATAATTTCAGTCGGACTAGTCGATAAAATGGGTAATATTCTATCGAGATTTAAACTTTGAAGAGGTTGATACAATACGAATAACATCCATATGACAATAATAAAAGATAAAAAACAAATACCAGCAACAACTCTGAATCCGCCAGACACACCATAAATTGTTATCAAAACTAATGATAGAACACCGACCCATTCATAGAGACCTTCATAACCCCACGTAAGTGATAGTTCAACATAACTTATGGTGATTGAATAATGAACTGCCATAAAGTAAACGACAATTACGACATTAATGAGGCTGCCAAAAATACGTCCAAATAAATTTTCATGTATTTCAAATAGCGTACGATTTTCATTCTGTTTAAGTATGGATATCATTATCCAAGTTATAAAGCTAATAGCTATACCAGACAGTAAAACCGAAATCCAGGCATCTTTCTTAGATTCTAAATACACGATCCTTGGAGCTCCAAGGATACCCATACCAAATTGAGATGTGTGTATAATAAAAAAGGCCATAAAGGCATTGACAATGGCATTTGACTTCATTTTCCACCTCAAATTTCATGTGAATTTGAACTTTTTATTACCTCTCCCTTATTCGAATTGTATCTTTTGTGCGATTGACTACAGGGCGTTTGGTATAAAAATGGTGGGGGAGCCGAAATAGAAAGTATTTTAAATCCTCCTTTCTGAACGGATATAATGGCGCAAGATAGGGCTTATTTAAAGACGTAAGCTTTAACAAATGAACCATTAGTATACAAACACTAATCATAATCCCATTCAAACCCCATAAACCAGCCAAAATAATACATGGAAATCTTGCTATTCGAATCGCAGTACCCATTTCATAAATAGGAGCCAGAAAAGCCCCTAGTGCACTGAAGGCAACTATAATAATTAAAATATTACTTGTTAAACCTGCCTCAACTGTAGCTTGGCCTACAACAATTCCTCCAACAATCCCCATTGTTTGACCTACTTTAGAAGGGAGTCGTGCACCAGCTTCTCTAAGTAATTCAATTAATAATTCAAGTAAAAGAGCTTCTAATAAAGGTGGAAAAGGAACTTGTGAGCGCGATTGTCCTATTATAATCAACAATTTAGAAGGTATCAGTTCAAAATGATAGGTCATTGTAGCTACATAGAATGCAGTTAAAAATAAAGATACTATCATAGCAAAAATTCGAGTAAATCGTATAAATGTACTTAGCGACCATCTTAAATAGATATCTTCTGTTGATTCAAAGAACGAAAAAAAGTTAGCTGGCCCAATAATAGCTACTGGACTGCCATCCATAAATACACCAATTCTTCCGTTCAAAATCGAGTAAATAAATCGATCGGGTAATTCTGTTAATAGAAGCTGCGGAAAAAATGTATAGTGATCGTCTTCTAGGCATTGCGCTAAAACTGAACTGTCATTAATATTATCTGGTTTTATTTTTTCTAATCTTTCTTTAAGGTTATTTAGTGTTTCATCATTTGCTATATCTTTTATATATACGATTCTTACTTCCTTCTTAACACGTTCCCCAATTGTTAAGCTATCAGTACACAAATTATAATCATTAAGGTTTTGCCTGATAATCTTGATATTTGATGATAATGACTCTGTAAAGGATATCTTAGGTCCATATACTAATGATTCTGTTTCTGCCTTCTCAATTGATCTTTCAAGAGTATTATTGCAATTTACCATAAAACCTTTTTTCTCATTTAAGAAATAAATATAAGAAAATCCTTTTAAAAGAGATGAGATGAACTCATTCTTTTCGATTTCAGTTTTTATTTCCTCAATTGGTATGTTATTAACCAAATAAGTGTAATTTAAGTGTTTTTCTGGAATTGTTTGCATGTATTTAATAACATATTCATTTAGGACTTCCTGATTAATTAAATTCTTCATAAAAACGATTTGAATAGTTTGCCTTCCCAATTCCATTTTTCTACACATCAAATCTGGCGAGTCATTAAGCACGGTTCTTATTTCCTGATAATCTAGGAAGTCATTTTTGCTTTTCATTTGTGACCTACCCTTTAATCATTTCTTTTAGTTTTTGTTTCTGGGAAGAATTTATACGCAACATTGAAACTTGGGTTAAAACATTGATATTATTTGAAATTTTTCACAAATTAGACACAAGGACTTTTCTCCTATTAGCTGAATTGTTTAGCTGAAGGGAGGGATAAAATTGAAAACCAAAAATAACATTAATCCGCATTGCCATGTTTGTATGGAAGAATTTATGGTGGGTGTAGATGTAGTAATGGATGGTACCTTTAAAGGGATCATACATGCAGATTGTAATTATCTGCCGCCGGGTGAGATTGAAGATAGAGGGAAATTTGAGGCTGTTGTCAAGAGGAACCAAAAGTGGTTTAGCCAATTTAATCATGTTATAAGGCACTGAAATTAACGCCCCTCTCGATTGAGAAGGGCCTTTATATTTATACTTCTTTTGCTAATTCACTTCTATTTGGAGCAAGTGGCGGCTGTTCTAACCATTTATTCTTAACCATAAGATCAAACCATTTCTTTGTAACCATGAGATTTTTGAGAATTGTGGCTTCATAAGTAGTTACAAGGTCTGTTCGCATAGCCGAAGCTAGTCCTGCCCCATGGTAGTTTTGAGAAGCTTGATATAGGAATCCTATGTGATACAGCATTAGCTTATCGGAGAAAGGAGAATCCGTTGAAGTTGTCACTTCTGTTTCCCAAGATTTCGGAACGGGTAAATTATCTCCTTGCATGATCTTTGAAAATGTTTTTATTTGGGCATCAGCTGTTTTCTCTGAATCGGTTAAAAACTTCCTAACATCTTTCGATTGAGCAACTTGACTGAAAGCGATAGAAAGGGTTTTAGCCATAATGCTTTTTTTAAGATTTAATGAAATGCTAATGATTTCTGTAGAGGCTAATTTTCTGCCCTTTCCGAAATATCCATCAGTAAAATCTTGGCTTGTTACATATTCAAGGTTTTTAGCAGGATAAAACAAAGGATCTCTTTGGAAGTTTCCTTTCTCAAGCAATAACTCAATTGTTCGATGATACATTATTTTTGCATCGGTATCACAAGAATCATAAAAGTCCCTTAAGTCTTTTCTAACGGAAACACCTAATGCAGTGCTGTGTCCTAGCAATCCATGTAACGTCATGATATGTAAATAATTCAAGCAAAAAATATCAGTGAACAATCTTTGTTTGCCTTCATAGAGGTCAGATTCAGTAAATCCTATTGGTATTGGGAACCCCTCTTTCTCCAAAAAGGTTACGACTTGATTCTTCTGTTTTTCAAATGTATTAATAGCATCCTCAAAAATGTTTTTTATTGTTTCATCGTCAATAATAGTGACCATATATCGATTTACCACGTCTACCAATGTACCATTCACATATTCTCCCCATAGTGTACCTATCTCGGAAGATGTGAGTTTTAATTTATTCTCTTCCACAAAATCACCTCATGTATCAAATACTTATCCTATTTATTCCTTTTTTGAGTTTCATAAATGCACTTTACCATCTGCATGGTTTTAAGACCTAAAACTGTAATAATGATGGTATATATTGTTGTTAAAATTATCGCAGAATATCCTAAATATGTAATGTTGCCTGTTGTTTTAGAAAATCTCAATAGACTCACTTCCTTTGAATGAACTTGTATAATATTGTTCCCAATCTAAAAGCTTCAATGTATTATGAATTCCTTTTATCAAAATTTCCATTTGATTAAGAAGCCCCTCTCGATTGAGAAGGGCTTTATACATTACTTCACTCGAAGTACTTGTCCTACATAAATGGTGTAATTATCATCAAGGTTGTTCCAATCTTTAATTTGTTTCATAGTGCTTCCGTAAGTTCTGCTCAGTGAATAAACAGTATCACCAGACACAACAGTGTGATAAACTGCTGAGTTCTTCTTAGGAAGATTAAAGCTTCTTACAATTCCATTGACATGACCGCGGGCAAGATTTTCGATAAAAGTGGCTGATTTTAACTTAGCTGCATCATTAGCATTATCGATAAACCCATTTTCAGTTAATAGGGCAGGCATGTTCGTTTCCCTTAGAACATGGAAGTTTGCCTGCTTTTTTCCACGATCATTAAAGTCAGCCAGCTTAATTACTTCAGCATGGATATTATTTTGGTATGTTGTTGTTGGTGCCCCGACTCCTGGATAAACATAATCTTCATATCCTGTTCCTCCACCAGCGTTAATATGGACTGACAAAAAGAAATCAGCTCCCCATGCATTAGCAGCATTTGTACGCTCAGATAAAGATACTGTTTGGTCACCAGTTCGGCTCATGCGGATGGAAACATTATCATATTCAAGGGTTAAAATATCTTTTATACGTGTGGCGATTTGAAGTGTTAAATTCTTTTCCTGAAGACCATTTCCTACCGCACCTGGATCTGTGCCGCCGTGACCTGGATCAATAAAAAGTTTGACCATATTTAATCACCTCTAATAATATTTTTATTCACAAATCTATTAACTGCTTGTACTACTGCCCTCCTTCTCACATACCAATCACCCCCTCAAGAAATAAGAATAGCCACCCAAACTGGCAGCTTATTTTGGCCATTGATAGCGTTTAGCTTGTTGACTATCCTCGATTCCTTTCGTTGTAGGATCATTCAAGGCATTCCACACACTGACCACTATCAGCAATAAAACATATGGATTAGAAAAAGCTCCTACTAGCAAATTAAAAACAGAACCCCACGTAGTGAGGTCCTGTGCGGTTAAGCCATAGTATCCTAATATTGGTGCAAAAAAAGCTAGAAATAACTGTGCTAGAAATACAGGATTTTTAAAGCGAATCTTCCAGTTGATCATGTCATTGTCCCCCTCTTAAAACATTATAAAAAATAGCAATTGCTCCCCCAATGATTCCAGTACTGATTGCTGTGATAATGGCTGCTGTAATTGTTCTTTTTATCCATGTTGTATTTTCGTCAATTTTATTTAGCTTTTCATTTATTGAAATAATTTGTTGATCCTGTCGAGTTGTAATTTTTTCAAGATTGTTCACCCGATTCTCAATATTTCTAAGATCCCCTTTTATTTCTGCAATTTCTTTGTCGTATAAATTTTCATTAACCGGCTCCTTCAAGATAACCACCCTCCTTATAAGGATATCTTGTGCTTGTCCAGCTTCATGGACTTAAGTGGCTAAAATTTATATTCTTTTCCACATTGAGCACTCTATAAGGTAGTAAATGAAAACCTTCTGTATCAAGTAACGGCAACTATCTCCATTTTGCTTTAATAGTTCTTCTACAAAGTAATTTATTTCTCTACCCTTTAAACACTGTAAAGATAACTGCAATACCGCCGCTGATTATAGCAGTGAAAACGGACATAATAATGGCATTTGTAATTGTTCTTTTTAGCCATTTAGTATCTTCTTTAATTTCCTTTAGGTCACCTTGGATGTTCTGGATTATTTGGTCTTGTAAGAGTGTTTTATCCTGTAGCCGGCGAATATCACCTTTCATTTCTTCAATGTCTTTCTTTACAGATGTCTTCCATAAATCCATTGTTTCCGCCTCATATGTCACTTACAATACCTCCTTTGAAGGTAATAAAAAGAACCCTTAAATCTTAGGTTCTTTTATACCATCTGAAACCTTTAATTCAATTAGTTTATTTTCAAGTTCCTGGATTTTCTGCTGCAATTCTTTATTTTGAGAAACCAAATTATCATGTTGTGCCTTCAAGATGATATTTTCGTATTTTAGTTTTCCAAGTTCACTTTGAAAATAGGGGTCTATAGAAATTGTTTGTTTCTGTTCGCTCATTGAATATCCTTCCTTTCAAGTTTCAGTCTTAATTCTTCAATCTCAGCAAAAGCACCTAACAATTTTTCGTTGATTTCCTGAACAGCTTTCCAAAGCATAGAAGACATTTGATATAGATTGATTCCGTCAGGTATATCAGGTGTTTCCCCTTTTATAACAATATCTTCTGGGGCTTCATCGGCAATCATACCCATGAAAAGTTTAGAATCCTCATGACCTATCATGTTGTAAGTATAAATAGGAGTAACAAGTACTTTTTCCAATGCTGATTCTTCATAAGGATTAATGTTTCTTTTTAACCGCCTATCAGAAGCATCAGAAATAATGGCCTGCATAGTTCCATATGCGCTATCAGAGTTATTCCTTACCTGAATGGTGCTTGAAGATGAAAGCCATTTTAAAACAGCCCCGCTTGCCATTCTCATTCCATCATGACTGCCAAGGCCCATAAACTCAGCGCTCCCACCGTCAGAAGTACTGATAAAAACCCTGCCGATTTCGTTGGAAATGGTCAAATTGTTGTTATTTAAGCTTCCGAATCCAAACCAACCACTTCTCGATACATGAGTTCCTTTGAAAAACTCGATGTATACATGATTCTGAGATCCCCCCACCAATTGAAGCGCATCAGAACCGGAATCTATAACGGTTTTGTTATGGAGATAAATATATTTTTTGTTGCTTCCAATAAGTCTGAAGTGCATTCCGTCTTGAGCTGAAATCATAGCTTCTTTAATTGACAAATCATCATGTCCACGAATATCAAGCAAAAGCCCGGCTTCTGGATCCTGAGTGTCATGTGTACCGATTCCGACACGATCAGCATAGATGTATTGCGGGTATGCCGTTGTGAAAACAGGTGTTGACCCATCAAGCAACGGCATCATGTCGTATTCGTGCCCGTCAAAATCAGTAAAGCCTGATTGAATAACCCCGTTTGTCATACTTGTTCTTGCTGCGTTGTATTTGTATTCATAAGGAAGTTTGCTTAAATCATTTCCCGATCTTAATGTGCTCACAAGTGGCAGAGATACTTCAGAACTGATAAAACCGTTATATATAGAGGTTTCTATTCGTTGGTTATAATCTCCCGGCACAGGGTAACGGGATTGCATAAAAAGACCGTCATTTATAACAGCCCTTTGGCTTGGATCCCCTGAAACATCTGCGCAATATATTTGGGCAGTTGTTCCGATAAGGTTTATATTCCCTGAATTGATTGTTGGGGAATTAATTGAAATCCCGGCTTCAAGGGTTCCTGAAAATGACACATTTCCGTTTGCATCAACAATAAATTGGTCATTGATGTTCAAACCTTCCCAAGCTTTAAGGTTTTTTGCTTCAATATCACCTTGCACAATGAGATTGCCCCGGATCCTGATCCTTACATCTGTATCCCTTACATAAAGTTTTGTCGCTGATGTATTGCTGTAAAAATAGCACTCCCAATAAGTAGGTTTTTTTCCTGAATAAGCATTTTGAGGAATAACCCTTGAGAACCGCACCCTTGTAACAGTATTGGCAGGAACAGCCACAATGCTATGCAGGAAGAAGGTGTCTATATATGAAGTTCCATCTTCAAAGTAAACCCTTATTCCCATAGTCAAGGAAGGCGCTGTGCCTGAGTTTTGTGCATATAGCAAGAAATCAAAGGCAATTTCATCCCCATCCTCAGGAACAGGCCTGTTATATTGGGTTTCATCCGTATCTTCCATGAGATAAACCCAATCATTTAAAACGCTCCATTGGAACCACTTTTCCCCGTTAAGGGTAACAGGTCTCATATTACCATAAAGCCCTTCCTCAACAGTTGAAATGTTGGCCCCTAGCTGCGCCCTAACATCAATTCTTGCTGCGTTTAAAATGCCTGTGTCGATAACGTCAGCATTCACGCTGCCGATCTTGGCCCTGCCTATTGAAGCATCAGCCATTTTCGCCCCGTCAATATTGGCATTTAACGCAATGAGATCATTTGTTATCACTTGGGGAGTTATATCTCCTGCAACAATTCTTGCTGTTGTGGCTGTTTTTTGATCAGAAAACGGCCCGGCAGTTCCCGCCCTGTTCATCCCTCTAACCCTGATGTAATATTGCTGATTTGGCTCACCTTCATAAACAAATACGCTTGTCGTTGCCCTGGCCACAAGATTTGATATGTCAGGTGTGAAGTTAGGAACTGTTGAAACGTAAACTTCATACTCTTTTACATAGCTACTTAAATCGGCATCCCATTCAATAATGACTTTTGAAAAGGCTCCTGAAGCCGTTATATTTGGTTTTGCAGGGAGTATATCCGCAAAATCAGTATCATCAATAGGGCCAATTTCTCCGGGATTATCCCAAACCCCGGTTCTTCCATCGACCTTACTTTCAATGTTTTTCAGCCTTGAAGCAAGATCAGTAAACAAGGGAAGGAAGTTCCCAAGGATTATTTCAGTGTTTTCAGGATTTACTAAATCCTGTTTGATTTCTATAACTCTGGATTCAACCCTTAATTCAGGAGTGAATTCTTTATCAACGACAAAAACAGTATCGCCTAGTCTAACTTTTTCATGGGAAAGCCCGGCAACCTGCTCCAAGTCCAGAACGTTCATTTCATAAGTGATCCTTGGTGTATTTGTGCCTTGAAGGGCATCCCATGTTTTATCCAATAAAGCTTCTGAATCCGTTTCTTCTCCATCTTCAAAGATTCCGAACCTGTGTATTTTCTTCCCTGTGTCTGGATCAATGCGCCCAAATCGTTCAAGGGCTACCGGATCCCCAACCCACTTTTGGCCTAAAGGCTTATCAACAGGATCAAGGCCTGAACCATTCCAAACTACATCCGCAAAGTCAATGCGCCTTGTATATCCTCCTGCTTCTGTTTCCTCACCTTTTCCCCGCCCATAAAGTGCCGTTTTAAGGTTAGAAGTATCCACAGTTCTTTTAATGGAAACCAGATCTTTTGTGAATTCAAACCGCTTCCCAGTATCAGCTCCCCGCCTTGCAAGGAGATCCACAAAACGCCCTGTAATGGCTGAACCGTCAAAGTTTATGCGTTTCTTTAGTTCCCCGCCCCATGTACTGATTATCTTCTGAATTGAAGAAATGGCAGATTCATAGTAAAAATTTGTTGTTCTTAGGCCAAGATCCGCAACGGTTCCTTTTTTGAACCGGCTATTTGAAAGGGCATCATCCAGGGCACTGTCTGCTGTACCATTAACAGTTCGCAAGTCTTCTATTATGTCGTCATTCATTTCAAAGTAAGCATGTTCCGCATTAGCCCTTGTGACTATTTCAGTTCCATTATGTTCTTCCTCGATTTTGTAAATCTGGAATAACTGAAAATCTCCATCTTCGTCTTTGAATGCTACAAGATTGTTTTCTTTAACATGTGCAGCCGCTTCATGATCTGCGGGAACTGAAAACTCAAATGTATGATCTTTATTTAATTGTTCTGTGTGAACGGCATCAAAAAAAGGGCATTTCCCGCTGTTGTCGTTTTGCAAAACAGCAAGAAGCCCTTCTGATTGACCTTCCAGTATAAAAAGTTTGTTCATTTATAGCCACCTTCTTACATAAACAAGGCTTACTGTACTAACCCCGGCAGGCGTAACAGTTAAAGTTGTATCTCCTGGATTCAAAGAGAAAAAATCTGAATTAATATCAAGTGCAGTAATTAAGTTTGTTGTGCCGTTATAAGTAATTGTGCCAACTTGACAATCAATCACAACTTCATCGCCAGCCACAAAATTACGCACAATCCGTAGAAATTCATTATAATTCTTTTCAATCTTTAATTCAGTAGCTGTAGCCGAAAAATCGACAGTGATAATAGGAAATGATTCTGCCGTTCCTGTATTATTTATTGTTGCAAAGTCGTTTGAAATCGTTGATGAACTTTCTGTTATGGAATAAGCAAAAGGATCCGGGCAAAGGAATTCAATTTCTGCCATTCGCTTTGCAAAGATCCCTTCAAAATCTGTATTTTCGGTTACAACCGCATAATATTTCTTATCAGTTTCATCATCAAAAATCAGTTCTTGTGGTCCATTGTTGGGATTCAGCCATACAGCTAAATCCCTTATCTTATTTCTGTAATCAAATAGAGAAGCACCGAAAAGGTTTATTTCTACCGTTATTCTGCGCTCCATAAACCGATAACCAAAGTAATGAACCCCATTTTCAGAAGGCGCTTGAGCCGTTCGGCTTTCGATCTCCGGGAGTGTGTCACGACCTTGTATATTTGTAATCCTTATTCCTTTTGATGTTGAATGAAATCCGTTGAAGGAAAATCCCCAACTCATGGATTAACACCCCCTACACGCAAAGACCTGTTTTCTAAGCTTGCCAGTTTTTGAGAAATGCCCCTTGCATCATTTTCAGTCCGAACATTAGGCATAATAAGCTGAATGGTTTTATTGACCACTCCTGCTGCAGCACTTGAAGCAGTTTGTGCAGAATGAACTTTCTGATTGGAAATGTCTAACCTGGCATCTTGCAAAGGTTTCCTTGTTCCGATTGCAACAGTTTCTCCTACTTGAGTTGCTGCTTTCATCAGTTGTTTTGCCCTAGCTAAAAGCCCATCCTCTAAACCTTCCGTAAAGAATGAGCCTAATTCAATGGCTACCCTTGAAGGACTATGAATATCTAATGCGCTCTGGATCTTATTTGCAATGCTTTTCGCAATGCTTCTTGCAGTGTCCATCAGGCTTCCAAACATGCCCCACAATCCTCGAATAAGACCGCTTATGATGTTTCGCCCTATCCATTCAAGATCAACACCTTCAAGCCAATCTTGGGCCTGATTCCATATGTCCATGATCTTCTGTTTGACTTCATAAAGCTTTTCTTGAACCCCTTGTCTTAAAGCAACAAATTTTTCAACAGCAGTTCTGCGTATGGCTTCAGCTGTGTTTTGGACAATTCCCTTTGCTTCATTCCAAGTATTTTGTATTTTGGTTTTTAAGGAATTGTATATTTCATTTGTTTTGTCCTTTAACGCTTGCCATTTTCCAGAAACATAGCTCCTTATATTATCAGCTACATTATTTGCAGTGTTTTTCATGGCCAGCCAAGTATTGGAGAAAAATGTTTTTATTCCTTTCCACGTATTTTCTGTTACTGTTTTGGCAGCTTTCCAAGTTTTATCTATGAAATCAGATATGAACTTTAGAGATTGCTCAAATAAAATCTTGGTTAAACTCCACATATTAGAAAGGAAGTTTTTTACCTGGCCCCATTTTTCAGTCGTCCATTTGCTTATAGAATCCCAATTTTCATAGATTAAGAGTGCTAAAGCTACAACGATTCCCGAAATAATACCTACCGGGCCTGTGAGTGCAAGCATTGCTGTTCTGATTAACGGGAATATCGCCTTTACTTTAGATAACCATTGCCAGGCTGTTGTTAGTGGACCAATCATTGCCCCTAATACGGTTAAAAACGGGCCTATTGCAGCTGCTATTAGTCCGATTCCAACAGTTATTGCCTGCATAACAGGATCCATTTTTGCAAAGGCATCAGAAACAAATTGGATTGCTTGGGAGACATACGGGAGAACTGCCATGGCAAAGTCTAAAAGAACTTTCCCTAAAGGCTCTAGGGCAATCAAAGCTTCCCTTGTGAATTTCTTCCACTTGGTTCCAAAGGATTCTTCTGTTACCCGGTTCATTTCATCCATGGAACCTTTAACACCTTTTACCCCCCCATTAATATTGCCAAGGGCATACATGGCATCAGCTTCAAGATCTTCCCACTTAGTTCCGTACAAGCCAACCCCTATTTCATTAGCTTTAACCTGATCATCCATTCCTTTTAATTCCGCTATGACTGCATTGTGAACATCTTTAACCGTACCCTTACCTGCTAAGAAATTCTTCCATACCTTCTGTGTACTTTTGGACATTTGGCCCATAGCATCAGAAGTTGATTTGGATCCGTCTTTGATTTTGATTTGAAATTCCTTCATTGCATCATTAATGTAATCGAGGTTATACACTCCTGCTTTACTGCCTTGTTCTAACAGCTGAAAGTATTCAGATGCAGAAAAGCCCATTTCAGCAAACAAAGGCGCATATTCGCTGAGATTATCAAACATTTCATTAGAGAAGTTCAAGCCGTTCTGCGCCCCATGTGCCATGAGATCAAATGCTTCTTCAGCAGAAATCCCAAACCCTTTTATCAGGTTTCCTCCGGCCCTTGTAACCTCATTTACATCTGCATCAAAGGTTTGAGCCAAGTTCATGGCCGATTTTGTTACGGTTTCAAGTTCTTCTTGATCTAATCCCTTGATATTTTGCCGGGTTTGAATCAAGGCGTTTGAAACATCTTCAAGGCTTTCACCGAACCCCGCTGTATAAATGTTTTTGGCTGTTTGGGTTAGTCTTTCAGCCTCTCCTTTGGTAAGTCCCAAACTATTTCTTATTTTCGCTTGTGCATCACTAACGGAAGTTGCAGCAGCAATCCCAGCAGCTCCCATTGCAGTAAGAGGAACCGTTACGGCCTTGGACATGGTTTCCCCAATGGATCCCATTCTGTCAGCTACATCTTGTACCCGGTTTTCAATCTGCTGAAGCCCTGATTCCACGTTATTTGTGTTTATTTCTGTATTGATGACAATGCGCCCATCAATCGAAGCCATATTTTCACCTACCTTTTTTGTAGGATTTCTTTAACGCTTTACCTATCGCTGTTAAAGTTGCATCAGCTTCTTCAAGGGAAGGTGTTTCATTTTTGAGCATATAGATCCGCTTCAATTCAATAATCCTGTTCCGTTCTTCCTGGTTGTATTTAGTAGGTGCAGGAATTTTCTGCGCTCTAATTGCCAAAACCTCTTTAAATTTCGTATCATCAGATAAGCTATCTAATAATGCCAAGAACTTCTGCCAATGCAGTTTGCCTTGCATTTCAAAAAGATCAATCTTGTAATCTTGAAGGAACGAAGCATAAATAAAGGCAGCATCTTGTTCAAAATCAAAATAGCTTTTACCACCGTTTTCAGGTTTCTTAGGAAATAGAATTTCGTCAAAAAGAAAGCCTATAAATTGGCTTATCTCCAAAATAGAGAGTTCCAATTCATAGGCATTTTTCACAAGCATTTCAAATAGAATTTCAAGCTTTTCTATTTCATCAAACGTTTCATCAGATAGGAGCTCATAAACCCGTAGAACATTATCAAAGGCAAGATTAAGCTTGATTATTTGGCCTTGAAATTCTATTTCATCTATAAATCTTTCCGTAAGCTTCATAAGCTTTATTTTCCTGTGTAATAGGCTTTTTCTCTCTTTTTAAAGGCCTGCATTCTCTTTCCGACTACTTCCATCAGCTGCATGATTATATCAGCCATAACAAGCAATGATTTCCCGGTATCTGCATAGACCTTTTCAAAGGATCCTTCACCCAAAAGAAGTTCCACAACGCTAAACATAATTTCGTAATTCTCTTTTTCCGCTGCTTTTTGTTCTTTATCTGTCATTTTTGAATAATCCCTTTCGCTCATTTTCAGGGATTCTTTACGGAACTTTCTAAAGACCTTGTCATACTCCCTCAATTTCTCATCATTGAGATCCATCACATAAACTTTGTCTGCAATCTCGACTTCTTCATATGCTTTTTGAACATTAATTTTAATTGCCATATCATTTCCCCCTTCTTCTAATATTTTTTATATTTATGGTGCAGCTGGGGTATAGGTTGGCTTTCCATTGAAATGAATTTCAAAACTAAAGGTGCTTTTCTCATTGGCCGCACCTGAAGCACCTACAATATTTGCTACAGTACATGGACCTTCGTATGAATCCCCTTCTGGGTCTGTCCAACGGAATAAGGTTTTTCGTCCCTCACCCAGTTCTGTTTGCAGTCCGGCAATGAAATCCTGTGCTTCATCCCCATATTTCCTATGACCCTCAAAAGCAATGACCAGCTGTGCAGCCGTCACATCGGATGAGCCGAATCCATCACCATCTAAATATGGAGTTTGGTCAATTTCTTCATTCCATTGTGGATCAAATGTGTTGATTCCTGCTGCTACACGGGCCCAAACTTGAGTCATTTCATCAGTTGTCTGAGTTGTTTCAATCTCAAAGGTATGTGCTGAATTCAAAGTGAATCCTGCCATCAAAATACCCTCCTTTAATTCTTCGTTATAGTGGCGTTAAATAGCGCTGAATAGATAAAACTGCCCCGGCTGTCTTTTTCGACAAGCAAGGGCATTGTGTAAATCTCTGACTTGATAAATTGATAGGAACCATCAGTAGGAATAATTGTATTTGGGCCTAATTCATCAAGATAGACGGTTAATTCGTTTATAGTATCAATGGCTTGCACCTGGTTCTGGTGCTTCACCAATATTTGAAAGGCAATTACCCATTCCCTTGAACTGTCCAAATATCGCCCAATAGGTGATGAAGGCGTTCGCCTGATTGTAATTGCATTCAGATCTACTGGCAGAACATCAACAGTCAAGGAGTCGAACAAGGGGATTTTTAGTTCTATATGATTTGCCAAATCGTCAATGAAATCTGAAGGCATAAGGGAAATCCACCCCTTTCTTACAAGTGCCGATTTATGGCCTGTTGTGTCATGCGTACCCAATCACTAAGGAACCTGGCTTTTGCAGCTTCAAACCAAAGGCCCTGTGCATTTGGGTTTGCATCTTTGGAAAAGTTATATTGTGGGTTGTAATAAAGCTTTCTGGCATATGGCGTATCCCAAACAATCTTCCCTTTTCCGATTTGTGAAGCCCGAACCCCTGAACGTACAAGTTCCCCTGTTTCTTTGGGAATGAAATAGTTTGAACCCTTCAAAACTTCCTGATCCAACTGTTTCTGCCCGGCATCTACCGCTTCTTCAACCTGGCTTTGAATATTATCCATTTCCAAATGAACATTGAAGCTGATCATCTATATCAGCTCCACTTCATAATGATGAAGGGTTTCGGCATAAATAGGGTTGATACGCTGGACTTGCATCGTTACGCCCTGGAATGTCACCTTTGATTTTTCCTTGAATTCGAATATGCCTGATGAACTTGAATTCTTTTGGTCAAAGAACATTAGAGCTTTAACACTTTTGCTTTCTGTATCCCCTGCCCTGCTAAAACTTTTTTCAAAGTTGATCCTGATGTTTTTCAGGGTTACGGCAGGCAAATAGGATTCACCATACCGCCCATTTTCTTCGAACTGTTCATAAGTAGCTTCATGAATTAATAGATTCCGAGGAATAGGCCTGATTCTTAACATCTAACCCCAACTCCCATATACAGCAATCCCGTTGGCCTTAAATAGCTTAGGGCCATTTCAGAGACTTTCTTTACACTGGATCCTTCTGTATAACTAAAGCCGCCTATACTAACTGAAGAAGGGGAACCGCCATGAACTGACAATTTCCCACCTTCCGAATACATATATTCAATTTGGGCTGCAACAGCCTTTTTAACATTGGTTTGTACCAAAGTAGGTTCCTTGGATAAATCGACAACTAACAGCTTGTAACTAGTCACCATGTCAATAAGATCTGAAGCCCTGGATTCTAACTTGTTAAAGGTTTCAGCATCCATGGGAGTACCGTTGTACATATCATTATAAAAAGCCTGATCAATATAAGGCATGACTACTCAACCTTCTTACCTTCAGGCTTTTTAGCTTCCGTTTTCCCTGAGTTCTTCTTTTTAGGTTCATTAGATTCCTCAACCGTATAACCTTTATTCTTAAACCACTCCAGCAACCATTTATTATCGGTTTCAGCTTCTCCATTAACAAATTGAAGGGAAGCGCTATTCCCGTTGTAATTAGGATTAGGGCTTTTAATTTTAGCCATAAAAAAAGCTCCTTCCTTTATTGAACTTTAATATTACGGAGAACACCGGCTTTTCGGGTAGCTTTAAGGGCAACAGCAGCCACCATTTCTACCTCACCAGTTTTAACCGCTCCTGGAGAGTTGAAGTCAGGCAAGAAAGTACGAATCACTTTATTACCGGTAGGAGAAACTCCATGGAATCCATCCATTCCAAGAGAAACAGCATATAGATCTGTTAACCCTGTTTGCTCAGTACCAACCGTACGGTTTACGATCGGAACAACAGGAACCGTTGAAGTACCGTCATAGAAATATTCAAGATCAACCAGAGGAATTCCATCATAACCTGTTACGGTGCGTCCAAATCCATCCTCTGTCTTAGTCGCATAACCAGCCCGGCGGGCAACCGATTTGATTTTGGTGATTAACTTGCTGTTACCCATCAGCATGGTTGGCCGGCCATCTAATTCCGATAGAAAATTATCGATTTCATCTAGTAAAGCAAACTTCTTGCTTTCTAAGCCTGCTTCATCTGAGAGATCAATAACAGAATCGGTGTTTAATTCTGTATTAGAACCAGTAAGCGCCTTGTCTAACCCATCAAACGCTTTGGAATCGACAGCTGAATCTCCATTAATTACAGTGTAATGAAACAGATTGGCAGCCCCTTTAATTTTTTGCTGCATTTGGAAGTTCATTTCGTTGATTTGACCACTGGTATCCTGAATTACACGGTCAATTTTAAACGCTCCCCCAAAGATTTTAAGATTCACGTATTGATTCTCTCGGTCTGCTTCATTTGCTGTGTATTCGCTGTTAATCTCACGGAACCCAGCAGTTGAAGGAGTTTTTAAACGAGTGTAACCGTAAGTTAAAGTTGATCCACCTGTACCAGGTGAAACAGCATTATCGAATGTTAACCGATCTAAAAGGAAGGAAGCACGACGAAATTCATCGATAACCTGCTGGTCAATATGGTCTGCCATTCCTACCTTTGCTTGCTCTAAAGTAATTGGCATAAACAATCATCTCCTAATCTTAATTATTCGTTGTTGAAAACCTTTGATTTAATGCATCTAAAAGGGTGATAGGCTCACCCGCTGCAGTCGTTTGGTGCTGGCCATGAGAAAATGTTGGCTTACTTGGCTGCTGCTCTGTTTCAAATAAATAAGCATCGCTTTTCTGCAATGCTTTCAACTGATCTTCCAAGCCTAGGAGCTTATCTCCATCCAACTTGATAGATTCCTTATTTAATAGAGCCTCAACCGCCTTAGGATTTTTAGCTTTGACGCTAGTTAAAGCAGACTTTAGAGCAAAATCAAAAGCCTGCTGATCAAGCTTTTCCTGATATTCAGCTGCAGTCTTCTTATTTTCTTCTGTTAATTCATTAATCTTGGCTGTTAATTCCTCATGACCTTTAGCCTTTTCGCCAAGTTCAGCTAATTGGGTATCACGGTCTTTCAACTGCTTTTTCAGTTCCTTGGTATTTTCGTTCAATTCATTAAATTTTTCTTTAGGGATCCAATTGCCATCAGAAACAATAGCAATCTTTTTATCTCCTGTTTTTTCCATGACTTGCTTATAAAGTTCTTCTCCAAGCAATTCTTTTAAATCCATCTATTTAAATCTCCTTTTTAATGTTTTTTAGCGTGTCACACCTCACGCAAAAAGGTTCCGTTTCTTTATGGCGTCTAACCTTTAAAAAGACGCACTATTATTAATAAGGCTTTTCTCGCTCATATCGCCTTGTTCGGCCTGTATCATGGATAAATGCTCTCATGTTAGCTTGTCGCTGCCGTACTTTCTTTTTAGCAGCATCTATGGCTTCAGATTCACCCATGGCTTCAGCAACAGCTAATTGTCTTTTAGCTTTCCTGATTTCCCTTTCCAAGTGCCTCTGCCTCTGGCTTTCCTCATAGACCTTCCTGTTTTCTGGAGCTGGGTAAGGCTTATAGACACGCTTTGAAAAACCTTCAATATAGGGATAAAAAACATGCCGGCAATTGATCCCCATTAGTCCATCGGGTTCGCCATAGCTAGTAGATGAAAGAGGAGGGTATTTATTACTGCTCCCTGACCTTGAAAAAATCTTCCCCTGATACTTTGCGCATTTTGGCCTTGCTCCCATATGGGAACTGACTTCAACTAAATCTGCCCCGTATTCATCCATTCGAGCAAATTGCATTTCATTGGCAACACTGTTCGACATTGACCTGGTAACCATTGATACATAGGCTTCGGTAGACATCTTGGCCCCATCTTTTCGAATAAGAGCAGTAACTCCGTGTTCTGCCCACCTTGCTGCTGTCTCTGCCAGCGCTTGCCTTGGCGTCTTTGTGCCTGCCAAGACTTTTCCTGTTGTTTCATTCAAGATATTTAAATATATTTGCTGAGACTGATTTAACATGGTTGTATTGATCAGGTTGAAAGATTCCCTTGCTTGCCTTTGAAAAGACACTAATACCGCTTCAAGAACAGAGCTTTCTTTAGGTAAAGGAGGTTGCAGCAAGATTCCTTGAGCAACAGCTTCGATCAATTCTATTTCTGAATCAGTGACAGCTTCATAGCCAGCTTCTTCAAGCATAGCTGTTACTCTTTCTATCGAAAGTTCTGCGTATTTTGCTATAGTTATTATATTTTGCTGTGTTAATTTTCCTAATTGTCCAAGCTTCTCGGTTTGCCACCTTTCTACATCTTCTTCCAGCAGGCTTTTTCCTTGTTTCAGGATCTTGGCAATGTTTAAAAGGATTTCCTCCTCAATGGATAGAAAGACTTCGATAACAGGCATTGTTAATTGCTGCTGCCTTAGTGGTTCCATTAGGTGTCATCCTGTTCTTGTCTTTTATTGTTAATGCCAAAGAAATCAATTGCTTCAGCCGTTGCTGTTGCATTTTCTTCAGCAATTTCCTTTAGTAACTGCTCGGCTTCTTCTTCTGAAAAACCATGGATTTTCATAATCGCCTTTTTCTTAGAAGTCAGCTGATTGGTAACCAACTGAACTTGCTTTGCAATCTCTGCGTTTTGGTCTTCTGCTATTGAATCATCAAAAGCAACTGTGACTTCATATTCGCCTTCTGGCCGAGAAAATAACTGATATAGCTCAGCGACCTGAAGAATACATTCCACTAGTTCCTGAATACCAGCTTCAATAAGGTTTTCATGGCTTTGCTTGGTCCGGAAGGTCTTAGAGTTTTCAGAAACGACTTCTGTTGCTGTCTTGACCCCCTGGCCATCAAAAGTGAATGCACCGGAAGAGAAGCCTATTTGCATAGCCAAGACATTGAGCAAGGAATTGATCGCTGAAATATGTTCCTCGACCCGGAGTGTTGCTGAAATGTCTGCTATTTTATTGGCATCCATATCGCCAAGAGCCATCGCCTGGTAAACTTCATCTTCAGCATCAAAATAACGGTGCATTTGTCCAGTTAGTGGGTCAATAACTGTTTGAATAGCTGTATCCGGTACTAAAATGCGCTTTTTCCCAAGCTTAAATTCTCGTTGATAGGAGTCAAAAGCAATATCCAAGGAATGCAGCGTATCAAGTGCATTAGCGAAAATGGAAATTCCTAATGGGCTGGCTGTATCCAAGTTATTGGCTATGTTTGGCTTAAAGTAGACAAAACCCGGTCGCTTGTAATTGGATATCCTAATCTCCTCTTCAAGGTTCGGGAAAAATTGTTTCAGTGGAACCTTAACCCCTAATTCCTCGCCTGTATTATTTTCATAGACTTCATTTCGGATTAGATAGGTCTCCCCATCCCACAGGTGCCATTCCAGGTGAGTGTATTTCTTTCCTTTCTTGGAGAATTCATTTAGGAATACAGCCTCTCGAATGGTGTTATGGTCCCAGCTAATCGGGATAAAACAATCAGCTGTCAAATAGGAAAGCTTTAATTTCTCATCCTCCACATATGGCTTGATCACCATGCCACCCATTGCAAACTGGTATTCTAAGTAATCCTGGAATTTCTTAACGAAGTTATTATTCTTAAAGACATCATGAATGTTTTCGGACAATGTCTTGTCAGAGATATTTATCTCGCAACGCTCATTAAAAATTAAAGTGGCTAGCTCCTGAGAAACCACCTTAGGCATGTTCAAGGTAGCCATTCGACGTTTTTTCTGTCCGGCAATCGTTGTATATCGGATATCATGCCACTCGCTAAAATACCCTTTATAGAGAGCTCTCCAATTTCCTATATCTTTGTAGAAATCCTCATTAATCTGGATGTCCTTGTGATCAGCCAGCTTTTTAATGCCTTTAATCAATCCCATTCTGTACATCACCTGCCTTATGCGGGCCAGCATGTTTTTAAACATTGGTTGTCACCGCCTTAATATTTCAATCCAAGCTTCCTCAAATTATCCTGAACATAATATTGGAAAGCATCGCATGTATGATCATCAATCTTTATGACCTTCGGATCATCGCTCTGCAAGGTATCAGCATCCCATTGGTACTTTTTATGTTCGGTAAGGAAAATCTCATTGGTTGCTTTTTTAAGCACAAAAAAACGCCCCTGAGCCAATAGGTCCTGGACGTTGTCGATCATATCTATTTTCTTTTTCTTCACTACCGGATGAAGCCGGATGCCATAGTCCTTAAAGAACTGGTTGCGCAAAGCCCCTTCAGCAGAATCAATTGTCTGCATATCAAAATGCCGTTTATAGGTTTGTTGGATTTTATCCATCCATTCTTTTAAATCCTTTGAAAGCTCGCTGGGAGCCTTTTTTACAACTTTGTTTTCCGGGCTATAGTAAAAGGTATAGAGTAGGATTACATTCCGCTTTTTCGTAAACCCCAAGGCCAGAAAGGTTGTTGCAGATACTTGGTGCCCTGTATCAATGGCTATATCGATAAGAATTAGATCATCATCCTTTGGCAGCTCATCGATCTCTTTAAAATGAGCCATATTATATACCATGTCACCAAGACCAATAACCTCACCGGCATACATCCAGCGCCAATAATCCTCATCATTTTCCTTGTATTTCTCAATTTTCCGGATCATCTGCTCGGATAAGAATCCCTTTTTATCATCAAGATACGTTGAATGATGGATAAAGTAATCATCATCCCCTGCTTTAGTTTCCAACCACTCATTAATCCAGCTGTATGGATTTCTGGGAGGGTTGTATGAGAAATAAACCTTAACCTCTTTTCCCTCTATTTCTTGCCGGATAAACGTATCTTCTACAATATCAATATCTTCTACACCAGCAAATTCAGCAGCTTCTTCATACCACAATGCCATGACATAGCCTTTTGCTATTTTGGCTGACTTTATCTTCATGGGATCGTCAACACCGTAAAAATAAAAGGCCGTATTGGTGACCTTATGACGAATTATGAGAGGAGACTTTCCAAAATAAAACTCATCCTCAACGCCCAGCATGTAAATGGCCCATTTAATCTGCTCGTAAATGGAAGTAGAAAGATATTTTCCTACTTTTCTTAAACAAACGACATTGCCCAGGTCATCTTCCAAAAAATCGACCACAAGCTTTAGACTAATCACCGAGGATTTCATGGAGGAACGGCCGCCTTTAGCGACTATATGGGACTGTTCAGCAAGCCAGAGGGAATAGAAATTGACGTTCATCAAGTCCATGACATTAATCGTTTTGACCGTCATTTTCTAACGCCTTTCTCATTGCTTCTTTATCATTTACAATAACAACCTTGCTGGTATCTCCGCCCTCTTGTTTGATTTCAGCTTTCGTTTTCTCGATATTTGCCCGCATAAGTTCAAGTTTCAGCCTGCGCTCATCATGAATGTGAGCCATCTCATCAAATTGCTTTATTAGGGAACGCAGCTCCCCCATTGCCCTGGACTGAGCATTCAAAAAGTTAGCATGCTTATCCCAAGCAAATTGATACTCCCATTCTCTTTCCTCAGCTGAATCCGAGTCTTTTTTCTTTTTTAAGACCTTTGTGATATCGTCTTTGTTTTCTACGAACATAATTCTCTGGGCACGAATAATGGCAGCATACTGAATCTGTATTTGATCCCAGATTAAATCAGATGGGGAATGTTCCTGCATATGGTTCATGATTTCTAATGATTCTTCTGGAAGATACTTAGAGAAGAAACCATGGGTGACCGCATTCGTGTTTCTTTTTGGTGCAGCTCCTCCTCTATTGCCTTTTGCATTAATATTGCCTTTAGGAGCACCACGCTTTTTTGTATGCACACTTTTTTCTTTGGGTGCACACCTATCACGATTCCAGCCATATCTCTTTTTCCATGACTTTACGGTATTCAGTGACACCTGATATTTCTCAGCAATGTCCTTGTATTTCATGCCTTTGACATAGTCTTTCTCCGCTTGGACATATTTTTCGGCCATGCTACATCACCTGGCACCTCCTGATATTTATGTTTGTTTTGGAACAAAAGAAAAAAAGCACCCAAAGGATGCTTTAAACAATTCGGTCCCTCTTCAATTATCTCGCCTCTGTCAAATAGTATATATTTCTAATTAATTTTTCTACTCTAAATTCTTTATCAAAAAAATCACTTTCATTAGTAATTACAAAAGCATTGATAGTATATTCCTCGTTTTGTTCACTAGTTTCTAAAAGTTCTATTTTCCAGACCTTATAAGTCGAAACGAAAAATAGTGGACAAGCAATAATATAGTCTACTCTTGTTAACAGAATTATTATGAATATAATAACCGAAAAACATATCAAAAAGCTAACAGTTGATGTAAAGTCTACTGTAATTAAAGGTAATATTAATGTTAATAGAAAAAAAGTATAATCATTCAAGTTAGGTCTTTCGAATTTTTTCACTATAACGTTACGCCCTTTTTCTCCTTTAACCATCTGTTTATTTAGTTTCTTAAACATAGTTTTTGGTACATAATAATACAATCCGGCAGAAAAAAGCATTATAAAAGATATAAATATTAGATGTAAAAAGTCATCAGAAATCGTGTGACCAAAAACTTCTAACGTTTTTACTTTTTCTTCAAAAAAATACCTATATAAAGCTACCACCAATACAGGTAGATATGAGATAATCCATAAAAATCCCTGTTCTGTTTTCCCCCACATAATTTATCTCATCCTTTATACTGCCATCATCACCCTTATTTCCTTTGTTAAAAATGAAGTAACAATTTTATCTTGAAAAAAGTGTAACAAAGGCTTAGGATCTTCTTCATCATCAAAAATAACTGTTTTGTTATTAAAGTCAATAAATTTAATTAACTTATCTAATTCTCCTATTCCCTTAATAAAAGCTTCTTTCTCTTTCCCGTCTTTAATTTGATCCCTTTTTGATTTTATCTGCCTTAATTCTTCTACCCTATCATTAAAATGTTTTTCTACATTTTCAATAGTTCCAGGTTTTATATTAGCAAGCCCCCTTGCTAATAATTGGTGACTAGAAGCTTTTTTAAAATACTCCTTTGTCATTTCATCTGGAAAAAAGCTCATTGAAGTTATCTTTTCAATATTTTGTTTACTAATCTCAGAAATATGATCAGTATAATCAAAAGCGAATTCAAAATATTTTGGGTCAATTATATAGACATTGCCCTCATCCATAAAAAATGAGAATTTCCCTCCAAATTCAATAATTTCTTGCTTTATTGTTTTGAATTCATTTGAAGAAAACATTGCCAATTTTTTTGTTTTAGCATTCTTTTTGATTCCTTTATAAAAGCAGAAATCTACTTTTTCTTTACCTAAAGCTATAGAAATAATTTGAAACTTAGTTTTAGATAATTTCTCAAGCGAATCATGAATAAAAGATTTTTTTAATAAATCAATATTTTTCACAGCTTTATTTGATTGGCCATGCTCTTTAATGTTAAAAACACCTATATGATCTGTTAATTGAAATTCCTTGTTATACTCTTGAATCGGAAAGGAGAAATCTTCACCAATTCTAATTTCCTTTAAATAATTTACAATATTTTCTTTAATAAAATCCACTAATTCAGGTTCAGCTTCAATTTTCTTTGAAAAATAAAGTTCGCTTTTTTGTTTATCTTTACATACCATATAAATATTAACATCTAAGCTTGAATATTCTTCTATGTTCATTCTTAAAATTTTATTAACT
This sequence comes from Bacillus sp. NTK034, assembly GCF_017303275.1. Taxonomy (GTDB): domain Bacteria; phylum Bacillota; class Bacilli; order Bacillales; family Cytobacillaceae; genus Cytobacillus. The sequence goes on along the minus strand of NZ_JAFKOJ010000001.1, from coordinate 426,819 downwards.
AAATGTGCCGAATCATTAATTGACATAAACAGTATCTCCCTTCTTATTCTTTTATGTCATTATACGACAAAAGGAGATATTTTCCTGCAACTATTTTACTACATGTTAAACTAAAGAACATAAATAGAGGAAGCAGTCTTTTAACCGCCTCCCCGTCCTGCCTTCAAGTTTAGCAAGCAGATTTATGTTTTAGCAATTTTGCATCATTCGTATCGTTTGGAACATTGGGAACATATTCACTCATTTTCTTAACAATAGAGTCTTTAATACGTCCAATATGAGTATGAGACAACCCCATATGCATAGCAATCCATCGATAACTTTTGCCCTCGAGCAGCCAATGAAGAACCTCATTTTCTCTGTCATCTGTAATAAGATGCATCCGATCCTGAATAACAGAAATCTTTGCCTGGTACTTAAGAATAACTGAATATCTTCTCTCTCTGCGTACACACTCTCTATATACCGGATCACTTGTGGTGCCTTGAGCTTTTGGCATCCCGGCTGCATCTCCATATTGGGATGTAAGCTCTTTTCCTACATCTTTCACTGAGTCTCTGAGAACCTTAATAGACTTTATCATCCAATGATAATCCTTAAGGATGGATTCAATCTGTTTGCTGGCAGCTTCTTTCATCCAGGACCCCTCCATGGTAAAATTAATTGTGGTGGCCGGGACAGATCCTGGCTTTTTTCATTCCTTAAGAATTTGTCGTTTCAATACAAGTTTTGTCGAAATCATTTAATATTTTTCCTTTATCTGTAATAATAGTTCCTGTAATTTTATCATTTAAAGGAGCAAATGAATGTGTCGTTTCTGCCGAGAGCTTAGAAAAAAGATTAAATTTTATAGAAAAGTGCTTATTGAAACTGGATTAAGAAAAGGGTTAGATGACCCTGAAACTATAAGAAACAGTCAATCTCTTGATAAATTAATTTTCAAGTATCAATCAAAATGCAGATAACATTTTAAATTTCAAATAAGGGTCGAGATATTCTCTGTTTCATTTTTTATAAAAACAATGAAATAATATTTAAAATCCAAACGGCCATTCACAAACATATGTTAATATCCTAATAAAATTTTAAAATGGACTAATATGAATTCCTTCATTCTCTCGCCAATCTGCGTAGAGTATACGTTTAACATTTTCATATCCATTGGTAGTTAATTGATTATCTAACCACTGTTGATCAAATCCGAGTTCATGTAAATTATCCCTTAATACTTCCCCATCTATAATTAACGCTGTTGGGAGGTATACTGGACTTTCTAGAAGACTGAGATCTCGCTTGTCTGGTTTTTGATACCTCGATTGTAATAATATACTTATTTGCCCATTGGCTTCCAATATACCGTATTTGACTTCGCGAACAGAAAAAACCTGATTTTGCCGAAGTATACTTAATACTTGATTTACATCCAATTTGTTCTTTTTAAGTAACTTTCTATCCATTACACCATCTCGAATAATGATGTTAGGATCGCCCAATAAGAGAGAACGTGTCGATTTATTTTTTAGAGTCAAGAACTCTACCCCCAACATGAGAAGCGTCCACAATCCGATGGCATATAAAAAGTGAAAAATCCCTACCTTATCTTCATAAATGGTATTTCCTAAAAAATCTCCAAGCACTAATACAAAAACTAAGTGAAACGGGGTTAACTGAGAGATAGATGTTCTACCTGTTATGATAATGATAAAAAATAAGGTGACAAAACCTACTATGACTTTGATTGTCAGTAAACCCAAAAAAACTTCACCCAAAGTTTATTCCTCCATTTTATATTTCACTCGATCCCAAAAATCCTCATGTTTTAAAATATTTATATTAAAACATGTAAGCTAAATTAAAAATCAGAAAGATAAAAAATACGGTTTTTTTCACTTATAATAATGGAGAAAGCAGGCGGGCACCCTGTTCAACAATGCGCTCGGTCAGGGGTCGTTCCAGCAAGTCTTCAATATTTAATGGAATAGAGTCCATTAGATCGCGTTCGAACTGATCTGTGAGTTCCCTCGCCACATCAGTACTGTACAAGACTTGACATACCTCATAATTCAGGCGAAAACTTCTCATATCATAGTTTGCTGAACCTATGGCAGCAATCTCCTCATCTATAGTCAACACCTTGGTATGAATCATTCCTTTATCGTACTGGTAGATTTGTACACCAGCTTCTAAAAGTTCCCCATAATAAGTACGGCTTGCAAATTCCACGATTTTTTGATTATTGTGGCGAGGAACCAGCAACCTTACGCGCACACCACGAGCTACTGCTGTCTTTAATGCCATGATAATATCTGTTTCCGGTACAAAATAGGGTGTTGTTATATCAATAGTCTTAGTCGCCTGTGTTATACATATAAAGTAAGTTTGACGAATAAATGGGGTAGGAATTCCAGGATTTCCTTCCAACGTATGGATATACGCTTTTTGCAATGTCCTTGTTTTTGGCGATATATCTATCTCAATATAATCTAGGGTGCTCAACTCTGATCCCAATTCGGCTGACCATCCGACATGATCTTCTCTTCCGATTGGATTGATTACATCATACTTTGTTTTCAGGTTAGTTTTTGATTTTATTTTTTCCGGCACCGCCATATTCCAATGAACATCAAAGACAGTCTGTAAATCGACCAATGCATCTCCTATGATTTGCAAATGTGTATCCCGCCAGAAGCCAACGTCAGGCTTCAATCCTGTATATTCATATCCTACGTTCATGCAACCAGTAAAAGCTTTCTTTCCGTCGATTGTTACAATTCTACAGTGATCACGATAATTCCAATAAGAAAAGATCCAAGGAAATCGTAAAGGAAATATTGTCCTGCATTCTATCCCTGCTTCAACCATCTGCCGGATTTTTTTACGCGGGAAATTATAACTCCCCAAGCCATCTCTCATAAAACGAACCCGCACTCCGTTTACTGCTTTTTCGATTAGTAGTTCCGTGATGCGACTACCAATTTGGTCATTCCTAAATATGAAATATTCCAGATCAATCGTTTTTTGGGCTTTTTGGAGGGATTCAATGAGTTGTTCATATTTTGCTATTCCATTATCAAATACTTGGACTTGGCCCGTTCGTAGCCCATTCACAGTGAAGTGCCGTAAAGCATCGGCGATTACCGATGCTGAATCACCAAATGTATCAGGTAATTTATTAGATTCACTTTTAGAAGAGGTCAATCTTTTCCGATGAATAAACTTAGGATTTGATATGCTTAGATAAAGCAAGAAACCAATGATAGGAAAAAGAAGGACGATTATTATCCAATTCAAAGCCTTGGCAGGCCTACGTACATCCCGAATTGCTATGATTAAGATAAAAAACGTATTTATCAGGTATAGATAAAAAATCCATTCCAACTAAAAATCCTCCCTTGTTTTTCTCTTAACATTTACAAAAAATGTAGGGAGTATACTTTTAGAATTCGAAAGAATACCTAGTTTACTCTTTTGCTTCCTTGTCTTACTCTTCCAGCCACCTATTTATCTTGGCAACAAACAAATCTAATCCTTCCCTTTCATCAAGATGAAATGCTATACCAGAGAAATCAGGTCCCTGATAATGACAAACGCCCTTGTATTTTTCATGATGACGGATCAGCAGCCGTTCCATCCCTCTGTAAAACTCCAACTCTTCGCCCTGTTTTAAATCAGCGATTTGATCCTCAAGGGCGAAGGAAAATAAGTCTAATTGCTTCATTCCCTCACCGCCTAGTACCCCTAATAATGCTATTTTTCCCATTCGAAAACATCATTACATTTTCGTTACAAAAACCGACAAAATATGACATTATACCTAAATTATGCTAGTATTTCCTCTGGGCAAATTTTACGAAAGTAAAAGACGCAAAGCCACGGGCCTAAAACAGCTTATTTGTCATGGCAGCCGAGTTGCACACAATATATTACCAATACATTACCTTTCTAGTTTGCCTATTTTTTAACTAAAGAAAGGGTGTTGAAATTCATGATTTTCCCGACAGTATACAGTAAAGAGCCTGGTCTAAGACATATAATTAAGGATCAAAACTATTGCTTATGTGGCGTTAAATACCATGTCTTTTCTACATTTACAAGAAGTGATTTTAAGAAGATTCAATTTAAAAAAGTAGATAATGTCACCTGCCCTAAGTGTAAAGCCATTATATCTGCTCATCACTCTAAAACTTCTGCATTTCGATTTTATTAACTTCAGACGGCATTATGTTTTTCTGAATAACATTTAACGCAGGGACCCTCAACGTAGAAATAATTTGGCTTTCCACAAATCTTGCAAGTCTTGGAATAAGTATTCCAGCGTTTATTACAGTCCCTGCACTCAAGTAATAAAAGATTATTTCGATGGCCAATCACAGTCCCCTTGGACAGACATTTTGGACAGCGAGTAACTAACTTAACATTTGTTACGCTCATGTCTATTCTCCTTTCAAAACCAGGTGTTATCGGTAGCCTCTGCGTCAATATCACGGAAAGACGCAAGGACAAGTTCATATTTCAATTCCTCGTAATCACAATCATGAATACTCTTTCCTGATTGAGCCTTAGAAATATTCATATCTGCTAATTTCCTGATGAGGATATTCCTTTTCTGCTGCATAACGGATTCATAAAGGATCCCCATAATATCAACTCCCCGATCTTAATAGTTTCAATTTTTCCTTCAACTCTGCCTTCTTCTTAGCAAGTTCCTGCTGCTCGTTCTTAATAAGTTTAGGCTTTTCCTGTTGACCCTCTTGGTCAAACCAATCTGGTAGCATCTCAGTACGTATTGGCTTAGATCGCATCCCCTTAGATTTGTAAGAATTATTGCTTTTAAAAGGTTTAACGTTTTTGGCTGCTTCTTTTGCCTGTTCTCTTGCTACTAAGGCTTCATAATGATCCATGATGTATTTTTCGCAGTAACTGAAGGCTTTAATAGCTCCATTTGGCTGACGTTCTTTGTATTCAGCAAAACATTGTTCAAGCAATTTGATTGTTTGTGGCAACGGCATACCACGGGCGACAATCCGGGCGATTGCTTCGTAATCTTTTGTTGTTGGGTAAACAGAACGTCCTTCTTGTATCGTTCGTAACTCTATGAATCTTTCAGCAATAATATCTACAGGGTCATTTTCTTTAGTAATAGTAATAGTAGTATTATTTATCTTTGTAATATCTTTATTAGAGTGGACACTTTTGTCCACATGACTGGACATTTCTGTCCACTCTGGACTAGACGTTTTTGTCCGGTCTCTATCAGACTGGACATCTTTGTCCACTCTCTCTTTGCTGTATTTTTTAGAGTTTTTTACAGTTATAATATATCCATAAGGTGCTCTGGTGATCTTTATGTAGCCATGTGTTTCTAGGTCATCCAGCCACCTTTGAACAGTTCTTTCGCTAACTCCAAAAGGTTCTGCCAACTCTGAGCGTTTCAATGGCTTATTTCCTAACACGATGCCCCAGGTTACTCCATCTCGTTCAATCTCTTTTGTAGTGGAACTGACGCACCAGAGAAAAAGCCACAATGCTGATCCTATTTTTTTGTAATGTTTCGGCTCTAATAATCCTGAATAGGTCGGAAATGGATAACTTTCGGGCACCGTATCACCTACTTCCTATGGACATTTTTATGACAGGGCACGCATAAGGTTAGCCCATTTGAAACTTCGAATCTTAAATTCTCATATTTAGCAAACGGTTTTACATGATGAGCGTTTAACTCTCCCCCAACTTGCCCACAATGCTGACATGTGTATTTGTCTCTTTCAAAAACCAAAGTTCGCCATTCTTTATATTTTCCAGAGCTCCTAATATCCTTATTTGTCTGCTCCCAGGGTGGTTTACTGCCTATCCATATCAAGATTTCCCCATCAATTACCGAAGCGTGAGAATTTGATACGGACACCCCTGAACATTTTAGGAACTCCACTTCCGTTATCTTTCCTAAAATGAAACTGCATTCCCAACAATAATGTTTTTGTTCCTCTGGTATGTGTGGATCAGATTCCCCGATAGTTTCACCGCATCTATCACATTTGAATATAAAATACTTTGAAAATACATCTCCATTTGCGATACGAATGGTCTTTACAAGCATGTGATTCACTCCCTCTCACAGACAGCAAATCCGTTTTTTACTCCTTTTACTTTGTAATCCGGATACCTCTGCATATACTCTAAAACAAGCATTTTCAAATGTTCTTTATCTCTTGCCTCCTCCCAGATCCATGCAGGAAGGAGGACATTTGTCTTGTTACTCTGCATCTTCAAAATCTATGTCCAATGATTCCTGTGCAGAAATCTTCTTTTTTGTCTTTTTCTTCTTTTGATCCACATCAATAATTTCTGGTTCGGCAGCTGATTCTTGATCTTCTTGGCTTGGTGGATCAAAATGGATGGACTCTTCATATTCATTAGCATCATCCGTAATATCTTTTACCTCACGCTCCTGCTCGTCTTCTGAGAATGCTTTTTGCATATCGATGGACAAGATACCCCATTTGCCTAACATGTTCCTAAGAACCGTTTTCATAGCCATGGCATCGTAATCAGAACGCCAAACATTATTAAGAGATTTCTTGTCTTTTGCCTTGTTGTGCTTAATCCTGTGTGCCTCTACTTCGTCCCGGGTCCAATAAACCGTTTTTTCAAAGCCATTGACCAACCTAAAGTAGCCACAATAACCGATGACCTTATCACTTTTCCTGGCATCCAAATCAAGCTCAATTTCCTCCGTTAGACGATTCCACTTTAGGAGTTCTCCTTCATATACCGGTATTACATTTATGGCCTTGTACTGGCCGCTTCTTAGTGCCAACTGAATGTATCCTTTGTAGCCCAGCTGGAACTGTGCTGCCTTATACCCTTTTTTAGAATCGTAAAAAGCAACAATCCAGGCGTAACCTAGGTTTTTATCAACCGGTAAATCGAGAGACGCAGCAACCATTGCACTGGATACTATGGACATAGGTTCAGCTTCTCTTAGGCCAGGATCTCCGTTATATAAATTAAGAACGGATGCCATAAATTGAGGAGCTTTATTGGCCAATACCTGCTCAAATTTCTTTTGCATTGTTGGCGTATTTAGTAGACTTTTAAGTCCAAGTGATTGGGCTGACACTTGTTTTGCTGCTGTCTCCTTCCTATTAGCTAATTGATTTTTCAATTCTGTATTGGTCGCCATCAATTAATCTCCTTTACAGCAAATTTTCGGAAATAGGATTCTTTCAAGACTTTTTTGTATATGTCCGGAAACTTCTCTTTCAGTGCTTTCGAATCAACACTTTTTCTACTCTGATTCTTCCAAGTGACAATAAATTGATCAGTAATACCTGTTTCAGCATCCTTCAATGCTTCTTTTAATTTGTTTTCAATTTCCGTTTTTGCTGTTTTAATCAGCTTTTCATCGGATTTCACTTTCTCATATTGAACCAGTAAATCCTTATAATCAGATGGAAGGACAATTTCTTTATCCTTCTCAGCACGATCGTACTTCTCTTTCAAATACTTCTCAGCTGCGCTGGATCCGTCTAGTTCTGGGGCATGCCCTTGCAGTACGTGATATTCCCAAAAGTGCTTTTCAGCATTGAAAATCATATCGATAAGCTCCTGGTCTCGCTCTACTTCCTTCCAGATGAACTTGTTCCCGCCGACAAGGACTGCGATATAACCCTTTTCCTTTTCTGTAACTCCGAGATAATGCTGAAGCTGCACAAGGTAGCTTGCGGGAACTTCTTCACCTTCCCACTCTTTAGCGAGATACGCACTGGCTGTCTTGCATTCCAAAACTGCTGATTCTCCAACAACTAAACGATCAACGTTTGCTTTTATAAATGGATATTTGACATGGCTGTACATGAAATTTGTTCGGCGCACCTTTTTACCTGTACGCTTTTCAAACTCCTTGGCAACCACATTTTCCATTTGATTTCCCCAGTAAATTGCTTCATTATCAGTTTCCTGTGGTTCGACCTGTCCTGTCTTTTCTAGCCAAAGTTCAAAAGGTGTACGAAATTGATTAACTCCAAGAATAATTCCAGCATCACTCCCGCCAATTCCTTTAGCCCGTTCTAGAAGCCATTCATAACGGCTCATTTCTTTTGTACATACTGCATTAATGGCCACTATTGAGTCCTCCCTTTACCGCCAGGGGCCTATATGCTACAATGACGGTACTATAATTGTTTTTCGATTTTCATCGAACCCGGACACCTGCCTCCCAACAGGTGTCTTTTTATACTGTTTTAAATTCAAATCCCATGACCTCTGTTAAATACCGTTCCAAGTTATCCCTCAAAATAATTTCACCGTCATATTCAACAATGTCATCACCAAAAAGCATTTCATCACCAAAATAATCTAGCCCCACGTGTTCAGGCTGTTCGACCATATTCGGGTATCCAGACCTCTCTATTTGGTCAATCATAGGATGATTCATTTTTATCCTCCTCTCTATGTATTAGGTGCTTTATTCACACCGCGATAAGCCGAAACGTAGATGATGGGGGAATGGCAGATATTCGTTCCGACTTATCGCGACAGGAACAAAGGTTCTTGCCGCCCTATTCTAGTGGTGTTAGAATAGAAGTATCGACGATTAAGTGGCAGTGAGCTGTGGTGAGCTTACTGCTTTTCTTTTTGATTTGAAGTAAAATCCCCAATTAAAATTCCCATGATGAAAATAAAATAGGTTCCGAAAATCATAGCTAGGACATAACCCAAGTCCACTTTTGAACCCTCCTTTGGAGAACAGATTCTAGCAGCCCAATCAATCTTTACTCCTTGGCTCTTTAATTTGTTAATCAATTGTTCCAGCTTCTCTTTTCTGGTTAAAACCATTGGATTATTCCTCCTATCAACGGCATTAACTGCTGCAATATCATCACTGGATCTACCCCTGTCACAATGGCACATGCCACATCTTTAGCTGAGGTAACATCTGCCCACTTGATTAAAGTAGCGACATCTAATGTTTTTTTATCTGTTTCAAATTTTGAAATACAACTCCGTGAACGATGAAGCTTCTCTGCGATTTCCTCCTGTGTAAGACCTGCTCGCTCCCGGCATGCTTTCAATACTGCGCCGAAAGTCAATCCTTCTTCCCTCCCTTCTATGTTCCAATTTGGAAAGGTTCCAGTATGGAACCGACAAATTAATAGATTGCTATTAAAATTAATAGATGAAAGGAAGTGCACCGAATCTTTTTAAGCCTGGCAGCTTCGTAAGGTGCCTTCGCTCATGAAACTTTTCTAGGAAACCAGTTTTCTATGTAGCTGAGTGCTGATTGAAGCTCCTTCCTTTTAATGTCTTTGTAACTTGCTACACCAAAACGGTCCTTGATTTCCCGATGTAGTTCCCTGAAGAGCTTTGATCGGAACTCTGGATTACTTTCCAGCTCATAAACCTTTTGAGCAATTCCTTTCTGCACACGGCGTTGTTCGCCACTGGATAGAGTGATATGCTCTTCGACTTTATGATCAATCTCATAGACTAGCTTTCTGATTTTATGTTGTTCAGCTTTAATGGTTTGAGTATCCTCCATAAGATCTGCAGTTGTTCTCAGCACTGTGACAAGAGCCTGATCTTTTGATAGAGGAACAATGTCTTCTTTAATCGTGTAGTATTCATCGACTAGCCTTTCGTAAGCATCCCATGCCTGCTCGGTATTTAGTGATTTAGCGTGAAGCCAAGCTCCCTTTTCAGTCCAGAGATAGAGAATAGAAGTAAATTTAAGGCTGTCGTCAAATTGACGTGACCCTTTGAATTCCCGTAATTCTTCTCCGGATAAGGCAAAATAATGTTTGCCTTGAACATACCGATCGGCATTTCTTTGAAAGTTTCGGTTAATAATTTTTGCTTCTGTACCAAAAGCCTCTGCAAGCTGAGTGGTAGTTAATACTCGCTTACCTCTCTGGCAAATAGGCTGCAATTGATTCATTTACATCGCCTCCAGACTTTTTTGTTCTTGGTCTCGCATCCAAGCATTAATCGTTTCCAGGGAAAAGAAAATTCTTCGCCTAACCCGGAAATGCGGGATTTGCTTTTCTCGGACCATCGTATAAATCGTGTCAGGATGGACACCAATATAATCAGCCACCTCTTGAGCTGTGAGTGTTTTTCGCTGCACTTTGAAATGATCCTGTGCTATTAGCTTTTTGAGATCCATTTATATACCTCCTATTAAGCTGTAGTTCTATTACACTTTACGTGTAACTCCTCCTCAAAAAAATATGAAGGAGATACACCTAATGATTTTGCTATTATTTGTAGTTCGTCAGTATTTATAGGCCTCTTACCAAGTTCTTTCATGTTGTACCCTGAAACACTGATGTTAAGCTCCTTAGCTATATGTTTTTGAGAAATTCCTTTCGATTTTCTATAGTTTCTAATACATTCATTTAAGTGCAAGTTATCACCACCTTTCCACGTAACGTGAAACTTTATGTTTTGATTATAAATCCACTTTTCGTGAAAGTCAATAAATATATTCAACTTTTTGTGGATTTTATTTAACGTAGCGTGAAATCTTGTTATGATTTTATTATTAAATAATTTAACATTATGAGGAAGATGGAATATGTCATTAGGCAAGCGTTTAAAAGCAGAAAGAGAGAGAAGAAATTGGTCTCAAATCTTTGTTGCTCAGAAAATTGGAATAACCAATACAGTCCTATCAAATTATGAACGGGATTACAGAGACCCAGATACTGAAACTCTAAAAAAGCTTGCAGATCTTTATGAAGTGGAGACAGATTATCTATTAGGCAGGTCTGATTTCCAAAAATCAAATGCAAATTTGCAAAACAAAGACGAAAAAGACATTGCAAAAAGAATGGAGAAAATTCGGCAAGACCTTTCTGAAGATGACGGCTATATGTTAATGGGGGAACCGATTAGCGAGGAAGCAAAGGAATCAATCATGGATGCCATAGAATATGCAATTAGACAAGCCACCAGAATTAACAAAAAGTATATTCCAAAGAAATATCGTGATAAACAGGACTGATTAGATGAAGGATTTTATTGTTGCTGAAGTTCAAAGATTAATTAAGAAATTCAAGACAAGAGATCCTTTTCTAATCGCTGAGAAACTTGGTGTTCATGTTGTGCCATGGGATTTTACGGATGAAGTCCAGGGAATGTACAAATATGAAAGGAAAAATAAATTTATTTTCATAAATAACAACTTAGGCAAAGTCCGTAATTTTGTCATGGGACATGAATTAGGTCATTCGGTTCTTCACCCCAAACATAATGCTTCATTTCTTAAAAAGAGTACTTTCTTTCCAGAAAGCAAATACGAAAGGCAAGCAAGTCAATTCGCTGTAGAGTTGTTACTTCCAGACGAATGTCTAAGTGAATTTAAAGATTCGCATCTTTCAATCTATGAAATTGCAGAAATATATGGTGTGCCAAGAGAAGTTGCTCACTTAAAAAAATTTAATCACTAAATAGGTACATTTAATCAAATCCTTATGACCACGCCAATAGCGTGTTTTTATTTAACGTTTAGTTGGGATAATAACCCATTTATACATAAATTTATATTTTTCGGGAGGAAAGCTTCATGAAGAAATTTTTAAAACTAGGATGTTTTGGTCTGATTGGTTTGTTCACAATTGTTATTATTGCCTTAATTATTGATATCGGAAATGACGATGAACAAGCTTCAAATCAACCTAAAGAAGAGAACGTAGAGAAAAAAGAAACTAATTCTGAAGAGACTGCTAAGGAAGAGACAAATAAAAAGGCAGATGTTATCACCGATGATGTCTACACTAATGAAATAAGACCCGAAATTAATGAGATCACTAAAGAGTTTGATAGCATATGGACTGAAAATTGGCAGTCATCCTGGGAGAAGATTTCTACTGCAAATGGTCAACCTGATATTGTTAGTTTAAAAGATGATATGGAAATCGTAAGTGAAAAGTATAGTGAACTATCAAAACGAATAAGTGCAATTGATTCTAAATCCATCAATCCCGAGTATCAAGAGCAATTGGAGGAATACAGAGTAAATATGTCTTTGGCAACGAATTACAGAGGTAACGCAGCTAACGCAATCTTACAAGCGATTAATGGCGTAGCTGACCTTGAATCCAGAATGGAAGAGGCTAAAAAATCTGTGGAATTAGCCGACCAAAAGATGTTAACAGCACTAGTTGCTATTACATCTATAGATAGTAAATTAGGTTTAATTGAAGAAAAAGATAAATAATGCCGGTATTCGACTATTTCTTTTAATCAGTAACAAAACTAATATTTCTTTGGATGAGAAAGGAGACATAAATGGACTTTATTGCAATTGACTTTGAAATATCAAATGAAAATTTATATAGCGCATGCTCTGTTGGCTTGGCAATTGTAGAAAATAATCAAATAGTTGATGAAAAGTATTACTTAATCAAACCTCCTAACCTTAAATTTGATGAAAGCTTTAGCGCAATACATGGTATCACTCCAAGAGATGTATTGGGCGCAAGAAATTTCGATGAGGTTTGGGAATTAATCAAACATTATTTTCAAGACACTACCATTGTTGCACACAATGCGCAATTTGATATGAGTGTATTGCATGCTGCTTTAAAGAAGTACCAGATTCCCCTTCCGGATTTTGAATATATTTGCAGCATTCCAATTAGTACACGAGCATGTAGAGGTCAAGGAATTGGTCAAAGCCTAGAGGAGAGATTGGCATATTTCAACATAGCATTAAATAATCACCATAATGCCCTCTCTGATGCTAGAGCATGTGCAGAACTGGTAACTACCTGCATCAGGATGAAAAACAGAAAAAACCTTATGAGTTATTGCAGCACTTATAGCAGTATTCCAGTCAAGAGATTTTCAGAATTGAAACCACAAGAGACTTTCACTAAAAGGAAGAAGTTTAGTAAAATTCGAGTTTCAGAAATCGCTGCTACTGTTGAAAATTTTGATGAGACACATGTTTTATTCGAGAAAAATATTGTTTTCACAGGTGACTTACAAAGTATAAGTCGGAATGAAGCAATGCAAAAAGCTGTTGATTTAGGGGCAATTATAAAATCTGGAGTGAGTAAGAAAACAGATTATCTTGTGGTTGGAATTCAGGATAAATCTTTAGTTGGTACAAAGGGAATAAGTACAAAAGAAGAAAAAGCATACTCCCTTATTAAAGAAGGTATAAACATAAATATAATAAACGAAAGTGCTTTCTTAAATTTAATAAAATGATTAATATGCCCTTTTGGGCTTTTCTTTTCAACTAAAACAGAACATACATTCTTATAGGAGGTTAACAAATGGCTAATGTTGAAAATCGCGGTAATGGTAGCTATCGTTTAACAGTAATTTTAGGTTATGACGAAAAAGGAACACCCATTAGAGAAAGAAGAACTGTAAAAGCTAAAAATATGAAAGAAGCTAAAAAGCTACTCACCCTATTTGAGGCTGAAATATTAACAGGTCAATATTTTAAAGCTGAGGATAAAATGACCCTAAATGCCTTTTTTCCTCAATGGCTAGAAAAACACGCTAAAGATACTCTTTCACCTGATACCTTGCAAAATTATATCAGTATCTTGCAAAAGCGAATCCTTCCGAAATATGGACATTTTAAACTGGAAGACATCAAAACTATTCATGTTGTAAATTTTATTAATGATCTTAAAAAGAACGGCCAGCGCCTGGATGGAAAAGATGGGAAACTTTCTGCATCTGCTGTACTGAACTGCTATAAGGCTTTTAACAATATCCTCTCTTGCGCCTATAAATGGAAGTTAATTAAAGAAAATCCTGCTATGGGAGCAAAGCCACCAAATGGAAAAGCAAAAAAATCAGAGGTTTATTCAAAGGAGGAGTTAAGCCAGTTAATGCAGCTTCTTGATGACAAGCCCCTGTTTTGGAAAACGCTTATCCTCCTGGCAGTTTCGACCGGAGCCAGAGAAGGTGAAATTGCTGGACTTGAGTGGAAACATGTTGACTTTGAAAAAGGAACTATTCGAATCGAGCAAGCTATTACAGAGATTAAGGGTAAAGGAGTTCAGATAAAAGGAACTAAAACCGGTAAAGACCGAACAGTTAGTGTTCCTGAAAAATTACTTGATATGTTAAAAAAACTAGAGTTAACTAGCCGGCAGGATAAATGGAAAGTACGTGACCTCTGGGAATGGCCCAATCACTTCTTCATCTTTGGGAATGAATTCGGCAAACCGATCCGTCCAGACAGTATCGGTCAATGGTGGCGCAGATTCACCAAAAAACATGATTTTAAACATATACGCTTTCACGATCTTAGGCATACCTCCGCTACCCTGCTAATAAATGAAGGTGTACACGCCAAGGTTATCAGCGAAAGGTTAGGTCATGCTGATATTTCAACCACTATGAACATCTATGGTCACGTATTGGAAGAAGCAGATAAAACAGCTGCAAGTCACTTTGACGGTATTTTTAAAAAGAAGGCTTAGAATATATAAAGTTGCTGTTATTAAATAACGGGTGCATTGGTTAAAGATTTGAATTTATAATAAAGAAAACTCGCCATTTCCCCCAGGCGAGTTTTGCTTTTTTTAAATGCCATTTACAAATTCAAAAGGACTGTCATTTTGGTGCATTTAAAATGGAATTAGTATGCGATTTTTCCTGATTCAAATGAAATTTAATTTTTTGGTTATCTTGGTCGGTAACTCTCCCAAAAGGAAAAACCCTTATACAACCTTCCTAGTAGAATTATTTAAAATAATATTTCCTACTCTTTTCATTTGTTCCTGGTCGAACATCTCATCAAATTCTAATCTTCTCTTACCATATTGTATTTTAAGGCCTCTTTCTAGCAATCCATCTTTAAACCAATTGACATTAATTATAGTCTGGTATCTAAACTTATCCATATAATTTAAATTTTTGGTTATAAAAATAACTCTTTTATTAGTTGGTATTAAATAGCCCTTTATTTCTTGTTTGCTGCTCTTATCATATTCACAAAAAATAAACGTCAAAACTTTTTCATTAGGTTCAAGAACACGTTGAGCAAGGGATTGAAAGAACACTTTGTTTCTCTTAATCTCATTAAATTCATAAGAAGAATAGTCTTGGCCTTTATTTTCCATTAAATTAGAGATGATGTGTTCAATTTCTCTTCTTTCCTGCTCTTGTTGTTCTCTTTTTATCCTGTCTTTTTCTTGTTGCTGTTGAGCTCGAATTTCTCTTTGTTCTTCAATTTTTTGAGCTTTTTCCTCTTTTCGCTGAAGGCGGGCACGTTCTTTTTCAGTTCTATATTGGTCTACTTTCGCTTTAACAGCAGCAGGATCATCCTTTTTGGCTAATAATTTAATAAAAATATCTTCGACTTTATAACAAACGGTTTGATAAATCCCCATTTCAAGCCTCCTTAACTAATCATTTTTTTAGCAACATAGAGTCTTCTGCCTAACCAACTAAGTGCCGCTATCCCGATACCGCCAGCTGCGCTAGCTTGATTTTGTTTTTTCTCCTCTTCGTATTGTTTATATCCTTCTTGATAATAATGCTTAAATATTTCTTCACCCTTTTTATATTCGGAAGGGAGAGAATAGTTTTCGCCCTTTTCTCCCAGAAGGTATCCGGCATCTTTAATTCCCTGTATTTCTTCGTTAGAATCGAATCCTTCTTTGTACCACTGTGTAAATTTATCGTTTGGGAGATCTGGATCCTTAAATTCCAAATGTGTAAAGGCAGTTTCATATCCCATATTAAAATACTTATCTTTCAATTCCGCTTGTGCCTTTTCGTATCCTTCTTGGTATGCCTTTACATAAACATCCTCTTTGTCTTTAGGAGGGGCGTGAGTATCCTCTTTGCCATTTTTATATCCTAATTCTTGATATTCTTTTTTCTTAGTTTCAATTTTCTCTGACAAAGCCTTATTAAAGCCGCTTTCAAAGGATGATTTTAAACCTGGGTGATTTGAATATGCATCAGGAATTGCAATCTTATCCTGTTTTTTACCTAGAGCGTAACCATCATTTGTTGCTTTAGTTTTATCTGTTGTAATTTTCTGTTTACCTTCCTCGTAACCTTTGTTATAGCCTGTTGAATAACCAGATATAAACTCCTCTGAACCTTCGGATGTAGAATCGCTAGCATCCGTTTCAGCATAACCATCCTTTAACCCTTGTTTATACCCTTGATTTTCTCCTTTTTCGGCATCGGCTTGTTCTTGTTTAAATTGGATTTGTTCAGGACTGTTATTGATTTTGGTTTTGTCATATCCGCCCGGCGCTTCACAAGGGATTCCGTCATCAACCTGCCCATTTCCCCAACCATCTAAGTTTTCTGGATCATAAGTAGCTGAATATCCTTTGGAATTCCAATAATCGATAACCTCATCATAAGTAGCAAAATCAGAACAATTTTTATCATTTCTCGTTGTTGCCGGCTGACTGGTAGTAGTTGTTGATCCCCCGGTTGATGAACTGCCTCCATTATGATAATGATACCCGCTACAAAGCCCTTTTGCCTGTGATTTAGGGCTACAATTGTGGCCACCATTAGCATCGGTTCTTCCCCCGTGTGCATAAGAATTTGTAACAAAAATCAAAAGAAATAAAAATAATAAAAATGCAACTTTTTTACCCATTTCTTCCCCCAATATTTATTTTGTATGTCTATTATAGTATTATATGTAAATATTTACTATCACATTATTGATTAAGATATATTAGAAGAAGTTTTGAAGGAGTTTTTGGAGATAAGCAGAATGATTTGCAACTCTCAAATAAATAGTTAAATTGAGTCTATGGGGTCGATTTGGGGTCGAAACTCATCATGAAGCCTCAAATTCTAACCATCTCAATCTGGTTCGTAGTTCAAAAATGTTGATTTAACAAGGGTTTATCCAAGTTCTTCAAAGTTGTTCCTGATAAGTAAGACCGCCTCCTAAGCTGTAGGTCGTGAGTTCGAATCTCGCCTGGGACGCTTTTAGAAAAAACGCCAACAAAAGTTTGGCGTTTTTTCTCATACTTACAAAAACCGGATGCCTGGTGCCCCACGAGTTATAAATCATCAATAACTATATACGCAGCCTTAACAGGCCCATGTACACCAACAACGAGGTTCATCTCAATATCAGCGGAGTTGCTTGGTCCAGTAATGAAATTAATACAGGAAGGTGCCTGCTGCCCTGAGTTTACCCTTTCCCTAATGATCCTTGCTGCCTGTGTCATGCGCGGAACCAGGGTGCTTTTCGGAATAAGGATGATAGAAGCAGCAGGGAGAAAACTGACTGTCCGCCCGTGATCCTTGCTGCTGAACAAGACTGCTGTGCCAGATTCAGCCAGAGTTATTTCACTGACCGTGATGCCGATGTTAGCATGTTCTGCGTATTCAATATTTCTTCCTTCTTCAGAATAATCCCATTCATATACATCTATATTCTCTTTTGGCCAAATCTCCTTGAATAGCGGTGTAAGCCCAAACTGTCTAAAGCGGTCATCCTTCCAGGTCACAACGGGACCCCCGCCATATTGGGCTACAATTTCTTTGAGCGTTTCAGTCAAATTGGCAGCACTGGTTACAACAAGGTCAGTGTGGATTTTCGTACACTGAGTCTTTAAAGCTTCGAGAAGCTCATCAGCATCCGCTTCTTTCAAGACTGCATCCTGCGGGTTAAAGCTCCATTCCGGTCTTTTGACTCCAGTAATTCTTTTTTCCCTGCCCAATCTGCCTGCAATTTTATTTAAAAAAGCATCTCGATTCTGAATTGTTCCATTCACTGCTGTCCGCCTCCTTTTGGCCGGTTTTTGAACCAATCGCGAAATCTTTCTTTATTGGGAGCTGGAAAATCCCTGATTTCTGTCCATGCTTTTAATGGGCCTGGTCCCTTTGTAATTTTGTCCCCTGCGGTAAATGGATTCATGGCTGCCGGTGCCAGCTTTGACCCAAGCTTATAAAGGGAGGGTGAAGCTGCCCCCAGCCCAAAAGCCTTCATAGTCATCTTTTCCGATATCGGAGCCCTTCCTTCTTTTTCGACAATTACCTGCCGGTGTTTATGAAGAAGTTCATGAAGAGGGATTTTGACTGGACAGGCTTCCGTACATGCTCCACAAAGTGTTGAAGCATATGGCAATTCCTTATAATCATTATAGCCTCCTAAAAGGGGTGACAGCACAGCTCCAATCGGGCCTGAATAAATGGATCCGTAGGAATGGCCGCCTACATGTCTATATACGGGACAAACATTTACACATGCAGCACAGCGGATACATTGGAGAATGGAGTGAAACTCCCCTCCTAAAATCGAAGAGCGGCCATTGTCCACTATAACCAGGTGGAATTCTTCAGGACCATCGACGTCGAGTTCTTCTCTTGGACCAGTCAGAACAGTAATATAACTCGTTAGCTTTTG
The DNA here is from genome assembly GCF_017303275.1 of Bacillus sp. NTK034. Lineage (GTDB taxonomy): Bacteria > Bacillota > Bacilli > Bacillales > Cytobacillaceae > Cytobacillus. The sequence continues at coordinate 408,449 of NZ_JAFKOJ010000001.1, read as the reverse complement.
TCCAACAGCGCTCCTCGTCAGCATGCTGACAAGCACTTCCATTTCCTCGTAAGTCGGGACCAGCCTTTCCATGCCCATTACCGTAATTTGTGTCTTAGGTAAGGCTGTGACGAGATCTGCATTGCCTTCATTAGTCACTAAGGTGATTGAACCGGTTTCAGCAACAGCGAAGTTGCAGCCCGTTATGCCAACATCTGCGGTTAAGTATTCACCCCGCAGCATTTCTCTCGCATGCCATGCAAGTTCTTCCGGCTTTTCTGTGTTCTGATAGTTCAGTTTTTCTGCAAACACATCCCGAATCTGCTCTTTATTCTTATGAAGAGCAGGCGCAACTATATGCGAAGGAGGATCGTGATCGTCCACCTGAAGGATGTATTCCCCCAAATCTGTTTCAATTACCTGACATCCGGCCTCTTCCAATGCCGCATTTAAATGTATCTCTTCGGTTACCATAGATTTTGATTTAACCACTTTTCTTGCATTCTTCTTTTCAATTACTTCCCGTATATAGGAAGATGCTTCTTCTGCAGTTTCAGCGAAAAAAACCTGCCCGCCCCTTTTAGCTACATTTTCGCTGAGCTGGTATAAGTAAAAATCAAGATTTTCAAGTACATGCTGGCGAATTTCTTCTGAAAGCGACCGCCATTCTTCCCAATTTCCAAGTTCTGCTGCAGCATCAAGCCTTCTTGTCTGAAGCCTTTCCTGGGCACCAGACACTGCCCCTCTCATAAAGGAATTGTTTATTCCGGAATCCACACGATCCTTAAAGTCATTTGTTCCTATTTTCATAGCCATTTCTATTCCCCCTTTAGAAAAGCACAAGCGCCTTGCCCACCCCCGACTGCTCAAGGGGGCAGGCTGCTTACGATAAACAATTATCGACGTTCAAAATTGTCTTTCCTTCTTGCAGGAAAGCATGTCCATTTAATTGCTTAGCGGCAATTTAACACTTCAGCAATATGCATTACTCTTATTGGTTTTCCCTGCCTGCCGATCCTGCCTCCAATATTCATCAGGCACCCTGCGTCAGCTCCAATGAGAATTTCTGCTTCAGTCTCCTCTATATGCCCAACCTTTTCATCTACCATTTGTTCAGATATTTGAGCCATTTTCACGGAAAAGGTACCGCCAAAACCGCAGCATTGCTCCTTGCCGGGAAGCTCTTCGAATTCCAGGCCCTTCACATTTTTCAATAATTTCATAGGTGCTTCCTTTACACCAAGAAGCCTGGTCATATGGCAGGATGTATGATAAGTGGCTTTTCCTTTTAACTTTGCTCCAACATCATCCACGTTTAGAACTTCAACGATAAATTGAGTAAGTTCGTATGTTTTTTCTGCAAGCATTTTTGCTCTTGGTTCCCAAACAGAGTCACCTTTAAAAACGTACGGATACTCATGAAACATATAGGCGCAAGATCCAGAAGGGGAAACAACATATTCTGCATGCTCAAATGCTGTAATCATCCTTTTCATAGCTTCCTTTGATTCTTTCACATAGCCGCTGTTATAGGCAGGCTGGCCGCAGCAGACCTGTGATTCCGGAAAATCTATTTCACATCCCAGGCGCTCAAGCAATTCAACAGCTGCTTTTCCTGCATTTCCCTGAAACATATCTACCAGACATGTTGCAAAAAGACTTACCTTCATTCATTCCCTCTCCCAGCTAAATACTATATTTTTCTACTATCTTACTATAGGTTTAATGAAAATCGTTTAATTTTTATAAATATTATAATAATTAGTATAGTTTATCTCCCTTAGCATATGTCAATGTTTTACTTCCTTTTTTTCATTCAAAAATATGATACAATTATATGATGTTTAAGTTGCTAAAAAGGGAGTTCAAAATAAATGAAAGTTATCGCCAGTACGCTTAATGCCAAATACATTCATACAAATATAGCGATCCGCTATCTGAAGGCATACGCACAGCCTGATTTCGATGTGGAATTAGCCGAATATACTATTAAAGATCCGGTGATGAATATCGTTACAGATCTGGTCCGCAAAAAACCTGATGTGATCGGATTCAGCTGTTATATATGGAATATCGAAGAGACCATAAAGGTCATTAAAATGATAAAAAAGATTGACCCCTCCATTCATATTGCAGTTGGAGGACCTGAAGTGACATATGATGTTGCAGATTGGATGAAAAATATAAAAGAATTTGATTACATTGTTATCGGTGAAGGTGAGGAAACGTTCAAACAGCTGCTGACAGAGCTGAATGGCAAAATGAATATGGAAAATGTGCATGGTCTTGCTTTCAGGGAAAATGGCAAGGTTCGTATTAATCCGCAGCGGAATAAGCTGGATTTGCGCGAGCTGCCCTCACCATTCCGCTTTGAAGAAGATATTCCCCACCTTTCTAAACGGGTCACTTATATAGAAACCAGCCGGGGGTGCCCTTTCAGCTGCCAGTTTTGCCTTTCCTCAATTGAAGTAGGTGTGCGATACTTTGACAGGGAAAAAATTAAGGACGACATCCGATATTTAATGAAGAATGGTGCAAAAACCCTTAAATTTGTGGACCGTACATTCAACATAAGCCGCAGTTATGCTTTGGAAATGTTCCAATTTTTAATCGATGAACATCTGCCGGGAACAGTTTTTCAATTTGAGATCACTGCAGATATCATGAGGCCTGAAGTAATTGAATTTCTAAACAAGGAAGCTCCGGCAGGATTATTCCGATTTGAAATTGGCGTACAGTCGACAAACGACTATACGAATGAATTGGTCATGAGGAAGCAGAATTTTGCAAAGCTTTGCCGCACAGTCACAATGGTAAAGGATGGTGGAAAGATCGACCAGCACCTTGACTTAATTGCTGGACTGCCTGAGGAAGATTATGATTCATTCAAAAGAACCTTTAATGATGTTTTTGCAATGCGGCCCGAAGAGCTCCAGCTCGGCTTCTTAAAAATGCTGAGAGGCACCGGGCTTCGATTGAGAGCAGAAGATCATCAATATATTTATATGGACCATTCACCATATGAAATACTTGGAAATAATGTTTTATCCTTTGATGACATCATCCGCATTAAACAAGTTGAAGATGTTTTAGAGAAATATTGGAATGATCATAGGATGGATGCGACCGTTGAATATTTGGTTACAAAAGTATTTCCCACTCCATTCGATTTCTTCCAGGAATTCGGAAGTTATTGGGAGCAAAAAGGATGGTCCAGAATTGGCCATCAGCTTGAGGATCTTTTCAAACGCCTTTTTGAATTCCTGCAATCAAAAGAAATTGCTGATTTGGATATAGCAGAAGGCCTTATGAAGATTGACTATATTTCAAAACAAAAATACAAACCTAGAAAACCCTGGTGGCAGCCAAGCTATGAAAAATCTGAGAGATCAAAGCTTTACCAGTCCCTGCTTGAAAATCCAATCCAGCTGGGAGAAGGCTTCTTAAGCCTTCAGCTGAATGAAAAAGAAATTTACAAACATACCCTAAGTGAAAAATTTTCTTTTGATATTGAAAAATATAATAAAGATGGAATAATTGAAAAGAATGACTCTGTTCTGCTTGCCTATTTCGACTCAAGCACAGAAAAAGTTTCCATCTTTACTGGCCCTTTACATGATTGATAAAACCGGCAGGAATCTGCCGGTTTTTTAGCATTTATCCCGATCTTTCTTTTTATCTTTATCACGGTTCATAAATGGCAGTTCATAAAGTTTTCCGGAATTTATATCACCAAACTCCATACCGAATTCTACATTGCCCGAGCCATTTTGGCGGTCTTTTTTTCGTGGTTTATTATGATCCACTTAGGCTCTTCCCTCTCTCCCATGCTTGGAGTTGCGGTTAGCCATTTTCATGGGAGTCTCTCCCTGGCTGAATTCTGCTGAAAACTCTGATTCCTGAAGGTTCTTCTTAGGCGTTTTGCTGTATTTTTCAACGGCATTATACTCAGCTTTTCGTTTGGCCATCCCAATCTCCTCCTGAATTATAATTCATAGTGTTAAATCCATTTTCAGGTTTAACACAGCTTTATTTTTAGTAAAAAACACGGTTTCATCCCTATCTGAGTCTTCCTTATTTTACAATCATAAATTTTGCTGCGGTGCAGAAAATAAAGTAAAAAGGAATGAGCGATATGACTAATAAAAAGAAGAAAGGTAACAAAAGCATTGGCATTGATGAGACACTGCCACATCAAATAGAAGCACCGAGCTTTAAAGACACAGGCATGAAACTTCAGCCTCCTTTCAAGAATTCTTTTGGCGTAACCATTGGGGACAGTTATTATTCTTCGGACAGTTCACCGCTGGAAAACTGGAGCGATGAAACAGATCCTGCGGTGATGGCAGGTGAGGATTGGATTCATCCGACAAATGATATTGGCTGGAATACATCTGAAAACAAAGAACTCCTTGAAAGCAAAAAGCCGCCTCAAGGATACCCATTCATGCATCCTACTAAAGATGTCAGCCGCGGGACGGATTAATAAGAAAAGCCCAAGCTTATACGCAATGGGCTTAGAGACGGAAAAAAGCAGTCCGGAATAGTCTTCCGGGCTGCTTTTTCAGCCAATAATAACGCGCTCTTTAGGATAATGAAAATTAGGCTGTTTTTCTTTGCCGCCTATAATAAATAAGAAGGACGTTAATCCAATTCTTCCAATAAACATTAAGGCCATTATGATACATTTCCCGATCATTGATAATTCAGGTGTGATTCCTAACGATAGACCCGTAGTACCAAAAGCTGAACAAACCTCGAAAATTATTTCTATTAGCTCCATCTGCTTCTCTGTAATGCTTAAAATGACAACAGAGAGAAAACACATTCCAATAGCAAGCAATGTGATAGCAAGGGACTTCAGAATATCATCTTCATGAATTTCTCTTTTAAATATTTTTATATCCCGATTTCCTTTGGCAAAGTGATATATAAAAAGGATATTCACCGCAAAGGTAGTCGTCCTGATGCCCCCTCCGACAGAACTCGGGGACGCCCCGATGAACATCAATATACTCATTATGATGAGGGTAGGCATTGTAAACTCATTTACATCCATGGTTGATAGTCCGCCGCTCCTGGTCGTGGCGGATTGGAAGAATGCATAAAAGAAGCTTTCATGCCAGTTCATGCCTTTAAAATATTGATTGAATTCCATGATGAGTAATATAACCGTACCAAACACAAGAAGGGCGGCATACGTCACAGTCGTCAATTTTGCAAATAAGGAGAAGCGAAAAGATGGTTCCTGATCCCATTTATTCCGAAATAAATATTGCTTTAATTCAATAAGTACAGGAAAACCTATAGCTCCTAACGTAATCAGAATAATATTGATCAGCTGCACGAAATAATCGCCGGCATATGGTTTAAGAGAGGCTCCTGTTATATCCATGCCTCCGTTGGTTGTTGCACTGACAGAGGCGAACAGCGCATGCAGAAATGCATCATCCCATGCAGGGTAATATTTTAGAAAATGAAAACCCAATATGAGCGCACCTAGCGTTTCAATTACCAATATTATTTTAATGATTTCTTTCACTAAATTGACAAGGCCTGACAAGGCATATTGATTATGATCGACCATGATGAGGCGGCGTCCTCTTAATCCAATCTTGCGGCCAAGCAGGAGCCAAAAGAATGTGCCTAGCGCCATGATCCCTATTCCTCCAAACTGAAGGATGAACATGATGACAAAATAACCAAAAACACTGTATGTTTCTGATATATCAACCACAGACAGACCGGTCACACTGACTGCACTGACAGCTGTGAAAACCGTATCAATAAATGCAACCTCCACTCCTGTTTTATGTACAGCCGGTATTCTTAATAAAAGTACCGATACAGATACTGCCAATAAATAATAACCGGATATTACTTGGGCAGGTGTTAGTTTATCCAGCCAACTTCTTACGTCTTTCCACATATCATACCTGTCCCCTTCAAAATTTTTCTAACCCTTATCATAATGAATATACCCGGTTTTTAAAAGGGATATTAGAAAATTCGCAGGAAGTTTTTTATTTATATATAATAAAGTCAAAAAATCAAAGGGAGATTTGACATGTTGTTGCCTGACCTGGCTGAAAAAATAATAGCTGAAGTTCGTCTGTTTCTTCAGGAAGATATCATAGTTGCCAATACCAGCGGGGTAATCATAGCAAGTACAGATGCAGACAGAATAGGCAGTTTTCATGAAGGAGCACTTCTTAGCATGAAAAATAAAGAAAAGCTGATTATTACCAGGGAGGATCAGTCACGCCTTCAGGGTGTAAAAGCGGGCATTAACCTGCCGATCTTTTTTAACGGAGAAACAGTTGGAGTTATTGGCATAACCGGAAATCCCAATAAAATTTCCCCATTCGCAGAAATCATCCGCAAACTAACAGAGTTATTTATCAGTGAAAGTTACTTTGCAGAGCAGCTCGATTGGCAGGCCCGTGCACTGGAAGGTTTTATGTTCGACTGGCTGCAGACCAAAGATTGGGATCCTGCATTCAAAGAACGGGCTCATCTGCTGAAAATAAATCTGGCTGTAGACAGACAGGTTTCAATCGCAGAATTCAGGCAAAATAGCCAACTGCTTCATCGGGATTTATGGAATAGAATTTTATCCTGGAAAGAAGCAGGTCCGCATGACATTCTGATTCGCTGGGGCAATGATCGAATTGTGCTTTTAGCCGGGGTATCTTCAGCAAAAAAAGAAAATAGGATAAGAGAAAGGGTCACCCGCTTCCATCGTTTTCTTGAAAATCTTCTAGCTGCTGAAGTAAGCATTGGCACCGGTAAACCATTGCCCCCCTACAGCCTTTCTGATTCATTTATGCAGGCGGAGCGAGCTTTAAAAATCGCAAAAGACCGAGGCACCATCATATTTGATCAGGATTTAACCATTGAAATGATATTTGATGATCTGTCTCCAGAAACTAAAAAGGACTTTATAGAAAGAACGATCGGCACATTCATGAATGAACAGGATCTTATGATAACCCTTCAGGAACTGTTCAGGCAAAATCACTCCTTGAAAAATACTGCTGAAGCCTTGCATATACATATTAACACCCTTCATTACAGACTCAAGAAAATATCAGATCTTTCCGGGCTATATACATCTAATTTGAATGATTTAATGAAACTTTTCATAGCGGTAAAACTTTTGGATGAAGGTACAAAAAATAATTAAAATACACATCAATATTTGTATTGTTAACCATAGCAGGGAGTTCCCTGCTTTTTTTATACTTAAAGAAATAGATAAGGCCAGCTTCATAAAGGAGAGGATCCATTTGGTTGATATTCAAATAAAAGAAAAATTAATTGCCGTTGTCGGAGCTGATAATTATGATGACTCCAAAGCAGGGTGTCTTGCTTATTCATATGACGCAACACCAAATTTCCAATCGATGCCCGATGCAGTGATCAGTCCGCGAAATGCTCAGGAAGTTTCGAGTATCCTCAAGATTTGCAGCAGCTCAGGAATTCCAATCGTACCAAGGGGATCAGGAACCAATTTATGTGCAGGAACCTGCCCTACAGAAGGCGGGATTGTTCTCCTGTTTAAGCATATGAATAAAATCATTGAAATTGATGAAGAAAATCTTACGGTTACTGTACAGCCCGGTGTCATCACGCTTGACTTGATTAACCAGGTTGAAGCAAGAGGGCTTTTTTATCCACCTGATCCAAGTTCGATGAAAATAAGCACAATCGGAGGAAACATCAATGAAAATTCAGGCGGACTGCGCGGACTGAAATATGGAGTTACAAGGGACTATGTGATGGGGCTGGAAGCTGTACTTGCGGGCGGAGACATCATTAGAACGGGCGGCAAGCTTGCGAAAGACGTGGCAGGATATGATTTTACCAGACTGCTGGTTGGATCTGAAGGAACATTGGGAATTATTACGGAAGCAACATTAAAACTAATCCCGCTTCCAGAGTCAAAAAAGACAATGCTCGCTCTGTATCAGGATCTTGAACAAGCTGCAAAATCAGTCTCAAAAATCATCGCAGACAAAATCATCCCCGCCACCCTTGAATTTTTAGATCAGCCTACATTAAAGGCAGTTGAGGATTTTGCACAAATTGGATTGCCAACAGATGTCCAAGCTATACTCCTTATTGAACAGGATGGTCCGATTGAGGTTGCAGAAAAGGATATGCAGAAAATGGCAGAAATCTGCAAAAAACATGGGGCTGTATCTGTACAGCTCGCAAATTCTGAAATGGAAGCAGAAGCCTTGCGGACTGCAAGACGTGCCGCATTATCGGCTCTTGCACGCCTTAAGCCGACAACCATTCTTGAAGATGCCACAGTACCAAGATCTGAAATTGCTAACATGGTAAAAGCAATTAATGAAATTTCCAAGAAATACGAACTTGCCATCTGTACGTTTGGCCATGCCGGTGATGGAAACCTGCACCCGACCTGCCCCGCAGATGCCCGGGATAGTGATGAAATGGAACGGGTTGAAAAAGCTTTTGAAGAGATATTTATCAAGGCGATTGAACTTGGCGGGACAATAACAGGCGAACATGGAGTAGGGGTCATGAAAGCTCCATATCTTGAACTAAAACTGGGCAAGGCAGGGATTGATGCAATGAAAGCAGTTAAGTCTGCATTAGACCCCAATAACATTCTTAATCCTGGCAAAGTTTTTGCCAAGGATAACAGAAAACGAGTGGTGGTTACCCAATGACAACATTAAAAGAACAAACAATCATTCAGGAAGAATTTAAGAACCGAATGGATGAAGATGAGATGCTGAATTGCATGCGCTGCGGCTTCTGCCTCCCTTCCTGCCCCACTTATGTCGAGTCAGGCTTTAAAGAAACTCACTCCCCAAGGGGAAGAATCGCTTTAATGAAAGCTGTTGCTGACGGAATAATTGAACCGGATGAAGATGTAGAGAGATCTCTTAATCTTTGCCTGGGCTGCCGTGCATGCGAGCCTGTTTGTCCTTCAGGAGTAAAATATGGCCACTTGCTGGAAGAAGCGAGGGATATTATTAATCAGAATAAGAAACACTCGCTTCCGGTCAAAGCTGTTCGCAGTTTGGTCTTTAATGGGCTTTTCCCCCACCAGGACAGAATGAGGGCAGCTGCCGGCCTATTAGGCTTTTATCAGCGTTCAGGTCTGCAATCGGCCGCCAGAAAAACAGGAATGCTGAATTGGCTTCCAAAAAACCTCACGGCCATGGAAAAGGTACTTCCTCAAGTGCCAAAACTAAAAGAAATGAAAAATAGGCCATCCTATCTCTCAGCAGATAAACCTGTAAAAAAAGCCGCGTTTTTTACTGGATGTTTAATGGATACGATGTTCCTGGAAACCAATAATGCGACAATAAAACTTCTGCAGCTTGCAGGATGTGAAATCCATATTCCTCAAAATCAAGCCTGCTGCGGCGCTCTTCATGGCCATAGCGGCGAAAAACAGGGAGCCAAAAACTTGGCAAAGCGGAACATAGAGGCTTTTGAGAAACTGGACGCAGACTATATCATAACAAATGCAGGCGGATGCGGAGCATTCCTTATTGACTATGACCATCTTCTTAAAGATGACCGGGAATGGCATGAAAGAGCTGTAAAGTTTTCACAAAAACTCAAAGATATCAGCGAAATTCTATACGATCTTGACTTTCACCAAAAAGTTAATCTTGTGCTTCCAGGGAAGATCATAACCTACCAGGATTCCTGTCATTTGCGAAATGTCATGAAAACCTCAACAGCCCCGCGCACCCTTCTGAATTCAATTAAGGGCATCGAATTCAGGGAAATGAAGGATGCAGACAGATGCTGCGGTTCTGCCGGTATTTATAATATTGTTGAGTCTGAAATGTCTATGCAAATACTTGATCAAAAAATGATCCAGGCCAAGTCGGCAGATGCGGCAGTAATTGTAACCTCTAATCCGGGATGTCTTTTGCAAATGAAGCTGGGGATAGAACGGGAAGGTTTATCCGGAAACGTAAAGGCTGTTCATATCGCAGATATTCTTCTGGAAGCTGCTGTTGATAAAGAAAAGTAAAGAAACTGCTTATGCCGAAATATTTCCACTTATGAAACTCCCTTTTTAATTCATACTACAAATACAGAGGGAAAATAAACTCTGTAAGACCAATAAAAAGGAGTTGAATACAATGGCAAGAAGCAGCAATAAGCTTTTAGTTCCTGGGATTGAACAATACATGGACCAGGTTAAATATGAAATTGCCCAGGAATTTGGTGTTCAATTAGGCTCTGATACTGTATCCCGGGCTAACGGATCTGTAGGCGGAGAAATTACTAAGCGATTAGTTCAGCAAGCCCAGGCACAAATGTCCGGTCAAAATAATAAATAACAACTTCATATAATGGAAAAAGTCCGGAGCTGTCTCCGGACTTTATTCTTATCGATTTCCTCTTTCATGGTGTTTTCCCTGTTTATTTCCGCTTGAATTATTGCGATTGTCCCTATCTTTATGGTTTCTCTCAGGACCATTCCCGCCTTTGTTTTTCCCATTTTCTTTTTCTTTGGGATTTCTCTCGGGGTTATTTCTTTTTTCATTAGCTTTATTATTTTTTTTTTCGCTTGGATGATTTTGATGTTTTTGGGCTTTTACGTTATTTCCTTGATCTTTCTTTTCTTTATTATCGTGCCCTCTTCCAGGATTATTTCCTTTGTAATTACCGCTGTTATTTTGCTGGTTCTCAGATTTCTTTATTTGCCCTGGAACAGCAGGCTGTTCTTTATTATCTTCTGCTTTCTCCTGCTTTTTTAATTGGCTTTGCGTATTTTCTTCCGGCTTTTGCGGAGGATGAATTTCTTTATCTGTCTGTTTAACCGGATTCGCAGGTTCAGGTTTTTCTTTCTTGTCAGCGTCAGCTTTTAATTTATTTTCTTTATATAATCCAGGTGAGAGCCCTTTTTCTATAGCAGCTTCTCTTTCCTCTTCACTTGCTTCCAGTAAAGTTACTTCAAGCTGCTCTTTTTGTGCAGCCTGTTTAATATCTGCCAGTTCCTCCTGAATGCGCTTATCCGCTTCTTTACTCTGTTCTGTATAAACGGCAGCAATGACTACCTCTTTGTTTTCCTTAAAATAGCCCTGTTTCTTTATCTGAAGAAGAATTTTGTCAGCTACCTCATGAATACTGTTTTTTTTCCAGTCCTTGATGTTTTGGATGATGAATTCTCCTTCTTCATTATAAGGCACGAGTTCTACTACCTGATATTTTTGATTGACCCCTAATTCAATACTCGGATTAACGTCTATTGACATATAGGCATACACTTCATCGTTTTGCAGGAACGGCAAAAAAGAAACGATTGCGAGCATTAGTGCAAAAGCTGCTGCCATTAATCCTTTTCCTTTAAATAGATTAAAAATAGTTAAAGGCGATGACTTTTTTCCGTTTTTCAGTTCTATTGGGAAGAATTCAATTTCCTGGCCAAGTGCATATGCCCCATCTTGATTTCGAGCACGCAGAAATTCTCCTTCCGGGGTTAATAGTGTTAAAAAACGTTCGTTTATTTCCATGATAATTCCTGTTTTCACGTTTCCAACACCCCTTTGATATAATCCTTCAGAAAGACATAATCACCCGTTAATATTAGTGAAATGGCAATTATATATTTCCTGTTTCTCTCTATTGTTTTTCTGCTTAAGGATACATAGCTCTCCAGCTGCTTTATCGGCAGCTTTTTTTTATCATAAAGAATATTTTTGAGTTCATCATTTTCAACCAGAATTTTGGCTACAGTCATCGCATTTTTTCGTGCATCAGCATGTTTTGGAGACTGCTCGATCAAATCGCTGAAAGTAAGGTCGAACTCCTGAAGAATCTGTGTAAACTGGAGGATTTCTTCTTTTCTCAGTTCCTCATCCGTTTTTTTCCTGAAGTCTTCAATGGACAATTCGTCTTCAATCGCCGAACCTGTATCATCATCATCCAGATTAGAGCCTCCATTAAAACTAAGATTCTGAAATTTGGATTGCTTGCGGATATAATCAATAACCCGCCTTTTAATCAGCACTTCCGAAAAACTGATCAATGAACTCCCTTTATCAGGACTGTACTTTTGAATGGCTTCATTAAATGCGATGAGACCAATGCTGAATTCATCATCTGATTCATGTATGTATCTCTTGCAGACTGATGATACTGTTTTAGCAATAAACGGCTTATATGACTCAATTAGCTCATTATTTAATGCTGTATCTCCATGCTGTATTAACTCTACCGTTTCTTCGAGCGTTCTTTTACGCTTCTTCGCCATAAACAATAAACTTAGCAATAGCCCCACCTCTTTTCAAAACACATTATATCATACGGTGTCCAGATTATTTTTTTTAGGGTGGTTTTATTTGCTAAGGAAATGTAAGCCTCGAAGTGCTTTACTTTCCAGCTAAAATCAGTTGTCTTTATTCTCTTTGCCTTGACCTTTTGCTGCTTCAGCTTTCTCTTTTCCTTTGCCGGCATGTCTCTTTGCTTCTGCCTGCTTTTCTTGAATCTTCTTTACCTGCTGTTCTTTTGCTGCTTTCCCAGCTGCCTCACGTGCTTCTTTTTCAGCTTGTTTAGCTGCTTCGCGTGCTCCCTTTTCTGCTTTTCTAGCTTCTTCACGTGCCGCCTTTGCTTCCGCTCTCTTTTGGGCTTCTATAACTTTTGCCTCTTCATGAGCTTTTTTATTCTCAGCTTTAGCTGCATCTTTTGCTTCTTTAGACACCTTCACGGAAACTTCAGGTAACACATTTGTCTCTTCAGGAGCTGATTTATCAATCTTTTTCTCCGGATTTTCTGCTGTTTCAGTTCCAGAAGAAGCATCTTCAGATTTAATCGGTGCAGGCGCAATTTCTGCAGCTTGCCCAGATTCCTTTTCATCTATCACTTGTTCAGACCATTTTTCAGAGAACTTAGCAATGTTTTTTTGCATCGCTAAAATGGCAGGATGATTTTCATCGAATCTTTCTGAAAACTTAGCAAAATTTGCCTGAAGGGCAATGATATTCTGTGCAAGGGCTTCTTTTACTTCATCTTCAGGTTCCTTTTCCAACGTGCCATTATCAGAAATATCCACATTGTCTGCAGGGTCTTCAGCAGGATCAGCATCTTCAGCTAATTCGCTTTCGCTAATTAGATTACCGTTGTCCTCCTCACCTGGTTTTGATTTTTCTTGGTCTTCATTCGCTTCATCAACGATGGTATCAGCGTTTTCCATCTGTTCCAGTGCTTTTTCTATTGCTTCTAAAGCTTCTTCTTCTTTTCCTTCAGCCAAAAGTGCTTCTGCTTCAGCCATGCGCTCTGCTGCATATCCTGCAAGCAATTTTGCATCTTTAATGTCATCAAAAGTTAAAGCAAGCTTCACTTTTTCCAATGCAAGCTTTGCAAAGTAGAAGAAGCTTCCAGGCAATAGAGATGGGGCTTCTGATTCATTTTCATCAAGCTTTTCTTTAGCATTTTCAGTGGATTCAGCTGACAGATCATTTTTTATTTCAACTGTTTCAAAATCTGCATCTTCCTTGTTTTCATTCGCAAAAGCTGTTGCGGCTGAAAATGTGAATGTTCCTGCAATCACTAGCGCTAGTGCGCTTTTTGCGATTTTATTCATTTCTTTGCTGGATAAAAATTTCAATGATTTCACCTCAGAATTTAATTAAAGCGGCCGCTTGTTCATTACAACTGTACGGAATCATGAAAGAGATTTTTGGGGGTTAATAAAAAATTTTATTTTTATAAAAGAAAAAAAGCTTTAACAATCACTAAATTGATTAGTGTGCCAAAGCTTTTTTCATTAATAAAATCATGTGCCATCTTAACTTTGCACCGGGTGCTTTCTCCATTTCAAAATAATCCATCTGATCAATAGACCGGTTAATACACCCGGAATAACAAAAAGCATGGGAAGAAAGACCGGCCCAAAAAAGACTCCAAATAATTTCAGCTTAGTTGAGTACATAAGTCCTACTGTCACAAAATAGGCACTAAACACAAAGGGAAGGAAAGATAATTCTTCATTTTCGGGCATAGCAGTACGATATGCATCCCACATCGCAAACATGTAAAGACAGGGGTAAAACATGAGCCACTGATAATTAAGGACATGAACCGCTTTATCAATTTCTCCCATAAAACTGAGCATGATGGCTGAATTAAAATGGCTGTATACATTAATGATAAATTCAAGCGCGACAAATAATGTTCCCTTCCACAGCTGCCCCATTAATAATTGGCTAAAACCAGGCAATGCAATACTCCAAAAAACTGCTTCTAGTTTACTGAGTTTTTTCATTTCATTACCACCAGCTACAAGTCGATACTTTTATTGTGCTCTGATTATTGGCCAATTATCAAAAGAATTTTCCAGATATTTTCCTGAAACCCCATTAAAATAATGAATTCAATTTTGACACAAGCATGCCAAAAGGCCCCTTCTAATAGAAGGAGCCCGCATACGTTTAGGTATTTTCATCCCTGTTGTGTTCTTTTTTTTCATTATTATCTTCTTTTACAATTTTTAATAACTCTTCAAGCATGCCAGCCATATCATCTCTGCTGTAGGATCTTTCTTCAGGGGATTGTAGCTGATTTTTGTCGTCTGCACCTTTATTGTGATTCCAGTCTTCCCCCACTCTCTCTTCAAGCAGGTAAGCTGGCACTAAATGGCCATCCGGTGTTGCATACATTTTATTTAACCGCCTTGTATCCTTGTCAAAGAAACTATATACAACAGGTATCACAAATAGAGTCAGGAACGTACTGCTGATCAGCCCGCCTATCAGAGCAATCCCCATAGGCTGGTTAATTTCAGTTCCTTCTCCTATTCCGAGGGCAAGAGGAACTAGCCCTAGTATAGTTGTTAGAGCTGTCATAAGTATTGGCCTTGCACGGTCCTTAACTGAAATGATTATCGCATCGTAGGTCCTAAGGCTATTCTCTTTCTTTTGATTTATATAATCGACTATGACTATTGCATTATTAACGACAATTCCTGCCAGCACAATAATCCCGATAATTGCAGTTAAGCTGATAGGTGTTTGGGTTGCAGTAAGAGCAATTGCCACCCCTATCACCATGAGAGGCACAGTAAACATGATAACTAACGGATACTTCAGCGACTCAAATTGTGCTGCCATGACAAGGTAAATAAAGATGATTGCCAGTACAAAGGCCAGAATCAGGTCATCAATGGATGATTCCAGCAGCTCCCTGTCACCGCTAAAAACAATCTCCGTTTCATCCGGCAAATCCAGATCAGCAATTTCTTTATCCACTTCTTTTGACATGGCACCCATGTTTGTTGAAGACTTGTACTTTAATGTAAATTGGACAGCATCCTGCTGATTGATTCGCTGAATATTGACCGGTCCTTCTCCGCGTTCTATTTTCGTTACGTCACTGAGAGAAGTATAATTTCCATCAGGCTTTTTTATAAGCAATTTTTTTAAATTATCTATATCCTGTGTGACTTTTCTGTCGTACTCAACAAAGACACCATATATATTTGATTCTTCATCTATCATTTGTGTTGCCCGATTGCCCCTTGTTACATCATTTACTGCCATGGCCACCTGGGCAGGAGCCAGGCCGTGCTCAAGCGCCTTTTCACGGTCCACAGTAATTTGAATTTCTTCAACGGTATCCATAAGGTCAGTCGATAATTCTGTTACATCATCCAAGTCCTTCAATGAATTATAGATTTTATCTACATTATCCGTTAAGCGGTTTGGATCTGTATCTCTTACACTGAAAGTCAGTGTATTCGGAGCTGTACCGGATGAAGATTGCATGTTAAATGAGAGTTCGGCAGTTTCATTAACCTTTGTTGCAGCATTTTCCAGATCCTTTTTGACATCATCGGCAAATTCAAATGTTGATCTTTCCCGCTGATCAAGCCCTTTCATTTTGATATACAATTCAGCGATATTGGCATTCTTCGAGCCCCGGAAGGATCCTTCCTGTGTAGTTCCAATGAGGCTTACATATGTATCTACCTCTTCTTCATCCTTTAATTCTTCCTCTAGAGCAGATATAACCTTTTCTGTTTCTGAAAGTGCAGTGCCGTTTTCAAGCTCCATACGCACCGTAAAGAAGCCTTCATCTGCATTCGGAAGAAATTGTGTGCCTACTGTGGTCATTCCAAAGCTGCCCGCTGCCAATAACAGCATGGTAATCGCTATTACCACAGCACGATTCCGCAAAGACCATTTAATTGATTTTTCAAGTGAACGCATTAAGCCTGATTCCTGCCGTTTTGTCTCAATGTTTGTTTTTGGAGACTTCAGCAGTCTGCTCGCCAGCATTGGCACAACTGTCAGTGCAACAATTAGAGATGCAAATAGGCTAAAGGAAATGGTCAGGGCAAACTCCTTAAACAATTCACCGATGATTCCAGTTATAAATACTACAGGGAGGAATACAGCGACAGTCGTCAGTGTTGAAGCAGTAATCGCACCTCCTACTTCTTTAGCTCCATCGCTGGCAGCCGTTTTAGAATCTTTCCCCATTGATAAATGGCGGTAAATATTTTCAATAACTACGATGGAATTATCCACCAGCATTCCAATTCCAAGCGCCAATCCGCCGAGTGTCATAATATTTAAGGTGAAATCTGAAAAATACATTAAAACAAAGGTAAAAATAACAGAATAGGGAATAGAGATGCCAATAATAAGCGGGCTTTTAACATTTTTCAAAAAGAAAAATAGCACAATCATGGCAAAAGCACCGCCAAGAATCAGTGAATTGGAAATATTCCCTATTGCAAGGTTTATGTAATCTCCCTGGTCAAAAAGAATTTCTGATTCAATATTTTCAAATTGTTCTTTCTCAAGAAGATCATCCAATTGTTGTATGAACTGATTTGAAACTTCTGCCGTATTAGCATCTGATTGCTGCAGGACACTCAGTAAGACGGATGGAGACTGGTTTGTGCGCGTGATGGTTCGATCATCCTGGCTGGCCAGCTGAACCTTTGAGATATCTTCAAGGCTTACTTTATCGCCAGTTGCAGGGTCAACTGTTACGGTAAGTTTTTTAAGCGTATTTAGGGAATCAATGGAACTAATGATCCTGGTTGTCAGCTCTTTTCCCTCAGTCAAAACCGGATCACCTGGCATTGAAATATTATTGGATTCAATTACATCCACAACATCAGCCTGGCTTAGTTTGAAATCTCTTAGTTTTTCCTGATCAAGTTCCACCCTTACTTCCTTAATAGCTGTTCCGGAGAGATTTACGCTTGCTACTCCTTCAACTTTGGTCAGCTCCAGATTCAGTTGTTCTGCAAGCCTTCTTAATGCTTCAGGCTCCTCATCTGCACTGAGGGATAATTGTATGATCGGAAACTGGGCAGGATCAAACTTCATAAAGCGGGGTTTATCAGCTTCATCAGGAAGCTGTGTCTGGTCCAGCCTTTGAATAACCTCACTTTGTATTTCATCTATATCTGTAGTCCAGGAAAATTGCATCAGAATGAAGTTTGCGCTCTCTTGAGAGGTGGAGGTTAGGGTTTTAATCCCCGGCAATGTTGCCAGATTTTCCTCGAGCGGCTTTGTTACTTTTTCCACCACTTCATCAGGACTTGCTCCTGGATATGAAGTTACTACTACTCCTACAGGAGGATTCAGATCGGGTATGAGTTTTAATGGAATATTCAAGAGGGAGACAACCCCTAAAATAAGCACTAAGAACATCGTAACCAATGTAAAGATTGGCCTTTTGATTGAAAAATCACTTATTCGCACACATTCTGCTCCTTTCAAAGTCAGTAATTAAATGACGCTGCAATGATTGGTTAAAATACATTTTAACTATATTAAAGCAGCAATCACTATGCAAGAAATCAATGTGCTGTTAAATGGGGATAAAGAACCTTATATTTGACTTTAAAGAGGTTCTATCATTCAAAATTCGAAATAATAAGGTTCTTTGCCCACAGAAAAAAAGCAGCATTACACAGCTGCTTTTTTCTCAATTTTTTCGATTTTTATACCAGTGAATCCATAGATAAGAGTAATAACCGGACTTAGTATACAGAAGAAAGCAAACGGCAGGTAAGCTGATGTTTCCACTCCCAGTACACCTGTTAGAAAAACTCCGCAAACACTCCACGGGACTAACGGATTTACCACGGTGCCGGCATCCTCAAGAATCCTCGAAAGATTCTTCGGGTGCAGTCCGGCTTTTTCAAAAGGTTCCGTGAAAGCATTCCCAGTTAAGAGAATCGACAGATACTGTTCACCAAGCAGGAAGTTAATCCCGATTGCTGTTCCTGCTGCTGCCGCCACCAGAGCGGACACACGATTCAATACTCCTTTGATGCCTTCAAGCAAAGCTGGAAGAATGCCAAGCTTTAAGAATAAACCACCCATAGAAAGTGCAAGCAATACCAAAGAAATAGAAAACATCATGCTTTCCATGCCGCCTCTTGATAATAGTGCGTCAACTTCCTCTGAACCACTTTTTGAGGCATATCCCGAATACAGCAATGACATCATTCTTTCGAATGCGAAGCTGTTTTGAACAAAAATGGCTAAGATTAATGCCGATAAAATTCCGGCAGACAGCGTGATGATAGCTGATACTCTTTTAATGGCCATAATAGTCAAAATGACAAATGGAATTAGGGAGTACCAATGTACCAGCCCCTCATCCAGCAGAGTTGTTTTCAGCTGGGCAATCTTTGAAAAATCAGACGCTGCCTCGCCTGGTGACAGCACAGCAAAGATTGCCAAAGAAATGATAAACGAAGGAATCGTTGTCCATGCCATAGTCTTAATATGCTCAAATAAATCCACCTTAACTGTCGATGATGCCAGGTTTGTTGTATCTGACAACGGAGACATTTTATCTCCAAAAAATGCGCCGGATATAACCGCACCTGCAGTAATCGCATCCGATAGACCCAAAGCAGAGCTGACTCCCATAAAGGCCACTCCTAATGTAGCAGCCGTCGTAAGTGAGCTTCCAATGCTCATGCCAATCACAGATGCTACCACAAACACAATGGCATAAAAGAACTTTCCATTAACAGCTTCCAGAGCCAGATAAATAAATGTAGGAATGGTTCCGCTTGCCATCCAGCTGCTTATCAGCATGCCGATTAAAAAGAAAATGAAAATCGCCCCTAATCCAGACTGGGCACCTTCAATCAGCCCTTTTTCCAGCTGTGTAATGGATACTTTTTTTATTAAACCATAAGCAATTAACCCCATTATCGCGAAAACAACCGGAATATGTGGCACTGCCCCTGCGAAAATAATAGAATAGCTAATCCCGCCAAGGATTATTAAAGTTACAATAAGCGCCTCCAGCGGCTTCAAATTCAATGCTGCATGTTCCTGATGCATAATGTATTCCTCCTAAAAAATATCAGAGTTCGGGAGCAAACAAAAAAGCCCTCTCGCCTATAGGGACGAAGGAGCTCCGCGGTACCACCCTAATTGATAAGCCATTTCTGCTTACCCGCTTAAAAAGAATGTCCTGTTGAGATGCAGTTGTATTTCGACCAATTGCTGCCTGGATTTTCATCACCCATCCAGTTTCTATCTGCTGCCGGCAACTGCTCTACTTTCTTCTGCGGACAAAGTCTATATTTTAATCGAGATTGAACTTCCCGCTTTTTAACTTAAACGCTTTTTAGCACTAAAGCATGTGTGTTAATACTATATTATCTATTGATGAATATGTCAATAGGATTGACATAGGAATATAAAGGAATTAAGGCAAGAGAAGAGAGGCTCTGTCATTTACGGGGACCAACAGCAAAAACGGCCCCTAAAAGAGGCCGCATGATTATTCTGAGTCCATCGGATTATATAGTTTTACATCCGGATTTTTTTCCTGGAACCATCGGAGTGCAAAGTCATTTTCAAATAGAAAAACGTTTTTGTCGTAACGGTCTTTAACCAGGAGACTTCTTCCACTGGAAAGATTTTCGTTGACCTCATTGCCTTCTACCCAGCGGGCAATTTTTGAGCCTTGTCTTTCCATATAAACTTCTGTATTATATTCATTTTTCATTCGGTGTTCAAAAACTTCAAATTGCAGCTGCCCCACCGCTCCGAGAAGGTATTCTTCCATTTTAACTGTTTTAAACAGCTGAATGGCGCCTTCCTGCACCAGCTGCTGGATGCCCTTATGAAAATGTTTTTGCTTCATGACATTTTTTGCAGTTACTTTTACAAATAGCTCAGGTGTAAATTGAGGAAGACGTTCATATTGGAAATTATTTTTCCCAGCGGTTAACGTATCGCCAATCTGGTAGGTTCCCGGGTCATAAATTCCGATGATATCACCGCTTACTGCAGAATCGACTGTACTTCTGTCATCAGCCATGAATTGTGTGGACTGAGCAAGCTTGATGGACTTGCCGATTCTTGGTATATTCACAGCCATGCCACGTTCAAATTGGCCTGAACAAATTCTCAAAAATGCTATCCGGTCGCGATGAGCAGGATTCATATTTGCCTGGATTTTAAATATGAAGCCAGAAAATTCTTCTGACAGCGGATCAATTTCCCCTGCTGTAGAATTCCGAGGCTGCGGCGGCGGTGCAAATTGAAGATATGACTCGAGAAATGTCTGTACGCCAAAGTTGGTCAGCGCGCTTCCAAAAAATACAGGAGTCAGTTCACCCTTTGCAATTCTCTCTCTTGAAAACTCATTGCCCGCTTCATTTAACAGCATAATTTCTTCAAGAGTCTGATCATATAGCCCAGTATCCTTAATAGAGTGGTTTCCCTCTATTTCGCCCTCCTCATTCAGGGAAATAAAGCGGTCCTCTTCTTCTACTCTGAATTGCTCAATTCGATTATTAAACCGATCATAAATTCCGAGGAATTCTTTTCCCATCCCGATTGGCCAGTTCATTGGATATGATTCAATTCCCATGACCTCTTCTAATTCTGCAAGGAGCTCAAGCGGTGCCTTCCCCTGGCGATCAAGCTTATTCATAAAAGTAAAAATCGGAATTCCTCTCATGCGGCAGACCTTGAATAATTTAAGTGTCTGCTCCTCGATGCCTTTCGCTGAGTCAATGATCATAACAGCACTATCAACGGCTGTCAGCGTACGATACGTGTCTTCACTGAAATCCTGGTGACCAGGAGTATCTAGAATATTAACGCGTGCACCATCATATTCAAACTGCATCACACTGGAGGTAACAGAAATTCCGCGCTGCTTTTCAATTTCCATCCAGTCGCTTGTCGCATACTTGCCTGTTTTCTTCCCTTTAACTGTACCAGCGTCACGAATGGCACCCCCGAATAACAGGAGTTTTTCAGTCAGCGTCGTTTTACCGGCATCCGGGTGGGAAATGATTGCAAAGGTGCGGCGGGATAAAACTTCTTCTTTAAAATTTTTGGACATTTTCGTTCCTCACTTACTTGTATGAAAATTTTGTTAAAAAGCAATCAATGTGTCACTTAAGTATTGCAATACCTTCAATTTTATCGCTCCAAAGTAAAGTTTGCAACGCATTTTAAGATTGCATATTTCTTTTTATAAAACTTTTTCAGGCTTATAATAGTGAAACTAAATATAAAAAAGGAGGTTAATAATGGACACAATTACTCATACATTATTCGGATTGGGCCTTTTCGGTGCAGTCGACAAACGGAATATGGATAAAAATTCCAAGAGAGCGTATTTGCTTACTGCTGTCGGGGCAAGCCAAATTCCGGATATTGATGTAATCTCCCGCTTATGGGATACAGAAGGACTTTACCAGATGTGGCACAGAGGCATTACCCATTCAGTTTTCCTCACTCCGGTCTGGGCCCTGCTGTTTCTTCTCCTGTCCTTCCTGCTCTTCAAAGTAAAGGATAAGAAGCTTTTTCTGCTGGGATGGCTTGCAGTTTTCATACATAATACAAGCGATTTATTTAATGCTTGGGGCACGGGTTATTTGGAGCCATTTTCAAATATGAGGATTACATTTGGCACGATTCCTATTGTTGATTTAGTGTTTTGGACCACCCTGGGAATTGCTTACATTTTTTCAAGAAGAAACAAGCTAAAATCGCCTTATTACTTTAAAATGGCATGGGCCTTTATGTTTCTTCATGTGATGATCCAAAGCACACAGGGATTTATTATTTATAAGCAGTATAATGATCAATATGATCAAGTTGCCCTGTCGGCAGACTTTATTCCATGGACCTTTTCAGTCATTGCCAAAAAAGAGGATGAAGTAACCATCTTTAATGATAACCTTTTTAAGAAAGAGGAAACCCAATATGTGCTTCAATCAAGAGAAACTGCCGATTTAGATAAATTGTTTTCTCAGCGGCCTGAAGCTAGGACCCTATATGAATGGTCCCCATTTGTCGTCCTGGTTGATGATGATGAAAGGCTTGGCCTCTATGACCCCCGGTTTTACAGAAACGGTCAGTCTTTTCTGTTTGAATATATTGAGAAAAATACGGAAAGATGAGCATCTTGCTCATCTTTTTCTATTTTCCCCATACATGCTGCATGCATAGAATTTTTTCATTAATTTATTTCTTTTGCACATAATACAACTATTGAGCTTTTATAGGCTGTTTCAATAGGGAATAGGAGTACTGCCAGAACCCTTCCTCAAGCATTCTACAAGGGAAAATTACATAGTTAAGAGGTGTAAATATGAATTTTATTTGGGGAATATTCGGTATCATTGTCGTTTTAGGAATCGCTTTCCTGCTCTCAAGCAATAGAAGGGCAATCAGTTTAAGAACTGTTGCAGGAGGGCTTGCTATTCAGCTGATTTTCGCCTTTCTCGTTTTAAAGTGGGAAGGCGGCAGAAAAGGATTAGAATGGCTCACAATGAAGGTAAACGATATCATCAATTACGCTAATCAGGGAATAAACTTTTTATTTGGCGGCCTTTTTACAGATGAATCTGGAATCACCTTCGTTTTCGCACTTCAGGTTCTGCCTGTGGTAATCTTTTTTTCATCATTGATTTCTGTTCTCTATTATTTAAGGATTATGCAGTTTTTCATAAAGATCCTGGGCGGAGGGCTGTCAAAGCTTCTCGGAACCAGAAAAGCTGAGTCCATGTCGGCAGCAGCAAATATTTTCGTGGGCCAAACAGAGGCTCCTCTTGTTGTCCGGCCTTATATTGCCAATATGACAAAATCTGAGTTATTTGCTGTTATGACCGGCGGCCTTGCTTCTGTGGCAGGATCTGTTTTAATCGGATATTCCCTTTTGGGAGTGCCTCTCGAATATCTCCTGGCCGCAAGCTTTATGGCTGCACCCGCAGGTTTGATACTGGCCAAAGTCATGCTTCCTGAAACGGAGGATAAAGAAGAGCCTAAAGAATTTGATATGGAAGTGGATAGCGATTCTGCCAATGTCATTGATGCGGCCGCAAAAGGAGCAAGTGTCGGGCTGGAACTGGCTTTGAATATCGGGGCCATGCTTCTTGCCTTTATTGCTCTGGTTGCTTTGATTAACGGTCTTCTCGGATGGGTTGGAGGATTATTTGGCCTCGAAGGATTAACGCTCGAAACCATTCTGGGTTATGTTTTCTCACCGCTTGCATTTGCAATTGGCGTTCCATGGTCAGAAGCTGTGCAGGCCGGAAATTATATTGGCCAGAAATTAATTTTGAATGAATTTGTTGCTTATTCAGCTTTTGCACCCGATATTCCAAATTTATCTGATAAAACGGTTGCAATCGTCAGCTTCGCCCTTTGCGGATTTGCCAATATTTCTTCATTGGGCATTCTGCTTGGAGGACTTGGGGGATTGGCACCAAACCGCAGACAGGACATTGCACGGCTTGGACTGAAGGCAGTTGCAGCGGGTGCCCTAGCATCTATGTTAAGTGCTGCCATAGCTGGAATGCTGTTTTAAAAAAATCCTCCCGTTAACAGCGGGAGGATTTTATTTTTATTTCTTTAAATAGTAGATAACGGATTCATATGGCCTTAAGTTAATGGTCTGTGCTGCCGAAGGTGAATGATTGTAATTGGACAGTAAGGTCTCCTCTTTATATTCATCTGCTTGAATATGTTCAGGAATGATAAATGAAGTTTCTTTCCCATAGAAATTATTCACAACCAGAAGCTTTTCATTATCACCATTTCGAACATAAGCAAACACATCAGGATGATCCTCAGAAATCAGTTCATAGTCTCCATAAGTGATAATATCATACTGCTTGCGAAGCTGGATCAGCTTTTTATAATGATAAAAAATAGAATTCCCGTCTTTCAATGCTCTTTCGGCATTTATTTCACTGTAATTTGATGCAATATTAATCCAAGGCGTCCCATCTGTGAAACCTGCATTTGCAGAACCATCCCATTGAACTGGCGTCCGGGAGTTGTCGCGTGATTTGCTTTTAAGAATATTAATTATTTCTTCTTCAGTCATTCCTTTTTCCTTAAGGATATTATAAACGTTCAATGATTCTACATCTCTGTAGTCTTCAATGCTATCAAAGCCCGGGTTTGTCATGCCAAACTCTTCACCCTGATAAATATAAGGGGTACCTTGCATCATATGAATAACTGTCGCCAGCATCTTAGCAGATTCGCGATGATATTTTCGGTCATCACCATATCTTGACACAACACGGGGCTGATCGTGATTACACCAGAATAAAGCATTCCAGCCCCTTCCTTTGTGCATTTCAGTCTGCCACTTGGATAAAATCTGCTTTAACGCTCCAAAATCAAATTCAGCGAGTGCCCATTTCTCCCCATTAGGGTAATCCACTTTCAAATGATGAAAGTTGAAAGTCATGCTCAACTCTTCCCTCTCAGGATTGGAATACTTTATACAATGATCAATGGATGTGGAGGACATTTCGCCAACTGTCATACTATCGTATTTTGAAAATACATTTTCATTCATTTCATGCAAAAATTCGTGCACACGAGGTCCGTCTGTATAGAATTTTCTGCCGTCGCCTGGAGGCACAGACCCGTCGTCATCGGGAAACTGCTGGTCTTTAGAAATCAGATTGATTACATCAAGTCTAAAGCCATCTACACCTTTTTCAAACCAGAATTCCATCATGTCATACACTTTTCGGCGAAGCTCTTCATTTTCCCAATTTAGATCCGCCTGTGAGACATCAAATAGATGGAGATAGTATTGGCCGGTTGCTTCATCATATTGCCATGCATTCCCTCCGAATTTAGATTCCCAGTTTGTCGGTTCGCTTCCATCGTCCTTAGGATCTTTCCAGATATAAAAATCGCGGTATGGATTGTCTTTTGATTTTTTTGCTTCCTGGAACCAATGATGTTCAGTGGAGGTATGGTTTACTACTATATCCATAATGATTTTTATTTCCCGGCTATGAGCCTCTTCAAGAAGCTTTTCAAAGTCAGCTAAAGTTCCGTATTCTTCGTGAATGCTGAAATAGTCACTAATGTCATATCCGTTGTCGCGCTGCGGAGATTTATAGATTGGCGTCAGCCATACGACGTCCACACCTAATTCTTTTAAATAATCAAGCTTGGCAATAATTCCAGGAATGTCTCCAACCCCATTTCCTGTCGTATCGTTAAAGCTTTTCGGATAAATTTGATATACTGCTGAATTTTTCCACCATGGTTGTTTCATTAGAATCACACCTGTTTTAGTTTTTTATAAATTGAGGTTCTTTAGCTGTTAAAAAGAAGGACCTGAGCTTCATAGGGGCGCAGCTTAGTTGGTCTGCTAATTTGTATATCTTGATAATTCCCAATCAGCGCCTCAAATTTCTTTTCCTGGATGCATGCTGGGAGTTCTACTTCTGGGTTTCCTCCATAGAAGTTGCACAAGACCAGAAGAATCTGATTGCCCATTGTTCTTGTATAAGCGTACACTTCAGGATGATGATCAAGTATTAGATTATACCTGCCGTAAACAATAATTTCATGTTTCTTCCTAAGTTCAATAAGCTTTTTATAGTAATGAAAAACAGACTCAGGGTCTTTCATTGCCTTTTCCACATTAATGTCTTTATAGTTAGGGTTTACTTTTATCCATGGGGTTCCAGCTGTAAATCCCCCATGCTCTGATGAATCCCATTGCATCGGTGTCCGCGCGTTGTCACGCCCTTTTGCATAGATGCTTTCGAGGGCCTTTTCCTCTGTCCACCCATCGTTAAGAGATTCTTTATAAAAATTAAGTGTTTCTATATCTCTGTATTCTTCAATGCTTGAGAAACGGACATTCGTCATTCCAATTTCTTCTCCCTGATAAACATAAGGAGTTCCCTTCATCATATGAAGCAATGTTGCGAGCATCTTAGCCGACTTTTCCCGATACTCTCCGTCACTGCCGAATCTTGAAACAGAACGCGGCTGGTCATGATTATTAAAGTAAAGACTGTTCCAGCCATCTTCACCCAGCTCATTTTGCCATTTTGTCAGATTTGTTTTTAAGTCACACAGATCAAGCGGTTTAAGATCCCATTTGCCATTTGGCCCGTTATCCAGGCTAACATGTTCAAATTGGAAGACCATATTCAACTCATTGCGTGATTCCCCTGTATATTGCCTGGCCCATTCAGGAGTCACACCGGGCATTTCGCCAACAGTCATAACATTATACTTCGATAAGGCCTTTTCATTCATCTCCCGCAGGTATTCATGAATTCTTGGGCCGTTTCGATAATACTTGCTTCCAGATGCATATTTCTTCCCAGGCTTAGGTTCATCGTCAGGAAGTCCCTCCACTTTGGAGATGAAGTTGACGACATCCATTCTGAATCCATCAATTCCTTTTTCGAGCCACCAAGTCATCATGTCGTATATTTCATTTCTTAATTCCGGATTATCCCAATTTAAATCTGGCTGTTTCTTTGAAAACAGATGCAAATAATATTCTCCTGTATTATCATCAAGCTCCCAGGCGGATCCTCCGAAATTGCTTCCCCAGTTATTCGGCTCTTTTCCATTCCTTCCTTCGCGCCATATATAATAATCCCTGTATGGATTGTCTTTGGATTTCCTGGACTCTGCAAACCAGATATGTTCGTCTGAACTATGGTTTACCACCAGGTCCATAATGAGTTTAATCTCTCTCTTATGCATCTCTCCGAGAAGTACTTCCCAATCTTCCATTGTTCCAAACTCACTCATAATATCCAGATAATCACTGATATCATATCCATTATCATCATTTGGCGATTTATAAACCGGTGAAAGCCAAACCACATCAACCCCAAGCTCTTTCAAATAATCCAGCCTGGAGATGATTCCCTGCAAATCTCCAATTCCATCTTCATTGCTATCCATGAAGCTCCGAGGGTAAATTTGGTAAACTACACTTTCTTTCCACCATTGCTTCTTCATATGGTGACCTCCGATATTTACATTTTTGTGCAAGCCTTATAAAATGGCGATACCACGGAATTATAAAACCCCATGGCATCAACCTTTCTATTCTGCTTTTTTTAATTTCGAGAAAGCTAAAGTCAATACAAACGGTACAACAAGTGCAATACCCATTCCGATAAAGAAAGCACCCCAGTTTTCCGCAAAGATGGAGAAGAATGCCGGCAAGCCTCCTACACCTATTGACGGTGCCTTAACACCATTAATAGTGATGAAGATGCCTGCAATTGCTGACCCAATAATCGCTGCAAAGAACGGGTACTTAAAGCGAAGATTCACCCCAAACATAGCAGGTTCGGTGACTCCAAGCCATGCTGATACGGACGAAGTAAGCGCAAGCCCTTTCAGCTTTTCGTTCCCTTTGCTTAACAGCATCATGGCAAAAGCAGCGGAGCCCTGTGCAATATTAGACAGTGCAACCATCGGCCATAAAAACGTGCCGCCAATGCTGCCGATTAACTGCAGATCAACTGCAAGGAAAGTATGATGCATACCAGTGATAACGAGAGGGGCATATAATCCTCCGTAAATCAAGCCTCCAAGGGCTGGAACGGCATCAAAGATTCCGACAACTCCATTTGTAATCCAGCTGCCAATCGTGAATGTAATCGGTCCAATGGCAATAAAAGAAAGAAAACCAGTGATCAGTAAAGCGATCGGCGCAACAGTCAGAAGCTGAAAAGCATCAGGAATTCTTTTTCGCAGAAATACTTCTATCTTAGCCAATACGTATGAAGCAAATAATACAGGCAATACCTGCCCCTGGTAACCTACCTTTTCAATTTCAAGACCGAATAAATTCCACTTCGGAACTTCTTCAGCTGAACCATAGCCCCATGCATTTAAAAGTTCCGGGTGCACAAGCATCAAACCTAGCACAATACCAAGAAGAGGACTTCCTCCAAACCTGTTTACGGCACTCCAGCCAATCAAACCGGGAAGGAATACGAAAGCAGTATTGGCAATCAGGTTAATGATGCCCGCCAGATCGGCCCAGTTTGTATAAACTTCAACAAACGATTTACCATCGAAGAAAATATCCGGTGCGGTCATAATGTTATTGATTCCCATCAGCAAACCAGCTGTAACGATAGCCGGAAGGATTGGAATAAAAATATCTGCAAGTGTTTTAATTCCGCGCTGCAATGGATTTAAGTTTTCAGCAGCAGCACTTTTTGTTTCTTCTTTAGACGATTCGCCAATTCCTGTCGCATCTGTCATTTCTTTATACACTTTATCAACCAGGCCTTGTCCAATGACAACCTGGAATTGTCCATTTGTGGAAAATGAGCCTTTTACAATATCTATATTTTCGAGTTTTTCTTTATTGACTTTTCCTTCGTCTTTTAACGCAAAACGCAGTCGTGTAACACAATGAGTTGCCGCTGCAATATTATCCCTGCCCCCGATAGCTTCTACAATTTGCTCTGCTGACTCTTTATTTGTAGCCATTCTTCGCTCTCCTCCTGTTACCGTTTTCATATTAAAGAAAAAACAGTTATAAGGTTTTTGTTTATTGTTCTCGAACTTTACAAATATATCCAATTAACAGAACCTGACTTGTATATACATGAACTGTTTACGCTTTCATTCTATCTTGTATATACATGTTAGTCAACCAATTTTTCTTTTCTCTCTTTTATATACCCATTCAATCTCTCTGGATGTCAGAAAATAAAAAAACCGGCTTCGAGACTTAATTGTCTGCAAAGCCGGTTCTAAACCTATTGAATAATCTTATTTCCTTTTATCATCGTCATCATCTTTTGTGAGTTCACGGGTAGATTTCTTAAATTCTTTTAAGGTCTCCCCAAATGCTCTCCCTATTTCAGGAAGTTTTTTAGGACCAAAAATAATAAGAGCCAGAACCAGGATGAGAATTAAACCTGGAATACCGATGTTTGATAACATGCTGAACACTCCTTATATATCATATCGCATGGGCAGTAGCAATCATGTTCATTGTCCATTATAGTAGATTGACTTAAAAAATCATAGCATGGCAGCTATTTTTATGAATTCACGTTTTTTCACTATTAAAGACTCTATCAAGATCTTCTAATACTTCACCAATTTTGCGGTTATGGATCACTTCATCAGCATAAATATCGAAGTCCGTAGGTTCCAAATTAATTATCACCAGTTTTGCCCCGTTTTGTTTGGCAATCAGCGGAAACTGATTTGCAGGTGTTACATTCAAGGATGATCCCAGAACAATAAAAAGTTCTGCCTTTTCTGTTTCATCCTCTGCGAAATCTAAAGCCTCCTCAGGAAGCATTTCCCCAAACAGAACTACTGAAGGACGGAGCACACCACCGCAATTACATTGGAATTGTCCATGCAAATACCCCTCGCTCGGGAACTCTTTTTTACACTTCTGGCAATGGAGTGTCTGCAAATTCCCATGGAGCTCTGATACTTTTTTACTTCCCGCCAGTCCATGAAATCCATCCACATTCTGGGTGATAATGCGCTTAATAATATCTCTCTTTTCCCAATCTGCTAGAATATAGTGCCCTTTATGGGGATTGCACTCCTTAAGCCCGATTACCCTGTGCCGATAAAATTCAATAAACTCGTTCACATTTTCATTTAATGCTTCTGTACTGGCTATTTTTCCAGGATCTTTCCCATTCCATAAACCATTATTGGCAGACCTGAAATCAGGAAGTCCGCTTTCCGTCGACATTCCTGCTCCAGTTAATATTACTGTATAATTTGATTCCTGAAGCCATTTCTCAAGCATAGATATCAGCCCCCAATAAGGTTTTGTCACAGGTTAAATTTGATTTCCATTTATTTCTCCCGGTGAAATGTTTATGTCATGTCAGGTATGCGGTAAATACTAGATTATAACTGTTTATGCGAATTATCAAATATAGGAGTGATAGCTATGCCTGAAATAGAAACGAAAGATTATAAGGACGGCTATAAAAAATTTTCTGCCAGGGCCAAACGTTATGCGGAAGACCCTGAAAAAACAAAAGTACTGCTAAGAAAGGCTACACTTAAAGCAGATAAAAATAAATCTTCATTAAGTGATATATGGGAAAAGTTTCAGCTTCTGATCGATTTGGTTAAGGCATGGTCTAAAGGCGATTACCGGCATATTTCAAGAAAATCGGTTATCTTTATTATTGCTTCCGTCCTATACTTTGTTTCCCCTATAGACCTTGTTCCTGACTTTTTAATAGGAATGGGAATTTTAGATGATGCAGCAGTACTTGGTTTTGCCGTTAGCCAAATTACAGGTGAACTTGAAAAATTCAAAATCTGGAAAGAAAGCAGGACGATAGAGATGAAATAATTATTTTCTGTCCATTTTGATATTATTTGCTATAATAATGATGGAAAGTATTTATGCTGTCAAAATTAAATAGCAGGAAATGTAGGGGAACCGGTATGCCGGTTGAGACTTCATCATTAAGATGCTGACCCTTTGAACCTGATCTGGCTCATACCAGCGTAGGGAACATATTCTTAAACATACTAAATGTTTTTATATGCGCCCTGGTTTATACCGGGGCGTTTTTATTTTTCAGGGCAGACTATCATTAACTTTCCTTATTACATAAAGGTTTTAGGAGGATTATTTATGAAAAAGTGGATTGCGGCTATCTGTTCACTTCTGTTTCTTTCAGGCTGTGCCGGCAATGGAGCGGATAATCAGACTGGAAGCAAAGATGCAGACAGCAAACAAGATTTGAAAAAAGTTACTGTTGTATTGGATTGGACACCCAATACCAATCATACCGGCTTATATGCCGCAAAGGACAAAGGATATTTTAAAGAAGAAGGGCTCGATGTCGAAATTATAATGCCAGGTGAAGCAGGTGCAGATCAATTGACTGCATCAGGCAAGGCTGATTTCGGTGTCAGCTATCAGGAAAGCATCACGGAAGCCCGTGTACAGGGAGTTCCCCTTGTATCGATAGCAGCTGTAATACAGCATAATACTTCCGGTTTTGCATCCCCTGCTGAAAAAAACATTAAATCGCCGAAAGACTTTGAAGGAAAAACTTATGGCGGCTGGGGAGCTCCTGTAGAAAAATCTGTAATAGATTCCCTAATGAAGAAGGAAAACGCCAATGTTGATAATGTCTCAATTGTTAACATGGGAGATGCTGACTTTTTCACAGCTGTTAAAAGAGATATAGACTTCGCATGGATTTATTACGGATGGACAGGTGTAGAAGCAGAACTTCGGGGGGAAAAGATTAATATGGTCTACCTTACCGACTACTCAGAAAAACTGGATTACTACACGCCCGTTCTCGCAACCAGCGAAAAAATGATTGCAGATGACCCGGATACTGTCAAAGCATTTGTAAAAGCAGCATCCAGAGGTTATGAATTTGCAATCGATCAGCCTGGCGAAGCAGCAGATATTTTGTTAAAAAATGCTCCGGACCTTGACAGCGAATTGGTCAAAAAGAGCCAGGAATGGCTATCCCCCCGCTATCAGGATGATGCTCCAAGATGGGGTGAACAAAAGCTTGCAGTCTGGGAAAACTATGCAGACTGGATGCATGATAATGGTCTATTAGATAAAGAATTAGATGCCGGCAAAGCATTTACAAATGACTTCCTGCCGGAATAAGGAGAGTTCAAATATGGCAAACGCACTTGTAAGCATTCAGATCATACCGAAAACAAAAGATGGGGAAAATGTTATACCTTACGTTGATGAAGCAATTAATGTTATTCAGCAATCTGGTGTTAAGCACGAGGTGCATCCCCTAGAAACCACGATGGAAGGCGATTTAGACCATTTATTAAAAATCATAGCCGATATGAACAGAAAAATGATTGAAAAAGGAAGCAGCAATGTAATTTCACAGGTTAAGGTTCTATATCAGCCGGACGGTATTGAAATGAGTGATTTAACGGAGAAATACCGTTCATGATAAATGTATTCAGAAAAGGATGGAGGCCGGCTGCGGTTCTCCTTCTTTTATTCATTCTTTGGGAATTGGCAGTAAATCTGGCAGAAGTTCCTGCATGGCTCCTGCCTCCGCCGACAGATATCGTTCATGAAGCGATTTCGGGCTGGGAAGGCTTCCGCCTTCATCTTCAATCGACAGTCATGCTTTCCCTATTGGGATTTCTCATTGGCGCCGTCATAGGATTACTCACAGCTGTTATTCTGCACTTATTGCCTTTTATAAGGGAGTCGGTTTACCCTCTCCTCATACTTTCACAGAATGTGCCTATAATTGTACTGGCTCCTTTGCTGGTTGTATGGTTTGGTTTCGGGATACTTCCAAAGCTGATTGTCATCACGCTGGTTTGTTTCTTCCCCATTACAGTTGCTGCATTGGACGGCTTTCGCCAAACCCCCGGAGAACTTAGGCATTATATGCTGATGGCAGGTGCCAGCAAAGGTCAGCTTTTTTGGAAGCTGGAGCTTCCCTATTCCCTTCCTTCTTTATTTTCAGGGCTAAAAATCTCCGCAACCTATAGTGTGATGGGTGCTGTAATATCCGAATGGCTCGGAGCTAAAGCAGGAATAGGTGTTTATATGACTTTAGCCTCTTCTTCATTTAGGACGGACCGTGTTTTTGTTGCCATTTTTACCATTATGCTGTTAAGCTTGCTGTTTTTTGGAGGAATATTACTGGCTGAACGTTTGCTGATTAAATGGAAGTCACGGGAGAGTGCCAGGAAATGATACAATTATCAGTTAATCATTTAACCAAAAGTTTTGATTCAAATCAGGTTTTAGACAATTTAAGTTTTCATATAAATGAAGGGGAATTTGTTTCGATTTTAGGCCCTTCAGGGAG
The DNA here is from genome assembly GCF_017303275.1 of Bacillus sp. NTK034. Taxonomy (GTDB): domain Bacteria; phylum Bacillota; class Bacilli; order Bacillales; family Cytobacillaceae; genus Cytobacillus. The sequence goes on along the minus strand of NZ_JAFKOJ010000001.1, from coordinate 375,376 downwards.
CGGCAAGAGTACCCTTTTCAACCTCATTGGCGGGATGCTCCTGCCTGACGAAGGGTCCATAACGCTTGGGAATGTGAAGATCAACGGCAAACGCGGTTCAATAAGCTATATGCCCCAGACACCTTCCCTGATGCCATGGAGAACCATTCTTCAAAACGTTCTGCTTGGCCAGGAGCTAATGGGTAAATCCGATTCGGAAACGGCAAAAAAGATGCTTCAAAAAGCTGGTCTCGGTGACTATGAAAATGCATATCCTCATGAATTATCAGGGGGGATGAAGCAAAGGGCTGCCTTTATCCGGGCATTATTAAGCCCGCAGCCAATCATTTTGCTGGATGAACCTTTTTCAGCTTTAGATGAACTTACCCGCCATGATATGCAAAAATGGCTTCTTGATATTTGGAATGAGCATAAACCCACAATTCTGTTCGTAACTCACAATATTGAAGAAGCCATTTACCTTTCTGACCGAATTTTAGTACTTAGCAGCAAGCCTGCTAAAGTAATAAATGAATATAAAGTACCCTTTAACAGGCCAAGAATGGAGGAACTTTTTCTCAATGAGAATTTCCTTGCCTGCAAAAGAAGCATCCATCATGCGCTGAAAAATCATTAGGAGGCAACAGCATGGATAAGTATATTGATGCCCATATTCATCTTGATAAGTACAGCAATATTGATTTAGAGAAAATGTTTCATGAGCTGCCGTTTCAGCTTTCACTTGTAACAGTTTCAAGCGATTTAGCATCCTGCAAAAGAAATCTTGCTCTTGCAGAAATTTATCCCTTTGTTAAACCTGCCTTTGGTTTTCACCCTGAACAGGTTCTCCCCAGTGATCATGATATTTCAGAGCTTTTCAGCTGGATAAAGGTTCACAGAGAGCAGATGGCTGCTGTTGGCGAGGTTGGCCTCCCATACTATTTAAGGTCTGATGGAAGCAAGCATCATGGCGGATATATTGAACTTCTCGAAGAATTCATTAAGCTCGCTAAAAGGTGGGATAAGCCCATTGCCCTCCATGCAATTTATGATGATGCACCGATTGTGTGCAATTTATTGGAAAAGCATTCGATTAAAAAAGCTCATTTTCACTGGTTTAAAGGTAACACCGCAGCCGTAAGCAGGCTGATTGCCAATGGCTATTACATCTCCTTTACTCCAGATATCGTGTACGAAAAAGAAATACAGGACCTTGTACGGGCTTACCCGCTGGATAAATTGATGGCAGAAACAGATGGTCCATGGAAATTCGAAGGCCCTTTTAAAAACAAGCCTACCCATCCAGCAATGATGGCCCGTTCCATCAAATCCCTTGCTGAACTAAAAGAAATAGGTTTCAGCAAAGCTCTTAAGAAGCTATATGAAAATACAAAAAGCTTCTATAATATTGACTGATCAAACAGCCTTGCGGCCTTTTACCATAAGGCTGTTTTTTATTCATATTAGATAAAATATACTAGATAAATATAATCATTTCGCACCATTCCTAATTTTGGAAATTTAGGTTAATCTTATATAGGACAATACTTTTAGGAGGTATGTGATGAAAAGATATATTTTCTTGTTATTGACTATTTTACTAGTCTTTTCAGGCAATGTTTCTGCAGAGCCCAAAAGCCGTTCTGCTGATTTGACTGAGAAAGATTTCATGAAAGCCGTGTTGAAGGCTGATGAGTTTAAGGAATTTAAATCCTCCATTTTAAAAGATGCAGCCGCCAAGCCAAAAGCTCTTATTGATGAAAAAGGAAAACAATATGGCTGGACAGTTCAATATGAAATTGAATACAAAGAAAAAAATGTTTTCTTAGATAAAAAAGCCCTTGTAAATTTCTCGTCACTTCTATCATTTTCATATGAGTCCGACAGAAAAGGATTAAAAGTCCGGCTTGTTGATTACAGCAGGCTTATAGAGGACCAGGCTTTTTATGTAAAAGACCTTAAAACGGATGCAGAGACCAAAATAGATATCTCGAAAGACAGTACCTTTACTGATTATTTGCTCGAGGTTGAAAAGAAAAAAACACAGCTGATTGAAGGAACAGTGAAAAGCAATGCTGACTCCTCCGATAAAATCACAGCAGCAGCAGAGTTATGCTACTACTGTACAAAATACGAATGGCGTGGCGGATACCCTTGTTCATCCGCAAATACTGAGCCTGAAGTTTCAGTTTCTTCCCAGCTAAAAGAAAGTGGACTTAATCCAGATACGGTAATCATTGACTGTTATGTACCCCGCCATAAAGTATGTGTGAGCGGGGAATGGAGAACATATTGTCCTATTCAATAATAAAAGCGGAAGGCTTTTGCTAATCGGGTACAATCATAACCCGGTTTCGCCTGGAGCAGGACAGTAACAAAACCGGCTAAGCAGGTGCTTAGCCGGTTTTGTTATCCCTTCGAGCCTGATGTGATGTTTGAACCTTCTATAAAGTGCTTCTGGAAGAAGAAGAATAGCAGTACAACAGGCAGGAGAACTATGACTGACATGGCCATCAGGTAATGCCACTGTGTCTGTACTGTTCCCTTGAAGGTCTGAAGCCCGATTTGCAGTGTGTACAGACTTTCATCATTTATATATAATAATGGTCCAAGCAGGTCATTCCATGCCCCATTAAATGAAAAAATGGCTACTGTAATAAGCGCTGGCTTTGTCAGCGGCAGCATGATATGCCACCAGATCTGCAGATGATTCGCACCATCAAGTACTGCTGCCTCTATCAGTTCATTAGGAATGGTCATCATAAACTGACGCAAAAGGAAGATAAAAAAGGCACTCCCCAAAAAAGCTGGAACAATCAGCGGCAGGTACGTATTTACCCAGCCAAGCTTTGAAAATAAGATGTACTGGGGTACCATCGTAACAAACCCTGGAATCAGCATGGTTGATAACACGACTATAAACAAAGCATTTCTTCCTTTAAAACGGATTTTCGCAAATGCATAAGCAACGAGCGAGTTGACAAGAACACTTCCAGCCATTCCGCAAAAGGCAATAAAAAACGTATTCATTGCCCAGCGTGTAAACGGCGCTGTTTTCCAGGCTTCAACATAATTGGAAAAATGGAATTCTTTTGGCACAAAGGTAGGCGGATATTGGGCAATCTCAGCAGGAGATTTCAATGATGTCGAAATCATCCACCACAGCGGAGATAATACCAGTACACTTCCTGCTAATAAAACGATAAAAATAATCGTCTGCTTTAATTTTTCTTTGAATTTTTTCGTCTCATAAAACTTCGTTGCAGCGGCAGTCCTCATTTATTATCTCCCCCCTCATAATGAACCCATTTTTTGCCGAGTTTCATATTAATGATTGTCAGTACCATTACGACAATGAACAGCAGCCAGGCCATTGCAGATGCATAGCCCATGTCAAACACTTCAAACGCATTATTCCACATATGCAGATTATAGAATAGGAGTGAGTTTCCTGGTCCTCCGCTTCCGTTTTCTGTCATGACATATGCTTCTTGAAAGATCTGGAAGGCACCTATGGTACTGGTCAGCACATCGAAGAAAATGATTGGTGAAATCATTGGCAGGGTGATATAAAAGAATTTCTGCATAACACCTGCCCCATCCAGATCCGCTGCTTCATACAGGGAAGCTGAAACTCCCTGCAGACTTGCAAGGTAAAGCAGCATCCCTCCGCCGACACTCCACATTTTCATCAATAGCAAAGCTGGTTTCGTCCATTCGGGGTCAAACAGCCAGGCTGGCCCTTCAATCCCAAGCCATGCTAAGAACGTATTAACCAGCCCTGTTGAAGGACTTAGAAGCTGCATCCACAAAAAGTAAACCGCAACACCTGAAAGGATAGCTGGCAGATAATAAAGTGTGCGGAAAAATTTCATGCCTCTTACTTTCTGATTTAAAAGAACCGACAGAAAAATCGCCCCTGCAGTAGTCAGCGGGACAGAGAATAAAACGTAATAAAGTGTGTTCCATAAAGACGTTTTAAAAAGATCATCGATTGTAAACATGCGTTTAAAATTATCAAGGCCGATAAAATTCATTCTTGAGGTAATATTATAATCTGTAAAACTTGCAAATAAGGAAAATAAAAGAGGACCAAGTGTCAGTCCCAGAAATCCGATTATCCACGGGCTGATAAATAGATAGCCAAAGATATTTTCTCTTGTTTGGCGGGACATCCGTCTGCGTGAAGTCTTTACTTTCTTGCCCGCAAGATCCGCTCCCCGGCGCACAAATGTTGTATCATATGATTTCAACCCATACACCTTCTTTTATTTATTTTTAAAGAGAGAAGGAGGAATCCTTCTCTCTTTGATCTATTTTCTCTTTAGTTTTTCAACATCTTTCTCTGCTTTTGCCAGCGCTTTTTCCGGCTTCGTTTTCCCCAGCAGCGCATTGTCTATATGCGGATTGATGCGGCTCTGGTAATCTGGATACTTTACAGGAACCGGAAACAATTGCGTTTGATCAAGGTTTGCCACTGAAGCTTCATATACGTACTTATCATCGCCCTTTAACTCATTAACCACTGCTTCTGCAGCTTCTTTGTTTGCGACATTATCATAGTTTTTCATAGCCCAGTATTTTTGTGCTTCCGGGCCAGTTAAATACTTGATAAATTTCATAGCTTCCTCAGGATGTTTGGCTCCTTTCGGTATTTCAGCTACGAAACCGCCGCCATCGCTCCAATTCCCAGAACCTTTTTCAAATGCAGGAATTGGGGCTACTCCAAAGTTCATATCCTCTCCGTAGTCACGAATCTGTGTGTAAAACGTGCCGACATCAACCCACATTGCCACTTTTCCTGCAATGAATGGATTTGATTGTTCACTTCCAAATTCAGCTTCAAAGGATTGAACTGTCTTCTCACCAAGACGCTCTTTCCATCCCAGCAGCCATTGAAGAGCTTCCTGCTTTTTAGGTGTATTGATATAAAGTTCTCCATCTTGAATGAATCCTTTTCCGCCGTCAGCGATTGTCATCCAGCTGGCAGCACCAATGCTGCCCCATAGCGGATAAAAGCCAACTCTCTCATAGCGGTCTCCATCCTTAATATCAAGCTTTTCGGCGTACTCCTCCAGTTCCGCCCATGTCGCTGGCGGCTTTTCCGGATCAAGTCCAGCTTCTTTAAAAGCATCTTTATTGTAAAATAGCAATCTTGTATCTGTATTGAATGGAACTGCATAAGGTTTATCCCCATACATTACCGTTTCCCATAAATGAGGATAAAATTGAGTTTTGAAGGATTCATCAATATACTTGCTCAGATCTTCGGATTGGGCGTTTTCAGCTCGCTGGGCGACTGAATTAATATCGTTTATAATAACATCAGCCGGGTTTCCCGCTGCAACGGATGCCAGGTTCTTTGTCCAAATATCTCCCCAGGGCAAATATGTATGCTTTACAAAAACCTCATCCTGTGAATTGTTAAAATCCTCTATGATTTTTTCTATGATCGGACGCCTCGTTTCCGAACCCCAGAAGCTCCAAAAATCAACAATTACTTTTCCATCCTTCGTTTTTACTGCCTGAACACTTTCCTCACCCGAACATCCTGTCAAAATGCCAATTAGCAGGATGACGGAAATGATAAAGATTATTCCCTTTTTCATGATGCTCCCCCTAAATAATATTTAATCTTCAGCTTTAAGCATGTGCCTAACCCCTGCGCAAAGGAAAAATACCGGCCAGCAATTAAATTACTTATCAACTAAGATAGTACTACCCTGTTATTTAGGGATAAAACATTATTTTGAAAAAATTCTCGGTATATGTAAATTTTCATGCCTTTTTACCTAATAAAAAAACCCCTAAAAAGGAGTCTGAATTAAGGAGTTTTTTGAATGCTTTTCGCAATGGCTTCCAAATACTCAATAAATATGGCATCTTCTTCAGAAGGAACTGCATACATGATCTCACTGTCCATTGACTTGAAATATACCTCACCATGCTCATTCCAGACTTTCACCTTTACAGGGTCTTTGCCTTTAATAATAAATTGGATATCGTATAATGGTTTGGAGTCAATGACGGCCTCAGCAGGTTTTGCCGAATTTATGGCATTTCTTGCGGCGTTTTCCCACTTTTCATCTTTTACAGTTGCAGTCTCAGCAGAATACGTTCCTTCAGCAGAGAACGTATTCTCCGTTTCTGATAGAGCAATAGCTGTTTGACTGATAAAACTATTCCCAAGCATTTTTGCACTGCCGCTTCCTCTTGTCATTGAATCCTCAGGAAAAATAATAAAAGCGAACATGATACAAGCAGCAATTACAGCGGCAGCAGATAAAAATCGCGGATAAATATTTTTCTTTCTTTTTGGCCTATCCTCTATTCCACTCCATATTTTTTGCAGGCTATCCTGCTTTTGCTTTTGCGATCGCGGAATACGGTCTAATTCACGAAAAGAATTATCGAATCCGAATGAGTTCTTCATGGATTTCCCCCCTTTTCTGCAATTCTTTTTTTAGTGCTGCGAGTGCCCTGGAAGTGGTGATTTTTACTTTATTTTCATTCCAATTCAAGATTTCGGCCGTTTCCTTGATGGAAAACTCCTTTATTTTTCTCAAAATCAGCACTTCTTGATAGCTTAATTTCAAATGGCGGATTGCTTCATATAAGAGTGTAACTTTTTCACCCTTTATCATAATCTCTGTTGGAGTATCTTCATCTGATTCGAGCTGGAATTTTTCAATTGAGAAAAATTTGAATCTGTTTTTTTTCCGCAAATAATCAATGGCAACATTTCTTGATATACGGACCAGCCACGTAAAGATCTGGGACTCCCCATTAAATTGACTCATATATTTATAAGCTTTTATAAAGGTGTCTTGTGTCAGATCTTCGGCAACTTCCTTATCATTCACGAGAAGAAATATGTATCCATAAATTCGATCGCTGTATTCGCTGTATATATCTTCAAATGCTTCTGCCGATATTCTCTCCATTGTGGCGCCCCCTCGCGTATTATTAGACGAATGGAAAATAGAAAAGAAACACCTTTCTAATATTTATGTAAAATGTTCAATTCAACTTTCAGGTAAACCAATCTCCAATTTCCCATTCAATTATCCTATTTTATCTAATTGTTCTGATTCAATCGTATGGATTTAGACAATTTCCGAAGAAGGAGTCTTTTTCACTGTATCCATTCTTCAGGCTGCAATTAACAAGTAAATTCAGAGAAAGTTACACTTCAAAATACCCATTTCCAGATAATTGTTTTCCTATTTTTCTATGGTTTTGATGAATGGCGACTTTTTAAAGCTCCCCCTCTTTTTATTCATTTTATCATTCTGGGAAAATACTGCCTCCCTCCTTTTTCTTATTTTTTCCAAAAATTATTACTATTCCAATCTTTCCGTATGAAAATGATTCTTTTCATCTAGATATAACCAGATTAAGTTGATTCTTTAAGACTGTAACCTTATGAATGCTCTAAAACCTTCTAGCTATTTTATTCATTCCACAGCAGCAAACTTCATTTTTCGACAATCTCCAGCTGAATCTTCAGCTAAAGTTCTTGTTAGCGGAAGGGTTTTCCATTTTTGGAAAATACCCTTAGGAGGTGATTGAATTCATTCTGCCAGAAAACACTTTTCAAGGAATTAAACAAAACAAGGAGGGAATTTTTTGAAAAGAAAAAGAAAATCATTGAATCGCATACTTTATGTGATGCTGACAGCTTTTCTGATTTTGCCGCTGATGTTCCCAGGCATGGGATCAGCCGAAAGTAAGAGCTCTCCGCATACCTCAGTTAAGAAAGCTGCATCTCAGACAGCAAAAAGCAAAATAAACAGCTCATTGCTGAAACAATTTGATAAAGAAGATAAAGTAACATTCCTGATAAAGTTTAAAGAACAAGCTGATACTTCAGCAGCAGCCAAGAAAGCTGAAAAAGCGGCTGCATCCCAAAAACTGACAGCCTCTAAATCCAAGTACATGAAACGCTCTGCAGTCCTATCCTCACTAAGATCTACAGCAATTGAGACTCAAGGCCATGTCACAGATTTCCTTCAAAAGCAGGAGAAAGACGGCAAGGCAAAAGATGTTCAATCCTTCTACATCGTAAATGCCATTGCAGTAACAGCTACAAAGGACGTTATGGAACAAATCGCGGTGTTCCCTGAAGTAGAAAAAATCCTTCCAAACGAAACAAGACAGCTTCATAAGCCAGTAAAGGAAGCCGAAAAAGCTCTCAAAACACAAGCAGAAACCAGTTCAATAGAGTGGAATATTGACCGTGTCGGCGCTCCTGCTGTATGGGAAATGGGAATCGACGGATCGGGTACTGTCGTTGCATCCATTGATACAGGTGTTCAGTGGAACCACCCGGCGTTAAAAGAAAAATACCGGGGCTATACCCCTGCACAACCCGATTCTCCAACACATGAATTCAGCTGGTTTGATGCCACTGCAGGCCAGACAGCACCATATGATGATCAGGGGCATGGGACCCACGTAACTGGAACAATGGTTGGTTCCGAGCCCAATGGAGCCAATCAAATCGGGGTTGCACCTGGTGCGAAGTGGATTGCAGTAAAAGCTTTCACTGCAAGCGGAGGAACTGACGTAGATCTGCTTGAAGCCGGTGAATGGATTCTAGCTCCAAAGGATGCTGAAGGAAACCCGCATCCTGAGAAAGCTCCGGATGTTGTCAATAATTCATGGGGCGGAGGGCCTGGGCTGGATGAGTGGTATCGCCCAATGGTTCAGGCATGGCGGGCAGCTGAAATTTTCCCAGAATTCTCTGCCGGAAACACAACTTTGTTTAATCCTGGCGGACCTGGTTCTGTTGCTACACCGGCTAACTACCCGGAATCATTCGCAACTGGTGCGACAGATATTAATAATGGTTTAGGCAGCTTCTCATTGCTGGGACCTTCACCATACGATGAAATTAAACCTGATGTATCTGCGCCAGGGGTTAATATTCGTTCATCAGTTCCTGGAAGCGGATATGAAGGCGGCTGGAATGGAACTTCCATGGCTGGCCCGCATGTTTCTGCAGTTGCCGCTCTGCTCCGCCAGGTTGACTCAAGTCTGACTGTTGAAGAGATGGAGGAAATTTTACTGACTACCTCTACTCCATTGACAAATGGTACTTATCCTGAGACACCAAATAATGGTTTTGGATATGGGCTTGTCAATGCCTTCGATGCGGTTTCTTCCGTACTGACCGGCCTTGGAAAAATTAAAGGCCAGGTTGCAAAAGAAGGAGACGACTCAGAAGCTCCTCAAGCCAATCACGAAGCACCTCAGGAAACATATGCAGGAATGGATCTTGCACTTGAATTGACGGCATCAGATAATGTAAGCGTCACAAGAGTTGATCTTGAATACTTAAAATCTGACGGCAGCTGGGCAGCCATTGAGGCCGAAAGAACAGCTGGAAACTATAAAGATGGTACCTACCAGGCAGTTATTCCTGGAGAAGACATCGCCGAACCTTCAGTAACTTATAAATGGAAGGTCAATGATTTTGGCGGAAATTTAACTGAAACTGACTCCTATGAAGTTGCGGTAAGACCTGGAATCAGCATCGGCTATTCTCAGGACTTTGAATCACAGCCGGCCGGCTGGACTTCATATGGACCGGAAAACAGCTGGGAGTGGGGTATGCCAACTACAGGTCCTGGAAATGCAGCATCCGGGGAAAAAGTATATGCAACTAAACTTGACGGCAACTATGCAAATAGAGCAAACATGAATCTGCAGATGCCTCCTATTGACCTGCCAGAAGGCAATGCCTACCTTCAGTTCAAGCAGTGGCACGAGCTTGAAAACCGTTATGATTACGGCCATGTATTCGTTTCAACTGACATGGAAAACTGGGAACAGGCTCTTCGGGTAAACGGTAATACAACAGACTGGGTTAATGCAGAAGTAGATTTAAGTGCGTTTGCAGGACAAAGAATTTATGTAGCATTCAATGTAACTACCGATGGATCAGTACAGAAGCAAGGCTGGTATATCGACGATGTCCAATTATCTGATACTCCAGTTGAACCTGCAGGTAATGCTCAGCTTGGCATCAGCAAAGATAAACCATCTGCAGAATTAAAGAAAGAAAAGGTAAATCCGGATAGCATTGTGCCTGAAAAGGATGCTCCTGCAAAAGATGATGATAAACAGCAGCAGCCTGCACCTGTGCTGCTTCCGCTTACTGCCGAAGTAAGTGTGCTGGAATCAGGCAGATCCACCTTTACAAATCCGCAAAATGGTTCATTTGAAATGACACATGCTTCCGGCGATTTTACTGTAAAAGCAGAAGCTTACGGTTATCGTTCTCAAACGCAGAGCGTAAATATCCCGCAGGATGGGGAAACGACTGCAAACTTCGTCCTTCAGGAAATACCAAAAGGTACAGTCACAGGTATAGTGATAAATGAAGCAACTGGGGAGCCTGTAGCGAATACTACACTTCTTTTAATAGAAGATGCAGCTGTACAGCCAGTAACAACTAATGAAAACGGTGAATATTCAATCACAGCCTACGAAGGCACATACACTTTGAAAGCTATGGCACCTTCCTACTACAGCAAGGAGCAGAGCATCACGATCGAAGGCGGCTCTTCTTTAGAGCAAAATATTGAGCTAAAGCCATTTATCGGATACCCGGGTGAAATCGGATATGATGATGGTACAGCTGAAAATGCACGTGCATTCTACGATGCCGGAAACGGATGGGCAGTTAAGATGTCCCTTGCATCCGGCCATGACAGCGCGATGGTTACTGGCGGTTTATTCCGCTTCTGGGATACCAGCTGGCCGACTCCGGGCGGAACAGACTTCAAAGTGGAAGTATATGATGCAAGCGGACCAGATGGAGCACCTGGCAAAAAGCTGGCAGGTCCATTTGAAGCGACAGCCTTAAGAAACGGTGAATGGACACATGTAGATCTTAGTGACGAAGGAATTGTTACAAATGGCGACTTCTATCTGGTATATATCCAATCAGCACCGAATCCTAATGCTCCTGGTCTTGGCACAGATGAGGATGGAGAAAATGCAGGACGCAGCTGGCAGCTTGTAGGCGGAGCATGGTCTCCTGCTCCTGAGGATGAAGGAAACTACATGATCCGTGCCACAGTGAACTATGAAGTAACTGCACCAGTCATCACTTCTCCAGCTGACGGAGCCTTCACAAACCAAGGGAAGGTTACAGTTGAAGGTACTTCAGCTCCTACAACTACTGTAAAAGTATTTAATAATGGAGAGGAAATCGCATCAGCAGAAACAACTGAAGAAGGTACATTTTCAAGTGAAGTTTCACTGTCTGAAGGGGAAAATACTCTTACAGCCAAGGCTGCTACAGAGTCAGGATCTACTGATGCCTCTGAACCTGTAAAAGTAATATATGACAAAACAAAGCCGGAATTGGCCATAACAAGTCCTGCAGATAAATCTAAAACAAACAAAGAAACAGTCACTGTGAAAGGTACCGTTTCGGACAATAACCTTGATTGGGTTAAAGTAAACGGCCAGGCAGCAATGATTACAGATGGTGAATACTCTCTTCGCATCCTGCTGGATGAAGGTGAAAACACCATAACGGTAACAGCACAGGATAAAGCGAAGAACACCGAAGAAAAAACAATCACGGTCGATGCTAAATACACCGCTCCAGTCATAGAAAATCTTCTTCCTGAAGAAGACAAGGAACTTAAAAAAGGCGAATCGGTAAAAATCGAATTTGAAAGCGAACCAGGGTTAAAAGCAACGTTTGCCATCAGAATGCCTTTAACAAATGCCGGGGGACAGCTGAATAATGCAACTGAGCTTCCAATGATGGAAACTTCCCCAGGCCAATATGTCGGCTATTATACTGCCACTTCAAATGTAAAGGCACCTGGTGCCGAAATTGAAGTGAAAGTAACGGATGCTTACGGCAATGAAACTCGCAAAACAGCAGAAGGCAAACTGTGGATTAATGCGAAAAAGAAAAATAACAGCACTAAAAAGCAGTAATAATCAGATGAGAAGGCGGGCCCATTTTTATTAGGGCCCGCCTTTTTGCACTTATTGATTTAATAAATTTCTTTTTTCAGTTATTAAGCCATTAAACTCTTTATCCAATTCCGCATATTTGCCGTCACCCGGAACAAGCAGACTGAGTTCTCCGAGTATCGCACTGATGCGGTTATCTATAACCATAATTTGCTCTTTCGTGGAGTCATAATCTTTTTCCTGCTTAGAAGCTCTGGATTTCATTTGATATTCCTTCAGGTCCATTTCAAATCTGGTAATTTTATTTTCTTCAAATACAAGTAATCTTGAGCTTAACTTCTCCAGAAAGTATAAATCATGAGAAATAATGATGAGCGTCCCTGAAAATTCCTTGAGCGTTTTTTCAAATTGTTCCCTGCTCGGCAAATCCAAATGATTCGTCGGTTCATCTAGTATTAGCACATCATACTCTTTTAAAAGCATGTCTGTAAGCTTGACCCTAATTCGCTCCCCCATACTAAGCTGTTCTATCGGCTGATTTAATTTCGCTTCCTTCATTCCCAAATTCGCTAACAGAGTCCTTGCCTTGAAAATCAGCTCCCGATCGGAGAGATCAAGTGCCTCAACAGCATTTTTTGTTAAAGGCAAATCATTGACATCCTGGTTCAAATAAGCAACCTTTAAAGTGCTGCTGACCCAAAGTTCTCCATCAGAAGGTGATGCCTCACTCAAAAGCATCCGGATAAAAGTGGTCTTGCCTGCCCCGTTTGCTCCAAGAATCCCTATTTTTTCACCATGCTTGATATAAAAATTGCTATTTTTGAAAAGAGTCCGATCGCCAAAGCTTTTTGAGAGGTTTTTAGCTTCGATTATTCTCTTCCCTCTTTTGCCTGACGAATCAAAGTGAAAATGTACGCCCGCTTCTTCTGTCGGCTTATCAACTTTATTTTTATCCAGCTCCAGTTGAAGCCTTTTCATTTTTGACTTAATCTGCTGATCCATCTTTTTGGCTTTTACTCTGTGATATTCTTTGAAGCCCATCTGCCTATTCTCAGAAGGACTTCCGCCTTTAGTTGATTCCCTATGAGCTTTTTCAGACCATTTTTTTAAATTTGACATTTGGCTTTCAATCCGTTCGATCTCTTTTTGCTGAACATTAAATTGATGAAGCTGCTCATCAAAGTTTTTCTGTTTCTGCTCCCGGTAGGCTGTGTAATTCCCCTGATATATCGTGAGGATGCCTTCCTGCAGTTCAAAAATTTTTCCGACAGCCTGATCAAGGAAATGACGGTCATGGGAAATGATTAGGACCGGGCCGCAGAAATTGCTGATTTCGCTAATTAACCATTCGATGCCCTGTAAGTCCAAATGATTAGTAGGTTCATCCAAAATCAGCATATCCGGGTTTGATGACCATACCTTAGCTAAAGAAATCTTCAGTCTTTCGCCCCCGCTCAAAGCATCAAGTCTATCCGGCTTCCATTCATTGAGTTTTGAAAGGCCCAGCTTACTTGCCCGCTGAAGAATCTCTTCATCGGAAGATTGGTTAATATTATGAAATTCACTGACAGTATAATCTGCTGATTGATGCAGGAAGCCAATTCTGCATGGCTCCTTCATCCGCTCGATAGTGCCTTTATCCATTTGAATACTGCCGAACAAAATATTGGCCAATGTAGTTTTACCTGTGCCATTTAGGCCAACAAGCCCGATGCGGTCCTTCTGATAAATATCGAAGTCCAAATTAGAAAACACCGCTTTATCACCGAATGACTTTTGAAGATCCCTGGCCATGAGAATCCGCAGATTATTATTGTTCTGATTGTTAGTTATACGTTTATTTGCACACATAAAAAAACCTCCCCTTACCCGGAGAGGATTGTGCACCCATCATTAGAAATGGTGCAAATACATAAAAAATGCGCGCCTAAATAAAATTTGATCCGCTTACAGACAAATATTAAAAATGTCAGTTCCGATAAGGGATGACTAAAAAAGGGCACACTAATCCTATGTTCTCCGGGTTAAACTTTTTAATATAAAAAGATACCAGAAAAAATAAGATTATAACTTCATGCCCCTAAATCATCCTTTCAAACTATTTGATTGTAGTATATAAGCTTCTGGCTTTTATTGTCAATAGGCTAATGTTCGGCAGCTTGAAGGCAGGCATCTGCCTGCTTTTCATTAATCAATTCGGATATGCTTGTTGGTAAGCTCCTTAAGCATATTTAATATCGCTGCTCTTTCCTCCAAGTTAAAACCGCTTACCCATTCTGAAACAAGCTTGTACTCGCCTTTATGCATTTCCCGCTGAAGTCCGCCCTCCAATATGGAGTAAATTTCCCTCATCGTATTTTCCCGATCCTGTGTTTTAAGTTCATCCATTTTAGATAACCTCCCCTTACGTTTATGCTGCTTCTTTTCCCTATTTGGCTTATTAGGAAACACAAGTTTGCGGGCTGATTTCTGGTCTTGTGCGCGTGGAGCGGATATTTGTCAGTTTTGCGGGTGTTTATCTTTTGGCGCGGGAAAGACTCTTTTCACGCGGATATTCTCCCTTTTCGCTCGTAACGTGCCTGAGTGCGCGGTATTTTTCATTTTGTGCGTACTATTCTCGTTTTTCTGCGAGGAGACAGACTCTTTTTGTGTGGATGTTTTCTGTTCTGTGCGGAATGGACCGGGGCTGCTGCACTCACATCCAAAGGTATGTATGCATATAAAAGAAAAGCAGGTGCCCCCTGCTTTTCTTTTAATCTATTACCACTTAAAGCAAGAAGCACCTACGATGATCAACAGGATGAACAGAACCACGATTAGCGCAAAACCGCCGCCGTATCCAGCTCCGCCATATCCAGCTCCACCGTATCCACAGCCGCCATATCCGTAGCCATACATTATAGAATCCCCTCCCTTACTAATAAAATCTGTCTCCATGTTTTATTAGTAGAATCCACCGTAACCCCAAGAAGCACCGATAATAATCAGTAAAATAAACAATACAACTAAAAGGGCGAAACCGCCGCCGTGTCCGAATCCGTCTGACATAGTCAATTACCTCCTTTGTTTGATTCAATATATCCTATTCAATTCACCCAATTTGTGCGATAGACGAATACACAGTTTTCATCGCAAAAAAGAAGCCTTCCGTGTGAAGGCTTCTGATTATTGTTGATATAGCAGTATTTCCAGGATATCTCCCTAGAGAAAAATAGGCAAATTCATTATTTTTTATGAGCGAGAGCACCTTGGGTTCCCATAGTGGATTGAAGTGGTTCTTTCTCTTTAATTTCTTCAGTCAGCTGTTCCAGGCTTTGCCTGACGTTTCCTTTGCCTGAAAAGTTTTGGAGAAGCTCCTTCACGTCTATGCCAGAAGAAGCTTTCAGGCTCTCCTGCATCGTGGACATCAGGTTGGTGGCATAGCCGGTTACTTTATTGGCCCCGCCATTATTGCTGTCACTTCCTGTATCAACCACTGTTATCTTATCAATATTCGATAATGGGCTTGCCAGCTGCTTCGCATATTCTGGAAGCATTTTAATGACCATATCCATCATGGCCGCCTGACCATACTGTTCAAATGCCTCGGCAATTTTCCTCTTTGCCTCTGCTTCCGCCAGACCTTTTAGGCGAATGATTTCGGCTTCAGATTCACCTTGAGCGCGCTGTGAATCAGCCTTCGCCATCCCATCTGCCCTTACTCTTTCAGCTTCTGCACGTGCCTGTGATTCAATCCGATATTGGTTTGCATCCGCTTCGGCAATTTGTTTTTTCTTTTCAGCCTCTGCTGCCTGCTCAACAGCGTACCTGTCTGCATCAGCTTTCTTTTTCACTTCGGAATCATATTGGCGTTCTCTTCTTAAGATTTCTTTTTCTTCAAGCTCAATTTGCTTTTGGCGTTCAATGATCCTGATCTGCATTTCATGCTCCGTAACTTCCTGCTTTGCTCTGGCTGTCTCGAGGTCATATGCCTGGTCAGCCCGGGCTTTGGCTATATCCTGTTCCCTTCTGTAGTCAGCCATTTTCATTTGATTTTCTTTCTCAGCTTCTGCTATTTCAGTAGCTCTTTCAAGTTCTGCCTTTTGGGCATCCTTGGCTGCTTCGGCCCGTTTAATCCGGGTTTCCTTCTCAGCTTCAGCTGTGGCAATATCCGCATCCCGTTTAACCTGGGCAATTCTTGGCCTTCCCAGTGAATCCAGATAGCCATTTTTGTCGCGGACATCTTTGATTGTAAAAGAAACGATGATCAGGCCCATCTTAGCCAAATCCTGCGAAGCAACCCTTTGAACCTCCTGAGAGAATTTATCCCTATTTTTGTATATCTCTTCGACCGTCATAGAACCCAGAATTGATCGCAAATGCCCCTCGAGAACTTCTTTCGCTTCATTTTCACGATCTTCCTTTGATTTTCCAAGGAATTGTTCTGCAGCAGTAGCAATTTCCCCAATACTCCCGCCGATTTTTATGATTGCAGTACCGTCTGCCATGACAGGAACTCCCTGTTCTGTATATACTTCCGGAGTGGTAACCTCCAGTTTGCTTGAAAGGAGACTCAATGGCTCTGCCTGCTGAAAGACCGGCAGTACGAATGTTCCCCCGCCTCTAATTATTTTTATCTTATTTCCTGATTCGTCCACATGGACATTTTTATTGCCTAAATAACTGCCTGTTACGATCAAGGCTTCATCCGGCCCGGCAGTCCGATATTTTGTAATGAACACACCAAGAAGCGCAATTAGCAGAAATGCTGCAATTCCTATTACAACCCAAATCATTAGCATTTTTATGTCCCCCTGTCTATAATTCTTTATAATCGATAACTTTTATAACCCCATTTTTGACTTCAACGATCAGCACCTTGCTGCCTTCTGCTATGAACATATTTTCATAGCTTAGAGCAGGCTTGGAAATTCTCCCGCTTATATTTTCAATCAAAACCTCACCGAAACCGTTCTCTGGTATAGGAATTAATACAGTACCAACTCTTCCCCTTAATGAGTCATCTGTGTAAACGAGAGATTCCTCAGCAGATGATAATGGTATAAGAACAAAGATATTCAGCAGTATATCCAGCAGTGCTGCAATTCCAGCTCCTATCAAGAGAATAACCACGCTATTAAGAGAGGTTGTCATTTCAAAGATGTAGCCTGCACCGGAAAGAAAAGTTAGAAATGCAAGAATCAGTACAGGATTTAGAAAGCTTCCCTCCCCAATTCCGTCAGCAATATCTCCAAAAAACACATACAAAATAATTAAGATGCCCGAAAAAATAAGTGTGCAGAGATAAATTGTCTGAATAGGAAAACCAAATAGTTCCATAACATGCACCCTATCCATTTTTTATTGTCCAGCTGCTGTATCCCATGCCTCCTTTCTTTTTTCTCTTAACGGATTAATTTATATACGGACAAAAACCTGTAATTGTTTCATTTTTCGCGGGTTTTTTCCAAATTCATACTTATATCTTTTCAGCTTGTCTAACTTTCAGCCCATTTTTGTCATGTTCATCACTATTTCTGCATACCTTATTTTGGGATTAAAAATCACCAATGGGGATTAAGTGCCGAAAATTGGTGGAATAGACGAATATATCTAGTTAGCGGAGGGATAGGAAACATGACAAGATCTGAATTGCACATGGAGAAGCCAAAGAGCAAATTTATTCTGATGTCAATTGTCCTATTGGGCTGTTTTGCTGCTGTCTTTACAGCATTATATTTTTATTCTCAAAGCCTCATTACTATAGAAGCTCCCAAAAAGGAACTAGGTGAAAAAATTATAATCCAGCTTCCTTCCGGAAAGAGTGTATTTACATACGAGAACCTGGTTGTTAAAGAAGAAGGAAAGCTTTTTTATAAGGGAGAAAGAAATACTCTGGATTTGACTGGCGGTACTATTGTTTATGAAGAATGGGAATAAACAGAGATAAACTAACTCTCCTCCTCATCCCGGGGGCAGAGTTATATTTATTTTAAGAAATCCTCTGCAGTTGACAAAATGTTTTCAAATCCTTTAAGATGAGCAAAAAATGGCGAGGAGAAATGACTTTGAAGGTAATAAAAAATTTTTTTTTTACAGCTTTAGCTACGGTTATTTCATTTATCGGCATAAAAAAAATGACAAGCAACACTCACAAAATGAAAAGAATAGGACATCGGGGAGCAGCCGGCTACTGTCCTGAAAATACATTCCCTTCCTATGAACGTGCACTCGAAATGGGAGCAGATTATCTGGAAATTGATGTCCAATTAAGCAAGGATGGAAAGATTGTCGTGATTCACGATTCACTTGTCGACCGGACAACTGATCATATAGGAAAGGTGTCCGATTTTACCTTTGATGAACTCAGAAAGATGGATGCCGGAAGCTGGTTTTCCCAAGAATTCCGCGGTGCCTGCATCCCTTCATTTGAAGAGGTATTAGACAAATATGCAGATCGTGTCGGGCTTTTGATTGAATTAAAAAAACCTGCCCTATACCCTGGCATTGAAAAGATGATCGCAGAAGAACTAAAGAAAAGAAATTTACACAATAAAAGGGACGACCATATTATTGTTCAGTCATTTGAAACCGAATCAATGAAAAGATTCCATGAACTGCTGCCGGAAATCCCTGTCGCCATCTTAATTAACTATCCGCCCGACAAAATTGAGATTAAAAATATTGCCGAATATGCCAGTTACCTGAACCCTAAATGGACTGTGGTTAATAAACGCGTGATCGATCTAATTCATTCGAATGGCATGAAAGCAATAGCCTGGACTGTGCGTTCCCGGAAAGAAGCCGAAAAATTGAAGCATTATCCACTGGATGGGATTGTTGCCGATTACTTAGATTTTATTAAATAACAAAAAGGATGCAGACCGAATAAGGGTCTGCATCCTTTTTGTTATAGCACCGCCTGTTTTTTTCCAGATTCCAGGAGCAGCTTTAAGGTTCCCAAATCACTTTCAGCCGGAAGAGCAAATGTCTTTTGGTAAGCTTCCGGCCCCTTTCCGGTAATAAAAATCCAGTCATTCTCCCTGGCTTCCCGCCATGCTTTCTGGATAGCCAAAGTACGGTCGGGAATCACTTCACCCTTTCCGCCTCCAAATTCTTTATTCAGCCCATGCAATTGGCTTATCATCTCATCCTCAGATTCATCATTTAAATCATCAGCGGTCAAATAAAATTTATGGCAGTATTTTGCTGATGCCTTAATCATGTCCATACGCTTAGATTGATCTCTGCCGCCGCGAAAGCCATAGATTTGAAAGATTCTTTCAGCTCCCTGTTCTCTCGCTGCTTCCAGACAATATTCAAACGCATCCACTGTATGGGCATAGTCCACAACGAATTTAGCTCCTGCAGGATGGAGAATAGTTTCAAAACGGCCCGGTATGCCTGGGAATGCAGCCAGGGCCTTAATTATATCTGCAGGGTCTATCCCCAGATCAACGCCTGTCATAAAAGCCATTGCTGCATTATAGACATTATGGTGGCCCGGAAGAGGAAATTCAATTTCAAAAGACTGACCTTTCATCTCCAAAATAAATACTGTTTTCCCATTAATAGCAACGTCTTTTATTGAGCAGCACTCTTCATCACCAAGCATAATCAAAGGAATCTTTTCTTTTTGCAGATCCACTGCCATTTTTTCTCCCCATGAATTATAGAGATTTATGACTCCTTTACCGCAGTCTTTTAACAAGGTGAAGATTTTCTTTTTATCATAAAAATACTGATCCATATTTTCATGATAATCAAGATGGTCATGAGCCAGATTAGTAAATAGTCCGTAGTCTAATTCCAGACCTTCTGTTCTTGACTGTTCGAGTGCATGAGAAGAAACCTCCATAACGACAAACTCATCAAGACTTTTACTCAGCATTTTTTGGATCTGTAATGCATCTGGTGTAGTATTGCTGGTCTTATATTCCTTGTTATTAATAATGTTGGATACAGTTCCCAAGAGGGAGCATGTCCTGCCTGCAGTCTCCAAAATATGCTTTAATATATAGGCAGTGGTTGTTTTCCCATTTGTTCCTGTTATGCCAATTATTTTATGCTTCCTTGATGGACGATCATAAAAACAGCTTGCCAGTTTCCCCAAACTGGTTCTGCTATCCGTTACTTTTATATAGGGCACATCCAATTCAAGGGCTTCTTCACCTACAACGGCAGCCGCCCCATTTTCAACAGCTTGTCCAATAAAATGATGTCCATCTGCCTGAAAGCCTTTAATTGCAACAAAAAGGCTTCCTTTCCCCACTTTGCGCGAATCCATTTCAACCCCAGTAATTTCAGGATCGTTTGTAAATACATCCATCTCCCTGCTATCCTTTAGGCAATTAATAACCTGGGATAATTTCATATTTCTGTCTCCTTTAATGTTTAAACATCAAGTAATTTGGTGTATATGTCTATATTCATTATCTTTTGTTTTCCCACATTTACAGGAAATATGCCTCTTAAGGACACAAATAACGGAAGAACGGGAAAATCGTCTTAATATACTAGAATTGAGGATAAATTTGGGTGAATGGCTTCTGAAAAATAAGCGATTCACCCTATTGAAATGCCAGCTTACCTGCGTTTTACGCTATAGATAATGGCCGCTTTGCAAACTGGGATAAATACTTCACATTCAAACGGCTGTGCTGTGAAATAAGATATGCATCCCTTGTAGCACCTGGTTTTCTTAACGTATTAAGGGCTCTTATCATCCCTGCTTCGCTTTCCATGCCAACCCCATGTCCAAAGAACATACCCCCGCCCAAATAAACAGAATTCTCACCTGTCCAAACTGGGTGATCATAATCAGGATTATAAAAATAAACCACATCACCAGGTATGAAGTGCCTGCCCCGTTTTGTAACAATCGATAGATCATGATCATAATTCCAGTCCCATACAAGCAGCCCCTGAAATAGTGTATTGAAGCGGCTGACAGAGATGGAGTCCAAGACAGCTTTATAAAAAATCAGCACAATGGCTGTTGTACATTCAAAAGCATATTCCCAGCTGTTGGTGAACACATCCATAATCGCAGCTGACGGTAAGATGGATGGATCGAGCAGGTATCCATATTTTGTCTTTCTCCATATACGGGGATTGAAACGTGATGTGTTAAAGGGTGCAAATTCTACTCGGCTCGCATGAAGCTGCCTTGCTGCTTTGATGATATTCTCCCTTAAATGGATATCAAATAGCAGTTCATGCATTGAATCATATTGATGAGTCTCCGGACTGCTCTCCAGAGCAAGATAAATTTCACGCTGAACACCAAAGAAGCTGGAAGCCCCCGGTTTATTTTGATTATTCGAAAGGATAATCATTGTCTTCCCCCCTTCAAATGAACTTATAGTAGCTTATGGTTTCTTTTGCAGGAGGGTTCCTCCATTATTTGTCTCCGCCTTTTTGATATCTATAAAAATGTAAGCGTTATTTATTATCGGAAAATATCTTTTTTCTGAAATATGCTTGCTTTTCCTTCCAATTTGCTTGTACAATATTCCACATATTCATAAGTTTCAGACTTTAACAATAATTATTCACAACAGGAGGCTTGTTACATGGGGACTTTTTTAGGATCGATTGTTTTGCTTGTGGCAGGATACGCCATTTATTCCAAAGTAGTAGAGCGAATCTTTGGTATAAATGATAGCAGTCCTACACCGGCTTACACAGAAAATGACGGAATGGACTATGTTCCAATGAGCTGGTGGAAAGGCAGCTTGATCCAATTATTGAATATTGCTGGACTGGGTCCAATTTTCGGTGCTATCATGGGGGCTTTATATGGACCAGTTGCTTTTATCTGGATAGTGGCCGGTTCCATTTTTGCCGGCGCTGTTCATGATTATTTTTCAGGGATGCTCTCTTTGAGGCATAAAGGTGAGCAATTTCCCTCTATTGTTGGCAGATATTTAGGAAAACCGGCCAAAACAGCCATTAATATTTTTTCTATTCTCTTAATGGTATTGGTTGCCGCTGCTTTTACCGCTGGACCGGCACAGCTTATTTCCAGCATAACACCATTAAGTTTTATGGCTTCATTGTTCATTATTTTTGCTTACTTCATCCTGGCAGCTGTGCTGCCTGTAAACAGGATTATCGGAAAAATTTATCCTTTTCTTGGAGCTATTTTAATTTTTATGGCTGTATCCATTGCAATCGCATTGCTTTTCAGCGAAAAATCCATACCGAATGTAACGCTTTCTAACTTTCATCCCGGAGAGCTTCCTATCTGGCCCTTACTGATGGTCACCGTTTCCTGCGGTGCCATTTCTGGATTTCATTCAACACAGAGTCCGATTGTCTCAAGAACACTGAAAAAGGAAAGCGATGGAAGAAAGGTTTTCTATGGAGCAATGATTGGAGAAGGGATAATCGCTTTAATCTGGGCTGCTGCGGGCATGACATTTTTCGGCGGAACAGGAGGTCTTCAGGAAGCATTAGCAGCTGGAGGCCCAGCTGGAGTCGTTAATGAAATTTCAAGCAGCCTCCTTGGTACATTCGGAGGGATACTTGCTATTTTAGGAGTTATTATTCTCCCGATTACAACCGGTGATACAGCTCTTCGCTCTTCAAGAATGATGCTGGCTGAATCACTGTCATCTTTTATGAAAATCAATGGCAGATGGAAGGTTGTCATCACCACTTTGCCAGTGGCTCTTCCAACTTTATACCTTGCAACAATTGATTACTCTTTCCTATGGAGATATGTTGGGTGGACAAATCAGGTTACGGCTGCAGTCATGCTTTGGACCGCCACGATGTACCTCTTGAAAAATAAGAAATTTCACTGGATTTGCGGTGTACCTGCATTGTTTATGACAGGTGTAGTATCCACATATATTTTTTATGCACCTGAAGGCTTTCGGATGAATTATCAATTATCGATGATCATCGGTTCAGTCATTACGCTTGCGATAGCAGTGTGGTATGTCTACCAGATTATAAAACATAGACAGCTTAACAAAAATAGTTCCAGCTTAACAGCGGCTTAACTGTAAAAATGCACCTCATTCAACAAAGTGAAGGTGCATTTTTTTATTGGCTGATATCCTTTAGACCAATCCTTTTTTTCAAATTTAGTTGTTGTCTGTCTTTCTATTTGGTTAGCACTGCACTCTGGATATCTGTCCCGCTGGGTTTTACTCTTCATATAGCGGGTAATGAATACTAACAGTTAAAGGAGGTTTTATTACGATGTCAGATAAAAAAAAATCAGACAAAAATAATTCTATAGAACAAGAAGAAAAGAAAAAAAACAACAAAGATATCGAGCCCCAAAGAGAACCGGCAAAACCTCAGGAAGAGAAGCGGAATTAAGGAGGATGTCTAAAAATGGCTGACAAAAACATACAGAACGGAAAGATGGATAATCCTGAGCAATATAAAACCGAAAAAGAAAGTTTATTTGACAAGTATGAAAGTGAGAAGAATGTAGATCCTATTCCAGTGGAAGACTTAAAACAAGAAAAAGAAGAAGAAAAAAACGGCTCAAAAATAAAGAACAGTTCTTCTACAGAGGAAAAGTACAAAGCGGACTTTGAAACGATAAAAAAGAAGAAGCTGTTTGGCGATAAATATGACGATGGAACAAGGACGTAAGAAAGGCAGAATACTATGGGTCAAATTCCAATTTAATTGCTCTTGAAATTAAACCGGATAAAATAACTCTGATGAATACAAAGGAAAATTCACCAAGAACACTTGATTTATTAACTAAGACGCCTGGCAGCGAATAAAGTGTCAGGCGTCTATTTTTATGCCCTCATAATCTTACAAGCAGTGTATTTCTATGAAGGATTTATTTAATTATCTTATTAAAATCCTTATAGTGACTCAAATAGTAATCTGCACCTGGAGTATTATTCTGAAAGAGGCAGGTTCTTATGCCAAGTTCCCTTGCCGGCAGAATGTCTATTTCCCTGTCTCCTATTGCTAGATCAACCTTATGCTTCCCATGAAGAAATTCATAAGATGCAGTGTGAGGCTTGCGGGGATAGCCATCGTCTCCTGCTACCATATCGGCAAAGTACCCATCTAATTTATGGAAGGTTAATATAGATAGAACATCATCTCTTTCCTTGTGAGTCATGATAACATTCTTATCAGCCTGTTTTAATACATGCTCAACCTCAGGAAAAGGCGTTAAATCTTTAGGCCGCAGCTGTCTCGCCATCATCCTGATTGCTTTAATTTGTTCGTCATTCAATCCGAAATGTTCAAAAGCAACGCTGAATGAAACTTTTAACTGCCAAAAGATCTCTTCGTCTGAAATCTTTTCGTCTCCCATTACTTCCCTGACAATCGCTGTATAGGCTGGGTATGTATTAAACAAAGTACCATCAAAATCCCAAAGTATATTCACCAGGCAAAGCCCCCTTTTAATTTCTTTTTATCCCCTAATTTCAGTCATTATACCTGGAGCCAATCTATTAAACTGCTTTTCCATTGTAATTAAATTACTTTGACAAACCTATGGCACAATGCTAATTTAATAGCTATAAGAGTAAAAAATCTTACCCTGATAAAATAGGGTGAATTTTTAAAGGATGAATATGAATGAACAAAGAAATTATTAAGCTAATCAGAAAAAGCTATAACATGACACAGCGTGATTTCGCAAGAGTTGTCAGCTGCAGCTTCTCTTTAATAGCTCTGGTTGAGGTAGGCAAGAGAAGAGTAACAGCTGATCTTGAAAACAAGATTAAAATTGCTTTTGACCTCGATGACCAGCAGATGCAATCACTCGCTTCCCTTGTTTCAGAAATCAGCAAAGGTGTCCCCCCCCTCATGTAAAGACAGATGCGGCTGTTTAAAGACCTTCCCTTCAGATGATACCGATCACAAATTAGCATCCGGCAATTAAAATAGGCATTTGCCGTGTCTCTCCGCCCATTTATGCATAACTTATAAGGAGTTATAGGATTTTTGTATAAAAGGAGAGTGCCCAATGTATCCATATGGCTATTATCAAGGTTATCTTCCTCAGCCAGCAGCCCACTTCACCCCTGAATATGAATTTCAGCAGTTCGAACAATATAATTCTGACAGACAGCCCCAGCAGCTCGAAAGAAGGGTTACAGCTTTAGAAAGGCAAAATCAGGACCAATCCAGAGAGATTACACGACTGAACAGGCAGCTGGTAAATTTGACTGACCAGGTTAAGATGCTGAATCAGACCGTTGACCGCCATACACGAAGGCTTAATAGGCTGAACCAAAGGCTAAGAGCAGTTGAGAATAGACTTAACATTCCTTTTACTCCATTTGACGGGGAATTCTAAGGGAGAACTTTTTGCTTTGTGCTGCGAGCCTTAGGAATAACAAATTTGCCCCAATCTTGTGATTGGGGCTTTAATCTATATTTTGATTTGTACGCAGACCTTTGTAATTTCTGTCTGTACTGTGTTTGGCCTATTTCTTTTTAGCTAAAACCTGGCTAGGCGCTCGTAAACCTCATTTAAGTTGGAGCATCCTAATTTATGAACTTCTTCGATCAAGCGGCACCATAAGAGAGCTGTAAGCTTTGCATCCCCCAGGGCATGATGGCGGTTATAAACAGGAATGCTATAAAATTCACAAAGGTCTTCTAATCTCCAGAATGATTTATTAGGGTCTGCTATCCTGTAAAGGAAGGAGGTATCTAATATTCTATACTTGAATTGCGTGCGGAAAAGCTTCCAGCAGCTGTGCTGCATAAAGCTTTTCTCATGGTTCGCATGATGTGCCACAAGCGGCATATCCTTCACAAATTCAAGGAAGCTAATCAATACCTCCGAGAGAGGAGGAGCTTTTTCTAAATCTCCCTCAGATAAACCTGTCAGTTCCTTTATTTGGTTTGAAAGAGGCTTTTCGAATCGGACTAATGAATAAAAACTGTCTTCACTGATTTTCCCTTTAATAATTTTAACCGCACCAATCGATATAATCTGATCCCCTTTATCGGGATAAAATCCAGTTGTTTCAATATCAAAGACAGCCACATTCAATTTCCCGAATGGAATATCCATTGAATCGGTATTCTCCAGTTCCCTCTGCATTTGCCTTATAAATGCGATATGCTGCGGATTTTGACCATTCATCCCACCGAACATATTAGTTTGAAGTTTTCCCTGAATACCTCTGACAAATTGGACGAAAGGATGGAATCCCACTAACCTGCACCCTTTTCAATGGCCCGAATCACAAACTGATGAAGCTTTTTTCCATCCTTTAAAATATTCTTCAATTCATTTCTTTCAGATTTTGATAAGGATTTCAGCTGAATGTAATGGGTATCATCATAAGTATCTCTTTGCCTGTATGACTGGAGTCTCCATTTTAACAATGCAGCAAAATTACTTTTATATTTACCCATTTCCTCCTCATAGCCATTCATTTCTTTGAGCTTACTCATTCGGGCAATAGTGGACGTCTCCGATAACCCTTCTTTGACTGCAAGAATTCTAACAGCATTTACATAAGGTATAAATGCCGCATATTTAAGATCCAGTTCTCCTTGATGGCTCCCCTTTTCCTCTGTCAGAATCTGGCCAAATGGACCGACTGATTTTTTTATATGCATGCTGGTTTCCATCATCCTGGTCAGCAAATGGGGGGATTTTTGAATGTTCATGTGGATAAAAGACTTTAATTCGGATATATAATCCTCCTGGCCTTCAAGCACTCTGCTGTCATAGAAAATGTGGAGATTTCTTATCGTCTGCAGAGTCTCCTCCTGCATCCATGTTTGGATCTGTTCTTTCCATTTAGAAAGCGACTTGCACCACAGCGGATTTGAACACATCACATTCCCTTCGCAATATGGATATCCCACTGCATGCAGACCTTTTGAAATTTCCTCCCCCAGCTGCAAAAAATACACTTCTGCTTCAGCCGCTCCCGGTTCAAATACCAATCCATGGTCCTGGTCACTCAGAAAGCCCTGTTCCTTTCTTCCGCCGCTTCCCATTGTAAACCAGGCAAACTTCCATGAAGGTGATTTTACTATATTCAATCGCTCCAAAGCTATGTTAATAACAGCTTTCATGATAAGGTCGTGAAATTCATTCAGAGCACTGGCATCATAACGATATTTTATTATCTGTTCCTCTTTCCACTTTTTCAGGGATTGATATGAATTAAATGATGATTCCATCCGGGCACTTCCTTTAAGGAAAGTTCGCGTCTTGCTTACGAGCTTAAACTTTTGTTTTCATCAGCCATGAAGACTTCCGGATATCCGTAGCTTCCATGTTCACTTAAATCTAATCCCATAATTTCTTCTTCCTCTGTTACCCGAAGTCCTCCCAATACTTTTTTGGCAGCTGCCAAAATAATGAAGGATACAGCAAAAGCATAAAGAGCAGAGACAGCTACACCCATGACCTGGACTCCCAGCTGTTCAAAACCTCCGCCATAAAACAATCCAGGCTTTCCGACTGCTGCCAATTCAGGTGTTGCAAAGAAACCAGTGGATAATGTTCCCCAAACCCCAGCTGCACCGTGAACAGATAGCGCAAAGATGGGATCATCGATTTTTCTCTTTTCAAAGAAACGCACACTGTAGAATACAAGGATTCCTGCTACAAACCCTATGACAACAGCTGCCCATGTATCAACAAATGCGCAGGAAGCTGTAATAGCGACCAGGCCTGCCAGCGCACCATTAAGCATTGTCGGCACATCGGATTTCCCCATAACCACCCAGGAAATGATCAGAGCTGATACTGCACCTGCTCCGGCAGCAAGATTTGTGTTAAGAGCTACAAATCCAAAGAACCCATCTTCCACAGTCAATGTACTCCCAGCGTTAAACCCGAACCAGCCTACCCACAGGATCAGCACACCCAGAGCTGTATATACTTGGTTATGCCCATAGATATTGTTAGCCGAACCATCTTTATTAAATTTTCCAATTCGGGGCTTAAGTAATATAGTAGCAGCCAAGGCTGCCATTGCACCTGTTAAGTGAACAACTGTTGAACCGGCAAAGTCCTGCTTGCCGTGTTCTGCAAGCCAGCCTCCTCCCCAAATCCAATGAGCAACGACAGGATAAACTATTGCGGAAAATAATACGGTAAAAATGAGGTAAACGGATAGTTTTGCACGTTCAGCAAATCCGCCAAGTGCAATCGTGATGGCAATACCGGCAAATGCCAGCTGAAATACGAAGAATACCGAAGAAGATAAGCCCATCTCTTCAAGTTCAGCACCTGAGTAAAAGAAATTTGTAAGCCCAACGAGGATATTTGCATTATCACCAAATATGAAACCAAAGCCCACAGCCCAAAACACTAATGATGATAAACCAAAGGTAAAGATCGTTTTTCCTGCAATATGCCCCGCATTTTTCATCCTGGTAGAACCGGCTTCCAGCATAATAAATCCGCCAAGCATAAAAATGACTAAAATTGCTCCCAGCATAACCCACAGACTGTTCATTAAAAATGTGGCATCCAATTGTAATTCCTCCCTGTTATTATTTTTGATGTTAGATTTAATATAAAATTAATGTTATATTATCTAACATCATTTAATTTAATCCTTATTTTACTCTAAATTTTATGGAAGTCAATCTGTTTTTAGAAAATTTTTAATTTTTACGTCAGATAACCTAACATCGTTTTCAAATAAAAATGATTGGCAATTTTATAGTTGCATCCGTCTGATATTAATCGGTTAAGTTAAAAACGAGCATTCATTTGCTCAAATAAACGTCGGGAGTGATGTATCATGGCAAGAAACAAACTTTTGGTACCCGGTGCAGGAAATGTATTGGATCAAATGAAACAGGAAATCGCCAATGAGTTTGGAGTTCAGCTTGGTGCTGATACGACCGCACGAGCAAACGGTTCTGTCGGCGGGGAGATGACAAAGCGTCTTGTCGCAATGGCAGAACAGCAGCTTAAAAACCAGCAGAATCAGTAGAGGATGTTTTTGCTGGACTTAACCGGCCCTATCCATGGGCCGGTTATTAAAAAAAATAGTTTCACACAACAGGAGACTGACCGAACGGAGGCATACCCATGACCAACAAAAATGACAACCGCGAAAGAAAAAACAAATATCCTAATAACAAAAAACAGGATACTGAGTTCTCAAGAGAGGCAGATATCAGAAGCGAAGTGACAAAAAAAGATCTGCAAAAATAAACTGGCTCACACAAAAAAGGCACGTCACTTGACTGCCTTTTTTTGTGATTTTAAAATAAACCATATCCTTTACTTTTCCTTTTCTGATTCACACATTTTACTGTTTTGCCTTTTCAAAATTTCATTAATTTCTCCCTTATCACCTTTTGCATTTATGATTTCAAATATCTGATTTAATCCTTCAATGTCTTGTTTATCTTCTTCCTTCACGATTAACCCTCCCTTTATGCTTACCTTGCTATTATCTTGTTTCTGTACGGATTAGAATATGCCTATTGACAGCTCTAAAAACAAAAACAGTTCACCGCAATGGTGAACTGCACCGACTTTGTTAGATAACAAAGAAAATCTTATTATTTAGAGAAAGTCCGGCTATAAAGAGTGACATCCTCTATTTTTGAACGATTAGGTTCATAGCCTATTCCAGGACTTTGAGGTACGAATATAAATCCATCTTCCATAGTGACTTCAGGATCGATGATATCTTCCTTCCAGTAGTGGGAGGATGGGGCTGTATCGCCAGGAAGCGTAAAATTGGACAGTGAAGTAATGGCAATATTGTGCGCACGGCCTATTCCAGCTTCAAGCATTCCGCCACACCACATTGGAATGTTATGATCTTTGCAAAGGTCGTGAATTTTTCTGGACTCTGTCAGTCCGCCAACCCGGCCGATTTTAAGATTTATGATTCTGCAGCTTCCAAGCTCAATCGCTTTTCTGGCATCCTCAAAGGTATGTATACTTTCATCAAGGCAAATTGGCGTTTTCAGATGACTTTGAAGCTTGGCATGGTCGATAATATCATCATGATCTAAAGGCTGTTCAATCATCATTAGATTAAACTCCTCCAGCCTTTGAAGGTGATCAATATCATTAAGTGTATAGGCGCAATTGGCATCAGCCATAAGCTGTATTTCAGGAAATTGGGCACGGATGGATTTTAGAATTTGCACATCCCAGCCCGGCTTGATTTTTACCTTAATTCGCCGGTAGCCTTCATTTACATAACCTTCAATTTGCTTGAGCATCTTTACTTCTGACTCCTGTATGCCCACACTTACGCCAACTTCAATTTTTTCCTTTACTCCGCCTAATGCTTTTGCGAGAGATAACCCCTTCTCCCGCGCATATAGGTCCCAGACAGCACCCTCGAGAGCTGCTTTGGCATTGAAATTCCCCCTGATTGGCCTGAAAGCCTCTGAAACATCATCAGGGTGCCGAATTTCTGATGCAAAAAGGATCGGTATTAAGTGATCACTCATTATATGCCAATTTGTTTTAACTGTTTCTTCATTGTATATTGGCTCTATAATGGAAACCGATTCAGCCCAGCCTGACTCTCCGCTTTTTGATTTTACTTCTACCAGAATAAAGTCCTTATCCACTTCTGTTCCGACACTTGTAGTAAATGGATTCAGCAGCTCCATTTTGACGTGCCTTAAAACGATGCTTTTAATTTTCATCTTCCCATTCTCCTAGCAGTATCCCTTCTCTTTTTCCAAGAGATAAAAGTATTGGTGTTCCGCGGTTACGTCCTTTTTCAGATCCGTTACAATCCAGCCTTTACTAAGATAATGAACGAATACTTCTTTCGTGCTCTTTCTCCATTTCAGAGCCAATTCAAAGTCCTTCTTTTTAATATCCTGAAAATTCCCAGGAACAGGTATAAGAATTTTTTCATTATCATGGGACAACTTTGTATTTTCAGGAACATAAACACCATTCGCCATACCTGTTTCTAAAGCCAGTGGCAGAACATCTTCAGACCATTGACGTTCAGGACATTCCTCTTTAATTCGCCACTCCACTAAAAATCGGTCAGATGGTATGCCTGCATTCATATGGTCTGACATTTCACCATAAGCATTTTCAATATATTGAGTGCACACTGCCCCGAGCTTATGCAGATTGAGATTGGCATTAACCGTTTCCAGAGGGTCATATGTCCACGAAATGAGATCATAGCCTTTCTCAAGCGCTGTCTTTTTTTGCGCATTTTTCAGCTTTTCCCCAATCCCGAATGCCCGGTACTTTGTGTGAATACCAAGACTGTGAGAGCAAAGATATACCTTTGTGCCGTCAAAGCCGGGAAAGCTGTATTGAAAGCCGATCAGTTCATCTTCCAGGAACGCACCTAACACAAACCCGCCATTTTTAACCGTTGCCACTGTATGATTAACCGGCACAGCTTCTTCCACACTCCATATTCGAGTTTCAAGTTCGTATACAGCTTCAAGGTCCTTAACTGTATGAAGGTTTTTAATTTCCAATGATGGTAACGCTTCTTTCTGCATAACCTTCCCCTTTCCTGCATATCCAAAAATACGCCGGCCAATATGCTGCCCTTTTTACGAAATGCTATAAAGTCCCTAAAAAATAATGTGAGCCACAGCTGCTACAATTGGCAGCGTTATAATAGTACGCAGAAGGAAAATAAGAATTAAGTCCTTAATGCTGACAGGCAGATTTGAACCCAATAGCAGACCGCCCATTTCAGACATATATACCAGCTGTGTTACAGAAACACAGGCAATAATAAATCTTGTCATTTCACTTTCAATGCCGCTGCCGATGACAGCTGGAAGGAACATATCTGCAAATCCAACCACCATTGTCTGGGCCGCTTCTGCAGCCTCCGGAATTTGCATTAAAGCCAGGACCGGTTCAAACGGCTTGCCAAGAATGGTAAATGCAGGGGTGAATTCAGCAATTACCAGTGCAACCGTTCCAATCGCCATAACAATTGGAAGAACTCCCATCCACATGTCCAAAACGTTTTCAAAACCTTCTTTTACAACTGCTGCAGCACTATTATTTGTACGCGCCTTCTTAATGGCATTATTGAATCCCCATTTTACAGGTGTAGTATGAGAAGGGATATTCGTTTCCGCCTTGAGCTCTGTCCCTTCATACGCCGTATCGGCTTTCCTTGATAAAGGGGGAATTCGAGGCATTACTATAGCTGCCACCAGACCAGCCAGGATAATCGTTAAATAGTAATGAACGAAATATTGCTCTAAGTTTAAATATTGAATAATTACAATCGTAAAAGTAATGGAAACAACTGAGAAGGTTGTTGCCACCACTGCTGCCTCCCGCTTTGTGTAATATCCTTCTTCATATTGTTTTGTCGTTAACAGGACTCCAATTGTCCCGTCACCTACCCATGATGCCAGACAATCAAGCGAAGATCGCCCCGGCAGCTTAAAAACTGGCCTCATAACTTTAATCAATAATGCACCAAAAAATTCGAGGAGACCGAAATTTAATAGAAGCGGCAGCAATAAACCTGCCAGGAGAAATGTAGTAAATAGTATAGGGATCAAATCATAGATTAAAAGCGCGCCCGTATTCTCTGAATATACCGGTTCCAGACCAAACTCAAATAATGTAATAATAGCAAAAACTGTTCCAAGCAAACGGGCTGCCACCCAAAATTTACTGACATTCAGTAATTTGTTCAAATATGGGCTGTTCAAGATAAATCCCGGTTTAAAAATTACTGCCATCAGTGAGCCAATTACTGAAAGAGCCATTATAATAACAGTAATTGAAGGAATGGAATCTCCCAGTAATCCATTAATTTGATTTGCTAAATAAGCAACCGGGATGGTAATCCCATCATCTCCTTGAATCGGTACCATAAAAAGTAAAACCCCGACCAGTGAAGGAATTAAAAATTTTAAATAGTCCCCGGCTGTGTAGGATGCCCTTTCCTCCTGCTGAACCTTCTTTGAAAGACTGCTCATTCGTTTTTCCCCCTTTTATTTTTCTTGTTTTAACTCCCCTGCTGTCCTGACTTACTCAAAAAACAGCTCTTGTTCAGCATACAAAACTTCCAGTTCCTGCTGTCTTTTTGCAATTCTTTCATAATCCCGTTCTTCGATGCCTGCAATCATTACCTCCAGTATACTAATTACGGAAGCTATTGAATGATGTCCAGAATCCATAAGCTCATCCGTTGTAAGTGTAACTGCTGCCATCTGCCCGATTGGCGAAAGCTGGCGGTCTGTTATGGCAACAATCCTGGAACCTTGCCTTTCAGCAATAGAAGCAAGCTTTAACGCTTCTTTCCGGTATCGAGGAAAAGAAAAAATGACAACGGCCGATTGCTCTGTTAAATCACACACATCCTCAGGAAGAAAGCCGCCAGGACTTGAGATAAAAACATTTCCCCTTATTTGTTTAAGTGTGTAATAAAACCAGTATGCAGCGGCAAAAGAACTGCCAAAACCCCCAATATAAACCCTGTCTGCCTGTATTAATGCATTAATCGCTTCCCAAACTTCCCTTTCATCAACCTGATCAAGCAATTGCAGAAGTATTTTCCTCTCTTGATCAATGACTCTCCTAAACAGGTTCTCTTTCTCAGCATTTTCTATGACTGAGTCATTTTCAATGTAATCCTGCTGTTTCCCGGCAAGCCACTCTTTTCTGATTCGATCCTGCATTTGGGAATAACCGCTGAACCCAAGTGCATACGCAAGACGAATGACTGTTGTCTCACTGACTCCTGCATTTCTTCCGACTTGAAATGCTGTTAATAAAACTGCTTCATCAGCGTGCTCCAAAATAAATTCAGCAGCTTTCCTCTGTCCTGGGGAGAGTGAGGAATAGCTTTCTTTAATCATCTGGCTCATTGTTTTCTTATCCATGCCGGCTCCTCATGAATAGTGAAGGAAAAACTTCTTATGCAAAGTATAAAGCATGAAATGCTTCCCGAACAAGAAGAATTTCCACTATTCTAAATTATTTTTATCTATATCCATCTAGGAATCTATCTTCTACATGAAGGGAATCCTTCTTTAAGAGAATTTTAAAGGATGAAATACTTCTTTAGCAAGAGAAAAATGTATTTTTAACAAAAATAATTTATTTTTATGCATTTTAACCCTTAAAAACTGCCAGAAGTTTCAGTGATCACCTTATAATTAAAAAACCCACTAAAGAGTGCCTTTAGTGGGTTGAGTGTTATAAAAACATGCTCATATTCATTGTCGTAATAACAGATTGATCTGGAAGAATTGTTCTTGATGCAATTTTCCACTGATTACTTTCTTTTCTTACGATATCATTTCTCTCGCCAAACATCTCTTCTATATCATGGGTTGACCCTCTGCTTCTTTTGAATAAAAAATAACTTCTCACTTTAAATTCATCAGGATCTTTCGTGCTCTCAACCATGATATTTGAGATAAAGTGACGCTGCCTGGTGGCCGGATTCTCAACCCATGCAGACTTTGTATATAGACGATTTACCCGTGTAGTTAACGACTTCTTTGTTTCCTCAAAGAATGAAGCATCTTTGGATACATTATCGGCTCCTACTCCTTCAAGTGTTTCCCTAAGAGGCATTCTATATGTGAGATCGTCAGACAATAGGTCAAGCCACTCTTTATATTTCCCATTATCCAAATAGTAAGCTTCCAGGTTAAGAAGATTAGTTATCTCCATTTGCAAGTGGGCTGTAATTGGAATTGACAAATATGAACTCATTTTACAGCCTCCTTTACAAAGAGGTCTTTTGAAATTAGCTTAAACCAATTCTCATGCATACTTCTCGAAATAGCATCTAAATAAGTGGTTGGATAGGCGATTCCCGGCCCTGGGAAGGATTCATCCGGTTCAACCCTATCAAAACCCATTAAATAATTGCTGACATTATTATAATTCAATTCTTTATCCCTCATCATTAGGCCTTTGCTGACTTCAACAATCCTTGCCCACGTTTCTGTATCATCTTGTTCAAGAGTGCCGGTAGGGCCAAAGGAACCTAAATATCCCCTATAAGCAGCTTCCTTATACTCTTCCGGGGCTGCCTTGTCTATAAGAAACCAGCACCAAACCTCTACCTTTTCAGGTCCTATAGGCCTCCACATCCTAAAATTCAAATAATTATGCAGATGCCCTTCGGTCCCATGAATGGGACTTACAAATGAAAGATTAGGGTAAACTCCTCCAACAAAAACGGTTACTCCAGATAAGATTTCATCCTGTTCCGGTGTCAGATTCTTTTTAAACATCGGCCACATGGAATCAGGAGTGCCTTGATAAGGAACTCTGGCTTTACCTGTTTTAGAAGTGATAACATTTATGCCATGTCCATTTTCGGTAACTATCTGGTGCCCATATCCGGCATATAGGGGATCTTCCGGACTGATTCCAAGCTCGACTGTGGACCTGTGGGTTGTTTGGACATGGTAAGGATCTGCTGCAAAATTTTCTGCCGTTGCCTTCCAATTCGCTTTTGCAACCCAACGCTGCGGAAGACCTCTCACTTCCATTCCACCGTCACTTCTGCCTAGCAATATATCAAAATACCATTTCATATCACCTAAATATTCTTCCAATGGCATAGCTGCAGAGTCCAGGCAACCAAAAATCATTCCCTGATAACTTGCGACTTGAGGAATTTCTCTTAAACCCCACTCTGATTTATCCATTTCTTTTCCATAAACCTTATTGCCTGCTACAATTCCAATTAATTCACCATCTAAGTTATAGCTCCAGCCATGATAAGGGCAAGTGAAGTTTTTTTTATTTCCATGATCAGCCGTGCATAACTGTGTCCCCCGATGGGTGCAGGAGTTTAAATAACCTTTAATGTCACCTTTCCTATTTTTCACAAGCAGGACCGGGTCATTAACCATCCATCTGGTAACATAACTGCCTGAATCTTTAAGCTCTGTTTCATGAGCAAGAAACTGCCAAGTGTGCCCAAAAATCTTATCAATTTCCAGTTCATAAATATCTGGATCTGTAAGCACCCATTGCGGAAACAAGCCCTGCTCCATTTTTTCCTTCAATAACTGAAATGCCTTTTCGTCCAATGTTTTTTTTATCATGTC
Source organism: Bacillus sp. NTK034 (assembly GCF_017303275.1). Lineage (GTDB taxonomy): Bacteria > Bacillota > Bacilli > Bacillales > Cytobacillaceae > Cytobacillus. The sequence continues at coordinate 339,475 of NZ_JAFKOJ010000001.1, read as the reverse complement.
TCAGGATCCCCTCCGATTATATTAAAATTCATTCATAACCTTTTCTCACCTTACTTAATCATGCTCGGCAAAAATGTTACTATTTCTGGGAAAATAATGAGTATGATAGTTAACACCGCCATCGTACAAATTGCTGGAATTACCCCTCTAAAGATTTTTTCAATCGGAACATCCTTCACTACCCCACTAATAATATAAACACTTAATCCCAGAGGCGGAGTTAATACACCAATATTAATAAGCATGATCATAATGATGCCAAACCATAAGCCATCAAAGCCTAATTGAGTAATAATCGGATATACAATTGGAAGTGTAAGTGTCATTATGGCAATACCTTCAAGAAACATCCCTAATATGAAATAAACAACCAGGATTAAAGCCAATATTACGTACGGAGATACATCAAGCCCTCCTACCAGCGTAGTCAAATACATTGGAATTTGGCTTAAAGCTAAAAACTTCCCAAATAAAGCCGCCCCAATTAAAATCAAAAATAACATAACTGTTAATCTCAAAGTCTCATCCAAAGATGATAGTAAGCCTTTAAATTTCAAACGTTTAGTTAGTAGAGTAAGTACAAATGCTCCAATTGCACCAATACCTCCAGCTTCACTCGGAGTAAATACGCCAAAATATATACCGCCAATGCTTATTGCAAATATTAGCAGAAATGGCCAGATGCCTCTTAAAGAAGAGAATTTTTCTTTCGTGGTAGAAACTACCTGTTTTGTTGGAGCGATTTCAGGATTCAAGCGGACTTGTATATTAATCATCAGCATAAATAAGAGTGTCATTAGGATACCAGGCACAAGACCTCCTATTAATAATGGCCCAATGGGTTCAGAAGTTAGTGCACCGTAAATTATCAGCAGGACACTCGGAGGTATCAGCACTCCCAATGTACCGCCAGCTGCTACTGCTGCAGTAGAAAAGGGTTTTTTATATTGATATTCATTCATTTCAGGAATGCATATTTTTGACAATGTCGCTGTTGTGGCATTAGATGAGCCTGAAATTGCAGAAAAGATGGAAGCTGCACCAACTGTTGCAATTGCTAATCCGCCTCGAAAATGGCCAATCCACTTATCAACAGCAACAAAAAGATCTTTGCCTAAACCTGTATTTGACATAAACATTCCCATTAAAATAAATAGGGGGATAACACTTAAACCATAATTATTGGCAGACCCAAATGCAGAAGAGCCTAATTGGGATAAACCCACACTCCAATCAGACAGCCATGAAACACCTAAAAAACCAACGAGGAATAGTGAAAGACCAACTGATACCCTTAAAAGAATCAGAGTGAGCAACAACAAGATGCCAATAACACCAATTACCTCAGGACTCATTTTTATTCACCGCCTTTATGAATGACTGAAAAGCATCTAATAGAAAAGTCAGGGTAAAAGAAAAAGCACCAATTACTGTCAAACCTATAAAAATATACAGCGGTAATCCTAAATCTCCACTTAACTCATTTCCCTGCCAGGTCCTCTTGGTATACTCGATTAATTGCCAGGTTGTTAGGGACATTAGAGTGAATAGAATAAGAGAAGCCGCTCCACTCAATACGGCCTGAACCTTATTAGGCATTTTACTTGTCAAAAAATCAATCTCAATATGATCTTTGAATATTTGCCCTGAGCCAAGACTAAAGAAAATCATCAAAGCGAGTGCCAGACCGGTTAATTCATATGTTCCTGTTATCGGATTATTGAAAAAGTATCTCCCTATTACATCTGCAGTAGTTAGAAACATTAACAAGAAAAGCAATATGCTGGAGACTTTATGCAGGATATTGTTAATTGCCAGGGTTAGTTTTTCTAGAAAAAGTGTCAATTTTTGAAAAAAGGAAAGCTCGCTGGGAATTACCTTGCCCAACGAGATATTTTTTTGTAATTCTTGTTCCATTTATATCACCTCACAGTGTATTACTACTTGCTCTCTATTAACTTAATCGTTTTATCATAGATTTTTTGGCCATCAACATCTTTTTTCTCCATTTCGGATAACCAATTTTCCGTTACACCTTTTGATGCATCTTTAAATTTCTGTAAGTCTGAATCTGATAAATTAATGAACTCCGTGCCTCCATCTTTTGCTTCTTTCTCTGCCAGTTCTTTTTGTTTATCGAATGCAGCACCGGCTTTTTCTGCCATTGGAACGCCGATTAGTTCATTTATCATTTCTTGATCTTCTTTAGGGATCTTGTCCCAGCTATTCTTATTCATTGCAACATAATAAATGCTCGTATTAAAATCCCCCAGAGTAACATAATCCACTACATCAAATAAGTTAAAGTCTTTGATTGCTGCAACTGGCAGAACGCCACCATCTATCACTCCCTTTTGCATAGCATCATAAATCTCCGGCGCAGGAAGTGAAACAGGAGTTGCTCCCCATGACTCGATCATTTTCCCAGCTTCTACTGATGGTGTTCTTAACTTCAAGCCCTTAGCATCTTCAAAACTTCTTACAGCTTTCCCTTTTGTAATAATTGCATAAGGATCAGCAGCATGTACCCAAAGCAGCTTTACGTCGTCATATTCTTTCTGAATTTCCGGGAAAGTGTCATACAGTTTTTGAGCTACAACACTTAATTCAGCACCGTTGCCCCCAGTAAGAAATGGCAGCTGCAGAACAGAATGAACTGGGAATTTCCCTGCATTGTATCCCTGTAGTCCCCAACCTGCATCCATGATCCCTGTAACTATGTTGTCATAAGTATCTTTAGGGCCTCCCAAGGCTCCGCCAGGGTATATTTTAAATTTCACTCTATTTTCTGTAACCTTTGCAACCTCTTCACTAAAAGGTGCCATAGCTAATTTGTCCTGGACATGATCTGGGGAATTCATATGTCCCATTTTAAATTCGAGCCCTTTCCCATCAGCCTCAGCCTTACCGCCAGAAGTGCTTGAACAAGCAGTGAAAACCATCAGCATCAATATCATCAAAATCGCAAATGAAAACTTTGTAGTTTTTTTCACTTCTTTTCTCCCTTTCTGCCTATTAAATTTTTCATTAAAATACTGGCATTTTTATAAATAAAACGCTTTCATTTTAATCATTAAAAATGTATAAACAGCCAACTATTTTATAGACCTCCTTCCATTTTGAATATATTAAATTTTTTATATTTTCTTATTTTTATGTTATTTCATTGTTTATTCAGCAACAAGGGGTCAGTTGCTCTATGTGCAACATATTAAAAATTTTTTATTTTTTCCATAAAACAAAAAAACTCATAATGAGTGCTAAAGGCGCCTCATTATGAGCTGCAAAGAAATAATTAAACTGACAAACCGGCAGAATTCATATTAAAATTATATCCAGGAATTTCAAATGGAAGACCAACATAATTCTCTGCCAGGCTAGTCGATGCGGCAATGGATGATGTCACATAATCCAGTTCTGCGAGTTGAATTTGATATTCATAGGATGAATGGTTGACATCTCGATGCAGCATGGTTGTCATCCAATAGGAGAATCTTTGTGCCTTCCAGATTCTGCGCAGGCATATTTCAGAATATTGGTCAAGAATCTCTTGTTTGCCTGATTGATAGAACTGCAGCAGGCCATTTGACATGACGTATACATCCGAGATAGCAAGATTTAATCCCTTGGCTCCTGTAGGCGGTACGATATGTGCTGCATCGCCGGCAATAAATAAACGTCCATGCTGCATGGTTTCACAAACAAAACTTCGCATAGACACGATATTTTTTTGTATGATTGGACCTTCCTTCATTTTTAATCCATCTTCACTATCAACCCTGGCATGCAGTTCCGTCCATATCCGGTCGTCTGACCAATTCTTTATATCATCATTTGGATCTACCTGAAGATAATGGCGCTGGACTTCTGGTGAACGTGTACTTATTAGGGCAAATCCTCTTTCATGGTTTGTGTAAATTAGTTCGGGATTTACCGGCGGGGTTTCAGCCAAGATACCAAGCCATCCAAAAGGATATACTTTCTGCTTTTCTGTACGGATGATATTTGGAATGGCCTGGCGGCTGGGCCCATGGAAACCATCACAGCCAGCTATAAAATCGCATACAATTTCATTTCCCATTCCTTCCTTCTTAAAGCGAATCTTAGGCTCTTCTGTTTCAATATCATGTAAACTCACATGATCAGCATTAAAAATAATTTCCCCGCCAGCCTGCACCCTTGCAGCAACTAAATCCTTGATGACCTCGTGCTGCGCATATACAGTAATCTTTTTGCCGCCTGTCAATTCTTCCATGTTGATCCGATGCCTATTTCTATTAAATTGCAGCTCTATGCCCTGATGAATATGCCCCTCTTTCAACATTCTTTCTCCTACTCCGGATGCATTCAGCAAATCCACTGTCCCCTGTTCCAGCACTCCTGCACGGATGGTGCCTTCAATTTCTTCCCGCGACCTTTTCTCAACAACAATAGTTTCAATTCCCTGCAGATGCAGTAAATGAGACAACATTAGTCCTGCAGGTCCAGCTCCAATAATTCCTACTTGTGTACGCAAACTACCAATCTCCTTTTTTGCTTTTTATATGTTAACGCTTTCAACACCATGTTATAATATGAATATTCTGAATAGAAGAAACTTTTTCTTCTATATGGAACAAGTATGAATTTTTTGGAGTGGTTTGTTTGGCTACCAGTAAATCGTTATTACAATCAGTCCAAAACGGACTTTCCATTATCAAATTGTTTACAAAAGATAAGCCTCTATGGGGGATAACAGAAATCTCACGCGAGCTAAATGTACCCAAAAGTTCTGTTAGCCGCTTAGTTGCAGATTTGACAGAGGAAGGTTATTTGGAAAAATACGGAAAACAATACCGCCTTGGATTAACCCTTTTATGTTTAGCTGGCGTCCTGACTACTCATTTGGAAATACATCGGGAAGCGGCAGAGCCATTAAACTCACTGGTAAATAGAATAGGAGAAACAGCTCACATCTCCGTATTGGAAGGTGACAGAATCATATATTTACTAAAAACTGAATGTAAACACCCAGTCAGGCTCCTTTCATACATAGGCAAAGACAATCCTGCCGTATGCACGAGTTCTGGACTGGTGTTGTTAGCTCACCAGCCTATGGAGAAAACGATAGAGGTGATTGGCAATGGGCTTCCGAAGATGGGACCGAACAGTTTTACTAACCAGGAAGAACTTTTACAAGAGATTCATTACATAAAAGAAAAAGGGTTTGCAATTTGTATAGATGTACTTCATACAGATGCAGTCAGTATTGCTGCACCTGTCAAAGATTATACCGGTAAGGTCATTGCTGCAGTTAGTGCAGCCGGCCCAAGACAAAGAATTTCGGAAAGCAAAATGATGGAAATCGTATCGGAAATCACCAAAACAGCAGAGGCTATTTCAAAAAGATTAGGGTATCTTGAATCAGTTTTTATTGATATTTAAAGTAAGGGGGAGATTAAATGGAGAATTTGCCAGCTGGGAGAGTTTCCTCACTAAGGAATGCATTAAGACTATTAAATCTCTTCACAATGGAGGAGCCAGAACTAAGTTTAAGCGAACTTAGCGAAAAGTTAGGCGTTGGAAACAGCACCATTTATCGATTGACATTTACACTAATGCAAGAAGGCTTCCTTGCGAGAGATCCTGTATCTAAAAACTTCCGGCTCGGATCCTCTATTTTAGCAAAAGGAACGACAATTCTGTCCCAATATGATATCTGTAAATGTTCACCTGACATTCTGAAGAGATTAGTTCAAGAGACAGGTGAAACCGCACATTTGTCTACCTTGACAGATAATAGAGTCATCTACTTACAAAAAATGGATGCTGTAAACTATGTACACCTCCTTTCACATGCTGGCAAGCGAAACTACATCCACTGTACAAGTTCAGGACAAGCAATACTAGCTTTCCAGCCTGAGGAAGTGATTAAGGGAGTAATTGAAAAAGGACTGCCAAAGTTAACTGATTACACGGTTACTAATCCACAAAAACTAAAATTCCTACTTTCTCTGATTAAAAAAAACGGCTATGCTTTTAGCAGGGAAGAAATGCATAAGGGTGTATCATCTATTGCCTCTCCTGTGTTTTCTCAACCAGGAATGGCCTCCTATTCAATAAGCATTGCAGGTCCCTCCTCGAGAATCAATCATCAAAGTGCCCCTGAGCTGGCGAAGATAGTAAAGAGGGCTGCAAATGAACTTTCTGAAAAAATAATAAATCGCAACTTATGTATTTGACTAAAATATAAATGCGCCCGTCCCTTTGGGGACAGGCGCATTAATTATGTGATCATTGATTTTTCAAACGGACAGCTTCATCATAGATCTCCTTGCCAGGAAGCCCTTTGGCTTTCATTTCATCAATCCACTTACTATAAACAGGCTGCAGGGCTTTTTCCCATTCTGCTTTTTCATCATCAGATAGCTCATAAACTTCTATTCCGGCTTCCTCCGCTTGCTTCCAGCCCAGATCACCGTCTTCATCATACACAGCACCAGCTTTCATAGCCACTGATTCCCCCATTAGATTCTCTATAGCTTTTTGATCCTCAGGGGATATGTTTTCCCAGGTTTTGGAGTTCATAACCATGAATAAGCTGCTCGTATAGAAATCCCCTTTGGTTATATACTTTGTGACATCAGACAATTGGAAGTTTGTTATCACCGATGCAGGAGCTAAAGCTCCGTCAACGACTCCTTTCTGCATGGCTTCATATACACCATCCATAGGAATGGATACAGGGGTAGCTCCAAACGTCTCAAGAATAGCTGTTCCAGCAGGAGAAGGGGTTCGAATCTTCAATCCATTTAAATCTTCCATTTTCTTTATAGGTTTTTTCGTAGTGAAAATTTGGGCTGCATCATTCTTAAATAACCAGGCGACTTTAGTCTCTGCATGTTCTTCAGCTATTTCAGGGAATTTTTCATACAATGACCAGAAAATACGGGTACCGTCTTCCGCATTTTCCCCCATAAACGGCAGTTCTGTGACACCTGTTAAAGGGAACTTCCCAGGAGTATTGGCATGCAGTGCCATTGACATAGCTGCCGTACCTGTAACCGCCAAGTCATATTGTTCATTTGCTTTTCCCAGGGCACTCCCGGAATAAATAGTCCCTTTGACTCTTCCTTCAGTTGCTTTTTCAACCTCTCTCAAAAAAGGCTCAATAACATCCGAATGCTGCGGATGCTGGCCTGGCATAAAGCTGGACACAGCCAGATCAACAGTTTTTTCACCTTTCGCTGCGGTATTATTGGAAGAGCCGCTACATGCTGTTAAAGCAAAAGCCATTAAACTTGCAACTCCCAAAATGCCAATACGTCTAATAAATTGCTGATTCTTTCCCACTGCGTTACACCCCTTTTTCTTTTGGCAGTTTAAGATTTTCTGATTTTTTTAGAATGATGTTAAGCAATTCTCGATTTGTGCTTCATTGGAATGAGCCTATTCACCATTTTCTTTGAAATTTTAGCCTTGCGGCAGCCTGACATCCACTACCGCTGACTTGCCTTCATGTTTGACGGCATGAATAGCTTTTAACAGGGTATCTTTTAGTTCTTTTGGCTTTTCAACAATAAAGGCGAATGTCCCGCCAGCAGATTTAGCGATATCAGCGTACCTCGCCGCTGGATTGAATTTAACAAAAAATTCATCTGTTTGTTGAGCGATTCCATTTGGATGCACTCCTAATGTAGAAAGTTTTGGTGCTGTCCAGCCCTCATTGTTGTAAATAATCGTTAAGAAAGGAGTTTCATATTTTCCTGACATCCAGTGCAAAGGAGTTGGATTACTGAACATAAAACTTCCATCACCTGTCAATGCAACAACAAGCTTATCTGGTGCGGCCAGCTTTGCACCAAATGCAGCTCCCCCGCTCCAGCCTAAGGAGCTTGCTCCTGGGCTAAAGTAAGTACCCGGCTTATTCCTTGGCAGATGTCTTGTAACTGTTGAGAAATTTGTTATGGCCTCACTAATGACTATGTCTTCATCATTGAGAACCTCCCTTAAACAGCCTGTCAGCATTTGTGGTGTAATGGCTGATTCCTCGCCGGGATACTCCATTGCCTCCCATTCAAGTCTTTGTGCTTTGTGAATCCTTGAAATGGCTGTATATCTATTTGAAACGGACGATTCATCTATTAATCTCTGATGCTTATTAATGTAGGAATTAATTTGTGAGAGGGCAATGAAGGAATCTGCTTTAAAGAATCCTTCCGCCGGGATATACCAAAGCGGGATTTTTTCCTTTAAAGGGTCTATGTCAATGATTATAATTTCGGAATTCTCAGAGGGTTTATTTTTATATGGAATCCATGGAACATCGCTGTCTACTACAAGAATAAAGTCGGCGTCTTCCAAATGTTTATTCTGATGTGGTTCATTCCATGTATAACCTATATGCATCGGATGATCAGATGGGAAATTCATATAGCTGGGCACTGATTCAAGTACAGGTATTGCCAGTCTTTCAGATAACTTAATTAACTGTTGTACACTTCTCTGGTTCCTCCCTGCGTATGAAGTAACAATTAAAGGTTTTGCTGCTTTCAGCAATCGGCCTGCTATTTCCTGTATTCTATCATCTGGTATGGCAGAAGGAGATATGCACCCCCATCTATTATGATCAATTTCATAAGGGTCAATTTCTTCTTCCATTACTTCACGCGCAGCCATTAAGTATGCAGGCCCTTTAGGATCACTCTTAGCAATTTGAATTGACCGAGTTACCACTTGTTTGATATTTTTGCCAGTTCGTATTTCATTGTCGTATTTCGCATATCCTCTTACGATTCCCCTTTGATCAAACGAATCCTGCAGCCAATGAATATACTCATTTCGGCTTCCCTTTAATTCCCCCTCCTGTGTAGCTGGTGATGTTCCAGCAAATATCAGAATTGGGATTCTTGCCTTTGCAGCATTATGTATAGCCCCGCCCAAGTTCTGTGTCCCACAGTCAACATGAACAATAACAGCCTGCGGCTCTCCAGTAAGCATGGCATATCCATGTGCAGCACTCATAGCAACAAATTCGTGAGGACAAGTAATAATTTGAGGTGTATCCTTATCTTCTAATTTAGCTTTGGCAAAGCTTTCAATGATGGCGGGATGGTCACTTCCCAAATTGGCAAAAATATATTTCACCCCATTTTCCTGTAAAGTTTCCAGCATTGCGTCAGCTGTTGTATATATTGTCTTATAGTTTGAAGCTATGCTTGTTTCTTTTTTCACTTCCTGAACACTCACATTCTCTCCTCCTATCGTAATCGTTTTTGCCTAAACCATTTTTAAGCGCTTACATAACTGTTTAATTAAATCCTATCACATGGTAAAATATATGAAAAATATTAATTTTCTAATATTTATATACTTTTTAAGTATACTTAAGACAAGGAGCCGGTTTGTATGGATTTAAGGCAGCTCAAATATTTCATTACAATTGTAGAAGAAGGACAAATTACCCTTGCAGCGAAAAAGTTGAATATGGCGCAGCCTCCCCTGAGCCAGCAGTTAATAAATTTAGAAAAAGAGCTTGGAACAAAATTGCTTATTCGTAATGGAAGAACACTTGAATTAACTGAAGCCGGAGAAATTCTATATAAAAAAGGGAAAAAGCATTTATATAACTTCGATGATATTATCACTGAAGTAAAAGAAGCAGGAGGAGGATTGCGCGGAACTCTCAATATCGGTACAGCTATTTCTTGTATATGCCATCTGCCGGAACGAATACACCACTTTCAAGCATATTATCCTCACATCACTTTTAAAATATGGGAAGGCGATCCATTTCGTTTATCTGATTACATTCTTGACCGGCAAATTGAGCTTGCAATCGTTCGTTCCCCAATCGAAAAGAAAAATTTCTCATATATCTCAATCGAGGAAGAGCCCTTTGTTTGCATACTTCCTAAAGAGTGGGCAGTTGGCAGTAATACGAATTCTGTGACTATGGAAGAACTCTCTGTTTTGCCTTTAGTAGCTTTGCATCGAGTAAACGGAGAAGGTATTTATGAAATGCTTCTTGAAGAATTCACCAAAAGGGGATTAAAGCCAAAAATTGTTGCAGAGTCTCCAAATACCACCATCCTATTATCATTAGTTGAGTCAGGGGCCGGTGCAGTTATTCTTCCCTTATCAGCTTCAGCATCTTACTCCCGAGATAATCTTAAAGTTCTTTCAATTAATGATTGCCGCCTTACCACAGGAACTTATGCTATTTGGCTGAAAAACGGTTATTTATCACAGATCGCCAAACGCTTCCTGGAAACATTCAACAAGAACAGCCATCATATCCTAAATAAATTTTAAAATTGAGCAAAGATTCAAAACCGTAATTAAAGCACAAAGAAGCTGTATAAATCTGCATTTACACAGCTTCTTTATCATTTTATTAGTTTGCATATTCTCGTTCTGTGGTCTCACCATTACATGATACATTTGCTTTTTCAAAGGTAATAAGTGCATTCCAGCTTCCTGAGGATTGTCCATCCGCCAAATAGGATGGGGTACAATTATCTTGCAGCATGCTGAAAAGCATCGCCAAATGGCGTCCACCCGATTCAACTTTCGCCATTCTCGCATATTCAGGAAGCATTTGGTAAGCAGACTTGTAGTCATTATTCATTACAAACTCTACAAACTGCTTATCAAGGGCATGTTCTGCGATAGTCGGCTTGTTATGCCTGCCCCTAACCAGATTATGAGATAAGGCACCGCTCGAAACAAATACAATCCGCTTTTGGCTTTCACGCAGAACCTTTGCAATTACCTGTCCCCATTGATAGGTTTCCTCAATGCTTGCCGCTAATGTAACTGAAAGGTTAATGACTGGTATATCCTCTTTTGGAACAAGGTATCTCAGAGGTACCACACTCCCATAATCCCATACATAATATGGATCATTTACGCCCTGCACTTGCAGGCCGGCAGCTTTTCCAGCACTCACCAATTCATTCGCCAGCATTTCATCTCCTGGATAGGAGTAGGGAACATCTTTAATTAAGTCAGGTGCTTCTATTGCTGTTAAGATCCCTTTATGTATTGGTGTACCATCAACATAGTGAAAAAATGTCGACGGCCAGTGACATGAAACAAGCACAATCGCATCCGGTTTAATTTGTTCAATATCCTTGGCCAATTCCTTCATTGCAGTTACCATTGGCTGCTGGAAGTCAGGAACCTGGTCTTCATGGCAAATACTTGGAACATGGGGTACGAGCATACATAGCTCAATCGTCATTCATCTGATCCTCCTTTAAAAAGTTTTTTCACGCTAAAAGATAACTAAACGATTAGCTTTCATTTTTCTGACATTGGCTTCCCCGCTTTTCCCCAGTGCGTTTTAGGGATTTCTGTCACAATCACTCTTACTGTTTCTTTAGGGGCATCTAATGTTTCTGAAACCGCATTTGTAATATTCTGAATTACTTCAGCAACCTTTTCCTTCGGTCTGCCTTCAATGATTTGAACATTGATAATTGGCATTTTCTTTTCATCTTCTTTCTATATTAAATGTTAGACGGATTCCTCACTCTTTTACTGTGAATGTCACTTCGCCAAGACCATCAAATTTGCCGCTGACAAAATCGCCTGCTGCAAGCATACTTGCCCCAGTAAGTGCCCCAGTGAGAATCACATCACCTTTTCGCACTTTTTCGCCTTTTCTTGAAAGCATATTTGCAAGCATGGCAATTGAATTAGCAGGATGACCTAAAACTGCTGCACCTGCTCCCAAATCTTTCATTTCTCCGTTGATTGATAGTGTGGCGCCTACTAAATCAAGATCCAGTTGATCAGGTTTCTTTAATGATGTACCAAATACGACACGTGATGTTGAAGCATTATCAGCAATTACATCCGGAAGGGTAAAATTAAAGTTCTCATAACGGCTATCAATAATTTCCAGAGCCGGCAGCACATATTCTGTCTTTGCAAGCACTTGGGCACCTGTTACACCCGGCCCTTCGATATCTTCACCGATCACAAACGCGATTTCAGCCTCTACTTTAGGATGTATCAACTCATGGAAAGACAATTCCCCGCCATTTTCAATGAGCATATAATCAAATACATATCCATATATCGGCTCATCCACATTCATTTGTTTCATCTTCGCCTGACTGGTTAAGCCCATCTTAGGGCCTATAATCTTCTTCCCCTCTGACATCTTGATATTTACCAGCTCTTGTTGGACCAGATAACCTTCCTCAACTGTTAGATTAGGGTTGATTTCTGAGGTAATCTTAATTACTTCACGCTTTTCAACTTCAGCTGCTACTAAATATTGAGCAATTTCCTTATATTCTTGATTAGGCATTTAATTTCCTCCTTATCAGACGCCGGCACCTAGTTTTTTCTTTGATATCTCTGCTGCCACATCAATAATCATATCTTCCTGGCCTCCAACAACATTTCTCTTTCCAAGTTCTATTAATATATCCCGTGAATCAATTCCAAATCTTGCTGCTGCCCGCTGTGCATGCAGCAAAAAGCTGGAATAGACACCTGCATAGCCAAGAACCAGGCTATCCTTTGTTATTTCTTGGGGTTTTTGTAAAATTGGCGCTACCAAGTTTTCTGCAATATCCATCATTTTATAAATATCCACACCAGTTTTAATTCCAAGACGGTCTAAAACAGCAACAAGCACTTCAGTCTGGGTATTTCCTGCTCCTGCGCCTAGACAGCGAATGCTTCCGTCAATCCTTGTAGCCCCTGCTTCAATAGCAGCAAGAGTATTACCCATTGCTAAAGAAAGGTTATTATGGCCGTGGAATCCAATATTGACCGATAAGCTGTTTTTCAGTGCATAAATTCTTTCTGTCACTTGATGCGGCAGCAAGGCACCTGCAGAATCCACTACATATACTGTATCTGCTCCATAGCTTTCCATCAGCTTTGCCTGTTCAACAAGCTTTTCTGTTGGCGCCATGTGGGACATCATTAAAAATCCTACCGTTTCCATACCCAAATCTTTTGCCAATGCAATATGCTGTGGTGAAACATCTGCTTCTGTAACATGGGTGGCGATTCTTGCCATCTTTGCGCCTAAACGGGCTGCTTCTTTTAACTCCGGCATTGTCCCAATTCCAGGCAATAGCAAAACAGCAATTTTAGAATTAGTAACCGAAGCCGCAGCTGCTTCAATTAACTCCATTTCATTCATAAGCGATAAGCCATATTGTAAAGAAGAACCGCCCAAACCGTCGCCATGGGTCACTTCAATGTAAGGGACATTTGCTTCATCCAATCCACGGGCCACTTGTGTTACTTGCTCAACTGTAAATTGGTGTCCTACTGCATGGCTTCCGTCACGCAATGCCACCTCTGTTATTAAAATATCTCTGTTTAGAGTCATTTCCAGCTCATCTCCTTTCTTAGACAGTTACCTTGTTGATTTTATTCTTTGCCCACTCTTCAGCCACTTTTACGGATGCAGCTGTCATGATATCAAGGTTTCCGGAATATTTAGGTAAATAATCCCCTGCGCCTTCCACCTCAAGAAAAACGGTTACCTTATTGCCGTCAAAAATTGGCTCCTGTCTCAAGCGATAACCTGGAACATAGGACTGAACCTGCTTTTCCATTTCTTGAATTGAAGCAATAATCTCTTCTTCCTTGACTTTTTCTCCTTCAACTAAAACATGAACGGTATCTCTCATTAATATCGGAGGTTCTGCAGGATTTAATATGATAATTGCTTTCCCTTTTTTTGCCCCGCCGATTTTTTCGATTCCTCTGGAAGTAGTCTGTGTAAATTCATCGATATTTGCCCTTGTACCGGGACCTGCACTTTTTGAAGAGATTGTGGCAACAATTTCTGCATACTTTACAGGCTGCACCCTATTAATGGCATGAACCATTGGAATTGTCGCCTGTCCTCCGCATGTTATTAGATTGATATTATTTGCTTCCAAATGCTCCGAAATGTTTACAGGAGGTACCACAAAGGGGCCGACTGCCGCCGGTGTTAAATCCAAAACCTGCTTCCCGGCTTCTCTTAATAGCTTTGCATGTCTGATATGCGCTTTTGCAGAAGTGGCATCAAATACGATGTCTGCCAATTCCGGTCTTTCGAGGAATCCTTTTATTCCATTATCAATGGTATGATAGCCAAGCTCCCTTGCTTTTTTCAACCCATCAGACTCAGGGTCAATTCCGATAACTGTCGTGAGTTCAAGCACTTCAGAACGATGGAGCTTTAACATTAGATCTGTCCCTATATTACCGGAACCCAATACAGCAACTTTAACCTTTCCCATAACGCTCCCCTTTCTTTATTAAAGAAATGTTTTCAGGCTAATTAATCATAACCGCCATCTCCCGCGGGTGTTTACCGGAAGAGGATAACAATGATTTTTTAAAAATGTACGCTTACCTGGCCAATATGAGCAAACCGTGCTGTAAATATATCTCCTGCATTAGCTTCAACAGCTGCAGAAAGGGCTCCTGATAGAATCACTTCCCCCTTCTTTAGGGAAATATCAAAATCTGCTAATCTATTTGCAAGCCATGCTACGCAATTGATCGGATTGCCTAATGCTGCCGCACCAACACCTGTATTGGCAACCTCTCCATTTTTCATCAATACCATTCCGATTAACTCCAGGTTTATATCCGAAAGCCTCGCTGGCTTTCCTCCTAAAACATAGAAGCCGGAAGAAGCATTATCTGCAATGGTGTCAGGAAGTTTAATCTTCCAATCTTTGATTCTGCTGTCAACAATCTCTAATGCAGGAACTACGTAATCTGTTGCCTGGATTACATCTAAAGCTGTGACATTTGGCCCCTTTAATTCCTTTTTTAAAACAAACGCAATTTCCGCCTCCACTTTAGGCTGAAGAACCTTCTCGATTGAAATTTTTCCTCCATTCTCAACAACCATGCTATCAAGCAAATGACCATAGTCGGGTTCATCCACTCCCAGCAGCTGCTGCATAGCAAGGGAAGTCAAACCAATTTTTTTGCCGACAATTTTTTTGCCTCTCTCAATTTTACGCTTAATATTTTCGAGTTGAATTTGATAAGCCTCTTCTATCGTAAGCCCGGCATTATCGGAAGTGATTGGCAGGACCCCAGTACCTGAAAACTCTGCCCCTTCAAGCTGAGCAGCATATTGTTTTATATTTGCACCCATAACATGCTCTCCTATCTACAATTTAATGGTAATATTGGATAATTCGGAGTAGAAATCAATGCTGTGCATGCCGCCTGTTCTTCCAATACCGCTGTTCTTCATTCCTCCGAATGGTGTTCTCAAATCACGCAGGAACCATGTGTTCACCCAGATAATTCCTGCTTCAATTTGATGGGAAACACGGTGGGCACGCTTTAAATTGCTGGTCCAAATCGTTGCGCTTAATCCATAGTGTGTATCATTTGCCTGCATAACTACTTCTTCCTCCATATCAAATGGGGTGACTGTTACAACAGGCCCAAAGATTTCTTCACGGATACAGCGGGAATTGCGGCTTAAGTCTGTAATTATGGTGGGCTCAAGATAGTATCCTTTTTCAAGCCCTTCTGGACGCTTACCACCTGTTACAATGGTTCCCCCATCACTTTTGGCGATTTCAACATAGCCCATGACCCGGTCATAGTGTTCTTTGCTGACCAGTGCCCCAACATTTGTATCATCATTCAATGGGTGGCCAACTTTAAGTGCTTTAACCCTTTCAGCAAACCTGCTGACAAATTTATTATAGATCGGTCGTTCTACGTATATACGTGATCCGCACAGGCAAACTTCCCCTTGATTAACAAAGCTGGATTTAATAGTCGTTTCAATTACTTCATCCAAGTCTGCATCAGCAAAAATGATATTAGGATTCTTGCCCCCAAGTTCATATGAAAGTTTTTTCAGTGAATCAGCTGCCGACTTCATAATCGCTGAACCTGTTCCAGGTTCACCGATAAATGAAATGGCATCAATATCAGGATGTTCGGAGATCGCGCCACCTGCAGAATTAGGTCCGAACCCGTGAACAAGATTAACAACTCCATCAGGGACACCGGCTTCTTTACAAATCTCCATTAATACTGTTGCTGTCATTGGTGTCCACTCTGCCGGCTTAATGACAGCTGTATTGCCCATGCCTAAGCATGGTGCCAATTTCCAGGTAAGCAATAATAATGGCAGATTCCATGGCTTGATAATCCCGACAACACCGACTGGACGGCGGTATGCATAATGAAGTGCCTGCTGATCCTGCTGGTAAGCTTCCGTTCCGATTGAAGTAATATAATCAGCATAAAAATGGAAATTGTATGCTGCCCTTGGAATATCGATGCTGTTTGCAAGGGAAAAAGGTTTTCCCGTATCCAAAGTTTCCAGGTGTGCCAGCTCTTCCTGTCTTTCAAGGATCAGGTCTCCTATTCGGCGAAGAATTTTTGAACGCTCTTGCAGAGTCGTATTTTTCCAAGGGCCTTTTAATGCTCTTCTTGCTGCTGCTACAGCATAATCCACTTCTTCCTTACCGCCTTCTGCGACTGTACCCAAAACTTCTTCAGTTGCGGGGTTAATATTTTCAAATGTTTTTTGATTTTTAGAATCAACAAACTGTCCGTTAATAAAATGCTGACAATTAATAGCTTTGATTTTAGCTTCTGTTTGCATGTTAGCCTCCTAAATAACTTTTTTTATTTTCGCAATTTTATGTTAACGCTTACTTTCAGGCTTAACAACACGTTAATTGCTCTATATGCAACAAGGGGTAAATTTTTGAAACTTTTTAAAAACACTCTAAAACCTGAAAGGACAATAGCTTGGCTTTGCAAATTTCTAAATTTTTAAAACATTCCCTTTCCTTTTTTAAACTTCTTTGATATATTTTCCACTATAAAGCAACCATGTTTAACATATAGCAACTTTAAGGAGGATACGAAATGACTTTAAAGACAAACGAGGATAGTCACCTTTCATCTGTAAAAAATGCATTACGTATATTGAGATGCTTTTCAATGGACGAACCGGAAAAAAAAATCAGTGACATTTCGGCATCACTTGGTCTTAATAAAAGCACGGTCAGCCGAACAATGGCTACATTAGCCAGTGAGGGATTCGTATATAAAGATCCTGAAAGCAAAAAGTATCGTTTGGGGCTGTCAATTCTCTCCCTTGGAGGTATTGTAAACAGCCAAATGGATATATACAGAGAGTCCCAGCCTGTTTTAAATAAAATCGTACAGGAGTTGGGAGAGACTGCCCATATTTCGGTTTTAGATAACAATGAAGTCATTTATTTGCAAAAGGTTGAATGCAATCACCCAGTTAGATTCCTGACACATGTCGGAAGAAGAAATCCCCTCTACTGTACAAGCTCAGGGAAGGCATTGCTTGCCCATGCAAAAGAAGATGTTTTCAATGCAGTTCTAAATAAAGGGCTAGAACAACATACTAAAACGACGATTACTGACCCCGAGAAGCTTAAATTTCATTTATTGCAAATTAGAGAACAAGGGTATTCCTGGAGCAATGAAGAGTATCTTGAAGGGGTAAATTCTATTGCAGCACCAATCTATGATTATAAGGGCAGAGTCATTGCGGCTTTAGCGATTGTAGGCCCAAAACAAAGAATCCAGCAGAGCAAGATTAAGAATTATTCAAAAAGGGTCATAATTGCTGCCAATGAAATATCCAGCCGAATGGGATATTGGAAATAATAGATTAATAAAAACGAGAGGAGAAATTTATATGTTCGATTTTCATACACACTTTATTCCACAGGAGGTGCTTGACTGGGTAAAAGACAATCAAACTGCAGTAAAAGCGGAGTGGGTTAAGAAATCACCTGATAAAGATGAATTTTTGATAGTCAATAATAAATGGGGCTTTGAATTAAAGCCAGAATTTTATCACTTTGATTTATTTAACAAAAAACAATTTAATTCCGGAGTAACTCACTCTTTGATATCACCTATTCCTCAGCTATTTATGTATGACTTTCCTCAAGAAATTACAGCAGAAATTTCTCATGTATATAATCAATCATTAGCTAATTTGGCATCCTCATCATCAGAAAAAACAGCTGCTCTTGCAACCGTGCCATTGAATAACCCTGAAATAGCAGCTGCAGAATTGGAAAGAGCCATTAATCTAGGGCTAAAAGGAGCCATTATTGGACCTGGTCTATCAGAGAGAATGCTTTCGGATGAATATTTCAAACCATTTTTTGAAACGGCAAACAGAATGAAAGCCATTCTTTTCATTCACCCGCTTTTAAGTGAAGATCCTCGCCTCAA
Source organism: Bacillus sp. NTK034 (assembly GCF_017303275.1). Classification (GTDB taxonomy): domain Bacteria; phylum Bacillota; class Bacilli; order Bacillales; family Cytobacillaceae; genus Cytobacillus. Next base: position 321,250 of record NZ_JAFKOJ010000001.1, on the reverse strand, counting down.
AACAAAAATGATGCCAAATTTAATTGGGGTTCCTTGGGAAACTACTGTTTGTGCAACAGATATCTTACTTAGCGGGATGATTGATAACTTTCCAGATGTAAAGATTTTATTTGCTCATGGTGGAGGTTTCCTTCCTTACCAGATTGGGCGGCTTGATAAAGGCTATGAACAATGGGATCAGGTATCCTCAAACTTGAATGCACCTCCATCCCAATATATAAAACGATTTTGGTTTGATACAGTTTTGTGGAACCCTGCAGGATTGGATTTCCTGGTAAAAACAGTTGGAGAGAATAGAGTTGTTCCTGGATCAGATTACCCTTTTGACTTATGTGAAAACCCTCCAATTTATAAGAACACCAAAGGGGCGTCATCTTTAATGGAACCTATCTCAAGTTCCTTTTAATCCGGTGAAGAATTTTTTAATGATTTTCATATAGCGCAACTTTGCTATTCTTACATAAAATCCATGCTGTTATACTAAACTGCGAGTAGACGTGTAAGCGTTACCATTATTAAGGAGGGGGTAATGAAATGCAGCAATCACAAAGTATTGCAAACAGCCTCATCAGTGAAGAGATTAGCAAAAGCTTTATTAACGGAGTATGGACTGAAGGAAAAAGCGGGAGAACCTATGAAATTTTGAATCCTTATGACCGCAGTGTCGTCACCACCGTGAAGCTGGCGACAAAAGATCAGCTGGCAGAAACTTTCGAAATTGCCAGCAGTGCCCAAAAGAAATGGGCTGCCTCTACTGTTGAGGAAAGAAGAGAGGTCCTTTCAAAGGCGGCTGCCTATTTAAAAGAAAACCGAGATGAAATTACGGCAATTATTCAAAGAGAAACTGGCAGTACTATACTTAAGAGCAATATTGAATTGCATCTTGCCATTGAATTCCTTGAAGAATCTATTAAATACGCTGATGAAGTTAATAAGGTAAGAGAAGTAGCAGGATCAGATGAAAAGCATAACCACATCCATCGCTTACCACTTGGGGTCATTGCCTCAATTTCTCCGTTTAACTTTCCATTGAATCTCTCAATGAGAACTATTGCACCTGCCATTGCTCTAGGCAATAGTGTTGTTCATAAGCCTGATGTTCAAGTTGCCCTTTCTGGCGGTTCGATTATAGCCAAAGCTTTCGAACATGCGGGTCTGCCAAAAGGTGTTCTTAACATCATTTTAACTGATATTACTGAAATCGGAGAGAGCATGCTGACTAATCCGCATTCAAAACTAATTAGCTTTACTGGATCCTCTGCTGTAGGCCGGCATATCGGAGCTATTGCTGGGCGAAATTTGAAAAGAGTCGCTTTGGAGCTGGGAGGCAACAGCCCGCTGATTGTCCTTTCCGACGCAAATGTCGATCAGGCAGTGAATGCTGCAATATTCGGCAAGTTCATCCACCAGGGCCAAATATGTATGATTGTAAACCGGATCATCGTCCATAAAGACATATACAATGATTTTACAGAAAAATTTATAGACCGAGCGAAGTCTCTGGCCTATGGGGATCCAAGCGACCCTAAGACTGTGATAGGTCCTCTTATTAACGAACGCCAATTGGAAAAGGCTATTCAGTATATCGAAACAGCAAAGCAGGAAGGCGCGACACTCTCTTTAGAAGGCCAGCGGATCGGCAATATTATTACACCTTTTGTTTTTACTGATGTGGATAATTCCAGCAAACTGGCACAGACTGAATTATTTGCCCCTATTGCCACCATTATTAAAGCTGATTCAGATGATCATGCTATTGAAATGGCCAATGATACAGAATATGGTTTAAGCTCTTCTATTTTTACAAGCGATCTTGCTCGAGGAGAAGAATTAGCTCTAAAAATTGATAGCGGAATGACTCATGTGAATGATCAAACGGTAAATGACGCACCACATATTCCATTTGGAGGAAATAAGGCCAGCGGATTAGGAAGGTTTGGCAATCCATGGGTTGTAGAGGAATTTACCGTCACCAAATGGGTATCGATACAAACTAAAGACAGACACTTTCCTTTTTAATAACTCTGGAAAACGGGCATATAGATGTCCGTTTTCTGCATTTTAATAATCCTGCTCCCCAATTCCACTTTGGAAATAATATTAAAGGAACGATTGTTTTAAGAATCTTTCCTTTTATCATCTTCTATACCTCCGAATGAATATTTTTTACGCAAACGGTTGCATCATTTTTCTACCCGTGTTACTTTAAGATAATAATAAAGCTAATTAGTATTTTCATAGGAGAAATCCATGCATTAATCGAAATTTTTTTCGTGAAATTCTGGGAATGCTTTTTTAGTCCATTTAATGAAAGCCCATACAATAAGGGAGAGAAAAACGATGAAAAAATTATTTTCTTTTGATTTCTGGCAAAAGTTTGGTAAGGCATTACTTGTTGTAGTGGCCGTAATGCCAGCTGCAGGTATCATGATTTCACTTGGCAAGCTTGTTGGCATGACGGGTGCTGACATAGCATTTGTGCAAGCGATTGCACGCGTGCTGGAGGATATAGGATGGGCCATTATTACAAATCTTCATATCTTATTCGCAGTAGCAATTGGCGGTTCCTGGGCTAAGGAACGTGCAGGCGGAGCATTCGCAGCTCTTATTGCTTTCATTCTGATTAATAGAATTACAGGCGCCATATTCGGAGTAAAGTCCGACATGTTAGATAATCCGGACGCCATGGTAAAATCCCTGTTTGGGCAAGATCTCATTGTGACTGACTATTTCACTTCTGTTTTAGGTGCACCAGCATTGAATATGGGAGTATTTGTCGGGATCATCTCAGGTTTTATTGGAGCAAATTTATTTAACAAGTATTATAACTATGATAAATTGCCAAATTCACTTTCCTTCTTTAATGGAAAGCGCTTCGTGCCCTTCACTGTAATTGGCGGCTCTGTTGCAGCAGCGTTAGTCTTATCGATTGTTTGGCCATTTATACAAGGATTATTAAATGACTTCGGTCAATGGATTGCTACATCACGTAACACAGCGCCAGTTATAGCTCCCTTTGTTTTTGGGGCACTGGAACGATTGCTTCTTCCATTTGGATTGCATCATATGCTGACTGTCCCAATTAATTATACTGAGCTCGGCGGAACTTACAAAATCCTGACAGGCTCTAATTCAGGTTCAACCGTGGCTGGACAAGACCCGCTATGGCTGGCATGGATTGCCGATCTTAATAACTTTTTGGCTGCAGGAGATACAGAAAGCTATAAGCAGCTCCTGAATGATGTTACTCCTGCCCGCTTTAAAGTAGGCCAAATGATTCTTTCCGCTGCTGCCTTATTGGGAATTGCGCTTGCAATGTACCGGAATGTAGATCCTGAGAAAAAGAAGAAATACAAATCGATGTTCCTTTCTGCTGGTTTGGCAGTATTCCTGACTGGAGTAACCGAACCAATCGAATTTATGTTCATGTTTGCTGCTCCACTTCTTTATATCATATATGCAGTTATGACAGGTCTGGCATTTGCAATCGTTGACATCATTAATATCCGTGTCCATTCTTTTGGCATCATTGAATTGATTACAAGAACACCAATGATTTTAAAAGCCGGCTTATGGCTGGACCTTGTAAACTTTGTAATTGCCTGCATTGTATTCTTCGGATTAAACTTTGGTGTTGCCAATTTTATGATTAAGAAATTCAACTTCCCTACTCCAGGGCGCAATGGAAACTACATTGAAGAAGAAAACTCCGCTTCATCATCAGAATCGGCAGTTCAGAAAAATTCACTAGCCCCTGTATTAATTGAATTATTGGGCGGAAGAGAAAATATTGAAGATGTAGATGCCTGCATGACCCGCTTGCGTGTCACAGTAAAGGACACTTCACAAGTTGCTGGTGAACAGGACTGGAAAAGGAATGGAGCTTTAGGTCTTATCGTTAAGGACAAAGGCGTTCAGGCAATTTATGGCCCAAAAGCAGATGTCCTTAAATCAGATATACAAGACCTGCTGGGAGCTTAATAATGAAATTATTAACTCTAAACTGTCACTCATGGCAGGAGGATCAGCAGCTGGAAAAAATTAAAATTCTTGCAGAGACTATTAAAGAGAACTTCTATGATGTCATCGCACTGCAGGAAGTCAGCCAGCATTTCAAAGCCCCTTTGATAGACGGCCATATCAGAGAAGATAATTATGCACTGCTGTTAATTGAAGAATTGAGAAAAATAGGTGTGGACGATTACGTTTTTATATGGGATTTCTCCCATATTGGCTATGATATATATGAAGAAGGTCTTGCAATCATGACCAGGCATGAAATTAAAGAGGACCATTCATTTTTCATTACAAATAACCGAGACCGGAAAAACTGGAAGACACGAAAAATAGTTGGTATAAAATTAGTTCTTCAAGATAGACCCATCTCCTTCTATTCTTGTCATCTTGGCTGGTGGCACGATGAAGAAGAATGCTATAAATTCCAGGTTGAATCTCTTCTTGCAAAAGTCCCAAAGGATGAATCCGCTTTTTTAATGGGAGATTTCAACAGCTCGGCTTATGTCCGCAATGAAGGTTATGACTTTTTGACAGGCAATGGGCTCTATGACACTTATGAATTAGCTTCCAGGAAGGATTCGGGTGTTACTGTTAAAGGAAAGATTGCCGGCTGGGATAACAATAAACATGATATGCGGATTGATTTAATTCTTTCGGCTCAGCCTGTCCAGCCGAAATATTCACGGGTTATCTTTAACGGCACACACAAACCCATCATTTCGGATCATTATGGTGTGGAAATTGAAATGTAGGCAAAAGTCCCTGACAATTCAGTCAGGGACTTCTTTCTACATTTTTAGCCTGTAGATGGATTCAGGATGGAAGGCCTAAAAAATCTCACCTGTTGGTTCGAAACCGACTTTCTCATAAACACGAATAGCCGGAAGGTCGATGTCCATTCCATATCTTCCATCTAATCATTCTCAAATTTAATTCGCAATTCCGCACAAAAATGATAACATAAAAAAGCCTCCCTGCTTAATAAAACAGGGAGACTTTTGGAGTATTATTTTTTCCGTTTCTTTGTCAATCTGCCTAACAGGAAAGCTCCAGCGGCCACTCCAATCACAGTATTGGTTTTCTTATTAAATACTTGCTTGGCAACAAGGTTTAAGTTCTGGGGCCTTTCTGCCAGACGCCTCATGAAGTAGCCGTACCAGTCATTTCCAAAAGGTACATACGTACAGAAATTATAGCCTTCACCAGCAAGCTTCAGCTGCATATCCTTACGGAAGCCATAAAGCATTTGAAATTCAAATTTCTCTTTAGGGATATTGTTGGCCTTTACAAAATCTTTTACATGATTAATTACCACATGGTCATGTGTTGCAATGGATGTAAATTTGCCATTCAGCAAATGCCATTCTATCAATTTTATAAAATTAGCATCGATGTCATTTTTTTCCTGAAAAGCAATTTCTTCAGGCTCCTTATAAGCCCCTTTTACAATTCGCAAGCGGAAATCCTTATATTTCTTTAAATCTTCTTCAGCAGCCAGAAAATAGGCTTGAATAACTGTTCCTATGTTATTATATTCTTTAGATAATTCATCCAGTAAATCAAAGGAAGGCTGCAAACGCTTAGAGTCTTCCATATCCATATTCACAAAAATACCATAATGGCTTGCCCTCTCTACTATCTCCCTAACATTTTCAAGACAGAAAGAGTAGTCGATATCCAAGCCTAACTGGGAAGGCTTTATAGATATATGTGCATCCACCTTATTTTCATAAATTGCCTCTATCACTTCAATAATTTGTTTTTTCGCTTCTGCCGCCTCTTCCTTTTTATAAACAAATTCCCCGAGGTTATCGACAGTACAAGAGATGCCATGAGCGTTAAGCTCTTTTATGCTTTGAATTGCTTCATCTAAATTTGTTCCCGCCACTACATTCTGCGCTCCCAATTTCAACCCATATTTCTTTGCAGCGCTATTCAGAAATTCGTTTTGGGAAAGGCCGATAAACAGATCTTTCAACATAGAAATATCCCCTAACTCTTGTAATTTCACAATGAAATTATAGCATAGATTTTTAATAAAAATTATTTTGTGAATTTTTATATTTTAACGATTCCCCATCACTACTTCGTTAAAACATTGCAGGAGTTCCCAGCTCAAAAAACAAGATCCCTCTAAACAAAAAAAGTGCCTGGCGATCAGCGGCCAGACACTTTAAGTATGATTCCGACTGGGTTCGAACCAGCGACCTCTACCCTGTCAAGGTAGCGCTCTCCCAGCTGAGCTACGGAATCGTTATGAATAAAAAGGTCTACAAGTGATTAGTTTTTATTTATGTGACCATTTCGTGACCATATGAATAAGATAACAAATTACTCTTTAACTAGAAAATCCCATGTAGCAGAAATGTGGCTTATAAAAAATATGCTCTTATTGGCATGATTGAAGGTTTCCATTTAAAAAATTTATAAAAAACAGAGAGAATACGAAACTCTCTGTTTTTTAATAATAAATTAGTATAATCATTTAATTGCTAACCAATCACTTACTTCCCTATTAAAAAACTGATCGTATTTAAAGATCCGTTCAATAGACCTTGAAAGTATGATTAAATCAACAGTTGCTATCTTTCCTATTAGCATGTGAATGTACTTTTATTAAAACAATGTACCTTCAATTATAATATAACTTACTTGATTATTTCAGCAGGGCACCATGGTACCTTTTCTAAAGATTCGCCTAACCATTTCTTATTACTAACTAAATTTTGATACATGCCTTCATATCCCAGTATTCTTAAAATACTCAACTCTAAATACTTTCTCCCTAATTGGAGAATATAGTATTTAGATGTTGAAGTCATTTCACCTTTATCCTTCACCTTTTTAGGGTGGACAATTTCGTTTCTAAAGTCAGTAAATAGATGTGCACCATCCTTATAAGAATTAAAGGTTTTAAAACACTCTATGTCTGGTATTTCTCTTGGGATTGAAAACTCATATAGCAATAACCTCAGCTTATCTGAGGCTCTTAATTTAGAATCGAATATTTTTTTATCAATTATTTCATTTTCCTCAACTATGTATGTCCAAGCCAACATTTCTAACGCAATCTGTACTGACACTATCTTATTTTCTATATACGTTGAAACCATACTATCAAAGTACCATGTAAACGTTCTCTTTAAGACATCTCCCCATAATTCATTATTCAATTTCTCAACTAAAGATGGATAGATACTTTCTAAACTGCCTTGGGAATTTAATCTAGAGAACCAGTTAGTGTGATTTTTCCATTTTGCAATGATAGGGCTTTGAAATCTTTCAAGCACTTTATCTTTTTTGCAGTAACCATGATATGAACATATTCCTACTTGCCTTCCACTAGCAAAAGACAACAACCAACCAAGAGTTTCTAATAACCCTTCTACATCTTCAAAACTAAATTGTTCCCCTTTGATGTTTTCAATACTACCAGCGTGAGTTACAGCGTAACCACCACTTTCGTTTAGGTCTTCATAAATTTGCTTGAAATTGTGTAGTTTATCAACAATAATCTTGTAGTCTTTATAGTTAAAAACCATCCTACCACTATAATTCTTTTTTTCATGGATTATTCTTTGCCCTCCACTGTCCAAAAAGTTGACTACATTGAATTTTAAACTGTCCATTTTGACATCATTGATTTTCTCAATATGTCTTAACACAACCCCAGATATATTAAATTGATGTTTAAAATTCACTTTATTTATCATAGCTTGTCCATAAAATCCATTTGAAGTTTCCAGAAAGACCTTGGACTTTCCAGACCCAACTGTGAGTAAGTCTCTTTCGATTTCTTTGTAGCCTTCTACTACTTTCCCTTTATATTCAATCCTAGCATCTGGTAACCATTTCATTAATATATTTCCTTCCAAAACGACCTTATTGCCATCAATGTCAAGAGTATATTCTCCGGTGTAAATTTCAATTTGTTGATTGACACCCTCCATAGATATTGAAGAGAGTATAGCTTTTTCTTCATTAAGCATTTTTTCTCCTTCTTTCTATTTGAAATAAGATGTTTTAACTTGATGAATTATTTTTTTACCCTTTGGCTTCCACTCTTTAACGGCCCCATATATAGTTACCCTGCCAATCTTAGTTATAACTGCAATCTCATTAACAATAAGCTTATTTGTAGATCTGTTTTGGTATATTGTCACCTTCTTGGACGGGAATAAATTAAATAGTTGCCTATCTTCTTTCTCCTACCGCTTCCTCTAACTGCTTTAACTGAGCAGATAGATTTTGCCCTGATAACCCCAACCATAACGATATTTCTTTTTTATCGCCTCTATTATGATATATGTATTTGAAATGTATCAACTCAAGTATATCAGTGACCGACAAATGTATCATTAGAGTGTACTTAAATGATACAAAGATAACAAAAGAATAGACCAAATTAATGGTCTAAGGAATCCTATTATCTCCAGCTTTGCGAATGACATACTATACTTTTTTAAAATTTCGACCTTTATAATTACACTTACAAGAGCCACATTCACATTTTAACCATTCACATTCAATGCAATATGGATGGGTTTGTGAAGATAAGAGTTTTTTACACGAATGACAGTTATTTATATAATCATCCCTATTATTTCTATATCTATGATTAGAAGATAACATCCTTACTTCACTCTCAAAAACTCTAATAAAATTTGTATAAGTTAATCTAGTGTTATCTTCAAAATAATGAGGCTTATCAATTACATCATATATAACTACCTCATGCTTCTTATCAAAGGAAACCCATAATGATTTACTCTCATTTTCTATTGCAGTTACCTCTCCTTTCCCATAATTGTCATGCTCAATTATGTCCCCGACCTTAAACATAGTTACACTCCCTTCTAATAATTTAAGTTTGCTTCAACCAGTTTTCTTAATTCACTTACTGATATAAATGGACTCCTATGAATCATGCGATGACAATTACTACAAAGCATTGCTATATCTTCAATCCTGGTCTTTTCTCCTTCCTTCATCTTAGACACTGGCTTTGTATGATGGGCTTCAATGTAATCTTTGCCCCTATCACCATATGTTTCTTCAAAATTAATTCCACATGCTTCACAAAACAATTTTCCGTGTTTTTGTTTAAATAGCTTTTTTGCTTCTTTAATAAGTCTCGTATCTCTTTCTCGAAATCTATGGAGCCTGTATGCTTCTTTTCCCTCTGGATATTCCTTACCTTCCTCAGTGTCATCTGTTATCTCACCTTGATCGTTTCCAGCTGGAGTGGCGTTCTTACCTGATTTTCTTTTCAACGCTTCAATAATAAGTCTAAAATCGGAAACTTTAGAATGCTCTAGTATTTCAATAGCACCATGAATACTTATATCCTCAAACAATCCCTTATGCTTTCCTTTTAAACCAATATAGTGAAGTATCCCCATTGACTGATAACCTTTGCTGTATTCAGCAGCCATACCAATGATATTCTCATCTAACCAGCGATGGCTTCTAGAATTAAATAGATACTCATATATCACTTTGTCTCGTATATTTTCCTTATAATTGTTATATTCTCTCGAACGTTGTATAGGTTCTAATTCTGGTATTAATTTATTCATATAGTTTGTAGATACCTCCAACAATTGTTTTTTAAAAGTTTACCCTATCTTAAACACTTGTTCCTTTCCTTCCCTTATACACTTTGTAAATAAAAGATGGGATGATTAACAAGGATATACCCATTAATCCAAGATGCAGTTTGTATTTCTCCCAAAAGCTAGGAATATAGGTATCTTCATAGCCTTGTTTATAAGCCTTTAAAAGATAAGGAATCATATATTCAGCTTGATCAGAATCAATCTCCTCATTCAAAACTCTCTTATGCAATACTTCCTCATATTCTTTATATTGATTTTCCCCTATTCTTCCGTCTTCTTGACCACTTGGGTATGCAATTTTTAATGCCTCTTCCCAAGCATCTTCTAAACACTTCCCAGAGTGGCAATGATACGTTCCATTAGCAGTTTTGTTATGCCCACCATATGAATCAGTTCTACCGCTATGTGCATATGCTTCTAAAGGAAATATCAAAACCAATAGAGTACAATAAAATAACAGAACTCTCACCCATTTTTACCCCTATTCTTATATAATGTGGCTATATACACATTATTGACAGAAACTATTTAACCTTTAGAACTCCCCCTGTATCATACCAGCCTTCCACTCTACCATTACTATCAAAGTTCACCCATGCTGTTTCGCCATACCACCACGATTCCCCTCCTAGCGGACGTTGCATCAACTGAGTAGGTGTACCCATAATTTCTTTCACATGTTCTTTGCTTGAACCTTGAGTAAAAGCATCGTCATACTCTTCTACATATCTTGATGTGATTTCATCCGCAGATTTATTAGAATCTAAACTGTTTTTCAACTCTTGTTCATCTAAAACACCTGATAACTCAGTATTTAACTCTATATTTTCCTCAGTAAGTTTTAGGTTTTCTTTTGTGACATCCTCTAGCCTGCTATCTAGAACACTGTTATCATTTTCCGCTTCACTCAACCTTTGAATTAATGTATTGTTTTCTTTCCCAACTTCTACTATCTGACTTTCATAATAATCAAAACCCCAGACACCTAAAGAAATTAATACAATACAAAATCCAATTGAAACCATTGCAAAGATTTTCCACTTATTTGTTTTACTTTTAGTTTGTGACGTATTTGATTGAGGTGAATAATTTTCTTGAGGTTCTTCTTTTTTATAAGAAACCTTAGATATTACATTAAAGTTAGTAGCATTAAAGAGGATGTCATTAAAGTGCCTTCTCTTTTCTTCATTACTCAAAACATCATATGCTTCTTTTACAATTTTAAAATCTTCATCATTACCTTGAACTTTGTCTGGGTGAACATCTTTAACTTTTCTTCTATATGCTTCTTTTATTTCTTCTGAAGTTGCAAAATAGGAAACTCTTAAGATTTCATAGTAATCAATAATATCCTTCACTGTATCCCCTCAATTTTGATTTCAATTATTTAAGTTCGACCCGCTTTAAATATGAAGAATACACTTTATGCAAAAAAGGAAGCATCGCTTCACTTAAAAGGACATTGACGTCAGTTAAAGTAACATGGACAGCGTCATCAGTTATCTTATATCCATATCTTCCATTCTTTCGAACTGGTAATCCCGCAGATAAACAATCAGCTTCAGATATATCACCAAGGCAAAAGTCAAAAGAAATATGTAAACTCTCATTATTGTCAATTTTTATCCATCTCTTGTTTCTTTTTTGATTCGGTACAAATAGGATTGTTCTATTTAGAGTACTTGCAGAATTAGTTTTCACAACCTCTGGAAAGTTCTTTTGAATCAAATCTAAGAACTGTTGTATCTCCAATGACATTTCAGTGACCCCTTTCTTCTTAATCCTTTACAAAATACTTCTTTAGCAATTCAGCAACTTTATGATTTTTAGCTATACCTTCTTTATCAATTAGCTTTACAATGTGGAATCCGTATGGATTTCCTTCCCTGACTTTAATTTTTCCTTTCAGCCTTCTTCCATTTCTGCTAAGCCTGTCTATGCTTCTAACTCTTCCCATACTTGAAATTTGATAAATACCTTCATAGCCATCAATATCTTTCCAAACTTCAATAGACTCCATGGTTACTCTTCCTTTCAATTTTATTCACGTTCTTTGTAAGCTAAATTAATTAGCCCCTTTATTTTTTCAATGGAATCAATGTCTTTTATTTCTATATCAATTTGATTCTTGTCTCTTAGATCGGTTGGTATGTATATTTTCATCTCATCTTGATACTTTTTGCAGATTGCATCTCTTATGGTAATTGGTACATGAAACAGGACTCTGTTCCCTTTTGTTGATATTGATAAAAACTTATATTTTCTGGTTGCACGTTTGAACATGATACCATCTGAAATATAATACGAGGTATCTGGTAATTCACAAGCATAATTAAAAACTTGAGTTGCTAAACTACGCTCATTTAGACTAAAAGTTGCTAGCACTTGTTCAGCTGTTTCAAACTTGTATTTTCGAGTCAATGAAATCCCTCCCTTATAGTTAAATTTTACCACTTATTTTAACAAATCCTAGTACTTATTTAACTAGTGACATTATTTAATGATGTTTCAATTACTACCAGCAACGTTTCCCTTCCTTTTTCATCAATACATATTCAGAATCGTAAAGGCGACCAGCCACTCTTTTATCCCATTCTGATCTAAGAATATTGATATCACAGCTTTTGTTTAACTATTTCTAACAATGGCATATCAACTGAGTAGTCCTTTTTTAAGACCCACATAAAAAACCTCCTAGATTGTGCGGTACTTTCTAGACCAAAATTCCAAATATTGCTCTTTTGTGTTCATTTTAAAGCCATAAATATGGTGAAATTCATCATGACATACGGTGCATAATGTCACTCCATTTTCAATGTCAGTCCTTTTTTCTTTACACCAGCTATATCCATCCAAGTGATGCGCACGTACAGCATCTCCTTTATAATTACAACATTTACAAGTATATTCATCTCTTTCCTTTACTTTTTTGACCCATGCATAATATTCAGGATATTTTCTTTCTTTTATACGGTCTTCTTCATTTAATGTGTAATGCCACTCAGGAATCATGCACTCTGAACATTTCCGTTTAGGATTCTTCCCTTCAGCAGACCATTTAAAGCGTCTGTAATCAACTTTATCAATATTGCCACAAGGACAAATAAACCTCATTGGAGTACCTGCATTTTTATATTCATTATCTAGTAGTATAAGACCAGCTTTAGCAAATTCAGCTTCTACAAAGCTAAATTCTAACCTCCTGGAGCCACCACAATGATCGCAACCATGCTCCTCATTTTTAAATTTATTAAAGTTTGTATAACTGATATGCCCCTCTGGACACATGTATTTTAAACGCTGTGATACATTTAAATATATTGTCGTAAGCAAGGAGTATCCTCTATCATTAAAATATTTTCTAACCTCCTCAATACTCCACCTCCTTAATCCTTGGCACTCAGGACAACTTCTATTGTTATTTTTAAAGTTGTCCCAAGTCATCGGAAAGGTATGACCATTTGGACATTCAAAATCCATCTTAGTTTTTGCATTGATATATTCTCTGGTCAACAATTTGTAGCCCCTGCTTTTTGCATAATTAATTACATCTAACAATTCCACTTTTCTGTTACTGCATTTGGCACACCTTCTTCCTTTTTGACTTGGAGAGCCTTTAAATGCATCCCAAGTTATTGGGAAGACATGTCCTTTAGGACACCTTACTTCCAAATACTCTTTTGCCCTGCTATATTCATTTGACAAAAGAGAATAGCCTTCGTCTTCAATGTACGATTTTACAAACTCATAACTAAGTGCTTTTTTCATTTAGTCCCCTCCTAATCCTTTACATTTTGTATCATTGACAGATAATTTTAAATTTATACCACAACAACCAAATTATTTATTATCCCCACAAATACTGAAATAAATACTTATTTCATCAAATATCCATAAAAAAGATGTATAGCTATTACAGCCATACACCTCTGATTAATCTTTAAATCTGGTTTCTTTCCTTCAGTCTTTGGATAGCGGTTTGTACTAAATCAAGATCGCTTAAACCATTTGGCTCATTCGATGTTGTTAGAATATGTGCAACTCTTCTGTAATTAATTCCACTCTCATATCCCATTAACACGTAAATTGCTCTGCGAAAGTTATTATCTTCTTCCCAATCAACATCCCCATATACTACCCTATAATAAGCGTTAGGAGTATGTTGAGGAGCAGGTATATCGATATAATCAATAGGTTTTTGATGAATAGCCATTATTCTCCCCCTTTTCTTATGCAGGAAAATTATACCACAACAAAACCCAACAATCCTTTTAATTTTCATATAATTGCACTTATACGTAAAAATCAAAGGTATATTTAAACATACAATTTCTAAAGTAACCGACAAATTTTCAACTTTATAAATATGTAAATAAGCAAGTTCTCTTGACTTCATAAACTTTACATTTTATTACAATTCAATTATTATTGAATTATGAAGTGCAGTGACCCAATTTGATAGGTTAAAAAAAAAGAAATTAACTCACTCAAACACCTTGGTCGGGGGTAGGTGAGTTATTTTTTATTTTAAGAGTTCTCCCCAGATGCTTTTAACACAGTCTCTATTAGAACCGATAAGCAACACCCAAGAGAAAAATTACAAAGCCCGTCTCATTCGAGAGGGGCTTTATTCGTTCTGCAATGTCATTCTAGTTACATCAATATATGCAATTAGCTTTTACATCATACTCTTTTGCAAGCTTTTCAATAATCAAAGGAATTAAATATACAGACGCAAATTTTGTTGAATTTAAAGAACTTAAAGATAGCTTTAAAATAGAAATTACTTTTGATACTCAAAATAACCATTTGCAACATTTTCAACAAAAAAAGAGTTTAGACACATCGCTAAACTTTTTTTCAATACACAAATGTAACTATTCTTTTAGCAGTTTATGTCTCTCCTCAACGAAAAACAAGACAATAATGCCTGTAACAAAAATTGAAATGCAAGTTGAAAGTGCGGCTATCTGTTCATCCACCGTTTGAACAGGCTTATTATGTACATTGCTTTGATTAAACAACCAAAGAATCAAAAAATAAAATCCTAAAGAGATACCAACAAAAAATAAAAGCATTAAAGTTGGCTTAGAGTCTTTTTTACCCTCATTTAATTTTATATGCAAATAGACAGTATAAAAAAACAAACAAACATTAAGTATGTTTATAGAAAAACCTATACTGGTTAATTGCTGATTTGATAGCAACCTTAAAAAAGAAAAATCTATAAAGATATATACAGATAAAAAAATCAAAGTTAAAAATAAAATGAAATAAAAGTAATTTACATTTTTTGGATTCCCAAAGAAACTTACCCATATGCAAAATAAAAAATAGACAATACTTGAAGTTACAATCACAACATCTAACCCGAAAAAAAACTGTGTAAAAAATTTCATATACAAATCCATAGTATCCCTCTCTCATCACCTTAATTCTATCATGTTTTATGGAAAAATAAATATATAATGGTATATTATTGTAATTAAAGCAATAGCACTTTTTACTGGAACATTATTCGTCATTACAATAGTAAAGAGAGAGTTTTAAAAAGATTGGTGGGTCATGGGACATTTTCAATGATAGAAAAGAAATAGGCAGTTGGTATAAACATTGCTATGAACTAAGAAATAATTCATGCTGGGTATGACCCAACATTTAAGGAAGTAGACCAAGGCTTATGCACTGCACAGAACCTTAGGTCTTTCGTATATGATCGTTTAAAGAAGATAAACAAATACCAGTAAATACTACACTTCTTGTAAAAATCTCAAGTATAAATAAATAAGCAGCCCTTCTCAGTCGAGAGGGGCTTTTAACTTATAACATGTATTTGTGAGTAAAAAAGAAAGAGGTACAGAACTGATACTCTTTTAAGCTATCACTTCTCACTGTAATATTAAGTGATTAAACGATTTCAGCCACCTTTGATTCCTACTGATAACGTCCTCAAGGCTTCCTTTATCTTCAACCTCGTCTGGTTGCAGATAACTACAATCAGCATGTAAGATTCCTTTGAAGAGGACGTCCATAACTACCTCTTCTCCCATTTTCATTTCTTTCATACATACATGGCAATGCGGTTTAATATCGTTCATAAACACCACACCCCTCCCATTTATGTATTCAGCACAATGGCCCCAAAGCCCTTGTGTCGTATTTATGAATCTTTAGGAGACCATATCCACATATACTCAATTATTCAATAGTTCCATTAAAGAGTATTAAAATAATTGTTTAATTCTTCTCCCAAACTAGTTATATTATAATGTTCATCGATAGTACCATTACCACTTATAACAGCAAGTGTTATTAAACCTAACCTTTCAAGTTTATTTAATACATAATTATGGTATGCAACATCAAGATTTTTAGGGTTGAAATCAACTCTAGAGTTTTCACCCTCTACAACTTTAAAATTCTGGTTTATATAAACATCAATAAAATAGTGAATTTCTTTGAGTCTTAAATTTTTTAATATATCGAAATAGACGTACATTTTTTCCATGTTAATTTCTTCTTTACTGATTGCAACGACTACTCCATTCACAAACAATTGTATTTTCTCTTCTTCTTGTTCATCTATAACATAGTCCCAAAACAATGGGAATAGCTGCTCTTTTACCTTTTTATTTTGACTGCCTAAGAGTTTAGATTCAATTGCTTCATATTTTGAATATAAATCTTCGATGGCTAACTCTAAGTTCCTCTCCGCTCTAGTATATCTGTAGGAATCCTGTGAAGCGAAATATGCTGTTGCTAATATGCCTGCAAGTGGATTTATCATACTAGCACCTGCAACTATTCCTGGCTTAACCGTTGTTCCAAAACATTCGATCAACATATTTTTAAAGCTTTCATTCTTGCTCATTTTTATGTTCCCCCTATGTCTTATATAAATCTAATCTCAGCCTAAATTTTATTCGAGAAAAATGATAAAAAACCTTTTCCAATTAAAAAAAAGAAAAATAGGCTATGGCTCATATATGAACCATAACCTGAAACAGCAATTAATTCTTTTTTCGAGCCTTTGAAGCATTCTCACTCAATGATAGTACCTGCATATTATAAAGGTAGTAATGCCCCTTTTCGTCTATCCTATCAATAACAGGACGTAAGCATTTGTCATTTCCTTTTTCCATAAAAATTTCAGTCTGTTCTAGCCATTTATCAAAAAGCCTTTTATGACTAATTATAGATCGGAAGAGATCATTTGCTTTCTTGAAAGAGCATTTAACATGACCATAAGCACCTTCTGCCTCTCTACTCCTCCTTATAATATTTCTACATGTAGCCTTTAATAATCTTATTCCTTCTAGTCTTACCTCAGCATTGTATTTGTTCCTATAAAAATTCTTAATCATAATTAAAATCTCTCCTTTCGTTATTAAAGAATGAACGATGAAGGAGAAGTGATTGATAATTCTCGATTAGTAGTTGTTGTGTTTTGTGTTAGTGTAATTGTATTGTAAATCTTTATGATAATTATTCTTGACAACCTGTGTTAATTTGTGTTAACAATTACTAATCCAGAATACCATCGAATAACTTATTCAAGAGGTTGTTGCTTGATTAAGTTTTGTGCTTGTATTTCTCACCTCATCCTCATAATTTTAGTTACCTGTATTTAATAATCTTTGGAAAACTATGTTTATTCATAAACTCTTCCGTTATTTTCATTTCTTCTTTAATTTTCTTGTTTGTAGATATTATCTCTAAATTGTAAGCATCCAGCATCTCTCCAATGCAACGCTTAAACTGATTATGCTTAAACTCATCCTGACCTTTAAACTTGTAGTCTAAACATTCAAGTACTTCTTTTTCAGTTGTCCAACCTTTAGCCTCAATTTGATTAAGAACTAGATGGTGGATATCTGAGGCAATATCTTCATTTAATTTTGGGATTTCTTTTCCCTTGTCCTGCGGATAAACTCGATCAGCTTCCTCACGACCAAAAGTTCTCATGATTCCCTCATATGAAATTGTCCTGCTGGTACACCCTTTTTCTAGCCATAGCTTGCACATATCATCTATCTCACAAAAAAAGTCATATGTATACATTGGTAATTCATATGTACTGCTCCTATATTGATAGTGATTAACTCTTTTGCTATTTTTCTGGTACGATAATAAATCGTCAGGTATCTCAGCCTCATTTAGTTTTCTTGTTACATTAAATAGAGATAAAAAATTTAGCCTCGTTCCAGTTGCTGGTACACTTCTACCAAAATGTTTGGCAAGAGTTCTTATACTGTGATAGAAAACTATTCGAGG
The DNA here is from genome assembly GCF_017303275.1 of Bacillus sp. NTK034. Taxonomy (GTDB): domain Bacteria; phylum Bacillota; class Bacilli; order Bacillales; family Cytobacillaceae; genus Cytobacillus. The sequence goes on along the minus strand of NZ_JAFKOJ010000001.1, from coordinate 303,341 downwards.
ATCGGAATCACCTGTGATATACTCCTTTGTTAAATCAAGCAGTGTGTATAAGTCTTGAAGATGCCCATATCTACTAAAAACTTTATAAAAATAAGGATGTATTTCCTCGAGGTCTTCCGACCTCAGTAATTCCTTGTATATATCTATACTCTCCTTAAACTCTTTTACTGCTTCACTTTCATAGATTGTGACCATATAAACTTCCATTAAGAATCTTTTGGCTTCAACAGATGAACAACTTAAAAGTTTTTGTACAATATGTAAAATCGTACCTGCAAATTGATGGTTTGCTGAGAAACACTTGTAAAGCCAATGACCGCTCCCGCTTTTAGACTTAAATATTGAAGAACTCGGTTCATTTTCCTCATGGAAAATATCAATAAAGTTGCCTGTTTTTTTTACGCCTAAAAAGTTTCGTAAGTCCTGGTTCTTTAAGTAATTAATAACTTCGTTGCTCGTTAAAGCAACTGGCTTAACTTTAAGCCTTTGTTGTAGTTTCCTCACATCCCTTTCTAATATCAGTTGTACATTTGTTGGACGTGAGACTAACTGTGTAGGTGGTACCCTGTTGCGAGACATATTATTTAGATTATATTCTATGTCCTGCAAAGGGGTCTGTAACTTAAAATCACTCAATAATAACCGATTTTCATAATTAAATGGTACAACCTTCTTGCCACCATAGAAAAGTCGGCTACCATCTTTACATGATTTATCAGCATATGGGTATCTTGTTAATAGATCATTAATTATTGCTTGGAAGTGTTTATACTCATATAATGGTTCGTCTAAAACAAAAACGACCCTAAATTTATGTTTTTCCTCAGTATGACTAAAAGTAGTGTAAAGAAAAACTGCATTCTCTTGAAAAAACTGATCATTATACGCCTCTTCAAGCCTGAGTCCTTCATCAAAGTCAAGAGCAATCACTTGCTGGGATTCCCAATTCTCATTTGATCTTCTTAATTGACCTTGTATTTCTCTAAATGTAGCAGGAACAAACGTTTTTCCTTTCCCTATTTCTTTCGCCAGTTCTTCAACATTAACCTCAACGGATTTTTTTATTATTCGGTTACTTATTTTCCCGATCTCGTATCCCTTTGGCTTTTCACAATATGAAGTTGTATCAATTAATAATTTCATTCGCAGACCTCCTATACCTTCATTAAATTCCTCCAATTTTGGTGTTTTTAGTACTTATAATTTCTTTTATGTTAATAAATTGTTGCTATACTATCCTCATAACCCATAATTATTCTTCTATTAAACATGAATCTCTAAACATAAAAAAAGGATTAAAAGCCAACATAAAAAGAACCAACGCACTAAAGTATCTACGTTAGCAATTATGTTAAGTAGTTATTAGTTAGATATTAACTATATGTGTTAATTAATTAACACATAATATATATATACCCTTTTTTAAGAAAATATAAACCCAAACGATTTAGTTATAAATAGAATCTTGATTTTATTCAGATAGTTATCTAACGTTCTATATAATAGAACCTGCTTTCTATGATAAAATTATAAGAGTATTATGGAAGGAAAGGGATTGGTTGGAAATGTTAAAGTTTTTAAGAGAAAGTTATTATGCTAGACTATGGGCCAGTATAATTCTACTCTTGGGCGGAGGTCTTGCAGTATTATCCCTCACTCAGTTCTTAGAGATGAACAATTTCTGGAATGCAACTCTTAGTAATGTAGCATCTGCCCTGATAATAACTGGTGTTTTCAGCATCATTAATGAGTACCTATTAAGAGAAAAACTAGTTGAACTAATCCTTAGTAAATTAAAGCTTCGTGAATCTATTGACAAAACTGGGATTATCGAGGTTTTTTCTGATATCAATGATATAGATTATAGGTTTTTAATAAAAAACTCTAAGAAAAAAATTGACATACTACACATTTATGCAAGGACTTGGACAAATCACAACTATGAAGAACTAAAGGAAAAGGTACAACGTTCTAATGTAGACATTAGAATAATTCTCCTATGCCCTGAGTCAAAATTAATTGATGGTCTTGCTGAACATTATGGAGTGAGTAAGGATGACCTTGTCAAAAGAATAAAGGAAGTAGAGCAGAAATGGAAGGAACTATACTACTCTAAAAAACAAACTGGAAGAAAAAAAACTCAGAGCAGCATCAGGCTGTTTTACAGTGACTATTTACCAACTTACTCTATTTACAGGTTTGACGATCAATTAGTAAATGTTCAATCAAAACCATCTAAAGAAAAAACAAGAAAACTCCCATCCTTACTTGTTAAAGACACTCTGAAAGAAAGTGATCTATTTGATATGTACACTAAGCAGTTTGAAGATGTTATTAAGCACTCAAAAGAAGTAATATTTGAACGGGATTAATTACAATATATTTATATAGAGGAACGAACTGTTTAGTTTCGCTCGCAGATTCTAAAATCATAGTGGCGGGAATCAAGTATTAACCTCATTCCAAATCTATAGGGGGCTGGCAATCCTGTAAACTATCCCCCCACCCCAAAATAATACAGCACCTTTAAGGGGCTGTATTACTGTTTAGAGGGTACTTTTTAACTTTATATTTATTATTTATATATGTAACAAAAAGTCACAACCCAGAGTCTATTCAAGTCTGAATAAAATACCATGCCTACCTTTTGGAAATTCCCACTTGATATTACGTTTTGAGGTAACTTTATTTATTACCTACTTTATCTCCAACTTCAAATTTATGGTAAAATATAATAGGAAACCTTTTTTCATTGGTAAGAGCAATCAGGAGGCTCTTTAATATGAAAGGAAGTATAAAGAAGAATAATCAAACGGGTAAATGGGATTTAGTAGTGGATGTTGGCAAAGATCAGTTAACAGGAAAGCGCAAACAAAAAAAGAAACGGGGCTTTAAATCAAAGAAAGAGGCAGAAAAAGCCCTTACAGCAATTTTAAATGAAGTAAATGAGGGAGTTTACATTGAGCCTTCTAAACAAGCTTACAAGGATTATCTAAATGCTTGGTTAAAGGGGAAAGAGCATGACTTAAGCGTCCAGACATCAACAGCGTATAAATCCTACCTCAAGATTCACATTTTTCCCTATCTCGGGCATATTTCCCTCGCTACATTAACTCCTTTGCACATTCAAGGATTTGTAGGTGAACTAAGGAAGAAGGGGTTATCCGACACAACTACCAAACGTATTTACAATGTAGTTAATGCATCACTAAACAGTGCTGTCAAAATGGAACTCATTAAGAAAAACCCTGCATCGTTTATTGAAAAACCTAAAGTGATTGCTAAGGAAACTGGAATTTGGAATTTGAAAGATGTTTCTTCGTTTCTTAAAAGTATAGAGTTTAGTCAATATCAGATCGCTTTCCTGCTTGCAGTTACAACAGGTATGCGCCAAGGTGAAGTTTTAGGATTACGTTGGAGAGATGTGGATTTTGAAAATGAATGTCTCTATATAAGGCAAACTCTCACGCACGATGGTAAAGGATTCAAAGAAGGCGCAAAGAGTAAAGCAGGTAACCGATCAATCGGTTTAGACACGAACACTGTTTCCGCTCTCAAACAACAAAGAAAAAAGAACATTATTATTAAACTGAAATACGGTAGTGTTTATAATGACAATGATCTTGTTGTTTGCACTAATACTGGTAAACCAATTAATCCAAGAAATTTGCTAAGGTCATTTAATAGCATCATTACAAAAGAGAATCTACCCAAAATTAGATTTCATGACCTGAGACACACACATGCAAGCCTACTGCTTCTACAAGGTGAAAATATAAAGCTAATTTCGGAACGCTTAGGTCATAGTAGTGTAAAAGTTACACTTGATACTTATTCTCATATACTACCCAATACTCAAAAAGAAGCATCTAATCGTTTCGCACAACAGCTATTTATTAACTAAGATAAATTATCTGTGACCAAACTTGTGACCAATGGGACCAACGAAGTTTTTCAAATAAACAAAAAAAGTGCCTGGCTATAGCAGCCAGACACTTTAAGTATGATTCCGACTGGGTTCGAACCAGCGACCTCTACCCTGTCAAGGTAGCGCTCTCCCAGCTGAGCTACGGAATCGTTATAACATTCCCCTGTATTGGGGACAATATAAAATATACTTCTTTTTCTCATAAAAGTCAATACCTATATTTCATCCATAAACTATAAAGTTAGCAGCTGGGAAACTAGATTACATTCCCATTACAAATTCTGCATTTATGCCTTAAAGGTATCTTTTTAAGAATTTTTGCTTTATAATGCCCTCTATATGATTCTTTTGTTAGCTGAATCAAACCATACAGGGTTACGGAAGGAGAAATTTTAATGAAAAAACTAATGTACCCCTTTTTACTAGTATTAATATCTGCCGTTTTAGCTGCCTGTGGAGCTGATGATGAAAGCAAGAGTGCAGATAAAAAAGAGGAAGCGAAAACAGCTGAAACCGAACAGCAGGACCAGCAGAAGCAAATGGAAGAAATGCAAAAGAAAATGGACAAACAAAAGCTTGAAGAAGAAAAGACTGTTGCCATTGTTAATAACCAGGAAATTCTTGGCCGTGAGTATAACAGCGTTCTTACTTCATCACAAATGATGTATCAGCAAATGGGACAAGACCCTACTACTAAAGATGCTGCAGAGAAAATCAAAGAGCAGACACTCGACAGTCTAGTCGGCCAGACACTTCTTCTCCAGGAAGCAGACAAAAAAGGCTACAAAGCTTCTGATGAAGAAGTCAAAAAGCAGCTGGAAGAAACAAAAGGACAATTCAAGGACGACAAGGAATTCGAAACAGCAATGAAACAGGCTGGTCTTAACCCCGACTCATTAGAGAAGGAAATTGCCAACAATATTAAATATACGAAATATATTAACGGCGAGATAAAACCAGAGAAAGTCACAGATGCTGAAATTCAGAAATTCTATGATGAATATGCCAGCCAGGGTGGTGCTGAAGGACAGGAGCCGCCAAAATTGGAGGAAGTAAAACCTCAGATTAAACAGCAGCTCGAACAGCAAAAACAGCAGGAAATGCTGGTTAAGCATGTAGAAGAATTGAAGAAAAGTGCAAAAATTGATATAAAGGTATAAGAATCTTTAAAACAGTTCCTGTTTATGGGAGCTGTTTTTATTTGTTTGAGATTTCATTAAGCTGATAAGTGCTATTTCCTATAGTGCCCTGTTATGAATACTGTTTTATTTTCTTCCTTTTCTTTCCCTTGAGAATTTATTTATATACGGTAATATGTATTGGGGAGGATACAACATGATTAAACACACAGCATTCATTCAAATAATTGCAGGTTATTTAATTCTCACTCTCGGTGTCTCATTAATTATATTATCCAATCTTGGTGCAGGTGCCTGGGACACTGTTTATGTTGGCCTTTTTAATAAGTTCGGTCTGACTATTGGAACATGGTCATTTCTGGTAACAGCATCCCTTATTTTTTTCAATGCTCTGCTGATTTGGGAAAAACCGCAGTTTAAATCATTTATTGGAACCATTTTAGCGAGTGTGGGCATCGATTTTTGGATGGAGCTTGTTTTCAGCGGCATCACAGTGACAAACTTTCCCGTTCAGATTATTGCCTTCATCATTGGTGTCTCTTTCCTTGGCTTTGGGGTATCTATATATATCCGTCCGCAACTATTCAGCGGCCCAATTGATGGATTAATGATCGCAACTGCCAAAAGGCTCAATATCAGCATTAAGACTGCACGTCTCATTAATGAATTTTTAGCTTTGGCCATTGGCCTTATCTTAGGCGGTCCAGTTGGATTGGGCACATTGTTCGTAGCCACCTTTTTAGGCTTTGCCATACAATACGGAACCATCTTGCTAAATCACTTAAAAGATAAGGGATTAAAGATTATTTAAAAGACTTCATTTGTGAAGTCTTTTTTTATACGAACAAATTTTCGCATCCCGCTTGATAAAGAACACGCGTTCGTATATAATGTAAATAAAAGTAAGGAGGGATTTCTCTAATGAAAGGAATTCTTTATCGAGCTATGGAAGAGAGAAAGCCTGTGGAAATCATTTATCTCTCCAAACGCAATTCATTTACACAAAGAAGAATATTAATCAAAGAACTTCGAGGCAGCACGATTTTAGCCTATTGTTTATATAGAAAACAAATGCGCATCTTCAACTTGAACCATATCATGTCCATTTTGCCCGAAAAGAAAGCTCGCCAGATTAGCTAAAAGGAGCCTTCTTTCAAAATATTTCATTTTAATCATCAAAGCCTGTATTTCACATGGGAAGTACGGCTTTTTATTATGCTCCTTTCTTTCTCCGATTATCTGGTCCTCATTCGGGTATATACTCTCTAATCGGGATTTGGCCTTAAATAATTTAAGCTAAAGAAAGGAAGGATTTTATGAAATGCTACTCATTGATTGCTGCTTTGTTTTCAGCAATCCTTATACTGGCAGGCTGTAATCAGAATGAAGAGCAAATTGCAGAGGATGAAGACAAGAATAATCCTTCTACGGAAGAACAGCGGGCGGAAACAGAGGAAGCTCCGGAAGATAACAAAAAGATCACTGAAGAAGTTGGTTTAGGAGACACACGGGATCTTTTCACAAAGGCTTATGGGGAAAATAAAAATAATGATGAAATAGCCCGCTTCAACGGAGACAGTATGCTGGTAGAGTTTCAAACTCATCGGGCAGTAACTGTTGAGCTGCAATTTGAAGATATGGAAAAAGATATGAGTAATGAAGAGGTTCTTGCTTTTATCGAAAAACGCATTCCGAAAGATGCTGAAGAGGTGAACAGATTTAAAGATGATAACAATCAGCGTGAAATCATTGAGTATAAAAGCCAACTATTAAAAGAAACCCTCAGTGATGAAGTATATGAAGGAGATAAACCTGGTACATTCACTGTGTTATTAACCAGCAGCGAAAACGATTATGTTAATGCCACCCTTTCAATCGGCCATAGCGATCAAGGAGCCTGACAGGCTAATCTGCAGAAACAAAAAGGAAGGATCTCATCATGTGAGCATCCTTCCTTCTTAATTTATTTATTTATTTATTATGCTGTTTGCGGTTTTGCCTGATCGTCTTTTTTAATGAAAACCTGCAATGCAATCAACAGGACAAAAATTACTAATCCAACAATATCAGTAACCCCTTCAGGGTAGATAAGCAATAGACCCCCTGCAATTCCCAGCAGTCTTTCAAAAATATTCAATTTACGCAGCCAGTAGCCAATTACGCCAGCGCCAATTGCCATCATACCTGCCAAAGCGGTGAATACTACCCAAATTAGGTAATACCAGGTTGTATCAATCATCAATAACTCCGGTGAAAGGACAAACATGTATGGAATTATAAATGCCCCGATCGCAAGCTTGGACGCTGATACTCCCGTCTTTATCGGATCTCCGCCAGATACACCAGCCGCCGCAAATGCTGCAAGAGCAACTGGCGGTGTGACATCTGCTACAATACCGAAATAGAACACAAATAAGTGAGCAGATAAATCAGGTACCCCAAGTAGGATGATTGCCGGGGCGGCTATTGTTGATGTTATAACATAGTTTGCAGTTGTAGGTGACCCCATTCCAAGGATAATTGCTGCAACCATTGTCAGCATCAAAGTTGGGATCAACAGCCCTCCTGAAAGATCAAGAAGGCCATTCGCCATCTTTAATCCAAGACCTGTTTTAACAACTACTCCAACAATAATACCTGCAGCAGCTGTTGCTGCAGCAACGCCCAAAGCCGTGCGTGCACCATCAACTAATGCATCGATAGCATCTCTGAAACCAATGCGCGTTTCCTTGCTTATCATACTTACTGCAACCGTAATTACAATTGACCAAAGAGCAGCACGTATTACACTCATTCCGCTCATTAGCAGGATGATAACTGCCAAAATTGGCAGCAGCAGATAAATCTTCTTCATTACTTCCTTTCGGTTAGGCATCTCTTCATCTTTCAGCCCTCTAAGTCCTACACGTTTTGCTTCGAAATGAGTCATTATCCAGACACCGGCAAAATAAAGAAGTGCAGGAATAGCTGCTGCCTTTGCAATATCCCAGTAAGTAATGCCGCCTCCAATAAACTCAACCATCAGGAATGCAGCAGCACCCATGATTGGAGGCATTATTTGGCCGCCGGTTGATGCAGTCGCTTCAACTGCGCCAGCGAATTCTTTCTTGTATCCAAGCTTTTTCATCATTGGAATGGTAAAAGAGCCTGAAGTTACTACGTTAGCTACAGAACTTCCACTGATGGTTCCCTGTAGAGCACTTGAGAAAATGGCAACTTTCGCTGGCCCGCCAGTTCTCTTTCCGGCGATGGACACAGCTAAATCATTAAAATACTGCCCTACACCAGTTTTTACAAGAAATGAACCAAATAACAAGAATAGGAAAATAAACGTAGCAGATACGCCTAAGGGGGTACCCAGGATTCCCTCTGTCGTAAAGAACATGGTCTGCACCAATCTTTCTAAATCAAGACCCCGGTGCGCCAAAAATGCCGGCATATATGGCCCAAACATAGCATAGGCGAGAAAAATGACAGCAATAATGGTTATTGGAAGTCCTACCGCTCGCCTTGTCGCTTCCAGAACCAGAAGCACTGCAATTAGTCCTACATAAAAATCTATCTCGGTCAAACGGCCGGCCCTCATGACAATTTCATCAATAAAAAGCGGCCAATAAGCACCTACAGCAATACCCAGTATGGCTAAAATGATATCGTACCAGGCAACTTTATTCTTTCTTCCTCTGTCTTTCTTCCTTGCAGGGAATAATAGAAATATTAGGGCTAATGCAAAGCCTAAATGAATCGAACGCTGCAGCTGGGCTGTAAGCATCCCAAAAACCCCTGTATATAAATGGAACAATGAAAATGCTAATAGCCCAAAAAAGACAATCCAGCCTAATACGCCTCCTAATTTCCTTGTACCAGCCTCTGGATCGTATTTTTCCAGCAATTTCTGCTGTTCCTCAAGAGATAACGTTTCCCCTTTATTTTCCAAGGATATTCACTCCTTTCAACACCTCGAATAAGTTTATTTTTTTCGCCTTTATCCGTACCCATGTGCCAGGTTCGATATAATCTGAAAGGACATATTCTTCGCCTTTCAAAATCAATCTGTGATTTGCTCTCACCTTACCAAGCCTTAAGTCAAATGAAGGAAAAACCCTTTTCATATTCTTAATATAATATTTGCCGTCCTTTTGTTCAAATGTTTCTCCATCTGAGGCATTATCAGGCATGCCGATGGCAAAATCCTCATACATGAGTTCGAACAATTTAATACTTCCATCCCCGGTTATACTATAGCTTTCTACAACATCTGTAAGATGGATGGAGTGTGTATACTTTATTTTAAAGGTTCTGTCCTCTTTAATCGGGAAATAAGCAATCACTTTTCCTTTGTTTTGATACTCAAAAACAACTGCCTGCTTAATGGGTATGAAGAACATGATTGCGATGGTTATGATAACGAGGAGTGCCAGGACCGCTTTTTTATTCCCTGGCTTATAAAAATTCATGGAACCTCCACCTAAAAAATTTTGTCAGCTTATACAATAATTTTTTTAAAATTAATTGACCGGCGCAATAACCTTATCAGGTTTTACAGCCGGCCAAATTTCATCATTGGATTATGTTATTGAAAGATTATTCAGCTTTAAAGCCTTTTTCGTCAAAGTACTTTTTAGCACCAGGGTGCAGTTCAATGCCAGTACCTTTGACAGCATTTTCTGCCTTAATCATTTTCCCTTTGGCATGTGTAACTTTGTCAAGGTTCTCAAAGATTGCTTTCGTAACATCATAAACTACATCCTCTGAAAGGTCATTTGAAACAACAAGCATTGCCTGTACTGCTACTGTTGGCACAGCTTCTGCAAGCTTATATGTTCCTGATGGCACTTCATCCTGTACATAGTAAGGATATTTTTCGATTAATGCATCGATTTTGTCCTGTTCAATCGGAATGATCACAACATCTTCAGTTGCAGAAAGTCCTTCAACAGCACCTGTAGGAGTTCCTGCTGTAACGAATGCTGCATCAATATTGCCATCCTGAATTCCGGCAGTTGACTCATCAAAGGAAAGATCCTGCTTTTGAATGTCATCCAATTTGATTCCGTGCACTTCAAGAATCTGTTCTGCATTTGCAGCAGTTCCTGAACCAGGAGCTCCGATTGAAACTTTTTTGCCTTTTAAGTCTTCAACAGATTTAATGCCAGATTTTGCAGTAGTAACGATCTGGATTGTTTCCGGATAAAGCGTTCCAATCGCACTCACATTATCAACTGCTGCACCTTCAAACATTAATTTTCCTTCTTGTGCATATGAAGCAATATCAGTTTGAGAGAAAGCAATTTCAGCATTGCCGTCTTTCAGTGTGTTCATGTTCTCTGCAGATGCACCTGAAACTTCAGCATTTGTATCAATGCCTGTAGCATCAGAAATAATCTCAGCGAATGATCCGCCCAGCGGATAGTATGTACCGCCTGTTCCACCAGTTACAATGCTCATGAATTTAGGCTTGTCTGCGCCGCCTTCTCCATCGCCGCCGCCTTCATCTTTTCCGCCGCCGCAGGCTGCAAGAACCATAGAAAGCGCTAACAGCAAAGCTGTGGCTAGGAATATACTTCTCTTTTTCATCCTATTTCCCCCTTATAAAGATTAGATTTTATCAATTATATACTAACATAAACCTTATCTGAATTGTCAAATGATCCCTCCTTGCTTTTTATATTTGCTGTTAATTGTTCTTATAGCATGCTGATTCCCCTCCTCTGTAAATTTTACCTATAATAAAGCACCATGGCCCATGAATGAGAATGCATGTAAAAAGCAATTCCTATATATATATGATAAAATCTCTATGTAAACTCTTACATAACAGAACTAAACGGAGGAACAGAAATGATGGATTACCCTAGAGGATCAATACAAGATACTGTAATCGAAAGCAAGGAACTTGGCGAAGAGGTTGAGCTGCTCATTTATTTGCCCGCTTCCTTTTCACCTTTATATAAATACACTGTTGTTATTGCCCAGGATGGCAAGGATTACTTCCAGCTGGGGAGAGTCGGGCGCATCGCAGATGAATTATTAAACGAAAAAGAAATCGAAAATATCATCATTGTTGGAGTCCCTTATAAAAACGTCAAAGACAGATGGAAGAAATATCATCCGGACGGTGAACAGCATAATGCTTATATCCGTTTTCTTGCACATGAGCTTGTTCCATATCTTGACCGTGAATTCCCTACTTATCAAATGGGAATGGGACGTGCCCTTATGGGAGACTCCCTTGCGGCAACTGTTTCATTAATGGCGGCCCTGCAATACCCTAATACTTTTGGGAGATTAATTCTTCAATCACCTTATGTTGATACCTCCGTTACAGAGGCAGTGCATGAATTTACGCAGACCCACCTTCTTAATATTTATCACGTTATCGGGAAAGGCGAGACATCTGTAAAAACCACAGGAGGTGCAGAGAAAGATTTTCTTACTCCAAATCGGGATCTATCCAGTTTGTTTAAGCAAAAACAATTTCCTTACTTCTATGATGAATTCGATGGGGATCATACATGGACATACTGGCAGCCAGATTTAAAAAGAGCGCTAAAGACAATGTTTTAAATTTGAAATTGTGTGAAAAGCACTATTCTTTCGCGATAAAAAGATTACCTCGACACACTGTTTTTTATTATGAAAAAAGGTATAATTATATAATGAATTTAGAAAATTTGCTATAATAGACCAACCAAGTGTTTTTCATTTCGTTTAGCCTGCCAGTTAAAAAAATATTAATAAACATGGAGGTTGTTGTATGAACACTAATTACGGCATAGTTATTTTCCCGTCAAAAAAATTGCAGGATTTGGCCAATTCTTTTAGAAAGCGGTATGATCCGCATTATGCTTTAATTCCTCCTCATGTAACTTTAAGATCGCGCTTTGAAGCATCTGAAGAAGAAATAAAACAGCTGACGGAAACACTTCATGGAATAGCTGAGAAACACGAGCCATTTCAAATAAACGCTACAAAAATAAGCTCTTTCCAGCCTGTCAACAATGTCATTTATTTCAAAATTGAACCTTCAGTCCAGCTCGAAGAGTTACATATTGAACTGAATGATCATATTACTGGCGAAACACCTGAATATAATTTTGTCCCCCATATTACCATCGGACAAAAACTCTCCAATGATGAACATTCAGATGTATATGGGAGCTTAAGAATGCAGCCTGTGAATCATGAAGAGGTTGTGGATCGTTTTCATCTTTTATATCAGCTGGAAAATGGCTCATGGACCGTCTATGAAACATTCAGGCTAGGAAAGGAATAGTGAAAAAAGTGGAAGTTAAAGTTGTCTCATCTGAACAAGAATTGGACGATGCCTTCTCCGTCCGCAAACAAGTTTTTATCAACGAGCAAAATGTTCCTGAAGAAGAGGAAATTGATCAGTTCGAAGACGAAGCAGTCCATTTTGTATTATATAATAATGGCATTCCCGCAGGTGCCGGAAGATTCCGCACAGTTGACGGCAATGGCAAAGTGGAAAGAATATGCGTTCTGAAGGAGAACCGCCAGAGCGGATCAGGAAAAGCAATAATGGATAAAATTGAAGAGCATGCTAAGAAACAAGGCTTGCCTGCCTTAAAATTAAATGCCCAGACGCAGGCTATCCCTTTTTATGAAAAGCTGGGCTATCAGGTAATCTCCGAAGAATTCATGGATGCTGGGATTCCCCACCGTACAATGAAAAAAACGATATAACCGACAAGCTTCTGCCAGGAATGGCAGGAGCTTTTTGTATGCAATAATTTTAGGGCCTTCTGCAAACACTATTCCAGATACAGCAATTTAAGGAGTGGTTTGAATGGAATATTTACATATCATAAGTGTACTTGTGATAGGATATATTTTCTTATTTATTATGGCAAAACTCCTGGGCAAAACACAGATTACACAGATTACTCCTTTTGATTTCATCTCTGCCATCGTGCTAGGCGAGCTGGTGGGAAATGCCCTATACGATCAGGAGACTGGAATCCCGGAAATATTCTTTGCTGTTGCAGTATGGGGGATTCTCATCTACGCAACTGAAATCCTTACCCAGAAATTTAAAAGGGCACGTAAACTCCTTGAGGGTGAGCCCTCTATTGTTATAAAAAAAGGAAAAATCGTCTATGAAGAACTGAAGAAAAATCATCTCGACATTAATCAGCTCCAGCACCTCCTCCGTTCAAAGGACGTTTTTTCAATCAGGGAATGCGAATATGCTATTCTTGAAACAGATGGAACGGTCAGTGCATTGAAAAAACCGCTTTACTCGACACCAACCTTACAGGATTTGAATCTCCCTATTAATATGATCGAGCTGCCTGTAACATTAATTTTAGACGGAGAAGTGATTTGGGATAATCTCAAAAGCATCAATTGGGACGAAGCAAAGCTTATTAATGAAATTAAAAACAACGGCGCAAATAATGTCAAAGGTGTCTTATACGCTGAGTGGAAAAAAGGAGAGGCTTTGCACGTGCAAACGTACTAAGCCTCTCCTTCCTTTTTTTATGGGTTTAGATACCATAAGTTAGATAACTTGTCCAGCTCCAGCGCCTACCCCCTCGAGGTCACAAGCTTGTCTTGTGCTTGTCAGGGGTGGGCAGGCACTTCCGCTTTTCTTAGATGCATTCACTGATATAGCGGCCTTTGCCCGTCAGCTCGCCGTATGTTTCTTCTGCTTTTTTTCTGGTGCTGCGTGTTTGGATATCTGCCCGCTGCTGAGGATTTGATTTGGTTAACCTTCTTTGAATTTCAAGAGGAAGCTCATGACGGAAACCTTTTGAATTGGATTGTGCCGATATTTTGGCAACTGGCACGAAACGAAATGGATCATATTTTGTGCCAATCTCTCTTTCTGCATACTGATTATATTGATATGAAGTTACAGGTAAAATGTAGCCCATGAATGCCCCTCTCTCCATTCTTTATGTATCTGTTTATTAAAGGAATACGAAACAATATTTATTTTTATGTACCCGTTTACATAAAACTTTAAACAGAAAAGCACTTTAGAATCCTTTACCGGTTTGTTATGATAAAATCGGTCTTATTGTTAGAAGATGATTAATAACTTAAACTCGGCAATTTATAAAAATGGGGTATTTTTTATGAAGACAGCAATTTTACTTAATAAAACAGTGAATCTGGAACAATTAAATCGAGAAAGTTTTCAGCATATTTATGAAGAAGGCAAAAAAGGAAAGCTGTTTTGCCCTGATTGCGGAGCTTCTGTCCGTTTGTATTTAGGAATTATGGATGAGCCTCATTTTTATCATATTCAGCAAAGCAGCAGAATGTGCAAGGATAAGATGATGAAACAAGAATCGGCCAAGATTGAGACTGAAGAATATATAGAAAGAAATGGCTTTAATATGCCTGTTTCAAGGCAAATTGCTTCTGCTGCTGTAAAAGAAATCGAATCAGCCTTTAAAAAAGCTCAGCCGGCAAAAAATATCCCCCCCTATATCCAAGAAAGCACTCAAAATCCAAGTTTCCCTGATGAATACTTAAAGTCCCTTTCACAAGCAGGAGTCTTTTTGGATGAACAGCAGGCAGCTGCTGTCTCACATATTGATGGGCCTCTGCTCGTTCTTGCAGGTGCAGGGAGCGGCAAGACCAGAGTTTTAACAACCAGGACTGCTTTTATGCTGCGCGAAAAAGATATCGATCCTAAATCCATAATGCTCGTTACCTTTACAGCTAAGGCTGCTGCTGAAATGAAGGAGCGCCTTACCCAATATCCCGGAATGGATTCACGAAAAGTCAGGCAAATCGTTTCCGGCACTTTTCACAGCTTGTTTTACCGGATTCTCTCCTTCCACAATCCAGAAAAATGGTCTTCCGGCAAGCTGCTTAATAAAGAATGGCAGAGGGAACAGATCATTAAGGAATCCAGCAAAGACTTAAAGCTCGATGAAAAGGAATTTGCCTTTGACCTTGCCCTCCAGCAAATTAGCTTTTGGAAAAATTCTCTTATGATACCTGGGAAGGTTCATCCAAAGAATGATTGGGAGGAACAGACCGCGATTCTTTATCAAAGGTATGAACAAACCAAATTAAGAAAAGAATTATTTGATTTTGATGATATGCTGACAGGCTGCCATTCTCTTTTTCATGAAAAGCCTGAAATTCTTGAACAATATCAGAATCGCTTTCATTATTTCCTGATCGATGAGTTCCAGGATATTAATAATGTTCAATATGAGCTTATGAAAATGCTGTCCAATAAAACAAAAAATGTCTGTGCAGTGGGTGACGATGATCAATCTATTTATGCTTTCAGAGGAAGCGATCCCCAATATCTTTTAGATTTCGAAAAAGATTTCCCTGGTGCTAAGGTTATAACATTGAATCAGAATTACCGCTCTGCTCACGAGATCGTATCAGCTGCAAACCAAATCATATCTTTAAATAAACATAGACGCGCAAAAAGCATGAATGCCCAATTTTCTGGTAAACAGCATCCTTTCCTCTTTTTTCCTTATGATGAGGAAGAAGAAGCTACGATGATCATGACTGATATGCAGGAAAAAATTGAAGAAGGATATGAGCCGCAGGATTTCGCAGTATTATTCCGTACCCATACCGGGAGCAGGGCCATTTTTGAAAGGCTGGCCAATTCCAGTCTGCCGTTTAAATTAGATCAGGATGCCGAATCATTTTATGATCGGTTTATTGTTCGAAGCATGCTTGCTTTTCTAAAGTTATCGTTAAATGAGGATGACCAGAATGCTTTGAAAGATATGCTGCCGTCTCTGTTTGTTAAACAATCAGTCCTTCAGGATATTAAGGCAGAAAGCATCTTGCAGGATTGCTCAATGCTGGAGTGCCTAAAGTTTATAAAAACAGGATTTGCTTTTCAGGAAAGCAAGTTAAAAAAAGTGATTCCTGTTACCAGATCCATCTCAGGACTCAGTCCCCTCACTGCAATTGAAACGGTTGAAAAAGAGCTTGGCTTCCAGGACTTTTTAAAAAAACGAGGTAATGAAGGCAATAAAATGGATAAAGGCTCTGATGATATAAAAGATTTAAAGGTCGCTGCACGTAACTTTCAATCTCTTCATGAGTTTCTGGAACATACTGAACATATGAAAGCCATGAACAAAGAAATCAAGCGCCTCAGCAGGAATAAGGATAATGCTATTACATTAAGCACAATCCACCGTGCAAAAGGGCTTGAATATAACGTTGTTTATGTTGCCGGTGCAGTTGAAGGAAACCTCCCGCATGATCACGCACTAGAAGCTTACCGTTCAGGTGAATCTTCCCCATTAGAGGAAGAAAGAAGGCTGATGTATGTTGCAGTAACAAGAGCCAGGAAGGATTTGTATATTTCTGTGCCGGAAAAAAGGCGCGGACGAAAGTCATATGCCTCAAGGTTCCTTGCTCCCATTACAAGAAGCGGCAGGAATAAAGGCAGTAATTAACAGAAGAACCTGGCTGATTTATATCGCCAGGTTTCTCCTGTTATTTTTTATTTATCATCTGCGAAATGGTATTAAAGTCAAGCTGTTTTCCATCAGCAACGATCGATTTCACAATCTTGTCTTCCGTATCCTTGGAAACGGGTTTGTTAGCAATTTGCGAAACCCTCTTGATTACATTTCGCACTGTTTTTTCATCTTTAAAATTTGCATTCTGCAAAGAGCCGGCCAGTTCAAAAACATCCTTCATATTTACGCCTGTTTTCTTTTCAAGGTTTTTAAAAAAGTTATTATCCATCCTGAACACTCACGCTCCTTCATTTACTCCTTTATATCTTATGAAGGTAGGCGGAAAACGTGAAATGTATTAATAATTTATGTACCATATATGCAAAAAAGCCAACACAAAACCTGCTGCCGGTTCTGAGTCAGCCTGTGTAAATCTAATTGTAGAAACTTGCTCCGACGATAATGAGTAAAATGAAAAGAACAACGATCAGAACAAACGTATTTCCATAGCCCCCGCCATATCCGCAGCCTCCATAGCCATAGCCCATGCCTCTCACCTCACTTAGATTTCTCCCTACAACATATGTGTTAATTAAGCAGGGGGTATGGGCAAGCTCCCAAGGCAGGCTTGGTTTATTCGGTCAAATTGTAATAAGGGCTTGTTTTTAATTAACTTGAAGATCATTCTTGTGTAAATTTTTTATATCTAATGCCACTTAGCCTTTTGGCTTGAAAATAAGGGCACCGATAAATCCGAAGATTATCGCAGCTGAAATACCGGAGCTCGTTACTTCAAACATTCCGGTCAATACACCGACAAGCCCATGCTGATCAGCTTCCTGAAGGGCTCCATGGACAAGGGAATTCCCAAAGCTGGTTATGGGGATCGTCGCGCCGGCTCCCGCAAAGTCTGCAAGTGGTTCATAGAGTCCAACTCCATCAAGAACAGCTCCTATTACAACCAAAAGACTTAATGTATGGCCAGGTGTTAGCTTAAAAACATCAAACATTAGCTGGCCAAATACGCAAAATAGGCCTCCAATTACAAAAGCCCAGAAAAACATAGGCAGCATACAAATTCCTCCTTTAAGTCATTTCGATAGAAACAGCATGAGCAATACAAGGGATGCTCTCATTTTGCTGGAATGTCAATGGGGATAATAGTGCACCCGTAGCGACGACAAGAATTCTCCTATAAGTCCCCTGTTTCATTCGATTCAATAGATGTCCATAAAGGACAGCAGCCGAGCATCCTGCACCGCTTCCTCCAGCTTGGACTGGCTGATCATCTTTATAAATCATTAAACCGCAATCCTTAAATTTCTCTCTGTCTATTTTCAATCCATTATTTGTGAGCAGTTCATAAGCGGTTTCCTGACCAATTCTCCCCAGGTCCCCTGTGACGATCAAATCGTAATGCGATGGATCCAGCTGCATGTCTTTGAAGTGTGCAGTAATGGTATCTGCTGCTGCAGGCGCCATGGCTCCTCCCATATTAAAAGGGTCTGTCAGTCCCATATCGATAACTTTGCCGATTGTGGCAGAAGTGGTAACCGGCATATTTGAACCAACTCCTTTCGCTGAAATCAGAGCCGCACCTGCACCAGTTACTGTCCATTGGGCTGTTGGGGGCTTTTGGCCTCCATATTCTGTCGGGTATCTGAATTGTTTTTCAACAGCGGCATTATGACTGGAAGCACCTGTCAAAACGTAATCAGCACCTTGGTAATTAACAATAAAGGATGCGAGCGCAAGTCCTTCCATTGAAGTTGAACAAGCTCCGAAAATCCCGAAATACGGGATTTGAATCGTTCTTGCACTTAAACTTGAAGGTGTGATCTGATTAATTAAATCCCCGGCAATATAAAACTGAACATCCTCCTTTTGGATATTTGCCTTATTTAAGGCCGTCTGTCCCGCCTCTTCCAAAAGGATTCGGTGTGCTTTTTCATAAGAGTCTTCACCCATCCATAAATCATCATGAAGAACATCAAAATCCTCTGACAGGTTGCCGTTTGCCTCAAATGGCCCGCCGGATACACCAGCAGCTGTAATTACCGGGCGGTTTTGAAAGACCCAAGATTGTTTTCCCTTTAGCATTAAATTACCCCCCAAATAATTAATAACGTTTTAATCAGGGCCACTACAAAAGCCGAAAACACACCAAATAGAATAACCGACCCAGCAAGCTTGAACATGTTCCCGCCTACTCCCAGCACAAAACCTTCCGTACGATGCTCAATAGCCGCTGAAATCACAGCATTTCCAAAACCAGTTACAGGAACTGCGCTGCCTGCTCCGCCAAACTGGCCCAATCGGTCATAAACGCCAAAACCTGTCAGCAGCATGGAGATAAAAATCATGGTAGCAACTGTTGGATTTCCAGCTGTCTGTTCCGTGAAGTTAAAAAAGTAGATATAAAAATAAGTGATTGCCTGTCCGACTACACAGATAAGCCCTCCTACCCAGAAAGCACGAATACAATTTTTCAAGACCGGGCGCTTCAGCTCATGTTTTTGCTCAAGCTGCTCATATTGCTGCTGTTCAGGTGTTTTATTTGCTTTTTTACTCATACCCCTTCTCCCTTCCTATGTCATTTCATTTTTAAGCTTAATGATTTTATCAAGTTTCTTTTTAGCCTTTTTGTCTGTAAAATCGGGATCTTTCATTTTTTCCTGGAGTTCTACTGCCTCAATAAAGATTTTATAATCGCTTGAAACAATGAAGTTCTCATCAGGGTATTTTTCCTCAAGCATTTTTGTCATTTTCTTTTCAATTTTTTTCATGTGGAATCGCTGCAAGTGCTTCACTTTATAAGCAACAAGTGTATCCCCATTGCTTTTGACCACTGCAACATCATAAAGTTCTTTCATTTTTTCGACATCATGCTCAATATTTTCAACTAAATCCAAATTTCCCTTTGTATTTTTATCAATTAATACGGCAGGGGGATTAGTCGTTTTGAGGAGCGCAAGGTCGCTTTCCGTCACCTTTCCGTCTCCGCTGCAGCCTGATAATAAGATAAGTGAAAATGCAATAAATGATAAAAGTCTTTTTTTCATAATAGTCCCTTCCTATGTAGAATCTTTAATTATATTGTCCTCGAATTGTTTTGGATTTATTTACACCACTATCCATCCTATTTTTTCCAGAAATTAAACAATAAAAAAAGCCGGTATATCCGGCTATTGAGCTTTCTTCGTTTTTTTTCCGCATCCGCATCCCTTTTTCTTTTTCTTGCTGACAGGCTGTGATTTTTCCGTTTGCTGATTTTTATAATCATTTAGCATTGATGAGGCCCTCCATTAATCAATAATTTCCTCTATTTAATTTATGCTGAGCCTCAATGCTTGTGTAAAACAAATGCCTACGCGATTGTACAAAAAGTTATATGCTAATTTATTAATTTTTGCACCAGGGATTCGATAATAGCTGCAAGTCCGGCAACTGCCAAAATCATCAGTATTGGAGCTGACCAGGATGCATAAAAGTAATATACAGCATATATAAATATGGCACTCCAAACCCCTGTACACCAGTAACAGCTTAAAAGCTCCCCGAAAAATCCCCGAATTCTTCCTTCTCTTACCACCAAATATATCTCAGTTTCTCCAACTTGATTTTTTTCTTCTACTTCTTTAAGGAAAGGCTTGCGCAAAAACTCAGTTATTTTATCGTATACCATTAATCTTGTCAGCCTGAAGCTCGCAAGTGAGAGAATCAACAGTTCCATAGCTGATATATCCATGTTTTCACCTCAATTTTAAAAATAGCCTATTTTTTTGAAAATAAGGCGTTTGTCCGTATCCCAAAGGGCCCGCCAGCAATATGTTAGTAGTGTAGACCACAAGAAACAAACAAGGAGGAAAACAAAAATGGGTTGTGGAAAAAAAGACGACTTCAAAGGCAAAAGCTGTGTATGTGAAGTAGTTCGTGCTATAAAAGATATTCAAGATAACGCAGAAGATGTGTGCGAATGCCCTTCAAACTGTTTCCTGGAGCCGCTTGGAGCGATATCACCTTCAAGCAAACGCCGTCATAAGCGTCCGGATACTCGAGTCTTCACACTAAAGACAGCAGATGGTACACCATTCCATGCATTCTTTAAAGGAGATGACTGTGCATGCGTATCCATCTTCTTCAGAGTAGAAGAAGTTTTCGATAATTGCTGTGCCGTGCTCCGAGTACTTCTTCCAGTAAATAGGAAAGAAGGTCGTGACAAAGTAGTCAACCTGGCTGATGATTGCTGCATAGACTTGAAGAAAGTTTGTGAGGTAGACTATTTCTTAGCCACTGATGACTGCGTAACTGTTGATTTAACATGCTTCTGCGCTGTTCAATGTATTGCAGATGTTGACCTGGATATCTGTGAAGACTAATTAAAAGAGGCCAGCCGACCATTCGGCTGGCTATTTTTCGGCCGACATTCTCAAGCATCCAGTTTTACCGTCTTAGACCAATCATTTTTACTGCATTTAAAGATTGAAGATTTAATTGTTCGATTGTATCATCAAACAGCTTAACCTCGATGCATTCTTCATTTCTTGAAACCAAAAATCCCCTTATAGCCTTATCGCCGGTTTCAAATATACATGGTATGGGCGGGAGCTGTTTAGGGAATTCAATTAAGTATTCCAGGCGCTCAAGCGTATCCATTTCCTTAAAACTTTTTACACGATTGAAAGCAGGCTTTCTTTTTTCAGTGGTGAAAGCAAAGGATGCACTTTCTTTTTTCTCTTCCCTGCCTGATTCAAATTCTTCAATAGCTGCCTGCACCTTTACTTCGGTCATATTTTCGATCTTTTCATCGGACTCCGTCTGGTCATTTATTGTTTTCGCGGGTTCCGTTACACTGCCTTTTTGTTCCTGTTTGCGCTCCAGCTCTGCTTTTCTGCTGGAATAGACTGTTTGCATCTTCGTCTCTGGAAATTTAAAACTCGGCTGCTGTATATAAAATAATGGTTCCTTCTCTTTTTTCTCAGCCATTTTTTTGCACACCTCCGCAATCTTAATGTTTCATCGTATTATATGTATGCAGAAGATGGGCTTTCGTTTCTGATGTAAATAAAAAAAGCCCGCTCACATTAGAGCAGGCAATTTCTATTAGAGTATATGATAACCGGAATCCACATGGATATTTTCCCCGGTAATTCCGCGTGACAGGCTGCTGAATAAGAATAATGCTGTATCCCCTACTTCTTCCGGAGTAGTTGTTTTACGGAGAGGAGCCCGTTCTTCAATTTCTTTCAGGATAGAATTAAATTCGCTGATCCCTTTTGCAGAAAGAGTCCTGATTGGACCTGCTGAAATGGAATTAACCCGAATTCCATCCTTACCAAGGTCGTTGGCTAAATATTTGACACTTGCATCAAGAGAGGCTTTTGCTACACCCATAACATTATAATTTTTCACAACCTTTTCACCGCCAAGGTATGTGAGAGTCACAATGCTTCCGCCTTCTGTCATTAATCCTTTTGCCTCCTTGGCAATTGCAGTTAGTGAATAAGAGCTGATATTGTGAGCTAATAGAAACCCGTCTCTTGTCGTGTTCATATATTCTCCCTGAAGTTCTTCTTTATGGGCAAAGGCGATGCAGTGGGCAATTCCATGAATTACACCAGCTTCTTCCTTAATCGTGCCAAAGCATTTCGCGATATCTTCATCACTTGTTACATCACAAGGAAGAACTAATGACTGTACATCCTCCAGTGAGTCTGCCAATTCACGCACACTTTTCTCAAGTCTTTCTCCCGCATATGTAAAGATTAAGCGGGCACCAGCATCATGAAGTGATTTGGCAATTCCCCATGCAATACTTCTTTTATTTGCCACACCCATTACAACGAATGTTTTTCCATTTAGTGAAAGAGTCATTTTAAAATCCTCCTGATTTATTATTACATGTTATTAGTACCTAGTACTAATTGTACATCAATTCATCTGAAAAGAAAAGCCGAAAAAATCCTGCTCTAAAAGCAGAACTTTTTCGGCAAGACAGATGTCAGGCAGCCCTAACACCATTCACAAAATTCAAGTTCCCTTTTTAATTCATCAACGTATTCCTTAGATCCCGTAACAATCAGGCGGTCATTGACATGCAGTTCAGTATCACCGTGCGGAACAATTGAATCTTTTCCTCTAAATATGCGTACGAAAATTACATCCCCTGTAAAAGGGAATCGCCGAAGCATCATGCCTTCAAACTGCTCATTCTTTAATCGGATCTCATATAAAGCTGTCTCCTGGTTCGTTAAAATGTTCACCACACTTGGTGACTCGATTAAAGCACGAAGCAGCGCCTTAGACGAAAGAATGGTTGAAAATAGCTCAATATCATGTTCCCGTAGAGTTTCTTCCATATCAGGGCTTTCCATCCGGCAAATGACACGATCCACTCCCTTTTCTTTAAAAGCAATGGATAATGTGGCATTTGTCTCTTCATCACCTGTGGAGATTACTACAATATCTGAATTAAATGCTTCTGTACCTTCAAAATTTTCAATATCAAACTCCTCAATTTCAATGATATCAAACAAAGAGTCAGCTATCTGCTTTTCCGCCTTTTCCTGCTTTTTATGATACAAAGCTGGTTCGTAAAGGGATGACTTAAGTTCATTATAGATTGGCATAGTCATCTGATTTGCACCAATGAAGGACACTTTAAGCTTTTTCTCTTCTGCCGCTTCCTGAGGGAATAGCTTTTTAAAGACTACAGGAGTAAATATACTTGTAATGACAGCAACCAAGATCAATGTTCCGCTCATTTCTGCGGTTATGACGTCCATTCTTTCACCTATCGTTGCTGCAGCAATAACAAGTGAAAGAGTTGAAGTTAACAAGAAACCCGAGGCAATAACCGTTTTGATGTCATACCATCTTTTTAAAATATAAATCGGGATCAGTTTTGAGAGCAGTAGAGCAATCAGCAGCAATGGAATAAGCATGAGCATCTTGGGATCCCCAAACAATGACCATACGTTCAGATCAACCCCTACCATCACAAAGAAAATCGGGATGAGGAATCCATATCCAAAAGAATCCAGCTTATGAATCATTTCCTGATTTGGTGCCAGCAATGATACAAGAACCCCGGCCAGGAACGCACCTAATATATTCTCTGCCCCAACTGTTTCTGATAATGCCACAAGGAAAATGATCAGAGCAAATACTGCTCTTGTTCCAATCTGAACAGTCCCTGTAGACATCGCTTCAAGGAAATTTAGGTTTTTGAACCTTCTTCCCAGGAAATAAAGCAATACACCTACGCCAAATAAGACGAGAAGCAGCCAGGTATTCCCTCCGCCTGTATCATTTAATGAAACAAACACAGCCAGCAGAATCATCGTAGCCAAATCTGCAATAACGGCAATCAGCAGAATGATTTGCCCTATACCTGTTTTCATTAAATGCGCTTCCTTAAGTGTAGGAACCACAACTCCCAGAGAGATGGTCGAAATAATTAAAGTCATTAAAAAAGCATTATCAATGAATCCTGCCCAGACAAATAAATGTGATAGACCCAATGAAACCAGAAATATTCCTATAAATACAATGGAAGAAACAGCAAAAGAGTTTGGCTCAAGCTTCCCGCTTGGGAGCTTTTCTCTCTTCTTTGCAGAAGAAAAAGCTGTGAAGTCAATTTCCAGACCACTCAGGAACATCAGAAATATAAATCCAAGAGTTGAAAGAGTTTCCAGCCACATATCTTCATGCACGATATCAAAACCGCTCTTACCGATAATCAAACCAATAAGAATTTCTGCAACCACTACAGGGATGAAATTAATTTTCAGCCGGTGCAGCAAAATGGGCGTGATAAAAGCTGCCAATATAACAATGACCAGTGATGCTACCGATGCCCCATGTTCCATAAAATAACCTCCTTAGCCTGTTAAGTAGCTCATAAATAATGTCGCCATTCCAAAATAAATTAAAATACTGATTAGATCATTAATAGTTGTAATAAATGGACCTGATGCTACAGCCGGGTCAATTTTCATCCTGTGCATAAGCAGAGGGATCAGCGCACCGGCAAGAGTGGCTACTATTAATGTAAACAAAATTGAAACGCCAACTAAAACACCAAGAAAGAAGTTTCCCTTCCAGAAGTAAACAATGAAAGTAACAAGAATACCGCAAATGCCTCCATTAATTAACCCAGTCCCGGCTTCCCTTATCACCAGTTTCCACTTATTTTCTTTCTCCAGGTCTCCTGTAGCAATACCCCGGACAGCAACGGCCAACGCCTGAGTCCCTGTATTTCCTGCCATCCCTGCAATAAGAGGAATGAAAACAGCCAGAATCGCAACCTTATCCAATGTATCCTCAAATCTTCCGATAAGGCTTGCAGTTAACATACCTAAAAACAACAGGATGATAAGCCAGGGAAGCCGTTTACGCGCTGCAGAAACTGGATTCCGGTCAATATGATCCATATCCGATACAGCAGCCAATTTAGAGTAATCATCAGATGCTTCTTCTTCCATAACATCCATAACATCATCAACTGTAATAATACCCAGCAAATGGTTTTGAAAATCTACAACCGGAACGGCAAGGAAGTTATAGTCTTTAATTTTTCTTGCGACCTCTTCCTGATCTTCGCCAACTGATACGGAAACTACTCTGTCATTTGTAATTTCCGAAATCATCGTATCATCATCACTTACTATTAAATCCCTTAATGAAATAACGCCAATAAGTTTCTTCTCGTCATTAACAACGTACACATAATAAATGGTTTCCGCCCTTGGAGCTTCATTTTTCAGGATATACATAGCAGAACGAACCGTCTGATTGGCTGACAGAGAGACAAATTCCGTCGTCATGATACTTCCTGCTGTATATTCTTCGTAATGAAGCAAATCCTTAATTTCTTTTGCCGATTCATCATCCATAATTGTCAAATAGCTGACAACCTGGTCTTTGTCAAGTTCATTTAACACATCAACGGCATCATCGGCATACATTTCTGAAAGCATATCCGCAGCATAGTGGGGATTCATCTCAGCTAGGACGTCTTTATATTCTTCTTCCTCAATCTCCAGATTTTCAAATAGAGCTGCCATTTCTTCCGGAGAGAGATATAGATAAATTTTTGCCCGGATGTCCTCATCCAGATCTTTAAAAAATGAAGCCTGATCATAAGGGTGCATATCAAGAAATTCATTCCTGAAGATATCAATTTCTTCATTTTGTAAAGATTGGATTAAAAGACCGGCATTGATGTGGGAATCAGACTTTTCCTCTGCGTGATCTTCCATAAGAATTTACCTCCTCTCATACAATGAAACCATCCTTTTGGAATGTTATCCCCAGCACAGGAATTCTGAGAAAATGGGGACAAATTCATTCTAGCTGTGGAATTGATATTGCCTGCACAAACCACAAGCTCTTTGCCC
Source organism: Bacillus sp. NTK034 (assembly GCF_017303275.1). Lineage (GTDB taxonomy): Bacteria > Bacillota > Bacilli > Bacillales > Cytobacillaceae > Cytobacillus. Next base: position 277,444 of record NZ_JAFKOJ010000001.1, on the reverse strand, counting down.
ATTAAAACGCATAACAGGAAAACGTACTTCACTATACTAGCAAATCTTTGTTTTTTTGTCGTCTCTGAACAACCATAAGATCAGATGAACGTTAATGAAGAATTTTTCTTATTTTTAATTTTCCCATTCCTTGAACTTAAAACCGTCCAAGCTTTCTCTTCAGCTTGAAAAATGGAGCGTCATGATAAATATTATGAAAATTGATATCATAACAGTAGAACTATTAAAGGAGCCTAATTATGAGACTTGATATTATTGGTGATATTCATGGCTGCTTTGCTGAATTTAAACAGCTGACATTGGAAATGGGCTATTGCTGGAAGAGGGGATTTCCTGTACACCCAAGTAATAGAAAACTTGCCTTTGTAGGAGACTTAACAGACAGAGGACCAGAATCTCTGGCAGTCATCGATGCAGTATATAACCTTGTCGCAAATGACCTGGCACACTATGTCCCGGGCAATCATTGCAATAAACTATACCGCTTCTTTTTAGGAAATAAAGTTCAAATTACACATGGCCTGGAAACCACAGCAGCTGAATATGAGCAGCTTGACCCGCAATCACAAAAGGAAATTAAAAGAAAATTTATTGAATTATATGAAAATTCACCGCTATACCATGTACTCGACAACAATAAACTGGTAATCGCCCATGCTGGAATTAAGGAAAGCTATATTGGGAAACATTCATCCAAAGTTAAAACGTTTGTTCTTTACGGAGATATAACTGGAGAAAAAAATCCTGACGGTACACCTGTAAGACGGGATTGGGCTAAACAGTATGAGGGTAAGGCAGCAGTTGTCTATGGGCATACTCCTGTAAAGGAAGTCAGGAAAATCAATAACACCTTTAATATTGATACAGGTGCTGTTTTTGGCAATAAATTAACTGCACTTAGATATCCTGAAATGGAATTCATGTCAGTCCAGTCAGGCATGCCTTATGTGGAAGAAAAATTTAGGAAGAATTAATCCAAAAAGCCGGCAAATGTTAATGCCGGCTTTTATAATAGGCAATTCATATCTTCTGGTAGCTTCTGTTCAAACAAAAGGGTTCTGTGCAGAAAGGGATGATTGAAGGAAAGGCTGCAGCAGTGCAGTGCCTGCCTCCTGATAATCTGTCTTGTGCCTCCATACAATTCATCACCCGCAAGAGGATAACCAAGCCAGGCCAAATGGACTCTGATCTGATGAGTTCTGCCAGTTTCAAGCTTTAATTTTACATGAGTAAATTCTTTGCGGCGGCTGATTACCTGATAATGAGTACATGCGTATTGACCTTCCTCACTAACTTCCCGCTCAATAATACTGTCTTTTTTTCTCGCAATCGGCTGTTCTATAGTACCAGCATCCCAGATGACTGCCCCTTCTGCAAAGGCTTCATAAGTGCGCTGGATATTACGGAAGCGCTGCTGCTGGCTAAGCAAATGATGCACATGCCTGTGTTTCGCAATTAAAACCAAGCCGGAAGTATCTCGATCCAGTCGAGTCACGATATGTGCTGCAGACTTTAAGCCTATTCGCTGATAGTATCCAATCAGCCGATTAGCCAAACTTCCCGAAGGATGTTCTCTCGAAGGAATGGTACTAACACCTGCCGGTTTATTTACTACAAGAAGATAATCATCTTCATAATGAATATCAAGGGGCAAGTCTTCACCCTTCATGCCTTCACTGGGAACTTCTTCCGGAAAACCAACCTGAAGGATATCTCCTTCCTTTAACTCATAGCGGACATTGACTTCCACATTGTTCACTTTAATGAAGCCGCCAGCAAACTTTATGTCAGTAAGTGCAGTTTTAGAAATATCATTCTCTTTTAAAAATTCCCTGATTAACGAGCCCGCCTGCGGGGCAGTAATTTTCCATTGTAATTTAAAACGCTCCATGAGCAATTGGCTCCTGTTCTATAAGAAGTAACGGGATTATTAAAATAAGTGATTCTAAAAACTGCAGGGTTCCTTTATCAATCAGCAACAAATGAATCGTGAACTCTTTTCCAGAATGGGAATGGCCTGAACCTGGCAAAACGGATTTTCTCATCTGCCACTCTGAATTGTATTGATTTTACATCTTTATGAAGAAGAGTCAAATGATCAATGGTAATTTGAAAATCCGGTTCATTCACAGGCTTAAGCATGCATGTATGGTGTGCCGGCAATACGAGCGGAGAGCCAACTGTACGGAATACCTTGTTATTGATGGAAGCCATTTCAGCAAGCTGGATGGCAGGCAAGGATGGATGCAGGATGGCACCCCCCAGCGCCTTATTATAAGCTGTACTTCCAGATGGTGTAGAAACACAAAGGCCATCTCCCCGAAACCTTTCAAAATGCTGGCCGCGTATTTCCACATCCATTACTAAAGTACCTTCCACCGCTTTAACTGTTGATTCATTCAATGCAAGATAACGGGTTTCTTTGCCGCCATGCTGGTAGCGGATAATTACTTCCAGGAGCGGATATTCAATCACTTGATATGGGGTTTTGGCAATTGCAATGACAAGCTTTTCGATTTCCTCCGGCACCCAGTCTGCATAAAACCCAAGGTGGCCTGTATGTATACCCACAAACGCGGTCTTGTCCAGACGGCTGCTGTATCGGTGAAAGGCATAAAGTAAAGTGCCATCCCCGCCTACCGATATGACAATATCAGGCTCTTCTTCATCATATGTAAGCTCGAAGTCCAATAAATAGGTTCTCATTTTGTGCATGAGTGTATTAGATTTTGAATCTCCTTTTGAGGTAATGGCAAATTTCATCTTATCCAAGCTCCTCTTTTATACGTTAGTTTTCTCCCTTTTGCTGCTTTTCCTTTTTCCTTGTAAAGAATGCCTGTGCATCCTGAATTTCACCGCGAATGAGTGACATTTCTTCATCCAGCCTGAAAGCAGCCTCTGCCGCTCTCTGGAGCCTCATTTGAATATCCTCAGGGAATTGGCCCTTATATTTATAATTTAAGGAATGTTCAACCGTGGCCCAGAAATTCATGGCAAGTGTTCTGATTTGAATCTCTGCGAGAATTTTCTTCTCTCCTTTTATTGTCTGAACAGGATAGCGGATCACGACATGGTAAGAGCGGTAACCACTTGCTTTTTTATGAGATATGTAGTCTCTTTCTTCAACAATTTCAAAATCATTTCTTTTTCTTAATAGCTCAACCACTCTCTTAATATCATCTACAAATTGGCACATCATTCTAACACCGGCAATATCCTGCATTTCAGATTCCAATTTGTCGAGAGGAATGCCTTTTTGGTTTGCCTTATCAAGAATGCTTGCAATTGGCTTTACCCTCCCAGTAACAAATTCAATCGGAGAATGGGTAGAATCCATTTCAAATTGGCTTCTCATGCCTTTAAGCTTTACTTTTAATTCTTCGACCGCCTGCTTATATGGCGCCAAAAATAAATCCCAATGCTTCACCTGCAACACCACCAAATATCCGAAGTTAGAAAAGCGCAAGCGCCTCGACTACCCCCGACTTCGAGAGGGGGTAACACAGCCTATCTCTTTATCCAAGTTTTTCGTAATTTAAACATTAATTAAAATATGTTCTCTACTTTTTCTACCATTTCATTACCATAATTGCTGTTCCCACGGATATTTTCTATTAAATCTCCTAATTCCTCATGAAAGCCTGCCAGTTCAATACGATCATGATTACGATCAGAAGCAAAAACACGCATCTGGCCATCAAGTGCCTTTTTAAGTTCCGTCCAGACTGTTTCCGGAAGGGAAATATATGTATAATCATCATTTTGTTCTGCTATGTAAATAAATGAAAGGTTGTCGGAATCAGCCAATATTTGCCGCATGGCTGTTAAGCCTGAGACTGTTCCAGCTTCTATTTCCAAAATTAATTCATTTTCAATCCATTCTGCATTTAAAACTGTAAGTTTCTGTTTCATTTTTCTACCTCCATTGTCATTACCTATTCTATCGCAGATTTTATGGACAGTAAAACCCCTGATTCAATTTTCATAGCCACAGTCCTGCGCCCCGATAGTTGAGTCTCCCCTGATTGACTTTATCACAATAATAAAAAAAACTTCAAAGATTGAAGTCCATGCTAATTAAGGAGATAATACAGGAAATTACTAATAGCTGAGGTGTAGAGGCTTGTCTAACAAAAATATTGAAATTGAATTTAAAAACATGCTGACCAGTGAAGAGTTTTCCTCATTAATAGATTTTTTTTACTTAAGAAGCGAGGATTTTTCTGAACAGGAGAATCATTACTTTGATACACCGGATTTTTTATTGAAGTCTAAAGGGAGTGCCTTAAGGATTAGGCAGAAAAACGGCTCATTTGAATTGACGCTTAAACAGCCCCACCCTGAAGGGCTTTTAGAGACTAATGAAAACATTACTGAGTCCGAAGCTGCAGAGATGATCCAGACTGGAAAAATTCCCAAAGAACAGATAATAATATCCATAGAAAAGCTGGGCATAAAGACAGATAGACTTCAATACTTTGGTACTCTCGCAACAAAACGTGCCGAAAAGGAGTACATGAAAGGTTTGGCTGTTCTTGATCACAGCAGCTATTTAAATAAGGAAGATTTTGAGTTAGAATATGAAGTGGATAACAGGAATGAAGGTGAATTGACTTTTCTAAATTTGCTTAAACAGCTTAACATTCCTGTCAGGAAGACCGAAAATAAAATTAAGAGATTTTATAACGAAAAATACAGACAGCAAAAGGCTTAATAGAATTACAGCTTTTGCCAAGGAGCAATATAATGAACGTAGATCAGTTAAAAATATTGATGGAGCTGCAGGCACTGCAAGGATTTAATAGTTCTAAGCAAACGAACACTTCAAATCCTCTGTTTCAAGAGCTATTGGCCGGGTTAGTTCCGGAAAGTCCCGGTTCATCTCATCAAGTCACAGGTGGACTTGGAGCAGTTGCGTCTCTGGAACCTTATATTAGCGCTTTACAAACAGATACCCATACAGCTGCAGCTCTTCCCCCCCTAAAACTAACCAAATTTGCCAAAACTTCAAAAAGTGATTTTGATGATCTGATTCAAAAAGCATCAGATCTGTTTAATGTACCAGTTAATCTGATTAAGTCAGTCATTAAACAGGAATCAAACTTCAATCCGAATGCAGTAAGCCATGCAGGTGCTTCCGGGTTGATGCAGCTTATGCCTGATACAGCCAAGGGGCTCGGCGTTAAAAATATCTTCGACCCTGCAGAGAACATTTTTGCCGGAGTCAAATATTTACGGCAAATGATGGACAGGTATGGGGATAATGTTGAACTTGCATTGGCTGCCTATAATGCCGGACCTGGAAATGTAGATAAATACGGAGGAGTCCCGCCTTTTAGAGAAACACTGAATTACATAAAGAAAGTTACCTCATCGTTTATGGCTTAAGGCTTATTTCAGCCGCCCGAATTTACCGGGCGGCTTTTTCAATACCTTTTCAGCAAATGTTCCGGATTGACGGCATGTGCTTAATCCATACTATAGTCAAAAGGGCTCAGTAAGCTATTTGTTTGAGATATAAATCCCTCATTGATAGAATATAAAGAGATCACACCACTCAATATTAAATAGGAAGATTTTTTTACAAACGAATTAACTCATAAAAGGAGTTTTAAATATGGCCGAGAAAATGCACACTCCCTTCGACGCTATTGGTGAGGAAAAACTTCACCATCTAATTGACGCTTTTTACCGGCGCGTAGGACAACATCCTGATCTCGTTCCTATTTTTCCAGATGACCTGACAGAGACAGCCAGAAAACAAAAGCAGTTTATGACGCAGTATTTAGGGGGACCTCCTTTATATACTTCAGAACATGGACATCCGATGCTTCGGGCGCGGCACATGCCTTTTCCCATAACGGAAACGCGGGCAAAGGCCTGGCTTTTATGCATGAATGAAGCAATGGACGAAATTAGGCTGGAAGGCCGCTTGAGAGAAGACTTTTTTGCAAGGCTTGTACTCACTGCCCAGCATATGATCAATACACCTGAAAACGGCGTGAAAGGTGAAAGCTCGTGAATAAGCCAGAATCCAATGAAAACAAGCTTACATCTCCACATTGCCACGGCAGTGAAAAAAAGCCCGTAGAAGTCTATATGTTTGTTGATCCCCTTTGCCCAGAATGCTGGGCTTTGGAGCCAATCTTAAAAAAGCTCCTGATTGAATACGGCCGCTATTTTTCCATAAAGCATGTATTAAGCGGCAGGCTGGCAACGTTAAATATGGGGAAAAGGCAAAACTACGAAAACATTGCTGATTTATGGGAGAAAACAGCAAGCCGCTCTGGAATGTCATGTGACGGGAACGTCTGGTTCGAAAATCCGATTTCTTCCCCGCACCTGGCTTCGGTTGCAATTAAAGCTGCGGAATTGCAAGGGAGAAAAGCTGGCATCAGATTTTTACGCAAGCTTCAGGAGGTCTTATTTCTTGAAAAGCAGAATGTGTCTCATTTTGAAGTGCTAAAGGATTGTGCTAAGGAAGTCGGTCTGGATGTAGTAGAATTTGTTTCTGATATTCATTCAGATAGTGCAGCAAAGGCTTTTCAATGCGATTTAAAAATTACTTCTGAAATGGATGTCCAAGAAATACCCACTCTTGTCTTTTTTAATGAAAATATTGAAGATGAAGGCATCAAAGTCACTGGATACTATCCATATGAAATTTATGAACAGATTTTAGAGGAAATGCTTCCTGCTAAACCTGAGCGTGCTCCTCTTCCGCCCCTTGAATATTTCTTAAAATACTTTAAGCTAGTGGCCAGCAAGGAGATCTCAGTTGTATATAATATGTCGGACAGCGAAGTGAACAGGGAAATGAAAAAGCTTCAACTAAAGCAAATAGCTGAGTATGTACCTGCAAAATACGGTAATTTCTGGAGATATTCAGGGTAATGTAAAGCTGTGCAATATGCACAGCTTTATTTTTTCGCTGAAAAAAACCATGCACTTCATTTGCACGGCTTTTTCAGGGTTTTTATACAAACAAAGGGGATGGGAGAAATTTTTCACTTCCAAACAAAAGGGGTAAATGTTTGCATGTGATCAACTTCACATCTGTAATATATCATGATGTGAAAGAAAATGACAATGAGTTTGTGCCTTTTTTCACAATATTGTCAAAATCAAGTCATCACTTTCTGGACAACCGCATAAAATAATACGGATGTAAACCTTGGCCAGGAGGAGAATGCAATATGAAAAAACTGCCTGTATTATTGATGCTGCTGCTCATCTTGCTCTCCTTTATTTTAAATATTCTCGGATTGATGAAACTTATCCCCATTTTCATCACTTCACCTATTTTATTTATTTCTCTCCTGATTTTATTTTTATATTTGAATGACCGAAGGAGATTTAAGGGGTTTTGAACAATACATAAAAGGTGCCCGAGAAACGCCAGGCACCTTTTATGTACTGTCTAGCGCCATGCCCCCCTCAAGGTGTAGGCGGGCATGGCGCTTCCACTTTTCTATTTAAGAAAGCAGGCTTTCCATTTCGTTAAGCTTTTCTTCAAATACTTTGCAGGCATCTTCAATCGGCTTGCTGCTTGTCATATCAACACCGGCTTTCTTTAACACCTCAATCGGATAATCTGAGCTGCCGGATTTCAGGAATTCAATATATCTGTCAACAGCAGGCTGCCCTTCCTGAAGAATTTGCTTGCTTAATGCCGTTGCCGCACTGAAGCCTGTTGCATATTGATAAACATAATAATTATAGTAGAAATGCGGGATTCTGGACCATTCCAGACCGATTTCCTCATCAATCACGATCTCTTCTTCCCCAAAATATTTCTTATTGAGTTCATAATATGCTTTCGTCAATGAATCTGCAGTCAAAGCTTCATTGTTTTGCGCCTTTTGATGGATGAGATGTTCAAACTCTGCAAACATTGTCTGGCGGAAAACAGTACCCCTAAAGCCTTCAAGATAATGATTCAACAAATACAAACGCTTCTTATCATCATCTATTGTTTTAAGCAGATGATCATTTAAGAGGGCCTCATTACATGTGGATGCAACCTCTGCGACAAAAATTGAGTAATTTCCATATGGATATGGCTGGTATTTTCTTGTGTAATAGCTGTGAACAGAATGCCCAAATTCGTGAGCAAGGGTAAATAGATTGTTCACATTGTCCTGCCAGTTCATCAGTATATATGGATTAGTGCCATATGTTCCAGATGAATAAGCACCGCTTCTTTTGCCCTTATTCTCATGAACATCTACCCAGCGATTTTCAAAGCCCTCATTTAAAATTTTCAAATAGTCCTCGCCAAGCGGCTTCAGTCCTTTTAAGATGAGATCCTTTGCTTCATTGTAGGGGATTTCCATTTTTACTTCCTTCACCAAAGGAGTGTAAAGGTCATACATATGAAGCTCCTCGACCCCAAGAACCTTCTTGCGGAGTTTGACATATCGATGAAGCAAATGCAGATTATCATTAATGGTATTGACTAAATTTTCATAAACACTTTCAGGAATATTGTTCGCAGATAGGGCAGCATGGCGCGCAGATTCATAATTCCGGATCTTTGCATTGAAATTATCCTTTTTCACATTCCCGCTTAGAGTACTTGCGAATGTATTGCGAAACTTCCCATAAGTCTCATATACCGCTTTGAAAGCATCATGGCGCACACGCTGCTCATCACTTTCGAGAAAACGGATGAACCGTCCATGAGTGATTTCTACCTCTTCACCATTTTCATCTTTAATGGATGGAAACTCCAAATCAGCATTATTCAGCATGCCAAATGTATTGCTTGAAGCCCCAAGCACCTCGGAAGCCTGGGCAAGCAGGGATTCCTGCTCAGCAGATAATACATGAGGCCTTTGAAGATTAATTTCCTCAAGCGAATGTTTATATAATTGCAGCTCCGTTTTTTCCTCTAAAAACCCGGCAATCTTCTCTTCATCTTCAGCCAGCAATTCAGGAACAATAAACGCGAGTGCACTTGCAGCTTCCGAATATAAATTTTTGATTTTGTCGTCCTGGCCCTGATAAAATGAGTTCGTTGTATCCTGGTCATAACGCATATGGGCATATGTATAAAGCTTCCCAAGGCGCGAGAGTAAATGATCTTGGAACTGCAGCGCTTCATATAATGTTTCAGCACTTTCCCCAAGCCTGCCTTGATACTTGCCTGCATTAGGGATCAGCTTCTGCACATCATTATATTCCTTGTCCCATTCCTCATCAGAAGGGAAAATATCCTCCAAACGCCAGGTATCTTCTGGTGAAATCTCATTCCTTGCTGGCAGTTTCTTTACAGTTGTCTCATTAGCCATTCATTCATCCTCCATTCAAAAGTCCCATTACACTATCTTCTCTTTCAAAAAACAAATTCCTTCTTTTTAAAGAGCGAATGTGCAAATCTTTGATTATTTTATGTTAAATAGATCTTTTTCATTTATTGCCCTGCAAAATGCTTTGCGTGATACCCCTATAAAAATCCTCCTCTCTTTGGAGAATACAGGAGGAATGGTCAGGCTCTCCACAAGACGCAGTTCTTTTGTACAGACCGTTTCCAGTTTGTTTAACAATGTTTAAGTTAATAAGGACATCCATATATTCTTTAACTGCCAAAACTTCAGATCCTGTTTGAATCAGTGGAATTGACCTGACTTTAATATCGCTGTTCTTTACCCTATTGCGAAAGGCAGCAACCATTCGCGCATGAGAAAACGGTCTATCTTTGCCGATGACATCCATGTACAAGTAGGACTGCCACTGTATAGGCGGGGTTTCAATAAATGGAGAATGGCGGACAGGAAGGCCAATTTCAGGCGGGAGTAAAGCAGGAGCAATTGAGCGGGAGTATATTTCCTGAAGAAAGGTATTTTTATATGCACTGCTATTCTGAGCAAGGAAATTCTTTATTTTTCGAATTTCATTTTTCCATTCACTTATTTTTAAATCATTTTTAAAATATGGATCAAATAAAAAATCTGGATCAGCATGGAAGATTGTTTTCACATCATAATGCGCGTAGGCATTTCTGACAGTTAAGGGAAGGATTTGGCGGACATTGATGAAGGACTTTGTATTGGGGCAGAATGAAGGGATTACCCAATTGTCTGAAGCTGTTTGCCGAAGAAATAAGTACTGGAACCCAGATAAAGAAATTTTTGCTTTCCCAATGCGCTTAATATTTTTTCCTGCCAGTATCCATATTGGAACGATGCCTGACTGAAAATAAGCTTCTGTTCGTTTTTTAAATAACTCCTCTGAGATAATTGAACATTGATATTCAAGAGCATAATTTACACCTTCAAAATGGACACTTATATCTGGCCGCTGTGAAATGTCCGGATAGTATGGCTCCAGAATTGGATCTAACCCTTTTTTCTTTAGCCATTGATACAAAAGGAGCTTTCCAGAAATATGGTATTCAGATTCCCTTTCATAGCTTTCCGGACATTCAGAACCCTTTTTGTGGCTAAAATGCGGGATTCTCTTATTACCGATCTTCATAATTACTTCCTCTTTGCATTCGGGGCAGAAAAAAGTGTGCTTTTCCCTATACTGCTGTAAATCAGGGATACTATGTGGACCTAAGAGACTTATTCGAACCCCCTTCTCTGTTGCGGCAACTAACAAATGATCATCTCCTTTCTATGATAAACGTTCTTTATTTAATTGCTAAATTCCTTTATATTCTGCAAATTCTTTTTGAGCTTTTTATACAAACATATACATACGTTTCTTGCTGCATTGTCTGACGCGGATGCCCTTACTAAAATAAAGCCGATTTCAAAAATGAAATCGGCTTTGCTGAACTATTTAAAATGTTTTCTCAGATTTTCAAAAACATCATTTTCTATAATCAATTTGCCATATTCCATTACACGGTGAATTGTTGTGCTCGTTTCGTGCCCGTACTCAAGGAGAATGCTTAGCATGTTATCTATGTCATCCTCTTCAAAAAGCTCTTCAGGGAACTCTGCGAATAAATAATATTTCCCTTCAAAGGAATATAACTTTGTAGTAATGGAATCAAGACTTGACTGCTTTGATAATGAAATAACGTCTTCAAAATCTTTAAATGATAATAGGAACTCAAGATCGCCTTCATATCCAGGCTCATCTTCATCGGATTTACGGAAATGATGATCGAGCATTTCCTCTATATGTTCATCCACAGGCAAATCTTTCACTTTTTCATCCGGGACAGGAAGTTCAAACTTCTGACCATCCTTTGAAAGCTGGGCCTTTGTTACAAGAACCTCCAGACCCTTATCCAATGCCTGTACCTGAATCCATAAAGGTCCTTCAACAAGAAATTCTTCCTCCTGATGGACTTCATCCATCATTTCCCAAAAGAGTTCCTCACTCCGCTCACGATTGTACCAAATCTCTTCACGGTCAAAGCCTCTTTCTTCTATATCAAGATAAGAAATATAAAATTTAACTGTATGATCATTAATACGTTCGATTTCCATGCAGCAACTCTCCCTTCTGGCTATGATTGAAGGGACTAAATACCCCCAGCAGTCATGTGTTATCCATTTACCCGTAAATCAATTGGCTAATCCCCGATTTAATTGAAGGTAAACTGTATTTTGTACCTTGTACTTTTATTTTATGACAAATTGAGCATAAAGGGAATTAAAAAGTCATATGTTTAGAAAAACCGTTAAATGCCTATATTGTCCCAAGCTTCCATCCTTATCAAATTTTACTGTAACTATATATTCTCTTATTATATCCATATTCCTTGTTCTTTTTCACATAACAAACAAAAAGACCTTCTTCTGTTAACAGAAAGAAGGCCTCTTAATTTTAAGTATAATTGAATAAGTTTGTTAATTCACAATCTGGACTTGAGCAAATCTTTCAGATTTAAATTAAACCACTGTTAATTTACCATGCGCTGTGCTTCACGCAACTGGTAGGTGCGAACTTTTCTTGGAAGGAAACGTCTTATTTCGTCCTCATTATATCCAACCTGCAAACGTTTTTCATCAAGAATGATTGGACGGCGAAGCAGCCCAGGGTTTTCCTTGATCAACTCAAATAAATCTTGGAGAGGCATTGATTCAAGGTTTACATCAAGCTTTTGAAATGTCTTTGACCGAGTAGAAATAATTTCATCGGTTCCATCTTCAGTCATGCGCAGAATTTCTTTAATTTCATCAATTGACAGCGGTTCTGAAAAGATATTTCTTTCTTTATAGGCAATCTCATGTTCTTCTAACCATGATTTAGCTTTCCTGCAAGATGTACAACTTGGTGAAGTGTATAATGTGACCATTTTACAAATTCACACTCCTTAAATTAGACATATATGAAACTATCTGAGATTTATATTTGTTTAATCAAATATTTCTAGAGTTTTCTAGATTAAAATAACTTTAATCAAGGAATTTATATTATTTATTATACACCAAACAATATCTATTTGGTATAACTTTTTATAAATATGATAAAAGTATTAAACATTTATTAAACAAATGGATTAAGAATTAGAATCTACTTAATAAGACGAATGAACAAGCAAAAAGTTTCATTTTTTTATATCTTTTTTGCTATAATTTCTTCCATAAGATTCTTAAGCCTTTAGCTCAAGGGAATTTTATGTATTAAATTATTTTATTTATACTTTGTATACCCTTATTAATTTTGATTAAACCTAAAATTGATATTAACATTTTCTCAATTAATAAATGAAAATGAAAACACAGCCATTTACAAAAATGGCTGTGTTTTCCCAATTCTTAAAGATCCTCCAATACATCCGTCCCATTTTTATTTTCCTCATAGGTCAGGACCTCATCTACAGGCTGATAGGACTTTCCATAGAAATGTTCATCTCTGTATGTGTGTATCATTTTATATGTTTTCCTCATAGCTTCATAAATCATTTCTTCACTTTCATTCTCAGGAGACCAATATAGAATTTCCATTGTATTGATTTCATTTGTTGCAAGAGACCGGCGGCTGTATCCGATTGATTGTGCATGCTCAAACCCTTCTCTTTTATAGAACCGAAGGCGCTTCTCTGTATCCGTGTCTTCATAATCCACTGGTTCAACTTCCAAAATGATCGGCTTGCCTTTGGCTTTCAGCTTTTGAAGTAATTTATGGCCAAGCCCTTGTCCTCTGGATTCCTTTGAAACAAACAGATAATCAATAAACACAAAGTTATCCAATTCCACATACATAAGTACATGGTGTTGACCTTCATCTTTATGATAAATGTCTGACCGTTCCTTTAATAAGGTTTCCATATGTTCTCTCGATTTCATTTCTTCAATAGGGAAATATTGATTCAGTTTTTCATACCAATGCATGGATCTTCTCCTTTTTTTGCTCACAAACGATAAACTGTTTATTGAACATGAATATTTATTCCAGCATGATAAGCTCCCAGCTTTCCTTTCCACTCACTTTTATGCTTTAGCCTTTTATACTATTTCCAATCAGATAAAGTATTTGTGGAATTACCCCTTTTAATACTGGAAAATTTCGAATAAAATAAGATTAGGGATGTTTTATACACTAATCACAGGATACTGTGAAAAGAAAGATGGAGGTTTATCATGGTTGGTTACATAACTGATTTAACAATTGTTGCACTGCTCATAATTGGATTTACTGCCTTATTAGGTGTACTAACTAATGGTATTGGAGAAAAGTTGTTTGGCGGTAAAAATAAATCCGAATTCGTGGATCAATCTGCAAGGGTGCAGACTGGATGGAAAAGCGTAGGCGGTAAGAAAAAGCAGTAACCTATGCCTCTATACTATGATACCGCATTCAAGATTGGTGTCAAATGATATGTAACTTAATTTATTGATAAACAAAGCCAGAAGGAGGCCAAAATAATCGGCCTCCTTCTGGCTTTTATGGTGTATAATCCACTTTTGGTGTATACGAATTACCCGCATTCCATAGAAGGAATTCATTAATTCCCTGTTCGTTCAATGCCTTTATTTGAGCTTCAACCTCGGCTCTTCCATACTCCTTATAATTTCCGGCTCCTAAATAAGAAGCTGTAAAATCCTGCAGCCACGGTCTTGAAACAGGCGGACTATCCAACTCTTCCAATTTCCTATTCTCAAGCTTTGCATATTCAGAAACCAGCTTATAAGGTTCCAGATCTGGTTTGGCTATTCCAAAATAGGAAGTCCAGTGGCTTGGATAAATCATAGAAGAAATTACATCTACATGTTCTGAGATCTTAGAAAAATTTTGACCAATTCCTGGAGCTTCAGGGAGGGTAGCCGTGTAACCAAAGATATCAACCGATACCTTTACTCCATATGGCTCAAGCTCTTTCCTTGCATACTCAACGAAGTCTGTTACAGCGCTTACTCGCTTCTGCACATTTTCAATTTTAAGATTTTTATATTCACCCATACTATATTTCAAAGAGCTATCGCGGTGTTCAAACCCTTCAGGAAACCGGACATAGTCAAATTGAATTTCCTGAAATCCCATTTTGGCAGCTTCAATAGCAATTCCTACATTGTAATCCCAAACTTCTTTTATAAATGGATTAACAAATGATTCACCTCTGCCATTTTTCCATACTTTGTCTCTTTCTTTATAAGACCATTCCGGCTTTTTATTTGCCAGGACAGAATCTTTGAAAACAACTACCCGTGCAATCGGATATATTTGCTTATCTTCCATGACTTTCAGGATTTTACTTGAATCCTTTATGTAAGGTTTTCCAATTTCATGATATGGTGAGCTATCTTCAGGAATATAAGTAAGATTACCCCAATCGTCCTTAATATCGATTACCATCGCATTTAAATCGGTTTCATCCATCAAATTTACCAGGTTACTAAACTTTTCGCCGCCTGCAGAATGTCCGGTAACATATATCCCTCTTACAGCATCAGGATATTGAAAATGATAGCCAGAATCAAATTGAAACCGGTTTATTTTTTCTGGCAGTGCTTTTACAAGCGAAACATGTTCCCTTTGCGGGTTTTGGCCTGGTTCCTCGGTTTCCTGTTCTTTTGCATCCCCGGATTGGGCAGAAATGAACAGACCTGACACTAACATTAAGGCAGCAGCAAGAGGTACTGACTTTTTCAAATGTGATGCCCCCTTTATGAAGTTCTGCTTGTTGTTTCCTCCATTATAAGATTAATTCAAAGAATTAAGAACTATCTTTATACTAAATTATCTTTTTTAGTGTTCTTTAAACCAATAATATTAAAAAAATATTAAAATGCTGCTTAACTAGACAAATTGACGGAAAAATATAAATAATCGAAAATTCTAATAGTAATATTCTAGAAAATGTTGTATTATATACTAAAGCTTACATTAGCGAATAAACGTGCTAAAGAGTTATTTCTACTCTCTACATATTTGACTGAGCAACATACATCTTGGTAACTCCTTTTTATTATCAAAAAGGATAAGCATAAGTATAGCAAACACTTACTTTTCCAGGATGTAAAAAACGATCTCAGTTGAGATCGTTTTTTGTTATTTGGCATATTGGGCTTTTAATTCGTTATACTCTTTTTCAGAACAGTAAACAAAATGTCCCGGAGTAATTTCACGCATTTCCAGCTCTTCATTGTCAGCGTAATTGTGGACTGCTGGGTCATAAGACTTTCTTCTGCGGGCACGTTCCGTTTCCGGATCTGGAAGAGGAATAGCAGACAGCAGTGATTGAGTATATGGATGCATTGGATTGGCGTATAAATCTTCTGCTGGCGCAAGCTCTACCAGTTTGCCGAAATACATTACACCAATACGATCGCTGATGTACTTAACCATAGATAAGTCATGAGCGATAAACAGGTATGTTAATCCTTTTTCACGCTGCAGTTTTTTCATAAGGTTTACTACCTGAGCCTGGATGGAAACGTCCAATGCTGATATTGGCTCATCGGCAATAATAAAGTCCGGGTCAACCGCAAGCGCGCGGGCAATCCCGATACGCTGTCTCTGTCCTCCAGAGAATTCATGAGGGTAACGGTTAGCATGCTCTTTGTTCAAACCAACTGTTTCCAGAAGCTCATAAACCCTCTCCATACGTTCCTTTTTGCTCTTTGCCAAACCGTGGATATCGATGCCTTCAGCAATAATATCGGCTACAGTCATACGCGGATTCAAGGAAGCATAAGGATCCTGGAAAATCATTTGCATTTTCCGGTTAAACTTTTTTAGTTCTTTTGCAGACTTTTTGCCGTGAACATCTTCACCTTCAAAAAGAACTTGACCATCTGTTGCATCGTATAATCTGATAATGGTTCGTCCAGTAGTTGATTTACCGCAGCCAGACTCACCTACAAGTCCAAGGGTCTCTCCCTTAAAAATATCAAAAGTAATCCCATCAACTGCTTTTACCATATTTGGACGGCCTACATTAAAATGCTGTTTTAAATTTTTAATTTCAAGCAATTTTTCTGCCATTATTATTTTCCCTCCTTCACTAATACAGGCTTTTCAAATGTGGAGGATAATTGGCGCATACGTCTTTTTACTGCTTCCGGCGGCTCAACCTTTGGTGCATCCGGGTGAAGCAGCCAAGTTTTTGCAAAATGTGTTTCTGAAATTTGGAACATTGGCGGCTCTTCTTCAAAGTCAATTGCTAGTGCATATTGATTTCTGGCTGCAAATGCGTCTCCCTTTGGAGGATTCGTCAGATCTGGAGGTGTTCCAGGAATTGCAGCTAATTCAGCTTTATCATCATTTTCTAAGCTTGGCATTGATGCAAGTAATCCCCATGTATAAGGATGACGCGGATCATAGAAAATTTCATCCACAGTGCCCATTTCAACAATCTGGCCAGCATACATTACAGCAACACGGTCCGCGACATTTGCAACAACACCCAGATCGTGCGTGATAAAGATGATGGAAGTATCCATTTTATTTTGAAGATCTTTCATAAGCTCCAGGATTTGCGCCTGAATAGTAACGTCAAGTGCTGTTGTCGGCTCATCAGCAATAAGCAGCTTTGGATTGGCTGCAAGAGCAATCGCAATCATGGCACGCTGTCTCATACCGCCAGAGAATTCATGTGGATATTGATTCACTCTTTTCTCAGGCATCGGAATACCAACAAGTCTCAGTAATTCAATTGCTCTATTTTTGGCATCAGTCTTCGTCATATTTTGGTGTTTAATCAGCACTTCCATTATCTGATTTCCAACCCTCATCGTTGGATTCAAAGACGTCATCGGATCCTGGAAAATCATACTGATTTCTTTACCGCGAATCTTTTCCATTTGTTTTTCTGTTTTAGGTACAATGTCTTCACCATTCATCAGGATCTGCCCGCCTGAAATTCGGCCTGGCGGCATAGGTATTAACTTCATAATAGACTGGGAAGTAACACTTTTGCCTGACCCAGATTCACCAACAATCGCTAGCGTCTCTCCCTTATGAAGGTCAAAGCTGACTCCCCGGACTGCTTTTACTGTACCTCCATATGTTTGGAATGAGACTTCTAAATTTTTTACTTCAAGTAATTTTTCCATGTTCTCACTCCTTTATTTACGCATTCTTGGATCTAGAGCATCACGCAAGCCATCGCCAACTACGTTAAAAGCAAAGATCGTTAAACAGATAAACGTAGCAGGGAAGAATAAACGCCATGGGTAGTAACGCATAGCCGGCAATCCATCATTGGCCATTGTTCCCCAGCTTGCTATCGGCGGTGTTAATCCAAGGCCAATAAAGCTTAAGAATGCTTCAGTAAAAATGGCAGAAGGGATCGTCAGCGTCATTGTGACTAAAATAGGTCCCATTGAATTTGGAATTAAGTGTTTGCCCATAATTCTGCTTGTATTTGCACCAAGCGTTTTGGCTGCCAGGACATATTCCTGATTTTTCAGAGATAACACCTGACCGCGGACAATACGGGACATATTGATCCAACCTGTAATGGACATTGCTATGATCATAGTAGACAATCCCTGTCCTAGCACAACCATTAACAAGATTACTAATAATAAATACGGTACACCATATAAAATATCGGCAAATCGCATCATACCCTCGTCTGTGCGTCCGCCCTTATAACCGGCTATACCGCCCCAAAGTACACCAATAATCAAATCAATTACAGCTGCAGCAACTCCAATGAAGATGGAAATTCGTGCACCTTCCCATGTGCGGGCAAATACATCACGGCCAAGATCATCTGTGCCAAACCAATGTTCAGAAGAAGGCGGCTGGTTTTTATTGCCCAGATCATTTGATGCATAATCATATGGAGTCATATATGGTCCAAAGATTGCCATGAAGATTAGCAGTCCTAATAATACTAATCCAAACAGGGCAAGCTTGTTTTTTCGAAATCGAATAAATACATCTTTCCAAAAAGAAAGACTAGGCTTTGAAATTTTTTCAGCTTCACCAAGCTGTGTTCCGACTAACTTGAACTTATCTTTCGAAATCTGCATAATTACTCTCCTTTCTTCCCGCCAGCAAGTTTGATGCGTGGGTCGATGATTCCGTATGCAATGTCAACAAGGAGAATAGATACAAGCAACAGAATACTGTAGAAAACTGTTACACCCATAATTACCGTATAATCACGATTGTTGATACTTGTTACAAAGTGTGCACCAAGTCCAGGAATACCGAAGATTCTTTCAATAACGAAACTTCCTGTTAAAATACCTGCGGTTAATGGTCCCATATATGTTACAACAGGTAAAAGGGCATTACGGACCGTATGTTTTACTGTAATTACTCCCCTGCTTAAACCTTTTGATTTAGCAGTCTTAATATAATCATTCGCCAGAACTTCAAGCATGCTCGAACGAGTTAACCGGGCTATAAATGCCATCGGTGTCGAAGCCAGTGCAACGGCTGGAAGAACGGTGTGCATAAATGATTCCCATCGTGCAACAGGGAAAATACCCATTTTTATTGCCAGGAAATATTGCAGGAATGATGCCATGATAAAGGAAGGTACAGAGATACCTAAGACAGCTACAATCATCGCTGTGTAATCCGGCCATCTATTATGTTTTAATGCCGCAATGATTCCTAAGAGAACTCCTACTGCAACGGCGATAAAAATGGCCTCCATTCCAAGAAGAAATGAAACAGGAAAACCTTCATTAATCAAGTCGTTTACAGTTTGGCTTTTATATTTAAATGATGGTCCAAAATCCCAGTTGACAATTCGAACCAGATACTCCCAATACTGTGCATACCATGGCTTGTCCAGCCCAAAGTGGGCATTCAGGTTTGCTTCAATTTCGGGAGGAAGTTTTTTCTCAGATGCAAAAGGGTTTCCGGGTGCAATGCGCATGAAGAAAAACGTTGCTGTAACAATCATCCATAGAGACAGAAGCATGTACACCAAGCGTTTTCCAATATATTTCGCCATTGTCAAACACCTCCAATTTATTACAATGCCTTAATCAGAAACGAAGGTATATGGGATTGTGCATCCCATATACCTTTCGTAAGTTTAGCTATGTTTATTCGAAGTGTGCCCACTTATACTGGACATCACCCAGGCCGGATACTGCAACATCTTTAAGGTTCTCAGCCTGTACCCAGTTATTAGTATAGAAATAGATTGGAGCTACTGGCATATCTTCCATGAAGATTGCTTCAGCATCCTTCAATAACTGCTGGCGAGCTTCAGGGTCAGTTTCTGTTGCAGATTTAGCAAGCAGATCCTGGAACTCTTTGCTTTCCCATCCAGTATTGTTGTTACCGCCATCAGCGTCACGGTACATTTCTAAGAAGTTGATTGCATCGTTAAAGTCACCCAACCAGCCCAAACGAGCTACTTGGTAATCCATTTGGTCTAATTTATCAAGGTATACATTCCACTCTGAGTTATCTAGAGTTACTTCAACACCAAGATTCTGCTTCCACATATCCTGAACTGCCTGGGCAATCTTTTGGTGCGCCTCAGAAGTATTATAAGAAAGAGTTACAGCTGGAAGTTCAGAAGCATCTTTCAATCCAAGCTCTTCAAGACCTTTTTGTAAATATTCTTTTGCTTTTTCTACATCATTGTCAGGGAAATAGCCCTTTTCGTTTTCTTCAAACATTGATGGAGGGACAATCGCCATTGCTGGAAGCTGTTCACCCTGAAGGATGTTATCAATTAGCTCCTGACGGTTGATGGCATGTGCAAATGCTTTACGGATATTAACGTTATTAAATGGTTCTACAGTTGTATTAAACTTGTAATTGTAAATACCTGCGATTGGCTGTGTCACTAAGCGGCCTTCGTCTTTAAGAGCCTGCATAGCGTCAGTTGGAAGGGCACCTGTTGGAGCTCCAGCCCAATCTAGTTCACCATTGTCAAACATAGATAATTCAGTATTAGGATCATTGATCATAACCATTTCAATGCTGTCAAGCTTAACTGTTTCAGCATCCCAGTATGTTTTGCTCTTTTCAAGAACAATCTTGTCACTGTGAGACCATTCAACCATATGGAAAGGCCCGTTAGTTGTAAAGTTTTCACCAGCATCAGTTGCCCATTCTGGGTTAGCTTCTGCGATTTTGCTGTTAACCGGTAAATAAGTATAGAAAGCTGTTAATTCTTCGAAGTAAGGAGTAGGGTTTACTAATTTTACTTCTAGAGTTTTGTCATCGATAGCTTTAACGCCAACGGCATCCTTTTCACCTTTGCCTGTATTGAAAGCTTCAGCGCCTTCAATGTAGTAAAGCTGGTATGCATATGTTGAATTGTTAGCAGGATCCAATGCCCACTTCCAAGCATATTCAAAGTCTTTGGCTGTTACTGGGTCTTCATTTGACCATTTAGCATCACGAATTGTGAATGTATAAGTTTTTCCGTCTTCAGAAATTTTGATGTCTTCTGCCATTGCATTTTCAGGCTTACCATCTTGATTGATGCGAGTAAGACCTTCTAAGACATTTCGCAGAACAGTTCCAGAAGTTGAATCCTGTGCTAAACCTGGGTTTAAAGATGGTGGTTCAGTGTTGATATTTACTCGTAGTTCCTGCGGTACATCGGACTTTCCGCCGTCATCTCCGCCTTTGTCGCCGCCATCAGCATTGTCTCCGCCGCCGCTGCACGCAGCAAGGAACATGCTTAGCACTAGCAGCATGCTAAAAAAGATCGATAATCTTTTGTTCACGGTATTAACCCCCTATTAATTTCCTCAAACAATACTCTTACGCTTGTCATTCACAAAAAACACAACTGTGCGCCCCAGATATATTGCTCAAATAGTCTGTTAATTCAATTTAAAAAATTTGCAGACTATTTAGAAGGCAACAAAAAAAGCAAGTTTATATTCTCTTAAAGATAGATTATCCCTATATTCTGATAATTCAGATTAAAAGAAGTAATCTATAAGATGTAAGCTATAAACTTACTCAATATGCACCATACTCTCGCTATCTGGAGTGATATAGTTTTGTTTTAAATGTAACAAATTCGTAAAGAATATGTTTGTTACGTTTATTATAAATAGTTTAAAAACTTATTGCAAGTGGCTTTTTGTACATGCAATTCAATCGAGTATGACATTTTTCGTCAAAAAGTCTTATAAATTAAGATTTTTGAGATAATAAAAAAATTTTTCATTTAAAGATTTTTTGCTATTTTAATAGGAATAACCACCCATATATTGTAAAATTCAACCCGATATTGGAGGCTATCGGTGACTTTCATTTTCCTTTTATTAACTTGATTTTTGTATCCGGATAGTTTAACTTATTATATAATATAAATAAAAATAAATTATTTAGTCGGCAATGAAAAAGATTAGTACATTTACTGAGGGTTTAGCAGAGAGTCTGTGGAAGGTGCAAACAGGCAGCCCGGTAAATCGAATGGACTTTTGAGCTTCTGAATTTTTCAGGCGTTACCCTGCGTTATCGGGGACCTATGCATTGTTCTGCATAGGGCAGAGTGACTCAGTATTTGAGTAATTAGGGTGGCAACGCGGACCATTCGTCCCTATTTTATAGGGACGAATGGTTCTTTTTTATGCTTTCAGCACCAAAATAGCTCTTTACTGCCTGTCAATTCATGATTTTTTAGGCCGATTAAAGGAGGAAAAACATGAAAACTATATTTTCCGGCATCCAGCCCAGCGGGACTATAACCCTTGGAAATTACATCGGTGCCATGAAGCAATTTGTTGAACTGCAGAATGATTACAACTGCTATTTCTGCATTGTTGACCAGCACGCAATAACAGTTCCACAGGACAGACTGGAATTAAGAAAAAACATCCGAAGCCTGGCTGCTCTATATTTAGCTGTTGGAATCGACCCTGAGAAATCCATCCTATTCATCCAATCGGAAGTTCCAGCCCATGCCCAAGCGGGATGGATGATGCAATGTGTTTCCTACATCGGTGAGCTCGAACGCATGACCCAGTTCAAAGACAAATCAGAAGGTAAAGATGCTGTATCTGCAGGACTGCTGACCTATCCACCTCTGATGGCTGCGGATATCCTGCTATACAACACTGATCTGGTCCCAGTTGGAGAGGATCAAAAGCAGCACCTGGAATTAACTCGCGATCTTGCAGAAAGATTCAATAAGAAGTACAACGACATCTTCACTATTCCTGATGTCAGAATCGCCAAAACAGGCGCGAGGGTTATGTCCCTTCAGGATCCATTAAAGAAAATGAGCAAGTCTGATCCTAATAAAAAGTCATTTATATCGTTATTAGACGATCCAAAACAAATTGAAAAGAAAATAAAAAGTGCCGTAACAGATTCTGAAGGCATCGTTAAATATGATAAGGAAAACAAGCCGGGAGTATCCAATCTCCTTTCCATTTACTCAATCCTTTCAGGGAAAACTGTTGCGGAGATTGAAAAGGAATACGAAGGCAAAGGATATGGAGATTTTAAAGCCGGCCTGTCAGATGTTGTTGTTGGAGCAATTAAACCTATTCAGGATAAATATTATGCGCTAATGGAATCGGAAGAACTTGATCTGGTACTTGATCAGGGAGCTGAAAAAGCGAATAAGGCTGCATACAAAATGATTAAAAAAATGGAAAGTGCCATGGGACTCGGCCGAAAGAGATAAGAAAAGCGGAAGCGCCCGCTTTTCGGAGACAAGTATAAGACAACCGGCTAAAAGGTTGTTCTCTAACCTTTTGGACGGATTGGCTTATGATCGCGAGCCGATGGCGCCTGGAGCTAGACAGTTATCTAAGTTTAGAATTTATACATTCCTTTCTTTAAATAAAAAACAGCCTTTTGGCTGTTTTTTTCTAATTCACTTTTGGACCGTGCTCCATTTCCCACAACTTCTCAAAAAACGGCTGTCCTTTTATTAAGTTTTCACAAAACTTCTCGTGTTTACCTGACCAGCCGTATTTACTTTCATCGTAAAGTTCATACCATGCCTCTTCGAAGTTCATTGACTGAATTTTGGAATAGCGTTCCGGGCTCCACTCCGTATACCAATAACGGATTTCAGCATCATTTTTGGAGGAATGAAGCTGATCCAGCGCCATAAACAGCAGCTGCTTAAGCTGCCTTTCTTTTCTCGTCAGGCCTGCCATCAAATCCGGAGATGGAGAAAGAATATGAAATTCCTTTAATGCTGTTTGATCATTAAATGAATAGTTTGCCGTTTCCTGATTTTCAAGCATTTCATATGCCAGCTGCTCCTGCCGCGGGATAAGTCTGCTTTTCCTGATAGGGATATTATAGCCGATTGTATCGACTGCCAATATGCCTGTCCCATCCGAAACTACAAAACAATACTCCAATTGAATACGTTCATGATTTTTCCTTAAGTAAGCTTTTTGATAAATATCATCTAGCAGTTGTTGTGGCAGCTCAGAAAGATCGTTTTCAATATAATTAAATAGAACCGGGTCAATCTTCAGCAGCGGAACCTGATCAAGCAGTTCTACGCCATCATCTTTTCTCCATTCATGAAAATGGCATACATTGTATCCATTCTCTTCTCCTTCAAACCAATTCACCCAAACATCATGAAGATACAACATTTTTCAACCCCCACTTCAACAAACTATTTGTCACTCAGTATGGGCAGTAGGAAGTAAATTTATTCCTATATTGCACTTGCAATCCATTTTTTGTAATAAATTTTGGAATGACATTGCTGTAATAAATACCTTCCCTCTATTCATTCTCACTAGTATAAGGAAAATATATGCTTAAAGTTATTATAATGATTCCGATCGGAAGCAGATAACATTCTGGACGCGAGATAATAAAATCGAAATATTCTTTGAAGGTATGGCCAGTTGTAAGCAAATTTAAATACCCTATTACACTGACTCCTCCTGAAACAGAAATCCCAAACCCGGTTAAAAGCCAAAATGCCCTAAATAACATATTCTTTACTATATGCGTGAGTCCCAAAAAGTTTTAATGCTGCCATAAACTCACTCCCAGTCCTTTTTTACATGTATATGAAGGAATTTGTTCGGATATGTACAAGCTATTGTCCTAAAGACAACAAAAAAACGCCTGACTATAGGCGTTTCTTTGCTATCTGTTGGATTTAGGATTGAAGGCATCTTTTAAGCCCTCTCCAATAAAGTTGATCGATAGGATTGTAAATGTTAGAACAGCAGCTGGCGGAATCCATATCCACCATTTACTGGTCAAAACATCCGGACTTCTTGCTTCCTGAAGCATATTCCCCCAGGTAGGAATGTTGATTGGTACACCGAATCCCAAGAAGCTTAGGCCTGTCTCAGCTACAATCATAGCTGCCAGTGTAATGGTCGCCTGAACGATAATGGTTGACATTACATTCGGCAGCAAGTGTTTAAAGATGGTCTTTGGTGCAGAGCATCCGATGGAAACAGCACTCATAATATATTCATTTTCCTTCTCAGCCATGACCTTGCTTCGAACAAGTCGGGCAGTTCCTGTCCAGCTGAGTACACTTATTACGAATATAAGGGTTCCTGTACTTGATTCGATAAAAATTGATTTTAATACGATAACAAAAAGCAGGAATGGAAAGTTCATCATAAAGTCTGTGAATCTCATTAGTGCATTATCGACCCAGCCGCCAAAATATCCCGCAGTAGCACCAACAAGAGTACCAATAGTAATAACAGCTAGTGTGATAGAGAATGCAAGCAAGAGTGAAGTCTTGCCTCCATGCAGAGTTCTGGCAAAAACGTCTCTGCCTGACTTGTCGGTGCCAAAGTAGTGATCAGCAGATGGTTCTTTGCTCATTTGTGTTAAATTGATCTTAGCTGTCTCCTCAACCGGCATAGTTAGCGGCTCAGCCAATATGGACATTGCACAGACCAGCAGCAGGAAGACCAGACTGATCATTGCCACTTTATTGCGCAAAAACTTGCGGCGGGCGAGAGCCCATGGTGATTGACTCTTCGGCGGTTTAACAGGGTCTGCTAAACCAGGCGAAGTTTGCTGTGAAATTGATGGTTCCATACTCTCACCTACCTAACTTAAACGAATACGCGGATCTACTAGACCGTATAGTAAATCTGCAACTAAATTTCCAATAAGGGTTAAAATCGTCAGCATCATGGCAATAGCCATCATGACAGAATAATCACGTGCATTAACTGATTCTACGAATAAATAACCGATGCCAGGGTATGTGAAAATGGTTTCTGTGATAATTGCCCCTCCAAAAAGATTGGCAATATCGAATCCCAGTAAAGTAACGATAGGTATGATGGAGTTTCTTAGAATGTGCTTATTATAAATCGCAGATTCTTTCGTACCTTTAGCTCTTGCTGTACGAACATAATCCTTGCGAGAGCTTTCGATCATATCATTTCTTAAGAACTGTGTATAAGCGGCTGTAGCCATGGCTCCCAGGACAATAGCCGGCAATACAGTATGTTTTGCTTTACTTAAGTAATATTCCAGAGTTCCTGCTTCTACCCCGCTGCCAATACTTCCACTGGCTGGAACCCATCCAAGATTGATGGCAAAAACATAAATGGCAACTAAAGCTGCAACAAAGCTGGGAATTGCAAGTGCTAAATAGTTAAAAGCTGATATTAAATAATCTCCAATGCTATAGGCGAAACGCCCAGAGTATCTTCCCATTAAAAAGGCCAATAAATAAGTAATTATTAGAGCTGATATTCCTAATATGATTGTGTTCGGCAAACGGTCACCAATTAATTCCATAACCGGGCGCTTATGAACAAATGAATCTCCAAAATCTCCTTGGACCACACCACTCATCCAGCGGACATACTGTACAGGAATAGGATCATTCAATCCCATCTGCTCACGCATTTCTTCAATATACTCCGGATCTGAGTTTAAAGGGTCAATTTTTCCAGATAGTGCATCACCAGGCATTAGCTTCGCCAGTGTGAAAACCACTACTGAGATAAGGAAAATTATTGGAATCATACCTATGAGTCGTCGAATTGTGTACTGTAGCATTTCCATTCCCCTTACCAAACAAAAATTTATTCGCTGGTTAAACCTGTACTCCCTGGGAGAACAAAATCCCTCAAGGAATACAGGTTCCTTTTATCCTATTACTCTACAATGTGCCACTTGTGGAACTCATCAGTTCCAAATGGAGTTACTTTAACTCCGCCCACACGCTTGTTGATCGCCCATGGATCTACACGCTGTTCGAAGAAGATGATTGGCAATTCTTCGTTAACAAGCTTTTGCCATTCATTATAGACTTCCTGACGGTGCTCTTGAACATCTTTACTAGAATCTTCAGGGAATGTTACACCCTTTTTGATAAGTGCATCAGACTCTTCGCTGTACCATCTCCACATATTCCATTTGTCAGTAGACAACCAGATGCCAGCTGGATCTGGGTCATTAGCAAGTCCCCAAGCACCCATGAATGTTTCAACAGATGGGTCATCTGCTTCAATAGTGTCATAGAATAAGTTGAAATCTTTTAATGAACCGCCGTTTAGCTTAGCATTTAAGCCAACTTCCTGCCAGGATTGAAGGATGAATTGAGCACGTGCCTCTGAAGTTTCAGCGCCTGCCATAGCATCAAAGTTAATTGTAAATGGCTTGCCTTCTGGATCTTCACGGAAGCCGTCGCCGTCTTTGTCAACATATCCTGCTTCGTCAAGTAATTTCTTTGCTTTTTCTGGATCATATTCATATGGATTGATTTCTGAATCATCAATTTTTGCCCAAGATACTGATGGGAAAGGAGTATTTAATGGTTTTCCTAAGCCGTTTGCAAAACCATCGATAAATGCCTGACGGTCAATTGCATGTGCCATTGCATGGCGAAGGGACTTATTCTGGAACTTCTTGTTATCAGATACTACTACACCTTTTTTAGTGTCATAGTGACCCCAGTCAAAAGCAATATAGCTGTAAGACATCGCATCTGCTTCTACCGGATTTACATTGTCAAGAGCTTTAATCGCTTCCCACTGATCCTTTGGAGCTTCAATAACATCGATTTCTCCGTTTTGCACTAAACCTTGCGCAAGAGAACCATCAATAATTTTGTAAACTACACCATCCAATTTAGCTGGTCCTTGCCAGTAATCATCAAAACGCTCAAATTCAATCATTTCGCCAGGTACGATGTTTTTCACTTTAAAAGGACCTACACCAATTGGCGATTTACGGATTTGATCGGAGTCCGGAAGCTCTTTAGAGGAAATATCCCCGTAATGGTGCTTTGGCTCAGGATAAATCCAGATATTTTCCAATAAGTTAACAGAAGGCTCAGTTACTGTCACTTCAATCGTATAATCGTCAATTACCTTGATGCCTTCAATTGTATCAGCTTTTCCATCTTTATATTCTTGAGCACCTTTGATCATTGCTACGTTAGCAAAACGTGCACCTTCATAAGTTGGATCTGCAATCAAATACCATGCAAATTCCATATCTTCTGCTGTTAATTCCTCACCATCATGCCATTTAACGCCTTGCTTAAGCTTGAAAGTTAATTTAGTCTTGTCTTCAGATAACTCATAATCTGCCAGATTCGGTTCAGATATAAGCTCATCATTTACTTTGAGCAAACCTTCATGCATAAACTGAAGGGCATTAACATCATCTTCACCCTCGTAATAAGCAAAAGATAAAACACCTTTAAATGGCTGAGTATAACCGAATGTTACTGTTCCACCCTCTTGAGCTTCTCCTGATGCTTTCCCATCATCTTTTGGTTCCTTATCAGTGCTGGCCTTCTCTCCGCCGCCGGAACATGCTGCCAGGAATACAGACATGACAAGCAGAAGCGAAAGCAGCCAAAATGCTGACTTCTTCATTGGTTTCCCCCCGAAAAATATTTTTTGACAAAGCCTTATTTATATAAGTGACAAGCGACTCTATGCCCAGGCTTCACCTCCTTTAAGTGCGGTTTTACACTCTGGCACTCCGGCATTGCATGTGCGCACCGCGGATGGAATGTACATCCTTTTGGAGGATCAATCGGGCTTGGCACATCGCCCTCTAAAATGATTCTTTCTTTTTTCTTGCGCGGATCCGGTTCTGGGATTGCGGATATTAGAGCTTGAGTATAAGGATGCAAAGGATCTGCATAGAGGCTGTCCTTTTCAGCGACTTCTACAAGGCCTCCGAGATACATAACCCCTATCCGGTCACTCATATGTTTAACTACGCTCAAATCGTGGGCAATAAATAAGAAAGTAAGATCAAATTCATCCTGAAGCTCTTTCAGCAGATTCAATACCTGAGATTGGACCGATACATCCAGGGCGGAAACAGGCTCATCCGCAATAATGAGCTTTGGTCTTAAAGCCAGTGCCCTTGCGATTCCGATACGCTGTCTTTGCCCGCCGGAAAACTCATGCGGGTATTTATAGTAAGCATCTTCAGGCAGCCCAACTTTCGCAAGAAGATCCATTACTTCCGGCTTCAGTTCCTTTTCGGATTTGCTGTTATAGTTTCTGATTGGCTCTGACACAAGGTGCCCAACCATCATGGTGGGATTTAATGATGCATAAGGATCCTGGAAAACCATCTGGAAGTCCTGGCGGATTTTCCTCAGACTGGTCCCTCTCACATTTGTGATATCCTGTCCGTCAAATATGATTTGTCCGTCTGTTGGTTCTAGAAGTCTGAGGATTGTTCTGCCTGCGGTTGATTTTCCGCAGCCTGATTCTCCCACCAGCCCCAATGTCTCCCCTTTCCTAATTTCAAAGGAAACATCATCAACTGCCTTAACGACCGCTACCGTCTTTCTAAGGATTCCGCCTTTTATTGGATAGTAAGTTTTTAGGTTCTTAACCTCTAAAAGCACATCATTACTGCTTTTATCCTTTTTTAAAACAGCTGTATTATTATGCTCTGTACTCATTATGCGTTCACCTCATGTTTCGGCTGGCTTGTCTCGTAAAGCAGACAGGCTACCTCATGTCCTTCTTCATTTTCTGCCAATCGAGGTGTAACTGTCAGGCATTCCGGCATTGCCTTAGGGCAGCGAGCCGCAAATTTGCACCCTGTTTTAGGCATATTTTTTAATGAAGGCACAATTCCTTTTATTGTGCTTAGCTTTTCCACTTCTTCATCCATTTTTGGAATGGCTCCCATCAGGAGCTGAGTATAAGGATGTTTTGGATTGTGGAATAAGGAATCTACATCTGTCCGCTCTGCTATCTTCCCTGCATACATAACAATTACCTCATCACACATCTCAGCCACAACACCAAGATCATGAGTAATAAGAATAACAGACATATCATTGACTTCCTGGATTTCTTTTAGAAGTTCAAGAATTTGGGCTTGTACAGTTACATCCAGAGCAGTTGTCGGCTCATCGGCGATCAGCAGCTTCGGCTGGCAGGCAATGGCGATGGCGATCATGACCCTTTGCCTCATCCCTCCTGAAAGCTGATGCGGATATTCATCTACAATTTTTTCAGGTCTTGAAATTCCCACACTTTTTAGAAGTGCGATACTTTTAAGCCGCGCTTCTCTTTTGGAGATTTTCATATGATTGAATAATACTTCCTGCAGCTGGAACCCGATAGAGAAAACAGGATTTAAAGAAGTCATAGGTTCCTGGAATATCATCGCGATATCTTTTCCCCTGATTTTATTAATCTCTGAATCTGTCATCTTCTCCAAATGAACACCGTCAAAGATGATTTCTCCATTACGGATTTGGCCAATGCCCTTAGGCAGGAGCTTCATGACAGAGAGGCTCATTACAGATTTACCGCAGCCCGACTCTCCTACGATTCCAACTATTTGTCTAGGTTTAACTCTAAAAGAAACATTATCAACTGCATTATAGTATGTACCATCTATGGAAAAAGCCGTTTCTAAATTCTTCACCTCTAGTAATGGTGCGTCTTTATGTTGACGGGGATTTGTGCTCATAGGACACCTCTTACCTTTTCGAATTATTCTGTTAATTCATTCTATTTGTCTAAAATATTATTACAAAGTTATTACAATTGCAAGATTTTTTTAAAATTTGTTAAAATTCATTTTTCTATAACAAAAAAAAAGCCCACATTTTAGGGCTTTAAAGCGATTACGACTCCAGTTTATATAAAGTTTGGTCCACAAAATATTCGGATGGCGCACTAAAAGATAGTTTTGTAGAAAAACTTTTTTTCTCTCTAAATCCCCTTACAATTTCGTAGCCAGCAGCATAACCAATTAATGGAGGGTAGGGTCTTTCACCATACAGTATCTTCTGATGGAGCCTCTCATTCTTTTTTAATTTCAACTGAGGCTTGATCAATTTATCCCATAAATTCCTGATTTCTTCTTTTGAATACCTGCTGCACCAAGATCCTCTGAACTTCTTGCCACAGTGAATTTCGACCGCATGTTCGGCAAGCCCTTCCAATATGATGGAATCAAGCAGCGTAAATTCTTCAAGACCTTTTTTCTGTGAGTTAATTCTGCAAGTATGGTGATATTCATGTACAAATAAAGCCTCTACTTCGTCTTCTGCTATATCAGAAGGAAGAAACAAAAATAGCATATTTGCGAATGAAACTCCCGATTTTCCAGAATGCCGCGAAAAAAGACCTCCCCCTGCCGCAGGAAAGATATAAACATCGATATTAGGACCGGCCCACTTCTTCTTATATTTTAAGTATATTTTTTCTGTAAAATCCCATGTTTCTCTTTCTTTTAATTCCTTGAAATCATTGCTGCTGAACCGATCAGGTTTATACATGCCGAATTCCATTAAGTATTCGTATATTTTCCGGGGATCATGATCATTGAAGAATCCTGTAAGCTTTTCACATATTTTAAGCGGTTCATTAAAGCTTTCTTCAAGCCATAAATCGGTTTTAACTATCCCATTACCTTACCTCCACATACTCGATATGTAATAAATTTTATGTAAGTGAGCGCATTTTGTTCATCAAAATAAAAAACCGATTCTAGGAGGTTAACTTCCTTTGAATCGGCTTTCGTTTTAATTTTTATTCATATCTCTTAAAGACAATGGTTGCATTGTGGCCGCCAAAGCCCAGTGAATTGCTCATTGCTGCTGTTATTTCTTTTTCCCTTGCCTTATTTGGAACATAATCCAGATCACATTCAGGATCCGGGTTTTCTAAATTAATGGTAGGTGGCAGGATCCCTTCCTTCATTGCCAGAACTGTGAAGATGGCTTCAATTCCGCCTGCAGCTCCCAGAAGATGCCCTGTCATTGATTTAGTCGAGCTTACTGCCAATTTATAGGCATGCTCTCCGAACACCTCTTTGATTGCCAATGTTTCAAATTTATCATTATAATCGGTACTTGTACCATGTGCATTAATATAATCAATATCTTCCGGCTTTAAGCCGCCATCTTCAATCGCCATTTTCATGGCTCTTGCTCCGCCTTCTCCTCCTGGAGCGGGTGCAGTGATGTGATAAGCATCCCCGGTAGCGCCATAGCCAACGATTTCAGCATAAATTTTTGCGCCGCGGGCAAGTGCATGCTCCAATTCTTCAAGCACGACAATTCCCGCACCTTCTCCAATAACAAACCCGTCACGATTCTGATCAAATGGACGGCTGGCTGTTTTTGGATCTGGATTGGTTGAAAGCGCGGTATTGGCACAAAATCCAGCTACAGACATCTTTGTTATTGGCGCTTCTGCTCCACCTGAAATCATTGCATCGGCGTCGCCGCGCTGAATAACCTTAAAGGCATCGCCGATTGAGTTTGTACCAGTGGCACATGCAGTTACTGTACATGAGTTAAACCCTTTTGCCCCTAAATATATCGAAACTTGACCAGTTGCCATGTCCGGAATCATCATTGGCACGAAGAATGGGCTCACCCTTCTGTACCCGCGTTTCATAAATGTTTCATATTGATTTTCAAAAGTTTCCATACCGCCAATGCCTGAACCAATCCAAACACCGATGCGATGTGCATTTTCATCTGTAATCTGAAGGTTTGCATCCTTTACGGCCATAAAGGATGATGCAACAGCATAGTGTGTGAAGCGGTCCATTTTTCTTGCATCTTTTTTGTCAATATATTCTTCAGGATTGAAATCCTTTACCTCAGCAGCAACCTTAGCCGGATATTCATCTGCATTTAATCTAGTCAGAGGGCCAACACCTGAAACCCCTGATTTAATATTGTTCCATGTCGTCTCTGTATTATTTCCAAGCGGTGTCACAGCTCCGATGCCCGTAACGACAACTCTTCTTTTATTCATTTTGATGCAGCTCCTTTTAAATTATCATCATATTTAAAATGAGGTATCTTATCTTCCCCATCTCATCGCAATGGCTCCCCAGGTAAGACCTCCGCCAAAGCCGACCATCACGAGCAAATCATCATCTTTAATTTTACCCGCTTCCAGTTCTTCCACCAATGCAATTGGAATAGACGAAGCAGAAGTATTTCCGTATTTATCCACTGTTTTCGACATCTTCTCAACCGGAAGTTCCAGTCTTTGGCGGGAAGCTTCCATAATGCGGATATTTGCCTGATGAGGGATTAGGAAATCTACATCCTCTTTGGATAATCCAGCTTTATCAAGTACGTTGATGCAGCTTTCACCCATTTGGCGAACCGCAAATTTGAACACTTCACGTCCATTCATAATGATATATTCATCCTGATATAAATGTTTTGCGCCTGTGCCATCTGCACCTAATTCAAATGATAATATCCCCCGTCCATCTGAGACTGGGCCTATTACAGCTGCGCCTGCTCCATCTCCAAATAAAACGGCAGTATTACGGTCATTCCAGTCTGTAATTTTGGAAAGCTTTTCAACACCTACTACCAATACATGTTTATATGTTCCTGTTTCAATAAACTGTTTTCCCGTTATGATACCATACATAAAACCTGCACATGCAGCGCTAATATCCATTGCCGCTGCCTTGTTTGCATTTAATCGCTCCTGAAGCATGCAGGCAACAGACGGAAACGGGTAATCCGGTGTAACCGTTGCAACTAAAATAAGGTCTAAATCCTCTGCTTCTATACCTGCATTTTCCAATGCTTTAAGTGCTGACTCATACGCCATATCAGATGTATCTATGCTGTCATCCGCAATTCTTCTTTCCTCAATTCCAGTCCTGGTCCGAATCCATTCATCAGAAGTATCAACTATTTTCTCCAAATCTGCATTTGTTACCACTTTTTCAGGAAGATATCTTCCGATTCCTATAATTCCAGCATTCATGGAGTTCCACTCCCTTTCATATTTACAAACCCATAAGCGTTCTCTATTTATATATTATTATCAATTATTATGACTTGGTACTAATTTTATCAAAAGTATATATAATAACGCAACACTTTTTACCTTCCCTCACTTATTACTGCACTAATGTCTATACCCAGTTAATTTTTCTTCATATGCTGTTATATAGGCAGCTGAAAGGAGGAAATCGGCATATGCTTGATAATGATGATAAAGCCAAAGAAAATACAGGAGACCCTTTAACCCATTTTCTGTTTGGTGAAAGAGTAAGAAGACATGAGCCAGCTGAAGTCGAAAAAGTATCCAATAGAAAAGCTGAAGAAGCTAAGGGGATAGAAGACTGGCTTTTCGGCGGCAGGGGCAGGAGCAGAAATGCACATGAAGCTGACGAATGGCTGCTTGGCGGTAAAAGCAGAGAAACTCATGAAAGTGACAATTCCCCTAACGAAAATGGAACCAATATCCTGAGCAATATCAACTTGGAGGAACTAATGGGCAACATTGACACTCTCATGACTTCAGCTCATCAGTTAAAACCATTGCTGAAAAAAGCAGGGCCTTTGCTGGAGATGTTTTTGAAGAAGTAGGGGCTGGGGCAATATCTTATACGTCAACTTTAGAATATATCCTTTTTTTATCTGGTCCATCACCGGATAGATTTAAAGATTTTAATATCCTATATGCTGTATGCCTGGATTCGAGATTTAAATAATCCCGGCATTCTTTATTTGTTATCTTTGAATTAAAAAGCAAAAAATAATCAGTTATTGCTTCCATATGACTCGTTCTTGAAATCATTTTACATTTAAGACAACACCATTTTCCGTCTTTCCTCACAACAGAAATGATTGGCAGGAATGACATTGAACACCCCTTAGTAAATCCTTTCGACTGATACCGTAAGTATTTAGAATATCATTATTAAGAGGACTATTTTTGCACATAATCTTTTCATTCAGCCTATTTATGTCGTTTGGCCATAATATTTGTTTGTTATATTTTGATTTGGCATCAATAAGTCTATCAATTATTTTTTCAGTATGAACAACTCTTTTCAAAATAAAGTTATTCTCTTTCTCTGTTTTTATATAAGTAGCAGGGTTAGTAATAGTGACAAAATACTCTATTGGGAAATCTGGAAACTTTTCTTTTAAAGCCACTCTTTGAATTGATAAACTTGACGCAATACCTGCGAAACTGGATTAGGTATCACTTTTTCCTTCTGTCCGAGTTTTTGAATTACTTGATCAGATATTGGTTCAAAATATAGAGTTCCAGAATAATTTTTGACTTCGATATATTACTGCGCAAAATGGGGTAATAAGCAGGGAGTCGATTTGAAAAGGAGTATGAAGGATAAGACGAAGATCATTATAAATTCTAAAATCTTTACCTGGGAGAAAACTAAAATAATAATCCAGCTGCTTCTCTCCATTAAAACCTAATAGCCCGTTTCTATAATCGGCTTCTATTTCTCCCCTTTTCCGATGGTAATCAGGCAATCTGCGCAGCAGTGCTTCCATCTGTAAAATTCTTAGCGGCTTTGATCTAGACTTCATTAACATAGCAAACCTCCTTTGGAATTTTTATCTCGAAAGTTATGAATTCGGTATGGATACTGAATTATCCTTTAATATGTAAATTTAATGTGCCTCTTCTCTTTTCTATAATGAATTACTTCTCTGTGCATAGGCTCATCGTCTATTGTTACGGCCTTTTTAATTTTGAGGATGGACCTTAACGTTTCGGCGCGGTTTCTGCCCGGTTCGGCGTGGGCTCCTTCTTTTTGCGCGCGGATTTTCCTGGTTTACGCGCTCACTGCTCCTTTTCGCGCGGGCTCTTGGGGTTTGCGCGCGGGTTCTTCCCGGTTCGGCGCGGACTCCTTCCTTTTGCGGATTCTCCTGGTTTGTGCGCGCGTTCTTCCCGATTTGGCGCGGGCTCCTTCCTTTTGCGCGCGGATTCTCCTGGTTTAGGCGCTCACTGCTTCTGTTCGCGCGGGCTCTTGGGATTTGTGTGCGGGTTCTTCCCGTTTGCGCGCGGACCCCTCCCTTGATTCTTCCCGTTTCAGCGCGAATCTTCTTGACTAGCAGGAGATCTTCTTTTTTCTCACGATCCCAAACAAAAAACCAGCCTAATGGCTGGTTCACTCACTCTCTTTCAAAGCATCCGCTTTGCCCATTTCGTAGGCTTCGTTCATGACTTTAGTAAATAGGTTCATGAATGGCTGGATCATTTCCATGGATAGTTCAATGCCTGCATCGTCGAGCTGCTGTTTGGCTTCTGGCAGGTATTTCATGGCGATTTGCATGAATTCCATATTTTTTTCGTTTAGCTGCATCTTGTAGTACCTCCTATGTATAGAAATTACTCGTTGGGCAGTTTGCCTGTTTTTTTGTAATTCTCTATGGCGGCGTTTAATTCTTTTTTGAATTCTTCGTCAACGTCAGGGCTGAATTTCCCGAGTGAAATAACTTCATCCTGGAAATCGAAAGTTAAATTTCCTGATTCCAGTTCGCCATCGTTGAATTTTTCTGCCACAAGTTCATACAAAACATCGACATGCTGAACCGTACTGGTCAGGACGACTGATTCACCCAGATCAGACTGGTCGGAAATATAGCCGATGGCATAGAGCCCTTCCTCTTTTAGTTTCTCAATGACAGGAACATTATACCCATCTCCAGCGGGATAGACAACATCTGTCTTATTGGCAATCATTTTGTCTAAAAGAGCTATGGCTTTATTATCATTGTCCCAGTTGCCGACATATTGGATTTGCACGTTTATCCCTTCATCAATTTCGCTTACACCTTGATAAAAACCTTCTACCTCCGGCTGCCATTCAAAAGCTGCGAGTATTCCTATATTATTGGTTTTCGTCATATGACCTGCAACCATGCCCCCGAAGAATCCCATTGCATAGGCTTCAAAATTCAAGCTGGTGGTGTTTTCATTTTTGGCATCTCCATTAAAGCTAACAAAATGAATGTCAGGATATTTTTTAGAAATGTTATTAAAGTATGCTGCATATTCATTGCCATGTCCAAAAATAAGGTTTACACCTTTTTGATCAAACTCTTTAACAGCTCTTTCAACAACCATCTCAGAATTCATGCCCTCTTTATAATAAACCTCCACATTATAATGGGATTGAATCTTTAACATGCCTTTATAGCCTTTGGTCCCCCACACCTGATCATTGACGGTATCAGGCACTAATAATCCAGCTTTTTCAAGTTTTCCTGTAGACATCGCTTGTCTGCAGGAGGCCAATAAAAGAAGGCACAAAAGAAGGATCCCGAATTTCACTAAAGTCTTATGCATCTCCTTTTTCTCCGCCTCTCTGTCTTTCGCTTCATACTAATGGTATGACCGGTTTATTTTACCAGACTAATTCAATTCTACCTTGTCTGTATGTTAATTGAAAAGTTTTTTTTCTTGTTTAGAAACCATCCGGGCTCTCTATAGAAAGAAAATGGCTTCTTTGCTTCTCAAGCCCTTCGGAGAATTTCACGGAACACATAATCGCTTTTTCAATTACTTTTCCTTTTGCCAGATCGGGACTGCGCCAATTTTCATTATAGTCAATCGAAAGGTATTCTGCACATTTTTTCCAATGCCCATTAACGCTGCTCATTAATAGGCAGGATTCTCCTAAAGGCTTATCTGCACATTTCGATAAGAAACTGATGAGATCCTCAATGAAAATAGCGTCATGTATCCATTCCCTTTCATTTATTATTACTCTTTTTCCATTGGCAAGAGCCTGGTGAAAACTAAATTCTTCTGGCTGCCAGGGACCGTATATGGCAGGCAGGTAAAAGCATGAAACTGAAATATTGTTTTCTCTAAGGATTTCAATAGCATCTTCCAAGCAGCTGTGTGTTCTGCTGATGTCTTTAAGCCACTGAATAGGGAGAAGGAATGCAATTTTCACTTGCAGGTCCTTGAATACAGGCAAATTTTTTATAAGAAATTCCTCAATAAGCTCCTTCTCCCTTAAAGAGGCGAGCTCATTCTTTATATATAAATCGTATATATCTATAAAAATTACATCATTTTTTATTATTTCTCTTTTAGAATTAATCCATGATGAATAATTTTTTTCATAGAAGTTGGCATTCCTTCCGATTGCCAGGCGTTTTTCACTGATTAATGCATCTTCTTTTTCCTTGTTGAAATGAATTCCATCTATCTCGCAGCCCTGTTCAAGCAGATGCTTGCACAGGCTGAATCCTATAAATTCAAAAGTTCCTACTATTACTGCCCTGTCCATTTTCACTCCTCCTTAGAAGCATATTAATGTATACTATGCTTCAGGGATTGTCTTTATTTCTTGGCGGAATGGCAGCAGATTTTTATAGAACTTTTTCATATTTTCTAAAGAAGTTTGTCATTTGAGAAGACATTCGCTGTTTTTTATCTGGTAGGATATAAAACACAGAGATAGGGCTATTTTCATTTTCCCATTGTATTGATCGTTTCTTTAAATAATCTGATTGCTTGTAAGCTCTTCCGCCAGCCAGTACCTGAATGATTCTGACTGGAACTTTAAGGCCCGTTGTAAGGTTTTTTTCATGTCTGATGAGCAGGTCCGCTATTTTCTCCGTTTCTATTTCATATGAAACTGCCAGCTCTTTTAATAGTTTCTTGTAAAAAAACTTATGCTCCTTTTCCTGATCAAGATGATGCTTTAGTGAAAGGATGGGATTGATTAATACGGCTGAACGGATTAAATCGCTCATTTCATGCAATAATCTAAGGGCTACCAATGCCCCCATGCCCTCAGCAATAATATGGATCTTTTCGTTAATAATTTCCGTTCGCAGAATATGTTCATACAAGCCTTTAGCCTTATCGACAGCCTGATCGTTTCCCCAGTGCCTCCCGTAAAGATTTGAATAAAAAATCGTATAGCCATCTTCCCTGAGCTTCTTAATTAATGAATATTTCCCTTCATTTTGAGTCCAAAAACTGCAGTTTCTGTCAACAAAGTGCCGATCATCCCCAATAATCAGGATACCGAAACCACTAGGTTTATCTGGGTAATGAATCATGCACCATTCTGTATCCAGCTGGAAGTTCCGGCTTTCCATAGTAAAACTCCTTTGCAAGTTTGTTCATAATAATGTATGTGAGTAAAATTAAAATGAATGGGGGATTTGCCTAGTTTCAGACAAGTTCATTATGAAGCTGGCTGCATCCAATCAGAGATCTGAAAAGTACATGTATAGGATGTAAAAATAAATTTATTTCTTTAATAGCTTATGCTAATATGAAAAGGGATTAATTATGTTAGAGGTGAAATAGATGAGATACTTTTGGACATTTTTCTGGACTTTCCTTCTTGTTCAAATGTTAACGTACGTAGTTTCTTCAATGCTTGGAGCGCCTTACGATTTTGTAACCGGCACCATTCTGGCGGTTGGAACAACTGTTTTAATTTTTGTTGTCGCTTCCATCATTCCTGAAGGTCCTGTTGAGAAAGAAGGTCTTCATTAATCTGCAGCTTATGCATGAAATGAAAAGAGTCATCCTGATTGATTCAGGATGATTCTTTTCATTTGCGGACTTATTTTACCAGCAATTCAATTTTGCCGTTATCTGCAGATATGACAACTTCACTGTATTCTTTAATTTCACCTGCGATTATTTTGCGGGCAAGTGCTGTTTCAACGTTCCTTTGAATAAAACGTTTGAGCGGCCTTGCTCCATATATGGGATCAAATCCGTTTTCTGCAATATATTCTTTGGCATTATCATTTATACTCAACTTAATATGCTGATCAGATAATCTTGCTTGAAGCTGAATAATTAATTTTAAAACAATACTCTTTATTTCATTCAGAGCTAAAGGCTTAAACAGAATAATTTCGTCCACTCTGTTCAGAAACTCTGGACGGAAATGGCTCCGCAGCTGATCAAGTACTTTGTCTCTTGTTCCTTCAGATATTTCTTCTTCACCAGCAGAACGTTCCAGAAGAAAATGGGAGCCAATATTGGAAGTCATAATGATAACCGTATTTTTAAAATCAACCGTGCGTCCCTGTGAGTCAGTGATTCTTCCATCATCAAGCATCTGCAGGAGGATATTGAATACTTCAGGATGGGCCTTTTCAATTTCATCAAGCAGGATTACTGAGTATGGCTTCCTTCTGACAGCTTCTGTCAGCTGACCGCCTTCCTCATATCCTACATACCCCGGAGGAGCACCAATCAATCTTGATACAGCATGTTTTTCCATATATTCGGACATATCAATTCTGATTATTTGTTCTTCACTATCGAATAATGACTGTGCAAGTGCCTTAGCCAATTCTGTTTTTCCCACCCCAGTTGGGCCCAGGAAGATGAAGGAGCCAATGGGGCGATTCGGATCCTTAATTCCTGCCCTTGCCCTAAGGACAGCATCTGACACAAGCTGCACAGCTTCTTCCTGGCCAATCACTCTTTCATGAAGGATGCTTTCAAGGCGAAGCAGCTTTTCACGTTCTCCTTCAACAAGTTTAACCACTGGAATACCTGTCCACCTTGCCACAATGCCTGCAATTTCTTCTTCTGTGACTTCCTCTCTCAGCAGCCGGTCCCCTTGATTCCCGTTAACTGCATTTTCAACCTCTTTCAATTCCTTTTCTAAAGAAGGGATTCTTCCATGACGCAATTCGGCAGCTTTATTCAAGTCATAATTATTCTCTGCTTCTTCCAGTTCCCGGCGCATTTTCTCAAGCTGCTCCCGTTTTTCCTGGACTTTCTGGATTCCTTCCTTTTCAAGCTGCCATTTTGCTTTCATGCTGTTAGCCTGGTCTTTTAATTCGGCCAGTTCTTTTTGAAGGTCTGCAAGTCTCTTCTTGCTTCCTTCATCACTCTCTTTTCGTAAAGCTGCTTCTTCTATCTCCAGCTGCATGACCCTTCTTGTAACCTCATCCAACTCTGATGGCATTGAATCGATTTCCGTCCTGATCATGGCACAAGCTTCGTCAACCAAGTCAATCGCTTTATCAGGAAGGAACCGGTCTGTAATATACCTGTCTGACAAGGTTGCGGCAGCCACAATAGCCCGATCGTGGATATTGACACCATGATGGATTTCAAAGCGCTCCTTCAGCCCTCTGAGAATTGAGATTGTATCCTCTACATCCGGCTCCTGCACCAATACCTGCTGAAAACGCCGTTCCAGAGCCGGATCTTTTTCGATATATTTGCGGTGCTCCTCAAGTGTGGTAGCTCCTATACAGTGCAATTCTCCCCTTGCAAGCATGGGCTTCAGCATATTCCCTGCATCCATTGCTCCTTCTGTCTTGCCCGCTCCCACAATGGTGTGAAGTTCGTCAATAAAAAGAAGAATTCTTCCTTCGCTTTTCTTAACCTCATTTAATACAGCTTTCAGTCTTTCCTCGAATTCACCCCGGAATTTGGCCCCGGCAATTAAAGCGCTCATATCAAGAGCAAAAATGGTTTTATCCTTGAGGCCCTCAGGCACATCTTTACGTACAATTCTTTGTGCCAATCCTTCGACAATCGCTGTTTTTCCTACCCCAGGTTCGCCTATTAAAACTGGATTATTTTTGGTTTTTCTTGAAAGGATGCGAATAACATGCCTGATTTCACTATCCCGGCCAATTACAGGATCCACTTTCCCCTGTTTCACCTCTGCAACAAGATCTCTTCCATATTTTTTTAAAGCCTCATATGTTGATTCCGGATTTTGCGATGTCACCCTCTGATTCCCCCTAATCTCCTTAATCGCCTGCTCCACTAATTCTTTATTGATTCCGTATGACTTTAAAACTGCTGCCGTTTCGGTTTCCGCTGCTGCAGCAGCCATGAAAACATGCTCAACTGACATGAATTCATCCTGAAATATCTTCATATAATTT
This sequence comes from Bacillus sp. NTK034, assembly GCF_017303275.1. Taxonomy (GTDB): domain Bacteria; phylum Bacillota; class Bacilli; order Bacillales; family Cytobacillaceae; genus Cytobacillus. Next base: position 236,025 of record NZ_JAFKOJ010000001.1, on the reverse strand, counting down.
TCTGCTTCCGCCAGCACCCGCTGCAGTTTACCGGTTATATACAATTTTCCATGTTCCGTTCCTGAACCGGACACTTGCGGTTTTTTCCTCAGTGCTTCTTGCATTTTATTATTAAAAGAATCAGCCGGAATCTGCATTTTTGACAGTATTAATGATATCAGGCTGTTTTCCTGTCCCATTAAAGCCAGGAATAAATGTGCTTCATCCACCTCCTGATGCTGCTCGCGCAACGCTATGGACTGTGCATTTAATAATCCTTCCTGAAGCCGCTCTGTCATCCGATTAAAATCCACTATGCAACCTCCTTTTTGACCTTTTTTGACCTTTAGTTTTTATTATAATCCATTCTTTTCATATGTAAAGTTTCCAGCAGTTTATTCTCAGTGTAAAAAGCCATCCGCAATTGGGATGGCTCTATTTTTATACTATTTCACCATCTTCTTTATCAATAATCAAAATCAAGGCTTTCTTTTATACGTCCAAAGCCGGTTATGATTGGATGTTTCCGGAAATTGGTCCCCAGCTCTCATTTTGAGCATTTGAGGATTATTGACGTTACTTCCCGTTTCGCCAATTTCTATATAAATTCCATTATTAGGCGCTTTCTGGCCAGGCTTAAATTGTCTGTTTTGCCCCATGCTGAATACCTCCTTTAATCGTAAATCACTTATTATTATTTCCACTCTTTCATCTCTCATGAGGGAAACTATTGGCATCGCATAAAAGCAATGAAAAGGATATCACTTTACTCTGCTCTCCTTTTTATAGTTAAATGGGGTGTATGAGATTTCATTATGGAGGATTTACTTGTGACAGATTTTCTGATATTGCTTAAATACTTGTTTTTGGGATTATTTCAAGGATTTACAGAGCCTATTCCCATTTCATCGAGCGGGCATCTGGAGATTGCACAGCACTTTTTCGGCCTTGACATTAAAGGCCTTAGCTTTGCACTCCTTGTAAATACTGCCTCATTATTAGCTGTGCTGCTTATATACAGGGAAGATATTATGAGACTCATGCGGAATGGCCTTGCATACATTACAACTAAAGATAAACAGACAGAACCAGACTTTCGGTTTATCATTTACTTGATTATTGGAACCATTCCTGCAGGTGTCATCGGCATTTTATTTGAGGATTTTATCGATTTGCACTTTGCAAATATAAAAACAGTTGGGATTACTCTTATCGTGACAGGACTTGCACTGTGGCTGATCCGTAATTTACGCGGACGGAAAAATGATGCTGAATTATCTTATAAAGATGCAATAATTGTAGGACTTGCACAGGCAGTTGCCCTGATACCGGGAATCAGCCGTTCCGGTGCCACCATTGTAGCCGCCATGGGTCTGGGGATGAAACAGGAAACAGCTTTAAGGTTCTCTTTCCTTTTATATATCCCTGTAAGTGCCGGCGGAATGATACTGGGGTTCAACGACATTTTAACAGATCCCAATTTAACTAAATTGGCATTGCCCTATACAATAGCCTTTTTTGCATCATTGATTGCATCTTACTTTTCGCTGAAATGGTTTATGAATATTATGGCTAAAGGGAACTTGAAGTATTTTGCGATTTACTGTTTTATTGTTGGACCGCTTGTTTATTTCTTATCTTAATGAAAAAGCCTTCTCAGCGCTGAGAAGGCTTTTTCATTATAATATTTCTGAAAGAATGGCTTTTTGAACATGAAGTCTGTTCCCAGCCTGTTGAAAGACAGCGGAATTGTTTCCATCAATAACTTCCGCTGAAACTTCCTCACCGCGATGAGCAGGAAGGCAATGTAAAAAGACGTAATCTTTTTTTGCTTTTTGGACAAGATATTCATTAACCTGAAAATCAGCAAAGTCTTTCAGCCTCTGTTCATTCTCAGTTTCCTGTCCCATGCTCGTCCAGACATCTGTATAGATGGCATCGGCATTAGCAGCCGCTTCTCCAGGGTTAGATGTTACGATTACTTTTGACCCGCTTTGTTCTGCAAACTCTTGTGATTGCTTGAGAACAGATTTATCTGGTTCATACCCTTCAGGACAGGCAATCGTGATATTTACCCCCATCTTGGCAGAAGCAATCATTAAAGAATGGGCTACATTATTGCCATCGCCTACATATACCAGGTTTTGGCCTTTTAACTCCCCATTTTTCTCTTCGATTGTAAGGAGATCGGCAAGAGCCTGGCATGGATGATAAAGATCGGTCAAGCCGTTAATAACCGGAATGTCCGCATGATGAGCCAGTTCCTGGATCTTCGCATGGGAGAATGTGCGTATCATAATCGCATCAACATATTGTGAAAGCACTTTAGCTGTATCCGCAATGCTTTCTCCTCTTCCCAGCTGCAGATCCTGGCTATTTAAATATAATGCATGGCCCCCAAGCTGCAGCATCCCTGCTTCAAAGGAAACTCTTGTACGTGTAGATGACTTTTCAAAAATCATGCCAAGAATTTTGCCTTTTAGGATGGAAGTTTCTGCACCCTGCAGATGAGCTTCTTTTAATTGCTTTGCTTTTTCCAGCAGCCCCTTAATTTCCTCTGATGAAAAGTCAGCAAGTGTTAGAAAATCCTTTCCTTTCAAATTTAAACCCTTATCAGCGGCCTGAATTGAAATCATAAGACGCCCACTTCCTTTTCTCCAAATTTGTTTTTAATGCCCAGCCAGTCATCAATGGATTTAACATCCCATTCGCCTGCTGACATTGATTTTAATAATGCAATAAGCGTTTCTTTTTCACTGAAAGTCAAAATTCTGTTTTTGATTCCCATTTCTCTCATTCTCTTATCTTCTTCACTCATGCCAGGATTATATAAAGCAAAGGTTTCCTGGGTGTTCCAATCCATATTTTCTTGATTCAGAAAAACAGGCACAACATTAGCCTGATTAACATAGTGAGTTAATTCTTCTGTTTCTGGAGAGTTTGCTATTACGACACATTTGCCTTTAGCACTATTTAAGCCAGCATGGAAAGATTTTCTGATTGCTGCCTCATAATTTGGTGCCAGTGAAATCCCCTCTCCTGTTGATTTCATTTCAGGACCTACCTTGCTGTCCAAACCCTTTAATGCATAATTTGAGAAAACCGGGAATTTCACACATACAAATGGGAGTTTCGCCGCACCCGGCATTTCATCTTTCGACAAATTATATTTCCCAAGCAATATTTTTGTCGCAATCTCCACCAGCTGCACGCCTGTGACCTTGCTGATAATTGGTACTGTTCTGCTCGCGCGAGGGTTTATTTCAAGAATAAACACCTCTTCGCCATTAACGATATATTGAATATTCATGAGTCCTTTATACTGGAGCTTTTGCACAATGGCTTTTGCATAGGCTAGCATTTTATTCTGAACATCTTCTGAAAGATTTTGCGGCGGGAGAACGGACATGCTGTCGCCAGAGTGAACACCCGTTTTTTCAATATGCTCCATAATTGCAGGTGCACAGATATGATTTCCGTCAGCTGCCAGATCAAGCTCAGCTTCTGATGCATGAACGAATTGATCAATTAAAATCGGATAAGGGACATCACCTTTCGTTAAATAACTCTCCAGCTCAGATGATGAAGCAATACGTTCCATTCCTCTGCCGCCAATAACATAGGATGGGCGGACAAGAATCGGGAATCCAATGTTTTCGGCTGCTTCTTTCAGCTCTGCTTCTGAGTGGACAACATCTCCTTTTATCCTCGGGATATTCAAATCATCCAATAGCTGATAAAAAAGCTTCCGGTCCTCTAATGCATCAATGGTATTTGAGTCAGTTCCAAGCAGGGTAACGCCATAAGCTTCAAGATCGGATGCCAGATTCAGAGCTGTCTGCCCGCCAAGCTGCACAATGACATCTGAAATTCCTTCTGCTTCAATCACATTCAAGATATCCTCAAGAATTAACGGTTCAAAATAAAGTCTGTCAGCGGTTGTATAATCCGTACTTACCGTTTCAGGGTTGTTATTGATCATGATTGTCTCAACGCCTTCATCTTTCAGAGCAAACACTCCCTGAACGGAGCAATAATCAAATTCAATGCCCTGGCCAATTCTGATGGGGCCGCTTCCGATAATCAGGACTTTCCTCTTATCACTCTTCACTTGTTCATTTTCGCCAAAGTAACTGGAGTAATAATAATTAGATTGTGCTTCAAATTCAGCAGCGCATGTGTCAACCATTTTATAGGCTGGTAGAATTCCAGCCTTTTTGCGTTTGTCCCTGACTGCTTTCTCCGCAACTTTCCATTCCAATGCAAGAAACTTATCACTGAAGCCCTTTTCCTTAAATAGCTGCAGCTCTTCTTTTGTTGCTTCATCAAGTGTTAAGGCAGAGATTTGTTTTTCCAGTTTTACCATTTCATTGAGTATATTGAGATAGAAATAATCTATTTTCGTAATTGAGTGTAAAGCTTCCACTGAATAATTTCTCCGGAGTAATTCAATCACGGTAAAAAATCTTTCATCAGTCTGCTTTAACAGAAGTTCCTCAAGAAAGGCATTCGATTTAGCTGATAAGCCAGGTGATTTTAAATCATTTTCCTTTACTTCAAGTGAATGGATTGCCTTTAAGAGAGCGCGTTCCAGATTCCGGTCAATGCCCATTACTTCTCCGGTTGCTTTCATTTGCGTTCCGAGCTTGCGGTCTGCAGAAGGAAATTTATCAAAAGGCCATTTTGGAAACTTAACGATGACATAATCCAGAGCTGGTTCAAAGCTAGCAAATGTATCTCCTGTTACAGGGTTGATAATTTCCGATAAGGTGTACCCGACGGCAAGCTTTGCAGCCATTCTGGCAATTGGATACCCTGTTGCTTTGGATGCAAGGGCAGATGACCTGCTGACTCTGGGATTAACTTCAATCAAGTAATAATTCTTACTATGCGGATCAAGGGCAAACTGAATGTTGCACCCGCCAATAATACCAAGCTCTGAAATGATCTTAATTGATGCTGATCTCAGCATCTGATACTCATCATCTGTTAAGGTTTGTGAAGGTGCGACAACAATTGAGTCACCAGTATGAACCCCCACAGGATCAATATTTTCCATATTGCAAATAGTGATGCACGTATTCTGTGAATCCCGCATGACCTCGTATTCTACTTCCTTAAATCCTGCTATGCTTTTTTCAACCAGGCATTGGCTGATCGCACTCTCTTTTAAGCCGCCCTGCACCAAAGACGTCAGTTCATCAAAATCTCCTGCTATGCCTCCGCCTGTTCCGCCAAGAGTATAAGCTGGACGGACGATAATAGGAAATCCAATTTCGCGGGCAAACTGGATGGCTTCTTCCACTTCATGGACAATGATGCTTTCAGGAACAGGTTCGTTAAGCTCATGCATCAGCTTACGAAAAGCTTCCCGGTCTTCACCTTTCTTTATGGATTCAATACTGCTTCCCAAAAGCTTCACTCCATAACGTTCAAGCACACCTGATTCACTAAGTTGAAAAGCAAGATTCAACCCTGTCTGGCCTCCCAGTGTGGCAAGCAGGCCATCGGGACGTTCTTTTTTTATAATTTTCTCAAGGCTGTCAGCTGTCATCGGCTCGAAATAGACTTTGTCAGCAAAAGCTTTGTCAGACATGATGGTAGCCGGATTGTTATTCACAAGGATAACCTTATATCCTTCTTCCTTTAATGCTGCGCAGGCCTGTGTTCCTGCATAATCAAATTCTGCTGCCTGCCCGATGACAATAGGGCCTGAGCCGATTACTAATATGGATTGGATACTGGTGTCTTTAGGCATAAGCGAAAACTCTCCTATTCTCCTCTTGAATCATGTTCATAAACTCATCAAAAATATAATCACCATCCGCAGGTCCCGGATGGGCTTCCGGATGGAATTGCACCGTATGGATTGGCAGCACCTTATGCATTAGTCCCTCAATTGACTGATCATGAAGGTTTACATAGCGGGTTTTAAACCCTGTATCTTTTATGCTTTCTTCATCAACCACATAGCTATGATTTTGTGATGACATAAAGACAGTGCCCTTCTTCATGTCCGCAATCGGGTGGTTGGCACCCCTATGGCCAAAGGACAGTTTCTTTGTGTTGCCTCCAAATGCTAAAGCTGCCAGCTGGTGGCCAAGGCAAATTCCCAATGCCGGATACTGCTCCAGCACCTTTTTTAATTCCGGGAGGATGCTTTTTAATTCTTTTGGATCTCCAGGTCCGTTTGAAAGCACCACACCGTCTGGATTTAGTTTTTTTATCTGTTCAAAGCTTGTATTATAAGGAACAGATGTAACCTTGCACGCTCTTTTCAGCAATGAATCCACAATTGATTTTTTAGCTCCAAAATCCATGACAACTATATGAATGCCGCCCTCTCCAAAGCACTCCATAGTTTGTGATGATACTTTACAAACTTTTTCATCTTTTGGAAGCAGCAATCCGGCTGCTGCCTTTTCCGAAGAAGACATTTTTGCCGGCATGCTGCCTTCAGAACGGATTTTCTTTACAATGGAACGGGTATCCATATGCCCTAATAATGGAATATTCCATTTCTGAAGGTATTCCTGAAGCGAATAAGCCGATTTGTAATGCGAAGGATTTCTGCTTCCTTCATATACAATAACCCCGGCCACATGAGGCTTCTTACTCTCAAAATCAGACTCATTTATTCCGTAATTTCCGATTAAAGGATACGTAAATACAATAATTTGGTCCTTATAAGAGGGATCTGTCAATACTTCCTGGTAGCCTGTCATTCCTGTAAAAAAAACGATTTCCCCTTCTATATCCTTTTCAGGCTTCTCTGTGAGCCATTTGCCCTTATAGGAATGGCCGCTATTTAAATGTAGGTATCCTTCCATTATCAACACCTCTAAGCTATCTGTATATTTATATAACTTCGTTAATTTTTATTCATTTATTTGAAAAATAATACAGCCTACACAGCTGATTTTGAAAATTCCTTTAGTGTGGATTGCAGAATTTGTATCGCTTCATCCATTTCAGATTTTGATGCTGTCAGCGGAGGCAGCAGCCGCAAAACATTTTCTCCTGCAGGCAATGCCAGCAAGCAATTGGCTCTTAATTCCTTCAACAATGATGGAAGGGGAATATCTGATTCAATACCGACCATCAGACCAAGAAAGCGAATCTCCTTAACAGCTGCAGTCTGTTCAAGCGATTCTGCCAATCTGTCAGCAAGATATGCACTCTTTTCCTGAACGCCTTGTAAAAAATCATCATTAAATATTGTGTTCATGGTAGCAATAGCTGCGGCAATGCTGATCGGGTTCCCGCCAAATGTTGATCCATGGCTACCTGGCCCAAAAACTCCTTCTAATGCTTTTTTTCCAATCACAGCGCCTATTGGCAATCCGCTTCCCAAGCCTTTAGCTGCGGTTACGATATCGGGAGAAAGGTCAAAATGCTGAAATCCAAAGGCTTTACCTGTTCTGCCTATGCCGGTCTGAATTTCATCTACAATCAGCAGCGCTCCATATTCTTTGCAAAGCTGCTCTGTTTTTGTTAGAAACTCCTGATTCCCAATGTGAATCCCGCCTTCACCCTGTACAATTTCCAGCATAACTGCCGCTGTTTCCGCATCAATCTCATCCTTCAATGCATTAATATCATTAAAAGGAACATACTTAAAAGTCTCAAGCATGGAACCATAGCCTTTTTTAATTTTTTCCTGGCCCGTTGCGGCCATAGTGGCAAAGGTTCTCCCGTGGAATGATTGCTGAAAAGTAATGATTTTTTTCCGTCCCGAAGCTTTTCTTGCAAGCTTTATCGCTGCTTCATTTGCTTCTGCTCCACTGTTGGCAAAGAATACGAGGTCCATGCCCGCAGCTTCAGAGAGAGCCTTTGCTGCAGCCTCCTGCTGATCCTGCATAAATAAATTGGAAACATGCCAGAATTTATTCAGCTGCTCATTGATTGATTCTTGTACTGCTGCTGGACGGTGACCAAGATTGCAGACTCCGATCCCTGATGTGAAGTCCAAATAGCGTTTCCCATTTTTATCAATAAGATAGCTTCCTTCTGCTTTTTCCGGCTCCACTTCCCACCGGGCATACGTTGGAAATAGATTACTCAAGTTAAAACCTCCTTCTTGGCAGATACATTCGTACCGATCCATATGCCTTCCTCATAAAACTTTTCTTTTCCTGATACAATCATTACGCTATTTAGCCCTTTGCTGATTAGGTTCAAGGCAGAGGTAACTTTAGGAATCATTCCGCCTGTAATTTTTTTATCGTTAATATGCTGTTTAATTTCATCCGCGTCAAGCTGGGGAGAGAGGTTACCGTCAATGAAAATTCCTTTTACATCAGTTACAAAGATGCAATGTTCAGCTTTAATCGCATTGGCAACGGCTGCCGCCGCATAATCGGCATTGATATTCAGTTTCGTGCCGCCTTCTGCAGCTGCAATAGGAGTAATGACAGGGACCAGATCTTCGTTAAATAACATTTCCAGTACTGACTGATTTACAGACGTTATTTCACCAACAAGTCCAAGCTCATCCTGATTGATAAATTCTGCCTTTAGTAATCCCGCATCACTTCCATTTACGCCAAACCCTCTCAAACCATGCAGTTCGATCATTGAGGTAAGCTTGCGGTTGGATTGTCCTGACAAGACCATCTCTGCTACCTCCAGAACTTCCGGAGTCGTTTTTCTTAGCCCATTGACAAATTCATGAGGGATATTATAAAGTTCCAGCATGCTGTTAATTGCGGGGCCGCCTCCATGAACAAAAACAATCTGGTATCCTTCATTCTTTAACACTAAAAGACTATCAAAAAAAGCTTCTCCCAGCTCTTCCATTACACTGCCTCCGCACTTAATGACTATACTTTTCAAATGGCATCCCCCTCAGGTACGATAGCTTGCATTGATTTTGACATAATCATAGGATAAGTCACATCCCCAGGCCTTCCCTTTGCCTGCTCCCTGATGAAGATCCACAGTAATCTGAATGGCGGCATTGGATAAGTACTCTTTTGCTTCTTCTTCAGAAAATGCAAGTGGAACACTATTTTGCAGCATAGCTATAGGTCCGATTGCGATATCTACCGAAGACGGATCAATAGACGGCTGGCTCTGTCCGATTGCCCCTATAATTCTGCCCCAATTGGCATCCGCTCCATATACAGCAGTTTTAACAAGGTTCGAGCCAACAATCTGCTTAGCAATCATTCTTGCATCGTCATCCGTTTTTGTCCCCGATACCTCCACTTCTATCAGCTTTGTTGCCCCCTCACCATCTTTTGCAATCTGTTTGGCAAGACTTTCACTTGTTTGAGAAAGCATCTGTATAAATACATCCCAATCTGGATGTTCCGGCGAAAGTTTATTTATACCGCTGGTTCCATTGGCCATGACCATTACCATATCATTTGTTGAGGTATCTCCATCAACGGTTATCTGATTGAACGTTCGATCGGTAACCTGTTTTAATGCAAATTGCAAATCACCGCAGTCTATATTTGCATCTGTTGTGATGAACGCAAGCATGGTTGCCATATTGGGATGAATCATTCCAGACCCCTTTGCCGAACCGCCCATAGTAACGGTTTTCCCATCGATGACTGCCGAATAGCAGCACTTCTTCATCACTAAATCCGTTGTTAATATGGATGTTTGAAAATCCTCTGAATGTATTGCCTCATTGCCGGGCTTCAGCATCTTAATGCCCTCTTCTATCTTATCCATCTGCATATATTCCCCAATGACACCAGTAGAGGCAACCGCCACATGCTGCTCCTTTAAATTGAATTTATCTGCAGCTGATTTTCTCATTTGATAAGCATCCTTTAGCCCCTGGTCCCCTGTACAGGCATTGGCACATGCACTATTTACAATGACAGCCTGTATGAGGCCTTCTGCTGCAATGCTTTCCTGTGTAACTTTTAGAGGGGCAGCCTGAAAATGGCTTGTTGTATAGACAGCTGCACATTGTGCAGGAGTATCGCTTAATATAATTCCCAGGTCCTTTTTTGAATAGCGCAGCCCGGCATGAACGCCAGCTGCTGAAAAGCCTTTCGGTGTTATGATGCTGCCTGTCGGCAGTTCGGTTACTTCAGTTTGAGATACTAATTGCATTTATCTTTCCTCCTTATGGATAGAGCGGAACAAATCCGAGACCCGCTGCTTCATCCAATCCGCTCATTATATTGGCATTTTGTACAGCCTGCCCGGCAGCACCCTTCATTAAATTATCAATCACTGAAACTATTGTCAGTCTGCCCGTTCTGGAATCTACATGGACACCTATATCGCAAAAATTAGAGCCTGCCACCTCTTTGACGGAAGGGAAAGAATCTTCAGGACGAATTCGAATAAATGGTTGTTTTTCATAGACTGATTGATAAAGTTCAATAATTTGAGAAGAAGTGTATTCTTTTGTCAGCTGAACATAGCTGGTTGTCATAATTCCTCTTGTTATAGGAAGAAGATGGGTCGTGAATGTGATCGGCATTATTGCGGAATTCCAATTCAGCAGCTGCTGCTCGATCTCTGGTGTATGCTGATGCTGATTTACCTTATAAACACGCAGGTTTTCATTAGCTTCTGCATAGCTTGTTGATCTTGAAAGCGCCCTTCCTGCCCCTGAAACGCCGGATTTTGCATCGACCACAATGCTTTCTGGTTTTATTAAATTTTCTTTTACAACTGGTGCCAGACTTAGCAGAGCAGCTGTTGGATAGCACCCAGGATTAGATATGATTTCTGCGGAAGCTATTTCGTCATGATGCCACTCAGGAAGCCCATATACTGCTTTTTCTACAAGAGATTCGTTTGCAGGAGCGTGTTTATACCACTCCAGATAGGCTTGAGCCGGGATTCGAAGATCACCGGAAAGGTCAATTACCTTTATATCCTTGCCAGAAAAACTTTCAGCAAGTTTCCCTGATACTCCAGATGGCGTTGCCAGAAAAACAATATCAGATTGGTCTGCTATTTGAGCTGAATCAATCCCCTGTAAGTTCTTGTCAATAATTTCATATAGATGAGGATATTCATTCCAAATGGGGAGATTTTCTTTTGTTGAATGGATCGATATAATATTAAATTCTGGATGCTGTTTCAGGATACGGAGCAATTCCGCACCCCCATATCCGGTTGTTCCGATAATTGAAACGTTCATAATTGCTCCTTCCACACTCGATTGTATATTTAATCATTTATATACATATTTATGAATTTATGTTTCTCTTATTATAGAAACTGTAAGAAAAAATTGCAACCTATTTTACTGAAGTTTTAAAGATTTCTAATATTTATTTTTACTCGGAATATCTATTTCTGGATAAATTGAAAAACCGGCCTGGTCAGGCCGGTCATTAATTGTGAATGGCAAGTAATAACATGAAAAAGAATATGGCTGCATTCGCAATTTCATATATCCCAATTTTTTTAGGTGTAAATGATTTCCCATAAAATGCAATGGACCGAAAAAGGCTGGGAAGAAACGCTGCAGATACAATCCATCCGCCTGCCAGCAGCCAGAGAATCGGTACCGCAGCATGAAAGATCCACGAAATCCATTTGAAGGAAATGTTCCTCTTTTCCCTGATCATCGATTTTACATAGAAAGTGCTTCCGGCAAAAAATAAAATGGAAGCTGCAAATACTGTCCAGGCCAGCGGTGTAATTTCCCCATGCGGCAAGTAGCTGCTTGCAAGGCCTGCTATTGAAAATGCACAGATGGCACTAAAGTCGTTACCTAATGCCCTATCTCTATTTTTAGACGAATAGCTTGCATTAATAATAAAAAAAGGAATCATAAGAAGTCCAAAGATGATAATCGATGGCCTTACCAGTAAAGGAATTAATAGCAGTAAAATAGCCGGAACCAGATAAATAGAAGTCCACTTCGCATAAAAAGCCATTCTTTTTCTTTTAAAAAGAAGAAGGCCCGGATAAGTAGCCAGATATAATAATATCCATCCTAAAAAGAACGGGATATGAGACCAAATAATATCAGATGCAGCCGCTCCGAGCCAAAATGGCAGAATCAGCATTACCCAGGCTCCATGCTGCTTTGGCATAAATAACTTCATCTTCAATACCTCCCCGCTGCTTTCTGCCAATAATATATAATTTTCCCGGTAAATAATAAGTGAAGATTATCACTGGTAAACACATCGCCACAAAACGTTCAACTTTCAGAGAATTATAAAAAACAGCCCAAAATAAAATGGACTGTTTTGAATAATCTTATTTCCTTTTCTTACTTTCGCCCACTAAATACTCAATAATCCACTCAGTGCCTTTTGGATTATGAATGCTGAAAAACGGAGTTTCCAAATCTGCAGCCTTGTGCTTAATCACTTTATCTTCCCAGCTGAAGAGTGCACAGATATTTGTCAGTTCCTCCATAAGGTACAGATCTTCACCACTTCTGAGCAGGAGTGCTTTAGGGTATGAAGCCATTTTATGACCTTCAATAAGTACTACATCAGGCTGCAGCTGCATGGCAATCCTGATCTGTTCCTCCAGGCTCCAGCTTTTCTTCTCAGCTTGTAAAAGAAGTCTGCCGCCACCTTCAACAATTGAAGCCGCTGCTCCTGATTCAATATGACTGCTGGAATCCTTTCCTTCCGGGGTCTCGGGCTTGCCTCCATGGCCATGATGCTTAATGGCAATGACAGAAAGGCCCTTCCCTTTTAATCCGGAAATCAATTTATTTACCAAGGTTGTTTTTCCGCTGTTTTGAAAGCCGGATACCTGAAAAATGACAGGTTCCTTTACCATGGCCATTCGCTTCCTTCATGGTCCTCAAGCAATAGCACATCAACAATGTCGCCCTTGCCATAGCCTCTGGTACCGCCTGGCAGGATCATTAGTGAATTCGCGCCGGCGAGACTCATCACAATGTTTGATTTATCCACTCCGCTTGGCGCTGCCTCCAGTCTGCCTCTTGAATAGTTCACAGCAGTCCGGACAAATCGTGTAAATGGGTTTGCTTTTGGAAACTCGGCCACGAGCTCTGCTGTTTCTTTTCTTAAGTGCGGTTTCTCAGAGAACAGCATTTTCCGGATGATCGGTCTTGCAAAAAGCTCAAACCCTACATAGCAGGCAGAAGGATTTCCGGAAAGTCCAAACAGCAGCTTCCCTTCATGCTGGGCAACTGTTGTCACACTGCCGGGCCTCATCGCAACCTTGTTGAAAAGGACCTCTGCCGCAAGCTTTTCATAAATTCCCGGCAGATAATCAAAATCCCCCACAGATACGCCACCCGTAGTAATCAGCATATCCACACTGTTCAAAGCTTCCTTCACAGCATTGAAACAAGTATCAAATTCGTCAGGGAGTTTTCCATAATAAACAACTTCTGCTCCAGCCCTTTCAATTTGCGCTGCTATCATATGGGCATTGCTATTTCTGATTTTCCCCGGCTGCAGCTGTTCGTGAACTTCCAATAGCTCGGTGCCTGTTGCAAATAATCCGATAACAGGCTTCTTTGCAACCGGTACCTCGGCATAGCCAAAGGTAGCAAGAATAGCCTGAATTCCAGGGTTGATTTTTGTCCCCTTTTTAACCAGGGAATCTCCTTCCTTCGCATCTTCGCCCTTGAAGGAAACATTGTCTCCAGGATTATAGGTGCGTTTAATGGACATAAAATTCTTACCGTCTTCTTCATATGCTTTTGCCAGTTCAAGCATTACAACGGCATCACATTCTTCAGGCATTTGGGCACCAGTCATAATTCTTACTGCCTGGAATGGACCAATTTTTTTGGATGTCACATGTCCGGCGCCAATGTGGTCTACCACCTCAAATATGACGGGATTTTCCAATGAAGCTTCCTTTGTGTCTGCAGAACGGACAGCAAAACCATCATATGGTGATCGATCAAAATGAGGGACATCATGTGTCGCTTTTAAATCTTCTGCCAGAAAACGGCCGTTGCTTTCATTAATGGATACGTATTCTGCACTTCCGTTTAATTGATATGCCATGATTTTTTTTACTGCATCAGCAACAGGAATGGGAGTTCTTTTTTCCAGCATGATATCAGCTCCTATGTACTTTTCTTAACGCTTTTTCTATTTCAATTATTATAAACGTACATGAAAACTTATAACATGACAATCATCACACTTTCAGTTCCATATGTGCATGGTTTTACCCAAAGGCTGTTTTCGTAAGGTTTGTTGCTTTTTTTATATTATTTACTAAGTTGATTGTAGCGGAAGGTGCGAGATCCTCGAAAATGCATTCGCATTTTCTTCGTGCGGTGTTTACTCAACGAAGCTTATTCAAAGTCCTGCGGGAGTAGCGGGACAGGTGAGACCCCGCAGACGCGGAGCGTTGAGGAGGCTCACCGCCCGCCCCGCGGAAAGCGAGCAGCCTGGAGCGGAAATCAACGGACAACATTGATAGGCAAAGAACAACAATTTATGCGAAAATAGACTACCCAAAAAACTTTATAAAAAGCCTGCAAGTGTGATGCCCGTCACCAAATAAAAAAGGAAATTCGTTTATTCTTTAGATAGTTCACAAGATAGAAGGAGGAAAATTCAATGACCATACTGCTTACAGAAGACCCCCTGGTAAAAGATATTGTAAATGAATTTCCAAAGACAAGTGATGTTTTTAAACGTCATCGCATTGATTTTTGCTGCGGTGGAAATATTCCGCTGGTGCGTGCAGTTTCAGAGCAGTCTGCCAATATGGACGTTCTGATTAAAGAATTGAACGAGGTTATTCAGAAGGAAAACCAAACCGATGATTTAGAAGTATGGACTGACAGTACATCAGAAGTTATTATTGAACATGTCATCAAACGATATCATCGTCCTCTTGAGGAGGAACTATCCCTATTAAGCCCATATGTAACAAAGGTCTCAAGAGTCCATGGAGAAAGCCACGAGGAGCTTTTACAAGTCCATCAATTATTCTTTGAGCTGAAGCACGAGCTTCTTGAACATACTTCTAAAGAGGAAGAGTCAGTTTTTCCAATGCTTCTGAAGCTTGATGACCCCCAGGCTGAAAATCGCGAAGAAATCATCAGCTATATCCGGGAGCTTGAGAAAGAGCATGATCATGCAGGTTCAATTTTAAAGGAATTGAGGGAAATTACTTCTGATTATACTCCTCCAGCAGATGCATGCGGCTCATACCGCCTTGTGTATAAGCGGCTGGAAGATCTTGAAAGCCAAACTTTCATGCATGTTCACCTTGAAAATAACATTCTATTTCCACGGTATATATAAACATCTTGATCTGCAGCCAATAACGGCTGCAGTTTTTTTGCAGTCTAAAATACAAAATAAAAAGCCTGCCCGGCTATGTCCATTTCTCATGACACAGCAAAGCATGCTTTTTTTATCCTCCAATATAGGACATTTCAATCTTTTTCCTGCTGGCAATGGTTTCTTCAGTCCGTTCGTCTGAATATCTGTCTTTTCTTTCGTTCCAAATATTAATAATCCGATCGGTAATTTCTTCATCCGTTGCGCCTTTTCTCATAAATCCCTTCAGATCATGGCCTTCTCCATTGAAAAGGCATGTAAAAATTTGGCCGTTTGCTGACAATCTTGAACGTGTGCAGCTTGAACAGAACGATTCAGAAACAGATGTAATAAACCCAACATCCACATCAGTCCCCTTATATCGGTATCGCTTGGCAACCTCTCCGAAATAATCCGGATCTACCGGTTCCAATAAATAATGTTCCTTTAACATGTGATAAATTTCTTTTTTGGTAACAACCTCGTCCATCTTCCAGCCGTTTGTACTGCCGACATCCATGTATTCAATAAAGCGGAGCTGTAAGCCGTTATCTTTGCAGAACTTAGCCATCGGGACAATTTCAGAATCATTCAGGCCTTTTTTAACGACCATATTAAGCTTGACGCCAAGCCCTGCTTCTTTTGCTGCCTCGATTCCTTCAAGAACTGGTTTGACACCCACATTGCGTCCGTTTATTTTTCCAAACAGCTCATCATCCAGGCTGTCAAGACTGATGTTAACCCTCACCAGTCCTGCTTCCTTTAAATCTTTCGCATGCTTGGGCAGCAATACACCATTTGTGGTTAGTCCTATATCTTTTAAGCCCTCAATGTCTGAAAGCATTTTTACAAGTTTAGGCATGTCCTTTCTCATAAGCGGTTCTCCGCCTGTTAACCTGATCTTCTCCACTCCAAGGCTTATAAAAATTTTAGCCAGCCGTTCAATTTCTTCATAGCTCAGGAGCTCGTTTTTTGGAAGGAAAGCAAAATCCGGCCCAAATATTTCTGCCGGCATGCAGTATTGACAGCGGAAATTACAGCGGTCAATGACAGAAATGCGAAGGTCTCTTAAAGGTCTATTCAATTTATCTTTTACGATTGTTTTAGCCATTTCGTTCAACTCCATATAAAGAGTGACTTAAAAAAGCTTTCTATACAGATGTATATTTTAGCCTTTCCCTTAAAATAACAGAAATAACCCAGTATCTCAAATTAAGGGCTTCTACTATTAGAACATACAATCGTTTCAATGTTAATAGGGAATTGTTTGTATAATAGCAAAGACACGCCATTTCAATAGAATTTGCCACAATAAAGACACAAAAGCCGGCAATGTTTTCACTATACAAATGATATTATTGTGAAAAAAGACAGTTGTTTTATGAAGGAGGGTCAACATGCCTCGTACAGCCATTAAACCGACACATTCCATAGAGATTAAAGAGCTTCTTCATTTCGCAGACCGGCGTATGAAAACCCCCAAAGGGGCCTACATTTTTCAGGAAGGTATGGATGCTGATGAGCTTTATATTATACTTTCAGGCAAGATACAAATCAGCAAGATAACAGCAGATGGCAGAGAACTCACTTTCAGGATATGCGGAGAAAATGAAATCATTGGTGAGCTGACCCTATTTACCAGTGACCCTAAATATTTATTAAATGCTTTAGTGCTTGAAGCTGGTGAAGTTGCTGTGATAAAAAAAGATGTCCTGGAAAGGGAGATTTTTAAAAATAGTACATTAGCTTATGAATTTATGAAATGGATGAGCGACCACTTCCGTAATACACAGACCAAATTTAGAGATCTCGTCCTTAATGGAAAAAAAGGTGCCCTTTATTCAACCCTTATCAGAATGACTAACAGCTATGGCATTAAGGTTATGGGCGGCATACTCATTGATCTGCCCCTTACGAATCAAGAACTTGGGAATTTCTGCGGCACCTCCAGGGAAAGCACCAACCGGATACTGGGTGAACTGAAAAAAGACGGCATCATCACCATTCTAAATGGAAAAATCACAGTCAAAGATCTTCAATATTTAAAAAATGAAATAGGCTGTGAAAACTGCCCTGCCGTATATTGCAGCATCGAATAGGAGTGCATCTTAACTGCACTCCTCTTTCTTTTATGATTTTGCCTCTTTCTTTCTATGTGCCTTTGGAATATAGACACAAAACGGCTCGCTTTCCATATAATCCCCTGTCATGGCAAATGCCCGTGACCTGGATCCCCCGCATACATAACGGAACTCGCATAGTCCGCATTTCCCTTTATACTTATCAGGATTTCTGAGGTTTTTAAAAATTGGCGATTCCCTGTATATTTCAGCAAGTGGCTGTTCCCTTACATTCCCTGCTTTAACAGGCAGCAGCCCGCTGGGATAAACATCCCCAATATGTGAAATGAAAACAAATCCATTTCCGTCATTTACTCCTTTAGGTGCCCTGCCTAAACCATCTATAGAACCCGTTAGCCCTTGCTGTGTAAGTGCATCAAGATATTGAATGTCCTCATTCTGAGCCTTCGCTTCCTTCATTTTTTGCTGAATGACTACTCGGCGGTAATGCTGGGCAGCTGTTGTCTTGATATCGAAAGTAACTTTTTTGCTTAAGTTATACAGCCATGTAAATACCTTCTCATGTTCAACCGGAGAAATCATATCTTTTTCCTGCCCTCTTCCTGTTGGGACGAGGAAGAACACACTCCAAAGAACACATTTGAGTTCTTCGACAACCTTAGCCATTTCCTCAAGATAATCTATATTATAACGCGAAATAACTGTATTAATCTGGATTGGTATTTCAAGCTCGTGCAAATATTTAATCCTTTCGATCGTTAAATCAAAGGATCCGGAAGTACCTCTAAAATGGTCATGGATTTCCGCATTTGGCCCATCAAGGCTGAAAGCCCATCGAGCTAAGCCGACCTTTTTAGCTTTTTCAATAGCTTCTTTTGTTACATTGGGTGTCGCACTGGGCGTCATCGAAACACGCACGCCTTTTTTTACAGCATATTCGGCAATGTCGAATACATCCTGCCTCATTAATGGATCTCCACCAGTAAAAACAAGCATAGGGTTGTTCATTTCCTTGATTTGGTCAATCAAATACTTCCCTTCATCAAAAGAAAGCTCTCGCGGATCTCTCTTGTATTGCGCTTCCGCTCGGCAATGCAGACATTTTAGCTGGCATGCCCTTGTTAATTCCCATATCACAATAAAAGGGTCATTATTAAAATTTCTATCAAATCCCATTTGAAATGCCTCCTAAACAGCTCAATCCTGGCTGTTTCATCAACGCAATTTTGTCTTTCCATCGTTATTATAGGATAATCGGCATGTTAAATAAGTGAACTACCTCACATACAATGCTCATGTACAGAGTTACGTTCAAAAAATTACAAGCAAGGGCATAAAAAAACAGCTGGAAAATACTCCAGCTGTTTTTTAAGATTCAATCTTATTGTACGCCTAGTGCAATTTTTGCATAGCGGGACATTCTGTCTTTAGACCAAGGCGGGTTCCAGACAATGTTCACTTCAGTGTCCTTTACTTCTGGAATATCAGCCAAAGCTGACTTTACTTGTTCAACAATTGTTCCTGCCAAAGGACAGCCCATGGATGTAAGAGTCATATCTACTACGGCTTTCCCTTCCTCTTCCATTTTAACATCATATACTAAGCCTAAGTTTACAATATCTATCCCCAGCTCCGGGTCAACAACAAGTTCAAGCGCACCCATGATGCTGTCTTTTAAATCCTGGTCCATATCTGCAGCACTCCTTCATTATTTACTTTATCTTTATCTTAACAAATATTTAAATGAATTGAAAAAATGTTGGTTATAGATGTTCCCCGAACCATTTAACCGTTTCCAGCAGCCCTTCCCTGCTTACTTTATGCCCTGCCTGTTCATCTGATATGAACATGAGGTTTTCAGGTGAGTCACTATATAAGGGCTGAATGGTCTCATAAAATTGGTATGTATAGGAATAAGGCACAACCGGGTCTTTTTTGCCATGCCAGAACATAAGAGGCCTTCCTCCGAGTTTTTCAGGCTGAAGACTTAAATCACGCTCCCTTAAAGTCCCCAGCAGATCTGCCAGTTCTTCGCTGGAAAGCGGAATTTCAACCTTATTCTTCTTCAATTCATCCAGCTGAAGCTGTGCAAATTTTTCATAATACGGCATACCCATAAGGCTTACTGCAGCCTTGACCCACTCATACTGGGTCAAGGCGCCCAAAGTGACTATTCCTCCCATGGAGGTGCCCACAAGCCCTATTCTTCCCTGGTCGATCAAATCTGCATCCTCATAGACATCCCTGATTATGTTCAATTCCGCAATGGTATTCAGAACAATATCCCATAGCTTGAAATTTAAATCGCTGCCTGATAAACCTTCAGATCTTTCCCCATGAAGTAAAGTGTCCGGAAGCACCACCCTGAACCCTTTTTCAGCAAGCAGATAGGCATAATGCAGATTATGTTCTTTGGCACTCGTAAAGCCATGAACGAAAATAATGAATGGCAAGCGTTCCCCCTTTACTTCCTGCCTGGCAAGTTCAAGAACAGGAATTTCTTTGAAATGCTTATGTTCAATAACAACCACAGTTCTTCCTCCTAAATCTGTTAGGGCACAAGTGATTTTTTTTACAAAATTATAATAATATTGATAACATATATGTATAAAATGATTTTGTAAAAGCTTACGCTCTTGTCATGATGTAAATTCTTTCTATTTTTTCAGTTTAACATGTAGACTTTTTTTTTCCAAAACCTTTACACTTAAAAGAAAAGCGGGGCATACTTCAAGATAAGCAATTTGCTGCAGTCCGCTATCTGCAGTTTTATTCTTAAGAAAAAGTGCTGAGCGCTTAGAAGGAGATCTTATGGCAGAAAAACATTTAATTGCACTGGACCTTGATGGAACATTATTAAAAGATGACAAAACCATCTCAGCTAAAACTAAAATGATTATTCAAAAGGCACGTGAACAAGGACATGAAGTGATGATTGCCACAGGTAGGCCATATCGCTCCAGCGAAATTTACTATCGTGAAATGGGCTTGACTACGCCAATAGTCAATTTCAATGGTGCTTATATACATCATCCTAAAGATCATAATTGGGGAGTTTATCACACACCTTTGCAAATGAACGTTGCAAAGGAAATTGTCGAAGCAGTTAATAGTTATACAGTTCATAATATTGTAGCAGAAGTTATAGATGATGTTTACCTGCATTACCATGATGAAAAGCTTCTGGATATCTTCGGTTTTGGCGATCCCAAAATTACGACTGGAGATTTGCGCAATTATCTTAATGATAATCCGACAAGCATGCTGATCCATACAGATGAAGAACATGTAAAAACAATTAGAGCCCATCTTTCTGAAGTCCATGCCGAAGTGATTGACCACCGTCGCTGGGCGGCTCCATGGCATGTCATTGAAATCGTAAAAACAGGTCTGAATAAAGCCGTTGGCCTCCAAAAAGCAGCTGATTACTTCCAAATACCGCCTGAGCGGATCATAGCTTTCGGTGATGAAGACAATGATCTTGAAATGCTTGAATTTGCAGGCTACGGGATTGCCATGGGCAATGCTATAGACCAGGTTAAAAATATTGCCAATGAAGTCACCCTAACCAACGAGGAAGATGGAATCGGAATCTATCTAAATGAATTATTAAACCTTAAAGCACTGTAAGCAAATGAACAAAAAGAATTAAATAGTAATCAGTCCATTAAATTCCCTTTTTAAATCATTCCTATAGAGCATACTAAAGGATGGAGCAGCACAATGCTGCTTTAAACTCTTTCATGGAGGGGATTCGAATGGGTAAACGTAATAAATCAAAACGCTTCGTACAACAGGGTGTTGATACTGTTAGTAAGCATGATGAACGTATCCCGTACCACATGACCTATGCAGAGGCGGAAGCCCAAAAATTAGCTAATGTGAAAGAATCATCCCTCGGAGGAATATAACGATGGGAAACAGACTATTTCAGGAAGCCAGAAAATATGTGGAAATAGCTAAAAATTCTGCAGGCGAAGAAACTGTTTCCCGCGCGAAAAATGCTTTAAGTTCCGCGTTTGCCAATTCCAATGCGGCTGAACAGGCACAGCTGCGGGAGATGCAGCAGGAGCTTGAACAATATTCGCAGAATCGCTAAAAAGAAGCTGGCAGCCTCGATGGCTGCCAGCTTCTTTTTTATCTCCTTTCCAGGATAACAGGAAAGGAATTAATAATATGTCCGTCTTCATGGCTTTTTTCATATAAATGCAAAATCAATGATCCGTTTTCAGGCAGTTTATCAACAGAAATGCTTACTTTTATCTTAAAGTTCTCCCAGTTATTTGAACGTGCTGATACTCCCTTTTCAGGCAGCAGTTCATTATGGCCATCTTCAACTGTATACCATAGCTTTCCGCTTTTTAGACGCCCTTCAATTGATACTGTATAAAAGCCATTCTCTCCAGAGACCTTAACATGGCGAAAGGCAGGATTTTCTCCTGGAATATAGAAAGAGGCTTTTGATTCCGCTTTCGTCTCCATTTCTTTCCCATTTATGTTTGATGCCAAAAGCCTGGCTTTTACAATGTACTCCCCTTCCTTAACTCTTACGCCTTTGTGCCGATAATCCCATTGCTCTTTCCACACCTTAATTTCATCCGGTTTGAGGGCAACAGTCTGTATAGCCTGTAAATACGCTTTCCCTTCTGAAGAGGAATATACCTTTTCGCCCTTTTGATTGAATATATCCACATCGTAAAATTGGGAAGTCCTAAACTCAAAGCTTAGCGGGTAATTGGCATTATTCCTCAGAACTAATTCCATCTCCATGTTTTCTGTTCCTGCTTGAGGCGTTACTTTAAAATCAAATGGCATTTCCTTTTTAGAAGCTTCAAAACTTTGCAAAGGCATAGTAAAGATAATCAGAGCAGCAGCAGCCAAAAGCCGAAGCATCCTTCATCCCTCCATTCCATTTAATCCCTGCGGAAGAAACCATATACACCAGCGGTTTGGACAATATTCGTAAAAGCATTCGGATCTACTTCTTTTATAATTCTTTCAAGGTCAAATAACTCGTAACGGGTGATGACAATCATCATCATTTCCTTGTTTTCATTTGTAAAAGCCCCCTTTGCAGGAATGGTTGTAATCCCCCTGACAAGATGATCATGGATGGCTTTTTTCATTTCTTCCGATTTTTTCGTAATAATCAATGCTGTCAGTTTCTCATGTCTTGTATGAATGGCATCAATGACCCTGGTTGAGGCATATAGGGTAACAAGAGTGTATAAGGCTTTTTCCCAGCCATACAAAAAGCCGGCAGTTATTATAATAATGGCGTTAAGTGTGAAAAAATATGTACCGACAGGCTTGTCTTTCATTCGGGACAATACCATCGCGATGATATCCATCCCTCCTGTGGAAGCCCCCCATTTTAGTGTTATCCCTACGCCAACAGCCGCAATGACACCTCCAAAAACGGCATTAAGCAAAATATCCTTTGATACATGAATTACCGGTATTATTTCCAGGAAAAAAGACATTAAGAATACGCTGAGAAAACTATAAATGGTAAACGACCTTCCAACCTTTTTCCAGGCTAAAATGGTGACGGGAATATTTAGAATGAAAAGCAGGATCCCTGTTGATCCAAAATCCCCCAGAATGCTTGATAAGAGCTGGGCCACACCTGTAAAACCGCTCGCATATACATTGGCAGGTATCAGAAAAAAATTCATCGCAATCGCGTTCAATATTGCACCAATTAAAACAATAAATACTTTCTTAGTTTCTAACCAAACCATTTTTTACCCCCTGAATTTTCTTATTATTTTCTTTACCCAGTCAGTGTCATTTTCAACACAATTCATTGTTTTTTCTCCTTGATTTCTATAAACTTAATTCATATAGTTTGAAAGCAGGTGAAAGAAAATGTCAGTAAAAATTTTAGCTGACAGTGCGTGTGATCTGCCGCTAAGCTTCTATGAAGAAAATGGCGTCACACTTTTCCCATTAAAGGTTCAACTGAATGATACAGAATATGAAGATTTAGTCACCATAGAACCTAAGGATGTTTATGATGCTATCCGTGATGGCCAGGTGCCTAAAACATCTCAGGTATCCCCTCTACATTTTGAAGAAACGTTCATGAAAATGGCAGAACAAAATGAAGACGGTATTTATGTTTCTTTTTCCTCCGGACTCTCAGGTACATACCAGACCGCTGTAATGATTTTGGAGCAGGTAAAAGAGAAATACCCGGATTTCAAATTATCCATTATCAATTCCAAGGCTGCTTCATTGGGATATGGATTAATCGTGAAGGCAGCTGCTGCCAAAGCACAATCAGGTGCATCCAAGGAAGATATACAGCAAGATATCGAACTTCGCTGCCGGAACCTCGAGAGTTTATTCACTGTAAATGACCTCGAATACCTGGCAAAAGGCGGACGTGTTTC
The DNA here is from genome assembly GCF_017303275.1 of Bacillus sp. NTK034. GTDB lineage: Bacteria > Bacillota > Bacilli > Bacillales > Cytobacillaceae > Cytobacillus. The sequence goes on along the minus strand of NZ_JAFKOJ010000001.1, from coordinate 212,352 downwards.
TAAAGCTTCCGCATTTCTAGGCGGACTTTTGAATATTAAACCTCTCCTAACTGTAGAAGATGGCAAACTTGTACCGATTGAGAAACTGCGCGGCAAGAAAAAGCTTCTTCGCCGCATTATTGAGCTGATGAAAGAAAATGGGACTTCGTTTGAGAACCAGACGGTCGGCATCAGCCATGCAGATGATGAAGACACAGCTCTGGAAATGCAAAGATTAATCCTGGAAGAGCTTAAAGCCAAAGAAGTCTATATTACATCCATAGGCTCTGCAATCGGTTCCCATACGGGTCCAGGAACAATTGCGGTTTTCTACCAAAAGCAAATATAAACCTTAAGTGAAGAATACATACTCCATTTCATTCTGACAGACAATATGATTGTACTTCAGTAATATTCTGAAGGATAAACCTCTTAGTATGAAAGGAGTATTATTATTATGCCGCATACTTCCGATAATGATAAAAAAGCGAAAGACAATAATGCGCTTCTTCACGAAAAAAATATGATGCGCGAGAAAAACCGCAAGGCGGGGAAAAACCAATATTCTAAAAAGACAGACCATCTATAATAATAAAACGGGCAAGCATTGGCTTGTCCGTTTTTTAGATTGTAAATTAGTCTTTCTTTATATATGTCCATCCATCTTCCTGATAAACCTTGCCTTCCTTCATAAGCCTTCCCAGAGCCCTTTTAAAAGAAGCTTTGCTTTGCTGAAAACGCTCCTGTATATCTTCTGGCGCGCTTTTATCTCCGAAAGGCATCGCACCATTGCGGCTTTCAAGATATGATAGGATTTTTTCGGAATCATCGTCCAGTGCCTCATGTTTTCTGGGAGAAAGAGAAACATTCACTGTTCCGTCCTCTTTCACATCTACAATTCTCCCATCAACTTTTTCGCCAAGACGGGGCTCCCTTTTGCGCTGGGATTCATGGATAAAGCCTTTAAAGCCTTCAGCTGTATAAATCCAGCTCCCAACCTTTGCGGTTCTATATATATGTCCGTGAATATTCTTATTAAAATCACTTTTGGCTGCCTTAATTGAAATATCTGTAATGACAGGATCAGTAGCCATTTTTACATAAATTCTGTTATTCTTATTCACCCGGAGTGTAATGTACAGCCTATCCCCTTCAATCGGCCATACAGCTTCATGTACAGGCAAATCTTCCTCCCCCAGAAGCATATCCTTCTGAATGCCAATGTTAATGAATACACCGATGCCGGGCTTTACATCACTTACATGTGCCCATCCATATGTACCAACCTGAACCTCGGGAATCACAGTTGTTGCTGCAATTCTTCCCTGTGAGTCCATATAAAGAAAAGCCTCAACTTCCTGTCCTTCTTCCAGCTTTTCATCCGTCTCATTCTGATGAAGAAGAACATCTTCCTCTCCATCCGTCAAAAAATAGCCAAATGCCGCTTCCCTTGAAACAATCAGTTTAGCAGCACGGCCTAAATTCTCTTCTAAAGCCATCCCTTTTCCTCCTTCTTGGTTTCCAGTAAACAAATATTCATTATATTAAATCTTTCCCAATTAAGATCACATAACTCCTAAAGTTGTTTGAACTGCTATATTTTACTATAATAAGGACAAGAAGTGAAACTTAAATTGTTATCTCCAAGGAGGCTGTCATGTCTAAAGAAAGCTCATTTGATATTGTATCCAAAGTTGACTTTTCTGAAGTAACCAATGCCATTAATATTGCCATGAAGGAAATCTCCACCCGCTATGACTTTAAAGGCAGCAAAAGTGATATAAAGCTGGATAAAGAAGAGCTCGTGCTTCTATCTGATGACGAATTTAAATTGGAACAGCTTAAAGATGTTTTATTGGGTAAACTGATAAAAAGGGGCATTCCTGTAAAAAATCTTGATTACAGCAAAATTGAAGGGGCATCAGGCGGAACAGTACGCCAAAGAGCAAAGCTTGTTCAGGGAATTGATAAAGAAAATGCAAAGAAGATTAATACCCTTATTAAAAACAGCGGTTTAAAGGTGAAGAGCCAGGTTCAGGATGATCAGGTCCGTGTAACTGGCAAAAACCGAGATGACCTGCAGAAGATTATTGCAGCTGTTAAAGAGGCTGATTTGACTGTAGATGTTCAATTCGTAAACTATCGGTAAGTTTAAGCAAACGGAGAAAATCCGTTTGCTTTTTTTGAATTCAGGAAGTTTGCTAAATATTATTTCAAAAATTTATACATTAATAATTCATCTGCATAAGACCCATCATTTCTTTTAATATGTTTAATTTTGCGTCCTTCCTCCTGAAATCCAAATCGCTTGTACATATGAATCGCTCTTTGGTTATAAGCAAAGACTTCCAGGCATACTTTTTCCAGACCCGGTTCCTCTTGCGCCCACTTCAGAAATTGCTCCATCATTTTGCTTCCCAGTCCCTGATTACAATGCTTCTCCTGTATTGTGATCCCGAAATAGCCCAGATGCTTCACCTTTTTGCTTTTTGACCGCCGAAAGTTCAGCATTCCAATTACTTCATTGTCAACTTCCGCTAATAAAATTAGATCCCCATTTCTTATGCTCTGTTCAATCCACGCTTCCTCTTCTTCAATTGTTAAATTAAATTCCTCCGCTTCGGTCATTAAAAAATCACTTTCCCCAAAAGCCTTCCGGCAATGCGCCAAAATGGCTTCTGCATCACATTTTTCAGCTGATCGAATCTGCAATTCCAGTTCCCCCACTCTTTTTTTAAATCTATTATATGAAGCTATGCAAATAATTTCCATGTTTTTTTACCATAATAAAATGGAATTAAAAGAGTATTAATGATTTGGAGGGATTTCGTAATGTCTAATACTCAAAACAATCCACAGGAATTTCCGCCTCAGCATCAGGAACATCAGCCCGGCACAGAGGCACCAATGCAGCCTGAGCCCCAAACGGTTGATCCAAATTATAAAGGGTCCCATAAATTAAAAGGAAAAGTTGTTTTAATAACAGGTGGAGACAGCGGCATCGGAAAATCAGCCGCCATTTATTTTGCTAAAGAAGGAGCAAGCGTGGCAATTGTCTATCTGGAAGAACATGAAGACGCAGAAAAGACTAAAGAGGCCATTCAGGCTGAGGGACAGGACTGTCTGCTGATCTCCGGTGATATCGGAAGTGAAACATTCTGCAAGGATGCTGTCAGGAAAACACTTGATAAATTTGGTAAAATTGATGTACTTGTTAATAATGCTGCAGAGCAGCATCCTCAAAAAAGCCTGCTTGATATCACTGCTGAACAGCTTGAAAAAACATTCAGAACAAACATCTTTTCATTCTTCCACCTGACAAAAGCAGTTCTTCCTCACCTTAAAAAAGGAAGCTCAATTATCAATACTGCTTCCATAACAGCTTATGAAGGAAACGAGCAGCTAATCGACTATTCTTCAACAAAAGGTGCGATTGTCTCCTTTACACGCTCATTGGCCAAATCGCTGGCTGGACAGGGAATTCGCGTAAATGGAGTTGCTCCTGGACCCATTTGGACACCGCTTATTCCGTCTACATTCACCGCGGATAAGGTATCAAAATTTGGATCAAATACCCCAATAGGCAGAGCAGGACAGCCATATGAATTGGCTCCGGCCTATGTCTATCTTGCCAGTGATGATTCATCTTATGTGAGCGGCCAGATGATCCATGTCAATGGCGGTACTATTGTAAACGGATAAACAGACAAATCGAAAGGGAAGCCCGCCCCAGGCTTCCCTTTTTTTATGACACAATCTGTGGTTCTTCAGTATTCGGACTGCTGCATGAACAGCGTTTTACAATTTTATGGGGAATAATAATTCGCTTTACAGGCTCCCGCGGGTTTTCAATTCTGTATATGAGGCTTCGTGCAGATTCAAACCCCAGATCGAATATATTAATATCGACAGAAGTTAGGGGAGGCCTGGACATTTCAGCCAAAAGCACATTATTAAAGCTGATGATAGACATATCTTCAGGAACTCTTATACCCAATTCATCCAACGTATTCAGGACACCCAATGCCATTAAGTCGTCGGCAACCACTAGGGCAGTTGGTGGTTTTTTCAGGGAATTGAGTCCTCTGACAGCTTCCTGGCCTCCTTCTTTTAAGAATTCCTCATGAACAATATATTCATTTACCAGCTCAATGCCAGCATCCCTTAATGCTTTTTCATAGCCAAGCAGCCGTTCAACTGTAACGGTTAGATTCAAGTTCCCCCCGACAAACGCAATGTGCTTATGGCCAAGCTTAATCAAGTACTCCGTTACTTCTTTGGCTGCACGGAAATTATTATTATCTACGTAAGTAATTTCTTCTTCGTCTGAAAAAGGCTTGCCTATAACAACAAAAGGGAAATCTCTTTCCTTTAAGAAGGCCAGAACTTTATCCTCCACTTTTGAATATAGCAAAATCACTCCATCTACCCGGCCGCCCTGTACCATCTGGACAACACCTTCATAAATCTCATCATCCGTTTTCCCTGTTGTCATATGGAGGGCATAATGCCTTTCATGAGCTCCCTCGCTCAGACCCCTAAGGACAGTTGGAAAGAAGGGGTTCTGAAATACAACATCCGTAGAACTGGGCATTATCAGCCCAATTGCACGGGTAGACTGGCTTGCAAGGCTGCGGGCAATAAAATTCGGATGGTATCCTAATTGCTCCATTGCCTCCCTGACTTTTTGCTTGGTTTTCTCGCTGATGCGAGGATTGTTGGCAATTACCCTTGAAACAGTAGAAGGCGCAACTTTTGCCATCTTTGCTACATCTTTAATTGTGACTGCCAATAGAATCACCCTCTCCGTGAGGTCTCTGTTATTAATATTATAATCAAAACAGGTTTGATTTTCTTTCCTTTTTTAAACAGTTAACAGGAATAGGAAGAAGGGGAGGCTCTAATGCCAAAATTACTCGGATTTCTTCTTTTTTGACCGCTTCCATAATAGATAGATAAAAATCATAAAAGCAGAATAAACTGCTGCGAGAGCTGCAATCAGCGGAATATTCAATCCTGATTTTTCTGCCAGAACATATACTTCAGCCTCTTCCCGGTCAATGATTAACTCATATTTACCGTCTTTTTCTCGGATGAGATCATCAGCAATCATGCCGCGAAGCTCTTTTCCTGCTTTTAATTGAGTGGAATCAAGTACCGCTTTCTGTGACTTTGTTGAATTATTGATCGCTATAACCGATGTTTCATCTTCGTAAGTCCGCTTATAAACGGCAAAACCGTCCTTTTCCTCCAGCAGTTCCATGTCGCCCCTTGTTAAAGATGGCAGCAATTGCCTAACTTCCCCAAGTTTTGCGATATAATCAATCAGTTCTTTATCTGTTCGGAAATCCATTTGCCTGCGGTTATCAGGGTCCTCACCCCCATCCATAGCTATTTCACTTCCATAATAGACAATGGGAATCCCAGGTGTGGTATACATGTATGTTAAGGCAAGTTTCCATCTTGGGCCCGGATGATGATTTTTTGTGATAGCATCCCTGGTGAACCTGACAGTATCATGATTATCCATGAAGCTTCCCATTAGATAGGGATTTTCATAAAATGCCTTATTTTGGTCCCAGCTTGCAAAAAGCCAGCTTAACGACTTGCCAGGCTCTGCAAAGGCAGTTCTTAAATGATCATTTAAAGGATAATCAACAAAGCCGTCAATCCCTGTTTTTTCATATTCAGCAATATATTTTGGATCATCCGACCACACTTCCCCAAGCAAATAAAAGTCTTCTTTTACTGACTTTACATTTTTGGCGAAATCGGTCCAGAATGATTTTGGAACATGCTTGACAGTATCAAGTCTATATCCATCAATATCCGTTTCTTCGATCCACCACTTTGCTGCATCAATTAAATAATTTTGCACCTCTGGATTTTCCTGCTTCAAATCAGGGAGTCCATAAATCCAGCCATTTTCAATCTCAGATTGATTCGTCCAGTTCATGATATCTTGTTTTTCATGGAACCAATCCTTTTTCCCGGGGTCATTAACCCATTCGTGATTGGAGCTCACATGGTTTACTACGAAGTCCAAAATCACTTTCATATCTCTTTTGTGAGCTTCCTGGACTAACTGCTTGAACTCATCCATTGTGCCAAAGTGTTCTTCCGTGTTATAAAAATCTTTAACCCAGTAACCGTGATAGCCCTTCTCTTCATTATCGAAAACGGGAGTCAGCCAAATTGCTGTAAACCCCATATCTTTAATATAATCCAGGCGTTCTGTAATCCCCTTAAAATCTCCGCCATGATAAGCTTTGGGGTCCTGAACCTCGACTTTAAAGTCATTGTTTGGATCTCCATTGCTAAATCGGTCAACCATTAAAAAATAAAATGTTTCATCTTGCCATTTACGCTCTTCTTTTTCAGCTGCTCCTGCCGGCAGGGCATAAAAAAGAAGAAACGGGATTAAGATGAAGGTTATGATTCCTTTTTTCATCGCCGCTCCTCCTTCATTTTTCAAGCCGCTGAGAGACCTGCAATCCAGTTCGCAGACTGCAGCGGCCAGTAAAGTTTCAGCCCTTTAAGATTAGCCTTTTGTTCCCCCTGCCGTCAAACCAGATACAAAGTATTTTTGGAACATAAGGAACAGTGCAGCAATCGGAATCGCAATTAAAACAGAGCCAGCTGCAAATTTTGTGAATTCATTTCCAAATTGCTTCGCCACCATTTCATACAAACCTACAGCCATTGTGAACTTTTCATCTGTTCTTAATAAAATTCTGGCAAGGATGAAATCCCCAAAAGGAGCAATGAAAGAAAATAGGGCAACTACCGCAACAATTGGTTTTGCGAGCGGCATAACAATTTGCCAGAAGACACGCAGATGGCTCGCACCATCCATTTTCGCAGATTCATCAAGTTCTTTAGGAATCGTATCGAGATAGCCCTTCATCAGCCAAGTATTCATTGGAATCTGTCCGCCGACATACACAAGGATCAATCCAAGATGAGTATCAATTAAACCAGTTCTTGTCGCTAATACAAAAATGGCAATCAGTGCTGCAAAGTTAGGTATCATTTGCAGTATCAGGAAAGTTAATAATCCATTTTTCCTTCCGATAAAGCGGTAACGGGAAAATGAGTACGCAGTGAAGGACACTGTAATAACGGTTAAAATCATGGTCAGTGTACTTATTTTCAAAGAATTCCAGTACCATTTAACATAATTGGACTTATCTGAATCAAAAAGATATTTGTAATGATCTAAGGTCGGATTTTCAGGAAACATTGTGGATCCCGACAAACTTTGGCCTGGGTTTAAGGAAGAACCCACTACCCACAAAAGCGGATAAATCACTATAAAGCTCATTAAGGCAATGATTGCATATGAAAAAGTCAGCCGGATTATTTTATTTTTCTTCATGCTCATAGCTACATCAAATCCTCTTCTTGGAATGATTTTGTTCTTCTAAACTGCCATAGAGCTACAGTGATGACGATGAGTGACAGAATCATGGTTACCGCTGCTGCTTTGCCGTATTGGGCAGAAGTCATTGTCAGTTTATAAATCCAGGATATAAGAATATCCGAACCGCCGGCGTTTTGGCCTGGAATGGCCGGTCCACCGCCATTGAACAAGAAGATTACATTAAAGTTGTTGAAGTTGAATGTATACTGAGTAATGATAATGGGTGCCGTTGCAAAAAGAACCAGCGGCAGAGTGATCTTTGAAAATTTCTGCAAAATTGTTGCACCATCAACTGTTGCAGCTTCATAAAGCTCATCCGGAATTGACTGCAGCACACCTGTTGTCATGGCAAAAATGAATGGGAAGCCAAGCCATGACTGAATAAAAATCAAGGCTAAACGTGTCCAGTTTTCCTCTGTCATCCATGGAATGGGACCGATGCCAATCGCATCCAGTATCGTTTTATTAATTACACCGAAAGTCTCATTAAACATGCCTGAGAAAATCAGGATTGATATAAATGCAGGAACTGCCCAAGGAAGAATGAAGATTGTTCGGATAATCGCTTTTCCTTTAAGATCCTTCTGGTTAACGAGAATTGCCAGGAAAATACCCAGAGCCACCTGCAAAGTGGTAGCTACGAATGTCCACACTATTGTCCAGCCCATTACGCCAAAGAAGGTTTTTCTCCATAAATCCAGCTTAAAGATATCGATAAAATTTTGTATGCCAACCCAATCTACCAGTTTTGCAGGCGGAGAATGATATAGATCATAGTTTGTAAATGCAAGAAGAACTACGAATAAGATAGGAAAAATAACTACGAAAACTAAGAGAAAAAATCCCGGTGATATCATTAAGTATGGAAAACCATTATCAAGGAGATTGTGGTACTGTTCTCTGACACTGTTTAATTTCAGCCCCAAATCACGCTTTTTTCCATTATTATATGCGTCATAAATATTGAATGCATATATGATAAGTCCCAAAGCTGTTACAATCAGTGCAATAATTCCATCGATCAGGAGAAAAATCGAGTGGTCCAGAACTGGAATTTCCCCCAGTGTAATAAGTCCCCAGAATCCCCAATTCAGTGTGTCATAGAATGCTGCAAAGAACGAAACCGTAAGAATTAAGAATATGGCACCTTTTACGAACTGTTTATTATAAAACTGTCCAAATCCAGGCAGGATGGATAATAGAGCAGCATTTCTTCCATAATTGGATGTCATTTTTTCTGTGTCCATATGGCTGTGGCCTCCCCTTTCTTTATAGGAGAAAGTATTTTCTATTAGTATAATTCATTTCCAAGATAATAGCGGCTGTTTTTTGTGCAAGCGGTTGCTTTTAAGAAGAACAGGAAAGCGGCTTCTGGCCGCTTTTATTTTCTTTCTATAAAAATGATGGGCAATACCTCCCGGGAGGTACCGCCCTTTGTCTGTCAAGCTTTACTTGGCAGGATGATTTGTTTCGATGTTTGTTTTAATGGTTTTTACTGCATCATCAAGTGCTGCTTTTGGCTCCGCTTTCCCTGTTGCAATTGTTTGAAGTGCGGAGGCCATTGGTCCCCAAACTTCAGCCATTTCAGGAATGTTTGGCATTGGAACAGCATATTGAGATTGCTCAGCAACTGCTTTTGCAGCTTCATTGTCTGCAATTACAGGGTCTTCAATAAGAGATTTTACAGGAGGGATTTCCTGAGTTGTCTCAAAACGGATTTTTGAGTTTTCTTCATTTGTTATATGCTCAACAAATTTTGTTGCCCAATAAGGATTTTTAGTGAATGCAGTTACATGCCAGCCTTTAACACCCATGAATGTTTTAACAGGCTCACCGTTTGGAAGCTTTGGCATTACAGAAACGCCAACCTCAATTCCTGCATCCTTCATACCTTGAAGTGCCCATGGACCATTCATAACAGAAGCAGCTTTTCCTTCATTGAATAGGCCATCCATTGCTGCTCCACCGCTTTCCCCGATGATTCCTTTAGGGAATAAGCCTTCACCGTACCATTTTTGAATGAACTCAGCACCTTCAACAGCGCCTTCGTTGTTTAAGCCTACATCTTCACGGTCTAATGCACCGTCATTTTCCTTGAAAACATATCCGCCCATGCCAGCAATAGGTCCGTGTGCGAAATAGAAATTGTCGAATAGAGCCAGGAATCCATACTGTCCGCCAGTCGTCAATTCTTTAGCTTGAGTATAAAGCTCATCCATTGTTTCAGGAGCTTTTTCCATTAATGCTTTATTATAGATGAAAACTGGTGTTTCAGTTGCTTTTGGAAGACCATAGAGTTTTCCGTCAAACATTTGAGCAGTGATGGATGATTCTGTGAAAGTATCAAGAACGCTGTCTTCTACTTTGATTTCCTGAAGAAGACCTTCAGTTACAACCTGGCCAATTTGGTCATGAGGAAGTGTAACAACGTCAGGTGCATTTCCGGCAGGTCCATCAAGTCTTAATTGGTCACGGATCTTATCTGCCATGCCCAACTCTTTAAATTCAACTTTAATTCCATACTCTTTTTCAAAAGACTCAATGGCAGGCTTTAAAGCTACGCCTTTATCTGTGTCTTCCCAAACTACTAATTTTTCAGGTTTTGGCTCTTCAGCCTGGTTTTCGCCTGTGCCGTTATCTTTATCTGTGTTTTCCGGCTGTGCCTCACGCTGAGGACCGCAAGCTGCCAGCATTCCGATCACCAATACCAGCATCATAAAGAAAGATAGTGACTTTTTCATGATATTGCCCCCTTTAAATAGATCTGTTGATTAATGTAAACGTACAACCGTTTGCACAAAATTGTAAACGCTTTAATCTATTTCTAAAAAAATGAGCGTTCACTTAAACTATTATCCAATGAAACCGCTTAATGAAAACGATTGCACAATTTCTAATTTTTATTATACAAGGTTTTTGGGCTTTTACAACTACTTTTTTCTAAATATTTTTAAGCGAAAATAAATTTTAAAAGATTGATCCTCATTTCTCTTCTATATTTTCATTTCTTTCATATGGTATAATGCAAGCGATTGCACTTTTGAAAGGGGAATTTCAATGGAAAAGGCAGCTATCATACATTACCCAGCTGATCATTATGTTTATCCTATCAACAAGAAAACCTTACATATTAGACTGCAAACAAAGAAAGATGATGTTTCTGAAGTCACATTAATACACGGTGACCAATACCTGTGGGCGGATGGAAAATGGCAGTATGAAAATACTGATATGAAGAAATCCGGCTCTGATGGCATTCATGATTATTGGCATGCCTATATTGACCCGCCATTTAGAAGATCAAGATACGGCTTTCGATTAAAATCTGGTGAAGAAGAATTAATTTTGACTGAAAAAGGTTTTTACGAGGAGGCTCCTTCTGATTCAGGTTATTATTTCAACTTTCCTTATCTCCATCATGAAGAAGTATTTAAAGCTCCTGCCTGGGTGAAGGATACGGCCTGGTATCAGATTTTCCCGGAAAGATTTGCTAACGGAAATCCCGGCAATGACCCCGAAGGAGTACTTCCCTGGGGCAGTGAAAAGCCTTCTCAGGATAACTTTTTTGGCGGGGATTTCGAAGGTGTCATTGAACATCTGGATTATCTTCAGGAGCTTGGCATTACCGGCATCTATTTCACGCCTGTTTTTAAGGCATTTTCCAACCATAAATATGATACAATAGATTATCTGGAAATTGATCCCCAGTTCGGTTCAAAGGATACATTAAAAAGACTGGTTGAAGAATGCCATAAGCGGGATATTAGAGTGATGCTCGATGCCGTTTTTAACCATAGCGGATACTTCTTTCCTCCTTTTCAGGATGTGCTTAAGAATGGAGAAAAATCACAATATAAAGATTGGTATCATCCGCATAGTTTCCCGCTAAAAGGCGGGGAGTACCCTAATTATGAGACCTTCGCTTTTGTTGAGCAGATGCCAAAGCTGAATACAAATAATCCCGAGGTAAAAAAATATTTGCTCAAAGTGGCCAGTTATTGGATTGAAGAGTTTGATATTGATGGCTGGCGGCTGGATGTGGCCAATGAAGTTGACCATCAGTTCTGGCGTGAATTCAGGCAGACTGTTAAACGAATTAAACCTGATATCTATATATTAGGGGAAATCTGGCACAATTCCATGCCCTGGCTGCGCGGAGACCAGTTCGATGCTGTCATGAACTATCCTTTTACCACCAACTTGCTTAATTTAATTGCAAAAAAATCCATTACCGGAACTGAATTCGCCAATAATATGACCGCTGAAATCCACAGTTATCCAGCCAATGTCTATGAAGCTGCATTCAATCTGGTTGGAAGCCATGATACACCCAGAATTTTAACGGAATGTGAAGATGATAAAGACAGGGTAAAACTTATTTATACACTTTTATTTACCTTTATGGGTTCACCATGCCTATATTATGGAGATGAAATTGGGCTCAGCGGTGAAATGGATCCAGGCTGCAGAAAATGCATGGAATGGGATGAGGAAAAACAGGATCGAGATTTGCATTTTCATATTCAGAAGCTTATTAGGCTGCGGAAAGAAGAAAAGCTGCTGGCAAATGAAGGCCATTTTGAATTTATTCAAACAGATTCTAAGATAGTTGCCTACCGCAAATATGATGATTTTAAAACAATCATTGTGCTCGCCAATCCTGCGGATGAAAGTACGGAAGTTACTTTGCCTTACCCGCTGAAGGGTGTAAAGATTACGAATATGCTTACAGACGAAGAATTTGCAGCAGAAGCGGAGAACCTTAAAGTTCAGCTTGATGGATGGGGGTTTGAAATCCTGTCCTTTCCCGCCAGCTTCAATAAATAGGAAACCTGATTGAACTAAGGAAAGTTCTTAAGGGCAAGACCTTAAGGCTTTTCTTTTTTCGTTTTTAAATTGTCGTCGGCCCCTCCTATTTACATGAAAATTTACCTGCAAACAGGGAGAATATCCATGACTAAAAACCAGAAAAAATTGACATTATTTGCATTAACCTGGCCGATCTTTATAGAAATATTGCTTCACATGCTTATGGGGAATGCTGACACGCTTATGCTCTCGCAATATTCGGATGAATCCGTAGCTGCAGTCGGTGTGTCAAATCAGATCCTTTCGCTCGTGATCGTCATGTTTGGATTTGTTGCAACTGGGACCTCCATCCTTATCGCTCAAAATTTAGGCGCAAAAAATAATAAAACAGCTGCTGAAATTTCAATTGTCTCCTTAGGGGCAAACCTTGTATTTGGAATCATCTTAAGTATCCTTCTATTCGCATCAGGCAAACCTCTGCTTCGGTTGATGGATTTGCCGGAGGAACTTTTAAGCCAGGCAAACGCCTACTTGGTCATCGTTGGCGGCTTTTCCTTTGTCCAGGCATTGATTATGACAATTGGATCCATCATCAGAAGTTATGGATTTACCAGAGATGTTATGTACATTACCATAGGCATGAACATTTTAAATGTAATAGGCAATTATTTATTCATTTTTGGCCCATTCGGTTTTCCTGTATTGGGTGTAGAAGGAGTGGCCATCTCAACTGTCGTCAGCAGATTGATCGGATTTGCTGCTGCTGTTGCCGTCCTGCTTAGAAGAACAGAAAAAGCACTTCCGTTCCGCTTACTTTTCCGCTTCCCAAAGGAACATATCAAAAATCTTTTAAGAATCGGTATCCCTTCAGCAGGAGAACATTTATCCTATAATGGGTCACAGATGGTCATTACCATTTTCATCGCTGCTCTGGGTACAGAAGCTCTGACTGCAAAAGTTTATGCTCAAAATATAATGATGTTCATTTTCCTTTTCAGTGTCGCCATCAGCCAGGGCACTCAAATCCTGATAGGCCATATGGTAGGTGGAAAGGATTATGAGGCCGCCTATAAGAGGTGCATGAAAAGCCTGCGCCTTGCCATTATAATTTCGTTCGGAACTGCCGTTCTTTTCTCCTTGTTCTCAAAAGAATTGATGGGCATATTCACTTCTAATCCTGACATCATAAAGGTTGGAAGTGTACTCATTCTTTTGACCATCCTCCTGGAGCCAGGCAGATCGTTTAATTTGGTCGTCATTAACTCCCTCCGTGCAGCCGGCGATGTAAAATTCCCCGTTTATATGGGGATCTTGTCCATGTGGGGCGTAAGCGTCACCCTTTCCTATGTTCTTGGAATTCATTTTGGACTGGGACTTGCCGGTATTTGGATCGCCTTTATTGCCGATGAATGGCTTAGAGGATTGCTCATGTTATGGCGCTGGAAATCCAGAGTCTGGGTTAACAAGTCTTTCGTGTCTTCAAAAGCTGTTTAAATAAGAAAAGCGGAAGTGCCTTGCTCACGAAGGTACGCAGACTAAGAACGCCACGTCCTCCCAAAAGCTGCCTCTTTTGGTCGTGCGTGTATCGCTTCCGCTATTTTCCTTGTCATGTGGCAGCCTGTTTGACCCCATAAAAACAGCGGCAGTAAAGACTGCCGCTGTTTTTTCATTCTGCAATATTTATATTATAGTCTTTAAACCAAATATGAATCTGTGCAAGGTGTGCTAACAGCTGAGGTCCAGTCATGAGCTGACCAAACCATGGTTTCTGGAATGAGTCACCGCCCGATTCAATTATATTCTTCAACTGCCTGTAATCAAAGAATTCATACAGAGCGGATGACCGGTCTTCCAAGTATCCCGTGAGTATCTTTTGGACTGTACCCGTATATTCCGGATTATGCGTTTTAGGGTACGGGCTTTTCTTTCTGTATAAAACTTCATTCGGCAGGATGCCTTCGAGTGCTTTGCGCAGGATTCCTTTTTCGCGGTTTCCATGCATTTTGATCTCCCAAGGAATATTCCATACATATTCCACCAGGCGATGGTCGGCAAAAGGCACCCGGACTTCAAGGCTCGCCCCCATACTCATTCTGTCTTTACGGTCCAATAGGGTTGTCATAAAGTAAGTCATATTAATATAGAAAAGTTCTCTCCTGCTTGCGTCTTCCTTGCTCTCCCCGTCTAAGACAGGGGTTTCAGAGATTGCCTGAAGATATTTCTCCATGGCATAGTCATGAATATTTAGTTTCTTACTCCAATCTTCTTTCAATAGTCCCTGTCTGGCTTCGAGAGACCTCATCCATGGGAAGCCCTTTCGCTTTAAGTCTTCCTCTCTGTGAAACCATGGATAGCCGCCAAATATTTCATCCGCGCATTCCCCTGATAAGCTTACAACAAAATCCTTTTTTATTTCCCTGCAAAACCATAGCAGGGAAGAATCGATATCAGCCATGCCAGGAAGATCCCTTACATGCACGGATTCGATTAAATCCTCTGCCAGCTGCTGCTGGGTGATTATACAGCTGTTATGTTTCGTTTTAAAGGTATCGGACATCTTTTGGATAAATGCTCCATCTGAATTTGGCTGAAACTCATTAGCCTTGAAAAACTCCTCATTCCCCTCATAATCTATCGAATAAGTGTTCAATTGACCCTTTCCATCTCTTTCGTAAGCTTTTGCCGCAATGGCTGTGATGGCACTCGAATCCACACCGCCGGATAGGAACGTGCATAACGGGACATCCGAGACCAGCTGCCTTGTTACAGCATCCGTAAATAATTCTCTGACTCGTTCAGCAGTTTCCTCTACATTATCCTCATGATGCACACTTTTCACATTCCAATAACGCCATACCTTCAGTCCATTTCTTGAAAACGTCAGCGCATGTGCAGGTCTTAATTCGTCAATGCCTTTGAAAACTCCTGAACCCGGGGATCTTGATGGCCCCAGTCCAAAGACTTCTGCCAGGCCATCCCTGCCGATTTCAGCTTTAACATCAGGATGGGCCAAAATAGCCTTCAATTCAGATCCGAATATAATGCCCTGCTTCGTTTCTCTGTAAAATAAAGGTTTAACCCCTAAACGGTCCCTGCCTATAAATAATTGTTCTTTCTCCTCATCCCATACAGCAAATGCATAGATGCCATTCAAATATTGAAGGCAATTTTCTCCCCATTCGATATAAGAAGTCAGCAAAACCTCAGTGTCAGAATGGCCATCAAACGAATATCCTTTTATAAGGAGTTCTTTACGGAGATCCTCCGTATTATAAAGCTCTCCATTATAGCAAATAGTATAGCGGTTTTGATGTTTTTTCCTAGTCATTGGCTGTTTTCCGCCTGCCGGGTCTACAACGATTAACCTTTTATGGCCGAATCCAGCATGCACATCTGTCCATATGTTTGTTTCATCTGGACCCCGCTTTGCCAGCGTATCCGCCATTTTGCCAATTGCTGCCGTTTCTTTTCTCAAATCCTTTTGGAAATCAATCCAGCCGGTTATTCCACACACTTTACATCATCCTTTCAAAGCGGAATCGCATGGGCACATTTTTCATGATGCTATTGTATGCACAGCCTAGAAAAAAGTTAATTGTCCACATACAAGCGGTTATAAAAATCGCCAAAACTGTCTAAAAAGAAGTTGAGGAAGTTAATGGAGGTTTTATATGAATAGACAGCAGCGAACAAAGCTTATTGAATATCAATCCCGTGCTTTTACAGAAGGCACTGTAGAGTATATTAATGAACAATGGGTGTTTTTCGACAATGAAACAGATGAAGCATCATTATTGGATGAATTCCTCCATCAGGAAATGGAAGTATTCCGCTTTAAACGCTGGAAGAAAGGCATTTTATTCGAGGATGGCAAAGTGGCCTTTGATGATGAAATATTTCACTTGAAGAATCAGGACTCGATCCGCATCCGAAAACATCTTGTTTTCTCCCTCGAGAGATTACTGGAGGAAGTAAATGATGATGCTTTTTATCAGTTCGTAACCACTTTAAATTCCATGCAATTTTCGGTTTATGACTGCATTTATTGCTATAACCAGCTGGCATTTTTCAATGATAAGGACAGAAAAAGCGGTGTGAACTTCATCGTTTTTGATAACCAGGATCATATTTGCAATGTGCAGCACCATTTTTGCTATTACGAAAAAATGAGTGACCGGTTTGAATTCACCTTAAACAGCGGAAAAAGGATGGTTATTGAAAAAATTTCTTCATAAGAAAAGCGGAAGCACCTTGACCACGAAGGAACGCAGACTAAGAACGCCACGTCCTCCCAAAAGCTTACGCTTTCGGTCGTGCGAAGTATCGCTTCCGTAGCTTTCCTTGTCCTGTGGCAACGTCTGCATGCCCCCCATGCTGGGGGCCTCAAGCGCAAGACGAGCCTCACGGAAAGGCGTTCTTTGCCTTTTTGGGAGGCTTGCCCGAAATGTGGAGGCGACTGCACAGGGACGACAGGCATAAGTCGGTTCTTGTAAGAAGGTGTTCTTCCTTCTGAAAGGAAACGGCTTATGACCCCTAGTCCCTAGGAACCGCAACAAGACAAGCTTGTGACCTCGAGGGGGTAGGCTGCTTGCGCTAGACAGTTATCGACGTTCAAAACTTATACTATTTTCATGAAAAAAACAGCAGCCTGCCTTTAATGGCAGTGCTGCTGTTTCTTTATTCTAGCTGTGCGTTTGGGCATAATTAGATAAGCCTTCCTCAAACTCACGTGTCATAAGCGGCTTATGAATATAGAAGCCTTGTGCATAATGGCATTTTAATTCTTTTAAAAGCTCAATCTGCTCCTGTGTTTCCACCCCTTCTGCCACGACTTTCACGGCAAGCCCGTGCCCCATGGTAATGATGGCTTTTACAATGGCAACATCGGATGTGTTTATTCGCAGATTATTAATAAACGACCGATCGATCTTTAATGTATTGATCGGAAGATCCTTTAAATAACTTAAAGAGGAATAGCCTGTGCCAAAATCATCAATAGATACTTTGACTCCTATATCCTGCAGCGACTGCATGACTAGAATACTGTACTCAACATTTCTCAGCATCGTGCTCTCCGTCAGCTCTAATGTTAAATATTGCGGCTCCATACCGGAAAGTTCCAATGCCATCTTAACTTCTTGAAGAAATCCCGGCTGCTGGAATTGATAGGCCGATACATTCACCGAGATGGAGAGAGATTCATAGCCAAGCATTTGCCACCGTTTATTCTGCTTACAAGCCGACCGCAATACCCAGCTGCCGATATCCTCAATGAGACCAGTCTCTTCTGCAAGAGGAATAAATTCACCAGGTGAAACAAGGCCAAGTTTTGGATGATTCCAGCGGATGAGGGCTTCGCTTCCATATAAATTGCCTGTTTCAAGATCAATTAAGGGCTGATAGCATAAATAGAATTCATTTTTCTGCAAAGCTTTTCTTAAGTAGCTTTCAAGCTCAAGTCTGACCATTGCCTGCTGATTCATTTCCATCGAGAAAAAGGTGACCCTGTTTCCTCCTTGCTGCTTGGAGCGATTCGTGGCAATATCCGCATTTTTCAGCAGCAAATGCTCATCGGACCCATCATCTGGATGCAGGCTCGCACCAATGCTGGCTGTGACAATAAACTCCTGATTCGACTGAAATATAGGATGGGATATTTCCTCTAATATCTTTTTGGATACTTTCATAACTTTCTCGATAGTTGCATCCCTTGATAATACCAAAGTAAACTTATCCCCGCTGAACCTGCCCAAATAAGAACCCGATGGCAGAACTCTTTCTATTCTTTCGGAAATCTCCTTTAACACCATATCACCAGCAAAGTGCCCCAAACTGTCATTTATAATTTTAAAGCGGTCGATATCAATAGAAAGAACGGCAATTTTCTTCTGTTTTTTTTTGGCTCTCTTTAATTGCATTTCCAATTGTTCGGTAAACTTCATTCTATTCGGCAGCCCTGTATCCCGGTCGAAAAAAGCCAGTTCTGTTATCTTTTCTTCAATCTTTTTCTGTTCTGTAATATTCCTGCCAATTCCATAAATGCCTACACATTCCCCATTAACAGTAATCGGAATATTTTTCAGCTGAAAAAGATTGGGTTCACCAGATTTTGTATCGATATAAACGTTATAATATTGCTCTTTCCCTCTTAATGCCCGGTAAAAATGCATTCTGACCCTTTGCACATCCCCATCACGAACATATGAAAGAGCTGTTTTTCCGATTATTTCATCCCGTCTGTACCCAAAAGTTTTCTCGAATGCAGGGTTTACACTTGTGAAATTCCCCTTCAAATCAGTTGAATAAACAAAATCTGCATTGTTATCAAACAGAGATTTATAATATTGCTCAGACATTTTCAAACTGCTGTTTAATGCATTAATATCATCCTGGGAAGCATGCATTAAATGAGTCAAAGAAGTAATCGTTTTAAATTGGGGCGTTTTTTCATAAGCATATAAATTTGTACGATTTTTTTTTGATTCTGCACTATTTTCTGATAGAGCAAGATAGGTAAGAGAATGTCCGACCATCTGCGGAACTCCGCCTTTTCGGGAAGATATTTCCCCATAAGAAAAGAACCCATTCGCTGGGGCTATCCCCTGGAACATTTCCAGTTCTTTTTCCGTAAAATCTCTTGCAAACTGTTTTCGTGCCATACAATTGTATATAAATATGCTTTCAGGAGCTTGATGGTCAAGCTCTTTTAATTCCTGTAAAGACCGTTCAATGATGTCTTCCAGATTTGCATAAGCAAACGTGAGTGTGTCTCCTTCTTCAACCCTTCTGTTTACTTTAATAGCACCAGTTTCGAGTGATTTAATAATAAAAACGGACACTTTTTCCCCGCGGTACTTTAACAGGAATGGGAATTCAGTACCTGATTCTGGCAAATCCTTAACAAAAGCCTCTCCCAAATAGTGCTTTAGAATATTTAAGGGCTTCTTATGATCTAAAGAATAGATGATAGATCCTTCCGCCTTTGTAACAGTAAAGCTTTTTCCAATCTCCTGCCACTGATAATTTGCAAACGGACGGACTGAAAGATGGCCGCTTTGAAGAGCAACTGCTGCAAGCCCATCGCTGGTGATTCCATCTTGAGTAAAAGAAAAGCCCTCCTGAAATAATCCATTATCTCCTGCAAGGCCCCCTGAAATCACAATATCCGGATGAGTTTCATTTATCCCCTCCAGCAAGGCAGTGGATTCCACATCAAATCCAGCTGGGAAAATGATTACAGCTTCTGTATTGAAGATAGCAAGTTCCCGTGCCAAGGCTTTTCCCATTTCATAACTATCTTTAAAATCACTCCTGTTGAAAAGGAAAGATTTTAATTCTGTTTTTTCAAAAAAAGTAAAGCAGATTACTGTTTGTTTTTCCGTTATGTGGCCATCATAAATTTCACCAGAAGTCGAACAGCCTGCTATATTTGCAAATGGAAGCCTTTCTGCCAGCTCTTTTTGAAGTTTAGCGATATATTTACTTTCAGGGTTTCCTGTAAAAACCTGCACAAGCAAATTGGGGTATTCCTCCAATTCGTTCAAGTCTATAAATCTATTCAACTGGCTAGTATTCTTATATAAACATGAAATTGTCTTTGCCATAAAAACCCACCATCATAGTAAGATCATTAGAAAAATGCCAGTTACCCTCTAAAAGGAACGCTCCTATACAGCTGAGGGACCAATTTCTAATTTTTATTCAAAAAGTTAGTTACATTTTTAAATTACCATATTTAGTGAACTCTTGACATGACAAAATTAGAAAAAGCTGCCTTTTTGGCAGCTTATTCAATAAATATCCTTATTTTACGTCATAAATGTTAATGGCAATTTAACAAAGCCTAAATATAGAACCAGAATTAAAGCAACAATAAACTGCCCCCATAAAATAGACGTTTTTTTCCCTTTGACAGTGCGGATAATAATCATTTCAAACATTGCGATTACCCAAATGCCTACCAGTGATTTCAATACATAAAGAAGATCGATGCTGTTAAGGCTGCTTAAAATCCAAACTCCTGTTCCAATTATCAGCAAATAGAACAGTCTCAAGATCATGTGAACGACTTTTAAACCTTTTTGCTTGCCGCTTTTATGCATCATAAGGGCAATAATAAATAAAACCAGTGCCAAAAACCATGTTGTTATATGGGCATGTATCATTCCAGTGCCTCCTATTGTGAAATTCGATACCATCATATCATATTGGCATTAGAAAATCCTAAAATTATGGTGCTGCAAAGATCTCAATATATATAACTTTGTGAACTATTTAAGGCAATATGTGATATATCTCATTGACACTCTGAAAATCTAAATTGATATGTAAAGGCCTGTGATTTTATACACAGGCCACCTTTTTATTTTTCTATACAATTTGTTAGAGTTCCTATTTTTTCAACTGTAATTTCCACTTTATCTCCCGGCTGAAGAAAGCGTGGAGGCTTAAAGCCTTTGCCTACACCTGCAGGAGTCCCAGTAGCAATAATATCTCCCGGTTCGAGGGTCATGCCTTTTGAAAGGACCGAGATGATTTCTTCGATTGAAAAGATAAAGTTTTCAGTATTTGAACTTTGCCTCAATTCTCCGTTTACCTTTGTTTGAATATCAAGCTGATTTGGGTTATCAACAGCCGATGAATGAACGATCCATGGACCCATCGGGCAAGTGTTATCCAGGCTTTTACCGATAAAAAATTGCTTATGGCGCGACTGCAGATCCCTAGCTGTTACATCATTAATAATCGTATAGCCAAAGATGTGTTTCAATGCTTCTTCTTTTGGGATAGCACGTCCTTTTTTTCCGATTACAACGGCAAGCTCTCCTTCATAATCCAGCTCTGCTGTAACATTATGATGATTTAATACCGTTTCATTAGGACCTATTACCGTTGTTGGCGATTTCGTAAAAACCATTATGTGCTCCGGAATGTCTTCTTTGCTTCCCATTTCAATTGCATGCTCGGCATAATTCTTGCCTACACAAAAGATATTCTTATCGGGACGGGGAATCGGAGCTTCCAGTGCAACAGAAGCGAGCGGGCGGAAGAGTTCTTCCCTGTCAGGATTGCTGCTTAGCCAATCTTTTAAACTATGTACCTTTTCAATGAATTTATCTCCTAAGGCAATACATTCCTTCAAAGTCTCTGGCAAATCGCTTTCGCCTTCCATTTTTTCTAAAGCTGCATTCAGCGGAAGAACCTTTGTGCCGGTTTCGTCCAATAAACCAGCCACACTTCCGGTGCTATCCATAAAAGTAACAAATTTCAATCCCATCACCTCGTTTTTTTATTCACTTTTAAAGTATAATATAAATTTTCAAATTTTTGGACTATTTATAAGTGAATGCAAATATTAACCCTTTCTCTTCCAATTAGGGATTTTCAAATATGTGAAGCTCCTCCAAAGCCATTCAACCGGACCATAGTAATAGCGGGCAGCCCAGAAGCGGCTGATTATTACCTGAAAAGCGAAAATGAAAATAACCAGAAGTGCCCCCCAAAAAGCAGAGACCTTTCCATAGAAGCCTAATCCATAACTGTAAAAAATAAAAGTCGAGATAACGGACTGGAAAAGATAATTTGAGAGCGAAAGTTTCCCAACATATGAGAGCGGCAGCAGGAATCCAAGACCTTGATCATTTTTTATCATCACTGCTATCCCTAAACCATAAGCAATTGCCAGCAGCGGACCTCCAAATATATCCTGCACGTAATCCAGTCCCAGGTTGCTTTCCATCAAGTAAGGCAGCAATTTGAACAATAACCCTGCAGCCAATGAGACCAGCATAATTTTCGTAAGGAATGCCCGGTTTTTATCCGGTTCCTCCAGCCATTTCAGTTTGGCAGCTCCTCCCCCTATTAAAAATAATGGAAAAATAGATGCCAGCATGATAGGCAGTGAAGAAAGATTATTAACACCGGACCAGTCCTTTATCCGCTGTGCGGTAACCTCGGAAAAGCTTCCATTTTGATAGGCCTGTAAAGAAGCTGTTGCCGCTTGAGGGTCATAGATTGATAGTTCATCAGCAGGAACAAACCGAACCGTTGCAAATAATAAAAGGGCAAATAGCAGATTGGGAATAATGTAAAGCAATATTCCAGTCAAAAGCATATTTTTTCCAGACATTTTTACAAACAGTAAAAAGATAAAGCCGAAGATTGCATAGTTAATTAGAATATCCCCATGCCATATAAGAAAAGCGTGAATGATGCCTATCAGCAGCAGAAGGGAAAATCTCCTTGCAGCCATTGCTCCAAATCCAAGGCCTTTAGCCAATGCCCTTTCCCTTAGAATAACTAAACCATAACCGAACAGCATGGAAAACAATGGATAAAAGCTGGCCTGCACAAAGATATCAATAAAGGCATAGGCGGCTTTATCTGCCGGGCTGTCCCACCAGTCAAAAGGATCAATGTATAGATATGGCGAATGGAAAGAAAGCATATTAACTAAAAAGATCCCGAGGATGGCAAATCCCCTCATTATATCCAGCGAAATGATCCGATCCTTCTCCAGCACCGGACTGGCTTGCCTGTCCATAAAAACGCCTCCTTCTTTGGAAAGAAAATCTAACATTAATGATAGAGAGCAGAATTCTAATTGTCCAGAAAAGAAATGCGGATGCGTCTTGCCCAAACTATCAACTCTCAAACTTTCTTTTCAAAAAGGGACCCCAGCAATGCTGAAGTCCCGCTTTCAATTAATTAACAAAACGGCCTGTTTTTCCTTTCGACTCCCAGTAATCATTCCGAAGATGAATTTTTTGAATTTTCCCCGATGCTGTTTTCGGCAGCTCATCAACAAAAGTCACTCCCGTTACAGCTTTAAAGTGGGCAAGTTTCTCCCTGGTAAAATCGATAATTTCCTGCTCATTCGTTGTTTTGCCGTTTCGAAGCACGACGAACGCGTGAGGCGTTTCCCCCCATTTTTCATGGGGTACAGCTATAACGGCTGCTTCCAGTATGGCAGGATGCTCGTATAATGCCCCTTCAATTTCGATGGATGAGATGTTTTCACCGCCGCTGATTATGATATCCTTTTTACGGTCCACGATATCGATATTGCCAAATTCATCAACACTTGCCATATCACCGGTATGAAGCCAGCCGTCTCGAATAGCTTCCATTGTTGCCTCTTCATTTTTCCAATAGCCTTTCATAACTCCGTTGCTGCGGACAACGACTTCACCAATTTCCAATCCATCATGGGCCACTTCTTCGCCATGTTCATTAATTACCCTTACTTCACAGCCTATCATCTGATGTCCTGCCTTTGCTTTCATCCTGTACTGCTGAGTAAGGGGAAGATCTTTAAGATGAGACCGGATCGTAGATACAGTGCTTAATGGAGATGATTCAGTCATTCCATATACCTGAATAAACTCCCATCCAAGCTCCTTTTCTACTCTTGTTACAAAAGCTGGCGGCGGTGCGGAACCAGCTATAACAACTCTGACATTTTGTTCAACAGCCGGAACAAATTGTTCATAATACTGCATCAGCGAATTCAGGACTGTAGGAGCCATATGCATGACGGATACTTTATTTTTTTGCAGTGCATCAAAAATCTTTTCTGGAGTTGCTTTTCTTATACACACCTGAGAAGCGCCATTTGCCGTGTAATAAAAAGGAGAGCCCCATCCATTCACATGAAACATCGGAAGGACATGCAGCAATACATCCTGATCGCTGACCCTTAAATGATGCATTGTTGACAATGCATGCAGGTAATTGTTGCGATGGGTCAGCATGACACCTTTTGGATTGCCAGTTGTGCCGCTGGTATATAGAAGGCTGCACACATCATTTTCGTCGAGGACCTCCCTTTGATATGGACCGCTGTCCTGACTGCTGAGCCATGAATCATAATCGCTCTCATTCGTCTCTTCCTCTTTATAATGCACGAAGATTTTTTCCACAGTTTTCAGCTGATCTTTCACAGGTAATATAAGATGATAAAGGTCCTGGTCTACAAATAGGATTTTGGATTCACTGTGATTCAATATATACAGGTAATCTTCCGGCTTCAGCCGTATATTTAATGGGACTATAATTCCTCCCAGCTGAAAAACACCATAAAAACCCTCCAGCATTTCGACGGAATTAGGTGCAAGATAAGCCACCCTGTCCCCCTTTTCAACCCCTGAAGCTTTTAAGCCATGGGAAAGCTGATTAACTCTCTTATTCAATTCCTCATATGTAAAAACCCGATCATCTGCAAAAATGGCTTTCTTAGAACCGTAAAGAGACACAGCACGATCTAAAAACTGCGTTACTATTAATGGGACATTCATTTTATGGCCACCTCACTGAAAATTTAGTTAATTCTATATTTTTTATATTATCATAAAAATTATGACAGTTTCACCTGGATTTTGTCTGTTATATAACATTTGCAGACCTTCTCATTAAAGTGCATTTCAGATATTTGGGCTAATTAATCACAATCAGCTAGCAGGCACATACGATATACAAGAAATCATTTTAAAGGGTGTTATGTATGCCAGCTATTGTCGGAGTCGCACAGGTCATATCAATTGGAAGCAGTTCTGTATTCAACATTGGGGATGTCTATAAAATCATGCCTGTTTCTAACGCTAAGACCTTTTCAGGCGCTGGATCGTTTAACACGGGGGATGGCCTGAATGTTTACAATCACCGGAGCACAACAAACACTTATGATTGTGATGGCGTGGATCAGGGCAATTATTTCAATGCTTAAAACGGGTGATGATATGAATTTTTATATACAGCAGTCCATTCATATTAATTTTATTAAGATAGGCGGGATTTCAAACTCTTCCGTTATGCAGATTGGAAGTGCAGGCATAATAAAGCCGGCTTCATATCTGTATAACACAGGGGGATTTACCGAACCTGCACCTGAAGCGGAATCACCAGTTCCATCGGGCCCGGCGGACAGTCTATTATTAATGCCTTCGGTACCTTTGACAACATAGTGATAGGTTATCTTTAAACAAAGCGAGGTGGTGCGCTTGAACCAGCAAATAAATACCTATCTTCACCAATTGCATGCTTTTGTGGAGGCCCAGGAAAAACGAATCCGAATACTGGAAAAGGCGGTTAAGAAACTTCAGGAAGAGACTGAAGTTCTAAAGAACCGTCCGCCAATGCAGGTCGACCGGATTGAATATAAATTTGACCAGCTAAAGGTCGAGTCCCTCGAAGGTACTTTAAACATCGGCTTAAATCCTTCTGAGCTGCAAAACATTGAAGATTTTGCCGTCGATAACAAAAACATCAAAGCACCTATTTCGCCTAAGAATCAGATGAAGAGAACGATGGAAATTGAAGATGCCATCTATCAATATTTAGAACAGGAACTTCCTGACATTACAGCTACTGTACAGAAGAAGTTAAATGTCAGTGTGGATGATTCCTATATTACATTTATCAAAGAAGATATCAAAAAGCAGCTGCCTAACAGGATTGACTTCTATATTAAACAGCAGCAGGCTTCGAATCGATCCGGGAAGGAAAATGATAACAAAGAGATTATTGAGCTTATAAAAAAGGAAATTCACAATGGAGTCCATGCCTTTATCTCACATTTGCCAGAGAATATGAAAGGGATGAATAACGAATGAATTATCAGGTATATAACCGAGATTTGTGTGTTGGCAGCATAAGAGTGCTTGGTGTATCCAGTTCTTCTGTATTAATGGTTGGAGATACACAGACGATCCAGCTTGCAGCAACCTTTGATACCCCAGTAGAATCTCTACTGATTGGGCCTTTTGTGCCGCTAACACCGGAGTAACCGTATGCTTCAAAGAACTTCGTCAGTTGCTAATATTCATATAGATACTATTGCGTTTTCATCGATATTTGAGATTGGGGACTCCTGCTTAATTCAGGGTTTTTCCAGGGCACTTGCAGTTCAGCGCGAAGCGGAGTACTTTGATGCCCATGAAGGCAATTTTGCTGCTTATCCTATTTTCAGTGAGCCCATCCCTCTCCTTCCTATTGATGAAGTAATTGCGATTCAAACTACACAGCTGAATCCAATCATTAAAGTACAGAATATTGATATTATCGGGGTTTCCTCCTCTTCTGTCATTCATATTGGCAACAGTGGAAATATTTCAATGGAAGCCCGGGTCAAGCATATCCGTCAAGTTTATCCAAAAAATAGCACTTCTTAAGAATGAAAATTTTTTCATAAAGGATGTTTTACATGCCAGCTATAATCGGACCGGTACAAATCATCAATGTCGGCGGGGGAATTGTGCAATTTGGAGACTCCCTTTATATCTCTCCAAAAAGCAATTCAAAATCAACGACCGGACAGGGTGCCGCAAATACGGGCGGCTTAGTCATTACAAACAATGGCCTGAGCGCCAGCAATGTTCTGGATACCAGTCTGGTTGATCAGCCAAATGTCGGAAATAACTAATTTTTCAGTAATTTCGGACGATAGCACATTTGTTATCGTCCTTTTGATTTCCTGTCATTAGATTTTTTGGCTTTCGTTAACTTAGATGAAGGCTGCTTCCTGATCCATTTCAAATATTTTCCGATTTTATCATCCTGCTGTAATAATTCTATTGAATTCAGTCGTACAGCCAACTCTGCATTCGTATATAAAGCATGAATCTGCTTATGACAGGGTATGCATATTTTCGCGGTCGGCAGGAAGGTGCCCCCCATTTCTTTCGGCGTTAAATGATGGACGGTTATTTCAGTATCCTCCCGCATGCATAATTCGCAGGTTCCCGTCTCTGTTTTCTTTTTTCCCATTGCTAGCCTCCTTTATATTTAATTTACCCTTTATATTGGGGGTAATAAAATCGCATATTTTCCCCTTTGCGCGCGGGTACTCTCTGGTTGTGCGCGCTTGTTCAGCTAGTGCGCGTATCTCTCCTGGATCTGCGCGGATTTCTCCTTTTTACGCGCGGAGATGCTTCGTTTGCGCGCGGGATTTCACTGGCTGTGCGCGGCTTTTCGGCTAGTGCGCACAATACCATTCCTGCTAATACGCAAAAAGCCGGCAAGTTTCCTTGCCGGCTTTCCCTATAACTTAATTGTATGAGCCCCGTCAAAGAAGAATAAGTATCTTTCTTTGACTTTTCTCTTTAATATTTGTTCCAATGCTCTGGTGTACATATCAATTTGAACTTTGTACCTGTTTTCGAGAACGGGTTTGGCTTCAGCAAAGCCTCCCTTAAACCGGCCCCTGATTCCATCCGTTTTATAATCCAGAAGCACCAGACCCTGCTCATCTTCAAATACGCAGTCCACAATCCCCTGAATGAGAACCGTTTCATCCTCTCCCTGCCAATCTGAATAGATTTCCCGGGCTGGGAAAGATAAACTGAATGGGATTTCTCTTCGTATCGATTTAGCCTGAACAATTCTTTTTCCCAGTTCGGTTTCGAAAAACTGTACAATCAGCTGCGGCTCAATACTGGCATGCTGCTCTTCTGTCAGCAATTCGTTATGAACCATCTCATCCATTTTGAAAGCTACCGTTTCCACAGCTGCAGGCCTGCTTAAATCAATATGCTGCATGACAGCATGCATAGCAGTACCCCGTTCAGCTGGAGAAAGAGATTTTTCCTGCATGAATCTAGGCCTGCCCAGCAGGGGTTTATTGATTTTACGGATTAATTCAGTACCGCTGTCTTCTTCTGAAAAAATCTCCCGCTGCCGCTTTACTTCCGAAACGGATTGCTTAGATCTAGCTTGAGCAGCCTGCTTAAAGGAATATTTCCAGGAAAGCTGTTCCTCAACTTTATCCTTATAAGCCGATTCAGCCGGAACAGGTTTCCCTTCATAAACCAATTTCAGCAAATCCGTTTCGCCCTCATTGGCTTCTTCTGAAAGAACTGCAGCTTCTTCGCTTTTGATTATGGTTAAATTCCAGCATGAAGGGTGTTCAAGTATTTCAGAAGGTACGAGAGGATGAACCTGCCCTTCCCCTCTCAATGCCTCACAATCTCTATGTCTGACAAGCGATGGACCAATCCAGTCCAGGTAACTGTTTGCAGAAGCCCTGTCATACTCATTCAGGAGCCACTCTTTATGCTCCGATGCCTGCAGCCACTGATTTATTTTTTTATCAGCACTCTTGACGGACGATACCAGGAAAAGCTTTTCCTTCGCCCTTGTTAAAGCAACATATAGGACCCGCATTTCTTCAGCAAGCATTTCCATTTTCTTTTTTCGTTTAAAAGCAATCTGCGGCAAAGAGGGATAAGAAATTCTCTTCTCGGCATTCACATATTTTGCAGCGAATCCAAATTCCTTATCAAGCATGTACGGCTTTTTTAAATCCATCGTATTAAAACTGCGGGCAAGCCCTGCAATGAAAACGAAAGGAAATTCCAGCCCTTTGCTGCTGTGGATCGTCATAAGGCGGACAACATCTTCCTGCTCACCCAAAGCACGGGCAGCGCCAAGATCATCGCCTCTGTCCCGCATTCGTTCAATAAACCTTAAGAAGCGGAATAATCCTCTGAATGATGTTGCTTCATACTGTCTGGCTCTGTCGTACAGTGCGCGAAGGTTTGCCTGTCTCTGTTTTCCGCCCGGCATGCCGCCGACGAAATCATAAAATCTGGTTTCTCTATACAGATGCCAAATCAGTTCGGAAAGCGAACCTTGGCGCGCCATCACACGCCAATCTTTAAGCTGATCAAAAAACGGCCGCACTTTCTCATATAATTCTTCTGCTTCCAGGGTTGGGTCATTCCGGCAAAAAGAAGTCAAAGCTTCATAGAAAGAACCTCTTTTATTATGGATTCTGATTTGTGCCAGCTCTTCTTCGGTCAGCCCCAAAATAGGAGATCTTAGAACTGATGCCAGCGGAATATCCTGATACGGATTATCAATCACTTTTAGAAGTGACATCATAATCGCTACTTCCGTTGCTTCAAAATAGCCGCTGGAGAGATTGGCATAAACAGGGATTCCCTGCTGTTTGAACTCCTCCATTATTTGCGGAGCCCATGTCATGGAACGAAGCAGGATGACAATATCCCTATACTTGGCAGGCCGCTCGGATTGGGTCTTTGTGTTGTAAACTTCTTTCCGATTCCCAATGATTTCTTTTATTCTCGACGCCATAAATCTGGCTTCGAGCTGTGACTGGGCTAACTCTTCGCTGTCAAAACCCTCATCCATTGATTCAGGCTCAGGTTCGTTTTTTTCATTTCCTTCAAGATCAATAATGACTATTTCCACAGGGTGTTCCTGACTCTCTGAATAAGGAGCTCCTTTAACAAGCTCAGCTGCCTGATCATACTCAATTTCACCGACAGATGTCCCCATAATTTGCTTAAAAATATAGTTGGTCCCGTGGAGGACTTCTTTACGGCTTCTGAAATTTCGCGCCAGATCAATTCTAAGCCCTGCCTCTTCTCCGTCCCGGCCAAACCGGGTGTACTTACCCAAAAACAGATTAGGCTCTGCAAGGCGGAAACGGTAGATCGACTGCTTTACATCGCCTACCATGAAAAGATTTCCGTTTTCTTCTGAATCTGCCGTTACCAGCTGCAAAATCGCTTCCTGCACCATGTTGGTATCCTGATACTCATCAACCAGGACTTCTTTGAACTGATTTCTGCAGGCAAGAGCTGCTTCTGATGGCAAAAGCCTTCCCTCTTCATCTGATGATGAGAGAATTTCAAGGCAATAATGCTCAAGATCGGCAAAGTCAACCAGCCCTTTTTCAGTTTTAACCTGGTCAAAGCGAATTGAGAATTCTTTAACTAACGAAACAAGCGATTCTATATGGGACTTCATTTCCGCCATATCACGCATGAAGCTTTCCTGTTTGCGGAAAAACAGTTCTTCCTGCAGGCCGGTTATGATTTTCTTGGCCTGGTCCCTAAGTTTCTTTGCCTTTTCAACCAGCCCTTCATCATAATCATTGCCCTTACAGGTTTTGGCTCTGCCAAAAGACCATGATTGCATCGCTTCATATAGCATCGGCCATGAATCGTTTTTCGCTTCGATTAGAGTATTGACAACGTGCAGATCTGCGATAAAGTTTTCTGCTCTCGGAGCCGGTCCTCCAGGAAGTTTGGTCAGCTCCAGCCCATATTCCAGCAGCTGCTTGGCCCCTTTCAGCTGAAGATCTATATCCTCCAAAAGGGAACGGACAAATGGAAGCTTTTCAAGACTGTCAACACCCTCCACGTTATACATCTCAACAATTGAATCAAGATATTGATCAGGTGAAGGGTTGGAGCGGGCAAAATCGTATAAGTCCCTTATTATATCCTGAAGGGCAGTGTCACTTCTGTCATTTGTAAAAGTATCAACAAGTGCAAAGAATGCTTCGTTTCCCTCTTTACCGTATTCCTCTTCAAAAAGCTCCTCGAGTACTTCATCTCTTAAGAGCTGTGCTTCTGTTTCATCAGCGATTCGAAATCCGGGATCAATATCGGTCATGTAGTAATATTTACGAATCATCTCTAAGCAAAATGAATGCAAAGTCGAGATGGATGCCCTGTTTAATAAGCTTACCTGCTTTCTGAGGTGAGCAGACTTCGGATCGGCATCAATAGCTTTTTCAAGCGCTTCGCCGATTCTGTGCCTCATTTCGGCTGCTGAGGCATTTGTGAAGGTCACAACAAGGAGTTCATCGACATTAATAGGATCTTCATCAGCGATAATCTTATTGATAATCCTTTCAACCAAAACAGCCGTTTTCCCTGAACCGGCTGCAGCAGCCACCAGGATATCCTGGCCCTTGGCCATAATTGCTTTCCACTGGTCATCAGTCCAGGTTGCATCCTCCGGCTTAGGCGGTATGGCCATTTTCATCGCCCTCCACCTCCTTCTTGATGATTTCAATCATGTCTTCCTTTGGCTTAGGCACAAATAACCTGTAATCATTGGTTTCGAGCGATTCGTCAAATTGGCATACAGATTTATAGGCACAAAATGTACATGGTGTTTTTTCCTTCATTTTATATGGGGCAATTTTAACATCGCCCTCTGTAATCATATTGCCAGTATTCCTATACATCTTTCTTACGTAGCGCCGCAAATAATCAAACTCCTGCTTGCTAGCCACTTTAGATCGCTTTGAAAGTGTGCCGTCTTTTTTAAATCCGGCTGAGATAATGGATGAATCTCCTGTCTCAATTGTCTGGTCCATTAACCTGATGACATTTTCATCTCCCAGCAGCAGGCCATTCATTTTAAATTTCTTATAGAGTTCCTGCTCGATATCCTCTATGGTCAGCATTTTTGAAGTGCTGACGATTGGATTATGAACATGGAAATAAAGGACTCCTGCCGGATCGGCTTCAGTCCCGATCAAAGAATTGGAATGGGCAATAATGATGTCCAGATACGTGAGCATCTGCAGAGCAATCCCATAATATACCTCACTGACATTCAAATCCTTGGAGCTGGATTTATAGTCAATTACCCGTAAAAATGTCCCGTTTGTATCCTGAGCCTTGTCCACTCTGTCAATTCTTCCGACAAGCTCCATTTTAGTCCCATTTTTAAGAGGAAAAACAAGCGAAGGAAGTTCTCCTTTTGGACCAAACCCCAATTCCAGCCCCACTGGCGAGAATCCGCTTGATTTGGCATGCTCACTGATAACATAGGAAGCCCTGCTGATGATTTGCTCAAGCTTTCTCTTAATATAGTGATGCCTGTTCGAGCTTAAAAGAATTTCATTTTGCAGTTTAGGAGCAAGCATTTCAACTGCTTCTTTTGCAAGGATCTCACACTGTTCCCTTGTCATATCTGTCCATGAAAGTTTCTGGGACATAACTGTCTCTGCGATAAATTTTAAAGCGGCATGGAATAAATCCCCGATATCCGGCGCTTCCAAACGGTATACCTGTCTTTCCCGCAGCTTTAGTCCATGCTGTGCAAAATGGGAAAATGGACAGCTATGGAATAATTCCATCCTGGAAACACTCGCCTGAATATGATCGCCATACAATTCTTTACTGATGTCTTCGCCAAGCTGAATTGTCCGGTTTTCATAATTCAGGCTGGAAAGAACCTTTAATGCCGGCCTTCTCCACTGCTCATTGTTAAGATAGCAGTTATAAACATCCCACCACAGGTCATAGATTGGATAGCTGCGTTTTTTCAGCTGAAGCTGAGAAGTCAAATACGAAAGTGCTGTATTAAGATTATCCGCATATTCCAGCTGTTCTGTTTCCGGCAGCTCTGCCGGATCCGACATGAAGGAAAGCTGCCTGCAATCAGGGAATAAATCTCCCAATCTCTTAATATATGGAGAAGGCATAAGTGCTTTACCTTCTTCATTCGCCAGCGGATAACTGATAAAAAGTTTTTCTGATGGAGTGACAAACGCTTTATAAGCAATAAATTCTTCATCAAGAAGTCGTGTTCGGCTTCCAGGCGCCAGTTTCATTCCGCTGGTGTTAAGAATTTCTCTGTCATCATCCGCCAGCACACCCTCCTCTGAGAACTTGGCAGGAATTACTCCTTCATTGAGACCAATGACAAAGGCAGCTTTAATATCAGTTAGCCTTGATCTTTCCAAATCGGCAGCCATGACCTGATCGATGGCAGGCGGAACAAGCGTGAAACGCAGCGACTCCAGACCGGCATCCAGAACGGAAGCAAAGCGCTTTAGAGTCACCTCTTCTTCACCAAGCATTTCTACATACTGATCGAGAAGCTCCATAATGGCATTCCATGCTTGTCCATGCTCCCTTGATTTAACAAGGTTCCCTTTTTCCTCTTCAGCCGATTTCCACTTTTCAATCTTCACAGGCACATCCAATTCTTCCAGATATAAAAATAAAGCTTCACAATATCCGCGGCCATCAGCAGCCTTTTTCAAGCGCCTGTGCAATCTTAATATTGGGCCTGTAATCATTTCGCGCAAATCACTTAACTCATCTTCTATTTTCTTCTCGGCATCTGTCTGGGCAACCGCTTCAAACTCCAGCCCCCTGATTCTCCTGTATATCCATCTTTTCTTCTTCGTCCATTTGTCCCCTTGGATGCCATAGGCAAGAACATAGTTCTCAAGTCTGTCCATTTGCTCACGAAGCTTGCCGGCGTTTAACTTGGACGGGAAAATAAGCTCCGTTTTTACTGCTCTGAAGATCGGTTCATAGCGCCAATTCCCATTGATGATTTCAAGAGTTGACCTAATTAACTCCACGAGTGGATGATTCATCATAGTTCTTTTTTGGTCAATAAAATATGGGATTTCGTAGTCATGGAACACTGTTTCAATCATGTCATGATAATCCTGTCCGTTTCTTGCAAGTACTGCAATATCACGATAGCGATAGCCATCTGTGCGAACAAGCTTATTTATTTTTCTGGCAACGCCCTCGATTTCAGCCCGCCTGTTGACAGCCTGTCCGATGTGGATGTCTGCTTCCCCTGGAAATGCCTCAGCAGGCCTGCTGTCAAAATATTCCTCAAGATGTCTAAGCGAAGGGCTGCTCCACCTTTTTTGCTCAGCAAGGACCATTTCTTCAATACCCAGACTGTTGCGGAAAGCCATTTCTTTGATTGTCTGATAGTTTTCTCCCGCCATTCTGAATAAATGAAGATCTTCAGGAGCACTATGCTTACGCGGCTGGTCAAGTGTCAGTGTAATAGTGACGTTTTTACACTGCTTCATCAGCTGTTCAACAATCGAATATTCCTGTGGTGTAAAGCTGTAAAAGCCATCTATATAAACCTCGGCATTTTTTAGATACTCTGAATGGGATGCTTTTTCAGCAAGAAGGCGGAAGTAGTCTTCCGAATCGGTATATTTGCCGGCAAGGGATTCTTCAAAATTTTTATAGATTAACTCAAGATCATGAAGCTTGTCCTGAAGTGCCTTATTCGATTTCCCTGTTCCTGGGAGCTGCTGCTGCCTTTCAGCAAGTTCATCGGGGGCTACACAATACCGTTTGAATTCAGTCATCATTTGTTCAATTTGCTGAATAAAACCATTTTTATCTGCAGCCCTCTGAAAAAGCTTAAGCTCATCCTTTTTATCTTCGATGATCTTGCGGATAAGCATGCTGATGCCAACACTGTTTAGATGATATCTGCTCAAGCCTCCTGTTTCCTGAAGAATTCTCCACGCAAGTCGCGTGAAAGAATATACCTGGCTGCGAATCATTCCGCCAAGGCCGGGCGTTGTAATTAATTTATATTCTGAAAGGAACGTCATTTGTTCCGGAACTAAGTAAATGATGGGATCTCCATCCGGATTAAGCCGCAGTTCATCGCGGATTTCATTAAGGCAGTATTCCGTTTTGCCGCTTCCGGACCGGCCTATCAATAAACGTACGGTCATTTTTTTCCTCCTTAAAAAAGCTCTCTCTATCATTATTTTATCATATAAGCTGTTCAATTTTTTGTATGGGGTTCTTCAAAATTGTGGAAATGACAACTTTCCTATACGGGGTTTCGTGCATAAAGTATATCGGCAGGTGATAAGGATGATTTCAAAACAGATCCTGATTGCAACTTCAGTCATTTTGACAGTTACAGGAATTTTCGTGGCCAGCAACATTTATACACTAATCCCTATTTACGGGGATATTGCTGACTCATTTAAAGTAAATGAAAATTATATTGTTGGCGGGGGAAGCCTGTTTGCATTTTTTTATGCAGCCGGCCTGCTGTTCTTTGGTCCTGCTTCAGATACATTTGGCAGGCGCAAAATTATTATTACGGGTTTGTTTGCTTCTGCTTTGTCCACTTGTGCCGTCGGGCTTTCTCCTAATGTAGAGGCTCTCTATATAACCAGGTCGATTCAGGGGCTGACACTTGGGAGCTTTGCTCCTGTTGCCTTCGCTTATACCTTTGATCTTTTCAGGCCGAGGAGCCGCACCCTGCTGCTTGTTTTTATCAATACAGGATTCCTTGTCGCCGGCATTCTTGGACAGCTGATCAGTTCGACAATTACTTTTTATTTTAAATGGAACTATGCTTTTTATTTCTTTGCGTTTTGCTATTTTATACTTTTCCTTGTATCGTATAAAATACTTCCAGGCACTTCTCCTCCTTGCAAATCAGGGGTTTCCGTTATTTCAATTATGAAAAAACTATTAATGAAGGGAAGCCTGCTCCAAAGCTATGCTATTACCTTTACTTTGCTGTTTGCCTTTGTAGCTTTT
Source organism: Bacillus sp. NTK034 (assembly GCF_017303275.1). GTDB lineage: Bacteria > Bacillota > Bacilli > Bacillales > Cytobacillaceae > Cytobacillus. The sequence goes on along the minus strand of NZ_JAFKOJ010000001.1, from coordinate 177,036 downwards.
TACGATGCAATAGGAAGGAATTTCGAGGGAACAATGGAGGAGCTGTTCACATTAAGAGCTGTGGGACTAATCGGGGCGCTGCTGTCTCTCTTTACGGGAAAATTAATTGAGCGGATTGGTGCCCATTCGACATTAAAGCTTGGTTTACTTTTAGGGATTTTCAGCATTATTAATATGTTTTTCTTCAGCAGCACTATTGCCTTAATGGCAATTTCCATTATGTTTGTGGCTTCCATATCCCTTCTTGTTCCCACTGTTATCACACTGATTGGCATGATTGCAGGAGCTGACCGTGCAAAAGCGCTTTCTCTCTATTCTTTTTTTCTATTAACCGGAGCAAGCCTTGCGCCCCCAGCGGTTATGATTCTGGAATATCATTATGTACTGTTTCTGCTTCTTGCCTTTTTCCTGACGAATATCGTTCTTAGCTATTTCTTGTCAAAAGAAATTATTTTTGTCAGTCAGCCAGAATAAATCTTGTAAAGCGCGGAATCATTCCGCGCTTCGTCACTCTTTCCACTCCTTTCTCAGGAGCCCGTATAAATACATATCATGCCGTTTTCCATCGCGCTCAATAAACTCTCTATAGCAGCCTTCTTTCTGGAATCCAAGACTTTCATAAAGAGTTTTTGCTCTGGTATTATAGGAAAATACAGTAAGCTGAAGCCTATACAAATTAAGCTCCATAAAAGCATAACTAATAAGGCATTGCATGGCTTCCTTTCCGTACCCTTTTCCCCATTCTGTTTTATCTGCAATGGCGATGGTAATCCAGCCTGTTCTGTGTGGCCATAAAATGCCGTTTAACTCCGCATAGCCTATCAGTTCATTTGCTTCTTTTAACCTGAGCGAGAATCTGAAGGTGTCTTGCGGACACTCATCAAGCCATTTCTTAATTTCCATTTCCTGTTTGGGTTTTACCGGCTGAGCATCCAGGTTTCGCATAATTTTTTCGTCTGCACGCCACTGGATTATCTTTTTAATATCTTCCTCAAGAAACGCCCCCAGAATGATCCTTTTTCCAGACAATATCGTACAGCTTATCACTTTTCTCCCCCCTGAAAAATTAATTCTGCAGAAGATGGGATTCGCTAATTGGATAAATAAAGAGCTCCCGAAGGAACTCTTTATTCGTACGTTTCGACAAATACTGTGGCTCCCATCCCGCCTCCGACACATAGAGAAGCTATTCCTTTATGGCCGCCTCTTCTCTTTAATTCATGAACAATACTCACAACAAGGCGTGCACCAGTACATCCAATAGGGTGTCCCAGGCTGATTCCGCTTCCATTTACATTTACTTTGTCCCGGTTTAAGCCTAACTCTTTCTCCACCGCCAAATATTGGGCTGCAAAAGCCTCATTGATCTCAATCAAGTCTGCATCCTCAAGTGACCAGCTGACATTAGCAAGACCTTTTTTGACTGCCGGCACTGGCCCTATTCCCATTACTTTTGGGTCTACTCCTGCCACGGAGAAGCCAGCAATCCTTGCCAGAGGCTTTAGTCCCTTTTCCAGAGCCAGTTCTTCCGGCATCAGGACAAGGGCTGCTCCGCCGTCATTCAGGCTTGATGCATTTCCGGCTGTAACGGAGCCGCCCTTTCTAAAGACAGGCTTCAAGTTTCGCAGCTTTTCGGCTGTTAAATCTGCACGCGGGTTCTCATCTTTTCTAACGGTTACTTCCCCTTTCCTGCTTTTCACAGTAATTGGAACGATCTGCGAATCAAAGTAACCGCTTTCAATCGCGTGCAAGGCTCTCTTGTGGCTAAGCAAGGCCGCTTCATCTTGCTCTTCTCTTGTAATGGCATGAATTTCTGCCAGGTTTTCTGCCGTTTCCCCCATCATAATATGATGGATTGGATCTTCGAGAATTTCCCACACGGTGTCGGTTACCTGCCCATGCTGCATGCGGGCGCCCCAGCGATGCTGTTTTAATAGATAAGGGCTGGAGCTCATGGCTTCCACTCCTCCAGCAATCACGATATCTGACATCCCTGACTGAATCTGCAGCGCTGCAGACATAATTGCCTGCATACCGGATGCACACTGCCTCTGGACTGTAAACCCTGTTGTTGTATCATCAAAGCCTGCAAGCAAAGCTGCTGTTCTTGCTGTATTCGGTTCATCTGTACGCTGAATGCAGTGTCCCAAAATTACTTCATCCACCTCATTGCTCTGCAGGCCGCTTCTCCCGGCAGCTTCTTTTAATACAGGCACAATCAAATCTGTCGGCAGAAGATCCTTAAACGCTCCGCCAAACGTTCCAACCGGTGTTCTGACTGCTGATGTTATTACAACATTTCTCATCTTTTCCACCTCATTTTATCTTCTTATCGAGCAGGCGCTCGAAGTCAGGTCATTACATCATGATGCCGCCATCTACATGAAGAACTGTGCCATTCACATAATCCGATTCATCGGAAGCCAGAAACAGGTATGCATTCGCAATATCTTCCGGTTTTCCAAGTCTGCCCAGCGGAACCATCCCCTGCATTTGTCCTATTACCTTTTCCGGTACTTTTGCTGTCATACTGGTTGAAATAAATCCTGGGGCAACGGCATTTACGTTGATTCCTTTTCTTCCGAGTTCTTTTGCCCATGTTCTGGTCATTCCCACTACACCCGCTTTGGCTGCCGCATAGTTTGTCTGTCCGACATTCCCATAGACTCCCGAAACAGAGGACGTATTGATAATTCTTCCGCTTCCCTGTTCGAGCATGAATGGAAGCACTGCTTGTGTACAATGGAAGACACCTGCCAGATTCACGTCCATAACGGCCTGAAAATCGTCTGCAGATAGCTTTGCCAGCATCCCGTCCCTTGTTATTCCTGCATTATTGATCAGGATGTCAATTTTTCCAAATGCCCTTTTTACAGCTTCCGCCATATTGTCTATGCTTTGCCTGTCCGCGACATTCACCTGAAAAAACTCAACCTGAAGACCTTTTCCCTTGAGCTCCTGAGCCCTGGTAATTCCCGTGTCTGCATCATAATCAGCCATGGCTACCACCGCTCCTTCACCTGCCAACTTTTCGGCCGCAGCCAGACCAATTCCATTAGCCGCACCAGTAATAATGGCTACTTTATCCTTCAGCCTCATCAATTGCACCTCCTGATATATTTAAATATTCCGACATCGGATACTGAAACGGATCCTTTGACGTGTACACAAGCTATTATTCGACAAAGCCTGCAGTATTTCCTGTGCCCAGCAATATATTCTCATTGTTTAAAAAACGATCCCAGTCTTCCAAGGGAACTGATGGTAATTTTTTGAATCGGTTTATGCGCTGCAAAAAGAGGCTAAGAAATATAAAACAAAAGACAGCAAGTTGAAAGGAGAATTTATCATGAAAGTTGTTTATGGCTTGATGGCTCAAAACGGAGACGCCCAGGAGCTGTTATGGGATTTGGGATTTTGGGAAGTTGAAGAATCCGCAAAGGAATATTTAAATGCCGAAATGGTCAATACACGCGGAATTACCGTAGAGCCCATTACTATTAATGACGCTATCCCAATTCCCCCAGAGGAAATAGAAGAAGAAACAATGGTTGCCTGCTCCCTTTGCGGAATTGAATACAATCGTGAAGATGTCAATATGACTGACTATGATGAAGACGTATGTGTAAACTGTGAACCTGAATATAGGAATAATCCTAATTTGCATGTAATCTGAGATGTCTTGCCTGCAATTAGAATAGCTCTTGTGCCAGACAGTAAAAGGGACTCGAATAATTGATATTATCGAGTCCCTTTTTCGCAAAATAAGTTTGTTTAGAATGACGCATCCATTTCATCAAGCGGCCAATAGCGCAGGTTTACCTTCCCTACAACCTGGCCGGCTGAAATAAATCCAAAATGCCGGCTGTCCCAGCTTCCAAGGCGATTATCTCCCATAACAAATAGTTTTCCCTCCGGAACCGTTTCGGTGCCAGTCATTTCCAGCAGTGTAAAGTCACCTGTCAGTTTACCCCCTGCTGTTTCTTTCCGGTATTTCTCCAGGTAAGGTTCATTCACTTTTTTGCCATTTACAAATAATTCATCATCGCGGTATTCAATTTCATCCCCTGGCATCCCTATTATTCTTTTTACAAAATCCTCTTCATCATTATGATGAAAAACAATTACGTCAAAGCGCTCTAAATCACTGACCTGATAGCCGATTTTATTGACAATCAGCTTATTGCCATCCTGAAGGGTGGGCATCATGGATTCACCTTCCACAACATAATTGGAGAAGAAAAAAGTCCGTATAAAAGCAAAGATAATGATGCCAATTGCAAAAGCCTTCAGCCATTCCGCTCCTTCTTTTCTCAAGCCTTCTTTCACACTCCATCTCTCCCAGTACTGCATTCAATACTTTTTATTCCCGCGGTCTTTTTCTACGCTCATATTCATCTTTATTTCAATGATTTTGCCGACATACCAAAGAATGAAAATGACCAATGCCACAATGGCTGTCCGAATTGGCTGTGTTATTAATGATTTGATATCATATCCGACAAAGCTTATTGTAAAAATCATCACTATTTTGCCACTCAGGACTGCAAGCATATATTGAGCAATGCTGATATTCGAAAGCCCTGCGACAATATTTACGACTGCCGATGGAGTAAACGGAAAACAGAGCAGGATGAACAATGGCCCAAACCCATGCTTTTCCACCCATTTCATAAGCCTCTGTACCTGCTTATGCTTTTTCAAAAAACGGAGTATTCGTTTCTGGCCATATTTCCTGACCAGCAGGAAAACGAGCAGCGCTCCTGCGACCGCGCCGAGCCAGGAGTATAAAAAACCCAGCCAGAGACCAAATGCACTCGCATTTGCCATAACAAATAACACCAGGGGCAGAAAAGGCAAAAATGCTTCTAGCATTGGAAGCAGAATACCGGGAAGCGGCCCAAATGATCGATATTCCCGAATTAAATCCATTATATGATCTAATGTAAACCAATCTTTGAACAGTTCAAAATCCATTTAGTATCTCCTTGTCCAATATGCAGCAAAGTCCTATCGTTCGATTATCATTAAAGGGAAGCTTCTCCTAGTTTTACCACTTCCCCTTTTATTGTACACCTAATCCGCCAAAAACTGTGTTTCTAACTTTTTATTTCGAGAGAAACTCATGGATTGCCGCTTTGTTCGCCTCTTTATCTATGCCTAAAACAGCAGCACCATTAATTCTCTGATTTTCAAATGTTCCATCAACAGGAACACGAAGAGTCTCTACATCCCTGTTATCCTTAGATAAGAAATCTTTCCCAATATACAGAATATCGCCGGTATTCATATTGGTATTAACAAAAGGAGTTACCACCCCGATGAGTTTTGGAAGCTTTGTAATGGTCTGAAGGCTTGTAAACTGGCTTGCTACTTCTTTCATTACTTTCTGCTGGCGCTCAACCCTTCCAAAATCACCTACCGCATCCTGCCTGAACCTGACATACCCGAGGAGATGCTCACCATCAAGCCGCTGCAGACCCGGTTCCAGAGTAACACCGATATTGGCAGACATTCTTTTTTCCACATCAATTTCTACCCCTCTTGGAAAAGCTTCATCTATTAAATGAACAAAGCCTTCAAAGTCAACAATAGAGTAATATTTTATATCAATATCAAAGTTTTCCTTAAGCGTCTGCCTTAATAACTCAGGACCACCATAAGCAAGTGCTGAATTTATTCTGTTTTGTCCATGGCCCGGTATATCCACGTACATATCTCTCATAAAAGAAATAAGCTTATATGTTCCCTTTTCAGGATGGTATTGGGCAACCATGATGGTATCTGCCCGTGATTTCTCTTTTCCCCTTGCGTCACTTCCAAGAATCAGGATATTCGTTCCTCCATATTTATCTTTTTCACCGTTAAATTCAAACTCTTCTGTCTGTATATTTGCCTCTCCCTCCGTCTGGGAAACACCTTGCTTGAACTGAAAATACGAATAGCCAAGGGTTCCTGCAATCATAAGAAACAAAACCAGGAGAACGGACTTCCATTTTTTTTTCTTTTTCTTCTTTTCATATCTATCTGATCTCATTAGAATAAGTCCTTTCTTTGCAGTTAAATTATATTTCGGCCGCGGGTATGGAAATACCTTCACCTATATTCGACTGCAGTTTCCATAAAAAAGTTTCGATATCACTGCTGGTATATCCTGTATACCCTTATATTCTGCAGATGAATTGGATTCTTTGCAATTTATTTTAAACAGTTTCTTTACGCTATATGAAAACTGATTTCATTGATATATCGGGTTATTTTGATGTTACTTTACAGCTTTAATCAAAAAACCGCAAACCCGGAGGCCTGCGGCAACTTTTTTATAGATATTCATCAAACCAGCCGGCAATGTAATTCAGGCGGCTGATTCTTAAATTCGGTTTTCCGCTTCTGGAAAGCTCATGGTTGGCTTCAGGGAACCGCACAAATTTTGCTGTTTTCTTCCGATGCTTTAAGGCTATGAATAATTGCTCTGCCTGCTCAATTGGACAGCGATAATCTTTTTCGCTGTGCAGAATCAGCAGCGGTGTATTCATATCATTCACATTAGCAAGCGGCGAATGTTTCCAAAGCTTTTCTATATCATTCAAATCACTCTTGATCTGCCAATCAGTAAAATAGTAGCCGATATCACTTACTCCATAGAAACTGATCCAGTTGGAGATGGATCGCTGTGTGACTGCAGCCTTGAAGCGGCTGGTGTGTCCAATAATCCAGTTGGTCATAAACCCGCCATAGCTTCCACCCGTTACGCCAAGCCGGTCTTTATCGATAAAATCGAAGTTTTCCAGAGCATAATCGACTGCATCCATAATATCCTCATAATCCTTGCCCCCATAATCTCCTCTTACAGCGTCTACAAAATGCTGTCCATATCCATGGCTTCCCCGTGGATTGATAAATAAGACCGCATAGCCTTTTGCTGCAAGACATTGGAATTCGTGGAAATATGAATTGGCATACATGGCATGAGGGCCGCCATGGATTTCGAGCACAAGCGGTGCTTTTTCTCCTTCTTTCAGATAGGCTGGTTTCATGATCCAGCCATGCAGGTCCCAATTATCCGAAGATTTAAACTGAATTGGCTCCGCATCTGCCAGCTCAACTTCGTTCAGGAACTCTTCATTCACTTTTGTCAGCTGCTTTAATTCCCCTGATGGGACATCAAGCAAAAATAAATCTCCTGGATATGAAGGCTTGCTAATGGCCACAACAGCTTTATTGATGCTTCCTCCTGTTGTCAATCCATATACATGCTGCTGATCCAGCAGCGCAGGATATAATTCCCCATCTAAAGTGCCATAATAAACAACTGTATTGCCATGATCAGTTGCCAGGAAATAAAAGCTGCTGCTGTCCTTTGCCCAAAGAATTCCCGGTGTAACTGCACCCTGCTGGAAATCTCCGATGGCATAATCACCAGCCAATATATCTGATTCTGCAGTCAGGCACTGCAGATTGCCCAATTCGAGATTATACACCCAGACCTTAGTATGCGTAGCATTTTCGTATTCCCTTTCATGCCCGAACATTCCTATGTATTTTCCATCCGGCGACCATGTGGCGCTTCCAAAATAACCTTTTCCATTTGTAATCCTTTTCATGTCTTTTGTTTCAAGATGGATAATATAGACATCGCTTAGAAAAGAGAAATCTTTGTCTTCACTTAAATCTGCTGTAACAGCAATCCATTTTCCATCAGGTGACCAGTTCTGCAGCTGGTAGTCATGTTCCCCGGATGTCAGCTGCTCCATCCCCCCAGTTTCAATATCTATTAATGCAACCTGGCTGTACCTTCCGCTCCAAAAACCCTGGGCGTCTGATTTGTGCTTCATTTTTTCAATTTCAAGCGGAACGGGCTTGTCTGCCTTTTTTTCCTGATTTTCCTTTGTTTCTGCATCTTCACCAGGTTTTATTGAAAGATTGAAACCAATTTTCTTCCCATCCGGTGACCAAACAGGATTTGAAACGCCATTTGCACAGTGTGTCAGCTGCCTGGCTTCTCCGCCTGCTTTGCTCATCACATAAATTTGTGATTTTCCGTCCCTGTCGGATACAAATGCGATTGACTCCCCGTCTGGAGACCAGCGGGGTGAATGATTACGGTGCTTGCCGTAAGTCCACTGAACCGGGATATTACTTTCAATGGTATTTAAGTAAAAAATATTTGAACTATATGTATTTTCCGCATCAAGCATTCCGGTCTCAACAAAAGCTAAGTCATTTCCATTCAAGGATAGCTGCGGATCAGCTACAGATTTTAACCGATAAAGATCTTCCGGTTTAATTGTTCTTTTTTGCGTCATTTACTCCATCCTTCCTAACTGTGCTGTTCTATTTATTTCGACATCAGAAATAAAATCCCTTCTCAATAAGCTGCTGGCTGAAATTTTTTTTAATTATTGGAAATGATGAAGAATAACAGCGTTTCGACAAATATAGGCTCTTGCAAGAAAAAACATTCCTTTGTAAAATTAAATAAGAACACTTGTTCTGTGTCACTAACAGGATACTATTGATTAAGGGAGCAGAAAAAATATGACCAGAATTCCTGAGGAAGACCGTAATATCATGGAGCAGGCTATATATTTGCCAATGGTGCTAACCATTCTAAATCGGGACTCCATCGTCATTAATAAAAGCCCATTTAAACTAAAACAGCCTTATATTGATTTGGTTGAAGAAACAATGAAGGTCATTCAAAGTGAACTCTCTGAGGTAAAACGCTATATGAATAAACACCAGCTAAAGGTACAGGAAATAAAGAGAGATGAGGCATTTACTATGTTCATGTTCCTTTACAAAGGATATGAGGAGCACCATAATTACTTTAACCCCCGCATCCGAAATAAAGTCCAGGAGCTGATGACCTATTATCTTATTAAAAAACCTAGGCATGGTCCAGGAAAAAATCTGAAGGCAAATTAATATTTGTAATAAGAAAAGCCTGCAGCTAATAAGGTAATACACACACGGAAAACAGAAGCATGAAATTCCGCATGCTTCTTAGTTATCCTTTCCCTTCTCTATTGGTAGGCTCCAGTTCTCTCCGAAGCATTCATTATTTTGGAACCATTCACAAAGTACAGTGCTTTTCTCTCTGAATCTTCTATCCTTCTTATCAATGTTGTTTTTAGTAAAGCTGTTCTGAGCACCTGATTATTAAGAGTAGTATAAGATACTGGAATGATGAAGCTTTGCTTATTCTTAAAAACCACTTGAGTATGTGCGTTTTCCGCTCGCTTGAAATAATTGATGTGATCCAATGCAATCCAGATGCATTCAAGATTGTTAGGAGAGGCCGTCGGGAAAAAATAAATGAAATTTGTGGGGTCGATCGTTATCGGAGCTTTATGGGTAATGCCGGTTAATTGGCGTGTACCCTCTTTTCTGCCTTCATAGCTTGATCCAAAATATCTGCAGCTGCTTTTTATTATATCGACCGGCTTAAAAGGGGAAGTTACCTCATCATCAAGCTCCCAGATTTGCGAATAAACTTTTAGCCCATAAGAGAGGGGTTTGATAATCATTGTATTTGGATTGACTTCATACTCTTCGATCATTTGGGTATTATGGTTCATTATGTTTTCATCTCCTTTTTTATTTCGCTCTCACTTTTCCATATTAACACCAATTTATCTAAAAATTACTAATTTATTCAATAGTTTCTAAATTGTTCACAATTTAGACATTCCGAAAATATTTTCTAAAAATTTAAAAAACTTAGTTGAATATTCAGCGGCAATTCCATATAATATTAAAAAGCTCAGGGGTGATTTCCATGAAGGAAAAATCATACACCGAATTAATGAAAACCAGTGCGATGAAGCGGAAAAACCATAAGGATTCTTTTGTTCTTGACCTTTATATTGATATGCTAATTTCCGAAATTCTGCTGAATACTGAGAAAGAAAAGCTGATGAATAAAATAAACGCAGCAATTGATGAAGGAAATAAACCGTCATTTATGAATTTATCAAAGCAGTACAAAGAACTTTCCAAACGTTTTGGCACTTAGAAAAACAGTTTGCCCCCGCCAATCAGCGGGGTATTTTATTTTAATAAGGCAGGAGAAAATTAATGGACAGCAGGCATTTATTTTTAATGGGCGGAAGCCCTCCATTCGGGCAAAGGCTTGGAAAAAAGTTTGCAGAACTGGCTTCCGGAGCGGCTGGCAAAATAGCTATACTCTTTTTGGAAAGGGAAGGCTGGGAAGGCTATATGAATAAGTATACTGCTGGCTTAATTCAAAATGGGGCCAGGAATTTCTGTTATCTGCCGCTTTCCCCTGCACCTTCAGAATCTTTTCTTCAAGAATTGGCGTCCTGTTCCGGCATCATCATTGGAGGCGGTGAAACGGAAAAATACAGAAGTTTTATTGTGGATACTGAAGTGGGAGAACACATTGGCAAAATGTACATGAACGGTATTCCTGTAGCAGGTTTTTCTGCAGGTGCCCTAATCATCCCGGAGCATTGCATAATTCCCCCTATTGATACGCCTAGAGAACAGCATCTCTTTCTGAAGGGAATCGGGTTAATCAGGGATTGTGTCATAAGTGTCCATTTCACTAAATGGAATGAAGGGGAAAATTTAAAGAGGGCAGTTTGGAAAGCCAATGTCACGACTGGTTATGGAATTGATGATGATGCAGGCATTTATTTTTATAATGAAATTCAGACTGATATTGAAGGCAGCATACATATTTATAAGAATGAAACGTAAAAAAGCAAGCCACATGGCCTGCTTTTTCTCATGTTATTGTCAAATCAGTCTGCCGCCTGCTCCCGTTCTTTTTGCCTCTGTTCCATTTCATATTCTTCAAGCATGGAAATACGCTCAAGCATGGTTGGATGTCCATACCGGAATATTTTTACGAGAAGCGGCGGATTAACCTGGCTTAGACCCGCACGTGTCAGTTCCTGAAATGTTCCTATTGCTGCTTTTGAATCCTTCGTCATTTCGATGGCATAATGGTCTGCCCTTGTTTCCTGATACCGTGAAACAAGATTGGATAGGGGGCTTGAAATAAAGAGCAGCATCGAAAGAATCATCAAAAACAGCGGCAGGGACCGAATATCATTTACCGCAGGAATTTTTAGCGCCCTTCCCCATTTATCGACTGCTTTCTCCATTAATTTGGCTGTCATATAAAGCCCCAGCAGGGAAAGCAGCAAGTAACCGCCAATTCCGATGTATATATGCTTTTCCACGTAGTGGGCCATTTCATGTGCCATTATAAACAGGATCTGATCATCAGTTAATTTATTCAGTGTTGTATCCCATAGAACAATTCTTGAATTTGATCCGATGCCTGTCACATATGCATTCAGCGCATTTGTTTTCTCTGCCATATCGACTTCAAAGACATGTTCCGCCGGTATTTTAGCCTGGCTGGCCAAATCAAGAATTTTTGTTTCAAGTTCCTTGTTTTTCAAAGGATAGAAATCATTATAAAGAGGGTCAATGACAACCGGCTGCAGGAACATCATAAATAAGGTAAATGGAACAGACAAAAGCCAGGCATAAAGCCACCATCTTTTCCTGCTCTTATTAATCAGCCAGTACAGTACAGACACAATAAGAACCATCATTCCATAATTAACCCAAAAATCTATGAGCTCATCCTTCATCCACCCGCTAAAGCTCTGAGTTGAGATATTATACGTTTTTGAAAGTGAAAAGCTGATATAGCTTAATGGCATTGTGGCCATAAACGCGAAAAAAGAAAGCCAAATTAAATATATCGCCGTTTGCAGAAATTTATAAGGCGCAGTCTGCTCAGCCCACTTCTTAAAAGCCTTCGATAATCCAAATAAAAGAATGAATAAATAGAAAATCCATTCAAAAGGTGTAGAAATAAAAAACAGCAGGTTTCTTATTTTAGAATATTCCTCACTGAGCATCAGTTCCCTGCCGTTCAGGAAAGTTGCCGGATCTGCACGTGAGCCTTCATACTCAAACGGCAGACTGCTGTCAGCAAAATAGAATAAATACCAATAAAAAAATAAACCGTATACAAAAAAGGCGAGCGCCCCGTAAAAGCCTAATTTCCGCGCCATCTGATCCCCCCTTATGGTACAACCTTTCTATATTTAGTTTAGTATAAAAATCTGTAATTAGAACTATTTTGATGGGACAATCATTACTTAAAAGATAATAGCCTATTCCAGCAGTTCTATTGAAAAAGCCGGTTCTCGAAGGAACCGGCTAAAGAACATCAATAATAATCTTTTCTAAAATAAGAAAGAATATACAGATAACACAGCAATTGATCCTAATACGACAACAATCACATTTGCACCTAAAAAGGCAGCTAGAAAGGCAGCAGCTGCCCCGAGCAGCCCAAACCAAAGATCTTCATTTATAAACAGAATGCCTGGAAAAATGAGTGCCCCTAAAGTCGCATACGGCACATTCTTTAATATCCCCTGAACAAACCCGGGAAGCTCCTTCCCCTTAAAAAGCACAAAAGGCAGAAGCCTTGGGATATAAGTAACTGCTGCCATTCCAATAATCATCCACACGACTTGGCTACTCATGCCCCTGACCCCTTTGCCTGTTTTTTATACTTTCAATCCATTCTACTATTACAGCCGATAAAAGCGTGGCCAGTACAATTGCCCATCCTGTCGATAACATATTAGTCAAAGTAAAAATCATGTTAAAACATGCTGCCAGCGCCGCAAGAAATACAACTTTTGCACTCTTTTTCATAGACGGAACAAGAAGGCCGACAAACATGGCATAAAGTGCAACAGACATGCTTTCCTGCAAGGTTTGCGGAAGGCTCGCACCAATTAGGTGCCCAAGCCCAGAGCAAATGACCCAGCTTGCATAGGAAACCGAAATAAGCCCAAGCATATAACCGCTTGTTACCTTATCTTCACGTACTGCTGCAACTGAGAAAGTTTCGTCCGTAATCCCAAAAGACAAAATTACCTTGTTAGCATCCTGTTCATCATCCCACTTTTCGTTAAGAGAGGTTGACATTAAGAAGTGCCTGATATTCACAATAAATGTTGTCAAAACAATTTCAAATATACCCGTTCCCAATGAAAGAAGGCTCAGGGATATGTACTGTGCTGCCCCCGCAAATACGAGCAAACTCATTAAAGCTGTTTCACCAATTGAAAGACCAGTTGTTTTGGCGAGCAGCCCAAATGTTAAAGCGATTGGTGCATATCCTATCGCGATGCTGATTCCCGACTGCACCCCTTTCCTATACTCTCCGGAAGGCTTGCCGACTGCAAGTTCTGCCATAATGCTCACCGCCTTAAAAAATATAATACTAAACCTGAAAAATATACTATAATAGACTTAATATTAAAGAATGATGCATTGATATAGTATATTATACATTCGTGCGTTATATTACACAATAAGTTTGGAGGATATAATGGAGAATATTCAAAAAAGTATTGGGGAAAACCTGAGGAATATTCGAAAAACAAGAGGTTACAGCCTGGATGCAACGGCAGAAATAACCGGGGTCAGCAAGGCGATGCTGGGGCAGATTGAGCGGGGGGAATCCAACCCGACTGTCACCACCCTATGGAAAATCGCGAGCGGCCTTCAGGTTTCATTTTCCTCACTTATTCATGAGGAACCATCAGATATCCAACTCATAGAATTGAAAACTCTAACTCCAATAATGGAGAGCATGGGCAGATACAGGGTTTATCCCGTGTTCCCTTTTGATCCCCGCAAGAAATTCGAGATCTTCACAGTCGAAATTGAACCGGGCTGTCAGCATACATCTGATAAACATAATGAGGGTGTTGAAGAATATATCACTGTCATGTCCGGAACGCTTGAAATAGAGATCGGAGACCAGCGAATCACTGTCCGCCCCGGAAATTCAATAAAATTCTCAGCAAATAAAGTGCATACGTATAAAAATATCGGAGACGAACTGATTCGCTACCAGGCAGTCATGTATTATCCATGAAAAAGTAGGCATATCGCTGCGCTCGGTATGCTTTTTACTGGAATATCTCCAAGAACAAACAAGCCGGACAAAGCGAAAAGCCTTTTGTCCGGTCTCCTTTTAGATTAATACAGCCTTGTCGCTGCTCATTTTCTCTCCGCGGATTTTTTGGAATTCTTCAAGCAGTTTTTCGACAGTCAAATCTTTCTTTTGGTCTTCATTTGTTTCAAAAATGATCTGGCCTTTGTCCATCATGATCAGCCTATTTCCCAGGTCAAGTGCCTGCTGCATATTGTGAGTCACCATTAACGTGGTAAGTTTATATGTTTCCACAATCTCTTTCGTAAGGCTGGTAATCAATTCTGCACGAGCAGGGTCCAAGGCAGCGGTATGTTCGTCCAAAAGCAGTATTTTAGGCTCTGTGAAAGTCGCCATCAAAAGGGATAATGCCTGCCTTTCTCCCCCTGACAGCAGTCCGACTTTTGCTGAAAGCCTGTTTTCCAATCCAAGATGCAGCATTTCCAGCTTTTCCTGAAAAAAGTCGCGGCGTTTCTTGGAAACACCTTTGCGAAGGCCTCGCACCATAGTTCTCGAATAAGCAATGGCCAGATTTTCCTCTATCGTCATGGAGGGTGCTGTTCCTGCCATCGGATCCTGGAAAACGCGTCCAATCAGCCTGGATCTTTTATGTTCCTTCACAAGAGTGACATCAGTGCCATCAACCAGCACTTCTCCTATATCAGGAATCAATTTGCCGGAAATCATATTCATAAGAGTAGATTTTCCCGCTCCATTACTGCCGATAACCGTCATGAAGTCGCCTGGCTTTAAATGAAGATCGATTCTGTGAAGCGCTGTTTTTTCGTCTGGAGTTCCCTCATTAAATACTTTATGAATCTGATTTAATTGCAGCAAGATGTTCACCACTTTTCCCGTAAGCATTAGTTTTTTTCGCTTCCGCTAATCTCCGCCGCTTTCTCTGCTTTTCTTTTTGCTGCTGAATAAGCTTTGGCAGAATCAGCGCGCCAATCACGATTACTGCTGTGATTAGCTTCATATCTCCTGTTTCAAGGAATTCAACCCTTAATGCAAGAGTGACTATAATACGATATAAGATGGCTCCTCCGATGACAGCGAGTGTTGCCCGGACAATAGTTTTTGCACCAAAGATTGCTTCTCCAATGATCACGGATGCAAGTCCGATGATAATCATCCCGATTCCCATTCCGACGTCACTGAATCCGTTATACTGTGCCACTAATGCTCCAGAAAAAGCAACCAGTGCATTTGAAATGCCCAAGCCAGCTATCTTCAAAAGATCTGTATCAGCAGAAAAGCTGCGGATCATCGTCTCATTGTCGCCTGTTGCGCGTATGGCCAGGCCAATATCTGTCTTTAAGAAAAGATCAATCAATACTTTCACAGCAAAGGCTAAAATTAGCATTAAAATGAGAATACCCCAGGTCTTTGGGATGAAACTCATTCCCAATGCCCCAAACAGGCTTTGAATAGCCTGATCAATCCCAAGCCCCTGCCAGAATGCTGTAAGCTTTGTGATAGCCGTTTCCTCAGACAGCAGAGGAACATTTGACTTGCCCATAATCCGGAGATTGATAGAGTACAATGCGATCATCATTAATATTCCGGACAAGAGGGCATTAATTTTTCCTTTTGTATGAAGAAGGCCTGTAAGGCAGCCTGCTGCAAAACCCGCAAGCAAAGCTGTCATTGTTGCCAAAAATGGATTGTATCCCCCTACTATCATGACAGCTGCTACAGATGCGCCCGTTACAAAGCTTCCATCCACCGTCAGATCGGGAAAATCCAGTATTCTGAATGATAGGTAAACTCCCAATGCCATTAAGGCATAAATTGCTCCTGCCTCAATGGAACCAAAGATCGCTGTTGGCATAGTAATCTCCCTTTCTATTAGAAAGCGTAAGCGCCTTGCCCACTCCCGACAAGCACAAGACAAGCCTCACGGAAAGGCGTTCGTTGCCTTTTTTGGGAGGATTGGCTTGTGACCTCGAAGGGGTAGGCTGCTTGCGCTAGACAGTTATCGAGGTGAAAAGCGTAAGCGCTGGTGGTTATTGCTGGTATTACTCCACAAACTCAGCAAGTTCGCTCCATTCCTCTTTTAAGTCAATTCCCATTTCTTCTGCAGCCTTTTTATTGATTACCAGCTTTAGATTCTGCGGATATTGGACAGGTAGTTCGGATGGCTTCTTGCCGTCTTTTAAAATTTTTGCAGCCATTTCCCCAGCTTCATATCCGATATCTTCATAGTCAAATCCATAAGCAGCAAAGCCCCCGCGTTTAACAGAATCCAGCTCTCCTACAAATAGCGGGATGTCATTATCGTTTGAAACCTGAATGACAGATTCCAAAGCAGAAACGACAGTATTATCCGTAATAATATAGATGGCATCTGCTTTTCCGACAAGTGATTCTGCAGCCTGTTTCACTTCAGAAGAATTGGATACGGTAGCTTCGGCCAATTTCATATCTGTACCTGAAAGAGCTTCCTTCACCTTTTCAATCTGCACCTCTGAGTTTTGTTCTCCAGAATTGTAAATAACACCCACAGTTCCAGCCTCAAATTGTTCATCTATAAATTTAACCATATTGGGTATCGCATCAGGATGTGTATCTGTTGTACCAGTTATATTTCCTTCAGGTGTATCCATTGATTTTACTAATTGCGCACCCACTGGATCTGTTACTGAAGTAAATACAATTGGTATATCCTTCGTCGCATTAAGTGCACTTAATGCACTTGGGGTAGAGTTGGCAAAGATCAGGTCTACTCCATCTCCGGCAAAATTATTGGCAATGGATTGATTATTATTCTGGTCCCCCTGAGCAATCTGGACATCATAGCTTGCTTCAATACCAGAATCCTCTAAAGCCTTTTTAAATCCCTCCAGTGCCGCATCTAACGAAGGATGCTCGACAATCTGCGTAACTCCTATATTAAATGATTCTTCCTTTTCTTTATCAGAAGACCCTGCATCTCCATTTGTGCTTTCACTGCCGCAGCCGCTTAGCAGCAATGTTCCCATAAGACCTGCTGCAGCTACTGCTTTAAATAATTTTATTCTCTCTAACATACTAGTTGATCCCCCTTTTATCTCTATCTTTCCACTTCATCACTTTTATGCTTTTATGCTTTTATTCACTAAATTATATAGTTAACAGTCTTACTATTCAAGATGTTTTTTAATAATTTTCTAAAAATTATTATTTTAATAGAAAAGACACAGCACAATTCTGCCGTGTCCCATTACTTGCTTATTCATTTTATTTCCCTTTAAATTCTGGTTTTCTTTTTTCAGCAAAGGCTGCAAGAGCTTCAACTCTATCTTCTGTTGGGATAATGACTTCATATGCCTTCCTTTCAATCTGAAGTCCAGTCTGCAAATCGACGCCCATGCCATGCTTTACAGCAAATTTAGCCTGCTGAAGGGCAAGAGGGCCATTATTAAGCATTTGTCCGGCAAATTCAAAACAATCATTTAAGAGATTTTCTTTTTCAGTCACTTTGGTAAGGATGCCGTATTCAAGCGCTTCTTCAGAAGTAAGCCTTTTAGCCGTCAAAATTAATTCCAGGGCTTTGGCCTGGCCAATCAATCTTGGAAGTCTTTGAGTGCCGCCTGCACCTGGTATTATGGCTAAACTTGTTTCTGTAAGTCCCATGGCAGTGCCTGAAACGGCGATGCGGAAATCGCAGGATAGTGCCAGTTCCATCCCGCCTCCGAAGGCAAAACCGTTTATAGCAGCGATAGTAGGCTGCGGGAGCTGATCAACCAGTGAGAATACTTCACCTATTTTATATATATTCCTGCGGACTTGCTCTTCAGATAATGTCCTGCGCTCTTTTAAATCTGCACCGACACTGAATGCCTTTTCTCCAGCCCCTGTAAAAATCACTGCACGAACATCAGGGCTGGTTCGCAGTTTCTCAACTGTTTCCTGAAGCTCCGATAAAGTCTCAAAATTAAATGCATTCAATGCATCAGGACGGTTAATCGTTACGACCGCAATATGACCTTTTGTTTCAACTGCAATAGAACTCATTTGTATCTCTCCTCTTTCCAGTGCTATCTAATAATTCGATGAATTTTGCGAAAACCCTTTCAAGTTTAGTCAATTTGAAGTGGAATAGAAAAGGACAGACACATCCATTGCCTGTCCATAAAAACCTATTTAGTCTGCAGTACCTGATTCTTCAACGCTCTCCGCAAAATTTTACCAGTTGCGTTCTTTGGCAGCTCCTCTAAGAATTCAATCGTTGACGGCACTTTATATTTAGCCAGATGCTCAGCACAGTATGCAAGCAGCAATTCTTCTGTCTGCTGAGGGTTTTTAGATACAACATAGCACCTTACCGCTTCTCCCAGATTTGGATCAGGCACACCCAATACAGCAACTTCAACTACATCCTCATGATTATAGAGCACCTCTTCTACTTCCCGAGGGTACACGTTATATCCGCCGACTAAAATAAGGTCCTTTTTACGGTCAACGATATAAAAATAGCCTTCCTCATCCTTTTTTGCGAGGTCTCCTGTATAAAGCCAGCCATCACGAATAGTGGCCGCTGTTTCTTCAGGCATCTTGTAGTATCCCTTCATCACATTAGGCCCGCGAACAATCAGTTCTCCAACTTCGCCAACGGAAACTTCTTCTCCCAGTTCATTTACAACCTTATTCTCAACGTTCATAATGGATTGCCCGATTGAGCCTGCTTTGCGCGGCTTATCCAGCGGATTAAAGCAGGTAACCGGAGAAGCTTCTGAAAGACCATATCCTTCTGAGACAATGACATTGAACTTTTTTTCAAAGCCATGGAGAAGTGCAACAGGCATGGCAGCACCGCCCGAAATGCAAAGCCTTAACGATTTCAGATCTTCTGGATTGCCATCATCAAACTGAAGAAGGAAATTGTACATGGTCGGAACGCCGGCAAAAACAGTAGGTTCAAATTTTTTTGCGAGTCTAAAAATTTCTTTAGGGCTGAATTTTGGATCTATTAAAATAGTAGCCCCATTCATCAGCGGTGCATTGAGAGCAACCGTTAAACAGAAAACATGAAACATCGGCAAAGTAGTGATAACCCGGTCATTTTCGTTCATGTGCAAATAATCGCTGACATCCTTTGCATTGCTGTAGAGGTTTTTATGTGTCAGCATGGCACCTTTCGGCTTGCCTGTCGTACCGGATGTATATAGGATAACGGCCGTTTCCTCTTCTTCGAGTTCAGGGCCTTTAAAATCCAAATCTCCTGAACCCATCACCTGTGTAAACGATTTCATTTTTTCAAAAGCTGTTAATGCAGACGGGTCCGCTTTTGTAAACTGTCCCTGCGGGGTTTCGCAAATAATAAAGTTCTCCACCTTTGGAAGAGCCTGATGCATCTTCTCAATCAAAGGCACTAAGAGATCGAGCGTAACAACAGCTTTTACATCACCATTATTAACAATGTAGCCAATTTCATCAGGTGTATAAATTGGGTTGATCGGTATAACAGTTGCTCCAAGACGCAGTGCGCCATGCAGGCCAATGACAAATTGCGGTGAATTCCCCAGTAAAAGAGCAATATGATCTCCTTTTTTTACTCCCAGCTTTGAAAGCCCATCCGCAAATTTGGTCACAGCACCATCAAGCTCCGCATATGTACTGGACTGGTCCATAAAATAATAGGCAGTCTTATTGCCCATCTTGATCGCCGTTTCATGCAGCTGCTCTGTTAAATTCATTTACACTCCCCCTATAATGAATGAATAGTCATTCATTTTTATTAAATAAATTTTCTAAATATATTATATTGAAAGAAATTTTTGTATTCAAGTAGGAAAGCGAATTGTTCACAATTTCTTTTTTACAGCGGACTGACTTTCGCAAGACTTTATATAAATATAAGAAAAGCCGGCAATATGCCAGCTTTCCAATAAATGACCGCATTAATAAATCAGGTTGATAAATTCGGTCTTTGTCACATTTCCAAAGTAATGCTTAATGTCCACTCCCCCAAGGGCACTTTCAACCTCTGACTTTTCATAGCGAATTCCTGTAAGCTTGTTTTCAATTTCGCTTACATCGCCAACCCCAAAGAAGTCTCCGTAAATTTTACATTCCACAATTTGCCCTTTTGTGACATTAAGTCTAATATCAATTTGCCCCACTGGGAAACGATGCGAGTGCTGCAGATCAAATTTGGGGGATTTTCCATAATTCCAATCCCAGTTTTGATAGCGCTCCCTGGACAGCTGGTGAATTTTTTCCCAATCATCATTCGTGAGCTTGTACTCTGGAATTTCATCTAAATCACCAAAAATATTCTTAAGCAGCAAAGTGCGAAATTCTTGAATTGTGATTTTTTTATCCAGGAACTCTGATATATTAGCAACCCGGCTCCGAATAGATTTAATGCCTTTCGATTCAATTTTATCCTTCTTTACCTTTAGTGCCGAAACGACACTTTCTATTTCTGAATCAAATAAGAGGGTGCCATGGCTAAACATTCTGCCTTTGGTTGAAAACTGGGCATTCCCGGATATCTTTCTCCCTTCCGCCATCAGATCATTTCGGCCGCTCAATTCAGCATTAACACCAAGCTTCCGCAAAGCCTCTACAACTGGTTCGGTAAACTTTTGGAAGTTATGAAAGCTTTCTCCATCATCTTTTGTGATAAAGCTGAAGTTGAGATTGCCTAAATCATGATAAACGGCCCCGCCGCCAGAAAGCCTTCTGACTACATGGATGCTATTGTTCTCGACATATTCAGTATTGATCTCTTCAACGGTATTCTGATTTTTTCCAATAATAATGGAAGGTTCATTAATATAAAAAAGCAAATAGGTTTCTTCAATATCAAGATTTTTCAGTGCATATTCTTCAATAGCAAGGTTAATTCTGGGATCTGTGATTCCCTGGTTGTCAATAAAAAGCATCTGTTTTCCTCCTCAAAAAGTATGGGACCATTGATAATCCGCAAGCGAAATAGGACCGGGATATTTTGTTGAAGCCTCTTCCTTCAGCTTTCTCAGTTCACCATAATGAGGCAAATGAGTCAGCAGCAAATTCTTCACCTTTGCTTTTCTGGCCAATGTTCCAGCATCCAGGCTTGTCATATGCCCTGCATTCTTTCCATTTTGATGACCATAAAAATTGCATTCGCAAACTAATAAATCAGCATTCTCGCTAAATGCTTCCAGCTCTTCTTTATATGAGGTATCAGCCGTATAAATAAGCGTTTTGCCGTCTGCTTCAATTCTCATTGCATAGCATGGCACTGGGTGATTAGTCTTTAAAAAGCGGATTTGAAACGGTCCTGCAGAGAGAGTGCCATCAGGATCATAGCAGACTCCCTTTGTTATATCCTTGTATGTAAATTTAGCAAATTCAAGCTGATCAAGGGAATGGCCATAAATCGGGAGTGTATCTGTTTTCCTGCCTAAAAAACCCTGAATGAGCCTGGCATGCTGCAGTACCCCTATATCTGCAATGTGATCTGGATGGTAATGCGAGATAATCACTGCATCCAATTCTTCTGGCTGAAAAATGTTCTGCATTTTTGAAAGGACGCCGCTTCCGCAGTCGATCAGCAAATGAAAACCATCATGCTCCAGCAAATACCCTGAACTGGCTCCATCAGCTTTAGGATAACCGCCCCAGCTGCCGATTACAGTTAACTTCATCACGTTTCCTCCTTATTAAAAAGTTCAAGCTCCTACGCTATGACTTGGTAACCAAAATCTCAAGAAAAGACCAAGCTTTGCTATGTTCAATATACTCGATTATGCCTATTTTTTCACTTTTTTAAAATTGTATTGAAACAGAAGTTGACATATGAATTCTGTTATAATACAATTAACTTAAATAATCAAACTATTTAGAACAAAATCACAAATCAGGAGGCTTCAACATGATTCAAAACATTATGGAGTTTTTCAGAAACCTGCCGGCTAAACAATGTTCAGAATGCGGGAAGTCGATCGAAGAGCAGCATGAATGTTACGGAAACAAGTGTGATAATTGCATGGGAATTACAGATTTATAGAATTATATATTTAAAGCCAGCCCTGTGGGCTGGCTTTGTTTTTTGCTAATAATCAATCAGCCTGCCCTGCAGCTGCTGCAAATCTTTTCTTGTGCATTGCAGTAAAGTAAACAAAAGTTCCTGCAATAAATAGGGCGGCGAAACTCAATAGAATTACTGCATTCTCCCACATAAAATCAAAATTTCCGCTTGAAATGACAGCCTTTAGTCCGGAAACAGAATAGGTCATAGGCAAGTATGAACTGATTGGCTGAAGTGCATTAGGAATCAGCTCAAGCGGGAAAGTACCTGCACTTGTTGTCAGCTGGAGAATTAATATAATTATGGCAGCAAACCGGCCAGGATCACCCATGACGGTGACAAAAAATTGAATCAGAGCTATGAAAGTAAGGCTGGTTATGATTGTAAACAGCAGAAACAAAGGTACACTCTGCACTTCCAGGCCAAGTCCCAGCAATAATATCATGGCAGCAATGAGACCCTGAATAATGCCTACTCCAGCAAGAATCCCAAACTTGCTTGCAAACCAGCTAAATCCTGACCGCGGAACGCCAGCCGGCTCCCGAAGCGGAAATACAATTGAAAGAAGCAGAGCACCCACGAAAAGGCCAAGCGACAGAAAATATGGCGCGAACCCTGTACCATAGTTAGGTACTTCTGTAATCTTCTCATTATCTATTTCTACCGGATTTGCCATCATATTATAAGTTTTATCGCTGGCATTTACGGCTGATGCATTTTCAGCGCCATCCGCTAATTTATTTGCTAACTCAGAAGAACCTTCAAAAATTTGTGTATTACCTTCAGCTACTTTGCCTGCGCCATCTTCAAGCTGCTTTGTGCCGTCTGCCAATGCATCTGAACCTTGGGTCAGTTTTCCAAGCCCTCCTGACAAATCTGCTGCACCGCCTGCTAGCCTGTCTGCTCCGGCTTGTGCTTCACCAAATTTCTGAGCAAATGTTTCCATTCCAGCACCGAAATCTTTATGGCCCTGTACTAGCTGCTGAGAACCAATTTCCAGCTCTGATGCCCCCTGGGCAAGCTGATTTATTCCCTGCTGCAGCTGCAGCTGTCCTTCATTTAGCTGTCCCATTTTTTGGGACAATTCGGCTCCTCCCGCTGATAATTTGCCAGCTGACTCAGCAAGCTGGGCTGTTCCAGCCTTCAGCTGGGCAAGCACACTCTGAAGCTCAGCTTTTTCAGGAGATCCTTCAGGAAGCTGCGAAATAAAGCCCTGCAGCTTTTGCTCTAAAAGAGCAGTGCCTCCGCTGAGTTTTTGTGCCTCCGTTTGCCATTGCTCCAGAGATGAAGATAAGGTTTTCGCTCCATTTTCAAGCTGCTCAGTTCCATCAATCATAACAGGCAGCTTTTCCTTTACTGTATCAATCCCTGCCTTTGATTGTGTAACACCTGCAGAAAGCTTTTCACTCCCAGATTTCAGCTGATAGGATGCTTTACTTAATTCTGATTGGCCTTCAGCCAGTTTGCCTAATCCTTCTGAAAGGGTTTTAGCTCCTTCTGCCATTTCCTCTGAACCTTTGCTTGCTGAGCTTACACCGTTATTGAACTCAATGGATTTATCGGCCAAAAGCGCCAGCTTCTCATGCAGCGTTTTAGAACCATCTTTTAAACCTGCAGCTCCTTCACTGATTTGAAGGGCCCCGTCACTTGCCTGTCCAATGCCATCTGCCAGTTCCCCTACTTTATCGAACATCGTTTCAGCATATGTTTCAGTCACTTTTTCTGAGAGAGACATTTTAATTTTTTCTACAGCTGTTCCTCCAATTTGAGCTGATAAAAAATTGTAGCTCTCATTGGGAACGTAAATCAGGTTCATTTTCTGCGGATTGTCCTTAAGGAGTGTGGTTGCATTCTTGGAAAAATCCTTAGGGATTTCAACAAGCATATAGTAATGCTGATCATTTAGATCTTTATATGCCTCCTCTTTATCAACAAATTGAAAATTAAAGTCCTTGCTTTCCTTTAATTTATCAACAAGATCATCGCCAAGATGCAAGTCATTACCTTCAAATGCAGCACCGGCATCCTCATTAACGATAGCAACAGGCAGATCATCTAAATGATCATATGGATCCCAAAATGCCCAAAGAAACATTCCGCTGTATAAAATAGGAATAAACATTACTGCGATAATAGGAATCAGCAATTTTTTGTTTTTTAAGATTGCTGAAAACTCCTTCAAGAAAAGTTTGTTTTTCACCGTAAATCCCTCCACAATAACTTAGTGACTATTTTCCTCATTTGGTCATTTTGCTGAAAAAATAGAGGACTATCTAGTTCGATAATCCTTTCATAATATATTGTTCAAACAGCATAGCTATTTTTTCTTTTTCCAAAGGTTCATGACGCTGCTCCCAATCAAATATAAGAGCAATATAAAGCTTCAGCATCACAAAAGATGTCAGTTCAGGATCGCATTCCCGGATTTCTCCTTTTTCAATCGCTTGTGCAACTTTGTCTTTTACATAATTTAATATCGCATCCTCTACTTTCCCAATTACATCTGTAACAGCAGGAGTTCCCATTTCCTTTGCTTCCTGGAAAAGCTTGATTGTTAACTGATGCTTCATGCGGAATTCAAGTATTTTATACAATCCCCGATGAACATTTTTATGAAAGGGCAAAGAGGGATCAAGCGCTTCATCAGCTGCGCTTTTCATTTCCACGATGAGCGTATGGATAATTTCATCAAACAGCTCTTCTTTATTTTTAAAGAAATTATAAATAGTGCCTTTTCCTACATTTGCAAGCTTCGCAACCTGATCCATAGTGGTTGCTTTATATCCAAACAGAGAAAATGATTTAGTGGCCGCCTCAATAATTTGCTGTTTGCGATCTGCTGACATGAACTCACCTCATATAAAATGACTAAATGAACATTTTGGTCATTAGTACAAAAAGTAATTTATCATACTCCAAATGAAAAAGCAACCTGAAATGATGCCAATATAAAAAGCTGTCACAAACGGACAGCTTTTTGCTTGTTGCTTTGCAAGTATTCAACTGCATTTCGAACTGCCTCTTCTGCCTGATCTATGCAATCAGGAACGCCAAGACCTTCAAATGAACTTCCTGCCAGAAAAATGCCGGGCAGCTTTGCCTGTGCCTGTTTCTTTGCCAGATCGACGCGTTCTTTATGTCCTACAGTATACTGCGGCATAGAATCCTTCCATCTTGTTACATAAACAAAGTCCGGATTCATTTTAATATTCATTGTTTTATTTAAATCATCAAGTACAACTTTAATAATTTGATCATCTGACAGATCCACCACAGTTTCATCACCAGCTTTGCCAACATAACAGCGCAGAAGCACTTTTCCTTTTGGAGTCGAATGGGGCCATTTCTTATGTGTCCACGTGCATGCAGTAATGGTGTAATCACTATGGCGTGAAACAACAAAACCGGTTCCGTCAATATCCCTTTCAATCGCTTCTTCAGGGAATGCCAGCGC
This sequence comes from Bacillus sp. NTK034, assembly GCF_017303275.1. GTDB lineage: Bacteria > Bacillota > Bacilli > Bacillales > Cytobacillaceae > Cytobacillus. The sequence continues at coordinate 151,569 of NZ_JAFKOJ010000001.1, read as the reverse complement.
TACAGTTGCCACAGAAGTGGACGGCATGTCTTTGAACTGCTCAAATATTCCCCACCCGGAGAAAATGATGCACAGTGCACGATGGGGAACAGCCATGACCATGCAGTCTGCCTGAAGGTTTTCTCCGCCATTCCATTCAACTGTATAGCTTCTGCCAGTCTTCTTGATAGATTCAATTCGATGGCCTTTCAGTACAGTTCCAGGATCAAGCTTGCTCTCCAGGGCATCGACAAGTGATTGAAGCCCCGATTTCAAAGTAAGGAACATCCCTTCTTTGCTCTTGCGGCTTGAGGCTTGTTTCTGCTGAGTGCCTGTAGACTTTTTCATTCCCAGAATTAAACTTCTATACTTCTGCTCAACCTGATAAAACTGCGGGAATGTGGCCATAAGGCTTAATTGATCAATATCGCCAGCATATATGCCAGAGAGAAGCGGTTCAATCAAATTATCGACAACCTCGTCACCAAGCCTTCTTCTAAAAAAGGCACCCAGTGACTGATCATTGGAAGGATTGGAGCGCGGCAGCACAAAATCTGCAGCAGCTCTTGCCTTCCCTGCGGGAGTGAATAATCCGGTTGTAATAAAGGGAGCAATTTGTGTTGGAATCCCCATGATGGATCCGCCCGGCATTGGAAATAGACGCTGCCTTACAAGCACATAGGACTTACCGGATGTATTTCTCACAAGCTCTTTTTCCAGGCCAGCTTCCTTGGCAAGCCGGGACGCACTTTGTTTACGTGCCAAAAAGGAATCTGGCCCTCTTTCGATCACAAAACCGTCTCGTGTTATCGTTTGAATTTTGCCGCCAAGACGATGTGAGGCTTCTATAAGCTTTACATCCAGGGCCATTCCTTTTTCTTTGGCTTCCTTCTGCAGATAGTAAGCTGCAGCAAGACCAGTAATTCCTCCTCCGGCAACCACAACTTTCTGTCGCTCTCCCTGCACGGTAAATCGCCTTCTTTTCTAATTTTTTGCTTATCTATTCAGCAACTTAAAAATGGCATCAGACATCGCATCAATAAACTCTGGCTGTGAATTTGGCATTTCTGGACGGTAATAGCTTGCACCCAGCTCATCAGTGACAACTTTGCATTCATAGTCATTGTCGTACAGCACTTCAAGATGATCTGAAACAAAGCCGACAGGAGTATACACAAATGCCCTGTAGCTCTTGTTTTCATAAAGGTCTCTTGTCAAATCCTGCACATCAGGACCTAGCCAAGGCTCAGGTGTGTTTCCTGCACTTTGCCAGCCAACGGCATAATCTTTGACTCCAGCCTGTTCGGCAATGAGATCAGCTGTTTCCTGCAGCTGATGCGGATATGGATCCCCTGATTGCAGAATCTTTTCCGGCAAACTGTGTGCAGAAACAATTAACACTGCAGAATCTTTTTCTTCAGCAGGCATTTTATCGAATGTTTCCTTTACACGATCGGCCCAATATTTGATAAACTTAGGTTCTTTATACCAGCTTTCAACTGATTTTATTACAGGACCGCCAAGCTTTTCAGCCTCTTCTTTGGCTCTGCCATTATATGATTTTACGCTAAAGGTTGAGAAATGCGGTGCAAGAACAATGCTGACAGCCTCTTCAATCCCATCCTCATGCATTTGTTTAACCGCATCTTCTACAAAAGGTTCAATATGCTTTAACCCTAAATACATTCTGAATTCATAATCGTCCTGAACTTCATTTAAATGCTGTTCAAGTTTTTCAGCCTGAACTTTGGTGATTTCTGCAAGCGGTGATATTCCGCCAATCGCTTCATATCTGCTTCTTAAATCTTCAAGCATTTCCTCAGAAGGCTTTCTTCCTCTGCGGATATGTGTATAGTAACGCTCAATGTCTTCTTCCTTATAGGGAGTTCCATAAGCCATTACAAGTAAACCCATTGTCTTTTTACCCATGTCATCCACCTCAAATTCTATCTGTCTCCAGTTTTTATTGTGCCAAAAAACAAATCGATTACCAAAACTAATGCTCATAGCAATATGCAAATGCTGCATGCTATCGCTTAAAGAAAACCGGAGGCTACTTGCTTAATTTTGAAGCAGAGTATTCATGAATAAAAGTTGTTAATTTTCTTAATGTGTCCGGATTAACCTCAGGAAAAACACCATGCCCAAGATTGAATATATAACCCGGCTGAGCCATTCCCTGATCCAGAATACCTTTTGCTTTTTCCTCAATTACTTCCCAAGGGGCAAGCAGGATAGCTGGATCAAGATTGCCTTGAACCGTTTTTGTAATTCCTTTTGCTCTTGCTTCCTGAATTGGAAGTCTCCAGTCCAGCCCAACTACATCAAGCGGCAGATCATGCCACTCCATAGCCAGGTGGCTAGCACCAACTCCGAACATGATCAGCGGGACATTCTCTTCTTTTAAGGCAGAGAAAATGCGATTCATTACTGGCTTAATAAAATAGCGGTAATCCTCCACATTTAATGCGCCAACCCATGAATCGAAAATCTGGATGGCTTTTGCACCTGCTTTGACCTGGGATTTCACATATGTAATAGTCATTTCACCAAGCTTATCCATTAAAGCGAACCAGGCTTTAGGCTCTGCATACATGAATGCTTTCGTTTTGTTGTAGTTCTTTGATGGTCCGCCTTCAATCATATAACTGGCAAGAGTAAATGGAGCCCCGGCAAAACCGATTAGAGGCACAGTCAATTGCTCTTGAGTAAGAAGCTTAATAGTATCCAGGACATATGGAACATCCTCTTCAGGATTTATTTCCCCAAGCTTCTCTACATCCGCTATGGAACGGATTGGATTTGAAATAACAGGGCCGATTCCTGATTTTATTTCCACATCAACCCCAATGGCTGGAAGCGGTGACATAATATCTTTATAAAGAATGGCAGCATCATTGTTATATTGCTCTACTGGCAGCCTTGTAACATAAGCACAAAGCTCAGGCTGGTGTGTTATTTCGAAAAGGGAGTATTTTTCTTTTATCGCTCTATATTCCGGCTGCGAGCGGCCAGCCTGCCGCATATACCAAACAGGAACATAATCTGTCTGTTCCCCCCTTGCGGCCTTCAGAAATGTATCATTAAATGAGTTTTTCATTAAATTTTACCACCTTTCAAGACTTGTCTGCGTATTATTGTAATATATATATACCAAAATTAGAAATCGCCAGTATCTACCTTTATGACTATATCCTTTTTTCTCTGTTTTTGTATAGATTTGAAGGCTAAATGTCAAAAATTTGACGTTTTTAACTGTCTAAATAAGGGAAAATTAAAGATTGTAAGGATATTAGCACAGTAAAAATTCAAATTTTTTAATGAAGTGTTTTAAATGAAGATTCTATTAATAGCATGATGCATTCACTAATTGACCTTCAAAGAACACTATAAATCTTTTCCAGGTGGAGTGAGAAAAAATGAAGATATATATGGCAAGAGGAACTTACGATTTTTTGAAAAAAATTGAGGAAAAGCACTCCGATGAAACTATGGTTGCAATGCAGAATACTGAGAGTGCCTTATTAATCCATGAAACGGCAGGCGCCTCGATTTTTAAAGAACCCAGATCCTATGAAGTAATTGATTCTTCCGGGGCATTTACGGATGCAGGGTTTGCCGTGCTGAATAATATTCCAGTTACAGATGAAGGCAGGCCGCTTTTTGAACACCGGTTTAAAAACAGGGCAGGACTTATCGAAAATGAACCGGGTTTTGCAGCCATTCGGGTTCTGCGGCCTCTTGAATCAAACACATATATCATTCTAACTCTATGGCGGGATGAAAAATCCTTTAAGAACTGGCAGAATTCCAAAGCATATGATAAAGTACATGAAAAACGCGGGACGGAAAGCGGCATCGATAAGACACCGAATATATTCTCCAGCCCTTCATATGTAACCCAATATTATATCCCTGAAGAAGAGTAATAAGAAAAGCGTAAGCGCCTTGCCCACGAAGGAACGCAGACTAAGAACGCCACGTCCTGTGGCAACGTCTGCATGACCCCCATCCTGGGGGCCCCAAGCACAAGACAAGCCTTACGGAAAGGCGTCCTTTGCCTTTTTGGGAGGATTGGCTTGTGACCTCGAGGGGGTAGACGCTGGAGCTAGACAATTACCTAACTTAAGAATTCAAACATTATTATAATTTAAAAAAGGATGAGCTGCATCAGCTCATCCTTCTCTATGCCTGCTTTTTAATTATGCCATTTCGATTGGCATAAACCGCTGCCTGTGTACGGTCAGTAACGCCCAGTTTACTGAGGATATTGCTTACATGTGTTTTGACTGTTTTGATGCCAATGAACAATTCTTCACTTATTTCCTGATTTGTCATCCCTTCTCCAATGCAGAGCAGGACATCAAACTCCCTTTCAGTTAAATCATCATGAGGCTTTTTTTCTTTTTCTCTGAAACGGCTTACCATTTTCCCCGCAACCTTTGATTCAATAACAGGCTCTCCTTTCGCAGCTTTCTTAATTGCATTCACAACCTCAGCAGCATTTGCCGTCTTAAGCATATAGCTGAACGCCCCCGCTTCAATTGCCGGGAAAACTTGTTCATCATCGTAATAGCTGGTTATGATTATAATTTTGCATCCAGGATAGCTTTTTAAAATCTCCCTAGTCGCTTCAATTCCATTCCCATTCTCCATCAGCAGATCCATCAGAACGATTTCCGGCCGTTCTTTGAGTACAAGCTTTACAGCTTCATTTCCGCTCTCTGCTTCCCCAATCACCTCTATGCCAGCTTCAGTTGCCAAATAAGAAATGATTCCTTTTCTTACCATTTCATGATCATCCACTACAGCAACCCTGATCATTTCAGCCTCTCCCCTTTTGCCGGAATTTTAATATCTATATAGGTTCCTTCGTTTTCCTTAGAACGTATTTTGAATATTCCGCCAACTTCCTCGCAGCGTTCCCTCATTGTCTTCAGCCCATAGGAGGTTATCCTCTCTTTATGAGGATTAAACCCTTTTCCATTATCTGCAATAAAAAGATAAATGTAATCTTCTTCTTCCGTTAAGGTTATTTTTATATTCCCTGCATCAGCATGGCGGAGCACATTGGATAGCGCTTCCTGCACAATTCTAAACAAATGCTCTTCCGCTGCTTTCGAAAGATTTTCGATCTCATCAATGCTTGCGTGAAAATCGATGTTTGTCTTTGCCTTTAACTCCTGTATAAGTTTAATAATTCCATTGCAAAGCCTGTCATCACTCAGCTGCACAGGCCTCAAATGGAGAAGAAGTGCCCTCATTTCCCCCTGTGCTTTTGAAGCGATTTCAGAGATTTCATTTAACTGCTCCCTTGCTTTATCACTATCCAAATCAAAAACTCTTAGGGCAGCTGAAGACATCATACTCAAAGCGAAAAGCTGCTGGCTCACTACATCATGCAGATCCCTTGCCAGACGCTGTCGTTCTTCCATCACGGCAGCTGAATGGGCTGTTTGTGCCAGGATGGACTTTTCATCAGCAAGGCGCTGCATGGAAAAAACCTGCTCCTGGATATTTTCCGCCAGCTGATTCAGTTCATCTGAAATTAACCCTATCTCATCTTTTTCATAAGATTCCATCCGATCAGCATACTTGCCGCTCCTTAATGTTGAAACAAATAATAAAATATCACCGAGTCTGCCTTTAATTAAGTAGCTGCCCTTTAGCCCAAAGTAGGCTCCCGTAAGCAGTAAAATGGTTAAAGCATACAAAAAAAGCCAGAAGGTGCCCTTTATCGTCATTGGCGATTCAGGATTATAAAATAGATACACCTGTAATCCGACAAAAAAGATTAATGAACTTATAACGGCCATCATAATGAAACTCTGTATAAACCAATACCTGATTCCGGTTTTTCTCATCACATACCCCTATACTTTATCGATCCGGATGGATCCAATTTTTACTTGTACAGCAATTTTCAGCTTTCTTGATGCTTCATCGTAACCGGGTGACTTATATTGAAGACTGCGGTTAACGTCACCTGTCTTTTGATCAAAAATGCGGATATCTCCTATATTAATATTTGACTGGATCATCACCGGAATGTTTTCAGGGATGATCATTTTTACATCCCCAATCCAGCCTCTTACAATAACAGGTGTCTCTTTCTCCGGGATGAAAGCCTTGCTGAAATCAATAAAGTAATCACCGATCATTGTATATAAATCCATTGGCTCCAGAGACCAATTTGGCTGTTTAAAATCCACATCGCCAATCGAAAAACCTCTTATATTTTTAAGCGGCTGCGGGCTTTCGTATTTAGAGATATTAATAACCTTCTTCTCAGCTGCACCTTTGTTTTTTTCATATATATCTGCCGGAAAATCCTGTTCAAAATGAATCTTTAAACGATCTCGTTTCAATAAAATACTAATGCCGAAAAAAATAAGAAACAGGGGCCAGAGTTTCCATATTTCCATAAACCTGAATTCAATTACTTCGAAACGATCAAGGATTAATAGAAATGAAAATACCATTAGAAATAACCCGGGAAACACTCCGCTCCGGCTTTTTTTCAACATGTATGACAGCAGATAATGGCATCCTGCAGCCAATAGAATAAATGGGTAAATTACGACAAATACCTCTTTTATTTCCAAGGAAATGACACCTATGTTCATAAGCAGAAGCAAAACTCCAACTGCTGATAAAGTTACCGCGAAGATTATCTGATTAACTGACCTGTATCTCATAGGCGTTCCCATCCTTCTTTTCTCCTAATCTTGTATTCGATAAAATAGAAAACTTTTCCTCCAATATAATCATTTTATCACTCAGCTATTTTATGGAAACATTCCGCAGAGTGGTTCAGCCTCCGCCTCCGGACGGATACAATCCATATCACCATTTATTTCTTTCCGTCATATTCTGTACTACATTCCAATTTGGGTGATTAGCCTAAATCGCTTCTTCACTTATGGAATTATGAAAGGGGGAAACTTTAGATGGGAGTTGAACTGACAGCCATCCATTGGATATATGTTCTATTTATTCTGTTTATCATTGGTTTCATGATTATGAGGAGAGATACAACTCTTGTCTGTATTGCAGGCATCTTTTTAATTGCCATAACGGCTACCGGCTCCTTAAGCAGTTCAGTCAGCAGTATTTTTACCAGTTTTATATTTGCCATTACAGAACTCCTTTCCACAATACTGGTCATTTCGATAATCGTCGCTATGAGCCGGACACTGACCATAACTGGAATTAATGATGTCATGATCTCTCCTTTTACCAAATTAATCAGAACACCAGCACTTGCCTACTGGACAATTGGGATTTTGATGATGGTCATCTCATGGTTTTTTTGGCCATCTCCTGCAGTTGCATTAATGGGGGCAGTACTTCTTCCAGTGGCCATTCGGGTTGGATTGCCTGCTTTGGGCGTGGCAATGGCCATGAACCTATTCGGGCACGGTATTGCACTATCTGGGGATTTTATAATCCAGGCTGCACCGAAGTTAACTGCCGATGCAGCAGGGCTTCCTGTCGGGGAAGTCATATCAGCCAGTATTCCGCTTGTTATTATTATGGGGGCAGTGACAACTATTACAGCTTTTTATCTTATTAAGAGAGACATGAAAAGTGGAAAGCTCACTGCAGCAACAGGACTCACCGTGGATACCCCTGCTGAACTTCAATCTGACGCCAGTCAACAACATCTGCTAACACTTCATCAAAAGCGTTTTTTCGCCGTATTCATTCCTGTTTTATTTGCTGCTGATGTAGCTGCCATGTTTGCACTGGACCTCCAGGGCGGTGATGCAACTGCTTTAGTAGGCGGGACATCGATTTTCATCCTTCTGATGATTACGCTAACTGCCCATCGCAATAAAGGCCTTGAAAAAACAACTGGCTATTTAGTTGAAGGCTTCCAGTTTGGTTTTAGGGTATTTGGACCTGTAATTCCAATTGCAGCTTTCTTTTATCTGGGGGATGCTGGATTTACCCAAATGATAGGAGACTTTCTGCCAAAAGACTCTCACGGAATCGTTAATGATCTTGGAGTTGGCCTTGCTTCAGCTGTACCTTTAAGCAAGGAAGTAGGCGCCATTACATTAACAGTGGTTGGCGCCATTACCGGCCTGGACGGATCTGGTTTTTCCGGCATATCGCTGGCCGGCTCGATTGCAAGCCTTTTCGCAGCTGCCATAGGCACAGGTGCAGCAACCCTAACAGCTCTAGGTCAGGTAGCCGGAATCTGGGTAGGCGGCGGTACGCTTGTTCCTTGGGCCCTCATCCCTGCAGCTGCCATCTGTAATGTAGACGCTTTTGAACTGGCTCGCAGGAATTTGCTTCCGGTGACAATTGGGTTAATTGTGACAACTATTGCAGCCATGTTCCTCATTTAAAAAGCAGCAAAGAGACTATCTGGCGATAGCCTCTTTGCTTTTATGCCGATTCTCTTTTGGGTGAATTTCTACTGAACATTAACTTTAGTGCCGCGTAAAGGGAAATTGAAATGAATACCCAAATATATCCGGCTGCAAATCCGGCTGCAATATCTGACGGATAATGTACACCCATCACAATCCGGCTGATTCCCATTAGGAAAATCCAAATGCCAGCTATAATTGCCGTCAGCCATTTCGCAGACCTGGATTTTAGTTCTATAATTATGAAATAGGCAATAGATGTATACAGAATCATCCCAATCATAGCGTGTCCGCTCGGGAAGCTTAGACTCGCAACATTAACCAGATGTTCCTGTTCAGGGCGCGGCCTTCCAATAGCCTCTTTAAGCCACTTATTTACTTCATTTCCCGCTGCCACAGCAAAAACAACTGCTGCCATCGCTTCATAATTCCTATATTTAAGCCAAAGCCACAATAAGAATGCTAATGTGATGATTCCAACACCGGCTTTATCACCCAAACTGTCCATGACTTCAAAAAATGGATGGGTGTTTTCTGAAAACAAACCTGTAAAATATTTCGAAAAATAACGATCAAAATCCAGTGATGTTCCGTTATTAACAGCAGCCAAAAAATATAGAAAAACTGCTGATGATACAGCCAGGAAAAAGTATGCCCATTTAGATTTATGCATTTCCAACCTTACTAATACCTCCCATATTGCACTTTAATTTATAGTAACATCTCTTCTTCACTTTTATTATGTTAAGTTTGGAAAAAAAAGATTTTTTCCTTTAACCTATTAAAGAATGTTATAATAATGAAAAAATTATGCAGACAGGAGAGGGAATCATGTCCGAAACATTATTTAAAAATCTGGAAGGCTATTACGATGAAATGGTCTCCATCCGCCGCTATCTTCATCAAAACCCTGAAGTATCCTTTAAGGAAGAAAAAACTGCTCACTATATAAAAACCTATTATGAAAATCTGGGTATTGAAGTCCGTGGACATGTAGGAGGAAATGGAGTAGTTGCTACGATCCATGGAAGCAAACCAGGAAAAACCATCGCTTTAAGAGCAGATTTTGATGCACTGCCTATCCAGGATGAAAAGGATGTCCCATATAAATCATTGGTACCGGGTGTTATGCATGCTTGTGGACACGATGGACACACAGCAACTTTGCTTGTGCTGGCAAAGGCACTCAATGAACTTCGCGATGAATTAGAGGGTACATATGTCATGATTCACCAGCACGCTGAGGAATATGCCCCAGGCGGAGCAAAATCGATGATCGAAGATGGCTGCCTTGAGGGAGTCGATGCCATTTTTGGAACTCACCTGTGGGCATCCGAACCAACAGGGAAAATTCAATATAGAGTGGGTCCAATTATGGCAGCAGCAGACAGATTTGAAGTTTCCATCCAAGGAAAAGGCGGGCATGGAGCACAGCCTCACAAAACAAAAGATGCGATTGTAACAGCGTCTCAGCTGGTCGTCAATCTTCAGCAAATCGTCAGCAGAAAAGTAAATCCAATTGATTCTGCAGTTGTAACAGTTGGATCATTTGTAGCTGATAACGCATTTAATGTAATTGCCGATAGAGCAAAATTGATCGGCACCGTCCGCACATTTAACGAAGAAGTCCGCAATAATATCGAAGAGGAAATCGGGCGCATAGTAAAAGGAACATGCTACACAGCAGACAGCGCTTATGAGTATCAATTCCATAGAGGCTACCCTGCTGTTGTGAATCATAAAAAAGAAACCGAATACCTGGCTGATATAGCAGGGAAAATTAATGGAGTCAAATGGGTGGAAGAGACAGACCCTGAGATGGGCGGAGAAGATTTCGCTTATTACCTGCAGCATGTGAAAGGCACCTTCTTCTTTACAGGTGCAAGACCGGAAAGCACAGTTGAAAATTACCCGCACCATCATCCAAAGTTTGATATCGATGAAAAAGCCATGCTGATCGCAGCTAAAACATTGGGAGCAGCAGCTTTAAACTATCATAGCTTTCAGGAAAACAAGGATTCTGTTGAGGTAGGATAGCAAGGAGAAAGTCCGAGAAGACAGCCCCAAGCCTAATCAGGTCTTGGGGCTGTCTTTAATATCCGAAGACGATAAGCATTTTTAGCGGTTTCACCTAAATGATCAAGCAAATTATAGTTTGCATACGCTCCAACAGCAGCACCTATACCGGGCACAAGCTGGAGCATCTTAACGAAGTCGATATAATCACGGTATTCCTGCTGAAATACCTTCCAGTCCATGTCTCCTAATGCTTCCTTACGGTCATCCCATTCTTCAATCAGCTTCAAGGTTTCTTTCCTTTTTTCATCACTGGAAAATGCGAGCTGAAAGACGTGCAGGAGAAACAAGCGCTCTTCATAATCATTTGTATCAAATCCATATACGGCGGCAGCTTCAAAAAGAAATTTCATCTTTATGCTCAGCAGTAAAGGAAAGTCTGCCAGGCCAAGGAGAATTCCCCCTGCCCCAGTCCCGGCACCTTCGACCGCAGCTGTTTTGCGGTAGGTCGAAACCTTCTCTTCAAGCATGTGATCCATCGCATCAAGGCCGCGGCTGGCAGATGGTTTTTTTCTGGTGGTGGCATTTGATCCAATCAGGGTTGCCTTCACCATATTCTTTATGCTGTCTGTAATAATTTGATGAGCTTTTTCAGGTATTATACTATTTACCTTTGTTTGAGCTTTTTTCGAAAGGCGATTCAGCATACTGGAGCGCTTGTTAATTCGTCTCTTCCACTCTTCAATTTCGTGATACGCTTTTAATTCATACTCCCTCATTTTCATACCTGCCTTCATTCAGGATGACTATACATACGTATGCCAGACAGAAATGGTTTCATTTTATACCCGGCTGCCCGCCAGCCGTTTCTGAATATAGAAATGAGTATATACATATGCAAATAAAATCCCTAATGCCAAAGACAGCAGTGATGCCATCCAGCCGCCATTGGCTAGGACAGCCAGCGATAAGAGAAGTGCCTGAACATATAGGATGCCTGTAAGCAGCTGTTTAAAGGAATTCTCCTTTATGTCCCCTTTAACCGGGTATAAATTCACCCACAGCTTATCCTGATGATGATTCCATAGAGGCAGGAGCTGAAAGCCTGTTAAGTACATGAAGAGCGGTACAAGCAGTATTTGTCCCATTCCATACGAAATTAAATAAATCGCTCCAGCACCAATGAACGTTAAACGAATGAATAGACCGAAGTAATCACCAGAACGGAGAAACGTTCGGACAAAAAGGTTTTTAAACGTTGCATCTTGTTTGAAAGGAATGCCAGATAGCAGCCAATCAAGCCATCTCCGCCTTTTTACACGATCTTTAAGCTTTGGAACATCTGTAAACATATTGGCAAGCCTGTAAAAAGACGTCATTCTCCGCTCTTCCTGGTCAATCAAAAACTCCCATTTTAGTCCTTTATCCCTGGATTTCACACTAAAGAACAAATACAGCAGAAGGAGGAGCACGCCTGCCGCCAGCATAAAAATGGGGGAGGCACCGCTAAAAAGAAAATATAGGAACACAGTGTTTATTGCATAACGCACACATGCATCCAGAATAAGCACGCTTGTTTCGATGTAATATTGTATCTTCCAGCGGATCAGCAAATTGACAATTTTTAACGACAGCAAAATAAGCAGAAAAGGTAAAAACGTTTTAAAATTGCCATCATTCACTCTGGCATACAAGGGCATAAAAATCCCCAGCCCCAATACCAGGATGTATGCATGCACTAAAAAGCTGACTGCCAGGGAACGTCTAAAATAACCTGAAAGCCTATCTTCAAGCGGCAGAAGAAAAATTTTGTCCGCCTCAGAAAAAAATGTATAAATCGGGCTGTATGTAACCAGAAGAGCTAAAATAATTGCCATTACCGCTGCAGCAGGAAAATGACTGGGTAGTGCCTTTATCCACTCCTGATAATAAAAAGCGGCAGTGCCCAGAAGGAACACCATGACAATGACAATATGGCCATTAAAAATATAGCGGAGATAGCGGGAAAGCTCTTTGACTGTCCTCCCGAATCTCTCCTTCCATAATTGTTTTTCATCAAACATAATCTTCTTCCTTTGTGAGCTGGATATATAAATCATCAAGGGTTGCTCCCGGCATAGCAAATTGCTGCTGCAGCTCTGCTAAAGTTCCCTTCGCCCTCACTTTTCCTTCATGCAAAATCACAAAACGATCACAATATCTTTCAGCAGTTGCCAGTATATGGGTGGACATAAGGATGCCTGAACCGCTTTCTTTCATTTTTTTCATCAAATCAAGAAGTGATTGAATGCCCAGCGGGTCAAGACCTACAAACGGTTCATCAACAATGTATAATGAAGGCTGCACCAGAAAGGCGCACATAATCATTACCTTTTGTTTCATCCCTTTAGAAAAATGGGCAGGAAACCACTTCAGTCTTTTTTCCATTCTGAATTCCTTTAGGAGTGTCGCCACTCTTGATTTATAGTCTGCTTCAGGCAGGCCGTATGCCATGGCTGTTAGACGCAAATGTTCTTCCAGTGTTAATTCATCATATAAAATCGGCGTTTCCGGAACAAAGGTGAATTGCTTGCGATACCCTTCCTTATCCTTAAGGAATAGCGTGCCATTGATCGTTATTTCGCCTTCCTTTGGTTCCATTAAACCAATTACATGTTTGATGGTCGTACTTTTTCCGGCTCCGTTAAGACCAATCAGGCCGACAATTTCTTTTTCTGCCACATCAAAGGAGACATCCTTCAAAACCGGGTTTCTTGTATAGCCGCCGGTAACGTTTTTAATTTCGAGCAGCGCCATTTTTCAACGTCCTTCCTACTATATATGTAAGACCATTGTAAAAAAAGCCAGAGGATATTGTCCAGTTTGGGGAAAATCCCTGCATATAAATCCCGAATCCGGACATTCTAATCTATGAAGGGGAAACAAATCATTTGAACAACATTCAGATGATCAAAACTTGAAATGAGGTGTCTGTCGCAGACAGTTTCCTTTCAGTATAAGCTTCAAACGTTCCTAATAAGGGGATGGTTGCATTGCACATGAAACCTGATGATCTTAAACACTTGATCGCTTCACCCGAAAGTGGTCACTAAGTCATTTTATAAATGAGGTGTTTGTTAAAGACTATCATCCATGCTTTATACGCCCGTGAATGCATATAAAGAAATAAGGGGATGGTCCGATTGAACAAAGATCGATTTTCTCTAGAGATAAACACAATTCATTCATAAATGAGGTGTTTGTTAAAGAGAATTTACCTGAATCAGAAACGTTCCAATAGAAGCTTCCCCTTCACCGAAGACAGGATTCCAAGTGAATCCTGTCTTTTTATTTTATGAATAGGACAATGCAATAATCCTTTCCCCAGTAATATGTTTCACTTTTTTGTTTTTTGGCGAATATGGTAGAATTGTGTAAAAGAATATTTGGTTAGGAGCTGACATAATGAACGATTGTATTTTCTGTAAAATAATCAATGGCGAGATTCCTTCAGCCAAAGTTTTCGAAAACGAGCATGTGATGGCGTTTCTGGACATAAGCCAGGTCACTAAAGGGCATACGCTCGTCATTCCGAAAGTACATAAAGAAAATTTATATGAAATGGATGCGGAAACAGCCCGAAGCTATTTCGAAGCTGTTCCGGAAATTGCAAGAGCCATCAAAGATGAATTTGATCCCATTGGTTTGAATTTAATTAATAACAACGGTGAACATGCCGGGCAGACCGTTTTCCACTTTCACTCCCACCTTATTCCCCGCTACGGCGAAGGTGATGGCTTAGGAGTTGTATGGAAATCACATCAATCGGAATATTCAGCGTCCGACCTTCTGGAAATTTCTGAAGCTATAAAAAAACATTTATAAATTCCTCTTCCTCCTGTTTCTTCAGGAGGAATTTTTTTGCTTCTTTCATCCCCTAATTTTCAAAATGTTCATTTTTTTCTCTGTACAAATCAGTAAATTTTGTTAACATATTAAATATCTTTATTTCTTTACAGCGTTATAGTACATTGATTTTATATTTTTGGAGGGAGAAAAATGTACCGTGCTCTAAATTTTAATGCAGGTCCCGCGGCCCTGCCGGAAGAGGTATTAAAAAAAGCGGAAAAGAATTTACTGAATTTCAGCAATACCGGGATGGGCATAATGGAACTAAGCCATAGAAGCAAAGAGTATCAGGCAGTACATGATCAGGCAATAGCACTATTGAGAAAACTGCTGGCCATTCCGAATAATTATGAGGTGCTATTTATCCAGGGAGGTGCAAGTCTCCAGTTTTCAATGGTTCCGATGAACCTGCTGGGAAAAGATCAAGAAGCCCATTATATCCTCAGTGGCTCCTGGTCGGAGAAAGCCTTAAAAGAAGCAGATAAAATTGGCGACACCGTTATTTCTGCCTCCAGCAAGGATCAAAAATACCGTTTCATCCCAGCATACAATCAGGATAATATTCCTGACAATGCCGCGTATCTTCATATTACCAGCAACAATACAATTTACGGTACCCAATGGAAAGAATTTCCTTCTAATGAAAAAACACCACTTGTAGCAGATATGTCCAGCGATATTTTAAGCCGTCCATTGGAAGTGGAACAATTTGATATGATCTATGCAGGCGCCCAGAAAAATCTCGGCCCTTCCGGTGTAACAGTAGTCATTATCCGAAAAGAACTATTACAAAGATCATCAGAAAAGCTCCCTGCAATGCTGAATTATAATACGTTTGCCAATAATAACTCTTTATATAACACACCTCCAACTCTGGCTATTTATTTACTGTCCCTGGTGCTTGAATGGGCAGATAAGATAGGCGGCCTGCAGCAGATAGAAAAGACAAATGAAAAGAAGGCAAAAATCCTATATGATGTTATAGATGAAAGCGAAGGCTTTTACATAGGACATGCTCATAAAGACAGCAGATCCCTCATGAATGTCACTTTTAACCTTCATAAAGAGGACCTCTCAAGGGAATTTCTGCACCAGGCAAATGAAGCAGGGTTTGTTGGACTCGGTGGACACCGTTCCATAGGCGGCTGCCGCGCTTCCATTTACAATGCTGTGCCAGAACAGCATGTTGAAAAACTGGCCGCATTTATGAAAGCCTTTAAGAATAAAAATTAAAAATATAACACCTTTTTATCCCGGGTATATGTGTTATAATGAGTTAAAGTTTTTCGCTGCAGGCAAAGAGTGCACTGCAGGAGAGACGAACAGAGCTTAGTCAGAGAATAGCAGAGGAGAGATTAGAAATGAATACAAAAAATTTAGTAGCCTTATCCCTATTAGTCGGGATGGGCGCAGTGCTACATGCCGTTGTTCCAGGCTTCTTTCTTGGGATGAAACCCGACATGATGCTTACCATGATGTTTTTGGGCATAATCCTTTATCCAGACAGCAAAAGCGTTTTGCTTTTAGGTTTGGTTACAGGCGTGATATCCGGGCTTACCACAACTTTTCCTGGAGGATTAATCCCGAATATTATTGATAAGCCTGTTACTGCATTCACCTTTTTCGCAATGTTCCTGATCTTACAGAAATTCCGGAAGAATATCGCCAGTGCAGCTGTCTTAACAGCAGCAGGAACAATTGTATCCGGAATTGTGTTTTTAACTTCCGCATACCTAATTGTCGGACTGCCAGGGCCATTCGCTGCATTATTTGCAGCAGTTGTACTGCCCGCAGCTGCAGTTAACACGGTGGCAATGATTATCCTTTATCCAGTAGCAAAATCAATTGCAAACAGAACGAAGCTGACTCAGCAGACGATCAGCCAGTAATAGACAAAGCCCGCGAAATAAGCGGGCTTTTTATATTTTCATTATTGGAAACTCCCTACAATCATTCCCAGCAGGAACAACAGTGCACCGCCTGCTGCTAGAGCAGCTGCCCTTTTTTTCAGAACATACTTCGGAGGATAGACTCCGGGTTTCTTTATAGAAAGAAAAAAATGAATACCTCCTAAAAACAGCACCACACTCAATGCAAAAATCCCAGCCGCCGCTCCGGACAACCTCTCTCCCCCTTTCGCTTTATATCCCTCTACTGAATTGTATGCCTGTATCCCGGTAGCTATGAGGATATGGTTTACCCTTCTATATTTTGTGATATAGATATAGGAACGGGCACTTTTCATTTTCTGCTTTATAAAAATGAGTAATGCAGTAAAATAGACATATAAACAAGATTTTGAGGTGATCATTATGAAAGCCAAATCGCTATTGCTTGGATTATTAGCAGGCGGCGCTGCAGCCGGCATATCTACCCTATTGACCGCACCTGCTTCAGGAAGGGATACAAGACAGCAGTTAAAAGAAACCACAGACACCCTGAAGGAGCAGCTGAGCGAATTAAAATCCGAATTGCTGGCCATAAAGAACTCAGCATCATTTGCTTCGAAGGAAGGAAAAACCGCATTTAAGGAATTCTCAAACGACATTAAATATTCAATCAGCAACTGGAAAAACGAAATCCTTCCCCATCAGCACAAGCTGCAGAGAGAATTGCAGGAAATTGAAGCAGCCATCCATGAGCTTGAAACAAATTTAAATAAAAAGTAATAAAAAAATCCTTCTTTTTTCTTTAGTTAAAAAGAAGGATTTTTTTATTTTTGAACGAAAACCAATATATTATGAAAATGCTTCAAAATTTTATAGATCTTTGAACAAGCTCTCATCCCTTGTCCTTAAGCCTTTTATAGAAATATATAATTATATTTCTAAAAATTTTGTAAATTTATATCTTTATTAATTTTTGTTTTATTGGCATAATGATACTATGAAAAGAAAAATGAACTTCTGGCTGTTTGACCAGAAATAATTAATTTTACAAAGTAGGTGAATTTTTGAATGTCGGATAAACCAGTTTCTATGAAGGAAGCAATGATCTTCAGCCAGCGAGTGGCACAGCTGAGTAAAGCCCTGTGGAAGTCTATAGAAAAAGATTGGCAGCAATGGATAAAACCCTACGATTTAAATATTAATGAACACCATATTTTATGGATTGCCTATCATTTAAACGGTGCATCGATTTCCGATGTTGCCAAATTTGGTGTAATGCATGTTTCAACTGCATTCAATTTCTCAAAAAAGCTCGAAGAACGAGGTTTTCTTCAGTTTTCAAAGAAAGAAAGCGATAAAAGAAATACCTATATTAAATTGACTGAGGATGGAGAAAAGGTATTGCTAAGTCTTATGGAAACCTATTCACCTGAGAAAAATGCCGTGTTCTCAGGTGCGATGCCATTAAGGGAACTGTATGGGAAATTTCCAGATATCATTGAAATTATGGCGATAGTCCGCAATATATATGGTGATGATTTCATGGAGATTTTTGAAAAGTCCTTTGCTAATCTTGAAAATCAATTTGATGAAGATGAGGGGAAATTAAAGAAAAAACCAACAGCACAAAAGGAACTTGTTTAAATAAGTTAAGTTCCTTTCTTCATTATGTAAACCCTTACAAAGCGAATGCATAATATTCGCTTTGTATTTATAAATTCAGTTGCTCACAGTTTCACATTATATTAAAATTTTATTCGACAAAATGTGTTAGTATTCCCTATTGATTTTTTTATTTATTCATCGTAAAGTATCTTAAGTGAGTTTGAAAGATTACTATTTTACTCCTTTTGGAGGTATTTTTATGATGAATTGCTGGAAGACGATTAACTTCACGAAGCAATACGGATCGCAAAGACTTTTTATACTGTCTTCCTTAACCATGCTGGCTACTTTCATAATTACATATGTTCCTGCAACATATGTATTTGTGCCAGGTTCCTTTTACGATAATTATTTCATTTTCTTGGCAGCCGGTTTATGGCTGATGTATCCTGTGCATAAGCTGATTCACTTTCTGCCTATTGCACACCTTGGAAGTATCGTTAAAAAACAGCTGACAATTAAATATGGCTTTATGCCAATTATATATATTCGAATAACGGAGCCTATTTCAAAACGGCTTTTCCTGACTGCAACTCTGGCCCCTATGCTTATTATAAACAGCATGCTTCTGGCTGCTTGCTTTATTTTTCCGCACTATGTTCATTATTTAATAATCCTGTTTGCTTTCCATGCAGGCTTATCTTTTTCTGACATTGTGTGCGCCAAAAATGTGCTGAATGCCCCAAATCAATCTTATGTTGAAGAAAACGAAGATGGGTTTGAGATATTGCTTCATTCGAACCAGTAGCATAAGCATAAATCCCGGGTATCCTGACAAAGGATACCTTTTACTTACCGGACAGGCAATCTTTATTACTATCTTTTTTTTGTGAACTTTGATATTGTAAATAACAGACAAAACATGTAAAAGCAATAATATGACTGCCCAAGGAGGGAATCTTGGATGATCTCCATCTTTATTATTTTTGCCGTTTTTAATTTATTTTATATCAACAAGATGACAAATTCGCTTTGTCTCCAAAAAGAGATTCCTGAGGAACGGCAGCCCAAAGTATTCAGAACCATTAACATTCTTATTACCATATTGCTAATCTCTTCTTTTGTAGAAATCTTGTATGCTTAGGATATCCTGAGAGCTCTTAAAAATGAGCAAAAGCGGCGGATATATTCCGCCGCTTTTATATATACATCAAAAGCTTAGCAAAAACAAGAAGCTCCAATGATGATTAACAAAATGAACAGCACGACAACTAACGCAAAACCTCCGCCGCATCCATGTCCTCCAGACATATGGTTGCCTCCTCTCAAATTCCGGCACAGGGCCCTTTCAATAGACCCTATGCCCACCATAGATTTACAGCCACGCACAGCCTACAATAATTAATAAAATAAACAATACAACGATTAACGCGAAACCTCCGCCGTATCCAGCACCCATGGATAACACCTCCCCTTCAGGTTGCTACCATATCCTATTCATTTGCCTCTGTGGTCGGATAGGCTTCTATCCCGGCTATCCTAACTTTTTTAGGCTGCTTTGAAACCTCCCATCAGAGGGTTCCATGTATCATATGTACAATTGTCCTGAATGGGATGGGCGAATACCCAAATTTTTTAAAAAACACTGTGTTATAGACCAAGCATTACTTTCTTCTTTTGTTATTTTTTACATTTATGGTATAGTAGGGATTGTGATAAATGCAGGCTCAGTGAAGACAATTGCTGTTATTTATATGTATAAAAATTCCAGCCCCAGCTCTCCAGAGCCGAATTGAAAATTAATATAGGAGTGTTCAACATGAAAAAATGGATGCTATCCCTCTCCATTGCAGCCGGAGTAATTGGATTAAGCGCATGCAGCAGCAACGGCGGCGAATCAGGAGATGTAGTCGTTGAAACAAAGAGCGGAAACATTACGAAGGACGAGCTTTATGAAGCAATGAAGGAAAAATACGGCGAACAGGCGCTCCAGGAGCTCATTTATGAAAAAGTTCTTTCTGATAAATACGAAGTAACAGACCAAGAGCTTAATGAGAAAATCGACGAACTAAAACAGCAGCTTGGCGCAAACTTTGAGATGGCGCTTATGCAATATGGCTATAAGGATGAAGAAGATCTAAAGAAAACTTTCAAAACAGGATTGCTTCAGGAAAAAGCAGCTATTAAAGATATTGAAGCAACAGAAAAAGAAGTTAAAGAATACTATGATAACTACAAGCCGGAAATTAAAGCACGCCATATCCTTGTAGAGGATGAAAAAACTGCAAACGAAGTAAAGAAAAAACTGGACGAAGGCGGAAAATTTGAAGACCTGGCCAAAGAATACTCAAAAGACCCAGGGTCTGCTGCAAATGGCGGAGATTTAGGCTGGTTCGGCCCAGGTAAAATGGTGCCTGAATTCGAGGAGGCTGCTTATGCCCTTGATGTGAACGAAATCAGCGCTCCTGTTAAATCTGAGCATGGTTTCCACATCATCCAAGTAACAGAGAAAAAAGAGAAGAAATCATTTGATGAAATGAAGAAGGAAATGGAATATCAAGTGAAAGTGTCCAAGCTTGACGGCGATAAAATTCAGCAGGCAATGGATCGTGAATTAAAGGCTGCTGATGTTGATATTAAAGATAAGGAACTAAAAGGAGTTCTTGATGAACCGAAAGCAGGCGCAGAAGGTGAAGCTGGAACTGAAGAAAAATAATGAATAACGGGGCTCCATGCTGGAGTCCCGTTATTTATGTGTTTTTTATACTGATTCAAATCAGCCTGCAGATTGCTGAGCGGATTTCCGGTCTTCTTTTTCCCTTTCAAGACGCTTCATATAAATTTCACCCTCGCGTTCAATGCTGTCCTGCTCCACCTTTTTCTCTTCCCTGCCCGTCGTTACCGCCATATATGCACTTACAACGATTCCGGCTGCAACAAAATATACCCAAATTGGAATCATCATTTTCCCCTCTTTCTTTTCATAATGGTTGTCCATTTATTAAAAATGTATGCTAAACCAGGAAAAATATGATAGACAAGAATAAGAAAAGCGCTGGAGCTAGACAGTTACCCCGCTTCAAAATTTATATGAATATCTATAAAAAGGCCATCCGTTCCCATTAGGAAGGATGGCAATAATTATTTATGAAAACTGGGCTTATAGAATGAACGGTTATCCAGAGCAAATACCCGCTCGGAAAATTCTCCCGGTTTCACCCTCTCAAGGGCTCTATCGAGCATATTCATTTTCGCATCAATATTATCAATGTAATGGAGAATTTCTGCTTCCTTAATAAGCGGAGGTTTTGGACTGCCCCATTCCGCTTTGCCGTGATGGGATAAAACCATATGCTGAAGAATCATGATCTCTTCACTGCTGATTCCCAGTTCCTCAGCAGCTTTTCCAATTTCATTGATCATGATGGTAATATGTCCAAGCAAGTTTCCTTCTATTGTGTAAGATGTTGAAATCGGTCCAGACAGTTCTGTAATCTTTCCTAAATCGTGCAAAATGACTCCAGCGTACAATAAGTCCTTATCCAGGCTTGGATACAAACCGGAAATTGCCTTTGCCAAATCCAGCATGGAAACTACATGATAGGCAAGACCTGATACGAACTCATGATGATTCTTCGTAGCTGCCGGATATTCAAGGAAGTCCTTTTGGTGCTTCTTCAATAAATGGCGAGTAATCCTTTGGATATTCGGATTTTTCATTTCAAATATATATTGAGTAATTTTACTCATCATTTCATCTGTACTTAAGGGCGCTGTTTCGAGAAAGTCTGCCAGTTTGACCGGGTCTGTTGGGGACGCCGGCCGAATTTGGCGGATTCTTAGCTGATTGCGTCCACGGTAATTTAAAATATCCCCAGCCACTTTTACAATGGTTTCAGGGCTGTAGTTTTTCGCATCATCATCAGACACATCCCAAAGCTTTGCTTCAATTTCTCCGCTTTGGTCCTGGAAAATTAGGGTCAAGAACGGCTTTCCATTACTTGCAATCCCTTTAGCTGCACTTTTGATTAGCAGAAAAAGCTCGATTTGTTCTCCTACTTCGTAATAAACAATTCCTTTTGACATACGCGCACCGACGCTCCCTTCACGAGGTTGTTTAAAAAGGGCACTAAGAAACCGACAGATCCGTGGCAGCCTCATTAAACATGCAATTCTATTAACCTAGTATACCACACAGGTCCTGCTCTCTCCTAAATTAATCATGTCTTTTGTCCGCCATAAAAACCCATTCACTTTTTCATGAATGGGTTTTTTGATAATTGCGGGTTACAGCAAAAGCAGCAATATTGGAATGAATAACGAAATGATAATTGCAGAAGTTGTCATGGCTATACACCCCATGGCACCTTCTTCCTCTCCCCACATGAGTGAACGGCTGGCTCCCAGCATCTGTGCTGAAGTGCCCATTGCCAATCCTTTGGCAGCTTTACTATTTATTCCAAGCCACTTCAATAGGTTTGGTCCCATTGTAACGGAAAAAAGACCAGAAAATAGCACAAAGAAAACAGTAAAGGCCGTGGTTCCTCCCAGGCCATCCGAGACCGTTAAGGCTACCGGGAGTGTTACCGAACGCGGAATAAGAGATGCCATGACCTCCTGATTAAAGTGAAAAACCTGTGACATAATGTAAACCGAAAATATGCCTAAGGAGGTCCCGGCAAAGACTCCTGAGAATATTTTCTTAAGATGTCTTTTCATTAAGGGCCACTCCTTATATAAAGGAACCGCAAACGAGACAACCGAAAGCTGGAGGAGCAGTTCAAACAGACTGCTTCCTTTCTGATATACTGATAGAGGGATGTTGCCCAATAGAAGAAGGATAATCAAGAGCGCAGTTCCGGTGTATAAAGGATTTAGCCAGCTCTTCTTAAACTTCCTGAAAACTTGCAGGCTTGCGATATAACTGGCAAGAGTCATCAAGATGCACCCTATACTATTGAATAAAACAGAACTCATTTTTGGCGCCTCCTTCTTATGTTCTCATACAATTGAACAGAATACGCTGTGCCCAATAAACAGCAAAAGCTGCTTAGAATCAGCACCAAAAGGAAATGAAAATTTAATAGAGGAATAAAATTGGGAGATAAAAATAATCCAATGACAAAGGGGATAAACAGCAGGGTCATGTGTTTAATTTGAAAAGATGCTGCTTTCTCTATCCATTCTAATTTAATTAAATTAGTTACCAATAAGAGTAATAACATAAGCATCCCCATGACACTTCCAGGAAGCGGAATATGAAAAAACGCTGCCGCAAAATTCCCTGCAATCAGAAAAATAGCGAGTAACAATATTTGAATCAGCCAGGGCAAATGATTTTCTCCTTCCTAACCGCTTTTTATCATCTTACTGGATTAAACAAGAAAAAACTTGATATTTGTAAGGTTTCTTTACACACTTTTTATAATACTTGTGACTTTTTGTAAGATTTGCTTACCATACATATAAAAAAGCTGCCAGTAATATTAGACAGACAGCTTTTCCTTTGCAACCGAATATATTTGTTCTTCCTGAAAATGCGGCAGAAGATGCTTATGACAGGTGAAAAATAAAATTTGCCTCCCTTTAAGTTTCTTTAAAAGGTTAATCATTCTTTCAGTTCGGACTTGATCAAAATTCACGAAGCTGTCATCTATAATAATGGGGAAGGGATACTTGCCATAAATCGTCATGGCGAGTGCCAGCCTAAAGGATACATATATCTGCTCAGCAGTCGCCTGACTCAGTTCTTTTGCTTCAAAAACCGCTCCTGTCTTGCTTTCTATAAGAAACCCGCTTCCTTCTTCTTTAGGAAAAATCCGTACATAGCCGCCATTGGTTAAAAAAGAAAGAAATTGCTCTGCTTTTCCCAGAATTTTGGGCAAACGTTCATTTTTAAAACTGTTTATCGTTCTATCTAATATATCCTTGGCAGCAGCATATTTTGCCCACTCCCTTGCTTCTTCTTCAAACTCAGATTTCAGCAAGGCGAACCTATGAAGGAGTTCTGCATAGGTTCCGCCCTCTTCAAGGATTTGAATTTCATATTTGACCTCTGCAAGTTTGCTCTGTAAGCCAGGAATGCTTTCCTGAAGCAGAACAGCTTCTTCGCTGACAGCCTGGATCTCTGCTTCTGGATTTATCACATTGGAATATTTATTAATTTCTTTCTGTGAAAAAGAGTTAAGATTAATTTGCTTGCGGACCTGTTTAATCTGTTCTTCCAGTTCTGCTAATTTCTGTGCTTCAGCAGCTTTTTCCCTGTACTCTTCGGCTGCATCGGTTCCGGCAAGGGAAATCTGATGTTCGTAGTCTTTTTGAAAGTGGCTAAGTTCTGCCAGCACTGTGCTGTGTTCTAGCTTTAACTCATGAAGAGCGGCTTCCCTTTCACCCTGCTTAATATGTTTTTCCGTTTCTTCCTTTAGTCTTTTTTTCAATTGATAGCCGATTTCCTGTACACTTCCCGGCTCGCTATCCAATAAGACTTCTAGCTTATGAAAAGCATGGAGCTTCTCATTGATTCCCTTTTCTGCTGATGCCTTTCTTTCAGCAATGTATTTCTTTTCCCTGTAGAGGGCTTTTAGCTGTTCAATCAGATTAAAAGCTTCACTCAAAAAGGTTTTGGAGATTTCATGAGGGAGAAATAGCTGTTTACCCAGCTGCAGCAGTTCATTTTCAAGTTCGGCACATTCATTCTCCCATTTTTCAAAAGAAGCAATGACCTTTTCGTATTTTTCATTTGCCTGTTCAAGCTGAAACTGTAATTGGATAAGCTGATTTTGCCGGTCGCTGTCTTTCTTCAGCTGTGCCTCCAGGCTGGCTGCATGCTGAATGTCAGTCTGCTTTAATTTATCAAGCAGTGAGCGTTCCTTTTCACTCAGAGCTTTTATCTCATTTTTAATGAAGCTGTCTTGCCCCTCAGGCTCTTTTTTATTTGCAATGGCAAAACAAAAGGCTGCACCTATAAATCCTGCACCTGCAATCACCCATGATTGGCTAAAAATTCCCCAGACGGACAAAGCGGCAAAAAGAACTCCCAAAAACAAAAGCTGCCTTTTCTCCTGGTATTTTTTCTTCCGTCTTTTTTCCTGCTCCTTTTTTTCTGCTATCTGAAGGAACTGAAGTCTCTCCTGTGTATCCTTCAGTTCTTTTTCGATATTATGCCTATCTGCAGTGTGGTTTAATGTTTCCTTAATGGCTGAACGTTCCTCTTCCTTAAGAAGCTGTTCTTTCAATTCGCCAATTTTTCGTTCCGTGTTTTCCAGCACTGACTTTTCATCGATAAATCGATCATCCAATTCCTGTTTCATTGCTTGAAGACGGTTTCGGCGAATGTGCGCATTATTAACCTTTTCCTTCATAAAAACACTCGTGTCAGCCTGTTCAAGCTGCTGTTCATCAATTCGGAGATGAAGTCTTTCCTGAAGATTTAAAATTTCTTCTGTGATATTATCCAGCTTAATTGATAATTCTTTTTCTTCCTGGTTTAACTTCTCTAAAAACGGCAGCCCTTCAACAGCTGCATTGATGTGATGCTCATGCTTAAGGAGCAAATAATCCGGCTGATTATTCTCCAGCTCCTGTTCCAGGATAATTATTCTGGATTCCAGACTAGCTCTGCGCCCTTCGAGGGGCTGGATCATACTTTCGAGTTTCTCCAAAAGAGCAAGCCCATTTGCGGGGAAGGAAAGGTCTGTAAATTTTTCCCGTTCTTTAAACAGCTCTTGCTCCTCTGCTATTAATGGATATAGGTCCTGCCATTCTTTTAAACGGAGCAGCTCCTGCTGAGCTTGGTCCAGTCTCTGATGCAATCTGTTTAAATCGTTTTCAAGATTTTCTTTTTCACGAAGCAATGCCCAATACTGCTCATTATTTTGCTCCGCTTTTTTCAACTCCTGATGCAGCTGCTTCATTTCTTTTAGCTTTACATTCAGGGATGGCTTTTTTCCGTTTGGCTTAAAGCGGCTTTCCAATTCCTTTTGCAGTATGTTTTCCGCAGAAACCAGATGGTCCGTTCCCAGTGAACCTGCTGAAAACAAATACCTCCCCAAATCTTCACCCTTCATTTGATTTATATTTTGCAGCCCATGGATATTAAAGGAGAAGATAGATTGATACAGCCCTTTATCAATATGGTGAAGGAGATCGTGTAAAAGCTCATCCCCTCCCCTTGTTCCATCCTGAAGCAAGACACTGACATCTCCGGATGCTTTTCCTTTAACACGCTCTATGACCGCCTTCCCTCTATCAGGAAAAATGGCGGTAAGCCTGCCGCCGTATTTTGCTCCTTCCTTGGGCTCATACCTTAATTCCGATTGGATCTTTGCTGGAAAGCCAAAAAGGATACTATGGATAAAAGACATGATGGTAGATTTGCCTGCCTCATTTTCTCCGTAGATCACCTGCAACGATTGAATATCATTTAGTATAAAATCAGTAAGCTTTCCATATCCGTAAATATGTATATCTGTAATTCTCAAAGGTACACCTCCATTCAATATCCTTCAGTTTTGTATAGAAGATCCACAAGCAGTGCTTCGGCTTCCTCCGCGATTCTCTGTTTTTCATCCTTAGTAAGCTCTCCTATAAATCTTCTTGCCAGTGGATGTGCATACAAGATCAGAGGACTTTCGCTGCCCTCTGCAAAATGACCTGCAGTTTTAAAAAGCTCACTGAAAAAATCCGATTCATGTGCCAGCTTTTCTTTATTCCACAATCTTTTTTCGTTCACTTCTATACCGGAAATCCATACAAAGGATTCCTCTTCTGCCTCTTCCTCCTGCAAAGATTCGAGCAGCTCACCGCTCGTTATGCTTCTTAATTCATGATCAGACAAGCCTACATTTTTGAGTGTCAGATTTATGATTGTCCCCATCCTGTTTTGGCGCTTTTCTTCAATCAAACTTAAGCAAAGTTCATAAATCTCCTGATAGCTTTCCGATTTTGAAGCATCTATTTCTGCATTCTCCCATATAACAGGAGCAGCCTCCAGAAACTCCTTCTTTGCACCAGAACTATCCAGCTCAACTAAATAGCATCCTTTGGGACCAGTTTCTTTCCGGTTCCTTCCCTGTATATTACCTGGGTAAATGACGGGTGGCAGGGAGATTAAGATTTCTCGTTTATGTATATGGCCGAGAGCCCAGTAATCAAAGTCCTTTTCAAGCAAATCATTTATTCGGAATGGGGCATATTGAGCGTGATCACTGCTGCCTTCAAAAGAACCGTGAAGGATTCCAATGTGCAGGTCAGCTCCATTTTCCCTGCTATATTGATCGATCATCCGTTCCGCCACATGTCTTTTAGGATAGCTGAAACCATAAAGGTGAACGGATGTACCATTTTTAGCAATATGCTTCGCCACTTCAACTTCATGGGAAAAGATATGGACATTTTCCGGCATAGGCAGGTGAGCCCATCTCCCATCCATATGATCATGATTTCCATGGACTGCATAAACAGCAATCCCTGATTCAGCCATCCGCTCCATCTCTTTCCGAAAACGTGTTTGTGCCCTTATACTTCTGTCTTCACCATCAAACAAATCTCCGGCTAAAATGATAAAGTCCACTGTGTGGAAAATGGCTAAATCAACTATTTTCGTAAATGCTTCAAATGTACTTTCCTGGAGCTTTTTGAAAATGGATGGAGGCAAATGCTTCAAACCGGACATTGGACTATCCAGGTGCAGATCAGCTGCATGAATAAACGTAACCCTTTTCATGTAAACTTCCTTTCATTCCTTTTCTCTCATTTTACCTCATCCAAAAAGCGAATGCACGTTCCTATCATAAATTAATTAACTATATGTGCCCGTCTGAAAATTTTCCTGAAGTTTGTTTTAGACTGGAAAGCTTGTGCATAAAAATGTACAAGTACTCTTTCCTCAAGGGCAAGTTTGCGGCTTCAGGGGAAATTTAAGGGCGGAGTGGTATTTTGGGAATTGGAATTTATTTAAGTTATGTGTTTCTCGGACTATCCCTGGCAGCTCCAATCGGGCCGGTAAATGCTGTAAGGCTTGAAAAGGGGATTAAAAATGGATTTTGGCATGCGTGGATTGTTGGAGTGGGCTCCATGTTTGCTGATGCCTTTTATATGCTGGTTGTATACCTTGGTCTTGTCCATTTTTTGGACACCCCTGTCGTACAGATATTCCTGTGGCTTTTTGGAGGATTTATACTCTTATATACAGGGATTGAGAGCATTGCAAATGCCAATAAAATATCCTTAAGCTATGTGCGAAGCCGCGATTCATTGTTTAAATGTTTTTTTTCCGGATTTATTATGTCCATATCCAGTCCTCTTTCCATTCTGTTCTGGCTGGGCATCTACGGATCAGTTCTTGCAAAAACAGCAGCAGCCTATGGAAAAACAGAGCTCTTTTTATACAGTACAATGATTTTTCTGGGTCTCATGCTCTGGGATTTGTTTGTGGCTGGACTGACCACAGGGTTTCGCCGATTCCTTACTTCAAAAGGGATTATCATCATCTCGATTCTTTCAGGAATATCACTGATTGGATTTGGGCTTTATTTTGCATTCGAAGGGTTAAAGGCATTGTTTATTTAATGAAACCCCATTGAAAAAAGCTCCGTCACAAAAAGACGGAGCTTTTTTCGTATTATTCATTTTTAGTAAGCTGTAAGGCTTTTTTAATATCCTTAAATGAATTCGACTTTCCATACATCAATACTCCGCCCCTGTAAACTCTCGCTCCAAAGACGGCCAGTAATATAATGGCAGCCAGAAGGATTACGATTCCAAGAATTGGCTCCCATACAGGCAGTGACAGCATCCCCACTCTCATGAACATGAGCATTGGAGTGAAGAATGGAATATAAGAGGTGATTGTAACAAAAGATGCTTCCGGCTGGCTTAAGCCAAACATAGCAATCATAAAGCCTGCCACAACCATCATGGTCATTGGAGTAATCATCTGCTGAATATCTTCAATCCTGCTTACCAGCGAACCAAGAAAAGCAGCCAGTGTGGCATAAAGGAAATATCCAAGAATGAAAAAGATGAGTGCATAAGCGATGGTCGAAGCCGGAATGTTTCCAAAGCCAAAGAATTCAAAAAAGCCGCCTTCCATCGTATCAAGGTTTTGTTTGACTGAAAAATAGCCTACTAATAGAATAAGTGCCATCTGTGTCAGGCTAAGCAGCCCGATTCCCAATATTTTTGCGAACATCTGCTTGATTGGAGAAACACTGGATATTAAGATTTCCATGACACGGGAAGATTTTTCAGTTGCTACTTCCATGGCAATCATATTGGCATATAAGATTACTGCAAAATAAATGATGAATAATAGAACATACACAAGCCCTCTTGCCTGATTCAGTTCTTCTTCTGTTTTGGCGTTTTCTTCAAGAGCAGTCTTATCAAAAGGCACCGGCTCATATAGCTTGCTTAATTGCTCTGGACTAAGATTAATTTGGGTGGCAGCCATTTGTGTTTTCAGCTGCTGCAGCCCGCCCTGCAATTCGGATGGGATGGCTGAATCGGCTATGCTTCTGGCTTTATAGGCCGCTTCAGGGAGCTCATCGGTGCTAAAGGATAACAGTAAAAGCCCCTTATAATCTCCATCTTTAACAGCAGTTTCCCCTTCTGCCTCAGACCCTTTGTATGCAATTAAAGTTATCTTGTTATTTAGAGCATCCATTTGCTCCTGAAGAGGAGTTAACAGCACACCAGTCTCATCGATCACTGCAACTCTTTCTACATCATCTTTATTAAAATAATCAATAATGCTTGATAAGTTGGCAAGCCCTGCAACAATCAACACAGTTATGAGAGTTGTTGCAATAAATGACTTGGTCTTCAGCTTGCTTAAATAAGTATGAAGAAGGATAGTCATAAAATTACTCATAGGAAGCACCAGCCTTTTCTATAAAAATATCATTCAGGGATGGCTCTTCCAGTACAAACTTACGGACAAAAACCTTCTCAGCAACCTCCCTGAAAATGCCTTCAGCTGCTTCTTCTCCGGAAATCTGCAGCTGAATCCCCTCAGCTGTCTGTCTGGCTTTCACCACTCCCCTGCTATCTGCCAAAAAGCTTAAATTATAGTCTGCATGGATAACAAGATTCTTCCTGCCAAAGGAGCGTTTAATTTCTTTTAGAGACCCGTGCACAACTGGCCGGCCTTTTTGCATGATGCATAAATGCTCACAAAGTTCTTCTACATGCTCCATCCTATGGGAGGAAAAAACAATCGTTGTGCCGCTATCCTTCAAATCCTGTACAGCATCCTTCAGCTGTTCTACATTCACCGGATCCAGCCCGCTGAATGGTTCATCCAATATCAAAAGCTTAGGCTTATGTATAACTGCAGTAATAAACTGTATTTTTTGCTGGTTGCCTTTTGATAGTTCTTCAATTTTTTTATTGGCATATTCGGGAACCTTAAAGCGCTCAAGCCAATATGTTAATTCCTTTAAACAGTCCTGCTTTGCCATCCCCCTCAGCTTAGCTAAATATACTACCTGATCCTTGACCTTCAGCTTTGGATATAGGCCTCTTTCTTCGGGAAGATAGCCTATCAGCGGACTGGTTGAATAATCGATTGGATTTCCATTCCACGTAATCTTTCCCCCGCTGGGATCCAATAGCCCCAGTATCATCCGGAAGGTAGTCGTTTTACCGGCGCCATTCGCCCCCAGAAACCCAAACATCTCGCTCTCGGGAATAGATAGAGATAAATCATCAACTGCAGTAAACTTACCAAAACGCTTTGTTACATGTTCAAGCTCTAATGCCATATCGAACTCCTCCTTTGCCTAATTGGTAATACGGACATAACATAAAAAAGGTTCACTATTTTTTAAAATTTAGCATTTTAATTTACGGCATTTCTTTTAAAAATATTTTGCACATTTATAAAAACTATGCAAGAATAATAGTAACTATCTGAATTTTATAATAAAGGGGTATCTTATTATGAAAACGTACAAGCTAACTGCATTTGAACAGGACGGAGAAAAGATTTTGGATGAATCCTTCCAGGCAGCTACAGATGACGCTGCAAAGAGTATGGGAGAAAACCTTCTTAAGGAAAAAGGATTGGATGAAAAAACGCACCGCTGCACCTCTCCGGCCGGCAAGCTGATTTTGTTTCATAGATAGCAAAAAAGCAAAGGGCTCAGCTCTTTGCTTTTTCTTCTTGCCGTCATTATTTCCCCTTAAACACAGGCTTTCTTTTTTCAATGAAGGCCCGGATTCCTTCTTTGTGATCCTCTGTTTGCCTCATTTTATGCTGGCCGAGCTTTTCAAGTTCAAGCACTTTCAGCAGGAGCGGCCGGTTTTTATCTGCAAGAATTTTTTTTGTCTTAATCATTGCTTCAGTTGGGCTGTTAAGCCATTTGCTCAATTTTTCATCAACAGCGGTATTTAATTCAGCTTCGGCTATTTCGTGAATCAGCCCCATTCGTAAAGCCTCATTTGCAGTCAGCACTTTTCCTTCCCAGATTAAATGCTTAGCTTTATCCTCGCCAATGCGCTGCTGCAGGAAGAAGTGCGACCCTCCATCAGGAATTAATCCAATTCCAATAAAATTCATGGCAAGCTTGCTGCCCTTATCTGCCAAAACATAATCAGTGGCCAATGCCAGGCTTAAGCCCAGACCAGCAGCTGCCCCTGTTACAGCACTTATTGTCAGCTTCGGCATGCTATAAAGAGTTACAACCAGCTCGTTGATGCAATCCATCACCACCGGGAAATCGCTTTCATTTGTTTCCAAAAGCATTGTTTTAATATCCCCGCCTGAGGAAAATGCGCGGCCCTTTCCTTTTAATACAACGATATCCACATCATCCATTTGGCTTATATCCTTCATAGCAGTCAAGAGCCCCTTAATCATTTCCACATTCAATGCATTCAATGATTCCGGCCTGTTCATCTCAACTGTGGCAACTCGGCCATCAAGCTGTACGCTGACAGTATCAGTTACAAAGTCTGTTGTCAAAATCCTTTCCCTCCTTTTTGTGCTTCTTTTATTATAAAGAGTATTATTATATTTAAAAAGTGTTTTATCTAAAAATTTTTAATTTTGTCACTTATTCAAGTTTTTGCTGTAAATCCAAACTATAGCAGAAATTAAGTAAGTTTTAACGTTCCAAAACCTGCACTAAAAAACAGCATCCGCAGAAGGATGCTGTACTTGGTCCTTATTACTTTGCATTACCTGTATATTCTTTTTGGACCTGATCTCTTAATGCCATTTTCAGGAATTTACCTACAGATGTTTTTGGTATTTCTTCAAAGAAAAGAATTTCATCCGGAAGCCACCATTTTGCAAATTGCGGCTTCAGGAATTCATAAAGTTCTTCTTTTGTTGTCTGCCCTTTAAATGGCTCTTTCAGCACAACGCATGCCACCGGTCGTTCCTGCCATTGCTCATGCGGTACAGCAACAACCGCTGCCTCAAATACCGATTCATGAGCCATCAAGGCATTTTCGATATCAACAGAAGAAATCCATTCCCCTCCGCTCTTAATTAAATCTTTTGTCCGGTCAACAATCTTCATAAATCCTTCTTCATCAATGGTTACGACATCACCCGTGTAGAGCCAGCCATCACGGAACGCCTCATCTGTCCGCTCATCCTTGAAATATTCAGAAGCAATCCACGGACCTCTTATAGCCAGTTCCCCCATTTCCTTTCCGTCCCATGCTGCTTCCCCATCCTTGCCGGCAATCTTCATTTCCAATCCGGGTACAAGTATGCCCTGCCTGGCTTTTATGTCCAGCTTCTCTTCTGCTGACAACTCTTCCTGATAGCTTTTTAAAGTCGAAATAACAACAAGAGGGCTTGTTTCGGTCATTCCGTAAGCATGCATGAATGGAATTTTGTGCTTTTGCTCGAAAGCTTTAATCATGCCTTTTGGTGCCGCCGATCCTCCGCAAAGAACCGATCGGAGTGAACTCATGTCATATTTATTTTCATCAAGTTCTTTTAATAGTCCGAGCCAGATTGTCGGCACTCCGGCCGTTATGGTGACTTTTTCTGATTGGATAAGTTCAGCCAGGAGCTTAGGTGTAAAATATGGTCCCGGCAACACAAGAGTCGTTCCAAACCAGACAGCAGCAAAAGGCAGCCCCCATGCATTTACTTGGGACATCGGCACTACTGGAAGGGCGATATCTTTCTCGCTTACCGCTGCACTATCTGCCATTCCAAGTGCCATACTGTGAAGGACAATGCCCCTGTGGGAATAGACGACACCTTTTGGGTTGCCTGTGGTTGCAGAGGTATAGCACATTCCAGCTGCCGAATTTTCATCCAGATCATCTGGATATTCATATGCACCGCTTGCTTCATTGATAAGCGTCTCATAATGATAAACCGGCGAAAGAGAAGTCTCCGTCAATTCATCTTCATCAGTCATAATAATGAACGCCTTGACCGTCTTCAGTTCATCCTTAACCTTCTCAATTAGGGGTACAATATCAGAATCAATCAGAAGTACCTTATCCTCTGCATGGTTAATTATATAAGTAATATGCTGAGGTGACAGACGTATATTAATCGTATGGAGGACGGCTCCGCTGCATGGAATGGCAAAATAAGCCTCCAGGTGGCGATGATGGTTCCACGCAAGTGTCCCGACCTTGTCCCCTCTTTCCACTCCTATGTTTTGCAGGCTTTCTGCCAGCTTCCTTGTACGTTCTGCAATCTGCTTATATGTAAATCTCTGAATTCCTCCGGCTGTTCTTGAAACAACTGTCTTCCTTGGAAAATACTTTTCAGCACGCTTTATCATTTGCGTCATAGTCAAAGGTGTTTGCATCATCATTACAATTCCCCCTCTTTAGAAAACGCTTACATTTGGATTCAAAGAATTCTATGATCTTTATTACCTATTTCATTCTCTTTATTTTCAGGAATTCCTTTAATATTTTTCTAAATTTTCTAAAATATTTACTTTAAAAAAATCCCCGCCTATTCGGCCAGGGATTCGTGTTTATTAAAAAGTTCTTTTAATATTTTCAATTTCTCGTTTGCATAATGCTCAAAACTGTCATTATACGATTTAGGATCTTTCGGGTTTGCAAAATGAGTGATTTTCCCAGTCTGAGGATCAATGAATTTACTGGAGGCCCCGCATCCAAGCCCGATGATTGTCTGCTGTTCTTCCATAATCATGATATTATAGATGCTTTCCTGATTCGGAAGGGCATAGCCGACATTTTCAAGATTGCCGAGAATATTTTTCTGACGGTAAAGATAATAAGGATGGTAATTATGCCCTCTTGTCCAATCCTCAGCCATGTCCATCATTTTTTCAATTTCTTCCCGCCCGGCAACTTTATATTTTTGCTTGTTCTTCGTCATTTCCGAAGCTCGTTTAAAGGATAAAGTATGAACAGTCAGGGATTCCGGCATTAATTTCTCAGTTTCATCCAAAGTATGCGAAAATTCCGGCACACCTTCTCCAGGAAGTCCGATAATCAGATCCATATTGATGTTATTCATTCCCATATTGCGAGCCAAATGGAACTTATCCACGGTTTCTTCCACTGTATGGTGGCGGCCAATGGCTTTCAGGGTCTCCTGAATATAGGACTGAGGATTGATGCTGATTCGGTCAATATTCCATTTTTTCAGCACCTCAAGCTTTTCAGGTGTGATTGTATCCGGACGGCCAGCTTCCACAGTGACCTCCCGTATGTTTTCTACATCTGGAAAAGAGTCATACATTTCCTCATAAAGCATATCCATCTCTTCCGCCGTAATGCTTGTCGGAGTCCCTCCTCCATAGTAGACAGTAGTAATTTTCACATCATTTTCTTTCAGCCACTCGCCAATTTTGCGCATTTCAAAATGCAGGCCGCCAAGGAACGAGTTGACAGAACCCTGCCTGCCATTAATCGCATATGCAGGAAAAGTGCAGTACGCACATTTTGTCGGGCAGAATGGAATGCCAATATATATACTGACTTCATTTTTTAAGTCATAAAGATCCGGTACGACAGCAAGCTGCCTTTTTACAATATTCTGCATAAGCTGGATTTTTTCATCTGTAATCAAATACTCTTCCTTCAGCTGCTGATGGGCTTCATGGAGAGGTGTCTGATGCTGTATAGCACGGTGAAGCAATTTTGTGGGACGTACCCCAGTCAGAATTCCCCACTTCTGGGTAATGCCTGTCCAGTCCTGCAAAACAGTCAGATATACATGGGATACTGCATTTTTTATTTGTTTGAAATTCTCTTTTTCTGACTCAGCCGGAACGAATTCCTTCTCAAAATTCGCTGAAAGATTCTTTCCATCTTTATCAGAAAGCTCTGCAATGGCCTTAATGTGCTTTCCATGTTCAAGCTGAAAATTAATTGTCAGATCAGCTGCAGCATTCTCACCCAGCAACACTGCACATTCTTCAAAAAAGAGGTTCCCGATCAGCCGGAGCGGCCGATGGAACCGTTCATCCTGTATACCTAAAATTGAAATGTTCAAATCGATCACCTTTTTTAGTAAATATATTAAATGTGCCGATGTCTTTTTTTGACGGCAGCTGTAAAGTGTCTATTTTTCATGTTGACAAACTTCTTTTAGTGTACAGAAATGGGGAAACAAGGTCAATATAGGCGGAATGATTCCTAATGGATTGCTTATATTATTTATGGTTCTTCTTCCTTTCTCCTTTGGCAATTTCACAAAGCAAAAAAAGAGCCGATTACCTAATCGAACTCTCTTTCATTGATTTTATTTTAATAGATTCATTTTCTTCAGAAAATCAATTGGATGCTGCTTCCGGAAATGTTCTTTAACCATGTAGCTTACCCCGTTCTGGTTATTGGATCGGGTCAGCCAGTCGGCTGCTTTTTTTACTTCTGCAGGGGCATTTCCCATAGCCACACCGAGACCGGCGGCTTCAATCATTTCCAGGTCATCTGCCGAATCGCCTATAACGACCATTTGGTTTCGGGATATTCCGAGATGTTCACATAAATAAAGCAAACCATTCAGCTTTGAAACTCCGGCAGGAACGATATCCATCCGCAGATCACCCAGCTTAATGACTTCTACATTTTCAAACATGCCCCTAATGGCTGCCTTGGCATCCTCAAGGTCTCCTTTATCTTCAAAATACACTTCAATTTTTGGCGGCGTGACCGGCTCATCTAGAATGGTGTCACTTAATAAATCCACAAATTGCTGCGAGTAAAAAATGGGATCCCCGGTTGTAAAAACCGTTTTAGCAAGCATATTGGTATTTAGCTTGGTTTTGTTGGCAAGGGAATATTTTTCGTGCACCAGCCTGATTTGACAGGTAAAGCCTTCAAGCAGGCGCACGATTTCATACGTTTCATCTTCCTGTATCCTTTTTACATATATCGGCTTTTCCTGAGAAGCTGCAATATAAGCCCCCCTGTGTGTGACCAGTAAAGAATTGATTTTCAATGCTTTGGCCGCTTTTTTCGCGGATGGAAAACTTCTGGATGTGACAAGTGTTACATAAATTCCTTTTTGCTGCACATATTCAATGGCTTCTTTTGTTGATTTATGAAGTCTTCCATTTGATTGGAGTAGTGTTCCGTCAATATTTAAAGCAAGCATTCTGTATATCATCCAATTTGCCCCCCTCTTCTCGGTGTAAAATTGTCCTATTACACTTTTATGAAGGGAAGGATTGGAATAGAACATGACATGGACAATGCAGAAATTTTTTATAGCTTTTCTGTGTTAGTGAAGGCGTTTGTCTGTTTTCATAGATCAAATGATTTAAAGAATTATAAATTAGTCATTTACAATTTGGATGCTCCGTATTAAGATGGAGTCAATAAAAACTGCATATCTTATTTTGCACTAGGGGAGCTTTTTGGCTGAGAAGAACAATCCGTTCTGACTCTTATCACCCGATCTGGATAATACCAGCGTGGGGAAGTGCAGGTGAACGGCTATCATTTCTAGTGTATTGATATCATTCAACTGCATTTCCTTATGGGAATGCAGTTTTTTATTTTCATTAGGCTCTTTTCGTGTAAATTGTTGTTTTTCGCTTATTAATATTGTCCGTTGATTTCCGCTCCAGGCTGCTCGCTTTCCGCGGGGCGGGCGGTGAGCCTCCTCGACGCTGCGCGTCTGCGGGGTCTCACCTGTCCCGCTACTCCCGCAGGAGTCTCGCACCTTCCGCTACAATCAACTCAGTAAATCATATACAAAAAGCAACAAACCTTGCGAAAATAGCCTTTCATGAAAACTAAACTAGGAGGATGGAAAGATGCAGGAAAATTTTCTATGCGGAACAAGTGAGATTACAGGGTGCAGGTTTTCGATTTATCCAATGACTGACAGGTTTGTGGATGTTATTTTATCTGCTCTAAAAGAAGTGGATACAAGCAAGGTATGGATGGAAACAGATGATGTGAGCACTTGTGTGCGCGGCAGATCCATTCATGTTTTTGATGTGGTCAAAGCTATTTATCTTGAAGCTGCTAAGCATGGTGATCATGTGGTATTTAACGGCACATTTTCAAATGGCTGCCCTGGGGATACTGCCGGAGATGCTTATCTTGCTGAAAATGAAGAGAAGGCGAATGAAAATAAATCTGCTGGAATCAGCCAGGAAGTCGCTGTACAGTTCGCACTGTATCCGATGGGGATTCCTTCATACATGAACGTCATTATGGAACAGGTCGAGCTCGCAAAGGATCAGGGAACATTTACTGAAGGTGTCCATTATGCTTCAAGATTAGATGGAGATGCACATGCTGTTTTTAAAACGCTGGAAGATGCATTCCAAAGCTGTAAGAAAAGCGATTCTACTCATATTGTCATGACAGTGAATATGTCTGCGAACAGTCCTTCCAAGAAGGGGGCTGTGTAATATGCTCGAAAAATGGAAACTTCGTGAGGTCATTGTCCTGTCTGTACTCGCTGTTGTGTTTGCAGTTGTATACCTGGTGTTCATGCAATTTGGGAACGTGTTATATGGGATGTTTGGCTTAATCGGCTATGATCTGATTTTTGGCATTTGGTTTATTGTTTCAATCATCGCAGCGTACATAATCAGAAAACCCGGAGCCGCCTTTTTATCGGAAACCGTCGCTGCAGCCATTGAGGTCATGATTGGCAATGCAGTAGGCCCTCGCCTGATTCTTTCAGGCATGATACAGGGGATTGGAGCAGAGGCGGTGTTTGCGGCAACAAAATGGAACAACTACCGGACATGGGTTTTAATTGCTGCCGGCATGGGCTCTTCTGTTACAAGCTTTATTTGGGGCTATTTCATTTCAGGCTATGCAGCCCTCTCACCCGGTTATGTAGCTGCCATGTTTTTCGTGAGACTGATTAGCGGCGCTTTGCTTGCCGGATTGCTGGGGAAATGGCTCAGTGAGAGTCTTGCAAAAACTGGTGCATTAAACAGCTTTCCTATAGGAAAAGAGCTGAAAAGGGGAAAATCGGAAAATGGCATTACAGTATAGCCAGCCTCTATTAATAACAGAACAGCTGTCCTTCCGTCATGAAGATGAGAAGAATCCTGTTTTTAAGAATTTGAATTTTAGTCTTTATCCAGGGGAAGCTGTTCTATTATTGGGCCCCAGCGGCTGCGGAAAAAGTACGCTTGCTTTCTGCTTAAATAAATTGTATCCGGAAGCCATTGATGGAGAACTGGAAGGCACCATTTCTTTCAAGGGAAAAATGCTGGAGGAATTCCGGCCTGGTGAAATTAATCGGCACATCGGCATTGTGTTTCAGGATCCAGAAAGCCAGTTTTGCATGACAACAGTTGAAGAAGAGCTGGCATTCGGACTTGAGAATATGAAAACACCTCCTGAAGAAATTGAGAACAAGATTGATGAAGCACTGGAACTTGTTCATCTTCTGCCATTTAAGCATGCCTTAATCCACACCCTTTCGGGGGGACAAAAGCAAAAACTTGCACTCGCATGTGTATTGTCATTAAAACCGGATATCCTGATTTTGGATGAACCGACAGCAAACCTTGACCCGGCTTCAAGCTATGAACTTACCCGCATCATCAAAGAGCTTAAAGAGGAGCAATCCTTATCCCTTCTAATAATTGAGCACAAGCTGGATGATTGGATTGATTTGACCGACCGCTGCTTGGTGCTAAACCGGGATGGCGAAATTTTATTTAATGGAAGCACTGCCGACTGCTTTGATAAGTATGCAGAAGAACTTCTGCTTGAGGGTATCTGGCTGCCAAGCCCGGTAAGAGCCGGCCTATTAGGAAAAAAAGCAGGGATTTACAAAGGGGAAAAACTTCCGTTAACTGATCGGGAATTAATTGCTGGATTTGTAAATCCCTATGCTTCACTTCATATTTTAGATAAAAGGAAGACTATTCATCAAGGCTTTGAAGAACAGGTCATCCTAACCGCAGAGAATCTTTCTTTTTATAAAGATGGGAAGGATCTGCTTAAAAATATTAGTTTTTCGGTTAAAAAAGGTGAATTTGTGGCAATAGCCGGTTCAAATGGATCAGGAAAAACAACGCTTTCCAGACTGCTGGCAGGATTATATGCTCCATCCAAAGGCAATATTCTTTTTAATGACCGCTCCCTTTCCCATTGGAAGGAACAAGAGTTAAGGCTAAAATTAGGTTACGTTTTTCAGAATCCCGAGCACCAATTTATTGCAGATTCTGTCTATAATGAAATTGCCTTCAGTTTAAAAATTCAGCGCATACCAGATGCCGATATACAAAAAATGGTTCTAGCTGTTCTGGACCAAGTGAACCTGCTTCAGCATGCTGACATACATCCTTTTTCCTTAAGCCAGGGACAAAAGCGGCGGCTTAGTGTTGCATCAATGCTTGTGAATGAACAGGATTTGCTGCTCCTTGATGAACCGACATTTGGACAGGATGCCAGGACTTCTGCGGAGCTTATGGGGCTTTTGGAAACAAAGATTCAGAGCGGAGGCTCCGTGTTGATGATCACTCATGACATGGAAATCCTGCATTCCTATGCTGATAAAGTGATTATCCTTTCAGATGGAGAGAAAATTTACGAGGGGTTGCCTGATTCATTGTGGAAGGAACATGAGATTATGAAGGTTGCTTCTCTAAAGGCTCCTTACTCAGAAAAACTCAGGAACGAAATAGGGGCTGTGGAAGGGAGGAAAAAGCTTGCTCTTACATGAATTTAACCCAAGCATAAAAGCCCTGACGGTGGTAGTCTGCGTATTGATTTTATCAATTTTCTTTGACCCGGTAACTCCTTTTCTGACCTTAGTGGTGACTGCAGGAGCTACCTTCATTTTCGGTAAGGTTTCTTTCAAAAGATGGATTTTGCTTTTCTCGCCATTTATCTTCATGGCTATAATATATATTTGGTCAGCTCTGATTTTTTCAAAAACTATTGAAGGAGAAACTATCCTATGGACATGGGGAATCTTCACATTGACTGAGGAGGGCTTTCAGCGTGCCCTTTCACTTGGAATGAGGGTTTTAAGTTTTACCTCGCTGTCCCTTCTGTTCATTTTAACCACTAAGCCGACAGAATTCCTGCTCAGTCTCATGCAGCAATGCCGGCTCCCTCCGAAGCTTGCATATGGAATCATGGCAGGCTATCGGTTTCTTCCATTAATGAAAGAAGAGTTTGAAATTATCAGAAGCGCCCACCGGATCAGGGGAGTACCCAAAGCCCGGACACTTTCGGAAAAAATGGCAGAACTTAAGAGGTATTCAGTTCCTCTTCTTGCCGGAGCAATCCGTAAAGCTGAAAGAACGGCAATGGCGATGGAATCTAAAGGGTTTACCGGAGATAGAAACCGGGATTTCTATCATAAAATCACTGTTTCCTGGAAGGATTGGGCATATTTCGCCTTTTTTATAATAGCAGTGCTGGCAAGTGCCTATATTTCGTGGCTATTCGGGTTTCTTCAGCTTTATAATGGCGAACTTTAATAGTTGAGTGTTGTCTATGTGCGCATATTTTTTTTCTGTGCACATAGAGCCAATTTATGTGCGTAAAACTTTTTCAAGCCTATTCACAACGCAAAAAATACCTTAATTTACCATGCACCCCTATGAATAAATCTTATTTTCTCTCCTAAAGCTATGAGTGTAACAATCAAGAAAACTACACCAAAGGAGATGATTTACATGGCAAGAAACAGCAATTCTAATCAGCTTTTAGTATCAGGAGTCAGCCAGGCAATTGATCAAATGAAGTATGAAATCGCAACAGAATTCGGTGTGAACCTTGGCCCGGAAACATCTTCAAGAGCAAATGGATCAGTAGGCGGAGAAATCACAAAGCGCCTGGTGCAAATGGCTGAGCAGCAGCTTGGCGGAGCACGCTAGTCCTTCCAGGCAATCATAGTTAAATAAAATGCCGCTTCCAGCCAATCCCGGAAGCGGTTTTTTACTCTCCTATTTAAGCATTTCCAAAATATCTTCCACTGCCTCAAAAAGTGATGAAGCCTGGATATCTGCACTAGTTGGATCAGAGCCGATAAAAACAGTTTTACAGCCAGCCTTCTTGCCAGCCTCAATATCCCGCTCGTGATCGCCTACCATAATGCTCTCAGACAGATCAAGATTGTGCCTTTCCGCCAAATCCACCAGCATCCCTGCATTTGGCTTGCGGCATTGGCACCCTGCTTTCGGTTTATGAGGACAATAGGCCACCTCTTTAATATTACCGCCTATTTCTGCAACAAGCTCCTGCAGCCTTTCATGGATTCTCCTTAGCTCTCTTTCTTTTAAAAAACCAAGCCCCACGCCTCCCTGATTGGTTACAACAAAGATTTCATATCCTGCTTTGGTCAGCTCTGCCACAGCTTCTGCCGCCCCTTCAAGTAAATATAACTGCTCAGGCTTGTTAACGAATTTTACCCTGTCAGATAAAACCTCGTTCAAAACGCCGTCGCGGTCAAGAAAAATGGCTTTTTTCAAATTGCAGCCCCCTTACTGAAAAATCAACATCTATCATAAAGGTACCCAAACCTCGTCAAGTTTAATATGGATAATGCTTGTTCTTATAAAAAAACCCCCGAATCAATTCCGGGAGTCTTCCAATGCTAATTATTCAATTGCACCATAAAGCTCTTCAAGAGGCTTCATGATAATTTTGTTCATTTCTGCAATCATCATGCTCATGCGCTGCTCTGCTTCCATAAGCTTTGAGATTTGGGCGTGCTGCTGTACAAGTGCGACTGTCTTTTGAGCCTGTTCTACTTCTTCCTGTGTAATATCCTGGCCCATCATTTGTTTTTGCTGAAGTTCCATCTGGATTTTACGGAAGTTATCAAACATTGCTTTTGCAGACGGATCTGCATTTACATCATCGTATGCTTGTTTTAGAGCCTTATATTCATCGCTTTCCCGCACCGCTTTTTCTAATTCATAGGCTGAATCATATAAATTTACCGCCATAAAAAACACTCCTTCCGATTCTCGTTCAAAAGGAAAATCCATCTTCCCCATTTTGAACATCCACTACACTATAACAAACTATGAAAGTAAACGCGAGGCGATACCCTTAATTAATCAATATGGCTATAAATCCCTGAATGAGCCCGATAATCCCCCCAAGGAGGACCCCTAAATTAGTAATCATTTTTAACTCGCTTTTTATTATGGAAAAGACCATTTCTTCCAGTCGTTCCACCGAAAAATTGCTGACCTGTTCACGGACAATTTCAGCGAGACGAAGTCTTTCCATGAACATTTCAGTTTTTCCTGAAAGCCAATCAGAAAGCATCTGTACACTTTTAGGAGCCAGTTCATCTATTAATACAGTCCTATAAGGGGCCATAAAAGATGAAATAGGCTTTTTAAATATATTTTCCAGATTAATGACCTTATGGGTCATATTCTTTATTACTGAAAGAATCTGTTCTTTTTCAAGCTGCTCTTCAATAACTGCAGCTTCCATTTCAAGAACTTTACTCCACTCATTTTTTAAAAGGGTTGTAATCAAATCCGACGTTCCCTCATTATTTAAAAACTTTATGATTTCCGGCTGAATTTTATCTGCAATATTGATGTTCCCCATGAACATCTGCAGCATGTTGCTCAGCATGCCGCTGCGTTCACGGACAAAATCATCTGCCATTCTTTGTATTCTCATTTTTCCTTCAATGCTGGAAAAATAATCAATACCCTTTTGAAGGATCGTTGAACTGATTGCCGGGATTTTTTCATCCACTTTATCCAAAAGAGCCTGAGGGATAACTTCTTTAAGGGGGCGGCTGCGATATTCACTAATGATTTTTTCATATTTCTGCTCAATCAATAAGTTAATGCGGTTTTCTGTTTTCGCTTGCCCATCCGCGATTCCAAACGCTTCAAGAATGTCCTCTGCTGATTTTTCCGACAGCAGGATAGTTTCAAGCTCTTTTTGAACCAGCCCAGTCATATCACGCTGGAATTGAGCATTGATGAACTTTTTCTTGATGCTTTCTGGTGTCAAAAGATGGTTAACAACAAGCTTACCCATCTGATCAGCCATTTCATCCCTTCGTTTAGGAATCAGCCCCGGGGTAAATGGAACCTTCCATTTACCTATGTAAACAGCATTATAAGGTTTAAAGAGCATTTTAATAGCCAGGTAATTAGTAAACCCGCCAATGAGAGCTCCTATTAACATCATCAATATTATTGTTATTGCAATTTCCATTCTCATCTCTACCTTCCTTAAGTTACAAGCGCCTCTCCAGACGCACCATTTTATTGCCCAGAACATACGATATGGTATCAGCTTTTGCCTATTTTTTCATTATACAGTGAAAACTTCATCAATGGGAGTTTTGCACTTTCTGCCGCAGGTAAAATTCAGCATTCATTTTGCACCCTGCATTCGGCTTTCCAGAATAGGCTCAAATAAAGATAAGCAAATGAGGAATGATCATGTCAGTTTCTTTATTGCCTATTACGATTGTTCCGGTAAAGAAGTTTCAGGAAAATCAATTTCGCATTCAAATTAGCCATTCTCTCGTCCATTATTGGAATATTGATCTGCATATGCCACATTTGCTGCGGATCGGCAAGCACACCATTCAGATAACCATTGAAGGAGCAAACATTACGAAAGATGAAGTTATTGT
The DNA here is from genome assembly GCF_017303275.1 of Bacillus sp. NTK034. Classification (GTDB taxonomy): domain Bacteria; phylum Bacillota; class Bacilli; order Bacillales; family Cytobacillaceae; genus Cytobacillus. The sequence continues at coordinate 107,785 of NZ_JAFKOJ010000001.1, read as the reverse complement.
CAGTGATCTGCTTTTTCAGGAATGCTGCTTGCCAATAGAAGAACTCCATTTCGTTGCCAGTTACTCCAGAAAGGACTTTACTATTACTGCCGGACCGATTATAGGGCTGATGACAGATTTCAATGATAGCGGCGAAGAGCCTGACTTCCGCTCTATTCATTCTTTTTGCGATGAATTGCATGAGGTTGTTTCGAATATGGGGGGATTTTTTTATGTGTTTCACTTTCAGGACTTCATTCAAGGCAGTCTGCAAGGGTACTGCCTGCAAAATGGAAAGTGGATAAAACGTCCGGTTCCTTTGCCGAGTGTAATCTATAACCGGATTCACTCCAGAATGCTTGAAGCAAGTTCCGCATTTCAATCATTTAAAAACAGCCTAATAAAATATAACATCCCTGTGTTTAATGACCGTTTTTTATCAAAAAAGGAAGTTCATAACCTTCTCTTTTCTGAGGATCATATGCAGCCTTATCTTCCTGATTCAGCCATAGCAGATGAACAAACCATCAAGGATATGCTGGCCAGACACAGATTAATATTCCTTAAGCCCATACACGGCAGCCAGGGCCGGAATATTATCAGACTGAGTTTATATGGCGAAGAAATCATGACAGAACTATCGACCGGAAAAGGCAGAGAGAATACACTCACTTTCAAAAATTATACCCGCTTTTCACATTGGTTCCAGCAATACCAAAAGAATACAATTTTCCTTACCCAGCAGGCCATCCCTCTGCAAACCTATAATAACAGGCAGCTTGATTTCCGTGTGCTCTGCCACAAAAATTTTCAGGATATCTGGAAAGCCACTTCTGCAGTTGCAAGGGTTTCAGCTGAGCAGCAATTTGTTTCAAACATTGCAAGAGGCGGGGAAATCATGAAACCTCTAAGAATTTTCTCGATGCTGTCTGATCAGAAAACAGCGGTTCAGCAGCTGGCATTATTGAAGGAGCTTGCACTTGAAACAGCAATGATTATCAGCCAGAAATGCGAAGGGCTTGTCGGAGAACTCGGAATTGATATTGGTTTAGATATAAATGGAAAACTATGGATCATCGAAGTGAATTCTAAGCCCTCCAAAAATTTCGAAGACAAAGAAAAAAGAGTAAGGCCCTCAGCCAAGGCACTGATGGAATATGCAACGGCTTTATCATTCATCCAAAGAGGAGGATTACAACATGCTTTCATTCGGAATCATGACATTGAATAAACGGAGTGAACAGTCATATTTTATGGAATTGGCCAAAAGAGCTAATGAATGTAATATTAACTGCTGCCGGTTTGTGCCTTCAGATATCAATCCTATTACAGAAAGAATTACAGGTGATTTCTTTAACCCTGCTTCAAGCGGATGGGAGCCAGCAGAATTTACAGTGCCCGAAATCCTTTATGACCGCTGTTTTTACGGAAATGATTCCCACTCAAAACAATGCATGTCCATCGTGAATTGGCTCAAGGCAAGAAATGACATCCAATTCCTTGGCTACGGCTTGCCTAATAAGCTTGAATTATATGAAATCCTGTCCTGCACAAACATTTCACCCTATTTGCTAAACACAACACCCTTTACTGGCGCCGACAGGTTCATAGGCAGCCTCCTGCCTGATCATCCCCTCATCTTAAAACCCGCAAGCGGCTCACAGGGGCACGGAATCTATTATATTGAGAAAACCGGCAAAAACATTCTTGTTAAAACAGATAAAAAGAATACTCAGGTTACCCACAGCTTTGAAAGCGCTGAAAAGGCAGCGAGCTGGCTTAATAGCCTGACCGCAAAACGGCAGTACCTCTTCCAGCCATATGTGAATCTATCGAACAAGGAAGAACAGCCCTTTGATATAAGAATTTTGCTTCAAAAGGACAGGAATGGCACCTGGAAGGAACTTGGCCGGGGCATTCGGACGGGCAGAAATGGCGGCATCGTCTCCAATTTAAGCACGGGCGGAATCAACATTTCTTTTGAGGACTGGATTACTGAATACCCATCTTCATTGAGGAGTTTTCTTTGCGATGAGCTTAATGACATTATCAATACACTTCCCGCTGCGCTTGAACGAAAGCTTCCTCCGCTATTTGAAATGGGAATCGATATAGGAGTGGAAAACAACGGCTCTATTTGGATTTTGGATATCAACTCAAAACCAGGCAGAAAAACCATCCTAAACAGCCAGCCTGAAAAGAAGGAAGAACTATATACTGCTCCCCTTCACTATGCCAAATTCCTGGCAGCCAATAAGGAATTGGAAAGGAGAACGAATCATGAGAAAACAATATCAAATTGAAATTTCCGATTCAGCCTCCAAAACAGTTTATATTCCGAATGAGCTTAACCTTCATACTCATTTGACGAAACTGGCCTTTGGCACACATTCTGCAGATGCCGCTTTCTTACTTCAGAAAACAAAGAAAAACTCCATCATCATAAGTAAAGGTTTGGCAGATGCACTGCATTTTCCTGACCTTAAGATTCCTCTGCATGCATTTGCCAATAAGGGGACACTGTACCTCGGCCCGCTCGTAGGAATCTTCACATCAGGATTCACCTCTTTTCCTTTGAGGCCAGTCGGGGATCGGACCCTATTTTTTGCCAAACTGCTTTCAGTCAAAAAAACGGTTGGAGCAATTCCGTATTTGTTCGGTGACCAGCATATCAACTGGGAACAAAGAACAATCAGGGGGCTTTTTTATCATGAGGAAGGATGGGAAACCTTTGAAGTGCCTTTTCCGAATGTGGTATACGATCGGCTTCCCAATCGAAAAAGCGAAAGAAGGATTGAACTTAAAGAAGTTCGTGACCGTCTGCAGAGAGACTATTTAATTCCCTGGTATAATCCTGGTTTCTTTAATAAATTGGATGTTTATGAAAGACTGCAGAACGATGATGATATTAATCACTATTTGCCGGAAACCCACCCTTTTTCTTCATTTTCTGTCATTGAAAGAATGCTGGCTGATTATGGCCATGTTTTCCTAAAACCGATTAATGGAAGCCTGGGCCTTGGTATTCATCAAATTATTTATGATAAAAAGGATGGTCATTATTATTGCCGATATAGAGTGCGGGATGACAACCGGCTGAGAAAGTTTAACAGCCTGGAAAATTTGATGGGGAATATTTTTGCAGGGCGGAGTTTAAGCCGAATGCTTGTTCAGCAGGGAATCCATTTGCTCCGTTATGAGCAGAGGACTATTGATTTCAGGATTCATACGAATAAAGATGAGAATGGGGAATGGAAAGTAACAGCTGCAGCTGCAAAAATGGCGGGACCTGGCAGTGTTACAACCCATGTTAAGAGCGGCGGCGAAATAAAAACCCTGGAAGAAGTGTTTGAATCGGATGCTGAAAAAGCAGCAGCAGTGGAAAAGCTGAGTGAGGCGGCACTAAAAATCAGCAAGGCCCTGGAACGAAGCATGGAAGGAATTATCGGTGAAATTGGCTTTGACTTTGGATTGGACCGAAATGGCCACGTGTGGCTTTTCGAAGCAAACTCCAAGCCTGGCAGATCTATATTTAAACACCCTCAGCTCCGTGAGTTCGATTTTCTTACCCGTAAGCTTTCGCTTTCATTTGCAGTCTTCCTTGCCGAAGCATCCATTATGAAACCTCAGGAAATGTACAGATGAAGATTTATTATGACTGGGCCAGCAGGAAGTGGTTCAGCAGCACCAGCTGTACCCTGGGAAGAGATCCGCAACCTTTAAGCACCATAAGTCCGCAGGCGGAACTAAATTCGATTCCCTTTTCATTGACAATGCAAAGCGATAATGCAGGACCGGTGATAGGCATTCTGACCGGAAAAGGAAAGGACCAGTCTATCGCCGGCAATGGCCCCTTATTTAAGGCACTGCAGAAAAACATACTTCAGCAAAATGGCGTTTCCTTTGTATTTACGGCAGAAGACCTGAAGGAGAATTCTGTGAACGGCTATATTTATTCTGTCCGGCAGGATAAGTGGATTGAGGCAAGATGCCCTCTTCCGCATCTTGTCTATAACAGGGTACCTTTCCGGAAAATTGAAAAAACAGAAGCCTTTCATAAAGCGAGCCGTTTTTTTAAGGAGCATAATATTCCATTTTTCAACCCGGGATTTCTGGACAAATTCGAAGTTTTCCAGCTATTAATGGACTATCCTCCCTTGCAGGAGTATATTCCTGAAACCATTCTTGTGTCTTGTCCAAAAGAACTTAAGGACTTTATCCGCAAATATAATAATGTATACTTAAAGCCAGCAAACGGTTCCAAAGGCAAAGGGATATACCATTTAAGCCAGCTGGGAAAAGGAATAAAAATGAAAGGTCTGCACGATTCATTCAGCTACGCAGATTATGATATTTTTTGGAACCAATGGGATATTCTCCTGGCAAATAAACCTTATTTGGCACAGAAAGCGATCAGCCCAGCCAGAATTGATGGCAAGCGATTTGATTTTAGAATTCTGGCTCACTTCAGCGAAGGCAATTATTCTGTAACAGGAATTGGCATCAGGCAGTCTAAGGAACAGGATATTACAACGCACATTCCAAATGGCGGGGTAATTATTCCTTATGAAAATGTCCGTACGAAAGAACATGATGAGTTTATTCATACTGCAGCAGCGGAGGCAGGAAAGCTCCTTGAAAAGACGAAAGGTTTTTATGGTGAATACTCTATTGATGCAGGGTTAACTGACCAGGGCACTTATGTGATTTATGAAATAAATTCCAAACCAATGAGTTTTGATGAAGTTTGGATAGAAGAAAAAAGAATTGATGAGCTGACCCGCTTATTTTTCTCGCTGGCGGGTTTCTAACAGACAAATAAAAATAGCCGTACACCCATAGCGTGCGGCTATTTTTATGCGATTTTTCACAAGTGCCACTCCAAAACCGCAAAAGGATTAATAAGTCGTTACAGGGCTTTTCGCTGTCTTCACTTTCTCTTTTTTTGAGGCACTTCCGGAGAATGATTTAAACTGGTCTTTAATCTTTTGGCGTGCCTCAGGGTTTCTCATTAAATAAGCTGCTCCAAGTGCCATGGCTGACATCATAAATTTATTGTTTCTTTTCATCATCTTTGCCTCCTTTTAATGTTAAAATGTTTCTACATCTATTCCATTCCCCTTATCATGAACATTAAACGGGATATTACAACATCTGGAGGAATCCTAATGCTGTCACACTTTCAGTTCAAACCTTTATATGAAAATAAACAATTGCCGGGATGGACATTTTCTTTTTATTTTAAAAAGCAAAAAATGACTGGCATCTATCATCCTGACGGAAAAATTGAATGGACATCCGGAGACCCTGCTGCCCAGGAGGAAGACTTAAAATCCCAGATACATGAGTTAATGTTATTTCATGTGTATGAATGAGAAAAAGTTGGAGGATTCATGCATGACCCTACAGCTCTTTTGGAAAAATAATCCCGCCAGGATATTTCATATAAAGGAGCGATTCAAACATGGATAAGAAACGCCAGGTTTCAGAGGACATGACCTATGAAGGCAGGGACAAAGCTTATATGGATATAGACAGAATTATAAACGAAGGTCTTTCTGGAGGCTCCGTTCATGGACGCGGTGATGATGTTAATATCGAACAGGCCAGGGAACTGCATAAGGAAGAACCTCCATATGAAGCAGAGTAATATGAAAAGCGGAAGGCATCTGAATCCAGGCGCCTTCCGCTTTTCTATTTATCTGCTTTTCACAATCATATTCACTGCTTCCTGGATTGCACTCTCCGCATTTTTGCCTTCGTCATTAGCTTCCCGAATGCATGTCTCCAGATTTTTAGCAACAATATATCCCATTGCACGGTCAACAGCAGAACGGACAGCAGATAATTGCGTTACAACATCCTTGCAGTGTTTTTCTTCTTCCATCATTCGGATAACACCCCGTACCTGCCCTTCCAGCCTCTTCAAGCGGTTTTTCATCTCCGGTGTATATTCCATGAGTCTCCCCCCTTACACTTTCAATTCACTTTATAGAAACATTCACAGATTAAGTTCATTTTTTCAATTAAATTATAACTGCTATAATATAAGAAACACAAAAATTTATCAAACTAAAGGGTAATGATATGTTAAAAAAATTACATGACCAATATCCGGGTTCTCTGCTTGAAAATAAAACACCTGATTTTAGCTTTAATGCTGATATGTACTGGCTTCATCATGAGGATTCTGGCCAATGGCTTGGCATCCCATCTCAAGAGGTAACTGCGGACAGTCTGATGATCTTAAAAACTTTATTTGAATTCCATGACTGTTCCATTCACCATTCCCCCGCTGCCCAAGCCTGGTTCCAATACCTATTTTCAAACGGGGAATTTCCACCATTAGCAAAAGATGTTCCGTATAGGCTTGTCCAATTTAAAATGTCTGAGGGCGAATGGATCCGCGAGGATATGGAGGCTGCTTTTAAAGGTTTTTTTGAAAGGGAAATAATGATCTTATGGAACGGGGCAGCTAGTGGAGTCATCATTGAGGAAGCTAACGACCCACTTGCCGATGAAGAATTCCTTGCGATCTCCAACGCTTTTGAAAGTGATTTTTTTGTAAAAACATCCTTTTATATCGGCATCCCGAATAGGCTAAAGGCACATTTGCGCAATTATTTTAAAGAAGAACAGCGTTTTTTTGAGCAAGCCTCTTCTCTTCTTCCCGCCGAAAGGGTGCTAAAATTTGAAACGCTATTTCCCTCCCTTGTCACCGGGAGTCTGGATGAGAATTTAAAAATGAGCCTGCTTTCACGCCTTGCTCTACTGGAAGAAGACCCAGAACTCCTGCACACCATAAAGATTTTTTTACAGAACAGCTCCAATGTTTCATTAACTGCAAAAAAATTGTATGTCCACCGCAATACTTTGCAATACAGGCTGGATAGGTTCACAGAGAAAACCGGCATTCAATTAAAAGATTTCAACAATGCGCTGACTGTTTATTTAGCTTGTTTGCTGGTTGAACAAAAATGATTTGAGCACATTGCATAAAAACGCTTTCAGCTTTTTTGTGCAGTTTGGCCATATGGGAAAACCAGAATATCCATTAAACTGTTATTAAATAAAGAATACTGGGAGGTTAACCTGATGGCAGAATTAAAACTCGATAATATTTATAAAATTTATGACAATAAAGTAACAGCAGTAGAAGACTTTAACCTTCATATAAAGGATAAAGAATTTATCGTATTTGTTGGTCCTTCCGGCTGCGGAAAATCCACAACTCTCCGTATGATTGCAGGTCTTGAGGAAATTTCAAAAGGCGACTTCTATATCGATGAAAAGCGTGTCAACGATGTCCCTCCAAAAGATCGTGATATTGCAATGGTTTTCCAGAACTATGCACTTTATCCGCATATGTCTGTGTACGATAACATGGCTTTCGGCCTTAAGCTTCGCAAATTTCCAAAAGACGAAATCGACCGCCGTGTAAAGGAAGCAGCTAAAATTCTTGGTCTGGAGCCTTATCTTGACCGTAAACCGAAAGCATTGTCAGGCGGTCAGCGACAGCGTGTAGCCTTGGGCCGTGCGATTGTCCGTGATGCAAAAGTATTCCTGATGGACGAACCTTTATCAAATCTTGATGCAAAGCTTCGTGTTCAAATGCGTGCAGAAATTGCCAAACTTCATCAGCGTCTTCAAACTACAACCATCTATGTAACCCATGACCAGACAGAGGCCATGACTATGGCTACCCGCCTGGTTGTTATGAAAGATGGAGTGATTCAGCAGGTAGGCGCACCGAAAGAAGTTTATGAGAAGCCTGAAAACGTATTTGTAGGCGGATTTATTGGTTCACCTGCCATGAACTTCTTCAACGGAAAGCTTGAAGACGGCAAATTTGTAATTGGCAAAACTCAGATTGCTGTCCCAGAGGGTAAAATGAAAGTTCTTCGTGAACAAGGGTATACAGGCAAAGACATCGTCCTTGGCATTCGCCCAGAAGACATTCACGATGAGCCAGTATTTATTGATGCTTCTGCGGGTTCAAAAATTAATGCCCGCATTGACGTTTCCGAACTGACTGGTGCTGAAACAATGATTTACTCAAGCATCGAGAGCCAGGATTTTGTTGCACGAGTGGATTCCCGCACAGATATTAAGCCTGGCCAAAACCTTGAGCTGGCTTTCGATATGAACAAAGCCCATTTCTTTGATGCAGACAATGAAAGAAGAATCCGTTCTGAAAAAGAATAATATTGATGCCCCGTCGATGACGGGGTTTTTTAATACTGTCCAGCTTCAGCGTTTCCCCCCTTGAAATTTCGGGGGCGGGCAAGGCTCTTCCTATTTTCTATTTCCATTCTACTCTTTGATAAACTTTACTGAATCCTGACCGCATGATGGACACTTTAGCAAATGCGGACATTCTTCCTTTTGAAAATCCCAGGGATAGCCATCTTCCATTTTCATCTGATCGATCGGCATATAGGCACTGTAATCATCGTAAAAATCCATTAATCTTCCACTGTCCTCCATACTGCTTCCACAGGAGCTGCATGTTGCTTCCAGTTTCTCAAACCCGTTGCAGACAGGGCATATGGCCATTTTCAATCCTCTCCCTTTCGTTAACTTAGGTGATATTTCATATGGTTTGTTTGTTTAAGCAGTGTTATGTAAAACTCCTAATCAGTAAGTCCCTTCAGGAAAAAATTCCCGTTTTCTCAAAAGAATAAACTCTTATAAATCAAACATAATAGAGAGTAAACACAGCGGCATCAAGCACCCGCACTAAAAAAACGATGGGTTACGCCAGGCAGTGGAGCAGGATAAAATCCTTGAGCTGGTGCAATTCCAGCTAACCCAACCAAAAAACCAACACTTATATTACGAGGAGGAAATCACATGAACAACCAATCATCTAGCAGAAGCAATTCCTCAAACCAATTACTAGTACCAGGAGTAGCACAGGCACTTGATCAAATGAAGTACGAAATCGCTACTGAATTTGGTGTAAACCTTGGAGCAGAAACAACTTCCCGCGCTAACGGATCTGTTGGCGGAGAAATCACAAAACGCCTTGTACAAATGGCTGAACAACAGCTTGGCGGCGGTTCTTTTTAATAAAGCAATATAACAATTGAATAAATATGGCTTGGCCCTCCTACTTGAAAGGAGGGCCATTTGTATTAAATCATTTTTTCGGGAACAACCCAATTCTCATATTGTTCTTCAGTAATATACCCTGTTTTTAATGCTGCTTCTTTCAAGGTTGTATTCTCCCTGAAAGCGAGTTTGGCTATTTCCGCTGCTTTTTCATAGCCTATATGCGGATTAAGTGCGGTTACAAGCATTAGTGACCTCTCAACATGGCCATTAATCACTTCTTTATTAGCTTCCAGTCCCATCATGCAATTTTCATTGAAAGAGGCCATGCCATCTGCAAGGATTCTGATGCTTTGAAGAAGATTATAGATAATAACAGGCTTGAACACATTCAATTCGAAATTTCCCTGACTGGCAGCGAATCCAATTGAGGCATCATTTCCAAAAACCTGGCAAACCACCATCGTAAGGGCTTCACTCTGTGTCGGATTTACTTTGCCTGGCATGATTGAACTGCCAGGTTCATTTGCAGGTATCGATAATTCCCCAATTCCGCTGCGTGGCCCGCTTGCGAGCCAGCGGACATCATTGGCAATTTTCATTAAATCTGCCGCAAGACCCTTCAATGTGCCATGAACATGAACAATTTCATTATGGCTGGTCAGGGCTTGAAATTTATTTTCAGATGATCGGAATGAATAGCCAGTAAGTCTGGATATTTCGTTTGCCATTTCAGATCCAAATGACTTATCTGCATTAATGCCAGTACCGACTGCAGTACCGCCAATTGCTAATTCAAGCAGATATTGCTTTGCATCCGTCAGCATTTTTACATTCTTTTCAAGCATGGCACGCCAGCCGCTGATCTCCTGGCCCAATGTAAGGGGAGTTGCATCCTGTAAATGGGTCCTGCCTATTTTCACGATTGTTTTAAAAGCCTCCTCTTTCAATTTGACCGTCTTTATTAATTCCTTCAATGATGGAAGCAGTTTCTTCTCCACCTCTGTATAGGCTGCGATATGCATTGCAGTCGGAAATGTATCATTCGAGCTTTGAGACATATTGACATCATCATTCGGATGAACTTTAATCTCTTGCAGTCCCTTCTCGGTCAGCAAGTCATTTGCCTTTTTAGCGACAACCTCATTTACATTCATATTTGTTTGTGTGCCACTCCCTGTCTGCCAGACAGCCAGAGGAAAATGACTGTCAAACTTATGATCAAGAACTTCATCACAAGCCCTTGTGATGGCATCCTTTTTATCATCAGACAGTTTCCCGAGTTTATTGTTGACTACTGCAGCTGAACGTTTTACCTTAGCAAAAGCATAAATCACTTCCATCGGCATTTTTTCAATACCTATTTTGAAATTATCCTTGCTCCGCTGCGTCTGGGCTCCCCAATATTTATCCGCAGGCACCTTCACTTCGCCAAGTGTATCCTTTTCAATTCTAAAATCAGCCAAATTTCATACCTCCTTAAATAATCACTATGATCCATATTTATTCTTTTCCCTTATTTTTAAAATTTAATGATAAAAAATGGAATAAAAAAACTGCCGGGCGCTAAAGCCGGCAGCTATGCTTTTACAATTGTATATCCTATGAAGTATCCAAGCACCATAATACTTGCAATCACCAAAGTAATAGAAAATTCCTCCATTTGATCTCCTCCAAATGTTTGATAATATCAAAATACCATGAAATGATTGAACAGAAATTCTTTGCCGGGTACTATTTTGTGTCCGAAAAGTGAAAATTAATTGAACAAAATGTTTATATCAATTGCGGGATAAAATGAAGAATCCGAGGATAAATTTAATTTTTTCGTGGATATACTCATCATATATCAATTTAAAAAAACCGAAAAAAGAAAGCGCCATCCGGCGCTTCCCTGCTATCCTGCAAGTGTTGATCCTTGCTGGAGCTGATACATTTTACAATATTTACCTTTTTGATCCATTAATTCATCATGGTTTCCTTTTTCAACTATTTTACCTCTATCCAGAACGAGGATTTGATCAGCATTTCGGATCGTCGACAGCCGATGGGCGATAATAAAAGTGGTTCTCCCTTTTTTCAGCACATCCATGGCTTCCTGGATAATCAATTCTGTCTCCGTATCGATACTTGATGTTGCTTCATCGAGGATCAGGATGGCCGGGTCAAAAGCTAGTGCGCGCGCAAAGGAAATAAGCTGCCTCTGCCCGCTGGAGAGCGTGCTTCCCTTCTCGATAACCGGCTCATCGAAGCCTTTTCCAAGATGCTGAAAAATCTTATCAGCTCCTACATCCTTCAGAGCTTTCTCCACTTTATCACGCGTTATTTCGGGGTCATCAAGACTGACATTGGAAGCAATGGTCCCTGTGAACAAAAAAGGATCCTGCAGGACGATGCCCATATGTTTGCGAAGTTCCTGCCTTGGAATTTGTTTTATATCCCTTCCGTCGACCATAATTTTGCCTTTCTGGCAATCATAAAAACGGAAGAGAAGATTCATGATTGAGCTTTTCCCTGATCCGGTATGGCCAACCAGCGCAACTGTCTCTCCGTGCTTTGCTTCAAAATTTAAATCCTTCAGGACATATTCCTTCTCTTTATAGCCAAAGTGTACATGATCGAATGTCACATCCCCTTTATAGCGGGATATTTTATTATCACTAATATCAATGCCCTTTTCATCAAGCAATTTGAAGACTCTTTCACCTGCAACAAGAGCCTGCTCCAGATTGGCCAACTGATTAACAATACCCTGCACCGGCTGAAACAGTCGGTTAATGTAGTCTACAAATGCATAAAGCATCCCGAGTGAAATGACAGATGATGCATTTAGCGATTCTCCACCGAAATACCAGATAAAGGAAACAAAGACCACGTTTCTCAGTACCCCCACTAAATTATGTGAGGTCAGTGAATTCAGGCTCAAAAGTTTATTCTGGAAGGTAAAATGCTCTGTATTCAGCTTTTCAAAATCCTTTTGTGTATCTTTTTCGCGGCCAAACGCCTGGATGATGTTCATTCCCTGAATCGATTCGTTCACCATGCCATTGATATCACTCACCCTGGAACGGATTACATGATTGTATTTCGATGCATACTTACGGTACACAATCGCCCATACATATAAAATCGGGAGGAGGATTAAACAGATTGCAGCAAGCTTGGCATCTAAAATAAATAAAGCGATATAAATACCTGAAATATATATGGCACTTGTAAAAAAGGTTGCCAGTACTGTCACATAAAGCTCACGTATGGCTTCTGTATCATTAGTTATACGGGCAACCACTTTGCCTGCCGGCAGATTGTCAAAGTAACTGATTGGCAGTCTTTGAATCTGCCCGAAGACATCCTCTCTCATATGCTGAATGATCCTATTTGCCGACTTCTGCAGATAAAACCGCTGGCCGTACTGAAAAAATGCAGCGATAACCAGCAATCCAAAGTAAAAGGCCAAAAGCTTTACGATCTTAGGAATCTCAGGTGAATAAAAAAGCATCAATTCTTCACCAGTCAATTCCTTACCAGCATATGTTTCAGTCTTGCCGCTTTTTTCAATAATCAGTTTGCCATCTTTAAAGGTTCGCTCTCCATCAAAAGCAATGTCACCGCTGATAAAAATGAATTGGCTTCCAGCCTGCAGGATGCGGGCATGATCTATTTTCTGCTCATCCTGATCAAGGTTTTGCTCTTTTTGGTAGAAATGTCCATCATATTTAACAGCATTTTCTCCGCCTTCTGTCTGATACCAAACAGATTCAATCCCAAGGATATGGTCATCGATCATTTTCTTAGCTATGAATGGACCCGCCAGATCTGCTGCTACAGCTATCGTAAGCATCAGCAGTGCGGCAATAATTGTTTTTTTATAATGAAGTGCATACCGAATTAAACGTTTCCCCGTGGTCATGAAAGCACCTCCTCTTCCTCAGAGACTTGAATTTGCTGCCTCAAAAACTGTTCCTTGTACCACCCATCTGCAGCCATTAAGTCTTCATGAGTGCCTTCTTCAGCGATTCTGCCTTCATCAAGGACAATAATATGCTCGGCGTGTTGGACAGCCGACATCCTGTGTGTTGTAATAATTGTCGTTTTACCCTTGCGCTCAGTCCGAATATTATCAATGATCTTTTTTTCCGTTTTTGCATCAACGGCTGAAAGTGAGTCATCAAGTATCAGAATTTCCGGATCCTTCACTAGTGCACGTGCAATGGAAATCCGCTGTTTTTGACCTCCTGATAAGGCCACACCCTTTTCACCGACAAGAGTTTCAAGCCCTTCAGGCAGCAGTTCAAGGTCTTTGCGAAAAGCTGCCAAATCAATTGCTTTTTGCATATCTTCTTCAGTCGCTTCCTCTTTTCCAAAAAGGATGTTTTCCCGGACAGTTCTGGAGAAAAGAACATGATCCTGTGGAACATAACCGATCCATCCCCTCGTTCTTTCAAGCTCCTGTTCTTCAATCGGAACATCTGCAATTGCAAGCTTCCCGGTGCCTGATGGATATTCTCTTAATAGCTGCTTTATAAAAGTGGTCTTCCCGCTTCCTGTTTTTCCTACAATCCCCAGCGTTTCCCCGCGTTCGATATGCAGCTTAATCCCTTGGAGGTTGGCTGTTTTTGAGGAAGGATATTGGAAATGAACATCATTAAAGGTAACACTTGCAGGGGTTTCAACGATAGACGGGTTTTCAGGATTCTTAATATCCTGCTTAGCGGACAATGTTTCCTGTACCCGATCGAGGGACGCATTTCCCCTTTGCATAACATTAATTAATTCTCCGATAGCAAACATCGGCCAAATCAGCATGCCCAAATACACATTAAATGACACGAGCTGGCCCAGAGTGATCGCTTGATGGAAAACAAGATAAGCACCGTATCCCAGTCCTATAAGATAGCTTAAACCCACAATCACTTTTATGGTTGGCTCAAAAAGTGAATCAATTTTGGCCACTTCAATGTTTTTGTTATAAACATCTTCAGTGAGTTCATGGAACCGCTGCTGATCTGCTCTTTCCTGCACATAAGCCCGCACCACCCGAACTCCTGAAACGGATTCAAGAACCCGGTCATTGAGTTCTCCGAAGGCATCCTGAGCGCTCATAAATCGTGTATGAATTTTCTTCCCGTAAATTTTTATCAGATAAGCCATGATAGGCAGTGGCAATATTGCTGCAAAAGTTAGTTTCCAGCTAACCAGAAATCCCATTGTAAATAATATCGTCAGCATAAATACGCTGGAATCCACCAGTGTCAATATTCCGAATCCGGCAGTAACCGAAATAGCCTTTAAATCGTTTGTAGCCCTGGCCATTAAATCACCGGTGCGGTTTTTCTCAAAAAATGTTGGGGTCATTTTCAACAGGTGTCCCATAAACTGTGAACGCAGTTTCCTTTCTACCAAAAATGCCCCTCCGAAGAGCTGATACATCCAGATATAAGTTATTGCATAGGACACGATTGTAATGATTGCCAATAAGCCAAGGTATTCCATTATTTTAGCACTGCTCATTTTACCCAGATGGATATCATCAATTGCCATTCCTACAAGCCTTGGAGGCATTACATCAAAGATTCCGACAATGATCAGCAGAGTAATGGCAAGTGTGTACCTTTTCCAGTTTTCTTTAAAAAACCAGCTTAATTTTCCTAAAATCAAGAACAACGCTCTCTCTCCTTTCCCGCATGAAGCTCAAGTTTTAATCACGAGCCTTCATACATAAACATCAGCAATCCATAACTAGCCTCCATCCAGATCCTCAGGCAGTATTGTCTTTCTTTTCACTCTTAGTGCATTCATAAAATTATCCTCCTTTTTTCGTAATTGCTGCCGAAACAGCCGCTTATAAAAGCGTAAATATATGGAAACAGGCTATGCCTGCAATTCCTATTTCAGCTTTAATCGGACAAAAAAAGACATACCGCGGCATGCGATATGTCTAAATTAGACAAAAGAGCCCACGTCACAATATGTAACCCGGGCTCCTTCAAAATAAAATGTACAGGCAGATCCTGTTTACATTTTTATATGCTTTAAAGGAGAGGTTACAGATTTCCTTTTTTGAGTTGTTTTTTGATGATGATGAACTAAGATCATTTTGTAACCCTCCTTTTCATTTTTTTCCATATTGGTAAGATTATCACCGCTTACAACAAAAGTCAATCCGCTTTTTTCCTATTCTTAAAAATTTTCTGTCATCAGCTCATCTAAAAAAGGATCCTCTGGGATCCTTTATGAAGCCAATCTTCTTTTTTGCCTCCTGATGAAATCGATGGTTATCTGGTTAAAGGCATCAGGTTTATCAATGTTGCATACATGTCCTGCACCTGTAATGACTTTAACTGTAGCTGTTTTTGCCTTCTGGGCAATGATCTTTACAGACTTAATAAACAGATGGTCTTCCTGCCCCATGATAAAAAGGGTAGGAATGTGGGAAATGGTTGACTGGATCTTTCCAAGGTATGGATTGACTGACTTTGTTAAGGACAGCCAGTTGATGAATTCTTTTTGGCACATTTTTGCCGCCTGTCTTACAAAGGCATGTCTTGATTCAAGATGATTTCTTTTTGGCATGATGATCCAGGCAAAAAGCTGATAAAGAAGCATATATGGCAGCATATACTTAGTCAAATTGGCAATGGCTATCAAAAATCTTGTACGACAGTTCAATTCTGTAATGGCTCCGCCCAAAATCATGGAAGCCACTCTTTCCGGGTGATCCTGTGCAATTGTCTGAATCACTATTGTCCCCAGTGAGATTCCTACAAAGTGGGACTCGGTGATATGGAGATGATCGAGCACCTCAACGATTTCATGAGATACTTCTGAAAAATGATCCCCTTCTTCCCAGGTGCCTCTTCCAGATTGACCATGTCCGCGCAAATCTACCAGCAAAACATTGAAATGCTTCTTGTACTCTTTCATTTGTTTATACCAAATTGCAGAGCTGCCTCCTGCACCATGAACAAAAGTAACCCATGGCAATGATTCATCTTTCACATACGTACGGTAATATAGCATATAAACTCCAATCCACATTCATGTGTCATTTTCATTGTGTTGTTTTATAAAGAAGTTTCACTCTATTGTAAAGGATTTCAGCGTAAATTGCTTTTAAAATCACAAAAAATTCACTAGTTTCTTTTCAAGTATTTTCTGCCAAATATCCTCCTGCAAATCTTTCCCTATTAATCACATTGAAAAACCTGTCATATCTATCAAAACACAAAAAAACCAGCTATTCATCAGCTGGTTTCTTTCCTGTTATTCTTCAATAATAGCTGCGGTTCCGTATGCAATAATCTCTGCGGCATTCTGCATAACAGCTGAAGTCTGCAGCCGCATTCCAATAATTGCATTGGCCCCTTTTGCCTTTGCATCTTCAACCATTCTGCCTATGGCCTTCTGTCTTGCTTCATCCATCATTTCAGTATATTCGCCAATTTCTCCGCCTACAATTGTTTTCAACCCTGCTAGAATATCTTTTCCTATATGTTTTGTCTGTACTGTACTTCCTCTTACAAAACCTTTAATTTCTTTAATCTCTTTCCCAGGTACCACATCAGTAGTCACGATAATCATTTTTTTCTTCCTCCTCTTTTTCTTTTTTTCTCTCAGCTAACAGCACAATAAATATCGCAAAAATCATTAAAGCATATAAGATATAAAACATAATCGCTGCCTTAATATTGATGAATAGCATGGCGATTCCAAGCAGCTGGCCTCCTGTGGCTGTAAGCAGCAGCATCTGTTTTAACTTTTTCATCCTTCCATCCCTCAATTATTCTTTTTTCTGCCAAATTTTTCTGACGAAAATCAAGTAAAACAGCGTCGGCATTGGTGCCTGAATTAAACCAATAATTCCCCATAGCCAATAATTGTGGCCGTGCTTTCTAGCATCCAGGAATAGGAAGGTACTCTGTGCAATTAAGATGATCCCCACAGCAATCAGCAAAGGGAGGGAAATTTCTTCGCTGCTCATGTGCCATTCACCTGCTTAACAATGCTGACTGTACTATAAGCCATAATAAAAACAGTAACAATTCCCTGCAGAATAAAAAAAGCAGCTGGAACCTGATACAGCATGAATAATACAGAAGTTACAATGAAGAGTGCTGCAACAGTGAAGATAGCTAAGTCCTTGATCAATTCCCTTTTCATCGACTGTTTTTGCTCTGCAACTAAGTGTTCAAAAAATTGCAGATCAGGTGTATAAACCGGGACATTTTCTTCCAGCGATTCCAATCCGTCTTCTATCTTCTTTACAGCAGCCAGAAAATTCTCATCTAGATGATCTTGTTCGAGCTGCAGTACTTTCCTGTTCGCCATGAAGCTTCAACTCCTCTCTTACAGACATGATTCCATTGTGCACTCTTGACTTGACAGTGCCTGAAGATATCTTCATCATTTCTCCTATTTCCTCATATGAGTAGCCATAATAATGTTTAAGAACGATAGGTATCCTTATCCCGTCTTTTAATTTTCCCAAAGCCGATAAGGCATCATTCCATTCTTCATTTCGGCTTTCAAGATGCCATTTCATTCGTCTGGATACTTCTTCCTCTGCTTTCCAGTTCCTCTCTCTTTTCGATTTTCGCTTCTGATCAATATACAAATTCGTGGCAATGGAAATCAGCCAGGAAGAAAATTTCGATTTGCCATTGAACAGGCCGATTTTTTCAACACATTTGGCCATTGTTTCCTGGGCAAGCTCTTCAGCTGCATCAGGATTCATAGTAATTTTAATTAAGTATTTAACCAGAAAGGGATAGTTATTTTTAAAAAGCATGGCAAAAGCGAGCTGATCTCCTCGTTTAGCGCTTATTAAAAGGTCTTTCTCCTCCATCAGCTTCTTTCCTCTCTTCACTATCATCCCATTGTTAACTATTTATTTCACTCATAAGACGCTCAAGAGATGAAAACGTTCATATTTATTTTTAAATTTTTTTCATACATAAAAAGCCCCTATATTAGGGACTTTTAGTCTTTTATTACATTATACTGCACCAGTTTGTTCCAAAGAATGTGCTTCACTGCTTTTTTCTGACTTTTTCGTCAATCTTGGAAGGACAAGGCTGTAAAAAACACCAACAAGTGCTAAACAGCCGCCTACCATCCAATAAAGCATTTCTACTTTGAGGAGTCCAGGAAAGCTGACAGCAATAAATCCGAGTGTTAAGGATTGGGAAAGCATCATCAGCGGGCTTATCCATCCCTGTACCCTTCCCATCATCTTCGGATCAACAATGCTAGGCATCCAGCCGCCAATGGCAATGTTCACTAAAGGAAGTCCAAATGCTGCAGCAAATAATAAAGAAAGGAAAATGAACGTGTTTTCTGCAAAAGAGGCAGCAATGATGAAACTTCCGGATAACAATAATCCGGCAATGATCAGCTGATATAGTTTGAATTTTTGAGTAAGCAAAGAGGCAGCAAAGCTGCCAATCAGAACGCCAATCCCAAAGGTTATTCCAAGCAGGACTGAATATTCCTCATAGGCGTGCGGCTCCAGCTTATATTTCAGCATAAAAATTGGCATTATGGAAAACCCGCCGTTTACCACTCCGAAAACGAAGAAACCAACAAGCAAGGAAGATAATAACTTGTGCTTTAGAATATATTTCATTCCAAGATTAAAGTCCCTGAGGACAATCGAGATATTTAAGTCTTTAAGATTATGGCCGCCATTCGGCAGGCGGACTTCTTCGGGTATACGGCAGGATCTTATTAATAATGCACTAATGATAAAGGTAAGGGCATCAGTCATAATGGCGCCGTATACTCCCACTGTCCAGTATACAAAAATGCCAAGGCCATTTCCGAACAGCATAAAAAGACTCATCACAACCTGGTTTAGACCCGCTGCAGTGGTATAATCTTCGCTTTGCAATATTCCTTGAATCATTGCATGCTCAGCGGGAAAGAAGAATTTCTGGATTGCACTCCTCAGGAACAATACTGTAAATACCAGCGGCATCCAGCCTATGATAACAATCAGCAAAAGTACAATTGATAATAATGAGCTGATCCAGTCACAATAATAAGCAATTTTCTGGCGATCCATCCTATCGGCAAACACTCCAACAAAAAAAAACACCGCCAGAGTCGGAACAGAGAACATCAATTCAGTTAATGTAGCATAAAAAGGCTGATCCGAGAAACGGTCAAGCAAATAAAACATGAATGCAGTTAAACCAATCGTGCTGCCCATCTGAGAAGTAAAGTTAGCGAAAAACAATTTAACATAGTTGGCATTTTGAAAGATTTCTTTGAATTTTTTCATCCCTTTTACCTCAGTTTCCCGGTTTATATCACCAGTTTAAATAGTGACAAACGATTGATTAAGCGGCTCCTGATGGTTTTTATCTCCTTCTCGAGACTGAAAGTGCCTCAATCCCGATATATTTAACGACTTAAAAAAGGTAATTATTCACACTTTGATTCACGATGGTTTACGGTTCAGATTACATGGGTAAATCTCTAGTACAACCACATCATTAATCGATCAATATATAAAATACTTTTTGAAAGGGAGATTTATAAAATGAAAGAAATTATTTCTACCAATGTTTTAGTCCAAAATAGGTTCACAATGAAGAAAATGCTTGAAATTTATCAAGGAGCAAAACAATTTGAAGGCACTACATACCTCTACAGCAAACACAAAGCTGTGGATGCCTCAAACCTGTCTAAATTAGTGTCTTTCCTATTAACAGTGAAGCCGCAGACGACCCTAAAGATCATTGTTGAAGGAAATGAAGTTCAGAAGCATCTGGAAGACATCAAAGAAATGTGCAGCAACCATGTTTCAGTGCTGCGCATGTCAGAAAAACGCTTAATCAATTCCGCTGAAACTTTTCAGCTATAAATGACCATTTTATTGCAAAGTGATTGGAGTGAAGATAGATGATACGTACAATTTTTATGGTAGTTGGAGCGATTGTGGTAATTGGCGCGATAATCAGCTGGTTATTCTAAATAATTTCTATAAAAAAAGGCCGAATGGCCTTTTTTTATTTATATGCAATGGCAATTGGCTGATAAAAACCAGATTCTTCAGGGTGAAGCCATTTTACCTGCCGGAAACCAGCTTCCAGCAGCAGCTGCTTTAGGTCCTCCCTTTTATAGGCCCTATACTGGGAATTTCTTTCCGACACATCCCAGGTTCCGTCTTTTTCCGCCATTGTGAAATGCCGCAAATCATATACGTCAGAATTTTGATGCCAATCCCACAGCTGAAAGGTTATGGTATTTTTCCTTCTTGCAGGCAAGGTAGACGAAGGCCTTTCTTTATGTATTGCATCGTAATTTCTGGTAGAAAAAAGAAAAATGCCTTCCTGGCTGAGGGAACAGTATACCTCCTTAAGTGCCTCTAGGCAATCCTTATCGGTAATGAGGTGCGGCAAGGCGTTATCCATAGAGATGATTGCTTCAAAAGAATCGCTGCTTACAGATGACAATGCCCTCATATCTGCCTGAAAAAATTGGATGTTCAGGTGTCTCAGTTCCGCTTCCCTTATTGCCCTTTCGATAGACTTTCCGCTAATGTCAGACGCTGTTATTTTATATCCTTTTTTAGCTAGTCCTAAAGCCTGGGTTCCAATGCCGCAGGAACAATCCAAAATAGATGAGGATTTTTTTATGCCCTCTGCCGTTAATAAATTATCCAGCACCTCTCCCTGTCTGGCAATGGAACAATCCCAGTCCTCAAAAATCAAGTGATAATCTCCTGCTAATTCATCATAAAATTTTTCTGCCATGACGGCCCACCTCCTAAAAAAAGAGTACAGATTTTCACTGTACTCCTTACGTGTATATTGTTAATCATCCTCTTTTTCTTTATCTTTCTTTTTATCTTTTTCCTTCTCTTTCTCTTTGCCTTTTTCCTTCCCTTTATTCCATTTATCTTTCCATTTTTCCTTTTCTTTTTCAATTTTTTCTTTTATCTTCGCTGTTTCTTTTCTAATGTTTTCCTCCCATGCTTTTCTTTGCTGCTCCCTTTGCCTCTGTTCCATCAGGCCAGCAATTTGAGGGACATTAAATGATTCTGCTTCCTGGTTTTTCAGGGCTTCTCCCATGATTTCGCGGAATATTGGAGCCGTGCCTTCACTGCTGGAGGTTGTAAGATAGTTTTTTGCATCTGTCTTATCGTGGCCAACCCACACAGCACCTACCAGCTGTGGTGTATAGCCGACAAACCATTGGTCTTTAACGCCATCTATGCCTTCAATGGTCATTTGTGTACTTCCTGTCTTCCCGGCAACTTCTCTGCCGGGTATTTGGGCAGCCTTCCCTGTACCATGCTGAACTACCCCAAGAAGCATGGTTGTCACTTTATCTGCAACATCCTTTGATATGACTCTTGTGTTTTCACCTTTCCATTCTGCAACTGTCTCCCCATCTTTATCAACTATTTTTGTAATGGAGTGGGCTTCCGGCCTTTCACCGCCATTTGCAAACACAGCATATGCTTGAGCCATAGTTAGAGGAGAAACACCTTCATTTGTACCCCCAAGGGCGAGTGCCAGATTTTGATTGATGGCAGCTTCAGGTATGCCAAATCTCTTCGCGGCATCCACTCCTTTTTCCACGCCAATCTCATCCAAAAGCCATACAGCAGGAACATTCAAAGAATCCTTGACTGCTTCATACATCGGCACATTTCCCCGGAACTGGCCATTATAGTTATTTGGCTCATAATCTTTGCCAAATGTCATTCTCTCATCCTTAAGTTCATCCGTAATTTCCCAACCCGATTCCAGTGCCGCTGTGTACGGTACAATCGGCTTCATTGTTGATCCAGGCTGGCCAACTTTGTGAACAGCACGGTTATGGCCCAGAAGGGTATGTTCGCCTCTTCCCCCTGCAAGGGCACGGATTCCGCCATTCTGGGGATCCAGAAGTATCGCTCCGCTTTGCACCGGCTGATCTCCCGTACCTTTAGGGAATAATTGATCATTTTTATACGTTTCTTCTACACTGCCCTGCATATCCTGATCAAGCTCTGTGTAAATTTGATAACCGTTACTAAGAAGATCATCAAGGGAAATATTATACTTATTTATAGCTTCTTCAAGAACAACATCAACATAGTAAGGGTATTTCCCTTTAAGAGGATCTCCCCCGCCGTCTTCAAAAACAAGCTTTTCATTTTTAGCTTTTTCCCATTCTTTTTCTGAAATAAAGCTGTATTCCTTCATGCGATCAAGCACGAGGTTTCTTCTTTCAATTGCTTTCTCTTTATTTTGGTAAGGATTGATCGCTGAAGGGGCTTTAACCAGCCCAGCAAGCAGTGCTGCTTCGCTAATTGAAAGATCCTCCACATCCTTTGCATAGTATTTCATCGCTGCACGCTTTATGCCCCAGGCACCTTCTCCAAAATAAACCTGGTTTAAATACATCTGAAGAATTTCGTCTTTGCTGTATTCTTTTTCTATCTCAAGCGCAAGGAAAAATTCTTCCAGCTTCCTTTTATATGTTTTCTCTGCAGACAATAAGGCGTTTTTAGTCAGCTGCTGGGTAAGCGTACTGCCCCCCTCAACAATTCCGCCTGCCTTCAGATTTGTATAAAAGGCTCTGCCTATACCTTTTAAATCAATTCCTCCATGATCATAAAAACGGTGGTCTTCAATAGCAATAACCGCATTCTTCATATGATCAGGAATTTGATCAATTGAAATGCCTTCATTTTTATTTGCCGAGATCTTGCTGGCTACTTCCCCATCAGCGTCATAAATGACTGTAGATTGTGCCAGCCCTGCTTCAAGTGCACTTATATCCGCATCCTTGTATGAAAAATAAACGAAGCTTAAGAAAGCCAAGACTAATGTAGATGCAAGCAATATGGATACCTGTGTCAGGTGCAGCTTTTTCCAAGTTGACTGAAACTTTTTAATAACTGAAGTTCTCTTTCTCATATTTCCTCCAATACCTCTTGCTGAAATATCATTTTGCTGGTTTAACGGCAGCCTCTAGACTATACCGATATCAGCATACCTGCAAAGAATATGTTTTCATATAGTATTTTGTTCCCAGCTAAAAACTATAATTCTCCCAGACATATACATGTACCCAAAAACTCAAATTATTTATCATCTTTTGTACATTTAATTTTTAGTCTTTATGACCCGGAATTTACTTTCCAGATTAAAAGGTGACAAAACTCCCAATGCGGCATCAATGAAAAAAAGCAATCGTTGACCGAATGCTTTTTGATAAGATGGAATTTTTGCAGACGCTTGGAACTCGGGTGCTTCATAGCATTCCATATGAGCTTGCCTCATTTTTATTAATACTAGAATCTACGAAGCAATATCGTTTTTTGTGGGGGTATGCACAAATTTTTCAGGAACCCTTTGATTTACAATGATTGACTTCTTGCAATAAAGGGTATATGACGAATAAGTTTCCTTACCTTAAGAAGGGGTGAACTATTATGTTCTTTGAAAAAATTGTAGTTGGCTATGATGATACAGATGGAAGCAGACAGGCTTTAAATATGGCAATCGAATTGGTTAAGCAGCATCCTGAAACCCAGCTTCTGATTACACAAGTCTTTGAGGAGACAATTGAAAATGTTCCCATAAGCAATGAGAAAGCAATAGAGCCTGTAAGGACAAATGGCTATCTGCTGGAAGGAATTCAAATACCGCCCCTGCCGGTATATCATGATGAATCCTCAGCAACGACTCACGCAAGAGTGAAACATAGTGTTGACAATACTTTTTTTAATGCAAGGGAAATTCTTGAACCGTATAACATTAATGTAAAGTTCGATGTTATAGAAGGAAGTCTCGCTGACAGCATATCTGAATATGCAGCTGCCGAAAATGCCGATTTAATTATAGTGGGGAGCTCAGGCAAAGGCGGAATTAAAAAGATGTTCCTTGGGAGCACCAGTTCAAAAATTGCCAAAAATGCTCCTTGCCCAGTGCTTATAGCTAAAGATAAGGAAAATCCGCAAATCCCCTAAAACAGGAAAGCAGCCCGCCGGCTGCTTTCTTATAATTAATAGAATACACCTATTACTGAAGGCCTTTATTCTCTGCAGCCAGCTCCTCAAACCGTTCTTTAGAAGATGCTTCATCAAAACTGCTGTAAATTCTAAAATGGTCCTGATCAATAATCCTGTAATGCTGGCTGATGATATTCTGCTGAAGGATCAAACCGTTGCTTCTCTTCAATTCCCGCCACCAGAGCTTTCCGCCAAGAGTCTTTTCCTTCCTATAATCGATTCCCTCTCTTGCAATAGTCTCCAGAACTTCAAGGGGTTCGTTTCCAAACAGAAATCGGACTGTTTCCGTTTCCCTGAATAAGGCACATACAGCCACCACAGTCGACCATCCTGCTTCTGCCCGCCCTTTCTCAATTTGAACCAGTGTCTTCTTTGAAACACCAATAATTTCCGCCATCTTATCCTGTGTGTATCCTGCTTCTGTACGGATAAGACGGATCTTATCTGAAACTTTCAGTATAATTTCATCTCTAGTCAATGCAGCTTCATTCCCTTTTCATTGTTGGTGTAAATTTACACCTGTTACTATATTATAAAAGAAATAGTGACAATTTTACAAATAAAAAACTGCCTTGTTATTTAAATATACCAATTGTCACAAAAAAATGACTGTGCTTTTTGTCACAAGTATGGCCATAATCCATAGGGTAAAATTACTGTTATTTTCCATTAAATTAACAGAGGATTTTGCCGTAATCTATCGAAATCTATGGGATAACTGTTTTAATGTGAAAAAGTGGAGGGTAAAATGACGATTGAAACAAATAATGCCATATTGGAACTTCTGCTAACGGAAAAAGAAGACCTTTTAAGTGAATGGAATGAAAAAATCCTCATTAATAAGGATGATCCTTTTAAAGATAAAATCAAAGATAATGGCAACGCCATGTTCCAATTAATTATTCAATTTTTGATAAAAGACGGCGATGAACTTGAAGAATATATTCAGAAACTTGCCTACTCTGTGGCTGAGCAGCGAGTGAAAGCAGAAATTAATATTGGAGACTTTGTTTATAATGTCAACTTGGGGAGAACAATCGTTCTCGATATATTGAATCGTTCCGAAATACATTTTCATGAACTGCAAAGACAGTACGAACGAATCGGTTATTGCTTCGATAAATTCTTATACCACGCTGTTTCCAGATACACGGATGCAAAAGATCAGATCATAAAGGAAAAGACACAATTTATCGATTCGACCCATAAAGATAGATTGACGCTGCTCGGCCAGATGACTTCCAGCTTTATTCATGAATTCAGAAATCCGCTTACATCTGTACAGGGGTTTATCCAGCTGTTAAAGTCCGAAAATCCCACCATGAAATATTTGGACATCATATCAAATGAACTGGAGCAGCTGAATTTTAGAATTTCACAATTTTTGCTTCTCTCAAAAAAGGAACTGATTGGAAAAGAGAAAATCACTTTCTCTCTAAATGAATTAATAGATGAAGTCCTGATATTTTTATACCCCAGTATTCTGGATGGAAAGGTTAAGATTCTACAGGATATGAACGAAGATATATATTTGAATGGCTATGCTGATGAAATCCGTCAAGTATTTATCAATATTATCTTCAATGCCATTGATGTGCTTACTCAGTACCGCAGTGACCCTGTCATTCATATTAAAAGCAAATGGACTCCAGAAGGACACATAAAGCTTGATATTGCTAACAATGGGCCTAGAATTCCAGAGCATCTCGTCAGTTCCATTTTCGAACCGTTTGTTACAACAAAAACACTTGGAACAGGGCTGGGTTTATTTGTATGCAGAGAGATAATTGAAAAACATCAAGGGACACTGACCTGTGATACAGAGTCGGATTGGACCGTTTTCAGCATAATCCTGCCAACTGAAAAACAGACAAAAGGCAAAGGCTGACTCCAAATTGAGGAGCAGCTTTTTTATATTACTGGCTGAAAAGCTTTCATGATTTTAACCAAAAATATATATTTTTATTTTATTTCAGATTATTATTAATATATTTACTGATTATTGGAGGAGATTGCCCCATGTTTTCCTTAAAAGCAGATGAAGATATAGAATTGCAATTGTTCCAGCTGCATCATTCAGAAGAGCTTTTCAACCTGGTGGACACAAACCGCAGTCATTTAAGAGAATGGCTTCCATGGGTAGATAATATGGCTTCACCTGTACAATATCACTCTATTATTCCAATATGGCTGAAACAGTTTGCAGATAACAACGGCTTTAATGCAGGTATCCGTTATCAGGGAAAACTTGCAGGCTCTATTGGTTTTCACCAGATCGACTGGAATAACAGACAAACCAGCATTGGGTATTACCTTGCAAAGGATTTTGAGGGAAGCGGAATTATGACACGAAGTGTGCAAGCCATGATTAATCATGCTTTCTTTGATTTAAGACTGAACAGAATCGAAATACGGTGCGGGATCAGAAATGGAAAAAGCCGCGCGATACCGGAGAGGCTCGGCTTTCGTCAGGAAGGAATCATCCGGGATGGAGAGTACCTTTATAATCGATATCACGACCTTGCCGTATATGGACTTCTGGCAAGAGAATGGAATTATTGAAAAGAAAAGCCGATGGCGCCTGGAGCTAGACAGTTATCTACCTTCAGAATTTATACGTTTCACTTTCGAAAAAGCCTGCCTTCAGGCTTTTTTATTATTTACTGGTTACCTTCCTCCTAATTAAGGGTACTTTCTTATTAAAGAAATCCTTTATTCCAGGTTTATTTGTAAAATTCATGAATAAGGGAAAAGTACTTATAATAAAGGAGGTGCCGGCTCCTTACATATCGTGTAAGGATTTTATATGATCACCCTTAACCTATTTTTATTATTTCTCTTAATTGCATTAACTGCTTTTTTTGTTGCATCTGAATTTGCCATTGTTAAAGTCCGGACTTCACGTATTGACCAGCTTATTATGGAGGGAAATGCTAAAGCCCGTTCAGCAAAACAAGTTATAAGCAGTCTGGATGAATACTTATCTGCCTGTCAGCTTGGGATTACGATTACAGCACTGGGCCTCGGCTGGCTTGGTGAACCGACTATTGAGAGGCTGCTCCATCCCCTATTTGAAAGCATTAACTTACAGGCTTCCATAACTCATATCCTCTCTTTTGTTATTGCTTTTTCTGTTGTGACATTTCTTCATGTGGTTATTGGAGAACTGGCGCCAAAAACCTTTGCCATACAAAAAGCAGAGGCAATAACGTTATCTTTTTCAAAACCATTAATAGTATTTTACAGGATTATGTATCCATTTATTTGGATTTTAAATGGTTCAGCAAGAATTATCACAGGGTTATTTGGACTGAAGCCTATTTCAGAAAGTGAAATGGCCCATTCAGAGGAAGAGCTGCGGATTATCCTATCTGAAAGCTTAAAGAGCGGAGAAATCAATCCATCAGAATATCAGTATGTAGATCGAATTTTTGAGTTTGACAATAGAATTGCTAAAGAGATAATGGTTCCTCGAACCGAGATCGTTACCATTCCGGAAGATTCATCATTGGCAGAAACCCTGGATCTCATATTGAATGAGCGATACACCAGATATCCTGTTACGGCGGGTGATAAAGATAATATTCTGGGGATTATTAATGTAAAGGAAATCTTAACAGACTGCGTTAGAAAAAAGTGTGAAGGCAAACACCCTTTACGGCAATATATTAAACCTGTCATCAGGGTGATTGAAACCATTCCCATTCACGACTTGCTCCTAAGAATGCAAAAAGAGCGGTCCCATATGGCAATTCTCCTTGATGAGTACGGCGGAACAGCTGGAGTGGTCACAGCTGAAGATATCCTCGAAGAAATTGTAGGCGAAATTCGAGACGAATTTGATGCCGATGAACTTCCGCTTGTTCAAAAGTCCGGAGAAAATCATTATATCCTGGATGCAAAGCTGCTGATTTCAGAAGCAAATGACCTCCTGGGAACTTCATTATCTGATGATGATGTAGACACAATCGGAGGCTGGATAATGACGCAGAAGTATGATGTGATTCAAGGAGACTTTATTGAAGAAGAAGGATTCAGATTTATTATTAAGGACAAGGAAGGGCACCATATTTCCTATATTGAAGTTGTGAAAATATAACCTGCATTTTTAATGACCGGGAGCGATTTTCTTGCTCCTGGTTTTTGTTCGCCTTCGAGCTTCTTATGCTGAAGCAGTCATCTGCCTGTCAGAATCTGCCTTACCTTCTGATTGTGTAAGTCAAAATGATGCAAACCGGGCACCTTAAAAAAATTAATTTTTCCGAATCTTTTTACTTCATATTTTATGCATAATTTCATAAAATAAATGTAACCCTTTTTCAAAACTACAACGTTTGACTGTATGGTTTGTGCTAACGTATAATTGATTCTAACTATATCTCTTGATGGAAAAGCACATTTTCATGAGATATAAGTATTCAAAACAGAGGTGATATGATGGGGCTTACTATCGTATCGGCGAATTAGCCAATATTGCTAATGTTTCTAAAAGAACTATAGATTACTACACTAGCATTGGCCTAATAAAAGCGAAACGCTCAAAATCAAATTATCGCATATACTCAGAAGAAGTATTGTCTGATTTAAGATTCATTGAGGAATGCAAACTGCTGCATTTTCCGCTTGAAGAGATTAAGAGAAAACTAGAAATGAAAACGAAAAGGGAGATTCAGACAGGGGAAGTTGAAAAGCATATTAAAGCAGTCACATTGCAGATTAAACAGCTTCATCAGGAAATAGCAGTTCTCATGCCGCTTATTAATACACTGGATGATGAACAGAAAGATGGATTTTCCAAGAAGCTGACTATTGAAAGCACTGCGTTGCTCCGTTCTCTTTCCGACTTAACCAGCTGATCCCATTTTTCACAAAATCAGGAGGTGACACCCTGCCCGTTTAGGCGGGATAAGGGGAACTTATTTGGACATATTAAACTTGGTTTTTATAGCCATTTTAATTGCTTTAACGGCTTTTTTCGTTACATCGGAATTTGCCATTGTTAAAATACGAAGTTCCAGGATTGATCAGCTAATTGAAGAAGGCAATAATAATGCAATTGCTGCGAAGAAAGTCATTTCGAATTTGGATGAATACCTTTCAGCCTGCCAGCTGGGAATTACCATTACAGCCCTCGGCCTTGGCTGGCTGGGTGAACCGACAATTGAACACCTGCTGCGGCCAGTGATCAACAGTATCGGATTGCCCTCTTCCATTTCGCATATTATCTCATTCAGCATTGCTTTTGCTTTTATCACATTCCTGCACGTAGTTGTGGGGGAATTGGCTCCAAAAACCCTGGCGATACAAAAGGCAGAAGCGGTTACACTCTTAACAACACGTCCTTTAATCTGGTTTTACCGGGTTATGTATCCGATTATCTGGGCGCTGAATGGTTCTGCCCGCCTATTGACCAGCATGTTTGGATTAAAGCCTGCTTCTGAACACGAACTGGCACATTCTGAAGAAGAACTTCGCATTATTTTATCAGAAAGCTATGAAAGCGGCGAAATCAACCAATCTGAGTTTAAGTATGTAAATAAAATCTTTGAGTTTGATAATCGCATCGCGAAAGAAATAATGGTTCCGCGTACAGAAATTGTCTCTCTCTCAAAAGATGATACACTTGAAGACTTCCTGCAAATCGTTCAGGAAGAGAAATTCACACGATATCCCATTATAGATGGAGATAAAGATCATATCATTGGCATGGTCAATATTAAAGAAGTCATGACAGATCTCATTATGAACAGGGAATTATCATCAAGCACCCTTGAATCTTACATTCGTCCCATCATCAGGGTCATTGACAGCATACCTATCCATGAGCTGCTGCTTAAAATGCAGAAAGAACGCATTCACATGGCCATCTTAATGGATGAATACGGCGGAACCTCAGGCTTAGTCACTGTTGAGGATATCATTGAAGAGATTGTTGGTGAAATCCGTGATGAGTTCGATATGGATGAAGTGCCCATGGTCAGAAAGACGGAAGAAGGCCAATATATCATCGATTCCAAAGTTCTTGTCAGCGAAGTTAACGACTTGCTGGGTACCGATATCAATGATGAAGATGTCGATACCATCGGCGGATGGATATTGACTGAAAACTACGAAGCCAAACAAGGCGACATGATTGAACACGAAAAATACCGGTTCAAAATTCTGGATATGGAAGAACACCATATTAAGTATATTGAAGTAACAGCAGTACCAGAAACAGAAGAGCCGGCACCCGCAAATGAAGTGCCTTTTACTGAAACAGAGGTATTGTCATAAATGATTAAAAGGAACAGCCTATCAGAGTGCTGTTCCTTTTTTGCCTTATTGCAAAGATTGTTTTTTCCGGGGAAACCTAATCGTAAATTTAGTCCCTTCCCCTCTATCACTGCTGACAGCAATCTCTCCGCTGTGCAGCTGAACAAGCTGTTTAACAATGGAAAGCCCAATGCCAAATTCACCAAATGAATGATTGGTCCTGGATAGATCAGCTTTATAAAAACGCAGCCAGATAGACTCGATTTCTTGAGGATCGATGCCAATTCCCGTGTCTTCTATTTCGATCACTGTTTGGTCAGGATCTTCCCTTCCCCTTAAAAAGATGGAGCCTTGATCGGTGAATTGTATGCTATTCTTTACAATATTAACTAAGATTTGAATAAGCCGGTCATAATCTGCATGAACTGAAACCCCTTCTTCAGCCTCAAGATAAATCCTGTTGCCTTTTTCCCCTGCCTGAATTTCCAGCTGGTCCTTAACAATTTCAAAGGCTTCCATGAGATCAATATCCATTTTATTCAGCTGCAGCTGATTGGACCGGATCTTTTCATAATCCAGATTTTCGTTTACCAGACGAATAAGTCTCTTTGCTTCCCTGTCAATCAGGACCATCCCTTTTTCTTTTTCCGCCTCCGGGATCAGCCCCCCTTTAATGCCTTCAGCCAAACCGCTGATGGTGGTCAAAGGAGTCCGCAGCTCGTGCGAGACATCAGCAATGAATTTCCTCCTTCTATTCTCCAGTCTTTTAATTTCTTCATTAGATTCCCTCAATCTGGCTGCCATATCGTTAAAGTCTTTAGCCAGTTCGCCGATTTCATCCATATAGGTGTATGGAACATTTACATCATAATTCCCGGATGAAATCATAGAAGCAGCATTCCTGAGGTCCGTTATCCTCTTGATCAGATTTTTAGAGAGAACCAGGCTTAACAGGATGGTCGCAGAGAGCGAAATAAAAATAGTATATAATAAAAATCGATTTAATTGGCTGACAACCTCCATAGCTCCAGTTATAGGAGACAGAAGCAAAACTCCGCCAACCAGAGTGCTCCCCTGCATATAAGGCATTGCAACCAGAGTCACCTCTTGGCCAAAGCGTTCTATATCATGTTTTACAGTTACTTTACTTCCTTTCGAAATTTCTGCCCACTCAGATTTGGTCAGCTGAATCATCGGATCTGATTTAAGCTCCGGATACAAGACCCTCCCTTTATGATCAAAGAGAATATATTTTATATTCCTTGCATCGAGCAGCTGGCTGTATTCTGTTAAAAATTGTTCATCCCCCTCTATCCTGACTGTTAAATCAGTCAGGATCTGTTCCCCATAGGAATCGAGCTCTTCCACTTTATTTTCAAAAATATAATTCTCAACAAACTGGGAGAAAAGAAGGCTTAATAGCAGGAATGCCAGAATGAGGATGCTGACATGGCTAATCAGCAGCTGATAAAAATATTTAACTTTCATTTTCAGCTGCCGTTTCATCAAATTTATAGCCCACGCCCCATACCGTATGGATAAAAGGCTGCTCATCCGTACCTATTTTTTTCCTGAGCCTTTTTATATGTACATCGACCGTTCTTTCATCTCCATAAAACTGATAACCCCATACACTATCAAGCAGCTGCTCTCTTGTAAAAACCTGTTTTGGATGTTTTACAAGATAATACAGCAAGTCAAATTCCTTTGGGGTCAAATTCTTGAGAAGCTGCCCATTGCAATAGGCCTCTCTGGCATCTTTGCTGATTTTGAAGTATTCACTGGCAACATAGTGTGGGTCATCCACTGATCCTGCTTCAGCCTGAAACCTGCGTGTTACCGCTTTGATCCTGGCCATTAGCGTCAGGGGACTGAATGGCTTGGTCACATAATCATCAGCACCCATTTCAAGTCCCAGAACCTGATCGGACTCGCTATCTTTAGCCGTCAGCATAATGATCGGGACCTTGCTCAATTCCCTTATTTTACGGCAGAGAGTCACTCCATCCATGACAGGAAGCATCCAGTCGACGATAATTAAGTCCCATCTTTCTTTATTAAAATGCTCAAACCCCTGCTGTCCATCATGGACAAAGACTCCCTGGTATCCTTCTTTCATAAAGAACATCCCAAGCATTGAACAGACACTTTCATTATCTTCCACAACAAGTATTTTCATTTTCCCATCACCGTCCCCGAACAGTCTTCTTTTCTTAATGTAATCGAAATGAGTGTTTTTTTTCAATGAATATCTCTGTCCTTAATGTTTTCGTGAAAAAGATAGCCAATTTTATTCATGCTTTCGTTATATCTTGGGAAATGCTATATACGAATTATAATTTTGAAAGGAGTGCAGTGCATCATGAATAAAAAATTACTATTAGTATTGTCTTTTTGCATTATTTTAATGGGGGCCGCTATATCCGTTAACGCCGAAACCGCACCAAAGGAACAATCACCGGCACAAGAGCAGAAGCATGAACACCATCACAGAATGATTGATGAATCCCAAATGAAATCCCTTCTGGAGCAAGGATTCACCAAAAAGGAAATCTTCATAGCTGCCCACATTGCAAAGTTTTCAAATAAACAGGTTGCAGACGTATTGGCATTTTATAAAAAAAATAACTCTTCCTGGGAAAAAACAGCACAGCAGTATGGAGTGGATTTAGACAAAATAAAAAAGCATCCTCATCACATGGATAAGTTCCTTGAAACTAATAAGCAAGTTGTTATGCAAAAGGTCTCCGAGTATTCCGGCAAGTCCCCTCAAGTACTGCAGGGGTATCTTGACAAGGGAGTCCCTCTTCGTTTCCTTATTTCCGGTGCAGCCATGGCAAAGGCGGCAAATAAGGATTTAAACGAAATAATTCAAATGAAGGAACAAGGAAAATCAATGCCTGAAATAAAAAAGGAACTGAACCTGGAAAAAGAACAAATCCATGCAGAAATGAAAAAACTGGTTGATGAGATTCACAAGGAAGTCAGAAAGACAAAATAAAATGTTAAAACCGCAGAGGCCACACCTCTGCGGTTTCGTTTTATTTAAAACAGAACTATAATGAAGGGCAGAGGTGAACAAAATGACAGAAGAAAACCCGTCATACCCAGCCGATCTGGATGAAGAAACCTTATTCATGGTTTCCCAGACATTCAAAGCATTATCAGATCCAACCAGGCTTAGAATTCTTCATTTATTATTTCACGGAGAGTATTCGGTAAATGAGATTGCCGAAAACCTATCACTGCTTCAGTCTACGGTTTCTCACCAGCTGCGCTTTTTGAAAAACCTGCGGCTTGTAAAATTCCGCCGTGAAGGAACCACTCTTTACTACAGCCATGATGATGAACACGTCATTAGTTTATTGAACCAGGCAATCGAACATAGCCAGCATTCATAAGAAAAGCGGAAGCGCCTTGCCCACGAAGGAACGCAGACTAAGATCGCCACGTCCTGTGGCAACGTCTGCATGACCCGCATCCTGCGGGCCTCAAGCATAAGACGAGCCTCACGGTAAGGCGTCCTTTGCCTTGCTGGGAGGATTGGCTTATGACCTCGAGGGGGTAGGCGCTAGAGCTAGACAGTTATCGTTGTTAAAGATTAATACTTTCTTATTTCATGAATTAGCTGTCCTTTAGCCCCTATTAATTGCAGCTTTCATTATGGCCGGGGCAGCCCTTTCTTTCTCCTTCCACTTGAATTGTGCTATGCTCAATGCCATATTCATCATGAAGTACCGATTGCGCCGCATGAAGGACTGCATCGTGGCCGCCTTCATGTTCAATCACAAGATGGCAGCTAAGGGAAGGGAACCCAGAAGTAATCGTCCAAATATGAAGATCATGAACATCTTTTACATGTGCAAGGCCAAGGAGTTTCTTTTTTATATCCTCAGGGTTCAGGTGGGAAGGCGTCCCTTCCATTAAAATATGAAAAGACTCTTTTACCACCCTCCATCCGCTTATTAGGATGAGAACTGCTACCATTACACTGGCTATCGGGTCCGCAATGCCCCAGCCGAAGAAATAAATTAGAAGCGCAGCTGTAATAGCTCCAACAGAACCAAGCAAGTCACCAAGCACATGAAGAAAAGCGCTCCTAACATTTAAATTGTGATCCTTATCCCCACTCATTAATATAAATGCTGCTGCGATATTTACGAGAAGTCCGATTGATGAGATTACCAGCATACCCATACTTTGAACAGCCGGCGGTTCAAGAATGCGGTGGTAAGCTTCATAGAAAATATAGAGAGAAATCAAGAGCAGTGTGATTCCATTAATTGAAGCAGCAATAATTTCAAATCGTTTATAGCCAAATGTTTTTGAATTTGTCGCTTTTTTTTCCCCTATTTTGATGGCCAGAAAACTTAAACCAAGCGCAGCTGCATCACTCAGCATGTGTCCGGCATCCGATAGGAGCGCAAGGCTGTTAGTCCATATGCCTCCAATTACTTCTACAATCATAAATGAAGCAATCAAAATAAATGCCCACATTAAAGCCTTTTTATTGCCTGTGTGATGGTGATCATGTGAATGCCCTTGCCCATGGCCATGACTGTGTCCCATTCATTCAACCCCTTTATATGAATATATGCTCATATATATTATGTATGAATTTGGCTTATTGTTCAATGATTTTTTATTGTATTCTTTTTATTTAGACTAAAAGAGTGGAGTCAAACATTTTTTGATGATCTCCAGCAGAAATGCATTTTCTTCAAAGCAACTTTAGGATTCACAAAAAGGCTGCCTGAGTATACAGGCAGCCCTTTTCCTTATGCAAGATAAACAAAATAACCCATAAATGCAATACATAATCCATACATGATCGGATGAATTTCTTTTGGCCTTTTCAATGCCAGCATTGTGATTGGGTATAAGATGAAGCCAAGAGCAATCCCAGTTGCTACACTGAAAGTCAGCGGCATCATTAAGATGGTTACAAATGCCGGAATAGCAATCTCCAGTTTCCCCCAATCTATGTGTTTCACTTCCATAGCCATCAGTGCTCCGACAATGATAAGTGCCGGAGAGGTAACTTCGGCCGTAATGACACCGAGCAATGGAGAAAAGAATAATGCAATAGCGAAGCATGCAGAGATGATAACAGAAGTAAAGCCTGTCCTTCCTCCGGCCGCAATCCCAGAACTGGACTCAATCATGGAGGCAGTTGTAGAAGTTCCTAGCACAGAACCGACTACAGTAGCACTTGAGTCCGCCAGAAGCGCTTTTCCTGCATTAGGGATTTCATTATTCTTCATCAACCCCGCCTGGCTTGCAATGGCTATTAAGGCTCCAGCCGTATCAAAAAAGGCAACAAATAAGAAAGTGAAGATGACTGCCAGCATTTCCGGCGTAAAGATTTGATCAATATTCAGAAAAACTTCACCAAATGTCGGTTCAAGGCTCGGAATGGCCCCAACAATTTTTTCCGGTTTATCAATAAGACCAATTAACATCCCAGCTGCAGCTGAAATGACCATACCATAAAAAATGGCACCTTTAACTCCCCTTACCATTAAAACGATTGTTAAGATAAAACAGAAAACAGCCAGCAGCGTGACTGGGGATTTAAAATCGCCAATCGCAACAAATGTCGCCTCATTACCTACAATCAGGCCTGCATTCTTCAATCCGATAAAAGCAATAAAGAAGCCTATGCCGCCTGCTATAGCATGCTTTAAATCCTTGGGTATAATGTTAATAATTTTTTCCCGTATCTTTAATAAGCTTAAAATCACAAATAAGATCCCTGAAACAAATACACCAGTTAAAGCCGTTTGCCATGGAATGCCCATGCCGATGCAGACAGAAAAAGTGAAAAAAGAATTGAGGCCCATGCTTGGTGCAATCCCAATTGGATAATTGGACAGCAAGCCAATTAATAAAGAGCCAATAATTGCTGACAGCGCCGTAGCCGTAAAGACAGCTCCTTTATCCATTCCAGCCTGGCTAAGTATAATTGGATTTACAATTAATATATATGCCATTGATAAAAATGTCGTTAAACCTGCGATTGTTTCCTGTTTGTACGATGTTTCTCTTTCACGAAACCGGAAAAAAGATGACATGCCATTCCCTCCTTAATTAATAAGACTGTTTTCGCAAGGTTTGTTGCTATTTGTGTATTATTTGCTGAGTTGATTGCAGCGGAAGGTGCGAGACTCCTGCGGGAGTAGCGGGACAGGTGAGACCCCGCAGACGCGGAGCGTCGAGGAGGCTCACCGCCCGCCCCGCGGAAAGCGAGCAGTCTGGAGCGGAAATCAACGGACAACATTGATAGGCGAAAAACAACAATTTATACGAAAAGAGCCATTAGTAAACAATAAAAAAAGCTCCGCAATGTGCGAAGCTGCCATAAGTTAACAGAAGAAAATAGCATGCCGATTCGAACAAGCTATATCCCCTGTAGTCAAGCTATTTACGGCAGCCCGGTAGAAACGCTCAGACCCTATCTCTGAACATATACAGGTTAAAATGTATGGCCTCAGAAAACCAGTCGATCAATGTCCTGTGCCAACAAAATTATATATTGATATAATGAAAACAATTCTAGCAAACTCAAATATGAAGGTCAATTCTTTAATTTATTCTGAGAATTCCCCTTTATCCTGGAGTTGGTTAAAGGGTTTTAATGTTAATTTTTTGTTGTAATGGGTAAACAATAAAAAAACCAGCACAAGGAGGCAGGTCACAATGTTTATTGTATATGCAAGCTTGATTCTTATTGCAGCATCTCTGATCTTTCTGGGCATCTATGCTTTTAAAGCTTACAAGGATGCCAAACCGGCAATTAAGAAACTGACAGCTATAAGCACTGTCATTCAGCTAAAAGCTGATCAATTGAAAAATGGGGTTGACGAACTGACTGCAACTCAGAAAGAAATTCAAAGAGATATCAATTACAAAAAACAAACCTTTAATAATACGGTATCCGCGGTAAAGGAAACACCGAAGAAAATTAAAAAATGGTGGAACATTAAGATACCTTTTATCCACCAGATCAAATAAAACGAGGGCTGAGCCCTCGTTTTATTTTTTCCTATTTTATTGAAAGTGTACGATATGCTTCTGCATCTGTTTGTACCTTGGAACTTTCTTTGTCACCTTTCTTTCCGCTGCCCGGCTTGAATGTATTATTCCTGTGATAGAGGGCACTGATTTCCCCGCCAATAACAAGTGCAAGTCCGGTTAAAAAGAACCATAGCATTAATACAATGACTCCGCCAAGGCTTCCGTATGTGGCGGAATAATTCCCAAAATTGCTTACATAAAAGGACAACCCAAAAGATATAAGCTGCCACATAACAGTTGCGGCTATTGCGCCCGGCAAGACCTGTTTGAAAGGAAAATGTTTATTCGGTGCCACCTTATAAAGAATGGCCAGGACTGTAACCATGATCACAAAAGCAATGGCCCATCTCAATACATTGATAAGTATCTGCATCCCATCAGGTATATTAATAAAATTCTCTACAAAGTTCATGATAATTTTTCCGAACACGGGAAGAACCATAGCAATGATGAATGCTGCCAGCAAACCCAGAGTCAAACCTATGGATATCAGTCTTGATTTTATAAATGACCTCGTTTCCTCCACATCAAAGGCGTCATTCATGGCTCTTATGAAAGCCTGCATTCCATTAGAAGCGGACCATAAAGTACCTATGATACCGAACGTCAGCAGTCCGCCATTCGGCTTCGTAATGATATCCACTACATTATCTTCAATAACATTAAATGAATCTGACGGCATTACACTCTGCAAGAAAGATAATGCTTTTTGAGGATCCAGTGAAAGATATGGAACAATGGAGATGAGCAGAATTAACAAAGGAAAAACGGAGAGCATATAATAATAGGCTTGTTCGGCTGCAAGCCCGGTTGCCCGATCATTCTT
The DNA here is from genome assembly GCF_017303275.1 of Bacillus sp. NTK034. GTDB lineage: Bacteria > Bacillota > Bacilli > Bacillales > Cytobacillaceae > Cytobacillus. The sequence continues at coordinate 69,581 of NZ_JAFKOJ010000001.1, read as the reverse complement.
AAATTCCTTTCCGAGCTTCTTGCCAAATTGAATAACCTTATGCATTTTACTACTCCTCCCTTAATCAGCTTATAGCTTGTATGTGTTTATTTCCCCGAAGACCTTTGAGCTAATCGTATTTTAATAAAATATTCATTCCATTTTTGATAGATAAATAAAAAAGATCCATTTCCGCCAAAACGGGATTTATCCTTATAAGGACAAACAACTTATCAGTATAAAACTCGATATCCCTCATTTAATATAAGAAATGTTATAATTAGATATAGTCGTCTTATCGAATAATTAATTTGAGCTATAATGGCACAAGCTATCATATTATGTTATTAGCTCATTAAAGATGCTCGTTCAGTCTGACAGTGTTTAATACATATATTAATTTTTCATCACTTAAAATGGGGGTCATTTATGAACGTTTCACTTGAAACTGCTGTTGAAGCAAATGTACATAAAGGGTTGACTAAAGGCAAGCTTGCAAAAAGGATTTTCTTCATCATACTTGGTGCCATACTTATGGGTGTCGGAATCGAAGAGTTCCTGGTCCCCAATAAAATTCTGGATGGCGGAATAGTAGGAATCTCCATTATCCTCTCTCACTTGTCCGGCTGGAAACTCGGCTGGTTTATTTTTATCTTGAATATTCCATTTTTTTACATCGGATATAAACAGATAGGGAAAACCTTTGCTTTGTCTACATTGCTGGGCATAGCGGTATTATCAGCCACCACCCTCCTCTTGCATGACGTTCCCGTGTTTACAGAGGACTTGCTGTTAGCAACAGTATTTGGCGGCATTGTTCTTGGCGTTGGTGTCGGTATGGTAATCAGATATGGGGGATCTTTAGATGGAACTGAGATACTGGCCATTCTCGTAAATAAAAAACTCCCGTTCTCTGTCGGGGAAATCATCATGTTTTTCAATATCTTCATTTTTGCTACTGCAGGCTTTGTTTTCGGCTGGAACCGGGCCATGTACTCAATCCTTGCATATTTCATTGCTTTCAAGACAATTGATGTTGTCATCAGCGGACTGGATGAATCTAAATCTGCCTGGATCATCAGCGACCAGCATAAGGTAATCGGCGAAGCGATTATGGCACGGCTGGGACGAGGCGTTACCTACTTAAATGGGGAAGGCGCATACACTGGGGATGACAAAAAAGTAATTTTTTGTGTCATTACCAGACTTGAGGAAGCAAAGTTAAAATCCATTGTCGAAGAAATAGATCCGAGTGCTTTTTTAGCAGTTGCAGATATTGCTGAAGTGAGAGGAGGCAGATTCAAAAAGAAAGCCATTCACTAAGATAAATATCAAAGTGATTAAACTAAAAGGGAACAGCGTCCGCTGCCCCCTCCCTATTAATTAAAAATATCCATCCAGATTTTGATTGATGTTGCCAGAATTAAAACTGCCAAAATGACTTGAAGAATTTTTGTGTTTACTCTTTTTCCTGCAGCAGCTCCTAATGGAGAAGCCATTAAGCTGGCAATTATCATTATGGCAGCAGGAATATAGTCCACCTGGCCGGTTGCCAATTTTCCAGCTGTAGATCCAATTGATGAAATAAACGTGATGGCCAGTGATGTCGCAATCGTCATCCTGGTAGGGATCCTCAATACAACCAGCATAATAGGAACCAGTAAAAATGCACCTGCTGCACCTACTATTCCAGCTCCGATGCCGACAATCAAAGCATAGAAGGCTGCAAGCCATTTGTTGAACTTTACTTGATCCAAAGGTATATCATCCAAGCCTTTTTTCGGCACGAACATCATGACTGCGGCAATTAAAGCCAATACACCATATACAAGATTGATGCCGCCTTCAGTCATAAACCTTGAACCATAGCTTCCGATTAAACTTCCGATTAGTATTGCTGAACCCATATAAATAATAAGTGTTTTATTCAGGTATCCGCCTTTTCTGTAAGCCCAGACCCCCCCTATTGTTGCAAAAAACACCTGTACTGCACTGATTCCGGATACTTCGTGAGCAGAAAAAGCAGCTAATCCAAATAATGGCGGAATGTATAAAAGCATAGGGTATTTAATGATTGAGCCGCCAATTCCTACCATGCCGGAAATGTAAGACCCGATAAAACCAATTAAAAATATAACGATAAAAAAAGTTAAATCCATGTGGCTATCTCCTCCTTTTAGCGATAAAAGGGAGTAGAAACCCCCTTTTACCTTTCAATAGATTAGCCCTTTTTTATCCAGAACTTTAAAATTCCGTTGTCATCCTCATGTTTTAAAAGTTCATGTCCTGTTGACTCTGTCCAGGCAGCCAAGTCTTTGACTGCGCCTTTGTCGGTTGTATGAACTTCAAGCACCTGGCCTGATTCGATTTCCCCTATCGCTTTCTTTGTTTTTACGATTGGCATTGGACAAGCTAAACCTTTTGCATCCAGTACTTTTGCCGTGTTCATGTTTTCATTCCTCCAGTTTTTTAAATTATCTATGCTAAAGTTTTTGAATTCAGGTAATTATCTTACAGCACAGCGGTTAGGACCGATTTCCATCTCTCTCTGTTTTTCTTCATCGGGGCTGATTTTCCCCATATTTGTTTCGCGGATTTCCTGATAAGCATTTGGCTGAGGTGGAAGATTTTCAGAAACTAATTTTCTGAACTCTCCTTCGTCATCAATATTTAAACCATGATTTTCAGCAAATAATGTGCCAAGTTTCCCAGAAACACTGCCATCTTCATTCAACTCATCAATGATCATGAAGTGTGCAGGCATAACAACTAATTCACTTGATAGCTCCTTATAGCGCTTATAAAGTGTCTCTCTTAAATCGCCAGCCCAGTCACCGGCTTTTCCTGCAAGGTCCGGTCGGCCAATTGAATCGATGAATAGAATATCGCCTGATAGAAGGTACTGATCATCTACCACAAATGATGTTGATCCAATTGTATGGCCTGGTGAATAAACAGCTTGAATGCTGATCTTAGCAGAACCAATCATTACCTCATTTTCATCTTCAAGACGGCTGAATTCAAATGTTACTTCTTCTGCATCCTTAGGAGGAAGCCAGTAAGAAGCACCCGTTTTTTCAGCAATTTTGCGTCCGCCTGAAATATGATCTGCATGCAGGTGTGTATCAAAGACATGCTTGATCTCCGCATTCTTTTCGGCAGCAAAATCAGTAAATACGTCTGTCATTCTTGTTGCATCCACGATTGCAGCTTCACCGTTTGAAATCACCATGTAAGATAGGCAGCCTTTTCCGATGCGGACGAATTGATAGATTTCTCCGCCACCCTTCAAATCGCCCACTTTAACTGGCTCAAGGTGCTCACTCCATGATTTCATCCCGCCTGTCAGATAGGAAGCATCGCGTCCTGCTTCTTCAAGCATTTCTGCGACCATTACGGAAGAACCTTCTTTTGCACACACTACTAAAATCTCTTTATCAGCTGGAATTTTATCAAGAATAGGCTCTACTCCATCAAGAAGATCGAAGTAAGGAATGTTAAGATGTTCGAAATGTTTACCTTCGATTTTCCAATCATTAAAGTCACTTTCATTGCGCACATCTAGTATAAATAGCTCTTCATTTTGAATAACCTTCCTTGTTACTTCTTTAGCAGTCATTGCTTTCATAAACTTATACCCCCTGATGTATATTTTATTATAAAATTTTTTAATTCACTTTAGTTTCTGTCGGTCCATTCCAGCCAGACATTCCCGGCACTACATTAATTATGTTCGAGAAGCCTTTTTTGGTTAATGCCTGTGAAGCCATATCACTGCGGCTGCCTGTACGGCATACTACATATATCTTTTTATCTTTATCCAGCTCGCCTATTCGTTCTTCAAGTTCGCCAAAAGGAATGGAAACAGCGTTTGGAATATGTCCAAATGCATATTCAGCGGGTTCCCTTACATCAAGTACAACAATCTCTGAATTTGATTCAAGTTCTTTTTTAAGATCTTCGTTAGAAGCAATAGTCTCAAAATTTGCTGCTTCTCGCTCTTCATTTTCACTTGCTTTGCGGATATAGTGCATAAGTACATCACCTTCTTCGATTGTCCCAAGATATTGATGTCCCGAACTTTTTGACCAGGCCAGAATATCTGCCTTTGAACCTTTATCCGTTGCAAGTACCTCAAGTACTTCACCAGGGTTTAGATTATTAATTGCCTTTTTTGTTCTTACAATTGGCATTGGGCAAGCAAGGCCTTTTGCATCTACCGTAAAGTTTGCTTTTAATGTTTTCATTTAGATATCCCCCTATTTTAAAAATTTGGTTTAGATGAATAAATTTACATTTCCATCTTCTGCATCTGCCAGGTACGCTGCTACACCAGCATATTCAACGCCATCAATAATTTCATCTGGTTTAAAGCCCAGAAGATCCACTGTCATCTGACAGGCTACCAGCTTAATATCCTGTTCTTTTGCCATATCAATCAAATCTTTTACTGGCATCGTGTTGTGCTTTTTCATTATATCTTTAATCATTTTTGGACCCATGCCTCCCATATTCATTTTTGAAAGACCCATTTTTTCAGGGCCCCTAGGCATCATTTTTCCAAACATTTTTTCCAAAAATGATTTTTTCACTTGAATAGGCTCATCTTTCCTTAGAGCATTCAGTCCCCAAAAAGTGTGAAAAATTGTTACCTCATGGTCATAAGCAGCTGCTCCGTTCGCAATGATATAAGCTGCCATCACCTTGTCATAATCTCCGCTGAATAGAACAATCGTTGTCTTCTTCTTATCCATTCTTCTTCCTCCTTTTACCCTAATGGGTATTCATATAATCAAAAAAAATAAAGTTTATATTGTTATTGGTAACCACGTCTACATACCTTGCGGGGTATATATTAAAGTATGCTTTACTTTCTGTCAATACCCCTTTTCTTTTCGAACATCAAGTTATTCTATGGGACCTTCCCAGTTCATCATACCGCCGCTCATATTGATCACGCTAAAACCCTGGCTTTCAAGAAAACGGGCAGCTAGTCCACTGCGGCTGCCTGATCTGCAAACCATTACATATTCTTTATTATTATCCAGTTCATGCATGCGGAATTCAATTAATCCAAGCGGAATATGAATGGCTGATGGAATCTTCCCTTCCTTAATTTCATCCACCTCACGCACATCGATTAAATTCAAAGGTTTCCCGGCAGCTATTTTCTGCTCAGCATCCTTTGCAGTCATAGTTTTCATATGAAATATCCTCCCTTATCTCCAGGCGCTCAGTCCGCCTCTGATATTTGTTATATTTTTAAAGCCTTCTTTCTTCAGGATTTTGCTCGCTTTGCTGCTTCTCATTCCACTTTGGCACATGACAACTACTTCCTGATCCTTTGATAGCTGGCTCTTTTTCTGGTGAAGCTGATGAAGAGGCATATTGACAAATCCCGGAACATGGAATCGTTTATACTCTGCAGGTGTTCTCACATCAATATATTGCTTGTTATTATCCTTTTGTTCGTTTTGCAGCTGAGCAGGTGTCATCTGCCTGACTCCTTTAACTGGAATCATTTTTCGAACTAAAAAGATAATAAGAAGAGCAATAATAACTCCATTTACAATGGTCATTTGATAACCTCCAATTACAGATTTCATTAATACCCTACAGGGTATATACTAACTAAAAAAAATGAGGAAGTCAACAGTCTTTTATCTGCTTTTAACAAGTAAGTTGACGGCCTCTTCAATAATACTTGAGTTTGCTGTACCCTTTTCAGCATTTTCTATAATGCACTGTTCAAGATTTTGACTGACAATAACCGCGATTGCTTTATCAATCGCAGAACGGGAAGCAGTTAGTTGAGTAGTAACAGATTTGCAATCCTTCTCATCTTCCATCATTTTCAAAATACCCCTAAGCTGCCCCTCAGCTCTTTTGATTCGGTTTTTTGATCCTTCATCGTATACCATATTTTTCACCCCATTTATTTGGTGGAATGACAATCAGGGATTGAGAATGATTACTTATTCAAAACCCTTGCGCAGCAACCTCGTAATATCATCTGCAATATTAATTCATTACAACTCACACTATATACCCCAAAAGGTATATAGTCAATATTTGAATTTTTTCAAAAGAAAAACACCCAAACGGGTGTCTTTTGTTTTTGCCTTAGCAGCAGTCGCTTTCATTGCCTAACAAAACCAGTCTTTCATTTTCCTTATCATGGTCCAGAATCATACTTACTGTATGCGGCTTGATTTCCGGGTCAAATGCAACCTGGATTTCACTGATTGTTTCGATTATATCGTCTGCTTCCGGCTCATCCAGAGCCAGTCCAATTTGTGGGCCTCCTCAGCCAAAGCCCGCGAAGTATACTCTAATGCCGGCCGCATCTTTCTCTTGAAACACTTGCTTCAATAGGTCCCGAGCTGAATCTGTAATTTTCAAGATTATCACCCTTCCTGCAGTTTCTGAATGGATCCAAGCTAAATATCAGTAACTGGGAATTCAACAAATAGCCTATTCCCAATACCCCCGCTTGTACTCGTTAATATTACTGCAATACTCCCCAGGAAGAAAGTATTTAGTTTATATCGTTCCCATTTCTTTATAAACATGTTTATTTTAAATACCCAAAAAAACGAACCACTTCAGATGTGGTTCGTCCTCCATTATTATAAGTATTTTCTATGAATGCTCTTCCCATCGTAAGTGAAAAGCATATTCTTGCCTTCAACAATGGTTTCCATATGGACTCCTCTTCCCCAAAGCTGGTATACGTATGGGAGTACTTTTTCAAGATATTTAAGATCCAGCTCAACTCCTTCAAACCAGTGCTTAAGGTAAAGCTCTCCATTCTTCATATAGTCGCCGTCATTAACCGTTAAATATGGGAATCCTCCATTTACACGCATGCTGACAAGCTGATCGCGAACATGCTCCCACTGTTTATCAACAATTTTATAATCCTTCCCCTGCTTTTGGAAAAGGTACATATCTTCTCTCATGACAAGGTCTTTTGTTAAATAATTTCTCAAAAATGAAATGTCTGATTCGATTTCACGTACCTCAAACATTTTTTCCCTGCCTGAACCTGGCACTACACCGCGTCTCTTCATTTCCTCCGACGGATTGTTATACCTCTCTTCAATATCCTCAAAAATTTTCAGTCCCAGATAATATGGATTGATTCCTGTTCTGGACGGCTGAACCACTCCTGCATTCAATTTGGCAAATTCAAGAGCTTCTGCAGATGTCAAATCCATTTCCCTTAAAATACGCTGATGCCAATAGGAAGCCCAGCCCTCATTCATGATTTTTGTTTCGAGCTGCGGCCAAAAATAGAGCATTTCTTCCCGCATCATAGTTAATATATCCCGCTGCCAGTCGGTGAGCTCCCTGCTGTAGCTTTCAATGAATAACAGTAAATCCTTTTCGGGTTTTGGAGGGAATTTCTTTTTCTTCTTCTTTGGCTCATGCTTTTTGTTCCTTTCATCCAACCCCCATAAATCATCATAAGGGCTAGACGCTGCCGTATCACCGCTGCTTTCATATTCATCTTCCGTACTCCATGAGAGCTTCGGCCTCATAAGAGACGGATCAATATGTTCTTCAATTGCCAGAACTGCATCAAGGAAAGTTTCCACTTCCTTCTTCCCAAACTCAATTTCATATTGCCTGATTCTTTCGGCAGTTGCAGCCATGCTCTCTACCATGTCCCTCTTTGTGTTTTGAAAACGGACATTATTTTTAAAGAAATCGCAGTGTGCTAAAACATGTGCAACAATTAATTTGTTCTGAATAAGGGCATTGGAATCGAGCAAAAACGCGTAGCAAGGATCCGAATTGATTACAAGCTCATAAATTTTTGATAATCCTAAATCATAATGCAGCTTCATCTTATGAAACTGTTTTCCAAAGCTCCAATGCGAAAACCTGGTCGGCATGCCATAAGCCCCGAATGTATAAATGATTTCTGCAGGACAGATTTCATACCTCATCGGGTAATAGTCCAAGCCAAACCCATTTGCAATTTCAGTAATTTCCTGAATGGCATATTCCAATGACTTATTTTCTTCTTCTCGCATTGCCACTCCCCCTTTTAGTCCTTACCATAATCTATGAACCAACAAGAGGATTGATGAGTAGTCTCTTCATAAGCTTGTTACAAATTACAGCAAAAAGCGGAGCATTCCGCCCCGCTTTCCACTTAGAATTAGTCACCCAATTCGACTTTTAATACTTTTCCTGTTTCAGCATCAATATCAACATCTGCTTCGCCTTTTTTTGTTTGCAGTTCAACTTCATATAGGATTTGACCATCGTCTTCATCTATTTCAATTTCTTTCATCGTTCCATTAACCTCTTTTTCAGCTATTTCAATAGCCTTTTGTTCGGAGATTATATTTTCCCCATTTACCTCTTTTTCAGACTGATCATTGTCATCATCATCATCTCGCTCTTTATTAAATGATATAACTTTTCCATCTAAGGCATTAATCTTAATATCGAAATCTTCTGTCCCGTTCTCAATATCAATTTCATAATACTGATTGCCATTTGCTCTTTCCAATTCAATGCTCTCTACTCTTCCCTCTGCTTCAGAAAGAGCAATCTTCTTCGCTTCTTCTACAGTAATCAAATCCTGTACTGCTTCTATTTTACTCCCGGTGCTTCCTTTTCCATTCGTATCTGCTGCACCTGCTGCAACAGCACCACCCAGCAATACAGCTCCTGCCAAAGAAATAACTGCAAATTTTTTGTTCATTTTATTCTTCCTCCTTTTTCTTTTCTACATGTTCAATATAACCGGTGAAAATGAGAGAAAAAGGATAAGAAAATTAAAATTTGATGAGAAAGGGATTAATCATCCCAGGTAACCGACAACACTTTTCCTGTAATAGCATGGATCTGGACAGCTGCTTCCCCGCCATCATCCTTTTCTATCTCAATAAGATAATAAGATCCCTTGTCTGTTTCTCCAAAGCTGATATCATCCACTTCCCCAGGTTCATTTTTTAGAGCAATCTGGACGGCTTCCTCTTCGGTTAGATTTTTGACAGGGACCTTAGTTTTCTCAGCAGCACGAGATAAAATTTCACCATTCAGAGCATCAACAATAATCTTAATCTTCTCTTCATCTTTCTGAACGATTGCCTCAAAGGCTGGCTTTTCTTTCTGAGTCACTTTTTTCAGGGAGAGTAATTCACCAGATTCTTCTGCCTGAATAATTCCCTTTATTTTTTCTTCATCAAGCTGTTTCTGTTCACCATTAGAAGTCTGATCCTTTTTTTCAAATGAAAGAATTTCTCCCCTGTTTTCACTCAGCATTATTTCATAGAACCCTTCTCCTCTTTTCATTTCAATCAAATAAGTGCTATTCACTTTTTTCAAATTCAGAATTTCTCCCTGATATCGGTCTTTTATTAATTCCCTGGCTTCACTTTCAGTGATGGATTCAGAAGCAGAGACATTAATGAATTGTATTACAGCAAATACAAGGAGCGCAGCAAGCAGAAGCCCCGAAGCTGAAATTATTATAAGTTTATGCTTCATTTCCTTACACCTCTTTACTTATCTTATTTCTCCATTATCTGATAATAAAATGAGAAAATGATGAGAATGGTTAAGTTATTTTGATGCTTATGGATGCTGCAGTTCCTAATCCTTCAGTACTTTCGAGTCTGATCTCAACCCCTAGAGCATCAGCGATTTCTTTGGCAAGAGCCAGTCCTAGTCCCGATCCTCCTGTTTTTCTGTTTCTTGCCTCATCTACCCGGTAAAAACGGTCAAACACCCTTGACAGATCCTTCTGGGGAATACCCATACCGCGATCTTCAATCCGGATATAAACTTCACTTTTCTCTATCCCAGCATTAACCCTTATGACATCATCACTGTATTTCCTGGCATTATCCAGAAAAATAAACAGGAGCTGCCTTAACTTATTTTCATCCGTTTGAATAAAGGTATTATCAGCCAATCTGAATTCCAACTGTATAGTCCTTTTAAAAGCATCTCCGTAAGTCCGAATAACTTGGGTTAAAAAACTGTTAAGATCTATCAATTTCAAATCGAGCATCCACTGGTCATCATGCCGTGCAAGCAAAAGAAGCTGTTCTGTCATTTCCTTCATTCTTAATGCCTCTGAATGAATGGCTTCTATTGATTCATTAAATAATTCAGGTTCTTTCAATCCTCTTCTCTTAAGCAGGCTTGAATAACTCTCAATAACAGTTAATGGGGTTTTTAACTCATGGGAAGCATTTGATATAAAAAGTTTTTGCTTTTCATAATTGGATTCAAGAAGATCTATCATATGGTTGAAGGTTTCACCCATTTGATGCAGCTCATCCTGAGATTTTTCCTCCAGTTCAAGACGTTTGAATTGGCCGCTTTTTCTAATTTCTTTCATGGTGGCTGTCATTGTTGCAACAGGCCTTGTAATAAACTTACTAAGGATAGCGCTGGAGATTAGAACGGGAATCATTGCCAGGACTGTGACAATCCCTAGAACGAAGCGTAGAGTCCTTAATATTTTTTCTGCACTTTCCATGCTTCTGGTCAGCTGAAAGCTCCCTATTTCACCATCTGGAAGGATCACTGGTGCAGACGCAAACATATAGGCCTTCTTATCACTTTCCATTGTTTTTATCAATTCATTGCTGATATACTCTGCAGGAATTTCACTGAGCGCCTTTTCATCCGCAGATGTTGAGGTTACTGCCTTTTTATCCGGCTGAACCAGTCTTACCATCCCACTTGAAGGAACAAGGGCCCTAAGCAGTTCAGCTTCCGGAACATTCCCGATTGAACTTTGTGCAATTTTTGTTATATTAGCCATTTCATTTGAAATGGCCGCCTGCTCATTTTCATATATTAATTTGCTGAAAACAGCATACACAGCGATATTCATGACAAGCAGCAATACGGCAAAGAGAACGGTTGTATACAAATAAATTTTCTTCCTAAGATTCATTTCGTCTCCTTTAATACATACCCTACTCCGCGGATTGTATGGATAAGAGAAGGCATCTCAGGCAAGTCTATTTTCTTGCGCAAATATCTGATATAGACATCCACGACATTTGTGTCCCCCAAAAAGTCATATCCCCAGACGGCCTCCAAAATCTGTTCCCTGTTCAGGACCTGTTTTTTATTTGTCATTAAATACACAAGTAAATCAAATTCTCTGGGCGTCAGTTCTATGAACTGATCTCCCCTGCTGACTTCTCTTGTTTTTTCATTGAGCTTTAAATTTGACACTTCCAGACAATCATTAGCTGCCGTTTCTTTGGCAGCCGCTGACTTAACCCTTAATGCCGCCCGAATCCTCGCAAGCAGTTCCTCAATCTGGAAAGGTTTTGTTATGTAATCATTCGCACCCAAATCTAAACCAGATACTTTATCTTCCACTGAGCTTTTAGCCGTCAGCAGCAAAATGGGGGTCTGTTTATCCTTGCTGCGAATTCTTCGCAGAATTTCAATTCCGCTAAATCCCGGCAGCATGATATCCAGAATAATTAAGTCCCAGCTGCCAGTTCGATAAAACTCCATTGCCTGAAAACCATCCATTGCCTTAGTCACTTGATAGCCCTCGAATTCAAGTTCAATTTCCAGAAGCCTGGCGATCTTAGCTTCATCTTCCGCAACAAGAATTGATTCCTTCATAAAACTCACTCTCCATATTTGACGCTTATATTCATAATCCAAGATTATCAGAAAGATTTGTTTTTATCATTATTTTAAATAAGGGGTTTGCTGGCCAAATTCAATGAAAAAAGCCCCCGAAGGAGCTTACTGAGTCTTTCTCTCTACAGATAGGCTAACCGCTTTGTTATCCTTGAGATTATGTGTGACCAAAACCAGCACAGTTACAGGCTTCCCATCTTCTTTTACTGTAAATGTGAAGGTGTCTGTCACATCTGTTTCGGTAACTTTTTTCCTTCCTCCGTACTGATAATCCACTACTTCTTCCCCAGGATAATCTTCCTTTACAACTGCGATGGCAATTCTTCCATACTTTTCATAATCCGGTTTTTGGACAGCTCCTGCTAAGGAGCCTCCCCCGGCTAATAAACAAACCAGCATAAACATCGTTAAATACTTTTTCATATATCCTCCAAAGCATGTGTCGTTAATTATATTTTTGGCCCAGTTTTTAATTTTATGTATGGAATTGTGTTATAAATGCATGTGGCCAATATACAGGTAAATGATGATAACCCTTTGAAATCAACAAGTCCAAGATTTACTTCGAAATAAAATTCTGCATCATCATAAACTATAATCAACTCCTGAAAGAGGAGGAGAGGACAAATGAATAAAGTGGATTATGACCGTGCGCTATATTACACGCACCGGTCAGAATGGGATAACCTGCTGATCCTGATGGTCAGAACAGATGATCAATTTCTTTCGAAGAAGATCGAACATTTCCTTCATGCCTACAACTTCGAAAAAGACTATTCTGTTATTGAGAAACATTTATATTCACTCTTGAGATATATTGACCATGCCAATGAATTATCGGAAAAACTGCTGCCAAACACAGTATTTTATGAACTAACTTAAAAATGAATTCCACCAATAATAAAACACGGATTTTTGGGTCCGTGTTTTTGTATTTATTTTATTTTATTTCCTGCTTAATTTGACCATACGCCTTCATATAAAGCTGAAGTTCTTTCATTAATCCCTCAACAAGCTGGGCAGGTTCCTCAAAAAGGCCATCATTTTCATAATCGAAACAATGCGGGTCCAGGACCAGCTGCTTAGGAATGACATTGGCGTATACACCCCTGCCCGCAATTCTCAAATTATTCAGGGCATTGATGCCGCCTTTTCCGCCTCCTGCCACAACCAGCAAGCCGACTGGCTTATGGGCAAATTGCTCGCTTCCGAGAAAATCCAGCGCATTTTTTAGAGCTCCGCTCATAGCACTGTGATACTCAGGGGAAGCAAGAATAACCCCATCAGAATCTGCAATCTGCTGGCGCAGCTTTTTAACGGCAGACAGCTGATATTGATCTTCTGTTCCATTATATAAAGGAATTTCTCCAAGACTTAAATCGATCAGTTCAGCATTATATTTCCTTGCAATATAACGAGAGGCTATTCCCGTTCTTCCCTTAGCTCGCGGGCTTCCATTAATAATCGTAAGCTTCATTCTAAACTCTCCTTTTAGTTCCTATATTCTTTAGTATATAGAAATATGCGCTTTTAAACATCGTCAGTATGGCTGAGTTTTATAAAGCTTATCTTAGGACTAATTCAGTAAATATCTTCTGCAACTTTAGGATGATTTTTTCAATTTGAATCTGCAATACCATGACGCACTGCATATAGTGCTGCCTGTGTTCTGTCAGCAAGTTCCAATTTGGACAATAAGTTGGAAACATGTGTTTTGACTGTCTTTTCTGTTATATAAAGGGATGAAGCAATTTCTTTATTGCTTTTCCCTTTTGCAATTTCCCGCAGAACTTCCAGTTCTCTTTTTGTCAGTTCTTCCAGCGGCTGCCTTTCTGTACTGTTTTTATTCGTTAAATGTGTGAGCAGATGGGAGGTGGCTTTGGGATGCAGCTGGTTCTCCCCTTTCATCAGCTGGATAATTGCCTGAACAAGAATATCCGGCTCAATGTCCTTGAGCTGATATCCTGAGGCCCCCGCCTCAATTGCCGGAATCACATGATCCTGGTCTGAAAAGCTTGTGAGTATCATGATCTTCACTTCAGGGCAGCTCGCTTTAATTTGCTTTGTGGCTTCAATACCATTCATAACAGGCATATCCAAGTCCATTAATACAACATCAGGCTGGTTTGTTTGCATCATCTCTACAGCTTCACGGCCGTTTTTTGCTTCTCCGATAATTTCTATTTCAGGCTGTGTTTTCAGAAAGAATACAAGACCCCTTCTTACAACATGATGATCGTCCGCTATTAAAACCTTGATGGCCATCTATTTCCCTCCCTTTTTCAAAGGAATGATAATTTCAATTTTCGTTCCTTTGTTTGGCTCTGTTTTTATTTTAAATAAACCATTCAGTGCTTCCGTCCTTTTCTTCATGCTTTTGAGCCCGAGAGAAGGGATATCATTTTCACGATAATGAAACCCTCTGCCGCAATCGGAAATCACCATTTCAACTGTTTTTTCATCCACTGTCAGTTCTAAATCTGCTGTTGATCCACCAGAGTGTTTTTTGCAATTGGCCAGTGCTTCCTGGCCAATTCTCCATAGTGTCTCTTCCACTTTTCCGGGCAGACAGATCACACCATTTACTTTTGAATTGAGCTTCAGGCCAAGCATTTGGCTGTAGGTCTGCATAGCACATACAATCCCATTTTCCAGGCCGCGGGGTTTCAGCTGCCAGATAAGTGCCCTCATCTCGCTTAAAGCTTCCTGTGCGAGATCCTGCATGTAAGAAAAGGTCTCTTTAATTTCAGGGCTATCAGTCATTTCAGCCCCTCCTCTTGCCGTTAAGCTTAAGGAGAATAATAGCTGGTTAACTGAATCATGCAGGTCCCTTGCCAGCCTATTTCTTTCCGCAGCAAGAGCCGTCTCCTGTTCCAGCTGCGTCAGTTTGATTCGTTTTATAGCCGTTCCAATTTGAAAAGCTACCGATTCCAGCAATGCCAATTCTTCAGGTGAAAAATGGGTTTTATCAGGTGAGCCGATATTAAGGATCCCAAACTTTTCTTCCCCTGCTCTCAGCGGTACGGAGGCATGATGGGTAAGCCCGTTGGTATCCTTTCTTTGCTCGGCAATGGCATCTTCTATTCTTTTGCATTCAATAATGTTCGAAGCTTTGTTTAATCTGCCGTCATTATAGCGGTCAATACACCAGCAGTCTCCCTTGCACATCGGTCTGCAGTTATCCGCTGAAAGAGCAGGAGGCAGTTTCTCTTCTGCTGCCAGGCGAAACTCCCCTTGGCTATCGATTAGAAATACCCATCCCGTTTCAAGACTGGTAATATGAAGCAATTTCTGCAGAACCTCTTTTAAAAGGGAATCAATTTCTGTTCCTTCATTCAACAGTTCTGCTATTTCTTTTAAAATTCTGATTTCAGATTGCCTTTTTTCCCCTAACACCCTTATCCCCCTTGGAACTTTCATATTATGTACTTTTATTATATAACTTTTATTCCCTTTCTTCCTT
This sequence comes from Bacillus sp. NTK034, assembly GCF_017303275.1. Classification (GTDB taxonomy): domain Bacteria; phylum Bacillota; class Bacilli; order Bacillales; family Cytobacillaceae; genus Cytobacillus. Next base: position 54,493 of record NZ_JAFKOJ010000001.1, on the reverse strand, counting down.
GGCATTTTGGAGGAAGCGGCCTGCGACTAAAGTTGTAGACAGAAAAACACCGAAGAGGAGGCCTCTCCGGTGCATATATTATGCAATTGGATAGTTTTGAACAAATGGATGAAGGACGATTTCGTCTATCAGCATGTGTTTCGGCGCAGACGCCATGTAAACAACAGCATTGGCGATATCTTCGACCTTTAGCCAATCTCTTTTCTCTTCAAGCCCCTGCTTAGATTCCGCAAAAAACGTATCTACCATGCCGGGATTAATGGTTCCGACGCGGATACCGTATTCTCTGACTTCCTGAGCTAAGGATCCCGAAAAGCCCTGCACTGCATATTTTGTAGCTGTATAGGCTGATCCATTGGGGATGGTGTATCTGGCTACGTCTGAAGAAATGGTAATGATTGTACCGGATTTACGCTCTTTCATGTACGGCAGTACTGCCTTGCATCCGAGGAAGACTCCCTGCACATTTACTTCAAAGACCTTTTTCCACTCGTCCAGTGTTGTTTCATCAACCTGCTTAAAAAAGCCCACCCCTGCATTGTTCACCAGAAGATCAAGCTGTTTGTACTTCTGAAGAGTTTTTTCAACTGCATCCTTTACTTGGGCTTCATCTGAAATATCTGCTTGAATGGGCAGTACATCTGCAAATCCCATATTCTTGAGATCTTCAGCAGATTGATTAACTTCCCCTGAACTTCCAATCAGGGTAAGCTTCATGCCCTGCTGGGCCAGTTTAACAGCAATTTCCTTGCCGATTCCTCTTGATGCACCTGTTACGATTGCCGCTTGTCCCTTTAACATCGAATCTTCCTTTCCGGATAATAACTTTCTGGATATTAAAAGCTATTTTAATACTGAACTGCCCATTCTTTCTTCTACGATTTGCATAAAGTCTTTTTGAACAGATTCCAGTTTTTCCTTGCTGCTGGCTAATGAGGAGGCACTGATTCCAAAGTAGAATTTAATTTTCGGTTCTGTACCTGATGGCCTTAGGCAGATCCAGGTCCCATCTTCGAAGAAATACTTAATAACATTGGACTTCGGCAGGTCTATTACTTTCTCCATTCCATCTTCTTCTGTTCTTATTCCTGTTAAGTAATCTTCAACTGCCTGGACCTTCATTCCTTGAAGGTCTTTTATCGGATTGGCACGGAAGGATGCCAGGGTCTGCTGGATTTTTTCTGCTCCTTCAATTCCCTTTAGAGTAATTGATTTTAACCCTTCAAGAAAATAGCCATACTCGTCAAATAAGCTGAGCAATGCATCATAAAGGGACATGTTTTTCTTTTTATAAAAAGCAGCCATTTCCGCAGCAAGCAAAGCTGCCTGGATAGCATCTTTATCCCTTGCAAAGTCGCCGATAAGATAGCCATAGCTTTCCTCATATCCAAACAGGAAGCTGTATTCACCAGTCTCCTCGTATTCCTTGATTTTTTCTGCAATAAACTTAAAGCCTGTTAAAACATCGATGGTTTCTACACCAAAAGATGAAGCAACCTTGCGTCCAAATTCAGATGTAACGATCGTTTTTAGCATAATGCCATTGTCGGGCAGTGTATTCTTCTCTTTCTTCTGAGAAAGTATATAGTGAAGCAGCAATGCACCTGTCTGATTTCCTGTCAAAAGGACATACTCACCATCTTTGTTTTTTGCAGCAATGCCAAGACGATCAGCATCTGGGTCTGTAGCAATTAAAATATCTGCATTTGTCTCTCTTCCATCTCTCATGGCCAGCTCAAATGCAATTTTCTCCTCTGGATTAGGACTCTTTACTGTTGAAAACTCAGGATCCGGGAGCTCCTGTTCCTTTACTACATGCACATGTTCATAACCCAAAGCAGCCAAAGCCTCTCTAATTGGCTTATTGGCTGTACCGTGCAGAGGTGTAAAAACTACATGAACATCTGTTTCATTTGCAGCATCAGGGTTTTCGGAAATGGTAAGGAGCTGCTTCTGATAGGCCTGATCAACTGTAGTTCCAATCATTGTGATAAGCCCTTTTTCCTTTAAATTGTTCTCGTCCATCACTTCAATAAGCAGTTCGTTTTCTATTTCATTTACTTTGCCGATAACAATGTCAGCTTCGGCAGGAGTCAGCTGAGCACCGTCCGATCCATACACCTTATAGCCATTGTATTCCGGAGGATTATGGCTTGCTGTCACGACTATCCCAGCATACGCATGCAGGTACCGGACTGCGAATGAAAGTTCAGGTGTTGGGCGGAGTTCGTCAAATACATATGTCTGAATGCCCCTGCTGGCAAGTGTTTTAGCCGCTTCCATTGCAAATTCAGGGGACATGCGGCGTGAATCATATGCAATTGCCACCCCTCTGTTCTTTGCTTCCAATCCTTTTTCTTCTATGTATGCGGCAAGTCCCGCAGATGCCTTACGGACTGTATATATATTCATGCGGTTTGTTCCAGGTCCTATCTCCCCGCGCATACCGCCTGTTCCAAATTCCAGTCCCTTATAAAACGCTTCTTCAAGGAGCTTTTCATTTCCCTGCAGACCTTTCAGCTGTTCCAGTAATTCACTGTCCAAATTCTCATGTTTTATCCATCGTTCTGCCGCTGTCTTCCATTCCATCGTATGACCTCCTAAAAAAAGCTTCTTCATATTCCTTTTCGAGTTCCAGGCGATTTTCCCTCTTAAAAACATCCGAGTTTTTTTGACAAAATTCACCCTAAAATTATGTATGCTTCCGCTGAAAAGCATTGAGCGCCAGGTGAAAGGCGCTCAATCTGCAACTATATATTACTTCTTATATTTAATGCTGTAAATATCATGCCTGCGGTCTTTTAGCTGGCGCACTGTGCCATCCTGTCTTTGCCGGCGGAGAATTTCCAGATCAACATCACCAATCAGGACCATTTCAATATTTGGATTGGTCTCTCCCACAATGCCATCCCTTGCAAACTCAAAATCAGATGGTGCAAATATGGCAGACTGTGCATACTGAATATCCATATTCTCAGTTTGCGGAAGATTGCCCACCGTTCCTGAAATTACCGTGTATATCTGATTTTCAACAGCGCGGGCCTGAGCACAATAGCGCACCCGCAAATATCCTTGGCGATCTTCAGTACAAAAAGGTGTAAATATAATTTTTGCACCTTTATCAGTGGCAATTCTCGCCAGCTCAGGGAATTCGATATCATAGCAAATTTGGATGGCTATTTTTCCGCAATCCGTATCAAATACTTTCACTTCGTCCCCGCGGCTGATTCCCCACCATTTGCGCTCATTTGGCGTAATATGGAGCTTATACTGCTTTTCAATCGTCCCATCGCGGCGGAAAAGATAAGCAATATTATAAATCTCATCATCATCTTCTTTAACAAAATGAGAACCGCCAATTATATTGATATTATACCTGACTGCCAAATCCGTAAATAACTCGATATATTGCTCAGTGTATTCCGTCAGCTTCCTGACCGCAAGGCTTGGTGACCGTTCGTCCAGAAATGACATTAACTGGGTGGTAAATAGCTCGGGAAATACAGCAAAGTCAGAACCGGAATCAGAAGCAACATCTGTAAAGTATTCCACCTGATGGGCAAATTCATCGAAGGATTTAATCTGCCGCATTAAATATTGCACCACACATATACGGACCGGGTAGCTTGTTTTATAAAAACGCTTAGTCATTGGCCTGTAATCAACATTATTCCATTCCATCAGCGTTGCATATTTATTTGACTGAACATCATCAGGCAAATAGTTCGGGTTAATCCTCATCAGAGTAAATCCATTCAGGAGCTGAAAGGATAATACCGGGTCATAGATTTTATGAAGAGAGACCTCGTTCACATACTCACGGGGGTTCATTTCTTTCGCGTATTTATGATAATTCGGAATGCGCCCCCCTATGATGATACTTTTTAAATTTAAAGATCTGACAAGCTCTTTTCTCTCCTCATACAGGCGATGGCCAATTTTCATTCTGCGGTAATCCGGATGAACCATGACTTCTATCCCATAAAGGTTATAGCCTTCCGGATTATGGTTCGTTATGTATCCTTTATCTGTTACATCATCCCAGGAATGACGATCATCATACTCATCAAAATTGATTATAAGGCTCGAACACGAACCAATGATTTCCCCATCATATTCTGCAACAAACTGGCCTTCTGGGAAAATATCCAGATGGCTTTCAAGCTGATCCTTCTTCCAGGGTATCATGCCGGGGAAACAGAGCTCCTGAAGTGCAATGATATGATCTATATCTGAATGCCGTGTATTTCTGATAATCATTTTTTTCTCAAACTTCTTTAAATCAAGCTTTGTCAATGGTGGTGCACTCCTTTTGGAAATAATAATTATCCTGGGGGCTGATAAAAAGTTCATCCTCTCCAGTGATATACAGGTCTTTTCCCTTATTTACTGTATTCATAACACCCTCTGAATTTTCTCAGCCAATTTCCCCCTTATGCTTATCTTGCGTCTTTTCCTTTATATATATTTCTATAAAGGGGCTGAATGTCTTCTTTTAATTTCCGTAATGATGCTAATACCATTTCAATATTACAATTGCCCTATTTCTGATGGTCGTTTGAACATGTTAATTTACAAGGCATGTCCAATAGCTTTATAATTTTAGAGTACATATTAATAAGGAGATTATTATGGAGAAAACACAAACAGACCGACGGGAGAATTTGCTGTTTATTGCCTGGGCAGCATCAATTCTGGCCCTGTTCGGCAGCCTTTATTTTTCGGAAATCAGGCAATACGAGCCTTGCGAGCTTTGCTGGTATCAAAGAATTGTCATGTACCCATTTGCTGTTATATTAGGCTTGGCTGTTATTAAGAAAGATTATCGCATCAGCCTTTATACAATGGTGCTATCTGCAGTTGGAGCAGGAATATCGATATACCACTATTCCATCCAGAAAATTTCATTTATGGCAGACCATGCTGCAGCATGCGGGAGAGTTCCCTGTACAGGGCAATATATAAATTGGCTTGGATTCATCACAATTCCGTTTTTAGCATTGACAGCTTTTATTATTATTCTTACATGCAGTTATCTTGTCTGGAAGAAAACCAAGGAGGTAGCAGTTTAATGAAAAAGGTCATCATTTTCCTTGCCATTATCGTTGTGTTATTCGCAGCTGTTGGAATCTTAACTAAAATGCAAAATGAAGAAAAAGTGTCAGGGGATAATCCATATGAAAAGGATTCACTTCATCCTGAAACAGTCAAACAGCTTGAAGACCCAAATTATCAAAATTTGATTCTTCCTGAGGAATTGGACAAAAAGTTAAATGAAAATGAAGATGTAACTGTGTATTTTTATAGCCCGACATGCCCTCATTGCCAGAGGACAACTCCTATTGTGTCTCCTCTCACAGAAGATATGGGCATCGACCTGGTTCAATTCAACCTGCTTGAATTTGAAGACGGCTGGGATAATTATGGAATTAAGGAGACTCCAACAATTGTTCAATTCAAAGACGGCAAGGAGGTTAACAGAATTACTGGTTACCAGGAAAAAGAAGTCTTTGAACAATGGTTTAATGAGAATTCGAAATAACCAAAAACGCCTGCGGCTCAGTCAGCTGCAGGCGTTTTTTTATACAAGCATTTCATTTGCGGCTTTGGCATAGACACTGAACAAACTATTCCGCGGCATCCTTTCTCCGCAAAAATGACTGTAGTCAAATGGGAATGACAAACCGAATTCTTGAAGTATTTGAACATTTTTGACGAAAATCATCTCATATTTGTCATTCATTTGCCGGGATTCCAGAATAGCCATTAGCGTCTGCAGCCCTGCTATAACCTGGTAAGCCTCCTTTAATGTTCCGAAGTATTCAAAGTGCCGTGTAGAAGTATGTAAAATCTTCTGCTGTTCAAATTCTCTTATGTCATCATCTGTGAAATAAAGAGGAAACACATTTGAATAGAATTTTCTAATTAACTCTTGAATTTTTTGTTCCTGATCAGGAGTTGATGCAAATACAACTTTCACTGATAACCCACCTTTGTAATCCTTGTAATCAGTTCGTAATATATAATTTAGAATATCATATTCTGAAAGCCCTTTAGGGTGGTAATTATACCCATGGAGAAGGGATTTGTTGACATTTATTCCTCCTGAGGAAATAGATGGCACAGGTTTAATGCTTTATAATTGGTTCTAAAGTTCTATATTAACTCCATTTTCAGCAAAATAAAAGGTGTTATTAAATATTACAATAATATTTTGTAAACACCTATTCCTTTTATCAGCTGTTTTTAAAGGCTAATATATTATTGTAATTAATTTATATGTATGAAAGTCACGATTATTCAATCAGGATAGGAGTAATTTATGGTAAAAATACAAAGGTTTGGCGAATGGTGTGAAATAGAGGTGCCTGTTAAATGGCAAGGATATACCGTCCAATATATAGTCCGGACATTATGGGGAGCACCCAAAAAACAGACACACAATATGAGGATGAACAAGCAGGTATTAATCAATGATGAACCTGCCAATTGGACAAAGCCGCTAAATGCAGGGACTAAATTAAAATTCCACTTCTTTGAAGAGGAAAATATAGGCATTCTACCCTATTATTATGACATCGAAGTACTCTTTGAAGATGATCATTTACTTGTTTTGAATAAGCCTGCAGGCATGGACACGCATCCTAATTCTCCAGAGCAAAATAATACATTAGCAAACGCTGCTGCCTTTCATATACAGATGCAGGGCGAATGCAGAAGCATAAAACATATTCATCGCCTGGATCGAGATACGACCGGTGCCATTTTGTTTGCCAAACATGCCTTGGCAGGAGCAATCCTGGATAAAGAACTGGAAGACAGAAAAATAAAACGTACATATTTAGCATTGGTTCATGGCAGGGTTTCAAAGATCAAAGGAACCATCAGCGAGCCAATTGGGCGGGACAGGCATCATCCAACCAGAAGAAGAGTATCTCCCAGCGGCCAGCCTGCTGTCACAAACTATGAACTGATCGAGTACTTTCCTAAGCTAAATCTTTCACTTATTAAGTGCCAGCTGGATACAGGCAGAACACATCAGATCCGTGTTCATCTCAGCTATATCGGACATCCTCTAGCAGGGGATATTTTATATGGCGGGAAACCGGCTTTTCCCCGGCAGGCACTGCACGCCGTAAAACTTGAGATTCCACACCCTTTCTTAGAGGAAACTATAGTCTGTCATGCACCTTTTTTAGATGATCATGAGGTTTTTAAGGGAATTGATCCGTATGCCTTTTAATAACGATTTAAGCTGCCCTTTCAGGGGCAGCTTTTAATTCACTAAAACAAAGAAGTTGTGGCTATCAGCTCAAAAAAAGAAGCCCCATATAGGACTTCTTTCAGATGATTCTATTAGTCATGAGATTTGCGCATAGCCTTCATAATGAAGCCTACAATGAATACAAGCACGATAGCACCAATTAAAGCAGGAATAATAGCAAAGTCAGCTACTACTGGACCCCAATCACCAAGAATTAATGAACCTAACCATGCACCAATGAAACCAGCGATGATGTTACCAATTACGCCTCCTGGAATATCTCTTCCCACAATCATACCTGCTAACCAACCAATGATACCACCTATAATTAATGCCCATAAAAAGCTTAACATTGAAAATCACTCCTCGTTTTGATTTAATTTAGTTTCTGTTCAGATTAAGAATTTCATTCAGCAGCTGCGCAGCTTTTGGTGATCTTATCTGCTTGTACAATTAAATTACCCAGGATTCACTATCTAAAACCAAAAAATAAAAAACTATTCTTCTGGAAAAATTTTATATAAAAAAAGCACCCCTTAGGATGCTTTTAAATAGCTTAATTAAAAATCAAATTTGTCCGGGTCGGCCCCAAATCGCTGATTTTTATTTAATGTATTCATTTGTCTCATATCTTCTTCCGTTAATTCAAAATCAAAAATATTTGCATTTTCCCTTAATCGTTCTTCTTTAACTGATTTGGGTATTACGATAATACCATTTTGGAGATGCCACCTTAATATAACTTGGGCTGATGATTTGCTGTGATGTTCGGCAATTTCTTTTATTGCAGGGTCCTCCAGCACTCTGCCCCTTGCAATTGGAGACCAGGCCTCCACTTTTATATTGTGCTCATCACAAAATACCCTTATTTCTTCCTGAGATAGCAGAGGATGAAGCTCAACCTGATTGACTGCAGGCTTTTCACCTGAGTTTTCCATTATGTCCTTTAAATGATGAATTTGAAAATTGCTCACGCCGATGGCTCTTACCTTTCCATCCCTATAAAGCTTTTCAAGCGCTCGCCAGGTTTCCAGGTATTTCTCCTTAACTGGCCAATGGATTAGATATAAATCGATGTACTCTAAACCCAATTTCATTAAACTCTTATCAAAGGCACCTAAAGTTTGCTCATATCCCTGTTCCGTATTCCACACCTTTGTCGTTATGAAAAGATCTTCCCTGGGAACACCGCTTTCTTTTATTGCCCTTCCAACACCCTCTTCATTGTCATAAAAGGCAGCGGTATCAATTAGTCTGTAGCCTATGTTTATTGCATTTTTCACCGTGTCTTCAACCTGCTGGCCCTCTTCTACTTTATATACTCCCAGCCCGAATTGGGGCATTTCAACTCCATTATGCAATGTTAAAGTGCTCCTGATATCCTTCAAGATGAAATCATCTCCTTTATGTTTTTACTTCATTTTACCATTTGCATGAAAAGGAGACCTACTCTTTACACTGCCAAAACAAAAGCGATTGCCCTGGGATGCAATCGCCGATCTATATAAACGGCAAATGCCGGGATTGTGATATCGCGGTTTTTCGCCATCCCTTCATATGTAAGATTGATTTTCCCGGAGAAAAAATGTCCTAAACAATGGACTATAAATTTTTTTTTGAATTACGAAGCAATCTAATCAAAAAAAAGCAGCCTGAAAAATCAGCTGCTAAAAGTACTATCCTATAATAAAATTGTTTTTTTCCAGTCCATAGAAATATAATCGATGCAGAGGCCTTGTCATGGCAACATAAAGAAGCTTAATATCCAATTCATATTCTTTGGAAAATTCTTCTTCAAGTGACAGAATCATGACCGCATCAAATTCGAGGCCCTTTGCCAAGTAGGAAGGTACGATGACGATCTCATCCTTTGGTATACTTTCCTGCTCCTGCAGCAGTTTAAAAGGGAGTTTGGCATGCTCTTCAAAAAGGCCATGAATGAGCAGGCAGTCTTTCATCGTTTTCCCGATCACTGCAAACGTTTTATAATTTTCTTTTTTTAATGAAATTACCTGTTCCTCAAGCTGCTGTACAAGCCCATGGCCATTCTCTCTCTTGATAAATTCAGGACTTTTCCCATGGCGGACAACCGGCTCCACTTCGGGGAATGAATAGGGAAGAAGCTTGAGCAATTCATTTGCCTTTTCCATGATTTCCACTGTAGTACGATAGCTTTTTTGAAGCTCTGTATATGTTGCACGCGGAAAAATAAAGTCTAGAACCTCCTGCCAGCTTGTTAATCCCCTGTAAGAATGAATTCCCTGTGCAAGATCACCCACTAATGTGAACATATCCGTATCAAGTGACTTCTTTAAAGAGAGGAGCTCCATAAAGCTGTAATCCTGTGCTTCATCAATGACGATATTTTTTGCCTTCAGCTCTTTAGGAATGCCAAAAAGGCTTTCCTGCAGGTAAAGCATTAAAGCTAAGTCTTCTCTCTCATAAACTTTTTTTCTGAACAACTTCCGGCAATATTCACATAGCAGTTCTGCATCTCTTACAGGCAATTTCCCGCCTGATAATCTTGAAAGACGGATGGAGTCTTCAAACAGGTCTTTATAGTAACGGACCAGGCTTTTTTTCGGAAATTGTTTCATGTATTTTGGCACAGCAGTTCTGAAGCTTTTCTTTAATTCTTCCAGTCTGGCTGCTTTTTTATCAAGCGCATCTGAAACATATTGCCTTCTTTTTTCAGGGTCTTTCCCTCTGTAAAGTGCCCTTTCGATCCTCACGTCATAATACGCTTCCATTTTCTTTATGATATTTTTCTTTTTCTTAGCAAGATCGTTTTGAAGCACAGCCTTTAATTTTTCCAGCCTTCGATAAAGAGGGAGATAATTGTAATCCACCAAAAAAAGCTGGAAGAACTTCTTATGGCTGAACAGCCTGAATTTATCTACCATAAAATCATCACTTGGGCAAAAGCTATTATAAATTTCTTTTAGGTAATTGGCGAGGATTACCTGAAAAACAGGCGATCCTTTAATGGAAGATGCCCAGGCTGCAAGGTTTGCTTCTTCACTGCCATGGCCTTCGAGCAAATTCACCAATTTACTGTCATCATCCATTTTAAGTTTTTCACCAAGACATGCCAGCACAAATTCCTGGTAGGTAGTCTGGCGGACTCTTTCTACCCCAAGCTCTGGAAGAGCTTCTGAAATATAATCAATGAATAGCCTGCTCGGTGCCAGAATCATAAGCTGTTCAGGCGCAAAATTTTCTTTGTACTGGTAAATGAAATAACTTATCCTGTGCAGGGCAATTGTTGTCTTGCCGCTGCCTGCTGCCCCCTGAACAATAATGGGCTTATTCAAATCAGCACGTATTATTTTGTTCTGTTCTTCCTGTATGGTTGAAATAATGTCTGTGAGGCGGTTGCTTGAGCTTTTAGACAGTGATTCCTGAAGTAATTCATCTGTAGTCGTGAGGTCTATATCCCGGATCTCATCCAGAACCCCGTCTTCAATCATATATTGCCGTTTCAATGAGAGATGGCCTGTAAAGCTTTCTTCATAGGAATGGTATTGAACCTTACCCAGCCTGCCTTCATAGTATAAATTGGCTATCGGAGATCGCCAGTCAACAATAATCTGCTCCTGGTTCTCCCTTGAATACAATGAAGTTTTGCCTATGTATAAAATCTCTTTTTCATTTAAATCTTCCCTTAGGAAATCTATTCTGGCGAAATAAGGCTTTTTCCGTGCTTTTTTCAATTGTTTTAATTCATCTTTGGACATCTCAAAAAAACGGGCATTTGTCAGTAAAGAAGAGTAACTTAAACTTGATTCAAGCCAATCAACGTCTTCGAAAGCTTCTTTCATATTCTCCTGAAATTTATCTTTGCTGGATTCTGATGTTTTAATTACGACATCAATATAACGTTTCGTAAATTCCAGCCGCTGAATTTCCTGCTGAAAATCGGGGTGTTCGAATTCAGATGGCATATGTTTCTCCTTTCAATTGTTTTTCAGCCGCAATGGAGAAATACATATGAGCGTACGCGTGGGCAGAAAAATATATTATCAGAAAAATCTGCAAGAAGCAAGGGTCAGGAACTGATTTGGCTTTGTCGAATTGGGGTGTTAAATGCATTGGGAATCATGTTAATTTATAATATAGAAAAACCCTTTTTAGGAGGTGATGAAAGTGGACATTGCAATTGCAATGCCTGATAATGCAGCGTCTCATGCAAAGCCTGATATTGGTGGCGATACTTTGCATGAGGCGGTAATGGACTAAATATTATCGCCCATTCAGATGAAACCATTTCTGATATCGGCTTTGCACCTTATTCATTTTTTATTGTCAAAAATAATAAGGAGCTGGCAGAAATGAGTTATGTAAAAGCGAATGCCGTTTTACCGGAGAATTTGATAGCAGAAATTCAAAAATATGTTCAGGGTGAGGCCATTTATATCCCCAAGCCTGAAAAAGCCTACCAAAAATGGGGCACCCGCTCTGGAGCAAGAAAGGCACTGGAGGAAAGGAACCATTCTATTAAAGGTGCCTTCCAAAACGGCAAAACAATCAGCCAATTGGCGGAAGAACATTTTCTTTCAGTAGAAACAATCAAGAAAATAGTTTATAAAAAGTGAATTATTCGCACTGAACCTTGTTCAGTGCTTTTTCATATGCCAAGTTCATTTCCTAATCGTTCTATACATTTACATTTTTATGTAATTCTTTTAAAGTGAAGGTGATATATAAAGGTGCTGAAGGTATAGGAGTGGGAATAATGGAACCTTTCATCAGAAATGATCAATATAATTTTATAAAATCTCAGACGCAAGTGTTAATCAATGGCCATGCCTCTGTCAATGATACAGGAGTGCTGAATGCACTGAAATCACTTTCGGCTGAGAAGGTATTAAGCCTTTTTGAAGAAATTAGCGAGGAACAAAAACAGCTTCTTTCCCCAGTTGTTGATATAAAAGAAAGAGATCAGGCTGATGCCTTCTTGGCACAAATAAAAGATTATGTGATACCGTTTCCATCTTTGACAGAACAATCCATCAAAAAGCTGTTCCCTAAAGCAAAAAAATTAAAGATACCAGCACTTGAAGATATTGATTTCAGGGAAATAAGCTACTTGGGATGGGATGACAAAGGCACAAACAGGAAGTATATGATTAGCCTGCTGAATGGCAAACTGACTGGTTTAGTTGGAACATTTAAACCGCTGAGCAAAAAAGGAATCTGTTCCATCTGCAGCAAATTCGAAGAAACAGGCTTGTTCTTAACTGAAATCAAAGGGGCTTCGCTTGGCACCTATACAAAGAAAGGGAATTACATTTGCCGGGACAGCCAGAAATGCAATGAAAATTTGAATTCACAGGAAAAGCTCCAGGATTTTATTGGAAGGCTGAAAGGATAGATAGTTATCCCCATAATTAAGACACCGCCGAGTTTGGCGGTGTCTCTTTCAGTTATAAATGGGCTTTTCGTTTATTCTCCATAATCTAGGGAATATTATTGTAATAAAAAAAACTATCATATTTTGTCGATTTCGTATAAAATAGTTACGTTTGATTGAATTTTTCCTAAAATAATTGGGGGTAAAAAAATGGTTTTTAAGAAGAAGGACAAGTTTAACACATTGTTAAGCAATATTTCCGTGAATTTAAAAGATAGTGCAATTTACTTTGCCGACTATAAGATTAACAATGTCAGTGATTTAAAAACCTTTTCAAAAACAATGAAGGATTATGAAACAAAAGGAGATTCCTATGTTCATGAAGTCATTAAAGAATTAAATAACGCTTTTATTACGCCTATTGAAAGGGAAGATATCCTCCACCTCGCTATGAGCATGGATGATGTGCTGGATGGTTTTGAAGAATGTGCAGATTTATTTGAAATGTATTCAATGACACAGGCAGATGAATTTATGCTGAAGTTCGTTGATGCGATTAAAAACTGTGCAATTGAAATTGAAAAATGTGTGGTACTTCTTTCAACTAAGAAATTACTGCAGATCAGAGAGCATGCAATCAAAATAAAAGATTACGAATCCAAATGTGATGGAGTCCGCCGTCAGTCAATCAAGCATCTTTTTGCTACAGAAAAAGATCCTATTCGAATCATTCAATATAAAGAAATTTATGAAACTTTGGAAGAAATTGCTGACAGCTGCCAAAATGTCGCCAATACGCTTGAAACCATCATTATGAAAAATGCTTAAGGGGCGATCACAATGGATGCAATATTTATTATAACGATCTTAATTGTCATTGGGGCCCTGGCATTTGACTTTATCAATGGTTTTCATGATACAGCAAACGCAATAGCTACCTCGGTCTCCACCAAGGCTCTTAAACCAAGACATGCCATCGTTTTGGCAGCAGTCATGAACTTTGTTGGTGCCATGACATTTACTGGAGTTGCAAAAACCATTACCAAAGATATTGTGGACCCTTTTACCTTGCAGAATGGATCTCTTGTCATTCTAGCCGCTTTAATCGCTGCGATATTCTGGAATCTGCTGACTTGGTATTATGGCATCCCAAGCAGCTCTTCCCATGCGATCATAGGCTCGATAGCCGGTGCTGCGATTGCGGCAGCAGGATTTTCAGCTTTAAATTATCAGGGATTTTTAAAAATTCTTCAAGCACTTATCTTTTCGCCGTTAATTGCATTTGCAGCCGGTTTTATTGTTTACAGCATTTTCAAGATCGTTTTTAAACACAACAACCTCACTAAAACAAACAGGAATTTCAGGCTGTTCCAAATTTTCACTGCCGCACTGCAATCATATACACATGGAACAAATGATGCACAGAAAGCTATGGGTATTATTACAATGGCACTTATTGCAAACAATTATGTCACTTCAACAGATATTCCTTTCTGGGTACAGTTTTCCTGTGCTTTAGCCATGGGGCTTGGGACTTCCATCGGCGGCTGGAAAATTATCAAAACGGTCGGCGGAAAAATTATGAAGATCCGGCCAATAAATGGAGTGGCAGCAGACTTAACAGGTGCAATGATCATTTTTGGCGCTACATATATCCATTTGCCAGTCAGTACTACTCATGTTATCTCCTCTTCTATCCTGGGTGTAGGTTCTGCCCACAGACTTAAGGGAGTAAAATGGGGTACAGCGCAGAGAATGCTTATTACATGGGTAATCACCTTGCCAATATCAGCTACTTTAGCTGGCATTGTCTATTTAATATTGAATGCCATTTTTTAATAATAATTTTAAAAAGGAGCAGGCTGAGCCCACTCCTTTTTTTCATCCTAAATATTTTCTTTGAAAATCTGAAAGACTTTCATATTCATTTTCAAACAAACGCGATAAGCGTATATAAATCGGCATTAACTCCCTGTATACTTTTGCATCCTCTTCCTTCGGCTGATGGCTAAACGTTGCACCTACCATATCGGAGACAACATTTAAGTCCTCAACCACCCCTAAAGCATATAATCCAAGAATAGCCGCTCCCAGGCAAGAACTTTCATAGCTTTCAGGCACAACAACTTCCTGATTGAAAATATCGGCCATCATTTGGCGCCAAAGATCTGATCTGGCAAATCCTCCCGTTGCCTGAATCCTCTTCGGCTCCCCTGTCAGCTCCTCTAAAGCAAGCAATACAGTATATAAATTATAGATAACCCCTTCAAGCACAGAACGGATCATATGCTCTTTTTTATGGTGAAGGCTCAGACCAAAGAATGACCCCCTTGCGTTGGCATTCCATAAAGGTGCGCGTTCTCCTGTCATATAAGGATGGAAAATCAGGCCATCTGATCCAGGTGCAACTCCTGATGCAATCTTTGTTAATACATCATAAGGATCAATTCCCAGACGCTTGGCCGTTTCAACTTCTGATGCAGCGAATTCATCGCGCACCCAGCGGAAAAGCATGCCTCCATTATTTACCGGTCCTCCAATAACCCAGTGTTTTTCTGTTAGAGCGTAGCAGAAGATCCTTCCTTTTGGATCGGTTACGGGCTTATCGGTTACAGCACGGATCGCTCCGCTGGTTCCGATCGTTACAGCCACCACTCCTGGATCAATCGCATTAACTCCAAGGTTGGAAAGGACTCCGTCACTGGCACCTACAACAAATGGGGTATCCAAGCTTAAACCAGTCAGTTTTCTGAATTCCTCTTTCATCCCTCTTACAGAATAAGTAGTTGGAACAGGCTTCGACAGTTTTTCGGCTGTAATTCCAGCAGACTCTACCGCTTCTTTATCCCAGTCCAGCTTCTTCAAATTAAACATTCCAGTAGCTGATGCTATTGAATAATCAACGATGTACTCACTAAATAATTTGTGAAAAACATACTCTTTAATGGAGATAAATTTGCTGGTGCGCTTGAATATTTCCTCCTGCTCATTTTTCAGCCAAAGGATTTTCGACAGAGGTGACATCGGATGAATAGGCGTTCCAGTCCGTAAGTATATTTCATGGCCATTCATTTCCTTTTTTATCTTTTCAGCCCATTTTGCACTGCGGTTATCAGCCCAGGTAATGCTGTTTGTCAATGGCACCCCATCTGCGTCGACAGCTATGACACTATGCATGGCTGAACTGAAGGACACGCATGTAATATCCTCAGCTCTAACATTTGATTCCTTTATGCAGCCTCTAAGGGTTCCTAGAACAGCTTGAAAAATTTCTTCCGGGTCCTGTTCTGCAGTCGAAGGATTAGGAGTATGAAGAGGATACTCAATTGTGTATTTCCCAAGAACTTTACCGTTATGGTCAAATAATACTGATTTTGTACTTGTTGTTCCAATATCCGTACCGATTACATATTTTGTTGCAGACATTGATAATCTCCTTTCAAAAACAATTCTGAAAAAGCGTCACTTAAAAACTGAAGAAGGAAGCGGCTCTAACAAGTCGCCACTTCCCTTCTTCTTCATATTAATTTTAGGCAATAAAGAAGCCAAGTATAAATACTGTCGCAAACCCGACTAAAGCAATTAATGTTTCCATCACTGTCCATGATTTCAGTGTATCTTTAACGTCAAGGCCGAAATAGCGGTTCACAAGCCAGAAGCCAGAGTCGTTAACATGTGAGAATATCGTTGCGCCGGCCGCAATGGAGATAACAATCAATCCAAGTACCGGACCTTCAAGTCCCATTGTTTCAATAAGCGGAGCCATCAATCCTGCAGCTGTAACCATGGCTACAGTGGCTGAACCTTGGGCAACACGTACAAAAGTAGAAATCAGAAAGGCCAGGAGGATTGGAGGCAGGGCGGAAGCAGCCATCATATCTCCCAATACCTGTCCAACACCTGAATCAATCAGGACCTGTTTGAAAACACCTCCGGCACCAGTAACAAGGATGATAATCCCTGCCGGCTCTAAAGACTTTGTAGCAATATCCTGGACTTCCTGACGGGAGTAACCGCGTTTTGTTCCAAGACTGTAGAATGCCAGTAAAGTAGCCAAAGTCAAGGCAACAAAAGGGTGACCCATAAAGGTGAAGAATGCTCTTAATCCATTTCCTTCTTCCAAAATAACACCTGATACAGTATTTAGAAGGATTAAAACCAGCGGAATGAAAATGATGCTTGCAATTAGCGCAAAGCTCGGAAGCTCTTTGTCATATTCTTTTTCCTCTATTTGCATATAATCTGGAACCGATACATGTATTTTTTTCGCGATATACTTACCAAACAAAGGACCCGCGATAATCATAGAAGGAATACCGGCAATAACACCAAATAAAATTACCCAGCCAAGATCAGCACCAATTAAATCTGCTACAGCTATCGGTCCCGGAGTCGGCGGAATAAAGCTATGTGTAACTGCCAAACCGGCTAAAAGCGGAATCCCGTAGTAAAGCAATGACTTTCCTGTTTTCTTTGCCAGACCATAAACAATCGGCACAAGAATGATAAAACCAACATCAAAAAATACTGGAATTGCGACAATAAAACCTGTAATACCTAGCGCCCATTGAGCTTTATCTTCACCGAATTTCTTGATCATTGTCTGTGCAAGACGTTCAGCACCTCCAGAAACCTCGAGCATACGGCCAAACATTGCACCAAGACCCACAACAACAGCTACGAAACCAAGTGTTCCGCCCATCCCATTCTGGACTGATTGAATTACACCATCAAGCGGCATCCCTGCTGCAATCCCAACTAGCAAACTCACAAGCAATAAAGCTACAAAAGCATGAAGCTTCGTTTTCATAACTAAGAATAATAACAAGAAGATACCAGCCATCGCTACTAATATTAACATTGAGCCTGACATTTCATTTTCCCCCTTTGTATTTGAAGCGTTTTCATTTATTGATAAAAATATATATCTGCGGGATTTGGAAAGCTGCCATTGGCAGCTAGTCCAGTTCCCAAAAAAGTTTATTTCTTTTCTACTGCATGTCCGCCAAATTCATTTCTTAGTGCAGCGACCACTTTACCCGAGAATGTATCTTCTTCCAGTGAGCGGTAGCGCATCATTAATGACATGGTAATGACTGGAGCAGCTGTCTGTAGATCAAGGGCTGTTTCAACCGTCCACTTCCCTTCACCGGATGAATGCATGACACCTTTTAAGCCATCAAGCTTAGCATCCTTCGAGAATGCATTTTCAGTTAGTTCCATTAGCCATGAACGAATTACAGAACCGTTATTCCAAACTTTAGCGACTTTTTCATAATCATAGTCAAACGGGCTCTTTTCAAGGATTTCAAATCCCTCCGCAATTGCCTGCATCATGCCGTACTCAATTCCGTTATGTACCATTTTCAGAAAATGGCCACTTCCTGTTCTTCCGGCATACATATAGCCGTTTTCCACAGTAATATCCTTAAAAATTGGCTCAATTGTTTTAAAAACTTCCGCATCCCCGCCAATCATTGTGCATGCCCCATTGCGTGCACCTTCCATACCGCCGCTTGTACCGCAATCGAAGAAATAAATTCCTTTTTCCTGCAGCATTTCAGCTCTGCGCAGCGTTTCCTTATAATTGGAGTTGCCTCCATCGATTAATATATCGCCTTCTTCGAGAAGTGCTGATGTCTCCTCAATAACTGCCTCTGTAATATCACCTGCAGGCACCATCATCCATACCACACGCGGCTTTGTAAGATTGTTGACCATTTCCGCAATAGATGGGACTCCTTTAATCCCTTCAGCAGAAATTTTTTCGATTATATTATTGTCTTTATCAAATGCTGTCACTTCATGTCCATGGTCTTTCAAATTCAGGGATAAGTTGTATCCCATCTTTCCTAGACCGATCATTCCTACTTGCATAATTGCCTCCTGGATGAAGAAAATTTTTTTCGTATGTGACTTTATTATACAAAATATTTTTCTGTTTGCAATCGTTTTCAAAAAAATATTTTTCGATTATAATAGAAATTGAATTTAGAAAGCGCTTTATTCCCTTCTATCTTCTATACCTAATGAAAAAATTTTTTTAAATTTATTTTAGGGAGTTGCCCATAAATGGTTCATGATAACTTATATTGTTTTGCCCGAATTAAAACACATTATGCAAAATTCAGCGATAAAGAAAAAAAGATTGCAGACTATATTCTTGAACACCCTGAAAAAATCGTTCACAGCTCCATTAACCAGCTTGCTGATGACCTTGGCATAGCTGATTCAACTGTATTCCGTTTTTGCAAACGGATTGGCTTTAAAGGCTATCAGGCTCTTAAAATAGCATTGGCGTCGGAAATCGTTACACCTATTAAGGATATTCATGAAACCATTAATGAAGATGATGGAATCCTGACTGTTTCGGAAAAGGTGTTCCGCTCCAATATCAAGACCCTTGAAGATACCCTTGGAATCATTGGCGGGGGGGCTTTTGAAAAAGCAGTCGACCTAATATTGAATGCAAATAAAGTCGAATTTGTCGGGAGCGGCGGATCCAGTATTATCGCGATGGATGCTTACCACAAATTCATCCGCACCGGCATTACTGTGCTGGCAAACAGCGATTCGCATTTGCAGCTAATGTCGGCTTCGCAGCTGACCGAGAATGATGTGGCAGTTTTTATTTCTCACTCCGGCACAACAAAGGATGTCATTCAGGTTCTTAATGTGGCAAAACAAAATAAGGTGAAAACCATTGCCATTACAAATTTTGCAAAATCACCGCTCAGCCATAATGTTGATATCTCACTTTTCACAGTAGCAGAAGAAACCGATTACCGCTCTGAGGCCCTATCTTCCCGGATTGCGCAGCTAAGTATTATTGACGCGCTATACGTGAACGTCATGATGGCAAGAAAAGAAGATGGCAAAAAAGCACTCCACAAGATGCGGAATGCTATTTCAGTTAAAAGGATATAAAAAGGCAAGGGCTTATCCCTTGTCTTTTTCAGTTATCAATTCATCAATGGGAATTTCAGAGAAAGCTTTATACCGCATAACCTTTTCGTGAAAAGAGAGGAAATGCGTCACATCATTCGGAACAGCCGCACAGTGCATTCCTGCCTGAACAGCTGCGATTGATCCATTTACGGAATCTTCAATGGCCAGACTTTCTCCCGGCTCGACGCCCATTTCTTCTAGTGCTTTTATGTAAAGAGCCGGATCAGGCTTTACTTTTTCAACATCTTCTTTTGTTTTAATCGTTTGAAATTGACCCTCAATTCCAAAATGGTTCAGATAATGCTTAACCCAATCCCTGCCGGAGCTGGATGCAACTCCAAGCTTAAGGCCTTTTTCAATGCACTTTTCTATTAGGTCCTTAATCCCTTCCCTCAGAATTAAAATATCCCTTTGACTATTGAATGCTTTTTCTGTTTTTTCCTGAACAGATTCTCGATTAATTTGAATACCTAATTTACTGTCAATATAATTAAATAGAATATCATCTGTGGTGCCAATGCCCTTCGCAAAATCCTCCAGCCCAAGCTCAAATCCATAATCTTCTGACAGGGTTTGTTTAAAGACCTCATACCATAAAGACTCTGTGTCTACAATGGTTCCATCAAAATCAAAAATTACAGCTCTTATCATTCTGCCACCGCCTCCTGATTCTTTCCCCTTACATTAGACGTTACTGC
Organism: Bacillus sp. NTK034; assembly: GCF_017303275.1. GTDB lineage: Bacteria > Bacillota > Bacilli > Bacillales > Cytobacillaceae > Cytobacillus. Next base: position 34,230 of record NZ_JAFKOJ010000001.1, on the reverse strand, counting down.
TATATTAAAGTTACTAGGTTGAAGAAAGCCGGGAACTATTTTCCCGGCTTTTGAAGTATTTTGCTTGTAAGCTTTCGGATGATCTCAGGCAAAACTTTAAACGTATATGGTTTATAGACCCGTTCAGTCCACTTATGGCCAGCCTTCCCATAAACTCCAAGGTTAATGACAGGAATACTTAAATCTCTCATTGCCTTTAATGGAATGGGAAAAAGGCTTTTTATAGCAGGAAAGTTCTTTTTAAGAGATTGTATATCCTCATCCGAGCCGTCAAAAGATAGGAAGCTTCCGTCAGATAAGTAGGGAAAATATTTGCGGATCTTGAATGCTTCACCTGTTTTCTCAGCCTCTTCAGCAAGCACTTCCTCCAGGCAATTTTTCAAAAAGATTCCTCTTTCTGCATTCACATCAACCGTGTTGGCAGGAAGAAAAGGTGTTCCATAAAATAAAACCACTCTAGGTTTCTTCTCAGGATCTGATTGGTGTAAAGCTTCTACAATATCAAAAGCAATCATTCTGGCATCGGTTTCTTTAAGCGAGCTTTGCTTCCTTGCTTCTTCCATAACACTCACTGTATCTATGCCCTTCTCTTCAAGGTAAACAAGAAAATCCTCTAAAGGCGTCACCTCTGTTCCCCAATCCAGCTGTCTTTCCGGCAGCTTATTGACAGTCCGAAAATCTTTATAGGCACCTTTCAGCCGGTGCTCTACTGCAATAGCTGCATCTTCGGCAATCATCCCCAGTTCTTTCGAGAGCTGCTTCAGGGGTTTTTCATAGAAAAAGTAATTGAAGTAAACCCTGCAGCCGACTGCCGTCTGAACATCATAGCGTTTTTTATCATCTCTCATATATAAACAGCTTGGAGGAAGCACCAGCTCCCCTTCAAGCTTCTCAGTCAGCTGAAAATTCTGGCTTATACGGGCGGTCAGCTCTGCAGCAATCAAAGTTGGATCAATCCCCGCAAGACTTTCACCTGCATGGGTCTCCCTTCCGAAAATAGAAAAACACGGCAGGATTTTTCCCGCTGTACCGGTGTATATATACTTTGTGGTGTCCCCATCATACAATGGCGAGATAAAATCATTATTAATTGCAGCCAGATATTCCAGGCCCATTTTTTCTTTCAGCCTTAGCAATTCGGACAGGGCGGCTCTGCTTCCTTTATGCTCGCCCTCTTCATCAGCATTAAACATGACAAGCAAATTGCCGTCCAATTCGTCGGGATTTTCCGAGAAAAACAAGAGATTGGCAAGATGGACAGCAATTCCGCTCTGCATATCCAAGGCTCCTCTGCCAAAAAGCCACTCCTCAGACCGGGCATCTTCCTGCACTTCCGGATCAGAGCCATATTGTACAAAGAACTCCTGCAGCTTATCGGGATCATGGGCCATGCCCTGAATCGGGCCAAAATCCTCTGTGCCGACCGTGTCTAAATGTGCCAGATATATAATAGTTTTTTTGCCTCTGGAACGCCCCTTGAGGAAGGCAAACACATTCTTGCGGCCCAATTCATCACCAGGTATTTCCTGAGTCCATACTAAATTATCATTATTATAAAAAGATGGGTACGAGTGTATTATTTCTTTTAAAAAGTCAGCTTTATGCTTTTCTCCATCCGAATGATTGTAGCTCTTCATCTGCACAAGGGCCTTTGTTAAATATTCGGCCTGCTGACTCAAATTCATTGTTTTAAGATTTGCAAACATAGGCCAACCCCATTTCGTTACTGTTTGACAATAGTGTATAAGCATACTCCATTGATAATCAACACATTTTTATATAATGGCTGTTTCACGGAAAGCAAGTTTCCGTATCCAAGCTTTTTTCTTTATATAAGGATGAAACCGCCAATATATAGAATAATAACATTAAGGTCTTGAAATCTATATCAAAAACGAATATTATATAATTTGTTCTTTCTTAACGTTCGTATTTATTGATAACACATACAAGCTGAAAGAAGTTTTAGTTTATGGGGGACTTTATATGTTCAAATTAAAAGAAAATCAAACAAACGTAAAGACCGAAGTTCTGGCAGGCATCACCACTTTCTTAACTATGGTTTATATAGTGGTTGTTAACCCTGTCATATTATCTGATGCAGGTGTACCTTTTGAGCAAGTTTTTTCCGCAACCATTATCGCAACCGTTGCAGGTACCCTTTGGATGGCACTGTTCGCCAATTATCCGATTGCCATCGCACCGGGAATGGGCCTGAACGCCTATTTTGCCTATTCCGTTGTCGGCACACATGGAAATATTGATTACATGACTGCATTCTCAGCAGTATTTATTGCAGGTATTATCTTCATTATATTGTCGCTTACCCCTTTCCGGGAAAAACTGATCATTGCAATACCGGATAATTTAAAGCACGGAATTACTGCTGGAATCGGCTTATTTATTGCATTTATCGGCTTACGGTTAACCGGGCTGATTACAAGCCACCCAACAAATCTTGTTGCACTCGGGGACTTGCATTCTCCACAATCCATTCTTGCTCTTGTCGGTCTTGCTGTGACTTTAATTCTTATGACACTTGGGATTAATGGGGCTTTATTTTTCGGAATGATTCTCACAGCCTTAATTGCCTTCTTTACCGGCCAGCTCTCTTTTGAACAAGGATTTGTTTCGCTGCCTACGCTTCCGGATGGGATCATCATTTTAAATCCATTCGAAGCAATCGGAGATGTTATCCAGCATAGTTTATACGCAGTAGTTTTCTCCTTCCTGCTTGTAACGATTTTTGATACGACTGGAACGATGATCGGTGTGGCCCAGCAGGCGGGATTAATGAAGGGCAATACGATGCCTAGAGCTCGTGAGGCGCTTTTGTCAGACTCCATCGCTACTTCTATCGGTGCCATGTTTGGTACAAGCCCGACTTCAGCTTATATTGAATCTTCTACAGGTGTGTCAGCGGGCGGAAGAACAGGATTAACAACCTTGACTGTTGCAGGTTTGTTCCTGGCTGCAGCTTTCTTCGGACCGCTTGTCAGTGCGGTATCAGGACTTGCTGCCATTACTGCACCAGCCCTGATCATCGTTGGAAGCCTGATGATGGGCAGCATTTCACATATTAAGTGGAATGAACTTGATGAAGCATTCCCTGCATTTCTGATTATCTTAAGCATGCCGCTGACATCCAGCATTGCAACAGGAATTGCGCTTGGATTCATCGCTTATCCTCTTATGAAAGTGGTAAAAGGCAAATGGAGAGAAGTTCATCCGCTGGTTTATTTATTTGCCGTGCTATTCTTTTATCAGCTCGCATTCCTGCCGCACTAAAAAGAAAAGCGGAATCCCTTATAACAAAAGCTTGTCCAAATCGGACAAGCTTTTTTGTTTTTTAACGCTTCTATTTAATACCCGACCATTCATATTCTATAAGTATAGAATTGGACAAGTTAGGGTGATAGCTTATGTATGAAAAGCTGTTTGCAACTTTAATTGGAAGTTTATTATTAGGGATAGGCATTAACGGTTTCCTTGTCCCTCACCATTTGCTAGATGGGGGCATTATTGGCATTGGGCTGATCCTCCATTATTATTACGAGCTTCCCACTGGATTGAGCATGATTGTCTTAAGCATTCCATTGTATGTACTTGCCTGGTTTTATGAGAAGAAATATTTTTTCTATAGTCTGCACGGACTCCTGATTTCATCCTTCATAATTGATTTGCTTTCTGCTATCCGAGGTCATTTCGATCTTTCCATATTGCCCAGCTCGATTTTAGGCGGCTGCCTGGTCGGTTTTGGGATCGGCCTTATGCTCCGTTATGAAACCAGTACAGGGGGGACTGACCTGCTGGCACAGCTGATGACAAAGCTCCTCCCTATTAATATCGGCGCTTTAATATTTGCAATTGATGGATTGGTCATTTTAAGCGGTTTAAAAATTGTCGGTATTGAAAAGTTCCTGTACTCATTTATCACCATCATATTTGTTGGCGCTATGACATCGCTAACAGTTATAAGAAAAGAGCAGAATATCGTTGAATGAAAAAAGCGACAGATGCCCCCGCACCTGTCGCTTTTCTTATGCTTATGCTTATGCTTCTGCTTCTATTTTTTCATTCATGTCGCTATACAGATTTCCATCAATTTCACCGGTGATACGGCTCGTCAAAATACCTGAGGTCATGGATCCGCTGACGTTAACAGCTGTGCGTCCCATGTCTATCAGCGGTTCAATTGAGATCAGCAAGCCGGCCAGTGCAACTGGCAGGTCAAGGGCAGATAATACCAGGATCGCTGCGAACGTCGCACCGCCGCCGACCCCTGCCACACCAAAGGAGCTGATTGCTACAATAAGAATGACGGTAAAAATAAATCCTGGTGACAGCGGGTTAATGCCTACAGTCGGAGCAATCATTACCGCCAGCATTGCCGGATAGATTCCAGCACATCCATTTTGGCCAATGGAAAGACCAAATGACCCGGCAAAGTTTGCAATTCCTTCAGGAACCCCCAGTGACTTTTGTGTTTTAATGTTCAATGGCAATGCACCAGCACTTGTTCTGGATGTAAAGGCAAATGTTAATACAGGAAATGCTTTTTTCATATATGTGATTGGATTTAAACCGCTCATTGTTAAAAGCAGCAGGTGAATCAGGAACATGATGGCAAGTGCCACATAAGAAGCAATAACAAATTTCCCTAAATTTAGAATCGAGTCGAAATCACTCATGGCCACTGTTTTCGTCATAATGGCCAATACTCCGTACGGAGTCAAGCGCAGAATTAATGTGACAACACGCATGATAATTGCATAGAAGGCATCAACAATTTTCGCAAAAAGGTCAGCCTGCTCGGGTGATTTCCGTCTGACACCCAGGTAAGCAATTCCTAAAAAGGCTGCAAAGATAACAACTGAAATGGTGGATGTAGGCCTTGCTCCTGTAAAATCAAGGAATGGATTGGCCGGAAGAAGATCCAGCATCTGCTGTGGGAATGTCCTTCCTTCAATGCCCTGATAGGTTTCTTCAAGCTGTTCCCCGCGGGCTGTCTCTGCATCGCCTCCGCTGATTTGGACTGCCTCCAAGTCAAAGCCGACAGCTGTTGCAATCCCTACAGCGGCAGCAACTGCAGTTGTGCCTACAAGCAGCCCAAGGATAAGCACACTGATTCTTCCAATATTATTAGTTAATTTTAGCTTAGTAAATGCACCTAATATAGAAATGAAGACAAGCGGCATTACAATCATTTGCAGGAATTTGACATAACCCCCGCCTACTAAATTGAACCAGTCTGCAGATTTAGCAATGATCTCAGCACCAGGTCCGTAAATCAGCTGAAGGGCGAAGCCAAACAAAATCCCTAATCCAAGCGCTGTAAACACACGCTTTGAGAATGAAATATGCTTTTGTTGCATAAAGAATAATACGCCTATAAGCAGAAGCATAATGGCAATATTTAAAACTAAAAGTCCTGTACTCATCGGACTGAATCCTCCCCAATAGATGTTTTCATAATGACTTACTATAATACATGTATTCCTATGAGTCAAGTCGGGATTAAAATTTAAATTTTCTTATTATATATTCCATTCTGCCTTGAAAGGTTCAGTGTTTTCCCTTTGATCTGTGCCTAAATTTCAGCGACAATTAGATCACCCGGCAGTTGTATATCTGCCGGGATTAGGTAAATATATCTGTTTAATTGTTTTTCTCTGAAAGAGCCTTTGTTTTTTCAAAACATTGATCCATTGCACTCATTACCGCTGCACGGAACCCAGTTCTCTCCAGTTCGGCAACTGCTTCAATCGTTGCTCCACCTGGAGTACAGACCTCATCCTTTAATTCCGCTGGATGCAGACCCGTTTCCAGCACCATCTTGGCTGCCCCCAAAACAGCCTGTGCGGCGAGCTGATAAGACTGTTCACGGGGCAATCCTGCTTTTACACCGCCATCTGCCAATGCTTCAATGAACATATAGGCATACGCTGGAGAAGAACCGCTTATAGCAGGAATAGCGTCCATCAGCTTTTCTTCCATAAAAGCTGCTCTTCCAATGCATGAAAATATTTTTTCCACTTCCTCCATATCATCTGGAGATACTGATTCATTAACAGAAAGGACGGTCATTCCTTCTCCTACTAATGATGGCGTATTTGGCATGGTTCGTACTGCTCTGACTTTCCGGCCAAATGACTGTTCCAGAAATGATAGGCTGATGCCGGCCGCAATGGTTATGATGATGGCATGGGAGCGAAGGCTATCTTTAATCTCATCAATAACTTCCCCATGTGCATCAGGCTTAATAGCCAAAAACAGTATATCCGCTTCTTCCGCTGCTCCAATATTGGAAAGGCGTGTTTGTATATTCCACCTGCTTTTTACATCCTCAAGCGTCTTTTCAGTTCTGGCAGAAGCAATAATCTGGATTGGATTTACCAGATTGGATTTGAGTATTCCTCCAATTATGGCCTGAGCCATTTTTCCGCATCCGATAAAACCGATATTTTTATTCATCAATGCCCACATCCTGTATAGTATTTCCTTTTGCTATTATACTGCAGGTATGGTTATGAAAAAATAGCAAAGGGTAAAAACATAAGACACGATACTGCAACACAATAAAATTCTGTTTGGAGAGATTGATCTTGAAAGTTATAAATCCATATGCTCCTCTGCCAGAAAGCTTTTTTCAGCAGCCGACACTACTATTGGCGGAAGCACTGCTGGGCTGCTTATTGATCAAAGAAACGGAAGAGGGAATCGCCTCAGGCTATATCGTTGAGACAGAAGCATATATGGGCCCGGAAGACAGGGCAGCTCACAGCTTTGGGAACAGGAGAACAAAGCGGACCGAAATCATGTTCAATGAACCTGGATTTGTCTACACGTATGTGATGCATACCCATTGTCTGGTTAATGTTGTTAGCGGCCCAAAGGAAAAGCCGGAAGCTGTATTGATCAGGGGAATTGAACCTGTAGATGGGCTTGATTTAATGAAAAAAAGACGAAAAATGGAGAATCTGAAGAACCTCACAAATGGGCCAGGTAAATTAACCAAAGCTCTCGATATTACAATAGATGATTATGGACGGCATTTTACAAGCCCCCCTCTTATGATTGCTAAAGGAATTCCTCCCGGGAAAGTCACACGCGGAAAACGAATCGGAATTGATAATTCCGGTGATGCAAGGAATTATCCCTGGAGATTTTGGATTGCTGAAAACCCTTTTGTTTCACGCAGCAGGAAGTAAGAAGAAGAAATTAATAAACAGCAAACCGGAAAAACTCTTCAGAACAAAGGGTTTTCCGGTAATTTTCTATTGATATTACCTGGAATTCCTCTGCACCCGTGAATGGATCCAGGTTGATAACTGAAACAGCAGCATGCCGGCCAAAGCTGCAATCAGGATATAAGCCCCGGCAAATACTTTAAGGCCCCCTGTGGCCAATCCGGCAATAATTACAGAGAATTCTCCTCTTGATGATAATGATAATCCCGCCTTTAGAGCTTCCTGTTTCGACAGGCCATACCATTGCCCTCCAAAATACCCTGCAGCAAGCTTGTGAATGATGGACCAGATAACAATAATAACCAGAAGACCGAAAGAAGGAATTTCTTCATTAAACTCAAGCGAAAGCCCGAAATTCAAGAAAAAAAACGGAAGAAACAAATTCCTTACGGGAAGTACAACTTCCTCTGTTTTTTCTTTTACCTCCGTTCCGGCAAGAATGATGCCGGCAAGAAATGCGCCAATAACCTCTGATAGCCCCAGAAATACTGCAAATCCGCCATAGGTAATCGCTACTCCGAGAACAAGAATCAAAAAGGAATCTTCATGAGCAACTTTCTTCATCCAATGCTGGGCTTTATGAAGAACTATTCTGCTCATCCAAACTGCAGCGCCAGCAGGAAGAGAAACCTTTAGAAAAATAAACAGAAAATCTGCAGCGGAGAAACTATTTCCGCCGCTCAGCCCAATCAACACGGTCACTAGTATCGGGGCAGTGAGGTCTTCAAAAATCAGAAGAGAGAGCATATATTCAGAGTCTTTATCTTCAAGGCGATTTTTTGATTCCAGCAGCTTAACAGTAATTGAAGAACTGGTTGCATATACAATTCCAGCAATCAATAAAGAGACAAACATGTTTTGACCTGCAGCATAGGCAATTCCCGCAGTCACTCCCACTCCCAGAAAAACATCCAATAGCCCGGATTTCCAGACTTTCCTTCCATTATTCCTTAATTCACCCACAGAGAATTTTGTGCCAAGCAGAAAGAATAACAGAATTAAGCCAATTTCACCTGCAGTTTCAATTACTTTCGCCTCTTTGTAAAATCCAAAAAAACCGATGCAGGTTCCTAAAATAATATAAATAACAATATCAGGAATCCTTAGGATTTTAATCCCGATTATTGCAGTTATATAAAGGGCAATAAAAATGAGCCCAATTGCAAGAGGCATATTCATATTCCGTTTTTCATCCTTTTCTGAAATTGTATTTTTACGGACTATAAATACCCTCTTTGTTTGAATTTCACTCCTGCCAGTTAGATCCAAAATTAGATAGCATTCATTGCGTATTCCCTTCAAGCATTTCTTTCGGTTATATTTGATTTCGGAAGAATGCTTAATTATTTATAAAGAGAAAATTCGACAGGTACCTGGCACCAATAAAATTTGTCGATAAAAAAACAGGCTATTTTACTGGACTTTTTTTATTAAAGCGTTTATTTTACTATAAAAAGGCAATATTCTATGTATAAGTTTCAATAAAACGGAATGGGATGGTGTTACGATGGCAGACAAGAAAAATGTTAAAACTCCCGGCAAAGATCTCAATATTGGTGCGAATGTTTCATTAAACGGCCTGGTAACAGCTGTTTTTGATAATATGGTCCATGTCCAGATTGGTGCTAAGATTGTAACAGTTCATGTAAAAGACCTTTATTCTGGATTAAATAACCCTTTGTTAAAGAACCAGCAGGCTTAAAGTGAAACTTCAATCAGTGAGGGGGCTTTATACTCCCACTGATTATAAGTTGTGGCCCACAGGACGTGGCGTTTTTAGTCTTTGTTCTGCTGGCGGGCCTTTACGGGCAGTTGGACTCCCACTTATCCTTTTTCGATTCCTCTGAGTCTGGAAAAGGGAGGCTTACTGCCCGTTAGACTGCGATAACATCCACCATCTCTAAACATACCTCAGGAGGGGCAGCTCATAAGCTTGCCCCTCCAGTTTTTTAGCATCATCATATTATACCGGCTGTACCTGCTTATTTTCCTTTGCAGCAGGAGCGTAATCTCCAAGCACCTGATAAGCCTTCAAATATGATGTATCTAATAAAGATACAGCTTTCAATGATGCCTTAACGATGAAGGCATCTTTTGAAACTTTGCTGATTGTTTCAAATCCTTCAGGCAATCCCCCTTTATCAGCATCACCAAATATAATCCAAACTGCCTGTTCAAGAACAGTCCCTTCCGAGTCGCCTTCCTCAAAGACTGAAGGAATATCGGCTCTGCCAACATGAATCAGATCTTCAATAATTGCGCTGGCTGTCGGGAACATGCCGGCACCAGGACCCTGCAGGCTGATATTCCCGACAATATCCGCATCAATCGAAACTGCATTTTGCACTCCTTCTACTCTGTACAAGGGATGTGCCTCCACTGTCAGGACCGGTTTTACAGTACAGCGGATAGTATCTTTTTCTCTCTGAATCGATGCTACATGTTTAAATTTCAGGCCCAGGGTATCAGCCAAACGGATTTGCTCAATTGTAATATCAGTAATGCCTTCTCTAACAGATGTTTCCTGCGCCGGTGCTTTCCCGAATACCAGCTCGCTCAGAACAACCGCTTTGTAAAAAGCGTCATATCCTTCTATATCATTTTTCGGATCGGCTTCTGCATATCCTTTTTCCTGCGCTATTTTCAGTGCTTCTTCAAATGATAAGTTCTCCTCGCGCATACTTGTCAAAATGAAATTGGATGTGCCATTTAAAATTCCTTCGATCCGTTCAATCTTGTTGGCATTCAGCAGCTGCTTGATAGTCTGAATTATAGGGATCCCGCCTCCGACTGTTGCTTCAAATCCTAATGATACATTATTTTCTTTTGCGAGCCTCGCAAGCTCACTTCCATGGAATGCAAACATCTCCTTATTTGCTGTAATGACATGGCATCCTCTCGATATGGCCTGGCGCAAATACGTATAGCCTGGTTCCCTGCCAACAATGGCATCAATTACGACATCAAGCTTAGGAAGCTCAATAATATCCTGAAAGTCATCAGTTAAAAGCACCTCATCATCAGGCAAAGAATGCTTACTCACATTTTTGACAAGGATGGCCGAGACCTTCACTTCTTTCCCGAATATCGCCTGGAGCCTTCCCTGATGTTTGCTGATCGTTTCATACACTCCTTTTCCAACTGTTCCAAACCCCAATAGCCCAATCGTTATCGCTGACATTTCACATTCCCCCTGGTTAATATTTAAAGTGCAGAAAACTATAAAAACAAAAAACCCCTTCCGTCTATACAGACAAGAAGGGGTTTGAATTTACGTTCCGTTCATTCCGCCTTCTTATCTTCGGAAAATGTATTCCTCTGAATTTGGCACCGTGCATAAATGCTGGTTGCCGAGGCTTCATAGGGTCAGTCCCTCCGCCTCTCTTGATAAGAAGTTTCAAAGTATTCAATTTATATGAATCATAAACATTTATAAGGACTGCGTCAACCTTTTTTGAAAATTATTTTCTTCAAACGCTCTTACTTTCCTCGAAATCTTCAGTAATGATTTCAAGAAAATGCTTAAGAATTCGGGCAGTCAGCCCCCAAATAACCTTATCTTTAAAATAGTAAAATACTTCTTCTACTTTCCTTGCCTGCCAATTGTAATTTTCACCTCCGGCAATCAAGTCAAATGGAAAATTCTCTTCGGGCTCTACTTTAAAATTCACGTGATACATTTCCGGCTTTACTTTTTTTAGAAATGAAAGAGGGACTGTAAAAACTTCTTCCACTTCATCAGGGTTTGGCTTAATCTGGTCCGGATTATGGATAATGCCTGCATAAGGGTAAATAATTTGACCGAAGGAAATCATGTAATCCAGCGGGGACACATCTGTGATGCTGTCTTCATTCACTCCGAGTTCCTCTGAGGTTTCACGGATAGCCGTATGCTCCTCATCCCTATCTTCCGGATCTATTCTCCCGCCCGGGAAACAGACCTCCCCAGGCTGCCTTCTCATTGTAAGTGAACGCACTTCAAAAAGGACATGTACCTCATTATTTATCTCAACCAACGGAAGCAAAATAGCGAATTTCGAAAATCGCTCACTCCCTAAAATGACTGGGGTCCTGTTACTTAACCTTTTAGCCAGTTTCTCAATCTCCATCTACCCACCTCCAGCAGCAATTCCAATTTATTGGCTATTATCTTTATCATACTGTATTTACTTTGTTTTATTAATTCATATGGCTTGTACCATGTAATGATTCAGGATAGTTTATTCCTTTGTTGACTGTCTGCCCTTCAAAAGAAAAAGAAAGTTTCTCCTCCTGCAATTCAGGGAAATTAGAAAATATAATATGACATTAGGAGTGAAAATATGAAGAAAAATATATTAGTAGGCGGGTATGATACTCAGGAAGATCTTAAAGTTGCTATTGAAGGGGCCTTGTCAAACGGGTATCAGAAAGACAACCTTGTGATTGTCTCAAAAGATGGAGCGAACCTCGAAAGCTTTGCAAACAATCATGGAGTGAACTTGCGAATAGTCGGATCCCAGGAGCTCGGCAATCAGCGCTTTCTTGATTCAGTGAAAGCCCTTTTTATGGGAGAAGATCCAGCCACAAGTTCAGGAATGGATCCTAATAAAAAAGATGGTACACGGTTTGATGAACATGACTTGGATAAATACGCAAGCATGGTATTTGATGGAAAGTATGTCTTAATCGCGGACTACTATGGGAACTATCCCGCTTCCCAGGAGGACAATCAAAGGATCAGTGCTGAAGACCCAGAAGGGTATCTCGAAAGCGCTTCAGCCCGGGAAGCTGTCCATGAATCAGATATCAAGACACTGGCAGATAAAACTGGTTACACATGTGCTCTCAATAATCAGGATAATGATCCTGTTCACATTTCACCCAAGTCTGCCGATGTGAAAACCAGTGCTGAATTTAACAGGGATGAACGATATACGAAGGAAAGGCTCTAATAGCAGAAGACCCCCGTTTGGGGTCTTTTTTTTTGGAATAAAAAAGAGAGGTTCCCCTCTCTTAAGCATACTTCTTCTTATCTTCCTCCTGTTTGAAGAAACTCTTCATCGCATGGAATACATCTGCTTTTTGCTTAAGGATATAATAGCGGAAATCCTCATTTTTAATATTTTTATAGGCTGACATCAGGGTCGAATGGCGGTTATACTGGTTAACTTCACCATATCCGAACATATTGGACACCTTCATCAGGTCTTCCACCAGCTTTACACAGCGGGCGTTGTCAGAGGTCAGGTTATCACCGTCTGAGAAGTGGAAAGGGTAAATATTATATTTGCGCGGGTCGTATTTGACCTCAATCAGTTCAAGCGCTTTACGATAGGCAGATGAACAGATGGTTCCCCCGCTTTCTCCTTTTGAGAAAAAGTCCTCTTCTGAAACAACCTTTGCTTCAGTATGGTGGGCAATAAATTCAATCTCGACTGTCTCATATTTAGTTCTCAGGAAGCGTGTCATCCAGAAGAAAAAGCTTCTGGCCATATACTTTTCCCAGATCCCCATCGAGCCGCTCGTATCCATCATAGCAAGCACAACAGCCTTTGAATCAGGCTTTACAATTTCATTCCAGGTCTTAAACTTCAAATCTTCCTTATAAATTGGGTGGAACGCTGCTTTTCCACTCATTGCATTACGCTTAAATGCCGACATCATGGTGCGTTTCTTATCAATATTGCCCATTAATCCAGTCTTTCTGATATCATTAAATTCGATGTCCTCTACCAGGTTTTCATCCTGCTCTTTTCTTTTTAAATTAGGCAATTCCAATTGTTTAAATAAAGCTTCTTCAATTTCCATCAGTGATACTTCTGCTTCAAAATAATCCTCGCCTGCCTGGTCGCCTGCTCCTTGCCCCTTTCCGGGTCCTTTCTGGCTGCCGGATCCATCACGTGCCACTACATCTCCAATCTGGCTATCTCCATCGCCTTGGCCGACATGTTTGTTTTTATCATAGTTATAACGGATTTTGTATTCATCCAATGAGCGAATCGGAATTTTCACTACTTCCCGCCCATTCGACATTACAATGTTTTCTTCCGTTATCAAATCAGGCAAATTGTTGCGGATTGCTTCCTGGACTTTATCCTGATGACGCTGCTGGTCATCATAGCCTTTGCGATGGAGGGACCAATCTTCTTGGGAAATTACAAACTGATGGTTATTGACATTCGTCATGTTAACCCCTCCTTTTAAATTCAATTTCACACATTACAGCTTTCCAACATACAATATCGCGAGTGTCAAAAAAGATGAAACATCCCCAATTCAGCAGTCTGCCTTACTTTCATAGACTCATTTCCCGGCAGCAAATTTGTTATTAATGCACCAATACAAAGAAATGTTTATTACTCTATCATATGCGAGAAGACAAAATAATTTACAAATAATTTTGACAATAAGACATTCGCATCATCTTTTGGACAAGCCCATTTTTTAATATGGGGATTTGCCTAAATAAACAAAATAAACCTCCGCGTTTAGCGAAGGTTCTTGTCCTTGTTTTTATGCTGAATGGGATCGGGATATTTATCATAATCCTCTTTTAATTCTTTATTGGTCCGCAAATTCTCCATTTGCTTTCCCAGATTTTCCATTTCTTCAATATTCTCTGCCATTGAGCTGTTTCTCGGTGTATAATCCTTATCTAATTCTTTCTTTTTCATGAATATCACCTCTGCTTTATTTATACCCTGTGTTGGGCTTATCTAAACTTTTAGGCAGGTTCTGCTGCATAAAGATGGCCAGGCGAAAATAGGATTATACTAAAGGGGGGATCTTTATGAGCGAAATCCTTTGCTGCAGCTGGTGCGGTGAATTATCACTGTATGATCGGACCGTTTATCTTGAGAACAAGCCGATTTGTCCGGAATGCCAGAAAAAAAAGAAAAAAGCTGCACTTAAAATAGAGAAAAATTGATGAAGAGGCTTTCGGAGCCTCTTTTTTATATGGGTATTTTTCATTAAATCTATCAATTACACCACAGTCTTTTCTCCATCACCCGCAAAAATAAGCCTGGCAGCAACTCTGCCAGGCTCTTCTTTTTAACGATTCAGCAAGCTTCCCACATAGCGGAGCAGTTCGTTTGCTGATGTTGAGTTATAGCCATGTTCGTCAATTAATCTTGCTACAACTTCATTCACCTTCTTCAGCTGCTGCTCATCCGGCGTTTTTGAAGATGTGGTGATCTTCACCACATCTTTCAGGTCAGCGAAAAGCTTCTTCTGGATTGCTTCACGCAGACGGTCATGCGAATTATAGTCAAAGCGCTTGCCTTTTCTTGCGTAAGCTGAGATGCGGATGAGGATTTCCTCCCTGAATGCTTTCTTCGCATTCTCGGAGATGCCGATCTGTTCTTCGATTGAGCGCATCAGCTTTTCATCCGGACTGATTTCCTCACCGGTTAATGGGTCGCGCAGCTTCGCTTTATTGCAGTATGCTTCAACATTATCAAGATAGTTTTCCATAAGCGTTTTCGCAGATTCTTCATAAGAATAAACAAATGCCTTTTGTACTTCTTTCTTCGCAATATCATCATACTCTTTGCGGGCCAGAGAAATAAAGTTCAGGTATCTTTCCTTCAGCTCTGGAGTAATGGATGGATGCTGATCCAATCCTTCTTTAAGCGACCGCAATACATCCAGCGCATTGATGCTTGTGATATTTTTGCGGATGATTGTAGAAGAGATCCTGTTGATGACATAGCGCGGATCAATACCGCTCATGCCTTCATCTGCATGCTCTTTTTTCAATTCTTCCACATCAGCCCTGTTATAGCCTTCAACGCTCTCTCCATCATACAAACGCATTTTTTTAACTAAATCTATATCGCCTTTTTTCGGATCTTTCATACGGGTTAAAATCGTAAACATCGCTGCAACCCTCAAGGTATGCGGTGCAATGTGCACATTGGAAACATCGCTTTCACGAATCATTTTATCGTAAATCTTCTCTTCCTCTGAAACCTTTAAATTATATGGGATTGGCATAACAATTATCCTGGAATGCAGTGCTTCATTCTTTTTATTGGAAATGAATGAACGATACTCTGTTTCATTCGTGTGAGCGACAATTAGCTCATCTGCCGAAATCAGAGCGAAGCGTCCAGCTTTAAAGTTGCCTTCCTGAGTCAGGGACAATAAATGCCATAAAAACTTCTCGTCGCACTTCAGCATTTCCTGGAATTCCATCATACCGCGGTTTGCCTTATTTAGTTCTCCATCAAAACGATAGGCACGAGGATCTGATTCTGAACCATATTCAGCAATGGTTGAAAAGTCAATGCTTCCAGTCAGATCGGCAATATCCTGTGATTTTGGATCTGAAGGGCTGAAAGTTCCGATCCCTACCCTTCGGTCTTCCGAAAAAATGATCCTTTCAATCAAAACATCCTCAATGCGGCCGCCATATTCCTGCTCAAGACGCATGCTATTCAGTGGCGATAAATTTCCTTCAATTCTAATTCCATATTCGTCATAGAAATCCTTTCGGAGATGGTGCGGGATTAAATGAAGCGGATCTTCATGCATCGGGCAACCCTTAATAGCATAGACCGCTCCCCTATCAGAATGAGAATATAGTTCCAAACCTCTTTTTAGCATCGTCACTAATGTTGATTTACCGCCGCTGACCGGACCCATTAATAAAAGGATCCTTTTGCGGACATCAAGGCGTTTGGCTGCCGGATGGAAATACTCTTCCACTAACCTTTCCAAAGCTTCTTCTAATCCAAAGAGCTGATTGCTGAAAAACTGATATCTTTTTTGCCCCTTCACTTCTTCCACACCGGCATCTTTAATCATGCTATATACCCGTGAATGTGCTGACTGGGCAACCCATGGCTTCTCTTTAATAATTTCTAAATACTCTCCAAAAGTCCCTTCCCATTTAAGCTTTTCCTCTTCGTGTCTGTACATCTCAATTTTTTTTAGAATATCCATAAGGACCTCCCCCTGTCGCATTATCAGAGACGATTAATATACTCTATGCGCCCCGGCAATCGAACATGCGTAAACTATTGAGAGTTTGGTTTGTACTTTTTACGGGGATATTTATTAGGAATACTTTGCTGCGGTCTCTAACTGTAAAAAAAACTCCTTACTTTTCATTCACAGTTATTCATTTTTGGGCTATAATAAGCTTATATTTACATGCTTGCCTATTGAGATACCGCTAAAGGAGGATTACATATACATGGGTACAATTATTATTATCGGTGTAATGGTTGCTTTCCTTGCTGCTATTTTCACTGCTGGTTATGATGACAAGCCAGGCGTGAGCAAAAAATAAGCTGCTGATCAATTCAGCAGCTTTTTTCTTATTTGTAGGACAGACTCTTGGTGTCCAATATACCCCTACCTTATATCCATCTTTTTCTTCTGTACAAAATCCTTCATATACATTCGTGTCTGCTTTTCAAGCATGCCGGCGATTTGGCCAGTCCATGTGTCCTTCCGCTTACCGCCCGTACGCTCACCATAGTACTCGGAAATGATTTGATTATACACTTCCAGCTCTTCGCGGTAGGCAGTTTCATCCTGCTTATATTCATTTTCATGGTATATGTGCTGAAGAGGAAGCCTCGGCTTTTTATCGTTCTTTTTGGAAGGATAGCCAACAGCCAGTCCAAACAAAGGTATCACGCGATCCGGTGTCTTTAAAAGTTCAGCTACTCCCTCAAGATTGTTTCTAATTCCGCCAATATAGCAGATTCCCAATCCCAGCGATTCAGCAGCAACGGCAGCATTCTGCGCAGCCAATGCTGCATCAATGACAGCCACCATAAATTTCTCTGTGCTTTCAATGGAAGGAATTACATTGATATTTTCCATTTGTCCCATGACTTCATGACGATGCAAATCAGCACAAAAAACAAAAAAATGGCCATTTTCTGCTACATAATTCTGATTGCCTGCAAATTCAGCAAGTTTCGCTTTCTTCACTTTATCGGTAAGACCGATTATTGAATAGGCTTGAACAAAACTTGAGGTGGACGCGGCTTGAGCAGAAAGTATAATCGTTTCTATCTGCTCCCTGGAAAGCGGCTTGTCCTCAAAGTGGCGCACGGAGCGATGGTCCATCAGCAAATTGGTCACTTCATTCATCACATCTCATCCTTTCCATATGTACTTTTTCATTTTACCCAGATAGGAAAGTTTTCTCCAAAGGAAAAGGCCCGAAAAATTTCAGGCCTGCTGTTTACTATTTTAAATGCAAGTAATCCTGCTGCCGCAGTGCTTCATAAACCAGAATGGCTGCAGCGTTTGATAAATTAAGGGAACGGACTTTATCGTTCATTGGTACCCTTAATGCACGCTCTTTGTTGGTTTCAATGATATTCTTCGGAAGACCCGTCGTTTCTTTGCCAAAAATAAAATAATAATCCTTTCCTACATTGCTGTAATCGAAAGTGGAATGCGGCATGGTGCCATACTTCGTTAAGTAGAAGTATTCACCGCCTTCGCTGCTATTAAAGAAATCGTCCAATGATTCATGATAGACGATCTTTACAAATTGCCAATAATCCAGACCTGCACGCTTCAGCATTTTATCTTCTGTCGAAAAGCCAAGCGGCCGGATCAGATGCAATGTCGTATCAGTAGCCGCACAAGTACGGGCTATATTACCGGTGTTTGCCGGAATTTCCGGCTGATATAATACTACATGCAATCCCACTTTTTTCACCTCTAAATTAATTCTGCATGTGCTATTATATCACTTTGATAACACCATACAAATTACTGATCATCAGTTATAGACAAAAATTTATATTTAATATTCGGTGTATAGGCTGTTGAATCTTCATAAGCCCAATAACGCATTCGGCTGTTATAAGTATGGGCATTGACCAGCGGCATTCCTGAGGCATCTTTCCCCGTCACGATCGTTGTATGGTCAAATCGCCCGTCTCCCTGAAAATCATAGCAAATGACATCTCCAATTAAGAGCTGATCCGGACTCGAGACTTCCTCCGCTCTTAACCCCGAATTCGAACTCGGCAGATACCACCGCAATGAATTTGCAACCGTCCAGCTGTAGCTCCAATTCCCGCTTCTCATCCACCATCCTTTTCCACGGTTAGGAAACCCTCTCATCGGTCCGCCGCCTACATGAAGACACTGGGAAATATAATTCGTGCAATCCACTTCAAATTTTTTATAAGCCGGATTATAGCTGTTCCACCATTTTTCTGCATACTGCACTGCCTTCATGCGGTCATACTCATACTCTATCCTTTCTTCCTCTCCATATTCACGGTCAGGAGACGCTTCAGCTTTTTGAATATCCTTAAAAGGGTTTTTCTCCCGATCCTCGACAAACACTCCTTTATAAAAGTCGGCTGTGCGCTCTTCAATTTCTTCTTCCATAAAGAATATGCCTTTTTGCTTAATTAAATATTTAAAGTGAACTCTGTATTCAACCTGCTTCATATCATCCTTCTCCCTGCCGACCGTGATCACTTTTCCGGTTGCCTGGGCTTTAACAATCTCACCGGACCTGCCGGAAAGTGATTCTTTCTTCTTTTCAATCTTAGGGCAGGTATGAATTGAACCTCTTGAATGGGAAACGCACTGCTGCACTCTTTTTATTAACAGCTCCTGAAGCTGGTCCCTCACGCATCTCACTCCTCTCCTATTCCATACATATGAGACGAAGCTGAGGACTTTGCTTAATTTTTCGTGCAATATATTAGTAAGTCAGCCGGGCTGACCAGTTTCTCTATTTGTCCATAAAAAAAGAGGGAGATTCCTCCCTCATCATTGTTCTATAAAACTTAAACCTTTTTCAATCTCAGAAACGACCTCTCCGTCTTTTTCCTGCTGCAACGCCTGTTCCAGGGCAGCCAGTGATTTCTCACCGCCAATTTTCCCGAGTGCCCAGGCAGCCGTTCCACGGATCACCGGCCGAGGATCTTCTGTCATGACTTTAATCAGATCTTCTACAGCTGTTTCGTCTTTGTAGTGAGCCAAGGCGATAATGGCATTTCGCTGGATCGGCTTTTTCCCTCTCCAGGAGCCTGAAACCGGGCCATATTTTTCTTTAAATTCCCGGTTGCTGATAAATAGGAGCGGCCTTAAAAGCGGCTTTGCCACTTCGGGATCCGGCTCCATTTCTTCGTGCAAATGAAAATCCTTGCCTTTATTTTCAGGGCATACAGTTTGACAGGTATCACACCCGTACAGTCTATTTCCCAGTTTTTCCCTATACGGCTCTGCAAGAAAGCCTTTTGTCTGTGTCAAAAACGCGATGCACTTCTGTGCATCAAGCTGACCTCCCTGGATTAAAGCTCCAGTCGGACAAACGTCAACACATTTATTGCAGCTTCCGCATCTGTCTTCCATTGGTATATCCGGTTCAAAAGGCAGGTTCGTTATCATTTCACCGAGATAAACATAGGATCCGAATTCGGGTGTAATAATGGAACAGTTTTTGCCGCTCCAGCCAATTCCGGCACGCTGCGCTACAGCCCGGTCAACCAGTTCACCTGTATCCACCATGGATTTGCATAACGCCTCAGGGATTTTTGATTGGATGAAGCGCTCAAGCTTTTGAAGACGTTCCCTCAGGATATGATGATAATCTTTACCCCATGAAGCGCGGCAGAAAATTCCTCTTCGCTCACCTCTTTTGCTGACAACTCTGACCTTCATTTTGGAAGGGTAAGCAACAGCAATTGAGATAATGGATCTGGGTTTGTCCATTAGCAGGCCCGGATTCACCCTCTTCTTAATATCAGGCTCTTCAAATCCTGATTGATATTGAAGTTCCTGCTGGCGAATCAGTCTATTTTTCATCTCATCAAAAGTGCTGGCTGCTGTAAAACCGATTTTATCTATGCCAATTGTTTTGCTGTATTCAATCACTTCCTGCTTGAATTGGGCAAAATCCATTGTATAACCTCCTTTCATGAAAAATTGATTTATATTAAAGTCTTTAATTTATTGAATCACCGCTTATTATGATAAACTATTTTAAAGTAATTTTGGAGGTGGAAAGCTTGGAAATTACGATTGCTCCCGAGTTGTGCAGGTTATTTCCCCAATTTAAAATTGGATTCATTACATATAAAAATATAGAAGTCGGACAATCTCCTCAAATGGTAAAGGGCAGACTCCAATTATTTCAGGAATCAATTTATTTTGACTTAGAGGACAAGAGTGTTACAGAACTTGAGGGGATCAAGGAATGGAGACAGATTTTCAAAACAGCAGGCAAGGATCCAAATCGGCACCGTCACTCTGCAGAAGCACTGTACAGAAGAATTAAAAAACAAAATTATCTGCAGCCGGTCAACAGCTCCATAGATATTAACAACTTCTTTTCCCTCGAATATCAAATACCGATTGGCGTGTATGACGCCGATAAGCTTTCAGGTAATCTGACTATCAGGTTAGGCAAAGAAGGCGAAGAATATAACGGTTTAAACGGAAGACCCAACTCACTTGCCAATTTAATTATTAGTGAAGATGCGGCAGGGCCATTTGGCAGTCCGTTTGTCGACTCAGAAAGGTCAGCGGTGACAGAGCAGACTAATAATGCCGTTCAAATCGTTTATTTGCGCCCTTCTCTGGAAATGGAAAAGGCTGAAAAAATGGTTGATTCTTTAATGAACATGTACACTCAAGTACATGGCGGAGAAGGAGCCTCTAAGGTAATTGGATGTTAAACAAGTTTCTAAAAAATCGAGTGGTATCCTCGGATGCCACCCGATTCTTTTTGCTTAATAGCCAAGGAAAATGAAAAAACGCAATACCTCGTTCTTTTTGAACGAAACACTGCGTTGGCTATGTATGGAGCGGGTGAAGGGAATCGAACCCTCATCATCAGCTTGGAAGGCTGAGGTTTTACCACTAAACTACACCCGCATTTGTGTATTTATATTTAATCAGCAATGAAATTATGACTAAACCCTATGTCGATTTTTATCAACAGAAAAAATAAACATTGTGTCGAATCCACTATTTAATAGTACTAAATTCAGTCAGAATGGTCAACCCCATTTGAGAAATTTGTCGAAAATACAGGGAAGGATTTTAAAATCCTCCCCTGCTAAAATTGTTACATCCACCACATTTCTGAAGGCTGCTCTTCGATTAAGATCGATTTAAGGTTTCTGACTGCCCTTGTAAATCCTTCTTCTATAGACATAAGCGGATCTTCATGCTCAATGCTGACAACATAATCATACCCAAATGTTCGCAAAGCGCTTATCATATCCGACCATTCCTGCAGCCCGTGTCCGCACCCGACTGACCTGAATGTCCACGCTCTGGTCTGAACATTTCCATATGGCTGCATATCTGTTAAACCGTACATATTAACATTTTCCTGATCAATATAAGTATCTTTTGCATGAAAATGATGAATGGCATTTTCTTTTCCCAATATTTTTATTGCCGCCACAGGGTCGATTCCCTGCCACCATAAATGGCTTGGGTCCAGATTGGCTCCAATGGCATCACAGGTTTCTCCCCTTAATTTTAGAAGTGTATAAGGAGTATGCACAAGGAACCCGCCATGAAGTTCAAGACCAATTTTCACATTATGGTCTTTTGCAAATTGCCCGGCTTTCTTCCAGTAAGGAATGAGTTTCTCCTCCCATTGCCATTTCAGCACTTCTCCATACTCATTCGGCCATGGAGCGACCGGCCAATTCGGATGCTTGGCCCCTTCCCCATCACCTGCAGTACCGGAAAAACAGTTAACAACCGGAACATTCATTAAGCTGGCTAACCTAATCGTGTCATATAAAACACGGTCCGATTCCTCTGCAAATGCTCTATCAGGGGAAATCGGATTGCCATGGCAGCTGAATGCGCTGATTTCAAGCCCTCTTGATAAAATCTTGTTCAGATAATCATCCCGGAGTTCTTTGCTTTCTAATAGCTCGTTCAGGCTGCAGTGAGCATTTCCGGGATATGCTCCCGTTCCGATTTCAACAGCCTTAAGCCCAGCAGCTTTCACATGATCAAGCATTTCTTCAAAATTCTTCTCAGCAAATAAAACGGTAAATACGCCGAGCTTCATAAAATCTCCTCCTTGCTTCTAAAATATTTCTCTTCTGCCCATTTCACTGCTTTTATAAATCGCATCAATAATTCTGGTTGTCTGCAGTGCTTCTTCTGCTTTAACTATGAACTCTTCTCTCCCCAAACAGCTGTCAATAAAGTTCTGTGCCTGCGCCAAAGCATAGTCATCCTCACCCGGCAGCCATTCTGGGCGTGTATTAAGGAGCATTCCATGTTTTGATTGGTTCAAACTGAATGGGAATAAATCAATTCCTCCATTCTGCCCCGAAAGGCTGAGGCCTTCATCATCCCCTTCGATATTGGCCGACCATGAGGTTTCAAAAAGCAAGGATGCGCCATTTGCAAATTTTATGTAAGCAGTCACATGATCATCGACATGAAAGGATTGATGGTCAAAACTTCCCCATAGATTCACCTGCCCAGGCATTCTGCTCAAAGTATTATAAGCTGTACCGGAAACCTCGGTTTCCTCGGGGTTTCCTAGAAGCCAAAGCGAGAGGTCAAGCAAGTGGCACCCATAATCAATCAAACTTCCTCCGCCCTGAAGTTCCTTATTAGTGAAAACACCCCATCCCGGTACCTTTCTTCTTCTCATCGCTCGTGCCCTGGCTGCAAATGGAAGGCCAATTTCATCTTCTGAAATGAGTTTTTTGGCAGCCTGAGCCTCTTTCATAAACCGGTAGTGGTAGGCAATGGCCAAAACCTTTCCCGACCTGTCTCTGGCCTCTATCATTTTCCTGCATTCATCTGCTGTCATGGCCATCGGCTTCTCACACAATACATGCAGCCCAGCCTCCATCGCAGCAACCGTAAGCTCTGCATGAAACTTGTTCGGTGTACAAATAACTACAGCATCAGCTTCATTGAATACTTCTTTATAATCTGTAAAAACGCTTCTAATTCCAAACTTCTTTGCAGCCAGCTGTGCAGTATCCTTATTCACATCGCAAATAGCCGTAATGGAAGCACGATCCGATAATTTTAATATAACTGGGATATGCCTGGACTGGGCTATTCCGCCAGCACCGATAATTCCAATCCGAAGTTTCTTCATGAATGCACCTCAATTAATTTTGACAATCTGCTTTGTTTCGCTTGACTGCAGCGCAGCAAGTATCACTTGGAGCGACTTCATTCCCTCGGTACCAGGAATCGCAGGCTCCTGTTCATTTAAGATACTTTCAACAAAATGATCAATGACGCCTGAATTCTTTTGTCCTCCTTCTTCATTTGTCTGAATCCCGCCGAGTTCGTACTTTACTGTATCACCGTTTGCATACTGAACAACGAGAGAATGCACCGGATCATCCTCTAATCTCAAAATTGCTTTTTCTCCATATATAATGGTGGAATTGTCTTCGTTAGAGACATAAGACCAGCTTGCAGCCAATGTACCGATTACACCGCTTTCCGTTTTCAAGACGCATACCGCTGTATCATCGACATCTGCACCAAGCTTGGCACTTGTTTCTACAAATGCTCCTGCCTCAGAGAACTCTTCTCCCAGCAGATAACGCAGCAAGTCGGTCTTATGTACACCAAGGTCGCCCATGGCGCCAATAAAAGCCTGATCTTTTTTGAAGAACCAGCTTTCTTTGCCATCTGCACTCCATCCCTCCGGCCCGCCGTGGCCAAAAGCCGACCGGAAACTATAGATTTTTCCTGCTTCACCTTTTGCGATCAATTCCTTTGCTTTTTTATGAGATGGTACAAAGCGCTGATTATGAGCAATCATTAATTTCTTTCCATTCTTACGGGCTGCTTCAATCATGTCCTGTGCCTCTTCCATAGAAGTTGCCATTGGCTTTTCACATAAAACATGCTTGCCGGCGTTTAATGCGGCAACAGAAATGGGTGCATGCAGATAATTCGGGGTGCAGACACTCACAGCATCTATATCCGGATTAGCCAGTAATTCTCTATAATCGGTGTACACCTTCACCCCATAAAGATCGGCAAACACATGTGCACGCTCTTCATTAATATCACATACCGCTGCAATGACAGCCCCGCTGTTTGCATGATATTCAGGCATATGCCGGTGCTTGGCTATACTTCCGCATCCAATAATTCCAATTTTGAGTTTTTTCATCTTAATTTTCCACTCCTTCTTGATTCACTCTGATTCTCTCCAATGGCTTTGCATTTCCATAGACCGGTACGGGAAAATCAGCTGGCTTAGCCCACTTAACTGCATTTTTAATAACCTGCTGAACATCCTTATGATAATAAGTTGGATACGTTTCATGTCCTGGGCGAAAATAAAAAATTTTCCCTTTTCCACGCCTGTATGTACAGCCGCTCCGGAAAACTTCCCCTCCCTCAAACCAGCTCACCATTACAAGTTCATCCGGCGCAGGGATATCAAAATGTTCCCCATACATTTCTTCTTTTTCAAGTTCAATATATTCTCCAAGTCCTTCTGCAATGGGATGGCCTGGATCTACAATCCAAATCCGTTCCTTTTCATCGGCTTCTCTCCACTTTAAATCACAGGATGTTCCCATTAATACTTTAAAAATCTTAGAGAAATGACCGGAATGCAGGACAATCAGCCCCATTCCCTCCAGCACTCTTTGCTTTATTTTTTCAACGATTGCATCCTCAACTTCCTCATGCGCGAGATGTCCCCACCAGACCAAAACGTCTGTTTCCTGTAAAACAGCATCACTAAGTCCATGCTGGGGCTCATCCAATGTAGCTGTCTTTACGTTATAATCTTCTTCATTGAAAAAGTCTGCAATGGCACCGTGAATACCATCCGGATAGACAGACCTTACCTTATCATCCTTTTGTTCATGACGATTCTCATTCCAGACAAGCACGTTGATCATGATCTTCCTCCTTCTGTTAATTCATACTTCGATATTCATTTGGGGAAATCCCCTCTGTCTTTTTAAAGACTTTGCTAAAATACTTTTCATCCTGATAACCGACCTGGAAAGCAATTTCATAGATTTTCAGTTTAGGGTTCTGCAGAAGCTCTTTTGCCTTGTTCATCCGGGCATTCGTAATAAAATCCGTAATGGTAGCCTGATATTCCTGTTTAAACTTTCTGGAAATGTATTCCCTGCTTAAATAAAACCTGTCTGCAATTTCCTGCAGGTTAATATCCTTGCTATAGCTTTCCAGCAAAAACTGTTCTATTTGCTGAATCACATTCATCTCCCCGTCATGCTCCTGCTCGCATTCCCCTGGATGACTTTGCTGTTTCCATTCATTTATGGCTTTCTCCAGGGTTTCATTCAATATTTCAGGATCAATAGGCTTCAAGATATAATCAAAGCTTTTATAACAGATGGCATTCCTCATATAGTCAAAATCATCATATCCGCTGACAACAATCGTCTTGCTGGATAGATCCGAAGAATGAATCCATTTTAAAAGGCTTATGCCATCTCTCTTTGGCATGCTCATATCAGTGAATATGATTTCCGGGCGATGCTCTTTAATCAGCCTTATGGCCTCATTTCCATCTGCCGCCTCCATGATTGTGTCAATTCCAAAGCGACTCCAATCCGCCAGAAGCATTAAGCCTTCCCTCACATGTTTTTCATCATCCACAATAATTGCTTTCATCTTATCCACCTTCCATCCTTTTTGGAAGTTTAATAGAAACAAGCAGCCCGCCTCGCTCAAGATTCTTAAGCTGCAGGTATGCCCGATTGCCATAGTAGAGTTTTAACCGGGTGTAAACATTCTTCAGTCCGATATTCGTTAACTCACCCTTTTGCCCAATCCGGTCATTCATCAAATGCAATCGGATTTCCTCCATCCTGTTCTCAGAGACGCCTGTGCCATTATCCCCGATCAGAATATCCAGATAAAATTCATCCTGTCTGCAGGTAATACTAACCTCTCCAGTTTTTTCACGCGCATCAAAACCATGCTTAAAGTAATTCTCCACTATGGGCTGTAAAATCATTTTCGGCACCGGAAACTCCAATGCCTCTTCATCAAGCTGAAAACGGAACTGAAGCTGGTCACCAAACCGCTCTTTTTGCAGCAGGAGATAGGCCCTCGTATGTTCAATCTCTTTTTGAAGAGAAACCATATCCTCCTCCATATTCATGCTGTACCGCATGATTTTAGAGAGGCGGGTTACAGACGAATAAATCTGCGGCCCTTGATTTTTTAAGGCAGCTGTTCCGATAGACTGCAATGCGTTATATAAAAAATGCGGATTGACCTGGGACTGCAGAACCTTTAGCTGATTGGTCTTGTTCTCAAGCTGGAGCTTATACTCCCGATTGATCAAATCATTAATTTTATCGATCATTTGTTTAAATCGATCACCGAGATAACCAATTTCATCATTGCCAAAAGATTGAAAACGGACATTAAGGTTTCCCTTTTCAACCTGATCAATATATTTCAGCAGGATTCTGATTGGAGAAGTGATTCTAACAGAGATAAATAAAGTGGCGAGTATAACCAGAATGAGTCCGATTACGCCAAACATGATATTGATTTTCGCCACGCTGAATGCACTTTCATATAGAGTGGTGTATGGGACACGCTTAACAAGATACCATCCGCCAGAATTTTGCGATAATTGATCGTATATCATGACGCCGTTGAATGAACCTTCCTTCCATTCAACCGTGCCATTTTCTTTATCTGTACTGATCACCCAATTAATCCAATCAGGCGTTTTAGTATCTTCATCAGTTTCATCAGTTGAACGGTAGATCAAATCACCTTCAGGAGATATTATATAGAATTCTTCATTATCGCCCGAATAAAGATTACGGCTGATATTGGTTATTTGATCCGGTGAAAATTCCAGTGAGATATATGCCAATACATCGTCTGATGGAATATTGATTAAAGATCTGTGAAGCGTTATTACATTTTTAGCCTTTTTGTCCTCAGGCTCCTTTATCTTATGAATAGGCTCAAGATACATATTGCTTGGACTTTCTTTTGCTTTTACGTAAAATTCCTGATTGGCATTTGACAGCTTCTTTGAAAAAATAACTGTAGAGCGCCTTGATGCTGTTATAAGCCGATCTTCCTTGGCAACAGCAATGTTGACTCTTTTGATATTTTCTTCTGCATACAGTATGGTAGAAATTACATTTCTTACAGCTTCCACTGCCTGATAATTATTTTCCTTTTGGGGATCTTTTAAAAAGTTTATTAAACCTGGATTATTGTATAGGGATAGTGTTAATCCGTCCAGCTCATTTATGTAACCCTCCAGGTTTACTTTTCCTTGATATAATAGGTTGCTATTTTCCTTTATGGCCTGGTCTTTCAATGATTCCGCTGTATGATAATAAGTGATGATTATTGACGCCCCAAATGGAACGATCGTGGCTACCATCAATAGAACAATCAGTTTATTCCTAATGCTCTTTTTGAACATGTACATCCCCCGCTGCTTTGTCTTTTACAATAGTATAAAGCGAACTTCCCTTTTTGGGGATGCCTTTTTGCTATGAGGGTTTAGCATATTTAAAAATATAAAACAGAAAGCATATCTTCCGCAGACATGCTTCCTGTTTAACCAAATTTATTTCAAATTATCCCAGGATGCCTGGAAGCGTTCAACGAGCGTATCATAGTCAATCTTTCCTGCAGCGTATTCCTGGATTGTTGCAGCAAACTCTTTATTTGCACCATCCGGCCATCTGAACCATGTCCAAGGAACGGTTTTGTCTTCCTTAGAATACTCAAGAATATGCTGGCCAAGTGGCCCTAAACCGGTTGGCTCGATATTGTCGAAGGCAGGAATGAACGCAAACTCTTCTGTGATATAACGCTTTCCTGTTTCAGAAGAAACCATCCAGTCAAGGAATAATTTTGCTTCTTCAAGATGCTCTGAATTTTTATTAAGAACCCAGTTGTTCGGAACACCTACCGGTAAACGGTCTGCTTCAGCTTCATCATCAGTCAGCGGAATTGGAAGGAATCCCATATTAATTTCAGGGTTAATTTCAAGAATCATGTTTTCTGTCCAGTTCCCCTGCTGAAGCATAGCCGTTTTGCCGGAAGCAAATAGCGTCACTTGCGTATTGTAATCTGTTGTTAATGGATTTTCATTTCCAAAGTTTATTTCAGTATCAAGCACTTCTTTGAACTCTTTAAATTTATCATTGCCAGTAATCTTTTCAGATCCGCTGTATAGGCCCTCAATAAATGCCACCGGATCTTCCTGCTGTGCAAATGGAATATTTAATAAATGCTGACCAATGACCCACCACTCTCCGTAGCCGGCAGAGAAAGGAGTAATTCCTTTATCTTTTAGTTTTTCAGCAGCATCCTTCAGTTCAGAAATCGTATTAGGCGGCTCAGTAATGCCTGCTTCTTCAAATAAATCTTTATTATAAATGAAACCATATCCTTCAAGGTTTACAGGCATTCCATAAAGTTTGCCGTCTGTATCAGTCATTGGAACTTTTCCAATTGGAAGCACATGCTCTGCCCAAGGCTCATTTGAAAGATCTGCAAGATGCTCTTTCCAAAGCTCCAATTCTTTAAATCCGCCATTGTTAAAAATATCAGGCTGTTCGCCGGATGCAAACTTTGCTTTTAATGCGGCACCATAATCAGCACCGCCGCCGACTGATTCAAGCTTTACTTTAATATTCGGATGTTCCTTTTCGAATTCACCGATCATTTCCTGAAGCTGATCGGCAATCTCCACTTTAAACTGGAACAAATTCAATGTTACCACTTCATCCTCATTCTTTGAATCATCCTTAGGCTTTTCATCCCCTGAAGAGCTGGAAGAAGAACAGCCTGCCATAATGCCCGCCATCAGAACCAATGACAGCAGTAAGAAAGCAAAGCGTTTCATTTTGTTTCCCCCCTGAATAATTTTTTATATAAACTTTAACGGCCCATTTGGCCGCAAAAGTCTCTATAACTACTTGATGGAGCCTTGTGCAATGCCTTTAATAATATGCCTCTGCAGAAACAGGAAGAAAATAACGACCGGGGTAATGCCCATCACAAGGGCGGCCAGTCCCATGTCCCATTGCTTTGTATATTGGGCAAAAAATGAGCTTGTGGCTAAAGGAATCGTCCTAAGCTCTGCATCCTGAAGAACAAGAAGCGGCAGCAGATAATCATTCCAGATCCATAACGTATTTAAAATAACAACCGTGACAGTGATTGGCTTTAGAAGCGGAAAAACAATTCTCCAAAAGACCCCAAACTGGCTGCACCCATCAATTCGGGCCGATTCTTCTATCTCGATTGGAACTGTTTTAATAAAGCCGTGATACAGAAAAAGTGATAACGGTACACCAAATCCAAAATACATAATGATAAGGCCAGGTATGCTGTTTGTTAGATTCAGCGTGCCTCCCAGCTTCATCAGCGGTATCATGACTGTCTGGAATGGAATAACCATGGCAGATACAAATAATGCAAACAGAATTTTGCTGAATTTCCCCGGGGTTCGAACCATCTTCCAGGCAGCCATGGAACTAATGACAACAAGTCCAATATTGCTGACTACCGTAATTATAAGCGAATTCCAGAAGGCCCTCGGGAAATTAATGATATCCCATACCTTCAAGTAATTGGAGAATAAAAATTCCTGCGGCCAAGCTGCAGCATCAATCAAAATATCTGCAAAGCCTTTTACAGAATTGATGATCACGAAATAAAAAGGTATGAGGAATATGACTCCTAATACGATTCCGATAATCTCCAGCAGAAACGTAACCTTCGTATATCTGGGATTCATTATGCCTCAACCTCCCTTTTCTTGGTCATCATCACCTGAACCGTTGTAAAAATTGCTACAACAAGGAAGAACAAAATGGATTTCGCGGTACCCAGACCATACCTGTTATTCTGGAAAGCTTCCTGATAGATATTAATCGCAACAGATTGAGTTGAATTAAATGGCCCGCCGCCTGTCAGTGAAATATTCAGATCGAAAATCTTAAATGCCATTGAAATAGTTAAAAAGAAACAAATTGTAAACGCCGGCAAAATTAGAGGAATGATAATTTTCGTCAAAAGTGTCCAGCTCGATGCTCCATCGATCCTTGCAGCCTCCAGCAGTGTCTGATCAACCCCCTGCAGCGCTGCAATATAAATAACCATCATATATCCGCTGATCTGCCAGGCAAACACAATCACAATTCCCCAGAATGCTGTTGTCTCATCCCCAAGCCACGGAAGCTTAAAAACGGACAGATCTGTCAGATTTCCAATTGCAGCAAACCCTTTTACAAAAATAAACTGCCAGATGAATCCAAGTAATAATCCCCCGATAACGTTAGGAATGAAAAATACAGTCCGCAATAAATTCCTGGACTTCAAGGCTGCGTTCAATAGTAATGCAAGCCCAAAACCTAGTAAATTACTAATAATAACCGAAGCTAACATAAACTTGGTAGTAAAAATAAAAGAATCAAAAAACTTAGGATCATTCTTAAAGATCTTTATATAATTTTCAAGTCCGACCCATTCAACCACAGAACTGACACCATTCCATGACGTAAAAGAATAATAAATCCCCATCAAGAAAGGAATGATCTGAATCACCAGGAAAAAAATTAATGCCGGCCCTACAAAAGCACTATATGTTAGAATTTTTTTCAGATTTGCTTTTTTCCTGGTTACTGTTTTTATCTCTGAATTAACTGCTGGTTTCCGTATCTCAGCCTTTGTCTCCAATTGTCTTCACCGCCCCCTCATTTATTGCAAACGCTTTCCTACATTATATTTGAAACCGCTTGCATATATAGGTGACTGGATTGACTAAAATGGTGCAATATTTTGACTTCTTAAATTGTAACTTTTTTTAATGGAAGATATTGCATAGAATGAAGCTATCTTGAATATTGGGATGTGAGATATGATATTAAAATTTCGGTATGAACCAGTAGAATTAAAGATGCTTCGGTTTTTAAATGGAAGATTGCGGCTGTCCCCTAAAGATTACAGCCACTTTCATAATTTAGAAAAAGGTTTTTCAAGTGAGAAAATATTTGATCAGCTCCTCGAAGAATTACCTGAGGAATGGATTATTCTTCATGATTTATTGTTCGATTACAGTAACACCTTTTTCCAGATAGATTCACTATTAATCACTGGGGACTGCATCTATATTTTTGAAGTTAAGGATAATGCGGGAGACTTTTATATCGAACAAGACAGATGGTACACCGCACCATCAAATACTGAAGTTAAAAACCCTCTTCTGCAGCTGCAGCGAAGTGAATCTCTCCTGAGAAGACTTCTGCAGGAATTGGGAGTAAAAACCCCTCTTAAGGCTCTTCTAATTTTTATTAACCCCGAGTTTCATCTTTATCAAGCCAAAATGAATCTTCCTGCTATATTTCCAGCACAAACTAAACGATTTATAGACAGGCTAAAATTGAAATCTCAGCAGCCGAATAAAAAACATTTAATGCTGGCGGACAAGCTAATGTCCATGCATTTGAAGGATAATCCTTATGGCAGGAGATTTGAGTATACCTTTGAGAAATTGGAAAAGGGAGTACAGTGTGCTTCTTGTGGCTTATTTATGTCTTTATTAAATAAAAACAATTTAAAATGCAGCTGCGGATCAATTGAGAAAACAGAATTTGCTATATTGAGGAGTGCTGAAGAATATAAAATACTATTCCCTGAAGAAAAAATAACAACCAAGTCTATTCATATGTTTTGTAATATTCTTAATTCAAAAAGATCCACCAAAAGATCTTATCTAAGCATTATCAGCTCAATGGATTTGGTAAGACATCCTATTATGAACCTTTTTGATTTGTTGATCAAAGTAGTTGCGCATTTTCCCCGCCCTTAAAGCCACCTGTAACATCATTCAAATTTCCTAGAGTTATAGAGAGTTGGATACAAATGTATTTATCCTCTGCTTTGACGCAGCTTCTTTTCATTTTTGATGGCTATGTGGTTTCTACCCTACACTTTGATGCACCTTCTTTTCGGTTTAGATGGATATATAGTTTCTATCCTATGCTTTGACGCAGCTTCTTTTCGGTTTTGATGGATATATAGTTTCTATCCTTTGCTTTGATGCAGCTTCTTTTCGGTTTTGATGGAGATGTGGTTTCTTGCTTATGCTTTAACCCCTTCTTTCTCGCTTGCTAATAAAGTCTTATCTACCTTGGACGGAACACAACATCTATTTCTTGCTTTAGTAATTCAAACCAGGTTTATCTTGTTTCAAAAGACCTTTCCGAACAGTTCAGAACCCTTTTTCGAAACTACCCTCTGAATCGTTCGGACCCTGCATTGAAACAACTTAATTCCCCATCAGCAAAATGGTTGAACTGTTAATTGCTATCCACTTTAAAATTCCCACGCATATCTATTAGGCAACAATAAAAAAGGTTTCCCAATAAAGGAAACCTTTTTTTAGATACCGGTGGTCGGGGTCGAACCGACACTCCAGAAGGAACACGATTTTGAGTCGTGCGCGTCTGCCAATTCCGCCACACCGGCATATTAAAATGTAGTAAATCTTGTGGTGCCGAGGACCGGAATCGAACCGGTACGGTAGTCACCTACCGCAGGATTTTAAGTCCTGTGCGTCTGCCAGTTCCGCCACCCCGGCGTATATCAGCGAGTCAAGATTTAGATTATGGAGGCGGCAACCGGATTCGAACCGGTGGTAAAGGTTTTGCAGACCTCTGCCTTACCACTTGGCTATGCCGCCATAAATTAAATATTATTCTGGAGCGGAAGACGGGATTCGAACCCGCGACCCCCACCTTGGCAAGGTGATGTTCTACCACTGAACTACTTCCGCAAAATGGCTGGGCTAGCAGGATTCGAACCTGCGAGTGACGGAGTCAAAGTCCGGTGCCTTACCGCTTGGCTATAGCCCATTGATCATTCGTATTACTTATTTATATGTGAGTTATACTCGTACTGTTACTTTAAAATTATGGGGCGACTGATGGGAATCGAACCCACGAGTGTCGGAGCCACAATCCGATGCGTTAACCACTTCGCCACAGCCGCCATAATAATATTGGCAGGGGTAGTAGGAATCGAACCCACATCAAAGGTTTTGGAGACCTTCGTTTTACCATTAAACTATACCCCTATTTAAATGGTGGAGGGGGGCAGATTCGAACTGCCGAACCCGAAGGAGCGGATTTACAGTCCGCCGCGTTTAGCCACTTCGCTACCCCTCCATATTAACATAAAAAATGGTGCCGGCGAGAGGACTTGAACCCCCAACCTACTGATTACAAGTCAGTTGCTCTACCAATTGAGCTACACCGGCTAATCAATTCAGTAAAGGTGGCTCAGGACGGAATCGAACCGCCGACACAAGGATTTTCAGTCCTTTGCTCTACCGACTGAGCTACTGAGCCACATATTATTAATATTGTAAAAATGGCGGTCCGGACGGGACTCGAACCCGCGACCTCCTGCGTGACAGGCAGGCATTCTAACCAACTGAACTACCGGACCAGATTGCGGGGGCAGGATTTGAACCTGCGACCTTCGGGTTATGAGCCCGACGAGCTACCGGACTGCTCCACCCCGCGACAATAATATGGTGGAGGATGACGGGATCGAACCGCCGACCCTCTGCTTGTAAGGCAGATGCTCTCCCAGCTGAGCTAATCCTCCAAAATGGTGACCCCTACGGGATTCGAACCCGTGTTACCGCCGTGAAAGGGCGGTGTCTTAACCGCTTGACCAAGGGGCCAATATGAAATTATAATGGCGGAGAGCAAGGGATTTGAACCCTTGATACGCGGTTAGCGTATACACGATTTCCAATCGTGCTCCTTCGGCCACTCGGACAGCTCTCCATTTGGCTCCGCAGGTAGGATTCGAACCTACGACCGTTCGGTTAACAGCCGAATGCTCTACCACTGAGCTACTGCGGAATAATGATATTTGTAAAACAGCCCGGCAGCGTCCTACTCTCACAAGGGGACAGCCCCTAACTACCATCGGCGCTGAGAAGCTTAACTTCCGTGTTCGGTATGGGAACGGGTGTGACCTT
>NZ_JAFKOJ010000019.1 GCF_017303275.1 Bacillus sp. NTK034 | reverse complement strand
TCCTGCTTTCGGGATTTTCTCAGAAGTTATTGCAACATTCTCAAGAAAATCTTTGTTTGGATATAAATCAGCAAACCACTCCCCAAAAAGAAACCCGGTTCCTCTCAAAAGGAATCCGAGTCTCTCCAAACCTATTTATTTATCTTGCTTCCCATTCCCTTTTCCAGGCTTTGCCGGG
The DNA here is from genome assembly GCF_017303275.1 of Bacillus sp. NTK034. GTDB lineage: Bacteria > Bacillota > Bacilli > Bacillales > Cytobacillaceae > Cytobacillus. Next base: position 49,985 of record NZ_JAFKOJ010000019.1, on the reverse strand, counting down.
CCATCAGGGGTTTCGTGATTCTGCGGTGGCTGCTCGCCTTTCTTCAGCTTATAAAGCTCGACTGTTTTGGTCGTTTTATTGCCGGCCAGATCCTCTGCTTCGAATGTGAAGACGTTTAAGCCTTCTTTCAATGAGAGTTTAATCTTTTTGAACTCTTTTTCGATGCCTCTCATTGCATAAGGCTCCTGGAATTCCTGGTAGAATAGCTCGCTGCCGTCCTGAGAGAAGCGAAGCTGGTCAAAGTTATCTGTCACTGTGATGTTGATGACAGGGTCTTTCTTGTTATGTTTAATGTATTTGCTTGAAGGCAGACCATCGATTTCGACAGTTGGTCCTGTCGCATCGACTAGGATCGTGCGTTTGAAGGAAATCGCATTATTCGCAGTGTCCACTGCCTTCACTTCCAGGCTGTGAACGCCATCTTCAAACGTCATCGTTGTTTCAAATTCATATTCGCCTTTTGCTTCGTTGTAAGTTGTCTCAATAGGAGTTCCGGCAATGGTGAATTCCTTCATGCCAGACTCTTCTTTAATCGTGCCGCTGACATTCAGTTCATTTGTGTTGTATACTTCAAGCGCCTCAGGCTCTACGAGGTACACGTATGGAACGGTCTTGTCATTGCTCACTTCGCCCACTTCCACAGTTGCTTCGGAAGAGTTTCCGGCAAAGTCATAGGCTACAACCTTAACATTTGTGCCAGCTTCCAATTCTTCCGGAAGTGTAAATTCATCAGTATCTCCGCTTAGCGCTTCTTCCAGAATAGACTCTTCATCTACGAAAATATCGATATACGAAATGCCGGAGCCGTCAGGGTTATCAGCAGCTTCCAGCTTTAATGCTGTGTTTCCTTCGATAAGCTCAGCCTGAACGCTTGGCGCAGCCGTGTCCACTTTTACAGGGATTTTCACGGACTGCCATTCAGCGCCTGCATAGTCGATAACAGATTTAATCTCAAAATAGTACTGTCCATCCTGTGCAAGCTGATTGCTGATTTTACCATCCCAGCCCCAATTCGGGTTAAGTGTATAATTCGGACCAAGTCCTCCATCGTAATAATGTTTGCGAAGGCTGTTTTCCGTTCGCAGCTTTCTTAGTGTTTTTCCATCCTCATCCGTAATCGCGAATTCTGCTTGTTTAGCATTTCGCAGGAATGAAAGAACCGGGATCAATTGATCCTGAACTTTGTCTCCGTTCGGAGAAATGGCGATTGCGTCTCCGCTGAATGCGTCATTTACCGGATCATATCCCAAGTAAGAATAGCCCTCGGCTGTTTCAGAAACAGCTCCTGCCATTCCGTAGAATGAATTGTCATCATACTTCATGCCGTCAAGGATCGGAGCTTTATCCCAATCACCCTTAAAGCCAACGTAAGGAACCGTTAATTGCGGGTTCACGTCAGTTGAATCTTTCAAAGTAACATACCCTTCAACAAAGTAACCATTCGGAAATACCTCGTTGATGTCCAGAGGAGTTTCCCAATCTCCTGTTATCGAAGGTTCTACCACTTTTGCATTGCTGACATCCACACTTACTTTAAAGCTAACAGAGCCATTCGCAGGAACGGTTACCTCTGCTGAATCCTGGCCATCCACTTTTACAGAAGCATCTAAAATCTTCTGGGCTTCAAGCTCATCCGCTGCCCAGCCCATCTCTCCATAGGCTGCAAAATCAGTCTGCAGATTCGCTGCCACATCATATGCCACATCTTCATCACTGAAGTTTTGAGCTTTTAACGTGAATTCAAAGGTATTGCCCACTTCTTTTAAAGCCACTTTCCCTTCATTCGTTGAAGCCTCCGTTACGATAACAGGAGAAGATAATGCCGAATGAAGCTGCATGATGCCGGAACCCTGGCGGCGTGGAGAATAAGGGATATTCCAATTAAATGCACTGTTTACGGTTCCTTTATCAATGACCGGCGCCGCTGTGTTCATCATCAGGTTCTTTGCAACGTTGACTCGGTCAAAGCCGGTTACGCCAAACTCTGTATCAACACGCTCAAGAACAAGTGCCGCACCACCGGAAACATGAGGAGCTGCCATGGAGGTACCGCTCATCATACCGTACTGGTTATTCTCAAGAGTAGAGTAAATTTGTCCGCCCGGAGCTGTAATTTCAGGCTTGAAGTCCAGGTTAGGCGTTAATCCCCAAGAAGTGAAGGCGCTCATTTTGCCTGCTTCAGGGTTTGCTGATTTTGTTTTTTCCCCGTTAAATGAAAGAGTGACTGTCTGCCCATCCTGAATCGCTGCTGCCAGCTTGTCTCCGTCTGTCTTCAGCATGAACAGCTGCGGGATGGTAATGGACGGATCGCTCGCCATGTTGACATATCCGTCTGCATTATTGTAAATAATGACCCCAAGGGCTCCAGCTTTCTGGGCATTAATCGCTTTATCAACGAATGCCAATTCCCCACGCTGAATTAAAGCGTATTTTCCTGCAACACTGGACAGCTCTTCAGGCTTGCCCAGTCCACCGTATGCCACTTCAAATGTTTTCGTCTCAACATCGTTCGGGTGAACATTTCCAGCTGATAAAAACGCAGCTTTTCCGGACTCTTCACCGAATTGGTAGTTCACTGCATCCAGATCCATGAAGGTATTTTCAATAGATGCTACCTGCAGAGAATCATAGGATACCCCAGGGGATCCGGAAACGCCGATATCCGGGTTTTCACTGCTTGGATTTGCAAATCCATTTCCAAAGTGAGCAGAGTTCCCTGCAGAAATAGACATTAAAATACCATTTTCCACAGCTCTTGCAATCGCTTTTTGCTCAGCTGATTCAGGGCTGACGAACCCTGCTGTAGAACCAAGACTCATGTTCAGAACGTCTGCACCAAGTACAATCGCATCATCAATCGCCTTAACATAAATATCACTGTATGTAGAAGGCATATTCGGATCATTTCCGAATACTTTAAGCGCAAGGATCTGGGCTTCAGGTGCTACCCCTTTAATGCCGCCGTTTTCCTCATCGCCATTCGCTCCGACAGTTCCGGCAACGTGCATTCCATGCATGGATGCATCCGGGCCGATATCGCGGATCGTGTCATTTTCATCCATATAGTTGTATCCATATGGCACTTTTTCAGAATAATATTTTCCAAGAACACCATTATCTTTCTTAAATTTCGAGATTTCAGCCTTCGTTAATTCCTTTTCCGTTTCTCCTGCCAGAACCATGTCGCGGTGAGAAGGATCCATGCCGGTATCGATGACACCGACTACCATTCCTTCACCTTTAAAGCCATAATCACGCCAAGCTTCCTGAGCTTGTACGAGTTCTTTGCTGTAAAGCATATCCGGCTTTTCCTGCGGCTTTTCGTACTCATTGACCACTTGTACTTCTGCCACTTCCGGCATTTCTTTTACAAGCTCAATGTCTCCATACATCATCTCAGCACTGAAGCCATTTACTATCGTAGTAAAACTTTCGCGTTCTATCATCTTTACTTTATTCTTTTTAGCACGATCCTTTACCTTCTGCTGTTCAGACAGCTTTTCATTTTTCAGCTTCTGCTTCGTTGCATCTGGAAGTTCTTTGTACTTCTTGTTTTGCTTTTGGGCATAAAGGACAGATGGCTCTGTCTTCATCTCGACTATGACCCTGACTATATCTGTTTTATTGTACTGCTTGTCCAATTCACTTTTCTTTATTTCCTGGATGGTCCTGCGGTTTTCTTCTCCCTTGGTGCTCGGTGATTTTTCGGGTAAAGCGGCCCCTGACACCGAACTGGAGAACATTAGCATGAACATTAATAAGGCCAATGCTGATCTTTTAATCCTCATCCCCTACCTCCTAGTTATATTATTCAGAATTTTTTTAATACACTATAAAGGTATCAAATCCAAATTTTTCATATAAGAATCAAAAGACCTGATTAACACCTATTCTCACGGTAAAAAAGAACTATTTTTCGCGAAAAATGCTGCTGAAAAATTTCATATTTTAACAGAATATGAGATTTATCGGGACAGATAGACAGGTTCTTTGTCCTAATAAAGGATCCTGTCCCTAAACAAAGAAAAAAGAGGCATAACCAGACATCACCTCTGCCTGACTATACCTCTATTGATTCTTGCTTCTTTCTAAATAAAACAATGGCTTACCCATTTCAGAACTATCCTCATAAAACTTTTGTGAAACAAGATTTTTCGGGTAGTGTCAGTCACTAAATCAGATAACAAGTCCCCCATCTATACTCAAAATCGCTCCAGTAATAAAACGCGCTTCTTCTGAGGCCAGGAAGGCATAGCCGTTTGCTATGTCTTCCGGTCTGCCCATTTGATTCAAGGGTGATTTTGCTTTCATGATGTCTTTTACCTTATCAGGCAGAACATTGGTCATGTCCGTCTCAATAAATCCGGGGGCAATGGCATTGACTCGAATTCCGGATTTCCCCAATTCCTTCGCCCACGTTTTAGTCATTCCGTTTACTCCCCATTTAGCTGCAGCATAATTGGACTGGCCAAAGTTGCCGTATATTCCCACAACCGAAGAGGCATTAAGAATGACTCCTTCCCCCTGATCTTTCATTATTTTTGCCGCATACTGGCCGACATTGAAAACACCCTTTAGGTTTACATCGATGACATGATCCCACTGGGCCTCTGTCATATTTGTCAGCTGTGCATCTTGAACAATACCGGCATTGTTTATGACAATATCTACACGTCCGTACTGAACTAACGTTTCTTCAAATAACCGACTGACTTCATTCCGATTCGCCACATTGCATACAACATAGATGGCTTCTCCATCGGCTTTTCTAACTTCCTCTGCCCTGTTCATCAGATTCTGCTCATTTAAATCAGCTAAGACTAATTTTGCTCCTTCTTCTGCAAATTTCTTAGCTGTGGCTTCACCGATGCCTTGCCCTGCACCGGTAATGACAGCAACCTTCCCTAATAATTTCATTTTTATGTTCCTTTCATTAAAATCTCTCAATCTCCTATTTATCCCTCAACTGCCTCTTTCGACCCGGAAACCGCCTTTTGGTCATTTTCTTCCGGAGCATAATCATCCTGAATGGCCGAGATAGCCTTTTTGGTCGAGCTGCTTATTTCGCTTTCAAAATAGGGTTCATACGCTTCAAGCGGTGCTTTCTTGCCAATTTTAACCGCAATTAAAACGCTTACAAATGCGGCCGCCAGAGCAATGATAAATGGATTAGTTGCTCCCAATACCTTCGCAATGATATATACCAGGGTACCAACAATGATGTTGGCATATGCACCTGCACTGTTCATGCGCTTCCAATATAATCCTAAATAGACGACAAAGAAGAAAGCTGCGCCAAATCCTCCGTACACATACGTGAATCCCATTGCCAGCAGCACGGGCGGTTTAATCGCGCTCAGTACCGCTAAAACACCAAGTGCCAGAACGGTATATCTTAAATGCTTTTTTGAATTCTCCTCCGTTGTTTTCGATGTGAATATATTTTTGTAAATATCATAGTAAAGCGATGTCCCGCAATGCAGCAGCATGGAATTGGCAGTCGATACGGCTGCCGCACATAAAGCGACTAAAGTTAGTGCTCCCACTAAAGGATGCGCATATTCCGTGATCACCAGCGGCATAATATAATCCGTGGTTTGGCCTGCCGGCAGGCTGGGAATCAATGTTTTCGCACCAAGTCCAATAATGATTAACGGAACGAAAATGGCGATTAGCAAAACGACTGAGATCATCATCTGCATGATGGCTACTTTAATGCTTTTAGGCGCCAGCATTCTTGCTACCCAGTGAGGGGAGACGGCTGCCCCTAGTGAATTGGAAATGAAAATAGAAAAAAGGGCACCCAAGCCAAAGGTTCCGACTGGAGACAATAAAACACCCTTTGATAGACTTTCGCCTCCCACAACAGTTGGGGCAGTTGCAGCCGCCAGAGTATCATAAATATTGGAGAATCCCCCTGCTGCAAACAATACAGCGACAGCCCCTAAAACCACACCCAAAATGATTAAAATGGTGTTCACGGTATCTGTGACAGCAACGGACCAGAAGCCTCCTATACTTGTAAAAAGAAGGAAAACAAGAAAAGCAAAAATGGCTATTTCGTATTTCATGCCTGTAATAGTTGAAAAAACAATTCCAAACCCGACTACCTGCAGATGCGTAAAAACAAAATATCCAACAAGCATAAGTGCCGCAACCAGCGTCCGCAATTGGCTATTCTTTTTTAATGGTTCATACCGGAGATGAATAAATTCAGGGAAAGTTTTTGCCGGCGATTCAGGTCTTCTGACTTTATATGCAACAATCGGAATTAAAGCGGTACCAAAAAACCATCCCGCAACCCATCCTATGATGGCCGCCACTCCCGAACTATATAAATAACCCGGAACCCCCATGACAGAGGCAACACTGACCCATGTTGCAACAGACGTACCAACACCAATAAATAAGCCCATTCGGTGTCCGCCGGTTGTAAAGTCTGACATGGATTCAACATTCTTCAAGCTTTTCAGACATGTCCACACGATAAATAGTAAATAAAATGCAAATACAGCGATATACCACATACTGTCACCACCCCCTATTTAAATAATTTGCCGGAATATCCCCAGCGTTTCACTTTTGATTTTTCGACTTTATAACAAAGAATCGTACCGCAGATCAGTGAAAAAGCGATTGTGGCACCCCAAATCAACAATGCTATAGCCATGGATTATCTCTCCTTTACAAGTTCACTTGGTTTATTTTTCATTACTACATTCAAGGATTCGAAAAAGGGTAAATTTTCAGAAAAAAGAGGAACTGATTTCCTATTCTCCGCTTCCGATACCAGCTCGACGACTAAATCGTTAAAAGGAGTTGGAATGCCAAAAGCTTTTCCTTTTTCTGAAACATGGCCATTAATAAAGTCAATCTCAGTCTTTACTTTACGGACTAAATCCTGCAGCATACTCGCTTTAAGATTCCTGTGAGGAGACCAAACCTCATGGTAAAAGCCCATTTTTTCACTAACCTTTTGACCTACCTTCAGTTCCAGGAATTCCATGTCCTTTCCCTGCATATTGGTTAATTGAATCCCTTGCGCATGTGCCACTTTAATGGTTTCATCTGCAATATAAGCTAAACTGGTCATTGCTTCCTTATTTGACAGAACTTCGCCGAACGTACAGCCCAGTGCCGCAGACATTCCGCTGAAGGTTGTGTTCATTAATAACTTTGTCCATTTAATACCGCTAATATTGGACGTGATCTTGCAATAGCCGACATGTTCCAATACTGCTTTTACTTCTGATAAGCGGGACGTGATTCTTCCGTCCGTTTCCCCTATCTCAAATGCATATTTCTTTACAGTCTCCCATTCGGTGGTGAGTTCAGACTCGCCCGTGCCTTTCCATGTCGCTCCAAAGCCAACAGCCCCGCCAATCGTCCTGCTGGCCCCAACAATGGATGCAACATGTTCTTCAGGGATTCCGTTCTGGAGCGTACAGACGATGCTGTTTTTATGCAGATAAGGAAGCAATTGATGGAGAGATTCATAGGTAAATACCTGCTTGGTTAATAGAAATACTAAATCATATGTGCTGCTTATTTGATTTGGTGTCAAGGCATTGACAGGAACCGTCTTATTTATAAATCCTGAAAGCTTTGCACCGGATTGATTCAGCCTATTTACATGACTTTCATTAATATCGATTAAATCTATTTTTTCTCCCCCTTCCGCCATTAGTGCTCCAATGATTGTCCCTAAAGAGCCTGCACCCATAATCGCAATATTCATCTTTATTCCCCCTATTCTTGTCACTTGATCTAGTTTTGGACACCCTTCAGGGATGTAACCAGACTGCCTCTATTCAGCTTATCTATCCCCAAGATTTTTCTGGCCTCAGCTGGAGTGGCAACCTCTCTTCCCAATGTTTGGGCCAGGTTAGCTATTCGTTTCACGAATTGAGCATTCGTTTCTGCTAATTCACCTCTTCGAAAATAGACGCTATCCTCCATTCCAACCCGCACGTGCCCGCCTAATAGAATACTCATCGTATTGATGGTTAACTGATCCTTACTTGCGCCAATTGCCGACCATGTAGAACCTACTGGAATGCTATCTATTAAAAACATCAGGTTTTTAGGAGTTGCCGGCATACCTCCATGCACACCCAGTACGAATTGAAAATGGAATGGATCGTCAATCAATCCCTTTTTAGCAATCCTTAACGTATTGTGAATCATGCCAACATCGAAAATCTCAATTTCCGGCTTGATTTGCCGTTCTTTCGTAACAGCCGCCAATCTTTCAAGGAACTCAGGCGTATTGTGAAAGACACCCGGGCCAAAGTTCATGGTCCCTGCATCAAAGGTAGCCATTTCAGGGTTTAATTCACACACTCTTAATCGATCTTCATCACGATTTCCGATTCCCCCTGCAGTTGTTAAATTTAAAATAATATCGCATTTATCCTGGACCCGGTCGATGACTTCTTTATACGTATCCAGGTTAAGTGTATTTTCTCCCCGATGATCCCTTACATGAATATGGGCAATAGCCGCCCCCTCTTTCCATGACTCATATACAGAATCCGCAATCTCTTTTGGCGATAATGGCACATAAGGCGTATGTTCCCGAGTGGTTTGTGCTCCTGTTGGGGCTACGGTAATAATTAATTTTTCCATTGTGTGATCCCTCTTTCTGCAGAATAATTTTTTCGTTTTCTACAGATGCAATTTCTGTGCCAAAAGCAAAAGTACGATAACATCAGCTATTTCTCTCATCAAGATAAAAAAACTGATGAAATAATTCATCAGTTTTTAAATAATCTGACTATTTCATTTGTATATTAAGCTTTTGTTTTGATGATAAAATTCATCATGAACGATTCCGTTTTTCATCACTTAAGTTAATTCCCAGCCTTTTGGCCTTTTTTACGATAGTAGATTGATCAACATCTAATATGGCAGCTGCTTTTCTGGTACTTCCATAAAGTTTCAATGCCTTTTCAATTGTCTCTTTTTCAACACTTTCTACAATCTTTTTCAAACTGAGTCCTTCATTTAATGTTTTTGCACCATCCAGCTCAATATTTAATAACTTCTTTGCATGGTCAGCACTAAATCTCTTGAATTTTTCTGAAACGATCACCATTCGTTCTACCACATTTTGCAGCTCTCTTATGTTTCCAGGCCAGTTATACCCTTTAAATACTTCGAATACTTCCTTCTCTAATTGCACTTCTTTACTATATTTTGCATTATAAATGTCCAAATAATGTCTGACTAATATCTCAATGTCTTCTGCCCGTATCCGAAGCGGCGGAATATGAATGGGAAATACATTTAACCTAAAATACAGGTCTTCTCTAAATTTCCCTTCTTTTACAAGCTCGTATAAATCGCAATTGGTTGACGCCAGGATTCGGACATTGAATTTAATCGGCTTTGTCCCGCCTATACGTGTTACTTCTTTTTCCTGAATAATCCTTAATAGCTTCGATTGCAGCTCAATCGGCATCTCCCCAATTTCGTCCAACAGCAAAGTGCCTTTATCAGCCAATTCAAACATGCCGATTTTTCCTTTACTGGATGCGCCGGTAAAAGAGCCGCTTTCATATCCAAACAGCTCCGACTCCAGGAGACTTGCAGGAATGGCTGCACAATTGATCTTGATAAAAGGCTTGCCATGCCTCTCACTATTCATATAAATTTCATTCGCGACAACTTCTTTTCCAACTCCTGTTTCTCCAGTTATTAGGACCGTTACATCCAAATTGGCCACCTGGTGAATCATTTGAATAACAGGTTTCATCTCCTGGCTTTCTCCAATTAAACTTTTGGATGTCTGTAATTTTCTGAGATGTTCAATTTCATATTGATTTTTCAGCTTATCTTTTTCAACCTCTTGCATACGTTTCTCTGAAGCTGCTAATTTTTCTTGCATTTCCACCAAATCCGACATATCCCGATTGATCACAACGACCTTTTTAATATTGCCTTTTTGATCAAAAATGGGATTTCCTGACGTCAGCACTTTAACCCCCGTTCGGATTTCAGCTACCGCATTAATAGGTTTTCTTGTTCTGATAATCTCGGGTGTGATGGCGTTTTTATATAAACCTTCCTTCATCAGATCTCCCACGTATTTATTCAGGACAAGATCAGGAGCCAGGCCGGTTATTCTGCTGTAAGCTTTATTCACATATAACGTCTTTCCATCTCCGTCAGAGATATAAATCCCATCATAAAGTTCATCACAAACCTGTTTATAGTCGCCTTCATTTAACTCTTTGATCTCTTCAAAAATTTTGATGAGTCCTGTTTCGGTCTCCCTTTTATCCAGAGAATGCAGTGGCGAATTTTTAACTGTCTCTATCAGATCTTTTAAAAATTCCTTCGAAGTAAATAGTTTATCTTTTGTCATGACATCCTCACATCCCCCGTTTTCTGATCTTTCTCAATATTCTAATCAAGTTAAACATAATTATAGAATTAAGGAAGACTTATATTCAAGAGAATGGAGGCTATTCCCCTTCCGGTTGATATGGCGATATACGGTTACTGTTTGTCTCCAATCTAAAACTTTGCCGATTAACCTCCTATAAATGGATATTTATGTTAACATATTCATATCTCTTCCATTTTCTTTAATCGATCCAGGATTTCATGATTCAGCTTGATGATATATTCCTGCTCTTTCTTCAATTCGTGCTGTCTGCAGGCAAGGAATACGAAAAAACATACGCACATGATCACGAATAACAGCCAAAATAAATCCCCAAAGAAGTCCATTTACAGCCACCCAGTGAAAAGATATGGCCATTTTAACACACAGAATTTTATAGAAAAGAAGGCGGTGAGAGTTTTGAAAAAATCGCAGCGGCTTTTATTAAGTCTATTAGCCGTCATTTTGAGTTTTGCCCTATTTGTGATTGGAATAATATTTGCTGAAAAAATGCCTTTCCTGACTGTGCTGGGGATATTGGGGCTTAGCGGGGTTTATTATTTTGTTTTTCGTATTGTTAAAAAATCATCCAGGACATAACACTAAAGATCCCTATACCATTAGAAAAAGGTGAAACCTATGAGTTCAAAATATCCGGATATTATAACTACCAGAGAAGAATTTGCGTCTTTTCGGGAGGAAATTGGCCAGCCCAGTGCGCGTGCTGCCGGCAAAGTTATTACTTTCATCGATGAGCATTGCATTGACTTTATTTCCAAATCACCTTTTTTAACTTTGTCCACTTCAGATTCTGATGGAAAATGTGATGTTTCTCCAAGGGGGGATTCCCCCGGGTTTGTGACGGTTCTTGACGAGCAGCATCTTTTTATTCCGGAACGGCCGGGCAATAAAAGAATGGATTCCGCTCATAATATCATAGAAAATCCCAATATTGGACTCCTTTTTCTCATACCAGGGCTTGGAGAAACGCTAAGAATTAATGGCAAAGCTTATATTTGCCGTTACCCTGAGCTCTTAGAGAAGAGCAAGGTAAAAGGCCGCGCTCCCTTATTTGGAATTTTAGTAGAAGCAGAGGAATGCTTTATCCATTGTGCGAAAGCATTGATCCGATCGGGATTATGGAACGGAGAGTCATGGCTTGCGAAAGAAGCCCTTCCTTCTGCCCCTGCTATACTGGCAGCTCATTCAAAATTGCCGAATGACACATCCGAACAAGTGAAGAAGGATCTCCAGGATAGTTATAAAAATAGATTGTATTAAGGCAGCCTCTATAAAAGAGCGGCTGTCCGGCAGCTGCAGCACTGAAATGACCTTTCCTGAAACGCAATGAGCCCTATAGTTATTAAAAATATAAAGCTAGTACTATAGAAAAAGGAATTATATAATAGGAGAAAAATATTTTCATTTTGGAGAAAACTCAAATGGGGCACGAATTATGGATGTATATCCTCATTCTCACTTTTTCAGGGGCACTGAGCTTATCGCTTTGTCTCTTTGCACACTTTAAACTAAGGAATGCACCGGGTGCCGGACCTTATAAGATCTTAACACTGCTGTCCGCGATCTTTACCTTTTCCTATGCATTCGAATTGTCGAGCTCCACTTTACCAGAAATTCAATTCTGGCTGGGCATTGAATATTTGTTCATGCCATTCATTCCTGTTTTCACTTTATTGATGTGTCTGGAATATGCCGGACACAAGCTGAGCAGGAGCCTGTATTTTTCCCTGTTCATCATCCCGATTTTGACCATCTTTATGCATCATACCAATAAACTCCATCATTTTTACTACTCAGCAGTCAGGCTGAGAGAGGATACGCCATTTCCCGTGCTGCATCTGGAATATGGATTCTGGTTTTATGTGCACGCCATTTTTCTGTTCATGTGCCTGATGTTCAGTATCATCATCCTGCTTCTGCGATTAAGAAAATCCTTCTGGCGATTCCGGGTGCAAATCCTTTTGATGACCGCCGGACTCTTTGTTCCGATTATGGCCAATCATTATTATCTGAATGACCTGAGCCCCTACGGCATTGATTTAGGCCCTGTATCCATGAGTATTTCCTTCATTCTGCATGGCATAGCGCTCTTCTCATTCCAGATGTTCAATCTCGCCCCAATAGCAAGGGACACGGTTTTTGAAAGCATGAAGGAAGGGGTCATCGTTCTCAATCAGAACGGGGCAATCGTGGATTATAACCAGGCGATGCTGCCTGTTATCCCTGAACTGAAGCAATCTTCCATCGGCAAGCATATCCATGATATTCTGCATGGAAACAGTACGCTTAGAAAAGTGATATGCTCTGGAAAGAATGGGGATTATATGTGGGAAAAAGAGGGGGAACAGGTCCATTTCCAAGTTCAATTTTCACCCGTCCATTCCCTTAACAAAGACCCAATTGGACGAATTATCTCCCTGGCTGATGTAACTGAAAAAGTAAATATGCAGAAAACCCTTAAACGTTTGGCCAGCATAGACAGTTTAACCCAGATTTATAATCGGGCCTATTTTCTAAGTGAGATGGAAATCTCACTTAGCACCCTACATCCAGGTGCTGATGTTTCACTTATTATGTTTGATATTGACCACTTCAAACATGTCAATGATACATATGGCCACGAAGCTGGCGATCTCGTGCTGGTCCAGGTTGCAAGCCTCGTGAAAAACAGCCTTCGAAAACGGGATATCATCGGCAGATTTGGCGGGGAAGAATTCATGATTTATTTGCCTGACACGCCTGCACACGAAGCACACCTGCTGATCGAAGCGGTCCGCCTGGACATTGCCGGGAGCCCAATTGTGGTGGATGACAAAACAATTTCAATCACCTCAAGCTTCGGCCTGTCACATTCCATAATCTCAGCGGATAATCTGGATGGTGCAGCCCAAATCCTATTGAAGCACGCCGACCTCGCACTTTATGATGCAAAAAGGAATGGCAGAAACAATGTACAGCGTTACGGCGAAATGCTTCATGCATGACCCTGATATCGGGAAAGGAGCTGAATGTTTTGTTTGTTAAGAAGAAGGCATCCACTGGAGAAAAAAACGGTGTTTCCTACCTGAATGGCCAAATTAAGTTTCAGGGTGTTTCTTTAAATGTCTATAGCTATTTAACGGATGGTATCTTAATTGACACGGGCGCCCAGTCCTTACATGCATTCTTCGAACCATTTATGGATGAAGGCGATTTTGACCAGGTCATGATCACCCATTTTCATGAAGACCATACAGGCTGCGCAGCATATGCTGAAAAAACGAAGAAACTGCCAATCTTTTTAAACGAAAAATCTATCCGTTCCTGTGCCAAAAGGGCCGATTACCCTTTATACAGGCAGCTCTTTTGGGGAAGAAGAAAGCCATTCAATGCCCAGGTCATGCCTGACTCGTTTTCATCCCGTAAAGCCCAGTGGGATGTCATCGACACCACTGGCCACGCTTTCGATCATAAAGCCTTCTTAAACCGGGAAACAGGCCAGCTGTTTACTGGCGATTTATTTGTCAGCGAAAAGACCAAGGTCGTTTTAGCAGAAGAAAGCATTCCGGAAATTATCCGCTCATTGGATCGGGTTCTCACCTACGACTTTGAAGATGTATTCTGCAGCCATGCAGGCTATGTAGAAGATGGACGCGCAGCACTCCAGCGAAAGCGGGATTATCTGTTATCCATCCAGGATGACGTATTCGCTCTGCACAAAGAAGGGAATTCAGCAGATGCGATCCGGCAAAAGCTTTTTCCGAAAAAATATCCGATCGTCAAATTTTCAGGCGGGGAATGGGATTCGCGGCATATTGTCACGTCGATATTGGAGGAAAGCAGCACGCGCACACTGTAAGTGAACTCGCCAGGTGGCGAGTTTTTTAATTTGTTTGATCCACTCCAGTCACACTTTTTCTTAATGAGGAACCTTTTCCACCAGTGTAATTTCTTCAACCCTCCACTTTTCCTCCCTGTCATATTGTCCCGGTGCCTTGACCATAACAAATTGGTAATCCTGTTTGACTTCTTCTACTGTTTGATAGGTGAGGCTGATTTTATCTTTTTCGATTCGGAACTCTTTAAGATCAAGAACGGAATTGGGTATCCATTCAAACCCCTCGCCATTGAATATAAACCCGCAATGGCACTTGCCGGATCTTTCTCCTGTATAGTATCCCGATCCATCAATTCTGGCCATAAACGCATTCGCCTCCTCAAATGATTGCAATGCCTTGTAGGATTCAATCGTCTTTATCGCTGCCGAAAATTCCTTATATTCAATAGCAGAACTTAAAGATTCGATTTCCTTCTCCAATTCAGCAGTCTCCTTCCTTGCCTCATCCAGCATCTTAGCATTATTTTCATATTCTTTTTCGAAACTTGCAGCTTTCTCGGCTAATCTATCCTTTTCCTTCCGCAGCTCCTCTGCTGCATTTGAATTATTTACACCGTCCATGATAGCCAAAATGGCAATAATCAATAGAACGGCAAAAGCATAAGTTTTGTAGTTTTTTTTCAATCAAATCCCTCCCTTCCCAGCCAGAAATTCTGCTTGCAGTGCCATCCAGTAATTTTTCCAAACATTTCCTTCATCTTAACTAAAACCCTGATCATTCTATAAAAAATAACTTTGACCTTTTTCGCCAAAGTTATCAGTAACTTACTCTATGATGCACATATTCATTAATCGATTTTATTCAGCCCTGCACATTCCCAAATCGCTTTGCCTTCCAGCGAAAAGATGCCGTTATCCTTTGTTTTGGCGGCATTGACCATGGCTTCCGCCAATATTTCCGTCGGCAAAGGCTCTTGAGAACGAAGTATTCCAAATTTATTAAACAACTGTATCGCTTTTAATCCGGCAACTTCCATTGTTCTGTCACTATTTTTTCTTATCAATACAGGAGGCTTAAAGATTGATAGCTTTTGAAACCCTAAAGCCTTTACAGCTTCTTCTAACTGACCCTTCATCCTTGTATAAAAAAAGAGAGAATCAGACGAGGAAGAACCCGAAGATACCAATACATAATGACTCACATTGTTTTCTCTGGCAGCTTCCGCAAACTGGTATTGATACTCGTAATCAATTTTCCACTGAGCTTCCTTGCTTCCCGCAGCTTTCAGGGTCGTTCCCAGACAAGAAAACAAAACATCGCCCTTCACTAAATGCTTCCATTGTTCTGTGTGATCAAAGTCAATCACATGCACATTTAATTTTTCATGCCGGATATGAAGATCACGCCTGACAAAAATATCAACCTGATGAAAAGAATCGTCTTTCAGCAATAAATCCAGCAAATCCTTACCAGTTGCTCCCGTTGCTCCTATTAATAATGCGTGCATTTTTTTCTCCTCGTATTTTATATAGTCTATTTGAAATTATATACCACGTTCATTCTTTTTTTGTCTTTATTTAAATTACGATCAAGTAATGAGTCCATTTCCTTTTCACTTTGTATAAGTTAAGCCACACCTGAATAAAAGCTGGTGTTAAGGGTAATATATCTCTATAAATCTTTAACGAGGTGATGGAAATGTCTAACATGATGAATCAAGAAGAAATTGAAACATTAAGAGAGTTAATCAAAGACATAGACACGGCCATGCTGACCACGGTAACTGAAGAAGGGCTTGTTTCCCGGCCAATGAAAACACAAGAAGTAGAGTTTGATGGTGACTTATGGTTTTTCACTAAAAAAGAGACTAATAAATATGATGAAATCCTGCATGATCAAGATGTTAACGTGGCATATGCAGGCAAATCCTTTGTTTCCGTCCGTGGAAAAGCGGAAATAGTTGAGGATTTAGATAAGAAAAAGGAATTGTGGGGCAAAGCATATGAGCAAATTATGCAAACTTCTTATGATGATCCTAACGTTGTCTTGATAAAAATAAAAGCGGAAGCAGTCGAATATTGGGAAACCGGTAATTTTACGAAGAAAATAGCTTTTCTCTTTAAACGCATGACAGGACAAAGTTCTAAATCGACAGATGTGAATGAAACGGTTGAATTGAATAAATAACAGCAAAAATGGGTTGTCTGCTTATAGGACAATCCATTTTGCTTTGTTGAGTTATGCTGATCCGTTTGTTTCTATATGAATCTTTGGTTTTTTTCCAGCTGATTTTTATTTTAGTATATTCCCTTTTAAATATCGAGAGCATAGACTGCCTTTGTCATTCCTTATCAGACTACGCCTTGCCCCATTTATTTAATAAGAACCTATTTTCACTTGAATCTTTTGCAATTGTTCACCAAAATCTGCTTATTGGTCATTATTCCAGCTCTTTTGCAGTTTCCGGACGTAAATGATTTGACCTATATGGTAGGCATTATGCGTGGAAAGATTCCCAAGTATTGCCCACCACTGTGCAGGTACAGGGAAACCCTCAATTTCACATTCCAGTTTTTCTTGGGAGAGTAAATCTTGCCACTGCAGAAGCACCTCTAACAGCTGCTCTTTTAATTCAGTAAACTTAGTATTTTCCGGTATGATAAAGCTTTCTTTATTATTGCCTAAGGGTGGGACAGCATCTGCGTGAGATTTAAGATACCTCTTTTGCCAGGTTTCATTCCAATAAAGAAGATGCTGTACAATTTCAGCGATGCTATTGCTTTCTTCATTGGGCTTCCAAAACGCATCTTCCTCTGATAAGTTTGCAACTGATTCTGAAAACGGAATGTACCAGCTAGGATCATTTGCATTTGCTGACAATTGATCGGCTAAAACATCTATAGCATGAGACATACTTGCCACGCTCCCTTTGACTAATATTCAGGTTAATATTCAGAAACCTTCTTCGCCTTTCCTTTCCCTGGTTTACCAAATTCCTTCTGCCCGCAGCTTAAATAAAATCTCAATTTCGTTTATGTTTCTCATTAATTATTTTCTTGTTAAGTATTCTAACTTCTCCGACCATAAGCAGCCTCATATCTTCTA
Source organism: Bacillus sp. NTK034 (assembly GCF_017303275.1). Lineage (GTDB taxonomy): Bacteria > Bacillota > Bacilli > Bacillales > Cytobacillaceae > Cytobacillus. The sequence continues at coordinate 32,651 of NZ_JAFKOJ010000019.1, read as the reverse complement.
CTATATATTTCGCCAGCTCTTCATCAGTAATGTCATTACCCTCAAGATCAAGACGAAAATCCTGTCCCTGCAATCCACCGCCATTAGTAAAATCGATTTCAAAATCGAAAATAACTCTTTTATCCATTTCAGATCCCCCCTTATATTAGTTTCGGGTCGTTTATATATATTCTAGTTGAATGAACTATAACCTTCTTTCAGATTGTCTGATCCTTTAGCACAAAAAACTGTAACCCTTGATCTGCTAAACCTTTTAGAGAATCCAGCCCCCTAAAACATCTGTTTTCATCTAAATAACTAAAACTTCCTTAGTTCAGGAATTTCCTTATTACGAATATTCTCCCACCCAAAGATTAATACTAATTTTGTAATTATATATGGATAATTCTTCGCAAAGTCTGAATTTCCATCTAAATCAGTACTCCAAAGAAAAGCTATTCCACTAAGTGATACTGCTAGGAAAGATGGGATTTGTTATTTTCCCTGCTGTAATAATTGCCAATAGTAAAGGTGAAATAGAAATGAAAAAGCTAATACTAATATGCCTGTCCTTGCTGCTTTCAGGATGTGTGGAAAAAGAAATCCTTGATGATATAAATATTGAAGTAGGAGTCGGCTACGATTTAGCAGAGGATGAGAAAGATAAGTATAGAGGAACTGCATTATTCCAGGAATTCCAGCCTGATCAAAGTGTAATTAACAGGACATTTTCCGGAAATGGAAAGCTTAGGCAGGACGTACGTCTGGATATTTCCAAGCAAACATCAGAACCAGTAGTCACAGGAGGATTAAAGCTGGCTGTATTCGGACCTGAAATTTCTAAAATAGGGATTTTTGACATAATAGATTCTTTTCAGAGAGATGCAAGTATGGGGGCACGCGTATTTGTTGCAACCGCAGAGGGAAAAACAGAAGACTTGTTAAATGGCGAGTATGGAACCATGGGGAACGCTACGCATATCTCTAATCTGATTCAGCATAATATTGAACATCGCGATGTTCCAATAACCAATTTACATATTTTTTCCCGTGATTACTATCAGGATGGTAAGGATCCCTTCCTGCCCCGGCTAAAGAAAGCCGGAAATGATAAGGTGAAGATAGTTGGAATTAGTCTTTTCCAAAAGGATAAAGAAGTGGCCATCCTCCCTGTAAAAGATATGTTCTATTTTAAATTGCTGGTAGATAAATATAGCGAAGGAAACTTTGATGTTAAGGTAAAAAAGGGAGAACGAGCTGCTATAAAGAGCATAAAATCAAAGAATAAAATCAAAATGACTGATAATCACGCTGCCATAACCATTAATCTCGAAGGAATTATTCGTGAGTTTACGGGAGATATTTTAACCCCACAGATTGTTGGAGAGATAGAAAAGAAGCTGGAGAAAAAAATTGAAAAGGAATGCTTAAGATTATTAATACAATTTCAGGATCTCGGAATAGACCCTGTTGGTCTGGGCCAAAAGAAAAAAAACCGGATTCGGAACTTTGACTTTAAAAAGTGGGAAGACGAATACAAAATGTTAGGCTTTGATGTTAAATGCAATGTAGTGATAGAAGAAACAGGCGTTCTTGAATAAGACCTGCTACAATAGGCCGTATTCCCGGCTTATTAGGTTGACAATAATTAGGGAATACTAAAAAGCCCAACCTCCCCGTTAATTCAAAGAGAAGTTGGGCTTTTCATCACTTCATTAAAGCACCCAATTGCTGAACTTTCAAGACTTAAAAAGGGAAGCAGCTGGCCCCATGCATCAACAGGAAGGGGAGGCCATGCTCCCATTCATTGCCGAATTAGTGCTACCTGTCCGGTCTATTAATACCCCTTCATAACATCCACCCTATTAGGTATAGCATCATTATTTTTGATTCTCTTCAATGTATCCAAAAAGCATGCGATCGCTTCATTCAGCTCTGTCACCGCTGATATATGAGGAGTGATGACGATATCGTCTCTTTCCCATAGCCCGGAAGTCTCTGGCAGCGGTTCTGTTTCAAGAACATCTAACACAGCGAAACGGACCTTTCTGGAATTGAGCGCTTCAATAAGCGCTTGCTCGTCCACTGTATGGCCTCTGCCGACATTAATAAAGGCAGCTCCGTTTAAATGGCTGAAAAACGTACGGTCAAATAGCTTGTTCGTTTCTTTTGTCAAAGGCAATGTGCTGATAATCCAATCTGCCTGTGCAGCCAGTGTGCCTGCAGAGCTGGTTTTCGCGACCTTATGAAAATACTCCTTTTGCCTGCCGCTTTGCGAGACGCCGTAAACAGTGGCTCCAAGACTTGAAAATACCTTCGCAGCCTCCTGCCCAATCTCCCCTGTTCCAAAGATAACAATCGTTTGATCCTTCACCATCTGCGGGGTTTTTGGAGCCCATTTCTTCTCCCTTTGTTTTCCTTCAAAGTAGTGATGATATTGAAGATCCCTTAATACATAGCTTAAACAATACTCGCTTATTCTTTGTCCAAACGAGCAAACAGTTCTGGTTAGAAGAATCTCATACTCCTTCCATCCATCAATTTCCAAATAATTGTTTACACCCGCATTAAAGGAATGTACCCATTTAAGATCGGCAAGGCGGAAGCCGCGACATGGCTTGAAACCGACATAGGCATCCGCCCATGACAAATCCTCTTCTGTAATATCATTATCCTGCTTAAAACGAAAGCTCTGAGATGTTTCAGCTGGCAGCTGTTCCTGGAATTCCTTTTCATAGCTTCCTGCAACCAGTATATTATGTATGTTCATTCGAATTCCCCCATCCTGTTGCTCCTATGTTTTTGTTTTCATTCTAGCACGGTAACACACATCCTTCATCTAATAATATTAGACTATCTACAATTGAAGGAGCCGTTTCCAGAATTCCCCTGGCTAACTTGGTGCTAATAGCCGGTTCTAATCATATTCTTATAAAAGAATAAAAATGAAGGGGTGCAAAGTCAGTTGATAAAAGTTAAGGTGGGTTTACGGCCTATTGCCAGTAAGCTAAATTTACCTACTGTTTTGAAAACAGCTATACTTCCAGGCGACTCAAAGGAAAGATTATTTATTGCAACCCAGGTAGGAGAGATCTTTTACACAAGAAACTCAAGCTTAAGGACTTTTTTAGATATTCGCCCCCGAATCCTAAAGCTGGGTGCTTCTGGCGGATATGATGAACGGGGATTGCTGGGACTAGCGTTTCATCCCAAATTTTATTATAACGGTCTGTTTTATCTTCATTATTCAGCAGCCGGCACACAAGGAACAGGTGCTCTTTCTGAATCGTTTAATCCTGACCCGTGTGATCCTGGAACTTTAAACCTCAGGTGGATGGATAGAGAAACACAATATGACCATATTGATACCATTGAAGAATGGATTTTACAATCGAATGGCGGGCCCCAAAAACGAAGGACCTTACTTAACTTAAGAAGGCCATTTTCAAATCACAATGGGTTCAATAGTTTAAACTTTTCACCGGAAACAGGCAAACTTGTTTTAACAACCGGTGATGGCGGATCAAGCTATGATCCATTTAACTTAAGCCAGGATGACCTGGAGATTGCCGGTAAAATAATTGAAATGGATGTAAATAAGAATACTTACATCATGAACCCCCCCATTGTCACACGCTTCAATGAACTTCCCGCAGCCATTCAGGAAACCTTAACGGTAATGGCCAAAGGGGTTCGAAATATACCTGGCATTTCATTTCAAAGGTTTTATAATCAGTATATGAAATATGCAGGGAATGTCGGTCAGGATTTGGTCGAGTCGATTTTTTCATTTGTTCATTATAAACCCCTACCGGTTACTCAGCTTGTTCAAGCTTCTTTGATGAATTCTGAATCTGACAAGGTAGGAGTTATTAACTTTGGCTGGCGAGGCTGGGAAGGTGATATTCCTGCTTCAATTATTCGAGGCTGCACTAATAATGGGACTTTGGAAGAGAAGACAATGGCTTATTACAATGAAGCAGCAGCACTTTCAGCGAGTCGTCTTCGGCCATTAACCAGTTATTTTCATAAAGACTCCAGACCCGATAAGTTTGGAGGTACTGCACTTACAGGAGTGCAAGCCTATATGGGGAAAAGAATCCCTGCTTTAACAGGAAGCGTTGTGTTTACAGATCTTGCCCGGAAAGAATCCCAGCCCCAGGCTAGAGGGGCTTTAGCCTATACCACCATAAGATCAAATGGTGAACAAAATGATTTTAGTGTGATTCAAACCGATTACGATTTTGGATCTCAATCAGCCTATTATGTTAATTTGGGTACGAATCTGAAACAGACCAGATTATATTTAGGGGTTTATGGCTCTATGAAAGTGACTGATTTAAATCAAGGGACTGTCTTTGAAATAGTTCCATGAATCATAACTTTAGATCTCTGCTTAATCCAGATAAATCTCTTACATGGATTGGACCGAAATTAAAACCACTAGATTGAGAATCACTAAATGATAATCATTTTTAATCTTTTAATCATGATTAAAGCAATTTCAACCCATAACCAGCTATAAAGGAAAACAAATAAAAAAATACTTCCCGCTGTAAGAAATGAAAAGGAAGAGACGGCTGGACCTAAAACCGGAAAGTGAAAAATAAATAATAACCCCATGATTCCTAGCATTAAAAGGATTGTACCAGCAGCAATAATACTTATCCTCTTCCTGAAAAAGGAAAAAGATGCCCCAATGCCAAGCCCTAACAATCCTGTTGTAAAAGGAAATATCATTAGTTCAGATGGCTGCAGGATCACTAACAACATAATTGTAAGAAAATAGGACATTACTCCAAATGGAATGGAAAACATGGAACTTAACATAATAGGTGCAGTTGCAAGTGGACTTAAAATATATCCTATACCTGGTAAGAACCCTCCAGCAGCCTGAAGAATAGCAGCAATACAAGTGAAAATAGACACTAAAATGAGCTTCATTGTATTTTTATATTTATTGAATATTTCTTTAAACAGACGAACCTCATCAGAAATAGGTTTAAAAAAATACACCTGTTCACCTCCTTCTATAATGGTTTAAGCGTTACTATACACTATATTTACCATTCATTAGAGGCGGAACGATTTTTTATTATCCATTTGCAGAAGAAAGTCAGCTGCGTGTTGCTATCTGGGTAATAATAAGTAAGTTTCCTTCAACCATAAAAAACAAGGGCCTTATTGGCCCCGGTTATTATTATTTGACTATTACGTTTCCAACCATTCCTTCCTGGAAATGGTACCGGCATATCAGCTCATATGTACCGGGCTGGTCCGGTTTCACGGAAATGTTTGTTTCTTTTCCTGGCTGGATCTCGGCGTCAATTCCGAGCTTTTCCACTGTGAAGGTGTGCTCTTTCTTACCTTTATTTTTCAATATTAACGTTGTGGATGTCCCTTTCGGAATTGTGATGACTTTCGGATTAAAGTAATCATCGTTCAACTCGACCTCAATCGATTTCACCTTAGTCCCAACACCAGATTCGGCAAATACACCGTATGAGCCTAGAGTTGATAATACCACAACCATTGCAAGCACAACGACTAATCCTGTTACAGTTTTTTTCACAGACATTCTTAATCCCTCCTTTCCTAAACACTATTTTTTTCTGATTCACATAATATTATCACCATAAATTTTATTCAATGTGCTATCTGAAAAAGTGAATATACGAGATTTCTGCCGCACCTCATAAACCGCTAGGTCTCCAATCAGCTAGTTTTCTTTATGTGCTGGGTGAAGGGTGCTCAAGAATCTCCTGTGAATTTTCAGTTTGAACGAACATGTTTGCGGTAGGCATTTGTACTTGATTCTTATGGAATAAAGACATTAGTTCAAATCTTACCTGCCTGGAAGATTCAAAATATTCTTCAGGCTTAACCAGGCCTACCATACAAAATTCGTACCCAACATGTTTAAGGTTTGGATTTAAGTCTGTAATCCCAATATATTGAAAAGGTTCAACAGCCTCGCCCCCTACCCTATACAGGCTATGAACTAATTTTTCATTGCAGATCATACTTGCTTTCTCTAACAATTCCTTAATTCTTGCTGGATCTTCCTGATAACTAACCGTAATCCGTTCAATAACCCGCATCCAGCCTTTATTAAAGTTTTGTATCGCTCTAATCTCTCCATGCGGGATGGTAAGGAGTTTTCCCGACCATTCACGAATTTGCATAAAGCGAATACTTATCTCCTCAATGGTACCTGAACTTGTCCCGTTGAAAGTAACAAAATCTCCGACACGAAACTCTTTGTCCGTTAATCTTGCGAACCCTAAAATAACGTCTTTTAACATCTGCTGTGCAGCAAAACCGATGACAACACCGGCAATCCCTGCACCTGCAAGAATACCTTTTATATCTACAAACTGACTAATTAGGTAAATAACAAGGCTAATCGCAATTCCATATCTAAAAATAGACCGAGTTACACCTTGTATCGTCTGTTCTACCTCTTCAGCAAAAAAGTTTGACTTTCTAAAGAACCAATTAATAATACGGTTTATGACAATTGAAAAGGTAATGAGAACCAAAGCAAATAGAGTAAATCTTAAAAGTAAAAACTTCCTTATATACTCAAAAAATTCCTCAGTAAAAGTTAATAGGTCCATCCATCCACTCCCTAATAAGGAAAATTTCCAGGATCATCTGTTCCCTTGTCTCTTTACATATTGTTTCCTGAACCATGAATTTTCATTATCATTCCCAGTTCATCTTCAACAGTTGGGTCAAAATAAAAAGACACGTCCTATGGAAACATGTCCGTTTGTTAATAAAAACAGTTTAAGGTTACTCACTGTTAGCGCAGAAATCCCTGCTAAATTTATCCTCTTCTTATTTTTCAAATGAGACACACCTTCTTACCGCTTAATTACCCTGACCTTTTGATCAAAGCAGATATAATTAAATCGTAACTGATAAACAAAGGAACACGAAGCCAAAAAGAAGTAACCAGGAACGAATAGATTGATAGAACATCCATCGCTTTCTTATCTCCTTCCAATCAATTGGCGGATTGTCTGCATCCCACTGTTTGATTGCCTTGTTAATAGGCACGTTATATCTAATAGTTATTATTGTTGCTAAAATGAACATTCCAGCAGAAGAAAAACTGCTTGTAAGCTCGATAATTCCAGGTTCTTTAGTAAATACTGCGACGGACAAGGTTAGAATTACACTTACAGGCATTAATATAGGCATAATAAGTCCAAATGTTTTCAGCGAACCTTGTTCAAAGTATATATGTTGCTTTTGAGGTAAATGGCGGATAACGGGATGTACTAATGCGTAGGAAGTAAACTCAGCACATGTTGTAAAGCCCGCTATTATCAACGTAATAAAACCTAATATATCCAAAATGTAACATCCCCTAAATTTGATTGATTAATTTTATTCTTATCATACAAGCATTGATCAATTTTTTTATTTTTATTTCATGAATAAGTTATTCTTAACTAACCTGCCCCCGTTCGTGAAACTAGAAGGCTGATGTTAGCAGCCTCTATTTAACAAACGCACCCGTTTGTTTAAGTACATTCCTTCACAAAGTACCTTTCTAAACTTTTGCATAAATACAAGTATCGGTTAATTTACTACCATCTGCCGATAAATCCTCATTCTTTAAAATACCTTCTAATTCAACTCCTAATTTTTCAGGAATAGAACGGCTTTTTAGGTTAGTGGATTCACATCTTATTTCTATTCTTTTAAATTTAATTAGACTTAAACCTAATTCAGTTAAACCTTGTACAGCCTCTAACATATATCCGTTACCGCTATATTTAGTATTAATCCAATAACCAATATGACATTTTGGAATATCCCAATTTACCCCTTCAAAACTAGTAACTCCTATAAAATCTTTAGAGCCTTTGTGGAAAATGAGGTAACGAAAACTTTCTCTTTTTAAAAAATTTATATTTGCTTTTCTAAGGTTCACTTCTGTTTCTTCAAGAGTTGGAATTGTTTGTGCAAATGGCAGCCAAGGCTTTAATTCATTGAAAGAATCTCTTATTGCTACATTGACAATGCTACTGTCTACTGATTGTCTTGGTACTCGGAGTTTTAGTCTTTCCGTTTCAAATTGTAATGGTATATCTAATAATAAAGGATTCACTTCAATTTCCCCTTGTTATCTTAATTTGATTTCCTTACTAAGCATTCCTGCCGGTAGCATAATAAGAAAAAGCTGCCGCAACGACAGCTCCGATCTTCAGCTAACGCATCTGTTGCTTAATAAAGTTATTTTAATTCATTGACTAAGAAATCCTTATGATAATGGGATAAATCAAGCAATTCAAAGCTTCGATTATTTATTAACTTAGTAAGGATGTTTACTTCACCCCAAGCTGAATCATAAAGAGATTTATCAATAATTCCATTAAGAAAAGCCTCTTCAAGCCCATCAGCATCTTTTTGAATTACTTCTCCAGAAGGTAACAAAATAATATCTAAATACAAATCATCCAAATAGGGAATATCATTTTCTACTCCACTGCTTAGGCAAACATCAATATACCATTGCACTATATTCCCATTATTATCAAACATTGTTGTTACTGAATGCTTTTTTTCGAAGGGAAATTGTTGAAGCCACATGTAACCATCATCAACAATACATATATTCTTATCCTCATACCAAACGGATAATGGTTTGGCAACTTTAATTGTATGTAATAAAGTTATATAACCCTTAAATTCTTTAGTATCAAGAAACGCTTGTGCATATTTTCTATCCAAGACTCGTTTCCATTCTGAACGGTTTCCATATTTTCTCTTTAGCATCTTCATCCCCCAAACCGAAAATTATTTACCTAATTATAACATTCGAATTTAAGTGAATTGCTAAAAAATGGTTGATTTCTTTTTCAACTAAACTGCCCTTTTCTAGAATAAAAAAAGCCGCCTAATGTTAATGGCAGCTTCTATTAATCACAGGCACTCGTTAGTTTCACAAACTAAATATCACTTTGACATGGCAAATTCACCAAGAAAAGAAGCGTTCCCTTTCGGTGATCGCTATTTATAACAAAGAAGGCTAATCAGTCTGAAAAAATTGAATTAGCAATTGAAACCAACATTTCTGGTGGTACTTTATTGGCAATTCTCTTTGAAACACCGAGCATGTATTGCCAATCATCCTTTTCAAAGACAAGCAATGTATGGTTCCTGTCAACAAAGTAAATAGCTTCTTGTCCATTTTGGAGTCTGTATATTTTTTGATCACCTTTAGTCCTGAAGTCAATCTTATTCTTTAATGGTCTAATATCAATATTAAAATGATTTTCACCCAGGTCTTCATTTACAAACTCTATTTCTAAGCCATCATTAATGCCGTATAGTTTGTCCTTATAAAACCTTCCGAAAATGTGGGTGAAAGGTATAGGCGGCAATCTTGTTGGCAACTTTAAGTCTTCCTTGAAGTGCTCTTCAAACTCCCTTACTGCCTCCTCAGCCGCCTTATAACCGATCTGAGGGTATATTTCTTCTAAAGGTTGAGGTTTGTCTTCCTGGGCAGCATATGCAGGAGGGGTGTTCAATCCAAGGGTTAGGGCACTTATAATACAAAGTAAATGAGATCTCATTTGCAACCCCCTTAATCAATTTAAGGATATCATGTCCAGGATCGCTGATTACATCCTTTTAAACATAAAATAATTGAAAGTCTTCATGTATTTAATTGTTTGAGCTGCAAGAAAGGTTAGAATTATTTACATAGATTTTTCTAAAACATCTGTCCCTTTTATATGTTAAAGAATACTACAAAAAAGCGTTAGTTCTTTTGGGGTTAACGCTTCTTTCTCGAGTATTGCTTATTAAACAAACCTGCCCCGTTAGTCGAAGAAGAAAAAAGAGCTGCCGACCCCCATTGGACCTTCAACTCTTGCACCTGTTAGTTAAAGAAACAGTATCAATATTAGGCATTATTATTAATAAGGATTTGGTTGTTTATATGATGTTCCATATGTTTAAGATAATCTTTTATGAGCCACTCTAATGTTTCTTGTTGATTATTTCCTATATCACAAAGGTTTGATAATCTCTCTTTTGGTATATTCGATATAATATTTATGATTTGCTTATTTAATACTAAAAAAAGGTTCAATATCTCATCAAGTGGTCTTTCTTGATAATTCTGAAGTATGACCCATTGGTTTTGATTATATGATTGGATAGCAAATGGTTGTTCTTCGTACTGAATCTTTATAAACCTATTAATATTATTTATTGCAGAGTCGCATAGATGTCCTAAAACCTCTTTTTTTGACCATTTATTTGGTAATGGGCGTTTTGATATTTCTGTTTTTGACATTGAGTTATATACCTTCGGTAATGTTTGTATCCAGTGATTTACTCCATTAATTATATTCTCCACACGCCTTCACCCCTTCAATATGTCTAAAAAACATTATTTGTCTAAAGACATTAGTATCCCTTTTTAAACTAAACTGCCCTATTGTTAAACAATGAAATTGCCGGCTGATTACAGCTCTTAAACTCTTGCACCCAGTATTTCAACAAGGTGGACGACCTTATAAATTGCCTAAGTAAATTGTATTAACCTCGTTTTCAATAATTTCACTATCAATACATTTAACAAAGTATGCCTTTGCTATTGGTCTGGAACTAACAGGAGAAGATAATGTATCATTTATAAAGTGGAGAGCCACACCGTCATCAACTGCATAACCTTCTTTTATTTTTCCTTCTTTGATTAATTTGTGATACGAAGGCTTTCTTTTGTTCTCACCATCATAGTGGGGACAGTTGCTTCCCTTTAGAAAACCTAAACAATCCAATTTAAACAAAGGAGCATTCAATGGGTCAGTTAATCCTTCTTCGAACCAACAAATCGAACCAGCACTTAAGCCTGCAAGTATAACCCCTTTTTTATAAGCCTTTTCCAAATAGTGATCTAAACCCCATTCTTTCCATAAAACGAGCATATTTCTGGTATTGCCCCCACCGACATAGATTACATCTTGCTCAAGAATATAACTTTCTAAGTCAGTAAATTCCGGCTCAAATAATGATAAATGAGATGGTTGGCAAGGAAGAGTATTAAATGCCTTATAAAATCTTTCAATATAATTTGTTTGGTCTCCACTAGCAGTTGGAACAAAACATACTTTTGGTGAATCTTTCTTGGATTGGGCTAGTTGGACGAAAGCACCCTATAAGATCAGCTGCGAATCAGGCAGCTTTTTATTATGCAACAAAAGGGGCAGTTTGGTAGAATAAGAATTCATAAAAATAAGAAGGGAAATAACCGCCCTTTGTAGTATTTACGAAGTAACTAAACTGAAAGGATGAAGTAATGAGACAGATTATTGCAATGGGTGGCGGAGGCTTTTCTATGGAGCCAGATAACCTTCTACTTGATAAATATATCTTTCAGTAATTTGTTCTATTTTTTGAATAACTTCATTAACTTCCTCGTTATCTTTAATTACAAATAAATGGTCCGCTTCACCTTCGATTGGGTCAACTACATCTTCTTTTAAAGATTCAGCCTGTTGTCTAACAAGCACTTCCTCAAAATTTGAATACGCACCCCTAAATATATTCGTACTTCTTTGACTTTGAATAACTCGTTCTTGAAGAACTTCATCAGGAATATCAAAATGAACCAAGATTCGAATAAACTCATCAGTAGTAAACAACTCTTCAAGCAAATACAAGCGTCCTTTTCGACTTCGATTTGAGTTGCAAATAATAAAGTGAAAATCAGTGTTTTCTTTGGCATAATCGACAATTAGCTTTGAAAGAGAATGCTTAAGTGTATTAGGTCCTTGTTTTGGTTGTAAATTCTTATAGTAAGTATTAACAAATTCAGCGTGGTTATCTTGGTCCATAACAAAAGAGTTATTTAACTGTTTTTCTAAAGCCCTTGCAAATGTAGTTTTTCCAGAATGGGTTTTACCCACTGTAATAATTACTAACCTCTTCATAACTTCAACTCCTTCTAGCAAAAATTCTAGAAACAGCATAAAGATCCCTTTATATGTGTTCTTGTTAAACTAAACTGCCCCGTTTGTTCAATAACAAGTTCAACAAAAAAGTCGTTAATCCTAACTGGACCAACGCACCCGTTATTTTAGAAAGAAAACTAATTTTTATTGGTTAACACCATCCCATAGTCTTTGAACATTCAATAATAATCCCTTTTCATTAAATTCCATTCTATAAATATCAGGCTTTGATGTGCTAAGTAAAAAGTTTAAGTCATAATAGGAATCAAAATATCCCATCATCAAGGTCATAACAGCCCCGTGAGTACCTATCAGTATTTTCTTATCTCTATAAGTTTCTAAAAGTTCTTTTAAGACTTTTATCGCTCTTTTTTAACAATCAGCATTTGATTCTCCTCCCTCTAAAGAGAAATTTGATTCGAAAAATGACTCCTCCAAAAGTGGACCTAATTCTTTATCAGATATTCGATTGTCTTCTGAAGTAAATATCCTCTCTTTTAAATCTTCAAACACTAAAACTTCTTCCCCTATTTGTTGAGCTAAACTTTCAACAGTTAAAATTGAGCGTATGTATGGACTTGAAAAAACTACATTAATTTCTTCATTTTTCAATATGTCAGTCACTCGCTGAGCATCTAAATAACCTTTTTCAGTTAAACCTCTTGTTCTTTCATTTCCTTCTTTTGGCGATTCACCGTGTCTCACCATATAAACAAATGTACTCATAATATATACTCCCCTAACAAGTTCTTTTTTTTTATTAAACTATACTGCTCAGTTAGATTAAAAAAAGCTGCCGCATCTTTGCAGCAGAACTTTAAAGCAAAACACCCATTTTATTTCTGTACAATTATCAATTCCTCCATCAACGATGCGATGGCCAAGAACCTTGCATCTTCCTAATTTGAATTATTTGTCCCGTATGGTATGCATCATGAAGCATTATGTCAATTAGCTTCTCCTCAAGAGAATTTTGCTCAAGCACTTCAGTGGTTGTTTTATTTAAAGCGTCTCTTAATTTTCGTTGAACTATTTCCGCTCGTTCAACGACTCCAATCCATTCTTTGTCATCATTTGATTGTTTAGTTAGGTAGAAAGTTTCGTCACCATCAAGATTTTGTGGCAATTCATCGCCATCTAAAATTGCTGCAAGTCTTTCTTTATAGTAAATAAGATGATTAACATTTTCCCAAATTGATTTTGTTGTGTCTCCTGTTGGCCTCCACCTAGCTTGTTCTGCGGTAAGTCCTTCTATTGCAGGCTTGAAAGGTGCATACCAACTCTCATTATCGTACGTAGTATCGAGCATTCTTAGTAGCAGGTCAGTTCGATTCATTAACATCTTCTCCTTTAAAATTAGGCTTCAAATAAGGAGTATTTCACCAAAAAGTAAGAAACTCCTTCTTCAACAATCCTGCCCCGTTAGTCGAATAAGAAAAAAGAGCTGCCGATGCACACTGAATCTTCAACTCTTCCACCCGCTACTAGAATTTTTTACCCTTCACCGTAATATTCAGCAAAATGTAAAAAGCCAAATTTCCTTACAAGATAGTTTCTTAACTCTCCTTGAGTAGCTTTTTCAATTGGTGGTTTTGTTAGGGTATATGCTTTTGCATTTAATTCAGCAAATCTATCCTTATCTACTTCATTATGAAATTCATCATCAATAATCACTGATGTTAAAGCAGCTTTTGGATAACCCATAAAAAACACTTTTGTCCTTATTGTCGTACCTGGTGTTGTATGTAATAATAAAAAAATTATTGCAATAACTACGAAAAAGACTATCTCTTTCTTTACAATCAACTTTTTGATGGACCTCATTACTTAAATAAATACCACCCTACTAAAAATATATTTTAACTATTCTGACCGTTAGTTGAATAAAAACGGGCTGCCGATCCTCACTGAATTTAGCTCTTGCCAGCTATTATCCCTTTAGTTCAAAAGGAAAAAGCCACCTGGTTTGGCAGCTAATACTGAACTAATATATTCTATTAAGGGTAAGTAATCCCCTCCAACATATGGAACTTTTATTCAATAAACCTTCCCCTTTAGTTCAGTTGTTATACTACATCAACTATCCTAAACACCGACCGAAAGGATAGCAGATGTTAGCTTAATAGCTATACAACTATGGAAAAAAGATGATACCTGTGCAATACAGATATCATCCTCCTAAAATGAGCAGGCAAATATTGTTCCATTTTTAATGGGTATCTTTTGAACAGGTCTTAGTACATGTTAATTTAGAAAAGCGTTATAGTATCTCACCATGGCAACGGCGAAATCCCCTCGTTTGACAGCTTCCTGAGGGCTGAAAACAGCTTTGACAGTTGGCTTCAAGTCATAAGGCCCCTGGCTAACACTAAATTTCGCATTAATAATATTCATGTCCAGCGCAAGTTGAACATACCCTTTAAGTTCATCAGGGACATGGTCCGCATCCTCAATAGTAATTCTTTCATCCTTGTATTGCACAGTAAGTCTTCCGCTGAATGCTACGGCTTCCTTTTGCAATCCCAAACTTTGAATAAGTGAATAAGCAAGTTCAGCACGATTCACCGAATCCTTCGGAGCAAATTTCCCATCACCTTTTGGAAGCATAACTCCCTTGAATATTTGTTTTTGATCTCGGAAAGCAGCACCCTTTGCTGAGGCTGCCTCTGCAAATGCGGCCTCACTTTGGGTAACATCTTTAAAGGTCAGGCTCCCAGAAGCAGGCAAAGATTGGCGGATTTCCGCGCCCATTACCAAGTACTTTGCCAGATCGCTTCTCGTTAATTCCGCATCCGGCTTAAATGCACCATTGGCAAGCCCGTCAAACAATCTTTCATTCACACCCAATTGAATGGCTTCGGCTGCCGGGTGACCGCCAATGTCATTGAGTCCTGTAAACCCGCTCACTTTTGAAAAAGCAAGGGTTCCTTCTACAGTCTCAGGCAGCGCTGCTCCAATTGGGTTTACTTCATTTCCGCGCAATCCTCTAATTTCAAGCTTCCATTTACCCGCCATTGGGGATTGCACAGAAACAGTCCTGTCTGTGTATAGAGGGAATAATAAGCTGACACCTGAACTGTATTCTTTGCCATCCGGCGCTATCAGTACAAGATTAATTGGATTGCCGGTCTCTTCAAGCAGGCCTTTACCGTCTGCTTTTGCTACTAATCCCGAAATGCCTTGCTCCACTGTAAACTCATAAGGAGCAGGTGATACAAACGCAAGGGGATCATAGCCCACTGAAAATTCTATTCTATTTGTTGATGTATCTACATTGCTGTTAAAGGTTTTCCCGGCATTCACTGTGCCTCCATAAGATTTTCCGTTGAATGCCATATCTATGGCCGCATAGGCATTGACATAGCCAGCTCCTACTTCCCATGATTCGTGTCCCGGCATATTGGTTGCTGTTTTTTGCAGAATATCCTTTATTTCCGCAGGGGACAGATTAGGGTTTGCTTCAAGCAGCAATGCAACGATTCCCGCTACATGAGGGGTCGCCATGGATGTACCGCTCATATGTGTATAATAAGGCAAATGTGCCGGTTCCAGATTTTCAGCATCCTGGTCAGCTGCGAGGCTTGATACAGGCGCCAGAACACGAGTAGATACAATGTCCACTCCAGGAGCGGTTACAGTCGGTTCGTCCTTCCAGGACCATTCTTCTCCATCAATGGTAAAATGGCCGCCGACATCTTTTGTCCCTCTTGATGAAAAATCAGCAAGTGTTCCATCTTTGACACCTGCAGCAACTGAAATCACCCATGGAGCTTTAGCGTAAGGATTATGAGTATTCTCTCCCGGACCTTCATTTCCTGCAGCAAAAAGGACCGTGATACCCCTGTCGTATGCTTTTTTACTGGCAATATTGATTGGATGGTTCGGGTCAAAACCACCGGAAGATCCCCATGAATTTGTAATGACTCGAATTCCGTAGCGCTGCTGATTGGTTATGGCATAGTCGAATCCCCCAATGCCATCCAGGACAAAAAGCGCCGCGCCTGACCCATAGCCGATTAAATCAGCTCCCGGGGCAACTCCTTCATATTTTCCGCTTGACATTGCACCAGTACCGCCAACAGTTCCGGTAACATGGGTGCCATGGCCTGAATTTGTATCAGTATTGGCCACGTTTTCTTGATATGTAACAGGCAGCAGCCCAGGGGCAAGGGCGTTCAGATTTGTGGATGCCATTACATTCTGAACAAGATTTTTTCCAAGCTCATGGTCCTTGTGCGTTCCATCCACCCCGCTGTCATTGACCACCACTCCGACACCTTTCCCTGAAACAGGAAAGCCGCCGTTTGCCTTGCGGAAAGAATCGTCTGTACGAAGCATATCGACTCCTGTTATGTCAGTACCTTCCGCATTGAAATAACTGAGCTTTTTGTTTAAGTACAGAGAATGAACCTGGTCATTGGCAGCCAGCTTTTCCACTTGCGACTTAGTCGCCAGTACGCCTGCGATTGGAAGAGAGTTCATGACTGCTCCTGTATCAATGCCAAGGTTCTGCAGCAGCTTAAGCTGGTCGTTGTTAGGTGATTGATCTCCTTTGAACGTAACAATAACTTCTGCTTTTCCTACCCTTTCAAGAGCGTTTGTTAAAAGCGGATCGATAATGGCACCGCCTTCTGCTTTCGCTCTGTTCTCCCCAATTCCTCCAAGAAAAGCAGGGAAAAATAATAATAAGGTAAATAGAACATAAAGCAAGCGTTTCATTTACATTCTCCTTCCATCTGTATAAGAATTATAATCTAGCTCTTTCATTATCTTTGATAGTATTCTCGTAGACTATTACTCAAAGGTTGTAAAATGCGGTTCCAGAAGACGTATTTCTGACTCGTACTAAAGTAATATAGCCTGCATAAACATAAAGGGCCAGCCAATCGGCAGACCCTTTCAATTTTATTTTTGCCCGCCTTTTGCTACTTTAAAAGCTTTCTCTACCGCACTATAAGCGTTGACATATCCAGCCCCGGCCTCCCAAGGTTCATATCCGGGCATTGCTGTTGCCGTACTCTGTACGATTTCTTTTACTTCCTTTGGTGATAAAAGCGGATTTGCATCAAGCACTAATGCAACAACTCCAGCTACATGCGGAGCGGCCATCGAAGTCCCGCTCATTGTTGTGTAGTATGGCAGATAAGCCGGATCGATATATTGGACATCCTTTGTGGCACCGAGTGAGGCAACCGGTGAAATGACTCTTGTAGAAATAATGTCCACACCTGGGGATGTAACCGTCGGCCGGTCCTCCCAGGCCCATTGTTCTCCATCTATTATAAATGTACCTCTTTTATCTCTTTCACCCCGTGAGGAAAAGTCGGCGAGCTTGCCTTCCTTATCTCCGGCTGCAACCGTTATAACCCATGGAGCCTTCTTATAATTTCCTGATATCGTTTTCTCGCCAGGCCCTGAGTTTCCTGCTGAAAAGACGGTAATAATACCACGGTCATAAAGCTTCTTAGTCGCTATATTAATTGGGTGCAATGGGTCAAAAGGGAGACCAGCCTCTGAAGTATCCCCCCATGAATTGGTAATGACTCGAATATTGTAATCATGCTGATGGGTAAGGGCATAATCGAAGCCCCCGATTGTATCCAGCATTGCCAGTGCAGCCCCTGATCCATACCCTATTAAACTAGCTCCCGGAGCCACACCTTCATATTTCCCTCCCGACATTGCCCCGTTTCCGCCCACAATGCCTGCGACATGCGTGCCGTGCCCCGAATTGGAATCTGAATTTGGAACATTTTCAATATAGGTCATCGGCAGCAAAGAGTCTATAGCATGCAAATTCGTTGAACCTAAAACATTCTGGACAAGATGGTCTCCATACGCAATATCCTTGTGTGTTCCATCAACTCCACTGTCATTAATGACAACACCAATTCCCTTACCGGAAACAGGCAGTCCTCCATTGAGTTTTCGCATCTCTTCACTTGTCCGAACGGCATCAACCCCGGTCAGATCGGTTGAAGAGTCATTTTCATATCTCAGCTCTTTGTTCAAATAGATGGAAAGAACCTGTTCACTTTGTGCCAGCTTCTCAATTTGGTCTTTTGTTGCTACAACCCCGGCAATTGGTAGGCTTTGAAAAAGGATTCCCTTCTCAATTCCCAAGCCTGTCAAAAGGCTTTGCTGATTAGCCCCTATATTTTTAACTCCTCTGAAAGAAACGATGACTTCTACAGGCTCAGCTGCTGTTTCCATCACCTGCTCCAGTAGCGGATCCAGGGTGACAGTCGCCGCTTTCCCGGACGTTGCGCCTGAGCCCTGTATCATTCCCCCTAATGCAATTGCTGCAAACAAGACAATAGTTATCAACATAAGTCTATTCTTCATCCATTTACCACCTCAATGATTTTAGTTTAAGCTTGCTAAAATCATCTCACTTTGAAGTCAAAATAACTATTCTGCAGAAGGTCTAAATGGGAAATCTAGTTGGACTACGCGAGATAATACTAAAGTAGTATCCCTCCAATCCTGGTCAAGAAACGAATCCTTAAAAATTTTGTCATTAACGATGAAATGGAACACTTTAGAAAATAAAAATACCCAAGAAAAGCATTTTAGGTGACCTTACAAGTTTGGTGAAATGATGTATTTTACAATTATTTCAGAAACAGCATATAATCTTTCTTTACCTGGAATTATCGATAACGTTTGGATAGTAGTCCACGGATTCTTTAGGAGTCCATCCTAAAAAGATCCCCCTAGGAACCCGGGGGTATTGGCACGAGCTGTTTCTGAACTGCAAGGATTACAACTTGCGAACGGCTTTTTACATTCAGCTTTTTAAATATTTTGCTGACATGGATTTTGACAGTCTTATCACTTATATAAAGTTTATTGGCAATCTCTTTATTGCTCATTCCTTCAACAAGGCAAAGAAGTACATCCATTTCGCGTTCAGTTAAGCTATTATCCTCCTGATAAGGCCTTTGCTGCTGGTGGAAGGTCAAAAGCTTTCTGGTCATGGAAGGGTGAATAACGGATTCCCCCTTTGCAACTGTACGTACCGCCTCTATTACCTGTTCTGAAGGGGAATCCTTTAGAAGATACCCGTCGGCCCCCTCCCGGATAGCAGACATAAAGAACTCATCATGATTATGCATCGTTAGCATCAATACTTTTATGTTCGGATACTGCTTTTTGATTATGCCTGTCACCTCAACTCCACTGTGGTTTGGCATATTTATATCCATAATAATTAAATCCGGCTGGAGGTCTGCGACTTTTTGAATGGCCTCCATCCCCGTTTCTGCTTCTCCAACTACTTCAATATCATTCTGCAACCCTAAAATGTTTCGAAGCCCATCCCTCAAAACGGCATGGTCATCCACCAGCATTAGCTTGATCAAACTCACTTCCCCCTTCAAAGCCCATTTTTGGTACTGTTATCGTTATTTCTGTACCTTCCCCTTCCTGGCTCTCTATTTGCAGAGAAGCATTTACCTTATCTGCCGCATCATTCATCTGCAAAATTCCAAAATGAGGCTGGCTCCTTGCTTTAAGCATCGCCTGATATAGTGAAAAACCCTTCCCATTGTCCTTTACCTTAAGGAGGATATGTTCCGTTTGATAGCTTAGGAGCACATCAATTCGATCAGCACCTGAGTGCTTAATGGCATTTTGCATACTCTCCTTGAAAGTATCAAAAAGAACCTTTTCAGTCATAGGGCTGAGCATAGTTTCACTTCCCCGGATTTCGAAATGAACACACTGCCCATGCTCCTGGATGATGGATTTAATTTTATTTGTAATAGCTGAAATCAAACCAATCCGTTCTGTTGGATAGGGACGAAGAGCATAAATGGATTCCCTCACTTCCTTCAGACTCTGCCTTAACCTCCACACACTGTCATCAATAAGCTTAACTGTTTCTTTGGGATCTTTATGAACTTTTTTTCCTGCTGTATCCAGTTTCATAACTGCTCCTGCCAATGTTTGGGCTAGCCCATCATGTATATCCCTAGCAATTCTATTCCTTTCTTCCAGGACATTCCGTTTTTCTTTTTCTGCAAATAGCATCTTCGTTTTAAGAATGACCGCAAGCTGATTTGAAAGAGTGGCAATTGATTGGATGTCATCGTCCTCAAAACTTTTGGTACGGCTTTTTCCAATAATGAACATTCCAACCGTCTCATTGTCGATCACGAGCGGAGAGTAGACAATGGATTTTATGTCATTTTCAAAAAAACCATCTGCCATTCCAAATGTATTTTTTCGATTCTTATAAATGATCGGGCTTTTTATCACCTCTAATTCAGAGCTGATATCACTGATGAGAACATTATCGGCATTGGCCATTCCGTCCAAAATGGCAGTTCTCCACTCCTTACCTTCTTTTATGCACAGGACAAGAGCCTCAACATTCATAAAATCACGAAAGCTTTCCTGTAATTTCAAAAGCCAATCCTTGGACGGCAGCATTTGGTTTAACTCATTTGTGATCGTAAATAAAGCCTTAAGCCTCTTCTTTTCTTTCCTTAACCTGACAATCACCGAGCTAAGCAAAGCCAGCCCTACTAACGGGGAGAAGAAGAAAAAATAAGAAAAAACATCGATTTCTCCTCGATTTTTTGTTCCAATAAAATAAAGGAGAAACCCATAAATTAATGAAATGCAGCCACTTAAACACTCGGTGATCATTTTCTGTTTCCATACCTTAAACGGATAAGGCTGAGGTCTAACAACAAGTACAAAATCAACAATTAGGTTATTGAACAAAATATATAAAAACAAAAGGACAACATACTCTGTTAAACCAAAGTAAAAATCTGAACCAGCAACACTTTCAATCCTGTCAGCAAATTCGGCAAATACCTTTTCTGCCAGGAAAAAGCTGAGCAGCAGCTGGGCAGGATTAAAAAACACAATACGGATTGGACGTCTTTGGAAGAAGTTAACTATGAAGACCACTAATGAAAAAATTAGCAATGAATAAGGAAAACCATATAGAAGATAAATCACATAAAGAATTGGAAAAGAGATTGAAGTAAAACCTTTCCATACTGGCATAGGAAAGTACTCACTAATAAAAAGAAATGCGACCAGAAGGGCAAGGATAACAGGCTCTTGAGGAATAGTCAGATCCCTTAGTGTAAAAATGAATATTCCCAGACCAAGTATGGATACTGCAGTCAAAAATATTTTAGAATACTTTTCTCTTCTCTTTAAGAAATCCACCCCTTGCATTCCAGACCGCCCCTCCATCATTAAGAATATTCTGTAAAGTCTATTTTATAGACCAAAGACTCATTTTACAATAGAAAAACCCAGACTGGCCTAATGGCAAAGCCGCTAGCCAACCTGAGTTAAAACCCATACTGGATTTATTTGTCTCATTATGACAGAAAAGCATAGATTTATTCAATTCAACAAAAGCTGTAGATACCATAGTACAAAAGTCTTAACCCTTCAAATTCATTCTCTGATTTTAGGTATTTTTAAAGGAATCTATTTATGTAATCTCCAAGCGGAGAGTCAACCATCTAAAATAAATGCCATTCCTGCCATATTGAAGAATGACAAGAGTATGGCAAGTGATATCATGTTATTATGGGGGTTACATAAGGTTTGTGAGAAATTTTGATTAAGGGATAATTATCATATGGGCAAGGTTCACCCAGATTTCAACTCTAAAAACTTGCTCCAAAACCCAGTCAATGAATGTAATTTTCTCATAATTTATATGGGTATAAATCAAAAAACAATTGCCAGTTGTGAGCCGCAAATTGTTTGCGTTTTTTTTTCTGTCTCTTGTTCAACAAACCTGCCCCGTTTGTTAAATAAGAAAAAGCTGCCTGATTCAGCAGCTGACCTTGAATATAAGCACCCATTAGTTTAATAACAAAACGCTTTATAGAAAATGTTCCATTTCACTTTCCTTATTAGTAAAACCCATTTTTTTATATAGTGGTTTGCCATCTTCAGATGCGTGCAGCCAGATGCGTTTAACCCCACTTCTTTTGCATTCATTAATACAATGTTCAAGCAGCTGTTTTGCTAAACCTTTTCCACGATACTCAGGGGTGGTGTACATATTAAGAATGTAGGCTTCAATCCCTTTAAGGTTTTCTAAATATGGTGGTCTTTTAAACAGAACCATACCACTGATACCTACAGGTTCTCCATTTATTTCTGCCATATAGGATATAAATTCATTATTTGATAATGCTGTCTGTAAATACTTCCTTGTTGCAGTTTCAATAAGTTGTTCTTCTTGAGGAGAACTCAGCTCGTCTAATTCCTTTAGTAGTGCCAAGCGTAAATTGATTATTGTATCTATATGTTCAATGGTGATTTTAATAAAATTGAACATCACAAACACACCCTTTCTTTTGAACACCAAAGAAATATATTCCTCATACTATGTAAACTTTCCTTCTTCAACTAAACTGCCCCGTTTGTTGAACAAAAAAGCCGCCAGATTTGGCAGCTGATTTTGAACATTTAAGTACATTTCTTCACTCTATCTTAGATTGGTCTCAATTAATTAATATTTATATTTGTACCTGGAGTTTTTAGAATAGATGCTAATCTTTGTATTGATTTATATAGAGTAAAATATGGTAATACAAAATAGAAAATGAAGCAGGCACATAAAGTCCTGAAAAATCTAAATCCTTAAAGACTAAGAGGATGAAGATTAACCACCCGATGACACCTGTCAGACAATAGAGTACACCATGCTTTATATATTCAAAGATTACTGGTTTTGAACCACCTCTTGGAATGGTATCTGTTAGGATAGAATAGAAAACAGCTCCTACGAAGATTCCAGGAATCGTCATAGAGATTATTGATAATATACTCGTTATAGTTGTTGGTAATATAGCTTTGATAATTCTTTTTCTTAACATAACAGCCAACTCCATTGAAATCTCAATCAAAGTATACCATAGCTAGATTAACTAAACTGCCCCTTTTATGGAATAAAAAAAGCCGCCTGGTTATGGCAGCTGATTTTAAACCATAAGCATCCGTTAGTGAATAACCTCTACAAAAAAAGACTAATAAAAATCACAGTATACAATCCAATCCTGTTTTTCTAGATTGTAGAAAAAATAGAAACTACCGCTATCTACTATGTTGAAGCGTGCCTTTTCATCAGAACTTATTTGAAATACAAATGGGTAATCTTCTCCAAAAGAAACTCCACCTTGAGTAAAGGAAGGATACCCCCCAACCTTATGAGTGGGATATAATTTTTCTACAATATCCTCGTAATATTCTATACCTTCCTCCAATTCAAGCCGTAATATTTCATTTTCAATTTCAAGGGCAATGTTATTAGAATCTTCCCAAGAAGGTGTATCATTATCAATAATTAAAGGAGTTAATGGAAAAGGTTTTATCTTTGTAGATTGTTCATTTTTCTTTTGTAATTCATCTAATTTGGTATAACAATTTATCTTAAAAAATGAAACTAAATTATCATCATTTAGATTATTGAATACATCAAAATCCATATAAATTGTTATTAATTGATAGCTTATTAATTCCTTGGGTATGTAGGGTAAATTGTTTAAAAATATGGTGCAGATTGGTTCAAAATTAGATGGTACAGTTTCTCCTTCTTTTCCCCACAAAACCTTACCAATCCAACTTTCTCCTAATGCCTCAGTTGGTCGGAATCCCCCTGTTTGAAAGATTGTGGCTTGCTTAAATAATGCCTTTTTAATTTGAGCAATATTCATAAATGCCTCTCCCTAATATATGTTTGTTTCTTATTAAATACTATTATAAATTCAAAAAGACTTTTTAACTGTATTTCATTATGAATCCACCTTTTTGAAATTCCTTCTTCAACTAAACTGCCCCGTTAGTGGTAAGATAAAAGGATTGCCGCAGCAACCCTTGTTGAAGAAAACTGTCCCGAAAGAAAAGCCGCCTGAGATGGCAGCTGGATCTTTAGGTAATGCCCCCGTTTATTTAAGTACATTTCTTCACAAACTTTCCCTGTAATACTTATTTTCGTAAAAGTATCACTTCTTTGGTACGATAATAAAATAGCGTTAAACCTGCTAGGCTTAACGCTATTACTAGTCATTTAATTTAATACTACTTTATATCCATGCTTTTCCATGTTCGCGTATGAATTCAAGTTCTTTTTGATAATGTTCATAATGTCCTTCATCAATCATCTTTTGAAACGCCATATCTCCTTCTTTGGCTTTCCTTTGCATCGTTTTACATAACGCTTCAACTCGTAGTAAAACAGTCTCTAAAAATCCTTTTTCCATTCCCTCGACACCATAAGCTTCAAAGAACAATTTAACCCTTTTCTTTATACGGCTGGCATCCCTTAACGGGTTATAATAAACTGCATCACCTGTTTCAGAATGATATAGTCTACTTAAAGGAACACAAGTATACAGAGTATAAGCTATATCCCAAAGTCTTGGACCAGGAGCTGCAAGGTCAAAGTCAATAATACCTACTGGCTTTTCGTGATTAAAAATAATGTTATATATGGCAAAGTCATTGTGACATAACACCTCAAATTGCTGAGGGGTATTATCAAGTGGCTGCCAACTTTCATTAATTTGAAAATCACTTACAGCATCATGATAGAGACGTAGTATTTTAGCTATCTCCTTTAAAACATCATTCGACCACATATATTTTTTTAATGGATAATTACCAGCTTCACCTTCAATAAATGACAATATTTCTCTATTTCTTTCATCAATACCTAAAAACTTAGGTGCGTAGTTGAAACCTTTGCTCTCCAAATGTATTAATACCTCATGAATATTTGGACTATGTTCTTTTAAGTCTCGTCGAACAGTATCTCCGGAACGATATACGTTTGTAACATTCCCACCTGATAGAATTTCCTCGTTTTCGTACTGACTTTTCATTAAAATTCCCCCAATATAGGGATTCTATGTTTGTGTCAATTGAGATGTATTTTTACCCATAAAAAAAGCAGATACACAAAGATAGCTGCTTGGTAATGGGAATTTAATTGTCCACACCATGTATCCCTTGAATGATTTTAAGATAGACAAATAAACGCCTCCTTTGAATTAAAGGATCGCAATTGTCTCTATCTAATTAAATAATCATTTCAAGGTATTCCACATATGGAGTATAGATTCCCCTTCCTTATACATCTCTATTTAATAATACTAAATACAAGTTGAACAATAAAGATAAAATTCCATTTTTTTCTTTTAACTAACCTGCCCGATAATTTAAAAAGAAAAAGCACCAATAAGCAGCTGGTCTTGAACATAAGATTCCGGTATCTTAACAACAAATTATAATCTAGAACCACACCACGGACAGAAAGCAATTACTATACTTGAAGAACCACCATCGCGAACTATTAATCCGTAGTCATTATCTTTTTCATTAAAAATGATTATTTTGTCAGGACAGTCAAAGGGATTTTTATGTATATCACATTTGAAATTTGCATGATAATCCATATCCTCACAACAATGTTTTTTCATGGTTTCACTTCTCCTTAAAATATATAAAGCACACCTTTTATACAATAAAATCTTTATACTTCTGCTGATTTGATTCTAAAGATATCACAATGATTTGCTTTTCGGCTGGCAAGAAATGATACTGCCTACATATTACATTTTATTACTCAATTATCTTTCTCCCTTGTTAGACTAATCTGACCCCGATAGCAAAAAAGAAAATTGCTTTGCTCTTTATTGAAGCAAAGCAATTGCTATTTCAACAACCTAATCAATATCAGCTATCTTTTTTCCTTGTTCATCTATTTGGGAACTACCTCCACCGAAACTCCAACCTTTGCTTTCAACAAAATCAATAAATGCTTCCAAAAATTCATCGTGTTTTAAATCGTACCGTTGTTTGTATAAATTGAACCCTCAATGTGAACTCCGAATGGTCTTTTCAGTTCGAATTCCTCCCAAAACTAATTAACATTAATTTAGCATTTCTTATTCCACAAACCTGCCCCTTTAGTACAATAAGTAAAGCCGCCTGGGATGACATCTGGATCTAAAGTAAAGTAAAGCACCCGGTAGTTCAAGAACGTTAGTCATTATGAAAAATAACTTAATAATCCATCAAAAGAATTGACCTCGGCATATGGTTTTATATCGGTATCATTCTTGTTCTTGTGAGGATTGAACCATATGCCCTTTATATTTGCATTTTGACAACCACCAATATCCTTTTCTATGTCATCTCCAACGAATAATGCTTCTTCAGGTTTTACATTAAGCTTATTTAGTGCTAATTCAAATATGCGTTTGTCAGGTTTGCTAAATCCCACTTCTTCAGAGATAATTATTACTTCAAAACAACAATTTAACATAGTATTAATTATTTTAGCTTTTTGTCTCTGAGTTGAGCCATTTGTTATAATTGCAACTTTAACTTGCATCTTTAGTGTATTTACTATATTTATAGTACTTGGGTTTATAGTAAAACAATGAGGAAAATTATTATTCCAAAAATCTTGAATCTCATTACGTAGCAATTTATATTTTGGTGGGAATTCATCAAAAAATGATTCAAAAACTTTTGATTTATCATTATGACCATAGCTTTCTTTATCATACTCTTTGAATTTCTTCAACATTTCATTTTTTACTGAATGTTTAACATCCTCATAACACTTATCTAAAATTATTAAAAACATTTGCTCTATTGCCTTATCCCTATTAAGTAAGGTTTCATCTAAGTCAAAAATAGCAGCCTTAATCATTGTATTTTTCTCCTCCTGTATTGTTTCTATCGTATCTCCTTGTGTAACTAACCTGCCCCGTTAGTAGATTAAGAAATGCCGCCTGAGATGGCAGCTGTATCTTTAGGTAATGCACCCTTTACTTTAAGTACATTACTTCACAATCTTTCTTTAGGAAATTTATTTAACTATGCTGGTCATTAAAATTTCTTTTATCTGATCAATACTATGAACAATGTAAGTAGGATTAAACTCACTTAATTCTTCAAAGGATCCGTATCCATACGTTACTCCAATTGAATCAATCCCAACATTATTTGCACCAATAATATCGTGCTTACGATCTCCCACCATAATAAAGTTATCAAGCCTATAATTTTTGTGCTTATCAAGTATGTATTGAATAATTTCAGTTTTAGATGTTCTTGTACCATCAAGATTACTTCCAACAACGAGATCGAAATAGTGGTCAATATTAAAATATTTAAGAATCTGTTCTGAAAATACCGTGGGTTTTGAAGTTGCAACGGTTAAGGTATATTGTTGTTCTTTTAATGATTTTAAAAATGGTGAAAGATTAGAATATAACTCATTCTCAAACATCCCCCTTTGCTTAAATCGTTCCCTATAAAAATCAATTGCTATTTGTGATTTCTCCTCATTAAAACCGTAGTATTCAGAAAATGAAACCTGAAGTGGTGGTCCAATAAAACATTCAAGTTTATCAAGATTAGTTTCAATAATGCCCAATTTTTCTAATGCATATTGAACAGATTTAGTAATACCGACCTTCGGATCCGAAAGTGTGCCGTCTAAATCAAATAAAATTATTTTGTATTCACCCATAGAAAAATACCTCCCGAATCATCTAAAAGCAACCCAATTTTATCATAAAAAAGTTAGAATAATTCAAAAAATAAACATACTAAACTAATCTGCCCCGTTTGTTAAACAAGAAAGAGATCGCTCCAGCGATCCTCATCTTTAACTCTTGCACCCTATCGTTTAAGTGAAAACCTTCACAATAATTGTTTGGGGGCATACAAAATTGACGCCTTTTTCCTAAAGAAAAACGCCGTATTGCGGAAGAATTAAAAATCCTTAATAAGACTTCATAACCCTATTTCAAGGACATATTTACAGCTTCAAAAGCATGTATGTAGGTTGTGTCAAATAGAGGAACATCAGAATCCTCCGGCTTTACCAATAATCCAATTTCTGTACAGCCCAGTATAACCCCTTTAGCTCCAGATTCGATTAAACCATGGATAACTTTTTTATAATAATCCCTTGATTCTTGATGAATCTTACCCAAACATAACTCTTCGTAAATAATCTTGTTTACAATCTCTCTTTCATTGTCATTTGGCACCATAACTTGTATACCGTTAAACTCCAAGCGTGATTTATAAAAATCTTGCTCCATTGTGTACCTTGTGCCAAGTAATTAATTCCTTTCTCTTTAATTTGGGCTGCTGTTGCATCTGCGATATGCAGCAGGGGGACATTAATTTTCGACTGGATGTCACCTATAACTTTGTGCATCGTGTTAGTACAAATGACAATAAAGTCAGCTCCCCCCTTTTCCAAAGAACGAGCAGCATTACCTAACACTTCACCGGCCTTTTCCCAGGCGCCTTCTGATTGATAACGTTCAATTTCATGAAAATCTACACTATATAAAAGACATTTCGCTGAATGTAATCCCCCTAATCTTCTTTTAACTTCTTCATTGATAATCCGATAATATTCAACAGAAGATTCCCAACTCATTCCACCAATAAGACCGATAACCTTCATTTTATCCTCTCCATTATCCTTTTTTTATCTTCAGAATTTTCTTCGATTAACCTACAAATAATTCCTTTTTTATTCAACAAAATGGCCCGATTGTTGAAAAAAAGCTAATGACGATTGTTCTACTAAACTGCCACTTTTGTTGAATAAGAAAAGCTGCCTGATTCAGCAGCTGATCTTGAATATAAGCACACGTTAGTGGAAGAAGCTAAATATTTTATTTATGCTTTTCCCTAAAAGCCTTTTTAACTCTTTTAATTTGGTCAAGATGTCCACGTATATGGGCGACTCGGAATTCCAACAAATCTTTGAATGTCAATCGCGCACCATCTGGATACACTGCAATTCTTTGAAGTTGTTCAGTTGTCAAATTGTGGATAATAGGAAGCATACTGGAGCGAAGCATTTTAAAAAGTAGAAGGTATTGTTCACGATCTAATTGTTCATAAACCAATGAGCTCGCCCAAGCATCTTGGTCAGGTGCTGGTAATAGTGGTTCCGGCTCTGACAAAACTTTTTTCATTCTATGTGTAGCCACCAATTCAGAATCTGTAATATGAATAATTATCTGATGTATACTCCATTTATCCTTTCCTGGGTTGTACCTAATCTCTTCCTCAGATAACTCACTTATGGATTCCCTTAACATCGTAAATCCTCGACTGTACTCCTCAATTAAGGCCTGCATCTTTTGTTCCTCCTTTACATAATATTTTCAATCTCTCTTATTTCAAGATAAGGATTATTATTACCTGCTTTGCACTGGGTTTCTTCTTCAACAAACCTGCTCCTTAGTTCAATAAGCGAACCCGCCTTAGATGGCTGATCTTGGTTATAAACAACAACTTTAGCTTATTTAAAGAATTTAGTGGGTTCCCTTTATCCATTCCATTAAGTAAAGGTCATTATAAAGCTCTTTTATTTTTCTAAAACCACACTTCTTATAACTTGATATTGCTCTACTATTATTTTTTTTCACCTCTAATACCACACTTAAGGCACCTTTATTTTTACTAAGTTCATCTAACATCATTAGAATCATTGTAGTGCCTATCCCTTTACCCCATAATTGGGTTTCTCCAATAAATTGGTCTATTCCATGAATATTTTGGTTTGCTGAATAGCCGTATCTCTTTAAATCATTTTCTTGAATCTCATAGTATTGTATATAACCTATTGGTTCGTTTTTGTATTCTACAATACAAGGAATAACATAATGTTTCCCTTCAACTCTTGGACCGTATTTTTTAATCACCATATCTATATTTGAAGGTGGCTCTTCATAGAATTCCAAAACTCTTTGGTCATTTAGCCATTTAACCATAACTTCAAAACCATTACCGTTCATAAGTCGAATAAGCAGTTCATTCTTCAATATCATACTTATTTCCACCCCTATCTTTTCTTAAAGAGTTCTATAAATAAGTCACCTCTCCTTCTTTATCAAACCTGCCAGCACAACCAAATAATTTGACAAAAAATTCTATTTATGCTATAATTTACAACTTATAAACCTCTGTGTATAATAAGATTCTCCTGGCCGGGGAATCTTATATTCGTTTAAGAGGAGGCAATTGAATGAAGCCCAATGAATCCAGTTTAACGTCATTAATATCAGCGTTTGGTCGAGCATATCACAGTCAATATGACACCCCTAAAATTTTTGATGATTATGTTGCACAAGAACTAATTTCCAAAAAAGAGATTTCAGAAATCAGTGAGAATATGATTAAAGGTATACAATTTTTTAACGAAGGTATTGCTCAAACGTTGCAAGGTAAATCGGAAGAAGTCTTAAAATGGATTACACAAGTCCAGCTTTCTCCCACGCCTCTAGCTCGTGCAGCGTATTGCGAAAAAGTATTATTAAATGAAATAATGTTAGGATTAAAACAGTACGTAATACTTGGAGCCGGCTTAGATACTTTTTGTTTCAGGCATCCTGAATTAGAAAAAATATTAGAGATATTTGAAATTGACCATCCATCTACACAGGAATCTAAAAAGAAAAGGTTTGATAATGCCAACCTTATACCCCCGGGGAATCTCCATTTTGTTTCTATGGACTTTACAAAAAAGTTCTCCTTTCAAAAACTTATAGATGAAGGCTTTGAAAACAAAAAGACTTTCTTTAGCCTTTTGGGTGTGTCTTATTATTTGACTAAAGAGGAAAATTCACGTTTGATAAGTAGTCTATTTGCTAAAGCCCCAATAGGAAGTTCTATCGTTTTTGATTATGCGGACGAAAATCTCTTTGAAGAAAAAGGAATATCTAATAGAGTCGAAAATATGGTGAAAATGGCTTCGGCAAGTGGAGAACCAATGAAATCCTGTTTCACTTATAATGAGATCGAGAATATGTTAGAAAAATCAGGGTTACTGATTTATGAACATTTGTCACCAGTTAAGATAAATGACCGTTTCTTTAGTAATCGGACGGATTTTTTGACTGCATTCGAAACAATTCACTATATCCACGCTGTAAAAAAATAATATTCTTATTTGCCGCTCAACGCGATTGATGATTGAGCGGTTTTTAATTTCTCTAAAAAGGAATCTCAGTTAATATGTCCTATTAAACAAACCTGCCCCGTTAGTCGAATAAGAAAAGGCTGCCGACGCAAACCTTGGTCTTCAACTTTAACCCTCGTTAGTTTAAAAAGACAATAAATTAACTTATATATTAAAATATTAGTATTTGAAAAGGAGCTCATTATTATGAATATTTTAATTTTAGGTGCAACTGGACGAGTTGGAAGTCAAATAGTTACGTATGCCCTTCATGACAGACATAATGTTACTGTATTAGTTCGTACTCCTGAGAAGATTCAAATAAATAATAAAAATTTAACCATTATTCGAGGGAATGTTTTAAATAATGATGATATCGTATGTGCAATGCAGGGGATTGATATAGTTATTAGTGCACTTAATACTGATGGCACCACCACTCTATCAGAAAGTATGCCACTTATTATAGAAGCAATGGAAAATGAAGGTATAAAACGAATAATAACTATAGGAACTGCAGGTATCCTGCAAAGTAGGACCACGCCAAATTCTCTGCGTTATCAATCAAGTGAATCAAAGCGTAAGTCAACCCGGGCGGCCAAAGAACATCATAAAGTTTATGATATACTCAAACAATCAACCCTCGAATGGACGATTGTCTGTCCTACCTACTTGCCAGATGGAGAAAAGATAGGCAAATATCGTATAGAGCGAAGTTTTTTGCCGGAGGATGGAGTTGAAATATCCGTACCGGATACAGCAGATTTTATATTTAGACAGATAAAAAAAAGCGATTATATAAACTCACGTGTAGGTATCGCCTACTAATAATATTCTTATACTACCTTCATACAGATAAGCTTGATAAACAAAACAATAGACGGGGAAACCCGTCTTTATTAATGTCACAACAGTTGCTATTAAACAATTTCTTCTTCCACAAACCTGCCCCTTTAGTACAATTAGAAAAAAGCTGCTGCCTCTGCAAACCCTTTAATGAATTATTTTGTCGAATGAGAGGAAAGTCCCCTCCCTATAAGGTTTGCAGAAATAGGTTTCCTTCCCAATTCTCTTGCCCAAATTGATAATTGTCCTATATGGTGAATTTCGTGGGCAATGGCATGGCGCATAACTTCACCCCAAGTATCTGTTACAATTCTTCCATCAGGCAGGGTATCGTAAAATAATTGATTTTCCATACTGGCATCCCAGTTGTTCACAAAGTTCTCTACTTCTAAGTGAAATTCTGCGTCCAATTTTCGAACCTTGTCCAAGCTGTTATAATAATCAAAACTCTCCTGAAAGTCCGCTTTCCCCTGTAATAGACGTATCCAGCTCCACTCAACATCAACAATATGGAAAAGTGTATGTAAAATACTGCCCATTCCACCTGTTCGGTTTTGCAAAAGCTCTTCCTCACTTAAATCTTCACACCAGTTATACCAGTCTTTTCGTATCATCCAGTTATATTTAAAAAGTGTTTGCAACAAAACCCCTCCGCAATAAGAAATATATTAACCCTAAAATATACATTAGGAATATAAAAAAACTTTACTTACTATTACTACTTCTTCAGTCATAGTAAAAATTCCTTGTTCAACTCCCTCAGTTTAATACGGTTTACTCACGAATGCTCGCTTATTCGCAGGATTTCATCCCCCATGGATATATATTTCTAAATTGAAAAGAGTAGA
>NZ_JAFKOJ010000018.1 GCF_017303275.1 Bacillus sp. NTK034 | reverse complement strand
TCCCATCTGTCCGCTCGACTTGCATGTATTAGGCACGCCGCCAGCGTTCGTCCTGAGCCAGGATCAAACTCTCCATATAAGAGTTGATTAAGCTCATAAATTGTCTTTTCAAAAAAAGACTAAAGAATTAACGTTGACGTTTTTGTTCGTTCAGTTTTCAAAGATCAATGCGCCGCTCAGAAGCGACTTTATTAATATATCATTTCTCAATCACTTCGTCAACAACTTTTTTAAAACTTTAAAATCTTGTTAACGTCTCAAGCGACTGTTTTTCTATAATATCACCTATTGCCCAGAAGGTCAACAAGTTATTCAAAAAAAACAAAAAAGATTTTATTATGCATTTAAATCAAAAGAAACCAGCTGCTTAAAATACAGCTGGTTTCTTCTATATTATATATTACTATTTGGAGATGACAATGATATCTTTTTCTTTAAGGTCAACAGCGCCTGGCTTATTAATCTTGATCCCTTCACCCTGTTGAAGGTTTGTGAATACGATTGGCGTGATGATAGAAGTTGCATTTTTCTCGATATAATTAAGATCCACTTTCAACAATGGCTGCCCTGCTTCTACACGGTCATTTTCAGCAACTAATGCTTCAAATCCCTGTCCTTTCAGGTTTACTGTATCAATACCTACATGGATAAGGATTTCTCGGCCTGAATCTGAAAGGATGCCGATTGCATGCTTTGTCGGGAACATGTTAACGATTTTCCCATCCACCGGTGATACAACAGTTCCTTCTGCAGGTACAATCGCAAAACCATCGCCCATCATTTTACCCGAGAATACAGCATCAGGTACTTCTGTGATTGGTTTGATTTCTCCTTTGATCGGTGAAATGAAAAGATCTTCCTTGTGCTCTGTCTGAAGAGCTTCAGGATTTACTTCTTCAATTTGCTGTTCAACCCCGCCTTCTGGCGCTTTTTCAACCGTGCGCGGTCTTTTGCCGCTCATGATATCTTTCATTTGACCTTTGATTGTTTCAGATCTCGGGCCAAAGATAGCCTGGATGTTGTTTCCTACTTCCAGTACTCCAGATGCACCAAGTTTCTTCAATCGTTCTTTATCTACATTTTTAATATCGTTTACCGATACACGAAGACGAGTAATACATGCATCAAGATGAGCGATGTTTTCTTGTCCGCCCATAGCATCAAGAACTTCATATGGAAGATCTCCGCCTTTACCTGAAGAAGCTGTTTCTTCATCTTCTACTTCTTCACGGCCTGGGGTCATTAAATTAAATTTGCGGATGGCAAATCGGAAGCCAAAGTAATAGATTACAGCAAATACTAATCCAACCGGAATGACAATCCAGGCATTTGTCTGAGGGTTGATTAAACCGAATAAAATATAGTCAATCAAACCGCCTGAGAAAGTCATGCCTATTTTCACATCCAGGAGATGCATGGTCATGAATGACAGACCTGCAAACACTGCGTGAACCGCAAACAGGATAGGAGCCACGAATAAGAATGAGAACTCCAGCGGCTCTGTAATACCTGTTAAGAAAGAAGTTAACGCAGCAGATGCCATAAGGCCTCCGACTACTACTTTCTTTTCGGGGCGTGCTTCATGATAAATTGCTAATGCAGCTGCAGGAAGACCAAACATCATGAACGGGAATTTACCAGTCATAAATGTACCTGCAGTAAGGTTTTGTACATTGTCACTGATTTGAGCCATGAAAATACGCTGATCACCGCGAACCGTTTCCCCTGCATTCGTTACATACTGTCCAAATTCATACCAGAATGGAGAGTAGAAAATGTGATGAAGACCAAAAGGAATCAATGAGCGTTCAATTAATCCAAAAATAAACGCGGATAGAGTCAAGTTCGCATGAACCATGTTTTGAGAGAAAGCATTTAACCCTTCCTGGATTGGCGGCCAGATAACCAGCATCAGCAAACCAAGTACTACAGATGTTGCAGCCGTAATAATTGGAACAAAACGCTTTCCGGCAAAGAATCCCAAATAGGATGGAAGTTCGATTTCAAAAAACTTGTTATATAATGCAGCAGCGATAATACCAACAATGATACCGCCGAATACACCTGTCTGCAGAGTTGGGATTCCTAAGATGTTCGCATAATTAAGCCCATTTACATCCTCTGCAGTAATTCCTGCAGCCGTTCCCATTGTCACATTCATAATTAGATAGCCGATGATGGCAGCAAGTGCGGCTACACCTTCACCGCCTGCCAAACCAACAGCTACACCAACTGCAAATAGAACAGGCAGGTTGGCAAAGACGATATCTCCTGCTTTTTGCATAACCTGAGCAACGATTTCAACTCCGCTGTTATCCAGGAATGGAGCCAGCTCAAGCAGTGCCGGATTTTGCAAAGCCGCCCCGATAGCGAGCAGTATACCCGCTGCCGGCAGTAATGCTACTGGAAGCATTAAGGCTTTTCCGACTTTTTGCAGGACGCCAAATATTTTCTTAAACATATGTTAACCCCCTAAAGTTTTTTACTCATTAAGCGTTTTCATTTAATAGCGGCAAGCATTAAAAAAATAAAAAAGGCATGAGGAAAAAAAGGATAGAATTCAGGTGTATACAAGGGTATCATACCCTATTTACCTAAATTCAATTACCTTTCTTCACTCATGCCTGATCGAATCAGTAACACGTAAAGACTTGCCTGTTTCTTGACAAGATAGTATCGAAATTAATTTATTTTCTTTTGAAGCCTCTGCAGATGCATTGTCAGATAAACAGCTTCTGCATTAAAGACTGGTTTTTTTAATGATTGCTGCATTACTTTAATGAGCTTCCAAGAGAGATTGTAGCACACCGGATATTCTTCTTTCAAGAGGGAAGTTATTTTTTCCGGTTCTTCAACCACCTCGCCTTTGTTAACCCGTTCAATGGTGAATCGGATATGGCGGACAAGCCTCATATAATCGATACTGTCTTTATCAATTTTAATGTCCAGCTGTTCTTCAATCATATTCACTAGATGGGTTACCAGCTGAGAATGCTGATTGACTTCGGATAAATCGCGGTTCATCACAGCACTGTGAACATGAAGGGCAATGAACCCGATCTCCCCTTGAGGCAAATAGATGCCGGTTCGCTGTCCTATAAGGTTTACAACTTCGCTGGCAATTTCGTATTCAAATGGGTAGAGTGTCTTAGTCTCAACAAGAAAAGGATTTTTCATTTCCATCCCTTTTTTCAGACGAGTTATCGCAAACATCAAGTGATCGGTTAGCGCAACATGAATATGTTCATTAAGCATGGAGTTCGCCCTCTGTTTAATCAATTGAATCGAGGAGATAATCGTTTCAAGCAATTCATTATCCACAAAAGGCATCAGTTTAATATAATTCTCCTGCTCTTTTTCATTTTTAAGCACAAAGAGCTTTTCAACCAAAGCAGAGTCGATTGGCTGGCCAGACTTCCGGCTGAAGCCAATCCCCTTGCCGATAAGAACGACTTCTCCAAATGACTCGTGGCTGCCAATGAGGACATTATTATTAAGCACTTTTTTAACCTTATACTCACCCATTCTCTTCTCCCCGCCCATTAAACAAATGTACTCTCATGGTATTAAAGCCTGTCCGGGAAGTCAACGGATTGATTTGAATAAAATAAAGAGACCCGCATCCAAGCGGGCCCAATCCATAATATTACTTTAGGAAAATGAAATACAAAACAAATATGACGAACAGCACATACATGATTGGGTGAATCTCTTTTATTCTCCCTTTTACAATCATGGTAATTGGATAAAAAATGAATCCGATTGCGATTCCTGTTGCGATACTGTAAGTTAATGGCATTGCAATAATAGTAAGGAAGGCTGGAACTGCAATTTCAAACTTTGTCCAATCAATGTTGCCTAATGAAGCAACCATCAGTACACCGACAATGATGAGCGCCGGAGCAGTCACTGCAGAAGTTATAACCTCTAATAGAGGAAAGAAGAATAATGATAACAGGAAGAATCCCGCTGTTACAATCGATGCAAATCCTGTTCTCGCACCTGCCGCAACCCCTGATGAAGACTCAATGAATGAAGTTGTCGTTGATGTTCCGAATATCGCGCCTACTACTGTTGCTGTTGAGTCAGCCAGAAGTGCTTTACCTGCACGCGGCAACTTATTCTCCTTCATTAGGCCTGCCTGGTTGGCAACACCCACTAAAGTACCCGCTGTATCAAAGAAGTCAACGAATAGGAATGTCAGAACAACGACCAGCATGCTTGTTGAGAAGAATGAAGGGTCGCTATATGCCCCGAATGCCGCTCCAAACGTTGGAGCTACACTTGGCACGGAATCAACAACCTTTCCTGGAACATCAATCAGGCCGGCAATCATTCCAACAACAGTCGTGATTACCATTCCTATAAAAATTCCGCCATTCATTCCTTTTGTCATGAGAATAACTGTTATGATAATCCCGAAAATAGCCAGAAGCACATTCCCATCAGTAAAATCGCCTAATCCAACGAGAACTGCATCATTATTGACAATCAGCCCTGCACTCTGAGCGCCGACAAATGTAATAAACAAACCGATTCCGGCACTGACCGCATACTTCAATTCTGCAGGAATCGAGTTAATGATTTTTTCACGCAAACCTGAAAGTGATAAAAGGATAAAGATAATCCCTGAGATAAGAACCCCGCCTAGTGCATGCTGCCAAGGAATTCCCATCGTTAATACAACAGTATAAGCAAAAAATGCATTTAATCCCATACCGGGAGCAAGCGCAATCGGATACCTGGCCAGTACCCCCATCAATAGTGATCCAATTGCCGCAGCTACTGCTGTCGCCACGAATACTGCACCATAGTCCATTCTCATGGCATCCGGCAAATCTGGTATATCCATTAACGATAAAGTAATCGGATTAACGACCAAGATATAAGCCATTGCTAAAAAAGTTGTAAGTCCGCCGATAAATTCACGACGGTAGTTAGTACCAAGTTCTTCAAACTGGAAGTACTTCTTCATTTCTCTTCCCCCTATTGGCTGTCTTTATTTTTTTCAATAAAAAAAACTCCGGGTTGACTACCGGAGCATTGACAACTGGGCTCGTGCTTGCAATAGGGGAAAACAAAGAAGAATAATGGCAAAAAACATCCCTATCTGCACTTACCTCGTAGTCAAGCTATTTACGGTAGCTCGGTAGAAACTTTTGGGCCATATCCCCAATATTATACGACGTAAAACGACATATTTAATTCTTCTTTATCATAGCACCTCAAAAAGTCCTAGTCAATAGAAAAAGCGAACATTTTCATGTCCGCATTTTCTTAATGTTCGTATTTTATTCCCACTCGATTGTTGCAGGCGGCTTGCTCGTAATATCGTAAACCACTCTGTTGACATGCGATACTTCATTAACGATCCTAGTTGAAATAATCTCCAGTACATCCCATGGGATACGTGCCCAGTCAGAAGTCATACCGTCAATGGAAGTAACCGCACGGATTCCAATAGTATAATCATAAGTTCGGGCATCTCCCATTACACCGACACTGCGGATATCAGGAAGAACCGTGAAGTATTGCCAAATGTCGCGATCAAGCCCTGCCTTTTGAATTTCCTCGCGCAGTATGGCATCAGACTCGCGCACAATTTCAAGCTTATCTTCTGAGATTTCCCCAAGTACGCGGATACCTAGTCCCGGACCAGGGAATGGCTGTCTCCAAACGATTTCATCCGGAATGCCAAGCTCCGTTCCCAACGCACGCACCTCATCTTTAAACAGAGTGTTAAGCGGTTCGATCAGCTTGAATTGCATATCTTCAGGAAGCCCGCCTACATTGTGATGAGATTTAATCGTTTGAGCAGTTGCTGTTCCACTTTCAATAATATCCGTATAAAGTGTTCCCTGTGCAAGGAAATCAATGCCTTCAAGCTTGGCTGCTTCATCATCGAATACATAGATAAATTCATTGCCGATGATTTTACGCTTTTGTTCAGGATCGCTAACCCCTTTAAGCTTATTCATAAAGCGTTCCTGGGCATCCACTTTAATTACATTCATATTGAATCCATCAGCAAATGTCTTCATGACGCCTTCTGCTTCATCTTTTCTCAGCAGGCCGTGATCCACGAAAATACAGGTTAGCTGATCGCCAATTGCTTTATGAATAAGGACGGCAACAACAGATGAATCAACACCGCCGCTCAATGCACAAAGAACCTTTTTATCTCCAACTTCCTGGCGGATCTTCTCCATTTCAATCTCAATGAAGTTTTCCATTGACCAATCGCCTGTACAGCCGCAAACGCCGAACACAAAGTTTTTCAGCATATCATTTCCGTGAACTGAATGGCGAACCTCAGGGTGGAATTGAACAGCGTATAAACCGCGCTCTTCATTGCTCATAGCTGCAATCGGGCATGATGGATTTGTACCATCCACTGTAAAACCAGCGGGAGCCTCTACGACAAGATCGCCATGGCTCATCCAGACCGTCTGTTCTCTAGGCAGATCTGTAAACAACTTGGATTCATTTTCAATTTTCATGATCGCCTTTCCGTATTCACGGTGTTTCGCAGGTTCTACTTTACCATCAAAATGCATAGTCATCAGCTGCATGCCATAGCAGATTCCGAAAATCGGCAAGCCCAGTTCAAAAATTTCTTCATCACAGCGGAAAGCATTTTCGCCGTAAACACTGTTGGGACCGCCAGAGAAAATAATCCCTTTTGGATTCATTTCTTTGATTTCCGCAGCTGTAATCGTATGCGGATGCAGCTCACTGTATACGCCAAACTCACGGATTCTGCGTGTGATTAACTGATTGTACTGGCTCCCAAAGTCCAGTACTACGATCATTTCTTGATTTTGAAGTTCTGTTTTCCCCGTCACACTGTTCACCTCATTAAATTTGTTATTTTACTTTTAGTCTTCTCTCCTGCAGGTAAAATATCTAGTCAAAATATAATTTCTTTGC
The DNA here is from genome assembly GCF_017303275.1 of Bacillus sp. NTK034. Classification (GTDB taxonomy): domain Bacteria; phylum Bacillota; class Bacilli; order Bacillales; family Cytobacillaceae; genus Cytobacillus. Next base: position 46,908 of record NZ_JAFKOJ010000018.1, on the reverse strand, counting down.
AACTCATATAACTGCCAGCCAGAAGCTGGCCAATAAAAAAAACCGGAACTCTTTCTCCACAAAAAAAAGTGAAGGCAGAATTTCGGTTTTCACGTATAGCAAAAAGCTTCTTCTGCCTTCATAGTCAGATCATTTACGGCGATCCGGTAGAGACTTTCGAACCATATTATCGAGGATATATGAAGGTTGCATGATTTAATTGTAATACTCGGCAAAATCCGAACAATATGCCGCTGTCTTATTTGCCTATTGTAACAACAGCCCCAAATCCCGGTCAAGCTATTGTCTTTTTAATTAAATTTTCCCACAATTCTTTCGTGTCATTCCAGCTTCCTTCTTTTAGAACTCCCCTGTAAACAAGTTCTTCGTAGTGGGCTGTCAGCCTGCTCATTTCCTTTGTTGAGAAAAAGCTGTCTATATATTTGGCATACTCCCTTAAGGTTTGGCCCTTTTTCCGCTTTAGCCCGTACCGGTCCAATTCTTTTAAAAGAATAAGATAAGCTTTAGGAAAATGCTCATCATTATTTGTCTTTTTAAATCTCCAGATAAAATAATGCGGCATCCATTTTCCCCTCTTCTGGAAAAGCACGAAAACAAGCACACCTGCTGCCAATATCGCTGCTGCGACTACTTTCCAATTATCTTTTAAGAAAGCTCCCAGATTGTCCCAAAGCTCTTTTACCGAAAACGGCGATTTTTCTGCCGATGCTTCATCAGGCATGTCCGGCTTAACAGGAGCCTCAGTCTCGTTTGGCTTTTCCGCTTCCGGCTGGCTCGTATTTTGGCCTGCGTTGTCAAAGTTAAATTGTACATTATTATTGAACCCCTGAGTTGGTTCAAATGGAACCCAGCCCATTTCAGGGAAATAGATTTCCACCCATGAATGGGCATTGTTATTTGTTACCTCAAACAAGCGAAGACCAGACCCTAATGATTGCTTGAATTCTCCCTCTGTATAGCCCTTAACCCACCTTGCCGGCAATCCAATGGATCTGGCCATTACCACCATGGAGGAGGAGAAATTGTCGCAATATCCCTGCTTGGTATCAAATAAAAACTGGTCCACATAGTCCTCATTTTCATCTGGAACAGCTACGTCTGTCTGGCTGTAGGTAAATTCTGCCCTTCGGAAATACCTCTCAAGCTCCCTTGCTTTTTCAAACCAGTCCGGTTTCTCTTGAGTAATTTCCAGAGCAAGTTCCCTGACTCTTTCAGGCAATTCTTCAGGCAGCTGTGTATATCGCGCCATAAATTCTTCAGGCAGTGATTCCGCGTTTGCCCCGGCTTCCTTCATTGCAGTCACACTGTATTCAGGCACCTCGAAGCCTAACTTATATTCTTCCAATGCAGATGGCCGTCCGCCATCCAATGTCCGTATTTTTTCAGTGGCCGTTTCCAGCTCATAGGTAATGAACTGCGAAGCTTTAATACTATTTACCCCTAATGGATACACAACATGAGGGTAATTCATAAAAGTATAAACGGAGCTTACTTCTTCAGTGGTTTCAATTGCATCGTTATCGATGAAGGATGTAACCGGAATTTCTTCTCCCATTCCAAACGGAAGATATTCTCCTTCAGCCTGGGATGTAATCCATCCTTTGCCTGTATATGCATCTTTTGTTTCCACCTTCCAGTAATGGCGGGACTCCACTTCCGCCCTGAAGACCACAGCGTTATCTCCAATAAAAGGGCCACCAAGACGGGAATCATCTTCACCATAGCCGATTTTCTGAATACCCGGGCCATCACCGCCGCTATTTTGTCCATAGGACTTAATAAACGGAACAGGATCGGGCCAAATCGGTTCTGCCTTAGGTGCTGCAAACCCTAAGCCGGTACTCAGAGCGATCAGAGCGGTCAGCGGAATCATCCATTTGCGCGACAGGGAAGCTTCTTTCTTCAACCCCTCCTGATCCAGGAGACGGTTGAACGTTAAGATGCCCATAACCGCAAAGCCCGCAATAACTGTCCTGACAATCGCCGCGTCTGCCGTGTAAGGCGTAAAGGTATCCAATACACTTATATAAATGAGTGTCATGAAAAAGAAAATGAAAATCCGCCTGCGATTGATCAGCCAGTACTGAATCAAATAAGTCATCAGCCATAGCAGAATGAAAAAGAGAAGGCTTCTGAATAGATTTGTCATGCCAGGCCATTCTCTATCAGCTATTAAACCAAAGTTGTGCACCATGTCCGATGCAAATACGGATATCCATGAAAATTGGAAAAAGGATCCCTCAAAGTACAAATAATGCAGTTCATAGAGAATATAAAGCACCTTTATAAAACCGCTTAAAACAAGGCCAACACTGAAAAAAGCCAGCAGAAGCGATAGTATAAGGAACACGAGGAAAACAATGACATTAGATGTGTCCGTAAGCTCTTCAACCGGACGCAGCCATTCCCATAATAAGAAAAAGCCCAGAACATAAAGAAGAAACGAGGCAAAATCTTTCGGTACCTTTGGAGAACTCATCACTTGTTCACCCCCGAAAACACATCTGCAAACTGTCCGTTATGAACCAGAACTACCCGGATTCCCCTGGCATTGGCGGAGGTTTTGAGCAGTAGCTCATCCCCGGAAGGAGATTCATCCTCATTTTTTATTAAAAATATAGATACAACCCCTTTCTTGGACGTGAAAAACCCGGCTTTCTCTATAAGCGCTTTTGTTAATTGCCCTGTAACAACCATCAGCTGACTGTTCTGCTGCAAAAGAAAATGCTCTGCTTCAAGAACCCGGTCCACTGCAGCTGCAGAATCATCCTTTATTTTTGCCAAATGATAGAACAGCTGAAGCTGGTGTGCTTCACCGCCTCTGATTGGAAAAGCTGTCCGCGTTGCTGCAGAGGTCAAAAACCCAGTCTGTGCTCCTTTGCGAAGAATCGCCCTTACCATGGAGGCTGTAAACGAAACGATGGCCTCAAATCGGCTATCCGGTGCACAATCCATGAGGATATAGACGTCATGCGATTGCCTTTGTTCAAATTCTTTGGTCATAATATCATTGCGCTTAGCAGTAGCTTTCCAGTTAATCCAGGAGAATCTGTCTCCCGGCTGATACTCCCTAATGCCGATGGCCATGGAAGTATCCCTTTGCACCCGCTCTTTTGAAGCAGTCATTCCCTGATCATAATGATGCGCCATAGGCTTATAAATGATTTCCTCATATGCCGGGTAGACAATCATCCGGCTCTCAGCAGGGGCTTGCCTTTCTTTTTCTATTAAACCGAGCAAATCACCTGTTTTCATACGGATGGAGGCAAAAAAATGCTCACCCCTCGGCAGGCTGTTAATCCTGTATTGAAGGGACATTTCCTTCTGAAACCCAGAAAATAAAAAACGCTTTGCCTCGTTTGATTTCCTGGCATGCTGCAGCTGTTCACTCATCTCATCCTCTATGACCAGATACAACAGAGGAAAAGCTGTTCTTCTGGTAATCTTCAAGGTAATAACTGCCTGTTCACCTGCATTGAATTCTGCTTTTGGCAGGATACGCTCCACCTCAAAGTCGTTTAAAGAATAAAACGACAAGCCAAGTGCGTAAAGAGCAAAAGGAAGAAAGCTGTAAAACAAAAACCAGCTTACAAACCCGCCCTGAAACATCGCATATGAAAAGGCGAACAGAATAAGCAAAAATAACACAATCAGCTTCCAGACACCTTTCAGTGTATTTAACAGCTGTTTCATTTTACTTCACTAACCTTTGTACTGGAACAGAAACCCTGGCAATGACCCGTTCTACTACTTCTTCAGCGGTAATACCCTCGAATTTCGCCTCAGACCTTAAAATAATCCGGTGGACAAAAACAGCAGGCGCCAAATACTGAATATCATCCGGAAGAACATAATCGCGGCCATACATGAATGCGTAAGCCTGGGCTGCTTTCATTAAAGCAATCGAACCGCGGGGGCTTGCCCCTAAATACACACTGCTGTGGTTTCTGGTCTGATTGGCAATTTCCACAATATAGCGTTTAATCGTCTGATCGACATGCACTTCTTTAATTTCTTGCTGGAGTGAGCGCAATTCAGTTAAATCTATTACAGATTCCAGATCTTCTATCGGCGGAATCCGCTGTGCCCGATTCAGGACCTCCATCTCATCAGCGATATCAGGATAGCCCATTTTCATTTTTAACAGGAATCGGTCCAGCTGAGCTTCCGGAAGCGGATAAGTTCCTTCATACTCGATCGGATTTTGCGTCGCCATAACGAAAAAGGGTTTCTCAAGGCGATGTGTCACTCCGTCGATGGTTACGCTGCTTTCTTCCATCCCTTCAAGAAGAGCAGATTGCGTCTTGGGAGAGGTTCTGTTGATTTCATCTGCTAAAATAATATTGCCCATAATGGGGCCCGGCCTGAACTGAAATTCCATTTCCTTCGGATTATAGATGGATACACCTGTCACATCTGAAGGCAGCAAATCAGGCGTGAACTGGATGCGCTTAAATGCGGCTCCGACTGATTTAGCCAGTGCACGCACCATCATCGTTTTCCCGACACCCGGCACATCCTCGAGCAAAACATGGCCTTCCGCTAAAAGTGCCACTAAGCTTAATTCTGCGACATCCCGTTTGCCGATCATGACTTTTTCAATATTTCCTAATACCCTCTCAATTGCAGGGTGCATTTGATTTCTATCCATGTGAAATCTCTCCCCTTTATCTATATCTCGCATTCCATTAATTTACATTACCCTGAATTTAATTCTAACCTATTATATATTCGCTGTCGCGTTAGAAACTCCTGTGTTTTTCTTAGGATGATTCTCCCTTATCCCTGGGTTTTCAATAAAAAAAAGACTGCTTCTCAGCAGTCAAAATACATTACATTACTTATATCGTTTTCCACTTTGATCTACATAGAAAGATTCAATGATGGTTCTTTCAAACGGCTTGCCATTTTCAGTCTGTCCTTTTACTTCTGTTGTCACATTGTATACACCTTCCTGTGTAAAATCGCTTTCGATCATGAGGCCAGCCTTTTCTCCTTTGGCTTTTTGCTTCAGTTTTTTCCCTGAAGGATCAAACCCGAATAGGATCCATTTTGTATTAAAGGCTATATGGCTTTTCGCAGACTTTCCCAGAATTTTATCATTTAACGGGCTGTCCAGTGCAATAGTGTATAGGTATGAAGCATTTGCCGGAGCCTTTAACACCCAGTTTCCAGCTTTAGGATAATCTATTTCAAACGGATGAACCCATGCTCCTTTGAAAAACTCGGATTCTTCCTGATACACTTTTTTCGTTTTATATTCCTTGCCATCCGGACTGATCAATATTAAATCGGGCAAATTCTTTTCACTTAAAAAAGAAACAGTCATGGATTCTACATTTTCCTCCACGGTAAACTGTTCACTTATTGCATTGACAGCTTTTCCGCCTTTTACAATGGAATGAGTGCCAGGCTGTCTGGCAGCGGATTCAGAGCGTGCTGATGAGAAACCCGCAGCAGGCTGAGTGATAGAGGTATAGGGCCTGAACACCGGAAATGTATGGGATCCTTCCCGGATGGTTGTATGATTCCAGCTGCCTTCCTGAACAACGGATGCTCCTGGCAAGCGGGAATTAACCGCCGTAACGACGCCATCGCTTTTTCCATACTGGCTCAGATATAAGCCTCCCCAATATGATGCACTGCCAAATGAACCCCATTTAGTGCCGCCAAGTGTATAATATCGATTTTTTTCAGCATTCTGATGGGAATCTGTAAGGCTTCGAAAATGTTGCATATTACCTGTCTGCAGGGATTCGGTTGCTTCATTATTGTTGCCAAGGAGGGCAGCAAGCCACCAGGCCGCGCTGCTGTGAGCCAGATCTGCGAGCTGGGTGCCATGATGGGGGGAGGATAGGGAGATAACATTTGATACATATGGGTGGGCACTGTAATGAACAAGCGCTGTCTGAATATCCACCCCGCCTTTGCTATAGCCGATAACTGCAAGCTTCTTTTCACCGAAATGATGGTAGATTTCTTGAAGCTTTTCAGCCAGAATTGCACCATTCGTCCACATATCACGGTCATGATGAAGGTCAATGAATGCTGTTTCATACCCATTTGCCAAAGCCACTTCATACATATCATTCCCTTCATGCCAGACAGCTGATGAATTGTTATAGCCGTGTACAAACACAAGAGGTGATTTGGAAGGATCAATGCTTGAAGGCGCTTCTCCAGCATACCAATAACCCGGAGTTCCACTGTCATCACCGCCAAAACCGCCAGCCTTCACCATACCAGGGAAAATCAGCATCATACAAAAGATCACTCCTGCCATTTGTTTTATCAAGCTTTTCCCCTCCTTAAAGGAGATCCGGACGGAAGTCCAGTCAGTTTGATTTTATAATTTTCAGAATATTTATTGAAGGGTCTTTCGATATAATTTCCACCCATTTGAAAAAATCGGCCAAATATTGAAAAAAAAGCCACAGGAACAAGCCCGTGACTTTATAACAATTAATAGGATACACCTGTGCGGTTATGTGTTTTTTCAAACTCTTCTTTATTCGGATCAAAGTATTTTTCATTGAAAGCTGCCACGAATTTATCATCTTTAATATATCCCGCCCCCCATGTAGGATCCATAGTAAGCCAGCTTCCATCCACTTTCACTTCCACCCATGCATGCTTCTGCGGCCAAAATCCGCCGAAAGCAGTCCCTTCGACAAAACGGGCTTCCATATTGCTGGCCCGCAGCAGGGCAATGGCAAGATACGAATAATCCTGGCATACGCCCGTTTTGGAATCCAGTGTTTTGAGTGCACTATCATCCCAGCTGAAATCATCTGTTTCAAGCTTATTCACATCATATGAAATGGTTTTCGCGACATAATCATAGACGGCCTTCGCTTTTTCCCTTTCACTGCTTATGCCTTCTGTCAGTTCTTTCGCCAATTCAGTAATTTGCGGTGCATCTGACTGGACGCCTCTTGAAGGCAGAAGGTCCCGCTTATCCCCGCCTGTTGACTCCACCTCAAACTTGGCAAATCCATAGTAACGAAAATAATCACTGTTCTCTTCTTTGATTTCCGGCACACTTAGTGTGACTTCATATGTGCCCGGGCCGAATCTTAAGTAAAACGAATCATCAAATGTGAAGTCTTCTACTGGGATAACATCCAGTGCTTCATCCTCACCCTTTTTAGTGGTAATGTAAATATGATCGGTTTCAGGCCCGAATTCTGCCTGCGGATCAATTTTTCCTTTGACAGTAAAAACACCATCCGATTCCTCACCGCCATATTGAGGATACTCAAGCGCCACTCCCCGCTCCTCATACGTTTTAGAATATTCGATAGGGCTCATTGTCCTATCTGACTCATTGTCTATTAAGATAGTTGCTGCCGTCTGATAATAATTTTCCCTTTCCTTGTCAGGAACAAGCACCTCAAGCTCGTGAAGTCCTTTTCCATAGAATAAAGGCACCTCATAAGAGAACTTGCCGTCCTTAAGCGGAATGACATGCTTCCACATATCCGATTCCTTATTCAGCTTAAGCATGATCGTATCGCTGTCTGACAGGCTTCCTGCTTCCCCTTTTAAATTGAATACTTCATTGCCTTTTATATAGCTTGATTCAATATCCAGTACCAGTTCTGCCTCCTGGCCAAACGGAGTATATGTCATATCCCGTTCTGCATTTGGATTCACATTGTGGATAGTGAACGAGGCAAGATCGTAATAGTAATTCTTACTATCCGTGCTTGGAAGCTGTACGGTTACCTTATACTCGCCTTCCCCATTAAAAAAGCGGATACTCTGCTTGAACTTCCCTTCTTTGATGGGTGTGTAATATTCAAGATCGTTCCCTGCCGGTCCATCCTCTGTGGAACGAACCTTAATCCAGGCATAGTCTGATTTTAGCTCTGAGTACTTCTCAACCTCTCCCTGCACAGCCACCTGGCCATTTGCAGCAAACTCCTTATATTCCGGATTCTTCATAGCCGCTCCGACTTCCTCACTGTAAGAAGTCAGCTCCAGAGGTTCAAGCTCGAGTTCCTTGTTTTTCTCTTTAACCAGTTTTTCATATTTGTCTTCTTCCTTTTTCTCTGCTTTTGCCTCTGAACTGCTTTCTGAGCTGCTGCAGGCTGAGAGGAAGAGGAAGCTGGTTAATACTATCATCAATAGGGTGATGGGGCTTTTCTTTGGCATGGGGTCCTCCTTTTTGTTTCATTAATTCTAAATTTACATACGTACGTTATCCCTTAAAGTTTCAGAGACTCAGCACTCTTGGACTTTATGCCATCAATTATGGATAATAATAAAATGAGCACTCCCCACATCAAAGCCAAAACCAAAAGAACTGAACCCCCTTCTTCACTCCAGCTCGATTTGTTTGTATAGAGGAATATGATAGCTATAAATAACACCAGATTACTTTTCCAAAAAAATGAGAATCCTTTCTTTAATGAGAATTTCTTTTGTTCCTCTTTTGCAGTCAAGATCTCTTTTCCCTCCCCAGATTATTAACTACTTGTATTAATTAAAAACAGCAAACACTCCGAACCCCGTAAAGAAAAGAAAGATAAAGAAAGATACAGATGCCAATTTATTAAGAATGAGAGGGAGTCTATTTAACAAATTTTGAATATGATAATTTATACCTGAGGTGATAATAGCAATATACTTAAAACAATAGTCAAGAAAAGTCCTAGGATGTTCATACACATTCACTTCATAAAGGATAATAACTAGTTTCTGAGCGAAAATAGAGAAAAAGGCAAAAATAGCATTTGCTGTAATCATTAGAGCAATATAAGAACTTGGAATTGGTATATCTATCCCGGTCAGCATTAAAGAGAGTAATGTCCAAATCAGAAATACTGCTGCAAAGGCGATTAAATTTTTCATATTATTCTCCTTCCGATAGGGGAGAGAGGGCTAATCTCAAAACAAAAGCTCTTTATAGGGGTTGACCCTTAAAGAGCTGCATTACAGTTCCTAAATTCAAAGTAATTATCAAAAACTTAGACAAGCTTTACTAAATCCTATGTTCCTGCCTAACATAGTTATCTTCTTCTCTTAACTTATCCAGATCGATTTTCCGATCCCATACTTTCCTGGCATTGTCAGTCATATAAGGAAAAATGTATTGATCAACAATCACCTGAAAATCACCATCATCCAAGAGATTATAGGTGCGAATCTTTATTTTTTTATCATCGAAGGTTTCAATAACAATATCGTTTATAAGGTTTAATGGATTTCTTATCAAATCAATATTTCGGATGTTCTTTATTAAAACAAGGCATTTTGGGGCAATAACTGTTCCGTTCTCTCTGGGAACAACTTTTAGCAAAACCTTTCCTGGAATAAAACCTGGCAGACTCCAGAGTGTGATATAGAAATAAAAAGGGGTAAATATTATCCCTCCGCCAAGATAGAATAAGGAGTATTTAGAATTAAATTTTAATCCATGTATAATTAGAAAAATGCATGCAATTAAAAATCCTGCCGTGGCTAGAAACATTAATACATAATAAAATTTGGAGCCTTTTATAATAACTGCATCCCCTTTTTTCTGAACCATTGACAAACAATACTCACCCCTTTGGGACCAGGCAGAGAAACTAAAGAAGAGAGATTCACACAAAAATCATTATTCTTCCTTTGGTTCTTACCTCTCATAATTAGCTTGATGCCGAAGAGTATCCAAGTTTATTTTTCGATCCCAAACTTTTTTTGCATTTTCAGTCATATAAGGATATATATATTGGTCAACTATTATCTGATAGCGAAAATCACCAATCAGGTTATACGTGCGAATTTTCATTTTTTTATCATTGAAGGTTTCAATAACAATATCATTAATTAAATTTATTGGATTCCTTACAAGATCAATGCTTCGTATATCCTTAATTGGAACAATGCCTTTTTTTGATTTAATCACACCATTTTCTCCGGGTATAATGGATAGCAAGATTTTACCCGGGATTAGGCCTGGTAAATTCCAAAGTGTGATGTAGAGATAAAAAGGAGTGAAAATTATTCCTCCGCCAAGATAGAATAAAGAATATTTAGAGTCAAACTTCAATCCGTGAACAATTAGAAAGATACATGCTATTAAAAAACCTACAGTAGCAAGAGACACCAAAATATACATGATGTTTGAACTCTTTATTGTTATATGATCTTTGTCTTGAACCATCGATATATAATAATCCCCCTTTAGATTTGAGAAAAATAAAAGGAATCACTTCTTTTCCGCCCCTTGAGAAAGCCCTCTCTTATGAGAGGACTTGTTAAACAGATTCAATTTATCTTATTCAATTTTAGGTTCTTTTCTCTCGTATCTTGCCACATTACGAAGACGTTCAAGATCTACCTTTCGATCCCAAACCTTTTTTGCATTTTCAGTCATATATGGATAAATGTATTGATCTACAATCATTTCATAATCTAAGTCCCCAAGAAGATTATATGTTCTAATTTTTATCTTTTTATCATTGAATGTTTCAATAACAATGTCATTGATTAAATTTAAAGGGTTTCTTACTAAATTAATATCTCGAATACTACTTATAGGTACCGTATCTTTTTTAGCATTAACTGTTCCTTTTTCTCCCGGGAGTATTTTAAACAAAACCTTTCCTGGCATTAATCCAGGCAGACTCCAAATAGTCAAATAAAGATAGAAGGGAGATAATACGATTCCTCCGCCAAGATAGAGGAAAGAATATTTAGAATTAAATTTCAGTCCATGTGTAATTAAGAAGATACATGCAAGTAAAAATCCTACTGTAGCTAAAAACATCCATACATACATGAACTTAGAACTTTTTATTAATACAGCTTCTCCTTTTTTCTCAATCATGGACAAGAGGAATTCCTCCTTGGACAGAATTGTTAAATAATAGGTTTCTAATAGATGTCTCGTTTGCCCTTTGAATATTTAAATCTAAGTTATCGTCTCTTGTAATCATCCAGAAGTCCAATTTTCCGGGAACAATAAAAATTAGGTCAATTAAATCGGGATTTTTTGCAGAGTCATATTTAAGACTAAGTAAGCTATCCATTCTTCCTTTTCTATTGGAAATATCTTTTAAAAACTCAAATGAGAAAGAACCATTAACCCTATTTTCCCACTTTTGAGCAGTAGATTCAGACAACGAATCCGATTCACTCATATCACCTAGGAATTCTTCAAATTCTTCATTCTTCAAACTAAAAAGCACTTCATCCTGTAAAGGCAGCTTGCTAATATTGAAGAAACCTTTAATACTTGTTATTATATTTTCTGGTGTGAATTTGGTAATATAATGTACTTGATGGTCATGCAATAACTTATGAAGATAAACTTCCCCATTTCCAAAATGAAAAGATATGTTTTCTTCCCCTTCGAACTTTAAATCAAATCTAGAAGCTTTAACCGTCTTCTCCGCATTACTAAGAATATTAATATGAGCCTTATAGTTCTCTTTTAATCTATATTGATTATTAACCTCTACGGCCATATCTTTTGCCAGCAAAGAGCGAGCCGCAAATTCCAGCATTAACTTCAATTCGGAATCTTGAAGTGAAGGAAAATACGTCTCTTTCATAGATATTCCTTCTTCATATAATCCTTCACTATAAAATGCAAAAATTAGTTCCTCAATACTTAATTGAATGGTACTCATATTGCCTCCTTAAAAAAACGATAATTTTTTATCTAAAAACCCTTTTGCTCCATCTAAAAAAGATCCAGCTGTCTCCTTAGCCTTTGACAGCCCTTTTCCAATATCTTTAATTTTTCCTACCGGATCAGAAATTGTTTCTTTAATTTGTTTATTTACAATATCAATACCTTTATTTGCTGCTTCAACAGCTTTTCCAGCTTTCTCAAATCCACCTTTAAAAAACTCGACTCCATGGTGTAAAGGTTCCTTAATAAGGATAGCACCTTTTTCAGCAATTCCAGCAGTTAATTTAGCAGCCTTCTCTCCAATAATTCCACCAACGAATGAACCAGCAGCTGCACCCACAACTGTTCCAACCGGTCCAACTAAACTACCTAAAGCTCCACCTATTACTGCACCTGTAATTGCTCCTCCTGAGATAGCTACTGTATTATTAACAGCATTACCAATCGCTTTAGCATTTTCACGCTTCAAAACATCCGGGTTATTTCCGTACTTAGCATAGTTCTCTGAAATTTTAAGCCCCATTCCTCCGACTTCCATTGCACCGGTTAAAACAACTGTACTTAATGCATTTGTTTTAGCGAATTTGGCACCAGTACTAACAAAAGATTTGAACGTAGTTGGATTAAAAGTTTTATATTTAATTTCATCAAAAAAGGCTCTGGAGCTACCCGCAAACTTCGCAACATCATCCGGAAGGTATTTCGCAATTTTTCTATGAATTAAATCCGCAAGTGGTACATCTCTATACTTACTTCTCAAATATAATGGACCCAGGAACGCTCTTGCCATCGTTCCCAACTTTTTAGATTCGTCAATTTTATCTGTTACCTTCTGAAGGGCCGCCATATGTTTATAGGTGAATACACCATCAGCATCCTTAATAAATTGAGTAAAGCCCAACCCGTAAAAAGCAAGCTGTTTTGTCATCAATGCTCCGAGAGCTGTTACGGCACCATATTGCTCATATAGCTTATACAACTTACCGACCAGATTATCTGCGTCAGCAAATTTATTCGCGACCATTCTCAGGTCAATCTCCATTTCACTGAGCTGCCCAACCAGCTGATTACCAGTACCCCAAGGATCCCCTACATGATAGAAGCAATGCTTGTATTCCGGCGGAGCGCTGTTAATTAAATCTGCAAGCTCCATATGGAGATTTCTGTATTCGTCTTCAATTCTGGACAAACGAGTAACCAAGTCATTTGCCAGGTCTTCCGGGCGATCAGGATTTACAGATATTTCATTTCCCATTTCAATACCTCTTTTCTTTTCGGATTAGTTCTTCTAATTAAATTAAATTAATTATTTGATACCCAACTATTAATACTTGAATTGGCAATATAAAAAGGTCTGCACATCCCGGCACCGCTTCGCCATCATATCTTTTATTCTTATCATAAGAACCTTTTTTCTTCTCTTCATTATTAGACATAAAAACCCATCCAATCTTTATATTCTTCAATTCAAATTAATTATTTTTCCTTAAGCCTGGCCAATCTCTCTAATTCTCTTTGTCTTTCAATTTCTTCTCTGACTCTGTCAACTTCATTCGCAGCGCTTTCCAGTTCTCGGCTGATGTTATAAAGGTTATCAGAGTGCCTTTGGAAGAGGACACCTGCTTCTTCCAATGCAGAATCAAATTTGTCCCGGGCTTTGCCTTTCCATTCATCTGCATGGTTTTGGACACTTTGCTTTAGTTTGAATTCCTCTGTCTTGATATCATCTGAAGCTGTCTGAAATACCCTTGCCAGGGCTCTTACATGTGATGAGTTCATTTTGACACCCCATTTTTAAAGTTATTCTATCCAATAATTTCTAAGTCTCGTCATCTGGCTATTCGGCGTAGACATTTTCATTTCTTTCATCCCTAATTCTTTATTCTATTTTTAGAAGCCAGTTTTTTTGAGGGGAGTTTGCTGAAGAATTTGGTTGCAGTATTTATGTACATGTCTCCAAACCGGAGACATGTACGGGAATTATTTAATTGTCAGCCTGCCTCGCCATCCTCGGTATGAGGAATCCCATAATCACACCTATGGCAATGACGAGCAGAATAATATAAAGAAAGATTAATTTGTTATCTTGTTCAGCGGGAGTTTGATCCTCCGCCTTCAAAAAGCTTTCCTGTTTAGAATCGGAAAAAAGCTGAAGCTGGTCTGCTTTTGCGGTGATGGTATTATTAGCGGTTTCACCGCCATCAAAAAGCTGCTCCTTCACTTCCTTTAAAGGATCCAGGTTCTTTTTTGTAAAAGTAAGATCCTTTTGTTCTTCGGGGATCTCTTTCTTATTTTCATAGAGCGATTTTTCATGCAAGTAATCGGTGTTCTCTTTGAATTCCTTTTTTTCATAGGTATTCGGAGTTAAGTTATTAAAGTCAGGGGCCGCCCCAGCGGATTGGCCAGCTATCAGCCAAAACGCCGGGATCAACGCCAGGACTTGAAGGTATTTATTAAGCTTCATAAGCCTGATCCTCATCCCTCTTTGTACGCAGGTCTTTTATCGACCGGACTGCAAATGGAATGATGGCAAGGAAGGCTATGATGCCAAGCAGTATGAGAATAGCCGGAACAAACAGTGATTGCGAATCATACTGGATGGACATATATACCTTGGACATTGGATCTTCATAGTTAATATTTGGTGCTGTAAGAGCCAGGAACGGACTAATGAAGAAGGCAATGAGACCAACACTCAAAATCCATCCTGTCAGATTGCCAATCTTGAACCCTGCCAGCACAATGGCTGAAGCTGCAGTCAGCAGCAATATGGTAAATATCGTCCACTCAATAGCCCGATCCTGTTCCATTGAGTAAATATTAAGGCCGAATATGCTGATTATCAGACCAACAATAAGATTCAGCAGCACAAACATGGAAGCATGGACAAGCATCGGCGCATTTTTGAAATAATGGCTGAAGTATCCGATCATTAAGCTGCTGAGCAGGACAATGGCCAATACAACAACAGGCGGCAGCTTGCTTTCCTCTTTCTTTGCAGCAGTTTCTCCGCTGATTTGAAGCGGATTGGATAATTGCTCGTATACCGGGCCATTCTTTTGGCCATTCACATAGGTATTACCAAGAAGATTGTAAATATCATCCCGGAACATCTGAGTCGTCTCTACGTTCGAGCCCCACTTGGAATTCAGTGTATCTGCATCCTGCTGGACACTCTGCACCTTTTGCTCAAGCTCGTTTGTATATGACACGATATTGCTCTGGTTTTCTCCGATGGAACCAACAAGATCATTAATCATCAGCATTCTTTGGCTGATTCCTTCCTGTTTAACCATGACGGAAGTTCCGTCGATGCCATCGACAGGCATTGAAGTATTGGATGATGATAACAACTGAATATTATCCATGACAGCCATTGCACTTTCCTGCAGTGCAGATAAGTCTGATGTAATAGCAGTCTGCTGCTCTTCAATTTTCTGACTATACTCGTCAAAGAATGCAGTAAACTGATTATCCAAACCTGTAAGCTGTTCCTCTGAATTAGGGATGGAAGAATTCAATTGATCCCAAACCATTTGTTCATCCTCGCCCACTTTTACAATTGGGTTCAATTTTTCTATAAATGTTTGAAGTTTCTCAGGATTATAGTTAATGGAAGACTCTATCGTGCCTTCAAATCTTCCGAGAGCAGAATAATATTCCATCATTTTTGATGGGATTGCATAGATAATTGGCTGGTTAAACACTTCTGTTAACTTCGCTTTGCTGGAACTATCCAGATTCATTTCGAGAATTTTATTTTCTTTCTGATCGATTAAGCCGATTAAAGATGAAAAGTTACCTGAATTACTCAGCTGCTCAATCAAATTTTTGTTTTCTGCAACAAGCTTATTATAGTCTTCAACCAATTTCCCATTCTGAGCAGTTAAGGTTTCATTGGCAGCCCTTAGCTCATCCACCACTTTCTGCAGAGGATTTTCTGCTGAGTCATTCGCAGAAAGCTTTTGTTCCACATTAAGCAAACGCTGAGACAGCTTCGGCAGGCTTGCAGCAGCAGCGGCTGCTTGCTCCGGAGTTCCTTCAATAGTTTCTAGTGAAGACTTTATTGCGTTCATTTCACTGGCAATGGACTGTAATTCTGCCCGCTCAGCTTCAAGGCCGGGAACTGAAGGAATAGCTGTATCCGTATTTGTATTAGCAGCCTGTTTTTCTGTATAGCTTTTGTTTGAAGCTGCTGATGCTGTTCCTGGATTACCGGCAGAAGTGCCTTTTGACAACTCCTGCTTCAAGGAAGCTATGTTTGACTCAACCTGGCTAAGGGTCTCTCTCTCTTGGTTCATAAGATAATTGATTAATTCTTCTCTCTGCCGATCCACTTGTGCAGTACGGATATTCGAGAGGCTGCTGAACGTCTCACTGTTTTCCTTAAGCTGAGCTTCCACTGAATCAATAGTATTCGAGAGCTGCTCGCCGCCCTCATTCAGCGCGGTTAGCGATTCAGCGTACTGTGGATCATGTTTTCCAGTCAGTGCTTGGATATTTAGTACATTTTCATCCTGCAGTTTTTGGAGTGTCTCCTGCTGAACATCCTGATATTCCTGGTACTGCTCTACATATTGAACAAAACCAGCAAGATTTTCTTCAAATTGGGTAAGATTGCTTTCACCCTCTGAAGTAGTTTCCGCAGTAGTCTTCACTGTCGACTGAATGCTCTCCAGCATATTGCGCTGCTGTTCGATTTCCGCTGCCAGGTTCTTGGAACTGGGCTTATAGAAAGCGAGCATGGCATTCTGGAAGTCTATTTCTTTTTGTAAAATGGTATCGAACTGGGATTTCACATTTTCAAGGTCCTGGGATACATAGGTCCAATACAAGGTTGAAATCTTTCCATTAACACGGTTGGTGGCAGTCTGGATCTCACGCAGAACCTTTTCCCGGTTCAGTGAGTTCAGCTGGTTCTGTACCGTATATTCAAAGTTTGCTTTTTCAGGCTGCTGGCTTTCATAGGACATGATGTTCTTTGAAAAGTTGGAAGGAATATAAACGACTGCGTCATACTTGGTATTTCTCAAGCCATTCTCTGCAGCACTTCTGCCGATGACGGTCCACTCATACTGTGAGCCGTCCTGGAGAATCGATGTAATTTCCTCTCCAAAATCAAGTGACTTCTCTTCCTTGTCAGCGCCTGTATCTTCATTAACAACAGCTATGGTTCTTGTGGCATTCTCCCTGACTAGCAGAGGATTATCGCCAATGGAGCCAAAAAAGATGGCTGGCGCGGCGATAATCAGAAGCATCACCAAAACCATTTTCACGATGTATTTTGTTTTGGCTGTCATGCTAAGACCTTCCTTTCAGTGGCACATAAAGGAATTTGAATTTTTAATTCCTTTCCATTTATAACGTAATAACCATATCCCGGCTGGATCTCTGCCTCTTTCCGGTCGTATGGAAGGGTAAACAGCGTCTGCTCTGATTTTTTCATCAGAACGATCGCCTGGCGGATCTGTTTAATTTCTGCTGTTAAGGAATCGTATCCTTTTGTCAATTCATTATTGCTGCCTGTAACGATGACACTGAAGCCGAGATGGCTGCCGTTTTTCATCAGCCTTGCCATTCTTTCCTGCAGGCTGTTATCCAATGTCTGCGCAAAACGGGAGTATCCATCCACAGCCAGTACGATTGGCGAAAACTCTATATCAGTCTTGCCATGCTGGATTGCGTTAAGATAATCTTTTTCCCTGACGGATAATTGTTCTTCCACCTGTGCTGCCCAATCGCTGATCTGTTCCTTTGTCTCGATATAAACCGACTTTTCCTCACTGACATAGGATGACAATCCTCTGTCAAAGGAATCGAAAATACCGACGGACTCTGCACCCTGAACAAGCATGTGATTGATCATGAGCTTAAGAACATTTGTCTTTCCTTTTTGGGCCTGCCCCAGGATGATGCAATGTTTCGTTTTATTGAAGTTCGCATAAACAGGTTTTACAGATTCCTCATCAAGGCCAACAGGCACAAGTCCCGGCTGAGTCACTCCTGTAGTGTAGCGGGTAAAGTTAATCGTATTAAGCTCTGCCGGAAGCATCGGCACCTCTTCAGGCTGCCTGCAGTCCTTGTATTTCTCTTTCAGCTCCAGGATGTCTTCCCGGATAGCTTCTATAATCTCAAAATCATCCTTGCCATCTGCCGGCAGGAATACCTGTGAGAAATACGCCTCTTCCATTTTAATTATGGCTCTTCCCGGAATAGGTTCAGGTGCGAACGGAACTCTTCCCAGTACGGAGTATGCCTCGCTGCTGTCCATCAAATAATGGACTACCTTCGTTTTGAGATTGTTCATAAGCGACTGTCTGATCGAATTGATGCGTGTCGCAGCAAAAATCATATAAATGCCTAGTGACTGTCCATCTCTGGCAATCTGATTGATTTGCGTTTCAAGCTCCTGCATCTCTTCTTTTACTAAATCAAAGTTATCAAATGTGATATATACAAGCGGCAGTTTTTCGCTGCTCATCGAATTGTACATCTTAATTCCGCTGACTTCCTGCTGCTGAAACAATAGCTTCCTGCGGGCAATTTCATCCTTGATCAGATTCATGAACTTTTCAATCTTGCGTTCTTCATCCATCAGGAAGAAGTCGGCCGTATGCGGCAGCTGTCTTAGCGGAAGAAGTGAGCCATTGCCAAAATCAAAAATATAATAATGAGCTTCTTCAGGAGTCCGCTTTTCGGCAATGCTAAGAAGCATTGTCATAATCGTATGGGATTTTCCATAACCGGAGGATCCAAATACCCCCACATTACCATCCTCTATGATCTGATAGCTCAATGGATACTGGCTCTGCTTCTCAGGCTCATCCACCATCCCTAAATGAATCTCATGATTTTCTTCAGCGCAGTGGAGCTTCCTGCTTAAACGCCCTTCAAGAGGCGGAAGCCACGGACTTCTAAGCTTTTTAATGCCCATCGAAGACTGTGTTGCTTCAATTTCCTCCACCACTGCTTCAATTTCTGTTTTTTCGCCTTTTTTCTTTCCTTGGCGGGAATTAACATCCGATAATGGCACAAGCCCCAGGTCGGTTACGATTGCAATTTCATCCTCTGTCTCGGAGGTGTCGTCCAAATAAGGCGCCCCGCTCCATGCAGATTGGAAGAGTTCATAGACTTCATTATTGCCGACTTGCAGGTAGCCGCGTCCGGTTACGGTAATAGCTGCTGCATCTCCGTTTTTGATGATCTCCCGGCTGTCATCTGTGTCCTGAACCTTTAAAGCTACTCGGAAACGGGCATTGCTCCAGATCTGTTCATCTATGACACCGCCTGGCTTTTGGGTTGCCAGAATTAAATGCACCCCCAGGCTTCGCCCAATTCGTGCAGCACTGACAAGCTCCCTGATGAATTCCGGCTCTTCGCTTTTCAGCTCTGCAAACTCATCGGAGATTAAAAACAAATGCGGAAGCGGTTCCTTTGCCATCTTGTTTTTATAAAGGTCTGTGTAATCATTGATGTGATTCACCTGGTATTGATCAAAAAGCCTCTGCCGTCTTTTCAATTCACTTTTGATTGAGGCAAGCGCTCTTGAACTGAAGTTTTTGCTCCCTTCGATATTCGTAATCGTTCCAAGAAGATGCGGCATGTTCTTAAACGGCTGGGCCATTCCTCCGCCTTTGTAGTCAATCAGCAGGAATGCGACTTCATGGGGATGGAAGTGAACAGCAAGTGAAAGAATATAGGTCTGCAGGAATTCACTCTTACCCGATCCGGTTGTCCCAGCGAGCAGTCCGTGCGGGCCGTGCGCCTTTTCATGAAGGTTCAAAAGCGAAAGATCTTCCTTTCCCTTTAATCCAATTGGTACTGCCAATGATCTGGAAGACTCTTTTGTTAGCCAATTCTGCTTGATTGGAAGTTTTCCCACTTCCTTTACTTTCATCATTTCCAGGAACGAAACGCTATTAGGAATGGAATTGGTCATTCCAACCTGATGATCAAGCGTTCTTAACAGACGGGAAAATTCCTCATTTCCCTTCTTCTGATGAGCATCAAGCCTAAATGGGATGCTCACGGCTCTTTTGTCCTGAATCAGAATGTCTCCTTCTTCCTGATTGACATACCTGACAAGTGTTTGAATATTATCATGCAGGCTTTCCTTTGAATCGGCAGCAAAAATAACGGAGATCCCCATATTGGAGTGGTCGCCCTCCAAATATTCCAGAATCACATGATCTGCAATCAGCTGCTGATTGGCAATGATAAACACCAGATGCGGAGAATACACCTGCTTTTCCTTATTTTCATCCAAATCCCTTTCCCGCAGGATTTCATAAATGGAAGATAACAGCTGATCCCTCGTTTGTTCGCTATATATCAGCCCTTTTGCATGTGCATGCGGCATCTGGAAATGCGGAAGCCATTTCAGCCATTCCCATTTCTTATATTCCTTTTCATTAAAAATAAATACAAACCGCACATCATGGTAGCTGTGGAAAAACGCCAGCTGTCCAATGATCTGGTGTATCTCATTCTTAACAACTGACTCTTTTCCGATCAGCCCGATTGGCCCCTTTGCAAGGTCAGCCACCACAGGCACATTTCTAACTTCTTTATAAACTTTTTCCATCTGCTGTGACTGTTCAAGCAGGTCATCAATTTCACGATTGGCCATATCCCCTGAGCTGACCTTAACTTCATAGCTCGCAGGCACATTGCCTGTTCCAAGCCTGAACTGCAGAAAATCAAAACTCTCAAGGGGCCTCTCCCAAATCCGGTCGGAAATATGGCCCGTGAAATATTTCATTTTCTCAAAAGAAGGAAAGTGGAATTCCAGAACATGCTTCTGCTTGTCAGACAGTGCCTGCAGCTCTTTCCGCTTCTCTTCCAGGTAGGCAGTATACACGCGATGTCTGCGCTCTTTCCGCTTCTTTTGATTGCTCTTATCCTTAAAGTATTGAACGGTAGATGTGACTAACGTGGTCATGAACATGACCATTGAAATTATAATAAATATTCCTCTTGGCTGAATCAACGCCACTATGCCCATCACAATCAGCATAATCAGCGGCGGCATAATGATCATCCATAACCCCCGATTGGAATCATCAGGCTCCTGTGACGGAAAGGATAGAGAAACCTTTTCATCCGGCATCTCATAAATCATTCTTGGCGTTCTGCGATAGAGCGGATATTTCTTTGCCATCTCTGATTGCGGCCTGATGGTAATCGGAAGCTTAGATTCATAGCTTTCAATGCTGTCAACCTGGAAGAGGTCCTCTTCCAGTATTCGAATAGACATAAATGGGAAGAATAGCACATCTCCGATTTCAAGGGAAATTCTCTCTTCGGCTCTTTTTCCGTTTACATAAAGCTGTCCTGACTGTGGTTCTGCCCTCCAGCCGTTATCTGTCTTAATGAGTTCGAAGGAATGGCCGGCATCTATTAAAATGCCGTTCTTTTTATAAATCGCTGCATCTGGATTCTCAGAGGAAAATTTTATTTCCTTTTGAAAGCCAGAAAAGTAGGTCTGGCTATTCATATTTTCAGAGGTTACGATTATCGTCAGGGTCTTCCCATCATCATTTAGCTGGAAGGGTTCCCCGTCATTTAGCTTTCCGAGAACTGACTCATTTTGCCTTACTTCATAGATGCTGTCTTGCCTTTCTATTGACACAGTCCCTTTTGTGAAAGGGAAATCCCTTATTGTCACCAGCTGTTCCAGCTTTGGGCCGATGGTGATCTTGCCGCTTTTCTCAAATGGCATAGACAGCTGCTGGCAGTAATCGCTGTAAAACAACCATAACTGTTCCATCTCTCCACCTCCTGCCTATCTTAATTTGGTTTTGTCTTTGCTGCCTCTTCCTTCTTTTCGGCTGGCTTTTCAGCAGAAGTTTCAGCTGCCTTTGAATCTGCAGGCTTTTGCTCTTCTGCAGCCTTTTGTTCAGACTCCTCTTTTACAGCCTGTTCATTGGCCTTGTTGTTCTCCTGCTCTTCCTGCAGCCTTTGTTCCTCTTCTTCCTGAGCTTTCTGATCCTCTATATATTCATCAATTTCAGCTTGGATTTCGTCAATTTTCTGCTGTTTTTCATCGGGTTCAAGGCTACCATCTGCTTTGACAACTTCACGGTATTTTAGCAATGCAAATAGGATTAAGTCTCTATCTTCAAGATCCCGGGAGATATCGAGAGCTTCCTTGGCATCTCCCCTTCCAATATGAATCCAATAATGATAGTAAAGAGGATCCGTCTGCAGGGTGATGGTATTCTGAACATTCTCTTTCTGGTCTTCTGTCAATGCTTCATTTATTATGTAAGACTGGGCAAGTTCGTATTGCACCACTCGCGGCATCTGATCAATATCATAATTGGATAACTCAGAAACAACTTCACTATATTGGCTTTTCAAGAAGTGTTCCTGGCTATTAATAAATGCTGCCTGTTTAGGCTGTGTAAAGATCAGGGAATATAGACTGAAAGCAAGGAAAGGCAATAAAGCAATCAGCAGTCCCCAAGCAGAATACCGTGTGGCTTTCCATTTTTTCTGCGGAACCTTAACGTATTCCTTATCTTTCTTTTCAAGCATTTCAATATTTGTCCGGATGACTTCTGACAATTCATTATCATCCTTGGCTTTGATCACACTCGCCGCTGCAGGCGACAGTTCAATGGTTTCATGGAGTCTAAGATAGTCGCGGAAGGAATGCTTTCCATCTACAGCAGCTGCAATGGTTGCTTTCAATTCCATCCAGAGTTTTTCCTGATTGGCTTCATAAGGCGGAAGGCTTTCTTTTACACCATAATGAAGCAAATGCGGCGAAAGGCTTTCATCAGCCACTATATTTTCCGGACAAACAATAGGATGCAGCCTGGAATACGGATGACTTTTCACAAGCTTGAGGAGTTGTGAAGAGAAGATCCATCTGCTTCTTTGGTCTTTCTTTTTTAATTTGGAAAAGGTTAAATAATTTGAGGGAATTTGCAGGACGAGGCGCAGTTCATCCTCTGTTAAATGGACATCCCTTTTTATAGCTGAATCCATTGCTTTGAGCAATTCCAATTCCGCAGCAGCATCAGCTTTTATTTTCTCTCTTTGAAAAAGAATGGTAAGGGATTGATGATCTGTTTCGACAACCGCTTCAAGCTGCTCTTCAAGGTAGTTTTGACTCTTTTCTGACATTTTTTAATGCTCCTTTATAAAATTTCGAAACGGTCCCCAGTGGTAATCCCCTTTTCTGCCAGCTTATCGTTTCCTGACAGAATTATTTGCTTGTTAGAAATTCTGACCCAATAGCCTTCCCGGGGCGGCTGAGGAATCGACTTAGCTTGCCAAACAATATCTACTACTTTTTTAACAGAGTGATAGTTAGATAGACGGAGATCAAAAGGTTCAACTTCATAATTTTTCAGATCGATTGTTAATACTATGTACATTTTCAACACCCCATAAAAAAAGAGCGCTTTTCATCTGATGAATGTAGCGCTCCTTCTCCACTTATTGATTCAGATGAAATTAACCGCGGATTTGTCCAGCAATCTGGTTATCAGCATCTTCAAGAGCTCTTGCAGTATTATTAAGCTGAACAGAGATATCCTCTAATAATTGCTGCATTTGAACAAATGAAGGTCTTAAAGATTGGTATTGTTCAGCAAACGCTCTGCTTGCTTCCCCTTCCCATGCACCTTCCAGTTCACGAATCATATTATCCAAACGGACAATCTGATCCCCAACCTGGCTGCTTTCTCCATTATAACGGTTAGACATGCCTACTAATTCTGCTGGTGTAACGCGAATAACTCCTGACATTCAAATCTCTCCTTTTCAATAGGTTACTATTATTGTAAAAATACACAATTAAAAGGTCAATTACTTACTTGCAAAAAATAACAAAACAGTTATTTATACCCACTAATACCCAATTTTGTGATAATTAAACCAAAATTGGTATTTTTTTCATAGATTTTTTCTATTTTTTTGTTATTCACTCATTTTTAAATTCAAAATTTCTACCTTTTTATTACTATCATGGCAGTCAAGACTCGTCAAATCGCTTTTGCAGCCGTGTCGAATTATGTCTGTGGTTTTATTCCTATTAATCTATAAACCCTCAATTGTATTTTATAGGCGAAATTACCCTGTTGTTTATATTTAAATTAAACTTTGTTGAGCCCTTTTTTTTCTAAAATCATCCTTCCGGCTTGCGTAGTTCTTTTGGATCATTTTCAAGAAAAAATTTCCGGTTTCTTTTAAGCAAAAAAAAGATACAGCTGAATCGCTGTATCTCTTAACTAGCTATTTACTCCCCAACCACCTTAGCATCTTTCAGCATGTCCTCTGTCAACGTAACTCCCTGTTCCTCAGCTGCTTTTTTGTTAATCACCAGCTCAAGACTTTCCGGGTAGCCAACAGGAATCTCTCCAGGATTTTTGCCTTCAAGGATATCAACAGCCATTTGGCCAGTAGAGTATCCAAGATCATGATACTCAAAACCATAGGAAGCAAATCCGCCCCGTTTAACCGAATCGCTTTCTCCAACAAATGCTGGAATGTCTTTTTCATTCGCTACGTTCAGCACAGATTCAAGGGCAGATACAACTGTATTATCCTTAGGAATATAAAACACATCAGCACGGCCCACTAAGGATTCTGCAGCCTGCTTTACCTCTGAGCTTGTTGAAATAGTGGTTTCAACCGCTTCAAGGCCTGCCGCCTCGATGGCTTCTTTCGCATGCTTTACATTAACAACTGAGTTTGGTTCCCCGTCATTGTAGATGATTCCGACCTTTTTGGCATCCGGAACAAATGTTTTAATGGAGTCAATTGTATTTTTGATGGCATCCGGATGTGTATCAGATGTACCCGTTGCATTCCCGCCTGGCTTTTCCATGCTTTCCACAAGCTCAGCTCCCACAGGATCGGTGATGGCTGTAAAAAGGATCGGAATATCCTTCGTGGATTGCACAACGGATTGTGCACTCGCAGTAGCAATCGCGAGGATCAAATCATTCTTGTCCGCAACCAGGTTCTGGGCGATGGACATATTATTGTTCATATCCCCCTGGGCGTTCTGGAAGTCGATTTTTAGATTTTTTCCTTCTTCATAGCCTGCATCTTTCAGTGCGGCAATAAATCCCTCTCTCGCAGAATCCAATGATGGATGCTCAACTATTTGCGTGATACCGATTTTTACGGTTTTCTTTTCTGACGCTTCCCCGCTGGTTTCCTCATTTCCTGAGCCACAGGCAGCCAGCATTAATAAAGCGCTGCTTGCTAGGACGGCTAACATCTTCTTCATCACAAATTCCCCCCGACAATTATGTAGTTATTAAAATTTTTATAATATTTTGATATTAACACGTTTAATAAGTACGTAACAATAGCTAATCCCACTTTTGTTAGATAAATTGACAATAGCAGTTTTAGAGGGCTCTAATTGCGAAAGACTATAATAAAAAATAGGGAGGGATAGGAGTGGAATTCGATTGGATCTGGAACTCAATCCTTGTCGTTATCGGGGGCACGCTGTTATTAAGAATCGCAGGCCGAAAGTCTATTTCACAGATGACGTTAGCTCAGGTAGTAATCATGATTGGCATTGGTTCATTATTAATTGAACCGGTTTCAGGGGAAAGCATTTGGACTACTCTTGCTGTAGGACTCCTCCTTGTCCTTACCTTAATTATCATGGAATATGCACAAATGAAATCAGACAAATTCGAGAGGTTTATCACTGGGCAATCCAAAATTATTATAGAAGATGGAAAATTAAATGAACAGAATCTGAGAAAACTCCGGTTTACAGTCGACCAGCTTGAAATGAAGCTGCGTCAGCATAATGTTGCAGTTATCAGCGATGTAAGGTGGGCAACCCTGGAGCCAAACGGACAAGTGGGCTATGAATTAAAAGAAGAAGCCCAGCCTGTAACGAAAAAGGAATTCCTTCAGCTGCAGGCTGATGTCCAGCAGCTGATTCATTTACTCGAACCTGCTTTTGCCAAGGGCTTCTCTGTCCATATGGTTCCCGAAAACGAAGAGGATATTTTTACAGAAGTGGCAGAAGAAACGACTGATAGTGTACCAGATCATCTGCAGTAAGAATGAAGCTGATTCCCATTGGGAATCAGCTTCTATTGACTCAATTAACGAATTGGCACTCTGTTAGGAATTTCATTATATTCATCCGGATTCAAATCATACACACTGCCATCTGCCACCCCATTGATAATCCCCATGACACCTGTTTCTACTGTCTTAACCAGCTGACCTTTCATCTTTTGCCCATAGTTATGCGTCTGCCCTTTTACCTCAAATAGGACAACCCCGCTTCCATTCAAGGCAAAGGAGCCCAGGGCAGTACCCGGCAAGTCTAAGTCCTGGTCATATAAAGAAATATTGGTAAACACTGAATTTCCTTTTTCCTGAAGTGTATCATAAAGAGCAACGTTTAACTGGCGTGAGAAATCAAAACGATAATTCTCCGCATATTGGCTATATTTTGCACCCTCCGCGGAATTTGGATCCGGAACAAAGTCTGCTGAAATGGACATTGTTACATCTTCATCTGTTCCTTCAATCTTATAGAAATTTTGGTGATGAAGATCTAAAAAGACTTCAACATTACCAAATTCCTCTTGAAGACTCTTATAAACATCCCGGACTGTTTGTGATTCAGGCGTAATATACCAGCCTGGAGTGCTTGAATTGCCAGGGAAGTCCTCCGCCTTCGGAATATAGTTCAAGTCAGGGTTAAAGTCACGGTTTACATCGAATCCTGGTGCTGCAGAATAGTCATTCCCCTGAAGGCTGCGTGTGTAATAATTCCAGGTGGGCTGTGCATTATGTAATTGAGGAAATTGTTCCTGAACCTCTTCCCAGGTCATTATATTGCCGCGCCTGTCCAATTCGGAACCATCGGCATTCATCATCGGGATTGCCACAATCGTTAATTCTTCTCTAATCCTTTTCGCATCTGCTGATTGACTTGATCCTAAATATTGAAGACTATTCAGCAATGCGACTGTACCGGTCTTTTCATTGCCATGAATTTCGCTCTGTACTAGTACCACCTTATCTCCATGGCCCACTCGTGCTGTAAAGATATCTCTCCCCTCATTCGTTTTTCCCGCAGATTCAACCTGAACCAGGCCGTTCGATGATTTTTCAATTTGGCTTAACTTTTTCTTTAATTCTTCATAATCTACAAAACCATTAATTGATACATTTTCTTCTGTCACAGGCTTTGCGCCTTCAGCAAAGCTTACTTGAGGTACAAGAATCGAAGCTGCCAGTGCTGCTGAACTAAGTACTTTCCATAATGACTTTTTCTTCATGTTTAAGCCTCCCCTGATCTATTAATTCGATATCCGAATTATTTCTATCATGCCTTTTCAGCAGGAGGATGTAAATCTGCTAAAAGAATTAATATTCTGAATAATAAATATCCTACATTTTCCTTATTTGATAAGACTTTCATCATACTAAAAAGGACTGCAAAATAATCACAGTCCTTTTCGAATCAGTCAATTAATCCTTCTTCTTTCAGGAAATCAACCGCCACATCTTCATATTGCTCTTTATCAATATCTACTCTTGCATTGAGTTCCTGCATTTTTTCATTATCAATTTTTCCTGCAAGCATCTTCAATGCTTCTTCAATTTCAGGATGTTCTTTCAGCGTATCAGCCCTGATAACTGGGGTTGCATAATAAGGCGGGAAGAATCCTTTATCATCCTCGAGTACCTGCAGGTTGAATGCCGGTATGCGGCCATCAGTGGAAAAAGCATCAATGACATCCACTTCTCCATTTTTGATGGCACTGTACATAATGCCAGAGTCCATGGCCTGTGTTTCGCCAAATTCGAACCCATAAGTATTGACAAGGCCCGGATATCCATCGGGACGCTCAAGAAATTCCGGCTCTGAACCAAGAGACAGCTCAGATGATTTCTTGCCTAAATCTGAGATTGTTTTAACACCCCAGTTTTCAGCATCTTCTTTACGAATGGTCAGAGTATACGTGTTATTAAACCCAAATGGTTCAAGCCAGACCAAATCATAATCATCCTTAAAGCGCTCTTTTACAATGTCATACACCTTGTCAGGATCGCTGATCATTTCTTCTTTTAGAATGCTCAGCAAGGCCGTTCCCGTATATTCCATATACAAATCATAATTTCCGTTATTAACTCCTTCAAATGCAGGTGCAGTACCGCCTAGGAAGGACTCATATTTCACATTAAGATCAGTATGCTCCTCAATCAGATGGCCCATGATGTAAACCATGATTTCCTGCTCTGTGAAGTTTTTGCCGGTAATAGTAATCGTATCTTTGCCGCCAGACGTTTCACCCAGCTGGGCAGCAAAAGCAGAAAGAGGGAGAATTAGAATTAATGCGGTCACCACCCACTTTCTCCAGCGGCTCACAGTTTGATTTGTTTTCTGCCCTTGTTTAAGCCCTTGCGGAGTCACGTCAGTCTCCAGCAGCTTCAATAAATAATCAAAAATAATCGCCAGCAGCGCAGATGGGATCGCCCCTGCGAGGATCAGGCCCGTATTATAGGTCTGCAGCCCGCGGAAGATTAGATCTCCCAGACCGCCAGCCCCAATGAGGCCCGCAATCGTAGCAACACCGATAATTAATACAGTCGCCGTACGAATTCCGCCCATGATGACACTGAGGGACAGTGGGAGCTCCACCATCCAAAGGACCTGGCGATTCGTCATTCCCATTCCAACCCCTGCATTGATGGCAGACTTTTCAACACCAGTAATACCTAAATATGTATTTCGAAGAATGGGCAATAAGCCATAAACGGTTAAAGCAATAATGGCAGGAACTTGTCCTGTTCCGATGAATGGCACGAGAAATACAAGTAGTGCGAGACTTGGAATCGTCTGAAAAACTCCTGCAATCCCAATAATTGAATCCGCAATTTTTCGATGCCTCGTTAAATAAATGCCCAAAGGAACAGATATTAAAATGGCAATGGCAATCGAAATAAGCGAAAGATACATATGCTCTAAGATTAAGCTCCATATTGTTGGCCATCGGTTTACAAAAACGTCAGCCGTGCTGCTGATTAAGTTAAGAATCATCAACACCCCCTATCCTGATTACTCGATGATTTCGTCAGCCATATATTCTACTAGACTTGATCGGGTCACAATACCCAAAAGCTTTTTGTGTTCATCCATGACCGGAACAAAGCCATATACAGATTCGTTCACCAGCTGAAAGGCTTTTTCCGCAGGATCATTTTGCTGAAGTGTCACAACGTTTGAATCCATAATGTCTTTAAGCATCAATTCTTCGTCCTTGTAATTTTTCTGGACATCCCAGACAGTTGCGATTCCCTGAAAAACATATTGATTATCCACAACCACAAGACTGTTAACCCGTTTGCTTCGCATCAGCTTCAGGGATTCAGCCAGCCTGCGGTTCCCGCCGGCTGTTACAGCCGGAACCATTAATTTGGTTAGCTTAGGTAATGAGATATTATCATTTTCCTGCAGCCGGTCTTCTCCAATAAAACTCCGGACGAATTCGTTGGCCGGCCTGCGGATGATGTTTTCAGGCGTATCCAGCTGCACGACTTCTCCGTCCTTCATGATACAGATGCGGTCAGCGATTTTAAGCGCCTCATCCATGTCATGGGTTACAAATACAATCGTTTTTTGGATGTCCCGCTGAAGACGGACTAATTCATCCTGAAGCTGCTCCCGGCTGATTGGATCCAGCGCACTGAACGGTTCATCCATTAAAATGATCTTCGGCTCTGCTGCCAGTGCCCTGATAACACCGATCCTCTGCTGCTGCCCGCCGCTCAGCTCTGAAGGATAGCGGTTACCAAAGACCTCCGGATCCAGCCCTACCATATGCATCAGCTCATCCACTTTATCTATGTATTCTTCCTTCTTCCATTTCATCAGCCTTGGAACAAGAGAAACATTTTCTTTTATCGTCATATGCGGCAGCAGCCCTATTTGCTGGATCACATAACCGATCGTCCGGCGGAGCTTGACTGGATCTTCTTTTGAAATATCTTTTCCTTCAATAGTGATTGTGCCTTTTGTCGGCTCAATAAGACGGTTGATCATCCTCATTGTTGTGGTTTTTCCAGATCCGCTGGGTCCAATCAGAACCAGCAGTTCTCCTTCTTCCACTTTAAAGGTAATATCCTTAAGAGCATGAAACCCATCCTGAAAGATTTTGTTAACTTCTTTAAACTCAATCAACTTTTCAGCACCTCCTATACATCATATAATATACAAAATATGGAACACCCTGTCCGCAGACACGTTTTTCAGGATAACATAGGCTGCTTAAGCATGCAAAAATCGATAAATTAGTTATCCCACTATAATTCCATAATATTCATATTTAACCCTAATCTTCTTTCTTCAAACCAAAAAGGTTCTTCACCTTTAAAGAAAAACTCTTTATTAATTACTATCTTTAATTAATGTGGAGATTTATGCTGCCTTAAGCCTTTTTCTCTGCAATATGACTCTGGTGCTTTCAGGCATGAAAAAAGGGAAGCATTTCTTAAAGAGCTCCCCCTGATAGCTATTAATAAGGATATCCAAATCCCGGTCCACAGCAAGGCCGCGGGTAATAATAAGGCGGCGGTGGAGGATACCAATAATATGGACGCGGGTAGAATAAGGCGGTGCCCAATAGACCTCCTGCTAACCCTCCTAAAAAGGGCAGACCAAAGAATCCAAAAAAACGCTGATCCTGCGGCTGGTAAGGACCTCTGTAAGGGTACATCCGTTCATACCTCCATTTCCTCTATATATATGCCTACATTATTGTATATGCGTGGAAACGGGTTTGGCTTGGGCAAATTCACTACATTTGGCGGGGGAAAGTTAGGGGCATATTAAAAGAAAAACCTTCAAAGGCATTTAGCCAATCAAGGTGTCCGTTTTATTATGTTTTTTCATCAACTAGTAACTCCAAGTAATATTTATCATTTTCTTCAATTTTTCTTAAAAATTCTTCAAGAGAAGTCGCAATTTGAATATCATAATAGTAAACCGGACTGCTTTTCTTTTCATTCAATTCAATTGACATTAAAGCTGATTCACTACCTTCAAAAAATATTAGTTTGTTATTTTCAAATTCATCATAGATTTCTATGTCAGGATAAAACTCAAAATCGTTAACTCTTAATCGAAAATCTCTTACGGAATAAGGATCCATAATACGATTTATATTAAACTCTGAACCTTTAATAAACCCGTAGCCAACCTCTATGTGAAAATTAACTAACTCCTTAGGAAATTTTAAATCGAGTTCCTTCTCAACATCTTTTATTTCATTTTCAGTTACTCGATAAATACTATTTTCTTGATTTGCTTTCATAGATTCGTAGCCCATTATTTTTTACCTCCTTTAAATAGCGAATTTGCTGGTGAACCTGTTCCATGAATACCAGCTTGATGCTCATTTGGGAATTTTGCAGGATGCATATTCCACCATTCATGTTCTCCTCCAAATGTATTCTCAATTATATGATGAGCATCATACTTATCTCCTTTTTTCCTAATTATTTTACCTGTTTTTTCTGAATAACATTTTCATTATACACAGGCCACTTTTGCCTGTATTTTTTTCCCACTCTTTGATTACTTTATTTTTTACTTTATCAAATTCTGCCCTATGCTTAGCCTGTTCTATTGGTGACATTTTTTTTTATTCTTTATTTCTTAAGGCTTCCTTCAACTTCTCTATTTGGTTTTTAGGTAACTCTCTGCCTGTTTGTCCTTCTATATCTCTAATATATTTTTTTATTGTATCAGAATCTATCTTATTACCCGTACCCTTACCAGCCTTCCTCCCCGGCAAGACCACATTACCCTTTTCCTCTTTCAATATCCTGACAAGCGCATCAAAGTCGGCCTTATTGATGCTTTTCCGTATGACCTTGGTACCTTGTTTTCGGACAACAGCTGCGAGCGACAGGTATTCGAGTATTTCAAGCGGGGTTCCGTCGGCAATGGAGGCAAGTTCCCGCACTCCCCCCACTCGGTCTTCTGGAATGGAATCGACGAATTCGTAGGCTGTTCCTTTTTCGCCATTGAATTCCCGGACAATCCGTCCGTCTTCATAAAGATGGAACTTGCCGCCCTGGTTCTGACTGCCGATGCCATGCTCATCTATGACTTTAACAGTCAGGAGCTCTCGTCCGCTCAAAGAGGTGAATTCCTCTGGGCTAATTTCATTACTGTTCATCTCTGCTAAAAGCTTTCAAGGCTCTTAACTTATAGTGGATGGTCTTTCTTTCATATGTGCTCTGCCAGATAGCCCAAAGGGAATAAGCACCAGGCGGCAGAATCTGACCCAGGCCAGTTTCGCCCAGTTCTTTAAAGAATTCCGGAGAGCGCATAGAATTTCCTGCTTTATGCCTGATGCCTTGTAAAAGCTCTCCATAGATGGGGCTGGAGTGAAGCTGCTTGACGGAATAGCCGGAAATGCTGAGATTTCCACTTTGAAAGAGGCTGGAAATTTTAGCGATGTATGTCTGCATCAGATGAAGATCCTGCTCAATTGGATCAAGTGCCAGTGTTTGCTGGCTGTCAAAGGTCATAAGATCATCAACCGTATTTCTCCGGTGAAGTTCCGCTCTCCTTACATGTGCCGAAAACTCCCCATCCTGCAGGTGGGGGAGACTGACAATATCAGAAACTTTCTGCATCACCGCATTGGTCTCATCTGTTAGGCTATTGGTGATAGATTCTGTTTTTACCAGGCCCTGTGCCGCTTCTTAATATGTTAAAAGCATAAAAAACCTTGAAAGGCATTAAGCCATTCAAGGTCAGATTTTATAAATCAGTTTTTTTCATTTCTTCGAACCATAAATCAAAGATATCATCAGGCAATAGTTCATCATCATTCGTATAAACTAAATCATATCTATATTTTCCTTTTAAACTATTTTGTTTTACATTGTAATATAACTTCATCTCTGTAGGCATTTCTTTATTGAAGTCTTCACATTTCTTATGGATTAGCTTTAAATTTTGATTACCAATTTTTAATGCTGCCTTCTGTCTTTCTCTCGAAACATCGTAAATTTGATATTGCTGACTGTCTAACTCTTTTATAGCATCATTTAGTTGATGTTTATGGACAATCTTTCCGTTAATTCTATAGAAAAAATCAAAAACATACATTTCGGGTTCATATGAACAATAAATAAAGATTTCATCTGCTTTATTTTCGACATACTCTAAACAAATAGCCACCATGTCTGTTTGTATTTCTGAAAAATAATCCTCAAATAACTTCACATAATCACCTCTAGTTATCTATACTTATGAACCTTATGCGACCATCAATTTCATATTCTATATCAAAGCCGCTCGGTCTTAAACTATTTCCTTCGTAATTAATTTTAACATTAACTGAAACATCTTTTCCTTCTTCTATTGCTTTAGCCCATTGATTCTCTAATTTTTTATATTTACTCAAATTAACACTACTTGATTGAGACACAAGATTATCTAAATCTGGAGATCCTCCAAATCTATCTGCTGCTAAGTGCCCTGCATGGTCTCCGGGTT
Organism: Bacillus sp. NTK034; assembly: GCF_017303275.1. Classification (GTDB taxonomy): domain Bacteria; phylum Bacillota; class Bacilli; order Bacillales; family Cytobacillaceae; genus Cytobacillus. The sequence goes on along the minus strand of NZ_JAFKOJ010000018.1, from coordinate 13,756 downwards.
CTTTTCCGGGTGTATTAGACTTATGCGGTAATCTATTATCACGTTCTGTTAATTTTAAATCACCCGCATTAAACTCGGTCAGTCTTCCTGATTCATCTGTTTTATATAGGTAATCATATTCGCCTGCTTGATATTTAATATTAGGTTTTAATTTTCCACCTTTAAGTATATGACTACCATCTCTAATAATATCATCTATAGCCTCACTAGTTACCTTAACATCTTTACCCTTACCAGCCTTCTTCCCCGGCAAGACCACATGGCCCTTTTCCTCTTTCAATATCCTTACAAGCGCATCAAAGTCGGCCCTATTGATGCTTTTCCGTATGATCTTGGTTCCTTGCTTTCGGACAACAGCCGCGAGCGACAGGTATTCGAGTATTTCAAGCGGGGTTCCGTCAGCTATGGAGTCCAATTCCCGTACTCCTCCCACGCGGTCTTCTGGAATGGAGTCGACGAATTCGTAGACTGTTCCTTTTTCCCCATAGAATTTCCTGACGATCCGGCCGTCCTCATACAGATGAAACTTTCCGCCCTGATTCTGGCTGCCGATGCCATGCTCATCTATAACATCAACAGTCAGGATCTCTCTGCCGCTCAGGGTGGCGATTTCCTCCGGGCTGATTTCGTTACTGTTTAGCTCTGCAAAAGCTTTCAATGCTCTTAACTGATAGTGGATGGTCTTTCTTTCGTAGGTACTCTGCCAGATAGCCCAGATGGAATAAGCACCAGGCGGCAGAATCTGACCCAGGGCCGTTACGCCGAGTTCTTTAAAGAATTCCGGAGAACGCCTGGAATTTCCTGCTTTATGCCTGATCCCTTCTAAAAGCTCTCCATAGATTGGACTGGAGTGAAGCTGCTTGACGGAATATCCGGAAATGCTAAGATTTCCACTCTGAAAGAGGCTGGAAATTCCATCGATGTATGTCTTCATCAGATGAAGATCCTGCTCAATTGGATCAAGAGCCAGTGTTTGCTGGCTGTCAAAGGTCATAAGATGATCAACCGTATTTCTCCGGTGAAGTTCCGCTCTCCTTACATGTGCCGAAAACTCCCCATCCTGCAGGTGAGGGAGACTGACAATATCAGAAACTTTCTGTAATACCGCATTGGTCTCTTCCGTTAGGCTATTAGTGATAAATTCTGTTTTCACCAGGCCCTGTGCCGCTTCTCCATCCAAAAAGTTCTGACGGATGAATCCATTGCTTGCCGGCTCGAGCATCTGAAGGGAAGAAGCTATTCTTTTTAAAGTATTTTGATAGTCTGCAAGAAAACCTTCAAAAAATAAGAGAAAAGGAGAATGACATTCCTGGAAGAAAGCCTGAATAGCGGCTGCTCCCTCTCCCCGAAAGGAGTCCTCAAGCGAGGTAATACCTTCTACATCACGCGCAATGTTTCTTATCTGCTCTTCTAAGGAGTGCAGACTGGGTTGAAGCTCCTTCAATCGGCTATGCAACTCACTCGTATCTAATACCTTCAGTATAAATCGCCTCCTGCCATTCGACAACTGGAATAGAGGCGCTTCAGAGAGCTCCTCACTAGAATTTTCCATAATCTATACTTTACACTAAAAATTAGAGTAATTTTATTACGAATAGGATTATTTTTACACTTTTGTATAAAACAGTAATATATACCCATCGACAGAATGACTAAAATAAGGAAAATGTATCATTATTACATTATTTCCCTGTGATATAGTAAAATGGATTCTTTTTTCCGGTTTAATAATATGAAAATGGCAGTATATAGAGGTGAATATTCATGTCTTTAGGATATTACTACAGTTTATTGGCGAAGAAACAAAGTGATCAGCAGAGACTGCTGGCCTGTGAGGGAGAGCTCCAAGGAAAACAGCAGGAGTTTAACCACTATCGGCATACCGTCACAAAGCCTGATCTTTCCCCTTTTACCTGGCAGGGAAAGCTGGCAGATGAATTTGAGGATATCCGGTTTGAACAAATGCTTACGAGTTACACTGACCTTGAATCAAATCAGTTTCATGAAGTGTTTTCAGCCATAAGCCGGAAGCAGCAGCAGATCCAGCAGGAAATCGATTCTATCAAACAAACGATCGCTTCCCTGGAAGCACAGCTTGCAGCAGAGAGGTCGAAGAAATAATGAGGAGGTACTGAGAATGGATACTGAGATTAAGCTAAGGATAAGCGAAATAGAACAGGCACTCTCTAAACTTCAAGCCTCCGCTAACGGGCTCCAGCCATTCCTTCCATCCACTATTGGGGAGAATAATGTCCTTGATTTCATCAATAAATTGAATGTTTTAAATAGGCAGCTTCAGCAGGTGACAGAGACGTATAAATCTGTATTGCTGCAAAACGAAGAAACAACGCGACAATCCGTGCAATTTTTAGATGAATCGGATCGGCTGCTTTCCAGGGGTATACAGAGCGGTGCACAAAAAAGAATGCCTTAGCACAGCTGCCGTGTGATAGTTCAACAACCCTTTTTCATAAAATAAGAGGCTTCACACAAGTATTGCTCAACTTATGGGAAGTCTCTTTTTATACCCTCAATGCTGCCAAAATATCAGGATTCTACAGTCACCTCCCCTCTTTCAAATCTCCATTAAAAAACCCTTATCAAAAAACGAAAATAAATAATAATTTATAGAGCTGATGTATTTTGTTATTCTAGTAAATATGCATATTGGGCAGCTTAGGAGTGGATTTTAACCGTGAACAAGAAAGACATCGCACAGATTCGGAAACAATTTAAGTTAAATAATGACTTACTAAAGATCTCAGATATTTTTAATGTCTATATTATGAAGGAATCAAGCGAGATTTATCATTATGAGAGCCAGCCCTTTGAAATACTGGACCAGGATCAGCAGGAGCTGTTTATGGATAACTTCAAAAAGCTGCTGGGCGGCCAATTGGATGAAAAGCTCTTTGAATTAAAGTTTCAGCGGGATGCCGAAAACAGCAGTCAGCTCATCCTGCATCAAGGATTGCTAAGCAGTGATGCTGAAGGCTGGATGGATCAAATGCTTCAGATAGTCGGCAAAATTCTGGGAATCCGGCAATATGAAAAGGATATTGTCGTTACGTTCATTCGCGGGGAATATCTTAAGCCAATGAAACGCCGCAATGCAGAAGCCGAGGAAAGTGAAAGCGATGCCGTATATTCTCATCCCTTTATTCTCTGCAGCATAAATAACACGCAGGAACCGAAGAAAGAACTGCTTTTTGACTATGTAGAAAAGGAATTTAAGTATCATTTTACTGTTGATCCGATTATCAACCTCAAAGCACCAATTTCAGGGTTCCTATTTCCTTGCTTCACCGATCATGCTGCTGATGTCAATCATGTCTTGTATTCAGCAGGCAAGGTCCATGAGCCCGACCACCTGTTCATAGAGGACGTTTTAAACGGGGAAGAAACGATGACGGCGCAGGATGATAAAATCGTTTTTGAGGAAATTATTAAAGACGTAACAGGAGATCAGCTAAGCACATCAACACTTTCCAGCGTATATGAAGAGATTAACCGGATGATCGTGGAAAACGAAGAGGATGAACCGCCGAAGCTGGATTCCAAAGACGTAGAACGTGTTTTAAAGGTGAGCGGTCTCGAAGATATTAATTCAGAAAAGGTCCAATCTGCTTATCAAAAAATCATCGATGATGACAAATATGAAATAAAGGCAAGCAGCGTCCTGCCCAAATACAATTCAAAATCAATAAAAATCAGCACGAAGGCAGCCAACATATCCATCTGCCCGCAAGACCTGAGATATGTCAAACAAGTCCATTTTGATGGCAAGCGTTACCTGATGATCGAGGTGGAAGAAGATACCGTGATTGAAGGCTTCACTATGATTCCCGAAACATTTGGCGGGGGTTCGGATAAAGAATAAATAAAAAAGGAATTCCCGAATAGGAATTCCTTTTTTGTTTGAGTTATAAGCATTTTAGGGATCAGCGGGACATGTAACCTGTCCCTATGTTCTGGAGGAAGATGCTTTAAAACGTTGGATTCAACGCTTTAAATTACATCATGCCGCCCATTCCACCCATACCGCCCATATCAGGCATTGCAGGGCCAGCATTTTCTTCTGGCTTGTCAGCAACTACTGCTTCAGTAGTTAAGAACATAGCTGCAACAGATCCAGCGTTTTGAAGAGCTGAACGAGTTACTTTAGTTGGGTCAACGATACCAGCTTCGATCATGTTTACCCACTCGCCAGTAGCAGCGTTGAAGCCTGTTCCAACTGCTTCGCGCTTTAAGCGGTCAACAATTACAGAACCTTCAAGGCCTGCATTGTGTGCAATTGTGCGTACAGGCTCTTCCATCGCACGCAATACGATGTTGATTCCTGTAGCTTCATCGCCATCAGCCTGGATAGCAGCCACTTTGTTGTATACGTTTAGAAGGGCAACTCCACCACCGGAAACGATGCCTTCTTCTACAGCAGCACGTGTAGAGTTAAGGGCGTCTTCGATGCGAAGCTTGCGCTCTTTCAATTCAGTTTCAGTCGCAGCACCAACTTTAACCACGGCCACACCGCCAGCTAGCTTAGCCAGGCGCTCTTGTAATTTCTCGCGGTCAAATTCAGAAGTAGTTTCTTCCATTTGAGTGCGGATCTGGTTCACACGGCCGCCGATTTGCGCGCTGTCCCCTGCACCTTCAACGATCGTAGTGTTTTCTTTTGAAACAACCACTTTTGAAGCGCGTCCTAAAGAGTCGATTGTAGCAGATTTAAGGTCACGGCCTAACTCTTCAGTGATTACTTCACCGCCAGTCAGAATCGCGATATCTTCAAGCATAGCTTTACGGCGGTCACCGAAGCCAGGAGCTTTTACTGCTACCGCGTTGAAAGTTCCACGAAGCTTATTCACTACCAGTGTAGCAAGTGCTTCACCTTCAACATCCTCAGCTACAAGCAATAAAGGCTTGCCTTGCTGTACAACCTGCTCAAGTACAGGAAGGATTTCCTGGATGCTTGTGATCTTCTTATCAGTGATTAAGATATAAGGGTTTTCAAGAACCGCTTCCATCTTATCAGAATCTGTAACCATGTATGGAGAAGCGTATCCGCGGTCGAATTGCATACCTTCTACTACATCAAGCTCAGTTGTGAATCCTTTAGATTCTTCAATTGTAATAACGCCATCGTTGCCAACGCGCTCCATTGCTTCAGCAATCAGCTGGCCAACTTCATTGTCAGCAGCAGAGATTGCAGCAACCTGTGCGATGGATTCTTTATTTTCAATTGGCTTTGAAATAGCTTTTAACTCTTCAACAGCTGTAGAAACAGCTTTTTCGATTCCTTTGCGGATGCCCATAGGGTTGGCGCCTGCAGTTACATTCTTAAGTCCTTCACGGATCATTGCCTGAGCAAGAACAGTTGCAGTTGTGGTACCGTCACCGGCAACATCGTTTGTTTTGCTTGCTACTTCAGCAACAAGCTTTGCACCCATGTTTTCAAAAGCATCTTCAAGTTCGATTTCTTTTGCGATTGTCACACCATCATTAGTGATTAATGGAGAACCGAATTTCTTCTCAAGAACCACGTTGCGTCCTTTAGGTCCAAGAGTTACTTTTACCGCATTTGCAAGGGAATCCACACCGCGAAGCATCGCGCGGCGAGCTTCTTCACTAAATTTAATCTCTTTAGCCATTGATAAAAACCTCCTCAAAAATTTTAGCTTTATCTTTTAATAATCTTCGCTTGATGGCGATTAGCCAATTACAGCAAGAATGTCATTTTCGCGTAAAATTAAATATTCTTTGCCTTCGTACTTCACTTCAGTACCAGCATATTTTGAGAAGATGATACGGTCGCCGTCAGCAACTTCAAGGTCAACACGCTCGCCATTTTCAAGAACGCGGCCAGTTCCCACAGCTACAACTTTACCTTCTTGAGGCTTCTCTTTAGCAGTGTCCGGCAGTACGATGCCGCTTGCAGTTTTTTCTTCAGTTTCAACAAGCTCGATAATGATTCGATCACCTAGTGGCTTTAACAAGTGAAACAACCTCCTCAAATAATATGTAAATATTTTTATTTATTAGCACTCTCTCTGTATGAGTGCTAACACAATTATTATATTAATGAATCTTATATCTATTTGCAAGGGTGAAGCTTAAATTTTTTAGAAAAAATTTTACCCGCCGATACACGCTATTTTTCGACACAGACAACCACTTAAGTATACTTCGAAGCTCTTCACTTTAAACATGGTATTTTGCTGCTTTGATGCTGATATTTGAAACCCGCTCCTTTTTAAGAGTACAATGGCTTTAGGACTTGTTTTCCAACATTCAGATTAAGGAGTATAACATTTTGAAGAAGGAATATTGGTTTATATTAATAGCTTATATTGCTATGCAGCTGTCCAGTTTGTTTGGCGTTCCGCTTGTGTTATTTATTGCAGATGCCCTTGGACAGAATCCCGAAAACATGCAGATCCTGGCTGTAGCCTACTGGCTTGTCATCAGTTTTACAGTCACACTGATCATTACGCTTCTATTATTAAGAAAAGAGATGAAAAGAGGCCTGGATAGGGATGCATCTCCCGCAGCAAGCTCAGTGGGCTGGGCAATAGGCGGCATATTTTTGGCCATGATCGCTCAAGCTACCGCTGCAAGCATTGAAAATATGATTGGCATTGAAATGGGATCTGAAAATACGCAGCAGATTATCCGGATCATTGAGGCATCGCCAATCGTTATATTAATCAGCTCGGTCATCGGGCCAATCCTTGAGGAAATCGTCTTTAGAAAAATTATTTTCGGTTCTCTCCATAAGCGCTTCAACTTCTTCCTTTCGGCCCTGATCAGCTCAGTCATTTTTGCACTTGCCCATTTTGAGCCTGAACATGTACTGCTGTACTCGGCAATGGGGTTCACCTTTGCCTTTTTATACGTCAAGACGAAGCGGATTATTGTGCCGATTTTTGCCCATGTGGCGATGAACACCTTTGTTGCAGTTATCCAGCTGAATCAGGATAATATGCAAAAATGGTTAGAAGAAATGGAAAAAATGCAGAGCTTTATCAGCTTTTTCTAGCTTAGTGGAATGCTGTGCAGAGTTTTAAATTTACTGGGGGATTTTGATGAGAAGTACACCTTTGTTTTCAGGCTTTATTTACATCCTTCTCGGATGCCTTTTCACCTTTATAGCAATACAGAATATCCAGCGTGAAGAAACCTGGGGTTTCTTTACTTATTTTCTGATCATAATTGCCACATTCGATTTTGGCACCGGTCTGCGGATGGTTGGCCTGCATTTTAAATTGAAAAATAAAATGAAAAAATGAGCCCGCAAAAGGCTCATTTTTTTACACTTCTTCAGGATAATTTTTCAGAAAATAAACCAGTGACTGTAATTCCACTGCCAGATCGATATGATGGATACGAATCGAGGCTGGCACAGTGAGCCTCGCAGGTGTAAAATTTAGGATTCCTTTTATTTTCGCATTCACCATCCGATCGGTAATAGACTGGGCAGGCGGTGCCGGCACTGTTAAAATTGCCACTTGAATATTATTATTTACAATAACTTCTTCAAGGTCATCCATATGATGGACCGGCACATCGCCGATTTTCGTGCCAACCTTACTCTCATCAACATCAAAAGCTACTTCTATTTTAGTATTATTATTTTTAAGAAAATTATAGTTAAGAAAGGCTGTTCCTAAATTGCCTACCCCGACCAAAGCTACTTTAGTCAGCTCATCCTGGTCAAGAGTCTTCCGAAAGAAGCTCAGCAGGTAATTCACATTATACCCATATCCTTTTTTCCCTAACGCACCAAAATACGAAAAGTCGCGGCGGATTGTAGCAGAATCCACTTTTACGGCCTCACTCAATTCTGCTGAAGAGACTCTTTGTTTGCCTGATGAGTGAAGATTTTTTAGAAAGCGGTAATATAAAGGCAGCCGTTTAGCTGTTGCCTGCGGTATCTTAATTGGTTCATTGGCCATTCGTCCATCCCCATTTCTTATGATGAATTAACTTCTTTTAAAGTCTCCATTTTTTCCGCCTGTTTTCTCTATTAAAAAGGTTGGCCCAATCACCATTCCTTTATCTACAGCCTTGCACATATCATATACGGTCAGTGCACAGACCGAAGCAGCTGTTAACGCTTCCATTTCCACACCCGTATTTCCCTTCGTTTTTACAGAAGCAGTAACGATAAGAACATACTCTTCCGATTCCGCTTTCCATGAAAATGAAATGTCCACACCCTTTAGCGGGAGCGGATGGCACATCGGAATAATGTCCCATGTTTTCTTGCTCGCCATAATGCCTGCAGTTTGTGCAACAGCGAGTACATCCCCTTTTTTCATGGAGTTGGATGTTATCTTCTCGTATATCTCCTGATTAACAGCAATACTTGATTGAGCGATGGCTGTCCGTGACGTCTCAGGCTTATCGCTGACATCCACCATTTTTGCCCTTCCCTCTTGATTAAAATGAGTAAAATCCGCCATTCAAAAACACCTCTCTTCAAAATCATACACTATTTTTCTGTTACTTTGTATGTGCATTGTATGGTTCCTCACATATTTATTTGCCTTTTGTCTTGATTTAATGCCCTGCAGTCAGGCTTAAGTCCTGTCCCCTTTATTGCCGAACATATATGAATGAGTTACACTTACTCTATACCCGAGGTGAAAGAACATGATATTATTACAAGTCAATCAGCTGACAAAAAATTTTGGCGCTGATCCCATTTTATCGAATATAAAGCTTGAAGTACAAACCAGGGACCGGATTGCCCTTGTTGGGCGCAATGGTGCAGGAAAATCCACCCTTTTAAAAATTATTGCCGGACAAATGACGTATGACTCCGGTGAGATTATAAAGCCGAAGGAAGTAACAATTGGCTATCTTGCACAAAATACCGGCCTGGAATCAGAGTTATCCATTTGGGATGAAATGCTGACTGTTTTTAGTCATCTGCAGAAGCAGGAAAAACAGCTTCGCAGCCTTGAAGAACAAATGGCAGACCCTGATATCCTAAATAACTCTGATGCCTATGAACGCATCTTAAAAGAATACGACAAGCTTCAGGTTGATTTCAAAGAAAATGGCGGCTATCAATATGAGGCAGATATCCGTTCCATTCTCCACGGACTCAACTTCAGCTCAATGGGCTATGACACTAAAATTTCATCATTGAGCGGCGGACAGCGTACCAGATTGGCCCTTGGTAAACTTTTGCTGACAAAGCCTGATATCTTAATACTTGACGAGCCTACCAACCACCTGGATATTGAAACATTATCATGGCTCGAACAATACCTGCAAGGATACAATGGCGCCATTCTAATCGTTTCCCATGACCGCTATTTCCTTGATAAGGTCGTTTCCCAGGTTTACGAGATTTCCCGCCGCCAAATAAGAAAGTATCCTGGCAACTACAGTTCATATCTGGATCAAAAAGCCGCGAATTTTGAAAGAGAAATGAAGGAATTCGAGAAACAGCAGGAAGAGATCGCTAAGCTGCAGGATTTTATCCAGCGAAACCTTGCCCGGGCCTCCACAACCAAAAGGGCGCAAAGCCGCAGAAAGCAGCTGGCAAGAATGGAGGTGATGGACAGGCCGCTTGGAGACGAGAAATCGGCTTCTTTTGGCTTTGACATTGAACGGCAATCTGGCAATGAGGTTTTAAATATTCATTCTCTTGCTATAGGCTATGAAAAGAAAGTGAGCGGAAATATTTCACTGCGACTGGCAAAAGGAGACAGCATAGCACTTGTTGGGCCTAATGGTATTGGCAAATCCACTCTGCTTAAAACCATCATCAAAAAAATCCCTTCTTTTTCTGGGGAGATTCAGTACGGTTCCAATGTGATAATTGGCTACTATGACCAGGAACAGGCGGAACTCACCAGCAACAAAAGAGTCCTGAACGAATTATGGGATGAATACCCTCTTAAACCGGAAAAGGAAATTCGGACAATACTTGGGAACTTTCTTTTCTCTGGTGATGATGTTCTTAAAACTGTTTCAACACTGAGCGGCGGTGAAAAGGCTCGTCTTGCACTTGCGAAGCTTATGATGCAGAAAGCCAATTTCTTAATCCTCGACGAGCCAACAAACCATTTGGACCTGGATAGCAAAGAAATTCTTGAAAATGCATTGATTGATTATCCCGGAACGATTCTCTTTGTATCTCATGACCGATATTTTATCAACAGAATCACAACAAAAGTAGTTGAACTTTCCAGTAGTGGTGCAACAGAGTATCTTGGCGATTATGATTATTATGTGGAAAAAAAGCAGGAACAGGAGGAATTGCTTACACTTAATGAGCAAGTTGAATCCTCTCCATCACAACCTGTTAAGCAGGACAAAAATAATTATCAGCATGATAAAGAAGCCAAAAAGCTCGAACGACAGCGAAAAAGAAGAATGGAAGAAATTGAAGAGCAAATAGAAGCATTGGAGAAAGCAATTGGTATGAATGATCAGCTTCTCTGTGATCCGAATGTTTATCAAGACCATGAAAAAGTGATGGGCATTACAAATGAAACTGATCAAGCAAAAGCAAAGCTGGAAGAGTTGATGGAAGAATGGGCACTTTTAGCTGATGATTAATAAAGGAAAATTCATAACTTTTAGACTGGTAGAATAGTCACTGCCAGTCTTTTTTATTATCCACAGAGATAAACACAAGAAAAACGCAGTTATATATACTCTCCACAGACTTTTCCACATTATCCACAAAACGAACTGATTTTATCCACATAATCAACATAAAATTCTGAAATAAATGATTTTATCCACAGAAAAAGTCCCCTCTTCGGTCGGGGACTTTTTACTAATTTATTTATCATTGTGGATAGTGATGTCTAAACCGGGATTGGCATTTAAATCAAGACCGGCGAATTGTCCTTTTTCGAACAGCACACTTCCTGCTGCACCAATCATCGCTGCATTATCTGTGCATAAAGATAATGGAGGAATAATAAGCTTTATATCCGCTTTGCCCCCAAACTTCTTTTCCAAAGAGGACCGAAGTCCTTTATTCGCCGCAACTCCGCCTGCGAGCAGCAGCTGCTTCACCCGATATTCTTCAACGGCTCTTTCTGTTTTCGTTACTAAGACATCAATAACACTTTCCTGAAAGCTTGCGGCAAGATCTTCCGGCACAATGGCCTCACCACGCTGCTCAGCATTGTGAACAGTGTTGATAACGGCAGATTTTAAGCCGCTGAAGCTAAAGTCGTATGAACCTTCTTCCAGCCATGCTCTCGGCAGCTGAATCGTTGGGTTCCCTTCATGAGCGAGTCTGTCAATGTGAGGACCGCCTGGATATGGCAGATTTAATGTCCGGGCAACTTTATCATATGCCTCTCCTGCAGCATCATCCCTTGTCTCTCCAATCACTTCGAAATGGCCATGCTCCTTCATATAGACCAGTTCTGTATGTCCGCCAGAGACTACCAGGGATAGTAATGGAAATTCCATTTCTTCAACCAATCGATTGGCATAAATATGTCCAGCAATATGATGCACGCCTACAAGAGGAATACCATGAGCAAAAGCAACCGCTTTAGCGGCATTAACCCCGATCAGCAGCGCGCCTACAAGGCCAGGTCCTTCAGTCACAGCAATTGCTGAAAGATCAGAATTTGTGATGCCAGCCTTATATAATGCTTCTTCCAGCACTATCGTTATCTGTTCAACATGATGGCGGGAAGCTATTTCCGGAACTACTCCTCCAAAACGTTTATGGCTCTCTATTTGGGATGCAACTATATTGGCTGAGATTTCACGGCCATTCTTAATGATGGCAACAGCAGTTTCATCACAGCTTGTCTCAATTCCCATGATCCATTGATCTTTTTTCATTATAAATTCACCCACATTACTAAAGCATCTTCTTGATTATCAGTATAGTAGTTCTTCCTAATGGCTCCATTTTGAAAACCAAGCTTTCGGTACAAGGACTGAGCTGTGAAGTTAGATACCCTTACTTCCAGAGTCATCGTGATGGCCCCCATTTCAGACGCAATCTCTATTAACTTTCGCATCAGAGCTTCTCCAAGCTTTCTCCCGCGATATTCAGGGAGCAGCGCAACATTTGTGATATGAGCTTCGTCCACGACGATCCATGCTCCACAGTAGCCTATTACTTTATTTTCTCCTTCTAAAACAACATACAAAGCAAACTGATTTTGTGTTAATTCGTTAAAAAAGGCTTCCCTGCTCCAGGGTGTGGCAAAGGACTTATGCTCTATTTCCAAAACATCATCAATATCCTCTTCATTCATAAAACGGAAAGTTAAGGATTTATTCATACGTTCGCTTCCTCATCACTATAGCTTTTTTTCTTGGTTTGCTTTTATCCAATTAGCTTCAGCTTCCGCAATCCTAATATAATTAGGAACAAAAGTGTGAACTTCCTCAGGCTCTCGGTCTCTGCCTAATAAGGCAAGTTCGGCTGGCCTTGGATTATGTTCTGCAGGCGAAGCGTACACAGCCCGGTCTTTAAGGGATTCTGCGAATACCTCTTTATGTAAAGGCAAATCATTCCCCATTAAAAGGACCTTCTCTTTCTGTTCAGAAAGCATTGATGCCCAATCTTTTGCAAGAAGGAGCTGGTCTTTCATAAGAGACTCTAATTTCCCTTCCTTATATTGATACAGGCCAGTATATATTTGCCCTCTTCGTGCATCAAACAGAGGAGATATGACGCCATTAAAGTATCTGCCGGCCGAAGCCGCATAAATTTCCAGGCTGGATACCCCAACCAGCGGCTTATTTAAAGTCCAGGCCAGAGTTTTTGCAATGGTAACCCCAATACGGACGCCTGTATAGGAGCCAGGTCCTTTCGCAACAACAATTTTATCTATCTCAGCTGGCGTAACACCACAATCTTTCATTAATATATCAATAGCCGGCATAACACGGACAGAGTGATTCTTTTTTACATTGGTAATATACTCGCCTATAACCTGATCACCATCCAGAAGAGCTACTCCCAAAGGGTAATTGGATGTATCAATGGCTAAAACCTTCATAACATAATCTCCTTACACAATTCCTCATATCTTTTTCCCTGGGGTTCCAGGACAAGCTTTCTTGAGTCATTATCATCAAGATATAAATAAATCGTCAATAACTCTTCGGGAAGCTGTTCTTTAACTAGATGAGCCCATTCTACAACTGTGACCCCATTGCCTTCAAAATATTCATCAAACCCCAAATCCTCAAAAGAATCTTCAACTCTGTATACATCCATATGATACAGGGGCAATCTTCCTTGGTATTCTTTAATTATCGTAAAAGTGGGGCTATTTACATTACGGGTAATATTAAGTCCTTTTGCCAGCCCCTTGGTGAATGTCGTTTTTCCTGCGCCCAAATCTCCTTCCAGAGCAAGGACATCCCCCGGCTGGAGCAGGCTGCCCAGCCTTTCCGAAAACGCCATCGTATCCTCTGGCTTCTTTGAGATAAACTCAAACTGACTCATATGTTTCATCACCTTTTATGGTCTAATCTATAAAGAAAAAAAACCTTAGGATAAATCCTAAGGAGAATAATCTATATGTAGTTTACCTTATTTTGCAGCAATGGGCAAAGTAAGCTATTTTCATTATTAATGAAATATGAGCTTAGGATAAAAAAGAATAAAAAAAAGACGAAACCAGGTTTCGTTTGACGTTTTTAATATTAGAAAATGGCGGTCCGGACGGGACTCGAACCCGCGACCTCCTGCGTGACAGGCAGGCATTCTAACCAACTGAACTACCGGACCAGATTGCGGGGGCAGGAT
>NZ_JAFKOJ010000017.1 GCF_017303275.1 Bacillus sp. NTK034 | reverse complement strand
GGGCTGTCCCCCTGTGAGAGTAGGACGCTGCCGGGCATATGAAAGAGCACCTGATGGGTGCTCTTTTTTGTGTGCTTGGATGAGTTACGGTACCCAATATTTTATTAGGACTCTTCTTTTTAATGGAAAATAGATATTTGCGTCACATCGGTCAACAAATGCGCCACTTTTTCATGATATGCGCCACTCCTTATTGCATCATCTTTTTAAAAGTCAAATCCGTTCTCACCAAAGATGGATTGTGCCAAAAGGTGTGATAAACTTCAATATATGCGAGATAAAATCGAATTCCTGCTAGATAAAAACAAAAACATATTAGATAAACTGCCCGCCATGCTGGCTGGGTAGGCCCAAGAAACCCGCATAAAATAAAAAGCCCCTTATCAAAGGGCTTACATTTTAAGAAAATATCTCCGGCATGGTTATTTTCCGCAGTTTCTTTAAGTAATAATTATATTTTGGATTGCTTGTATCCGTGGTGATTAAATCTTTTTCACAATCTGTGCAGATAAAAGAAGTGTATAGATGTATTCCCCTGGTTTTTTCCTGCTCGCATATGACACATTCTTCCCCTGCATGTTTTTTTGCTAATAGCGAACCCAATCACTCCACCTCCATACACTTATTCTGCCCAGATCAATGGTATTGTATACAATTTTTCGAATATTCATTGGCGGGTTTTTTGAGGTTACTTGATTAATATTGTATGATGGAAATCTAATTTGGGTGTATGTCTATAAAGGATTTCTTTCATAAATTTGCCTGATGATTCAGGGACTGGCGCAGATATCGCCCTCATGTTTCTTTTATAGCAAGCGTATACTTGATTTGTTAAAATAAGAGAAGAATCTTAGGAAAGTGATGAAGATATGAATCACGAACAGACTCCATTATGGGATCAATTAAAAAAACATGCTTCACATCAGCCGGTATCTTTTCATGTGCCGGGACATAAGAACGGTCAACTTTCAGGCGGTGAGGGAGCAGAATATTTTAAAGATATTTTAAAGCTCGATGCTACTGAGCTCAGCGGACTGGATGATTTGCATTCTCCTGAAGGAGTCATTTTGGAGGCGCAAAAGCTGCTTGCCGATTTGTATGGTGTTCCAAAAAGCTTTTTCCTTGTTAACGGATCGACCTCAGGAAATCTCGCCATGGTCATGTCAGCCGCAAAGGAAAATGAGACTGTACTTGTCCAGCGGAATTGTCATAAGTCCATTCTTAATGGCATTACATTGGCTAAGGCTAAGCCTGTCTTTTTAGCGCCTGAATTTAATGAAGAGTGGGGCGTTGCCGGGGGAGTAGCTTTAGAGACCGTTAAAGAGGCAATCAGACAAAATCCGGAAGCAAAAGCCCTTGTCTTAACCTATCCTAATTATTACGGAATGGTGTTTGACCTTGAAAGCATTATTGAGTACGCTCATAATCATGGAATCCCCATACTGGTGGATGAAGCACATGGAGCACATTTGATCGGGGGAAAAGATTTTCCTGCTTCGGCCGTTCAGCTTCAGGCAGATCTGGTTGTACAATCCGCACATAAGACTCTGCCTGCTATGACGATGGGGGCTTATCTGCATTTTAATAGCCATTTAATAAAGGAAGAAAGAGTGTCCAAATTTCTGGGGGTTCTCCAATCAAGCAGCCCTTCCTATCTCATTATGGCATCTCTTGATTTGGCAAGAGCCTATTTAGGTTCCTTTTCGGCAAAGGATGAGGAAGTACTGCTTGAAAAAATCAGGCAGTTCAGGAAGAAACTAAGTAAGGTAACAGGAATTAAAGTTTTGAATTTTGAACATCAAAACGGTGACCCTTTAAAAGTGACCATCCAGTCGGAAACCGTTCTTAGCGGGTTTGAACTGCAGATTCTTCTGGAGAAGCACGGGATTTTTACAGAAATGGCAGATCCAGATAATGTCCTATTTGTTTTGCCTCTTTTAAAAAAAGATATGGATTATCCATTAGAACGGGTTATTCACTGCTTGGAAGAAGAGTTGAAATCATATGGACCTGCAGACCGCCATGATAAAATCCCTTTCAGTAAAAGGCCTGTCTCTGGCCTTGCCCTGGAGCAAAAGGAACAAGAACGTCGCGCCATTAAAACGGTGGCTCTGGAAGAGGCCGCCGGCAAAATATGTGCACAGCAGGTAACTCCTTATCCGCCAGGCATTCCGCTATTATTCCCTGGTGAAATCATAGAAGGGGAAGACATAGCAAACATAAGATTTCAAATTATGGCCGGAGCACGGTTCCAAAGTGGGGAAAATATAAAAAGAGGCAGCATTCACGTTTATCAGGATGTATAACAGCAGCTGGAGGAAGTAAAATGAAAAAAGGTAAGTTTATTACGGTCGAAGGACCTGAGGGTGCCGGAAAAACAACGATTATTGATATGCTGGCAAGCAATCTGACAAAGGAAGGCTATCAGGTTCTTCAGACAAGAGAGCCTGGCGGAATTGAGATTGCAGAGCAGATCAGAAGTGTCATACTTGATAAAAATAATACAAAGATGGATCCAAGAACAGAGGCACTGCTATATGCTGCAGCCAGAAGGCAGCACCTGGCTGAAAAAGTAAAGCCAGCGATGGATAAGGGATTCATCATATTATGTGATCGGTTTATTGATAGTTCACTTGCTTATCAGGGCTATGCAAGGGGCCTCGGCGTTGATGAAGTATACTCTATAAACAGCTTTGCCATTGAAGGCATGATGCCTGAACTGACGCTGTATTTTGATATTGAACCGGAGGATGGGCTGGACCGAATCAATCAGCATAAAGGCCGGGAAGTGAACCGCCTGGACCTGGAAAAGCTCGACTTTCACCACAAAGTGCGGGAAGGCTATTTGAAGCTAATGGAGCTTTACCCGGAGCGCATCACTAAAATCGATGCATCGAGGCCAGTGGAGGAAGTGTATCAGCAGGCGGAGCGCAAGCTGAAAGAACTAATATAAAAATTCGCCTTAAAGATTATATCTCTTTAAGGCTTTTTTAATAAACTTGCTAGCCAGTTTTCAAAATAATTTTTCCGGTATTCCCTTAATTTCTGCTTGAAGATAAAATAATTGATATAATAAAAGTAAGATAAAACGGATCAAAAACTTGTAAAGGGGATGGGCTTATGAAATTAATTCTGGCAGTCATTCAGGATCAGGACAGCAATAAGCTAATGAATGCGTTGGTTGACAATAATTTTCGTGCGACAAAATTGGCCAGCACGGGCGGATTCTTGAAATCAGGCAATACAACGTTCATGATTGGGACAGAGGATATCCGTGTGGAGAGAGCCCTGCAGATAATTAAAGAAAATTGCAGAGCTAGAGATCAGCTGGTAGCACCTGTATCGCCAATGGGCGGAAATGCGGATTCTTATGTGCCTTACCCTGTAGAAGTCGAAGTTGGCGGTGCGACGGTATTTGTCCTGCCGGTTGAACAATTCCACCATTTTTAATAAATACAAAGGGAGCTTAATACCCTTTGCGGAGGATTAGGTATGAAAATTAATCAGGAACTTCGGCTCAAGATGGAAAATGTCCGCAATGAGCAGAAGCAGGCGGCCGGAAGCGGCGTTAAATTTTCTGAAATGGTACAGAAGCAGGACCAGAAAATGCAGGCTTCTCAGCTTCAGGGTCTGTTGAAGGATATAGATGCCGCTGGAGAACGGCTGGCGCGCTCCAGAACCTTTAAGGATTTAGCCAAATTTAAAACGCTTGTGAAGCGGTTTGTGAAGGAAGCCGTTGACTTTGGGATGGAGCTGAAGCAATCGCACAGCTGGAACCAGCATGGACAGGGCCGGTCTCTGAAAGTAGTAGAAACGGTTGATGAAAAGCTGTCAGAGCTGACGGATGAACTAATGAAAAAAGAAGAATCATCTATCGATATACTGGGGAAAGTCGGCGAGATTAAGGGACTTTTAATAAATATATATATGTAAGTGAGTGATCATTGTGGGAAAAACGTGGGAACAGCTGGAGGTCATACAGCCAGTTGTATTGAAAATGTTTAAAAATAGCATAGAGAAGGATCGGCTGGCCCACGCCTACTTATTTGAAGGGATGAAAGGAACGGGAAAGCGGGAAGCAAGCATGCTTTTGGCGAAAAGCCGATTCTGTCTTGAGCCGCTTGATGGGTATGTTCCATGTGAAACATGTTCAAACTGTAAGAGGATCAACAGCGGCAATCACCCTGATGTTCATATCCTTGAGCCGGACGGGCTTTCTATCAAAAAAAGTCAGATTCAAAGCCTGCAGGAAGAGTTTTCAAAGACCGGGGTGGAATCTAAACGCAAGCTTTATGTGATTGTACATGCTGATAGAATGACAGTTAACGCTGCCAACAGTTTGCTTAAATTCCTGGAGGAACCCCATGCAGAGACGACCGCTGTGCTTATTACCGAGCAGTCGCAGCAGATGCTTCCTACTATTCTATCCCGCTGCCAGACCATTTCTTTTAAACCATTATCTCCTGCAGAAATGATTCAGCAATTAAAAAATAATGGAGTGGATCCTGCCCAGGCACCATTACTTGCACAAATTACCAATAATTTGGATGAGGCTTTGCAATATAGTTCTGATGATTGGTTTGTACAAGCACAAAAAATAGTGTTAAAATTATATGAAGTGGTGAAGAAGAATCCGCTTGAGGCGATGGTTGCCCTGCAGGAGGATTGGTTCTTGCACTTTAAAGAAAAAGAGCAGATTGATCGCGGCTTGGATCTATTACTTCTTATTTTTAAAGATTTACTATATATTCAGCTTGGGAAACAAGACCAGGTTGTCCATCTGAACGAACGAAATCGTTTAGAGCAGTTTGCACTGCAATCTTCTACAAAGCGTCTGACGGAACAGATGACGGCTGTTTTGGAAGCCAAAAGAAAATTACAGGCAAATATGAATCCGCAGCTGTTGATGGAACAGCTTGTGTTAAAATTGCAGGAGGGATCTTCCTTTGTATGATGTAGTAGGAGTGCGCTTTAAAAAAGCGGGCAAGATTTATTATTTTGATCCCGGAGATCTCTCAATACAAAAGGATGACTTTGTCATTGTCGAAACTGTCCGAGGCGTAGAATACGGAAAAGTGGTAATTGCCCCGAAGCAGGTCGATGAACATGATGTTGTCCTCCCATTAAAAAAGGTTCTTCGTATTGCAGATCAAAAGGATCGCATGATTGTCGAGGAGAACAAGCAGGCGGCCAAGGAAGCATATGAGGTCTGCTGTGAAAAGGTCCATACACATCAGCTTGATATGAAG
Organism: Bacillus sp. NTK034; assembly: GCF_017303275.1. Taxonomy (GTDB): domain Bacteria; phylum Bacillota; class Bacilli; order Bacillales; family Cytobacillaceae; genus Cytobacillus. The sequence continues at coordinate 53,284 of NZ_JAFKOJ010000017.1, read as the reverse complement.
CTGGTCGATGTTGAATATACATTTGACCGAAATAAGGTCATTTTCTACTTTACGGCTGATGGCCGGGTTGATTTCCGCGAGCTTGTCAAAGACCTCGCAGCCATCTTCCGGACAAGGATAGAACTTCGCCAGATTGGTGTGAGGGATGAAGCAAAAATGCTGGGCGGAATTGGCCCATGCGGAAGAATGCTCTGCTGCTCCACTTTCCTTGGTGATTTTGATCCTGTATCCATCAAAATGGCAAAGGACCAGAATCTATCGTTGAACCCAACGAAAATATCAGGATTGTGCGGACGCTTAATGTGCTGCCTGAAGTATGAAAATGATGAGTACGAAGCAGCAAAGGAACAGCTTCCGGACCTTGGGGAATGGATTCAGACCCCTGATGGAGCTGGAAAAGTGGTAGGCTTGAATATATTGGAGCGTGTTCTGCAGGTTGATGTGAAAGAAGCGGAGCGCGTCCTCGAATATACACTGGATGAAATTTTAAAACAAGGTGCTGTATCAGTTCAGTCCACAGATTAAGAGGTGGAAGTCGTGGATAAAAAAGAAATCTTTGACTCAGTGAGTAATATGGAAACCCAAATTGGAGAGTTATATCAGCAGCTTGGTGAGTTAAAGCAGCATTTGGCAGAAATACTTAAAGAGAATAACTCTTTGAAGCTGGAAAATGAACATTTAAGACGCCATTTAGACATATCTGCGGAAAAGGAAAGCACATCGGCGAAAAAAGGCAAATCAGAGCAGTCTGCCGATGCTGCCGATGATGATAAGGTAATTGATATTGGAGAGGGCTATGATAACCTTGCCCGCCTTTATCAGGAAGGGTTTCATATTTGCAATCTCCATTTCGGCAGCCCTCGAAAAGAGGGAGACTGTCTGTTTTGCTTGTCTTTCCTGAATAAGAAGTAAATTTTAGCCTTCCTGATGATGGGAAGGCTATTTTTCCATAGAAGCAAAGAATCAGAGAAGCATGGAGGATCAAGAATGGATTTTTTAAAAGAAGGGGAACGTCTGGACTATTTGCTGGCTGAAGATATGAGAATTATTCAAAGCCCGGCCGTTTTTTCTTTTTCACTGGATGCTGTCCTGCTGGCCCGGTTTGTATATGTGCCGATTCAAAAAGGCAATCTCATTGATTTGTGCAGCGGAAATGGCGTGATACCGCTTTTTTTAAGCACAAGAACAAAGGGGGCCATTACAGGCGTAGAAATTCAGGAACGTTTGCATGATATGGCGGTCAGAAGCATTGAATACAATAAGCTTCAAGAGCGGATTAAGATGATTCACGGAGATATTAAAGAAATACATCAGGTTTTAGGTTATGGAAAATTTGATGTTGTGACCTGCAACCCGCCCTATTTTCCTACACCTTCCCGGGAGGAAATCAATGAGAATGAACATTTGGCGATTGCCCGCCATGAAATTCTCTGTACACTGGAGGACGCGATTAAAGCGTCAAGCGGGCTGGCGAGACAGGGAGGCAAGGTGGCATTTGTGCACAGGCCGGGCAGGTTCCTGGATATTGTCACGCTGATGCGCAAGTATAAGCTTGAGCCGAAAAGGGTGCAATTCGTCTATCCGAAGGCCGGAAAAGAAGCGAATACCCTGCTGATTGAGGCGGTCAAAAACGGAAATCCGGACCTGAAAATCCTGCCTCCTTTATTTGTATATAATGAAGAAAATGAATACACATCTGGAATGAGAGAGATTTTATATGGAGAATAGCCATTATTTTTACGTTCTCCATTGCCGTGATGGCAGCTTGTACGCGGGCTATACCAATGATCTTGAAAAACGGGTGAAGGCCCATAATGAAGGAAAAGGGGCGAAGTATACAAGAGGCAGAGGGCCGGTGGACCTGGTCTTCTTTCGATCCTTTTCTGAAAAGGGCGAAGCGATGAGAGCCGAATATGAATTTAAGCAATGGCCCCGGAAAAAGAAAGAAGAGTTTTTAATGAAAGAGGCTGGTGGTACATATGTGGCAGCAAAAAAGCTTTGAACACGAAGAAACAAAAGGAATCCTTTATTTAGTCCCGACTCCGATCGGCAATCTGGAAGACATGAGTTTCAGAGCAGTTAGGATTCTGAAGGAAGCTGACTTTATTGCGGCGGAGGATACGCGCAATACGAAGAAGCTCTGTAATCATTTTGATATTGCAACACCCATTATCAGCTATCACGAACATAATAAGGAGGCAAGCGGGCAGAAGCTGCTTGACAAAGTGGCCAATGGCGCAAAGATTGCCCTTGTCAGTGATGCAGGAATGCCTGCGATTTCAGACCCGGGCTTTGATCTTGTAGTGGCGGCTGCTGAAGAAAAGCTGACAGTGGTGCCCCTTCCTGGTGCGAATGCTGCCCTGACCGGCCTGATTGCTTCCGGCATTGATACACAGCCCTTTTATTTCTACGGTTTCCTGAACAGGCAGAAGAAACTGAAGAAACAGGAGCTGGAAAATCTCTCGAAGCTGAACGCAACCATCATCTTATATGAAGCTCCCCACCGCCTGAAGGAAACCCTCTCGCTGATGTCGGATATTATGGGGAACAGGAATATCGTGTTATGCCGCGAACTGACGAAGAAATATGAAGAATTTATCCGGGGAACTGTAGCAGAAGCAATGGAATGGGCCTCAAATGGAGAGGTAAGAGGAGAATTTGTGATTATTATTGAAGGAACTTCCGAGGCTGTGCAGGATGAAGAAACAGCTTGGTGGGAGAATCTTTCGGTTGAAGATCATGTTAGACATTATATAGAAGAAACTGGACTATCGAGCAAAGAAGCCATTAAGCAAACGGCAAAAGACCGGGGAATAAATAAGCGGGATGTTTATCATGCTTATCATATTGAGGAATAAGGCAGCTAGTAAAAAAGCTTCTCACACGCGTGAGAAGCTTTTCTTCATTATTATTTTGCTAATTCAAAAGTGTTTTGAATTTCTTTTAACAGCTGTTCTGCACCGTCACGGCTTAGAATTAATTTGCCGTTTGCTAATGAGATATTTTCATCAGATACTTCCCCAGTAACTTGGCAAGTCATGTTTGGCTTGTACTTTTTAAGGATGATTCTTTCGTCATCAACGTAGATTTCCAAAGCGTCCTTTTCAGCAATTCCAAGTGTACGTCTTAATTCAATAGGGATAACTACGCGGCCAAGCTCATCAACTTTACGAACAATACCTGTGGATTTCATAATAAAAGTCTCCTCTCACATCTCCAATAATATTTTTCTCTATCTATGTTGTTTCGTCATTATTCGACAAAATCTTTATTACATTTATAATACCAGCCATTCCCATATACGTCAATTACTTTATTTTGAATTAAAATAGAAAATTTTAGGATATAAGTTGAAGGGTTGATATAACAACGTTTTTTAAGAAATTAAGAAGGTTTAATATAGAAAGGAGGAAGAACCAAACAAAAATTAGTAATATGACTCTTTTCGACATTTCGACAAAATTCTACAATATTTATACTTTTACTATAATAATATTCGAAAGTTAATTTCCTTTTTTAGGGTTAGTAAATAAAAAAATTTAATTTAAGAAAAATCCTGCCATCCCTTTCTGCCTATTGGTTGCACAATTTCAAGTTTTTAGGTATATTTTGATGGTATAAGAGGTTATGCTGACGAATATAACTTCTTGTAAAATATTGATTTAGCAGGCCCAAAACGGCACGATTTTCTGATTAATACTCTCGTCCAAATTGGGCGGGATTTTTTTACAGAGATAAGAAAGTATAACTTTGAACTTCGATAACTGTCTAGCTCCAGCGCCTACCCCCTCGAGGTCACAAGCCAAGCCTCCCAAAAAGGTAAAGAACACCTTTCCGTGAGGCTCGTCTTGTGCTTGAGGCCCCCAGGATGGGGGTCATGCAGACGTTGCCACAGGACGTGGAGTTTTTAGTCTGCGTTCCATCGTGACCAAGGCGCTTGCGCTTTTCTTAGTATCCATTATGAGTCAGACAAAAGCATAGCTGCATATATATATGCACCCCATGCTTTCTTAAAAAATGAGGGAGGGAATCTTGTGGAGGACAAATTAAAGACGTTTTATTTAACCACTCCAATTTATTATCCTAGCGGAAATTTACATATAGGGCATGCCTATACAACTGTTGCCGGAGATGCAATGGCACGCTACAAGCGCATGCGCGGCTTTGACGTTATGTACCTGACAGGTACGGATGAACATGGACAGAAGATTCAGGAGAAGGCAGAAGAAAAAGGGGTAACACCGCAGCAGTACGTAGATGAAATTGTCGCCGGCATCCAGGATCTCTGGAAGAAGCTCGATATTTCCTATGATGACTTTATCCGTACTACTCAGGACAGACATAAGCAGATCGTAGAAAAAATCTTCGCTCAGCTTGTAGAACAGGGTGACATTTATCTTGGCGAATATGAAGGCTGGTATTGTACACCATGTGAGTCTTATTACACAGAACGGCAGCTTGTAGATGGAAACTGCCCTGACTGCGGACGTCCCGTTCATAAAGTAAAAGAAGAATCCTATTTCTTTAAGGTAAGCAAGTACGCTGACAGGCTTCTGCAGTATTATGAAGAAAACCCATCTTTCATACAGCCTGAATCCCGTAAGAATGAGATGATCAATAACTTCATTAAACCGGGTCTCGAGGATTTGGCGGTATCCAGGACCACTTTTGACTGGGGAGTGAAAGTGCCGAATAATCCAAAGCATGTTGTTTATGTATGGATCGACGCACTATCAAATTACATCACAGCGCTTGGCTATGGAACAGATGATGATTCCAAGTATCTGAACTATTGGCCTGCCGATGTACACCTGGTAGGGAAGGAAATTGTGCGCTTCCATACAATTTACTGGCCAATCATGCTGATGGCATTGGATCTGCCTCTTCCTAAAAAAGTGTTTGCTCATGGCTGGCTTTTGATGAAGGACGGCAAAATGTCCAAATCAAAAGGAAATGTAGTGGATCCTGTTACCCTTATTGACCGATATGGTCTTGATGCTCTTCGCTATTACCTGCTTCGCGAAGTGCCATTCGGCGCAGACGGAGTGTTTACGCCAGAAGGTTTTGTGGAAAGAATCAACTTTGATCTTGCCAATGATTTAGGAAACCTTTTAAACCGGACGATTGCGATGGTTAATAAATATTTTGACGGTGTCATTCCGGCATATAAAGATTCAGACGGAGAGTTTGACCAGCAGCTGCTGCAAATGAACCGTGAGACGGTTTCCAAATATGAGGAAGCTATGGAAAAAATGGAGTTCTCTGTTGCCCTATCTGCAGTTTGGCAGCTTGTCAGCAGAACGAATAAATATATAGATGAAACGCAGCCTTGGGCTCTTGCCAAAGAGGAAGAGAAAAGAGAAGAACTTGCGAGTGTAATGGCTCATCTGGCGGAATCCCTGCGCAGAATCGCAGTGCTTCTGCAGCCATTCCTGACACGTACGCCAAAAGAAGTATTCTCACAGCTGAATATAAACGAAGAAGCATTAACATCCTGGGAAAGCCTTGAAACATTCGGCCTGATTCCTGAAGGCACAAAGGTATTAAAGGGAGAACCGATTTTCCCTCGCCTGGATATTAATGAAGAAGTCGAGTTCATTAAAACCAAAATGCAGGGATCTGCTCCTAAAGTGGAAGCAAAAGCAGAGGAAAAGCCGGATAGTGAGGAAATCACAATCGATGACTTTATGAAGGTCGATTTAAGAGTGGCTCAGGTCATTCAGGCTGAACCGGTGAAAAAAGCTGATAAGCTCTTAAAGTTACAGCTTGATCTTGGCTATGAAAAGCGCCAGGTCGTTTCCGGGATTGCCAAATACTATAAACCGGAAGACCTGGTCGGCAGAAAAGTCATCTGCGTCACAAATTTAAAGCCTGTTAAACTTCGCGGTGAGCTTTCAGAAGGAATGATTTTAGCAGGAGGAAAAGACGGAGAACTTTCACTTGCCACAATCGCTGAATCCCTTCCATTGGGTGCAAGGGTAAAATAATATTATTTATTTCTCCTGTTTAAAATAAAAACATAGAAGTGTTAAGCGTATACCGTGGGCATTTCTATGTTTTTTATTTTTGGAAAAAAATATTCTTAAAAAGTAATTTTAGGTGATTTTATTTAATTCGAACCATTTTGTTATCACATTATTTTTGTTACATGACTGACATAATAGTAATAGAAAAATAATATGGAGAAAAAGGAGTTTTTTGATGTTTTTCGACACACACGCACACCTTAATGCCGAACAATATAACGAGGATTTACAAGAGGTGATTGACAGGGCCCTTGATGAAGGAATTTCCAACATTGTGGTCGTTGGGTTTGACCGTCCAACTATTGAGAAAGCGATGGAGCTGACTGAGAAATACGATTTCATCTACGCAAGTGTAGGATGGCATCCGGTTGATGCCATCGATATGACAGAGGATGATCTTCAGTGGATTGAAGAGCTTTCCAGCCATCCAAAAGTGGTTGCACTGGGAGAAATGGGCCTGGATTATTATTGGGACAAGTCTCCAAAGGATATTCAGCAAGAAGTCTTCCGAAAGCAGATTCGTCTTGCGAAAAAAGTTAAGCTTCCCATCGTTATCCATAACCGTGATGCGACAGCCGATATAGTCGAAATCCTTAAGGAAGAAGGAGCGGGAGAAGTAGGAGGCATCATGCATTGCTTTAGCGGCAGCCCTGAAATTGCCAAAGAGTGTGTGGATATGAACTTTTTTATTTCACTTGGAGGTCCGGTGACATTCAAAAATGCAAAAAAGCCAAAAGAAGTAGCCGATGTTATTCCACTTGAAAAGCTATTGATTGAAACAGACTGTCCCTATCTTACTCCTCATCCATTCAGAGGAAAACGGAATGAACCTAGTTATGTCAAACTAGTTGCAGAACAGATTGCAGAAATAAAAGGACTTTCGGTAGAAGAAGTTGCACAAGCAACCACAGAAAATGCAAAAAAATTATTCGGCATAAACTGATATCTCTTTTTGTCGAAACCTGTGGGAGCTTGTCCAAATTTTTTCTGATTCTAAAAAGTTCTACATGTCTCTTTCTTCTCATAGGATAACCATGTCGATAAGTCTCTCTTTCCTTTATCCTGTTTTTTTTGCATAATAGGAAATACGTTTACGAGAGGGCTTGCCATTTACTAGAAAAGCGGAAGCTAGAAAGTTCGAAAAAGTGCTGTTCCAGCACCCCTGCCGATCGAGCGGAAGGCGTTTGCTGCAAGTTGAGGAGCGTGACAGATAGAGAACCGGCAGTCTGAAAACTTGAGGTACTTCCGGAAGTGCTCCCGCTTGCTGAACGCCTGATCGGCAGAAAATAAGGGATTACCAAAAGGACGTAAAATCCCTAAATCAAAAAAAGAAGGATTTTTCAGATGAGTGTGGAAAAGTATAAATCCAAGGCAAGCATCATCGAAAACGGGGCATTTGCAAGAAGGCATGCATAGAGAGGAGCTGTCTTTCATACATAGAGATAGAGTGCAGTTCTATGGATTCAGGCAATCATAGCCCAATGCCTGCATTCACCAGCCTTTCGGAAGCTGGAAAATTGAAAGAGTTGACAGTCGGCAAGATACTCTATATAATCACTCCGAGAGAAAAGGAGGCGTTTTTCATCGTGATTCAAAACATGAAAAACCTGTTATCCAAGTCTTTGAGTAAAAAGAAATTGGCCATTTTTTCTGCTAGTTTAGTAGTCTTTGCTGCTGCCTGCGGTTTCATTGCATATGAAACGACAAAGAAAACAGTAGCACTGACGATAGATGGCCAAGAGAAAGTCATCAAAACGCATGCATCAACGATTCAAGATATATTCGATGATCTAGATATTTCACTTCGCTCAGAAGATTATGTGTTTCCCTCGGTAAACACAGAGGTTAAGGACAATACAGAAATTGTCTATGAACCGGCTAAACAGGTGAACGTTGTAACAGATAACGAGAAGAAAACGATTTGGACGGCTGCAAAGACGGTCGGAGACGTTTTAAAAGAACAGAATATTACTCTGACTGAACATGATAAGGTTCAGCCAAAGCCAGAGGATAAAATTAAAAGCAACCTTGAAATTCAAGTAGAGAAAGCATTCGCTTTAACGCTTAATCATGGCGGCAAAGAGAAGCAGGTTTGGTCAACTTCGACTACGGTCGCTGACTTTTTATCACAGCAGGGAATCAAGATTAATGATTTAGACCGTGTTGAACCAAAGTTGGAAGAGACAGTCAAAGCCGATGACATCATAAAAGTCATTCGAGTTGAAAAAGTCACCGATGTAGTGGAAGAACCAATTAATTTCGCAGTTGTGACAAAGAAGGATAATAGCTTGGCTAAAGGCACTGAAAAGGTGATGAATGCTGGAAAAGAAGGCCTAAAGACGAAAGAATTTGAAGTCGTCCTGGAGAATGGCAAAGAAGTTTCCAGAAAGCTGATCAGTGAAAAGCAAGTGAAAGAAAAGCAGGATAAGGTAGTAGCTGTCGGAACAAAGGTGGCTGCAGCAACACAGGTGGTTTCCCGCGGAACAAGCAGCAAGGCGAGCGGAAAAGAAATATATGTATCATCAACAGCCTATACGGCCAATTGCAGCGGATGCTCAGGCAGAACTGCTACTGGCTTGGATCTGCGTGCCAATCCGGGTGCTAAGGTAATAGCTGTTGATCCAAGTGTCATTCCACTTGGAACGAAGGTCTATGTTGAAGGTTATGGCTATGCCGTTGCAGCAGATACAGGCGGTGCTATTAAAGGCAACAAAATCGATGTATTCTTCTCCTCCAAATCAGAAGCTTACAAATGGGGAAGAAAGACCGTAAAGATTAAAATATTGAATTAATTTTTATTGATGCAGGGGCTTTCCCTGCATTTTTTATTTCCTTGCAGAGAAGGTTAATAATTAACATTTTTCATTTCTCAGCTGCATCATATATAATAAGAACTATTCTTTATTACTATATTCTTCTTACATCTATTTAGACGAATTACATTACAGAAATGTTTCAATTTTTTTTCATTTTTTTTATATTTTATTTTTCATGGAGGAAGTATGAAAATCAAAGAAATTATCGTTGTTGAAGGCAAGGATGATACAGCGGCGATCAAAAGAGCCCTGGATGCCGATACAATTGAAACCAATGGATCTGCCATAAATCAGGAAACCATTGAAAAAATAAAGCTTGCCCAGAAAACTAGAGGGGTAATCGTATTCACAGACCCGGATTTTCCTGGCCAAAAAATCCGGAATACGATCACCAATGATGTACCCGGATGCAAGCATGCCTTTATAGAAAAAGCGGATGCCCTCCAAAAGCATGGCAGAGGAGTGGGCGTTGAGCACGCATCGCCTGAAATGATCCGCCAGGCATTAAAGGATGCCCAGGTTATGCAGGAAACATATGAAGAAACCATTACCCAGGAAGACCTGGTAACCGCAGGCCTGATTGGCGGAGAAGGCGCCAAGGAAAGAAGAGAAAAGCTTGGCAGACTTCTCAAAATCGGCTACACAAACGGCAAGCAGCTTCATAAGCGCTTAATGATGTTTCAGATCAGCCAGAAAGATTTTGCTGAGGCAATCGAAGCTATTCGCAAGGAGGAACAAAATGCATAAAGATATTGCAACGCCAGCCAGAACACGGGCGATTTTGGATAAATACGGATTTTCTTTTAAGAAAAGCCTGGGACAGAACTTCTTGATCGATACGAATATTCTCCGAAGAATTGTCGATCATGCAGATTTAAAGGAAGAGTCGGGCGCCATTGAAATAGGACCTGGAATTGGGGCATTGACTGAACAGCTGGCCCGGAGAAGCAAAAAGGTGCTTGCTTTTGAAATTGACCAGCGGCTGCTCCCTATTTTAGAGGAAACGTTATCGCCATATTCCCATGTATCCATCATCAATGAAGATGTATTGAAGGCAGATGTTAAGACAGCGATTGAACGGGAGTTTGAGGGCTTTGATGATATTATGGTTGTCGCCAACCTTCCGTATTATGTTACAACACCGATTATCATGAAACTGCTCGAGGACAAGCTTCCGATCAGGGGAATCGTCTGTATGCTCCAGAAAGAGGTAGCAGACAGAATTTCAGCCCGTCCTGGGACGAAAGAGTACGGCTCACTCTCCATTGCTGTCCAGTACTATACAGAGGCTGAAACGGCCATGATCGTGCCGAAGACGGTCTTTGTTCCGCAGCCGAATGTGGATTCAGCCGTCATTAAACTGACGAAGCGCAAAGAGCCTGCAGTGACGGTGAAAAGCGAATCCTTCTTTTTCCAGGTGACAAAAGCAAGCTTTGCACAAAGACGCAAGACTCTGCTGAATAATTTAACAAGCCAGCTTCCTGGAGGAAAACAAAAGAAGGAAAAGATTCTCTCCGCTCTTGAACAAGCCAATGTCGAGCCTGGCAGAAGAGGGGAAACTCTATCCATCGAAGAATTTGCCCGATTGAGCGATGCCCTGCTGCCGCATTTTTCGTAAAAAATGAAGCCCTGCTGAAAACAGCGGGCTTTTTTTTTGCCTCAAATTATGAACGGCAATAACTGGCCAGCACCACAAGGAACTCCTCGTCAGCCTTATCATTGCACGGCTATAGCATAGCTTTTAAGATGAATGCTGCCCCCTCGTGAAGTCGGGAGCCGGCAAGGCGCTTCCGCTTTTCTAATTCTACGCACATGTTTATAGACGAATGCATAATTTATGACATAAATAATAAATCACAAACAATAGATCAGAAGCAGCCCGTGTTTACCCTCGGGCAATTGGAGTGACGACATTGACTGTAAATACGATGGATATCGTCGGAAGAATTTCTTATCACTGTGATATTTTATTCCGCGTAATTGATATTAAAGAACAGGGCGGCAAAAAAATGGCCGTATTATTCGGAGAGGATATTCGTCTAGTTGCGGATGCTCCCTGTGAGGATTTAATCGTCATTAACCAGGCGCAGAGGATGAAGCTTGAGCAGGAGTATAGGTCGCTTGAGGAACAGTCCTTCCAGCTTTTCAGGCAGGACCTCGCTCTATTGAGGGAGAAGCAGGAGTATGAGGTGACTGACGGCTACAGCAAGACGCTTAACTATTTTCAGATACCAGGCAGGGTGCTTCACCTGGATGGTGATCCTTCTTATTTAAAGAAATGTTTAAGTGTCTATGAAAAAATAGGCATACCCGTAACAGGAATCCATTGCAATGAAAAGGAAATGCCGATGAAAATCGGACAGCTCATCGATCATTACAGGCCTGATATTCTGGTTGTAACAGGTCATGATGCATATTCGAAGGCAAAGGGGAAAAAATCGGATATCAATGCTTACAGGCACTCCAGGGAGTTTGTACAGACAGTGAGGGAAGCACGCAAAAAAATACCGCACCTTGATCAGCTTGTCATTTTTGCCGGAGCATGCCAGTCCCATTTCGAGTCGCTGATCCATGCGGGTGCCAACTTTGCCAGTTCTCCTTCCAGGGTGAATATCCATGCCCTTGACCCTGTATACATTGTTGCGAAAGTCAGCCTTACTCCATTTATGGAAAGAATCAATTTATGGGATATTTTAAGAAATACATTAACAGGTGAAAAGGGGCTCGGAGGAATAGAAACCCGGGGAGTACTGAGAACAGGAATGCCTTACAATGACGATGATTTAAACGAATCCTAATCAGCAGGCCGTTTGCGTTATATAGCGGCTTGTTTTTTTATGCTTTTCCCCTGGAAACAAGAATTTATTAAGTTTTTTCGAGGAATTTCGCGCAATGTTATTCGACTATTTCCCAGGTAATGAAGTGCAGTCTTATAAGGCTTTCAAAAACCATACATAATCTTTGCCATTTAAGGTAATCCTAAAATTGTTGAAAATTAGAAGAAAAAGTAGAACAAAACATATTGACATTTATTTTTAAACACTGTTATAATTTATATTTTTGTTTGACAGTATTGTGTCAGTGTGATATACTTAACATAGTGAGGTGGACCGAATGGCAAAAACATTATCAGATATTAAAAAAGCTCTTGATTCAAATCTTGGGAAAAGGCTCCTGCTAAAAGCAAATGGCGGGCGCAGAAAGACCATTGAACGCTCAGGGGTTCTGGCAGAAACGTATCCTTCAGTATTTGTGATTGAGTTAGATCAGGATGAAAATGCATTTGAACGGGTATCTTACAGCTATGCAGATGTTTTAACAGAAACGGTTCAAATTACATTCTATGAAGACACATCAGGACAGGTTGCTTTAAGCTAATATATATGACAGCGGGCGGTGAACAAATTGTTTACTGCTTTTTGTTTGCCTTTTTTCATGAATGAAAGGCCCCTTTCACATACTATACATACCGCAGTGCGAAAGGGGATGTTAATGTTGGGCAGAAGACGGGGCGTTATGTCAGACGGTTTAAAAGAAGAAATTGCGAAAGAGCTTGGCTTTTATGATGTGGTCCAAAAGGAAGGATGGGGCGGCATCCGTGCCAAAGATGCCGGCAATATGGTTAAGCGGGCTATTGAAATCGCACAGCAGAACCTTCTTAACAAATAGCATTCGCACAGATTATGTTTAAGCATTAATATGCACTGCGTCAGCCGAAGCTTATGCTTCGGCTTTTCCTTTTATTAAATAGTGTTAACCCTTATATTCCAAGCCATTGCGCTTTTCTGTTTAATTTGTGGTAAAATAGGACAAAAAATGGAGACGCTCTAGAAGAAAAGCACAATACTGCCGCTTATTGCCGGTTAAAATAAAGTCAATACTGAATGAATGTATGGCATTCCCTTTAGAATGGGCCGGCAGGCCAAAGAGCTTCGCTTAATGGAGCTGGACAGGAGTCCGATTTAGAGGAAAGAAGTAGGTGGAAATGTTGAAGGTCATGGTGAAGGCGCCTGCTAAGATCAACTTGTCATTAGATGTTTTACATAAACGGGAAGATGGCTATCATGAAGTGGAAATGATAATGACAACGATTGATTTGGCAGACCGCCTGGAATTAACACTTTTAGATAAGGACGAGATAAGGATAATCTCTCATAACCGATTTGTTCCGGATGATCAGCGAAATTTGGCATATCAGGCTGCACACCTTCTTAAGGAACGGTTTCAAGTGAAAAAAGGTGTATCCATTACAATAGAAAAAGCAATCCCGGTTGCTGCGGGACTTGCTGGAGGCAGCAGTGATGCAGCCGCAGCTCTAAGAGGCCTTAACAAGCTGTGGGATTTGGGGCTTTCATTGGATGAGCTTGCCGAAATCGGGACGGAAATCGGTTCTGATGTGTCCTTTTGTGTATACGGAGGAACTGCTTTAGCTACAGGAAGAGGAGAAAAGATTCAGGAGCTTCCTGCTCCTCCAACCTGCTGGGTCATACTGGCTAAGCCGTTCATTGGCGTATCGACTGCTGACGTTTATAGAAGACTGGATGTAGAGCAGGTACAGCATCCGAATACTGCAGGAATGATCGAAGCGATTAATGCCGGCAGCTACAATGATGTCTGCCGGAACATGGGGAATGTTCTGGAGGATGTAACACTAAATATGCATCCCGAGGTGCTGCAGATAAAAGAACAGATGAAACGATTTGGTGCGGATGCTGTTCTGATGAGCGGCAGCGGACCGACCGTCTTTGGGCTTGTGCATCATGATTCAAGAATGCATCGGATTTATAATGGCCTTAGAGGTTTTTGCGACCAGGTTTTTGCGGTCAGAATGCTCGGAGAAAGACATAAGCTTGATTAAATCCGTATATTAATGGTATATTATCGTTAAAATATTCGGATTTAAATGGGGGTTCCACAATGAAATTTCGCAGAAGCGAACGGTTAATAGATATGACCAATTATTTATTGAACCATCCGCGTCAGCTGGTATCCTTAACTTTCTTTTCAGAAAGGTATGGTTCTGCCAAGTCTTCGATCAGTGAAGATCTCACAATCATCAAAGAAACATTTGAGCAAAGAGGAATCGGCACGCTGCAAACCGTTTCCGGAGCAGCAGGCGGCGTAAAGTTTCATGTTAAAGTAACCGATGATGAAGCCCGGCCATTTGTAGATGAGCTCTGCAGCTTAATTGCCAGTCCGGAAAGGCTTCTTCCCGGCGGCTATCTTTATATGACAGACATTCTTGGAGACCCTTTAATTGTACAGCGTGCAGGAAGGCTCTTTGCCTCAGCCTTTGCAGATAAACCTGTTGATGTGGTCATGACGGTAGCTACAAAAGGGATTCCCCTTGCTTATGCTGCCGCTAATTATCTCAATGTGCCCGTTGTTATCGTCAGACGGGACAGCAAGGTGACAGAAGGATCCACGGTAAGCATTAACTATGTGTCAGGTTCCGCCAAAAGGATTCAGACCATGGTTCTTTCAAAAAGAAGCCTGGCAGAGGGATCCAATGTCTTAATCATTGACGATTTTATGAAAGCAGGCGGAACGGTTAATGGCATGGTCAGCATGCTGGAAGAATTCAAAGCAAACCTCGCTGGCATTGCTGTCCTGGTCGAGGCAGAAAAAGCAGAAGAACGGCTGGTTGACGAGTACCTTTCTCTTGTGCGTCTATCCGATGTTGACGTGAGGGAAAAGAAAATCAATGTAAGTGAAGGCAACTATTTTAAAAAATAATCATATTTTTTAGGGGGAGAATTCATGAAAGTCATTCAAACGAATCACGCGCCGGCAGCAATTGGGCCATATTCTCAGGGAATTACAGTAAATAACCTATTCTATAGCTCAGGGCAAATTCCGCTTACGGCAGAAGGTGTTATGGTTGATGGTGATGTAAAAGAACAGACGCATCAGGTATTTAAAAACCTGCAGGCAGTGCTTGAAGAAGCGGGCGCGTCATTAGATACCGTTGTAAAGGCAACGGTATTTATCAAGGACATGAACGAGTTTGCAGCCATCAATGAAGTGTATGGGGAATATTTCAGCACACACAAGCCTGCGCGCTCCTGTGTGGAAGTGGCACGCCTGCCAAAGGATGCATTGGTTGAAATTGAAGTGGTAGCCCTCGTAAAATAAATAACCGCGTTTATTTTCGCTCGTTCATGTGAACGGGCGTTTTTTAATACAGAAAAGTGCTTTAGCAGTGAATATTTTATTTTGAACAAAATATTCAAAAAATATTTTTTATCTAAGAAGGAGATTCAGGAAATATGTTGAATTTATACAATTAGGATTATATCTTCTCGAAAAGGTGGTGAACAGAATGGAAGTGACAGACGTAAGATTACGCCGCGTTAACACGGATGGACGAATGAGGGCAATCGCATCTATTACGCTGGATCATGAATTTGTTGTTCATGATATTCGTGTGATCGATGGGAATAATGGCTTATTTGTAGCTATGCCGAGCAAACGTACTCCGGATGGGGAGTTTAGAGATATCGCGCACCCGATCAATTCAGGAACGCGCGGTAAAATCCAGGAGGCTGTATTAGCCGAGTACCACCGTTTAGGTGAATTAGAAGTGGAATTTGAAGAAGCCGGTGCTTCCTAAGAAAATATATCAACAAGGGCCTGCTACATAAGTAAGGCTCTTTTTTATTTTAGCTGTGAAAATTCAAGCTCTGAGACCCCCTGTTATTGGCGGTGCTTAGGGCTTTTTTCTATCTTGTTTATTACCCCTCCTGTAAAAATATTAAACCATTTCTTCAGAAAATACCGTTAATGGTAATGACAAATATATGTACTTTGTCATCATTTCTTGAAATAAGAGCCCATTTAAGATATATTCGTTATGGATAAAAAGGTTAAATTGGAGGCCTGTAAATGTCTAATCGATACGCGGTCATTTTAGCCGCAGGCCAGGGGACAAGAATGAAGTCAAAGCTTTACAAAGTCCTTCACCCTGTTTGCGGCAAACCGATGGTTCAACATGTTGTTGATCAAGTTACAAAGCTTAACATAAAAGAAATTGTCACCATTACTGGACATGGAGCGGAAATGGTAGAGCAGCAGCTTGGCTCAAGCAGCAAATATGCTCTTCAGGAGGAGCAGCTGGGCACCGCTCATGCCGTTATGCAGGCCCGCGATATGCTTGAAGGCAAAGAGGGCGTGACGCTCGTAGTATGCGGAGATACACCGCTCATCAAACATGAAACAATGGAAGCGCTTTTCAAGCATCATGAAGAGCTTTCTGCCAAAGCGACTATTTTAACAGCCCATGCGGAAAATCCATTTGGATATGGACGCGTGATCCGAAATGACATGGGAATGGTTGAAAAAATCGTTGAACAGAAAGATGCTTCCGAGGAAGAACGAAAGATAAAAGAAATCAATACTGGAACCTATTGTTTTGATAATAAGGCTCTGTTTGAAGCCTTAAACAAAGTTACAAATGATAATGTGCAGGGTGAATACTACCTGCCGGATGTGATTGAGATCTTGAAAAATGAAGGGGAAGTCGTTACAGCTTACCAGACGGCTGATTTTGGCGAAACCCTGGGTGTCAATGACCGGGTAGCCTTATCGCAGGCAGAATCCTTCATGAAACAGCGGATTAATGAAGAACATATGCGTAATGGCGTGACCATTATCGATCCGTCAAACACATATATTGGAGCGGATGTGAAAATTGGCTCTGATACAGTTCTTTATCCTGGAACCATCATTTCCGGCAATACCATCATTGGTTCTGAGTGTGTGATCGGACCAAATACGGAAATTTCTGATTGCCATATTGGAGAAGGCACAGTGATCCGCCAGTCTGCAGCGCATGACAGCCATATCGGTTCACAAGTGAATATTGGGCCGTTTGCTCACATTCGTCCGCAATCAGATATTCATGATGAAGTGAAAATCGGCAACTTTGTTGAAGTGAAGAAGTCTGTTTTCGGAAAAGGAAGCAAAGCCTCTCACCTGAGCTATATTGGCGACGCAGAAGTAGGCAAGGATGTTAACCTGGGCTGCGGCTCAATCACTGTCAATTATGACGGCAAAAATAAGTACCTGACCAAAATCGAAGACGGTGTATTCATTGGATGCAACTCCAATCTCGTGGCACCGGTAACGATCGGGGAAGGTGCATATGTGGCAGCAGGCTCGACAATTACTGAAGATGTGCCGGGAGAAGCCCTTTCCATTGCCCGTGCACGCCAGGTGAACAAAGAAAACTACACGCAAAAATTAAACATTAAGAAATAAACCGAAATAATTCGATGGAGGCCCAAAATGTCAAACCAGTATTTAGATCCAAACTTAAAGGTGTTCAGTTTAAATTCAAATCGCAAGCTAGCTGCAGAAATCGCCAATGTGATTGGTGTGGAGCTTGGTAAATGTTCCGTAACCCGCTTCAGCGACGGCGAAATCCAAATTAACATTGAAGAAAGCATCCGCGGATGCGATGTATATGTGATCCAGTCAACTAGCTCTCCTGTCAATGAGCATTTAATGGAGCTTTTGATCATGATCGATGCTCTTAAGCGTGCATCTGCCAAGACCATTAACATCGTAATGCCTTATTATGGCTATGCCCGCCAGGACCGCAAAGCAAGAGCACGTGAGCCGATTACAGCTAAGCTTGCAGCAAACCTTTTGGAAACTGCTGGTGCAACCCGTGTGATTACACTTGACCTGCATGCGCCGCAAATTCAAGGATTCTTCGATATTCCTATCGATCATTTAATGGGTGTGCCAATCCTTTCTGATTACTTTAAGAACAAAATGATGGATAGCGACATCGTAATTGTATCTCCAGACCACGGCGGTGTAACACGTGCGCGTAAAATGGCTGATCGCTTAAAAGCGCCGATTGCCATCATTGACAAGCGCCGTCCAAGGCCAAATGTGGCTGAAGTCATGAACATTGTAGGTAACATTGATGGAAAAACTGCCATCTTAATCGACGATATCATTGATACTGCCGGAACGATTACATTAGCAGCAAATGCCCTGATCGAGAACGGTGCATCAGAAGTCTATGCATGCTGTACACACCCGGTTCTATCTGGACCTGCCATCGAAAGAATTGAAAACTCAACAATTAAAGAATTGGTTGTAACAAACTCAATCACACTTTCAGAAGAGAAGAAAACAGACAAGATTGTCGAACTTTCCGTAGCACCGCTAATCGGTGAAGCAATCATCCGAGTTCATGAAGAGCAATCTGTCAGCACTCTTTTTGATTGATCGGCAATTTAATAATCCATCCAGGCTTGCTGTAAAGCAAGCCTGGTCTGCGTTCTTTCTAAAAACAATAAACCTGAAAAAACAAAAACGTTTAGACTTCCTCATTTTAGGGCATTTTTTTATATAGACATGAATTTTTCTAAATGAGGAAGGGGACGTATTTATGACAGCTGTATTGCAAGCAAAAGAAAGAAAAGGTTCACGCAACTCCAACTTAACTTCACTGCGAAAAGAAGGTAATATTCCGGCAGTTGTGTATGGTTCAAAGCTGCAAAGCCAATCCATCTACTTAAGCGAAGCCGATTTTCTAAAGACGATCAAGGAAGTAGGCAGAAACGGCGTATTTTCATTAGATGTAGATGGCAGCAAACATGAAGTGGTGCTTGGTGACTACCAGTCCAATCCGATTAAAAATGCAATTGTACATGCAGATTTTCTTGCGGTGGATATGAATAAGGAAATGACTGCAGATGTACGCGTCGTCTTGACTGGAGATGCAGCAGGAGTAAAAGATGGAGGCGTTATGCAGCAATCCATGCATGAAGTCTCTGTGACAGCGACACCAAATAATATTCCATCTTCCGTTGAAGTGGATGTAACGAATCTGCAGGTGAATGAGACCTTAACAGTTGCTGATATCAAGGCCAATCGAGGCTATGAAATCAATAATGAAGAAGACGAGGTTATCGCATCCATACTTCCTCCAAGACAGGAAGAAGAAATTAACAGCGGTGAAGAACAGGAAGCAGGCACTCCTGAAAATGAAGAAGGCAGAGAAACAACAGCAGATGAAGATAAGACAGGTGAAGAATAAGCTCGAGGGAAGCTATTCTTGCAGGGGCTTGGCAATTATGTCCAGCCCCTGTTTGCTTGGTATTAGAAAAAAAAGCAGTGTAAAAGGGATTCGATGAGTCCGAATAAGGGGCACATTCGGACAGAAAGAGAAGAAAAAGGAGCAACCGAGTCCGAATAAAGGGCATATTCGGACAGAAAGAGAAGAAAAAGGAGCAACCGAGTCCGAATAGGGGACACATTCGGACAGAAAGAGAAGAAAAAAGAGCAACCGAGTCCGAATAAGGCTCACATTCGGACAGGATCAGATGCCGCAGAGGCAGCCGAGTCTGAACCCGGCACACCTTCCGGCAGATTCTTCTTACCGAATAACACACTTTCTACTATAATGAAAAAGAGAATGGAATAAGTTCAGCGCAAGCGCCAGGTTATTACTGGACGTCTGCGCTTTTCGAATATGGGGTGAGAAAATGAAATTAATTGTAGGGCTGGGGAATCCCGGCAAGCAATATGATAAGACGAGGCACAATATTGGCTTTGATGTGATTGATGTTTTATCGGACCGGCTGAATATTCCTTTGAATCAGGCAAAGCTGAAAGGCGTATTTGGCACAGGTTATGTGAACGGAGAGAAAGTATTTCTGCTTAAACCTCTTACATATATGAATTTATCCGGAGAGTCCATTCGGGCCGTTATGGATTATTTCGAAATAAATGATGACGAACTTGTGGTCATTTATGATGATCTGGATCTTCCTGTAGGCAAGATACGGCTCCGTCAGAAAGGGAGCGCAGGTGGCCATAATGGGATCAAATCTACAATCGCTCATCTGGGATCACAGGAATTTAACAGAATACGAGTTGGCATCGACCGTCCGCCAAGCGGCATGAAGGTGCCTGACTATGTGCTGGGCCGCTTTTCTAAAGAAGAACAGGACATTATGGACGAAACGGCTAAAAAGTGCGCAGATGCCTGTGAGGAATGGTTCAGAAGACCATTTTTACAGGTAATGAACGATTTTAATCAATAATCTTCATATTTTATCAATCTTATCATAGAATAATGTATCTCTACTTTGCCGGCAGCTGCCGGATGCATGAATAATTTCCCTGCCCGAAGTCCATACTAGAATTATGGACAGTTTAACGGGAGGGACAGGCATGGCTATCCACTATCATTGCCGTCATTGCGGAACAAAGATTGGTTCTTTAGAGAACAGCTCTGTTCATTCAGAGCAGCTTGGCTTCCATAAGCTCAACGATCAGGAACGCCAGGAAATGATCTCCTATGATCAAACAGGAGATATGCATGTGAAAGCAATCTGTGAGGATTGCCAGGAATCACTGGAGCGCAATCCGGATTATCATCAGCAGGACTTCATTATTCATTAACAAGCTTTGGAGACGATCCAAAGCATTTTTCTATTTCTCCTTTGAGGCAATCATTGTTTTTGATAGAAACCGTTCTATAGATTCTTGTTGCATCCATAATTTATTTAGTAAGATTAATAATAGTTAAAATGATTTTGCAGACTGTCAGTTATCTGGCTCGATGGGCCTGGAATGGCATCTGCTTTTTGGCGGTTGAACTGCCAGAGCGCCCTGTGCGCTTTTTAAGATAAAAATCCTTGTAACTTTGAACCTATTTAGCTCCAGCGCCAGTACCATTGAGGAGTCGAGGCGCTTGCGCTATTAAAAGATAAAGGGAAACTTTGAACGTTGAGAACTGTCTAGCTCCAGCGCCTACCCCCTCGAGGTCATAAGCCAATCCTCCAAAAAGGCAAAGAACGCCTTTCTGAGAGGCTCGTCTTATGCTCGTCGGGGGTGATCGAGGCGCTTGCGCTTTTCGTTATAGGAGGGGCTTTCATGTTAGGTCTTAAAGAGATTATTAGCCGGCAGGATGATGTAAGTTCCATCTTGTCTGGAATAGAGGAAGGACTAAGGGAGCAGATGCTTGCCGGATTATCAGGATCGGCACGCACCCTGTTTTTGTCTTCGATATATGAGCATTCGGGAAGGCCGATGCTGGTTGTAACACACAACCTTCTGCAGGCACAGAAGCTATATGATGATATCGTCAATCTTGCAGGAGAATCGGAAGTTTTTTTGTATCCTGCAAATGAGTTAATTGCAGCGGAAATGGGGATTGCCAGCCCGGAGTTAAAAGCCCAGCGGATTGAGGCTTTAAATTATTGGAGCAAACATAAGACAGGAATCATGATCGTCCCGATGGCCGGGTTAAGAAAGATTCTCCCGCCTCCAGGCCACTGGCAGAAATACCAGCTTTCTTTAAAAATTGGCGATGAACTGACAGAGGAACAATTAAAGAACTTTGTCCGGATGGGCTATGTCCGTTCGGAAATGGTTTCTTCCCCGGGAGAATTCAGTGTCAGGGGCGGAATTATTGATATCTATCCACTGACTGAGGCTGATCCAGTCAGGATTGAGTTATTTGATACAGAAGTTGATTCAATCCGGACTTTTTCTTTGGAGGACCAAAGGTCAAAAGAAAAATTAAACGAGTTTTCGATTGGGCCTGCAACCGAAATCCCTCTTGATTCAGAGCACTACCAGACAATAATTGAAAAACTGGAAAAGGGTTTGGGATCAAGCCTGAAAAAACTGAAAGACGATAAAGCGAAAACACAGCTGGCCCAAAATGTTGGCTATGAATTAGAACAGCTGCGAATGGGGAACAAGCCTGAACAGCTTTTCAAATACCTATCGTTTGCCTTTGAGGAAGGAAGTAGTTTAGTAGACTATCTCCCCGTCAATGGCTTAATTTTCATTGACGAAATCAGCCGTGTGCAGGAAATGAACGACTCCCTTGATAAGGAAGAGGCCGAATGGTATACAAGTCTTTTAGGTGAAGGCCAGATTATTCATGATGTGAAGGTTTCCCACACCCTAAAAGAGTTTCTGCACCGTTCAAAGCATCCGATTACGTATATGTCACTGTTCCTGAGACATGTACCGAATACAAATCCGCAAAACATCATTAACGTCACCTGCAAACAGATGCAGAATTTCCATGGACAGATGCATGTGCTGAAAAGCGAGCTGGACAGATGGAAAAAGGGCAGATATTCGGTCGTATTCCTGGGTCCAGACCAAGAGAGGATCAAAAAGCTGCAAAGAGTGCTTGAGGATTATGAGATAGAAGCGGCATTTGTGAGTGAGGATGACCCGATTTTAACAGGGAAAATCCAAATTACAGAGGGCAGTCTGCAGACCGGCTTTGAGCTTCCAAGCCAAAAGCTGGCTGTTATTACCGAAGAAGAGCTTTTTAACAAACGCACAAAAAAGAAAGCACGCAGGCAAAAGCTTTCGAATGCAGAAAGAATTAAAAGCTATTCCGAACTGAAGGTTGGAGATTATGTCGTTCATGTTAATCACGGGATCGGAAAATATTTGGGGATTGAAACTCTGGAGATTAACGGGGTCCACAAAGATTATCTGCATATCCGCTACCAGGGCAGCGACAAACTGTATGTGCCAGTGGAACAGATTGATCTTGTCCAGAAGTATGTCGGCTCTGAAGCAAAAGAGCCAAAAATATATAAGCTGGGCGGAAACGATTGGAAGCGGGTTAAGAAGAAGGTTCAATCCTCTGTTCAGGATATTGCGGATGATCTGATCAAGCTATATGCAGAGCGTGAGGCATCAAAAGGCTATGCCTTCAGTCCGGATGGGGATATGCAAAGGGAGTTTGAAGCGGCCTTCCCTTACCAGGAAACAGAGGACCAGATCCGCTCCATCCATGAAATTAAAATAGATATGGAGAGGGAGCGCCCGATGGACCGCTTATTATGCGGAGATGTGGGCTATGGGAAAACAGAAGTGGCTATCCGTGCTGCCTTTAAGGCGATTGCGGATGGAAAGCAGGTTGCCATCCTCGTTCCGACGACCATTTTGGCTCAGCAGCACTATGAAACAATGAGAGAACGATTCCAGGATTACCCGATTGAAATTGGGCTTTTAAGCCGATTTAGAACAAAAAAGCAGCAGACCGAAACCCTTAAAGGCTTAAAGGCAGGGACTATTGACGTAGTTGTCGGCACACACCGGATTTTATCAAAGGATATTCAGTATAGAGATTTAGGCCTGCTCATTATTGATGAGGAGCAGCGCTTTGGTGTGACACATAAAGAAAAGATCAAGCAGCTTAAGACCAATGTGGATGTCCTTACACTGACAGCAACGCCAATCCCTAGAACCCTTCATATGTCAATGCTTGGCGTCAGGGACCTATCGGTCATAGAAACACCGCCTGAGAACCGATTCCCGGTCCAGACGTATGTGATGGAGTATAATGGTGCATTGGTTCGTGAAGCAATTGAAAGGGAACTGGCGAGGGATGGACAGGTCTATTTTCTATATAACAGGGTGGAGGATATAGAACGAAAAGCCGAGGAAATATCCATGCTGGTTCCAGATGCAAGGGTAACATATGCCCATGGGAAAATGACGGAAAATGAGTTAGAATCTGTTATGTTAAGCTTCCTGGAAGGCGAGTCCGATGTTCTCGTCAGCACAACGATCATTGAAACAGGCGTAGATATTCCAAATGTCAACACGCTGATTGTCCATGATGCAGACAAAATGGGTCTGTCCCAGCTTTATCAGCTTAGGGGCCGGGTTGGCCGTTCCAACCGGGTTGCCTACGCGTATTTCACATATCGAAAAGATAAAGTATTAACAGAAGTAGCTGAAAAGCGGCTTCAGGCCATAAAGGAATTTACAGAGCTCGGTTCAGGTTTCAAAATTGCCATGCGGGATTTATCAATCAGAGGCGCCGGCAATCTGCTTGGAGCCGAACAGCATGGATTCATCGACTCTGTCGGTTTTGATCTGTATTCGCAAATGCTTAAAGAAGCGATTGAAGAACGGAAAGATAAGCTCGATGGCGTCGAGGCAAAACAGGCTAAAATTGAGATTGACCTGGATGTTGATGCTTATATTCCTGATTTCTACCTGTCTGATGGCCATCAGAAAATAGAAATGTATAAGCGCTTCCGCGGCATTTCTTCGCTTGAAGATGTGGAAGAGCTCCAGGATGAGATGATCGACCGTTTTGGCGAGTATCCGGATGAGGTGGGTTATTTATTCCAGATTGCCGAAATGAAGGCCTACGGTGAATTTGCCGGAGTCGAGACAGTTAAACAATCCAAACAGGAAGTACTGATTCTTTTATCAGAAAAGGCCAGCGAGCATATAGATGGCCAGAAGATTTTCCAGATCACAAGCAAATACGGCAGAATGATCGGCCTGGGCATGGAAGGAAAGAAACTGAAAGCTGTCCTCCATATTAAAGGCGTCAAAACAAATGAATGGCTCAACATTGCATACGAAGTGATCAAAGGAATGCAGGAAGCGAAAAAGGAGCAGGAACATCCAACTGCGTAAATTTATGGAAACACCACTGTCAATAAAATGAAACAATAGAAATGTTTATCTCTTTCTGACGAGGGTAATTTTAAGTTGAAGGATCATTTGGAATGTTTATCCGTTTTTGGAATGAATAACATCTATGAGAAAAAGTTTTTGTGCACGTATATAACTTTCCATATGAAAGATACTAAGTTCAAACATGGCGATGCATTCATTTTCTCCCAATTATGGATCATAGCCAAAAGAGGAAAGAGTAAGTGCTGTGCTGGAGAAAGAGTTGTCTAGCTCCAGCGCTTAGCCCTTCGAGCCATAAGACAAATCACTCCAGAAATCGGGATCTTCCTGTGTGATTGGTCTTATGCTTGCCAGGACTGAGCAAGGCGCTTCCGCTTTTCTATTAAATCATCAGATGAAAGTGAGGCAACGTTGGATGAAAGCAACAGGTATAGTTCGTCGAATCGATGATTTGGGTCGTGTAGTCATTCCTAAAGAAATCCGCAGAACACTGCGTATTCGTGAGGGGGACCCGCTGGAGATTTTCGTAGATCGTGATGGAGAAGTCATCTTAAAGAAATATTCACCAATCAGTGAACTGAGCGATTTTGCAAAAGAATATGCAGAAGCATTATATGACAGCCTGGGAAATCCAGTGTTAATCTGTGACAGAGATACTTACATTGCTGTTGCAGGAGGTTCTAAAAAGGATTACTTAAACAAAAACATAAGCGATCTTGTTGAAAAAACAATGGAAGAGCGCAGTTCAGTCCTGGTTAACCAGTCAGGCGACATCTCGCTTGTTGACGGGAACACAGAATCTTCCTCCGCTTATACAATTGGCCCAATCATTGCAAACGGCGACCCAATTGGAGCAGTTATCATTTTTGCAAAAGAAGATTCACTTGGCGACGTAGAACAAAAGGCAGTTGAAACTGCAGCAGGCTTCTTGGCCAGACAAATGGAATCATAAAAATGGATACTTAATGAAAGGGGTAGCGGAATGCTGCCTTTTTTCTTTGGGGTAGGAGGTACCGCGCGTAAACTGGGTTGAAGTGCGCGTCAAAGTCTCGAATCAGCGCGTAATCGTAAAAGGAGCGCGCGTAAACCAAGGAATTCCGCGCACAAAGTAAGAGAGCGCCCGCAATTGAAGGAAATTCGCGCACAAAAGTCCCGGACTGGCGAGTAAACAAAAATTTAACGCGCGCAAGGTTAGTGAGCACTCAACCCAAGGATATCCGCGCGCAAAACCCCGACCCGCTCGTAAAAGAAAATATAACGTGCGAAAACAAAGATTTCCAGCGCAAATGGTTAATGAGCGCACACAATCGAAGGATATTCCCGCGTAAAAACACGAAAGCAGCGTGTACCCAAAAAACAACGTGCGCAATCCCGTTAAATCCGTGCACAATCAAAATTATCCGCATCCAACCCAAGCGTTCCCGCGCATAAAGCTTCAATATGCTATAATACTTTCGAATTCAATTGGAAGGAGATGGGCAATTGAAGCCCGTTCAGACATCTGGCGATTTGTTTAGAGGTGCGTTTATTCTGACGATCGCTGCCCTGATTACCAAAATTTTAAGTGCTGTTTACCGGGTCCCCTTTCAAAATATTGTCGGGGATGTAGGTTTTTATATATATCAGCAGGTCTATCCGTTCTATGGAATTATTATCGTGTTATCTACATATGGATTTCCTGTCATTATTTCAAAGCTTTATGCCGAGCATGCCGCTCTAAAGAAAGAGAAGGATGTTCAGAACTTATTTGCCGTTTCTGCTTTTGTACTGTCCATAATAGGTTTTATCGGGTTCTCCATTCTGTATTGGGGTTCGGACTGGCTTGCTGTCAGGATGGGCGATCCGCAGCTGGCGATTTTACTCAGAGTGGTGGCGGCCATGTTTCTTCTTTTTCCTATTCTGTCCCTTTTCCGGGGCTATTTTCAAGGCAAAGGAGACATGGTTCCGACCGCAGTTTCCCAGGTGGGTGAACAGCTTGTCAGAGTCATTACCATCCTGATGGCCGCATATTTGCTTGTTAAGGGTGGAAATTCTTTATACATGGTGGGGGGCGGGGCCCTTTTTGGGGCCATAACCGGCGGACTTATTGCCATCCTGATTTTAATCACCTTCTTTTATATAAAAGAAAGAAAAAACCTGCCGTCCGCCATTGCCATCGATTTTAAAAAAAGCGGCAAGCTGGCCAAAACAATTATCATACAGGGATTTGCCATCTGCATCAGCAGCCTCGTGCTTATTTTTATTCAGCTGGCAGATTCGTTCAATTTATACTCGCTTTTATTAACATCCGGAATTGAAGGGGAGGAAGCGAAAGCGCTGAAAGGTGTGTATGACCGCGGTCAGCCGATTGTTCAGCTGGGCATTGTTGTGGCAACATCCATGTCCCTGTCGCTGGTGCCGCTCATTTCCAAAGAAAAAATGAGAAATCAGCCTGCATTCCTTCATAATAAAATCAGACTTGCCCTTCAAATCGGCATTCTCGTTGGGGCTGCAGCAACGGTGGGCCTCTGGAATATCATAAGGCCTGCAAATATTATGCTGTTCGAAAACCCATCAGGATCAGATGTCCTGGCGATTCTTAGTCTGCTGATATTGCTGAGCAGCCTGATCATCACAATCACAGGAATCCTGCAAGGACTGGGATTTATCTTTTTTCCGGCAGCGGCCATTCTGATGGGATTTGCGGCAAAACTTAGCCTGAACATCCTATTGGTGCCTAATTACGGCACAGCTGGCGCAGCGGCCGCATCATGCCTGGCACTTGCTGCCGTCTTAATTCTTCTTATCGTAAAGCTGCGGGTATATTTGAAAATATCATTGCTTTCTCTTCGCTTTTTAGTGGTGGCCGGTTTTGCTGTTTTAATGATGTCGATTGTTTTGCAGCTGTACCTTCAGGCCACAGCCATGCTGCCAATATCTGAACCGGGCAGAATGTTTGCCGGATTCCAGGCATTAAGCGGCGTAGCGCTGGGAGGCTTTACGTATTTGTATATCGTGTTTAAAGGCAATACTTTTAAAGAGGAAGAGCTTGCTCTGCTTCCGCTTGGAAGCAAACTCATGTTCTTGCTTCCCAAAAAGACTAGGAGATGAATCACTTTATGAAAAAAATAACCATTCTCGGGCTTGGAGCAGGAGACTTGGATCAGCTTCCTTTTGGTGTATATCGAAAAATTAAACAGGCAAAGGTCTTATACCTGCGGACAAAGGAGCATCCGGTTCTGCGCGATCTCGAACAAGAAGGGCTGACTTATCAGTCTTTTGATCATATCTACGAAAAGCATGAGCAATTTGAAGAAGTGTATGAGGAAATTTGTGAGTTTCTCCTGGAAGAAGCCATTGCCAAAGAGGTTACTTATGGAGTTCCAGGCCATCCGCTTGTTGCGGAACGTACGGTGCAGCTTCTCATAGAGCGTGCCCCGCAAAAAGGCATTGAGATTATGATTGAAGGAGGACAAAGCTTCCTTGATCCTTTATTTCAGGCTTTGAAAATTGATCCGATCGAAGGATTTCAGCTTCTGGATGGAACCGATTTAAACAGAGATGAGATCCAGGTGACCCACCACGTCATCATTGGACAGGTTTATGATCAGTTTGCTGCGAGCGACGTCAAGCTGACACTGATGGAAAAACTGCCTTACGATTACGAGGTTTATATTGTAACAGCAGCCGGCAGCAAGGATGAGGTTATTAAACAAGTGCAGCTGCATGAACTGGATCATAATATGGAGCTGAATAACTTAACTTCTGTATATGTGCCTCCTGTGAAAGATGATGCAGTTCTCTATAAAGATTTTTCAAAACTGCGGAGCATTATTGCAGAACTGCGGGGGCCAAATGGCTGCCCATGGGATAAGAAGCAAACCCATGAATCATTGAAGAAATATTTAATTGAAGAAGCCTATGAGCTGATTGAAGCAATTGAAAATGAAGATAGCGGGCATATGACAGAAGAATTGGGAGATGTCCTTCTCCAGGTGATGCTTCATGCACAGATTGGCGAGGATGATGGCTATTTTACCATCGATGATGTAATTGAGGGCCTTTCTGAAAAAATGGTCCGCCGCCACCCTCATGTCTTTGGTGATGTCGAGGCTGAAGATGAAGAGGATGTGCTGAAGAATTGGCAGAGCATTAAGCAGGAAGAAAAGGGTGAAAAGCAGGAATCCATGATGGATTCTATCCCGAAATCATTCCCGAACTTAATGAGAGCTGCTGAAATTCAGAAAAAAGCAGCAAAAGTCGGCTTTGACTGGAAGGAAGTCGAGCCTGCCTGGGAGAAGGTAAAAGAAGAGATTGCCGAATTCGAGAAGGAAGCGGTAAAATTCAGCTCTGAAATGGAGTCGGAATTTGGCGATATCCTGTTTGCGCTTGTGAATATTTCACGTTTCTATAAAATTGATGCCGAAGAAGCTGCGAGAAAAACCAATGAAAAATTCATCCGACGTTTTACATATGTGGAAGGACGGGTAATAATGAGCGGCAGAAAATTTGAAGACTTTACGCTTGAACAGCTCGATGAATTCTGGAATGAGGCAAAAGCCAAAGGTTATTAATAGAGGGAGTGGGAAAAAGATGAGATTAGATAAATTTTTAAAAGTATCCAGGCTTATAAAGAGAAGAACACTGGCAAAAGAAGTCTCTGATCAGGGAAGGATCTCAATAAATGGACAGCAGGCCAAAGCAAGCTCAACCGTTAAAGTGGGAGATGAACTTCAAATCCGCTTCGGGCAGAAGCTGGTAACGGTCAAAGTAGAGCGCCTGCAGGAAACGACCCGCAAGGAGGAAGCAGCGGAAATGTACTCGATTGTTAAGGAAGAGAAAGTAGAATCGGAGGCATAAGGCCTGTGCTTATGGAGATTGGCCGATAAAAGAGCAAAGTTGGCCGTTAAATTACCGTTTTAGGCCGATAGAATCTTCATATTGGCCGTTAAATCTTAATTTAACGGAATTTCGTCCGGTTTCATAGTTCCAAATTCAGCAG
Organism: Bacillus sp. NTK034; assembly: GCF_017303275.1. Classification (GTDB taxonomy): domain Bacteria; phylum Bacillota; class Bacilli; order Bacillales; family Cytobacillaceae; genus Cytobacillus. Next base: position 24,020 of record NZ_JAFKOJ010000017.1, on the reverse strand, counting down.
CACCTCCGCTTTTCCTATTGGCTTGTTCTATTTTAATCCCGCTTTTCATAAACATGTACAAAAAGGTTGTACTATGCAGATTGCGGGGGATAAATAATGAGTCAATATTATGAGTCAAATTCAAACAAAACCAATACTCAGGAACATGATGTCATTATGAGAGGCAGAAGACTGCTCGATATTACAGGCGTTAAACAGGTCGAAAGCTTTGATAATGAAGAGTTTTTGCTGGAGACAGTGATGGGATTTCTTGCGATTAGAGGGCAGAACCTGCAGATGAAGAATCTGGATGTGGACAAGGGAATTGTTTCCATCAAGGGGAAGGTATTTGACCTCGTTTATATTGACGATCAGAATGGAGATAAAGCTAAAGGATTCTTTAGCAAGTTGTTCCGATGACGCTGACCACTCAATTTGTGACCATGCTGGCGATGGTCGGCATGGGAAGTGTATTTGGGGCTGCCCTTGATACGTATAATCGTTTCCTGCAAAGAACCAAGCGGAAAAGCTGGCTTGTATTTATTAATGACATTCTTTTTTGGCTTGTCCAGGGACTGGCAATCTTCTATATTTTATTTCTGGTGAATAAAGGCGAGTTAAGGTTTTATATTTTCATTGCTTTGCTGTGCGGTTTTGCCGCTTATCAAAGCCTATTTAAAAAAATGTATCTGCGGGTATTGGAGATATCCATCCGGATGGCGATCTCCATATACCGCTTTTTCGTGAAGACCATTACTTTGCTCATCTATAAGCCCATCCAGGGTCTTATTATGGCGTTAATTGCGATAGCCGTTATGCTTGGAAAAGGACTTTATTCCCTTTTAAAAGTCATACTTCGAGTCTTTTGGTTCATCTTAAAAATGATTTTTCTGCCTGTCAAATGGATTTTGTCACTTTTGTGGAAATTATTGCCGAAAAAGATTAAAAAAACAGTCGAGAAGTTATATAATAAATTGGCAGGATATTTACAGCTGATAAAGAATTATGTTTTAAAATGGATTGCAAAGTGGAAGAAACCTAAAGAGTAAGGAGGGAGTGCGGAAATGAGTGTCACCAAGAAGAAAAATGTAGCCAAAATGGAAACCAGCTATGTCAAACAGCAGGAAGCAGCAGAGATCAGTGCGGGCCGTAAGAAAAAGCTATTATTTCGCAGATTAGCGGCATTTTTCACACTGGCAGCCGTCGTTTCATTTTTTATGATCTCTACACTCGTTTCGCAGTCTGCTGCTCTGGAAGAAAAAGTAGAAGTGAAAACCAGGCTGGACCAGGAGCTTTCTGACCTGGAGAAGAAGGAAGTTATGCTCGAAGAAGAAATTGTTAAGCTGAATGATGATGAGTATATCGCGAAGCTTGCCCGCAAGGATTACTTCCTATCTGACAATAACGAAATCATTTTTAACCTCCCTGAAGAAGAGACGGAAAAAGAAAAGAAAAAGGAAAAAAAGGCTGACTGACGCTTTATTGACACTCTTTTTTTGGTTTCTGTATAATATATAATAAGTTTGATTTAAATATTTCAAGGAGGCAATTTTTTTAATGTCAATCGAAGTAGGCAGCAAGTTAAAAGGAAAGGTCACAGGCATTACAAAATTCGGAGCATTTGTGGAGCTGCCGGAAGGCTCAACGGGTCTGGTACACATAAGTGAAGTCGCTGACAAGTATGTAAAAGATATTAATGAGCACCTCAAAGTGGGTGACATGGTTGAAGTGAAAGTCATTAATGTCGAAAAGGACGGCAAGATTGGATTATCCATCAAAAAGGCAAAAGACCGGCCTGAGCGTTCTGAAAGACCTGAAAGAGGCGACAGAAAAGAATTCAGACCTAATACAAACTCTGGCCGACCTCGCCATAACAGATCAAACGACCATCGCCCTAAAGAAAACTTTGAAGCCAAAATGGCTCGTTTCCTAAAGGACAGCGAAGATCGTCTGTCGTCGCTAAAGCGCCATACTGAATCCAAACGTGGAGGAAGAGGCGCTAAACGGGGATAACTTGCTGCTGATCGATCTATCTATATAGCAGGATGGAAAACAAGTCCGATGGGGCTTGTTTTTTTGTGTTGTTTAACGCTGTAAATTCTGCAGGCAGCTTATTAATAGTGAAACCTTGATACAGTGAGAAGTGACCGATATATGGTAAAAAAGTAGCTGATATATTGAAAATCTGGCCGATAAACCTGAAAAAGCTACCGATAAACTGGAAGGGAATTAAACAGTTTAATCAATTGCTTGGTAAAATCTAATATTATGTTCTGAAAGAAGAAAAAATCCTCAATATCCATCAAAAAAACGCCAGCCTAAGGCTGACGCTCTTTTGAAATGACCCGTACGGGATTCGAACCCGTGTTACCGCCGTGAAAGGGCGGTGTCTTAACCGCTTGACCAACGGGCCGTGGAAGATAACATTCTAAGTTGTCCAGCTGCAGCGCCTACCCCCTCGAGGTCACAAGCCGCTCCTCCCAAAAAGGTAAAGAACACCTTTCTGTGCGGATCGTCTTGTGCTTGTCGGGGTGACCGAGGCGCTTCCGCATTTCAATAGTCCAGCTTCAGCGCGTAGGGGCTCGAGGTCATAAGCCAATCTGTCAAAAGGGTAAAATGCAACCTTTCTGCCATTTTGTTTTATGCTTGTCGCCCCTGGGCAACGCGCTTCCGCATTTCATGATAGCGGCGGAGGGGATCGAACCCCCGACCTCACGGGTATGAACCGTACGCTCTAGCCAGCTGAGCTACACCGCCATGTTCTAATAGATTTATAGATGCGCTCTGAAGCACAAGATTTATAATACAAATTTTTAAAAAGGAAGTCAATAAGATATTTAAAGAAATATGTCGTAAATCTCCCTTGCCTCTTCGTCAATTTCTTCCATGCTTCTCTTTCCGATGAAAGCTGTTATTCCAAGGGTTTGTTTACTTTTTTTGTAAGAATCCAGTCCAACTTCAGCAGGTCCAATTTTAAATCTTGTTACCTATCCCCATATATAGTGGAAAACCGTCGAACGAAATGCCTGGGCTTGTCTGCTATTTTGACAAACTTCTGGAGCGCTGGATTTTATAATTGTCAGCAACGATAAAAATATGGGGAGTGTAGTTTAATGGAAAAGGTAGAAAGGAATGTAATGGAGCCGATCGGGGAAGTGCCCTTCAACAAACCGAAACTGGATTTTGCCAAAGGCTTAAAAAAACTCCACTCAGGGTTGGAGAATTTCTTTCTGAAAAAAGGCTATGTTCTGCTGATCATTGGCTTTTTGCTTGGAAGAGCCTTGATATTGGCGAAGCTTACCCCATTTAGCCTACCGTTTTTTGCAGCGGTTTATTTCATACGAAGGGATAAGGCGCCCCTGGCACTAGTGGGATTAATGGCCGGTGCTGCCACATTGTCCATCTCCAATGCTGTATCCGCTTTTGGAATAACCTTCATCTTTTTATTTGCCTTCCGGGTCTCGAAAAAATGGCTGCACAATGAAATCAGGGCCCTGCCTTTTTTTGTATTCTTCACTCTTTTAGGAGGCAAGCTCCTGGAGGCATTCATTATGAAGGGCCAGCTGACTTTATATGATGGAATGATGGCCGGTGTTGAGTCAGGTCTTGGCTTCATTCTAACGCTAATTTTTCTGCAGGGGCTGCCGCTGCTTTCGATTAATAAACGCAGACAATCACTGAAAACCGAAGAAATCGTCTGCCTGATCATTATGCTTGCTTCTGTCATGACGGGAACAATAGGCTGGACTGTCTATGATCTTTCTGTCGAGCATATTATGTCACGCTATCTTGTACTTCTCTTTGCCTTTGTGGCAGGAGCAACAGTCGGTTCTACAGTAGGGGTGGTAACCGGCCTGATCTTCTCCCTTGCGAATATATCGAGCTTTTATCATATGAGTCTGCTAGCCTTCGCGGGTCTATTAGGCGGTCTTTTAAAAGAAGGCAGGAAGTTCGGTGTGGCATTCGGCCTTCTGATTGCGACACTCCTGATGGGCATGTATGGAGAAGGAAGCGGAAACCTCATGAAAACTCTGTCCGAAACAGGCGCAGCGATTCTCTTATTTTTATTAACTCCGCAGGCTTTAACGATGAAATTGGCCAAGCAAGTCCCGGGAACACCTGAATATGCCGCTGAGCAGCAGCAATATATGAGAAAAATGCGCGATGTGACAGCACAGCGTGTTGCCCAGTTCTCAAGCGTCTTCCAGGCCCTTTCCAAAAGCTTCTCCTCTCATGATGAGCCTTCTGAATGGGAAGAAGACGGTGACAGGGAAGTGGATTATTTCTTAAGCAATGTAACTGAAAAAACATGCCAGACCTGCTTTAAGAAAGATCATTGCTGGTCAAAGAACTTTAATACAACCTATGACTATATGATGGATATTATGCATGATGTGGATAACAATGAAGGTTCCCTTTCTCCAAAGCTTGCGAGAGATTGGGAAAAGTACTGCACAAGATCGAAAAAAGTGACTGAAGCTGTACAGCAGGAGCTTACCTATTTTAAGGCGAACCAAAAGCTCAAGAAGCAGGTTCAGGAAAGCAGAAGGCTGGTAGCTGATCAGCTGATGGGTGTTTCGGAGGTGATGGGTGATTTCGCCAAAGAAATCCAGCGGGAGCGGGAAAATCATCATAAACAGGAAGAACAGATACTTGAAGCGCTTCAGGAGTTTGGCATTCATATCGAGCAGGTGGAAATCTACAGCTTGGAGCAGGGAAATGTCGACATTGATATGACTATCCCATATTGCCAGGGGCATGGAGAATGCGAAAAGCTAATTGCACCGATGCTATCTGATATTTTGGGAGAAACAATATTAGTAAATTCAGAGGAATGCGCCGCGTTCCCGAATGGATACTGCCATGTCACATTCAGGTCAGCCAAGGCATTCGTGGTGGAAACAGGCGTTGCACATGCTGCGAAGGACGGCGGTTTAGTATCAGGCGACAGCTATTCAACTATCGAGCTGGGCTGCGGAAAGTATGCGATTGCCATCAGTGATGGAATGGGCAATGGGGAAAGGGCTCACGCGGAAAGCCAGGAAACACTTCAGCTACTGCAAAAAATTCTTCAATCGGGCATTGAAGAGCAGGTTGCCATTAAATCAGTCAATTCCGTTCTTTCATTAAGGACCACAGACGAAATATTCTCCACCTTGGATTTAGCCATGATTGATCTGCAGAATGCTGACGCGAAATTTTTGAAAATTGGTTCAACTCCAAGCTTTGTAAAGAGAGGCCATAAAGTGATGAAAATTCAGGCCAGCAATCTCCCTATGGGCATTATCCAGGAATTTGATGTAGATGTTGTCAGTGAGCAGCTTAAAGCGGGAGATTTGCTGATTATGATGAGTGATGGCGTTTTTGAAGGGCCAAAACATGTTGAGAACTTTGATTTGTGGATGAAGCGCAAGGTATCCGAGTTAAAGACGGACGATCCTCAAGAAGTGGCCGATTTAATTATGGAAGAGGTGATCAGGTCACGATCCGGAAATATTGAAGATGATATGACGGTGGTGGTGTCAAAGGTCAAACACAATACTCCTAAATGGACCAGCATCCCCGTACATGCCATCCGCCAAAAGGCCAACTGATTAATTTGCTCATAGTTAAATAACTCAATAAGGTCTCTGAAGTTAGGTAATTGTCCAGCTCCAGCACCTACCCCCTCGAGGTCACAAGCCAGGCTTCCCAGAAAGGCAAAGTACGCCTTCCCGTGAGGCTAGTCTTGTGCTTGTCGGGGGTGAACAAGGTGCTTCCGCATTTCTTAGGTATATTTCCCCTCCTTTCAGTCGAAAATGCTAACAACTCAGAATGTGGAGGGGAGTTTCAAATGAAAACAGGAACACTGAAGCAAATTTTACTGATAACGGATGGCTGTTCAAATCAGGGTGAAGATCCTGTTGCGATGGCGGCACTGGCCAAGGAGCAGGGTATAACTGTGAATGTAATCGGAGTCATGGAGCAGGATGTCATTGATGAACAGGGAATGAATGAAATTGAAGGAATCGCAATGTCAGGAGGCGGAGTCAGTCAGGTTGTCTACTCTCAGCAGCTGTCCCAGACGGTACAGATGGTGACGAGAAAAGCCATGACCCAGACACTTCAGGGAGTTGTGAATAAAGAGCTCCAGCAGATCCTGGGCGGCTCAAAAACAATGGAAGACCTTCCGCCTGATCAGCGGGGGGAAGTGATGGAGGTCGTGGATGAACTCGGTGAAACGGTTGAACTTGAAGTGCTGGTTCTCGTGGATACCAGTGCAAGCATGAAGCATAAGCTTCCTACCGTAAAAGAAGCCTTGCTGGATCTCTCCCTAAGTCTTAATGCCCGATCTGGTGATAACCGTTTTTCCGTATTCGTATTTCCCGGGAAAAAGAAAGATGTCGAAAAACTGCTGGATTGGACACCGAATCTTGAATCTCTGACCAGTATTTTCTCGAAATTGACAACAGGCGGGATTACGCCTACAGGTCCGGCCATTCATGAGGCACTAAACCATTTTAAGAAAAAACGTTCATTAAGGAGTCTGCTTTCCCGTGATGATGAATCATTCTTTGAAGAGTCAGTGTAAAGTAAACCCTGGTACTGTGATTGAAGGAAAGTGGCACCGAAACCGATATACCATTATAAAGGAATTGGGGTATGGTGCTAATGGGATTGTGTATCTCGCCAAAAACCAAAATCAGCAGGTTGCTTTGAAAATGAGTGATAACGGGATGTCCATCACGTCTGAGGTGAACGTCCTTAAATCCTTTGCAAAGGTCCAAGGCTCTGCCCTCGGGCCTTCTTTGCTTGATGTGGATGATTGGGAAAGAAGGAGTGGAAAGGTTTCGTTCTATGCAATGGAATATATACAGGGCCCTGATTTGCTAACCTTTATCCAGCAAAAAGGATCCTCCTGGACCGGTGTCTTAATCGTACAGATGCTGAATGATCTTGATTCCTTGCATAAAGCGGGCTGGGTTTTCGGTGATTTAAAGCCGGATAATTTGATCGTAACAGGCCCACCCTCAAAAATCCGTACGATTGATGTGGGTGGAACCACTATTCAAGGCAGGGCGATAAAAGAATTTACCGAGTTTTATGATCGCGGCTATTGGGGATTGGGGACCAGAAAGGCTGACCCTGCCTACGATCTTTTTGCTGCAGCCATGACTTTAATCAATACAGCATACCCGAAAAGATTTGCTAAGACAACAGGTGACCTCAAACAGCTCAAAATGATGGTCCGCCAAAAGAAAGAACTGCTGAAATACGAAGATGTTATTCTAAATGCCCTGCAAGGAAACTATAGCTCGGCAGGTGAAATGAGAAATGATATGCTTCAGCTCACCCGTTCCAACCCGCCGCAAAGGAGCACGGGAAACAGGAATGCCGGACAATCAGCTGGTCCTCAGCCTGCCAGCAGGCAAATGTACCGGCAAAAAAAGCAGAAAGGGAGTATCTTTGAAACCCTGCTGATTACCCTTATCGTGACGCTTCTTTATTTCTTATATATTTATGGACAGCTGCTTTAAATTTGTGAAAAATGAAACTTTCTTCTCCCTGATCCGTATAGTAAGCTTAATCCCTTTTGATATTTACCCTTTAAAAATGATATGCTTTTCTATATGAAGGATTATGCTGCCCTTTGCAGGGGTAATGATAAAGTGAAACTTCAATTAGAGGATAATCTTTTTCTGATTGTCAGTAATAAATATATTTCTAACGGATAAGGAAGAAGCCTATGCTCCAAGAGAAAGTGAGTGCTTTCCTTAAGAAAAAGGGACTGGATTTAAACAATAAGAAAATAGTAGTCGGTGTATCAGGAGGTCCGGATTCAATCGCCCTGCTCCATTATTTTTGGAGCCGGAAACAGCAGCTTCAAATCGAACTAATCGCCGCACATGTTGATCATATGTTCAGAGGCGAAGAATCCTTTCAGGACGCCTTGTTTGTGAAGGGTTACTGCAAAGAGAAAGCCATTCCATTTGAAATGGAAAGAGTGAATGTACCTGAATATATGGAAAAATCCGGGAAGAGTTCCCAGACAGCTGCAAGGGATTGCCGCTACAGCTTCTATCAAAGAACCGCCACGAAGTATGAGGCAGACTTTATAGCGCTTGGACATCATGGCGATGATCAGGTTGAAACCATATTAATGCGGCTTACAAGGGGAAGCGCCGGCAGCGCACGGGCAGGAATTCCCTTCATGCGCCCATTTTGCGATTATTTTATCATCCGCCCTTTCCTATGCTTGAATAGAGCAGAAATCGAAGGCTACTGCCTGAAAGAACGCCTGAACCCCCGGCGGGATCCAAGCAATGAAAAAGGCGTATACAGCCGTAACCGATTCAGGCAGGAAGTGCTCCCATTCCTGAGAAAAGAAAATCCTCAGGTGCATGAGCATTTTCAAAGATTCAGTGAAGATTTGCAAAGTGATGAAGCATATCTGCAGGAATTAACTGTCCATAAAATGAATACAGTAATGAAAAAGAATGCCAATGAGGAAATTAGTGTGGATATCGATGCTTTCGAGGCAATGCCAATGCCTTTACAAAGGAGAGGGATTCAACTAATATTAAACTATCTTTATAAGGAAAGGCCGGCATCGTTATCGGCATCTCATATAGAGAGCATTTTTTCCTTAATGAAAAGTCCTCATCCATCGGGAAATTTAGATTTTCCAGGCGGTTTACACATTGTACGCTCCTACCGGCAATGCCACTTCTTATTCCCGAAGGAACCTGTACAATCCTATCGTTATGAAGTCTTCGAACCTGCAAGCATTATACTCCCAAACGGCGGATCGATTATCCTTGAATATGCTGACTGTCCTGAAGGAATTCTAAACAATGATACCCTTGTATTAGGCAGGGAGGATGCTTCTCTTCCAATCATTATCAGGACAAGAGAAAAGGGAGACCGCATGACGCTAAAAGGAATGCAGGGGTCCCGAAAGATTAAGGACATTTTCATCGATCATAAAGTACCGCTGCATGATCGGAAAACCTGGCCGATTGTGACAGATGCACAAGGCAGGATCCTGTGGGTGCCTGGTTTGAAGAAATCACATGATGATAGGCAGCAGCAATCTTGTACCAGTTATATTATTTTAAAATACATAAAGCAATGATCTTCTAGGGGGCACAATAAATGATGAAAAATGATATTGAAAAAGTACTGATTTCGGAAGAGGAGCTGCAGGATAAGATTAAATCCCTTGCTGCTGAACTTACTGAAGAATACCAGGACCGATTCCCGCTTGCCATTGGGGTTTTAAAAGGAGCCATGCCTTTCATGAGCGACCTTCTAAAGCGCGTGGATACATATCTTGAGATGGACTTCATGGATGTATCAAGCTATGGAAATGCAATGGTTTCTTCAGGAGAAGTGAAAATTCTGAAAGACCTTGATACTTCTGTGGAAGGCAGAGATATTCTAATCATCGAGGATATCATAGACAGCGGCTTGACACTCAGCTACCTTGTTGAGCTGTTCCGTTACAGAAAAGCGAAAAGCATTAAGATTGTAACACTGCTTGACAAGCCAACAGGAAGAAAGGCTGATATCAAAGCTGATTATGTAGGATTTATTGTTCCTGATGAATTCGTAGTCGGCTACGGCCTGGATTACGCGGAAAAGTACCGTAATCTTCCATATATTGGGGTCCTGAAGCCGGAAGTATACAGCAATAACGATTAAGGAAATCCTAAGCATTGATCTTGTATTAAAGCCCTTTACTGCAACATGAATCACCCGGTTTTAAGAAGTCTAATTCCTTGTATTGGCACGATTTTCTATGATACTATACACTATAGTTTGTTTACCGTGGGAGGAGGTAAGGGATGAATCGGATCTTCCGGAATACCATCTTTTATTTATTAATATTTTTAGTCATTATTGGAGTTGTCAGCTTCTTTAACGGCAACAATGAACCAACGGAGCACATCTCTTATAATAAATTTGTTGATCACTTGGAAAGCGGCGATATTACGTCCATTTCCCTTCAGCCTGAGAGAGGTGTATTTGAAGTAAGGGGTCAGCTGGAAGGATATGAAGAAGGAAAATACTTCCTGACTTATATCATGAACAATGATAATATCCTTGACCGTGTGGATCAATTAGCCCAGTCTTCAGATGTTGAAGTCATGCCGGCTAAGGAAACAAGCGGATGGGTGACATTCTTTACGTCAATCATTCCTTTCATCATCATCTTCATACTATTCTTCTTCCTGCTGAATCAGGCGCAGGGCGGAGGAAGCCGTGTGATGAACTTCGGCAAAAGCAAAGCCAAGCTATATGATGAAAGCAAAAAGAAAGTGCGCTTTAAAGATGTTGCAGGCGCCGATGAAGAAAAGCAGGAGCTTGTAGAGGTCGTTGAGTTCCTTAAAGACCCGCGCAAGTTTGCTGAATTGGGAGCAAGAATTCCTAAAGGGGTTCTTCTTGTAGGACCTCCGGGAACAGGTAAAACCTTGCTTGCACGGGCAGCAGCCGGTGAAGCAGGCGTTCCGTTCTTCTCTATAAGCGGTTCTGATTTCGTCGAAATGTTCGTAGGTGTGGGTGCTTCCCGTGTCCGTGACTTATTCGAAAATGCGAAAAAGAACGCGCCATGTATTATTTTTATCGATGAAATTGATGCTGTAGGACGCCAGCGTGGTGCCGGCCTTGGCGGCGGACACGATGAACGCGAGCAGACCCTTAACCAGCTATTAGTTGAAATGGATGGATTTGGAGCAAATGAAGGAATTATCATCATTGCTGCCACAAACCGTCCGGATATTCTTGACCCGGCATTATTGCGTCCAGGACGTTTTGACAGACAGATTACGGTTGACCGCCCAGATGTCAAAGGCCGTGAAGCAGTGCTTAAAGTACATGCCCGCAATAAGCCTTTAGATGAGTCGGTTAACTTAAAGAGCATTGCGATGCGTACACCTGGATTTTCAGGTGCAGACCTTGAAAATCTATTGAATGAAGCAGCGCTTGTAGCAGCACGCCGAAATAAGAAAAAAGTCGATATGGAAGATATCGATGAAGCAACAGACCGAGTTATTGCAGGACCAGCTAAGAAAAGCCGTGTTATTTCCCAAAAGGAAAGAAACATTGTTGCTTTCCACGAAGCGGGTCATACAGTCATCGGTTTAGTGCTCGATGAAGCTGAAATGGTTCATAAAGTGACAATTGTGCCGCGCGGCCAGGCTGGCGGATACGCAGTCATGCTTCCGAAAGAAGACCGCTACTTCCAGACGAAGCCTGAGCTTCTCGACAAAATTGTCGGCTTGCTTGGCGGCCGTGTTGCGGAGGAAATCGTGTTCGGCGAAGTGAGTACAGGTGCCCATAATGACTTCCAGCGTGCGACAGGTATTGCCCGCCGCATGGTAACCGAATTTGGAATGAGCGACAAGCTTGGACCATTGCAGTTCGGACAGTCTCAGGGCGGCCAGGTCTTCCTTGGACGTGACTTCCATAATGAACAGAACTATTCGGATGCAATCGCTTATGAAATCGATCTTGAAATCCAGCGCATTATCAAAGAATCTTATGAAAGAGCAAGAAAGCTCTTAACGGAAAACCGCGATAAGCTGAATCTGATCGCCAATACATTACTTGAAGTCGAAACGCTTGATGCGGAGCAAATCAAGCATCTATCAGAACATGGCAGACTGCCTGACCGTTCAGTGACTTCCATTTCAACTGATGAAGATGTGAAAGTGAACATCAGCATCAAGAAAGAGGATCCTGCTGAAACAGGCGAAATTCCTGAAACCAGGGAAGGCTCAAGCCCTGCAGAAGCGGATGTGCCTCCTGCCATCGATGAAGAACGCAAAGACAAATAACCAAAAAGCGCCTTTATGGGCGCTTTTTTTGCGGAAAAAATATCAATTGCCAAACCGGCTGGAATTTTCGATTACACGAAACAATAACAGTTGTGATATGATGTTTTCAGTGAAAAAATAAAGCTATTGAGCTTTTTTAAATAATCATAAAGTGGTGAGAATGTTGATCTTTGTTTTCGACGTGGGAAATACGAATATCGTTCTGGGTGTCTATGACCAAGATGAATTAAAGCATCATTGGCGAATTGAAACTAACCGGAATAAAACAGAAGATGAATACGGAATGATTGTGAAGTCTCTGTTTGAGCATGTTAATCTTTCCTTTTCAGATATAGATGGCATTATCATTTCCTCTGTAGTGCCGCCAATCATGTTTTCGCTTGAAAGAATGTGTCAGAAATACTTCCATGTTAAGCCCCTTGTCGTGGGTCCTGGAATCAAGACAGGCTTAAACATTAAGTACGAAAATCCGAGGGAAGTTGGTGCAGACCGCATCGTCAATGCAATAGCAGCTATTCATGAATATGGAAGCCCGTTAGTCATTGTCGATTTTGGAACAGCCACTACTTATTGCTATATCAATGAAAATAAGCAATATATGGGTGGTGCAATTGCTCCGGGAATCGGAATCTCAACCGAGGCTCTTTACTCCCGTGCAGCCAAGCTTCCAAGAATAGAAATTGCCCGTCCTGATCATATTGTCGGAAAGAATACCGTATCTGCCATGCAGGCTGGGATTTTATATGGTTATGTTGGCCAGGTTGAAGGTATAGTAAAAAGAATGAAAGATCAGGCATCGCAAAAGCCTACTGTCATTGCCACTGGGGGTCTTGCAGGCCTAATTGCGCAGGAATCGGATATCATTGATGTCGTGGATCCATTTTTAACTTTAAAGGGTCTGCAGCTTATTTATAAACGAAATATGGAAACCATAAAAAAATAGGACGAAAGCTTTTGAAAAAGCCGCTGACTTTATAAGAGGTGTTCTGGAAGTTAAGTATGTGTAAAAATTGTCTAGCGCAAGCAGCCCACCCCCTCTAAGGTGTCGGGGGTGGGCAAGTCGCTTCCGCTTTTCGTAGAAAGGAGCAAAAAATGAACGATTACCTAGTAAAAGCACTTGCATATGATGGACAAGTCCGTGCATATGCATCCCGCACTACCGAAACAGTTGGAGAGGGCCAGCGCAGGCATTATACATGGCCAACCGCTTCAGCCGCATTAGGGAGATCCATGACGGCGGGCGTTATGATGGGCGCCATGCTGAAAGGCGATAACAAACTGACTATCAAAATCGAAGGCGGCGGTCCAATTGGCGCCATCCTTGTAGACAGCAATGCTAAGGGAGAGGTGCGCGGCTATGTAACAAACCCTCAGACGCACTTCGATCTTAATGAGCAGGGCAAGCTTGATGTGCGCCGCGCGGTCGGCACTGAAGGGACGCTGACTGTCGTGAAGGACATTGGAATGAGAGAGCACTTCACAGGACAGGTTCCGCTGGTTTCCGGAGAACTTGGAGAGGATTTCACCTATTACTTTGTTACTTCTGAACAGGTGCCTTCTTCCGTTGGAGTTGGTGTTCTTGTTAACCCTGACAATTCAATTCTTGCTGCTGGGGGATTTATTCTCCAGCTTATGCCGGGAACCGATGAAGAGACGATTACTTTAATTGAGAACAGACTGAAAGAAATTCCGCCTGTATCCAAATTGATCCAGCAAGGATTAACGCCTGAAGAACTACTGGAAACAATACTTGGCAAAGACAATGTGAAGTTCCTTGAGAAGCTTCCTGTCTCTTTTACTTGTACATGTTCAAAAGAGCGTTTTGCCAATGCAATCATCAGCCTGGGTAAAGAAGAAATCCAGCAAATGATCGATGAAGACGGCCAGGCAGAAGCATCCTGCCATTTCTGCAACGAGAAATACCACTACACAAAAGAAGAACTCGAAGAATTAAAGAACGAAGTAAAGTAATAAACTTGATAAAGCGTCTGCCTAAAGCTTTTAGCTCCTGAGAGAAAAGGATGCTGAGGCTCGGGGCTCAGCGGGGCGCTTGCGCTTTTCTTAGGGGGAGGAGCACTTGGAAAAGAGACAGCTTTTTATGATCATTGCCGGTTTGGTGCTGCTGAACCTTATCACATTGTCCTTTTTGCTTTTTAAAGGCGATGGCAGCGGGGAAGCAGTTGCAAAAGTCGGCGGAGACAAAATCACTCGCCAGGAATGGATGAGTGAAATGGAAACAAAGTACGGGAAAAGTACATTAAGTGAATTAATTGATCAGAAGGTCATTGAAGAAGCAGGGAAAAAATACGGGGTGAAGATCTCTGATAAGGCTGTAGATCTTGAACTGAAAATGGTCAAGACCATGTATGGCGGCAATTTCACCGATGAGATGAGCGAAGACAAGTGGCGCAGGCAAATCAAAAATAATCTTATTCTTGAAGAACTGCTGACTGCTGATGTCTCCGTCTCAGAAGAAGAAATGAAAAGTTACTATGAGCAAAACAGCAGTCAGTTCCAAGTTCCGGATACTTATCACATCTCTCAGATTATCGTTAAAACAAAAGAAGAAGCGGAACAGACATTGAGGGAGCTGGATGAAGGCTCGAGCTTCTCTGTGCTGGCCATGGAACGGTCAATCGATGAATTTACCGCAAGCCTGGGGGGGAATGCAGGGTATGTCAGTGATGATGATGAACACTTACCGGCAGAAGTACTTGAACAGGTTAAAACTCTTAAGCCCGGCAAGTGGACCAAGCCGATCAAAACGGAAAATGGATATGCGGTTGTGATGCTTCACGAGCATTTAAAGGGAGAAAAGTATTCCTTTAAAGAAGTGAAGAGTATGATTCGCCGCCAGATCGCTCTTGAGCAGATGGATGTTCCTGTCTCTGCCAAGCCGTTTTGGAAAGAAGCAAAGGCTGAGTGGTTTTACGGTGAGCAGTAAAGAAAAAAGCACGGAGGGAGTTCCGTGTTTTTTTTTCTGTATTTATTGAGTATCATGTATAAAAGTGGGTAGTTTAAATATAATGACAAAAGTATGAATTTTCTTTTAAATAGCAATCAAATTCATTGACATTCCCAATGGAAATTGGTAAATTTGTATTAAACCAATAAAAATAGTCGGATATGAGGAGTGGGGAAAATGGTACGTGTAGCAAATTCAATCGCAGACCTTGTTGGCCAGACGCCAATTGTGAAACTAAACCGTTTAGCTGATGATAATAGTGCAGATGTTTATCTGAAATTGGAGTACATGAATCCTGGAAGCAGCGTGAAAGACCGTATTGCCCTGGCAATGATCACTGCCGCAGAGAAAGATGGAAGCCTTAAACCGGGTGATACCATTATTGAACCGACAAGTGGAAATACAGGTATCGGATTAGCGATGATTGCAGCAGCAAAAGGCTATAAAGCGGTTCTTGTCATGCCGGAGACGATGAGTATGGAGCGCCGGAATTTACTGCGTGCATACGGTGCGGACCTTGTACTCACACCTGGACCGGAAGGAATGGGCGGTGCGATCCGTAAGGCACAGGAATTGGCAAAGGAAAACGGCTATTTCGTTCCTCAGCAGTTTGAAAACCCTGCGAACCCTGAAATTCACCGTTTAACAACAGGACCTGAAATTACAGAGCAAATGGGCGACCAGCTGGATGCATTTATATCCGGAATCGGTACAGGCGGAACGATTACAGGTGCCGGCCAAGTGCTTAAAGAAAAATATAAAAACATCAAAATTTACGCAGTTGAACCAACCGATTCTCCTGTATTATCAGGCGGAAAGCCGGGTCCTCATAAAATCCAGGGCATTGGAGCAGGATTTGTACCGGATACCCTAGATACAAAGATTTATGATGAAGTGATTCAAATTACAAACGATGAGGCATTCGATTATGCCCGCCGCGCGGCCAAGGAAGAAGGAATCCTAGGAGGCATTTCCTCTGGTGCGGCGATCAGTGCGGCCCTAAAAGTTGCCAAAGAGCTTGGAAAAGGGAAAAAAGTTCTGGCCATTATCCCAAGTAACGGCGAGCGTTACTTAAGTACTCCTTTATACCAATTTGAAGCTGAATAATGATATGACAGCGGTCTCCAATGGGCCGCTGTTTTTTTGTTGTATAGGAAACTGCAAAATTGAACGATGTAAATAACTCTGTGTAAGAGTGTCTGCTCTAGCTACAGCTACAGCGCCTATCCCCTCGAGGTGTCGGGGGTGGGCAAGGCGCCTCTGCTTTTGTTTCCTGCAATAAAAATTATGAAAGCATGCCCTGCATCATGTATGATGAAAAAAGAGAAATATATAGGGGTGACATTCATTGAAGCAGCTTCACATCCATGCAAAAAAAATACCTTATACATATAATCGGTTTTTCCGCCAATACCGCTTGCTGTCGGAGGGATTGGCGCATCATGTTCTGCTTGAAAGCGGACGTGGCGGCAGGTACAGTATCGCAGCCTTTGAGCCGGAAGCTATTTTAACAGGCAAAAATTCAGAACTTGAAATTGTAAGAAACGGCGAAAAACAGGTGCTGGAAGGCAACCCCCTTCATTTGATGCAGGAATGGCTGAATGACTATAAAGCAGAAAAGCTCGATGAACTTCCTGACTTTCAGGGAGGAGCAATCGGGTTTATCAGCTATGATTACGCACGTTATATCGAAAAGCTTCCAAATGAGGCTCAAGATGACCTGCAGATACCTGATATTCATTTTTTCATTTATAAAGAATGCTTTGTCTTTGACCATGAAACCGAAGAGCTCTGGCTGATTTTCTTATACGAAAAAGGGGAGGAGCACTCGATTGAGGAACGGGCAGAGAATTGGGAGCAGAAATGGAAGAGTGAAAGTAAGGAGCCTTCTGTGAAAGCGGAATACAATCAGGCAGAAAATACACTTGGTGTGTCCATGAATGAAGAAGAATTCATGGCTGCCGTCAGGAGTATTCAGGAATATATTTCACAGGGAGATGTCTTTCAGGTAAATCTCTCGGTACGCCAAAGCCAGCCAATTCATAATCAGGCAATGGATGTATACGAGCAGCTTAGAGCGTTAAACCCGTCTCCATACATGGGGTATTTTCACACGCCGGGGTATCAGCTTGTCAGCGGATCCCCGGAACTGCTGATTAAGAAAAAAGGAAACACCGTCAGCACGCGGCCGATTGCCGGGACAAGATCCCGCGGGAAGGACCATGAGGAGGACCTCAAACTCGCCAGTGAACTGATTGAAAACGAGAAAGAGCGCGCAGAGCACGTGATGCTGGTCGATCTGGAGCGAAATGACCTGGGAAGAGTCTGCAAATTTGGTACCGTTACAGTGGATGAGTTCATGGTCATTGAAAAATACTCACATGTGATGCATATTGTCTCCAATGTAAAAGGAGAGCTGGCAGACGGGAAGAATGCCGTTGATATCATCGACGCTGTATTTCCGGGAGGGACCATTACAGGCGCGCCAAAAGTGCGGACCATGGAAATCATTGAAGAGCTTGAACCGGTCACAAGGGGCCCATACACCGGCTCTCTTGGCTGGATCAATTTCAGCGGCGACCTGGAACTGAATATTATCATCCGGACTATGCTTGTTAAAAAAGGACAGGCCCATGTGCAGGCGGGTGCCGGCATTGTTATTGACTCCAATCCTAAAAATGAATACAAAGAGTCGCTGAAAAAAGCAATTGCTCTTTGGAAAGCAAAAGAACTCGCAGAACAGGCAAAAGGGGATCAGCTATGATTTATATGATCGATAATTACGACTCTTTTACGTATAATCTCGTACAGTATCTCGGTGAATTAGGCGAAGAGCTGGTTGTAAAAAGAAACGATGAAACCTCTATTTCTGAAATTGGAAGTTTGCAGCCGAAGTTCCTAATGATCTCTCCGGGTCCGTGCAGCCCAAATGAAGCAGGCATCAGCCTGGAGGCCATTGAAGCTTTTGCAGGAAAAATACCTGTCTTCGGCGTTTGTCTGGGACATCAGTCGATTGCTCAAGTATTCGGTGGTGATGTTGTGCAGGCCGAGCGGCTCATGCATGGAAAAACCTCCGACATTTTTCATGATGGGAAAACCATTTTTAAGGGCTTGCCCAATCCGTTTCCTGCCACCCGCTACCATTCGCTGATTGTAAAAAAGGAGACTCTGCCAGATTGCCTTGAGGTCTCGGCCTGGACAGCTGAAGGGGAAATTATGGCCATACGCCATAAGGAGCTCCCTTTGGAAGGTGTCCAATTCCATCCGGAGTCAATTATGACAACGGCTGGAAAGGAACTTCTTCATAATTTTATTCAGCATTACAAAGCTTCACTGCAGACAGAGGGGATGTAAACCTTGTATATATACATGAATGGTGAAGTTATCAGGAAAGAGGAGGCCAGGATCTCTCCTCTTGATCATGGTTTTTTATATGGTTTGGGGCTGTTCGAAACCTTCCGTGTCTACAATGGTCATCCTTTTTTACTGGATGACCATCTGGAGCGGCTGAACTGGAGCCTGGAAGTTCTAAAAATCGATGCAAGCTATAATAGAGAACAAGTGCTTGGAGCGCTGGAAATGCTTCTTGAAAAAAACGGATACAACAATGCCTATATCCGGATGAATGTGTCAGCGGGAAACGGAGAAATTGGCCTGCAGACAGCTCCATACACAAGACCGAATACGATCCTTTTCTCCAAGCCGCTTCCCCAAAGGAATACGGGCGCAGAAAAGCAGGCAGTGCTGCTGAAGATTCCCCGCAATACACCTGAAGGGACAGAACGCCTGAAGTCCCATCATTATTTAAATAACATTCTGGCTAAAAAAGAAGCGGGAGACGACCCTGGCAAAGAAGGGATCTTTTTGACAAAGGAAGGTTTTTTGGCAGAAGGGGTCACTTCTAACCTATTCTGGATTAATGGAGGCCATTTATTTACTCCCTCGCTTGAATCTGGCATACTTAACGGCATTACCCGAAGATTTGTGATCAGGCTTGCAGAGAAACTGGAGATAAATGTGAAGGAAGACATGTATAGGCCGGAAGCTATATTGGGGGCAGATGAAGTTTTTGTAACGAACTCCATTCAGGAGATTGTACCGATTTGCTCATTTGATGGCCTTCCCATGCCGGGACTTTCCGGCAAAAAAACAAGAGAGCTCCAGCTTCACTACGAAAATCACTGTGAACACTTATGGAGCAGGTATGAACTGTAGGAGGATTCATAATGTCTAAAACAACAATTCAGTGTGGGCCATATAGGTTGGATTACGGAAAGAAAACCATTGTAATGGGAATTTTGAATGCAACGCCGGACTCCTTCTCGGATGGAGGCAAATACAGTCATCAGGATCTAGCAGTTAAGCATGCCCTGAAGATGGTTGAAAATGGAGCAGATATTATTGATGTCGGGGGAGAATCAACCCGCCCGGGATTTGATCCGGTGCCTGCAGCGGAAGAGCTGAAGCGTGTTCTTCCTGTCATTGAGGCGATTTCAAAGGAAGTAGATGTTCCGATATCAATTGATACCTATAAAGCTGAAGTCGCCAGGCAGGCCGTTGAAGCTGGGGCTCATATTATCAATGATGTCTGGGGTGCCAAAGCGGATCCTCAGATGGCATCAGTCGCAGCGGAAACGGGAGCGCCGATTATCTTAATGCATAACCGCAAAGATATGGAATACACTTCATTTTTCCGTGATGTTCTGAATGACCTGTACGAAAGCATCGCTCTTGTAAAGTCAGCCGGGGTTAAAGACGAGAACATTATCCTGGACCCTGGCATCGGTTTTGCCAAAGACTTAAATTATAACCTGCAAATGATGAGAGACTTGGACAAGCTAGTTGCCATTGGGTATCCTGTACTGCTTGGAACATCGAAAAAGCGGATGATCGGAACCATCCTGGACCTTCCGGTAGAGGAAAGAACAGAAGGAACAGGGGCAACAGTCTGCTACGGCATTCAAAAAGGCTGCCAGATGATCCGCATCCATGATGTAAAGGAAATGAGCCGAATGGCGAAAATGATGGACGCTTTAATGGGAAAAGGTGAATATATTGGATAAAATCTATGTAAACCGAATGGAGTTTTATGGCTACCACGGTGTTTTTCCTGAAGAAACACGGCTTGGCCAGCGCTTTGCGGTAGACCTTACCGTGGAAGCAGACCTGAAAAAAGCCGGGGAAACAGATAATCTTAATGACTCCATTAACTATGGCGAGCTGTATGCAGTATGCAAAGAGGTTGTGGAAGGAAAGCCCTTTAAGCTGGTTGAAGCTGTAGCAGAAAAGCTGGCAGCAGAACTTCTTTCGCGTTTTCCGCTGATTCTGCAGCTGACTGTCAAAGTAATCAAGCCGGATCCGCCTATTCCTGGCCATTATCAATCAGTTGCCATTGAAATTACGAGAGGCAGATCATGAAGAATTCCGCTTTTATTGCACTTGGCTCAAATATCGGCAGCCGGATTGAACACTTGAAGGAAGCCGTTGGGATGATTAATCAGCTTCCGGATACTGAAGTGGTAAATACTTCTTCTATTTACGAAACCGACCCGGTTGGGTATGAAGATCAAGAACAATTTTTAAATATGGCTATTCAAATTTCCACAGGATTAAAGCCTTTTGAATTGCTGGATGCATGCCTTGATATAGAATTAGAACTTGGAAGAAAAAGGGAAATCCATTGGGGCCCCCGGACAATAGACCTTGACATTTTGCTGTATAATCACGAAAATATTGAAACAGAGAAGCTTATTGTTCCTCATCCTCGGATGCATGAAAGAGCGTTTGTCCTTGTTCCTCTTTTAGAGGTTGATTCCAGCATCAGGCTTCCGAAGATGGAGAGGCCCTTAATTTCAATACTGGATGCTATACCTGACAGAGAGGGAGTACGGATATGGAAGCAGAAAAATGGGGAAGACGTATTCGCGCTTTTCGAAAATTAAAAGGATTTACGCAAGAAGGGTTTGCGAGAGAGCTGGGTGTATCGGTTTCAATATTGGGTGAAATTGAAAGAGGAAACCGCATGCCTGCACCGGCTTTAATTGAGCAGATCGCTCTGGCGCTTAAAGTAACACAGGAAGAATTAGCTCCAAGGCAGGAGCACGATTAATATATACGTTTGAATATTTTAAAAGGAGGTGGGTGCAATTTTCAAAATTGGCGATATCGAGTTGAAAAACCGTGTTGTACTGGCTCCGATGGCCGGAGTGTGCAACTCGGCTTTCCGGCTGACTGTAAAAGAATTCGGTGCCGGTCTCGTGTGTGCTGAGATGGTCAGCGACAAAGGCATTGTCTCTAAGAACGAAAGAACCATGAATATGCTTTATATTGATGAAAGAGAAAAGCCGCTAAGCCTGCAGATTTTCGGAGGCGAAAAAGAAACGCTGGTAGAAGCAGCGAAGTTTGTTGATAAAAATACAAATGCAGATATCATCGACATTAACATGGGATGCCCTGTCCCTAAAATCACTAAATGTGATGCAGGTGCCAAGTGGCTCCTTGACCCGGATAAAATTTATGAAATGGTTTCTGTTGTAACGGACGCTGTCGAAAAGCCTGTTACTGTGAAAATGCGCATGGGCTGGGATGAAGATCACATTTATGCTGTAAAAAACGCTCAGGCTGTTGAACGCGCCGGCGGTAAAGCTGTAACCCTTCACGGACGTACGCGTGTCCAAATGTATGAAGGGAAAGCAAACTGGGATATCATTCGCGAAGTGAAGCATAACATTAACATCCCGCTTATCGGAAATGGTGATGTGCAGACACCGCAGGATGCCAAGCGTATGCTGGATGAAACAGGCTGTGACGGTGTCATGATCGGACGTGCTGCTTTAGGAAACCCATGGATGATCTACCGCACAGTCAAATACCTTGAGACTGGTGAATTAATGGGCGAGCCTTCTGTGCGCGAAAAGATTGAAGTGTGCATTCTTCACCTGGACCGACTGATTTCACTAAAAGGCGAATTTATCGCTGTCCGTGAAATGAGAAAGCATGCAGCATGGTACCTTAAAGGAATCCGGGGCAATGCGAAAGTCCGCAATGCGGTTAACGAATGTGATACGAGAGAAGATCTTGTTACATTGCTGAACGCTTTGGTTATCGATGCAGAAGAAAAGGAAAGAAGCCAGACACAGGCTGGATAAGCGACGTAAAGTTTGACAGGCTGTCATTCTTTGCCTATAATACTTTTGATATAAGGAAACTGCCAGTGCATGAACTGGCAGTTTTTATTCTATTTAAATATTTAGGATGTCTGATTTACTCACTTTGTGTAAAATAATAGTGATATACATTTTTGAAGGATCGCAGAATTGTGCATACATAAAAAGATTTACAAAATGGAGATGATTTCAGTGAGCCAGAGTCATGAAGAATTAAATGACCAGTTAAAAGTAAGACGCGAGAAAATGAACAGCTTGCGCGAACAGGGAATGGATCCTTTCGGGAAACGTTTCGACCGTTCACACCAAAGCAAAGAATTAATTAAGCAGTACGGTGATCTTGAAAAAGAAGAAATAGAAGAAAAGAATGTTTCTGTCACGCTGGCAGGCCGTATTATGACAAAGCGCGGAAAAGGGAAAGCCGGATTCGCTCATATACAAGATCTATCTGGACAAATTCAAATCTACATCCGCAAAGATGCAGTTGGGGAAGAGAGCTATGCAATCTTCGAATCTGCCGACCTGGGGGATATCATTGGGGTCAGCGGTACACTCTTTAAAACAAAGGTAGGCGAACTTTCTGTTAAAGCACAGGAATTTGACCTTCTGACAAAATCCCTGCGTCCACTTCCGGATAAGTTCCACGGACTTAAAGACGTTGAGCAGCGTTACCGTCAGCGTTACCTGGATCTAATTATGAGCGAAGAAAGCAAACAGACTTTCATCACAAGAAGCCGTATTATCCAATCTATGCGCCGCTACCTAGACAGCCACGGCTACCTTGAAGTTGAAACACCTATGATGCATTCCATTGCAGGGGGAGCATCTGCACGCCCATTTATCACTCATCATAATGCGCTGGATATGGAACTTTATATGCGTATCGCGATTGAGCTTCATCTGAAGCGCCTAATTGTGGGCGGCCTTGAAAAGGTATATGAAATTGGCCGGGTATTCCGTAATGAAGGTGTATCAACACGTCACAATCCTGAATTCACTATGATTGAATTGTATGAAGCTTATGCTGACTATAGGGATATCATGAGCCTGACAGAAAATCTTATTGCCCACATTGCCCAGGAGGTTCTTGGAACAACTACTGTGCAGTACGGTGAGTACGAAGTGGATCTAAAGCCTGAATGGAAAAGGCTTCATATGGTAGATGCCATTAAGGAATACACAGGGGTAGACTTCTGGAAAGAAACAAGCAAGGAAGAAGCCCAGCAGTTTGCCAAAGAACACGGTGTTGAAATCAAAGACAATATGGAATATGGACATATTGTTAACGAATTCTTTGAGCAGAAGGTTGAAGAGAAGTTAATTCAGCCTACATTCATCTATGGGCATCCTGTCGAGATTTCACCGCTTGCTAAGAAAAATGAAGAAGATCCACGCTTTACTGATCGATTTGAATTATTCATTGTAGCCCGCGAGCATGCGAATGCCTTTACTGAGCTGAATGATCCGATTGACCAGCGCGAACGTTTTGAAGCTCAGCTGAAAGAACGTGAAGAGGGCAATGATGAAGCTCATATGATGGATGACGACTTTATTGAAGCTCTTGAATACGGCATGCCGCCAACTGGCGGACTTGGCATTGGGATCGACCGCCTGGTCATGCTGCTGACAAACTCTCCTTCTATTAGAGATGTCCTGTTATTCCCGTTAATGCGCCATCGTTAATATCTATAAATCAAGACAGAGTACAGCGCGTGCTCTGTCTTTTTTGTTTTATATTGAGGAATTAGGATGTAAGATCTGCATAAATGATGCTTTTTTTCGAGCAGAATAATGGGAATATTTTTTCTTTCATTTTTGCGGATAAAAAAGAAAAAAACATATTGCATGTTGTCCTGCAAGGTGATATATTTATATTCGTTGCTGCGAGACAGCGACTTACAAAAAAGATTTTCAAAAAAGTTATTGACTCAGATTACTGAATCTGATAAGATAATAAAGTCGCCTTTGAGCGGCGGATTGATCTTTGAAAATTGAACGAACAAAAACGTCAACGTTAATTCTTTAGTCTTTTTTGAAAAGACAACTTATGAGCTTAATCAACTCTTATATGGAGAGTTTGATCCTGGCTCA
>NZ_JAFKOJ010000016.1 GCF_017303275.1 Bacillus sp. NTK034 | reverse complement strand
GAATCTACTCTTTTCAATTTAGAAATATATATCCATGGGGGATGAAATCCTGCGAATAAGCGAGCATTCGTGAGTAAACCGTATTAAACTGAGGGAGTTGAAGATCGATGTTTAACTTGTGTTCAACAATCGGGACATTATGGAGTAAGGTATTATTGAATTAATGGTGGAGGATAGCTGCATAAAGGTATTCATAAACCATTTAGATAAACTTCAACTAATTGGTTTTTTTGTTTGAATTTTTTTGTACGGATGTACTAAAATAAGGACATGAGTAAAAAAAACAAACCAACTAACCAAAAAGAAATGTCATTCATCGAAAAAGCCCGTAGAGCTCAAATTGTGGAATGTGCGATTGAAACAATCGCAGAAGTAGGTTATGCTCAAGCCTCTATAGGACAAATTGCAAAGCGTGCAAATATCAGTAAGGGGGTTATTTCTTATCACTTTGCAAATAAAGAGGAATTATTGGAGCAAATACCTATCGAATACTATTTGGCGTGGCAAGCCTATATTGCTCCAAGAATAGAAGCTCAAAAATCTCCTAAAGAAATGCTTCGGGTGTATATTGAATCCAACCTTACATTTATAGATGAAAATCGTCAGCATGTTTTCGCTGTTATAGAAACGGTTTCTAATATGAGAACTGCTGATGGTAAACTTCATTTTGCAGCAGACCATGATGAAGCTATTTTACTTCCAATTGAAAATATTCTTACCCTAGGGATGCAAGAAGGAGTATTCAGAGAATTTACCAGATCATCAGCAAGGGTGATGGCGTTAACAATAAGAAGTGCCATTGACGGGTTCACCCTTGAATTAACGAGAAAGCCTCATTTAGATGTTCAGGAATATACTAGAGAATTGGTTACAATCTTCGATAGATCAACTAAAAAGTAAATGTGTCACTTAGGAGGCTGATTATGATTTACTATGAGGTACTCTGTTATAGTTGTAAAAGGATATTCAGAGTATACGAAGGTTCACTAAATTATAAACAATTTAAGGAAAATAAGGCTAAGTTTTTTTGTTGCGAGGATTGTAGTCATAAGATACGTATGGATGCAATTAAAAATTTCTTTAGATACTTAAACTAACAGGACAGGTGCTTTAGTTCAATAAGATATAATAATTAATATCTTCAACAATGGGGCGCTATCTGAGTCTTTCTTTATGAAAAGAGCCATACTGATGGTTAGACGTTTGCCTTTTTTAGATAGAGCCTGATCTGAAATTCGTAATAAAATGCACTTAAAAACCTATGACTTCTTTAATAAAATGTTGATTGTGAAGTAAAAGCAGCCCAATTTCTCGTTAATAATACTGAGAAATTGGGCTTTGGAATTTCCTTATGTTACCTTAAATTAAACTAGTAAATGTAACTAAAACCAAGCCTTCTGGCAAGAAGGGGTACATTCTTTCGAATTTTTATCGCGAACTAAGCTTTACAACAGAATCTATTATCTGATTCCAGTCTTCACTATGAATCTCATGCCCTGTTCCATCAAGTGTCACTAATTCAGAATGAGGGATGGCTTTTTTAAGAGCAAGCCCGTGCTCGTATGGGAGGGCCGGGTCTTCTGTGCCATGAATAATGAGCACCGGTACGCTGATTTCAACTGTTCTATCGAAATATGCGTCTCCGCCTTGCAGCATAGCATGATTAAATCTGCTCGGCAGATGTTTGGCGCGATCTGCTTCTCTTGCAGCAAGTTTATACATTCTTTCCTGCTCGAAAGGTTTGGAGCCGGCTAATGTTTTCCATCCGCCCGCGAGAAAAGAAATAGCAGCATCCCGATTCGACCAATCGATGGAAGCACTCTTCGCGTGGTAATCCAGTATGTTCTGATCCATTGGCGGCAGCTTTTCCATCTCAGTCCCAAACACACTTGATGCAATGAGTGTAAGCGACAGTACACGGTCAGGATATCTTAAGGCAAGAATCTGGCCAGTTAAGCCGCCCATGGACATTCCAACGATATGTGCCTGCTCTATATGATAAGCATCCAGTACACCGGCCGCATCGTCAGCCAAGTCTGTTATCGTATAATTGGAAGTCCCGGGTTCATAAGTGGTGGATCGTCCCAGATCCCGATGGTCGTACCGAATGACAAATCTTCCCTGATCAGCAAGACGGAGACAGAAATCCTCATCCCACCAGTCCAGTGAAGTCATTGCGCCCATGATCAAAAGGACTGCTGGATCCTTAGCATTTCCAAAGCTTTCTGTACATATATCCACTTTATTTATTTTCATTATCTGTTCACTCATATTTTACCTCCGTATTATCTTATTACCGTTCCTAATGTCGCAGATCAGATTCTTCCGGAGCATGTTTGGCCTGCCCCTGTTCATTATCTGTGCCGAATCCACTTGATAATCATGACGAGGCCTCCTTTTAAATCTTTTTTAGCAAGGGACTCATCCCTATATTTATTACCTTAACATATGTCTAAGCACTTAAAAGCTAAAATTCCCCTGTGTTTTTTTGGGATATGAAACGTTTCATGCTAATTTGCAGATTAGAGAAGGGGAAATATGAAGGGTGTGAATAACTAATATATTCGCATGCAGGTTAGATTAACAACTTTATTTTGTACTAATGGGCAAGTTAAATCTATCTAAAAAAGCACACATTTTTAAATAGAAGGGATGTGTGCTTTCGATTTTTATGTTCTTTTCTCTTTAGTAATAAATAATAAAATCTGGGTGATGACGGCCAGGATAGGCAATTCCAGCAGAGGGCCTACTACTAAGGTCAACGCAATCAAAGGCTGGTCTGGAAATGCAGTCATTGCAATGGCTAAAGCAATCGGGGAATTTCTGGCTAAAGTAGTCAAGCTTAAACTGGCTCTGTCGGAGTTCGGAAATCTCATAAGCTGTCCAGCTTTTTGACTGACAAAAAGATTAATCATAAAAAATAAAAGGACAGGTATGGTTATTTTCCACAGTAACTCTAAATGATTAAGCAATAATTGTCCCTGTGATGCAAACATTGCAGCAATGGCCAAGATTAGAAAAATAATTGGCAATACGCTAAGATTGGATACAAGGCTTTTTCTTAACTGATCCTTGTTTTTTAAGAGGATCTTGGTAAAAACAGCCAGAACTAACGGTATGATTAATGTAACCAGAAGACTTTCAACTAAAAAACCCAGTTCTATTACTCCTGTCGTTCCGCCAAAAATCAGGAGGTAAATAGGCAGCAATATGACCTGTAAGATTAAGTTTAGAGGCAGGATAGCAGTTGATAAGGCAACATTTCCTTTTGCTATGCCTGTAAAGATCAGGTACCAGTCAGTGCATGGTGTAACCATCAGCATAATAAATCCAATATATAGTGACGGATTATCGCCTAAAAATACCATTGCCAGCAGCCATGCCAGGATGGGTGTCCAGACAAAGTTTATCATGATTGAAGTGTATGTAAATTTTATGTTCTTAAAAGCTATCTTAATACCTCTAATAGGAATTTGTAAGAATGTAATATAAAGCATGGCTACTAATAATGGCACAATGATACTTTCTGCATTAGCCCTTATTAACTCTGCTTGCCCTATACTTATACCAATAATTACTGCTAAAAATATTATAAGAGTATATAATTTTTCGATTAAGTTCAATTTGACTCACAGCCTCTGAATATATCTATGCTTAGATAACTTTAGCATAGTTATTTTCGAATTGCTTATTTATGCAGCAGCTGCCGCAAATCATATCTCCATAATTTCTCCATATTTATTTGCTATTGTTTACTTTGGCAATAGTCATTAAGGCATGAAACTGAATAAGGAAGTGAAAAAAGATGAAGATAAAAATATTTCTGGCTGTCTTACTCATTTCAATTGTATTAGCTGGCTGTGGACAAGCCGATTCAAATGATGAGGCCGCTTTGAAGGCTGATAACATCAAAGATTTGGTGAATGATTATAGTATAGGAAACATTAAGAGCGAGTCTGCTTCGATTACTTCACAGCAGCTAGTGGTAAAAAAAAGCGGATGGTGAAGAATTAGTCTATGATCTGCCGAAAGAAGAATTTTTCGTTTCTATTGCACCTTATGTTAATGAAACCCATCCTTGAACGAATCATAGCTTGACAGGTTGTCAAGGTGAATTAGCTGATAAAGAGTTTGATGTATTTATTGAAGATAAGGAAGGCAATATAATTTTGAACGAAAAAGTAAAGTCCCAGGCTAATGGGTTTTTCGATCTATGGCTTCCAAGAGATGAAACATATCAAATAAGGATTCAGTATGATGGAAAAGCATCGGAATCAGAAATTTCAACTTTTGAGAAGGACGGTACTTGTATTACAACTATGCAATTGATTTAGTAACTCAATATACAAAAGCTCGGGTTTTTATAGCCCGAGCTTTTTGTACAGGTTTCAATTTTTGCAGCAGCATTTTCAACTACTTTTGATTTGGCTATTTTTCTTCAAGATCATTTATTAACTTCTTCATTTCAGCAATTTCCTTTTTTTGAGTTTCAATAATGGTGTCGGCAAGGCTACGGACTCTCGGGTCTGATATCTGAGCCCGTTCACTGGTTAAAATGGCAATGGAATGGTGGGGAATCATGGCTTCCATGTAGTCTGCATCATCCACAGCAGTTTGACTTCGCAATAAAAATAAGGCGGCAAAGAAAACGACAATGCTTCCAGCGGCAATTCCAATATTTAATTTGCGGTTTTTTAACATGCTGCGCATAAAAGCTAACATAATTATTGCCATCGTGGCACCCATTAAAAGAGCCATATAAGCCCTTGTTTCACTGAAGAAGACATGTTCCCATTTATACGTGCTGAAATATTTAAAGAGGAACATGACAATCGTGGAGACAATAACCATACCTGCAAATTTTACATAAGGTTTCATTCTATTTCACCTCTTCAAGAAAGTCTTTAAGCTGTGTGTGTGTTGACAGCAAGCAGGAGCAGGCATGCGGCCACCTACTAACTACTGGACAGTACGTATGAAATCATCCTGTCAAAATGGCGGGTTTATTATTTTCTACCACTCCTATATTGAAATAAACTGCATATAAAATGCACATTTAGCTTTCTGCAAAATGCAGGGAGTCTTGCTGCCATTTGGGAAGCTTTCTTTTTTCGGCCAAAGGCAGGATTGGGGAATTATGTTACTATTTAATTAAATACTAAACATTGGAGGAATAGGATGTTTTGGACCATAATCAACATTTTGATAGCTGTTTACATCATTTACAGCCTTTCATCCATTAAATATCAATTAAAGCTTATTTCTGAACACCTGAACGTTAATGGAAGAGAGATTGAAAAGGTGAGTAATGATGAGATTGAAAGGGAATTAAAAGATATTTAACAATCAATTGGAGAGAACATATGGAAATACTGTCCTGTTTCTTATTATTTTTTTATTGTAATTCTTTGGATTGCGAATTCAGACTTTTTATTTTCCCTATGGGGCATGATTATATGGATTATTTCGATTATATTGGGCTTTATTCTTTATAAACAAATAAGTAAGCCAAAATTGGTCAAAAAACTGGTATTGTACTCTAGCTTTTTTATGGTTTTTTTTAGTTCTGGCCACCATTTTTATTCATTTAGCTGTATCTTCTATGCGGTAAAGTTGTTACTTTTAGTGGAGAGGAAAAAGTGTTTATGCAAAATATTTTTACTCGTGTCCTGATAAAAGGTGGGGACCATCATATTTTAACAGTACAGGATAGAGGGGATCTGTGGAATTTGCCAGGGGGGAAACAAGAATTAGGAGAAACCCCTTTCGAGTGTGCAATACGGGAAGTAAAAGAGGAAATCGGATTAACTGTTCATGCACTTACTGAGGTACATCAGGAAGATTTCTATTTCAGCGATATCAAGTGGACGGGTTTCTTCTACTTTGCAGATTCTGTCAGCGGTGAACCTTGTATAAATGAATTAAATAAGATAAAGGGAATCCGATTTGTTAGTGATGCTGGGAAAGTGAACTTTCCGGATGAATTATCTGTTATATATGAAGAATTATTCAAAGACGATCTTATCTTAGGAAAAACTACTAATTGGGTTGACGTAAATTATACCGCTTTTATTCAAGATTAGCTGCCAAATAAGGCAGCTTTTTTGATTAACTAGTCGAAGGTATTGATAAAGGCTTTTCTGATAATTTCCAAAAATTGTATTGTTTTATAGATAAAAGACAGGGAAAAAACTATTAAGCAATTTATCTATTAAAAGATATTCAGGAGGGAAAATGTGAATAAGCAACCAAGAGACGTAGAGAAAAAAGATATTTCAGTAGTAGACAGCAGTGTCGCTAGAAAATCTATGATGGGTACATCTATCGGGAATGCGATGGAGTGGTTTGATTTTGGTATTTATTCCTTCTTAGCCGTTACAATTGGAAAAGTTTTTTTTCCGGAAATTGATCCATCCTTTCAGTTAATATATGCTTTTGCTACATTCGCGGTGGCTTTTATAGCACGGCCGCTAGGGGGTATATTCTTTGGTATGATGGGTGACCGTATTGGCCGGAAGAATGTTCTGGCACTCACCATGATTCTGATGTCTGCTGCTACCCTTAGTATTGGTTTAATACCCAGTTTCGCAGCAATTGGGATTACTGCACAGGTCTTATTGCTATTAGCCAGACTCGTTCAAGGTTTCTCAACTGGTGGTGAGTATGCGGGGGCTATGACCTACATTGCGGAAACCACTCCCGATAAAAAACGCAGCTTTATGGCAAGCGGTTTAGAGGTTGGAACACTGGTAGGATTTATAGCGGGTGCCGGCCTTGTAACCCTTCTGACATCTATTCTTGGAAGTGAGACGATGGTGGATTGGGGCTGGAGAATACCTTTCTTCATTGCTGCTCCACTTGGCATAATCGGCTTCTACTTCCGTAATCATTTGGATGAAACTCCAGCATTTGAAGCGATGAATCAAACTATAGAAGAAAGAAAAGAACATTCATCTTTAAGAGAGATTTTTGCTGAGCATTGGAAGGCGCTATTAATCTGTACAGCAATCGTTATATTTTACAATGTAATGAGTTACACCGTTCTCACCTATATGCCTTCATATATGTCAGAAGAACTTGGCTACAGTGAACAGAAGGGGTTATTGCTTCTTGTGCTTGTCATGATTGCGATGGTTCCAATGGTTTTGGCAATGGGCCATTTAAGTGATCGCTATGGCAGGAACCGAATATTAAAAGCAGGCTTATTGGGGGCGATTGTACTAAGCATACCTGCATTCATGCTGGTTCGTTCAGGCAATATTTATGCTGCATTTTTTGGATTGCTGATTCTTGGTGCGCTGCTGTCCACCTTGCAAGGGTCCCTGCCGGCTACTCTGCCATCTTTATTTTTCACGAAAGTGCGTTACGGTGCACTTGCCATCACATATAATACGGCGACATCACTTTTTGGAGGAACGACTCCGCTGCTTGTGGCATGGCTGGTGAGTGTAACAGATAATAAAATGGTACCGGCATTTTACCTGATGGGCATGTGTGCATTCGGAATTGTAGTTGTCACTCTATTTGTAAGAGAGACTGCAGGCAGGTCGCTTCGCGGCTCCGCTCCAGTCGTTGAACATCCGAGTGAGATAAAAGAAGTCCTAAAAAATCCGGAAAAAGCCTACTGGTGGCATGATGAGGCAAAGCCAACAGGAAAAGGCAGTCTGGATAAGGGGCTGTTGACCAGTTTACTGCAAAAATACTAATCATTAAAAGCTTACTTATAGCTATTAAATTAGCCGAATTGAGTAAGCTTTTTTCTTTTACCTATTATTCTTACTTTATAGCAGGCCAGGTTGTACCGTAATCATTGTTTATCAAATTTCAGCCTTATGGCAGCCAAGTTCAACAAGCATAAAAAAATACTGTAAAGTAATTACATTTACAAAAAAATGAATATGAATTATAGTTATTAAAGAGTCATTATGTCTGTAATTAAGAATATATGAGTGTTAACATCTTAGCCCTCTAATGAAAATTAAAATATAAAAGGAGATAGAGATATTATGGAATTCTGGGAATCGAGTTTTATAGAAAAACAAACGATGTGGGGGTTTGAGGCTGCAGATTCCGCTATCTTAACAAGGGACTTTTTCCTTGAAAAGAATGTTAAGGATATATTGCTGCCGGGTTTTGGATATGGAAGAAATGCGAAGGTTTTTATTGAAAATGGCATAAATGTGACAGGTATTGAGATTTCAAAAACAGCCATTGATCTGGCGAGGCAAAATGGGATTGACAGCGGAATTTTCCATGGCTCAGTAACTGACATGCCTTTTGATACACAACACTACTCTGGTGTATTCTCCCATGCTCTTATTCACTTATTGAATATGGCCGAGAGAGAGAAGTTCATTAAAGATTGCTATGATCAGTTAAAGCCAAATGGCTATATGATTTTTACAGCTGTTTCAAAAAAAGCACCCATGTTTGGCAAG
This sequence comes from Bacillus sp. NTK034, assembly GCF_017303275.1. Classification (GTDB taxonomy): domain Bacteria; phylum Bacillota; class Bacilli; order Bacillales; family Cytobacillaceae; genus Cytobacillus. Next base: position 54,375 of record NZ_JAFKOJ010000016.1, on the reverse strand, counting down.
GGCAAACAATTGGATAAAGACTATTTTGAGATCATGGAAGGTGTGAAAATGTTTTTTTATGATTCTCACTCCATAAAACAAGAATTTGGACAATACGGCCTGATAGGGATTTCAGAAATTGACGAGCCAAATAAGGATATGAAAAATAAACCATCAATAAACTTCTTCATGATAAAATGCAAGAAAAAATAGTGCCAGCTGCCATCACGGCAGCTTATTTTTTAGATTCATTTTTGGTTTAATGATAAAATTTTTAACTGTACAAACACTTGTTCTTATCTTACTATTGAACTGAGGGGGAGAATAAATGAAAAAACAAATTATTTGGAATTAAAACATTTTACTAATGATCATATGGATATCTTGAATTCTTTTGAGCTTACTAAAGAGCAGGTTCAATTCACTTCACTGCCAAGCAATTATAAAGAAGCATCAGAAGGCCAGCATCGGATCGTTTTCCTTTGTGATGGAGAACCAGTAGGCTTCTTTTTATTGCATTCAACTGAAAGAGTAAAGGAGTATTCGGACAATCCGCAGGCGATGCTGCTAACATCATTATCCATTAACCAGGCTAAGCAAGGACGAGGATATGCAAAGCAGGCTATGTTATTATTAAGAAAATTTGCTGCTGACGAATTCCCTGACTGTAATGAAATCGTGTTAGCTGTTAATCATAAAAACATAGCTGCTCAAAAACTGTATGAGAAAGTTGGATTTGAGGATACAGGACGCAGAAAAATAGGGCCAATTGGAGAACAGTACATAATGAATTTAATTTTTGCTGACTAGTTCATATTTGACAAAGGGAGGTTTCAGCAATATTAAATGTAAGAACTCATCAATTTTATGGGGCTGAAGTAATAGAAAGAAAAATACGGTACGATTCCCAGGTCGTGGAATATAATTGTATGCTGCTGACAGCACAAAATCAGAGTGCGGTGCTTTTTCATATTATTGAAGACACTTTTACAATGATAGCTCATCAAGCTCGATTAACCATACCGAAAGGCAGTTATACGATTGCTTATTACTGGGAAGATCGCCCATATAATTTATATTTCTGGAGAGATCATAAAGGAAATTATTTAGGCTCTTACTTTAACATTGTAAGAAATACAGTGATAGGCGATGGAATGGTATCTTTTGAAGATTTAATAATCGATATTTTGGTGCTTCCGAATGGAGAATATTTTATTTTAGACGAGGATGAATTGCCTGAGTCATTGGAGAAATTTGAGAATGGTTCGGTCCAGCAGGCTTTAAACTTATTAATAAAATCTATTCATAATGTTCATCTTCAAACTATTTCAGAATCTGAAGGCATTTATGCACACGATAAATTTATTCTTTTGTTGGAGAAGTTTGTGAATAAGCATACGGAAAATACTTAATCCCAGAAATAAGAGGGGATTTAAGGCCAATAATTTGATATTGATATTAAATATAAAAAGCACTATAATGACAGTATAAAAGTTCATGGAAGTTACGTAATGTATAATTGCCTGACTCTATGTCTTTTCTTAAATGTATAATGGTGAGATGGATAACTAGTAGGATAACCTGCTTAGAGATTAGCCCGCCATAAAATAGTTTGTGTATATTCATGCACAAAACTATTTTATGGCGGGCTTTTTATTTTGGGAAAAGGGGAGTTTACATTGTCAGAAACAGTCAGAGTAAAGATTAATGGGGAGGTACGCGAGGCGGAAAAGGGGACTCGTATCCTCGATTATCTTTTGCAGCAAGGGATAGAGCACCCGCATATCTGCTATTCAGAGGTATTAGGCCCAATACAGACTTGTGACACGATGGGGAAATGAGGAGAGCCTGTTCTACGCAAATGGAGGAAGGAATGGATATCCTGACTTCCTCAGAACGGGCCAAAACGGCACAATCAGAGGCAATGGACCGCATCCTTGAGAATCACTTGCTTTATTGTACGGTTTGCGACAATAACAATGGGAATTGCCGTGTTCATAATACCGCTGAATTTTTAGAAGTGGAACATCAAACCCGTCCATTCCGGGAAAAAGGATACGAAGTGGATATGTCACATCCTTTTTATCGATATGATCCCAATCAGTGTATTCTTTGCGGGCGCTGTGTGGAAGTATGCCAGGATTTACAGGTTAATGAAACACTGACGATTGATTGGGAGCGGAAAATGCCGCGTGTCATTTGGGATAAAGATTCATCCATCAATGAATCTTCCTGCGTATCCTGCGGACAGTGTGCAACGGTTTGTCCATGTAACGCGCTAATGGAAAAATCAATGCTTGGGGAAGCTGGTCTTATGACCGCTATTCCAAATGATTTATTAAACCCAATGGTAGATCTGATTAAAGAAGTCGAACCCGACTATAAGACCATCTTTGCCTTGTCAGAAGTAGAGGCTGCCATGCGGGATACCCGCACAAAGAAAACCAAAACCGTTTGTACGTTTTGCGGAGTGGGGTGTTCATTTGAAGTATGGACAAAGGGCCGTGAAATCTTAAAGATCGAGCCGACTGAAAATGGGCCTGTTAACAGTGTTTCTACCTGTGTTAAAGGAAAGTTTGGGTGGGATTTTATCAATAGTGAGCAGCGTCTTACAACCCCTTTAATCCGAAAGGGGGATGAGTTTGTTCCTGCCTCCTGGGATGAAGCCCTGACATTGATTGCAGAAAAATTGGGCTCGATCAAGCAAATGTATGGAGGGCGTGGTCTAGGATTTGTCAGTTCTTCCAAAACAACGAATGAAGACGCTTATCTTATGCAAAAATTAGCCCGGCAGGTGTTTGAATCAAACAATATTGACAATTGTTCACGATATTGCCAGTCACCTGCAACCGATGGGCTGCTTGCGACAGTTGGACATGGAGGCGACTCCGGCACGATTAAAGATATTGTGAGTGCAGGGCTTGTGATCATTATTGGTGCAAACCCAACTGAAGGCCACCCAGTGCTTGCGACAAGGGTGAAGCGTGCAAAGAAATTATATGGCCAGAAGCTGATTGTGTCAGATCTTCGAAAACATGAAATGGCTAAGCGATCTGATCTGTATCTGCATCCAAAACAGGGAACGGATTATGTATGGATAACAGCTGTTGCCAAATATATCATCGATCAAGGCTGGCATGATGAAACCTTTATTGAAAAACGTGTAAATCAATACAGTGAGTATCTGTCACTCCTTGAAAAATACACCCTTGAATATGCAGAGGAAGTAACGGGGCTTTCAAAAGAACATCTTATCAAAACGGCCAGAATGATACATGAAGCAGATGGAACATGCGTGTTATGGGGAATGGGGGTAACCCAAAATGTAGCAGGTTCTCATACATCCGCTGCGATCGCGAATCTTCTGCTTGTAACAGGGAACTTTGGCCGTCCTGGTGCAGGGGCATATCCTCTTAGGGGGCATAATAATGTACAGGGATCCTGTGATATGGGGACTCTGCCGCAATGGCTTCCAGGGAATCAGCGTCTGGCAGATGATTTGGCCAGGGCGAAGTTTGAACAGGCATATGGCGTCAGAATTTCCGAAATGCCTGGCCTAACCAATATTGAAATGTTAGAAGCAGTGGAGAAGGGCGATTTAAAAGCTATGTATCTAATGGGAGAGGATATGGCATGGGTCGATTCAAACTCCAACCATGTGCATGATACTCTCAGTAAACTGGAATTCTTTGTTGTCCAGGATGTGTTTCTTACCAAAACGGCCCAATTTGCAGATGTCGTCTTGCCGGCAGCTCCATCACTAGAGAAAGACGGAACATTTACCAATACAGAGCGGCGCATTCAGCGGCTCTATCGTGCGCTGGAACCATTGGGTGAATCTAAACCCGATTGGTGGATTATTCAGCAAATCGCCCAATACATGGGAGCTGATTGGAATTACGGACATCCGAGCGAAATAATGGATGAAATTGCAGGCTTATCTCCGATTTTTGAAGGGGTATCGTATGAACGGCTTGAGGGATGGAACAGCTTAATATGGCCGGTACAAAAAGATGGAACCGATGAGCCCCTCCTTTATACGGAACGGTTTAACTTTCCAGATGGAAAAGCCCGCCTTTCCCTAGTGGAATTTGTTCCGCCTATTGAATTTTCGCTGGAATACGATCTGACATTGAATAATGGACGGCTACTAGAACATTTCCATGAAGGAAACATGACCAATAAATCCAAGGGGCTTCAGTATAAACTGCCTGAGGTATTCGTGGAAGTTTCCCCGGATCTGGCACGTGAACGAGGTGTTAAGGACGGGTCGCTTGTACGTCTTGTGTCCCCGTATGGAGCAATAAAGCTTCGTACGATCATAACCGATCGGGTACAGGGGAAAGAACTGTATGTCCCTATGCATTCAGTCAGTCATGAAAATGCGATCAATCTATTAACTGGAAGTGTCGGTGATGTTCGGACACAGACACCAGCCTATAAGCAGACAAAAGTAAAAATGGAAATATTAAAGGCAAAAGGCAGTACGCCGCTTCCGTTATATAATCCCCGTTATGCAAAACGAAATCCGCAGCTCGGTGTACAGGTGGAACGAAAATGGGCACGAGAAGATTATGAGCCCATTGCAGGCCTGACAGGAGGGACTAAGTAATGGCGAAACCGATATACAAAGTCGCTGAACCAATATTAAATGAAAAAGATATGCAAGGCCAGGCTCTTGAAAAAATGCTGAGAGACTTAACGCAAAATGCGGATGGCATACAGGAAGCAATAAAACTGCTCCAAGAGCTTCATGAGAGTGGAATCCTGGAAGCCGTTACTAGTTTAGTTGAAGCAAAGGAAAAAATCGCTAAGATTGCGGTTGGGCAAATGCTGCGGCCGCCTGTCACCAACGCCATTAATAATGGAATGGCTGCAGCAGGACTGTTGACGGAGCTAAATCCTGAAACGACGAAAATATTGATGGAAGGCTTATCTAAAGGTCTTCAAAAAGCAGAAGAAGGACTTCAGCAGAATCAAAAAGTAGGTCTATTTGATTTAATAAAACTTGTGAAGGATCCTGATGTGAACCGTGCCATGGGATTCGGCATCAACTTTTTGAAAGGGCTTGGAGAGGGAATGAAGGAATAGACCTCCGTGACTCCACTGTCTAAATTAAATTAAAAATAAAATAGGATTAGTAACGATGGAGGGGAACAATGGCTGTATTAGATCGATTGAATAAAGGGACCTGGTTAATAAAATTTTATCAGATAATGTTAAATTCATCGTTGAGTATTCTAAGCTGTGCCCTCATTTTTTTTCTTTTTAGGGAACTTTACCATATTGTAAATGATGCATTTATTGGAAATTATAATGTACATGATATTCTTGGAAAGGTTTTAGTTTTTTTCCTGTATTTCGGATTTATCTCGATGATTGTCGAATATTTTAAGGAAAATTATCATTTTCCATTAAGGAATCTTCTTTATATAGGAATTACAGCAACCATCCGTTTTATCATTGTGAATAATGATCATCCAATTCAAAATCTGTGGTTATCTTTAGTAGTGTTGGTCCTTATGATTAGTTATTTTTTACCAGGTAAGAGGTTGGTTTTAATCGGCGAAAGAGGAGAATCGTAATGACAATTGAACATCAATTCAATATGCTGGTTCGGGAAATACGTAAAGAATGTGTTGGAAATGGACCGAGAGAAATTACCACCCGGTTTGCAGGTCCCTGGGCGATTAGTGAGATGAAAGGGAATCTGACTACCCTAATGTGCAATGCTTCGGTTGCACATTGGCGGCGATATGTGCTACACTTTGGTTGCACTTGTTAAAAGGAGGAGTACTAATGGATAATGATCAAATTAATAGAGAGATTTTTATTAACGCACCTATCCAAGCAGTATGGGAGTTAATTAGCCAGCCTGCATGGTGGGTTGGTGATGCACCTGGTCCGGATAAGGTTCAGGTAGATGGATCAAGGGTTGTGGCGGACACGAAGTATGGGCAATTCCCTGTGTTGATTGAGCAATCAGAACCGCCAAACTATCTTGCATGCCGGTGGGCAAGTTCATTTCCAGGAGAGGAACCAAAAGAAGAGAACTCTACGCTCGTTGAGTTCAAATTGACATCAAAGGATGGGGGAACTGTACTTACAATAGTTGAAAGCGGCTTTTCTCGCCTGGCAGTATCCGAACAAGAGCGAAGAAAGTTCTTTAAAGGTAATGTCAATGGCTGGGCGATGCAAATGGAAGTACTGCGGAAGCGTGCGGAGCAATAAATTGGCCACTGCAGACAATGCTAATTTCGAAAATGTCTTAATCGCCTTAGCAGACCCCACACGTCGAGAGTTACTTGACCTAATCGCTTTAAGAGGACAAGCCACAGCAACAGCATTAGCAACTGCGGTAACAGTATCTCGTCAGGCAGTTGTTAAACATTTAACAATCTTAAAAGATGCTAAGCTTGTATCCAGCAATCGTGTTGGGAGGGAAGTGAGATATAAGGTGTGCCCACAGCAACTGTCTTTAACAGCTGAGTGGATGGAAAATCTAGCTGCGGATTGGGATAGAAAGTTAGATTGGATTAAGCGTATGGCAGAAGATTAATAAATATAAGTTAAATAACCGGTTTAAGACTGTCTTTGCGCTTCTAACATATCCATTTCAGCAATCAGATCATATTGCTGAAAAACACGATATGATGATTGTTTTTTTAGTGGTGAATAGAAAGACTTAAAGGAGTAGAAGAAGGAGGATGAAAAGATGAATGAAAATGGGACATTACATGGGTCAAAAGGTCGTTATGCTTTAAAATTTGAACGATTTTTTCCTCATAATCCAGAGGATGTTTTCCATGTCATTACGAATCCCGGTTACTTCTCCCAATGGTATCCTTTTGCAACAGGGGAGATGGATCTCAGACTGAATGGCAGCATTGCCTTCGATGATGGTGAGGGAATGACATATATGGCTACCATAACAGAGTTAGAAAGGCCATATTTATTTGGTTTCCATGAAGTTGATGATCTGATAAACATTTCATTGCAGGAAGAGGATAAAGGGTGTCGAATGATCTTTACCCATACTTTTAACGATGATTCATGGGCAGTTCATACCGCGGCAGGATGGCATAGGTGTCTGGATGTATTGGTCCAAATCGTCAATGGTAAACCAATTAAGTGGCACGACAACTCTGCTAAGCTGCGTAAAATCTATAGTGAAGCATTTAATATGGAATATTAAGAGAATATTTCTTTCCCATAGAAAAAATTCCATCCAAGCATTCTATCCTTCATGGTAACATGAAGGTTTTTTTGTCTAATTAAAGGGGAATTAACAGCCTTTTTCAATCCTTGCAGATTTCTTGTTTTATGGAGAATAAGGGGCCCGAACCCCTGACCTCAACGATAAAACGGGGAGGAATAAAAAGAGCCGTATTTAACATTGGAAACGTTAAACACGGCTCTGTGGAAATAGACAATCAAAGAATTAAGTAAATACCATTGAAAAAAATGAAGCCCTGTGGTAAATTTATATAGATGCGCATTATGTAATAAAAAATAAATATATTTTCCCTATCTTAATTATATAATGCAATCGTTTCGTTTGTCAACCCTTTTTATAAATTTTTTTAAGGAGTGTTTGCTATGAATTCGAAACTTCAGCAGGAGCAAAACCGATTGGACAGTGTAATGGGGACAATTGCGGAGGAAGTCAGCAGATTGGAAGAAGAAACCTCCAGGAGAAAAAACGAAGTGGTTCATATCCGCAAACACTTTTGGGATGAAGTTAAGGTGAATATTGATACCTTCGATGATTACCTGGAAACCATCATCGGGTTGAGGCAGGAGGCTCAGGCTCTTTCGGTCAGCCAAAGCACCCACAGACATGCATCCAAGCGCTTGTCCACGCTGCGCCGGATGGAGGAGGTTCCATACTTCGGCCGGATTGATTTTATGGAAGAAGGTTCATCGGATCAAGAACAAATCTATATTGGCATCAGCTCACTGAGGGATGACAGCGGCGAAAACTTCCTTATTTACGATTGGAGGGCGCCGATCTCGAGTGTCTACTACGATTACCAGCCCGGTCCGGCCAAGTATGAAACACCCGTCGGCACAATCCAGGGCACATTGGAGAAGAAGTGGCAATATCTTATCCGCGGCGGCGTTCTGCAGTCCATGTTCGATACAAGTCTCACCATTGGCGATGAGATCCTGCAGGAGGTTCTGGGAAAGGGTACTGATAAACATATGCACAATATAGTAGCTACCATTCAACAGGATCAAAACCGCATCATCCGTCATGATCGCGGAAGGCTGCTCATTGTTCACGGTGCGGCCGGCAGCGGCAAGACCTCGGCGGCCCTGCAGCGGATTGCTTATTTGCTGTACAAGGATCGGGATAATCTGAATGCGGAGCAAATTATTTTGTTCTCGCCAAATACAATGTTTAACAGTTATGTATCCAATGTGCTGCCGGAACTCGGTGAAGAGAATATGCAGCAGGTCACCTTCCAGGAATATTTGGACCATCGGCTGAGTAAAGAGTTCGAGGTTGAAAATCCATACGGGCAGCTGGAATACGTGTTAACTGCAGACCATACCCCTTCTTACAGGGCAAGGGTTGCGGGCATTCAATTCAAAGCATCTGCCCGCTTTTTTGAGGCAATCCACGCATACATGAAGTCGCTGGAGTTATCGGGAATGCTATTTAAGGACATAAATTTCAGAGGAAAGCCGATTGTCTCCGCGCAGCAAATGGGAGAGAGGTTTTATAGCAGCGACACGTCACTCCGCTTTCATAATAGGCTTGAAAAGCTAATGGATTGGCTCATTAAGAGAATCAATGAAGCTGAAAAGGGGGAACGGAATAAGCCGTGGGTACAGGAGGAGATCGAGCTGCTCAGCAATGAGGAATATCATCAGGCACATGCCTATCTCGCGAAAAAACGCGGCTTTAAAGAAGATTCGATTCATGATTATGAAATTGAGCCTGAAGCGTTAGCCCGCTTGATTGTCCGGAAAAAGCTGAAGCCGCTGCGAAAACGAATCCGGGCGTTGAGTTTTGTCGATTTTAAGGGATTATACAAACAGATTTTTGCTGATTCCCTGCAGATCAAACAATGGTCAGAGGTCGAGACACCAGTGGAATGGGCAGATATTTGCCAGGCGACGGTGGCAATGCTGGATGAAGGTCACCTGCTTTATGAAGATGCTACTCCGTTTTTATATTTGAAGGAGCAGATTCAAGGCTTTCAGACGAACAGTTCGATAAAACACATCGTCGTTGATGAGGCGCAGGATTACTCGCCTTTTCAATTTGAGTTTCTGAAGCGCCTGTTTCCTGCCGCAAAGATGACGGTACTCGGCGACTTTAATCAGGCGATATTTGCCCATGCCAGCGATATGGCTGATTTTCAACCGCTTATGGGCCTTTACGGACCGGATGAAACAGAAGTGATCAATATAGCAAGAAGCTACCGCTCCACAAAGCCGATCATTGAATTTACGCGAAGACTCGTTCCAAACGGCGAAAGGATCATCCCTTTTGACCGCAGCGGCAATCGGCCCGAGCTGAAGCAAATAGCAGGTCACGAGGAGCTGCAAAGCTGCATCGCGTCTAAAGTCGCGGATTTGCGAAGCCAAGGGTTTAAAAGTATTGCGATTATATGCAAATCGGCTGAAGAAAGTTTGCGTGCATATGAGGCCCTGTCCGGCATCGATGGAATTAAACTCTTGAAAAGCAACTCGACTGAATATGAACAAGGAGTGGTTGTCGTACCTTCGTATTTATCCAAGGGCATCGAATTTGATGCCGTCATCATTTATGATGCATCCGAGCATGTCTATGGTGATGAAAGCCTGCGCCGAGTATTCTACACCGCCTGCACAAGAGCTATGCATGATTTGCAGCTCTACAGCGCAGGGGAACCGAGCCCGTTTTTGCAAAACGTTTTGCGGGAAGGTTTCATCCAGGTCTGACCCGGCTGGGTGTATCCGATAAACAAATCTATCATTAACATAGAAAGAAGGATTGATTCAATATGTCGCAGGAAACCAATTCGGTTCAAAACAAACCGCCATATGGCATGATCGCCATTTTATTTATCGGGGCTTTTGTAGCGATATTGAATGAAACATTGCTGAACGTTGCCCTCCCATCCATTATGGAAGAATTCGATGTGAATGCAACTGCCGTACAATGGCTGTCTACAGGCTATATGCTTATTAACGGGATTTTAATACCGGCGAGTGCATTCTTTATTCAGCGATTCTCCGATAAGAAATTATTCATTACAGCCATGTCACTGTTTACTTTGGGAACATTCCTGGCCAGTATTTCGCCTGCATTTGGTGTGTTATTAGGGGCGCGGATGATTCAGGCTTCAGGATCAGCTATTATGATGCCATTATTAATGAATGTCATGCTTACCGCATTTCCGGTTGAAAAAAGAGGGGCAGCAATGGGGATGTTTGGTCTTGTCATGATCACAGCACCAGCGATTGGGCCGACTCTTTCCGGATGGCTGATTGAACATTACAGCTGGAGAATGTTATTTGACCTTGTTCTGCCAATTGCTCTCTTAACCGTCGCCTTTGCAGTCTTTAAATTAAAAGATATTACACCGCAGAGAGCGATTAAGCTTGATGTCATCTCATTGGTATTATCAAGCATCGGATTTGGCGGCTTGCTTTATGGCTTTAGTTCAGCAGGAGAAAAAGGATGGGATAGTCCTCTCGTGTACGGCACGATTGTGATTGGGGCACTGGCTTTAATTACCTTTGTACTCCGTCAGCTTCGGATGGATGATCCTATGCTTGAATTTCGCATCTACAAATATCCAATGTTTGCCCTGTCCTCGGCCATTTCAATCGTGATAGCTGTCGCCATGTTTTCAGCGATGATTTTGATGCCCATCTATGTACAGACCATCCGCGGAATTTCACCAATGGACTCGGGTCTATTAATGCTTCCGGGAGCAATTGTCATGGGAATCATGTCTCCCATTACAGGGAAACTCTTTGATAAGTATGGGGCGAGAGTTTTGGCGGTGATTGGGCTGACCATTACCGTTGTAACATCTTATTACTTCAGCAGAATCGGCATGAATACGGCCTATTCTACCCTTGTTCTGCTGTATACCTTTCGGATGTTCGGGATGTCAATGGTTATGATGCCTGTCATGACCAATGGATTGAATCAGCTGCCGGCGATAAATAATCCGCACGGAACCGCTATGAATAATACACTGCAGCAGGTATCCGGCGCCATTGGCTCCGCGCTGCTGATTACCGTCATGAACAACCGCACGAAAGAAAAAGCGGAGGAATTGGCTGCTGACACACTGGCCAATATGAGTGCCAGTGCAGCTCAGCCATCTGCACAGGCCGCAGCTGACATGCAGCAGCAAATCATGAATGAAGCGATGCTGCATGGCATTAATTTCACTTTCTTCATTTCTGCATTGATTGCGGTGATTGCACTCATCCTTGCTTTCTTTATTAAAAGAGTGAAACCCCATCATGAAAATCAAACAGGTGAAGAAGCGGCTGTTAAAGAGTGATCTATATGCTGAAAACCGGGTGGTATCCAGTTCTGATACCGCCCGGTTTTTTATTTAGCCACTATTTTTTTAATAAGAAAGGGGCGGTTGCGATAACTCCAATCACATATAAAAGCAATGCGAAGTAAGCAGGAAGCAGGTGGATGAAATCCGTATAGTTAATAAAAAAATGAGTTAAGATTCCGGCGGCAAATGATGGAATCGCCCCAATGGTGAAGGTCCACCACACCCATCTTTCCCCCTCGCGGATCCCCCATAAAGCCAGCATCAAGACCAGCAAGCCTACACTTAAAAGTGCGCTTCCAAATCCCGCACGGTCATGTGCGATCACAGGAATTAACCGATCGTTAAATTCGTTCAGAGCTTCAGGAGTCAGGCAAAGATAAGCAAGGTCCGTTGGTACAAATACATGTGAAGCTCCAATGACGGAAATGACCATCCCGCCAATAGCTAATGAAAACCCCAGTATCACAAAGCAAAGCTGGCCGAATAAGCTCAGCTTCCACTGCGCACTGTTACAAAGATTTGAACTGGAGGGAGATGCACTTGCTGTTCTTGATTTTGCATATCCCAATATAAACAAGGGCAGTAAAATAAGCCAGAACAGCCCATGTAACCAATCAAAATAACCGTAGCCAATAAACAGGACAATTCCCAGAAAGCCAATAGTTCCTGCTATATTTACTGCTTTTCTTGCCCAGTGGAGGCCATTTCTTATTCCATGCCTGGCAAGCTGCATATAGATGATTCCTCCTGAAATCATCGTTCCTGACAGTGTCATTCTGTCATGGGCCATAAAGTATAAAATGGCAGGGTTAAAATAAATAATGTCTTTCCTAAAGATCCCCAGAAATCTCTCATCATAGGGAAGGATCACCGAAGTCATGCTGAAAAACAGGGCAATGACCCCTGCAATGGCAATAGCCAAGCCAAACAGCCAGTACCAGCGCCATCCTTCCCCTTTAACAGGCTCCTTCTGGAATGTACTGGTATAGGCCTCATTTATCCTCTTTGGCAATCCGGGTCCAGTAAAAATGTACTCATCGCCTAACATAATTAAAGAAACTCCGCTTTCCAACAGTTTAATAGCATCTGAAGGCTCCTTAATACAGCCTGAAGTGATGATGGGGAAATCTTCGCTGTACAGCTTTCTGAGAGCTGCCAGCTTATGAACGAGTTCTTCCAGTGAATCATTGCCTGTAATAAGAATTCCGTCCGGGCTATAGTCCAGGCTGAGAGTATCATCCTGTGAAAAAGAAAGGATGATAGGTTTATTTAATTTGTATTTTAATTGATTAAATTGGCTCGCTGATTGTATAGTATGGCTGCCCAAAATAAATCCGTCACTAAAAGGCAGCAATTCTTCACAAATATGCATGGCTTCCTGATAAGTTCCTTCCACATTAATGAGGGAAGGGATTTTCTTTTTCTTTAGAGAAAGCAGCTGTTTCTTGGCAGCCGTTAACTCTACTGAAGCGTCCATTAATCTATGTATCTTTTCTTGTTTCGGGTCTGCATATAGTTCTTCTGCTGACCCTCGAATGGAAACGGGTCCGATTTCAGTAAATCCAAACCCCAGATTCTGAAAAGCCTTCATCCCGGTTAAGTGAGGATCAATCCTGCCGCTTAATCCAACTGGAGTGGAAAAATGAACACCAAATACATTTTTCGCAAGCTTGCTGGAGGGTTCCATATGACCAAGAAATTCGATTAATCCTTCCCCTATACGGCTGGATGAAATCATGCTCATTCCGCGATGGATAAACTCTCGGCTGAAGGAAGGCGGCAGCTTCTGAAGTATGGGCTTAAAAATAGGATGATACGACCAATCCGGCAAATAAACACCTCCCATTTTTATCTATTTTAGCATATAGGTTTGGGGAGGTTGCTGTCGTTAGGAAAGAATAATAGGGATAATTGGACAGCCCCGCCTTACATTCCAAAACATATGATTTGACAAATTTGCTATTTTCAGAGCAAAAGGATATTGACGAAACGAGCAGGGGTATGTAGAATGTAGTAAGTGATAATAATTATCAATATCAAGTACATATGTAAAGGTGGAAAGAAACATGAACATATCAAATTTACTAAAGCCTTTTATCGCTACAACTGCTCTAACCCTTGCTCTTGCTGGATGCGGGGGAGAAAGTACTTCTGATGGTGAAAGAGATACCGCTTCCAAAAAGGAAGAGCAGGTAGTTAATGTGTATACTGCCAGACATTATGAGGCGGATGATCAAGTATATAAAGATTTCACAGAAGAAACAGGCATTAAAGTCAATGTTGTGAAAGGTGAAGCTGAAGAGCTGATTGAGCGCCTAAAGCGTGAAGGCGAAAGCACGGAAGCCGATTTATTCATTACAGTTGACGGCGGTGTCCTTGCGCACGCAAAAGATAATGATATTATTCAGGCGGTTGAATCTGATGTTATCAGCGAAAATGTTCCTGAGAATTTGCGGGATAAAGAAAACATGTGGATTGGAATGGCTACCAGGGCGCGTGTAATCGTGTACTCAAAGGAGAGAGTCTCGCCTGATCAATTATCCACTTATGAAGATTTAACAAGCGATAAGTGGAAGGGCAAAGTGCTTGCCCGCTCTTCAACAAGCCTTTACAACCAGTCACTTCTTGCTTCTTTCATTGAATTAAATGGTGAAAAAGCGGCAGAAGAATGGTCAGAAGGAATTGTGAAGAACTTCGCCCGCCAGCCGGATGGCGGTGACCGTGACCAGGCGAAAGCCATCGCAGCCGGCATCGGTGATGTGGGGATTATGAATACGTACTATGTAGGACTGCTTGCCAATTCATCTGACCCTGAAGAAGTGAAAGTAGCGGAAGGCTTGGGCGTATTCTTCCCTAACCAGGAAACAAACGGCACACATGTGAATATCAGCGGAATTGGGCTAACGAAGCACAGCAAGAACCCTGAAAATGCGACAAAGCTGATTGAATATATGACTGGCAAGGATGCTCAGGAATATTTAGCGGCAAACAACTATGAATTCCCTGTTAATCCTGAAGCGGAGAAGCCGGAAATCCTTAAGTCATGGGGCGACTTTAAGATGCAGGAGCTTGACTTTGATACTTTAGGAAAGCATAACCAAAAGGCCATTGAAATTTTTAATAAAACAGGCTGGAAATAATAATGAATACTGAATCTGTTAAACATTTCTTTCGAAAGGATTTTAACGGATGGTGGCTGGTAAGCTTGATTGGGGCGGCAATGATTTTGCTGCCCATCTTGTTTATCTTTTTTTCTATTTTCCAGGAACCGAATGAAAATTGGTTTCAGATCAGGGAGTATCTATTAAAAAATTATGCTGCCAATTCGATTATCCTGGTCGTGCTGACAGGGATTTTTACAGCAATATTGGGAGTAAGCCTGGCCTGGCTCATTGCTGCATACGACTTTCCGATGAGGCGCTTTTTCAGCTGGGGGCTGATTCTTCCGCTGACCATTCCTCCTTATATTGCAGCTTATACCTATCGAACGATGTTGAGCTATACAGGGGTGGTTCAGGTAACCTTTAGGAACGAGTTCGATTATAAAATTAACCCGGAATGGCTATCCATATCCTCGCTTAGAGGTGCTGTATTTATATTTACGATTTTTCTTTTTCCGTATGTCTATATCATCTGCAGAGCTTTTCTTGAAAATCAAAGCTCTTCTTTTCTGGAAAATGCAAGACTGTTGGGAAGAAAACCCTTTTCAATTTTTGTGAGAATTGTCCTGCCGCTCTCAAGACCTGCAATCGTTGCTGGAGCTGTGCTTGTTATTTATGAAGTTTTGAGTGATTATGGTGTGACAAGCTATTTTGGCATTCATACGATTACGACAGCCATATTCCAGACTTGGTTTGGCATGTATGATGCAGATTCAGCAATGCGGCTGGCTGCATGGTTAATGGTCATCATAGTTGGATTGTTTTTTATTGAAAAATTGCTCAGGCAGGGCAGACGGTATAATATCAGCAGCAAAGCCAGGACCCTGGTACGCCAAAAGTTGAAGGGGCTTCGGGCTGCAGCGGTTTTTATCTACTGTTCGGTGATTTTTCTTCTTGGGTTCTTAATACCTGTGGTTCAGCTGCTGGCATGGTCCAGGCTGACTTTCGCGAAAGTGTGGAATGATACGTTCTTTACATTATTGTACCAGACTGTTTTTGTTGGAATAATCTCTACGGCACTGATTCTTTTGTTTGCCGTGATTATCGCAAATGTAACACGGTCCCATTCCTCAGGAGCATACATTTTATCCAAGCTGGCAACAGCAGGATACTCGATTCCCGGTGCGATCATTGCGATTGGAGTCCTTGCGTTATTTATAGAACTTGATTCTTTGCTTGCGCCATTTTACTCTTATATGGGGTGGGGGAAAGCTCCCCTAATCTTAAGTTTATCTCTGGCCATGCTGGTGATTGGCTATACCATCCGATTTATGGCAACAGGCTATAATGCTGTTGAAATCGGATTTGAGAAAATAGGGAACAAATATACAGAAGCATCAAGGATGCTGGGCATCGGCGTCACAAAAACCTTTTTCAAGGTGGATTTGCCATTGATTAAAGGCGCTTTCTTTAGCGGTTTTATTTTAACATTTGTAGAAATTATTAAAGAGCTTCCATTAGCTTTGCTGCTCAGGCCATTTAATTTTGATACCCTTGCCACGAAAACCTATCAATACGCAAAAGATGAGATGATTTATGAGGCGGCCATACCTTCCCTCATGATTATTCTCGTAAGTGTTATATCTGTTGCGGTGTTTCAAATGATTGATAAGAAGGTGAAAAAATGAACATCCTTACAATTCATAACCTGACATTTTCATTTCCAAAAGCCCGTGTTCCTGTAATTGAAGATTTTTCTTTTACAATGGACGAAGGGGAGATCGTTGGCATACTTGGACAGAGTGGAAGCGGGAAGAGCACGCTTCTTCGATTGATTTCAGGTCTTGAAATTCCAAGGACGGGAACGATAGAAATCGCCGGTACAGAAGCAGCAGGCAAGAAGACTTTCCTACAGCCGGAAGACCGTGGAGTAGGCATGGTGTTTCAGGACTACGCGCTTTTTCCTCATATGTCAGTAAAAGATAATCTTTTATTCGGCTTATCCCGCCTGACCCGGAAGGAAAGATTGCCGCGTGTCAGGGAGATGCTTGAGCTTGTGCAGATGACTGATTTTGAAAAAAGGTATCCGCATCAGCTAAGCGGCGGGCAGCAGCAGAGGATAGCTCTGGCCAGGGCTCTTGCGCCAAAGCCGAAATTGCTGCTGATGGATGAGCCATTCAGTAATTTGGATGCGAATTTAAAGGGCTCGATAAGGGATGAACTTCGGGAGATCCTGAAAAAGGCAAATATGACCTGTATCATGGTGACTCATGATAAAGAAGATGTAAAAGCCATCTGCGACAGAAGCATCGTATTTGGAAAATCTGAAGGATCACAATGTGAAATCAATGAAGAGAAAAGTAAGCTTACATTTGTAAGATAACACTTTAAGGCTCGCTGAAAAGCGGGCCTTTTGATATTAAATAAGCGGTTCCTAGGTTTAAAAGACCTCATGAATAAAAAAATATTGCAAATGCAACAAAAATAAGTTAGATTGAATACATGGTGTTATTGTTGCATTTACAACAAAAAACGTGTTGAGGAGTTGAGTACACTGGAAATTCTCCGTGAAATTGGCATGATCGCGAGGGCGCTGGATTCCATAAGCAATATCGAATTTAAAGAGCTTGACCTTACAAAAGGGCAGTACCTGTACCTTGTGCGAATATGTGAAAATCCAGGAATTATTCAGGAAAAGTTAGCTGAGATGATAAAAGCAGATCGGACAACGGCAGCCCGTGCGATTAAAAAGCTTGAACTGAATGGCTTTATAGAAAAGAAAGACGATGAACAGAACAAGAAAATCAGGAGGCTCTTCCCAACAGAGAAGGGGAAAAAAGCTTTTCCTTTTATAAAAAGAGAACATGAATATTCCAATGCGATTGCCTTAGAGGGATTTTCCGAGAAAGAAGCAGCAACCGTTTTCAAGCTGCTTCAAAGAGTTAGAAAAAATGTAGAGAAAGACTGGGAATATGTAAAAAAGGGGAACAAGAGAAATTATTAAGGGAGAGGCATAATGACTATTAATATGAAAAAATGTACGCTTGAAGATTTAAGAAGACTTCAGGAAATTAGTTATGAAACCTTTAATGAAACGTTTAAGGAACAGAATTCACCCGAAAATATGGAAGCCTATTTGGAAAAGGCATTTAACCTAAAGCAATTGGAAACTGAACTATCCCAACCTTCATCACAGTTCTGCTTTGTTGAATTTGAGGGCGAGACTGCCGGGTATTTAAAGGTTAATACCGATGAGGCTCAGACTGAAGAAATGGGCGATGAAGCACTCGAAATCGAGAGGATTTATATCAGAAGTTCATTTCAGAAACAGGGGCTTGGTAAATATCTGTTCCATAAAGCCCTGGAAGCTGCGGTGGAACTTAATAAAAAGAAAATTTGGCTGGGTGTATGGGAAAAAAATGAAAAGGCAATTGCCTTTTATAAGAAAATGGGGCTTGTCCAAACTGGATCCCACTCTTTTTATATGGGTGATGAAGAACAAACGGATTTTATAATGGTCAAGATTCTCAAATGATTTTTTCGAAGGGCGGATGATTATGTATATTCCAAAATACTATAAAGTCACAAATGCGGATGAAATTTGGGAGTTTGTTCAAAGTAACTCGTTTGGCACGATGGTCTCGACAAAACAAGGAAGACCCATTGCTACTCATCTGCCATTGCAGTTAATTATAGAAGGAGATACGTGCTATTTAACAGGGCATATGGCATATGGGAATCCGCAATGGAGAACATTCGAAGCCTCTGAAGATGTGCTGGTGATGTTCCAGGGGCCACATGCTTATATTTCTTCCTCCTGGTATGAGGAAGAAAATGTCCCAACATGGAATTATCAGGCTGTCCATGTATATGGCGAAGCCAGTATTCTGAGCGAAGAGGAATTAAAGCAGGACCTGGCCATGCTGCTACAAAAATATGAAAAACATCGCAAAAATCCAGTCTTATGGGATAAGCTTTCTCCGGAGCTTTTAGAACAGCAGATAAAAGGAATTGTTGGATTCAAGATTAAGGTAAAGGAAATTCAAGCTGCCGATAAATTAAGCCAGAACCGGAATGAAAGAGACTATCAAAACATCATTCATAAACTCTATGAAGAGAATGATTTTGATTCTAAGCAAATGGCCCAGGTGATGGAGGGGAAGGTAAAAAAGGGATTATAGGTTAGCAGGGAAGAACAGAGGAAATAAAATATCCCTCTGTTTTTTTAGCATCTGGAATATTATGTTAGTATTGATATAGAGAGATAAGCAATCAGGGAGATGGTAGTGTGGAGAGAAGAGTTGAATTATTTTCAGTAGACGATGTGACCATCGAGTATTCCGTTATTGGGAAAGGTGAACCTATTTTTGTTTTTCATGGAGGACACTCAAATTGCAACGAAGAATTTGGATATAAAGGTTTAGTAGAGAATGGATATTCCATCATTACCCCGTCAAGGGCAGGATATGGAAAGACTTCAGAAGCGATAGGGGAAAGTTTAACTGCTGCATGTGAATATTACGCAAAATTGGTAGACCATCTTCGCATTGAACAGGTTCATATACTGGCTATATCGGCTGGCGGCCCAACAGGTATCCGATTTGCCTCTTTATTTCCGGAAAGAGTTAAAAGTCTTACCTTAGAGAGTGCGGTTTCAAAGGAATGGCTTACACCGAAGGATCTGGAGTATAAGGCAGCCCACATTATCTTTCGGCCATCTGTTGAAGGGTTCACATGGAAGATGCTTAGTTTTTTCAGTAATTCCTTTTCAAAGGTAATGTTCAACATGATGTCTTCGCAGTTTAGTTCCCTCTCAAAAGAAGACATTAAACAAAGAATTGGTGACAATGATATTGAGGAATTTAAAAAGATGAATAACCGTCAGCGATCAGGCAGTGGTTTTCTTATTGACATTAAACAAACCAAGGAATTAACCGGCCAAGATTTAAGATCCATCGCCTGTCCTGTTTTGATTCTTCATAGTAAAAATGACGGTTTTATTCCACTGAAACATCCTTATCACGCCCACAAAAATATTCCACACTCTGAACTCAGCGTACTTGATTCTTGGGGACATTTAATCTGGATAGGTAAATTAGCATTTGAAAGAGATGAGAAACTCACTACTTTTTTGGAGTCACATAAGCTTGAGGATTCTTTTTTTATGAAACGTAACATTTACTAAATCATACATTAGGTATAGGGGGAAAAGGTTTTAAAGGGAGGTGAAACCTCGGTATGAAAATCATTTTATTTTTGGTGATACTCGGTTTATGCCTGATTGGTTTTAATTGGCTTATGGGATATAGAAAAAATCATATCACCATTGATCTGGATGAGAGGTATGCGGATTTTAAAGAGTATGTTGAAGCAATCCAGAGTGAACTTGACAATCAAGGGAGGGAGGCCAGTTATATAGGGAATCGAAAGTTTGTCATTGATGGCCAGACCTATATTTTCATAGAACGCAATGTTTCAATGGGAGGCGTTCCCCTGCAAAGAACCATTCTGAAACCGGAAAAATGACTGACCTGAAGTGTTATAGAGCGATAGCGGGATCCTGGGCTGTCATTAGGGCAGCTTTTTCTTATTGCCAGAAACAAGAAAGAAAAACAGCATTCAGTCTAAAACAGATACATAATGTATGAATTGGGTTTTGTCTTTTATAAAGTGCAAAAACAAAACATCTTCCAGCGCGGAAGATGTTTTATTTAAGATGGGGAAATCCCTGCTGGCGCAGAGCCTCATACACCAATATAGCAGCTGTGCTCGAAAGGTTGAGTGAACGGACATTATCATTCATGGGTATTCTTAGAAAGTGATCTTTATTTTCCTCCAGTAAATCTTTTGGCAAGCCCGTTGTTTCTTTTCCAAACATAAAATAATGCTCCTTTAATGCATCACTGAAGTCAAAGGATGAATGTGCCTGTTCACCAAAGGTCTCAATATAATAGAATTCCCCCTGGTTTTTTGAAAAAAAGTCATCCATTGAATCATAATATGTTATGTTCACGGAATCCCAGAAATCAAAGCCTGCCCGTTTGATCATTTCTTCATCTGTTGAAAAGCCAAGCGGCCGGATTAAATGCAAGGATGTATCCGTTGCAGCGCAAGTAAGGGCAATATTTCCGGTATTGGCCGGAATATCAGGCTGATATAGTACGACATGTATGGCCAAGGATTGTCACCTCTATCTTCAATTTTTCCTCCAAATTATAGCATATTGATTGGGCGTATTAGTAATTATGCTGACGGGGCTTTAATTGGCCTTTTTGCTATCATCCCCTCTGGCACGCACTCCCAGCCTAAAGCACAAGAGTAAATAACATATGCAACTGTTTATGACGGTTATGTTTTTCAAATTAATGGTTCATCCCCGATTTGGATGAACCATTTTTTGCTTTGAGATAATAACCATATGATTGTTTGACTATTTAGAAAAAGGTACATATACTAATAATCAAACAATCGTTTGATTAAGGGGGTGGCTTCTTTTGAAGCACGATGATGTTTGTGAAGTAACCTGCGTGGATGAAGAAAAAGTAAGACGTGTGAAAGAATCTGTCTCCCATCAGAATACCTCTGCTGTTGCCCAAATATTTAAAGCGCTATCTGATGACACCAGGGTAAAGATTGCCTTTTCACTATGTGAAGAAGAAGAATTATGTGTCTGTGATGTAGCTAATATTGTGGGGTGCACGACAGCTACTGCTTCTCACCATTTACGGCTCCTTCGAAATATGGGACTGGCGAAATATCGCAAGGATGGCAAATTAGTCTTTTATTCGCTCGATGATGATCATGTCAAACAGCTGATTCAAATTGCCTTTACACATCAAAAGGAGGTGTATCAATATGAGTGAGGCTTTAGCGAAATCAGATGAAAAAAATGTCTACCGTGTACAGGGTTTTTCCTGAGCAGGCTGTGCTGCAAAGTTCGAAAAGAACGTAAAACACCTGGATGGTGTTTCTGATGCAAATATAAATTTCGGTGCTTCAAAGCTGACGGTGTACGGAGAGGCAACCATTGAAGAGCTGGAGAAGGCCGGAGCTTTTGAAAATTTAAAAGTTATTCCTGAAAAGGAGCGATTTGTAGAGAAGAAAGAACCTTTTCTGAAAAAACATGCTACTGTCATCGCCTCCTTTGTCCTTCTCGTTATGGGATGGTTTGCAGGGGAACTGAATGGGGAAGGGGACATTCTCTCCATTTTAGCATATGGTGCATCAATGGTTATTGGCGGATACCGCTTGTTCACAACAGGGCTGAAAAATTTAATTCGCCTTCAGTTTGATATGAGAACACTGATGACGATTGCTGTCATTGGTGCTGCCTTTATTGGGGAATGGGGAGAAGGGGCAACCGTTGTCATCCTCTTTGCGATCAGTGAAGCGCTTGAAACGTATTCCATGGATAAAGCCCGTCAATCGATCCGTTCCTTAATGGATATAGCTCCACGGGAAGCCTTAATCCGAAGAGGGAACCAAGAAATGATGGTTGAGGTGGAGGATATTCAGCTCGGTGACATTATGATTGTCAAGCCAGGGCAAAAAATCGCGATGGATGGCATTGTAGTTAAGGGCTTATCTTCCGTCAATCAAGCGGCTATTACGGGGGAATCTGTCCCTGTTGCCAAAGCGGCTAAAGATGAAGTCTTTGCAGGAACCTTGAATGAAGAGGGTCTGCTTGAGGTTAAAGTGACGAAGCATGTAGATGATACGACAATTGCAAAGATCATCCACTTGGTGGAAGAAGCTCAGGCTGAGCGAGCCCCTTCACAAGCCTTTGTCGACAAATTTGCTAAATACTATACGCCGCTCATCATGCTTATTGCCTTAGGTGTAGCTGTTGTTCCTCCGCTGTTTTTTGGAGCTGAATGGGATACATGGATTTATCAGGGATTAGCTGCACTTGTGGTTGGGTGTCCTTGTGCGCTCGTGATTTCGACCCCAGTTGCCATTGTAACTGCGATTGGGAATGCCGCAAGAAATGGCGTACTGATTAAAGGCGGTATTCATTTAGAAGAGATGGGGGCAATCAAAGCCATTGCCTTTGACAAAACGGGGACACTAACAAAAGGGATTCCCATGGTAACAGATTACCTGCCGCAATCCCATGCAAATTCTAATGAGCTTTTGTCCATTGCTGCCGCATTGGAGAAGGGATCACAGCATCCGCTTGCTTCAGCTATTATGAAAAAAGCAGAAGAAGAAAATGCGCCATACCAGGACATCCGTATTGAAGACTTTTCTTCCATTACGGGAAAAGGGATTAAAGGGATCTTTCAAAATCAGATGTATTACGTTGGAAGCCCGAATTTGTTCGAGGAACTATTAAAAAATGGAATTCCAGCTGAATTAAAAACAGCTATTGCCCGTCTTCAAAAGCAGGGAAAAACGGTCATGGCGGCAGGTACCTCTGAAGAAGTATTAGGTCTGTTTGCCGTTGCGGATGTGTTAAGGGAAAACAGCAAAAATGTGATTGAAGATCTTCATTCTATGGGGATTCAAAAAACCATTATGCTTACTGGCGATAACGAAGGCACTGCAAACGCGATTGGTGAACAAGTCAGCGTATCGGATATTAAAGCTGAATTATTGCCGCAGGATAAATTAACGTTTATCAAAGATCTTAGAAAGAAATATGACCGTGTGGCAATGGTTGGTGACGGTGTAAATGATGCCCCTGCATTGGCTGCTTCTACTGTTGGGATTGCCATGGGGGGAGCTGGAACAGATACGGCTCTTGAAACAGCAGATATTGCCCTGATGGCAGATGATCTTGGGAAACTGCCATTTACCGTGAAGTTAAGCAGAAAAGCCCTTAGCATTATTAAGCAAAATATTACGTTTTCATTAGGAATAAAGCTTGTCGCATTACTTTTGGTCATTCCAGGCTGGCTAACGCTTTGGATTGCGATTTTTGCAGATATGGGTGCGACACTTATTGTCACATTAAACGGCTTGCGTCTTCTGAGAATTAAGGACAAATAAGTTAAGAGCTTCCCATTTTTCTTGGGAAGCTCTTTTACTAGTGGGATATTTTATTTTAAGATGTTTTGTTTATGGGAGCAGATCACGTGAAAAAGGAATATTGGGTGATAGTCAAGAATAGGTACCAATAAAAACTTAGGAAGTGAGAAAACGGTGACTAATCATAAAATTGCTGGTTCAAAAAGTATTCCTTTTAGATTGATAGAACAAAAGGAAGAAGCAAATAGTTTAGTTATTGTCTTGCCCGGGGCTGGCTACTCAACAAATGCTCCGCTGCTGCACTTTACATCAGGGTTATTTTACACAAAAGGTTTTGATGTATTACACATTAACTATACATTTAGCAGGGAAGAGATGTCTGTGCTAAATGAAGAGGATTTCACGAGAAATGTACAACATGCAATCGACAACGCCATTAAGAACAAGAAATACAGTAATTATTATGTGGTGGCTAAATCAATAGGTACAATTGCTTTAAGTTATCTGTTTAATAATACTATGCTGAAAGATGCAAAAGCCGTATGGCTGACACCGTTACTGCAAAGAGATGACGTATTTAATGCAATGGTTCATAGTGATCATAAGGGACTTTGTATTATTGGAGATCGGGATAGCTGTTTCATTGAAGAACGCTTTGAAAAATTGAAACAGAATCAAAATCTTATATTAAAAGTGATTGATGGTGGGAATCACAGTTTAGAGCTTGATGAAGAACCAATAAAATCAATTGAAATTTTAAAAGGTGTAATATCAAACATTAATGAGTTTTAATAGCTGAAGTGCCATTCTTTATTACTGCTTTTTGAACTGAGGGCTTGTAAGTGGAAGAAAACTTTTGATACTAGTTAGAGATACCGGGTAATATAAGGAAATATTATATATAAAAAGGATGACTGTCATGAAAAAAGCAGTGAAAATAGCCTCCTAAGATAAAAATTAAATTATATTAGGAGGCGTTGAGTATGAAATTTAACATTATTAATCGTGACAAGTGGGATCGAAAAGAATATTTTGAACACTACTTAAAGCAGCAGACCACATTCAGTATGACGAATGAAATAAATATTACTATTCTTATGAAGAACTTAAAGAAAAAGAATTATAAGCTATATCCTGCGTTTATTTTTATGGTTTCAAAAATCGTTAACTCCCACAGAGAGTTTCGAATAAGTTTTAACTCAGAAGGTCATTTAGGTTATTGGACAGAGATTTGCCCTCTATATACGATTTTTGATAAGAAGATGTACACATTTTCTGGCATCTGGTCACCAAACCTAACTATTTTTTCAGAGTTTCATTCTCAATATGGAAATGATGTTGAAGAATACAATGGTACGGGGAGATTATTTCCCAAAACACCTATACCAGATAATACTATTCCGATTTCTATGATTCCTTGGAGTTCTTTTACCTCATTTAATTTAAATATAAATAATGGCGGGGATTTTCTCTTGCCCATAATAACTGGAGGGAAGTATTCACAAGTAAATGATGAATTATTCCTGCCTGTCTCTTTACAAATGCATCATGCTGTTTGTGATGGCTACCATGCGGGTGTTTTTATGAATGATTTACAAAGACTTGCTGATGAGAGTGAAGATTGGATTTAACTGGTCATTGGAGGAGTATGCAAAGGAACTGTGTGCAGCAGTTCCTTTTTTATAGAAAAACAAAAGTTTGTAAAGATAACTTTCGAAAAACGAAAAGAATAAAATAAGATAGGGGCTAGTTACGATGATAAAAGGTTTCGGAGGAATATTTTGGAGAACTAGGAATCTTGATGCTGTGAAAAAATGGTACAGTGAAGTGCTGAAGATTGAAATAGACAATTGGAATGGGACTGTGATTAAACCCCAATCAGAAAATGAGACTATCTTTTCTTTCTTTGCTGAGGATGACAGTTATTTTCCAACAGAGCAACAAGTGATGTTAAATTTTCAAGTAGATAATCTAGATGAGACTATTAAGCATCTTGAACAAATGGGTGTACCTCTTGCTAAGGAAAAAGAGGTTAGTGAGTTTGGTAAGTTTGTTTGGATCGAAGACCCTGAAGGCCGCCTGGTCGAGCTTTGGGAGAAATAGCGAGTTGTCATTTTTTTGCTATTGAGCTATCAGGCGCTCATTAGCTTTTAATAAAACAGCTAATTTCATTTTATGCAAGAAGGGGCAGTTGACCAATTTTAATTTTTTTATAATAAAAAGTTGACGCCCTTAACTACTCGGTGTTACAATGTACCTGTAATAAGCAATACTGAATAGCGAAGGTTCCCAAAAGCTGTTCAGTATAAATTTTCCTTGGTACTAAGTAATACTGAATATAAGTCAGACATAATAGAGGAGGCTCTGAACATGGAAAATTTAACTGAAATGCTGAAGGGTTCGCTGGAAGGCTGTGTGCTGGAAATCATCAGCCGCCAAGAAACCTATGGCTACGAGATTACCCGCCGGCTGAACCAGCTTGGTTTTACCGAAGTCGTGGAAGGGACGGTCTACACCATCCTCGTGCGATTAGAAAAGAAAAAACTGGTGGATGTAGAAAAGAAACCGTCCGATATGGGGCCGCCCCGCAAGTTTTACTCACTTAATGAGGCTGGCCGCGAGGAACTCGAATTATTTTGGAAGAAATGGGATTTTGTATCATCAAAAATCAACGTCTTGAAGTCAACCTAGTTTCATAAGATATTCTGTCCGATATCTTTGGAGTGTCTTGTTCAGCTTTATAAAAAAGGAGGAAATATAACATGTTGGAAATGTTCAAAAAATTGATTGGTGATAAAAAAGAATACAAAATGATGATGGCACGGGTTGAAGCCCTGCCAGAGGACTACCAGTTTGTATTTAAGAAGATTCAAAACTACATGTGGAATTTCTCAGCGGGCAACGGGATGGATATGCTGCATATGCAGTATGAATTAATCGAGTTGTTCGAAGCCGGTGCGGCGGAAGGCAGACAAGTGCTGGAAATCACCGGAGATGACGTGGCGTCCTTTGCCGACGAACTGGTGGCAAATGCTAAAACCTATGTCGCCAAGTATCGTGAAGATTTGAATCAGAGTATCATGAAGCGATTGGGAAAGAAGTAAATACTAGAGATAAAACCGACTGAATAGGTGTTTTACAAATGTGATTTGTCACCTGCACTATTCAGTTTCATTTTTACCTCAGTACTAAGTTGTACAGAATATCTGTCAGACTAAGTAGGGGTTTGCAGTAATCCAGCCCCACAAGGCGCTATTACAAGGAGGAAAAAAGTATGAGCAATGCAGCGATTTATGTAAAAGGGTTAAAAAAATCCTTTAAAGACAAGGAAGTCTTAAAGGGGGTGGATTTTGAGGTGCAGCGGGGCGAAATTTTTGCCCTGCTTGGCTCAAATGGAGCGGGAAAGACGACGACCGTCAATATCCTCTCGACGTTGATGAAGTCCGATGGCGGTGAAGCAGGTATTTGCGGCTTTGATGTCCAGCGTCAACCGGATTTTGTTCGCCAGAGTATCAGTCTGACAGGGCAGTTCTCAAGCTTGGACGGCATGCTCACAGGGCGGGAAAACCTGATGATGATCGCCAGGCTGAGGGGAGTTTCCAATCCCGCAGAAGTCGCTGACAATCTGCTTGCAAGATTTAGCCTGACCGAGGCGGCCAACCGCCGGGCTGACAATTATTCCGGCGGGATGAAGCGCCGGCTTGACATTGCCATGAGCCTGATCGGGACGCCGGCAGTCATTTTTCTCGATGAACCGACGACAGGGCTTGACCCGGAAGCGCGGATTGAAGTCTGGGATACCGTCAAGGAGCTCGCCGGCGGCGGCACGACCATCCTGCTGACGACCCAGTACCTGGAGGAAGCCGAACAACTGGCAGACCGTATCGCCATTCTGCATGGCGGAAAAATCATCACGACCGGTACTCTAACCGAACTCAAGGAGATGTTCCCGCCAGCGAAGGTGGAGTATATCGAGAAGCAGCCGACATTGGAGGAAATTTTCCTCGCAATCATCGGCAAAAAGGAGGAAATGTAAATGAAAAGCAAAACAGGGGTATTACTGGGGCGTTTAATGCGCAACATTTTGCGCAGTCCGGATACAATTATCACGGTGGCGATTACGCCGATTATGATGATGCTGCTGTTTGTCTACGTATTTGGCGGCGCCATAGAGACAGGAACGGACAACTACGTCAATTATTTATTGCCGGGAATTCTGCTGATGGCTATCGCATCCGGTGTCGCTTACACTTCCGTGCGGCTGTTTACGGATGTTAAAGGCGGGCTGATGGCGCGTTTTATTACGATGCCCATTAAGCGATCGTCTGTATTATGGGCTCACGTGCTGACCTCGCTTGTTTCCAATGCACTCACTATTATAGTGGTTATCCTCGTTGCGCTCTTGATGGGCTTCCGTTCCAGCGCTAATATCCTGGATTGGCTATCGGTAGCTGGGATACTCGGGATGTTTACGCTGGCGCTGACATGGCTGGCGGTCATTCCCGGATTGAAAGCGGGGTCTATGGAAGGGGCGACAGCCTACTCGTATCCGCTGATTTTCCTGCCGTTTATCAGTTCGGCCTTTGTCCCAACCGATACCATGCCTAAAATAGTCCGTGCCTTCGCTGAGAACCAGCCCGTGACTTCAATCGTGAATGC
The DNA here is from genome assembly GCF_017303275.1 of Bacillus sp. NTK034. Classification (GTDB taxonomy): domain Bacteria; phylum Bacillota; class Bacilli; order Bacillales; family Cytobacillaceae; genus Cytobacillus. Next base: position 26,141 of record NZ_JAFKOJ010000016.1, on the reverse strand, counting down.
GATTCGTGCTCTCTTGTATGAAGGGTCTGTTGGCAGCGGCATCTGGATCGCGCTTGCCTGGTGCGTCGGCATCATGGTCATCTCTTACTTCTTCGCCGTTAAAGAATTTAAACGTCAGTTAGGGTAAGGACACCATTATGGGATTAGCCAAACGGAATTATGGCCCACAGGCCACTAGGGGTAAAGGTTAGTGAAGCATGCAAATAATGAAAAAGGTGAATCTGCAGTCCAGACTTCATGTGGACTGTGGATTCACCTTTTCTTTATTGAACGATACTTTTTTCAATGACAATTGACATGCTTTCAGCTATTTGCTTATAAGTAGCATCATTCGGATGGAAAATGTCACTGGAAAGATCTCGTTTGGCATCCGTGACTAAATTGAAAGTATCCACTATTTGAACACTGTATTTCAAGCCCAATGTACGGGCAGACTCATTCCATTTTTGGATGATGGAATCAAATGAATCCCCGTTGGGCGATTGCTTGAATGGATTATAAAGCCCCATATAGAGTATGACTGAATTCGGATTACTTTCACGAATGTTTTTAAACGTCTTTTCCAAATTCGGAATTTCGGTCTCCAGGATGCCAAGGGCGGTTTCTTCAGAATATTTTTTTAGGGTCTCCCCGCTATTAAATAGGTTATTTCCCCCTATAGTGATCGTAATGATTTTGGCATCTTTAAGAGATCTCCTGACTTCCTTTTGCTCTAGCTGGACCAGTAAATCTTCAATCCTGGCACCTCTTACACCCAGGTTTTGAAAACGTTCAACAGTATTATTTTCTTTAAGTTCACTTCCAACCAGCGGGACAAAACCTTCTCCCTTTGATGAGCCGACACCCCTGGTTAAGGAATCTCCGAGTGCGATATATGTATCACCAGGTGTGACAGGAACTTTCTCTGATTTCGCTAATATTTCCGCTTGAGGCGGACTGGTAACATCCATATAGGCACTGGCAAGGCCATACCCAAAAAGAACTGTCAGCGCAAGGGACAATGTTAAAAATAACGGCCACATCCATTTTTTCATCGTTTTACCTCTCCTTCTAATGTGATTGTATCCATTTTTTTCTCAAATGGAGTATTTAAAAGAGTGTTTGTTCGAAAATTTAGTTAGAATAGAACAAGGGTGATGCTATGAGCTTAAAGCCGACAGTCCAATTGGAAAATGTAACGAAAATCATTGGAAAGAAAACGATTATTGATAATATATCATTTGACATTTATCCAGGAGAAGTATTTGGGTTCCTGGGTCCTAATGGCGCAGGTAAAACCACCACGATCCGGATGCTTGTCGGGCTCATTAAGCCAACATCCGGGAAGATTCACATCTGCGGTTTTGATGTAAGAAAGCAATTTGTTCAGGCGATGCAGCGCCTTGGTTCTATCGTCGAAAATCCCGAGCTGTATAAGTATTTGAGCGGCCGCGACAACCTGCAGATGTTTGCGCGGATGCTGCCTGATGTGGATGAAGAACGGATACAGGAAGTCATTGATCTGGTTGATCTGACTGCTAGAATTGATGATCAGGTTCGGACCTATTCATTAGGAATGCGTCAGCGTCTTGGTATTGCACAAGCATTGTTAGGCCGCCCGGATGTGCTGATATTGGATGAGCCTACGAATGGCTTGGACCCGATGGGAATAAAAGACCTTCGGACATTTATCAGGAAGCTGGTCGATGATACGGGCCTTTCGGTGCTCGTATCCAGTCATATTTTAAGTGAAATCGAATTGCTGGCGGATCGTGTGGCTATTATGAGCCATGGGAAAATCGTCAAGGTCGGCAGCGTAAGCGATTTGGTTGGTGCACTGTCATCCGGTGTGGATTGGAGAGTCAGTGATTCTATTCGTGCACTTGCTATTTTACAAGAATCCCCATATGTCCAGGCTGCAGAACTATACGATGACCATACTATACACACACTTATGGATGAAAGCAAAACCTCAAATCTGAATGAGGCTTTAATGAAGGCGGGTATTGAGGTATGGACGATCGAAAGGAAAGTGCAGACATTGGAGGACCTATTTATCAGTTTGACAGGAGGCGATCATATTGTCTAATCCGAATATGGTTGGACTGATTCGTAATGAAGTGATGAAAATTGCTTCCAAAAAACGCCTGGCGGTTGTCAGCGTTATATTAGTCATTCTGGTCTCGATGTTTACATATGCACAATACAGGGAGATACAGGAGAAAATAGAAAAGCAGGGCACCCTGGACTGGCGGGTGGAGCTTCAGCAGGAGATTGTCGATCGGCAAAATCGGCTCGCATCGAGTGGAATACAGGACGATTTCAGACAGTTCCTTGAATTTGATCTGAAGCAGAAGCAGTATTATCTGGACAACGATATCAACCCGAACTATCCTGGAGCCCCTACGTTTATCCGCATCTTTTTCTCACAGGGGGTCACACTTGTCCTGCCTTTATTCATTATTATTATCATGGCTGATATTGTGAGCGGGGAATATAATGATGGCACCATCAAAACATTACTGTCCCGGCCGGTTAAAAGATGGAGAATCCTGATGGCTAAATGGCTGACGATTTTACTGTATACTTCCATGCTGATGGCGGCAACCGTGATTGTCTGTTATGGGGTTTCAGGAATCGTGCTCGGATATGATGGATGGACCGCACCTATTTTAACCGGATTTCAAGCTTCTGCATCTGGTGAATTTTCAACGGAATACATCCATACACTGCCGATGTGGGAATACCTGCTGATGTCAGTTGGCCTTGCCTGGGTAGTAACAGCGGTTGTTGGAACCATAAGCCTTATGATATCAGTTCTGGTGAAAAATACAGCGACTGGAATAGGGGCGATGATGGCTGTGTTAATCGCAGGCACTCTGCTATCTTCTATCGGCTCGAGCTGGACGAGCTCCAAGTTTTTAGTGAACTTGAACTTTGATCTGATTAACTACTTGGAAGGCCAGGCACCGCCGATTGAAGGGATGTCCCTGCCGTTTTCGCTGACCGTGCTCGGGGTTTGGACGGCTGCCTGTCTTGCTGTGGCGTTTTGGAATTTTACTCAGAAGGATATGTATTAAAATAACGTTAATTTACTTGCTTTATACAAAAGTACTAATATAAATATAAAAATGAGCCCTCAAGTTCTGAGGGCTTTATACTTGTGTGCGAGGCATGGAAACTAATTAATTCCAAAAATCCAAAATCCATTTTTTTAAATCTACAATCCGCAGCTGATCGATACTTTTATTGGTTCCTGTAACAATGATGGGGATTAGTGAATCCTCTTTATGCATTGAACCATGGGCACCGCCGCCGGAATGTTCAGGTGAACTTTCTCCAATGAATTCAAATCCGGGTTTTGCATCAACAACAAGAAATTCACCTTCCTGAGACTGCATAGCTCCATATAACCTTGCTAATCCATCAGGATAATCCCCATAATGAATATTCTTGTCCTTTAAGGATAAATCGAGAATGGAGGTATTTCCTTTAATAGTCCAGGCTTGATTATAAATATCGTTATAGGTCCCGCCTGGTTTAAAAATAAAGGACCCCTTATGATCTCCGGATATCACATGTATCATCTCTTTTTCTTTCCTTGCAATCCAGGCAATCCGAGGGTCAGTTTGCAATTTTCCTGCGATATTTTTTACAGAAACACTCTCGTTAATTTTATAGATATAGGCCATCCGTTCATTTGCTGTAATGACAATTTGATCGTCTTCTGAAACAGGCTTACCGAGCTTTAAAATTCTGTATTTAGAAAGGATTTCTTGTAAATCTATTAGTGCCTCTTTTTTTCGTTCATTGACAGACGACTGATTACTGTCTCCAATGATAACCCAAATGTTATTATTTAGGGCATCTTCCCATTTTGGGAAAATATTCAGGACCTCCTGGAGATGCTTATCAAGTTTTTCAATTCCTTTTGTTGTATCTGGACCTTTCCTATGTACAGTAAAGTCATTTTCTGAGATGTACAGGATTGTAAATTCAGGAAGAATATTTTTTTTCAATAGATATTTTAATTCTTGAACCGCGAAGGCATCATTAAGTCCTATACGATTGACGATGTGATTATTCTTTGGGTCCTGGCGTATAAATGCCCCTAAAGACAGTATTTTTGGTCCAAGGGTTTCGTATTCCTCAGGCAGATTGCTCACTTTTGTTATCAACTTTGGAACTTTAAGGGTATGATGATAATTTCCCCGATAAATAAATGCGTTAATGGATGCTGAATCTTTTTTTAAATTGTTCAGATCTTCATGTATAGTTCTTACATTTGGACTGAGGTCAACATTGTTATATTGATGCATGATATTATCAGCAAATCGGGAAACCCCGAGTTTCATAATTTCAAACATGCCATTCCCATAAGTGTTGATTTGCTTCTCATTATTATCAAACCAAACAAGTCCAGGAATCTTACTTTGATCCGGGTAAGTACCAGTTATTAAAGAGCTGTCGATTGTAACCGACATGGTTGGATAGGAACTTACTAAATTTTTACTATATTGGCCGTGTTTTAAAAAGAAGGCAAGAGCAGGGGCATTCTTCTCCTGGATAGCATTCTTTAACGGCTCATCCATAAGTGAATCGATAACAAGAAGTATAATTTTAGGTGAGGTCTGACTTTCTGTTTGAATAACAGATACTTTCTTTTCCTGTTCATCTGCTTTATTACCACAGCTGGTGCAGCCTATTACAAGAATAGATATGCTAATAATAAGAAGCAATCGAGTCAATAAATTTCACCTGCTCTTTGAGATAGTCCTAACAAGGATTTTGATCAAAATTATCATGCTCAGTTTATTAAAAGATATTCATTTGACCAAGATTGTGAGTTTATTGCGTTTATACAAAATTTAATGGGCACGAAAAAAGAGAAACCACCAGAGGCTATGCATACCTGAGTGGACATTTGAGAAGTGAATTAAATTAGAGATTATTTAGATGCTGGTGTGCAGCATTTAAAATCAATTAAAGACCTGCGGTAATATGTCAACTCCAAAAGTTTAAAGATGTTTAGTTTTCAATTTACTTGTGACTAAAAAAGACCGTAAGGAACTACACCAGTAAATAAATGTAATTTACTGGAAATCAGGAAGGCTTGCGCTGACAAAGTATATTTGTCAGATCTTCACGCACCTTTCTTGCGCAAAGACTTGGCGTTTGCGAAGCAGCGCATCCACCAATCGCACGAGTTTTCTTGCTGTTAGGACGAGGGCACGTTTGTGTTGATGTTTTGGAACTTCAAGACATTTCTTTTGGTAAAACTCGCGATATTCGGGAATCTGTCTCCTAACCGAGTTGGCGGCTTCAACGAGGTAGTAGCGCAGATATTCGTTTCCTTGTCGCGAAAGAGAAGTGTCTTCAGCTGTAAAGCGGCCAGACTGGTGTTTCCGCCAGTATAGACCTGCATATTTGGCAATCTTGCTTTCATCTTCAAAACGTTCAATCTGGCCGATTTCGGCAATAATGCCTGCGGCATATACAGGTCCGATGCCCGGTATAGTCTCCAAGGTCTGGGAAAGGCCTGTCATTAGACGGGTAATGGCTTTGTCGATTTCCTTGATCTGTTTCTGAAAGGAACGGATCAGCTCAATGGAAGTACCTAAAAGGAGATCCATTGAGTCTTCTACCACTTTATCTAAGCGGTAGGAAGAGCGGACTGCCCGTTGGATGGAAGTAGCTACTTTATCGGGATCAGAGAAACGATTCTTCCCGTGTTCCTGAAGGAACGCAGCCAATTCATCTAAAGGCATCTGGGCCAGTTCTTCCAGGCTGTATCTTTCGAGGAAGAGGTCCATCATCGCATTTCCGAAGGCGGAAGAGTCCACCTCATGGGAAAAGTTGCTGCACTTGAAATTCAGATGTTGGAGAAAGTGCTGTTTCTCCTTTGTCATCATCTTAACCAAGTGATAACGTGAACGGGTCAACTGTTGGAGTGCGACATACTGGCTCTCCTTGACAATGGACATCTGGTTACGGCCGAATCGGACATAATCGGCAATCACGAATGCATCAATTTCATCCGTCTTATTCATATCCGAATAGCTTTTCTTGAAGTTGGCAATCTGTTTCGGATTAATGACGAACACTTGAGTGTCAAAGACCTTAAGGTCTTCATCATAATGAAGGAACATAGAAGGATGGAAGCTATAGACCGAAGTGGACTCCAAACCGATCTTAACGCTTTCAACTTTACGTCCTTTCGCAAGGCCGAGGATTCGTTCCTTCAAAACTGTGGCTCCTGGAAGGTCATTTGATACCGTGAAGGTATCCACTTTTGATCCTTCCTGATCAAGGATACAGCCTTTCATGTCAAACGAACTTACGTCTAAACCAACAAATAATCGCATGGGGGTTACCCTCCTTTCATTGTGGAATCATTGGGTATTTCCTTGGACGCCTCGAGATATCTCTAGTATGGACGCCGATCATCAACCTCGTGTATCAGAACTGCATCTGCATCGAAAGCCGCCTCAGGGCTGCTTGTCACCTGAGTTCGAGAGGCAGTGCGCTCAGCCTGCGAGTATGAAGTGCCGCACGTACACTGAGAAACAGTCTTTAGATGTAGTCAAGCTACAGGGGCAGGAAGAATTGTCCCAAATGATCCTAAGACCATTATCTAGAAATATCTCGAGACGTCCAAACAGACCACCTTATATTGATAGAAAAGATGAAAAAGAGAATGGTATTTAAGGAGTTAAACATAATATACGAGGGGCAGATTAGCTGAACAAGGAGAAATGATGTATTTGCCATAAAGGGCTATTTGGGGTGCATTTTTTATTTAATTGACACACGAATGGGCTATTAAACTATCGAAAATAACACAAAATAAACTCGTCATGACTGACGAGTTTTTAATGCAGCAGGAAATAATATATCATTATTTAACGAAAGCATTTGATTATCGAGTTACGGTTGCTCTACATATTTTTGCTTTCCTGAAGAAGTTTGGATTTTCCTGTACGTTCCCATTCTTCTACTGTTTCATATGCTTTTTCAGGAGAATACCCCTTCCCTACAAGAACTCCCATTAGAATAAACTCTTGAAGTATGTGTGTCATATTAATTCCTCGTTTAACGTCCTCCAAGCCTTCTTTTACCAAAAACTCCGTATGTCTTACCCATTCATCTGGAGTCTTTCCGAAAGTTACTGTTTTCCCATTTCCATTCCCCATACCTTCTTCGATTGCCATTGCATCTGCCTTCGTTTTATGAACTGTACCAAATGGGTGGTTTGGCGGGGCATATATGGAGTATAGTTTTAACGGAACATTTCCTGTATTTGTGACATTGTGCCACATTCCAGCCGGTATCATAATAGCAGAGTCATCGAAGATTCTCCATTGGAAACTTAAATTATCTTTATTTTTGCCCATTTGTACAATCCCTTGACCTTGTTCAACACGTAAGAATTGATCCACATCAGGGTGAATTTCCAATCCGATATCTTCACCAACATTAAGACTCATTAGTGTAACTTGCAAATGATTTCCTGTCCACAGTGCAGTACGATACGTGCTGTTTTGTTTTGCGGCCTCATTGATATTTATAACAAATGGGTTTGATCCATAATCTTTTAATACGTCTCTGCTATCACCATAAAATGAACGATAAGAACGGAATGCCAAATCATTAGAATAAGCCCAATAACCAGTTGGATTTCCGTAAGGTTGTGCTGGTACATTTGCATAATAAGGATTTTGATACGTATAGGGCATACAGTACATTTTCCTCAATCCCTTCATTTTATTTATTATCAATAAATTATCTTATGTACGTAGAAGAGGAAGGTACTTATTAAAGTTAAATGACACTTTCGAGTTTCCAAGGTACATTTCAATTCCTTTCATAATAATCTAATAAGAGGAATTACTTTTATTGAGGAGGACAATGAGCTACAACAGCCGCTCAGTAGCAGGAAAATAATTTAAGAGGTGAGAATAAAATAATGTATGCGAAAAATTTCCACTCCTATAGTCACCCCCCTTATCATCATTTGCAACCATCATCAGAAAGACAAAATGCTAACGGCTATGGTGCCAAAGGGGCTTTGAATGCTCCAACATTAACTTTACCTCAGATGCTGACTTTTGCTTTACAAGATGAATTTCTTGCTCAGGCCAGGTATAATAATATTCTTTTAAACTTTGGTTATATACGTACATTTGCCCGAATCCAAGAAGCTGAATTGAGGCATATTAGTGCGTTACTTCCACTTCTTGAACGATATCAAGTACCTGTCCCAGAAGATATTTCAAGGATGTTTGTTACTGCCCCAGAATCAATAAAAAAAGCTTTTGCCTTTGGAGTACAAGGTGAGATAGAGAATATAAGTATGTATAATAAATTTCTGTCTTTAAATCTTCCAACAGATGTAAGAACAGTATTTACACAGTTAAGAAATGCCTCAATGAACCATTTGGATGCATTCGAAAGGGGCCAAGCGCGAAACTAAGTTAGAGAAGCATAGTTCCTTTTGTGGGTCTAAAGGAAATTTTTAAGTGAAATTCAAATGAAGTGGATAACCTTCCATTGAGGGTTATCCATAATTATTTTAATGAAATAATTTGACTACATATTTCATTGTATGCTCCTTCAATTAGATGATTGGATTGTAACGATGTACTTAAACGTGCGGGTATATCTTTGGACAGCGTGATGCGTTTCTTTCGACTAACGGGGCAGTTTAGGTGGGAAACTTTTAGCGGGAATTTACCTAAAATCAGGAAAAAACATATTAATTTTATTTAGAATTCAGAAATAATTGATTGACAATTCCATGAATTTTAATTATTATCGCTTTAAATAATTAAAAAATTGAATATTTTCTTCTTATCCAGAGAGGTGGAGGGACTGGCCCTTTGAAGCCTCGGCAGCAGGTTCTGATGAATACTGTGCCAATTCCAGCAAGCGCATCGCTTGAAAGATGAGAAGAGGGTTTAAAAAACTCTCTTCTTAGGAGGAGAGTTTTTTAATTGTTTATAAATCCAACTTAAGTTATGCGAAAAGTAGATATTTAAAAATGCAAGAGGAGAGAAGAAAAATGAAATATGGTTTCTGGTTGCCGATTTTTGGAGGCTGGCTGCGAAATGTAGAAGACGAAAATATGCCGCCAACCTTTGAATATGCTAAAAACGTCATTCAGTCGGCTGAAAAATGGGGATACTCGACTACGTTAATAGCTGAATTATATTTAAATGATATTAAAGGAACGGACCATGATTCTCTTGAAGCCTGGTCCACGGCAGCCGCACTTGCAGCCGTGACGGAAAAAATTGAAATTATGACCGCGATCCGCCCTGGTTTTCATAATCCTGCTGTAGCAGCAAAAATGGCAGCCAATATTGATCAAATCAGCAGCGGCCGCTTTACTCTTAATGTTGTTTCTGCCTGGTGGGCTGAAGAAGCGCGTCAATATGGTGGTATTTTTACAGAACATGATGAGCGTTATGCCCGCACCGAGGAGTTCATTGATGTTCTGAAAGGCTTATGGACAGAAGATACCTTCAGCTTTTCTGGCCAATTTTACGACTTAAATGAAACGAAGCTTGCACCGAAGCCTGTTCAACGGCCTAACCCCATTCTTTATGCAGGCGGTGAGAGCGAAAAAGGCAAGCAGACCATTGCAGAAAAATGTGATGCTTATGTCATGCACGGCGGAACGGTTGAAGAGATTGACCGGAAAATAGGAGAAATGAAGGGACGGCGTGAACAAACGGGGAATGCGCCATTCAGTTCTTTCGGAATGGCTGCGTATGTTATTTGCCGTGAAACAGAAGAAGAGGCTCTTGCTGAGCTTGAAAAAATCACGACTGTGAAGGATTCCAGCGGTTACGCAGGCTTTAAGGACTTCACGACAAAGTCACAATTAGAGCAGCAGATTCAGCTGCAGGATTACTCTGTCTCCAATAGAGGTCTGCGGCCAAACTTAATAGGAACACCAGAGCAAATTGCTGATCGAATCCTGCAATATGAAGAAGCTGGCCTGGACCTGCTATTATTGCAATTCTCACCTCAGCTGGAGGAAATGGAACGCTTTGCAAAGACGGTAATGCCATTAGTGGAACAAAAACGCAGTTTAATAAAGAGCTAGAAAGGGGCCTGAATAATGAGCAAGGTATATGTAATACATGAAAATAGTGAGTGGACAGTCCATTTGACAAAAAGGCTGGAGGAACTGGGTGTTCCTTATGAAGAATGGCATTTAGACGAAGGAACGTTAGATTTATCGGCAGAACCGCCGGAAGGAATTTTCTATAGCCGAATGAGTGCTTCATCTCATACCCGTGATCATCGCTTTGCAGCTGAATTTTCCGGACAAGTATTGGCGTGGCTTGAAGCACATGGCCGTACTGTTTTAAATGGAACGAGCGCTTTAAAGCTGGAAGTTAGCAAGGTCCTGCAGTACTTGGAGTTAAACAAGTCTGGTGTAAGGACTCCAAAAACGATTGCAGCGGTTGGAAAAAAACACATTATTAAGGCAGCCGAGACGTTTGCGGGACAGCCGTTTATCACGAAGCATAACCGAGCAGGAAAAGGCCTGGGTGTTCAATTATTCCATAGTTTTGATGCTCTAAAAGCTTATGTGGAGGGACCTTCCTTCGAAGAGCCTGTTGATGGCATTACCCTTATTCAGGAATACATTCAATCTCCTGAAAGCTATATCACCCGCTGTGAATTTGTAGGAGGCAACTTTGTTTATGCTGTAAGGGTTGATACTTCTGAAGGATTTGAACTTTGCCCGGCGGACGCATGCCAGATTGGCGACTTATTCTGTCCGGTCGGAGAAGAGGTTGAAGAGAAGCCTAAGTTCCAGATCATTGAAGGTTTTGAGGACGAAATTTTAGAAAAATATAAAGACGTTCTGGCCAGGAATGATATTCAAGTTGCTGGAATTGAATTTATCAGAAATGCTGAAGGTGACATTTACACTTATGATATTAATACAAACACAAACTATAATACGGATGCAGAAGCAAAGGCCGGAAAATATGGCATGCTCGAATTAGCTTCATTATTAAAGAAGACCTTGGAAGAAAAATACGCAGCATCATCTGCCGTTTAATTTGAGTGGACCTGCATCTGCAGGTCCATTTTAAATTTGGGAGGCTGCTAGTTTCGTAAACATTCTTATATACTAAAAGCCTCTAACTGAACACTTTTTTTAATTACAAAAAGTCTCCTGTATGTTTCCTATACTATAATAATAGTTGGACTAAGTTTGTCGAATGATATGAAAGTGTATTTGGGGGCATTTACTATTATTACATTTACTATGTTTTTAATAGGGATTTTACTAGGGTTTATTGGGGCCGGAGGTTCCGGGTTTATCATTGCCATTTTAACCGTTGTTTTTGGAGTGCCTATCCACACAGCGTTAGGGACTTCGCTTGCGGCTATGGTGTTTACGACCTTGTCCGGAGCTTACAGCCATTACCGGCAGGGCAATATTGATGTGAAAGCGGGCTTAACCGCAGGCATCTTTGGAGCCATTTTTTCCTACTTTGGTTCCAGGATTGCTGTAGGAATTCCTGTCGATTCACTCCATTGGCTTACAGCGGGAATGCTGTTTTTACCTGCTGTTATGCTTATGACCCGCCTATTTTTAGTACAGCAAGGAGCGTCCCTGCTCCCTCCGATTGAAAAATTGCATGATGTCTCTATCTATGTGGGTGTTGAAGTAGCGAAAGCCGCGATAGAAGAAGGAATTGCAAGAGCAGACATCACGGATGTGGCAAAAGCTGTGGCAGATGCAGTGTGGGAACCAGAGTATAAAGAATTTAAGAGTGTCGGTAATTGGGCAAGTTTTAAAACCTGATTGGATATTAAGAATATATGCCCGGTGCCCCTGGTAATGGTTGATTCTCTTAACAAGGCTGTATGAAACTGCATCTCAATTGTTAGAGATTTTCTAACAGTTTGCGGTTTGATATCATTTATCTTTTCGCGCTTTTTGCCGGCTCAATGTCTGGATATCAAACTAAAAGTGATGTCTTGACCCAAGGTAGGTTTATTAGGGTTTTAAATCATTTACTTTATAAGTATTTAGCCCTTTGTAAACCCAAAAGGGCTTTTGTTTGTTTATGGGACTTTCTCAAACCGCTGCCTGGATTTGAGGAGTCAGAGTAAATATTACCAAGCTCTGGAGAGTAACTTTCGTTTAGAAAAAGACTGGAACTTTTCTATATCTTCAGCCTAAGTAACTGCTATTGATCAAAAGCTGGCCTTCCATAACCGGCAATCTTTGAATTAGACAAAAAATAATACTTCTTGCAAACACCTCCTCCGTTAGAAATCATGCTGGAAGCACCTGAAGTATTGCCTTCGATTGTATAAACATACTTGGAATCAACCGCATAAACGATTCCTGTGTGATGAGCACTCGAAATGCTTGTACCAAAGAAAATTTGATCACCAATTTTAGGACTGGACGTATAAAATTGCCCATTGTTATTGAAATACTCAGCGGAATTTGGGCACCGAGCCCCAAGCACTCCATGGCACAAAAGCCTTTTTGCTTCATCGACACCGTATGCCTGAACGAAGCACCAATCAACGAATACGTCGCACCAGGCCAATCCCTGCTTTGAACCTTTATAAAATCCGCTGATTGCATCTAAGTCTCGTGCATACTTAGTGTAATTATTGGTGCCAGCATTAGCGGTTTTGTCATCAAGGTTACTGATACTTGCTTTTTCAAGATAACCAACTTCTGCTTCGGCTATTTGAATGACACAAGATACATCAGCCACATCATAGACCTCCTTAACGATGTAGAGTTACTATACCACCAGTTTATTCCTGTGGAGTAAAAAACGGAATCAAATAAACCATCTTCCAGCGCGGAAGATGGTTTATTCATTCGGAAATCCTGCTGGGGCAACGCCTCATACACCAGGATAGCAGCTGTGCCTGAAAGGTTAATTGAGCTTATCTCTTTTCTGATAATAACCATATAACTGGCCGGTTTATTGCTGTTTTTTTAAAACACTAAGAAAATCTTAAGAATTGCATAAAGTGTTTGTTAAGATTTAACTGATATTATTCTATTAGCAGGAATAATAAAGGGATGGGTCTTATATTGAAAACATTTTTGGGAGTGAATTTTCATGAACATATTGGTTTGTGATGATGATAAAGCCATTGTAGATGCGATAAGCATCTATTTAGAAAACGAAGGCTATAAAATACATAAATCATTTAATGGAGAAGAAGCCATTGAAGTAATCAGAGATCATGAGATTCATCTTGTTATCATGGATATTATGATGCCCAAGATGGATGGGATTAGAGCTACCATGAAGATTAGAGAAGAAAACAATATCCCATTAATCATGCTTTCTGCCAAATCGGAGGATTCGGATAAAATTTTAGGCTTAAATTTAGGAGCAGATGATTATATAACAAAGCCATTTAATCCCCTGGAGCTAATTGCAAGGGTTAAATCACAGCTGAGACGATATACGACATTTGGAAGTCTTGAAACAAGAAGCAATGTATATCAGACGGGGGGACTTATGATTGATGATGAAAGGAGAACAGTTTCGATCGATGGGAAGGAGGTCCATCTGACACCCGTACAATATAAGATCTTAAAGCTTCTGACAGCAAATGCCGGAAGGGTTTTCTCCATTGAAGAGATCTATGAAAAGATATGGAATGAAAAATCCTTTAGTCCTGAAAATACAGTAACCGTTCATATCAGGAAAATTAGAGAAAAAATAGAGATAAATCCGAAAGAGCCAAAATATTTGAAGGTGGTGTGGGGAGTTGGATATAAAGTTGAAAAGATATAGTCATTCTGTCATGACGAAAATCATTGTCTTCATCATAGCCGTCATCTGTTTTACGGGGGCCATTCGAGCCATTGTTGAGGTAGAGGTCGTAAATGATGGTCAATTCAGCAGCGTGTTAGAAGACAATTATTTAGAGAGCAGGGCATTTGTGCTGGAAAATGAAGCTCTCATAGGTGATCTCACAAGACTATTAGGGGAATATAAGAATGAGGAACATATTTTAAGCGGCAAAACAATCAGCCAGGATGAATGGAGAAGTGTTGAAGAGAATTTATATTCAGAATTTCGGAACCAATCCAGAAGTTATAATCCTGAATTAAATGAAGAAGAAAATTTCAAACGGTTTAAAGAAGAGTACGCAGAGACACTCTCTCAGGAAAAGGACCAGCTGATCAGGGAGGATTTAAGAGAATTTCATTTGCTTTTGCAGAATATAGAGTCTTCAGAGCTAATGTTTTATGCCAGTGATGGGACAAATGTGTTTAAAAACAGTTCAAAGACCGAAAAAGAACAGTTTGAAAGCTACCCTTCTTATATGCTGTTCGAGGAATATAAACGAGAGTTCTATCCAAAGGAAATGGAAGAAAATGAACATTTGCATGTAATTACTGAGCAAATGGATGAACTAAATTCAGGAAAAACAGTTGTGTATGTTGCTTTTCCGGAAGATTTGCTGGATCTTAAAACAGAAGAGTGGCAAAAAAACAAAGCCATTGCTGGAAAAAATGTATATCAAGTATTTGGATTCCTGGCTGGATTTATTCTTTCATTCTTTTACCTTGTACTTATAGCAGGCAGAAAGTCATTTAAGGATCAAGAGCTGCATTTTCATCCGGCAGATAAATTATACAATGACATCAATATCGTATTATGTATTATGCTTATAGTATTTTGGGTTGCTTTAGTGGATGATGTGTTTGAGAATATAGAAAAAATGATCACACCTATTACGATCCCTTTTGCCGCTCTGGGATTCGTGCCGATTCTATCACTCATAAAGCATTTCAAAAATAGAACGCTTATCAGACATACATTAATTTATACATTGATCCACAAACTGGTTAAATTTATAGGAGATGTATATCAAAGCGGAAGCACCGGCGTAAAGACGGTACTGCTTGTCATCGGCTATCCAATAGTGATTGCTTTAACGTTCTTCATGTTTCCGGTAACGATTGGCCTGGCTGCCTGGTTTGCCTTTAAGAAAATCAAGACCTTTAACTCTATACAGAGCGGGGTAGAGAGAATTAAGGAAGGGAACCTTCATCACCGTATTGAAGCAGGCGAAAAAGGAGAATTCAGCAGGCTTGCTGCCAACATCAACAGCATCACGGATGGATTAAAAAAAGCGGTGGATAACGAACTAAAAAGTGAGCGGTTGAAAACAGAGCTAATCACCAATGTATCGCATGATATTCGAAACCCCTTAACTTCCATTATTACTTATGTTGACTTATTGAAATTTGAAAAGGATTCATCGAAGGCAGAAGGTTACATTGAAGTACTGGATCAAAAGTCAAAAAGGCTAAAAATACTGGCAGAAGATTTATTTGAAGCAACAAAGGCGTCCAGCGGAAATATTCCAGTTCATTTTGAAAAAATAGATGTCGTGTCTTTAATAACCCAGGGGCTAGGGGAAGTGAATGATAAGATTGAATTACTGGATTTAGATATTAAGCTGAGTTATCCGCCGGAGAAAGTCTATATTACAGCAGATGGGAAATTATTGTGGAGGTCCATCGAGAATTTATTATCAAATATATTTAATTATGCCCTCAAAAGCTCAAGGGTATATATTTCTATTGAGGAATTAGGCAGTGAAATCCTCCTTACCTTCAAAAACATCTCAGCTTCTGAGTTAAATATCTCAGCAGACGAATTAATGGAGCGTTTTAAAAGAGGCGATGAATCCAGATCCAGCCAAGGCAGCGGATTGGGACTGTCAATTGCGAAAAGCCTGATTGAAATACAAAAAGGGAAATTCAACATACAAATTGACGGAGACTTATTTAAGGCTATAATCTCTCTCCCGAAACATAATCCTGGTAATGAATGATCATTTTAAGGCGGCTTTTTCCTTTTGGATAAAAGGGCAGGTTTGTTTAATAATGGAATTCATATTTTGCCGAGTTTATATAACTAATAATTAATAATATATAATACTGGGTCAGAATTTGTTTGGAGGAATTATTTTGACAGTAAATAAAAGTTTAAGGGTTTGTGAAAAGGGACATAAGTTTTACAAAAGTAGTGAGTGTAAAAGCTGCCCTGCCTGTGATAAAGAGAATAGGCCTAAAAGCGGCTTCCTTTCGAAACTCAGTGCTCCTGCAAGGAATGCATTGGTTCACGAAGGAATAGACACTTTGAGAAAACTATCAAAGTACACTGAAAAAGAAATATTAAAAATTCATGGTATTGGACCGGCTTCCTTACCCATTATGAGATCTTTCTTAAAAGAAGAAGGGTTATCATTTAAAAAATAAGAACTGCAAGACAGGCTTTAAGATCAGCTGCTAACAGGCAGCTGGTTTCTTTTAAATTCACGGGACAGGTTCATTTCATAAATGATAGAAAATTTTACAAAAAATAAAAAAACGCCAATCCTCCGATTCATATGGATTTTGGCGTTTTTCTACTTTTATCGTTATGTTTATGTAAACCTAAAATTGCATTTGATTGTTTTTGCTCTACCTAATGTTTACCTTTATCACCCACTTAGCAGAACTAGAGAATTTTTAGCCTAAGGGTTGTTGAGAACCAGGTGGGACGTAAAAAGGCGGGACTTTTATCCATCCGCGCTTGCGCATTAAATGTTTTAATCTAGTTGCGAAAGCTAATTTTTCTGCTTGAAACTGAATAAACAAAATACCTACATCAGTACGAATCGATTCTGAAGCAGTACTGGCGGCACGCATAATTAAGCTAATAATTTTTAAAGATAATTCATTTGCAATTACATCATCTGTTAATTTTACACCGAGAGGAACAGTGTTAGGGTCTGATTTTGGCATGTCTTCAGGGGCAGAAGGCAATGTAATTCCTTCCTTAATCATAAAATCATGAAGTCGTTCCCTCTGACTGTTCCCTAGTTTCATGTCTTCTTCAAGTATTGCTTTTAATTCATTATCCGTCGTGGTATTTATACCTGCTTGAACAGAAACTTTTGCTAATTCAAGGCCTGCTAAGTAAATCCAGCATGCCATCACTTCTCCTACATGAAGAGGTTGATCTTCATCTTGATCTGTCATCGATTTCATGGTATCCATAACTGTTTCCCATACATTTAGCATGTGATCCCTCCTGATTTTTTAGCTTAATTACTCTTATTGTTTGTTTCATAAGAATAACTATTCAAAAGGTGAACGATATAAATCAGGTGGCTTATCTTAATTGACTTACGGGGCAGGTTAGTCCAACAAGGAAATTTATTGGCAATTGCAGAATATTAAGATGTAGTCCATTGTATCGTTACGATCTATGTACCAATATGTTAGGAGTGACAACGAATGCGTTTTGAAAATGGGAAAGTATACCCTAATTGTTTAGTTATTACCAGAAAAATAGAAGTTGGTGGACTCACGAAATCGCAGCTCATCCAGAAAATGCAAAAGTACTCTATCTTGATGAATGAGTATGGAGAAAAACTAATAGCTGATAATAAATTTACTAGCTCTGATGCAAAGTACAACCTTCATACCATAGAACTAACGGTAGGCAATCTTGGCTTCCCAGATGGAGCTACTACGGCTCAAATCTTTAAAAAAGCGAGCGAATTAGGTTTGGAATTGTGTCCGCTTGAACTGGGACCTTATTTAAGACTGGAATATCTGGATCAGCCTGAGGGTAATTCGGGGAAATCTTTACAGAGGAATCAAGCTCCATCAGGATCAATCACAATAGCCTCGGAGAAACTATCTAAAGAAGATGATTTTCCAAAAGGCTTTTATCTTAGAAGAATTAACGGCGTGTTGTGGCTGAGAGGATACAATGCAGATGATCTGCACGTTTGGAATCCAAATGATCATTTTATCTTTTGTCAAACTTAGATTTAAGAGGGATATTTTTTCGATCTAAAAATGAATTATCTTAGGTACTATGGGGCGGATTACTTTAAAAAGTGCATTAAGTTCTCTTAAAGGGAGAAGTCTAAAGTATTCAATAACGCATCAATTTTTGTTTTAAAGGTAAAAAAATAAGGATTGTTTTCGTCATCAAAGGTAACCAAATAAGGATCCTCCTCATTAGGAATTATTATGATAATTTCATCAATTAAAGTGTTTATCCATTTATTCTCTATAAGGTAAGGCGGTTCTAAAGGGATTTTAACCATATAGCCCTGGTTTGGAATAGGCTTGAATTTTTTCACAATACCATCAATGCCTTTAATTATTTTTTCAGTTTCTAATTGAACGTTAGAATTTGTTGGAGTTGTTTTTATTATTTGATCCTTTTTAATATCAAGAAGCTTAACAATATTATTTTCCTGGGCGTTTACAATTGATAAGTTAAATTGAAACAGAATAACAACAAATAAAAATAGTCCCTTACGAATCATATTATCACCTCATCTGTGTGTTATTTTAAGATTTATTATTAGAGTATGCCCTCTTGATTTACGAAGTATTACGCATTCATTCCTTTCCATACAAACGTCGCCGTTTAATTAAATACATAATTTTAAAAAATGATAAACTTATTATCAGTTGATAATATTTTGTAAAGTGGTGGATTCATGAATATTTTAGAAAAGTTTGCTGATGTACCTAAAATAGAAACGGAACGTCTCATCCTTCGAAAGATCACATTAGATGATGCAGAAGATATGTATTTATATGCTTCGAATGAAGAAGTAACGAGATATGTAACTTGGGATACGCATTCTTCATTATCAGATACAATTGTGTTTATCAATACGTTTTTACCTCAATATGATGCTCTTTGGGGGATTGAGCTTAAAGAAAATGGTAAATTTATTGGAACAGTTCACTTTGTTTGGTGGCAGCCAGAACACAAAAGTGCTGAAATTGGATATGTTTTATCTAATGAATACTGGGGCAAAGGGCTAATTACCGAAGCAGCAAGGGCAATCATTTTTTTTGGTTTCGACAGTATGAACTTAGTTCGTATACAAGCGAGATGCTTCTTAGAAAACAAGGGTTCAGAGAGTGTTATGAAAAAATTAGGTATGTCTTTCGAAGGTATAAGCAGAAAGGTAATGTATGTTAAAGGGGAACATAAGGATTTAAAAGTGTACTCCATAATAAAGTTTTAGATGTATATTTTATGCTTTATTACAGTGAGATGGTGATTTCACAACAGTTATATATTACGATGAATAAGTTTGTAAAGATTTACACTTAAAGTAACGAGTGCGTTATTTTAAGATCCAGCTGCCGTTTCAGGCGGCTTTTTTTCTTGCTTAACTAACGGGGCAGGTTTAGTTTAAAAAGGAATTACGTTTATGTAGTCGAATTAAATTATTAGTGTCTGGTTCATTAGTGGTCATTCTTTTTTAAAAGACATTAAAAATGAATAAAGAAATAATAAGGATAAGGGAGATAAAGATGAGAGTTTCTGTTTTAGGATGTGGTCGATGGGGCACATTTATGGCTTGGTATGCCAATAAAATTGGTCATGATGTAATGCTATGGGGGAGAGAAACTTCAAAAAGTTTGGCTGGATTAAAAGAAACTAGAAAAAATGAATATCTCTCACTGCCAGATACAATTGAATTATGCAGTTCATTAGATAAATCCATATCATTTGCGGAACTAATTATCATTTCAATCAGTGCTCAAGAATTAAGGTCATTTGCTAAGCAACTAAATTCAATAAAAGAATCGCAAAACAAAACATTCATTTTATGTATGAAAGGACTAGAGGCCTCTAGTGGAAAAAGACTCTCGCAAGTGTTTAGCGAGGAGCTTGGAAGAAATGTGAATGTAGCAGTATGGGTAGGTCCAGGACATGTACAGGAGTACGTAAATAAAATTCCTAATTGTATGGTTATTGGTTCAGAGAATTTTGACATTACTAAAAAGATTGTACAGGAACTTAATAGTGATTTAATTAGGTTCTATTATGGTCAGGATCTTATTGGAAATGAAATTGGTGCTGCAACGAAAAATGTTATAGGAATTGCAGCTGGTATGTTAGATGGATTAAATTATAGCAGCCTAAAAGGATCACTTATGGCTAGAGGAACAAGAGAAATTTCTCGTCTAGTAAGTATAATGGGTGGGAATGATTTAACGATTTATGGTTTAAGTCATTTAGGTGATTATGAAGCAACACTTTTCTCAATACATAGCAACAATAGAAAATTTGGACAATCTTATGTTGAAGGAGAAAGGTTTGGAAAACTGGCAGAGGGTGTTTCAACAATAAAGGCCATAAAGGAAATATCTAGACAGTATGAGGTTGAACTTCCGATTTGTAACGCATTATATGAGATTTTATTTGAAAATAAAGATGCAAAAGAAATATTAGAGAACCTGCTCTTAAGACCAGTAAAATTTGAATTTAAATAAAAAAATAAAAGATGACTTATTCAAAACGGGGCAGATTTGTTCAATAAAAGTTGTATAAATTAAGTATAAACTCCTTACCTGATGCAGGAAGCAAGGTTTTTTTGTTGAATAAATAAATTTAGTATAATTTGGTATTTTGAAAGGAGACAAAAAATGGGCGAGAAATTATTAAGGGTAGGCACAACATATATTCCAGTGACTAATGTAGATCTTTCCTCTGATTGGTATGTAAATAAACTAGGAGCAGAGTTAAGTTACAAAGATCAAGACAAAGCTATATTAAACTTTGCCAATCAAAGTATTTTTCTTGTGAAATCTAATGAAAATCAAAGCTCCAATTTCTTTGATATTTACGGTAATGAACGTTTTTCGTTAACATTCGAAGTTAATGGATTAAATGCCTTAGAAGCAATACATAAAGACTTTAGGCAAAGTGACATTAGAGTTGGAGAAATTGAAAACAGAGGACACACGGGAAGAAATTTCGTTTTTTATGATTTAGATGGAAATAAATTTGATGTATGGAGTAAACTTAGTCCAATCTTCAAAGAAAAATATCTAATTTCCAAATAGATAATTTAATAAGGAGGGAATGTTTTATTAAAACATCGCCCGTTCATTCCTCAATAACGGGAAAGGTTGAGAGTTGAAGATCCATCAGGGATCGGCAACTCTTTTTTCATCTCCGACTAAGGGGCGATTTTGTTTTAAAATAGCTGCTAATCAGGCAGCTGTTTTTATTGTTGAAAAAAGGGGCAGGATAGTTTAATAATTCTATGTAAGTCATGTAGTCATTTTTTATATTTTCAAATAAATGGAGAAAATATTGATGAGTTCTATTATTGAAAACAATAGTTGAGGATATAATTTTAAGTCATAGATGAAGGGGGGCACAGATAAATGAAATTATCGTACTTAACAATTGAATTAATAGTTGGCTTTTTTTCTATTTATAATGGTAAAGTTTTTGGGTAAAAAAATCATTAATCAAATTTCTCCTTTTACTTTTATCGCATCTATTGTATTGGGAGAATTATTAGGAAATGCTTTATACGATCATAAAATAGGAGTATTTTATATTGTTTATTCGATGACCCTTTGGGGAGGATTACTATTTTCAGTTGAATATCTAGGTCAAAAATTCCTTGCATTCAGGGGGCTTTTTGAAGGGAAACCCTCTGCACTTATTAAAAATGGAATTGTAGACCGAGAAGAGTTAAGGAAAAATAGAATGAATATAAACCAGCTGCAAAGTTTACTTCGACAGAGTGAAACCTTTTCACTTCGTGAGGTTGCCTTTTGTTATTTAGAGGCAAATGGTTCGATTAGTATTTTAAAAAAATCAAAGTATCAAAAAACAACTCAGGAAGATTTTAACATGGCTTCAAAAGTAGTTTCAGTTCCAGTGACTTTAATAAGAGACGGTAAAGTTTTATGGGATGAAATTATTGATTTGGGCTTTAATGAATTTTGGTTAAAGTCACAATTAAATACTCATGATATTACTGACTACAAAGATGTTTTTATAGCAGAATGGCTTGAAGGCGACGGTCTATTTGTACAGCCTTTTGAGAATTGAACTGTTTGAATATTATCCTAATACCAAATGACTTGAAGTGTTAGTTCATTAACCTATGAGGATTACTTTAATCAGCCTGAAGAGTATGATATTCAAGTAAGAGATGATAAATATGGAAAGTAAACCGACGCTTATGCCAAGATCAGCTCCCTTGCAGGCGGCTTTTTACTATTTAACAAACGGGGCAGTTTTGTTGAATAGATGTGACACCCCTTTTGATAAGAAATTGCAAATAAAGGATGGAAAGTTCCATCCCTTTTGTAATTATTTCATTTCTTTAATAATAGACTCGACTATCTCGAATGCTTTTTCTTTGGTTAATCCCTCTCTCAATGAAAACTCTATAGAATAAGAGCCTTCCTTAAGATTAAAAAACGTCACTACCAACTCTGTGTCCTTAGTTTTTATTTCGTTATATTTAACATCTACCCCGTTTATATCTTTAGTTTCGCTATCACCATCTCCATCCGTTATTTTAAAATTACTGTAGGTTATTCTAAAAAGCCAAGGTTCTCCATCGTATAACCCGTACAAAACTTTCGAACCTATACTCTTTTTGTATTTTTTTATGAATTCATCATCCATTAACTTGCCTTTTTCTTTTGAATAGACCACAACCAAATCTTTTTTGTTACCGGTGGGTGGATATATAATCTCTGCAGAAGTAATTGGAAACTCTTCATATTCAGGCATAAATATTCCTGTTCCAAATTCTTCATTTGACTGGTTCGTAATGGTGTCTGCAACTCCATTTGATGGAAAAGAACAAGCACTGACAATCAACATCAAACCAATTAGCAAAATATAAATCCTAATTCTCAATTCCTCAGCCCCCTATATTTTATTATATCTTCATTAACTCGATTTAACATATAATTCCAAAAGTTTTTAAAGTAACTAAGCACTATAACTGATTAATTATGCTTTTTCTTATTATGCTAATAGGTGCAGGGGCTTAGGTTTAGAAAGAAAGAATTGAAACCTAGCTAGTGGGGACATATTGATAAATTTTAGAGTAATCTTATTACCTATCTGAATAAATGTGACATCTAAGGTTAAATTAACTCAAAAATGTTATATTTTCGGGAGGATTTAAATGAATTATTTTGAAACTTTATTAGATACCATTAAACCTTTTTTAGATGGTGAAAAAAAGCCATTAAATACATTGGAAGCAAGTAATTTATGGTTATATGCAGGAATGGGTCAAAATACATTACGGCTTGAGGAAGTATGGATAAATACAGTTCAAGATATTGAATTTAAAGAGATAGTTACGAGTGTTTTCCATGTTCATAAAGAAATTGTAAATGATTTAAATGAGTTTCTATTGCAAGAAAGTGTACCATTACCCAAAACTAGTGCACCCAAGCCAATAGCTGATTATCATTCTATTCCGGATGGGGCAAAGTTTACGGAGGAAGAAATCGCTAATTTATTATCTTTTAACCTTCTTATTGCCATGACTCAGGGAATGAGAATAATAACGGAATCAATACGTGCAGATGTGGGATTTTTGGTCTCAAAGTTTTTATTCAAACATATATCCGTTTCAATACCATTAAAACAACTTATGTTAGAACGTGATTGGATTCAAGAAGCTCCACCGTATATTAATAATTTCAAGTGAAAATTCTCTTGAACTCACGATATAAATCAGCTGCCGAAACAGGCGGCTTTTCTTATTTGACTAACGGGGCAGGTTAGTGGAATAAGGAAATAAAAAATGTGATTATGGAAATGGGGTAATTAAGCAGTAAGGTGGTGTATCTCATTTGAAAAATAAGAAGAGGAGATTTGCATTAGGGATTTTTACAGTAATTCTTTTAATAGTTATAATGGTGCTTACTAATCCTACCAAGGATGAATTTGATAAATGGATATTAACAGAGAATGGAATTGTTTGTAACAATATAGGTTGGAATGAAGAATGTACAAAAGACAATCTGATAATATGGAGTAGTTCTTCTCATTTTAGAAACACTGGCATATTTGCCTCCTATGAGACGGATTTTGAATTTCAAAACGGTGAGCAATTCACTTTTAGAACTCTTGGGATATTTGGTACTTTCTTTAAGATGAATGACGGAAACATTTGGAGGATATTAAACTAAATTAATATTGCTCAACGCTATGTTTAAGATTAACCGCCATCCAGGTTTTTTTTTCGACTAAGAGGCAGGTTAGTACAATATATCCAAAATACCATCATAAGTTGGTAAAGCTGTAATTCAAATCTATAAAATTACAAATTGTGTCTAGAGCGCCCATTAAAGGTCCAGTTTATTTGAAAAAGAGGTAATAGAAATAGAACGGGTGCAGGTTAAAAAGGCTCCTAATAAGGAACCTTCTTATCACTTATCTTATACCTTTTGAATATTGAAAAGGCGGACTAACTTTATGAGTTAATCTCTTCTGCGTGTAAACTCCAATATGGATCATCAAGCATACCTCTTGCAATGGCCACAAGTTCTGCATCGCCATTTGAAATGGTCGCTTCTGCCAGTTCTGGGCTGCTTAATTTACCAACAGCGATAACTGGAAGGCCTAATTGTTTTTTAAATTCGCGTGCAAAGGGCACCTGATAACCCGGTGTGTTTTGTGGTTTGCGTTCTCCAGGAGGTCCTTCTCCACCACTTGAGATGTGAAAAACATCGACACCAGCATTTTTAAAACGTTTTGCCATATCAATAGAGTGTGATAATTCATAGCCCCCATCTATATACTCAATGGCAGATATTCGCATGATTAGCGGCATATCTGCTGGCATAACACTTCTTACCGCTTTTATAACTTCTTCTCCGAAGAGCGCTAGGTCTTCTCCGTACTCATCTGTACGATTGTTGGTGCTTGGTGACATAAACTGATGCAAGAGATAGCCATGAGCGCCGTGCAATTCGATTGTATCAAAACCCGCTTTTATTGCTCTCTCAGCAGCTTGTTTGAATTGCTGAACGGTTTCTTTCACTTCTTGGTTTGTTAAAGCTCTTGGGGGTTTAAGTTCACCATTCATTGTTTCTTCAGGTAATACTTCTACAGGTATATCGGAAGCTCCCACAGGTTGATTGGCATCTTCTGCTTTTCGGCCTGCATGAGCAATTTGAATTCCAACCTTGGTGCCGTACTTTTTTATTTCATTAACAAGTCGTTGGTATTGTGGTACTTGTTCATCTGACCAAAGACCAAGATCGCCATTTGTAATACGTCCCTCGGGAGTTATACTAGTCATTTCCATTATTATTAGACCTGTTCCTCCGATCGCTCTTGAGACATAGTGAACAAAGTGCCAATCGTTTGGTGCACCATCTTCTTTAGTGACCGAATATTGACACATTGGTGCCATAACAATACGATTTTTCAATGTAAGATTTTTAATTGTATATGGGCTGAATAAACGAATCAAACAAAAAACCCCTTCCCTCTTATTTGTTTGCGCATGCATATAATTTTGAAGCCTGGATTACAAGAAGGTGAATCTTGAACAAAACACTTGCTTGCGCATGCATATAATATAACTTATGTTATAATAATGTCAATAAATAGGGCTGGAAAGGATAAATATCATGAATAATAATGAGTTGTTTAATGCTTGGATTAATCTGACGAAATATCATGACCGTATATTGAAATCAATGGATTATACACTTCAAGATCATTTCCAATTAGGAATTAAAGAATTTTACCTTATGTATTACTTGGCACAATCAGAACATAAAAAGATTAGGTTATCAGATTTAGTTCCAAAAGTGGGTCTGAGTCATAGTGCTCTATCACGCTTAGTTTCAAGACTGGAACAACATCGAGGCGGATCCTTAGTTGAACGCCAAACGGATGCAAATGACAAACGATCTGTTGATATCTTTCTTATGGAAAAAGGAGAACAATTTATTCGTGAGATGCAATTGCTGATTAATGATAGCTTACGTTCTAGAATGAGCGAGAAGGATATACAAAATATTAAAAGGCTTGTTGAATAAGACAGCTAATTCTGATTGCTTTATTCTGAAAAAGCGCTATTCTTGCTGCAGAAAGGCGCTTTTTCTTTATGTTAAGGGTCAAATTGTTGAATAACCTGGTTGTTAAAAATACTAAAATTAGGTTAGACATTTTAAAGAAATGCACTTAAACTAACGGGGCAGTTTAGCATTCCTGTAGATCGTTATTTCTGAGCTTTGAAAAAAATAGGGCTCCTCAGTAAGATATGAGTAAGACACGACTCTAACTCAAACTTAGGAGGAA
>NZ_JAFKOJ010000015.1 GCF_017303275.1 Bacillus sp. NTK034 | reverse complement strand
GCTTCTCAGCGCCGATGGTAGTTGGGGGCTGTCCCCCTGTGAGAGTAGGACGCTGCCGGGCATATGAAAGAGCACCTGATGGGTGCTCTTTTTTGTGTGTTTGGATGAGTTCCGGTACCCAATATCTTATTGGGACTCTTCTTTTTAATGGAAAATAGATATATGCGTCACATCTGCCAACATATGCGCCACTCCTTTCACCGTCTGTTTTAAGTGTTAAATTTGTTCACTATAAAGATAAATTGTGCCAAGTGTTAGATAAACTTCAAAATATGCTAGATAAAATGGGAACCATGCTAGATAAAATCAACCATTCATGCTAGATAAATCACCAAACTTGCCAGATAAAAGTATCACCTACTGTACCGCAGCTTCATAGAATCCAGAATCATGTATTCAGCAGGTTCAGTCAGCCATACTTCAGGATTCCAACTCTCTATTCCAACCGAATAACAAGTTCAGAACAGCTAACACGTTTCACCTGTCCAACTGATCACCAAGCGCAGCACACTTCCCAGCCTCTAAAAAAACTTCTCCCAACCAAGCACAAACCCGCCCATTCAAAAATATATTGTTATCGACATTAACTTCCATTTTCAGGTTTGGGAAGTCAAAAAATGGGGGAAAATTATTAATACCCGCCAATTGCAAGAAATTACATAAATCAGGTATAATTAATGTCAAATATAGTCAAAGTCAGATAGGGGGAGGCCTGGTGAGGAATATATCCGACATAATTGAAAATTATCTAAAACAGGTTTTAGAGAAGAGTGAAAGGGAAATCGTGGAAATTAAAAGAAGTGAAATTGCTGATAAGTTCCAATGTGTTCCTTCTCAGATCAATTATGTGATCAACACCCGTTTTACGATTGAGAAAGGATATGCAGTAGAAAGTAAGCGGGGAGGCGGGGGCTTCATTCGGATTATGAAAGTCCAGTCCTATGACCATGCTGATTTAATTGACCAGTTAATTTCATTGGTGCAGAGCAGGATTGCCCAGAGCAGTGCAGAGAATGTCATTTACCGTCTGGTAGAAGAAGAGATAATAACACATAGGGAAGCTAAAATTATGCTTAGTGTTATAGACCGTTCTGTCCTGTATATTGATCTTCCATTCAGGGATGAGCTGAGGGCAAGAATGCTTAAGGCAATGTTAACCACTTTGAAATATAAATAGTAGGGAGCTGGGGAGGTGAAGTCATGATTTGTCAGGAATGTAACCAAAGGCCAGCCACGCTGCATTTTACGAAGGTTGTAAATGGCGAGAAAGAAGAGTTTCATCTTTGCGAGAAATGCGCACAGGAAAAAGGTGAAATGTTTATGCTGGGCAGCGGGTCTGGTTTTTCAATAAATAACTTGCTCGCTGGCCTTCTGAATATTCAGCCTGCCTTTCAGGAATCGGGCCAGGATCCTTTTCAGCAGGAGAAAGTCCTGCAGTGTGAGCAATGTTCCTTGACCTTTCAGCAGTTTATAAAAGTAGGCCGCTTTGGGTGCGCCAACTGCTATGAGACTTTTAAAGATCAATTGAACCCAATTCTTAGAAGGCTTCACAGCGGGAATTCTTCACACAGCGGAAAAATTCCTGCACGAATCGGGGGAACCATTCACCTGCGGAGGAATATTGATGATTTAAAAAATAATTTAAAAGAAATGATTTCCAAAGAAGAGTTTGAAAGAGCGGCAGAATTGAGGGACGAAATAAGGAAACTGGAAAAGCAGCTCAATGCCGATCAAAAGGGAGGGGAGTAAGCTTGTCGCTGGAACGTTTCATGAATCAAGCTATTAGCTCCTGGATGAGTGCGGAAGGCCCTGATTCCGATATTGTTTTAAGTTCGCGAATCAGGCTCGCCCGCAATATGAAGCAATATAAATTCCCTACTGTATTTTCAAATGAAGAAGCAGAAGCGGTCATTGAAAAAATAAAGGCGAGGGTGGAGCATTCTTCTTTTTCAAAACTTGGGAAAATGGAGCTTTTATTAATGGATAGCCTTCAGCCTCTTCAAAAAAGAGTGCTGATGGAAAAGCATCTGGTCAGTCCCCATCTTGCTGAGAATTCAACTCATGGTGCCTGCCTTCTTTCTGAAAATGAAGAAGTCAGCATCATGATTAATGAAGAAGACCATATAAGGATTCAATGCTTATTTCCGGGATTTCAGCTTACTGAAGCCTTAAGTATGGCAAATGAAATTGATGATTGGCTGGAGGAAGAAGCCGACTATGCATTTGATGAACATATTGGCTTTTTAACAAGCTGCCCCACAAATGTAGGAACAGGGCTAAGGGCATCTGTTATGATGCATTTGCCTGGCCTGGTTCTCACGCAGCAAATGAACAGAATTATTCCGGCAATTAACCAGCTTGGGTTAGTTGTTAGAGGAATTTACGGGGAAGGCAGCGAAGCTTTAGGTAACATCTTTCAAGTTTCAAACCAGATCACTCTCGGAAAGTCAGAAGAGGATATCGCAGAGGATCTGAAAAGCGTTGTCAGTCAGCTGATTTCTCAGGAAAGATCGGCAAGGGAAGCATTAGCAAAGACTTCTAACATACAATTAGAAGACAGAGTCTTCCGCTCTTATGGCATTTTATCGAATAGCCGGATCATTGAATCAAAGGAAGCAGCACAATGCTTGTCTGATGTTCGCCTGGGGATTGATATGCAGTACATCAAAAACATATCAAAAAATATATTGAATGAGCTGATGATCCTGACACAGCCCGGCTTCCTGCAGCAATACGCAGGCGGGCCGCTCAGACCGCATGAACGCGATATCCGCAGGGCTTCATTAATTAGGGAAAGATTACAAATGGAAGATCAAGAGTTGGGAGGATGAAAATATGATGTTCGGACGATTTACGGAAAGAGCTCAAAAAGTATTGGCTTTAGCACAGGAGGAAGCAATCCGTTTAGGACATAACAACATCGGAACAGAGCATATTCTGCTGGGGCTTGTACGCGAAGGTGAAGGCATTGCTGCAAAAGCTCTCTATGCTTTAGGCCTCGGCTCTGATAAGATCCAAAAAGAGGTTGAGAATTTAATTGGCAGGGGGCAGGATGCTTCCCAGACCATTCATTATACACCGCGTGCCAAGAAAGTCATTGAACTTTCGATGGACGAAGCAAGAAAGCTTGGCCATTCCTATGTAGGAACAGAACATATCCTGCTTGGCCTGATCCGTGAGGGTGAAGGCGTGGCAGCCCGAGTTTTGAATAACCTTGGCGTCAGCCTCAATAAAGCGCGCCAGCAAGTGCTTCAGCTATTAGGCAGCAATGAGTCCGGCAGTCATCAGGGTGGCTCCGCAGCCAATGCGAATACACCGACTCTTGATGGATTGGCACGTGACTTAACTGCTATTGCCAGAGAAGGAAGCCTGGATCCGGTAATTGGACGAAGCAAAGAAATTCAGCGTGTAATTGAAGTTTTAAGCCGCAGGACGAAAAACAACCCGGTTCTGATCGGTGAGCCTGGGGTAGGTAAAACAGCCATCGCAGAGGGCTTGGCACAGCAGATCATTAATAATGAAGTGCCGGAGACTCTTCGTGATAAAAGGGTTATGACGCTAGATATGGGTACAGTAGTTGCCGGAACAAAGTATCGCGGTGAATTTGAAGACCGCCTGAAGAAGGTAATGGATGAAATCAGGCAGGCAGGAAACATCATTTTATTTATTGACGAGCTTCATACCTTAATAGGTGCAGGCGGAGCAGAAGGTGCGATTGATGCTTCTAACATCTTAAAGCCTTCTCTGGCCCGCGGTGAACTTCAGTGTATTGGTGCAACAACTCTTGATGAATACAGAAAATATATTGAAAAGGATGCGGCACTTGAAAGAAGATTCCAGCCTATTACGGTTGATGAGCCGACTGCGGAGGAATCGGTACAGATTCTTGAAGGTCTTCGTGACCGTTATGAGGCCCACCATCGTGTGACGATTACGGATGCAGCCATTCAAGCAGCTGTAAAACTTTCAGATCGCTACATCTCAGACCGCTTCCTTCCGGATAAAGCAATTGATTTAATTGACGAAGCGGGTTCAAAGGTAAGACTTCGCTCTTATACTACGCCTCCAAACCTGAAAGAACTGGAGGTTAAGCTGGAGGATGTAAGGAAAGAAAAAGACGCTGCCGTTCAAAGTCAGGAGTTTGAAAAAGCGGCTTCCTTAAGAGATACAGAGCAGCGCCTGCGTGAACAGCTCGAAGAAACGAAAAAAACATGGAAAGAAAAGCAGGGCAAAGAGAACAGTGAAGTGACGGTTGAGGACATTGCCAATGTGGTGGCCAGCTGGACTGGAATCCCTGTATCGAAGCTTGCCCAAACAGAAACAGAAAAGCTTCTTAATCTGGAAGAAATTCTTCATTCCCGTGTAATCGGACAGGAAGAAGCGGTTAAAGCCATTTCGAAGGCTGTCCGCCGTGCCCGTGCAGGCCTTAAAGATCCGAAGCGTCCGATTGGCTCGTTTGTATTCCTTGGGCCGACAGGGGTAGGTAAAACAGAGTTAGCCCGTGCATTAGCTGAAGCGATGTTCGGTGACGAGGATGCGATGATCCGCATCGATATGTCAGAATACATGGAGAAGCACTCTACATCCCGTCTGGTAGGTTCGCCTCCGGGTTATGTAGGATATGAAGAAGGCGGACAGTTAACCGAAAAGGTCCGCAGAAAACCATATTCTGTTGTGCTTCTGGATGAAATTGAAAAGGCTCATCCTGATGTATTCAACATTCTTTTACAGGTATTGGAAGACGGAAGATTAACAGATTCTAAGGGCAGAACCGTCGATTTCCGCAATACCGTTCTGATTATGACATCCAATGTAGGTGCAGAAGCACTTAAGCGGAACAAATACGTTGGCTTTAACATCCAGGATGGTGAACAGGATTACAAAGATATGAAAGGAAAAGTAATGGAAGAAATGAAGAAGTCCTTCCGTCCGGAATTCCTGAACCGTATCGATGAAATCATCGTTTTCCATGCATTGGAGAAAAAGCATCTTCAGGAAATCGTTACACTTATGTCTGACACCTTAACGAAACGATTGAAGGAACAGGATATTACACTGGAATTGACGGATGCAGCCAAAGAAAAAATCTCGGTAGAAGGCTATGATCCAGAATACGGAGCACGTCCGCTCCGCAGGGCGATTCAAAAGCATATTGAAGATCGCTTATCCGAAGAACTGTTAAAAGGAACGGTTCTAACCGGGCAAAGCGTGGTAATCGATGTGAAAGATGGAGAGTTTGTAGTGAAAACGGCTGAACCAAGCGGGACGCCAAATCTTCAGAAATAAGATGACTTCAATCAGTGGGGACTTAATTCCCGCTGATTGTTTGATTAATCCTGCAGGACGCTACGTTCAGTCTTAATTCTGCTCGATGGCTTTCCCGCTTTAATAGCATCAAAAGATTTTACACAGCAAAAAGGTACACGTCCCTGTTATACGTGTACCTTTTTGCACTCTTTCAGACATATCATGCTGGCAGCCTTTAAAGAGGTTTATTCTGCCGATTTATGTTAATTTTAAGATAGAAAAAGATAACAGGACAAAAACATTTTAAGACCCGTTAAAAAAGGGAATAGGAAGTTAACCGTACTTCTGTCATCGCTGGTTCTTTCACGCAAGGCCGGTAATATTAAGATTTCCTTTAATGCGGCTGGAATGAATGTACAGAGAGGGGAAGAAGTATGGCTAAAAGAAAAACGAAATTCATGTGTCAGGAATGCGGCTATGAGTCACCTAAATGGATGGGGAAATGTCCGGGGTGCGGACAATGGAATACAATGGTGGAAGAGGTGGAGAAGCCTGCTTCAACGAGAAGAGGTGCTTTTGCTCATTCACAGGGATCGGCCATAGCGGCGAAAGCAACACCGATTACATCCATTGAAACAGTCAGCGAATCCCGCATACATACCAATTTAAAAGAATTAAACCGTGTCCTTGGTGGCGGAATTGTAAGAGGCTCCCTTGTTCTTATTGGAGGAGATCCGGGCATAGGGAAATCAACGCTTCTTCTTCAAGTGTCATCACAGCTGGCGAACAGGAAGCATTCTGTTCTCTATATATCAGGGGAAGAATCCATGCGCCAGACGAAGCTGAGGGCTGACCGTTTAGGTGTTTCTTCTGACAGCCTGCTCGTTTATTCGGAAACCAGCCTTGATGAAATCAGCAGAACGATTGATTCAGTGAATCCTGACTTTGTCATTATTGACTCAATTCAGACGATCTTTCATCCGGAAGTGACATCGGCGCCGGGCAGCGTTTCTCAGGTTCGGGAATGTACTGCTGAGCTAATGCGCATCGGCAAAACGAAGGGAATTGCCATTTTTATCGTAGGGCATGTTACAAAGGAAGGTTCCATTGCGGGTCCAAGACTTCTCGAGCATATGGTAGATACCGTTTTGTACTTTGAAGGTGAACGCCATCATACATACAGGATTTTGCGTGCGGTTAAAAACAGGTTCGGATCAACAAACGAAATGGGCATTTTTGAAATGAAGGAACTTGGGCTTGAGGAAGTGGCAAACCCGTCAGAAATTTTCCTGGAAGAGCGATCACAGGGAGCTGCAGGTTCAACCGTCGTGGCATCCATGGAAGGAACAAGGCCAGTTCTGGTTGAAATTCAGGCGCTGATTTCCCCGACAAGCTTTGGAAACCCAAGGCGAATGGCGACAGGAATTGATCATAACCGGGTTCCGCTCCTGATGGCGGTATTGGAAAAACGAGTCGGGATGCTCCTGCAAAATCAGGATGCCTACCTAAAGGTCGCTGGCGGAGTGAAGCTTGATGAACCGGCAATTGATTTGGCCATTGCTGTGAGCATTGCGTCAAGCTTTCGGGATAAGCCAACAATGGCAACAGACTGCATTATCGGTGAAGTAGGCCTCACAGGTGAGGTCAGGAGAGTATCAAGAATAGAACAAAGAGTGCAGGAGGCAGCCAAGCTGGGCTTTGAGCGGGTTATCCTGCCGGCGAACAATCTTGGCGGCTGGAGCGCACCGGGAGGAATTGAACTAATCGGAGTAAGCTCCGTCGGTGAAGCATTAAAGGCTGCGTTAGGGGGATAAAGATGGAGACTAAAAAAATGAGCGAAAAAACGATGAGTGAAATCCTTCGGTTCATGGCTCCCGGTACGCCTATCAGGGAAGGGATTGATAATGTTCTTCGCGCCAATACAGGCGGGCTGATTGTTTTGGGATCAAAAGAAAAGCTTAGTAACCTTGTTGATGGAGGATTCCAAATTAATTGCCCGTTCTCGCCTAGCTATTTGTATGAGCTTGCCAAGATGGATGGAGCCATTATCTTAAATGAAGAAGGAAATAAGATTCTAATAGCTAACGCCCAGCTGGCTCCTGATCCGGGTGTGCCTTCTACCGAAACGGGTATGCGGCACCGGACGGCAGAACGGGTTGCCCGGCAAACAGGCGCATTAGTGATTGCCATTTCCCAGAGGCGCAATGTCATTACCCTTTATAAAGGACATTCCCGTTATGCTCTGCGTGATATTGGCGTCATTTTAACCAAGGCGAATGTTGCCGTGCAGACGCTTGAAAAATATAAGGTCGTTCTTGAACAGAGTATCGGCAACCTGAGCATCCTGGAATTTGAAGAGCTTGTTACATACAGCGATATCCTTCATGTTTTTCATAATATCGAAATGGTTCTGCGCATTAAAAACGAGCTCCTCACCTATTTAAGCGAACTGGGCACAGAGGGAAGGCTGATTCGGCTTCAGATGAACGAACTGCTGATGGAGCTTGAACGGGAAGCAGAATGGATTATAAAAGACTATGCTCAATCAAGGGACATCGACTCCAGGGATGCACTTATTAAGCTTCAGGAGCTTTCAAAAGGAGAAATGCTCGAAGACTCTGTCATTCTCAAGCTTCTTGGCTACAACGGGTATATTCATACGGAAGAATTCAAATGCCCGCGCGGCTACCGCATGCTGAATAAAGTTCCCCGACTCCCGCCAATTATTATCGATAATCTGATTAATCGGTTTAAAGAATTTCCAAATATCATCACAGCCACAGTAGAGGAGCTCGATGAAGTAGAAGGAATCGGGGAAGTAAGGGCCAGAAAAATAAAAGAGGGACTTAAGCTCATAAAAGAGCAGGTTTTTGCGGACCGTCAGCTATAAAGAGACCATTGAACTATGTAATTGGTTATGCTAAAATGGTAAGTTAATTATTTGACAGTTTATTGCCAATGGTGCTACCCTTAAAGTGTGTAAAAGTAAAAATTTAAGCAGATTTAAGTGCGTTGTTTTACTATCGTGAAATAATTTTAAGGATAAAATTGAAAATCTCCCAGATTCAAGGTTTCAATTTTGTGAATTTGTTTATAATGATTAAAAGGAGGTGAAGGAATGTTAAAACGTATTGTACAGGCATGCTTCCTTATTATCGGAGTAACGCTGGGTATATTTTTGATTCCTGACTTATTAAAATTAATCAGTTTAGATGACATTCCTCTTTTAAATAATCCATATGTGTCCGCCATTTTAGGTGCTATTATTTTTTATCTTTTAACTTTTTGGGCGGTTGATCATGTCGTCAATTTCGTGAGATGGGCAGAAGAATCACTGGTAAAAGTACCTATAACAGATATTATTTTTGGAAGTGTCGGCCTGGTTTTTGGATTAGTCATTGCTTTTTTAATCGGATATGCCCTAAATGCGATTGAGGTCCCGATTCTGAATACCGTAGCTCCGATTGTGCTGACGCTGCTGTTCGGCTATCTTGGGTTTCAGGTTGGCTTTAAAAAGCGGGATGAACTTTTAAGTCTATTTTCAAGCAAGAAGAAGAAGAGCAGTGAAGAAGAGATTGAGCCTGAAGCTGCACCTAAAAAATCACTTAAGATCCTTGATACAAGCGTTATCATCGATGGCCGCATTGCTGATATTTGCCAGACAGGCTTTTTGGAAGGCACGATTGTCATTCCGCAGTTTGTACTGGAAGAACTGCAGCATATTGCTGATTCATCAGATGTATTAAAGCGCAACCGTGGCCGAAGAGGATTGGATATTTTAAATCGGATTCAAAAAGAACTTTCCATTAATGTAGAAATCTATGAAGGCGATTTTGAAGAAATCCAAGAGGTGGACAGCAAGCTGGTGAAGCTGGCTAAGCTAACGAATGGTGTCGTTGTGACCAATGATTTTAACTTAAACAAGGTTTGTGAACTGCAAAAAGTAGCAGTCCTCAATATTAATGACCTGGCCAACGCCGTCAAACCCGTTGTGCTTCCAGGAGAAGAAATGAAGGTACAGGTTATTAAGGACGGCAAGGAACAGAATCAGGGGATTGCTTATCTGGATGACGGCACGATGATCGTTGTGGAAGAAGGCAGAAATTATATTGGCAAACATATTGATGTTCTTGTCACA
The DNA here is from genome assembly GCF_017303275.1 of Bacillus sp. NTK034. Taxonomy (GTDB): domain Bacteria; phylum Bacillota; class Bacilli; order Bacillales; family Cytobacillaceae; genus Cytobacillus. The sequence continues at coordinate 56,244 of NZ_JAFKOJ010000015.1, read as the reverse complement.
AGTGTACTGCAGACTTCAGCCGGAAGAATGATTTTTGCAAAACCCAAGCTTTTGGAAAAAGCCTTATAATGTATGATAGAAAGTAGGACAGAGCGTGCAGGGAGATTGTTTTCCCTGCCTTTTTCCTGCTTTTTTAGGAAGGTAAGAAATAACATTGAACTTCGAGAATTGTCTAGCTCCAGCGCCTGCCCCCTCGAGGTCACAAGCCGATCCTCCCAAAAAAGCAAAGGTCGACTTTTCAAAAGTCTCGTCTTGTGCTTGTCGGGGGTGGACAAGGCGCTTGCGCTTTTCTTAGGAGATAGGAGCCATTATATGAATTATCAAGTGATTCTCCCTGCAGCCGGGCAGGGGAAAAGAATGGGAGCGGGAAAGAATAAGCTTCTCCTGGAAATCGGGAATGTCCCTGTGTTTATACATACGTTAAGAGTTTTTGAAAGTGACCCGGAGTGCACAGGCATTTTTTTGGCGATTAATCCTCAGGATGAGGAAGAAATGCAGGTTCTGTTAAAAAAGTATCATATTACGAAAGTGACTGCTATGGTAGAAGGCGGGAAGGAAAGGCAGCATAGCGTCTATAATGCGGCCAAAGCAGCTTCAGGTGAGGATGTGGTGCTGGTTCATGACGCTGCCCGCCCTTTTATTACCCGGGAGTTACTGGTGCCGCTAGTGAAAGCAGCCCGGGAAAAAGGAGCGGCTGTTCTGGCAGTGCCGCTGAAGGATACCGTAAAAAAAGCCGACGGAAATTTGATTACAGAAACACTTGAACGCTCCTGTCTGTGGGCTGTTCAAACACCGCAGGCCTTTCGTCTCTCTTCTCTGCTTGATGCACACCGCAAGGCCGAGGAAGACGGTTTTTTAGGAACAGATGATGCCAGCCTCGTGGAGCGGTTAGGCAATGAAGTGGTGATTGTAGAGGGAAGTTACGATAATATTAAGCTGACTACGCCAGAAGATATTTATTTTGCGGAAGCAATTATAAAGAAAAGAAGCCATATGTAAAGGAGATTGTATCATGTTTCGGATTGGACAAGGTTTTGATGTTCATCAGTTTGCAGAAGGACGCCCGCTGATTATCGGGGGTATTGAAATACCATATGAGAAAGGGCTGCTGGGGCATTCGGATGCAGATGTCCTGCTGCATACAGTGGCCGATGCCTGCCTTGGGGCAATTGGGGAAGGAGACATTGGGCGGCATTTTCCTGATACCGATCCTGAATTCAAGGATGCCGATTCTGCGAAGCTGCTTGCGCATGTGTGGGGAATCGTAAAAGAAAAAGGATATGAGCTGGTCAATGCAGACTGCACCATCATTGCCCAGAAGCCGAAAATGTCTCCTCATATCGGAAAAATGCAGGAGCGGATTGCAGAGCTTCTTGAAACCGAAAAAGAAAATATCAATGTGAAAGCAACAACTACAGAAAAACTTGGATTTACAGGACGGGGAGAGGGAATCGCTTCCCAGGCCGCTGTTTTGCTGAAAAAGAAAGAGAACCAGTAAAATTACCTTTCAGAAGAAAAATCTGAGTGATAAAATATAGCTTATGCAGTCTACTGGTAAGACGAAAAACTCAACAGATTTAGATTTTTAAGGAGGCAGTTAGTATGTCAAATGAAATCCGCGTCCGTTATGCTCCGAGTCCGACTGGACATTTGCATATCGGAAATGCAAGAACGGCGCTTTTCAACTATTTGTTTGCAAGAAGCAAAGGCGGAAAATTCATCATCCGCATTGAGGATACAGATAAGAAGCGGAATATTGAAGGCGGTGAAGAAAGCCAGCTTCACTATTTAAAATGGCTTGGCATGGATTGGGACGAAAGCATCGACCAGGAAGGCGAATATGGCCCATACCGCCAATCTGAAAGAAATCATATCTATGAAACATACTACAAGGAATTGCTCGACAAAGGGCATGCCTATAAATGCTATTGTACGGAAGAGGAGCTGGAAGCTGAGCGTGAAGCTCAATCTTCAAAAGGCGACACTCCTGCTTACTCAGGGAAATGCCGTCATCTGACAGAGGATGAAAGAGCTGCACTGGAAGCAGAAGGCAGAAAGCCCAGCATCCGCTTTCTAGTGCCAAAAGGCAGGGAATTGACATTCAATGACATGGTAAAAGGCGAAGTGTCATTTGAATCTGATGGCTTTGGTGATTTTGTCATTGTCAAAAAGGATGGCACTCCTACTTATAACTTTGCTGTAGCAGTAGATGACCACCTTATGAAAATATCTCATGTCCTGCGCGGGGATGACCATATCTCCAATACGCCCAAACAGCAGATGATATACGAAGCATTAGGCTGGGACATTCCGACGTTTGGCCATATGACGCTGATTGTCAATGAAAGCCGCAAAAAACTGAGCAAGCGGGACGAAACAATTATCCAGTTCATTGAACAGTATGAAGAGCTCGGCTACCTGCCGGAAGCGCTCTTTAACTTTATTGCTTTGCTTGGCTGGTCTCCTGCAGGCGAGGAAGAAATCTTCTCCAAAGAAGAATTCATTGATATCTTTGATGAAAGCAGATTATCAAAATCCCCTGCCCTTTTCGATAAGCAGAAGCTTGAATGGATGAATAATCAGTACATGAAAAAGCTTGATCAGGACCGTCTGGTGGCCATTTCAGCCCCTCATCTGGTAAAGGCAGGGAAGATCAGTGAAAACTGGCAGCAGGAAAATGAAGATTGGGTTAGAAGCCTGATTACTCTTTACCAGGAAAAAATGAGCTTTGGCGCTCAAATTGCTGAGCTTTCAGAGCTGTTCTTTACAGAAGAAATGACAGTTGATGAAGAAGCGAATGAAGTTCTGGCTGAAGAGCAAGTTCCTGAAGTGCTGTCTGCGTTCCTGCAGGAAATTGACAATATGGCAGAGTTCAAAGCGGATGGAATTAAAGCGGCCATGAAGGCTGTGCAAAAGTCAACAGGCCACAAGGGCAAGAAACTGTTCATGCCAATCCGTTCAGCTACTACTGGCCAAACCCATGGGCCGGATCTGCCGCAGGCAATCGAGCTTTTAGGAAAAGAAAAAGTAAAAACTCGATTAATGAGCATTATTGGTTAACATCTTGGAGAAAATGTAATATAGTATTAAGTAAATTATTCTATATCGAAAAGTGTTGAAGAGGAAAAGTAAGAAAAAAGATGCTTTTTTAGAGAGAACCATCACCGGCTGAAAGTGGTTTAAGCCTCTCCTTTTTCTGAAGTGCGCCTCAGAGCCTCAATTTGAACGGATGCCCCCTGCTTCCTAGTAGATTTGAGCGGAACTTATCCGTTAACAAGTAAAGTTGAGGCTTCTGAAGCCTAAACAGAGTGGAACCGCGCATAAAGCGTCTCTGTCCGATTGGGCAGAGGCGCTTTTTTATATTTAAAACCTGCTTTTATGGGCAGAGAAATGTTATAGGGGAAAAGGTTTAGAAAAATAAAAATAGAGATTGATACCTATGTCGGGAGGGGAAATGAACTATGTTTGCAAGAATGAAGGAAGATATCGAAGTGGTATTTGAACAGGATCCGGCAGCAAGAAGTTATTTGGAAGTAGTTTTAACGTACTCAGGATTGCATGCTGTCTGGTCGCACCGCGTGGCCCACGCGCTTTTTAAGCGGAAGTTTTATTTTCTTGCAAGAGTTGTTTCCCAGGTCAGCCGCTTTTTCACAGGAATTGAAATTCACCCGGGAGCAAAGATCGGCAGGCGCTTCTTCATCGACCATGGCATGGGGGTTGTCATCGGGGAAACTTGTGAAATTGGCGATAACGTAACTGTCTTCCAGGGTGTGACACTTGGGGGAACCGGGAAGGAAAAAGGCAAGCGGCATCCTACTATTAAGGACAATGCGCTGATTGCGACCGGTGCGAAGGTTTTGGGATCCATTACAATTGGGGAGAATTCTAAGATAGGTGCCGGCTCAGTTGTCCTTCATGAGGTTCCGCCCAATTCAACAGTAGTCGGCATTCCAGGAAGAGTGAAAGTCCGGGATGGTGTGAAAATTAGCAAGGATTTAAATCATTGTGATCTTCCCGATCCAATTGCAGACCGGTTTAAGGAACTGGAGAAGGAGCTGCAGGAATTAAAAGGCGAAGTCGAAACGTTGAGGAAAGAAAGGAGCCAGGTTCATGGCCATTCAAATCTATAATACACTTACCCGTCAAAAAGAAGATTTTATTCCCATAGAAGAGGGAAAAGTGAAAATGTATGTGTGCGGTCCCACCGTTTATAACTATATCCATATAGGGAATGCGCGCCCGCCGATTGTATTTGATACAGTACGCAGATATCTTGAATTCCGCGGCTTCGATGTTCAGTATGTCTCAAACTTTACTGATGTGGATGATAAGCTGATCCGCGTGGCCAATGAACTGGGAACGGACGTTCCAAGTATCGCGGAACGATTCATTAATGCCTACTTCGAAGACGTATCTGCACTGGGCTGCAGAAGGGCTGATGTCCACCCGAGGGTGACAGAAAGCATCGATATTATTATTGAGTTTATCCAGACATTGATTGATAAAGGCTTCGCGTATGAATCAGAAGGGGATGTCTATTACCATACCCGTAAGTTCGATGAGTATGGAAAACTGTCCCATCAGTCCATTGATGAGCTTCGGGTCGGTGCCCGTATTGCCGTCGGCGAAAAGAAACAGGATTCTCTTGACTTTGTTCTTTGGAAAGCAGCGAAGGAAGGGGAGATCGCGTGGGAGAGCCCTTGGGGGCAAGGAAGGCCGGGATGGCATATTGAATGCTCGGCTATGGCAAAGAAATATCTGGGGGACACGATTGATATCCATGCCGGCGGACAGGATCTGGCTTTCCCGCATCATGAAAATGAGATCGCCCAGTCGGAAGCATTGACAGGAGAAACCTTTGCCCGCTATTGGATGCACAATGGCTATATTAATATCGATAACGAAAAAATGTCTAAATCACTGGGGAACTTCGTTCTGGTTCATGACATTATCCAAAAGCATGACCCGCAGGTACTAAGATTTTTCATGCTGTCCGTACATTACAGACATCCAATCAACTACAGTGATGAGCTTCTGGAAAATACCCGTACAGGGCTGGAGCGCATTAAAACGTCTTATCACAATTTGCAGCACCGCAAAGAAGCAAGTGTGAACCTGACTGATAATAATCAGGAGTGGCTGGATAAAATTTCAGGTCTTCATAAACAGTTCATACATGATATGGATGATGATTTCAATACAGCCAATGCCGTATCTATACTGTTCGAACTGTCTAAGCTTGCGAATTATTATCTGATGGAGAAAAACACAGCAGTTGAAGTGATTGATGCTTTCACGAAAGAATTCGAAACGCTGTTTGATGTATTGGGCCTTTCTCTTGAAGAAACAAATGCTGACCTTCTGGATGAAGAAATCGAACAGCTGATTGAGCAGAGGCAGCTGGCCAGAAAAGAGCGCAATTTCGAACTGGCAGACAAAATCCGCGATCAGCTGAAAGAAATGAATATTATCCTTGAAGATACACCGCAGGGAATCAGATGGAAAAGAGGCTAGGCAATGCTTCACTATGAAAACACAGTAGATGAAAAACAATTGAATAGTCTTGCCTTGGCGTATATGGGGGATGCGGTATTTGAAACCTACATACGCCACCATCTTCTTCAAAATGGACGGGTACGGCCTCATTTTCTCCATAAGGAGGCAACCCGGTATGTTTCTGCAAAAGCCCAGTCCTTAATCATTCATGAATTAATTGACTCTGAACGGCTGACGGAGGAAGAACTGGCCGTAGTCCGCAGGGGACGAAACGCAAAGTCCGGTTCGGTGCCGAAAAATACAGATGTCCAAACATACAGATACAGCACAGCTTTTGAATCTCTCATCGGCTATCTGTTTTTGTCAAAAAGACAGGAGCGGATGGAAGAACTGATTCTGGAATCCATACATTTAGTTGAGAAAAGGAAAGGAGGAGCGGCAAAATGAGCCAGGATTTTATCATCGGTAAAAATCCCGTTATTGAAGCATTAAAGTCAGAGAGGGATATTAATAAGATTTTTATTGCAGAAGGTTCGCAGAGCGGGCAGATGCAGCAGGTAATCGGTTTGGCGAAGTCAGCCGGGGTACTGGTCCAGTTCGTTCCCAAGAAAAAAATAGATGGGATGGCAGAGGGGAATCATCAGGGCGTCATCGCACAGGTTGCTGCTTATCAATATGCAGAAATCGATGATTTGTTTGCTGCCGCAGAAAAGAAAAACGAAGCAGCTTTCTTCTTGCTGCTGGATGAAATAGAAGATCCGCATAATCTTGGGTCCATCATGAGAACGGCCGATGCAGTCGGGGCACACGGGATCATTATTCCGAAGAGAAGAGCCGTCGGGCTGACGGCAACAGTAGCCAAAGCATCAACAGGAGCGATCGAGTATATCCCGGTTGTCCGTGTTACCAATATGGCCAGAACGATTGATGAATTAAAAGAAAGAGGCGTCTGGATCGCCGGTACAGATGCAAAAGGGAAACAAGATTTCCGTCAGATGGATGGAACGATGCCTTTAGGCCTTGTAATTGGAAGCGAAGGTAAAGGGATGGGCCGCCTGATTCGCGATAAATGTGATTTCCTCATTAACCTGCCGATGGCTGGACACGTTACTTCCCTTAACGCATCAGTTGCTGCTGCGCTGCTCATGTATGAGGTTTATCGGAAACGGCACCCGCTTGAGGGATAGAAATGGACATCCTTCTTGTTGACGGATACAACATAATTGGTGCTTGGCCAGAACTCAGGGAGCTCAAAAACAAGGATTTATCGTCAGCCAGAGACCGCCTGATTGAAAAAATGGCCGAGTACCAGGGATATTCCGGGTACAGAGTGATTGTCGTGTTTGATGCCCATTATGTAAAGGGCACGGAAAAAAAGTTTAAGGATTCAAAGGTTGAAGTTATTTTTACAAGAAATAATGAAACGGCCGATGAACGCATTGAAAAATTAGCTATCGATCTCAGCAATATTAAAACCCAAGTTCATGTTGCAACCTCCGATTTCACAGAGCAATGGGTTATATTTGGCCAGGGAGCCCTAAGAAAATCAGCAAGGGAGCTGCTCAATGAAATGAATTTGATTGAAAGCAGCATCGAAAAAAAAGTAAAAAAAATTCAGCAGAAAAAGCCTGTATCCAAGATACCTCTCAGTGATGAAGTGGCAGAAATTTTTGAAAAATGGCGCAGAGGAGGCCAATGAGCGGTTGACGCTTGAAAAAACCGTGCTGTATAATGTTTCTAACCATGCTTGTACGGTCGGGGGGATCCTAGTGAGTGCTGACTTCAAGACAATCGACGAAAATCTTATAGACTTTATCCAGCTTGAGGACGAAGAAATAGTTGAGCTCGTGCATAAGGGCGAGAGTGAGGCGCTGGATTATCTGATTCATAAGTACCGCAATTTTGTCCGGGCAAAAGCAAGATCCTATTTTTTGATTGGCGCAGATAAAGAAGATATTGTACAAGAGGGAATGATCGGCTTATACAAGGCGATCCGCGATTTTAAAGAGGACAAGCTGTCCTCATTTAAAGCGTTTGCCGAGCTGTGCATCACCAGGCAAATTATAACCGCCATCAAGACAGCGACCCGCCAAAAGCATATTCCGCTGAACTCTTATGTATCTTTGGACAAGCCTATTTATGATGAGGAATCGGACAGGACGCTTATGGATGTAATCTCTGGGGCAAAGGTAATGGATCCTGAAGAGCTGATTATCAACCAGGAAGAATTTGATCACATTGAAGTGAAGATGTCCGAGCTTCTGAGTGACCTTGAACGAAAGGTGCTTGCCCTTTATTTGGATGGGCAGTCTTATCAGGAAATTTCCGAAGAACTGAACCGCCATGTAAAATCGATTGACAATGCCCTGCAGCGGGTGAAGAGAAAGCTGGAAAGATATTTGGAAGTGCGTGAATTTTCCCTGTAGACAGAATTTCCCAACACCTTGCTTTTTTTGCAGTTATTGACATGTTTTGGGGTGCGTGTTAAAGTTTTAAGGGCGTAATGTGACTTAGTAGGTGGAAATATGACTAAAAAGGTAATTTTGGCTTGCTCTGTATGTGGTTCCAGAAATTATTCCACTGCAGGCAAAAATGATTCTGCAAGGCTGGAACTGAAGAAGTTCTGCAGTGCATGCAGCGCTCATACGATCCATAAAGAAACAAAGTGATTATATAGATAAGAAGTTTGCTCTTTTAATAGTCTGAAGCCAGAGCGTTTTATGCAGACAGGAAGATTGGTCTGGTTTTGAAGCCGCTTTCGCTTTTTGTTAAAGGATATATCTCTTGAAAGTTGGGGGTTACGAAATGCAGCGCATCGTGAATTTTTTCCGTGAAGTTGGCCGGGAAATGAAAAAGGTCAGCTGGCCTAAACGCAAAGAGCTGACAAACTATACTGTTACTGTTCTTGCTACAGTTACGTTCTTCGCTCTGTTTTTTGCAGTGATTGACCTGGGAATTTCTGAATTGATTCGTTTAATTCTTGAATAACCTCTGAGTTTCCATGGTATAATGGAGAATAACACAGGAAACATTTGCAAAGCCCGGAAACGGGTTTTTTAATTTGGTCAAAAATAATAAATTGTTGAATACAGGGAGGGAAGGACGAACAAGTCCTCATAAATGGAAAAGAATTGGTATGTTGTTCATACGTACTCCGGCTATGAAAATAAAGTCAAAGCCAATCTGGAGAAGCGTGTTGAATCGATGGGAATGCAAGATAAGATCTTCCGGGTGGTAGTTCCGGAAGAAGAGGAAACAGAATTGAAAAATGGCAAGAAAAAAGTTGTGAAGCGCAAAGTCTTCCCTGGTTATGTACTAGTAGAAATCGTGATGACGGATGATTCCTGGTATGTAGTAAGAAATACTCCGGGTGTAACTGGGTTCGTAGGTTCAGCAGGTTCAGGCTCAAAGCCGACTCCGCTTTTGCCGGAAGAAGTGACGAACATTCTTAAGCACATGGGTGTTGAAGAAGCCCGTTTTGATATCAACTTTGAGATCGGCGAAACAGTTCAGGTGAAAGAAGGTCCGTTTGCGAACTTCACAGGCACCATTGAAGATATTGATAAAGATAAGGCGAAGATTAAAGTGCTTGTTAACATGTTTGGCCGTGATACTCCGGTTGAACTTGATTTTTCACAGATTGAAAAACTGTAAGAAGCAGCCTGCTGTGAAAGTACTTTTATATATCTTTGTAAAAAAACTTGAAATTGCCTTTGAAAAGTGATAATATTTCAAAGGTCAGTATGTCTCGGTCAAAGAGACTGGACAATAGTTAAAAGTTCTTTATCTTAATATAAAGACTATAAGTTGAGTGGGAGGGAAATTTCCCTATTACCACATCACGGACTTTAAGGAGGTGTGTCTCGTGGCTAAAAAAGTAATCAAACTTGTAAAGCTGCAAATCCCTGCAGGTAAAGCAAACCCTGCACCACCAGTAGGACCGGCACTAGGTCAAGCAGGTGTTAACATCATGGGATTCTGTAAGGAATTTAACGCTCGCACAGCTGAACAAGCTGGCTTAATCATTCCTGTTGAAATCACGGTTTTTGAAGACCGTTCATTTACATTTATTACGAAAACTCCTCCTGCTGCAGTTCTTCTTAAGAAAGCGGCTGGAATCGAGTCTGGTTCTGGTGAACCAAACCGTAATAAAGTAGCAACAGTCAAGCGTGACAAGGTACGCGAGATTGCTGAAACAAAGATGCCTGATCTAAACGCTGCAAGTGTAGAAGCTGCAATGCGTATGGTTGAAGGTACTGCACGCAGCATGGGTATCGTTATCGAAGACTGATACATGCATGAAGCAGATTTAGGGATGAGGTTGCGACGCTGAATTTTGTTTCACTCGCAACCTTTGTTCTGTCTAGCGCAGGCGCCTTCGACCGAGGCGCCTCCGCTTTTAATCGTGGGAGGTTATTCCGCTAAAACCACAATCAAGGAGGAAATAAAAATGGCTAAAAAAGGTAAGAAGTACGCAGAGGCTGCGAAGCTTGTTGATTCTTCAAAAGCTTACCCAATTGCTGAAGCAATTGAACTTGCGAAGAAAACTAATTTTGCAAAATTTGATGCAACTGTTGAGGTAGCATTCCGTCTAGGAGTTGACCCTAAGAAAGCTGACCAGCAAATCCGCGGAGCAGTTGTTCTTCCAAACGGAACTGGTAAAACTCAGCGCGTTCTTGTTTTCGCTAAGGGTGAAAAGGCGAAAGAAGCAGAAGCTGCTGGAGCAGATTTCGTAGGTGATTCTGAATACATCAACAAAATCAGCCAAGGCTGGTTCGATTTTGATGTAATCGTTGCTACACCTGACATGATGGGTGAAGTTGGTAAACTTGGCCGTGTATTAGGACCTAAAGGCTTAATGCCAAACCCTAAGACTGGCACAGTTACTTTTGACGTTCAAAAAGCAGTTAACGAAATCAAAGCAGGTAAAGTTGAATACCGTGTTGACAAAGCTGGAAACATCCACGTGCCAATCGGTAAAGTATCTTTCGAAGACGAAAAGCTTGTTGAAAACTTCAACACTATTTTCGATACAATGATGAAAGTGAAGCCTGCTGCTGCTAAAGGAACTTACATGAAGAACGTTTCTGTTACTTCTACTATGGGACCTGGCGTAAAAGTAGATCCTTCATCTGTTGCAGTAAAATAATAACAATTGACATTCTAAAATACATGCTGTAATATGTATTTTGTTGTTAAAATATAATAACATTTGTGCCGTAGACAGCAGGTGCTTACCAGCTTAATTTCCTGCCGAGGTATTACGATAGAATTGCTTTTTCTTGCTATTGTATACTTCCTCCATGTCTGCAAAGTCGTGGAGGTTTTTTATTGGACGGTATGAATGTAGAAATTCTACAGGAGGTGTAAGGATGAGCAGCATTATCGAACAAAAGAAACAAATCGTAGAAGAAATTGCTGATAAGCTTAAATCAAGTTTATCAACAGTTGTTGTTGACTACCGTGGTCTTACTGTTGCTGAAGTTACTGAACTTCGTAAACAGCTTCGTGAAGCTGGCGTAGAATTCAAAGTATACAAGAATTCAATGACTCGCCGTGCTGCTGAAGCTGCTGAACTTTCCGGTTTAAACGAAGCTTTAACTGGACCTAACGCAATCGCGTTCAGCACAGAAGATGTAGTTGCTCCAGCGAAAATCCTAAACGATTTCGCGAAAAAGCATGAAGCACTTGAAATTAAAGCGGGTGTAATCGAAGGAAATGTCGCTTCAGTAGAAGATGTCAAAGCTCTTGCTGAACTACCATCACGTGAAGGCTTGCTGTCTATGCTACTCAGCGTACTTCAAGCACCTATCCGCAATCTTGCTCTTGCTGCAAAAGCTGTTGCAGATCAAAAAGAAGAACAAGGCGCGTAAGTTAATTCTGGCGTTAAACTAATAGATTCAAACCACAAATAAGGAGGAAACATTATCATGACTAAAGAACAAATCATTGAAGCAGTTAAATCTATGACTGTTTTAGAACTAAACGACTTAGTAAAAGCAATTGAAGAAGAATTTGGTGTAACTGCTGCTGCTCCTGTAGCTGTAATGGGCGGAGCTGCTGGTGGAGACGCTGCTGCTGAGAAAACTGAATTTGACGTTGTTCTTGCATCTGCAGGCGACCAAAAAATCAAAGTTATCAAAGTGGTACGTGAAATCACAGGTCTTGGACTTAAAGAAGCAAAAGAACTTGTTGACAACACTCCAAAAGCTCTTAAAGAAGGCGTTTCTAAAGAAGAAGCTGAAGAAGTTAAAGCTAAGCTTGAAGAAGTTGGAGCTGGCGTTGAAGTTAAGTAATATCATTTATGAAAAGCCCGCTGCTTAAGCGGGCTTTTTATTTTGAAATCAAATATACATCAGAACTTTAACTTTTTTGCTTTTTAGCGGGCAATCCTATATAATTCCTTCGAAACCACTTAAATGTGATTCTCCTATTTTCTTCTTATATATTTCTCCCTGGAGGTGATTTCATGTCTGAACACTACTATTCCCAAACGCAAAAAGTTGAAAGCAGCCCTAAAACTTGGAGTTATACTCTAAAGGAGTATCCATTCCGCTTTAAAACAGATAATGGTGTTTTTTCAAAAGGTGAAGTGGATTTCGGTTCAAGATTATTAATTGAGACTTTTAAACAGCCGGAAGCTGAAGGAAACATTCTTGATGTCGGCTGCGGATACGGGCCCATTGGGCTGACTGCAGCAAAGATGATGCCTGAACGGACTGTTCATATGATTGATGTGAATGAGAGGGCGCTTGGTCTTGCGAAGGAAAATGCTGAACTGAACGGCATTAAAAATGTGCAAATCTATGAAAGTGACCGGCTTGAGAATACAAAAGGCAATAAGTTTGCTGCCATTCTGACAAACCCGCCAATCCGTGCCGGGAAAAAGGTTGTTCATGATATTTTTGAACAAAGTTTTAATTCGCTGATTTCTGGAGGAGAGCTATGGGTTGTCATCCAGAAAAAGCAGGGTGCGCCTTCTGCCATCGATAAGCTGACAGAGTTATTCGGCGAAGTGGAGACGGCAGAAAAGAAAAAAGGCTATTTTATTTTAAGAGCAAAAAAAGATTGACTTGACTTTTTTGCTATGATAGTATTGTAAAATGCCAACATATTATATTTCTATTTATAACTAAATTTATCTAATAGTTGTATAAATTTGGTTTTAATGGGAATGCTAACAAAATAATAGTCGTATTGTGAAAATGTGGTTTTTGAAGTAAAAACCCTTTTTCTTTTTGTCTTATAAGAATGGAGGTTTGGCTAATGTCCCTGCACTTTTTCGGGAAAAGTCCAGCTTCTAAGCCGGTTCGCCGGCTGCTCTTTGCGCCATCGGTTTCGGGTCTAAAGCTTGTCGCCGATAGGCAGGCGCTCTCTAGCTTTTCTTATAAGATGATATAAATTGCTATTAGCAACAATAACGCTTGATTTGAGGGGTGAATCAGTTGACAGGTCAACTAGTTCAGTATGGACGACACCGCCAACGTAGAAGTTACGCACGGATCAGTGAAGTTTTAGAATTACCAAATCTAATCGAAATCCAAACCTCTTCTTATCAATGGTTTCTTGATGAGGGTTTACGAGAAATGTTCCATGATATTTCTCCGATTGAAGACTTTACTGGTAATTTGTCGCTTGAATTTATTGATTACAGCCTTGGCGAACCAAAATATTCCGTTGAGGAATCGAAAGAACGAGATGTTACATATTCTGCACCTTTACGTGTGAAAGTGCGTCTTGTAAACAAAGAAACAGGCGAAGTTAAAGACCAGGATGTCTTTATGGGTGACTTCCCGCTTATGACAGAGACAGGTACGTTCGTTATTAACGGAGCGGAGCGTGTCATTGTATCCCAGTTAGTACGTTCACCGAGCGTATATTTCAGTGGAAAGCTTGATAAAAACGGGAAAAAAGGCTTTACAGCAACCGTAATCCCGAACCGCGGCGCATGGCTTGAGTATGAAACAGATGCCAAAGACGTCGTATACGTCAGAATAGATCGTACTCGGAAACTGCCCGTTACGGTTCTTTTGCGTGCACTTGGGTTCGGCTCTGATCAAGAGATCATCGATTTGATTGGAGACAACGAGTACATTCGCAACACTCTTGAAAAAGATAATACTGAAAGTACAGAGAAAGCGCTACTTGAAATTTATGAGCGCCTTCGTCCGGGCGAACCGCCAACGGTCGAAAATGCGAAAAGCTTGCTTGTCTCAAGATTTTTTGATCCAAAGCGCTATGACCTGGCGAATGTTGGACGCTATAAGATCAATAAGAAGCTTCATATCAAAAATCGCCTGTTCGGTCAAAAACTGGCTGAAACGCTTGTGGATCCAGAAACTGGCGAAATCATTGCGGAAAAAGGCGTTACGCTTGACCGCCGCACATTAGACCGGATCATTCCTAACCTTGAGAAGGATATCGGCTTTAAAACCGTAAGCCTTTTGGGCGGAGTAGTAGATGATGAAGTCTTGCTTCAGTCTATTAAGATTTACGCGCCTAATGAAGATGGCGAAAAAGTCATCAATGTAATCGGCAATGCCTACGTTGAAGAAGCAGTGAAAAACATTTCACCTTCTGACATCATTGCATCAATCAGTTATTTCTTTAACCTTCTGCATTCTGTAGGAGATACAGATGATATCGACCATCTTGGAAACAGACGTCTTCGTTCAGTCGGAGAACTATTGCAGAACCAGTTCCGTATCGGTCTTTCCCGTATGGAGCGAGTGGTCCGCGAGAGAATGTCCATCCAGGATACAAATACCATTACACCTCAGCAGCTGATTAATATCCGCCCTGTTATTGCGTCAATTAAAGAGTTCTTTGGAAGCTCACAGTTGTCCCAGTTCATGGACCAGACAAATCCGCTTGCTGAGCTGACACATAAACGCCGTCTTTCTGCGTTAGGACCAGGTGGTCTGACACGTGAACGTGCAGGCTTCGAAGTACGTGACGTTCACTACTCTCACTATGGGCGTATGTGTCCGATTGAAACGCCGGAGGGACCAAACATCGGTTTGATTAACTCCCTATCTTCATTTGCGAAGGTAAACCGTTTCGGATTTATCGAAACACCATATCGCCGAATTGACCCTGAAACAGGGAAAGTTACATCGCGCATCGACTATCTGACAGCTGATGAAGAGGATAACTATGTAGTGGCCCAGGCGAATGCACTTCTTGGTGACGATGGTTCATTCCTTGACGAAGAAGTAGTAGCCCGTTTCAAAGGGGAAAACACAGTTGTGAAACGCGACCGTGTTGACTACATGGATGTATCGCCTAAACAGGTAGTTTCTGCTGCGACGGCATGTATTCCATTCCTGGAAAACGATGACTCCAACCGTGCCCTAATGGGAGCGAACATGCAGCGTCAGGCTGTGCCTTTGATGCAGCCGGAAGCGCCAAGAGTTGGTACTGGTATGGAATATGTATCAGGTAAAGACTCAGGTGCTGCAGTCATCTGTAAGCATGAGGGAATTGTTGAGCATGTAGAAGCGCGCGAAGTTTGGGTTCGCCGCATTCAAAACGTGGATGGCCAGGAAGTTAAAGGCGATCTTGATAAATACAGAATGCTTAAGTTCATCCGTTCCAACCAGGGAACTTGCTACAACCAGCGCCCAATCGTTGCTGTAGGCAACCGTGTAACAAAAGGAGAAATCCTTGCTGACGGACCTTCTATGGAACTTGGTGAACTGGCGCTTGGACGCAATGTTCTTGTGGCGTTCATGACATGGGATGGATATAACTACGAGGATGCGATCATTATGAGTGAGCGCCTTGTAAAAGATGATGTTTATACATCTATCCATATTGAAGAATATGAATCAGAATCACGCGATACAAAGCTTGGACCTGAAGAGATCACAAGAGATATCCCTAACGTTGGGGAAGATGCACTGCGCAATCTGGACGAACGCGGAATTATCCGCACAGGTGCGGAAGTAAAAGATGGCGACCTTCTTGTTGGTAAAGTGACTCCTAAAGGGGTAACGGAACTGACGGCTGAAGAAAGGCTATTGCACGCAATCTTTGGTGAAAAAGCACGTGAAGTCCGCGATACTTCCCTTCGTGTTCCACACGGCGGAGGCGGTATCGTACTGGATGTTAAAGTGTTTAACAGGGAAGACGGAGATGAACTTCCTCCAGGTGTAAACCAGCTTGTACGTGTATATATCGTTCAGAAGCGTAAAATCTCTGAAGGGGACAAGATGGCCGGACGCCACGGCAACAAAGGTGTTATCTCCCGTATTTTACCGGAAGAAGATATGCCTTACCTGCCGGATGGCACTCCAGTAGACATCATGTTAAACCCTCTTGGGGTTCCATCTCGTATGAACATCGGACAGGTGCTTGAGCTTCACCTTGGTATGGCTGCCAGAGCACTGGGCATTCACGTAGCATCTCCTGTATTCGATGGTGCCCGTGAGGAAGATGTGTGGGCAACGATCGAAGAAGCAGGCATGGCGCGCGATGCAAAAACTGTTCTTTATGATGGACGTTCAGGCGAGCCGTTTGACAACCGTGTCTCAGTTGGTGTCATGTATATGATCAAACTGGCGCACATGGTTGACGATAAGCTCCATGCCCGTTCAACAGGACCTTATTCTCTTGTTACGCAGCAGCCATTGGGCGGTAAAGCTCAGTTCGGCGGACAGCGTTTCGGTGAGATGGAGGTTTGGGCACTTGAAGCATATGGTGCTGCCTATACACTTCAGGAAATCTTAACGGTTAAGTCCGATGACGTCGTTGGACGTGTTAAGACTTATGAATCAATCGTCAAAGGCGAGAATGTTCCTGAACCAGGCGTGCCGGAGTCATTCAAGGTACTAATCAAAGAACTTCAAAGTTTAGGTATGGATGTTAAGATCCTTTCTGGCGATGAAGAAGAAATTGAAATGCGCGATCTGGAAGACGAAGATGATGTTCAGCAGGCTGAATCATTGACAATCGCTCCGGAAACGCAAAACGAAGAGCAAGCAGTTACGAAAGAATAATTTAATATAAATTCCTTAATCCCTGGGCGCTCCGCCAAATGGCGGAGGCTGCTGGGGATATTATTGGCACTTTTGCTGTTTGAGCAATAAGGGTAAAACCCGGAGATCAAAAGGGAGGTAGGCCCCTTGCTAGATGTAAACAATTTCGAGTATATGAAAATAGGTCTTGCTTCACCGGATAAGATACGCTCTTGGTCACATGGTGAGGTTAAGAAGCCTGAAACGATCAACTATCGTACATTAAAACCTGAAAAGGACGGTCTATTCTGCGAACGCATTTTCGGACCGACGAAAGACTGGGAATGTCACTGCGGAAAGTATAAGCGTGTTCGATACAAAGGCGTTGTCTGTGATCGATGCGGCGTTGAAGTAACACGTGCAAAAGTGCGCCGTGAAAGAATGGGCCACATTGAACTTGCAGCCCCTGTATCCCACATTTGGTACTTCAAAGGCATCCCAAGCCGTATGGGTCTTGTGCTGGACATGTCTCCGCGTGCACTTGAGGAAGTTATTTACTTCGCTTCTTATGTTGTAACGGATCCAGGCGATACGGCTCTTGAAAAGAAGCAGCTGCTTTCTGAAAAAGAATACCGTGCATACCGCGAAAAGTACGGAAACAAGTTCCAGGCATCCATGGGTGCTGAATCCATTAAGAAACTTCTTTCTGACATAGACCTCAATAAAGAAGTAGATACCCTTAAAGAGGAACTGAAAACTGCCCAGGGCCAGCGACGCACTCGTGCCATCAAGCGCCTGGAAGTCCTTGAAGCTTTCCGGGGCTCCGGAAATGAACCATCTTGGATGATTCTGGATGTTCTTCCGGTTATTCCTCCAGAGCTTCGCCCGATGGTACAGCTGGACGGCGGACGTTTTGCGACTTCCGACTTGAATGATCTGTACCGCCGTGTAATCAACCGCAACAACCGCTTAAAGCGTTTATTGGACCTTGGTGCTCCAAGCATTATTGTTCAAAACGAAAAGCGTATGCTTCAGGAAGCTGTAGATGCGCTAATCGATAACGGCCGCCGCGGGAGACCGGTAACAGGACCAGGAAACCGTCCATTAAAATCCCTGTCACATATGCTTAAAGGGAAACAGGGCCGTTTCCGCCAAAACTTGCTTGGTAAGCGTGTTGACTATTCCGGCCGTTCGGTTATCGTCGTAGGACCAAACTTAAAAATGTACCAGTGCGGACTTCCAAAAGAAATGGCATTGGAATTATTCAAGCCATTCGTTATGAAGGAATTGGTGGAAAAGGGCTTAGCTCACAACATCAAGTCTGCAAAACGCAAGATCGAAAGAGTGCAGCCGGAAGTTTGGGATGTTCTTGAGAGTGTTATTAAAGAGCACCCTGTATTGCTTAACCGTGCCCCAACTCTTCACAGACTCGGAATTCAGGCATTCGAACCGACTTTAGTTGAAGGACGCGCTATTCGTCTTCACCCGCTTGTATGTACTGCTTACAACGCAGACTTTGACGGTGACCAAATGGCTGTTCACGTGCCGCTTTCAGCAGAAGCACAGGCAGAAGCCCGCTTGCTGATGCTTGCAGCACAGAACATTCTGAATCCGAAAGACGGTAAGCCAGTTGTTACTCCTTCACAGGATATGGTATTAGGTAACTACTACCTGACCCTTGAAAGAGCGAACGCTGTTGGCGAAGGCATGATTTTTAAAGATACAAGCGAAGCACTGCTTGCCTATCAGAACGGCTATGTGCACTTGCATACAAGAGTAGCTGTCCATGCTGGATCCTTAAATAATCAGACATTTACTGAAGAACAAAATAAAAAGCTTTTATTAACTACGGTTGGTAAGCTTATTTTCAACGAAATTCTGCCTGAGACATTCCCGTTCATTAACGAGCCTACAAAAGAAAACCTTGAGATTGAAACTCCTGCGAAATATTTTGTAGAGCCTGCTACTGATGTAGCTGCTGTTATCAAGGAAATGCCTCTTGTAGATCCGTTTAAGAAAAAAATCCTTGGAAACATTATTGCGGAAGTCTTTAAACGCTTCAAAATCACTGAAACGTCCAAAATGCTTGACCGCATGAAAAATCTTGGATTCAGGCACTCCACAAAAGCCGGTATCACAGTCGGCGTTGCTGATATCGTGGTATTAAGGGAGAAGCAGGAAATTATCCAGGAAGCACAGGGCAAGGTTGATAATGTCATGAAACAGTTCCGACGCGGTCTTATTACCGAAGACGAGCGTTATGATCGTGTTATTTCAATCTGGAGTGCAGCGAAAGATAATATCCAGGCAAAATTGATGAAGTCATTGGATAAATCCAACCCAATCTTCATGATGAGTGACTCCGGTGCCCGTGGTAACGCGTCCAACTTCACTCAGTTAGCTGGTATGCGCGGACTCATGGCCAACCCGGCTGGACGGATCATTGAATTACCGATTAAATCAAGTTTCCGTGAAGGCTTAACTGTACTCGAGTACTTTATTTCTACACACGGTGCCCGTAAAGGTCTTGCTGATACAGCTCTTAAAACGGCTGACTCAGGTTACCTGACTCGCCGCCTTGTTGACGTTGCGCAGGATGTCATTGTTCGTGATGATGATTGCGGAACTGACCGCGGATTGCTGATAGCATCCCTTAAGGATGGCACTGAAGTCATTGAAGCGCTGGAAGAGCGTCTGATTGGCCGATATGCAAGAAGAAATATCAAGCACCCTGAAACAAAAGAAGTGATTGTACCTGAAAACGGCCTGATCACTGAAGATATCGCCACTGAGATTGTCTCATCCGGCATTGAAGAAGTGTGGATCCGTTCTGCATTCACTTGTAACACTCGTCATGGTGTATGTAAGAAATGCTACGGCCGTAACTTAGCTACTGGTCAAGAAGTGGAAGTTGGTGAAGCAGTAGGTATCATTGCTGCCCAGTCTATCGGTGAACCAGGTACACAGTTAACTATGCGTACTTTCCATACCGGTGGGGTAGCAGGAGACGATATCACTCAAGGTTTACCTCGTATCCAGGAAATTTTTGAAGCGCGTAACCCTAAAGGTCAGGCAGTCATTTCAGAAATTGATGGTGTGGTAGTTGGCATCAATGAAGGCCGCGACCGTCAGCATGAAATTGTTGTTCAGGGTGAAGTGGAGTCCAAGACTTATACAGCACCATATACAGCCCGCTTAAAAGTAGCTGTAAACGACGAAGTAGTGCGTGGACAGGAACTAACTGAAGGTTCAATTGACCCTAAAGAGTTAATTAAGGTGAAAGATGTAACAGCTGTTCAAGAATACTTGCTGCGTGAAGTTCAGAAGGTATACCGCATGCAGGGTGTTGAAATTGGCGATAAGCACATCGAGGTAATGGTCCGCCAGATGCTTCGCAAAGTGCGTGTAATTGATGCAGCAGAAACAGATGTACTTCCAGGTACTCTGCTTGATATCCATCAATTTACAGATGCCAATGAGAAAGCCCTTCTTGCTGGAAAAATGCCTGCAACAGGACGTCCGGTTCTGCTTGGTATCACAAAAGCATCTCTTGAAACAGATTCATTCTTATCAGCAGCATCCTTCCAGGAGACGACAAGAGTTCTTACCGATGCAGCGATTAAAGGCAAGCGTGATGAGCTTCTTGGCCTGAAAGAAAATGTAATTATTGGTAAACTTGTCCCAGCCGGAACAGGTATGCAGCGATACAGAAGGGCAGAGCCTTATACAAACGAGGAAACTGCCGAAGATACTGTTACTGTAGAATAATGTATTCATTGCGGTGCTTGCTTATTTACCAGCAAGTACCGCATTTTAAAGTGAATAAAAGAAATAAAAATCATTTTGCTTGTTGACATCGAAAAATGAAGATGGTACTATAGCAAAGGTGCTCCTATTCACCGGATACTTTGGAGGATGTCGTAAATGTCTTATGATAAAGTATTGCAGGCAAAAAGTTTTATTGTAGGAACAAAGCAAACAGTCAAAGCTCTTAAACTGGGAACCATCGATGAAGTCGTAGTCGCCAGTGATGCTGATCCTAGGGTTACAGCTAAAGTGGTTAGTACAGCGAATGAGATGAACGTTCCGATTGTGTATGTGGAATCGATGAAAAAGCTCGGTAAAGCATGCGGAATCGAAGTTGGGGCAGCAGCTGTTGCCATATCTTTTTAAAAACTGTTTTTGTAGATTGGTATCTGCAAGAACTTTGTTTTTGCATCAAAATGAACCACCTGGATGTGTGGGCTTAAACAAATTCGAAGGGAGGAAAAATCAAATGCCTACTATTAACCAATTAGTGCGCAAGCCTCGTCAAACTAAGTCAGAGAAGTCAAATTCACCAGCTCTTAACAAAGGCTACAATAGCTTCAAGAAAGCTCAAACAAACGTAGCTTCACCTCAAAAGCGTGGTGTTTGTACTCGTGTTGGTACAATGACTCCTAAGAAACCGAACTCTGCATTACGTAAATATGCTCGTGTTCGTTTAACAAACGGTATCGAGGTTAATGCTTACATTCCTGGTATCGGACACAACCTTCAAGAGCACAGTGTTGTTCTTATCCGTGGAGGACGTGTAAAAGACTTACCGGGTGTGCGTTACCACATCGTGCGCGGCGCTTTAGATACTGCTGGTGTTAACAACCGTATGCAAGGCCGTTCTAAATACGGTGCTAAGCGTCCAAAAGCAGCTAAAAAATAATTCTAATTAATAGACAACCATCTTTGAAAGGAGGAACAATCCATGCCACGTAAAGGTCCTGTAGCAAAAAGAGACGTATTGCCGGATCCGATTTACAACTCAAAGCTAGTTAGCCGTCTGATCAACAAAATGATGATCGATGGTAAGAGAGGTAAATCTCAAGCTATTCTTTACTCTGCGTTCGATATCATCAGCGAGCGCACTGGCAAAGAGCCAATGGAAGTTTTCGATCAGGCGCTTAAAAACATCATGCCTGTACTTGAAGTAAGAGCACGCCGTGTAGGTGGAGCTAACTACCAAGTACCAGTTGAGGTGCGTCCTGACCGCCGTACTACTCTTGGTCTTCGCTGGTTAGTAAACTATGCGCGTCTTCGCGGAGAAAAGACAATGGAAGAGCGTTTAGCTAACGAAATCCTTGATGCAGCTAACAACACTGGTGCATCTGTTAAGAAGCGTGAAGATACACACAAAATGGCAGAAGCGAACAAAGCGTTTGCTCACTACCGCTGGTAAGATATACAGCATAACTAAAATAACACTCATACTAGGAAGGAGAAAGACCCAATGGCTAGAGAGTTCTCCTTAGAAAATACTCGCAATATCGGTATCATGGCTCACATTGATGCCGGTAAAACAACAACAACTGAGCGTGTACTTTACTACACTGGCCGTATCCACAAAATCGGTGAAACACACGAAGGTGCTTCACAGATGGACTGGATGGAGCAGGAGCAAGAGCGTGGAATCACAATCACTTCTGCTGCGACAACTGCACAGTGGAAAGGCCACCGCGTAAACATCATTGACACTCCTGGACACGTAGACTTCACAGTTGAAGTTGAGCGTTCACTTCGTGTTCTTGATGGTGCGGTTGCTGTACTGGATGCACAATCAGGCGTTGAGCCTCAAACTGAAACAGTTTGGCGCCAGGCTACTACTTACGGAGTACCACGTGTGGTATTCGTAAACAAAATGGATAAAATCGGTGCTGACTTCTTGTACTCATTGAAGACTCTTCATGATCGTCTTCAAGCTAATGCAGCAGCAATCCAATTACCAATCGGTGCTGAAGATCAGTTCGAAGGCATCATCGATCTTATCACAATGAAAGCTACGTTCTACGGTAACGACCTTGGTACTGATATCGAAGAGCGTGATATCCCAGAAGAATACATGGATCAAGCTGAAGAATACCGTGAAAAGTTAATTGAAGCGGTTGCTGAACTTGATGAAGAATTAATGGAGAAATACCTTGGCGGTGAAGAAATCACTAACGAAGAGCTAAAAGCAGCTATTCGTCAAGGTACAGTAAACGTTGAGTTCTATCCTGTAATCTGTGGGTCTGCTTTCAAAAATAAAGGTGTTCAAAAGATGCTGGATGCAGTAATCGATTATCTTCCTTCTCCATTGGATGTACCAGCTATTAAAGGTACACTTCCTGATTCGGAAGAAGAGGTTACACGTCCTTCTAGCGATGATGCACCTTTCTCAGCTCTTGCGTTTAAAGTTATGACTGACCCTTACGTCGGTAAACTTACATTCTTCCGTGTTTACTCTGGTACATTGAACTCAGGTTCTTATGTACAGAACTCTACTAAAGGGAAGCGTGAGCGTGTAGGTCGTATCCTGCAAATGCACGCTAACTCTCGTGAAGAGATTTCAGTAGTTCACGCTGGAGATATTGCAGCAGCTGTTGGTCTTAAAGATACTAGTACTGGAGATACACTATGTGATGAAAAGAATCTTGTTATTCTTGAGTCTATGGAGTTCCCAGAACCAGTTATCTCATTATCTATCGAGCCGAAATCTAAGGCTGACCAAGATAAAATGACTACTGCTCTGCAAAAACTTCAAGAAGAAGATCCTACATTCCGCGCACATACTGACCAGGAAACTGGACAGGTTATTATCGCCGGTATGGGTGAGCTTCACCTTGATATTCTAGTTGACCGTATGAGACGTGAATTTAAAGTGGAAGCAAACGTAGGTGCACCTCAGGTTGCATACCGCGAAACTTTCCGTTCTTCAGCCCAGGTTGAAGGTAAATTTGCCCGTCAATCCGGTGGACGCGGACAATTCGGTCATGTATGGATCGAATTTGCTCCAAATGAAGAAGGTAAAGGCTTCGAATTCGAAAACGGCATTGTCGGTGGTGTTGTTCCGCGTGAATACATCCCTGCAGTTCAAGCTGGTCTTGAAGATGCTCTCGACAGAGGAGTACTTGCTGGATTCCCATTAGTAGATATCAAAGCTAGACTATTTGATGGTTCTTACCATGATGTCGACTCTTCTGAAATGGCATTTAAAATTGCTGCCTCTATGGCACTTAAAAATGCTGCGTCAAAATGTAATCCTGTAATTCTTGAGCCGGTTATGAAAGTTGAAGTAGTAATCCCTGAAGAATACATGGGTGATATCATGGGTGATGTTACATCACGCCGTGGACGCGTTGAAGGTATGGAAGCACGCGGTAACGCTCAAGTAGTTCGTGCAATGGTTCCACTTTCAGAAATGTTTGGCTACGCAACTGCATTGCGTTCTAATACGCAAGGCCGCGGTACATTCTCAATGCACTTCGACCACTATGAAGAAGTACCAAAATCAATTTCTGAAGAAATCATTAAAAAAAATAAAGGTGAATAATTGATTTTACCTTTTTAATAAAGTATAACTACTATTGTAGGCAAAACGCGCTGTGGGAAGGGAAACCTCTCCGCAGCATAAAATACTTAACTTTTATAATCTAAAGGAGGATTTTTCAAATGGCAAAAGCTAAATTTGACCGTTCAAAACCCCATGTTAACATCGGTACTATCGGACACGTTGACCATGGTAAAACTACTTTAACTGCAGCTATCACAACAGTTCTTTCTAAGAAGGGCGGCGGTGAAGCACGCGGATACGATCAAATCGACGCGGCTCCTGAAGAGCGCGAGCGTGGAATCACAATCTCAACTGCACACGTTGAGTATGAGACTGAAAGCCGTCACTATGCACACGTTGACTGCCCAGGTCACGCTGACTATGTTAAGAACATGATCACTGGTGCTGCTCAAATGGACGGCGGAATCCTAGTTGTTTCTGCTGCTGACGGCCCAATGCCACAAACTCGTGAGCACATCCTACTTTCTCGTCAGGTTGGTGTTCCATTCCTTGTTGTATTCATGAACAAGTGTGACATGGTTGATGACGAAGAGCTTCTAGAGCTAGTTGAAATGGAAGTTCGCGATCTTCTTTCTGAGTATGAATTCCCTGGCGATGATATCCCAGTTGTTAAAGGTTCTGCTCTTAAAGCACTTGAAGGAGAGCCTGAGTGGGAAGCTAAAATCGAAGAGCTTATGGCTGCTGTTGATGAGTACATCCCAACTCCAACTCGTGACACTGACAAGCCATTCATGATGCCTGTTGAGGACGTATTCTCAATCACTGGCCGTGGTACTGTTGCTACAGGACGTGTTGAGCGTGGACAAGTTAAAGTCGGTGACGTTATTGAAATCATCGGTCTTGCTGAAGAGCCAAAATCAACAACTGTAACTGGTGTAGAAATGTTCCGTAAGCTTCTTGACTATGCAGAAGCTGGAGACAATATTGGTGCCCTACTTCGTGGTGTAGCACGTGAAGATATCCAACGTGGACAAGTACTTGCTAAGCCAGGTTCAATCACTCCACACACTAAGTTCAAAGCTGAAGTATACGTTCTTTCAAAAGAAGAAGGTGGACGTCACACTCCATTCTTCACAAACTACCGTCCTCAGTTCTACTTCCGTACAACTGATGTAACTGGTATCTGTAATCTTCCTGAAGGCGTAGAAATGGTTATGCCTGGAGATAACATCGAAATGACTGTAGAACTAATCGCTCCAATCGCTATCGAAGAAGGTACTAAGTTCTCTATCCGTGAGGGTGGACGTACTGTAGGCGCTGGCGTAGTTGCTACAATCCAAGAGTAATCTCAATTATTAAAAACAGATGGGTGACGACCCATCTGTTTTTTTGTCTTTTAGCGCTGAGCGCAGAGTTGTATTTCTGGAAAAGCCGGAATAACAAATATGTATGTGCGCTGGTAACCTAATAGCACGACACTTTTTTGATCATAGTGCAACTTGGCACTCTGACCGAAGAAAAAGAACGAACTTGCCAAATCCCTTTCATCTGAACACATCTAGCTGAGGCGGTTGAACCAATTTAAATGAAACAAATTTCTTTATTTCAATCTACTTTCTTCTATATATAATTACCTTTTCTAACAATCCTCCCTCTGCAGATTCCAAGTACCTAAAGCAAATATTTAGACTTCTTCCTATACTATTGAAAACTTTATATTCAGCAGTTATAATAGTAAAAGTGTGCGAAACATAAAGAAATAACATATACATGTTGCATTTCATTTATTGTTTCTGTATAATAGACAATGTTGGTCTTTGACTGCGATGATGTGAAAGGTTGCTGACACACCCGGCCGCTTTGCCATGGCGAGTGTGTGGGAAATTTTCACGGAGAATGTCTATATTAAAATAGGCGAAAAGGAGGGAAAATAATGGCAAAACAAAAAATTCGTATTCGTTTAAAAGCGTATGATCACAGAATTCTTGATCAATCAGCAGAAAAGATTGTTGAGACTGCAAAACGTTCTGGTGCGGCTGTTTCTGGTCCGATTCCATTACCAACTGAAAAGTCTATTTACACAATCCTACGTGCGGTTCACAAGTACAAAGACTCTCGTGAACAGTTCGAAATGCGTACGCATAAACGTCTAATCGACATCGTTAACCCAACACCACAAACGGTTGATTCTCTAATGCGTTTAGACTTACCGTCTGGTGTAGATATCGAAATCAAACTTTAATCAATAAATAATTATAAGAAACTTAGGAGGTGTGACTGAAATGACCAAAGGAATCTTAGGAAGAAAGATTGGTATGACTCAAGTATTTGCTGAAAACGGTGATCTTATCCCGGTAACAGTTGTTGAGGCAGCAGCTAACGTTGTTCTTCAGAAGAAATCAGTTGAAACTGATGGATACGAAGCAATCCAGATTGGATTTGAAGACAAGCGCGACAAGTTGTCCAACAAACCTGAAAAAGGGCATGTTGCTAAAGCAAACACTGCTCCTAAGCGCTTCGTACGTGAATTCCGCGGAGCTGATTTAGGGCAATATGAAGTTGGTCAAGAAGTCAAAGTTGATATTTTCGCAGAAGGCGATACTGTTGATGTAACAGGAATTTCAAAAGGTAAAGGTTTCCAGGGTGCCATTAAGCGCCACGGACAATCTCGCGGGCCTATGGCTCACGGTTCTCGTTACCACCGTCGCCCTGGTTCAATGGGTCCTGTAGCTCCAAACCGTGTATTCAAAGGTAAATTATTGCCTGGACGTATGGGTGGAGAGCAAGTGACTGTACAAAACCTTGAAATCGTAAAAGTTGATGTTGAACGCAACCTTCTTTTGATCAAAGGTAATGTACCTGGTGCAAGAAAAGCATTAGTAAAAATCAAAAGTGCGGTAAAAGCATAATAATTAAACCGGAAAGGAGGAAAACAGAATGCCGAAAGTAGCATTGTTTAACCAAAGCGGATCTAAAGTTGGTGATATCGAACTTAATGATGCGATCTTTGGTATCGAGCCCAACCAGCACGTATTATTCGAAGCTGTTGTTATGCAAAGAGCTTCATTACGTCAAGGGACTCATAAAACTAAAATTCGTTCTGAAGTAGCGGGCGGAGGACGTAAGCCATGGCGCCAAAAAGGCACAGGCCGTGCACGTCAAGGTTCTATCCGTTCACCACAATGGCGCGGAGGCGGTACTGTATTTGGTCCTGTACCACGCAGCTACAGCTACAAACTACCTAAAAAGGTTCGCCGTCTGGCAATCAAATCTGCGTTATCTTCTAAAGTGTTAGAAGAAAACATCCTAGTATTAGAAGGCCTTGCTTTCGAAGCTCCTAAAACTAAAGACTTTAAAGGTGTATTAACTGGTCTTTCTGTTGATTCTAAAGCACTTATCGTAACTGCTGACCTAGATGAGAACGTAGCACTATCTGCTCGTAACATTCCTGGTGTAACAGTTGTGTCTGCTTCTGGAATCACTGTTTTAGATGTTTTAAACCATGATAAGCTTATCATGACGAAAGCAGCGGTTGAAAAAGTAGAGGAGGTGCTTGCATAATGGATGCACGCGAAATCATTAAGCGCCCCGTAATCACTGAACGTTCTACTGATATTATGGCTGATAAAAAATATACGTTCGAAGTTGACGTACGAGCTAACAAGACTCAAGTTAAAGACGCTGTTGAGCAAATCTTTGGCGTAAAAGTTGAGAAAGTTAACATCATGAACTACAAAGGCAAGTTCAAGCGTATGGGCAAATTCGGCGGTTACACTAACAAACGCCGTAAAGCAATCGTTAAATTAACAGCTGAAAGCCAAGAAATCGAGCTATTTGAAGCTTAATTACTATAACTAGAAGAGGAGGGAAACGAAATGGCGATTAAAAAGTATAAACCTACCTCTAATGGTCGTCGCGGCATGACGGTTTCTGATTTCGCAGAAATCACGACTAACCAACCAGAAAAGTCTTTACTTGCTCCTTTAAAGAGAAAAGGCGGCCGTAACAACCAAGGTAAGTTGACAGTTCGTCATCAAGGCGGCGGTCATAAACGTCAATATCGTATCATCGATTTTAAACGTAACAAAGATGGCATTCCAGGACGCGTTGCCACAATCGAATATGATCCAAACCGCTCTGCAAATATTGCACTAATTAACTATGTAGATGGAGAAAAGCGTTACATCCTTGCACCTAAGAACTTACAGGTGGGCATGGAAGTAATGTCTGGTCCTGAAGCAGATATCAAAGTGGGTAATGCACTTCCACTAGCTAACATTCCAGTGGGTACTGTAATCCACAACATCGAATTAAAACCTGGCAAAGGCGGACAATTAGTACGTTCTGCTGGTACTTCTGCACAAGTTCTTGGTAAAGAAGGCAAGTATGTATTAGTTCGTTTAAACTCTGGTGAAGTTCGCATGATTCTTGCTGAGTGCCGTGCAACTGTAGGTCAGGTTGGCAACGAGCAGCACGAACTTATTAACATTGGTAAAGCAGGTCGTTCACGCTGGTTAGGCAAGCGCCCAACTGTACGTGGATCTGTAATGAACCCTAACGATCACCCACACGGTGGTGGTGAAGGACGTGCGCCAATCGGACGTAAGTCTCCAATGACTCCTTGGGGCAAACCAACACTTGGTTACAAGACACGCAAGAAAAACAACAAATCAGACAAATTTATCGTACGTCGTCGTAAAAAATAACGGGATTGTACTACGGTTCCAAATTAGAACCGTAGAGCAATCACGAAGGGAGGTTCAATCATGGGTCGCAGCTTAAAAAAAGGACCTTTTGTTGATGAACATTTAATGACAAAGATCGAAAAGCTTAACGAAACAGAAAGCAAGCAAGTTACAAAAACTTGGTCTCGCCGTTCTACGATCTTCCCACAATTCATCGGACACACAATCGCAGTTTATGATGGTCGTAAACATGTGCCTGTATACATCACTGAAGACATGGTAGGCCACAAGCTTGGAGAATTTGCTCCAACTCGTGCGTACAAAGGCCATGGCAATGATGATAAGAAAACAAGACGTTAATGAGAGGAGGGCATTCTAATGCAAGCTAAAGCTGTTGCAAGAACAGTTCGTATTGCTCCTCGTAAAGCTCGTTTAGTCGTAGATTTAATTCGAGGAAAGCAAGTAGGCGAAGCAGTAGCGATTTTAAACCTTACACCTAAAGCTGCTTCTCCAATCGTAGAGAAAGTTTTAAAATCTGCACTAGCTAACGCTGAGCACAACTACGAAATGGACGTTAACAATCTGGTAGTTGCTCAAGCATTCGTAGACGAAGGACCAACTTTAAAACGTTTCCGTCCTCGCGCTATGGGCCGTGCAAGCCAAATCAACAAGCGCACTAGCCATATTACTATCGTTTTATCAGAAAAGAAGGAGGGATAATCAGTGGGTCAAAAAGTAAATCCAGTCGGTTTGCGTGTCGGTGTCATCCGTGATTGGGAGTCAAAATGGTACGCAGGCAAAGACTATGCTGATCTTTTACACGAAGACCTTAAGGTTCGTGAGTACATCACAAAGCGCTTAAGCGATGCTTCTGTTTCTAAAGTAGAAATCGAACGTGCTGCTAATCGCCTGAACATCACTATCCACACTGCGAAACCAGGAATGGTTATCGGTAAAGGTGGTACTGAGGTTGAAGCACTTCGCAAGTCACTTAACTCATTAACTGGCAAGCGTGTTCATATCAACATTCTTGAAATTAAAAGAGCAGATATTGATGCGAAATTGGTTGCGGAAAACATTGCTCGTCAATTAGAAAACCGCGTATCTTTCCGTCGTGCTCAAAAACAAACTATTCAACGTGCAATGCGCGCTGGCGCTAAGGGTATCAAAACAATGGTATCTGGTCGTTTAGGCGGTGCTGATATCGCTCGTTCAGAATCATACAGCGAAGGAACAGTTCCACTTCATACTCTTCGTGCTGATATCGATTATGCTACAGCTGAAGCTGATACAACTTACGGTAAATTGGGCGTAAAAGTATGGATCTATCGTGGAGAGGTCCTTCCTACTAAGAAGAAAACTGGGGAAGGAGGCAAATAATATGTTATTGCCAAAGCGCGTTAAATATCGTCGTGTACACCGCGGAAAAATGCGTGGTCAATCAAAAGGCGGAACTGAAGTAAACTTCGGTGAATATGGCCTTCAAGCTCTTGAAGCTTCTTGGATCACTAACCGTCAAATTGAATCTGCACGTATTGCAATGACTCGTTACATGAAACGTGGCGGTAAGGTTTGGATTCAAATTTTCCCGCATAAGCCTTACACTGCAAAGCCTCTAGAAGTCCGCATGGGTTCCGGTAAAGGGGCTCCAGAAGGATGGGTTGCAGTTGTTAAGCCTGGTAAAGTAATGTTCGAAATCGCTGGTGTATCTGAAGAGATCGCTCGTGAAGCATTACGTCTTGCATCACACAAACTTCCAGTTAAGTGCAAGTTTGTAAAACGAGAAGAAATTGGTGGTGAATCAAATGAAAGCTAATGAAATTCGTGACCTTACCACTGCCGAAATTGAACAAAAAGTAAAATCATTAAAAGAAGAGCTTTTCAACCTTCGCTTTCAATTGGCGACTGGACAACTTGAAAACACAGCTCGCATTCGTGAAGTACGCAAAGCGATTGCCCGCATGAAAACTGTTATTCGTGAAAGAGAAATCGGCTTTAGCAAGTGATATTGAGAGGAGGTTCGCACAATGAGTGAACGCAACCAACGCAAAGTTTACACTGGACGCGTCGTTTCTGACAAAATGGATAAGACAGTAACGGTTCTTGTCGAAACTTACAAAAAGCATCCACTTTACGGTAAACGCGTTAAGTACTCTAAAAAGTTCAAAGCTCATGATGAGCAAAACCAAGCAAAAACTGGCGATATCGTTCGTATTATGGAAACTCGTCCACTATCTGCGACTAAACGCTTCCGTCTTGTAGAAGTAGTTGAAAAAGCAGTTATTATCTAATTGTTCGGAATAAGGTTTATCCCGAAGGGAGGTTACACACATGATTCAACAAGAATCACGTTTAAAAGTTGCTGACAACTCTGGTGCTCGTGAAGTACTTACAATTAAAGTTCTTGGTGGCTCTGGCCGCAAGACTGCTAACATCGGTGATGTTATCGTTTGTACAGTGAAACAAGCAACACCAGGTGGCGTTGTTAAAAAAGGTGATGTTGTTAAAGCGGTAGTTGTTCGTACTAAGAGCGGTGTACGCCGTAATGACGGTACTTACATTCGTTTCGATGAAAACGCATGTGTAATTATTCGTGATGACAAAGGACCACGCGGAACTCGTATCTTCGGACCAGTTGCCCGTGAACTACGTGAAAACAACTTCATGAAAATTGTATCTTTAGCTCCAGAAGTATTATAAATAACAAATTAAATTGCCTTTAAGGAGGTGCGCACAGATGCATGTGAAAAAAGGTGACAAAGTTATGGTCATCTCTGGTAAGGATAAAGGCAAAACGGGCGTTATTCTTGCAGCGTTCCCTAAACAAAGCCGAGTGCTTGTTGAAGGAGTTAACATTGTAAAGAAACACTCTAAGCCTTCTCAGATGAACCCGCAAGGCGGAATCATCAGCCAAGAGGCACCTGTTCATGTATCAAACGTTATGCCTGTCGATCCTAAATCTGGTGAACCAACTCGTGTAGGCTATAAAACGGTTGATGGCAAAAAAGTACGTGTTGCAAAAAAATCCGGTGAAGTTCTAGATAAATAGTTCAAAGAAGAAGGGAGGTACAATGGATGAACCGCCTAAAAGAAAAGCATTCAAAAGAAATTACTCCTGCTCTAATGAGCAAGTTTAACTATAAATCAGTTATGCAAGCACCTAAGCTTGAAAAAATCGTTATCAACATGGGTGTTGGTGACGCTGTTCAAAACGCTAAAGCACTAGATAAAGCTGTTGAGGAATTAACATTGATCACTGGTCAAAAGCCGGTTATCACTCGCGCTAAGAAATCTATCGCTGGCTTCCGTCTTCGTGAAGGTATGCCAATCGGCGCGAAAGTTACTCTTCGTGGAGAGCGCATGTATGAGTTCTTTGATAAGTTAGTATCTGTATCTCTTCCACGTGTACGTGACTTCCGCGGTATCTCTAAGAAGTCATTTGACGGCCGTGGTAACTATACTCTAGGTGTCAAAGAACAGTTGATCTTCCCTGAGATTGATTACGATAAAGTAAGCAAAGTTCGTGGTATGGATATCGTTATCGTAACTACAGCTAACACTGATGAAGAAGCTCGTGAACTTTTAACTCAATTTGGAATGCCATTCCAAAAGTAATCGCTAAATAGAGGGAGGCGAAAACGTGGCTAAAAAGTCAATGATTGCGAAGCAAAAACGCACGCCTAAACACAAGGTACAGGAGTACACTCGCTGCGAACGCTGCGGACGTCCACATTCTGTATACCGTAAATTTAAGCTTTGTCGTATTTGTTTCCGTGAATTAGCATATAAAGGACAAATTCCTGGCGTGAAAAAAGCTAGCTGGTAAACCCCAAGCATGGGAAGGAGGTAAAAACAATGGTCATGACAGATCCAATTGCAGACTTGCTAACTCGCATCCGTAATGCGAACATGGTTCGTCACGAAAAATTAGAAGTTCCTGCTTCTAACATCAAGAAAGAAATTGCAGAGATCTTAAAGCGTGAAGGTTTTGTACGTGATGTTGAGCTTATCGAGGATAACAAGCAAGGCATCATCCGCATTTTCTTAAAATACGGTTCAAACAACGAACGCGTTATCACTGGTCTTAAGCGTATCAGTAAGCCTGGTCTTCGTGTATACGCAAAGGCTGATGAAGTACCTCGCGTACTTAACGGTCTTGGAATCGCACTAGTTTCTACTTCTCAAGGAGTTATCACTGATAAAGAAGCCCGCGCTAAACAAGTCGGCGGAGAAGTATTAGCATACGTTTGGTAATAGAGTTTTTCATGAATGGAGGTGCAATTAAATGTCTCGTATAGGTAAAAAACCAATCGAAATTCCATCTGGTGTTACTGTTACTAATGACAATAACACTGTTACTGTGAAGGGTCCTAAAGGTGAACTTTCCCGTTCATTCAACCAGGATATCGAAATCAAGGTGGAGGAGAACGTAATCAACGTTTCCCGTCCATCTGATGCGAAAGAACACCGCGCATTGCACGGAACTACTCGCGCACTTCTAGCTAACATGGTTGAAGGTGTGTCAAAAGGATTCGAAAGAGGACTAGAGCTTATCGGTGTCGGTTACCGTGCTCAAAAACAAGGCAAAAAGCTTGTTTTAAACGTTGGTTACTCTCATCCTGTTGAAATCGAGCCTGAAGAAGGTATTGAAGTTGAAGTACCATCTAACACAAAGATCATTGTTAAAGGTACTAGCAAAGAGCGTGTTGGCGCATTGGCTGCCAACATCCGTGATGTTCGTCCTCCAGAGCCTTACAAAGGTAAAGGTATCCGCTATGAAGGCGAATATGTTCGTCGTAAAGAAGGTAAAACTGGTAAGTAATGCCGCTTAGGTAAACGAAAGGAGTGACCGAAATGATTACGAAGGCTGATAAAAATGCAGTTCGTAAGAAAAGACATGCTCGTGTGCGTGCGAAACTTTCTGGAACTGCGGCTCGTCCTCGTTTAAATGTGTATCGTTCAAACAAGCACATTTATGCTCAACTTATTGATGATGTAAACGGAGTTACTGTAGCAAGTGCTTCTACACAAGATAAAGAAGTAAACCTTGATGCAACTGGCAACGTTGATGCAGCAGTTAAGGTCGGAGAATTAGTTGCAAAGCGCGCAGTCGAAAAAGGCGTTAAAGCTGTCGTTTTCGATCGTGGTGGCTATCTATATCATGGACGTGTTCAAGCATTAGCTGATGCAGCACGTGAAAATGGTTTAGAATTTTAATAGACAAAGGAGGGACACAAAAAGATGCGTCGTATTGATCCAAACAAACTTGAACTTGAAGAGCGCGTAGTTACGGTTAATCGTGTAGCAAAGGTTGTTAAAGGTGGACGTCGTTTTCGTTTCTCTGCTCTTGTAGTAGTAGGTGACAAAAACGGTCACGTTGGCTTTGGTACAGGTAAAGCACAGGAAGTTCCTGAAGCAATCCGCAAAGCTATTGAAGATGCTAAGAAAAACTTAGTCGAAGTACCTATGGTTGGAACTACAATTCCTCACCAGGTAATCGGTCACTTCGGTGCTGGAGAAATCCTTCTTAAGCCTGCTTCTGAAGGTACTGGAGTAATCGCCGGAGGTCCTGTTCGTGCGGTTCTGGAATTAGCTGGTGTTGGTGATATCTTATCTAAATCTTTAGGTACTAACACACCAATCAACATGGTTCGCGCCACTTTGAACGGTTTAACTCAATTAAAACGTGCTGAGGACGTAGCGAAATTACGTGGTAAATCAGTAGAAGAACTGTTAGGATAAGGAGGGATATCAAATGGCGAATAAACTAGAAGTAACCCTCACTCGCAGCGTGATTGGTCGCCCGCAAGACCAGCGCGAAACAGTTAAGGCTCTTGGCTTACGCAAAATGCACCAAACAGTTGAGCATCAAGATAATCCTGCTATCCGCGGAATGATCAACAAAGTTGCTCACCTTGTTGTGGTAAAAGAAAAATAATTCTATTCTTCTACAAATAAGGAGGTGCCAACATGAAACTTCATGAATTAAAGCCTGCAGAAGGTTCTCGTGGGGAACGCAAACGCAAAGGCCGTGGTATCGGTTCCGGTAATGGTAAAACTGCTGGTAAGGGTCATAAAGGTCAAAACGCTCGTTCTGGCGGCGGTGTCCGTCCTGGATTCGAGGGTGGTCAAACACCTTTATTCCAACGCTTGCCTAAGCGCGGTTTCACTAACATCAACCGTAAAGAATACGCGGTTGTGAACCTTGATGCTTTAAACCGTTTCGAAGATGGAGCAGAAGTAACTCCTGAGCTTCTTATCGAAACTGGTGTAGTAAGCAACGAAAAAGCAGGAATCAAGATTCTTGCAAAAGGCAAAGTTGAGAAAAAGCTTACAGTTAAAGCTCATAAATTCTCCTCTGCTGCGAAGGAAGCTATCGAAGCTGCCGGCGGTCAAACTGAGGTGATTTAATGTTTCAGACAATCTCCAATTTTATGCGTGTGGGTGATATAAGACGAAAGATTATTTTCACCCTTTTAATGCTGATTGTATTTCGCATCGGTACATTTATCCCTGTACCGGGCGTAAATGCAGATCTATTAAAAGCCCAGGATGAACTTAATGTATTCGGTGTTCTGAATACATTCGGCGGCGGGGCGCTCCTAAACTTCTCGATTCTTGCGATGGGCATCATGCCGTACATTACGGCATCCATTATTGTTCAGCTTCTGCAGATGGATGTTGTTCCCAAGTTTACGGAATGGTCAAAGCAGGGTGAGGTTGGACGCCGTAAGTTAGCTCAGTTTACCCGTTACTTTACTATCGTGCTTGGTTTTATCCAGGCTCTCGGTATGTCTTATGGGTTTAATAACCTAGCAGGCGGAATGCTGATTGAGAATCCGGGAATTACCTCTTATCTATTGATTGCTGTAGTTTTGACTGCCGGAACTGCATTTTTAATGTGGCTTGGTGAGCAGATTACATCAAAAGGTGTAGGCAATGGCATTTCCATCATTATCTTTGCTGGTATCGCAGCTGGTATTCCTTCAACGGTTAACCAGATCTATGCTCAGCAATTTGAAAATGCAGGAGAGCAGCTATTCCTTCGCATTGTGACAGTCGTGCTTATTCTGGTTGCAGTCATTGCTATTGTTGTGGGAACGATCTTCATCCAACAGGCATTAAGAAAGATTCCTATTCAATACGCTAAGCGTGTAACAGCAGGAAAAAATTCTGCTGGCGGACAATCAACTCATCTTCCGTTAAAAGTTAATGCAGCTGGTGTAATTCCAGTAATCTTTGCGATTTCATTCATTATCACGCCAAGAACCATTGCTGGTTTCTTCGAGCAGAATGATGTAACGCTATGGATTCAAAGAATATTTGACTACACGTCTCCAATCGGAATGGTCATTTATAGTGCATTAATCATTGCTTTTACTTATTTCTATGCTTTCATTCAGGTAAATCCGGAACAAGTTGCGGAAAACCTGAAGAAGCAGGGCGGTTATATCCCGGGCATCCGTCCAGGAAATAACACGCAGGAATATTTAACTCGCGTCTTATACCGTTTAACATTGGTCGGTGCGCTCTTCCTGACAGTCATTTCAATCCTGCCGGTATTCTTCATTAATATCGCCGGATTGCCTGAATCTGCGCAAATTGGAGGCACAAGCCTGCTGATCGTTGTCGGTGTTGCACTTGAAACGATGAAGCAGCTTGAAGCACAGCTCGTTAAGCGTCATTATAAAGGTTTCATTAAATAACTTGGTTGTAGGGGACAGCATGTTCCCTTATACCATTTAGAGACTAGGGGGAAATTGACGTGAATTTAGTTTTAATGGGGCTCCCTGGTGCCGGAAAAGGTACACAAGCCGAGAAGATCGTCCAAAAATACGGCATCCCTCATATCTCTACTGGAGATATGTTCCGTGCGGCTATTAAAGACGAAACGGACCTAGGCCTTAAAGCAAAATCATTCATGGATAAAGGCGAGCTTGTTCCTGATGAAGTAACAATCGGCATTGTCCGTGAACGTTTAAGCAAGGATGATTGCGAAAAAGGCTTTTTGCTGGATGGGTTCCCAAGAACAGTTGCCCAAGCAGATGCCCTTGAAAACATCCTTTCTGATTTGAATAAGAAAATTGATTATGTCATTAATATTGATGTTGATCAGAGCATTCTAATGGAACGTCTTACCGGACGCCGTATCTGTAAAGACTGCGGAGCTACTTATCATTTAGTATTCAATCCGCCAGCGAAGGACGGAGTGTGCGATCGCTGCGGCGGTGAGCTGTATCAGCGTGCTGATGATAATGAAGCTACTGTTCAGAATAGACTTGACGTCAATATTAAACAGACAAAGCCGTTGCTCGATTTCTACGAAACGAAAGGATATCTGCGCAATATTGATGGTCAGCAAGATATTAATAAAGTATTTTCTGATCTTGATGCTTTGCTCGGGGGCTTACAATGATCATTTGCAAAACCCCGCGTGAACTTGATATAATGCGTGAGGCCGGCAGGATCGTAGCACTTACACACCAGGAGCTGAAGAAACATATTGTACCCGGCATCACAACCCGCGAACTGGATGATATTGCTGATCAGTTTATCCGTAAACACGATGCAATCCCGTCTTTTAAAGGGTATAATGGTTTCCGCGGCAGCATTTGTGCTTCAGTTAATGATGAACTTGTTCATGGGATTCCTGGTGCTCGAGTTTTAAATAACGGTGATATAATCAGCATTGATATCGGTGCTAAATATAACGGTTATCATGGTGACTCAGCCTGGACTTATGCTATTGGCCAAATTGATGAGGACTCCGAGCGTCTGATGGATGTGACAGAGGAATCATTATATAAAGGTCTTGAAGAAGCAAAACCGGGTGAGCGCTTGTCGAACATCTCCCATGCTATCCAAACGTATGCGGAATCTAATGGCTTTTCCATTGTACGCGAGTATGTCGGCCATGGAGTAGGGCAAGACTTACATGAGGATCCTCAAATTCCTCATTATGGACCGCCTAACAGAGGGCCGCGCTTAAAGCCGGGTATGGTACTTGCTATTGAACCTATGGTGAATGCAGGAAGTCGTTATGTTAAAACCTTAACCGATAACTGGACAGTTGTGACTGTTGACGGTAAAAGGTGTGCCCATTTTGAGCATACAATAGCGATCACTGA
Organism: Bacillus sp. NTK034; assembly: GCF_017303275.1. GTDB lineage: Bacteria > Bacillota > Bacilli > Bacillales > Cytobacillaceae > Cytobacillus. The sequence goes on along the minus strand of NZ_JAFKOJ010000015.1, from coordinate 18,674 downwards.
ATCCGGTTATGAAATATTAACAAAAGCCTAAGGTGCAGGTGATTCCATTGGTTGGTTCTGATACGAATCCGCAGCCTGGTCAAATTGTTTTGATCAAAAGCGGGCGTGACGCTGGTCAATATGCTATAATTATAAGGTTGATGGATGAAAGGTTTGTTATGCTTGCTGACGGCGGCAGGAAGAAATTCGATTGCCCGAAGAAAAAGAACATTCAGCATCTGCAATTGCTTAATTATATCTCTCCAGAAGTTCAGACCAGTCTCAAGGAGACCGGCCGTGTAACAAACGGAAAGTTGCGCTTTGCGCTTGCAAAGTATGCAAATGAATTCGTATATGACATGAAGAAGGGAGAATCGTTCAATGGCGAAAGACGATGTAATTGAAATAGAAGGCACAGTTGTTGATACTTTGCCAAATGCAATGTTTAAGGTAGAATTAGAAAATGGTCATACAGTGCTAGCTCATGTATCCGGTAAGATCCGTATGCACTTCATCCGCATTTTACCTGGAGATAAAGTAACAGTTGAGCTATCTCCATATGATTTAACACGCGGTAGAATCACATATCGTTTTAAATAATCATTGCACTCCGTACTATTAAGGAGGTTAGGATAATGAAAGTAAGACCATCAGTTAAACCAATCTGCGAAAAGTGTAAAGTTATCCGCAGACGTGGAAAAGTAATGGTTATCTGTGAAAACCCTAAACATAAACAAAAACAAGGTTAATTTGAAGGAGGTGCGCTTATACAATGGCACGTATTGCTGGTGTAGATGTTCCACGTGAAAAACGTGTAGTAATCTCATTAACTTATATCTTTGGTATTGGTAAATCTACAGCTCAAAAAGTTTTGGCTGAAGCTGGTGTTTCTGAAGACACTCGTGTTCGTGATCTTACAGAAGATGAACTTAACAAAATCCGTGACATCATCGACAAATTGAAAGTTGAAGGTGACCTTCGCCGTGAGGTATCACTTAACATCAAACGTCTAATGGAGATCGGAAGCTATCGCGGTCTACGTCATCGCCGTGGTTTACCGGTTCGCGGACAAAACACTAAAAACAACGCTCGTACTCGCAAAGGTCCTCGTAAGACTGTAGCGAACAAGAAGAAATAATCGGTAAAGGAGGTAACTTTAAATGGCTCGTAAAACTAATACACGTAAGCGTCGTGTGAAAAAGAATATTGAACAAGGTATTGCACATATCCGTTCTACTTTCAATAACACAATCGTAACTATCACTGATGTTCATGGAAATGCTGTTTCCTGGTCAAGTGCTGGAGCTCTTGGATTCAAAGGTTCTCGTAAATCTACTCCATTCGCAGCGCAAATGGCAGCTGAAACTGCAGCTAAAACTTCTCAGGAACACGGTATGAAATCCCTTGAAGTAACTGTTAAAGGACCTGGTGCAGGACGTGAAGCTGCTATCCGTGCTCTTCAAGCTGCTGGTCTAGAAGTTACTGCTATCAGAGACGTAACTCCAGTTCCTCATAACGGATGTCGTCCACCAAAACGCCGCCGTGTATAATTTTTCTGTATAGAATTTGTATCCTTGTCTATAATGGGATATGATACTAAATTTTTAGTTATACAGAACAATTATTCCAGTTGTTGTGCACAAAACGGGAACGTATACATGGGGGAATTTCGGTTAGAGATTGCTAGCCGGGGTTTCGACGTTTTGAAGGAGGGTATATTTTGATGATCGAAATAGAAAAACCAAAAATCGAAACGGTTGAGATCAGCGATGATGCCAAATACGGCAAGTTCGTCGTCGAGCCACTTGAGCGTGGATATGGTACAACTTTGGGTAACTCCTTACGTCGTATCCTTTTATCCTCACTCCCAGGTGCCGCTGTCACATCGATACAAATTGATGGGGTACTTCATGAGTTCTCAACAATTGAAGGCGTCGTAGAAGATGTAACATCTATCATTTTAAACATTAAAAAACTAGCACTTAAAATCTACTCTGATGAAGAAAAAACATTGGAAATCGATGTTCAGGGTGAAGGTGTAGTGAAGGCAGCTGACGTAACTCATGACAGCGATGTTGAAATCCTTAATCCGGATCTTCATATTGCTACCCTAGGTTCGAATGCCCACCTGCGCATGCGTTTAACTGCAAGACGCGGACGAGGCTATACACCAGCTGACCAAAACAAGAGAGAAGATCAGCCAATCGGTGTGATTCCTATCGATTCCATCTACACTCCAGTATCTCGCATTTCTTATCAGGTAGAGAATACACGTGTGGGTCAAATGACTAACTATGATAAGTTAACATTCGATGTTTGGACTGACGGAAGTACAGGTCCTCAAGATGCGGTTGCACTTGGAGCGAAGATCTTAACTGAGCATTTGAATATCTTTGTCGGTTTAACTGATGAAGCTCAAAATGCCGAAATCATGGTTGAAAAAGAAGAAGACCAAAAAGAAAAAGTACTTGAGATGACAATTGAAGAACTTGACTTATCTGTACGTTCTTACAACTGCTTAAAGCGCGCTGGCATCAATACTGTTCAGGAATTAGCCAATAAGACTGAAGAGGATATGATGAAGGTCCGTAACTTGGGCAGAAAGTCACTTGAGGAAGTAAAGCATAAATTAGAAGATCTTGGACTGGGCTTACGTAAAGACGATTGATTGATGTGAATTGATCCATCATCTTTATATGTTTGCTTTCAGCAGATTGAATGACTTCAACAAAGGAGGGAAACTTTCATGGGATACAGAAAGTTAGGACGCACTAGCTCACAACGTAAAGCTATGCTGCGTGACTTAGCAACAGATCTAATCATCAATGAGCGCATCGAAACAACTGAAGCTCGTGCAAAAGAACTTCGTTCAGTTGTTGAGAAAATGATCACTCTTGGAAAGCGCGGCGACTTGCATGCACGCCGTCAAGCAGCTGCTTTTGTTCGCAATGAGGTAGCCAACGCTGAAACTGACCAGGATGCAGTTCAAAAATTATTCAGCGACATCGCAACTCGTTATGAAGAGCGCCAAGGCGGATACACTCGTATTATGAAGCTTGGACCTCGTCGTGGAGACGGTGCGCCAATGGTAATCATCGAGTTAGTATAATTTTTTAAGGAAAGGGCGCGGGACGGTTTCATTGAACTTGTTCTTTGCCCTTTTTCTATAAGACCGGCTGTTTCCTTAATATGTTAGAAACGCCCATATCAGGCCAAGAACGAGCGTTACGATGAGCATGTACAGCTATTAAACAGGGATGGTTGAGTAATAGATTCCCCCTCACTTGGTACACTGTCTTGTCTAGCTCATGCACCTCTTCCGGAAAGAAGATTTGCGCCCGGCAGTTTTACTGCCTGACGGAAAGAGGTGCAGGCTTTTTTAAATTCTGTTAGTTCATAAACCATAAGGAAATCGAGGTCTCTGAACAGTCATACAATAGCAAGAACCAACCACCATACTGCGTCAGTATGAGCTTTTAATAGGGAGGCATAATAGGCATCCGATAAGCTTAGATAGCAGAAATCCAGATGTTGTTGTGTATTACAAGTGTGGGAGAATGGTATCATTCAGCGCTTGCTATCCGGTAACATAACCTATTATCGAACTATTTAAAGCTCGCCAAGAATGGCGGGTTTTTTCATTAGGATAAAAATATTAGAGCAGAGCTGAAATAGAGAAGCAGAGCTGAGAGGAGGACTTCACATGAACGAGCCGCTGGTAGAATTGAAAGATGTTTCGTTTAAGTACGATGCAGAGGCTGGATATGCGCTGCACAATGTCTCTTTCAATATATTGAAAGGGGAATGGCTTGCTATTGTTGGCCATAATGGTTCGGGGAAATCAACACTGGCCAAACTGCTGAATGGCCTGCACTTTCCTCTGAAAGGCAGTATTGCAGTAGGCGGAATTCCATTGACCGAAGAGACCGTCTGGGAAACCAGAAAGAAGATCGGCATGGTTTTTCAGAATCCGGATAACCAGTTTGTCGGAACGACTGTACAGGATGATGTGGCTTTTGGTTTAGAAAACCATGGAATTGAAAGAAATGACATGGTTCAGCGTGTTGCGCAATCACTGGAGAAAGTCAAAATGGAACAATTTCTTAATCAAGAGCCGCACCATCTATCTGGCGGCCAGAAACAAAGGGTGGCCATTGCCGGCGTCATCGCCCTAAGGCCGGACATTATAATTCTGGACGAGTCAACCTCCATGCTTGATCCAAGAGGGCGTGAAGAGGTGCTTGAAACCGTCAGAGAGCTGAAGCAGGACTATCATATGACAGTCATCTCCATCACACATGATTTGGAGGAAGCTGCAAAGGCTGATCGCATCGTGGTTATGAACAGAGGACAGTTATATCGGGAAGGTTCACCTGAGGAAATCTTTCAAATGGATGAAGAGCTTGTAAAGCTGGGCCTGGATATTCCTTTTCCTGTGAAGCTAAGCAAGATATTAAGAGAAAAAGGATTGCAGCTAACAAGGCATTATTTATCTGAAGAAGAGTTGGTGGAAGAATTATGGACATCTCACTCCAAAATGTAGAATACCGGTATCAGGTCAATACGCCATTTGAACGACTCGCCATAAAGGATGTTTCCATTGATATTCCATCAGGCACGTTTCTGGCAATCATCGGGCATACCGGATCAGGCAAATCGACTGTCCTCCAGCATTTAAATGCCCTGCTTAAACCGACAGAAGGCCAGGTAGTGATTGGAGAGCGTCTGATCACCTCGCAAAAGAAACAAAAAACCCTGAAGGAAATCCGCCAAAGGGTCGGCATCGTGTTTCAATTTCCTGAGCATCAGCTGTTTGAGGAAACAGTCGAGAAAGATATATGCTTTGGTCCGATGAACTTCGGAGTGTCAGAAGAGGAAGCCAAAAAAAGAGCAAGAGCGGCCATAAGCCAGGTTGGCCTGCCGGAGGAAATTTTACACAAGTCCCCATTTGACCTGTCAGGCGGCCAAATGAGACGGGTGGCGATAGCCGGAGTGCTGGCAATGGAGCCTGATGTCATTGTCCTGGATGAGCCTACTGCAGGGCTTGACCCTCGGGGCAGAAAAGAAATCATGGATATGTTCTACAGCCTGCATGGTACAAGAGGGCTATCGACAGTGCTCGTGACACATAGCATGGAGGACGCCTCCCGCTATGCTGATCAGATTGTCATCATGCACAACGGTGAAGTGTACAGAAAAGGAACGCCTAAAGAAATCTTTTCTTCTCCGGAAGGCTTGCTGAAGCTTGGCCTCGATGTTCCGGAGGTTGTCCGTTTTCAGCTTAAAATGGAAAAATCACTTAACATCCGTTTCTCTAAGACATGTCTGACCATGGATGAGCTGACGGATGAGATTGCTGCTGCGATGAAAAGGGGGACGCCAAAATGATGGATAAAATGATTTTTGGGCGCTATGTTCCGGCAGAGTCTGTCCTGCACAGGATGGATCCCCGTTCTAAGCTAGTCCTTATTTTCTTATTCGTGTGCATTGTCTTCCTGGCAAATAATATGCTGACATACGGCTTACTGACGGTTTACACCTTTTTGATGATTGCTTTATCGAAGGTGCCAATCCGGTTTATTTATACAGGGCTAAAGCCGGTCCTTCTGCTTGTTATTTTTACATTATTCCTTCACTTGTTTTTGACAAAAGAGGGTGAAGTCCTCTTCCGTTTTGGATGGATTACAATCTATGAGGAAGGTTTGAGACAGGGGATTTTCATATCATTGCGCTTCTTCCTGCTCATTCTGATGACTTCCATTCTGACTTTGACAACGACTCCGATTGAAATAACGGATGGTCTGGAAAGCCTGCTGGCTCCATTGAATAAAATCAAGTTTCCGGTGCATGAACTGGCGTTAATGATGTCTATTTCTCTACGCTTTATCCCGACACTTATGCAGGAAACGGATAAAATCATGAAAGCTCAGACAGCCAGGGGAGTCGATTTTTCAAGCGGCCCGATTAAAGAACGTATTAAAGCCATTATTCCTCTCTTAATCCCTTTGTTTGTCAGTTCGTTTAAACGGGCTGAGGAGCTTGCTGTAGCGATGGAGTCACGCGGCTATAGAGGCGGAGAAGGCAGAACGAAATACAGGCAGCTTAACTGGGGTCTGAAGGATACGGCAATGCTGGCAATGCTTGCAGTCCTGACTCTGGTGTTAATCCTGCTGAGGGCGTAATGAGGTGACCTTATGCAAAGATTTAAATGTATTATAACGTATGACGGCACCCATTTCGCAGGCTATCAGGTGCAGCCTGGCAAGCGGACTGTTCAAGGAGAGCTGGAGAGGGCCTTAAAGAAGCTTCATAAAGGAGAAGACATCAAGGTCACAGCCTCAGGCAGAACTGATGCGGGTGTCCATGCAAAGGGCCAGGTGATCCATTTCGATTCCCCTTTGAATATTCCTATTGAAAAATGGGAAATCGCCCTTAATTCCCTGCTGCCGGATGAGGTGGCCATAGTAGGGGCTGAGACAGTGCCTGATGACTTTCATGTCCGTTTTGATGCGAAAGGGAAGGAATATCGTTACTTCGTGCATCGCTCATCCAGGAGAGACCCTTTTAAACGGCATTATGCCTATCAGTACCCCTATCCCTTAAATACGGATGCTATCAAACAAGCGGCAGCGGATTTAATAGGGACACATGATTTTACAAGCTTCTGCTCCGCTAAGACGGAAGTGGAGGATAAGGTCAGGGAACTACAGGAGATAGAGGTGCACGAAAAAGAGGATATGCTCATCTTCCGCTTTAGAGGCACCGGATTCTTATATAATATGGTCCGCATCCTGGCCGGCACACTGCTTGAAGTTGGCTCAGGGGAAAGAGACCCCGATTCCATGCCATCTGTTCTTAAAGAAAAAAACAGATCAGCTGCCGGAAAAACAGCGCCTCCCCAAGGTTTATATTTGTGGAAAGTTTTTTATTAAAATTTTGGAAAAAACAATTGAGGAACCGCGAGGGCGCGTTGTAAAGCCAAACTCATATAAAAAAAGATTTTAAAACAACTAAACCAGGTGTAACATTCGCTTGACATTGGACTGTCAAAGTTATATTATAGCATATGGTATTATTATTAAAACCACGATAAGCCCCGGAACTTATTGTGTCGAATAGATAAACCAAAAAATGATTATGAATGGAATTATTAGGAGGGAAAACTGATGCGTACAACGTTTATGGCGAATTCAAACAATATCGAACGTAAATGGTACGTGATTGATGCTGAAGGCAAAACTCTTGGTCGTCTTGCTAGTGAAGTTGCATCAATTCTACGTGGTAAACATAAACCAACTTATACACCACATGTTGATACTGGTGATCATGTAATTCTTATCAATGCTTCAAAAATCGAACTTACTGGGAAAAAGCTTACTGACAAGATCTACTACCGTCACAGCATGCACCCAGGCGGTCTAAAAACAAGAACTGCTCTTGAAATGCGTACAAACTACCCTGAGAGAATGCTTGAGCTTGCAATCAAAGGCATGCTTCCAAAGAACTCTCTTGGTCGTCAAATGTTCAAGAAATTACACGTATATGCTGGTAGCGAACATAAGCACCAAGCACAACAACCTGAAGTTTACGAACTTCGTGGATAATTTTTAGGGAGGTTATTAACTTGGCACAGGTTCAATATATTGGTACTGGTCGTCGTAAGAGCTCCGTTGCACGTGTTCGTTTAGTTCCAGGCGACGGTAAAATCATCATCAATGGTCGTGAAATCACAGATTACATTCCTTTTGCAGCTTTACGTGAAGTTGTAAAACAGCCGCTTGTAGCTACTGAAACTGTTAACAGCTACGACATTCTTGTAAATGTAAACGGCGGTGGATACACTGGTCAAGCTGGCGCAATCCGCCACGGCATCGCTCGTGCATTGCTTCAAGCAGATCCAGAATTCCGTCCAACATTAAAGCGCGCAGGACTATTAACTCGTGACGCACGTATGAAAGAGCGTAAGAAATACGGTCTTAAAGGTGCTCGTCGTGCTCCTCAGTTCTCAAAGCGTTAATCATCAACACTTCAAAGGCTCTCAACCGTTTTGGTTGGGAGTTTTTTTATTTCTTATTTTATTTATCTGAGGCTTTTTTATTCCGTACTGCTCAGCCGGTTGACCGGGCCTTTTTTGTACACTTATGACAAATTGGAAATTATTTTATTGCAAATATCGGCCTGAGAGAGGATTATTCACGCTGAGAGAGCCTCAGTGAATCTTAGGCCAATGATGTTAGCGTTTTCATTCACTATCTCGCCCATATCCTCCTGTCTTTCCCCAATACCCTTGAATATGTATTTGAGCATGTTACGATAGATAACGTTGATGAAATACGAACGGTTATACGAACAGTTTGTTTATTTTAAGGAGGATGTCCATGTTAGCTAATAAAAATATTGCTTTTTTAGGAGCAGGGTCAATGGCGGAATCAATGATTTCGGGAGTCATGACAGCTGAGAAAATGTCACCTGATCGAGTATTTGTAACGAATAGGAGCAATGCAGACAGACTGGAAGAGATTCATGATAATTATAATGTGAGTGCGATGCCGCAAAGCGAGCTTCCATTTGAGCAGATCGATTTATTCATTTTAGCCATGAAACCAAAAGGTGCAGAGGAAGCCCTGCGATCGATTAAAGATAAATTAAATCCCGGCCAGGTGGTTCTTTCAGTTTTGGCAGGTATTACAACTGAGTTCATGGAAGACCATTTAAATCCGGGACAGCAGGTTGTACGTGTGATGCCGAATACTTCAAGCATGATTCAGGAATCTGCAACGGCTGTCGTGGCAGGCAAGAATACCAGCTTGGCTAATGTGGAATTGGTTAAGGAATTGCTCGAATGCATGGGGGAAGTGTATATCATCGATGAAGACCAGATGGATGTTTTTACGGGATTAGCCGGAAGCGGTCCTGCTTACTTTTATTATCTGATGGAAAATATGGAGCGGGTAGGGGTGCAAAAAGGCATGGATGAAGAGACTGTACGAAAAATTGTCGCCCAGACGATTTTTGGAGCAGCTAAGATGGTGCTTGAAAAGGAAGAAGCTCCAACTTCTCTTAGAGAGAAAGTGACCTCGCCAAATGGCACAACTGCTTCAGGGCTCGAAGCTTTAAGGAGATACAATGGAGGCGAAGCCATCACACAGGCAGTGGAGCATGCCGCCAAACGTTCAAAGGAGATCAGCGAAGAATTGGAAGGCGCCCTTGTCACTTCCTAAGGGAGATGGGATTTATAAGTTCACAGGAGGTATTGGATGTTGAGTAAAGAAAAGCAGATAAAAAGAGTTGTTATTAAGATCGGAAGCAGCTCACTAACAAGCATGCATGGGGAGATCAGCCGCAGAAAGCTTGAAAAATTTGCAGAGCAAATTGTCGAGCTGAAGGATGCTGGCTATGAAACAGCTGTCGTGTCATCAGGTGCTGTAGCTGCAGGCTATCGGAAGCTCGGCTGCCTTGACCGTCCTTCTTCCCTTCCGGAAAAACAGGCTGCTGCTTCAATTGGCCAGGGTCTATTAATGGAATCTTACTCAGAACTCTTTTTATCTCATGGGTATGTCGCTTCACAAATCTTAATTACCAGAAGCGATTTCTCCGATGAAAAGCGTTATGGCAACATGCATAACACCATGAATGTGCTGCTTGAGCGTGGAATCATCCCGATTATAAATGAAAATGACACGGTTACGGTCGACCGTTTACGCTTCGGGGACAATGATACCCTGGCGGCAAAAGTGGCCGGTCTGATCGATGCTGATTTATTGATTATTTTATCAGACATTGACGGTCTCTATGATAGCAACCCCAATGACAATCCTGGTGCAAGTCTTCTGGAGAGGGTTCACAGCATTACACCTGAAATTGAAGCTGCTGCTGGAGGATCTGGAAGTGCTGTAGGAACAGGCGGCATGAAGTCAAAAATCCAGGCAGTGAAAATTGCAATGGCTGCGGGAATTGATTCCTTTTTAGGAAAAGCAGGTACAGAACATATCTTAATGGAAGCTGTGGAAGGCAGGGCGAAAGGAACCTACTTCAACCCGGAACCGGATGCATTCAATCTGGATAATCAGAAACAGTGGATTGCATTCCACTCAGGCCCTGAAGGCAAGGTGACCATCAGCTCCCATGGGATAGAAGCGATTGTGGATCATCAAGAAAACCTGTACTGCTCTGATATTCAGGAGGTCAAAGGGCGATTTAAGGATGGTGCGGTCGTCCGCATTATGGATGAAGAGGGTAAAGAAATCGGCCTCGGCCGCATTAATTATTCAAACGAACAGTTAGGTAACCATACAGCAGGTGAAGAGCTGGAACCGGCCATTGCTCAGGAAACGTTTGTATGTTCCCGCGACTTTAAGCTGCCGGCACTTGTTTAAACTTTTTAGGAGGGATTCAATGGCTACTGCATCAGCAGTAAAGATCAATAATGTAGAAGAACAGGCAAAAAAGGCCAGGAAGGCTGCCAAAACATTAAGTGTTTTAACAACTGAAGAAAAGAACGAAGCACTCTATACAGTTGCAGATGCGCTGGAGACTGGATGTGAATCGATTCTTGCAGCTAATATGGCCGATCTTGAAAATGGCAGGGAAAAAGGATTCGAAGAGGCATATATGGATCGGCTGTCATTATCGAAGGAGCGGGTTTATGAATTTGCAGATGGCCTTCGCCAGGTAGCTGAACTTCCCGATCCAATTGGAGATGTCATGTCTAGCTGGACGTTGGATAATGGGCTTAAGGTGGAGGAGGTCCGTGTTCCGCTTGGTGTCATCGGCATGATCTATGAAGCAAGACCTAATGTAACTGCCGATGCGGCAGGTCTTGCTTTGAAATCAGGAAATGCCATTGTCTTAAAAGGCGGATCATCAGCACTGAATTCGAATCAGGCTATAGTAAAGATTATTCATGATGCTCTTGAAAATACGAAGATACCTAAACAAGCTGTCCAATTCATTGCCACAGCAGACAGAGAAGCAACAAAGCAGCTGTTCACCATGAAAGAGCATATTGATGTCTTAATTCCGAGAGGCGGCGCATCCCTCATTAAAGCAGTGGTTGAGAATGCGACGGTGCCTGTACTCGAAACAGGAGTTGGGAACTGCCATATCTATGTAGATAAGCAAGCAGATCCGGAAAAAGCGATCAGTATCCTGATTAATGCCAAAACCGACCGTCCCGCAGTCTGCAATGCGGCAGAAACGCTGATTGTACATGAAGCATGGATGGATCAGCATAAAGAATTGCTTGCAGAAGCTCTGAAGAAACACGGGATAACTGTACATGGTGATGACTCTGCAGCAGCTGCATTGCCTGATGTGGTACCCGCAGATGGCAGCGATTGGGCCAATGAATATTTAAGCCTGGACTTAGCTGTAAAAACCGTGAATAGTCTTGAACAGGCCATCGATCATATTGATCAATATGGCACAAGGCATTCAGAGGCGATTATTACCGAAAATGGGGAAACAGCCAAAAAGTTCATGCAGCTTACAGATGCTGCGGCGCTGTACCATAATGCTTCGACGAGATTCACAGATGGAGGAGCTCTTGGCTTTGGAGCTGAAATCGGCATTTCCACACAGAAGCTCCATGCGAGAGGGCCGATGGGGCTGCCGGCATTAACAACCCGAAAATATTTGATGACTGGAAACGGGCAAATTAGGTAATCGCATATTTATGAAAAGCCTCAGCTATTAGCTGAGGCTTTTCATATGGAAATTGCAGTTGATTAGTAAAAAAATTGGGCCGACATAGCTTGTTCGGTATACATATTATACAAAATAAGGAAATCCCTTATGCTTTTATCAAATTTTTTTTGTGCATGAAAGGAGACCGGAATAATAAATGAGCAGAACTTTGGCTTGGGGAGATAATAATTTTGGCCAGCTTGGGATCGGCAGATTCGGGGGCAGCAGAGCGATTCCAGTTCCAGTGAGGAATCTTGACAGTGCAATTGCTGTATCTGGAAGAGGGAATCATAGTCTTGCCCTCCTTGCAGATGGAACCATTAGGGCATGGGGAAGCAATGATTTTGGGCCACTGGGGGACGGTTCAAACACCAGTCGAAATGTACCAGTGCGTGTAAGAGGGATATCAGATGCAGTTGCCATTTCAGCTGGCGAACAGCATAGTCTCGCTCTTCTCGCAGATGGGACCATTAGGGCATGGGGACGAAACCTGGAAGGCCAGCTTGGGAACGGAACAAATATTAACAGCAATATCCCTGTCAGGGTAAACGGAATTACTAATGCCAGGATGATAGCCGCAGGAAATGATCATAGCCTTGCCCTTCGCAGAGACGGGGGGTTAGAGGCATGGGGCAGCAATGATAGGGGCCAATTAGGGGACGAGAGTACAATTAACAGTAATACTCCTGTTGAGATTATTGTACCGGTACCGTCTGACCTTATCGCCATTGCAGCCGGAAGGGTTCATAGTCTGGCTCTTCGTGCAAATGGAACAGGCCTTGCTTGGGGCGGGAACGAAGATGGCCAGCTAGGGACAGGGGATAATGTAGATCAAGTGGTACCAGCAGAGATTGATGATCTGGATGATGCGGTAGCCATTGCAGCTGGCAGGGACCACAGCGTGGCTCTTAGGTCAGATGGAAGGATTATGGCCTGGGGAAGAAACGTGGAAGGTCAGCTTGGAAATGGTTCAAATATAAACAGGAATACCCCGATATTCGTTATAGGGATCAGCGATGCAGTTGCCATTGCAGCCGGTGATAATCACAGTCTTTCCATACTTTCAGATGGAACCTCCAGAACTTGGGGTGATAACAGTTTTGGCCAATTGGGGGACGGGACAACTGGCGGTACCAGCAATGTGCCTGTCCAGGTGAGCGGGATTGAAAATGTCTTAGAAATTTCCGGAGGTCGTGCACATAGTTTAGCCATACAATTTTCCTGCCCGCCAGACATTTCAGTTTTCAATGATCCTGGCCAGCGTGGGGCATTTGTGAATTACACACAGCCTATTGCAAATCCAGGGGATTTTATTGTTTGCAATCCGGCACCTGGATCATTCTTTCCTCTAGGTTCAACTACAGTGACATGTACAATAACTCAGCCTTCTGGAATTACAAGGAACTGTTTATTTAATGTTCGAGTTATTATGGATCCCTGCCGCTTTTTAAGTAATAGATGTTTTAGATAAACCGAGTTGAGTGGCTGATTGGGTTAATCGTTTAAAGATCTTTGAGATGCTCAAGCTCGTGAGGTGCCCATCAAGACAATTCATTCGCATCCTGCCAAAATAAAAAATTGGCAGTCCAATCACTGCTCATTTTTGAATTTCTCACCGACTGCAGATAAAGACTATCTTAAAGGGGTGAGAAAGCAGTGACAGTCATAACGACGTTCAAAGAGAAAAAAAGAGAAAAGCAGATCAAATATGAAAAATCCGTCCTTCGGGAAATTTCGATAAAAGCGTTAAAAGAGAAAGTACAGAAATTTTTTGGCTCTTCCAGATTTGTCTCCGGTCTGATGATGAATGCCGGAATTGAGGAGGCCTGCTATGATGTAGCGATTGAAGCTTATTTGCTCGGGGCTAACTACAGCCGTTTTGGGAGCTATGGCGAATCGCTGGATCAGGTCCGCCATAGATGTGAAAAAGAGTATAAGCATTTAGTGGATACATTATATAACTTTTTCCTTTATTGGGGTCATGGTTCGGAAGCGGTAATGAGCGAATCCCTTTATTATATGTGTGAGCAATATGTAAGCAGCTGGTGGTCGGAAGGATTCAATAAAGGGGAGAGAAGGCATAAATTGCGTCTCCACTGAAAAGTGCAATGTTAAAAGGGGTGTCCTGATCAAAGTTCTAGATCTCCATCTTGTCCCATATATTGAAATGAGGATAAGCAGGAGGGGACTGATTGGGACATATGAAGAAAAAATTAAAAATAGGCGGGTTTGCGATCGGGCTTATCGTCCTTTTTCTTATTTTGCAATATGACTTTACGGATGATGATTCCTGGGATTCGTGGAATCTGCCTTTAACAGGAAAGATTATCTTGCTTGATCCCGGCCATGGCGGTCCGGATGGCGGGGCAGGCGATGAAGGAGCACTCGAGAAAGATATCGCATTGGATGTATCATTAAAAGTAAGGGATTACCTCCAGGAGCAGGGAGCTCTTGTGCTGATGACGAGGGAGGAAGACAGAGACCTCGCACCAGAGGGAACCAGGGGTTACAGCCGGAGAAAAGTAGAAGACCTGAAGAAACGGCTTGAAATGATCAATACTTCTAATTCTGATTTTTATGTCAGCATTCATTTAAATTCAATTCCTTCCCCCAGGTGGAGCGGAGCGCAGACTTTCTATGCACCGGGGATTAAGGAAAATGCCAAAGCTGCAAAGTTCATACAGGACGAACTCCGACGCAACCTGGAGAATACAAAGCGGAACTCGAAGCCTTTAAACAATGTATTCATTTTAAAATACGCCAAAAAGCCAGGTGTCTTAGTAGAAGTGGGATTCTTATCAAATCCGGGGGAACGGGCTAATTTGAAAACTGATGAATATCAGGATAAAATAGCCGCCTCCATCTACAATGGAATCATGCGCTACTATACCAATGAAAAAGAACTGACTGAAACATGGGAATGAAAAGGTGCTGAGAAAGTGCCTTTTCTTTTTATTGATGCAGGGAAATAGTGAATGTATTTCTGGTGTGATAGAATTAACAGTATAGAATATTCAATATGTTATACTAAAATGGAAACGAATACAGAAGGCGGGTGCAATGTATGTTAACTGAACAGAAAGTCAAAGAAGCTTTAAGCGGCTTGCAGGAACCATTTATACATAGAACATTGGGTGAACTTAACGCCATTGAAGAAATCAAAATAAAGGAAGAAAAGAGTCATGTCAGCGTCAAGATTCAAATCGCCAAGACAGGTACAGCTGAACAGCTTCAGCTTCAGACTCAAGTCGTCAATCTTTTAAAAGAAGCAGGAGCCGCAACCGTTGGCATACGCTTCAGCGAGCTTCCTGATGAAGTGCTTTCACAATATAGAGAGGCAGCGTCTGAAGAAGACAAAGGCCTGCTTTCTCCTGGAAATAAAACTGAGTTTATTGCCATTGCCAGCGGAAAAGGAGGGGTCGGTAAATCCACTGTATCTGTAAACCTGGCTGTATCCCTGGCAAGGTTAGGGAAAAAGGTCGGCCTGATCGATGCCGATATTTATGGATTCAGTGTTCCTGATATGATGGGCATTACAAAGCGCCCCGTGGTCAGAGGAGAACGAATTCTGCCGGTTGAACGCTTTGGAGTAAAAGTGATCTCAATGGGCTTCTTTGTAGAAGATAATGCACCAATTATCTGGAGGGGCCCGATGCTTGGCAAAATGCTGAACAGCTTCTTCAATGAAGTAGAATGGGGCGATTTGGATTATCTTCTTCTTGATTTGCCTCCGGGTACAGGGGATGTGGCCCTGGATGTGCACACAATGCTCCCATCCTGCAAGGAGATCGTTGTGACAACTCCGCATCCTACAGCCGCATTTGTTGCTGCGAGAGCTGGTGCTATGGCACTTCGAACTGAGCATGAGATCCTGGGTGTTATTGAGAACATGGCCTACTTCGAGAGCCAATTGACTGGTGAAAGAGAGCACGTATTTGGTCAAGGCGGCGGTGAAAAGCTTGCTGAGGAACTGCGGACAGAAGTACTTGGCCAGCTGCCTCTTCAGCAGCCTGATTGGAATGAAGAAGACTTCGCTCCGTCCATTTATGATGAAGACCATAAGCTCGGACAGATTTATACAGATATCGCCCGCAAAGTTATCCAATCAATTGAAAGTAAGTAATGAAAGAAACCTCTTCCGAATTGGAAGAGGTTTTATTTTTAAAGGAGTTATGCTCCGCCTCCCTGGCCGCCACCGCCACCGCCTTGGTCTGCACCCTGGCCGCCGCCTTCACCGCCGCTTTCTTCACCGCCTTGCTGACCGCTTTTCGTTTCCTCTGCTGCTTTCAGAAGGATGTCCTGAATTTTCGCTTTAAAAAGCGGGCTTTCAAATGTCTCGGTCATTACTTTCTGTATATGCTCCCGATATTCCTTGCTTTTAAGGACATCCGTAACTTCTTTTTCGAGTTCGGGATCTTTAAGTACTTCTATCATCATTCCCCGATATTCAGGGTCTTTCATTAGATCTTTTAATAGCTGTTCATTTTCTTTCTGCATACTTTTTGCCATGCTTTCGGCAAACTTTGGATCATCAAAGGACTTCTTCCAAAACTCTGTACCTTTATCAGAGGTTAAGGTTTTTTCAATGGTATCGGCTACTACCTTTTGGTCCATGACCATCTTTTGCTGCATTTTTTCATCAGCCATCAATTCTTCGAGCGCCTTTTTTCCTTCATCGGTCTTTAATATATCTACAACCATTTTTTTAGTTTGCTCATAATCCATTTGGCCGCTGCCCGTTTCACCTTGGCCGCAGCCTGATATGAAAAACACTAGCGCTAATGGAAGGAGCAAACGGAATTTTTTTATCATGGTGAAGCTCCTTTCAGAGGTGTCCTTACCTTTAGAATGAAGAAATTCAGCAAATATTATGCGCTGGAAATACAATGCCTAGATTTTTCAAACTTTGGTTGGTACAATCATAAAGAATGAATTTATTTATTATGGGGGAAAAATAAATTGACAAGCCGTAATTGGGTAAAGCTTTTTATATCGACTCTTTTAGTTGGCGGATTAACAACTGGGGTTGTCGGATTTATTGTGCGCTGGGATGAATTTGCGCCTATTTTTACTGACTTCGATTTCCTTGAGATTCTGTCGGTATTCTTCTGGCTTATAGGTGTAGGATTAATATTCAGTATCATTAGTCAAATGGGCTTCTTTGCTTATTTGACAGTACACCGCTTTGGGCTGGGTATTTTTAAAGGATTGTGGAATCCTATTCAGATTGTTCTTATTTTATTTACTTTGTTTGACTTGGTTTATTTCCGCTATAAGGCTTTTGCGGGCGAAGGGGACAGCATGCTTCCGTATATTGGCTTAGCGGCATTTCTTCTTATAGTCGCGCTTGTGGTTGCAGCAATTAAAGCCAGACAGACTAATCAGCATGCATTTATTCCTGCAGTATTCTTTATGGTGGTTGTAACTGCCATTGAGTGGGTGCCGGTTTTAAGGGTAAATGAGGAAAGCTGGCTATATCTAATGCTGTTCCCATTACTAGTCTGCAACACCTATCAGCTGCTTATCCTTCATAAACTAAATAAAGATTCTCAAAAACAAAGAAGCAATATAGCTCAAAAGCCATCCAAGTAACGGATGGCTTTGTTTTGTTTATTTTATTTCACTTGTCTTCGTCTCAGCATTTGCAATCATTTCCGAAACGGAAACGAATTTGAGCCCTTTGGATTCTATATCGTCTAAAATGAGCGGAAGAGCTTTGGCTGTTTGTTTTGCAGAATCGGATGCATGAAGAAGTACGATATCTCCTTTTTTAGCCTTTGCTACATTTTCTGCAATCCTCTCTGCACCCGGATTGGTCCAATCCTTTGAATCAACACTCCAATGGACAACGGTATAGCCCATCCTATCAGCAACCTTTAACGTTTTTTTGTCAAAATGTCCTGTCGGGGCACGTACAAGCTTAATGTCTTTAATATTCAGCTTTCTAAATGCTTCCTGCGCCTTTGCAAGGTCTCTCCTGATCTTATCTTCTTCAAGCTCTGTATAATCTTCATAGCCATAGCCCAGAATTCCAATCTCGTACCCTTCTTTCACAATTCTTGAAACTAAATCCGGATGGCGTTCGGCCCAGGAGCCAGCCAGAAAAAAAGTCGCAGATTTAACATTCTCTTTTTTGAGAGTATCCAGTATGGTCTCTGCTTTTACATCCCCCCATCCAATATTAAAGGTGAGGGCTAAATCCTTTTCCCCTTTGTATATCGCTTTAGGCCCGTCTTTGGCTGAAAAAGCAGGCAAATGGACTATGCTCTGCATATAGAGGAACCAAGCCGTGAAAAATGATGCAATGACAACAAGCGAAATTTGTTTTAGTGACTTACCATTCAATACATAAAAAAAGTTCATAACAATTCACCTCGTCCGATACCTTCCTAATCCATACCTATGCTGAACTTGTCTCTTCCATGTATAAAAAATTCGCTCATAAAAAATCTTAAATGGAAAAATACTACAGAAAACAAATTGAAAAATTCACTGGAGGCCATCAAAATGATTGGAATGTTATTAAATCAGAAAGAGCTAAAAGAAATGGAGTATCTCATTAAAAGGGAAATGGACGAAATATTATTCGATTTAAAAGATGACAGGATCGACCACATTGTCAAAAGAGCCATGGAAGAACGATATAAAATTTTATTTTCATTATTTCAGCGTATGGCGACACCAGCAGATTGCCTTAAATACATGCGTTCCCGGCACCATCATGAAAAGAAGGGGTAATGTATATTTGTACTGAAGAAAAAAATACAAAAAAGCTGTTGACTTGTTATTTGTATCTTGGTATATTAATAAACGTCGCTGATGACCGATAGCACGAATAAAAACAACTTAAAAAAAGTTGTTGACGTCGAAGCTGACACGTGATATATTAATAAAGTCGCTTCTGAGCGGCGGATTGATCTTTGAAAACTGAACGAACAAAAACGTCAACGTTAATTCTTTAGTCTTTTTTGAAAAGACAACTTATGAGCTTAATCAACTCTTATATGGAG
>NZ_JAFKOJ010000014.1 GCF_017303275.1 Bacillus sp. NTK034 | reverse complement strand
AGCAAAATAAATAGCGAGCACTGCATTGGTAACTCCTACAGCGGACACTTCCACCAAGCCTAATTTTGAGACAAAGTATGTGTCAACAAACCCAAGGATGGTTTGAAAGAAATTTTCGATTACAGCGGGAATGGCCAGGGTAGTAATAATTTTTAATCTATCTTTATTTGACTGAATATTTTTCAGTTTTGCATCTACAATTTGTTCTTTCAATAATCTTCCCTCCTATTCTGAGAAGGCCGTAAATAATATAGAGTTACCTTTAAATAAATAGGGCACACTCAATAAGTGTGCCCTATTTATAACTTAGGCTATTTATATTATTTACTTACCCGGAACATTTATTACAAATGGAACCGTATAAAGCTTGCCAATATATTTAAACTGTCCCCAAATTTTATATTTGCCTGAAATAGGGAATGTAGTCATATATTCAACATCCGGCCCTTTAGCTGCCTCATCTTTTGGGTGGACGTGGAGAAACTCGTCCATTTTTTCACTTACAATAACTACATGTCCTGCTGATCCAAGATAAGGTTCCAAATCCGTAATTTTGTTGCCTTTGCTGTCCGTAACAGTAAATGTCATCAGTACATGCTGTTTTACGGCCAAATTATCAAATTTCAACTCAAACATTAAATCATCTACTTGCTTTTTTAACTCTTTATCAAAATTAACTGCATCATCCTGCTCCTCGCCTTCTACTATTAGATCATACTTGGCAAGTTGCTGAGCAGAACCTTCTGGAAGAAAATCAGCAAATATTTTATATTTCCCTGCTTTTGGAAAGGTGGTCTTCACATTAAACTTACCTTCCCCATCATAATTGGGATGTAGATGCTGAAAAATACTTAGATCGTGACTTATTATAAGTATGTGCATCTGTTTTTCATGTACAGCTGAGAAGGAAATAATATTCTTTCCGTTCTTTTTGACTGATAAAAAAATTTCGGATTCTTGTTTAGGTTTAATAGTAGCAGGACTGACATTCCATTCAGTTTGTATTTCTTCTACGATATTAGATGGTACCCCATGGATATGAGATTCATGTCCATGTGTACCATGATTCGTTTCCTGATTCATCATTTCACCTCAAAATAGTTATATTATCTAATCTTCAATACAGTTTTACCACTACATTTTTTTAATAAACTCCACAAAAAATGCATATTTAGCAATAAAATTTTTGGATAGCATTAAAATAATTTAGGCTACACAAAAAAACATCATCTAAAACTATGCAGATAAATTACAAATGCATAAGAAAAAATAGAAACGGGGAGGAAGAGTTTAAGAAGATCTTAATAGAGATTCATAGCTGATGGGGCTAAGAGACTTCATTATGTTCTAAAGCAAATTGAAGAGCATGAAGAAGCAGTGATATAAGGACAGTTCGAGGTGAATAATAGCTGTTTAAAAAGCAAAAAAGATCGAAGCACCCTTCGATCTTTAAAATTAATTTATTTAATTTTGCCTGCTTCTACAATGGCATCCCAGTTATTAGCGCCATCAGTTGTATAATATATGTCTCCATTAAATGAAACAAACGTCATTTCCTGATCATTATTCGGGTTTTGAGCTAAATACATAACTGCATCTTCATTCATTTTAGGCAATGCTATTTCCTCTTCTGTTTCATCAGACAGAGAAACCTTTGTCAGCTTAGATGTACCATCGTAAGTCCCGTAGATTAAGCTGTCATTTGTAAAAAAGACAGATGTGCCTTGTCCGCTTTTCGAGATTCGTTCAAAGGTTTTACCTTTATCCTTTGACAGGTATATACCTTGCTGACCGGATGCAGCCAAATAATCAGCTTTTTGGGGATGTACAGCGATACTGAGCAATGTATCATCAAGGCCATTTGCGGATACTTCCTTCCATGTCTTTGCGTTATCTTCGCTGAGATAAAACTTTCCTGTTTCCATGATGGAATTTTTCTGTGGGTTCATTAGGAAAATCACCTGATTTTCATACCCTACTCCCATTAGATGGAAGTCTGTTTCACCTTCAACAGCTAGCTCCTGAAGTGTTTTTCCATCATCCGTACTCTTTTGTATTCCTAATGGATTTGGAAGGTTTGAATCCTGTCCAGGGTGCCCACTCGTATAAAAGCCGTCTTTTGTTGCATTAAAGCCCATATAGTCATTGTTTTCTTCCTTAGTTTTATACCATTTCCCTCCATCGTAAACCTTTAATCCATCATGAGCTGCATAAAAGGGCTTGCCTTGATTTCCAGAATAGCCCACCCCGTGGATGTGATCAATTTTCCCATCAAAGACTTCAAAAAAACTATTGGATATTGCCGCTTCCCCGCTTCCCTGTTCATCAGTTTGGGCTTCTGATTGTTTGATATCCTTGTTATTTTTTTCTTCAGCCTGGCCACATGCGGCAAGGCTAAAGGTTAATCCTAGTACTGCTAATAATAATGACTTTTTCATAGATCTCACTCCTGCTTCCAATTATAGGATCATTTCAGGAAGAGAACAAACTAAATATGACACTTGGCTAGGACAATCAGAGTCATTTCTCCTAAATATTCTATAGAAACCACGTGCCTCTCAAGTTTTTCATTTTCTATACTCTTCTTCAAACGATCACATTAAGTTTACAACAAAAATATGCACTTAATGTGCAGAAAAGACACAAGGTAATCCGTAAGTTAATTATTGCTTAAGTGAGAATCCTGCTAGATGAAATTTAAAATTGAAAAAAACTTTATTATACAAAATAATCGATTAACCTGTCTAATTTAATGATAAGGTTACAAGAATTTATTAGAAAAAGAACAAAGCTGGGACTTTACCAATCGATTGAGTCTATAATTTTTAACTGTTTTCTCAGTATATACATACCGTCAAGCCATGTTTTATTTTATACCCATTAGTTCTCTTCAAAAGTTGCCTCCTTATCTTGTTTTGCTCCTTTGTTATCTATGACTTTAATTAAGCAATTACTTCCACATAGATTGAATGCATACTGATTTCAATTTCCTAGTATAGAAAATACCTAAGAATTTTTTTGGAAGATAATAATAATGCAAAATTTCTTCATATTTTTTTTGTAAAGTAACTTTAAGGATATTACCAAATGAGGAGCAAC
Source organism: Bacillus sp. NTK034 (assembly GCF_017303275.1). Classification (GTDB taxonomy): domain Bacteria; phylum Bacillota; class Bacilli; order Bacillales; family Cytobacillaceae; genus Cytobacillus. The sequence goes on along the minus strand of NZ_JAFKOJ010000014.1, from coordinate 63,545 downwards.
TGTAATGACTAAGATCATGATTATTGATGAAGATCAAGGAGTAGTTAACTATTTAGGAAATCTTCTCTCACCATACTATCAATGTGTGCATTCTCACTCTATCAAGCACGTATTGACATGCCTAACTTTGGAAAATGTATCGCTAGTGATTTTAGAGATTTCATTATCTGATATAGATGGTTGGACAGTCTGCAAAGAGATTCGAAAAAATTCTAATGTTCCAATCATAATATTGACAGCCAACAAAGAAAAACAAGATATACTTAATGGATTTAAGCTAGGAGCGGATGATTATATTATCAAACCTTTTAATGAGGAAGAACTGTTAGCAAGAGTGGAGGCTTTAATAAGAAGAACTACAACTCCCAAGAAGACTGGCCTTTCCTCCCATGGGTTAATGTACGACGAAAGCGGATTTGATCTTACTTATAACGGTAATTCAATCCCGTTAACCCCGAAGGAATTTGCCCTTTTAGGAACAATGCTAAAAAAACCCAACTATGTGTTTTCCCGTGAAGCACTGCTAAAAAGTATCTGGGAGAATAATGACCAGACAGATAACAGGACGATTGACTCGCATATAAGAAATATCCGAGAGAAGTTAAGGCAGTCTGATTATCCCGTTGATCATCATTTAGTTACAGTTTGGGGGACAGGATATAAATGGAATACCAGCGGAAATTTATAGAATAGAAAGGATGAAGATTCCTTGTATATTAAAAAGTTATCAAAAAATGGCCAAATCTCAGTTCCATTAGCACTAAAGAAAAAATTGTGTGTAAATGATGGAGAATATGTATATATATATATGGAGGCAGGGCGCTTATTGATTAGTAAACATCACGAAGATGTTCATTTAAATAAAGTAATTTATAGGAACGGGAAGTTCTCTATTCCAACTGAACTGAGAAGAATGTTAAAAATATATTCAAATTCCCTTTTATCTTTAGAAGCTCATTCAAAAAAAGGTTCTATTTCAATTACAAATTTAGATTATATTGAAGATCAAGGTCAGCTAAGGAATTATTAGTAATAATTATAATTAAATCTTTCACTAAATATATAAGTTCAATATCAGGGAGCTGTTCAGCTCCCTTTTCTCTTGATGACAAGGAAATAAGTTATTAGTAATGTGGCTATGCTTAACCAAAAAGAAAAATATCCTATTTGCGGTGTGTAATTACTTAAGGGACCATACCACGGCATCATGAAAAACACATAGTCGATGACATCGTTATGTAATATCCAAATAGCTGCAATTACCAAATGCCATAATCTTATACGATAATACGAAGCATAAAGTAATCCCTGAATTGCCATTAAAGCATGAGACGCAATTAGCATATAACCTGTCCAATGGAGAGAACCAGTTGCATAGTAGGTAAAAATATTCATAAACACGGCCCAAATTCCGTATTTAAATAGGGTTACTACAGCTAAAGCTTCCATTAATGGCCAGTTCTTCTTAATCAGAAAAGCTCCTAAAACGAAGATGAAAAATAAACTTGCTGTAGGGCTATCAGGAACGAATATCAGGAATTCTGCAGGTGTTTGCGACAACTGATTTCCATACCAAATATAGCCATAGACAGTTCCCAAAAAATTTGTTAGAAATAAAAGCAATAAAAACCACCGCTTTTCCAGCAGTTTATAAAAACTCTTCATTTTCTTTCCCCCTACAATTTTTAATGATTTGAATTTGGTATTATCCACAATCCCCAGAAGTTATATTTATCCTGGGGTAAAGAGAAGATAGTCATCTAATTTATGAATTTTTTGTTGAATCTTTTTTGAGGGGCTTTCTTTTAATTACTATTAAAGCAGCGATTGCAGAAAGCAGTGCTATTACTGACAAATAAACTTCGGTACCCCCTTTTTTAACATTTTGATCTTTTGATTCCTTAAATGTTTCCTTTGTTTCATTAGTTGTTTGAAAAAATTCTTCACCCTGGAGATCAGAAAGGAATTTTTCGCTTGGCTTCAAAATTTCCACACTTCCATCTCCCGTTATCAAATTTGGTGCATCTCCTTGGATATTTTGAGTAAAATAAATGCTTTTTTTTGCAGTATAAATACTATCTTTAACTTTAAATGAGATACCTTTAGGTATAGTTGACGTTTTATAGTGGCTAAATCCAAAATCGAGTAACTTCCTTGTGTCTTCATATGCAATGTCTTGAGATGCAGCATTTAATGTAACAACAATCAAGCTCAAATCTTTTCTTTTAGCAGCTGTCACCAATGTATGTCCGGATTGATCAACAAATCCAGTTTTCCCGCCTATAACACCTTCATATGGTGATTCCCTCATAAGTTTATGGTGGGTGTAAAGGGTCGTATCCCAAGATGCTCCTTGCCACTTTAGCTCTTTTGTACTGAAAATTTCCTTGAATTCCTTATTTTCCATCGCGTAACGGGTTAACAAAGCTAAATCTTCAGCGGTTGTAACGTGTTCAGCGTCAAATAGGCCATGTGGGTTCTTAAAGACTGTGTTCTTTAAACCTAATTTTGCTAAATATTCATTTAGGCTTTTAGAAAATGCCTCAATAGAGCCATCCAAATGTTCTGCTATTGCGATCCCTGCGTCATTGCCAGAATTAATAAGCAAACCTTGTACTAGCTTTCTAAGTGTGACAGTTTCACCTTCTTCTAAATAAACCCTCGTACCTTCTGTTTCCCTAGGATTTTTGCCAATAGTTACATTATCATTTAAATTTCCCTTTTCAATAGCATAAATGGCCGTAGCTATCTTTGTCAGGCTTGCCGGGTACATCCTATCACCAGCTTTCTTTTCAAATAAAACTTCCGCCGTTTTAATATCTATTAAAATAGCGGAAACGCTGGACACTTTAGGGCTATCTGCACCATAGGTTTTTTGGGGAAACAAATTAATTAAGGTTGTAATTAATATAAAGAATAGTATCTTTTTCATTTTGTTCTCCTTTAAAGTTGATAATTAATAAATTACTTTAATGATTTGTTTCCAATAAATAAAGTTTTTGTTGGATGTTAATCTATTTGGGTAATGGTATAAGAATTTTCTCCCAGAATTGTGCAGAACAGTTAATCCTTTTTCTATATCAAAACTGATTATAGAAAATAACTTTGAAGAAAATATGGAGGAAGAAATTTATTTACTTTTATAATAAAAAACCCTCTATTCACATATGAACAGAGGGTTAACAGTTTATAGAACCGAACTCCTACACTTAAACTTGTAGAATAAACTAAAAATAAGCTATCTTTATTATGATCCCTTTTCCCCTTTTAATACTCAATTGTAATAATAGGGCTTCCAATTATAATGCTTATCAATTTATCTTCTTGATTATTTCTCAAACCTAATTGTAAATTCATTTTTTCATTATTTCTTGTTGGTAAGAAATTTTTCCAGGAATTTTTATAAGCTGAGACGGAAACAAAGTTTTCCTCTACAAGTTGTTCAACTGGTTGTGCTGAAAGTTTCTCTAAAATGTTATTGGCCTTATCACTTAATTTCTGATGCTGATCAGGTTTTAATTTAGACTTTACAGTGAAGTAAAGATTATGTTTGTTTTCTAGTATGTTAGTAAGTCTTTCGTACTCATCTTGTGACCATATTTCACTAGTAAAACTATATGTTTGTAAAAGTTTATACCTGTTGCCTTCTTTTAGTGCTGTAAGAACAATTTGTTCTCTGGTGATGTTTCCGTTTAACTTTCCGGTTATAATGATATGGTGATCTCCGATTCTATTTTCCTCCCATTGAAAGTTGGGATATTTACTTTTCAGATTGGCTTCGTGCTCTCTAAAAGTACTTAAAGAATCGGAATAATTCACATCATACTTGTAATATAGAGACCATTCACTTATTTTTGCGTTCATATCATCTAAACTATTTACAATGGATAAAAGGTTATCCTCTTTACTCTGTCCTACTTGACTGTAGAAAAACATTAATGATAACGCTATTGATATACTAAAAATTACTTTTTTCATGTCTACCCCTCCCTTTTGTTAGTATGGACAAATTATCTAATATTATTCGTGAAGTTCTAGATTTGTAGAAATGATAATAAGAAAAAGCACCCCCCTTGGGAGTGCTTCTTCCTACTGTTTTCATATAGGGGTAGTTATTTGTCCTAGACCTTTATAATAAATAATTTATATGCAGAAAGTATGGAAAAATATAATAAAGTTGTGTATATTTTTTTGTTTAAATATTTATTAATAATATTAATTATAAAACTATTTGTATGCTCATTTATTTACAACATTTATAATATGATGTTACCACAATTCCTTATTTTTATTGTTAGTAGAAAAGCGAAGTGTATTTAACTATCGCACCAGTTTATGGAATAACTTAGAAGATTTTTAGTTTAATTCAATACCTAACTTAGCCATAATATAATCAACTGTTTCATGCGGTTGTTCGATACTATTATCAACCCATAAACCAATACGCAGGTGCGGTGTAGTTTTTATAAACTCTTTCCGCAAACTATCAACATTAAAGCCGATATAACCAAACTTGCCTCTATTATGCTTGCTTTCTCGGATAACATCAGCATTAGGAGTTAAAACAATTGGCTCCACTTTCTCATGACCCATTAATTTAAGAATATACGGAAGTTATTGACCATAGTAATTATCTTGTACAATAACAGTAAATCCTGCTTTGCTGTAACATTTTGCAACTTCTGCTGTTAGTTGATAGCGCAAATCTGCCTGAGTTTCAGCTTCTTTACTAGGTTTTTCGCTCATTTCTTCTCGTTCCAGAAACAATCATTTTACGAAAGACATCCCCACGTAAGTGTACTGACCTCTTGAATTTTTTTGCCATCAATTCTGCAACAGTAAATTTACCACTTGCCATCGGTCCAGTAATTAAATAGATCACTGAAATCCCTCCTTTATTTCTTTACTCGAATCACCCATTAGTTTGGTATGTTAGCGGTTTGGAAAATCAAATAATAGATGTGGATTTACTCTGAATGATTTGCTTCAGCATATCCAAAATGGCCCTACTTAACTTTATATTAGTGTTGTTTGGAGTGCTTCGGCCAACATGAAGTCGAAACAATCAAAGGATTGTATAAAGGTTCCTGATGGTTTATCAAGTTCTAGAAATAGTTCTTGTTTTAAATCAAAAAGTACCAGGCTATATCAGAGTCCCCCAAAAATACATATTACTTATGCGATTCATTTTCATGTCAATTTTCAAATTTACTGTTTATAAAAAGTTTATATAAGACTTTGGTAACTGTATGTTACCTATCTTCTCCTGCATCAGCTTCTAAAAATACTTAATTTCTAGCTCTGTAACTGGATTTCTAAATGAGCTTCTATACTTTTCTTCAATTTTTTTATTTCGATTAATAATTCCTTCCATTGGGCCATACTGCTCATCCCCTCTTTATTGAAAAGGTTTAGGTGGGTTGATATCATCTTCAAACATCGGCTTTAGCACACTAAAAAAAGGAAATAATGTAAGGTCAAACAAAAAAAGAAACCCAGACTAAAGGTTTCTTTACCACACATTTTATCATTTAAATTTTAGTATTTGATGCGCTGATTCCAAAATTTCTTTTAATGCATTATATTCCTTTTCTAGTTTATTCTTTTTTTCTAAAATCTTAGCATTTTTATCTTTTAGGACATTTATTTGATCCCTTAATTCTTCGATGGAATGAAGATCTTGTTCTGAGTTGTCTTTAGTATTTTTTGATTCGTACAAAGCCCATAGCTGATCAATTAGACTGTCGAATTCTACTAATGTCTTTCCATTTTGATTAGACCTACTATGATTATTTTGATGGCTTACGTCAGAGGAAGAATCCATCTTTCTTAGCTTTTTAGCATGGTCTATTTCAGTTCTATATAATTTTCTAACATTTGCATTCCAGCGAAAGCCACAAGCTGCGGATGTACGTTCTAATTGTTTGCCCACTTCTTCAAAGGCTTGGAGCTGAGTGCCGCCTTCTCTTATATGTTTCAATACTATTTCCGCCAACAGAGTATCTTCTTCTTTTGTCCAGGAGTCCTGCCTGGTTTTAAGCATTAGGGCTCACTTCCTTTTTAATTATAGATATGCTTTCAAGTTATAATTAAGAAGAAAATTTATGTCTTTTAATGGGGAAAATAGTTTTTTACTTCTGTACCTGACCCCATCTGTTCTAATTTAAATTGGTGCTTGGTATATCAAAAAAACCACCCATTAAGGATGGTTTGGTGAAAGTACAATTTTTTAATGCTGTGTAGGTATTCCCATCACAGTGAAACCATTACCGATACTATGTTGAGTTGGGATTCCAGCTAATTCAATTTCTTTGCCAATGCTATGTTGAGTGGGAATGCCCGCATAGTCTAATTTTTCGCTAATTTGGTGTTGTGTTGGAATTCCGGATTGATCATTAAGATTTATAGCAAACAAACCTGCACCAGCAATACTTAGGGATAACGCAGCGCCAATAATTAATTTCTTCATAGTAAAATCCTCCTATATTTTCCTCTTTAATAAAATTTTAACAGTTGGCCAGCATTTTTTCCAACTCTTTTTCGATTATCTGACCCATCTTAGTCTGTTTCGTTAAATAACAGAGATGAATAGATTCTTCCACATAGGTCTTTCCTTTATCTCGCTCTCCCAATTTTAGATAGTTTTCCCCGCTCTGATAATGAAACTCTGCAAATAAATATAAAAGTTCTTCCTCTATACAAAGATTGATTCCTCTTAAACTATAATTTAAGGATTCTTCATACTGTTCATTATCTGTCAGGGCTTGTGATAGGCCAAATAGGATGCGTAATTTGACTTTTGGTTCCAGTAGAGTCGGGAGACTTTCAAGATCTCTAAGCGCTATTATGAAGGTAGAAATTGCTTTTCGATAATCCTTGGTTTCATATATAATCATTGCGATACTCGTTAATATCTCAATTTCACTTTCGTTCAAACTTTTACGCTGTGGATTAGTCAAATCAATGGCTTCATAAAGAGTTTCTACAGCTTTCTCTGGTTCGTCATGTAAATAGTAATAACATATTCCTTCATTCCATAATAAAAATTGTTTCAGTTTATTTGATGAAAATATATGAGAATTCTTTTCCTTTTGTGTAATCTGAAAGACTTTTTCATATTCCCTTTCTCTTTTATATTTGTTTATAAGGTCTATTATTAGTTTCACATAATTATCATTACTCTTAGTGATCATTTTCATAATATCTGCTAAATTGGTACCTAGTTTTTCGGCTATTAAATATAGTTGGTCTAGAGTAGGATATTTTTTTTCTCGTTCAAATAAACTATATTCATTATCTGTACATATCCCTTCTGAAATCTCCCTAATAGTAAATTTTTTGTTCTTTCTTAGAGTTTGCAGCACTTCTCCAAAGCTATACTCTTCCATCGTTTTGTCCCCTTATGCCATTAGGCCTATTTATGTAATATTATAAATATTTATCCAGCATTAAACAATTCAAACTTGTACCTAAAAATGTAAAAGACCGCTAAAGATTTTTTTAAGCGGTCGGTAAATATATTATTATAATGCGCTATAGGACTTATTTGTTAAGATATTAAAAAGAAATATGACTTAGTAGATAATAGAAGAGTTAAGCTATGTGAGTAGTTTCTTGTATAGATTCATTAATGGCAGTTATTAAAGATTCCACACCTCTGCTTTTAACAGGTGTAAAAGGTATACCATGATTCTTGCAATACTTCACTGTTTCTATACTTCCTCGATGGCTTACATGACTAATGATAATAACAGCTAAGTCTGACTTCTTTACCATTGCCTCAAGTCTTGATAGTTCTTCGTTACCAGAAGCCCAGATCATGGTCCCTCCCCTAGCATCAATTTCTTTTTCAAAGACAGATTTTCTTGCTTCTAATCCTACAACTAATATAGTTTTACTATCGAAGTCTAGGTTACATTTATTTATAATTTCTGTAGTGCCCTGCTGCTTTGCCTTTTTATAATGGCCAGATTTCAGCGGAGGAACCCAGCTATCGTAATTTTCTGTGTTATGTCGCCATAAAATTCTATTAGCCTCAGGTTTATCTATGGGAAATGCAATATCTACGATATCATTTTCTTTTATATTTAATGAATGGATATCATCTTCATTGAGGATAACTGTGTAAGCTACTTCACCTAGCCGAATATCTTCACCACTATCTAAGTTCTTTTTTACAACTAGTCTCCCGCTTTCCATCTCTACAGGACAATAATTATATTGAATTCGATCTGAAGGTTCTATCCCTAACCCTTTTTCAGCTATGCTGTATTCAAACCTTTTTTTCTGGTGATAACCCGGTTCGACTTCTACAGCATATAAATAATCCCCATGTTGTATTTCTAAATTCCTTACTACTCCTTCAGGAACGTACCCATCGATTTCTTGGATATAGCCACCTCTGAGTTTACGCTCAAATCGATATTTTTGTGGTGACGTTTCTATGTTTTTAGTTTGCTCTATAACCTCTGGGAGTACGTCATGATCCTTGGAAGTATCACTAACTAATGATATTTGATGTTCCGATTGGAAATTTTGGATATCCACCATATTTTCACATATCTGCAGTTGCTTAGTTAATAATTGCTTATAAATATGGAAATTTTCGATGTTCATTTGTTCAAGGGATTTTATCATTGACTTTCTAAAAAAATTAAAGTGTTCACTATTATTCATATATCTTCCTCCAAATTAGATTATAAATCCATTGCCTCACCTATTAAATTTATATCCTGTATTAAGAACTTTTTGGTTTCTGTGCATTGACACTTGATATAATCATCGACTAAACGGATAAATTCATAGGCCAAAAAAGTAAATTCTTCCTCAGTAATCATTTTAGTGATGTTTTCATTTAATATAATCGTCATAAAGCCTACCTTTTATACACTATTTTTAGATATATTTATAGAACCTCTATCTAGGAACCTATTAGAATTAAATTGATTAATTAAGTGGTCAAGCTCTTCGCTAATTTTAACCACTTTTGAACTGTCTAAACCTAAATTATTTGCAGCCAAGTACATTTCCGCGCGCTTGTCTTCAATTTTTCTTTGGATATCTCGGTCATTCATTTAGTTTAACTACACCTGCTTTCCTTTAGGTTTATAAAAGGTTTTTCTACCACTCGCTTTTTTTATTAGAAATAGCAACCAAGCAAGTCCTATGAAGGAAATGTTTATAAGACAATAAGATACAGCTAGTTGATCCCACATGCCGTAGGAATAAAGGGTGAATAACGTAAGAGTTAAAATAAACACTGAAGTAATAATGGGAATAGCAATATTTTTCATAGCTATGAAGTATGAATTTAATCCTTACTATTGAGCACTTCCTTTCACAAAAAAGAGAACCCAAAAAGCCTAATAGCTTCTCGGGTTCTTCCCTCTACACAATATTGGTAATAAGAAAATACTATCATTTAGTAATAGGGAAATAAAGGTATTATATTTGGTTTTTACAAAAGAAATTGATATTAGATTTTCTTTATTTAATCCGGATTACTCTACCATTAAATTTTTCTTTCCAATATCCTGTTTCCATACTGACAATGGCTATTCCCGTGGTGCTTTGAGCTCCAATGAATTTTCCATCGCCAACATATATACCAACGTGTCCGTCTTTTTTGTATGTATCAAAGAAAACTAAATCTCCAGATTGTATCTCATTAAAGGTAATTCTAACGCCTTGATTTTTTAGGGTATCGGTTGTGGTAGAAGTAAGAGGACCGAGAGAGATTCCTACTTGACTAAAGGCCCAATGGACAAAACTTGAACAATCGAAGCGGCCATTGTTAATATCCTTTTCATTTCTTCCACCACCAAATACATAAACAGAGTTACCAATTAATTTATTTCCTACAGTTACAACACTTTCAAGATTTGTAGTTGAAGCTAAGTAGGAGGCTTTGTATTTTTCGGATGTTTGCATGACCTCATTAATATACCAATCGGCATGATTATAATGCCAAATAGCTTTTCGAGGGTCCTTGTTAAAGCCATGTACTGAAAGATAGTTAGCTGCAGAGGCAATAGCATCTGCTAAGCTAAAAGGATCTGCCTTACCGTCCTGATCCGCGTCTATTCCAAAGTCTTCCCACGTTTTTGGCATGAACTGCATGTGCCCCAATGCACCTTTTGACGAAACCATTGGAGAAATTGTTGAGAAATTTGTTTCTATATCGTGAATAGCGCAAAGAATGTGCCACGGGATGTTATATTTTTTTTCAGCATCTAAATAGTAAGTCATATATTCTGTAGGGATTCCAGAAACAGAAATACTTCCTCCAGCAGTGAAATAAGGACTTCCGCTCTGAGCACTAGTAATTGATTGCTGCAGCTTTGTTTCTTCATTTGCCAAATTATTATCTTGGTTGATTAAATCTTTTTTGTTTTGATTAAGTTGTTCCTCTTTGTATTTCAAGTGGGCCAGGACGTCCTGTTTTTGAACCTGCTGATCCTTAACAACCTTTAAAATTTCTTCAAGCTCTATCTTAGCGCTATTTAAATCCTTCAATGCTTTTTCCACCAAAACTCTATTTAACATTACCTGTTCTTGGTCATGCACTTGCTCTTTAATAATGGTTTGATCCGCTTCTGCTATAGTTGCGACAGCTGTTAAACGCGAAACAAAGTCGCCTATTCCGGAAGCATCAAGTATCATATCCCAGAACCATGTACTTGCTCCTGATTGCTGATAGTTGCGGGCCCGCTCTTTAAGTATCTTATTCCTCTCGACAATTTTAGTCTCAAGCAATAATAATTCATTCGTGAGATTCTCTTTTTCCTCAGAGGCCTTATTTATTTGATATTTTGTTTGGTCGTATTTTTTCTGGTTATCTTGAAGTGCTTTTTCTATTCTGTTGAGTTGTTCTTTCAGCTGCGTCTGCATATTTCTTGATTCTGCAATTTCTTTATCAGCATTTTCTATACCCTTTTTTATAAGGGAGCGTTGTTCTGTAATTTTCTGTTTGTGATTTTTTATTGATTCTATAGTTTCTGCATTTACCTTAGGGTAGCCAACCAGAATTGACGTAATCAAAATGGTTGAGCTAATTATGATAATATGTTTTTTCAATGGAATACCGCCCCTGTTTTATTGAATTTTTATTCAAAAACAAAAAAAAGAACCCATACAAGCATCACGCTTATAGGGTTCTTCCCTTTTGAGTTTTATTTAATTAATCTAAGTTTACCATTTTATGAGAATAAATCAAAGTGGAATAAGAACTTAATACTAATTAACGAACATTAGAGACTTGTGGCAGCAAACTACCCGTCTCTCATTTTCTTTCGCTAAATTAGCGTACTGAGAACTACAAAACTTCAACAATGAACCCCTTTTCAAGATACCAAAGTGCTTTTGCTTTGCTAGCTGTCATTACTACAACTTCGTTTTTATGTGTTTTAACTGTATATACTTTCACTATCATTAAACACCTTTCCTATGTCGCTATTTGTGTCTTTTTTTCACTAAAAACATTTTAGCACTAAGTAAATAATAAGGTTAAGAATGCCCTTATTCTCAGTTAAATTCAATATAACATTTGAGGCATTAACATACTTAGATTAATATGGTTGAAGTAGTTATTTATGAGCATGGAATCAAAAAAGTTATCCGCTGCTTGCTTCCAATAACTATCTTTTATCTCTTCTATCTTCGCCAATTCATATAGAATTAACCCTTTTAAGACTGAAGGTTGACCGAATTCTATTTGCTTTAATGCCTTTTTTAAATAGACTAATTGAGTTTCTTTATCAGATTCTGATTGATTATGTATGATTGCTGCTAAATAATAGGTAATGGCATTCATACTTTCATTAGGATGTTTTTCGGCTAGATCAAATGCGAGTTTTAGATATTGATCAGCCTTTTTAAGGTCCTTTTGTTTTAAGAAGTGCAAGGTCATTGTTTGAAGTAAATTTGCAACTAAAATAGGATTAGTATTCTCTGGTATTCTCTTTATTTCTGACATATCCAAAATAAAGGACTCTACCTCGATTAGATAATTATTAAATATTTTTGGATGCTTGTCGTAAATATAAATGAAAAATATGATTGTTCTTAAGAAAGAATCAAATTCCTTTAATTGAAAAAACTCATTTCTTAATTCAAAGATTTTTTCTATAGACTGATTATAATCCCCTTCCAACACATCAAGTATAGTCGAAATATACCGAATCTTTTGTTGGTAAGGAAAGTGGCTAGAAATAATCTCACCAATTTTAAATCTGGCATCAATTACTTGTCCTTTCGTTGCAAAAACCACAACTAGATTATATAGAACTAAATTGGTCCATTGTTTATTAGTCGAACTGTTGATGGCTTTTTCAAACATTTCTTGGGCGGAAGAGTAGTCTCCTAATTTGTTATAAATAATCCCAATAAGGTTAAAAGCTTTTGAAATTAACTCTTTCTCTAATTCGATAGAATGCTTTTCCTTTATCATTTCAAAAAGAAAATACATTGCTGAATGATAATTCCTAATTTCATAGTTATTTAATGCTTTAAGGTAGTTAATTTGCAATGGAAGTAACATTTCATCATAAACTAATTTTTCTATTTTGCTTTCCGCTATATCATGAAAACCCATTCGAATAAAATCTTCTATTTTTGCAAATGCAACTCTTGATTGATCTAAGAAAAACTTTTCACTTTTTGGTAATAAGTCTTGAATGGAAATATTTAATTTTATACAAAATTTTTCTAAATCATCTAGAGATATTTCCCCAATTCCATTTTCAATGTTGGACAGCTTAGTAATGGAGCAAATGTTAGAACTTAATTCTTTCAAAGTCATGTCTTTTGCTTTTCTTATTTTTCTAATGTTTTGTCCAACTTTTACTTTATCAATATACATACATCTTCTCCTTTAAACCTCTCTATCATAAGTATATTCTTTTATGATAAGTAGTAAAGGGGGATAAGATGATTATTCTTTCAAATTTTGGAAAAAGTATATTTTTTGAACGTGTTTTGTAATAGTTATTAATTCTGCAACAAAAAAATGCCTCTTTATATTAAAGAGGACTCTTGTCTAATGGTATTTAAATTTGACCTTATGATATATCGAGAAATCTTTGTACAAATACTTTCAGATTGGCCTATGTTTCCTTTTCTCATGAGATATGCATCGGTGGCATTCTATTACAATAATAGAAATAAAGTAAATGGACGTTTTTCATTTTTTTCAATTAGTAAGTCTCCTTTCTTGTATTCTTCATGTGACTGCTGCGAAACATCTTCCTTATTCTGTTTCTTTCAGAAAATCAATAAAGTTCTCTAATTCAATAACAATTGAAGTTGTTAATACGGGATTGTCAATCTGCTTTGCAGCTATCCGTATAACCCTTTGTAGATCCTCGGATTTTGTATTAAAACTTGCAGTTCCTTTTCATCCATGATGATTCCTCCTTTAGTATATTCCCTTACTCTTAGGTTTCCTTGAGGGGGAAATTTCTATCATTTTGTATCCTGTAGATCATGATCGAACTGCGTAATAAAGGACATATTCTCCAGGTCAAATGTACAAGCAATTTTGCTAGATGGTCATAACCTAATAATGCATATAATTATTAATGGAGTGGCTTTTATGTTTATGGGTGATAAAAGAGATTGTCCCACATACGAACAAATAACGGTTCCCTTGCCGCAACCACCAGGGGTTCCAGATCTTCCATCTCAATTGTTCTTTTGCGTGGATAATCGATTTTCAACTAGTCAAAAAACTAGAATTCGAAATCTAATTGTTACTATCATTGGTTTTTGGCAGCAACACTATGTGCAAAAAGCTGCAACTGGAATATCCCAACTTGCTTCCTGCACAAATAAATACGCAGAAAGAAAATTAACACCAATGTGGTTTAGAGGTATTCCCTTTACAAGTGGTGCTGACGCTTTGAATTATGCAATAGACGTTTTGACTTTCCGTTTTCGAGAAAATGGTTTTGGTAAAGTGAAAACTTTTATTTGTTACAGTCCAATTGAAGCACGACCGATGGTCGTTGCCTTTGCAAGGACGAGCGATAATATAAAAGGTGTTTCACTGTCAGTCAAGATAAACCCGATTGCCATTGATAATTTAGTTATATCTAATTTAAACCTTACCGGCTCACTCTTTCACGCATGGCTTCATCGTTGTGGTTATACCCACCCATCCAAGAGAGATATACACCTCCTATTTAGTCGCTGAAGCACCAATGTGCGTTATGCGTGGATTTCAAGATAAGAACCCTAATGTGTCAGTTAGAGTTCTAACGAAATTTTTTGATTAGCTATTAACTATAGTAATAGATAAGGATAATTCTATTACTTTTTTTATTGCACAATATAAGTCGAGTATTCATTAATCGAGCGGCTGATGTGGCTCTTTAATGACATAATGTTTTCTTTGCTAAATTGGCTTTGTAATGTATTTTCTTTGTTAGCCATTTCTTATTCCCTTCCAATTGTTTAATTAATACATGATTATTAAGATTTTAATTGTTGCTGTCTATATTTGACTCCACTAAAGGAAATGTGTTTATACAATTTAGCCACATCATCAGAATCATAGTTTAATTCATCATTCCCCTGTGCTTTTGCAAATCCATGTAATTTATACCCCACTGAGAAATATAGTTGATCCGCCAAAGATGATGCCTTCTTCTGAGAAAATGGATTGCTGTTAATACTTAATAATGCTACAAGATAAGTCTTTGCAAGACTTACTGCAGCTTCTTCCTTGGAAAGTTGCAGCCATTTAATGCGGTCAACTTGATCTTCAAGATTAACATCTATAATAAGCTCTTTTGTTTTTGGATATTTATCTAAGTTCATAGCTCAAACCTCCTGCTTTTTTTTATTTTCCCATATTGAAATATTTAGTACAAATTCCATATGGTTCCATACTGGGTTGTGATTATTTTCCTTTGCTTTCATTAGCAAACTTTAGTTTCACCTGATTGTTTTCATCCAAGATTAATTTTGCGCTAAATTTAGTACCTTTTTCTTTACTTGTAAAGGACAATACCCCGGTTTCTCTTTTAGTCAGGAGTAAGAGTGCTTGTTTTTCCGAGATAGTTTTATTAAAACTCTTCTTCCAGATTTTAAATTCGCACCCTTCTTCTTTCCAATTTGAACACCCATAAGATTTTTTTCCTGAGACTATTTTTCCTCCCCCGCAAACAGGACAGTCACCGAGAACTTGAATTTCCTTTCTATATAATGATTCCATTTTACTCGCTTCGTTTATGATGGCTTTTGTAAATTTCTTAACGTTCAGCATAAACTCTTGTGGGGAGTATTGATTATTAGCAATAAGATTTAGACGTTTTTCCCATTCAGCTGTGTATTCCACTGAAGTTAGAGATTTAATATCAGTCTCCCTAATTGTTTCTATAATAAATTTCCCTTTGTCGGTAATTAGCAATGACTTCCCTTTATACGAAATATACTCGGTATCTATTAATTTCTTTATAATATCGGCCCTTGTTGCCTCAGTTCCTACACCTTCAAACGCATTTAGTACTTCTTTTAATTCATCGTTTTCAACTTTCTTGCCAGCTTTTTTCATCGAATCTACCAATGTTCCGTCTGTAAATAAAGGTGGCGGAGATGTTTCTTTTTCGAGTACTTCGGAATCAATACATAATACCGGCTCTTCTTTTGTTATTTGTATAGGTTTTAGAATCGTCTCATCTATGTTCTGTTCTTCCTTTTCTTCTAGGAAAAGAGCCTTCCAACCGGCCGACAATAAATGCGATACCGTGGTTTTAAAAATTTCTCCCTCAACTTCTGTGAGTATGGCATATTTATCGTAAAGGGCAGGAGGATAAAATTGTGAAAGAAATCTTTTAACAATCATGTTGTATATCAGCTGTTCATTTTGACTTAGGTTGTTAGGAATTTTATGTGTTGGTAATATGGCATGGTGATCTGTCACGCCTTTTTCATTGCACACTCTTTTATTTCCTGTATGAACCAGGGTCGGATCGGCTCCCTTAGCTTCATTTTCAAAAGGAGAATTTTCTAATGCTTTTAAACTTTGGTGCATGACCGGAATATCGTCCTTTGTAACATACGAGCTGGATGTTCGTGGATAAGTAATACATTTATGCTTTTCATAAAGTGATTGAGCTATTGCTAGGATTTCCTTGGCACCTAGAGGATATTTTTTATTAGCTTCTTTTGTAAGTAATGAAAGGCTAAACAATGGTGGAGCATATTTCTTTTCACTCTTTTTCTCGAAATCCTTAACAACACCTGGTTTGTTTTTTACTTTTGCTGCTATTTTTTCTGCCTGCACTTTATCTTTGATTTTTTCCCCTTCCCAGTAACTTACGTACTCCTCATCATTCTGTCTGAATAATACTTTTACGGGGAAATATTTAATTTTACTAAAATTGAAATGCTCCTCACACCGATCATAAATCATGGCCAGTGTAGGTGTTTGAACCCTTCCAATTGTAAATTTTTCACCATTGCTTTTTAATGTATAGATCCTGGAAGCGTTCATACCAATTAGCCAATCGGCTTGTGCCCTGGCATATCCGCTGAAGAATAAACCTTTATATTCCTCCCCGTCTTTCATGGATTGATAGGAGCGTCGGATTGCATCTTCTGTTAAGGATGATGTCCATAATCGTTTTATTGGTTTGTTTTTCATGCCCAAGTGGATAAATATATAATTGGCTATTACTTCTCCTTCTCTTGCACTATCACAAGAGTTGACTACAATGTCTGCCTTTTTAATAAGTGAGTCGATTATTTTCAATTGTCCTTCTTTTCCCGGGATAGGCAAAAGCTTAAATTGTTCCGGAATAATAGGTAAGGTTTCAATTGCCCATTTCTTTAGTTCAGGATTGTAGAATTCAGGCGGGGCCAGACTCAATAAGTGTCCGATAGCATATGTATAAATGTGTCCGTTATCCCCTTCGATATATCCCTTCTTTTCAGTAGTCTGTTGAGATAATGCAGCCGCAATATTTCTGGCCATGTCGGGCTTTTCGCAAATAAATAAAGTAGTGGTCATAAGTAACTCCCTTAATCGTTATTTCTTAGGTTGCGGCTTGGATAGCAGTGCTCCTATCTTTTGCATTTCCATACAAATTTGACATTGTTTAAGACAATACCTGGACCTTTCCTCGTCCCCTTTCTTCTCCGCTTTCATTTGCTTCATGACAAAACAGCCTCTGCATTCTTTGTCTAATATTTTGCCAGCAAGCAGTATCAGTTCTTTTTGTGAATAGGTTTCTAGGTTTTGAAGTACAAAAGGTTCACCTGCATGTTGTAAAAGATTCATCCATTTTCCCTCCTTAAAACAAAAAGCACTCCCCATGGTTGTAGGAGAGTGCTTCTCTTCACTTGAAATTATTAAATTATATTTGACAGAAATAATATAAAACACTTTTGATGTTTAATCAAAAACTTAGATATCTAATTATCTGGATTGTGCAACAATCCGAGAACTCTTTGGTGGAACTCTTCTTCAGTTATTTTACCTTCCAAACTTTCCTTTATTAACATTTCCTCTGCTGGAGTTAAAAATAATCCTGATATGGCTAAAGATGCCTTCGCACTGCCAATGGCTTTTTCAATCGACATTTTATCAGCCCTTTTAAAAAAATATAACTCCAATTATTACCTTTCTTCTTATTTTAAAGGAAATAAGCGGAGAAATAAAGTGTATTGAGCATTTTTTCGTTTCTCATAAGTAAAAGCGGCCCCCCTAATGTACCCGCTTTTACTTCTTATTTTTCTTGGAAACTTTCCTTTAAAAACCTACTTATTTCCACATTTTTACCTCTATACTTTTTGGGAGAAGAAATAAAAAGTTCTTCTTCAGCTCGTGTAACACCCACATAGGCTAAGCGCCTTTCTTCTTCAAGTGCTTCAGCATAAGTATTGGCGTTTACCCGGTCCTTTTGATCTTCAGCATTTTCAATAGCTTTGTGAGGCATGATTCCTTCACAAAACCCAATAATGAACACACAAGGGAATTCTAATCCTTTAGCAGAGTGTAACGTCATTAATTGAACTGCATCTGCATTTGGATTTTTCTTCAGATCCTCCATATCTCTATGCTTTTCAATAATGGTATCAATGAAATGGATGAAATCCTCTACTCGAGTAAATTTTTCAGAAGCTGACTCTAATTCATCTAAAGTCTCAATTAAAAATTCTTTATGAAGAGTGATTGTCTTTCGGTCATCCATGTTCAGGAACTCATCGTATTTAACGGGCCCCTTCCGTATGAACTTAATGGCTTCTTTGGGTGCCATATTTTTTAAGTTGCGAATATGCTCCACACGATTTAATATTTCTCCTTGGTGGTAAGGTTTTAACCCGGGAAACCTTAGGAGAAGTAAAAGGTTATTTGCCGTCTTTTGTTCCATAGAGTTCGATGTAATATGTTGACTCACTTTCTCACGACTTAAATACATAGAAGGTGCTATCCCAGAGATTGCGTCTAAGTTATTTGGGTCTAATGATAGTCTTAAATGATCTAACACGGGTTTTACAATATGATTCTGGTAAAATACTTGTTTTACTCCATGTGCAACAAAAGGTACCTCACGCTGCACTAATTCATCCCATATTGCCCGTCCCAGACTGTGAATTCTATAGAGAATTGTGTAGTCTTTGAATCGTCGGTTGCCATTTTGGGTATCAGCTACAATATTATCGACAATTAATTTTGCTTCATGATCAGAATCTTTCGGTCTCAGGTATATGGGGGTTGTTTCAGCCTCCTTAGTAGCCTTTAATACTTTCCCAATTCTTTTGGTATTATGTTTAATGAGATCATTACCCAGCCCTACAATCGCGTTAGTAGAACGATAGTTTGTATCAAGCGTTATTTGGGTTAGGTTCGGAAATTCTTTTTTCAAGTTTAAAATGAATTCAGGAGAACTGGATCGAAAATTATAGATGGATTGATCTTCATCCCCAACTGCAAGTAGATTTTGAGATTTATTTAATAATAGCCTCATAATCTCGTGTTGTACTAAATTCGTATCTTGGTATTCATCAATGCAAATGTATTTAAAGCGGTTTTGCAGTTGTTCTCTTACCTCGTGATTGTATTTTAATAAGTAATAGGTCTCTAAAAGAATATCATCAAAGTCCATTAAGTTTTTCTTTTCCTTCAACTGCTCATAAGCCATGTATATACGCTGTATCTCTTTTTCTATTGGTGTTGTTACTTCTAGGTGCCTGGGCAAGATCATTTGTGACTTATAATGTGAAATTAAGCTCAGCAAACTTTCCGGCTCATAACTATCAACCAGCGATAAATCCCTTAGTATTTGAGTCATAAGGATTTCCTGGTATTTGGAATTTGAAAGTATATCGGCCCTGTAGTTATGGGATCTCAACAATCTCAAGAAAATGGAGTGGAAGGTTCCTGAAACTATACGATTTGCAATGGAGGTGCTAAGTCCTGGCAAAAGTTTAATTCTCTCTAGCATTTCAGTGGCTGCCTTTCTTGTAAAACTCACCAGGAGGACCTCTTCTGGCTTTAAATCGTCTTTAAAGGTCAGAAGATAGGCTGTCCGACATGTTAAGACTCTTGTCTTGCCGCTGCCGGCTCCCGCAATAATTAACACAGGGCCATCGGTAGTTCTAACTGCTTGAAGCTGTGAGTTATTTAAATAGATTCCTTGCTTCTCCAAAGAACGAAAGAAGAAACTATCTTTTTCATCCTCAGCAACTAAACTTATAGTGGTCTGATTATCTGCCAGGTCAGCTAAAGGAATGCCGTTTTTAGTAGTTTGAAATGGATATTTAAATCCTTGCTTTTCTTTAATGAACATCTCGTGTTCCTCCCTTAAATGGTGTTCATGGGTTAAGCTTTATTTTTGAATGACATTACATATTAACTAATCTGTTTCACCCATTTTTTCTTTGGTCCCGTGGGCCCTTTATCAATTCTAGGGCGGGCTGCACTATTCCATGAACCACCCTTGCTAAGGCCTTCCAGTTTAAATCCACAAGCTCTTAGGGATACTCCAGATTCCTCATCAAGTGTATAGGTGACAATCCTCCGGTACCCCATGGCTTTTCCAGCTTGATAGATTGAACTGATCAACCTTGATACTCCGTTCTTATATATACTGCTTTTTAAACAGCAGCGGGTGATTTCAAGGGTGAATCCATCGTTGTTGTGCCTGGCTATTGGTAAGCCAGCTATCGCAACACCAACTAGTACGTCTGTATCCCATAGACCAACCGAGAACTTATGTCCGTGAGGGGCCACACAATGCCTGTGATGTTGATCAATAAAGTTCTTTGCTTCTTTAAAGCTGATTGGTATATTTTCGAGTGTGAGCGGCTGAGGATCCTCTAATGGGAGCCGCACCAATGGATAATCTTTTTGATAAGCATCCAAGTATGCATCAATTTGTTCTTTAACATGTGTTTTAGCCATTTCTTTATTTATGGCGCTATCCCACACAATATCGTATCCGTCTTGTAAGAGATCCCACATTTCCCCTCTTTTGCAATCTTCATCGGATACTATGACATATCGATTCGTCTTTACCTTATAAAAAATCCAATACCAATTCATTCTTACGATTCCTCCTGAAAAATAATAAAGAGAGAGAATATAAATTCTCTCCCTCAGTCTTTGCCCTTAGCTGGCCATTTCTTTTTTTAATTTAAGTCCTTCATAAAGGGTGTCGATCAGCAAGTGATGAATAGCAGCATCTTTTGATTTCCCGACCATCTTATTGAACGGCTTTCCGTCTGCTCCTAGTGCTTCTGCACCATCAATGTAAAGCCAGCGAGCTACATATTCATCCGCCTCTTTTTGTGTTTGAATATCTTCCCGGGCCACTACAAAGACCGCTTTATTCCAAACTATACCGTCATCCACCAAATCATCATGATCAAAGTAGCAAAAAATTTGATCCTTCATGAATTGTTGCCTTTCTTTGATATAAGCAATCATATCGTCAAAACCAAATTTAAACTTGTACTCCACATAGAAAATGGGATTTGGATTTGTAGTTTTCTTTAGTATTAAGGGTCCAATCCGGATGAAATACGATAGATCCATCATATTGATGATTGACCGGTTGGAGCTCTTTTCTGGAGAATTCAAACCCATCCTCATTCCAGGCCTCAAGAATAGAAGTGATTTCCTCTTCCTCGATGAGAGTATAGCCTACCTTTTCCTGGGTGTATAAGAGCTTCTCTAAAAGGATTTTACGTAATGTAATAGTAAAGCCGCCAGGACGGAATTCTCCATTCTCATTGCCTTTTTTGGCCCTTTGGAATGTATGATAATAGTGTGAAGAAGGATCCAACTCTTCGAATATCGTTATAGGAGTGTATTCCCCCTGATCTACACCACTTAGATGGGATCTATATTCCTTCCTTCTAAGCGGCTCCCGGTACCTTACATCATTTGCTACATCAAAGAGGAATGCCTTCCATTCTGCTAAATAGGGAGCATCCTTATGTCCCTTTTCTATTAATGTCTCAAGCATGCCATCGCGGCGTCCAGACATTAGACAGACCCAACACCCATTTCTAGAGGAATTGGAGCCACAGGCTTTGTCATTAACAGAACGAACAATCGGACATTCCTTACCATCCTCATACATAGCTCTCAGTTCCGAAACAAGTTCACCCCATGGAAACACCTGTACAAAGTTCTCAAGATATATCCACAGATCAAACGTGGTAATCGTTTTTATAGGCGTATACACTCGTAATTTCTCATAGGTATGGTGTTTGGAGAAATAATCACTTACCTCAAACTTACGTATACTATTTGCTCTGGCCACTGACTCGTCCAACCTTGTGCCGATGAGGAGCGTAGCATCAAAATCCACAACATCAAAATCAACTGGACATTGCTTAAGAATATATTCGATGGTTCTATTCATCGGGGATAGCTTGAGCTTTCCACTGCACCATCGAAATCGGGACTTGCCATTTGGTGCAGGT
Organism: Bacillus sp. NTK034; assembly: GCF_017303275.1. Taxonomy (GTDB): domain Bacteria; phylum Bacillota; class Bacilli; order Bacillales; family Cytobacillaceae; genus Cytobacillus. The sequence continues at coordinate 41,609 of NZ_JAFKOJ010000014.1, read as the reverse complement.
AGCCCTTTGCCAATTACGTTGTAAAAAAACTTTTCCTTTGGATTTGGAGCACTGAGCAAAATTTCAATCCCTAATTCTTTGCCAATCCTTCCGACTGCTTCAAGATTTTTTCTTACATACGAAGCCATTGATTCTGTCTCGACTAATGTATCTGCAGAAATCACATACACCTTTTTTTGTCTTTCAGCTGGGGTAAGGCTATTCAGCATTTCCAGAAAAAGTGTCAATACCATGGATGAATCTTTTCCAAACGACACCGCTAGAATCATTGGTTTATTGTCGGATAAGTATACTGCTTTCATATGGTTCTTAATATCCGTAAAGAGCTGCAGCTTATCCTCTCGATAAAACATCCAATCCATTAATACATCATCATACGTTTTTGACATTCTACTTCCTCCTAAAAAAGTATTTGCACAAATAAAAAAACCCATTAAGGTCATGTTTTAAGAAACACTTCCCTAATGGGCTATTGCTAATAAACGATATGCGTATTTGAGTAATCAAACCTACAACGGGTGTAAAAAAATAAAATACTTTCCCCGCTTGGGTAAAGTTAATACAAAAAAGTAATATATTTCAAGCTTACTATATATAGATTGGCAAGTAAAGGAATGGAAATGGCCAAATCCCGCTCTCTGTGGATAGACTTATGATAAAAAATCAAATTATTAGTACTCATGGGAGAGCAGTCATGAAGAAGAGGGATAACATTTATGAAAGAGGATTTGCCCAATTGAAATTTTGTATGGGGTACTACCAGCAAAAAGCGAAAAACATACGCCAAGGAATTGTTCAGGAAACCTTTAGATTCTTAATACCTTGGAACTAAAGAATATATTTGTATTTGATATTTATGGTAAAATGAATATTATTAAAACATTCACTTAATTAAAATCTTACAATAGTTGGATGAAGACATAGTAATATTCTTTACGTAATGAAGTATTTAAAAAAGGGGGATAACCTTGAAAAAAACCATAATTTTTTCCCTGGTAATAGTTTTGGGGATTTTCGGATTCATTTATTTTTATACTTTAAAAAGTTCATCATTTGAAGAAATTGTTATATTTAATGTAGAAGAGATAACTTCAATTGAGATCAAAAAAAACAGTAAAGAAATAATTCTGACTGATAAAAATGAAATAGAAAAAATTATGGATGACTTTTCTAAGATAGAATTAAGAAAAGATGAACAATCAGATAAAGATTTCAACGAATCTTATTGGATATCCCTATTTGAAAATAATAAGCAAACGTATGGATTAACTTTTTATGATAATAATTTTATAAATATTTATAGTTTTGAATCAAGGGAAAGTAGCCAATTTAAAGTAATCAATGACAATAAGTTGGAAATGCAAAACTTATTTAAATAAAAGAATGTTCGGTTATTATTCCGAACATTCTTTTTTTTGATTATAAGGTAATCCAGCCACTACCGGAGTGAACTCGTTTGATTACTCCTCTACCTGTCACAAATCGAATTCGTTTACCGTCTACTGTATATTCTATAAATGGAAGTTCAACTTCCATTAAATCGTATTTTGGATTATCCTCCATAAATCTTTCCAAGTAACCCATTTCCCAATATCCATTGTAAACCAAGTTTTTGAGCGTATTTTTAGCACTTGGAGCTAAACCCACTACTAGTCCAGTTACACCTGCTACAATTCCTGCAGGAGTACTTGCCACAAATACTAGCCCTAACACAGTGGCTGTTGTACCTAATAGGGATTGTAACTTGCTATAATTATTATTTTTGAAACCTTCAGTCCAGATATCTTGTTGTGCTCGTTGCATGTTTCTTATTTGACTCAAGCTAACTGTAATTTTAGCTGCATATTCACTTCCACCAGTTATAGCCATAATATATTTACCTCCACAATTTTAGTACAAGTAATTTCCCGCGCGGTTATTAACTTGTTACTATATAAAGAGAAATTCAAAAGAAAAAATCAACCCTTTTTAAAAAATTATAATTTAGATTTCATAAATTGCTGCAGCTGGGAAATTGCCTCTGTTAATCCCTCGATTCTCTTTTCGAACCTAATTAAAAGATAAATGGCAACCATAACAGGGAATCCGAAATTAGCCAGAATTCCCACAATTTGAGGAAAATTTATTTCCATTATCAAACACCCCCTTTAGCTATAAAGAGTTGGAACGTAGGTATAAATCAACCTTTAAGTGCTATCTAAATATAAAAAGCAAGCTAACTGTTGTTAGCTTGCTGAATGGCTTTATTGGTGAATACCTCATAGTAATCAGTAAATGTTGGAGGAAAGTCTATTTTACCGCCAAGAACCGCTTCTACAATTTTCAATTTAATTTCTTGTTCCAAATCATCTCGATCATTTAAGTCAGCACTTAATAGTGATTTCTTAATCTTTGGATTCATAATCAAAAGTGCTTTGGTTAGTATCTCCTTTTTATCTATATATTTTTCCACTTAAATTATCCCCTTTTTTCATATTGCTTCCTTATTTTCATTAAAGCTTTTTTCTTTGTTTTTGCTATGTTTTGAGGACTTTCGTTGAGTATTCTTGCTATCTCAATCTGTTTCAATTGATCCCCGAGAATAAGCTGGATTACTTCTTTTTCTTTTTTACCAAGTTTCATAAGAATTTTATATAAGGCTTCATCTACGACTAATTCAAATATGTTTGAAGATTCTCCTTCATTTACAATAGTAAGCTGTTCTTGTGTGACTGATAAATAATCCAACATAGTTGAATTACTCTCATTATTTGGTTGGTCTACTAGAAGCGGGAAATTTTCCTCTGTTTCCTTCTGCGCTTATTAAAATCAATAGAAAAACGAAATGAAAGAGTAGAAATATATTTTATTAAACGGCATAAAAAAAAGTGCTCTACAAACCGTCTATCCAGCTGATTTTGAGCCTCTATATCCCCGTCAACTACAGATAATTCTAAGAGAGAAAGGTTCCTAGAATCATCGAAAAAACTTTGTACAATAGGTTGTGATAAAAATTCGGTATTCTTTTTCTTAAACTCGCTCAAACTACTGTATTTTTCCACTAAGACACACCCCCTATTAAATAAAGAGCAAGTTCAAGAAAAAAAACAACCAAAATAGAACATTTGTTCCTATATTCTAGCATATTTTTAGAAATACTTGTAATTATTAGGGGGAATTTACCTATACGAAAACTATTACTAATATTTGATTAGGTACTCAGATCAGGACATTTTTTCATTTCGGGTAGATAAAAAGCCCCCCTATCTAAGGGAGGCTTTGATTTATAATCCACTATCTAAAAATGATCCTAATAAAACCACTCCTACCATTACTGCAGAAACTAAGGTCCCAACAATCAAGTTGCCAATCATCCTTTTTATACGTCTTGATTTTTGATTTCTCCTTTTAATCTCCAGTGCTAGTGCTTGTTTTTTCTGTTGTTCCTCTATAATCCTATGTCTTAAAGGACTCATTTCAACTTCGTAAGTGTATTTCATTTAAATTCCTCCTTAAAAAATGGGCAATAATTATTGAATGCAAAGTATGGTTTATGCGATTTTTGCAATAAAGGATTCTAATGCAAGTTCCTTGCTTACCTGACCCGTTTTCATTTGGTAATCTAGCTCAGTAAGCTGTGATAAAATTCCAAGCAGCTCTTTACCTTCGTATTGGCCAGATAAATTCATATTCATATTGACCAAAAAAGGTGGAAGCTTTATTTTGGAAGCGATTTGACCATTACTAAGTCCCTCTTTTTTCAATTCCTGTAGCTGAAAAAGAATGCGGAATTGGCGAGCGATTAGATTAATAATCTTTATAGAGTCCTCTCCTTGTCTGAACATGTCTTCAAGTAAGAGGAATGCTTCTTCTGCCCTTTTTGAAACAATGGCATTGATCAATTTAAAAATGTCTTGCTCCAATGTGCGTGAAACGAGGTTTTCGATATGCTGCACTTCTAGCTCATTACTTGGACCTATATGTAAGGCCATCTTTATAATTTCATTTTCTAATTGATACAGGTTGGAACCTATATAGGAGATAAGAAGATTTATTCCTTCTGTGCTCATTGAGACTCCTTGTTCCCTGGTTCTTTTATACACCCAATCAAAGAGTTGGCCGCCTTTTAACGATTTCGCCTCATAGACAGCTGCCAACTTCTTTAGATTTTTAACAACCTTTTTTCGGTTATCCAATTTTTCATAAGGAACCATAATTACTAACACGGCATCTCCACTTGGTTTCTCCATATAGGAAAGGAGAGAATCCAAGTTGTGATCCACTTTCTCGCGAGCTTTTTCAGTTGTGAGAAAATATGCATCTTTGACAATTACGACCCTATTTCCACCTAAGAAAGAAATGGTTTGACAATCATCTAACGCTTCTTGAATAGAGGTCTCTCTAGCGTCATGAATAGTTACACTTAAATCTCTTTCTTCCGGTGGAATAGTATTGTTAATTATTTCTTGTTTCTTCTTTTCCAAAAAATATCTCTCAGGACCAAATAAAACATGTACGTTTTTCATTTTGCCTGCTCCTTCCTCTTCAATTTTTGAATTAATAGGGCAAATAGCAACATTCCAATGCTGTTTGCTGCCATGCTCCCTAAGTCACCCAACATTGAATAAACAGCAACTTGTAAACCGGTATAAGCCCAGTAGGAATAAAATAGAATCCGTAGCAAGACTTCCACTCTCCTTAAAAATTTTTGGCCATAAAAAAAAGCGCCCTACTCAAAATGATTAAATCCATTGCTACTAAAATAGTAGATTTAATCACTTTGAATAAAGTGCTTAGTAATTTAAATTGTTAATCCCGCATGGGTTTAACATAAAGTTACAAGATTGGTATATGTTAATTATAAGTAAATTGTGAAACTATTGGAAGAATAAAAACAAAAAGTTTGAATAAAATACTCTTGACCAAATTTGCCCCGATTTAAATAGAAAAAGCAGAGGATATATAAATATATCGGTCTGCCTTGATAACTAGCTGGCTAACCATTTTAGAATTTGTTATAGTATTAACCGGAGTTTAGCTTAATTTCTATGCGACACCATAAATGGAGAATCTGGTCAATAATCTCCAGAATTAGAATCAGAACCCGTATTTGAGCCAGAACATGTATCCATTATAACCGAGGCTGTAGTTATTAGATTGCTATTGTTTATCGTAGTATTGTAAGGTTTTGTTTTAAGCTGAAGAGCTCCAGTTTCAGAAGAATGTTTCTTATTGGGATATATAGCTTCAATAGCCCTTCGCTCATTTGTTATGTAGTTGCAAATCAAACACCTACCATCCTTAAACATACGGACATTTCGGCACTGTGGGCATTTTAAATAGGACAACCTAGTTATCACTCCTATGTTTCTTAACTAATACTTCTCTGGGTAGTGGACCATTATAGGGGCCAACAACACCTTCTTCTTCCATGCGGTCCATAATCATAACTGCAGAAATGAATCCTATTCTTAATCTCCTTTGTAATAAAGAAATGGAGGCAGTTTGTTCATCGATTACAACTTGCTGACCTTCCACATACCTTTCATTTGCTACGGATTTTGTAATTCTCCTCATTTATTACTACTCCTTGTCCTTTTTATTTGATGTTTCATAAAACGACTTAAATTTTTATGTTGGTTTGTAATTATAGGTAACTAATAGCAAGATTAAAATTTATCCATCAAAAAGTGATAAGCTTTATAAATCCATATACCGGTAAAAAATAGGCCCACAACTGTGGCATAAATATTTCTAATAATTTTCAACACGCAATAAATAATGACAACTGCAGCTATTAAAATCCAAGTTGTAGGTGTAATTAGTAATCCAAGCAAAGTGTCCATTGAAATCCCCCTTAGTAGTTCCGAAATCTTCTTATACATATAAGTTTAATAACTTGTAAATATAAGCGCAAAAAAGCACTTTTCCAGTTCTTAAACGACAAAAAAGGCACAAATGCTTTTTATGGCGTTTAAACACTCGAAAAGTGCTTTAATAGTTAGTTGACTCTTACCGCTTGGTATGAGCTGAAAAGTAAAAATCAATATATGAATATCATAGCCTCTTACAATTTATTTAACAAGATGAAAAATATTATTGCTGGGCATGATTGCTTCTATTCATATTGCTTAACATTTAAAACATATGTGATCGAACCTGGTGAAACGTTAAACAGCTTTGCAAGGTCCCTCTGCGAGTATTTTCCCGTTTGGGAAAGGAATTGTATTGTCTTACTTTGTCCAAGCGTTAGTTTATAACCAGCACGTTCCCGTAAATACGTCCAGTCATGTTCAGGAAAAGCGTGCTCGACTGCAGCGCATGCATTGTTATGAAACACTAGCTGTAACATCCTACCTAAATTGTTCCGATGAAAAGTTGATCCTGAGACATGATTTGCAATCTGCTCATTGCTCCAATTTAACTTTTGTGTGAATAACCATCTTGTTGCTTTAGCGGTCTGTTCCTCTGTCCAAAATCCTACCGGTACCCGGCTTTTTTGTAGTTCCCAGGGATTTAACTCCCATTCAGGGAAGCTTTCAGATACATAAGGGAAAATATTGTATTTATACGCTTTTTGCAGCGCTCTATCTAATTTATATTCCTTCAAAAGTGAGAGGTTGAATGTTTGACAAAGAGTTTTACGGTTCATTGAAAGTTTTTCAAGAATTAGATAGCGGAGTAATTGCTGTGCATTTAATTTTCCTTCAGGTGTTCCGGTCCAGGTGTCTATCGGGAATCTGGATCTTTTTCCTGTTAGTACTTCTAGATAAATAGAAACAATATAATTTTCATGAGTCATATGGAATCTCCTTTATATGGAAGGCCTAATGAAATTGTAACTCTAATTCTTGAATGAATATTTGATGAATTTTGTAGATTTTGTTAACCTTTCTTAATCAAAAAAAAGAACCTTGCGGTTCTTTTTTACAGATGCGATCCTCGATTTTACAAATTTAATGAACATTACTCCAATCGACTATATCAAAATCTTCCAGTGCTTTGTCCTGCAAATCCTGTGTGATCCCAATATATTTAAGCGTTATTGATGGAGCAGAATGATTAAATAACTGCTGTAACATAGCAACATCTTTTTTCCTCTGATAAAAATGATAGCCAAAGGTCTTTCTTAAGGTATGGGTACCAATTTCCTCTAATCCAGCTTTCTTGGCTGCTTCGTTTAGGATCGCATAGGCTCTCTGCCTTAATATCGGTTGGTTGGAACCTTTTCTCGATTGAAATAGATAATCGTCATCTTTCATTTCTTCAATATAATCATTAATGATAACCCGAACAGAAGGAGATAATAAAAATCGTTTTGGCTTCTTAGTTTTCTTTTCAATAATACTCACATGAGTTCTATTCCTTATATCCCGGACTCTTAGCTTCAACAAATCCGAAATCCTTAAACCTGTCTGTGTTCCCATAACAAACAAAAAATAATCTCGAAAACTTCCTTTTTTCAAGATTGTGGCAACCTCTTGGATCTTTTCAAGGTCCCGTATCGGCTGAACTAAATTCAATTTACCTACCCCCAATCTATAAATCCAATATGTATCATTTAATCATACATTGCACTTCAATATGTCCGATATAAAAATTATACTATATGTAAAATAAGCGGTCTAGGCTTACAGCCACAAGGGGTTACGACCTTATTACCGAATGATACAAAATGACTATTGTGTATCATTCAATTTTTAAATAAGTTGACTTACCGGAGTGTATTGATTTTTATCTTTGTGGAGTGTAATAAAAAATATTGAACAAAAATTATATTTACTATTGTCGGAGAAACGTGTTTTAAGCAAATTATCTTTGGTTGGTTGATACCTTGATCATCTAATTTTACTGAGTAAAAAACGATAGAATATTCAGTAATTACTTGTTGAATCTTTTCTGAAAGAGTATATGATGAAAATATTAGAGGGGAAAATTGCTGTAGCTATGGAATTGCTATATCAGTTTTACTTTTAAGTAATAAATTCTAGGAGGAATGAAATCTGTGGATGAAAATAATTTTTCCAACAAAAATAATAGTGATGATGATATTTTAAAAGAATTTATACCGCCCTCTTTTATAGATGAGGCAACAAGGTTGCAACAAAAAATTCAAAGGCAAATCGAGCCCATTATAGAGATGCAAGAAAAAATGAGAAAGTTATATCAACCTATTATAGTTCCACAACAAGAGTTAATGAAGAAATATGAACCTATGTTAGACGCCCAGCAAAGGATAGTAAGTATCTTAGGTCCGTATTTTGAAGCTCAAAGCAGAATTCAGCAAACATTGGAAAAAGTGTATGCGCCATTAAAGAATATTGATTGGGAAGGTATAAAAGAAGCTGCAGCCGAACGTTTAAAGGAATTAGACCAGTTATTAAGAGAACAAGAAAATTCTAACTGGTGCTTAGATGTAGATCTTATGGATAGTATTGATGAAGGAGAAATCGAACTCAAAGAACTATCAAACCATGTAGATGCTAATCTCGATGGTATAGTGAAAGAACTAATTGCTGAACCTATATTTAAATTACATACTTCCTTAATTGATGAGTCCTATAGTGCTTATAAATCTGGGTTATATAAGCTATGTGCCTTTTCATTATTTGCCGCTTTCGAACATGTTATTGCATCCTGGTATGACGGTAATCTAACTAAAGAGAATATATCTGTAGATAAAAAGCCTAAAGCGAGGAAGTTATATAGAAGAATTGAAAGTATTGCAAAAAATGAGAAGGAACAGGACGAGTTTATTAAGGTATTCGCTTTATCTGTTTTACGAATGTATCAAAAGACTTTTTCTTTTATACCAGAGCAACTTAATAAAGAATTAAATCGTAATTCAATTGCACATGGATTTCATGATTACAACTCGATTACTAAAACAGATATTCTCAAGCTATTCCAATTGTTAAAAGCAAGTACTATTCTTGAACTAATTTCTGTAGATGAACTTCACGAAAAAAATGCAAAATCAAGCGGTTAACCTGGTGGAACAAAAATAAATAGCGATTCTTTTTATGAGAATCGCTTTGTTCATGGTGTTAGGTCACAATAGGAAGGTGCTCGATATATTTACTACTCTTAATTATCATCTCGGTAGACTGTTTATCATTGTATTTATTTTTTCTTAGAAATCCGTATGCCATGACTTTATGACCTAGCAGCTGATTCTCTGTATAGGTGAAATGAGGGAAATATTTCTCAAATACTACTAAGCTGAAATTTTTACCTTCTTCAAAGTTTAGGTAGTATACCTTCTCTCTTTTAATAAAATTACTTATTGTTCCATAAACAAAATATGGTGTCTTTTCAAGAGATTTATTCTCCCATAATAGTTCATGGGCTCGTTCCGGCGTAATGATCAGCTGTGATAAGGGAATTTTATTACCTTTAACATGTATGATAATAGATGCCAGGACATCCGGTTGGTGGTCTTTTATTAACTTTACAACAGACTTAAGTGAAGATATGCTGCTAGGTGTTAAGGAAGAATCATTCCTTACTTTAATAGCCTGTGGCGGTTTATTCTGTAGTTCCCTCTCAACGACCTTAGCTTCAAAATCTGGATCAATTCTATTCAAATTCATCTTGATGACAATCTGCTGCATGTCCTTGGCAAGCAAATCATTTTGATACTGCTCACATTTTTCTATGGTTTCTACAAAACTCAATTTTTTAGAAAGCCCACAAATGTCTGTATGCTTCGACTTCCCTTTTCCACTTGTTTTAAAGTATGGTGCTACACTGCCTTGAGCTGGAACGAAAATCACAGGAGCTTTGCAAGAGCTATCCAAGCAGTAAATGTTGTGGCCATGTTTTACCTCTTGGTACTCAAAAGCACTAATTACTTTTCCGTTTGCTAAAACTGCAGCATTCACGTTTATCCTCCTTCCTTTGAAAGGCTGCGGATTTGTTCCTGTAATCCGTGATAACGTCTTGTTAGATCCCTCATTTCCTCCTTAATAGATTGAGGGATTTCATTCAGAGTATCTGCAATTGTAAATCCTATAGACATTTGCTGAAAAGCTCTTCCCATAAAAACCAAAGTCTGAAAAATATAGTCTTCCTGTTTTCCTAATTCTTTAAATCTCTCTTTTTCAAACAATTCATTTTCCCTTTCCTCAACCCACATATCAAATTTAGTTTCAACATCCATGAAATGATATCTCCTTTAAATTTTTATCATCAAAAAAAATGATAATAGCGGGCTTTAATTACTGTAAAAAGAAGTTAGCTTCTGAATATCATATGAATTACTGTGGGTACCCATTTCAATTTTTAGAATGGTACTTGGGAGCAGTCCACATTGATTACTAACTTCAATAAGCAGTAAATTCATAGCTTTTCTTTTTTTCTTAAGTCCATTTGCAATTGTGTTCATAAATTTTTCCTCCTAATAAAAAACGGAAGAACTACAAACAAGGTTTCATCCCTGATTGCGGTTCTTCCGCTTTTAGTAATATGTATTTACCATATTTTATCATAGATTAATTGAAGATTTCAATCTTAGAATATACGAAATGGTGCAGCTAAGACCATTCTTTTTCTGTATTGTGAATATAAGCGTTCATCGCTCCTGGCTAAGTGGCTTATCATTGATGTACTAACTCCATAAGCCTTACCATCACCATAGTAGATCCAATTAAAAAGGCTTGGAGCTATATTGTTTAATTCAGAAATTTGATGTATTAATTTTTTTAACTTATTATGTGACAGCTCATTTTCTGTTAGTTCTAAAAGATGAATGTGGCCACGTTTAATGTCTGTAAACATTTCGATTCGTTGATGATAGCAAAAAGGGATATTCATACTCTCTCCTTCATTTGGCTTAAATTGTAAAAATGATCTTAAGCTATTATTGCTTAAGATCATGGTTTGTAATATTAAGCTCGAACTTGGCTTGTTCAAGTGCTGCAAGATTAACTGAATTTAAGATTAATGGCTCAAGCTTTTTAAATTCTACCTTTCCTTTTTCCTTTTGCTCTTTGTTACCGTAATTAATCATTCCATTTATCACAATCATCTTCTGTAAAAGAACCGCTGTATCTAATTGATCTAACCCATTCATATCAGGTTTATTAGTATTCACAATTGTTTCCCCCTTAAAGACTAGTAGATATATTCCATTTTTATTATTAGAACAATCATATGCGGAAATGGTTTTTATTGCAAAATCAAGAGAAAAAATACCATTTGTTAAAATTTAACCATTATAATCAGGTAAGAAGAACTATTAAAAATTAGAAATGGGGACTTAATATTGGAAATCATACACTTACCGAAAACCATTAATCCAAATTTAAAAGAGCTTTTAAATCAGAAGGAAATAAATATTTCCGACATAGAATTTATCGTAATTGCGGAGCATCCTATTAACAAGGAAGAAAAACAAGAAATGGAGGATGTAGCAAATCGATTAGGAAATAAAGAGAATATTCAAGTTCATGAATTTACATATTTGGAAGCGGATTCTACTATAGAATTTGATTCATTTGAAGATTCCTTACCGGCTAAACATGCTGCTTTTGTTATTTTAAATAAAAATACCAATAATGATATTACTGAACAACTCGGTATAGTATATAAACCGAAAAACAGTACTAAAACACTTCCAATCTTTACTTTAAGCGAAAATGCTGAATTCTTAATTCAGGTAAAAGCTGACCCTTCTGATCTGGGTGATACAAATGAATATTTGCAAGATATTAAAAATAGGCTTATGGGGAATAATAGAACTTCACTAAGTTTCAGTTATTGTACTAGTGATGAGAACTGCACTCAATATTGTTTTATCATAAAATAATAGTATATTTGGGGATAGATGAAATATATTCTTCAGTTCATCTATCCCTTTTTACTAAGGTTGTATAAACGATTTATCTATTGTAAAAAATGAATTCAAGTTTCTGCATTACTCCAAGAACGTCTTCCATTAAAGCACGTTCGTCCTTTTGGTTAAGAGTAAACAAGATATTATCTAATGTATTTTCAACCTCTTCCTGCAACAGCTTTTTATCAATACCTATATTCTGAGGTCTTAGTTGCTTATATTTATTTTTTTTAAAATTAGCTAAACACCTTTGAAATGCTTGCTTAATATCCGCTGTTTCAATTACTCCGTGGCAGGAAGAACAAAGTGTAACTAGATTATCAGGGTGGTGAATTCCCCCTTTTTCACGCGGGATCTTATGGTGAACATGGAGATCTGTTTCAGACTCGCAAACAACACATTTCCAACCATCCCTATCTTTCACTTCATTTTTCAAACTTTCATTGAATGGTTTATTCCAAACGTTTGCAAATGTGATTTTTCCCCCATTCTTTTGAATTAGATCTATAACTTCAAGGTGTGGCAAAATAATCATTTCTACTAAGCTCATGATACTGTCTGCCACACTATCAATGGATTCAATTACATCTTCTTCATCCTCTTCATCTTGATTGACATCTTGGTCAAAAATTATTTGGGACATTTCAGATATGAAAGGAATCACTTCATTTCTATGTGTAGGGATCAGAGCTTTAGCTTGATCGTATATAGTGTGTATATCTTCTTTTCTCCAGTTCCTTACAGTATTCTTAACTACTCCTGGAATCATACTGCGCCAAGAGTCATCTATTTTTGCTTCCTTTTGATCAACGGTTTTGATTCTTCCATCTTTATACTTGTCAATGACTTCAAGAATATCAATAGCTTCTTCATTTTCTGAATACCTCAGATCTACAAGAGTACCTAGAAAATCATCAATCTCATCTCTAAGGCTGCCAGAAGTTTTGTACCTAATATAGTCACTTATTTCTTCTTCTAAATCAATTGGTGGGTATGTATACCAACCTGGAATGGATTCTCTTACAATTTTGGGGGTTTGGTAGCGCCATGCATCTTGTAATGGAAAAATAGCAGGTTCATGGATAAAAGTATCATAGTCCTCGAAGTCGTCTTGTTTTTCCTGAAGACCTACTAAAATTTTTAAAAAATCATCTATTTCATTTCTAAGGCTGCCAGAAGTTTTGTACCTAATATAACATCTAATTTCTTCCTCTAAATCAGCTGGGGGATATGTATACCATCCTTCTATCGAATCTCTAACAAACTTTGGAGTTTTATACCTCCAAGCATCCTGTAATGGGAAATTGGCAGGTTCATGGTTAAATGGCTCAGTAGCAGGAGAATGGTCTTCCTTATCAATTGTTACACTGCTTAACTTTTGATCATCCACATGTGGTTGGTCATTACCAATCTCAGAATGATCATTGAATCTTCTGTTTTCAAATATACTATCCAGTTCATCAAGTAAAACTGATAGTTCATCTGTAAGTATTGAAGTATTTTCTTTTAAAGAAGATATTTTAGTGAAAGGAACATCCTCCCATCCCGCTAATTCTTTTATTTCCAAGACATTTACTAGGTTTATAATTTCGTTAATTAGCAATTCCCTAGTAAATTCGTTAAAAGAGGATTTTTTTTTGTTTTTATTTCGAGTTTTTGTAGCCATTTACCCTTCCCCATTCGCTGTTAATTAGTTTCGTTAACCTTATCGTATGTAATACGAATTACCTAAATTATAACAATTATTAGGAGTTATGGGATTATATTTTGGAGATTAAAAACACCCTTTAGTTTTTTCTTTACTAAAGGGTGAAATTTGTATTTGATTATTACATCAAATAAGCTTTAAGATAACTTTCGTAAGCTAATACTACAAGTAGTTTAAGACAGCAGTTAAATAATGTTGTACAGTTTGGACCCTTTCAGCTGCAGAATCCGCGATTTGTTTATAGTGATGTTTTCCATCCTCCGTAATTCTCAACAAACGCTTCGTCCTGGTTTCGCCTTCCCACTGGCCAACTAATAGACCGTTTCTTTCCATATCCTTTGCCAGTTCATAGTGATAGCCACTACTGGTCACCCATCCATACTTTTGTTTTAAAATATCCTCAATGCCGGCCATATGAACGTGGCCGCGTTTCATTGCTGCTTTTAATGTGACATACCGGACTAGATCCATAACTGAAACCAATTTGGCAAAATACTTTCGATGCTCATCCGGTAGCTCATGCTCAACCGGCGGATTCTCACCGGACCCGGTCAGATCGTAGACAAACCGGTCGATGACCATTTTCACTTCACTGAGGCGTTCTTTGAAAGTCAGCTGATACCACTGGTAAAGGGATTCCCCTTTCTTCGTAATGTGGTAGACATTAAAGGAGCCCTCTTTTTCCAGGAGCAGATGCCCGCTTTCGGCCAGCTCTTTAGCCACTTTGCAGAAGTAAGCATAACTATGCCTTTTACCGCTAAACCGCTCGGATAACTCTTCATAAAGGGCTTTGGGGAAATTCGGACTTTCCATCAAAGTCTTTAAAATAAAAAGAGTATTAAATTCCTTCTGGCTAAGTCCAATGGTTTCGATAGAAACCGGCTGCCTTTGCTTTTCCTCCATATAACTAACCTCCCTTACAGCAAAATCAGATCCCCGCTGTAAAAGTAACCTTTCACGTCTCTGTCAAAGCCAACCTCATAGCATTCCTTCCCCTGAGAATTTGTTTTAGCGGAAAGGATAATGCCTTTTTTATTGCTGAAGTCTTTCAAATAATAAAAGTCCTCTGGATCCAGCGGTTCATTCTCCTGGACCTTTCTCACCTTCACGTCATCCCCTATTTGATACACCATATCTTCCTTCGAAAGAGGGGAGACTTCCTCGCTCTCAAATAACGTCAGCTGTTCCATTAAAAACATCACCTTCTATCATAACTATAAACTATTTTCAAATTCAGCAAACCTCGTTAGAGTATTCTTCTACACTGTATGCCGCTTATCCTCCCTTCTCCCGCTTTTTTTACCTTGAACAGCCCGTTTTTTCATTTAATTTTTCCGAATCCATTCCATATATTCGATTCATTACATTTATCGGACTCATTGAATTATTCAATTTTCTCGGATCCATTCCATCCCTTCGATACATCCAATCCTTCGGATCCATTTTCTCGGAAGAATGGGTGGGGGTTTGTCGCGCGTCGCAAGCGGAACCTGCAGCGAGTCCGAAAAAAAAAGCTCTCCCCCTATTCAAAGTCAAAAGCGGGCGGTTTAAGAGGACCGACGGGCCAACGAACAGTAAAAAACTGGATATAAAGAGTATATAAGCGGGAGAGGAGCGGATCTGGAGCATGCTGAAGGAAGGAATACTCTAGCGAGGTCTGCTGTTAAGTACACAATGTATTTTATGTGGCCAGCTGCTGTTCCCATCCGATTACATTCAGGCCGTTTCTTCAGTAGAAACATATAAATGCTCCCATTCTTTTCTTATATCAAGGCAATGGTAATGATAATCTAGTCGAATAATTTCAGTTTGATGTAAAATTTTTAGAAACGTTAAAAATTCACTAAGGTGGTAATTCAATACATGAGCTTTACCCAACCTTGCTGCAATTAGACTGCCTGGTATATTGTGAGTGGCATCCGACAACTTCCCAATAACAGCAAGGTGAAAATGTAGATTTGACTTGCTCATATTTTCTGTTTTAATTGTTGAGATATTTCTAACGAAGCAACAATATAAATATAAGACATCAGCTGCCAGCCTTTCTATTTCCTCTGGTGTATATGATTCTAAGTTTTCTTGAACTACCTCTTGCAACTGAAAATATTTATTACTTTCATCGTAAAAATATTCCTTAAAATCTATATTAGTTTCTTTAGTTGTTCCTATACTTTTTAATCCATCTTCCTTTGTAAATGTATACTTCCGTTTCCGTAACCACCCTAACATTATTACTTCCCCCTAATCCAATTATGAAAGCTGTTGCTACACTTTTCTCAAATAAGCTTGCAATTAATAAGATATTCTATCTTTTATAAAGGACAATTTTAAAGTGAGTGGAGTGATTTCTTAATTTTTTTTCGAATATCTTCATTACTTTCTCCTTATCTAGGCCACCGGTCCCAGTGCCCAATAGAGGGATTGTCGAAGATTGAATCCCTTTTTCAACACAAAAGGCACAAATGTTATTTAGGCATTTTTCAATCGTTAAGATATCTGCTTTTTGCCCGGGTTTTAGCATCGTTACTGCATGCAGTACACCTTCTTTAAACCCCAATCTTCCTGAGCCAGTAATATAAATATCTCCCAGGCAGATCTTTCTTGACCTGCAAATAATTTTAGCCTCCCTCTCAATTGAGTGATCATTATAGTGGATTGTATCTGCAACACCTTTTAGTGGAACATATCGACCGAAAATCCCACCCATCCATCCTTTGCCGTTAGCAGCATTGATTAACAGATCAGATTTATAATCTAATAAATTTCCATGGAGCTGTTCGATCATGGCAATTCATTCCCCTTATTAAAATATTTTTCAAGCTAGAAAAGACTTCATTGCCATTCCCCTCTATGCCTTAAAAAACAAAAAAGCACCTGATTCATAGGTCATCCCTATGGATCAAGTGCTTCTTGATATTTCAATATTAACAGAATTTGGACATTGAGTATATGTATTTTTTGCTACTATTTTATTTTTCTTTCATACTTTAGGCTTCCCAAATGGAGCAAGTATTCTCGTGCTCTTTCATAACTCATTCCCTTGTCCTCAAGGTAATTCATTGAATCGAATTTATTTCTTCCCACACCATCTATTACATAAATCTCTTCGTAGATACCTTTTTCACAATGTAAATACCAGTAGTCCCCTTCATTAGGCGTTCTATTTCTTTCCTTCATTTTTTCATAACTTAAAAACAATAGCACCACTATTACAAATGAAGCAATCAACGATATAATGAATCCAATGATTGAGAAATTCATCGCATACCATAAGAAGACCAACACTACGAAATAGATTAATATATAATCATGTAGCATTGTTTGGGGATAGTTAGCTTTCCAGCCGGCCATTATTTTATACCTTCCATTCTTTGCTTAATTTTTTTTAGCTTTTACGAATATTTAACAAATCATTACCAAACTCAATTAAATGGATTAATGAAGTTATCCTGGCATCATGAATCAGCCCTTCTTGAACTAGTACTTTTTCTAAGTTTGTCGAAAATGCAATAAATTCATTAATATACTGTAGGAGCAGCTGCTTATCGTGGAAATTGTGACGATCTGGGATATTTTCTAAAACATCATTGACAGCAAAAATAATGGTTCTATACAATTGGGGATTTTCATCTATTAAAAAACTGTGGCTAAAACCTTTGATGCTTATAATACCATGTCTAATAATTTCTAATCCTACACTTTGTAGGCCTAGTGACAGGGTAGCTGCTCTAGACCGCAAAGTATTGTTTTCATCCTCTAATCAATAGATTACACTCAAAAGAGTGATTATTCTAAAGTTAGGGGAAGGTTATTTATGAAACGAAATTGGAATGAAGATGAGCTACTAGAACATTTTGTAGTACTACCCATTGAAAGAAAGCTAATTGGTAATAAAACAGGGGCAAGTCGTTTAGGATTTGCGATATTATTAAAGTACTTTCAACAAGAGGCTAGATTTCCTTCCAAGAAACAAGATATTCCCAAAGTGGTAGTTGAATTTATAGGGCAGCAATTAGGGTTATCTTCATCACTCTTTGAGGAATATCGTTGGGGAGCAGATGAAAGAAACTTTACTTATCATCGAAAACAAATTAGAGAATTCTTTGATTTTCAAGAACTTACAGCAAAAGATAACGAACTTTTGACAGAGTGGTTAAACGAACAAGTTCAGTTTACACATGATATCGACTATTTAAAAAGTCAGGCATACAGTCTGTTTCGCAAGTGGAAAGTCGAACCTCCTTCAAATGGAAGTTTAAAGCGTATGATCGATTCCTCCATTGACACTTTTGAAAAGGATTTATATCAATCGATTTATCAGCAGCTATCTTCTAGGACTTGTTCGAGATTAGATGCGTTACTGGAATCTTTTACTGATGAAGTAACAGTAGAAGGTTTTGAAGAAGAGTTTCATAAGGAAAAGGAATCAGATATTTTAACTTTTCGGCAACTTTTATCTTCTCCTAGCAAACCAAGTGTAAGTACCATGGAAATGGAAGTTAAAAAATTGTTAGCTATTCGGCACCTACACATTCCTCCAAGATTATTTCATCATTTGACTCCGAAATTAGTAAAGAAATATCGACTCCGTGCAGCTACAGAAACCGTAACAGAATTGCGTGCACACCCTGCACCCATTCGCTATACCCTTCTTGCCATTTTATTTACGCATCGTCATGAAGAAGTCATTGATTATTTAGCTGATTTATTGGATGAAATTACGCATAAATTTGGAAATAAGGCCAAAAATACAACCCGAAAAGAAGCAGTAGAAGAATTAGAAAGAGTCCAAGGAAAAAATAGACATATTGTCAATTTATTAAAAGCAACCGTAGATCACCCAGAAGGGGTCATTCAAGATACTTTATTCCCTATTGTTAGCTCTGATATGATTCGAGATATTATTAAGGACATGACAAAAAATAATCGGGAATACAAAGAAAAAATCTATACAAAAATGCATTCTTCTTACCAAGGGCATTATCGAAAGTCACTTTCTAAAATTTTAAACAACCTTACTTTTCGCTCAAATAATCAATTTCATCAGCCGATTATTAAGGGTATTCAACTCATACGAGAGTATGGAGAAAGTGGGCAACGTTATTTTGCTGCTGGAGATGAAGTTCCCATTGAAGGTGTAATTCAGCCGAAATGGAAAGATGTTATTGTCGAGACAGACAGCAAAGGGATAGAAAGAGTAAATCGAATCAACTATGAAATTGCAGTGATCCAATCGCTTCGCACTCGACTTCGGTGTAAAGAAATTTGGATTGAGGGTGCTGATCGATATCGAAACCCAGATGAAGATCTCCCTCAAGATTTTGAAGAGAACAAGGAAGAATATTTTCAAGCACTGAAAGCACCACTTGATGTAGAGCCTTTTATTGAAGATATTCTACAGTTGATGAAAGATAAACTCCATTTATTGAATCAAGGGCTAGGAGATCATAGTAACGAAAAAGTAGCCATTACTACCAGAAATAATAAAGGATGGATTAGAGTCACTCCACTCGAAAAGCAACCAGAACCTCCACATGTGACGATGCTTAAACAGGAGATTAAGAACCGTTGGACCGACATTAACCTATTGGATTTACTAAAAGAAACAGATTTTCATACGGAGTTTACCAAACACTTTAAAACCACCGCCAATCGAGAGATTTTAGATCGAGAAACCGTCCAACGAAGGCTTCTTCTAAGTTTATTTGGATTAGGAACGAATACAGGTTTGAAAACAGTTTCTGCTGGAAACCATCTAGATAGTTATCGAGAACTTCGATATATACGCCAAAAATTTATTCATAAGGATCATTTGCGAAAAGCCAACGCCGAGGTTACCAACCATATCATCTACAATCGAATGAAAGAGGTATGGGGAGAAGCTACCACTGCATGTGCTTCCGATTCAAAACATTTTGGCTCTTTTGATCAGAACTTGCTTTCAGAATGGCATCCTCGTTATAAGAAGCATGGAGTCATGATCTATTGGCATACAGATCGAAAATCAGCTTGTATCTATTCTCAGCTTAAGTCCTGCCTTTCTTCTGAGGTGGCAGCAATGATGGAAGGGGTTCTTCGTCACTGTACGGACATGGAGGTTGACAGAAATTATGTCGATACACACGGACAAAGTGTCGTTGCATTTGCTTTTTGTCATCTACTTGGTTTTAAACTGATGCCACGGTTTAAAAATATTGGATCTCAAAAGCTATATCGTCCAGAAGCCGGCATGAATGAGGAATATCCTCACCTACAACAGGTTTTAAGTAGACCGATTAACTGGGATCTTATTCGGCAACAGTATGAACAAATCATTAAGTTTGCAACTGCTCTACGGTTAGGTACTGCTTCTGCCGAATCCATATTAAAGCGATTTACAAGGGATACGAAACATCCAACCTATCAGGCTTTATGTGAATTAGGAAAAGCGATTAAAACGATCTTTTTATGTGATTATTTACACTATGAAGAGATTCGAAGAGAGATCCATGAAGGATTAAATACAGTGGAACAATGGAACTCAGTGAATACTTATATTTTCTATGGGAAAAACAGTGAGATTCGTTCCAATTCGATAGAAGATCAAGAGGTGTCTGCCTTATCACTTCAATTGCTGCAAAATTGCTTAGTCTATATGAATACCTTAATGGTACAAGAGGTTCTTTATGACAACAACCAATATTGGTTGAAGAAAATGACTCCAGAAGATTTTAGGGGATTAACACCTTTATTTTATCATCATGTCAATCCATACGGAACTTTTGAACTCAATATGAATCAGCGAATCCCTATTAAGTTGAAGGTGTCGTAGTTTTTTATCATTTTGATCGGTGACAAAAGCCAGCTAATATCCCATCAAGATATTAGCTTGAGGACTTTGAGGTTGATGCGAGAAAAATTCATATACGTGATCGAGGTGAATTGTCCAATCTAGCTGAAATTAAAACGGTATGTAGTCCCCGTAGTATTGATGTATCTGCACAATGATAGGGTGCTTGCCTTGCTTACTTTTTTATCAACTGATAGTTATACTTTTAAAATCATAACTCTGAAAATACCCCCTTATCTAGCAATGATTTTTGCAAAACTTAAGACATAAGGTAAGCATCACTTTTCCCTTTTTGGGAGCTAACTCTGCTTTGTTTTTCCTTTTAAATAAGAGATACCTAGTAACAAAAATGGAATAGGAAACAGGACAATCATATATGCGTAAATATCTAATGTTTTATCTAGCCGAAGATGTTCTTTTGATAAATAGTACGTACCAAGGAATACGAGTAAAACAAACCCCGTAAACCCAAATCGTCTTATCCACTTTGAGGAAACCTTTGATACAGTTATATCATAAGCGATTCGGAAGTATAGACTGCAGCGTATGTATGTCCCTACAGCCATTAATAGTAATCCATAAATATCAAAACGATCAATGAATCCTAAACTAATAATTCGTACTGACTCTAATGCGGGATATACAGAATTATCAGCCTGACCTAATCCGAAAATCGTAATACTACCTATAGTTGTTGAAAACATCATAAGTGCATTTAACAAAATTCCAATACTCCATAGTAAAAACATTCGTTTTTCACGAATGTTTTGAATGGGTAGAAATAAAAGTAGTAATAATTCTACCCATATACTTAAAATTATCAAAGATCCCCATAATATTGGATTCCAACCAAACTCAAATATAGGTTGGAGCTCACTCCAATCTTTCATTGGTCTGTCCAAAATCGTGACTGTATGTCCAGTCGCCATAGCAATTATTGCTAGTATTCCTGCCGTTAATGCAATTCTTTTAATACCTTTTGAAGCTGCATAAACAAAGAATAACAAAAACCAGACCAGTATAGCCAATCGTGGTGTCTCAGGCAAAAAGGCAATGTAGATAAAATCAACTAACAAAGCAAACGAGAAAATTGTTAAAAATAAAAAGTAGATAATGAAAATTATCTTTATCATCACTCCAAAAGGTTTTCCTAATAAATTGTGAAGCATATCAGAAATATTTTGTTTTGGGTATTTAAGTCTCAAACGATAAATGGAGATTGCCAACGTAAATGCTACCGGAAGTGATAGAAATATGGAAATCCAAGCATCTCTCCCGGCAACATCGAGCATTAACGGGAGAATTACGACATGTCCCATGATTGGAAGTGTCATTACTAATAAAAAAAGTGTTTCCCATTTTGTTAACATGTCTGTAATCTCCTTCTTCTTTGATCGTTTAATTCTTCAGCTTATAAGGGTTGTTATAAGGCTTTTTGTGATTTTTTTCTACACTTTTATTAATAAGACCTTGATGAGTAATATTTGTATGAACATCAATCATTATATCTGCATTAGAAAAAATCTCATTCCATTCAGATTGGACATTTTGCCATTGTTTAGGATATTCCCTGTAGGTTTCCAGTCCAATTCCTGATATATCAGTCTTTAATTCCTTTTGAAGCTTATTCAAAGTTAAACGTACGTTTTTTTCAGTCTGATTTGATACTTCCTCTTCAACTTTACTTATCCACTGATCATTTATATTCCTATTCGTAGTATTATCAGCTAAAGTTCCCTCTATCTCGATTTTCAGATGTGCTTTAAGCTGATTACCATCTAATGTTGGATTTATTTCCGTCTCTGATTTCTTTATCTCTACAGAGACTTTCTCCTTGTCATTCAGAGATACGGTTTTACTTCCGCCTTTTGCCTTGTTTAAAAGGACATTCAGCCCAACAGTTTCATGTGTATTCAGTTTACCGACCATTTTATAAGTGTTAATAACAGCAGTACCGTCTATTGAAGTAATTGCTTTATCCTTTTCTTTTTTTGTTTGAATTATCGGCAAATAAGCATTAGGAATAGGACTCTCAATTAACTTATAAAATTCATACATTTTTACGGGTGTAAATTCAGCAATATATTCTGTTTGTTCTAAAGCAGAAACTATTTCTGTCGAAGAAAGATCTTCATAAAGGGTAGAAGTATCCAAAATATCAATTGGACTTTCCTCTGTAATGAATAGATAACTATTCAAACGAAACATTTGATCGCGTCTGCTTTCATCAAGGTAGTCAATAAAATTATCTTTTGCTAATTCCTCACCAATCACCCATAAACGAGTATGCTCAAAATAAAGCCGACGTTTCGCATCTTTTATGAGTTCTCTTGCGCCTTGTATAAGTGAGTCCCCGTCTCTTTCTAATAGAATATTTTGGCCATTTCCTCCGCCCCCCTCTCCTCCACCTTGTTCACTTGGTCCAGTTGGTTTTATGATTTCGACGCTAATTCGTAATTGTCCGTCAGATTTATCCAACCCTATCCCATGTACAAGTGCTGATTTATCAAGTTCTTGACTACTCCAACAGCCGGTTAATAAAAATAATAATGGGATGATAGTTAGCATCCTTACCATCATTTATCACCTGTTTTAGGTAATGATCTAATTCTAGTCGTACGCTGATTCGGTATACTTTTTGGTCGCTGTTTTTTCCACCTCAACGGCAAACGAATCAGTGAATCTTTCCAATCCTGAAAATAAAAAGGTGCAAATGGCGCCATAAATGGAATCCCAAGCGATGTTAAAGAGATCATATGTGTTAATAAACCGAGCATGGCGACAATTAGTCCATATCCCCCGAATAAGCTACTAGCAATAAATAATCCTATCCTAAGAAGTGCGGTGACATCTGCAATTGGGGTGATAACAAAGGCAGCAATGTACGATATGGATACAACAATAATGGTCGGTGCACCAACAAGTCCGGCTGAGACTGAGACTTGTCCCAGAATCAAAGCACCAACAATACTTAACGCTGAGCCAATTTGTTGAGGAAGTCTGACACCAGCCTCACGGACAACTTCAAACATTAAAATCATCATGGCAATTTCCATTGCTAGAGGGAATGGGACCGTCTCTCGCGCTTGAATAATAGGGACAATCATATCAGATGGAATCATCACCTTATGAAAATTAATAGCTGCAATATAAATGCCTGGTAAAGAAATACTGATTACAAATGACACGAAACGCAGCATTCGAATGAAGGAACTATAATAGGGTCGAGAACTGTAATCTTCTATGCTTTTTATATTTTCAAGAAATAGGGATGGAACAAACAAACTGACCGAATCCCCATTTACAATGATCACAATTCTTCCTTCCATTAATAAGGCTGAAGCTTTGTCAGGACGTTCTGTATTTCCAATCGTTGGAAAGATTGAAAAGGGATGGTCTTCGATGAATTGTTCGATTTCCCCTGAATTATTTATCTCATCCACTTTAATTTGTTCTAATCTTTGTTTGATCCGTTCAATCAATTTTGGATCCGCAATGTCCTTTACATATCCGATTGTAATATCCGTTTGACTATATTCACCAATTTTAATTGTTTCAAACTGTAAAGAAGGATGTGAGATTCTTCGCCGTAACAATGCAATATTAGTAGGTGATGATTCAATAAATCCGTCATGTGCTCCTCTCACAGCTCGATCAGATTGAGGTTCGGAGATTGCTCGAACCTCGTACCCTGGTGCATTTAGCAGTAATCCTTCACTATACCCATCCAGTAATAGTAACGTATTTCCCTTCAGTATTTGGTATACAGATTTTTCTAAATTATTTTCCTTCTTTGTGTTAAAAATAGAAATTCTTTCTTTTACTTGTTTTAATTCTTCTCCCATAGAGCTATCTAGAGATTCCTTAGTCAGTGGCTCTAATACATTATTGCGAATGGCATCTTCATCAATTAACCCGTCTACTATAACTAGTAGTGCTTTCAATGTGCGACCGTCATGTAATGGAATGATGAAATCATGAAAAATGATATCATCACTTGAATCTAACAGTTGTTTTAGTTTTTCTTCATTTTTATGAACATCCGATGAGAACAAAATTGAATTATTAAATTGTTCTTCCTGTGTCCATTTAGTATTTTGCTTCATTTTTTGCATAATGGATTTAATTTTTAAATAACGCATAGTTTAACCCATCCTAGAAAAGTTTGTTTTTTATACTGTTATTATGGCTTTTATAACTAATAATATGTGCCGTTTTTGGAAATGATATGTTAATGATTTTTGTGCGAATTACATTAATTTACTGGGAATTTATTAATATAGAAAGGTGGGGAGTAAGGTGGATCAAACAAAGTTAATAAAAATGATGATAGCTCTTAATATGAATTTTTTCATGGTTATTGGGTATATTGGCTGGTTTAAATATTATTTTCTTTCCGTATGCAGGGGAAGATCCTCTTTTCCAGGCTTGGGCTAAAATGATTTTTTATTTTGGAAATGGATTAGTATTACAGTATGTCTTATTACATTTTTTCAATGAAGACGAACAAAAAACAAGAACAAAATAGGCTATATAAGCATGGTATACATATGAGTGAAGACATTATTAAAAATGTCCTTGGAACAAAACCAAGAGCTAGACATAAAGAGCAATATATTAATAATTAAGATCAATGCTTTTCAAATCCTATTATACATAGGGAAATCTTAAGCTTCGAATTCACTTTCTAATAATTCCTTCTCTTATTCAAGAAAATAGCCCTTTTCTTGAATAATTAACGTGTTTGAGAGGTTATTTAATCACACTCAAGCACACATAAATTTTAAACACTAAATTAATAAACTTTTTACTCAACTAGATTACCAAAAACCAGTGTTTTTGTAATGTCCCCCCATCGCCCTGTTACCCTTTGATTTTATTAAGATTAGCAGTTACCAAAAATAATTACCAAAAGTATTATCAAATACCTTTACAATAATTGCCCCTCTAGTAAAATAAAAATATACAAGTTTATTGGAGGTTACAAATGATAATTGGTTATGCTCGGGTATCTACTATTGACCAAAATATAGATCGGCAAATTGGTATGCTTAATGAATATGGTTGTGAAAAAATAGTTGAGGAGAAATTCACTGGTACAGTTAAAGATAGAAAAGGACTTCATCAACTTTTTGATGTCATCCGGAAAGGCGATACAGTTGTAGTGGAGAGCATCTCCCGTTTAGGACGTAAAACATTGGATATCCTCAACATTATTCAACAGTTAGAAGAGATGGGGGTGCAATTCATTTCTTTAAAAGAAAATATGGATACAAGAACCTCTACAGGCAAAGCCATGTTCCAAATGATGTGTGTCATTGCAGAATTAGAAAGAAACCTTATTGCTGAGAGAGTAAAGGAAGGACTTGAAGCAAGTAAAAGGCGTGGGAAAACATTAGGTAGACCCAAGTTGGATAAAGAAAAGCTTGCTGTTGCGCTAAGGATGTATGATAGTGAGGAATATTCCATAAAGGAGATTGTCTCGGCAACTGGAATATCACAAGGTTCCTTATACAGAGCAGTCAATAGAAGAAAGCTTGAAGAACTAAAAAAATAGGATTTTATTACTTCTCCAAAGTTACTTTGCGGTCTACAGCAGGAACCCTGTCACTAGGCCTTGTAGGTAGGAGAGGTCCTTATCTTTAAAGAGCTCTTCGTTCTCTTGGGGATGATTTAGCAACATATTATGATATTTATTGTTTAGTTTAATATTCATTCTTCCACCCTTTCATTTGGTATAAAAAAAGAAATTAGCCTACCAAATAAATTTCAACATGCTCAAATTTTGCATTAGGGGGTGCGAACTCCTTTTTAAATTCTTTTTCATTAATACAAATTGCTTTATAACAATTGTTCGATGAACCAATAATTAATTTGTGTAACTTAACTGCGTTATTATAATTTTTCTTCATATAAGATTCCCCTTACTTAATGGCTTTCACCACCACCTATAATTAGGATGTCGCTATTTGGTACTCATATTTTTTTATATTCCTCATATTGATTGTTTAAGAATTCCTTAAGCGTAATGAGAATTTTTTCTGCATAAAGTTCACTTTCAACTTCTGATTTGAAATAATCTTTTCTTTTTTTTAATGAATTCATCTTTATGACCCCATCCTTAGTCAAATGAGTTTGCACTAACCCTAAGGTCAATGTTTCTAAAATGAAAGCGTCAGATGTAGTTATCACTTGCTTCGTCATGTACATCTGAAGGTTAGTTTTATACATAGGTTTGAAAATGGAGCCTTCGTTTTCTTCTTTAAATTCATACACCAATAAATATTTTTCTTCTTTCAACACAGCTGACAATCTCTTTTTAAAAATTGGATCACCAAAGCTAATAAATGTTTCGATGAAGTAGGGCTTTGTTTTTGAAGCATCTACCCCTGGATTTACATGTACCTCAAATGGGGACCTTTCTGGGAATAGTGACTTTGAGTGTGCTTTTAAAGTTTCCTTAGCAAGTCTTTTGACATTATTAAGCGGCAACTGAATCATCCCTTTGCAAATTTATATAAATATTAATTTCTGTTCCACTCTTTACAGCTACTATTCTGGAACACTATAAAAAAGAATCTAAAAATATTTTGATGCTTTTATCATCTTACTCCCTCTGTTCTTCTACCCTGTTATTACTAATAAACTTTTTATAAATTTGGAAGTTTAGGGCCAAAGAGTCAGTGTGATAATCCATCCACTTATACTCTTCTTCAATTCTGTATACTTCTTTACCATACAAAAGGGACAAACATCTTGACACAATTCTCTTTGGTAACCTCGATGAAATCTATTACAAGACGAACAATCATAAATGAAATTTAGCCTTTTAACTGGAAAATGATTTTTCCTATTCATGTATTGTATCCGCAGCACAATATCCTTTAAAATCCCCTTATATTTATAGCAATAATATCATCAATCAACACTAACAAACTTAGTTATTTCCTCACCTTCAAATCTAACCAGATACTCTTTCCCATCATAAATCACTTGATAATCACTGGACGAAAAGCTCTTTCGTTCAAGTATCAGCTCAGATGTTTCCGCTTTTAAATAATCAGCAACTAAAGCTTCTTTTTTAGTTGTTTCATGAGAAATATCTTTTGACATATTATTCATTGTATTAATTAGAGCACGACCCACAAATATAAGGATTAATAATAAACACATAACTGTAAGAGTAGTATAAAGTGTATCCCTACTAATGTTTAGATTAAATTTCATCTTATTCGCTCCTAAAATTTGACTTCTGTTCCTAACTTCTCTATTTTCATCAGTCAGTTTCATGTAATTTTGTTTTTGATTTTCAACGAATTTCTCTAGGGTAAATACCATTTGATTCATTATATTGTTAGCATCTTCTTTACTTTTGAATGAACGAACAATCACATCACTTATAGAATTATCCTTTTCCATCTCAATTCGAAATAAGTGAGTAAATTCTAAAAGTGGTTTCTCAATCTGAAGCAGGTTGGAATGATAATCCACTATCTTAACTTTATATCGGGAAGAAGATAGAAATCTTTGATTAATAAAAATTGCATATTTTATACTAGTAATCCGTAGTCTTTCGTAAAAGTCCTTATTGGGGTATAGTCAGGAAAATGCGGATTTACAACGTTAAGGAAGTTCCAATATAAAAAGCCCAATTTCTCGGTATAACGCAAAAGAAATTGGGCTTTTGGGTATTCCTAAAATGAGAACTCAATCTTTATTAAACTCCACTAATATCAGTTTCAATATGTTGATTTCCTAAAAGTAATACCATAATTCGATCAAATAGTTCTCTGGAGGAGACAGCTCTCAATTTGCTTTTTCGACGAAAAGGCAGAACCCTTTAAAGAATTCTGTTGCCAGGAACTAATACTACTATAGAGCTAGCAATAAAATTGACTAATGTTTTATTCATGTTCTCCTTCCAATCAACAGTTCTATGAAATAGGAAATGTCAAACTTTTAATACATTTCCTATTCTAAAATGAGAGCATTCCCTTTTCAGTTAGTAGTTCACTTTTTGATCTAATAAACTCATATGTCTCATTACCATATAATTCTTTTATAAATCGTTTTTCTTGTTCGTAAGCAGGAACGTATTCATCTAAAACAAACACACCATCAGGAAGTGATGCTTTACTATATTCGCTCTGTGGTTTCCTAGTATCCATGATGAGTTTACGATGATTTTTGTTCAAACAGATATAGTTCAAATCAAACTTATTCCATCTGCTGAAACCTTTATTATCATTAACTGTTGATAAAATAACTTCATCATTTTCAGTTAGTTTTACGACATCAAGTACTGTATTATCATCAGCACCAAAAACAAAATCACTATTATCTGATAACTTTACTATATCTAAAGGATACATCATACAACCCTTGGGTTTTAGTTTTGTGTAGTTTATATTGTTCTTTATTGCATAACCATGAATTGCACAACCATGTGAGCCTTTTTCACCTATTTTAATTGAAAATATACACTTCCCACAATGCTCTATAAAGCTTCCGTTTTTATCTAATATCCCGTTTTCACTATAATATTTTTTTGATTTAAAATAGTCGGAATTTGATTGAGTTTCTTTAAAAATATTATCTACGTGGTTGTATACCTTATTAATATCTTCCTTAGTTGGGGGATAGGGAGAGCCATCACAACAAAGTGAAAAATGCGCTAAGTGACAATTCATACAATCTAGATTAACGGGTCTGCTTAGAGATTTAATATCAAAAAGATTCCCCATAAATTCAAATACACTAATATTGTAATTTTGTGAGATGTATTTATCTAAGTTCTCTTTTAAAACAGTTGCCATTGGAAAGTTAATGTAAGCATACTCCCTCGCTTTTTTATTTGATAATATACTAAACCCTCCTCTCTTTTTCAAATAGATTTAATAAAATAATTATAAAACAACAAAATAAATAATTACAATATTTTAAATTAATAGAAAATATTCGAAATTTAAAACAGAATATTGTATTATAATTCTGAATTTGGAAAAAGGAGGTGGGCTGATGTCTAAAATCAATGAAAACATAAAGCTATTCTCAAAGAACCATTTTAATGAAAAAGGAAGACGTGTTGTTGTCGTCCTAGTAATGCAATTACATGATGAAGGTAATAAAACAAGCGAGGAGTAAGCAGTGATTTGATTGGGGCAAGCCCCCTATTAAGTCATAAGGGGCTTGCCCCTAACCAGTAATTATCGAAAGGGGTTGTAAAAATATTGAGTAGCGTTGTCTCAAAGAAAACAAACCTAACTTTTTTAAACAAAAGGGAAATTAACAGAAACATTGATGCTGTTATTGATTATCATTTTGGGGAAGGTACTAGTAGCGGAATTCCTGATAATGAAAAAAAAGGATACTTTATTCAAACATTAAACGCCCTTCAACAATCACAGATTCCTTTTGAATTGGATAATATTAAGATAATTTTTGATAGCGATATTCTGTGTGAACATTTAATCAATAATTACTTAATAGAAAAAAAGGATACCTTAGATGATAAACATTTATTCAACGAAGAGGAACGCAGAGAAATTGTTTATAATGTTGAAAAAGCGTTAGATTTAATAAAATTACTCCATCCTGATCTCCACTACCTAATTAATAAACACATTGGAACCCTCTACTTTATTAAGAAAGAAGGATTTGGTGGGGGTTCTGTCTCTGGTTTATTAGGCTTAATATGGCTTAACCCCCCTAAGAGATGGACCGTGATCGACTATGCTGAAGCACTTTACCATGAATTTATTCATAATAGGGGTCTTACCAACAAAACGCGGAAAACATACGCTAAGAGAATTTTGGGAGGAAAAAAGCCGATTTTCCCTACCTAAGGAATCATCGGCCTTTAGTATTATTGAATAAGAGGGCGTAGTGAATATAAACTTGCTACTTTCTTCATATCAAATGTGTATTCGCCAAGAAAATTAATATGTTCCCATCCCAATGGAGAAATATGTTTTAGCAGGTCTTCTCGTAAACTTATATTTGTACACAGCTGCCCTATCTTTTTCAATCCCTAGTCGTACGAGGGAACATCCGCAAGCAGGACAGATTAATGTTTGCATATTTTTCCCTCCTAGAATGATGAATTTTTTTATTCAATACCTCCATGATTTATGGATTTTAACTGTATTTTTGTACTGTTTTTCCGTCTTTAAAGCCTTCAATCGTAGCATCGAATAAATACTCCGGTACCATGGCATATACGGATCGGCTCCTTAGTACAGAAATACCGGGTATTTTTGTAGGTTTTACCACCTTTGCATACTTCGCGTAGTTAGCGGTCAGAGATATAAGAAATCAGGTATAAAAGAGGGAAACCTGTCCTGAGCTGGCCCTGGGTTTCATCTTTCAGACCTGTGGCTCCTTCTGGTATCGTGGTTACTTGCGACTAAATGTCACAGCATGACCCATTGGCAGGTCTAGATTCCTCGTAACGCGTCCCCATTAGGCGACCCAGTTCAAAGGCATCTTCTACAGATAACACTTTTCCCCCTGGATGTTGGTCAAGCCAGTCTTCGGCTGCATTCGGTGAGCTGAAGAAATGGACTTCGTTGCAGAATGCCGTACGAATCGAGGACATATCATCTGGCGTCACGATTGAGACAACGGCAGTGGAAGGTTCCACGCTT
Organism: Bacillus sp. NTK034; assembly: GCF_017303275.1. Classification (GTDB taxonomy): domain Bacteria; phylum Bacillota; class Bacilli; order Bacillales; family Cytobacillaceae; genus Cytobacillus. The sequence continues at coordinate 10,611 of NZ_JAFKOJ010000014.1, read as the reverse complement.
ACAATGTGGTCCGGTTCCACATTCAACCGTATAGGTTCTCCGGTGCTGTGACAGGGTGACTCGATGTTGACCGAACGACCGATGAGTGCTGGAAATATAAGTGTGTCAAGGGCGCACCAGGCATATAGTTGCTTCCCATCAACCGTAAAGTGGTGAGGGGTAGGGATAAGGGTAAGACCTAAACCAACGACACGGCCTTGTTCGTCGATTTCCACGCTTGGCAGAGACTGGAGAACTTTCTTCACCTCTTCAACAGGTTTTCCGGTCGTTGTCGCCATATCTTCAATGGTGACAGACTCCCCCCCTGCTAGCATTTGTAACAACGGGCGAAACAGCCACTTCATGGATTCTCCTCCCTCTCCCTTGTTCGACTGTTGGTCAAGTCGGGTTACGATTTCCTGAATTTCAGTTTTCATGTCTTTTTCCTCCTTTGTTATTTTTTGTTCCTATTATTATTTTCGATATTACTTTTCATTACCTAAAAACTCCATTTGTTGGACTAATTGACCGATAAAAGCATCCTTTTCATAGCTTGTCTGATTTTTGAAACTTCATGGGCTCTACCCTATGATAAAAATTTTTTCAATTCGTTTCCAAAAGAGAGAGCTTGTTCCAAAGTCATAATTTCCCCTTGCAATTTTGGATGTTCTTCTTTCCACTTGTTTGCATGCTCAACTGAGCTAAAATAGTGAATTTGTTTACATGTTCCTCCGGCCCATGGAGCCTCAGAATCAAACGGCACTGTCCAGATTACTGTTGAATCAGGAGTTGTTTTTGCTAATTTTCCATTTCGGACAGTTACCTCAATCGGTTCACCTGTGTACGCACAACGGGAATGTATATCGACATCAGCAACCAGAGCAGTTGACAGCTCCAATGTCGATATTGCACACCAGGCAAATAAAGTTCGTCCTCCTAAATGAATCTGGTTAGTAGTCGGTATAATCGATAAGCCCAATGCCCCTACTATTTTTTGATCCGCCTCCCGAACGATCATCTGCCGTTGGGCTAATATCTTCACTACTGACTGAACTGTTTTTGTATTAATTCCCGTTTGATTTATTAAAGAACTTTCTGTAACTGCCTGCCCATCACGAATGGAGAAAAAAATTGTCCGAAGAATAGGCACTGATTCTTTAGGCAGCTTAGCTAACAATAGTTCATAAAATTTTTTGAGTTCTGTTTTATTCTTCATTGTTTAAATCCCTCCATTTGATTGAATGCCTCTTTCGGGGAATCAAGGTACGATTCAATGTGTTTACGCAACTTTTGTAGTTCGTTGATTTGTTCGTCTATCTTGGTCAGTTTATCTTTTAACAAATGTTGTAGATGCGGTTCTATCTCCACCGTATTTTTTTCGAAAATCACTATTAAATCTTTCATTTCCTCCAGTGATACGCCTAATGATCGGAGTTGTTTAATACCATTGATACAAAACACATGCTCTTGGTTATAAACGCGGTAATTACCTTCGCTACGCTTTATAGAAGGCAGTATCAATTCCTTTTCTTCATACAGTCGAATGGCTTTTCGACTGACTCCTGTTTGTTGGGCTAGTTGACCAATCGTTAAATCCTCCATTATCTCCCCCCTTTTCGTTAACTGGAAGACCATCACTGAATTAACTAGAGTTTACAACGTTCACCTTAGGGGAAGGTCAAGTGCAATTTTATAATTTAAATACAAAGTTTAATCAGGAGATAGAAGTAACATCATCTTTAAAATGGTGTTATTGCAACATTTCTATAATAAACTCGACATGAAAACCGTTTCCTTGATACTAGCGAGTATTATATGGTAACCCAAGGCTACCTTCGCGAATGGGTTTGCTTGGGGTAATGTAATTTATACATTCAGATTTTAAAGAATCTTCAATTAAAACAACTTATGGAAATCTATCGTCGGGATGTATGCGAACCCAATCTAACAGAGTTATATCAAATTTTAATTCGTCTTGGTTACACTGTTCCAGCTCCATATAATGCTATTTCGGAATCAAAAACAGTTAAGGAACTAGGAGATATTCAAACGCCTGTTTATAGATGACCAGAAGATACTCATTGGACATTATTTCGCCGTACAGGGATTTATGGACTTTGGAATACTGGGGCAATTTCGAGCCATCGAGCAGACGTAAGTGATGCATTTATTCGTAATTATCATCGTGCAAATCGTTGCACCTAGCCACTGACTCAATGGCTGTTAAAAAGGGATTTATTCCTCTGCCACCATTAGTCATTCCTCGATAATTTGTAGAGAAACTCAATCCTTTTTATTAAGTAAGTTTTATAGATTTCAATAGCAAGAAGACTTAACCAAAGTGCACAGATTGTTGACATAATAAACCGTGTAAAACAAATATGCTATATAAATATTTCATTTCCTTAAACAGTTTAAAGTTAATTTGGCAAAGTACGGAAAACCTTATTCATAAAACAGAAAAAAGATTCCTGAGCAATAATCAGGAATCTTTTTTCTAACTTATCCAGCACAGCAAGATAATTTCGAAACATCTTTATCAAAAGTTAGGACAGCCAGCTTCAATCCTTCTGCCATTGTTAGATATGGAGCCATCGTTTCTCTCAGATCTCCAACAGTTAAACCGAATTTCACAGCTAATGTTGCTGCATAAATTACGTCTCCTGCGTTTTCTGCCACTACATGCGCCCCTAACACTTTCAATGTTTTCGCGTCTGCCACTAATTTGAAAACACCTGTTGTTTCCCGATTAACGAGCGCTCTTGGAACAGCATCCAACGGCAATACCGATGTTTTCACTTCATATCCTTTTTCTTTTGCCTGTTGCTCCGTTAAACCAACCGTTGCAATCGATGGAGAAGTAAACGTAACGCCTGGAACCACTTCTAAATTGACCTTTTGATTTAGTCCTCCGATTGCATTACGAGCAGCAAGTCCACCTTCATAAGCAGCTACATAAACAAATTGGGGACCGAGAGTGACATCTCCAGCTGAATAAATTCGGGAATTGGTCGTTTTAAGATAATCATCAATGACAATTTCACCACGGGAACCAACTTCAACGCCTGCTGCATGTAAGTTTAATGATTCTGTATTTGGTTTTCTTCCAGTGGCAATTAGCAATTGTTCTGCTTCAATAATTCGCTTTTTACCATTTATCTCAACATGAACTTTTTTAATGTCTCCATCTTGCTCAACTCGTTCATAGGTTGCACCTGTTACTAAATTAATTCCCTGTTCTGTTAAGGCCTTAGTAATGGCTTCTGAAATTTCAGGATCGTATTCTTTTAATAGACGCTCGCTTCTTTGAATCAAAGTGACTTCTGACCCGAGGTTATGAAATAGTTGTCCTAATTCCATGCCGATATATCCTGAACCAATTACGGTAAGACGATTTGGAACCTTCTTTAATTCCAATAAGCTAGTGCTTGTTAAATAATCTACTTCATCTAATCCGGGAATATTAGGTGCAGTTGAAGAAGCACCTGTAGCTATTAAAAATCTTTTGGCTGTGATTTGATTGCCATTTACTTCAACTGTATTTTCATTTACGAATTTTGCTTCACCTTTTATTAATTCAAAACCATAATCATCAATTAAATTCACATATTTTTCATTTCGCATCTCGGTTACTAAATCATTCTTTTGTTTTACTAATGGCGCTAAATCAACATTTGAAGCCGAAGTGTGTAATCCCACAAATGGATTATTTTTTGCTAGATGATTGATTTCCCCTGCTCTTAATAAGGTCTTAGAAGGAACGCATCCGACATTAACGCAAGTTCCACCCACCGTTCCACGCTCAATCATAGCCACTTTTGCGTTCAAAGCAACGGCTTCAATGGCAGATGAAAAGGCAGCTCCACCAGAACCGATGATGATGTAATCATAATCATAGTTACCTTCATCATTTAAACTTACATCTGTCCTTTTTTCCGATTGCACTTGTATTTCTTCTGCTTCGCCCGGTTGATATTGTGCGTCAGTAATCGCTGTTTTCGCGATATCAATGTCTACATCATACGGTAGTTCAAACAGTGCTTCTCCGCGACGAAAGTCTACTTCAATCCCTTTTGCACCTGCATTTTCAAGAGCAACCGCAATATGTTCTTCACAACCAGTGCAGGTCATTCCTTCAACGTTTAGCCGATATTTTTTCAATAAATTCGTCTTTTGTTCCGATTGAAATTCTTCTGCTTCGCCCGGGTGATAGTTTGCGTCAGCAATCGCATTTTTCGCGTCTTCAACTTTCACGTCATCAGGAAGCTCAAATACAGCTTCTCCACGGCGAAAATCTACTTCAATCGCTTTTGCACCCATGTTTTCAAGAGCGACAGCTACATGCTGTTCACAACCCGAACATGTCATTCCTTGCACGTTCACTCGATATTTTTTCATGGTAAAAATATCCTCCTTTTATTCGACGGGGAGACCCAAGTCTGAAACCTCCGTCTTAATTGCATCTAAATTGGTTTTCGTATCATCAAAAGAAACCGTTACTTCCGCGGTGCTTCCATTAACTTTAATGGCTGTTTTGCCAGCACCTTCAACCTGTGCAATGGCATCTTCCACAACTGATGGCGGGCAGCAATCCATCCCTGCTATAACCATGAATGTCCCCGTCTTCTCAGCTTCAGTAATAGCTTTTACATCCTTCTCTGAATTCATAGCAGTTGTTTTCACTTCACTCTTAGATACTTCAGTTTTTTGGACTTCTTGTTCGTTACTGCATGCACTAACCACTAGCATAAGGGATAGCAACATCATAATCCTGATTATTTGTACTTTCACATAATACACCCCATTTTTTATAGTCAACTTTCAACTGAAAATAAGAAAAGAAACATGGTAAAAACAAGGAACGTTGTAATCCATAAGCCAATGACAGAACTTTTCCTTTTACCCTTTCTTCCATAAACCATATAAAAGGAGTACGCAAGAAGGACAATGGTAACGATGCTGAACAATAACCGATACTTCAACGAGTAGAATGCGATTGCGCCTGCAAACCCAGTGAGTCCAAGGGGAATCAAGATTAGTGGACCCAGGCAACAACCCGCCATAACAAAAGCTGAAAATACAGTGGCTACTTGTGAAACTTTTTCTTTCATGACTTGAACTTCTCCATGCTGCAACAATCATGTGTGGTTGTATCTTTCTTTGTTTCCTCTTTTGTTTCTGGATCAAGTTTTCTCCAGCCCTTGAAAAGAGCGAAAACGAATAACAGACCCATCATGATGAAAATAACATTTTTAAATTCCGTGAAGTATGATCCCAGTGCTGTTCCTGCAATCAACGGAAGTAGTAAAAACAGATGACACGGGCATGTGATGAGTGCGACAAGAAACCAACCTGAACTTTTTATTATGTTTTTCATTTCTGTTTCACCTCTTATTTCTTCATCAGTGTTTCAATAATGGGGCATTCGTAAATATCTTTGTTTTCGGGACATCTTTCTTTAAGATCCATCAGCATTCGTTCAATCCTTTTAAGATCTTCAATTTTACGTTGAATGTCCTCTATCTTCAAAATAGTGAAATCATACATATCACGACACTTCGCTTCATCGCGATCGACAACCCCTAGCAATTTATCAATTTCATTTAAGGTAAATCCTAATTCCTGCATTCGTTTTATGAAATGCAATCGATCGACCGTTTGTTGGGAATACATTCGGTATCCTTTTTCCGTACGTTCAGGCTCTGGAATTAAGCCTAAACGCTCATAATATCGAATGGTCTCCTTGTTAACACCGCACTTGTCAGCCAGTTCTCCGATACGAAATTTCATACGTCTCACCTCACTTACAGCATAAACCACGTACCTTAGTACAGGGTAAATATATAGTTTACTTCATTCATGAGATTTTACTTACCCTTAGAGCCAGATAACGTGCCGCCAAAAACAGCAGCCCCAACCTCAAAGGCTTCCGCAAGAGTCAGCTTGTCCTTCGCCGTTGTTGAATTCTTTTCATTCGCTTTTTGCCAATGTTCCTCAGAACAATAAAATTGAATGGCTGGGCAACAGCTGGTAGAAATGGACGTTGGCTCATTCGATTCGCAAGAAGAATCGCAGCATGCGTTGGTATCGGCAGCATCCGTTGTTCCCAAGCCTACAACCACGGTATCAGGATTGGCAACGGGCATGTTGTTTTTCACATCGATGGTAATCTTTTCACCGCAAAATGCACATTCCGATTCAATAACGGCATCTGTAAACATCGATGGAATGCCAAGGGCATCAATCGCACACATGGAATAAGCTGGCAACATTCCAGCCAATGTAACACGGTGTGGAGTCGGAACTCCTGAAAAAGGATACGCCACGTTCACATCCCCAGAGTTTTGGTCCCAGTGAATTAAATCCAATTCCCTTAAACGTTGAAGAGCAGATTGGACATCAATTTGTTCCTCTGTTGCAGTTAAATCATTGATGTTGACGATTTTTCCCTCAGCCATGAAAAGAAGAATGTCTAAACGGATACTATTTTCTGAAGGAGACAATAAACGGATTTTTCCCTCAAATCCTTCTTCTGGCAAACCAAGTGATTGTAACACCTTGTCCTTTAACGAAGTATTCAAATGATTTTGATTCATGTTGCTGCCTCCTCTATTTGATCTGCAATTATTTACAGGAATTTTTCTTCCTAGTACAGAATAAACCCTGTACCATAGTACAGGGTCAAGTATGATTTATTATTTTATCTTCTAAAACTAAACTATCCCATTAGTTAAGTATAACCTTACCATCTATTCTGAAATTTAACATAGATATCCAATTTTCTTTAAAAGTGTTGTTCCACAATCTGGCCCGATTATTGAACAAAATTAAAAAAGCCATTTAATTCATTAGTTCATGGACAAATCACCATAAACGACCGTTTTTGGTTATGAATAGAGAACTTCTCTAAAAACCTTAAAAACTACTTAAATACATAACCAAAAATATAACCAAAATCAAAAGACCAATATATCTATTTAAAACCCCTTTTTGGTATAGTTAACATATTAGAAAAGGGGAGATTTGTGTTGAAATTTGGATATGCACGCGTAAGTACACAAGATCAATCATTATCATTACAACTCGATGCATTAGCTCACTACGGAGTGGATCAGATTTTTGAAGAAAAAGAATCAGGAAAAATGAAAAATCGACCTCAATTAGATGAACTACTTAAAGTTTTACGTAAAGATGACACGGTCATTGTTTATAAATTAGATCGTATCAGTCGTAGTACCAAACATTTAATTGAGCTTATGGAATATTTCGAATCAAAGGAAATTCATTTTGTTTCCATACAAGACAAGATCGATACCACAACTGCTATGGGACGGTTCTTTTTCAGAATGTTAGCCAGCATAGCAGAATTAGAACGAGATATTATTAGTGAACGAACGAAGGATGGATTGACGGCTGCTAGAGCTAGGGGAAGAAACGGAGGCAGACCGAAGGTTGATTTAAAGAAAATAGAACTTGCTATAAAAATGTATGAAAGCAAAGATTACTCTTTATCTCAAATTAAGACGGCAACAGGCATTGGAGCGACAACCTTATATCGTTATCTAGAAAAGAAAAAAGATATCTAGCAAGGAGTTGTAGCATGAGAGGGAAAGAATTACTAACAGAAGATCAAAGAACGGAATTTGTACGAATTCCAGCTGATATGAGCGAAAGTGAACTAGAAACTTATTATACTTTTTCACAATATGACCTTGAAATTATTAAACGACACAGAAGAGATCATAATCGATTAGGCTTTGCTGTTCAATTATGTGTTCTACGCTATCCTGGATGGTCCCTTTCAGATGTTGGACCTATTCCAGATTACATAATCGAATACATAGCTAGCCAAATAGATGTTAATCCTAATTCATTTTCTTTATATGCCCAACGAGAGCCAACTAAACATGAGCATATGGAAGAAATCCGTCAAGTTTATGGTTATCAAAATTTTTCCTTAGGGAACTATCGCAAGGCAGCTCAGTTTCTTTTGAATCATGCCCTTCAAAATGGAAATTCAATGTATCTTCTTCGTACAGCACAAGAAGAACTACGTAATCAGAAAATTATTCTCCCTGGCATGACTACTATAGAAAGGCTTGTTTGGGAAACTCGTCAACGAGCAGAGGAAAGGATTTTTAAATCATTAACTTGTACTCTTTCCAAATGGCAAAAACAAAAGTTAGATAAACTTATAGATCCATTTGTAGACAATAGAAAAACCCCTTTAGCATGGCTGAGGGAGCTTCCCGGCCAATCTTCACCTGAAGCCTTTTTAAAAGTCATAAAGCGCTTAGAATATATTCGAGAATTAAAATTAGAAATAAATACAGAACAAATCCATCCCAATCGGTTACTTCAATTATCTCGTATTGGAGCACGGTATGAACCACACTCATTTCGAAGATTTAAAGAAATGAAGAAATATGCAATTCTTGTTGCCTATCTAGTAACACTAAGCCAAGATCTAATTGACCAAGCAATTGAAATTCATGATAGACAAATGATGATTTTACAATCAAAGGGTCGTAAAACACAAGAGGAAATGCAAAAAGAAAATGGAAAAGCAGTGAATGAAAAAGTCGTGCATTTTGCAGATATTGGTGCTGCACTTATTCAAGCACGAAATGAAGGGCTTGATCCATTTAATGCTATTGAAATGATTATGCCGTGGGATAAAATTGTTTCTTCCGTTGAAGAAGCCCAAAAATTAGCCCGACCGATGGATTACGATTATCTAGATTTGTTAGAAAATCGGTTTTCTTATCTAAGAAAATATACTCCTACTTTTCTTAAATCTCTTGAATTTCGTTCTACACAAGGTACAGAGCCATTATTGCAAGCCCTAAAAACGCTAAATGAAATAAATGAATCTGGTAAAAGAAAAATTCCAAATGATGCCCCGGTAGATTTTATTCCTAAACGTTGGAAGAAGCATGTTTATGGTGATGATGGAATAATTAACCGGCACTATTATGAGATGGCTGCACTAACAGAGTTGAAAAATCATATTCGTTCAGGCGACATATCCGTAGTCGGTAGTAGACTTCATAAAGATTTTGAAGAGTATCTTGTTCCTAAAAAAGATTGGACAACAACTCGTCTTACGGAAACTAAACTAGCCGTTCGTTCATCGGCAGATGAATATATTGAGGAAAGAAGAAAGTCACTAGCTCAACGCCTTACATGGGTTTCAAATAATCTTGATTCTCTAGAAGGAGTAAATATCGAAAAGGCTAAGATCCGAGTGGACCGTTTGGAGAAGAATACACCCGAAGAAGCGAGAGCTTTTAGCCTGTCTTTATATAATATGTTGCCAAGAATAAAGCTCACTGATCTTTTAATGGAGGTAGCACACTGGACAGGATTTGATGAAATGTTGATACATGCCTCAACCAATCGCCCACCAAAGGGAGAGGAAAAAGTAGTTCTCATGGCTGCTCTCATGGCGATGGGAACTAACATAGGTCTTACTAAAATGGCAGAAGCGACACCAGGAGTTACCTATCATCAAATGGCTAATGCAGCGCAATGGCGTTTATTCGATGATGCTATAAGTCGTGCACAAGCGACATTAGTAAATTTTCAACATAAGCTTAAACTAGCTTCCTATTGGGGAGATGGAAGTACCTCTTCCTCTGATGGAATGCGCGTACAGGTTGGTGTTTCATCGTTACATGCCGATGCCAATCCACACTATGGGTCTGGAAAAGGGGCAACCATTTATCGATTTACCAGTGATCAATTTTCAAGTTTTTATACGAAAGTCATTAATACCAATGCTCGTGATGCTGTACACGTTATCGATGGATTACTTCATCATGAGACAGATTTAAATATTGAAGAGCATTTTACAGATACAGCTGGCTACGCCGACTCAGTATTTGGATTGAGTCATTTACTAGGATTTCGTTTTGCACCAAGGCTACGTGATTTAGCTGACTCTAAGCTATTCACCATCCAAACGCCGAATGAATTCCCAAAACTAGAAAATATACTCCGTGGTCGTATTAATACTAAAATTATTCAAGAGAATTTTGATGACGTATTACGTGTAGCTCATTCTATTCGAGAAGGAAAAGTGTCTGGTTCACTTATTATGGGGAAATTAGGGTCATATGCGAGACAAAATAAACTTGCAACTACTTTGCGAGAAATGGGGAGAATCGAAAAGACCATTTTTATTTTGGATTACATATCTAACGAAACACTACGCCGTCGAATTCAGCGAGGACTAAATAAAGGGGAAGCCATGAATGGGTTAGCAAGAGCCTTATTCTTTGGAAAACGAGGTGAGTTACGAGAACGAGGAATACAAGACCAACTACAACGTGCAAGTGCTTTAAATATTCTAATAAATGCTATTAGCGTATGGAATACCGTTTATCTTACAGAAGCAACAAAATTATTGAAGGAAAAGGGGAATTTGAGAGAAGATTTACTTAAACATGTTTCTCCGTTAGGATGGGAACACATTAATTTTCTTGGTGAATACAACTTTGATGCAAGTAAAGTAGCAAGTCTACATTCACTACTGTAGACGTCAAGTCGAATTTTACACTTTTTGCTCGTTTCCTTTTTACACTTTTGCCGAAAAAATGCTTTTTCGGTTTTTCATGCGATGACTTTCCT
>NZ_JAFKOJ010000013.1 GCF_017303275.1 Bacillus sp. NTK034 | reverse complement strand
CACACCCGTTCCCATACCGAACACGGAAGTTAAGCTTCTCAGCGCCGATGGTAGTTAGGGGCTGTCCCCTTGTGAGAGTAGGACGCTGCCGGGCTGTTTACTAAAATACCACTTTTCCGCAGTAGCTCAGTGGTAGAGCATTCGGCTGTTAACCGAACGGTCGCAGGTTCGAATCCTGCCTGCGGAGCCATTTTCATAAAGCCCCTTTTGGGAATTATGAGCTGTTGCTTCCATAGCTCAGCAGGTAGAGCACTTCCATGGTAAGGAAGAGGTCACCGGTTCGAGCCCGGTTGGAAGCTCTCTTAATGTAGACAACTAGAGTTCTAGGCCCCTTGGTCAAGCGGTTAAGACACCGCCCTTTCACGGCGGTAACACGGGTTCGAATCCCGTAGGGGTCACCATAATGGAGGATTAGCTCAGCTGGGAGAGCATCTGCCTTACAAGCAGAGGGTCGGCGGTTCGATCCCGTCATCCTCCACCATATTTGCCGGTGTAGCTCAATTGGTAGAGCAACTGACTTGTAATCAGTAGGTTGGGGGTTCAAGTCCTCTCGCCGGCACCATCTTTTTTTATAGATGGAGGGGTAGCGAAGTGGCTAAACGCGGCGGACTGTAAATCCGCTCCTTCGGGTTCGGCAGTTCGAATCTGCCCCCCTCCACCATTTATTCTTAATAAAACACAAAAAACTGGACAAGCTATGAATGTCCTTTTTATTTTGTAATTATTGGGCTATAGCCAAGCGGTAAGGCACCGGACTTTGACTCCGTCACTCGCAGGTTCGAATCCTGCTAGCCCAGCCATTTTCGAGCCATTAGCTCAGTTGGTAGAGGATTTTAAAAGAATGCAGCATCGAAGCGTTACATCCCTGAATGGCAAGCTTTTAAAATCTGCGACAAAGACCGCAGGGCTTTGAAGCACATCTGCAAATTAAGTTTAGGCATCAGAATTATATTTTGAGCCATTAGCTCAGTCGGTAGAGCATCTGACTTTTAATCAGAGGGTCGAAGGTTCGAGTCCTTCATGGCTCACTTTATAGAAAAACACAGACCTTGGGAATCGACTCCTGAAGGTCTTACTTGTAAATATAAATATTTTTGCGGAAGTAGTTCAGTGGTAGAACATCACCTTGCCAAGGTGGGGGTCGCGGGTTCGAATCCCGTCTTCCGCTCCAAAATGGGGCCTTAGCTCAGCTGGGAGAGCGCCTGCTTTGCACGCAGGAGGTCAGCGGTTCGATCCCGCTAGGCTCCACCATTATACATAATTCGACAATCCTTAAACCAGCATGGTTTAGGGATTTTTTATTTCTCCTTATTGGAAAGTTAACACCTTGATTTTTAAGATTACCTTCCCCGGCAGCCGCATATATATACACGATTTTGTCGAGTTGAGTCATGTGTTTGAAAGCGGTTAAAATAAGAGTATGAAGGGAAAGGGAGGACTTGTAATATGAAAAGACAGAAATTATCGATAATTGGAATGCCGATGGATCTTGGCCAGATGAGACGCGGTGTGGACATGGGACCAAGTGCGATCCGATATGCAGGTGTAAATGAGCGATTAAAGTGTTTATTCGAAGAAGTCCATGACCAGGGTGATATTGCCATCGGCCGTCCGGAAGTTCAAATCGATCCAAATTCAAATCTTAGAAACTTGGACCTTATTGCTGAAAAGACAGAAAAACTAGGAGAAGAAGTTGATAAAGCAATAGAAAGTGGTTCTTTTCCATTAGTACTTGGCGGCGATCACAGCATCGCAATTGGAACATTAGCCGGTGTTTCGAAGCACTACAAAAATCTTGGAGTAATCTGGTATGATGCCCACGGGGACTTAAATACAGCTGAAACTTCACCTTCAGGGAACATTCATGGCATGCCACTTGCAGTAAGCCTGGGAATTGGGCACCCGCTTTTAACCAATGTAGGAGGATATGCTCCAAAGGTTAAGCCGGAGAATATTGTTATTATTGGAGCAAGATCTTTGGATGAAGGAGAACGGGAGCTAATTAAGGAAAAAGGCATTAAAGTATATACCATGCACGAAATTGACCGGCTTGGGATGACCAAAGTTATGGAGGAGTCTATTACATATTTAAAAGAAAGAAATACAGATGGTGTTCATCTGTCTCTGGATTTGGATGGACTGGATCCGCATGATGCACCGGGTGTTGGAACTCCCGTTATTGGCGGCATCAGCTATCGTGAAAGCCATTTGGCCATGGAGATGCTTGCAGAAGCTCAGATCATAACATCGGCTGAATTTGTAGAGGTTAATCCAATTTTGGATGACAAAAATAAAACAGCTACCGTGGCAGTCGCGCTAATGGGTTCATTATTTGGCGAAAAGCTTCTATAATAGAAAATAAAAATGAGCAGAACGTAAACAAGTTCTGCTCATTTTTTTGCTGTGAGTGTATAATATTTATTTAGAAGCTGATCGAGTTTCGTGCTCGTATCAACTACCATGTGATCTGTAAAAGAAGCGGAAGCTGCTAACTGCATCATTCTTGACCGGCAATCCTCAATATCTCTCAATAATTCCTTAACACACACCGTAACCAACCCTTTTCGAATAATTTAGTACTTTTATACCCTAAAAGAAAAAAATTAAACCAGAATAAGTAAAAATTTGCTAATATAGAAATTGAATGTTTTTTTATTAAAATGAAACCTTTTCCGCTATCGGTTCGTATTATCGATTAGCCGCACTGGAGCTGAGGTAAAAAATGGAGACAATCGTAAAGAAGAGGATAAAGCAAGTATTAAAGGGCGACCAGGATGCTTATGCTGAAGTTGTTGAAATATACAAAGATAAAGTTTTTCAGATATGCTACAGAATGCTGGGAAACAGGCATGAGGCAGAGGATATCGCTCAGGAGGCTTTCTTAAGAGCCTATGTAAACATTGCCAGCTTTAATATTGACTTGAAGTTTTCCACGTGGCTTTTTCGGATTGCCACAAACCTATGTATAGACAGAATCAGAAAAAAGAAGCCTGATTATTATCTGGATGCAGAGGTCGCAGGAACGGATGGACTGAACATGTATTCTCAAATTGCTTCCGATGCGAGGCTGCCTGAGGAAGATGTAGAAAGTCTGGAATTGCAGGAAACAATCCAAAGGGAGATATCGAAGCTTCCGGAGAAATATCGTTCGGTTATTGTTTTAAAATATATTGAAGAATTATCGCTGAACGAGATCAGTGAAACGCTCGACCTTCCTCTGGGAACGGTTAAAACCAGGATTCACCGGGGCCGGGAAGCACTTAGGAATCAATTAAGATACGTTTAAAAAGAGGGTGAGAACTTTGAAATGTCCAGCAGAAATGGTTGTTTATATGCATGAGTACCTAGATGAAGAGATCTCAGCCGAACATGAGATGGAATTAAGGGCACACTTGCAGAATTGTGAGGAATGCCAAATTCATTTCCATGAATTAAAGAAGACGATCGCTTTAGTCCAAAGCACTTCACATATACAGGCACCTGAAAATTTTACGGCAAACGTTATGGCGAAATTGCCCAAAGAAAAGCGGAAAGTCGGTGTCCAGCGCTGGTTCAGGCATCATCCGCTTTTAACTGCGGCGTCCCTCTTTCTTGTTCTGATGATGGGAAGCGTCGCTTCTTCCTGGGATCAGGATCACCAATTATCGGTTTCTAAGCAGCCAAACCTTGTGGTGCAAAACGATAAGGTGATCGTACCGGAAGGAGAAGTGGTAAAAGGCGATGTAGTGGTTAAGAACGGTGACTTGGAAATCCAGGGCGAAATAGAGGGAAATGTTACGGTCATCAATGGCCAGCAGTACATGGCTTCAGCCGGTAATGTTACCGGAGAAATCGAAGAGGTTGATGCCATTTTCGAATGGCTTTGGTATCACATCAAAAAGGCAGCCAAGGATGCTGTTAATGTATTTGAAAGCGGAGAAACAGAAAAAGAGAAATAGGCATAACCATAGTAAGAATCCCTGCTTTAAGGCAGGGATTCTTAGTGTGCTTATTTTTCCAGATGGTGTCTGTTGTCTCAAAATTGGAATTAGCGTTAAATATGATATAATATGAAAGTTACATAAAAGAACTTTAAGCATTTTTGCTTTTGAAATATATAATTGGAGGAAGGATAATGTCGTTTGCAGATTTCTCTATTTTGAAATTGTTGGCTAATACAATAGACATTCTCCTTGTCTGGTACGTCATCTATAAGCTCATAATGATTGTTAAAGGAACAAAGGCTGTCCAATTGCTGAAGGGGATTTTTGTCATTATTCTGGTTAAAGTAGCAAGCGACAAGTTCCACCTGCAAACATTAGGATGGATGATGGAACAAGTGCTTCTTTGGGGATTTCTGGCCATCATAATCATTTTCCAGCCGGAGCTGCGAAGAGCACTGGAGCAATTGGGAAGAGGAAGATTCTTCTCAAGGACGGCTAATCAGGAGGAGGAAAATCAGGAGAAACTGGTCGAATCCATTGCAAAGGCTGTGGATTATATGGCTAAACGCCGCATTGGGGCGCTTATTTCAGTTGAGCGGGAAACAGGGATGAACGATTATATTGAAACCGGTATTCAGCTGGATTCCAAAATTTCATCTGAGCTCCTGATTAATATATTTATACCGAATACACCGCTGCATGACGGAGCCGTTATCATTCAAAAGAATTGTGTGGCTGCAGCAGCGTGTTATCTGCCGCTGTCAGAAAGTCCATTCATCTCAAAAGAGCTGGGCACCAGACACAGGGCTGCTTTAGGTATAAGTGAAGTAACTGACAGTATTACCATTATCGTTTCAGAGGAAACAGGAAGTGTTTCCTTAACCAAAAACGGTGAGCTGCACCGTGATTTAAAAGCTGAAGCTTTTAAAGATATGCTTTCAAATGAGTTGCTTGTTCAACATAAAATAAAGCAGACTTCTTCAGGTCTTTGGAACTGGAGGGGGAAAAAGAATGGATAAGTTAATTGATAAATTGGTAGACACCCGCTGGTTCATGAAAATTGTTGCTTTGATTCTGGCACTTTTTCTATTTGATTCAGTATATGATGCAGATAAGGAATTAAAGGACATTAACGTTCCAGGCCAGCAGGATTCAGACATTATTGAAGATGTCCCTGTGAAAAGCTATTATGATACGGAAAATCTGGTTGTTACCGGTATTCCGGATACTGTTGATTTGAGCATAGAGGGTCCCAAGAGCCACCTTGAGCCAGCAAAAAAACAGCAGAATTTTGAAGTATATGTAGATTTGACAAATGCAGAAACTGGCTCTCAACGAGTGGAAATTAAGATCCGCGATATCTCAGATAAACTTGATGTGACGATCAATCCGCAATATGCAGATGTGACAGTCCATGAAAAAGTGACCCAGGAATTTAAAGTGGATGCAGAATTTAATAATGGCCTGCTTGGTGAGGGCTATACCGCCGAAGCGGCATCTGCAGAACCAAAGACGGTAAAAATCACGGGAGCAAAAGAAGTGATTGAGCGGATCAGCTTTGTTAAAGCAACTCTTGATGTAAAGGGGCCAATAACCGAGACAATCACTAATGAAGCAACTGTCAGGGTATTGGACCGTGAGATGAATAAGCTTGATGTTATTGTGGAACCCGAAGTGATTCAAGTAACAGTACCTGTTAAGCAGTTAAGCAAGACGGTTCCCGTTACGATCGTCCGGAAGGGAGAACCTCAAGATGGTGTTACCATTAATTCGATTGAACTCGATGTTGACGAGGCTTCTATTACGGGCCGGGAAGAAATATTAAATGAGACTGAAAGTGTCAGGGTAGAGGTGGATGTCAGCAAGATTGAAAAAGATACCGTGCTCACCCTGCCGGTTATTATTCCGGATGGGATTTCTGCAGTCGATCCTAAGACAGTGAAGGCGACTGTAGACGTCAGCACTGAGGAGAATGTGAATGAAGAGGATAATACAGAAGAGCCTGCTGAAGAAACAGAGGCACAGGAACAAGAGGAAACCAAAACCTTTTCAAGCCTCCCCATCAACTTAGTGGACTTAGCTGAAGAATATGAAGCGGTCCTTAAAAACCCAGCTTCCGGACGGACAAGTATTACGGTTACCGGTAAAAGCAGCACGGTTCAGGATCTCAAAGCAGAAGATTTTAATATATATTTGAGCCTGGCAGACCTTGGTGAAGGTGACCATGAGGTGCCAATCAGCGTCGATGGCCCTTCAGGGGTGGATATAAAACCTGCAACAGGCAAAGCGACCATAACGATTACGCAAAAAGAAGAAGCTTAATATAGTTTTTAAAGTTAGAAGGAGCGATTATAAAATGGGTAAATATTTCGGTACAGATGGAGTACGAGGAGTTGCAAATAGTGAACTGACACCGGAGCTGGCTTTTAAACTGGGCCGCTTTGGGGGTTATGTATTAACAAAGGACCATGATCGTCCGAAAGTATTAATCGGCCGTGATACCCGTATTTCGGGCCATATGCTGGAAGGCGCACTTGTAGCGGGGCTATTATCAATCGGAGCAGAAGTTATGCGTCTCGGAGTCATTTCAACGCCTGGCGTCGCTTATTTAACAAAAGCACTGGGTGCAGAAGCTGGCGTAATGATTTCTGCATCCCATAATCCTGTTGAAGATAACGGAATCAAGTTCTTTGGCCCGGATGGATTTAAACTTTCTGATGCTCAGGAAGCTGAGATTGAGGAATTAATGGATATGGAAGCAGACCAGCTTCCAAGACCGGTCGGAGGCAGCCTGGGACAGGTAAATGATTATTTTGAAGGCGGACAGAAGTATCTTCAATACCTAAAGCAGACGGTTGATGAAGATTTCTCTGGCATCCACATTGCGCTTGATTGTGCACATGGTGCCACTTCTCCTCTGGCAACACACCTATTTGCTGATCTTGATGCTGATCTTTCAATGATGGGAGCATCTCCTAACGGATTAAATATCAATGCAGGAGTCGGTTCTACTCATCCTGAGGCACTATCTGCCTTTGTTAAGGAAAAAGAAGCAGATGTAGGTTTGGCATTTGATGGCGATGGAGACCGTTTAATTGCCATTGATGAAAATGGCGATATTGTAGATGGCGACCAGATCATGTATATCTGCGGAAAATATATGAAAGAGCAGGGAAGGCTTAAGCAAAACACAGTAGTTTCCACTGTGATGAGCAACCTTGGATTCTATAAAGGGCTTGAAGCCAACGGTGTGGAAAGTGTTCAGACAGCTGTAGGCGACCGCTATGTTGTGGAGGAAATGAAGAAGAACGGTTACAACCTTGGCGGAGAACAGTCAGGACATATCATTTTCCTGGACTACATCACAACTGGAGATGGGCTTTTGACAGGCCTTCAGCTTGTTAACATCATGAAAGTAACCAAAAAGCCGCTATCTGAGCTTGCAAACGAAATGCAGAAATTCCCGCAGAAGCTTGTGAACATCCGTGTTACAGATAAACACCATGTGACAGACAATGAAAAAGTGAAAGAAGTCATTGCGCAGGTTGAAGAAGAAATGAACGGAAACGGCCGGATCCTTGTCCGCCCTTCCGGTACAGAGCCGCTTGTCCGTGTAATGGCAGAAGCGCCAACAGGTGAGCTGTGTGCGTCTTATGTAGAGCGCATCTCTGCTGTTGTTGAAAGTGAAATGGGATTAAAAGAATAAGCAGCACAATTCATATGCATAAGGGAACTCCTGAACTCCCTTATGCATATTTTAATTTGTGGGAGCTTCCATCCTCTCCATATTCATTTATCTGTTGACGGAAGTCTGACTTTGATGTATGATAATCCTGTTTTTGTATTTAAGAATACAAGACAGCTTCATTCAAAAAGAGAAAGGTGGATAGTGAACAAATTAATTTAAAGCGCCTGAACTGATCCTGGACGTAAGGATTAGTTGACGAGGAGGAGGTTTATCGAATGTTCGGCGGATGCCTCCCGGTTGAAAGCACAACCGATGATTTCTTCTTTAAAACATTCGGGCAACTGAATGCACAAAGAGAAGGGAATGCTAAAACTAAGAAACGCTCACCCAAGAGGCTGTAATGCCCCTTAGAGCGGCGAATATAAAAAACAGAGATAAGGGGCAGGAGTGCCCCGAAAAGGCTTCTTGCCCCTTCATTATTAGGAGGAAGAGAAGTATGTGTGGTATCGTTGGATATATTGGAAACTTAGATTCAAAGGAAATTTTATTAAAGGGCTTGGAGAAGCTTGAATATAGAGGCTATGATTCAGCTGGCATCGCGGTTATGAATGATAACGGCGTTCAGGTTTTCAAGGAAAAAGGCCGTATTGCGGATCTTCGCAGCATTGTTGATGAAGATGTGATGGCAAACACAGGGATTGGGCACACCCGCTGGGCAACTCATGGTGTTCCAAGCAAAGTAAATGCTCACCCTCATCAAAGCAACTCCGGCCGTTTAACGCTTGTCCACAATGGCGTAATTGAGAACTATGACATTTTAAAGCGCGAATATTTGCAGGGAGTTTCCCTTAAAAGTGATACAGATACAGAAATCATCGTTCAGCTTATTGAATTATTCTTGAACGAAGGTTCTAATACTGAAGAAGCGTTCCGCAAAACGCTGACACTTTTAAAAGGCTCATATGCGATCGCCCTTTTGGATGCAGAAAACGATGAAACGATTTTTGTTGCAAAAAACAAAAGCCCTCTTCTGGTTGGATTAGGTGAAACATTCAATGTAGTCGCTTCTGACGCAATGGCGATGCTGCAAGTTACAGATCAATATGTTGAATTAATGGATAAAGAAATCGTTATTGTCACAAAAGATGCTGTAAAAATCCAGACGCTGAATGGCGAGGAAATCAGCCGGGATCCGTATACCGCCGAATTGGATGCAAGCGATATTGAAAAAGGAACATATCCTCACTACATGCTGAAAGAAATCGATGAGCAGCCTTTAGTGATGCGCAAAATCATCCAGAAGTATCAAAATGATAATGGCGAGCTGACAATCGACCAGGAAATCGTTGAAGCAATGAACGATGCAGACCGCATTTATATCATTGCTGCCGGGACTTCTTATCATGCAGGTCTTGTTGGAAAGCAGTTTATTGAAAAAATCGCAAAAATTCCAGTTGAAGTTCATATTTCAAGTGAGTTTGGCTACAATATTCCGCTGCTTTCAGAGAAGCCGTTATTTATCTTTATCTCTCAAAGCGGTGAAACAGCAGACAGCCGTGCCGTGCTTGTGAATGTAAAGGAAATGGGCCATAAGGCGTTAACGATTACAAATGTTCCTGGTTCTACTCTATCCCGTGAAGCGGATTACACGCTATTGCTTCATGCGGGTCCTGAAATTGCTGTTGCTTCTACCAAGGCTTATACAGCTCAGATTGCTGTATTATCCATTCTTGCAGAAGTTACAGCGAAGAGCCGCGGATTGGAAATGGACTTCAACCTTGTTCAGGAGCTGGGCATTGTTGCTAACGCAATGGAAGTCCTTTGCGATGCGAAAGAAGAGTTCGAAGACATTGCACGCAAATTCCTTTCCACTACACGCAATGCTTTCTTCATTGGCCGTGGTATCGACTACTATGTTGGTCTTGAGGGTGCACTTAAACTGAAGGAAATTTCATATATTCAAGCTGAAGGCTTTGCAGGCGGAGAATTAAAGCATGGAACGATCGCCTTAATTGAGAACGGTACGCCAATCATTGCCTTGGCAACTCAAGAAAGTGTTAACTTAAGCATTCGCGGCAATGTCAAAGAGGTTGTTGCCCGCGGAGCAAACCCTTGTATCATTTCCATGAAAGGGCTGGAAACAGAAGAAGACAGCTTTATCATTCCGGAAGTGAACGAGCTATTAACACCTCTTATCTCTGTAATACCTTTACAATTAATCTCTTATTTTGCTGCGCTGCACCGCGAGTGTGACGTAGATAAGCCGCGTAACCTGGCTAAGTCGGTTACTGTGGAGTAAGGAAATTCTATACTGAAAATAACGTTGGACCAGTAAAGTTGGGGTGCCGACTTCAAAAATTACTGCTCCACAACATTATTAAAAATTTGATCAAGTTAGACTCAATCCAATTGCAGGATTGGGTCTTTTTTTTAAGGCTATTTCGTTGCTTTTTGTATATGATTTACTGAGTTGATTGTAGCGGAAGGTGCGAGATCCTCGAAAATGCTGGCGCATTTCCTTCGTGCGGTTGCTTATTCGAGGATGCTTATTCGAGGATGCTTATTCAAAGTCCTGCGGGAGTAGCGGGACAGGTGAGACCCCGCAGACGCGCAGCGTCGAGGAGGCTCACCGCCCGCCCCGCGGAAAGCGAGCAGCCTGGAGCGGAAATCAACGGACAACATTAATAGGCGAAAAACAACAATTTACACGAAAAGAGCTTTTTTTTTAAAAGATTATTATAAATAAGACAGGCATAATTTAGCATTCGTTTAAGCTGTGAAAACTTTGCAGTCAGTGTAAAAATGAAGGAATTGACGGATTCAGTCAGGATTTACAACTGTTTTCTTAAAGGGTATGATTTTTATAGAAAGATAATAGATTATGGGAGCGGAAAAATGAAAGAATTAACATTCAAATCTTACGACCAATTTCTCCAATTTAACGAGCATAAGGCGATGGAAAAAGCGGTCATGAAGGGACTTCAAGGAGATGAGCTGGAGAAATTCAAGCTTGAATTTCTGCAAAGAGCCAAAACCATGTGGAAAGAGTATGATTGTGATCTTTGGCTTCAAAAACACGGATATGTCATCATAAATGTCTGGAAAGACGGGAGCGGCAAAAGAAAAGTTACAAGAGGAAGGCCGAAAAAGCTAGATTCTGAAAAATATTTGCACACTGTTCATGTAAGGCTGGATGAGGAAACATATCGGCAGCTCACCAATCACTGCCAGGAGAATCAGATTGACGTATCTGAAGCTATTCGTGTTCTAATTAAAACACTATAGAAGCAAAAAATGGGGGATTCAACTTTTTGGTTTGAATCTTCTTTTAGTTTAAGTTCCCTTATTAAAGTGAAAATAAATTTAGACAATTACCGGAATTTACAATCTGCCTCTTTTCTTTTAATATTTTTTGTGATACATTAATTGTGTTAGTAAGTTGATAATCATTTTCAATAAACGAAAAAGCTATACATATCAAGGTTCTTTTTTTTGCTTTTTGATGATAATGATTATCATTATATTTAAAGTAGATTTAAAGATTTACTTCTACTCCTTTAATTGGAATAAAGGTCTTTTCAGTTGTTGAATTGATAATAAACATGTTATGAGGGTTATTAATGAGATTATGGATGTTAGGAATTGCAGCCATCGTTCTGTCTTTTATCTCACTGTTTATCGGTGCAATAGATATAACGCCTAAGGATCTGCTTAATTGGGAATCAGATGAAACACATATCTTCCTTATTAGCCGCATTCCACGGCTATTGGCGATTATATTAGCGGGGGCAGGGATGAGTATTGCCGGTTTAATTATGCAATCTTTAAGCCGAAATAAGTTTGTATCACCAACTACGGCTGGAACATTGGATGCAGCAAAGCTGGGTATTTTAATTTCCATGCTGTTTTTTACGAATGTAACCTATACACAGCAAGTTATTTTTAGTTTTGCCTTTGCTTTAGCAGGTACATTTCTTTTTATGCAGATCTTAGATCGTATAAAATTTAAAGATGTTATTTTTGTTCCATTAGTTGGAATTATGTATGGAAATATTTTATCTTCCATTACAACCTTCTTTGGATATGAAGCAGATCTTCTGCAAAATATATCTTCTTGGCTTATGGGAAGTTTCACTTTGATTATTGCTGGCCGTTATGAGCTTTTGTATGTTAGTATTCCGGCTATTATTTTAGCGTATCTATATGCGAATAAATTTACAGTAGCAGGAATGGGTGAAGATTTTGCGAGAAATCTAGGTTTAAGTTATAAGATGGTACTAAATATTGGCCTGATTCTTGTTGCGATTATTTCGACCACGGTTGTCCTTACTGTAGGGGTTATTCCATTTTTAGGTCTGATTGTGCCAAATATTGTATCTCTTTATTTGGGTGATAACTTGCGCAAAACGATTCCGCACACAGCGGTGTTAGGGGTTGTCTTCTTATTAATATGTGACATTCTAGGACGCATCATTATTCATCCATATGAAATTCCAGTTAATGTAACAGTGGCAGTGATTGGCAGTGCAATCTTCTTAACGATGCTGCTTAGGGGGAGAGCATATGCGAAATAGTACAAAACTGATAATATTAGCAGCTATTGCCATTGTGTTTGTTTTGCTATATGGCTTTTATGATATTAAAGGCGGCTTTGATTATGCTTTTCCAAAGCGTATGCTCCGAGTTACAGCGATGATTATAACAGGTATTGCGATTGCTTATTCCACAATTGTGTTCCAGACAATTACACATAATCGTATTTTAACACCTTCTATCATGGGCCTTGATTCTATGTATCAAGTAGTACAGACATTAATCTACTTCTTTGCAGGATCAATGTCAGTGTGGGTGTTAAATAAATACTTAAACTTTGGTGCAGCCATTTTTGCCATGGTCGTCTTTGCCTTGATTTTATATCGATTTTTATTCAGAGCTGATAAGCACCCAATATATTTTCTTCTATTAATAGGGATGATTATAGGAACACTCCTGGGAAGCTTTGTTACATTTCTGCAAGTATTGATTGATCCAGTCGAATATTTAAGCCTTCAAAGTCGTTTATTCGCGACCTTTACAAACGTAAAAGCGGAGTTATTATTTATTTCAATTGGCATCCTGTTCCTTGCATTCTTTTATGGATACCTTATTATGGATAAACTGGATGTTATGTCACTGGGCCGCGAAAATGCGATGAATCTAGGCATTAATTATGACGGTATGGTTATGAGAATTTTAATTTTATCGTCTGTTTTAATTGCCACATCTACAGCACTAGTTGGTCCAATTACATTCTTTGGATTAATCGTTGCAAACCTTTCTTATCAATATCTTGTGACGTATAAGCACTCTATTCATATATTGGGAGCCAGTTTAATCAGTATTATTGCATTGGTTGGCGGAAATTTCCTTGTGGAGCATATTTTTGAATTGCGTACAACATTAAGTGTCATTATTAATTTTATCGGTGGTATTTACTTTATTTATCTATTACTTAAGGAAAGTAGGGCAGCAGGATGATTGAAATCAAAGGATTAACAAAGCAATTTGGTAAAAAGCCTGTTGTAGAGGATGTTACGGTCACAATTGAGCCGGGAGCCATAACCTCTTTTATTGGACCGAATGGTGCTGGTAAATCAACACTTCTTTCTATGGTAAGCCGTTTATTGGAAGCAGATACAGGTGAAGTATTGCTCGATCAGAATAATGTGAGAAAGTGGAAGTCTTCGGACTTTGCAAAGAGAGTATCCATATTGAAACAAGCCAATTACCTTAATGTGAGATTAACGGTGCGTGAGCTTGTATCATTTGGGCGTTATCCCTATTCAAGAGGGCGTTTAACAGCTGAGGACGAAAATTTTGTTGATCAAGCCATTGAATACATGAATTTGGCTGATATGCAAGACAAATATTTAGATGAACTATCAGGTGGTCAAAAGCAACGGGCATTTATAGCAATGGTCATCGCGCAGGATACGGATTATATCCTGCTGGATGAGCCTTTAAATAACCTGGATATGAAGCATTCTGTTCAAATTATGAAAATTTTGCGCAAATTAGTTGATGAACTAGGAAAGACGGTTGTCATTGTTTTGCATGACATAAATTTTGCATCTGTTTATTCTGATCGCATTGTAGCGTTAAAAAATGGCAGGCTGATGAAAAATGGGCCGACCCATGAAATCATAAATTCTGATGTGCTTCGTGAAATCTATGATATGGATATTCCAATTCAAGAACAGAATGGCTGCAGGATCTGTGTCTATTTTAATTCGCATACATAAACATTGAAGTAATAAAAAACCCTGGAGAAATCTATCGTATTTCTTCAGGGATCAGCTTATTGCGTGTAAGATATTTGAAAAATTGGAAGATAATTTAAAAAAGTTCACAAAAAGTTATTGACTAATAAAGATTATTCGATAATAATTATCATCATAGTTGATAATGATAATCAATATCAATAAATAAATAATAAGGGAGAGTTAAGAAAGATGAAAAAACTATTTTTGGCGATGGTAGCAGCTATGGTATTATTGCTTGCCGCATGTGGATCTAACGAAGAAGCTTCAAAAGAAGAACCAACTGATAAAGCTGCAGCTGAAGGCCAATCTGAAGAAACGAGTGCAGCTGAAACAGAAGGAAGCCCTGCATATCCAATGACTGTTTCTCCGACGGTTGCTTCAACAGAAGGCAGTGAGGGTGGTACAACTAATTTTGAAGATGTAGAATTTGAAAAGATGCCAGAAAAAATTGCCGTATTCGATTATGGGTTCTTAGATACATTAGATGCTCTAGGTGTTGAAGGAATTGTTGGGGTTGCAAAAGATTCTACCCTGCCTGCTCACCTTGAAAAATACGCTTCTGATGAGTATAAAAGCGTTGGTGGATTAAAGGAACCTTTACTTGAAGATATCGCTGAAATGGATCCGGATGTTATCTTTATCTCTGGGCGTCAGTCAGCTTTCTATGAAGAATTAAAAGAAATCGCTCCTGTCGTGTTTGTTGGTACTTCTCAGGATGACTACTGGAACACATTCCAATCTTCTGTAGATCTAGCGGCGAAAATGTTTGGTAAAGAAGCGGAAGCCGAAGAATACACGGCAAAATTTGATTCAGCTTTAGAAGAAATCAAAGCTTTAGCTGGAAACTACGAAACCTCTTTAGTAACAATGTACAATGAAGGTAAATTATCTGGTTTTGCAGCAAATTCCCGTTTCGGCTACATTTATGACATTTATGGATTCAAGCCTGTAACAGAAGATATCGAGTCTTCTTCTCACGGTTCTAACTTCGGTTTTGAAGCCATCCTGGAATTTAATCCACAAGTGCTATTTGTAATTGACCGTACAGCAGCTGTTGGAGGCGACTCTAATATTGAAGATGATATGGAAAATGATATCATTAAGAAAACAGATGCTTTTAAAAATGAAAAAATCGTTTACTTAGATGGACCACTATGGTATCTAAGTGGAGGCGGTTTACAATCCGAGCTTGCTAAAATTGAAGAAGTTTTAGCTGAGTTGAAATAATTTATGAAAGGGGCTGTCCAGAATGTCAGTGAAAACTGACCCTTTGGCAGTCCCTTATTATTGAAATTTAATGATAGATTCCAAAGAAGAGAAAGAAAAAATAATCAATTTCTAATAAAGGGGCAGGAGAATGAAACAAATTAACAGATATATCGATTCAGTTTTTTATAGCCAGGATGATATTTTAGAGGAAGTTCTTCTTTCCATAAAAGAGAATGGTATGCGATCCATTTCTGTATCTCCTTCTACTGGTAAGCTTCTCACGCTGCTAGTATCGATGTCAGGGGCAAAAAATGTCCTTGAGATCGGGGCGCTTGGAGGATATAGCGGAATTTGTTTAGCCAGGGGATTCGATATGGCAGGAAAATTAACTTCACTTGAGCTGGTGGAGAGCTACGCAAATATAGCAAATAGTAATCTAGTTAAAGCTGGTTTTGGCAGTCAAGTATCATATTTAATCGGACCAGCTTTGCAAAGTCTCGAACAGCTTGTTAGCGATAATAGACAATTTGATTTTTTCTTTATCGATGCAGATAAAGAAAATTACGAAAACTATCTGAATTATTGCATCAGACTAGCGGAAAATGGAGCATTAATTGTTTGTGATAATGTACTGGCCAGAGGCACTGTAGCAGACGAGAGTGCTGAACCTGAACGTCATACTGAATTTATGAAAAAATTTAATGAAACAGTGGCCAGCCATCCTCAATTGGAATCTGTGCTTATTCCTATTGGTGATGGGCTGACTGTTTCAAAAGTAAAAAAATAAAAAAATATATTAACACAATACACAAAAAGCAGGATGCTTGCTAAATGCATTCTGCCTTTTATTGTTTAAACCTCATAGTAATGGAAAAGCAGATAAGCAATCCATCTGCAATGAGGGTTGTTTCTGATATTTGTAATCAGCCCTTTTACGATAGCAGGATTCAGGCTGCGCTCCTGCACATCCTGCTTTAGCAGGATGAGGGATTCTTTTTCAATCGAGTCTTCTAATTCCTCGATTTTTTGCTCCATAATTTCAATTATTTGTCCGTGAGTCATCTCTTCATGTCCCGTCTTCCTGAACATCTCGTATAGCTCATCGTTTATAAACGGGATAGTCGAATGCTTGGCAAGAAGTTCTGTCTTCTCCGCAAGTGATCGGCACAGAAGGTCCAGATCCAAAGGAACATTGAAAAATAAAAATAAATGAGAGTACACATGCATAAAGCCTTTGATGCAATAGATTAAATCGTATTTTGTATGCTGGACAGTCTTTCCGTATAACTGATCAAGCATGGAAAGGGTGATGTCATCGATTAATTGGTCAAAGTGACGCCCTTTTGATATCAGTTCTTCGTTGAATGTATGCGCCTGTTCTTTAATGAAAATTTTGGCGAAGTCTGAATGCTTTTGAAAGGAGTGGAATGTTGTGTAAAAAAACTTCACTAAAAGCTCTTCACCATTGTTATTCGGGTCTTTGACTATGTGGTCAATATCTGAAATGAATTGCTCCATAAAATGATCAATCAAAGCCATGATCAATTCATCTTTTGATTTGAATGATAAGTAGAAAGCTCCTTTGGATATACCGGAGTGCTCTGTGATCTGCTGTACAGAGGTAGCTTCAAATCCTTGCTTCGCAAAGAGTTCAAGTGCGCTTTCCATAATTAATTGCTTTTTGTTCATGTAATGGTGTCACTCCTTTTTGATTGACAAATGACCAATCAGTCATTATTATATGTAATTGAGTCTAACAAGTCAATTAAGGGTAGGTGCACAAGTGAAAGGTTTAGTGAATTTTGTCCTGCAGAATAAACTTGCAGTCTGGCTGTTAACAATTATTATCACGGTATCTGGCATCTATTCAGGTACACGAATGAATATGGAGACCATTCCGGATGTCTCAATTCCTTACTTAATGGTAATGGACGTATATCCGGGGGCGACTCCTGAAAAAGTGATGGAAGATGTTTCCATCCCAATTGAAAAAGCCGTAGAAGGCCTTGAAAATGTTAAATCAGTTTACTCAAATTCATATTCTAACATGTCAAATATCCAAGTGGAATATGAATATGGTATTGATATGGACGAAGCCAAGCGCGCTCTCCAATCAGCTCTTGATGCAGTGGAGCTTCCGGAAGGAGCACAGGAACCTTCCATCACGGCCATCAGCATGAATATGATGCCGGTTGCTGCACTGAGCGTAAGCAGTAAATCAGAGGATATTATTGAGTTAACCTCAACTGTAGAAGATATCATACTGCCAAAAATTGAGAAAATTGAGGGTGTAGCATCAGCGACCATCACTGGTCAGCATGTGGAAGAGGTGCAGCTCACATACAACGAAGAAAAACTGGCTGAGCTTGAGCTGACCGAAGATAAAGTAAAGGAAATGATCCAGGCGAGCAACATGGCTGTATCATTGGGACTTTACGAGTTTGAGGAAGGAGAGCAGGCTGTCGCAGTAGACGGCAAGTTCATGACCGAGGATGAATTAAAGAACATGCTCATCCCGGTAACACCAACCGCACAAAACCAGTCACCTTTTGTGAAGCTGAGTGACATTGCCGAGGTTGATACTGTCGGCAGAGTGCAATCCGTTTCCCGTACAAATGGTGATGATGCCATTGCGATCCAAATTGTGAAAGAACAGCAGGCAAACACCGTTGAAGTTGTCAACAGCGTCAAGGAATTAATCAAGGAAGAAAAAGAAAAGGTCGAGGGCCTTGTTATAGATCTTTCACTTGATCAGGGCAAGCCGATTGAAGAGTCTGTTTCAACCATGATTGAAAAAGCCGTGTTTGGCGGGCTGATTGCAGTCTTGATTATTTTGCTGTTCCTGCGTGATTTTAAATCCACGATTATCTCAATCGTATCTATTCCAGTTTCGATTTTCATGGCTTTGCTGCTGCTGAACTGGATGAATATTACCTTGAATATTATGACGCTTGGAGCCATCACGGTTGCTATCGGCCGTGTGATCGATGACTCTATCGTTGTGGTTGAAAATATTTACCGCCGCCTGCATTTAAAAGAAGAAAAACTAACAGGGCGGGCTCTTATTCGTGAAGCTACGATAGAGATGTTCAAGCCAATTCTTTCCTCAACATTAGTAACGGTTGCCGTATTTGCACCGCTCATTTTTGTAGGAGGCATGGTCGGCGAGCTGTTTATGCCATTCGCTTTGACGATGACGTTTGCACTTGGCGCTTCACTCCTTGTGGCCATTACAATCGTTCCAGCGCTGTCTCACTTCCTGTTTAGAAAGAAATTGTACAGCGAAAAAACGGAAGGCAGCCATAAAGAAGCTGGAAAGCTATCAAAATGGTATAAAGGCATTCTTGAGAAGTCTCTTAATCATAAGATTATTACCTCCATCATTGCGGTTGTATTGCTGGCGGGAAGCTTAGCTCTGACACCAATGATCGGATTCAGCTTTATGGGCAGTGAAGAAGATAAAGTAATGTATCTAACTTACACGCCTGAAGCTGGAGAACTTAAAGATGAAACTTTAAAGAACGTTGAAGCAGTAGAAGAAGAGATGCTGAAGCGTGATGATATTGACATCGTTCAAATATCTGTAACCGAAGAAGCGGATCAAATGGCTGCCATGATGGGCGGAGGAGCAGGCGGAGCCTTAATGTACCTGATCTTTGACCCTGAAATGGATAATTTTCCTGAAGTCCGTGAAGAAATTGAAGATTATGTGTTTAATATCGGACAATCAGGTGAATGGAAGAGCCAGAACTTCTCATCTATGTCCGGTTCAACCAATGAAGTCAGCTACACATTCTACAGTGAAGATTTAGATAAACTGAATGACTCTGTCAAAATGGTAGAAGACGTAATGAAGGAAAATGAAGAATTGGAGGACGTTTCTTCCAGTGCAGAAGACGCCTTTGTTGAATATACCTTCAATGTTGAGCAGGATGAACTGCTGCAGTACGGTCTGACAGCCGGACAAATTGTCATGATGCTGAATCCGTCAAACACCAAGGATGTTCTGACAACGATTGAAAAAGACGGTGAGACGCTTGAAGTCATTGTCCAGCAGGAGCAGGCGGAACAGCCGAAATCCATTGATGATATCCTGGCAACACAGGTGCCGACAGCAATGGGTACAACTATGCCTCTTTCTGAGCTTGTCACAGTGAAAGAAGGTACAACTCATAGTACGCTTGCCCGCAGTAAAGGCGAGTACTACGCAACTGTGTCAGGTACGGTAAAAGGTGATGACATCACAAAGGCTACTTCTAAAACAGATGAAGCAATTGATGAATTGGATCTGCCTAAGGGTGTAACAGTCGGAGTTGCGGGTGTTCAGGCAGATATGACCGAGACGTTCACACAGCTTGGCGCTGCGATGCTTGCAGCCATCGCGATTGTGTACTTCATTCTGGTCGTTACATTCCGTGAAGGAGTGGCGCCATTTGCGATTCTCTTCTCCCTTCCATTTGCCGTTATTGGTTCTTTCGTTGGCTTATTAATTGCCGGTGAAACCATTTCTGTATCGGTCATGATGGGACTATTAATGCTAATTGGTATTGTCGTAACCAATGCCATCGTTCTGGTTGACAGGATCATCCATATGGAACGTGACGGTCTGGTCATGAGGGAAGCGGTGCTGGAAGCGGGAGCAACCCGACTTCGCCCAATCCTGATGACAGCCATTGCTACAATTGGTGCATTAATTCCATTGGCTATCGGCTCTGGAGGCGGAGGGCTAATCTCTAAAGGTCTTGCCATTACCGTTATCGGGGGTCTGACAAGTTCGACGCTATTGACTCTTATCATTGTGCCAATCGTGTACGAAGTATTATCTAAAATGTTTAAGAAGAACCGCAGAGAAATCGAAGAAAACTAAAAGGAAGCCCTGCAGGATATAATAGTCTGCAGGGCTTTTCCGTCTTTTAAGGGGCTATAATTATTCTTTTCTGCGATTTTAGTTGGGATTAAATTTTTCATTGAATTTGGGCTGTCTTTTACTGCCAATATTTAATATTTTCATATCATGTGCGAGGATATCGGTCAATTTTCCTTTTTATCGGTCACCTCACCATGGATATCGGTCAGATTTTTATTTTATCGGTCACCTCACCATAGTTATCGGTCAGGTTCCTACTATATCGGTCACTTCGCGTTACATCAGCTTTCCAGCCAGATCATAGTGCAAACATTACTCAGACACTTAACAAAATCTTAAATACCCCTAATGAACTCCCTCTTTTCTTTTACAAGATCCACTCTTGCAAACAGAAGTGCATACATAATAGTAAAAATAAGATACGATACGCCAATAATCAGGCTAAGAGTCCTCGGAGCAAAAATCTCCAGCAGGAATCCTGCTGTGCCCATGGAGATAGCCAGTGAAAGGTTTGAAACCATCTGCATTAAACCAAAAAAGGTTCCCTGTTTGGATCGGGGTATAAATTTCATCATGACCGTGTCCAGGCATATGTTGCCAAGGCCGCCCGCAAAGGTGATCAGCACAACGGTGAAAAGTGCTGCATAAAAGCTTGGTGCGAGGCTTAATAAAATATGGCCAGTGCCTTCTAAAGCAATAAAGAGAATCGCGAGTATCAGGAGGCCCTTCTTGATGATATGAGAAAAAAATGAACTTAGAATGAGCCCAATCCCCAATGCGCCATACATAAACCCAACGCCCAATTCTCCCATATTAAAAACTTCCAGCCCATAAATGCTTACAAGAATATTGTCAATTCCATTGGCGAGCGGCATGGTCAGCATCATGATAAAAAAGGCAATCAGTGCAGAAGAGCCAAGAATAAGTCTCGCTGGTGAAACCGAAGCGGATGTTTTCGTTTTTTTCCTATTTTCCTCAGAAACAGCCGGAAAAACCATCCTTGAGATTAGATATGCCGATAACAGGAAGGTAAGGCCGTTAAGCATGAAAGCAGCATTGTTTCCCAGAAAGTAGGCAAGGATTCCTCCGGTGCTTGAACCAATAATGAGGACGGCTCCGATCATGATTTGTTCAATCGCGTTCACATATATGAGTCTATCTGATTTTACAAGAGCAGGTATCGCAGACATCCTGGCCGGGGAGTAGATCGCTTCTCCCATTGAGATGAGGAATGCACTTGCGTAAACAATCCATAAATCCCCTGCTTCCCCTACGAAAAGCAGCCCCAGGACCGCAGGCACTCTCAACAAGTCTACTGTCACCAGAATGGTTTTTTTGGAAAAACGGTCTGCGAGCATTCCGCCTATTGGCGCAATAAAGAAAAAAGGTGCCATGCGAATGGCGAATAACAGCCCGATCGCCACTCCGGAACCTGTTACGTGGTATAGCAGGGCAAGCAGCGCTACCTGTGTGAATCGATTACCGATTCCATTAATGACGCCAGCCCAAAAGAGCTTTTGATAATTTTTTTCCTGTTTCCATACAGTCCAATTCGTCATTTTTTCCGCACCTCAGTGAGTGTTAATTCGATATATGTCTAATTTACTAACAAAAAAAATAATTAGATAATCATCTAATTAGATTATATTCGAATTAGTTTGTTTTCACAATCATAAATTTGACATTTCTTATAGAGATGAAACTTTTTCTTTTGGTTAAACGTAAAGATTATTAAGGAGGCGGGTTTGATGAAATTAATTTTCGAGGTTCTATTTCTGTTAATTGTTATCTATTACAGCTATCATTACATCATTTTAATAACGAAAATGAAGAAGAAAACAGCCCTTATTCCTTTTGACAAGACGGACCTGAAAACCGTAAGGAAATTCCCCCAGAAATCTGCAGATGCACCTGTTATCTCAAAAAATAAGCTGGGACTAACGATGTATGCTGTCATGCTGGTTTTTCTAATCGCTATGTTTATATTCGGAAAATATAATATGAAATTCAGCTGGACGTATCTCTATCTGCTGTTTATCCCTCTAATCAATGCCAGGGATCTGCTGAATGTATTTGCAGTCTATGATGACGGCTTTATAAGCGGAAGCAAGTTTATTCCATGGAATAAGCTGCAATCCTTCCATTTCAAAAAAATCGATCTTGATCATAAATACTATGGTTTTTCTCAAGAAGTAAATGAAGGCTTTGAACTTATTCTTAAAACAAAAATGGGCAGCCATAGCCTAGTTGTAACGGAAGAGGAAATGAAGGAAAGGCTGGCAAGTATTTTCGAAGAGTATGTGAAACCAGCATAGTGAAGTTTTAAATCGTCCTTTTGTTGGTATTTATATAATAAAACATCAGGAAAGGATCAAGAGAGATGAAAGAAATTACAGTAACTGTTGACTATGAAGGTTTAAAATATCAAACGAATATCCTTACAAATAAAGAAGCCGGCGACGAAGAAATTTTAAAGCAGGCAGAAGACCAGATCAGGAAACAGCTGAATAATTTAGAATAAAATTAACCCCCTTAATCAGAAAAGATAAGGGGGTTAATTGTGGGGTTAGTGCAGTTTTTGATTAAGTTTTTGCTGCAGCAATTCAATTTTATTCGGCAGGACAAATAAGTACTCTATTAAACTTTCTAAAAGCTCCATCAGCAGAGAAGCCATTTCCTGATCAATATCCTTTTCAAGATCAAGCATCTGGTAAAAAGCGCTGCCTGGCTGTGCCAGCTGGCTTAAAGACTGCAGAGGCCTTGCTAAATCAACATGCTCTGGCAGCTGTTCAAACTGCTTTGAAAGGTTTTGCCCCTTGACCTCCTCGCCGAGGAAGTTCTTCAGTATGCTTTCAAGTACCCGTTTGGACATCACGGCAGTAGCAACCGTATCTTTGGAGTAGCTGACATTTAAAGCCGATCGGTAGGCTCTTGTCAGGTCTCCCGGCACTTCCTTTATTTTCTCAAGCTGAGTCAGGAGCTCTTTCGCTGAATTGGGATCATAGATATAGAGAATAGTCTCGTCACTGGATTGTTCAGCTTGGTTAAGAATCATGATAAAAACGGATTCCTTTTTGCAGGCAGAACAACTTCCATGCGAAAGTATGCTGGACTTGCTTGTATGATTATAATTTGCCTTTATCGTAAAAAGGCTCGGTTTACTGCATTTAGGGCACTCGCATTGGACACTTGATGGTATCTTTTTGTAACCAAATTGACTATGAGAAATAATTTGTGCTGGCAACACTCTTCTCATTATCATTTCCCCCCGCTAGATTTCTGTTTTTCCATTCCATTACATTTAAGTATAACTTTGAAAATAATTCGGACAAACCTGAAAAATCTGGAATTTATTCAATCCAAATCCAGTATTGAAATGTGAGAACTGCTGCCATTATCTATATGTACGCAAAAAAGGAGCTCATCCCTTTCTTGGGAAAAGCTCCTATTTCTTTATCCTTTATAAGGGTTATTGCGGTTCTCCCTTACGTTATTAAAATCATAAGCATCTCTGTAGCGGGTATCCACATCATCGTTGTAGGCCGAAACAGTACGGTCTGTATAGTCATCTGTTTTCGTGTCGTCAAGCTTTTCGCTAAGCGGACGGTTTGAGTCCAGGTTCTCATCTGTCCAAACACTGCTGCTGTTTCTGGTGTTATCCTTAAAAGCATTCGTTCCGCGGTCAAGCTCTCCGGGATTTAAAGGATCAGCGTTTGTATAGGTTGTCCTGTCTCCTTCCAGAACAGAACGGTTTGTATCTGTATAGCCGTCAGTAAAATCTGCGGACTTAGTCTCAGGGTCAACTAACACAAGGATTTTCCCTGATTTGACATCAGCTTCATAACGATGTGCTTCCTCTTCAGGAATGCCCATGCCGATAAGTGCTCCTGCTATACCGCCGGCTCCTGCGCCAACAGCAGCGCCTGTTAATGTAGCAGCGATTGGTCCTGCTGCCACAATCGGCCCGATTCCGGGAATCGCCAATGCGCCTACACCGGCCAGAAGACCTGTTAGTCCTCCCAGAATTCCGCCTGTTGCCGCTCCGGCAGCTAATCCTTCTTCCGTTTTTGTGCCTGTTTCTTCTGTAACGGCATCTACATCATCTTTATTTTTGCTGATTACGGAAATGTCTTCAGGACGGTATCCCTCCGCTCTTAACTTTTCAACCGCTTGTATAGCTTCCTGCTCTGTATCATATGCACCTACAATATGCTTGTTTGTTGCCATGTTCATCATCCTCCTTATAATTTATTGCTTATCTATTGGTGTACATACCTTTTTCATCACAGCCATAAACCGCGTGGATAAAATTACTAATAATTTACCCTTGACTAATAAGTGGCTTGACCTGTAACTGCATAATCGGTAGTTTAAAAATAGAATAGTCACAAGGAAGGTTGGTTCGCTTTGAATAAACTTTATTATGAAGACCCATATATCCAAACATTTGAAACGGAACTTGTATATCAGGCAGCAGATGACATGGAAAGGATATATGCCGTCCTGAAAGAAACGGCCTTTTATCCAACTGGCGGAGGACAGCCACATGATGAGGGAACACTAAATGGCGTAAAAGTAGTGGATGTCGACGAGGTGGATGGGGAAATCCGTCACTATATAGAAAGGGAGCTAGACCCGTCCAGGTCCAGTGTATCAGGAGAAATTGATTGGAACAGACGGTTTGACCATATGCAGCAGCATGCAGGACAGCATATATTATCGGCTGCCTTTGAAGAGCTTTACGGCTATAAAACGGTCAGCTTTCATTTAGGCAAAGAAACATTAACCATTGACCTGGAAATCAGTGAATTGCGGGTCCAGCATGCAGAGGAAGCGGAGAGGCTGGCAAATAGCATCATCCTTGAGAACCGTCCAATTGAAGCCAGGTGGGTGAGTGCGGAAGAAGCTTCCCAATTTCCCCTTCGCAAGCAGCTGTCTGTAAGTGAAGACATTCGGCTTGTGATGATTCCGGAATTTGATTATAACGGATGCGGCGGAACCCATCCATCTTCAACCGGCCAGGTTGCAGGCATTAAAGTATTAGACTGGGAACGCCAAAAAAAGAAAATCCGTGTGCAGTTTATCTGTGGGGGCCGAATCCTTGCGCAGCTTCAGACCAAACATGAGATTACCAAAAATCTTAGCCAGCTTCTTAATGCACCTGAAAAGGACTTGCCGTCAGCGGCCAGCCGTTTGATTGAAAATGGAAAGGACCTGGAGAAACAACTGGAAGCAGCAAAGGAAGCACTGTTAGCTTATGAAGCAAAAGAAATGTTCACAACAGGGAACGGAGAGTGGATCAGCAAAGTCTCTGAGGGACGCTCCATTCAGGAGCTGCAGAAACTGGCGCGCCTAATCGCCTCCCAATCTGAAAATGCAGTTGCTATTCTAATCAATGAAACCGCTGATAAGCTCCAATTTGTATGTGCCAGAGGAAAGGATTCCGGGCCTGATATGAAGAGCCTTTCCGCAGAACTTCTGCAGAAAATTAATGGCAAAGGCGGGGGGAACCCTCAATTTGCACAGGGTGGGGGAGACAAGCTTATGAGCGGGGAGGACCTCCTGCAGTATGCATTGAGACTTGCCGGGCAAAGCAGCACTGAAAACTAATTAAGTAAAATTTAAAAGGAACAGCTTTAATTGATAAAATATTTAGAAAAGTATTGAAAAGTGATTGTAATAGAGCCTCTGTTGTATTACAATTTTGGTACGGGCCATGCATTATAATGAATGTTTATGATAGCCTCATAAACGCCTCATATAATATCCGGTTCTGCAGGAGGCAAGTTCATGTACAGACAAAATACCGTCTATATCATCGGAGACAGCAAAACATCATTGAACAATCCGATTATGCAAAAATACAATGGCTTCTTTATAGGTCTTGTAATTGACAGGGACACAGATGAAATTGTAGATGCAGAATGCTCATCTACCATTAACTTAACCTCATTATTTATTAAATCTATATTTGTCGGCAAATCCATACTGGAAGCAGACAAGGTAATGGAAGAAATCGAAAGCCGCTACTTCGGCTCCTCGCAAAAGGCGCTAATGGTTGCCTTTAAAAATGCCCATATAAAATATACACAAATTATGAATAAGTAAAGCTGCTTTTTCTGTTTTCCGCAGATGAAATCCAGCTATCAGAGAAGAGCATTATTTTCTCCGATAGCTGGATTTTTTGCATTCTGCCTGTATAAGGCAGATTGGAGGTAAATTTTACAGAAAATATCAAATAATCTATAATATAAAACTATAACAATATAATATTTGGGGGATTCAAATGAAGCTTTATCTATCTGTTGATATGGAAGGAATAACGGGTCTGGCTGATCACACACATGTAGACTCTTCGAAGCACAATTATGAACGAAGCAGGGTAATCATGACTGATGAAGCAAATCATGTGATAACAGCTGCCTTTGATGAGGGCTGCAGCGAGGTTATTGTAAATGACAGCCACTCGAAAATGAATAACCTGCTGATTGAAAGGATGCATCCTGAAACACAGCTGATTACGGGCGATGTGAAGCCATACTCAATGGTTCAGGGGCTTGACTCAACCTTTAGCGGTGCCATGTTTGTTGGTTATCATGCACGTGCTTCCATGAAGGGAGTGATGTCCCACTCCATGATATTCGGTGTTAGGCATATGTACATCAATGACCATGCCATTGGGGAAATGGGCTTTAATGCTTATGTGGCAGGTTATCATGGCGTACCGGTCCTTATGGTGGCCGGAGATGACCAGGCGGCTCTGGAAGCAGAAAAATTAATTTCGAATGTCACCACTGCGGTTGTAAAGGAGACGATATCCCGTTCAAGCGTGAAATCGCTGACACCTGCAAAAGCCGGACAGCTTTTAAGAGAAAAAGCAGCAGAGGCTCTTAGCAGGAAGGAACTTGTAGAACCGCTTGTTCCGCCAGAAAACCCTGTATTGAAAATTGAATTTGCCAACTATGGCCAGGCTGAGTGGGCTGCTTTAATGCCTGGTGCGGAGATAGAAGAGAATACAACCATTGTCCGCTATCAGGCTAAAGATATTCTTGAAGCATACCAGGCGATGCTGGTGATGACTGAGCTGGCCATGAGAACTACATTCTGTTAGGAAGTGTTAATGAATGACTGGATACATAATAAAACGCCTTATCGCAATGGTCGTCACACTTTGGTTCATTATCACTCTGACTTTTTTCTTAATGCATTCCATACCGGGGTCGCCTTTTAATGAAGAAAGAAATACAAGTGAAGCGGTCCAGCGGAATCTGGAAAAATTCTACCATTTGGATGAGCCGCTCTATGTCCAATATGGGATGTATTTGAAGTCCGTTGTGACATTCGACTTTGGGCCATCTATTAAAAAATCTTCCCAGACGGTTAATGAAATGCTCGGACGGGGTTTTCCGGTGTCTTTCGAACTGGGAATGGTCACATTGATCGTGGCAGTTTTTTCGGGAATTGCCCTCGGAATCATAGCTGCCCTCCGGCACAATGGCTTTATTGATTATTTAGCGATGACCATTGCTGTTCTGGGCATATCAGTGCCAAACTTTGTGCTTGCCACACTGTTAATTCAGCAGCTTGCTGTCAACCTGGCAATCCTGCCGGTGGCTACCTGGTCAAGTCCGAAGCATATGATCCTGCCGACTCTGGCGCTTGCGACCGGGCCCATGGCGATTATCGCCCGTCTGACACGTTCAAGCATGCTGGAGGTGCTGACTCAGGATTACATAAAAACAGCCAAAGCAAAAGGCTTATCACCGGTGAAAATTGTGTTTAAGCATGCACTGAGGAATGCCCTTCTGCCTGTCGTAACTGTACTGGGATCCTTGGCAGCGAGCATTTTGACAGGTACGTTTGTCATTGAAAAAATCTTTGCCATTCCTGGAATGGGAAAGTATTTTGTAGAAAGCATCAATACACGTGATTATCCCGTCATAATGGGAACCACCGTTTTTTACAGTTCAATATTGATTATTATGCTGTTCCTTGTGGACATTGCATACGGAATTTTAGACCCGAGAATTAAGCTGCACAAAAAGGAGGCGAGCTAATGGAACTGCGAAAACAGCATGATGACCGCAATCTTGCACCCGATATTCCGGATGATTGGTTTGTGCCTAAGGCCAAGGACCAGGATGCAGCGGAAGCAGTTGTAAGGCCGAGCCTTTCCTATTGGCAGGATGCATGGCGCCGGCTCTTGAAAAATAAGCTGGCAATGGCAGGTCTATTCTTTCTTATTGCTTTAGCCTTTATGTCTATTTTTGGACCGATGATTTCTCTGCATAGTGTATCTGAGCAGTCTCTGACCAATCAGAACCTTCCGCCATCATCGAAATATTGGTTCGGCACTGACGAGCTTGGCAGAGATGTATTCGCCAGAACATGGTATGGGGCAAGAATTTCCTTATTCGTGGGAATCGTTGCTGCCATGATTGATTTTGCAATCGGAGTCATCTATGGCGGTATCGCCGGCTATAAAGGCGGCAGAACAGATAATGCCATGATGAGGGTTGTGGAAATTCTATATGGACTTCCTTATTTGCTTGTTGTTATTTTAATCAGCGTCGTAATGGGACCAGGTTTATTCACGATTATATTTGCCCTTTCTGTGACGGGCTGGGTTGGGATGGCCCGGATTGTCCGCGGGCAGGTTCTGCAGATTAAGAACTATGAATTTGTACTGGCATCAAAGACTTTTGGGACAAAAACTTCGAGGATTATTAAGAAAAACCTGCTGCCGAATACAATGGGCCCTATTATTGTACAGATGACACTTACCGTTCCGTCAGCCATCTTTGCAGAGGCGTTCCTGAGCTTTCTGGGATTAGGCATTCAGCCTCCTTTTGCCAGCTGGGGATCCATGGCTAATGATGGGCTGTCTACAATCCTATCAGGTCACTGGTGGCGCCTGTTCTTCCCTGCCTTTTTCATCTCCCTGACCATGTTTTCATTTAATGTGCTCGGAGATGGATTGCAGGATGCCCTCGATCCGAAGTTAAGGAGGTAGCAGCATGGAGAAAGTACTGGAAGTAAAAGACCTGCATGTCACATTTACCACTTATGGCGGTGAAGTCCAGGCTGTAAGGGGAGTAACATTTGATTTGTATAAGGGAGAAACCCTTGCGATAGTCGGTGAATCCGGCTGCGGAAAAAGCGTGACTTCCCAGAGCATCATGCGGCTGATTCCATCCCCGCCAGGGAGAATAGCTGATGGCGCTGTCCTTTTTAAAGGGAAGGATTTGACTAAATTAAAAGAGTCTGAGATGCGGGATATTCGCGGTGCAGACATTTCGATGATCTTTCAGGATCCAATGACCGCTTTGAACCCTACGATTACCATTGGGGAGCAAATTATTGAAGGAATTATGCAGCATGAATCCATTTCCCGGCAGGATGCCCGTAAAAAGGCCCTGGAAATGCTAAATTTAGT
Source organism: Bacillus sp. NTK034 (assembly GCF_017303275.1). Taxonomy (GTDB): domain Bacteria; phylum Bacillota; class Bacilli; order Bacillales; family Cytobacillaceae; genus Cytobacillus. Next base: position 59,276 of record NZ_JAFKOJ010000013.1, on the reverse strand, counting down.
TGGGATTCCAAATCCGTCCGAAAGATTGAAGCATTATCCGCACCAGTTCAGCGGAGGGATGAGGCAGCGGATTGTGATTGCCATGGCCCTTGTCTGTGAACCGGAAGTGCTGATTGCCGATGAACCCACTACAGCACTTGATGTAACGATTCAAGCTCAAATATTGGATTTGTTTAAAGATATACAGAGGAAAACAGGGGTATCTATAATCATCATTACCCATGACCTGGGGGTTGTCGCTCAAGTAGCGGATCGCATTGCCGTGATGTATGCAGGAAAAATAGTGGAAGCCGGTGAAAGAAGGGAAATCTTCTATAATCCTCAGCATCCCTATACGAAGGGCCTGCTGAATTCAGTTCCGCGTCTTGATTTGGACGGAGCTGATCTTGTTCCCATTGGCGGATCACCTCCGGATTTATTCGCTCCGCCGGCTGGCTGCCCATTTGCTGCCAGATGCGGCTTCGCAATGGAAGTATGTGACCGGGTCTATCCATATAAAACTCATTTAAGCAAGGATCATCATGTAGATTGCTGGCTCCAGGATGAGCGGGCACAGAAAATGCTTGCAGGTGTAAAATAGGTTTTTCCTTTCAAAGTGCCGGACCGGTACTTTGAAAGTTATGATTCTATCAGCTGTCAAACAGCCAGCTGATAGATAAAGAAATATATTTTAAGAGGGGGAAAAAGAATGAAAAAGTTTTTATCACTGCTGCTGGCGGGCGTATTGCTATTTGTCATGGCAGCCTGTACGGCAAATGAAAATGCCGGCAATGAATCAGACAGCAAGGATGATGGCAAGAAAGAAGAAGAAAGTGCTGAAAAAGTACTTTATTTGAACAATGGCCAGGAGCCGACTTCGTTTGACCCTCCTATCGGCTTTGACTCTGTTTCCTGGAGCGCACTGAACAACTTGATGGAAGGTTTGACCCGTCTTGGGCAAGATCATGAACCAGAAGCAGCAATTGCTGAAAAATGGGATATCTCAGAAGATGGAAAGACTTACACCTTTCATATCCGTGAGGATGCAAAATGGTCAAATGGTGATCCTGTAACTGCAGGTGACTTCGAATTTGCATGGAAGCGCCTTTTAAATCCTGATACTGGTTCTTCAGCCGCTTTCCTCGGCTACTTCATTGAAGGCGGAGAAGCTTATAACAATGGGGAAGGATCAGCTGATGAGGTAAAAGTAAAAGCAGTTGATGACAAAACATTTGAAGTTACTTTAGTTAGTCCGCAAGCTTACTTCTTAAGTGTGATTACTAATCCTGCGTTTTTCCCAATTAACGAAAAAGTTGCAACAGAAAATCCGAAGTGGTTTGCTGAAGCTGAATCCTTTGTCGGAAATGGGCCTTTCAACTTAACGGAATGGGAGCATGACAGCCATTTTGTGATGGAGAAAAACGATCAGTATTGGGATGCTGAGACTGTAAAGCTTGATAAAATTCACTGGGCAATCATTGATGATACAAATACAGAATATCAAATGTATCAATCGGGAGAACTGGATGTATCTGATGTACCTTCTGAGCTAAGCGAGCAGCTGCTGGGAGAAGCAAAGGTTGAAGACCAGGCTGGAGATTATTTCTATCGATTTAATGTAAACATGGAGCCATTCCAGAATCTAAACATCCGTAAAGCATTTGCGATGGCAGTGGACCAGCAGCAAATTGTTGATTTCGTCACAAAGAATGGTGAAAAGCCAGCATATGGATTTGTTTCATATGGTTTTGCTGATCCTACAGGAAAAGATTTCCGTGAAGTATCGGGTGACCTTGTAAAAACAAATGCAGAAGAAGCGAAGGCATTACTTGAAAAAGGCATGGAAGAAGAAGGATATGATAAGCTTCCGGAAGTTACCTTAACATACAGCACGGATGATACACATAAGAAAATAGCTGAAGCACTTCAGCAAATGTTCAAAGAAAACCTTGGCGTTGAAGTAAAGCTTGCCAACATGGAATGGAATGTATTTGCTGAAGAACAAAAAGCGCTTAAATTCCAATTATCACGCAGCTCATTCCTTGCTGACTATGCTGACCCAATCAACTTCCTTGAAAACTTCCAGACAGGACATTCCATGAACCGCACTGGCTGGAGCAACGAGAAATACGATCAGCTGATTAAAGATGCAAAGAATGAAGCAGACGAAGCAAAACGCTTTGAACTGATGTATGAAGCTGAAAAAATCTTATTCGAAGAAATGCCGATTATCCCTATCCATTACTACAACCAGGTTTATCTCTATAATGATGCAGTTTCAGGAATCGTCCGCCATCCGGTTGGATACCTGGAGCTTAAATGGGCAGATAAAAAGTAATACTTCTTCGGCTTGACGTGAAAGTGACAGGAAAAGGGGTGTTCGTGTGAACATCCCTTTTTTTCAGAGTAGCATTCTGAATTATTTCCCGAAAAATAATATATTTTCCCGAATTTTAGCTTATATCCTCGACAATTATTTCATTTCCCAAACAATGCTTTTACTTAAGGAGCATATAATGCTAATAAACAACTAAAAGGATGTGGCAGCATGGCAATGAAACCTCAACGCTTGGAAAAAGGCGATGCTATTGGAATTATAGCACCGGCAAGCCCGCCCAATCAGGAAAACCTAAAGCGATCCCTGGCCTTTTTGGAGGAGCTTGGCGTAAAGGTAAAAATGGGCGATCATGTGACTGATCAATATGGATACCTTGCCGGAAATGACGAGGACCGGCTGGCAGATTTACATAAAATGTTTCTGGATAAGGAAGTCAAAGCAATCATTTGCGCAGGCGGCGGCTATGGCACAGGGAGAATTGCATCCCAAATTGACTACAGCCTTATTAAAGAAAACCCGAAAATTTTCTGGGGCTATAGTGATATTACATTCCTGCATACTGCAATCCGCCAGCAGACAGGATTGGTCACCTTCCATGGCCCGATGCTGGCATCCGATATTGGCAAGGAGGATGCGGATCCACTATCAAAGCAGTATTTTAACCAGTTATTTAAGCCTGTAACGCTTGACTATCCGGAAGGGATTTCGAATCTGGAGACGCTGGTGAGCGGGAGTGCTTCAGGAATCTTAACGGGCGGCAATCTGTCTCTCCTGTCCAGCACGATTGGAACACCATATGAAATTGATACAAAAGATAAGCTTGTGCTTATTGAAGACATCAATGAAGAGCCCCGTGCGGTCGACCGCATGCTAAACCAGCTGCATATGGCCGGGAAGCTTGAGGATGCGGCCGGCTTTATCATCGGGGACTTTAATAATTGCGTCCCGGAAAGAGAACTTTCCTTAGAACTGGATGAAGTGCTTGATACGTATATAAAAAGGGTGAATAAGCCGGCTGTAAAGGGCTTTAATATCGGCCATTGCTCTCCGCATATTTCTGTGCCATTAGGTGTAAGTGCAAAATTGGATGCGGCCGGTAAAAAGCTGATAATCGAAAGCGGCGTTAAGTAAAAGGGTGGTATGGATGAAAATAAACACGATCGAAACATTTAGAGCTGCGGTACCACTGAAAAAACCATTTAAAACAGCTTTGAGAACGGTTGAGACAGCTGAAACGATTGTTGTAAAAGTAACTTGCGATAACGGTATTGCCGGCTGGGGGGAGGCCCCTCCAACTGTGGTGATCACAGGAGACAGCCTATCAAGCATCGAATCCGCCATTCATCATGTATTAAAGCCGATGCTGGTCAATAAGAGCCTTCTAAACTATGAGGATATCTTCCAGGGAATTCAGTCAGCTTTGATAGGAAATTCGAGTGCAAAGGCAGCGGTGGATATGGCATTGTATGATTGTCTTGCACAGCAGTGCAAACTGCCTCTTTACCAATTTTTAGGCGGGCATAAAAATGAGGTGGAAACGGATTATACGGTAAGCGTCAATGGCCCGGAGGAAATGGGGGAAGATGCTGTTTCCTATGTTCAGCAAGGCTTTAATGTCCTTAAGGTGAAAGTCGGCAAGGATGATATTTTAACAGATATTGAGAGAATTAGAGAAATACGCACACGAGTCGGACCTAAGATTAAAATCCGCCTGGATGCCAATCAGGGCTGGAAATCAAAGGATGCTATCTATGCCATTCGAAAAATGGAAGCTTTGGACTTGAATATTGAGCTTGTCGAACAGCCTGTGAAGGCATGGGATATAGAGGGCCTTAAGCAAGTTACCGATGCGGTTGATACACCGATTATGGCAGATGAAAGCGTCTTTTCTCCGAAGCAGGCATTTGAAATCATTAAAACGCGAAGTGCTGATTTGATTAATATTAAGCTGATGAAATCAGGCGGTATTTATCAGGCGCAGATCATCAATCAGCTCGCTGAAGTATGCGGGATGGAGTGCATGGTAGGCAGCATGATTGAAACCAAGATCGGCATTACGGCCGCAGCCCACTTTGCCGCAAGCAAAAAGAATATAACCCGTTTTGATTTTGACGCCCCATTGATGATGGCAAAAGAAATTGTAGAAGGCGGAATTCAATATTCCGGCCGCAAAATCACCCTGCCATCCGAACACGGCCTTGGCATCAGGAATGTATCGTTAATCGTAAACAAGCAGGAACTAACTTCCTGATAAAGTATGGATAATTTAAAGGAGGAATTCGTTTTGGCAATTCAGCAAAAATGGCTGGTTTCGGTTCCTGCTGCAACCTTGTGGACAGCAAGTGATTCATCAAGAGAAATAGACCTTGACGCCATCACCAATCCAGTTCATCTGGATTCCTGGCTTGAAAAACTCACATATGAACCCAGGCTGGAACTTTGCAATGGGAATCTTGTTCAATCACAAGTTCTGTACGGAGAAGAAGTAATTGTATTGGAGGAGAAGGATGGGTGGGTTCATGTTGTTGTGCCGAGCCAGCCTTCTTCTAAGGATCGGAGAGGATACCCTGGATGGGTGCCGATAGCCCAGCTGACAAAAAATGAAGATTGGAAGCTTGATAGCAGAAAGGCTGTGGTCATTCAGAAGAAAAAGGCAACGCTCTATTCTAATGATAGAGAGCCTGAACTTGTTCTAAGCTATCAAACTATACTCCCGGTGTTAAAAGAAGAAGCCGAGTGGATTCAGGTGCAGACACCTGAGGGAACAGGATGTCTAAAACCTGAAGATGTGCAGGTGTATGAATCAATCGGGGCTATACGGAAAGGCAACGGAAAAGACATCATCGATGCGGGGGGACAATTTTTAGGCCTGCCATATCTATGGGGCGGCATGAGCAGCTTTGGATATGACTGCTCAGGCTTCAGCTATTCTATGTGCAAAGCAAATGGATATATCATCCCCCGTGATGCCCATGATCAGGCGGAAGCAGGGAATCTGGTTGAACTTGACGCCATTGAACCCGGGGACTTATTATTTTTTGCTTATGAAGAAGGAAAAGGCAAACTCCATCATGTAGGCATCTATTATGGTGATGGAAAGCTGCTTCATTCTCCTAATACCGGTAAAACCATCGAAATTATCGACTTGAAAGATACTATCTATGAAAAGGAATTATGTGCAGCTAGACGTTACTGGCAAGAGACGGGGGAATAAATATGTCAAAAGAAGCACTCTTACAGGTCAATCATTTAAAAAAGCATTTTTCAATGGGGAAAGGCCAGACTCTGAAGGCAGTTGATGATGTCTCCTTTCATATCAAACAAGGCGAAACTTTCGGGATTGTCGGCGAATCCGGCTGCGGAAAATCAACCGCAGGGCGTACAATTATTGGTTTATACAACCGTACAGAAGGCGAAGTCCTTTATGACGGAAAGAATGTCCATACCATGACTGAAAAAGAAAGATTTGCTTTTCACAGGAAGATGCAGATGATCTTTCAGGATCCATATGCTTCGTTAAATCCGCGGTCAACCGTCCAGGAGATTATTTCGGAGCCCATGGAAGTGCATGGATTATATCCGAACAAAAAGGAACGGCTTGAGCGGGTCTATCAGCTTCTGGAGGATGTGGGTCTTAACCGCGATCATGCCAACCGCTATCCGCATGAATTCAGCGGCGGACAGAGGCAAAGAATTGGAATTGCCCGGGCTTTGGCGCTTGATCCGGAATTTATTATTGCTGATGAGCCGATCTCCGCACTTGATGTATCGGTACAAGCCCAGGTAGTCAATCTGCTTAAAGGGCTTCAAAAGAAAAAAGGTCTAACCTACTTATTTATCGCCCATGATCTCTCGATGGTCAAACATATCAGCGACAGAATTAGCGTTATGTATTTGGGGAATATAGTGGAATTAACCACTAGCGAAAACTTATATAAAAATCCGCTTCACCCTTATACACAGGCCTTGCTGTCGGCGATTCCCATCCCTGACCCTGATGTCGAGGATCACCGGGAAAGAATTATTTTGGAAGGGGAACTCCCGAGTCCGATGAATCCTCCTAGCGGCTGCGTATTCCGCACGCGCTGCCCTTATGCGATGGAGGCCTGTGCTTCCATGAAGCCTGAGTGGCAGGAGATTGAGAAGGATCACTTTGTGGCCTGCCATTTATATAATGAAAAGGTAACGGGCGACCATAACCGGCCGCAAGTAGCCGCTGCGAAATAAAATGAACTTTCATACTTTCAAAGCGGAAATTCTTAAATTGGCCAGCTGCTGTGACGGCCGCGTTTCCGTATATATCCATACAGAAGATGGTGTAATCGAAACAAATGCCGATGATGTTATCTCTTCCGCAAGCTTGATTAAGGTTCCCATTTTACTCGCGGGGCTTTCACAGGCAGAAAAAGGGATGCTTCAGCTTGATGAAGAAGCAGAGGTGAAGGATGCTGCCCGGGTTGGAGGAGCCGGGGTATTGCAGTCCATGAGCAAGGGTCTGAAGGTGAAGTTTATAGACTTAATGACGCTCATGATCATTGTATCTGATAATACAGCAACTAATTTAATCATTGAGAGGCTGGGAATAGAGAAAATCAATCAGCTAATCAAAGGTTTGGGGTATAATTGTACAGAATTAAACAGGAAGATGATGGACTTTGAGGCATTGAAAAACGGCATGGACAACACTACGACTGCCAGGGATATGGTGTCTGGCATAAAGGCGTTGGCAGAGCAGTCACTTTTAACCGGGAAATACACACAAAAAGCACTGGATATATTGGAAAAACAGCAGTACAAAAACAAACTTGCAAACACGATAGACACGGAAAAAGTCAAGGTTGCCAGCAAAACAGGCGAACTTCCAGGAATAGAGCATGATTGCTGCATATTTACCCATAAAGGAAAAACTGTTTACGCCGCTGTACTTGTGGACCAGCTTCAAAGCCAGGCAGCGGGCAGAGAATTACTGTCCGCAATCGGCAGTCTCATTAATCAATATATAACCCTAAAATAAGGAACCGTATACTGAGAACGGTTCCTTATTTATTTATGCAGTTTTTGCTTTTCAGGTAAAATTAGGAGATGGACGTTCCTCGAAGATAATTCGTGCGTTAGGCGCTGCGCTTTCAAAATTATTTATGATGAAAAGGGCATTTCCCTTCGATTGGTTTAATGTCATCACCGATAAAGTATTGTTTCCACTCACGGTGTTCGGAATCGCCATAATGGCTGATGTTTGGATGGGTAGGGAGGCCATCCCATTTTTCAACCCGTTCCCTTACTTTTTCCCTGGACATGATGCCGCCTTTAGAGGTGCCTTCAAGGCCTTCAAAAATGCGGCGCGGCTGGAAACCGAGCACAAGGCTATTGCCCAAATCCCTCGTCTTTCTCTGCTTGTAGGCAGGCGCATTTCCAAACACAAAGAATGGTTCCTCGGCAAAAGAAAACGCCCATAAATGATGGTCGGGATCTGTCGGATAATCCTTTGGCCAAGGCTTTGTATCAACCTTATGCAGGTACTGAAGGATATTCCAAAAATATTTTCTGTAATGTTCAAGCGGTTTTTCATCTGTTTCCGGCTCCACAAATACAAACAAGCCATGTCGAATCAGTTTTGGTGCGTCAAATAGCTCGATAAAGGATTCGAGGGCTTCCGGCAGGTTAGACCAGTCCCCCTGTGTAATATAGGCATATCTCAATTCGCCGCGCATCTCAGCAGTCATTCCAAAATAGCACGGGAAGGTTTTATCTGTAACCGTATCATGAAATGTTTTATATTCTTGAATAACCCACTCAGGCACAATTTCGGGGTTAGTCATATCCTCTTTTGTTAAGAGAAACTTACTGGCAGTTTTCATTTTTTCACCTCAGAATGATTTACTTATGAAATATGTACCCCTTAAAAAGTCCTTTGAAACTAGCTGAGTGGAAACGAAAAAGAAAAAGAAAAAGACAGCCGTGTTGGCTGCCTTAAGCTTTATCTAATGATTTTCGGTATTTATATTGATTGAACTGAAAGCGGATAAAACAGCCTATGCAAAATCCCAGAATGGCAACAAATGCTGATAGGGCTACCATAGCTGTAAAAACATACCCTGCAGCTGTCCAGCCCAGAAGAAAGCTTATTAGGCCCAGCGCCAGGCAGGCAACGGCAATCACTTGATTAAATTGCTGCTGCTCCCAGTCTTCGGGAATGTAATCAGCAGGATTTTTTCTCAGAAAATGTTTTGCTGTACGCATAATGGGATTGTAGCTGAACAATAAGCCCATTATACCTGCAAGTAGGGGGATGGCAAGAATCCATGCTTCTCCGATAAGCCACGAAGCTAAAACACTTAATACGATCGACCATTGATTGGTTCTTACGAGCGGACGGGGAATAGAAACCGGTGTATTTGCCAATTATTTTCCGACCTTTCTCATTGGTTTTATAGGTATTATTAGTTTACTTAAATTGCAGGTTTTTGTGAAGAGAAAAAGCCTGGAAAATAAAAAAGCACGCCATAGGGACGTGCTTCAAAAATTATTTCAGTGGCCCATTGTTTTCATCCATCCGGTTATTGCGCGGATTTAATGGGTCGTTTGCAGGATTCATAGACGGATCTGGGCTTGTTGGGTTAATCGGTTTATCAAAAGTACTAGTGGCGTTGCCTGGTTTCATTTCAGGCATGGCTTCTTTCATCACTGCTTTCGTATCGGCATCTTTGTTAATAGTTGTTTCTTCAATTTTACGATCAAGCTTTTGAAGATACTTGGCTGCAAAATCCTTTCCACCAAGACCAAATGATAAGCCGAATGCCAGGGCAAGTGCACCAAGCGTTAGAATGAACGCAGCATTTACAATGGAAGCGGCGAGACCAAGCTGATCGAGTGCCATAAAGATTGAAATCGCGATAATGGCTGCCTGAGCGATATTGGCAAGGAATTTATAATGCGGTCCTTGAAGAACCGTGCTTAGCAATTTCTTAACCAGACCTCCCAGCCACAAACCTACGCCAAGAATGACAAGAGCTGCAATCACATGAGGCAGGTAGGCAATTACACCTGTCGCCAATGTTACCAGGAAGTCAAGGCCAAGGATATTAAGAGCCTGTACCACAAACAACAGGACAATAATCACTTCTGCAATATAGCCAATCACCTGGGAGAAGCTTAAACCATTGCCTGCAGCAGCAGACTTATTTAATCCCATACCGGAGAAGTAAGAATTCAATCCAATGCGTTCGAGTAAACTGGAGACGAATTTGCGTACCCATTTTCCGAGCCAAACTCCAATCAGCACGAAGAATATAGCTACAGCAATATTCGGCAGCATCGTCAGGACATCATTCAGCATGGCAATGGCAGGTCCGGAAATGCCTTCAATATCCAATCTCTCTAGAGCGGCAATGACTGTTGGGATCAGAATAAGAACAAACACAACTGTGCCAATCACAGATGCCAGGCTTGTCCCTTCAAACAATCGGTTTAAGCCAAGTCTTGCGGTTAGTTTTTCACTTCCAATAGCCTGCAGGAAATTCGTTACAATATCACGGACGATTTTCGCAACGAACCAGCCGACAAATAAAATCAGGGCTGCTGCAAGTAGCTTAGGCAAAATGGCCAGGATGCTTTCAAGCATGCCGGTGAACGGTCCGGCGATTCCATTCATGTTTAGAGCTCCCAATACAGCCGGCAGGAATACCAGCAATGTCAGGTAGAACACAATTTTAGCTGCGTTATCAATAACATTGGCAGGCTGCTCTTTATGGTCTGTTAAATTCCATTTGCTAAGCTTTTCATGAACTTTGAGCGTTCTGCCGCTCTTTCTGATCAGCAGGCTGAGTCCGGTGGCGATAAGCCATGCGAATAATAGAATTAGAGCTGCTTTTAAAATGCTCGGCACTGCTGCCATTATGGAGGAGAACATGCCCACAAGCGGTGCAGCGATAATATCGAGGTCCAATATATTGAAGAACAGGATAAATACGAACACTAACAGCAGATAGAAAATAATCTTGCTGATTATTTTCTCAGATGAATACTTTCTATTTGCTTTATCAGGGAATACTCTGTCATCAAGGCTGGTTTTGCGCAGCCCTTTTAAAATGGCTTTTTCGATTGCTTTTGCAATCATCCACCCAACTAATAATACTAATAGTGCTAATAATAAATCAGGCAGTTTGGCCAAAAGGTAATCAAATCCGCCCCAGTACCGATTATTGTCCAATATTGTCACTCCTTAAAAGAATTTGTAGAATTGCATACTTTCATATACCCACTGCTTTTAGGAGTAAACAGTCCTTTTATCAAGATTGTTTTCGCAGAAGGGGCGTTTGACTTGCCCCATTCGGACAGAAGAAGAGGAAAACAGGAAGATGGAGTCCGAATGTGGCGCTCATTCGGACAGGGGAAGAGGAAAACAGGAAGATGGAGTCCGAATGTGGCGCTCATTCGGACAGGGGAAGAGGAAAAAGGTAGATAGAGTCCGAATGTGGCGCTCATTCGGACAGGAGAAGATATAACACAGAAGGAAGCTTTATGAATCCTGCCTCTTCACCAAAACACAGCAGTTGTTATAGACACGCATAATACATGATAAAAACCTATCGATGAGATAACAGACTTTATAGAAAAGAGACGTTGGAGGTCATTTCCAAAGTCTCTTTTCTATAAATCTTACCTCGTAAATTCCTTACGTGCTAAATCGATTCTTTGCTGCTTTTTTCAATGAGAATTGCGGAATACTGATTCCAATCAGGATCAGCACAATTCCGAAAGTCTGTGCTTCCGAAATTCTTTCGCCTAGAATCAGCATGGCCGCAGCAACAGCAGCCGGGAGTTCGGCAGAACCTACAATTGTGGCAAGCCCTGAATCTAAATGGGGTGAACCGATTGCAAAAAATAAAATTGGGAAAATGGCTCCGAACAATGCCATCAGCAGGCCGAATTTCCATAGGCCTTCAAGCTGAATGCCGCCGCTTATTAAGACGGGGCCTGAAACAGCTGCAACCAGAAGAAGTCCGCCAAATGTGATGAAGATGCTCCTCTGAATGGTTGGAATTCCCTTACCTGCCTTGCCGCTCGCAAAAATGAATACGGCAAATGTTACCGCAGATAATAAGCCATAGATCAGGCCATCAGCTTGAATAGGATGTGACCCGGAATTAATCAGGTTGCTTGCAAATACTGTCCCTATAATAAGCAAGATCGAAGAAATGACTTTTGCTTTACTGGGCATCTTTCTTTCATATAGGGCTTCTAAAAGAATTCCTATCCAGGTGAACTGAAATAAGAGAACAACAGCGATGGAGGCCGGATTCCGGTCGAGGCTCATTCCATACAGAATGCCTGTTAAACTTAGGGAGGCACCGGTCAATAACAAAGCTGCTGTTTGTTTAAGGGTGATTTTCGTTCTTTTGATAAATGGGAAAGAAAGCAACAGCAAAAGGAGCCCAAATAAATATTGGCTTCCGGTCAATTCAGGAACAGAGTGGCCGGCCTGGAGTCCAAGTTTTACAATGGATGCCAGAATGCCATAACTGCATGCGCCAAGAAAAATAAATAATGAATATTTTAAATTTGCCATTATGGATACTCCTTTCTAAAGAGGATATGGGGCAAGGTCAATCATAACATCTCAGTGATCCTAAAGGGGAAAGATTTTTTTTCACAAAAATAAGAGCCAGTGATTTTTCTCACTGACTCTTTCTTTATTATCGTCTATTCTCCTAAGTAGGCATTTAACATCCAAATATGCGTATCTAATTTCTCCATAAGGCCGATGGCGAAGTCGCCTGTCACTTGATCTTCCTGCTCCTCAGCAAGCTGGGCTAAAGAAATTAATAGTTCTTTAATCTGTCTATAATCGGAAGTAAGAGCGGCAACCATATCTTCTGCTTTCTTTTCCCCATTAGTCTCTTCAAGAGTAGTGATGCTTAAGAACTCCTTTAATGTCGCTGCCGGTGAGCCACCGATTGCAAGCAGGCGTTCCGCTGCCTCATCCACAACTTCCGCTGCTTCATTATATAATTCTTCGAACTTTTCATGAAGGGTAAAGAAAAGCGGGCCTTTTACAAACCAGTGGTAGCGGTGCAATTTAGTATAAAGAACACTCCAGTTTGCGATTTGTACATTTAATGCTGCATGTAATTTTTCCATTTTTATATTCCCCCTATGTCATTTATATTTTTATTATAACAAATATTAAATTAAAATCAATACTTATTTATAATAATTATAAATAAGATAAATTAGAAATCCGCAGTATAACCCTGAACGATTATGGTAAAGTGATATAGTACCGCTTAATTGGGAAGACATAACGGTTAGTGAGGATTTGAAATGGAATACGTTTTATTTATTACACTCGGAGCGCTTATTAGTGTGCTTTCCGGTTTTTTTGGAGTAGGCGGGGGATTTATTCTTACTCCCACTCTCATGCTATTTGGTTTTTCTCCTGTAGAAGCGATCACCACGAGTTTGCTTTTTTCAATTGGAACCTCCCTTTCAGGCATCTTCGCTCATATCAGGATGAAGAATATACGGCTTAAGCAAGGGCTGATACTTGGACTAAGCGGCATGGCAGCTACTCAGGCTGCACACCCCTTTGTGCTGTTTCTTGAGGAAAAGGGCTGGGATACGTGGGCAGTGCCTTTGTTTTATATCATTCTCCTGTCTTATTTTGCTTTAGGTATGTTAAAAAGCGGGAAAAAGTCTGCCTCAGGCGCCGTTCCGCCTTCTGAACTATCTCCATCTATTGTGAAGATGGTGCTCATTGGATTTTTTGCTGGCTTTGTTTCTACGACTTTAGGTGTGGGCGGCGGCTTTATTATGGTGCCTTTATCGGTTGCTTATTTAGGGATGATGCCGAAGAAAGCAGTAGGGACCAGCTTGTTTGCTATTCTGCTGATTGTCACTGCAGGCTTTGTTTCTTATTCTTCAACTATATCCATTGACTATTGGATTGGCCTTTCACTGGTAGGAGGAGGCCTCATAGGGTCACAATTTGGAGCGAAGCTTACCTCCTATTTTGAGAACGAAGAAATCACCTATATGCTCGGAGCCTTATATATGGCGACAGTCGCAAGTGTGATTCTGAAATTAATACATTTGAATTATACCGGCTTAGTGCTGATGGCCATCTTTGTCGGCGGGTTTTTAGTACGAAGCCTTGTGAAAATGCAGAAAGCAAATGCCCGCACAAAAGCAAAAAGGGAGAGACCATAGCGGCCTCTCCTTTTACATTTGCTGGGGCACCTTCATGCCGAGTGTTTGCATGCCATCGGTAAGGACAATTGTGACTGCTTTGACAAGGGTAAGTCTTGATTTGATGCCGTTATCTTTCTCCAATATTCTTACCTGTCCGTAATATTTATTGAAGGCTTGAGCCACATCAATCAAATATTTAGCCAGGACAGAAGGGGAAAGCTGCATATAAGATTGTCTGATTTTTTCAGGATACTGATAGAGCAGCTTGATAATTTCCCAGCTGTAAGAATCAGATAGCCCATTTTCGGCAGATGGAACATTGTCTGCCTTGCGGAGCAGAGAATAGGCCCGGGCATTGGTGTATTGCAGATAGGGTCCTGTTTCTCCTTCAAATGTCAGCATATCTTCAAGTGAAAATTCAATATTATTCATGCGGTCATTTTTCAGGTCATGGAACAGAATAGCCCCGATGCCGACTGCTTCAGCGACCTCATCTTTGTTTTCCAAGCCGGGATTTTTAGCTTCGATATTGTTCTTTGCCAGAAGGATTGCTTCATTCAGGACCTCCTCAAGAAGGATGACTCTGCCTTTTCGGGTAGACATCTTTTTCCCATCTTTTAAATAGAGGCCAAAAGGGACATGTGTCATATTATCCGCCCACTCATAACCCATCTTTTTAATAACGCTTTTAACCTGTCTGAAATGGATGCTCTGTTCCTGACCGACAATGTATAGGGAATGATCAAACTGATAGGTTTCTTTTCTGTAAAAAGCTGCAGCGAGATCCCGTGTTGCATACAGAGTCGCTCCGTCGGATTTTTTTATCAGGCATGGAGGGAGGTCTTCATCAGGCAGTTGAACCACCTCTGCGCCATTAGACTCAGCCAGCAGGTCTTTTGCCATGAGTTCCTCTATGACGGGTTCCATTTTATCATTATAAAAAGCTTCACCATTGTATGAGTCGAAATGAATACCAAGCATATCATAAACCCGCAGGAATTCTTTCAATGATTCATCTCTAAACCAGCTCCAGAGTGCCTGAGCTTGCTCATTTCCGTTTTCAAGCTCTTTGAACCAGGAACGCGCTTCATCTTCAAGGGCTGGGTTAGCTTCTGCTTCTTCATGGAAGCGTATATATAGGCTAAGCAGTTCCTTTATGGGATTTTCCTTCACTTTATCCGGGCTGCCCCACTTTGTATAAGCGGTGATCAGCTTGCCGAATTGTGTGCCCCAGTCGCCTAAGTGGTTGATTCTGACCGCTGTATAACCGCATTTTTCGGCCAGGCTGCCGAGGGCGTTTCCAATGACCGTAGACCGCAAATGGCCCATGGAGAAGGGCTTTGCGATGTTTGGCGAAGAGAAATCAAGCACGGCTGTTTTGCCTGCGCCATCATTCAGCTGTCCATATTCTTTTCCTTCGTTCAAAATTTTTTCCATTATGACTGCACCGGCTGACTCTTTGGAAAAGAAGATATTAATGTAAGGACCAGCAGCCTCTGCTTTTTCGATATGCGGTCCCTGAATCAGGCACGCTGTCTCTTCAGCAATAGAGGCAGGTGACTTCCTCAATGCTTTTGCAAGTGTAAAACAGGGAAAAGCAAGATCGCCATATGCCGGATTCTTTGGCGTTTCGATTAAGTCTGCAATTGCTTCGTCTGAAAGCTGCCCATTCAGCACTGAAGCCAGCTGGGCTGTGAAAATAGCTTTAAAATTAATCATATTACACCTCCTGGAAAATAAAAAAGCCCGTCTCTATATAAATATAGAGACGAGCTGAATCTGCCCGCGGTACCACTCTGATTGTCCAAAGGACCTCTTGCAAAAGGACGTTTCCTAATATTTGAACTTCCTTATGGGGTTTGGTAACGGGACTCCTTACCCGGCATAGCCTACTTTTCTTTCAGCTATGCATCTCCGAAGTGCGCTTCGCAAAAAGGATTTTCCGACAGGCTTGCACCGTCCCTGTCTCGCTTTTAGGAAAGAGCCCTTTGCTACTCTCTTCATCATAGACACTAAATATATTAATGTTATTATACGTGGTTGGAATTATTTTGCAACATAATTTGAATCCGTTGAAAACATATAAGTCTTATGATGGTAGCGAATGCTGAAAATCAGGCCCATCGCCATCATGTTTCCCATAAGCGAGCTCCCGCCGTAGCTGATAAACGGCAGCGGAATGCCGGTGATTGGCAGTACCTGAATAGTCATACCGATATTTTGAAATACATGGAAGGTGATCATACTGATGACCCCGACACAAATATAAGTATTAAAGGGGTCGGTCGTCTCCAAGCCGGTTTTAGTTAAGTGATAGATAAGCAGAAAGAAAAGGCTGATTACTACACTGGCACCAAAGAAGCCGTACTCCTCGCCAATGACGCTAAAAATAAAATCAGTATGGGCATCAGGCACATATACCTGTCTGTCAGTAAACCCTTTTCCGGATATTAATCCTGAGCCGATTGCGAGCATGGAGTTGTACAGCTGCATTCCGGCTCCCTGCTTGTGATTAACCGGGTCAAGCCAGGAATAAATTCTGCTGAACTGATAGGGGTCTATCCCAAGGTACTTCTCCAAAATCTCTGGTGCTATGATGACCAGATAAAGCACCGTTCCCGCGAAGGCGCCAAGGATCCCATAAATCGGAACAAGGATTTTCCAGGTGATTCCGGAAACCAGGATGATTCCTGTTAATATGGCGATGATGACAAGGGCGGTACCCAGGTCTTCAATAATGATCAATCCTAATGGAGGCAATGTGGCTGCCCCTAATTTGATTAGAAGGAAAAAGTCAGTTCCTGCAGTCTTTGCCTGATATTTTAGATGGTGGTCAGCGATGATTTTGCTGAGGGCAATAATAAGGAATACCTTAACAAACTCTGAGGGCTGCACAGAACCAAGTCCAGGAATGATATACCACAATGTAGCCCCTTTGCGTTCTGGTGCAATGCTTTCCGGTGCAATGAATAACCCGACAAGCAATAGGATGCCTAAACCATACAGCAGCCAGGTAAGCCTTCTGATTTGCTCGCTGTCAAAATACATGACAATTGCCACAATGATAGCTCCAACAACATAATTTTTTATTTGTGAGACGACAAAATTCCCTTCATATTGATTGGAGGATTGTCCGCTGTAAATAGCGATGCAGCTGATGAGGAAAAATAGCAGCAGAAGAAAGCATAATGTCCAATCGAATCGGTCTGAGAATCTATTATTCTGGTTCATTTGTATACACCTGGTTTCTTTACCTTTTTACATTTTTATCCTAACAAAGAAAAATAACCCTTACAATGGAGAACAGATTACATTTTTTCTCTGCATGTAGTTAGACGAATGAATCAGCACGATGGTTTCCTGTATTTTCAAAAAAACGGGCATGCTGCAATTTAAAATTTTTTCTCATCGGCAAAGATATTTTCAGCTTTTTTTGCTACAATAAGAGAATAAAATACTGGATGTTTAACAGGCAGTTTCAAAGGAAGCTGTCTTTTTACTAATTTGTGAAGGTGCTTGTGCTATTCTTATCTGTCTAGCCCAGTGCTTTTCTTTGAAAACACCACTTTGGGTAACGGTTCGGAGGTTTCGTCATTGAAAAGAAGGAATCATGCAATTCGTGATCTCATCTACATCCATCTTAATGAACAGGATCAGTATGTGATGACTTATGGAATTGAGTTTGCAGAGTTTGCCCAAACTCTTTCAGATTCTATTAATAATCTGCTGCTGTTAAAGCATCGTTTTGAACATGGGGACTTTAATACCCATACGATGTTCGATTATGTGTCAAGGGACAAGCTGGGCAGGCTGGTTGAGGATGATGTATACGGCTATGGCGATTTTTGCTGGATCGACTTCGAGGAAGAGGAAGCGGTGAATGAGCTTCCCGGCCAGACAATTGCTGAGCTTCTTTATCTTGGTCATGTCAAGGAACATCTTAAGCCGCCTTTTTACAATTATCTGAGCAATCGCTTTGTGTACCTTGCCCATGATGATGGCTGGTTTAACCGCACATATTATCGCGATCTGAACGATTTTTACCGGATGCTTGGAGAAGTAATCCCCGGTAAAATGGGACAGATGAAAGTCGAAAAAACGCTCCTTGGCATTAAAAAGAAAAAGACGTATCCTCCAATTACCAGAGATGTCCTGCTTTCCTTAAAGCCTCTTATGAAAGAAGGAGCGGTCCTTTCCATTAAGGATATCGAACAGAATCGGGTCCGGATAGAAATTCCTATTTGGATCATTGGTGATTTTGCGAATATGGATGATATGTATGATGAGTATGAAGCCATTGTGAAAGAGCCATGTGAGGCTAAGATTGTGTTCGATAAGAAAACAAGAGAATGGAAAATATACTCGCGTTAGAATTCTGAACTTTTTTACAACATTCAGCAAATTTCTCTTACTTTTTCTGCGGGATGGTGTATAATCGGAGATAGAAAATTTTATATCCGCATAGAACAGGTGTCTTCTCAAAAGAGCTTTAAAACAGGCTCTTTTGAAGACTTAATAGGGAAGCTGGTGAAAGTCCAGCGCGGTCCCGCCACTGTAAA
Source organism: Bacillus sp. NTK034 (assembly GCF_017303275.1). GTDB lineage: Bacteria > Bacillota > Bacilli > Bacillales > Cytobacillaceae > Cytobacillus. The sequence continues at coordinate 41,210 of NZ_JAFKOJ010000013.1, read as the reverse complement.
TGGAAGCTGTCTGCAAATCCACTGTACAGGAATGTATGGGAAGGAGCAGAACGCATTGACCATGAGCCAGGAGACCTGCCTGATTCTTAGCACCCATAAACCTACGAGGATAGGGAGGTGTTTGGTCCGGCCATCCCTTTTGCACTGATTGATAAATGACCATACCAACATCTCCTTGCTGTTCGAGGGGATGTTTTTTTATTTTATAGGTGGTGACAGGCACCGCCCGAATTTTGTCGAAAGTTCTAGGAGGATTGCTGAGTATGAAAAAGTTTTATGCATTTTTATTAACGTTGCTTCTGGCTGCAGGAGTGCTTGCAGGCTGCGGCGAGAGTGCTGAACAGCCTAAAGAAGAGAACAAGGTTGAGGAAGGGCAGAATGCCGGCGGGGAAGAAGCTGCTTTTCCTGTAACAATAAAGGATGCTCTTGATAATGAAATAACCATTGAATCCAAGCCTGAAAGAATCGTGTCCATGATTCCAAGCAACACCGAAATTGCTTTTGAATTGGGGCTTGGAGAAGAAGTTGTCGGTGTCTCCGATTTTGATAATTACCCGCCCGAAGCCACAGAAAAAGAAAAGATTGGCGGCATGGAATTTAATGTCGAGAAAATTATTTCTTTAAATCCGGATCTTGTCCTTGCTCATGCTTCAAGCGCACATAATTCCGAAGCTGGTCTTCAGCAATTAAGGGATGCAGGTGTGACCGTCCTTGTTGTCAATGATGCGAAGAGCTTTGATCAGGTTTTTGAATCCATTGAAATGGTTGGAACCGCAGCGGGAGAGAAAGATAAAGCAGAGCAGCTTGTTTCAGACATGAAAAGCAAGCTCGAGGAAATCAAAACAAAAGCTCAGGGCATAAAAGAAGAAGACCGTAAATCCGTATTCGTGGAAGTTTCACCTGCTCCTGAAATCTATACAGCAGGTACAAAAACATTTATGGACGAAATGCTAAGTGCCATCAATGCAGAAAATATCATTACGGAAGAAGGATGGCCAAAAATGGATCCGGAAGCGATTATCGAACGGAATCCGGATGTAATCATCACAACTCATGGCTATTACACTGAAGATGCTGTCGGCAATGTAATGGGCAGGGATGGCTGGCAGGATATAACCGCAGTGAAAAATAAGCAGGTTGCCGATGTTGATTCCGATATGGTAACCCGCTCTGGCCCTCGTATTATTGAAGGAGTCGAGGAACTTGCAAAAGCAGTATATCCGGACGTATTTAAATAATAAATTTTTAGCTTATATAACAGCAGCGGCTTTCCTGCTTTTTGCCATGCTGTTGGGGATATCAATTGGAACAGTGTCTGTTCACCCCATGACGATTATCAGAGTAATAAGCGCTGAGCTATTTCCTTTTATTTCGTTGGAAAACACGGATGCTATGCATTCAAATATCATTATGAATATTCGCCTGCCGCGCGTATTGCTGGCTGGCCTAGTAGGGGCGTCTCTTGCAATTGCGGGAGCCGCCTTTCAAGGTTTATTAAGAAATCCGCTGGCAGATCCATATACAATTGGGGTTTCGTCCGGGGCTTCACTCGGTGCTGTTTTAACATTATTCTTAGGCTTATCCATTCCGTTTGCAGGAATGTTTACGCTGCCGTTATTCAGCATTTTGTTTTCCTTTTTAACCATTTTTGCCGTTCTGCTATTTGCCAGAAAGATTGAAAGATCCATGAAAGTGGAAACGATTATTTTAACAGGCATTATCTTCAGTTCTTTTCTTGGCGCTCTAATTTCCCTAATGATAGCCCTTACTGGAGAGGAGCTTAGACAGATTATTGGCTGGCTTCTTGGCAGTGTATCCATGAGAGGCTGGGCGTATATTAACATTATCCTTCCGTTTTTTGTAATAGGTGCCATCCTTCTGTTAGTGAACAGTAAAGAGCTGAATGCCATGAGCTTCGGAGAGGAAAAGGCCCAGCATATAGGGGTGGACGTTCAGAAGAGAAAGATGATGGTCCTGGTAGCTGGCTCCGTCTTAACGGGTGCGGCAGTAGCTGTGTCTGGAACGATAGGGTTTGTCGGGCTAGTGATCCCTCATCTGACCAGGCTGTTATGGGGACCGGATCATAGGCACCTATTGCCGCTATCGATTCTTATGGGTGCAGGTTTTCTTATTATTGCCGATCTGGTTTCACGGACGATCATTGCACCTACCGAGCTTCCAATCGGTGTGATTACAGCGATCATCGGTGCACCTGCGTTTGCCATTATTTTAATTAAAAGAAAGAATAAACTTTGAACTTCGATTACTGTCCAGTATAAGCGTCCACCCATTCAAGGGGATGGCTTCCGGGATTTTCTTCGCTGGAACAAACGTTTCTGCTTGTTCTGAAGGCATATCTTAGTTCAGAAAGAAGTGGTTAATCATGCTTAGCGTTCATCAGGTTACTGGCGGATATGCCGGTACACCGGTTGTGAAAAATATCAGCTTTGAAGTAGAAAAAGGGGAGCTTTTCGGAATATTGGGGCCGAATGGAAGCGGCAAGACCACGATTCTAAAAATGCTGAGCGGAATTCTGCCTCATAAGTCAGGAGATATACTGATCAAAGGAAAGAACCTTTCACAGTATACACCGAAAGAGCTTGCAAAAATTATTGCTGTTCTGCCGCAGCACTCCTCTCAGGCCTTTTCTTATACCGTAAAAGAAACGGTTTCTCTCGGGCGGTATGCCCATCAAAAGGGGTGGTTCCAGAGCTGGTCCGGCAAAGATGAAGAAGCGGTCAATCGGGTCATGGAGCAGACAGGCATTTCCCATTTTCGGGATTATGATATACAGCAATTATCCGGCGGCGAAAGACAAAGGGTGTTTTTAGCCCAGGCCCTTGCCCAGGAGCCGGAAATATTATTGCTGGATGAGCCGACTAACCATCTTGATTTATCCTATCAAAAAGAATTGCTTGATCTCCTTTCTGTATGGTCAAAGGACTGCGGGCTGACGGTCATTTCCATTTTTCATGATTTGAATTTGGCTGGCCTGTATTGTGACCGCCTATTGCTGCTGGAGAATGGCGAAGTCAATATTAACCACATACCCAATGAGGTTTTAAAAGAAAGCAGAATACGCGAGGTCTATAGGACGAAGATTGAGAAGCTTCCGCATCCAAGAGTCCCGGCCCCTCAGATGGTGCTGGTGCCCCAGCGCTCTCAGGCGGAAAGTCAATCAGTGAATCGAATTGATCAATCCAGTCTTGAGGTAAAGGACGACTTACTTGTCATTTGTTCCCCATTTCCGCTGAAAACCATGTCATCAGGTGTAACCGGATCTGGCACCGGCTGGAATCGCATATTTCTAAACCGGCATGTGAGCAAGAATTATGATTGCAGTGATCATCGGGCGGAGATGGCGGATTTTGTCCGGGAGATTGGCTTTGAACCCGGGGAAACCGTGGGGATGATGACCGCTGTATATGTTGAAGATCATAGCAGTAAATTTTATGAAGAGGGAACCTTTTCTGTGTATGTGGTTGTGACAGCAGGTGTCGGCAATGCTGTTGATGCCTCGAAAAGTGAAGCACATTCTTATCATCTGACTCCGGGTACAATCAATACATGGATTTTCGTTAATGGCAATCTGACAGAGGAATCCTTTATCCAATGCATTATGACTGCAACCGAGGCAAAGACAAGAGCCTTATATGATCAGAAAGTAAAGGATGCAGTCACAGGGACGATTGCGACCGGAACATCGACAGACAGTATTATGATTGCGGCCACACAGCAGGGAGAAAACCTCGAGTATGCGGGTACCATTACACCGCTAGGCAAAGTGATCGGAAAAGGTGTCTACGAATGTACTGTAGAGGCGATAAAAAAATCGCAAAGAAGGATAAAGAGATGATTTTTAATCACCTGCTTGCCCTATCCTTTGCCTGCATAATAGATAAGCTGATAGGAGACCCGCCAAACTGGCCGCATCCGGTCAGATGGATGGGTGCCCTGATACATAAACTTGAACAAGGCCTTAATAAAGGGCGCTTTAGAAAATTAAATGGGATTATCATGCTTTTTATAGTCCTGATGGCTGCAGGAGGAATAACTTTTTTAATCATCCGCCTCTTCTATGGAATTCACCCGATTGCCGGCATTCTGGCAGAGGGCATTTTTATCTTCACAGCCATTGCACAAAAGAGTTTAAAAGATGCAGCACTGGAGGTCTATGAGCCTCTGGCAGAAGGAGATATGGAAGAAGCAAGATTGAAGCTTTCATACATTGTCGGCAGGGATACAGATCGATTGGATGAGCCAGGCATTGTCAGGGCTGCCGTGGAGACAGTGGCTGAAAACACCAGTGATGGCATTACAGCTCCATTATTCTGGGCCTTGATTGGAGGTGCTCCAATGGCCCTTATCTACAGGGCCATTAATACATGCGATTCAATGGTTGGCCATAGAAATGATAGATATATGAATTTTGGATGGGCATCCGCCAAAGTGGATGATATCGCGAACTGGATCCCGAGCCGGCTGACATCGGTTTGCATCATGCTTACACAAAACCCGGAGCATTCTTCATATGGGGAAGTATGGAGAGTTCTATTAAGAGATGCACCAAAGCACCCGAGCCCAAATAGCGGCTGGGGCGAAGCAGCTGTTGCAGCCCTTCTGGGGGTTCAGCTTGGAGGAATCAATTTTTATAAGGGTGTAATCTCAAACCGTGCAACGATGGGAAAGCCGATGGTGCAGCTTGAAAAAGAACATATCATAAAAACCATTTCGATTATGAACAAGACGGTTTTCTTATTCTTGCTTTTATTATGGACAGGAGGGATGTTCCTTGATTTGGCCTTCACATGGATCTAACCCGCAATATTTATATAAAGCAATCGATAAACCAATGCCCGAGGAGCGAATTGATTTCAGTGCCAATATCAATCCCCTTGGCCCTCCCCGCGAATTAAAAGAAGGATGGGGAAACTTATTTCAATTTATTAGCGATTATCCGGATCCCCATTCTACTCTATTAAAAAGCAAAATGGCGGCTGCAGAGGGAATAAAAGAAACACAGATTTTGGTGGGAAATGGAGGCGCCGAGCTAATCACCCTGATTGGCCGGATGATAGCCGGAAAAAGGGTGCTGATTATTCAGCCGGCTTTTTCGGAATATGAAGAGGCCTGCCGCGTGAATCATTGTAAAGTCTCCTATCATCAGCTGGAGCCTGGAGCCTGGAATCTCAATATGGAAGCGCTATCTGAAAAGCTAAGAGCCGCTGATGTTGTTTTCTTCTGTAACCCGAATAATCCGACAGGTATTTTTTACCCATCTTCCATTGTGAAGGAATTGATTGAGAAGTGTCATATCCACAGCTGCCTGCTTATTATGGATGAAGCTTTTTATGACTTTGCCTGCGACTATCAATCTATTGTTCCTTTCATAGGAAAGGATTCGAATGTTGTGGTGCTGCGCTCCATGACAAAGATGTTTTCTATACCGGGCCTGCGCCTTGGATACATGATGGGAAGTGAGGGGTTAATTGAAAGAGCGAATGCTCTGAAACCGCACTGGAGCGTAAATGCTCTTGCTTTAAAAGCAGGAGAATGGTGTCTGGACAGCAAAGAGCATGTCAGGCTGACAAAGAATTTGATACGGCAGGAGAGAGAGCGGCTGGTTCAATTTTATCAGCAATTTGATTTTGAGGTTTCTCCTTCTTCAGTTAATTTCTATTTGTTAAGAGATCCGAAACTTGATATGCAGCTGCCTCTCTTTCAATTTTTGCTTGAGAAAGGAATTATCCCAAGGCACACAATGAATTTCCTTGGCCTGGAAGGAAGATGGCTGCGCTTTGCGATTAAAGGGCCGAAAGACAATGATGTGCTGATGGAGGCGATGCGGCAATGGCGGGAGGATCGCTGATTTTTATCTCCGGTGGAGTGCGGAGCGGAAAGAGCTCCTTTGCAGAGAGGACTGCTGCGGGGCTGGCAATGAAGTCGGAAGGAAAGCTTCATTATATTGCTGCAGGAAAAGCATACGATCCCGAGATGGAGGCACGGATTCAGAGGCACCAGGATGACCGCGAAAAGAGCGGTTTGAGCTGGACAACCTGGGAGAAGCCTTCCGCACTTGAAGAGATCTCGGGAAACTTTAATAATCAGGATATTGTTCTTTTCGATTGCTTGACTACTCTCTTGAATAATGAACTTTTTAGAGCGGAAGACGATTGGCGGAACAGAGAATTCCAGGAAAGTCTGTCATTTGATATTCTCAGGGCCATCACTGAAATCCGTAAAAATTGCAGGTACTTGATCGTTGTCAGCAACGAAGTCTTGAATGAGCCAATTGGCAAAAATGAACTGGTGATTACCTATTCAAAAATACTTGGGACGCTTCACAGGAATATAGTAGGTATGGCTGATGAAGCCTATCTTGTTGAAGCTGGCATCCCCATACAAATGAAAGGGGAACCGGAATGAAAGGAATAATGATTCAGGGGACTTCATCCGATGCCGGCAAAAGCCTGATTGCTACGGCTCTTTGCCGGGCCTTCTCCAATGAAGGTTTCCGCACGGCTCCTTTTAAATCCCAGAATATGTCTAATAATTCATACGTGACAAAGGATGGAAATGAAATCGGCAGGGCACAGGGCATTCAGGCTGAAGCGGCAAGAACTGAAGCTGCTGTCTGGATGAATCCCATTCTCCTTAAGCCGCAATCCGCTCAGAATGCGGAGGTCATTCTCCTTGGAAAAGCAGTCAATTCCCTATCAGGAAGAAGCTATCGGGAAACCTATTATGAAAAGGGACTGGAGACCATCAGAGAGGCACTGAGCCTGCTTGATGCTCAATACGAGCTGCTTGTGATAGAGGGTGCTGGCAGCCCTGTTGAAATTAATTTAAAAGATAAAGAGCTTGTGAATATGAAAGTCGCTGAAATGGCGGATGTGCCGGTCATCCTGGTTGCTGATATTGACAGGGGCGGTGTTTTTGCCAGCATTGTTGGAACCCTGGAGCTTTTCACCAAACAGGAAAGGCAGCGGGTTGCGGGCATTATTATTAATAAATTCCGCGGAGATATCACACTGTTTGAGGATGGCATCCGCTGGATTGAGGAAAAGACGGGCATACCTGTCCTTGGCGTTCTGCCTTACTTGGATAACCATATGATCGATGCAGAGGATTCCCTATCCATTCAGTCTGCTGCTCCAAGAGCTGGAGGAGGTATTCTGGATATTGCAGTGCTGCGGCCGCCATTTATTTCAAACTTTAGTGACATCGATCCGTTTTACTATGAAGATGACGTTAACATAAGATGGGTAAGACATCTATCAGAGGCTGGCTCGCCTGATGCGGTGATCATTCCCGGCACAAAGAGCACGATTCGCGATTTGCGCTATTTCAAGGAAAAAGGTCTGGCGGACTGGATTGTGCGCTATGCTGCCGATGGAGGTTCTATTGCCGGCATTTGCGGAGGATACCAGATGCTCGGCAGGAGATTAATCGATATGGCGGGTTCTGATACCGGTAATCCTAATGAAAAGGAAAAAGGCTTGAATTTAATACCGGCAGATACCATTTTTCATGAACGCAAGAAGACCGTGCAGGTGAAGGGCTGTCTGCATTCAAGTATGAACCTTCCCGTAAAAGAAATCTTGGATGGATATGAAATACATTTAGGTGAAACATTTCTTGAAAAAGACTTTGAAGGCAATCGCCTTCTTCTGCTTCAAAATGGCGAAGAAGATGGATTCTATGGAAATGAAGGCCGTCTGGTAGGGACGTATATGCACCACATCTTCCATAATGATGAATGGAGGGGTGCGTGGCTTAATTCCCTGAGAAAACAAAAAGGCATTCCAAGTAAGGAGCCTGTCCGAATAAAAGCCCTGAAGGATAGGAAATACAACGGACTGGCGGAAAATATGATTCAGCATCTTGATTGGGGAAAATTAAAGGAAATCGTCTTTAGCTGGAGAAAACAGAATGAAATGGCTTAAGGGATTATTGATCAACCTTCAATTTTTCACAAGCATTCCCATTCCAATTTCTCTGCCCATGGATAAGCCTCACTTGGAGAAGGCAATCAGAACCTTCCCTATAGCCGGCCTCATTCAGGGGAGCATATACGCATTTATTCTCTATGCTTTTCTGGAATGGACTCCTTTTTCAATCCTGGCTGCGGCTTTTGCCGTCTGGCTGGCCGGCATTTTGCTGACCGGCGGGATTCATCTTGATGGGTGGATGGATGCGAGCGATGCGTTCTTCTCCTATCGGGATCAGGAGAGGCGGCTGGAAATCATGAGTGATCCCCGAGTGGGGGCGTTCGGTGTGCTGTCCATCATCGTATTGCTGAGTACCCGTTTTCTATTTATCTATGAAATTGTCCTTTTATCAAATCCATATTCCTATTTTTTAATCACAGTGATTCCTTTTTTAAGCAAGATGGTAATGGGGGTATTGCTGATAAAAGTTAAGGCAGCCAAAACAGAGGGGCTGGGCTCATTATTTCAGCAGGCTGCTTCGAAAACCACCTTAACTATTTACCCTATCTTCCTTCTGGCCGCCGCGGCAGCTGCCGTGCTGGCAGGTTACCCGGCCATTGTTGGGTTTCTTATCATGGTTCTTTTTTCAATATTGTTATTCGCATTTTTATCAAGGAAAGTCATTGCCTGGTTTGGCGGAATGACAGGGGATGTACTTGGGGCCAGTGTGGAAGGGACGGAGGTGCTTTTATGGATGATACTGTGGCTGTTGCATTATTTCGTCATGGGCTGACAGAAGCCAATAAGTCCCATGCTTATCTGGGCTGGACAGATTCTCCTTTGTGTCAGGAACATAGGGAGAAGCTTGCCGCGGCGCCTCAATACTATTGCAGAATTTTCGCGAGTGATTTAGGCAGGTGCATGAAGACGGCGGCTATTCTTTTCCCGGATCATTCTATTGAATCATGTCCCGAATGGAGAGAAATGCATTTTGGCGAGTGGGAAGGCAGGACGTATCAAGAGCTGAAAGATAACCCGGCTTATCAAAAATGGCTGGAAAATCCTTTCTCAGGAGTGGTGCCCGGAGGGGAATCCTTTTCAGCATTTACAGCAAGAGTGGATAAAGGGTGGCAGAATTTAACCGATCAATTGCTTCGGAAGGATATGCGCGATGCCGCAGTTATTACACATGGCGGAGTCATAAGATACCTTCTTGGAAAGTATGCACCGGAGAAAAAAGAGTTCTGGGAATGGCAAGTTCCGTTTGGAAGAGGCTATGAGCTTAGATGGACACGGGAAGAGTTTAGGAGGGGAGAGAGATGCACTTCATTACAGGAGGCGCCTTTAACGGGAAATCCCGATGGGTGAAGGGATTTTATCAATTGGATGATACTCCTCATAAATGGATTTCAGCTTATCATGGTGAGTTGGCCGGCGATTTGGATCAAAATCTAATCGTCTATGAGGGAATCGAACTGATGATTCGGGAATGGTCACAAGCGCTGGAGTTTGAAGAGATTCGGGACAAATGGCAGGAGATGCTGGCAAAATGGCAGGAGTGGGAAAAAACAGCTGTCAATCGAAGGATCGTTTTAATCGGATCTGATATTTCTAAAGGCATTGTTCCTATGGAAGCAGCTGACCGAAAGTGGCGGGATGCGTCAGGCTGGACCTTTCAGGATGCCGCTGCTGCTGCAGACAGAGTTGATTTGATTTGGTATGGCATCAGTCAAAAAATAAAATGAAATGGGGAATTGCTGATGAAACTTTATACACGAACTGGTGATGAGGGAAAAACAAGCATTATCGGAGGCAGGGTGGAAAAGGATGATGTAAGGGTTGAAGCCTACGGAACAGTGGATGAAGTCAACTGTTTTGTCGGGCAGGCTATGACACAGCTGGATCCGTCCATTTTTCAGGATGTCCTGGAGGATCTGGAGAAGATCCAGCATGAACTTTTTGACTGTGGCGGCGACCTTGCAAATGTGTCAACAAAGCGGGAGCTGAAATTGACGAAGGAATCTGTAGACTATTTGGAGACTAAGATTGATCAATTGATTGAGGAAGCACCAAAGCTTGAAAGGTTCATTCTGCCCGGAGGAGCACCTGCATCTGCATCCATTCATATTGCCAGGACTGTAACCCGGAGAGCAGAGCGGCTCGTGGTCTCACTAAAAAAAGCGGATCCGGAAACCTCTGCAGTGGCACTGAAATTCCTGAATCGTTTATCTGACTATTTCTTTGCCCTGGCCAGAGTGGTTAATTTCCGTCTAAACCAGAAAGATGTGGAGTATGTGCGCAGTGCCAATGTATTTCGTGAAGGAAAGCGCAAGGAGGATAAAGAATGAAAAGCATGCGATTGGGCATGGCAGCCATGCTTGTTGCGTTGACAGCAATCGGTGCAGCGATTAAAGTTCCGGCCATTATCGGTAGCGTGGCACTGGATGCATTTCCTGCCTTGCTTGCAGCCGTGCTGCTTGGAGGCTATGGCGGCGCGGCCGTTGCGGCTATCGGACATCTGCTGTCGTCGTTATTGGGCGGCATGCCATTAGGGCCTCTTCATCTCCTGATTGCTGTTGAAATGGCACTGTTAGCCTTTATTTTCAGTTCATTGTATCAGAGAGGCCGGCACTGGCTGGCGGGAATTCTTTTTGTGTTGGGCAATGCCTTTGCAGCTCCGCTTCCATTTATCTTTATAATGGGCCAGGCCTTTTACCTGGCAATTGTGCCTTCTCTTTTTATAGGCTCTGTGATAAATGCTGTTATTGCTTATATAGCGATACCGAGACTTGTCAAGCTTGTGGGCCCGGCTATGACCAAAGCGGGTGCTGAGCAGTGAGGGATGTCTTAACTTTCCCTTTTAATTCTGAAGAAATGATTGTGATAGCAAGTGATAACAGCGGAGCAATCGGTGAGAAAGAACAGGACGCTGTCCAGGTTCCTTACGAGACCGTTTCGTATTATTCCTTCCGAGTCGCTGTCATGGAATGTATGTCAGCAGGTGCTCAGCCATTTGCAGCTGCCATTCAGAATTTCTGCGGAGATGATTCCTGGGACCAGCTTATACGGGGCATTAAGAAGGGGGCTGATGAATTAGGCCTTACGGAACTGCAAATCACCGGCAGTACAGAAAGCAATTTTAACCTGCTTCAATCTGCGGTAGGGTTATCTGTACTTGGCAAAAGGCAGGGAGCGCTTCCTTCTGAGAACCTAACGTATACAAATGATACAAGGATAGCGGTTATCGGTTCCCCATTGGTTGGCCAGGAGCTGATTGAAAGGGAGGCAGAGGCAGCACCCCTGAAGCTTTTTAAAATAATCAACTCCATTGAAGAAATTGAGACGCTTCCTGTAGGTTCAAAAGGCATACTGACCGAGCTGAACGGGCTGTTCTCCAATAGGAAGTTTGAGGTTAAGAATCTTGAATCAGAATTAGACCTGGAAAAATCATCAGGTCCATCGACTTGCTTTATAGCCGTTTTTTCCGAAGCGAAATCGGAAGAAATCAGGAAGCTGGCAGGAAGTTATTTTCATATACTGAAAAGAAGGGCATGAAAAAAGGGATGCTGACCTTATATATCATCCGGCACGGTGAAACGGAATGGAACAAAGAGAAAAGAATGCAGGGGCGCCTGGACTCTGATTTAACGGAGAAAGGCAGACGTGATGCGAATCTGCTGGGGGAGAGAGTAGAGGATATAGAATTTAAGCGTATAATCTCTTCACCGAGCAAACGGACTTTACATACAGCCCAGCTTGTAAGAGGAACAAGGGAGATTCCTATCGACACAGATGAAAGGCTTATGGAAATAGATCTTGGCGATTGGCAGGGAAGAGTGGAAAGTGAAATAAGGGAGCTTTATCCGGCTGCCTTCGATGCCTATTGGAACCGGCCGGAGTCCTATGAAAGTGCAGGAGGAGAAAGCTTTTACGATGTGGCAAACCGTGTTGCTTCCTTTCTGGAAGACCTGCAAAACACCTTATCAGAAGGCAGTGTGCTAATTGTTACCCATGCAGTTGCTGTCAAAGCTCTGTATATGCTTTGCCGCAATGCTGCTGTCGAACGCATTTGGGACCCGCCCTTCATTCATGGAACCAGCCTGACCATCCTGCAAGTTGATCAGGATAAAAAGGAATTCCTCTTAGAAGGATGCATGGCTCACTGCGAATAAGGCTCAGGCTCGTTAATAAACGAGCCTATTTTTTACTAATGTACTTTTCTTCCCACTCTTCCCTCAGAACGCCCATCCGGATACTGTCATAATACTTCCCATTTACAATCCGGCATTTCCGCATTCTTCCTTCAAGCTGCATGCCAATCTTATCAGCGGCTTTCATCATTCTTTTGTTGCCTGACCAGGTGGTAATGCCTACCCGGGCAAGCGGAAGAGACGAAAATAGAAAGTCCACCCAAAGAGTAAGTGCTTCCGTTCCATACCCGCCATTCCAATACTCGGGGTTGTAAATCACAATTCCTGCTTCAAGCCAATTTGAATCTCGATGCTCCCAGTAGTATCCCACAATACCGATTACCTTTTCAGACGCTTCAATTACCATGCTGAGAGGCGGATGTTCTTCTGCCTTTTGGAGAAATTCCTGTTTATACGTTTCAAAGACTTTATGCTCAAGAGGAAAATAGGGAGCATCCCATTTTTTCCACTCAGGGTTGTCTGTTCCGTAAATATAGTCCCATAATATAGTCAAATCATCTTCTTGTATGGGACGAATCTTCACCTTTAGGGCTGTATCCTTGTTCATAGAAGGTACTCCTCCATTAAATCTTAGTAAAAACCCTTGTCATGCTCGTTCCTTCTGTGTTGTGCTCTTCATCCCAAATGGAATGGATCTCAAAAGTCCCTTCTTCGAAAAAAAGCGGCAGCTTTCGCTTGAACCAATCCTGCATGGGAAGGTCCAATGCATCTTGTCTTGAAACCCATTGCAGTTCTCCTTCTGGAGGATCCGCAAGAAGGCTTCCTTCATAGGAATCTGCCAGATAGTTAAATACCATGTAGCGGACATTCGCCTGGGGATTTACGTACTCATCCCAGCCTTTAAAAATAACATTCTTGACGTGCAGCCCTGTCTCCTCAAGCACTTCGCGTTTCGCTGCGTCCGTAATGCTCTCGGGAAACTCTACTTTTCCTCCTGGTGCCAGATAGCCAGGGAAGCCTTTATGATTGGGCCGCTTTATGAGAAGGATCTGATCTCCGTCTGCAACCATGCACATCGTGTACATCTGATGTTCGATTTCTTTCCAGTTCATTGCTGCACCTCTATCATGAATATTTCCAAAGTTTATACATTCTTTTAAAAGGAGAAAATACCTCCTTTATTGAAATCATATCATGAATAGAATTATTGAAGAGGTGAACATAAGTGGAATTGAAGATGGGTTATGTCATTTTATATGCGGAAAGCCTGGAAAGAACGAAGCATTTTTATGGTGAATTGCTGGGCCTGAAGCTAAGGAATGAATTTGGAACTTATATTGAGTACGATACAGGCAGCACCATTCTTTCTTTTAATACGAGAGAAGGCGGGCGGGAAGTCACCGGGCTTCCGATACCGGATGGATTAAGAAAGGAGCAGACATTTGAGCTGGGTTTTGTTACAGAAGAGGTAGAAGCGGCTGTGGAAAAGCTGAAGGCCGCAGGAGTGCCTGTCCTGCTCGAGCCTGTTGTAAAGCCCTGGGGCCAGAAAGTGGCATATGTGCAAGACCCGGATGGGCATTATATTGAGGTTTGTTCGCCTATTGGATAATTTAATGACTCTGCTCCAGGGTCATTTTTTTTTTGGAGTTTATTCTTTATATGCATAGTAATCTGTTGATTTCAAAAGAAAAACATAGATTTTAAGTGTTTTTAGCGCTTACATAAGGGTTTGTAAATATAAGTAAATGTGTTATGATTCTATATGTTTTTGTCGGCCCGACTTTGATGAGAGTTCAAAGTCATTACTATAAATCTATTAATAAAGAGGTGTTTATTTGAAAGTTTTATCAAAAAAAGAACAATGGTTTGGCAATGTTAAGGGAGACATTCTTGCTGGAATCGTAGTGGCATTGGCGCTGATTCCTGAGGCGATTGCATTCTCGATTATTGCTGGTGTCGATCCAATGGTTGGATTGTATGCTTCTTTCTGTATTGCTGTAACCATTTCAATAGTTGGCGGAAGGCCTGGGATGATTTCTGCTGCAACTGGTGCGATGGCGTTATTAATGGTTACATTAGTAGCTGATCACGGACTGCAGTATTTATTTGCTGCGACCATTTTGACGGGAGTTCTGCAGATCTTATTTGGTGTGCTGAAGCTGGCCCGCTTTATGAAATTCATTCCGCGTGCAGTTATGATTGGGTTTGTTAATGCACTGGCTATATTGATTTTTATGGCGCAGCTTGAACAGTTTGTAGATGCTACATGGGTAATGTATGCAATGGTTGCGGGTGCATTGGCGATTATTTATATTTTCCCGAGATTCACTAAAGCAGTGCCATCTCCTCTGGTGGCTATTATTGTTATTACGATCATTGCCATCATGACAAAGAGTGATGTGCGCACTGTTGGCGACATGGGGGCTATAACATCAGCTCTTCCGGCATTCTTTATACCGGATGTTCCATTTAACCTTGAGACTCTGAAGATTATTTTCCCGTACTCTATTGCCCTTGCGATCGTGGGCTTGCTTGAATCTTTGCTGACTGCATCCATTGTTGATGACATGACCGATACTGCCAGTGATAAGAATATGGAAAGCCGCGGACAGGGGATTGCGAATATCGTGGCAGGTCTATTCGGCGGAATGGCAGGCTGTGCCATGATTGGACAGTCCGTCATAAATGTGAAGTCTGGCGGAAGAGGAAGACTGTCTGCTTTGGTAGCCGGGACATTCCTTATGTTTCTGATTTTAGTATTAGGAAATATTGTCGTTCAAATACCGATGGCTGCATTAGTCGGAGTTATGATCATGGTTTCGATCGGCACTTTTGACTGGTCTTCCATTAAAGGACTTGCTAAGACGCCTGTCACTGATTCGATTGTTATGTTGACAACGACTGTTACAACTGTTTTCACTCATGACTTATCAAAAGGAGTTTTCGCGGGGATTATCCTAAGTGCGATCTTCTTTGTCGCTAAAATTTCGAAAGTGCATGTTGCTTCACGAATTGAAAAAGATAAGAAAATATACGCTGTAACAGGCCAGGTTTTCTTTGCTTCTGTAGATGAACTTGTAGATGCATTCGACTTTAACGAAGAATTAAAAGAAGTTGAAATTGATTTTACACAGGCGCATGTCTGGGATGACTCAGGTGTCGCTGCTATCGATAAGATTGTATTAAAGCTTCGTGACAACGGTGTGCTGGTCCGCCTATCAGGATTAAACGCGCCAAGCTCGAACTTGATTGAGCGTTTGGCCGTTCACCGAAAACCTGGTGCGAAATTATCCGGCCATTAAAAACTGGAATTAATACCACAGTCAGCTTTGACTGTGGTATTTTTTTTATAAGAATATGTTAGGGGTGAGGCTCTGTGTTTAAAAAAATACTGATTGCTGCAGATGGATCCGATCATTCCATTCGTGCAGCCGCTAAAGCCATTCAACTGGCTGAACAGAATCCTGATTCTGAAATTACCGTGGTGTATGCTGTTGATGGCCAGACCTCAAAAGAAGATATCCTTCATCATTTTGATAAAAGTATAGTGGACCAGGTGAGGAAAAAGCGTTTAGAGCCAATAGAAAATTTATTAAAAGAAAAGGGCATTTCATATGAAATAAAGATCCTGCAGGGAGAGCCTGGACCAGCCATTGTGGAATTTGCCAACAAAATGGATTTTGATGTTGCTGTAGTGGGCAGCCGGGGTCTGAATACGCTCCAGGAAATGGTGCTCGGAAGTGTCAGTCACAAAATAGCCAAACGTGTGAAGGCTCCTGTTTTGATTGTTAAGTAGAGTTCAACTGTGCACTTTTCACTATCAGTACCGTGTAAAGCTGATGCTGCGCCAGGTGACCGATAAATAAAAAAAGTGACCGATATCGAATCCTTTCGGACCGATATATTTACAAAGTGACCGATAAAATTTAAAACTGACCGATAAACTAAGGTAAGTGACCGATATGCCGTCTTAGTACCGCAAAATTCATAAATACAGCACTTAAACCAAAAAAAGATGCCCCAGCAGGGTCATCTTTTTTCAATTAGCCGGCTTTCACTGCAGATTGATGCTGAAGCTTCTTATCTTTGCCGCTTGCCTTATCAGAAAGCAACGTCAGAGCACCGTCACCTGTTACATTACACGCAGTTCCAAAGCTGTCCTGGGCAAGGTATAGGGCAATCATAAGCGCAAGCATAGTTTCGTTGAATCCGAGCATGCTTTCAAGCAGACCCAATGCGGCCATGACAGCTCCTCCAGGGACACCTGGAGCTGCAATCATTGTGATGCCAAGCATTAAAATGAAAGGCAGGATTTCTGCAAATGATGCCGTTTGACCCTGCAGCATCATCACGGCGATCGCACAGCTCACAATGGTGATCGTGCTTCCGGAGAGATGAATCGTTGCCAGTAATGGAACAGAGAAATCCGCGACTTTTTCACGTGCACCAAGCTTTTTAACCTGCTTAAGCGTAACAGGAATGGTGGATGCAGAGGATTGGGTTCCAAGTGCCGTAAAGTAGGCAGGCATCATATTTTTCATGAGCCTAAGCGGGTTGGCTTTCATAAGGCTGCCAGCCGCTGAATATTGAAGCAGTAAAAATAAAAGATGAAGAGCAATAATCATGACAAATACTTTGGCAAATACAGAAATAATGGCGCCAACCTGTCCGCCTTGCGTCATATTGGCGAAAATCCCAAAGATATGGACAGGAAGCAATGGAATGATGACCTTTTCAATCAGTTTTTCAATAATATCACGGAAATCATTCATAGCATTTTGCAGAGTGTTTCCTTTAATCGCAGCCAATCCAAGGCCTAGAGTGAATGAAATCAGCAGTGCCGTCATAACCCCCATTACAGGAGGCATGTCCACCTGGAAAAAGGGTGAAAGCAAAGCATCCTCAGGATTCTCAAACTCTTTGAAGCTTTGGTTTTTTAAAAGAACAGGATATAACACCGTCGCAGAAAAATAGGCGACTAAACCAGCAGTGATCGTAGAAGCATAGGCAAAACCAGTTGTAATCCCCAGCAGTTTCCCTGCGCCTTTTCCCATGCTCCCGATACCTGGCGCGATAAATCCGATAATAATTAATGGAATCGCAAAACCAAGAAAGTTTCCGAACAATCCATTAAAAGTAGCAAATAGCTGAATAAGCCATTCAGGAGAAAAAGAACCTAATAAAATACCCAGTGCAATGGCTGCAATTATTCTGGGAAGCAAACCGAACTTCATTTTTATGTCCTCCTAAAAAATACAGTTGTTTTTGTTAGGAGGATTATATCCTGTTTTACGTTAAAAGTTAATAGCTAAAGCTTTTGTTTTAATAATAAAATAAGTCTGATTATTTATTAGGGATTATGGGTTTTTCTCGTTAATCGTTCTATCGTAGGGGGTTAAACGTTTTCTTAAGATAATAATAGAAGAAAGCGAGTTTAAATTAATGCCAGAAAAGGAAATTATTTTACTGGTTTAGATAAGAAAAGTTTCCTTTTTCAGTGCCCTTTCATACATATAGGAATATGGGCGTATGCGGAGAAAAAAATTCCTGTGGAATTGAACATGTAATCACTCCCTTTCTTAAATATGAAAGTGTTACAATAAAGAGTAGCTTGAAAGAGCATAAAAAGCAGTTAAGGTAAAATAACGGAATAAAGCGGCATGAGAAGCCGGTTAGTCCATGATTGAATATTGGAGGTTCTTTTATGAAAACAAAGGTTGGCCTTTTGTACGGCGGAAAATCTGCAGAGCATAAAGTATCCATGCAGACTGCAATGGCTGTGATTAAAGCATTGGATTTAGAGAAATTTGAAATCCATCCTATTTATATATCTGAAGAAGGGCAATGGGTAAAGGGCCCTCAATTGCATGGTCCTGTTTCCAGTGTAAAGGAGCTGGAATTTTCCCAGGGGGAGGCACTTCCTCCAACGGCTTTGGCACCGACTCTTTTCCAGGGTGCCCAGGATAAAGGTCCATTTGATGTAATCTTCCCGCTGCTTCATGGTCCAAACGGGGAAGACGGTACGGTTCAAGGTTTGCTTGAGCTGCTTAACCTGCCATATGTGGGGAATGGAGTATTGGCTTCATCTGCAGGAATGGATAAGGTCATCATGAAGAATATCTTTGCGCAGGCAGGCCTGCCGCAGGTAAAGTATGTCTGGTTTATCCGCAGCGAGTGGGAAAATGAGACGGAGGCAGCCTATGATCAAGTGGAACAGGAACTCGGATACCCGTGTTTTGTAAAACCGGCCAACCTGGGTTCAAGTGTAGGAATCAGCAAGTGCATGAACCGGTCAGAGCTTGAGGGAGCATTCAAAGAAGCTTTCCAATTTGACCGTAAAATTATCATTGAAGAAGGCGTTACAGCCAGAGAGATTGAAGCTGGCGTATTGGGCAATGATTATCCGGAATGTTCTGTTGCCGGTGAGATTGTCCCGAAAGTTGAATTCTATGACTATAAAGCCAAATATGAAGATGGGGACACAGCGTTAATCATTCCTGCTGAAATCTCAGAAGTTGAGTACAGTGAACTGAGGGACATGGCCATTAAAGCATTTAAAGCGCTTGACTGCTCAGGTCTGGTCAGAGCTGATTTCTTTTTAACAAGAGAGGGGAAACTATACATTAATGAGGTTAATACAATGCCAGGCTTTACACCTTTCAGCATGTTCCCGCTTCTATGGAAGCATACGGGAGTAGATTATCCTCAGTTGATCGAAAAGCTTGTCAACCTGGCCATCGAGCGCCATGCTGAGAAACAAAGCATCAAACACACAATGTAATAAGACATAATTGTTGAAGGAAACACGGCATCTTTGTCGTGTTCCTTTTGTTCATACATAACTGGCATTATGAGCTCATAATGCCGAAATAGGAGGCGCCATATGATAAAGAAAACACTTCAGGAAATTGAACAAATGATAAAGATTGAGAATGATGGTTCATCTTTTCACAATACATCCATACAGGGCGTCAGCATTGACTCCAGAAAAATCAATCCTGGCAATTTGTTCGTTCCATTCAAAGGTGAAAATTCGGACGGCCATCGATTTGTAGAAGATGCCATCGAAAAAGGGGCAGCTGCGGCTTTTTGGCAAAAGGATGTTCCCAATCCCCCGCTTCATCTTCCAATCCTGATCGTTGAAGATACACTAACGGCTCTTCAGGAATTGGCGAGAAGCTATCGTGATGAATTAAAGATAAAAGTCGCAGGCATTACAGGAAGCAACGGCAAAACAACAACCAAGGATATAACCGCAAACCTTCTTTCCCTGCAATATAAAGTTCAAAAAACGGAAGGTAACTATAACAACCATATCGGTTTGCCCTTAACCATTCTGGCTCTTGAGGAAGATACGGAAATCGCGGTGCTGGAAATGGGGATGAGCGGCAGGGGAGAAATCGATTTCCTTACGAAGCTTGCACGCCCTGACGCAGTGATTATTACGAATATAGGGGAATCCCACCTGCAGGATTTAGGTTCCAGAGAAGGGATTGCAGAAGCTAAGCTTGAGATCGTAAATGGGCTTCAGGAAAATGGCCTGGTTATTTATTACGGCGACGAGCCACTCCTGGATGAAAAGCTGAAATCCTACATTGGTTCGGCAGCTTTAAGAACCTTTGGAAGAACCGGGGAAAATGATGTGTATCCGATGGATATCAAGCAGAATGACAGCGGCAGCACGTTTGGAATCAATGTGTCCAGCGAGAAGTTTTATTTGCCTGTTTTAGGCACCCATAATGTTCTCAATGCCCTGGCAGCCATGATTGCAGCATCCCATTTCGGTGTTCCGTACGAAAAGATGAACGCAGGCTTCGCGAGCCTAAAACTGACGAACATGAGGATGGAACTTCTCGAGGGTCAAAGTGGAGAAAAAATCATCAATGATGCTTATAATGCGAGTCCAACATCTATGAATGCAGCGATTGAACTGATCGCCAACCTGCCAGGATATAAAAAGAAAATTCTTGTTCTGGGCGATATGCTGGAGCTTGGTCCGCAAGAGGAAGATTTCCATTACTCCATAGGAAAATCTGTGGATCCTGAAAAGGTTGATTATGTATTTACATTCGGCAAGCTTGGCGAATTTATCGCCAAGGGAGCGAAGGAGGTCCTGCCTGATGAACAGGTAGCCGCCTTTATTGACAAACAGCCGCTGATCGAAGAGCTGAAGAAACATGTGGATCAGGAAACGATTGTACTGGTTAAGGCATCCAGGGGAATGAAGCTGGAAGAAGTCGTCTCAGCCCTTCAATAATTGCTAAGAAAAGAATAACAATATGTCTTTAACAGAATACTATTGCAGCTGAAACAGCATGAAGACACCCTGTGCTCTTCAGCACTCATTAACTTATTTAGTCAGAGAATGAATTTTACCAAGGATAAAATTCATATATCTGTTATTATAGGAAAAAAACCCCTGTTCCACGTGGAACAGGGGTTTAAATTATTTTTATATAGTTCCTTCGTTATAATTTTTTATCTTCTAACAGGTTTGATTAGTATGGCAAAAAGGAAAAAGTGTAAAATAGAATTGAATTAAATTATCAAAAATGGCGGTGACTCGAGGATGATTGGCTGCATGTGCATACATGGTTTTACAGGAGCTCCATTTGAAGTAGAACCTTTGGCAGAGTATTTGAAAAAACATACAGACTGGGAGATTTCCGTGCCGACATTGCCGGGTCATGGCGATGAACTGAAGCTGAAAGGGATTGCCTATAACAAATGGATTGAGCATGCAGAGGAAGAGCTGAAAAGACTGATAAGCCGCTGTGAGAAGGTGTATGTAGTCGGCTTTTCGATGGGCGGCCTGATCGCCAGCTACTTAACAGTACATTATCCTGTAGAAAAGCTGGTTCTGCTTAGTGCTGCTGCTTATTACGTAAATCCAAAACAGCTTTTCTTCGATATTAAAGAGATGGCAAGGGATGCCTTCAAGGGAAACCTGGCCGACAATGAGATGTTCGTCAGGTATAAGCGGAAAATAAGTGCGACACCGATTACGGCAACTCTTCAATTCCGCAGGCTTGTGGCCTCTATCAAACCTATCTTAAACCAGATCACTGTTCCGACATTGATTGCGCAAGGGGAAAGTGATGGAGTTGTGCCTCCGCGAAGTGCCAGATATTTATACAATAATATAAGTTCATCTGCCAAAAAATTAATTTTTATAAAGGACTCGAAACATCTTATCTGCCATTGCGGGGAAGGGGAACGCCTCTTTCGGGAGATCCTTGGTTTTCTTCAAAAAAAGCCGGAATGATAAGGTTTTCAGCCAGCCTTCAAGTTTGCAATGCTTACTTGAAAATGGTAATATAAACACCAAAGTGCCAACAGGAACTTCTTTTGAGAACCCGGACATGCTCCAGCAGGAGAATGTCTTTTTTCATTAAATACAGAGGTATTGCTGAGAATGTCATACTTCAGTATGGCCAAAATAGATGAGTGCTTTCTCGATGTTAGAACTCATCTTTAGAGACCTGATTGTCCGTGAACAATTTGGATAGAATTTACCCTCATCCTTTCCTCAAGCGGGTTTCATAGTGAGTGGGACTCTTCTTAACGAAACATAACCGCACTTTTTATAAAAATAAGAAGTTACAGCATCTAGAGACCGGGTACTGCCGGTTAAAAGGCTCCTTACGGGGTGCCCTAACTTTTCTTATAATCGTCCGGAAGAGTGACTCATAGGCCAATTTTCAGGAGAATTCCTGCCTGCAGGTTTGCAGGGACAAAATTTTTCTATGATTAGAAGGAGAATGAATACATTGACAAAGTTTCAAGACTTGGGCATCAGCCCGGAAACAATGAAATCACTGAAGCGAATGGGATTTGAAGAAGCGACTCCTATTCAGACCCAGACCATTCCGTTGAGTTTAGAGAATAAAGACCTGATCGGGCAGGCGCAGACAGGAACAGGAAAAACTGCTGCATTCGGAATCCCGATGATTGATAAAATCGATAACACAAAGGATTTCATTCAGGGAATTGTGATTGCTCCAACTCGTGAGCTGGCAATTCAAGTATCGGAAGAATTGTATAAAATCGGCTACGGCAAAAGAACGAAAGTCCTATCTATTTATGGCGGCCAGGATATTAATCGCCAAATCCGCGCTTTGAAGAACAAGCCTCATATCATCGTTGGAACGCCAGGACGTATTTTGGACCACATAAACCGCAAAACATTGCGTCTTGACCATGTCCATACTGCTATTCTTGACGAAGCGGATGAAATGCTTAACATGGGATTCATTGACGATATTGAAGCGATCCTTGCACAAATTCCTGAAGAACGCCAGACGCTGCTTTTCTCTGCTACAATGCCTGCTCCAATCCGCAGAATGGCAGAACGCTTCATGAAAGACCCTCAAATTGTCCGTGTAAAAGCAAAGGAAATGACTGTGTCATCGATTGAACAATACTATATTGAAGTGCATGAAAAGAATAAATTTGATGTGCTGACAAGACTTCTCGATATACAATCACCTGAATTGGCAATTGTGTTCGGACGTACAAAGCGCCGTGTCGATGAACTGGCTGAAGCCTTGAACCTTCGCGGATACATGGCTGAAGGAATCCACGGTGACTTAAGCCAGGCTAAGAGGATTTCTGTTCTTCGCAAGTTCAAAGAGGGAAGCATTGACGTCCTAGTTGCAACAGATGTTGCTGCGCGCGGATTGGATATTTCCGGCGTCACACATGTGTACAATTTCGATATTCCGCAGGATCCTGAAAGCTATGTTCACCGCATCGGCCGTACAGGACGTGCTGGAAAAACGGGCGTTGCGATGACATTCATCAATCCGCGCGAAAAATCGTATCTGCATGTCGTAGAACGTACAACCAAGAGAAAAATGGAACGCATGGATGCTCCAACACTGGATGAGGCGCTTGAAGGCCAGCAAAAAGCAGTCATGGAAAAAATCATGCAAACCATTGAGGAAAACAATCTTGACAGCTATAAAGAAGCAGCAGATGAGCTTCTGGCACAAAAGGACGCTTCAACAGTGGTCCAGGCAGTGCTGAAAATGCTGACAAAAGAACCGGATACAACTCCGGTTAAATTAACAGAGGAAAAGCCGCTTCCATCTAAGCGTGACAGAAAGCCGAATGACCGCAGCCGTGGAGGCTATAACGGAAAAGGTAGACAAGGAGGCCAGAAGGGAGCATACAAATCCCGTCAAGGCCACACTGGAAAACGTCAAAGCCACAATAATCGTTCGAATAGCAGCAGCTATCGTTAATAAATTTGGAGAGCAGAGATTCTGCTCTCTTTTTATTTGGCCTCAATATTAAGAGCTGCAATTTCTCAGCGGCAGCCGTACATACTAAGGGAAATGCTGTACGGGAGGAACCGACATGACGATTGTACGCCTTGGGTATGTAGCGATGAGTATGAATCTGAAAAACGCGTCACCATCGCAAACGATGACGTTCAAGCAATTCTCGGCCATTAAAGACCGCGAGGCAGCTATAGCAAGACTGGAGCGGATCGCCGTATCAAATCTTGAAAACTGCCTGAGACTTCTCAAGCACAATGCAGCCCATGATATCCACTTTTTCCGCTTTAGTTCCCGGCTGATTCCTCTAGCCAATCATGAGGAACTCTCTTATTGGAAGTATATGCGCCCTCTTAAAGAAGCTCTATCCAAAATCGGGGACTTTCTGGATGAACATCCCATGCGGGTGGATTTTCATCCGGACCATTTTGTGCTCCTTAATACACCGAAAGTTGATACATTGAATATTTCCATTAAAACGCTGGCAATGCATGAAGCCCTGCTGAAAGGCATGAGGCTGAATCCTGCTCATCGCTGTGTTCTGCATGTGGGCGGAGGATATGATGATAAAGAGAAGGCTCTCGAACAATTTATCCATAATTGGGGCTTTACACCTTCAGGAATCCAGCAAATGATGATCCTCGAGAATGACGATACCACCTTTACACTTGGTGATACACTCTACCTTTGTGAAAAACTTGGGATTCCGCTTGTGTTTGATTACCACCATCACCTTGCCAACTTTGAGAATGATAACTGGACGGGGCAATGGGAAAGGGTCGCAGCGACATGGGACCATTCAGAACTGCCTGTGAAAATGCATATTTCCAGTCCAAGATCAGACAAAGATTTCAGAGCGCATGCCGATTATATTAATGCTGATATGTTCATGGAGTTTCTTCAGAACATTAAGGGGTCAGTGCCTGAGATCCATTGTATGATCGAAGCGAAAATGAAGGACAGCGCATTATTTAAACTTGCTGAAGATTTGAGAATGAACCCCAATTTGACTTTTATTGATTCTTCCAGCTTTGAAATCTAAGAAGCACCCCCCACTTTTTTCATAAAAGGGAGACACTTCTTTTTTCTGTCATGTATACTTATAGAAGTGAAAGAGCTGATTCAAAACGCCATATACTGAAGAGGTTTTGAGCGAGGAACTGACTCTGGGCTTTTTGAATACTATTAATTTTATGGAATTGCGGGGGGTACTGCATGATTACAGAGCCGCATAAAAGGATACCGGCAAGGGGGCTGCTTGCATGGAGAATCTCCGGCACAATCCACTCTGTTTTTCCTTTTGTGTTATCAGGGGGCGCTATTGCTGCTGCTTTCCTGTTTAATTGGCCTATTTGGGTTATTGGAGCTTCCTTAATGTTTTATTCCGCTTATGCCTACCTGGTCATTATGACTTTCCCCTCTTTAAGGTGGAAAAGATGGAGGTATGAGGTCCGGGAAAATGAAATAGAGCTTAAACATGGGATATTTGTGATTAAAAGGACCCTTGTTCCCATGATTCGGGTGCAGCATGTGGATACCAAGCAAGGGCCGATATTGCGTAAATATCGTCTTGCAACTGTCACCATCTCGACAGCTGCGACAGTTCATGAAATACCGGCATTGGATGTGGACGAAGCAGAGGAATTGCGTTTTTGCATTTCCATGCTGGCAAGGGCTGCAGATGAGGATGTATAATCCTAAACGGCTGCACCCAATATCAGCGGTGGCGAACTTCCTGAAACACCTTAAGGAAATGCTGGTGCCTTTTCTTGTTTTTGTCGTCTTTGGAAGCAGAGGAGGAAATGGGGAAATTGTTCAGCTTGTCCTGTCTTTAGGGGTCATAATCGCGGTTTTTTTGATTGGGGTCCTTACCTGGTGGAGATATACCTATAGACTGGAGGAAGGCGAGCTTCGAATCGAGTATGGTGTTCTGATCAGGAAGAAGAGATATATTCCGCTTGAAAGAATTCAAAGTCTTGACTTATCGGAAGGTTTGCTGCAAAGGCCATTTGGCCTTGTAAAGATGAAAGTGGAGACAGCCGGATCAAGCGGTGCTGGTGAGGCAGAAGCGGTATTGACGGCTATTTCTAAAAAAGAGGCAGAGTTAATTCAGCAGGCATTTTCAGCCGCTAAAAAGAATCCTTCCGAAATGGAAGCAGCATTGCAGAACCGGGAAGTGATTTATAAAATTTCTCCTGGCGAGCTGCTCCTTCTGGCATCAACTTCAGGCGGGGCTGGTGTCGTTATTTCGGCTGTATTTGCTTTTGTTTTTCAATTTGAAGAAATCATTCCCTATGAAAAGGTGTTTGCCGGGCTTGAAGGATTTATTGCCAACGGAATTATATTTGTAAGTATCCTCGTCTTCATCGTCTTTTTTATTGCATGGCTGATAGCCCTTATAGGCAGTATGCTGAAATATGCTGATTTTACATTAATAAAGACAGAGAAGGAATTAATTGTCACAAGAGGCCTGCTTGAGAAAAGGCAGATGACGATTCCGCTGAATCGCATTCAGGCTATCCAGTTCAGGGAAAATCTGCTTAGGCAGCCGCTTGGCCTGGCGACTGTCTATATTGAAAGTGCAGGAGGCTCTATTGAGGATAATGAAAGCGCCCGCCTAATGATCCTGCCGATTGTGAAAAAAACACGGATTGCCGGGCTGTTAAAGCCCCACTTGTTGCACTATGAACTGCAGCCCGGATTCTTTAAAGCTCCGAAAAGGGCGCTTAACCGCTATTTATGGAGAGGGTTTATGTGGGTGCTGCCTTTTGTGGCTGTTCCGCTTCTCTTTTTCAGGCCATGGGGATACTTTTCTTTAGTGCTGCTGATCCTTTCATTGGGGTGGTCGTATCTCAAATACAGGGATGCAGGCTGGGATATCAGCCCTCAGCAGCTTGCTCTCAGATATCGCGGGATTGTCAGGACTACGGTCTTTATGAAAAGAAATAGAATACAGTCCCTCACCATTAGTGAAAGTTATTTTCAGAAAAAGCGCAGTCTGGCTACCATAGAAGCTGTGGCCATGTCAGGGATTGGGGGGACAGGAGGAACGGTCCCTGATCTTGACCGGAAAGAAGTTTATGCTATTTATAAGTGGTACTCTTATACTGGATTAAACAGAAGTTATTTGAAAAAGGAAAAGCGCCCATGAGCGCTTTTTTTTGAATTATCTGGCTAAAAACCCCAGTACAGCCAAAATGATAATGATTCCCCAGAGAACAAGCTTTGAGGCTGGGACCCCTTTTAATGTAGGTCTGATGCCAGAAAGTCGTCCGGGCTGTATTGTGCTGGATGGAGAAGATGTACGGCCTTTGGCCAGTGATGCCGCACCAATCAGAAAACCTGCAAGGAGGCCGAATAAATGGGCTGTAATATTGATGTTTGGCTGCAGAAAGGTCATAACTACGCCGATTATCGTAATGGTCAGAATGATTTGTGAGTTTTCCCTGGATAAAAGTTCTTTTCGGAATACGATGATTGCCGCAAAGTATCCGAAAAGGCCAAAAATCGCACCACTGGCACCCACATGAATATATGTCAATGGTTCAAGAAGCAGTGTTGCAATATTCGCTGCTGCCCCAGCTGTGATGTAAAGCAGGATGAATCTGGTTTTTCCGAGCAGCCGTTCCAGGACAGGGCCAAAGAGAACGAGAGAAAAGCTGTTAAACAAAACATGGGGGAAACCGCTGTGCAGTATGATTGGGCTCAGAAGCCGCCAGTATTCACCTTGAACAATATATAAATTGACACCTGCAAGCTTTTCGAAAATAAGTGTATTTGGAAATAGGGGAATGACTGTTAATAGATAGATGATAATATGGATACAAATGATAGCAGAAACAACAGGATAGTAGCGGATAAATTCCTTAAAACTTTCCGTTCTTGTAAACATGGCTCTCCTCCGTGCTTGAATTGTTGGACCGTGTATCTACATCATAGCCTGAAAAGCGGTTTTTCAGCATGCCAAAACACTTATTCATCTTATAATGTGTACATAATACTGCTTCTACTGTATTCTTTATGCAGCGAATAATATAAATAGAAGGAAGATGAGAGATGATTTCCGGTATTGGGATTGATATTGCAGATCTGGAGCGTATACGAAAAATTATCGCCAGGCAGGAGCGGTTTCCTGAACGGATTTTGACACCAAAAGAGCAGGCAGGCTATCGCTGCTTGCCGGAAAAGAGACGGGCTGAATATCTTGCCGGGAGGTTCGCAGCAAAAGAAGCTTTTTCAAAGGCATGGGGTACTGGAATTGGGGAAGAACTTTCCTTTCAGGATATTGAAATTGAAAAGGATGAAAAGGGAAAGCCTTATATTTCGAAGCCATTTAAAGATGGGATACACTTGTCGATTTCCCATAGCAGAGAATATGCGGTGGCTCAGGTGGTTATAGAAAAAACTTGATATTTGGCAAGCTGAAGAATTTCAAATGCTTGTCATTCCTCCTAGCATATTCCCTAAGGTTGTCTCATATATTCATAATGCGATAGGAGAGACAGGCCGGAAGTTTGGGCCGATCTCACTGAAATGAGACAAAGGGGCTGAAGGAATGAAGAAAAAGTGGTTCATGCTGCTTGCCGGGCTTTTGGTAGTTCTTGCATTGTCTGCCTGTGGAACTAAGTCACAGGAAGATGTCGTAAAGGATCTTAACAATAAGCTTGAAGACATTAAAGGATACAAGGCAGAGGCCAAGATGACTCTGCAGATGGGGACTGACCCGCAAACTTACGAAATTGAAGTATGGCATAAGGAGCCTGACTTTTACCGGGTGAATCTGAAAAACGCCCAAAAGGAACAAAGTCAAATGATTCTGCGTAACGATGACGGTGTATTTGTCCTTACTCCTGCGCTGAACAAGAGCTTCCGTTTCCAGAGCGATTGGCCGCAAAACAGCAGCCAGGCTTATTTATATGAATCATTAGTCAAGGATATTATGGAGGATAAAGAAGCTAAGTTCTCCGCTACAAAAGATCATTATGTGTTTGAAACAAAAACACGCTATCAAAATAACCAGATGCTCCCTATCCAGGAAATCAAGCTCAAGAAGTCAGATTTATCCCCAGTCAGTGTAAAGGTTATGGATCCTGATAAAAATGCACTTGTAACAGTAGATTTTTCAAATGTAAAGTTTAATGCAAGCTTCGATAAGAAAGATTTTGACATGCAGAAGAACATGACAGGCGCCCAGCTCGAAGTGCCGGTGATGGCAGAGGTGGAGGATCAGGAATTCGCGGTTAAATATCCGCAGATGGAAATGGCAGATGTAAAGCTGGTTGATGAGCAGGAAGTGCAAACAGAAGATGGCAAACGTGTTGTATTGACATACGATGGAGAAAAATCCTTCACTCTTGTGCAGGAAAAGGCCGCTGTCATGCCGACATCATCCGTCGTTACTTCAGTTAAAGGCGAGCCTGTTGACCTTGGCTTTACCATTGGTGCACTTTCTGACAACACCATTTCCTGGACCTACCTGGGTGTGGATTATATGATTGCATCCAACGATTTATCACCTGAAGAAATGTCCGAAATTGCCCGCTCTGTACAGGGGGAAATGGTGAAATAAATCACCGGCAAAAAGCAGGTCTCATAGGGGGCCTGTTTTTTTGATGGAGATGATTGGCCTGCATCGGAAATCAGCTTTCAAAGCTTTTTGATAAAAAATAACCATTTGACAAACCCTCTGCCCGAGTTTAATAATCGACATGTAGAGAAGCAACGGCTAAAGGACGTGAAGACATCGATGTATGAACAAACAAAAATGTACAGGGACACTTGGGCAGAGATAAATCTGGATCATATTTCATATAATGTAGAGTCAATGAAAAAACATGCAGAAGAAGGAACAAACCTCATTGCGGTTGTGAAGGCAAATGGGTACGGGCATGGAGATGTTGCGGTGGCCGAAGCTGCTCTGGAAGCGGGCGCATCCTCTCTGGCTGTTGCCACACTGGATGAGGCGATGGCTTTGAGAAATAAAAAGATTGCAGCTCCGATTTTAGTAATGGGAGCGAGCCGCCCGGAGCATGCAGGCGAAGCAGCGGCAAAGAATATTTCTCTGACCGTTTTTCAAAAGGAGTGGCTCACTCAAGCAAAAGAATATGTGGAAGAGGGAGAAGTCTTAAATATTCATATAAAGTTTGATACAGGAATGGGCCGCCTGGGTATTCGAAGCTTTGATGAGCTTAAGGGAATTGAGAGCGTTATTAAAAAGGACAAGCGCTTTCTGCTTGAAGGAGTGTTTACACATTTCGCAACAGCGGATTCATTGGAGAATGCTTATTTTGAAAACCAGCTGAGCAGATTTGAGGAAATGACCGGCTGGCTGGAGATTTTGCCGAAGTGCATCCATACCAGCAACAGCGCGGCCGGCCTTAGATTCCCCAAAGCCCACTTCAATGCTGTCAGAATGGGGATCAGTATGTACGGGCTGGCTCCTTCCATGGAAATTAAGCCTGAACTTCCTTTCCAGCTGAAAGAAGCTTTTTCTCTCCATACCTCTATTGTGCATGTGAAAAAGCTTCATAAAGGCGAGAAAGTCAGCTATGGTGCAACTTATGAGGCACAGGAAGATGAATGGATTGCGACATTGCCGATTGGCTATGCAGATGGCTGGATCCGAAAGCTGCAGGGACAGGAGGTTATTGCTGAAGGATTGAGAGTTCTAATTGTTGGAAGAATTTGCATGGATCAATGCATGATTAAGCTTCCGCATGAAATGCCTGTTGGTACAAAAGTAACCCTGATCGGTGAGCAGGGGAAAGAAAAGATTCCGGTTGACGAAATCGCCGGAAAACTTGAAACCATCAACTATGAAGTAACCTGCATGGTATCTTCCCGGGTTCCGCGCATATATAAAAGAGATGGTAAAATTATCGGGGGAATTAATTATCTGCTATAACGCGTAAATTTTATTTGCTGCCCAGTTGAGCTATCGTCCGGAAAAAGAAATGGAATAAGCGATGAGGCATACTGATAAGATAAACATGTAAGGCTTCGTCAGCATAAACATCGCACGATCAAAAGGAGAGCATTTGGGAGGATGCGGGTCATGCAGACGTTGCCACAGGACGTTGCGTTTTTAGTCTGCGTTCAATCGTGAGCAAGGCGCTTCCGCTTTTCTGGAATCATGCATAAAATACTATTTTTTTGGACGATAATACAGAAGAATTAAAGAATCCCCTTTGCATTGGGCTTTATTAATGGTAATATTGAAAATGGTAGATATAAAAATGGTGTGTAGTGATGGTGGAGGTGTATGTTTGTGTCTGATTCCAGCACAACAACAGAGATAATGGTGAAATTACCGCAGCATCTTTTAACCGAGTTAGACGGATTTGCAAAACAGGAAAACGTTAACCGGAGCGAATTCATTTATCAGGCAACCAAAATGTATTTGCGCGAACGCAGAAAGAGACAAATTCGCGAGTCCATGAGACGAGGCTACATGGAGATGGCGAAAATAAATTTGACGATTGCATCTGAAGCATTTCAAGCGGAATATGAGGCAGAACACACAGTTGAACGTCTAGTAAGCGGAGGATAATCCTTTGATTGTCAAACGTGGTGACGTTTATTTTGCAGACCTATCCCCAGTTGTTGGTTCAGAACAAGGCGGCGTCCGTCCAGTGCTTGTCATCCAAAACGACATCGGGAATCGGTTTAGTCCCACAGTAATTGTTGCAGCAATCACAGCTCAGATTCAAAAAGCGAAGCTGCCTACTCACGTTGAAATTGATGCGAAGCGTTATGGTTTTGAAAGGGATTCGGTCATCTTATTAGAACAGATTCGTACAATTGATAAACAACGCTTAACCGATAAAATAACCCATCTCGATGACGAAATGATGGAAAAAGTGGATGAAGCCGTGCAAATCAGCTTAGGCCTCATCGAATTTTAACAAACGCTCTTTTGAAGGGCGTTTTTTTATTTTATCAGGAAAGAGGTTTAGTTCCTTATAAAGAGGGTAAAAAAGAGAGTCATTTAATATATAAAATTATCTGGTATTGTAAATATACCCGTTTCATATGAGAATACACTTCAATGTTCGATGGTAATCAGCTGAGATGTGAAGTGAAAAAAGGGATTTAATTAAAAATTGTCGAATTAACCAACGATGGGAGTTTATTCATTACGCATCATATAGGTATCATTTGACTGGCATTCACTGTTATCATTTAATTGATATATACGGGACAGGAAGATTTTTTATCTTCTTTACAATAAAGGAGAATTGGAAGGCTAATAATAGATATATGCTAAGATAGGGAGGAACAAATGAATTCCACAATATTGAATTATATACAAAACAACAAAGATTCCATATTCAATGAGTGGCTTGAGGCCACAAAGGAAAATGCGGATGAAAGGGTTACGAAGGTAGTATCTGATCAGGTATTTATCGGAACAAGCCGGGAATTCATTGACCTGATTATCTCTAATATAAAAAGTTCAAATGAGGAATTCACTTCAAAATTGAGTGACTTCTCTGAGAAAATCGTACGTTTGGGCTGGCCTCTCAGTTTTGTGACAAAAGGGCTCCAAACATTCGGAAAGATTGTATTTGAGGACATGCAGGAAGCCGGGGTTGTTACCCAGGAAAACCAGATGAAAGTCATTTACGAGTTTGACAGCTGGATGACTCCCATGGTCAATGAAGTGGTAAATATGTATTCAACCACTTGGGAAAGAACTGTATCTCTCCAAAAAATTGCGCTTCAGGAACTATCTGCGCCGCTGATTCCAGTATTCGAAGGAATTACAGTCATGCCTCTTGTCGGAACAATTGATACAGAGCGGGCGAAACAGATTATGGAGAACCTTTTGAATGGAGTAGTAAAACACCGTTCAGAAGTGGTGCTTATTGATATAACAGGTGTGCCGGTTGTTGATACGATGGTAGCCCATCATATCATACAGGCAGCAGATGCTGTAAGGCTTGTCGGAGCGAAATGCATGCTTGTAGGCATCCGTCCGGAAATTGCCCAAACCATTGTAAACTTGGGAATTGATTTAAATCAGTTTACTACAAAGAATACCTTGAAAAAGGGTGTAGAAGCGGCGCTTGAGTTAACCAGCCGCAAAATTGTGAGTGTGGAGGGAGCGGAATGAGAGTGAGAATCCCAATTTTAAAGCTGAACGATTGCCTATTAGTCTCCATCCAGTGGGAATTGGATGACCAGACTGCTTTGCAGTTTCAGGAGGATCTGCTCCATAAAATCCATGAGACCAGCGCAAATGGAGTCGTGATTGATTTAACATCCATTGACTTTATTGATTCATTCATCGCTAAAGTTCTCGGCGACGTAATAAATATGTCCAAACTGATGGGTGCAAAAGTAGTCATAACCGGGATACAGCCTGCCGTAGCAATTACGCTTATTGAGTTAGGTATTGGGTTAGATGATGTCCTTACTGCATTAGATCTAGAAAAAGGTTTGGAGAAATTACAACAGGAATTGGGGGAGTAACTGTATGGAAAACCAATCCTGCGTTAAAATCATAAACGAATGGGACATCGTTGCAGCCCGCCAGCTTGGGCGGAATGTTGCTAAAGAGCTTGGTTTTGGTACAGTTGACCAGGCTAGAATCACTACAGCCATTAGTGAACTTGCCCGGAATATATACTTATACGCCGGACAAGGGCAAATCTGTATTGAAAAAATATACGACGGCGGAAAAGCGGGATTGCGTATAGTTGCGGTAGACAGCGGCCCTGGAATCAATGATTTACGCCAAGTAATGGAAGATGGATTCTCTACATCAGGGGGATTAGGAGCCGGCCTGCCGGGTGTGAAGCGGTTAATGGATGAGTTCTTAATTGACTCCAATCCTGGAACCGGAACAGATATAAAAGCAACTAAGTGGCTTCGTTAGGGGGAAGCGGTATGGATTTCCGAGAAATGATGGAATCAAAGTATCGGGATATTCTTGAGAATTATATTAAGGAACAATCTGAACAGGCTTTGTATCAGGGCCAAAAGTTCAGCAGGAAGTCGATCGAGCACAAAATCTCTCCTGAAGAGATTATCAGCGTTCATAAAAGTCTGATGGGCGAACTTTATCCTGACTTGCCTGAGTATGTTCACCATTCTTTTGATATCCTTCTGGAAGTCATGATAGGCTATGGTTTTGCCTATCGGGAACACCAGAACTTAAAGCATATTCAGCAGGAACTCAGGACAGAAATGGAAATAGCTGCGAATGTCCAGCAGACCTTGCTGGGAACACAGGTTCCTTCTGTTGAAGGTTTGGATATTGGCGCCATAAGTGTTCCTGCCAAGCATATGAACGGTGATTATTTCCATTTTGTTCAGGATGAAAACAGCACAATCAGCATAGCCATTGCTGATGTAATCGGTAAAGGGCTGCCGGCGGCCTTGTGTATGTCCATGATTAAATATGCCATGGACAGTTTGCCTGAAAACCGTAATGACCCTAAAACGGTTCTGGAAAATCTGAATCGGGTCGTAGAACAGAACGTAGATTTAACAATGTTCATTACTATGTTTTATGGAATATATGATACGAACAGCCATATGTTCTCTTACGGTTCTGCCGGACACGAACCTGGACTATTCTTTGCTGCTGAGACGGGTGAATTTACCGAACTGACAGCGAAAGGCCTCCTTCTCGGCATTGATAAAAAAACTAAATACCGCCAGTATGAAAAAGGAGTAAATCCCGGAGATATGATTATATTAATGTCAGATGGGGTTACTGAATGCCGTACAGAAGAAGGGTTTATAGAAAAGGAATCATTGCTGGAATTAATCAAGAAATACATTCATTTAAGTGCACAGGAAATTGTTAATAACGTATATAAAGAACTTGAAAAACTTCAGCATTTTCAATTGCGGGACGATTTTACCTTAATTATTTTAAAAAGAAATGTTTAATGGGTTTTAAAAGCGGGTAACTATTAAAAAGCAGTTGACATGTAAAGAGGTGGGTCAGTTATGAATATTACAATAGATGTAAAAGAAAATGATATGCTGATTGAAGCAATGGTAAGCGGAGAAATTGATGCGTATACAGCTCCTAAACTCCGTGAAGAGCTGTTTCCTTTAACAGAAAAAGAGGGCGTAGAAATGGTGGTCAACCTATCTGAAGTCTCTTATATGGATAGTACCGGCTTAGGTGTATTTGTTGGTGTATTTAAAAATGTCCGCGCCAATAACGGCAAATTTCAGATTGTTGGCTTGTCGGACCGTTTAAAGAGACTTTTCGAAATTACAGGCCTAGCCGATATTATTGATATTAACAGCGGGATTGAAGGTGGAGTACAATGAACGAGCCATTTGATTATATAGAGGTGAAAATTCCGGCTAAGCCGGAATTTGTCGGGGTAATCCGCCTGACGCTATCAGGGATTGCCAGCAGAATGGGATTTGCATATGAAGAAATTGAAGATCTTAAAATCGCTACAAGTGAAGCTTGCACCAATGCAGTCCAACACGCATACAAACAGAATGAGCAAGGAGAAGTAGTCATCGGGTTCGGTTTATACACTGACCGTCTAGAGGTAATGGTCGCAGACAGCGGAAAAAGTTTTGACTTCCAATCTGCAAGACAAGGCATTGGGCCATACGACCAGACTGATTCTGTGGAATTCCTGCGTGAAGGAGGCTTGGGTCTATACCTAATTGAAACATTGATGGATGAAGTAAGAATTCATCATAAAGAGGGTGTTACGGTCTTTATGACCAAATACCTAGAGGGAGAGCAGGTGGAGAGGGATGCAAAAACAATCTCAACCTAATCAAAAATCCAAAGAAGAAACAAATGCTTTAATTAAAGCCTACCAGCTTCACCAGGATGAAGAAGCTCAAAACGCCCTGGTCCTTCAATATCAGAATTTAGTCGAAGCCATTGCCCGTAAGTACTCAAAAGGAAGATCTTATCATGAGGATATTGTCCAGGTAGGCATTATAGGCTTATTAGGGGCTATCCGCCGCTATGATGAGTCTTTCGGCAAAACGTTTGAGGCTTTTGCTGTTCCTACGGTTATCGGCGAAATTAAGCGCTTTTTAAGGGATAAAACTTGGAGCGTTCATGTTCCGCGCCGCATAAAGGAATTGGGCCCAAAAATTAAAGCGACCGTTGAAGAGCTCACAACAGAACTTCATAGGTCTCCAAGAGTGGACGAAATAGCCGATGTGCTGGGTGTATCAGAAGAAGAAGTGCTCGAAGCAATGGAAATGGGAAAAAGCTATCAGGCGCTTTCTGTTGACCATTCAATCGAGGCCGATTCTGATGGCGGAACAGTTACATTGCTGGATATCGTCGGAAATGTAGACGAGGGCTATGAAAAAGTAAACCAAATGCTTGTTCTTGAAAAAGTCCTGCATGTCCTGTCTGAGAGAGAGAAATTAATTATACAATACACATATCTTGAGAATATGAGCCAAAAAGAAGCTGGAGATAAACTGGGGATTTCCCAGATGCATGTCTCGAGACTTCAGCGCCGTGCAATCAAAAAGCTTCAGGAAGCGATCCACTCTGAAACAAATAACTCGGAGTGCCTTTCATGACCAAATTGGTTGGAGATAACATCGAAGTGATTGCTCACCAGACAGCTAAAGATGGTAAAGCTTTTTGCGGTGATGGATATTACTTCACCGCAACTGATGAATACTTTGTATGTGTGCTGGCAGATGGCCTTGGAAGCGGGGAATTCGCGTATGAAGCTTCTTCTGCTGTTGTTACTGTCGTAGAGCAGCATCATGAGAAGGATGTAGATACACTCATGAAGCTTTGCAACGATGTTCTTTTACAAAAAAGAGGAGCAGCAGTTGCGCTGTTTAAAGTTCATTTTGCCTCCAGGGAATTTGTATACAGCTGTGTAGGGAATATTCGGTTTTTCCTTTATTCATCTACTGGAAAACTCACTTATCCCCTGCCTGTAACTGGATATCTGTCAGGAAGGCCGCAGGTGTTTCATACCCAGCGGTTTACGTATGAAGCGGAATCTAAGTTTTTGATATATTCAGATGGCTTAAATATTCAAGGGGTTAAATCTTTGCTGAAAGCATTTCTCCCTATTGATCTTATCTCGGAAGATATAAAAAAGCAGTATCCATCTACCTCAGATGATGCTACTTTCATACTTGGAAGCTTACTCTAGAACAGGGTAAGCTTTTTGTTTTTCTTTTTGATAAAATGAAAAGTGAGACTCTATGATGGAGGAATGATCTTGGAAAAAACTTTGGATAGACAAAATCAAGTACTAAACCTAATCGCTGGGGAATTATCAATAGCCATTAAACAAGTAAAAAACACAATCAGCTTACTGGAAGAAGGGAACACAGTCCCGTTCATTGCCCGATACAGAAAGGAACAGACAGGCGCACTGGATGAAGTGCAAATCCGGGATATTATGGAGCGCTGGCAATACATACAAAATCTCAATCAGCGTAAAGAAGAGGTAGTCCGCCTAGTTGAAGAACAGGGCAAGTTGACAGAAGGGCTAAAATCCAAAATTGAAAAAGCGGTGAAGCTGCAGGAGGTAGAAGACTTATACCGGCCGTATAAGCAAAAGCGCCGCACAAAAGCAACTGCAGCAAAGGAAAAAGGGCTTGAACCGTTTGCTGAATGGCTTCTCACTTTTCCCCTTAATGAAACCCTGGCTGCAAAGGCAAAAGAATTTTTATCTGATGAAAAGGAAGTAACTACAGCCGAAGAGGCAATTGCCGGAGCCAAAGATATTATCGCAGAATGGGTATCAGATGAAGCAGAAAGCAGAAAATGGATCCGTATGGAAACAGTCAAAAAGGGAACCATTGAGTCTTCTGTGAAGAATAAAGAGATTGATGAAAAAGGCGTTTATGAAATGTATTACGAGTATGAGGAACCAGTGAGCAAGATTGTTCCACACCGCACACTTGCATTAAACCGCGGTGAAAAAGAAGAAGTTTTAAGGATTAACATTAAGCCAAATACCGAATTGATTTTAAAATACTTATATAAAAAGTGGGTGAAGGATGAACGCTCCTCTGCAGGGCCAATTGTAAAGGAAGCTATTGAAGATGGATACAAGCGTCTGATTATGCCTTCGATTGAACGTGAAATCCGCAATGAACTAACTGAAAAAGCAGAAGAACAGGCAATCATGATTTTTTCTGAAAATCTCAGAAAATTGCTGCTTCAGCCCCCATTAAAAGGCAAGATGGTACTTGGTGTAGACCCTGCCTACAGAACTGGCTGCAAGCTGGCTGTGGTAAATGAGACAGGAAAAGTACTTGATATCGGTGTCATATATCCGCATCCGCCTGTTTCCAAAACGAAACAAGCACGAGAGAAAGTAGTGCATATTCTAAACACCTTTAAAGTAGAAATGGTTGCCATCGGCAATGGAACCGCCTCAAGGGAAACCGAGCAGTTCATCGCTGACATTTTAAAGGACATGAAAGAGGAAATATTCTACCTAATTGTCAATGAAGCAGGGGCGAGCGTATACTCTGCCTCAGATCTTGCCAGAGAAGAGTTTCCTGATCTTCAGGTAGAGGAAAGAAGTGCCGTATCCATCGCCCGCCGACTCCAGGATCCTCTTGCAGAATTGGTTAAGATTGATCCCAAGTCCGTGGGGGTTGGTCAATATCAGCATGACGTATCCCAGAAAAAACTGTCAGAATCACTCTCTTTTGTTGTTGAGACAGCGGTAAACCAAGTGGGTGTTAATGTGAATACAGCGTCATCTTCATTGCTGCAGCATGTAGCTGGCCTTTCGAAAACAGTTGCCGCTAATATAATCAAGAAACGGGAAGAAGAAGGGAAATTTACAGACCGCAAGCAGTTGAAAAAGATTCCGCGCCTTGGGGCCAAAACTTATGAACAGGCGATAGGCTTCCTGCGGATTAACGATGGAAAAGAACCTCTGGACCGGACTGGAATACACCCGGAAACATATGCAGAAGTAAATAAATTGCTTGCTAATCTCGGCTTTAAATCCAGTGACCTTGGAACGCAATCATTGAGGGAAGCACTAAAAGGCATAAATATCAGCCAGACAGCGCGGGAGCTTGAAATTGGTGAACTTACACTGAAAGATATTATTGATGCTTTAATGAGACCGGAAAGAGATCCGCGTGATGAGCTGCCAAAGCCGCTGCTAAAGAAAGAAGTGCTGAAACTTGAAGATCTGCAGGAAGGGATGGAGCTTCAAGGTACAGTGAGAAATGTAGTAGACTTTGGTGCATTTGTTGATATCGGAGTCAAACAGGATGGCCTTGTTCATATTTCCAAACTTAGCCGCCAATTTGTTAAACACCCGCTGGATGTCGTGTCTGTTGGGGATGTAGTAACAGTCTGGGTTGACTCAGTTGATAAGCACAAGGGAAGAGTCGCCTTAACTATGCTTGAACACTCTAATTAACTGAAAAATATTGCTTTGTTTTACTGTCTTCAAAGATTGACTTCTCGAGTCATAAGCCAAATCACATCGGAAATCAATATTTCTAGCGTGATTTGGCCTATTCTTTTAAGGTTTGCAGAGAATGTGTTCTGCTGGACTATGCAATTTCAGTCAGCAAAGTGTCGACTGCGGTTCCGGGTGGAGGTTGTGGCTGATATTAGCTGGTATTCATCTCAGGCTCTCAGCATTTTATGAGCAGTGTTTCTTTCTATAGAAAAACCAGCACTGATTCAGCAGTTTGATCTGATAGCGGTCTTTTTCATAAAAGGCACGCTGGATTTGATTTTGAAACCAAACAGGCATATGTTTTACCTCCCGTGTATTGGAATCTGATGATTCTCCCTTGGACTGCTAAGGGAGTTCAGAGCTATAAAAGGTATATATAATGTATGCTATAATAGGTTGTCATGTTTACGATAAGAGAGGAAAAACATTGCTATGAATGACCAGGAGCTTCAGACACTTGTTGAAAAGATATCATTAGAAAGCTTCGGCAAGCCCTTTCGCCATCAGGCTTATTTTAATTTGCGTCTTAGATCGACTGGCGGAAGATATATGCTGAGTTCACACCATGTTGAAATAAATAAAAAGTATTATGAACAACTTGGGGCCGAAGAATTAGAGGGGATTATTAAGCACGAACTCTGTCATTATCACTTGCATTTAGAAGGTAAAGGGTATAAACATCGTGATCAGGATTTCAGAATGCTAATGAAAAAAGTGGGAGCACCTCGATATTGTTCTGCCTTGCCTGATCGTCCAAAAACAAATAAAGCTGCTAAGATTCTTGTTTATATGTGTAAAGAATGCGGCCAAACCTATCAAAGAAAAAGAATAGTTGATACGAATAAATATGTCTGCGGTAAATGTAAGGGGAAATTAGTATTTAAAAAGAATTGACAATAGATTAAATACGCATTATATTTAATAATTGTCGCAGGACAAACAGGACAAACAGCTAATAAATTCTTCTAAAAAACAAGCTTGACTTTTATAGTCAGCGTCCTTATAATATGAAGAGTCGATAAGGTGTTAACTGTTTTATCGATAAAGTTCATTATTATTCCGCAGTAGCTCAGTGGTAGAGCATTCGGCTGTTAACCGAACGGTCGCAGGTTCGAATCCTGCCTGCGGAGCCATATTTGGGGAAGTACTCAAGTGGCTGAAGAGGCGCCCCTGCTAAGGGTGTAGGTCGCGTAAGCGGCGCGAGGGTTCAAATCCCTCCTTCTCCGCCAGAAAATTCTGACAATGGCCCGTTGGTCAAGCGGTTAAGACACCG
This sequence comes from Bacillus sp. NTK034, assembly GCF_017303275.1. GTDB lineage: Bacteria > Bacillota > Bacilli > Bacillales > Cytobacillaceae > Cytobacillus. Next base: position 1,151 of record NZ_JAFKOJ010000013.1, on the reverse strand, counting down.
CCCTTTCACGGCGGTAACACGGGTTCGAATCCCGTACGGGTCACTTTTTTTGTTTCCGACGGTATTTATATGGATGGTCCCGTGGTGTAGCGGTTAACATGCCTGCCTGTCACGCAGGAGATCGCGGGTTCGATTCCCGTCGGGACCGCCATTTGTTATTGGGCTATAGCCAAGCGGTAAGGCACCGGACTTTGACTCCGTCACTCGCAGGTTCGAATCCTGCTAGCCCAGCCATTTTTAAATGAGCCATTAGCTCAGTCGGTAGAGCAGATTGCAGCATCAGTGAATTTCTTCATCCGAATAGCAATCTGTGACAAAGCGGTTTAGCTTTGGAACATCTGACTGCACTTATCAGGCTTTAGGAAGTCTCATAAAAGTATGAGCCATTAGCTCAGTCGGTAGAGCATCTGACTTTTAATCAGAGGGTCGAAGGTTCGAGTCCTTCATGGCTCACCATTTCAATTTCAAATTGCGGGTGTGGCGGAATTGGCAGACGCACCAGACTTAGGATCTGGCGCCGCAAGGCGTGGGGGTTCGACTCCCTTCACCCGCACCATTAATTACCATTGAGATGAGTACCACGTTTTGGTATGATGTTACTTGTCGCTTCATTAAGCGGTCGTGGCGGAATGGCAGACGCGCTAGGTTGAGGGCCTAGTGGGGGCAACCCCGTGGAGGTTCAAGTCCTCTCGGCCGCACCAAAAAAGTTGTTGACATTTTGATTTTAGGTCGTTATAATATAAGAGTTGCTTTAAAAGATGCGCCCGTAGCTCAATTGGATAGAGCGTTTGACTACGGATCAAAAGGTTAGGGGTTCGACTCCTCTCGGGCGCGCCATATTACGGGGAGTAGCTCAGCTTGGTAGAGCACTTGGTTTGGGACCAAGGGGTCGCAGGTTCGAATCCTGTCTTCCCGACCATTCGGGAAACAATAATATTATATGCGGGTGTAGTTTAGTGGTAAAACCTCAGCCTTCCAAGCTGATGATGAGGGTTCGATTCCCTTCACCCGCTCCAAACTTACTGATTGATCTTTGAAAACTGAACGAACAAAAACGTCAACGTTAATTCTTTAGTCTTTTTTGAAAAGACAACTTATGAGCTTAATCAACTCTTATATGGAGAGTTTGATCCTGGCTCAGGACGAACGCT
>NZ_JAFKOJ010000012.1 GCF_017303275.1 Bacillus sp. NTK034 | reverse complement strand
GCCATTCGGCGGATTCAACATGTCAGGAACAGACTCCAAAGCAGGCGGGCCTGATTACATTCTTCTGCACATGCAGGCAAAGACTACTTCTGAAATGTATTAATAAATCTCCGATTGGAGTCGGGAACAGCAACTTGGTTGCTGTTCCTTTTTTATTGGATATTCAGCACTTTGAAGTATATGATGAAAATAGATTTTAGATTGGAGTGATGTAAAATGCCAAACAAAGCCTTGATTAATATCGATTACACAAATGACTTTGTAGCTGAGGACGGTGCTCTGACATGCGGTAAGCCTGGACAGCTGCTGGAAAAGAAAATCTCAGAGCTCACACAAGAGTTTATCGCAAATGGGCATTTCACTGTTTTTGCTATTGATGTTCATGATGAAGGAGACATCCATCACCCAGAAACGAATTTATTCCCGCCGCATAATATCAGGAACACGGAAGGAAGAAATCTTTACGGTTTACTGCAGCAGATTTATGAAACAAACAAGGAAGCTAAAAATGTGTATTTCATGGACAAAACAAGATATTCCGCATTTGCAGGAACCGATCTCGAGATAAAACTAAGGGAACGCGGTGTAGAGGAAGTGCACCTGGTCGGTGTATGTACGGATATCTGTGTACTACATACGGCAGTCGATGCTTATAATAAAGGGTTTAAAATAGTGATTCATAAAGATGCTGTTGCATCATTTGACCAGGACGGCCATGAGTGGGCCTTAAGGCATTTTGCAAAGACGCTTGGAGCAGAAGTAATTTAATGATTGTCTGCTTTGTAATTAAGCAGGCAACGCAAAATAATGATTGCCAGCTGAAGGCTGTAACTTTTTTGAGAAACGGGTTTACATACAAAAAACCCTCTCCACATAGGAAGAGGGTTTCTGCAATTAATTTTTAAGGACAGACTTATATTGATTGTACTGCTCCTGAACTTCTTTTGAAGGAGCCTTATCCATAAGGCTGACGATGATGATCGCTAGACCTGCAAATAGGAAGCCAGGCGCTAATTCATACAAATCAAACAGTCCGCCGGTAAGCTGTGCCCAAACAATTACTGTTACAGCACCAATAATAATACCGGCAAGGGCGCCATTTCGTGTCATGCGTTTCCAGAACAGGCTCAGAATGATAACTGGCCCAAAGGCTGCACCAAATCCGGCCCAAGCATAACTGACAAGTTCCAATACCTTGCTTTCGGGGTTATACCCTAAGAAGATGGCAATAATGGCAATGCCCAGTACAGCAATTCTGCCAACAATCATTTCTTCCTTTTTGGAAGCATTTCTTCTGAAGATGGATTTATAGAAATCCTGTGCCAGTGCACTTGAAGAAACGAGCAATTGAGAGTCAACTGTGCTCATGATTGCTGAGAGAATGGCTGCTAATAAGAATCCAGCTACCCATGGATTGAATAGTACTTGAGAAAACATGATAAATACTGTTTCAGAATTGGCAAGAGGTGTATCCGCAAAATATGCGATACCGGCAAAACCTACAAACAGAGCTCCAAATAACGATAGAACCATCCACGTCATACCGATCAAGCGGGCTTTTGGGACGTCGTTTGTTGATTTTAATCCCATAAAGCGAACAAGGATATGCGGCTGCCCAAAGTAGCCAAGCCCCCATGCCAGCAGGGAAACAACGCCAACAAAAGTGGCTCCTGAAGCAACATCCAAATGTGTTGGATCGATTGTGCTGATCTGATTTAATGTTTCATTCCATCCGCCAAGCTCCTGAATCGCTGTAATCGGGATGATAATCAAGGCTAAGAACATTAAAATACCTTGAATAAAGTCTGTCCAGCTGGCTGCCAGGAAGCCGCCAAATAATGTGTATGACAAAATAACAGCAGCTCCTACCCAAAGCGCGAGTGTATAATCCATCCCGAATGAATTTTCTAATAGAATGGCACCGCCGACTAGGCTGGAAGAAGTATAGAAAGTGAAAAAGACTAATATGACGATTGCAGAAACTACCCTTAGCAATTTAGAAGTATCATGGAACCGGTTTTCAAAATACCCGGGAACTGTAATTGAATCGTTTGCTACTTCTGTGTAGACACGCAGTGGCTTAGCAACAAACTGCCAATTCAGATAGGCACCGACTGCCAGACCGATAGGAAGCCATATTTCACCCATACCGCCTAAGTAAACAGCTCCAGGCAATCCCAGCATTAACCATCCGCTCATATCAGAAGCTCCGGCACTTAAGGCTGCAACCCCAGCTCCAAGCCCTCGTCCGCCTAAAACATAATCAGATAAATCTTTAGTCATTCTGGCTGCAAGCACGCCAATCAGCAGCATGCCGACCAGATAAACAATAATGGCAATTAACGTTGGTATATTTATATCCATACTTATTTATCCTCTCCTTTCAGCAAAATATGAGATGCCTGATAGTATGATCAATAATGGCATAGGAATAAGAAGCCAAAGCCATGTTGCCATAGTGAAATCCATATGTTCACCTCCGCTACTCTATTAGTGTCCCCATTAATACATACGTGGAAAAAGTTCCTTTTATACAGTAACATACAGTTTTGTGTTTGTGGAAAAATCAGTTTGGGGAATGGTCCACTTTGGAAAGACGTTTATTATCATAACATAATAAAGGTTGAGGGACAAAAAATCTAAAAACCTATCAAGTTATAAATGTATAAAAATACGTTATTTCGCATTAATTTGCTGTTATATCACATATATCAACATATCTATTCATCTGAATTTATAAAATTAAGTTGGCAACAAGAGCAGTTTTATTGGGTAGATTAGAGAATTAGCGGTAAATTTTGAAAATTTTTTAAAAAAGGGGTTCCCATTACGAATTTGCTGTTATATAATACAAAACATAGATATTTAATTGTTTTATAACAACTTAGATTTATGTCATAACAGTTAATGATTTTATATCTGTTATGATACAGAACTGGAATACAACTGAGATTTTGCTCAAATGATGATTTTCTAAATTAAAAGGAGGATTTAATCAAATGGCAGATGAAAGAGTGCGTCAGTTACAGGAAAGCTGGGAAATGGATGAACGCTGGAATGGAGTCGAAAGACCGTATACGGCTGAGGAAGTTATTAAATTAAGAGGGTCGATTGATATTGAACATACATTGGCGCGCCGTGGTGCAGAGAAGCTGTGGAAGCTTGTGAATGAAGAAGATTTCGTCAATGCATTAGGGGCGTTAACAGGAAACCAGGCTGTCCAGCAGGTTAAGGCTGGGCTGAAGGCCATATACTTAAGCGGCTGGCAGGTTGCTGCAGATGCAAACCTGTCCGGAAATATGTATCCGGACCAAAGCCTATATCCGGCCAACAGTGTTCCGAGTGTTGTAAAAAGAATTAATCAGGCCCTTCAGCGAGCTGACCAGATTCATCATATGGAGGGGGATCATTCCATTGACTGGTTCGCGCCGATTGTGGCAGATGCGGAAGCAGGATTCGGCGGCCAGCTTAATGTATTTGAACTTATGAAAGGCATGATTGAATCGGGTGCCGGCGGAGTACACTTTGAGGACCAGCTATCTTCTGAGAAGAAATGCGGTCACCTTGGCGGAAAGGTTTTGCTGCCAACCCAGACTGCTGTTAAGAATTTAATTTCTGCGAGATTGGCAGCAGACGTAATGGGCGTGCCGACTGTCATTGTCGCACGGACTGATGCCAATGCTGCAGATTTAATTACCAGCGATGTGGACCCTTATGATGCACCTTTCATTACCGGGGAACGTACACCTGAAGGTTTCTTCCGTACAAAGGCTGGGCTCGACCAAGCGATCGCTCGGGGATTGGCATATGCGCCTTATGCAGACCTGGTATGGTGTGAAACATCTGAACCGGATCTCGATGAAGCGAGACGCTTTGCCGAAGCAATCCATGAGAAATTCCCTGGCAAGCTGTTAGCGTATAATTGCTCTCCTTCATTCAATTGGAAGAAAAAGCTCGATGACGAAACGATTGCAAAGTTCCAGGTTGAGCTCGGCAAAATGGGCTACAAGTTCCAGTTTGTTACTTTGGCAGGATTCCATGCGCTAAACCATAGCATGTTTGAATTGGCTCGCGGCTATAAAGACCGCGGAATGGCTGCGTACTCTGAACTTCAGCAGGCCGAGTTTGCCAGCGAAACACATGGCTACACCGCGACAAGACATCAGCGTGAAGTGGGCACCGGCTATTTTGACCAGGTTTCCATGGTTATTACTGGTGGTACTTCCTCGACAACTGCTTTAAAGGGATCCACTGAGGAAGAACAGTTCACTGAAAAGCAGGAAGCTTAATTTTTACCCGTATGTAACTTGATTTTTTTACCATTATATTCTCCTATTTTGAACCTCTCTTCCATTGAAGGGAGGTATTTTTTTGCTTTGATAGCAAGCACAGTACATGCTGCAAAAACATACATAATATATAGGCAAAATTTGAAATAGGGCGTAATACTGAATACAATGAAAGCATTGAGGACATATATGGATGGAGGGTGTACTATTGGCTGAAAATATAGATGATTATCTTCAACAGGGAATTCATGGACAAAAACAGACCAAGCCTGATGAGCGCCGCAAGTTTCTTGGATCGCTTCGAGAGAGGGTGGTCATTGCCTTGAAGCAGCCGCAGATGAGGGAAGATGGAATCTATCCGCAGGTGGAAGAGGCACTTAAAGCCAACAGCAAAGCTCATCTTTATCTGAATGGCAATATGAGTTACTCCTATTTATCAAAATATATAAAATTGGCTTCTGTCTATAAGGTAGAATATACAATCGTCACCAATAAAGAACATAATTCAGAGATCGGGCTGGTTCTAGCCTATGACTATGCGATTGATAAACCGGAAATTTTCGTGGAGAGGAAAACGGTCAAAGCAGAAGCAAAAAAAGAAAAAAAGGGCGGCCTATTTGCCAAACTATTCAAGCAAAAATGAGCAGCGTCTGCAGCGCTGCTCTATTTTTAGAGGGAAAGCATCACAATACCGGCCCAGTTTACATTTTAACGGCAGAAATGGAGATTTTACGGGCCAAATTTAAAAATTACCGGCCGAAATACGGGATTTACCGGCCAAATCTTAAAAATACCGGCCGATGCCAGGTGTTCCGCTGTCTTATTCCAAAGGCTTCAGGTACAGATGCGGATCCAAATCAGGACCTTCAACCACAATTGCAGTCATGCCAAGGTAAGAGCCTGATTCATGATCCTCACCTTCAGACCAATAAACAGCGGTTCCTTTTTGGACTGCAATTTGTTTACCGCCAGCAGTTTTAACCCATCCTTCCCCGTCAACGATGAGAAATAGCTGGGGACAAGCTGCCGGATGCATGCCTAAAACACTATTATCTTTCAGGTGGATACACCCAACTGTAGCTGTTTTGTTCCGGATAATCGGGGTGATGCTGGCATTGTGGCTGCTGAATTGGGCAATTTCCCTGCTGACATCCAAATCAAATCGGAAAAATTCCATAATCGCACCTCCTGTCCTTATTTACATCCCCAGTTATTCGGTGTCGCTTTTCATTTATCCTCTAAAAAGAGAAGCAAACACACAATTCGCTGAACTCATGGTAAAATAAGCAGAAGATTGCTATGCCAGCTGGTGTACGCGTATTGCTTTAACGCGCGAAAGTTTGGTATGATCATAATAATTGTGCATTGACAGTATTCAATTTTTGGAGGTGGCATTAATGTCGAGAATTTCAATAGATCAGGTTAAGCATGTTGCACACTTGGCGCGACTTGCAATGACTGAGGAAGAAGCTGTTGCTTATACCGAACAGCTGGACAAGATGATTTCATTTGCAGAGCTGCTGAATGAGCTTGATACAGATCATGTTGAACCAACATCCCATGTTCTTGATATGAAGAATGTATTGAGAGAAGATAAGGCGAATAAGGGGCTTCCACAGGAAGAAGTTCTGAAAAATGCGCCGGAACATCAGGATGGCTATATAAAAGTGCCGTCTATTATTGAATAGGGAGGGGAAAATGGTGAGTTTATTTGACCATAAGGTATCGGAGCTTCATCAGCTTTTACATAAGAAAGAAATCACGGTTACCGACCTTGTCAGCGAATCGTACAAGCGAATCGGTGAAGTTGAAGATAAAGTACAGGCTTTCTTGACGTTTGATGAAGAAAGAGCTCGTGAAGCAGCTAAAAGAATGGATGGTAAAATTGGAACAGACGAGGCAAAAGGCCTTTTGTTCGGTATGCCAATCGGCGTGAAGGATAACATCGTAACGAAGGGGCTGCGCACCACCAGTGCGAGTAAAATTCTTGAAAACTTTGATCCTATTTATGATGCTACTGCTGCATCCAAATTACATAATGCTGAAACGATTACAATCGGTAAACTGAATATGGATGAATTTGCAATGGGATCATCCAATGAAAACTCAGGCTTTCAAGTAACCCGAAATCCATGGAATCTTGAAAGAGTTCCCGGGGGATCTTCCGGCGGTTCTGCTGCTTCTGTTGCAGCCGGTGAAGTTTTATTTTCTCTTGGATCAGACACTGGTGGCTCAATCAGACAGCCTGCTTCTTATTGCGGAGTAGTTGGGTTAAAGCCTACATATGGAAGAGTTTCAAGGTTCGGACTGATCGCGTTTGCCTCATCTCTGGATCAAATCGGGCCAATTACACGGACCGTTGAAGATAACGCCTACCTGCTTCAGGCAATTTCAGGTGTGGATCCCATGGACTCTACTTCAGCAAATGTTGAGGTCCCAAGCTACGCGGAAAGCTTGACTGGGGATGTAAAGGGGCTAAGAATTGCCGTACCGAAAGAGTATTTGGCTGAAGGTGTAAATGAAGAGGTGCGCCAGTCAGTACTGGACGCCCTGAAAGTGTTAGAAAAACTTGGGGCAACATGGGAGGAAGTTTCCCTGCCGCATTCGAAATATGCACTGGCAACGTATTATCTGCTGTCCTCCTCTGAGGCATCGGCGAACCTGGCGCGCTTTGATGGCGTACGCTATGGCTATAGAACAGCAGATCCTGAGAATTTAATCGATTTATACAAAAAGACCCGTGCAGAAGGCTTCGGTGATGAAGTGAAGCGCCGCATAATGCTCGGAACATTCGCCTTAAGTTCAGGCTATTATGATGCCTACTATAAAAAGGCACAAAAGGTGCGTACACTGATTAAACAAGACTTTGAAAATGTTTTTGAAAAATTTGATGTCATTATTGGACCGACAGCACCAACTCCTGCCTTTAAGATTGGAGAAAATACGTCTGATCCGCTCACTATGTACGCAAATGATATTCTGACTATTCCAGTAAACCTTGCCGGGGTGCCTGGAATCAGCGTACCTTGCGGATTCGCGGATGGATTGCCGCTTGGCCTTCAGATTATCGGAAAGCATTTTGATGAAAGCACTGTTTACCGCGTAGCGCATGCTTTTGAGCAGGCTACAGAATTCCATAAGCAAAAACCGGGACTGTAAGGGGGGAAATTCATGAAATACGAAACGGTTATCGGACTTGAAGTACATGTTGAGCTAAAAACAGATTCAAAAATATTCTCGGCAAGCCCAAACCATTTTGGGGCAGAGCCCAACTCCAATACAACGGTCGTCGACCTGGGCTACCCTGGAGTTCTTCCTGTCATTAATAAAAAGGCAGTTGAATTCGGAATGAAGGCTGCGATGGCACTGAATTGTGAAATCGCACCTGTTACAAAGTTTGATCGGAAGAATTATTTTTACCCGGATAACCCAAAAGCCTACCAGATTTCACAATTCGATAAGCCAATAGGTGAGCATGGGTGGATTGAGATCGAAGTCGACGGCTATAAGAAAAAAATCGGCATTACGCGGATCCATCTTGAAGAAGATGCAGGAAAACTGTCTCATGCTAAAGGATATTCTCTTGTAGACTATAACCGCCAAGGTACACCGCTGATCGAGATTGTTTCTGAGCCGGATATCCGCACGCCAAATGAAGCATACGCATATTTGGAGAAGCTGAAGTCCATCATCCAGTATACTGGCGTTTCTGACTGTAAAATGGAAGAGGGTTCACTTCGCTGTGATGCGAATATCTCCCTTCGTCCTGTCGGCCAGGAGGAATTTGGCACAAAGACAGAGCTTAAGAACCTGAACTCCTTTAACTTTGTCCGCAAAGGGCTGGAGTACGAGGAGAAGAGACAGGAAGAGGTTTTAAGTTCAGGCGGTACAATCCAGCAGGAAACATTGCGCTATGATGAAGCAACCAATAAAACCATACTAATGAGGGTAAAAGAAGGTTCTGATGATTATCGTTATTTCCCTGAGCCTGATTTGCTTGATATCCATATTGATGAGGAGTGGAAACAGCGAATTCGTGCTGAAATTCCTGAGCTTCCGGACCAAAGAAAGAACCGCTATATTGAAGAACTTGGGCTGCCGGCTTATGATGCAGCTGTCCTGACAGTCACAAAGGAAACTTCTGATTTCTTTGAAGCAGCTGTCAATAAAGGAGCAGACGCCAAACAGGCTTCCAACTGGGTAATGGGTGAACTGTCAGCTTACTTGAATGCTGAACAAAAAGAGCTGACAGATATAGCTCTGACACCAGAGGGACTTGCCGGCATGATTAAACTGATTGAAAACGGTACGATCTCTTCCAAAATTGCTAAAACAGTCTTCAAAGAACTGGTTGAAAATGGCGGGGATCCAGAAACAATCGTAAAAGAAAAAGGCCTGGTTCAGATTTCGGACGAAGGTGCACTTCTTAAGATTATCGGAGAAACGCTTGATGCGAATCCGCAATCGATCGATGATTTCAAAAATGGAAAACAAAAAGCGATCGGCTTCCTTGTCGGCCAGATCATGAAAGCCACAAAAGGACAGGCCAACCCGCCGCTTGTTAACAAATTATTGCAAGAAGAAATTAAAAAGAGATAAAAGGAAGCTGATGGGACCCCATCAGCTTTTTCTATATTCGACAAATTTAAGGTCTATTTCCCAGGAAAAGATCTGGTTTTACAAAGTGTTACAGCAAATGCAGGAATGAAAGCTGATGATAAAGAATAGAAACTATACAGGAATCGAAAAAAGGAGCGGGTTGCATGAAATTAATGGATTGGTTTGCGAAGGGACTAAGTCTGCAAGATTACATAGGGGAAATGAAAGTAAATAAAGATGAAATGATGGGCATTTACGATCGTTTCTCTTTATCAGATAAAGAGAAAGCAAGATTGGCAGAATTTAAGGACACTGGCATGAAAGTGATTGTACTCACTGAAGATTGGTGCGGAGATGCGATGCTGAATAATCCGATTCTGCTGAAAATCGCAGAGGAAGCAGGGATGGAAGTCCGTTTTATTTTAAGGGATCAGAATCTTGAGCTGATGGATCAATATTTGACTAACGGAACATCCAGAGCAATACCCATTTATATTTTTATAGATAAAGAGGGGAAGGAAAAAGCTGTTTGGGGACCTCGTGCCAAACAGGTTCAGGAAATGGTTGATGATGGAAGAAGTAAGCTCCCCGCACAGAATGCGGAAGACTTTAAGGACAAACAAATGAGCATGTACAGGAGACTAACTGCTTCCTATCAGGAGGATTCTAAGATCTGGCATTTTGTTGCTGATAGTATAGTAGATGCTATTGTTTCGGGGAAATAAAGGCGGAAGGATGTTTTAAATGGGCTGGAACCAGAATTCCATAACAGCGATGCTGGATATAAAATACCCTATTTTCCAGGCTCCCATGGCCGGAGGGATGACAACGCCGGAATTAATCAGCGAGGTATCCAATTGCGGGGGACTTGGAAATATGGGCGCAGGCTATATGAGTTCAGATGAAATAAGGAGTAATATAATACGGATTCGGAAGCTGACAGATAAGCCATTTGGCATTAATCTCTTTGTTCCGGATCGTGAGGCTTCGGCGGATGCAGAGGAAATCAGCAGTATGGTGGATGTACTTGCCAGATACAGCAGTGAGCTTGGCATGAAGGAAAAACCTTCTCTGCCAGAAAAGGATTATGCTGCTTTATACAGAAAACAGCTTGATGTTTTAATGGAGGAACAGGTGCCTGTTTGCAGCTTTACATTTGGTATTCCTGAATCTTCCATTATTTCTGAATTAAAGAAACAGGGTACGATTATTATTGGAACCGCAACCAATGTAAAAGAAGCAGTGGAATGGGAAGAGGCTGGTGCAGATGTGATTATTGCTCAGGGGGTCGAAGCCGGGGGGCACCGTGGAACTTTCGGCAGCGAAGAAAGCGGGCTTATCGGTTCCATGGCTCTAATACCACAGGCGGCAGATGCGGTCAGCTGTCCTGTAGCTGCTGCAGGGGGAATAATGGATTCCCGCGGTATTGCGGCTGCTATAATGCTTGGCGCAGCAGGAGCCCAGCTGGGAACAGCTTTTCTTACATGCAGGGAAAGCGGGGCTCACTCACTGTACAAACAGGCATTATTAAATGCAAGGGAAGATCAGACAGCTGTAACGAAAGCATTTTCCGGAAAGCTTGCAAGAGGGATTCGCAACAGGTTCATGGAAGAGATGAATGGTCTGCAGACATTGCCTTATCCATTGCAGAATGATATGACAGCTCCAATCCGAAAACAGGCAGCCAAAATGGAGAAGCCGGAGTTTATGTCATTATGGGCCGGACAGGGAGTGAGGCTGGCTGAAGAAGTAACAGTGAAGGAACTAATGATAAAACTTGTTAAGGGGACAGAAACTTTATTGGATAAGTAAAAAGCAGTGCCAGGTGCGGCACTGCTTCTGTCTTATTTGCCAGCCAATACGTTTGTAAGAGGCGGTACGATTTGCTTTTTGCGTGAAACAACGCCCTTTAATACGGCACTGCTGTTTTCAAGTGTTACATCATAAGCTTTTTCAACTGCTGCAGCTTCTTTGCCAAGAGAGATGGCAACTGAGTCGTTGTTAAGGATGTCAGTTAAAACAAAAACAAAAAGATCAAGCTCTTTGTTTTTGATGTTTTCAGTAATGACAGCTTCCAATTCTTCCTGTCGGCTTAATACGTCATTTAGGTCCACAGCATTAACCTGAGCGATTTCTGTTTTATAGCTTCCCATTTGGAATTCCTTTGCGTCAAGGGAGATTAGCTCTTTCACGCTCTTCTTGCTTAAGTCTGCTCCTGCTTTAAGCATTTCCAGACCATACTCTTCAGCATTTACTCCCGCGATTTCAGCAAGCTCGCGTGCTGCTGCAACGTCCTGATCTGTGCATGTTGGAGATTTGAACAGCAAAGAATCGGAAATGATGGCCGAAAGCATTAAGCCAGCTGTTTCCTTGCTGATTTCTACTCCGTTTTCCTTGTACAATTTGTTCAGAATAGTTGTTGTGCAGCCAACAGGCTCTGCGCGGTAGTATAGCGGATCGCTTGTTTCAAAGTTCGCTATGCGGTGATGGTCTATAACCTCAAGGATTTTTACATCTCTGATATCATCAGCGCTTTGCTGGAATTCGTTGTGGTCCACAAGAATCACTTCGCTTGCTTCTTTGGATACTGACTCAACAAGACGGGGAGCTTCAGCTTTAAAATAATTTAAAGCATATTGTGTTTCCTCATTTACCTGGCCCAGACGGATTGGCTCTGCATCAACGCCTAATTTGTTTTTTAATTCTGCATAAGCAAGTGCTGAACAGATTGAGTCAGTGTCTGGGTTTTTGTGTCCAAATACAAATACTTTTGACATAAATCCTACTCCTTCTATATGTAATGTTGGTTTTGGCATGCTGTTATTTTACCATATTTCTAATGTAATGGCGGTACAGGGAAAAATCAAATTTTGTTTTATCCAATTGTTAGAGGATGCTTGGATGATTTGGAGAAATAAATTAAGGATAGTAAGGAGGAGACATACATGGGGAAAGTAGCCATAATTTCTGATATTCATGGAAATATCACAGCTCTGGAGGCTGTGCTGGACAATATCCGCGAACGAGGTATAGAGATTATTTTTTGCCTGGGTGATTTAATAGGAAAAGGGCCCAACTCCCGTAAAGCAGTTGAACGGATAAAAGAAACCTGTGAAGTAGTCCTACTTGGAAACTGGGATGACTTCATGCAGAAGCCGCTGGACTTTGAAGAAGGTCAATGGCATCAGAAACAGCTGGGGGAAGAGGCGTTAGCCTATTTAGGAACACTGCCGTTTCATCATGATTTTTATATGAGCGGCAAATATTGCAGGCTCTACCATGCTTCCGCCAAAAGCATTTATCATCGGGTTGTGCCAATGCGGGATTCTTATGAAGAAAAGCTTGCTATGTTTGAGAATACAGAAAATATTATTGCCGGAGAGAAGGGACTAATTCCGGATGTTGTTGGTTACGGGGATATTCATGCAGCTTTGATTGAACCGGTTCATCCGCAAAGGACGCTATTCAATGCAGGAAGCGTTGGGGATTCACTGGATATTCCTCAGGCAACCTATGCCGTTTTGCATGGGGAATACGAATCCAAAGAACCTGCTCCGTTTTCCATCGAGATCGTCCGTGTCCCTTATGATATTGAAAAAGAAATCAGCATTGCCAAAGAAATGGGAATGCCGAATCTTGAAGCCTACGCGCTCGAGCTGCGTGAAGCGAAATATAGGGGCGCGCCTAAGAAGGTATAATCACAGATTAGAAAGACTAAAATAGCCTGTACGCACATAAATAAAATTATATGCACATAAAACAAAACCAAGCGCACATAAAAATTTTTATCTGCACATATATCCTGTTTATTCCCATATAAATCTGCTACAGTCCGTTTTTTTCACATTTAACTAAAAAAAGCTGACTTCCCGCCCAATGCGAAGTCAGCTATTTCCGTTATTAAAAGATTTTCCTGCCTTTTTTGGACAAAGCATAATAAATGCCGTGCTGCAGGTTCGTGAAGCAGTTAAATTTAGAAAGATTGAAATTAGTTTCTGTAATCTTTGTGCCAAGTTCTGGTGAAATGCCAACCAAAATGGTTTCGGTGCCAATCAGGTTAGCTGCTGCTGCCAATTTGCTTAAAAATTCCACAGTATAGGCACTGATGGATTGATTCAGCCCGGTTAAGTCCAGGATTAGGCAATCTGCCTGGTGCTTCGGCAGGCTGTGGAGAGTTTTATCCACGAGTTCTTCAGAGCGGAATTCATCGTATCTTCCCAATAGAGGGACAACAACGATTCCATCCAGGACAGGGATAACCGGTGAAGAGATTTCTTTAACAAGCTGCTTTAATTCAATCGTCCGTTCTTCCACTAATTTTTCAAGCTCGGTGATTTTTTTTGATTCTTCGCGCCTCGCCAAAGCGTGTATATTTTCCTCAACAGTAACGGTTGAGGGGAAATAATCAAGCTCGGTGTAATCATGCCCTGCCAATTGATCAGCCGATTTTTTATACCAGAGGCTGGTTCCGAACAAAGCAGAAAATATTCCTGCAAAGTGTCCCGGCAGAAATGTTCCAGACTCATTTTTTTCTTGTTCTTTGTTAATCTTGTATTCCCAGCTGTCAATTGCTCTGACCCTGGCGGTTTTCGCAGCGGGATCTAAATCAGTGATGATGAATTTTCCCCAGCCGGCAGAAGCATATATTCTGGGTATGATATTAGCCACTTCATCTATGGGAAGATTTAAATCTTTGAAGAACTTTCCTACCACCATTCCCTGCCTGAAGCCGGTGGTCTCAAGTACAAGGCTGGAAGTTTCTTTTCCTGAAATCTCTTCAATTGTATCGAAGAAGCTTCTCATGGCGGATTTTATCCAAAATAGGACCGCATCATCACCTTCAAAATTAAACAGACCTTTTTCCAGGTCCCAATTAAAATCAAACCCATCAATTTTTGTTTCAAGCACCAGGCTTTCTTCTGTCATACCATTACCCCCTGATATTGATATGTCTAGTTAAGTTATCTTTATTTGTCTCGTATGTAACCAATGTTATATACCCTCAACTTCAAACCATAAACCTATTCCAGAAAATTATCTGCGTCTGTTTATATTCAATTTTTTCGACTTTTCATTTACATAAGCGTACATTATCTCCTTCTCATTTAAATTGTTTTGCCGCAGCTGCTCTAAAAGCCAATCTTTAGTCTGTCCCAGCAGCTCGAGATTACGCGCCTGAATCCTGCCATCCACAATAACCGCAATAGGAAGACCCTCATCCTGTATGGAGATGTTTAAATGTTCGACTGTTACGGGCGTATTGGCCACTTTAGGTATGATGCTCACTTCACCGATAGGCTCAAGAATGGCGTAATCCACATCTGCAATTTTGGGATAGCCTTTGCTTCTTAAGATAGACAGCAGCTGAGTCATGGATAAGTGAGATTTTTCCAGATTATCTTCTAAAATTTCCCCATTTTTAATCAGCATCGTCGGTTCCCCAAGAAAAAATCGGTTGCCAATTTGGTTTAAAGTCAAATAAGAGAAGAGAATATGAAGGCCTACAAGAATGGCCAATGCTGCTAATGTCGGCCAGAATTCAGTGCTAATGAGAGGCTCAGAGGCAACTGTGCCAACAATAATGATGGCGACAAGGTCATAAGGAGTCATCTGGATAATTGTCGATTTGCCCATCAGTCTCATAATCATGATTGTGATTAAGTAAAGACTTAATATTTTTAAGATCAAGAACATATGCAAGCTCCTTTGACTGCACTTTTATTCAAAGGATTTGCTTAATGAGCGGGTTTCATGTGAAAAATAATAAAAAAGCCCGGATTCAGCATTCGGGCTTCAATTATGCTCGTTTTTTATGATCTCTTGGAGGGATGCGGTCATCCTTCAAGCGCTTATCATTGATTTTAGGCTCATTTTTATCAATGAAGTTATTAATGTTCGAACGGTGAAGGAAAATCAAAAATAATAGGAAAATAGAAAAGATAAGTTCATGTTCAGTGCCTTCGGTAAATAAGGAATAGATCAGTAAAGATGCCCCCACCGATAAAGAGCCGAAAAATACATACTTCGTTGCGTAAATGACTGCGACAAAAGAAATGTAGGCGATTAAAAACATCCAAATATTTGCAGCAAGCAATACTCCAGCTGTGGTTGCGATGGCTTTTCCTCCGCGGAATCCTGCAAAGATCGGGAAGCAGTGGCCGGCTACTGCAACCATCCCGGCCATTAACGGATCGGGCTCAGCGTTCAGGATGACAGGCATTGCTGCAGCAGCTGCTCCCTTGCCCACATCCACCAGCAGAACTACGATAGCTGCTTTTTTGCCAAGTACCCTTAGTGTATTAGTCGCACCAGGATTATTGCTGCCATGATCACGGATGTCGATCCCAAAGGCATATTTGCCGATCAATAAGGCTGTAGGAATTGATCCTATCAGGTACGCTGCCAAGTAAATAAGAAATGTCATCGTTCGTATCCATCCTTTTTCATCAATATATTCAATAATGGTTTAGAGTTGTCCATTATTAAAAAATATTTTCACTGCCCTCCTCTTTACGTAGTCATCGTTTACAGTTTACCATATAATGGTTTTGTTCGAAGCGGGAAATTAATCATTATTTTAATATTAAGAGATGAAAAAATATGGAAATAAAAGCTTTTTGGGGAGATTTTTTTATAAAAAAAAGTATTGAATTATTCGATTCTCTCGATTATGATTGTTTCGGCACTCAAAAAGAAAGAATGTAATCCGAATAGATATAAGGGAAGCTGATATATTCCAGGGTATATTTGATCAGCAAAATACCCAGCAGGATATTCATGTCCAGAACACTCTGCTGTCAGGAACATTGGAAGGAGATGATTTTCATGGAGCACTTTTCAAGGGAAGAATGGCGGAAATATGTGAAAAATGAGCTGTCAGAACCAGAGCGTGAACTCTATGAAGATCATCTCTATATATGTGATCAATGTCTGGAAGTATACCTCGAAGCAATGGACGAGGAGGAGGATTCCTTCCCGGAAATGCCGGAAGAAGATGAGTTTACCAATCTTGTTATGGCTCAAATTTCAGGAGGAATTCCGGAAGAAGCTGTCAAGGAACACAAAGAACTTCCCAATAAAGAATCCTGGTTTGAGCGCTGGTTTCCCATTGCATTTGCCTGCTTTATGCTGGTTGGGGGATTAGTAACTATGTACCGGGATAAAAACCAAATAGATCAGGATTAACTCTTAACGGACAGTTAGGAGTTTTTTTAGTACAAAAAGTTTGAAAATTCATTTAAAAATAATTACAATAAAAAGACTAATCAGTTTATTTTATAAGATAAGAATATGCCCTGGGGAGTGAGAAATATGGGAAGAAGGCAGGTTCCGCGGGAAATGCAAAAAAAGAGCAAGAGCATCCATCTTGAGCAATGGATCTGGGACTTGGCAGCGCAAATGCAGCCGTGCCGTTCAGCAGCTATCAGAGATTTATTTCTCGCAAAAGTAAAAGAAGACTTGGTAATGGCGGGATTGGCGGAGGAAAATACTGAAATCACGAGTGAACATGCCAGCCTGTATATAGAAGAAATACTGAAAAGAAGTGACATCAGCCAAAAGTGCTGCTGACATTAAATACGCAGGAATAACTGGAATTTTCTCAGAGAAAAAACCAAATACAATGGAGGGACAGACTTGTCGCCTATCGTATCAGAGGAATATAAACGGAAGAAAAAGAAAGAGATCCTGGCGGGCGCACTGGCCTGTTTTGCCAAAAAGGGATTTCAGGCAGCGACCATTGATGACATTGTCGCTAATTCAGGAATCAGCAAGGGCGCCATCTATAATTATTTTAAAAGCAAGGAAGAAATCTATCTGGAGCTTTTGAATGAGCAGACAGAATCAGCTAATGCAAGACTTGCAGAGAGAATATCCATGTTCTCTTCGGCGGAAAAGAAACTGGAATATCTTTTTGATTTGTATAGGGATATGAGCCCATTCAGCCAGGAACGAAAAGATAGAATTACTGTACAGCTGGAATTTACGCTGCATTCCTCCAGAGATGAGAACTTGAATCGAATTCTGAACGAGCGGGGAAAGAAGTTCTTTTTAAAATTGATAACAGATATTATGGAAGAAGGACAGACTGCCGGGGAATTCCGGCCGGATGCAGATCCAAACCATGTAGCGGGGTTATTCTGGACTTTTATGGACGGGGCAATGCTTCATGGGGTAATTAATGAAGAATATCCATATAAAACCATTATTAACTATGTTAAGAGCCTTGTGTTCCAGGACCTGAAACAGGAATAATGCTCAACTGCATCCTGCTTAATGCTGATGTTAGATTACCTATCAAAGAAATATCACTTAATTACGATACTTTTTTGCCTAATGAGGGTATAATTCATTTGTGCATCTGACCACTTGTGAAAATAGCGGGAAGTGAATAGAATAGAAACGGATGGAAGTGAATAATTGCTAAGCCGTGGACTATTCGCTATGATGTAAAAAGATGGAATGATATATACGGATTAAGTTTAGATATTTCAATAATAGGATGATGGGCTATGAAAAGAGCAAGAATTATTTATAATCCGACTTCAGGCCGGGAAATTTTTAAAAGACATTTAGCAGAGGTTTTGCAAAAGCTGGAGAGCGCAGGATATGAAACCTCATGCCATGCCACCACAGGTGAAGGGGATGCGATTAAAGCTGCAAGGGCAGCTGTTGAGCGGCGCTTCGACTTAGTCATTGCTGCAGGCGGCGACGGTACGATTAACGAGGTTGTAAACGGACTCGCTGAACAGGATTACCGTCCGCGCCTCGGCATTATCCCAACGGGCACAACCAATGATTTTGCACGTGCTCTCCATATCCCAAGAGATGTGGAAGCGGCTGCTGAAATCATTGTAAAAGGAGATACCATTCCTGTCGATATTGGCCGTATAAATGAAAAATATTTTATTAATATTGCTGGGGGCGGAAGGCTGACAGAGCTGACTTACGAGGTGCCAAGCAAGCTTAAAACCATGATTGGCCAGCTTGCCTATTACCTTAAGGGAATTGAAATGCTGCCTTCCTTCCGTTCAACCGAAGTAAGCATCGAGTTTGACGGAAAAATCTTTGAAGGTGAAGCTATGCTTTTTCTTGTCGGTCTGACAAATTCAGTCGGCGGGTTTGAAAAGCTGGCGCCGGATTCCTGTATAAATGACGGGCTGTTTTCCCTGCTGATATTAAAGAAAACTAATCTTGCTGATTTTATCCGGATCGCGACAATGGCTGTCCGGGGCGAGCATGTAAAAGATCCGAACGTTATCTATACGCAGGCAAACCGCATTAAAGTACAATCCAAAGAGAAAGTCCAGCTCAATCTTGACGGTGAATTTGGCGGGCTGCTTCCTGCTGAATTCGTAAACCTGTACAGGCATTTGGAAGTGTTTGTCCCGATTGACCAGATTCGTGAAGAAGACCGCCCGACCGATTGGGAAAGTTCCCACGAATAATAGGAAGTCCGCTCTATAACAGGGCGGGCTTTTATTTTGCAAAAACACATGAAGTTGTGATCGTTGCAAATAGAAAAGTATTCCTGCAAATAGAAGAGTGAAAGAGCAAATATATAGGGAAACTTTGCAAATAGACCGGGGAATATGCAAATAAAGGGTTAGATTCTGCAAATAAACATGCTGTAAGGTATGCAGGTCCTGAATCTGAAAGATATCCATTTCGTATTTACCCCTTTTTTGTGATACAATCTGTCTAGTCAAAAAAGGTCACGGAATTAAGCTGAAAAGGAAGAAAAAGATGAGCAGAACATTACCGGTTCAAAAAAATGATTATATAGATGTTACATTTGAGGATTTGACCCATGAAGGGGCAGGAGTTGCAAAGGTGGATGGTTATCCTCTATTTGTTCCGGATGGTCTTCCCGGTGAGAAAGCAAAGGTAAAAGTGATCAAGGTGAATAAGGGATATGGATTTGGGCGCCTGATCGAGACATATGAAAGAAGCCCATATCGAGTAGAAGCACCCTGCCCGATTTATAAGGAGTGCGGCGGATGTCAGCTGCAGCACCTGAGCTATGAAGGCCAGCTTCTCGCCAAGGAAAAACAGGTCAGAGATGTTCTGGAAAGAATCGGGAGACTTGAGGGAGTCAAGGTGCATCCGGTTCTCGGCATGAAAGATCCTTGGCGCTACAGAAATAAAGCGCAGGTTCCGATTGGCGAGCAGGAAGGCGGACTGATCGGCGGATTTTATCAGCAGCGCACCCACCAGATCATTGATATGAAGGAATGCCTCATCCAGCAGGAAAAAAATGATGAGGTTGTACAAAAGGTAAAGGAAATTTGCGGCCGCTATGGTGTCCGCGCTTATGATGAAGGCAGGCATAAAGGCGAGCTTCGCCACGTGATGGCGCGCTATGGGCTTGTGACAGGCGAAGTGATGATTGTCCTTGTCACAAGGACAAATGAGCTTCCGCATAAGCAAAAGATTGTGGCAGAGATTGCATCAAGCATTGAAGGTGTTAAATCTATCGTCCATAATGTGAATTCCAGGAAGACGAATGTGATCATGGGAGATGTCACAAGAGTCCTTTGGGGCGAAGAGGTGATCTATGATTTTATTGGAGATATCAAATTTGCTATTTCCGCCCGCTCCTTTTATCAGGTGAACCCGGAGCAAACGAAAGTTTTATATGATAAAGCCCTGGAATATGCGAATCTGGGCGGAGAAGAAAAGGTTATCGATGCGTACTGCGGAATTGGCACCATTTCTCTTTTCCTGGCACAGAAAGCAAAAGAAGTATTCGGCGTTGAAATCGTGCCGGAAGCCATTGAGGATGCGAAGAGAAACGCTGACCTAAACGGTATGACAAATGCTTCATTTGCAGTCGGGAAAGCAGAAGAAGTAATACCTGAATGGTATAAAAAGGGGAACACCGCAGATGTGCTAGTCGTTGACCCGCCGCGAAAAGGCTGTGATGAAGCTCTGCTGAAAACCATTTTAAGCATGAAGCCAAAGAAAGTCGTCTATGTATCCTGCAATCCGGGAACATTGGCAAGGGATCTGCGTATTTTGGAGGACGGCGGATATAGGACCATCGAAGTGCAGCCGGTGGATATGTTCCCTCAGACTATGCATTGTGAAGCAGTCGCGGGATTAGAATGGAGAGAGGGCTGCTGACCTATAGGGAAGCTGCTTTTTTCGGTCTTCTAAAGAATCCTCATGCTTTTTTTCTTATAATTCTGTAAAATGTAGTTTATAGAGTTATAAAATGGGGTGAGCTAATTGGTTAATGATTTCCCGATACTTGGAAATGACGGTGAATCGATTTATTCCAATCCTGATGAATTGCTCGATTTGTTCCTGAATTGCACGGCAGATGGGGTTGCCATCATTGATATGAAGAACCGTTTTATAAGGGTAAATCATATGTATACGGTGATTTTTGGCTATACCGAAGAGCAAGTTATTGGCAGGAAGTTTACCGATTTTCAGAACCCGGAAGAAGTGAAGGATATTATAAAACTGGTCAAACTGGGGAAAGTTTACAGCAATGTGATCACACAGCGCTATCATCAGGATGGTTCGGTTCTGGATATATCGGTTTCGTATTCTCCTTTCAGAAATTCAAAGGGTAAAATTATAGCCGTACTGGCTATATTCCGGGATATGACAGAGTTTAAAAGCATGGAGAGGGAATTAAGAAAAACCAGGGAACTGTACGATTTGATAACGGAGAATACGACAGATATGATCAAAGTCTTCACAAAGGACCAAACGGTGATTTATGCATCCCCATCTCATGAGAAAGCTTTGGGATATTCGCCGGTGCAGCTTGTTGGGAAGACCTGCGGCATTGTCATCTATTCCGAGGAGGAGAGAGAAAAGTTTAACATGGTATGTCAAAAGCTGCTGGAAACAGGAGAGCCTCAGATCCTTGAAACGAAGATGGATACGATTAATGGCGAAATCGTTTTCGTAGAGACAAGCATTTCTCCTATAATAAACGATAGAGGCGAGATTGAATTATTTGTGGCAGTAGGCAGAAACATAACAGACAGAGTTAATAATGATGCGGCTTTGCGTAACTTGGACCGCCTGTCCATTATCGGACAGCTCGCAGCAGGGGTTGCACATGAGATCAGGAACCCGCTGACTTCATTAAAAGGTTTTTCAAAACTGCTCCAATCCAGCGTTATTCAGGAAAAACAGGATGATTATTTATCCATTATCATGGAAGAGCTTGATCGAATTGATATCATTGTCAATGAGTTCATGTCCCTGGCAAAACCCCAGGCAATCGAGTTTGAGAAAGGGAGCTTAATGTCCATTCTTGAAAGTACGATTAACGTACTTCATCCGCAGGCACTGCTTCACAATGTTCAAATTCATCTCAATCATCGTGAGAATGATGTCATGCTTTTATGTTCACCTCCCCAGCTGAAGCAAGTGTTTGTGAACTTTTTAAAAAATGCGATTGAAGCGATGCCGAATGGCGGAAATGTATATATCAGTGCCGAAAGAATAGAGAACAGGCGTGTAAGGATTGCTTTTGCAGATGAAGGAGCAGGTATTGATAGTGAAATGCTGAAGTATCTTGGGACCCCTTTTTATACGACAAAAGATAAAGGAATCGGTTTGGGGCTCACAGTCAGCAATAAGATTATTCAGGAGCATCAAGGTTTGATGGCCATCGAAAGTCTTATAGGTGAAGGCACTAGGGTGATTGTGGAATTGGATTGTATATAGCGTGTACAGCTCATCTCTATAGGGGTGGGTTTTTTATTTTCAAAAATGAAATACTGCCTTGCAGCGCATAGCAAGGCAGTGTTGTTAACGTAAAGCATCTTTTAGAACTTCACCCTCCAAAAAGTCCGGAGCAGGTATGTCCAGCAGCTTATAGACAGTTGGGGCAATATCGAGTGTAGTAATCGAGCCAATCCGGCTGTCCTTTTTAAAAGAAGGACCATGTGCAAAGAAGACTGCCCTGAGTTCTTTCCGATCAGGATTGCCGCCGTGGCTGCCGAGTTCAATTGCCGGCATATGGGGACTTGTTAGGCTGCTTCCCATCATATAGCCCCTTCCGCCAAGCAGCAAAATGTCTCCCTGGTTAGGGTGCTTATTCTCTTTATTATTTCCGTAGGCAATCTGATAAGGTTGTTCTTCCTTTCTAAAAAGGTGACGGAAAAACTGCTTAGCAGTTTGATTAAAATGGCTGAACTGCCCTTGCTTAATGGAATCACCAGCTTCACCAAAATAGCCCTTTAGGATTTTTGTCTGAAATTCCGGCTTGATTTTATACTCGCTAAAAAGTTTCTCTACTTGGTCTGCCGCCTTTTCCTTCTCTTTTTTAGTGAGGTTTTCATTCAGATAAATTTGTGCAGCTGACCCGCTGGCTACAGCCATTGCTTTGGAGTTCTCCTCATCCACTTTGCCTTTTTTATCTGTCGCTAAAAGGCCTGCTTCTTTCAAAAGAGTGTTTGGAGCAAGGATGGTATGAACTGGTTCCATGCCGTGGTCGGATACAACAAGAAGGTGGTCTATTTCGCTAAGGCTATCCACCGTCTGTCCAACGACATCATCGGAAAGCTTGTATGCCCATTCAATGTATTTCCTATGTTTTTGTGAATTTTCCTCGGAATATCCAGGCTGACGTGGATCTGACAGCAGAAAGCGGTGTGATTCATGATCAATTTGAGGTGTATAAAACATCAGCAAATCAGGCTGGTATTCCTCTTTAATATAAAGAGACACATCAGTTGCCCAGCTGACAAAACGTGAACTGATTTCTTCGTACTCTTTTCTGGTAATCCACTTTTTTTCAAAGGCCTTTGTATCATCCTGGACGGGGAAAAAGCCGAATTCTGAAAGCAGCTCCTCTTCAAATCCGTCGGGGCCTTCAATGAGGGCTGATGTAACGGCCGTCCGGTAAATGCTTGCTTTCTCAAGGCCAGGGTCAATTTTCAGCTTAAACCAGAATCCTGCAGATTCGCCATCGACTTCAACAGGAATTGCCCCCCATTCATTGGCATTGACAGTGACATCTTTGAGGTCTGCTGAACGGTTTTCCGAAAAAATGAAACGATTATAATTGGTCTTCCCATCATCTGAAGTGTCTAAAGCTAATATATAAAGTTCTTTGTTCTTTGCTTTTTTTATTGGCAGCTCCAATATAGCTTCCTTTATAGGGCTAAAGCTGCTTTCGGTGTGCTTCCAGCTCTCTGCTTTCTTGAACTGAAGCTGATCCAGAGAACTCTCAGCCCAGGTTTCGCCATAATAGACTGCGTAATCAGCCTGTGTTCCTGCATCAGGATTTGATCCGGGAAACAGCACTGTGGCAGTTGTTTTGCCGTTTTTTTTGGCTTCTGCCCAAAGCGGGCTTTTATCGAGCGGCTGATGAAAGGCGCTTTCCCCATTTGCCAATTCCTTATGGGGATCCTGCCACTTATTGCTGACCATGCCGGTCTCCGGCGGGGCTGCACCAGAAGCTATTGCAGCATGAGATGGGGCGGTCAGCGATGGGGTTACGGTTTTGGAATCCCTGGCCGATACGCCATTCTTCATAAGTTTTTTTATGTGGGGAAGTTTGCCTTCCTTTACATACTCTTTTGTAAGGTCATTTCTCATCCCATCAAAGGAAATCAGCACAACCTTGTTTTCCTGTCCATCCCGATCCTCTACATATCCTGAGGATGGAAATACACTCAATCCTATTAATAAAATAACGATATAAAAATAGTGCTTAATCATTATGTTTCCTCCAAGGTGTAAGTAAATTGGTACAAGAGGTTATTCCCTGTATTTCTTATAAATAAACAAATAATCGACTTTTTACCGGCTAGAGCCACTCAATTGTTTTTATGAAGAAGGAAGATATACAGAGGACAATTATCCCGAATCAGTTAAATAAAGTGATGCAATAGATTCAATAAAATTTTTCCAGTCCCAAAAAGGTAGACTGAAAGTTTCCGAATCTATATTTTTAGAGTAGTCTGCAAAATTCGACAGAAAAAGATGAGGGATATGGAGGAAAATATATGGCAATGTTAAAAGGTTCATATGGAAACAGAGCTCTATTAAAAGGGACTGTTGCTGCAGCTATATTTGCAGGAGGAGTCATGGCACCGTCAATTCCGAACTTTTCAAGTGAGATATCGGCAGAAGCGGCATCATATACTTATACGGTAGATGCGACCAGCCTGAATGTCCGTTCCGGACCGGGGACAAATTATAGCAGGATCGGCAGTCTGGCCCAAGGCAGCAGTATACAGGCAATCGAACGCCTTGCCAGCGGCTGGTACAAAATTAGCTATAATGGAAAAACAGGCTATGTCAGCGGCCAATACGTCAAAACAAATGAAAAACTTTACCGGGTGGATGCTACATCCTTAAATGTCCGAACAGGTCCGGGGTTAAATTACAGCAGTGTCGGCCTCTTAAAAAACGGATCAGTGTTAAGTGTCATACATAAGGAAAGCAACGGCTGGTTTAAAATTTCCTACAACGGCGGCACTGGTTACGTCAGCGGTGATTATGTAACAGCCGGTGATCCCCGTCAGGCCAGGATCAATGTACCGCTCATTGCCCAGCGGCCGGAGCTGCCAAGCGGATGTGAAGTGACTTCCCTTGCCATGGCACTGAAGTATTATGGAGTGAATGTCAGCAAAACAACACTTGCAAATGAAATGCCATACGACTCCACAAAGCTGGTGAGAAATGCGGACGGTTCTATTAAAACCTGGGGTGACCCTGATGTCGGGTTCGTCGGAACACCTTTTGGCAATGGGCACACGATAAATCCGGGGCCGCTGAAAAAGCTGCTTGACCAATATCGTCCTGGTGGAGTAAATCTGACCGGAAAAGAATTTTCGGAAATAGAAAAGGCTGTTTCAGAGGGTAACCCTGTGTTGGCATGGTTTACAATCAGCCATGAAATGCCGAATAAAAGAAGCTGGAAAACACCTGCCGGCAAAACGATCAGTGCACCGACGCCACTGCACTGCATTGTCGTAACCGGTGTGGATGCAGATTATGTTTACTTTAATGACAGTGAAGCAATTAAGAAAGATGTGAAAATGCCTAAGGAGAAATTCATTAAGATCTACAATGCCATGGGCAAGCGTGCATTGGCTGTAAAATAGCCAGAAAGCATCTGCGGAAAACTTCCGCAGGTGCTTTTTTTGCATATAAATATACGTCTCAGGTCTTAGCAAGGATTACTTTTGTGGTCTATGGCGGGCAATCGTGATATTTAGTATCGTATAACTTGAGAAGTTTTTTAAAAGTGTTTTAATAGAATTAAGGATATACGGATTTTTTGCTGAAAATGAATGTGGATGAAACTTTAGGTTTATAAAAAACGTATAAATAAGTAGGACTATGAGTAGGAGTCGATAAATATGAATTCCTTTTTAGCATTTGCTTTTCGTTTGCTGACGGCTGTTCCTTTGTCTGTCAGTGTTTGGCTGGCAAGTTACTTTGCATTCGGGCAAACTTTCATTTTGTCAGGGATATATGGAGCTGGAGCCGGGTTTCTTACTTATTGGGCCGGGGGATTGATTCAGCGCCGCCGCTTTTTGAAAAAGCATGGATTGACGAAAAGGGAATACCAATATATAAAGCGAAATCTTGATGAGGCGCGCCGCAAGATAACCCGCTTGCACAAAGCGATGTTCTCAATTCGGCATTTCCCTACGCTGAAGCAGCGCATGGAATTCATGAGGGTAACGAGAAGAATTTACAGACTGACCAGAAGTGAGCCGAAACGTTTTTATCAGGCCGAGCAGTTTTATTTTTCCCATTTGGATTCCGCGGTGGAGTTGGCGGAAAAGTATGTCTTTCTGTCTTCCCAGCCGAGAAAATCGCGTGAACTGGATCAGTCCCTCCAGGAGACCAGACGTACACTTGATACACTTACCCATCATGTGGAGGAAGATCTTCACAGGGTTATAGCTGAAGATATTGATCAGCTTCATCTTGAAATTGATGTTGCCAGGAATTCGATTGAGAAGATAAAGGATTCAAGAATTCATGATGAAAGCAGGAGATTAAAATGACCGAAGAAAAACCGTCCCTGTTAAAAAACACCAATCTATTGGATGATCTAATGGCAGATCCTTTTGGGGAAAAGCAGGAGGAAGCTTCCTCGTCCTTGCAATCGGAAAAGCGGACAAGGCTGATCGATGTGATTCCGGAAGAAAACCGGGAAAAAGCCTATCAGCTTGCAAAGCAAATCGATCCTGCCAATCACCAGGCAATGATCTCATACGGAACACCGGCTCAATCAAAGCTGTTATCGTTTTCTCATACAATGCTCGAGCATGTTCAGAAAAAGGACGTTGGTGAAGTGGGAACGATCATCAATGATCTGATGAAGAAATTCAATGATGTGAATCCGGATGAGCTGAAGCCGGAGAAATCATCCTTTTTTGCTCGTATGTTTGGAAAGATATCCGGTTCTGTTCAGGAAGTCCTATCCAAATACCAGAAAACGGGTGCTCAAATCGACCGCATCAGCGTCAAACTGGAAAGGAGCAAGAATGCACTTCTTTCCGACATTGTCATGTTAGATAAGCTTTACGAAAATAATAAAGAGTATTTTCATGCTTTAAATGTATATATTGCAGCAGGTGAACTGAAGCTTGAAGAGCTTCATGAAAAGACGATTCCCCAGATGAAGAAGAAGGCAGAAGAGTCGAATGACCAGATGAGGTTCCAGGAAGTGAACGATATGATGCAGTTTGCCGACCGCCTGGATAAACGCCTTTATGACTTGAAGCTGAGCCGTGAAATAACGATTCAAAGCGCACCGCAGATTCGTCTTATTCAGAATACCAATCAGGCATTGGTTGAAAAAATCCAGTCTTCCATCATGACGGCCATCCCGCTTTGGAAGAACCAGGTGGCCATCGCCTTGACATTGCTTCGCCAGCGCCATGCCGTCGAAGCCCAGAAGAAGGTCTCAAAAACAACTAATGATCTTCTTTTGAAAAATGCAGAAATGCTGAAAATGAATACAATTGAAACGGCACGTGAGAATGAACGGGGCCTTGTTGACATTGAAACGTTAAAGAAAACACAGGAGAACCTGATTTCCACTCTTGAAGAAACCCTGAGAATACAGGAGGAGGGCCGCCATAAACGCCGACAGGCAGAACACGACCTGGCCAATATGGAAAATGATTTGAGGCAGAAGCTGCTGGAGATTAAGGGGAATTAGCAGGATTAAAAAAAGAGCGATTTCAATCAAACGTTTGATTGAAATCGCTCTTTGCTGTTTAAACTATTAATCCTGCCTCAGGGGCTGATGTTTGTTTTTTTACTGGCAGCTTAATGACAGCTTCTGTTCCTTTCCCTTTTTCACTATTGAAATAAATGGAACCGCTATGGGATTGGACGATTTTGAAGCTGACTGTAAGTCCGAGGCCGGTGCCTTTTTCTTTGGAAGAATAGAAAGGTTCACCGATCCTGTTAAGGCGTTCTTCCGACATGCCGCAGCCATTATCCTTAACCAGGATAATCAGCTGCTGGTCTTCCTCCTGCAGTGTAACCGTTACTTTACCTCCATCTCTTGATGCTTCAATGGCATTTTTTATGATGTTAATAAAAAGCTGCTTCAGCTGATTTGGTTCACATTCAATCATATACACATCCGATTTTAATAAAAACTCTATCTGGACATTGTGCATGCTGGCTTCTGTTTTCAAAAGCGAAATGACATTAAAAAGGATTTTTTGAACATCCGCTTTTGTAAAACAAATATCCTGAGGCTTGGCAAGGAGCAGCAGCTCTCCGACAATATGGTTGATCCGGTCCAGCTCCTCCTGCATGATCTGATAATAGAATTGGTGCTTTTCATCTTCCAGCTGCATGAGCTGCACGAAGCCTTTTAAAGAAGTCAGCGGATTTCTGATTTCGTGCGCAACACTGGCAGACAGCTCGCCAACCACAGAAAGCTTTTCAGTGCGGCGCAATCTTTCTTCAGCCTGACGAAGCTTTGTCACATCTTTTCCATAGCCGATGATTCCGGCAATTTGACCGTTTACAATGAGCGGAAGCGCAGTGCATTGAATAGTGAGCTGGCTGCCATTTTTATGATTGAATTCAAATTCACAGGTTTTCGGCTGTTTATCTTCAAGGATGCCTGTAAAGTCTTCAATGGCCTTCATTTTATAAGGAGCTGGTATGATTTCATTTATGCTTTTACCCAATGTCTCATCAGGACTATAGCCTGTCACCGCTTTGAATTGGGGATTTACTTTCGTGATGGTGCCATGAAGGTCAGTCATAAAGACAATTTCAGTATTATATTCAAACAAAGATTTATATTGCTGCTGGCTTTCGGCAAGAAGCTTCTCCACATGCTTTCTTTCTGTAATATCCCGGCCGATAATGACCAGTCCTTTTCGGCTTCCATCGGCATGAAAGAGCGGGACTTTAATCGTATCAAACGTTTTTTCTGTTCCGTCAGGCAAAGGAATGACTTCTTCGATGCGGGTAATTTTACCATTTATCCAGGTTTCTTCATCTGAAGTTTCACAGTAGCGAAGGGCGTCTGCATAAAAATCAGTGTACTCGGCCAGTTCAGAGTCCTTCTTGCCTTTATAATCGACATTTTCAAGATTGAACAGCTTAAGTCCAAATTCATTAGACTCAATCCACCGGCCCTGTCCGTCTTTAAAATTGACAAAGTCAACCATGGAATTGATTAAAGTGGAAAGGCGCTTTTCATCTTCCCTCGAGGCACTGAGCTCATCTCTTTTGCCAATAAAATAATAGAGCAGCCAGCCTGTAACGATAATGTACAGAAACTCTTTTGCTCTAAAAAAGAAACTGACAAGAGAAGAGGGCTCAAGCATATGCAAAAGGTAGTTCGTTCCGAATACCCAAATAAGGCTGATCATTACATATAAGCCCAATACCTTTTTTTTATTCATTAGCTTATATTTCTCCTGTTCTCTATCTGGCTGAAAAAAGAGCTGGAATTCAGTCAAATAAGTATTTTTTCGCTGTATAATAAAAGAATATAAGTTGCATATACAAATTATTTACAGTTTCTATTCTATATGATTTTAGTAGAGTCTTCTAGTGCCTAGAAATTAGTAAAACCATATTATAAGGAATTAGAAAGGGAAGAACAAGCATGTATCTTACTATTAAAGAAACCGCAGAATATTTATCTTACCCTGAATCATATGTAGAAAGCTTGATTCAGCAAAAGAAAATACGTGCCATATATGACGGAGAACAGTACTTAATATACAAGGAACAGTTTAATGCTCATTTGAAGCAGGTGGAAAAATACAGGGAGCTGGTGGAAGAAATTCTAAATGAGCCGATACCGGAGGATCGGGATATCAAAGATGAGGACTAAATTGGACAATTTTCCTTAAATCACATTATTTTACAATTATTATCAGTTTGGATAAACTATAAGTAAATAATGTGTTAAAGGAGGAAGTATGGATGTTTGATATCTTAATTGTGGGTGCAGGCCCTGCTGGTGCAAGTGCTGCGCTATTTGCTGCAAAAGCCGGCAAGAAGGTAGTGGTTGTGGATAATGATAAAAGCATGACTAAACGGGCGTGGGTTGAAAATCATTATGGAGTTATGGAAATTACTGGACCGGATTTAATCGAGACTGGCAAAAAGCAAGCCGCTAAGTTCGGGGCAGAGATTGTAGAGGCAACAGTTGAAAACATTGAAAAAGCTGATGAGAGTTTTAGTGTAACAGCGGGAGAAAAAACCTATTCAGCAAAGCAAGTGATTATAGCAGCTGGCGTATCTACCGATTTAGCAGAAAAAGCCGGTTTGAAGATCAAAGCAGGTACTGAGCCGCGCATTAAAACGGTTCTGGATGTTGAATCCGACGGAAAGACGAATGTCGATGGCATTTGGGCAGCCGGAACAATTGCAGGAGTCAGCGTCCATACAATCATTACAGCCGGAGACGGTGCAAAAGTTGCCATTAACGTAATCAGCGAATTAAACGGCGAGCGCTATGTGGACCATGATATAATGAAATAGTAGGGAAAGAAGGCTAACCGGGGGTAGCCTTCTTTTTTTTGTCTATTTTTCCTATTAGGTATTTACTAATATTAACAATTTAACCAAAATATAGATGGTTGTACCTAGTGTACTCTAGTATCTTGTACCCTTATAAGAGATTTCGAAACATTATAAAATTTAATGAGCGGAATCTATTATTCTATTGGAGGTACTAGATGAGAAAACCAATTATAAAAGTGGCATTGGCTTCGACTCTTATCTTTGGAGCTATTGGGACACAGGCAGTTTTTGCACATCCAGCAGACGTTAAACAGACTCAGCCGTTAAATGTATTCGACAAGAAGGTAGTCAATAAAATTAATGCAGAAAATATTTATAATAATATTGATTATCTTTCACAAACCCCGCGTGTAGCCGGTACGGAATCGGAGTATAATGCGGTTCAGTATATTAAAAGCCAATTCGAATCCTATGGCTATGAAACAGAGATTCAGCCATTCACGTTTTATGGATATACTCCTCCGAGCAGTATGGAAGTGACCATTGATGGCTATGAAGGAGACCTGCAGCCAAGATCCTTTACCTATTCAGTCAATGGGGATGTAAGCGGGGAGCTCGCATTTGCTGGGCTAGGCACACCGGAAGAACTGGAAGGCGTTGATCTCACAGGCAAAATTGCTCTTATCCAGCGCGGTTCCATTTCTTTTGGCGAGAAAGTTTTAAATGCAGCAGAAAAAGGGGCTGCCGGAGTAATTATTTTTAATAATGCAGAGGGTCCATTAAGCGGCACGCTTGGAGCTCATAATGAAGAATATGTTCCGGCGTTAGCCCTGTCAAAAGCAGAAGGTGAGGCAATTCTTGCATTGATGGAGAGCGGTGAAACTTTAACAGCTTCCCTATCCATTGAAGGTGCGGATGCAGGAGAAAAAGTTTCCCACAACGTGATTGCCACAAAGAAACCAACTAACAAAAAGAAAGCAAACGACGACATAATTGTGGTTGGCGCACACCATGATTCTGTAGCAGGGGCTCCCGGAGCGAATGATGATGCTTCCGGAACAGCGATGACATTAGAGCTGGCACGCGTATTTAAGGATATTCCGACCGATACAGAGATTCGCTTTGCAACATTCGGAGCAGAAGAGCTGGGATTGATTGGGTCTTACCATTATGTTGACAGTCTTTCCGACGACGAGATCAGCAGAACCATTGCAAACTTTAATCTTGATATGGTGGGAAGCAAGGATGCAGGCGATTTAGTAATGATGACTTTGGATGGAGAAGAAAATCTTGTAACGGAACTTTCTCAAGCATCCAGTGAAAGGCTGAACGGTGAGCCGACCCCAGTATATCAGGGAGGCAGAAGTGACCATGTGCCTTTTGCGGAAGCAGGCATTGCAGCCGCTTTATTCATTCACAGCCCAACTGAACCATGGTACCATTCTCCAGAAGACACGATTGATAAAATCAGCAAAGAAAAGCTTCAGGATACAGCGGAAATTGTGGGAGCTGCCGTTTATGATAAGGCGCGTTTTGATAACATGGGCCAAAAGCCGAAAAAGCAGCATAAAATGAAAGCAGCACCTGAGATGGTTCACGAGTTAGATGTAAAATAAGCAGAAGAGCAGCCGTTCCTTTGATGGGAGGCTGCTCTTGCTATTATACAGTTTCTTTGCTTTTTTTCACGGTTATTCATCCGCCGAAAAACCCTGGTTTGCCTATAGGCCAGCAGGAAAAGGTTCAGAAGGTTCATGCCCGCCACTTACATATTTTAAAGCTTTAAAAAGACATATTACCATTTGAAATATGATAAAATGATACAAATTATGAACTTGGATTTTCTGGAAAGAAGGATCGATGTGAATAATATAAAAACATACATTCTCCTCACTTTCATCATGGCTTCATGGGGATTGAATGTGAGCATTATAAAAATACTTGTCAGTTATTTTCCTCCGGTATCGATTACTTCTTTGCGAATACTAACTGCAGGTATAACTGTATTTTTGATATTAAGCATAATGGGAAAAGTGAGAAAGCCGAGCTTGAGGGAACTCTCGTACATAGTATTTGGCGGCCTTTTAAGTGTTGTCAGCCACCATCTTTTTCTGGCCATAGGCCTAACGGGAACAAGCGCGGTGAATGGAGGACTTATATTAGGTGCCGGTCCGCTCTTGACAGCCATCCTGTCTTCTATTTTGCTGCGTCATAAGCCTACAGGCATTCAGGTGCTTGGTTTTCTGCTTGGCGGTTCAGGCGTGACTTTTATTGTCCTTTCAGGGAATAAAGGGATATCGAGCTTAACTCCGGGAGATTTCTTTGTGTTCCTTTCCATTCTTTCACAGGCTCTTAGCTTCATTATAATCAGCAAGGCTTCGAAAACGCTAGATCCGCGATTGCTGACAGGCTATATGCTGGTTTTTGGAGGAGTGATCCTGTTTGTAATGGGCAGCATAATGGAACCTGGCGGACTTAAGGGTATAATCGAAGCCCCAGCCTATGTTTGGGCTGCGTTTGCCGCATCTGCCGTATTGGCAACAGCTATCGGCCATATGGTTTATAACACAGCCATCCGTAATATCGGGCCAGCAGAAGCAAGTATCTTTTTGAACCTGAATACCTTTTTCTCATTGGCAGGCTCAGCGTTCATACTTGGTGAAGTAATTTCTGTAAACCATATGCTCGGGCTGGTTCTTATTGTGGGAGGTGTCCTTTCAGGCTCTGGGGCATTGGAGGATTTAGTATTCAGGAAGCGGAGAAAAGAGAAAAGCCAGTATATGTAAAGTGATCTCTTGACATAGAGATCATTTTTTTTGCAAAAAGTGGAATAGTGGAAAAGGTGTATTTAAAGACCGCTAAGGGGAATAGAGAGGCTATAGAGAGAGGAGGAGCATTGATGTATTTATCAATAACAGTAAAAATGGCTGTTGGACTGGTAACGCTGTTAGCTGTAACCCGTATTCTTGGAAAGAAGGAGCTTTCACAGGTCACCCCTTTTGATTTTGTCTATGCAGTTGTACTTGGAGGGATTATTGAGGAAACCATTTATGATGACAAAGTAACAGCGCTGCAAGTGATCTATTCGGCTTTATTATGGGGAGCATTTATTTACATTATTGAAATTCTGGCAAAAAAGAAAAATATATTCAGGGCGATTTTAAAGGGAAGGGAGTCGATCCTTGTCAAGGATGGCAAGCTGAATGTAAAGGAGATGGAGAAGAACCATCTTGAAATGGAACAGCTGAGAACCATGCTGCGCCAAAAAGGAATATTCAGTATGAATGAAGTTAAATATGCTTACCTTGAGACCAATGGGGGCTTAAGTGTAATGAAATACCAAAAACAAGAGCCTGTCACTCCTGAAATGATGAAACTTGAGGTAAAAGAAAAGAAACCTTCAACTTTATTGATTGATGAAGGAGAAGTAGTAGAAGGCGGACTGAAATTACTGGGGAAAGATGGAAATTGGCTAAGGGAATCTATTAAAACGGAAGGCTGGCAAAATATCAAAGATATTTTCTGTGCAGAGTGGTCGGAAGAAGAAGGGTTTTATATCGTAGCGTATAAAAAATGAGCCTTGCGAATGCTGCAAGGCCCTCTTTATTAATATCCCTTTTTATAATCTACTTGATTAATGCCGGGAGTACCGCTGTTAATGTACTCCTTTAAATTAGGTATGAATATATCTTCAATTACACGCTTGGTATAGTATTCCGTGGAGCCGGCTGTATGCGGAGTAATGATGACATTATCATGTTCCCATAACGGGCTGTCTTCAGAAAGCGGCTCCTTTTCAAATACATCCAGGCCTGCACCGGCAATCTGCCCGTTCTGCAGTGCGGCAATCAAATCTGTTTCTTTTACAATTTCACCCCGGCCGATATTGATGAAGAAAGCAGAATTCTTCATGCGGGAAAACTGTTCGGCTCCGAATAACTGCCGTGTTTCCTGTGTAAGCGGAAGTGTGACGACAACATAGTCACAAAGAGGAAGCACCTCATTCAGCTGGCCGGAAGTGTACATTTCATCTATATACTCTTCGGGTTTTCCGGAGTGCCGAACTCCAATCACCTTCATGCCGAATGCTTTGGCAATCCTGGCGGTTTCCTTCCCGATAGCGCCTGTGCCTATCAAGCCGATGGTTTTATTATGAATTTCAAGCTTCATTCCAGAATGATGCCATACCTTGGCTTGCTGATTTTTTACATATGTATGGATTTTGCGTGTGAGCCCAAGCATTAAGGCGAAAATCGTTTCTGAAATGGGGTTTGCATGTACGCCATTTGCGCTGGTAATCTGGATGCCCTGTGATTCCATTTCTGCCAGGGGCAGGGAATCAACCCCGGCACTCCAGGACTGGAACCAGCGGAGGCTGCTGCTTCCCTCAAGGACCATCTCTTTTAAATCCTTTTTCCAGCCGGCGATCACTTCGGCTTCTTTCATCTCATTGTACCAGTTTGCTGGATCTTTTCCGGAAATGAGCTCCCAATCGGGGATGACTTCTTTAATTTTATCAATCTGTGAGGGTTCCAGATCATGTGTGACAATACAGGTTCTTTTTGACATATGTGTTCCTCCGGTTTTTATTTTTTTGAAAAGTCGGTAAATATATCATAGTCTATAAAACAATAAATGTGAACTTTTCTGATGAAATGAAAAATAGCATAGAATAGCAATGATACGATAAACAAGTTAGTTTATGCTGATCGATACGAAAACAAAAGAGCCCCCGGACGCTGGAACCGGGGGCTAAACTATCTATTAAGAGGGCTGAAAACCTATTAATTTTGCTTTCTTATCAACGCCGAGTGTCTGTTTATCCGGGAAGGTAATGACAGAACTGATATAATCCCATCGGATTAAAAAATGGGTGACGCAATCCTCTTCCTTTTGCTGCTCTTCCGGGATGTCGGTACCGTCTTCCTCTTTGACCATAGTACGTTTGAAGCAAGGATTCTCAACCCAGATTCCCATGCTTTCTGTCTTGATCAGTTTAACAAGATACCATTCATCGGGCTGATAAATGCCTGTGATGGACCCGACGAGATCATTTGGAAAGTTCTTGAATTTTATTTGGATTTTTTGTCCTGTAAAATTTTCAAGATGCATATATGAACCTCCTGAACTATTAGAATTCGTTTTTATACTCTTCCTTTTTTGGATTGTTTTAAACATCAAAAAAGCAAGATTCACACGATTTGGTGAACCTTGCTTTTTTTCTAACGTTCTCCGTCTACATATTTTCCATGGTCAGGGACGGCAATTTCATCAAATTCATTTACGAGCCTGGCGAGGCTTTCCTTTAATACAGCGGCAGCCATTGGAATGCCATGGCCAGTGATGGCTACATCTGGCTGAAGGGCTTCAAGTTTCTGTACAGAAGTCCGGGCAGCATCCCAATCAGTTGTCAGGTAGCGGGGCGGGCCGCTGATTTCCTGTTCCTGGGTGAGCACACTGTATAAGGACTCCTGCTTCACTGTTACAAAAGCATCTCCTGCAATCAGCACGCGATCCGACTCTCTGAATAGGGAGACATGGCCGGGAGTATGACCTGGTGTGTGAATCCACTTCCATCCTTCCATTAAGGGAACATTTCCGTCATCAGGTAATGGCTGAACATGGGTTCCGAGATCAATGCCTTCATGCGGAAAAGTGGGGGACATCTTTGCGACAAGTCCGCCTTCAACACTCGCATCAGGCTTTGGATAATCCTGCTGTCCCGTTAAGAATGGCATTTCCAGTGTATGAGCGTATACAGGAACCTGCCAGCGCTCAACCAAATCGATAATTGCACCAACATGATCAAAGTGGCCATGTGTAAGAATAATGGCTTTCGGTTTGGCATTCTCTCCAAAGAGTTCTTCCGCCGCATCCATGATTTTCTCTGCAGATTTTGGCATGCCTGCGTCAACCAGAACCCAGTCGCCAGGCTTCTCTGATGTTCGAACAAAACAAACATTCACAATCTGTACTGTAAGGCAGTAGACTCCATCCGCTTCATTAACAATCATTCCGCTCGTGGAGGAAGTCATGGGCATATATCGTTCCGTAGACGAACTTTCCTTCAAGGATATTACCTCCTTAGTAATTTTAGAAATAACAGGGCCTTTATCTTTTTGAGTATACCCGCAGGTGAACTTTGTATGCGGCATATTCAGGAGGAGAAGGGAATAAATACAAAAAAAAGCTCTGCCGCATTTTGGCAGAGCTGAGGAATTTCACATATTAAGATAGGAATTCATGAGGGTTTAATCCGAGTTCCATGCAGATCTCTGTAACAGCCTGTTTTTCATTTTGATCAAAGTTCCCATCAGCATAACCGATCGCGATGCAATAACGGGCTACAAGGCGGGCAATCTCAGGCTTATTTCTTACCCGGCCAACTGCTTTGAAGGCTTCGGCCCGGCCGATGATCGGATCCATCTCAATCCGCTGGACGAACATATTGAATTGCTGTATCACTTTTTGCGTATCAAATACTTTTAATTCCTGGCTGCTGTTTACAAACTCGACCATCTTTTGGCGTTCAGATGGATCAAGCCTGCCATCTGCCATGCCGACAAGAGCACATGAAGCTACAACGGCGTCCATGACATCCTGGCTCTTGAATCGTGTAAACAGCTCCTGGGCACGCCGCTTTTGATCATTTGCCCACTGTGCGTAATCTGTCTGATTAGGCGACCATGAATTGCCGCAGGAATTACAGGTGAGCTTCAGCTGATTTTTTCCAATAAAGCCGCCAAGAAGTCCTACAGGCCCAAGGATGAGTCCTCCAATCGCCGCTTTTCCAAGGCCAAATCCTTTTTGGCCGGTGCGGATGTTAGTGGATCCACAGCGGGTGCAGGCAATATTTCCATCAGTATAGGATTGAGCCTGAACCGGCTGCCCAATACCTGTCTGCCCTCCAAATGAAGATGGCTGCGAAGGTGGAGTGTTATAAGAAGCCTGATTGTAGGCAGGCTGGCCAAAGGACGACGGGCTGTAGCCTGATTGTGCCTGCTGGCTATATGGCTGCTGGTTTTGCTGTGGACTGAATCCTTGAGCTGGCTGTCCAAAATGGGCTTGCTGCTGATATTGACTCTGGCTGAATGACGCCTGCGGACTTGAAGCGGGCTCATCATCTACGGAAACGCCGAAATTGCGGCAAAGAGCAGCTAATCCGCCCTGGAATCCGCTTGCAATGGCATTGAATTTCCACTCGCCATTGTGACGGTAAAGCTCCGCAGCGACGATGGCTGTTTCAACAGTAAAATCGCGCCCAAGGTCGAAGCGGATAAGCTCTTCGTTTGTCATGGCATTAAAAATTCTCACATAGGCATTGGAAACTTGTCCAAAGTTCTGACCTTTCATCTGGGCATCATGAATGGTAATAGTAAAAGCAATTCGATGGATATGCTGCGGCACCTTATTTAACTCGATGCGGATTTGCTCATCATCCCCTGCACCGGCACCAGTTCTGTTATCACTGCTGTAAAGGATCGATCCGTTTCCGCCGGATGGATTATTATAAAACACAAAGTCACTATCACTTTGCACTTTGCCGGATCCACCTGTTAAAAATGCTGAAGCGTCCAGGTCATATTGCGATTGATTATGGCTGACATCCCAGCCCAATCCTGCCACCACAACCTGCAAACCAGGATTAGTTTTGGTCAAATCTACTTTTTGTCCCTTGCTCAATCGAACTCCCACAGATTTCACTCCTAATTCGTTTTTATGTATGAATATCTTGTAATACGTTCTGAGAAGAAAGAAGTTTCATAGTTTTCATTATAAGGGAATTGGATGCGAAGTGAAACTTGAGCGGCTATTCTGAGGATGAAAAAATGGTTTTGGGGCAGGCCGTAGAATAGAATATATATAAATGTTGTTGATATAGGAGGAGATAATTTGAATAAAAGAGCAAAAGTCTTTGCACACCGCGGCGCCAGTGGACATTTTCCGGAAAATACGATGGCCGCATTCCAGGCTGCTTTGGAGGCAGGAGCAGATGGCATTGAATTGGATGTGCAGATGGCGAAGGATGGTACGCTTGTGATCATTCATGACGAAAAGGTGGACAGAACGACGGGCGGAACCGGTTATATTAAGGACATGATCTTTGAAGAAATCCTTCAGCTTGATGTCTGGTTTGCGGATGTGAACGCCGGAGAAACAATCCCCGATCTGGAGAAATTTTTAAAATGGGCAGTGATGGAGGGCAACGAACTGCTGATTAATATTGAATTGAAAAATGATTTGATTGAATATCCCGGGATGGAAGAAAAGGTAATTGACCTTATCCTTAAATATGGATTGGAAAAGCGTGTCATAATATCATCTTTCAATGCAGAGAGTCTGAAGAGAGTCCGGAACTTGCATGCCACTTTGCAGACAGGCTATTTGATTGAAGGCATCCCTGAAAACATACTCGAAATCGCAAAAAGCATCGGGGCAAACAGCATTCATTGTGAAGAGGGATTTGCTTTATCAGAGTTTGGCAGAGAAGCAAAAGAAGCGGGTTTTCCTTTGCGGGTATATACCGTAAATGATGAAACCCGCAGCGGATTGTTAAATAATGCCGGAGTCGAAGTGATTATGACAGACTTTCCGGAAAGGTTTTTGAAATAATAAGTTAGTTGCATGTGGAAATTCTGATTATCGGCACAGAGTTCGTATAATGCTATTTTATAGACACCGCATCTTCAGCAAAAGGCAAAAGAAGCGGCATCAAAGCACATGATAGTTACCACATCTTCAGCAAAGGTCAAAAAAAGCTGCATAAAACCGTGAAAATATGGATTTATCCATGCATAAAAAAACAAGCGCACATCATGAGCGCTTGTTTTTTATCCTTACCAAAGCACAGGCTTGGCCACCATGAACCAGAGCATGAGCATTAATAGAAAAAGATATATCCAGACGGAGCGGGTAAGCTTCCTGACAAGAAACTGCTGATCTGCTCCAGGCTCATCAAATTTCTTCAGAACGGGAGAGAAGGCCCGGGCGAGAAAAAAGACGGAACCTCCCATTACAGCCAGTGTCGCAACGATCCAGGATGTCGTCCAAGCCCAGTGGCTGTACACGATAAGAAGGACACCCGAGCCTACAAGTACATGTCCTGCATGTTTGACAAGGCGCACGGATGTCCTGAAGATGCTTATGTATGCCTGCTGAACCCCGGGCTCGGCCGATTCCAATTTATTGACGATTGGAATCAGAACAAAAAATGGCCCAACAGAAAGTATGGCACTGCTGACATGGAGGTACAGCAGTATGCGGTACATTATGTCCATCCCGGCAGATTACTTCTTCACTGCGCTGAATTCATGAACCCATACACGCATCTGCGGAAGCCACGGCATTCCCGGATGCATGGAAAGAATGGATTGTTTGTAGTCTTCCAAGCTTTCGAAACCTTCCTGGCGGGCATGATCGTCTGTTAACTCACCAAGGGATTGGGAATAAACTTTATCTACAACAAAGTCCTGGCCTTCAAGTGTCATGATTTCCCCGATATCAGCGTATCTGCCATTACGGCGTGTGGCTGTTTTTTTTCCTGCAAGAACCTTCTCAACATCCTCTTTAACTGTGACCATTCGGTCTACGGAACATGTTTTTGGCGGTAATGTATTTGGATCATGCTGATTTGCCATTTTGCTATTCCTCCTTA
The DNA here is from genome assembly GCF_017303275.1 of Bacillus sp. NTK034. Lineage (GTDB taxonomy): Bacteria > Bacillota > Bacilli > Bacillales > Cytobacillaceae > Cytobacillus. The sequence continues at coordinate 60,238 of NZ_JAFKOJ010000012.1, read as the reverse complement.
TGTAAATGCTTACCTTTTAAACCTTACCACATTTTCAAGCCGGAAGGTAGCTGTGTATAAGAGCAGTGTTTACAAAAAAAGCTTGAGGAAACCTTCCTCAAGCTTAGAAATTATTTTAACTTAAATGAACTCTTCAGCGATACAATCCTGTTAAAAACAGGTTTTTCTGCTGATGTGTGTTTCGGGTCGACATTGAAATAGCCATGACGGAAGAATTGGAATTTATCCTGGGCTTTTACATCCTTCATGTTAGGTTCAATGAAACCATGAACAATTTCAAGTGAGTTCGGGTTCACATAGTCAAGGAACGTTTTCCCTTCCGCATCGTTTTCAGCAGCATCATCTGTGTCTGCCTCAGCATTCTGATCGGCATCTTCGTCAAGAATCAATGGCTCGTATAAACGGAATTCAGCCGGAATGGCACTCTTTGCATCCACCCAGTGAAGCGTACCCTTTACTTTTCGGCCGGTAAAACCTGTTCCGCTCTTCGTTTCAGGGTCATATGTGCACTGCAGCTCAACAACATTGCCATCCTCATCCTTGATGACATCGTTGCACTTGATGAAGTATGCATGCTTTAAGCGTACTTCATTGCCAGGGAAGAGGCGGAAATATTTTTTCGGCGGATCTTCCATGAAATCGTCCTGCTCAACATAAATCTCCCTCGAGAAAGGAATTTGGCGCATGCCCATCTCAGGATTTTCCGGATTGATTTCCGCATCAAGCATTTCAGTTTGATCTTCCGGGTAGTTTGTGATCACAACCTTTAATGGGCGAAGCACACCCATTGTGCGAGGGGCTTTCAATTTCAGGTCTTCGCGGACATAATGCTCAAGCATGGCCTCATCCACTACACCGGACCCTTTTGAAACACCCGTTTCTTTTACGAACTCTCGGATTGCTTCCGGAGTATAGCCCTTGCGTCTTAGACCGGAAATCGTCGGCATGCGCGGGTCATCCCAGCCATCTACATAATTTTCTTCCACAAGCTGCTTCAATTTTCTTTTGCTCATAACTGTATTAGAAATATTTAGGCGGCCAAACTCAATTTGCTGCGGCGTGCTTTCCATTTCACACTCTGCGACAACCCAGTTATATAGCGGGCGCTGATCTTCAAACTCGGTTGTACATAAGGAATGGGTAACTCCTTCGATTGCATCCTCAAGCGGGTGGGCAAATGCATACATCGGATAGATGCACCACGTATCCCCCGTATTGTGGTGAGTTGCATGTGAAACACGATAGATAACCGGATCGCGCAAGTTCAGGTTCGGTGATGACATGTCGATCTTTGCTCTGAGAACCTTTGCTCCGTTTTCAAATTCACCTTTACGCATGCGTTCAAATAAATCAAGATTCTCTTCAGCTGAACGGCTTCGGTATGGGCTTTCTTTCCCAGGCTCTGTCAGCGTTCCGCGGTATTGACGGATCTCTTCCTGGCTTAAGTCATCCACATATGCTTTTCCTTTCTTGATTAAAAGAACTGCACGGTTGTACATTTCCTCGAAGTAATTCGATGCAAAATGAAGCTCCTCCCATTCGTAGCCAAGCCATTTAACATCCTCTTTAATGGCATCCACAAATTCCTGATCTTCCTTTAGCGGATTCGTATCATCAAAACGGAGGTTTGTCTTGCCATTAAAATCATCTGCCAGGCCGAAGTTGATGACTATCGATTTGGCATGTCCGATATGAAGATAACCGTTCGGCTCAGGCGGGAAACGAGTAATGACCTCTTTGCGCTTTCCTGATTCCAGATCCTCTTTAATAATCGTTCGTATAAAATTTGAATTGTTTTCCAAACCGGTATCAGCCTTTCTGTTTATGTAGTTAGTACTTATTTTAATAATATCGGGAAGGAAAATAAAGCGAAACTTCCCTTAGCTGCGCTCCTAATGCCTGCTTTTTTGTTTATAGGGCAATGCTGCTAATTTCTATATTCATTCTATCTATTATAAACAAGTCGATGCTGGAAAAAAAGTTTTTCTGAAGACTGGATGCGAAGTTTTACAAAAATGTTAAATGCTTTCAAATAAGGAGGGATAGAGGAATAGTAAAAGAATATCTCTTAATAGGAAATAACCTATTGAATGGAGGAAGGAACATGCCTGAGAAGTATCCTATTTTAGAAGGCGCAGAACCTTTTTATTATGAAGGAAATGAGATTGGGATTTTGGTATCGCATGGCTTTACGGGCTCAACACAAAGCATGCGTCCGCTAGGGGAAGCTTATGCAAATGCAGGGTATACGGTCTGCGGCCCAAGGCTGCGGGGACACGGCACTCATTATGAAGAAATGGAAACAACGACCTATCAGGATTGGATTCATTCTGTTGAAGAAGGCTATCAGTGGCTGAAAGAGCGCTGCAGTACGATATTTGTTACAGGTCTGTCGATGGGCGGTACCCTGACATTGTATATGGCCGAGAAATATCCGGAGATTAAGGGGATTATCCCGATTAATGCAGCTATTGAGATTTCTGATATGGCTGAAGCAGCCAGCCTGGATGTCCGCTTCCTTGATGCAATTGGTTCAGACATTAAAAACCCTGATATAAAAGAGCTTGCCTATGAAAGGACACCGGTTAAATCGCTTGGTGAAATAACAGAATTGATGAAGAAGGTCAAAGCCGATTTAGGAAAAGTGACTTGTCCTGCGCTGATTTTTGTCTCAAAAGAAGATCATGTAGTTCCGCCTTCCAATTCGCAGGAAATATACAGCAGCATTAAATCAGCTGCAAAGGAATTGGTCACCCTGGACAACAGCTATCATGTGGCAACACTGGATAACGATCAGGACATCATTATCGAAAGAACACTGCATTTTTTGCAGCGGGTACTGGAAACAAGCAGTCTGCAGGGGTGACGGGGGAGCTTAATCTGGCTCCCTTTTTTATGTACTGCATATAGAAGGTTTTCATTGTTTCAATAAAGTTCTGCACCTTGATGTGATGCTAAATTCCCGTTCCTTTTTTCAATCAGTTATAGTAGTATTTAGTGATGCGAAATAATTAACTGATTTATTCTGGAGATAAAAAGAAAGCGGGGGATGCAGTTGATAAAGGCTGTTAAAGAGACTTTGTGGACAAAGTCTTTCATTATGCTGATGGTCGGAAATTTATTTGTCTTTATGTCGTTTCAGATGCTGATTCCGACACTGCCTCCATATATAAAGTCCATAGGAGCAACTGGTCTTGAAATTGGGCTTGTTACGGCACTGTTTTCGATTGGAGCCGTTTTGAGCAGACCTTTCATCGGATTCATGCTTGAATATAGAGCAAGGAAGCAGCTGGTGCTGATTGGGGCAGCGGCGCTTCTGGCCATAACGGTTATATATCCGCTGTCAAGCGTGGTGATGATTTTTCTGCTGTTCCGATTCATCCACGGGCTCGCTTGGGGATGGTCAACAACTGTGAATGGGACGGCTGCTGTAGATGTAGTGCCTAATTCCCGTCTTGGAGAGGGAATGGGTTACTATGGCCTCAGCGTTACGATCGGGATGATCATCGCTCCGAGTCTTGGAATCTATCTATATCAGATTACTTCTTTTACCAACCTTATTTATATCTCGAGTGTACTTGGTGTAATTGCCATCGGCCTCCTATCCATTGTTCGCTACGAAACGCCTGCAGCTGTTCTGGAAACAAGGAAAGAGGATCTGAAATTTTCTTACTTAGGCTCATTAATCGAAAAATCCAGCTGGTTTCCTGCCTTTATTACGATTATTGTGACATTTGGGTATGGTTCCATCGTAACGTTCATCGTAATTTTTGGAGAAGAGCGCGGCATTGATCAGATTTTCCTTTTCTACCTGTTCAATGCGACCATGGCATCGCTTTCGAGGCCAATTGCCGGAAAGTGGTTTGACCAGCGTGGGCCAAAGGGACTTGTACTGCTTTGCACGTTCTTGACCTTTATTGGCATGTGGGTACTTTCTTTCGCTCATTCGAATTTGTTTATTATCATAAGCGGAATTTTGTTCGGGATTGGCTTTGGATCGTTGATTCCTACTCTGCAGTCATGGACGCTGTCGATGACACCACCCAACCGCCGGGGTGTGGCAAATGGAATGTTCTTCTCATCCATCGACCTTGGCATTGGACTAAGCGGCCTTGTGTTTGGGGTGCTTGCACAGTTTGTGGAAACGGCAGCACTGTTCCAAATATCAAGTGTGTTCCTGATTCTTGGCATGGCTGTTACAGTCCTTTATGGCAGACGGCGCTCAGCCGCCCGCCCGCAGCAAGCCTCTTAATGAAGAATGAAAACTGGCAGACAGGAATATATATTTCTGTCTGCCAGTTTTTATTTTGATTTGGGGTGGTATTAATAAAGTAAAGATGGTTCCAATCATTAAGAATATTACACAGGAATACAGCAATGTTTCAAAAATGATAGAGAAATGAAATTTTTTGCAGAAAAATTTTTGCTACAATATAAGGATAAAGGATGAAAATTGGCGCATTATGCGTTTTTTATAAAAGCATGCTGATAAAGCCCTATGATATTAGGAAATCAGCAGGCTGTTCAATAAACTCTTTTAAAAGCCGGTGCCTCTAGGCACACTTTTAATAATAGCACTGCGGGGGATCAAGATGACTTTAGAGAAGCAGCTAATCAGCAAAACCTTTTACGAGACCTTCATGGGATCTAATGAAAATGTGCATCCGATCAGGGTTTTGGGTGAACTGTATGTGGCTGAGCAGCAGAACGAAGTGCCCGATTTAACCAATATCCGTTTCGCCCAGGGTGAGGTGTATTTCCTTAACAAGGATTATGAAGCGGCCATTTTTAAATGGGAGAGCATCCCGAATGAATTGGGGCCATGGGCACAGAAAAATATGGCTGATGCCTATTTTGAATTGGATTTGCTTTCAAATGCGGAGGACTTTTACAAATCGATTGAAACAGATTCAGAGGTGTTGAAAACCGAAGTGCTCCTTCAGCTGTTTTCACTTTACATACAGCGAGGCAAGCTTGAACTTGCTGTAGAAGCCATTAAAGATGCGGTTCGATTAAATCCGGATTATCCGGATGTGACCGATCTGGCACGCGGATTCTTTGAAGAACACAGCGATTGGGGAAATGCAGTGGAGCTGGCTGTCAATGAAGCAATCAGGACGGAATCCATATCCTGGTTTGAAGTTCTTCACTCGTATGTGGAGCAGGGGCGGACAGTTAAAACGGAGCCGAACTATTTCAGTGAGGCGCTTGCGGTATTATACCGTGTGGACGAGGCTCATTTTGAAAGTTTATCAGCGGCTCTATGGAATAGCTACAAGAAATCAGATCTGTATTTCTCATGGCTGAAAGAATTTAACCATCTTCTCCTGAATATGGAGCCAGGGCGCTCACATACATGGAGCCTGCTTTCCGAGCTTTACAAGGATACTTATTTTGAATTAATCAGCGGTAAGCATCTAATCCGGGACTTATCACACCTGATACCGAATCATATAACTAACTGGGTGAAAATAGCTGCACCTTCGCATTCCCTTGTTTCGGCTTCGGCAGTGCTGGCGTGGAGCGAAATTTTCCCGTCCAACATTGATTCATCAGCTGTCAGCGAGGCAGAGGGCCTTGTGAATCGCTCTGTTCGCTTTCAGGATAGCTTGGAGGAAAGCTTCAAGCTATTTGAAAATGTCATGAAATGGGCGAAGGAAAAGGGCGTGCTAATGGGGGAACGCTTTGAATGGATGGTCCGTGAGCTCCTTGATTTGGATGCCGGGCATTTGCTGATTGCCGGTGCGGCTTCAAATGGGAAATCCTCGTTTGTCAACACTCTTCTCGGTGAAGAGCTGATGGGAGATTCCACTTCTGCTTCAGTGCTGTTCAAGGATAGTGATGAAGCGGAAATTCATGCCGTTACGGACGAGGAAGTGCGGAGTATTTCTGATCTGGAGGACTTTAGGCAAAGCGCAGAAAAAAGCCAGCAGACGCTTATACGATGCAAAATGCCATTCGGCTTTTTACAGAATAATAGACTTGCTGTCATTGATACGCCTGGTCTTGCGGGGCAAAGCAAGTTCAGAAATGGTGTGTTCCAATATCTGCATTTCGCAGACAGCATGCTGTTTGTCCTGAATGCGGATTCGCCTCTGACAGATAAAGAGCTGGATCTTGCTGTGAGAATGAGAGAGCAGGCTCCGGAATTGCCTATTCATTTCCTTCTCAGTAAAATGGACCGGATTCCAGACAGCCAGGATGCCATGGATCTTCTTGATGAAACTCAGTCCCGTGTGCATACCTACTTTCCAAAAGCAAAGGTGTTTGCTTTCTCCGCGTATTATGAAAGCGAAAGCCAGCTGAAAGATTTAGCAGTCTTTATCAAGTCGATGGTGGATCGAGGGGACCGGAAAGAAGAGCGTACAGCAAAGGTTCTTTACTATGTTAAAAAATCGATCAAATTCCTTCTTGAAAAACGCGTAGAGATGGAAAACAGCTTGATTGATACTATTAAATGGAACGAAGAAATGGTAACAAAACTTAAGGGTGCCAACAATCAGCTGAGTGATATGGAAGAAGAAAAGGTCCGGACAATTAAAAAGTCCTACAGCCAAATTAAAGATAAAATGAGACAGGATCTTGAGAAAAAGATTCCGGAACTGCTTCGGAATTGTTCTGAAATGGTGACAGAGGACAGTGATTTTGGAAAAATCCACACAGAACTCAATGACGAAATGAATAATCGGGTACATGAATATATTGAAGAGACGGTTTTGCCGGATTTCCATGTTTCCATTCAGGAGTGGATTGCTGAAAGTGAAGGAGAGTTCAGAAGCAGCCAGGCATATCTGGATGAAATGAGCGAAAGCTTCAATGAGCTATATGGCGAGGAGAAAATCTCGCTTGGCTGTGACTTTAGGGTTCTGGATGACTGGCGCCGCGACGCGGATCGAATGACACGGGGAAGTGTTCAGCTGGAAAAGGCGAACATTCTAAACCGCTTTTCGCCATCGCAGTTCCTGCTGAAGAGTGCAGGCAAGCTGCTTGGTGCGATCCAGCAGAATAAAGCCATGCTCCATAATAAATATAAACAGTTCATTGAACATGAAGACTATAGTGAGATCGCAGAATCCATCACCAATAAATTCATGCAGCAATTCGAGCTTTTCGAGAAATCACTTGAACGGGATATTAAAATGTTTTTCAGAAATCCGTTTGATGTATTGAATCATACGGTTGAAGAGACCTATACCGACATTGCAGATAATAAAGAAGCTTTAAGCGATATGCGCAAAAATCCTGAGATTTACCAGGATCCCCTGACACTATTTGACCTGAAGCTGCGCCAGTTTGAATGGATGACTTCAGCAGGGGGAAAAGTTAAGGAATATCGTTGAAAATTAGGGGGGAGTTTTCCTTCCTTTTTTTTATGAAAAAAATAGAAAAAACAGGTTTGATTTATAACGAATAAGGGTAAAGAAGCTAGTCTATTAAAATCTTAAACTCATAAACGTGAACATGAACTTGAAATCGGAAACAAAGATAAAGAAAAATTGGGGGAAAGAAGGAGAGAACAGGTGAGTTTTAAGGGAAAGCAAATAATGGGTTTGGGCCTAACCGTATTTTTTATGTTTATTCTAATGTTTGTCATTCTGTCTATGGTGAATGGAATGAAGGCGAACATGCTGGAAATTGTGGAGGATCGCTATTATAAGGTAAACCAGGCTACAGAGATCAGACAGCTTTTTTACCAGACAGATCAGCAGCTGCTGAGTGTGCTCACCGACATAGAATCGGCAGATCCAGCCATGACGGCTGAATTGATTGAGGCAAACCATGAAGGGATACAAACCCGGATTTTGAAATTGGAAAATGAATTAAATAGACAGAAATCGAGCCTGCTATTAAAGGAAGTAGAACAGGCATATGAATCATATGCCCAAATGCAAAACAGCTTCATTGGATTAATGGGAGGCGGAGATCTGGATTCCCTGGAAGATCTGTACAGGGAAGAAAGGGAAAACCGAAACTCTCTTCTGGTTAAGCTGGCTGAATTTAAAGAATATCAGGAATCCATCATGGCTGATTCCCTGGAAAGTGCAAATGAAACGTATAATCAGTTAGTATCGACTTTGGTTGCTGCGGTTGCAATAGCTATTATTTTAATCGTCGGAGTGACGGTTTGGGTGATTAGAAGTACAGGCAGAAGCATCAGCTTAATTACAAAGGGAATTAAGGATATTGATTATCAAGACCTTTCTTCCATTTCAAGGCTGAATATCGAAACAAAAGATGAGATCGGTGAAATCGCGATAGCCTTCAACTCTATGGCTGATTCACTGGAGAATTATTACGAAAAAGAACAGCGCTATTCGGCTGAAATCAGTGAGCAGAACTGGATTCAAAGCCAGTCTGCTGCATTAGTAAGCATCTATAGCCAGCATGTGGCCATAGGGAATTTGGCAGATGATTTTATTTCTAGGGTGGCACCTGCTGCCGGAGCCAATCTCGGAGTAATTTATGTGAAGGATGACAGCGGAAGCAAACCTGTATTTAAAAAACAAGCTGCTTATGCCGATGGAGCGGAAGATGCAGGAAGAGACTTTTTCTTTGCCGGAGAAGGAATAGCAGGGCAAACAGTCAGGGATAAGAAAACAATATTACTTCAAGATGTTCCGGAGGATTACAAGGTCCTATCAACCGGTTTGGGAGATGTCAGGCCGAAAAGCATCATGATGGCACCTGTCATGCTCAAAGATGAGGTCGTTGCAGTTGTGGAATTGGCAAGTTTGAGGCAATTCACTGATGCACAGATCAAGCTCCTGGAAAAAGTAATTGATACATTAGGAATAGCCATTACCAATATTTCAGGAAGAATGGAGATCGAACGCTTATTGGCAGAATCTCAGGCACAGACAGAGGAACTTCAGGCACAGGCTGAAGAGCTGCAGTCCCAGTCGGAGGAACTGCAGGCCCAATCTGAAGAAATGCAGAGTCAATCCGAAGAGCTGCGCATGATTAATGAACAGCTTGAAGAGCGCTCCAGAGATGCGGAAATGAAATCCGAAGAACTTCAGGCTGCCAAGGAAGAGCTGGAGGAAAAAGCAAAGCAGCTGAGTTTAAGCTCAAAATACAAGTCAGAATTCCTGGCAAATATGTCGCATGAGCTGCGCACGCCGCTTAACAGCATATTGCTTTTATCAGAGATGCTGGCAGAAGATCCGGATCAAATCCTCACTGAGGAACAGAAGGAGTTTTCCAAGGTTATTCATACATCCGGACAGGATTTGCTTACCCTGATCAATGATATTCTGGACCTTTCAAAAGTAGAAGTAGGAAAACTGGAGATAAGCTTTGAGGAAGTCAATATGGGTGAAATGTCGCAACGTATGAAGCAGCATTTTACACAAGTGGCAAAGCATAAAAACCTTGAGTTTACTGTAAGCTCTTCAGAAGAAGTGCCGCCTGTATTCAATACCGATGAGCAGCGGCTCCAGCAAATTGTGAAAAATCTCCTGTCAAATGCATTTAAATTTACGGAAGAAGGTTCAGTAGCAGTCACTTTTGAAAAAGCCGCACAGAGCGATTTCTTTGGTTTGCCGCTATCCACCTATACAGATGACTGGCTTAAAGTAACAGTGCTGGATACAGGTATTGGCATTCCAGCGGAAAAGCAGCAGCTGATTTTTGAAGCCTTCCAGCAGGCTGATGGAGCCACGATGAGAAGATATGGCGGAACGGGCCTGGGATTGTCCATCTCCAAGGAATTTGCCCAGCTGCTCGGCGGCATTTGCAAAGTGGAGAGTGAAGAAGGAAAAGGAAGCCGCTTTACACTGGTCATTCCTAATCTGCCAAACGGCATGCCTGATATAGAGGCAGGTTCGCTTGCTTTAGAAGAAGCAGCTGTAACCGCTGAACCTCTGGAGGAAGTGTCTGAGGCAGCAGAACCCCCAGCTGCTGAAGGAATTAGTGAAGCAGAGCATCAGCATACAGGTACTGAGCTTAAAGATAAAACAGTCATAGTCGTAGATGATGATCACAGAAATATTTATGCGCTGAAAAATGCTTTAAATAAAGAAGGCATGAATGTCCTTACAGCAGAAAACGGGATGCAGTGCCTGGATTTAATAATGGGTACAGAAAAGATTGATATTGTGCTGATGGATATTATGATGCCGGTTATGGATGGTTATGAAACCATGAAGAGGCTTCGCGGGCTGGACAGGCATCAGGATGTTCCAATCATTGCCCTTACTGCCAAGGCAATGAAAGGCGATAGGGAAAAGTGCATGGAAGCTGGTGCAACAGATTATATCAGCAAGCCGTTAAAACTGGACCAGCTGCTGTCCGTAATGAGGGTGTGGCTTTCATAGAAGGAACCCGGGGGGCACCAGTCCTGACATACGGACACTGTCACCATAATTTTATTCTCGAAAGTTGAGGAATGGATAGAATTGAAAAAGGAAGAATTAGAGATAGATTTACTTTTAAAGGCCATTTACGGTTTATCCGGGTATGATTTCCGGCAATATATGCGCTCTTCTATTGCGAGGAGGATACAAAATCGCATTAGCAGGGATCGGCTGCCCAGCATAACAAGCCTCACAGAGAAGGTTATACATGAAGATGGATATCTGCAAAAGGTCCTGAGCGATTTTTCAATTAATGTTACCGAAATGTTCCGGGACCCTTCGTTTTTTAAAGCTTTTCGAAATGAGGCTGTCCCGATGCTCAGAGAATTGCCTGAGATCAGAATTTGGCATGCAGGCTGTTCGACTGGAGAGGAAGCCTATTCCATGTCTATTTTGATGGAGGAGGAAGGTCTGGGGGAACGAACTAAAATTTATGCCACAGACATCAATGAAAAGGTGCTGAAAAAGGCTGAGAGCGGAATGATCCCTCTGCAAAAAATGCAGCTCTACACAAAGAATTACATTATGGCAGGCGGAAAAAAATCATTTTCTGAATACTACACTACCGATTGTGAAGCAGCTTATTTGAATTCATCCCTGCTTGATAGAATGGTTTTTGCACAGCATAATCTGGTGACCGATGGTTCTTTTAATGAATTTCATGTGATTATATGCCGCAATGTCATGATTTATTTTAACACTGATCTGCAAAGCCATGTTTTTAATCTTTTCAATGAAAGCCTTAGCAGGGGAGGTTTTCTGGGACTTGGAAGCAAGGAAGCGCTGAGGATGGAAGTGCCCGTATTTGAAGAAATCAACCTGCAGGAAAAGATTTTCAGGAAGACCGCTCAAGCATAAGAAAAACAGAGTGCGGGCCCTATTTGAGGGACTGCACTCTGTTTTTTTGCAAAAATATTATGTAACTAATTTGCCTGAACCAGAACAACACACATATCATCATCGGCGCTTGCCTGCTGCTCTTTAGTCAAAATCATATCTATTGGTTCTGCTGTTCGGGCTGCATTCCAATGGAAGGATGCGAAGCGCTGAAGATATTCACAAGGGTTAAGATTATTCTGTTCCACTGCTTCTTCTACTCCGTCCGTAAACAGGAGCAGCTGGATGGAGTCTATATAGGGAATTGTTTCTTTTTGGATCGTAATATCTTCAAAAAAGCCTACTGCACACATATTGCTGGTTAAACTGACCATTTCCTTTTTATCTGTGAGTGCATATCCGGTTGGATGTCCGGCATTTACATACTCGACGGTTTTGTCTTTTTTATTAAGGACGAGATAAATGGCTGTAAAATAATATGGAATCCGCTGATTGCGCTGATTAAGGGAGTTCATCCACCGATTTAGTTCCTTCATGACGTATTCAGGATCGCTGCATGTTCTGATAGCATCCCTTAGTACAGAAGAGATAAACATGCATACAAGGGATGCTGAAATTCCGTGGCCCATCATATCCAGCTGGATGGCAGCAAAGCGGTGTTCATCTATTTGGTGCCAGTAATACATATCCCCTGCAAGTTTGTTGGCCGGCAGGTAGGAAGCCTTTAACAGTGTATGTTCATGATAAATCGGCTCACTCAGCATGCTGGTCTGAACCTGCATGGATAAATCCAATTCATTCTTGATTTTATTTTCCTGCTCCTTATGCCAGTCCTTTTCATATTTAAGTCTTAAAGCAGCACGAATCCGGGCAAGCAGTTCCGTTTTATTTATGGGCTTCATAACATAATCAGTTCCGCCCGCATCTAGTGCCTCAGCTACTTTATTTGAATCTTCCAATGCAGTTACAAAAATCACCGGAATATCCTTTAAATGCGGAATCTGCTGAAGCCGCCGGCATGCTTCAATTCCATCCATCTCCGGCATCATAATATCCATTAAGATAATGTCTGCTTTTATATCAGCTGAGAAAGGTGAATATCCCTGAAGATGCTGAAACATATCCTTTGCAGAAGAAAACGTTAAATGGTCTTTATATCCGGCGCGTTTTAATATATGCTGAATGACAAACAAATTGGCTTGATTATCGTCCACAACTAGGATTCCCATAGACTTTTTCCCTTCCCGTGTTTTTACGATTGAATTCTTTATATAAATATCCTTAACATATACCCCGTTTTGGAATGGGAAAAACCATAATATTAATAGTTTTTTGCTTTAGGCAATTCAGCATAACGGCATAAAATAAACTATATATTGTAAGCGTTTTCTTTTATTTTTCTAAAATAATAATATTAAGCGATATAATCACGCTAATTAATCATATTTAATATATCTACATACCTTTGTGTATTTTTATGGTGAACATCTGTGTTTTTCAGATAGAATTTTCTCTTGATTTCTTTGCGGATAAGAGTAAAATAAAGATTAAATTTTCAGAGATTAGGAGATGTCAGAATGAAAGTCGTGAAGTTCGGAGGATCTTCTTTAGCATCCGGAAAGCAAATCGAGAAGGTTTTCAATATTGTAAATGCAGATCCAGAGCGGAAGATAATAGTCGTCTCGGCTCCTGGTAAGCGATTTTCAGCAGACAATAAGGTTACTGATTTATTAATCGCATGTGCAGAAAAACGGAATCAGGGGGAGGCAGCTGATGATTTGGCTGAAGCTGTATTGGATCGGTATGGCCAAATAGCTGATGAATTGGAGCTTGATCCAAAAATTAAAGATATAATTAGGGAGGATCTTTTTACAAGGCTCTCCAGCGATACAGATGATCCTGAAGTTTTTATGGATCTGATTAAGGCGAGCGGCGAGGATAATAACGCTAAGCTTGTTGCAGCATATTTTCAGCAGCAGGGAGTAGAAGCAAGGTATGTGAACCCGAATGAAGCGGGATTGCTTGTAAGCCCTGAGCCCGGAAATGCACAGGTTCTTCCTGAGGCATATGAGAATCTATATTCCTTAAGGGAACAGGACGGGATTATCATTTTTCCAGGTTTCTTTGGATATAGCAGGGAAGGGCAGGTGTTCACATTTTCAAGAAGCGGATCGGATGTAACAGGTTCCATTTTGGCTGGGGCAGCCAAAGCGGACTTGTATGAAAACTTTACAGATGTGGATGCTGTATTTTCGGTAAATCCATTTATTGTGGAAAGTCCTAAAGAAATCAAAGAATTGACATACCGCGAAATGCGGGAGCTCTCCTATGCAGGTTTTACCGTCCTGCATGATGAAGCACTTGTGCCGGCATTCAGGGCTGGTATTCCTGTGCAGATTAAAAATACGAATAATCCATCTGCTCCTGGCACCAGGATTGTGAACAAGCGCGCTAACACAAACGGACCTGTGATCGGGATTGCCAGTGATCAGGGATTCTGCAGCATATACGTCGGCAAATACTTAATGAACAGGGAAGTAGGCTTCGGGAGGAAGCTGCTGACCATTTTGGAAGAGTATGGCCTCAGCTATGAGCATACGCCGTCAGGAATTGATGACATCTCCATTATTCTTCGGGAAAACCAATTTACTGATGGTATGGAGGAAGAGATTCTGAGACGTATTCAACGTGAACTTCACGCGGATGAGGTGAAAATCCAGCACAGCCTGTCGCTTATCATGGTAGTTGGTGAGGGGATGCGCCAAAACATCGGAACAATGGCCCGCGCCTCCAAAGCCCTCGCTAAAGCGAAAGTCAATATGGAAATGATCAATCAGGGCTCATCTGAAGTGAGCATGATGTTTGGCGTACAGGCAGTGGATGAAAAACGCGCGGTACAGGCGCTTTATAATGAGTTTTTTGCTGCGGTGGCAGCTGTGTGATCATTATCCTAAAGTAAATCTGTTTATATGAAAGTAAAATGATTTATCCGAAAGTAAAGCTGTTTATATGAAAGTAAAATGATTTATCCGAAAGTAAATCTGTTTAAACGAAAGTAAAATGATTTATCTGAAAGTAAATAGGCTTTATATGCAAATAAATCAAACGTTTGATTGAAAAAGCTTGGGGCACTAGCCTCGAGCTTTATTTTTTTGGAATGAAAAATCTTAAGATAATCAAAATAAGAAGGAAACTTTTTCAATCTGGAAGGAGAAAAGGATATGAAGAAATTACTGATACTGGGAATAATGCTGATGATTCCGCTGAATATGCTGGCAGCTCCAGGCAATGCAGCTGCACAGAAACCGTGTATCACACAATCAGAGGTTAAGTTTGAAAATGAATTCCGCAGATTATGGATCGACCATGTATTATGGACAAGCAATTATATTACAAGTGCTACAACAGCCGGGGCGGAGGATCAGAAACAGGTTCTGGCAAGGCTCTTGAAAAACCAGGAGGATATCGGCAATTCGATAAAGCCCTATTATGGAGATGCTGCAGGAAATAAGCTTACAGAACTGCTTAAGGAGCATATAGTTATTGCAGGAGATATTGTGGAAGCTGCCAAGAGCGGGCAAGGCGCCAAAGTGAATCAGCTGAACAAAGAATGGCATCGCAATGCCGATGATATGGCTGCTTTTATAAGCAATGCCAATCCTAATCTGAAAAATGAAGATGTTAAAAAGTTGCTGTACACGTATCTCGAATTAGTGACGGATGATTTAACAGCGAGCCTTGTTAAGGATTGGGATGCCAGAATTGTTTCTATTGATGACGGTGTGACACATATTATCATGATGGCAGATGCCATTTCAAATGCAGTTGTGAAGCAATTCCCGGACAAATTCTAAGGGTGAATATAAGAGGCTTCAGCACATGCTGGAGCTTCTCTTATTTTTCCTTTGACAAAGCAGCCTGTCTCATTATAAGCTATTTAGCGTGCCGAAAAAAATAATGTAAATTTTTCACATATAGAAGGAGGGGTATCCGCTATGTCTGGGGATCAAAAGAAAAAGATGATCATATTGATGATCAATATGTTTATTGCGATTGGAAGCTTTGGGATTATTATTCCGATTTTGCCGGCTTATTTGGAATCCATTAATCAGGGGGGAACGGCAGCAGGCCTGATGATTGCCATTTTCGCGGGTGCCCAGCTGATTTTTTCTCCCATTGCTGGAAAATGGGCTGACCAGTATGGCCGCAGAAAGATGATTATTTACGGGTTAGCTGGTTTGACACTATCCATGGTTGTCTTTTATGCAGTAGATTCCATTTGGCTGCTTTACTTTTCACGTGTCATTGGAGGCATAGGGGCAGCCTTGCTGATTCCAGCTATTTTTGCTTACATTGCTGATATTACTACCATGGAGCAGCGTGCAAAGGGGAATGGCCTTGTCTCAGCTGCGATGTCACTTGGAATTGTGGTTGGGCCTGGAATTGGCGGATTTTTGGCAGACTTCGGCTTGAAAATGCCATTTCTGATTTCAGCGCTTGTATCTCTAGTGGCTGTTATTTTTTCAATTGTGCTCCTCGAAGAAAGCAGCACATTGCAGACGGTGCCAGGAGAGATGCCTGAAGAGGAACCGATGGTCAAGAAGCTGGCAATGTCTGTTAAGAAGCCATATTTTATTCCGCTTGTTATTACATTGGTGATGAGCTTTGGGCTAATGGCGTATGAATCTGTGCTGGGGCTGTACCTTGATAATGAGTTTGCTGCTACTCCACAGGAAATTGCCATTATGGTGACTTCAACGGGGGTCATTAGTGTTATTGTTCAGTTATTTGTAGTCGATCGGGTGGTTAATAAATTCGGAGAAGGCAAGGTATTGAATATCTTTTTAGCTGTTGCAGCGTCAGGATTCCTTGTCTCACTGTTTGCAGGCAGCTATGCGCTTTTCTTCGTTATTTCACTGATCATTTTCCTTGCTACTTCCATCCTGCGTCCCGTTTTAACCACGCTAATCTCAAAAATGGCCGGCAATGAGCAGGGATTTGCGATGGGTATGAACAATGCTTATATGAGTATTGGAAACGTGCTTGGGCCGACGATTGCAGGTGTACTCTACGATGTCCGGATAACTTATCCGTTTGTTCTCGGTCTGGCCTTATTGATCGTTACATTGTTTATCACGATTGCCTGGCAGAAAAAGGAGCCGAAACCGAAAGCGGCTGTATAGAAACGGCTTGGAGACTTTGTCTTCAAGCTTTTTTTGTTTTTTCTGCCATTTATTCAAGACCAAATTATAAATCGGCATTGAAAGAATCATAATTGGCTTTAATTGTGGCAATTTTGTGAAAGAAACGCAGTTCGATTGACATAGTGCAAATAATGTATTATTCTGAAAATAACAAAAATATTGAGCGAATGACGGCTGCGGGAGAGAGCATTCAGTAGCCACCGAAGGAGCAAGCTTCAAAAATACCCTTGAAGCCAATCTCTCAGGTAGACAGACCGCAGTCAGACGCATCTCTGGAGAGCGCGCAGGAATCCTGCGACACCAAAGGGGTTAAACTCTCAGGTAAAAGGACAGGGAAGGGGGATAAAGAAGCCGCCTTTTTCTGTCCTTTTTATATGGATGGCAGCTTCGGGAAAAGCAGATGGAGGAATCTATATGAATACAAATATCAATGCAAACAGGGCGACATTGCTGATATCCTGTCCTGAGAGGCCTGGCATTATCTCCACAGTCTCCAATTTCCTGCTGGAGCATAAGGCTAACATTGTCCATTTTGACCAGCACACAACCGATCCGCTGGCAGGCATCTTCTTTATGAGGATTGAATTCGATATGAACCATTTTGATGAGTCCTTTTCAAAACTGAAAGAGGATCTGCCTGAAATGGCCAGTGAATATTCAATGGAGTGGAAGCTAAGCGGCAAAGGCGAGCGCAAGCGGATGGCCATATTTGTTTCTAAGATGGATCACTGTCTGCTGGAGCTGCTATGGCGCTGGAAATCGAAGGAGCTTGAAGTGGATATTCCCTTGGTGATCAGTAATCATCCCGACATGAGGGAAGTGGTGGAGGGTTTCGGAATACCTTATCATCATGTTCCGATTACGCCTGACACTAAAGCTGAAGCCGAGCAAAAGACGGTGGAGCTGCTGGATGGAAAAGTAGATTTCATTGTACTGGCAAGATATATGCAGATCCTTTCGCCCAGCTTTATTTCCAAATATCCAAACAGGATTATCAATATCCATCATAGCTTTCTGCCAGCCTTCGTGGGAGCCAATCCTTATGCACGGGCGTTTAACCGCGGAGTCAAGCTGATTGGGGCAACAGCTCATTATGTAACGAATGATTTGGATGAAGGCCCGATCATTGAGCAGGATGTCCAGCGGGTTAACCACCGACACACTGCACAGGATCTCAAAATTGCAGGACGGCATGTGGAAAGACAGGTCCTCGCTCAGGCGGTCGCCTGGCATGTGGAAGACAAAGTCATTGTGCATGGAAATAAGACGATTGTATTTTAGGTGACAGACACCATGCACTGTCAAAAAAAATAGATCCAGCATCCAGGAGATTACAGACATCATGAGAGAAGGTGAGCAGAAATGAAAAAGAAAAAATTATCAATGCTTGAAATGATTAAGGCAAATAAAGAGGAGCTTTTAAAAGATAGCCGGGAGCTTGAAAAAATTGAAAAGAAAATAGACGATAAATATGCAAAAGCACAGTAAGAGAGTACACCCGGCCTGGGAGTAAAAATGGCCGGGTGTTTTTTTATGGAGCTGAGTTACGAAGTGAAAATGGCACGAGATGCTATTGAGGATTAGTGTCTGCGGGAAGAGTATGAAATGAACGAAGGGAGCTAATGAGGGAGAATAGCGTCTTTGAGGAGAGGTATGAGGAGTGAAGGGAACTAATAAGGATGAATAGGGCCTTTGGGGAGAGATAAGCGGGAGTGAGGGGAACTGATAAAGGATGAATAGTGCCTTTGAGAAGAGGCAAGCGGGAGTGAAGTGATCTAATAAGAATGAGTAGTGCCCCAGAAGAAGTGAAAAGGGACGAAGAAAACTAATGCAGAAAGGTAGGTTCCCCATGATAGAAGCATTAAAAACACCCAGGGAGTCCCTGGATGCCAAATTCTTATTTTTGTCTAAAGAAATCTGTGAAAGCATGATACATTTCCATTCCCTGATAAAAGAACAGGCTGGAAGCTGTTAATGAAAATAACCCAATCATTAAGAATCGAATCCACATTATTCGTTTCCTCCTTTAATTGTTTTGTTGGACAATTAAGGAGTGTGGATTACATAATTCGCCTCGTAGAAGATGGGATTATAGAATATCTTCTTCCTGCGGGCGATTATGTGCAGGGCACTGTATATAAAAAGGATAATGGTTAGGATTGTGATGGCTAAAGAAATTATACCCTGTATGAAAATATGTTTTTTAGGATCATCTTTTATTAGAAAGCTCTCGGAAAAGTCCGAAACAGTTACCGCTTTGCTTTGGTCCATTGGAATATCATTGAAATGGACCCCAGGGTACTGGGTGATGAGGAAGGTTAAAAATACAGACAGCATTAAAAATGGCATTATCTTCATTTTTTTCATTCCCTCACCCCTTTTCAAGATTATAACTATCATCATAACCACTATTTATAGATTAGTAAACTAAAAGATTTTGACAGGATTCGTTAATATTCTATGTATAAATTGTAAAAATAGTTGGGACAAATGTTACAGAGGTACAAAGGTATTTTGACCGCAAGTCTAGAATATCGGTTGAATAAATATCCATATCCTTACAAAAGTCCTGTTAAAATTGGCAGAGATATTGTCATCCTCCTTTACATATCTTCATATTGCTTTAAAAAAAGCCTCTTATAATCAATTGTGAATCCAGTTTGAATTAAGAGGTGAAGAAAATGAACAATGATAGGTCGATTGATGATTTAATCAAGAAGTTTAATGAAGAGAACTTGAAGAGGGACATTGACCGCCGGAGCTTTCTATCTGGTGCAGGGAAAATTGCCGGTTTTTCTCTTGCCTTGGCTATGGCGCAATCATTAGGTGTGGGTAATCTAACAGTTGAGGCTTCTCCTAAGTTCAGCAAATATCCTTTTACCCTCGGTGTGGCATCAGGAGATCCTCTTTCGGACAGTGTGGTTTTATGGACAAGGCTTGCACCAGAACCGCTTATTGGAGGAGGGATGCCTTCTCATGCTGTGCCAGTTAAATGGGAACTTGCTGCAGATGAACATTTCCGAAAAGTTGTTAAACGCGGGACAGAAATTGCAGTACCTGATTTGGCGCATTCTGTGCATGTGGAGGCAGAAGGCTTAATGCCGGACACTGTTTATTATTATCGTTTTAAATGTGGAAATGAACTAAGCCCAATCGGCAAAACAAAGACACTTCCTGCTGCGGGTGCCAAAGTATCAGGGCTATCATTTGCATTTGCTTCATGCCAGCAGTATGAACATGGATTTTTTACTGCCTATCAGCATATGGCAAAGGAAAATTTGGATTTTGTCATTCACCTTGGCGACTACATATATGAATATGGACCAAATGAATATATTTCACCAACAGGAAATGTCCGCCACCATAGCGGACCGGAAATTATCTCTATTGAAGATTATCGGAACCGCCATGCTCAGTACAAATCTGATCCGCATCTGAGAGAAGCTCATGCTGCTTTCCCTTGGGTGGTAACTTGGGATGACCATGAAGTGGAAAATAACTATGCAGCAGGGATTCCGGAAAAAGGCCAGTCAGCTGAAGCATTTATAAAACGCCGTGCAGCCGCTTATCAGGCATATTATGAGCACATGCCTCTCCGGTTATCTTCCATGCCAAATGGTGATGGTATGCAGCTGTATAGGGAATTCAGCTATGGCAGCCTGGCGTCATTCCTTGTGCTTGATTCCCGGCAATATCGTGATGATCAGGCAAATGGTGATGGCAGCAAGCCGCATACGCCGGAGTCCCTTGATCCAAACCGCACTCTTCTCGGCAATGACCAGGAAAAATGGGTTGAAAGCAATCTTGCCAGTTCCAATGCGCATTGGAATGTCCTTGCACAGCAGGTGTTCTTTGCCCAGAGAAACTTCGGGACTATGGCTTCGCCGAAGTTCAGCATGGATGCATGGGATGGTTACCCTGCTGCCCGGCAGCGTTTGGCTGATTTTGCTGTTTCAAACAATATCGGAAACCTAATTGTTCTGACTGGAGATGTACATGCAAGCTGGGCTTCCAATATTCTAACAAACTATAATGATCCAAATGCAAAGCTGATTGGGGCCGAATTTGTCGGAACCTCTATCACATCAGGAGGAAACGGATCAGATGTGAGAGCGGATACGGAAAAGACGCTTGCAGAAAATCCGCATATTAAATTCTTTAATAATTATAGAGGCTATGTCCGCTGCCGGGTAACACCAGAGCAATGGCGTACAGATTATCGGGTGCTTCCTTTCGTAACAGAGCCTGGGGCGGATATATCAACGAGAGCATCCTTAGTCTTTGAAAAAGACCAGGCTGGCTTGAAGCAGGTTTCGGCTACAGCTGTCCCTCAGGGAGTTCGAATATCTGCTGAGGTGGAGGAAGATCGCCATCACGCTCATTCAAGGGCACATGAAAAGCAGCTTAAGAAAAAGCGAGAAAAGGTATTACATTAACGGGACGGTGAGAAGATGATTTCCAACATTGGCATTCCAGGCTTAATTCTCGTTCTTGTCATTGCATTGATCATATTTGGGCCATCCAAGCTTCCTGAAATCGGGCGGGCATTTGGGCGGACCTTAACGGAGTTTAAAAGTGCGGCAAAGGATTTGGTATCAGATGAGGAAAAGAAGGAAGAGAAAAAGCCGGTACTTTCAGCCTTGAAAAAAGAAAAGTAGGAGAGTAAATGCAGGCGATATGTTCGTCTGTATTTTTTCACGGATCATATGTGAAATATTTCACATAAAATTCACTTTTGAATAATCCTCTGGAATGAAAAGTATAATATATTAATACTGTACTTATATTGTTTACCTAAAATGCCATCAGGGAGGCAAGATCATCATGAAAAAAATATTCCAGTTTTTATTTATAGCAGGTTTTGCCATGACGCCTTTTTTTGCGAGCGCACATGTGAAATGGTTCACGAATGTGACGCCTCAAAAGGAAACGATTGAAAATATATTATCACCTTTATTTATGGGACTTGCACTGACAGCTGCGATTGTACTTGCGATGCTGACATTGATTATCCCAAGGACAGCGGAATGGGGCAAAGTTAAAATGATGGATGACTGGCTCTCAGGATTCCGCAAATACAGCAGGTATATCCTTAAGTATGGTACAGCTGCAGCATTAATAATTCAGGTGACGAATGGAACTATATTTGCCCCTGAATTTCATTTAACCAATACGATTGCAATGATTCTAACTTGGGCAGTTATTGGCTTTCTGCTTATTCCCCATCACATCTCTACAAAGGCCGGAGCCGTTATTTTATTGGGGCTATTTGTGTACGTTACCCTACAGAATGGCATTTTCCATATGCTTGATTATGGATATTATGTTGCCATTATAGGAGTCTTGCTGGTCGGCAGTACGAAGCTTGAGCAGGTTGGATTTCCATTTCTGTATTTAGGTACAGGGTTATCTTTATGCTGGGTTGCTGTTGAAAAATGGGTATATCCAAGCATGTCTCTCGATATTGTAGCCAATCATGGAGTTCCCACATTCGGCTTTGCACCGGCTGCATTCGTTGTTATGGCTGCTTTCATTGAGTTTGTTGTCGGTTACCTTCTGGTGGTAGGGATCCTTAACCGGGCAGTTGGCTTCGTGGTGACGGTTATTTTTATTACAACCACGATGCTCTTTGGAATGACAGAAGTAATTGGCCATTTTATGATTCATATTGTGCTGATTATCTTCATCATTGAAGGAGTGTCTTTCTATAACCCGCCTATTAAGCTTCATAAAACCAAGGCTGATCAATTTGTATTTGTTTTCCTGAACTTTATTTTCATCCTTGCGACATTCATTCTGATTTATTACAGATTTGCATAAGGGTTGACACCTTTAGTGAAATAGAATATGATTAACGTATAGTTGAATAGTTTCTCCTAAAGGGGAGTAGCTTTTACAGCAGAGTCGTCATTTCGGAGTTAAGAGCTCCCGGCTTTGTTGGCAACCTTAACGTTGTTAGCAAGACCTTTGCCTGTTTCGGGTAAAGGTCTTTTTGTTTTTTAAAACCTTTACCGCTTGCTGGTAGAGGTTTTTTTATTGCCTGATATAGCCTGGCAATGGAAATCCTCAATCGACATAACTGCAGGGAAACAGTGCGAAGCTTTCAATACTTAAAAAATAGAAGGAAAGGAGACCAAGATGAAAAAAGCAAAAGTATCATTTGCAGAATTAATTAAGAAAAACAAAGAAGAGCTGCTGAGAGATCAGGAATTGCTGGCTAAAATTGAAAAACGTTTAGACGAAAAATACACAAAGGTGAAATAAGGGAGGGTGTTTAGATGGAATTATCACTCATACTTGAGTATGGATGGGTATTGCTGCTGCTTGTGGCGCTGGAGGGTTTATTGGCTGCTGATAACGCGCTGGTCCTGGCGATTATGGTTAAACACCTTCCTGAGGAGCAGAGGAAGAAGGCTTTATTTTACGGGTTGGCTGGAGCGTTTGTTTTCCGCTTTGGATCGTTATTTGCGATTTCATATTTAGTAGATGTATGGCAGGTTCAAGCCATTGGAGCGCTATACCTTCTGTTTATCGCGGCTAATCACATATTAAGAAAGTTCCTTGTGAAAAAAGGCGAGGAAGAGGCAGAAATAACGAAGGAAAAGAAACAATCTGGTTTTTGGCTGACAGTTTTTAAAGTTGAACTGGCTGATATAGCATTCGCTGTAGATTCCATTCTGGCAGCGGTCGCTCTGGCCGTGGCTCTTCCGGATTCAGGACTTGGCCATGTAGGGGGGCTTGATGGCGGAAAGTTCTTTGTCATCTTTGCCGGCGGTATGATCGGATTGATCATTATGCGTTTTGCTGCAAACCTCTTTG
Organism: Bacillus sp. NTK034; assembly: GCF_017303275.1. GTDB lineage: Bacteria > Bacillota > Bacilli > Bacillales > Cytobacillaceae > Cytobacillus. The sequence goes on along the minus strand of NZ_JAFKOJ010000012.1, from coordinate 37,023 downwards.
TAGATCTGCTTCACAGGAGGCCAGGACTTGAGGTTGCAGCATTTGGTATTGTCGGCTGGGTTGGTGTTAAACTGGCTGTCTATACAATGTCCCATCCGGCGCTGGCGATCCTGCCTGAAGGATTTGCCAAGTCGACCGAATGGAAAGTTACTTTCTATGTAGTCTTAATTGGAATAGCACTAGCTGGATGGTTCCTCTCCAAGGAAAAACAGGAAGTGCCAGCTGAAGAAAAAGCAAGCTAAATCAAGCAGGGCGGAGTATATCCGCCCTGTTTTTTTTATGTAGAGGATAATTCAATCAAACGTTTGATTGAATACCCCTGAGCCCGGCGCTGGCCTGCCATTCAGCTTTCAGGATGCTCATTTCTATCAAGTTCCAATAATCATTTCTAACTCTATTGGTCTGCCTGAGAAGTCCTTCTTTTTGGAAACCTGCCTGCTCGTAAATCTTAATAGCAGGCAGGTTAAAATCGAAAACCCCAAGACTGATTCTATTTAATTTCAGCTCTTGGAACGCTAAGTTCAGGATTTGATGAATCATTTCTGAAGCATACCCTTTCCCCCGTGCTGCGGGGCAGATGAAAACCTTGCCAATCCTAGCAGTTTCGTTGACACGGTCAACTCTGCCAAGGGAAATATGACCGACGATTTCATCGTTTGCCATAACTTTGTAGATATATTCCGTGCTGGATTCCAGATTCGCTGAGCTTATATACTTAGCAAGCTGCTCATGATCAAGCGGGAATTTGAAATGGGCACCGCTCCACTGAACCATTAATTCCTGTGTGCTGATCCAGCTGATGAGCAAATCGAAATCTTTTTCTGTAAAAGGTTCTAATTTTACCATGGGAATCTCCTTCTTATTAATTAAGAGTATGATTGAAATGCTTGGTTTAAAAATGATAGTCGGGATGGACTGCCAGCTTTATTTTTGCCTTTTCTTTTTCCACGGACGCAAGACGGATATTGCAAAAATGAAAAGGGTGACTGCAATTTGAAAGTAGACGGCATACTGGCGAACAGTATGATTATCTATGAAAACAGGATTTGTCAGCGCCTTACTGCCTTCTGCTTCAAGCAGGGCCAGATTTTCCACCATTAATTCATCAACAATTGTAATGCCGACAATAGTTTGGATAATAAATAAAATCCATTTAATTGTTAGCCATCTGTGCTTGAAAAACCCCCAATTTGTAAAACAGCCATAAATAATGCCCACTAGTAATGTGCCGACAGCACCAGTGCGCACAATGTAGTCGCTGATAGCCACCACGTTTTGGTACATGTCCAATGTTTGATCATAAGCAGCTAACTTCATGTTGAAATTCAAAACGAGTGAGCTCATGATCCCTCCGAAAAATAAGGAAGCCAGAACGATATGAAGAATTTTTAGCCATCTGGCTGCTTTTGTTCCCATCTTTTTCAACCTTTTTCCCTCCTTGTTAAATCACTTTATAAGTGTAGCAAGGGAAAAAGGCGGTCCCTATCAGCTTGAGCAGTAAATTGGGATAGGGCTTGGGGCTTAGTTTTCTTATTAACTTTTATTAATCACGTTGTATGCACCCAGTAGTTTTCCATTAGGATCCAATCTTGTTTTATGGGATTCAACATATTAGTCCTTCCTTTCAATTGATGTTTTACCTATTTTACAAAGGGCCTGAAAAATCCTTCTATATATGCGTGAAATGCAAGGATTGGTACATATTAATTTAGAGAACTATAAGGAAGGAGCAAGTGAATTGACCAGAAAAGATGAGCAAAATAAAGAACAGACACAAGGCCCAAAGGAAGAGAGGGAACTTGTCAATGAGTTTGGAAAATATAAAGGGGAACAGCCGGTTCCGCAGCCTAAGGATTATGATGAGATAGAGTATTAAAAAAGCAGGATCAGTCCTGCTTTTTTTATATTTAAGTCTCTGGCCTTAGAATATTTTAATGCTAAGGGAGCTTTAACCTCCTTGTATTCTTTTCTACACTATAGTTAAGAAAAGCAAGAGGGGAAAATGTATGAATGGAAAAATTGAGGTTGGTTTTCATGGACTTATCATTTTAATAGCATCGCATATATTGCTTAATTTAATGCCGACACTTTTGCCCGTTTATAAATGGGTTATGATTGCAGGCATGGCTGCCATATTAGTGATGGATTTTTACTTTTTTGCTGCAGGCAAGTTCTCACGATTGAAATACAGCAGACTGGCACTGATTTATATGTTCAGTCTGCTGTTAATAGTTTTTATTACCTTTTATTTAACAAAGATAGTTGTTCTGACTGATGCATATGGGTTCGAGAGAATGCTTAGGGAATATGAAGCCGAGGGCAAGTTCATCTTTTTCTTGGTTTGCTTTTTACAGCCCATTCTTTTGCCGCTTCCTGAAGCCGTAACACTTCCTGCCGGAAGTGCCGTTTTCGGTCCGGCTGCAGCTGCCTTTCTTGGATTCACAGGTACACTATCAGGGATTATTGTTATGTTCTTGACTGCAAGGATAGGAGGATTAAAGCTTGTATCCCGGTTTATAAAGGAGCGGCATCTGATCAAATACCAAAAATACATGGAGAAAAATGAAAACACCATACTAATGCTGCTGTTTGTTATTCCGATATTGCCAGATGAGATCATTTGTGTTGGAGCAGGAATGGGTGGTGTTTCATTTAAAAAGTTCCTGGGAATTGCGTCTATTTCCAAAATGGCAACATCCTTGCTGCTGGCTTACTCTCTTTCATTGGCCAATGCATTATCTCTATCTGGCTCACAGCTTTTATTAGTCGTTTCGGTTTTGATAGGGGTATTTTACAGTGTATTTCACTTTTATAAAAAGAAGAAGAAAAGAAACTACAAGGATTGTCCGTAAGCTTTAAATGGTTCCTCCTATCGCTGTCAGTGAAACTATTCAGGCAACGATAGGATAATCACTCAGATAGATGCGAAGATTCCCGATGCTTTGGCAACCAGCTGATCCCGGTCGTTATAAATCAGGCAGTCTGTGTGGTTAAGGGTGCGCCCTCTTTTCACAAGGTGAGCATTGGCGAGAAGAAATTCACCTGTCGCCCCCTTTAGGAAAGTGACCTTTAAATCAGCTGTCACCACGGATTGCATCTGGTTTTCATCCGGCTCGAAAATATTCCCCATCGCTACATCCGCAAGAGTGGAAATGATGCCTCCATGAACCAGCCCCGCGCTGTTAATAAAGAGCGGCTGGATTGGCAAAGTCACTTTCATATTGCTTTCACTGATTCTTTCGTAATGGAATTTCAGAAATTCATCAAAAGGCTGTTTGATTAGCATTTTGCACACTCCAATTTCATTAAGGTTAAAATGTTTATTCACGATTTTTAATTAAATCCCTGCTTATTGCAGCTAATTTATATAGGAAAGGCTGCATTCCTGTGAATCTATGATTTTATTAGATGGTTTCTTAAAATCCAAAAAAGTGTTATTATTTTCAATAAATTCAAAAAAGGCGGGGCTGGAATATGGCAAAAGTAGAGAATATTAGTTTCGCGGAAAACTTTCCTATTTCATTTAAGGAACTGGAAGAAGAAGCAGAGAAAGTAATGGGAGCTGGCGGATTTGGCTATGTCCAATCAGGAGCCGGCGGAGAAGAAACGCTGAAAAAGAATATAGAATCCTTTGCAAAATACTCAATTGTACCGAGAATGCTGAGGGATGTTTCAGTGCCGGATATAAGTGTGAATTTATATGGAAGAACGTATCCTTATCCAGTTTTCCTGGCACCGATTGGAATGCAGCGCCTTGAACACAGTGAGGGAGAGCTTGCATCTGCCCGGGCGGCAGCTGCGTTTGGAATTCCTTTTATCCAAAGCACTGTATCCAGTTATTCCATTGAAGAAATCGCTAATGCAACAGGCGCGAGCCCAAAATGGTTCCAATTATATTGGTCCAATTATGAAGATGCTGCGTTCAGTATGGTGCGGCGAGCGGAGGAATCCGGCTATGAAGCCATTGTGTTAACTGTTGATACGGTGATGATGGGATGGAGGGAAGCGGATCTAAGAAACAATTTTTCACCGTTAAAGCTTGGCTATGGAAAAGCAAACTATGAGAGCGACCCAGTCTTTATGGCCTCTCTCCATGACGGGGATGTAGTTCAGGGAATCCTTGATAATATCCATCATCCGACATTGAGCTGGGAGCATATTGCAAGGCTAAAAGAGAAAACAAGTCTGCCGATTCTATTAAAGGGCATTCTCCATCCGGAAGATGCCAGGCTGGCTGTTGAAAAAGGGATAGACGGAATCATCGTTTCCAATCATGGCGGAAGGCAGCTTGATGGAGTGATTGCAGCGATTGATGCGCTTGGACCGATCGTGAAGGAAGTCAAGGGGCGGATTCCAGTATTGTTTGACAGCGGCATTCGCCGAGGATCCGATGTGGTCAAAGCACTGGCATTAGGAGCCGACGCAGTTTGCCTGGGGCGGCCATATGTGTACGGATTGGCCATTGGCGGGCAGGCTGGGGTTGAAAAGGTGATTGCCAACTTTATAGAAGAAACGAAAGTATCGCTTTCTCTGGCAGGGGTGGGGAGCCTAAAGGAGGTAGCGGGTCTGCAGCTGGTTCGATAGTTTCGGAGCATAAATTGAAGAGTTCTTAATACATTGCATCAAAAAAAGTATTTAAGCAAAAAGATTGATGACAGTGCCGGAATAATTTGATAAGCTTGAGATAGCTTATCAAACTAAATATCTATGCAACTACTAGGGGTGCCCCGAATGTGCGGGCTGAGAGGAAAGCGCGTTATAGCTTTCTGACTCTTATGGACCTGATCTGGTTAATGCCAGCGGAGGGAAGTAGGATTTGACTATATGTCAATTCATATACTTAAACCAAGCCAGGTCCTTATGGGAATCTGGCTTTTTTGTATACATACTTCTCATCCTGATAAGCAATCAGGCGGCCCTTTAGAAAGGAGGTTTAGATGAACAGAACCCGATTGTTAACTACGATGGCTTTATTTGTGGCAATTGGGACACTGGGTTCCCATTTGCTCTGGTTTCCGGCAGGCATAGCAAAGGCCTATCCGGTGCAGCATGCGGTGAATGTATTGGCAGCGGTGACGCTTGGACCCCTGCCTGCAGCAGCTGTGGCATTTATGATTGGCCTGCTTCGTAATTTGCTTGGATTCGGGACGCTGCTTGCGTTTCCAGGAGGCATGATCGGTGCGTTTTTGGCAGGTGTGCTTTATTTGAAGTTCGGCCGGAAAATATGGGCTGCTGTAGGAGAAGTGGTAGGTACCGGCTTAATTGGTGCATTGTTTGCAGTACCTTTTGCAAAGGTTCTCATGGGGAGCTCAGCTGGGGCATTCTTCTTTGTGCCGCCATTCCTGGTCAGCAGCATTGCCGGTGCGTCCATAGGCTGGATGGTTTTGGCAAAGGTTAAAGAGAAGAACTTGGTTCAGAATATGTGATGATTTTGGGCTGGCGAAGCTAGTTGAGTAAGCAGATAAGCGGAGTGCAGCATAGCAATCTGACTTTATGAGCGATTTTTAAGAGTTATGGGCGAAATCCAAAATTTATGAGCGAAAAACGTCAAGTTAGAAAATCGGTAAAAAACAATTAGAATGTTAGAAAACTGCTAGGGGCGCTACGGCTGAGATAAGGAACTTTTCCTTTGTCCCTTGGAACCTGATCTGGATAATGCCAGCGCAGGGAAGCAGTGAGGACCTCGTTATATATCCTCATGCTTTTTCCCCGGCAGCTTCTGTAATGAATAAGGAGGCTATTTTTTATGACTTTTTCAGAGATTCTGCGCAAAGAAAATGAAGATTTGTTTCAGCTGATATTTGAGCACCCGTTTGTCCAGGGTATCGGGAGAGGGGACGTGCCGAAAGAGGCGCTGGCCCATTACATTAAAGCGGACTTTGAGTATCTGAATGCGTTCATGCATATTTATGGGATTGCCATTTCAAAGTCTGCAGAGCGTAAGGATATTTCTTATTTTAATCAGCAAATAGAATTTGTATTGAACAGCGAAGTACATCCCCACCATAATTTTTGCCAGCAGATTGGGGTGGATTACGAAGCATTGCAGGGCTATCCGCTCCCTCCAACAGCTGATCATTATGTTAAGCATATGATGTATCATGCCCACACAGGCGGCATGGGTGAGATCCTTGCTGCATTATTGCCTTGTCCATGGACTTATTGGGAGATTGGGCTTGAACTCATGAAGCAATATGAGCCAGATGAGAACCATCCGTTTTATCCATGGATCTCTTTTTATGCAAATTTAAGGGTCGAAGCTGTGACCATGAATATGAGGAACCGTTTGGATGAGCTTGCTGATGCGGCATCACCGGAAGAAAGGCAGCGAATGAAGGATGCTTTCCGAAAAAGCTGCCAGCTGGAGCTTGGCTTCTGGGAGATGTCTTATACCTGCGAAGAGTGGCCGGCGGGCAATCCTGCAGCAGTCAGATAAGAAAAACGCCTGCATCTGCTTTATGGCAGTGCAGGCGTTTTTTCAAAATCCCATCTGTAATGAGCGGTAATGGGAGTCTTAAAAGAAGATAGTTTTACTTCTGCTGCAAATGGTGTGGAGTTATGTATAACATATGGAATGCCATCTTTCGTCCGTTTGTCAGATATGATTGCCACATGGTTGAATTTAGGAGAAAGGAAAACCACAATGTCACCCGGCTGCCATTGCTGAAGGTTCTTACCATCTCCTGGATTCAGTTCAGTTGTTAATGACTTTGCGAAGCGGCTAAAGAAGACATTCTGGTTTGGCACCCTTCTAAAATCAATGTTCGGATCAGGCTTGCCCTGCACTCTTGAATACAAGTCCGTATTCTCGGCGATATCCTGATCAATAAGATCCTTTAAGGTTACATCAGCCCCCTGGAATCCCCTCCAAATCACATCTGTACAGACACCTTCGCCATCGGGCGGATAGCCTCCCGCATAGTAGGCACTTTTATATGGCGTGCGCTGGTCTACTTCTTTTCTGGCTGTCAGGACCATATCTAGCGGATCGGCAATGCCGTTTAGATTTGAATCGGCCTGTGAATAATCAGAAGGCACTGCTATTTTCTTTGCAAAAGGACTTTCGAAATGAATGCCGATGGAATCCAGAATAATTCCATTTCGGAAAAAAAGAATGAATAAGAACAGTATTCCGATTATGAAAGCAAACACTTTTTTTATCATAAAAAGTCTCCTCATGTATTTTAATGATTAGACGGAATTATTTTCCAATGAGTTACATGAAGATATGATAAGATTGTTATAAAGATGCATAAAAGAGGGGATATTATGGCTCATCATATAGGGATATCGGGAAGTGTCATTTTGTCTGACAGCAAGCTGTTTCATGAACTTTTTAAACGTCATTTGCCGCATATAGAGATAGGCGAATTTCAAGATGAGGAAGCCTTTCGCTGCTTTATTGAAATGCTGGGCAATACAAACAAAAGCTTTGGTCTTCATTCGCCTCTTTTCCGGGGGCAAAGCAAATATGATTTGCTGGAAAAGATCAGTATGAATCCGGAGGAAGCCTGGATTCAGTTTGAGGAGGAAGTGGAAAGGATGTCCCGGCTTAGGGCTGAATACATATTGGTGCACTTCCCTTACTTTAAAAAGGAAACCAGCAGGAATCCGGCAGAGGTCATTGAGGAGGGACTCAAGAAACTTAGTGTTCTCCAGAGGAAATATGGGATTTTGATTGTGTGTGAACCTAAATTGGGATTCAAACAATCGCCAGCAGGAATTCAATATCTTGACCGTTTTTCTGTAGAGACATGGAGGAAATACGGACTCGGACTTTGTGTTGATGTCGGGGATTATATATTGGCCGCTGGCGAGAAGGCCATAAAATATATAGAAAAATGGACCGAGTTCGTGAGAGTCGTTCATTTACATAATGTTGAATACCAGGGCGATAAATATATTTGGGTACCTGTGCATCCATCTCATGAGAATGATGGCAGTCATCATAAAATTAAGAAACTGATGGATTTTTTAGCAAAGGAATGTGAGGAAGTATTTTTTGTCATGGAGTACACTCCACACACGAACCCTCCGGAAAAAATGGCAGAAGAAGGTATCAGGTGGGCAATAGAGGTGATTGAAGAAGGATCTGCTAGTTAGGCAGCAGGCCCTCCTGGCAGAATTTTGTGCAGGTTGAAAATGAAAGGTTATCATAGTGAGTATGGGAATAACCATGTATATATGCTATGATATATGTGAAACTTTTCACAAAAAGAGGAGGTTAATTAATTCTTATGCTGGGATTAAAACTAAAAACGGCCCTGCAGGCTTCCATTCTTTTTACTTTTGGTTTTTGGCTTCTCTTTTTCTTTTCTGAAGGGGGATTGTTTTCCTTCTTCCTGGTTATGGTTTTTTTATACTGCTTTTTCGGAAATGTGATATACGGTGTTCCAGTTTCGCTGCTTTCTGAGTTTCTTACTAGAAATCTAGCAGTATGGCGGTTTCCGGCTGCTGCATTTATACATACCTTTTTGGCTGCAGTCACTTATTTTATTATGGAAGGGTTTGCTTTCTACGCATTTATTGCTGCGGTGCTTTTCTTTTTAATAGATGAGTGGAGGAAGTGGGACCGCGAGATGCCAGGGGGCAGGAAGGTTACCATGAATGCAGCAGGTTTCCTTGCCGCTTGCCTCCTGCCGATAGTGTTCTTTTGGATGCTCCAGCAGGCAGATCTGGAAGAAAAAACTCATGACCTTTATCTGATTCCAAAAGGGTATGCTGGTCAGGTGAGAATTGTTCATGAAATAGAGAATGCTCCTGTTCCAGAGACAGAAGGGGAGTACGATGTATTTCGGGTGAATGATAGAGGATATGCCATTACCTCTTTACCGCAAAGTGAAGGGTATATTGACGATTTGTACTATTATGCCGATGAAAAAGGGAAGCGTGAAGCAATACCAGAAAGCTGTATTTCACATGGTGGATCAGGCGGTGTACAGGGAGAAGGATATGAATATTCGTATACCTATTTTTCAGTTGGCTGCGAGAAGGACATGGCTGATCAAGGGTATGTTCCTGGTATTGAGGAGATTCTTTATGAAGAAGGATTGATAAATCAAACGTTTGATTGAAATGGAAAACAGCCTGGAGATTCCAGGCTGTAAATTATTTATCGGGTCATACTGCCGCTAAAGCCCCGCTGGTCGAAGTGTCACTTTAAAGTTGGGATGGCTCTAATAGAATGAACAGTTTCAGGCGTACTTCTGCCGGTGCTTTTAATCGAAATGAAGATGGCATAATCCAATGGGCAAGTGACCTTTGCGAGATAAGAATCGATGTGTTTTCTTAGATTAAGTATAGCTTCTTCATTATTTAGCTGTTCAGCAATATGCTTTTCATAAATGACAGTCACCAGGTTTTTCTCAAGCAAATAGTCCAAATTGATTTCCTCTTGTCCGGGGAGGGAGGTATGGACCAGAATCGGAAGTTTTTTTTGCAGTGCTTCACTAATAGTAACTCCACCTGGTTTGGTCAAAATAGCATCTGCTTTATTATATAGCTGATTCATTTCATATGGGTCTTCAATATATCCAATGGGCTCGATCTGCTTTAAATTCAGTGTCTGGAGTGACCTATATAATTCGTCATTATTTCCGCAAAGAACCAGAAATCGAATATGAGGAGCCTTCTGCATAGCTTCAAGAATATCACAGTTTACTAAGCCGCTGTTTCCGCCAGCAACCAGGATATGACGTATCCGGTTTTCTTTCTTAAATGGAACCGGAAGGTGATAGACAGAATGAACAGGAATGCCTGTTACAAAAATTTGCTCAGCAGGAATATGATGCTTTTTTATAAGCTTTTCCTTCGCCTCGGGATGAGGAACGAAATGAAAATCAATTCCCCGTTTTCCCCAAATATCATTTATAAAAAAATCCGTGTAAACATTCACCGCAGTAATGTCCCGGTATCGTCCCTTTTGTTTTAGAGAACTGATGATTCCAGATGGAAAAGAATGAGTGCAAAATATCAAATCCGGATTTTCCTCATCAAGGAACTTCTGCATTTTTCTTTCAAAATAATAGGATAGAACCTGTAAATCAGGCTGCAATTTAAAAGGATGCTGCTTATACATAATGGTGTAATATAATGCCCTGTAAAGGAAAGGGGCACCCAGGAAACCTTTTAAATAAATTCCTGAGACCAGCTTCTCAAGCTTATCACTGCAATAAGAAAGAAAGTCGACTATTTTGATTTCCGCATCAGGATATTGACTTCGAATACGGTCTTGAAGCGTTTTGGCAACTTCTGAATGTCCAGTGGGGAATTGAAATAATGGGAGCAGCAGAACTTTCATAATACCCTCCTTTCTGTCACTTTGATTTATTTTTTGCATACTTAAAGAGCATGTAGATTGCGAATACAATTAATAACACAATCCCTAGATAGGGCACATATTCAGGATTAATATCGAATAAGCTTCCAGCAAAGTATCCCGCGGCAATTATAGGGAGCACCCAGCTAAGGGAGCCTGCTGCAGAATATAGAAGGTACTGATGAAAAGGAACTTTTGAAATGCCGGCAAAGTAAGGACTTATCTGTCGTATTCCCGGCATATAAAAACCCGCAAAAATCATAAAGCGATGATTTTCCAAGTATTTTTTCTGGGCGGTATTCCATCTCTTGTCCGTGATCCCAATGTATCTGCCATATTTTTTGAGAAAGGGCGTACCTGCTTTTTTACCGATCCAATACGCGGAAAGCATTCCAAGCAGCACACCTGCTTCCGCACAGACAGCAGATTCGGCAAAGCTTAATTTATGATTTCCAATTAACACGCCAATTAGGAATAATAGCGATTCTTCGGGAGCGGGAATGCCGACAATCCCGAAAAATAAAAATAAAAAGATGATCCAGTAACCGTAGGACGAAATAAATTCAATAATTGTTTCAGTACTCATGTGCGATGCCCCTGATATCCATCTTTTAAAGAAACAAAATGGATTCCTTCTAGTTTTGCCTGCTGCAAATATTGGTCCAGATGGCCAATCATACATTCAGGTGCACTGGAGTCAGCGCCAAGAGTTTCACCGCTGTCATGGAGAAGGAAAATCCGGCCAGGCACGGTTTCTTTTGCCAGCGAATCTGAAAGGGTGTCCCTGATATACTTAATCTTCCAATCCTTGAAAATGCCTGACCACATAATAATCTTATACTTCCTTGCCATCCAGAGGGTAAATAAATTGAAGTGTCCCCATGGAGGACGATAGAAATAGACTTCTTCATTAATCGTTTCTTCAATAATTTTTTTTGTTTGCTCAAGCTGCTTTTTTAAAGATCCTGGTGAAAGGATCCAGCTTGAGATATGCCGATAATGATGGATGCCAATTGTATGGCCTTCCGCCTGCATCCTTTTTAGCAGCAATGGATGCTTGGCTGCTTTTTTCCCGACAACGAAAAAGGCTGCCTTTGCTTCATGCTTTTTTAAGACATCCAGAAGCCTCGCTGTATATTGGGGATCCGGGCCATCATCAAAGGTTAAAGCAATGGAATTTGTTTCGGTTATTTCTTTTACAATCCCCCAATTCAGCGATCGTATGAGTACAGTGGGCAGAACTGCGTAACTAATAAATAAAATCAGTGCGGCGGTAAAAAAATAAATCATGCAAACTAGATCCTTTCCGGCGGTATATCACTTATTTTCATTCCCCTTTTATTGTGAGGGTAACCTTAATGTTCAGAGTGAATGTAAGGAAAATAAAATTTAGATTTATTATTCCATTCATGATCTAATGGTGAGATGGTTTTATCATATAAAAAATTTGAAGGAAGTCAATGGAGAGGATGGAAATTAAAGAAGAAAACGTTGTCCAATTCAATCAAACGTTTGATTGAAATAACAAAACAGGCTGATGCTTCAGCCTGTTTTGTCAGATCTATTATTAATCCATTGGTAAAGTGTTATGAAGATTTGGAGGTGCAGGCTTGAGCATAGGCTTGTCCCCTTCAGGCTTTGGATTGCTTACATATTTGTATTCTCCCTGGCCATCCAGAGCAGGGCCCTGTGCCCATCTGCCTGTGCTGCTTTCTTCGCCTGCTGATAGGTTGTAGAGTGTGTAAGAGATATCTGTGCGTTCTTTCTCACGAGGGAAGGTGCTAGGGACGAGCAGGCCTTCTTTTTCTTCAAGCTCCGCAATCGCAGCAGCCCATTGGTTTTGGTGGTAGGCATCTCTGGCAATCAGAACTGAAAGCAGCTCTTTAATGCCCTTATCATCAGTCATTTCATAGAGACGTGCAGCCTGCAGCCGGCCCTGTGACTCTGCATTCAAGTTTGAACGAAAGTCTGCTAATAGGTTTCCGCTGGCTGTAATATAGGTACCCATCCAAGGGTTTCCTACACTGTCAGTCGGACGTGCACCAAGTCCGGAGACAATGGCATGCTGCGGATTCATTCCGCCCATAATCGCTCCAACCACTGGGTCCTTTGCTGCTTCTTCCTGCTGATTAACAGGGGCGTCATCCATTAGTCTGGCAACCATTGTTGCGAGCATTTCCACATGTCCGATTTCTTCAGTCCCAATATCCAGCAGAAGGTCGCGATACTTTTCATTCCCACGAGTTGCCCATCCCTGAAACATGTACTGCATGGCAACCGTCATTTCACCATATTGGCCGCCAATCAATTCCTGAAGCTTTTTGGCAAAAACGGGATCCGGACGTTCCGGCTTAGCTTCGAATTGCAATTCCTTTACATGAAAAAACATCTAAATTCCTCCTATGCTATAGATTTCCAAATATACACTGTATCTATTGCCCTGAAAAAAGTATGAAGAAACATGTTTGTAAGAAATTAATATATTTATATTACATTCCAAAAAGAAAAAAAGACGTGCGAACACGTCTTTTTAATCGGCTATTTTTTTAGCAGTAAATACATGAAATAAGGAGCACCGATCAGTGCAACCATAATGCCGGCTGGCAGGCCGTCAGGATCAACCAGGTTCCGGCCAAGCGTATCGGCGAATAAGAGAAGCCAGCCTCCTAAAAGGATAGCAATCGGAATGAAAAGCTGATTCCGCGGTCCAACCAGCGCTTTAGCCATGTGCGGTGCAATTAAGCCGATAAAAGCAATTCCGCCGGTTACCGACACAGCTGAAGCGGCCAATGCAACGGCTGTAAGCAGAAGGACGATCCGTTCTTTTTCAATGGATACCCCTATCCCGATGGCGACAGGCTCGCTTAAGCTTAATAGATTCAAGCGATTTGCTTTATATAAAGTAAATGGAATCAGCAGAAGAAGCCAGGGGAGGAGTGCCCAAATGAACGGCCAATCCGTTCCCCAGATATTCCCTGATAGCCATTTAGCTATAAAATCGACTTTCTCTCTTTCCGCTGAAGAAATCAGGACAATCATGACACCGGAAAGCGCCATGGAAAATCCGACCCCGACCAGCACCATCTTAACAGGCTGAAGCCCCTCGCTTTTTTTATAGGAAAAACCATAGATGAGGATTGCAGTAAGTAAAGCGCCGAAAAATGCGCATAAAGGCAGCATGTATATGAAAGTGCCAGCTTCAATCGGAAAGAACAGAAAGAAAACCGCTATAGCAACTCCGGCACCGGAGTTTATGCCAATGATGCCTGGATCTGCCAGGTCATTGCGTGTAATCCCTTGTAAAATGGCACCGGATAATGCAAGTGCCATGCCGGCCAAGACAGTGATAAATACCCGCGGCAGCCGAATGGAAAATAACACAAATTCTTCTTTAAATGTGCCCTGTCCCATAATAGTCGGGAGCAATCGGTCATATGAAAGGGAGGCATAGCCTAAACCCATTCCAATCACAATGGTAACAATAATGAGTGCTGATAACACGGCCATTAAAATTCGCTGTTTTTTTACTAACTCTGGCTGAATCATGAGAACGCCTTACCTCCTTTATGAACAATAAACAGGAAGAAAGGAAGCCCCATAACGGCGATAATAGCAGCTGCCGGTGTTTCGTAAGGAGCGTTGATGGTTCTCCCTAGTGTATCGGCCAGAAGCATAAATGTGGCTCCTGTAAGTGCGGACATGGGAAGAATAAAACGGTAGTCTGTACCTACAATAGCACGGACAATATGAGGCACCATCAGCCCGAGAAAAGCCATATTTCCGACCAGTGCAACTGATGCGCCTGCAAGCAGGGTCACTAAGATGAAAAGTATGGTCTTAACCTGAGTTGTATTTTGCCCCAGCCCTACTGCCACTTCCTCATTTAAGCTTAAGATAGTCAGCTGCTTGGACAGAAAAAGAGAAAAAAGAATGCCAATGGAAATAACAGGGACAATCACTTGCAGCTGGCTCCAGGATGTACCGATGATTCCCCCTGCAGTCCACATGCTGACATCTTTTGAAATTTTAAAATAGATTCCGACTCCTTCGGCTATTGCGAAAAGGAAGGCGGAAACCGCGGCTCCTGCTAATACAATCCGAATAGGAGAAAAACCTCCTTTTTTCATGGCGCCAATGCCGAAAACCAGCCCAGCACCGACCGCTGCACCAATAAAACAGGCGACCAGAATCCCTATGTAATTTGCTGAGGGAATGAGGACAAGAGTTAATGCAAGTGCGGCATTTGCTCCAGCAGTCAAACCGAGCAGGCCTGGATCTGCAAGAGGGTTTCTTGTCATTCCCTGCATAATGGCCCCGGAAATGCTAAGCGCGGCTCCAACGAAGATAGCAGCAATTTCACGCGGCAGACGGATTTCACGAATAATCGAAATTTTTTCTCCGGAAGCATTGGAAGTAAGGGCCAGCCAAACATCTCTGACCGTGACATCCGCAGCTCCAAACACACACGCAGCCACAAACATGCCGGCAAAAATAACAAAGCCTGCAGCGAGTTTATAGATAAATGGAATGAAGGGTTGAGCATCTTTTGTCATTGTACTCTCATCTTTCTTTATGGGATCAGATCTGACTTACACTATGAAAACTGTCTAGTTCCAGCTGTCAGGCGGGAGCCTTGCGCTGTTCTAATAATAACAGAATTGATACATTTCTGGGGCAAGGTGCTGCCGTTTTTCTAAATAGGAAAGAGGAATTCTCAAATAAAAGAATCCCTCCTGCGTTATTACTTTCCTAAAAATGATTCTTTAAAGAATTCCAGCTGTGCATCAAGTGTAATTGGATCACTAAAGGAAGCACCATTGCCTTCCATTTCAAAGACGCGATCATTTTTTACAGCAGGGATGTTTTTGTAGGTATCAGTTTCCTGGAACGAATGGTCAGCTTCAGCGTATTTGCTCAGCACAATGTAATCCCCGGCATACTCTGGAAGGACTTCTGCAGAAATAGCGTAATAGCCATCTTTTAGAGCCATTTCCTTAACTTTTTCAGGCATTTTTAAGTCCATTGCCTGGTACAGGATTTCAGTACCGCGTGCCCAGTTATCGCCAAACACATAAAGCTGTTTATCAAAGATTTCGAATACAGAAACTGTTGCATCTTCTCCGATTTTTGCACGGATGTCTTCCCCAGCTGTTTCAGCGCGCTGTTTGAAGTCGGCCACCCATTTCTTTGCTTCGTCTTCTTTATTAAGAAGCTTTCCGATTTCCTCATGCTGTGCCAGATAATCTAATTTGCCCCATGTATACGTTACAGTTGGTGCAATTTCTTTCAGCTTATCGTAGTTTTTAACAGTAGATAATGCAATGATCAAGTCTGGCTCTAATTCAATTATTTTTTCCAGGTTATCTTCAGATACTTCCTCAGCATCCTTCAATTCTTCTTCGAAACGAGGGTTATTCTTGGACCATGTGTCCACACCGACGATATTTACGCCTAATTGCATTACATTTCCTGTAAAGCCGGAAAGGAGGACAACTCTCTTAGGGTCAGCCGGAACTTCAACCGGCCCAGTTTCAGATTCATAAGTAAAGGTGCCTGATTTTTTGTCTTCTTTTGGTTCAGCCTCTTTGGATTCTCCTTGCTCTGTATTGCCGCAGGCGCTAATAAGCAGAAGCAGCAAGATCGTAAACGGGATCAATAGTTTCTTCATGTTGATTTTCTCCTTTTAATAAATTATAAGTAATACACATTGGCTTGTTAGTGCGGGGATCGCGTCCGATGACAGCATCAATATTGAACACTTTCCTTAAGACATCCTGTGTAATGACTTCTTCGTAGCTTCCTGATTTAACAATTTCGCCATCCTTTAATGCAACGATATGGTCAGCAAAACGGGCTGCCTGGTTTAAATCATGAAGGACCATCACAATGGTGCGCTCCTGTTCCTGATTCAGCTTTTGGAGAAGTTCGAGAACTTCAAGCTGATGGGCCATATCCAAGTAAGTGGTCGGTTCATCAAGGAAAATGATGTCTGTTTCCTGTGCAAGAGCCATCGCGATCCAGACTCTCTGGCGCTGGCCGCCGGAAAGGGCGTCAACCGGGCGAAATTTGAAATCCTTCGTTCCAGTAACATCAAGAGCCCAATCAATGACTTCATAGTCCTTTTTCGTTAGTCTGCCAAAGCCTTTCTGATAAGGAAAGCGGCCGTATGAGACCAGTTCGCCAACTGTTAAACCGCTTGCACTTTCAGGTGTTTGCGGCAAAATAGCCATTTTTTTGGCGAGGATCTTTGTATTTTCCTTTGAAATATTCTCCCCATCCAAAATGACAGTGCCTGATTGATGAGAAATAATTCTTGTAATCGCTTTTAAAAGGGTTGATTTTCCGCAGCCATTCGGGCCGATTATGGTAGTGATCTTCTTATCGGGAATCTGGACACTAAGATCTTTCACAATCAAGCGTTCACTATATCCAATGTTCAAGCCATCTGTATATAGGCGGACCATTATGTAACCTCCGTTTAGTTGAGAATATATTTTAGTGATAATGATTATCAGTATCGGTTCTTTTTTACTATAAGTCTATCTGATTTTTATGTCAATAGTATTTAAAGGAAAAGTATTCAGAAAAAAATTTCATTGTCAAAGGAGAAGAAAGGTCGTATAGTTGAAGTGAGAATGATAATCAATAGTAATTGGTTATAGGAGTGAACGGTAAATGAAAAAAGCTGAAGTGTTTGATGTGACGGTTATTGGAGGGGGGCCTGCGGGTCTTTATTCCACTTTCTACAGCGGATTAAGGAAAATGAAAACAAAGCTGATTGAGTTTCAGCCAATGCTGGGCGGTAAAATTCATGTATATCCGGAGAAAATGATCTGGGATGTTGGCGGCCTGATTCCGACTCCGGGAGCTAAGCTGATCGAACAGCTGGTGGAGCAGGGACTAACGTTTAATCCAACGGTTGTTCTTAATGAAAAGGTAGAATCCATTGCCAAAAATGAAGATGGTCTATTTGTCTTAAAAGGCTCTTCTGGAGAAAAGCACTATTCGAAAACCGTTATTGTCGCAGTTGGCAGCGGAATCTTAAAGCCGCAGAAACTGAAGATAGAAGGGGCAGAGCGTTTTGAAGTTTCCAATCTGAATTATACAGTCAAATCGCTTAAACATTTTAAAGGTAAGACTGTAATTGTTTCCGGCGGAGGAAATTCTGCAGTAGACTGGGCTAATGAATTGGAGCCCGTTGCCAGGCAAGTATTCATTACTTGCAGGAGAGAGGCTTTTACTGGCCATGAAGCTCAGGTTTCACAGCTGATGAATAGTTCCGTTATCTGCATTAACCATACGTCCATTACAAAATTAATCGCCGGAGGAAATCACGAGGAAATTGAACAGGTGGAATTGACCAATAATGAAACGGGCGAAGTTTCATATATGAAAGTTGATGAAGTAGTAATTAATCATGGCTATGAACAGGATACGGAACTCTTAAAGAATAGCAATCTTAATATTAATATGCTTGACGATTTCTATATTGCAGGCAACGCAAACAGCGAAACGTCGGTTGATGGGCTATATGCTGCAGGGGATATCCTAAAGCATGACGGCAAACTTCACTTAATTGCCGGGGCATTCCAGGATGCTGCCAATGCAGTAAACAAAGCGAAGCAGTACATTGAACCGGATGCTGCAGCAGCTGCGATGGTTTCCTCCCATAATGACGTCTTTAAAAAACGGAATCGGGAATTGGTGAAGCAGCTGGTGCACTAGGGTAAGAATGGCTAAGCGCACATAAAATAAGGCTATCCGCACATAAACTGCAAAAACGCCTGGAATTAAGGCGAA
Source organism: Bacillus sp. NTK034 (assembly GCF_017303275.1). Taxonomy (GTDB): domain Bacteria; phylum Bacillota; class Bacilli; order Bacillales; family Cytobacillaceae; genus Cytobacillus. The sequence continues at coordinate 18,905 of NZ_JAFKOJ010000012.1, read as the reverse complement.
ACAGCAGCGGAAAACCGGCCCACACGATTTGGACCGGTTTTTTACGTACTTATTTTTTCTTTTATCTGAACTTCTGTCCTAATTTGCTTGAATTTAGCAAAGAATGCTGCCGTCATGATCAGCGACAGTATTCCAAAGATCACGACCATTTTCTGAAGGCCGACTGCATCCAGCAGGAATCCAGTCAGAAGCAGGACAATTTGAAAAGTTACACGGTCAAGCATATTTCGGAAGGAGAAGAATCTTCCGTGAAATTCCTTTGGCACTCTTGTTTGGAAAATGGTGGCGGCAGTCGGGAAGAAACAGCCGACGGCAAACCCAAAAATAAAGAAAGCCAAGATAGATAAAACAGGCACATCTGCAAAGTACAGAAGCAGCTGTGATAAACCAATGATGAAGGAGAAGAAAAACAGGATCGCATAAGGCGAACGTTTTTGGCTGATTTGTTTAACAATGAATGCGCCAAGCATGAAGCCGAGTCCTTCTGCTGTATAGATCAAGCCTTTAATGGATGAGCTGTCCTGAAGCTCGCTGATATTAATGACCATTAAGTTAAATCCGCCAAGAAACAGAAGCGGGACCAAGGTAAGGATTAATGTCATAAACACAATGGGAAGACCTTTAATAATCGGGAATACTTCCTTGAATCCCCCGTTGCCTCTGCTTGAGTTTCTTCCTGTGCTTTCCTTTGAGAAGGATTCTTCAAAATCCATAAAAAAGGTGATCATAAAGAGAATCAGATAGGCGACAAGCGAAGCGATATAAAGCATTGATAATGGCAAGATAACTAACAAAACGCCAGCTAAAGCAGTACCTAATATTCTGGAAAGAGTGGACACATTCATATGGACTCCATTCAGCTGCAGCAGGTCCTTATCTTCCACAACCAGTGGAATCGCTGCCTGCAGAGCTGGAAAATAGAAGGCTGCAGAAATTTGCAGGAATACCAGAAAAATAACCATCCACCAGACTGACCCGGTTTGTATGGCAATTAACATAAAAACAACGCTCAATGCCCGGGCGAAGCCAGATGCCAGCATGACCGTCTTCTTGCTGATTTGGTCAGTTATTCTTCCTGCCCATGGTCCAACAGCAATTCCAGCCAGCAATCCGCCTGCCAAAATAAGCGACTTTAGAAAATCTGAAGGAACCTTTTCCTGCATAAATTCGAGATTCCCTATTATACCGAGCCACAAGCCCAGCCCTGCTATAAACTCCCCAGTTAATAAAATCCATACATTTTTATTTTTCCACATAATTGAGCCTCATTTTCTGATTAGTTCGATAATCTAAACATACTATAAATTAATAAAATAATGAATCTATTTTTTAAAATAGTTGAAAATGAAAATCGTTATCAATTATAATAACAGAAAAGAAGCAGGGGAGGAACAGGTATGTTTATTCAATTAAAAGCGATTACGGTGAAAGAAGGCCATTCCAATAATTTAGTCGAGCGCTTTGCAGGGGAAGGAATAATCGAAGAGCAGCCTGGATTCATTGATTTGAATGTTTTAAAGAAGAAACAGCGCAGCGGGGATGAAGAAGTGGCAGTCATGATTCGCTGGGAATCGGAAGAAGCCTGGAAGGCGTGGGAAACAAGTGATGTACATATTGCCGGGCACAAGGCAAACCGCGGCAAGCCGAAGCCGGAATATATTATTGATAGCCGTCAGGATGTCTATCATTCATTGGGCCGGAAGCAATACCGTGAGCTAGCAGAAATTAAATAAGTTGCAATGCCCATTCATAAAGGGATTTTTGAATGGGCATTTTTTATGTGATTGCTATCTATTAAGCTTTCAGTCCTGTGCCTTTCCGGGTGAGAAGCATGAAAATCAGATAGGGAGCTCCAATGACTGAGATGACGATTCCAACTGGAATATCAGCAGGTGCAAGGAGATTTTTCCCTATCATATCTGCAATGAGAACAAGCGCCGCCCCTATTAATGCAGATAAAGGCAAATTGCTGAAGTAGTTGGGGCCGCAAAGGCGGCGTGCCAGATGTGGCGCCAGGAGTCCAATGAAAGCAATTCCGCCGCCAGCTGCTACACATGCTCCGGCAAGAGCCGCTGAAAGACAGAGAAGCAGCCGGCGTTCTGATTCGACTTTTAAGCCGAGTGCAACAGAAACTTCCTGTTTGAATTGAAGGATATTCATTGTTCTTGCCTTTATAAAGGCGACTGGCATCAGAACAAGAATCCAGGGAAGGAGTGCCCATACATAGGGCCATTGAATACCCCAGATGCTGCCAGTCAGCCAAATAGCTGCCTGCTGAAAATCCTTTGGATCCATTTTCAGCTGCAGGATCAGAAGCAAGGCACCGCATAGTGCATTAAATCCAAGGCCAACGAGGAGAAGCCGTTCCGGGTCTATACCGCCTTTCCACGAAAATCGGTAGATCAGTGCTGAAATGGCAAGTGCTCCAGCGAAAGCAAATACGGGAAGGAAGAACGGCTTAGCCAGAATGCTTCCGCCCGATGCCCGAACAGGTAGATTGAGAGAACGACTGCTAATCCCGCACCGGCATTAATGCCAAGAATACCGGGGTCAGCCAGGGAATTCCGGGATAGCCCCTGGAGGATGCTGCCGGAAAGAGCAAGACCTGCTCCGATTAGAAGGGCAATGATCATTCTTGGCAATCTCAGCTGAAGCAGCACCAGCTCCTGCTTCGGAGTACCGCTGCCTGAAAGAACAGCCAAAATTTCATTCATTCCCACTGGCATCACTCCAGTTGAGAGACTTAGCACAAAGGTAACAAGGATAAGGAATATAAAGGCTGCCATCCAGCCCCTCGATTGGAGTAAAGCCTGTTTCCAATCCATTTACATATACCCCCTTTTTCTTCTGGACAAATATAAGAAAAATGGAACTCCGATTAGTGCAGTAACAGCACTGACGGGAGTCTCAAACGGCGGGTTGATCATCCGTGTCCCAATATCTGCCAATACAAGAAGCAGGGCACCTGCAATAGCACTAAGCGGGATGAGCCAGCGGTAGTCAGATCCAATCAAAAGCCTGACCATATGGGGAACCACCAGTCCGATAAAGCCTATAGCTCCTGCAATGGAAACGGCCGCGCCCGATAATAGTATAACCGCTGCAAGCCCGATCCAGCGGACCTTCTGATGAGATTGCCCAAGCCCTGCAGCCACTTCTTCTCCCAGGGCCAGGATTGTCAGGGAGCGGCTGATCCAAAGGGATAGAAGCAAGCCTAAAAAAACGGAGGGAAGCAATATATACACATGGCGCCATTGTGTACCTGAAAGACCTCCCGCAAACCAGAAGCTCAGGTCCTGTGCAGTTTGAAAGTAAAGGGCGATGCCGGTTGAAAGAGCGCTGAACAGGGTGCTTAATGCTGCGCCTGCCAGTGTCAAAGTGACAGGTGAGATCCGCTCTTTTGAAAGCATGGAGAAAGATAATACAAGCAAGGCTCCAGCAGCGGAACCTGCAAATGACCAGATGAGCAGAACCCAGTATGATCCGCCGGAAAGAAAGGCAAGTGCAATTGCGATGGCCAGGCCCGCTCCATGTGTAATGCCGATTATGGAGGGATCTGCCAGCGGGTTGCGTGTAATTCCCTGCATAATGGTGCCGGCTACAGCCAGTGCTGCGCCAATAAGTGCCCCGGCCAGCGCCCGGGGAAGCCTGACTTCTCTGATAAGCTGATGTTCAATTTGGCCTCCCTGAAAGGAGACAAATGACTCCCAAACCACAGAAGGGGGAATCCAGATTGCGCCCAGCCCAATCGATGCAAGCAGCCCGATAAGCACCAGCACGATTCCTGCCAGGCCCCATTTTATGTAAGGAAATTATGAGAGTTCCTCAGGCAGAGAATGCCTTATAACAGGCAGTAAAAAATCAATCAAACGTTTGATTGATTTAGGCTGCAGTACGATTTCCCCTTAAATGAAAAGGTGCAGGGAGTAGTATCCTGCATCTCGAAAATTACATGGAAGAGAACAATCAAAAAAGCTTTAATCACCTTAAAGCTTTTTCGATTGCTTCTGCCGCTGACTCAATGTGGCGGAAATTTTTCTTTATATTCGTTTCTGTGTAGGTAATTTCAAAAGAATGATTGTTTTTCAAATAACAGACTGATAAAACCTGCTGTTTGTCATTTGAAAAGGTCTGAGTGATTTGAGAGTCACAATAATATTTCAAGGTTTCAAGCATGTTAAGTGTGTGATCTGTTGACATAGTCTTTAGCCTCCTTTTGGATTGGCATGACTAACTGAGATCTTAATTCCATTATAAGGAATTCATCTTCTTGTTTATATGGATAATTTGTCACATTTTATCATAAGATTTCGGTTTTAATAGGGTCAGAATCAAGATTTGCAGTAAAAAGGCCAGTCTTTGATAGACTGGCCACATCTTATGCAAGCTGCTGCTCGGCAAATTCACGATATAGATCATGTGATTGTGTCAATTCGGAATGTGTGCCGATGCCTGTGACATGACCTTTTTCGATGAAAACAATCCGGTCTGCGTCGACAATTGTGGAAAGGCGGTGGGCGATGACGAAAGTTGTCCGGCCTTCCATTAGGCGGGTAAGTGCCTGCTGGACGATGCCTTCAGATTGGCTGTCCAGGCTGGCGGTAGCTTCGTCCATCATCAATATTTTAGGGTCGCGCAGGAATGCCCGCGCTATAGCAATACGCTGCCTTTGTCCTCCGGAAAGCTTCACACCCCGCTCACCAACTTCAGTATCAAGCCCCTTTGGAAAATCGGCAATGAATTGATCGGCGTATGCCATTTTCGCAACTTCCCATAATTCCTCATCTGTGATGCTTTTGGAATTTTCCAGCCCATAGCATAAATTCTCACGGATTGTACCTGCCATCATGGCACTTTCCTGTGAAACATAGCCAATTTGGCTGCGCCAGGATTTAAGGGATATCTCCTGGATGGGTGTATCGCCAATTTTAATTTCTCCATCCGTTGGCTCGTAAAATCGTTCAAGCAAACCAAACAGGGTGGTTTTTCCGCTTCCGCTTGGACCTGCCAGTGCAATCATCTGACCCGGCTGGGCTTCCAGTGAGATATTTTCCAGAACACTCTCTTCTGCGCTATAGGAGAATGAGACGTTATCGATTAAAATCGGCTTGCTGCTGATATCCATTTCGATGCCGTCTTGGCCATCTTCTAACGGCTCCTCCAAAATTTCTATGATCCGTTCTGTGGCGCCTTTTGCCTTTTGCAGCTGAGTAAAAAACATCGCAAATGAGGTGATTGGCATAATAATCTGGAATAAGTACAGCAAAAAGGCTACAAGAGAACCCGTTGACATCGTTCCGCTGGCCACACGCATGCCTCCATAGGCGATGATCATGACGATAACAACCATCATGATCAGGTACATAGTCGGGCCAATCATCGCAAAAATGCGGGCTTCCCGCAAACCGTATCCAAGAAGTTTGTCGATGCCATCCAATCCTTTTTCTTCTTCATTTTGTTCTGCAGTAGAAGACTTCATTAAGCGAATTTCACCGAGTGTTTGGGTAATGTTTCCGGTAAAGATGGCAGTTTCATCTTGAAGGCCCCGAGATATTTTTGCCATCTTTCGGCCAAGTGGAATCATAATTGCCAGTGTAATAGGAACTGAAGTGAGCATCAGCAGTGTCATTTTCCAGTCCATCACAAGCAGGATAATAATTGCACCGATAATACTGATAATCCCGGTGATAAATTGCGGGAAGTGATTGGTAATCAGCTCCCTGACTATGCTAGTATCATTAACTACACGGCTGACAGTCTGGCCGCTGGATTGCTTATCGAAGTAACTGACCGGCAGCCTTATGAGCTTCATCCACATCCGGTCCCGAAGGCGTGCCACCACTTTTTGGCCGACATAGCTGAGCAGGTAGATGGAGATTCCGCTGATGATGGCCTGGACAATAAAGGCTGCCCCAATTCCGATTATGAGCGGAACGCTTAAAGATTCAACAGAAAAACCATCCACCAGATTTTTGGTCAGCAACGGTACGAGAAGGCCAGTCAAGGTGGTTAAAATGCTGGCTGTTAAACCAATGATGAGGGCAGTCTTTGGAATTTTTGTTGATAGTATGAGTGAAATGAATGGTTTAAGGCTTTTTTGCTTTTTATCCATTTTATGTGCTCCTGTCTCTTATATATCGATTTCATTATATAACATTGAAACTTCCATTACCTGTTATGCACCTTAGCGCCTATCCGATGAATAGGATGTTTTAAAAAACCAAAAAGGATGGATAGCCGTGGCAATCAACTTTCCGGTAGGCATCAAAACGATGACAATCAGCACCGGGCCGACTAAAGTCGTTTATTATCCCCGTGTAACAAGAATGCAAAATAAGCAGCTTCAGCATGTTATCAACAGTGCTATTGTTCGTGAAAACCAGCAGCTCATTAATGAGCAAACAGGCAATATGGATACAACCGTGGTTGATTTGTATGGATACTATGAGATTAAAAATAATCAGCGAGACGTCCTGAGCTTGTCTTTATCCAATTACGTGTATCATTATCATGCGGCACATGGTATGACAGTTATAAAATCTTTGACGTTTGATCTGCAAAAAGGGAAGCAGGTTTCCTTAAAGGATTTATTTAAGCCGGGCAGTGATTATGTAAAACGCCTGTCTGAGCTGATCTCAATTCAAATTAAACAGCGTGACATTCCGCTGCTTGTAGACTTTAAAGCCATCAGGCCTGACCAGGACTTTTATATAGCAGACAAAGCACTGATCATCTATTTCCAGCTCTATGAAATAACGCCATATGCCTATGGATTCCCTATGTTTCCGATTTCCATTTATGATTTGCAGAATATTATTGAAGAAAATGGTCCGCTGGGGAGGATGGCGGTGAATTAAAGTCAAAAGGAATGCTGCTTTAAGGAGGCATTCCTTTTTTGCTGTAGAAAGGTAAATACTTTGGCCAACACTTGAGAAGAAATATTAAGAAGGCTTATTGGTACACTGATAAGAATGAAGGGGCACAGGCTATATCTGTGCTCTTTTTCTATTTCAATCAAACGTTTGATTGAAATAGGTGGAAGTGGTTATAGGCAGTGCTTTTCAACTTAGTGGTGTTCATTCAGACAGGAGTAGGAGAAAACCGAGGCAGTGAGTCCGAACAGTGCTCATTCGGACAGGGGAAGGAGAACTAAGAAAGAATGAGTCCGAACAAATGTCTCCTGGTGTTCAATACAATAATTAAGAGTAAATAACGAAATAAAAAAACCGCTCCTGCCAAATGCAGTAAGCGGTAAGGTTGAAAATTAATTGCGGATCAAGTAGTCAAACGCACCAAGAGCTGCAGTAGCACCGGATCCCATGGAGATAATGATTTGCTTGTAGGCACTGTCTGTACAGTCTCCTGCAGCAAATACACCAGGGATGTTTGTGGCACCGCGCTTGTCCACAACGATTTCGCCGAAGCGGGTACGCTCGATCTGGTCGCCTAACCAATCTGTGTTAGGAACCAGGCCGATTTGGACAAATACACCTTGCAGTTCAACATGGTGCTGTTTTTCTGTCTCACGATCCATATATGAAATACCGTTTACTTTGTCAGTTCCGGTAATTTCAGTTGTCTGAGCATTTGTGACAACCGTTACGTTTGGAAGGCTATTCAGACGTTCCTGCAGAACGGCATCTGCTTTCAATTCAGGATTGAATTCGATAACCGTTACATGGTTAACAATCCCTGCAAGGTCAATGGCTGCTTCAACACCGGAGTTGCCTCCGCCGATAACAGCTACGTCTTTGCCTTCAAATAATGGGCCATCACAGTGAGGGCAGTAAGCAACCCCTTTGTTTTTGAACTCTGCTTCACCTGGCACGTTGACATTTCTCCAGCGTGCACCAGTTGAAAGGATGACTGATTTACTTTTCAGTACAGCACCGTTTTCAAGTTCGATTTCAACAAGGTCCTTCTTTTCAAGGCTCTTTGCACGCTGCAGATTCATGACATCGATGCCATAATCTTTCACGTGTTCTTCGAGGCTTGCAACAAGCTTAGGGCCTTCTGTGTGCTTCACACTGATAAAGTTTTCGATGCCTAAAGTATCCATTACCTGGCCGCCAAAGCGTTCAGCAACGATGCCGGTGCGGATTCCTTTGCGTGCAGCATAGATTGCCGCGCTTGATCCCGCAGGGCCGCCGCCAATGACAAGCACATCATAAGGATCCTTATCTGCAAATTCTGATGCGTCAGGGCCTGTCCCCATTTTCGCTAGAATTTCTTCAAGGGACATACGGCCGCTGCCGAATGATTCGCCATTTAGATGAACTGTCGGCACTGCCATGATTTCTTTAGCATCTACTTCTTCTTTGTAAGCAGCACCATCGATCATTGTGTGTGAGATATTAGGGTTAAGAACACTCATGACGTTAAGAGCCTGTACTACATCAGGGCAGTTGTGGCAGCTTAAGCTGACATAAGTTTCAAAACGATATTCGCCCTCAATCTTCTTCACCTGGTCGATGACTTTCTGATCAACCTTAGGTGCCCTTCCGCTAACTTGAAGCAGAGCAAGCACTAAGGAAGTAAATTCATGTCCAAGAGGAATGCCGGCAAAGGTAATGCCAGTATCCTCACCTGGACGATTTACACTAAAGCTTGGCGTCCTTTGTAATTCAGTGCGCTCAACTTTAATGTGGGAGGACATATTGGCTAGCTCATCTACTAAAGCCAGCATGTCGCTGGATACTTTATCTGATCCAGCGCTGACTTTTAGAAGGATTTCGCCCTCCATCATCTGAAGATATTGAGCTAATTGTGCTTTTATATCTGCATCAAGTAACATGATTATCGTGCTCCTTAGATTTTACCTACTAGATCAAGGCTTGGCTTAAGTGTTTCAGATCCTTCTTTCCACTTAGCCGGGCAAACTTCACCTGGGTTGTTGCGTACATATTGAGCTGCTTTAAGCTTGCTTACAACCTGGCTTGCGTCACGGCCAATTCCGCCAGCGTTGATTTCAACAGTTTGGATGATGCCATCTGGATCGATGATGAATGTTCCGCGTTCAGCCAGTCCATCTTCTTCGTTCAGAACTTCGAAGTTGCGGGAAATTCTTTGGTTAGGATCACCAATCATAACGTATTCAATCTTGTTGATTGTTTCTGAGTTATCGTGCCATGCTTTATGAGTGAAGTGAGTATCAGTTGATACAGAATAAACTTCTGCACCCATATCTTTTAAAGTTGCATATTCATTTTGAAGGTCTTCTAATTCAGTAGGGCATACGAATGTGAAGTCTGCTGGGTAGAAGCATACTACGCTCCACTTTCCTTTGAAGTTTTCTTCAGTAACATCGATGAAATCACCGTTATGGTAAGCTTTTGCTGCGAATGGTAGTACTTCTGAACCGATTAATGCCATGATTAAATTCCTCCTTAAATGGTTGAGTGATATGATTATTAATTAAATAGCGAACTATTTAATAATAATTCTAATTCGGTAATAATTATCATATACGGTATATTTTTTGTCAAGGGATAAGCTGTGAAAATTTGCTCCTTTTCGGTTAGAGGGCGGAAACTATAAATGACCCAATAAGACTCCAATGTTTAATTCTGCTTTTTCTTGGGTGGAATCAGTACGAAATGGAACTTTCAAAACGGCATTGAGCTCGTTAATAACAGTATAACTCTTTCTTCTATTAATTACCCTTTTTTTGCCTGCATCAATCTCAACTAATATGAGATTTAAGTTTATAATTGAGAATGTGTTTAAAAACGGCAGCCAATGATCAGGAACTGGCCCACATTAACTTATTATCCCCTCTTCGGCTAAAAACAATCGATATGGCATTAAAAATAGTTCAATCAAATGTTTGATTGATTAGAGTAATAAATTACCTGGTTTTTACAAAAATACCTTGCATTACAACAAAGTGAGAGTTAAAGTAAGAGTATATCTTGTATTGCAAGGTATTTAACTGCAGATAAATATCTTGCAATACAAGGTAGTGGGAGGAGCAAGGTCAATGTCAGATACCACGCAAATGTTAAAAGGAATTCTGGACGGATGTTTATTAGCCATAATTAAAGAAGGGGAGATATATGGGTATGAATTGGCGGCGAAATTGGAGTCATATGGATTTCGTTCATTGAGCGAGGGCACCATTTATCCGCTTCTTCTGCGTATGCAAAAGGAAGGACTGATCAGTGCTACTTTGCGAAAATCAACAGCTGGACCTAAACGAAAATATTACACATTAACTGAAAAAGGCGAGCAGGAGCTGGAGCTATTTATTGGGCGCTGGGAACAGGTTAGTTCATCTGTTGGCAATGTATTGAATAAAAAGGGGGTATGAAGAATGGTCTCAAAAGAGTCTGAACAGTTTTTGACAGAGCTTCGTTTTTATCTCATGTCAAAAGGGAAAAATGATGAAGAAATAAATGAAATAACAGAAGAGCTTGAAGTGCATTTAATTGAAGCTGAAGCCGATGGGAAAGATGTGTCTCATATTATTGGAGATAGCCCAAAGCAATATATGAAAAGCATCGGAGAATCAATGAGTACCGATTATCGTCAGATGGCGGGGCTGCTGCCGCTGATGATCCTGCTGGGTGCTTATATCAGCGTAGGTCCTGCAATTGAAGGGAACTTTTCATTATCCAAAGGTACACTTTGGATCGCTGTTATCGCAGGATCAATTGCAGTTGGAGCTTATAGCCTTCTGATCTTCAGAGTGCTGCCTAAATTTCTTCATTCCAAGTGGAGTGCAGTTCTTCTATTAGGAGCCAGCGTGGCTGTGACAGGCTTAATGATTATGGTTTTACTTTGGAATCAGAAACAGGGGTTTGAGCCGGTTTTTACAGCAACGCCCTTTCAGAATAATGTAATTGTGGCAGTTTGTGCGGTCATATTTATTGTTTCTGCCATTTATACAAGAACATGGTTTACAATTATAATTCCCCTGTTTTTGTCTGCGGGCCCTATTGCCAATCGGTTTATTCCACAGGATGTGAATGAAGATCCAACATATATTTTATATACTGTTTTAGCATTCGTTATTATTGCGGCAATCATGATATTCATATTCATGGCTAAAAGGAAAAAAATGCTGAGTAATGGAGGAAAACGAAATGTCTAGCTTGCCTAATTGCCCGAAATGCAGTTCAGAGTATACATACGAGGACGGGCTGCTCTTTGTATGCCCGGTATGTGCACATGAGTGGACAGCTGAATCAGAAATCACCAGTCTTGAGGACGAAAAGGTGATTAAGGATTCAAATGGGAATGTACTTACTGATGGAGATACGGTATCAGTCATTAAAGATCTTAAAGTGAAAGGCACTTCTTCTGTAATTAAGATTGGAACCAAGGTTAAAAATATTCGCATCGTTGATGGGGATCATGATATTGAATGTAAAATCGATGGCTTTGGCGCCATGAAGCTGAAGTCGGAGTTTGTGAAGAAAGTGTAACGAAAAAGGGCCTATCCTTCCATGGATTGGCCCTTTTTAAATCAGTTCCAGCATATCCTTTAGAGGCTCCTAAAATAGTAGTGGAAAGGTCATCACCTCTGGTTTATGATAAAGAAAGAATATTAAGAATTTCTCAAAATAGGTGGGAGCCTCATTGATACTATTAGACTACATTGTTAATCTCTCCATTTTTTCATTATTGGTCAGTGTGCCTTTAATTCTCCGCTCGTTTATCAATCATAAACCGCTTAAGGACCTGCATCTTTTGGGCGGCCTGTATGCAGGAATTATTTCTGCCATTCTTGTGGGTTTATCTTTTAACGAGCAGGGTTATTCCTATGATATTCGTTACGCCATTCTGATTTTGGCATTTTCCTATTTGGGGCCAGGGGCAGGGTTTATTACCGGAATAATTGCCCTTGTATCAAGGCTTGCAGTCAGTGAGAATTGGCTACCAGCCATCATAGGATTATCCCTTATTTTGATTGCTTTTGCAGTCATACATAGATATAGCCGCCACCTAAAGGCGGTTAGAAAAACGGCCATATTATATGGTGTATATTGTGTCATTTATATTATAACGGTGCCGATCATTTTTAACGTTTTTAGGGACAAGCCTATTTTTCATCTGCAATATATTCTGTTTGTGGGTCTTGGTGTCATTGTTGGGAGTTTACTGATTGAATCCTATGAAAGATTGATACGAATCATCACAGAAAAAAAACGGATGGAAAAGACGCTGGAAGAAAGTGAGTCTAAATACCGGCTGATCGCTGAAAATACATCAGACTTAATTGCGGTAATGGACAGGGATCGCAGTTTGAGTTATTTGTCACCATCACATGAGTTTGTTTTAGGATATGAAGTGCCGGAGCTGCAAAAGCTGGAAGTGGATGTTGTTATTCATCCGGATGAAGCGGATAATTTCCAGGCTGGCATGCAAAGGATATTCGAAAATAATGAGCGCATGGCAATGGAGTTCCGCCTAAAACACAGAGAGGGCCATTGGATTGAATTTGAATCACGCTGTATGCCGGTTGAAGGTGAAAAGGGTGTAATCGAGCATGTTGTTATGATCAGCAGAGATATTTCCGAGCGGAAAAAAGCAGAGGAATTTCTTTTGCAGTCTGAGAAATTATCGATAGTCGGGGAGCTCGCAGCCGGGGTAGCCCATGAAATCCGAAACCCGCTTACAACCATCAAAGGGTTCCTGCAGCTTTATAGGAGCGACAATAGCCAAATTAATGAATTGCTGCTTAGCGAATTGGAACGCATTGAAAATATCACCACTGAAATGCTTTCGCTTGGAAAGCCGCAGGCCATACAAATGGACACCGCTGATTTAACAGATATTATAGAGAATACAGTAGAGTTATTATCCCCTCAGGCGAATATGAACGGTATCCAGTTCAAGCTGAATTTTGCAGATGGTGATTTTTTAATTTCATGTGAAAAAAATCAAATAAAGCAGGTTTTTTTGAATATCTTAAAAAACGCAATGGAGGCTATGGATAATGGAGGGGATATTGAAATTTCCCTCACAGATAATAATGACGAGGGATGTCTTGTCTCCTTTCAGGACCAGGGCTGTGGAATCCCTGACGAATTTCTCCCGAGACTTGGTGAACCTTTTTATACATTAAAAGAAAAAGGGACTGGCCTGGGACTTATGATTTGCCATAAGATCATTAAGCAGCATCATGGAAGCATCGTTTATAAAAGCAAGATTGGTGAAGGTACATTAATAGAGATTACATTGCCGCTTTTAAAAACAACTAAATAAATTGAAAAGAGCAGGGGCATTCCTTGCTTTTTTAATTTATTTTGGAAGACGCCTCAAGCTCGGGATCCATAAGTCTCTTTTTTGCAAAGCGAAACACAATAATGAGCAAGACAGCCGCTGCCGGATAAACCGGGATTGAATAGACCAGTTTCCATCCTGTATAGGTCAGTGCATGATTTTTAACAGTAAGCCATTCAAAGACTATGGAAAATGAACTCCAGCCCAGTATGTACCAAATAGACCTCTTGCCATAGAGTTCCCAGCGGTCATAGCCAAATAAAAAAATCAGAGCGGAACAGGGATACATGAAAAAATGAAAAAGGGCTCCCGATAGTTCATAAGTAGGGTTGTCACCAAATATATACATCCGAAAAGGGGTGGCCAGCAGAAAGTAATCAATGGTCGCAACCAATGCAAGGTTATAAACCCATATGATTATAACTAAAACTGGAGGAAAGTACTTTCGGATCGGCAGAAATAAGAGTATGACAATTGCAGAAGTCAAAATAAAGAACCCTTCATTCCAATCAAATGTTACATTCATACAGCCTAGACTCCTCTATATAGTATCTTCCGGAAAAAATTCATAAAGCCGATTAAAATAAGCAGTGACAGCAGCCAAAAAGTAGATGACCACCAAATTTTCCAATGAATATGGATCAGCACTCCTGTTTTATGCCCAAGCCACTCCAGTCCCCCTAAGATCAAGATAAAAAAGATTATTAAGAGGAGCTTTCTCTTGTATGCTTTCTGGATAAGAAAATAGTTCAAAAAAAGGACCATGAAGGCAGGGAATAGCAAAATTCGGTTAAGGAAATGGGAGAATTCATAGCTTAGTTGTTCCGGAATGATGAGAGTTTTGAAGTTCATATAGCAAAGGGCTGAAAAATTTTGAAAGAGATAGGAGCTCAACATCCAATAGACGAAGGTTTCCAATATATGCAGATGTTTCTTTAGTTTAATAAAAAGAAACAATACGAACATATTGATCACGAGGTAAATAAAAAAAATCATTGTGCAGGAACCCCCTTTGTCTCACTGGATCTTTCTCAAATAACTTAACTTGTTTCTTCTTATCTTGTTCATTAGGGGCTGTTTTATTTAGTAACCTGATCATGTTAATAAGAAAAGACGAGGAGCCTGATGCACCTCGTCTCCTTATATTTAGAAATCAAAATTGTCGGGATCTGGTCCAACACGTAAATGTGCATCTAAGGAATCAATCAATTCCATCTCTTGCTGAGAAAGTTCAAAATCAAATAAATCTGCATTTTCTTTGATGCGATGAGGTTTTGTTGACTTAGGGATGACGATAATGCCGTTTTGCAGGTGCCACCTTAGGACAATTTGAGCAACGGATTTTCCATGTTTTGCAGCCAGTTCATGCAGGACCCCGTTTTCGAATAATCCGCCTTGCATTAGTGGGGCCCACGCTTCAATGTGCATATCATGTTTGGCAGCAAAGTCACGAAGTTCAGTTTGTGCCAATTTCGGGTGCAATTCAATTTGATTAATCATTGGTTTGATTTCAGCTGTTTTCAATAGATTTTCTAAATGGCTGATCTGAAAGTTACTGACGCCAATCGCTTTGATTTTACCTTCTTTATATAAATCTTCCAGTGCTCTCCAAGTTTCTGTGTATTTTCCCTCAACAGGCCAATGGATCAAATAAAGGTCAAGATATTCAAGTCCCATTTTTTTCAATGAGGTGTTAAATGCCTTAAGGGTTGCTTCATAGCCCTGGTCAGAGTTCCACACTTTTGAAGTGATAAAAAGTTCCTCTCTATTAAAGCCAGACTGGCGGATGGCTTCTCCCACCCATTCCTCGTTTCCGTAGATGGAAGCTGTGTCGATGCTTCTATAGCCAATTTCAATTGCTGCTTTAACAGCGGTCAATAGTTCTTCTTCCTTTTCCACTTTAAATACACCAAGGCCAATCCTGGGCATTTTAACTCCATTTGCAAGTGATGCAGTACTTGATAAAGATAGTTTATTCATATAAGACACTCCTTAATTAATTAGTTAGTTTGTTTTTCAAGCTTTTTTAGCCATCCCGTCAGAATTACAGCCCCAAGCACCATTACTCCGCCAATCCACGGTGTGTGAATTAAGCCGATAGAATCGACGATCAGTCCCCCGGCAAATGAGCCAATGGCAATTCCGATGTTAAAAGCTGCAATATTTAAAGCGGAAGCAACATTGACCGCAGAAGGAACATATTTCTCAGCCAGGTTTACCACCAGAATTTGAAGGCCTGGCACATTCATGAAAGCAAATAAGCCCATTAGAAAAATAGCAATAAGCCCAATAATTTTAAAAGGTGCTGCAAAGGTTAGCAGGCCCAGAATAATGGCTTGCAGAGCAAACATCCAAAACAATGCCTTTAATGGATCTTTGTCAGAAGCTTTTCCGCCAAGAACATTGCCGATTGCCACGGCCACTCCGTAAGCAAGCAGAATGATGCTCACCCATTTTGCGCTAAAACCTGTTACATCTTCGAGAAGCGGAGTCAGGTAGGTAAAAGCAACGAAGGTTCCGCCATATCCCAATGCGGTAATGCTAAAAGCTAAAAGCAGTTTTCCGCTGCTTAGAATTTTCAGCTGTTCACTGAATCTGGAAGCCGGTGCTTGTTTTAGGTCTTTTGGAACAAGAATGGCACTGGCGATAATTCCAATTACCCCAAGCAGCGCCACTCCCCAGAAAGTAGCTCTCCAGCCAAATGTCTGCCCGATAAACGTTCCGAGCGGTACACCTGTCACGGTTGCGACAGTTAAACCAGTGAACATAAAGGCAATCGCACTGGCGCGTTTGTTCTCAGGAACTAAATCAGCGGCAATGGTCGAGCCGATTGAAAAAAAAATGCCGTGTGAAAAAGCTGTAATGAAACGTGCAGCCAGCAAAAGGGCAAAAGAGGTGGAGACGGCTGCGACGGAATTTCCGATGATAAACAAAATCATTAATCCCATGAGCAGTGACTTTCTGTTCATTTTACTGGTCAAAGCAGTTAGTACAGGTGCTCCAATGGCAACTCCCATGGCATAGCCGGAAATTAATAAACCAGCCAATGTTATGGAAATTCCCAAATCACCTGAAATGGTCGACAGCAGCCCAACAGGAACAAACTCTGTGGTTCCAATTCCGAATGCACTAATTGCGAGTGCAAGCAGGGCAGGAGTGCCGCCTTTTTCTTTTTGTGTATCTATAGCAATAGAACTCATTGGCAATGAATCCCCCTTATATTTAAAGTTTGGGATGGAGCAAAGACATCATAGCCAGGCGCCTTGGCCATACAGTCTTGATGAAAGATATTATGGAGCATGGCAAACATGGTGAACAGTACGTACTTTAAAGTAATGCAGGCACTAAAAAGTAACCTATGGTCAATTTCACCATTTTGTTTTAAGCTTCCTTATGCTATTATGGATGGCATGATTCTATATGAACAGTACGCACTTTAAAGTAATGTAGGTACTTTTTAGTACCTGTCAAACAGAGGGGGAAGGAAGTTGGCATACAATATTCCGGTAGAAGCTACATTAGATGTGATTGGCGGGAAGTGGAAAGTTGTAATTATGTGCCATTTAATTAAAGGTGAAAAGCGAACTAGCGAGCTTAAACGGCTTATGCCCGGGATTACACAAAAAATGCTGACTCAGCAGCTGCGCGAGCTTGAAGCGGATGGTGTTGTTAACCGTGCTGTTTTTGATCAAGTCCCTCCTAAGGTTGTCTATTCGTTAACAGATTATGGATGGTCACTTCGCCCGATCCTGGATGCAATGTGCAACTGGGGGGAAGGGCATATTGAATTAACAGGCGGAGAGCTTGTGGAACAATAAAAAAACCAGGACTCGTATGCTTTAGGCAAACGAGTCTTTTTTATGTGGCTGAGCTATTTACTCTTTATTTGTTCGCGGATACTCTCGAGCTCCTCCAGCGATAAAGAGCCAAGCGATTTTTTTATTTCTTCCTCGATTTGTTTCTTATTATTTTCCCTATATCGGTCCCACCATTCCCGGAGGCCTTCCGTATTTGCAAGCAGATATTCGATATCGATTTCTTCCACCTCATCATCCGATAGATAATTTAAAACAGCAGCTAACATCCGATTCAGCTTGCTGACTTCATTTTCACTTTTTTCCATTGAGTTTGATGATCCTGCAGTATCTAATTTGGTCTCCTCGCCGCTGCCTGCTGAAGCTGTTTTCTTTGGCATGAAATCAATCCTTTCTGCTGCAAATAAGATTTACTTTTAGTATTGCCTCAAAAAAAATTATAAAAAAACTGAACTTTATTTATTAGTAAGCGTCTTATACGTAAAGTCGCTGCATAGGGGTGATTGATAATGAAAGAACGTGAGATTGATTTCAATTCAGATGTAAATCTAAAGGGAACAGTGAGCTTTCTGAAAGAGTCAGAAGGAAAGCTTCCTCTTGTTGTTATATTTCACGGCTCAGGCCCAGTTGACAGGGATGGCAATGCAAAGGTTATGCAGATGAATGCTTATAAGATGCTTGCTGATTTTTTTTCATCCATTGGGGTGGCGGTTCTAAGATATGACAAGCGGGGAGCAGGTGCGAGCAACGGTGATTTTTATGAAACAGGAATGTGGGATTTAGTTAACGATGGGATAGCCGCTGTGAAGACGGCGCGAGAACTGCCGGGAATCGACCCTGAAAGAATTTTTCTGCTGGGTCATAGCGAAGGATGCTCTTTAATTCCTCCTATTAATAGGCAGGCGGATGCTGCGGGAATTATCCTGCTTGCCGGTCAGGCGGATAATATAAGAAAGGCTTCCGAATTACAAGCAAGACTGCTGGAAGAGGAAGTTAAAGAGATGAAGGGAGTTAATGGCGTCCTTCTTCGTGCTTTAAAAGTTCATAAAACAGCTGCCTCCAAACAAAAAAAGGTTTTTGATGAGATGATGGAATCTGAAGAGACGGTGATGAAGAAAGGATTTACAAAGATTAATGCAAAATGGGCACGTGAGCATTTTCAATATAATATGAAAGAAGATTTGGCCGCGATTACATGTCCCGTTCTTGCAATTACCGGGAAGAAGGATGTTCAAGTAAACCCTGATCATGTGCATCATTTTGCTGAAAAAGTGAATGGTCCAGCTGAGAGCTATAATGTGCTGAAGATGAACCATCTCCTTAGGGACCAGGAAGAAGAAACTTCTATGATAAAGCTGAAGTCAATTTATAAAGGGAGTCTTTCAAAGCCATTGAGCGCTGAAATGCTATACATTATGGAAAACTGGGCTAAAAGGTATATTCTTTAAAGAAGTAAAGCTGTATGCACGCAGGAATTGTAAAAAAAATATTGAGCATGCATTTTTTTATTTAAGGTATTGACTACTGGGTCTATATTATTGTAAGATAGTTTTTGTCGCTTAGAGGTATTCGCTGAGCGGAGGCAACAAATAGAAGCTTTCAAAACTGTTTGGACATCAAACAGAAAAAAGTAAAAAAAGATTGTTGACTTCTCTACGAGAAGATGATAAGATAAATTTCGTTGTCACTTCGAAAGAAGTTAGCGCATTAGTTCTTTGAAAACTAAACAAAACAGAAACGTCAACGTTAATTCTTTAGTCTTTATTTGAAAAGACAACTTATGAGCTTAATCAACTCTTATATGGAGAGTTTGATCCTGGCTCAGGACGAACGCTGGCGGCGTGCCTAATACATGCAAGTCGA
>NZ_JAFKOJ010000011.1 GCF_017303275.1 Bacillus sp. NTK034 | reverse complement strand
TCCTCTCGGGCGCGCCATATTACGGGGAGTAGCTCAGCTTGGTAGAGCACTTGGTTTGGGACCAAGGGGTCGCAGGTTCGAATCCTGTCTTCCCGACCAGAGACACTTCTATTATTACATGGGGCCTTAGCTCAGCTGGGAGAGCGCCTGCTTTGCACGCAGGAGGTCAGCGGTTCGATCCCGCTAGGCTCCACCATAAATATATAATCATTTCGGCGGTGTAGCTCAGCTGGCTAGAGCGTACGGTTCATACCCGTGAGGTCGGGGGTTCGATCCCCTCCGCCGCTACCAATATGATTATTTTTTATTACATCGGAGGAATACCCAAGTCCGGCTGAAGGGATCGGTCTTGAAAACCGACAGGCGGGTCAAACCGCGCAGGGGTTCGAATCCCCTTTCCTCCTCCATATTTCATTTAATAATACTATCGCGGGGTGGAGCACGCCCGAATAAACTTCGAAGGAATTACTTCAGCGCACCGATTGAGCTGCTGCTTGAATAATCTTTCTGAAATCGGGGCGGTACTTCATTGAATAAGCTGCGAGATAAAATGCTAGATGTGAGCATGGAAAAATCACATTAATAATACTATCGCGGGGTGGAGCAGTCCGGTAGCTCGTCGGGCTCATAACCCGAAGGTCGCAGGTTCAAATCCTGCCCCCGCAATCTGGTCCGGTAGTTCAGTTGGTTAGAATGCCTGCCTGTCACGCAGGAGGTCGCGGGTTCGAGTCCCGTCCGGACCGCCATTTTTAAAAAATTAAAAATATATTGCTCAGTAGCTCAGTCGGTAGAGGATTTTAAAAGAAGGCAGCTGCGAAGCTTCAACATCATCGAATAGCATGCTTTTAAAATCTGCAACAAAGAACGCAGGGCTTTGAAGCACATGTATTTAGCTTTAGGGAAAAAAATATTATATGGCTCAGTAGCTCAGTCGGTAGAGCAAAGGACTGAAAATCCTTGTGTCGGCGGTTCGATTCCGTCCTGAGCCACCATTTCCTAAGTCTTTTCAGACTTGGAGGGGTAGCGAAGTGGCTAAACGCGGCGGACTGTAAATCCGCTCCTTCGGGTTCGGCAGTTCGAATCTGCCCCCCTCCACCATTTATATAGGGGTATAGTTTAATGGTAAAACGAAGGTCTCCAAAACCTTTGATGTGGGTTCGATTCCTACTACCCCTGCCAGTAGGATAGTGGCGGTTGTGGCGAAGTGGTTAACGCATCGGATTGTGGCTCCGACACTCGTGGGTTCGATTCCCATCAATCGCCCCATTATTCTTTTGACAGCATTATTTATTATTGGGCTATAGCCAAGCGGTAAGGCACCGGACTTTGACTCCGTCACTCGCAGGTTCGAATCCTGCTAGCCCAGCCATTTTTAAGGCAGCATAGCCAAGTGGTAAGGCAGAGGTCTGCAAAACCTCCATCCCCGGTTCAAATCCGGGTGTTGCCTCCAAACCATATTCATATGCGGGTGTAGTTTAGTGGTAAAACCTCAGCCTTCCAAGCTGATGATGAGGGTTCGATTCCCTTCACCCGCTCCAACATATGGGCCTATAGCTCAGCTGGTTAGAGCGCACGCCTGATAAGCGTGAGGTCGATGGTTCGAGTCCATTTAGGCCCACCATTATACATACCATTTTCAAACTAATTCCAATAGGAATTAGTTTTTTTTGTGTTTGATAACCCCTTTATAGAACCGTTATTGGATCAATTTATATATATTACATTTATATCTTTAAAGCCAGATTTAAGAGGATTGCGTGATTTTCTAAATCAGGTGAGTTTATGTGAACTATTTGTGAATCGTTATGCTTGCCAGTACAGAATTCAATGGAAGAAAGCCTTGATATTACTATGTTTTTGCTAGTATTTCAGCATTTTGCCTGCGAGATATTTAAAATTAGTGTGATTCATTTCACTTTTATGAAAACCCTTCTCAACTATGATGTAGGTAACAAAGCTAAGGAGCTGATGGAAGGTGGAAACGCGAAAAGTGGGCCAAAGCAGTTTAAAGGAACATAACTCTCTAAGGGGTACGTTCTTTTCAGTTACAGTTGTGGGACTTGGGATCTTTGTTACTTATTTAATTGTGTATGGTCTTTACATGGCCAGATTATAGGGGGGATAAAAAATGATGCATCGGTCGGAGAAGATATGGCTGATATTAAGCTTTGGAATGATTATTGGATTCATGCTGATTACGGGCTATCAGACATTCGCCCTGGAGATGGGGCCGCCAAGCTATGGAGAGCGAATTGATCCTCAAAAAGTGGATGAGACAGAGCCGTTTAATAATCCCGGGATTAAGAAGATAGGCGACAATGAGTATGAAGTGGTTATGACCCTTCAGGTATTCAGCTTTACCCCAAATGAAATTGAAGTGCCTGCAGGATCAACGGTTCATTTTACTATGACATCAAAAGATGTCGTGCATGGCTTTCAGGTTGCCGACACGAACTTAAATACAATGGTTGTGCCTGGCTATGTACAAAAGATCACTCAGAAATTTGATAAGCCAGGTGAATATTTGGTTCTTTGCAATGAGTACTGCGGTGCGGGCCATCAGATGATGAGCACCACCATTACGGTGAAATAAAGGGGGGATAGATGGTGGAAACTGTTATTAAGCAAACAGGAAAAACACAAGCTTTTAAGGATAAAGCAAATAAAGTTATGGGAATTAGCCTGGAGGATGCAAAAATAACGAAATCATATTTATCTGTTGCTTTCTTAGCCATCCTGCTGGGGGGAATACTTGGACTTTTGCAAGGGATGAACCGGGCTGGAATGCTGGAATTGCCGGCATGGCTGAACTATTATCAGGTTCTTACAGCTCACGGTCTGCTTCTGGTAGTCGTACTGTCGGCTTTCTTCACAATTGGTTACTTTTATGCTGGATTATCGCATACGCTGGGAGGACTGCTTCCTAAGGTAAGAATGATGGCCTGGATTGGCTTCTGGATGAAGATTTTCGGATTTGTCCTAGCTGTGATTCCGATTTTAATGAATGAAGCATCTGTTATGTATACTTTTTATCCGCCAATGGCTGCTTCACCTATTTTCTATATCGGCTTAGTCTTCATTGTATTGGGTGTATGGATGTGCGCCTTTGGTGCCTTTATTAATGTGGCTAGCTGGCGAAAGAGGAATCCCGGCCAGCATGTCCCTATTCTTTCTTTCTTTGCTACCGGTGTATTTGTTCTCTTATTCTTTGGCAGCATACCTGTAGCCATTGAGGTGTTTACCATTATCCCTTGGGCTTTTGGATGGATGGAGACAATAAATGTCATGGTTGCACGCACGCTGTTCTGGGCGTTCGGCCATACGCTGGTTAACATCTGGTATTTAACCGCGGTCTCTGCCTGGTATGTCATAGTGCCGAAGGTTATTGGCGGCCGAAGATGGAATGACCTTTTAACAAGAATTGTAGTTATTGCACTAGTAATTATGAATATTACCGGCGGTTTCCATCATCAGATTATTGATCCTGGTATTTCTGAACCTGTGAAATACATGCACGTGTTTATGAGTTTGGCGATTGGTTTTCCTTCATTAATGACTGCTTATGCTATGTTTGCGGTATTTGAGCGTACAGCGAGAAAGAAAGGAGGAAGAGGTCTTGTCGGCTGGTATAAGAAACTTCCATGGGGAGATGTTCGGTTTCTCGCGCCATTTATCGCGATGGCTGCTTTTATTCCTGCCGGAGCGGGTGGAATAGTACAAAGCACAAACCAATTGAACCAGGTTGTTCATAACACAATGTGGATTGTCGGTCATTTCCACTTAACACTTGGCATGTCTGTGGTCATGACGTTCTTCGGCATCAGCTACTGGCTCATTCCTTATGTATCAAAAAGAGTGCTTACACCGCAGATCAATAAACTTGGGGTTATACAAACGATCATATGGACGCTCGGTATGATCATCATGTCCGGAGCGATGCATTGGGTGGGTCTGCTGGGTTCTCCAAGAAGAACTTCCTATTCAACATACTTTGACAATGCGACTGCTTTAAGCTGGGATCCTTATCTGTTCTTCCTGGCTATCGGTGGTAGCCTTCTTATGATCGGTGTACTTATGCAGGTATATGCTGTATTCTACCTCATGTTCTTTGCACCAAAAGGAAACACAGAATTCCCTGTTGCGGAAGTGGAAGAGGATGAAGCGCCAACACCTAGATGGACAGAGCGCTGGGGATTATGGATTGTGTGTATGTTTGTCCTTGTCGGCATGGCTTACGTCATTCCATTGGTCGATTTTATAGTCAATGCACCTCCAGGTTCACCTCCATATAAAACCTGGTAAGGGTAGAGTGATAGCTCGGCTGCTGGGCTGTCTCTTTCTTTAAAAGGAAGTGAGGAATCATGTTTCCAAAAAATAGAACGGTGCTTTCAAGCTTGCTGATACTGGTGTTTGGTGTGGTCCTGTTTTACATTGGCACAGATGGGTTTCAGGCTTTCACTGCCGAAACAGCCAGAATTAATCAGTTAATGGATGATAAGCCTCAATTCCCGGATGTAACACTTGAAGATAATAACGGGAGGATCTTTTCTTTCTCAGAATTCGAAGAGAAATATGTGTTTATTACCTTTTTATATACTTCATGCGGTACTGTTTGTCCTGAACTGGAGGTTAATATGTCTGAAGTATATAAACGGACTCCGGAAGAGTACATCGGAAATGATATTCAGTTTCTGAGCATCAGTTTTGATCCGGAGAGGGATGATCCGGAAACATTGGATACTTACCGGAAGGCCTTTGGAAGTGACGGAGAAACCTGGAGAATGGCCAGGATTCCGGATCAGCAGGAACTTAAGTCTTTACTGGACGGATTTGGAGTCGTTGTCATTCCAGATGAATACGGCAATTTTGCACATAACTCGGCTTTTTATCTGGTGAATCCAAAAGGACAGTTAGTAGAAGTTATGGATTACACACTGATTGAAGAGGCGGCTGATCGGGTAACAGAGATTCTGCAAAGTGGAGGGGAAAAATGATGAAGCCATCAGTATATGGATTCCTGCTGCTTCTAACACTGATTCTCCCGCCAGTAGCTAATTTGCTGGAGTCCATTATGATTACCCATATGCATATGCAAATGCCTCTACTGGTGATCTCGGGTTTATTCATGGCGAAATTCTTTCAAAATCGCTTTCAGAAATTCTTTTCAAATTGGAATGAAAATGGAGTCCCTGGTATTTTGCTGTTTTCGATCATTATGGTTTATTGGTCTCTGCCCAGGACAATGGATGAAGCCTTGACGCTTACAAGTATTGAAGCTTTTAAATTTATTTCGCTTCCTTTTTTGGCTGGGGTTCCATTGCGGGACAGCTGGCCAAAGCTAAGTCCATTTTGGAAGCATGCTCTCATTATTTTCTTTACTATCTTATTTTTAGCCCTGGGATGGCTATATATCTGGTCCCCTGTACAGCTTTGCAATAATTATTTGGTCATCGAGCAGATTACGCTGGGATGGGGTTTTATCTCAACCGCGTTTGCAATGGTTATTTACTTGATTTATAGCTATTTCATGGATTTTTCAAAATATGAGTAATAGAATGACTGCTGGCGTCTTGGAAGCAGTTCGTACAATTTCAGCTGGTTTACCTGCTTCAATAAAATAGAATAAAGGCAGAAGATCATAAATATATATGAGAAGGAGTGAGTAATTGGGGAGGGGATGACATGGCGGATCCAATAGTCGTTAGATCGCTGGATGAAATTAAATTTTGGTCCAGGATTATGAAAGAACATGCACTATTTTTAAGTTTAGGGTTTACCTATGAACAAAAACAATTAATCGCCGAAGCACAGCAATTTATCGCTCTATTTGAAAGAATCGAGGAAAAGCTGGCCAGATTTACAATCAACTCAGAACTAAGCCAGGTTCGAGCATTTAATAACGAGGTTTATCAAGCAGCTGCTGCCATCTGGAGCTATAAGAGGAAAGTGCTGGGGCTGACACTAAGATGCGAAATCCGTTCAAATAATTTTCCATTATTGATTGACCATATCAGCAGAGAAGCTGCATACTTTGCAAATCGATTAAAAGACCTAAACTCAGGGATACTCGCACCAAAACCTGAAGCCATTATAGAAGAAAATGTATTCTTTCTCAGGATCATGGCAGATCATGCTAAGTTTATTGGCCATTTACTAGATCCTTCGGAAAGAAAGCTGGTAGAACAGGCAAGAGAGTTTAGTCATGATTTTGACCAATTGGTCTTTCAAGCTGTTGATCTTGACTCTATGCAGCCTGAATCAGAAACGAAACCAATACTTAGCCATTTTTTAAATGAGAATAAGGTATCAGTTGCTTCATTAAGGGACTTTAAGAAAACAGCCAGAGAATTAATAGAGGCGTGCCGGATCAAAAGCAATATTCATCCTCTTCTGGCAGACCATACGTTTAGAGAAGCAGAGAGATTTTTGGAAATTATCGATTTGTTTGAAGCGAGTCTTAAGAGGGCTTAGATTTTCTTGGAGGAAGGGCCGTTTCTTTCAGGTTGTTCAAATTTCTGTTATTCCCTTATGCACATTAAAATGATACAAATCAAGCCAGCCTATTTCAGGGCTGGCTTAAATTTTCACTAGTCCAACTTAATTGCACTTTGCTTATTTATTTAATAATAGACAAAAAGATTGCTCTAGACCCACCCGAATTCCGCTTGGTAATATAAGCAAGGGTAAAGTAGGAGGCTAGGGCATGGAAGAGGAAAAGTATCAAAACCTTAAGTTGGGTGAGCGTGCTGCGTTTATTAGTATTGCAGCTTATATATGTCTTTCTGTACTAAAATTAACAATTGGATATGTGAGTGATTCTGCTGCTTTGAAAGCGGATGGATTGAATAATACAACGGATATTATTGCTTCAATTGCAGTGCTTATAGGTCTTAGGATTTCCCAGCGTCCGCCGGATAAAAATCATGGGTATGGCCATTGGAAAAGTGAAACCATCGCTTCCATGGTAGCGTCCTTTATTATGGCTGCTGTGGGCATTCAAGTTCTGCTGAATGCTGTTTCATCTATGTTTGAAGGAGTTAATGAATCTCCTGATATCTTTGCGGCATATACGGGAGTTTTTTCTGGAGCGGTAATGTACTTTGTGTACCGCTACAACAAAAAATTAGCCATTAAAATTAACAGCAAGGCCGTTATGGCAACGGCTAAGGATAATATCTCAGACGCCTGGGTGAGTATAGGCACAGCCATCGGAATTTTTGGATCACAACTGAACATGCCATGGCTTGATCCGTTAACAGCCATTATTGTCGGGATATTAATATGTAAAACGGCATGGGATATTTTTGTACAAGCCTCCCATGAGCTTTCAGATGGATTTGATGAAAAAAAGATTAATCATTATCAGGATGTCATCAAAAAAGTAGATGGGGTAAAAGGCATAAAAGATATTAAAGGCAGAAGCTATGGAAACAATGAAGTTATCGATGTGGTCATTCTCGTTAATTCCACACTGGATATTAAGGAAGCCCATGATATTGCGACACATGTTGAGAAAGTGATGATGCAGGATTATGGGGTATATGATGTTCATGTCCATGTGGAGCCGAATTAAAAAAGAAATGCGTCTCTTGATGAGGCGCATTTTTTTTCTAGCTGAACATTTTATCCAATTCCCGTAAATGATCATAGGCATTTACGAGGTGTTCAGGAACTATTTTTCTTCCATAATCCCAGGAGTTTTTTTCTATTTCAGACATGAGCTGTTCTTTCTCGTCATCTTCTCCATACATTAGGGTTCTTATATCATGTTTGTTTTTCTTGAAATCCAGATAATAGCCTATTTCATGGTATAGCATCAATTTCAACAGGTTCTCATCGGGTTCTTTAATTTTAAAGTTGATTTTGGCTATGTAGCCGTTCACTTTCAGATAGTTAAACTTAATTGTATTCGTTGAGACGTTGTAGCTCATAGGTGCAGTAAGTGTATTGCTGAACTCGTAATTTATATTGAGGCGGTGTTCGTTTAATGTATGTAAAATAATCTTTTCAATATCCCAGATATATAGCACTTCCCTTATCACAGTCCTTTCACAGTGTTCTTGAATTGATTATACAAGGCTATTGATGCCGGTAACAGTGTTTTCGGGTACATTAGGTCCATTTGGGCACAATCGGTAAAAGTGAGAATTTGAGAATGAGGCAAAAGAAGGAGAGTAAAAGAATGGAAACATCTGAAACTTTTTAACTTTTTCTCCGTACATTTGTATATGGTCTTATTTCTTGAGGGGATGAGAAAGTTGGATAATAGAAAACAAACGGTTGTTTCCATTTCAATGATGAAATTGCAGATTTATTTATTCATTGCAACGATTGTGCTGGTATTTGGGGTGCTCTTTTTACATGCAGTGATTTATGGAGGAGGGGAAATGTCTTTTGATCTTATCGGTATGCTATTATTTTTAGCTGGTATGGTTGTTATAGTTGTTTTGCATGAAGCCATCCATCTGGCAGGTTTTCGCTATATTGGCGGTGTTCCATGGAGCGAAATGTCCTGGGGAGTCAATTTGAAATTGGGTGTGGCTTATGCTCATGCCAAACAGCCAGTGACTGTTCAGCAAATGAAAAAGGTTTTAATGCTGCCATTCATTCCGACTGGCTTGTTGCCCCTTGTTCTTGGAATTGTACTGAATATGCCTGGATTATCGATATTAGGAGCGATATTGACTGCTGGATGTTTTGGAGATCTTGTTTTGTATAAAAAGCTCTTAAAATTTTCAAATGATGCTCTAGTTATTGACCATCCGACTAAACCGCAATTTACAGTTTATGAATAGGCTGCAATTCCATATGTTTAAGAACTTTTATGTTTGTTGTCCCAGCCAATAAATATTTGGGTGAAAAAATAAGCAACCAGGGCCGCCAGTGATGATATGAGGAGGTTTCTCATTGAATCCAGTCCATAAAGCCGGATCCCTATCAATTTGGATGTATTTGTACACAATCTCCAGTTTTCAAAAACAATGGCTGTTTTATGGAAAAATGGAAAAAAGACGCCGAACAGCATGAGAAAATAAATATACTTTTTCATTATCCTATTCCTTTCTTTCTGATCCTAATAGAAGAATATGATGTCCGTCCTGCTATTAGTATTAAATGGACAAGAAAAAAGGACAGTCACGGGGCTGTCCTTTTTCAGTCTATTCTCTTTATGCGTCCATCAATCGCGGAGCTGAATGGCTGTGCTAAATTCTGTATATAGTCCACTAGTGCATCTATATCACTTGGACCGGTCACTCTGTTTGTCCCTTTTCGGAATACTGTAAAATTGTCTCCTCCATCAGCGAGATAAGTATTTACAGCGACCGAATAGTTTTTGCTCGGATCAAGTAATGTTCCGTCAGACAGATATATATCATTTATTTTTTCACCTCTAGGCTTGCTGTCATCCCAAGTATAAGTGAGTCCAGAGATCTGAAGAATTCTTGTTGTATTTGGCTTCCATTGCTGTTTGAGGACATCACGAATTTGGCTGCCTGTCAGGTTCATTTTGACCAGTTGATTGCTGAAGGGAAGGACGACAAATAAGTTTCCCCAAGTAACACGGCCGGCGTCAATGTCTGCCCGGATTCCTCCTGGATTGATGAAAGCCAAATCTGTGTTCATCGCTGTCCGCTGGGAATTGGCAATAAGATTGCCCAGGGCTGATTCACCGCTTCTGTTTTGTTCGGCTGTGATTGAGATTGCGGCAGTGCCGATATATCTGTTCACAGTGGATTCTACTTTTCTTTCATAGCGCTCGATCATCCTGGTTATGTCGCTTGCGGGCTGGATATTCTCTTGAAAAACATTTACAATTTCAGCGTGCTTGCGGACAATATCCTTTGTCTGGGGATCTATTTCTATATCTACATCAGAAAAGGCAGTGCCATATGAGTAGGCCTGTACAAGAAGCTTTCCATCCACCACACTGTTCAGATAGTCATGACTATGGCCTCCGAACATAATATCCACTTCGTCATCCACCTGATGGGCTAACTCTATTAACTGGCCTCTGGCATGCTCCCCATTGAGTTTTGATTTTCCAGGGACATGCGCCAGTACCACAATGGCTCTTACTCCTTGTTTTTTAAGTTCTCGGGCATACTTGTTGATGGCTTCAGCTTCATCGATAAAGATCAGTTCTTTCATACTGTCAGGTGCTGAAAGAGCCGGTGTTTCTTTCATGATGACTCCGATAAATCCAATTGGGATTCCGCTGACGTTTACTATTTTATATGGAGGAAGGAAGGGCTTGCCTGACTTTTGGCTGATTACATTGGACGCAATCCATGGGAATTGGGATCCGGAATAATCTTTTGCTGCTGAAGGGCTGCTGCCACTTAGCAGGCGAAGCAGTTCTTCAGATCCCCGGTCAAATTCATGATTGCCGATAGTGCCAATATCAAACCCCATCTTATTCAAAAATTCAATAGTCGGTTCATCCCGCAGAAGAGCGGATACTGGCGGACTGGCTCCAATCATGTCTCCAGCATGAAGCATAATGGTGTTTTCATTTTCAGAAGCACGCTGCCGCAAATAGGCAGCGAGGTAATCTGCGCGTCCTGCTGGTCTGCCGTTAACCTGCCGAGTGACATTCAGCTGTCCATGGAAATCATTAATGCCCAGCAATTGAATTTGCTTGTATGGTGCTTCTGTACGTTCTTCAACATGGCCGTGATATTCTTCAGAAAGACCCTGCTGATCCCATTGTTCTTTTTCTGCAGGCTGTCCGCCGTATAGAGGCATTCCCAGAAAGCTAAATAATATAAGGGAGAAAAGTATTTTCATAATTCATCCTCCAGTAATTGTGGCAGGGATAGTATTTGCAGATACTAGGGATTTAATCGGGTGATGGGCTATTAGAGATCAGAAAAGTTTGGCCTCCTGCCAAAAGGGTAAGGTCTTAAAGAAACATAATACTGCAAAAGGAGATGACAATACATGAATTATAAGAAGCTATGGCTATCAGTTCCATTGAGTGCAGGATTATTGTTGGCAGGATGCGGAACGGATGAACAGGATCCGCCTCCGGAAACGGAAGATGTGGAATTGGAAGATAATCAGATGGAAGAAAACAATAATGAAGATAGTGAAATGCAGGATCCTGGCACATCAGAAGAATCTGATATGGAGGAGCCCGGCATGAATGAAGAATCACCGCAAAATGAAGAGAGTATGGATCAAAGTGATATGGATATGAATGATGAGGAATCTGACGGGAACTAACCTTCATTAAATTACTTAAAACGGCTGCCGCTGGCAGGCGTTTTTGTTGTTCATTCACAAGTAAAAAGCCTGAATTAAGGAAAACGAGTTTAGGAGCAAAATAAAGACAACATTTTTTATCTGGCAGAATTCTGAAAAAATTCCTTTCCTTTGTTACCGCAATTCTGTATACTAAAATTGAATTTAATAGCAATAACTAGGGGTGCCCAATAGCTTGGGCTGAGAAAGAAACGCGCTAAGGTTTCTTGACTCTTTGGACCTGATCTGGATCATACCAGCGTGGGGAAGTTAGAATGTGCAAAAGTTTCTTTGTGCAAAGACATCTGCGGTTAAGCCGGTCCATCTTTATGTGGACCGGCTTTTTTACATATATGGCACTTCCTTGGTTCCAGGTCTCGTCCTTACATTTTTAATAAGGGAGAGATGATTAATGACTGCAAGTTCTTTAAATCATGAGAGTATTTCTATTATGTCAAGCTTTACTGGCAGCAAAAAAGTATATGTGAAGGGTTCCAGGGCTGATATAAAGGTTCCGGTGCGAGAGATAGAATTAAGCCCCACTGCCGGAACGTTTGGTGAAGAGGTCAATGAGCCGGTTCGTGTATATGATACGAGCGGACCATATACGGATCCTCAATATACGGCAGATCTAAAGAAAGGGCTTCCCGCTCTGAGAAGCCGGTGGATTCGGGAACGAGCGGATGTAGAAGAATATGATGGGCGGAAAGTAAAGCCCGAGGACAATGGCTACCTCAATGAAGGTGATCCGCGTGCCAATCATAAAGTCTTTCCTGGCTTAAACCGCAAGCCATTGATAGCGAAAAAAGGGAAGAATGTCACCCAGCTTCACTATGCCAAAAAGGGGATCATTACCCCGGAGATGGAGTTTATAGCTATTCGGGAAAATATGGAACCGGAATTTGTGCGGTCTGAAGTAGCAAGAGGGCGGGCGATAATTCCTTCCAATATCAATCATCCTGAGACAGAGCCAATGATTATCGGAAGAAATTTTCATGTAAAAATTAATGCGAATATTGGAAACTCGGCTGTTTCATCCTCAATTGAAGAAGAGGTAGAGAAAATGACCTGGGCTACCCGATGGGGAGCGGATACAATTATGGATCTGTCTACAGGCAAAAATATTCATACTACACGCGAATGGATTATCAGAAACTCTGCCGTTCCGGTCGGTACTGTTCCCATTTATCAGGCCCTTGAAAAGGTTAATGGCATTGCCGAGGATCTTACGTGGGAAGTATACAGGGATACCCTAATCGAACAAGCAGAGCAGGGGGTTGACTATTTTACCATTCATGCAGGTGTCCTTTTGAGGTATGTGCCGCTGTCGGCAAAACGCTTGACCGGAATTGTGTCGAGAGGCGGATCCATTATGGCTCAATGGTGCCTGCATCATCATAAAGAGAACTTTTTATATACGCACTTTGAAGAAATTTGCGAGATCATGAAAGCTTATGATGTGGCCTTCTCCCTGGGGGATGGACTGAGGCCGGGATCGATTGCAGATGCAAATGACGAGGCTCAATTTGCAGAGCTCGAAACACTTGGAGAGCTGACGAAAATTGCCTGGGAACATGATGTCCAGGTAATGGTCGAGGGACCTGGCCATGTTCCAATGCATTTAATCAAAGAGAATATGGATAAACAATTGGAAATCTGTAAAGAAGCACCATTCTACACACTCGGACCCCTTACGACTGATATAGCTCCGGGCTATGACCATATTACCTCTGCAATCGGGGCTGCCATGATAGGCTGGTATGGTACGGCAATGCTTTGCTATGTTACACCTAAAGAACATTTGGGTTTGCCAAATAGAAACGATGTGCGCGAGGGTGTCATCACGTATAAAATTGCCGCTCATGCTGCAGATCTGGCAAAGGGACATCCTGGAGCGCAAAAAAGGGATGATGCCCTGTCAAAAGCCCGTTTTGAATTTCGCTGGAGAGATCAATTTAATCTTTCTTTGGATCCTGAGCGTGCTTTGGAATTTCATGATGAAACACTGCCGGCTGAAGGTGCAAAAACAGCTCATTTTTGTTCCATGTGCGGGCCAAAGTTTTGCAGTATGAGAATTTCTCAGGATATCCGGAATTATGCAAAAGAACATCAGCTTGAAACAAATGAAGCGATAAAGAAGGGACTGGAAGAAAAAGCTGAGGAATTTAATAAGGCCGGGGGAAATATATATCAGTAGTCTTTTTATAGTTTAATAGAAATTAAATCCGCTGGGGGTGCCTGTTTGCAGGCTGAGATTAAAGCAAAAGCTTTAAGACCCTTGGAACCTGATCTGGCATGCCAGCGTAGGGAAGTGGAGTATCGGGTCTGAATTCCAAGGCCCCATACCGCCGCTTTCTATTTAGAAGGTGGTTTTTTATTTGCACAAAATCTAAAAATAGCACGGGAGCATCCGCAATGAAAAAACAGCTGCATGTTATATCAGATGGAAAGCTTTCTCTAGAGGCCTTTGCTGAAATAGCAGGTGAAGTGGAACCCTTTGCAGATAAGTTCCACTTGAGGGAAAAACATCGAACCGCAAGGGAGCTATATGAAGGAATTGAGCTGCTTTGTAATGAGGGAGTCCCCATTCATAAAATTGTTATAAATGATCGGGTGGATGTTGCATGGACATGTAAGGCAGGTGTACATCTTGCTTTTCACAGCCTTCCAGTCCATGTTGTCAAAATGCATTTTCCAGATATGCCCATCGGATGTTCCGTACATTCTCTTGAAGAAGCAGAAGAGGCTGCAAAACAGGGAGCTGGTTATATCCTGTTTGGACACATATTTGAAACCGATTCTAAGAAGGGAGCTCCGCCAAGGGGCACTGGGTCACTGGAGGCTCTCAAAAAGGCAGTAGAAATTCCGGTATTGGCAATTGGAGGCATTAAACCAGAAAAAGTCCCAGAGGTTTTGGAGGCGGGGGCAGATGGCATTGCTGTAATGTCAGGGATTTTGCAGGCAAAGGACCCTGCAGAGGCAGCAAAGCTCTTTTTAAATAAGTTAGATGAGGAGGGGAAATGATGAGGAAAATATTTGACGCCGTTATAGTTGGCGGCGGCATTAACGGTAGCTCCATTGCTTTTCAACTGGCTAAAAGAGGGTATAAAGTGGCCGTTTTGGATAAGGGAAAAATAGCCGGCAAGGCTTCCGGAGCGGCAGCTGGAATTTTAGGAGCCCAAACGGAACTGACAGAAGACGGCCCGCTATTCCAGCTGGCATGCAAAAGCCGCTCCATGTATCAGAGCCTGATTCCTGAACTGGAAGATTTATCTCAAGTGCATATTGGCTATCAAAATAAGGGTGTATATAAAGTGGCGGCTAATAAAGAAGAGGAGCTGGCATTAAAAAGCTTGATAGAAAGCCAGCAAAAAGCGGGTGAGCAGGCCGAATGGTTTTCGATCGATGACCTGATCAAACGTGAACCATTCGTATCAAATAAATTGAGGGGGGCCATGTATATACCGAATGACGGACAAGTACAGGCATATGAATTGTCCCTTGCCTTTGCAAAAGCTTCAATAGCCCTCGGCGCAGAAATATATGAGTATACACATGTATCAGATTTTATTTTAAAAGATAAAAAGGTTAATGGAGTCAGAACCAGCCTGGGAGAACTTCTGGCAGATTCCGTTATTGTTGCTTCCGGGGTCTGGAGCAGGGAGCTTCTTGAAAGAACGGGACTTTCGCTGCCCATTATTCCGGTTAAAGGCGAGTGCTTCTCGGTCAAGGTTGAAAAACCGCTTGTACAGGGGACGATCTTTTCACATGGATGCTATATCGTTCCAAAGCAATCCGGGAGGCTGGTAGTTGGAGCGACGGTTAAGGTAAATTCATTTGATGAGAAGGTGACCTTTGAGGGAATATCCTTGCTGATGGAAAAGGCTCAAAACCTGGTTCCGGACATCGCGAATGCGGAATGGGAAGGCGCCTGGACAGGAATTCGTCCGCAATCGGCTGATGGGCAGCCTTTTTTGGGACAACATCCAGCATGTGAAGGGTTATACATTGCAGCTGGGCATTTTCGGAATGGGATCCTCCTTGCCCCGGCAACAGGAGAACTGATGGCAGACATCATGGAAGGCAAAACGGAGCAGCCTAATCCATTTGAGCTGTCCCGCCTTGAATGT
Source organism: Bacillus sp. NTK034 (assembly GCF_017303275.1). GTDB lineage: Bacteria > Bacillota > Bacilli > Bacillales > Cytobacillaceae > Cytobacillus. Next base: position 151,046 of record NZ_JAFKOJ010000011.1, on the reverse strand, counting down.
TTAGTCCATTCGTCAAAAGGGGTGCTTTTATGAATATTGTCATTAACGGAGATGCTATTGTGCTGCCGGAAACAGTTAATTCTGTTTCACGCCTGCTCGAGCACTTTCATTTGGAGCAAAAGGTAGTCATTGTCGAGCTAAACCAGAACATTTTGGATAATTCCACACATGCTGAAACCATACTGACAGACGGGGATCGAATCGAAATTGTACACTTTGTAGGAGGCGGATGATTTGTTGAAAATTGGACCCTATGAATTTAATTCACGGCTGCTGCTCGGAACAGGAAAATATCCAAGCTTTGATGTGCAGAGGGAAGCTGTAGAAGCTTCGGAAGCAGAGGTGCTTACGTTTGCAGTACGCCGTATGAACATTTTTGAAGCGAACCAGCCCAACTTTTTGGAAAAGCTGGATTTAAAGAAATATAAATTACTCCCAAATACGGCAGGAGCAAGTACAGCTGAGGAGGCTGTTCGAATAGCAAGGCTATCCAAAGCTTCCGGGCTCTGCGACATGATTAAGGTTGAGGTTATTGGATGCAGCAAAACACTTCTTCCCGATCCAATAGAAACAATAAAAGCAGCGGAGATTCTATTAGACGAGGGATTTATTGTTCTTCCTTATACCTCTGATGATGTCGTCCTTGCCCGAAAACTAGAAGAAATAGGCTGCCATGCGGTCATGCCATGTGCTTCGCCAATTGGTTCAGGGCAGGGAATCATTAATCCTATTAATCTTCAATTTATTACAGAGCAGGCTGCTGTTCCGATTATTGTGGATGCTGGAATTGGGAGCCCGGCAGATGCGGCATTGGCAATGGAGCTGGGAGCAGATGGTGTGTTATTAAATACGGCTGTCTCCTCTGCCGATGATCCTGTTAAAATGGCAAAAGCAATGAAACTCGCCATTGAAGCAGGAAGGCTGGGCTATGAAGCTGGCCGGATGCCCCAAAAGCGTTATGCATCAGCAAGCAGCCCGGCGGAAGGAATGGTTTTTAGTTGAATCAGCGATACTCCCGCCAGATATTATTTCCTGCGATTGGCAAAGAAGGACAGAAAAAGCTGAGGGAAAAACACGCTTTGATTGTAGGGGCTGGTGCATTAGGGGCTGCAAATGCAGAAACCCTCACAAGGGCAGGCATCGGCAAATTAACCATTGCCGATCGGGATTATGTGGAGTGGAGCAACCTGCAGCGCCAGCAGCTTTATAGTGAAGAAGACGTTGTTCGTAAAGCTCCAAAAGCGATAGCAGCGGCTAAACGCCTGAAAGCCATCAATTCAGAGGTTCAAGTTATTGCCCGTATAATGGATGTAGGAGTACAGGAGATTGAAGAGCTGATTGAGGGTGTTGATTTAATCATTGACTCAACAGATAATTTTGACATTCGCTTTCTTATCAATGATATAACTCAAAAGCACCGGATTCCCTGGATATATGGAGGGTGTGTGGGGAGCTATGGTTTAAGCTATACCATCTTGCCTGGGGTGTCACCGTGCCTGAATTGCCTGATGGACAAATTGCCATTGGGAGGTGCCACTTGCGATACGGGAGGTGTTATTCAGCCGGCTATTCAAATGGTTGCGGCTTACCAGTCTGCTGAAGCATTAAAGATATTGGCAGAAGACTTGGAATCCTTACGCGGGACACTTGTTTCTTTTGATGTATGGAAAAATCATTTTAGTTCTGTTAATGTTACTTCCTTAAAGAATCCGCAGTGCTTATCGTGTGGGACTAATCCAGTTTATCCCTTCCTGGACTACAGAAATCAGACAAAAACAGCACTGCTTTGCGGGAGGGATACTGTTCAAATCAGGCCTTCAGCCCTTCAGGACATGGATTTTACTTTTTTGGAAAAATCCCTGGTCTCTCAAGGAATCATGGTAGAGAGCAATCCTTATTTGCTCTCATTTTCGATCGATGAGGCAAGAGTGGTTGTATTTAAGGATGGAAGAGTGCTGGTGCATGGGGTAAGAGACATTCTCCAGGCAAAGAACCTGTATCATCGTTTCATGGGATAATGAGTTTTGCCTGTCGCTAAGTGTGACAGGATTTATTGACTAATAAGCATTAAATATCAAACTCAAAATTAGGCTAAAATGAAGATGAAGAGCATCTAAACAGGAGTTGATATCATGAAAAATAAAATCCAAAAAATCACACCAAACTTATGGTTCAATACAGAAGCTGAAGAGGCAGCAAACTTTTATACTTCGATTTTTAAGGACTCAGCTATCAGCAAGATTACCCGCTATGGGAATGAAAGGCACGAACTTAGCGACATGCCAGAGGGAAAGGTTATGACTGTGAAATTTCAGCTGGAAGGGCAGGAGTTTACTGCCCTGAATGGCGGACCAAAATTTAAGTTTAATGAGGCAATTTCATTTATTGTTAATTGCGAGAATCAAGAAGAAATAGACTATTATTGGGAAAAGCTCTCTGAAGGCGGGGATGAGAAGGCACAGGCATGCGGCTGGCTGAAGGATCAGTTTGGCGTATCCTGGCAAATCGTACCTGCAGAGTTAAGCGAAATGATCAGCAGCCATGATTCTGAAAAAACAGAGCGAGTAATGAAGGCATTGCTCCAAATGGAGAAAAAGATTGATTTGAATACTTTGAAGAAAGCATTTGAAGGCTAAGAGAAAAAAGACCTGTCCACTCAGCATTTGAAGGACAGGTCTTCTTGGAATTATTTATCCTCTCTTAATAAATAGTTATTTCCATCCTGGTCTTTAAACGTAAACATGGTTCCAAAAGGCATTTTTAGCATATCCTCAACTTCCACGCCATTTTGTTTCATTTGTTCATAAGCAGCTTCAATATCAGATGTGCTGAAAAGGATGGATGGGTGGGCAACTGCAGATGGATTTTGCTGTTCCATGGCTGCCTTTGAATAGAGAACTAAAGTTGTAAATTCATCATTGCTTGGACCAACTTCAATCCAGGCAGCATTTTGTCCCATAGGCTGTTCGAACTTTAGAACAAACCCCATTTTATTCAGCCAGAACTCTTTTGCCTGTTCCTGGTCCTCAACGTATACTGTGATTTTTCCGATTTTATTGATCATATTAAGTTCTCCTTTGATTTCATTCTTATAAAAAGGATTTTATCAGTCCATGGCGGCAAAAACAATTTCAGTATTGGAAAGGTTCGCGTGAATTCACTCCTAATTGGAGATAATTACTGTAACCATTGAGAGGAGAGGGATTATGTACATAGAATCCATACGGTTCACCGATTCTCCTGTCCATCATCAATTTCCGACATTATATGAGAATTTGGGTCTTCCCGAGGTTTCTTCCTTTATTGAGCAAAAATATGAATTTGATTTCACTGCAGGAAAAACAAAAAGAACTGGGCATGGAAGCATTCGAATGTATAAGCAATATGGAGAGCTTAAGGTGATAATCTCTGAAAAAATGACCGGATTCGGACCAAAAAGGCTTGAAAAGCTGGAGAGTCTGCTTATGGAGGAGGTTAAAGAACGATTTATCAGCAATATTGAAGCCGAAACTAAAACACGAAAAGTGTACCACATGCATTTTGGCCGTAATGACAGGGGTAAATAGGGACAGTTTAACTGTCCCATATGGCTTACTTGGTGTTGTCTCTTTGGGCTTTTAAAGCGATTCTTTCAAGACCATTTTCTCTGTCATCCGCATATTCTGTTTCTTTTGGAAGTGCATTATTCTTATGATCTGATTGGCTTTTCTTTTTCTTTGCCATGATTTTCACCTCCTTTATAGTGATTAAGGCATCTGCGTTTTTAGTTTGCATTCTTTTTATTAGGCTATGCCTTAAGTTTTTGAACCCCCAAAAATTCAATCAAACGTTTGATTGAAAGGTATGCCAGCTCATCTTGCGCTGTACTGAAGTGCGAATTAATAGGATTTTTTCTATATGATGAAACCTCCATGATTACCTTTCGTATTTAAATAGTACAGCGTAATCATGGAGGTTTTCTTTTTGAAAATGATGTGGTTAATCACTGGAATAGTTCTTATTTTGGCAGCAGCAGCTTTGGCCCTATTCATGTATCTAAAGGGGAAAAACAGCGGTGATCCTGAGTCAGTCATCGGGTATGTGCAGGAACACAGGCATACAGACAATATGGCCTTGGTTATTCGGCATAATGATGAAGAGTGGGTTAAAATCAATGAGGATGTGCCGCTTCCTTTAGCCAGCACGGTTAAAATTATGGTGGCAATTGAATATGCGCGTCAGGCAGCGGAGGGAGAAATAGACCCAAAGGAAAAAGTCGATTTAAAGACCATGGAAACGTATTATGTTCCTAAAACAGATGGAGGAGCCCACCAGGCGTGGATTGATAGCCTTTCAGAAGAGGTGGAGAGTGTTCCTCTAAGTGAAGTGACAAATGGGATGATCGCTTACAGTTCGAATGCAAACACCGATTACCTGCTGAATGTCCTGGGAATTGAAAATGTAAATAGACTTGCTGAAGATTTGAAGCTTGCCAGTCATGAAAAGATGTATCCGATTGTCAGTGCCCTTTTTATCCCGATGGAGCTGATGGAGGAAGAGGGTTTCACAAAAGAAGAGGCGCTTAAGGAATTGAAGGGCATGAGTCTTGATGAGTATCGAAGCAGAGCTATAGACATTCATCAAAAATGGGACAGCCATCCGCCACTCGAAAAAGGTAAGAAGGAACTATTGAAGGTTCTCGATATGGATTTTCAAAGAATATGGTCTGACAGGCTTCCGCGTGCTACTGCTGGTGATTATGCAGAGCTGATGAGCCTATTAAACAGGAAAAACTATTTTTCCAAGGAAGTCCATTCTTATCTTGACCCGGTTATGGAGCAGCTGCTGAAAAATCCCCGCAACCGGGAGTGGCTTCAGCATGCAGGGCAAAAGGGAGGATCAACAGCCTTTGTTTTTACCATCAGCATGTATGCAACCGATAAAGAGGGCAATCGTACAGAAATGGCTTTCCTTGCAAATGATCTGAGCAATGCGCAGTTTAAGGAGCTTTCAAGGAATATGACAGTTTTCAGCTTCAATTTCTGACAAACAGCGAATTCCGGAACTCTGTAAGGGAGGAGCTGAATTAAGAGTTCGAAAAAGCATTCGCTGTTAATGGCGAATGTTTTTTACATAGTAAAAACCCCGCTAAAGAGCGGGGCTAGGTAATGCTTTCTCTCCTCTGGCCGACCCACCAGTCGATGTGATCCAGGTTGAAGACATACAAATTTCCGTAAGGTCTAAGATGCGGGATGTCCTTATTCTGAATCAGATGATGGATTTTTTCCTCTGTGAGAGGATAGCCAATAGATGCTAAATAAGCGAGCAATTCCTCAATTCGGTAAACTTTTCTCACTTCATCACCTCCCGCTAAAACTCTTTTTGGAAGAATACTTAGTGGCAGGCAATAAGGTATTGAAAAGCTTAGTTAGTATGTACCCTGTTTATAGAGAAGTAATCATGGCGGGAAAAATGAATCCTATCAATAATAAGTATCGTAGAATAGCAGGAAGTATTTGTTAGATTCGGGAACTTATAAGATGATGTTCAAAAGCAGATTCGTAAAAGATTAATTAAAGGGTGGAGAGTATGGTTCGAATTTTATACATAGAAGACGAAAGTGATATTGGCAGCTGGCTGAAAAATGATTTAGAGGAAAGAGGCTATGAGGTGATCTGGCTGCAGTCTGGAGAAGGTATGGAAAATTATCTTTCTGATGCCGATATTGCCATTTTAGATGTGATGCTTCCGGGGCTTGACGGGTTTTCGCTTGGGAAGCGGATTAAGAAAGTAAAGAGTGACATGCCAGTACTTATGCTATCGGCAAGGACGGCGGTAGAGGATAAGCTGGAGGGCCTGAGCTTTGCTGATGATTATCTTACAAAGCCTTTCCAGCCGGATGAGCTCGCTGCGAGGATTGAAGTGCTGTTAAGGCGATTTCAAAAGAATGATCAGGTGCTGGAGCTTCACCACTTACAGGTACATACAAAGGACCTGAGGATTTTTGATCGGGATGCAGACGATGAAATTCAATTGACAGGCAAGCAGTATCAGCTGTTTCAGCACTTCATTCGCCATCTGAATCAGATACTGACAAAAGAGCAGCTTTATGAAGGCGTCTGGGGAGAAAAATATATGGAGGGCGACAAAACCCTGATGGTTCATATCCGCTATCTTCGTGAAAAACTCGAGAAGAACCCTTCGCGTCCTGAAATCATTGAGACCATTCGCGGAATCGGCTACAGGGTGAAGATATGAAAAGGTTTTTCCAATCGCTGCAGGCGAAGTATATGGCGATTATTCTGGTTGCCTTATTTCTGTTTCAGGCAGCTTATTTACTTGTGGCTATGCTGGCTATGGGTCTCCAAGAGGACATTTCAGGAGAAAAAAACAAGAATGAATCCGATCCCAGTCATATTGAAGAAAAATGGCATGCGGATGCAGCAGAAGTGGAGAATGCCTCAAGTGAAAGCATTCATAAGCTTTTTTCGAAATGGAAAAAGGACTATCCTGAAGCCTCAATGTTTTGGGTGGATGAAAAGGGAAATGTACTGGAGCAGCTGGATGTGAAGGGGGACCTGCCTGCTAATTGGACTCCTGCCTTTACAGCGAAGTTTATTAAGGAACGGTATGGCGGCGATCCGTTTACAGTTATAAGTTTTATTGGCGGGGATGAAAAGAACGGTTTTATCGTTCTTGAAATACCGAGGAATTTATTTCTTCCACCGATTGTGGAGGTAACAGAGAAATATGGACTTTTCTTAGGAGCCGGTCTGCTTTTGATCATTTCCCTGTTTATTATCGTCTCTTTTTTATTTTTCCGTGGCATCCGCAAAAGACTGCTTCAACTCCAGGAGGCGATGGAAAGACGGGATATGGATAATAATCTCCCGATCGGCATTGATGTGCAAAACAATGATGAAATCGGCCAGCTGGAACGGACTTTTAATGAGATGATCCTTGAGCTCAAGGAAAGCAAGCAACGCGAGCAGGAGGAAGAACAGCTGCGGAGGGAGCTGATCGCCAATCTGTCCCATGACCTGCGGACGCCTTTAACGAAAATCAATGCGCAAACATACTCGATTGCAAAGGAAAATCTGTCTCCAGCAGGAAAACAGGCGGTCAAAGCGCTGGAAACTTCGATTGTCAATATTGATAGACTGATTGAGAACTTAATGAGCTACACGCTTTTGATGGCGAGCAAGCATAAGCAGGAGCTGATCGAGCTGGATGCTGTCCGGTTTGTTCGTGAAAGTTTGGCATCCTGGTATCCGGTTTTTGAGAAAGAAAGTTTTGAGGTGAACATCGAGTTAGAGCCGTTTGAAGTGAAATGGCTGACCGATCCAATGTGGCTGGGCCGTATTTTTGATAACATTCTGCAAAATATACTGCGGCATGCGAAGGATGGACTTTACCTTAAAGTGGCGACTGAATCCACCGATGAGTACGATGCGATTGTTGTTATCGATCATGGAAAGGGGCTTAAAAACAGCTCCAATGAAAAAGGAGCCGGAATCGGTTTATCCATCGTTGATATGATGGTGAAGGGCATGAAACTGGAGTGGGATATCGATTCCGGTGACGAGGGCACAATCATAAAAATCTTAAGAAAACATTAGGAGCTGCCTTATCAGGAGCTCCTTTTTTGTTTTAAATTCCATAATGCTATCAATTGGTAAATGCCAAAGAGGACTGCCAGAATAACGAGGATAACCCAGGCATAAGTGTGTGGAATAAAAAAATATACGAGTAAACAGGCAAGCAGGAATACAGCGTAGCCAATGTTAAAAAGCCTTTTAAACGTCATAAGGTTTTCCCCTTCCCAAGGTGCTTACTGTATTAGACGATTTAGGAGGAAAAAAGTATCATTTAAACAAATTTTAAACTTCCCCCTACCTTTGTTTTAACCTTGCCTGGCTAAGATGGAAAGTGAGGTGAGAGGAATGGAGTATGTCGTAAGAACGGAAAATTTATCAAAGCATTTTGGTCAGGAGAAAGCGGTGTCAGGTCTGGAAATGAAAATACCCAAAGGGGAAATCTACGGATTTCTGGGTCCGAATGGTGCAGGGAAAACGACAACGATCCGGATGCTTTTGGGGCTGATGAAGCCTGATTCCGGCAGGATTGAAATTTTTCAAAAAGATTTAAAGAAAGAAAGACTAAATATATTAGGACGGGTAGGCTCGCTTGTAGAATCACCTTCATATTACCCGCATTTAACGGCAAAAGAAAATCTTGAAGCAATGAGAAAAATACTTGGTGTGCCAAAACAGAGAATCGCTGAGGTGCTGGAGATTGTCCGGCTGACTGATGCTGGTGATAAGAAAGTAAAGGGCTTCTCACTCGGCATGAAGCAGCGGCTTGGAATTGCTGCTTCGCTGCTGAATAACCCGGAATTGCTGATTCTGGATGAGCCGACAAACGGATTAGATCCTTCAGGTATTATTGAGATCCGCAATTTAATTAAAAGCCTGCCATCTGAATGCGGGATGACCGTGTTAATTTCCAGTCATTTGCTTTCAGAGATTGATCAGATGGCGACAACAGTAGGTATTGTCACGAAAGGGAAAATGATTTTTCAGGATTCAATTGAATCGATGCGCATGTTTGCACAGCAATCCGTTTTATTAAAGGTCAGCGAGAGCGACAAAGCCTGGCGCTCCCTGCTGGGAAGAGGAATGAAGGCTGGTTTGGATAGCGGCATCATTTCGCTGCCGCAGCAATCGGATGAGCAAGTGGCTGAGGCTGTGCGCGGACTTGTAGCAGATGGATTTTCCGTTTACCGGGTGGAAGAAGAAAAGCGATCATTGGAAGACATTTTCCTTCAGATGACGAGCGAGGAGCAGGCCGGATGATGGAGAAATTACTGGCAGCTGAATTTATGAAGATTAAGCGGAAAGGAATCTGGTTCCTGACCGTACTGGGTCCAATTGGGGTAGTAGCCATGCAGATGGTCAATTACGGGGTGCGCAAGGATTATTTGTTCGGACAGAATGATGACCGGTGGGGGTATTATTTGGATAATATCCATTCGTTCACACCGCTGGCGATTGTGCTGGGCATCGTAATTCTGACGTCATTTATGTCAAGTATTGAAAATGAAACGAACGCCTGGAAACAGCTGATTGCATTGCCAGTTTCGAAAATGAGCGTGTATTTAACGAAGTTCACGGTGCTGTCGATTCTGCTTCTAACTTCTTCTGTGCTTTTGATGCTATTCGCGCTTGCTTTTGGATTGTTTCTTGATTTGGGCGGGGAGATTCCGTATAAGGGTCTGCTGGAATACAGCTTTTATCCTTTTTTTGCGGCTTTGCCAGTTTTGGCGCTGCAGCTTTGGATAGCGACTGTGAGTATAAATCAGGGTGTGCCAATCACTCTGGGAATTCTGGGAGTGATTCTGACATATGCTGGCTTTACTTTGCCGGATTGGCTGATTTGGAAATGGCCGCTGCTGCTGAATGAGTGGAATGAACCGCTTATCAACGTCCTGCTTGGAATTGGAGCCGGCTTTTTACTATACACAGCCGGCATGATTGATTTTGCGAGAAGGGATGTGAAATAGATGCTGTCTATCTTGAAGTCGGAGTGGTTTAAGCTGCGTAAATCAAAGATCTTCGGCATTCTTTTAGTGGGACCGCTGATTGGGCTGGGCGCAGGGATTGGGGCGAATACAGCTGAAACGGCGGGGGTGATGAACGAATGGTACCTGCTTTTGATTTATATGAATTTGCCTTATTCGGTACTCTTTTTGCCGTTAGTCACAGGGGTTCTGGCAAGCCTTGTCTGCCGGTATGAGCATCAGGCCGGGGGCTGGAAGCAGCTTTTGGCGCTGCCTGTCACAAGGGGAAAAGTGTTTGCAGCTAAGTATGCGCTGATCCTGCTATTGGTTTTGCTTATCCAATTATTCTATTTAGCTGCCATTTTTGGTGCAGGATTGTATAAAGGTGTAACCGATCCATTTCCGGCAGCGATTGTCTGGAAAAGCATATTGGGAGGCTGGGTCGCGACTTTCCCATTAGTCGCTCTGCAGCTGTGGATGTCCGTCTGGTTCAAAAGTTTTGCGGCACCTTTTGCGGTCAACGTCGTTTTTACGCTGCCATCCATACTGGCGATGAATTCCGAGAAAGTGGGCCCTTATTATCCTTGGGCACAGCCCTTTGCAATGATGTATCCAGCGACAGACACTGGCGATATATTCTTTATCCCGTGGGAACAGCTTTTGACTGTTATCGGCGGATTCTTTTTATTGTTTTATCTTGGCGGCTATTTTTATTTTCAGCGGAAGGCTGTGTAGACAGGATACCAGGGGAGTAATCTTCTGGTATTTTCAATGGGTCAATTGTAATTATTTGAAACTTTTTCTATATTATTCCGTAAAGCTATAGTGGAATCATTTTAATAGAATAGGAGTGTTCTTAATGGAACAAGAAGTAAAAACAAGCAGCGCAAAACCGAGTATGCTTGGGATGATTTGGAGTCCTGGAGAGCAGTTTGACCGCATCCGAAAAAACCCTAAGATTTGGGTGCCGCTGATTTTAATCAGTATTCTGTATGCCGTGGGCATGTTCCTGATGGCAATGTCTATGGATGCATCTTACCTTGGGCTTGATGGCATGAGTGAGGCCGAGGCAGAGATGGTAATGATGTTTTCGAGAGTTGGTGTGGCAATAACAGGAATTTTCACACCTGTAGTGGTTGCCCTCATTTCCGGTGGCATTTATATGATTTTCATTAAAATTGCTGGATCAGATGCAACGTTCAAACAGATATTTTCCATGAATATTTATATTCTTGTTATTGGCGGGATCGGCCTTGTGGTCAATATGGCATTAAGAGCAGCTATTGGAGGAAATCCGGAAATATTTATTACTAGTTTAGCAGGATTGATGAACAGCGAGAAACCAGGGGTCCTGGGTTCTTTCGAGTTATTCAGCATCTGGCAGTCTGTTGTAACGGCAATTGGCCTTCATCGGGTTGGAGGATTATCAAAAGGCTGGGCCTGGGGCATTGCGATTGCCTTCTTCATCATCGGCATTGTCTTCACTTTAATCAGCAATACCCTTTCAGGAATGACTGGTGTCTAAATGAAAAAGAAAGTTTGGATAGCACTCGGGGTTACGGCTGTGTTTTTGCTGCTGGCTGGCGTTAGCGTCTACAGGCAGGCGTTTGCGAAAGGGCCTGAAGTAAAAACCGCCCATCCGGTTCAGGAAGAAATTAAAGAGCAGATCATGATTCCAGGAACGGCAGAGCTGGTGAATGAGCAGAAAATATATACATCTCCTGAAAAAGGCGAAATAAAGGAATTCCTGGTAGAAGAAGGGGATTCTGTTAAAAAAGGAGAGGTGCTGGCCAAATTTGATGGCCAGGCATTGGAGCTTGAATGGGAAAAGGTCAAACTTCAGGCTGAATCAGGCTATATAAAAATCAACCAGCTGGAAAAAGAGGAAGACCAGCTGGGGGATAAGGAAAAAGAGCTGCGCAAACAGGCTGGTGATAAGGAAGCTGATAAACAGATACAGCCTGAAAGGGATCAGTTGAAACTGGAAAAGCGATTGGCGAATCTGGAATTAAGCCAGGTGCTTTTACAGAAGAAAGATATTGAAAAGCGCCTTGGAGAATTAGAGGTTAAAAGCACAATAGATGGAGTGGTGCTTCAGGTGAACAAGGGAGCCTCCTCTGATCCGGCTTCGGCAGGAAAACCTGTCATTTATGTTGGCGATTTAAAAGCAATCGGCGCATCAGGCTTACTTTCAGAATTCGATTCATTAAAGGTAAAAGAGGGGCAAAAGGTGACTCTCCTGTCCGATGCAATTCCTGAAAAGGAATGGAAAGGCGAAGTCAGCGAAGTAGCTGATATGCCAGAAGAGAATCAGGGAATGAATCCTGCCGAAAATAGTGCGCCACAGTATCGGGTGGAGGTCACGGTGAAGGAAATGTCCCTGAGGTCAGGCTTTCAGCTCATAATGGAAATCGAAACAGATAAGAAGAAGGCGCTGACTGTACCGGCCAACTCGGTTATAACTGGAGACAGCAGCGTATATGTATTCGTGGTCAGGGATCAGAAAAGCTATAAACAGGAAGTAGAGACAGGTGTCGCTTCCGGGAATAAAATCGAGATAACAAGCGGCCTCAATGAGCAGGATTTGATTATTACTAATCCATCAGATCAGCTGAAAGACGGCATGGAAGTGGATGTGAAATGATTGATCTTAAAGGCATAACCAAGTCTTATCAGGCGGGAAAAGAAAGAATTGAAGTATTAAAAGGGATTAATCTGAGCATTGAGCAAGGGGATTCTGTGGCGATTATGGGGCCATCCGGATCGGGAAAGTCCACGCTTATGAATATTATTGGATGTCTCGATCTGCCGACAGAAGGAATATATGAATTGGATGGTGAGAACATATCCAATTACTCGGAAGCAGAGCTGGCAAAGGTCAGAAATCAATCGATCGGGTTTGTGTTTCAGCAGTTTCACCTGCTTCCGAGACTGACGGCCATTCAAAATGTTGAGCTGCCTATGATTTATAGCGGCCTTGCAAAAAAGGAAAGATTGGAACGGGCAGAAGCAGCACTGGTTAAAGTGGGCTTGGCCGATCGGGTGGAGTATCTGCCGAATGCTTTATCAGGAGGGCAGAAGCAGCGGGTTGCCATCGCCAGAGCGATTGTGAACGAACCGAAAATCATATTGGCGGATGAGCCGACAGGTGCTCTTGATACGAAAACAAGCGCCTCTATTATGGAACTGTTCAGGGAGCTGAACCATGAAGGGTCAACGATTGTAATGGTTACACATGAACCAGAGGTTGCAGAATATGCCCATCACACGATTATGGTGAGGGATGGGCTGATTGTGCCCGCAGACCTTTCCCGCAGGGGGGCGCCTACATGAGTTTTTTAGAAAATATCAAAATGGCGCTTAGTTCATTGAAGGCGCATAAAATGAGATCGATTTTAACGATGATTGGGATCATTATTGGTGTTGGGGCTGTCATTATTGTTGTCGCAATCGGCCAGGGCGGAGAAGCAATGCTGAAGACGCAGCTGACAGGTCCCGGCAATACAGTGGAGCTGTTTTATCAGCCCTCTGATGAGGAAATTCAGGCAAACCCGAACATATTTAATGAAGCTCCTTTTGATGGGGAAGATATCAAAGCACTGGAGCAGATTCCAGAGATTAAAAGAGTAGTTGCTTCAAGCTCACAGTTCTCACAGGCTTCATTTGGAGAACAGACAGCTGAAACATCCACAACAGGAGTAGGCCCTGCTTATTTTGAGCTCAACAATGTTGAACTGGAAAAAGGGCGATCGTTTACGGCTGCGGATTTTCTTGGCGGACGCAGGGTAGGGCTTGTCAGCTTTTCCATGCAGGAGGAGCTTTTTGATGGCAAATCGCCGGTTGGCGAAGTAATCCGGATTGGAAACCAGCCAATTGAAATCATTGGCGTCATGAAAAAGCCGACAGGGCTCTTTTCATTCGGTGTTCTTGAGATCTATGTGCCTACTAAAACATGGCAGACTATTTATGGGAAGAGTGACTTTACCCAGGTGACGCTTCAGGCAGAATCCGCTGATCAGCTTCAGACTGCCGGAAAGAAGGCTGCCAGCTTACTTAACAAGATGCATAATACAGAAGAATCGTATATGGTCATCAACATGGAAGAAATGGCAGAAGGAATCGGCCAGATTACAAAGGTCATGACGTTAATCATCGGCAGTATCGCCGGTATCTCGCTGTTTGTTGGCGGAATTGGTGTCATGAATATCATGCTCGTATCTGTAACCGAAAGGACGAGGGAAATCGGCATCCGTAAAGCACTGGGAGCAACCAGGGGGCAAATCATGGGACAGTTTTTAATCGAATCTGTCACACTGACCTTGATCGGCGGAGTGCTGGGAATCCTGCTGGGCTGGGGTTCGGCATCTCTGATTTCATTATTTGCCGGATGGCCATCGCTCATTTCCTGGCAGGTCGTCGCAGGAGCACTTTTCTTCTCAATGGCGATCGGGATCATCTTCGGACTGCTGCCGGCTAATAAAGCTTCGAGGCTGAGTCCAATTGAATCTTTGCGATATGAGTAATTCATTATAAGGCTATCTTCGGCTGAGGCTGGGGGTGGTCTTTTTTGCTGGCTGGGAATGCACTGTAATTAGTTTTTTTAAGGTATCCTATTCCTGGTAATAAAGTAAAATAGAACTATTGCATAATAAGGGTGTGCATAGGATGACCATGCGGGATTTTCTTGATTTTTGCAAGGATCATATGGAAGCTGAAGGGATTGAAAACCGGGAGGGTTTTGATTGGCTTCGGAACAAGGGATACCAGCTTTTTCAGGGATATCTGTTTGGAAAACCTGCGCCGATTGCAAAAAAAGATAAGGTATCAGTAAAGTAATGAAGAAAATGCCTGTATTTTGCAAATCTGAACCAAACTCTTATTGTTTTTTTCCATCTGGAAAGATTTATGTGCGGATAGCTGAAAAATATATGCACATAAAATTTTTTCTGTGCGGATAGAAAAGATTTGTGTGCGGATAGAAAAATTTATGTGCGTTCAGCTTTTTTTGAAGGTACTTCCTGCATCATGGCCAGAGGCTTTTTCATGGTTGTCGTATACGGACTGAAATAATTGTTATGTAATCTATCCGCAATATATGTAACCTTTCACTCATGTTTATATTGCGGACCCAGGGGAATAGTCTACATAGAAACATAATACTGCAAGAGGAGATGATAAAAAATGAAGTATAAGAATCTGCTTTTATCAATTCCATTAGGAGCAGGATTAATGTTAGCAGGCTGTGCTTCTGAGCAGGATCCGCCTCCGGAAGATGAGGAAAACATGGAAATGGATCAGCAGGAAGATAACGAAGAGCCAGATTTAAGTGAAGAGCCAAGCGAAGAGGAAATGGATGAAGAAGAACCTGATATGGATGAAGAGCCTTCTGAAGAAAATAATAATCAGTAAATAAACTATATCTGAAAATGGCATCCCATGCGGATGCTATTTTTGTGCATAGAAAAAGTCAGCATAAAAGATGCAAAGGCGATACCTTTTGCACCAGTTAGATTAAATTAAGATTTAGTGACCTAAGAAGCTGTCATGGTTATCAGTAAATCAGCTTAATTTTGCCTGCATCAAGCCTGATACCATATGACTTTGCCTCAGTTTAAGATAGTCCAGTTTCCTCCAAATTAGAGTGAAGTAATGAAATTTTCCAGAATTTAGAGGGGATTTTTCCAAAAGAGAAGAATACTCTCTTTATAAATTTTAATAGGGGAAAAGACGATGGACATTAAAACAAAGAGATTAACCGTAAGAAAGTTCAAGTCAGAAGACTGGCAGGCAGTTTATGAGTACACATCAAATCCAGAAGTAATGAAATACATTCCAGGTGGTATTTTTACAGAAGAAGCTGCTAAAGAGTTTATCCGCATGAATACCGAAAAAGCAGAGCATTTTCCCGTTCTTTTAGAAAATGAAGAGGTACTGATTGGCCATGTCGCTTTTCATAAGTATTTTGGCGATCATACATATGAAATTGGCTGGGTTTTTAATCCGAAGTATTATAATAAAGGCTACGCATCAGAAGCAGCATATGCAGTGCTGAAATATGGCTTTGAAGAACATGGCCTGCACCGGATTATTGCAACCTGCCAGCCTGAGAATCCGCCTTCTTACCGGGTGATGGAGAAAATCGGCATGAGGCGGGAAGGTTTTTTCAAAAAGTGCATTCCACATGGCGATGAATGGTGGGATGAATATTATTATGCGATTTTAAAGGAAGAGTGGAACATGGATAAATAAACAAGCAAGTATATCACCATCCTGAATGGCAAAAATAATAAAATCAGGAGGTGATATACATGGCTAAAGATGTTCTTTGTGAAGTAAATAACTGCACCTTTTGGGAAAAGGGAAATAAGTGCAGTGCAGATGCTATCTATGTTGTCAGCCATACAGGCAAGCAGGCGTCCAACAGCAAAGAGACAGACTGTAAAACCTTTGAACCTGAAGTTTGATCCAAGGGGTAACCGATTTGGTTACCTTCTTTATCTATTATTGATAATAATTATCAGTTTCATTCAAAAAAATTTTACCATGCTGATTCTTTTGTTTTTCGAAGTGGAGTCAGTTTTTTCATGTTCTTAAAGATTTTATAATGGGCAGTAGCTACTTTTTCTTCTACATAATCCAATGAATAATCACCCGATGGATCAGATAGTTCCCCAATCGCACGTGATAGGTGATCAATGACTGTTCTGTATGATTCATTCTTCTTATGGTCTTCCTTTGAATTCATTTCTACCATAATGTCGTGAGCAAGGCTTTGAATTCTCCGTAAACGAATTTGCTTCGCTGGCATATATCGCATCCTCCCCTTTTTTTGCTGAATCAATATATTATATATGGCCTTTTCATAGAAAAAATAACTGAAATCCGATGTGCGCATTTATTGGAATATTATAGTATAATGAGTGAGTCTTATTTTTTCTGACAATTTAGTAAAAGGAGGCGTTCAATATGCTAAATAAAACTTTAGTCATTATGGATCAAAGTAAGGGGAGAACGCCTAATTAATTTCAGCGTTTCCCCAAAATGTGAAAAGGGGAAATTTAAATGAATACTGGGAATGTGAGAATAGAAGAAGTAACAGCAGATAATTGGTATGAATGCTGCCTGCTCGAACTTGCAGAGGAACAAAAAGCCTATTTGGAGCCGAATGCTTTTTCCATTGTGCAATCTAAATATGAATCGGCGCTGAGACCGTATGTGATTTACTTGGAAGATAAAGCTGTCGGCTTTTTAATGTTTAATACATGTATAGAAGAATTGGATGCTTACTGGATCTACCGGATTATGGTTGATAAGTCGCACCAAGGCAAGGGAATAGGCAAAAAAGCGACGGATCTGATCATTGCGGAGATGGCAAAACTGCCGAATGCGAAAAAAATTGCAGTAGGCTACCATCCTGAGAATCGTGGGGCACACAAGCTTTATGCAAGTTTGGGGTTTGCAGATCATGGCCACCGATTTGGGAAGGAAATGGCGGTTGTGAAAGATTTAGGCTAAGGAACAGGAGGAAGAAGCAGAATGAAAGTGGGAATGGCCCCGTTTATAGGAGGGCTGATTTTGCTTATGTCCTGCATCTTTCTGTCTGCCTATTGGACAGTCGCCGGCAGTTTCATGGGGATCTTCGGAGGCATGATGATGGGAAGCTCTTCTTATTTCCTTGCGAAACCGGACAAAAGGCAGGTTAAGCGATAATGGAATTTATGATTTTTTTATTTGTATTCTTTATTTTTCTGGCAATCAGTTCTGTAATGAATGTGTTATTCAAGATGACCGAAAAGAAACATTGGGGTATGTCACTGCTGCTGAGTCTGGTGTTAACAGTCATTGCCATTGCCATTTTGGGGATTAAATAAAGATTGAATCCGGGTATTTTTGGTATAAAAATGCTTGGAAAACACAAACTTTAAGTATCCTATTACGAAAAGGTGATGAAAAATGGATAAACAATATCATTTTGCAAGTTTGTCCGACGGAGATCTGCAGCAGGTGCATAATCTGGAAAAGCGGTTAAGTGAGGAAAAGGGAGAAGAAGTCATCCTCATTGCTTATCATGATCAAAAAGAGAACAATGAATAAAATGAGTAGAAAACCCCAGGCAGAGATTGTAAATCAAACTGTATATCCAGAAAAAGACGCTTGGGAATTTTAAATCCCAAGCGTCTTTTTCTGGATAATTTATTATTTATCTACAGACAGTGCATCATACACCTTCACCTGAGGAGGTGCAGAAAAGTATTGTGGAGCCTTTGCTGTAAATGATGTAAAATGTTCTGTCTGATTGTGGAACTTCACAGCGTCCATATCCTTCCACAATTCCATCATGGTATAGGAACCCGCTTTTTCTGTATCTTTTACCAGGTCATAAGAGATATTGCCTTCTTCTGCTCTGGAAGCCTCGATCAGCGGACGAATTTCAGCAAGAAAATCATTTTCTTTATCAGTTTGTACTTGGAAGCCAGCATGAATAATGATCATGTTATATTTCTCCTTTATGAGTTATTTCCATTCCGTGATATCTTCAACAGGCAGGCGGACAGATTTATACCCCTGATCAGCAGCTTTGCCGATTGAGATAAGCATGACAGGGTAGTAGCGTTCCTTATCCAGATGGAATGCTTCAGCTATCCTGTCTTTTTCATAGCCTCCAATTGGATTTGTATCATAGCCATGGGCACGAGCTGCAAGCATTAGCTGCATGGAAACGAGACCAGCATCGATCAGGTTCATTTCTTTCTTTTGCTCGAATGTCATATTTTCCACTAAGCCTTTGATGGATGGCACCTGGGTGTCTCTTACATCAGCAGGCATGTATCCTTTTTCAACAGCTGTATCATAAATTTTTTCAATGTATGCTTCACTCTTCATATCAACAAAGACAGCGATGACAGCTGCTGATGTCTCAACTTGTCTTTGATTGAATTTTGCGAGCGGTGCCAGTGTGTCTTTGCCTTCTTTTGAATCAATGACCACAAAACGCCATGGCTGCAGGTTTACGGATGAAGGAGCTAAAGATGCTTCTTCCAGGATTTCAGCCATTTCTTCTCTGCTGATTTTGACTGTTGGGTCATAATTACGGATGGAACGTCGGCCTGTGATGATTTCTTTATAGTCATTGATAATGGTTTTATTCATGATGAACTCTCCTTTATGTTTTTCTGGATGTGAAAATTAAATATTATCTACATTTTCCTGGATGCGTGTGAGCATATTTAGTAGTGTGCTTCGCTCAAGTTCCGAAAAGCCGTTCAGGATTTTGGAAATAAACCGCTTCTTTTCTTCGCAGTAAGCAGCAATTTTCGTTTTGCCTTCCTCTGTCAGGCTGACGTAAGTAAAACGGTTATCTTCAGGATTTTTCCTGCGGATCACCATGCCCTTTTCTTCCAGCTGTTTAAGGTGTCTTGTGACAGCAGCATGATCAATATTCACTTTTTTCTGAAGCTCCCGCTGCGTAATTTCTTCCGCTTCAAAAAGCTCCCGAAGAATCTCAAGCCGTGATTGGCTGATGCCTGTACAGCGTTCAAACTTTGGCATTGTCTGTTTGCTGAGTTCAAACAGCCGGGCAGCAATTAATTCTTCTTCCTTTGAACATTTGAACACAGCATCCCCCGCCTTTTAGATAATTGATAGGTCAATGATTGATACGTCAATTAATATACTGCAAAATATTTTAGAAGTCAAACTGGATGCTTAAGGCAAAGAAAACCCTGCTGAACCAACTTATGGATCAGCAGGGTTATCAGTCATTGAGCTTCGTTTTCCTAAAGTTTCTCTGCTTCTATCAGCCATACATATCGATTGAGCTGCTTAAACTCAACAGAGAATTCATTGGAATGAAACATGCTTTCTAATATGGGGATGGTTGTATAGTGTTCTGTTTCCAGGTCTTGTGCCAGGCTGAGGTAATGATTGTTTTTAGCTTCCTGGATAAAAGTCTCTTTTTCGCCCATGCTTCCAAAGACAGTATCGGCAAAAACGACTTTCCCGCCAGTTGAAAGGAGGGTGGCATATTTAGAGATGGCATTGGCTTTTTCGCTGTCTTCTAAATGATGGAATGCGTACGAGCTGACAAAGGCATCTATGGGACCAAACAATTGAAAGTTTAAAAAATCACCATCTAATAATGTAAGATGAGGCATTTTTTTGCCTGCTATTTTTCTCATGGCAGCAGAAGGTTCCACTCCGATTATTGAACAGCCTTTCTCCAGTAGCCTTTGAGTTAGGTTGCCGGTACCTGTACCGAATTCCACCACATTTCCATTCACAAGATTGGCAACCTCTTGAAGGATATGTTCATAATTCAAAAACACCTCTTGATATTCAATGTCTTTACCCGTTACAGCCTGATCATAGGATTCTGCCCAATGATCAAACAAATCTACAAATTCACGGCCCATTGTAAAAATCACCCCTTCAATTCTTATAATACTTATTGGTATAGTATGAATTAATATCTCACTTGGCAACTTTGCAATCATCCTTAATTCTCAGTTGCCAGCGGATTTTTCAGCTGACAATTGACAAAAATAAACTTAAAACATACTATGCAAGTAGGAATAATAGGAATTAAAAGAAACGTAAGAAATATCCAAAAAACGCAATGAAGAAGAGTAACCATTCTTTCTGAAAAACAGAGGTGCTGACGATGAATTATTACAGCAGTGTGAATGAATTAATTGGGCGTACCCCTCTTGTGAAAATTAAACACTATGCTATTCCGCAGGGAGTAAATGTTTTCGCAAAGCTTGAATATTTTAACCCGGGAGGCAGTGTAAAGGACCGGTTAGGACAGAACTTGATTCAGACAGCTATTGAGGATGGGCTGGTTCCGGAAGATGGGGCTGTAATTGAACCGACTGCAGGGAATACAGGAATTGGCTTAGCGCTTGCTGCTATTGGAACGAAGATCAAAATCATCTGTGTCGTACCTCAAAAATTCAGTGTTGAAAAACAGAAGCTAATGAAGGCGTTAGGGGCAGAAGTTATTAATACCCCGACTGAAGAAGGAATGAAAGGCGCTATTAGGAAGGCGGAGGAACTGCTGCTGAAGATTCCTAATTCCTATAGTCCTCAGCAGTTCAGCAATGAAAATAACCCGCAAACGTATTATGAAACATTGGGACCTGAGATTTTCGAAGCATTAGATGGGAAACTTGATATTTTTGCAGCTGGAGCAGGGACTGGCGGTACGTTTATGGGCTGCGCCAGATATCTTAAAGAAAAGAACCCAAAGATAAAGACAGTTATCGTCGAACCTGAAGGCTCCGTTTTAAATGGCGGAAAGGCAGGGCCGCATCGAACCGAGGGAATCGGGATGGAGTTTTTGCCGCCGTATATGGAAATAGGCTTATTTGAGGCCATTCATACCATTTCAGATAAAGATGCCTTCAAACGAGTGAAGGAGCTGGCATTGCTGCAAGGATACTTAGTTGGAAGTTCGTCAGGAGCTGCTTTTGAAGCAACGCTGAGAGAAGCTGAAAATGCTCGGCCCGGCACGAATATTGTCACCATTTTTCCTGACAGCAGTGAGCGGTATATAAGTAAATCAATTTATGAGGAGGATGAACAATGAGAAGGAAAACACAAATGATTCACGGCGGTATTTCCAGAGATGATTATACAGGTGCCGTCTCCATACCTGTCCACCATGCCAGTACCTTTAAACAAGATGGAGTGGGCAATTTCGTTTATGAGTATGCAAGAACCGGAAATCCGACCAGGCATGCTTTAGAGGAATTAATAAAGGATCTGGAAGGCGGATACCGCGGGTTTGCTTTCGGTTCCGGCATGGCAGCTATTTCTTCTGTAATGCACTTATTTTCAACAGGAGATCATGTTATTTTCACAGATGATGTGTATGGCGGGTCCTATCGATTAGTGACAAAGGTTTTGACGAAATATAATGTAGATGTAACCTTTGTGGATACAAGTGATTTGGCTGCTGTGGAAGCGGCAATACAGGAAAATACAAAAGCCATCTATGTTGAGACACCGACGAATCCATTGCTGAAGATTACAGACCTGGCCGGAATTTCCAAACTGTCCAAATCCAAGAATTTGCTTATGATTGTGGATAACACCTTCAGTACACCATACTGGCAAAATCCAATAGAACTGGGTGCTGATATAGTCTTGCACAGTGCCACCAAATATATAGGCGGACATAGTGATGTGGTTGCCGGGCTGGTTGTGGTGAATACTGAACAGCTTGCAGCAGATATGCACTTCATCCAAAATTCAATTGGTGCTGTTCTGGGACCGCAGGATAGCTGGCTATTAATCAGGGGAATTCGGACACTGGCCATTCGGATGGAGGAAATTGAAGAAAATGCGAAAAGGGTGGCAAATTTTCTTACCAATCATCCGCAGGTTTCAAAGGTTTATTATCCAGGATTTAAAGATCAAAAAGGCCATGACATTCACTCAAAGCAGGCACGGGGATTTGGCGGAATGATTTCCTTCGATGCCGGAAGCGGTGAAAAGGCAGAAGAGGTGCTGAAAAAAGTAAGATATTTTACCCTGGCAGAAAGTTTGGGTGCAGTTGAAAGCCTGATTTCCCTTCCAGCCAAAATGACGCATGCATCGATACCGAAAGAACGCCGTCTGGAACTGGGAATTACAGATGGCCTGATTCGAATTTCAGTTGGCCTGGAGGATGCCGAAGACTTAATTGAGGATTTGCAGTCAGTGCTATAAGGAAAAGCCCCATTTAGTTACAACATTCTAAATGGGGCTTGCTTTTTTTATATAATATGATTAACTTCTTAAAGCTCTTCTGACTTTCCTTGCAAAATTGATTGGATGATCAACAACCTGGATATTCACATAAATGAGGCTGGGCTGATCAAATAGCCACTCATTGTGTACGGACGAAACGGTTATTCCCTGTTTAATAATGGCACCAGCAAATCCATCAACTTCCTTTTGCAAAAGGGCCACCCTGCCCAGACACAATGCCCGTCCTGACCTGGTATCCATCGATTCAAATGAGAAAGAAGTTGTTACGTTAAATGGTTTTCCCATAATGGTGACTTCCAGTTCATCCCGATTAATCGTTGCAACACACTTCCCGCCGGCAAATCCTTCCTGGCCGCCGATTGTTCTTGCAAACTGCTGACACAGCGCTTCTTCATTAATAGCCATACCTTTATACCTCCCCGTCACTTATTATTAGTGACCTGCCCTAACAACTTTTGCTCTAATGTATGATGTTGGGCTCTGGAGTGTTCTGGGCATCAGTATCAAAACAAATAAGCTATATTAATTATTAGGGTTAATGTGGTAATATAAGGTAAATGGAAGGAGTGATGCCATATTCAGCTTCCCCATGAAAAAGGTTTAATACCTAAGTTATTCAGCCTAAGCCTGATTTACATTTTAAGTGTAATCCCCATTAGCATCATTTGTGTTAACTTCATTCATATATTCTACTTTCATCCTCAATTCTTCTTAGCATTTAGCACCTATAAGCTATCTTATGTGATTTTTAGTGCAGGATTTTTTCTTTTGTTCGCTGTTGCCGGGCTTTTTCTGTATTCCAGGGAAATGAATTCTTCAAAACGGCTGACATTAACAGCTGTTTTCTTGTTTGGCCTGTCTCTTTTCATATTCTTTATGTCTTTTGATGTGTATACCTATTTGGATGAAAGCGGAATTCATATAAATAGCGTATCCAATATAAAGGCAGTTGAAAGCTATCAGTGGGAAGAGGTAGAGTCGGTCACTCAGCTAAACAAGAGAGGGCTGCCAGCTCAGCTTGAGATTGCTTTAGAAGGTGATAAAAAGATTTTGCTGAATCTGCATTCAGACTGGTATGCAAAGAGAAGGGCGTTTTACGAGGTGCTTCGGGAATATGAACTTCCACTTGATACAAGGGAAAAATAAGTGCCTGTCATCTCAACAGGCACTTATTTTCTTAATTATGGTCTGCAAGAAAAACATCATCTATCTGCCGGGCTAGCTTAAAATCCAGACCTGTCAGCCCATTTTCACTCCAGGAAGTGAGGGAGACGATCACCATTTTGTATTGAATGGCGATAAAAGGATGATGATTTTCGTTTTCAGCAAGAGATGCAATTTTATTTACGAAGGCGATACCGTCTAAATATTCTTTGAAGCGATAGCGCCGTTCAATCCATTTGCTGTCTTTTCTTTTCCAGTCTGGCAGCTTGGATAGTTTCCGGGCTATTTCTTCTTCACTTATTTTTGTCATACTGTGACATGCCTCCAATCAAAGATGACATCGAGTCCGTTTTGAATCAGGCGGACATAGCGTTCTTCCTTACTTAACTTTTCAAGCTGGTCCAGAAGCAGTTTTTTCAAAGGCGATTCTTTGTCATGCTTTTCAAGCAGTTCCAGAACTTCCAGCTGAAGCAGCCATTCTTCCGGGAACTCATCAAGAATTTTTCCGATAACACTGTGAAGAAGGACATCCTGAGGGAAATTCGTTTCCCGGATTTGTCTTACTTCCGCATATAATTCTTCCAGAGGGGTTAGGGCTTTTCCTTCTTTTGGGCTATCTTCATTCATAACAGATTCTCCGTGGAATGCAGCGTAATCCGCTGCGATTGGACGTGCAGAAACAATCTGGCTGCCCACAGCTAAATCATAGATGCCCCAAGTGGGGTGGAACAAGATTTCATCTTCCTTTTTGACGAGACATTCTTCAAGTGATATTAAAACAAGGGAATCATGATTAAATAACAGATTCGTCACATGGCCGGAAATTTCTACTCCGCTTTCGAAGGTGATTTGCATCATTTTATTCATCTCGATGCCAAGTTTTTTCAGGCTCTGTTCTGTTTGATTTTCAAGCCTAATGCCTCCAGCCAATTTTCCGATCGGCGCTCCAAAGCCGTCATGGTGAATATCAGGCCCATGATGATTAATTTGTTCATTTTGAATCGAAAGGGCACTCGGACCTGTCGTTTTGACATAGATGGCTTCACCTTCTGCATCCTTTATGATATCAGTGAAAAGACCAGTAATTTGAATGCCTGAATTGAGTTCGATGTGCGCAACCTGGCTTGAAGCGATCGCTTTTTCGATAGCCGCTGTTCCACCTTGCCTGAAGGCCATGGACTCGCCGAATCTCGTCACTTCCTCTATCAATTGTTCAAAGCTTTCGCAAACAAATAGCTGGGTCTGCATAGATGTAACGTCATAGCTGGTGTTAATAGCATCTTCAATTGTGAACCGGCGTTTCTTCACCTGATCGGACAGGCAATGCTTGCTTTCGCCCACAGATGACAGCAGTCCTGCACCAAAGATTTTGGGCTTCTGCAGTTCGCCAATCAGGCCAAATTCGACCGTCCACCAGAAAATCCGGGAGATTTGCTCAGCTTCAGAAAGTCCTTTTACTTGCCGCTGTTTTTCCATTAATCGCTGTTTGGCTGCTTCAATTTCTTCTTCAGTTGAGGCTGGACTTTCCATGACAATCGATAAATGCCTGGTTGCCTCAAACACCTCATGTTCTTCTTTTGTCGCAAAAGCGTTAGCTCCGATATTCCCTATTAATTTAACAAACTCTGAGTAGGTTTCATCAAATAAAATCGGTGCATGCCCCGCCGCTTCATGGAGAATGTCAGGAGCGGGTGTGTATTCGATATTGGTCTTCTGGCGTATATCCGTTGCGATAGGAAGGATGCCATGCGCTTGAAAATCAAAAAACGCTGTGCCGGGAATCAATCCGTCGACAATGACAGCCCCCCAGCCGATTTTATCTAAATGATCGTTCATTTCACTTACCCGTGGAATGCTGTCGATGGAAATGCCGGATGACTTCAGACCTGAAGTGAATGCATCATGGGCGATGTCCTCAAGGAAATGATGATTTTGCCTCATCACATATCTCCAAACCGCATGGTCAATGGGACTGTAAGCATTGTAATGCTGCTGGGCTGTAAAAGGGCGTAAGTGCAGGGGAATCGATTTCTTCATTTGGTAGGTCTCCTTTTATTAGTTTTCATGCTTAAACGCTTTTGAGTGCGAAAGTAAATGGATATAAAAAGTCCCTGCTGAATTTTCATTCAGCAGGGACGAATTTATTCGCGGTACCACCCTGATTGTAAGTATATAACTTACCACTTCACAGAATAACGGCTAAACCGTCTTATTTCAGAAAAGAAATAAGAAGCTCCAGAAACGTAATTCATGATCTCCTTTGTACTGGTTTTCAGCACCACCAGCTCTCTGTAACAGGGAGGATACCACTACTTCAATTCCTTCAAAGCATTTAAGTATTAGGATGCTTTATATCTTAAACGCTTTTAAGTGTTAAAGTCAACACATTTTATTTAATAAAAAGAAAAAGCCCAGAAGCATTTCTGAGCTTGTGTATTATTGTTCAATTTTAGCTGATCTGCGCTCCTGCTCTGCCATGATTTCCGCATCTTCGGCATTGTCCCGTGTCACTTTCTGAGTCAAAATGGATCCGACCGCCACCAGAAGCATGACGGCAATGTAGTACCCTTTTTCATTAAGCTCCATATCAGCATTGTAAAGTCCGATAAGAAACAGACCAACACCGGCAATCAGTGTAAAGTATGCTAAAAATGTAAAAGCTGGCGTGTTTCTCCTTCTATACTTTTGCATATGTTTCAATCCCCTTTTTCCATAATATATTCTCTCGCTATAAGGTCTGCCATCAATTCAGCAGATGTAACATATTATTCTTTATGACTTAAAATTATCCTTTTTTGTAAAAAAATGCAACAAAATAATCTAAGTGTTTTTACTATTTTTGGTGTGAGTTTTTTAGTTTATTGAAAATCCACTTAAATTTTAGAAGAAAAGTTGGTTTAGATAGGTTAGTATTTAATTTACAGTATTTGGATGGTGTTGGGGTGAAGAACTGTTTCTATCGATATATAAGAAATAACGGTTAGGAGGTGGCAGAGTGCGCTATATTTTATTAACTGCAGTAATAGGTTTGCTGATATATATTCTTTTTCGGATGTTTAAGTCCAGAAGAGACATATCAGGCAGTAACTATACCCCAATTGATGACTTGGATTATGGGCTGGTGGGGAAAAGCAGCAAGGAACCATAAAATTGAAGCCAGAAGTGAAACTTCATTTGAAGATAGAAAGGAGAAATAAATCGGGATACTATGAATAATACAGAAGTATATAATGATCCAATTTTATATGATAAAGAGCCCTGCGGTATGTTTTACCTAGAGAATGGAACGGCTTCTATTGAATAACGGAATGGGGATTGTCCATGTATTTAGCGATTGGATGGAGACACCTGTCACATCTGATAGCTATGGAATGGTTTATGTTTGCATAAAGATGAGTGAAGTCCAGGGATTTATGCTGCCTGCCTCCGTAAATGAGGGCAGGTTTTTTTATGAGAGTCACCTAGTGAATGTCCATATTATGGTAAAATTAATTTAGGAATATTTGATCAGGAGGGGTTGGTTTGAAAAGAGTTTTGTGTTTTTCAAGATTTATAGTGATGCTGACGATACTGTTCACATTGGCTTCCTGTTCCGAAAAGGATAAATCGAGCAATGTACCTGATGAAAACCAAGTTGAAGAACAGATTGTTTATTCATTTGAACATCCGGAGACAAAACAGAAATACAAAGTCGTACACGCTTATAAGCTATATACTTCTCTGATTGATCAGCTCGAAAAAAATCCTGAAGCTGCCGGTGAAGTTTATCAGAATAATATAATAAATAATGTCTACAGCACCTGCTTTAAGGACGGAGAACACCTCCACATGGTAGATAGCCTGCTGAATTGGACTCCTGAAAACCCTGATTCAATTACGAAAGTTCTGAACGAAATCGATGAAGAAAAAACAAATGCTGTCATTAAGGAAGCACTTTTTAAATCCTCAGATTATTTACCTTCGGAGAATGAAACAGCAGTTTGCGTTTTTCCTTCACATCCCGGAGATGCCAATACAATGGTCGCGGCAGGAGCTGGAAAGATTACTGTCTTTTACAATGAATTTTACACAGAAGATATGATTAGAGCAGGCATAGCGCATGAATATCATCACAGTATCTGGACTGAGAAACACTTAAAGATGGGTATGTCTTTTTCTGTGCTGGATACTCTCATTTTTGAAGGGAAAGCTGTGATGTTTGAAAAACTCGTTTATCCAGATATCACCTTTTCTCATGTGGACCCAATGTTTAATAAAACTTTTTGGGCCAAAATTGAAGGGGATCTGGATACATATGATCTAAATCGCTCTCTGGAGATCTTAATGGGCGGTCAGGCCCTTCCCCGTCATTATGGCTACAGTGAAGGCTATAAGATGATAGAATCTTATCTCAAACTGCATCCGGCTACTACTCCGGAAGAGTGGACAGCCTTGAATGCGGAAAGGATTTTTCAAGAGGGGCAGTATTTAAAAAATTATCAGTAGCACGAAGGAGGAGTTAGGGTGAAAAGAATGCCGTTTGAAAGACCTGCAGAGCATTATGATGAAAGACTGTTATCCATTGACGAGAAGATCTGTTCTTTGCTGAAGCAGCGGAAGGAATTATCTGATAACCCTGGGTATCCGCGGCTTGAAGTGATTTCGGATTGGGCAGAAAAGTATGGCCTTTATGAGGATTATCTAAGGTCATTATTCGGACTGCTTGAAAATGATGAGCATTTCCGCCCGCAGGTCGAGCCTGTAAATTTCCAGAAGTATATCCCGATTTCGAGGTCAGTTGAGAAAGAAAAGTCTATATACTCAGTCAACTTTATTCGGCAATATGAGAATTCGAGTGTTGTGAATTTTAATATTGATTGGGAAGCTGACGCAGAAGATGAAAGAGATCGGTTTTTTCGTCATAGTTTCTGGAGTCTTGAAATAAGTGGTGAATATGATACAAGAGAAACGGGCGGAGGAGGTTCAAGCGGACATATCAATCACAATTTCGTTGTATCTCCTCCTCTGCCAGATGATATATCCGGGCTGGAGTTTATTTTCAAAGAGTATAAAACTCCTTTTAAGAAGCAGCCCACAGACCTGGAGATAAGGATGGATCTATGAACCAAAAGAATGATGTCACCTCGTTAATGAACTTAATGGGCATCAGCTCTTCGGTTGTAGCCTATTTTATTTTGTATATAGTTCAATTCAGCTTTGTAGAGGAATTAATTGAGTAAATAGGAGGCTAATCTGAGAATCACTCAAAGTTCCTGCTTAATATTAATGATCAAGGTCCATAATGAAGAGGTGGCTATTTGAAAGGGAGAGAGAATATGACTTACGAAGAAATCATGCAAAAGCTTGAGGAGCTTGGTACAGAGCAGACCAAGCGGATCTTTATGAATCACGGGGCGAAGGAGCCCTTTTTTGGCGTGAAGGTTGGAGATTTAAAAAAGCTTGTGAAGTTTGCAAAGAAGGATCATGGCCTGGCACTGCAATTATATGAATCAGGAAATCATGATGCGATGTATTTGGCAGGACTATCTGTCAATCCGAGGCTTATGACAAAGGAGACTTTACAGGAATGGGCTGAAAAGGCATATTGGTACATGGCTGCGGAGTATACAGTTGCCCAGGTGGCAGCGGAAAGTGATTATGCTCTTGAACTGGCCCGGGAGTGGATCAAATCAGAGGATGAAATGGTTTCGGTCTGCGGCTGGAGCACTTATTCCAATTATGTATCAATCACATCTGATAATCAGCTGGATGTCAGCGAAATAAAAGCATTATTGAGTAAAGTTAAAAATACCATTCATGAGGAAAAAAACCGAGTACGGTATGTGATGAATGGCTTTGTCATCTCAGTGGGCTCTTATGTACCGGACCTGAATGCGGAAGCGAAGAATGTCGCTGAACATATCGGAAAAGTGCATGTAGACGTCGGAAACTCTGCCTGTAAAGTTCCTTTGGCAAAGGAATATATTGAGAAGGTGGAGTCGAAGGACCGGGTTGGGGTTAAGCGAAAGACTTGTATATGCTAAGAGAATCTAAGAAGGCAGGCATGGTAATTTCCATGCCTGTGAAACCATCAATAATAATACATGTGCTGAGGGAAATATTGCTGGGTGTATTGATATTGCTGGTTTGGTTCAGGGCTATTAGCATTTCTGCTGCAGTCTTTTGCCGGTCCGATAAAGGTTGAAGGCTGGACAGGTGCTACGGTCTTCTTCCATTGCTTTTCATCCATACAATAAGTGTGCGCCATTATATTTGAAGGTGTTAATTTTAGAATGTCAGATCCCAGGATGACTTCAGGAGAAGGAGCATTAAAGATGGCCAGCAGATGAGTGCTGTCGGTATTAGCTACCTCATAATGCCACCAGCCTTGAGGGACATTGGCTACTTGCCCGGGTGTAATGTAATAGTTCAGGATTTGTTTTGTAAATGGATTAAGTAATGAAACCGTTGCAGCTCCGGATATGCAATAAACCAATTCAGCAGCGTTTTGGTGATAATGAGGTTCTATTACATTATTTTTGCTAAGATAGATGTCCAGAAGCGAGACATCTTCCAGCGTGTTTAATTGCTGAATGCCCAAAACATTTATTAAATTCCGGTTATCTTTTTTCATCAGATTGCTTTTGTTTACATCAAAAAAGTAATTTAAAGACGGAGAGGTGTAATCCAAATATTTAACCATTGCTGCTCAGTCCTTTTGTGAAATTGAATTTCTCAGATAAAGTATGCATAGGCACCCAATCAGTGCATGTACTAAATAACGTGGTTGTGTTTGAAAAAGAAGGAGAGCAATAAATGAAAAAAAGGCAGTAAGGTTCGCAGCTGGTATGGAATAGTAAAATCATCATTCCATCAGTTCTATAGGCAAAAGAAATCTAAGCACTGCAGTCTCGTTATTTGTTTCCCTGCCCCATGTGTATCCTCCATCATTCCACATTAACCTGCATTATTTTCCATGTTATCTATTTTGATGAAAAGAGTCCGATCTTCTACTGCGTCTCAAGTCCTATTTGAAAATAAAGCTGAGGCTCATTATATAGATTTCCAAATACAGGCAAGATGAAATCAAGAAAGGGAATGTGCCTATAGATATTTTTTAGCATCCCAGCAACGGGACAAACCGTTAATCAAGAACACTGGCAGAGGGAGAGGTTATATGGCAGTCTTGCCGTCCAGTTTATTAAAGATATTATTGGTTCTTTTCTTGTTCACTTCATTTAGTTATTTGCTTGTAAACTCGGCTTCAGCTGAAGAAGGCATCGAAGCAAAAATTGAGAAGGCAATTAAGGATTACCTGGTAGAATATCAAGTTCTAGGAGCTTCAGTTGCCATCGTTCATAATAATGAGCTGTTTTTTTCACATTCATGGGGCGTTACTGGAGAATCAGAGGAGGATGTTACAGAACAAACTCCTTTTACGATTGGCTCCATAAGCAAATCATTAACGGGAATGGCCATTATGAAATTAGCTGATAATGGAACCATCCGTCTGGATGCCAGCATTCAAGAATATCTTCCCTGGTTTAAACTGAAAAATGGGAAAGCTGCCGAAATAACAGTGGAGCAATTGCTCGCGCAAACAAGCGGGTTGAGTACCTATGACGGGCTTGCACTATCAGATAAAGAGTTTACAGGCAGGAATGATATTAAGAATCAAGTCAAGAAATTGTCAGAAGTTGAACTGACTGCTGAGCCTGGTGAGAAGCATCAATACAGCAATGCCAATTTCTTAATTTTGGGTGCGATTCTTGAAGAACTAACAGGAATGTCCTATGCAGAGTATATGGAACAGCAGATCTTTCAGCCTTTAGGGATGAAAAATGCTGCAGCCAATAAAGAGGGAGCTTATAAGAGAGGATACTTTAGCGGTTATCAATCCTGGTTTGGGATGCCGGTGAAAAGTTCCGTAGCCTATGATAATGCCGGGGCACCTTACGGTTACATTACGGCCAGCTCTGCAGATATGGCCCAATTTGTAAAATTATTGAGCGGGAAAGGGCCAGATCATTTTATCAGTGAAAAAACACTGGATTTATTTATGACTCCTCAGGTTCAAACAGGAGAGGACCGATATTATGGCTTAGGAATACGCATATCAGGCCCTGATACTCCCAAAGAAATGATCTGGCATTCTGGTTCTACCCCTGATTCGCATGCAGAAGTCTTTTATATTCCGGATACCGGCTGGGGCGGCGTGATTCTGACAAATAAGAATCATATTTTAGAGGAAGATGGACTTTACTATCTGAAGGATCATATTATTAGTCTATTAAATGGCGATGAGCCTGAAAAAGTACCTAATCATAGTTTGACCATACAATACATTTTGCTGGGATGTGTATTGCTGCTAGTAATTCTTGCAATCTATTTATGGAAAAGATTCCGAACCCGGAAGTTTTTAAAAAAGGGGACGGGACTTTTCTTAGGGCTGATTTTTATTGGCCTGTCAGCTGCACTAATCCCTCTTTTCACATCCAGCACATCTTCTCCTTGGCATTCTGTCTCTGTCTTTGCACCGGATATCTCGCTTTTAACAATTTTGGCTGTAATTATGCTAGCAATAAATGGGCTGCAGCTGATTAGATTAATTTTTAATAAAGCAAGATAATGGAAATGCCTGTCTATATCAGTTAGACAGGCATTTATTATACGTTCACTGCATTTTTCCTTGCTTTCCGGGCTGTCATGGCTTTCCATAATCCAAACCCTATTAAAGCTCCAATGATATTTAGAATAAAGTCATCAATATCCAAACTGCCTCTTTTTGAGACCAGCTGAATAATTTCCACACTAAGGATCATGACAGTCATGGTAATTGTAAATGACTTAAGTCTGTTTAGCCTTCTAATATAATAGGGCAGAAAAATTCCCATTGGCAAAAATGCAGCCACATTACCGGCTAGGTTTTTTATAGGAATGATTAAATTCATGCTTCCATTGGGAATTGCCATCACATACCCATTAATTGTTTTAAAGGGCACAAAGTTTGAGGAATGCTTCATATATTCCATTAAAGGCATGTCTGACCAATATCCTCTCGATATAAAGAACAGTAATACGGTTAAGGCACATAAGTAAGAAAGAAAGCTAATTCCCATGATCAACCTTATTATCTTTTTCATTATTATCCCCGCTTAAAAATAGTCTTTGATAATAATAACATAATTTTTCCATATTCTACTCAAAAAACTATACTGTCAGCTATTTTAAAGTACTAGCCGTGAACGAGCTGCCAGATGATTTGAGGGAGTATCTTATGAAATTGCCTCATTAGATTAATAGTGATATTTTGGAAGCTGGGGAAATCTCTATGCCTGATAAGCAGAATCCAAGAATAGTATGCTGTACCCATTATAAGCTGTGAGCGGCATTTTTATATGGTTAAAGTGGATGGTTAAATTTAGATCTAAGTGGATGGTTAATTATTGGCTAGTATGCGATATTATTTACTTATAGAAGTTTATTAATATGTAAAAGAAGAGGTGCGCAGCATGGGAATAATGCTTGGGCTGGTTCTAATTATTTTAATTTTTGCTGTGGTTTCGACTTTGCTGCTGACAGGCAAGGCTGACGAGAACTATGGAAGTTCAACAAAACGGAACACAACCAATTTAACCTTAATATATGTGGTAATTATTTTTATCGGATTAGCTTCTCTAGGAATTTATATTTGGCTGATCTAAATACAGATGGAGATGAAAAAAGATGACCTGGGCAGTAGTGGTTCCTATTATTCTCGTTAGTCTGCTGAAAATCGTGCTGACCTGTATGCCGACAGGCACGGTTAATTGGCTGATTCGGAAATTTGAAACTCATTCCAGGCTTGATGAAAAAGAGGTTACAGTCACAATTGGTGATAATAGGCTGGAAGATGAGGAGAAACTTCAGTTTATCAATCAGTTCAATGAAGGAATATTTATTAAGAAACATTATATCCATCCTGGCAGGGAACAGCTTTTTTTACGGCCGGAGATCAGTGGAACACCTATAGTTATCGAGTTTCTGGAAAAAGAGGACACGCTGTTCGTATATAGCTATAAGGACCGAATTGATGTGGTGAAACAGCGCGGAAAAAAGGTCATAGCATACAGCCTGATTTCTGATAGCCTTCAAAGCAGTTCACTGGCAATTAAGGCCGGTTAAAATAAGAACATTAAATTGACGCCTAGATCCAGAGTGATTTAGGCTTTTTTATGTCTGCAGGAGGGATGTAATTAACTGCTGCTTACCATGCTGATCTTGCATGCTGCCTTAATTCTGGTGACAATTGGAAATTAGCCATCTATACTAAATTTATAAAGCTGATGGAAAGGAGGAGCGTCCTTCATGAAAATCGTACTCGACATCGACCCGCGCAACGAAGAAACCTCGGTGATAATCCATTGCAAAGAAATCACCCCGGCTATCCAGGAAATCCTCGAGTACCTCAAAAAGAATGAAACCGGACTGATTGTCGGAAAGGATGGAGAGAATCAGCACTTAATAAAGCCTGATGAAGTTCATTATTTCCGTTCAGAAGGAGACACAGTAACAGCCGCCACCTCAGAAGGAACTTTTAAAGTAAAGGAAAAACTTTATGAACTTGAACAATCCCTCCCTTCCCACCGTTTTATCAGGATATCCAAGTCAGTCATAGCGAACCTTTACGCCATGAGCCATTTTGAGCCATCCTTTAACGGAACACTCTGTGTTCACTTTAAATCGGGGGAGAAGGAGTATGCTTCACGCCATTATGTGGGACGGATAAAGGAAATTTTAAGAATGAACAGGAGGGATACGAAGTGAGGGCATTTTTGTACAGAAGCTTGATCGGCATATTCTTTGGGGGATTCATTTCTACAGCGGCAGCTATAGCCTTAATTTATTTCGGCGGTCAACCCACGTTAGATGGGCAAAAGTTTATCATAAATGCATTGGGCTTTATTATCAGCGGCTGGCTGTTTACGGTTACTCCGCTTTATTTTGAAATCCGCTCACTTCGTCTGCCCATGCAGACTGCCCTGCATTATCTTACAGTCACGATTGTTTATTTCACATTAGGGCTTTGGATTGGCTGGATTCCGATCGGAGTAAAGAACTTTTTCATTTATCTTGCAATCTCACTATTGGTTTACGCGATTGGCTGGATCGGATTTTATCTATACTTTAAAAACGAATCGAAGAAGCTGAATAAGGATCTGGAGTGCCTCGAATGAGGGTGTGCAATTACGAATTGTAAGTGCAAAAACGGTCATACAGGCGGCTATGCCATTCGAGAAGAATATCATGGGCGTTTCGCAAATAGACATAAGGGAAAACAGTTTTTGAGGTGAGGATTCATGAAGATTAAGGCAATTAGTATTGCCGCTTTCCTGATTATTCTTTCAGCCTGCACCAGTGAACCTGCCATGACGGAACAAACAGACGATGGAAAAGTCCAGAGCAGCAATCAGGAAACTGGAAACACGGAGACTGAAAATCACGAAGAAGCTCACGAGCGAGCATTAACTCCTGAGGAAGTAATAGCTGAAACGGAAAAGCAATTGAGCACGGATGTTCCAATTAAGATGCCTGATACGCTGAACGTGAACCAGGGATATCATTTAACAGCCAAGACCGTCTCTGATCGAGATTCTTACCAAGTTATTTTCTTTCAGACAGAAGATGTAATTCCTATAAACAATGCTAAATTGGATCAGTTGAGTGACGACTCTATTCTAGCCGTTCTGTCTGGACAGAATTTTGACAGCAATGAAGCTGCATCTGAACAAATTTCATACCAGAATTTTGAGGAGATCGGCGGAAATCCGGTTGATCTTGGATATTCCATCACAGGCTACCAGGATGCAGGTGCCGGTTCCGTATACCTTAGCTGGAATGAGGGAAGATGGGCATTTACATCACGGGCACGAACAGAAGATCCTGATAATCTCCTGACTGACTCCAAAAAAGTAGTTGAATTCTTAGAAAGCAGTACGCTGCCGCCTCCTAAGATGTATGGAACCGGCAAATTTGACACAATCAGTGAGCATTCCCGGAATCAAATGCTCGTCTGGCAGGAGGAACGAACCGTCTATAAGATTGAGAAAGCCGAGGGAGCACTAAGGACATTGGAAATTGCAGCTTCTATCAAATAGAAAAAATGCCTGTTCACTTTAACATAAGTGGTGCAGGCATTATTTTTTAAAACAGCCTTCACTGACTGATAATGGAATTTGCAAGTCGGAGGCTAATATGTGCATCTTATCATACTCATCCTGCGTGTCGCATTGCAATTGGTGACTTTTGGAAATGACAGCCCTATACTGATTATATAAAGATTAAAGGAGGATCCGGATGGAAAGTGTCATTTCTGTAAAAAATTTATCTAAAAATTTTGGTGCCACCCGGGCGATAAAGAATCTTTCTTTTACCGTTTATAAAGGGGAAATCTTCGGAATTATAGGACCGAACGGAGCAGGAAAAACGACAACACTTGAAATACTTGAGGGGATTTCAGTTCCGAGCGGGGGGGAAGTCGAAGTGCTTGGTCTTGTGCCAAGCAAGCAGCTGCGTGAATTAAACAAAAAAATCGGCGTGCAGTTTCAAGCCACATCCATTCAGAAGAAAATGAAAGTAAAAGAAGCGCTGGATCTCTTTTCTTCCTTTTATGAAGGCCCGACGCAAAAAGATTATTTAATAGACTTGCTTGGTTTGAGAGAAAAAATGAACGTAAAGTTTGATGACCTGTCCGGCGGCTGGAAACAGCGGGTAACGCTCGCCTTAGCCACCCTGCACGAACCAGAGATTCTTTTTCTTGATGAACCGAGCATGGGGCTGGATCCTTCAGCAAGGAGGGAAATGTGGTCATTAATCCGGCTGTTAAGGGAACGGGGAAGCACCATTGTCGTGACCACACACTATATGGAAGAAGCTGAGCAGCTTTGTGATCGGGTGGCAATGATCTACAGCGGCCAATTGAAAGCACTGGATGCACCACGTGAGTTGCTAAATGAAGGGGCTGCTGACTGCCTGGCTTTTACGAGTTCCGGCCTTAGCCGGGAATTTTTAAATTCCCTTCCTGGTGTTGAACGAGTGGAAAATAATCTGGACGAATTCAAAGTGTACTGCGATGATCAGCAGACAACAGCTTATCACATTTTCACTCACTGTCAGGAAAAGGGGATACGTCTGGCTGGCTTTAAGTTTGAGAAGGGCTCACTCGATGATTTATTTGTCCAGTACTTAGAAAAGGAGAAAATCGGATGAATGCAATTGTAAAGCTCGCCAGCCTTGAAACGAAAATGTTCTTTAGGGACCGGCTAAGTATGTTCTGGACGTTCCTGTTTCCAGTAGTCATGATTTGGCTGTTCGGTTCCATGTTTGTGGGAGACAACATGAGCCAAAAGGCTTTTGCGGAATACTTTGTTCCTTCATGGATTGGCGTCAATATTGTGACCACTTCCTTTTTTACACTGGGAACTGTCTTAACCAATTACCGGGAAACAGGCGTATTGAGAAGATATCAGTCGACTCCGCTTCAGCCTTGGAAAATCCTCGCCGCCCATACCTTTCAAGGGACCGTCATCTTTGCCATATCTGCATTGCTGCTAATGGTTTTTGGCATGCTTCTCTATGACTTGACCCTGCCAGCTTATATCGGAAGTACGCTGCTCTCGCTGCTGATCAGCATCCTGGCTTTTTTTCCGTTTGCTTTATTCCTTACATCCTTAGCTAAAAATGCACAGTCTGCAGCAGCCATCAGCTCCTTATTCCTGAACCTGATGCTGTTCCTCTCAGGAGCGACCTTTCCTCTTGAGATGATGCCGACAGTCCTGCAATATGCAGCTAAAATCCTTCCGCTTTATTATGTGATTCAATTGCTCAGGGGAACCTGGGCGGAAGCGCCTATTACGGAATATGGGTTTGAAGCTGCTGTTTTGATAGGGATTGCGATTGTGTCTGTTGTACTTGCTGTGCGGTTCTTTCGGTGGAGCGGGAAGTAACCCCTAAGAGATTGGGGCTTTTTTCATTTTATGAACATATTAAGTTTACAAATATTTGTTAATATTTATATAATTACTTAATTAATGCTATAAAGGTGGTTATGAATATGGAAATTTACCAAGCTTCAATGAACGATTTAGAAGGAGTTTCCGCTTTATTTAATTTATACCGTGTGTTTTATAAACAAGCACCGGATATGGAAGCAGCAGCCGAGTATATAAAAGAGCGTTTAGAAAAGAAAGACTCAGTCATATATGTAGTAATGAAGGAAGGAAATTATCTTGGATTTACTCAGCTTTACCCAACTTTTTCATCTATATCTATGAAAAGGGCCTGGATCCTGAATGACTTGTATGTGGATGCAGAGGCAAGAAAACAGGGAATAGGGGAAATGCTCATAGACAAGGCAAAAGAACTCGCTGCTGAAACAGGGGCGGTAAGTCTCAGCCTGAGCACGGCTCCTGATAATTTCTCTGCACAAAGACTCTATGAAAAAATCGGGTTTAAGCGGGATGAGCAATTTTATCATTATGAATTAAGTATTTAATGAAATCATAGAAATCGGATTAGGAGATGCACTAATCATTAAAAAAGGCATGGATTTTCCATACCCTTGGATCCTCTTAAATATCAATAGATTTATGATTGATATTTATAGATATTTTATTATTTTTTCTGTTTGCACTATCTTGATTTAAGTAATTTGTAATAGGTTCTGAAGGCTCTCTCTTTGCAGGGGGCCCAATTACCACAGATTCTTTAATTGGAGAGAGGGCATCTGCTATTTTAATGGAATCCACACCATAGGCCATCTGGAAAACCTCTGGAGGAGTCAGGCGCAGTGTATCAGACCCTTCTGCCGTTTCAAATTGATCATTGTTAAAGAAGAGGTGGAGATGCAATTTCTCTGATGCAGGTCTAATCCAATGCCACCAAGCCATTGGGATGAAGACGACTTGGCCCTGCTTAGCTCGATAATTGTGCAGCTTTTTCGTATCAGGATCAACAATTGAAATAATCGCTTCACCTGAAACCACCACATCCAGTTCCCAGGCATTGGGGTGCCAATGCGGTTCCCGAATATGTCCTTTTGTAAGGTAGAGGTCTACAAAAGCTCCGCCCACCATGGCCGGCATTTGCGTGGAAGTAACCTCATAAGCAATATTGTCAGGGTCTCTTTCGAAAAAAACATTATCCCTTGAGTCAAAAAAAAGATTAGGGGTTCCGCTTGTTTTCTTTATGTTTGTATTATCGGGAACAAAACCAGATTTCGTCATGACAGCTCCTCCATTCATTCAGAATAAAATAAACACTTTTTGAGTCCTGCAGAACTGTGACATCATAATTTTATGTGTGACTCTGTGGAGGTGTGAATTGGATAAGCAGATATGTGGATTAAATGAATGGAAAATTTAATTTATTGCAGAGTTCTGCATTGCCTATTCATAATGAAAAAACGACTGGTTTGAACTGAAGAGACCTAGCTAAATGAGACAAAGGAAAAAACACCTCTTAAGTCATAATTATAATTATGACTTGCAGGAGGTGTTTTTTTATTATTCGAGATTGTTTAGAGCCTCAGCAAACCGCTTAATCCCTACATGGATGTTTTCTTCATTTTCCCTGCCAAATGTAAAACGCACGAATCCTTTCTCGGATCCCATGGTTGTTCCGGGAACGTAGATGACACCCCGTTTAATTGATTCTTCAAGCAGCTGATTTTCATTGTGCTCTTTTTTGATCCGGCACCAAAGATGAATTCCACCCTGCGGTATGCTGAATTCCACTTTGTCTTTCAGGAAATAATCCAGGCTTGAAACAATTTGATTTCTCCGCTGTTCCAATTGCCTGGTCAAAAATTTTAAATGTGACTCAAAGCCTGCGGACTCAATAAAATCATTCGCAATCCATTGAGAATAGCTTCCATGGCCGAAATCCACCTGCTGTTTGGCGTCTGATAGCCGCTCAATTACCGATCTGGGGCCAATGATCCAGCCGATTCTAAGCCCGGAAGCGACAATTTTGGTCAGAGAGCTTATATATAAAACAATGCCGTTGCGGTCCAGGGATTTGAGTGTATTCATTTTTTTACCGGTAAAGGGTGTTAGGCTGTAAGGATCATCTTCCACCACCGGAATCCCGTATTCAGAGGATAATTCAAGGATTTTTCTGCGCCTGTCTTCAGGAAGCAATGTTCCTGTCGGGTTCTGAAAAATAGGATTTAAAAAGATCATCTTAATTCGATGCTTTTTATATAAGGCTATAATATCATCAGGATTTATTCCATCCTTGCCTGTCTTTAAATAATAAGTTTTGACTCCGGCTGATTTAAAGATTGGCAGGCTGTAGTGATAAGAGGGATCCTCGATGGCAACAGAGTCCCCGGGTTTTAAGAGGCATTGGACGACAAGGTGCAGGGCCTGCTGGGCACCGGATGTTATAAGTATGGAAGAAGGGATGGTCTCGATGTCCCGGAATTTTTTTACATGATCAGTTAGTGTTTTTCTCAGGATTTCATTTCCCTGAGGGTGATCATACCCCAGTTTCCCGATAAAAGAGCGATTGGAAGTAATCTCTCTTAGCGAAGCTAAAGGAAAGAGGTCCTGGGA
Organism: Bacillus sp. NTK034; assembly: GCF_017303275.1. Classification (GTDB taxonomy): domain Bacteria; phylum Bacillota; class Bacilli; order Bacillales; family Cytobacillaceae; genus Cytobacillus. The sequence continues at coordinate 111,017 of NZ_JAFKOJ010000011.1, read as the reverse complement.
GAGTTCTCCGCTGGCCAGGTTGATTAGTTTTGTTTCTGCCAGCTCTTTATGGATTCTTTGTGTGACTGGCAAATTGGGCAAAAAGGAGCCTGCTTCAATATATCGGTTCCAGCTTGGAATACGTCTTTTGGCCATTCCCCAGATATCCTTGCTGACCATCGTACCGCTTCCCTGATTTCGTTCAACGATCCCGTTTGACTCTAGTTCATCATATGCAGCAACAACTGTGCTTCTATTGATATCAAACTGTTTTGCTAATCCTCTTTCTGAGGGCAGCTGTTTGTCTGGGGGGAAGGTGCCATCTGCTATTCCGTTTTCTATATAAATCGCCAGCTGCTTATAAATAGGTGTTTTTGATTTTCTATCAGGTTTCCAATCCAATTGAAACATCCTTTTAGTAAAAATGAGATATGTAATATTATATCAGCTCTTTAGAATATTATCGGCTGCAGGATTTAGTAAAAGTGCATATTGACTTTTGCAACTGTAAATATTATTATTACAGTATATCCTGCAGTATTAATAAATGCAGCTTTATTTTTGTGCTAACTGTAATTTTTATTATTACATTTTTATAAAGACGAAATCAATAGAGGGAGTGTTTTTAATGGTGAATTTATTCTTATCATCAAGCTGCGGTTCCTGCCGGAAGGCCCGTGCATGGCTTGAGGAGCATCAAATAGAGTATGTTGAACGGAATATTGTTACAGATCCGCTTACAGTGGATGAAATTAAATCAATTCTTCGTCTTACAGAAAATGGGACTGAGGAGATTATTTCAACTAAATCAAAAGCTTACCAGGAGTTAAACGTGAATATTGATTCCATGCCGCTAAAAGAGTTATATCAATTGATTATTGATAATCCGCAAATGCTGCGCAGACCGATTATTCTGGATGAAAAAAGACTCCAGGTCGGCTTTAACGAGGACGAAATTCGCAGCTTCCTTCCACGGAAGTTTCGTACGTTTTCATACAATGAACTGCAAAGATTGGCTAACTAGACAGCACCAGCCTGTAAATTCTTGACAAGTCAATCTGTAACACTTAGTCTTACAGTACAGCACCAGAAAACATAGGAGGCCGGCCATGAATAGCGATTTTACTCTTGCCATTCACAGTCTAACTTATCTCGCCCTGCAGCTGGATCGCATGTCAACGAGTGATGCGATTTCTGAAAGTGCAGGTGTCCATCCGGTCCGCATCCGAAAAGTCCTGAGTTTATTAAAAAAACATGGATTTATTAAATCAAAAGAGGGAACGGGCGGCGGATTTATTTTTGCCCGGGATTTAAGTGAAGTTAATCTTTGGGATATTTATAAGATTACATCTGAAGGTGCCCTGCAGCCGAAGTGTCCGAATTCAAATGAAGAATGTGTAGTAGGTGCAAATATGCAAAGAGTTCTGATCAACATCTTTTTAGGTGCTGAAGAACATCTTGGTGAATATTTAAAACACTATACATTAAAAGATATTGTTGATCTGATTTATAAAGAAGATTAATTGGGAGCCGCTAAGCTTTCGATTCGTTAAAATGTAACGGAAAATGTTACAGTTTAGAAATCTCTTTAAAGAAGGTGAAAAAATATGATGTCCAACAATAATACCATTTTAAAAGCGGGAGATTGGATTAAGGGGAAATCCCGTGAAGGTGAACTAATCGTTGGCTATATCGAAACTCTTGAAGAAGGAATTATTAAGACAAAAGTGATTTCAAGTGATAATAAAACCATTGAAGGCAAAATCATTCCCCTGTTAAGTAAACAGGTTAAAAAAATGCCGGCAGCAAAAGTAGCCAATAAAGAACAAATCCATTTCCTGATTGACCTTGCCCTTTCCACTGGAGATGAAGAATGGTTTTTCGAATTGACCTCGAAGCTGAACTCGATGAATGAGCTTGTGAAGGATATTAAATAAGATTTAAGGAAGTGCCTGTGCCCGTCTGCTTATAAGCAGGCAGGTGCAGGCACTTTGTTTTATATTGCCTGACAGTCTTGTGCACTGCGGCTGTCCATATGATTTCTTTCCTGTCAGCATTAGTTCTGCATGAAAATAACCGTATTGGGTGCTTCCTTGTCTACACTCTCTCGCCACTTCATAAAGAAGTGAATCTAAAAGTAATATATTAGAAAGTGATATAAAAATCTATAAAAATTCCAATTTGTTTGGAGGAAGAGGGATATTGGTTTCGAATATGTACAGGAAGGAATTAATAAAAAAATCTAGTTAACAGCAGGTTTTTGGAACGGTGCTTCGGATTTAACTATTTTTCCGCTTTACATAAATGTTGATAGAATGTCTAAAAAGGAGCGGCAATAAGATGAGCATCAATCAAATGTTTGCAAGGAAAGTAATAGCTGCATCGATTTCAGGGTCTATGTTCGCAATTGTGTTAGGTCTGATTGTAACGGATCCTTTTGTTGGAGAAGCTGGTTCTGCTGGTGAATACTTTCAGGGTGCTATGATATCCATTCCCTTTTATCTTATATACAGCTTCCCGGTCATTTTGGTTTATGGCACCTTAACTTCTGCCGTTAGTGACTTATTAGCCTTTTTTATTTCGAACCGTACTAACAGGGTAATGGAAATATATATTTCATTAATCCTGCACTTGCTTTTTGGATCAATATTGCTTGGATTAAGTTTAGCAGCGGCTGTGTTATTTTTTATTACGGATTATATTTTGCAGCGCAAGCAATTCGGCGGCTGGAGAAATGCTTTGAAATCTTTAGGGTTGCCTGTTCTTGTTTGGATTGTGTTTATGGGTGGCGTGTATGTTTTGGATGCTTCCTTATTGAAATGGTAAGAATAAGCGATTGTATTGATAAGTAGTTTTTCGTGAAAATGGCGGCTAGTTTTATTCCATCAGGGGTTGCTTTCCATTTTTTTTAATACCATTTAGTAAAGAGGTGGAAAAATGAACCTAATCCTTTTTGCTATTATCCACATTTTAATTGGGTGTACATTCATTTATACATACGGTAAATTGCCAAAAGCTATATCCACATTTGCATTTGTATTTCTTACTATGAGTTTTCTTTATTGGGGAGCAGTGTTAATCAATTTTGCTAGTTAGTCAGCTGCCAGGAGGGCGGCTTTTTATTTTTTGGAACGATAGATGCAGAGGGGGATTTGATGAAGAAGACAATGAAAAAGTATTTTAAGAGAATGTTCTTTATATTAATGGTGTCAGCTTTTGTTTATAGCATTTATATAAATCTCGGATACAGGCACTATATAAAACAAAGCCAGGAAAGGAATTATGCACATTTGAGGTTTATAGCTGCAGTAGGCGATAATTCGGCCCACTGGCTTGAGGAATTTGTTCAGATACCTATTGAGAAAGAGGATGAATTTAAAGACGAGTTATATAATTCATGGAGGGTTGTGAACGGAGAGAGCAGAAGTATCAATTCCTATTTGTCTGCCATGTCTGTTTTTGATATGGGAGAGGATGCACCTGATTGGAACTTGCTTCAATATAGCTTATTTCGTGTTGATGGGTTTATAAATGGCATGACGGATAAGTTTCTTGAAAATCAATCATATCGTATGAGTAAGGAAGAAACAGAAAGAATAGAAGCGGTTATTACAGTTTATAGAAGTGTTAGCGAAGAACTGGAAAAGGAATCTGTCAATGTAGAAAAACTCCTGGAAGCTATAAAGGAACCGATGCTGGTAATAGATGATTATTATGCGGATGCCCTTGAGAAAGTGGATAGTAACTAAGAGCTTTCTTTTGGGATTTACATACACTAAAGGAAGGCAAATTATCCCCCACTAAACGTGGGGGTATGATCACCTATAAACACTTTCACATGTATTAGCTTGGGGTTCATAATAGCAATGCTGTTTGAATTGTCCTGAAAAAGGCTGATCGTACCATGTTGGCGGACATGGAGCATATGGATTGAAATACCAGAGAGCAAACTTGGAAGGATGCTGCCTCCAATAGTCTAAGGTTTGTTTAGCCAATCGTTTCTCTACACCTCTGGCCCTGTTGTAAAAAACATTCCCTTTCTGTACGGCTTCAAAAGAGTAATTTCCTCCCTGCACTTGAAATATGACTTGAGGTATTGTCCGGAGACCTACAAAATCGAGGCAATCAGCCGCTCTTCGATTGACTATAACATTTCCGACCATAAGCATCCCCAGTTTTCCTTCACCTTCGGCTTCTGCCCTCATCATCCTTGCCATTAAAGCCACGTCACTGTCGGTATATTGTACTCTTGGCACTTTTTATCACCTCTAAAAGAATTGTATTAAGAAATCCTGTAAACATGCTAACGGGTTCAAAGGAAGAAATATTAATTGGGGGTGCAAACCGCATTGCGTGTTCAGCACCCCCTTATTACGGATATATAAACAGTTAGTGTGGCTTAACTGCTTCGAGCTCTATTTAAATAAGCTACCTAATTTATATGCTGCCTCCGTTTGAAATATGCAAAAAAAGGGGGGGGGGTTAATGAAACTTTCTCTATGGAAATTCGTACCACTACTTAAGAGGGGTGGGTATCTTGAAAACTCAAAATGATACAAGAGAAGTAAGCATGAAAAGTTTATTATATGGTATTGGCCTATTTATTTTCGGAGGTATGGTATTAACAAATGTGACGACGCCATTGCCTTCAAAGGAATCAACTAAAGAATTTCTGCTGTTTATTTTTGGGGGAGCATTAATCTATTATTTTTTAGTAAGTGTCTACTTCATAGGCGGATTATGGAGGAAGGTTTTTTATGCGATGTTATTTTTGCTATGCGGGTTTAGTATATTAATGGTTTTTTATTTGATAACACATTCAATACCGCACTAATATTTAGAAGGGTGGAGATAAAGGGACAAGGGGACAGGTATTCTGTCCCCAACTTTCAGCTGGGACGAGGGACCTGTCCCTCTGTCCCGCTCTCTTATCTCTCCTTAACCGGCTCCCTTATGAACACTGTTGCGGGAATCCCCATTGTTGTTTTTCCAGGCCTGGTTTTAAGTGCCGAGAATAAGAAACACCCTGCAATGACAATGATGCTTCCGATGGCTTGTATCCAGTTCATAACCTCTCCTAAGAAGATAAAAGCTAAGATGGCTGTGAAAATTGGATTAAAGTTTAGGAACAAGCCGGAAGTGCTTGGTCCCAGCTGGTTGACCCCGATGTTCCAGAGCACCATGCATAGGACTGTTGAAATCAGACCCGTATACAGAATGGATAAAAGAAATGAAGTACTGACATCTGTAATGGTGAAATCAGCAGTGTTGAACGGCAAAAGCACGAGTAGGCCAAATATGCCTGAGTATAAGATGGACATCATAGGTGTAACGAAAGACATGGCCCATTTGCTGCAGACCGAATAAATTCCCCACATGCCCACCGCGGCCATCATAAAAAGGTCCCCGTTATTAAACTGCAGCGAAACCAGCATCTCCAGGCTTCCTTTTGAAAGGACCAGCAGTACGCCAAACAATGAAACGAACATGGACATGAACTGCAGTGTGTTTATTTTTTCTTTTAGAAAAATGAAAGAAAAGGCAGCAATGGAAAACATATTTAATGTAGAGATTAAGCCGACACTGGTGGCCGATGTTTTTTCCAGTGCCATGAATTGCAGTGCCTGAAACAAAGCTACTCCCGTGATGCCCATCAGCAATAATGGCAGGATGGCATTTTTGGGTGGCAGCAGCCGTTTCTCTTTATGCCATACAAGAGGAACAAGACAAATGATGGCGATGGCCCATCTTAAAATGGTTAAGGTAATAGGGGATCCGTGATCAACAAGCGTTTTTCCTACAATAAAATTTCCGCCCCAAAGAAAACTTGTTAATAGAAGGAGGAGGTAATATTTCACGTCATTTAGCTCCTTTTCAGAGCCATTGTGCACAATGACATTGTTTATATGAATAATTTTAACATTTTTTATATCAAACAAAAGATAATTTTGTATAATGATATTAATTCAAAATAATTAAAAGTATATGAGATTATAAGTTTGTGATATTCAGTTTGAACATGTGATTTGATCAGTATTTGGAATAATTGAAAAGGGCTGATGGGTAGTGGAATCGATTGTAAGCAAGGTGTTAGATAACCTGGATATTAAAATATTGGATTTGCTCCAAAAGGACTCGCGGATTAGCAATCTGGAACTGTCGAAAAGGGTGAATCTGTCTGCTCCAGCTGTACACGCAAGGATTAAGCGTTTGGAAGCGGAAGGGTATATCCAAAAACATGTGGCTATTCTAAGCCATGAGAAGCTGGGCTTTGATTTATTATGCTTCGTGTTCATGAGCACCAATATGCACCAGGCTGAAAAACTGGAATCTCTTGAAAAAACGCTGGAATCCATGAAGGAAGTTTTAGAGTGTCATTGTTTAACAGGGGAGTATGATTATCTATTGAAAGTTGCCTGCAAGGATCGCAAGGGGCTGGAGATGTTTATCAGGAAGCTGAATGAATTGGGAATTACGAAGATTCAGACCAGCCTGGCACTGAGGGAAATTAAGGATTCGACGGTGCTGCCGATCTAGGAGTAGGGTCTTTAACAAAAACTTGAAAACTTTTCCAAAAATAAGCGTAGAAAATAGGAACAAAGGTCAGGAGGGGTTAGTTTGACAAAAAAGCTCGCTCAGCTCGAAACACGTTATTATGTGCTTTTTGGCGCTGTAATTGGTTCTGTGATCGGTTTAGTGGCTTATGTGAAAGATTGGATCTAATCGATGAAAATCATTGATACCGTTCCGTTTTTTATGCGCAGCTATCAGCCTTCGGTAGATTTCTTAAGAAGCTACTATGATAAATATCCTGAAGTATTTATGGAGTATTTTGCCTATCATTGTAACGACTCCGAAGAAAGGCACCGGCAATCGATTGCAAAGTATTTGCTGCCTGCAATTGATGCCGTTCATGGAAAGATTATTCCTGTAATCGAAGAAGTGGCTTATAAGTATTCAGCCGGGTATCAGGTTTCATTTCCGATTGAAATTAATCTGATCGTGGGCGGATTTGGTTCGAATGCCTTTACACATCGGATGATCATTCCTAATATTACCTTTGCTTTAGAGAAGTTGTCGCCAGAAACCGATCATCTAAAAGCTATAGTTGCGCATGAGTTTGGACATGCCTGCCACAATATTATTTCAAATGAATCGGGGATGGACTGGGCAAAAATAAGGTGGGCAAACCCTCTTACCTGGCTGTATCAGGAAGGGACGGCTACCCATTTTTCCAGAATGACGGAATCCGGTTTAAGCCGGTCTGTCTATTTTTCCTTCGATAATGAAGGGGGTGGTTGGCTGGAATTCGCAGTATCCAACCATCATGATATCAAGCTGAAATTTGCTGAAGATTATGCTTCAAAAACAGCAGATGCGATATTTCTTGAATGGTTTTCTATCCGCGGCGGTGAAAGATTTGGGTATAGCCGATTGGGATATTATTTGGGGGATTTGTTTTTTCAAAGTCTTGTTGAACGGATGGGAGAAAGACATGCCATTACTGCCTGGAAGAGACCTGACTTTATTGACACTGCAGAAAATTGGCTGAATGGCAAGGGTATTGTGAAATGATGAGGTGGAAGTATGAGTGATTATAAAGATCAAGCAAATGCAGGCTATACGCTGTTTAAACCAACAGGTGTACGCCATGAATTTTCTTTTGTCGATTTAGTGAAACAACAAGTGACGGGAACTGTTCTTTACAAGGATAAGATACATATGACCGTTGTTGTTGACGTAAAGGCAGGTACAGTACAAGTTCAAGGAGACACTGCCGATTTAGGGGATTTAGCCATTAGCAGAGAGTCTTACATTGATATGTTCAAAGAACAGGCAAAGTTTTTCATTGATAACCATATTTCCAATCCCCAGGAGTATTATGATGAACTGATTAATCTTCCCGAGTAGTTGGATGACAGGCGGCTGAGTAGCTATATCTGTACATGAGGTATTCCTGAGACTATGTTTAAAACACTTATAATCAGGAAAAATACATATAAGAACATGTGCAGGGGAGGAAGCAAAAATGCCTTATGATAAACTAAGCGATCTGCCTGATTCCGTCAAAGATAATCTTCCGCACCACGCACAGGAAATCTTTAAGGAAGCGTTTAATTCTGCAAGCGAAGAGTATGACGAGGAAGAAACGGCCTTTAAGGTTGCCTGGAGTGCAGTGAAGAAGAAATATGAGAAGAATGATGATGATAAATGGGTGAAGAAGGAATAGTAAATAGGCTTTTACAGTAAAAGGTGTCCTGTTCCAGGACACCTTTTTTATTCATCATCATCCACTTCATTCTCCACATATCTCTTCAAGTTCTGGTATTGTTCTTCAAACACAAATTTAGCTGTCCATCCTAAAAGTTTGGTTGTTAGCTTATAGAAGAAGTTGCTTGGAACAAGGCTTGCTTCCACAATCAGACGCGTTCCGTTATGTTCTCTTGATAAGTGATACTTTGAAATGCTTAATCCTTCTTTGGAATGAGAGTGCATAACAACTTTATGGGGAGCTTCATATTCAATCAATTCGGAATCAATTTTGATGATTTTTTTATCCAGTTTCTGAACGGTGACAAACTTGGTGCCAGGCTCTGGGACCGGATTATTTTCCTCATTGTCGTAAATGTTTTCGATAAGCATTGTATTCCAGAGCTTTATTTTTTCATCATCATCCACGTATTTGAAAACCAAATCAATCGGGGCATGGATAACATCTTCATATCTGTATACCAGTATTTCTTTCATCTTAAAATCCTCTTTCTTTCTAGTTATTCAAAGTCATCATAATAGTTTTTTCGGTAGAACCTGCCTGTTATTACACTCATAAATGTATCATTTAATTTATTTTAATTTTCTGAAACCTAACGAGCCATCTTTCGTATATAAAAATAAGGGGTGATGGAAATGTCAGGATTCATTATAATTGGGTTACTTTTTATTATCATGATCGCTATTGGTGGTTCCAGACCATCCAATCGTTCTTATGCCAGCGGGAAAAATCATACTTCCTATCACCATACTGGAGACTATAGCAGTTCGCATAACTGTGATAGTTTAGAAGGCGGCTTTGGAGGAGATGGCGGAGGCTGCGGTGGAGGAGGGGACTGATTCTAATTCTCTTAGTCCAGCAATTTATGTTAAATTCCATAAAACCAGAACCCGTCATTCATGGCGGGTTATTATTTTACTCTTAACTGTTTGCGCATACGAGATATGCTAGACTGAAAGAAACAAAATGGAAGGAAGTATCCAAATGAGTGTAACATTATTAAAGGGGCAAAAGACCGATTTAACGAAGAAGCACCCTGACCTTCAGGAGGTTACGGTTGGACTTGGCTGGGATATATCAGGGACCGATTTTGACCTCGATGCGAGTGTGTTCCTGCTTGGAGGAAGTGGAAAAGTGAAATCAGAAGGGGATTTTGTTTTTTACAACAATCCGATTGCCGGTGAAGGCAGTGTTCTTTACCATGGAGACAGCCGGATTGGAAGTGATCACGGCGATAGTGAACAGATTGAGGTCCGCCTTTCTAAAGTTCCTCTCCATGTGGAAAGGCTCAGTTTTACTGTGACGATTAACGATGCCGAGCAAAAGGGACAGCATTTCGGGCAATTAAATAAAGCCTATATCACATCCTGAACCGAGTTACCGGTGAAGAAATCCTTCGATTTGATCTGGGAAAAGATTTTACTGCTGAAACAGCGATTGTGGCAGCAGATCTTTACCGGCATAACGGGGAGTGGAAGTTCAATCCGGTTGCAAGAGGATTCCATGGCGAGCTGTTCGGTAAAAAGTAAAACAGAGGGATTTTTACAGGCCGGAAACAACACAAATTTTCCTGCTCCAGCTTAAAATGAATACATAGCCATAGGTTTCGATTTGGATAATAATGCCCCCTGGTCAGGGGGCATTTTTGATCAAAAGTACAGGATTGCAGTTTATTGGGCTAACAGGACAGGTAAGTCAGATTCGCGAAAGGAAGTTAATAATGAATAGTGTCATGATAAGAAGACCATTAGAAGAGGATGTAAAAGATCTAAACAATTTCTTTAGATTGGTTGTAACCGATACGTTTCACAAAGAAGGTATTGGAGATTTGCTGAAAGACATGGAAGAAGAAATTAAAGCCAAGAAAAGCTGTCTGAATAGTGATATGAAAAGCGGCGGTAAAGAACGGTATTTTTTAATTGCTTTACATGGAGAAAAAATCATTGGATCAATAGAATACGGTCCAGCTAGTGACCTAATAAAAAAATGTACAGATCAGGCACTTAAAGATCTTTATGAAGTGGGCACAGTATTCGTGCATCCTGACTATCAGAAAAAAGGCATAGGCAATCAATTAGTGGCAGCAATTTATTTGACCTTAAGGAATAAAGGAATAGAAGAATTCTGCTTAGATTCAGGATATAAACATTCACAAAAGGTCTGGAGAAAAAAGTTTGGGGAACCTGATTATTTGTTAAAGGATTATTGGGGAGAAGGGGCTCATCATATGATTTGGCGAATCAAGGTTAATTCTATTTTATAATCTTGCTGAATGAAGATTTAACCGTAAATAATCAACCCCATTTTATATTTTCTTTTACTGTCCTCCAAATTTCGAATTATGTTTTTTAGGCAATTTAGCAATTGAACGTATTTTCAGCGTTGACGGCAGAATGATGAAAAGGATTGAAAACGGTTTCAATCTCATTGAACTGCTGAAGCTGTGAATATATGATACGGATAGAAGGTTAAAGCAGAAAAGCTTCTCATCAAGGTAAAGGGGGTCAGTATCAATGAAAAAAGCTTTTGAAAAGGCACAGCAATTTGGTAAATCGTTTATGCTGCCAATAGCCGTTTTGCCGGCAGCAGGTTTATTATTAGGAATTGGCGGAGCGCTGTCTAACCCGAATACGGTTTCAGCTTATCCATTTTTAGATATCAGCTGGCTGCAGGCTATTTTTACGATCATGAGTGCGGCGGGTTCAATCGTATTTGCCAACTTGCCGATCATATTTGCGGTAGGGGTAGCGATTGGTTTAGCACGTTCAGATAAAGCAACGGCTGGTTTAGCAGCCATGATCGGTTATTTTGTTATGAACAGTACCATCAGTGCGCTGCTTTCATTAACCGGAGACCTGGCCAAGGATAACCTTGCAGGAGCCGGTCAAGGGCTGGCTGTCGGGATTCAGACTTTGGAAACAGGTGTATTTGGCGGAATTATCGTCGGGATTGCAGCAGCTGCCCTGCATAATAAATACAATAAAATTCAGCTGCCTCAAGTGTTAGGATTCTTTGGGGGATCTCGTTTTATTCCTATAGTCGTTTCATTTGCTTCGATTTTTGTAGGAGCGATTCTATTTGTGATATGGCCATATTTCCAGGCATTAATCAATGGGCTTGGATCAGTGGTTACAGGCACAGGGGAAATCGGAACCCTTTTCTATGGATTTATTCTGCGTATGCTTGGACCGCTTGGCCTGCACCATATTTTCTACCTTCCTTTCTGGCAAACTGCTCTTGGCGGAACACTGGAGATTGGCGGAAAATTAGTCAGCGGTACACAAAATATCTTTTTTGCGCAATTGGGTGACCCATCGACTGAACAATATTACGAAGGGGTATCCAGATTCATGTCAGGCCGTTTTATTACAATGATGTTTGGCCTGCCGGGAGCTGCATTGGCCATCTACCATTGCTCTAAAAAGAAAAACAGAAAAGTGGTAGCAGGTATTTTGCTTTCAGCAGCGTTAACATCATTCCTGACCGGTATCACAGAACCGCTTGAATTTAGCTTCTTATTCGTGGCACCTCTTCTTTATTTAGTGCATGCTATTTTCGATGGTTTTGCTTTTATGATGGCAGACATTTTCAATATTACTGTTGGGCAAACCTTCTCAGGCGGATTTATTGATTTCATCTTATTTGGAATTCTTCAAGGTGCCGATAAAACAAATTGGCCATATGTATTGATGGTAGGTATTCCATGGTTCTTCCTTTACTACTTTACGTTTAAATTCTTAATCAGAAAAAAGAACTTCAAAGTTCTTGGACGTGAAGACGAAGAACAGGCAGCAGAGCAAGTTTCAGCTACAGACCGTGCCAAAACAATTGTAGAAGGATTGGGCGGAACAAATAATATTGAAATTGTTGATTGCTGTGCGACTCGTCTCCGGGTAACTGTTAAAGATGATTCCCTCGTAAAAGATGATGTCATTAAACAGACTGGATCAAAAGGAATTGTGAAAAAAGGAACGGGTGTTCAAATTATTTATGGACCTCAAGTCACCATTGTTAAAAACGAAGTAGAAGAGTATTTAGGTCAGTAATAAATAATAAGGACGTGTTTTTAAATGCATCAAGTGCTGGAACAGATCAAAAATGGACTAATCGTATCCTGTCAGGCTTTAGAAGGAGAACCGCTTCATAGTCCATTCATTATGGGGCGCATGGCATTGGCTGCAAAGGAGGGAGGAGCTGCTGGCATTCGGGCAAACTCCGTTCCTGATATTAGGGAAATTAAAGAACTAGTCGATCTTCCTGTTATCGGTATCATCAAACAGGTATACAAGGATCATCCTGTCTTTATTACACCAACCATGAAAGAAATCGATGCCTTAGCTGAGACGGGAGCCGAAATCATTGCAACAGATGCAACTAATCGGATCCGGCCGGATGGCAGTGATTTAGAATCGTTTTATCAGGAAGTAAGATCGAAGTATCCACAGATTTTGCTGATGGCAGATGTTTCTTCAGTGGAGGAAGCCGTTTTTGCCGACAAGCTGGGATTTGATATAGTGGCACCAACATTATACGGATATACAGAAGAAACAAAAGGATTGAAAATTGATGATCATGACTACGCTGTGATCAAACAGATCGTCAAAGATGTGAAGCATGCAAAGGTAATAGCTGAAGGAAATGTTTCAACCCCGGAAATTGCACGCTCTGTGCTGAATATTCATGTTCACTCAGTTGTGGTAGGCGGTGCAATTACAAGACCGCAGATCATTACGAAAAGATTTGTAGACGCTATGCAAAAATAAAGAATAGCTGAAAATAGCTCAGGCTGCCGACTGGGCTGTTTTCAGCTTTTTGCTTTTGTTCGGCAAGATAAGGGGGATTTCATAGTTTTTAGCAAATGATCTAAAAATAAGGATAGTATCTTGTATAATGTACCTAGGGACTATCTAATAGAGGAGAAAAGAGTATGGAATATCTCGGTGAGAATCTTCTGCATGGCATAGCCTGCACCATGGAAAAATTCACAAGCTCTGAGTCGGACTTGGCAAAGTATATAATCGAAAATCCGGATGAAATCAGCCAATTGTCGATTAGTCAAATTGCCAAAAAAATTCATATTTCCCCAGCTACAATCACCCGTTTTTGTCAGAAAATCTCTTTTTCAGGTTTTAATGAATTTAAGCATGAATTAAAAAGATATATTGATTTAAGGAACAAACCGACTGTATCCAGTGATATCAAGGAGATTGATTATTTTTCCAATCTCTATCAGAATCATTTGGAGATTATCGAAACGACTTTTCGGAAAATGACTTATTTAGATATTCAGCAAGCCGTTTCACTTTTAACTGATGCAAAAAAAGTGCATGTATACGGCATCGGCAACTCAGGAATTGCAGCACAGGAGTTCAAATGGAAGTTTTTCAGGATTGGTATCCAGGTTGAGTCTATTACAGACCCTCATCAGGCGGTGATGGATGCTGCGTTAAGCTCTGGCGGCAGTCTTGTCCTAGGCATTTCAGTTTCAGGGAAAACAAAAGAAGTCATTGATGCTGTTAAGATTGCCAAGCAACAAGGGGCATCAGTTCTTGCCATAACAAGTGATAAAACATCTGAACTTTCCCAGTTAGCAGATTTATCCCTTCTGGTTATGAGTAAAAGCAGTATGCATATGGGGCAGAACATTTCTCCAACACTCCCTCTGTTTCTGCTATTTGATTTATTGTACACAGAACTTGTTGCAAAGGATTATATCAACCGTGTTCAGATTAGGGATAAGACGCTGAGGGCTTTAAAAGATATTTAATAAAGGGAGTATGGATCTGCTCAATCTGCTCACTCTCCTCCCTGCATGAGGGAACAAAAAAAGAGCCCTAGCGTGAAGGCTCTTTTACCGTTTCTGCACTGCTGTCAGAATTCAATACGACTATTCCTCCAATAATCAAAATGATTCCGAGTATCTTGAGGCTGCTAAATGCTTCTCCCCATATAATGGACCCAATCAACGCTGTTAACGCTGTTCCTGCACCTGACCAAATGGCATAAGCCAGACTTAATAGAACCGTTTTAAGACATAATGATAAGCAATAAAATGAAAGTGTATAGCCAAACAAGACTCCCGCAGTTGGCAGTGGCACAGTAAATCCATCCGACAGCTTGAGCATGGTGGTGGCAAAAATCTCTCCTGCGATTGAGACTGTTAAATAAAAATATCCCCTCATATTAATGGCCTCCACCGCTATTCAATAAAATGACTCCTCCAACTATTAAAGCCAGTCCCAGAAATTTTTTGCCATTTACATTTTCTTTATAGATGGTGACTCCGACTAAGGCTGTCAGCACAGTCCCGAGGCCAGCCCAAATCGCATAGGCTACGCCGAGAGGCAGCGTTTTTAACGATAAAGATAGCGCATAAAAAGCGACACCGTATCCAATGATTACACCAATGGATGGCAGGAGCTTTTTAAATCCGTCTGCTGCTTTAAGCAAGGAGCTGCCAAACACTTCACTTACAATGGCTAATGCTAAAAGTAAATAGGCATTCATAAAGTCTCCCCGTTTCTTCTCCGAATGGATTCAGTTTATTTTACCTTTTCGAAGGTTCCTTTTGCCAAGTATATGAATAAAAGAATAAATGAAACCAATTTATTTCCAATTCGTAAACATAGATATATTCTTAATAGGGGAATTTTCCCCGGCATTATGATGGAGGCCTTGTTATGAATTACATAACACAAAAAACAAAATTACTTTGGATAGATCAGATAGCCAGCAAGAGCTGTGAAATATCTGATCCATCTGATTTCGCCTGTATGGATCAATATGTTGAGGGGAAAAGGATTGTACTGCTGGGAGAGAGCAGCCATGGAGTCGGTGACTTTTACACAGCCAAAATCAATATGATTAAGTATTTGCATAGTGTCCATGGATTTAATGTAGTTATTCTCGAGAGCGGTCTGCTTGAAGCGGTATTTTGCAGAAGAACATTGAAAGGCCTGCCTGCCAGGGAACAAATCCAGCACGGACTGCTGGATATTTATCATAATGAAGAAATGCTTCCTTTATTTCAGGAAACATGGGCCAATGAGATGCATCTCGCTGGAATGGATATTCAGCCTGCATACCCGCTGATCTCGCAAAACATGCTGGAATGGCTCAAGATTCATACAGAGGAAGAACTATATGCTTCCATTCATCAGGCAGAAACAGTATTTTTCAACATTGATAAGGAGATAGGGGGACAAACGAAAATACCTAAGAAGATTAAAGCAAAGATACAAATGTGTATGGATATATATCATTCAAGTCTGGAACTTTTTGAGTACAGATTGGAAGAAGCCGATTGGAAAAAAGAAAAGATCTTTCACATTATTAGGAAGGGACTCGAAAATCGGCTGCAGTGGCTGGAAATCAATTCAAAAAGCTGGATTTCTTCCGGCGTCATGCGGGGAACGTATATGTTCAGAAACCTGCAATGGTTATTAGAAGAGTATTACAATGGAGAAAAGGTCATTGTATGGGCTCATAATTTTCATATTAGAAAAAGCAAAACCGTGGCCTCTAAGCTGTTTGGTATCACGAATGTCGGGCAGCTGCTTACAAAATGCTATGGGGATCAGGTATATTCCATAGGTTTTTATGCTGGAGAGGGAGAGTTTGCCTCCTTGCTTCGAGTGAACTTTCCTATTGTTGTATCTAAAAGGCAGTTGGAAAGTTTGTTTATGGATGCCTGTGGACATGACAGTTTTGTACCTTTATGTGAAAAGGGGCTTCCTAAACGGAACTGGCTGAATCGGAGATGGCGGCTCCTCGAAGCCGGCATGATGGGGCAGCTGCCCATTGCCATCTATCCGCAAGAGCACTATGACGGTATCATGTTTTGCAGGAAGGTTAAGCCGCCTGTTTATTTTATGAATAGCCTGCCTTAGGCCAGGCATTCTAATTAAGAATGCTGGAATAAGGAGATTGATGAACATGTACTTTTATAAAGAAGATTTAATTAATATGATAGTACCTGATAAACCGGATCCTCATGCGGCGAGAGTACTGCAGGAGGCATTGGGCGGACAGTTTGGCGAAATGAGGACGCTGATGCAGTTTTCATTCCAGAGCGCAAATTTCAGAGGAAAAGCGAAGCAATATCGTGATCTGATCAGAGGTGTGTTTTTGGAAGAGCTAAGCCATGTCGAACTCGTTCAAACTACGATTAATCAGCTCCTGAATGAAGCGGGAGGGAATATGCCCGGCAATCAGGCTGCAGATGGAGCTCCATTGGATGATGTGATCCAGGGTGGAGCGAATCCGCATCATTTCATTATGGGGGCAAAGGCATCTCTTCCTGTCGATGCTGGCGGCAACCCGTGGAACGGCTCATGGGTATATGACCATGGCAACCTGGTGGCCAACCTCCTGAATAATGTGGTTCTTGAATCGACGGGTGTTCTCCAGAAATCAAGAATTTACGAGATGAGCAGCAATAAGACGCTAAGAGAGACGATTGCCTTCCTGATTGTCCGGGATAATGCCCATCAAAATGCTTTTGCAAAAGCACTGGAAACGCTAGGAGTGAATTGGGGCAAAATATTCCCGATTCCTAATTACGATTTAAATAAATACCCTGAATGCCGAAAATATGTGGAAATGGGCTTCCACAATGCCCAGTTTAATTTCAGGCTTGATGATACCCGGATCGGTGAAGTTTTTCAGGGGACCACTCCAAGCAGAAATGGCGGAGACCTTGCCGTGGTAGAACCGCCAAAAGGCTATCCTGTACCTGAAATGCCTGATATGCCAAATGAGCATGCGCCGGGGCTTTTTGATTTAAATAATTAGTTTTTTCTTCTGGCGTCCTGAATATAGGACGCCATTTGTTTATATATTTTTAAGGTTTCCTCCAGCATTTTTGGGGAATCTATAGTTATCGAATCAATGAAGAACATTTTTGTTCCTGAAAGGAGTGTCGCGGATGGAGTCTATTTGGCTCGAGTATGCCTGGGCATTATTGATATTAATTGGACTGGAAGGATTGCTGTCGGCTGACAATGCTCTTGTCTTAGCCGTCATAGCGAAGCATTTACCGGAAGATCAGAAGAAAAGGGCGATAAATTACGGAATAATTATGGCTTTCGTTTTCCGGTTTGGTGCGCTATTTGCCATATCATTTATTGCAAACGTATGGCAGATCCAGGCGATTGGGGCTGCCTATCTATTGTACCTTGGCTTAAAACATGTGATTAAGGCTAAGTTCGGGAAAGAAAATGAAAATATTCGTGAGGATGTGAAGGAAGAAGCAGCCGGGAAAGGATTTTGGCCTACTGTGGGGAAGATTGCATTAGCCGATCTTGCCTTTGCCATCGATTCGATTCTTGCTGCTGTGGCGCTGGCACTTGGTCTGCCGGATTCACCGCTTGATGATTTCGGCGGCATGGATGGCGGCCAGTTTATTGTAGTGGTGCTTGGCGGGATTGCCGGACTGATTCTGATTAAGTTTGCTGCAACCTGGTTTGTGAAGCTCCTTGCCAAACGCCCGGCATTGGAAACAACAGCTTATGCGATTGTTGCCTGGGTGGGTGTCAAACTTGCTGTTATCACACTTGCCCATGAGGATATCGGTGTCCTTGACCATCATTTTCCTCATAGTACAGGATGGACACTGGTCTTTTATGGCGTATTGGTGGCCATTGCTCTGTTTGGCTGGTTTGCGCCGGGTAAAAAGCAAACTGAGGGTGAAGCTTTATAAAGAGATTTGCGTTGATCTTTGGATTAACGCATTTTTTTATGGGCAGCTTTTGCAGGCTGTCTTTTTTAATTGAGAAAATAATAAAATGCTGAAGCAAAAGTAGAGATTTTGTGATTGGATTAAGTATAAAAAATTACAGGTGATATTAAAAGAGTGCTAGTGATAACGCTTTCACGGACTGGTAATAAAGTTATAATTTTTCCTGTAGGCAGGTAATTTTTATCCATTATAAAGGGGGAAAAAGAAATGAAAAGAAAGTGGAAAGTCATTTCTCTTATGCTGATGATGTTTGCGTTTATTGCAGCAGGATGCAGCCAGGGCACTGGCGGCAGCAGCAGTGAAGTGAGTGTCGGAATCGTTTTGCCAACGAAAGATGAGCCTAGATGGGTTCAGGATGAGCAAAGATTTAAAGATGCGTTAAAAGGAACGGAATATACAACAGAGATTTTGTTTAGCCAGGGCTCTTCGGCTAAGGAAAAAGAAAATGTAGAAACATTGCTGAACAAAGGGATTGATGTGCTGATTATCTGTCCGCAAGATGGAGATGCAGCTGCTGCAGCGGTGGAGGCTGCAAAGAAAGATGGCGTAAAAGTCATTTCCTATGACCGTTTAATTACCAATACAGATGCTATTGATTACTACGTAACATTTGACAGCCTTGCGGTAGGAGCTGCACAGGCGCAATATTTAGTTGACAACGCAAAGGGCAAGGACGTGCCTCTGTACCTGTACGCCGGAGCTGCTTCTGATAATAATGCCTTCTTGTTCTTCCAGGGAGCATGGAGTGTGCTACAGCCTAAAATTGCAGATGGGACATTCAAGATTGCTAACTCAAGCGAAGCTGAAGCTTTGAAAGATACAGCTGATCTGTCCCGTGATCAGCTAAGCAAAATTATTGGACAGGTGACAACGAACTGGGATCCGAACGAAGCGAAGAACAAAGCACAAACGCATTTGACAGCAGCTTCTGATGATATGAAAGGCGATGTGGCCATTCTTGCTCCGAACGACGGAACTGCCCGTTCCATTGCAGATGTCTTTGGAACTGACAGCGCAGTATCCAGCTATCTTGTAACAGGCCAGGATGCAGAGAAAGCTTCCATTCAGTATGTTATTGATGAAAAGCAATCCATGACAGTATTCAAGGATGTTCGTACTCTCGTTAAAGATGCAATGGGTATGGCGATTGATATCCTTGAAGACAAGGACCCTGAGACAACCGGATCTTACGATAACGGCAAGGTTGAAGCTAAAGCAAAGCAAACAGATGTAATCGTTGTCGACAAAGATAACGTGAAAAAAGAACTGATTGATTCTGAATACTATAAAGCTGATGAATTTACAGGACTTTAATCAATAAAGGACGAGAAATAGTGATAGATGCGTCTATCACTATTTCTCCTTCTGATTAGCTGTATGGCTAAGGGGGGAGTTATAATGAGCGAAAGTATTTTGGAAATGCACGGGATTTCCAAGGAATTTACAGGTGTCAAAGCGCTCAGCAATGTCAATTTCAAGGTGGAAAAAGGTGAGATCCACTGCTTGATCGGTGAAAACGGAGCGGGTAAATCCACTCTGATGAAGGTACTCAGTGGCGTGTATCCTTATGGCACCTACCAGGGGGATATTGTATTTGAGGGCAGTGTGCAGCAATTCAACAAGATCAGTGACAGTGTAAAAGCAGGAATCGTCATTATATACCAGGAGCTTGCATTGTTTCCTGATCTCACAGTCTATGAAAATATATTTGCGGGCAATGAAATGAGGCAAGGCGGAATCGTCGATTGGAACCGGACTATTGCTGAAGCTAAAAAAATGCTGGAAAAGGTTAAGCTCGATGTGAACCCTGAAACACTCGTAAAAGATCTGAGCGTTGGAAAACAGCAATTAGTCGAAATTGCCAAAGCTTTAAGCAAGGATGTGAAACTGCTTATCCTGGATGAGCCGACTGCAGCACTTAATGAGGATGACAGCGAAAATCTGCTGAATCTGTTAGGTGAGCTGAAAGAGCAGGGAATTACGTGCATCATGATCTCCCATAAGCTGAAAGAAGTCATCTCGATTGCAGATAAGGCTACGGTGCTTCGTGACGGCCAAACCATTTGTACTCTGGACGCAGCAAAAGGCGAAATCTCTGAAAATGTCATTATTAAAAACATGGTTGGCAGGGAAATTGAAGATATTTATCCGAAGAGGATGAACAAAACATTTGGCGATCCTGTACTTGAGCTCCGCAGCTGGTCTGCGTATGCTGTGCATTTGGGCAGGCAGGTTGTAAAAGATGTTAATTTTCATGTTAAGAAAGGAGAAATTGTCGGGATTGCGGGCTTGATGGGGTCAGGCAGGACAGAACTTGCCCTGAGTATTTTCGGAAATCCAAAATCTTATAAATTACAAGGCGAACTATTGGTGGATGGCGTTCCAAAAACGCTGAAGCATCCGAGTGACGCCATCAGGTCAGGGATTGCGTACGTAACGGAAGACCGAAAAGGGGACGGCCTGTTTTTAATACAGGATATTAAAAACAACATTTCTGCAGCAAACCTCAAACGGGTTGCTGTAAATGGAGTGATTAATGATAACGAAGAAGTGAAGGAAACAACGGAATATAAAAAGTCCATGTATATCAAAGCATCCTCCCTTGAACAGATTGTCGGCAATTTGAGCGGGGGGAACCAGCAAAAAGTGTCCCTGGGCAAATGGTTATTTGTCGGGCCAAAATTGCTGATCCTGGACGAGCCGACGCGGGGCATTGATGTTGGGGCAAAATTCGAAATTTATACGATAATGAATCAATTGATTGAGGAAGGCATGAGCATCATTATGATTTCTTCAGAACTGGGTGAAGTCCTTGGGATGAGCGATCGTGTCTATGTAATGGCGGAAGGCCAAATGAAAGGCGAGCTGTCGATTGAAGAAGCAAGTCAGGAAAGTATTATGCAGCTTGCTACGCAATAGGAGGTAAAATATATGGAATTTATAAACGAAGCGAAATCGCTATTTAAGGATAATATCCGTGACTACGGCATGTACATTGCCTTATTCGTTATTATGCTCACCTTCACCATTATGACTGACGGGCTGTTTATGTCTTCACGAAATATAAGTAATTTGCTTGATTCAACGGGGTACATCGCTGTCCTGGCAGTGGGGATGACTCTGGTTATCGTGATTCGCCATATCGACCTCTCAGTCGGGTTTGTTGCCGGCTTTTTGGGAGCCATTGCTGCGATTCTCCTGACGGGAATGGGAGTGCCATTTTATATCACCATTCCGATTATCCTCGTGCTGGGTATTTTTGTCGGATTATTCAATGGCCTGCTAGTTGCAAAGTTCGGCATCCCCTCCTTTGTAGCTACTCTAGCAGGAATGCTGATCTTTAGAGGTGCACTTCTTCAGGTAACAGAGAAAACAGGGACCATTATCATCAAGGATGACGGATTTAACGCAATCGGAAATGGATTCATTCCTTCGCTTATGCAAGTGAATGGACTGCATCTCCTTACACTGATTCTCGGTGTACTGGCTATATTGCTGTATGTATACAGTGAAATTACCACGCGGAAAAACAAGATGAACTATCAATTCGAGGTAGTGTCAAAAGGGATTTTTATTATTAAATTAGTTTTTGTTTCTGCTATCATTTCCTATATTACCTGGATCCTGGCAGGCTACAACGGGTTTTCCTGGACGGTTGTCATTATGCTTTTAGTGGTTGTCATCTATCACTTCCTGACAACGAAAACCGTGCTTGGAAGACATATATATGCTGTCGGAAGCAATCCGGAAGCGGCACATTTGAGCGGAATCAATGTAAATAAAATTACGTATATAGTATTCGGTTCAATGGGGATGCTGGCAGCCCTTTCCGGCATATTATTCACCTCGCGCCTTCAGTCAGCGACCACTACAGCTGGGACATTATTTGAACTCGATGCCATTGCAGCTGCTTATGTAGGCGGGGTTTCTTCTGCAGGGGGCGTGGGCAAAATCACTGGTGCCATTATCGGTGCAGTAGTCATGGCCTCTTTATCAAGCGGCATGAATCTGCTCGGTGTGGGGGTTTCCCTCCAGTATATGATCCGCGGAGGCGTATTGGCGGGTGCTGTGATCTTTGATGTCATGACCCGTAAGAAGAGAGGATAGATTACCAGTTTCCTGGATTAGCAGTTTTGAAATGGGCATCCGGCAAGAGGGTGCCCTTATGATGAAGATAGGCAGCATTCCTTAAATCGCCGATTATCCTCCTGCTAACAACAGACAATCCTCTCTCTTTCTAACTCTTCTATAAGCCGTAAAAAGGTGATATGATTAAAATTATTTAACTATTCATACTTAGGAAACGGAGATACAGCCTTGCGTAAAACGGGTATTTTTGTATTTTGTCTTACATGTATCGTCCTTGGCTATTTTACATTTACGCTATCAAAGAAAGCGTTTACATCCGAGTGGGATCTCCCAGCTGGATCAGATGGCCAGAAAGTGAAATATCGCCTGGTCCTGATAACGCAGGAATTAGAAACCCCCTTCTGGGATAAGGCAGGTATTGCTGCGCAGGAACAAGCACGGAAGGACGGGGCAAGCCTGGAAGTCTGGGGAAGCTATGGGAAGAATCAAGAGGAATTTTTAAAAAAATTGGAGGTAGCCATTCAATCAAAAGTGGACGGCATCATTGTTCAGGGTCTGGACACACAGGAATTCAAAGATTTAGCAAAGATTAAGGCTGCTTTTTATGGAATCCCAATTATTACAATTGCCAATGACGTGCCCAAATCTGAAAGCTTGAGAAAAACGTACGTCGGCTCGGATCAATATCTGGCCGGGCGGTTAATTGCAGAACAGCTTCTTGACGATATGGGCCATGAGGGAAAAGTTATTCTCATGGGCGACAAGCATAAAGAGTTTTATCAGCAGCAGCGCCTCGATGGCATTCATGAAGTACTGAAGGATTATCCAAATATCCAGACAGTCTATGCGGAAACAACTGATGTTAGGGAGGAAATTATCGCTGCCACTCAGAATATGCTGAATCAAAACCCGGATGCTGACAGTTTCATAGCTATCAAGGCGAATATAGCCGGAGCGATGATTCAGGAAATTGGCAGGCGATCACAGGTAAAACCTTATTATATCTATTCTTTTGACGATGGTCCGGATTCAATATCTCTGCTTACTCAGGGAAAACTTGATGGAATCATTGAACAATCTCCTGAGAAAATGGGAAGCCTCAGTGTAGAGCTGATTTTAAAATGGCTTAGGGATGAAGAAGTGCCGCTGAAATCTGATGGCTATCTTACCGATATCAGGATATTAAAGGCGATGGAAAAGCAATGAACAAGATTCATAAGAAAATCTGGACACTCACTACTGTCATTCTATTAATTATGGCAGCCATATGGATCACACTTACCTATTATAATCAGAAAACTCAGAATCAATATAACGACATCCTTCAGCGGTATCTTCGGATGAATGAGGTTACAAGGACAAGCCAGCAGATGATTGCAGACTTGAATAACTACTTTATTACTCCTATACCGGAAAATCTGGAGAAATTGAACAATAGCAAGGAAAAAATGATAAAGGTTAAAAGGGATGTTTCATATCTTCGAAATTCAGAAAATGATTTTGCACTGACAAATTATATGAATCTGATTGATAGCCTGGTTGAGACGACGGACCGCTCCCTTCTTTTCTTTAATGAAAAGGAAACAGAGGATTCTGCGAAAGAATTCTCGGAAGCGACGCGCATCTCCATGTATATCTCCGAGATGACGCTGACGCTGATCGATAGTGAACTGAATACATATGAACGGTTTTACCGGGGGATCATTGAACAGTCCGAAGAAATCAAAAAGCTGGGGATTTGGCTGATGCTGATGATCACCTGCCTCTTAATGTTCTTGACCTATGGATTTTCCTTAAGCATTACGAAGCCTGTACAGAAGCTGACCAAGGCAGCAAATGATTTATCAAGGGGGAGATTTCATTTGCCGATAAAGGTTGATTCGAATGATGAAATTGCTTTTCTTGCCCAGACCTTTGACCGGATGCGGATTAATATCAATAACCTGATTTCAGAAATCCAGCATAAGGCACAGCTGGAGCATGAGCTGCAGGAAAGCAAGTTATTGCTGAAGGAAAGCCAGCTCTTGAACCTGCAAAGCCAGATTAACCCTCATTTTTTATTTAACACATTAAATACCCTTTCCAAGAAAGCCTATCTGGAAGGTTCTCATGAAACCAGTGACCTTCTAGTAAGTGTTGCCGGCCTGCTGCGCTATAACTTAAAAAGGCTTGATAGGCCTGTAACACTTAGAGAAGAAGTGATGGTCCTGCAGCAATACATGGATATCCAAAAAGCCAGATTTACAGATCGCCTGCATTTGAAAATGTCAATAGATGAAACGTGTCTGAATGTGGACATTCCGGGTCTTACGCTGCAGCCGATCATCGAGAATGCCGTCAACTATGCAGTGGAGCCAAGAGAAGATGGCGGGATCATCTGGTTTCGCATTCAGGATGGAAATGACTGTGTGATTATAGAAGTGGAAGACGACGGTCCAGGTATTGAGGAATTTAAAATTAAACAGATTCTTCAAGGGCAATTCATTCAGAAAGATGGAAATTCAACAGGCATCGGGTTTACCAATGTTGTCAGGCGTTTGCGTCTTTTTTACGGCTATGAAGATGTCATGAACATTGAGAGCAGTGCTGCCGGCACAAAAGTAGTGGTGACAATACCGAAAGATAGGAGGGGGGCAGCATGACAAAACTCCTGATCGCGGATGATGAACAAATTGAACGGGAAGGGCTGGAAGTGATTCTGCAGAAAGCCTTTCCTGGCGTTGAAATCAGCCAGGCGAAAAATGGGAAAATGGCCGTTCAAGCGGCTAAAGAGTTTAACCCTGATTTAATCCTGATGGACATTCAAATGCCAGGGCTGAATGGCCTGGAAGCTATTAAGCTAATCAGTGAGGCTGATCCGCATATTAAATTTATTATGATTACAGCATTCGATACATTCGATTATGCACGGCAGGCCATAAAGCTAGGGGTCAAGGATTATTTACTGAAGCCAAGCAAGATCACGGAAATAGAAGCAACAATTGGGAAGGTGCTTGAACAGATTGAGGAAGAGCGGAGGTTCCGTGAAATGACGAAACTTCAGCAGGATGCACTGCAAAAGGCTCTTCCTGTCATTGAGACCGATGTCGTGACACAGCTGCTGTTCGATCATGTCCATGAAGTTCATCTGGATATGCTGGTTGAAATGCTCGATATTCGCTCAACAGATGAACAGTTCGTCATGAGCATCCTGCTTCCTGATGGACAAGAACACCTCTATACCTCAGTCAAAGAGAAAGTCAGGCAAGCAGGCAGTGCATGGGTAGGTGCACTATATGGCCGCCAGCTTCCCATCATCGTTTTTCGGGAAAAACAGCATTCATTCCGTTCACAGGCTATATCTATAGCCGGCGAAATTCTTTCCCTTGCAAAAAAAGGCTCATCAGAAGGCTGGTTCGTCGGGATTGGAAACGCTTGCGGTTCGCTGCAATCCATCCGTCAATCTTATCAGGAATCTCTTATAGCCACCCTGGATTCAACTCTCCCCGTTAAATACCGATTTTATTCCGATGTGCCAGTGCTTAGCGCAGGGGAAGATTTACAGCTGACCAAAGAGCGGGAAAAGCAGTTTTTCGATCAAGTCAGGCTTGGCAAGTGGAAGCAAATCAGGTTGCGTGTAATGGAGATGATTCAGCGGTGTGAAACGGAAAGGGCCGGGGTGATTCAAGCGCAGCAGCGGGTGCTGCAGCTGCTTTGGATTGCTTCACGTGTAATGAGTGAGATTGGGGTAGAAGCCCCTGCGCCATTTTTTGCGTATTCAGCCCAGGATTTCCGGCAGCTGCGTACTGAATCGGTACAAATGCTAAATCAAATGAAGAATTCGTATATGGAGCATTACGCCAGGCTGGAAGCTGATACTATTCACCAGCTGAAACAATATATAACCGAACATTCCCATGAAGATATTTCCCTTGAAGCATTGGGAAGGAAAGTGGGGTTAAGCCCAATCTATATCAGTAAAATGTTTAAGGAGAAACTAGGGATAAACTATATCGACTTCCTGACTGAATGCCGTATTGAAAAAGCAAAGAAGCTGATGGCGGATCACGGAAAAAGTCTGAAAGAAATTACCTTTGAGGTGGGCTATCATGAACCGAATTATTTCAGCAAGGTTTTCAAAAAGATGTGCGGCGAGTCGCCGACGGATTTCCGCAAAACCCTTCTGGGCAAAAAGGATTGATGGAAGGAAAAGGGGCAAGGCAGATGGATAGAATTCAAATGAAGCTGATTCTGGCTGCGCTGTTTCTGGTTTGCCTCCTGTCAGCCTGCCAAAAGAATACAGTATTCGAAAAAAATCCCGGGAAACCAATTCCTGCTGCCGGCGAAGCGGAAGGAGAAGAGGGTGGGGAGAACCCCATTAAGATCGGCTTTTCAATGGATACTTTATTGGAAGAGCGCTGGCTGAAGGATAGAGATCTGTTCAAAGAGGCTGTCGAAGAGCTTGGAGCCGAAGTGAAGATCATGGCTGCGAATGGGGATGATGCGGTTCAAATATCTCAGGCAGAAACATTGATAAAACAAAGAGTTGACCTTCTGGTTGTCGTTCCCCATAATGCTGAAGCCACCGCTTCGATCGTCAAAAAAGCACATGAGGCAGGCATTAAGGTCATCTCATATGACCGGCTGGTGAAAAATGCTGATATCGACTTATACATATCCTTTGATAATGAAAAGGTTGGCGAGCTGCAGGCAAGGGCTATCACCAAACTGGTTCCTAAAGGGAAGTATGTGTATATTGGCGGAGCCATCACTGACCATAACGCCCATTTATTCAAACGAGGAGTCTTTAACGTGCTTCAGCCTTTAATTGAAAAAGGAGATATACAGATTGTATATGATCAGTGGTCCAGAGATTGGACGCCGGCGAATGCATTTGTGAATATGGAAGAGGCTCTTAAAGCTAATCAAAATCAAATTGATGCCGTAATCGCAGCAAATGATGCAACCGCAGGCGGCGCCATCCAGGCACTGGCAGTGCAAGGGCTGGCAGGGAAAATCCCTGTAGCCGGGCAGGATGCCGAGCTTGCCGCTGCCCAGCGGATCATCAGAGGCACGCAGACGATGACGGTATACAAACCTATCGGCACGCTCACTAAAGAAGCTGCTGAACTAGCGGTCAGAATGGCAAAAGGAGAACAGATAGAAGCGAACCGAAAAATTAACAATGGCAAAATAGAGGTGCCTTCCGTCCTTCTTTCGCCAATTGCTGTCGATAAACACAATATGGATCGTACCATTATTGCAGATGGATTTCATTCCAGAGAAGAAGTTTATAAGTAGGGACGAGAGAGATACACACTACCTCCCGCCGCCTGGGACATGGAATCTGTCCCTATGTCCCTATTGCATGAACGGGTCTGCACTGGTATGATAAATGTAATTATAATGAAATGGAGGTTTTCCTTTTGACAGCATCAATGAGACTAAGAAACCCGCTTTTCAAGCGTTAATTGAATACGTTTGAAAGCTCTGCCTATGTTCAGAGCAACGGGATTGGTCTGTCTATTTAAGGAAACCTAAATTTAACGGTTATTTTTAAAGAGGGGATGAATTTCGCCTCTTTTTTGCTGTCTATAGAAATAGAATGTACAGAGCGGATTGATCAACTGAATATAGGCAAAGCTTGTTTTTATAATTAATTAAATATAGAAATGAGTGATTAGACAATGAGTACAGTAAATCCTAATCTGCAGGAGAATTGGCTAAAGAATATTATTCTCTTTTTAAGCAGTCAGACGATCTCGCTTTTTGGATCGTCCCTCGTTCAATATGCGATTATGTGGCATATTACGTTAACGACAGAATCCGGTTTGATGATGACGCTCTACATTATTTGCGGGTTTATTCCAACCTTCTTTTTATCACCGGTTGCCGGTGTTTGGGCAGACCGGTACAATCGGAAAATGCTGATTATTTTAGCGGATGGTCTTATCGCCTTTTCAACGCTGATTCTCGCTATCCTCTTTTTAATGGGATATGAATCCATCTGGCTGCTGTTTGTCATGGCGGCGATTCGTGCCCTTGGAACAGGGGTTCAGACTCCTGCCGTCGGAGCGATTCTGCCGCAGATAGTCCCTAAGGATAAGCTCACAAAGGTAAATGGAGCAAACGGGAGCATACAAGCGGTTATTATGTTTGTCTCGCCAATGGTCAGCGCCGCGCTGCTGGCAATGGCATCACTTGAAGTCATCTTCTTCATCGATGTCATCACAGCAGCGATTGCCATTTTTACACTGATGACATTTGTCAAAATCGCTGTGCACGAAAAAGCAGCAGCCAAACAGACAACGAGCTACTTCAGCGACTTTAAACAAGGGCTGCAATATGTAAACAGTACTCCTTTCCTGAAGAAATTCTTCCTGTTCTTTGCAGTTTTCTTTGTGCTGATGGCCCCTGCGGCCTTTTTGACGCCCCTGCAGGTTACCCGCACCTTTGGCGGGGATGTGTGGAGGCTGACAGCGATTGAAATTGCTTTTTCAGTCGGTATGATGGCTGGGGGAGGAATCATTGCTTCCTGGGGAGGATATCCAAATAAAATTAAAACCATGACCCTTGCCAGTCTCATCATGGGGATTTGTACCCTGGCTCTTGGCATCGTACCGGTTTTCTGGATCTATTTAGTGTTCATGGCGTTATTCGGGGTTGCCATGCCAATATTCAATACACCGACGACAGTATTGCTGCAGGAAAAAATTGAAGAGAATTATTTAGGCAGAGTGTTTGGTGTCATGGGAATGATCTCCACCTCCATGATGCCGATTGGCATGCTGATATTTGGCCCAATCGCAGATATTATTGCCATCGAATGGCTTCTTGTGGGAACTGGGGCATTCATTATTCTATTAGCGGTCATTTTAGGCCGTGATCAGGTGCTTCTGGAAGCGGGGAAGCCTGCGCTGAGTGAATCGTAAAAACCCTTCTAATTAAATTAAGAGAAACAAAACAGCAGTTAAGGTAAAGCCCAATTCGCAAATTGAATTGGGCTTTTGCTAATATATTTTTATTTGAATGTTAGATTTTAATTATGTTTTAATGTACAGGGAGTACAGGTTAGCAGGAGGCTATTATGGGTTTAAAATATAAATGTTTAATCTTAGATCATGATGATACAGGGGTAAAAAGCACACCTGGTATACACTTTCCATCATTTGCAGAGGCTCTTAAAGACTTGCGGCCAAATGATAAACCTATTTCTTTTGAAGATTTCGTCAGATATTGTTATCATCCGGGATTTGCTGCATTATGTAAGGATATTATTAAATTTACAGATGAGGAACAAAATCACCAGCAGATGGTATGGAAAAAGTATACCGAGTCAACTGTACCGGACTTCTATAAGCTGTTCGCTGAGACCGTTCAAGAATTTAAAAAGCAAGGTGGAATTGTGACGGTTGTTTCGCATTCCGAGACTAGTCGAATTGAAAGAGATTATTCCATTCATTGTGGATTTGTGCCAGATGCCATCTTTGGCTGGGACCTTCCTGAGCATCAAAGAAAACCACATCCATATCCAATTAAAGAAATATTAAGGCGCTATGAACTTCAAGAGGCTGATGCATTAATGGTGGATGACATGAAGCCGGGAATGGATATGGCCAGAAGCTGCAATGTGGATTTTGCGGCTGCCGGATGGTCTCACAGCATCCCTGAAATCAAGGAACAAATGAAATTAGAATCAAAGTATTATTTTGAAACAGTAGACGAATTTAATAAATTTATTTTTAAATAACAAAACGCTTAGGCTAAATCCTAAGCGTTTTGTTATGCATAAACAATTTTAGAATAAAGTCTGAGTAACAAGGAACAGCTGGAATTTAAGGAGAATAATAATATTTAGCATTTCTTTTAGGGGGAATAAGTTATGAGGCAAATTATCGCACTTGGAGGAGGCGGGTTCTCCATGGAGCCGGAGAATCCATTATTAGATGAATACATTTTACGTCAGTCAGGTAAAGAAAATCCTAAAGTCTGTTATGTGCCTACTGCAACAGGAGATTCCGATATTTGTATTAAATGGTTTTATGACTTTTTTGAAAAGCAGAAGTGCCAGCCTTCCCATTTATCTTTATTTAAACCGCCAGCAAGAGATATAGAGGGATTTATACTGGATAAAGATATCATTTATGTTGGAGGCGGAAATACGAAGAATTTATTGGCTTTATGGAAAGAATGGGGATTAGATAAGATTTTAAGAAAAGCATGGAACCAAGGGATCGTATTAGCCGGCATCAGCGCGGGCTCCATTTGCTGGTTTGAAGAAGGGGTCACGGATTCTTATGGTGATAAACTGGAGCCCTTAACATGCCTGGGCTTTTTACAAGGAAGCAATTGCCCTCATTACGACGGGGAAGCGGAAAGAAGGCCTGCCTATCATGAGCTTTTGGCTTTTGATAAAATAAAGCCTGGAATTGCAGCGGATGATGGAGTGGCTATCCACTTCGTTGAGGAGGAGATCAGCCGAATCGTAAGCTCAAGACCGAATGCTAAGGCCTATAAGGTCTATTTCGATAAAGAAGTAAAAGAGATTGAACTGAAAACCGAATATTTGGGTTCTTGAGGCGAATCAGTGTTTTGCTGTTAACTTTATTAAAATAGAAGGAAGTGCTTAAAGATGGATTTACAGATGGTTATGCAGGAGCTCGAGGCTCTCGGCAAGGAACGGACCAAGAAAATGTACATATCAAACGGTGCACACGAGCCGCTTTTTGGCGCTGCAACAGGAGCAATGAAGCCAATCGCCAAAAAAATTAATAGAAATCAGCCTTTGGCAGAGGAGCTATACGCTACAGGGAACTACGATGCCATGTACTTTGCAGGCATCATTGCAGATCCAGAAGCCATGACAGCAGAGGATTTTGACCGCTGGATGGATGCCGCTTATTTTTATATGCTGTCCGATTATGTGGTAGCCGTTACATTAGCTGAGGCAGATATTGCACAGGACGTTGCCGATAAATGGATCGAAAGCGGGGAAGAGCTGCGGATGTCAGGGGGCTGGAGCTGCTATTGCTGGCTTTTGGGGAATCGTCCGGACGCTGAATTTTCAGAGGAGAAGCTGGCCAAAATGCTTGATAAAGTGAAAGATACCATCCACGATTCTCCGGAGCGTACGAAATCAGCCATGAATAATTTTGTCTATACAGTAGGTGTATCATATTTGCCGCTCCATGAAAAAGCGGTTGAAACAGCAAAAGCCATCGGGCCGGTAGAAATGAAGCGGGACAAGAAAAAAAGCAGTTTCCTGCATGCCGCAGAAAATATCCAGAAGGAAGTAGATAGAGGGAAGCTCGGTTTTAAAAGGAGATATGTAAGATGTTAAAACCTCGCGTGATGAATGAATATTGATACAGAGCTGGAGGGACAGGGACCTGCCCCGTTGTCTCCATTCTTAGAACGGCACACTGGACGAAATAAAAAAGGGAGCTGCTGCAAATGAGAATACCTATCTATCAAATTGATGCTTTCACAGACGAGAAATTCAAAGGGAATCCTGCGGCGGTATGTCCATTGGAAAAATGGATTGATAATGACCTGATGCAAAGCATTGCTGCCGAAAATAATCTGGCTGAAACAGCCTTTTTTGTGAAAAAGGGAAAGGATTATGAGTTAAAATGGTTCACACCAAAAGCAGAAATTGATTTATGCGGGCACGCGACATTGGCAGCTGCTTATGTCATTTTTACTTATCTCGATGAAAGCCAGATGAATGTAAAATTCCATACAAAAAGCGGAATTTTAGAAGTATCCAGGGACCGTGAACTATTAACCATGACGTTCCCTGCCCGGGAAGGGGAAAAATGTGAAGCTCCGGAGGCGCTCATTAGAGGACTGGGCAAGGAACCAATAGAGACTTATCTATCAAGGGATTATCTGGCCGTCTTTGAATCAGAACAGGATTTACTTGACCTGGAATTAAATATGGAAGAACTTAAAAAGCTGGATGCTTTCGGTGTTATCGCCACTGCCAAAGGTAAAGAATCTGACTTCGCATCAAGATTTTTTGCTCCAAAGGCAGGTGTTGATGAAGACCCTGTTACCGGATCAGCTCATTGCACATTGGTTCCATACTGGAAAAAGGTATTAAATAAGAGTGAATTTACGGCACTGCAATTATCAGAAAGGGGCGGAATGCTTTATTGTGAAGAATTAGGCGATAAGGTGAAACTATCTGGAGAGGCTGTTGCATATTTGGAAGGATATATTCATGTTTAGACGATCTGTTTCTTTGCGTGCCAGCGCATGTTATAATGAGGAACTTAGGAATTATGATTTCAAAATGCAACGGATGCCCAGAAAAGCCTCCGCCTAGTGATTGAATTTGGAGGTGTTAAGTAATGAATAAACGGTGGACAATCAGTAAAATTAAAGAATTTGTTGAGAAAAATTCAGATAGTAAGCTGTTAACGACAGAATATCATGGTTTTTCTCAGAAACTGCTTTTTAAATGTGCGTGCGGCAGTGAGTTTGAAAAAACATTTACGAAATTTAAAAATAATCACCAGCGCAAATGTGATGTGTGCCAGCCGCCTAAAGCTTCACGCTAATCGAATATCAGAAAATAAACGAAGTGCCGATTTCAATTTAAAGAAATGGGCGCTTTTTCTTTTAGCAAGCTTTCTCTTTGTTCTGAAAAGAAGTTGACTTAAGCAAGTAATATAATTATTATATTTGACAAAGGCAAATATATTCTAAGGAGTGATTTCTTTGTCAATGATCTCGTTTGAAGAAAGAATCAGTGCTGTTCGCCATTTTAATCGCTTTATGACAAGACAAATAGGGGCTTTGCGGGAGGGGTTACTGCATAGCCCCTACTCACTGACAGAATCCAGAGTCCTGTATGAAATTGCCACTAATGAGGACCCTGCAGCATCAAATTTAATTCAAGAGCTGGGTTTAGATGCAGGCTATTTAAGTCGCATATTAGCCCGTTTTGAAGAGAGAGGCCTTATAAAGAAAGAACGTTCTCCTAAAGATGCCAGGCAGCGCATACTAAAGCTTACGCCAGAGGGAGAAAAAGCTTTTTCTAAACTAAATGAACGTTCATACAATGAAATCGCGGACCTTCTTGGGAAATTGCCGGAAAGTGAACAGCAGCAATTAATTAACGCTATGCAAACCGTTGAAGGACTGATCAGCAAGAATGAAAGCCTAAAATTTTCAGGTCCATATTTTCTTCGTCAGCATGAACCTGGTGATATGGGGTGGGTTGTACACAAGCATGGTCTTTTGTATTCACAAGAATATGGATGGGATGAGAGATTTGAAGCTCTTGTCTCTCAAATTGCAGCAGATTTTATAAATAACTATAATCCTAAGCGGGAACGCTGCTGGATTGCCGAAATGAACGGAGAAATAGTGGGTTCTATTTTTGTTGTTGAAGGAAGTGAGGATACGGCTAAACTGCGTCTATTAATAGTAGATCCAAAGGCGAGAGGATTGGGCCTTGGTTCACAATTGGTTGAGGAATGCATAAACTTTTCCAGACAAGCAGGATATAAAAAGCTCGTTCTATGGACAAACAGTGTTCTTAAAGAAGCGCGGCATATCTATCAGAAAAAGGGATTTCAGCTTGTTAATGAAGAAAAACATCATAGTTTTGGACACGATTTAGTTGGCGAATCGTGGGAACTGCTGCTTTAAGGGACACGGGGACAGGTACACTGTCCCTATTGCTGTTTTTTCAGAGAAAATGTGCCCCTCAGATTAATAGATTAATCAAAAGCCTCCACTCAAAATTGAATGGAGGCTCATAGAAGGAACGGGATTACGGATGAATGGCCGTCGGCCTCCGGTGCCATGGTTGGTTATTGGTTACAGGTGAAGTTGTAATTGGTCATGGATAATCGGTTGGGCCATTTCCATTACAAGGTACCTTTGTACACAATAGGAGGATGTTCCTTCTATGCCTTGAAGCAGAGTCTCACTGCTTCAAGGTTTAGAAATACTTTTCGCTGTCAAACTCTAATTCTATCAAATAGTTCTTGTTATTAATTAAGTTGGACAGACGATTCGCCTGGCGTTCGGCTTCCAGGCCCTTTAATCGGTACTGCTCGGGATCGAAAAGCGCCATTTTCACCATCGACACGTTTTCCGACAAGGTATAAAGGAATTCCTCCCTTGCTGCTGTGCCATACTCCTTGAATTTGCGGGCCTTTGCCCGATATTGGGTGGCAAGCTCGATTGCTTCTACGATTGGCAATGATTCATTGTTAAATGTGATGTCATTTTCAATATTGGCTTTATATACTAGCTTATCCAGCAGTCTCATGTCTTTGCGGACTTCATCCATCTCTTTTTCCACCATGGAGAGAGCGCGCGGCATTTCAGGAAGCTTGCTGCCTTTTTCAATATCAGCAAATGCAACACGGTCCATTTCTTCTTCTAACTCGTGAATTCGTTTAGCCAGTACACTTTTTAATTTTACTGCTTCAGCCAGTGTAAGTTTTTGCATGCCTGAATCTGCTCCTTTAATAGATTCGTTCTTAGTATTATTATATAGTCGGGAGTCATATATTGGAAGGAATAACTGAGCTCCTTGATTCTCAGGGAAGCCTAGAAACGTACAATAAATTTAGTATTTAAGTTAAATGAGGAACCTTGTAAAGACAGCCTGCTGAAACAATACATCTCTGATAAAGGGAAGGTTGTTTTCGGTTAATTTTAATGATATATTACCACTAATAAACTTATTAAAGGTCTTTAATAAGTTTATTAGTGAATACTTTTTAAATCTGTTTAATAAGTATGATTTGCAGGCGGTGAGAATAATGAAGACTGCTCCAAAATCTTTAAGGCTGGTCATCCTTTCTGGTATACGCAGGTCGCTTTTAGAACTGGGAAGTGCAACAAAAGTTGAACTCAGTGATAAATTGGGAATCAGTTTTCCGACGATAAGCAAGTTCCTTGCCCAGATGGAGAAGGATGGGGAAATTTTGTCGGCGGGATTGGACGAATCAAGCGGCGGGAGAAGGGCGAAAAGATATACATACAATCCTGACTATATGCTGGGCCTGGCAATTTTCTTAGAGAAGACAGAGACGAATTATGCCATTTTTAATTGTGCGGGTGAAGTGAAGGAACAAGGAACCGTTCAAAGTGTATTGACTGACGGCGGGCTGCATTTATTAACGAGTTCGATTGAAGCCTTATTGATGGCCAATCAGGCAATCCGTTCGCTTGCCATTGGGGTTCCCGGTTCCGTTAAGAATGGGCGGATTTTTTATATACCCGGCTATGACCAGTTTCAAGATTTCGATATAAAAGGATATTATGAGAATCACTTTTCGATGCCAGTTGTTGTAGAGAACGACATGAATGCTGCTGTTCTTGGATATCACCATTATAAGGGGATAAAAGATCACCAATCCCTTGTTTATTTATATTCCGGTCAAAATGGTCCTGGTGCCGGATTTATGATTAACGGAGATGTTGTGCGGGGAAACACATTTTTTGCCGGGGAAGTCTCATTCGTTCCTCAATATGATGACCGAAACTTCCGAGAAGCCCTGGAAAATGGAACCAGTTATAAAGGGGTATTGATATCCAGAGATAATCAAATTGATGCTATCAGCAGATTAGTAGCCTCGATTACGGCTATCATTAATCCTCATACGTTCATCTTCTGCAAAGATGAAGTGGAGGAGACCCTGGCAGAAAAAATTGCAGCAGCAAGCTCAAAATATATTCCGCCAGAACACCTCCCCGTTTTGGCAATTAGTGATTGGAAGCAGGACTATTTATACGGATTGCAGAGTCTGGGGCTGGGGCTTATGCTTGATTCGCCCGAAAAATATATCAGGAAATAGGTGAGGCTGAAGCATGGCAACAATCCTTTTGGTGATCATATATTTGGCTTTTATTAGCCTTGGTCTGCCGGATTCAGTGTTAGGGGCTGCATGGCCTGTCATGCAGGCAGACTTAGGCGCCCCGCTTGAGACTGCCGGATGGCTTTTTATGACAATAGCTGGGGGTACAATCATCTCGAGCTTACTTAGCGGAAGAGTCCTCAACCGGTTTGGAACTGGGAAGGTATCCTTTTTCAGTACGTTAATGACTGCTGCCGCATTACTTGGCTTTTATTTTGCTCCATCGGTTTATTGGCTATTTCTATGTGCCATACCGCTCGGATTGGGGGCAGGTGCAATTGATGCAGGATTAAACGACTATGTTGCTGCACATTACAAAGCACATCACATGAGCTGGCTGCACAGTTTCTGGGGAGTCGGAGCCACTATTGGCCCAATCATCATGGCCCAGTATATTGCAGGGGGAAACTCCTGGAGCAATGGGTATTTTGCCATTGCTGGAATACAATTTGTGCTGGCAATCATCCTTTTGCTGACTTTTCCTTTATGGAATAAAGGAAAGAATAATAATAAAGCTCTAAGTGAAGAGGCGGAAGAATCAGAAGCGAGATTGGATCATGCCGAAAATGTAAAACCGCTCCAAATCAAAGGAGTTAAATTAGCTTTAATTTCTTTCTTGTTTTATTGCAGTGCTGAAGCCACCATGGGACTTTGGGGAAGCAGCTTTCTGGTAAGTGTGAAGGATCTGCCGGCAGCGACTGCTGCCCAATGGGTTTCCTTTTATTTCGCAGGCATTACAATTGGCAGATTTATTACTGGCTTCATTACGTTTAAAGTGAATAATCGTACTCTTATTCGGATGGGGCAAATTCTTGCACTTGCTGGTGCCATCATTCTTTGCCTGCCATTGCCATCCGATTTCGCGCTTGCAGGGTTTATTTTGGTTGGATTAGGATTGGCCCCGATCTTTCCGTGTATGCTGCACGAAACGCCAGCGCGTTTTGGGAAGAAGCATTCCCAGACTATCATGGGATATCAAATGGCTGTTGCGTATACAGGCAGTACCTTTATGCCGCCTGTTCTAGGCTTCATTGCCTCTCATTCAACAATTGGGATTTTTCCGATATGTATTGTTCTTCTTGCTGCAGCAATGTTCTTAAGCTCTGAAAAACTGAACCGCCTGCTGAATAAGAAAGAGATTAAAAGCTCAGCAGATGCAACCCTTTCACACAATTAGATAACGTTGAAAGAAGGAATTTAAATTGAAAACAGAAAAAGAGAAAATGCTGGCTGGAGAAATGTATGATCCTGCCGATCCGATATTATTAAAGGAACGTGAAGAAGCAAGACGAAAGGTCAGAATTTATAATCAAACTCTGGAGACTGAAGGAGAAAAAAGGACAAAATTATTAAAGGAAATGCTCGGTTCAACTGGAAAAAACGTATATATGGAGCCAAATATCAGATTTGATTATGGCTATAATACGCATGTAGGAGAAAACTTTTTTGCGAACTTCGACTGCACCATCTTAGATGTCTGTGAAGTGCGTTTTGGAGATAATTGCATGCTTGCACCCGGAGTACAAATTTATACGGCAACACACCCGCTTCATGCTGCTGAACGCAATTCAGGCAGAGAATATGCTAAGCCGATCCTGTTTGGAAATAATGTATGGATTGGCGGAAGTGCCGTAATTAATCCAGGTGTAACAATTGGGAACAATGTTGTGATCGCATCAGGTGCGGTTGTTACGAAAGATTTGCCTGATAATGTAGTAGTTGGCGGAAATCCAGCTAAGATAATTAAACAAATTGAGCTTTAATTCTCCTCAGCATCCATAAAATGAAAAGCCATTTCACCCATTGTAGATTTGGCCTTTTTTATGTTTCAGTGCAGGGAATCTGACTTTATTTTTCAAGCTTCCGTTATTCTTAACTACAGTGGCTTCTTGCTTGAATATGAGGGGCAATAGCTCATTAGAAGCTATTGCCCCGTGAATCTCCCTAACACGAATAATATTGCTCACCTAAGATAAAACTTTTAAATAAAACATTGGAGGAAAGACATGAGAGAAAAGAAAGAAAAGCCGCTCGAGGATATCCAAAAAAATGCTCAGGATTTATATGAGATAAGCAATACAGAATACGGACTTGAATCAGTTGCTGAAGGCTGTGATTTTGCTGAGGGGGAAAAGGATAAACCTCTCCAGTGTGACGGGTTATAGTGTCAGCCGCTTGGAAAACTTCCTGAAAATGAAACTGACATTTATTTGGCTTTATAAAAAAGAAGGAGGCGAACCCCCTCCACGATTTAGGGGGATCGCCAATAGGTTATTCATCCTTCTTTTGTTTTTTTGCCAAAATTGTCCGCAGTTCGTTAATTTCCTCATCAGACAGGGAGTCTTCCTGGATGAATTGGACTAGCATGGATTTCACCGTTCCGCCATAGATTCGCTTGATAAAGGATTGAGCTTCAGCCCGCTGGCATTCATCCTGTGAATAGAGCGGGAAAAAGGTATAGACTCTCTGGTTTTTATTTACGCCGACTACATTCTTATGGACAAGCCTATCCAGAAGAGTACGGATTGTTTTGGGCTTCCAGTCTGTACTCTCTTGTAAGGATAGAATGACTTCATTAGCCGTTTTGGGTGCGCCGTGCCAAAGAACTGTCATGACTTCCCACTCGGATTCTGAGATGCTGGGAATCCTATCAGTCATATTACCGCCCTCCTTCTTTAATGAGATGAACCAACTAATAAATGCCTTTCTGCTTCAAAATGGATAATGTAATTTCAGCTGCTTTACTTCCATTAGAGTCATCTTCATTCTGTATATTTGTTGCAAAAAAGTATGTGTCCTGCCCTGACTCAACATATCCAATGAACCATCCATTGATGTTTTTTCCATTTACAGTGCCTGTACCTGTTTTCCCTGAAAGGAGGGCTCCCTCTTTTCTCTCTAGTTTAATGGAATCCTTCACTGTTTGGATATTCTTTTCTTTAAATCCAAATTGATTTGCATAAAATTTTTTAAGCAGCTGAACTTGTTCCACTGGAGAAATTTTAAGGGAAGATTCCAGCCAATATTCGTCTATTCCACCAGTTAGATCACGATTCCCGTACTTGATTCGGTCTAAAAAGGTTTGAATCGTACCGGGCTGCACCTGCTGGTCTAATGACTGAAAATACCATGTAACGGAATTTCTTA
Source organism: Bacillus sp. NTK034 (assembly GCF_017303275.1). Classification (GTDB taxonomy): domain Bacteria; phylum Bacillota; class Bacilli; order Bacillales; family Cytobacillaceae; genus Cytobacillus. The sequence continues at coordinate 71,926 of NZ_JAFKOJ010000011.1, read as the reverse complement.
TTGCAGAAGTTAAATCCTGATCCGCATTCCAGGAATCAATAGGATACTGAAGTCCGTTCCATTTGGCCGACGAGTTTTCAACCGTTATGGTGCCTGATTCTAAACCAAGCAGAGCACTATAAATCTTATAAGTGGAATTTGGTGAAACCCTTAATGTGCTTTTATTCCGATTATGAATAAGATATTGGTCTGCTTCTTTATCATACAACACAAAGCTTCCATCAAACCCTGCAAAATAATTGCCTAAATCCTCATAAATAATGTAATCATCCTTAAAATTATAGCTGCTATTTTCATGAGCCATTACAGAGATAAATGGAGCTTGGCCTGCAATAAATATCCCCGCAAAAAGGAGTACTGCCGCACTTTTCCATCTCAGCAGTTTTGATTCCGGTTTAAAACAGGCAATTTTTTCGATTCTCGTTTTGATCTGTTTCTTTGACCCGTTTAAATGGTTTGCCAAATCGACAGTCACTGCCCTTGAGGCTTTATGGGCAAAATGAATAATGCTGTTTCCATACTCCATATAAGCCTTCTCATCCAAAGAATTTAAAACCTTAGCATCACAGGCGATTTCGCGATCCAGCCTCATTCTCCTAAAAGCAAGCCAAACTAGAGGATTAAACCAATATAAAACTTGAAGAATCACCATAAAATAATTGACTGCAAAATCTTTATTTTTATAGTGGCTCAGTTCATGTAAAAAGATAAATTCTATATCCTTTTCAGAAAGCCACTCGCCAAAATGGCGGGGAAGCACCACATAAGTCTTTAAAAGGCCAAACGTCATTGGGGTTTTAACGAGAGATGACTCTCCGACAATAATACATCCAGTAATCTTCAGTTTGTGTTTGCAGTCCTCGAATAATGATAAAAGCCCGTTATTTCTCAGGCTGTTTGTGTGTTTCTTTATTTTACTGATCTTAAGCATTGCGAGTAGCGTAAATACAGTTAAAATAGCCACTCCGGAAATCCAAATAAAGAATAAAGCATTATTTAATAATGTTAAATCATAGCGTTCTACCGAGACGGTTATGTCCTCCATCCAATTATTTTGCCTTAATGGAACCTCTGCAGATGGCGCAGTTTGGGGTTGAAGGCTGCTATTGCTATTCCAAAAGGATAATGAATCCGCAAATGGCATGAATTGTAATGGAATAAGAGGCAGTGGCAGAGCAAGCAATACTAGAAACCAAAGATTATAGTGAGCTTGGGCTGTTAAATGTTTCTTTAAAAGTCTTTTTAACAGAAGAATGACTCCGATTGTAAAAGAAGACACCAGCAGACATTCCAAAAAAACAGATAAGAACTGTGAGCTTGTTATCATCCTCAGACCTTCCTTCTAAAATTTTACATCTAGTTTTAATTCCCTGGATAAAATGAAAACCAATCCTGCTAGCATTCTATTTTTACTTTATCAAATCATGTGATCTTGTGAAACACCATAATATCATGGTTTTCTAAAGGTTGACAAAATAAGATTACAAATGTAGTATTGTATTACGATTGTAGTCTATATATGTTGTTTAAAAGTAAAAATCTTAAAATTATTATGGAGAGAGGTAATAAACATGAGGAAACAATATCATTCTATTTTTAGTAAGAATAGGTTAAAAGCAGTCCGGCTGGTCAGTTTGGTTCTGCTTCTTGCCCTGACTGGCTGTGCAAATGGCAATTATCAATCAGATGCCAGTGCGGCAGAAAACTCCAAAAAAGCTTCTGTAAATACAAACCAAAAATTTAAACAGCTGGAGAAGGAGTATGACGCACGGCTTGGCGTGTATGCATATGACACAGGAACGAAAAAGACAATTACTTACAGGTCTGATGAAAGGTTTGCTTACGCATCTACATTCAAGCCGATAGCAGCTGCAATATTGCTGGAGAAAAAATCACTGGAGGAAATGGATGAAATCATTACATACACAAGTGATGACCTGGTTACATATTCTCCGGTTACAGAAAAGCATGTAAAGACTGGCATGACTTTAAGGGAACTCTGTGAAGCAGCAATCCGCTATAGTGACAATACAGCAGGCAACTTAATTTTAGAGGAATTAGGAGGGCCTGAAGGATTCGAAGCAGCTTTAAAGGAAATGGGAGATACTGTCACAAAGCCTGAGCGCTTCGAGACGGATCTGAATGAGGCAGAGCCAGGGGACATCCGGGATACAAGTACACCTGAAGCACTTGCAGCAAGCCTTCAGAAAGTTTTAATTGGCGATTTTCTGACTGAAGAAAAGCGGAACATTTTAACCGATTGGATGAGGGGTAACGTTACTGGGGATCCATTAATCCGTGCTGGTGTGCCAAGCGGCTGGGAGGTAGCTGATAAGAGCGGTGCAGCAGGCTTCGGAACACGTAATGACATTGCGATTGTGTGGCCGCCGAACAGAGAGCCGATTATCATGACGATCCTGTCCAGCCGGGATTCAAAAGATGCCGAATATGATAACGCTCTGATTGCAGAGGCAGCGGAGATGACAATAAAGGCTTTGGATTAAAACATTTACCAGCTGGGAAGATTCCCCCCCCCGCCGAAAAATATGATAGGGTATTTTTATTCAGTTTCAAATAGCCGTTTTGTAAAAAAACATAAGAATAAAGGCTGGTTTTTGTTAACATGATCTTTATTTAGCCATAAAAATAATCACACACCCCTTAAACATTCCTTTTCTAGAATATGGTTGAATACATATTTTAGATAGGAGATGGAGAGCATGAACAAAAAATTAATAATCGGTGCAGGGTTGGCTTTTTCACTGCTATTCAGCCCAATCAGCCAGGCGTTCGCAGCAGGACCGGCAACAGGGGAAAGGAAACAAGTGGATAATATAGCGCACCGCGGTGCCACAGGGTATGCACCGGAGAATACGGTAGCCGGCTTTGATCTGGCCGTTAATATGAAAGCCGATTATATCGAAATTGATGTTCAAAGAAGCAAAGATGGTGAATTAGTGGTAATCCACGATACAACTGTGGATCGTACAACAGATGGAACAGGAAAAGTGGGGGATTTAACGTTTGACTATTTAAGAAGTCTTGATGCCGGCAGCTGGAAAGGGGAACAATTTGCGGGGGAACCGATCCCGACATTTGAAGAGATTCTGGATCGCTACCATGGTAAGGTTGGAATATTAATAGAATTGAAGGCTCCAGAGCTTTATCCCGGCATTGAAGAACAAGTGGCAGATGCATTAAAAGAACGAAATCTTGATAAGCCGCAAAATGAAAAAATCATTATCCAGTCTTTTAACTTCGACTCTATGAAAACAATGGATCAGCTTCTTCCTAAAGTCCCCATTGGTGTATTGACCTCTAACCGTGCCGATACTACAGCGGAAGCTTTACAGGAATTTTCAGCTTACGCAGATTGGTTCAATCCAAGCTATGGAATTGTCACCGAAGAATTAGTAAATCAGGTTCACTCTCTTGGCATGCAAATTGGGTCATGGACAGTGCGCAGCCAGGAAACCGCCGACTTCCTGTTCGAAATGGAAGTTGACGCCATCATTACTGATTATCCGGATTATGTTGATCCTAGAAACTAATATCAGGAAAAGGAGCAGCTGCCGCTCCTTTTTTTATCTGGAATTTATTTGCTGAATAAGGAGAGGGATTATTTGTATTTCTATGGAATATAAACGTTATCCTTTTTCAGAGGTGAAGATAATGAACATAAGAAAAGCCGTTTTAGATGATTCAAAGGGTATTGCGAAAGTACATGTTGATAGCTGGAGATCAACCTATAGAAATATTATTCCTGATGCATTTTTGGAGAAGCTATCCTATGACAGGCGTATGGAATTATGGAATGAGAATATTATAAAAGAGGGAAATTATGTGTTTGTCGCAGAAAATAGCGATGGTGAAATCATCGGATTTGCTGATTGCGGCAAGAGAGATAGTAATCATATTCCCGAGTCTGGTGATTTAACTGCGATTTATCTCCTAGAGGAATATCAGGGTAAGGGAGTTGGCAAGAGGCTCTTAAGGAAGGTTTTTCTGCAATTTGAAGAACTTGGCTTCAATAGGATTTTTGTGGAGGTATTAGAAGACAATAAAACCCGCTATTTCTATGAGTATTATGGTGCAGAATTAAATAAAGCAAAAAAGATTACTATTGCAGGTGCTGAATTGAATCTTCTTATATATGAATGGAATAACATTAGGGATGTATTAATTAAATAGTAATCCAGGAAACCCGTCATATTGACGGGTTTTTATTTACTCTCTTGTTCTATTAGATTTTTAAAATAATAATATTATTTTACCAAACTAAATAAAAAAACAAGCGTCATACAAAATTGGAATGACATCGCTTACAAAAAATTTTCAATAATTTAAATTGACTGAAAAGTATAATTGTATTATTATTCTAACAATATATATATTATTCGCAACACGAATGAATAGGTATTCATCTTAGAGAAGGGGATGGGAATTATGTCACAGTTATTAGCTTTGGTTATTCTATTACTTATTTTATTTATTGGAGATCTGGTTGCGGTTCGCACAAAGGCGTGGGTGCCATCCATTTTCGTCTGTGCCGTACTGTTCCTTGCAGGTTATTGGACATTCTTTCCTCAGGATATCGTAGCATTGGCAGGGGTTCCGCCGGTTGTGGCTACGATGATGATGTACTTATTGATTACCAATATGGGAACATTGCTATCGATTCAGGAATTGAAAAATCAGTGGAAGACGATTGTGATTGCTTTATCAGGGATTTTGGGAATTATCGCAGTGTTATTAGGAATCGGAACATTTATTTTTGGTTTTAAGACAGTAGTTGTAGCCATCCCTCCTTTAGTTGGCGGTGTGGTATCTGCCCTGATCATGTCGGAAGGAGCGAAAGAGGCGGGCCTTGCTTCTTTATCGGTCTTTGCGATCGTGATTTATGTTATGCAGGGATTTGCGGGATATCCGCTTACTTCCGTTGTCCTGAAAAAAGAAGGAAAGCGGCTTTTACAGCAGTACCGAAGCGGAAAGCTTGCTTTTAAGGCACAGGGCATGGCAGCTGAAGAAACGGCAGCAGCAGCAGAGGCAGCTCCAAAACCTGAGCTTAAGCTTTTTAAAAATATGCCGGAGAAATATAATACAGATTTCTTCAAATTTTTAAGATTGGCTGTTGTATCCTACCTTGCTTATCTGACATCGACACTGCTTGCTCCAGTTGCCAGTGTCAGTCCATTTGTCCTTTGCCTATTGTTCGGGGTTATTGCTACAAGTATTGGCTTCCTTGAAAAGCAGGTACTGCAGAAAGCAAACGGCTTTGGCTTTGCGATCATGGCCCTGATGCTCTTTATTTTTGACGGGTTAAAGCAGGCTACACCAGGGATGATGCTTGAGATTATTTATCCTCTTGCAGGAAGCATTATTCTAGGCGTAATGGGAATGTATATCTTCTCATTCATCGCAGGGAAAATTTTAAAGGTGAGCAAGGAAATGGCCTTCGCTGTTTCGCTGACAGCACTATATGGTTTCCCGGCTGACTATATTATTACGAACGAAGTAATTAAATCTTTAACGGAAGATGAAAAAGAGAGGGAAATGCTGACGAGCAATATGCTGCCGCCTATGCTTGTCGGGGGATTCATCACCGTTACCATTGTGTCGGTGGTATTGGCCGGAATTTTTGTCGGACTATTATAAGAAAAGGATTGGATCGAAATGAGTGAAGTTCAAACTGGGAAAAATGTGAATCTGGAAAAAGTACAGGCGCGGATCGAAAATCATATTGACACCTTAAGCACTTTTACAGCGACTCCAGGCAGAGGAACAACCAGGCTGACGTATAGCCAGGAGGATCTGCTTGCACGGCAGTATATTAAGGCGGAAATGGAGAAAGCGGGCTTGACTGTCCGGGAAGATGGATTGGGCAATATCTTTGGTAAGCTTGAGGGGTCCCTAAAAGATGCACCAAGTGTTCTGATCGGCTCTCACTTTGATTCAGTCCCGAATGGGGGATCCTATGATGGACCTGCAGGAGTTGTAGCAGGTCTTGAAGTGGCTGCACTTTTCACTGAGATTGGATTAACGCCAAAATATCCGTTGGAGGTTATAGCCCTTATCGAAGAGGAAGGCTCCAGATTCGGCGGCGGCTTAATGGGGTCACGCGGAATGGCCGGTTTGCTGAGTGAGGAAGACTTCAAATCTTTGAAGGATAAAGGTGGCATTACGACCGTTGAAGCCATGGAGAAAATCGGGCTAGATCCTTCTCTTCCGAAAGCAAGAAGCCAGGAGTCAGTAAAGGCTTATCTGGAATTGCACATTGAACAGGGCCCTATATTAGAAGAAAAGAATATCCCAATCGGGGTAGTCGAAGCGATTGTCGGCTTAACGCAATTGGAAGTAACCGTAAAAGGGCAGGCCGGTCACGCAGGGACCACTCCAATGGACAGGCGGTCTGACGCGCTGGTTGCGGCTGCCGGGATGATAACTCAATTTCCCGGGCTGGCTGCGGCTGAAGGAGAAGGGACCGTAGTGACAACCGGGCAATTGAAGGTATATCCAAACGGAGCCAATGTGATTCCGGATCAAACGGTCTTTTCAGTAGATATTCGCTCCGGCAAGGAGGAACATGTCCAGAATGTCGTTCAAAAAGTGAAAGAATTAGCAGATTCCTATTGTGATAGCGGAGTAAAAATAACTGTCGAACAGCTTTTATATATTCAGCCAAAAGAGATGAATAAAGAGATTGTCACCCTGTTAAAGGAGAAAAGCAGTGAACTTGGTTTCACTTCATGCCCCATGAATAGCGGCGCCGGGCACGATGCAATGGTTTTCGCTGATTACACAAGTACTGGGATGCTGTTTATTCCAAGTAAAAACGGTTTGAGCCATTGTCCGGAAGAATGGTCTGATTCCCGGCATATTGCCGAAGCTGTCCAAATCCTGTTTGAGGCAGCAATAGAGCTAACGGAGGCGGAATAAGCAATGATTCATAACGGTCTAAAAGAATTGATTGGGGCATATAGTGATGAATTAACGGAATTGCGCAGAAAATTGCATCGTGAACCAGAGGTGTCATGGGAGGAATACAAAACCACGCAATTTATATGTGAGTATCTTAATGGTCTGGACATCCCCTTTAAAAGAACGGAACCAACTGGTGTCATTGCTGAAATAGCAGGCGTGAAGCCTGGAAAGACGGTAGCTTTAAGGGGAGACATGGATGCGCTGCAGGTGGAGGAATTGAATAAGAATCTTCCTTATGCATCTCTGGAAAATGGCAAAATGCATGCATGCGGGCATGATGCCCATACCGCCATGCTGCTGATTGCCGCCAAGGCATTAAATGAGATAAAAGAAGAATTGCCGGGAACTGTCCGGCTTTTGTTCCAGCCAGCTGAAGAGGTAGCGGAAGGGGCAAAGATGATGGTGGAACAGGGAGCGATGGAAGGCGTGGACAATGTCTTTGGCATCCACATCTGGTCGCAAATGCCGACACATAAAGTCTCCTGTACACCCGGGCCATCCTTCGCATCAGCTGATATATTCAAGGTGACATTCAAAGGGAAAGGCGGGCATGGGGCGATGCCGCATGATTGCATTGATGCCGCTATAGTGGCATCTTCCTTTGTCATGAATGTGCAGAGTGTTGTGTCCAGAACCATTGATGCCCAGCATCCTTCCGTCCTCACCATCGGAAAAATGGTGGTCGGCACAAGGTTCAACATCATCGCTGAAAATGCCGTTATTGAGGGAACAGTCCGCTGTTTCAATCCTGAAACAAGGGACTATATAGAAAAGCAGCTTCAGCACTATGCTGAAAACACGGCAGCTATCTACGGTGCAAAAGCTGAGGTGGAGTACGTCCGGGGGTCGCAAGCGGTAATCAATGATGAATACAGTACACAATTAGTACAAAAAGTTGCATCTGAAGCTTTTGGAGAAAATGTTCTATTTAATGAAAAGCCCACAATGGGGGCTGAAGATTTCAGTTTCTTCCTGGACAAAGCACCTGGCAGCTTCGCCCTCATTGGCAGCGGCAATCCTGAAAAAGACACAGAGTGGGCTCACCACCATGGCAAATTCAATATTGACGAAGACGCCTTATCGACAGGTGCAGAGCTATATGCACAATATGCCTGGGCATACTTGAACGAATAAGAGTAAAGCTGATCTTAAAGAAAAATCCGTTCCTCGTATTTGGAGGAGCGGATTTATTTTTGATAAGTTTCAGAACTTTTTATAAATTTTAAAAGCCACGGCAGGAAAAAGGCATAAGCAATGAAGTGTACAGGGGTTGACCACCAAGTATTCCAGCGTTTCATTAATCCTACCTTAACGGTGAGCCACTCCAGGATGAGAGATAAGATGACAAATAAAATAACCCAGAACCATTTGCTTTCGTTTTTGTAAAAGTTCAAATAGATGACTGATAAACAAGAGGGGATGATACCAAAAAGTAAAAGCTCAGGCAGTCCTTCTTTTTGCGGGTCACCGATGTCAAAAAGATCTAATGGAACAGCTATTGTGATATCAACCATCCATACGATATAACCGATTAGACCAAAGATTATGTATATTTCCTTCCAGCATATTCTTTTCTTTGACATGAAAATCACAATCGAAATTAGAACCAAACCAAGAATGGCAGGATACCACCAGCCTTGAGTTAAAGCGAAATCTGGCTGCTCCATCTTATTCCCCTCCATTGTCTTAGAATTGGTTAGAATAATCGTCTTTATTCAATAGTAAAGGAGGGATCTGAAAAAATAATGGAAACTCAAAAATCCGCTTTCAATGCCAGGCGGTTTTACTTTCACGCAGCTGGTTAAACAGGAAAATATAAAAAAAGGAAGCAGTTAATAAACTCTGCTCCCCATCGATATAAAAATTGACTGTGACCAAGTGGTGGGAATAAGTGTTAGTCGATGGAACTCTAATATTTGTGCAGGTAATTCGGCGGAATGGAATTTAGGGGCAGTGGTCTTAAGAGTACTTTAATGTCAGTGGGCATTTCAAAATCGTGCTGTGCTTGTTTTAAATAATGGTACATGGCTTTTCCGCCTGCTGAATTGGCAGAGTGTACAGTTATGCGATCTGCAAATAGCTGTTTTTGAACCATAATATGAACAAGCATCAGACCATTTCTCGATTTGCTTACTAAATCATGGTCTAAAGACAAGTGGTCAATTTCAAAGGTCTGAAGCAAATGGATGCACTCATCAATGGTCTCAACTAATACATGACCTTCAGGCGCTTTCCGATAATCATCCAGGAATACGCTTATTTTCTCCAATTTTCATCCCCCTTTCGAAGGGGTGACTAAGAAAAGTCAAGTTGACCCTAAGGATTTAGTTCAACTTTAATTGTAACATACATATGTAAGCAAAGGTACCTTAAAGGGGATAATTGGAAGTGGGTGCACCCATTATGTTTACAGGCTATAAAAAAGGTGATGTACAAGGAAAGCCCAAAAGGAATAAAATCCTTCTGAGCTTGAAAGGTCTATCTGCCGGCGTTTATTTCATTATTGAATCGTTCGATTACTTCCGGTATGCTCATCACACCGATATTTCCCTCTTTACGTTTTCTCAGCGAAAGGGATTGCTGCTCCATTTCCTTATCACCAATCACCAGCATGCAGGGAACTTTCTGTTTTTCGGCTTCTCTGATCTTGAGTCCCATTTTCTCTGTTCTGAAGTCGACTTCAGAACGGATACCAGCTGATTCAAATTGTGATTTTACATAGTCTGCATATTCTGCATGGGCATCTGAAATGGGAATGATTTTTGCTTGAACAGGTGACAGCCACAGTGGGAAATCGCCAGCAAAATGTTCAATTAGAATGGCCATGAATCGCTCAACTGAACCAAAGATGGCCCTATGAATCATAATGGGAAGGTGAAGTTTGTTATCTTCGGCAACATAAGCACAATTAAACTTTTGCGGCATTTGAAAATCCAGCTGGACAGTACCGCATTGCCAGCTTCTTCCGAGTGAATCCAATATATGAAAGTCAATTTTCGGCCCGTAAAACGCCCCATCACCAGGATTAATCTGATAGTTAACCCCTTTGTTTTTTAAAACAGTTTCTAAAGCCCCTTCAGCACGTTCCCACATTTCCTTTGATCCCATGTATTCCTCCGGGCGTGTTGAAAGTTCAACTTTATAGTCAAAACCAAAGTGGGAGTAGAACTCGTCAATTAGGACAAGTATTTTATCAATCTCTGCTTCAATTTGATCAGCCCTCACAAATAAATGGGCGTCATCTTGAGTGAACGACCGGACTCTTAACAGTCCATTTAAAGAACCTGAGAGTTCGTGTCTGTGGACTAATCCGAGCTCCGCATAGCGGAGAGGCAATTCTCTGTAGCTTCTCCGTTTGCTATTGAAAACCAATATCGTACCGGGGCAGTTCATGGGCTTTATCGCATAATTTTGTTCATCCACATTTGAGAAATACATATTTTCATGATAATGATCCCAATGGCCGGATTGTTCCCAAAGTTCCTGTTTCATCATAATCGGTGTCTTAATTTCCTGATAGCCTGCAAGCTGGTGCTTTCGTCTCCAGTAACCTTCAAGTTCATTTCGCATCACCATTCCATTTGGCAGGAAAAAAGGCATTCCTGGGGCTTCCTCCATGGATGTGAAAAGCTCCAGTTCTTGACCTAACTTTCTATGATTTATTTTTTCTGCTTCCATTTTCAATTCCTCCTGATTTTTAGTTATAAAAAAAGACCACACTCCTCCCAAACATAGGGACGAGTGTGGTCGTGGTGCCACCCTAATTCCATAAAGCAATCGAAAAGCTGCTTTATGCTCAAAAAGATAACGGATTCCCCGATTATGGATACTCTGAAATGATCATTTCCCCATAATAGCTCCAAGGCGGTAAATCACTCCCTTTTCTTCAAGGCTTTCAGCCGGTGGCCCTGATCTCTGGAAAGAAGATAAAGAATGATTCATGTCCTTTTCAACGCTTAAACTTATAGTTTTAATTAAAATAAAAAGCCGCACTCATCCCAGCAAAAGGGACGAGTGCGGCCGTGGTTCCACCCTAATTCCATAAAGCTATTGAAAGACTGCTTTATGCTCATAAAGATAACGGGTTCCCCGATTATGGATACTCTGAAATAGATCATTTCCCCATAATAGCTCAAAGGTGGTAAATCATTCCCTTTTCTTCAGGGCTTACAGCCAAATGGCCCTGATCTCTGGAAAGAAAACAAAGAAAGATTCGTATCCTTATCATAGCTCATATTAATATTTTTACTGATTTTATTACACATTTTGGAAAAGGTCAAGAGGGTTAATAAAACTTTTAGACTCTAATGAAACAACCCCGATTCCTTTGATTTTTTAATCAGCGCTTTTGTTTTTCTGCTTAATGGCTCTTTCAGGAAGGTTCCAATTAATAGTGCAATGAAACCGAATAGCGTCAGGACCAGAAGGTCTCTGTAAACTCTTTCCCAAACAATGCCTCCAACAGCTTCTCTCATTAAATCAATGGCATAAGAGAAGGGCAGGAAGGGGTGGATGGTTTGGAAAAATTCAGGAAGCAAGGCGGTCGGATAGGTTCCGCCAGCACCCGCAATCTGAAGCACCAGCAAGACAATCGCCATGGCTTTTCCTACATCGCCAAATACAGATACTAATGTATAAACAATTAATATAAACACTAAACTGCTTATCAGTCCAAACAGGATAAACCATACTGGTTCAGCTGCATCCACTCCGAGAATTAAGATATTCCCTATTGTCACTACGAGGGTCTGTGCAAATCCAATGCTTAGGAAGGTCAGCAGTTTGCCGAGATAGATTTGTTTTCCCGTAAATTCTTCAGGCTGATGAACATCTGTAGCCAAAAGGGAAATTAATAGAAGGGCACCTACCCATATCGCAAGTACGGTATAAAAGGGAGTCATTCCTGTTCCGTAATTTTGGATTGGGAATAGGCTGTTTTTATTGAGCTGAACAGGTTCCTCGAAGAAACCCTTCTCTGCTTCGGGATCATTTTGCAGCAGCTCAATGATCTCGTTGATGTCTGTCTGGCCCTGGATGTCCCGAATCCGATCGGCTAATTGATTAATCTTTTCGCTTACATATGGAAACTCTCCGATAATGTGCTTAAGCGTTTTTTCTCCTTCACCTAAGTTCCCCTCTGTATTCGCAAGGATTTTTTCGATCTCAGGCATGGCGGATTGTATTTCAGTCAGGATATTCCGGGCATTACTCAATGTTTCCTTGGCGCTGGCCACTTCCTGTTTGATGGCTGGCCGGATGTTTTCATTATATTCTTTAACAAATGTGTCGATCCTGCCTGCAGTTGCAGCTGAATTTTCCTGAAGCCGGGTGATTAAATCATTCGCTTCCTGCTGCTTGTCTGAAAGAAAGGCATTGACCTTTTGTCCGTTTTCCTGGATAGTCTGCAGTTCCTGTTTTAATAAGGCTATTTGTTCCAGAGCCTGATTGATTTGTTCCTGATTTTGGCTTGTGCCTTGTTCTTTATTGGATTCCTGCAGCTGCTTTAGCGCTGTTTCGATAGTCTCGATATTCTGAAGCGAACCCGCTATCTGCTCATTGATTTCATTGCCTATTTCCTTTCCCTGGTCCAGGTTCAAATCAGAGGATTGAACCGAGGAGATAAAATCGTTCACCTTTACCGCCATATTCTGGACCTTCTCCAGATTCTCCTGAATCTGGGGCTCCATTGCATTCAGGCGATTCTCAGCCTCATTTATAAATTTCATCGTTTCCTTAATGGTCTGCAGACCGTTTCCTGTTGCGCGTTTGGCATCAGGAACGAGTGCTTGTGCCTTATCAATCATTTTTTGGGCATTTTCTGCATCTGACAGGGAGCTGCTTAATAAGGAATGGATTTCAGGAAGCTTTTCCTCCATTTGAAAAACATACTCTTCGAACCGCTTTATATCCGGAAGGTCTTTTTCAATCTCCAGACCCAATTCATTAAACTTCTCAAAAATAGTGCCGTTAACGGTTGAGATGAAATTGCTTGTAACCGTATCGACTATCCCGCCTGCACCTTTTTCTGTGATTTTAGGTGCAATGGCATTGACTTTTTCATTCACATAATACTCGATTTTCGCTTTTTCGGGCTGGTCTTCAATGACGGTTCCCAGCTTCTGGGAGAAATTATCCGGAATCACAATGACAGCAAAATAGTCGCCGTATTCCACCTTATCCATCGCGTCTTTACGGTTATCAAAGTGCCAGTCCATATCATCGTTCTTCTTTAATTCCTTGACGATGTCATCTCCAATATGTATTTCCTTATCACGAACCACTGCTCCGGCATCTTCATTCACGATTCCTACTGGAAGCTGATCCGTTTGACTATAGGGATCCCATGAAGCCTCGATGTTAAACCAGGCATATAAAGAAGGCAGTAACGTCAAGCCTCCGATTAATACTGCCGCAACCCAATTAGTAAAAATACTTCTAATATCCATTTTGTAAATTTTCCACATGCTGTTCAGTCCAATCTGCTTGTCTTCCTATAGATTTTGTGAATAATCCATTAAATATATTCAGGACCGCTGTTAACAACAATTTTATACCTTTAAAAAAACCGGGTAAAAACAGAAGGGGGAGGGAAATTCAATTAGGGGCTAAAGGAGCAGGCTCATTCGGACAAGAGGAGAAGAAACCTGAGCGAACGAGTCCGGACTTGGCGCTCCTTCAGACAGGGGGGAGCTGCGAGCGAACAAGTCCGATTTTTGGTGCTCATTCAGAAAGTTAAATGATCCAGCTTCCCTGCTTAAGAACTCATTACTTTTATAAAATCTTCAATAAATCCCTGATAATTAAAATCCAGAAAAATATTTTTATTCTTTTCAGAAGGCTTGGAACTGACTCTGAAATCAGCAATGGAAGTACCTCTTCCTTCATCCGCTGTTAGTATTTTCACATCTCTTCTAATAGAACGTCCCATTTCCGGGTTGACCATGAGGAAGAGAGTTACAACATCATGTAATGGAGCACCGTTAATTCCAGGAATAAGTTTTTTATAGGCTTCTATATAATATTCCATCACTTCATCCATAATTTGAATCACTGGATTGTCAGTCATTTCCTGAATCATTTTAATATGCTCCATTGTGATGATAGCTTTGTTCGTGACGTTAAGCGGAACTACATAGATGTTATCTAAATTTGCCAATACTAGCTGAGAAGAGATAGGGTCACCATAAAAATTGGCTTCTGCTGAGGGTGTTACATTACCAGGAACCAGAAAAGCCCCACCCATTATAAAAAATTCTTTAATGTTGTCTGAAATATTTTCCCCTAATATAAATAGTGCAGCTAATGAGGTATTTCTCCCCACATCTACTATAGTTACGTCCTGGTTCTCCCTTATAATGGTGTAGAGCTCCGAGAAATTGGTCAGTTCCCCTTTTGCATCCTCTGGAGGCCGTATAGGGCCCAATCCCTCCTCTCCATGAATTTCAGGATAGAACCTGGGAATTTCCCCTGATGAAGGGCTATTAGCTCCTCCGATAATAGGGATATCCGGTCTGCCGGCCAGTTTGAGCAAATAGGCGATGTTATCTGTTGCCTGTTCTTTTGTAACGTTCCCATAACTCGATACGATAGCTAGCACATTTATGCTTGGATTAAGAAGGGCATATATGATGGCAATGGAATCATCAATCCCTGGGTCAGCAAACAAAATGATGTTTTTCATTTTCTATTCCCCCAATACTAAATATCCATTTCTATAACATATCAAATAGGGAAGCGGGTTATGTCATTAAGGTGGTTAACTTTAGGTGAAAAAGCTGTCAGGGCAGGTCTGATAATATTTGCAGAGGCTTTCAACATGATATTGACAAACATTTCAAAAAAATATATGATAAAAATCCTGCCAATTTTACATTGGCCTAAGGGGACTGTGAAAAGTTCATTCTTCTTTGAAAAGGATGGGTAACTATGAATAAAGAGCAATTGATGGAAAGTGCACGCAGTATGAAGGAGAAAGCCTATGCTCCCTATTCCAAATTTCCGGTTGGAGCAGCATTATTGCTAAAAGACGGCACTGTCATTAATGGAGTGAATGTGGAAAATGTTTCGTTAGGTGCAACGAATTGTGCCGAGAGAACAGCTATTTTCACTGCAATTGCGAACGGTTACAAAAAAGGTGATTTTCAAGCTATTGCTGTAGCGGGCGATACGGCAGATTTTCTTCCGCCATGCAGCATCTGCAGACAAGTGTTAGCCGAGTTCTGTATGCCGGATATGCCAGTTTACTTAACGAATGAGAAAAAAGAAATCTTAGAATTGACATTAAAGGATTTATTGCCGTATGCATTTACGGATTTAGAGATGTAAAATAAATGGAGGGCAAGCTTTGAGAGATATTCATCAAAGCTTGCCCTCTTATTTTCTCGGAACTAGTCTTCACCTGCAATAACCACTCTGTTTCTTCCCTCGTGCTTTGCCTTATATAACGCTTGGTCAGTTCTGTTCATTAATTCCGAAAAGCTGCCGATTCCCATCGATACAGTGATTGGGTTTCCGGATGGGCTTGTGGTGCATTCAGTTGTTTTCCTTATCCGTTCTGCAACGATTTCGGTAATGTGAATACCGGTTTCGGGAAGGATAATTAAAAATTCTTCCCCGCCAATGCGGAAGCACAAATCACTTGCCCTCGTTTCCTTCTTAACCAATTCAGACAGAAATTTCAACACTTCATCTCCAACTTGATGCCCAAATTGGTCGTTTACAGCTTTAAAATGGTCAATATCAAATAAGATGATTGAGTATATATCAAAATCATTAATCTTTTTTTCTAAAAAGCGGCGATTATAGAAGCCAGTCAGCGGATCCAGATTCGATTCACTCTCCGATCAGTCAGTTTTGTCTGATAAAAATCAACAGCTACTAATATAGCACGCTTCAATTCCTTTAACTCATAATACCAGCCGGGAATGTAGGGCGCAGGGCTCGATGGTTCTGTGGTAACCTGCTTTGCGTAAGAAGCTAAATTCCTGATGGGGTTCACTATTTTTTTCATCATGATCAGGGTCAGGACAAAAACAAACATCATAAATGGAATGGCTATCAGGGTAACTTGCTTGGCCATTTCCATGGCTGGCTTCATCACAGACTTTTTAGGAGTCTGGGATATAATTCCCCATTTACTTGTTGAGGTAGCAGAGGCATATCCGGCAAACATGGATATACCTTTGGTATTCGTGACTTCCTGATTTCCGTTCTTTCCTTCTAAAACTTGCTGTACAACTTTGTTTTCTTTCACATTATCGTTAATTCTATTTTTATCCGGGTGATATATAATATTTCCTTCAGAATCAACCACATACACATATGAATCGTTTTCATGCTTGGGATGCTGCCCCAGAACCTTGATCAGACTGTTTTCTTCATGTAAATAGATAGTTCCGGCAAGAAATCCCCCATATGATCCATTATCATCAAAAACAGGGACAGAAATAAGCATTATTAATTTTCCGGTCACACCTACATATGGCTTTGATATTAAAGGAACTTTCTTTTCCAGAGCTTCATTTGCACCGACACTGTTCAGTTTAGTCCCCTCTAAAGCCATATCAGGTGCAGATGCTGCAATACGACCAGTTTTGTCCACAAAAAATATAGAATTAAAAAAGGTAGTCGACTGCAAAATAAATTCTAACTCCTCATGGATTGCATGGGAATCTGCAGTCAAATAATCCTCATTTTTTGCTTCCATCGTCAGATTTTTAATCATATTTCCAAATAAAGAATCCGTTGTAGCTGCCAGTTTTTGAGCATAATATTGATTCTCTATTAAATAATTTTTCTCCAGGTTGTTCTTGCTTACCACTGCACTTGAAATGATACTTCCGGCTAAGGTGCCGAGCATAGCAAAAGCCAGTAAACTCAAAATAAGCCACTGGATGCTTAATCTAATAGGTTTTTTCATATCTCTTCACCAATAAAAAAAGTGCTATTTATAGTACAAATAACCTAATAGAATATACCATATGACTTTTGAGCCTCACAACATTCAATAAGCAGGATTTCCAGGGTGGAGATTGTGGAAGCAGCTCTTTTCTGTAGAACTAGCGGGAGTAATAAGAAGGATTTTCCAATAATTTATAGAAATCATTTTCGGCAGGAGAATTTAAATATAAATTTATCAGAGCATGTAGTATAACACCTGCTTACTATGCAAGAGGGCCCATTCAGTGATTTTACGAGCAAGGTCTTCTTGTGTGAGGAGGTGATGACATGGAAGAAAAGGATAAAAATCAAGTGAATAAAAAAGCGACGTGGACAATTTGGGGTTTAGCATTTGGTGCAGGTGTGGGGGCAATATTGGGAATCGCAGCATACAATCAGCAGTGGCTGGGTTGAGTAAAGGGGTTTAAGAACGGGGGTTCCCACATCTAAAAGTGTAGGAACCATTTTATTTTATCTATCCATATCTATAGCAAATGTTTCCTTAAGTCCCTTCATTCCATGAGGGGTTATTTTGATGGCGCGGGTTTTAGGGATGCGCTGTATCCAATTTCGTTCCAGAAGTTTCTCCAGGATGGCATTCCCCAGTGCGCCTGCAAGATGATGGCGTCTTTCGCTCCAGTCCAGACATTTATGGGAAAAAGAGCGGCGCTTCTTTTTCAATGAGGTCAGGTCTATTTGCATGGAGTGAAAAAATGCTTTTCCATCTTCCGTAATATTAAATGTATCATCTTCTTCTGTAATAAATCCTTTTCTTTTTAACGATTCAGTTAGCTGCACACCTAAATTTCCAGCGAGATGATCATAGCACGTCCTGGCAAAGCGGATCGCTTTATCTTCAGAGGCATGTTTAAAAGATTTAATTTCTGCAGCAGGCGCAATAGATAGAAAGGATTCCATCACTTGGGCAACTTCTTGATTCATGATGCCATAATATCGGTGCCTTCCCTGTTTTTCTGCTGAAACCACTTGAGCATCCAGCATTTTTTTGAGATGAAAGCTGGCCGTTTGCGGTTTAATCCGGGCCATATGGGCCAGTTCATTTACAGTGTGATACCGGCCATCCAATAAGGCGGTTAGTATGGCTGCCCGACTTGGTTCACTGACCAAAGAAGCGACTTTTGCTACATTTGAATTCATATTCATATCTTATTCCTCCATGTAATCCATATTTCGATGATAATTGAAATATTTACCCCTTACAATGATATTCGTAAAAAAGTTCAGGAGGAAACTGCAATGAAAAAGGAAGAAAACCAAATAATCACCAAGTCGATTCAGCCTAAAATCTTATATTATGGAACTCCAGTGATATTGTTAACAACACTTAATGAAGATGGGACATCCAACATCAGCCCCTTATCCTCGTCATGGGCATTAGGGGAATGCATTGTCCTTGGAATCGGGGAAGGGGGAAAAGCATTGGATAACCTTCGCAGTCATCCTGAATGTGTTGTAAACGTTCCTCATCCTGGCCTTTGGGAGAATGTAGAAGCTTTAGCCCCGCTGACAGGCAAGAACCCATTACCGGAATATAAAAGGATCAATTCATTCCGTTTTGAAAAAGATAAATTCTCAGCAGCCTCCCTTACGAAGAAGGAAGCAGAAATTGTAAAGCCCTTTAGAATCCTGGAATGTCCACTTCAGATCGAGAGCAGGGTGGAGCACATTCGAGTTCCGGAACATGACTCTCACTTTGCCATTGTGGAAGTAACGGCATTAAAGGTCCATGCGCATACATCCATCCTTAAGGATGATCATCATGTGAACCCTCATGAATGGAGTCCCCTCATTTATAATTTCAGGCACTACTATGGACTGGGCGAACATCTTGGGAAAACATTTCGGGCATAGTTCTATGGAAATTAATCACTTTTGCTAACTGTTTAGAAATATTTCATACATATTTTAGAAAGTTTTAAGATTTATGTGATATAGTTCTTTTAATTTCTTAATCTGGATAATAGGTTTATAAAACTATCTTGAATGCTAAGAATAAGGTATGATCTGATGAAAATTTTTATAACAGAGTGAGTGAAACAGATGTCCATTAAAATGAGGTTTCTGCTGTCTTATATTGGAGTGATTCTTTTTTCAATCACTTTATTATTGGCAGCAGGTTTTTTAATTATTTTTGCCATAACAGGTGATGTAAGATCTATAGAGCATCTTTATAAAAAATCGTATATACAAAAACCTTTAACAACAGTTGAAGAAAGTGTGTTTCTCGATTTAAAGCTTTTTGCTAAGAATAATCCGAACCAGCTCCTTAATGAAAAGGAGCTCAAAAAGATTGAGCAGGAGGATATCGGGATAGTTGTTAGAAAGGGTACCAAAGTCGAGTACGCTTCCCCTGCTCTTAACAAGCAGGCATTGGTTAAATCTCTTCCGGGGTTTGAAGAAACAAACATTAACACGCGAGACACCATTAAACTCAACGACTATTTATTTACGTATGTGAAGTTTGATTTTTATTTTCCGGATAAGAGGGAAGGAAGTGTTTTCGTATTAAGAAAGGCCAGTTCCTCTGCTGAACTCATTCGAGAATTGTTCCCTATTTTATCCGGACTTTTACTGTTCCTGTTTATTATGATTATTGGTATATTGAATTATTTAGTTTCACGAAGCATTATTAAACCTATCTCATTTCTTAAAGAAGGTGCCGAAAGAATTAAATCAGGAGATTTAAATTTTGAAATCAAGGCGACTTCAAATGATGAAATCGGACAGTTAAACAGGGCGTTTGAGGAAATGAGAATAAAGCTAAAAGAATCGATAAGCCTCCAGCTTCGGTACGAAGAAAATCGAAAAGAGCTTCTGACCAATATTTCTCATGATTTGAAGACACCTATCACTTCGATTATTGGATATGTAGAGGGGATTAAAGATGGTGTAGCCAATACCCCTCAGAAGATGGAAAAGTATTTGTCGACTGTGTACTTAAAAGCAATGGACATGGATTCATTAATTGATGAGCTGTTCCTATTTTCCAAGCTGGATTTAAAAAAAGAACCATTCCACTTTGAGACTATCGAACTGGATAAATATATGAAAGACTATGCAGAAGAACTTTATTTGGATTTACTTCAGCAAGGAATCCATATGGAGCTTCATCTTTTGAATAAACCAATCTGCGTGAAAGCGGATAGAGAGAAATTGAAACGAGTATTGGCCAACTTAATAAGCAATTGTGTTAAATATATGAACAAAGACAGGAAGAAGATTTCTATTTCTCTTCATGAACGATTAGGCGATGTAATTGTTAAAGTAGAAGATAATGGGCAAGGAATAGAACCTTCTGCCTTGCCAAATATTTTTGAACGTTTTTACCGTGCTGAACAATCAAGAAGTTCCGAGACAGGCGGAAGCGGCTTAGGACTTGCGATCGCGAAACGAATAATTTTGGAGCATAGAGGGGAAATCTGGGCTTCAAGCGAGATATGTAAAGGTACAAGTATATTCTTTTCCCTAAAGAAAGGTGAAAAAATATGAAAAAAATATTGCTTATTGAAGATGACGTTAGTATTGCAGAATTGCAAAGAGATTATTTAGAAATAAATAAGTTTCGTGTCGATATTCAACATTCTGGTGATGAAGGACTCCAGCAGGCTCTTCAAGAGCACTATGATTTAATTATTTTAGACATCATGCTTCCAGGAGTAAATGGGTTTGAAATATGTAAACAGATACGCGCAGTTAAAAACATTCCTATCTTGTTTGTGTCAGCTAAAAAGGAGGATATCGATAAAATTCGGGGTCTAGGTTTAGGGGCGGACGATTATATTACCAAGCCTTTTAGTCCGAGTGAGCTGGTAGCCAGGGTGAAAGCACATCTTGAGCGATATGAGCGTTTAGCTGGAAAGCAAACTCAAACAAATACGATTTTCGTTCATGGAATATCAATTGATAAGTCAGCGCGCAAAGTTTATATTGACGGAGAAGAAACTCCGTTTACAACAAAGGAATTTGATTTATTAGTATTTCTTGTCATGCATCCAAATCAAGTATTGAGCAAAGAACAGCTTTATGAAAAGATTTGGGGGCTGGAGTCAGCTGCAGATGTTTCAACAGTCACCGTTCATATCAGAAAAATACGAGGGAAAATAGAAGGAGACCCTGCACAGCCGGAATTCTTGGAAACCGTTTGGGGAGCAGGTTATCGATTCAATGTTTAATTTATTTTATGTATTTATTTAGACCCGTCACAAAGGTGGCGGTTATTTTTTTATAAATATGAAGAAAATTTCAGATTAAGTTTATCTTTCTTTAAGAATTTATTTAGAGGGAGTTTATATTTTGGTACTAACATAATAGAGGCAGTAACTAATCAGAGTCATTTTATTTAAAGAAGATAGGCAGGTGAAGCAGATGCGGGGGTGGCTAACAATAGTGATTGGAGGCTTGATCCTCCTTCAAGGCTGTGTCTCGGATAATAATGCAGATACAAAAACACAGGAAATAGAGGTAAGGGAAGATATGGATATGAGTGAATTATTGCTTCAAGCTGCAGAGCGCAGAGAAACAGAAACAATAAAGAGATTGATTGAGGAAGGTGCTGGTCTAAATAAGAAGGACTCAGACGGACGAACTGCTGCAATGATTGCAGCTTACAATAATGATGTCGAAACCGCTAAAGTCCTGATTAAAGCGGGGGCGGACGTCAACATTCAGGATAACATGAAAAACAACCCTTTCTTATATGCCGGTGCAGAAGGGTATGTTGAGATTCTAAAGCTTACGATCGAAGCAGGTGCTGATCCGGCGATAGTGAACCGTTATGGTGGAACTGCATTGATTCCTGCTTCCGAACATGGCCATATAGATGCCATCAAGGAGCTTCTGTCCAAGACAGATATTGATGTAAATCATGTAAATGATCTCGGCTGGACAGCTTTATTGGAAGCAATTATTTTGAATGATGGAAATGTAATACAGCAGCAAACTGTGCTATTGCTAATCGATGGCGGGGCGGATGTGAATATTCCGGATGGAAATAATGTAACTCCTCTGCAGCATGCACGTGAGAAAGGATTTAAAGAGATTGAACGTATTTTGTTAACAGCAGGAGCAAAATAGGCCTGTAATTATTAAGATCCACTAAAAATGAGAATGAGGTGTCATAAAAATGAACAAAAAGGCAAAAGCAATAACATCAATCCTTCTTGGATTTATATTAGTAGCAACGGGGTGCAGCGCTGGTGCAAACGCCCAGGAAAATCATAGTAAGCAGAAGCAGGAACAAGCGGTTAAAGAGACTAAAAAGAATCAATTAACCAAGGGACAGGAAATGGCTAACATTCTCAGCAGCACAAATTGGCAAGGTACAAGAGTGTATGACAAAAATAAGAACGACTTAACAAAAGAGAATGCAAACTTCATTGGTCTTGCGAAATATGATGTGAAATCAGGAAGATATGAATTTTTCGATGCGAAGACAGGCGAAAGCCGCGGCGATAAGGGAACTTTCTTTTTAACCAATGATGGGAAGAAGAGAATATTAATTTCAGAATCAATGAATTATCAAGCTGTTGTCGAAATGACAAAACTATATAAAGATATTTTCACTTATAAAAGAATAGGAAAAGACGCTAATGGCAACGACGTAGAGGTATTTGTTGAACATGTTCCATATAAAGGAAATGGGCTTTCTTTTACTGATCCGGACAAGCAGCTGGACGCTGTTACGGGGGATATAGTTAATGACACAGATGGAGATAAGATTCTAGGCAGCACCCTCTGGAACGGGACAAAGGTATTAGATGAAGACGGCAATGATGTAACAAAGTATAATACGATGTTTATAAGTCTGGCAAAATTTGATGACAAAAAAAATAAATATGAATTTTTCAATCTTGAAACAGGAAAAAGCCGCGGTGATTTTGGCTACTTCGATATTGTTAACGAAAATAAAATAAGAGCCCATGTTTCAATTGGAGCTAATAAGTATGGTGCAGCGCTTGAACTTACCGAACTAAATAAGAATAAATTTACGTATAAAAGAACGGGTAAAGACAAAGATGGCAAAGATATAACGGTGTTTGTTGAACATGAACCTTATAAGGGTGATTTTAAACCGAAATTCACTAAATAATAAACATCAAAAAGGAATGGATTTTCCGTTCCTTTTTGTTTACTTTAAACATAAACTTTTCTTATTGGAAATCAATAGTATGTTTAAAAAAAAGCATACCAATGCAATGAAAGAAGGAAATACTAAAGAAGAAACGAATGAAATTAAAGATAGATATAAATAGATTTAATGGGGGATGCTATGTCAAAGTATATTAGTATTTTTTTCTTATTTGCAATCGTAAGTGTCTTACTCTTTTTTATATTTGGTTCAGTATTCATGGGTGGAGGCAACCCGGCAGAAGAAGCGGTTTATATATTTGGAACAATAGTTGTATTACTGCTATCGTTTATAATATCACAGCTTCTCTATTTAATAGATTTGTTTAAGAACCGGTAATTCCCTGTCTTTATGACTATACAAATATATTGAAGAAAAGTATCATTTTTTGGGGAGTATGCTGAGGAGAGTTGCTATGTGTATATAGTTAATAAGACAATCAATGCAATAAAGTCCGATCGGTTAGATAATCATGGATTCTTTTAATTGGAAGAATAACTATTAGATTGAGGTGTCATGAATGATATTAGTCAGTTCTTGTTTAGCAGGGTTGGAAGTGAGATATAACGGCACTCATTGCTTAAATCAAAAGATCCGTCAAATGCTGGACCAGAAGCAGGCAATCACTGTTTGTCCTGAGGTGCTTGGAGGTTTTTCAACACCAAGAGAACCTGCTGAAATAATAGATGGTGATGGAGCAGATGTTCTTGATGGCAAAGCTAAGGTAATTGAAAAATCAGGCAGAGATGTTACGGATTTGTACATAAAAGGAGCCTATATGACGCTAAGAAAAGCCCAAGAACTGCAAGTTACCACAGTGGTGCTAAAAGAGTATAGCCCCTCCTGTGGAAGTTCCATGATTTATAACGGCGAGTTTAAGGGCAACAAAATACCTGGAGATGGAGTTACGTCGGCCTTGCTTAAAAGGAATGGCATTAACGTAGTATCAGAAGAATGTTTGGCTGATTTACTTGGATGACGGAGCTCCTGGTTAGTTCCGATTACTATATTGCTGTCTTTAATGTTTAAGTTGAAAGCCTGAACCATTCTCATGCTTTGCTAAAATGCAGGCAGAGTCTAAACGGCTGAAGCAGGTTATGCTGAGCAAAAGATTTGGCCTAGTTATTTAACCAAGACCGGCTTGCCAAGTTCATCAAATGCATGCTTAAAGTCAAATGCGAAAGAAGCAGGCCCATGCTGGATATAAAAATCATATCTTTTGAAAGCTTCCTTCCAGGATACATCCGATAACATATCTGTCCACCAAACCACATAGTTTGGCTGTCTCTCTGGAAGAGGCCCAAACCACTTATTCCTGTCCAGCAATGCCTGCCTATGAAGGCCAGAATAAGTAAACTGATATAAAGACTGAAGGTTTTTCCATACTGTTAAGGTGAGAATGGGGGTACCCTCTCCTTTAATCGTTTCTTCAGGGAACTTCGCTCTATTTGGTGAGAATTCTTTTATGAGGTGCCCGGTTTTAGCAGCCTCTCGCATGACTTCATTTCCCGCTTCAAAAAACTCCCTGGAGGCAGGGTGTTCTTCTGAATGCTTCAGCCGTCCAACCGTCAAAATAGCCACAAATGCCAAGTTAATTCCTCCATTATCTTTTTTACCTACATATATTCTATAAGGACTGGACCAATACCTGGGAGACGGGATAATAATTTAATGGCTGTTGCCAGATATACAGTTCTCAAGCAAGTTTAAGAATGGGCATTTAAAATGGGAAGGTTATTTTACTTCCCTTAATCCTTTCCCTGAAAGAATATCCTGAATACCTTCCTCACAAACGCCATATGAACGCCAGGAACACGTTTCGCAAACAGTTTGTATATCTGAGGGAAGTGCATACTTTTGGATGCTCGACTCAATGTCCTTCCAATACAGGATTTGCCCAGTTTTAAGTCCCAGTTTTTCTAAAATAATGGCATCTCTTGCGTAAATATCGTCGTGTTCACAGTGGTATTCACCTGAGTTGGGATACTTTTCACACAGCTGATCTGGCCCTTTTACAAGCTGTACCCATGTCCTGGGATTGTCTCTCAAGGCTTGATGCAAACGTGTCATATTTTCCACGTATTCCTGGGAATAGCCCATTCCCCGATATCCCAGTAGGCAAAAAAGATGATGGCCCCGAAGCTTATACATAAAATCACCCCAATTTAACTATTATGTTTGTATGTTAACTAAATATAAATATAGTTAACATACTTGTTTATCATAACATTTAAAATTGGTCAGCTGAGGGTCTTTTTAGCTAACCTGGTTTACAGCCTTTCGGGGCAGGCTGTTTAAAATGGAAAATAAACTCCTGTAAATATTGAATTGCCTTTGACAAGTTGATATATTAACTTATATATATGGAATCAATGATGTGATCAAGTAAATAAGGATTGTGAAACAGAAAATATAGCCTGGGCTGAAAGCTATATCACCTCTCCTTATTGAACCCTGCCACGGAGATGTTAGTAAAGCTAACCGGGTCGTTTCGTTACAAACGTACAGAGGACTTTATATTGTGATTAAAGTCGAACTAAGGTGGTACCACGTCAATTAGCGTAAAGACGTCCTTTTGATGGACTCTTTATGCTTTTTTTATTTTTTAAATCACTTTTCAGGAGGAAGAGAAGATGTCTCAAAAACCAAACCACTTTACAAAATGGTATCTTGATACAATTCAAAAAGCTGAATTATTTGATTACACCCCAGTTCGCGGCTGTATTGCCTTTAAGCCGGATGGATATGAAATATGGGAACATATTCAGGCAGAAATGGATAAGCGGTTCAAAGAAACCGGTCACCGCAATGCATATTTCCCTATGTTAATTCCAGAAGCCTTTTTTCAAAAGGAGAAGGATCACATTGAAGGGTTCTCACCAGAACTTCCTTGGGTAACAGAAGCTGCCGGAGAGAAACTGGAGGAACGTCTGGCACTGCGTCCAACTTCTGAAACCATGATCGGACATTTGTATTCAGATTGGATTAAGAGTTATCGGGATTTGCCATTATTAATCAATCAATGGGCAAATGTATTCCGCTGGGAGAAGAAAACTCTTCCATTTATCCGCACTTCTGAATTTTTATGGCAGGAAGGCCATACGGCTCATGTGGATGAAGAAGATGCGCGTAAGGAAACCATGCAAATGCTGGCCATTTATAAAGAAGTTGTAGAAGGATTACTAGCGATTCCGGTTTATGATGGACAAAAGACACCATCAGAACGCTTTGCCGGTGCGATTGATACTTTTTCCATTGAAGCGATGATGAAAGATGGAAAAGCTGTGCAGGCAGGTACCTCACACTACTTAGGTACAAAATTTGCGGAAGCTTTCGATATCAAATATTTGAATAAAGAAAATAAACATACCTATGTCCATACTACATCCTGGGGTACGTCTACACGGTTAATTGGCTCCGTCATCATGGTTCATGGAGATGAGCAAGGTCTTGTGCTGCCTCCAAAAATAGCACCGACTCAAGTTGTGCTGATTCCAGTCGGGCCATGGAAAAAGAACCCTGCCATTATGGAGAAGCTGGACGAAATCTTTGCCGCACTAAAGGCAGAAGGAATTCGTGTCCGTCTTGATGATTCAGATCAATCACCAGGCTATAAATTTAATGAGTGGGAACTAAAAGGCGTACCTGTGCGAATTGAACTTGGCCCGCGTGATTTAGACCAAAATCATGGCTTGATGAATGCACGTGATCTAGACGAGAAAGTTTCCGTACCATTAGAATCCATTGTAGACAGCATTAAAAAAGAGCTTGAAACCATGCAGAATCGTCTATTCGAAAAAGCAAAAGCATTCCGCTCGGAGAATTCGCACACACATATCGATACAATGGAACAGTTAGAAAAGCACATAGCAGAATCCGAATTAAATGACACCATTCCTGGCTGGATTTTAGCTGGCTGGTGCGGAGAAGACGCCTGTGAAGAAAGTGTAAAAGAAAAAACAAAATTCACAACAAGGAACATACCGTTCAACCCTCCGGCAACTAAGCACACATGCATCCATTGTGGTAAAGAAGCGAAGCATACGGTTTGGTTTGCGCGAGCGTATTAAACTGAGAATGTGAAATATAACGTGATCTTTCAGGGTCAATTATTTTAAGGTCCGCCTCACTCAGGCGGCCTTTTTTTATGAACGTCCAGGTTTCACAGTAAAGCATTTAAAAAAGTAACGTTAACATATTTTATTAAACTGATTAGTATGTTAAAATCTAAAATGTCTAAAAATTTAGATAACGTTCTTGGACAATGTTTTAATTTAGGAGGCAGATATTATGACAGTCAAATATATTGGCGTGAAAATACTAAGAGGAACAGGACTAAAATAATTTTAAAGGTATTGAAAGGGGAAAATCATTTGAATCAAACCTTATTAATTATTGATGCCCAACAAGAGTTAATTGATGGGAATCTGGAAGAAAGTAAAGTTTTTAATAAAGAGCAGCTTATTGGGAATATCAATTTAGTGATTGAAAAAGCAAAGCAATGCAGTGTTCCAGTTGTATTTGTTAGGGATATAGATGTTGCTGAAGGGAAAGGTAAGGGGTTTCAGGTTCACGAAGAAATTAATGTGCCTGAGGAGACAAAGTTTTTTGATAAAGCTGCAACGAATTCTTTTCATGGAACAGGACTGCTGGATCACCTAAAATCTCAAAAGGTGAAGCATGTTGTTATAATGGGGTGTAAAACCCAGCACTGTATAGACAGTGCAGTTAGAACCGCAACTATTAGTGGGTTTGATGTCACATTAGTAGGTAATGGACATTCAACAACGGACAGCGATGCCTTAAGTGCAGAACAAATTATCAAGCATCATAATGATACTCTTCATGGCCATTACAATGTGGAACATTTTTCAGTTGTCAGAAATGCTGGGGAAGACTTGTTTCATCCTATACATGATTCATATAGGTAAATTGAAATTATAGTATAGCATTAGATTCCCAATTTCCTCTAAGAAATTGGGATATTTTATTTGTGAAAGATACATATTCATGATAGGTCGTTTTTTTAAAAACATTATTTTAAAGAAAATTCCGGAAAAACATATCGTGATGCTGTACAGGAAAAAAGAAACAAGGATCCGTCGTATAAGAATCAACTAGTCTCTCAATTTGAATATAATCAGTTCAGTTCACCAGAGATTACTTTGCGGACGCAATAAACAAAGGCAGTAATCGAGAAGAATCCATTAAAGCCTGGAATGAATTAAAAAAACTGCCAGGAAGCAACAAATACAGAGGATGATTTACATAAAATAGGTTTGAAGTTAATCAATTAATTTTAGTTAATGCAGGATGGAGTTTGATTGGCAGGGATTGGTGTGGTTGAAAAGATTTGGGGCAATAACTAATTGGGGATAGATTACCTAATGGAAGTTTCATAAGGGAGGTATCCAAATGAAGATCCGGCTTACTAAATTTAGCGACAATTGGGCACACATGTTTCAAAAAGAGGCTCAATTTCTAAAAACTATCTTTGAAGATGACATTATAAAATGTGAACATTTTGGCAGCACTTCGGTCCGGGGGATGAAGGCAAAGCCTGTAATCGATATGATGTGTATTGTGAAAGACATCAAGAAGATAGATGAAATTAATGAAAAAATGAAAAACCTGGGATATGAGGCTGCTGGTGAATGGGGAATTACAGGCAGAAGATTATTTCGAAAAGGCGGAGAAAACCGATCTCATCATTTGCATTTCTATCAATTCGATAACCCCCAAATAGAACGGCACCTTGTATTTAGGAATTATCTGCGGTCCCATCCTGCTGAAGCAGCAAGGTACACTAAATTTAAGGAAGAATTAGTAAAAAGGTTTGATGACACGAGTGAATATAGCCAAGCAAAAAATACATTTGTGAAGGAAATGGAGCAGAAGGCACTTGCTTGGTTTGCGGAAGAAGAAAATTAAATGTAGAGGAATAGCAATATGCTCTCATTTCTTCACAAATATGCCATTAGGTTAAAAGGATTTTTAATCACAGCCAATGTGCTTAACAAACTTTTGGTATGCTTTTGCAGTAATCATTGAAATCAAATAAATGCTTATGAAAGAAGCAACAGATACGAAGAGTATATATATTGCTGTATAAGGTAATGGATTATCCATATTGAAAAAGGCAAATATAGTTATTAACAATGAAAGTCCTATTGCATTTGCGGTGTGTTTATTTTGGGTGCTCATAAAATCCTCCTTTCGATTAAGCTCAATAACTGCCTGTTAGTTAAATATTATATATCTATATATTAACATATAATTCCATAAATTTTCTTTGGAAGGATTTATCTTTAAAATACCGAATAAAATTAGAAAGTCTTATATTTAGGAGAACACTATGGGGTATGTAATGGAGTTTAGAAAGGTAGTTGGAAGCCGCCAGATCGTAAAGTGATTAAGGATTATATTAATTCCATATAGAAAGGAGTTCCCAGGAGGAGCTCTTTTTTCTTCGCTGAAAAACAGGGGTTTTGGGATAATTTTCTATCTGGAACATGGTAAGATTAAGTTGGAAGGAGTGAGCGCAGAAAAAATAATTTTTGAATGTTTGATGATACTGAAGGTTATATTCAAAAATTGAAAAGTATAAATTTCGTTCATAAATATTAAAAGGAAGTTTGAAAATGCAAAAAAACAAGAAGTTTTTGGCAGTATTGCTAACAGTAGCATTGTCAGGTGTACTGACTGCTTGTGCAGACTCATTTGAAGAGTCGAGCAGCCAGCCAGCTAGCAACAGCTCCGCTCAAGATAAAGATGGCGGCTCAATGGATAAGGATTCTGCAGATTCAGAGGGGAAGGAAGCAAAAAACTCTTCTGGTAGCAGTGATACCACACAGCTCAGTGAACAAGAAGATACAGACAATTTATCCGCAGTCTCAAATGATGGAGAGTCAGCTGAGTCAGGCAATGATCAAAGTAAAAATCTTGAAAATAATAAAGATGAATATCTCAAGAAACTAAACAAAATGGAAGAAGCGGACAAATACGCAGAAGCCAAGACAACCACGGCAGAATTGGTGGAACAAGAGGCGGAAAGATATAGAACTTGGGATGAGGAATTAAACAAAATTTATGGTCTGTTAGAAGAGCAGCTTGATAAAGGACAGATGGACCAACTAAGAGAAGATCAGCGGAACTGGATCCAACAAAGAGATGAAACTGCGAAAAAGTCTTCTCTAAAATACAAAGGCGGATCGATGGAGCCATTGGAATATGTAGCTACACAAGCAAGTCTTACAAGAGAGAGGTGTTATTTGTTAGTTGCAAAGTATATGAAGTAAGTCAACACTGACGAGTTTGTTGATTCTTCAATTTGAACTAAAATAATGAGTGAAAGAGCTGTAGATCCAATTGGGAATGGCAGCTCTTTTTCTTCTTCGACAGACGGTGCAGTGTAATGTAGTGAAATTTTATGGATTACTGGATTTAACTCAGAGAAGGGGTATAAGGTTGGAATGTAAAGAGATCACTAAATATTACTTGATTAATGCTTTTACAAATGAAGAGTTTAAGGGCAATCCCGCATCTGTTGTTTTACTGACAGCAGACAAATCTGAAGGGTGGATGAAGTCATTTGCAAAAGAAATTAAACAGCCAATTACAGCTTTTATTTCGTTAACAAATAATAATGCATACCAGCTTAGATGGTTTACCCCCACTCAAGAAATAGATTTATGCGGACATGGAACATTGGGGGCTGCCCATGTTTTGTGGAGTGAGGGTATTGTAAGGGAAACAGCAATCAATTTTCATACTAAATCAGGCATTCTTAAAACTGAATTGTCAGGGCATCAGATTATGATGAGATTGAAGATAAAAGAATCCTGTCCAATCGATGTAAGTGTTAAACTTCAACAGGTTTTTAATTTCCCTATCAAAGCTGCTGCCTGGGCAGAGGATCGTTATATTATTGAATTTGAGAATGAAAATATAATTCATAATGTCGAACCAGATTATGAATTAATAAAGGAGCTAAATGGCCTGGGAATCATAATTACCAGCCGGGGATTGGGGAAGTATGATTTTGTTTCAAGATACTTCGCTCCCAAGATTGGAATTAAAGAAGACTTTGTTACTGGTTCAGCACACTGTGCATTAGCCTCTTATTGGAGTAAGCTTCTTAACAAAGCAGATTTTACCGCTTATCAGGATTCAGAGCGTGGGGGTGAAATAAAATTAGGAGTGGTAGAGGACACTGTTGAACTGATAGGGGAATGTGTAACTCTTTTAAGGGGACAGATATGTATTGGCGGAGAAAATAATATAGTTGCTTAATAGATAATTCCTCATTGTTGAACCATCCTTGGTAAGGTGTTGTTCACATAAACATCAATTGTGGATCAAGTTTTTTTCAGAGGGAGTCGAAGTGGGCTTGTTACATAGGTTTGATAATTTTTTCACTGAATATGAAACCTTCAGCACAAAAGGCGGAATAAAGTAAAAATTGAAACTATTTAAAGTTTCAACCGTATATTTAAGTAAAAGGATGTGTGGAGTTGAAGCATCTAACTATCGGAATCGTTTTATCAATAAAGCCTTTTTAACCAGGGGGATTGAACCTATGTGGTGGCTATTGATTTTTATTGTTGGAATTATACTATTTGCTTTATTTATTGATTGGAGACGCAAGAAAAACAATAATAACCCTCCCGTCCCAACAAATCCTAACGCAAAACCAGGAGAAAGTTCAAATTATATGATGGGAGATAATAAAGACACAGGAGGATTTCAGTAATTTTATGAACTAATTGTTCGTTGCTCCAGGTACCTGTAGGTGAACAAGTAAGTCATTGAAAGTTTAGGGGTGAATTTATGGAGAAATTCATAGTGAAAACAGGGATATATTCATTTATTGTCTCCTTTTTCTTATTGGTGGCCTTTATGAAGCGGATAGAAAGCACAACTGATGCCGGTGGTATGACTTCAAGTGTTATAACACCTTATCCTGAGTTCTTTTTTACTATTTTTCGATATTCTGTAATCACTTCTGTCATTGCAGTTCTCATTGCAATTGCTTATTTGTTTTCAATAAAGAAAAATGAATAACATACGCAGGCTGCCAATCCAGGCGGCTTTTTTTTGAACAAAACTGCTAAAGAAAATCCTGATAATATTATGGCGAACCTGTCTTTTTGATGCTGATTTTGTTGATCAGATCTTTTATGAAAAACAGACAGAAGCGGAACCGGCACTTATCCGCAAAAGGGTAAGTGCCTTTATTCTAAAAAATTTATAGAAAAATGAAACCTATATCTAACTCATTCGTCTTAGCATTAAAGTGAAAATGGGGTGGGGAGTGTGTGAGAAAGGTCAGGGATGAAGGCCCATTTGAAGATCGTGATGCTTGGCTGGAGTTTATTATGGATGAGTATGGTGAACGGCTCACAAAGCTGGCTTATAACTATGTGAAGGACTGGAAGCTGGCGGAAGATATTGTTCAGGATGTATTTATAGCGTGCTACAAAAATTATGACAAACTCGGTGAAGTGATCTCCTTTAAATCATGGATTTATCGGTTGGCTATTAATAAATCAAAGGATGTCTTGAAGAGTTACGCGTTTCGAAAAGTAGTAATGAATTCAAGCCTGTTTACTCTATTTTCTTCAAAAGAATTGTCGCCGGAAAAGGATCTGCTAAAGCGCAGCGAGAAAGAATTTCTTTCCTTGTGTGTATTGTCATTGCCTGTGAAGTACCGGGAAGCCGTTACGCTTTATTACTATGAAGAATGTTCGATTGAAGAGATCCAAGGAATATTAGGCGTGAACCACAATACGATCAAAACCAGACTGAGCAGAGGCAGGCTGAAACTGAAAAATATGATGGAGAGGTGGGGATATAATGGAGAGCAAGCTTAAGCAGCTGCGGAGGGCGATGGACTCGACGACTCACAAAGGTGACCACTTTACGGAATTTCAAAAAATGAATATTAGAAAAGCGGTCCATACAGATAGAAGAGTGAAGCCAAACAGACCCAATAAATTCGTTATATTCGCTATTTCCACTTTTGCCATCTGTCTCCTGGCATTCATCGTTTCAACTGAAATTTTGGTCAGGCAAAATCCAGAAAAGATAAATGGCGGCACGAATAATGAATGGAAAATACGGCATGAATATAAGGTGAATCAAAATATAAAATTTAGCATACTACCCGATCCTAATCTGAAGGCGGGAACACCTTATGGCAATATTTTTAGTTTCGCAGAGCCTTTTGACACTTATAAAGGAAAAGAAATTTCTATTTCTGCCCTTCATAAAGAAACAGGTGAGAGAATACAAGTTTTGCCTCATCAAGAAGTAACAGAACCTTCTCCTGGATACCCAAGCTTGCAGAGGTTCACGACTACATTCACACTTCCTTATGAGGGCCTGTGGAAGTATGAAGTGTATCTGGATGGCAAAGCCTATGGGGATGTTGTTGTCAGTGTGGCTGAAAAAGCAAAAGACGCCGCTATTACTTTGCCAAAGGACATACCAGATTTTGTTCAAGTAAGCGATTTTGACAATATTGATTGGGAGAGAAAAGCTGTGGAGTTCGGTGACAGGGGCATTATCGGAAATGAAAACAAGTCCGGTGTAATTGGCGCTGACATGCCAAGTTTAAACGGCCAAAAGTGGATGTGGCATCTTTGGGGAGTAGAAGATGCAGATCTGACGATAGTTGGTTTTCATAAAGAATCGCAAACTGTCCATAAAGTATTAAATGGAATGGGATGGACCATTCGTGCTTATGGTCCAAACAACGGGGCAGATGCACATACACCATCGTCTGTTAAATTTCCTAAAAAGGGGGAATGGGCCATTTTGCTTTATGTGGATGGGGGGTTATTTGATCAATTGATTTATGATATAGATGAATGATTATGCTTCTAATTTTACACTTCAGAAGCTGCTTGATCTTAATAGCAATTGAATTAACAGTTCAGTTGAAAGTTTTAATTTATTGGAGGTCTTTTATGAAACCGCGGATATCAGTTATCACTTTAGGTGTAGATGATTTGGAAAGGTCCTTACATTTCTATCAGAATGGTCTTGGGCTCCCGACACAGGGCATAGTAGGAAGAGAATTCGAGCATGGTGCTGTTGCGTTTTTTGATCTGCAATCAGGATTAAAACTGGCAATTTGGAACCGTAAAGATATCGCTCATGACACAAGCATAAACCAGACAGGAAAAAGCCCAACTGAATTTACGATTGGGCATAATGTTGGGAGTAAAGAAGAGGTAAATACGGTAATGGAACAGGCTGAAAATGCGGGTGCGGTTATTACGGTTCAAGCTCACGACACCTTTTGGGGTGGATATTCTGGGTACTTCCAAGATCCAGATGGACACCTGTGGGAAGTGGTTTGGAATCCTGCCTGGGAACTTACAGAATAAGTCCATAGAATGTCTTTATCAAATTAGGTACAAGAGCTGAAGATCAAACTTGTCGATCGTCAGCTCTTTTTTTCATCCAGCCCTCTTATTCTGAAAAAGCTTTTGAATAATGGACTACCCCTGTAGCATTTTTAAGAGCATTCTCTGTCAATTCCAGAGCCATGAACACTTCGTCAGGTACTTCAAACGGGGCATGGATATTCCAAAGGCTGGCTGGCTTAAAGCCGAACTTTGGATAGTAATCCTTATGGCCCAGAACGATTATAGATTGATATCCGGACGCTTTAGCCTTGTTAAGTGCAGCTCGAATTAATTGACTGCCGATGCCTTTTCCCTGATAACCGGGAGCAACAGAAACGGGGGCAAGTGCCAGAGAATCTGCAGCCTTCTCACAATCAGCTATTGTAATTTTTGATAGAAGTATATGACCCACAACCTCCTTAGCCTGAGTTAACGCTACTAAAGAAAGCTCCGGAATAAATGCGTCCGAATTTCTGATTCTTTTAACAAGGAGATGTTCTGTTTTGTCGCTGTATTCTTCATTTAAAAAAGCTTCCTTAATCATTTCTTCAGTGGAATGATAGTCTGCAGGGAGTTCTTGCCGAATTAAAATATCCATTTATAGTCTCCTGTTCTTTAAGTGATTTATAAAGTTCGATATAAATGGCACTTTCTCATGCAGGCAGCCATGTAGAAAGTGTTACTCCTCCAGCTCTAAACATAAGTTCAACAAACAAAAACCTCCAATTTGGGATGTTTTCATTTTATTAAGTTATCGGGCAATGGTCAACGGTATCAGCACTCGTAAAAACGCCTTAAAGGAGATATTGAATTTTATATTGAATATGTAGGTAATGAGCTTTATAAGAGAGGTGATTTCAGTGCTTTTTCATTATCATTTTTGGACTCCGCATGTGGAAGAAACAGAAAAGTTTTACGTGAATAATGGCTTTAGGATATATCAGCGTATCGGAAAATACCAGGGGGACTTCCAAAAATTTGATCCTCCCTTAGTATGGGATGATTTCCGGAAGAAGAATATTCTTTTTCGTATAATTGAAGCAAGAAAAGGGAGCATAAATATCACTTTTGGATATGGGAAGAAGATTATATTTGACCATATAGGCTTTTTGGTATCTGAAATGGAACAAGAGCTTATATGCCTAAATGCAGATAATATGAATTGGACTGTTGATAGGGGGGAACGAAGAACGTTTATTACAACCCCTTATTCTTTTAGGATAGAACTTCAAACAAAAAAAGATATAGTAGATTCGATGACTGATAACATAAAAATAGAAGAATTAAGATTAGAAACAAAGAAAAAGGGGTTAGAAGATGATCTTTCTGTTTTGTTTGGAAAGCCTGTCAGCTCAATCAAGTCGGTAATTGGTGGGACAGTTACAATCAGGGAAGCTGATTTAAAGGGTTTCTCAACGAAACCATTAGTGGATCCTAATGGTGTAAGGATTTTGAATTGAAGTTTTTGTATTAACTGTGTAAGAGGGAGAACTTATGAAATTCTATTGGTTTCTAGTCTTATTATTCTTTTGCACCTGGGTTATAGAATCTTTTCTATTTCCCGAACCAAGCTGGTGGACTATTTTTTCATCGGATCGTTCAACGCACACCCCTCTAATAGAGCAGCTTTCCATAATTAAAGTATTTTTCTTCACGATAACTTTTATAGGCTTAGCTTACCTATTGCATTTTATATTTCAAAAACGCAGGTAAAAGATTTTCATGCGAGTAAGTACTGATCAAATGAATACTTCCTGATTTAATAAAGGGGGATACACCATGGGCAGAACAGTTACTTTCTCATTTAGCAGTGCCCGGTATGAGGGGGCTAAGGCGACTGAGACATTCACTTTTGAAAAATTGGGTCTTGACGAGAGTCGGGATGATAATGCCTTGGAAAAAGAAATAGACGAAATCTTTCATGCTTGGGTATGGGATAAACTCAATATTTCTTTTAGTATAATTACTGAAGAAGAAAAAGATGAGTTGTGCTGATTTTGATATATCGGACATAGGATAATAAAAATTGGACCATCATCTTTGTTCTTTCTTGAACATTCTGTGACAATCGCTAAATTATCACCTGATTATAGTATCAGGTATTATATTTATCACTATTCAATTAACCCCATTCGCACAATAATGGAGAAGAATTAATTCGACGATGAAATGGGGTATTCTTTTGAGATTTCCACAATTAAGAATTGGTCATATGAAGCCTAAATTTCCAATCATGCAGGGTGGTATGGGCGTAGGTATTTCTTTAAGTGGCCTGTCGTCAGCTGTTGCGAATGCCGGAGGGATTGGAACTATTTCCGGAACAGGAATCAGCATCGAAGATTTAAGATTACATATTAGAAAGGCTAAGGCATCTCTCAAGGGTGAGGGCTATATTGGGGTGAATGTTCTTTTTGCCATGAATGATTTTGCTGAAAAAATGAAAGCGGCGATTGAGGAAAAGGCTGATTTCATTATTTCAGGTGCTGGGATATCACGAGATATGTACATCTGGGGCAAAGAATCTGGCACACCGGTCATCTCGATTGTTTCATCTGCAAGGCTGGCAAAAATGTCAGAACGGCTTGGTGCTTCTGCTGTTGTGGTAGAGGGCAATGAAGCGGGAGGGCATTTAGGGACTGAAAGACCGCTGTTCGATATTTTACAGGAAGTCGTGGAAGCCGTTAAGATTCCTGTCATTGCTGCTGGAGGTATCATGACAGGAAGAGATATCGCTCATGCCATTCATATCGGTGCTTCCGGTGTTCAGATGGGAACAAGATTTGTCGCAAGTCACGAATGTGATGCACCATTATCCTTTAAAGAAAAGTATGTCCATGCCAAACAGGAAGATATCGTCATGGTGCAGACCACCGTAGGACTGGAAGGCCGTGCCATTAAGAACAACTTTACAGAGCAGATATCTGACAATAAAAAGGTGAAAATAAAGAAATGCATCGATTGCCTGAAAAACTGCTCTTATCGCTTTTGCACCATGGATTCCTTGATAACTTCCATGGATGGGGACTGTGAGAATGGTCTCGTATTTGCAGGGGCAAGAGT
The DNA here is from genome assembly GCF_017303275.1 of Bacillus sp. NTK034. Taxonomy (GTDB): domain Bacteria; phylum Bacillota; class Bacilli; order Bacillales; family Cytobacillaceae; genus Cytobacillus. Next base: position 34,384 of record NZ_JAFKOJ010000011.1, on the reverse strand, counting down.
CCATGAAATTAACGAAATCCTGCCTGTTCAGACGATCATCAATAACCTTAGAACGGAATATGAAGCTTGTGTATAATTTCATAATGGTGAATTGCTTCAAGTCTGGCTGCCAAATAGGCGGCTTTTTTAATTTAAAGGGGTGTTTAGATGATGAAGGAATAAATCATAAAATATAGAATATCTTTTGAATGGAATAAGTGTAAAGAATGGATCGATGAATAGGAGAACAAATATGGAGAATAAGGGACACAATCATGAAAAATCAGAGTAATTCTTTAATCCTCGTAATCCACGAAATCTATGGAATTAATCAGCATATAAAGAGTTTTTGCGAATTACTATTAAAGCAGGGTTTTGATTTGATTTGCCCAAATTTATCAGAGCGAGAGAGACCTTTTGAATATACTCAAGAGGAAGCCGCTTATCGTCATTTTATGGAACATGTAGGATTCTCCAGCGCTGCCCGAAAAATTAAAGATTTATTATTAGATGTTAAAGATGAATACGAAAAAATATATATCATTGGATTTAGTATAGGTGCAACTGTTGCCTGGCTTTGCAGTGAAGAAGATTGTGTGGATGGAATAGTTGGATACTACGGTTCAAGGGTTAGGGATTATTTAGAGTTAACACCACAGTGTCCTGTAATGCTATTCTTTCCGCAAGATGAGCAGTCTTTTAATGTTGACGAGTTACTATTAGCTTTAGAAAAAAAGAAAATTGAAGTACATAAATTTACAGGAAAACATGGATTCAGTGATCCTTATTCCTCTAGATATGATGCAAAGTCAGACCAAGAAGCATTTAGCAAAACGATGGATTTTTTATTGCATGTTGATTGAGTATTATAAAGCTAAAGGTGAGTGTTATCTAGGGGAATTTTAATAAAAGGTTTACAGGCTCGTTCAATATTCTTAATACAAAGCTGCTAATTTAGATATAGCGGGGATAGCATGAGTGGCTATCATTGTATTTGGCGCAGGCGGAGCCAAATACTTTTTTTGTTTTGCTTGTACAAAGGTTGATTATTATACAAAGTGAAAGAGCTGAAAGTTCATTGATTTCAGCTTTTTTTAGTGTTTTAAAGTGACCATTTAGTTTACTTCCGGTAATACTTAACTATTTACAAAAATTATCTTGAAATAATATAATGATCTAGTGATCTATGCTTAATCTTATTTTAAGAACGGGGGACCCAATATTTACAGCGGAGTTTCCGCTTGGGGTGAATCCTATCGATGGAAGGGCTTACTGTTTCCACAGTCCTAACCCGAAAGCTAACCTCGTCAGCGTTTAAGGAAACATAAGAGAATATGAAATAGTGTGAATTGACAAAATCCGCATTTTTGTCGATTTTCTTTTTTATCAGGATCATCTTTGTTTCCCTTGCCTGCGCAGCACGTATAAAACTAAACAAGAAGGTAGGGTAATTGATGAAAAAAGTTAAATTAAGTTTAGCCACTCAAATTTTTATCGGCCTTATTTTAGGGATCGCTGTTGGCGGTATTTTCTATGGAAGTGAAGCGGCGCAAAGTGTCCTTCAGCCGTTTGGCGATCTTTTTATCCGCTTAATTAAAATGATTGTTGTTCCCATTGTACTATCAACAATAATTGTTGCCATTGCGGGTGTTGGAGACATAAAGTCCGTTGGTAAGCTTGGCGGGAAATCATTGGCTTATTTTATCGGCATGACCATGGTTGCCATTGTGGTTGGCCTCATTGCAGGTAATGTGATTCAGCCTGGTGCCGGCCTGAATATGGACAGCCTGCAGCAAAGCGATATTTCAAGCTATGTTGAAACCAATGAAGAGCAAGAGGGCAAGTCGATAGCGGATACCTTTTTGCATATAGTCCCAACAAACCCGGTACAGGCGATGGTGGAAGGCGATATGCTGGCGATCATCTTCTTTGCCGTTGTATTTGGCCTTGGAATTGCAGCAATTGGGGATAAGGGAAAGCCGGTATTGAGATTCTTCGAAGGTACTGCCAAGGCGATGTTCTATGTGACAAACCTATTTATGAAGTATGCACCAATCGGGGTATTTGCCTTAATTGGTGTAACGATCTCCAAGTATGGCTTTGCCTCACTGATTCCATTGGGCAAGCTGGCGCTTACTGTATATGGATCCATGATTTTCTTTGTTCTTGTTGTGTTAGGAGTTATGGCCAAAGTTGTCGGGTTCAGCATCTTTAAATTACTGAAGATGATTAAAGAAGAATTAATTTTGGCCTTTTCAACTGCAAGTTCTGAAACAGTGCTTCCAAGAATTATGGACAAAATGGAGAAGGCGGGAAGCCCGAAACATATTGCTTCATTCGTAATTCCAACAGGCTACTCTTTTAACCTGGATGGATCGGTTTTATATCAGGCCATTGCCTCTTTATTTATTGCACAAATGTTTGGCATAGAATTAAGCATAGGGCAGCAAATCACATTAATGTTAGTACTGATGGTTACATCAAAAGGAATGGCGGGCGTGCCAGGCGTATCCTTTGTCGTGCTGCTGGCTACATTCAGCACAATTGGATTGCCTGCAGAAGGCCTTGCCTTTATTGCCGGCATCGACCGTATCCTTGATATGGGCCGAACAGCCGTTAACGTGGTGGGGAATTCACTTGCGGCGATTGTTATTGCAAAGTGGGAAGGTCAATTTAACCCTCCAGCAGAAGAAAGATTTGAGCAGCAAGCTTCATAATAGATTGGAAAACACTAACAAATGGCAACGTATTTGTTAGTGTTTTTTTTGTTTTTTGTGGCATTCCATAAAGATGGAAAGGTGGAGCAGGTTCGGACAGAAAAGCGGGAAACCGACGAGAATGAGTCCGAAGGTGGTTTATGTAAAGTTAATGATGCTCCACTTTTATCAAATAGCCCTTAATGGTCATAATTATATTATAATGGAGTAAAAACTAGGAGGAGTTAACTTGACAATGGAAAATATGGAGCTGTCACCAGAACAGCGTGATGAACTGCTGGAAACTCTGAAAGCGCGTTTTGAAAAAAACATGCATCGCCATGAAGGTGTGGAGTGGGCTGATGTACAAGATAAGCTCGAAGCCAATCCTGAAAAATTGTGGTCACTCAATGAAATGGAAGGAACTGAAGGTGAACCGGATGTTGTCCGCCATGATCAAGAGACCGGCGAATACATATTTTATGATTGTTCAGCTGAAAGTCCAAAAGGCCGCAGAAGTGTCTGTTACGACCGTGAAGCGCTGGATGCACGGAAAAAACACAAGCCGGAAAACAGCGCTATGGATTTGGCAGCTGCCATGGGCATTGAGCTTTTAACAGAAGAGCAATACCGGGAGCTTCAGGAGCTTGAACATGTAGATAAGAAAACCTCCAGCTGGGTGCAAACTCCTGAGAATGTCAGAAAACTTGGCGGGGCTATCTTTTGTGACCGCCGCTACGACACTGTTTTTGTGTATCACAATGGAGCCGATTCCTACTATGGTGCAAGGGGTTTCCGCGGCTCGCTGAGGGTTTAGATTCGAGGAATATCTAAGTGTAAAGATAAAAGGGCAGTAGTGCACTCAGACTGATTGAGGCGTTGATCCTGGAAGGGATTAACGCTATTTTTGTGGAACTACCTTAATAAGCAGATAATGAATCCATATTAAAAATTACACAATAGAGGTAATCACCCATGATTTATGGTAGATTTTGTTTTTATCAATTTTTTTTATTTTCCATACTTTTTGTTATTAACATCAACTTTGATAAATACATCAGTAAACCCTTTACACGTGTTGATTTAATTGCCATATGTATAAGTGTGCCTGTCCTAATCATTCTTTTTATCGTTGTAAGTAAGTTATACAGCCGATTCGAGGTTATTAGTTTGCGAAATAAAATATTCATTTCAATACCTATCTTTATCATATCAACCCTATTTATAGGGTTTCTTGAGCAACTGTACTTCTAACTGATTTTTAACATCTGAGGGTGTTTTTAATACCCCTTGATGCTTAAATACGTATTGAAAGGTCTGAAATGGAGTGGAACTATTTTGAGTAATGAAAACCATTCAAAATTGGAAAAATGGCGAGCAAAATATGGAGCATTATTAATTGCGTCAGGTTGTTTATTTAGTTTAATCAACAGCTGGGATAAGAATTGGATTCTTACCGGTATATTGGGATTAGGTGTTTTAATTTGTGGAACATTAGGGATTTTTGATATAAAGCGCGGGGTACAGTGAAAATATAAAAATGAGTAATTTTTTCTGTTTTAAATCAGCTGCCTTATGGCAGCTTTCTATTTTTGATGTAAAGCCTTCAGATGGGGCCATATGTTCTTGCCCGGAGATCTGACACAATGGCCTGGCCGCTGATAACCAGAGCTATAGCAGTTATAATCAGATATAACTAATTAGAAAGGGAGATTCATAATGAAAAAGCAATACCTGTTATTTTCGTTAATAGTACTTTTTTTATTATTGGCTGGTTGTTCAAACAGTGACCAGTCTAAAAATACAGGAAAGGAGAAGCAGGAAGAAACTGGAGAAAAAGTGGAATTGACTATTTCGGCAGCAGCAAGCCTGCAGGATGCCTTGACAGATATTGAAGCAAGCTTCGAAAAAGAGCATCCGAATATGCTAGTAAACTTTAATTTTGGAGCATCTGGCTCTCTTCAGCAGCAAATTTCTCAGGGAGCACCTGCTGATCTTTTCTTTTCAGCTGCAGAGGATAAATTTGATAAATTAGTACGGGACGGACTTATTGAAGAAAAGAATGGAATTGATTTAGTTGGAAATGAACTTGTTCTGGTGGTGCCGAAAGAATCAGCAAAGGGAATTAAATCATTTAATGATCTTACTGAAGCAGATAGATTGTCTATCGGCACTCCAGAGTCTGTTCCTGCAGGGAAATATGCGAAGGAGTCTTTAGAAAATATGGGTATTTGGAAAAGCATAGAAGAAAAAGTGGTGTATGCCAAAGATGTTCGGCAAGTACTTACATATGTAGAGACAAATAATGTGGATGCTGGAATTGTTTATAAAACGGATGCATTAATATCTGAAAAAGTTAACATTGTGGACACGGCAGATGAAAACACTCATGATGCCATTATTTATCCTTTAGGTGTGGTTAAGGATACAAGACATCCAGAGGAAGCCAAGTTATTCTATGATTATCTTCAAAATGAAAATTCAATGAGTATTTTTGAAAAGTATGGGTTTAAAGGTCTTAAATAAGTTAAATAGTCACCAGTTGTAATGGCTGCCGAGTTACCAGGAAAAACACAAACGATCCCAGCCAGATTAAATTAGAAGGCATTCCTTTTGCGGGATGTCTATTTTTATTGCAGGAGAGCTGGAATTCGCATAAAACATCAGATGACAGTATGAGGCAAAAAGAGAGCTGCCAAAAGTGGCAGCTAAAAAACGCTAAGCGGCTAGCCGATATCAAAATGACCATCCTTTGAAAATCGTCCCGCAGGTTATTTTACAATCTGTTCCCAAGTAATATTGAAAGCCAGCTTCCAAAAAATGCCCAGGCAAATAATCGCAAGCCCCAAATACAGATAGATTCCATACGGCAATAGAGTGCTGGCGAAATGAAGGCCGGCAAATAAGGCTACAATCATCATCAATCCAAATATAATGGCACTATTGCCGTTTTGATTGTACTCATCAAAAGACTCCGAAAAGGGCAGGGTTTTCTTTAGAACCATAAAACAAATGACAGCATATAGACAGGCACTGATAAATACAGCGACAAGATCAGGCAGAATTTTTGCCCCGAACAGGAAAAGGAATAGTGCACTTAGAAGCAAGTAAACTGGCAAATATAACTTAAAGATAAATGCCTTGATGGTACCGCTGAACACCGGCTTTAGCTGTTTGAGTGGAGCAACCCGGTAAATAAAGGCACCCTTATATTTTCCTGAATACTTTAGAAGAATCATGATGGTCGGAATGATGATCAAACTAAAATAAATCGTTAAATAGGACTTGCTGTCAGATAGCTGTGCAAAATCTTCACGAAGAGTATTCATGATAAAAATAAACGGAATTACGATGGAAAAACCCAGAGACGGATAAGCCTTCAGCTTAAAGTCCCGTTCATTCCTCATCATGCTGCCGGCAAATCGGAAAACGGCTCTTTCTTCAGGTGAGCGGCAAATGGTGCTGAGAAGGAATTCTCCCGCTTTACTCCGTTTCGTTTCTTTGGCTTTTCCATGATAAGCAAGCTTTTGCAGGTTTTGCTCGAAGGTGCTGGTAAATTTCATATAAATCCAGATGGACAGGATCGGAACAATGAGTCCTAATGCTGAAAAGATGAGATAAAACGGCTGGAAAGTGCCCTTCATCATCATTTCGATATTTGCCCCAAACCACATTGGAAAGATGAATATCTGCCACCACTTTGGCTGAAGCGAAACCGTTAAGTCAATTAACTCAAAAGAGCGAATAAGCAATTGATAGCCAACCATGATCATAAGGGACAGCCCAATTTGGACATAGTTGATGAGATCTTTTAATTTTTCCCCGTCAAAAAATCGCAATATCGATAAATAGATCAGTGCGGTTAAACCAACAACCAATAAATCAATCAGGATGATGTTTACGGCAGCAATCAGGAAAAATAAGAGCCCATTTTTGATAAGTCCCACTATCAAAGGGATTCCCGTAAGCGCAATGGTAAGGAAAGAAAGATAAATCGTAACATGAACCATTTTTGCCGTGCTGATCGTTTTTCGGTCGACCGGCTTTGGAAACAGGATGTTGCGGTCCCGGATATCCAGTAAAACCGAAGAGAAATCAGAAATCATGGAGGTCATAACGAAAAAGGTGAAAATCCCATAAAATAGGCTCATCTGGAAAAGATAATTGTCTCCCATTAGCACAAATGGAATCAAAAACAGCCCAAACAATACGTAAATCCATAAAGATTTTATGTACTGATTGTTCTTTTCTTTGTTGTCTTTTTTTGCATTCTGCGAGAAAATGGTGGGCACACGCCGTCCATCCATCGTTAGCTTTACTTGCAGGAGTCTTCTCATTATCTTGTAATCTACACCAAGGCTGTTGAAAATCCGCTCAAAACGATCCAATAGTTTAAGAGTGCGATAGTCCTGCATCCCTACATCTCCCTTACGATCGAAACAAATCTTGCACCAAGTTCCTTATGTTCACTGAATCCCGTAAGCTGGTTGAAAATCTGTTCAAGTGAACCTTCCGTATTTTGCTGCCTTAACTCTTCAAAGGTGCCATCAGCAGCAATTCTGCCGGCATGCAGGAGAATAATGCGGCTGCTTATTTTTTCGACCACATCCATAATGTGAGAAGAATAAAAGATCGTTTTTCCCTGTTCAGCAAGCTGTGCCATAATTTCTTTGAATATCATGACACTATTTGCATCCAGGCCATTGATGGGCTCATCAAAGAACAGAAGTTCCGGATTATGCAGTAAGCTCGAGATAATGAGAAGCTTTTGGCGCATTCCTTTTGAATAAGAAGCGATCCGGGAATGGTAGACTTCCCCTATGCCGAATAGTTCCATCAGGCTTTTTGCCTTATCACTGGCGAGGTCCGAATCGAGACCATACAATTCGCCAACAAAGGTTAAATATTCCTGGCCGGTCAAAATATCGTATACTTCAGCGATTTCCGGCACGTATCCGATTTTTCTTTTATAATCGATATTTCCATCCGAAATATCCTGGCCAAAGATTTTGACCTGTCCTGAATAGTCATCTTCAATGCCAAGCATGATTTTGACAGTGGTGCTTTTTCCAGCGCCGTTCGGGCCGATATACCCGATGATTTCCCCGCTTTTTACCTGAAAAGATACACCATTCAGCACGGACTTCGGACCATATTTCTTTCTCAAATCACTAATCTCTAATATAACTTCCCCCATCACCTTAACCCCATTTCTAAAATATTCCATTAATTCTAGTGTAACATTAGATTTGTTGTTTGCTAAAGGGGGATTTGGGAATTCCTTTTTTATTAATTGCGATGTAAAGCTGAGGGGATAAGAATTCAAGGTTAATGGAGCAGGGAGTATCCTCGCAGGCTAAAAGCCAGGTTAGTGGAAGCACATCGTTGGCTGCTTCCACTATTTACGTTTACATATTGTCTTTATGGTACAGCGAATTCAGTTCTTCACTTACTGCACTGAAGGCATTCCCATCAAGGTCAAAGAAATCAAACCCTTTCATCATCCCATAATCATGAATGCCTGTTGTTTCCACTCCATTTTGTTTCAACCGATCGTAAGCTTGCTGGATGTCATCTACTTCGAAATTATAATAGACGTTTTTATTTTTCCCTTTGACAGTAAATTCTGTTGGCTGAGGCTTTTCTACCTTTATTAAAGCAAGACCTGTGGTGTCAGTCTTAAAAACATAGCCCACACCATGATCAGCCCCGTTTTCCTGCCACTCATCTACTTTCGTTAGACCAAGGTTTACTTCATACCATTTTTTTGACCTTTCCAAATCCGTAACCGGAATAAAAATACTGCCGACCTTAAACATGCAAGATCACACTCCTTATTTTTTGTTCCTATACAAACGATTATAATAAAAGAAAAGTTACAAAATAATGAAAATATTTTATTGGAGGAAAAATGATTACTGAATCTTTAACTGTTGAGGAAATTTCTTTGAGGCTATATAAATATTGTTTATCCTTAACATCCTCAGAATGGCTGGCCGAGGATCTAACCCAGGAGACAATGATTAAATGGATCAGAATAAGAGAAAAAGAGCCAGACCGGGTGATGAACATAACTTATTTGTACACCATTGCCAGAAATATTTATATTGATGAAAAGCGCAAGAAAAGTGAAATTCTGACGGACCCTCATGAATTATTCGCGAAAAGCTGGGATTTTACGGAGTGGGACAGTTTAGTAGAAATCTTATATTGTACACTTCCACTCCGTCAGGCAATGCTAATAACGTTAAAAGATGTGTTCCAATATACCTCTGAAGAAATCGCCGCAATGCTGAGAGTCAGTAATGAATCCATTAAAACAGCCCTTCACCGGGCAAGAAATTCATTGAAAAAAAGTACTTCACTAGTTACTGGAAAACAGCCATTCAATGACAATTTATTAAAAGAATTTTCATTAGCCATTAAAAACCAGCAGCCGTTAAAGATATTTTACTATTATCGACTGCTGCAGACAGAACATTTCAAGGTAATTGCCAATAGAGAGACGGGTTTCCATGCCATTTTTATTTCAGATCCTGATGGAAATATTCTTCAGATATTATCAAGATAGTGTATAGCTATAGAAGGTAAGGGGAGAAAAAAGTGATACCGACTTTAGAGACTAATAGATTGAAGCTGAGAGAAATCTTGAAAGAAGATGCTGAGAGTATATTTGCTTGTTTTTCAAATGACAATGTGACTCGTTACTATGGGCAGGAAACATTAGAAAAGATGGAACAAGCTGAAGCATTTATTGACTTTTTTGCAAATAGCTGCAGGGAGAAAAAAGGAATGCGCTGGGGAATTGAACTTAAAGGGAAGAAAGGAATAATAGGGACTGTTGGCTTCAATGCATTGTCTCTCAAACATAGGCGGGCAGAAATAGGATATGAGATACATCCTGAACATTGGAGAAAAGGCTATACTTTCGAAGCTGTATCGAAAGTTATTCAATATGGATTTGAGGAGCTGGAACTTACTCGTATTGGGGCAGTTGTATTTATGGATAATAAGGCATCTAATAAACTGCTGACTAAAGCCGGGTTTCAAAAGGAGGGTATTCTAAGAGATTATATGCAGCAAAATGGAGAAGCACACGATACCTATGTATATTCAATTCTTAAAGATAAAAGGTAGACTCTGTATAGGAGAATTAAGGTGAAACCTTGCCAGGCAGGTGGCTTATTATGAAGAAGAGTTATATAACATTTGAGGTGGCTTTGATGAAACCTTACGCAGTTGAGGATTTACCAAAAAATAAAATAATAGAATTTTTTAAACTGCATTGGGGAAGCCCGGAAATGGTTACATCCAGTGGGATTTATGATTGCAGTGCACTGGATGGTTTTGCTGTTATAAATGAAGAAGACAAAATCCTTGGCTTAATTACTTACCTAATTATAGATAATGAATGCGAAATTATATCCTTAGATAGTATGGAAGAAGGGAAGGGGATAGGTACATCGTTAGTTCAAGAAGTAGAAAATCTTGCTATCAAGAAAAATTGTAAAATCGTTAAACTTATAACAACAAACGATAATTTATTAGCATTAAAATTTTATCAGAAACGAGGATTTATCCTGTCCCAAATTATTCTAAATGCGGTTGAGAAAGCAAGGAAGGTAAAACCCGAGATACCCTTAATTGGAAATGATGGTATTCCAATCAGAGATGAAATTGAATTGATAAAGGTATTGAACTAATGGGTGCTTATGCAAAATTAGCTGCAAATATAGCAGCTTTTTCTTTTTAAACAAAGGAGTTGAAAGAGTACAGTACCAAAATCGTAATGATTACTATTTACAAATCGTAATGATTACGATAAAATATTCCCTAAGTAAAGGGGGAATAACATTGTTAAAAAGATTCGCAGGTTTACTTAGTTTATTTATAGTCATCTTTACGCTGGCTGCGTGTGGAGGAAAAGCTGCAAACAGCAGTGAAAGTGAGAGGGAACCAAAAGGATCCAGCAAAGAGTTAAAGATTTATACAACCGTATATCCTCTTCAGTTTTTTGCTGAACAAATCGCAGGAGATCAAGCTTCTGTGGAGTCTATTCTGCCACCGGGATCAGACTCGCATACATATGAACCAACCACCAGCGATATGATAAAAATATCTGAATCTGATGCTTTTATTTATAATGGGGCAGGTTTGGAATCATACGCAAACAAAATCTCGGAAACTATTCAATCTGATGACGTCAAGGTACTTGAAGCATCAAAAGAAATTATCTTGGAAAAGCATGTACATGACCATGAAGGAGAGGATGGCGGCCATGAGCATGAAGAAGAAGGCAGTCATGAGGACGAACATGCTGGACATAATCATGGGGATCAAGATCCTCACGTTTGGCTGGATCCTATTCGATCTATTCAACTGGCAGAGCATATAAAAGATTTATTAGTTGAATTAAAACCTGAGCAAGAAGAGATTTTTAACCAAAACTTTGAGGAGCTGAAAGGGAAGCTCGAAAACTTAGACCGGGACTTCCGTACACAACTTGGAAATTTACCTGAAAATAAAATTATTGTTTCTCATGCTGCTTATGGCTATTGGGAGAAAAGCTATGGGATCGAGCAAATCGCAGTATCCGGTTTGAGCCCTGCTAACGAGCCCTCACATAAAGAGGTGCAAAACATCATTAAGACTGCTGAAAAGCATGGTTTGAAGCATGTATTTTTTGAACAGAATATAACTCCGAAAGTGGCAGACATAGTTAGGAAGGAAATTGATGCAGAGGCTTTACGTATACACAATTTATCGGTTTTAACAGAAGAAGATATAAAGAATAATGAGGACTACTTTACGCTCATGCAGCACAACTTAGAAGAACTGACAAAAGCTTTATCAGTACCATCATCCCAGGGATCATCTGAAACAAATGAGGAGGATGAACACGATCATGGCCATACTCATTCACATAATGAAGAAACAGCAAAAATTTATGAAGGATATTTTGAAAACAGTCAAGTGAAGGATCGATCCTTATCCGACTGGGAAGGTGACTGGCAGTCAGTATACCCATATCTTCAAGATGGCACCCTTGACGAAGTATTTGCTCATAAAGCAGAGCATGGGGGTGAGATGACAGCTAAAGAATATAAGGAATATTATAATGAAGGATACCAAACAAATGTTGGACGAATTCAGATACAGGGGAATAAGGTAACGTTTTTCAAAAACGGAGAAGAATATTCTGGGGAGTATATCTACGATGGGTATGAAATTCTAACATATGATGCGGGAAATAGAGGGGTTAGATATGTATTTAAACTAGAAGCAAAAGCTGAAGGTCTTCCTCAATATATTCAGTTTAGTGATCATAGCATCTATCCGACAGAAGCTAGTCACTATCACCTGTATTGGGGTGACGACCGGGAAAAATTGCTGGATGAAGTTACCCATTGGCCTACGTACTATCCATCTGACATGGATGGCCATGACATTGCCCATGAAATGATGGAGCACTAAAATACGGAGCAGAATAGGAGGATGATGAATTAAGAGATTCATTATTACGTACTAAAAGAAGAAACTGGTTCTGCAGAATATCAGATAGCAAATTAGATGAAAAATATGCTTTAAACTTCACGATGAAATCAAAAAGAAATCTAGTATGTAAGGCAAGAAACTAGAATGTTCCCGGCTCTGAAGAAAAGGCCCATTTTAACATTGCAGATTGCGGCAGATTCTATTTTTTCTATAATCAAGAAAAACATGATTGGATGTTTACTGTAATTTTTATTAGATCGCTTTTAAGTTAAAAAGTGCCGCCTGTATTAAATACAGGCGGCTTTAGCTATTAATCTCTATTTTATCTTCTTTATGAATATCTTCCGTTCCGGCTTCCAGTGCAGTCTTGTAGTATAAGCATTTATGCTCGATGACTTCCATTGTTTTTCTTAGTTCTTCCATTTGTGCTTCTACATTTGCTTTTCGCTCCAGAAACATGTCATATCTTTGCTGCAGTGTGGCATCCCCTTCAGAACACCAATCAATGAAATTTTTAATCTCTTTAATAGGCATTCCGGTGGCTTTCAGGCATTCAATCACTTTTAGAGCACTAAGATCGGATTCTTTAAATAAACGGTTTCCGCTGGGGGTCCGTTCTACAAAGGGCATCAGACCTTCCTTATCGTAGTAGCGTAGGGTATAAACTGTCAGATTCAATTCTTTTGCCACTTCGCTGATTGTGTATGTCTTCATTATTTATCTCCTATTCTTATAGATTAGACCTAGAGTTAACTATAAGGTATGACGTGAGAATATCATGGTATTTAACTAATGTCAAAGTCACTTTACTGGGATTGAAAAAATAGAATTTATCACTTGACCTAGAGTTAACTATAAGCCTTAACATGGTGGTGAAAAGAGAAAAACGATGGGAACTTAATTGATTTCTATTAAAACTATCATTCTCTTAAAATATTCTCGGGAGGGTTTATTCATGATAACTGCTAAAGCGCGGGCTGTTGATGGTCCGGACAAGCCGTTTAGAGCGGCTGAAATCAAAAGGCGCGATCTGGATTTGCATGATGTTCTGATTGAAATTAAATATGCTGGCATATGCCATTCTGACATTCATACTGCTCATGGGGAGTGGGGGCCTGTGAACTATCCGCTTGTACCCGGGCATGAGATTGCAGGAATTGTTGCGGAAGTAGGAGCTGAGGTTACAAAGTACAAGGCAGGAGACCGGGTAGGAGTCGGATGTATGGTTGGCTCCTGCGGTGAGTGTGAAAACTGCTGTAAAGGAGAAGAACAATACTGCCTCAAAGGAAATATCCAAACCTATGCTGGTGTGGACAAATACGGCGAGCCTACTCAAGGCGGATATTCTACGCACATTGTAGTACAGGAAGAATTTGTACTCAGAATTCCTGACAGCATTGAGCTTGACGTGGCAGCCCCGCTGCTTTGTGCGGGTATTACCACTTATTCGCCGCTAAATCATTGGGAAGCTGGGCCAGGCAGGAAAGTAGCGGTTGTCGGTATGGGCGGCCTTGGCCATATGGCTGTTAAAATTGCACATGCCATGGGTGCAGAAGTGACCGTCCTTTCGCAAACATTGAATAAAAAAGAAGACGGCCTGCAATTCGGTGCAGATCATTACTTTGCCACAAACGACCAGGAAACGTTCAAAAAACTTGCCGGAACGTTTGACTTAATTATTAACACGGTAAGTGCAAAGATCGACATAGATGCTTACTTCTCGCTGCTCACGCTTGATGGAACATTGGTTAACGTAGGTGCTCCTGCAGAGCCATTGTCAGTCAATGTGTTCTCGCTCATCGGCCATCGCCGTTCCTTTGCGGGTTCTATGATTGGAGGCATCCGTGAGACTCAGGATATGCTGGATTTCTGTGCAAAACATAACATCGCTCCAAAGATTGAAGTCATTACAGCTGATCAAATAGATGAAGCTTACGAGCGCGTATTAGCATCAGATGTGAAGTATCGATTTGTGATTGATATCAGCACAATGTGATGTGTGAATGATAAGTTAATCATTGTAAGGTGTCTTGAAAGGCTGGCTTTCAAGACACTTTTTTTTTTCGAATGATCGTACAAAAATAGCTTATAGGGATTGAAGTTGTTCTCCAATAATTCTCAGTCGTATCATTTCAGCCCCAAAGGACAGATAGATTCCATATGAATAAAGTACTGACGAAAAGCAGGTCAAAGTTTTGCTGTTGTTTTTATTTATAAGTCCTTTTAATTAGATCCTGAATCTATGAAAATGTAAATCTTTTTAACGCCTATTTCAAGAAGCAAACCAGTTCATTAATGAGAAATTAATCGGTATTTGTAATAACGTTTTTACTAAAGCCTTACATAAATTTAATATTCATTTAAGAATAGTCTGATAACTTATGATAGTGGATACGGAAGCAAAGAATCATAAGTCATCAAATTATTTATCAGGAGGCGGATGAGATTGAGCAATAGCGGCATGAACAGACGGGATTTTTTAAAAGCTGGAGGAGCAGGTACGTTAGCAGTTGCTTTAGGAGCATCGGGTGTCTATTCTTTAGGCGGCATCACAAAGACATTGGCTGCAGCACAAGGGAACAATCCAACTAGTGGTTTTGGCGGATATGGCCCATTAGTAAAGGATCCAAATGGAATATTAGATCTTCCTAAAGGGTTCCATTACAAAATTATATCCAAAACGGGCGATAAAATGTCAAACGGTGACCTCGTGCCTGCAATGCTTGATGGAATGGCTGCTTATAGAGGTGAGAAGAATACTACTATTCTTGTACGCAATCATGAAAACAGCACAAATTCTCAATACCCTGTAAACGGAAAAAATCCTTGGAGCAAAGGTGCTGCTGGAGGTACAACCGCATTAGTCGTTGGTTCGAACCGAGAAGTTATTCAGGAGTATGTGACAAGTTCTGGTACAATTCGCAACTGTGCCGGCGGCTCCACCACCTGGGGGACTTGGTTAACATGTGAAGAGACAAGGGAATTGGGACATGGCTTTGTTTTTGAAGTCAATCCGCTTGATCCGGAAAACGAACTGTCGAAAACCCCAATCCGTGATATGGGTTACTTCTCTCATGAAGCCTGTGCAGTCGATCCTGCGACAGGGATATGGTATCTGACAGAAGATGCGAGCCCAAGCTTCCTATATCGGTTTACTCCAAATGACCGCACCCAGACTCTCGGCTCTCTTCAAAAAGGAGGGAAATTGGAGGCATTGGCAATCGATGAAATTCCGGCATCTAAAGCAAGTTCGTTTGAAAAAGGACAAAAATTTGGCGTCGTTTGGAAGGATATCAATCCTGAACGCGCACAGCAGGATGCCAAAGACAAGGGCTGTATTCAGTTTAGCCGCTTAGAAGGTGCGTTCTTCTCTGCCGGTGTGTTCTGGTTTGACGATACGAGTGCCGGGGATGGCAGCCTTGGCCGTGTTTACCGCTACTTTCCTGCTACAAATACATTAGAACTTTTTTATGAATCTACTGATAAAAATGAATTGGAAATGCCAGACAATATTTGTATGAGTCCCTGGGGTGACCTTTGGATTGCAGAGGATGGAGGCGGGAATGATAGAATCATTGGCCTGACACCTGAGGGAAAGGTGTATACCTTTGCTGAGAACACATTGAATGGCTCTGAATTTGCCGGACCGGCATTCTCCCCTGATGGAAATACGTTCTTTGTAAATATTCAAACCCCAGGTATCACATTTGCGATATGGGGACCATTTGCAAGGCGAAACTCTGCCCGCCAAAAAGCCATGGGACATGCTGCTCCGCCTGCCGGCCTCGGCCCGATTGTGTCCGGCAAAGTCGCATCACTTGCCGAAGAGCAAGGAGTGAGCATCCTGGAAGCAGCTGCATTAGAGCGTCATGGAGTGCCTATTTTATAACTGCAATATTTAGATGAGTTTTAATGTAAATTCTCTGGAGGTTCCAGATTACGGAGGTGCAGGATGCTGCAGAATATTGGGATACCCGGGCTTATTTTAATCCTGGTGATTGCATTAATTATATTTGGACCTTCAAAGCTTCCGGAAATTGGACGAGCTTTTGGCAATACGTTGAAGGAATTCAAGAAAGCGACCCGTGACTTAGTAAATGGTGCTGAAGAGAATGAAGAAACGAAAAATGTGAAAGAGAAAACCCAACTAAAGGCAGTAGAGACAAAGGAAAGCTAGACTGTGAACTAAAGCCAGCTTTTTACCGGAATTCTCGCTTTTTTTAAAGAACAGGGAGGAGGATAGAGTCATTTTCTCTCCCTGTTTATCAAATGAATTGAAAAAATTCAACCTGCTTCCAATAGAAAGGGTGTTCTTTTAATGACAGCCACTAGTCCACTCAAATTAACGGAAGAAAGCAAGGAAACTTCCGTAAAAGAGATTCATTGCAATAAGTGCTTCACCTGCCGTCTTTGTTCCAAATCAGGAAAGAAGATAGCGAAAGTGATGGAGGCTGTCCCAGAAGATCGTTAAGTAAAATCATTTCAATATTCGAGGGGGAACCAATAGTTTTAGTCAGTTTTCTGGCCTGTATGAAAGATAGAAAAGGCAGGACTTATTTAACTTCCCTTAGTCCCTTCTCTTAAGTATCTTTTGACCTGCCTTCTTCACAAATCCATATACGCCAGGAACAACTTTTACATTGACAATCAGAGAGTACGACACCCTTGAAGGTGCGATCCAATTTCGTCCAATAGAGGATTGGACCGCGTTTTAAACCCTAATTTCTCTAAAATAACGGCACCTCTTTCAGGTGATGAAGGAATTCACCATATAACCCCGGATGAACAGGGGAGACTTGTGGTTCAAGGATTATTAATGGCTACTCTGCCAACTAAAGTAGGCAGAGAAGCATACGTGTTGGCACGTAGGATGAAATTTGAGTTTTTGAGGCCTGAAGTATAATTTTTCAAAAGAATATTTAGGAAGCACTCTTCATCATAGTCCAAATTTAAAGAAGTCCCCTGAACCTGATTTGCGCGGATTTTTTGATTGGGCGTATGGTGAGCTCTTTTTCATAAGAAAGGAAAATGTCCAACTTTATAAGGGATTTTACAGATTCCCTGTACCTTCAAATATAATTTGAAGAGTTTAAGTGTTTGCCGGAAAATGAACTAATAGAGCTTTATTTTAAGAGTGATAGCCAATATATGGCTACTGTGCTCTCGCTTATTTCTGCCATGAAATAAACAGCAAAGAAAATAAAAAATTACGAAAAAAGCGCCATACAAGAAATGATGAGAAAAAGAAAAAATCAGCAAAACTATAACGCAATGCTGGTTCCTTTTTTATCTGTGTCCTATTTTCATTATGATGATTTTGCCAGTTACATGAAAATCAGCAGCAAGATTTCATCAAGCTGTACAAGCTGCGGCGGGGGAGGAGATTAATAAAAAAAGAGAGCCGAGCCTGATCGATTGGCCAAGCGCGGCTCAGCTGCCGGTAATACATTGACAGCGGGAACACCCCTTACAGAAATGAGGGGATAAATTATTTATCCTGTGCAAGTTCTTTTCTATTGGGAGCAAGCGGCGGCTGTTCTAACCACTTGTTTTTCACCATAATACCGAACCATTTTCTAGTGACTCCCAATGATTTCAAAATTGCTTTTTCATAAGCTAAGGCCAGGTCTGTCCGCATGGATCCGGCTAGACCTGTTCCGTAATATACTTGCGCAGTTTGTACCAGGAAACCCATATGATATAACATTAATTTATCTGAAAAAGGAGAGTCCTTTGACGTTGTAACCTCTGATTCCCACGACATTGGGACTGGCAAATTATCCTTGTGCAATATTTTTGAAAGGGCCTGGAGGTTTTCATCGGCTGTTTTTTCTAATTCCTCAAAAAACTTCCTTATATCTTTCGATTCTGTGACTTGGCTGAATCCGATGGAAAGGGCTTTTGCCATAGTCCCCTTTTTAATGTTAAGAGAAATACTGATTATTTCTGTAGAAGATAAAACTCTCCCTTTTCCGAAAAATCCATCAGTAAAATCAGTTGCAGTAATATGTTCAGGGCTCTCGGCAGGATAAAAATAGGGATCTCTCTGAAAAACTCCTTTTTTCAGCAGCAGCTCAATGGTTAAATCGTACATGTTTTTTGCATCATCCACGCATGAATTGTAAAACTCACGTATGTCCTTTCTGACCGAAACACTTAATGCGGTTGTATGGCCCAACAAGCCATGTATAGTCATAATATGTAGATAATTTAAGCAGAAAGTATCTGAAAACAATCTCTCTGCACTTTTATTGAGGTCGGACTCTGTAAATCCAATGGGAATTGGAAATCCATCCTTCTCAATGAAGGAAACAAGCTGCTTCTTTTGCTTTTCCCCCGTCTTGATGGCTATTTCAAAGACTTGTTTTATTTCCTCGTCTTCTATAATAGAAATCATATACCTGTTTACGATCTCGGTCATTGTTCCGTTTACATACTCCCCCCATAGTGTTCCTATTTCGGAAGCTGTAAGCTTTATATTATCATTTTCCATTTGATCTCACCTCTTCAGTATTTTTTACTCATACAGAATGAGGTATGCATTCCATTGGGCTTATCCTATTATTAATTGTGCAGATACCTGGTGCTTGCTGCCGCGATTGAAAAGCATCTCCATAAGGTAACCATGAAGTAACCATGAAGTTGCATGTGTTGACAAGTAACCTTATGGTTGCTTATAATTAATTTATGAATTGGGACAAAGACGCTATATTCAAAGCACTTGGTGATTCGACCCGGCGGCTCATATTGGACGAACTGTCTGAACGCAAAGAGATGACACTGTATGAACTAACAGCTCGTCTCATTATGAAGCATGGCCTGTCCATTTCACGGCAGGCAATAGCTAAACACCTTTCTGTATTGGAAGAAGCAGAGCTCATAAAATCCGAACGAAAAGGAAAATATCGCGTAATTATTTTTAACAACCAGCCGCTAAAAAATTTGCTGAAAGGATGGGTAGAATAATTTTTAAGAACGAAGCAGGGATTTTGAAAGATGTGCCGGCTGGTTTTCTGGCGGCCAGATTGTTAGTACAGATTCATAATTTACAAATATCAAGGAGGCAAAAACATGATGAAAGTGATTGTTACCAGTATCTTCGTCCAGGATCAGGATAAGGCATTGAAATTTTATACAGAAACGCTGGGGTTTTTAAAAAAGCATGACATTCCAGTCGGAGAACACAGGTGGATCGCCCTTGTTTCTCCCGATGATCAAGACGGTACTGAGCTTTTGCTGGAACCGAATGTACATCCGGCTGCCAAAGAATATCAAAAGAAGATATTTGCCGAAGGAATCCCGGCAACAATGTTTGGCGTTGCGGACGTTCACGAAGAATATAACCGATTAATAAAACACGGAGTGAAGTTTACTATTGAACCGACAGTAATGGGTGATGTCACATTGGCTGTCTTCGATGATACATGCGGCAACCTTATTCAAATTGCGCAGAATTAGCTCAAAAAAGCTCATTTTTTGGGGTTCAATTTTCTCATTATGTTGCGTAATATATACGCAGACAAAAAAGAGTACATTATTTCAAGATTATGGATGATAGAGGGCCGAACGTTGTGATTCTGCTTTCAACACACGAATAATGTCATTTCCTCTCGAATTCTTTTATGTAAAAAGAAATTGGGGAGGATTTTTTTATGTTAAAGAGATTTAGAAACATGCTGATGGTTCTTGCGGCTGGAGTTCTCATGCTTGCCGCTCCTTCATTTACAGAAGCAGCGCTTGGGGATCGGACACTTGCCAATGGATCATCCGGGTCAGATGTGGCCGAATTGCAGGATTACCTGATGACAAAAGGGGTTTTCCCATACCATACATCGACAGGATACTATGGATCTATCACGGTAGAAGCCGTCAAGGATTTTCAGCGTAAGCGCAATCTGAAAGCTGATGGAATTGCAGGACCGCTAACAAGCTATGCGTTAAAAGTGCTGAGATATGGAGATATTGGAAAGCAAGTCATCCATATTCAATATCAATTGAAACAAACAGGTCACTACAAATCTAATTTAGATGGTATATATGGAAACGGCACAGTGAGCGCCGTCAAGAGCTTTCAAAAACAGCAAGGTCTAACTGCAGACGGAATTGCCGGTCCGAGGACAAGAGCAGAGCTGGATCGAAAGGCCAAGCGCGGTTCAGCTGCCGGTAAAACATTGACTGTGGAAAGCACAGCATACACGGCAGATTGTGAGGGCTGTTCAGGTGTGACACGGATGGGCCTGGATTTAAATAAGTACCCTGATGCGAAAGTGATTGCTGTCGATCCCGGTGTCATTCCTCTTGGCTCCATCGTAAAAGTAGAAGGCTATGGAGTTGCGATAGCAGCGGACATAGGCGGCGGCATAAATGGAAGTTCAATCGATGTGTTCATTCCTAACCGCAGCGATGCCCTTCAATGGGGGCGAAAAAGCGTACGTGTGGAAGTAATCGAATAGGAATAGGCTGGCTCGCACAATCATGCGGGGCAGCTTTTTTGTTTTGGAATTTACATAAGTCCTTAAGAGGTCAATACATACAAAGCAGTAGAAAGTTTCAACCCTATTGTGGAGGAAATATGGGATCCGTTACTGGTATATTAATGCTAAGAAAATTAGGGAAAGAGGATAAAAAATGATTAAAGGACTGTATGAAGCACATTTACCAGTAAGTAATATCAGTAAGTCAATTGAGTTTTACAAGGGCTTGGGGTTGGAATTAGCAATAAAATACGAAAAAACAGCATTTTTTTGGATCGTTAAGAATGAAAGCTGGCTTGGATTATGGGAATGTGACCAAGCGAAAATGAACTATCATCCATCCATCAGACATATTGCATTTAGAGCAGATTTAGAAGATTTAAAGAAAGCAAAAGAGTGGCTGGAAAAGCGCGGCATTAGTATGCGTGAAGAATTCGGATTTAAACCTCTTGAACCCATTGTATTGCCTGACCAGACACATGCTATGGTCTATTTTCATGACCCGGATGGAAATTCTTTAGAATTTATCTGTAAATTATCCTCTGAGCCTGAAGATAAACCTAAGATGTATCTAAGCGATTGGGAAAAGTATTTGGAGAATAAAAACTAAATTTTTTTTCTTTGTTCGATGAAATGGGCAGAGCAGAGGAACAAGGGTTATAATTAAAGAAACAGCTTCATTGAAAACTTGTAAAAAAAAGGGTGCGTATCATGCCGATTAATTCTTTTGAAAACTATCCTATGGCCTGGAAGCCATCCATTGATATAGCAGAAAAGCCCATTTATCAAGCTCTGGCAGGGCAATTGGAACAGGATATTTTAAATGGAGTTTTATTGCCTGGAACGAAACTTCCTCCACAGCGGGAATTGGCCGATTATTTAGATTTAAATGTGAGCACCATTTCAAAAGCATTTAAAGTGTGTGAGTTAAAAGGCTTATTAAGTGCAACGGTTGGAAGCGGCACATTTGTGTCCTATGATGCTCTTTCGAATGCTTATTTACTTGAAGATGCAAAGCCGAAGCATTTAATTGAAATGGGAGCGACTCTTCCGGATAATGCTTCTTTCGAGCCGCTGATGCTCCAGCTGAAAAGTATGCTGCAGGAGACCGATTATGAAAAATGGTTCGGTTATGGCCGGGGAGGAGAAAGCCATTGGCAAAAGGATGCAGCGGTAAAGCTAATCCGCAGAGGCGGGTTAGAGACAACCGCTGATCACATTTTATTTGCGAATGGCGGTCAAAATGCTATTGCGGCTGTACTGGCAAGTCTTTGTAAGCCTGGAGAGCGCATTGGAGTTGACCAGCATACATACCCTGGTTTAAAAACGGCTGCAGCAATGCTTAGTGTGCAGCTGGTGCCAATAAAAACAGAGAACTATGAAATGAGTCCAGCGTCTTTTGAATATGCGTGTAAAACTGAAAATATTAAAGGCATTTACTTGATTCCGGATTATCATAATCCAACAGCTTCTTTCATGTCGGTCGGGAATCGAAAAATGATCGCTGCCATTGCCAAAAAGTATAATCAGTTCATTATCGAAGATGCATCATACCATCTTCTCAGCAAAGAGCCGCTGCCGGCAGTCGCATCCTTTGCACCAGAACAGGTCATCTATATTGCAAGCTTGTCTAAATCATTTGCACCAGGCCTGCGGCTGGCCTATACAGCAGTGCCGAGTCAATTCAAGGAGCCAATTTCAAGGGCACTTTATAATTTAAATGTTTCCGTTTCTCCATTACTGGCAGAACTTGCAGCACGTACGATTGTATCGAATCAATTTGAAGCCTTAATTGAGGGACATCAGGAGCAGACGATCCGCAGAAATCAACTCGTTAACCGATATTTGGCAGACTTTACATGTCTAGGCGCTGAAACAGGCATTTTTCGCTGGCTCCTATTGCCAGGAAAGATTACAGGTGCTGAGTTTGAAACGCTGGCTAAACAGCATGGAGTACAGGTGTTTGCAGCTGAACGTTTTGTAGTTGGAAATAGTTGTCCGGAAAGGGCTGTAAGAGTTTCTGTTTGTGCCCCGGAAACACTTGAAGAGCTTGAGAGAGGTTTGATTATCCTTAAACGCCTGTTAAACAATCATATCTAATATTGTTCGCCATACAATTATAATATTGTATGGTTTTTTTGTGCGTGTTAAGATGATTGAAATCTAGTTGGAATATTATGAAAATAAAAAGGGAGGTGAGTTTTTGCTACCGTTAGACGCCCAATCTGCCTGGCTGCAAAGCTACATAAATTCTACTGAAAAACAGCAGCAATTATACAAAAGAACATTAATTGTCATTGTCATATCCCAAATTTTTGGAGGAGCAGGACTTGCAGCGGGAATTACAGTAGGAGCACTTCTCGCGCAAAACATGATGGGAACAGATAGTGTAACAGGAATTCCAACAGCGTTATTTACTTTAGGGTCAGCAGGTGCTGCGCTGCTGGTGGGACGGCTTTCTCAGCGGTTTGGCCGCCGTCCTGGACTTACGGCAGGATTTTTGGCTGGAGGCATAGGTGCCATTGGAGTAGTGGTTTCAGCAATAACAAACAGCATTCTGCTATTATTTATTTCACTTCTCATCTACGGGGCTGGAACGGCTACCAACCTGCAGGCGCGCTACGCTGGAACTGACCTGGCAAACCCCGCACAGAGGGCAAAGGCTATTAGTATGGCCATGGTTTCCACTACATTCGGTGCTGTCGCAGGTCCTAACCTGGTGGATGTAATGGGGGAGTTTGCTATATCGATAGGTATTCCTGCTTTAGCCGGTCCTTTTATATTAGCGGCTGCGGCGTATATACTTGCTGGATGCGTTCTATTTTTTTTCCTTCGTCCTGATCCCTTTATGGTGGCAAAAGCCATATCTGATGCACAAGGTGAAACTAATCATATAGAGAAAAGTTCAAATTTGGCATCGATAAACAGGCGAGGCATGTTTGCAGGAGCGGCTGTCATGGTTTTAACCCAATTTGTGATGATGGCCATCATGACAATGACCCCCATACATATGGGACATCATGGACATGATTTGAATGAAGTGGGGCTTGTCATTGGATTTCATATAGGGGCGATGTTTTTGCCTTCATTAGTAACTGGTATTCTTGTTGATAAAATTGGCCGTGCGGCTATGGCTGTTGCTTCCGGTATTACACTGCTTGCTTCTGGGATTTTGGCTGCAGCAGGACCTGGTGAGTCGATGCTCATACTCAATATATCCCTTGTTTTACTTGGGCTTGGATGGAATTTTGGCTTAATCAGCGGCACGGCCATTCTGGTAGATTCCACTCATGCTTCTACCCGGGCTAAAACGCAGGGTTCGATCGATGTATGGGTAGCTTTGTCAGGAGCATTAGGAGGAGGATTATCCGGAATAGTTGTAGCACATTCCAGTTATGCAGCCCTTTCCATTGCAGGTGCTGTCCTTTCATTACTGCTTATTCCCATTGTAATATGGGCAGGTATCTATCAAAAAGAGAAAAGCATAAGCATTAGTGACTGAATTTTCAGTATTAAAATAACTCCAAAAATAGAAAAGGAATGTGTAGAAATGGAACATAAATTTGCTGAGAGAGCTCGCTTTGTAACATCTTCTGAGACACGTGAAATATTAAAAGTAACAGAAAGGCCGGAAGTAATCTCTTTTGCGGGAGGACTTCCAGCTCCAGAACTGTTTCCTGTAGAAGCTCTAAAGGAAATATGCAATGCTGTATTGAATGAAGAAGGTGCGGCTGCCCTTCAATATAGTACGACTGAAGGATATATTCCTTTGAGAGAAGCTATTTGTCAGAGAATGAAAGTGGCTGGGATTGACTCCAGCACTGAAAATGTTCTTATTACATCAGGATCCCAGCAGGCAATCGACCTGACTGGAAGATTATTTATCAATGAGGGAGATACTATTATTTGTGAAAGCCCAACCTATCTTGCAGCCATTAATGTATTCAAGTCATATAATGCAAAGTTTGTTGAAGTAGCCATGGATGATGATGGAATGGTAATGGAAGAGCTGGAGCAAAAGCTGCGAGATCATCCTGATGCAAAATTTATTTATACAATTCCTGATTTCCAAAACCCTACTGGCCGCACCTTAAAACTCGAAAGACGAAAAAGAATGATTGAGCTTGCTAATCAGTATGATGTGCTTATTGTAGAGGATAACCCCTATGGAGCTGTAAGATTTGCTGGAGAGGTACTCCCGCCTGTGAAACATTTTGACACAGAAGGCAGAGTCATTTATTTAAGCACTTTCTCTAAGATTTTCACTCCCGGTCTTCGGCTTGGATGGATTTGTGCGGATGAAACCTTCATTGATAAGTATGTTGCTTTTAAGCAAACAGCTGACTTGCATACTGACAGCTTTGCTCAAAGAATTACAGCAAAGTATATGGAGCATTATGATATCGAAGAACACATCAATAAAATCAAAGCTGTTTATAAAGAAAGATGCACAGCTATGTTATCCTGCATTGAAGAATTCTTCCCAAATCATTTATCTTACAGTAAGCCGGAAGGCGGATTATTTATTTGGGTTGAGCTTCCAGAGGGCATTGATTCAGCGCATATATTTATAGAGTGCCTGAAAAATAATGTTGCTTGTGTACCTGGTGCTCCCTTTTTTCCAAATGGCACACAAACAAATACATTGCGTTTAAATTACTCTAATATGTCTAAAGAGAAAATCATTGAAGGTATGAAGCGTATGGGAGAAGTACTCCATCGGGAATTACAAAATGATTCAATGCTGACAGTTTGACGGGAAACAAGATTATGTGCCCCAATTTGGTATAATTTCATGTCTGCAAGCAGGAGAAATTACTCTATAGCCAGTAATCAATTTAAACCTCAATAATATCTGAAAATCGGGGGTATATTCATGGGATTTGAAATTTGGAACACTCATTTAGAAGTGACCTTTATAAAAAGGAATAGCTCTTTCACAAGTGCAATCATACAGCATGGACACAGTACGAAAGAGGAAAGTATGTGAAAAATCCAGTAGTTATTGTCGGTGCTGGTTTAAGTGGGCTCCAGGCTGCGTCCCTTCTTGCTGCACAGGGTGTCAAATGTAAGGTTCTAGAGGCTAGAGATAGGATTGGCGGCAGGGTTTTGAGCACTTCTGATCCAAACAGACCTGACCTGGGCAAATTTGACCTCGGGCCAACGTGGTTCTGGCCTGAATATGAGAGCACGATCACCAGCCTTGTGAAAGAACTGAATTTAGAAACTTTTGTCCAGTACACCAAAGGGGCAATGCTTGCAGAACGAGTTCAGAACGAACCGCCAGAACGCCATGTACGCCGGAAAATGCTGGCGCAAGATCGATTCGATTCATAGGAGGTGTGCAGTCCCTTATTGATGCTGTAGCAGATACTATTCTCCCTGGAGTAGTCGAGTTAGAAACACGTGTAACAGCCATTCGACAAGATGAAGCTGGTAATATAACCGTTGAAACAGCCCTTGCTGATGGAGAGAGAAAAAAAGTTTCGGCAAGGGCTGTTATCCTGGCATTGCCGCCTCGGATTGTGGTGCGTCAAATTGAATTTTCTCCTTCTCTCTCTCCCAATATTATTACCGACCTTGTAAGCAAACCTACATGGATGGCAGGACAGGCCAAGGCAGTTGCCATCTATGATCGTCCTTTTTGGAGGGAATCTGGACTCTCTGGATTCGCATCGAGCTGGGTTGGACCCTTGCAGGAAATCCATGATGCTTCTCCTGAAACAGGATCTGGTGCATTATTTGGTTTCTTCGGAATGCCAGCGAAAACACGCAGGGAACTGGGAGAGGTTAAAATTTTGAATTTGGTCGTTGATCAATTGATCAGGCTTTTTGGAACATCCGCCCAAAACGTAAGGGCTATTCTATACAAGGACTGGTCCAGTGATTCCGAAACGGCTGTTGAGGAAGATTTAGCCCCGCTTAGATATTTTCCGAGTTATGGTCAACCGCCAAAATCGGGGGTATGGGAAAAGAAAATTATTTTTGCAGGTACGGAGACGAATTCACAATATGGCGGACATCTTGAAGGTGCACTCCTGGCAGCTGAACAGGCAGTTTTTGAAATCGCTAAATTAAACTAGAAATCAGGGGCTCTTTGAGAAAGCAAGGAAAGGGGAAATTATACATGATTTTAGAAGCAGTAATGCTTCAAGTAAAAGAAGGGATGGAGGAAGAATATGAACTAGCGTTTTGTGAAGCATCCAATATTATTTCTTCCATGGAGGGGTACATATCTCATGAGCTGCAGCGATGTATGGAAGTTAAGGGTAAATATTTACTGCTGGTGAAGTGGGAATCATTAGAGGCCCATACAGTTGGGTTTAGACAATCGAAAGAGTATCAAGAATGGAAAAGACAGCTGCATCATTTCTATGATCCATTTCCTGCAGTTGAGCACTTTGAAAACGTTCCTCTTTAATTGGTGTTTTAGTTAAAAAGCCTCCTTACGGACCATAAACCGTTCCGATTTGAGGTGCATATTGGTTAAATGACACATTAATTGGTATAGGGATTGGACCAATGCCAATTCCTTATAGGCATTTTAAACTTTTCATTGAGAATTGACATCTAAAATGACACGATAAAATAATATGACAATGGTTCTTGTCCGTTTAAAAAAGGTTGGCAATTAACCTAATATTTGGGGTGTCAGTTTAACGTCATTCCAATTAATAGTAATAAAAGATGCATTTATAAAGAAGGTCAGTTTTGGTGAACAAGTTGTAAATTTAACATTTAAAGAAAGAGCATTTCTTTGTAATGAGAAATGCTTTTTATTTTTGTTAAAAATTAAAAGGGTATTTCAACAATCAACAGTAATACAATGGAAACAATAATAATTTATTGAAAAACGATAAATCATATGTTAAATTCGTATTGTCATTAAATAAGTGAGGTGCTTTAAATGAATGATAAACGAGGTTCTACCACTTTCTTAAAGGTCATTATTTTTCTGGTTGGAATTGCAGTGCTTGCCGTGTGTATATATTTTTTGCCTGAAGCAGCCAGAAGAGATGCAATAGAGCGCCCAGGTGATTATTCGCTATATCCACTTTTGGTATGTGCATATGGAATATGTATTACCTTTTCTGTGGCGTTGTATCGAATATTTATACTTTTAACCTATATCGAAAAGAATAATGCTTTTTCTGAGTTATCTCTTCAATCTCTAAAGGTAATTAAAAAATGCACTTTTACTGTCATTTTCTTCATTTTTTTAGCAATAGTTTATTTAAGGGTGCGTGTTCAATTCACAGGTGATGATGCAGCAGGTCCAATATCTCTAGGTCTAATGGTCATCTTGGCAACAAGTATCATCCTAGCCATTGTGGACGTACTTCAAAAACCTATAAACGATTTCTTGGATTCGCAGCCAAAAAGCAATTAACATTTTGAAATATACAAGAGGTGTTTTTTATGAAGGCAGCAACCACACATTATTTTTGAAGATAGCTGTTATTCTCATTGGAATTCCTGTTCTTGCTGTGTGCACATTACTGGTTCCTGAACTAACAGATTAGGTAGCGTATTTCTTAGGGGGCCATTTCCTAAAATATATCATTTTGATCCTTTTATATGGAGGAGCATTACCTTTGTAAATTGCCCTTTATCAAGCGTTTAAACTGTTAATTTATATAGACAAGAACATTACTTTCGCTAATTGTCTGTTCGAAGTTTAACGAGAATCAAATTATAATTGACAACAAAAATGGCGTGCGAACTGACAACAGTTTTGGCACGCCATTTTTAAGTTAATTAAGTCATAGTTAACATTGAAACTGTCTTAACTATTAGATGGTTTAGTAACAGGATCGCAAGTTGATGTGAACGTATTAAGAGCAATCAGCAGCAGTTGTTTTTGTCTGATTCTTTAATGGATTCCAAGTACTGAGCCCATTTCTTGAGTGATATATTTCTCCATTAAATTTAGCAAATTCAGAAATTTGATTTTGAGCAATCAGAGATCCCTCTGCAGGTGTTCCCTACTAGCAAAGTACATAAACAGTGAGTTTTATGATCATTGGGGTGAAGTTAAGCCCGATTATATAGCTGAGAACATAAATGATGCTGTTAAATGGTTAATAACAAACTAACAATATTTATCATTTATTAATAATGGATGCGTTTCTACAATAAGTAGAGACGTTTTTTTACTAACGGGGCAGGTTTGTTCAATAAACTATACGTTACTAGCTACTCTTCTATAAAGGAAGTGTGGCTATTTTTATCGAAGTAAAAAGTTATAAAAAAGTTGCAAGGGGAGTTATAAATGGTTAATAAAAGAAAGATCTATTACGGAGAACATGAATCTCAATTTGGTGTATTACGAATGCCTGAAGTTTCACACTCATGTCCAGTAATAGTATTAATTCACGGAGGCTTTTGGCAAGCAAGATATAACTTAGAGGAGAATAATCCAATTGCTGATGATTTGGCCCAAAGAGGTTATGCAACTTGGAATATTGAGTATCGAAGAGTGGGGGAAGAAGGAGGAGGATGGGCTGGAACGTTTAATGATGTTATTGATGCTGTAAATCATTTATCAAAAATTGCTGAGTCATATCCAACAGATCTTTTAAGAGTTATTGTTATTGGCCATTCTGCTGGTGGACATTTAGCACTTTGGTTAGGTTCAAGAATAATATCCACACCTAATGAAAGTCCCTTTAACCAACTTAGTGTTTCTATTCAAAAAATAATTAGTTTAGCAGGAGTTACAGATTTAGAAAAGATGTGGGATATACATGAACAAAAGAAAATGAAGAGTCACACAGCTGCACTATTAGAGGGATCCCCTGGAGAAGTTCCTAAGCGTTATAAATTGTCTTCACCAGCTGAATTATTGCCAATGAATGTTGAACAAGTATTAATACATGGGGAATTAGATCGTCACGTTCCAGTAGATTTAAGTAAGGATTATTACAAATACGCTATAGAAAAGGGGGAAAATGTAAAACTAGTTATTCTCCCAGATATAGACCACTTTAAAATTATTGAACCAACTTCTTCTGCATGGTCCTCTGTTCTTGACTCAATATAAATACTTTATTGAACTATAGGGACAGGTTAGTGGAATAAAAAGTGAATTAATCCATTATTATTATGTTAACTGCATAAATCATTTGTACAGAGATAATAAAGTTGTTTAATTTGCAATTATTTTGCGGTAATGAAATTAAATATCAAAAATAAAGGACATATCTTTTTGACAGTCGAATATTAGCCTAGAACCATAAATAACTATTCCGATGGGGAGGATTCTTGTGCGTCCACGACCATTATTTATTGAAAATCCAGAGCATGATAGGTATGTTAGTCTTGTGCCAGATGGAGATATTGAAGAAATACTTAGTAAGCAACGAACTAAGACCATTACCCTCTTAAGCAGCGTATCAGAAGAGTCAGCAAGGAAGGCGTACGCACCAGGGAAATGGACTTTAAAAGAAGTGATTGGGCATATGACCGACTCGGAACGTGTGATGTCGTATCGAATGCTTGCCATTGCACGAAATGAAAGTGCACCACTCCCAGCAATGGATCAGGATCAATACGTTTCTGCGGCAAACTTCAACAAATTTTCCTGGGAGCAGTTACTAGCTGGTTTAGACACGATACGCTCCAACACCTTAAGCCTTATTTCAACCATTGATGATGCAGCGTGGGTTCGTAATGGAACTGTAATGAACAGCCCAGTTTCGGTAGGTATCATTGCATATGGCATTGCCGGGCACGAGTTACACCATATGAAAGTGATTCTTGATAAATACTTATAAGTCTTTTTCTATTAATGAAAAAACCTAATTTCTCATTTAATGCTGAAAAATTAGGTTTTTTAATATTGAAACTTCCTTAACGTTGTAAATCTACATTTTCCTGACGCTACCCCTTATAGCGAACTTATTTTACTTTCAATCAGAAATCATTGCCTTTAGATGAGTCAGATGTTAAATAGCATTGAAATGATGACCGTCGCTTATATGGAAATGGCAAAAGACGGAAAAGGTGACTTTACAAGCGATAAATTTGTAGATGAACTAATAAAGATATAAATAATATCCCTGGACCAGATGTACTAAAAGAGATGTATAAGAAAAAGCAACAAGAGAATTAATTAAAACTTCTTCTTCAACTAATGGGTGCATTACTTGAAGATCCTGCTATCAATGCCGGCTTTTCCAACAAACGGGGCAGGTTAGTTACGTAACATTTAAGGTGTAAAAGAATTAGAGGATTTGATGGAGAATTACATATTATTAATCCTTTATTTAGTTAGGCGCGATCATCAATTGTTTTAGGAGGAAAAGCAGATGGATTTGAAATACCCAATTGGCCACTTTCAATTTAATGGTGAAATTACTAAGAATGTTACGAGCATTTGGATAAATGAGATTGAAGATTTACCAAGATTATTACGAGATGCTGTAAGGGACTTAGATAATATAAAGCTAGATACAGCCTATCGTACAGGAGGGTGGACTGTTCGACAAGTAATGCATCATCTTGCGGATAGTCATATGAATGCCTATGTTCGCTTTAAATTGGCTCTTACTGAAGAAAACCCTGTAATTAAGCCATATGATGAAACAAATTGGGCGGAACTATCTGATTATAAATTGTCGATTGATATTTCACTTTCACTTCTCGAAGTACTGCACAAACGCTGGACCTACCTATTACGTAGTCTAAGTCCGGCTGATATGGAAAAAACATTTATTCACCCAGATTCAGGAGAAGTTTCAATAGGTGAAAATATCGGAATCTACGCTTGGCATGGTAAACATCATCTTGCGCAAATTACTTCTTTATGTAATCGTATGGGCTGGTAAGAATTAATATTAATATAAGGTCTGGCTGCCAAAACAGGCGGCTTTTTTCTTTTTGAACTAAAGGGCAGGATTATTGAATAAGAGTTTTAATATTGCTAAATTTTAACTAGGATAGTTGGCAAAACGAGAGGAATGAACCAATGGGTAAGGAAATGTTTATACATATAAGTAAATGTAAACTATATGCTAAATTGGTGGGAGAAAATAACGGAAAGCCAACAGTCATAATGGATGCTGGATATGGAGACTTTTCTAAGGCCTGGAATTCAGTATTAAGGGAGATTTCAATGCTGTCTAGTGTACTAATTTATGATAGAGCTGGACTTGGGAAAAGTGAATCAAGTTCTAATCCCAGAACCAGCCGTGAAATGGTAAAAGAATTAAAGGAACTGCTTAGTGAAGCCAAGATTAAGCCTCCCTACATATTAGTAGGTCATTCATTTGGCGGAGTAAATATGCGGATGTTTGCTACAGAATATGCAAATGAAGTTTGTGGACTAGTCTTGATTGACTCTACTCCCGAAGATTACAAAGAACGTTTTCTCCCTACAATGTCACAAGATTTTCAACAAGCATATAACAAGCAATTCGTTTACGAAGGAAATTATGGAGAATTTATGGAAAGCCTAAAGCAGTTAAAAGATACTAGACAAAAATTAAATGTACCATTAATTGTTCTTTCAGCGGGTAAAAAAGCTCATTATTCTATGGAATCACAAAAGTTATGGAATGAAATGCAGAGAGAGATGCTTGAAATATCCTCTGATGGAGAATTGGTAATTGCTGAAAACAGTGCTCACTATATACAAAATGATGAACCGGAAGTTGTAGTCTGTGCGATAAAAAAGTTAATTGAGAATAATTAGTTCAGCTGCTAATCAGGCAGCTTTTACTTTTCAAACATACGGGGCAGGTTTGTGAAATAATAAACTGATATGCGTATAGACAAGTACTGAGCAAGAAAAAACCGCAGGAAATGCGGTTTAAATTAAAGTTATATTTCAAGAGCGGTATTTTCTCTTTTTCTTACAAATTCATCTATAAGGAAAAATAAAAATGCAAAGATAGTAGCTAATATCATTAATGGACCGAGAAAGAAAAAAGAAATCAAGCTGAATCCGATATGCACCAATAAAGAAAGATAGAAACGAAATCTCTTAACATTTGTTGTAATAAAATCTGACAGTAACGAAACAGGTATTCCATACATAAAGCTTCCCAACAAACTAGATAAAAATATAAGAACAATGACATTGAAATCAATGGAACTATTGTTAGTCTCTGTTATCAATGACTTTATATCAAGAATGAAGAGTAAAAAGGTGAAAAATAAAGAAGTATAAAGGGCAACTTTACTTTTTCTAATTACAAGTGGAGTTTTGTAAAGTTTTTTCCTTACCTGGGGTATAAAAGTTAGCCCAATAATACCTATAACAACTTTTATGTGTATAGATTCTATTCCTACCCAGATTATGAAATAGAGTAGTGTAAGAACTAATGCATATAAAAATGATTTATACATCCGTTGCCCCTCTTTTTTATTTTTATTATAACAAAGCGGTAATTGGATTCAATTTAAATAAAATATGCACTAAGAATTAGTTAGTTTTTTCAACTAACTTGTGGCAAGATGAGCTGCAGAACCGGGTAGTTTTTTTCTTTTTTAACAACGGGGCAGAATAGTCTAAAATCAATAATAAGGAGTGAGTCGAAATGAGTTTTGCTTCCTATATTGGTTGTAATGTAGAAATACCGAATAATGATGATGAATATACGGAGGATTTTTTTTATATTGGCAGTTGTTTTGCAGGTGATTATGAACAACTAAATGTAAAGAAACATCAATTTACAACCCCTTATGTCTATGAAGTATCAAGTCATTGGGGCATTATTATTTCAGAATATACGACTCCAGAAATCCGTTCCGAATCGAAAAAGAAGCTATTGGAACTATGTAATATTATGGACAGTTACCTTGAAAAAGGAGATTTTTTTGAACTGTACAGTTGTTGGGTTGGAGAAGAAGCTGAAGAGCGGGAGGGTGAGATCATCTTACAAATCAATAATTTTGATATTAACCAAATTGAAATCCCTGAAAAAACCTTAGTTAGATTCGAAAAATGAACTTAAACTATTATTAAACTAACGGGACAGCATTTCTGTAATAAATTTGTGAATAAATATACTTAAACAATAGGGTGCAAGAGTTGAAGATCAGTATGGATTGGCAGCTCTTTTTCTTATTCGACTAACGGGGCAGGTTTGTTGAATAAGAATATAGTCTTCTTGCCAGGAAAAAATACCTTCAATAACATTTTAAAGGTGATTTGATGAAAAGGTTATATGCGATCCTTATCATTGTTGTTTTAATGCATATAACAACTACAACCCATGCTAAATTAACAAGAAGTGAATCAAAAAGAGAAAATATATTAGAGGATGCTGTGATTGACCTTTTAAAGCAAGCAATGTTTGCGGCAGTAGAGGATTACTACGGGACAGCCTACAATATAGGTTCATTTTGTGAAAAGGTTATAGACATAAAAAAACTTCGTCACTCAGGTTCTTGGTATTTCGAAGTTGAAATTGAATTCGTTACATTTACTGGTGCTCATAATTTTTTGGACATATTCACAGTAACCTTAAAAAAAGATTGGGGAACAGAAGGTAAATGGATAATGCAAGAATATCGTGTAAGAAAATTTGATCCCAATGAAAAATATGAATGTCGAAGTCCAGCCTAGATAAAATAAAATGTGATTACGCTCAAGAACAGCTGTCGAACAAGGCAGCTTTTTCTTATGCAATAAAGGGGGCAGGTTAGCATTCCTGTAGATCGTTATTTCTGAGCTTTGAAAAAAATAGGGCTCCTCAGTAAGATATGAGTAAGACACGACTCTAACTCAAACTT
>NZ_JAFKOJ010000010.1 GCF_017303275.1 Bacillus sp. NTK034 | reverse complement strand
ATAACGTCACGATTTATTTTACTAAAGTAGTAGGTTGATTGAGCAAAAGTGTAAAATCTTATCGAGCAAAAACTGTCAACTTTATTCTAGCGTTTACAAAAGTCCCCCTTTCATTAAACTTCATGTTTAGTAAAAAGTAAGTGATAAATGTTTAGATTCCTAGAAATTAGGTAGAATTAAATTATATCTCTATAAAGGAGTTCGATTATGTCTAATGAATCCAGAAGCAAGATAATGTCGTCAATAAGAGCAGTATCCAAATTGGAGTCAATGGTCACACATGAACTCTGGAAAAAGGGTTTCAGGTTCAGACGAAATGTAAAAGGAATGGTCGGTACCCCTGACATTGCTATAAAGAAATATAAAATCGTTATCTTCATAGATTCATGTTTCTGGCACTTATGTCCTATCCATGGAAGAATGCCCAAAAGCAATATTGATTTTTGGAAGAAAAAGCTTGAGCGTAATCAGGAACGAGACAAGGAACACACCCAATATTACCTTCATAAAGGGTGGCACATACTTAGGATCTGGGAGCATGAAATCAGGAAGGAATTCGATATTACAATCGAAAAAATAGCCACTTTCATAGAAGAAACAAGAGCAGTTGAAGCATCACATAAATTAAAAAGGCCATGACATTCGTCAATACCTTTCTCCTAAATCAAGATAGTCAGGACGGATATAGCCCAGTTTTTGAATGATTCTAAATTATCATCAAAAACACGTGAACCAAGCGACTTCCAAAGTTCCACTCGTTTTTTAATAGTCCAGACTCCATTTTTAAAAGTGATTGGGGTTTCCGGTTCGTATAGGATTTCTCGAAACTCCAACACCATGTAGTGCAATCCTCTCCAGTTAGTTGAGACACTATATCAATGTCCCCATCATATTTATCGTTCCAGGAACCAATAGGTTTGCAATTACCAACCGCGTAGCCGATGAATGATTACTCCAATCCTTTTGGGACTTTTCTTCGCTACTTTCCAAGGCCGGATTAACCAACTCTTTAGGGATTTTCATTTTATGAGATTCCACAAATTCAGATTTAATTTTTTGTGGGATATTCTCTGGTTATGCAACTGGCATTTTTATTTTTATAAGTTATTAGCTGTTCTATAGAGCTAACAGCTCCTCAGTACGACCTTGAGAATATTGTCCAATTAATAGATTGCAACAGGGAATGAGTTACACCTTTTATATCCACTTCATATAAAAGCAAATGGAAGCTTTAAGAAATCTCCATAATTCGTCATCAGTGAGTTCTTTATTTTAGTTAGCATTGTTAAATGAACCCTAAAAACTTCAAGTTTTTTTCTTTGTCCATCACTAGTGAAATTAGCACGCGAAATTCTCCAGATAAAGACCTCAGCATCTTTGAATGATGGTCTTGATTCAGGAGATTTCGGACATTAACTGTCTCAGTGGCACTAATCGGACCTGTAATTAAAGCTAGCTTATCTATAGATTCATTAAAAGTCTTTTTGTTATTAAAATCATTCCAGGATGCCTGAATAACTTCTCCAAAAACCTTATTTTGTTCTGTTATTTTTATTGAATGTATAGCCTGGCCAAGTAACTTAGCCTGCATACCCTCTCCAGGTTGCGTTACATAACAATTAAATTATCAGTATCAAAATCCAGGTATTTTCCTTGTAATTTTATTTCTGTAATTGGCCATGAAGGTAGACATTGTGAAAATCCGCACGTTAACATCAGTACTACAAATGAAGCATGAATACGATTTTCGAAATGATCTTCCACCACCAGTGGAATATGAATTACTCAGTTCTTTACCAGAATTGCTCATAGTACCACCCTCATTATCAAGACATTACATTGGTGGTATTTTTCATTTTTCAATAATAATTTCCAAAATTCCTGCTTGATACCATTCACTACCTATATTAATACGGATAAGTAAAAATAACTCCTCATATGAGATGGATAGATTTTACTTGTCATTCACTAAAGCATCCGTTCATGCCACATTTGCCTTTGCACGTGAAGTAAAATGTTTCGCATGTATTGTTCTAGGTATAATCAAGATAATAATTTTTTCGTTTAATCAGCTTTCGATAAACATGATATTTTTAAAAATATATTGAATAGGTTTATTTTGAGTGGAGACATTAATTATTGAAATATAAAAAGGAGGAGATTTTATTTGAAGAAATTGTTGCTTCAAAAGGTGCACCAAAAAGGGGTAGATTTTTTCTTGCTGGTTGCAGATCCAAGAGTATTGGTGTCCCTAATCAACTTTCCAGGACCAGGGGAACTCCAAGAAACACAAAGACCTTGGAGTGAACCGCGAGTTAAGGATCTAGCAAAATACATTGCTGGAAAATCTCCGATAGGAAGAATGAAAGACAAAATTGTCAATCATGAAATTAAGGCTAAGGGAATTATCCCAAACCTTCCTATCCTAAATATCTTAAATCCATTGGATATTATTGAAGATAATGGTTCCTATTATCTTCTTTTCCCAGATACTGAGGAAGAATTTAAGCAGGCATTCGGGGCAATTCAGCCGATGGATGGCCAGCATAGGTGCCTTTCGTTCTTAGACAAATATCGTGATCCAGACTTTAAGGATGCTGAAACATACCAAATGGGTTTCGTTCTCTTCAAGGAATTAAATACTTCTTTAAAACGCGAAATCTTCACTGTAACAAATTATTTGGTTGTAAAAGTAGAGGACAATGTTTTAAGAAGAATCATGAAATGGCTTAAGATTCTAATCCCGCTTGAAGAGCATCTTTACGATGTCACTGTTTTACTGAATGAAGAAGATGAATCTCCGCTAAAAGGAAGAATAAGTATTGGTGGATCAAAGGTCAAAAATGGATACAAATTGGTCCAAATTACAAGACTTCTTCAAACATCAAAGACATGGGAGACATTAGAACAACTTCCTGAAGAAAATAGATACCCTGTTATCGTGTCTTACTTAAAGGCATGGCAAAGAGCTTATCCAGAAGCCTTTAATTCAAACCGACATGTACTTAGTAAAATTGCTGGATTAAGATATATCCTTTTTTTATTTCCTTATGTCTGGCAAATCGCAAAAGACCAAAAGTTCAAATTATATGATTTGGAGAAGACTGAAAGTATTATTAGAAAATTAAAAACTAATGAGTTGCTTGATGAAGACTTCTTTGCGGATAAAGAAGCTATGCTATTATTCCGTGCCGAAACATCTACAATTGCCCTCGCAAAAAAACATGGTAATTTGTTAGAAACATTGCACGATGACTTTATTCCTGCATAGGAGTGTTCTCACTGGATAATCTAACCAAATTAATAAAAAGAAATGGTCTTGATTACGTTCAAATTAACGACCTTATGTACCAAAATATACTTCTTACAGTATTTGATAGACTAATTCATTATTTGAACAAACAACAAAGGTTAATTTCTTTTAAAAGGAAAATTCTTTCTTGTGGTTCAATTAAAGAAGAAATTTCGGTATATGAAAATATTCTAAATAAAATTACTGAAATAGATTTGTCTGAAGTTGAAATTCTCCAAATAAGAAAGTGGATGAATGCATCATTTACCAAAAGCCCCAACAGAATTAAACTAAATGATTCAGAAAAAAAGTCAATTTTGCAAAAACAAGAGTTTAAGTGTAGAATTTGTCCCATTGAAATTAATGAAAAAATCGCACACTTTGACCATGTTATTCCATTTAAATATGTAGGTGATGAACTTGCTGATAATTTTCAAGCACTTTGTGTAAATTGCAGTCTCTCTAAGGGCTCTAACCCTATTGAATTCTTTACGAGGTTTCTAAATAAGAAAATTTAAATTAAAAGGAAAACTGTCCTATCAAGTATATATTGGGCAGTTTTTTGATTTTCCAGCGGACATGGAATCTGCAAATTGGGCCAGGCGTTTTGAGAAAGAAGGGTTCGACCATGGCACCTTCCTTTTTTTCAAGAGCTCCTTTCCCAATCCCTTTTGTGCTGGATTAGTGAGCGGGAGGATGGCTGGTGGGACCTGTTTCAGAACCGAGAAAATATTTTGTTCAACACCCTCGCGAAAACTGCGGCGGTAGCCGACAAAGTCTTCCTGCCCATCATCTCGGATGTGATCTATCGCTTCATCACCCGGTGTACACTTGATTTTGATGCTCCGAACGTTGAAGTCCTTTCCGATTACCTGAAGGATTTCCTTCACACTTGAATGGAAGGAGAGACGGTCACCTGCTTATCGAGAAAGGGGGACTTACGGTAATTGAGAAGGACATTCAGCGATATTTTCTTGAAAGCGGGGAAACCAAGGTCTCCTATACCGTCCTCCAATCTTACCTGGAAACACAGGGAAGGTTCACATGTTTCTCTTTCAGAGTATAAACAAGCGAAACGTCCCCTAATTTCCCGACGACTCAACCTAAAATCAACACAAAAAAGGCTGATATACCTTGAACACTTTTAATTTTTTCTATCCAGAGAACCTTGATATATTTCTTTATTTAGTGCCATAGGAGAGATTCGAACTCGAGACCGCTTAAGGTGTTCATTTTGAAAATTCGTCAGCACACCTGGATTACTAATGTCTTTCAATCTCGAGGAATTCTAACATTGAACGAACCCAGTTAAAAATTCAACTTCTTACATAATTATGTATCTATATAAAAAGAAAAAAGTAAAAAACAGACATTATAGATAAAATAATTACAGCGTTTTTTATTTTTAGAAAAGTATGACAAATATATCATCTAGATGTCAACAAACGGGCAAATTTAGCAGTCCGATTTCTATAAGCCAATGTTTTTTTTAAGTTTGTGTCTATAGCCAATTCACTTATTACATTAAATTTTTCTTGTAGTTCCTCATTCCATAAATCTTCTAAGTTTAAAATATCTACTATGTATATGAATAATGGATTATTAATGATTGCAGTCGCAACAGTTGCGGAATAAGATGCACTTGGCATTGCATCTTCTAATAAGTTTTCTAGAGCGCTCATAAATGTATTTTTGTTTTGAGTAGTCCTCTGTTTATTATTATGATATCTTTCCACATTTTGATAAATATTATTTAGTGAGTCCAGAACAGCATTAACAATATCTAACCGTTGTTGAACAAGTTTACCCCTATCGTTTAATAATATTTCATTTATTGTATTTTCACCCGCCTCTGTAATAGGATAAAATCTGCCTTCATATAATACCAGGTGATCACGCGGAACCATTTCTGAAGGATTAATAAATGGATTTAATTTAGTATTAAAGGTTGATTTATTTCCATTACACCTTTTACAACTCGGAAGAAGATTCTCCCAGTTAACTACTTCTAATGGATAATGGCTTTTATCATGGAAATGTTCCACTTCCATATATTTTGATTCAACATTTATCTTACACTCACAATATATACATTTTGAGTGAGAACTTGATAATAATGCATTTTCTATATAATGTTGCTTCCAGACTGAACCTTTTTCATTAAGATATTTATTAGTAAGTTCCTTTTGTTTTTCGAATGTTAATTCTTTAGGACAACTTAATTTATTTGTTTTAATCAATTTCTAACCCTCCTAGTGACCCTAGTTGGATTTTAAATACCTTGCGTAAATGGTTGGCAGGATGTAATAGTTTATCTATTTCGTTATAGCTTTCAGTTGCTTTTTTTATATCTAGATTATCTAAAGCCTCATCAAATTCTTTCAAAATGTGATAATATAATTCAGAATGTGTATTTTTAAGACCCATTACATCTTGTAAAATTTCTTCAATTGTCCATCCTTGATACCCGTATTCACTACTTTCTGGAAGTTCACGAACGTAAATTTTTCCTTCTTCATCTAGTCCTAAAGGGATAATTTCCCCTTGATCCGCATTTTGTATAACATGAGGACTATGAGTTGTAATAATAATTTGGGCATTTGGAATAAGCCATTTAAGTATATCAATAATTTTAGTTTGCCATTCTGGATGTAAGTGGAGGTCAATTTCATCTATAAGAACTATACCATCAAAATCCTCAACAGACATACTCAATCGATGCTCAATATTCCTAACTATTCCAAATAAAATATTAAAACAGGCTTTATATCCCGATGAAAATGAATCCATATCAATAGTACCGTATTGTGTTTTTAGTAGTATCTCAACAGTTTTAATAGGCCGATTCGTAAACTCATTAAATACATCCTTCTCGTTAGCTGCTTCAAAATACACATTAGGATCAAGTTTACTAAATATCCTTTTGGATAAATTAAAGTTCTTTAATTTATTTTCAATTACGTCCGTTTTCTTAAAATAATTTCTATAGAACCAACTTTTCATAGCATCATAACTCGATCTAATTGATTCCCTTCCCTCCTGGCCAATTGTAAGAGGAAGTGTGCCTACTTGCTGTCTTTGGGAGATGTTAAAATATATAATCTTTTTACGATGTACCAATCTATTCGCATTTTCCTCATTGTCAATTTTTGGTATTTGATAATCGTAATTCTCTACTTGACCATCACTATTCACAGTTAAACTAATAGCGCTTTTTTCGGTATCCATTTTAGTTCTGATAAGTGAAACACGTGGTGAAAAATTTCGGGAAAATTGGTTAATACAGTTTAAGATTGTTGTTTTACCTATTCCATTTGTCCCACATAATATATTTACACCAGTTTTAAAATTTAAGGTTAGACAGGAAATCGAATTAATATTATTAATATAAATGCTCTCAATCTTAATCATAAAACCCTCCATTAACTAATATAGAATTATCATCGAATTACCTAAAATACTCTCCAACAAAATAGCGTTATTAACCTTACCATCTGATTATCTTCAACCAGTTCCAGTAATAATCTTTGTTTTATCTTTTTAAAAAGAGTATTTCCTTATAAATCTTATAACGATATTGAATTATTTTAAAGTAGGATAAGATCTTTAATTTAAATAAAAAGCTACTTTACCAAATAAAATCGATATTTCATTAAAAAACTTAAAGTACAAGAGGAGAACACCGAGACGATTCTCATGTTTATCTTTCAGAGTATAAACACCGAACTATCCCCTAATTTCCTAGTTTAGAGAAACCAATAATTAGTTTGGAAAATGCAAATTATTTCTGTCTCTTCCTGTCAAAGCTCCCCTAAGCTCGAGTCCCCTCTCAAAAACCGTGTCCACCAGCTTCACCGTATTATAACAACCCTCCACATCCAGCTTCTCATCACTGGTATGCTCATTAAAACAACCAACAGATAAATTAACAATCTGTATCCCATGTGAAGAAGC
This sequence comes from Bacillus sp. NTK034, assembly GCF_017303275.1. Lineage (GTDB taxonomy): Bacteria > Bacillota > Bacilli > Bacillales > Cytobacillaceae > Cytobacillus. The sequence continues at coordinate 171,460 of NZ_JAFKOJ010000010.1, read as the reverse complement.
CCAACTCCAGGTGTCACTGCTTCCTCCATTTGTGCATTTCCAATTCTTCAATCCCGCTTTTACTGCTGCAGCCTCAAAAAACTGTCCATATCTTTCATCACAGAACGGAATGTACCCACCATATGAAACTACAATATCCCCAGTACCGCGACGATTTAAAACAATTGCAGCATCAACGTCCCAGAGGAAGTATTCATCAACATGCTGTGCCCCCACCAGCCCGATTTCTTCCTCTACAGTTAAAATAAATTTCACAGTGCCTCTAAAGCTGCTTTTTTCCAGGTTCTTTGCCATTTGAAGTAACTGTCACACCGGCACGGTCATCTGCACCAAGAATGCCGGAGCTGCTGGTCCAGATGTTTTTTTCTTTTAATATGATTCTGCCTGGTTCAATCGGCACTACAGTATCCAAATGGGCATTTAATAGAATAGTCGGTCCATTGCCGCCTCTATAGCGTTTTTGAGCGAGGATGTTGCCTTTGCTGTCAAAAGTTAGGTGATCAACAAGAGGAGCAAGAATCTTTTCTGCATGCTTTCTGATTTTGCCTTCGTTTCCGCTTTCTCCGTTTATGTTTAGAAGTTCCTCCAGCTGATCAAAAAACAGCTGCATATCGATTTCTTCCGTTTCAAGTTCCAGGGTGGTTGCATCTATGTTCAAAGCTTTTTCAGCTAATTCTAAAAGATCCTCTCTGGAATGCGGCAGAATCAAGTGCTGGTTTCTGACTCTGACTTTTTTATCGGAAATGATGCTGAAAAGTTTTGCCGCTTTATCCATAGATACACCAGGACGAAAATTGATGGAAGCATATCTTATTCCATTGACATCGCAGCTTCCCATAGTAAATAATTTTAGACGGTTTAATTGACGGACCATGCCGCTGATATACAAATCCAATTCCCTGATTTTCGGTTCTTCTTTTTCAGCATCGAACCAAAGCCCTTCTCCGTACCCTCTATGAGGGAAATCAGCTGCAGCTAGCCACTCTTTCTCAGTAACAGGCTCAAAGTGAATAGTAAGAAGAAAATGCTGACGGGAGAAGTTTGCACCTGCTTTTTGAAGACACTCAATTAGGAACTCTATATTTTCTTCTGTTTCATTTAAAAGATAAAAGTCATTTTTTGAGTACTCTCTCACAGTAAACCCTTGACGAATGAATATTGTATTCCAGCTTTTCATTCAACATCATCTCCCTTTCGTGAATGTAACTTTATTATCACAAAAAGGCGATGACAGCCCTGTCATCAGCTTACATAGTCATTCGCAAAAGCGTAATCAATCCGCAACAGAACAATCTATGGAATCGTTTCGTTAAAATAATAGGCTGTTTCTCCCTGGTACTGTTTAACATCGATAATGTCAGGAATATTTAATGTTTTCAGCCGAGTTCTGAGACGTTCTATTGATTTAATGAAGGTATTTTTCTTAACTTCTCCGTCAGTTCCGGTCCTTCCAAAAAAGTCCTTCATCGTCATTCTCGTGCAAGGATTCTTTTCATTAGATGACAGCAGAAAATGCCTGATCATATTAGCCTGACCCGGAGTAATTATGGTCTCTTCCCCATTAAAGAACAGGACATTTTCGCGATTATTAAAATAAACGACAAGCGCATTGTTTTCCCCATCTTCGGCAATTTCCTCGCAAGTGTCTCTCGATCAGGTCTCAATATGTCCTTTTGTAATTTTATAAAAAACATGATTCTTTTAAGCTGCTCATTATCCCTCAGTGTTTCAAATAATGGTGAAAGTGCTAAATCCGGGAGCTGCTTTGCTGAGTAGTAAGAGAAATCTCCCATTGCTTCATAAGTTGACCTTGCCACATATAAAGCACTGTTTGCCAGATACATATGTGCGTGAAATACATGCTGCTGATTTAGGCTAAAGCTTGGGTAATCCCCTAATTTATGATAATTCAATGCCTCTTGAAAATACCGTACAGCTTGGCTGAAATCGCCTTGCTTATAAGATAAGAATCCTAATCTATAATAGGCAATCGGAATATTTTTCTGATATCTTAATGCTTTTGTTAAGGATGAAATAGCAACTCGATCATCCTTAGAGTTGTTCATTTTTAAATATGTACCGTATTTAATTAGATAGGAAACAAGCAGTTTTTTTTTATACTTTAGCGAATATTCGTGCATTGCTCTATCTATTTTTACTAGTGGAATTAACCTTTTATACATCTCTTCATAGACATTTACTAGTTTGGCGTAATAACCATAATCACTCTTTTCTCCCTTTTCATGCAATTCTTGTTCAAGGTCCTCAAGTTCTTCAAGAGTTAAGTCTCTTAATCTCATATTTTCACTCATCCCCTTACCGAATAACCTAAAATTGTGAAAATTGACAAACTAGCACCTTATAACAATTGACTAACTAAGTACTCAAATTCATCATAGCCTACTACTCTGTCAATTCTATTCACTATACTGACTAAATATAAAAATACATTAGCTTATAAGGACAATAGCTTATTTCTTCTTACTTTATAGATTAGTCTTTTATAGAAAAGAGTCCAAATAAAGAAGTAATTAGCAACACCAATACCAATAAACACCATACATAAAACCTTACAAGAACTTGGTATCAATCCAATTACGATACATGACTTAAAGCACACTAATGCAAAGTTGACATTAATTACTTAAGTGAGCGTTTCAGACATAGCAATATCGAAACGGCTTTATAAACACTATTTCCCGTGATTAAGGAACTAGGGGAGTAAGAGGAAAAATAGACGATAAAAACTTTTTTAGAATTTGTAAGGACAATTGAAATCGAAATTGATAATGTGGTTTATAATATATAAAAGATGTTGGTGCGCAAACACTTGTATCAATCTTAGTTATTTGCGGAGTATGGTTGTTAATTAAATACGAGTAAAATAAAAAGTAACTCACACTACTTTCCAGGCAGGGTGAGTTGTTTATTGTTTATTAAGCATAGCTTATGGATGTATAGAGGTAAAAAAATTATACTTGAGTGTTGAAATTACACTTCCCAATTACTAATAATTTCAGATACCTTACTTCCTTTTACAAAAAATACTGCAATGTCTATAGAACCAAGAAAAGGTTTAATTTTGTTTATAAATTCTCTATGATCTTTATTATCTGGAATTGCAATGGCAGTCTTATACATGTATTCATCTAACTTGGGCATAGAGAGTGTTTCGGCTGTGCCAAAGAGGAGTTCTGATATATGAACCTTTATTTGACCTCTTTCAAATGGTTTACCATATCTATTTGAAGAAGAATCGGAACTGGTTTCTCCTATAGCCTCTATAAAAAGTCTTATGTCCTTGTTAGAGTTAGTTTTCTTTGCTATAACATCCTTCCCTGAATGCTTCATTTCAGCCTTTCGATTTATGATCACATAACCCCTTTCTTCTAAATCTTCACATACGGCATCAATGACATCTAATTCAAATAACAAGAAAACACGACCTTTCTTTTTTCATTTCTATTTATGTGAGACTTGATTAAAATATATTATTGTAGAAAACCAAAGACATACCCTTTTTCATTGCCTTTTAAATGGCCTTTTAAAATAGTAATAGCAAACAATCCTTCTAGTAAATTTCCCACCTACTGATAACTATCTTCTGATAAGCTTATTTCAGCTGGAGTATCTTTGTATTTTAGTCATAGAAGTCTTCAACTTGATAACAGTTAGAATTTAATAGCCAATATATTATCCCATGTGTTTATTACTTTTTGACCATAGCTTTAACTATATTAGGTCCAAATTTTACTGCACCACCCACTAAAGCTACAATTACAGCACCAATTGCTCCTCCAATAAACTTTTTATTACTATCGTCCTGTTGCATTGCATTCATAGCATGTTTATCCATACGGTCATAAATGGCTGTCCTTTGTTCAAGCGTAAGGTCATCTCTCTTTAACTCTTCTTCATAAATGAATATAACTTTTTTTATAACGTCAAATACATTTTGTCCAGAATTATGCGATAATCCTGTTGCCTTTACAAATAACTCCTTGACATGAGGGGAAAATTGCAAAAGGTTTTTCACATCATCCAGTGATATTTCAATATCTGCATTTTGCAATAATTCGAATGCTTCTTCTATCAAGGATAATTCCTTTTCTTGGGAACCTTCTATGTTCTGGCTCATTTAAATACCTCCAACAGAACTTTTATTTTTTCTTAAATATAATTATCTAGTAATGGGTGGAATTAGTAAAATTTTTACCAGACTACCATTTCCGGATAATAACCATTCTATTATTCCTCTTCTTCCATATTGCTAAATTTAAAATTAACCTGCCCCAATAAACTTTTTTAATGTAAATTCTGCGTTGAGAGATCACTAAGAATGGCTTAAATCTCACTCTTGTAAGTGTTCTAATATATAGGTGATTTGACATTAATTACTCAAATGCACGTTTGTGAGTTAGCAATATCGTTCCCGCTTATAAGCACAATTCTCACATGAATAGGGAACTGCGGGAGGAAAATGAGAAACAGAAGATTGAAGCTTTTGAGAATTTGTAAGCATAATTGAAATTATGTGCGCAAACACCGACGTCAGCATCACTTATCCGCAGTGATGCAGTGGCCAATTTAAAAGGTGCAAGAAAAAAAAACTCACACTACTTAGCATGCAGGTTAACAGTACTCATTAACAAATAGCATTGTATTTCAACTTATGCTGAATGCATATAATATACCTAACTCTTTATAGAATTATTTGAAGAATTGGATAGCGTATGCAAATAAATCTGCTTTAATACCATGAAAGTCTTGATTCAAATCGAGAGATAATACAGAAATTTTATTTCCCTTAATGTTGTACGTATGGTTAGGTTGGTTTAATGCTGTTGTTGTAGCATAAAGTAACATACCACCTACTATTTCAGTAGATTTATTCTTCCAATTATTAATATAAGTAAAAATTTGATAGAGATTACCTGATTTTTGTTTTGACGCCCCTCCCTCAAATCTTGCGACCATATTCTCTGAATAGAACTTCGTGTCCACAATCAGTGTTTTATTACCTTTTTGAAGCACTATATCAGTTTGCATGATTGGCAATGCTTCTATAAATCCATCATCAACGTTCCACTGAATTTGAGGACGTGATACAAAATAATCCGTTTCACGTTTGAAAAATGAATAGATGAATTTTTCGTATAAAGCCGAAAGCCTTTGTTCATCCTGTACTTGCTTTATAAATTGATATTTAGAATTTTCATCAAGTAGTAGCTCTTCAAAAAGATATCTGCATACATCAATGATAAATTGATAGCGAATATTTTGCCGATTATACTGGACTTTTTTCCAAAGCTGCAGGTTCATCTCTATGTCTGATACCTCAGCAAAATAAGGGAGAAAACCATAAAATAATCTACGAGTTTTTTGTTTTATTTTTGCTGAATGAGATAAGAAAACAAGAGTAGCTTTAATAATTTGATTCAACAATATATCTTCAGAAAACTCATCGTATATGATCACGAGCTTCTTATCTACCAACGCATTTTTCTTTATTGAAGAATTTATATCAATTTTCCCTTTTATAACAGTTGAACTCTCCTCAATACATACGTAATCCTTAATTAATCCCCCACGAATTAATACAGGTATTCCAATAGATAAAATTTCTGCATAAAGGTCTTTGACGTTTTCAAACTTTTCCGTTCCAATATGTTTATATTCTGAAAGATTCAAGGTTTGATATGCATATGAAAGCATATAATAGATATTACGAATTGGAATATTGCTATTTCTCTCCATCGCAACAACCCCTTAGTCGTTCTGCCCAAATCTTAGCCTTCTGTTCATCATCAAACCAATACTCGAATAGTTGAGGAATAATTTCATATTCAACAACTTCTTCTACCCGACTTACAGAATCAACTTTATAAGCACTCCCTACAAAATAACTATGACCAATTTGAAAGCCCGTACCAAGTTCTTCAACAATTTGGTTATTTAAACTCTTGATCTCATCGATTACACGAATCAAAACTTCTGGATTATTCAATTTATCAACATACGACTTAAAGGTATCATTTTCAAATGCCGGTTTAATTTCGACGAATGAGAACCTTCTTCTAAGAGCATAGTCTAACAGCGCTAAACTTCTATCGGCTGTATTCATCATACCTATAATATATAAGTTGGATGGAACTGAAAATTTATCGTTAGAGTATAGGAGATTGATTTGTTCCCCTCGCTTATCTGTTTCAATAAGCATCATCAATTCTCCAAATACTTTACTCATATTTCCTCGATTAATTTCATCAATAATGAAGAAATAATCACGCTCAGGATCACGTGCTGCTTTTCTTGCAAACTTCACAAATGGACCTTGTTTAAGTTCAAATCCATCACCTTCAGCTTTCGGACGGTAACCTTCAATAAAATCTTCATAACTGTAACTTTGGTGGAACTGAACCATTTGGATACGAGTCTCATCCTTTTCTTCCATCATCACATAAGCCAGACGTTTTGCAATATACGTTTTTCCTACGCCTGGGGCACCTTTCATGATTAGATTCTTCTTATTTTCAAGTACAGAAATTAGTCGGATCAGCTCCTTTTTTTCGATAAAAACATCGGAAAGAAAGTCATCAGTAGAATAAGGTTCATTTTCTTGAACAGTAGGTTTGGATTCAATAAAACGAATGTAATATTCAATAGAACTCCCAGATACTCCTTTATATTTTCTGTAGGATTCATCTGATACAACCACATCTTTCAATTGCTTCAATTGCTCAGTATCTGTTTCTCCAAATATTGAAGTACCAAAGTAGCTCTCTATATCCTTTAATGCGTTCACCTTTTGAGTTACCGTTTTATCGTTCAAACTGGTTCCATTGTCTGTGACTTGATTTGATAACCAAGTACGAAATTCATTTACTTCCGCAATTGTTAGATCAATTATGTTGTCATTTATCACCTGCTCAATTTCTTGAATCAGATCTGGGTAAGGATTCAGATATGTCATAGTCTTTTGCGCAAAAGTTTGACGCAGTTCCCACTTACCAACTTGCAGCCACTCCACTTTTCTTCTATGTTTGTACTCAGTTTTTCCACTATCGAAGTAATAATCTCCAGTAACGACTCCACGAGCGATGATTTTCTTAATTCCTTCTTTAGCATAAATAACGTCGCCTATCTGAATTTCACTATAAAAATCCCACACAGCTTTTGTATCATTGATGGGACGCTTTCCATCAGCTCTTTGCTCTGATATTTCTCGTTCAACTGCTTCCTTAGAATCGTAGTTATTTAAATCACCTAGATAATCCCAACCAAGCCCAATCACACTTTCAGAATGAAAATTATCCCATAATCTTGAATGTTCTCCTGGCGAAATAACCCAATAGTTGACGCTATTATCAATTTCACCTTCTTGATTCGCAATTTTCTTTTCCTTTTTAGGATAAATTAAAGCAGGATTTTCATTATAGTATAAAAATATTAGGTAGGATCTAAGTAAAACACCCCAGTCGGGTATCCCACCTAAATTGTCAGGCTTACTTCTTACGCCACGATTAAATTCATCCTCGGCATATTTCTGTCTGAATTGTATTCTTCTAGTTCCAAATTCTTCTGGATATCGAGGTATTCCCTTACCAGTCACTAATTTTTCTATATCTTCATCACTTTGTTTTGTCATCTGTTGATAGACATTTTTAAATTCTGAATACAACTGGTAATCAAAGAAATTTTGGTTATATCCAGTACCAAGCTCGAACTTATCTAGAAGATAACCAAGTTGTTCAAGATAGGGTGAATACCAAATTCCAGTTTTTTCACCCAGATTTTCAGTGACCCAAACTTTATATTTTACTTTTTGAGAATTATCAATATCATTCATAGTTTACCTCCAAAAATTATATTCTTTACTTAAATTATATCATTCTACAATTCAAAATAACCGTTAGTTACTACTAGCGGTCCCATAAGCTTTATCTTATTTCAGTAGAAATTGGCTTAAGTATGAAATTCCAGAAGTTTCATTGTATTCTTCAACTACAGCAGTAACATAAAATTTTGTCCATACCAATATATTCTGGTATTTCAGAACCAAAGACACATTTCTATATAAAAAACAGCCCCAATAAGGGCTGTCCTCTTATCAATGAATAATTACCGTCACTATAGCATGCTCCGGAAGAACCAGCATCATACTTTTTCCCAAAAGGTATAGAGATACTTCTTCTTTCCTATCATTCTCATTAATCAAAACCTCCACCGTTTCACCATTGATATTCTCAAAGGCAGTGGCCAATAGGCGATTATTCGATGCCTGGCTGCTAATTCGCCTGGCTCCTGGCTTAATGAACTTGCAGAAATGCCCAATATAATAGTAGGAGCTGTTATAATGAACCTCATCCTTCTTCGTATTCATAATCACTGGCTCATCGCAATAGTTCCTCACATGATTCGGTCCGCCTTCTTCATTCAGCACGAGATTCCAGTCAATCCATGCTTCAAGATGATTGTTCAAGTCGCCAATGATGTTTCGGCCATACCGCTTTCCGGTATTCCATTCGCCTGGCTGAGGACCGCCTTCTATGCACCATTCTGTGACAATTAAGTGCTTGTCAGGGAATGCATCGTGAACCCTGGAAAGATTCTCAAATTCCTCAGACACATACCAATGGACTCCCGTTCCCCACACATATTTAGCAGCTTCTGGATCGGACAGGACGGCTTGGGCTCTGTCGAAAATGACATCCCGGTTATGATCCCAGATGATAATCTTCACATCACCATGGCCATGTTTCTCAAGGGATGGACCAAGATGATTTTTGATAAAATCCCGTTCTTCTTCACCTGTGTACAGGCAGGAGTCCCATACCTGCTTTGCTTCAGGTTCGTTCTGAATGGTGATTCCCCAGATGGGCACCCCTTCCTCTTCCATCGCCGCTATGTACTTTGAATAATACCGTCCCTCTGTGATTCAAGATTACTATTTATTAAACTCAAGCCCTCGTTAATAAGTACATTCTTCTACAAAGAGAACAATTATATGTCGTTCGAATACGCAGTATCGTTGTATTGCGTAGCAACCCACTTCATAATTTGGTCACTAACTTAATCCACTTATAACCATCCAGCATTTATAACAGAATTTTTAGTAAGTATAATTAGATATAAGAGTCTACTTTTTGGGCTGATCAAGTGCTTGGTAAGCTACCTGATACTTTCCTCCATCCGCAACTTCTGAATGGTACAAGGCCTTGAGGGCATTGTTTTTCTCAAGACCATGCTCAGCCTTCAGTTCTTTAAAGCGTGTATGGAGTTCTTTATTTTCCTTAATTAGTTGTTGCATTTGCGATTTTAAATACTTCAAAATATTTAGCTCCTTTCTGAATCTCTAAGTTTAGCTTAAATTTTACGTGAAATAACCTGTTTAAAAAGATCCCTAAATTGCTCCCGGTCTTCTGCTGTAAAAGGCTTTGGTCCCTTCGTTCGCTGTCCGCTTTTTCTAGCCATTGCACTTAAATAACGTGTTTGTAATAATTGGTCAATATTTTCATTTGTATATCTAAATCCTTTATGGTGGAGGACGATAATTCCTTTTGCTAAACCTAGTGACGCAAGACCATAATCTTGCGTCACGATAATATCTCCTTTTTCCACTAACTTCACAATCCGATAATCTGCAGCATCTGCTCCAGAATCAACATAAATCGTTTTCACTCCTGATGGCTGTTCTGTATTAGAAAAATGAGAAAAGCTTGTAACAAGGATAACCGGAATTTCAAAATCCCTTGCTTCTGCAATAATAATATCTTTCACCGGACAAGCATCTGCATCCACATAAATTTTCATCTTTCCCTCCTGTTAAGAAGTTCGACTTACTATTTAACTTAATCTTTTTCAACTATAAAAGAGACAGGTGACTTTTGTTTAAAAATAATCAAGAGTTCTTCCTTTTGCTGTATTTTTCTATCCTCATATTATACTTTATAGAATTTTGTTGGCAAATGGTCGTTCAATGGCCTACAAAATAGGTAGCTAAATCATCTGCTTATATTAAATCTCTAGGATACCTTAGAACTAAATACTTGATTAGAAAATCACTCATTTTATAGGTGTAAAAGAAAAAGGATAAATGAACAGGATGATCACCTGTATACATCTATCCTTTTTATACAACAAAAGACATCATTTACCACCATAACAATATTGTTTATTCAATTTGCAGATATGGGAGACCACCTAGTATTATGGGGGAAAACCAAATACCTGTATAATTAAACAAGTATAGGTGAACTGAAAACATAACACTTTAATTTTTGTTATATAAATATCTATGTTTTGTATAAGTCATTTTCCTAGCTGAAGGCACATTTTTTACCAAACTATCTTTTGCTTTTTTAGCTTACTCAACTTGTATTCACTAGCACCCCTACTTTACTAGCTGTTTAAAGTGTGAATTACCAGATTTACTAAAAAGGAATTTATTTTTTTACTATAAAGAAAAGGGGGGCCTGTCTGCTTTTAAACAGCCGGGATCAGGCCCTTACTCTTAGGAATAACCCATAATTAAAAACACCCTGCAAAAGGATGTTTTTAACGTTTATTGTCTTAAGGGTCCCCGAAAAAATAGAAATCCAACCTGCAACTTATTTAAATAGCAGGGGTCATGCCCTTCCATTCAATCAATGAATAATAACCGTCGCAATAGAATGCTCCGGAAGAACCAGCATCATACTTTTACCCCTAAGGGATATAGATACTTCTTCTTCTCTGTCATTCCCATTCATCAAAACCGCCACCGTTTCACCATTGATATTCCCAAAGGCGGTGGCCAATAGGCGGTTATTCGTTGCCTGGCTGCCAATTCGCCTGGCTCCAGGCTTAATGAACTTGCTGAAATGCCAAATATAATAGTAGGAGCTGTTATAGTGAACCTCATCCTTCTTCGTATCCACAATCACTGGCGCATCACAATAATTCCACACATGGTTCGGTCCGCCTTCTTCATTCAGCACGAGATTCCAGTCAATCCATGCTTCAAGGTGATTGTTCACCGCTTTCCCGGTATGCCATTCTCCTGCCTGACGGCCGCCGGTTGCAATTGACTAACTAAGTTTTCAAATTCATGCCTTCACAAGCAGTACATATCCATGCCAATACCCAAATCAGAGAAATAGCTCCCAAATCCCATCCCATGATAAAATACTAAATATATATTCTAGCAAAGGAATGAACGGCTATTAATCTCCCTGACAAGCTGAAAAACCTGCCCTTAACTCCAGGCGTCTATCTGATGAAGGATTCCCAGGGTCAAACTCTGTATGTGGGGAAGGCGAAAAATCTAAAGAATCGGGTTCAGTCTTATTTCCGGAGCTCTAAACATCATTCTCCCAAGATTAAAAAGCTGGTCAAACACTTAAGGGATTTTGACTATATCCTGACAGATACTGAATTCGAGGCTTTTATGCTTGAATGCCAATTAATTAAAAGTATTAAGCCGCTATATAATCGAATGATGAAGAGTCCGCAGTCATTCATTTATATCTCGATCAGCCTTACCGGCATGCACCGTAAGATTGATATTGCCTATAATCCCATTGAGAATAACGGCAAGGTTTATTTTGGCCCTTTTACAAGCCGAAGCAATGTGGAAAGAGCTATCCGGGGATTAAAGGAATGCTTTAAGCTGAATTGCAGCAATCCTAATGGAACAAACTCTGCCTGCCTGAATTATTCCTTAGGTTCCTGCCTTGGCCGGTGTCTTGGGGGGCATGCGGAACAGCAGTATAATGACATCCTGGACAGGTTTATCAGTTTTCTGAAAGGCACTGATAGGAGTATTCTTGAGGACATGAATCAAATGATGTTGAATGCGTCCGAAGCATTTGATTTTGAAGCGGCCTCCGCCTATCGGGATCATATACAGGCAGTAAGCTCCATGTTTAAAAAAGAAAAGGTGATCGAATTCACCGAAGAAAATCATAATATCATCGCTATCGAAAGATTAACAGATTCTACGATTAAACTTTTCCTTATTAAAAGGACGGATATTCTGTTCAGCCACAACTACTCAGCAGCAGGCAACATTGAGGGAAAAATAAAAACGAACATCTTAGCTTATTTTAAAAAAGATGAAGCAAATGCTGCCGGAGACATTAGCAGACATGAAATCGATGCAGCGCATATTATTTACCGTTATTTACACTGTGGCAGCTGCTTTTATCTCATCATTCCAGAAAACTGGCTGGACCCTGAGAATCATTCCAGCCTGGATCTGGCACTAGAGGGTTTACTAAATAATCCTCAATACTTTCAGCCCCCTTTATAAAAATGAAAGGGGGCTGTTTCCAATTACCTTCTATTCGAATGGTTTTCTCTCAAACAAACGACTTTTTCTTTTCAGTCACGGCTTTAATCGAATCTCTCATGATTTGAATCATTTTCCTGATTTGATCATCAGTACTCGCCAGAGGCGGCATAAAGACGATTACATCCCCAAGCGGTCTTGTCAGCATGCCCCTTTTTCTCATTTCCAGTGTTGAATGATACCCCATTCGGCTTTCCCATGGGAAAGGCTTCCCTGTTTCTTTATCCTGAACTAGCTCAATGCCGGACATCAGTCCTAATTGGCGGATGTCTCCTGCATGTTTGAGGCTTTTTAAGGCAACTAATTCAGATTGAATGACTTCTGCTTTTCTTGCTGCCTGTTCTGCAAGGTTTTCTTTTTCATAGATTTTCAGATTAGCCAAGGCTACTGCACATCCAAGCTGATTGCCTGTGTAGGAATGCCCATGGAAGAATGTTTTCATTTCTTCATATTCCCCGTAAAACTCCTGATAAATTTCCTCTGTCGTGAGTGTGGCAGCCAGCGGGAGATAACCGCCTGTGATCCCTTTCGCAACGGTCATGATATCCGGCTGAACGCCTTCATGCTCGACTGCAAACATCTTTCCTGTCCGGCCAAAGCCTGTCGCTACCTCATCAACAATTAAAAGGATATTAAATTCACGGCATAGCTCTTTTACCCCTTTAAGATAGCCACTAGGCATGACATTCATGCCGCCTGCTCCCTGGATAAGCGGTTCGAGAGTTATGGCTGCAATTTCTTCATGATGTTCCTGGAAAATGGCTCTTAGGTCTGTTAATGCCCTTTCTTTAACCTCTGCTTCACTTGAATAAGGACTGCGGTACTGGAGAGGGAAAGGCGCTTTCAAGGTTGGAAACATTAAGGATCCATACACGCGGTGGAATAAATCAACATTCCCGATACTGATGGCTCCAATTGTGTCTCCATGATAATTGTTCGTAAGCGTGACGAATTTCTTTTTCTTTTGTTGTCCTTTATTTTGCCAATATTGATAGGCCATTTTGATGGCGATTTCTACTGATGTTGCCCCGGAATCTGAATAGAATACCCGCTGCAATTTCTCCGGTGTGATCTCAATCAGCTTCTCAGCAAGCCGGACGGCAGGCACATTCGAAGCTCCTAAAAGTGTGGAATGAGCGATTAAATCCAGCTGCTCCTTTATCGCCTCATTTAATTCCTTTTTCCGGTGACCGTGCACATTTAGCCAAAGTGAAGAGTAGCCATCCAAATATTCCTTCCCATTTATGTCCTTCAGAATGATCCCATCCCCGCTTTCAATGATCAGCGGATCCCTCTCATAGTCTGTCATTTGTGTAAACGGAAGCCATAGATGCTTCATGCTGCTTTCTAAAAGATTTGCCTGCTCTCTCAATTGCTGTCCCCCTCCATTAGCTTTGAAAATAGTTGTTCAAGCATTTCTGAATCAGCGAAGGCAGATATGGGATTTTCTATATACGGGATCGTCCCTAAAACAGGCAGCTTGGTCATAAGCTCAATCATTCGGATGTTGTCCTGCTCAACCTTTGTATCCTCTATGGTCATCTGATTCATGATAATGCCGATCACATTGATCCCTTCTTGCTTTAATCTTTCAGCTGTCAGAACGGTGTGGTTGATTGTGCCTACCCCGGTCCTTGCCACAATCACAACTGGAGCGGACAGTTCTTTCATTAAATCAAGCATGTTATATCCATCGTCCCTTAAAGGAACCATGACTCCCCCAGCACCTTCTATTAATACAAATTCATTATCCCTTGACAGCCGCTGGTAATGCTCAATGATCTTATTAACCTCTATTTCTATTTCCTCTTCCCTTGCGGCCAGATGCGGGGAACATGGTTTTTTTAATAGATATGTAGTGGAAGCTGCTAATTTCGGATTGGCCAGTTTATAAAACTCAACATCTGGTGCAGAAAGCTCGTCATGAATGATTTCAGCTCCACTTTGCACAGGCTTATATGCAGCCGCCTGGATGCCTTTCTTTGTTAAATAGGCTAAAAGAAGAGCGGCAGCTGTCGTTTTTCCGGCATCAGTATCTGTGCCTGTAATAAAGAGACTTCTAATAATTATTCCTCCTTTTATATGTTAACCATATTTACAATTAAGTTAACATATGAGAATATTATATTCAACTTATTGTTAACTTAAAATATTCATGGTTGACATAAAAGGAGGTTCATATGAAAGATTTAAAAACTCAAGATTTGGTTCTTTGCGGCCTTTTTGCTACTTTAATGGGCATTGGCGCAAATCTATCTCCATTTCTCATGATCGGGAGTGTTCCTATTACTTTACAGCTCCTCTTTGCTATTTTAGCCGGGGCAGTGTTAGGGAGCAGAAAAGGATTAATTGCTATGCTGGTCTATGTCTTTGTTGGTTTAATAGGTGCACCTGTTTTTGCACAGTTTAAAGGAGGCCCTGCCCAGTTATTAAGCCCGACCTTCGGCTTTGTGCTGTCTTTTGTGGCTGTTGCTTATGTTACTGGAAAATGGGTTGGGGATTCTCAACTAGTTAAACAAAAGCATTATTTAATGGCAGGAACTTTAAGCCTTTTTTGCAACTACATAATTGGAACCAACTGGATGTATTTTGCTCTTCTTCTTTGGGCTGATGCACCGGCAGGATTTAGCTATCGTATGGCCTGGGGCTGGATGCTTGCCTATTTTCCTCTCGACCTGGCCGTAACGGCTTTATCCTTTTTCCTCGTTCCAAAGCTGAAACAGGCACTTAGAAGGACACATTATCTTAACACCGATATGTGACAGCCATTTTGATTCTTCATGTAAAAGAGCCTAATCGATAGGTTATAAAAACCGCTGATTAGGCTCCTCAATCGTGCTTAGGTTGTGAGCAAAAAAAAGAAACTGTTTTTCCAACAGTTTCAACTTCATTATACGTTTTCATCTTAATAATTTTTCCACTTAATAGACTCTTCAGCCATATAGATGAATCATCGTCCCTGATAAATAAACTGCCCCGCAAACGAATGTTCCTGAATATATCTGAAGGCGGTGACCACTCTTTTAAAAGCGGACTGTCATTCACTATTACACATTGTCTCTCCTCTATATTAATACCTTTTATTGCTTTATTCATTAGATTACATGGATCTGTATTATGGATCTTATCCGCAGGATCAGGATTAATTGGATCATCATACTTTCCATTTTCGCGAATCAAAAGAGTATGATTGGTTAAAGATAGGAGCTATGTATCCACGTTTTGTGTAATATGGGTTAAGATTTCCAAAATTGGACAATTGAATTCATTTTTAACTTAGAATGCAAAATTAAGACGCAGGTAAATACAAAAAATGACGTGTGCAATTCACACGTCATTTCTTATGTCATTAAATAAAAGAAGCTTTAATTATATTTGCTGAACTATTTCCTTATAACCCAACAACCTTTTTAATTTCCTGTACTCTCACCTCGGATCAATGGCATCTTCAGCTGCTGATTAAGTGGGTAGCTTGGATCATCAAGAAGATGCTTATTATAGGCCTGCTGAAATAGCGGACAGCAGAGCCATCCAATTTCAATTCTGTTGCATCTCATAAACTGATTTCATCACCTGCTCTGGCATATTTTTGCTATTAGTCAGCATACTAGGTAGAGCTCAACCTATTCATTTACTTTTCTAGAGCCTTAAACTTTAATTTACTTAGCGGGGGATTTTCATGTTTTGGAAAAAGGAAAAAAAGCAGACACTTCAAAAAGGACAGCAAAACCTCTCACTGGGACAATTAAAGGAAATTTTAGCCAATCTGGAAGACGCTGAAATTGTTGAGAGGCAAAAACCAGAAGGTCAATGTTTCACCTTCATTTACATAAGAACTTTGATAAATCAGGAAAGAATGAATGAAGCTTTTTTCGAACCAGTGCTCCATTGTACAAATGAGTCAATCCAAGATTGTATTTCAACTTCTAAGGCAGAAGAAATTTTCACTTTGGGGGAAGCGGAAAAACAATTATTGGCTGGGTCCGTTATTATTTTTGATTCGCTTAAGAAACAATGGTGGAGTGTCCTTCTTACAAATAATCTGGGACGCTCTATTGAAACTTCTGACACGGAAACAATATTATATGGGGCGAAAGACAGCTTTAGCGAGCAGCTGGATACGAATATTACCCTTATTCGCAGAAGGCTTCCGGTTACTGAATTAAAGTCAGAAAAGTTAAAAGTAGGTTCGTTAAGTGAAACGACGGTTGTCCTCATGTATATGGAGGGCGTAACAAATCCCGAGTTTGTATCGATTGCCAAGGAAAAAATTAATAAAATCGATTTCGATCTTTTTTTTGATTCTTCACAGATTGCTGCTTTTATGGAGGATCATCAGAACAGTATATTTCCACAGTTCCAGCAGACCGACCGGCCGGATGTCTGTGCTTATTCTTTAGGAATTGGCAAGCTGATTATTCTTGTCGATAATACTCCTTTCGTGTTGATTGGCCCAGTTACATTCTTTCATCTGTTCCAATCACCGGAGGACTATATTAACCGCTGGCCTGTCGCCAGTTTCTTACGCTTAATCCGTTATATCAGCTTTATTTTATCGATAACACTTATCCCGCTCTATGTAGCACTGACTACCCATCATTATCAAATGCTGCCCCTGCAAATTCTATTTGTTTTAATAGAATCCAGAAGTAAATTGCCGTTCACTCCATTTTGGGAAGCATTGCTCATGCTGATTATTCTCGAAATTATCAAAGAAGCCAGCTTGCGGATGCCGACTAAATCCAGTCAGACACTTGGCGTAATCGGAGGAATTGTCATTGGACAGGCGGCCGTAGAGGCTGGCTTTGCCAGCAAGGTATTGATTGTGCTGGTAGGTGTATCAGCAATTGCCTCCTTCCTAGTCCCTAATTATCTCGTAACAAAAGCGAACACGATGATTCAATTTGTATTTTTGCTCCTCTCTTCATTTCTCGGAGTATTTGGAATAGCCCTGGGGATGATCATCATTTTGGCACATTTGAACAGTCTTACATCACTTAGGCAGCCCTATTTTGCCCCTGTGGCTCCTTTATACTGGAAAGATTGGATTGACCTATTTATTCGTGGCCCTTTAACAAAAATGAAAACCAGGCCCGACCATTTGCACCCTTTCCAGAAATGGCGTTACAGCAAAAGGAGATGATCTAATGACTTCTATTTCTATAGAAAATAACACGTCTTCCTTTAGTGGCATTTATGTGTTTTTTATCGTGAATCGGCTTCAGCTGCTTTATTTTTTATATGTAATGCCAACTGTTTTAACCCACCCATATATGATTTGGGGTATTATTTTGGTGGGCATATTCTCTCAATTAAATTTAATCCTGTTATCAAAATGGTTATCATCAGAGCATGCTTCAAAAGGATATCCAGGTTTTGTACATCTATTCGGACAATGGATGATGCGTGTTTTTTCAGCAGTCGGCATTGTTGTGATTGGAATTAAAGTAACGGTTGTCACATTAGGATACGTAGAAATTATTCATCAATTTGTGTTTCCCTCTATAAATCCAAATTGGCTGATTGTATTTGTCATGGCAGTTTGCTGCTATACATCATCACTGGGAATGGGGAATGCCATCCGTTTTTCCGTAATCGCCTTTCTCTGTTCCATATGGATGATCTTGCTTTTTTATACTTTTTTCATGCCGCCCATTGCTTCACTTCCCGACCTATATCCTTTAATTCCTGAAGATTGGTCAAATATTTCCTGGAAGGGCTTGCTGCTCATATGGTCATCTTTGTCCGGTCCGGAATATATCGTTTGTATCGCTCATTTACTTAACCCAAGAGGCAGCTTTCTTAAATATTTTACATTTGCCAATACATTATCAGTGTTAGAATACCTGGTTTTATTTATAGCCTCTCTATTCTTTTTTGGATCCAAGTTCTTAAGCTTAAGCAAATTTCCTATTGTTACGATGGTTAGATATCTTCAATCTCCAATATTTGAAAGAGTTGATATCATTTTGATATGTTTCAATATCTTCAATTTAGTGTTTGGGGTTTCAATCTTTTTGCTATGTTTCTATGGCGCTATTCGCATTTTAGGGAAAAAGCTGCAAACCAGTCATTCCAAATGGGGAATTCAAATCATCTGCATCATCGCCTCAGTATGGCTAATTGCCGCAAACAAATGGATCTGGAGAGAAGAACATCAAAGCTTATTGCTTAATCTTGAAATATGGTGCAGTTCCCTTACGTACCTTCTGGTTCCCTTATTCCTTCTTATTTTCAGCAGAAAAAAGAGGGGCTTATAGAATATGGAATATTTAAAAAAGCCTATATGGATGACTATAGTATACTGTGTGATCTTGATCACTGGATGTTCTCCTTATCTGGAAAATAACGAAATTGAAGAAATTGCTCCAGTGATTTTTTGGTCACTGGATGCCGCCGAAGAGGGAAAGCTTGAGGCAACCACAGTCGTACCTCCTTTAGTTCAGGAAAAAAAACGAGTCCTGACCATGCAGGTAGACCTGCTGAAGCAAAGCGGAAAAGGCTTTAACCTAAGGTATTACAGAGAGTTGAAGGTTGGGCAGCTTCGGGTTCTGTTAATTAATGAAGAGCTTGCAAAAAAAGGATTGAGGCCAATTATTAATACCATATTTACGGATCCTGACATTTCTCAGCGACTCTATCTCGTTATCGTTCAGGGAGATGTTAAAGATTATATTAAGGAAGAAATAGAAAGCCAGGAAAACCTGGATTACTTCCTTTATCGCATGTTAAAACACTACGAGAGAAAGCGGCAAGGCCAGCTGTCGATTGTAAATCTGCATCAATTCATGCAAAAGCTGTATTCCCCCTTTTCTGATCCAATCCTGCCAGTGTTCAAGGCAGAGAATGGAAATTTCAATTATGAAGGTACAGCTATTTTTCAAAATGACAAGCTAATCTCTGTCGTTACTGATTCAGATGATGAAATCTACCAGCTTATAGCGAATGATTATTATTTAAAATACCTTCCCATACCAAAATTATCTGTCGTATTAGGCCATGTGCGCACAAATGTAGATGTCACCTTCAATCAGGACCTAACAGAAATGAATTTCAAAGTAGAGCTGAAAGGCAGAATAGATGAGTATCAGGGGGAAAAGAATCTTAATGATTTGGATGATTTAGCAGAGATCACTAACGAAATTAAATCCCATCTTGAAACCCAAACCAAAGCATTTCTGCAAAAAAACCAGGAGTGGCAAACCGACCCGATAGACATTGGAGCCAGAACATTAACCCCTTTCTCAAGGCCGATAGAGAAAAAAGAATGGAGGGAAAAATGGAGAAATCTGCAGATCAAGGTTAAATACGAGATGGATTTAGAACCGTTAATTAATATTCAGGAATGAAAAAGACCGCAGCCAGCAAAGTGAATGCTGGCTGGGGTTATTTCTTTTAATATTTTTCAGTAACAGAATGAACGAATGTTGCTTTCCAAAAATCATTGTTGCGGGACAGCCAGGGTATCAAAGCCAGCTGGCTTGCTGGGAGGTCATAAACGGTTTTAAAGACTCTGATGAAACTAATATATCCAAGTAGTATATGCATACTATGATTTTTATAAAAGATACTGACAGCCCTTCATCCGCTTACATAATCATCCCCAAAAGCCTCATCCACCCTAAACAAAACAGTAAAAGGAACCGACTCATTAAAATAATAAGCAGTCTCTCCCCTATACTTAGTAACATCAATTATCTCTGGTATATCAATTGACCCTAAAGTTACTCTCAGTCTCTCAATAGATTTGATAAACGTGTTCTTCTTAACCTCTCCATCACTGCCAGTCCTTCCAAAGAAATCACTCATGGTGATTCTCGTGCATGGATTTTCCTTGCTGGAGGACAGCAGCAAGTGTCTGATCATATTGGCCTGGGTTGGAGTGATAATGACTTCCTCCCCATTAAATATGAGAATATTTTCGCGGTCATTAAAGTACAGGACCAGTTCATTGGGTTCACTGTTTTCATAGAGGTCTTCACATGCTTCCTTTGAACAGGTTTCGGTATTATTTTTAGTGATTTTGTAGAAAGCATGGTTCTGTAAGTATTTTTCATTCGATGCCAATGTTTCAAATAATGGCGACAGCTCTGGATTCGTCAGCTGCTCCTCAGGCGAAAAGGGGAGTTTTTCCATAGTATCATAGGTTTGGCTGGCAATATATAAAGCACTATTGGCCAGATACATATGGGCACGGAATTCCTGCTGCTGACTAAGGGCATATCTTGGATCATTCAGCAGCTGCTTATTCAGGGCTTGCTGAAAATAGCGGACGGCTGAGCCATACTTGCCATGTTTATAAGCCAGGAAGCCAAGACGATAATAGGCAATGGGAAGTTTTTGCTCTAAACCGATGGCCTTGATCAGTGACTCTACAGCATCACCGTCATCCTTGAAGTGATTCATTTTTATGTAGGGACCGAATTTAATAAGATGGGATACAAAAACATTTTTAGTATGCTGAAGGGAATGATCATATTGTGGTCCATTATTTCTCGCTAAACTTTTAAGCTTTTTATACATTGTTTCATAGACGATCACCAGCTGCATGTAATAGCCGTAATCGCTTTTTTCCCCGTTTTCGTGAAGATCCTGTTCAAGCAGCTCCAGCTCGTCCAGGGTTAAGTCTTTTATCTTTAAAGTCCTCATTCCTACACCTCATTTCTATAAAAAGGTGCCAGCATTGACACCACATCTATTATGTATCAGGAACACTTTCAACTATATAGAATTTACTCCTCCGTTTCGCGCGAATATTGTCGAATGAAATGTGAATTTTTTGTAGCAAATCTTGTCTTTTATGGGTCGCTTAGCTCTTTTAATTTCTCCCAATTTTACTTAAGCTTGAAAATACCGAACAAACGTTTTATCATTTACCTATAAAATCCAACAAATGGAGGAATGAATTATGTACATAACGATTTCAGACTTTCTTAATGAATGGAATAGAGAGGCTATGCTGACGCAAAAGGTTTTGGACGGATTAACAGATGACTCTTTACAGCAGCAGGTCTATCCCGAAGGACGCACCTTAGGGCGAATTGCCTGGCATTTCACCACGAATATTCCTGATTATCTATCTCATTTCGGGTTAAAAATGGAGAAGGCTGATAACGAAGAAAATGTCCCCGCTTCGGCAAAAGAAATTGCGGATACATTTAAAAAGCTGAGTGAGGAAGCGGCTCAGGAGATTAAGCAGCAGTGGACAGATGATTCATTGAGCCAGACACAGAAGGCATTTGGAAGGGAGGAAACCAATGCGCAAATTTTGATGGGATTAATCAAACACATTGTGCACCATCGGGGGCAATTGACCATTCTCATCCGTCAGGCAGGATTAAAGCCTTTTGGGGTATATGGACCGCCTAAAGAAGACTGGATTAATTTAGGTGTCGCCAATCCGCCGCTTTAATTTCCGAGGAGTTTAATCATAATATCCTCATCAAAACTTTTTAATTATGGAATAGGAAGTTGGGAGTTATCTAAGAGAAAACGATCTCAAACCTGTATCAAATTCGCTTGATAAATAGAGAAAGAAAACAGCTCTGAAAAGATTTCTCCCTCCAGAGCTTACTAAGAAATTAAAGTATTCTTACCAATTCTTTTTTTACACTTAATCCCACATTTTCATTTAAGTGATTGATTTGCTCATCATCAGATAGATTTACAACAATCTCCTGGGCACCTGATACAAACTCAATCACTTTTTTTGAACCGACAAAGTGGACATTTTTTAATTTTACTTCTAAACAGATCCGATCATGCTGATTGCGGTTATGGGTTATTTTCAAATGTTCTGGCCTGATGACAAGTTTCTTCTTTCCATCTATTAATTGCGGAAACTCTTTTAGGATGACTTCCTTATTTTGTTCTTGTAATAAATTTGCGTCAATCACATTCGTTTCTCCGATAAAATCAGCTACAAATAGAGTATTGGGGTTGTTATAAATTTGCTGAGGTGTATCAATTTGCTCGATTCTTCCCTGGTTCATAACTGCTATTCTGTCTGACATGATTAATGCTTCCTCTTGATCGTGTGTCACATAGATAAAGGTGATCTTGAATTGATCATGTAGTTTTTTTAATTCGAATTGCATTTTTTTTCTCAATTTTAAATCCAGTGCTCCCAGTGGTTCATCAAGAAGCAGCACTCTTGGCTTGTTTACTAATGCCCTTGCCAGTGCAACCCTTTGCTGCTGCCCACCTGACAGCTGTCTTGGATATTTATGCTTATGCTCTTGCAGCCCCATAATTTCGATCATTTCATTTGTGTCATTTTCGATTTGTGCTTTCGAAACTTTCTTTTGCTTAAGTCCAAAAGCAATATTATTGTAGATGCTTAAGTGAGGGAATAATGCATAGTTCTGAAATACTGTATTAACGGGGCGATGGTTTGGCGGCAAGTTTCCCGCTTCTTGTCCATCAATTTTAATGCTGCCCTGGCTTGGCAGCTCGAACCCGCCGATCATTCTAAGTGTGGTGGTTTTACCGCATCCGCTCGGACCGAGAAGGGAGAGAAATTCCCCCTCCTTTATATTTAAGGAAATATGATCAACGGCAGTTGCTTGACCATATCTTTTGGTAACCCCATTAAATTCAATAATGCTTATCTTTTCTTGAGTATCATATACAGTATTTTTTTCGATCGACTGGACAGCTGACATGATTGAGCCCTCCTTAACTTCCCATTTCTCTATTCCATAGCTCGTTCCACTCTTCCCTATGCTGGTTTATCAGGTTATAATCAGGCATATTCAAATCCTGTATGGAACCATTTTTTCCATATGGCATTCTTTCAAGCGTTTTTTCATCTAATTCAACATCCTTATGAACCGGTGCCAAATATAAATCGCCCGCAATTCCTTCTTGTGCACTCTTAGTGGTTGCATAATTTAAGAATGAATACACTTGCTCTGATTTTTTCGTACCCTTCACCATATGCCAGAAGCTTCCAGCACCTAAAACACCTTCTTCTGGTACAACAAATTCAATAGGCAGTCCCTGGTCTTTCATTACATAAGCGGGGCCACCGTAATGTGCCCCAACAGAGGCTTCACCGCTTTGGTATAAATTAGTAGCCGTTCCGGAACCATCAAAGTATGCAACTACTTCGAGTTCCTTCATCTTGTTGAGTCCCTTGTCAACGGTGCCTTTAGCTTCCCCCTCAAGTTCAGCAATTTGCATCAGTAAAGGGAGGCCGCCTGTAGTTGCCGGGGTAGGCACTGTTAATTTCCCTTTATATTCTTCTTTCCAAAGGTCATTCCAGGACTTAGGCGGATTTTTAATCTCATCTTTGTTATAGACGATTCCTAATCCCCAATAACCAAGCGCTACACCAAATACATCATCACCATTTCCATGAAATGCTTCCGGCAAAAGGGAATCGATTCCTTTTAATTTACTTTTATCAATACCTTCTACGACATCTTTTTCAAATGACATTTCAGAAATACCCGAGTCCATTAACGCTAAATCAATCGTTGGCGAACCCTTTTCTTGTAGTAAACGGGAAAAGGTTGTAGTTGAATTTCCTTCAATGATATTTACCTTAATTTCGGTTTCTTGCTCAAATGGTTCAATGATATGTTTCTTGATCGTATTTCCCCAATCCCCACCGAAAATGGCAATGGATAATTCATCCTTTTTAACTTCTGTATTAGCTTTAGCTGCTTCTCCCTTCGGCTGAACAGGCTTTCCGCATCCGGCAAGCACTACTAGAATTGCTGCAAATAGCATTAGATTCCTGCGTACCTTTTTCATAGAACCACTCCCAGTTTCATGGTTTATTTTGATGCAATGTTCTCAATTCCTACCAGCATATCAATGATAAGAATCAGGATAAAAGCAATGTAAATCGTTACGGCTGAAACAGCTGCTATCATGGGATCAATGTTATATTGAACATAATTAAACATCTTCACAGGGAGTGCCATCTGATCCGCAGAAGTCAGGAAAATCGTCACTTCCACATTGATCCATGAAACGGCAAACGAAAACAGTGTCCCTGCGATAATACTGGATTTCATTAGAGGAAGGGTAACAAAGAAAAATGTTTTCCATGGTCCTGCACCCAGGTCTCTTCCTGCTTCTTCAATATATGGGCTTATTCCAACAAAGCTATTTACACATGTCCTGACAATGTATGGCAAAATGATAATAATATGCCCTAATACCAGGGTGTAGAAATTTTGAGGGCTATTTGTAAAATAGTAAAAGAACTGCAGAAGTGCTAATCCCAGGAAGATTTGCGGGAGCAAAAGCGGCGATGAAATTAAATTCATCACAATCCCTTTGCCTTTGAAGTTATTTCTTGCTAAACCGTAAGAGGCTGGAATCCCAATTAATATCGCAAATAAAGTAGCCGTCCCTGATAATTTAAAACTATAAAGGAAGGAGTCTAAGTAGGAAATATCCTCAAACAGGGCCTTATACCATTTCAATGTGAAGCCTTTTCCTGGAAAGCTAAGATAATTTAGTTCAGTAAAGGAGACATTAATTAGGACCAGTAATGGAAATGCCAGGAATAGAAGGAGGAAGCCTCCGATGGCCCACATAATCACTTTATAGATCATCGTCTTCCCTCCTCAATCCAGTCTGACCTTAATAAATAATGGTTCAATCCAATGATCAGAAAACTAAACATTAACACGGCAAAAGCAACAGCAGAACCGAATTGATAGTTAAAAACCTGCATCATTTGTTCATAAATAACCGTAGCAATCAGTTGGATTTTGCCGCCTGAAAGCATGGCCGGCGTTACATACGCACTAATGGCCAAAGAGAAAACCATCACACTGCCAGCTAAGATGCCAGGGACTGTTAAAGGCAGTGTAACCTTGATGAAGGTTTGGAAAGCACTTAAGCCTAAATCGGACGCTGCCTCCTCCAGCCTGCTGTCTATATTCTCTAAAACGGTTGTGATGGATAAAATCATGAAAGGAGCTAATATATACACCAAACCTATCACGATACCCGTCTCATTATATAGAAGCTTAAGAGGCTGTGAAATAATCCCCAGACCCAGAAGTGTTTTGTTAATAAACCCATTATTTCCTAAAATGACCATCCATCCAAATGACCTGACGACTGCACTTGTAAATAAGGGGGAAATGATAATGATATAGGCGATTCTCTTAAGCTTTTTGCTCTTAATATATCTGGTTGTGAAATAGGCAATAAAATACCCTATTAATAGTGTGATAATAGTTGCCAATATTGAAATTTTTATTGATCTAAATGTAATCGCTAAATAGTGTTGATCCTTAAAATACAAGAGATAGTGCTGGAACGTTATTGTTCCGCTTTCATCCAGTATAGAATTATTAAGGACCACGATTAAAGGAAGAACGAAAAATCCCAATAAAATCAAGATAGATGGAGCTAATAGGAAAAGGACAGATTTTTTTGACATGTCTTGTCTCCTTTACTCTATTTTTTTGAGCAAATTAAAAACTGTCTCGATGATAAGCTCCACTTTGTCATATTCGATTTTTTCCATGGTATCTGTCGGCCGGTGATAGTCTGGTAATCTCCAAAACATGAGGAGAGCTGTCGGGATCCCTTCTAAATGGAACATCCATTCATCTGCTCCTGCTTTAGGAGTATCAACATCAACTTCAAAATCCTTGCTATCATAAGCTCCAGCTTCCCTAAAACTTTCTATAACCTTTTGTCGGAAATCTTCCGGGCCCACCCATGACCAAATCTTGTCTCCAGCACTAATTTGATCTAAATTGATCACTGCAGCCACTTCATCAAGTGTCCCTTTTTCTTTTAAATCGTTTACATAATAATCTGCACCAATGAAACCAACCTCTTCATTCGAAAAAGCGATTACATCTACATCAAATGGAAAGTCAAATGAACCGCTGCTTAATCTTCTCGCCACTTCAACGATTCCAGCAATGCCTGAGCCATTATCGTAAGCTCCAGGAGTATTTAACGTTGTGTCCGAGTGTGCGCAGACAATTACTTTTCTCTTTCTTGCTGTATTTTTAGCCTTGTATGGATGGCTGATGATGTTAGCCGATTTACATTCTTTTATATTTCCCTCTACCTTTACAAACACCTCAATCTCGTGTCCTTCATTTAATAGTTCCTGAACATGAAGGTGATCTTCGTAGCTCATCACCACAGCCGGAATTGGGAACTTTGCCCGCGGATTCAATAATGCAATGGGATCACCTCCGCTGTTCACCACAACTTGAGCTAAAATATCTCCTTCTTCACTCAGGACATTGTAACAAGGCATATCATAAACACCCGGAATCAGTCCTTTTATCCCGTGATATGTAAGTTTCCCTTTTATTCCTTCACTTGAAGTAGAGCCAGAGAATAGGAGATAAGCTGTTTTTAATTCTCTCGAAATAGGTGATAGAAATTTTAATTGAGGTGTTCCCTTAGGCTCCCAGCCTATAAATGGATATACTTGTCTTTCTGTCTCTATTCCTAAATCACTGAGTCTTTGAAGAATATATTCTGTTCCATTCCATTCACCTTCTGTACCTGCAAACCTTTGCCCTACCTCCTCACTTAAGACTCGGATTGTTTCTTTAATATCTTCACGGACATTTGTCGTATTGATTTTGCTCATTTTAATCCCCCTGTTCTATTATTACCTTGATTTAAAGGTATGTTATCTTCTATTACCACTTTTGCATAATCTGAAATTCCGCTTAGATGCTGGATAAATACTTCTTCCACTTTGTCCAAGTCCCGACTGCATAAAGCCTCATAGATTTGATAATGTTCTTTAATTGATCTTTCCACAAGGTGGGGTCTGCTTAAAAAGGAATATCTAAAATGAACAATATAATCATGCAGATTTTCTAAAATGTTAACCAATCTGGTTAAGCCTGACACTTTGATGATTTCCGCATGAAATAAATCATGAACCATCATGAGTTCTTCCACTTTACCTAGCTGGAAAAACATTTCAGACTGCTCTAGATAACCTTTTAATGTTAATAGCTGTTCATCGGTGATTTTGCTTGCTGCAACTCTAGCGGCGGTGGGTTCTAAAAGAGTTCTTATGAGGATAATTTCATTGATGGCATCAAAGTCAATTCCTTTAACAAGGCAGTGTTTTCTGGGGAGGATTTCTACTAAACCTTCTTGCTCTAAACGTTGGATAGCCTCTCGTACAGGTGTTCTGCTGACACCGAGGTACTTTGCTAACTCCATTTCAACTAATCTTTCACCATTTTTAAGTTCACCACTGATAATTTTTAATCGGAGCTGATCAAAAACCTCCGATGCGATTGATACAGATTTAATTTTATTTAGCTTCATGTCATTTTTTTAACCTCCTGCTTGATGTTGAATTCATTATATACCATATTGTATACAACGCACAATATATATTTATAATATTTTAAATATTTAAAATAAATTAATAATTATTGAAGTCTTTCTCACTAAATCCTGAGGAAACTATCATTCTCCCCTTTCTCATGAGAGAGTTTTCTGAAGATAAATAAATTTCACCGGTGAAGTTCTATTTGTTCTGACGAAAGAATGATTACATACAAAAAGCCTTTCATCGCTTGATGAATAGGCTTTTTATCTCTTTATCCAAATATTGTGAACCAACAGGCCCTCACGTTTTATAAAAGGACTAAGGTTGAAGCTATTTCCTTCAAATGCGGCTGGTCTGCCCATAAGATGAAGTAATTGTAGGTTTCTCCTTGGATTGTAATGGGAGTTGGATACCTTACGATTAAAGCTGATTGATTCAGCATTTCTGCTGGCTGGTCCGCAGAGGGAAAAATGTAGCATGCTTCCTGGTTTTGAATTCGAGTCTTCAAGATGCTTGGCATGGATCCATAGGGCATTAATAGATGGAAAGCTTCTCCATGGCACACCTCATCTAAGTTTTCATCTGCTGAAATCGCTGATATTTGAAAAAAGCCGTCAGCACCTTCGTATCTTTCCCCGTTCACTTTCCGCCAGTTTGACGGATATTGGAAAATAACCTTGTAGGTCGTGTTCGTATATGTCTTTTGGGTACCATCCACTATGGCAGTTGGAGACCATTGAAGTGACTGAATGTTAACTCCTGCAATTAGCCGTATCGGGACGGGGTGACGGAGGTCGATAGCCCACATTTCACTTGCAAATTCCTGTTCCTTGCATCCTCTAAGATAGGCTATTTTTGTTCCGTCTGTTGACCACGTGACAGGCAATGCAAAACAATTGGAAATAGCCCAAATTCGATCCTCTTCTCCTCGCCTCCCCACCGTTCGAACTTGTGAAAAATACCCTCTATCTTCAAAGGCCGTAGCGCTATAGGCTATTTTTAAAGAATCAGGTGACCATGTCGGATAATAATTTTTTGCAAGGGGCCCGCCTTTTACTTCAACCACATTGCCTGTTGAAAGCTCGATGGTGTGAATAATGGAGATGCTGACACCTGGTGTTGTATATAGAACAAAGTTTCCGTTGGGTGATAGCTGGGCATTATTAAGCCGCCCTCCTGTGTTACGTGTAATTTGCTGTTTCCCGGATCCATCGGTATGAATTCGGAAAAGCTGGCTAATTCCTGATTCATCCGGTGCCTGGAATAACAGTTCCCTGCCGTTCGGAAACCATTGAACATCTGTTGAGTCAGGTTGTTGAATGCTTTGCGCTTGATGAGACAGAACGTTGTACATGATAATGCGACCTTGCTTCGTATAAGCAATTTGGCTGCTGTCAGGTGACCAATCCAATTTGAATTCAGCACCTTCTTCCACCTGGTCGATTTGAGCGATCGCACCAGATGCAACATCCACAACATATATAATTCTGTTCTTTCCAATAAACGCAATTCTCCTGCTATTGGCTGACCATTCTGGACTTGAAAAAGAGTCACCCAATCCACTGGTGAGCTGCACGTTCTCTCCTGTCCGGGGATTATATAACCAAATATCATATTGCCCTCCTCGATCAGCAGTATAGGCAATCAGGCCTTGGCCACCAGGAGGGGCGTATGGAATCCTTAACTTCATTCCGGGAAATAGCTGTGAGGATGGAAGCTGGTTTACAATCCGAATAAGCTCAGTATTTGGCTCCCCATTCGTAATGACATTAAAACGAATGGCAAGCCGATAAAGTGTATCCCCTTGCTGGACGATATAATATGGAACACCTGGAGGAACCTTTAATAATTGACCGGCCTGAATGACATAGGGTGGCTGAAGCTGATTCGCCTCTATGATAACTATAGGAGGAACTTTGTAAAATTGTGAAATTCGATACACTGAATCTCCTTGCCTAACACGCACAGCATCAACCCCAGGTGGAACGGACAGCTGCTGACCTATATAAATCGTGTAAGGGGGCTTCAAATTATTTGCCGCAATAAGGGAATCGGCCGGTATTTCCCATCTCCTGGAAATCCCGTACAGCGTATCACCTGAACGTACTGTATAAAAAATTTGCATGATCTTCACTTCCCAAAGAATAAATTTCCATTGAGGAATTAAATGCGCACACACTATCTGCCCATATATTATTCAATAGGAAGTGCGAGGTTCAGTGCAAATGAGGAAGAATTAGATAAAAAAGAAGTTCAATTCCTAAATAGATAACTCTATTACAAATCTGTATAGCATGATTCGATTCAAGAAAAGCCTGAGGGAATCATTATTAGGGAAAAAAATTGTGGTAAAAAGATAAAAAACCTTCAAATGGGAAGGTCTCTTACTAAACAGCCCTCTCCTCTTCGTCATCGCAAGCTCTGAAAGATAATATCTCAAGAATTCGATGGATTCGATGAACCCCGATCCTGTAAAGGCTCCATCCTGGATTTCGAACCCTCCGATCATCATTAAGAGGGCATCCCCTGTAACTTCATTTGAGAAAACAATATGCATTCCATATTTCGATGAAAATCGAATTATTTAGCTCTTATAATAGAAATGAAGCAAAAAGAAACTTAATCCAAATGAAGAATAGGAGCTTAATTTTATGAATAGCAAAGAACAATCATTAAAAGCAGAAACCTTTCACCGCTTACACCAGCAATCATCCACCTTTGTTCTGCCAAACTCATGGGATGTAATCAGTGCAAAAATGTTTGAAGAATGCGGCTTTAAAGCAATCGGAACAACTAGTGCCGGCATTGCTGCTTCTTTGGGGTATTTGGATGGACAAAGTATACCGCTTGGCAAAATGGTTGAAACGATTGAAAACATCGCCAAATCAGTAAATGTCCCTGTGAGCGCAGACATTGAGGCAGGTTATGGACGGACAGTTGAAGAGGTTTTAGAGACCGTAAAAGCAGTAACTGCTGCTGGAGCTATCGGGATAAATCTGGAGGACGGTACAGGTGATTCTAACAGGTCTATATTTGATATTTCATCTCAAAAGGAAAAAATAGCAGCGATCAAAGGATTTTCGGAATCCAGAAATATACCGTTATTGATCAATGCACGAACAGATCTATATTGGTTAAATATTGGGGATTCTTCAACTCGTTTACAGGAAGCTGTAAAGCGGGCAAAAGCGTATCAGGATGCAGGGGCAGATTGCATTTTCATTCCTGGCTTAACTGATAGGAAAATTATTAAGAAGATTAGAGAGGAAATTTCTTGTCCGATCAACTTATTGGTTGACGCTGAGATGCCTTCTTTATCGGAGTTATCTGAGATCGGAATTGAGAGGCTTAGCTGTGGATCCGTCCCATTCAGAGCCACCCTAACATACTTAAGGACTATCAGTGAAGAGATTGTAAACCGCCAGACCTTTCATCAAATGACTAATGGCGATGTTCTTTCTTATAGGAGGTTAACTGAATTCATTCAATAAATAAAAAAATCGAACTCTGAAGAACACATCGTCCAGATTTTGAGTTTAAAATAATTAAGTTGCCCAGTTAGAATCTTCTTTATTTATGGATGGAAGGGAAATTCTAGTTAAGAGTTCCCCTTTCATCAAAAATGCACAACTTTGTAGTAATTAATGATACATAATTACCCTACAGTCGCGCCGCTTAATAATGAATACTGGAATAACAATAATGAAAAAGTAAAGAAAGGTTTATTAATGAAAAGTCATGTATCATAACTAAATAGAATGTCTTCACAACCTGGCATTCCTTAATTCATTTTGATTTTCCTGTATTAATCAGATTTACTTTTACTTTAACCTTAACATCTAAATTTGGGTAAATTTCCTCCCAATTCATCTTGTTCCATCTTTCATACGATACACTATTACGAACGAGCGTGCCCATTCCGATTGGATCTGTTTGATATTCTTTTAATTTGGTTAACAGCTTTTTTGAATTGGTTATTAAATATTGCTCAACCTGTTTTTCCAGTTTTTTTTGATACTTTTCTTCACTTATATCCATTGTACCTGTGTATTCAAGGACACTTCCTTTTAAATCAAGGTTTACTTCGACCGACATATCTCCTGTATTCACTTTTTTTTCATTATCAGAATTGATGCTGCTTAAAAAAAGCTGATAATTTTCTTCTGACTCTTCTTTATTAATACTTATCATTAATTTGCCGTCTTTGATATTTCCGCTTAATAAATTTAGAATCTGTGTTTCGTTTAAATTTAGCAGTGTAACATATTGATCTCCTTTAAAAGTACCCAAGCCCTTAAATTCAATGTTCTCGCCTTCATTTGAAAAAACCGGTAAAACCGGATCGATACCATCGTCGTAATAATCTCTCAAATAACGATATTTATTCGTATTTAAAACTTTATTTTGAGCGCCTAATTTATCAATGAGCGTATAAAGGTATTCAGCATTATCAGTAACAGAGGGCATCTTTTTTTTTAGAAGATCTTCAGCTTTTCCCTCAACGATTGCAAATTTAACGCGAGTTGAGACTTCAGGATCCCTTGTAAACGTCTTAACAACATTTATAAGTCCATTTTTCGCCAATTCCTCTCCGAAGAGAATTGTGCTTTGCCCACCCACTATTTTTAAATTGGTTAAATTTTGTAATTTGAGAAAAGTATCATGAGATGATTTTCCATTAGCAGTTAGAATTGTAGTTTCAAACATTCCATCTTTAGTAACAGTGGGAAAATGGACTGTTGTTTTTATCGGATTTTCTTTACTTCCCGACATATCATAAGAAACAGCTCCGAGAATTGCCAATTCTTCAATAATATTACTTCCTCTGCAACTTGTTAAAAACAAACAACATACTGCAATCAAAACAGTCATTTTATTTTGCATGACCTGCCTCCCTGTTAATCCGGTTTTTAAGACTTTGAATACAAAGGATGCATAACACAAGGATCGGTAATGCCCATGCTATCCCAATTGCACAATAACTCAGCCAATTTAACCACTCTTCGACATCCACCAGGGAATCTGGAACCAATGCAAGGAGAAAACCACTTGCCAGTATTGGTATTATCCAAAAATTAGGCTTAATTCTTTGA
Source organism: Bacillus sp. NTK034 (assembly GCF_017303275.1). Classification (GTDB taxonomy): domain Bacteria; phylum Bacillota; class Bacilli; order Bacillales; family Cytobacillaceae; genus Cytobacillus. Next base: position 138,738 of record NZ_JAFKOJ010000010.1, on the reverse strand, counting down.
GTAATATTACCAAGAATTTGCTGGGCACCCCAGAAATAGATTACAATTATTGCTAATACTTTGAAAGCATAAACGGAAAAGCAGAGGTTCTCGGCTCGCGAAAGGAACTGAACTTCTGTATATTCAAATAAGGTCATAACCGGGTACATGTCATTTAATATTTGATCGAAGCTAAAAAAACCATAGCTCATGAAGAGCACAATGGCATAGGTTGCCATGGAGAAAAAGTTTCCTAAAAAAAGAGCCTTAGTCCACTTTTTTTCTGCCATAGGGAAAAAAAGAATAGAAACTTCAATACCTAAAAAGGCTGAATAAACATAAAATGCCCCCTTTAAAAAATCTGTTTCTCCTTTAAAAAAGAAAGTAGTAAAACGTGCAAATTCAAATTCTGGAATAAGATAAAAAAGTAAAAATATCATTGGAATTACGAAGCCGAATAAAACGAAAATTGCTTTCGAAATCTTGTAGATCCCACCTCTTAATAATTGAAAACTGAGCAAAGTAAATAAAATAATAAAAAGCGATATGGGCAGAGCCGGAAAAAAAATCATTTTATAAATAAAGATATATGACTTCATCACCATGCTCGCCATTCCTATCCAAACACCGATAATAAATAAATAGATGGGCACCATTACCCATTTGGGAACCGTCGCTTCAATGATTTCAAAAATTGACCTACCCTTACCCAGCTTATAAATTATCGCAATCAGCACAATATTTATATTAACTAATACGAAAATGAAAAAAATACTAATCCATCCATTTGTTCCCAAATATTCGGCAGTTAATCGAGGTAAACTATACAAAACGAGACCATTTTGAGCCATATGGATGAATATAGATAATTGAAATGGATGGAACCGTTCCTTCATAGTATCACCTCTAATTCCTCTCTTTTTCACTATCGTTATGCATCAAAGATTGTGCTGGCTGCCCCTTCCTTATTTTTAAAAAAGGCCCTCTCACAATACTATCTGTCCAGTCTTTGAAAAAGGTCGGAGAAATGGGCATAAAGTAAGGTGAAGATAAATTTGTTAACCCTGTTAAATGAATGGTTAATAACCCTAACACGAAAAAAATACCGACATTCCCTACAAATCCTGCCATTAAAATAAAGAGGAACCGAACGATTCTAATGGACGAACCCATAATATAACTAGGGACTATGAATGAAGCAATGGCCGATACTGCTACGACAATTATTAAAATGTTACTGGTAATCCCAGCTTCAACAGCAGCTTGGCCAATCACAATACCGCCTACAATTCCAATTGTCTGACCAATTTTTGTAGGCAGTCTCGCACCCGCCTCCCTTAGCAGTTCAATGACTATTTCTAAAAATATAGCTTCAACGATTGGGGGAAAAGGTACTCTACTCCTGGACTGCATAATACTCTGAAGCAGGGATTGTGGAATCATTTCGTAATGATATGTATTTATAGAAACATAAAAAGCTGTGAGTATTAAGGTAATAAATAATGCTATATATCGCAGAATTCTAACCCCTGTTCCTATAATCCAACGCTGATTATAGTCATCTGGTGACTCAAAAAAATCAAAGAAATTAGAAGGGGTACAAAAAATGTTCGGACTATCATCGACAAGTCCGATTATCTTTCCAGCATATAGTTTTGTCACAGCTATATCCGGCCTTTCAGTGGTATAAAATTGAGGAAATGGAGAAAATTGATGATCATCAATTATTTGAATTAAAATATTGGAGTCCGTCAGGGAATCAATTTTAACTGATTGAATCCTTTCTTTTAGATGATTCACAATTTCCATGTTTGCAATATCCTCAATATAGACTAAGAGGACTTTTGTTTTTGAAATTTCCCCAACAGATAACTCAATCATTTTTAACCTAGAACTTCTAACTCTTCTTCTAATCAACGAAACGTTCGTTTTTAATGTCTCATTAAATGAATCGTGAGGCCCATTAATTACAGTTTCTGTTTCAGATTGTGAAATGGAACGTTCCTCGAATCCGGATACATTTATTAAATAAGTATCCCCTCCAGCGAACAAAGACACATTGCCATCTAATATCCCATTTATCACATTTTCTTGATTTTTTTCACGTTTAAACAGTGATTGTTGAAAAGATTTTTCTAAATTATTGAATGACATTTCTCTTAATGGTGAAAGTATTTCCCACTCTAATGTGTTGGAATCTACTAATGAATTTAAATAAATTATGTGAATTTCATTTTGGTTAAATGAACGATGAACAAGGTCAAAACAATTCCCTAATTCTTTAAGTGTCTTTTCATATGTTGCTTCTGAAATTGTTTTTTCACTTTTTACAATTGACCGAAAACGCCTCATTCACCTTCCCTCCTTTTAACCCATATTGCCTCTATTGTTTACCATTCATTTTACTAATATGTATTTAGAGACTTTACAAACCTTTCTTGACTTATCCATTTTTCAAGAATTGAGTCATCTAAAACTGGGACCTGCAACATAGTACGGCCAAATCCTGATTCCAACCTACTTTGGAAACCTATAAGTATTAGTTCACCACTTGAATGATTTGCAGCATTGCCGGCAATTTTTTTGAGCTGCACCGGTTCGGAAAATTCAAGAACGAACGTTCAAGAAAATTCTTGACCGAACGTTCTTGAATGTGCTAGATTTGTTTTGAAAGGAGGAATCTTAGAAATATCGAGAATAAGCCGATAAGAACATTTAATAATAGCGGCAGCGTAAAAATCCATAAATCCAAAAAAAAGGAGATAAATAAAATGACACAAACAAATACCAAACAGCTGAGTAATGAACTATCAACAGAAAAGGACGCCATTCGCCCGTTTCATATAAATGTTCCGGAAGAAGAAATCATCGAACTGAAACGCCGCATTATCGCAACGAGATGGCCGGAGAAAGAAACGGTAGCTGATCAATCACAAGGCACAAAGCTTGAAACAATTCAAGAACTTGCTCGTTACTGGGCGTGTGAATACGACTGGCGCAAGATCGAATCGAGAATTAATTCCTACCCTCATTTCATTACAGAGATCGACGGTTTGGACTTTCACTTTATTCACGTTCGTTCGAAGCATGAGAACGCGATGCCGATTCTCATTGCGCACGGATGGCCGGGTTCGATTATTGAACAAATGAAGCTGATCGATCCGCTGACTAACCCGACGGCACACGGCGGAAGCGAATCGGATGCCTTCCATGTTGTCATTCCCTCAATGCCTGGCTACGGGTTCTCGGGCAAACCGACGGCAACCGGCTGGAATCCTAAACGCATCGCAAGTGCTTATAGCGAGCTAATGACTCGCCTTGGCTATACGAAATATGTGGCACAGGGCGGCGACTGGGGCTCTATCGTCGTTAACTTTATGGGCGTCCAGGAACCTAAAGGATTAATCGGCATTCATACCAACATGCCTGAGGTCATTCCACCAGAAGTTGACGCGGCGATCTGGTCCGGCAATCCGCTGCCGGCCGGTCTTTCGGACGAAGAGAAGAAAGCGTGCGAGCAAGTTCGCGAAAATAAATTTGCCTATGCCTTCCAGATGGGAACGCGTCCTCAGACACTCACCGGACTTGCGGATTCGCCTATCGGTTTGGCAGCCTTTATGATTGACCACGACTGGAAGAGTCATGCCTTGATCGCGAGATCTTTTGCTGGATTCAAGGAAGGCCTAACACGCGACGACGTTCTCGACAACATCACGCTCTTCTGGTTGACGAACACAGCGATTTCAGCGGCTCGTCTATACTGGGAGAACACCGTTGCCGGAGTCTCATTTTTCGCCGCAAAAGGCGTCAAGCTTCCGGTTGCAGCAAGCGTATTTCCGGATGAGATGTATGAAGCACCGAAGAGCTGGACAGAAAAAGCCTACCCGAATCTCATTCACTACAATAAACTTCCTAAGGGCGGACACTTCGCAGCTTGGGAGCAACCGGAGTTCATGACTTCTGAGATCCGCACGGCATTTAAGTCGCTTCGCTAATCGGACGCATGTAAAATTCGCTCACACGGTACCCTTTATCCCTCGCCACATCGGACATTCATTTTAATCCTATGGGAGAGAGATAATAGCAAAGATATTAATGAGCGTTTTAATAAGCTTGCTTGATTGAAGTTCATGGGGGCTAAATATAGATTAAAGTTCTTCATATTCGAAGAACCAAAGCCTTTTTTATAAAAAAATGCAGCCCAACTTTATAGGGCTGCATTTTCTTTACTTGATTAATTTTAATTTTGCTTTTATTTCCATATAGTTGAACAGATGGATGAACGATTCACTTTATTCTAATACTGACATATTCATTTCAATAATTTGCCGTAACTTTTCCCTGTCCGATACAGTCTTAACCATAACGCGAAGTCCAATTAATGCATTACTAAAATAGTAAGACAGCTTTTCCGCATTCAGTGTCTCGGAAAATTCTCCTGATTGTTGGCCTTCAACAATTAGGTTTCGTATTAACTGTTCTGTATAGGCCCATCTCAGGTGAACCAGATCAATTGCCTCAGAATCATAATTTGACAACTCAACCGCAGTATTCACGAGGAAGCAGCCATCGGGAAATTCGTCTTGCTGCTGGATTGCCATTTCAAGCAGCACTTGGATTGCTTCCTTGGCAGATCGGGTGTTAGCAATACGACTCTTAACCAACTGCTCTAACATTTCACTATAGCTTTTCAATGTTTTGACATACAAGGATTTTTTATCGCCAAAAGTATCATACATGCTCCCTTTATGGATCCCCATATGTGTGACCAGTTCCTGCATGGATGTCTTCTCATAACCTTGTTCCCAGAATAGCCGCATTGCTTTATGCAGAGCGGCACCTTCATCAAATTCCTTTTTCCTTGCCATCTCAATCTTACCTCCAAAATACGTGTGGTAACAGGTGCACTGACACACAAATATACTGAGGAACTCTAAGTTCCCTATAAATTTTTGTTACAAGTATATTAACATAAAATAATTTCTTTATCCTTATTCGATTATCCTTCAAGTTCGCATTTTAAGATTAGTCTAGTATTCAGGCTAGGTACTTGGAACTTGATCTCGTCCAGAAAAATAAGTTTGATTCATATAGGACAGTTCTTTACAGGGAAACTATATATGCAAATAAGAAGAAATACTGTTATGTGAATAATCAAGAATTTTAAATGACAAACTAAAAAAAAGAAATGGGATCTTTAGGGGGTATAACATGAACGTAAATGAATTAGGTTTCCTATGGTATTTACAATCAAGTTCAAACATGATCAATTTATTATTAAAATATCTAAGTAAGACTGCTGAAGATACTGATTTAAGAAATATTTTAAATGAAATATACGAAATCTCTACATATCAAGAACAAGAATCTATTCAATTATTGTCTGAGGAGGGATATAAAGATACACCTTTCTTCAAGGACGATGATCTATATAGTGCAACAACAAAGCTATTTTCTGACCAATTAATTATAGAAATTTTAAAACATATAGCGAGTAACGGATTGCGAGCGCTTACTGTTCAATATGTTGAGTTAACAGATTATAAAGTTAAAGAATTTTATCAAAAACTACTCAATAATGTCATTCAAATAGATTTTTCTTTATTAAAGTTACTTAAAGATAAAGATCTTTTACAAAATAATTCCTTCTCTTACAAAAAAGCAGATGAAAGAGATGGGAAACTATTCAAAGTTGCATCAACTCAGCAACGTCCTCTTAATGCAGTAGAATTGGCAAATATGTTCAGTTCAGTTCAATGTAACAATGTTGGAGTTGCTCTTTGCACCGGTTTTTCTGAAGTTGCAGAGGATATGGACACAAAGAAATTTATACTAGAGGGGAAGAAGTTAGCATTTCATCAATCAGCCTCATTATCCGATATCTATAGAGAAAATGGAATTCCAACTACAACTGGCCTAGAGGCTCACGTTAATAAAGTAAAGGAATCCCCTTTTTCGGATAAATTAATGGCAAATCTAATAATGTTCCTAAATCCAGTCAGTATAATCAACCTGCAAACTGCAATTGTATCCAGTTATAAAAAAGATCATATAGATTCTTTAAAGGAACTAATCAAGATGATTGAAAAGTACTCAGAGAAAGGGCTGAAGTTATTAATAAGGAAAAATTGGTTTAATGAACCACCTGTTTCTAATTGGTCACATAAATAGAGATCGCGCCAGGTGTTAAACAAGAAATGATTACTTCTCGGCACATACTTTAGAGATGGTAACAATCAAAAAATGGTATCAATTATATGTTCTTTTAGCATAGCAAAAAAACATCTAAATACCACGAGTACATGTTTCCTAAAAAGGATCTTGTATTTATAGGATTTAAAAAAAGGTGCCTGCCCCCTCATTCACTAACGCTTTACGCAGCTGGGGTCAGCACCTCTTTTTAAAATTGATAATCTTTTCCTTATATTGTATTACCTATAAATATATGACATGTCATCATTACAGAGCTTAACAATAAGTGCCTCCTTCTTTAAAAGTATTCAATGTTTTTTTTCCTTATTATCTTCATTAAAATAACACCCACACTGACACCTGGTATTACACACAATATTGGAAGCCAAATTGGCCCTAATAATACCCCAAAAAGCTTAAAGGTAGAGGAATATATACACCCCACCGTAACAAAGTAAGCTGAAGACACAAACGGAAGAAAAGAATAACTGTTTTTCCCTCCTCCTGCATCTTTAAAAGAATCCCACATCGCAAAGAAATACAAACAAGGATAAAACATCAGCCACAAATAATCGGTTTCTGCTATTGCCTTCTCAATATCTCCATGAAAACTTGAAATAATGACCCCATTGAAATTCGCTTGTACATTGATAAGGAACTCTAAAAATACAATAACCAATCCCTTTATCAGTTTTCCATTTAAAAATTGCCCAAAACCGGGAAGTGCAATACTCCATAATAGCCTTTCTATAGATGTCGCCATTCTATTCAAGCCCCTTACCATGTTTCTTATAGGTGTTCTCTTCCTGTAATCCCCTTTTAAAGAGCAGCAAACTAATTGCCATCTCCTGAAGATATCAATTAATATTACTCAGCATCACACTTATTATTATGTAAGCACTCTTCTCAAACTAAACTCCCTTTTAATAGCAGAAAAAAAGCTGCCGAATCGGCAGCTGGGATTTTAATGCACTCTTGATTAGGTTGGAAGAGCTTAGGGTTTTATCATGTCCGAATATGTGCGATTATATCTGACGGAATACAGCAGCACATATATAACAATAAATGCAGCAAACAGGTTCAGAACGATCAGCGAATGGTTCAAACTGTAAAATTGGGTAAGCGCTCCGACTCCAATTACTGGAACAATAAATCCAGAATATGCGCACAAGTAAAATGCAGAAATGACTCGTGCCCGCTCTTTGGGCTCCGGTAACTGTCCGGCAAGTCGCAAGGCAATTTGAAAAGTCCATCCGCCCCCGATAGACTGGATGAAAATGCCTGCCCAGAGCAGCGGCAAACTTGATGTTAAACCAGAAGAAACAATAACCCATGACCCTATCGCAAGAAGCAGGATGCCGAATCTCATACGTGTAATGGGGTGACTTGGCCAAGGAATGAACTGAGCCAAAGCTGCTCCACTGAGAAGCACGAAAATGATTAATCCTGAAACAGCAAGGTTAGACGTATGAATGACATTCTTTACGAAATTAGGAATAAGAGCAAACGCGATTCCTTGAATTGTGAAAACTGTGAAGATAGGCAATCCGGCCATTGAGATAAATGGAGAACGAATATTGTCTGGCACTCCAAGCGATATCTTTGTTTTTTCACGTTTTTGTTCACTGGAAACAGCATCTTTAGGAATAGATTCCAGCACAATTAGTGAGATGATAAGCAGGACGAGCAAAATCCAAAATGGCAAATGGAGTGGCTGGAAATGTATATATTGCAGGATCAAACCCGCGATAGCTGGTCCCAGCCCGAAACCAATGAGAATCGTAACACCTGATAATTTGAGAGCTGCACCTATTTGGCTGGGAAGAGTTTGCTTCATTAGAAAAGCAGCAGCTGTACCTGTAAAGGCTCCGTATGCGATTCCTTCCAATGATCTGGCAACATAGAGCATCCAGGAATGATTGCCAGCCATGAAGAATAAGGTAGATGCGATGGATATCCATATACTGAAGCGAACAACCCTTTTTAATCCCCACGTGCTGCCTTTTTCTCCCGCAATGAACAAAACAGGCAATAGGAATGCAGCATATATGGCAAACAAGATCGTGATTTGCAGACTGTTCAGCCGGTAAGCCTCACTATATAAAGGGAATAACGGGGTAATAAAGGTAGCCCCGCACGACATCAAAAGAGATACCAATAGCATTCTTTTCACTGCTGAAATCCCCACTTTCTATAACTAAATTTTTCAAAATAAAATTAAAAATTACTTACTGGAAGGTAAGCTTTAAGTCTTTATCAATTACAATCACCCGACTCCCCATCAACTATTAACCCAACCTAATAAAAACAAAGCTACTGAAATTGAATATTATTTACTTACTAGAAGGTAAGTATTTCTCTTTAAAAAAACCGTTTCTACGGTTTTTTTAAGAATCGATTTAACTGATTTAGTACTTCGGCTAATACATCATCACCCAGAACCCGTCTGTATAATAAAGCTCCTTTAACACTTGATAATATCGTTACCGCTACTTGATGGACATCTTCAGAGCTATTTATGATATTTGCCGTTTGTGCCTCCGCTACTAATTCTTTCATTACATTGAGTTCCAGTCTGCTGACTTCCTCAATCTTTTCTTGTACAGCAGATGGCAAAGATTCATAATCCGTCTGCAGCGAAGAAATAGGACAGATTTCAGTACACTCGAATCTTTGAGCTTGCTGCTGAATGAGCCGCTTCATTTTCTCTTCAGCAGGAGCCGGCGAATTTTTAATTAACATTAAAGATTCCTGCAGTTTCAATAAAATACGTTCTGTAACTGCGACTCCTAAGTCCTCCTTCTTCTCAAAGTGATAGTGAATACTTGCTTTGGTCACTCCAAGCTGTTTAGAAATGTCATCATAGCTGAAAGCTACATACCCTTTTTGCTGTATCAATTTAATGGCTAAGTCTACAATTTGTTTTTTTCTGTTTTCCATATCCCGATAGTAACTTACTAATAGGTAAGTGTCAAGATGATTGATCAAGAGTCAAAATTCAAAAAAAAATCTCTCTCTTAATTGCTGTTTTGCTTCAGAGCGCAATCTGTATTTGGCATTTAATAGATGGACATGCAAATAATTAATAATTATCTGTGTCATATTAAAATGTAAAGTTCCCTATATGAGGTGATTTTATGGAATATGCATTTCAAATATTAAAAGTCCTAGGACGAATTGTCACCATTTTGCCACTAGCACTATTTGCAACACTTTATATGGGAAAACGCTCCATAGGTGAATTGCCGGTATTTGATTTTTTAGTAATTTTAACTTTGGGTGCTGTAGTTGGTGCTGATATTGCAGACCCAAAGATTAATCATATATATACAGCGATTGCCATTATTGCAATAGCTTTACTGCAGAAATTAATAGCAACCTGGAAAATAAAAAATCGTAAAATAGGCCGTTTGTTAACATTTGAACCTACAATTGTCATTTATCAAGGACAATTTTTAGTGAACAAAATGAAAAAAATACAATATTCGATTGATACCATTTTACAGATGTTAAGAGAACATCAAATTTTTAATGTAAAGGATGTTGAATTAGCTATAGTTGAAGCAAATGGAAATCTATCTGTTAAAATGTATCCTGAAAAGGAAGCTGCACGAGTCGAACATATTCATCCTCAACCGAATATTTTTAATAAGGGCATTGATGTACCAGTTGTTATTGATGGAGAGATTTATGAAAAAGTCCTGCACTCAAGAAATTTAAATGAATCATGGCTTTTTGAGGAATTAGAAAGAAAAAATATTTTCGATGTAAAGGATGTCTTTTATGCAGCTGTTAACGATATGAATGAACTATATGTATGCATAAAAACCACAAATAATCTTCAAAACCTTCCGCCTATTCAACATTAGAAAAGGAAGGTTTTGAAGTTTTATATTTCTAATTTAACCCTAACTATTATTTTGCCTCTTTTTCAATATAAGGGCCATTTACATGAAGAAAGTGCATCTCTAATTCAAGAAAAGCGCCCTTTCATGAATTACTAAAATGGCCTTAAATTTTTCACTTATCATTCGAAGACGGTCACAAATACACCATCCATATTGTTGCCTGAAATCTCATAATAGCTATCGTCCGGTACGTTAATCGTCCTGGTTTCAGGTATCGGGTAATAAGTAATTGTGTATGTTTCCCCATTCATACTCACAGAGATTTGTTTTTCTTCTTTTAGATAATCTAAATATTCCTCTAAAGCAAAATTTTTTTCCTTCATAATCGCACTATGCGGCAGGCCAACATAGCGGATATGCCAGGGTTCATATTGAATTCCTGTTACGTCTGTCTTGTCCTTTGGATAGCGCAGGATGAACCCGTGTTTCCAGGCATTTTCTTCGATCCACTTTCCTTCAGGTGCATCGGCCATTTTCATTTGAGTAGATCCTACATCAAGCGATAAACCCAAATTATGCTCGCTATAGCCAGCCGGCAAGGCATAATCAGAACCCATCTCCTGATAAAGCACACTTTGTTCTTCTAAGCCTCGAAAGCCGCTGGTTATAGAGAAATTTCGAACTCCTTCCATTTCTGCTGCAGCCATCATCTCTGAAAATTCACGTGCAACGTCCTCAGACAGATATATTTCGCTGTTTAACAAGCCATATCCCCTTGTATGTTCACTTTGCTCAGATAGATTGATGACATCTGATTTAATACTCTCCGGGTGAACCGGATATTTATTATTAACCAAAAGCAAATTTCCCTGATAGATTTGTTCTTCTGTTATCTCTTTTTGGCTATGTTCAGAGGTCCTTCTATCCTCTATGTCACTTTCATATTGATCATCATTTTGTATTTTTACTTTTGGTTCAAAGAAAGAATCCACATTTACGAATGTTAACCCCAGGCAAACTAATAGTAAAAAACCCCACTTCTTCATTTTTCAGCTTCCTCCTTATTCTTCCTTGCTTAAAGAATAGGAAAAACTATTTAAAAAAAGAGTAGGGTAAATTTTAAATTTTTCTTAAAACCTGTACTAACAGCTAATCTTCAGTCATTCGTTCACTTTCCTTTGGCAGACGAACTTCAAAAATGGTCCTGATGACATTGCTCTCAACCGTAATGGTTCCATTATGCTGCTCCACAATATTCTTCACTATGAACAGGCCAAGACCGGTGCTGTCTTCCTGATGCGTTCGTGCTTTGTCACCGGTATAGAACATATCAAAGAGATGCGGGAGTTCCTCCGGAGGAACGCTGTCTCCATAATTCACAACCTGAACGACCGCTTCATCCCCATCAATCTTGCCGTTAATATCGACATACTGGCCTTCATTTCCATAACGGATGGCATTCGTTAGTAGATTTTCAAACACACGTGCTATCAATTCACCATCACCCAAAATGGGCAAATGGGGTGTGCTATCCATACGGGCAGCCAAATGATTCTTTTTGAATGCAGGATACAGTTCTTCCTTTAATTGATTAAGCAGGTCCGTTAAATTTAGGCTCTTTCTTTCAACTGGAAGCATGCCATAATTCATTCTGGTTATTTCGAATAATTCATCAATCAGCCTTTCTAAACGCTGAGATTTCGTAAAGGCAATGGTCAAAAAATGCCGGACTTGTTCTTCAGTCAAGCTCTCATCCTTAAGGATCAAATCCAAATATCCTAAAACAGAGGTAAGCGGGGTCCGCAAATCATGAGCCAGATTTACGACCAATTGATCCTTGCTGCTTTCCGAAAAATCTCCTCTTTCAACAGCTTGTTTCAATTTTTCACTTGCCAGATTAATATCATGGGCAATATCCCGAAATTCATCATTTGACTCTATCTGAACTTGATGTGAAAAGTCTCCCCGGGAGAGATGATGGATTCCGGTTGAAATCTCGTTAAAATAGCTGGAATATCGCTTCGTGAGTAAATAAAAGAACATGAACGAAAGCGGGATAAACAGCAGTAAAAAGACGTTAATGTCGCCAAATTGTTTCATAATTTTCCGATAATATTCCAGCCGGTCACCAAACTGGGCATTCGCATGATAATAGAATTGGAGTGATTTAAAGACTATAAACGTTATAAGTCCAGAAAAAATCATACTCAAACCAAATAAAAGCACCATTTTTGAACGAAAGCTGCGCACCATTTTACCCATTGAAGGAATACCCGACTCCCCACACGGTTTTTATCCATTTGTGGTTCTGTCTGCCTTCTTCCAGTTTTTTCCGCAGCGTGCGAATATGTACCATGACTGTATTGCCGCTTTCAAAGTAGGCTTCTCCCCACACCTGCTGAAAAATATTTTCCACACTGTACACCTTTTTTGGATGACTCGCGAGTAAATACAAAATATCAAACTCTTTCGGCGTAAGCTCAATGCTTTCACCATATAGGGTCACTGTGCGCTGATCAGGTGTAATCACTAACCCGCCATATTCCAGCCAGGTTTTATGATCTGCTTTCGGCTGATTCAGCTGTATAAAACGCCGGAGCTGAGCATTTACACGGGCAACCAATTCGATCGGAGTGAATGGTTTTGTCATATAATCATCTGCTCCAATGACCAGTCCCTGAACTTTATCAAAATCAGAGGTTTTAGCACTCAAAAAGATGATGGGCATGTTATGCTGCTCGCGAATGCGGCGGGTTACTTCATATCCGTCCATTTTCGGCATCATAATATCCAAAATCAGCAAATCAATCGGTTGAGTCCCGACAACACGAACAGCCTCTTGTCCATCTGAAACTTTAATAACATGATACCCTTCTTTTTCTAAATGGATGGCAATCAGATCAGCAATGTCCTCCTCATCATCCGCAATTAAGATCGAAATATCTCTCATCTTCCCACTCCTAAATAAAAATGATCATACAGTTATATATCAAGTCCTTTTCATTTTCTATTATTTCCGTTTCTTTTTCAAAGATATGGCCACATTGTGCAAATAAACATACAGCCATAATAAAAATGTTAAAGTGCATACAATTTTTGATAGTAATAATAATAAGTAGTAACACATGTTAGGAGTACATTTGTTTATGAAAATGGAAAACACCAATCTGAATCCTGCAGAAAATCAAGCACCTGCCGAAATAGTGAATAGAGCCAAAAAATCATCTGATTTTAAAGAAATTCAAAAAAGTCTTTCCGGAGTCCAGATAGTCATTTTATACTTCACTTCACTGATCGATCACAAGACGATGGAGCATGTATTTCTTCCATATATTAATGAGTGCGAAAAAAAGACTGACCAGGCTTTTGATATGAATCAATTTAAAAACAGCCTGCCGCTTGAAGAGGTTATCAGAACAAAGGAAGCAAAAGAAATCGAAGAGAAAATTCACCAGGGATATGTCCTAATTAAATTTGAGAATACCTCTGAAGATTGTCTATTAGTGAATGTAAGCAATTTATCTAAAGGGATAAGAGAGTCTAACGAAACTGAGAATGAATTTAATGTTATCGGTCCAAAATTAGGGTTTGTTGAGAGCCTTGATACGAATATTCTTTTACTTCGAACTAAGGTAAAATCTCCTTTATTAACTACTGAAGAGATTGTGCTGGGCACACTGTCAAAAACAAGAGTAATGATTGTTTATTTAGATGGCATTACAAATGAACAGCATATAAAATTTGTAAAGAAAAGGCTCTCTGAGATCGATTTTGATATTATTTGGGATACATCTGCGTTAATCCAGCTAATTAAGGAAAATTCTTATACTCCTTTTCCGCTTTACTTTTCTTCTGAGAGGCTGGATCGAATTTCTTATTCACTCACTTCCGGCCAGGTCGTTATCTTTAGTGATGGTTCACCATACGCAGTATCCGGGCCTACTACCATTTTCGATTTTTTTCTCTCATCTGAAGATTATTATTATAACTGGATTATCGGGTCTTTCTTCCGTTTTACTCGAATACTTGCGATCATCTTTTCAATCTTTTCTTCCGCCATTTATGTTGCGGTTGTGACATTTCATTATGAGGTGGTTCCCGCGGATTTACTGGGTCCGCTAATAGAGTCCAGAGCTAACGTTCCATTTCCGCCGCTGCTGGAAGTTCTTTTTTTAGAATTGACCATTGAATTATTAAGAGAGGCAGGAGCCCGATTGCCTACTAAAGTAGGACAGACATTGGGCATTGTTGGCGGTATTGTCATTGGACAGGCAGCTGTAATGGCAGCACTGACAAGTAATATTTTATTAATCATTGTCGCTTTATCAGCCTTAGCTTCATTCACAACACCAACTATCGTGATGTCCAACACCATTAGATTATTAAGATTTCCCTTTATCATCATGTCATCATTCCTGGGCGGGCTGGGTATTATGGTAGGCTTTGTTGTGCTGCTTTGTCATTTGTTTAAATTAAAATCATTTGATACTCCTTACATGGTTCCTTTGCACCCGTTTCGCATCAATAGTCTTGCGGATAGTATCATAAGGCCCCCTTATACCAAATTAAACAAAAGGCCGGATTATTTGAGACCTAAAGATAAAATTAAATATTCACCAAAAGAGAGAAACAAAAAGAAGGTAGATCTTAATGACGAATAACACATTTCTTAAAGTGAGTATTGTTGTTCTTGCTCTAACCCTGGCTGGATGTGTACCCCACAATATAATTAATGAAATTTCTTTGATGCATAATGTGGGATATGACAAAGAAGAAGAGCTGCTAAAAGCAAGTGCTGTTTATCCAAATTATGCCGAGAGTGATAAACCTGTATTGATCACAGCTGCCGCAAAAAATCCATCCAGCCTGCAGGAAGAGCTTAGCCATAAATCTCAATTTCCCTTTGAAATAGGTCAAGTAAGGGTAATGATATTTGGGGATCAACTAAGCAGAGATGGTTTAGCTTCCATATTAGACCCCATCTGTAAGGATCCAAAAATTGGCATAGTAAGAATTGCCATTACAGATGGAAGTCCAGATTTAATACTAAATAAAACACTTAATGAGAGTCCGCTATTCTTAATGAATTTGATTGATAAAAGTATTGAAAATGAAGGAATTCCTGAATCTAACTCCCATGTAATGTATGACCAGTTTTTTGGCAGTGGAATTGATATGTCCTTTCCAAATCTTACAGTTGATTCTAAAGGGCAAATTAAAGTCGATGGTATGGGGATTTTTAGAGGTGAAAAATTAGCACTTAGGATTTCCGAAAAAGAAACCTTCTTATTAAAATTAATGACGGATAAAAACAAAATGGGAGTATACAGTTTTGACCTCAACATGCATGGACACAAAGCAAATATTGGGGTCAGAACAAACTATGGAAAACACAAGGTGAAATTCATAAAGGAGAACCTCAGGGAACAAGTTAGAGTTAGCCTAAATTTAGATGTAGAACTTGATGCTTTGCCTGAATGGATCAATTTAGAAGATGAAAAGGATCTTAAATTATTTAAAACCGCCTTACAGAAATCAATTTCAAACGATGCTGAATTACTTCTAAAGGATTTTCAAACAAATGGTGTAGATCCTTTAGGTATAGGAAGAGTGTATAAAGCAAATCACAGAAATTATTCTGAAAAAAGTTTTTACGATCGGATATATCCTAATATGACATATGAGGTAAATACCAAAATTGCAGTTAGGCAAACTGGGGTGGGAAATTAGTGAACGTAAAAGTAGAAAAACAATTTCAAGTTTCGGCTTTTTTCACATTTTTTCTCATTCACTCTTCACAAACCGGAGTTGGCATCCTAAATTTTCAAAGCCAGGTTATTAAACATGCTGAGCAGGACGCCTGGATTTCTTTAATTATAACCTGGGCTGCAACCCATATCATACTCTATATTATTTTTAAGCTATTAGGCGGGGGAACTAATGATTTAGTAGCTGTTCATCAGTATTGCTTTGGAAAAGCGATTGGCAGCATAATGTCTGTCATGGCATTGGTTTATTTCTGGCTGGCTTCTTTGACAGTCCTCCGTGCTTATATTGAGGTCATCCAAATATGGGTGTATCCTTCAATAAAAACATGGCAGCTATGTTTCGTTTTCGGACTCACATTTTATTATATTATCTCAAGCGGCTTCCGCAGTCTAACCGGCTTTAGCTTCTGGGGAGTTATTTTGCCTTCTTTTCTGTTCTTTTTAATCTATTTTCCATTGAAGCACACGAATTATATTTATCTGCTCCCCGCCTTCAGTCATTCCCTCAGTGAGCTATTTTTATCTTCTAAAGGGTATGCCCTGCTTTTTCTTGGTTTCGAGTGGATCCTGATGTATTATCCCTTCCTTAGGAGTTCAAATAACAGAGATATTTCAAAATGGGCGTATCTTGGCAATATATATACTCTCATTGTGTACCTAATTATAACGTTAATATCTTTCTTATACTTTAATCAAGAGGTATTACAGCATTTACCCTGGCCCACTCTTATGATGGTTAAGATCGTTAAATTCTCTTTCCTGGAAAGATTTGAATATGTATTCATCTTTATTTGGCTGTTAGTGATCATATCCCCTATATGTATTTCTTTGTGGGCATGTACAAGAATCGCAAAAAGAACTTTCTCAATTCCTCCTAAAACGACTTTGCTATTCTTACTTATTGCAGAGATCATTGTTTCTGTATACCTTCAGGAATTTAAGAGCATTGATTATCTTGTCAATTTTACTTCTAATGTGGGAATTGGTTTTGTATATGTGTATCTGCCGCTCCTTCTTATTATAAAATGGATTAAGAATCATTTTATGAAAAATAGGTTAAACAAAACCTAATTCCTAATGCAAAAAAGAGTGCCTATCTTCTTAAAAGATAGGCACTCTTTGGGTGATCCCGGAAGCTGATTAACCAACAACGTTGGAGATTACTTCGATATTACCTTGAGTTGCTTTAGCATAAGGACAAACCTTATGAGCTTCCGCAACGACTTCTTCTGCCACGCTTGTTTCAACGCCCTTTACAGTGATATCCATTGTAATGGCCAGCACGTATCCTTCGTTCGCATCCTTGCCAAGCGTAACTTGTGAAGCAATATTTATACCGTCTGTTTTAATGTTCCTTTTCCTCAGGACAGTGCCCATCGCTCCCTGGAAGCATGCGGCAAACCCTGCAGCGAACAGCTGCTCCGGATTGGTTCCAGCTCCATCCCCGCCTAATTCCTTTGGATATCTCAAGTCTACATTCAGATTGTTATCGTCAGATACCGCTTTCCCATCTCTTCCGCCTTGAACATTTACAGTAGCAGTGTATAAATTCTTTTCTATTTTCATCATTCTTAAAACTCCCCTTTTTATAATGGATTAGTTTTTTTTGCTTCAATATTTCCACAAGTAGCTTTTGCATTAAGGGCGAACTTTATGAGCCTGGCAATGACTTTTTCTGCAACGCTAGTCTTTGCCCTTCTCTTTCGTCTTGAAGGATCACTGTTCCTTTACTTACTAGAAGGTAAGTTACCCTTAAAAAAAGACTATCATTAAGACAAGGAACTGTTAGAGATATTATTTTTCAGTTGCAACATTCCCCATTGCAATTGAAATTCTATTCCAGCTGTTGATTTGATTGATGAGTAAAACAAGGTCAATATATTGTTTCTCATCATAATGTTCACGTACTCGCTGATAAAGCTCATCTGGCACTCGTTTCTCCGGGATTAAAGTTATGTGCTCAGTTAATTCAAGAGCTGCTTTTTCTGCTTCGGTGTAAAATGTGCACTCTCTCCATGCACTGATGCAATATAAACGCTGTTCCGTTTCTCCCATTTTTCTCGCATCAGCTGTATGCATGTTAATGCAATAGGCACAGCCATTTATTTGTGAAGCCCGAATTTTTATAAGTTCACGAAGTTTACGGTCTAAACCTGTCGTTTTCGTATACTTCTCCATTTCCATCATTATTTTCATTGCCTCTGGTGCTAAATTGTAATAATCAATTCGTTGTTCCAATATCAATTCCTCCTTAAAAGCTGATTCAACAAATAATTGAACCGCATTTTGAAATTTCAATTGTGGATAGCATCAATCAGCGATTGATATTATCTATAATAAATTGTACACTTTATTATGTCAAACAACTTTTCATGTTAATTGATTCCAACTGACCCTGTTTGACAAAGAACTTAAAGATTCTTAAGATAAATGAATCTCATTTATGAAGAGGTGTTCGTAATGCAATATAGTATTGGGGTTGAATATGCACTTCACTGCCTTGTATATTTAATTGATAATGAAGAGGATTCTTCCATTGGCATAAAGGAACTCTCCACTTTCCAAGGGATTTCCGAAACATATCTTTCAAAGATTTTCAGTAAATTATCAAAAAAAGGTATAGTCAGTTCAGTTCCTGGAGTTAAGGGCGGTTATAAACTCGCTAAATCTCCAGAAGAAATATCTTTTTGGGATGTAATTGAAGCAGTTGAAGGTCCCAAGCCGATTTTTCAATGCAAAAACATTAAAGATAATGGTTACTTGTATAGAGAAAATATCTGCTCTTCGGCTCCCTCCTCTTGCACCATCAATTTAGTTATGCTCTCAGCCGAAGAAAAAATGCGTGATTTTTTGCGCAGTAAAACACTTTCATGGCTAAATGAAGAGCTTGATCGTGTCTTGCCAAATCAAGTACGTGAAAATACCCGGAAATATTTTTCCAAGAACAGCCTATAATACCAACCTCTCCTGAACTTCCTTGATTTTGATGCTTGTGAGGTGCAAAACGCTAGTTCAAGTGAATTCACAACTAATATCACAATAAATTAGCATACAAAAACGCAAGCCAAATAACGGGCTTGCGTTTTTTACATTTAATTTCAGTTTTTGTTCGTATTATGAAACAACCTCAAATTTCAAGGTGTTCCGCTTTACTATGATATATTCACCTTTTGATTTATTCATTACCTGGGACACTTCTTTTGTATGTGTTATCTCAAACCAATCATTTTGTATATCCACCAATAATTTTATTTCAACATCACTTTCTCCATATTTTAAACCACTATAATATAATTTTGTCATCGTTATGATTCCTTTCTTAATGATTAATATATGTCTTTGTTTTCTATATTTTATACTATGTTTACTTCTATTTGGAAAATTATTTTATTTTTGCTTTTTTGAATCACAATGCGCTAATTACAACCAATTCACACCCTCAATTAATCGATTCTAGTGATTTTCCCAATCCTGTCACACTCCAGTGCAAACCAGATGGTCTTCCCATCGCTGCTTGAAATCCCATGCGGTTCAGCATTTGGAGTTTCAATCGGATACTCCTCAATCATCCCGTTGTCTGTAATTCTTCCGATTTTATTTGCTCCCCACTCCGTGAACCATAAATCGTTTCCTGCCCCTGCTGTGATGGCATGCGGGCGGGCGTTCGCAGTTGGAATTTCAAATTCTGTGATATCTCCAGAAGGGCTGATACGGCCTATTTTATTGCCGATAATCTCCACAAACCAAAGTGCACCATCGTTTCCTTTCGTAATTCCAACCGGCCCAGAAGCAGGTGTAGGAACTTTAAACTCTGTCACTTCTCCATTTTCCGTAATTCTTCCGATGGCATTATTTTGGTTTTCTGTGAACCATAGGGCATCATCAGATCCCAGCGTTATAAATGCTGGATACGAACCTTGAACAGGAAGATTGTATTCGTGGATAGAACCATCATCCTTAATCCGTCCAATACGGTTTCCATTCATTTCGGTAAACCAGATATCTCCATTCCGCCCTTCAGTAATCCCATAGGGTGCTGAATCAGGATTGGGCAAGGGATATTCTTGAATAGTACCTTCCTTCGTCATTCTCCCAATGCTGTTGGCTGCATTCTCGGTAAACCAGACTTCACCTTTTGATGACACCATTACACACATGACTTTTGCGTTCGCTGTCGGCAGCGGGTACTCGGTCATTTCCCCATCCAATCCGATGCAGCATATTTTATTGGCTTTATGCTGCGTAAACCAGACCTCTCCCTTGTCTGAAACAGCGATTCCATATGGGCCTGTATCTTTACTGGCAAGATTTATTTCCTGTAATTTAAATTCCATACTGTTCCCTCCGAACACCAAAATTTCACCCAAACAAAAAGCCTCCTATCTCGACTTTCCGAGACAGGAGGCATGCAGCACATAAATAGACTTAAATAGGCTTTTCGATTAATTCAGCCTTTTTTCAAGTCAAAAAGCACACCACATTAATCCTATCTCAGAAAACAATCGATAAATAAGCCCATTCCAACACATTTCAGAACTGAACCTGAGGCTATAATATCGATTTTCTCTAAAGCCAGGATTATAGGATCATGTGCTTTTCTTCACCCTTTCGACTATGGATAATTTTACTGTAAGATATTTACTGATCGATGTCAAATGGTGCTGGTCCCTTCCTTAGGAATGAGTGATTTTCAATTTCATACTAGCTAATCATGAAAGAATTTACTACTGAACCACTATTAAATATCAAATACCTTATTGACCTTCCAAATATAAATCTATGAGGTGAATCCGTCTCATGGAATTTCCCCACTGCATCTTCCGATAAACGGAACACAAATATCCGTATCCGGGCAAAACCCTGGGCTGCCGGCACATAAAGCTCTGGTATAATCAGGATTCTGCATACTGAGATTATGAAAATAGCAGACAATCTCATGATTACGGACAGGCAAGCTGTTCAGCTGGAATGAAACCGGATATTTCCTATTCACATGCCGATAGTATAATCCATCCTTTGTAAACGGAGGAGGGTACACTCGAGCTGGTAAAGTAGGGATGATGTCATGGATATTAACTATTCGTATGCTATTCTGTACCGTTTGACTGAAGAAGGACGCAAAGAGTGGATCTCCAGTTCGCGGGCTGCCGTACGTATAGACGATTGGATCTTTAACCCTGGTATTGACTTCGATATCCAATACAGCAAGCACCGCCAAACTGCCGCCTAAACTGTGGCCAGCAATCAATACTCTTTTTCCAGTGGAAAGCCTGTTTAATTCCCTGATTAATTCGTTGCGGGTCGAGGAGTAAATACAGGTAAAACCACGGTGTGTGAATCCCGCATCCCTGACATAAGGATAGGGTACTTGATATAAGTCCTGGTCCGACTCATTGTCCTTAAATGTCCGGGTGCCTCGAAAAGTTACCACGATGTCTTCCGCGGATTCTGCGATAAAGCCAAATACTTCTTCTTCCGGCTCTTCAACCCCTGCAAGAGCGCGGATAATATGGCGAAGCCTGAAGCCCCTTGGCAGGGAAAGTGTTCCGGTTTCAAAAAGCTGATATGCCTGATGAATCATGCCCGCAAGCAAAATGGCCACTTCCGTGCTGAACTTTTCCTTAAAGACTGAGTTATTCATGGATGGACTCCTTTTTCATTTTTACTTTTCGATTTTCCATGGTTAACATGTTCTCTGAAAAGGAACACACACTACTGTATCCGGGCAAAAACCAGGGTTCTCGGAACATAGTATATCTGCAAAGTTGGGATTCAGACTGCTTAATGATTTAAAATAACAGTTAATGCTGTCATTTCGGGGTGTATTGTTTAACTGGAAAGAGAGCCGGTATTCTGTTTTGACATGCTGATAATTTATTCCTTTCTCTGTAAACGGAGGCGGATATCTTACTTCGGGGAATGTTGGGAAAGAGTCATGTATATTAACCACTCGTATGCTGTTTTTCACCTTTTGATCAAATTTCATGGCAAATTCGGGATCTCCGATTCGAGGGCTGCCGTACGTATAGACGAATGGCTTTTTAAATTTTGAGTTCACTGCTATATCCAATGCGGCTAAAACAGATAATGCCCCGCCGTAGTTATGGCCGGTAATAAACAGCTTTTTAGAGGAAGATAGCTTGTTTAATTGTTCCATTAAATTATTTCTTGCTGATTGATATAAGCATGAAAAACCACGGGAGGTTTTTCCTCCATTTGGAACATAGGGATATGGAATTTGGAAGATGTCATAGGATGCTAATAAATCAGAAGGATAGGCAGCGTATCCTCGGAACGCAATAATAATTTTATCCTTTGATTCTGCTAAAAATCCATAAATATTTTCGGCCGGATTCTCGACATCAGCAAAGGCACGAATGACATACCGCAGTTCATATCCTTTTGGCAGGGTCAGACTTCCATTTAAATAAAGCGGATAGGTCTGATAGCTAAAAGCTGCAAGCAGGATGGCGGCTTTACTGTTAATTATTTTCTTCATGAGCATAATTCCTTTCTGATAAGCTATAAAGTGATGCTTACCGCAAAAAAATTACTTTCAGCTGAAAAATCATCATAATGTTTAATATTTATGTAGGGGTTTCATACAGTATGACCTGCTTTCCTGTTCTGAGGGAAACTAATCAGACAGAATATTAAGAAATATTCCACCTACCTTCTTTTGAGGCACAATTTAATTATATAATAGAGTTTCGTAATATATAGAAAGGTTGAGACATCATGAAAAAGGTTCTTTCAAATTACAAATTAACCATCTTCCTGCTTCTCTCCATCTTGATCGGCGGAATAGCCGGAGTGGTTTTTGGTCCGAAGACAGCGGTTGTGAAGCCGTTTGGGGATTTATTCTTAAATTTATTGTTTATGATCATTGTGCCGCTCGTCTTTTTTAGCATCGCTTCGAGCCTTGCGAATATGGGCGGAATGAAAAGGCTTGGGAAAATCATGGCCGGAATTTTCACCGTGTTTTTCATCACGGCTGTTATTTCCGCTATCCTGGGCTTCATAGGGATTTCCATTGTGGATCCGCTGAAAAACACGGATATCTCTGCCATTAAAAGCATTATGACGGAGGCGGCCATCGATCCTGAGGCAGAAGAAGTCACTTTCCTGGGGCAGCTGGTCCAGGCGTTCACAGTGCCTGATTTCCAGATGCTGTTCTCGAAAAATAACATGCTTCAGCTGATTGTGTTCTCGATTTTATTCGGACTGGCAACTGCGATGTCAGGGGAAAAAGGCAAGCCGATTGCGAATCTTCTTTCTTCTGGTTCCGCTGTCATGATGAAGATTGTTGGATTTGTGATGTACTATGCGCCAATTGGTCTTGGCTGTTATTTTGCGACCATCATAGGTGAGCTTGGCCCGCAGATTCTTGGCGGATATGCACGTGTGTTTGTCCTTTATATTGTCTTAACGCTTATTTACTTCTTTGGTTTCTTTACGCTGTATGCCTTTGCGGCTGGCGGTAAGGATGGAGTCAGGGTTTTCTGGAAAAATGCCATCACACCTTCTGTCAGTGCGATTGCCACATGCTCGAGTGCAGCATGTATTCCAATTAACCTTGCGGCTGTCAGAAAAATGGGTGTTCCGCAGGATATTGCCGAGACGATGATCCCTCTTGGGGCGAACACGCATAAAGATGGCTCTGTTCTTGGCGGAGTGTTTAAGATTGTTTTCCTGTTCAGCTTGTTTGGAAAAGACATGTCGAGCATGACAAGTATTCTGACCATACTGTCTGTTTCCTTCCTGGTTGGAGCTGTTATGGGGGCAATTCCAGGCGGCGGGATGATTGGGGAGATGCTGATTCTAAGCGTGTTTGGCTTCCCGCCTGAAGTGCTGCCGATTATCGCGGTTATCTCAACAATCATTGATGCACCGGCAACCCTTTTGAATTCAGCCGGCAACACGGTTTCGGCCATGATGGTCAGCCGGATTGTTGAAGGCAAGAATTGGCTGAAGGAATCCTTACTGGCGAAACAGGCCTAAAGAAATGACGTGTGGAATATCCACACGTCATTTCTTCTTGTTATATCCCTTATCTCCATAAGGCTCCAGCTCATCCAGCCACTTTTCTTCCAGCTTTTCCAGAGCTTCCTTCTCGTTAAAATACGGATCATTTTTCTTTTTCAGCTTCTCCAAAATGGCGATTTCAAAAGCCTCTTTCCCGTACTGATTCCACTCGTTCTGCAGCTCCCGATTTGGCATGTAGCCGTTTGTTTCGAGTGAAAATCTTACTCCATTCAAGCTTTTTAAATTATTTGTGCTGCCGATGAAGATTTTATTGTTCACGTTATTCTTTATTTGATAAACCCCTGCTTCAATAGGCGTTTCTTTAAACTGCTGTTTTAATTCTCTTTTGCGTTCCATGGTAATCCCCCGTTATTCTATTTTTTAAGCCAATACTCACTGCCATCCAGCTTTCGGTCCAAAAAGCCATAGTCGATTAAATATCTCCTGATCAGAGCATAATCCTCATAAAAGTCCTTCAATGCCTGATTTAACTCTTTCTCTCCATATGTGTGCTCAGGCTGAAGCTGGCTGGCAATCTCCCTCAGCACGATCAGCCTTTGCTTCTCCTTTGGCGGAAACTTGACGAGAGGTTTATCAGTGCCTTCAGGAAAGTATTTCTTAAGAATTTTCTCCTGTTCTTCCTCTGTAATGTTGTAGCGGTCATCCACCATTGTCGCTGTTTTATGAACAGGCAGGAACGCTGGTGCATATTCATCCTTTTCCTTCAGCAATTCCATGATTGCCAGGAAGGTCTTCGCCTGCCGTTCCTTTTCCTTTAAAGCAAAACGGTGATGGCGAATGGTCGAGGTACTCCCCATGTCCAGTTCTTTCTGAATGTCCTTATCGCTCTTTCCCTGATAAAAAAGCTGCAGAAGGCCTTTTTGATGATCGGTAAGCCCTGTAAGCTTCTTATCCATGGACAGCAAATAATCAAACACCGAGCTATGCGCAGTTTCGATATGGATGCGCATATACCGTTCTGCTTCGTAAAACCGATCTTTATATGGATAAACAATGCCTTTTTCAATCTTTTCCCCGCATAAGAGGCATGTAAATGAATCCTTTTCTTCGATATAGCCCTGCTTTAGCTCCTCAAGAGAAACGTCCCAGAATAGATTTGATAATTCCATTAGCCAAAACACATCCTAATTCTTTAAAAAATAAACAAATTATCTCTTTGTTTGCTTTATATTAAACATAATAAAATAAAGTTTGAATTTAGTCAAACATAAAACAAACATACCTTTAATATGTTTGTTTATTTTCAAACGATTTAAAAAAAAGGTTTGTGTATACAGTGATAACAAACTCAGACAAATAAAAAAAGACCTCCGGTTAAGAAGGTCTGGAATTTTACGATTCTGCTCATTTGCTCCAGGGATTTTAACTTCCTCTTTTTTCAAAGTCCCTGTAATGTATGATCTCAGAAAGAATCTTACATCCATTTGCTTTCTCAAACTCCGTTCTGGCTTCATCCTTATTGTCATACTCAAACATTTTGACTTTGTCATGTAAAAAAAGTGTTAGAATCCACAAATCTTATACCTCCCTGGTTATAAAGATGCTTGAAGATTGAGCACAATCCGCAGAACCCTCTATAGTTTATGGGAATGAAGTTTTATGGGAGTGAGAGGATTGTGTTCATTTTAAAAACAGATTAAAAGCAACCGTAATCAGCCAGCCTAACGCAAAAGTAAGGGAAATATATGTACCGACATAAAGTAAAACCTCCGTCATGATTCCTCCCCCAATGATTTTGACTTGATTTTCTTTTTAGACGGGTGTATTCTCGCTGCTAAGGATTGTCAAATCGTATTAAACCTGAACGTGCTTAGCTGTTTTCATCTCCCTCCTTCTTAAAATAATGTCATTATATCAAGTGATTTTTAAAAATATGTCGAACAATTGGTTCTTCACCGATTTGTAAATAGAGTGTTAACTTCCTTTAATAAATCTCATTTTTGTATTCTAACTGACAAATAGTTGTCTATTTTTTCCGATGACAATAAGAACGGATTAATTGATTAACGAAACAGAAAAAAGCCTATTTCCACATAGGCTTTTTGATCATTGTTTCTTGCCATTCATCCAACTGTGAAAAGCAGAGATCAATCCAATAAATAAACTGTATCCCACAAAGGTATAAAAATGATGCCAGTTTTCTGCATGGACAAACAGTCCTATATCCTCTGCCATTCTTTCCAGGGCTGCCATTGCTAAACTGATGGACAAAACAACCATCCCTTTTAGCCAGCCATTCAGGTTTTTCATGATTTTTAATAAAGGAATCATGAAGCTCGGAAGGACTGCCAGGGTGAACAGAATATTGATTGAAAAGATGGCTGCGAATGGCCGGATCGGGAAGTAGTACATTCCCTTCCCGATAAAATAAAGATCTAAGTATGTGCCTAATAACGATGCCAATAGCATGGCAGGCATATAGCTTCTAATTCCAGACGGCTTTTTTGGCAAGGGCTGCGAGCTCGAGCCTTTCAAGTGTTTTACAGTATGCATGCTGGATCTCCCCATTGATCATATCGTCTAACTCCAGAAAATACTCTAATACGTGAGAATCTCTAAACCAATCCCCTGATTCGGCTTCAGGCTGGATCACATTTTTCCAGGCCGTTTCAAGGCCTGGGCTATAAATCCTTCTTCCCCCCGGCCGCAGCTGGCATGATTTTAATTGAAACTGATATTGCTCGCCTGGCAGTCCTTCATGGATATCATTGAAAATATGCGGCCAATAATCCTTCCTTGAACCGGTATGGGGGTGAGCATAAGCCCATTGTTCTGTTAGGGCAAGCTCTTCTTTGTCCTTAAACAGGACATCATACAGCTTTTTTCCTAATAGGATCCGTTCATGAAGCGATTCAAAATGATTCAATGTCTGGCCCTTCATATGGGTAATGCCATTCTTTTCATAAGGAAAAAGGATGTGATTCAAGGACAGCAGCTCCTGCAGCTTAAATTCAAGCTTTTGAAAAACCTCTTGTTTATATAGCGGATTTTGAATCACCCTTTTTTCTAAGTAGCTTTGTTCATTTATGACAAGGGCAATGGTGATAAGGTAAGGGTCGGGCTTCCTCCAAAAACAGCTCCAGACCGTTTCCATGAAGACGGAAATATTAAGGAACGGAAACAGGAAAAATAATGGCTTATTTCTTTTCAGGCTCTCCCGGTAAATCAAAAATTGCGGATAGGCATCCTGAAAAATGAGCCAATTCCCTCTTTCCAGAAAGGAAAAGAAGGAATGTTTTTCACTCTCCGGCATTAATCGGGACAGAATCTCCCCTTTTAAATCGGTCATATTCCAGCCGCCATTACGGGAAACCATATGTCCTAAAAACGCCCAGTGGATTTCCGGATGCTGCCGGTAGAAATCAAGATAGGCTTTTGTCCTGGTGACATTATTTAGATTCCAGCCCATTGTCTCCCGTTTAATATAGCCGAGGATCCCCTTCTCCTCATCTGAAAGATGGATCGATTTTTGAGTTCCTGTCCTTTTCTTTAATTCTTCCTTTAACCAGCCCATCGGGGACTTCCCTTGTTTCTTTTGAAAAAAGATGAGCATCCCCTCCTCCATGAATTCTCTTTCAGCCATATGAATATGTATCTAAAGGATCCAATTTACTTGAGAGGAATGTGCATGAAATGACTGATACGATTTCCGGCATTAACGATCTCATCACCCTATTAAGAAAAGGCCAGTCTCCTGATGGTTCCTGGAATTATCCATTTGAAACCGGCATTTCAACAGATGCTTATATGATCATTTTATTAAGGACACTGGAGATACATGATGAAAAATTAATACATGGGCTGGCAGCGAGGATCATAGGCAAGCAAGAGGAAAATGGCGCCTGGAAGATTTTCGAGGATGAAAAGGATGGAAATGCCACCTCCACTCTGGAGGCTTATTACGGGCTTCTTTATTCCGGCTATGTTCAGAAGGAAGATCCCAGGATGAAAGCTGCCAGGAAATTTATACGGGAGCATGGCGGAATGGAAAGCGTAAATGTTTTTACAAAAATTATGCTTTCCACTACGGGACAATATCCATGGCCAGAATCCTTTCCGGTTCCCGTTGAGATTATGCTGCTCCCATTATCCTTTCCTTTAAACTTTTATCAATTTTCCGTGTACGGGCGTGTGAATTTAGCTCCGATTTTGATTCTGGCAGAAACAAAGTTCAGCATCAAAACGAAAAGCAGCCCTGACCTTTCAAATCTGCTATTAACAAGGTCAGGAGCAGTTTCATGGGAAATCCAGCCAGAATACCGGTCATTATTATCATTCATCAAAGAAGGAGTTGAAGATCTTTTAGGACTGTCTGAACAGTTTCACTCATTGGCTATGGACCGGGCCAAAAAATATATGCTCGAGCGGATTGAACCGGATGGAACATTCTATAGTTATTTCAGCTCAACCTTTTTAATGATTTTTGCGCTCCTGTCTCTTGGCTATGCCAAGGATCATCCAATTATAAAGAAGGCGGTCGCAGGACTAAAATCGCTCAGGACTGATATCGACGGTCTTCCCCATATGCAATATGCTAACGCCAGTGTCTGGAATACTTCGCTTATAAATACCGCTCTCCAATTAGCCGGCCTTTCGCCAAAAGATCCTGCTGTAAAGAGAGCAAACACCTATCTGCTGAAGCGGCAGCATGATCAGTTTGGGGATTGGGTCATTCATAATCCGATTGCTTTGCCGGGCGGATGGGGCTTTTCCGACGTAAACACCCGCAATCCCGATATAGACGATACCACTGCTTCGTTAAGAGCGATCGCCAGAAGTGTGGAGGGTGATTCAGTCAATCAGGAAGCCTGGGATCGGGGCATTCAGTGGCTATTATCTATGCAGAATGAGGATGGCGGCTGGCCATCTTTTGAGAGGAACACCGAGAATCCATGGCTCGGCTTCCTGCCAATTGAAAAGGGTGAATATATGTTTGGAGACCCAACCTCTGCCGACCTGACCGGGAGGACGCTGGAGTTTTTGGGGAACTATACAAATCTGCCAGCTGATGACCCCTTATATAAAAAAGCGGTTAACTGGCTGTTGGACCATCAGGAACAAGATGGCTCCTGGTATGGCAGATGGGGCATTTGCTATATTTATGGCACGTGGGCAGCCGTAACCGGGCTTTGCGCGGCAGGGCTTTCAAAAGACCATCCTTCTATCCGAAAGGCCTCTGATTGGCTGAAGGAAATTCAAAACCAGGATGGCGGCTGGGGGGAATCCTGTTTGAGCGACAGCGAAAAATCATATGTTCCTTTGAATGCGAGTACCTTAACAGACACGGCATGGGCACTGGATGCCTTAATTGCAGCCGAGGACCACCCGACAGAAGCAATTCAAAAAGGAATTCATTACCTGACCCATTCAATCAATAAAAAGGATTGGACGACAGCCTATCCAAAAGGGCAGGCTATGGCAGGAAGCTTTTACATCCATTATCATAGCTATCGGTACATTTTCCCCCTTATGGCTTTGGCGAATTATCATAGGAAGTTTGGTCAATGATAAGAGGTTGCAATTCCTGTGAAATCTGAATAACTTCATTTAAAACCTTCCTACAAAAAAAAAACACTATCCTTTCCATGATATTACAGAAAGAATAGCGTTTTTTGGTTAATGGGGTAATCATTTGTTCACCGCTTGAAGGGCATGTTATAGGACACTCTTTAGAAATTGAATTTTTCCACCAGTTATTACTGGGCTTTCTGCAGGGGAACCGATTTGGCTTGTCCTTTTGCTTCTTTTCTCTCCCTGGACAATGATTTATAGAGCGATATGCTAATAATGCCCAATATGATCGTAAAAGGAAGAGCTGAGACCAAGGAAGCAGTTTGCAGCCCTTTTAATCCGCTGCTGGCAATTAACACGGCAGTAATCCCGGCCATTAATACTCCCCAGATCACTTTTACCATGTTGGATGGATTCAAATCCCCATCTGATGTCATCATGCCCAGAACGAAAACCGCTGAATCCGCCGAAGTTACAAGGAATATGACGATTAGGACCAGCATGATCACTGATAACAATGTGTATAATGGAAACTCCTTTAACAGAACGAAAATGGCAGTTGTCACATCTTGCGAAACAGCTTCGGATATGGCGGTACCCTGGAATAAATCCATGTATAATCCCGTTCCTCCGAAAATGGCCATCCATACAAACCCAATAGCTGGAGGGACAACCATTACACCTATTACAAATTCCCTGATCGTTCTCCCCTTTGAAATCCGGGCAACAAAGGAACCGACGAAAGGAGACCAGGCAATCACCCATGCCCAATAAAAAACTGTCCAATCCTGAACCCACGTTTCACCTGTGTATGGGGTCAAATAGAAGCTCATTTCCATAAAATGCTGGATATAGTCGCCGATGGCAAGGACGAAGCTTTCAAATATGAATACGGTGGGGCCCCTGAACAGGAAGAACACCATTAAAGCAAGGACCAGGATCATGTTGGTATTACTCAAAATCTTAATCCCTTTATCAATACCGGTTGTAGCTGAAACAAGATAAAGGGCAAGCATGATGCCAACAATGCCGATTTGCACCCAAGGGTTGTTTGGAACTGAGAAGACATAGTTCAAGCCGCCATTAATTTGCAGGACACCCATTCCCATCGAGGTGGCAATTCCCGTTACCGTTGCAATGACAGCCAGTATATTAACTGCTGACTTCAGCCTTTTTCTTTTTTCGGGGTGATTTGCGCTTAATACTTCGCCTACAAGAACCCTCCTTTTATGACGGTATTGATAATAAGCAAGAGCCAGTCCGACAATGGCAAAGACTGACCATTGATGAATGCCCCAGTTAAAAAAGGAATATCGCATGGCTACCCGTGCGGCTTCTGCTGATTGCGGCTCTACTCCAGGAAGCGGTGGAGAAGAAAAGTGAGACAGCGGTTCTGCTACACCCCAGAAGACAATTCCTACCCCGAAACCTGCGCTGAACAGCATACTGATCCAGGCAAATAAGGAATATTCGGCTTTTTCTCCATCCCGGCCGAGTTTTATGTTTCCATATTTACTAAAAGCAAGGTATAAACAGAAGAAAACAAAAAGAGCTA
The DNA here is from genome assembly GCF_017303275.1 of Bacillus sp. NTK034. Lineage (GTDB taxonomy): Bacteria > Bacillota > Bacilli > Bacillales > Cytobacillaceae > Cytobacillus. Next base: position 107,839 of record NZ_JAFKOJ010000010.1, on the reverse strand, counting down.
CACTGAGTAAATAAAGCCATCCAAATGATTTACTTGTAAAGTTAAAAACAATAGAGGCATTTTTAGCAAGACTATCAGGTGAAAAGGCTCCCCAAATGGTAAAAAGTCCAACGATTATGGCTGAGATTTTAAAGACTGGATTGTTATATGAAGCGCGGTCCCGGTTTTTCTTCAAAATAAAATCCTCCTTATTAAATCTTTCTTTTATATGGCTCTATCAAAGCATTGATTTAGCACCTGTGTGCCTGATGGAAGTTTGATAGGTTTTTTTAATATAAAGCCTGTCTGCATTTCATAGGTATATGAATGTTGTTGAATGACATAAATTATGACTTCAGCTATCTAAAAGGAAAGGAAGACCCTCCGGAGCAGCCGGATTGTTCTTCCTCATACGATATTCAGGCAGCTTGATGGCTGTCTGGCAGTATTAAATTAAAAATTTCTAATAGTTCGATAATTTAAAGCAGACTACTTTCGGTTCTGTCATCTCCTGAATGGAGAATTTGATTCCTTCCCTGCCTAACCCTGAATTTTTCACACCGCCAAATGGCATCGCATCAATGCGGTAGTCACTGCTGTCATTGATCATTATTCCGCCTACATCCATTTTGGCAATGGCCTTATGTGCTTTTTCGATATCCCTGGTAAATATTCCGGCCTGCAAGCCATAATTTATGTCATTCGATTTACTGATTGCTTCATCAAGACAAGATACTTGGTACAAAAGTACAACCGGACCAAAAATTTCTTCTTTCGCAATGGTGCAATCTTCCGGAACATTTTCGAGAACAGTAGGAGAGTAAAAAGACCCATTCCTTTTCCCGCCTGTTAATACGGCTGCTCCTTTTTGTTTCGCTTCATTAACCATGTTTTCAACCCGGACAGCCTCTTTTTCCGTAATAAGCGGCCCCATATCCGTCAGTTCTGATTGCTTATCCCCTACGCAGTATTGATTTGTCCTGGCAACGAATGCCTGTTGAAATGCCTCATAAACGGAATTCTGGATATACACTCTTTGGACACCGAGGCAATTTTGCCCTGCTGCCCAAAATGCCCCGGAAACCGTTGATTCAACAGCCTCTTCTAAATCAGCATCCTCCAGCACAATGACAGGAGAATTGGACCCCAGCTCCATACTTATCTTTTTTAATCCCGCTTTCCGGGTAATTTGTTCCCCGGCGTCCAGGCCTCCAGTAAAAGTAATCATTCGCACAGCAGGATGGGTAACAAGAACATCCCCAATTTCGCTTCCATAACCAGTGATGACCGATAACACTTTAGGCGGCAATCCGGCCTTTTCAAAGGCTTCAGCGATTAAAAGGGCGCTGAGTGGTGTCACAGTAGCGGGCTTTACGATAATGGCATTCCCGGAAGCAATGGCAGGACCCACTTTATGCGCTACCAGATTTAATGGATCGTTAAAAGGTGTAATGGCTCCTATAATACCAATCGGGAAACGGCGGTAGTATCCCAGGCGGTTTTCACTCCCGGGCATTTGGTCAAACGGAATGGTTTCTCCATGAATTCTTCTTGCTTCTTCTGCACTGATCCGGAAGGTCTGAATGGCTCTTTCCACTTCCTTTGAAGCTTCCCGAATGGTTTTGCTTCCTTCCCTTGCAATCGTTCTGGCGTATTTTTCTTTTCTGGCTTCAATGTAGTCTGCAGCCCGATTAATAATCGCCATTCGCTGATGAACAGGCAGGGAAGCGGCAATCTTCGCTCCCTTTTTCGCTTCTTCAATACAATTCAGCATATCTTCCTTCGAAGCTGCCGGTACAGTATCAATGATGCTGTTATCCTGCGGATCACGAACTTCAATTAATCTTTCGCCTGTCGTCCATTCGCCTGCGAGAAACATATTTTGTCCGGTTAATTGAGTGGTCATGCTTATTACCGCCTTTCCGTTTTAGATTGAAACAAGCTGCCTTTGTCGATGAATGGAGATTAAGTCAATCAGGAGGGAGAATCCGGTTTCTATTTTCCCAGCTCCTGCTCCGCTTAAAGTGACTGTGCCCAATAAATCGCATTGATACGTAATGGCATTGACAGCTCCTCCAATGGAAGCTAAAGGATCTGTATCATCCAGCTTCTCAGGAGCGATCGAGGCAATCACCTTTCCGTTTTCTTTTTTGGCTTTTGCAATGAGCTTCCAGGTCTTCCCTTCTGCCTTCGCCTTTTCAATATCGTTCAGCGTGATGCCTGTAATGCCCTGGCATTCCACTTCCTCGACTGATAAAGGAGCATTCATGACATGGTTGGAAAGAATGACAATCTTATATCTGGCATCATAGCCCTCTACATCACTTACAGGATCTGCCTCCGCATAGCCGAGCTCCTGGGCCTCTTTTAATGCCGCTTCATACGAAACGCCCTCCTCCTCCATTTTGGTCAGGATGTAGTTGGTTGTTCCGTTCAATATGCCGCGTATTTCCGTAATCTCATTCCCGGCCAGAGTAGCTGCCGGCATTCGTAATGCTGGTGTGCCACTCATGACTGTGCCCTCAAATCCCCATTGGACATTATGTTTTTGTGCCAGCCGGGACAGCTCCTGGTACGCAAGAGCAACAGGACCTTTATTGGTCATCACCACATTTTTTCCTTTTTCAAAAGCAGCTTTGCAATGCTCTATGGCAGGCTGCCCGGTTTTGACATCTGTATAGGAAACCTCTACAACCGTATCTGCATTGGTTTCCCGGATTGTTCGGATGCTGTCCCATTCCCTGATCAGCCCCGGTGTTTCCGGATAATTTTCCAAACTCCCGGTTTCCTGCACTACTTGCAAAACGGTATCGATATCCAGGCCGCCCGGATGGTAGATCGACCCTTTCATCAAATCGGAAATAGCCACAATTTCAGCTTCAAATCCTTCGTTCTGTTTCAGGGACTGCTTTTTATCACGGAGAATCTCCGCCAAGCCCTGGCCAACAACCCCAAATCCTATAAACGCCAACTTATGTGCCAAGCATCTCCACCTCCAAATTCTTGTCTCTTTGTACCTGCGGTCTCTTTTTTAAATACGTGCCCGCTGTTTGTGCCAAAATGGCTGTTCCGATCGGCAAACAGGCTTCATCCAAATCAAAAATTGGGGTATGAAGATCGCGCTGCTCTCCCTCTCTTGGTGCACAACCTAGGAAAAACATCGATCCCGGTATTTTTTCAGTCACATAGCCAAAATCTTCCCCGCCAAGTCCAAATGGGCGCCTTGTAATTCCCATGCCTGGATATGTCTGTATAATGGCGTCCGTTATCCATTCATTGACGGCAGGATGATTTTTTAAAGCCGGCTCCCCATTTTGGATGCTCATAGAAAAAGTTCCCCCCAGATGCCCCACTATAGAAAGCGCTTTCTTTATTTCAGATGCCAATAACTCACGGATTTCCGGTGTATAGCTCCGAATAGTGCCCTGAATAACTGCCTCAGTCGGAATGATGTTGCTTGCTGTACCTGCATGGATTTTGCCTATGCTGATTACAGCAGCATCCAGCGCTGAGACTCTCCTTGCCGTAATTCCATACAGTGCCTGCATAACCGGCCCAAGCATCCATATAGGGTCTGTGCCAAGCTCCGGGTAAGCTCCATGGCCGCCGGAGCCATGAATTTTCACTTCAAATACATCTACATTAGCCATGCTGTAGCCATCGCTGATTTGAACTTCCCCGACGGGTAGCCACGGGCAGACATGTAGGGCAAGGGCCGCGTCAGCCTGGTCATAAGCCCCTGCTCCGATCATGTAAGGCGACCCGGAAAGTCCATTTTCGTCAGTACTCTCCTCTGCCGGCTGGAAAATGAACTTAACCGTTCCTTTCAATTCGCCCTTTTTAAATTGGTCAGAAAGAATGGAAGCTGCTCCGAGTAGAATGGAGGTGTGTGCATCATGGCCGCACGCATGCATCACACCCTCCGTATTGGACGAATAGCCTGTTCTATTTTCCTCCATAATCGGCAAGGCATCCATATCAGCCCTCAGGGCAATGACTGGTCCATCACCCGAGGTCAAAGTGCCGACCACTCCTGTTTCAAGACCAACTCCTGTTTCTACTTCGATTCCGCCTATTTCCTTTAGCACCTCCGCAACAAAGCGGGAGGTCCCGAACTCTTGAAAGCTGAGTTCGGGATGCTGATGAAGATGACGGCGCCATTCTACGAGACGTCCAGCCAGATTATTCGCTTGCTTAACGATAGGATGATGTTCTGACATCCTCTCTCACCTCGATCGGAACTAGTAATCTACTTTACTTGCAATACACTTTCTGCATGGCTGAATGCCTGCTCAAAGTCTGCAATGATATCCTCAATTTCTTCAATACCGCAGGAGACGCGGATTAATCCTTCCGGAATGCCTACAGCAGCCCGCTCCTCAGGAGTACATTCCACATGGCTGGTTGTTCGGGCCGGCCCTACTGTTGTTTCAACAGCGCCTAAGTTGGCAGCGCGGTTGGCGAATTGCAATTTTGGCAGCAGGTCACGGACAGTATCGACTCCGCCTTTAACAGCAAAGCTGAGCATCCCGCCAAAATCCTTCATTTGCTTTTTGGCAATATGATGGTTTGGATGTGTTTCCAACCCTGGATAATAAACCGATTCCACCATATCTTTTGTCTGCAGGTATTTGGCAAGCGCCATCGCATTTTTACATTGTTGGCGGACACGAAGGTGAAGCGTTTTCATTCCGCGGATCATCAGGTAAGCTGCCATCGGATCCATTGTGGCACCGTTGATTTCACGATAATGATAGATTTTTTCTACTAAATCATGCGGACCGCATACGACTCCGCCAAGTGCATCGGCATGACCGCCGAGGAATTTTGTAGCACTGTGGATAACCAGATCCACACCAAGTTTAATAGGGTTCTGATTCATTGGCGTTGCAAACGTATTATCTACAATCACGATTGCACCGGCTTCGTGTCCTGCTTTTGCCATGCGTTCGATATCAGTAATCTTAACGGTTGGATTCGTCGGTGTTTCAAGGTAAAGAATTTTACACCCTTTGGCCACTTCCGCCTCGATCTGCTCATGATTACCCGTTTCACAAAGAACTACATCGATTTGCTGGCGCGGCAGGAATTCCGTGAAAATCTTATTTGTTCCGCCATAAGTGTCCTTCATGGATACAATGCGGTCTCCCGGCACCAGGAACGTCGATAATGTATTGCTGATGGCAGCCATGCCTGTCGAGAAGCTTGTTGCTGACTCGGCGCCTTCGAGGATTTTTACTTTATCTTCAAATGACTGTACCGTTGGATTTGTATTTCTTCCGTAAATATGGCCTTTTTTCTTTCCAATCGCTACATCATACCATTCATCCATATCATCATAGCCATATGCCACACTGAGTACGACCGGCACCTGGGTAGCTCCATGAACCAAATATTCCTTTTCCCCAGCCCACACTGCTTTTGTACCTGCCTGAACATTTTCTTTTACCATACGATCACTCCTTCTCAGTTTTTTAATGCCATTTTTTTGTTCTCAACAATCAATCCGATTTCCCGCTTGACCAATTCAGTGTATGCAAACAGGGCGATGACAGTATCCTGGACTCCTGTACCAGTTAAATCACAAACCGTAATCTCTTCGTCATTTACCCGCCCGCTCAGCTTTCCGGATGTTAATTGACCCAGTTCAATAACATGCGATTCATTCGTTAATATTCCTTTGTCAAGTGCGTGATGCAATTCTCCAAGCCTGGCACACTGTGCTTTTGTATCGCAGATAAGCTTATCCGCCCGGCCAAGGACTTCAGCTTCAAGCTCCTGCTTATGCTCAGCATCTGATCCCATTGCCGTGATATGAAGTCCGGGATGAAGCCATTCCGCTTTGATCACCGGTTCTTTTGCCGGAGTCGTCGTAATGACCGTATCACTATTACGGACTAAGGCTTCGGCACTCTCAGCCACTTGGACCTCAATCCCCAATTCGGCGGACATATCCACGGCATACTTTCTCGAACGATCCTCTGACCTGGAATAGACCAGGATTCTTTTAAAATCCCGTACGAGTTTTAGTGCCCTTACCTGGTACCTCGCTTGGCTTCCTGCTCCTATTACGCCTACTGTTTCAATGTTTTTACGGGAGAGATAGTTTGCTGCAATCGCTCCCGCTGCGGCTGTCCGTACCTCGGTCAAATAGCCGTTATCCAGCATTATTGCCTGCGGGATGCCTGTTTGAGTGCTGATCAAGAGCATAAGTCCATTTCCGCTTGGAAGTCCCAGCTTATAATTATTGAAAAATCCGGAAGATACTTTGATTGCAAACATGTCTTCCCCTTTTACATAAGCAGTTTTGACATCCACTTCCCCATTTTGGTCGTGCAGGTCCACACGCATAATCGGCGGCATGACGGCTTCATCTACTGCAAGTTTCGTAAATCCTGCTTCCACAATAGCAATCGCTTCATTATTCAGCTGCACATACTGTTTAAGTTCCTGTTCTGTAAAAATTAGCATCCTTCCGCTTCACCTCCTAAATTTTTGAAAGTGATGCTTCTTTTATATATAAGTGCCTTGGGAGTTCTGCAAATGTTTCGCATCCATTTTCGGTTACCCTGAATGATTCACTTGCTTCGAAACCGTATTGATCAAGCCAGATACCCGGGATCAAATGGAATGTCATATTGGGCTGAAGGATGGTTTTATCTCCATTGCGGATGCTCGCTGTATGCTCACCCCAATCTGGAGGATAGTTCAGACCCATGGAATATCCAAGACGCGATTCCTTTATAATTCCGCTTTTTTCAATCGATTTTTTCCATGCTTCCTCAATTTCTTCGCAGGCAATCCCTGGCTTAATCATATCCAGACAAGCGTTCAAGCCTTCGACAACCACTTCCGAAAGTGCTTTGATTTCTTCGGAGGGCTGGCCGATATGAACGGTTCTGGCAAGTGGGGAATGGTAGCGCTTATAGCATCCGGCCAACTCCAGGATCACAAGCTCGCCTGAATTATAACGCCGGTCCGTCCAGGTTAAGTGCGGTGTGGAAGTTCTTTCTCCAGATGGGAGAAGAGGCATGATTGCCGGGTAATCCCCTCCGAATTCATCCGTGCCTGTTATTTGTGTATGAAAGATTTTCGCTGCCACATCACATTCCCGTACACCTTCATTCACCAGCTCAATTCCTGCTGCCATTGTTTTCTCCACAATTTTGGCTGCTCTCTTCATATACTCGATCTCTGTATCGGACTTTATAATGCGGACCCAGTTCACCAGCAGGGATGCATCCCGGAAACTAGCATTTGGAAGTCCTTTTTTCAGCTGCTCGTAGCATTTTGCAGTGAAATAATAGTTATCCATCTCAACACCAATGAAACGATTTTGCTGTCCGATTTGCTTTAAGATTTCTGCCACAAAATCCATTGGATGTTTGGTTTCAGATTGTACATAATCGTCAGGATAGGGAATGATGTTTTCATGATAAAGCCATGTCGTTACCTTGGCTCCATTTGCATCCTGCCCCCTGCCAATCCAGATCGGCTGTTCCTCATCAATGATGATGACAAGCATTTGATGCACGTAGAAGGACCATCCGTCGTAACCGGATAAATAATTCATATTAGCGGGATCCGTAATAAGCAATACTTCAATCCCTTCTGCTGCCATTTTTTCTTTTGTTTTCAAGATTCTCTTTTTATACTCTGCTGTTCCAAATGACATGGTGGCGCTCCCTCCTACCAAACCGGTATATAATTTTCGGGTATTTAGTTTGTAGGTTCATTATAGTGTCAGGGTAAGAAATCTATCATCCGCAAAATTGTATGAAAATTCAAATTTTATTTTAGTCAAATTAGCGAAAAATTGAGAATTATATAGCTTTAAAGTCTTAATAAGAAATTTTCCTTAAATAGATTGATGGTCAAAAATGGATGCTGATTTAGCATTGTATTTGATTGGAGCGGATGGTTCGTGACTCTCCTGTCCAAGGGGTCCAACAGCTGCAGAGAGCCTGTGAAGGGCAGGGCCGAGGTTTGTGAAGTTTAAATGAAAAAAAACTGCGGAAAAATCCATAAAGGATTTTTGCCACAGTTCTCTTTTTTTCAATAAAATTAATCTTGACCTGCCATAACGGCATGTTCTCCTATTTTCCAAATCTTTATGCTCAGATCCAAAAGAAATAAATCATCCGGATCAATAAGGGATAAACCAGTCAAAGCTTCAATCTTCCTTAGCCGGTACAGCAGGGACTGCCGGTGAAGATTTAGCGATCTCGCTGTCTGACTTACATTTCCATGAAATTGATTATAGGCGATGAAAGTGCCGATCAAATCCATGTGCCGCTGCTCGTCATATTGTACAAGAGGCTCAATAGTTGACATAATGATTTCTTCCATCTCTTTATTGCCGGCCAAATTTAACAGCACTCTGTCCACTCTGGTTTGCTCATACATCATCCGCTGCCCGGGACCCTTTTTCCGCCGCCCGATGCTTAAAGCAGTGCCTGCATGACGGAAGCTTTCCCCAAATCCTAAAATTCCTTCAAACGCATTGCCGATGCCCCAGGATATGACAACTTCAGGAAGCAGATTTCCCAGGCGCCGTTCTACAAGATCAAGGAAATTTGTAGCGTTTTCATTTCCCTTTACCCCAGTAGTTTCCAGGAAGATGACAAGCTGTTCACCCTGATAGGTCATCAGCATGTCCTTTTTAAGAGACTGGGCGGCATAGTAGATTTCTTCTTCGATATATTGAATCATGCTTTCAAGCCAATGTTCATAGGAATCATAGTCCTGCTTGCGCTTTTGGAATAATAATTTCATATTTTCCGGATACCCGACAATACACACATATGGGAGTTTAAGATTATATCCCAGCAATTTTGCCCTTGTATCGGCTTGTTCAAGTGATAGGAATTCGCCCTTAGAAAGCTCATGGACAAAATCGCTGCGAAGGCGCATTTTTGTCTCTTCAATGGCATTTCTCCTTGAAAGCCAAAGAGCAATCGTAGTTGCAGCATGCTCTAACACGTTAACCCGAAAAAGTGTGAGAAAGGATTCGATTGATTCGGAACTGGGAACCAATACAAAAATATAGCCTTGTGGATTGTCGGCTACCTGGAGCACCGGAATTTGAAAAACGATCCGGTTTTCTATCTTTATCATTTGGAACTTTTGAAACATAGGGTCTCCTTTTAATAGAGTGTTTTCTGCCCTTGATGGAAGAATTCCTTGCAGGACATATGTTTTCCACTCCTTTATAAAGGATTGTGTGTGGATGCTTTTTTCCTGATGAGTGCCGGATCGGTCTGTAATGACGATCGGGTACCCAATATGCTTTTCAACGAATTTTGAGATTTCCTTCAGATCGGTGTCTTTTAGAATGAGCTTAAGAAGTTCCTGCTGAACCTTTTCTGATTTTTTACGCTCTTTATATTCGATGTCATTAATTTCTTTCATGACCGATTCGATAATACTGGAAAAACGGATTTCCCATGGAATCTCAATAATAATAAAATTATTCTTTTCGGCCAGTTCAATGACCTCAGTGGGAATATCAAAAATGTATCTTCCCAAAGCGACCATCAGAGCGGAAGCGTCGGAATCGATCACATCCTGAACAAACCTTTTGAAAGTTTCAGCATCCTCCCCGCAGCCAATCCCCGTCGTCAATACCGCTTCATTTTTTCGGACAAAGTTCTCCACCGGCATTTCGATGGCTGAAATCCATTGGATTTTCCTTTTTTCAGCATATTCCTTTCCGGTAACAATCTTGGCACTATTGAGAATCTTGTATTCCAGTACATCTTTAACTGTTAATCTCATGTTGGCTCCCCTCTGAACACCTTAAGATTAATAATATAGAAGACTTTTATTATAGGAAACCATATTCAGATAGCAACGTCCACTATTAATTTTACGCTTTTCCAGTTTATATTTTAGCAATATAACAATTTCAGTATATTTCCATATTAAAGGGAACGGATGGTGTACTATAGACAAAGCTTTAATCAAGCTTTCTTAAATGCGGAAGCCCTAACTGAGGAGAACTTCAGTGGCACTTATATTTATAGTCATCTTTCGATCACTCCTTCACCTGAATAAATCTAATACAATCAATTTCGGCAGTTATATCATTCATTCTCTTCATTACTGATAGCATAATCTTGAAGTATCCGATGAATGACAGAAAGATCCACATTTTGTCCGCTGATGATTACAGCAACGTCCCCCTCCTGCCGGGGAATTTTCCCGCCTAAAACCGCTGCAACTCCAGTAGCTGCTGCTCCCTCCATAATCATTCTGTGCTTATCTATCATAAAAGCCATGGTGTATGCAATCTCCTCTTCAGGAATCAGATAAGCGTTATCCATGTATCCTTGAACCATACGGAAGGTGTAGCTGTTATCCAGACCGATTCCGCCAAGCAAGCTGTCTGCAAGAGTCTCACTCTCTTCAAGCAATACCGGTTTCCCTTCTTTTAAACTCTCATACATTACAGCGGATTTTTCCATACAAACACCTGAAACCCTTATCCCTCTGTCATTTGATTTTAATGCGAGCCCAATCCCTGAAAGAAGCCCGCCGCCTGAAAGGGGGACAATCACATCTGTTACATTAGGAAGTTCCTCCAAAATTTCCAAACCAATCGTTCCCTGTCCGGCAATCACATGGGGATCATCGAACGGCTGGATCACAGTAAGCCCTTCCATCCTCTCCAGCTCATAGCATCGTTCCCCGGCTGCATCCTGGCTGTCACCGCAGATTTCTATTTTGGCTCCCAGCCTTTTTAATGAATCGACCTTAGCTTTTGGGACACGGTTTGATAAGCATACAACTGCCTCAATTCCAAGCTTTTTTGCCACGTACGCAACAGCCATACCATGGTTCCCTGTTGAATAGGTAGCGATTCCCCGTTCTCTCATTTCGGGACTTAAACTCAAAATTTTATTCGCTGCCCCTCTGACTTTAAAGGCGCCAATTTCATGAACATTCTCCAGTTTCAAAAAAACCCTCCGGCCCATTTTTTCAGACAGGATAGCCGATTGAATCAATGGTGTCTTATATACCAGGGAAGAAATTCGTTTCTTTGCTTCCCAAATATCGCGGATGGAAATATCTATTCTTTCCTTTACAGTTCTTGAATGCATCATGTTCCCCTCCTTAAAAGAGTTTCCTTGATCTAATAGTAGTTCGATATTTCAGAAAATTCAATTGTCCAAAGTGCCAATAAAAAGTGGGATTTTTTCATACAAAGTTTATAATACGATTGGAAATTATTTTATGGCCCTAAAGAAAACGATAACCCTCTTTTTTGCTCCTCATTTCTTCTCCTATACTCCCAAAGCCTGGTTTATCTCTGTAAGGTCCATCCTGGCCATATCCTGAGATTCTTATTAATATCAATCCTGGATTTATTTGGCATAAATCTTCATATCCCAGGCCCCATTTTTCTAATGTCCCTGGCCTGAAATTCTCTACGACGATGTCACATGACCTCACTAATTCCTTATAATTCCCTGGCCCTCTTCAGATTTTAAATTGATTGTGATGGACTTTTTATTGCGTGACTGAACCTTTCACCAAAGTGAGCTTCCTTTATAGATGTGTCTCCATTCTCTAATGGGATCTCCCCTTCCCGGCGGTTCAACTTTTATGACCTCTGCACCGAACTCAGCAAGCATTCTCGTTGTGAATGGTCCGGCTATTAACTGACCCATCTCTAACACCTTCAAACCTGATAACGGCTTTTCAAATTTCATTCTTTAACCTCCTTGTACCTGTTACACTTATTGCTGCAAAAATTGTGCCAATTTAAAATAGCCAGGATAAATGACGATTTTTAAACTTGATCGCCTGATGGTATTTCCAATTTGAAATATTTTAGTTTCGATTTTGAACTGCCATGAATTTGAAGAAGATGGCCAACTGGACTTGGAAAGGTCCAGAAATTGCCTAAATGATAACCTCGTAGAGGTCTGCAATTCTCTCTGTTATTGCATAATTTCCCACAAAAAATCAAAAAAGGATTCGGAATGAGACTTTTCCGAACCCTTTTGGTCTTTTTAAACTGAAGCGACAAATATGGTCGCTTCTTTTTTTACTACACATGCTTCAAATAGCTTTCTTTCATTTGAATTAAAGTATCATCGGCAGGCTGGCTCCAGATTTGATCATTGAAAATTTCCACCTCAATGGGCCCTGAGTAGCCTGCTCTCTCTACAGCTTTACGGATGCGGCTGATTTCAATGACACCGTCGCCCATCATGCCCCGTCCCTTTAGCATATCAGGTGTAGGAACCAGCCAATCGGAAACATGGAAGCCCAGAATTCGCCCTTTGGCCCGGCTGATCTGGTTATATAAGTCCGGATCCCACCATACATGAAAGACATCGACAACGACCCCTACCTGTTCAGGCCGGTATGCTTCCGCAAGAGTGTTAGCCAGGTCCATTGAAACGACCACCGACCGTTCTGCCGCGTACATAGGGTGCAGCGGCTCGATTCCTAATTTCACCCCATGCGATTCCGCGAAAGGAACCAGCTGGGCGATTCCTTCCTCGACCATTTGCCGGGCAGATACAATGTCACGGTCAGGAGACGGCCCGCAGACCAGAACGAGAACATCCGTCCCCAGCTCGGCCGCTTCTTCCACCGCTCTTTTATTATCGTCTATTCTTTTTTGCCGTTCAGCTGCAGACCCAGCCGGGAACATGCCGCCTCGGCATAAACTGGAAACCTTTAATCCGGCATCCTTTATGAGCCGCTTGCTTGAGCTTAAGCCTAATTCCGCTACCTTATGTCTCCAGGGGGCGATCCAGGGAACTTCCGCCCGGGCACATCCCTCGATCGCTTCTTTTAAATTCCATTGCTCTGTTGTAATTTGATTCAGACTAAGACGCTCATAGTTTTCCACTTGAATATTCCTCCTGACGAATCCCGGCTAAATTCAATACCAGCTTCATTCTTTCAGCAGCAAGCTCAGGGTCCGACAGCAGTCCGGCCTGGTCTGCCAATACAAACAGTTCAGACAGATGCACGATGGACCTGGCACTCTCAGCCCCGCCAATCATGCGGAAATGGGATTGGTGCCCGTTCAGATAGGCCATGAAGACGATACCGGTTTTATAGGAATAAGTTGGCGCCTGGAAAATATGGCGTGACAGCGGAACTGTTTTTTCCAATAATGCATGATAGGATTCATAGTCATGTTCATCCAGAGCATGCAGGGCTGCAGCTGCCGCTGGTGCGATGGCGTCAAAAATCCCCAGCAGTGCATGGCTGTATCCGTGTTCATCCCCTTTAATCAATTCAGGATAATTGAAATCATCGCCGGTATACATTTTTACACCTGGAGGAAGAAGCCTGCGCATTTCAATTTCACGGGAAGCATCAAGAAGAGAGATTTTAATTCCGTCAACCTTGTCTTTGTTATCCCAAATGACATTCAGACAGACTTCCATTGCATCATCCAGATTCTTGTAGCCCCAGTACCCTTTTAAGGATGGATCGAACATATCGCCAAGCCAGTGCAGGATAACCGGCTTTGAGACCTGTCTTAAAATATTGGCATAAATCCTCTCATAATCCTCAGGGCCTTGAGCACAATCTGCCAGGGCCCTGCTTGCCATCAGGATGATTTGCGAGTTGTGCTGTTCCACAAATTCGCATTGCTCCTCATAGGCAGCCTGAACATCCGCTAAGGTGACGGATGGGCCGGGGAGCAGCTGATCTGTCCCGGCTCCGCATGCTATCCTGCCGCCTTCCGCTTTTGCCTCCGCCGCCGACCGGCGAATGAGCTCCTTTGCGTGCTCCCAATTAAGACCCATTCCGCGCTGGGCCGTATCCATCGCCTCTGCCACCGAGAGACCCATAGACCATAGATGTCTTCGATAAGCTAAAGTGTTTTCCCAGTCGATCTTTGCCTTTAAAACGGGATCGGAATCTGCAAGAGGATCACAAACCACATGTGCAGCTGAAAAGGCGATCCTGCTTTTGAAAGGGCCTTCCGGCAGGATGAAAGCTTTATGATTTCCAGCATGGTATTCATATGTCTTGCCGGTTTTATCTGGCAGAGTTAACCGTTTCACCATTCTTTCTCACCTCCAGGCTTAATTCAGGTACATCAATCCAGCGCCGCTCCTCCCACGATTTAAGCCCTAATTCAGCCAGCTGAGTCCCTTTGGCACCCTCTAGCAAATCCCATGGAAACGGTTCGTCGGCTGCAATATGCTTCAAAAATAGCTCCCACTGGACCTTGAAGCCATTATCAAATACCTGGTTATCCGGGACTGTTTGCCATTGTTCTGTAAATGTAAAAGGATTCTCAATGTCAGGATTCCAAACAGGCTTCGGTGTATTGATGCGATGCTGAATCTTGCAATCTTTTAAACCAGCTACAGCGCTTCCGTGTGTGCCATCTACTTGAATCGTTAATAAATCTTCCCGGTTAACCCGGACAGTCCAGGATGAATTTACCTGTGCAACAATGCCGCCTTCGAGTTCAAATGTTGCATATGCAGCATCATCGGCCGTGCACATGTACGTTTTTCCATTTTCATCGACCCGTTTTGGAATATGGGTTTTACCCAGGCAGGAAACAGACTCTACATTGCCAAATAGGTTGTCGAGGACATATCGCCAATGGGCGAACATATCAACAATAATCCCGCCGCCATCTTCCTTGCGGTAATTCCAGGATGGCCTCTGTCCAGCCTGCCAGTCCCCTTCAAATACCCAATAGCCAAATTCCATCTGAACGGATAGGATTTTGCCGAAGAACCCTGAATCTATCAGTCTCTTTAATTTTAATAGTCCCGGCAGGAATAATTTATCCTGCACAACCCCATTTTTCACGCCAGCTCCGTACGCCAGCTTTGCCAGTTCAATAGATTCTTCCAAGCTTGTGGCAGTAGGTTTTTCGCAGTAAATGTGCTTGCCGGCTTTTATGGCTTTCCGAATCGCATCTGCCCTGCGGACGGTTGTTTGAGAATCAAAATAGATCACATTTTGCGGATCAGCCAGGCACTCATCAAGGTCTGTGCTCCATCGGCTTATATTGTGCTTTTCAGCAAGCGTTTGCAGTTTATCCTGGTTTCGTCCTACTAAAATCGGATCCGGCATAATGACATCACCATTGGCAAGCTCCACCCCGCCTTGCTCGCGGATTGCCACGATAGATCTCACTAGATGCTGATTTGTTCCCATCCTTCCGGTCACACCGTTCATGATAATCCCAATATTTTTAACTGCCATAATTCTCTTCCTCCTTTTTGACTTTAGAGCCAAATAATTTGTTGTTTAGCTTACTTTTATTCTAAAAATTTCTGAAAGGATTATCTCATCCATATCGGAAGGCTTTTTGCAATATCGGAGATAAGAGGGGGGAAATCTATTAGACTTAGCTCTGTTAAATTTGCCTGTTGATTTCCGTTGCAGGTAGTCGCTTTCCGCGGGCGGTCCGGGAGCCTCCGCGGAGCTTTCTCACCTTCCACTCCAATCAACAGGGTGCTAAAAACTTTTTTAGATCTTTCAAAAAAAATACCGTCACTTCTCAGTTGAAGGACGGTAATTAATGAGATCATTGGTAAACAAAATCTGCTAAATAAAGAGACAGCTGTGGCACATACGTAATAACCATTAACGCTGCTATCAGCACAAATATAAACGGCATGGTACCCCGAGTTACTCCAGCCAGCGACATTTTGCTGATGCCTGATGCCACAAAAAGATTCAATCCGAAAGGAGGAGTCAGCATTCCGATTGCCAGATTGATAATCATGATCACGCCGAAATGAATCGGATCAATTCCCATTTCAAGCACTACCGGCAAAAACAGCGGGACGAGGATCAGCACTGCTGCGCTCGAATCCATGAACATCCCCACGATCAGCAGGATGATGTTAACCAGAATTAAGAAAACAACGGGATTTGATGCATACTCTATTAATGTTCCTGCGACGGTAGACGGGATCTGTTCATATGTTAAATACCAGCTGAACACCTTCGAAGCAGAAATGACAAGCATAATCATGGCAGATGTCACAATCGATCTTTTAGTTACGGCAAATAATTCCTTAATAGTCAGTTCCTTATAGATGAAAAAGCCAACGATCATACTGTATACAATCGCAACCGCCGCGGCTTCGGTAGGCGTAAATACACCAAAGTAAATGCCGCCAAGGACGATCACTGGCATCAAAATTCCCCAGATGGCAGAAACCGTTGATTTCCATAATTCTTTTCCGGTCGGTCTTGGATCTGGCTTATGTCCCTGTTTCTTGGCAATAACATAGCCGACAGTCATAAGAATCAGTCCGATGAAGATTCCCGGAATGATTCCGGCAATAAACAATTTGCCGATTGAAACTTCAGCAACAGAGCCATAGACTAAAAACGTTATACTGGGAGGAATAATGATGCCGAGCGAGCCGGATGCACACATTAATCCAACCGAGAATCTTTCCGAAAAGCGCGCTTCCTTTAATGATGGAATCATAATGCCCCCAATCGCAGCAACCGTTGCAGGGCTTGAACCCGAAAGGGCAGCAAAAAACATGGATGATAGCACCCCTGCAATTGGCAGGCCCCCGGTTGTCCAGCCGACCCATTTCTTCGTAAAATCAATCAATCTCTTGGACGTTCCCCCTGCCAGCATTAAATCCCCTGCAAAGACAAAGAAAGGAATGGCCATCAGTGAAAAGGAATCTACTCCTGAAAACATTGTTCTCGCTAATGTATCCATCGGAACATTGCTTTGAAAAATAACGATAATCGTACTTAACGCAATGGATATAGCAATTGGAACCCCCAATAATAAAAGAAGCACAAAGATAATTAATAGCATCATAGTTTTGAAGCCTCCTCTTTTGGAGGAATAACAGTTTGATTTACTGAACGTAAACTTTTCACATCCTGAACTAAAAGCTGCAGAAAGCGAATCATCATCAGGCTTGCCCCAACAGGGAGAGCGAGATATGGAATATACATCGGCATTCCGGTGGACGGAGTCACACTGCCGAATTCAATAACACTTGAAACAATCCCGCTGCCTGACCAAATTAAAAAGATACAAAAAACGATGGAAATCAGATTGGATATCATTGAAAAGATTTTTTTCCCCTTATCAGGCAAATACGTAACAAGGGCGTCCATAGTGGCATGCGCTTTTTCTCTGACGGCAATACTGCTCCCTATAAACACAAACCACACTATTAAGTATCTTGCCACCTCCTCTGACCAGGACAGCGAATAATTGAAAACATATCTGAGCACTACTTGAACGAACACAAGCAAGGAAGTAAAGATTAGGGAAATCACTCCCACATATTCTTCAAAATAGTTCAAGATATGATTGATTTTCTGCATATAATTCCCTCCTTCTTATGAAAAGCGCAAGCGCCTTGCCCACCCCCGACACCTCGAGGGGGTAGGCGCTGGAGCTAGACAGTAATCGACGTTCAAAGTTTTATACTTTCTTATTTTGTTAAAAAGAGACGGCTATAAGCCGTCCTTGATTGTATTTTTAAACATGCTATTGCGCTTCTTTTATGGCATCCAGTAATTCCTGTCCGCCTTCCACTTTCTTAAAGTCTTCATATACTTCACTTGTAGCCTCAATAAATAACTCTTTTTCTGATTCTGTCAGTTCGGTAATTTCAATCCCTGATTCCTTTAATGTTTTCATATAGGCTTCTTCATCCGCAGCAGATTGTTCCCATTGCCAATCCGTTACCTCAGCCGACACTTCATCTACAGCTTTCTGAAGATCTGCCGGAAGCTTCTGATAGAATTGCTCGCTAATTAATAATGGATAAGCCATATATCCATGACTGCTTAACGTTAAATAATCCTGGACTTCATAAAATTTCTTGCTGACAATATTGCTTAAAGGATTTTCCTGCCCATCAACCGTTTTGGTTTGGAGAGCTGTATATAATTCTGCAAAATCAATGGAAACCCCGCCGGCACCCATCGCCTGGAACTGCGAAATTAACAGCGGGCTCTGGGAAACACGCATCTTCAGGCCGTCTAGGTCCTCCGGCTGTTGAATGGCTTGTTTGGAGTTCGTTAGATGCTTGAATCCGCCGTCCCAATATCCTAATGCACGAAGCCCCTGTTTCTCCAGGTGCTGGTTGAAAATTTCACCCACTTTCCCATTTACAGCGCTTTTAACATGGTCACGATCTTTAAATAAATAAGGCAGGTCAAACACTTCAAATTGTTTAACAAAGGCAGGCAGAACGCCGGTAAAAGGAGCGTTCATCTGAATGGTTCCAGACTGCATTTGTTCCGTGATTTCCCGATCCGCTCCCAATTGGGAATCAGGAAACACCTCCACTTTGATTTGACCATCGGTACGTTCCTCCAATAGCTCTTTGAACTTTTCCGCAGCCTTCCCCTTAGCTGTTGAAGCGCTTACAACATGTGCAAATTTTATAACATAGTCCCCATTTTCCTCAGCCTTTCCGGTTCCCTCTGTTGCTGCACTATTCCCGCAGCCAGCTGTAACCATAGCAATCATCAAAATGCAAATCGAAAATAATCCCCATTTTCTTTTCATGTCCCTTTGGCCCTCCTATATAAAATATTTTTCTCTCTTGTTTACTATTTTGAATTTTCTTTCAACTATTGTCTTATGAGATTGAGAGAAAAATTCTTAATTTTGGAGATAGGCAAATTAGGAAACGGTATCTGAAACATCTGAAGGTGGCTGAGAGGACAAGCGGAATTTATTCGGTGAAATCCCCACCAAATTTCTGAAAGTACGATAAAAGGTTGATAATGTTTCATATCCAACCTCAAAACAAATGGACACGATATCCTGATCAGATTGAAGCAGCAATTCCTTTGCATGCTTAATCCTTACTTTCTGAAGATATTGCAAGGGGGTGTCATTAAATTTCCTTTTAAAAATATCATTCATGTATCTTGTTGAGATTCCGAATACAGCAGACAGACTTTCTGCCGTGATATTATTGAAATAATGCCTTTCTATGTATTCCTTCATTTGTATGGAGCGAATATCATTCGCATCCTGAACAGAAGAATAATTCTGCTGGCGCAGCAAATGAATGATAATTTCAATAAGATATACAGGCATGGACAATTTTCCAAAAAGGTCTCCATTTTTTTGTTCATATAGCATTTTTCTAATTAATGGCCGAATTTCACTTGCTGTATATAAATCGAGTTCGAAATGCCGGGAGTTTTTCTCCATTAAGGCAAGCAGCTCTTTTTGCAGGTTTATTTCCATCGAAGGTAATGAAAATGCCAGAACCAATACCGTCATTTTTGTGGTCGCTTTTATGGAGTGAACACAATTGGGAGTAATCAGCACTACTTTGTCTTTGGAAAAGTTATAGGCCTTGCCGTCAAGGGTAATATCACCTTCCCCTTCAAGAGCATAGAGAATTTGAAAATGATCATGATAATGCTCAGAAACAAACTTGCCTCTGAGGTGCTTGCTTTCATACAAATTAATTCCTGTTTCCGGAAAATCGAATTTTCTATAAAGCTTTTTGTCCATGAGGTCCTCCTTATAAAACGAGATATTTTGTGATGATATTTAATATTCTCTATATTCAAAGGTTACCCTTTAATAAATTTCGGCGAAGGAAAATGATATAAACCAGCCAATAGGAATCCAGACCTTCTTATTAAATTATCTAATCCACCGTGTTATACTTTTGAAAGCAAGTCAAATAACCCTCCAAATTCCTTTTGGAAGGTTTTTCGTAAGCTGCTGTTTTCTGCAGATAGACTGGTTTTCTTAGCCGGATTAGAAATGATGGGATTTACCAAAATCCAATATTCATAAATTGACCTCTCCTTTAATTTTTTTGTATTATTAATTATTTTTCATTTATTCGAAACACAATGAAGGCTCTAACTAGAAAAATGAACTTCATAATAGCAATGCTTAAACCTTGACCGGGATTAATTTAGACCAAATTCCTACTTCTAGTCCTTTGTAATTAAAACGACCTCCATTTATATATGAGAAGGTCGTTTTTGGATAAAATTTAATTTCCTGTTTGGGATATTTGGCTGACAATTTGGTTCAAAGCTTCGTTTATTGGTGTAGCAGGGCGACCTAATAATTTTTCTAAATCGTTACTGTCTATCTCTAATCCTCCATCTCGAATACCTTTTTGCATGTTTACGAGCATAGGAAGATAGGCTTCTGGTACTCCTGCACCTTTCATAATGTCTGCATAAGCAGCATCATCGACTTGTTGTACAGGTACTTCTTTCCCTAAAACCTCGCCTAGAGCAGAAGAAAATTCCTCTTGAGTCATTAGCTTACCGGAAAGTTCGTAAACCGTATTCACGTGCCCTTCTCCGATTAATACATTCGCTGCTGCCTCCGCTAAATCTTGTCGAAGTACCCAGCCTACTTTACCTTCACCAGCAGATGTAATCCAAGCTGCTCCTGCCATCGCGCCTTTTATGCTGTTAATTTCATTTTCAAAATACCAATTGTTCCGTAAAAATGAGTATGGGATGCCTGTTTTCAAAATAGCTTCTTCTCTAGCTCGATGAGGTGGGGCGAGGAAAAATTGGCTTTCACTTGCATTTGTTACACTTGTATAAGCAATAAACTTCACTTGAGCACGCTGAGCTGCAGATACAGCATTCTTATGCTGTTTCATGATCCCCGAACGTAGATATAATTAATAGCCGATTAATTCCTGAAAAAGCAGAATCTAATGTTTCTGGCTTATCAAAGTCACCGTATCGAACATCTACTCCACGAGCTCGCAACCCTCCTGCTTTTTCTGGATTTCGAACACTTACAGCCAACTTACTCGCTGGTATAGTTTTTAATAATGCTTCTACAACCTTTAATCCTAATTGTCCTGTCGCACCTGTAACTAATATTTTCATTTCTTTCCCTCCATTTAAAATTTTCATATTAAAATTTTCATATTTAATCATTAAGCTTAAGAATATACTATAGGTACAGTCACAATAATAAAAGTAGGCATTTTTTTATAACATAGTCACAAAAATAGTACTATTACGAGAAAGAGGGAAAACAATAAATGGCTCGATTTAATTTCCAAGGAGAAAAGCCTCCTGAAGAACTAGAGGCAGTGTGTCCTTTGACACTTACGCAAAATGTAATTGCTGGAAGATGGAAAATCATCATTTTATGGCATCTAAGCCAGCGAACAATTAGATTTAACGAACTTCAAAGGTTGTTACCTGGCATTTCAAAAGGAATTTTGACAAGACAACTGAGAGAATTAGAAGAGGATGGAATAGTTCACAGAGAAGTGTATAAAGAAGTTCCTCCTAAAGTGGAATACTCGCTAACAGACCAAGGGAAAAGATTTATCACAGTACTGGATGCGATGAAAGAATGGGGTAAAGAATTTATGAAGAAAAAAATAGAGGAACACAACTACTCCACGCAAATAGAAAAATAATAGGGCATTTAAAAAGCCTCAATAACAAAATGCCAACGAAAAAAGCAGGTTCTATTCGCAGGAATTTTTTATTTTTCATTTATTTATATCAAATACCTAGTTCGTAACTCCATCCAGCATTTGACTTAAACTTAAACTAAACTGCACCGTTAATTGAATTCAACAAAAAAGCATTAATCCTTCATGGATCAACGCTCATAATAATGTCATATCTTAGCTTTATCTGTTCTGTGAAACTTGATAATTATTCTTTCCGTTCAGTTTTGCTTGATACATAGCTCCATCAGCATATTTCAGCAAATTCCTGACATCCATATTGAAATCATCGCAAAAGGCAATTCCGATACTGGGAGTAATTGAGATAACAATATTCTGCACCGACATTTTATTAGATAGAGTATCGATGATCTGTTGGGCAACATGTTTTGCATCGTCGATTGTAGTTTCCGGAAGTAGAATTGTGAATTCATCACCTGCAAGCCTCGCCACAGTATCCTTATTTTCTGTACAAGCCGTAAGCCTACTGGCGACTTCTTTTAACAATATGTCTCCTAAGTCATGACCAAAGTTATCATTTATTTGCTTAAACCCATCTAAATCAAGATACATTACTGCGACTAGCCCTTTATTGTAATCAGCTGATTCAATTGCATGATTAAGCCGTTCTTCAAATAATCTCCGATTTGGCAATTGTGTAAGAAAGTCATAATGAGCCATTTGTTTCAATAATCTCTCTGAGGTCTTACGATCGGTTATATCTTGTATTTGAGAAATAAGGAATAATGGCTTGTTTCCTTCCCGCACAATGGATACAGATAATAACACCCAGACGATCTTCCCGCTTTTGTGGACATACCTTTTTTCCATCTCAAAAGAGTCTCTTTTTCCTTCAACTAATTCTTGTGTGTAAGATAAATCTGTATATAAGTCCTTGGGATAAGTTAAGGTTTGAAAGTTCGTGGTAAGAAGCTCATCCTCTGTATAACCAGTAATGTTAGTTAAAGCATGATTCACCTTAATCCATTTTCCCTCTAATGAGACTAAGGCCATCCCAATCGGAGCAAAAAAAAAGGCCTGATTAAATAAATCTATATTTTTAAACATATTTATATCCTTTTTATGTAAAGTTGAAATACATTCTCAATTTTTTCATTTTATCTCATACTAAACTTGCAAGCAATAAAATTCAACTAGCTTAACAGACTGAAAAGGAGTAAAAGAGAAGAGAGCTGCAAAAACAGCACAGAGAATTACACACCATTTTATACAAAACTGCCCATTCAGCACAATAAGAAAAGCCGCCTAAGATGGCAGCAGGATAAAAAATCAGTTATTAGAGTCTTTGTTTAATAGTGAATTAATTAATATCTAGATGCAGTATATCTCTAAAACTTAATCAAATAAAGATTGTCTTGGTTCAGCCATTCCAAATTGTGCCCATTCTTCCTTTGAAGGACCGTAGATCCCTGGAACTCTAAGCCCTGCCTGTCTCATTAGAATAGTCATTTGTCCCCGGTGATGAGTTTGGTGTTGGTTTAGAAATAATAAAAGACTTCCCTTTGTCATTTTAATACCAAAGAAATCAATTTGTTCCAACAGGATCTGATCAGTCCATTGAGTTTTCAAAGCCTCAACAAACACATGTGAAGATTTAATATAGCTTTCAGCAATGAAATTAGCAGAAGATGGAACAGACCAGTCTTCACTAGGAGCGTCAAATCTTAAACCTGCCTGTGAACTAATCACTTTGATAGATGTGACAGTATGCCACGCAATACGTCCTAAAGGCCATTGATTTGGAGTGACTTCTTGCTTTAATGATTCATCCGTAAGATTTTTAAGAATCCTGCTTGTAGCTCCAGCCTCAAATTCCCAGGATGTATAAAAATCGCTTAAGCTATGATACATCTTCAAACACCTCTCAAATATATTCTTATTTTAAAATTCTCCCTTTTAATAAGATTACCTCCTCCTTTTTTCTCTAAGGATTAATCCCAGAAATTTGGAATTCCAACAAAAATCATTAATTGTAAAACTCCATATGTGTTTTTTCCTTTTTATAATAATCTAGTCTGTCTTGTAAAGTACCTGTATGAAATTCAAACTTATGCCCATCTGGATCAGTAAAATAAATAGACTTTTTATCTCTTTCGTCTCTTGGACGACCTGACAGGATGTTTACCTTCAATTCTTTTAGCTTACGGTACATATTATCAAAATCCGCTTCTTCTATTGAGAAAGCTATATGTGTATATGATTGGCAAATTTCAGTACGGGGAATATCCTTTTCTTCATTTAGGGCAAGCCATATACCATTTATATCAAAATAGGCAGTACTTCTTCCCTTAACTAACAACTTTGCTCCAAACACATTTTTATAAAACTCAATAGAAGCTTCTAAATTGGAAACTGAAAATAAAAAATGATTAATGCCTTTTATTGTCACCAAATCACCCCAAACTAAGTTTGTTTATATAGTCATAATACAATAGTCATATTGAAGTATTCTGCCCCGTTTAATCAATAGTGACTTTAACAAAAAAGCAGTCCTGTGTTACTCAACTTATATGAATGTCTGTTCCATAATGGGCTAATTGTAGTTTCTTTGCCACAGATTGAGATGCTAAGTTGTCCTTAGAAGTACTATATAGCGCAATTCTTCCTAGTATTTGTACTTCTGCAGCCCAGGCCTTTGCAACATCTGCACCGTATGCTCTTCCACGGTAGTCTTCATGTGTAAATACACTTGCTTCGTCGGCTTTTGAAGTCTGCCTTGCACTACAGCAAATTGAAACTGGTATATTGTCTTCAATTATTACAAAACAGGGTTGCTTGTAATCAAAATCTTCATATGTATATGGAAAATGAGGCTTTAAAATTTCTTTGTTTTCATGTGTTACTTTAATTGCTCTTGAATAAGTTCTGTCCCTTACATCAGGGAATACATACGCCGGCCCAATCCATACAGTATTTAAAAGATGGTCAATGCTTAATGCCTTTATAATTTTTTCTAGATGATCATCAGAGTTAGCTCGTATAACTTGCTCTAACTTCTCTGCAATACTCTTATCCAGAGAGTTTGAATACCTTACAATACTCCCCATTCTAGTGGCACCAACGAAAATTTTTGGCGCTGCACTGTAAGGTGGTTCATTCACAACTGTCACTCGATTTGCACTATCATGTCTAAATAACACATTCACATGATGCTCCATCAATTCTAAATCAGTTATCATACTATTCCTCCGCCATCATCTTTCTATCTTATATTCAAGATAACAGAGTCATTTCCTGCCGGTTAATTTAATCCTGCCTCTATAGCACAAAAAATCCTTCTCAGCTCGAATCTGTTCTTGAACATAAACACCAGTTAGCTCAATAAGATGTCTTGCTTTATTTCTTTAAGCATGAATTCAATGAATTCATAAAAAATTTGGGAAACAAGCCCACTACTAACTGCTCTTCCGTTATATTCATTTAGACAATGTTCAACCAACTGCTGGTATTTATGAGGCAGATTAGTTAATCCCCATTCCCCGCCTTCTCGCTTTGAAGATATCTTACCTTCTTTAATAAAAAAAAGAACTCGGCAGAGATTTAAGGTTAGGTACATAGGAGTCAGGTACGCAGGTGGATTGCTTATAATCTCCTCTGCAGCTCCCTCCACGTCATGCAGAATGGAGGCAAGGTAATATTGACTATCGATCGGTTCATAAAGTTCACTTAATGGTTTTCCATACAGTGTTATTCCTCTCTCATAGGCAACAACGATTTGTGAAGCTAAATCTTCATCTTCAAATCCCCCGCAAAGATAATTCTCATTTGTGCAATATTTCTCCCTGTGATAATCGGAGTAATGAAACTCAAAAGGAGTTGGATAAACAAACTTTTTTAGGTAAGTTTCTAAGATAATAGTAAACTCTATTCCGCGCTCATTAGACATTTCATCATGTAAGGATAAAGCTATTTTTGCGATCCTGGAATTATTTACTGGTGTTAGCTTTTCTTTTACGACGACTAAGAAATCGATATCACTTTTATCGGGGTTAAAACACCCCATTGCCAGAGATCCATGTAAATAAATCCCTAACAAATTATCCCTAAGTTCTTCTTTAAAAAGATTAGTTATTTTGTCTAAGAAAAGCTTAGTATCCAAATCGACCCACTCCCCATATTCTTCCATCAGCACTCTAAGTATAGATCAACTGAAAACTTGGTCAAGGTAAAACTTAAATATAATTAAATCAACTTATGCTGCCCTTTAGATGAATAATAAAAAAGAGCCGGAGCCTATTGGATCTTCAATCTTGCACCCTATAATTTAAGTACAATGTTTACAAGCTTAATTAGGTATAAAAAAAGGCTGTCGGAACAGCCTTCCCTTGTCAAATCTTTATTAACGGTTTTAATAATAGATTTAACCATATTTTTTTACAGTTTGATTGAATTTTCCAATCCTCATTATGGATGGCCGCTAATCAAGGCAATTCTTTTACTGCGGGCAGAATCATCTTCTAATCTAGCTAATCAAATTTCCCCTCAGCCACGGACGGGCCCGGTAGAAGCCAATCGGGATTTGGATCAGACTGGTTTTTCCCTGTGTATCCATTCTGTATATATCATCACACAATTTCACATCAAACCCGAGTAGCGGATGTCCGCACATCCCAAGAGCTGTCGCTGCTAAAAGCAGCCGCTGCACGAGCATGCCCGCTTCCATTTGCTGGATGCGATAGCCTCTGTACCCAAGTGTAGTTCTATAGAAATCTTTATCCCCTGCCACATGAAAGCAGAGCGGGACTTGGTACAGATTCACATTGCCAGCAGGCATCCCGTATTGAAGCGCAAGCCGATGGTCTCCGGGATTAAGCTCCCTTAGTGAATGAGCATCGCTGTCGTAATAATAAGCCCCATCCGGAATCCCTTCGACATTATTCAAACACACATATAGAGTTACACGTGACGCGCGCTTTTCTAGAGCCATATCTAAATCGTTTCTATACAAATAGGATTCTGTCGCCTCCTGAAGCAATGCAGCAAGCTGCTCCTGGCTTACCTTGCCTGAAACGAAATCCATGTCCGGTGAAAAGCGCTCCCGGCAGACTGCCGCCAAATCATACGATATCCTTTTTACAGGGGGAAGAGTCAAATGCCGGCCTTCATAATTGCTTTCTTGGGTGATGATTTGACGAAACGATTTAGCTGATTCCTGCATGGATGCTTTATTGATGCTGGTTAATATCGGAAATTCTTTCACTTTGATGGATCTGACGCAGTAATTATTATCAATCGATGTTACTTCCTGGCACAAATCAGAGGCAGTGGCCATTTCGTCCCTGCTGCTTCTGTTCGCAAACCAGCTGGTCGGTTCAACTGACAGCGGGATAACGGCATATACGCTCTCCTCCTGATCAGACAGTCCAAGGAGATGGTTAAGAGCACGATCAAGAAATTGAAAGTAAACTCCCGCTGCAAAACCAAACCTCTTTGTAACCTCCAATAACTGTCCAATCACTACACCTGCATCCAAGCCCTGCAGACGATAAGCAAAGTTATTGTATTTAAAGTAATTTTTCCAGAACATGGTCGTCACAAACACAGTCCCAAAACAAGATGACACATCACAGCGATTGCCAAGAGCATGGGCAATATAGGAATCGAAATTACCCTTGCGCAGCAGCACCAGGCGGTGGTGCAGCACATCATAGTGGTAGATCCCCTCCGGCAAATCATCCAATTTCAGAAACATGTATAATTCGTTAGGATACAGCGCTCCGCCAGAAGGTACAGACCGCCGAAGCGACTGCATAAACCCATCCGCCTCTTCATTGGAACCCATTGGAGAGACAGATTGGCTAAACTGATTAAGGCCGAATGTATACCAAAGAAAATGACCGATTCTCCTAAGGTCAGGATTTGCCGGTGCCTCGCATTCTTCAAGAGAAAGGGGAACCTCCAGCGACAGGGGAACAACTGGCAAGCCCCGGTAAAGCTTATAGGCAAGCGGTGCATCGTCCCAATCCACTTCCCAATCCGGCGGGCTTATCTGGTCAATATCAAAATGCAAATTGTGCAGAAATGTATCTGGATTCATCCTATTTACCTCCCGGTCAGGGCTTATGGAAATGGGTGGGGATGTGGATTAAGCTGTTCAAGTGTAAGCGGCTCTTTTACATATCCGAGATTCATTGGAACCTTTAACACCCTTTCCAGCCCTGTTACACGTGTCAGGTGGTGTCCAAATGTCATGGGCAGCATACCGGGAATCAGAACCTTGACACAATGCAACCCACTCCGTTTTATTTCCGGTGTCGTCTGATCCACCACTATTGCATCCAGATTTTGCCGGTGCAATGCCTGAAGAAGGTCCTGCAGATCATCTGTCAGATCTGCATGTCTCCTATCCCGCTTGAACTCCTCTGAAAACGTTCGGAGCGGACGATTTTCATCCAGCAAAAACTTTAGGCGCTCCTCTGCTTCCGGTAAACCGTAAAGCATCCCATGGTCATCCATTTTGCCGACGAGGGAAGAATTTTGCAGCATTTGCTGTAAATCCGTCTTGTTCTCGTCAAACTTATCGTCCAGTGTCCCCATCATTCCAGCTAACTCATGAACCGCGCTTTTTACCGCCCGTACCGGGTCGGGATGGGCTCCGGCCGCGCAAATGATATTCAAGCCTTTTTTCTTCCTGTTTTTCGCCATCGCCCAAATACTCGGAATTCCATGCTCCATTGTCGCGTTATACAGATGCAGATCATATCCCGCCACTGTTCTCACCCGATCAATCATCAGATGCAATTCCTGGTCATTGGAGGAATAAGGATCAAGACGCGGAAGGGCCAGCTGCCCGTACCAGGCCATCAGGAATGAATCACGCTCCACCACTTCTAAAATACCGTAGAAGATCGCTTCTTCCAGGCTGCCGCCCAGTGCGCATCCGTTGGATGTTTCATAGACAAATCCATTCCCGCACCCTAGGCTGTAATAAGCAAGCAGCTCAGGAACCAAAATCGGGCGCTCCTGCAAAAACGAATAACCCCATACCCAATTCATCGGAATATCAGGATCAAATTTTTTAAATGGAAAGTGCTGCCGTGCATACTGTTCATCTGCATGCACACCTGCTTTTAAAGGATTAAGAGCCTGATCTTCCAGGTTACGGAAACTGTCATAGACTGCTGTCCTCTTTCCACGGGGCGATATGCCGCAGGAACGTTCAAGCCCCTCCAAAATGGCTGTCAGCTCGCTCACTTTATAGGAATGAGTGCGGCCAGCCACACCTTCGTCCCCTCTAAACATCGGAAGGTTTACGACTACATCCGCAAAAGGCGGTGTGAAATCATACATTTTGCCATTTAATAAACCTGTCCTCGGATCCAGGTAATTTCTGACGAGCGTTTGATCTAAATCTTCCAATGAGCGGCAGCGGTAACTGTCTGCGCTTATTTTCGGACTTGGCTTGATGGTAATTCTTGCAGCTGCCCGTGAATCTTCAGGCAGGGAGCTGCACACTTGGCACAATGAATCCGGCAGAATGAGGTGGCAAGAGGTTTTAAATGTTTTCAGGCTGACCAAATACATTCGCCTTTCCAGGTCCGCCAAGCTGTCCTCCAGGACCCTTTGCACCTCTGCCGCAAGCAGGTAGGACATCTGTAAAAGTCCCGAGCGCGATGACCATGCGTCACGCTTTAATCCGCTGCTCTCTTCGAATCTTTGCTGCAATTCCCACATCTCTTCCCGGTCACGCCCTGCCAGAAGTTTTCGAGTGTCCGCACACTGTGAGCATCCCGGCTCGGACGGGTGAACGAATGGGCCAATCACACCCTCTCCAAATGATACAAAACCTCTCAGCCAGGGAATACCTGATGATCGTGACACTTCTTCCGCCTTTTTATGAGCTGAAGGCATCCAGGTATCGTTCACCACCAGAATCAAATCAGTCCCATCCGGCAGTTCAGGCTCGAAATTCACATGATGAACTACCTTATATTCGGCGGGCAGTTCTTTGCATATGCTGTCCGCCAGCAGTCCTTCTCCCACGACTACCACGATAGCGCTCACTGAGATTCCTCCTCTCGTATGAACACCCCATAAACCCCTGCCAGACTCTCTTTCAAGAATGGTTCGAACGAAAATTCACAGACAAAGAGCCGCTTGCTGTTCTCTTCCAGCACCTGTCTGGCATACAGCAAGATCTGGGATTGTTCCTTCTCATCACAAGGAGGAATGACTAGACATTGAGGCTCATTTTCTTCCAGAAGCACAGATGATGCCTCCACTGCAGTTCCCTTATGTCTGCCCATTTGGTTTTGCACCTGTATAATCGCATGCTGCAGCGCTTTCCTCAAAGCTAATGTCATATTAAAGCCAACACTGCCAAACCAGCGATCGTTCGTACCTACCCAGACCACAGGGAAGCCGGACACTTCCTCACCCAGGCAGATTTTCGGTGTTCCCTGCAGCGTTGTCAATGCATCCAAATAGAACCTGCAGCGTTCATCATCTACTGCACTCAATCGCAGCGGAGCAACTGTTTTCTGAATCGCTTGACGCTTAGCCAGTTCCTTTTCCAAACACCTATCCAGCCCGCGTAAAACACCCTCTGCAAATGTTTCCCCTGCTCCAATTCCAGCTGGATCAGAAAAATCTACAATATTTTCCTTTATTTCAATATTTGGAGGCAGGTCAAGCCGGCCGGCCATCCGCGACACATACGCTTCAATCCCGGTCAAACCCGCTTCCCGGCGTGCCTCCGTATGGCTCAATTCGGTGCAGACAATGTTCGGCAGCAGATCCGCCGGTCCCTTTGACAACGGATCGACTGCCTGAACCTCGCATTGCGCTAAAGGAAGCTGCTTTAAATCCCCTTCCTCCCATGTATGAAAAATCCCAGATTCTTTGGAAGTCAATTGGCTGAAAAAAAGAAACAAGCTGTCAGGATTATTTCTTCCGGAACTCTGACCGATCCTCTGATCAACATCTTGAATCCATTCCACAGCTGCATTTCCGGTCAGGATCGGATGAGGCAGGCAGGAATGCCAATTTCCTTCAAGCGTCTCCAGATTCAGCAGGAAAAACTGATTTCTCTGTTCAGCACTGATTAATCCGGTAACCTCTTTAAACAGTTCAAACACGATCAAATTAGCCAGCATGGCTTGTGCCGTGGAGGAGCTGGTGTGCAATTGCTTGTCTTCGCAAAACGCGGATTGATGTACGCGATGCCAGGCAGACTCCCAGCACCCATCTGATTCCGGATGTACGATGGGACCTGCCATACCTGCCTGTTTGTGGATAATAGCAGGAATAAATATCTTCTTCTCTATCCTGCAAGCGGCATTTATAACCTGCAGCTCCTCTACATTCCCTGCTTCTGACACATATAAAATGGAATCATACGGCTGAATCAATTCTGCCCAGGTATGATCTTCCTCACTCTCGCGGGCTGCCTCCTCTGCAGTAACTTCGGGGTCTGTTTGCCGGGCATGTGCGACAACCTCCTTCAGCCGCTTTGTATTAGTCGATTCAGGGTCAGTTATGAACATATGAACCTTAGGCAATCCCGACTCAATCAGCGAAGAAACCAGCGAAACGAAAAATGGCCCGGATCCTGCTGCCAGCACTTTTGCCTTCCGGTAGGCCTGGAAGCGAAATGCACCCGAATCACCAAAGCTTTCCAGCAATTCAATCTGGGAAGAATACTTTTTAAGAACATGCTCTTCCAATTGATGAGGATGGTCCCCGCTTACGTCCCGTACAAAGCCGTTACGGTACAGCACTTCTGCAATTTCAAACACCCGATTCCTATGCGGGCCTGGCAAGCCGGCTGTCAATTCCCCCAGCGAATACTCGCCATTAAACATTGGCATCAGCTTTTGCACCCACTGATCGATCATGCTGCCTTCCATGCGGAAGGAGCTTGCATTATTCCGAAAATACACACCTTTGGCTGGATCAGGGATAAAAAACGTGTCCCTTTTTACCTTCAGCCGCACAGAAGGGGTCAAATTTTTCATTTCGCTCCTCCTTACCCGTAAACTATGCCTATTTATGAAACATACCTTCTCCATCATTCTATGTATTGGGATTTGTCTCATATGTCTGAGACTCAGATGAAAAGCCCCTCCATACTGAGGGGCTTCCCTTTTCTTATAAAACTGAAAATACCAAACAGGCTAGCGTCCGCCGCAACGGCCACCGCAGCGCCCGCCACAGCGGCCTCCGCATCTAAAACAGTTAGAGCACCGGAAACAATTAAAGCAGTTAAAGCAGCTGAAGCAGAAAAAGAAAAAACAGCTAAAGCAGCCGCCAAACCCGCCGCATTGCCGAGCCTGATCCATATAGTATTGGTTCTGATCCCACGGAACGGCCTCGTTCGCATGGAAATCACCAACATTCAGCATTTGAAGTTCGTTTTGGAAATCATTCATGATCATACCTCCGAATTTTTTAATATAATGTGCCAGCAACATGAAGGGGCATAATGAAGAACATCAGAAATCAATCATGATCCTGTCTGTTCTTCGGATACTCTCTTCATCAAAATATGTGTCAGGATGGGGGATTGTTACTGAATCAAACACCCATATTCAGCGGGTTTCATTTATTAAAGCAAAAAAGGATGTACCTGCTAATAGCTGGCAGTACCCTTCACCACAGGAGTAGACGTATCATGAATAGCGGTCAAATTTCAGGAATTTACCCCTCTTCCCTGGCAATACTAATTTAGTAACGGCATTTTCATTGGAGGGCATAAACTTGAATAACACCTGGCTATCGCTCATACCATTTCTAATCGTAATCGGAATGTCCATCTGGCTGAAGAACATCCTGCCGGGTTTGGTAGTGGGCATACTTGTTGGCTCCATTATAGTTTCGGCAGACTTGCTTGCGGGGACGGAACAGTCGGTGGCTTATATTGTAACGACCCTATCCGATGAAACGAATATCAAGATAGTCGGATTTTTATATCTGTTCGGCGGGCTTGTCGGGATGATGAATATTGCGGGTGGCATTAAGGGGTTTTCCGAATGGGCCGGGAGGCGGATCCGGTCAGAACGCGGTCTTCTTTTGTTCATCTGGATCACCCTCCCCTTCACCTTCATGATGCCGATGTTTCGAATTATGATGATTGGGCCTATTATAAAATCCTTAATCAAAAAGATGAACCTGTCCAAGCAAAAAGTGGGCATGACTTTGGATATTTCAACCGAATCAGTCATCGTGCTGCTTCCGGTTGCAACGGCATTTGTAGGCTTCATGGTGTCCCTGGTTGAAGGCGGCATCAGCGGGCTGAACCTGGATATGTCGGCATATGAGATTTTTTTATTAAGTATTTTGTTTAACTTTTACGCGATCATTATGCTGCTGATTGGTATTTTTCAGACATTCTGGCCGCGAAGAAAAAAGCAAGGGCAGGAGCAAGCCCATACAGATCTGGAAGAAGAAGAGCATGAATTCCACCGGATGGGAATTAAGAAGGAATTATCGCTTGTCAAAGCCCAGCCATGGCATTTGATTTTCCCGGTCTTTTTATTGCTTGCCTTTTCTTTGTTCCTGTTATGGCAGGATGGCATGGCACAGGGCGCAAATACAATATTTGAGGCTTTTTCCATGGCAGATGCTACATTTGTGATGCTGCTGGCTGTTTTTATTACCCTCGTTTTAACCTTTGTTTTCTACATAATTAGACGGGAGAAGATGAACGAAATTCTTTATCATTTTTATGACGGAGGCAATCAGATGATGGAGGCGATCAGCCTGCTCATTCTGATTTGGGCGCTGACACTGGCGGCGGAGGATCTTGGGTTCTCCGACTTTATCGGGCATTCACTTGGAAGCTTTCTGCCAGCCTTCCTGACTCCAGCAGCCATCTTCGTGCTCGGATCAGTGGTCGGCTACTTTATTGGAAGCTCGTGGGGAACCTGGGGATTATTCATGCCGCTTGGAATTACCCTGGCGGTTTCGACTGGCGCCTCCATTCCGCTTACTGTTGGAGCCGTATTTGCAAGCGGGGCATTCGGAGCGTTAACCTCACCGCTTGGAGATACGACCATTACCACTGCTTCGATTCTCGATATGGATTTAGTTGATTATGCCCGGTACAAATTGAAGGTTTCAGCGATTGGCGGCGTGATTGCAGCCGGGCTATTCATTGCTGGCGGGTTGTTCGTCCAATAGTATATCTAATATATCAAAAGGCTCCTGCTGTTATAGCAGGAGCCTTTCTAGCCATGGGAAAGCAACTGTATTTAGTCCATCTATTATTCATTAAATGCAAATTAGTTTTTTCATAAATTCCCATTTATAAATTCTTTATTAAAAATCTTCCCTAGCTTATCCTCCACACATTGAATCATTTCACCCGAATGTATCAAATCTCTAATTCCTTCGAGAAAAGGATATAAATATTGGTCTTCTTCCATTTTAGGGATAAAGCAAGCAAGCTTGTCCAAAACAGCTTGGCTTGCAGATCCTGGTGAAGGATAATTGTCAGTTAACTGGTGAGCAGTGTAAATAGATAACAACTCGATTGCTAACACATATTCCAGTTTTGAGGCAACCTCTCGTGCCTTTTTTGCTGCATTGTAGCCCATCGCAACATAATCTTCTTGATCAGCGCATGTAGGAATGCTGTCTGCTGTTGCAGGATGGGAAAGTATTTTCATATCATTTAAAAGACCAGCTTGGCTATATTGCGGAATCATTAGACCAGAATTTAACCCTGCATTTTTAATTAGAAAATTGGGTAACTCGGAATGCTTTTCATTAATGAGTCTGCTATTACGCCTTTCTGACATCTTGGCAAGGGCAGCTGCCGCGATACAGGCAGAATCCAGTTCAATGCCAACATAGGAAGAATCACAATTGCAGCCTGAGATTGTACCCCCTTCTTCACTATCTGGCCATAAAATTGGATTGTCACTGCATCCATTCATCTCTATTTCAATTGTTGTATGTGCATCATTAAGGGTTTTTTTTGCCGCTCCGTGCAGCTGTGGAATAGCCCTTAGGGATAAGGGGTCCTGTAAACGGTAATTTTCAAAAGCTTTAGCCATATGTGAGTCTGAAAGTATCTTACGTATGTTGGAAGCTGTTTCTTGCTGTTCTTTGTGCGGTCGTACAGAAATCAGCCGTTCATCAAAAGCTCGGACTGTTCCTTTTAAAACTTCAAGAGACATGGCTCCAATTATATCAGCGGTCTCCGCTGCCTTTAACATATCGTACAATGCCAGTGCTCCCATGCCAGTTGGACTGGTTGTACCGCTCGTAAGTGCCAGCCCTTCTTTTGCTGAAAGGTTTATTGGTTCAATCCCAGCCAGGTGCAGCGCTTTTTTCGCCGACATCAGCTCCCCGCCAAAATAAGCCTGTCCTTCCCCTATTAAAACAAGGGCGATATGAGCCTCTGGACTTAAATATCCCACCGATCCTTCTTTTGGAGAAAATGGAGTCAAGTTTAAATTTAAGAATTGTCGGTACATCTCCAAAGTTTCAAGACGAACACCAGAATAACCCTGGCCAAGATTTTGCAGAACCATTAGCATTATCGCTCTTACGACTTCTTTTGGAAGTGGTTCACCAACAGAGGCTGCGTGAGATAATAAAATGTTTCTCTGCAGCTGTGCAGTTTCTTCAGGAGAGATTATTTGAGTATAGAGTGCTCCAAAACCGGTATTAACACCATACATGATTTCCCCCTGCTCGATCTGCTTTTCTAACAGACGCCGAGATTTATCCACCTTCACCTGATAAACTGCAGAAAATTCAACATCAGCCTTAAACCGGGCGACCGCTACAACCTCTCCCAGGGTCAGTCTATTGCCTAAGACAACCTTTCTTATATCTTTAGCATGCATTCTCCATCCCCCCATTTCTATACGATCTATCTTTCAACTTTATCAATAAAAAACATCTTTATCGCGGACGCGACTTGAAGTACAAATATAAAGAGGACTGTTGAACCTCCAAGGGCTGCTAAATATTTTACTCCGTCAACCCCTTGTGCTCCACCAGCATATGCCACCATGATAAATGCTATCGCAGCAATCGAAAGTGCCCAAAGAAGCTTTTTCCACTTAGCAGGTTCCTCGTCATGACGTATATTCTCGGTACATAACGATGCAATGGTCCGAACCATGGAATCGGCAGCAGTTGCAAAAGAAAGAATTAGGGTTATCATGATAACAGGAATTAATATACTGCCTAGAGGCAAATTAGCTAAGAAAGCCCACAGTCCAGCAACTGCTCCGCTTTCTGTTATTGTCCCAACCAGATCCACCACGTCATTTTGCTGCCAGAATAATGCCGTTCCTCCCCAGATTCCAAACCAGATGATGCTAAATACAGAGGGTAAAATCCAATTGATCAGCATGAACTCTCGAATGGTTCTTCCATGCGAGATAATAGCCAGAAAAATTCCCATTAATGGTGCATATGCTATCCAGATGGCCCAGTCATACAAAGTCCACCACATGACAAGCGCTTCCCCGCCCATGTCTATAGGATCCAGTCCCCAAGACCAGAAATTCTGAAGCCAATATCCCATCCCTGCAGTAGAAGTGCGCAGTATATATAGAGTGGGACCAACAATTATGATAGTAATTAAGATAACATAAAAGATTTTTGCATTTACATCAGATAAGATACGAATCCCTTTATCTAAACCTTTCAAAGCAGAAAGTGTAAATGTACCAGTTATTAGGAAGGTTAATACCAGCCAAACAACAGGTCCCTGCTGAATTCCATAAGTTGTCTCAATTCCTGAGCCAACAAGAGCCAACCCTGCACCAAGTGAAGATGCTAGACCTAATGCAATGGCTAGTACCGACAAAGTATCAATGATGCTCGTCCAAATACCCTTTGTCACCTTGTCTCCGAATAAGGGAATTAACGTGGCTGTAACCGAGAGAGATTTTTTACGATTAAAGTACATGTACGCTACAACGAGGCCACTTAAGGAATACATGGCATAAGGTATAAAGCTCCAATTATAGAAGCTTCGCCCCATTGCAAAAATTGCTGCTTCTGTGGTTCCTGGGGTGATTCCGGTTTGCTCCATTTCTCCATAAATATTCCCAAAATAGATAATGGGTTCATTGACCCCATATGTGATAACACCTGTTGCAATCCCCCCTGTTAATGCCATCGCAAACCAAACAGGGAATGAAAACTTTGGCTTTGCATCATCTCCCCCCAGCCGCACTTTCCCAAGCTTTGTGAACGTGACCAGTGCAACAATGACCAAAGCTACTATAGAAATAATTTGATAAAGCCAGCCTAATCCTCGTAATGAACCTAAAAAACCATTCATTGAAATGTCAGTCAGCATTTTGTTGTTTACGATCCCCAGAATAGCCCCTCCGCCTACAATCAGGAACGCTGGCCAGAAAACACCTTTCCGTGTTTTCCTTTCTGTCTCAACCATTATCTCTGGACTGCTTGGCTTACCCGTTTCTAAAGACATGACAATTCCCCCTTTTACAAATTAAATACAAATAAAAATACATTAAAGGGTTCGGCCCCGTTTTACAATCCTGAAGTAAGTAAGATTTGATTTTCTCTTAACAGCCCTGCCGAATTTACCTAATTTACCGTGCTCCCTGCGCAACTGTTCTTTTAAAAAAGCTTCATACCTAGTAAGATAATTACACTGTGTTACTAAAACGGTGTACTCACCAACTTCCTGCTAATTTACTGAAAATTATAAATTATACAACGTTTGATAAAAATGCACCTTCGTTTTGAACATCAATACATTTATTTGATATTTAATTGTGTCTATCATGGAAATCTATAATTATTTTAGTTTTCTATATTTTTTTTAGATGAACCAGAGAAATTATAT
The DNA here is from genome assembly GCF_017303275.1 of Bacillus sp. NTK034. Lineage (GTDB taxonomy): Bacteria > Bacillota > Bacilli > Bacillales > Cytobacillaceae > Cytobacillus. Next base: position 70,633 of record NZ_JAFKOJ010000010.1, on the reverse strand, counting down.
GTACTATTTAATTAATCGATATTCTCTTGGTGTAAAGTAAGTAGTTTCTTTAAACAGGCGTGCAAAATAATTGGGGTTATGGAAACCAACTTTATACGATATTTCTTTAATTGAAAATTCCGTAGAAGTTAAAAGTCGTTTTGCCTCTTGAATTCTTACATTAGTTAAGATCTGCCGGAAAGGCGTGCCGTGCTTTTTCATTAATAAGTGGCTATAATATGAAGGGTTCCTGCCGACTTCTTCAGCAACTATCTCCAATGATAAATCTGGGTTACTATAATTTAATTCAATAAACCTGATTCCTTTTTCTATTACATCATTTTTAGAAACTGCTTCTGCCTGAAGAGCACAATCAATTATTTGATAGATAAATAAAAGCATTTCCTGTACGATTCGAAATAAAACGCTATTGTTTAATATTTCAGAGTATATTTTCATATAATCACTTTCCAATTGTTGTTTGTCGAGCTTATAGGTCTTCATAAAACGCCTAATCTGGGCTAAAATACTAGTCAATCTTGTACGAAGGTTTTCTGGATTTGGAAAAGGTGTATGAATATGTGAAAATTCATCATGCATCCATTCTTTTATTTTTGGCTTATCAAAACTGTTCATCATATTTATCCACTCACGTTGTTCATTTGGAGTCAAAAAGGGATCAACTTCACACCAGGTTTCATATCCATTTTTCGGAAAGATGACCTGTCTATAACCAATAAAAAAAGTCACTTTCAACAAGCTTCTTGCCCTTAAATATTTTTCATGAACGGAACCGCTTTCAATTCCTCCAGGGATGATGACTGCTGCTAACGGCTCAAAATTCAACTCTTCCCAATCTCTTAAAATTTTCCAAGCCTCTTCTTTCAGTCCCCCGTTAGTGCCTCTGAAAACACAGACAACAGCGTCCATTAAAGGCATAATCACCGGGGGCTCCATAAATGAGTAAAAGCTTATGAATGCATTTAATTCTAATACACCTTGATTCTCTGTTTGCAGAAGCATAAGGGATGCATCAGATTCCGAGAGTTCATCCTGTAAGAATAAAGTACGATAAGAATACTGATTATTTTTTAAGACTGATGATGCAATATCGGCTGGCTCACGATGTACATCGTGAGAAATGGCCATTTGAAGGCAGCGTTTAATTTTAATCGGGTCAAGTGGCTTTACAAGCAGATCAACGCTTTGCCATTCAAGAGCTTGTTTAGCTCTTTCAAAAGTTGCTTCTGCCGAAACTGAAATCACCTTATTGCAGAATCTTTTGACAATTCTTGTCATAGAGGCCCAATTTTCATTCGGAATCATATCAATCTCAATATATAAAATATCAGGCGCTTCTTTTTCTAACAATGTCATCGTTTCCTTCATCGTGCTAGCTGTAACTACTTGATGTATTGGGAGTGAGTATGCTGAAATAAGCCATTCAATTGCTATTCTTTCATGCTGGTCCCTTTCAGAAATTAATAACTTCATAATCGCTGCACCTGCCAATCCTAATTTGAAAAATGTTAAACTACTAAGTTGTAAAACTTTTTTATTTAGTATAAAGGAAATTTTAATAAATAAACTATTTTTCGATAATTACAACCAAACAAATCCTATGACAATATTTCTTACTATAATTCTCTTATTGACTTGGCAATATATGATCTAATGGTTTTGGTTAGGCTAACTAGCTGCAGGATTTAATTTTTTCAGCTTGTACGCCACATAAGGAGTATTAAGACAAGATTCTAATTTTAGCCCTTTTACTAATAATGACACATGGTGATTCCTTAATCTGAATATACTGCAATGAATCCTATTGCAAAGGGGCGGAGAGATGACTTGGAAGAAAAAGCCGGAATTAACGAATGATCAAATGCTGAATGTGGTTCATCACGGCCTACAAAAGACACGGTCGCCAAAGCATATCGTCATAGTTGGTTCAGGTATGGCTGGTCTGGTGGCAGGTTCTTTATTAAAGGAATCCGGGCATAAGATTACCATTCTGGAAGCAAATGACAGAATTGGCGGACGTGTTTATACCATGCGCTCCCCTTTCAGCAAAGGATTATACTTTAACGCAGGCCCAATGAGGATACCTCATATCCATTCTCTGACCTTATCCTATATAGAAAAATTCAAACTCCCTATAAATGTTTTTATTAACCGCACTCCTATGGATATACTATACGCAAATGGCATCAAAACTCGGCTTGAGGTGTATGAGCGCTATCCAGGCATATTAAATTTCCCCATTCATCCTAATGAGAGAGGAAAATCGGCTGAGGAAAATCGGCTGAGGAACTTCTGCTGACAGCGTTACAGCCTTTTATTGACTTTATCAGCAAAGACCCTGCAAGAAATTGGGCCATTTTGGAAAGCCAATATAAGAAATACTCTTTTGGCTATATATTAAACCTTTATTTTTCCGCTGGCGCGATTGATATGATCGGTGTGCTGCTGGATTTGGAAGCCTTTATGGGAATGTCTTTCACTGAAGTTTTACGTGAGCTGGTCATTTTCACTGCTCCAGGAACTTACTATGAAATAACAGGCGGAATGGACAGATTGCCAAAGGCTTTCCTCCCTCAATTGAAAACTGATATTCATCTCCACCAAAAAATGACGGGAATCATTCAGGGCACAAACAGCGTGGCCATTCAATTATCCCATCAGCAAACCAAAGAGCAATCCACTATAACCGGAGACCTTGCCATTGTCACTATCCCCTTTTCAGCTATGCGGTTTGTAAATTTAGAACCCTTTCATTCATTTTCCTATTTCAAGCGGAGAGCTATCCGCGAACTTAATTATATGGCAGCAACTAAAATTGCCATTGAGTTTAAGTCCCGGTTTTGGGAAATAGCAGGCCAGCTTGGCGGCAAAACAATTACAGACCAGCCGATTCGATTTACCTATCTGCCAAGTCCTGGGATTGGCACAAGCGGCCCTGCCATCCTTATTGCCAGCTATACCTGGGCGGATGAGGCTCATACATGGGATAGTCAGCCGGAGGAAAAGCGTATTCAATATGCACTCAAAAACCTGGCGGAAATTTACGGTAATATCGTTTATAGCCAATTTGTTAGAGGAGCTTCATACAGCTGGGCACTGAATCCATATGCCTCTGGCGGATTTTCATTCTTTGAACCCGGACAGGAAACCGAATTGTTTCCCGGTATTGTTTCACCGGAGGGGCGTGTCCATTTTGCCGGAGAGCATACATCCAAAACCAGGACATGGATTCAAGGGGCAATCGAATCCGGAATACGAGCTGCCTATGAGGTGAATGATTTGCCTAAGTAAGGAATGTTCAATTACATGGTGTAATGGCGAGAGATCGCAGTTTTATCGGCGAAATTATAAAGTTTTGAGCGAATCGGCAGTTTTTACGGCGAATTTCCAAATTTATGAGCGAAATCGGCAGTTTTATCGGCGAAATTCCAAAGTTATGAGCGAAATCGGCAGTTTTATCGGTGAAATTCCAAAGTTATGAGCGAAATCGCAGTTTTATCTGCGTATTTCCAAAGTTATGAGCGAAATCGCAATTTTATCGGCGAACTTCCAAAGTTATGAGCGGAACCTCGGCATTTTAGGCGACAGATTGCCAAATTATTCTTGTCTGATAATTAGCCGGAAGAAAAGGCGATCTCTCCAAAATTGGAAGATCGCCTTCATAAAACTATTCTTGCTTTCTATTTCTAATCTCCTTCTGGACCTTTCGCAGCGCCTTTTTCGAACCTCTCTCCAAATCATGCTGCCGCTTCCGTTCATGGTAACTGGTAAATAAGGTATTCATATCATACCCTTCTGGATATAGCTCGCTTGCTTTAATGTCCAATTCAATCCGTTTACTGTTCACTTCCACTATTTCATCTTTATAGAACAGCTTGATGTTATTGAATTTATCTATTGGCTCATACACAATGGCGTAATCATCCTGGCTGATCATTTTCACACGGTCACCGATGTCATATTGATATACTTCTGCAGTCTGATTTACTTCTATCACTGGTTTCTTTACTTTGTTCTCTTTTACTGCTTCCAGATTATAATCCTTGTTTTCAATATACATTTGCGCTCGCTTCAGGACATGTTCGCGGATATTCATCTTTCTGGAAATCCAAAGCGCATTGCTCTCTCCTGATTCGCCTATTAAGAGCTTATACATCGGCTTCAATTCGGCACTGTCGAATAACATCGCAGCATTCATAAAATCATCATGCATTTCAGAATAACGTTTAATCTCACCGTAGTGAGTAGTGGCAATCGTAATGCATCCCATATGATAAAACTCTTCCAGAATGGCAATGGCTAAAGCAGCACCTTCATTCGGCTCTGTTCCGCTTCCAATCTCATCGAATAAAAGCAGCGTATTATTCGAGGAAGCACTCATGATCTCTGAAATGTTCTTCATATGGGAAGAAAACGTGCTAAGGGCATTCTCTATGCTTTGATTATCTCCAATATCAACAAACACATTGTCAAAGATGGCGATTTCACTTCCCGGTTTCGCCATAATATGAAACCCGGACATGACAGCAAGAGTGAGGATTCCGATTGTCTTTAATACGACGGTTTTCCCGCCTGCATTAGGACCTGTTATGATTAAACTTCTATAATTTTTCCCGATTTCAAAATCCAGCGGGACAATGTTTCCTTCTAATAAAGGGTGCTTGCTGCTTACTAATTTGATATACCCATGATTATTAATCTCCGGTTCAATCGCGTCCGTACTTTTGCTGTACTTCGCTTTGGCAAAAATCATGTCGTACTGGCTGATGCATTCAATATTGATGCGGATCTCATGAATGGATTCTAGAATCGCTCCGGAAAGCGTGGCTAATATTTGATATTCCTCTACCGACTCCTCCGATTTTAGCATCGCCAATTCAACATTAAGCTTTGAAACTGCATCAGGCTCAATGAAAACAGTCGAGCCTTTTGAAGATGTTTCGATAACGGTTCCGGCTACCTGATTTTTAAAGGAAGCTTTAATCGGAATCGTAAAACGGTCATCCTTTTTGCTGATATATGATTCTTGAATGTATTCTTTATTTGCTCCGCTGCGCAAAAACTTGTTCAATCGTTCTTCGATTTTCCCTTCTGTTTTCGCTATGTGATTTCTGATTCGTTTCAGCTCTTTGCTGGCACCGGAATCAACCATGTTTCCTTTAATCGCATATAAGATCTCTTCTTCAATATGTCTAAATTCAGTCATAGATAGCGCATACGTGTACAGGACTGGAGCAAAAAATTCTTTATCAGCCATAAACTTTTTGATTTTCCGGCAGCCTCTTAAAAAATCGGATACCGCATTTAACTCGGAGGGAGTTAATATGATGCCTTTTTCCAATTTTTCAATATGGCTTGTGATATTGGAAATGCCTGTTAATGGCAAATGCTTTTCGGCGTCCAGCAGCCTTCGGGCCTCGCTTGTTTCATTTAAGCGATTGCGGACGGCTTTCACATTTGGACTCGGCTGCAGCCGGTCGATTAACTCTTTCCCTAAACTGCTGACGCAATGCTGTTTCACTTTATTCTTCAATTCGTGGTATTGTAATTTTTCAAAAGTCATATTATTCATTTTCTCTGCCTCATTCCAAATAAAATAGCCCGCAAAAGCCTTCCCCACCGCCAATATTAATTGGGCAGAAAGCTTCCGCGGGCGTACTATTTCGAACAGGCATAAACAAACTAAACCCTGAAGCAGGCTTAGTGTCTTAAGCTAGACGAATATTTAGAAATGGAAGCAGTCTTATAGTAGGTATTCAAACAATTTATGTTTGAAAAAAAGGCATTCTTAATAAACTGGCTAAAACCAGAAAATAAACACCTTATTCAACTAATAACAATTAGTTGACACCTACTACCGACATACTTCACCACACCTTTTTGTATTATGAAATTAATGTAGCACGGAACTGCCAGTCTCGTCAAACTGCATATGGAAATATTTATGCAATCATTCAAAAAGAAAGTGCACCTTCCCCAAAAGGCGCACTTTCTTTGAATTTAATTCTTTACTCTGTTTCTTCTTCAGTTCCTTCTTCAGTGCCTTCTTCAGTTCCCGTATCTTCAGTTTCTTCTGTGTTAGTCTCTTCAGGATCCTCTTCATTGTTGCAGCCTGTAGCCACACCTGTAATCATTAAAACTGCCATCATAGCTAATAACCATTTTTTCATTTCAAATTCCTCCTTGGCTGCTATATTTGTTACAGTAGTAATCATAGAAGAATCCAAACGGAAATAGAAGGTCGTAATCCATTTTTTTACATACATTAACCTTCTTTTAAGAAAGTTAATGAAAATAAAACATAGGTTTTTCAAATAGCGGGACTAAAAGCCCTTCACAAATGGGTACCTTGAAACTCATGGTCTAAGTTATTTTCGGGTAAACTGCTGGCACTCATTCTCCCCCATCGTCGCCTCCATCATCGATGTCTCCTGTATTACTTTCATCGCCGTTCCCAGCATGATCGGCTTCATCAAAAAATCCTTTAATAGAATCCAATTTACTTTTATTTGTATCCGCACTTCCATTCGAGTGATGTGCATTTAAAAAACTCTCTAAAGTAAATACCTGAACCGCTAGTTTTTTATGTCTGGTAATAAAGTAAAGACAAGGGATTATAATCAGCAAGATAGTAAGTGTAAGAATCCAGCCATTAATCACTGCAGCAGCCTCTCCTTTTTTTCTATGACCCTATTAATTTTCAACTCCCACTAGCTCATTTTTTTGTAAGAGTCTTTTATTTTATGAAATGGAATTAACACAAATGGCTGATTTGTATGTGTGAATTGCTGGATTCCATTCTGGTTTTCATCAGGCAAAAAGTATGTTCGTCCCCATTTTTTGATTAACCACCCTTCACAGCCTGCCGGGATCATTCCCCAGTTTTCTTCTTTAATATCGTCTAAAAAAGGATAAAACCCGCCAAATAAATTGTCGAGTATACCTATTACCCGGCATGGTTTACTTACCTGGATCCGATAAAGTTTCTCTTCTTTGAATACAGATGCCATTATAAATAATCTCCTTCTTAGATATATTTTGATATCTTTACTTCTATTAAGCCTCTTTTTCGCGGAAAATTACTCTAACCGTATTCTTTTTCTATTTTTATAAATGGTTTCCAATCGAATATACAGCATCGGTTTCACAGCTCGTCCCTTAGCCCTGGGATTCAGCTTCTTTCTCCTTCACATGCTTCATATAGACAAGATTATTGACACCACTTTTTTCACTATGCTTTTGAGGTATACGCATAAACTCTGCAAATCCCAGTTTTTCATAAAGCTTGATGGCATTTGTATTGGTATCTGCTACCTCTAGTACATATTCGCAGTATGAAGTTGAATCCATTATCGTCTTTAGCAGTTCTGCCGCCATACCCTGTCCTCTATAATTAACCGACGTTGCCACAAATTCGATAGCACCCATATTTTCAGAAATTTGAAAGGGATATTGTTTTTTCTCAAATTCTTTTCTGAGAATGATATAAGCAATACTTCCCATGATTAAACCAAGATGCTTTCTAAATTCACTATATTTCAATTTCACTGAAGGTGTATTGTTTGTACAGGCGGCTATAGCCGAAATATGATTGTCAACTGCAGTTGTATAGAAGACCTCTGTATTAAACATATGGGCAAATGTCCTGTAAAGTTTAGCTTTATCCTTTGAAAAATAATTCAGCCATTGATAAAAGCCGTCTACAAAAATGACACTCATCTCATTTCTTATATTTCCTTTTGCTTCACAAGCACGAATAATATTCATAGTCGATCCCTCTATTCTTTGTGGATGTTTAAGCTTGATAAATAAAAAACACGTAATCTATACACTGAGTTTACCTGGATTTAATATTCAGAGGATATGATTGGTTTAACAACGAATGAGGAGGCAGTATAAATGAATATGCGTGCAGTATTTATTGATATGGATGGTACACTCCTGAAAGCCTCAAACTGCATTTCCCGCCGAAATATGGAAGCCATTTATCGGCTCATAGATCAGGGAGTCATGGTGTTTCTGGCCACTGGCCGTCACTATGAGGTAACTGCTCCCTACCATAAAGAAATTGGGTTACAAACTCCGATGATCTGTTTGAATGGTGCCGCTATTCACGATGCAGAGACAGGAAGAGCAACGCAAATAAAAACCGTAAGATTGAATGAAGAACGCTTTCACCATCTGACCGCAGAAAGTCCATGTAATGTTATGATCCACACAGCAGCTGGGCTATATTGTAAGGAAACAAATGAAGAAATCGATTATTGGACTCAAATTGGGCAAATTCCGCCGCAGTATATAGGAGATTTAAGACAGGCAACTTATCAGGATGTTCTTAAATATAGTGTTCGAACAGGTTCACCAAGTCCTGAAATATCCGCTTTGTTTAAAACGGAAGCAGGAGTCATCGAATGGAATGACGGGTTTGAGCTGGTTGCTCCTGATGTTTCCAAATGGGCTGCTATCAAAAGCTTACTTAACGAACTTGGGATCAGCCCAAATGAGGTCGCAGCCATTGGAGACGGACCCAATGATATAGAGATGCTTCGTAACGCCGGTACTGGTGTGGCAATGGGGAACGCTGGCGACAAGGTTAAAGCCGCAGCTGATTTTGTTACGGGACACCACGAAAATGATGGATTAGCTGAGTTTATAGAACGTTATCTTCTTAAATCTTATGCGATTTAAGGTAATTTAATAGTGACTTTTCGTAATAAAAAAAGACAGGTGTAATTAGTACCTGTCATTTTTTTAATGTAATATTTTTATTTTAGTAAGGGTTACAAATACTAACCCATCACACGTAATACCACATTACTCAGCAGGCTGCATTCCGCTAAAGCCCTTTCCCCATTATGCACCGATAATTTTCTTTACCTTCAGCACCCTCTCAGGATCAATTGCATGCTCATAGCTGGATTTCACACGGACTCCTGTACCGAAATGAACTTCAGATACAGGCACCTCATCCAAAAATGCACGGATATTTTCAATTGAAAGCCCCGCGCCCGCCATGATCTTTAAATGACTATTTGCTGTAAGCTCATGCAGGCTCTTTAGTCTTTCTGCTGCATCTGCAGCACTTCTCCGGCCTCCGGATGTAAGAATTCTCGAAATTTGCGGATACTGCTTTAGACTTTCCAAAGCTGCAAATTGATCATCAGCCTCATCAAATGCCCTATGGAAAGTTATATCCAACCCACCTGCTGCATCGATTAGCCGCTTTAAATGATCGTTATGTACTTTATGGTCAGGTGTGAGAACGCCCAATACTACACCTGCTGCTCCTGATTTATTGCATATTTTAATATCCTGAATCATAATTTCAATGTCTTCTTCCGAATAGCAAAACCCGCGGCTGTGCGGACGTATCATCACATTCACGGGAATCCTTAATTCCCTGCACACTCTTTCAATGACACCATAGCCTGGTGTCAGCCCCCCCTCTGAGAGACCGGTTACCAGTTCAATTCTGCCTGCGCCGGCTTCCTGGGCAATTAGCGCATCACTTAGGGTATCTGCGATCACTTCTATTAACATGTATGTATCTCCTTTAATAGTGCTGGAATTCACTTAATTTAATGGCAATTTCTCTGACTGGAATATTTCCTTTATAGATCCCACTTCTATTCCAGCATCATTTCGAATAACGGAAGGTCTCAGGCTTCTCAGCTTTTTTATGGTGTCATGATTGCTGTAGTGTATTTGTTCAAGAATAGATGCTACAATGTTTGGCCAGACGTCCTCAGATCCATTTAATACTTTGAGGGCAAATCCAGCCCGTTCTTTTTTTAGTCCGAAGCAATACACACCCTGCGCTCCGCCTTTAGCTACAATATTCTTGTCTTCCAATAAAATCGAACAGATAAAATGCTGTGAGGCAACCATATTAAACTGGTTATTCATAATGCCCGTCATCTTAATAACTGCCTGCTGCAGCCGGGGATCTTGAATCAGATCGGGACAAGCCAGCTTCAGGTATACTTCAGACATCCTATTTAAAGGAATGGCAAAAACGGGCGCCCCGCAGCCATCAATACCAATATGAATAGCAGAGACGGGGATGCCCGATAAATGAGAAAGAATATCCATGATGTGCTTTTGCAAAGGATGGTCTTCTTTCCAGTATCCCTCCACTGGAAATCCCCATTCACGGCATACTGTAATAAATCCCATGTGTTTGCCGGCGCAATTGTGATAAAGCTTCCTTTTCTGTTTCCCTTGTCTGATCATCTCTTCTCTTGGCTGTATATTTAAAGGATAAGATGGAGGGCAATAAAGTTCTTCTTCCTTTACAGGGAGTTTGGTTAACATGGATTCAAGAGCCTCAATATGATAGGGCTCTCCCCGATGGGAGGCTGTAAACAATGCAGCTTCCTGCTCTGTTAATCCGTACTTCTCAATTATATCAGTCAGAAAGACCGGCAGCGCCTGGATTGGCTTAGATGCAGAGCGAAAGTATGTGTAATGCTCTTCATCACCAACCTGATAAAAGGATTCCAATTGATCATCCACACCGCAAATAATCCCGGTATGTATATTCTCAACGATCCCTCCCCTGACTTCCTCTACTAATGCAGTAAATTTCAATTCAGTTCTCTCCTTAAAATTGGCTTTTCTACTCAAGCTCCAGCATAAGATTTTGGGCCTGTATTGCCGAACCTAGCACAACTCCATAATCACTTAATTCTGAATATACAATTCTCACTGTCTGCTTCAACGGCTCCCATATATATAACTCGCATTTTTGCTCAATGGCTTCCTTCATTTCAGGCAGTTTTTCAATCGTATTGCCGCTTAGAATAATGACTTCAGGATTATATAGACAGAGGAGATTGCTGATGGCCAAAGCAATATAAGTAGAGGCTCTATCCATAATATTTAGTGCCCAGGGCTCTCGGTCCCGATAGGATTGGAACACATCTTCTATAGAAGAAATATCCTTCACCTTCCTGCTGTCAGCAAGAATCGCTCCTTCAGAAATATAGGTTGCGAGACAGCCTATTTTGCCGCAATTGCAGACATTGCCTGTAGGGTCAATCACCGTATGCCCGATTTCCCCTGCATTATTGGTTTCCCCTCTGTAAATTTCTCCATTAAGCATGATAGAAGAACCAATTCCGGAACCAATTCCTACTAATATGGAATTCTGCGTATCCTTCGCTTTGCCTGTAAAGCTCTCAGCCACAATCTTCATTTTTAATTCATTATCAACAATGACATTAAAAGAGGTAAGCTTTTGCAGATCTTCAGCCAGGCTTGCATCTTTCCACTTTAACTGATCCGATACCTTCACAATACCGTTTTTATAATCTATATATCCTGGCAAACCGACTGCCAGGCCCATTATTTTAGCAGCAGGAATCTCGTTTTCATCCATGATCTTTCGAATGACCGCATTTATTTTTTGAAGCGTTTCCATATAACTCTCTGATTCATTTCTTTTACTCTTATGTAATGAAACCATTTCTCCAATATAATTGACAATACCAATCTTCAGCAGGGATTTGTCAATTTCAATGCCAACTGTATAAAACACATCTCCGCGAACTTCCAGCAAGGTTGCTTTTCTCCCTACTCCGGATGCAACTGCTTCTGTTTCCCTCAGGTAACCCTGCAGCTGAAGCTCAGTGACAATTCGTGTTATGGAAGTCGGGCTCATCCCCGTCATTTTTGCAATATCAATTCTCGATATAGGAGATTTGGTCTTTAAAATATCCAGAACAAGATTTTTATTTTGTCTTTTCATTAAAAGCTGATCGTGCTTCTCCATTATCCTACCTTCTTTATGCCTGCAGATTTAGACTTCCAACTCTGAAGGTGCATTTAAAGAATCGTGTTGACTCTTGCCTTCATTGGAAAAACCAACATCATCCTTTAAAACTTAATCACTTTTCTGTGCAAGTCCGGTAAAGCTTCCAAAAGAGTAATCCCTTTTGGAAGCTTACATTGGAAATCCCTATCTCATTATACACTTTGTTCAAAGCATGAATCCATTTACCTAAAGCTTTTAATGAATCCTACCGCTTCTGAGATATCACTTATTGGATTTTGATTCACTTCTCTTTCAATCGTCAAGTACCCTTGATAATTAATTTCGTTCAAAGCATTGAAGTAAGCCCCGAAATCAACTTCTCCCTTACCGGGCGGCATCTCCCTAAAATACTCACCTGTGGCAACCATTTCGGCAATTTCCTCATGGTCTGTGCCGCCGCCATATCCAAGGAACCCGTATACATCACGGGGATCAGCAGGCTTAAGCCTCTTTCCATCCTTCACATGTGTGTGGACAATATAATCCTTTAAGAGCCTGACACCATCTGCCGGGTCATCTCCGGTTACCATCACCATATTCGCCGGATCGAAATTAACTGATACCCCATTCGTGCTCAGAGTATCCAAAAAGTTTTTAAGCCTGGCGGATGGTTCAGGACCTGTCTCAATGGCAAAGTAGGCATTCATGCTTTTTGCATAAACAGCCAGTTCTTCACATGCTGTCTGCATGGCTTCATAGATGGGGTTGTCCTGCACTTCAGGAATAATGCCAATATGCGTCGTCACAATATTTGTTCCCAATTCTGCTGCAAGATCCAAAATGCGTTTGGATTTTTCGATCTTCATTGGATTTTGCTCAGCATCCTGAAACCCATGCCCCCCAAGGTCACCGCAAAGGGCAGAAATTTCAAGACCAATGGATTCCAAATAGTTCTTAAGATGTTTCCGGGAGTTCTGATCCATATTTTCAGGAGCCATTTCTCCTTCCACCGCATATATTTGTACACCATCAGCCCCCATATCCCTGCAGACTTTAAGTCCTTCATACAAGGGCATCCGCAGGCTATCCACCATCACACCAATTTTATTTGAGAGTTTTACAGTCTCCATTTTAAGCAAATGTCACCTCGCTTTTCTTATCAGCCGCTTCATAAATGCCAGCGAGGATCTTCATCATTTCCACCCCATCTTCAACGGGCGCCAGTGGATTTGTTCCTGTTATGCAGCTTGAAACAAAGGAATCGATCTGATTCTGGAAGGCATTGGCAAAATCAAAAGTTAAATGATCCATCTGCGGATGAATATTAAGGATTGTGTTATTTTCTTCACTTACAATGGCCAATTCAGGCTCAAGTTCTGCGCCTCCTTTTGTGCCATATAATTTGACTCCAATTTCATCTTGCTTCGCATGAAGTGTATAGGATACATCCACAAATAAAGAGGCTCCGTTCTCAAACGTTATAAGGGCATTTGCTAAATCTTCTACGGTATTACGGTCTTTTTGATAATCTGCCGCTTTATAAAAGCGCAAATTCTCGACATTCCCTCTGTTCCCCAGCTTGCTGTACACATTCCCGGAAATCGACTTCACTTTAGGGCGGCCCATCAGGTACCAGCATACATCGATGACATGGACACCAAGGTCAATTAACGGACCTCCCCCAGACCGATCCTTGTCTGCAAACCAGCCCCCGGGATTTCCGAGACGGCGCAGGCATGATGCTTTTGCATAGTAAATGTCACCTAAAGTTCCGTTGGCAATAAATGATTTTAATACTTTTGTATTTGTAGCAAACCTCCGTACGAAACCTACCTGCAGGGTTTTCCCGCTTTTCCTTACAGCTGCTTCCACTTTTAGCGCTTCTTCCACATTCATGGCCAAAGGCTTTTCTACCAGAACGTGTTTTCCAGCTTTTAGTGCTCCAACAGAAATTTCCGCATGGCTATTATTCCAGGTGCAAATGCTTACTGCATCAACATTCGGGTCATTATACACTTCTCCTATATTCCCATATACACGGCTGATTCCATACTCCAGCGCCTTCGCTTCCGCTCTTTCCGAAGAATAATCAAAGACTCCATGCAGTACAGCATCAGAATTGCCGGCAAAGGACTTGAAGTGCATATCAGATATCGATCCGGCTCCTATAATACAGACTCTTAAAGGCTCCACTTTCTTCACCCTTTCAAAACCGGCTTAGAATCATTCACTGCCTGCACTTCATTCCATAACCTTCTTACGTTATCCATGCCAATTTTGGAACCGGTCCTGCAATCCTCCATGCCTTCAAATTCCACTGTTAGATAACCGTCATAGCCGGATCCTTTTATCAATCTGATAATCTCACGTATATTTAGATCTCCGTGGCCAACGATGGCTCCGCGCAGATAGTTTTCATTTACAGTTCTGAACCAGACTCCATCACCCGGGTTCTCAAAATATGGGCGAATATAGAAATCTTTTAAATGGACCGTTGCTGCGTATTTTAGATTCTTTTTTACCCCAACGAGCGGATCCTCATCAATGCACAGGAAGTTGCCGACATCGAGAGTTGTTTTGAAGTTAGGACGGTTAACCGCATGAATAACACGCTGTACACGGTCGCTCGATTGGACATTGAAACCGTGGTTTTCAATGGTTGTCGTAATGCCGTATTGTGCTGCGTAATCTGCGATTTGACGGCTTCCTTCTACTAACTTATCAAAATGCTCTTCAAAGTAGTGAATCGTCATTTCTTCCGGCTTCAGCTGAAATGCTGTTACATCATGGCGCATAATCTTAATGCCCATGAGATTAACGATATCCACATGTTCCTTCAGCCTCTCCACTTCTTGTTCGAATGCTTCCTGTGTTGGCTGGACAAAATTTGCCGGCAGGGAATAGGCAGAAAGTTCAATCCTGGCTGCTTCTGCTCTCTTCTTAATTTGTTGTGCCAGCTCCGCATTATCTACAACTGAAAAACCATAAGGGACAATTTCCATATGCTCCCCGCCATTTTCGGCAATCCAGTCGATCACATCCAGAACCGTCATATTGCCATCTCTTAATTCTCTTACTAAACTGTACGTGCTAAGTCCAACCTTCATGAAAATCCTCTCCTATTTCTTATATTTTTATAGTGAATTCGCAGGAATGCTGATATACCGCCAAGTGACCGATATATTAAAAATGTGACCGATAAAATATAATTCTGACCGATATCTCCGAAAACTGACCGATATAATTAAAAGTTGACCGATAAACACGGCAAAGTGACCGATAAACACGGCAAAGTGACCGATAAATTCCTGCAGAGCGAAAAATCCTTAAGAAAAACCTCATTGAATCGGCTCGTTTGGCTAATCCATTAAATGACATGCAACAAAATGATCATCAGCCAGCCCTTTTTTCACCTCTGGTTCCACTGTTCTGCAAATATCCATACAGGCAGGACACCTCGTATGAAAGCGGCAGGCGGAAGGCGGGTTAACCGGGCTCGGCAAGTCTCCCTGCAGGACAATCCGCTCCCTTCTCAGCCTCGGATCCGGGACTGGCACAGACGATAACAGTGCTTTTGTATAAGGATGCTGCGGATTTGAGAAGATGACATCCTTTGGCCCTGATTCTACGATGGTGCCAAGATACATGACCCCGATGCTGTCGCTGATGTGTTCGACCACACTTAAATCATGAGAAATAAATAGATACGTAAGATTGAATTCAGTCTGCAAATCCTTTAGTAAGTTCAGGATTTGAGATTGAATGGAAACATCAAGAGCGGATACGGGTTCATCAGCTATTATGAGCTTAGGCTTCATAATCAGCGCCCTGGCTATGCCGATCCGCTGGCGCTGGCCGCCGCTGAATTCATGGGCATACCGGTCGGCATGATGTTCTGTCAGTCCTACGACTTCCAGCATTTCGCTGACTAATCTATGCCGTTCGGCTTTTGATAGTTTCGTATGGATCACAAGAGGTTCGGCAATAATCTCTCTTACTTTCATTCTTGGATTAAGAGATGCATAGGGGTCCTGAAAGATCATCTGCACCTTTTTTCGTACCAATTTCAGCTGTGATTCTTTCTTTTGTGAAATTTCTTCGCCATCAATCCAGATTTCACCGTGGCTGGGAGTCAGCAGCCTTGAGATCAGCCGTCCTGTTGTAGACTTGCCGCACCCGCTTTCTCCAACGAGACTGTATGTCGTTCCCTGCTCGATGCCGAACGACACATCATGAACTGCCTTTAATGTTCTCTTTTTGGCAAACATGCCGCCCGGAAGCGTGAATGACTTTTTCAGCCCGTTTATTTTCAGCAGTGTCTCAGGCATATACATTCTTCCTCCCTTCTTCAATCATCCAGCAGCTGCACATTCTCCCATTCCCCAAATCAGTGGCACTCGGCTCTTCCTCCAAACAAATAGCCATGGCCTCATTGCATCTTGGCGCAAATTTGCAGCCCTTGGGCATATTGCCGGGATCGGGCACATTTCCTTTAATGGATGTCAGTTTATCCTTTCTCTGTCCGATTTTTGGAACAGATCCAATCAGTCCTTTCGTATAAGGATGCTTAGGGCTTTCAAATAAATCGAAAACATTCGCTTCCTCTACTACCCGGCCTGCATACATGACTGCTACCCGGTCACACATTTCCGCCACTACACCCAGATCATGGGTAATTAATAGAACGGACATGCCTTCCTCACGCTGCAGCTGTTTCATCAATTCCAGTATCTGCGCCTGAATCGTTACATCCAGTGCAGTCGTCGGTTCATCTGCTATTAGAAGCTGAGGATTGCAGGACATGGCCATGGCAATCATAATCCTTTGCCGCATTCCTCCAGAAAGCTGATGGGGAAATTCATAAACGATTTCTTCCGCCCGGGGAATCCCCACTTTCTTTAAAATAAAAATCACATGCTCCTTCGCCTGTTTTTCGTTTAAATCAAGATGCAGCCGGATGGGCTCCAGCAGCTGTTCGCCTATTTTCATGACGGGATTTAAGGAAGTCATCGGCTCCTGAAAAATCATGGCCATTTGTTTTCCCCGGATTTTTCTCATTTCCCTCTCTGATTTATGAGTAAGATCCTCGCCTTTGAAGGAAATGTTTCCGCCCGATATTTCTCCGCTTGTGCCTTTAAATAATTTCATGATCGAAAGGGAGGTTAAGCTTTTGCCGCAGCCGGATTCCCCAACGAGCCCAAGTACCTCTCCTTTATTGATATGAAAACTGACACCCCGCAAAATTTTCAGCTTTTGCTTATCCTTTTTAAATTGCGTCTCCAGCTCGCTTATCTGCAATAGCTTCTCCATTTTCTTCAATCTCCCTTACTCATTCTTCGTTTTAGGGTCCAGGACATCCCGGAGCCCATCTCCGACAAGATTGAAAGCAAGCACGGTCAAAAAGATCGCTAATCCCGGCATCATGACAACATGGGAAGCTGTTCCTAAATAATCACGTCCAAGGCTGAGCATAGCACCCCAATCCGGTGTTTCAGGACTGGCACCGAGACCCAGAAAACTCAGGCTGGAGGCCGCTAAGATTGCCGTTCCTATTCTCATCGTAATAAACACAATTAAGCTTCCAAGTGTTTCAGGGAAAATGTGCTTGAACATAATCCTCCGGTGCGAGGCTCCCATTGATTTCGCCGCTTCGACAAAGACGGTCTCTTTCCCCTCTAATGTCGAACCCCTCACCAGTCTTGCAAAAGATGGGATGCTGAAAATGGACACGGCAATTACCACATTTGTTAATCCAGGTCCTAAAATGGCCACAATGGCGATTGCCAGCAGCAGATCCGGAAACGCAAACATGACATCACTGCCGCGCATAATAAGACGATCCAGCCAGCCGCCAAAATAACCGCTCATTAGTCCAAGAATGATTCCTCCAGCCGCTCCCAAAAAAACAGCCAGAAAACTCACACCAAGTGAAATTCTCGCACCGACGAGCAAGCGGCTGAAAATATCTCGTCCGTATTCATCTGTGCCTGCCCAATGTTCATTGCTCGGACCCTGCAGCGTCGTATTATAATCGGGCTCATATGGATCATAGGGTGCAATATAGGGCCCAATAATGGCGATGATGATTAGCAGCAGGATAAAAATGCTTGCCCCAAATGCCATTTTTTGCTTTTTCCAATTCTTAAAGAATTCTTTAACAGGTGAGTATTTTTTCTTTGGAATCACTGGGGTATAGGCATTAACTTCTTTTATGATTTCCATGATTCCCCTCCTCTAGGAAACGTAGCGTATCTTCGGATTCAGCATACTGTACATGATATCTACTATTAAATTAACGAGAATAAATTCAATGGAAAAAAGCAATAGTTCGGCCTGGATGACTGGATAGTCCCTGAAGGCAATAGAATCAATCAGCAATCGTCCCATCCCCGGAAAACTAAAAACAGTCTCCACAACAACCGATCCGCCCAGCAGAAAGCCAAACTGCAGTCCGGCAATGGTTACGACGGGAATTAAAGAGTTTCTCAATGCATGCTTTGGAATGACTACAGATTCCTTAAGACCTTTCGCTCTGCCCGTCCGGATAAAATCTGCCCTTAACGTTTCAAGCAATGATGACCGGGTAAACCTGGCAAGCATGGACATGATGCCTGCCCCTAAAGTGATAGAAGGCAATATATAGCTCTTCCAGCTCTCAGCCCCCCCTGTTGGAAACCACCCAAGCTGGACAGAAAAAATCTGAATAAGAATCAATCCAAGCCAGAATCCCGGCATGGAAATTCCCGAAACGGCTGTGACCATCCCAAGATAATCCGGCCATTTATTTTTGAATACCGCTGACAGTGTGCCTATTAACAAACCCAGCACCAATGCCCAGCCCATACTCATGAATGTTAAATAGATGGAGGGCATAAAGCGGTCTGCAAACATCTCTGATACCGGAAGGCCTGTTTTTAAGGACGTCCCCAAATCTCCTTGAAACAAATTGCTCATGTATGTAATGTATTGATCCCAAATCGGTTTATCCAGCCCCAGTTCCGCCCTGATGATATTGACCTCATCAAGAGTTGCATCCTTTCCGGCAACTAATCTGGCAGGATCTCCAGGAATTAAATGTGTGAAGAAAAAGATTAATATGGAAACAATAAATAGGATTGGGATCATTTCCAGGATTCTCTTCAAGATATATTGAAGCAAAATGAAAACCCCTTTCTTAAAAAGGAAGAGGCATCGGGTATAATAAGCCTTTGCCTCTTCTTTTCTTGCCTTGCTTTTACTTAAGGTTCGCGTCAGTCACATTAATTCCGCCTGTTGGAGAAATAAAGACGCCCTCGACATTGGACCTTGAACCAGCCAGGATCTCATCTACCCCCAGGAAGATCCAAGGTGCATCTTTGTAGATCGTTGATTGAATATTGCTGTAGATTTCTGCCTGCCTGTCAGGATCTGCAGTTTGATTTACCTCTGTAATCCACTTATCTACATCATCATTTTTGTAGTATGCAGTATTCGCTCCATCCGGAGGGAATGAGCTGCTGCTGAACAATGGCTTCGTAGCATTAGTGGTGTCGGAAGGATACGCAGACCAGCTGACATACCACATTTGCACCTTTGCATCTTCCGGTGTCTGAGCTCCATAAATTTCATCAGACAGCGTGCCTTCTTCCATTGACTTAATCTCAACGGTAATTCCAATTTCTTTTAATTGCTGCTGGATAAACTGCATTCCCTTCAATGTGTCGGAATTGGTGTTCCCCCAAATTTCAGCATTGAAGCCATCTTCAAATCCAGCCTCTTTCATTAATTCTTTGGCTTTCTCAATGTTGTGATCATAGGTTTCCTGTTTGGAGTAAAACTGGGTTTTGCTAGGAATAATCGAGTCCAGCGGCAAGCCGTAGCCGGAATTGACAACACTTATAAATGCCTCTTTATTCACAGCATAGTTAATGGCCTGGCGAATACGGACATCATCATACGGTTCTTTCATCGTATTGATGGATACATATCGGGCAATCGTGGAAGGAATTTTATGAATTTCAACGTCTGAATTGCTCTCCAATTCCTTTAGGTTTTGTACTGGCGCTGGATAGATCACATGTGCTTCGCCTGTTTTCAGCATAGCTACACGAGAGCCATTTTCCGGAACAGGCTTGTACGTAATCTTTTTCACACGATCAGCCTTATTCCAATAATCATCAAATCTTTCAACTGTTAAATGGTCCCCCTGAACCCATTCCACAAACTTGAATGGACCGGTGCCAACCGGTGTTTTGCCGATATCGCTGGAAGAGTCATTGATCAGCTTCGGGCTTAGGATTTTAGCGGAAACAAATCTTGTCAGCATACCTGCATATGGTTCTTTTAAAGTGACTTTAATCTGATACTCATCAATTACATCAATGCTGGTAATAAGATTAAATCCGCGGCTGTTTAAACGAAGGCTTTCATCCTTCATAATCCTTTCAAAGCTGGTTTTAACCGCCTCTGCATTAAACGGCTCCCCATCATGGAAGGTAACACCCTGACGAAGCTTGAAAGTATATTCCAGTGCATCATCACTGACACTGTATTCCTCAGCCAGCTGCGGAATGATTTGTCCCTCTTCATCCGATCCCAGTAATCCCTCCAGCATGGCAGTCTGGACTGAATTTGAATTCGTATCGCCCGTATTATGCGGGTCCATTGAAATGAAGTTTTCATTAACAGCAATGACTAACTCCTGATCCTTGCCGCTTGCTGATTTCCCTGAATTCTCCTTTTCAGAAGTTCCACCGCTTTCTTCGCTGGAACAGCCAGCCAGTAAAATCGCAGATACAAAAGCAACAAACAGCATTTTCCACACGTTTACCCTTCTCAAATTGCTTTCCCCCTCGAACAATTTTGTCTTTTTTGCTTTTCTCAGATGTTTAATCTAAAAGAGCTTAAAATCGACAATTATTTTCACCATGTTAGCAAATATGTAAAATTATCTATGTATTTTCGCTATTTAAAGGTTATTTACATATTATTTTCTCCACTGATGAAAATAATTAAATTCATTATAGATTGATAATCTCGTAATTTCAATAGTGAATTCAGAAAATTTTATATTTTTAATTTTTAGACAGGATTTCATCTATACTTTTCAAAGATTCACAGAACATCAAATTTGTGAACAGTGAGAGTCGTCATATACAGCAAAATATAAAGACCAGGCTCATCAGAGCCTGGTCAAATAATGGCTTATTCACTATGCTGTTTTAAGCTTTCTCTTAATCTTAGCGGCAAAGATTTCAAGGATTACTGCAACGGCCAAAATAAAATAAGTAATAGCCCCGATTTCCCTCATATCCAGGTAAAAGCTGCTTGCCATGAACATGTCAAATCCAATTCCGCCGGCTCCTGCTGCTGCTCCCATGGCAACGGCTACTGCAAAGTTAATCTCAAAGCGGAGAAATGTCCAGGAGATCATATAAGTGATGGAAGATGGGATAACCGCTTGAAAGACAATTTGCCACCAATTGGCTCCGCTCGCCTGCAGCGCTTCTATCACTCCCCTATCCAATTCTTCAAAGGACTCTGAATAGGCTTTGATTAAATAGCCGATCGAGTGAAAGGTCATTCCAATAACTGCAGCTGTACTTCCAAGGCCGGCTGCAACCGCAAAGATCAGGACCCACAGGACGGTCGGCACGGCTCTTATAAATGCGACCATGCTTTTAATGAATATTGAAACCCTTTTCGAAGACAGATTCTCAGCCGCCAGCAATCCAAATAGGACTGCTATGATAGCGCCAAACAAGGTAGTCAGAAAGGCGAGGCCAAGTGTAACCATAACTTGATATAGGGCATGTCCAAAGGAGAAATGCTTCAAGTGCGGTTCAAGGAATATGGTTTTTAAATTGGCGAATGTGCCGAGAAGCGCATCCATAAAGTTCAGTTCCTTATAATCAAAGCTGTAAAATGCATAGACTGTTACAGCAGCGAGAATAAAGAGAGTTAATCTCGTCACAATAGCCGGTTTATTCAAAGGTTTAGCCGGCATTCTTTGACCAAGCAGATGGTCAGCTGATGCTGAGACATTACTGAGCTGTTCCTTCACCTCCATTACAAAATCACCTTCCTTACATAATTGGATGCATATTCGATCAAAAGGATAGCAGCTATGATGACAACAACGACCAAACTTGCTGTGTCATAAGCCAAACTTTTATAGTATAAGTTGAATGTAAAACCGATTCCAGATCCTGTCAGCAGTCCAATCAGTGTGGCACTGCGGATATTTGTTTCAATCATGAACAAAATCCAGCTGATTAATTGCGGAATGCTTGATGGAATGACCGATTGAAAGATGATGGAAAAGTAGCCTGCGCCTGTCGCTTTTAACGCCTCCACAGAACCCCCGCTTACTTCATCAATTGTTTCGGTAAAAGCTCTGGTTAAGAATCCAAATGACCCAAAGAACAAAGCAAAATAGCCAGTTAACGCGCTTTGTCCAAATGAAAACAGCAAAATCAGTGCCCAGGCGGCAACATCAATGTTACGAAAGACAGTGGCAATTCCTCTTGTAATCGCTCCAAAAAAGGCATTTACCCTTGTAGTATTTGAACCGAAAATGGAAAATAACAGGGCGAATACAGCTGCTGCTGTCGTGGCCGCAATCGAAACCAGGAGTGTTTCCTGCAGCTTTTCAAGAATAACTGGCAGCTTTTCTAAGGATTCTGCGGTTGGATAAAAGTTTGCCATTCCCCATTGGATGGCTTTCGGGATTGAAGCAAAACCCTTTAAAGCATTGTATTCTGTAATGATCATGGCAAGGATTGTCACGGCTCCAAGAAGTAAAAGGAAGGCAAGTGTGTTTCGTTTTTTCTTAGCAAAGATATCAGCCTGCATGGATGCCTCCTATGTCAAAGATTAAATCATCCGCTTCTGATCCATATATCCGCTGAATGTCTTCAGAAGTCATTCCTTTAGCTGTACCGTTATATACTGCCTGCCCCTTGTTAATGCCGATAATTCGATCAGAATATTTGATGGCCACATCAACCTGATGAAGATTTACAACCACTGTAATGCCCATAGTTGTTGAAACCTTCTTCAAATGATCCATAATTACTTTCGCCGAATTAGGATCCAGGGATGCAATGGGTTCGTCGCACAAGAGCATCCGCGGATTTTGGATAAGCGCGCGCGCTATTCCTACCCTCTGTTTTTGCCCGCCGCTTAATTGGTCTGCACGCTTATAAATCATTTCGTTCAGGCCAAGCACTTTCAAAATCTGGATTGCCTGCTGCTTTTCCTCTTTGCTGTAAAGTCCCAAAACGCCAGCCAATGTTGATTTGGTCCCCAATTTTCCGTGCAAAGTGTTCTCGATTACCGACAATCGATTGACTAAATTATAGTGCTGAAAGATCATGCCAATTTTGGTGCGGACCTGTTTTAATTCTTTTTTCTTCAGGTCCATTACATGGAGACCCTGGAAGCGGATGTCTCCGCCTGTAGCATCAATCATGCGGTTGATGCAGCGGAGGAGAGTTGATTTCCCTGCTCCTGATGGGCCGATAATGGAAACGAATTCCCCCTCCTGGACTGAGAAGCTCACATCATTTAATGCTTTCGAATCTTTGCCAAATTGCTTTGTAAGGTGATTAACTTCCAATAATGCTGACATGAGTTAACCCCTCCTATCCAATTGTTTTATCCCGCATTAACGGGCAGTCCAGACTACTTAAAGGACAATATAGTAAATAAATATTTCAACTGCCGATAAAATTCGATTGTTCAACCGGCCATCAGCGGGGAATAAAGCCCTCCCCGCCGATAGAACTTCGATTTATTTTGCAAGCTCACGGATAGGGTTGAACCATTCATCTTCAACTTCCACCAAACGCTCACTACCGGACTTTCTGCTGAATAACCCTGAAAATTCGGAGTCCTCCGGAACGAAGATTTTTTCGTTATTTGCCACTTCGTCTGAAGTCATAATTTCAAGCAGCTGTTTGTGATCTTCTTCGCTCAATGTGCCGGAATTGATTACAAATGGTGCATTCAATACAGGAGTTACTGAGATTAAGCTGAATTCCTTTCCGGCAACCGTGTTCAATGGCTCAGCAGCATCATCTTTCACTTTGTAAACAGCACCCTGTTTGTTGGCTTCACCCTCTGCAAGCTCCACATAATTGTTCACACATGTATCACAGAATGCCGCCACGTCCGCTTTGCCGGTTAATAGATTGACAGCAGAACCCTGGTGAGAGCCGCCAAATAATACTTCATTGAAGAACTTGTCCTCTCCGCCCTCAAGTAAATCCTCAGCTGTCAAACTCTTAAACTCTTCTTTTTCACTGAAATAATCAGTAATGCCTGTAGATGGAACCTTGAATCCTGAAGTTGAACTGTTCGAAACAAAAGAGAATTTCTTTCCTTGAATATTGTCTATGGCAAATTCCCCGCCGTTTTTGTATTCATCTGCATTTTCCTTCTGAACTGCCAGCCAGCTGTAATACACAGCGTCCTCCAGAGTGCCGGACTCACCGCTTGGAACAACCAGCGGAAGAACCTTTTCATTCTTGTTATGTGCTTCTATGTATCCTTGTGCACCAAGGAACGCCATATCTGCGTTGCCGTTCGCAATCGCTTCAATTGCCACAATATAATCAGTCGTTGTTTGATGCTCTACTTTCTTGCCTGTTTTTTCTTCTATCAGTTTCCCAATTTCGTCACGTGCTTCTCCTAAATCAGCGCCTGATTCGTTCGGAAGCCAGGCAATCGTCAGCGTATCGTCCTTCTCTGAGTTCGCTGTAAACGAACAGCCTGCAAATACAGCGGTCATCACAATTGAAAGCAAAAATAACGCCATTTTCTTCATGATTTTTCCCCTCTCTTATTTAGAAAAGTTTTTATAATACCATCGACCTAACTATAGCGAAAGAATATTAATCTACTGATAAGGCATTATGAGAAATCGTTAAGCACTGGTAAAGAATTAATGAGACAATGTAAATACACCATTCTGCATGTTGTATTCCTGATCACATAAGTTGTTCATAAATTCAAGATCATGGAAGATTCCAAGCATTGTCGTGCCTTCATTCATTAATTGCTCTATTAAGATTTTCACCTTCATTTTAGATTCATAGTCCAGGCTTGCGGTCGGTTCATCCAAAAGAAGCAGTCTTGGCTTCTTGACCATAGCCCGGGCAATGTTCAGCCTGAGTTTTTCCCCGCCAGAAAAGGTGGCAGGATAGCTGTCCCACAGCTCTTGATCCAGCTCGAAATGCGATAGGATCCGCTCTGTCTCTTTCTCAGCACGAACCTGGTCCCTTCCCATTTCAACAATAGCCTGCTCTACAAGCTGCCTGGCAGTCGTTCTTGGCATAACATTCAGAAATTGAGACACATAGCCAATTTCTTGCTTGCGCAAATAAATCATCTGTCTATTTGTTGCCTCAGCCAAATTGATAGGCCCGAACTTTTTGGAATTGTACCAAATGCTCCCTTCCTGAAGGCTGTAAGTTCCAAAAATGCATTTCAATATCGTCGATTTTCCGCTCCCGCTTTTTCCTGTAATCCCGATGAATTCCCCTTCTCTTAAGCTGATATCAATGCCGCTAACTGCATGAATATTTTTCCCGAGGTTATGAAGGGTAAATGATTTGGACAGATCTTTGATTTCCAATAGATTTTCCACCGACCCACCTGCTTTCTCTTTGTAGTATTACAGCTTGAAATCAAATTCTGTAATTTGTTTTTTGAATAAGCTTCCCATCAACGAACACACCTGTTATGACTGGAAAATCGTCGGCCAATTTTTCAATAATCAATAGGTCAGCCTTCTTTCCTGCCTCAATCGAACCGATTTCTTCATCCATGTTAACGGCTTTGGCCGGATTAATTGTGACAAGTCTGATCATTTCTGCAAGGTCCATCCCGTAATTTCTTGCCAGTTCAAAAATGGCATGAAGCATAGCAGCCGGATAATAATCACTGCACAATATATCAATCGAATCATTTTGAATCGCTTCTGCTGCACCCAGGTTTCCGCTGTGGGAGCCTCCGAGCAGAACATTCGGTGCTCCTGCTACCGTATACATGCCAAGCTCCTTCGCTTTATAGGCTACCTCCTGAGTTATTGGAAATTCGCTTATTGTCGTGCCGAAGCTCTTCACCAGCTCGATTTTTTCAAAGCTGTCATCATCATGTGAAGCAACTGCAATCCCATGTGCATGCGCGTGCCCGGCAATGTCCTTCATATCTTCGACAGAGAGCTTTTCTTTTGTTTGGTGATTTCGGATTAAAACATCTATAGCGGCATCGCTCATACTGTTATAGCTTTTAACGGTGTTCCGGTAGATTTCCAGATGACGATATTGGCCCTGTCCTGGTGTATGATCCATAAATGAAATCAAATGCACCTTATTTTCACTGATGTAGCTTTTGAGGTTCTCGATTTCATCCACATTATCAATCTCCATCCTTGCGTGGAAACGGTGGCGCACAAGATGCTTTGTACTGTGTGTCTCATCTATCAGGTCAATGAGCTTTCTGACATTTTCCGGTTCCCGAATCGGCTTGTATGCATATTCTGTTTCTTTATAGAGGGAAAGCGAATGGAACATCGTTGTGATCCCATGGGATATAAGCTCCTTCTCTGCTTCCCTGAGACTTAAATGAAAGTTCATTAAAGACGTTGGCCTCGGTGCTGCCATATGTTCAATATAATCGGAATGGATATCGATAAATCCCGGTGAAACATACCCGCCCGCTGCATCTATCACCTCCAGGGATTCTTCAAATTTCATTTCTCCCTTTGGAGCAATTCTGCTGATCCGATCACCTTCTATCAGAAGATCATAGCCTTGCAGAATAGTATCCTCTGTAATTAGTTTTCCGTTTGTAATGACGTACAAGTGTGCTTCCCCCTAATTTGAAATGAGATTTTTTCCGTTGCCTTAAAGAAGCGAATGAACCAAGCTTTGAGTAAATGGAGCTTGAGGGTCTTCAAGTATTTGATCTGTCAGCCCCTGTTCAATGACCTGTCCCTCCAGCATGACCAAAGTTCTGTCCGCCAGCATCCGAATAACACCCAAATCATGTGAAACCAGCACAATGCTAATATTCATTTCCCGCTGCAGGCTCTTGATCAAATCCAAAACACTAGCCTGTACGGATAGATCCAATCCCGTCGTAACCTCATCCAAAAGGAGAATCGGCGGCTGATTAGAAAGAGCCTTAGCAATCTGCACACGCTGCTGCATTCCTCCGGAAAAATTCTTTGGAGCTTCTTTTCGGCGATGGACAGGAATATTCACCTTGCTGAGCAATTCTGATCCCCTGGCTTCCATCATTCCCACATTCCTGCTGCCGGCTGCAATCAACTTTTCGGCAATATTTCCAATCGAAGAAAAGTCGATTTTCAATCCCAATAAAGGGTTTTGATAGACTTTCCCCATTAAATGGTTGCGGATATACCGTTTTTGCTGGGAAGACTCATTAAAAAGATTCTTCATCCCATTCTGATAGGAAGAAATATAAGCTTCCCCTGAGGTCGTTTCCTGGTCAAAGTACAGGCATTGCATTAAAGTGGACTTGCCGCTTCCGCTTTCCCCTACAATCCCAAGCACCTCTCCCGGGTAGACTTCGAAGGACACATCCCTGCACGCATACACCGTTCCGCACACACTGCAGTAATTTTTGATCAGGGTCAAAGGCTCAGGGTTCCTGCAATGATCACAGCCAGGACCGAATTGCTTGTTTAAGTTTTTAATAGATAACACCGGAACCTCAAATTCAGTCATTTAATTCACTCCTGCCTTTTCAGCTTCGTTTAAAATTTCACAGCAATAGCTGGTATCATTGCATTGGTAAAACGTCTCTCCCGTTGCCTCATCAATCAGTTCGTCAAGGAACACTCCCTCAGACCCGCATAATCTGCAGCATTTATCATGAAAGCTTTCCCCTTCAAACGGATAATCTTCAAAATCGAGGGAAACAATCCTCGTATAGGGTGGAACTGCATATATCTTCTTTTCCCGTCCTGCTCCCAGCAAAATAAGTGCTTCGTTTTCATCCATTTTCGGATTATCAAAGCGAGGGATCGGGCTTGGTGCCATTACATAGCGGCCGTGAACCATGACCGGATGATCTGCACCTGTTGTCATGCTTCCGTATTTCATGATCTGTTCAAATAGCATAAGCCAGGCACCGCTGTATTCTTTTTCCGCATGCAGCTTTTTTGTCTCATGCTCACTCGGTTCAAAATACCGTAACGGTTCAGGAAGCGGCACCTGCAAAACAAGGATTTGGTCCGTTCTCAGCGGCACCTCAGGAATTCTGTGACGTGATTGGATAATGGTTGCCTGAGAGGTATGGTCCGTTATTTGGACACCAGTTGTATCCTTTACTAGCTTTTTGATGCTGACTGCATTGACAGATTCATCAGATCCCTGATCGATGACCTTCAATACATCCTCTTTCCCGATCAGTGAGAGTGTCAGCTGCAGGCCTCCTGTCCCCCAGCCCCTTCCAATCGGCATTTCCCTTGATGCAAATGGTACCTGATAACCCGGGATGGCAATCGCTTTTAAAGTGGCTCTTCTAATCTCCCGCTTCGACCCTTCGTCAAAGAAAGCAAAATTATAGGCGTTATTCATATGCTTGCACCTCTTCCTGTTCTTCTGCTTTCGCTTTTGTCTTTCTCACACTGTCTAGCTTCGACTGGAAGGTTACATAATGCGGCATCTTCAAGTGTGATATAAAGCCGGTTGACTCCACAGAATCAATATGGAGGAGGACAAATTCCTCATTATGGCTGGGGAAGCTATTATCAGGATGCTCGAGGCAATTATCGAGAATGCCCATGGCGATCGCTTTCGTCTCATTTTGTCCGAAACACAATCCATATCCGATTTCAAACTCCAATTCCTTCTTGCCTTTTTCCTTTTCTGCCATGAACGGCATCAGCATTTCTGCTTCTGTTGTTTTGATATCACCAATGTAATATTCATCTTCGTCATTGCCCTCTTCATTCGGATGGCCCACATATATTGGCAGGTTTCCTACTCTTAGCTCACCAACAGTTGGATGCAAAGCGCCATACCCTCTGATGACCGCATAGGCGAGTGAAGTAACAGCTCCCGTCTCTCCTCTTGTCAGAATTTGCAGGCGCTGGCTTCTGCTTGATGGAAACTCAAGGCTTTCCCTGGTCACATCATCAGGCTCAGCATCATTGTTTTCGAGAGGAGGTATCAGTCCTTCTTTCCTCAAATAATCCAGCACTTTTGGCAGTACAAATTCAGGTGCATGCTGCAGCATTTCAATTGTCCTATTTTCCAAAGCATAATTTGAAAGCCATTCGCTAACCGACTCTTCCGTTTCCTTCATTAGATTGAAATCCAGGAGGCGGTGGGTATAATCGGTTGTAGCGCCAAGGATCTGACCGCCCGGAATGTCCTTGAAACTGGCTGAAATCCGGCGTTCCACCTTCATCTCCCCGGTTTCAATGATTTGAGAAGAGTGCTTTCTCGGCAGGGTTGAGCGGTATGCGCGAAGCAGGAATACCGCTTCTTCCGGATTTCCTTCTGCCTGCTTAATCGCTAATGCGGCAAGCTTTTCATCATAAAGGCTGCCTTCTGACATCACCTGATCGATTAAGCCTCTCATACCGCCTTCAATCTGCCCGGTCTCAATCACCTGCTCCTTGTGAAGCCTTTCATATTTCAAGCGTTTAATCGACTCTTCAATGGCCTGTGTCCCGCCTTTTACTGCTACATAACCCATTGTTTTTCCACCTCCCTGCTTTCTGTTATTTGAGTCGTTCTTGGCAATGATAAAAGCTGATGATTTCGGTCCACGAATACCAGGTCGACCCCTGTTGGATACTCCTTATTTTTTTCATTGCGTTTTACAATCCAATTTCCAGCCAGTTCTATATTGATTCCTGTGCTTGTTTGAATACCAGGTCCACTTAATAGCAGTTTGTTCCCTTCAGTAATCATCCCTGTTTCTGCTATAATCATTGCGGATTTGTGCGGATTTATGAACGTTCCCGGATTCGCCATTTCAATGGCATGTTCCAGAGACCCTGCCCCGGCATCCTTCAGGAGAATTAAATAATCGGCCTTGTCTGCCTGAACCGCTTTTGCAAAGGTTAATTGATTTATTTCCTTTTCAAGTGCTTCAGCATCACCGCCGTATACTTTAAACGTAACCTCAGGATCAAGCAGCGTTAATGCCAGCAGTAAAATTGAGCTGGAGCAGCCTGCTGGATTCTCTCCGTCCAGCAGCGCAGCCTCCTTGCCGAGGTCTGATATCAGCCCTGGCCTTGAAGTGGAATCGACCAATTTTCTATATACAGCTTGCAGGTCATGAACAACATCTAATTTCAACCCCTGTACCTCCTTCTATTAAACATCCATCGTCTCAAAGCTGACTTTTGTTCTTAAAATTTCTTCATTCTTTGCTTTTCTTTTTTGATCTATATAGTATTTTTCAATTTCGAGTATCCCGGCCCATGGTTTGATCTCGGGAAGATCCCCGAGAAATGCCGCGTCAATCACGGCAAGATGATAAGCCAAATCCGGGTGATCTCCTTTCACAATCCCAATGCCGATCTTCCCTTCCACCTTAGCCTTGCATTCTGTGACGAGTACTTCTCCTAAATGAAACAGGCTTTTCCTGGAAGTTTCCCGAACCTTTAACATCACAAGTCCATGTTCCGGCTCCTGTAAAACAGAAACTGAATATTTTTGTTCAATCTCATTCGCTAAAGATTTAGCCAACTCATGTGAACCTTCAATCAAAATTTCTGTACGCTGTTTTCTTTTCACCTTTTGGCCTCCATCTGTTTTTGTTCTGCATCTTAAATCTATCTTGTTGCCAAGCTGGCGGATGTTAAAGAAGTGTAAATTATGTAAGAGTTTTATTAACCTGATATTTGCACCAAAGCCAGTTTAAATTAAATAGGTAAAGCAATCGCTTCTATACTTGATTCTTGAGAATTCCAGTACTGTTCCCGTCTCCTTATCCACGCAGAGGGACTCCAGGAGCAAAAGCGGAATTAAACTTGAGCATTGCAGTATTTTCCGTTCAGGCTCTATTGGGAAAACCACACTCAGCTGGCTTTGGCCCGATGTAAATTCTTTATAGCCATGGGATCTATAGTAGTGAAAAATAGATTTGATCCCAGGACCATCTCTATCAATTTGGGGAAAAACAGATTTGGCTGCATAGGATGTGTGCAAGGCAATCGGGCAGCCGTCCACTATTCTTAGCCTGGAAATTTTATAGACTTCATCCTCCGGATCGACTTTTAGCGCATGAAAGACTTCAGAATCAAACTGGATTTTTTCACAGCAAATATTCTCCGACCTGAAGTCAAACCCAAGCTCATTCATCTTTTCACTAAAACTGATATCCCCTGTTAAAATCAGCGGAATCTGCTGCTTCCTATTTTGGACATAACTGCCTCTTCCCTGCTTTGAAAAAATGAACCCCAGTTCCTGCAGTTGCTCATACGCTTTCCGTACAACCATTCTTGGAATCCTATATTGATCTGCAAGCTCATTCTCAGAAGGAAGCTTTTCATTCGGTTTGTACTTCCCTTCCTTTATTTGTGTAATCAGCTCATCTACCAGCATCATTTTTTCACTCATACAGTCGGCGCCCCTTTCGAAATCCAGAAACAATTTAAGTCTAATGAATGAATTTAAATGGAAAGTTACGTAATTGTAATATTTTTATGAATATAAAAAAGACCCAATCTTTTTGGTGACTGGGTCTTTGTAAGTCTGTATTTAACTTCCAAATTTCCTGATAAAAGCTTCCGTATCATTTAATTCTTCAAAATGGGCTTCAAGCTTCTCCCTTGGCCAATCCCACCACGCAATTTCAAGCAGTTTTTCAGCTGTCTTTTCAGAAAACCTTCTTTTTAATGGCTTTGCCGGCACGCCCGCTGCAATTGTATAGGGTTTAACATCCTTTGTAACGACTGCACCGGAACCGATGACTGCACCTGTGCCAATTTCGACACCCTTCATAATGATAGCACCATGCCCAATCCATACATCATGGCCTATTTTAACCCGGTTTGTACGGCGCCAATCAAAAAATTCATGATCATCCTGATCGCCGAAGCCATAGTCAACTTTCCGATAAGTCATATGGTGCTGGGTCACCCGGTCCATCGGATGCTGAACAGGATTAATGCATGCATGAGAAGCAATGGAACAGAACTTACCGATTTCAGTATAGTTGACTGTTACATCATCCATCGTATAAGTGTAGTCCCCAAATTTCGATTCGATAATTTTATTTCTTTCTCCGATTGACGTCCATTCTCCCGCATAGCTGTCAATGATGAAGCTGGAATGATGTACAGCAGGTGAAACAGAGAGCTTTTCATCCTTTTTTGGTTTAAAAATCATTGACATGGGCATATCCCACTCCTTTTTTAATGTGACCCCTATAAACGCTGGCTTTTCAATCTCTGCCGTCTCGCAGCCAGTTCATGCACTCTCTCCACCCCCGGAGACATGCTGCCCAGCACAACCGGTTTCTCACCGTAGGCACCATGAAAGTCGGAACCTCCAGTCATGGTTAATCCATATTGGATGGCCAGTTTCCTAGCCATTTCTTCATGCTGTCCGCTGTGAAGGGGGTGCCAGACTTCTATCCCCTGCAGGCCGGCTTCAACCAGCTCAGGCACCTTTTCAAAATTTCCGTATTGGCCAGGGTGGGCAAGGACGGGCACACCGCCTGCTTCAAGAATAGCCTCAACAGCAAGCCGCGCATCCACATATTCCATCGGGATAAAAGCAACTCCTGGCGATTCTCCATTTTGACCGCGGCTAAATAATCTTTTATAAAGGGAACCGTAAATGGAATCAGCATATCCAGCCTCTATAAGAGCTGCCATGATATGCTGCTTATAAACTCCGGTTCCTCCTTCAGAAAGCTCCAGACAGTGCTCCCATGTTATGCTGTATCCTGCTGAAATCAGCCTTTGAACCATTTCAAAAGAGAGCTTATGCCTCCGCTCAACAATCGGCTTACACAGCGATTCAATTGCCTTATGCCCTGGTTCGATAAAATAGCCCAGAATGTGCACCCGGCGTCCCCTGTCAAAGTCAAAAGCAGAAATTTCAATACCGGGGATCACCTCCACTCCATACCTCTTTCCACGATCAATTGCTTCCTGCAGCCCTTTTGTCGTGTCGTGGTTCGTAATGGCCAAATGTGTAACCTCATTGGCAATGGCAAGATTCAATACCTCATCAATCGATAGCGGGCAATCAGAAACATTCGTATGGCAATGCAGCTCTGCTTTCATTTTCATTCCTCCTATTCATAGCCTTTTTTATTAGAATAACTTGGTGCCAAGCCAAATAGGTTAATGGGATGTAAATTTCTGTTAAGATTATGTAATTGTCATTTTGATTTTTCAGTTTGATAGAACTGCCTTATTAAAAGCCCGGCATTAAAGCAACTGACCGATATATTGGAAAAGTGACCGATATATCGTGAAAGTGACCGATATATCCTGAAAGTGACCGATATATCCTGAAAGTGACCGATATATTCAATTTCTGGCCGATAAACTTCCGAAAGTGACCGATTTCCCCATTTTTACTAGACTAGATGACGTAACAAACGCCTTTTTTTACAAAGAATATAAGAAAAAACAAGAAGACAGATATTTTTCAAAAAATCTTCACGAAATAGGGCCAACTCCAAAATAGTCGGCCCATTTCTGCTGTATTATTTAGTTTTGCTGCTGTCTTCCTGGTTCTCTGACAGCAATTCTTTTGTTGAACTTTTAAATTCCCTCAAAGTCGAGCCGAATGCCCGGCCAATTTCCGGCAGCTTCGATGGCCCGAAAATGATAAGTGCGATAACTAATACTAATATTAGTCCAGGTATACCTATATTTTGCAGCATGTTCATCCCTCCTGCAGAGTATTGTTACTAAACGTCATTATCAAACGGGATTTGCGGCAGCCATTGTCTTCGTCTTCCCTAAAGCTCTCAAAGGCTTCTTACATACATTCCCATAAGCATCCAGTGCATGCACCTCAATTTGATAGGCTGTATTTGCCTGTAACCCTTCAATTGTTAACGTTAACGGGTTTGGCACAGGATCTTTATAGAATTCCGAGAAAGCAAGAAATTCCTTCACGACTTTCTCTGAATTTGCATGTCTTGCCACTACCTTGTAGTCATGAACCAGCAGGTCATCCTTGGCTTGCGTAAACATAATGGCCATGCCAGTGGCTGATGTCATTTCATGATTAATGGAAAGCATCGCATCTTTTGTAAAAAAAGGCGCCTTCTTATCCCTGTCTTCTGTGTAAGAAAATTTCTGCTTATTTGCCGGATAGCTAAGTTCAAATGGCTCTCCTGTCCAATCATTCTGATGAATATCGCGGCGTCTGATCAGCACCTTATTATTATGCACCTCGACAATTAATGCCTGATTCAGGACATCTGCACCTTCAGGCACTTCCCCTTGAATTCTGCCGGCGTCCAGCCACAAATAGGCACCGGTTGAGGTTCCAATTGAAGTAAAATCCTTCTGGTGAATGATTCTCGGGTCATCAAGAGGATAGTGCGTATGTCCTGAAAATGAGATGACTTGCGGATATTCCTTTAAAGTGTTGTAAAAAAGGTCTCTATTTTGATTAAAGCCCCATTCACTTCCATAGACAGTCCCTTTAATCGGCTGATGGTGAAAGACAAAAATTGGCTTTTTCCAATCATCTTCATGCGCAATCTTCAGCTGCTCACCCAGCCAATTAATTTGTTCCACGGAAAAAGTGCCCTCTGTTAAACCATCTTCTGTTCCCAGAATGATAAAATGGTAGCCTTTGATTACCTTGTGATAGTAAATAGATTCCATGCCTGTTTTTTCTAGGAATCGCTTTTGGGCGTCTGCTACTGATAAGCCATTCCAATAGTCATGATTCCCTATGGCAAACATGGAAACGGCACCTGGCTGTTTGTGGACATTATAAGCTGACATAAACTTATCGTATTCGGATTCATATCCATAATCTGTTAAATCTCCCACAACCAAAAAAGCATCCTGCTTCGG
Organism: Bacillus sp. NTK034; assembly: GCF_017303275.1. Lineage (GTDB taxonomy): Bacteria > Bacillota > Bacilli > Bacillales > Cytobacillaceae > Cytobacillus. The sequence continues at coordinate 35,849 of NZ_JAFKOJ010000010.1, read as the reverse complement.
AATAGCCTTATTTAGCTGTTCTAAAGTTGTTATAAACTTTTCAAGTGTTTTATTGCTGCTGTTATGGATATGAATGTCACTAATAACCGGGAATACTAAATCCGGACTATTGCCTCCAGAGTTCATGATCGAAGCAGAAGAGGCAGCACTTGCTGTAATTAAATTAAGAGAGTTAGCAAGAGATAATCCAATTGTTGCACTGGCAGCTAAGGTAGTTTTCTGCAAAAAAGCACGGCGATCCATTTCTTTAATAAATATATTTCCATCTTTTTGTCCAGTCCGATTATCTTTCATGATTTATAAACTCCTTCTCCCATTTTTCCAGACTCCTCTTAACACAGTCTCTTTTTAACACCAGAGGCCTGCTTTAGCCTATTTTTTCTCCAGCGGCAGCGGATCAATACTTTGGTCGTTGGCTGTTAAATCAATACCGAAGTCTTTGGCAAAAACCATATGTGTATCGACCAAAACACCTTCATGATTTTCATCTAAATTAAATACTCTCGCTCCCCGAAGTCTGTTTCTGTCGGATCCTGAAAGACCGTAAGTGCCAAAACCGGTATTTCCGGCATATCCAAGCAGAATTCCATAGTAGTTTCCGCAATATGTATTAATATGGTCATGGCCGCAGAATACTCCTTTCACATCCCCTCTATCGAGCATAGCTGTAAACAAGCCGCTGTTTATTGGGCCGGGGCACTCATCTTCATTCCGCTCTCCATTAATTTGATGTCTTGCAGCAGCCAATTCATGCCCTGACTGTGTTCTGCCGTCCACACTGCCCCACCACATAAAACGGTGCTCCCATAGAGGAATATGAATGAATACAAGAGAAGGCACTTTATAGCCATAATGCTTTTCTATTGCTTTTGATCTTTCATAATACCAATTGACCTGATTAAATCGCAGCCAATCCCATGTTGGATAGCCCTTGAAATCCTGCCCGGCGATCGTTTGAGGGGCATATCTGCCGCTGTCCAAAAGCCAGAGATTAAAAGCTGCCTTATTTCCTTTGGATTTTTTGATTAATAGATTCATATTTCCTGTTCCCGTAAGGCCTTTTTGTCCAGGTGAGTTCATATTATGCTTGTATTTCATATAAAACTTGAGCATATCACTCTCATCCATGCCGCTCTTTGGAGTTGAGTCTTCATCATGGTTTCCAAACGTAGCCGCCCAGCGGATTCCCCTTTGCTCCATTGGCTGGACGACATTATTCATAGCCTGCTTCATTTCCAATTCTGTATCACAGCCGCCTGTTATATTGTCACCATTTAAAACAACAAAATCAGGCTTCTCAGAATCCAGCACCTTTTCCATCAGCTGTATGGTCCGCCTGTCGATCCGTTCATCATCCTGAGTATCATTGAATTGTACAACTTTAAATTTCCCATTGGAATTGAAGGAAAGCTTCGGTCCTTCCAGCTTTTCACTGATTTCTTCCGCTTGAACCCTGTTTTCGAATATGTCTCCAGGTAAACCTGCCGCTGCCATGGTTAAAGCTAGTGTCCCTGCTCCTCCCGCTTTAATAAATGCCCTTCTGTCCATTCCTTTGCTTTCATTTTCTTTCTTCATCAGCCTTACCTCCATGAATTGATAAAAAATTTCCCCTACGGTTAAAATCCTAGAGTAAATCTATTAAAGCAGTATTAATATCAATAGATTGTTTAGTAAAGAAAACAAAGGCAAAAAGATAAACAAAAAATGATTTTCTATTATTCATCGGTGATTAATAGGAAGGAAGAATGAAATTCGGGACTTTCCTCTCTTTGTATTCTTTTGTTTTCATTTCTGTTTTAAAACTTTTAAATAAATTAATATTTTTGACCTCAATTTTTAAAACTTCATCCCTATAATGATCCATAACATGAAAGACGGGGGTTGCCAACAATGAAAAAAGGGTTCGCTGCGGAAAGGCACAGTAGAATTATCAGGGAATTAGAAATAAAAAATAAAGTGAGTGTAACGGAACTCTCCAGAAAATTAAGTGTAACGCCAGAAACGATCCGGAGTGACTTGAGACGGCTAGAGAAGAGAAACAAATTGCGGAGAATTCATGGAGGAGCGATATGCTATTTTGGCTTAGAAAAGGAGCAGCAGTTTAATAAAAGGATGGGCATAAGCCTTCCCATCAAAAAGAAAATTGGTGAAGCTGCCGCAAGCTTTATTTCCGATGGGGAAACTATCGTTTTGGATGTCGGCTCCACAACTCTTCATATTGCCGGTTCGATTGAAAATGTTGAAAATGTAACGATCGTAACCAATTCCCTGGCTGCTGCAGAAATATTAAATGCGCGTATGGAAAATAAACTGTTCAATGGCAGGGTCATTCTGATTGGCGGGACCGTGAATCCTCTGCAGCGCTCAACCTCAGGTTCACTAACTAATCAGATGCTGGAACACTTTTACTTTGACAAGGCCTTTATATCATGTGGAGGAATGAACCGCGATGGAATATGCGATTATACTATTGATGAAGCTGCCGCCTCTTCCATCATGATAAAAAGATCTAAACAGGTTTATGTGGCAGCCGATTCCTCAAAACTCAATCAGAGGGCATTTTTCCATGTCAGCCCTTTTTCGTCTATTGATTTTGTCATTACTGATGCGGATTTACCGTACGATTGGCCGGAGGAGGAAATTAAATTCAATGGGCTAAAATGGGTGAAAGTCTATACATAAATTAGAATTGTTTATTTTCTTTAAGTTGGGATACATTATAAGCATAGTCAAAATAGGGAGGCTATTTCATGAGCGAAAAAACTCCACAGGATGTAAACCGCATTCAGGAGGAAGCACAAAAACAGGATCGGGAAGCCCAGAAAGCACAGGAAGTTGTTGAAGATGCCATTTCCAAAATGACTCCGCAGCGGCAGTATGAAAAAGAAAAGGAACAGAATAAACGATAAAAAGAAAAAGCCTTATTCCTGTCCGCCAGCAGGGATAAGGCTTCATTTCTCATAAGACTTTTATATACACACCTTCTTTAGCTTTTTCATATGCTTTTTGTCCTCTGTTTATAACCTCTTCTGACAGCTGTGATGCTCTGACCAGCTTGCTGTTAATCATTACGGAAGGGTCAATCAATCTCATTTTCCCTTTGAAGTGAATATCATAGTCTGACCTGTTTTCTTCTGCCCTGACCTTATGATCAATTTTTTCAAGCAGACGCTTCACTTCCAGATCCCCTGATTCCCTCATTTTCACTAATACCTCTTCATCATTGCCAAGCAGATCATCCAGATGAAGAAGTTTTTTTTCGAGAGATCTTTTTAGGACCTTTGCAAAAAAGTCATTGGCATAAATATTTAAGGGTTCCATGAAGAAATCAATGACTTCTTTATAATAAGTTTTTACAAACCACTCAGCAGCCCCAATTTCAGATAGGTACATCCTGCCATCAACAACTGTCAGATGCTGCAGAAAATGATGCGCTTCTTCTAATGAAATATAACCATAACGGTACATATCCCTTAACGTGTAGTCCACCCGGTCTGCACAAAGTTCAGGTGCGGGCTGCTCTAATAAAGTCCATTGTGAATCATCAAAAAGGATACCTTCAAAGTCAAGATGATGCCTTTTTAAAATGGCAGGGATCTCAGATTCAAGGACAACACGCTCAAAAATATGTTCATGATAATCTTCTGCTTCATTTTCCAAAACCCCATCTATCACATGAGAAAAGGCAGTGTGAGAAACATCATGAAGCAAACCGGCAATTTGCTCTTCCACAGAACCGCCCATTTTCCTTAATAACAGCATCACGCCCAATGAATGTTCGTACCTCGTTACATTCCATTTCTCATTGACAAGATAGCCCGCGCCGCCCTGGTGTACACCTTTCAGCCTTTGCACCGGCCTGCTGTTGATTATTTCTTCCAATACTCTTTCAAGCTTGTATTCTCCGTAAAGCTCATCTACAGCCAGCATAAATCCTCCTGCTTTGATAAATATGTACTTACAATTATATATGTTTTAAAGAAAAAGCCCTAATCCCGGCAGGATTAAGGCTTTCATTTTCCGCGGACCCTTTTTTGTTCAGCTGCCTGCATGTAATGCATGGGTAAATAAGTAATAAAAAAGACAAGCAGTGCAGCAGCTTCAAGCGTTACATAGTACCAGACACCGTTCCCGAAAAACGACAGCAGGGTTTTAGTTTCTGTCGGGCTGGCCAAATAGAAGAAATTTGTTCCAAGCAGCCTATTTAAAAAGAAGACTGGCACCGCAATTACGTTGAGCGTTAAAAAGCCAGTCAGCACTGCATTTTTAGGCACTCTGTATCCTTCAAACAAAATAAAATATAATACGGCGAGCGGAATGGCAGAATGATGAAGAAAGTATTTGATGTAGCGGTAATGAGGAAATTGGTAAAGCATATCAGGTGTCACCATGCTTAAAATTGGAGGAATTGCACCAATAAAATACAGCAGCCAAAAAGCCTTTTTATTAGGCTTCAAAAACAGGTAAAGAGCAATGAAAGTGCTCAAAGAGCATAACTGGAGAGGCAGATCTGCCACATCCCACTGATGTGTCAGAACCAGCCATATATGATGCGTTACTTCACAAGCCAGCAGTGCACCAAACAGCGACCATTTAATAATTTTCTGATAGGCCCTTAACACCTGCCTGTAATACACCAGCCACCAGGCGGTAAAAAAGAAAAGAATCAGTGTAACAAGGTGCATAAGCGAAAACATTTCAAATCCCTGCATACCCGTTACCGAAAACATGATGTCATCACCCCTCAATATGCATTGAAGTGCTGTTTGATTCATTGTATTCACGGCGAGGAAAATTAACACGGTTAATATGCGGAAAACCAGACTTTATACACGGTAAAGAGGAAAATTATATAACCTTCACGTGGAAGTTTTATGGGATGAGGAATGTGTTTAAATCCGGAAATTTATAAGAGAGTGGACATTACTATTTCTATTTTTAGATCAGGATACCCAATCTATAAAATCAAAAAAAGCAGAGTAAATTCTATTTGAATTCCTCTGCTTTTTTTCATGCTTACCCATGCAATTCTTCAAAAGCCTGATACACATTGGCTTTTACCTGAATGCCATTCAGCTTAATGCCCAGCGTGACTATCGTCTGAGCCACTTCCGGACGGATTCCTGTAATGATCGTTTTTACCCCAATCAGCGAGAGTGCTTCAATTACTTTAAACAGCTGATCTGCCACCATGGTATCAACAATCATCACGCCAGAAATGTCTAAAATTAAATGCGACAGCTTAAGGTTCGCAGATTGTTTTAACGTTTCTTCCATCAGAAGCTGCGCTCTCTCTGTATCAATGTTGCCAATTAGCGGGAGGATGCCAACTCCTTTTGAGAGCGGGACAACCGGGACAGATAACTCAAGAAAAGCCTGCTTTGCATTTTCGAGTGTTACCTGATGGTATTTAACATATGACATGCTGAAACAATGGATGGAATGATCCAGCAGGGGATCTATCAAATCGATAACTTTAAAAACCTCTGCTGCCGGCATCTCATGCTCCAACATGGCCTTCTCTAATGTTTTCCAGATATGTCTCCTATAATAACCCGCATCCTTTAAAGCTTCATCCAAAGGGATTCCAAGCTTAAAGAAATATTCCCCTGTATCCTTGCACCATTTTTCTATCTTTTCCATCGTTTTATCTTTATTCTCATGATTCAGCAATGCTTCACCGAACAATTCAATAAACTCAGCACGAATTCGAATGATCTGAGCTTCCATTTGGTCAGCCTGCATTCTCTCCAATTCCGTCATCTCTACACCGTTCATTCGATCCCTATGCAGATTTTCCGCCATAATATCTTTCTCTCTTAAAATCTGTTCCCCTAAAAGACGTATTTGATTACTCATGTTCTCCCCCTAATTTTTATCCTTTATGTATATTTCCGCTCCATCCTAAACACATCTCTTTACCCGTGCGCGTTTTGGAATAAACCTTGAATTTAAAATTAATTTGAGGATTTTTAGCCCGCCGCCATATCAGCGTTATTCGCTCTGATTAACTGCCATTTCTTAATTGGATACTAGTTTTTCCCTACCTTTTTCCGTCGTCATGATCCGGCATGACTACTATTTTCCCGTCACTCCATCCCTTTTCATCACCATGCACCCGCCACGCCTGCCAAACTCCAGCCCACTCCTCTTTCTCCTCGCTATCCCCCGCCAAACCCACAACGCCACCTACCGTCACCATCTCTGTCCGCCCATTTTCCCCATGGACACTCACCTGTCTTATCCCATTTTGAATATAGTGTAGAAGTCAAAAGGGGGTGACTAACATCAATAGTCTATTTACTGCGAACTCCTCCGGCATCCAAAATTTAGAAGATTGGCAGCAGATTGCTTTTGATAGATTTCAGACAAAGATGACGGATAAAGAGAGGCCTTTCCCCTGCATACCAGCAACTATCGGGTTTGCAAAAAATCAGCTGCGATACGGATTTGCGGACGACCCAAGGGATCCGGACTCCATTCAGCAATCCGCAGCCATGCTGAAGGAATTCTCTGTACATTCAAGAGAATTCGGAAGCTACACTTCGCTGATCATTTTTTACAAAACAAGGGATGATTTGAGTTTGGAGGAATATGAGCAGCTTTTTTGGGAGCAGCTTACAGGGTTATGTGAGATGGATAATGCTGAGTGGCCAAACGAAATCCCAAAAGACCCGCATGATCCACTTTGGGAATTTTGCTTTCACGGAGAAAAGTACTTTGTCTATTGTGCCACCCCTGCGCATAAAAATCGGCAGAGCCGGCATTTTGATACGATGATGCTCGCCATCACACCGAGGTGGGTTCTGCAGGAGTTTATGAAAAAGAAAACATTAGCATCCCGGCTTAAAAATCAAATCCGCAAACGGCTGCAAAAATATGATAGCATCACCATCCACCCTGATCTGAACAGTTATGGCGCCGATGACAATTTCGAATGGAAACAATATTTTCTTCGCGACGATGACACCACGATCTCGAAATGCCCCTTTCATCGTCTGCTTGAAATCACAAAGAACAAATAGGAGGACAGAGCCGCTTTGTTCTCTATTTGTTTTTTCGATCAATATAAAGAGTGCCATCCCGCTGCACCTGGGCAAAAAACACATTCTCAACTGATTGGATATTTGCTTTTTGCAGTTCTCTGTCAAGCCAGTTTTTGTCTAAATGTAATTTAGATAGATTCCCTGGATTGATCTTTCCATCAGATATGACTTCTGTTGGTAAAGGAAATAGATCCTTTTTTGGACTCATAATATTTAAATCATTTTTCGTAACAGGCTGTTTACTTTCTTTTTTCAAAACGGACAGGTCTCCGTTTGTCTCCAGGATTGCGTAATCGACATCGGTAAGCGAAAAAATGTCCTTTTGCCTCAATAACGCCTGTAGCTCATCAAGGTCCACCCTCGATATTTTAAGTGCCCCTTCCATTATCTTGCCAGCTTTTATAACTATTAATGGCTCACCTGTTGTGACTGTTCTTCCCTGTTTCGATTTAAGGTCGATCATGTCCATTGCGATGGTGAAAAGCGTCCAAACGAACAGTGCAATTACTCCATCTTTAATGCGGGTACTCTCATTCACTGCTAGGTTTCCTGCGATAGACCCGATTCCAATAGCTGAAGCCCAGTTGAAAAAGGTCATTTGCCCAATTTCCTTCCGTCCCATCAGTCTGGCTAATAAGAAAAGTACTAAAAACGAGATAGTTACACGAAGGATCGTCTCATTAACTGGCATAGTAAAGCCACTCACCTTTCAAGATAGACATGTTTATAAGAAAGAAGCCCCCAGTCTCCCGGGAGCAACTCGCATTATTTTACAGGAGGCGTACCCTTTAATATAGCCTGGTGCAGGTTCAAGTACAGGTGCTTGTCCAGTTGCTACTGGCTTAGCTTCGTATTTGAATTCCCCTAATCCATCCATGGAAGGACCGTTTGCCCAGCGCCCCATCTGGCTTTCTGTACCTTCAGAACAGCTCATGAAAGTATAAGCCACATCCGATTTTTCATATTCTCTGTTAAATGTGCTTGGGACCACTAATCCTACTTTCTCCTCCAGCTCAGCGATAGCTGCTGCCCACTGATTCTGATGATAAGAATCACGGGCAATCAGGAATGAAAGCATATCCCTGACACCAGGGTCATCCGTCATTTCATATAACCTGACGACCTGCAGGCGTCCTTGTGATTCTGCATTCAAATTCGCTCTGAAATCTGCCAAAAGATTTCCGCTTGAAATGATATAACGGGCAGTCCATGGGAATCCCACTGCATCGTTAGGACTTGCGCCAAGACCGTTTACGATAGCGTGCTGTACGTTCATGCCGCCCATCACACTTGCAACAATCGGATCCTTTGCAGCTTCCTCCTGCTCCTCCACTGGCGCTTTATCCAGAAGCTGGGCAATCATGGTTGCGAGCATTTCTACGTGAGCTATTTCTTCTGTACCGATATCCATCAGCATATCACGGTACTTCTGCTCCCCCCTGCAGTTCCATCCCTGAAAAAGATACTGCATCATAACGGATATTTCACCAAATTGTCCGCCCAATACCTCTTGAAGCTTCTTGGCATAGACAGGATCAGGCTTGCTTGGCTTTGCTCTATATTGTAATTCTTTTACGTGAAAGAACATGTAACAGACACCTCCATATTTTTTAAAAACATACATAGTTAGTGTCTCTATACTGATCTTTTATATGCTTTTGAATATCTTTAAGTTACCTGGCATATCACTTCATCGGACGGCACAATTACTGCAAACTCATTATGCCAGGCAGCCAGCTCCAATTCGTGTACCGTCTCCGGATGGACTGTCCCCTATGATCTGTGATTTCAAAAGCGGCAATCGCATCCGAAACGAAATGGGTAACAAATCCAAGATTTCCGTGAGGGCAATGGGAAACTGATTCATGTTTAGTCCTCCAAATACGTATCATTATTTCACTCTGGCAACGCCGTTCGCGAGATGTTCCCATAGTATCGTCTCGACCTGTTTTCCCTCCTCTTCTTTGCAATCAATAATAAGAATGACTTCTGACTTTACCCCTTTTAACAGCCGTTTGTTTCTATGCCTTGCCTTTAAAAGGATGAAATCAATTGCAAAACCAAACACAAAACCAGCACCTGCTCCAATTAAGCCCCAATAAATAGGACCCCATTCCAGAATAAATCCTCTGCTGGCACCAACAACCGAGAACATTACTGCCAGAACCATCCCTTTGTTTATAAGAGATACACCATCAGATTGGTGAATTGTATCAAACAGCCTGGTGTCCTCCGTCCGGTTATCTAATGGTACTGAGTATATGTCCTTTATTCCATGCTGCTCCAGCTTCCTGATCGCAAGTTCAAGATAGGGTGAATGTTCAAATGTTGCAAATACCTGCATTTACTTCACCTTAATGCCTTTCTTTAAATGGAATGAACTAGATTGATAATACTTTCTCAAAAACTTCTTCTGTTCGGTATCGTACAATTTATTGTTTTCAACAACATTCATATAGGTATCATAAATTGTAAAAAAATAAAATGATGGCAGATAAAGCAGCCACTGGGCATTTAACACTTGAGATGATTTTTTAAGTTCCCCTATCAGAAGGTAGTGGAATGCTTCAATAAAATGAGAAAAATGTACAAGTACAACTGTCATAACCAATGTAAAAAAAGCGCCAAAAATTCTGTGGATGTACAATTGGCCAAGGCTTGGGATGGTCATTGACCAAAGAACAGCGGATATTGGGTCTCTTTTATCCAGGTAATTAATCTCAAATGGTTTTATCACTAATCGCTCTATGGCCTTAGCGTCTTTTTCGTTTAGCAGAAAAATTTTATTCATGTCTACAGTCGTCCGGTAACTATCCCAGATGGCAAAAATATAGACAGGAATATACATGTGCATGTATCTGATATCTATTACCTCTTTTGCTTTTTGAATATCTCCTATGAAGCTATAAACCATTGCTGAATTCAAATGGATCATTTGGTTTATGAATAATTCCCAAATAACCAGGGAAAAACCCCTCAAAAACTTGTTTAATAGCAGATGCCCATAGCCTGGAAACACCACTGACCACATGGCGATAATATATGGGTTTCGTAAATGGATTTGTGTAGTGCCGAAAATACTTAAATGGGAAAGCTTTGAAGCCTCTTTCTGTTTCCTCAATACAAGAGCCATAATTCTCCTCCCATGACAGCGAAAATCATTATGGCTATTTTCTGCAAAAAGATTTTTTTCATACTTTATCCAGTCTGATTGTTCAATGCAAAATCATTACTTTGTTCCTTCAAATGCAACTGTAATCAAAAGTTGATCTTAAGTTTATTTTCATTTTGTAAGATAGGCATTGAAATAAGTTAAGGAGGCATTCATGTGAAAAAACTGCTGCATTCAATTACAGATTGGGTTTCGACAAAACGGGGAATGTGGATTACCATTATCGCCTGGCTTGTGCTAATGATTGGCTTAAGTGCAGGTCCGAAGCTTGGCGATTATAAAACAAATAATTTCCAGTCACTTCCTGATGAGGCGAAATCCATTATAGCCGAAAATAAAACAGAGGAATATTTTCCAAACAAACAAGGAACTCCGGGCATCCTGGTTTTCCATAATGAAAATGGCGAGGTCGATATCGAAGAAGCAAACCAGATATTAGAAGGAATCATGCTTGAGGACATCGATGGAATCAAGACGATTATTGATATCAGCAAGCTTCCGCCTCAAGCTTTGGGTCCTTTCATTTCTGAAGACAAGTCCACGATGATTGTGCCGATGGAGCTTGAGAACGGACTTGGCAATGACCAGTATGCCGAGATCAACGACCATGCTTCAGAGGTCGGAAATAAAATTGCAGAGGATCTTGAAAGTACTGCATTTTATATCACTGGTCCAGCCGGGATTGCCGGAGATACGGTCAAGCTTTTTGAACAGGCGGACTTTGTTCTCCTGATTGCCACCGTTCTCATCATTCTTGTTTTGCTTATAGCTATTTACCGTTCTCCATTGCTTGCTGTCATCCCGCTTTTGGCAACGGCGATTGTCTACCAGGTTGTAAACCAGAGTATAGCTTTCATGGGTGCTGGCGGGCTGGAGGTTAACAGCCAGACAACCTCGATCATGAGTATTTTGCTGTTTGCTGCTGTTATTGATTATTCATTATTTGTTTTCTCCCGTTACCGCGAGGAGCTCAACCATTACGAAAACAAATATGAAGCGATGAAGCATGCGATGCGCGCAACAGGCGAGCCTGTTTTCTTTGCGGGCGGAACCGTTCTTGCTGCCATGCTGGTTCTGTTCTTCGCGGATTTCCGGGATTACCAGAACTTTGCTCCTATTTTTGGAACAGCCATGTTTTTTATCATGCTCGCATCCGTTACGCTGGTTCCAGCTTTATTCACCCTGTTCGGGCGCAAGGCTTTTTGGCCGAAAGTTCCTCAATATGGAACGGAAACAGAAGTTAAACATAAAGTCTGGGGGCCGCTTGCCAGATTCGTGGTGAACAAGCCTGGCCTATCAGGCGGAATGGTCGGCATTTTTATGCTTATCACAGCGCTTAATATCTTTAACCTTGATTATGAATTTGATATGGTTAAAAAATTTCCGGATGACCTGCCATCCCGTGTCGGCTATGAAATAGTCGAATCCAGATTTGATAAAGGTGAACTTGCACCTTCTACACTTCTGGTTGTCAGTGATCAAAAAATGGATGAAACCGATGCAAGTGCAATAACTGACAAGCTGCAGGGGTTTGATGAAATAGCTTCTGTCCGCCTGTCAGCACTATCAGAAGACGGCAAGGCTGCAAAAATGAGTGTTGCATTATCCATTAATCCCTATTCAACTGAAGCCATCAGCTTTATGGAAAATTTGCGTGAAGACACACCTTCGCTGCTGAAAGAAGCAGGTGTGGAAGCTGAATCTTACTACAGCGGCGTCACTGCGAAAATAGTGGATGAACAGGATGTCAATAACGGTGATATAATAAAAATTGTTCTGCTTGAGACGGTCCTTATTCTTGCGCTGTTATTTGCGCTCACGAAATCCATCAAGATGCCGATCTACATGATGGCAACCATTCTGCTTTCATTTGTCTCGGCTTTAGGACTGGGGATATTCCTTGTTGATGTATTATTTGGCTTCGAATCCATCAGTTCGCGTGTACCTGTCTATTCTTTCATTTTCCTTGTAGCATTGGGGATAGATTATAACATCATCCTTGTTTCACGGTTTATCGAGGAAAGGAAGACACATAGAGTCAAAGACGCACTTGAAATTGCCATCCGGAATACCGGAGGCGTCATTTCTTCGGCTGGCCTCATTCTGGCTGCAACATTTGCTGCGCTGATGACGATGCCGATAGCGGACCTATTTGTTTTTGGATTCATCGTTGCCATGGGAATATTGATTGACACCTTCCTTGTTAGGGGAATGCTGCTTCCGGCATTAATTCTGTTTTTTGAAAAAGACAAGGAGACTTCCCGGCAAAATATTTCGGAATAGAGAGAGGGTCCCTCCCTATTCCCCTGTGAGGATGCCCTGATATGAAAATACTTGTTGTAGACGATGATGTGAATATACAGAAACTCGTCACGATCCATCTTAATCGTGAAGGCTATCAAGTGCTGCGCGCAAGCAATGCACAAGAAGCATTAGCACTCTTAGAAGAACAAACCGCAGATTTAGCGGTTGTCGATGTCATGATGCCTGGGATGAACGGATTCGAACTCACCAGTCTTCTGACAGATGACTTCGGAATCCCTGTTATACTCTTAACGGCGAAGGGTCAGCTGGGTGATAAAGAACAGGGTTTCTTATCCGGATCTGAAGATTATATTGTAAAGCCATTTGAAGTGAAGGAGCTCCTTTTTAGGGTAGCCGTGGTGTTAAGAAGAGCCGAGCGGGCGATGGAAACAGTCGTCAAAGCCGGAAACCTGATCATTGACAGAAAAAGCTTTGAAGTGGAAATCAATCAGGAGACCATCCTTTTTCCATTAAAGGAATTTGAGCTTCTCAGCTTGCTTTCGGCACGCAAAAATAAAATCACCCAGCGGGCTGCATTGATCGATCAGGCTTGGGGAGCGGATTATGAGGGCAGCGAACAGACTTTAAATACCCATATCAACCGAATTCGCGACCGTTTGAAAAAATACGGTGCAACCGTTGAAATCCAGACTGTTCGCGGAATCGGGTATAAGCTTGAGGAAATAAAATGAAAACCCTCTACCGGAAATTCATTGCAGCCACACTTGTGATCTTAGCCATAAGCATCGTGCTTTCGTTCAGTTTAACCAATTGGGTCTATATGACTTCGACAAAGGGGAAAATCGACAGGCAAAACGTTGTAATTGCAGAGGAAATCGCTAATGGCCTGGAGAATATGCATTCCTCTGGCCCTGCTTATGAAACTTACTTAAATTCCATGAGCAAGCTTGGCTACCAGCTCTATATTGTGACGGAATCGGGTGAAGGGGAATTCTTCGGACAGCCGTTCAATAAGACCGAACTGCCTGAGGAAGCTGCAAAAGTGCTGACCGATCAAGAAGTTTATCATGGTATGGATAGCTTTGCCGGCCAATTTTTGATGATGGGCCATTTTTCAAACGATCTGGAAAATACCGTCGGCGTCCCTTTTACCATGAACGACCAGAATTACGGGCTATTTCTTCGCCCGAATAACAAGCTGCTTTTCTCGGACATTCATATGATTTTCGCATGGTTCTTCGTCGCCATTGCCGTTGTCAGCATCACCGGAGTGATCTGGTTCGCCAAGCACCTCATTAAGCCAATCACAAAGCTGACGGAAGCAACCAGGGAAATCACACGGGAGAATTTCAACTTCCCATTGAATATTGCCCGCAGGGATGAAATCGGACAGCTGGCGGAAAGCTTCAGCCGCATGCAGGAACAGCTGCAGCACAATGACGAGGCACGCAAGTCATTCATCAACAATGTGTCTCATGACTTTCAGTCCCCTCTTATGAATATTCAAGGGTATGCTGAACTTCTGCAGACACAGAAACTGTCTGCAGAAGAACATTTCGAATATGTCCAGATTATCGATCAGGAATCGAAGCGGCTCTCCAACCTGACTAAACAGCTTTTGCTTTTGACTTCCCTTGACCAGAAATCGTACCCAATGAAGCTCTCGGAAGTGAAATTGGATGATCAGATCAAGGAAACCATCCGCAGGCATCAATGGCGGCTGGAAGAAAAAGAAATTGAGGTTTCCTACAAGCTTGCGCCTGTCATTTATAAGGGGGACCCAGAGCTTTTGGTGAATATCTGGGACAACCTGCTGACGAATGCGATAAAATATAACTCTCATGGCGGAAGCATTTGGATCAGCCTGTCTCAAACTGAATCAGCCATTGAAGTCGTTTTTCAAGACACAGGGATCGGAATATCCGAGGATACGATCAGCCAGATTTTCGACCGTTTTTACCGGGTCGACTCAGCAAGGAAAAAAGATGGCACAGGACTTGGGCTTTCGATTGTGAAACAGATTATAGAGCTGCATAATGGGGAAATCAAGGCAGACAGCCAGGCTGGCAAAGGAACCACTTTTACCATCACATTTTTCAGGGAGAAACATCGGGAGGAATAAAAAACTATGGAACAAAAATGGAGTATCAGATTAATAAGATTTGCAGCCACCTTTGGCATTATCGGAACCTATCTTGGATCGCATATGTCCGGGCAGATGGATTATTCTTTAAGGCCCATTCATGCCCACATCCTGCTGGTAGGATGGCTTTCCGTATTTGCATGGGGAATCTTTTATAAAGTTTACCGCGTAAAATATAAAAAGCTTGTATCCATTCACAGCATACTTGGAATGGCAGGAGCACTCGGGTTGACAATTGGAATGTGGATGTACACATTAAATCCATTTAATTTAGGTGATACCTTTGTACTGGTCTTCTTCATCGTGGGCGGAACCCTGCTTCTGCTGGCCTTTGCACTGTTTGTGGCTATTACCTTTTTGACAGAAAAAACTTCGGAACGTAAAAAGCAATGCAATCCTCTTTTGGAGGCTGCATTGCTTTTTTGTTCTGTGCACTATCAATTTTATTTATTCCAATACGCCTTGGCTTCTGATTCCAGAACTTTTAACCTCTTATAATAGTCAGGAAACTCGTTAAGATGCGCCAATGCAATTTTACCCGTAAGAAGCGGGTCATCTCCTGTAACGTTTGTTTGGCTTGACTGTTTCCCATGTTCAAGTTCTACATTTACGCCCATCCAGAATTCGTTCAAATCAAACCTGCTTTTTGTAAAATCGATTCCTAACAGTAATGCAATGGCTGCTGCTTCCTCTTTGGAAAAGCTTGCTCTTACTCTGTTGAACAGATTGTTTCGGGAAGCCTGATGGTAAACATGGCTGTAACTATAGTGATGCACGTACGGATTATATGAATAATACAAAAACATTCACTCCTAAATGCCAGTTACCATAATGTATGTGAATAATCTATTTAGGAGCATGGGTTAGATCAAATAAAAAAGGGCCCCTAAAGGCCCACTCCTAACAGCATCTTCCCGTATTTCCGATCATCGAAATCCCGCTTCCGTTTCCGCTTCTCTCTAAAACAAGGTCTTCGGTGTTAGGTTCAATAATAGGGTCGATTGCTACTTTGATTTCATTGATTGTGACTAGGATATCATCTGCTGCCGGCTCATCCAGAGCCAGTCCTATTCTTGGCTGTCCTCAGCCATAGCCGTCAAAAAAGATGCGGACGCTGCTGGCATTTTGTTCTTCCAGCATTTTTCTTAATTCATCACGGGCATTATCAGTGATTATCAAATCTGTTCCCTCCCTTTGGATGTTTTTAGTATATTATTTACTTTCCTGTTTCGGCAAATGTCTTAATGCGGCCGCCAATTTCATCACGGACTCGCTGGAAGAAAGCCCACTTTTCTTCTTCTGTTCCCTCTGCTTTCGCTGGATCATCAAATCCCCAGTGCTCGCGCTTTACATGAGGAGGAGTCATTGGGCATTTATCAGCTGCGTCTCCGCAAAGCGTTACAACCAAATCGGCATGATTTAGAATTTCAGGATCAATAATATCAGAGGTCTGATTGGAGATATCAATGCCTGCTTCTTTCATTGCTTTTACTGCGTTAGGATTCAAACCATGTGCTTCAATGCCTGCACTATGAACATTCCATTCATCACCTAAATGCTGCTTTGCCCATCCTTCAGCCATCTGGCTGCGGCAAGAGTTGCCCGTGCATAGGAAGTAGATTGTTTTTTTAGTCATGTTAAGATTCTCCTTTTTATATAATCAATAGCCAAATGTACAATCCAGCTAAAGTTATGAACAGTGTTGGAATGGTTAATACAATTCCTGTTTTAAAGTACGTTCCCCATGAGATTTTTAATCCCTTTAAGGATAATACATGAAGCCAGAGCAAGGTTGCCAGTGACCCAATCGGCGTGATTTTCGGCCCTAAATCAGATCCAATCACGTTCGCATAAATAAGTGCTTCACGCATGATTCCGGTTGTATTCGTATCAGCAATGGCCAGGGCGTCTATCATAACGGTCGGCATATTGTTCATGACAGAGGAAAGGATGGCCGCAATAAATCCCATTCCGATCGTTGCCGCAAATAGTCCCTGGTCAGCCGTCATTTGAATTAAATCAGCCAATACATTTGTAAGACCCGCGTTTCTTAGTCCATAGACCACTACATACATGCCTATTGAAAAGAATACAATTGCCCATGGTGCACCCTTGATAACAGTGCGTGTATTCACTGCCTGGCTTCTTCGCGCCATTATCAGGAAGAATACCGTTATAATGCCTGCGATGAATGAAACTGGAACACCAATCCATTCACTTGCAAAATAACCTATTAATAAGATGCCTAAAACGATCCATGACAATCGGAACATTTTGCTGTCTTTAACTGCTTCCGCTGGTTCCTTCAAATGGGATAAATCATAATTCTTTGGTATGCTTTTTCTAAAGTATAAGAATAAAACCAAAATGCTGGCACCCAGTGAAAAGAAGTTCGGAACAATCATGCGGGAGGCATATTCCACAAAGCCGATGCCAAAAAAGTCAGCTGAGACGATATTAACAAGGTTGCTGACGACCAATGGCAGGGACGTTGTATCCGCAATAAATCCGCTCGCAATGATAAACGGAAAAACCATTTTTTCATTAAAATTAAGGTTCCTCACCATGGCAAGGACGATTGGCGTAAGAATAAGTGCCGCTCCATCATTCGCAAAGAATGCTGCTACAACTGATCCCAAAATGGAAACGTAAATGAACATCTTCACTCCACTGCCCTTTGCCGCTCTCGCCATATGTAAAGCAGCCCACTCGAAAAACCCAATTTCATCTAAAATAAGAGAGATTATGATGATGGCAATAAAGGTTAATGTGGCATTCCAGACAATGGATGTAACATCTATGACATCATTGAAGTCCACCACACCAGCAATTAAAGCGAGGATGGCTCCGCCGCATGCTGACCAGCCGATGGATAGCCCTCTTGGCTGCCAAATAACCAATATGAGGGTAACTAAAAAAATCACCGATGCTAGAAAAATTTGAGTCAATGTGTTTCCCCCTCTTACTCACAGGAAATTCGCAATCCCTGCTCTTCCAATTCTGCTAATAAATAATCTTGGCTTGGAAGGTGATCAAGCACAGTTTGAACCAATGGGTAGTATTCACTATCCTGATTCAATGAATAAATAATCCACTGACCTCTCCGGTTTTCCCTTACCACACCCGCATCTTTTAGTTTCCTGAGATGCTGGCTAATAGCCGGCTGGCTCATTTTAAAAATCTCCACAAACTCACACACACAACAATCATGGTTAATTAAAAGCTTGACCATTGTGAGCCTCGTTTTATCGCCTAATAATTTTAAAATGGATGCTGCATTGCCGATTTCAACTGTGGACACTATCATAATCTCATCACCTCCGCTATGCACATATTAATATATAACGATTTACTTATATAAGCAAATGCTTTTTTTTTTTATTTACAAAAACTTTACATATAGTTTGCTTTTTTTATTTCAGCTGTATTCGTTTGGTTTGCCGGTTTTGACAAATGAACGGATGGACAGAGGCAATCGGGCATTTCTTTTGATGGTCCTGTTCTTATGCCAATTCAGGCTTGTGGAGAAGAATTCAGTGAAGACTTATGTTCCTCCGTTCCTTCGGATAGAAAAAGGAACTAATCATGGGAATTCTGTCCGAATTCGGTGCTCATTCGGACTGGATATGGACTTTTTGTCCGAACTTGGCATCCCACCGAACTTTTAGAAAAACCAGCAAAAAAACGGCTAAACGAATAGCCGCACCCTTATTTAAAGCAGTTTTTCCATAGCCATCACGTCGACAAATTCTCCATCCAAAACACCCTGATTTTGGAATGTGCCAACTTCACGATACCCCATTTTCTTATAAAGGCCCTGTCCAAGGCCATTAAATGGAAAGGTAAACAAAACCAGCTTATGGAACTTATTTTCTCGTGCTTTCAATTCAAGGGAAGAAAGCAGCTTCCCGCCTGCTCCTTTGCCCCTGAATGCCCTGGAAATATAAATTGAAAGATCTGCCACTCCATCATAAGCACTGCGGCTGCTATACGGATTCAGCGAAGCCCATCCAATCACTTGGCCCTCTTCTTCAGCGGCAAGCACACAATATCGGCCTTGGTGCTGTTCAAACCATTTTGCCATATAGGAAAGATTTTTTTTCTCTGTTTCCAATGTTGCGATACGGTCTTCTATTCCCTGATTATAAATCTCCAGAATAGCTGCTAAATCTGCCTTTCTGGCTTCACGAACAACAGTCTCATTGGTCATTGCAGGTCCCCCGCTAATAAGATTCATAGATCTCTTTTTTTATAGATGTGTTTAGCCTCTTTGCAAAAACCGACCAAATTGCGGCTAAAATGAGCAGTATGAACGTACCGCCCCAATATAAAAATGTAAAACCAGCCTCTAATTGGATTAATATGTAACTAAGCGCAGGCCCTAAAGCTGCCCCCAAATCTTGAGAGATGGAGTATATTGTAAGGAAAGAAACCACGTTTGCAGTTTTTGCTGTGTCAAGGGCAATCGTGTCCAGAATGGTTGATAAAATAGTAGCTCCGGCCATAACTAAAAGAGTAACCGTTATCCACAGCCCTAATGGAAGTCTAATGGATACCATTCCAAAGACAATTCCTGCAAAGATTAAAGAAATGATAAAAATCGGCAGCCTCCCCCTCGCTCCATCAGACCAGTGCCCCGCTGTCCTTCCCAGAAAAGGTTCCCATGTCCACCTTACCGCCTGGATGATTCCTGATAATAAGGTAACACTGACAGCCACATTCCATATTGATATTCTCTCGCCGTAAAAATGTTCAATCAGGGAACTCATCGTGGATGTCACTATTCCTTGATATAGCATGGCAATGAGAAAACCTGAAATAATAATCGCTGCTTTATATGCGGTCTTGCCAATGAAAGGCTTTTCTTCAGCCATTCTGTCTATCTTCTCAGGCGGCTCCTCTACCTGCTTAATTTTTGAATTCAGCATTAAAGGCAGCCCCAATAGGGACAATACTCCAAATGCAATGGAAACCGTGCTCAAACCTATGATCGGAACAAGCAAGCCCCCAACCAGCATTCCGACCAGGCTTCCAGTTCGGTAAAGCCCGTTATATAACCCCATGGAACTTCCACGCTTATTGTTTTCAGCATATACGGCAACAGCCGACAATCCGCCTATTCGAAAAAATGACCAGGCAATCCCCCATAATGCACGGAGGATTACCCAGGCCGCAAACCCTTCGAAAACACCATAGCCTATTGTTGTGAATCCGCCTAACAGGACGGCAATGATCAGGCCAGCCTTTAATGAAATGTGTTTATATATCCAGCCTGCAAATGGATTAAAAGGCAATCGTATGAAACGGTTTATGGAAAGGAGCACACCCACTTGCCAAATTGATTCAAGCCCAGCAGTTTCCCAATAAATAGGCAAGGCAATGTACAGCATGGAATCTCCTAAGAGACTTAAAGCTGTGACGATGGCGACTATTATAATTGGCTGTGAAGATAATTGATCTTTAATAGTCACCTTGATTCATCCTCTCCGGATATTTCTTATTCATTGGAGTGTTTAATTAAATCCCGATAAGCCAATAGAAATTGTGCATACGTTTCCTGCCCCATTTCACTTTCCCGCAATCGAAACAGCCTTTCAAAAGTTCTATCTTTAGCTTCCTCAACAGAACATTCAAAAGCATTCATGATTAAATTCATATATGCAATAAAATATTCTTTTTTTAGCGCTCCAGCATGATTGATGGTCATTGTCATCACCTTTAAATTCGTTATGAGGGAGGAAATACCCTCCCTTTTAATCAATTGCAGCAAGAAGGTGCAGTCTCATCACAGGAACTTTTCAGATTAACGCTGCAAACACCCGTTTCCGGCAAATCCAGCTCCACTTTTTCAGCAGCGGCGAAATCACCGCTTAGATAAGCTGCCACTGACCTAACCTGCTCATAGCCTGTTGCCATCAAGAAAGTTGGAGCACGGCCATAGCTTTTTGAACCCACGATATAAAAATTCTTCTCTGGCTGTCTTAACTCCTTTTCTCCATGGGGGCGAACCGTACCGCAGCTATGAATATTAGGATCAATTAATGGTGCTAATGCTTCTACGCTTTCAGTTGAAGAATCTATGGAAGTACGAAGCTCACTTATGATTGAAAAATCCGGACGGCTTCCTGTATTGACAATCATTTCATTAATTCCATCCAGGCTGCTCTGCTTGCCATTTTGACTGCCTATTAACTCAATTCCCGTTTCTGACTTTTTGACCAGCTGGATACGAAATGGAGTAATGACCTCCACTTGCCCATTATCAACCAATTGATGGATTCTGCTTCCGAGGCGGCCGCGTGCTTCAAGTGCATCTTTTTCTTCTCCTCCGTAGGCATCCTCAACCCGATTTCTTCTCATAATCCATAGAATCTCCGTTTCGGGATAGGACTCTTTTAATGCGGCTAAATCCAGTAATGCATTAATCGCTGAATGGCCTCCTCCAACAACTGCTATGCGCCTATTCCGGTAGCGCTGCAGCTCACTCCCTAATATATGGGGGATTCCATAAAATATCTTTTCCTTCAAATCCTTCTCATCAGCCAGCCAAATTCCGCTTGACGCAGCTGGATTAGGATTTCCCCACGTGCCTGCAGCATCAATTACTGCTCTCGATTCGAATGTTTTGTACTCTCCATTCTTCTCAGCATGGATGACATAAGGAAGATTTTCGCGATTTGCCGTTTTCATTTTATCGGTGTCTTTTCGGCCAATTGACAAAACTTTCGTATTAAGGTGAAGGAAAGGCTTTATTCCAGGTAGCCTGGACAGCGGCTTTAGATATTGTTCAACAAGTTCCTCTCCGGTAGGCAAACCTTCCAATTGCGGCTGCACCCAGCCATTTGCGCTTAATAACCTGCCAGCAGCTTTATCAATATTGTACCGCCATGGTGAGAATAAGCGAATATGTCCCCAGCTTTTTATATTGGCTCCCACTTGCTTCCCCGACTCAAGCAGAATAAATGACTGCCCTCTGCTTGCCAGGTGTGCTGCAGCAGCCAGCCCAACCGGTCCGGCTCCAATTATAGCCACAGGCAGCCCTTTTCCTTCATCCTTGATTAGTGATGTTTTTTCCAGCTCGTTTTTTTTAGGCGTGCAGCATCCATTAACAACAATAAAATCATTCAAATTGGTCATTCGTACTCCTCTTTTCTCCAAAATTGGATTGGTTGATTTTACTTGCAAAATACAAGTATTAAACCCAGGGGGTTTACCCCTGTAAAGGCCTGCAGCATGCATTGGACTTTGCCATCGCATTATTTAACAAATGAATTGAGCGGATGACTGTTTCTTTTTCAAACTCATTCATTTGGGAAAAAACCTCTTGTAAAAATGCATTCATCTGCTGGTCTATTGACCCTGCAATATATTTGCCTTCAACAGTCAGCGAAAGAATACTGATTCTCTTATCAGCAGGATCCGGCGTTTTCTTAACTAAGTTCAACTTTACTAAAGATTGAACCTGCCTGCTGAAAGTTGTAATATCCGTCCCTAATGTATCTGCAATCTGCTGCATGGACGGGTTATGCTGATTTTCAATCTCATAAAGAATATGGCTTTGAATGAGGGAAATATCGCATCCGCCGACACTGCAGCAATTTTTATTGAGTAAGCCAAAACGGCGCGTCATTATTTGAAACAAACTGCGAAGATTTTCCATTTTTTCACCTCTTGGTTACATTATAGTTATATTATTTGTAAGTTGCAACTATTTTTAATATTTTTTTACCAAAAAAGCAGACCAGCACATTCCCGGTCTGCATCCGATATAATTATAGCTTAATAAGTACTTAAGATGTCATCCCCAAACCAATTACTCCAATTAAGATAAACGCCAGGGATAAAAATTGTTTATATCCGAATTTTTCTTTAAACCAGAACCAACCAGCCAGCGTAATGCCAATGCTCCCCACTCCTGTCCAAATAGCATAGGCCACACCGGCCGGAATCCTTTGCATGGCCATAGATAAACAGAAGAAAGAGAAAATAAAACCAACTGCCATTACAGCGATCGGCCATGTCTTTCTCGTTCCATCCATGTATTTCATGGCGATTGTGGCGATCACTTCTTCGATCCCCGCCAGAACCAATAATCCCCAAGCCATTAAGATCCACCTCTCGCTTCCGTGTTTTCCTGTTTCGTAAAAGTCTTCATGCCCATAATTCCTGCCAATAATATCACCAGAAAGAATACTTGAGTTACCGAAAACGGCTCCCCCATTAACACACCTAAAATATAAGTGCCTGCAGTTCCAATCCCGACGAATACGGTATAAGCCGCTGCAACAGGAATTACCTTGTATGAGCGGATCAATAATATGAAACTTGCTGCTATCAGCACAGCGGTAATCGTCCAATCCAGGAATGAATCTGCATATTTTAGACCTGAAGCCCACATCACTTCAAGGATGCCGGCTGCAAATACTAACATCCATTTCATTTACTCTCAACCTCCTCTGAATGACAGTCAGTCATTTTTCCCTAAAGAAAAATTATTGGAAGCAGTCCAATAATTTTAGCCCGTGATTAATGATTTTCTCATAAATTTAAAAAGCTCTTCTTTATAAACAGTCAGGGACTCATCCTGCTCGCCGCCAATATAATATCTTTCAGCAGCATTTTCGATAAGGTTAATGATGGTCCTTGAGATCCACTTGACATTAATGTCTGCGTAAATTTCTTCTTTTTGAACTGCCTTGCTGATTTCAATCTCAAGCCATTCGTAATATGGCCGATATACCTCTTCCCACTTTTCCAGGGAATGATTGAATGCGAGTCCTGAGTATACAAGTACTATGATATCTTTATGTTCATCGGTAATCTTGAAGGTCTCATCAATAATGACATCCAAAGTACTCCAGAAGCTTTCTCCTTCCTGCACCTTACTCTTCATGCGATCGAGAATTTTGGTGAGAAGTGAATTAGCGATTGCAGGTACCAAATCACTTTTTGAAGAAAAATATAAATAGAACGTTCCCTGAGCGATGCCTGCTTTCTTAACGATCTCCGATACCGAGGATTTTTCAAGGCCTTTTTCAGAAATAACCTCTATAGAAGCGTTCAGGATTCTACTGTATTTATCATCTGGCCGATCCTGCATGAATTTACCCTCCTTACCTAGAAGTGACTGACTGTCATTCATTATACCAATCCATTTCCTTTCTATCAAGAATAATGAAAAATCCCTTAAAACTTGGTATTTTTCCAGAACTAATTACTTTGCACAAAGTATATTATCGATTATACTTGATTTGTAAACGCTGATTAAAAAGATAAATCAAGGGGGCAATTTGATGGGAAAATTCGATAATAAAATTGTATTGGTTACTGGCGGAGCATCAGGAATGGGAAAACGCATGACTGAGCTTTTAATCGAAGAAGGCGCATATGTTATTGCAGCGGATATTAATAAAGAGCTTTTAGACGTTGTCAGTCAAAATGATGCAGTAGAAGGCAAATTGCTGAATGTCATGTCAGAGGATGATTGGAAAGAGACTGTGGACGAAATTGTTGCCGAACATGGAAGAATCGATGTTCTTATTAATAATGCAGGCATTTCAAGTGAAAAAAATATAGATGATGTGACAATTGAAGATTGGGATCTCATGATGCGCATCAATGGTTTCGGGCCTTTTGCAGGAATGAAGCATGTATTGCCGCAAATGGTCAAACAGCAAAGCGGTGCCGTTGTGAATATTTCCAGCTACACAGCCATGGTTGGAATGGGAACAAACACGTACACTGCTTCAAAAGGTGCTGTCAGAGCAATCTCCAGAGCGGCAAGCACACAGTTTGGCCGATTCGGAATAAGGGTTAATGCCGTTTTCCCTGGGGTCATTAAAACGCCAATGACAGAGAACCTGTCAGAATCAAGTGAAGTGCTGCAGAGACTAATTCAGGCGACTCCGCTTCAAAGACTTGGTGAAGCTGATGACGTGGCACGTGCTGTATTGTTCCTTGCTTCAGATGATGCTTCTTATATCACAGGAGCAGAATTAGTTATTGACGGCGGTTTCTCAGCACAATAGACAAGCGGAACGAGCCCGCTTGTCTGCTTCTGGCCTCGGGGCGGATGGCGCAAAGTGCAGACGTTATCTAACTTCAAAGAGATAAGCATATCCTTAAACAAAGAAACTGTCCAAGCGGACAGTTTCTTTATTTATGTTAATTTTTGCGTTCCCCCGACAACCATAGGAGCCTGGTTCACCTGGCCCGAAATCCCGGCACCTGAAGCAGAGTTAATCACGAATCCTTTATTTTTCTTAAACTGTTCATAAGAGACTTGCATTAAATGGATAGTAGGGTAAAATCCTGTATTAAAGGATAATTCAAAGTCTTCCAGTGTTGTTTTCATAAATGATATCTGTCTGGTAACATGCGCGTTGTTGACAAGGATGTCCACTTTTCCATACGGTGAGATTGTCTCCTGTAAAAGCTCAACGGCATTTTCCTTGCGGGATATGTCTTTTTCAATCGCAGAGTAATTGTTTAAAAGGAGCTGCAATTATGTCAATGCAAATCGTAATTCTTGGTCTATTAAAAGTGAAAGAATATCATCCATATGAAATGAAAAAAGTCATTTTAGAACACAAATGGGATCACCTATTCCCCGTTACGGACGGCAATTTATATCATGCCATCCGCAAGCTCGAAAAGCATAAGTGGATCCAGGCTGAAAAGCAGGAGCAGGTGAATAACCGGCCAAACCGGACTGTCTACCAAATTACAGAAGAAGGAAAAAATCAGCTTTCAGAAGAAATCATTGAGGTGTTTAAAAAGCGGGTGCCTGAACCGCGCTCCCTTTATCCGGCCCTATTATTCATCGAATCAACCGAAGTCCCTGCAGCAGCAGAGCATATTAAATCATGGATCTCCGAACTGAAGACAGAAAGTGAAGGGAAGCATGATTACCAGGACGTCATTCCGAACCTGATCCAGGAGCATTATAGTGGATTAAATAAGTTTTATATGAATTGGCTTAATAAAATTCTGGATGCATTAGAATCAATTTAAGAAAAGAAGTAAGGGTCCTCCCTTACTTCTTTTAATTACCGGCTGCTTCCCCTCAGATTTTAATACCCTCTAATAAACTGTAAAAATATTGCCATTTTGCTTAAAACTATATACTTTTAACCTGAAAACAATTATACTATTCTGAATATTATCCTTTCGTTATGCGAAGGATTTTCGAATTACCTTTAAGGAGTGTCTATAGTTGAGAAGTTCAGCAAAGTTTGATTTAAAAACCTTTTTCCTGATGGCCGGCATTATTTTTGTGGCTTTTAATTTACGCCCTGCGATTACATCAGTTGGGCCATTGATAGGAGCAATCCGGGATGAAACGGGAATTTCCAATGGTGCAGCAGGCCTTCTGACTACCCTCCCGCTCGTTGCTTTCGCCCTTCTCTCTCCTTTTGTTCCAAAGATTGCCCAAAAGCTTGGAAGTGAATGGAGCATTCTTTTGGGTTTGATTATTTTGGGAGCCGGCATTGCGGCCCGTTCTTTGGGAATGCTTCCGCCGCTGTACATAGGAACTATTTTAATAGGTTTAGGGGTTGGTCTTTGCAATGTGCTTCTTCCTGGAATGGTCAAGGAAAAGTTTCCGCAGAAGGTTGGCCTGCTCACAGGCATCTATACATTTTCAATGGGAATTTGTGCAGGACTTGCGCCAGGATTCAGTATCCCGCTTGCAGAAAACATTGGCCTGGGATGGAGGCTTTCACTTGGTGTATGGGCCATCTTAATTCTTATCGCCATCATTGTCTGGCTTCCGCAGATCAGCTTACAAAAGAAAAAAAAGGAAGCACCTAAAGTATCTGCACCAAAGGGTTCTATCTGGTCCTCACCCATCGCCTGGCAGGTCACACTGTTTATGGGATTGCAATCAATGGTCTATTTCAGCACAACCACCTGGCTCCCCGAAATTCTTCATAGCCAGGGACGGGAAATCGCTGACGCCGGATGGATGGTAACGGTTCTCCAGTTTTCAGGACTACCTGTTAATTTTATTATTCCCGTTCTTGCCGATCGGCTGCCTAACCAAAAAGGGATTGCTCTTGGCATCGGCATTTTCACTTTTGCCGGCATATCGGGTCTCCTGATGAATGTTAATGCCATCATCTCTAACATCAGCATCGTTCTCCTCGGGATTGGTCTTGGAGCTGCAATCAGTCATTCCTTAACCCTGATCGGCCTTCGTGCTGAAAATGCCAAACAGGCTGCCAGCCTTTCAGGAATGGCTCAATCCGTGGGCTACCTGCTGGCAGCGGCAGGACCGATTCTCATCGGCTCACTGTATGATCTGTTCCACTCCTGGACGGTTCCACTGATATTCCTGATGGCCATTACGGCTATCTTTACCATTTCCGGAATTGGGGCAGGGCGTAATCAATTTGTGCTGCAGGATAAGTACCATAAACAGAAAAAGACAGCTTCAACAATTGCATAAATCATAAAACAGCAGCCGGTTCACATAAGACCGGCTGCTGTTTTAATTTCTGAGTTTATTTGAGCGTACAAGTACTTTTATCCTTAACCTCGTCATTCATAACGAAATACTATGATTGTATTATTTCCCTGAATCATCAGAGCACTAAAATCAGGCATAGTCAGATTGGAAAGTTATATACAAATATAAATTGTTAAACTTATCAATGCCAGAATGCGAGTTGTTGATTCCGCCCTGTTTTGAGGAATCTTAAAAGCTTTTAAATTTGTATAAAACCGTTTACACCTCCCTTACGTTACCTGTATTTGATAAGAAAAAATAACGGAGGGATTCATCATGAAAACAAAAATTTATTTTTGGACAATTCTTTTAGCTGGCATACTTTTTGCAGGATGCAGCTATCAGGAAAAACCAGAAAGTACAGGTGCAAAGGAACAAGCACAAGAAACAACAACAGCGGTTAACAACGAGTCAGAAAAAGATCTTGCAGAATCGGATACGAAACTTCAACTGCTGGAAAACAAAAAAATAGGTAAATATCTTACAGATGCTAAAGGTATGGCACTTTACTACTTTGCAAAAGATCAGCCAAATACATCAAATTGCAGTGGAGATTGCCTTAAAAACTGGCCTGCTTTCTACTCTGAAGACCTTGCTGTTCCAGAAGGATTTAATAAAGAAGACTTCGGAACGATTACTCGGCCTGACACTGGTGAGAAACAAACGACCTACAAGGGCTATCCGCTTTACTACTTCGTAAGGGACGGAGCATCTGGTGATGTAAACGGACAAGGCGTCAAAGATGTTTGGTTTATTGTTAACAGCGAAACATTATTTGCACAATAATGGATACTGCTGAAGGAACTGCCTGGTTTATCGGCAGTTCTTTTTTTCCTCCCCTATCAAATTTTCCCGACAATCTATGTTAACATCTATACTAAATAATTTCGTTTAACAAGGGAGCGATTTCCGTCAATGAATTCTAAGTCAGATGAAGAACTAATAGAATTAATTGTTCAAAATCATCGGCCAGCACTTGAAGAGCTGTATGACCGATATGTAAAACTTATTTACAGCTTCTCCATAAAAATAACCAAGGGCGATACGGAAAAAACGAAAGAAATTGTTCAGCAGGTGTTCCTTCGGCTTTGGACGACAAAAAACACCTATAATGCATCCCAAGGACAGTTTGTGAACTGGCTTCTAACCATAACTCGAAACATTTCCATAGATCTCATCCGTAAAGAACAAAAATATAAAGGGACGGTCCAATTGGAGCTTGAAGAATGGCAGCAAATGCAAGGTCTTCCAGCTGATGATGTCCAGCAGCAAGTTACAAGAAATCTGCTAAAACAGCAGATTCAAGAAGCAAAACGACATCTCTCTGAACCACAGCAGCGCCTGATCAACT
This sequence comes from Bacillus sp. NTK034, assembly GCF_017303275.1. GTDB lineage: Bacteria > Bacillota > Bacilli > Bacillales > Cytobacillaceae > Cytobacillus. Next base: position 7,364 of record NZ_JAFKOJ010000010.1, on the reverse strand, counting down.
TATTATATTGGGAAGGCTACTCCTTAAGTGAAATAGCAGAACTTGAACAAAAGCCGCTGGGTACGATTAAAAGCCGCCTGCATCAGGCCTTAAAAAAGCTTCGGAATAATTTCAACGGGAAAATAGGAGGTGTTCGGCATGGAGAATAAATGTGATAATTTATCTTTATATATTATAAATGAACTTACAAACCAAGATAAAAAACAGTTCGAAGACCATCTGCTAAAGTGCGCAAAATGCCAGCAGGAACTGAAATCTATACAAGAAACATGGCAAATGCTTTCTTATGATATAGAAGAAACAGAGGTACCGGAATCATTGAAGTCACAAGTGATGGATTTTGTCTTTGAAGAAAATAAATTTCTTAAACACGAAGAAAAAATAGAAGCCGAACCGATTAGCTTTAAAGAACGAATTTTATCAGTTGCCGAAAGGCATTTTTCACCCCTATCCACTGCTGTAACAGCTATTTTAATCATTTGTTTAATTGGGTTTTATTGGAACAGCCTTCAATTGAAAGATACGATTAAGTCATTAGAGAATAAAGCTGCTGATCCGGCACAAATTGTTACGACTTATTCCTTAACAGGGCAAAGCTTAGCTGCTTCTGCAACCGGCAGCGCATACCTTCTTCAGGTAGGTACGGAAACAAGTCTTGTCATTGCTTTAAACAATTTGCCTATTACAAAGAAAAATGAAGTATACCAAGTATGGCTGTTACAGAACGGAAATCGGCAAAGTGCCGGCACTTTGATACCTGATCAAAACGGGAGCGGCCTTATCACCTACCGCCTTCCTTCAGAATATTCCTTTGAAGATATTGGGATTACATTGGAACCTAATCCATTCAACACTCAGCCGCAAGGGCAAAAAGTGCTGGGGACGTAATATAACAAAATAAACCTGCCCAATGAAATTTAGGGCAGGTTTATTTTGTTATTATTCAGCTAATTTCACTTTAAATGACTCTAATTTTTCCTTTGTTTCGTTAACCAGTTCCTTCATTTTAGCAGAGTCAGCCTGATCTTTTTGAGATTCACTAATTAGTGGATATAAGCTTTCTTCAATACTTTCGTAGTCTTCAGGAAAATTCTCCTCCACTTTCTTCTCAATCTCATCCCAGTTTTCCTCAAGGTCTTTGCCTGTTTTTTGTATCAGTTCCAAGTTTTCCGCTTTATTTTTCAAATTAGCTTGTAATTCATCCAGAACCGCCATTACCTCATCACTGCCATTTAAAAGCTCATCATCCATTTGTCCGTCTGAGTTGTTCGCTTTTGAATTTTCCTTTGTCTCATTATCTCCATTTGAACTGCAGCCAGCTGCCATTATAACGATCACTAATATTGATATATATGAACGTATTTTTTTCACATGAACCCTCCTCGCCCATTTCATTCCCTCTATTAGATTCTTCAAACTGGATAAGAAGTCACAGACTGTTGTTTTTCGATAAAAATATAGTCATTTTTAATTGAAGATTCGCCTCCTACTTCCATCCCCATTTTTGGAAAATCTTATGGGCTGATTCAGTTTGCAAATATTTTATAAACTTTTTTGCCTCTTTTTTATTGTGCGACGCTTTGGCAATAGCAATGGGTGTTCCTCTGTATATCTTTTCCTCATCAGGTAATTCAATTAATTCCGTTTCATCCCTCAAGCGATAATGCCAGGACTCATATGTGATCCATGCATCCAGCTTTGAATTTGTCCTCCAAAGATCAATGGCTTCAGCACTGGTTTTGACTGAAATATCAATGTTTTGATTTAAACCAGCGATCAGGCCCTTTCTTCCTGCCAGGTCTTCCCAAAGGCCAAGCTGGCCTGCACCGTTAACATCCACTATTTTAACTCCTGGCTTTGCTAAATCCTCAAGCGACTCTATTTTTTGGGGATTTCCTTTTCTCACCAGAATACCAGCAGCACGAGGATACAGCTCTGTTCGTGATTTTTCGTCTATCATTCCAGGATGGTTAAACACAAAGTTTTGCATCATATACTCTGAACCGCCATAAATGATGTCCGCATTCTCCTTTGCCTGCTGAATCCAATTGGATTCAGGTCCAGCCGTTACGTTCACCCTGATACCTGTTTCCGCTGAAAACTTTTCTGCAGCCTCCTTTATCGGGCCCAAAGGACCACCTGGACCATAAACTTGAACAGCTTCAGTCTGTGCGGCTTCAACTGAAGAATTTGCCGGCTCTACGGAATTCGAAAATGCCGTAAAACCCGCAGCACCTGCCATAACAAATAGACAAACCATCAGGAAAGAAAACTTTTTCATTCAAGAAACCCTCCATCTAATTTTTCAGGCAAAAGCCTGTTACAAATGGAAACGTACTGAATGGACAAACAGTTCGCTTTACTTGGTAAAATGAGTATTAATAACTACTTTAGAAATCATGCAAATGTTCTCCATAGTATGGGTCTGGATAGGCTGCGCATGCAATATCACCACTTATCAGGTTTTACAATTCAAACCATGCCCTGGCTAACACCCTTATTGCTTCATATATCTCTTCTTCAGATAGTAAGGCAAAACCAAGCAATACAGTGTGACCGTCATTTTCTCCAAATTGAGATACAGGATAAATTTTTATTTCTGCCTCTAAGGCTTTCCTGATCAGCTGCTGTTCATTCATTTCATTATTCGGCCGAAGTAATATGTGCAAACCTGAGTCCTGTCCGATTACTTCAGAAACTGGTGGAAAATACTTCGATATGGCAGAAATTAGGATGTCTCTTTTCCTTCGATATACGACCCTCATTTTCTGGATATGCTTATCCCAGTACTCCTCCTGAAGAAATTTAATCAAGATCTCCTGATCTGTCCGTGAAACAGTTTGCGCATAAAAGAAATAATCTTCCTGATAAATCTTCAGCAAAGGTCTTGGAAGGACCATATAACTAATCCTTAGAGAGGGAAGCAGGGCTTTCGAGAAAGTACCCATATAGATTACTTTTTCATCCTTATCCAATCCCTGCAGGGCCGGGATCGGCTTGCCTGTGTACCGGAATTCACTGTCATAATCATCTTCAATGATATAACGGCCAGGCTTTTCCTTTGCCCATTTTAAAAGCTGCATCCTTCTGGCAATAGGCATAATCATACCGCATGGAAATTGGTGCGATGGTGTGACAAAGACGATGTTTGCTCCTGACTTTTTCAGTTTAGATAAAATAAGTCCATCTTTATCGAGAGGAATGTCCCTCACATTGTCCATTCCTTTTTCAAAGATGACGAGCCTGCGGTGATATCCCGGATTTTCGACAGCAAAAATACTGCCATCCAGCAGCTGCAATAAAGTTTTCATTAAATATTGTGTTCCTGAGCCAAGAATGATTTGGCTGGGGGAACAATTTACACCCCTGGATTTATACAGATAACTCGCGATCTGGTTCCGTAATTCCAGCTCGCCTTGAGGGTGGCCAATCATTAGAACCTCGCCATTATCCTTAGTCAGGACTTGATTTGTTAATTTCCGGAACACAGAGAAAGGGAACGTCCTAATATCCACCCCGGAATGTGTAAAATGATACAGGTACTTACCCTCAGTATGCTGTTTTTCTTCAGCGAAAGGCTCTTCATTTTCTGAAGCAAAATGGTTCTGTTCAACTTCACTCACAAAATATCCTTTGCGCGCCTTCGATTCGATGTATCCTTCAGCCATAAGCTGTTCATATGCAGATTCAATTGTGTTCTCACTGACCAGAAGATATCTGGCAAATTTCCTTTTGGAAGGGAGCTTTGCCATTACCGCCAGATTGCCTGTCTTAATTTCTTTTTTAATATATTTATATAATTGCACATATAGTGCCTCACCGCTTGTAAAGTCTAGATTTGGCGTTAACTCGGACATCAGCCTGACCCCCTTAAAAATTAAAAATCTGACCCTTCTAACAACACCAGTTATTATCTATAATACATGATAATAACCAATACAGTAAGGAGACAAACAACATGAGCAATTCACGCAAGCTGGGACTGGCCATGATCATAAGCGGAGCTTCTTTATGGGGATTATCCGGTCCAATGCTGCAGTGGTTTTTTCAGGAAACCCACTTATCATCAAGCGATTATTTAGTTGTCAGATTGATTGCGGCAGGCATTTTCACGCTCATTTTCTTATCTTGCCGGAAAGTAAATGTATTTGCGATATGGAAATATCCCCGCCACTGGATACAGCTTCTTCTTTTTGCTGTTTTGGGGATGCTTGGAGGGCAATATGCTTTTATCGAAACCATTCAGGTGAGCAATGCCGTTACAGCAACCCTGTTTCAATTTGCTGGTCCGGTTCTGATCACCATTTATGTGGCAATCGAGTCCAAACGATGGCCAGCCAAGATCCATTTGCTGGCCATTGTCACTGCTCTATCAGGGATTTTTCTGCTTATTACCAACGGATCCCTGGATCAAATCCTTTTATCAGAAAAGGCTTTATGGATCGGTTTTCTAACGGCGCTTGGATTTGCCTTTTATACATTGCAGCCTGTTTCCCTCATTAAGACCTGGGGAACGATGACAATCATCGGGTGGGGAATGCTGCTCGGCGGAATCGTCCTATATTTGCTGATGCCATCATTCAGCTTTGCCACCCTGGCAGGAGCACTGCATATGGGTACATTATCTATGTTAATTAGCATTATTGTGATCAGCACCCTCTCTTTTTTACTTTATATAGGGAGTCTGAAGTATCTTTCCCCCACAGAAACCAGTCTTTTATCCAGTATTGAGCCTCTTGTGGCAGCTTTGATATCCTTCCTGTGGCTAAAAGAAACTTTCGGGAGCTATCAAATGCTTGGCGGTGTTTTCATCATTGCAGGAGTGCTATTCCTATCAATGAAAGAAAAAGAAGAGGAAGTCATTATTTTGCAGCAAAAAGGGGCTTAATCCATACACTTTTGAATCATTAAGAAATCCAATAAACCTTATTAAACAATCGGTGAAGCGGTTCTCCTTTCCTATGGTACGGTTAAGGTATCAAATGAACGAAAGGGGAACTATCTGTGGAAGCTCAAAAAATTCAAGAATATGTAATAGAAGAACCTAAAAAAAAACAAAAGGCTATCGGATTTGCAAAAGGATTATCGCTGACCCTTTTCCTTGCGGTTCTGGCTGGCCAAATTGCCAATCTTCCCTTTTTCTCCATTCTCGGAATTATGATCCTCTCCATTTTGCTGGGAGGCATTTGGGGAAATACGCTATCTGTACCTGTGGACGCTCATTCAGGTGTACAGTTCTCAAGCAAGGTATTGCTTCGGGCAGGGATTATTTTATTGGGCTTTAGGCTGAATTTGCAGGAAATTATCTCAGCAGGCTTTTCCATCATGATCATCGATGTTGTGGTCATCGTTTTTACCATGAGTTTCATCCTGCTTTTGGGCAAAGCGTTCAGAATCAATAAGAAATTGTCAGCTTTACTTGCTGCTGGCACTGCTATTTGCGGAGCGGCAGCCATTATTGCGATTGCGCCTATTGTCAAAAGCAAGGAAGAGCAAACCGCTGTTGCAGTATCATGCATAGCCGTTTTAGGGACCATTGGGGCCATTTTGTATATTGTTTTATTTCCCTTGCTTCCTATCAGCGAGCAGGAATATGGTGTATTAGCCGGGGCAACACTGCATGAACTTGCCCATGTAGTGGCTGCAGGTGTTCCGGGCGGGGATGTCAGCAGTGACTCTGCCATTCTTGTAAAACTGGGAAGAGTCCTGTTATTGATACCAGTTGCCCTTATCATAAGCTTTGTTTACAGCAGAAAAAACAGCGGCAAAGGCCGGAATATAGGGAAGCTGCCAATCCCATGGTTTATTTTCGGATTTCTCCTTACCAGCCTGATCAATACTATTTTCTCCATACCGGGCAGTATCATCAGCATCTTTTTATTACTGAGCACCTACCTCCTTGCAATGGGTATGGCAGGCCTGGGGCTTAATATTAAATGGAAAGACTTTGTGAAAGTAGGCTTTAAACCAGTGGCTGTTGCCATAGCAGGCTTTCTGGGTCTTCTTGCCATAACCCCTCTGCTTCTCTTACTATATAAAGTTTTTTAAATGTCCCCTAATCAATTACAATAGATAGAGGGAAGTTACATGATTGAAGGAGGATACCTATGAACCTCGACTATTTAAAAGTATTTTATGTCACCGCCAATAATAAAAGTTTTTCCCAGACTGCCAAGGATCTTCACCTCTCTCAATCCAGTGTGAGCCTTCAAATCAAACAACTCGAAGAACAGTGGGATTGTCAGCTCTTTGAACGGACAACCAAAAAAATCTCACTGACTCCTGCAGGCGAAATCCTATATCATAAAGTCAAAAAACTGATAGCTTTAATGAATGAAACTGAAAATGAACTGGAAGAATTAAAGGGAAGTGTACATGGGGACTTAAAGGTCGGAGCCAGCTTAACGATCGGGGAGCATGTACTCCCCTTTTTATTAGCCGATTTTTCGAGTCTCTATCCGAAAGTCAGCCTGCATTTAAATGTATATAATTCCAGGCATATCGTTGAGAAGCTGTTAAATCATGAAATCAATTTAGGGTTCATTGAATCCATGCTCTCCTACCCAGCCTTAAAACAGGTTCCTTTTGCCAAAGATGAGTTGATTATCATAGCCTCTCCTGAAAATAAATTCATTAAGACGGACAATATAACCATCGAGGAGCTGCTGTCAGTTCCTATTATTATCCGGGAAAAAGGATCAGGAACAAGGCAAGTGATGGAAGATTCCTTTAGAAGATGCCATGTAGATGCCTCCAAATTGAATGTCATTATGGAACTGAAACACACCGAAGCCATTAAAACCTGCGTAGAAGCGGGTTTAGGCATTTCCATCATCTCAAAGTCTGCTGTAAAAAAAGAACTTCGGCTCGGGACTTTAAAACAATTACATATAGAAGGAATTACAATGCAGCGGGACTTCTACATGATCTATCATGAGGAAGCCCTGAAACATACCAGCAGGAAGCTGATGGAATTTATTACATCAAGACAGTGAGAATAAAGAAAGTACTAAAAAGCTCAATGCCGCAGACTTGGAGTTCAGTGCTTATGAAGGTACATAATAAATGAAAAGCAGCCCCATTCATATTATGAATGGGGCCTTATCAGATTGATATAAATCGGGTTCGTATTCGGACTGCTCTCCGCTTTTTCTCCTTCATCCTGTCCGAATCAGGCACGTATTCGGACTGCTTTTCCCTTTTTCTCCTTCATCCTGTCCGAACCTGGCTCGTATTCGGACTGCTTTTCGCCTTCTCTCTTGCATCCTGTCCGAACCTGGCTCGTATTCGGACTGCTTTTCCCTTTTTTTCCTTCATCCTGTCCGAACCTGGCTCGTATTCGGACTGCTTTTCGCCTTCTCTCT